>CAWCQS010000001.1:0-28160 GCA_963797715.1 uncultured Acidobacteriota bacterium
GCTCACCGATGCCGAGCGCCTGCTCCCGGAGCGTACGTGCCTGCGGCAGGTTTCCGTCCGCGGCCTCCGCCAGTGCCAGCCGGTTCAACAACGCTGCGACCGCGACATGATCCGGGCCGAGCGAGCGCTCGACGATGCTGCGGGCCTCGCTCCAGAGCCCGCGCACGCCGGCGGCATCTCCGGCGAGGAAGCGGAGATTGCCGAGAATCTCGAGGGCGGCGGCGACATCGGGATTGCCGGGCGCATGTTGCCGCCGCAACGAGAGGGACCGTTCGACCGCGGGCCCGGCATCGGCTAATCGGCCCGACATGCGGTGCATCAGGCCGACGAACTCGAGCGTCTGTGCCAGCGCGAGTGGAGCTTCGACGGCGTGCGCTTCGCGAGTAAGCAGGGCTTCGGCGAGGTTCTTCTCAGCCGCGTCGAAACGCTTCAGGCGAATCAGGGATAGAGCCACCAGGTCGAGGCTGTCCGCCACGCTCTTGTTGTCGGCCCGCACCCGGCGCCGGATCTCAAGTGCACGCGTGTGCAAAGCGAGTGCGTCGTTGAACTCTCCTCGATCCAGTCGGACCAGGGCGAGGTTGTGCATGGCGCGAGTGGTCTCGACATGGTTGCGCCCAAGCGCGGCCTCCTCGACGCCCATGGCGTGCAGGGCCATTCTCAGCGTTTCAACGGTTCCGCCCTTGCCGTTCTTGAGCAGGGCTGCGACGAGCCTATCCTCCACCCGGGCGAGGTCGGATCGACTCCGAGCCGTAGCGGCGGGTGGCACGCTCGTGGAGGTCGGTGGCTAGCCGCAGCGCCACCCGATAGTCCCCGGCGGTCAAGCGATTGTCGATGGCTCGCGTTTCTCGTTCGACACCGCCGGCAGACCCTGGACCTCCACAAGCGACGCCCGTGACCAGGAGAAGCCGGAGGGTGTGAAGCGCGATCGGCGAACGATTCCCGACAGGCCGCGTCAGTTGACGCACCGATGGTGAGGCGCGACTTGTAATCGAGCGCCATGCGGCGCACTCCTCGTGACCGTCAGTGACTCGCTAACCGGGACCGAAGTCGGCGCCACTTTGGCGAAGTCGGCGCCACCCTTGGCGAAGTCCGCGCCACCCTTGGCGGCGAAGTCGGCGCCACCCTTGGCTGCCGCGAAGTCGGCCAGACGCACAGCGAGGTCAGCGATTGCCGCGTACTGCGCGGCCTCGGCGAAATCCGCCTCGGTCGGGTCCGCGTTTCGGGAGAACCGAGCGCGGCGCCGGAGGTAGGCGTTGGCACGCGCCGTGGACCCGGGGTCCATGCCGACGCCCGCACGTTCCAGTTGCTCGAACAAGGCGATGGCCTTCGACACATCCTGGACTGGACCGGCCTGCTGGACCGGCATCTTCGCCAGCGCGATGTCGGCCCATTTAGTGTCCTTGCTGATTGCCAGGCGTCGGTAGGCCTTCTCGTCCGCAAGGCGGGTGAGTAGTGAGTCCCGCTGAGCCTTCGTCGTCGAGGGGAACACGAAAACGCTCACTCCGCCGAACTCCTTTCCAGTGTGGTCAATGACGAGCCCCGCGGAGGTTGTGGTGCTTGCTCGAGAGGTGGCGGCCGCAATAGCCGATTTGCCGGGAGAGCTCTTGGGCTCGGCTTTCCCGAGCGCCCGGAGGACCTGGTCGAGGGGGTCCGGCGGCGCCTTCTTGGAACGTCCCGTCGAAGCGCCCGGCGGCCCTGGTACCGGGGGTAGGCGGCCCAGGTCCGCGAGTGCTGGATCCCAACCTTGTCGGCGGCGGCTTCTAGCGCCGAGCGGAGTCGCGTCTCAGCCAAATCGACGCTCGGGCGGTTCTTGCCAAGCAGGTTCCCCAAAGCTTCGACGACGGGGACAGCACTCTTTGTGTTGAGGAGCGAGTACGCCACTTCGTCGTGCGGCTTTCTATTGGCCTCGATTTGTAGTGTGCCTCGAGCGCCTCGAGAATTCGCTTGCCCGCGTCAAGCGCCCGCAAATTCGGTTTGAGAGCCCAATGGGCATCATCGGTGAGGGCTTCGAACATCTCATCGTAGGGCCACCCCTCAACCGGTACCAGCCCGGGTGACGCAAGCAAGTAGTCCGCGAGCCCGCTCAGCTCATAGGCGGTCTCGAGGTTCGCCATGAAGCAGTCCTTGAACGCGATTACATCTATTGGCTTCTGGAGCGACCGCTTTGACGCCGTGAGCGCAGTGCGGAGCTCTTCGAGCGTCAGGGTCTGCGCCGTGTAGTCGAAGGGGTCCGAATCGCCGAACATCCCGAACTGACCGCGGCTGTGCCCCCAGAAGATCAGGAGGTAGTGGTCGGCGGGGCACTCGGCGGCGGCCCAGTCGAAGAACCCGTACAGCGTCGCCGGATCCGCGGCATTGCTCTCCGGCCTTATGAACGTGCTCTGGCCGATCGACCGTCTCCAGACACCCGGAAGCGTCCGAAAGTCGACCTGCACGGCGACGTACATATGCTCAGTGTTCACCGAGAGGGCGGCCTTGGTGATCTGGTCCATCTCCTGGACGGCCAGCCGGTCGAGCATCTCTCCGCCCTGCGGGTCGTCGGCGACCATGTAGATGAGAACCGTCCAACGCTTGCGGTCTTTGCCTGGCATCTCGGGCTCCTTGGTGGTCGATGACGGCGACCACCGAGTTCGTTCGTACCACCGCGCGCGAGACTGAGCCACCCGGCAACACGAATGGCAGAGCCGTCAGTCTAGCTCCAGACCGTGTGTTGCGGCTACTGAAGCGGCTTGTCAATCCGCCGCGACACCAGAGTTAACGTATGTGCGACAGTGATCGCACAGGTGACGCCGCGACAGCCTTTCGACCATCGTTGTTTCTCCAGGCAAACGTTCACATTTCACGGCATCGCCGATTCTCGGCGACGCGGCCGCCCTTGACTCTGGAGGCCCGTTTTTTGTGCTGCCAGGACGCTCAAGGCGCGCGGTCGTGCGGCTCGCGCCAAGAGGTCGTAGACGCCGCACTCAGAGAGCAGTAGCGTCACGACTCACTCGGAGCGCATCGCGTCTCCGAGACGGACACGTGCCGCGCGCCACGCTGGAACTGCGGCGGCAAGAACACCTGCCACCGCGAGCAGACACGTCGCGCCTGCCGCCATTCCACCATCCGTCGGCGAGAGCCCGTAGAGGAGCGCGCGTGCCGCCCGCATCGCGCCGATGGCGAGCGGCAGGCCGATGACGATTCCTGCCGCCATCATCCATAGATTGTCGCGGAGGACCAGCCTGACGATCTGCCCGCGCGTCGAGCCCAGGGCGAGACGGATGCCGATTTCATTTCTCCGGCTCGAAGCGAGATACGCGACGATGCCATAGAGCCCGACGATGACGAGCGCCATCGCCAGGATCGCGAAGACGCCCGCGAGCCACGCGACCATCCGTTCGTTGAGGAGGCGCTCGTGGATTCGCGTCTTCAGCTCGCTGAACTGCATCGCGATGCCGGGACCGAGGCGCTCGACACGTCGCGCGATGGTGCCCGAAAGCGCCGCGACGGGCGTAGGCGACCGCACGATCACCGGCGCCCAGGCGTACGGGCTCGGGTTCTGCGCGATCGGCACGTACGCAATCGGGGCCATGGACTCGCCGGCCTTCGGACACCAGCAGTTCTCGTCGCGCACGTCCGCGTACTTGGTGTCGCCGACGATGCCGACGATCTCGTAGGTGAACTCGGGGAACCCGGGTTCTTCGAGCGTGCGCACCGTTGCGCCGAGGGGAACCATCCCGTCGAGGTGACTGCGCACGAAGCTCTCGTTCACCACCATCACGCGGCGTGAGCGCGCGTTGTCGAGATCCCGGAAGTCGCGGCCGGAACGAATCGGGATTCTCAGCGTTTCGAAGTAACCGGGGCTGACGTAGGCGAATCGCGACGCCTTGCGCGCGCTGGTGGCGCCGGCGACGCGGAAGAAATGTGACCACATGGCGCCGCTCAATGGCACGTGCGTCGACGATACAGCTGTCGCCACGCCAGGCACGGATCCGATCTCACGCGTCAGCTGGTCCTGGAACGCGACCTTTCGTTCGGCGGGGAGCGCGTCAGATGCACGATCCATGAACGAAATCACGAGAGTGCCTTCGGCGTCGAAGCCTGTTGGCACCGCCGCAAGGTTCCGGAACGTCTGCACGAAGAGGAGCGCCGAAAAGACGAGTACGAGCGACAGCGCGATCTGCCCGACGACGAGCCCGCGCTGGAGTCGTGCGCGATGGCGATCGACCGTGGTGCCGCGCGCGCCGTGGCGCATGACCGTGTTGGGGTCAACGAGCGAGACCCTCAGCGCGGGCAGCAGTCCGAAGAGGAGAGCGGTCAGGGTCGCTGCGGCGCTGACGAACGCCAGGAGCCGCCAGTTGCCGCCGAGTTGCAGCGCGATCGGCCCGGCTGATGTGCCAAGCAGCGTCATCAACGCGCGCGCCGACACGAGCGCGACGGGGACGGCCAGCACGGCGCCGGCGGCGGCGACGAGCACGCTCTCGATCAGCATCTGCGACACGAGACGGCCGCGCGACGCGCCGAGCGCCGCGCGCACGGCAACCTCCCGCTCGCGGGCGCTGGCGCGCGCGAGCATGAGCGTGGCGAGATTGCCGCATGTCATCAGCAGCACGAGGCTGGTGAGCCCGAGCAGAAGCGTCAGCGGCGCTGCGTGCGCGTCGCGCAGTCGGCTGACGCCGCGCCCGGCCGCAACAACGCCAAACCGCAGGCCGCGGTAACCGGCAACGAGCGAAGGATCGTAGCCCGGCGGAATCGTCGCGTCGAGCACACCGGGGCTCAGCGCACGCAGGTGCTCGTTCGCGCGCGTGACGGTCCACTCCGGCTTCAGCCGGCCCATGATCGTCAGCCACCAGCGATCGCGTTGCTGCATGCGCCCGTCCCAGAGCGCGGTGGAGCAGAGCGGCAGCGCGATGTCGAACGTCTCGCCGACCTCGAGGCCCGTGAACGACGCCGGCGCCACGCCGATGACGGTGACCGGCCGATCGAGCACGGTGAGCGCACTCCCGATCGCGTCGTCGCGGCCGCCGAACGACGACTGCCAGAACGCGTGGCTGATCACGGCCGCCGGGTCGCATCCACTGCGATCGTCGCCGGGTCCGAGCAGCCGTCCACGCGCGGGAGCGATGCCGAGCGCGCCGAAGAAGTCGCCGCTGACCCACAAGCCACGCGCTCGTCGCGATTCCGCGCCGCGGCCGACGACGAACTCGGCGTCGCCCCACGCGAACATCGTCGAGAACGCGCTCTGGTTCGCCCGAATCACTTCCCACAGCGGTCCGGTCGCTTTCGCGTTGACGCCGTCGTAACTGCCGAACGCCTGCGGCCCATCGGGCCGGACCTCGGCCAGCTCCTGCGGACGCGCGATGGCGAGGCTGCGCAGCTCGATGGTGTCGATGAGGTGAAAGATCGCGGCGTTCGCGCCGATGCCGAGCGCGAGCGACAGAATCGCCACGACGGTGAAGATTGGACTGCGCGTCAGCAGCCGCAGCCCGTATCGCGCGTCGCGGACAGCATAATCGACGAAGCGCGTGTCCATGAGCCGTTCCTTCTCTTGTTGATGTTACAATCCGCCGCGATCGTAGCAGGCGATCGCACCGGAAGTCGTTCCCGAATTGTTCCGAATTCATTCCCGAATCTGGAGCCCCGTTGCACCTCCGGTAGGGACGAAGGGCGACGCTCGCTCGCGTCAGATGCCTTGACGCCACTGCGGTGACATGTGCGTTGATACGATGACGGTCGATGCCCCGCACGACCGACCTTCAACGGATCCGCACCGCGCTCGACCGGGATCGCACGTGGAGCGCCTACGCTATCGGCGATCTCGACCCGGAGCGCCTTCCGGACTGTTCATGGTACGCGCCTGCCGCGGACCCGGAAACGCTCGTCCTTCTATACCGCGGCTTCACGCCGCCGATTCTCTTCGCGACTGGACATCCAGAGCTTCTCTCGCTGGTGTTTGCCGAGCTCGCCGCGCCGACGGTCTCTCTCCAGCTGCTGCCGGAAGCGGTCGATGCCCTTCCGCCCGCATACCGAGCGACGGACACCAAGCCGATGTGGCGCATGACCGTCAGCGCCGCGTCCTTCCGTCCCGCCGCCGCAGAGAGACGTTGCGGCGTTGGACCTTTCATATGCCGCGGCGGTCGCGGCGTTGTTCGCGGACGCGCGCGAAGGCGGTGAAGAGCCACCGTTCTACAAGCCGGCGATGCTTGCCGAAGGGTCGTTCCGCGGCATTTGGGAGGGCGCGGATCTCGTGGCCGTCGCTGGCGCGCATCTGTTCTCGCCTGCCCTCGGTGTCTGCACGATCGGCAACGTCTACACGCGTCGCGATCGCCGGCGCCGCGGGCTTGCCGCGCGCGCCACCAGCGCCGTCGTCCGGCACGCCCTTGCCGCCTCGATACCCACCATCGTGTTGAATGTCAGTCAGGCGAACGATGCGGCCAGGCGCGTCTACGAGCAGCTCGGATTTCGCGTGCACTGCGCATTCGTCGAGGGCGAAGCCCTTCGAGCCCAATACGGATCATGAAAACGTCTCGAACGAAAAGACGATCCACGCCTTCAATCTGGAACCCTTGCCCTGTACACGCAGTCGGCGTGGAGCGATCCCAGATAGAGCTCGGTTTGATCGCCGTCGAACGCGACGCTCGTCAGGTGCTGCAGCCTCGTTCCGGGAATCGGGCCGAGATGTTCTTTCCGCATACCGCCGGCGCCGAACGCACGCTCGATGGCAGCCACATGCTCCACGTTCACCTCCTCAAGCACCGTCGAGGGCCCGTCCTCATCTAAGCGCAGCAGACGGTTGCTGACGAGGCTGGTAATCCAAATTCGCCCCTTCCGATCGAAGGCGAGCCCGTCGGGAAAACACCCGTCTCCGAGCGTGACCACGACCTCTCGCTTTCCCAGATCGCCATTCGGCGCAAGGCGGTGGCGCGAAAGGCGTCGGCCGAATGTTTCGACGACATACAACCACGTTCCGCTCGGGTCCGGGCGCACCTCGTTCGTGTAGTGCAGACCGTCTGCGACAATTCGTGCGCCTTTGCGATCGACAAGCACGATGAACCCGTCCGCGACGTCTGGCCGCCAGGCCTGCTGCCGGGGTATCTGCCACGTGCTGACGGAAATCCACGTGCGATCGCCGTCTCGCGCGACGAAGTTGGCTGGGGGTAAGGCTTTGTGCTCGATTTCCGTCAGAAAGGGACGGAGCGTGCCATCGCGGCGCAGCTCCCACACGCCACCTGCGTCCGCGAGGTTGGCGAGCAGGAACGAGCCATCGAGCGTGATCGCAATCCCATTGGGCCGCAGTTCAACAGGCGGGTTGTGGGCCAGCCAGGTCTGCTGCGAGCCGTCCGTCGCGATGCGCGTGACCCCGCCCCGCCAGTCCGGCACGTACACGTTGTTCTCGCGATCGACGACTACGCATTCGGGCCGATGCAGGTTGCTGCCAAACGCGGTCAACGAGGCCGGCGAGATTCTCGGTGGCTGCGACATTGAAGTACGCTTCCTTGATGAAAGGGGCGGATGCGAGGCGTTGCGCTCGGTGCCGGCTATTTCGCACCGTATCACTACGAGGCCTGGACGCGGATACCAGAGGCCGAAATCGTGGCCATGTTCAATCCGACCGAGGACAGAGCCGCACCGATCATGACCACGTATGGCGTTCCGCGCTATTACGGAAACTGGAAGGAGATGATCGATCGCGAGGCGCCGGATTTCGTCGACATCATCACGCCTCCGGAGACGCACGAAGACATCTGTCGCTACGCCGCGGACCGCGGCGTGCACATCATCTGTCAGAAGCCGCTGGCGCCTACCTACGACATCAGTCGACGGATCGTGGAGTTCGCGCGTGCCGCCGGGGTTCGCTTCATGGTGCACGAGAACTTCCGCTGGCAGCCCTGGTATCGGGTCGTCAAGCAGATCCAGACCGACGGCGTCATCGGCGACTTCACTCATCTTCTCTTCTCGATGAGGACCGGCGATGGCTGGGGCGACGATGCGTATCTCGCGCGCCAGCCGTTCTTTCGCGAGTACCCTCGGCTACTGGTGTATGAGACCGGCGTCCACTTTATCGACACGTTCCGATTTCTGCTCGGAGACGTCGTGAGCGTGTTTGCGCAGCTTCGGCGCCTGAACGCGGTCATCAAAGGTGAGGATGCCGGGCAGCTGATGTTGACGTTCGCCAGCGGCGCAACGGCGATCTGGGACGCCAACCGCTACAACGAAGTCGAAGCGGAGTCTCCGCGATTCACGTTCGGCACGATGCGCATCGACGCCAGTCGAGGCCACCTGACGATGGGCACGGACTCGACGATTCGTATCAAACCGCTCGGCGAGGCTGGCCGCGACTTCGACTACCCGCGGACGAACGTGAACTTTGCCGGGGACTGCGTGTACTTCTGCAACGGCATTTTGTCGACTGCATGCTGTCGGGACGTGAGTTCGAGTCGAACGGAGACGATTACCTCGCGACGATAGAGGTTGTCGAAGCCGCCTACGAATCGGCGCGACAGGGACAGGTGGTTCGCCTGGGGCCACGCTAGAACTGGATTTTCTTGGGAAGTTCAGGTCAGAGAACGAACATCGACCTGTACTTATCTGTACGAGCTCTGTCAACCAAGAAACAGACTACTTCTACGCCGCGACTTCCGTTAGATTTGCCAGCCCACATCTACGGAGGATCATGCCCAAATCCGCCCGTCCGTCCCGTCGGCGCCATGCGAACACCTTGCAGACCCGAGCTCGGGGAAACCTGGTCGATCGCTTGCTCGACCTGCCGCAGCTCGCGCGGGTCATACCACAACTGCAGCCGGAGCTCGTGCACCAGATCGTTCAACACTGCGGACTCGAGGACTGCGCCGAGCTCGTGGCCCTTGCAACCCCAGCGCAGTTGGAGCGCGTCTTCGACCTCGACCTGTGGCGCAGTCCCACCCCAGGCGCGGACGAGCACTTCGATGCCGCCCGCTTCGGTGTCTGGCTCGAGGTTCTCGTCGACGCCGGGGCGCAAGTCGCGGCGCACAAACTGTCGCACATGAGTGTCGATCTGGTGAGCGCCGGAATTGGTCGACACGCCCGAGTCTTCGATCGCGGAGCAATAACGCCGTACACGACACTCGACGGGGAGGAGATAACGCCGATTCGCCGTCTCGGCGATCGACTCGCGTGCGACATCGGCGGCTACCGTGTCGTTGCGCAACGCACCGATTCGTGGGAGGCGATCGTGGCCGCCTTGATCGCGCTCGATGCAGAGCATCAGGACTACTTCAGCGAGCTGATGGAAGGATGCGTGGAGCTGTCGAACTCCAAGCCGGAGGTGGACGGTCTCGACGATTTGCTGGACGCTGAAGAACAGGCGACGTTCGATGTGGCATTCGATCGAGAACAGCGTCAAGAAAGGCAGGGGTATGTCTCCCCCGCGCAGGCGCGTGCGTTCCTCCAGATGTCGCGCGAGCGTGTCGCAACACCTGCAAAGCGCGACGGGAACCCGATTGCGCTGGCGTACTTTCGTGGACTCGATCGGATGCCGGCATCCGAGCAGCAGAGCCACCTGCTGGCGGGCTTGGAGCCGCCAGCGGCGGCCGCCAAGGAGGCGGTCGCCGCGGTTGTCGATGTCCTCGTCGACGCCGGCGTCATCGCGACGCCACGCGCGCTGCTGACTGCTGCAACCGGCCACTCGAACCGGCTCGCGCGCATTCACGCGCAGTTGGAGTACGTCCTGGAGCGCGATCCGCTCCTTTCTTCGACGAGGAGCGAGGAACTGGGCTTTCTCGCGAACGCGCTCGCCTCCGGATGCTCCATCCTCGCGCGGCCTCTCTCGGTGCGGGAGGCGTCCGATGCCGCGATCGCGATCTGCAACCTTGGGATCGAGAACTGGCCCGTCGAGAGCGAAGATCTGCTCGTCCGCCACGACCTCGTCAGCGTGTTTCAGGCGGGATGGCGCCATCTCCACCGCGAGGTCACGCTGTCCACAGCGGAACACCTGATCGGCGTGCTCGCCGATCTCCAGCACGATGACGTGGAGACGCAGAACGGTCTCGACGTGCTTCGAATGGAGCTGACGCGACACTGGCGCGCGGGAACACCGTGGCGCGCACGCGACGCCATGGATGCGATCGCGCTCGTCAACATGCCGGTGTGGGCCGCGCTCCTCGCACTCATCGACGAGTGTCCCGTCATGCACGCCGCTATCGCGGCGTTGCGCAATCCGCGCGCGCGTGCCATCGGCGCATCAGACTTCGAATTCATCTCGGAGAACAGCCAGATCCAAGTGGTACGCGAGTTCGTGCACTCGCTGCCGCAATTGCTGCGATGACCAGGCGTGTCTCGCGCTCACTGCATCTCGTGATGCTTCGATGACGTGTCCCCGCACGTGACCTTGGGATTCCAGTCGGAAAAGAGACCGCTGGGGCTCGATTCCCACGTCCACACGTGCAGGTACCAGATCCCCAGGCGATCCGCCTTCTTGAGGGCCTGTCCCATGATGCGAGGCGGCTCGGCGCTCTTCCAGGCAGGGATGGGCACGAGGAATTCGACGCCATTCAGCTTGAATGTGCCGTCCGCCTTCTTCTCATAGACGAGGACCTCCGGATGGTCGACGTCGAGCGTCGTGTCGAGCAGCGCGTTGTTCTGAAAGTGATAGCCCATCGCGCCCGCCGGTTGATTTTCGACGCAGTCGGTGACGCGCTTGTAGCCGGCGGTCTCGGCAGCTTCGGCCGTCTTGAACCCGGCGGTCGCCTCGCGAACCTTCGCCACGTCGCGATCGACGGCGTCGCCAAGTCCGCTCGGAAGGATTCCCGGCGCCTGGCTCATGTCCGGCGCGCGTGTTTGCGCGACGGCTGCGCACGTGAACCCACCCATCACTACCACCACTCCAGCGATCCACGCATGAGACCGAGTCATCGTCGTCGTCCTTTCGTCCCTCGACCCTGAGCATGTCGCAGGGTCGCAATCGGTTCTTCTCCCTGGTATGGTGCGGATCGTGTCGCGGCCGGCGAGCAGTCCGAAACGGGTTTTTGACGGACCGTCCTGCCGTCATGCCGAACTGGACCTCGGGTCCGGCGAACGCCGTTGGTCCTCTCCCCAGGCCGCTTCGTCAAAAGCCGGCGTCGGCCAAGGCCAAGCGCGGCAGAATGAAGCGGTGATGTCGCCTCGATTGCGTCAGCGGATCCGGCTGATCGCGGGAGTCTGGCTTGGCTGGACTATCGCCGGGCTCTTCTACATAACCCAGGACTCCGTGCCGCGCCTCTATCGCGGCCAGGAGGTTGCCTGGAAGTACGTGTTCGTCGGCTGGATGGCGGGCATGTACGTGTGCGCCGCGCTCACGCCGGCGCTCCTGTGGCTCGGCAACCGATGGCCGGTCGAGCGGCGCGTCCCCTACGCGGCATTGCATCTCTGCTTCAGCGTGGTTTTTTCGATCCTGGCGACCGTGATCGAAGTGCCGGTGCTGATGTTGCTCGGCGTCTTCCCGGCCGCGACGCCGCCTCCGTCGATTGCCGCGGGCGTCAAAGTGATGCTGTCGTTCGGCGTTCAGGGCGGCGTCATCCGGTATTGGGCTGTGCTCGCGCTCCAGGCCGTATACCGGTCGCAGAAGAACGCCAAGATTCGCGAGCGGGAGGCATTCGAACTGAGGGTCCAGGCATCCGAGCTCGCGCAGCAGCTCGCCACGGCACAGCTGAGCGCCCTCAAGATGCAGCTCCAGCCGCACTTTCTCTTCAACACGCTCGGCGCGATCGTCGTCTTGATCCAGCAGCAGAAAACGGTGCAGGCCGAAGCCATGGTCGCGAGGCTCGGCGATCTCCTTCGTCTCACGCTCGAAGACGTGGAAGCGCAGGAAGTGCCGCTCTGGCGCGAGCTGGAATTTCTTCGGTTGTACCTCTCGATCGAGCAGGTGCGGTTCGAGGACCGGTTGAGGGTGCGCATTGCGCCGGCTCCAGCGCTGTCCGACATCCTCGTGCCGCACATGGTGCTGCAGCCGATCGTCGAGAACGCCGTCCGCCATGGCCTCGGCGAGAGCGAGGACGCGGTGACGATCGAAGTGGAGGCCACCAGCGCGAACGGCTCGCTTGCGCTGGTCGTGTCGGACGATGGGCCCGGGCTGCAGCCGCCCAGGCCTGGCCACTCCGGTATCGGGTTGACGAACACGAGGACGCGTCTGGCGCGGCTGTACGGCGATAACGCGCGTATCGTCGTCGAGGAAGCCGCCGCCGCTGATCGTCGAGGTGTGCGTGTGACGATCACATTGCCGATCAGGACCGTCCCGCCCGGGGTCGACAAATGCGATTGAGGGTTCTCGTCGTGGACGACGAGCCGCTTGCGCGCGAGGGGCTGAAGCTGCTGCTCGGCCGTCAGGCGCAAGTCGAATCCGTTTCTGAAGCGCGAAACGGCCGAGAGGCGATAGCCCTCATACGCGAGCAGAAGCCGGACCTGGTGCTCCTCGACGTCCAGATGCCGCGAACCGACGGCTTTGCGGTCGTCCACGCCATTGGGGCAGAGCGCATGCCACCGGTGATCTTCGTGACCGCGCATGACCAGTATGCGATCCGGGCATTCGAGGTCGCGGCAATCGACTATCTGCTCAAGCCGGTCACGGAGGAACGCTTCGCGCTGGCGTTCGAGCGGGCCATCGCCAGGCTACGAGGCGTGCCGCAGGAGGAGACCACGCGACAAGTGCTGGCGATGCTCGATGCCGTCGCGAATCCGCCGCGGCAGCTCGAGCGATTCGCGGTTCGATCCGGCGAGCGCACCATCTTCGTGCCAGTCGACGAGGTGGATTGGATCGAAGCGTTCCAGAACTACGTCCGACTGCATGCGGGCCTGGCGACGCACCTGCTGCACGTGCCCATGAACACGATCGAGACCGTGCTCGATAGCGACCGCTTCCTGCGCATCCATCGATCGCACATCGTGAACGTCCGGCGAATCGGGCAGCTGTGGTCGATCGCACATGGCCAGTATGTGATCGAGCTCAAATCGGGGCACCGCCTGCACTCGGGACGCACCTACGGCGAGCGGATCCGCCGCGCGCTTGCGAACCCGTTCTGATCTAACGGCTGCCCGACTGCGTGCGCAGCCACGACGTCAGGGCGGGCGACTGTTTCGCCTTCATCGCTGCACAGTTCTCGATCCGCTCGATCGCCTGCCGCACTGTTCGCTCGGCTGACGGCACCGGATGAGCGGCGAAGAACTGCTTCACCTCCGTCGCTGCGGCAGCGCTGCAGAAGTTGCCAGTGGCCCCGGCGATGGCCGGCAGACCCTGGAACACGCCGAGACGCTCGGTCAGCTTGGGCCACTCGCGGGTGACGAAGCTCCACGCGGCATCACGACCCCAGGGGTGCGACAGCACGCCGCCGATGAGCGTACCCGTATCCTGGGTGCGCACCTCGGGTGAAATCGCAAACGCAAGGGTCCGGTTCACCAGGGCCGGGTCGTGGAAATAGGGCAGGGCGTTGAAGTAGACGTAGTAGTCCTCCGGCTGCGACCCGAGTGCCTTCAGCCGATTGAGATACTGATCGTAGAGGACACCGTCGCCGCCGTATGCGGCCACGTGGAGAACGGCGGGCGCGATCGTTGACGGGAGCGAGGCTGGTCTTATCATCAGTCGCGACGCCAGCTCGCGCGATTTCACCTGGAACTGCCCATCGTCTCCGTAGATCCCCACCAGCTCCGCGAGCGCCGCCCACCGGCTCTGTTTCTGCTCGTCGTCTTCACGCGTCGGCACGCCTGACTGCTCGAGTGCAGGTCCGAACGTCCGCCGGATCCACGACGCGATACCCGGCCGGTCGGCAGCCGCCGCCAGTTCCTCGGCGGTGAATGCCACTCGCGCCGTGACGCTGTCCACGACCGCCAGTGTCGTGTCGTCGGCCAGTTCGCCGGCCAAATCGAGGAAGAGGCCGATATCGTGCCGGGCGCTGCGGACCATCCACCACTCGTCGCCGAGGAACCCGACCCGTTCGGTCGGCGTGAGTACGGTCTCCGCCTTGGGCGACAGCTCTCGCACGTTGGCTACCGGGTACTCCGTTACGAAATAGCCGGCGCTGCCGCGGTTCAGGAACACGTCGGTTGTGCATCCTGGAACCTTGAATGTTGCCTGCTTCGAGATGACATCGCACTGCGCCGCAGGCGCCGTGCCTCCTTTCAGGCAGACCGGGATTGCCCACGTTTGTGGCGGCAGCGACGCTTTCGGCGCGCCTGCGAACCGTCCCTGCTGGATCGCGACCTCGGTCGCCGTTCCGGCGCAGCGCGACGCGACCTGCAACAGCGGAACGCCGGGCTGATCCACATAGCTCGCCATGATGCGATCGACCGGCTTGCCGGATACGCGCGTCACTTCCGTCCAGAAGTCTTCCGCCGCGGCGTTCGCGTACGAGAACTTCTTCAGATATGAAGCGACGCCGCGCCTGAAGTCATCCTTGCCGACGTATGCCTCGACCATCCGCAGCACGGCTGCTGATTTTCCGTAAGCGATCGCATCGAAGACTTCGTTGATCTCCTCAGGCGTTTCGACTTTCGTACGGATCGGCCGCGTCGATTGAAGCGCATCGGTGGCGATGGCACCTTGCGTCTCGAGCACATCGTCGAGCTCCACGTGCCATTCCGGGCGCCAGGCGGCGAGGGGCTTGTTGGCCATCCAGGTCGCAAAGCCTTCGTTCAGCCAGATGTCGTCCCACCACTTCATGGTGACGAGATCGCCGAACCATTGATGCGCGATCTCATGCGACAGCACCGCCGCCACCGTCTTCTTGGTGCTGAGCGAGGCCCGCTCGGGATCGGCCAGGAGATACTCTTCGCGAAACGTGATGGCGCCGGCGTTTTCCATCGCTCCGGCCGCGAAGTCCGGGATGCCGACGATGTCGAGCTTGTCGAAAGGATAGGGGATTGCGTAGTAGTCGTTGTAGAACGCGAGCTGCTGCGCCGCCGCTTCGAGGGCGAAGCCTGTCAGCGCCTTCTTGTCGGGCGTCGAGCAGACACGTACGGGAGTGAGACCTGCCTTGGTTTCGCGGCACGTGAAGTCGCCGACGAGCAGCGCCACGAGATAGGTGGACATCGGCTTTGTCGTCGCGAACGCGACGGTGTGCTTGCCGGCGCCTGGACCCGGCGTGTCCGAGATCTGTGCGCCGTTCGAGATCGCGACATCGCGAGCGTCGATCGTCAGCGCGATGTCGAACGTGGCCTTGAGCGCGGGCTCATCGAAGCTCGGAAACGCGCGCCGCGCGTCTGTCGCCTCCATCTGACTGACGGCGTATTTGCGGCCGTTCGCCTTGCTCAAGTAAAAGCCGCGTAATTTATCGTTCAGGATTCCCTTATAGGTGATGTCGATCTCGGCCCGGCCCGCCGGGAGCTTCTGCGCCACCGTCAGCGACGCCGTTTCCGAGTCGGAATGCAGCGCGACAGTGGCGTCCTGAGTGTGCTCGCCGGCGGTGATGCGCACCTTGTCGAACGTGATCTCTGCCGCGTGCAGCTGAATCTCGGAAGTGGCGGCCGCAAGCTGAACGCGGATCGTCGTGCGCCCGGCAAACGTGTCCGTTTGCAGGTCCGGCTCGAACCACAGCCGGTAGTGCTCGGGCTTCGCGTTGGCTGGCAACCGCTGCGCCGCCGGGGCGGTGGTGAGGGCAGGCGCCGTCGTGAGCGTGCTGGTAACGAAGAGCAGGAGAGCGGGCAGATAGCGCATGTCCCCAAGGTATCCGGCGGACGCCGCCGGCAACGATTTCCTATTGTGCCGGAACCTTCGCCGCTCAGTCCATGCGAAGTGCCCACTGGACCCATTGTTGAAAAGGCGTTTGAAGGAATCCGAACCTTGGGACTGCATGTCATGACCGAACGTCATCGCAAAGACCCTGCCCTTGCCGAACGATTTCGTCCAGACACTCGGCTCTACCCCGTCACGCCTCTTGCCATCGCTGTCGGTGTACACATCGCAGCTTTTCGCGATGACCTTCATCGCTGGATCGCGCTCGTTGACAAAGTACGGTTCATCGGTCAATTCGAATCGGCCCGGAAGACCTGCCGCCAAGTTCCCGGCGTCGGAGGTGCGCTCAACACACATTGGACCGAAGGGGGCATGACCTGGCACGAACGCACCTAACACCTGCCGAACTCGGCCACGTCTGAAAGGACCAGAACGTACAGTGCAGAGCAACGATGGGCAACCCTTCGCGGACCGCGGCGAGAAAAGCCTCGCGCCTCTCCGGACTGACCTCCGACTGCTGACAGGTCTCATCAGCAGCAAGTCAGTTCTGGCAAGGCTCGCGCGGTCGAATGCCGCGAGATCTTTGGTGATCTCAACCTCAGCGGTGCGGCCGGTTCGCTCCAGACCCGCTTTGAGTTCGCGCGCGAGTTCTTCTGGCATCTTGTCGTAATCGTGCGCAAAGCCGCCGACCAAGTACACCACTCGCAGAGCTCTTGATCGATCTTGCTTTGCGCGTAGGTAGTTGCGCACGCGAGCACGACCAGGAACAACAACAGAGTCCTTCTCATATGCTTCACTTCGCACATGCGGATTTCAGAGGGGCTCGGTCAGGTGCCGACGTAGGCCGCGAGGTGCTCGCCGGTGAGGCTCGAGCGCGCGGCGACGAGGTCGGCGGGAGTGCCCTCGAAGACGATCCGGCCGCCGTCGTGGCCGGCGCCGGGGCCGAGGTCGATGATCCAGTCGGCGTGCGCCATGACCGCCTGGTGGTGCTCGATGACGATGACCGACTTGCCGGAGTCGACGAGCCGGTCGAGCAGGCCGAGCAGCTGCTCGACGTCGGCGAGGTGGAGGCCGCTCGTCGGCTCGTCGAGAACGTAGACGCCACCCTTCTCGGCCATATGGGTGGCCAGCTTGAGCCGCTGCCGCTCGCCGCCGGACAGCGTCGTGAGCGGCTGGCCGAGGCTGATGTAGCCGAGCCCGACGTCGGCGAGCCGGTCGAGGATGGCGTGCGCGGCCGGCGTGCGCGCCTTGCCGGCGCCGAAGAACTCTTTGGCCTGGGTGACCGACATCGCGAGTACCTCGCTGATGTCGCGGCCACCAAGGTGGTAGTTGAGCACCGATGCCTGGAACCGCTTACCCTCACAGTCCACGCAGGTGGTGGCCACGCCGGCCATCATCGCCAGGTCGGTGTAGATGACGCCAGTGCCGTTGCAGCCAGGGCAGGCGCCCTCGGAGTTGGCGCTGAACAGCGCCGGCTTCACGCCGTTGGCCTTGGCGAACGCCGTGCGGATCGGGTCGAGCAGTCCGGTGTACGTCGCCGGGTTGCTCCGCCGCGAGCCGCGGATCGCGCCCTGATCGATCGACACCACTCCGTCCCGACCCGACACCGAGCCGTCGATCAGTGAGCTCTTTCCCGACCCGGCCACGCCGGTCACCACCACCAGTACGCCGAGCGGTATGTCGACATCGACGTCCTGCAGGTTGTGGGCGCT
Source organism: uncultured Acidobacteriota bacterium (assembly GCA_963797715.1). Lineage (GTDB taxonomy): Bacteria > Acidobacteriota > Vicinamibacteria > Vicinamibacterales > 2-12-FULL-66-21 > DATBJJ01. The sequence continues at coordinate 17,368 of CAWCQS010000001.1, forward strand.
GGCGCCGCGCACCTTCAGCTTTCCCGACGGTGTTCGCACCGACGGCGACGGCTTCAGAGAGGCCCGGTCGTCCAGGTGCCGTCCGGTTAGTGTGCCGCTGGCCCGCAGCCCGTCGACGGTGCCCTCGAACACCACCTCGCCGCCGCCAGTGCCAGCGCCGGGGCCGAGATCGACGACGTGGTCGGCAATCGCGATCACCTCCGGCTTGTGCTCGACGACGAGCACGGTGTTGCCCTTGTCGCGCAGCCGCAGCAGCAGGTCGTTCATCCGCTGAATGTCGTGCGGGTGGAGCCCGACCGTCGGCTCGTCGAACACGTACGTCACATCGGTGAGCGACGACCCGAGGTGGCGGATCATCTTGGTGCGCTGCGCCTCACCGCCCGACAGCGTGCCCGACGGCCGGTCGAGCGAGAGGTAACCCAACCCGATTTCCGCGAACGAGTCGATGAGGTGTTGCAGACCGGTGAGGAGCGGAGCCACCGACGGCTCGTCGAGTCCCCGGATCCAGTTGGCGAGGTCGCTGATCTGCATCGAGCAGACGTCGGCGATGTTCTTCCCCTTGATTTTCGACGACCGGGCCTCCGTGCTGAGCCGCGTACCGTCGCACTCGGGGCAGATCGTGAACGTCACGGCCCGCTCCACGAAGGCGCGGATGTGCGGCTGCAGCGCGTCGACGTCCTTGGACAGGAATGACTTCTGGATCTGAGGGATCAGCCCCGCGTACGTCAGGTTGATGCCGTCGACCTTGATCTTGGTCGGCTCCTTGTGGAGCAGGTCGTGCAGCTCCTTCTTGTTGTACTTGCGGATCGGTTTGTCCGGGTCGAAGAAGCCGCAGCCGCGGAAGATGCGGCCGTACCAGCCGTCCATGCTGTAGCCGGGGATCGTGAGCGCGCCGTCGTTGAGCGACAAGCTGTCGTCGTACAGCGCAGACAGGTCGAAGTCGGTGACCGACCCCATGCCCTCGCAGCGCGGACACATGCCGCCGAGACGGGTGAAGGTCACCTTCTCGGTCTTCGTCTTGCCGGGGCCGCGCTCGACCGTCATGCCACCGCTGGCCTTCACCGAGGGGACATTGAACGAGTACGCATTGGGCGAGCCGATGTGCGGCTTCCCGAGCCTGCTGAAGAGGATGCGCAGCATCGCGTTGGCGTCGGTGGCGGTGCCGACGGTCGAGCGGGCGTTGGCGCCCATCCGCTCCTGGTCGACGATGATTGCCGTCGTCAGCCCGTCGAGCACGTCGACGTCCGGCCGCGCCAGCGTCGGCATGAAGCCCTGTACGAAGGCGCTGTAGGTCTCGTTGATCAACCGCTGCGACTCCGCGGCGATCGTACCGAACACCAGCGAGCTCTTGCCCGAGCCGGAGACACCGGTGAACACCGTCAGCCGGCGCTTCGGGAGCTCGACGCTGACGTCCTTGAGGTTGTTCACGCGCGCGCCTTGCACGCGGATCAAATCGTGGCTGTCGGCAACGCGTAGCGCAGGCGACTGCGTCGCCGTTCGCATCGTCTTGCTCGGGGCCTTGCTCATCGTCTCAGGTGCTGCGCTGCGGCGGGTATGCCGGTCAACTGGGCGATCGTGCCACGCCGCGCCCGGAGCCGTCTAGCGGTCTTACTTTTCCAAGTTGAATTCCAGCAGCAGCCCGCAGGCGTCGATGAGGTCGCCGTTCTTCAGCTCATGGCGTCCATTGATGGGTTTGTTGTCGATGATGATCACGCCGCCGAGCCACGTGGCCACGTACCCCTGACGGTTGCGCGAGATCGCCAGCGCGAGCTGCGGCTTGAACCAGCCGCGCAAGCGGACGAGACACGATGGCCTCTTGCCGATCATCGAGGTCTGCGCGTCGAGCCGGTAGACCGTCTGATCGGCGCGGCCAGCGATCACGCGTAGCACCCCTGTCTGCGCTTCCGTCGTCGCCCGCCGAGCGGCGGTTTCGACGTCGGTGAGTCTCGCCAGCAAGGCATCGTATTTCCGCGCCTCGGTCTCGGACTGCATCAGCCTGGCCACCAGGGTCCTCTTGTCGATGAAGACCGTTTCACCCTGATTCGGCGTTGGCTCGACGGCGTCTTCGACACGCTGCGCTTCACTCTCCGACGTCTGATCGAGCATCAGGGAGTGTTTGCCGACCTGGAGCACGTCGCCGTGCTTCAGGATCTTGCGGCTCACGCGAACGCCGTTGACGAACGTGCCGTTCGTGCTTTGCAGGTCCTCGACGGCAAGGAGCCCGCCGTCGTTGACGAGGCTCGCGTGATGGCTCGACACGGCCGGGCTGTCGATGACGATCGTGTTGTCGCCCTGGCGGCCGATGGTCGCCATCGCTTCCAATCACGTATTCCTTCAACACTCGGTCTTGAAGTTGTAGCGTGAGTCTCGCCATCGCGGCCTCCGCTCCTTTGTTTCGACCGCTGGCAAAGCGGCACACACACCCGTCCCTCGGACTGCAGGTGATTCAAGTTCCACGCCGTCGGCTGCAGACGCGAAGTCGCGCGGCGGCCGCGCGCGCCGCCGCACATTCTGTAAGTTCGGAACCAAAAACGTTACCCGCTCGCGTGCGTTTTCGACGCATTGACACGGCGGCGCCCGCGTCGGACTGTACGCGTATCCCCAGCCTAGCGTCGGTGCGAACTGTCTATGCATGGCACCACTCTCGGCAAGTACCGGATCATCGGCACGCTCGGGCGGGGCGCGACGGGCATCGTCTACCGGGCAGTGGACGAGTCGCTCGGCCGCGAAGTCGCCGTCAAGATTCTCAATCCCTCTCTCGCCGAATCCAGCACGCTCGAGCGTTTCCGTGCGGAAGCGGCAGTGTTGGCGAGCCTGAATCACCCGGGCATCGCCACCATCCACGAGCTCTACACATCGCCGACCGAGTTACTGATGGTCATGGAGCTGGTTCGCGGCGAAACGCTCGAGCAGCTCTGCGATCGTCTTGGACCGTTGCCGCTCGATCGCGCCGCGTACCTGATCGACCAGATTCTGTCGGCGCTCGAACACGCGCATCGCGCTGGCGTCGTCCATCGTGACTTGAAGCCGGCGAACGTCATGCTGACCGAGCTGGGGATCAAGATCATGGACTTCGGCGTTGCGCACGCACGGCGCGCCGAGCCCTCCGCATCGGAGGGCTACATCGTCGGGACGCCCGCCTACATGGCGCCGGAGCAGGCGCTTGGCGAAGCCGTCGGCGAAGCGGCCGACGTGTACTCGGTCGGCGTGATGTTCTATCGCGTGTTGACAGGCGCGCTGCCGTTTGAGGCGGACGACACCGCTCGACATGCTGCAGCAGCAGCTCTCGAATGCGCCGACGCCGATCTGGCGTCACTGCAACGATCTGCCGGCGTGGTGCGAAACGATTGTCATGCGCGCGCTCGCCAAATCTCAGAGCGATCGTTTTCCGACAGCCGCGGCGTTTCGCGTGGCGTTGGGTAGAGCCGCCGGCTATTCCGTCCGGCGGAACAGCGCGCTGTCGAAACTATCGCAGCCATCTCGGCTGCAGCGGCCTCGCGAGAGCAATCGAACGCTCGGCCGCAAAGTCAGATTCTCGAGCGGGCGTGAGTCGCGCGTCGAATCAAGCCTCGTCGCATTTGCGGCGTGCGTGTCAGCGCTCGCCTGCGTCCCCCTGCTCCATGCGAAACCGAAACACAATGAGCCTGTCGTGACGACACCGCCTCCTATCGTGTTCAACACGAAGGTCATGGTGCGCGGTGGCGTCGAGCGTGACGCGCAGCTGACACTGTCGGACTGCAAATTCACCGTTACGACCGAGACGGTCCAGCCGCTCCACCTCGTGCCATACGGCAGCGTCATCTCGACCGCCTACTCGCTCGGGCGGCAGCCCTTGTGGAGCTCGGCGAAGGGCCCGGCACCGGTCACGGCGTCGCTGCGGCCGTTGGACCGATCGACCCGGCGGCACTGGCTGGTCGTGCGGACCAACATGGAATCGCGTTACGTCGTCATGAGGTTCGAGGAATCGCAGATTGCCCCGTTGCTGTCGGCGCTGACGGACCGCACTGGCCGCGCGCCGAAGGTCTTCGGGAAAAAGGCGGACGGGAATCGTGTCGCGCGCGGAAAGTGAAAGGAAGCGACATGCGCTTGCGTGTTGGAGCTAGCACGGATACGGGTCGCGTCCGCACGCTCAACGAAGACGTGTACGTCCTGCGCGAGGATCGCGGGCTGTTCATCGTCTGCGACGGCATGGGTGGCGCGCCTGCGGGAGAAGTCGCCAGCCAGTTGGCTGCTGACGCCATCCTCGAGCGTCTGGAAACGGGCGACGAGGTTGACGCGTCCGGCGGATAGTGCGAGCAGCTACCTGCCGTGGACGAATCGTCTCGGCGAAGCGGTGCGACGTTCGAATGAAGTGATCTACCACCACGGTCAGAGCGATCCCCGCCGCGCCGAGATGGGTACAACCGTCGTCGGTGCGTGGGTGAACCACCACATTGCCAGCGTGGCCCACGTCGGCGACAGCCGTGCCTACCTGTGGCACGACAACGGCCTGCAACTCCTCACGTGCGACCACTCGCTCGTAGAGGAGCAGGTTCGCGCCGGCGTTCTGAACCGTGCGCAGAGCCTGGAGTCCAGCGAGCAGAACGTTCTGCTCCGCGTGTTGGGAGGCGGGCCGGACGTCGACGTCGATCTGCAAGAGATCCCGGTGGTGCCGGGCGACTATCTCCTGCTCTGCAGCGATGGCCTCACGCGAATGGTTCCGGACGCAGCGCTCGCCGACGCCATCGGACGGCTGCGCGCTCCGCAACACATTTGCGACCATCTGATCGATACCGCCAATCGCAACGGCGGCGCTGACAACATCACCGTCGTCGTCGTCGAAGTCGTCGAAAGCTGGTGGCGGCCAGCCTTCGCTCGCCTTCGGGCGAGCTTCGGCTAGGCAGGCAGGCTGACGGCCGCGATCCGGTGATGCTGGCGAGCTGTGCTCACTTCATCGCCACGTCAAGGCCCTTAGACAGCACGGCTCTTGCTTCAAAAGTCTGATGTCCGAAATCCTTCTTGCGATGGCCGGGCTCATGTCCGGCTGGCTGGCGATGTGGCCCGCGCCGGGGATCCTGGCTGGCGCGATTGCCGCCGGGTTGCTCGGCGTCATCCTGGCCGCCTACTTGTGGCTGCACGCCGGCGCCCGTTCCGTGGCTCACCTCGCGGGCGTGGTAGCCACCGCGATCATCAGCCATTTCCTCATCGTGTCGATGGCGCCTTTCGCTCTCGCGCTCTTGTCCGTCTTCGGGTTTTACCCCGAGACGACAGGCGGTACGGTCGCGGCGTTGGCGGGTGCCACTGGCGCAGCGCTCGTCGTGCTCGTATTCCTGCAGGCACTGCCGTCGCCGCGCGATCCGTCGGTTGTCGAGCTCGCCTGGTGCGCGACCGCCGCGGCACTGGCCTGCGTTGTCTCGAACTTCAGCTCGTACGTGCCGGGTGTCACGGTACTGCAGATGCCGCTCTGGAACGGGGGAGTCGCTGGAGCGCTCGCGCTCGTGATGCATCTGAGTTCGCGCGAGGCCGCGTTCCGCACGAGGACGCTACGACGCCTGATCAGAGTGGGGCTGGCAGGTGTCTGCCTGATGGTGTTGGGCGGCACGCTGCTCGAGACCGCGGGGCCGTCCTACGTGTCCGCTATGCAGGCACAGCAGGCCGCGTCACTTCGAGAGGCGAAGATCAAATCGTTGAACGAAGCCCCGCCGTTCGTTGACATGCCTGCAATCGCGTTCGTTCCCGCGCGCGACATGTTCACGTCGACACCGATCGCCGACGTGGCCTGCGATCCACCGAACGGCGTTCCGCGGCTCCCGAGACGAGGGAGATCGAATCGCTTCGGCTGCGCGTGCCGGCGCGTCACCAGTACCTCTTACAGTGTCACCAAGGAACAGAGGATCCTCGCGTTCGCCCAAGAGGATCCGCGTGTGGGGGTGCGCGTCGAGATTGTTCAATACCCGAATGACGCGTGGGCGCGGTACAACCTGAGATTTCACAACGGGGACCAGGGACTGGGCGATGAGATCAACGTCAAAACGGTGTGGACGCAGGACCGGCCGGTCTTCGTGATCGGCTCCGAAGGCGTTCTGGTCGAGCGGTGACAAGGTCATCGTCATCAGCGGCAGCGCGCCGCCAGAAATCCTGGATGCCTTCATCAACGCCTACCTGGCAAAGGTATCCGAACACGCTCGAACACGACTTCGATCTTCCATATTTACCGCAGCGCTGACCTGCGATGTCCTCCACGGCGCCTCTTGACGGTGGGTGCGTAGAGTCCCACTCGAAGAAGACTTCGTTCCTGTCCCTTGCCGACCTCAAGTCCTGACAACGGGAGAATACCCATATTCTCGTTCACCCCAGCGGTATCGATATTGCTCAGCCGCGACAAACGTCCCATTCGCCGAATGGAGTTCCGGAGCCTTCAACTCTGGCGTTGCTGTTGATCGGCGCGGGCACCGCCGCCGTGCGACGCAGGAGAGGTGGCCGAACCTAGCCAGTCCTTTGACGAGGTTCGTGCCACGACGATAGTGACCGTAACCCCGTTCGTCAGTACGTGCAATTCGTCGAGAGAACTGTTCGAAGCCGTTGGTAGATTCGACGGCTTGCTCGTGCCGGTCGGATCTGGCTTGAGGCGTCATAACGTCATTATTGCGTTTTCGACATTGACAGTTACACGTTACACAGCTATACCAGCTCCAAGCTCGGCAATTCTACGCACTTCATAACTTCATAACGTCCCGAATGGCGGCTGGTTCAGCCGCTGGTGAAGAGAGACCCTGCATTCGACCACTCCCAGATGGGACTGGTCGCCACGAGCTCATTGACGAACAGTGAGCTTGAATCCCCTCATCGATCGTGATCCCGGCGAGTCTGCGGCAAACCTACGAATCCGCGTGTGCTTCGAGAGACCCGAAGACAGGAGAGAGCTATGAGCCGTCGCTCGCGTCGAACCGTCCTCGCACTGATCGCCGTTTGCTGCCTGGGCCAGCCATTCACCCACGCCATCAAGGCTCAGGTCACTTTCGCGACAGCGGCGGATCTCACGGCGATTGGAGGAAGTCAGCCGCTGGGAGGGCTGGTTCGCGGTGCCGACGGCGCTCTGTATGGCACGACCGCCGGGGGAGGTGCCGAGAGCTGCGGAATCATCTATCGGCTCACGACAGACGGCATCTTGAGCCTGGTCCACAGCTTTGCGCGCTCTCACGGATGTTACCCCGTCGGCGAACTCACGCTCGGGCCGGACGGAAGCCTCTACGGAGTCACGTATTACGGGGGCGACACCCACATAACCTTCTTCCCTGGGTTGGGCACAGTGTTCAAGGTGTTGCCCAACGGCACTGGCCTCGGCACGTTCACCCTCCTGCGCAGCTTCCCCGGGGCGCCCGGCGGTACGAACCCCTATGGCACCCTGACTCTGGCGCCCAATGGGCTGTTGTACGGAACCGCGACCGGTGGGAGTATCGCCGGCGGCGGACTGATCTTCACGATTGACCCGCAGCTTCCGGAGCCCGACAACTTTGCGATCGTTGCGAACGGCCTCAACTCGCAGGCGGCGCTGACGCTCGGTTTGGATGGATTCCTGTACGGCACCACGTGGATAGGGAACTTCAGTGCCGGCACGGTCTTCAGGATGCCCTTGAACGGCGCTCCTGAAACGCTCTACAGCTTTCCATTCGTCCCGAACGCCAACCCCCAGATCTGTCCTGAAGGCGCGCAGCCGCTCGGCGAGCTGATCGAGGCAGCCGACGGCCACTTCTACGGCTCGACAAGCACGTGCGGACCCGACCCCGACGACGCCGGAACTATCTTCAGGGTCACCCCCGCCGGCGACCTTACCACCCTGCACGTGTTCTCGGAGGGCGCCAGCCCCGGCGTTTATCCGGGAGGTGCGGCCCCCTGGGGCGGCATGACGCTTGGCGCGGACGGCAACCTATATGGAGCGACGACGGCGGGTGGCGATTCCTTCAACGGAATCCTGTATCGCGTCACGCCAGGAGAGACGCCTTCGTTCGAGATCTTGTGGTCGTTCAGCGGAACAGACGGGCAAGGCCCGCAGGAGGGACGATTGCTCGAGGTCAGTCCCGGAGTCTTCTACGGGACCTCCGGTGGTGGACCAGGCGGCAGCGGCCAGGTGTTCAAGCTGTCGGTGGACGTGAACAGCGCGCCAGTCGCCCAGAATGGCACTATCGCGACTATCGAGGATGTGGCCATCAATGGCACGCTGACCGCAAGCGACATCGACGACGATCCGCTCACGCTTACCATCGTTACGAACGGCACGCTCGGCTCGGCAGTCGTTACCGACGCAGCCACCGGCGCCTTCACGTATACACCGAACGCCAACGTCAGCGGCACCGATACCTTCACGTTCAAGGGGAACGACGGCACGGTCGACTCGAACGTCGCGACCGTCACGGTGACGATCACCCCGATCAACGACGCGCCCGTTGCGAATGACGCGAGCATTACAACCACCGAGAACACGCCGATATCGGGCACGCTGTCGGCCAGTGATTCCGACGGCCAGGCGCTGACATTCTCCATCCTGTCCAACGGCACGCGCGGCACGCCGGTCATCACCGACTCGGCGACTGGCGCGTTCACCTACACTCCGAACGCGAACGTCAGCGGGGCTGACAGCTTCACGTTCCAGGCCAGCGACGGCTTCGTGACCAGTAATGTCGCGACCGTCAGTGTCTCCATAACGTCGGTGAATCTTGCGCCTGTGGCGCGGAGCCGGATGATGGCTGCGACTGCTGGCACCACCGCGACCGGCACACTGGCCGGCGTCGATGCGGAGGGCGATGCGCTGACGTTCAGCGTTGCGGCACCCGCGTCACACGGGATCGCGACGTTGACTGACGCCACGACCGGCGACTTCACTTACACGCCAGGTCCCGGCTTCTTCGGTTTCGACAGCTTCACGTTCCAGGTATCCGACGGCACGAGCAGCGCCACCGCGAGTCAGATGGTCCTCGTTGGCGCTGGCGCACCGCAGTGGCCGGGGCAGACCGTTCGCGCCAGCGTGCACAACACCGGCGCGCAGGCGACTACTGGCTCTGCATGTCCGTCTGCCAGCGCTGATGGCCGATTCGTCGCATTCAACTCCCTGGCGGCGTTGGTCGACGGTGACACCAACGGCGCGGGCGACGTCTTCCTTCATGACAGGTTGACCTCGACCACAACGCGGGTCAGCGTCGGCACCGGTGGCACGCAGGGCAATGGGAACAGTCAGTGCGGCCTCGTCTCCGCGAATGGGCGATTTGTGGTGTTCGAATCGGCGGCGTCGAACCTGGTCGCCGGTGATACCAACGGTGGCTTCGATCTGTTCCGGCACGACCGGGAGACGGGCCAGACCGTCCGCGTCAACGTCGCCTCTGGAGGCGTGCAGGTGTCGGCGTTGACCGAGACTGGGGGCATCGCGTCGGTGAGCGCGGACGGTCGTCGGATTGCGTTCTCCGCATTCGTCGGCAACCTGGTCCCCGGCGACACCAACGGCGCGTTCGATGTCTTCGTGCATGATGCCGACACGCTCGAGACCGTGCGGATTAGCGTCGCTAATGACGGTACCCAGGGAAGTGCGAACAGCCTGTGGCCGGCAATGAGTGGCGACGGCCGCTACGTGGCGTTCGAGTCAGCCGCGACGAACCTGGTCGCTGGGGATACCAACGGTGCGGCCGACATCTTCGTGCGCGACCTCGAGCTGGGGCAGACGTTCCGCGTCAGCCTGACCGCGAGTGGCGGCCAGGCGGGCGGCTCGAGCCAGACGCCGAAGATGCCGCTCGTCGGCGGGATCGTCATGTTCCAGTCGTTCGCCACGAACCTCGTGCCGGGCGTCACGGCTTCCGGCCAGCTCTACGCGCGTGATTTCACAGCCGGCACAACCAGCGCGATCAGCCTGCCGAATGGCGGTGGGACGCCGAACAGTTCCGCCCGGTTCGCGCTCCTGGGGTCACCGGTGAGCGCCGACGGCCGTTTCGTCACCTTCCTGTCGTTCGCCAGCAATCTCGTCGCCGGTGACACCAATGGCGCCGTCGACGTGTTCATAAGAGATCGCGTCGCCGGGACGACGACGCGCGTCAGCGTATCGGGCGGCGGCGCCCAGGCGCTGGACACGAGCTTCGACGCATCGATGTCGGCCGACGGCCGGTTCGCGGGAATTCAGCGCGGCTGCCGCCAATTTGGTAACTGGCGATACCAATGCCGCGTCCGACGTCTTCGCGGTCGGCGGAGTTTCGGTGACACCGGCCTTCGCAAATGCTCCAGCCGCCGGTGCAACGGGCGTCGTCGACGTCACCTTCGCTTACCCTGGCACGGTGTGGGCTCGACCAGCAACGTGCCGTGGCTCGATCTCCAGCCAGAGCAGCACGAACAGTAGCGGAACCGTGGGTCACACCATCGCCCCCAACACGTCGGGTACCGCGCGTACCGGCACGCTGACCGTCGCTACCCAGACAGTTACCGTTACCCAGGGCGCGTCGACCGCGCCTGTCGCTCAGGACGGCATGCTCGCCGCGACCGAAGACACAGCCGCGACCGGAACACTGGTTGCCGTCGATCCCAACGGCGACACCCTGACCTACGCCATCGTCAACAACGGCACGCTCGGTACGGTGGTCGTCACGAACGCCACGACCGGCGCTTTCACCTACACGCCAAGCCTGAACATGAACGGCACCGACAGCTTCACCTTCCAGGCGAGCGACGGCACGACGACGAGCAATATCGCGACGGTCCAGGTGACCGTCGCGCCGGTCAATGATGCGCCGGTGGCGGCGAATGGTGCGCTGACGACTGCAGAGGATACTGCGGCGAGC
>CAWCQS010000002.1:0-169468 GCA_963797715.1 uncultured Acidobacteriota bacterium
GAGCGTGCAGTCTCCGGCTCGGATGTGGCAATAGGCATAGTCACTGGCATATCCCTGTGGCTTCCACCTTTAGGTAGAAGGGGAACTCGTCCTTTACGTGGCTTCCATCTTTACGTGGCTTCCATCTTTATGTGGCTTCCATCTTTATGTGGCTTCCACCTTTAGGTGGAAGGAAACTCGTCGTCTTCCAAACGAACGACGACCGCAGAATCGACGGCTGGGCCGTTACCGGCCGGCCTGGCTGTCACAACGGCGCCGGCCATCCGTCCTGGTTATAGAGACAATACGAAGATGGAAGCCCGTCTGTATCTCAACCGAGCCGTTCGAGGCGATGCGCGGCCGGCTGTTCGGCCTCGCCTATCGCATGCTCGGCTCGCGCGCCGACGCCGAGGACGTCGTCCAGGAGGCGTACGTCCGCTGGCACCAGGCCGAGCACGACCGATCGAGAGTCCGGAGGCGTGGCTGGTGACGACGACGAGCCGGCTGGCGATCGATCGGCTGCGGCGGCTGAAGACCGAGCGCGAGGCCTACATCGGTCCGTGGCTGCCCGAGCCGATCGTCGGCGCCGGCGCCGCCGGATCGCGACCTCGACCTCGCCGACGATCTGTCGATGGCCTTCCTCACGCTGCTCGAGCGGCTCGCGCCCGAAGAGCGCGCGGCGTTCCTGCTGCACGACGTCTTCGACGTCGGCTACCGCGAGATCGCGTCGGTGATCGAGCGGAGCGAAGCGGCATGCCGCCAGGTCGTCCACCGCGCGCGCGAGCGCGTGCGCGGCGAGCGCAAGCGCTTCGAGGTCACCGAGTCGGCCAAGACGGCGCTGCTGCAGAGATTCCTGGCCGCGATGGAGGCGCGCGACGAGCAGGCACTGCTCGAGCTGTTCGCGCCCGATGCTACCTGGACCGCCGACGGCGGCGGCAAGACCGCCGCGGCGCCGCGCCCATTGTCGGCGCCGAGCGCATCGCCAACCTGGTGATCGGCCTGCGCGAGAAGTTCTGGGCGGCCGGCCGCACCTCGAGATCGCCACCGTCAACGGCGAGACCGGGCTCTGTCATCCGCGACGGCGAGCGGCTGACGGCGACGATGTCCATTGCCACCGACGGCGAGCGCATCCTCGCGGTCTACGCGGTGGTCAACCCCGACAAGCTCAGCTGATTCGAGCTGACACACGACGCCGGCTCGGACGCTCCGCGCCTCGAAGCGATTCGAGGCCGGCTTTTCGGCCTCGCCCACCGCATCTACGGCCGCCGAACGCCTCTTCGTGGAAGAATCGCAAGGATCAGATTCGCCACGAGGAGGCGGGCAGCGATGAAGGCATACGAGCTACATCCCGATCAGGGCTTTGCCGGGCTTCGTCTGGTCGACCGGCCCAGTCCGGAGCTCGGCGCCCGCGACGTGCGCGTGCGAATCCATGCGGTGTCGCTCAACTACCGCGACGTCGCGATTGCCCGAGCGTCGCGGAAGCGGCCGATCGTCATCATCCCGACGTCGGACGGCGCCGGCGAAGTCACTGCGGTTGGCTCCGGCGTGACGCGCGTCAAGGTTGGCGACCGAGTGGCGGCCGCCTTCTTTCCAACGTGGCTCGATGGCGACCTGCGCCAGAGCATCACGCGAGCGCGCTCGGCGGCTCCGTCGACGGCATGCTGGCGGAAGAGGTCGTGCTCCCCGAGACGGCGTGGGTGCGCGTGCCCTCGCGCTGGTCGTTCGAACAGGCGGCGACGCTGCCCTGCGCCGGGCGTCACCGCGTGGAACGCGCTCTTCGTCGCGGCATCGCTCAAGGTCGGCGACCGGGTGCTGGTGCAGGGGACGGGTGGCGTATCGATCTTCGCCTTGCAGCTCGCCCGGGCGTCGGGCGCGACTGTCATCGCCACCTCGAGCTCGGCGGCAAAGCGCGCGCGGCTCGAGACCATGGGCGCCGCGGCGACGATCGACTACCGCGAGAACGCGAACTGGGGCGAGGCCGTGCGCGACGCGGCCGGGGGCGAGGGCATCGACGTCGCGGTCGAAGTCGGCGGCGCCGGCACCTTCGATCAAAGCGTCAAGGCATTGCGCTTCGGCGGAACGATGAGCCTGATCGGCGTGCTCGCGGGGATGCAGGGGCCGGTCAACACCTACGCCGTCCTGCAAAAGGGCATCCGCGTCCACGGCGTCTACGTTGGTTCGGCGCGGATGTTCGAAGCACTGGTGCGTGCGCTCGACGCGTCGACGATCGAGCCCGTGATCGATCGCGTGTTTTCCTTCGAACAGGCTCGCGCCGCCTACGAGCACCTCGCCAGCGGCGCCCACTTCGGCAAGGTCGTCATCCGCGTCGGCTGACTTTCGCCGAGCCAGCCTTCGCTTTGCTGCGCTCGGCCGCCTCCTTGGCCCGGAATTTCGCGAGCGCGGCAATCAGCTTCACCGGAACCGGCTCGGACAACGGAAACCGAATCGTGCCCTTGCCGCTGACCTCGTATGGCGCGAGCTGCTCCTTGAACGCTGCGGCGAGACGCGCCGTGGACGGATAGAGCGAAAAGTGCTCCTTCCAGCCGGCGAAGTAGATGATGGAGCTGCCATGGCGCCTGAACGTCGGGATCCCGTAGGAGATTGCTTCTTCGGCATCGGGCAGCGCCTTGCGAATGGTGGCTCCGCACGGTCTTCAGCACGTTGCGTGCGCCCGGTGGAAAAGCCGCGATGTACTCGCTGACGGTCTTTGGCGGTGCGGTCTTGGTTTTCATGCGGGATCAAGATCGGCGACAACGGGAAAATGATCAGACGCCGCGACCGCGTCGCGATGACGCACGACATCGCAGTCGAGAACGCGATCGGTATACGACTTCGGAACGAACACGTAGTCTAGTCGCAGATAGGGATCGGATGTCGGAAGCGTCGCCCCGGGCTCGAGTGGGTATTTGAGACGGTAGGCGTCGACATAGCCCGCGTCGAGCACCGTCTGGATCGTCCGCCATCGCACTCGCCCGCCGCTCATCCAGACGAATGGCCGCAGCCGCAACGGCAAACGCGTCAGGTCGAGCTCCTCGCCGGGCGCAAGTGTATTGAAATCGCCGGCGAGCACATGGAAGCCCTGCTGGTGACGAGCGACACTCCGCAGCAGCGCGCGCAACTCGAGCACCCGCCGCGCTTCCGTCCAGGCCGCGTGCACGGCGCTCAGATGTACGCCGAACAACCGCATCTGGTCGCCCGCCGGCACGATCTCGATGAACGCGTGACGCGAGATGCGAGGCCGAATCCACTTGTAGGACGACACCGGTCGCCGGCTCAGAAATCCCAGCGACTGCCGGGCAAACGCTCGCCCTTCCGCCATTCCGGTGGCAGACGCAAGGCGTTCGACGTTCGCCGGATCGGTCGCCTCCTGCAGCAGGACAACGTCGGGAGAGACCGCCGTGATGACGTTCGCGATCGCATCGATGCGGCCGTGGCCACCGTGCTGGATGTTGTACGTCAGCAGGCGGAACATCAGGCGCGGGTCGAATGGTCGTCGAGGAACGTACCCTCGGGTTTCTCGAGCAGCGTCAGGTACGGCTGCCCCATCAGATCGCCACGAAGCTGGATGACGATGTCGCGCGAGGCCTGAATGTTCACTGGCCGCCTGACGATGTCCATGAGCCGGCGGCGGAGTGGGATCAGATCGGGCGCAATGTCGGGATCCTCATCGCTCAAGGGACGCGAGTGGATGCCGGGCACGAAGAAGCCGCTGGGCTTGAAAAACAGTAAGCCACTGTCGCCGACGAGCGTCAGGTCGAGGTCGCTCGTGCCTGGACCGTCCGCGTCGAACGGCGCGCCGTCCTTCCAGCGCTGCCCTGTCACCGCGCTCCCCCGCAGAATCACCGTCGTCCCGGCCGGAACCGCCTCCTCAACCGCCCGGCAGAATTCGTCGAGCAGCTCAGCCCGGCCGCCGAACGCGAGCGAGAGCACGTTCTTGCGCTTCATCTCCTCCGGTATGCCGCCTTGAGCGTCATCCTGATTCCTATTCTCGGCTGGCTCGGTCACGCTCCTGTCTCATTCAAGGAGCGCGCCACGTTCAACCTCAGATTGGACCGCCTGACAGAACTGAAGAGCGCGTTATAGTCGGGGGACCATGCCGAATGCGATCTCCCGCACACGACGGCCGTTCGCGATGGACGAAGCCGTCGCTCTCCTGGCGCGAACGCCAGCAACGCTCGACGCTCTCCTGCGCGATCTCCCGGACGGCTGGATCGCAGCGAACGAAGGCGACAAGACCTGGAGCCCGTTCGACGTCGTCGGACACCTGATTCACGGTGAGCGAACCGACTGGGTGCCTCGAGCGCGAATCATCCTGCAGCACGGCGAGTCGCGGGCGTTCGAGAAGTTCGATCGGTTTGCGCAGTTCGCCGAATCGGAGGGCCGTCCTCTTTCCAAGCTCCTCGACGAGTTCGCGACGTTGCGGCAGACGAACCTGCGCGAGCTGGCGGCGCTCAATATTACAGATGACGATCTCAATCGCCGCGGGCGCCACCCCGAGCTCGGCGTGGTGACGCTCGGCCAGCTCCTCTCCACCTGGGTCGCGCACGATCTGGATCACCTGGTGCAGATCTCACGGGTAATGGCGCGTCAGTACGCCGACGAGGTTGGCGCCATGGCAGGAGTATTTGCGGATCATTAGTGGGAAACAAGGATAGACAGTCGTCGGCTCGTGACTGGCGACTGCCTGACTGACGACTGTTACCTCACGCTCCTCGGCCCCCAGGCGACGGCATCCTGCCGTTTCGCAAAATGCAGCAGCGGTGGTTGATCCGGCAGCGGCACGCCGCACGGGATTGTCATCGTGTTGCGCTCGAGCTCGGCGCGAGCCGCCTGAAGGCGCCATACCGGATGATGGATGTCGAGCCGGTACGGATTGCCTCGACGATCGACGTTGTACAGGCAGTAGCGCTCGGTCAGGAAGTACTCCAGCGTGCCCACGCGCGGTGAGAAAGGCTCATCAATCGGCTCGTAGGTGCCCTGGAATTCGGCAGCAGGACCTGACGAGCGGGCGCTCCGGTAGACGATGGCTGGCCCGTTCGATTCAACCGTCATCGACGCCGCGTAGTACGGCAGGTTCAGCAACGCCCTCGCGGTTCTGACCGCGGCCACGCTGGCGGCGTCGAGACTGAAGAAGTACACGCCAGGACGATCGCCGACGCGGACGTAGGTCCGCACGTTGAGCTCTGGAAACGCCGCGACACGCGGCAGCAACGGCAGCCCTCGCGCGCCGACGTTGGTCATGTGGAAGGGCACGACGCCGATCCAGGAAGTGCCGTCGAACAGGTCGATATCGAAGGCGCGCGGTATCAGCGGGCGCAACCGCACCACGTCCATCGGCCAATGTGCGAACAGCAGGTCGTTCCAGGTCTGCGTCATCAACCACGGCCAGTCTGGCATCGGCCACGGCCTGTGACTGACGTCCTCGACGATCGACCGATCGAAGTCACCAAATGGGGCAATCACGATCGGTGAATGCTACAACGATGCTGTCGGTACAATAGAACCTCACCGATGCGGACTCGCGTGCGCGACATTACCTTTCTTGCCGTCGCGCTTGCGATCGCCGCGCCTGCCGCCGGGCAATCCGAGCCGCCCGCGCAGCACCAGCACAACCCTTCGTCGAACACGCAGCCACTCTTCGAAGCCCGCGAGGCATCGGGAACGGCGTGGCTACCCGACGATACGCCGATGTACGGCATTCAAAAGACATTCGGCGCCTGGGACGTGATGTTCCATTGGAACGCGTTCGGGCAGTTCCTCTACGAGCCTGGTCTCATCCATCGCACCGGCGGTTTCGAGACGCATCAGACCAGCAGCGTGAACTGGTTGATGGTCATGGGACGCCGGCAGGTTGGGCCGGGTCGCCTCGGGTTGCGCGCGATGCTGAGCGCGGAGCCATGGACAGTTGGCAACTGCGGCTTCATCGACCTCCTGGCCAATGGCGAGATGTGCGAGGGCGACACGATCCACGACCGCCAGCACCCGCACGACCTCTTCATGGAGCTGTCCGCCGACTACGACCGTCCGGTCAAGGGATCACTGCACTGGCAGGTGTACGCCGGGCTGGCTGGCGAGCCCGCGCTCGGGCCAGTCGCATTCCCTCATCGACCGTCGGCGATGCCGAATCCGGTCGCGCCAATCACGCACCACTGGATTGACTCGTCGCACATCACGTTTGGTCTCGTGACGACCGGCGTCTACGATCGCAGGTGGAAGGCCGAGGCGTCGCTCTTCAACGCGCGAGAACCTGACGAAGAACGCGCGGATCTCGATCTCGGACCACTCGACTCTGTGTCGGGCCGGCTGACGTTCATGCCCACCAGCCGATGGGTGCTGCAGGCATCAGCCGGCCACCTGAACGAAGTCGAGGCGGAGTTCGCGCCTCAGCCGCGCAGCAGCATCGATCGGTCTGACCGCATCGGCGACTTATCATCAATTGAGCGCCGCGGGATTCTGGGCGACGACGGTCGCCTACGGCGTGAACTCCGGACCAGAGGTCTATCCCGGCGGCGTAGCCGAGCTCGTCACGCACGCGTTCCTGCTCGAGAGCAACTATTCGAGGCGATGAGCGACACAACTGGTTCGGCCGCATCGAAGTGGTCGGCAAGCCAGGTCACGACCTGCACATCCACGAAGCGCCGGCAACCGTGTTCACGCTCACCAAGGCGCAGGCTGGATACGCGTTCGACTTCAAGCCCTGGAAGAGCGTCGTCGCTGGCGTCGGAGGTACCGCGTCAGTCAGCTTCGTCCCGTCGACATTCGCCACACGCTACGAGGGCCGCGTCGCGCCTGGGTTCGGCGTCTTCGTCGAATTTCGACCCGCACGCCACGGCGCATGATTCGATCGCCGCGGTCATTCGTCGGCAGCCGGCGGCGGGTTCACTTGTCCTACAGCTTCGGCGGACGACTCGTTCTGTTCTTCCTCGACCTGCCGCAGCTCCGCCCGCAGCCGTTCGTGGGTGAGCTGCAGGTCGGATTGCCGTTCCGGGTCCTCACGAAGGCGGAAGCGTTCGTCGAGCAATTGGACGATATCGAGGCGGTGATGTGACTCGTCGCGCCGGTCTGCATCGGTCATGGCTGAATCCTCTGCACTGCGTATCTATCATGCTGGAACGGCGCCCGGTCGTCCACCCTCGACCACCCAGCTGCCGGCAGTATAGCCAGAACCGCTCTGGCTTTCGACGCTGGTCACGAATCGCAGGTCGGCGAAGTGCGAGGAACACGATGGGGCATCGAGACGACAAAACCGTGACGCCTTTGCGTCAGACGCGTATCGCGATTATCGAAGGGCTACGTCACCCCCGGTCAGTCGCACGGCTATTGCCGGCAACGTGCCGAAGGATCGCGGTTCGGCTCCGCGACGAGCGTCCGCTCGACGTCAGAAGGCAGACGTTATTCAGCGTGACGCCGAGTCACTTTCAGCTCGACTTACCGCGACCTCGAGAGCTGAATTCTGCCCGCCCGCAACCTCAGCGGCGATTCGCTGTATTCAGCCAGTGCGAGAAACATAGAGGCTCCTGGCGGTAGCACACGCAAAATCACACCGCCGGCGAAATCGACGTCATGCGAAAGTCTTCGATCCGCATCGGCGGAACGAGCGCCGTGCCCGGATTGTCGTAGGCCTCGCCGATGTGCATCGGCACCGGCGTGCCGAGCGCGGTGATGTTGTTGAAGCCGCGCGCCGGGCCGTCGTTCCAGCGGAAGTTCTGCACCGGCCCAGCAATCTCGCCGTTCTCGATCAGGAACAGCCCGTCGCGGGTCATGCCGGTATTGAGCAGCGTCATCGCATCGACGACACGGATGTACCAGAAGAACGACACCAATAATCCGCGCCGCGTGGATTTGATCATCTGCTCGATCGTCTGATCGCCGCCTTCCATCACCAGGCTCATCTGCGGCGTCGCGCCGGCGTCGGCGCGCTTGCCCTGCTTGTTCGCCCAGAACCGGTCGTAGGCCAGGTTCTTGACGACGCCCTTCTCGATCCAGGTGATCGGCTTGGCAGCAAGGCCGTCAGTGCCGATCGGCGTCTGGCGCAGCACGCTGTTGCCGATGTCGCTCCGGATCGTGACGTTGTCGCCGAACACCTTCTGCCCGACCTTGGTCGCGCCGAGCTCGGCGCCGCTCATGAAGCTGCGCCCTTCTTCGGCCTGACGCGCGTTGAGCGACCCGAGCAGCAGCGACAGGAAACGCGCCGCCGGGCGCGGCTCGAGGATCACCGTGTAGGTGCCGGGCTCGATCGCGCGCGCCTTGCGCGACGCCAGCGCCTTCTGCGACGCCGTTTCGCTGATCGCCGACGGCGTCGATCTTCGTCACGTCCTTCAGCCCGGTCGTGCCGGCCCATCCTGATCCGGTGCCGTCGGGCGTCCGGCACGTCAGGATCAGGCTCGCTTCGGCATAGCGGTGATAGGCGAAGAGCCCTTCCGAGTTCGCCCGCGCGTCGGTCCAGTGCGATCTTCGGGATGTAGCCGGAGCCGACGACGCCGCTGCTTTTCGCAGACGTCGACGCTCTGCTTGACCAGCCGGGCGCGTTCGGCCGGGCCGAAGTTGACGGCCGTCGGCAGCGCCGCCTCGACCTCGACGTAGTCCTGCGGCGGCTTGAGGAGCGGCATCAGTTCCGGATTGTCGGGCCGCTGCTTCGCCAGCGATCTGCGCCTCGGCAATCGCTCGCTTCAGCGACGCATCGTCGAACTGATGCACCGTCGTCGACGCCGACTTCTGGCCGTAGCGAACCGAGATCGTCACTTCCTGGTCGTGCTCGATCAGGTTGGCCGTGATCGTGGAGTTGGCGTAGCGCGTCGCCGACCGCTCGCCGCCGGAAAACTCCACCTCGACGGCGTCCGCCTTCGCCATGTCGAGCACCTTGTCGGTGATCGCCTTCACTTCTTCGCGTGAGTAGCTCATGTGCCTGCTCCAGCTCCTAGCTCGCCAGCTCCTGGCTCCTACGCGTACGCCGCCCCCACCATGACCCGGCGAATCAGGCACGGCGCCGAACCGTGCGACGGGTGATTGGACTGCACCGGCTGACCCTTGGCGTCGCCAGTCATGCCGACGTGCTGCCACGCCGACGGCGGGCCGACGGCGTCGAGGTTGGCCCAGAAATCAGTGGTGATGGCGTTGTAGGTGAAGTCGGTGACCATGCGCGTCTTCTTGCCGTTCTTGATCTCCCAGAATGCATCGCCGCCGAACTGGCCGTTGTAGCGCTGCTGATCGATGCTGAAGCTGCCCATGCCGTCGACGAGGACGCCGTCCTTGACGTCAGCAATCATCGTCGTCGACGCTCGGCGATCCAACGGGCCCGGCCTCGAGCTGGATGTTCGGCATGCGCAGGAACGGATAGTTGCGCCAGTGGTTGGCGAACGTGCAGCCGCGGCTGAAGTTCTCGTTGACGAGGTGCGCCGTCTCGCGATTGGTCTGGAGACCGACGAGGATGCCGTCCTTGACGATCGGCCACTTCTGCGCCTTCACGCCGTCATCGTCGAAGCCTACCGTCGCCATGGCGCCTGGATGCGTTCGGTCGGCAGTGATGTTGAACTTCGGCGACCCGTATTTGAGCTTGCCGACGTCGGAGATCTTGACGAAGCTCGTGCCGGCATAGTTCGCTTCGTAGCCGGCGATGCGATCGAGCTCGGTCGGGTGGGCGACGATCTCGTGAATCGTCAGCGCCAGGTGCGACGGCAACAGGACGAGATCCTTGAGACCCTGGCCAACAGGCTTGGCCTTCGAGTGCTCGATGGCTTCTGCGGCGAGCCGCTCGGCCTGATCGGGCATGTCCGCATTTCTTCAGGAACTCGTAGCCGCCGCCCGACGCCTGTTCGTAAGTTGCGCGTCTTGACCTGCGTGCCTGTCCGTGCGGTTGCCGCCGCGCTGCAGTTGCAGAAGCGGAACAGCTGTTCGATGAACGAGCCTTCGCTGGTGGCGAGGTACTTCCACTCGTACTCGAACCCGGCCGTCGCGGTCGCGAAGAGAACGCCAGGCGTCTTCTGAATCGCCGCTCGTCACACCGCGCAGGAGCTCGACTTTCTCCTCGAGCGGCACGGTCCACGGGTCGTTCTCGAACGGCATCTGCCAGTAGTCGTCGTACTTCTCGACTGGCGCGAGCCGGACATCGAACTTCTTGGCGATCGCGCTCGCCGTGGCAATGTCGGTCGCGATCGCGGCCACCCGCTTGATCTCTTCGGGCGTCACGACCGGGCTGCTGGCAAAGCCCCAGACGCCGCCGTGAATCACGCGGATGCCGAACCCGTACGTTTCGACGGTCCCGCCGCCGCCCCGGCCGCCGAAGCCGTCACCACCGAAGCGGCCGCCGCCGGTGAAGATCTGGCCGTTCCTCAAGGTCAGCGACTGCGAACGGTTTCGCGTGAAGCGGATGTCGGCATACGAACACCCCAGCCGCTTGGCCTCGGCGAGCGCCACGCCAGACCACTCGCGGTAGCGCGGATCGCGAACGGGCGGCGTCGGCTCCTGATCCGGATAGACCGTCCGCGCATATGTCCATGGCGGCACACCAGCGGCCACTGCGCCGGCGCCGAGCACTTTGAGAAACTCTCGTCTATCGCGACCGTTCACCTTGCCTCCCAGTCCGGAGTCCAGCTTGAATTATAGGAAACAGCCGTCGATCGGCCCAGTGCTCTCACGTCTAGCGCTGAAGAGGATCGTTGCCGGCTGCCCTGGCGCCGAACGACGTGGCACTGGAAGAGACGGCGGCGAGAAGTGGAAAATCAGGGTCGGCGAACGCCAGCCGTGTCCGCAACTCCGCTTCGACAGTCTTGACCCCGACCTGGTCGCCGCGCTCCCGGTAAAGCCTGAGGAGATCGACAAGCATCGCCAGGTAATAGGCGCTGCCGTTCTTCGTGGCGTTGCAGGCCACCGCGATATCTTTCCGCCCGGCTTCGAGGGCACCAATCGCGGCGTCGAGATGGCCCGCCGCTGCAAGCAGGCGCGCCTGGAGCCGCTCTGCGGCGAACAAGGGAATGCTCGCCGATGGCATCGACGATATCCAGCGGTCGGGCCAGTTCTCGTTCCTCATCAAGGGCACCCCGAGGTCCAGGGCGCGAAGCGCAGCATCGCGCTGGCCGTGGTCCGCCAGCAGGGCGGCGCGAAGGGGCGCAACCAATGCATCGGGCCAGGACCGCTCCCGGTCCCATCGGGCGAGCAGAGCTGCCGCCTCGGCAGGCAGTTGGAATTCGACGAGCAGCGGCGCCGCGGCGGGGCTGAACCGAGGTACGTCGGCCCCATCGAACGGAGCAGCTTTTGTGTCTCCTGCCCATCGCCTCCGATGGCGAGAACCAGTGCCAGATGATGGTCTCGCTCACCGTGTCCCACGACACTCTCGACCATGCGCCGCGCCTGCCGTGCCATCCCAAGACCGAGGTACATCAGTCCCACACTATAAAAATGGTGGGGGGCCTCAGCCGGTCCTATCCCAGTGAGCGCCGCGGCAGCGCGATTTGCGGCGGCGCGTGCAGTCACGATGTCCTGTCGCAGCCAGGCGTCGCACGCTTCGGCGAGCGGCAGGCTGACATCAGCGATGAATCGCTCGCCGGATGTCGCCGACCCAGCCAGGCGTGTCGCCCGTTCAAGCACCTCGTGGGCGTCGGCGCCACGCCGTTCCTTGAGGAGGATCTCCACGGCCATCACCTGACTCGCCAGATCTTCAGGGTGCGCACGTGCACGCGCGACGGCAAGCTCGTTGCCACTCGCAACGTTCCCTTGACTGTACCGAGCAATGCTCAGGTTCCCGAGCGCCCAGAAGTGCTCCGGGCAAGCTGGAGGACCCGTTCCCAGGAACTCATCGACCCAGCTGGGTTGCCTCTCAAAGACTGCGCACTCCCGACGATGA
Organism: uncultured Acidobacteriota bacterium; assembly: GCA_963797715.1. Lineage (GTDB taxonomy): Bacteria > Acidobacteriota > Vicinamibacteria > Vicinamibacterales > 2-12-FULL-66-21 > DATBJJ01. Next base: position 11,819 of record CAWCQS010000002.1, read on the forward strand.
ACCAGCGTTCGGCGTCTGACACCTGGTTTTGCAACGCTTCAGCGCGAACGATATGCGGCTCCCACTGCTGTCGTGGTTGATTGAGATTGACAGAACCCAGGCGAGATGGATGTGGGCTGACGCGAACGCCGAGTCGCTCGCAATGGCGTCTTGCAGCAGCGGAACTGCGGCCTTCCAGAGCCCTCGCCTCATCAGATGGTCGGCCTCGTCGTATTGCTGGAGCGCAGGTAGCGCAGCCGTCGTGACCCGAAGGAACCCGGCAGCGGCTTCCGGCGCCGAGGCGGATACCTGCGCCGCTAGGCGCGCCGTGAGGTCGCGAACGAGTTCGGGGAGAGCATCGATGGCGACAGGCACGCCCTCCAGGCGCGCGACTTCCCGATGCGATCCGCCGCCCGACAGCGCGCGCAGCGTGGGGCGGAGCAGGGAGCCCTGCCTGTCGATAGTGAGCACGCCCACGACGTGGACTCGACCGGCGCGCACGGCAAGCTCGCTGGCAAGTGCCGATGTCAGTTGGGCCTGACTCGGCTGGCGCATAAGGTCGAGAAACACACCGATGCGGTCTGTCGGTACAACGTCGCCACCACTCGAGCGCCAAGCAGCGATGGCTTGCTGCCTGAGCTCGTTCGCCAGTGACGCAATGTCGGCTGGCGCGTCGACGTCGGCCATGAGCAGGGTCCATGTCCGAGGGGGAGCACTCTGGGAAGGTCGCAGTATAGGACTGTAGCGCCAGAGGACGACTACGGCCGCAATAACGGCCAGCAGGCAGACGGCTGCAACCACGCTTCGATGCGTGATGAAACGCCGCGCCATCGCCGGAGGGTCCGCGTCGCTGACGCCGAGAGCGTCCTCGGCTTTCGTGCGTGACCGCCGCCAGGCATCCAGTTCGCCCTTGGACGCATAGACAGAGGCGAGCTGATCGTGCTGGTGCCGGTGCACGGGCATGCCCTCGCGAGCTTCCCAACGCTGGACGGTTCGAACGTCCCGATTGAGGTACGAGGCAATCGACTTCCACGAGTCGAGCCGGTCTGCGGACGGTGATTCGGCGGTCTTCGCCGCGGGCTCGTCGTCCATGTGACACACAGTCTGAGGTCGGGGGCTCATTCTACGGGGGGCCGACAGGCAGTTCAAGGCAAGATCCGGCGCGACAAATGGCGGCACCGGTCATTTGCCGTTGATTGCCGCTTGCCCGCCCGCCGCCCGGACTGGAGTATTGCGAGACATCCCGGCCATCCCGCCGGGCGCATCCGGAGGGTCTTATGCGGACGCTAATCGGTATTGCTGCCACTCTCGTCGTAACCGGCTCGGGAATCCTTCCGTTGACTGCCGGCCCAAAGCCCGCGAACGTCGCAGCCCTGGTGACATTCGACCCGGGCGGAGCCCTGCGAAGCGACGGGAGCAGCTATGAGGATGGGGCGGGGTGCGTGCAGGCCTGGTATGCGACGCCAAAGGGCAATTTCTTCATGCGAACGACCAGCAGTTCCTGCGACCAGGTGTCTGCACGCTACCTGGTTCTCGATTTGAGCAACCGGCTGGGGGGATGTCCCGCGCCGACGCTAGTCAACGGGCTGAACCCGTGTGGCGTCAACAATGTCTACGACGCTCGGCTCGTGGCCGATCGTCTGTTCTCGGCGACCGCCACCAAGCTCGACGTGCCGTTCAGCCTGCAGCCCGACTTCAAGAACACGGCGTTCGAGCTGAATTATGTCGAAACGCTCAGGGTGGACGGAACCGACGCAACCCGAACGATGACCACTGCAGGAACAGCGGCGGTGGCCGAGCTGTACCAAATTACAGGTCGGGTGAAGGTTCTCGTGGGCCGTTATTACATGCCGATGTCGGCGACTGTCGCCAGCGCGCGGGACAATAGGCTGCCCTCGCACACCGGACACCTGAGGGCGGCAGAATCGTGACGAAAGCATCATCGATGGCTGCCGCGCAGTCGGCCGAGCCGGGCGATCATCGGGTCGTCGGCGTGGCGACTGTCAGAAGCCTCCGCGCTTCGTCGACAGGCATGACTCGACATCACAGCCCCGAGCTGCGGATCATGTCGCGCCTTTTCTTGACCGCCGAATCAACGTTGCCGCCCTGCCGACTCCGGGTTAGCCTCCGATCTGGAGGCCACAACCCTGAGCAACCAGAAGACGCTGATCATCACCGGCGCCAGTCGTGGCATTGGCGCCGCCACCGCCCGCCTGGCCGCCCAGCGCGGCTACGCCGTGTGCATCAACTACCGCAACGCTCGCGACAAGGCCGAGGCGCTCGCGGCCGAACTCGAAGCGTCGGGCAGCCGAGCGATTGCTGTTGCCGGCGACGTTTCCGTCGAAGCCGACGTCGTGCGCGTGTTCGAGACCTGCGACGAGCGGCTCGGGCCACTCGATGCCCTGGTCAACAACGCCGGCATCCTCGAGACACAGATGCGTGTCGAAAGCATGACCGCCGACAGAATCCAGCGCATCTTCGCGACCAACGTCACCGGTGCGTTTGTCTGCGCGCGCGAGGCGGTGCGGCGGATGTCGACGAGCCGCGGCGGCCGTGGCGGCGCGATTGTCAACGTCTCGTCTGGCGCCGCGCGCCTCGGATCGCCTGGTGAGTATGTGGACTACGCGGCGTCGAAGGGCGCGCTCGACACGATGACGATCGGGCTCTCGCAGGAAGTCGCGGCAGAGGGGATTCGCGTCAACACGGTGCGCCCCGGATTCATCTACACCGAGATGCACGCCAGCGGCGGCGAGCCGAACCGAGTCGACCGGGTGAAGGCCTTCGTGCCAATGAAGCGCGGCGGAACGGCCGAAGAAGTGGCGCGCGCGATCCTCTGGCTGCTCTCCGACGAAGCGTCGTTCACGACGGGTGCGTTCATCGACGTGACCGGCGGTAAGTAGACCAGTAAGGCGCCAGCTACACCGTTCACTGTCAAAACCATAATCGCTGAGGACGCAGAGTTCGCAGAGGACGCGCGGAGGAAGATCCTCGGCGATGATCTGCCGCGAACGGTCGCGCCGCGCGAACGCGCGGGTGGCATCGGAGGGACGCGCGAAGCAAAGCACTGACGCGATTGAACAGTGCTTTGATTCGTGCGTCCCTCCGATGCCACTTGCCGGCCGTTCCGGCCGGCGACGCGACCGTCTGCGCGTCGATTAAGATCGACCTCAGCGCGTCCTCAGCGACTCCGCGTCCTCGGCGATTCAAGGTTTGAGACAGTGATAGATCCCGGGAGTTCCACGCATTACAATCGCGCGGACATCGAGGTGCCGTGCCCCAGGGGAAGTGGTCGGACAATAGCTTTCTCGACACGCTGCGACATCAAGGCGATCCAACGGCCGACGCAGCCGTCGCTCGGTTGATTGCGAATCACGGCGCCCAGGCGGTCGGCCCGATCTTCAAGCTGCTCCGGGGCAACGACACGCCCCTCCCCGCTGATGCGCCGCAGTCTCTCAAGGACTTCATGGCGAGTGCGTCCAGCCTGCCGCTACCGGGCGATAGCCGGCTGGCCGACGGCTCGGCAGCGTTTCTCAAGAATGCACTACCCTCGGTCGTCGTGCTGCTGGCGTCGAGCCTCCCGCGCGGCTACGGCGCACCCTGCCTTTGCGAGATCCTGTCAATCTCACGTGACCTCGAGCGGGACCCGTTCGGACGCCTGATGGGCGTCGTCCAACTGCTGGTGAACATCTCTGCCCCGAACGCCTTTGGTCCGAAAGGCCGGGCGATCGTCACCGCTCGAAAGCTTCGCCTGCTGCACGCCGGCGTGCGCTCGATGGCGGCGCGATACCGGCCGCACTACCAGCAGCAGTTCGGCGTCCCGGTCAATCACGAGGACATGCTCGCGACGATCATGGGGTTCTCGTACCTCCTGATCGACGGCCTTCGGCGGCTCGATCTCGAGCTCGCACCGCAAGAGGCAGAAGACCTTTACTACGTCTGGCGCAGGTTCGCCCTGCTCATGGGCATACACCCCGACGGCCGGCCCGATGACGACAGCTACATTCCGGAAACGCTGGCCGAGGCCGCTGAGTTCTACCAGTCCTACGTGCGCAGGAACAACACCCCGGCCGAACGCAACCGCAACGGCGTCGTCCTGGCGCGGGACAACCTGAAGATGATGGAGGGGCTGCTGCCGCGGCCGCTTCGGTTGCTCGGCCTCGGCTACGCGCCGCGGATCTGCATGACCGAACTGCTGACGCCGGAGGAGTTGGCGCGGGTCGGGCTCAGACCAATGGTGGGGCATCGACTGATCAAGGTATTCCTCCGCGCGGTGCTGAAAGTGAGCCAACGGACCGGGGAGCGCACGCCGCTTGCCGCCGGTCTCGCTCACGTTCTGCTCCAGGGCATGGTGGACGCCGATCGGCGCGGTGAAGTCTCGTTCGCGATCCCGCTCAGTCGTTTTCAGCTGCGCGGGTCATCTTTCGAATGATCACGAAACACTCTCAACGGGGGCACGCCGAATGAGCGGCAACTACTGGATCAACTGGGAGCAGTACACCGGGCTCGAGTTCTTCTTCTACGGTGTCGGATGCCTGCTCTGGGTGGTCGCCTACGCGATCTACATTCGCAACATCATCCGCCTGAAGTACGTCGAGATGCCGGTCTTTGCCGGCTGCTGCGACGTCGCCTGGGAATTCGTCTGGAGCTTCCTTGCCAAGAACAACATGGGCATGCTGTTCCAGGCGGCCAACTATGTCTGGTTCTTCCTCGATGCAGGCTTCATCTTCACCTACGGCGTGTTGATGTTCGGCACTAAACAGCTCACCGTCCCGCAGCTGCAAAAGCGTTCGGTGTTCGTGCCGATGTGCCTCGGCATCGCGGTGATGGCCGGCGCCGCCACCTACTTCCTGCACAGCCAGAAACTCGACAACGATGTTGGCGGTCGCGCCGCGTATCTGATTCAGCTCACCATCTCGTTCCTCTACGTGCCGCTGATGCTGCGTCAACCCGATCTTCGCAACTTCTCGTTCACTGCCAACTGGACGCGGGCATTGGGCTCGGCGATGGTGGTGGTGTTCTTCTTCCTGCACTACCCGTTGGACAACTTCCTGCTGACGATTGGCACGGCATCAGCCATCGTCGACAGCGTGTTCCTGGTGTTGTTCGTGCAGCGGCGCCGGCAGCTGGCGCAGTCGGTGGGGGTCAACCGCGCGATTCCAAGTCCGCAAGCAGCGCTCGGGCTGCCTTGAGATCGGGCGTCTCGAGACCTTCGGCGAACGAGGCGAGCATGTCAGAGAGCAACGACCTCGCCTCGTCGCTCCGGCCCTGATCGTGCCGGAACCTGGCCAAATCGACTGCCGCGCGCAGTTCAAAGAGCCTGGCGCGTTGTTCGCGGGCGGCGGTCAGCGCCTCGGCAAATCGTTGCTCCACGGCGTCAGTCGAACCGCCTTCTGCGCGAAGCAGCATCGCCTGCAGCCGGCGGAGGTCTGATTCCCAGTAGTGCTCGTCGTCGTTTTCGGTGAGGTGCAGCGCCTCGTCGAGCAGGCGCCGTGCCTGTTCAGTGCGGCCGTGTTCCAGAGCAACCGCAACCGCCCACGCCAGAAATCTCGTGCATTGGAGACTGCTGCCGTACGCGGTGCGCATCAGCTCGATCGCCGACGCAGCCTCTGTCAGCGCGCGATCGACGTCAGCCGCCGGCGACCCGGGCTCGACACTCGTCAGCGCCAGCGGGATGCGCCAATGGACCGTCCAATACTGATACGAGTGCTCCGCGCTGAGCGCGATGAGCTCCTGGGCCCTCTGCACGCTCGTGGCCGAGTCGCGCATCGACGTCGCGAGAATCATCCTGTTCACGAGCGTCACTGAGTGCGTGAACGGCGAAAACCGCCGGCCTCGATCGATCGCCTCGTCGGCCTTTTTCGTACCGGTGTCGGGAAGGCCGACAAGCCAGAGTATGTCGCCAAGCAGCGAGAGCGACACGATGCCAACGTCGTACGCCATCGACTCGCTCGCGACCTCCTGACGTGGGTACTCGGCGAGGAGCGTCTCGAATCCCTCGCGTGCTGCGGTCAGGTTGCCGATGAAGAAGTCCGCGGCGGCGCTCGTATAGAGCCCGAGAAACCGCGACTCGACCTCGCCGCTGGCTTCGGCATAGGCGAGGCGCTGGCGCCCGAGATCTCTCGCCTGCCGCAGCTTGCCGCGACTGGCGTAGAAATTCCACAGGCCGAAGTAGATCGGCGCCGGCACATGGCCGACCTGCTCGGCCAGGGCGACGATACGGTCCTGCACAGCCTCGACCTCGGGCGCCGACAGGCCACGGATGATGCCGAGTGACATCGCCAGCAGGCTCCGCAGCGAGATCTCACGCTGGTCGCGCTCCGGTGACCGCGGCTGCGCTTCGAGCGCTTTCAGTGCGTTCTGCAGGTGGCCGATCGCTTCCGCGTGCGCCGACCGGCCAATCGCCAGCTGGCCGGCCTCGAGCCAGCATTCGAACGCGCTTGCGTACTGTTCGCCAGCCATGTACTGGTGCGCGATTTCCTCGCTTTGTACCGCCGTGCTGCCGGCCCGCTTCTCCTCGTCCATCGCTGTCGCGATGCGCAAGTGGATCTGCTGCCGCTCGCGCCGGAGCAACGAATCGTACGCGGCGTCGCGGACGAGTGCGTGCTTGAACGCGTATCGAGTCTGCACGCCGAAGCCGCGGCGGTGCACGAGTCCCGACTGCACCAATCGCCGCAGCTCGCGCTCGAGCGTATCGACGTCGTGCGGCGCAACGGCAGCCAGCAGCTTCAGCGTGAACGCGCGGCCGAACACCGACGCCAGTTGCGCCACTTCCTTCGCCGTTCCGAGCCGGCCAAGCCGCGCGGTCAGCGAATCGCGGAGCGTCGTCGGCAACTCACGCCAGTCCCCGGATTCCCCGCTTTCGAGGACCGACCTCGTCAACTCCTCGACGAAGAGCGGCACGCCATCGGTCTTGGCAACGATGTGCTCCTGTACCTGCGGGCGAAGCGGCTTGGGGCCGGACAGCAGCTGAATGAGCTGCTCGGTCTCCTTCGGGTTGAGCGCCGCGAGCGTTAGCTGTGTCACGCCGGCCCTCGATCCCCAGGGGATCTCGAGCGTGTTCGGCCGCAGCGTCATCACCAGCAGCAGCGACGCCGTCGTGGTCTGATCGATCAACCGCTCGAGCCAGGCCAGCGTCGACGCATCCAGCCAGTGCAGGTCCTCGACCAGCAGGATGACCGGCTCGCGCCCGGACATCTCCAGGACGAGCGCGACAAGCGCTTCGAGCGTTTCCTCACGCTGGCGCTCGGGTGGCATCGCTTGGAGCGCCGGCAGGTTGCCGGCGGGAAGGTCGAGCAACGAGCCGAGAAGCGGCAGCGCCTCGCCGAGCGACAGCGCATTCAACATCGATCCGAGCTGCTCGCCCGGCGAGTGTCCCGACTGCGTGGGAAGCGTTCGCTGCAGCAGGTTGATGACGGGATGAAGCGGCGTGTTCTGCGTGTAGGGCGAGCCGTGGATCGACAACCACCGGGCGGCAGGCTCGCCGGAGCTCTCGCTCACCCGTTCGCGCAGCGCGCGAAGAAGCCGGGACTTGCCGATACCCGGGTCGCCGCTGATCACCACCGCGTGGCCCGTTCCGGCCCGAGCCTGTTCCCAGCGATTCAGCAACTGCTCGAGCTCGCGCGCGCGGCCGACGAGCGGCGCGATGTCGAAGCTGGTGTCCTCACCGACGTCGGTGCCCTCGCGCACTCTGTATGGCACGAGCGGCTCCGAAGCACCAGCCGCCGGCGGCAGCGACGCGAGCGCCTCGGTGACGAATCCGCGCTGGACGAGCGAGCGGGTCGCAGCACTGACGACGACTGTTCCTGGCACCGCAGAGGCCAGCAGTCTCAGCGCCACATCAAGCGTCGGGCCGAGAATGACGGGTTCAGAGGTGCTGGAACTGGCTGAGACGACGGCCGGTCCCGTGTGAATGCCGACTCGAAGCGCTGTGGTTGCCGCCTGACCGGCTGCGCCGGCGTGGTCATGCCCATCGGCCTCGGACAACAGGTCCAGCGCCGCGCGCACGGCCCGGCGGGCATCGTCTTCGTGCGGTTGCGGATAACCGAAGTAGACGAGCAGGCGGTGGCCAACGGCGTTGCCGAGCGTCCCTTCGTGCCGCCGCGCGACGGCCGCCACCAGCGGCCTCAGCTGCATCATGGATTCGTACAGCGCTTCGGGATCGAGCGGGCGTCCACCGTGGCCATCAGCACCCGCGGCGTCGGTGATCTCGCAGCACAGCACAGTGATCTGCCGGCGTTCGCTGCTCGTTAGCGGCGGCGGGCTCACCGATCGCGCGGGCTGACTCGGTGCCACCGCAATGTGCGTCGTATCGCTCGATGTCGCGAAGTTCGCCACTCCAGCTCCACCGCGCAATGTGCGATCGGCTACCCCCGAGCGCTCGATCCGCTCCAGTACGGCTGACACTTCGGCACTCGTCTGCGGCCGTTGCGATGGCGACTTACTGAGGAGCCGGTGCGTCAACTCGACGAGCTCCTGCGGCGCCGCGGGGTTGACGTCGGCGATCGATCGCGCCTCGTGCGCACAGATTCGGGCCAGTGTTTCGGCGGGACTCGACGCGCGAAACGGCGAAATGCCGGTGATCATCTCGTAGAGGAGCGTCCCGAACGAAAACAGATCAGACCGATGATCGATCGTCAGCCCCTGCGCCTGTTCGGGAGACATCGCGTGCCAGGTTCCAAGCACGGCGCCCGGAGACGACAGATCTTCGTCAGGACCGCCGCGAACGCTCTTGGCGAGGCCGAAGTCGAGGATCTTGGCGTGCCCGGCGGCGTTGACCATGACGTTCGCCGCCTTGAGATCGCGGTGCACGATGCCCTGCGCATGCGCCTCGGCCAATCCGTCCGCGATCTCGCGCCCGAGCTGCACCGCGCGCGACAGGCTGAGCAGGCCATCCCGTAGCAGCCGATCGAGCGTCTTGCCCTCGACGAGCTCCATCGCGATCCAGTCGCCATCGTCTGTTTCGATGATGTCGTAGATGTGGACGATGGCCGGGTGGTTCAGGCGGGCGGCCATGCGCGCTTCACGGCGAAAGCGCAGGCTTCTGACCGGATCGACTGGGTCGGGAAGCAGCCGCTTGATTGCCAGCGGCCGTTGCAATGCTTCGTCGAACGCGCGATAGACGGCACCCATCCCGCCCGCGCCGAGACGTTCCTCGATGCGGTAGTTACCGATGCGAGACGGTAGCCCAGCTCCACTACCGTCCGGGATAGGGTCCACGAACGAATGTTAGCTCATCACTCGCCACGCGGTTTCGTCATTCCTCCCGGAAACTGTCGCGCTACCGAGCGATCGTCTAGTAGGTTGTAGGCAGATCTGAATCCCATGCGATCAATCCTGATTGTCTGCGGGCTGGCCACGTGTGCCAGCCCTGCCTCGGCGCAGTGGGACGTGACCGTGTTTCTTGGCGACGCTGCAACCTCTCCTGGCCGCCTCGAGATCCGGGCGGCGTCGAGCGACACATCGGTGGCCGTCGAGCCCGTTCGCTTTGGAGACGAATCGTCTGCCTCACCCTGGTACTATGGCGCGCGTCTCACGCGGCGCCTCAATCGCGTGCCCTGGCTCGGCGTGGAAGCCGAGTTCGTCCACGCCAAGGCGATTGCGGACCCGGCGCAGCTCGTACGGGTCCGTGGGCGGCTGGACGGCGTGCTGGTGGACGGGGATCGGCGGCTCGGCACGATTCTGCCGAGATTCGAGCTGTCGCATGGGCTCAACTTCCTGCTCGGCAACGCCGTCATCTATTGGCCGATCGCATCGAGGAAGGCTGATACGCTGGTCGAGATCGTCGGACGGCTGGGACTCGGACTCACGATGCCGCACGTCGAGTCGTCCTTCGATGGCCACGAGGAGGACGCCTATCAGCTTGGAGGACCGGCGGTCGATGCCGCAATCGGCTCGCAGATTCGGGTATGGCGGCACGTCTCGGCGATAGTGGAATTCAAAATGACGCGCACGCGACAACGGGTCGATGTCGGTGCAGCCAACGTCGAAGGTGTGTTCACGACCCGCCATGTAATTGCCGGTATCGTATGGAGGACGGCTCCGGTCCGTCATCAGCCGTTCATCCGCTAGGAGGCATGCTGGCGCCAGTTCGGTTGCAGTCCGATGTCTGAGCCCCTGAGCCTGGTCGTCGATTCAATCGCGGACCTGGCCGTGCTCCGCCTGCGCGGCGAGCTCGTGTACGGCCAGGACCTGCAGTCGATTCATGACACGGTGGTCCGCCTGAAACAGGAAGGCCACGGCCGACTCGTCGTCGACTTGACTGATGTCGGCGCAACAGACAGCAGCGGTATCAGCACGTTGCTGGATATCAGGAAGATTGTCGGCACGGGCTTGATCTTGCTGCGTCCATCCGCGCGTCTGCGCGCTTCCCTCGGGATCGCGCGAGTGACGTCGATGTTCGCGATTATCGAGGATGAGGCGGAGCTTGACAGGAAAAAATGAACGTTTCATGAACCGTTCATCTAATCCACTCACAACGATCAAGTGCAATAACGACACTGATGAGATATTCAGTTAGACTTTGAACCACATCATCGGCAAGCCCGCCGCGCCATTGTTCTTCTTGTCAGTCGTTGGTGACCATGTCACGTGTGATCGCTCTTCTCGTCGCCTGCCTGATTCCACCAAGCACTGCGTCAGCCCAGCCGGGCCAGCAGCCAACCGCCTCCGGACCGGGGCGCGTCGTCGTCACGATTTCAGTCGAAGGCCTGCGGATTCCGGCGGTGCAGGTCGAGCTGCGGAACGCCGACGGCAACGTCGCAATCGCGCAGTCCATCAGCGACGTAGTCGGGCAGGTGACGTTTCCCGACGTGCCCCCCGGGCGCTACGTGATCCGGGCGGCTCGTGACGGGTTCGCCAACAGCGAGTCGGCGCCGTTCAGCGTCTCGAGCGGCGAGGTCGAACAGGTGCTGGTCGAGATGCGGTTGACGTTCGTCCGCGAGAGCGTCGACGTCGTCGTTCCCGCCAATTCGCCGACCGAGAGCCTCCAGCCGGTGGCCGTGAGCGACCTGCTGACGGGCGCCAAGATGGATATCCAACCGCTGGCGGGCGATGATTTCCAATCCCTGCTGACGGTGCTGCCGAGCATCATTCGCGGTCCGGAAGGCCGGCTGCGCATCAAGGGCGGCGCACCGACGACCGGCGCACTGCAGATGAGCAGCGCCAGCCTGAACGATCCGTCGACCGGAGACTTCGATCTCGAGTTGCCGAGCGGCGCCGTCGAATCAGTCGAAGTGCTATCGAACCCCTTCGCCGCGGAGTACGGGCGCTTTTCGACCAGCGTCACCCAGGTCCGCACCAAGCGTGGCACCAACGACTGGGTGTTCAAACCGGACAATCTCGTACCGGGCTTTGGAAAAGGCTTCGCGTTCGTCAACAAGTTCGAGCCGCGCTTCTCGATCTCGGGGCCGCTCAAGCGCGACAAGCTGCTGCTCGGCCAGTACTTTCAGTACCGCTTCGTCCGCACGCCGGTGAAGAGCCTGCCTGGCGAGCCTCAACTCGGGCTCGACAGCTTCGACTCGTTCACGCGGCTGGACGCGACGTTGTCGTCGCGCCACGCCCTCACCGGCGGCGTCATCTACTTTCCGCGCAAGATCACGCAACGCGACGATGTCGACGTTCCGCCCCGAAGAGACGACGCCGAAGTTTACGCAGGAGGGCTTTGCGGCTGGCGCCGTCGATCGGCTGATTCTGTCCGAGCCACGCGGTGCTCGAATCGACGTTCGCCGTGCGCAAGTTCGAGGTCGATCAGAAGACCCAGGGCACGCTGCCGATGGTCTACGCGCCGCAGGGGCAGAGCGGCAACTTCTTCAACCGCCAGGAGCGTAACGTCACCAGCATTCAAGTCGTCGAGGCGCTTACGGCATCGAAGGATGACTGGATGGGTCAGCACGTGTTCAAGGCTCGGCATCGATCTTCAGCACTCCCGCTTCGACGGCGACAACTACAGCCAGGAAGTCGATGTCGTCCGCCTCGACGGCTCGCTCGCCGAGCGAACCACGTATTCGCCGCCGCTCGTGAACCCCGAAGTCAGCGGCACCGAGTTCGCGATGTTCGTCCAGGATCGCTGGCGCGTGAACGATCGATTGAATTTCGAGCTCGGCATGCGGGTGGACTTCGACGATATCGTCGAAGGCGTCAACTATTCGCCGCGCCTGGGGATGTCGGTCAGCATCCTCCCCGAGGGCCGCGGCATCCTGCGCGGAGGCTTCGGCAAGTTCTCCGAGCGCACGCCGCTCACCGTCGGCGCGTTCACGCAGTACGACGTCCAGACGGTCAGCCGCTTTGCCACCGATGGCACGCCGCTCGGCGCGCCGGTCACGTTCGTTCACGCGCTCGACGGTAAGCTGAAAACACCGGAAAGCGTCGTGCAGACCGTCGCCTGGGACCAGCGATTCGGCCGCCGCTTCTTCTTCAAGACGGCGTACCTCCACCGCAACGGGTCACACGCCTACACGATCGACCCGGATCCGAGCCGCGGGCTGCTGACGCTCGGCTCGGTTGGCGAGTCGAAGTACTGGGAAATCGAGACGACCGGGCGGTTCCTGGCGAGCGAGTATCGGGACCTGACCGTCTCCTACGTGCACTCGCATGGCACGCGCGATCTCAACGACTACGACCAGTTCTTTGGCAACTTCAGAAATCCAATCATCCGGCCGAACGAGAACGGACTTAATCCGACCGACGTGCCCAATCGGCTGATTGTGCGCGGCACGATCGGGCTGCCAGGGAAGTGGGTCTTCTCGCCGCTCTTCGAGTGGCGGACCGGTTTCCCGTGGTCGGCCGTGAACGAATTCCAGGATTTCGTCGGCGAACGAAACGAGGCCGGACGGCTGCCGACCGTGTCGTCGCTCGATTTCACGCTCGCCCGGCCGTGGCACTTCAAGAAGTACCACTTCACAGCCGGCATCAAGATCTACAACGTGTTCGACACCGGGAACGAGCGCGACGTGCAGAACAACCTCGCCTCGCCCGACTACGGCAAGTTCTACAACCCGATTCAGCGCTCGATCGGGTTCGTCTTCGGCACGACCAAGCCATAAGCAGGCCGACCCCCGCTCACCGTCTCAAACCTCCGATCGCTGGGGACGCCCAGACGCTGAGGACGCGCGGAGGCTAATCCCAATCTTTTGACTGCATCGCGCAACCGTCCATAGGATCCTGCAAAACCTCAGCGTACCTCGGCGCTCTCCGCGATTCAGGGTTTGTTCAGTGAAGAGCCTGGGCAGGTCCGTCGCCTTCGTTGTCTCTGTGGTGAACTCCTGCGGCGATCCTCAGGCCCCGGCCGTGCCTGGCAAGGAACTCCCGCGACTGTCGCGATGGCCGAACGCCAGGTACGCGGTTGGCACGAGATAGAGCGTCACCAGCGTCGACAGGCTCAGCCCGCCAATGACGGCAAGCGCCAGCGGCTTCTGCAACTCCGCGCCGGCGCCAGCGCCAATCGCCAGTGGTAACAATCCAAACAGCGTGCAGAGCGTCGTCATCAAGATGGGCCGAAGCCGAACGCGGGCGGCCGCGAGGATGGCATCATGCATGGCCATCCCTTCACGATACCGACGATCGGCGAAGTCGAGGAGCACGATGCCATTCTTCACGACCAGCCCGACGAGCAGGATGAGGCCCATCGCCGACGACACGTTGAGATCGGTGCCAGACAGCCACAGCAAGGCAAAGGCGCCGCCGAGCGACAGCGGCGCCGCCGCGAGGATGATGAGCGACGCGGTAAAGGCGCGAAACTGAACGACCAGCACCAGGAGCACCAGAGCGGTGGCAATCATCGAGACGAGGAGCAGCTCCCTGAATGACCGCTGCTGGGATTCATATTGACCGCCAACTTCCCACGTGTACCCCACGGGCAATGACATCGATGACAGGAGGCTCTTGATCTCGGTGACGGCGCTGCCAAGATCGCGGTCCTCGAGCCGGGCGCTGACGAGCGCCATCTGACGAAGGTTCTCACGCATCAGTTCCGGATCTCCGGCACGGTCCTCGATGGTCACGAGCGACGACACCGGCGTCAGCCGCCCGTCCTTGCCCCGGACCGTGGTGTCAGCCAGTCGAGCGGGGTCGAAGCGCTGCGCGTCCGGAAACCGGACGCGGACCGGAATCGCACGATCGTACAGACGCAGATCGCTGGACCTCGCACCAAGCCAGGCGCTCGACAACTGTGCCGCAACGTCCTCGACCGTCAGCCCGATCCGCGCTGCGGCGACGGGATCGACCGTCCATGTCGATTCGACGCCGCCCTCCTGCAGTCCGACGATGTCAACGACGCCCGCGACCTTCTCCAGCCGCGCCTCCACCTGCTCGGATAGCTCGCTCAACTGTGCCTGATCGTCCCCGAAGATCTTCACTTCGAGAGGCGTGGGATTCCCCTCGAGATCCCCGAGCATGTCCTGGAGCAGCTGGACGAATTCGATCTCGGTGTCAGGAACCGCTTTGGTCAGCTGGTCGCGGAGATCGGTGATGATCTCCTCGGCGTTGCGATCGCGCTCGCTCCGTGGTTTGAGTCGGACCAGGACATCGCCGCTGTTCATCTGAGTGGCGAACATGCCGAGTTCGGACCCGGTCCGCCGAACGTAGGTCGCGACTTCCGGCGTCTTGCTGAGGATGGCCTCGACGCGCTTCAGACGGACGTCCGTCTCTTCGAGTGCCATGCCCGTCGGCGTGATGTAGTCGATGACGAATCCGCCCTCATCGGTCGCGGGCAGAAAACCGGAGCCGACGGGCAGGTATGCGAGTACGCCCAGCCCGGCGAGCCCGAGAGCAATCACGAACGTGAGTGTGGGCCGGTTGAGCAACGCTGGCAGCGATGCGACATACCAACGATCGAGCACGCCCCTCCGCTCGTCGTGCGTACGTCCATCGGTGCGCCGATACGCCAGGCCCGCCAGGAGTGGAATCAAGTAGAGCGCCAGCGCGAGAGAGATCAGGACCGCGGCGGACAGCGTGATGGACAGGGCCTTGAAGAAGTCGCCGACGACGCCCGACAGGAGGCCGAGCGGTGCAAATACGACGACGGTCGTCAGCGTCGAGCCGACGATTGGCGCGACCAGTTCGCCGGTGGCCTGCTCTACCGCGTCGCTGCCGCCGCCTTCAGCCAGCCGCCGATGGATGTTCTCGACCACCACCACCGCATCGTCGATGACCAGGCCAATGGCCACCGCCATCCCGCCCATCGACATCAGGTTGATGGATTCGCCAAAGAGCCACATGACGAAGAACGTGGAGATCACCGTCAACGGCAGCGTGCAGGCGGCAATGGCGGTGAGCCGCCAGTTTCGCAAGAAGATGAGCAGGACGATGACGGCCAGGACCGCGCCAATCAGGATCGCGTCGCGAACGTTGGCAATTGCGCTCTGCACGAACTCCGCGAGGTCGTACGTCTTGACCAGGTGCAGACCGCTCGGCAGCGCTGACTTGAGCTGTTCGAGCGCGTCCTCGAGCCCTTGACGGACTGACAGGATATTTGCGCCGACTTGCTGCGCGACGCTGATTGCCGTCGCGTTGCCGCCCTGTCCAGCGATGAGCGACGTGCGATCTGGCGCGCCCTGGCGAACGACACCGATGTCGCGGACACGGATCGTCGCGGTCGGCTTGACGATGACCGGAGTGGCGGCAATATCGTCGAGCGACTGCCAGAGCCCGGACGCAAGCACGAGGTGCTGCAACCCGTTCTGCGGATAGTGCCCGACGGGCTGCAGAAGGTTCGCGCTCTTGAGCGCCTGCGCAACGTCGTCGACGGTCAGCTGCGCCGCGAGCATTCGTGCCGGATCGACAATGACCTCGATCTCTCGCGTGTCGCTCGCTAACACGCCGACGTGGCCCACACCCGGAACCCGCGAGAGCGCCGGCCGTACCACGTAGAACCCGTAATCGTAGAGATCGGCATCCGAGAGCTGGCCGGTGAGGTTGAGGCCGTAAATGGGAAACACCGCCGGCGTCTGCCGATCGACAACCAAGTCCGTGTCCGCAGGCAGTCCAGCCCGGATCTCGGCGATGCGGTTCTGGACCATCTGCAGCGCGACGACAGTATCGGTACCCGGCTCGAACTGCGCCGAAATCTCGGTCGCGCCGCGAAACGTCCGCGACCGGACCCGGCGGATGCCCGGAACTTCCATGATCGCCTGCTCGAGCGGACGAGCGACTGTCAACGTCATCGACCGGGCCGGGGTGCTGCCCGAATGCGCGATGACGACGACGCGAGGAAATTCGAGCGGAGGATAAATGCTGCTCGGGAGCCTCACGTACGCGACTGCGCCCGCCAGCGCGAGAAACGTGGTGACGAGAAGGATCGCGCGCGACTGACGGCTGGCGACGCGCGCGGGGTTCATTTCGATTCGACCGTGACGGCAGCGCCCTCGGGCAGACCGTCCTGGCCACGGACGATCACCCGGGCACCTGGCTTGAGCCCGCTCGTCACTTCCGCGAGTGTTCTCGTCGAGAGCCCGACGGCGACGGGGTATTTGTGCGCCTTGTTGTCCTCGCCGACGACCATCACGAAGAGCTCGTTCTCTTCGTTCACGAGCGCCGCAACGGGAACGATGAGCGGCGTGCGGATGCTCCTCGCCGACGATGTCGACCTGCACGCTCAATCCCGCAGCCAGCAAGGTCGGCTTTGCGAACGCCAGTCGGACGCTGCCAGTAGCCGTCGCCGGATCAACCTGAGGCGCCTTCGTCAGCACCTTCGCGGTTTCGGTCTCGTCGTGACCGGCCTGACGCACTTCTGCGGAATGTCCGACCACCACGCGCGAGAGCTCGGCCGCGGGCACCGCCGCGACGACTTGCAGCTGCGAGGGGTTGATCACTTTCAGCACCGGATCGCTCGACGCAGCCTCGACCAGATCGCCCGGGTTGTGGAAGCGCTGGGCCACCACGCCCGAGAATGGCGCGCGCACGACGGCTCGATCAGAAAGCGCGACCGCCGCCTGGACTGCGCTGCGCGCCTGCTCGAGATCGGCTTCGGCTTCGGCGAGTTGTCGTTTGGCGTCCTCGACGTCACGCGGCGCCGCCACGCCCTGCTCGAGCAGCGACGACAACCGCGTCACGTTGGCTTTCGCGGCTTCAATGCGCGCCGTCGCCTGCGTGACTCGCGCACGACTGGACGCGACGTCAGCGGCCAGCGTCGGAATGTCGAACCGCACCAGCACGTCACCGGCCTTCACCCGATCCCCCTCGGCGTGCGGCAACTCCGCGATCCGTCCCGCGGTCGGCGCAACGACGACCAACTCGGCACCGGGCGCGGCGGCAACGACACCGGTCGCGGAAATCACGCTCTGGAGGACGCCCTCCTTGGCGGTTTCGACGACCACCGGCACGACGGCGGTCGTCTCGACCTCTTCGACGGACTCGCGTTGACATCCCGTCGTCGCGGCGAACGCCAGCAGGCACACGACCCAGCGCGAGGGAAGACGCATGAACACCGTATCGAGACGGCCACTCATTTGACGGACGCTCCGATCGCGCGGTCGAGTTCGGTCAGCGCATGCTGATAGTCGAGTCCAACCTGGAGTCCACGCTGCCGCGTGTCGCGTGCGGTGACCAGCAATTGCAGCAGAAGGGGCAGGCTGATTTGCCCGCCGTTGTAGGCGGCCTGCGCCTGCTGTTCTGCCTCGACCGCGAGCGGCAGGATCGAAGCCTCGTATCGAGTGATCTGATCGCGGGCAGCGCTCGCCCGTGCCAGCGCTGCCGAGATGCCGCCGGCGATCCGTGACGCGAGCGCCTCGCGCTCCCGGCGCAAGCGGGCGAGCGTCGCTTCCTCGACAACAACGCCCGCCTTGTGTCTGGTCAGAATCGGCAGGGTGACTCCACCACTGAAGCGCCAGCCGAAGCGGAACTCGGGTTCAGCGTCGTAGGTGAATGTTCCGCCGGCAGCGAGATCTGGAGTCATCAGCGCCTTGGCAAGATTGATCCGGGCGAGCTGTTCGTCAATCTGCCGGTCGAGCACCTGCAGATCGACGTTCGACTGCGCCGCCAGATCGAAGGCCTGCTGCGGAGAGATCGGCCCGCCGCTCGAGAGCGGATCGGAGAAGCGTCCACGGCGTGTCCGGCTGGCTGGCCGATCAACACGTTCAACTCGGCGCGCGTCGCGTTCGCTTCGCCTCTCGCGCCGGCGAGCTCGTTCTCGCTGTTTGCCAGCGCCAGATCCGACAACGTCAGATCGGAGCGCGGCACGTCACCGGCCACGACACGGGCATTGGCGGCGTCGCGCGCGCGCTGCGCCAGCGCGCGAAGGTCGCTCGGCGATCTGCGCACGCATTTCGGCGGCCACCGCCTCGAAGTAGGCGCGGCGTACATCGCGCGAACCTCGGCGATCACGCGCGCGAGATCGGCATCGCCAACCGCGACCGTCGCCTTCGCGACGTCGACGCGGCGCTGGCGCTTGCCGCCGAGCTCGATCGGCAACGTCGCGCCAATCGCCTGCCGGGGCGTTTCCTTGGCGGCTTCGTAGAGCAGGTCTGGATTCGGGCGTTCGCCAGCAACGTCGACGCCAGCGACATCGATCGGCTGCTGCAACCGCGCCGCTGAGATCGTGGGATTGGCGGCCATCGCCTGGGCTCGATCGCGTCGGCGAGCGTCAGCGCCGCTGGTGGCGATGTTGTCCCGTCTGCGCCGCCACGGTGGAGCCACACGCGCAGACAGGTCGCCACGAGCGCTGCGCCAAGCGAGCGCGACCGTCCGGCCGACCGCATCCTGATTCGTCCTGCGTCTTACTGCAGTCCGTAGACGAGCACGTGGAACGACTCGGGATCGTTGCCGCGTCCGCCGGTGGCGTTGGGCTTGGCCGCGGCCACGTAGAGCTTGTGTGTCGTCGTGTCGATCCCCATCGTCTTCGAGCCTGGTGACGGTGTCGATCGTCTGCGACGACGGTCATCTTGTCGCCGTCAACGCGGGCGACAGTAATGTTGCCGTCGCGGCACGAGCTGAACGCCAGCTTGGTGCCCGCGTCGTACCAGGTCGCGTCGGTCCCGGAGCAAATCGGCACGCTGGCCACGACTTTGCCGCTCGCCGCGTCCATCATCAGCATGACCTTGCCGGCGCCGACGAACAGGCGGTGGCTCGCGCTGTCGAGCGCCATCCCGGTCGGACTCGAGCCCGGCGACACTGGCCAGCTCGCCGATACTTTCTTTGCCGCGACATCGATGACGTCGATCTGATCCTTGTCCTCGATGTTGACGAACACCTTGCCGGCGCCATCCGACTGGCCGCTTTCGGCCGTGCCCGTCAGCGGCATCGTCGCCACCACTTTCCCGGTTGTCGCGTCGATTTCGGTCGCTGACATCCCGGTGTGATTGAAGACCCAGATCTGATTCGTCGTCGCGTCGAACGTAATGGCATCGGGATTGGCGCCGCCGCTGTCGATTTTGCTCAGACGTCGCGAAGGTCTTGCGGATCGACCATGCTGACCTTGTTCTCGCGGCCGTTGCTCGTGAACACCTTCCCCGCTCCGACGGCGATGCCGTGCACGCCCGGCGTGTCGGCGATGCGCCCGACCACCTGATCGGTCGACGTGTCGATGACCACCACCTCGGCGTTGTGTGACACATATAGCCGCTTCGATGGCCCGTCCGCGAGTCAGGTAGTCCCATTGCGCCGGCAGCGGACCGCCAATCTTGATGTCGGCAACCTGTGCGTAGGTCCCCTGCGCGACAATGTGAGCCGAGGCTATCAGGACCGTGGCGAGGCCGATCAGGCTGGAGCGCATCGGATGTCCTTTCGAGGATCGAAGTTCTGTCGCGAGCGTAGCCGCTCCAAGATGAACAAACGATAACGACGCCGGTGACGGGCTGTAACTGTCTGTTCATTCGCGGTGCGCCACATTAGAGCCATGCCTCTTGCGCTCCGTTCCGTCCATGGTCTGGCCCTGGCAGCCGTCTTGTTCGCGGTCACGCCCGCAAGCGCGCAAAATACGACTGCTCCCGAGGCGGCGAAGGAAGCTGAGACAAAAACGCCGTCGTTCGCGTCTCTCTTCACCAGGTTGCCTGCCGACCTGCGCCGGCTTCCGACACGCGCCAACGCGCTCTGGTTAGGCGGCGCCGGAGCGCTGGCGCTGGCCGTGCATCCTGGCGATCAGTCGGTCACGCATCACGCCTCGGGAGTCCCTCGGTCTCGAGGAAGCGCTGGACAGCGGCGAGCCGCTGGGCGACGGGTTGGTTCAGGCGGGCGGCGCGCTCGGAACCTACCTGGTTGGCCGGTTCGCCCATCGCCCCGACGTCGCCATCGTCGGCGCCGATTTGGTTCGTGCGCAAGTCGTCGGTGCGGGCATCACCTGGGGCATCAAGGTCGCGACGAACCGCCAACGGCCGGACGGTAGCCGGTACTCGTTTCCGTCAGGGCACTCGGCTTCGAGCTTTGCCACTGCCGCCGTCCTCGAACGACATTTCGGCTGGAAAGTAGGGCTGCCTGCATACGGACTGGCATTGTACGTTGCGGTGTCGCGACTGTCCGAGAACAAGCACTACCTGAGCGACGTCATCTTCGGCGCCGGGATCGGCATCGTGTCGGGCCGCGCGGTAACGGTAGGCCGCGGCGCCCAAACGTTCGCTATGAGCCCAACCGTGGTGCGAGGCGGGGTTGGCCTGACCCTCACGAGAATTGGCGCACAATAGATCACCGTGCGTATTCTGCTGGTCGAGGACGAGCCGCACGCGGCGCGAATGCTCGCGAAGGGACTGCGCGAGCAGACCTATGCCGTGGACGTCGCGGCGGATGGCCGAAAGGTTCTGGAGCTCGTCACGATCTCCGACTACGACGCTGTCATCCTCGACGTCATGCTGCCGTTCGTCGACGGTCTGGAGCTGTGCCAG
Organism: uncultured Acidobacteriota bacterium; assembly: GCA_963797715.1. Classification (GTDB taxonomy): domain Bacteria; phylum Acidobacteriota; class Vicinamibacteria; order Vicinamibacterales; family 2-12-FULL-66-21; genus DATBJJ01. The sequence continues at coordinate 32,602 of CAWCQS010000002.1, forward strand.
CAGCTCCGCTGCAGCGGATCGCAGGTGCCGGTGCTGATGCTGACCGCCCGCGACAGCGTCGACGCCCGAATCGCCGGCCTCGACAGCGGCGCCGATGACTACCTGACCAAACCGTTCGACGTCGGCGAGCTCTACGCCCGCCTGCGCGCGCTCATCCGGCGAGGTGTGCGGCCGGCGATGCCGGTGCGCATGACCGCCGGTCCGCTCGAAATCGATTCGCGATCGCACCGCGTCACGTGCCGTGGAGAGCTCGTGTCGCTGACGAAACGCGAGTACGCGCTGCTCGAATATCTCGTGCGCCGGGCCGGCGAGATCGTCGGCCGCGCGGACATCTCCGAACACGTGTGGGATGGGTCCTACGATCCAATGTCCAACGTCATCGACGTCTTCATTCAGCGCCTGCGTCGGAAGATCGATCTGCCGGGCCAGGATTCCGTCATCCAGACGCGTCGCGGCGAAGGCTACTTGCTGGCGCCATGACACTGTCCATCCGTACCAGACTCACACTCTGGTACACGGCGATCGTCATCGTCGTGCTGACGGCGGCCGCAGCGGCCATGGTCGGCGCGCAGACACAACTCGGGCTCCGTCGCCTCGACGATGAACTCGATCGGCTGTCCGGAGCGATGCTCACCGTGCTGGCGAACGAGATCGATGAGCGGCACGATCTGGCGCTGGCGGCCGATGACGCCACCGGGGAAATCGACATCAAAGGCCGGACCGTCGTTATTCTCTCTTCTGACGGAAAACTGCTCGCCAGTAATAAAGACGGGCCCGATGCCGCGTTCCTGGCGTCGGCGCCCGCGCCATCGCGCTTTGTCACGGTGCCGACGTCGGCCGGAGACCTGCGCATGGTCGCCGTTGCGGGTGCGCACGCGGGCCTGACGTATACGATCCGCATCGCGGCCCCGCTCACCGCCCTGGCCGGCGAACGTAGCGCGCTGATGGAATCACTGGCGATCGGGCTCTCAATGGCCTTGTTGCTGGCGGGTGTTGGTGGATGGATCATCGGGCGGCAGGCGCTTCGGCCTCTGGTCGCGATGGCGCAGGAGACCAGCGCGATGACGACGTTGACGCCAGACGAGCGCGTGACGGTGCCGCGAGCACGTGATGAACTGGCGCAGCTTGGTCAGGCCTTCAATGGTTTGCTCGACCGGCTCGACGCGGCGATGTCGGCGCAACGCCAGTTCATGGCCGACGCCTCGCACGAGCTGCGGACGCCTGTATCGGTGACACGAACCACTGCGCAGGTGACGCTCGGCCGGGAACACCGGACGGAGCAGGAGTACCGCGAGTCGTTGACGATCGTCGCCGAACAAGCCGAGCGGCTGACACGGATGGTGGACGACATGTTCCTGCTGGCGCGCGCCGACGCGCACGCCCGTCCAATCGACGCCACTGCCATCTATCTCGGGGAGCTCGTTGACGAGTGCACGCGCGCCGTGCGGGTGCTGGCCGAGGAACGAGGCGTCGACGTGCGCGCACTCGGCGAACAGGACGTGCCGTTTGTGGGAGACGAAAACCTGCTGCGCCAGCTGCTCGTCAACCTGCTCGAAAATGGTGTCGCGCACACGCCGCCGGGAGGGCGCGTGACCGCCGAGCTCCGTACGACCGAGGATTCGGTGGAAATCGCCGTCACCGATTCCGGTCCTGGTGTGGATGGAGCCGATCGCGATCGCATCTTCGAGCGCTTTGTTCGCCTGGCCCCGTCAGGCGCACAGACTGGGGCGGGGCTCGGTCTGCCGATCGCGCGCTGGATCGCCGAACGGCACGGCGGCCGCTTGACCCTGGAGTCGAGCGCGCCCGCAGGAGCCCGGTTCGTCGTCTGGTTGCCCTATGCGCCGGTGATGGGCCAATCGGCTACGCCAGAGCCGCACGTGGCCGTCCACCAGGTGTCGTTCGACCAGTAGCCGGACGGCTGCTGTGACGCTACCCCGCGCTTCCGACCAGAAGAGGCCGCGAGAACTGCGGCGCGCGAAACACTCGAACCGTCTTATATCCATTCGCCAGCATCAGCCGTTCGAGATCCTCGGTCGAGGCCGGCAGGTTGGTAATCGCGTCATTGGCCTGCAGCACCAGCGTGGCACCAATCGAGGCCGCCCTGGCCACGACGCGGGCCATCTCTTCTTCCGGCAGGTAATACAACGAACAGAAGGCCGTGACGACGTCGAACGATCCCAGGTTGTCGGTCAGAAACTGGCGCATGTCGCCGGTGAGGATCTGAATGTCATACGGGCGCATGTCGCGCCACGAAAGAATGCGCGCGTTCAGCCGCGCGAAGTCGGCAATCATCGGCGTGAACTCGATGCCAACGATCGCGCGGGCGCCGGCACGAAGCATCATCAACGGCATCGAACCGTTGTTGGATCCGAGGTCGAGCACGCGTTTCCCGGCGACGATCGGCGCGACGATGTCGCGGTTGAAGAAGTCCCATCTGCCCGTGCCGCTGTCGGTGGACGCAATCGCGCCGACGGTCAGTCCGGACCCGAAGTCAATCGGCGCGTAGTCGCGATAGCCCTCCGGAACTTTCGCCTTCACCGCTCGCAAGCCATCGCGCGCCGATGCCTCGGTGAGAAGCGTCGTGCCGAACTCGCGATTGAACGCCCGCCGGTCGGCGTCTCGCGCAGCGCAGAAATAGAGGCTCTGCGGTCGATACCTGCGCGCTCCAGCGAGCTGACCGAAGCGGACAGCGCCGGCCGGGTCGCGGACGAGGTCGTGAAAACTCTGGGCGACACCAGTGACGCCCAGGGCGTGCGCCCGCTCCATGAGCGCCTCGATCTCTGGCGCGGCCGCCGCTGACGCGGCGATCGGCGTGCCACCCTCGGCCAGCAAGCCGAGGTGCCGAAGCTCGTCGGCACTCACACTCGACGCCGTCGATCGACCGAGGGCGGCAAAGGCCCGCTGCAGAAATGCCGGGGCCGCGGGGCCCCACGCGAGCCAGTACGTGGCCTTCGGCCAGACAACTCCAGCGAGCAAGTATTTGAAATATCCGATGCCTCGGCGACGGGCGACAGTTATCGCTCCGCGGGAGAGGCGTGCAACCGCTTCCACTCAATACTCCTCTGATGCGGCGCGGGCCGGCTCACTTGGCTGCCGTCCCGTCGGCGTTGATACGACTTCGGTCTTCTTTCCACCAGCCACCACGATGGCTTCATATGTCACGGTGGATCCAGTTTTTACCAGCTCAACCGTTGAGATACGTCCTCCAGCTGCGCGCTTCTCGATCGCTCGTCGTGCTGCCTCAGGGATCGAATCGAGGCTCGCCTGCTCCTCGACCACGAGCACCGCCCCGTCGGCCGCGAACACGATATCCCTGGTCCGGCCGTCGACGGTCGTCTCGACCTCATACACCGTCTTGCCGTTCTCGGTTTCTTTGGAGACGTTCTTGATGACGGCGCTGGGCCTCACTCCGTCGCCGCGCGTCTCTTTCTCGACTGCCTGACGTACCGCCGCTGGCAAGACCTGCAGCTTCGAGCTTCCCTCCTGCGCGCTGCGGTGCTCGAAACAGCCACGATCGAGACGACGGTGCACACGAACCAAGTCTTCAACATAGCGCTCCTCTTCTTCCTTTCCAAGTCAGCGTGCAGCATAAACGTGGCCGATGAACAAACGGTAAACCTGCGCCCACGGCGAGCGGTTCGGGGTGTCATCGCATGTTCATGCTCGCTATGCATGATCTAGGCTAGATGGTTATTGATCAGGTAGGTCGGACCGGGGGGTATGTTTAGAACCTCGCCGGCTTCGACACACGCGCTGCAGCATCGCCGGTTTCGCTGGCGCGGTGCCGTGGGCGGGCTGATTCTCGTTCCGATCGCAGTTGCGACGATCCTCTCGACGCCGCTGGTGGCAGCAGACTCGTGGTGGGGGCTGGCGATTCGAACGGCAGCATGGGCGTGCTTTGTCGCCGGCGCCGCGTTCCGATTCTGGGCAACTCTCTACATAGGCGGCCGCAAGGACGCGGAGCTCGTGACATACGGGCCGTATTCGATCTGCCGCAATCCGCTGTATATCGGTTCGCTCCTGCTCGGTGTCGCCACGGCTCTCTTCCTGGAAAGTCCGACGTTCTTCGTGGCAATCGTTGCCGTTGCTGGCGTCTATCAGCAGACGACCGTTCCCGCGGAAGAGGGCGCGCTCCGCGCGCGCCACGGACTGGAGTTCGAGGAGTACGCGCGCCGCGTCCACAGGTTCTGGCCTTCGCTGCGGGGTTTTTACACTCCCGAGCGCGTTAGCGTCCACCTGCGATCGCTCTGGAACGAATGCGCGCGCGCGTCCCGCTGGATGTTGGTCCCCGCACTATGCGACGTGCTCTTGCGCCTTCGCGCCCACGCCTGGTGGCCGACGTTCTTCCACGGGCTCTGACGCCGCAACCCTTCGCTCAGTTCAGCGGCACGATCGCGATGCCGTTGTTCGGGTTCATCGGAATCACGAGCTGATTCGCGCCGGCGTCGTAGCACATCGACGCGGCATTCGGAATGTTGCGCGCGATGAGCTCGGCCGGTTGACCCGGACGAATCCGCGACACTCCCCCATTCAGCACGCTGCTCACATATTTAGTGCCGTCAGCCATGATGACGAGGCCGTCGTTGCCCGCCTGCGCCGCGTTCTCGGTCTTCAGCAACTTGCCATCAGGCGAGAACGTCAACACTTCGCTGTTGCCGATGTTGACGACGACGATGTTGCCTTGCGGATCGAAGGCAATGCCATTGGGCTGACGAAGCGGCGCGCCCTGGATGAAGATCGACGGGCTGCCGTCGCGCGGAATCCGCCACACCTGCCACGTCGCGGGATCTGGTTTGTCGCCGCCGACACCGGTCTGCGTCGCATAGATTGTCCCATCGTCGGCGACCTCGATGTCGTTCAGCCACGCCGATTTCTCGACCCGAACCTCGCCAGCCGGAGCGCCGGTCTGCATGTTGAAGCGGCGGATCACTGCAACGCTCGGCTCGTTGGGAGTGGTGCCGCCGTCACGATCCGCTAGATACAGCATGCCGTTGGCGATGTCGCTGCCATAGGGCTCGTTCAATACGAGCGGCGGCGTCAGGGTGGTGCGCGGGTCGCCGGGGTTCTGCACGCCAATCCACCGCGACGTGTGGACCGAACCGTCGTGGTTGATGAACGACACCCAGGCGTTGTTGGTCTGCACGTTCTGCGGCACGCCGCGGCTCGGCACGACGATGAGGCCGCGTGTGGCGTCATACGAGCAGCTCTCGGCCGAATGGATCGCGCCGTAGACTTTCACGTTCGACGAAATCGGCTCGAACGCGCCATCAGCTGCGGGATTGATCGGCAGCCCGAGACGGTTGCCGACGAAAAACGCCTGTGGTCCCTGCGGCTGTTGCTGCGCGAGCAGCACTCCCGCGGCGACGCCAGTCGCCAGCGCGGCAGCGCCGACCAGGACAGTGATTTGCTTCATCGTCGTTGTCTCCTCGGTTCGTCAGGTGAGCGGGCAGATTACCAAATTCGGGAGAAAGCCATAAAGAGTTCGTAAGAAGTGATGGGAGACGGCCTGAACCGCTTCGCCCGGTGACAGAATGCCATAGAGTCTCCTGCATGCTTCGCCGCCTGTCGGCCCGCGACGCCGTCGCGCTCATCGTCAGCCTCGGCGCCACTGCTCTGGTGATCGCCATCCTGAGACTGCTGCCGGATGTCAGCGCCACGACGGTCGCGCTGGCACTGCTGCTCGTCGTGCTCGGCACGGCGACCACGTCGCGATTGTCGGTCGCGATCGTCGTCTCGTTCGTGGCGATGCTCGCCTTCAACTTCTTCTTTCTGCCGCCGGTCGGCACGCTGACGATCGCCAATCCGCAGAACTGGATTGCGCTCATCGCCTTTCTCATCGTCGCGGTCATCGCCAGCAATCTGTCGGCGGCGGCGCAGGAACCGCGAGCGGGAGGCCGATCGCGCGCGGCACGGAGGTGACGCGGCTGTTCGATTTGACGCGCGACGTCCTGCTGACGACGGACACCGGCCGCGCCCTTGACGTGCTCGCCCGGCAGGTGGCGCGCCGGTTCGAGCTGTCCAAGGTGGCCATTTGTCTACCGGCGGACGACGGCTGGCGGATCTACCAGGGCGGCAGCGCTGACGTCGCGGTCGACGTCGACACGTTGAACACATCACTGGCGCGCGCGCGCGGGACGCTGGAGTTCGACGCGCGACAGCGGGCGTACGGCGGCCACACGCGCGTCGGCAACGCCGAGAACGGCATCACGATTGTGCCGCTCCGCCACGGCGTCAAGGCCGTCGGCTTGCTCGCCGCAGTCGCGCCGGCGCTCGACGTCGGCACGCTCGATGCCCTCGGCGGCGTCGTCGCCATCGCCATCGAACGAGCGCAGTTCCTCGTCGAGCGCGACGCCGCCGAGCTGGTGCGGCAAAAAGCCGATCTGGCGGCAACGCTCCTCGCGTCGTTGAGTCACGACCTGAAGACGCCGTTGACCGCGATTCGCGCCGCCGTCGATAACCTTCGCCGTGAACTGCCTGCGGCCGAGCGAGAAGGCCAGGCGGATCTCGCCGCCGCCGAGCTCGCTCGCTTGACGCGCCTGTTTCAGGACATCCTGGACATGGCCCGTGTCGATGCGGCGGCGATCGTCGTCGAGCGACAATGGGTGACGCCAGCAGAAGTGATCGACGCCGCGATGGCTCACGTCCGGCACGCACTTGACGGCCGACAGGTCACCGTCGACGCCGAGGGCGATGTCGCCGTCGACATCGATCCGCGCCTCGCGGCCGGCGCGCTCTCGCACTTGCTCGAGAACGCCGCCCAGTACTCTCCCGGCCGACCGCGAGATTCTGGTCGCCGGCCGTGCGGAATCCGACGGGCTGCACCTGTCGGTCGTCGATCACGGCCCCGGTCTGGATCCCGGTGAGCTCGAACATCTGTTCGAGCGGTTTTATCGAGGCCGCGCCGCGAGGCAGTTGTCTCCCGGTACCGGCATGGGTCTGGCGATCACGCGGGGCTTGCTCGCCGCGACGCGCGGTAGAGTGTGGGCGGAAAACATGCCCGGCGGCGGCGCCAAGTTTTCGATCGTCGATCCCGGGCGCAAGCCGCAGCGTCGCTATGGAGAGCTGAGTGGCCGGACGTATCCTCGTCGTAGACGACGAGCCGAACATCCTCGCCTCGATCGTCCCGCTGCTGCGGGCCCGCGGCTACGACGTCTTTACGGCGATGACGGGCCGCGCGGCTCTCGAAGCCGTCGAGCGGGACGAGCCCGACCTGGTGATCCTCGACCTCGGCTTGCCCGATCTCGACGGCGTCGTCGTGTGCGGCCAGATTCGCGCCGACGCACAGCACGCCGATTGTCGTGCTGTCGGCGCGTGGCGCCGAGAACGACAAGGTGCGGGCGCTCGATGCCGGAGCGGACGACTACGTCACCAAGCCGTTCGGGACCGAAGAGCTGCTGGCCCGGATCCGCGTCGCGCTTCGGCGGACCGAGACGCCGCCGCCGAGCGAGCCATCGTCCGGGGACCGATGGTCATCGATCGCGAGCGCTTCCGCGTGATCGATCGACGGCAAGGAAGTGCGCCTGACGCCAAAGGAGTTCGAGCTCCTCACGTTCTGGCGCAGAATCCCGGACGGGTGCTCACGCATCGCACGATTCTCAAGGCGATCTGGGGGCCGCACGCGGTCGATCAGCCCGAGCATCTGCGGGTGCTCGTCGCCTCGCTTCGCAAGAAGGTCGAGCCCAATCCGTCGGCGCCGCAGTACATCCTGACCGAGCCGTGGGTCGGCTACCGCTTCAGCGACGCGTGAACGGTCTGCAGGCACTCTCCGCGCTCGATCGATCGTCCGAGCGAGTAGACGCATGAGCTGGCTGCATCGGTCTGCCGACGCTGACGCCCAACTGAAGTTGCGGCGCTACCGGGCGTTTCGATGCTCTTCATCGAGCGCGAGATTGAGCTCGAGCACGTTCACTCGCGGCTCGCCAAGGAAACCCAGCTGGCGGCCCTCGGTATGCGCGGCAACGAGCGCACGCACATCGGCTCTCCGACATCCCGCGCTCGCGCGCCACGCGCGGAACCTGGAAGTCGGCGGCTGCCGGCGAGAGGTGCGGGTCGAGTCCCGAGGCGGAGGTGGTGACCAGATCGATGGGGACCGGCGCGTCCGGATTCTCCTTGCGCGCTGCCTCGACGTTGGCCTTGACGTTGTCGACGAGCTTCTTGTTCGTCGGTCCGAGCTGCGTGCCGGCAGAGTTCGCCGCGTCGTAGCCCGATGCCGGCCGCCGACGGCCGCGGTCGGAAATAGCCGGGCGACGAAAACCCCTGGCCGATGATTCGCGAGCCGATCGACCTTGCCGTCGCGCTCAATCAGCTGGCCATTTGCCTTATCCGGAAACGCGACCTGCGCGATGCCGGTGATCGCCAGCGGATAGATGACGCCGAGCAGCAGCGTGGTGACGATCGTCATCAAAGTTGCGGTCACCAGGTTTTTCACGATGTTCATGGTGTCTCTCACTGGTCCGGCTAAAGCCGGACACTACATTGCTCCGGCTAAAGCCGGACGCTACATTCGCTATGCCAACCGCAGCGCCGTAATCAGGACGTCGATGATCTTGATGCCAACAAACGGAACGATGACGCCGCCAACGCCGTAAATGAGCAAGTTGCGTCGCAACAGCGCCGCGGCGCCTTCAGGACGATAGGTGATGCCGCGCAGCGCGAGCGGCACCAGCGCGACGATAATCAGCGCGTTGAAGATGACGGCCGAGAGAATCGCCGACTCCGGTGTGCGAAGGCCCATGATGTTCAGCGCCCCGAGCATCGGGAACGTCGCCAGGAACATCGCCGGAATGATGGCGAAGTACTTCGCCACGTCGTTGGCGATCGAGAATGTCGTGAGCGCGCCGCGAGTGATGAGGAGCTGCTTGCCAATCTCCACGACTTCGATCAGCTTGGTCGGATTCGAATCGAGATCGACCATGTTGCCGGCTTCCTTCGCCGCTTGCGTGCCGGTGTTCATCGCCACGCCGACGTCGGCCTGCGCGAGCGCCGGCGCGTCGTTGGTGCCGTCGCCGGTCATCGCCACCAGCTTGCCGTCAGCCTTGCTCGCGCTTGATGAGCGCCATCTTGTCCTCTGGCGTCGCCTGCGCAAGAAAATCGTCGACGCCGGCTTCGGAGGCAATCGCGGCGGCGGTGAGCGGGTTGTCGCCGGTGATCATCACCGTCTTGATGCCCATCGCCCGCAGGTGTGCGAACCGCTCGCGGATCCCGCCTTTGACGATGTCCTTGAGGTGAATCACGCCGAGCGCGCGGGCCCCTTCGGCGACGACGAGCGGCGTGCCGCCGGCGCGGGCGACACGCTGCACGATGCCCTCCAGCTCATCGGGCACGGTCCCTCCGCGCGACAGCAATCCACGCCTTGATCGCGTCGGCCGCCCCCTTCCGGATCTCGCGGACGCCCGAGTCAGCGTATGTCGACGCGTGCGCCCGCGACGGCGACGCGGCAGGCCGCTGCACCACGAGGTCCACGCCCGACATGCGCGTCTGTGCCGTGAACGGCACGAAGGTCGCCTGCTGCGGCGACAACTCCCGCCCGCGCAGCCCATACCTCTCTTTCGCCAGGACGACAATCGACCGGCCCTCAGGCGTTTCGTCCGGCAGCGATGCCAGCTGCGCCGCGTCGGCGACGGTCTCCTCGCTGACGCCCTGCGAGCGGGATGAACTCGGTCGCCTGCCGGTTGCCGAGGGTAATCGTGCCGGTCTTGTCGAGCAGCAGCGTGTGTACGTCGCCCGCGGCTTCGACGGCGCGGCCGGACATCGCCAGGACGTTGTGCTGCACGAGACGATCCATGCCGGCGATGCCGATGGCCGACAGCAGGCCGCCAATCGTCGTCGGGATGAGGCACACGAGCAGCGACACGAGCACGAAGAGCGACTGGGGCGCGCCCGAGTAGATCGCGAACGGCTGGAGCGTGACCACGGCGATCAGGAACACGATCGTCAGCCCGGCGAGCAGGATGTTGAGCGCGATTTCATTCGGCGTCTTCTGGCGCTCGGCGCCTTCGACGAGCGCGATCATCCGATCGAGAAACGTCTCGCCCGGGTTGACCGTCACCTTGACGCGAATCCAGTCGGAGAGCACGCGCGTGCCGCCGGTCACCGCCGAGCGATCGCCGCCCGACTCGCGGATCACCGGCGCCGACTCGCCAGTAATGGCGCTTTCATCGACCGACGCCACGCCCTGGATGATGTCGCCGTCGGCCGGAATCACCTCGCCAGCCTCGACGCGAACGACGTCTCCCTTACGGAGCGCCGGTGCCGGGACGGACTCCAGGCTGCCGTCGGCACGCTCACGTTTCGCGACGGTCTCGGTCTTGGCCCGGCGCAGCGTATCGGCCTGCGCCTTGCCGCGTCCCTCGGCCATGGCCTCCGCGAAGTTGGCAAAGAGCACCGTGAGCCAGAGCCAGAACGTGATCTGCAACTCGAAGCCGAGGTTGCCGCCGCCGGTGAACGCGTCGTAAATCAGACGGATAGTCGTGAGGACGCTGCCCACCTCCACCACGAACATGACCGGATTGCGCGCCATCGTCCGCGGATGGAGCTTGCGGAACGAGTCCCATATCGCCCGTCGAACGATCTGCGGATCCCAGATCGAGCGTGTCTGTGTCGCCATTAGAACACCTGTCCTGCCTGCATCATGAAGTGCTCGACAATCGGCCCGAGGCTGAGCGCCGGAAAGAACGTCAGCGCGCCGACGATGAGAATCACGCCGACGAGCAGCGCCGTGAAGAGCGGCGTTGTCACCGGGAAGGTCCCGAGCGACGGCGGCACGATCTTCTTGCGGCTGAGGCTGCCCGCAATCGCCAGCGGCGGGATGATCATGAAGAACCGGCCGAACAGCATCGTCAGGCCGAGCGTGGTGTTGTACCAGTGCGTGTTCACCGAGATGCCGCCGAACGCCGACCCGTTGTTGGCGGCGGCCGACGAGTAGGCGTAGAGCATCTCGGAGAGCCCGTGCGGCCCGGGGTTGAAGATGCTGGACGTCCCGAAGCCGGGCGACACCGACGAGATTCCGGTGAAGCTCAGGATCAGCAGCGAGAAGATCAGCACCGTCAGCATGGCCATCTGGACTTCGAAGGCCTGGATCTTCTTGCCGAGATACTCCGGCGTTCGCCCGACCATCAGCCCGGCGATGAAGACCGCCAGGATGATGTAGACGAGGATGCCGTACATCCCGGCGCCGACCCCGCCGAAGACCACTTCGCTCAACTGGATGTTGGCGAGCGGCACCATGCCGCCGAGCGGGGTGAACGAGTCGTGCCAGCCGTTGATCGCGCCGCAGCTCGCATCGGTGGTTATCGTGGCGAAGAGGGCGGTGTTGGCAATGCCGAACCGCACTTCCTTGCCCTCCATGTTGCCGCCGGACGAGGTCGCGGACACCACCTGATCCGCCCCGGCCGCGGCCAGCATCGGGTTGCCGCGCGCCTCGGCCCAGATACGCGACCGTGACGCCGGCGACGAACAGGAACGCCATCGCCGCCCAGACCGCCCATCCGTGCCTCCGCGATCCGGTCATCGATCCGAGCGTGTAGGTGAGGCCGGACGAAATCGCGAAGATGCCGAGCATCTCGAGAAAGTTGGAGAGCGGCGTCGGGTTCTCGAACGGGTGCGCGCTGTTGGCGTTGAAGAAGCCGCCGCCGTTGGTGCCGAACTGCTTGATGATCTCCTGCGACGCCACCGGGCCCTGGGCGATCGTCTGCTCCGCGACCACTGTGGTCTGCGGCTTGCCGTCGGCGCCGGTGGTCGTCACCGTCTGCGGATCGAGAACCGCGACCTTGTCGTACGGCTTGAGGTTCTGCACGACGCCTTGGGACACCAGGAACAGCGAGCCGACGATGGCGATCGGCAGCAGGACGTAGAGCGAGGCCCGGACCAGGTCGACCCAGAAGTTGCCGAGCGTCTCCTTCTCCCGCTGGGCGATGCCGCGGATGAAGGCGATCGCCACCGAGATACCGACCGCCGCCGACACGAAGTTGTGGTACGCGAGGCCGGCCATCTGCGTGAAGTAGCTCATGGTCGTCTCGCCGCCGTAGGCCTGCCAGTTCGTGTTGGTGGTGAACGACACCGCCGTGTTGAAGGCGAGGTCCGGCGCCACCGGCCCGAATCCCTGCGGGTTGAACGGCAGCACGTGCTGCAGCGCGCTGCATGACGTAGAGCACCAGCATCGACACGACGCTGAACATCAGGATGCGACACGGCGTACTCGGTCCATCGCATCTCGCGCGTCGTCGTTCACGCCGGTCAGCGCGATAGATCAGCCGCTCGATCGGGCGCAGCACCGGATCGAGCCACGTCTTCTCGCGGGCGAAGACCCGCGTCATGAACTTCCCGAGCGGCGCCGTCACCGCCAGCACGGCAAGCAGGAAGAACGACGATTTGCAGCCAGCCATTCGCAGTCATGTCAGAACTTCTCCGGCTTCATCATCGCGAGGACGAGATAGGCCAACAGGGCAACGCTGATTAACAGGCCGACGATGGATTCGAAAGTCGTCATGTGCATTTCGTGCTGCACCTGCACTTCATTAACCGATCGCAGAGCGCGACGTAGCCGACGCTGAGCGCAAAGAACAGCAGCGAGATCGCCACAAACACCACATCCAGCACGACACCCTCCTTCAGTACCGACAAGCCAATGCCGACCGAGCCAATGACGCGCGAGCTGTCACCGCCGTTGAACGCTTTGGTCGTGTCGCCAAGCGCCTGGAACTCGACCCCGCCATGAACGTTCCACGCGCCGACGCCCGTGGTGCCGCCAAGCGGCACGGTGACAAGGCCAGCGACGCTGAAGTAGCCGAACGATGGTCTTCGAAAACCGGTTCCGCGGACGTGCCGACATTGAGCTCGTAGTAGTTCGACAGGCTGAAGCCAGCTTTGACCGGTACGGCGATTGACGCCTTCGGCCAGGAGTAGCCTGGTGCCACACCGAGTTCGAGATAGCGGCCGGCCTTGGACCCGCCGTCCGCCTGGCCGGTCCCCGGTTCGGTGTCGAACTCGAAGGCGACGAGCGCATACGGCTTCAGCGCCGCCTTGCCAAGGTGCGCCGTGTCGTCGACCCCGAGCTTGAACATGAACTCCTTGACCGTCGTAAACGCGTTGTTGGGGCTCGTGTACGCCGTGTAGGTCGCCGCGACGCTCGCGCCGCCGCCGAATCCGAGAGTCGCCGTCGTGTAGAAATCCGACTCGTACCACAACTTCCCGGTTGGACCATCGGCCCCGGTGTCACCAGTGTTGAGGCTGTTCCACGAGCCGAGGTTGAGGTCGCGCTCTTCAGCGCGTCGTCGCCGGAATAGAGCGCGACCCCCACGTCAGCGACCGGCCAGAACGCGACTCCCGTGGCGTTTTGCCTGATGCCTCTGAACATGTACGTGCTGACGACGTCGACGCTCGCCTGTCAGCGTCAGCCGTCCTGGATTTGGATCGGGCGCTGGACTCGGCGTTTGCGCGCTCGACCGGAATCGCTGATACCAGGGTCACCACAAGAGCCACCATGAACACTCGGTCTTCCGCACCACGGACATCGGAAAATTCCTCCTGGCCGGGAAAGTTCCAGTCTCCGGCACTGACGTCATGGCCAGCACCGACGATGTCGAGGGTATGGCCAGTCCGCGTAAGAGAGGTCGTCAAAAAGTCGATAAAAACTCACGGCACAATCGTCGCAACGAACCCATAAAGAGTTCATAAAGAGCGTCCGGGCGTGAGCAATGATGGATACGATTGAGCAGGTGCTGGAACGACCACGACCGACGGCCGAGCAGGCGCTGGCCAAACTGCAGACGGCGGAGCGTGCGAGGCTGCGGATCTATATCGGCGCAGCGCCCGGAGTCGGCAAGACCTATTCGATGATTGACGACGCGCACGCGTTCAGGCGTGAGGGCCTCGACGTCGTCATCGGATTCGTTGAAACACACGGACGCGCGGAAACCGAAGCCCAGGCTGCGCGATTTGCCCATGGTCCCGCGGCGCAAGATCGAGTACCGCGGCGTCGTCCTCGAAGAGATGGATCTCGACGCCATCCTCGCCAGGAAACCACAGCTGTGCGTCGTCGACGAGCTCGCGCACACCAATGCCCCTGGCGGACGCCACGACAAGCGCTATCAGGATGTCCTGGAGCTGCTCGACGCCGGGATCGGCGTGATGACCGCGGTCAACATCCAGCATCTCGAGACGCTGAACGACGCCGTGAGCCGCGTGACCGGCGTGCGCGTGCGCGAGACGGTGCCCGACACGTTTCTCGATCGGGCCGACGAGGTCGTCAACGTCGACGTGACCGTGCAGGAGTTGCAGAGCCGCCTGCGACAAGGCAAGGTCTACAAGCCCGAGAAGGTCGAGCAAGCGCTGACCAACTTCTTCAGGGAAACGAACCTGTCGACGCTGCGCGAACTGGCGCTGCGCGCAGTGGCCGACGAGATTGGCGAGAAGGCGGCATCACACCGTCAGCGCGAAGGCCTCGAGCCGGCACTAATCCCGGAGCGCGTCATGGTGTGTATGAGCTCGAGCGCCGACGCCCCGCGCGTCATTCGGGCCGGCGCCCGGATCGCCGGCCGGCTCGGCGCCCACTGGTACGCCGTGTACGTCGAGACCCCGCGCGAGGCGCCCGGCCACATCAAGCGCGACGATCGGGCGGCGCTCGATCGAAACCTGGCGCTGGCCAAGGAGCTTGGCGCCACCATCGTGCGTGTGAAAGCGGAAAAACCGGCCGACGGGCTGATCGCGTTCGCCAAACGCGAGGGCATCACCCACGTGATCTTCGGCCAGAGCGCCCGCACGCGATGGGAAATCCTGCTGAAGGGTTCGACGCTGAATCGGTTCCTCGAGGAAGTGCGCGACGCCGCGGTGCAGGTCGTGCCGCTCGGCGACCCGGGAGCGTAATCGCCATGTCGATATCTCGAGCACCCTGGCAATCGCGCGTCGTTTCTGTCTGCTGGCTGGCCGCCGCGATCGCGATGAGTGCGTGCAACGTCAACGCCGCGCTCGAACAGGTGCTGGAGGCGCGCCACCTGTCCTCCGATCTGCAGGTGCAATTCACCAAGGCGGCCGACGACTCGAACCTCGCCGTGATGGCAGATACTGACGAAGCCTCAAACGTCGTTCGCCAACGACGCCAAGCAGCGGACAGCCGCAGCACAAAAGGACGCCGACGCCCTCCGTCCGTTGCTTGAAACACTTCGGTTCAGCGAGGAATTGAAGCTGCTCGACCAGTTCCGCACGCGGTTTTCCGAGTATCAGAAGATTGATGCAGGTATCCTCGAGCTCGCGGTCGAGAACACGAATCTCAAGGCGCAGCGGTTGTCCTTCGGGACGTCGCAAGACGCCGTCGACGCACTCAGCACATCGCTTCAGGAGCTCGAGCCCACGGACGACTCCAAGGACTCGTGGCGGGCTCGTGCCCTTGCTGCCCGCGTGGTGGCGCACGCGCGAGAAATACAGGCGTTACAGGCCCCTCACATCGCGGAACCCGACGACGGCGCCATGTCGAAGATCGAGCAGCGCATGTCAGCGGCGGAAATGGCAGCGCGCGGCGACCTCAAGACGCTGGCCGAAGCAGTCCCGCCCCACCTGCGACCGAAGGTCGTCGCGGCCACGACCGAGCTGGATCGGCTGATGGAAGCCAACCGGCAGCTGATTGGCTTGTCGCGCCGGAACACCAACGTGCGCTCGCTCGCGCTGGCCCTCAATCAAAAGCGAGCCGCCGTTGCTGGGTGCGAGGAGCCCTTGCACGCGCTGCAGCAGGCGCTGGCCAAACGAGCCTACGTTGGAACGCGCTACAGCGTGCGCTAAGGGGCCGGCGCAAACTGGTGGCTGGCCGAATCTAAGGGTGATTGTCCGTGATATGTGCTAGTAATGTGAGCACATAGTCAGGCCAGCACCCTATTGCATGTCACAGAAACCTGTAGCAGCTGCGCGATCCGTCCCGGAACACCTGATCACCGGCGATCGACCGGCAAACGATGAACGGCTGATCGGTGGGGACACTGGCCTGGCGGCGGTCATGGCACGCGCCCACATGGTGGCGCGAAGCGCCGCGCCGGTCCTCCTCTTCGGCGAAACCGGTACCGGTAAAGAGATCATCGCGCGCGCCATCCACGAGCAGTCGACGTTCCACAAGGGTCCATTCCGCCGCGTCAACTGCGGAGCGATCGCGCCGGAGTTGATCGACTCGGAGCTTTTCGGTCACGAACAGGGGGCGTTCACCGGCGCGACGACGCGACGCAGAGGCTGGTTCGAGCAGGCCAGCGGTGGCACGCTGTTCCTCGACGAAGTCGGCGAGCTCGCCCTGCCGGCGCAGGTCCGCTTGCTCCGCGTCGTCCAGGACGGCGAGGTCGTGCGCGTCGGCGGCGAGCGTCCCGTCCGCGTCAACGTCCGAATCGTCGCCGCCACGCATCGCGACCTGCCAGCCATGGTTGAGGCGCAGACGTTTCGTGAAGACCTCTACTATCGGCTCGCGGTGTTCCCGATCGTCATCCCACCGCTTCGAGATTGTCCCAGCGACATCCGCGCGTTTGCCGAGTACTTTGCCGAACGCGCCGCCAACCGCTTCGGCCTGCGGCCGATTCCGGTGTCCGATGAGGACGTCCGCGTGTTGAGCGAGTATCGATGGCCCGGCAACGTCAGAGAGATTGGGGCGGTCATGGACCGGGCCGTCTTGATCGGACAAGGCCGATCACTGAGCGTGACGGCGGCACTCGGACTGAGCACGCGGCCGGGCGCGGCGTTGAGCACGGCGCCAGAAGCCGCTGCGCCGAATACTATCGAACCGCTTGACACCGTCATCCGGCGGCACATCGAGGCCGCACTGACCGCAACCCGCGGGCGCGTCGAGGGACCACACGGTGCGGCGCGCCTGCTGCGTATCAATCCCCACACGCTGCGGGCGCGCATGCGCAAGCTGAAGATCAACTGGTCCAGCTTCCGGGAACACGAAGCGGTGGAAATGCTGTGATATCTGCTAGCTAACTGTACTTTCTGAGCTGGCCTGCCCAGCACATACCACGGGCCCGCATTCCTGACGCTCGAAACCGGGCGGAAATTTACGGTTTCTAACCGGCTCAGTTCCTGCTCCTGCCTGCTCGGCACTCTTGTGAGCTTCCGCCTGAAGGCAGAAGCCACGAATGCCAGAGCAGAAGCCACGCCTGTGAGTGTGGTGGGAGGAGAGCGTGTTCAAGTTCGACAGGTGGTTCATGACGGCGATGCTGTTCGCATTCATCGTCCCCGCAACGACGTTCGCGCAAGTGGAGAGCGGCGCCATCACCGGCACTATCCGTGACACCTCGGGCAGCGCGATCCCTGGAGCCACGGTTCGCGTGGTCAGCGAACGTACTCGCCGCGCCATTGAAACGGTCAGCGACCAGCAGGGAGCATATCGCGTGGCCTCCTTGCCGCCCGGCACGTATCGCCTGGAGACAACGCTCGATGGTTTCGAGGCTGCGGTCCGCGAGGTGTCGCTCGAAGGGGGGCGGACGGCCGAAATCGAGCTGACGCTCTCGCCGGCGCGGTTGAGCGAAGCAGTCGTCGTCACCGCGCGCCGGGTCGAGGAGGTGGCGCAAGAGGTCCCGATTCCGCTGTCGGTGATTGATCGCAAGCTGGTTGAGAACGCTGGCGCCTTCAACGTCAATCGCTTGAAGGAGCTGATCCCGACGGTGCAGTTCTACTCGACCAACCCGCGCAACTCGGCCATCAACATCCGCGGGCTCGGGGCGCCGTTCGGCCTCACCAACGACGGCCTCGAGCCAGGCGTCGGCCTCTACGTCGACGGCGTCTTCTACTCGCGCCCGGCGGCGGCAACCCTTGATTTTCTCGACGTCGATCGCATCGAGGTGCTTCGGGGCCCGCAAGGGACGCTGTTCGGCAAGAACACGACCGCCGGCGCCATCAACGTCACAACCCGCAAGCCGAGCTTCACACGCGCCGCCGACTTCGAGCTCAATCTCGGCGACGTCGGATTCGTGCAGGCCAAGGCGTCGGTGACCGGTCCGTTCGGCCAGAAGGTCGCAGGACGACTGTCGTTCTCAGGAACGCAGCGTGACGGCACGGTCGACAACGTCACGACGCAGAACAAGGTCAACGATCTGGACAATGCGGGGCTGCGCGGCCAGATCCTCGTGACGCCGTCTGCCAAAGTGGCACTGCTGTGGACGGCCGACTACGGCCGCCAGCGTCCGGACGGATACACGCAAGTCGTTGCCGGAGTCGCGCCGACGCTTCGGCCGCCAAACCGCCAGTATCCGCAGATTGCCTCGGACCTTCACTACACCGCGCCGAGCTTCAACGCCTTCGATCGCGTGACCGACGTCGACACGCCACTGCGCTCGTTCCAGGATCTTGGTGGCTCGTCGATCAACCTCGACTGGAAAGTCGGCCGCGGCGTTCTTACCGCTACGACCGGCTGGCGCTTCTGGAACTGGAACCCGTCGAACGATCGTGACTTCATCGGCCTGCCGGTGACGACGATCTCGGCGGCGCCGTCGAAGCAGCGTCAGTGGAGCGAGGAGGTGCGGTACGCCGGCTACCTCACACCGCGCGCGAATTTCGTTGTCGGCGGCTTCGCGTTCCATCAGACCATCAACTCGGACCCATCGTTCCAGCAGGAGCAGGGATCGGCCGCGTGGCGATTCCTCCTCGCTCCAACAGCCGCGGCTGCCACTCCAGGCCTGCTCGATGGCTACGGTTACAACCAGTACGTTCGATACGGGAACACGAGCGCCGCGGTCTTCGGACAGGTCGAG
Organism: uncultured Acidobacteriota bacterium; assembly: GCA_963797715.1. Classification (GTDB taxonomy): domain Bacteria; phylum Acidobacteriota; class Vicinamibacteria; order Vicinamibacterales; family 2-12-FULL-66-21; genus DATBJJ01. Next base: position 51,318 of record CAWCQS010000002.1, read on the forward strand.
CTGTCAGTCACCGATCGACTGCGCCTCCTGCCCGGCTTGCGCTTCAACTACGACCGCAAGGATGTGGACTTCGACCAGCAGGTGTACGGCGGCCTGCAGACGACGGACCCAGCGCTTGTCGCGCTGAAGCTGTCGGTGCTGGCACCCCAGAAGTACAGCGCGGACGTCGATGACACGAATCTTTCGGGGCAATTCACGGCTTCATATCGCGTCACCGATCGCATCAACGTGTACGCGACCTACGCCACCGGGTTCAAGTCGGTCGGCCTCAACCTGAACGGCTTGCCGACCGACGCTGCCAATCAACCCGTGCTCTCGTCGGCAATCGTCAAGCCGGAAGATGTGCGCAACGTCGAGGTGGGGCTGAAGACCACACTGGCGCGCGGGTTGACGGCCAACCTGACGGTGTACGACACCGAGATTGAGGATTTCCAGACGCAAGTGACGAACGCCAGCGTAGGCGTGCTGCGCGGCTATCTCGCGAACGCCGAGAAAGTACGGGTTCGCGGCGCCGAAGTCGACGTCAACAGCCGCGTCAACTCCAACGTCTCGTTCTACGGCGCGCTCGCCTACACCGACGGCATCTACGTGTCGTTCCCGGACGCGCCACCGCCGCTCGAAGACACGGGCGGTCCCTCGTTCAAGGACGTCTCGGGCACCTCCCTCCCCGGCATCTCGAAGTGGGCGTATTCGATCGGCGGCGAGTATGCCCGTCCGCAATCGGTGTTCGGCCGCGCTGGGCAGCTGTTTGGCGCCATCGATATGAGTTACCGATCGTCGTTCTCGTCGAGCTCGAGCTACTCGAGGTACCTCATCGTTGACGGCTACTCGCTCTTGAACCTGAGGTTTGGTTTCCGCGCTGGCGACGGCTGGGCGGTCTTTCTATGGTCGCGAAATCTGCTCGACAAGAACTACTTCGAACTGATGACCGCGGCGCCGGGAAACACTGGCCTCTACGTTGCCCAGCCCGGCGACGGACGAACCGTCGGCGTCACGCTGCGGTTGTCGCTGAGCTCTCGATGATCGACCAGGATGATCGCGATTGGTGATACCTGGTCCGCATTGTCGCCGAGCGGTGTCACACCGTTTCGTCAGTTCGCGACCAATTCTGGTTGTGTGGGCGCACATGGTCGTGGATCGCTCGTCGATGGCGCGCTCGTTTTCTGGTCAACGAATTGCATTGCCAGAAGAATGCCTAGGGTTGCCCTACGCATCGACGTCGGTGGTCAGGAAGAAACGCTCGCGGAGTACATGTGTGACTGGCCGGACTGCCCGAACGTGGCTGTCGAGATCGTTGGAGTGGTACGCGAATTGAGGCAAATGGCGGTTGTCTGCGCCGAGCATGCCGCACGCCTCAACGGCCGAGCTGACAACGAGCCACGCGACGGCGCGCACTGACTGATATACTCAGCCCTTCATCGCACAACAGAAAAGTTCTGCCGGTTCCGGTCCCACGCATCAGCGTCAGGGATTGGACTGTTCGCGACAGGGGGGCCATTGGTGGCAACGGCCAATTCATCGTGCGCCGCGGTTCTCGGTGTGAGGCTGCAGCACGCCAACCGAATCCTGGCGGAACGATGGCTCGATCGGCTCGTCGCCCTCGTTCCCGTCGAAGCTCGCTCGGTTTTTCCCAGCGATCTCCTGCTCGATCACATTCCAGGGCTAATCGACGAGATCGGCAAGTTCGTGGCCGATCCTGCCGAAGAGGACATCGCCGCCCGAACCATCGTGATCGACAAGGCACGCGAGCTCGGCCAGTTGCGCCACCAGCAGCAGGCGTCGCTGCATCAGGTGCTCCGCGAATACGACCTGCTCGGCGAGATCCTCGATGAGTTCGCCGTCGCCGAAGTGAGCGCCATCAAGCCGGCGCCGCCGTTGTCGGATTGTCTCGAAGCGTGGCGGCGGATCGGCCGTGCCGTTCGCGTGCTCATGCAGATCACCGCGGGGACGTTCATCAGCCAGTACACCGAGACGGTGACCGAACAGGGCAAGCGGCTAGACTCGTTCAATCGAGCCATCGGCCACGAGCTGAGGAATGTGATCGGCACGCTCCAGTTCGGTGCGGCACTCCTCGCCAGTGAGAAGGCCGCCGACCCTGAACAGCGGCGTCACCTGGGCGCGACGGTTCGCAACAGCGCCGATCGCGCGGTGAGAATCATCCGCAGCTTCGAGCGCTTGCCGAGATCGGGCGTTCTGTCGGACAAACCGACGGAGCAAACGGTCGAGTTCTCGGAACTGGTTCGGGAAGTATTTCGCCAGCTCCAGGACATGGCTGACGCACGAGGCGTCGAACTCAAAGCGGCCACCGAGTCGATGCTCGTCCACCTCGACACCGGAGCGCTCGAGCTCATCCTGATCAACCTGATCGCCAACGGCGTGAAGTATTCCGACAGGGCGAAACCCAAGAAGCACGTGGCAATCGAGGCGTCCGCCGCCAACGAGCACTACGAGATCCGAGTCAAGGACAACGGCATCGGCATCCCAGGCGAGTCGCTGCCGAAGGTGTTCGAGCGATTCGTCAGGGCGCACCCGCACCTCGACGGTGAGCTTGGGATCGAAGGCACGGGCCTGGGCCTCGCGATCGCCGAGGAATGCGTCAAGGCGCTCGGCGGCGAGATCGGGGTAGATTCGGTCGAAGGCGCGGGCACGACGTTTACGGTCAGGATTCCAAAGAAGCTGCCGCCGCTGTTGGAAGCGTGAGACACGAAGCACTCGAACGCCGGTCGTGCGCCTCGCCGCGCAGTCGATGCGTCCCGACTACGCTCGACCAACTCCGTGATGCCGCAACGAGGCTGGCTGGCCGGGGCCGTCTCCGCTCGCCGGGAACGCGACCTACGCTCGTACCCTGCCGGTGCCGCGTCGTGTAGGTGCTCGCTTGTAGAGCTGTCATCAAGCGCCCTCGGACCGCCGCAGCTATTCGTCAACGATGCGGATCACACGTACGGAACACGACGCGAGGAATCGCTCCGGCCGCGTTCCCGCTACGCAGTGCGCTCGGCTCGCTCCACGTCCCCGGCCAGCCAGCCTCGTTGCGACATCGCCGGGTTCGACGATCGACGGTGGCGCGCACCAACGGCCGCCGAAGCAAAGAGGTCGGCTCGGCGGCGACTCTGAGGGCCGTGACAGCGAAGACACTAAAACGGTTCCGGAGCGGTTACGATCGGCGGCGGCGCGGTTTCGTCTCAAGCGGTCACATGGCTTGGTTGCCGAACCGATGCTTTACCGGCGTACGGCAAACGCCAGCCGACGCCGCACCGTAAGGCCTGCCGCGGAGGGACCGTTTTTCCACGGCCCGAAGCGGAGCGCCGAGCCGACCGCTTCGCTCCGGCGCGCTCCTTCACGCGCCACTGCAACTGCGCGCCTATTCACGTCCGCGGCATTCGAACGACACCTCATCGTCATGCGATCGCTTGTCGTGGAACTCCAGCTTGCGTAGCACTTCGCGCGTGACGCGCAGGTGGAAGGCGCGGATGCGGCTCAGCGCTCGATGGCTCTGCTGCGGAATGCGTGACAGGTATTCCTCGCCGCGGCTGTTGACGGTCCAGTCGTTGCCCGGGAAGGCAGCGCCGCCCTGAAAGAGTGTGGGCGTTCCGTTGACGATTGGCGTGTAATCGACGCCGAACTCGTCCGCCGCACGCACGTAACCGGCAATGAACTGCTCGTCGGGAACATCGGACTGCAGCGAGAGATACGCGCGACCGTATTGCGTGTAGCCACTGGTATCGGTCTCGAAGAGTTTGGGATCGATCCGGCCGACGGTCCTGAAGAGCGCGGCCGACGCGGCGAGGGGCGGCGGCGTCGCGAAGTTCAGCACGACATAGTTCGCCGGAAAGTCGAAACTCGTGGGATCGTCAGAGTCGAGCAGGAACGCACTGGCCTGCGACAGCACGTAGCCCAGGCTGTCGGTCAAGATCTTGATGTCGTCAATGCTGGCGGCATTCGGTCCATCGTCAATCACCGTATAGACGAACGACGGATTGGTGAATCCGGCAAAGCCGCCGGCACCAACCGCGAAGCTCGTGTTCAAACTGTTGACCGTCGTGATCGCGCGCGTCGACGACAGGACGTCGATCACCTGATTGACGATGCCGCACTGCAACAGGCGCGTCGCGAATGCTTCGCGGACCCGCAGCGGCTGATCCCGAAGCGGTGTCGTATCGATCACCGCCGAGTTGGCGATCGGCTCGACCGATCCGTACTTGTTGGCCTGAACCGTGGCGCAAAGCGAAAAGACCAGAATGGCTGTGATGACACGCGCATTCTTTCGCATGTGACCTCCCTGGCGCGACGAGCGCCGCTTCGCCTGCGTGCCAGCAAACTTCGGGTCAGATCGAGTCCGTGAGGCGGCGAACGGCATGACGTGGTGCTGGAACGAGTTCCACGCCGGCCGAGTACGGACCGCGTACCTCTGCCACCGCGACATCTCGTGGAGGTGTCATCGGATGGTGGTTACAACTATGAAGACGCCCTTCTCTGCGTTTTCTCAGAACTAGCGGCAAGTGCGATGGCGCGCTCGGACAGCCGCCGCAGCGAAGCGGTCGGCTCGGTGCGACTCTAAGGGCCGTGACAGCGAAGACCGTAAAACGGACCCGGAGCGGTACCGATCGGCGGCGGCACCGTTTCGTCTCCAGCGGTCACTTGGTTTCGTTGCCGAACCGATGCTTTACCGGCGTACGACAAACCCCAGCCGACGCCGCATCGTAAGGCCAGCCGTGGAGGGAACGTTTTTCCACGGCCCGAAGCGGAGCGCCGAGCCGACCGCTTCACTGCGGTGCGTACGGACAGGCGCCCCTAGAGCGGTCTATTTCTTGGCGACCGTAGGAGGTGCCTCGTAGACGCGCAGATTCCTGATCGACCATGCGGGCGCGTCAGCAACCGCGGCCGACTGCGTGATACGGACGAACGTCGCGCGCGTGGGCTCGAACGTGATGACCGTGCGCGCGCCTTCACCCTTGCCCTCGGCGACGGGCTTGCTCCACGTCTTTCCATCCGTCGACACCTGAACCGTGTAGCCTCGAGGGAATCCAGCGACGGGCGGCGCCGGGGCCGCTCCAGCCGCACCACGTCCACCGCGACCGCCACCGCTCAGCATCGACTCGAACTGCAGTTCGGTGATCATCGCAGGCTGCGGCAACTCGACCGTGAACCACATCCCCTGGGCCTGAGGAACGCCGGAGCTCCAGCCGCGCAGCGTCGACGCGGCGGGCGCGGCCTCGGCGCCGTGGCTTGCCGTCAGCTTCCACTGCTGTGAATCGAGCAGCCGCGGCAGCGAGGCCTCGAGCTCGGGAACGGTCCACATGCTCTTGCGGGCAGCCATCTCAGCGCGAACGCGCGCGACGTCAGCAGGCGCCACCATGCCAGCGCTATTGCCGAAGCTGTTGCGGACGTACGATGCGATACCCGCCACCCACTCGTCGGTCCCGCCCATCGGCACCATCACGTCGCGGTACGTCTTGCCGTCGAGCGGACCCGTCAAGCCGCCGAGCACAACCTTGATGACGTAATCGCGATGGCCCTGCACGCGCGGCGAACCGCCAATCGGTGGCGCCATCATCGTGCCGGCAGGCGCATTGTCCATGGCTTTCCCCGTACCGTCCGTTCCGTGGCACGCGAAGCACACCGCGCCGAAGACATCGCTGCCCTGCTGCAGCCGCTTCTCGTCCTCTGGCGTGAACGTGCCACGACGGCCGCCGAAGCTCGTGGTCGCCGGCGCCAGCAGGCGTTCGCCTACCAGCGCGACGCCTTTGGCCGTGTTCGCCGCTTGCGTCGCCTTGATCACGTCGGCGGCATCTGGAAGCTTGAAGAGGTTGACCGTCAACATCGCCTGGATGGCGACATTCGGATCGGCGTCCTTGGTCATCGCGCGATAGTCGTCCGCCAGCGACTTGTCGCCAGCCTTGTAGAGGGTCTCGCTCGCGCGAATCGCCTGCACGCGCATGCGTGCATTCTGATCCTTCATCGCCTCGCGGACGAGCGTCGCGTCGAGCGCGCCGAGTCCCTCGAGCGTCCACATCGCGTGGAACGCGCGAGCAGCGGGGTTCGCCGAGCGGCTTAGGCCGCGAAGGCGGCGCAGCCACCTGCTGCAAGGCCGGCACCACCGACTTATCCTGCTTCAGAATCAACAGACGCTGCGCCGTGTCGCGCCACCAGCCGTTTGGATGCGTGAAGTGCGCGACCAGCTGCGCCGGCGTCTCGCTGTACATCCGCGGTGGCTCGAAGGCCGGCTGAATCGCCGGGATCGCCGGCTGGCCGATGTTGGTTTCGGTTGCCGTCACCGCCGGCCGTCCGTCGTAGCGCAGCCGCCAGATGCGCCCGTGCCCGGCGATCTTGTCGAGTTGATATTGCTCGATCTTCGCGCGCAGGTACGAACCGGGACCGGACCATTCCCGCTCCTGGATGATGCCGTGGTACATGTCGGCGATGTACACCGTTCCATCAGGAGCGTTGCTGATGTTCACGGGCCGGAACAGCTGATCCGCGCTCGTGATGAACTCCGCCGCCGGATACACGTTGCGCAATTGCGTCAACCCTTCGATGTTCTCGATCGCCGCCCGCCGGATCAGCCGTCCGACCGGCTCGGTAAAGAGAAGATCGCCCTTGAGATCGGCCGGCAACTTGTCGCCGCGGACGATGGCGGGGCCAGTCGTGGCGGTGAAGTGATTCAGGTTCTGCGCCGGCATGCGCGTGCGGGGGATGCCGCCCTGCATGTCGCCGATGCTTGGCGCGGGCCAGACGACGGCGAAGTCCTTCTCGAAACCGTTTTCCATTCCGGGCGGGCAGTTCGGATTCGGAGCCGCCGGCGGCGGAGGTGGAGCGCCGGCTCGTCCGCCGCGCGCGCCGCGGCCCGCCGGCTGACAAGGCGTGAACGCGCCGTAGTGGATCGGAAACTGGAAGTTCATCGGCCCGCGCTCGCCGCCCGCGTCGACGAACCACGGCTTCCCATCGTCATCCGACGCCAGGCCCCACTGTCCGCCGTTCGGTCCGGTTGGCTCACGGAGAAAGCCCGATGGCGTCCAACGAATCCGGAACGGGTTGTAGGTCGTGTAGATCCAGTTGTCCATGTTCCACAGAAGGCCCGCCTTCTGGTGCTCGATGTTCGCGTCGCCGCTCTGCCCGATGCCGCTGAAGACGACTTCCCGCTTGTCGGCGACGCCATCGCCGTTGGTGTCGCTCCACTTGACCAGATCGTCGGAGTCGGTCTCGCTCGTGAGGATGACGCCGTCCTGCAGCGGCAGGATCATGCGCGGCGCCACGAGCTTGTCGACGAAGACGGTCCGCTTGTCGTACCGTCCATCGCCCTTCGTGCTTTCCCAGCGGCTGATGCGGCTGATCGGCTCGTGCTCGCGGCTGGCGGCGGCGTCCATCATGTAGCTGATCATCTCGCCGACATACATGCGGCCGTTGCCATCGAACTCGATGAGCGTCGGGCTGATGACGTCCGGCTCGGCGGCAATGAGCTCCATGCGGTACCCCGCTGGCACCATGAAGCCCGCGGCTTCCTCTTCCGGTGTGCGCGCCTTATACGGCGTTTTTGGCGAGAAGTCCGTCGCGGGGCTCGTCTGCGAGCCGCGGCCCCCGCCGCCGCCAAACCCGGTCGCGCGGACGGGCGTGCCCGGCGCCTGTTTTGCGCCCGTGCCCGACATCTCGTACTGGCCGTCCATGATGGCCATCGTCGCGCGCAGGCCGGCGCCGTCGGGCGTCAGCGTGAGGACGCTCGAAATCGGGGTGCCCTGCATGCTGATGAAGTACTTGAGCACCAGGTTGTTGCCGGCTGCCAGGATGTCGGTGACCGTCGCGGTCGGTTGGCCATCGGCGCTGACCGTTGCCGACGGCTTGCCGCCATCGGTCTTGACGCTGACGGCGAACGTCGCCTCGAAGGCCTGCATCGACATCGTCACGAGCCAGTCGCCGACGAATGGCGCCACTTGCGCGGCCGTGGCCGGCGCCGGCGCGGCGCCCTGTGGCGCCCGTCCTTCGCCTCGAAGCGTGGTCGTGGGGCGTGGCAAGAAGATGAGGAGGCTAACGAAAAGGCCAACGATCGCGGAACGCAGGATGCGGGACATGAACGTCTCCCTGTGAGGTAACGCATCAATCTACCGCAACCCGGGGTCAGGCCGTGAATCGTGAACGTGACGTTTTCCCAAGGTTTCTGACACCTCACGTTCACGATTCACGGCCTGACCCCGATTAGCTGACCTTGATCGATTGACGTTTGCCTCGTACGATCGGAACGGCACTGGACAACCTGACTGCAGATTCCCGTTCCGCATGGCCACTCCTCCGGATAATTCGTCGCGATGGTGGGACAAGTGGCGACGTCGCCCTGCGTCAACCGATCCGAACCCCGACGTCCTCGTGGCAGAGTGGAAAACCGCGTGGTTGGAAGGCGCGCAGGCGGCGTGGGCGCCGCAGCGCCTGTACAGGAATCCCTATACGTCGGGCGCGCGGCGCTCGGCGTGGGACGCGGGATGGCGTTGGGCGGGACGAAACCCCGATCGTCGCAACAAGCAGGTGCCACTCATTGCGCATCCGCACCGGCGCGCGGCCGACACGACTCTCACCCCATCGCTGAAGCGCGCCGCGGCGCTCGGCGCGACCGGCGTCACGATCTACGCCATCTCGAGAGTGCTTCGTCGCTGGCGCACTCCGTGATCCTCGACGTTTCCCGAACGTTGGCGGGTTCGTCCTAAACGGCTGTCCCGATTGCTGGTGCCGCACGCGAGGAGAAGTACATAGATTCTCGCGTCGCGATCGGTATGTCCGTCCTTGACGAATGCTGGGCTGCTGCCCATGAACGCCTCCGCGTGGCGGCGATCCGGCCAGCGCGACGAGCGCGATCTCGAACGACGGACGCGAGCCACCTAGAAGAACGCCAGCTCAGGAATGAGGGTCCGACACTTCCGGTGATCATCAAGATGACGTTCCGCTGCGCGCGCCAATCCCACGTCAATAGGTCTTGCAACGCGACGCCAGGAGACCGGTGGCCAGGCCGAGATCGAGATCGGCGACGAAGAGCCCCGCCTGTCCGTACGGCTGGTAGCCCTGGAGCGTCCCATCCGGTCGCGCGACGGCCGACGTCGTCGGCGATCCCTCTGCGGCATAGTTCACCGTGGCGAAGTAACACGTGTTCTCGGCTGCGCGGCAAAGAACAGCCTTCTCATGGAACGTATTGGCCGGGTCGGCATAGGATGACGGCCGAAAGCTCCCCGCCTCGGCCTCGTGGAAGTGCGGGTGAAAGACGACCTGCGCGCCGCGTTTGGCGGCCCAGCGCACTGTCTCGGGATATCTCCACCCCTCGTGACATATGACAACGCCGAACGTCAAATCGCCGAAGCGATAGACCTGGCGGCCCCCTCCAGCCCTATACGTGCTCTCTTCCGATGGATCGATTTGAACCTTGTCCTGAAAGCCGTCGCTCGTGCCGTCGCGATTGACCACGAGCGCGCTGATCATGGGGCGTCCGGCCACGATGCGCTCGGTGCCGAGGATGACGCCGACATTCGCCTGGGCGGCAGCGGATTCGACCGCCGACCACGCGCGTTCGAGGAAGGCCGCATCGGGCGGAGGCACGCGCTTGTTCTGCGCTCGATATCCCGGCACGAAACATTCGGGAAAGCAGACTGAGATCGGCTCCTCTTTGACCCGCCTCAGCGACCGCGTCCACCGCCTGACGCACCGATGCGTCGGGCGATTCGGGGAACGGGAGATTGGCGAGGGCGATCCGGCAGTGGCTCATCTCCTTATTGTGCATTGCCTTCCGCCTGAAGGCGGAAGCCACGGGATACACCACGGCTTGACGCTCGACATGTCGATAGTCGACCATTAAGCTATCGAGAGTCGACATGTCTAACGCCAAAACCGAAGTCCCCTACGGCACCCTTGATCTCGTCATCCTCAAAACGCTCGACACGATGGGCGCGATGCACGGCTACAGCATCGCCCGGCGCATCGAGCAGGTGGCCGACAACCTGTTGCGTATGAGCCAGGGGTCGATCTACCCGGCGCTCATCCGCCTCGAACAGCAAGGGTGGATCAAAACGCAGTGGGGGGTGTCGGAGACCAACCGCAGGGTCAAGATGTACTCACTGACGGCGGCGGGCAAGCGTCAACTCAGGATCGAAGTGGCCAACTGGGAGCGGGCGACGGCGCTCGTGTCGAGATTTCTCGCGGCCAAGTCATGACGCCTGGACTCGTTCGGCGCCTGCTTGCCCTCTTCCGCTCGCGCCGTCTCGATCGCGAACTCGAAGGCGAGATGCAGGCGCATCTCGAGCTGGCCGAACGCGACGCGATGGCCGCGGGTCTGAGCCGCGACGAAGCGCGGCTGGCGGCACGGCGCGCCTTCGGCAGCGTTGAACGCATCAGAGAGGAACACCGCGATCGCCGCAGCGTGCGATGGCTCGAGAACCTGGGCAAGGACTTCCGCTACGGGTTGCTCATGCTGCGCCGCGATCCTGGCTTCGCGTTCGTCGCTATCGGTGTCATGGCCATTGGCATCGGCGCCAACACGGCGATGTTCAGCCTCGTCGACGGCGTCCTGCTGAAACCACTTCCCTACCCCGATCCAGAGCGCATCGTTCGAGTCATGGAGGCGCCGACACCCACGACTCGCAACGGCATCGCCACGCTCGACTTCCTCGACTGGAAACGGCTGAGCACCTCGTTCGAGGCGCTGTCGGCGACGCGAGGCCTCAGCGCGGCGCTGACCGGCCAGGGCGATCCCGCGCGACTGAACGGCATGCTCGTCTCTCCGGATTTCTTCGATGTGTTTGGCATCAAACCGGCGCTCGGCCGATCGTTCCGCGGCGGCGAAGATCAATCCGGCGCGAACCAGGTCGTCGTCATCAGCCACGCGATGTGGCTGAGCCGATTCGCCAGCGACCCGGCCATCCTGAACCGCAGCATCCTGCTCGACGGCGAGCCCCACCAGGTGATTGGCGTGCTGCCGGCGGGCAGCTTCGATCGCGCGCAAGCGAGCTTCTGGAAGCCTCTCACCTTCGCACCGGAGCAGCGCACGCGTAACTACCACTGGCTCGGCGCCGTTGGACGATTGAAGCCAGGTGTAACGCTCGACCAGGCGCGGAAAGAAATGCTGGCGGTCAGCGAAAGCCTTGCGTCGGAGCAGCCCGCGTTCAAGAAAGATTGGCGGGTTGCGCTCGATCCCTTCGATCAGGGTCTCGTCGGCGCCACGCTTCGGCAGTCGATCCTCGTGGCCTTCGGCGCAGTGGTGATGGTCCTGCTGATTGCCTCGGCGAACATCGCCAACCTCATGCTCGCCAAGGGCGTCGCGCGACGGCAGGAGATCGCCGTTCGGGCAGCACTCGGCGCCAGCCGCGGCCGCCTCGTCGCACAGGTGCTGACCGAAAGCTTCGTCCTGTGCCTCATCGGCGCCACCGTTGGAGTGGGACTCGCTTACCTACTGATTCAGGCGTCGATTCCGCTGCTCGGTGACACGATACCTTCAACGTCGTCCGTCGTTCTCGATCTGCGCGTGCTCGGCTTCGCTGCCGCTGCCGCGGTCTGCGTCTCGCTCCTCGTCGGGCTCCTCCCGTCGTTGCAGATGTCGTCCGGGCGACTGTCGCCAGCCCTGAACCTGGCGACGCGCGGCTCGTCGTCGCGCGAAGGCATGCGACGCACGATCGTCGTCGCCGAGGTCGCAGTCTCGTTGATGCTCATCTGCGGTGCGGTACTCATCTTCAAGAGCCTGTTCAAACTGCAAAACGTCGATACCGGCGTTCGCATCGACAACGTGATCACGATGTCGGTCGATCTGTCGCTGGCCGCGTATCCCAACTCGGAGCGCGCAGCGCAGTTTGCCGAGCAGGTGGCCGAACGGCTGCAGGCCATCCCCGGCGTCGAGCGGGCGGCGGTATCGACCGACGTGCCGCTTCTCGGCGTCCGACAGGGTGATGCTGTCAGTGTGCCTGGCACGGACGCCGGCATCGGTTCCCGTTTCAAGCGTGTCGATCCGAACTACTTCGCGACCCTCGACATCCCGATCCTCGCTGGCCGCGGCTTCACGGCCAGCGACCGTGCCGGAGCGCCGCGCGTTGCCGTGGTGAACGAGGCACTCGCTCGAGGGCTCGCGGAGCGCTTCGGTGTCGCCGACCCGGCACAGACGGTCGGCCGCGTGGTGCGGCTGAACACGCCCATGTACGAAAACCGCGGCCAGTCCGGCAAGGCTGAGGATGTCGAGATCGTCGGCATGATTCGCAACGAGCGCGTCAACGATCTCGAGACGCCGACGCCCGAAGTCGTCTACGTTTCGCTACTGCAGGCGCCGCGGCGCGAGATGAAGCTGCTCGTTCGAACGATCACCGATCCGGCACTGGCAATGCCCGCGATTCGGGAGGCCGTCCGCCAGGTAGATCCGACGTTGCCGCTCGGGGACGTGCGGACGATGACGCAGGTGAAGGAGCTGGTGCTGTCAGGACGCGCGCAGCCGGCGTGGATCATCGGCGCCTTTGCCGGCGTCGCCGCGCTCCTCGCCGCCCTCGGCCTTTACGGCGTCCTCTCGCACGCCGTCAACCAGCAGCGGCGCGAGATCGGCATCCGCATGGCGCTCGGCGCCAGCACCGGCAGGGTCCTCGCACACATCGTCCGAAACGCGCTGGCGATGGTGCTCATCGGCCTCGTCCTCGGCGTGGCTGGTGCACTCGCACTGACGCGCGTGATGAAAACACTGTTGTTCGAAGTGTCAGCGCTCGATCCCCTGGCGTTCGCCGTAGCGGCCGTATCGATGGTGATCGTTGCCCTGTTGGCTGCCCTGATCCCCGCCAGCCGCGCCGCGCGGGTCGATCCCGTGACGGCGCTGCGCAACGAGGCGTGAGCGCCCGTCAGGGCGGCGCCGGAGCGACGCGGTCGGCTCGGCGCTCCGCTTCGGGCCGTGGCAAAAACGGTCCCTCCGCGCTGGCCTTACGGTGCGGCGTCGGCTGCGGTTTGCCGTACGCCGGTAAAGCTCGGTTCGGCGACGAAGCCACGTGACCGCTTGAGACAAAACCGCGCCGCCGCCGATCAGTCACCGCTCCGGAACCGTTTTCGTGTCTTCGGTGTCACGGCCCTCAGAGCGCGACGATCCGACCGCGCCGCTCCGGCGAATGTCTGAGCGCGCAACAATCGCTCGGTGCAATCTGCGATGTCGCAACGAGGCTGGCTGGCCAGGGACGTGGAGCGAGCCGAGCACGCTGCGCAGCGGGAACGCGGCCGGAGCGATTCCTCGCGTCGTGTTCCGTCCCGTGATCATGACGTTGACGAATAGCTGCGGCGGTCCGAGGGCGCCGATCACGGCTCCACAAGCCAGCACCTACACGACGCCGCAGCGGCAGAGTATCAGCGAAGGTCGCGTTCCACGGCGAAGCGGAGACGTCCCGGGCCAGCCAGCCTCGTTGCGGCATCAGCGCAACGCTCCGACTGAAGTGCACGCGATCTGTGATGCCCACTACGACCGCGCATTCCGTGCCACTGCGATCGATCGTCGGACCCATTGCGCCAGCGTGCGCGCGTCCTCGAGCACTCCCGCCGGCACGCTGAAATACGACTTGGACGCCGGGCGATGGGCGAACGGAGCGAAGGGCGCGGCTCCCGCGCGCTTGTAGTCGGCGCGGTTGCTGTCGCCAACCTTGAGATACAGGACGTCCGCGGCGAGGATGCCGAAGAACACATCGCCAGCATAAAGGCCGATCCCGCCGAACATGGCCTTCGCATGCAGGTCAGCCACGCCCGAGAGCTGATCGATCACGTACTCGCGAAAGCCCTGACTGACACGCAGCGAGGCGAAGGCGCCTCGCGGCGAGAGCGCCTGGGACTTCTCCTTTTTCTTCACTCGTTTTGCTGGCACGTTTCGCGCTGCCTCGGTACCGGTAGTATCTCAGGTCTAAGGAGCCACGCGCAGATGCCACAGCTCACACCTACGCTCGCACTTGTCGCCACGCTCGGCCTGGCACAGACCGCTGCCGCCCAGCCACCGCCACCACAACCCGCCGGCGGCCGTGGACAACAGGACACGCTCGTCAGCCCCGAGGTGCACCCCGATCGCTCGGTGACCTTCCGCCTCCGCGCGCCGCAGGCCAGCACCGTGACGCTGACCGGTGACTGGCTGGCGACGCTTTCGTCGTCGACCGGCGGCCCCATGCCGATGACGAAAGACGCCAGTGGTGTCTGGAGCGTGACGACGCCGCCACTCGAACCGACGGTGCACCTCTATTCCTTCACCGTCGACGGCATGAACATCGCCGATCCGATCAACCCGAAGATCAAGCTCCGCGTCCGCACCTCGGCCAGTCTGGTCGAGGTGCCTGACTCGCCGCCAGCGCCGTGGCAGCTGCGCGAAGTACCGCACGGCAGCGTCGACTGGAACTGGCATCATTCCGCGGCGTACAACGACACCCACGAGTTCCTCGTCTATCTGCCGCCTGGCTACTTCACCAGCAAGGCACGCTACCCGGTGCTCTATCTCGTGCACGGCGCAGGGGACACGGCTCTCGGCTGGACGACGGCAGGCGCGGCGAACCTGATTCTGGACAACCTGATCGCAGAGAAGAAGGCCGCGCCGATGATCGTGGTGATGCCGTTCAACGGCAGCAACGCGACGGCAGCAAGCGCACCTGCAGGTGGACGCGGCGCCGGCGGACCGGCGCCGACGCCGTTCGAGGACTACATGCTCAAGGAGCTGATCCCCTACGTCGACGCCAAGTATCGCGTCGCACCAGGCCGCCAGAATCGCGCGATGGCAGGACTCTCCGCGGGAGGTGCCGCAACCTACAACATCGGGCTGAAACACCTCGACATGTTCAGCGGGTTCGGGTTCTTCAGCGCCGCCGGCGGTGGTGGCGCCGATTTCGCGACCCGCTACGCGCAGCTCGCCGCAGATGCGAAAACGGCGAACGCTCGCATCAACGTGCTGTGGATCGGATGTGGGACGGAAGACCCGCTGATCAAGGGCGCCAAGACGTTCGACGCCGAATTGACGCGGCTGCAGATCACACACACCTACGCCGAACGCGCTGGCGGTCATGTCTGGCCGATCTGGCGCTGGGCGCTCTCAGAGTTCGCGCCGCAGTTGTTCAGAAAGCGCTGACGGCGATGCGGATATGATCGTCGAGGTCACATTGGGTTCGCGGCCTGTGCTTCAACAACGAGCGCCTCCACCCCCGAGGCGATCGGTGTGCAGGACCACCGGCATGCACGGCGGTCAGGGGTTTGAGCATCCGGCCGCGAACCCCACTTGCTGCTAGGCGCACTGCAAAGGGCTCGCCCTCGACGCCGCAGCGACGACTGGCAGAAAAGCAGTATTTTGCGGCAGAGGTCGCGGCCGCAGCGTCGGCGGTCAGTACACTTCCGCCGCGGTTTACATTGCACAGACTCTGCACTGGCCAGGGACCTCAACAGTCAACCTCATGGTCCTGTGGCTCGAAGCGCACACGAAAGGCGGTCATGATTAATCTGTACAACGACAAGACGAATCAGCTCGTCGGCTCGATTACCGAGGCGGACCTGCGAGTCCTGCAGGACGCGCTCGAAGAAGAGTCGAGCGAGGATCGCGACTACTACATCGATCGAGCGACGATCGACGTCATCGGCGACGGCCGCGCCACCGACCACCTCCTCAAAGTCCTGCGCGACGCGCTCGGGACCAGCGACAGCATCGACATCCGATGGGAGCGTAGCTAGCCGCGGCCACGCGCCACGGACGACATTGACCACACGAGCAGGTCAATCAGCGGAGCGCGCTCGAGGCCGATTTCAACATCTCACCCGTCCCGACAGACGCCTACAACCGTGTGTTCCGTGGATTCCGCGGCGAGTGTCGGTGAATTAGGTGGCCGCGCCAGAAGGTTATAATCGCGCCGCGATGTCACCCCCCGCGTTCTCCCGGCGCCACTTCCTTGCTACCAGCAGCAGCGCGCTCATCGCCGCGAGCACCGTACCGGCGTGGGCGGACGTATTTCAGGCGGGGCCCACCGACGATGCCCTGCGGGCCGAGATAGCGGAAGTAGCGCTCGCGCGCGCGGCGGCGCTTGGTGCGACCTACGCCGATGTCCGGGTCAATCGCTACCGCCGTGAGTCGATCGCGACGCGGGAGCGGCAAGTGCAGAACGTGTCGCGCTCGACGAGCCGCGGCTTTGGCTTGCGCGTACTGGTGAACGGCGCGTGGGGCTTCGCCGCCAGTAACCGCATGGAGCCGGCCGCAGCGCGAACCGTCGCCGACGAGGCTGTCGCGATCGCCCGGGCAAACGCGGCGCTGGCGTCACGCAAGGTCGTGCTCGCCCACGCCGACAAGGTCGTCTCCACGTGGACCAGCGCCTTCAAACGCGACCCGTTCGAGGTCCCACTCGATACGAAGATCGCTTTTCTCATGAAGCTGAACGAGACCGCGTTGGCCGTCGCCGGGGTCTCGTTCGTCAACTCGCAGGTACTCTTCGTCGACGAACAAAAATATTTCGCGTCGAGTGAGGGGTCGCGAATCACCCAGCGGCTGGTCCGTACCTACCCGCAGTTCACCACCACCGCGGCGGACCGCGCCAGCGGCGACTTCCAGACGCGCGTGGTCGTCGATCGCGCCCAGCTCGTTGGCTACGAGTACGTCGAGGAATACCCGTGGCTGCGTGACGCGGAAATGGCTGGCAACGAGGTCGTCGAGAAGCTGAAGTCCAAACCCGTCTCGGCAGGCAAGTACGACATCGTCGTCGATCCCTCCCAGCTCTTCCTCGCCATCCACGAATCGGTCGGCCACTCGACGGAGCTCGATCGGTCGCTCGGGTGGGAGGCGAATATGGCAGGCACGAGCTTCCTGAAGGCGGCTGACGCCGGCACGCTGCGCTTCGGCGCGTCGATCGTCAACCTCGTCGGCGATCGCACGCAGCCGGGCGGCCTGGCGACCACTGGCTTCGACGACGAGGGCGTCACGGCCGACCGCTGGCATCTGGTGCGCGACGGCATGTTCGTGGACTGGCAGACGACACGCGAGTTGGCACCGCTCGTCGGACAGCAGCGTTCGCACGGCTGCCTGCACGCCGACAACTGGTCGAGCGTGCCGTTCCCGCGGATGCCGAACGTCTCGTTGCAGCCCGCGTCGACCGAGGTCTCGCTCGAGGAGCTGTTCAGCGGCATCAAGCGTGGGCTCTTCATCGAAGGGCGCGGCAGCTCGTCGATCGATCAGCAGCGCTACAACTTTCAATTCGGTGGCGCGGTGATCCGAGAGATTAGCAACGGCAAGCTCGGGGCGATGGTGAGGGACGCGGCGTACCAATCGCGAACGCCGGACTTCTGGACGTCGTGCGACGGTCTGGGCGGACCCGCTACTTACCGTTTGTGGGGCACGTCCGCCGATGGCAAGGGCGAGCCCGGGCAGACCAACGCCGTTAGCCACGGGTGTCCACCCGCGCGGTTTCGGCAAGTCACGGTTCTCAACACGGCGGCGGTGTGATGCTCGGACGCGACGAAGCACTCAGGATTTGCGAGGCCGTGCTCGCGCACGCGAAAACGGCGGGAGCCGAGGATGCGATCGTGTCGCTCCAGAGCACGATCGAATCGCACGCCAGATTCGCTGACAACCGCATCAACACCAGCGGACGCTCGGAGGACCTCGACATCACCGTCACGGTATGGGTCGGCAAGCGGCGCGGTGCCGTCACCGGCAACGACCCTGGAGCCGACGCGCTGAAGCGTATGGCAGACGATGCGGTACAGATCGCCCGCGTTTCGCCGGTGCATCGCGAGTACGTGCCAACGCTCGGCCCGCTCGACTACGCCGAATCGAAGGGCTTTGCGAACGCAACCGCCAACGTCAACGTCACCGCCCGTGCCGCGGCGCTCGAAGCTGTGCTCGCTGCCTGCCGGAGCGCGAACGTGACGGGAGCCGGCTTCCACACGGCGCGAGCGTCTGCCGTCGCCGCGGCCACCGCCAACGGCAACCGCCGCTACTTTCAATCGAGCGAGAGTGGGATGAGCGTGACGGCACGCAGTGCCGACGGCACTGGCTCTGGTTACTATGCCGGCGGCCATTTCGATCTCGCGCGCCTCGACGCGAAGCGCATCGCGGACCGTGCGGTCGAGAAGGCCATCCGCTCGCGCGGGCCGAAGCCGATCGAGCCTGCGACATACCCCGTCATCCTCGAGCCGCAGGCAGTCTCCGATCTCGTCGGGTTCCTTGCCAACAGCTTCGACGCGCGAACCGCGGACGAAGGACGGAGCGCGTTCGCGGCCAAAGATGGCAAGACCAGACTCGGCGAGAAGCTGTTCAACGAGCGCCTCAACATCTATAGCGACCCGATGCACGCGGACATGCCGGCCGTGCCGAGCACGTCCGAGGGCATACCGGCGACGCGCGTGTCGCTCGTCAAAGCTGGCGTGGTCGAGAACCTCGAGTACTCGCGGTTCTGGGCGCAGGAACGCAAGCGCGAGCCGACGCCAGGCCCGGTCAACTACATCTTCGAGGGCACGCAGCCATCGGTGTCTACCGAAGACATGATCAAAGGCATGGATCGTGGCCTGCTGATCTCGCGATTCTGGTACGTCCGGCTCGTCGATCCGAGAACGATCGTCCTTACCGGTCTGACACGCGACGGCCTGTGGTGGATCGACAAGGGCGCGATCAGTCACCCGGTCCGCAACCTGCGCTTCAACCAGAGCGTGCTGGCGATGCTGGCGCCGTGGAACGTCGAAGCGATCGGCACGCCGCAACGGCTGTCACCGATGATGGTGCCCGCCCTCAAACTGAGCGCGTTTACGTTTACGTCGATTTCAGACGCGATTTAGCACAGATGCCACAACGAGGCTGGCTGGCCCGCGCTGCTGTGGCTGGCGACCGTCCAGCAACGCCGGAGCAAAGCGGTCGGCTCGGCGCTCCGCTTCGTGCCGTGGAAAACCAGGCCCTCCGCGGGAGGACTGACGGTGCGGCGTCGGCTGGGGTTTGCCGTAGGCCGGTAAAGCATCGGTTCGGCAACGAAACCACGTGACCGCTGGAGACGAAACAGTGCCGACGCCGATCGGTACCGCTGCCGACCGCTTCAGGCAATCCGGCCGATCGTGCTGATGCGAGCGCGCCACGAGCGTTCAGCGTAGTCTGCGATGTCGCAACGAGGTTGGCTGGCCAGGGACGTCGCCTTCGCAAATGCTACGGCGGACCTCGCCGAAGCCTTGGCGGCGGCGGGTGGAGCGAGCCGAGCTCGCTGCGCAGCCGGAACGCGGCGGGAGCGATTCCTCGCGTCGTGTTCCGCCCCTGTGATCCGTTCCGTTGACGAGTAGCTGCGGCGGTCCGAGGGCGCCTGATCACGGCTGCACACGGTTAGCACCTACACGACGCGGCAGCGGCAGGACACGAGCGTAAGTCGCGTTCCCGGCGAGCGGAGACGGCCCGGGCTAGCCAGCCTTGTTGCGGCATCTGCTGAACGGTCGAAACGTGACAGCGCATTCAATGCGCTCACTGCCCTCTCAGCGCCAGCGTCGGATCGACGCCGGCGGCGCGGCGCGCGGGCAACCAGGCGGCCAACAACACCACCGCGATCATCAGCGCTGACGTTGTCGCGACGGCCGCGGCACTGATACTCACGTCCTTGACCATCGTCGAAAGAATTGGCCATGAGAGACCGGCGATGACAAGGCCCAGGGCCGCACCGCTGAAGCCAAGCTTCACGGCCTGAACAAGGATCAGCCGCTGTACTTGGCGCTGCGTGGCACCGATCGCTATACGTAGACCGATCTCAGCGGTGCGCTGGCTTACGCTATACGAGACGAGGCCATACAGACCGAGAACGGCGAGCATCATCGACGTCACGGCGAAGGCGGCGAAGAGGCCCAGGCTGAAACGGCGTGGACCGAGCCAGGCGTCGAGATATTGGCGCATGCTGCCAACGCTCGATACGGCGGCATCGGGATCGGTCGCTCGCAGTTGCTCGAGGAACGTCGCACGAAAGGCTGCCGGATCCAGGTCGGTCTTGATTGTCCAAAACTGGTTGTTCCTGAGCTGCGACACGCCGTCGGCATGAAGCTGTCGGAGCGGCACGTAGATGTCGAGGGCCGGCGGGAGATCCAGCGCCGCCTGGCGGACGTTTTCGATCACGCCAACAACCTCGACTGGCCTTGGACCCTGATTGTTGTCATCGATCATCAGCCGTCGCCCGATGGGGTTTCCGGAGAGCACCCGATCGGAAAGCGCCGCGCTGATGAGCGCCACGTGAGGGCTGTTCGCCGCGTCGTGTTCGGAGAATGGCCGTCCGTGCAACAGCCGCGTACCGGCGGTCGCAAGGTACCCGGGCGAGATCGCGCGGAGATTCGCGCTGAGGCGGTCGCGCTCGCCGGTCGACTCGCCCGCGATTGAGAACGGCACTGTTACAAGTAGTCCGCTCAACGGCGCCACCGAAATCACACCAAGCTGGCGGACGCCGGGCATCGCCTCAAGGCGATTCGACAACCGCTCGTAGAATCGCGCAACGTCATCAGGCGAACGATAGGTGGGTGGAATCGACACGCGCGCCTGGAAGACTCCATCGGGACTGAAGCCGAGCGGCACATCCTGCAGCCGGCGCACACCCTGGACGAGCAGCAGCGTTGCAAGGACGAGGACGAGGGCGGCCGCAATCTCGGCGACGACCATGGCGTTTCGAATCCGGCGGTTCGATCGGTCGCCGGTGCCTCCGCGGCTCGACAGGCGAAGCGCCTCGCCAGTGACATCACGCGCGACTGACAGCAACGGTGCGGCGGTCAACAACGCCGTCACGATGGCGGCGACAGCAAGGACAACGAGCGTTCCTATGCCATCGACCGTCACCTCGTCGAGGCGCGGGAGAGAAGCGGGTGCCCACCCCCTCGTGGCCGCGATCAGTTGCACCGCAACAACCAACCCAAGGCCGCTCCCGCACACCGCAAGCAGCCCGGCCTCGATGGCCAAGTGGCGCGCCAGCCGGAGCCGAGACGCGCCAATGGCCAACCGCAGCGACAACTCCGCGCGCCGCCCATTGGCTCGGACGAGCGCCAGCGACACGAGATTCGCCAGCGCCGTCGTCATCACGACGAGCACAGCAGCGAAAAGCACCTGCATCGATAGACGATGATCGCCAACGAGCGTCTCGTGCAGCGGGACGACGGCGACGCCCTCCTTGCGCGCGTACTCGGCCGGAAACTGCTGCCGCAGCGACCGGCAAATCGACGTCAGCTCGGCCTGCGCCGCGTCCGCATCGACTGCCCGACCGAGGCGTCCAAACATGCGGAGAGAGTTCACCGAGTTACGAAGATGCCGCAGCGGGTCGCGGTCCGGCGCGAGCGGCGTGATCACATCCACGTCGCGGAGCGGCAGCGGAAACCGGGCAGGGAGAACGCCGACGATCACGTACGACTCGGCATTTATGCGAACCGTCTTCCCGGCGATGTCGGCAGCGCCACCAAACTGCCGCTGCCAGAGTCGATGACTCAGGACCACGACGCGCGGCGCATCAGCGCGATCGTCGCTGTCGACGAGCAAACGCCCGGCGGCCGGCGCGACGCCGAGCACGTCGAACGCGTTGGCCGACATCCGGGCGCCTTGGAGGCGCTCGGTGATGCGGTCGCCAGCCAGGCTCGCGCTCCAGTTCGCATAAGCCACGAGGCCCCTCAACGAACGAGCCTGGCTGCGATAGTCCATGAACTCCGGCAGCGTGAACGGCGCGCTCGGATTGTCCGGCCGCACCGATGCAATCCACACCAGTTGCTCTGGCGACGCGAAAGGCAGTGCGCGTACGAGCACGCAGTTGACGACGGCGAATACCGCGGTCGTCGCGCCGACGGTCAGGGCCAGCGTCAAGACGACCGTCAAGGCAAAGCCGGGCTGCCGGACATGTTGACGGACGGCGACGCGCAAATCATTCAGCACGATCACGTCATCGTAGCGGAGGGCGATGCGGTGATTTCTGACAGAAGCCGGTCGAAATCCGCCGGCCCGGCCTTCTCCCCTTGCCGAACAGTCCAACGCGGCAACATAGTGAGTGGGATCACATGGCCGCGACATCGAAACCACCCGGCCCGCGCCGTCCCCCATCAGTCCGGCGCATCGTCACCGTCGTCGTGCCACCAGTCGACGAGCTCGACCTCGTCGGGCCTCTGCAGGTGTTCAGCTCCGTCAATCGCCTTGCCGGTCGGCCCATCTACTCGATCGAGGTCGTCACCAACTCGAGCCGTCTGACGCTCGAGGGCGAGAGCGGGGTGCTGTCTTTTGCTGCGCGTCACCGCTTCACCCGCGTCGAGGGCGCGTGTGATTCCGTGCTTCTCGTCTGCGGTCTCGGCAGCAGAACGGTACGAGACGCGACGTTATCTGCATGGCTCGCCAAGATGGCGACAACCGTGCGACGGATTGGCGCTGTTTGCGTCGGCGCGTTTCTCCTTGCTGAAGCCGGCCTCCTGAATGAGCGCCGGGCGACGGCGCATTGGAAATTTGGACGCGAGTTGGCAGAGCGATACCCCCTGGTGCGCGTCGAGCGTGAGCCGCTCTGGGTGAAGGACGGCAACATCTACACGTCGGCAGGCATCTCGGCCGGCATCGATCTCGCGCTGGCCTGGGTCGAGGAGGACTGCGGCGCGAGCCTCGCGCACGAAGCGGCACGCGAGCTGGTGCTTTTTCTGCGACGGCCGGGCGGTCAGCCGCAGGTCAGCGTCTCTCTCGCCTCACAGGCATCGGAGATGTCGTCGATCCGCGAGCTGCAGATTTGGATTGCCGAACATCTCGCTGCCAGGCTCTCCGTCGAACAACTCGCGGAGCGGATGGCGATGAGCGTGCGAAACTTCGAGCGCGTCTTCACGCGCGAGGTCGGCGTGACACCGTCCCATTACGTCCTTCAACTACGCGTCGAAGCGGCACGCCGTCAACTCGAATGCAGCGATCAAGGTCTCAAGCAGATCGCCTCTGCGGCTGGCTTCGGCAGCGTCGATGTCATGAGGAAAGCCTTCGTGCGGCTGCTGGGGATCACGCCAGGGCGCTATCGTGACCTGGCGCTGAAAGTCTGAAGTCTGAACTCTGAAGTCTGAAGTCTGAAGTTACACGGAAGTTCCGACACTCTGAAGCTGAGTCCGAAGTGTGAAGCTAAGTTTGAAGTGTGAAGCTCGCGTTTCAGGTCGGGTCGGTTCACGACGCGAGAGCGCAACGAGGCTGCCGGGCCCCTGGCCAGCTTCGGCGGCGCCTGCCGGAGCAGCGCCGGAGCGAAGCGGTCGGCTCGGCGCTCGCTTCGGGCGTGCGAAAATCGTCCTTTCGCGGGAGGACTAACGGTGCGGCGCGCTGGGGCTTCCGTAGCCGGTAGCGAAGCATCGGTTCGGCAACGAAACCGAGTGACCGCCTGAGACGAAACGGCGCCGCCGCCATGGTCCCGCTCCGGGCCCGGTTTAGAGACTGCGCTGTCACGGCCCTCAGAGTCGCGTCAACCCGACCGTTTCGCTCCGGCGGATGTCCGAGCGCGCCACGCGCGTTCGGTGTAGTCGCGATGTTGCAACGAGGTTGGCTGTCTTGAATGCTGAATGCTAAGTGCCGAATGCTGAAGTAACTTCGAAGTTCAATTACTTTAGCACTCGGCATCCTGCAGCAGAGTTCCGAATGGCCAGCCAGCCTCGGTGCGGCATCTGCGGATTGGTCGAACGCAGGGCGAGCGGCCTGTGCCCGCCACTCACTCGAGCGTGAAGGACACATACATCAGCCGTCCCTCGCGCTGGACCTGCAACGTCACCGGCGTGCCTGGCGTCAGGGCGCGCAACGCGTCTCGAAGGCTCTGCAACGTGGTCAGCTGCCGCCGGTTTACGGTGCGTATGATGTCCCGCGGCTGAAGAGGGACCTCGCTCCCGGGCCCTGCGGCGCGAGCGACGACGATGATGCCGTTACGGATCGCGCAGCCCCTGCGCCGCCGCCACGATGCGTGCGTCGATTTCGACACCAAGGATGCCGAGCTCCGGCACGAGGTTCTTTTCGGGATCGGCCAGCGCCGACACGGCATCGAACTCGCTTCGCTGTTCGACCGTCGCGATGCTCAGCTTCTGTTCGGCCGCCCCGCGAAGCACGCCGAGCTGCACGTTGTCAGTGGAATCCCGCAGCCTGAAGTAATAGTTGACGCTCGGCAGGTTGTCGGCCGGCTGCCCATCGACCGACGTCAGGATATCGCCGACCTTGAGGCCCGCCGCTTCGGCAGGGCCGCCAGGCCACACGTCCGAGACGATCACACCGTAATCCCTGACGAGCCCGAGCGCCACGGCCATGCCCGGGGTGATCGTCTGCAGGCTCATGCCCACTTCCTGCCGCCGCATCATCCCAAATTGCTTCAGCTGTCGTAACGCGGTTCTCGCCGTGGCGCTTGGCACCGCGAACCCGAGACCGTCGCTGCCGCCCGATTGCGACACGATGAACGTGTTGACGCCCACAACTTCTCCACGAATGTTCACGAGCGGTCCGCCGGAGTTGCCCGGGTTGATCGGCGCATCCGTCTGAATGTAGATGAGCGGCGAATCAGGATCGACCTGTCGCGCGACGGCCGACACCAGCCCGTGCGTCAGGCTGTTGCGCAGGCCCACCGGGCTGCCAAAGGCAAACACCGTCTCGCCCTGCCGCACTTGCGAGTACGTCGCCAGCGGCAGCGCCGGCAGCTTCATGTCGTCCACCTTCAATAGCGCGAGGTCCAACTCCGTGGTGATGCCGACGATTCGCGCCGGAACGATGGTCGACTTCCCCGTCAGGGCGGTCGCCAGCGTGCCGTCGGCGGCTCCCGCGGGGCAGCACGATCTGGACGCGCCGCGCGCCGCTCACTACGTGCGCGTTGGTCATGATGTAACCGTCCGGCGTCGATGACGAAACCGGAGCCGGTGGATCGCTGCCTGCCGACGACGAGGCTCGTTTCTCCCCTCCTACCCTCGACCCGCGGACCGTAGCTGCTCACGAGAATCTGGACGACGCTCGGCCAGACTTTCTTCGTCAGCTCGTCCATCGACTCGTTCATCCGCACGAGCGGGTCCGGAGGCGGTGTCGGTTTGGGAACCGGTTTCGGTCCTGACTGCGCGAACACCGCCGAGGACGTGAGGAGAATTACGGCCGAGAGCCAGCAGAAAACATTTCGGACCGGTCGATGCGACGACATCATCACGATTCTCCTCACGGATGTCCGGTTGACGGAGCCAGGGTCGGAACGATTCTGTCACGTCGAGGGCAGTAACGAATGGCACCTTCGTTCAACGGTCTGCCGTGGCGCTCTCAGTACGAGCCGGAGCAAAGCGGTCGGCTCGGCGCTCCGCTT
Organism: uncultured Acidobacteriota bacterium; assembly: GCA_963797715.1. Taxonomy (GTDB): domain Bacteria; phylum Acidobacteriota; class Vicinamibacteria; order Vicinamibacterales; family 2-12-FULL-66-21; genus DATBJJ01. The sequence goes on from CAWCQS010000002.1 coordinate 76,547, forward strand.
CGTGCCGTGGAAAACCAGCCCCTCCGCGGGAGGACTGACGGTGCGGCGGCGGCTGGGGTTTGGCCGTACGCCGGTAAAGCATCGCTTCGGCAACGAAGCCAAGTGACCGCTTGAGACGAAACGATGCCGCCGCCGATCGGTGCCGCTCCGGGCCCGGTTTAGGGGCTTCGCTATCACGGCACTCAGAGAGACTATGAGCGGGCCGGCGCGGTACGCTCTGGAAGGTGCTGAAGCCAAAGGAGGCCGCGATGACCACGACGACCCACTCGACGAGCAGTGTACGTGGAACGACGTTGTTTGTAGCTTTGGAGTTGAGAGCCAAGCAGTGGAAGGTGGCGATGGCCTCGACGGTGGGGTCACGGCCGTGGGTGCGCGATCTACGGGCAGGCGAGTGGAGGATGTTGGATCGCCTACTGATCGACGGTCGTCGACGGTGTGGGTTGCCTGGACGCCCGGTGGTGAGTTGCGACGAAGCCGGGCGTGATGGCTTTTGGATTCATCGCGCGTTGCAGACGCGTGGCGTCGAGAATCGCGTGGTGGATTCGGCGAGTATCGAAGTCAATCGTCGGGCGCGCGCCGCAAGACCGATCGCATCGATGCCGTGAAGCTGGTGATGATGTTGATGCGCGCGCATGCGGGCGAGCGTCACGTGTAGTCGGAAGTGCGCGTGCCGACGGTGAGCGATGAAGCGAGCCGACGGTGAGTCGCGAGCGTAAGCAGTTGGTGACCGAACGCACCCGGCTGGTGAATCAAATGCGCGGCTGGCTGGCGACGTGGGGCTGTGCGTTGCCGAGCGGACGTCCGACGGGTGGTGGACGATGGTGCGAGATCGGGCGGGTGACGCGTTGCCCGACGTCGCTGCAACAGCGCCTGGCGCGGGCGCAGGCGCGCGTGCAGCTTGTCACCGCGCACTTGGTGCGCTTGAGATCCAGCAGCAGGCCACGGTGACGACAGATCCGGTGGCCGCGCGCCTGGCGCGGTTGAAAGACTTGGCGCCACGTCGGTGTCGGTGTTTTGGCGGAAGGCTGTTGGCGGACGTTCTGAACGCCGACAGGTGGGGGCTTTCTGGGGTATACGCGGTGCCGTTTCAAAGTGGCGAGACCGACGGGTCGTGGGCATTGATCGCGCCGGCAATCGGCGCCTGCGCACCATCAGCCTGCAACTGGCGTGGCAGTGGGTGCGGTGGCAACCGGCGAGTGCGCTGACGCAATGGTATCTGCGACGGTTTGGGGAGAGCGGCGGCGCCGCGGCTGACGGGGATCGTCGCGTGGCGCGGAAGCTCGTGATTGCGTTGTGGCGGTACGCCACGAGCAATGAGGCGCCCGCCGGCGCCATCTTCAAAACGGCGTAGAGCCGTAGCAACGACGGAGGCAGCTCATGCCACCTGGGCACGAGGCGCGACGGGTCATGCGGGCACTCGACGCAGACCGGCTCAGAGACGGTGCGCCAGGTTGGTGGTCCACGACCGTCGCGGATACGGTCTCATAGGGTTCCGCTTCGGACGGACCCGGATAGAAGTTAGCGACGGGCGTTGGCACGCGCAGACACGGACCACGCGTGAGCGGAACGAAACGAACGGGGAGCTTGACACGAGGCCCGAACATAGAAGTCGCGGCGATCCGACCGCTTCGCTCCGGCGGATGTCCGAGCGCGCCAGGGTCGCTCGTTGAACGCTGCGATGCCGCAACGAGGTTGGCTGTTTTTTTTTTCGTATATAAGTTATTTCGCTGTAGCATTGCCAGGGACGTGTGAGCGAGCCGAGCTCGCTGCGTAGCAGGAACGCGGCCGGAGCGATTCTTCGCGTCGTGTTCCGTCCCTGTGATCCTCGCCGTTGACGAATAGCTGCGGCGGTCCGAGGGCGCTTGATCACGGCTCTACAACCGAGCACCTACACGACGCGGCAGCGGCAGAGTATGAGCGCAGGTCGCGTTCCCGGCGAGCGGAGACGGCCCAGGCCAGCCAGCCTCGTTGCGGCATGAGAGAGTCGGTCGAATCAGCTATGAGAACGTGGGAAGCCGACGACGTCCAGGTCACATCGACCAAGACGCCGCCTGCCAAGCGAGGTGTCGAACTAGTTGGCTTTCTTGGTAGCCGCCTTGTTGCCCGGCAGCTGCTCGGGCAGGCGGTCGAGGCCGACGAGCTTCCAGCTGCCGCCATCCTGACGGAAGTAGGCGCGCACGGGCTGTTTCCACGTCGGGTAGCTGTCGGCATCGGCGGCGATATCAACGGCAACGAAGCCGCTCGACGGCAGGCCGCTCGGTGCCGCGATCGTCGTCGTCGCACTTTTGGTTTCCGAGATCGGCTTGGTCGCGCCGGTGGCGTTGTCGAACGTCATCCAGTTGGCGCGATACGCGATGGCACCATGGGCCACGCCACCGGTGACGGCGGCATTCTCGAACGTCAGGCCGCTGGCATCGAGGCGCGGGTTGACGATCGGATTGACCTGCGTCAGGTAGATGCTCTTGATTTTCTCGCGGCGCTGAATCAGCACGTCGCCGAGATACTTCTCGGCCGCCGGATCGCTGAACTCGCCCGTGTGGACCGCAGCCCGGATGAGCTCGTCGGTGAACGCCGCGATCCGCCGCGCCGCCCAGAACGCATCGTCGTCTCGCGTCTCCATGTAGGCGACCGTCGGCGTCTGTGGCCGCCACTTTCTCGGGTCCCAGACCTTGCCCTCGAACTTGCCGACGGACGGGTACTCGACGTAGTCGACCGTCTGCCACGGGCTCAGCCCGAAGCCGAGCGTGAAGAGGCGCTTCCACGACGGTCCTCCCTCGAGGAAGTACTCCCAGCTCAGGTCCCACTCGTGGAAGTCGTTGCACATGCCGAAGGTGGAACCGACGTCCTGCAGATAGTGTTTGACGATCGACTTGCCGTTCTCCGTGATGACCGTGTCGACCGAGTTCGCCGCCTTGAGGTCGGTGAGGTTCGTCCACGCGCCGAACACGCGCAGCGCTCGCAGCTCGCGCCGATGCTCGTGCGGCACGAGATCGTTGGGATCGTCCGGACGGGTGCCAGCATATTGGTAGCCGCCCAGAATCTTGCCCGGCAGCTGCCGGCCGGCAATCACACGATACGTGCCGTCCGGGTTGCGCGCGACCCTCTCCAGGATCGCGTTGATGTCGTCGTGCGTGAACGGTGTCCGCTTGCCGTTCGGACGCCTCACCGTCGCCTGTCGGGTCGATCGTCGTCTTCTTCGGGTCGAACGTCGTCAGGAACGACTCGACCTGGTTGTAGCCGAGCGCCCAGAAGATTTTGGTCGCAATCGCGACTGCTCCGGTCGCACCGCCAGGGAACTCGGGCGGGTCGAACTCCAGGAACCAGGTGTCGCCCTTGGCGTCCATCGCGGTGAAGCCGGGGTGCGCGCCCGCCGTCTTCTCTCTGATCAGCACCCACTTCGACGGATCGGGCGGCGCGCCCACAAGCGGGCCCTTGGTGATTTCTTCGGTCGTGATCGGCCGGGTCCCGATGCGGTTGGTGAACCAGCTCGAGTCGGGCACTTCGTCAATCGTATTTATGTTCTTCGCGCGCAGGCCGCTCGCTTTGTGCTTGGAGTTCACGAAGAGGTTGAACACGCAGCTCGTACATCTGGCTCGGGTCGTACGGCGCCGCCTTTGACGCATCCTGCGATTCCGGCGCGCGCGTAATCGGATCGTCGGGATAGAAACGCGGGCCCTGCGTCGAGGCGCCGGTCGAGAACAGCGCGAGGGCACCGGCGCATACGGCAACGAACGCAGGGCGGCGGAAGCGGGTCGAGAAGATTGAATTCACCATGGTTGTCACTAGAAAGATGCCGACGACGAGAAGATGAGCCTGATGTTGCTCTCGCGGCTGTGGGCGAACTCGATGCGGAGCGGCGTGGCAAATGGGCCGTGCAAGCGGATGCCGACGCCGAAGTCGTCCTGCAGGTTGTCGAGATTGATGTCCTTCGTGCGCGGCTCAACCTTGCCGGCGTCGTAGAAGAAGGCGAGATCGAGATAGCGGTTGACCATGATGCGCCACTCCGCCTGGAGCAGCAGGCTGTTCTGGTCGCGGAAGCGCCAGCTGCTGTAGCCGCGCAGCGTCGAGCCGCCCCCGAGGGCCGGCAGCATGAAGAAGGGGATCTGCTGACCGCCGTCCTTCTCGTTCGCATGCTGCAGCCGGGCCCGGAACGACAGGACCCAGGCTCTCGCGCAGGATCGGAAGATGCGCAATTCCTTCGTATTCCGCGATCTGAAAGCCGAAGTTGTCGTCCTGGTCCTTGTAGTCGTGCAGCGTGGCCGCAAGGTACGCGCCACGGCGGGTGTATCCGGGAGACGTGCGCCCGTCCAACCCGATCGCGCCCTGCGTGTGCAAGTAATTGATCTTGGCACCCAGTCCGGGGAGCGTCTCCGGAGTGTAGACCTCCTCGACCGACGGGGTGTTCGCCTCACCAGGTTCCTGCTTCCACTGAGAGAACTCGGCGCCACCGCGCAGCATCAGGAACCGGCGGCGCGGAAAGATGGTGAAGAGCGCCGAACCGTAGGGCTGCTGGAAGAGATAGTTCGTCTGGTTGTCTTTCGAGCTGTCTGGACCGATGCCGTAGAAGCCGACCTTCGTCGCTTCGCGCCAGCCGCCGGTCGCCACCAACTCGGCGCGCCGGTTGAACATCCGCGGCGCGCGGAACTCGGCCTCGATCCGCTTGTAATTCTGAACGGTGTAGCTGCCGCGGAAGTCGAGCGTGTTGTAGGAGCTGACGTAGAAGGAGCGGCCAGCGCCGAGAGTGAAGCCGCCGCCCGAATACGCGCTCTCGAAGTACGGATGCCAGGCCAGACCGCTGCCCTGCAGGAGTTTGTCGAGCTTAGCGAAGTACTCTCTCGGCGCCTTTTCGGTTCATACGGGCGCAGGGTCGGCACCTTCGCCGCCTGCTCCGCTTCGATTGCCGCCTGCCGCGTCGATGCGGTTGAGGTCTGCGGCGGGGCCACCTTAGCTGCGGGCGCTTGCCCGCCGTCGCCTGCAGTCGCCTCCGGCGCCGGCTCGGGCGGTGGCGCCTGCGCTGCGACAGTCGCCGTCGACGCGGCCGCCAGCGCGGCCACCATCAGAAACCTCAGTAATCCAGAAGTACGCACGTATAACCCTTTCGAGCCTGCGCTCCGACCCGGCTGGGGCGGAACGGATAGTCCACAAAAACTTATCTGATGAGATTACAGCGAATTGACCGTCGCGTGATCTTATACCCCGATTTTATGGCGGAGTTCGACGCGGGCCCCAGTTGGGTCCAGGAGGCTGGTACGTCGTTACGGTAGGCGACCCGAGGAGGAGTGCGATCGAGGCCGTGGTGCTGTCCCGCCCCGATCGCTCTCGTAGGTCCGCCCTTCTGAATCGGCGCCGGCCTGTGGCTACATCTTCTTGAAGAAGTGCACGACCTTCTTGCCGCCCTCTTCCGTGTAGTACACGGTGGCCTTGCCCGCCTTTTCCGTGCCGGCCGCCGTCGCCTTGCCGGCTTCGGCGGCGGCGTGCGCGGTCATGTCGAACGTCTGCTCGGTGCCATCCGCCGCCTTGACGACGATCTTCTTCGTGCCGGCGTCCACCTTCGTGATGGTGCCTTCAGTAGACTTGAGACCGTCCTTGCTCAGGTTGTCCACTTCGACCGCCGTCTTCTTCGCGCCGGTGCCGGTCGTGTGGATGACAACTTCGCTGCCTTCCTTGAGCCCCTGGAACGTGTCTTTCGATCCTGCCACCGCACCGTGGACCACGGTCTTGTCGGTGAACTGCACGGTTTCCTCAGTGCCCTTGTCTGTAGCAATGACGGCGGTCTTCGTCGCCGCATCAACCTTCTTCACCGTTCCGTGCACCGCGCTTGCGACGTCCTGGGCGCTGGCCAGTGCCACGAGACCGAAGACACACACCGCGGTTTTGATCACGATCTTCATAACACCCCCCTCAAAACAGACAAGCATCATATAGCCGCTCACGTGCTTTTCCGCACCACTGTGCCGGACCGTGCAATACACCGCAATGAAAAGACCTGCCACAACGAAAACTCACCACACGCGCTTCACCGTCAGATCAACAACAAGATCGGTCGTGCTGAACGGTTGATCGATGGTGTTGCGCGACCGGTCCCAAATCAGGAGTCCCTCGAAGCGCCATGCGGAGCTGTGACGATAGCCAATGCCGCCGCGCACGCGCTGCTTGTTGGCATAACGTTCGCTGACGTCATCGAGCTGCCAGAACCATTCGGCGTCGCCAAGCGCGTAGGTCGCACCATTGTCGGTGACACGCGGCCGCGTCAGCGCGCACTGCAGCTCGACGCGTTCGCGGAACCGCAGCGTTGACTTATTGGGTTTATCCGCGGCCGAGTAGAACAGGTTGCGCGCCTCGAGCCGCGCCAGGTTGCGCAGCACGACGCGGTGCTTGGGCCGCTTCTCCTTGACGAGCTCCTCGCGCAGGTTCGACAGCAAGTGCAGCCGCACGCCGACGCGTGGGGTGATCTCGGTCGAATCCAGATCGTTGGTTTGCCGGGTCTTGGCCATCAGCAGCTCGCCGAGGACGTCAAGCCATTCGCCGTGGCTGTACTCGACCGACGGCGTCAGATCGAGCGTCACCCAACCTGGGTCTCCATCCGGCTTCGACAGCAACACCTTGGGCTCGACATCGAGCCCATAGGTGAGGTGACGGCTTTTGATCCAACTGAACTTGAATTCGCCCCACAGCTGCGTTTGGTCCTGCGCCTGGGCGGGAGGCGCCGCCCAGAGCAGCACGAACAACGACGCGACGACGGGCAGACCAGGAAGCTTCACAGCGTTCTGTGCTCGGCGTCTGTCGTCTCTAGCGCCCGCCCCAATGGAAATTCAATCCAAAAATCGGCCCATAGTAGGTGACGTCGTACTTCTGCAGGTTCTCATCGTCGGTATCGCTTCCGAAATCGACGCCTTGGCCTTTGTAACCGAAGGCGAGACCGGCCCAGGGTTTGAACCGGAACTCGAAGCCAAGAAATGCCGACCACGACAGGCCGCTTCCGCCACCAAGGTCCGCTCGGCTGAGGAAGGTCCATTTCTCGTTGAGTTCAGGACGATACGTCACGCCGCCGAACACGTTGACCGCTGTGCGGCTCGAGTCCACTGGCGTGAGCGCGATGTTCGCGCCGGTGAATTCGATGTCGGCGCCAATCGTGAACGTTCTCACCCCGCCAATCACGGCGACATTCGCCCCTTCGTTCACGAGGTACGATCCACCCAACTCGATGAACGTGTTGGCGAGATCGAGCTCGCCCTCGATGGTCCGCGGCGACGGCAACTGTATCGTGAACTGTGACGAACCCGAGAGGCGTATGCGGTCCAGGTCGCCGAAGAATCCGACTCTGCCTTTCTGACCTTCGAGGTGGAAGCTGAATGACGCTCCAAGGTGATCGATGGCATCGCCGAACGACAGGAACACTGGCGTGGTCGTGTTCCGGACCGTGGCCTCGCCGCTCAGTTCTGACGCCCAGAAGTACATCGGCGCGAACGTCCATTTCCACGAGTCGGACGTCTGCGCCAGCGCTGGTGCCGGCAGGAGAACGGCGAGAGCGGCCGAGATCGTCAATAGCCCTGCACGCATGACCAGACCTTTTCCTCTTCCTCGCAAGGGATCGGCCGGCGCTACTTCGACGCTGCCGCGATGACGAGATCGTCGTTCTTCTCGTCGAGCACGGCGACGCCACACGCGGTCTCGCTACCGCTTGCATCGAACTTGCAGCCCCACAGGCCTGCGGCTTGCGCACCGCACTCCCCTTTGTCGAGATCGGCGACCCAGAAGCCCGACCCTGCGGGCCGCTTCCGTGCGTTGCCCTCGGCGTAGGTCGCGACGAGGAGATCCGCCGTCGCCGTCCCGCCGTTCTTGCACGTGAACGCGCCGGTGGTGTACGCGAACAGCACCTTGTCTTCGTCGTCCCACACCAGGTTGCTGTCCTCGACGTCGCCGTCGCCGTCGACGTCGAGCTTTTCGACCCAGAAGCTGTCGTCGTCGGTCGCCGTGTTAGCCGTGCCGATCTTCACCTTGTTGTCGCCGGCGGTCTTTGTCGGCTTCGCGCTCGCGGGCGGAGCCGTGCCGGCCTTTTTTGCGACCGCTTCCGGCTTGACCGCGGGCCCCGGCGCCCCGCCTTGACCAATGGCGACGGCGGCACCGGCCACCACAGCCACGAATCCCATGACGATTGCGCCCATCATTTCTGTCGAATTCCTCATGACGACCTCCGGATCTGTCGAATTCGGCGAACTGGTCACTTCTTCTCTTTCTGTTTCTCGGTGATCTCCGTCAGCCGGACCGGCTCCTGTCCGTAGTTCTCGAGCTCCATCCGGCCGTTCTTGGTCGTGATCGACGTGGCCGCCAGCATCTTGCCTTCGCCCTTCTCATTCGGCTTCATGCGCATTTCGACCAGTGTGAAGGGGTAGTCCATGGCTTCCCCCCGCTGGCAGCGGCGGCAAAGCTCACTGGCTTGTCGGTCGCGATGACGAGCTGCCGTGTGCCATCGGGCATCGCGGATTCGACCGCGTATCGGAGGTCCCAGCCGATGCTGTTCGGCGTCCGGATGAACCCGACGCGCGGCTTGATCTTCTGGAGCGCGTCGAGCAGTTTCCGCTGACCGCCCTCGCCCCACTTCGCGGTTTCGACGAGGCCGAGGAGCTTCGTCCGCTCCGCATCAGTGGTCCAGCGCTCGACGACGATCTCGGTCACACCGGACATGCCGGTCGGCATGGAGACGTTGAAGGCCGTGAAGCGCAACGGATCTTTTTTGGTTGGCGTTTCGGTTGGCGAGCCGGCGGGCTTGGCCGGCGGCGGCTGTTGCGCCCCCATGGGGACGCCGATGACGAGCACTGCCGCGACGGCCGCGGCGATACGAAGGGCATGCAACTGGTTGCGCATCACGACCTCGCTTCTGTTCATCTCGGGCCCTGCCCCCGTCATTGGCGGCAGGACAGCTACACGTGGAACGCTCACCCGGTCATGGCAAGAACGCTGCCCGGGACGATGCGGCAGTCGCAGGCCAGAGATGTCGAATTTTCCCGAGTTTTTTCATTTGCGACGCGACTCCTGCCGTGCGCGGAGGAACGACTCTCAGGATGTTGTCACTCCGTCACAGCGGACGGTCAGGAAACGGCTCGGCGTCTCCGTTCAAAACGCCGACGTGAGCTGCATGGCCAGGCGCCGTTGCGGCCCGGCAATGAACACGGTATTGCTACCCGAGGTGACGTAGCGGCGATTGGTCAGGTTTTGCGCGACGAAGCCAACGGCGAGACGCGACCCAGCGAGCTGATAGCTTGCCGAGGCATCGAACCGCGTGTAAGCGGGCGTGACGACGAGATTGTCGCGTGCGGTGAAGCGATCGGAGGTGTACACGACACCGCCGGCGGCGGTCAGCCTTTGCCAGATGCTGCCTGAAAACCGATAGCGCATCCAGAGTTCGGCCTTGTGTCGCGGGGCATTCGGGAGCTCGCGTCCAACGAACCCACTCGTGTCGCTGGTGATTTCCGTGTCCGTCCAGGCATAGCCGGCGCGCATGCCCAGTCGGGGGGCGAGGCTGCCGACTGCTTCCACTTCGACGCCGTGGCTCCCGGCCTCGCCAATCTGGCGATAGAAGCCGAGCACGTCGGCTTCGGGCACGTTCGTACGACGTATGCGATAGACGGCGCTGGTCAGGCTGATCTTCTGCGCCAAGAGATCGGCCTTGACACCACCTTCGACGGACGCGTTCTCGGCAGGCGCGAGTCCGCGGCCGTCCTCGAGATATTGCCCGGGCGTCGGTGGCTCGAAGCCGCGTGCCACGGTGCTGTAGAACGACAGCCAGCGGCGCGGCAGGACCACGACTCCGATGCTCGGAGAGAGCTCATGCTCCGTTGACCGCGGCTCGCCGACCCCGGCCACGCGGTTCTCGATGTCGAGACGGCTCCAGCGCAGTGCCGGGTTCACGATCACATGAGTGCCGAACCGGATTTGATCGACGGCATAGAAACCGAGCCGCGACACGTCGTATCGGGTTGGCCGGCGCACCGGTTCCGGCTGCGGGTCGTACACGGGATTGAAAATATCCAGCGACGTGGCCGCCCCAACACCGATCTCGGTGTCCGCCGTGCTGAGCCCCGCCTCGACGCCACCGACGAATCGATGCTCGAGACGGCCGGTATGTAGAGTGGTGGCGACAAACGAGTCCGACTGGTACTCGTGCCAGGTGCTGATCTCGTGGTACTGGAAGCGCGTCGCGGCGCGGCCGCCCGGTGCGAGCCCCGCAAGGGCTTGTGCGTCAATCTCGCCATCGATCTTCGTGTACCTTGCGGCAACGTGCAGTGAGGTCTGTTGACCCAGGCCGAGATCGAGGCGCAAGCCCGGCGAGATGTTCCCACCCGTCCAGCCATCGTCAGGCGAATTGACGTTCAGGTCCCAGGGGTATTCGGAGAAATTGCCACGCTGTGCCGCCGTGGTGGCCGGCACGACGTGGCGGTAGCTGCGGCCACGCTGATCGTAGAACTCGGTGTCGAAGGTGATCGTGCCGCGGGTGCCGACATCGACAGCGATCGTCGGCAGGAGCGTCAGACGGCGCTCGTCATTATCGAACCCGTTGTCCAGCCACTCTGACGCGGCCACGAGCCGGTATCGCACGCGACGGCTCGAGGTGAGTGGCCCGGTGAAGTCCGCCGTCAGGCGGCCGAACCCTTGACTGCCGCCGCTAGCGCTCAGCTCGTGCCGGCGGATCGGGAGCGGCTTCTTCAGCACCATGTTGACGAGGCCGCCAGGGCTGCCGTCGCCATAGAGCACTGCCGCGGGGCCTCGCAGGTACTGGATGCGATCGATGGCGGCCGGCTCGCGGACGCTCCACGAATAGGTGCGCAGACCGTCGCGGCGAAGATCGTAGAAGTCCACAGGGAAGCCGCGGGCGTACGCGGGACCGCGCTCGTCGACGAGGGAAAAGCCGACAGCATAATCGTGCGCCTGGGTGGTGCTGATGAGGCCCATGTCATCGATGGTGCGGCGATCGATGATGCTGACGCTTCTCGGGGTCTCGATGAGCGGCGTATCAATTTTGGTGGCAACGGACGAGTCGCGGGGCGGGTCGTCGGGAGCTGCCGGTCACGACGACCGTCGCATCCGACACGACCAGGCGGCCTCCGACTTCGCGAACGACGGGAGCGTCCTGGCTATCCTTCGTTGCCGCAGGCGTCTGGGCGTCGAGCACCACGCCCGCCGCCAGCCAAACGAGTCCGGCTCCGGTAACGAGAACGTAACGAACATAGCTCATGCGAGGACGTGCGAACGCACTCTGACTCGCTTGGCCAAGGGCGGCAATAAGACCTTAGCTCTATGGTCGTAGGACCTTGGCGCTATATCCCTGTCGGCGCCTTCCTCCGTAATCTTTCCCCGGCCCCTCCGTGATTTCCACACCTACGACTGCGGACTTCCCCGAAGCCGGCGCGCCTTCGTACGCCATAGGATCTGCCCCGTTATCGATCAGCAGATTCTCACATGGGCCGCTTACGCGTGTTGCTCGCGGAGGATCACCAGACCGTCGCCGAGCTGTTACGGGGCCTGCTCGAGGCCGAGTGTGACGTCGTCGGTGTCGTGCCGGATGGCAACAGCCTGATTGCAGCCATCGACACGTTGAGGCCAGATGTGATCGTGAGCGACATCACCATGCCGGGTTGCGATGGACTGGCCGCCACCGGCGCAATCCTCAACCGCTGGACTGGTGCGCGCATCGTCTTCGTCACTGTTCGCGACGAGCCACCGATCGTTCGCAAGGCGATCTCACTCGGAGCGCTTGGCTACGTGCTCAAGGAAGACGCCAGCGAAGAGCTGCTGCATGCGGTGCGGGCGGCGCAAGCCGGCCAATCGTATTTTTCGCGAAGCGTCAGGACCGATCTTCTCTGAAAGGCAATCGAGTCATGAGCGTCAGGCTAGTCCGATCTTCCACGGGACCCTCGTCCCACCAACCCAAAGACTACGAACCGTTCGCGCGCATGCCGGCAACGGGTGCCGGTAAAGCCGCCGGCCGCTCGACCGCGAGCCACGTCGACGAGATCGTCGGCGAGAGTCCGCTGCTGAGGGCCGCACTCGCAAGGGTCGAAGCCGTCGCCGATACCGATAGCACGGTGCTTCTGCTCGGCGAAACTGGTACCGGCAAGGAGCTCTTCGCGCGCGCCATACACGAGCGCGGCCCGCGTCGCGACCGTCCCCTCATCCGCGTCAACTGCGCGGCGCTGCCCGCCAGCTTGATCGAAAGCGAGCTCTTCGGCCATGAACGCGGCGCGTTCACCGGCGCGGTGGCCACGCGGCAGGGCCGATTCGAGCTCGCCGACAAGGGAACGCTCTTCCTCGACGAAATCGGCGATCTGCCGCTCGATGTGCAGGCGACGCTCCTGCGTGTCCTCGAAGAAGGCGAATTCGAGCGCGTCGGATCGTCACACACCAGGCGGGTCGATGTCCGCGTCGTCGCGGCCACGCACCGCGACCTCGAGGCAGCGGTCGAGGCTGGTCGCTTTCGCGAGGACCTCTACTACCGGCTCAGCGTCTTCCTCATCAGCTTGCCACCCCTGCGGCTGCGCCGGGAAGACATCCCGCGGCTCGTCTGGGCCTTCATCGAACGGCGGCAGCGGATGCTGAAACGCCGTATCGAGAGAATCGAGCCTGCGGTGATGAAGGCGCTGCAGGAACACACCTGGCCGGGCAACGTCCGCGAGCTCGACAACGTGATCGAGCGCGCCCTGATCCGGTCGCGCGGCAATTCTCTCGAGCTCGATGACAACCTCGGACGCGAGGCGGCCGCTCGGCCATCCAGGCAGAAGCTCAGACGCTCGAAGCGATCGAACGGCGCCACATCGAAGAAACGCTGCGACGATGCGACTGGCGCATCAACGGCGCCGGCAACGCCGCCGACACGCTTGGACTGAATCCGAGCACGCTGCGATTCCGCATGCGGAAGCTCGGCATCACGCGCGGGGCGGCGGGGCCAGCGGAGCCCGCGGCCGCGATCTCCGCGCCTACCGTGCCCACATCTTTCGCCAGCGCGTGACGCTCCGACCAAAACATGCGCGCCTACTTCGACAACGCTTTCCGCCGCTGCGATCGTTCTCGCGCTCGCGGGCGGCGACGTCCGCGCGCAGTCGACGCCGCAGACCGCACCGCAAGCAGGCCCCGCTGACGCACGCGCCCTGGCCAACCAGGTCAACAACCCGGCCGCGCCCGTCACGCTGATTCAGTTTCGCAACGTGCTCCTTCCCGACGTGGAGGGCGCAGACGGCGCGACCAACGAGTTTCAGATCCAGCCGGTGCTGCCCGATCGGTCCATTCCCGTCGTTCCCCGTCCTCCAACTGATCAAGATCACGCTGCCCTTCCCGACATTGCCGTCGCCGATCGGCGCCGGTGGCGTCGGCGATTTACAGGTGTTCGATCTCGTCAGCATCAAGGCGTCGTGGGGCCGGTGGGGATTCGGGCCGGCTCTCGTCTTCCCCACCGCATCGGATCGCAGCCTGGGTCAGGGAAAGTGGCAGGCGGGGCCGGCGGTTGCCTTCATATACACCGGCGTGAGGCACCTCACCGCCGGCGCCGTTCTCCAGAACCCCATCTCGTACGCTGGGGGGCACGACCGGGCGGGCATCAACAATCTGATCATCACGCCCACGCTCACCTACAACCTGCCCGACGGCTGGTTCGCAGGCTTGAGTGATTTCAACTGGACGTTCGACTGGAAGAACGACGGTGCCGCGACGGTTGTGCTCGGCGCTCAGGTCGGCAGGGTCTTCAGCGTCGACACACACGGCTTCAGCCTCTCGTTCGAAGCCGGGGGCGCCGTCGCATCGCCGAATTCGATGCCTCGTCCTGGCTGGATTCTCGGCTTCGAGTTCAGCCCGATTTTCAAGTGGCACATCGAATGACGACTGACTCAAAGAAGGGAGTCGCAGCGCGCGTACGCGGCCCATAGCGGCGGCCGCCAGAGACTCACAGGGAATCATCAACACGTCCATCAAGCAATCGGAGATGAATTATGGCAACAAAGAAACCAAACATCCTGATCCTCTGGGGAGACGACATCGGCATCTGGAACATCAGCCACTTCAGCCGCGGCAGCATGGGCTATCGCACGCCCAACATCGACCGTATCGCCGAAGAGGGTGTGACGTTTACCGATTACTACTCCCAGCAAAGCTGCACGGCAGGCCGCGCCTGCTTCATCGCCGGCCAGAATCCGATTCGCACGGGCCTGACGAAGGTCGGGATGCCAGGCGCCAAGATCGGTCTTCAGAAAGAAGATCCGACGATCGCCGAGATGCTGAAGCCGCTTGGCTATGCCACCGGCCAGTTCGGCAAGAACCACCTTGGCGATCGGGACGAGTACCTGCCGACGGTGCACGGGTTCGACGAGTTCTTCGGCAACCTCTATCACCTGAACGCGGAAGAAGAACCGGAACTGCCCGACTATCCCAAGGATCCGGCATTCAAGAAGCAGTTCGGTCCTCGGGGAGTGCTCCACTGCATCGCTGATGGCAAGGGCGGGCAGACGATCAAGGACACCGGGCCCTTGACGAAGAAACGCATGGAGACCATCGACGAGGAAATTACGGCCCGGGCGATTGAATGGATGGAGAAGCAGGTCAAGGCGGACAAACCCTTCTTCCTCTGGTACAACGCCACGGCGATGCACTTCCGCACCCACGTCGCCGAGAAGAACCTCGGCAAGAGCGGGCAGGACCCCTACAGCGATCGGATGGTCGTCCACGACGAGCAGATCGGCGAGATCCTCGCGAAGCTCGACGAGCTGGGGATCGCCGACAACACCATCGTCCAGTACTCGACCGACAACGGCCCGGAGAACGACACCTGGCCGGACGGCGCCAACACCCCGTTCCGCGGTCAGAAGGACACCAACTGGGAAGGCGGCTGGCGAGTACCGGCGTTCATGCGCTGGCCCGGCAAGATCAAGGCGGGTTCGGTCTTGAACGGCATCGTTTCCCACATTGACATGTTTCCGACGTTGCTCGCGGCCGCCGGCAACCCGGACGTGACCAAGCAACTCCTGGACGGCACCACCGTCGGAGGTCAGAAGTACAACGTCCATCTCGACGGCTACAACATGATTCCGTACGTCACCGGCGAGGTGAAGGAGAGCCCGAGAAACTCAATCATGTACTTCAGCGATGACGGCGAGGTCATGGCGGTACGGGTCGGCGACTACAAGTTCAACCTGGCGGTGCAACGGGCCCACCAGATGCAACAGTGGGCGGAGCCATTCGTGAAGCTGCGCGTCCCGCACATCGTGAACCTCCGTCGCGATCCGTTCGAGCGCGCCGACTTCAACTCGAACACCTACTGGGACTGGATGGTCGATCACGTTCCCCAGATGTACCTGATGCAGGCGGTCGTGGCGTCGGAGATCGAGAACTTCGTCAAGTTCCCGCCGCGCCAGAAGCCGGCATCGTTCAACCTGGACTCGGTGCTGCAGCAGGTGCAGAGCCACAAGCAGTAACCCACGGGTCGAGAGCAATCCCGGCGGACGATGGTCGTCCGCCGGGGATTGCATCAGCGTCTCATAACGTCGTTCAGGTGATTGCGCAGCCTCACGTCAATGCTCAACGCGGAGTCCAAAGGTAGCGCGCTGGCACAAGCGCCGCGCGACATGGTCTGGATACCAGGCGGAACGTTTCGCATGGGGTCCACCAACTTCTATCCCGAGGAGCGTCCGGTCCGCGAGGTCACGGTCGATGGCTTCTGGATGGATCGCTACACGGTGACCAACGAGCAGTTCGCGCGCTTCGTTGCCGACACCGGATACGTCACCCTGGCCGAGCGGCCGCCACGACCCGAGGACTTCCCCGGCGCGCCGCCCGAGAATCTGGTGCCGGGTTCGATGGTGTTCGAGAAGCGCAAGGGACCCGTCGATCTGCGCAACTACGCCAACTGGTGGGCATGGATGCCCGGCGCGAGCTGGCGCTATCCCTCGGGTCCACGCAGTTCTCTCGACGGTCTCGATCGGCACCCGGTCGTGCACGTCGCCTACGAGGACGTCGAGGCGTACGCGCGGTGGGCCAACAAGGAACTGCCCACCGAAGCCGAGTGGGAACACGCGGCGCGCGGTGGACTGGATGGGGCAACCTTTGCCTGGGGCCAGGACGAGTTGGTCAACGGCCTGCCGATGACCAACGCCTGGCAGGGCGAGTTTCCCTGGCAGAATCTCCTCGTCGACGGCTATGAGGGCACGTCACCCGCCGGCACGTATCCCGCGAACGGCTACGGTCTCTATGACATGACCGGCAACGTCTGGGAGTGGACGAGCGACTGGTGGGAACCTCGCGGCTCGAACCTGGCCGTCAAGCCCTGCTGTCTCTCGTCGGTCAACCCGCGCGTCGCAACAGAAGAGAAGAGCTACGACGCCGGCCAACCGCAGTTTCGAATCCCGCGCCGCGTCGTCAAGGGAGGATCGCATCTCTGCGCGCCGAACTACTGCTTCCGGTATCGACCCGCAGCCAGGCAGCCGCAGATGATCGACACCGGCATGGCGCACATCGGCTTCCGCTGCCTCGTCCGGGAGAACGCTGAGTAGAGTCCGGCTTTAGCCGGACATCAAGGTCCGCCTGAAGGCGGACGCTACGAACTTCCTAAATGCGAACGGAGCGCCCTCGGCTCGCCGGTCAGCCCGGAATCAAGCCGTGCTTGATCGCGAACTTGATCAGATCGGCAGTCGTCTCGGCACCGAGCGTGTGCATGCAGGCTTTGCTTGTGGGTTTCAACCGTGCGCACCGAGATCTGCAGCTCGTTGGCGATCTCTTTCATCCGCTTGCCTTCGGCGATGAGGCGGAGGACATCGAGCTGACGTGGCGTCAGCGAGATCTCCTGGGCGTCGTCTGGCTGCGCCATCGCCAACAGCACGTCACGCGTGATGAGGGGCGTCAGATACGTCAAGCCGCCCGCGACGGCGCGGACGGCTTCGATCAGCTCGTCGCCGGCAGCCTGCTTGAGCACGTAACCCGACGCGCCGTTGCGCATGGCCTCCGACGCCAGCCGCGGTTCGGCGTGCAAGCGTCAGGAAGATGAACTTGGCGTGGACGCCCAAGGTCTTGAGGCGCTTCATCGCCTCCAGGCCGGTCATGCCCGGCATGCTCACATCGGAGACGATGATGTCCGGGCGATGCTTCTGCGCCTGCTCGACGAGCTCGGCGCCGTCGTTGGCCGTGGCGACAATCTCGACCTCGCCCTCGAGCAAGCGGCCCAAGCCCTGGGCCACCATGACGTGGTCATCGGCCAACAGCACGCGCGGTCGTTGCATCACTGTCATCGCAGGGAATGGTGACGGACACCGTCGTGCCCGAACGATCGGAAGAGTCTACCGTGAAGGTGCCGTCCGAGCATGCGCACGCGCTCTTCCAGACTGACGAGGCCGAGGCCGGGGTGCGTCGAGCCGTCGCCGCGACTGAAGCCGCGGCCGTCGTCGCTGACGCGCAGGGACAGCGTGGCCGTCGTGACGTTCGAGTGACAGCGCGCACAGTCTGCGCCTGGGCATGCGTGACGACATTGCGGAGCGCTTCCTGCGCCACACGATACAGACACAGCGATAGCTCGTCGGACACGACGCCGAGCTCGGGGCCGACATCGAGCCCGACCGAGAGGCCGGACTCCGCTCGCAACTCGTCGCACCGCGCGCGAAGCGCTTCGACGAGTCCGAGCTGCTGCAAGCAGGCCGGGGTGCAGCTCGTGTGACAGCAGCCGCAAGTCCTTCGACAGCGCGACCGTTTCGCGCTGCAGGCTGGCGAGGTCAGCGCGCACGACCTCGTCTGCCCCGCCGAGCCGTCGCTTGAGTGTTCCAAGCGCGATGGAGAAAGACGCGACGCGTTGACCAACATCGTCGTGCAGATCGCGGGCGATGCTCGCGCGCTCGGCTTCCTGCGCGCGTGATCAGACGCCCCGCCAGATCGCGGATACGCGCGTAGCTGTCGCGGAGCGCGAGCTCGGCACGGCGGCGATTGGCTCGATGGACGACCAATACGCCAATCAACACGCGTCTGCAGGCCGACCAACGACACCGCCCCGATGATGTAGAGCCGGTACTTCTCCCAGGCGCCGGCCTCGCGAAACCTGACGACGGCGGTTGCTGGCACTCGCGCTTCGCTGATGTTCCAGCGGCGAAGCTGGCGCCAGTCGATCGTGACCACGTTCGGGTCTATCTTCTGAACCGGGATGTTGTCCGCCGGCTCGCCGTTGATGATGCGCACCGCTTGTTCGGCGATCGACCCTGGCGGGAAGGGCAAGTGTCATGACACTGCCGCCAACCACCCCATGGCCGATCGCCGGTTTCCAACCAGTGGTATACCGGCACACTCGCACTCGCGGTCACGCGGTCCAGCGAATCGAGTGGCAGCCAGCGCCGCCCTGCGCCGTCGCTCGTGAACATGAGGAAGTAGACGATGGATCGTTCAGGAAGGTGCGCGAGCCGCTCCTCGAGCACGTCCATCGCCAGACCCGACAGATAGGTGAACGTCAGCCGATTCGCATACTGCTGAAACTGCGAACGCGCGACGTCTTCGTAGAACCGGTCGAAGTCGGAGCCGCCCGCGACGACGAAGACCTGGGTCACATCGGGCTGCAGGGCAAGCGCCAGATCGAGACTGCCGTGCATGTTGATGTCCAGGTTCACGCCGGTCGTGTTGGCGGCCCTCGTTCCAGTTGGACTGAAGATGGCGACGATGGCCGCGTCAGGAAACAGCAGGTCGACGATTGTCGCGGGCCAACTCGAACGTGGACGTTGACGTCGCGATCACCACATCGATGTGCGGTGTGGGCGTACTTGTGGCGCATGAAGTCGCGAAGAGCGACGACGTAACTCTGATCCGCGAAGCGCACGACGTCGACGTATTCGGCGTAGTAGTCGACGCGACTGCCGAGAGCTGCCGACAGCACGCGTTGGATCTCGGCGTCAATGATGGTGAACGCCGGCATTTCCGGCCTCGCCGCGTGGATGGCGAGGACCCGTTTCTGCGTATCTTGCGGAGGGGCGGCGAAGGAAGGCGCGGCGGCCGTGACAACCAGGCCGATCGTGGCGATCGCAACCAATCGAGCAGACCATCGTATTCCGCAGGGCAGCTCGGCTGGCGCAAAGCACAACGCGGGCAGCCGCGATTTCGGCCGTCGGTCTTGCACGTCGAATTACCCCACGATGTCCGGCCCGGCGGTGCGCGAGGCACGGATTGCGAGTGAGGTATTCTTCTTCGACAAGCCGCCTACAGTCAAAAAAGGCCACCGCCTATCGCTGAGATAGCTACTGTGAAGGCAGGCCCCGACGCCGAGCGGCCGACCGGGCCTGCCTCGAGAGCGCGGCCTTCGACGCTGTCCGCTTTGGTTCACGCTTGAGGGCCCGGGTTGCTGCGCGGGAACGGCGTGCCGACGGTTTCTTCCGGGTGCCGCTCTGTGCCCTGCGATAGTCGCGCTCGGCGCTCTCCCTCGTCCGCTCGGATGTCTGGCCGCGCCGCGGCGGTTTCAGCTTGACGCCCGCGCGCCGGGCCTTCGACAGGCCGATGGCAATCGCCTGCTTGGCCGATCGAGCGCCATGCTTGCCCTCGCGCACGTGCTCGATCTCTTCCCGCACGAACTCACCGGCCTGCGTCGACGGCGCCTTGCCCTCGCGTTTGGCTTTGCGCGCGCGTTCCAAGGTCTGCTTTTCTGGCATCCTGCACCCCCTTGCTCGTCATAGATGCAGGCTCGCTGCCAAAATTGCCGCCTATGTCGATCCTTGCGGCGGGCTCAGCCGCTCGATGAGCTCACACGCCGTCGTCACTGCGCGCTCGGGATCAATACGGGACGACATCGCGCGCGCCTGGGCACGGACATCGACATCCTTGAGAGTGCTTCGAATGGTCTCCGTTACGAGACGGCGCCCGATAACGAGTCTCCGGGATGCTGCGGCCTAGGCCGAGCTGTTCGATGCGCCACGCGTTGTCGAACTGATCGTGCCCGTGTGGAACAACGAGGTGCGGAATGCCGGCCCGGATCGTTTGCGCCAACGTCCCGATGCCGCCGTGGTAGACGAGCAACGACGCCTTCGGCAGGAGCGCGCTGAACGGCTGATAGCCAAACACCTGAACGTGCTCCGGCAGCCCTGAGGGAACCTGCTCGGGGAAGTTCGTGACCAACATTGCCCTGATCCGCAGCTCACGCGCGGCGGCAACCGACTCGCGGAAGTAGCTGTGCATGGTCGCGCCCGCCGAACCCGGTGTGAAGACGACTGGCGGATCGCCGTCGTCGACAAATGCTGCAGCATCGGGCGTCAGCGATGTCGATCCGTCGCTGTCCCACAACGGAAACCCCACGAGATGTGTGTTCGGGGGCCAGTCGGGTTGGACCGCCGCGAACCAGTCCGGAAAGAATCCAATCACCAACTCAGGCGAGTGCATCCAGCGGTGCAGCACGCGCTCGACCGGCGGCAACCCGAGAGTGGCACGGAAGTCGTTGAGCGGATGCTTGAGCACCTTGTCGATGACCAGCCAGTCGGCGATGCGGAAGAACGCGCGCTTGACCCACATCGGTTGCGACGAAGAGATCCTCGTGGTGCCAACCCTGCCGGCGTCAACCAGGCTGCGAATGAGGCTCGGCTGGAGGTGGACCGTCGCCAGCGGCACGCCCAGGCGCTCTTGCGCCAACCGCGCACCAAACGCGATGCCCGAGGCCGCCACGACTGTAGACGAGTCCGCTCGCCGTTCGATATGGCGATAGACGTCGGCCATGCCTGGAATCATGGCGCGGCGTGCGACCACTTCGAACCCCTTGCGCGGATGCCACAGGTCCGGATCCGCAATCGCCTGCCGCGCCTGCTCGATGGTGCCGACCGGCAGAAACCCGAGGCCCTGGGCTTCGATCAGATCCTGAAAGATGGGATTGGTGATGACCGTCGCGCAGTGTCCGCGCGCCTTGAGGGCAATCGCCAGTGCGATCATAGGGTGGACATCGCCGGCGCTTCCGATCGTCGGGAGCAGGACATTGAGCGGGACCGTCACACGTGACACGCGCTCATTCTCCTCCGTTCAACCGCCGACGCTGTCGTCCGTCTTCCTGCCGCGGCACCGTCGTTTCCATGCGTTCGACCATTTCAGCTGATGCCGCAACGAAGCTGGCTGGCCCGGGCCGTCTCCGCTCGCCGGGAACGTGACCTCCGCTCATGCTCAACCGCCGCCGCGTCGTGTAAGTGGTCGCTTGTAGAGCCGTGATCAGGCGCCCTCGGACCGTCGCAGCTATTCGTCAACGGCGCGGATCACAGGAACGGAACACGACGCGAGAAATCGCTCCGGCCGCGTTCCCGCTGCGCAGCGTGCTCGTCTCGCTCCACGTCCCTGGCCAGCCAACCTCGTTGCGGCATCGCTCGGGTTCGACGAGCGACCGTGGCGCGCTCAGACATCCGCCGGAGCGAAGCAGTCGGATCGGCGTGACTCTGAGGGCCGTGACAGCGAAGCCACTAAACCGGGCCCGGAGCGGTGCCGATCGGCGGCGGCGCCGTTTCGTCTTAGGGGGGCACTCGGTTTCGTTGCTGAACCGATGCTTTACCGGCGTGCGGCAAACCCCAGCCGACGCCGCACCGTCAGGTATCCCGTGCAGGGACCGGTTTTCCACGGCCCGAAGCGGAGCGCCGAGCCGACTGCTTCGTTCCGGCTCGCACTGAGAGCGCCAACAAAAGGAATCGTGCGTTTCGACCGTGACGGCTCGCAGATGCGCGAATTTTGAAACGGCGAGAAGGAACCGTAATCGATACTGCCCGCTACCACCGGAAGGTGAATATCGACGCCGCCGAACGGCTCGGATCCGGACGCTTTGGATCCTCCACCTTGTACGAGTTGGGAACGCTTGCCCAGTCGGTGTAGAGATTGCCACCGACGTAGAAACCCGGCTCCTTGCCGGACGGCTGCTTGGTCCGGTCTTTTCAGTAGAGGTCGTGATCGAATACGCGGCTTGTGGTGGGGCGATGCCCACGCGATCGCCGCGTGGCACGAGCTCCGGTATGCCGTCGCCATCGACGTCGGCATTAATCCAATCGACGTGCAGCAGTCGATGATACGTGCGGTCGGTAATCATCACGCGGAGCTGCGCATTGAAACGATCGATGATCGATTGCACGCCCGGCAGGTCGTTGCGGAGCGCCAGATAGAGCGGCCTGGTGATGAGTGGCGTCGATCCGAACTGCAGCCGCGACTGCGCCTCTTTCGGATAGTTGCTGGTGATGTAGCGGACGACCAGCTCGTCCATCATCGTGTAGTCGACTGCGCTGTTGAGCAGCTGCGCCACGCTTTCCTCTTCCGACGGCGTCCGCACGAACGTCGGTCCGGCCTTTCGTCGATGGTGTCACCGTAGGAGTAGCCCTCGACGATCGCAATCCGCTTGCCCTTCAGCGCCGCCAACGTGGTCGCCGACACATCGTCGCCGTGGCGGCCGACGAGAATCAGCCGATTCTCGAGATACGGTTCCGAGAAAATCAGCACGCGCTCGCGTTCTTGGTCCTTCCATGCCGCGCCGCTCCCATCGAAACGGCGGCCAAGAAGAGCAGGCGTGAATTCCGCGGGCGAAACGATGACCGTTTCGGCCGTCACGCCGATCCGCCCAAACGCTGCGTCG
Source organism: uncultured Acidobacteriota bacterium (assembly GCA_963797715.1). GTDB lineage: Bacteria > Acidobacteriota > Vicinamibacteria > Vicinamibacterales > 2-12-FULL-66-21 > DATBJJ01. Next base: position 99,123 of record CAWCQS010000002.1, read on the forward strand.
ACCAGGTCGAGCGCAAAGCGCGGCTTGCCTGCTTCGTTCGTAAACGGCGACCAGGGCGTGGACACCAAACGCAGCGTCGGCGTCTGACCCGACACGACGAACGCACCGGCGAGCAATAGCATCGCGACCAGCACGCCTGTGTGCCATCGGCGAGGAGAGAGAGTGGCCATGACGCGGAACCTCCTCCTCCGAGCCTACTCCGAAGGTGGGGATGTTTTGCATGGCGGACGACCTCAGCGGTCGGGCGAGTCGGTCGTGGCTGATAAACCGCTCGACTGACGCGAGGATTGCGTCGGGCGCCGCAGGCTTTTTCAGGACGTCGACGAACAGCTGGTTATATGCCAGCTCCTCAAAGTCCGGCCGCGCCGTGTAGGCGATGACATTGACATCTTGCGTGACCGCGCTGGCCTTCAACAGCCGCGCCGCATCGATGCCGTTCAGTACCGGCATGGTCACGTCCATGAGGATGAGATCAGGTCGCGCGTAGTGCGCGACGATCACCGCTTCGAGCCCATCGCTCGCCGTCATCGCTTCGAAACCGGCGTGCTCGAGAATGACGCTCACCAGCTCGCGGTTGTCTTCGGCGTCGTCGACGACGAGTACCCGGCGCCGCTTCGCCGATCCGTTGGTGTGGGCGAGAGTGCCGATAAGGTTCGTGACCAGGGTTTCCGCTCGCTCGCGGTAGTTTCGAGCCTCGACACACAATTCGCGAAGGGTTCGGAGCAGGCCGGGTTCAGCATCGCCGTCCGTCCGGTCGCTGTCGAGCGCCTCGACGACTTCAACGAGCCGTTGCTCGACATCGCGGGCGTGACGCGCGACCTGTTCGGCGTCGTCCAGCACCTCACCGAAGCTGTGACCGTCAAACGCGAACGCCATAAGAATTCGCAGCCGTCCGAGCTTCGGGTTGTGAAGCGCTCGCGGGATGGCACAGCACACGCGTGCATTCAGAAAGCGGCTGCGCTCGCCCAGCGCAGGTTTTCGTGCGCGTCGTCAGACTAACAGACGACACCGATAAGCGCTAGCACAGCAGTGACTTGTACGGCCAAAGTCCGATTTCGACATTCGTCGTCGGAATCGGACAGACACGTTTATATGGTTGTGCTTGGATGCTTCGGTTCTTGCAGCACGTCGTCAAAGGAGGCGTCGGTGTTCGCTGAACGTGGCAACCTCTTGCTTCGTGAACTTGCTCGAGCGGAGCGGGCCGTGTTTGAAGAGCTGGCAAAGGATCTGGAGCCGCATCCTTTGCAGCGCGGCACCGTGCTTGGCACTCCGCGGGTGGTGACCGACTTCATCTACTTCATCGAGTCGGGGATCGTGTCTCTCGTCGCGAGCACGACAGCCGGCAGCTCGGTCGAAGTTGCACTGATCGGTCGCGAGGGTGTCGCGGGCATTGCGGATGCGCTAGGACGTCAGCCGTTACCGTACGGGCTCGTCGTCCAACTGCCGGGCCTGGCCTATCGCACACCTAAGGCCGTCATTCGTGAGCACATTCTTTCATGTAGCGCACTACATGAGCTGCTGATGGATTATTCACAGCTCGTGATGCATCAGCTGGCGCAGTCAGCGCTCTGCAACCGCTTCCACACGTCGGTCCAACGGCTCGCGCGTTGGCTCCTGCTCACGGCCGAGAAGGCCGACACCAACCGGTTCGAGCTCACGCACGAGTTCGTCGCGCAGATGGTCGGCGCGCCGCGCTCCGCGGTCAGCGAGTCGGCATCGGCGCTGCGCAAGAAGGGTGTCATCGACTATCGCCGTGGCGTCCTGACGATTCGGAATCCGCGGCGCCTGCGCACGTTCGCGTGCGAGTGCTTCGACGCCGTGTCGCAATCGACGAATGGCGCCGGCGCGCAGTCGACCAATGGTGGTCGGCCCGAGGCCAGGCGCCGCGCTACACGTGCTGGTCGATGAGTATCGGATTGCCGTCAGGGTCGAGCACCATCATGAAGGCCGGACCCTTCGTCGACTCATCGACCGCAGCCACCGGCGTGATGCCGGCAGCCTTCAACCGCCGCTGCAGCTCGCGCACGTCAGTGAACTCAGGGAGTGCCGCGCCCGTGCTGTCCCAGCCTGGATTGAAGGTGAGCGTGTTGCGTTCGATATGTCCCTGGAAGATCCCAATCGTGGCGCTGCCATTCCGCAGGATCAGCCACTTCTGCTCCGCCGCCCCTGCGACTGTCGTAAAACCAAGCTTTTGATAGAACGCTCGTGACGCTTCGATGTCCTTGACGGCAAGGCTGACCGAGAAATTTCCAAGCGGCATCGTGATAGCGGGTGTCGTCATGGCGCAGACTATACAATGTGCCCCGCGGGGACGACTTGTCAGATCTTGCGAAGGTTGACTGACCTCGAACGCGTCAAGCGTGCGAGGGCCCTACATCGACGGCTACATCGCGCGCAACCTCTCGGAGCCGTGCTCCAAGGTCGAGGAGTTGCGAGGGCAATGGCGTAGTTCGTTCGGCCGTGGCCCGAGCCGGGCCAACGAGGAAAGGGTCACGGGGGCGGCTCGCATCGCCGCCTCGCCTCCGTGTAAAGTGGTCCTCTGGAAGACGTTCCGAGGGACGGCAGCGGCCGGCCCGGGCCGTGCGAAGAACTACAGACCTCTATTGATCAATGGATCGGAGATTTATGCGTCGACTTCCCCTCTCGCCGCTGAACGTAACGCTGGCGTTGGTACTGGCAGCGGTCGTGCCGCAGCAGGCGTTTGGACCGCCGACCACACAGCAGACGGGCGCCGCTGCTGCGCAAGTCCCGCAGCCGCCCGCGCCCACTGCTGCACCGACCGAGACCACGCAGATACCGCTCGATATCTTCCAGGTACCCGGACGGGCTCGAAGTCACCCTCTGGGCCGCGACGCCGCTGTTGCGCAACCCGACCAACATCGACATCGATCGCGACGGACGCATCTGGGTGGCCGAAGGGGTTCGGTACCGCTCCCATCACGCGCGTCAGCCCGAAGGCGATCGCATTGTCGTGCTGCAAGACACTGACGGCGACGGCAAGGCTGACAGCACGCACACGTTCGTGCAGGAACCCGCGCTCATCGCGCCTCTCGGCGTCGCCGTCATCGACAATAAGGTGGTCGTTTCGCAGCCGCCCGACCTCATTGTCTATACCGACGTCGACCGGAATCTCCGCTTCGACCCGGCGGTGGACAAACGCGAGGTGCTGCTGACGGGCTTCCAGGGCATCAACCACGACCACTCACTGCATTCGGTGACAGTCGGGCCCGACGGCAAGTGGGTGTTCAACGCCGGCAACACCGGCGGCAAGTTCACGGACAAATCCGGCAAAACGTTCCTCAGCTTTGGCGCCTACCGCGATGGTCCAGTTGGGCCGTTCAAGAACCCGAACGACCCTGCGCAGTGGGCCGGCAAGCCGAGCGACGATGGTCACGTGTATGTGGGCGGTTTCACCGTGCGCATGAATCCCGACGCCACGTCAGCGGAGATCATCGGATTCAACTACCGCAACAGCTACGAGCAGTCGGTGACGTCGCTCGGCGACGTGTTCCAGAACGACAACGACGATCCGCCGGCCTGCCGCGTGAGCTGGGTCATGGAGTACGCCAACTTCGGCTTCTCGTCGAACGACGGCCAGCGCAGCTGGCAGGCGGACCGGCGTCCCGGTCAGTCGGTTCCGGTTGCAGAGTGGCGGCAGGAAGATCCGGGCATCGCGCCCGGTTGGCGACGTCTACGGTGGCGGATCGCCGACGGGCAACGTGTTCTACGAGAACGGCGCGCTCGGCCCTTCCTTCGAAGGAACGTTCTTCGCAGCCGACGCCGGACGCAACGAGATCTTCTCGTACAAGCCGGCGCGCCAGGGCGCGGGCTTCGCGCTCGACCGCAAGGTCGCCATCACGACGAACGTCAAGCAGCAGTACGCGGGATCGGACTTCGTCATGGGCAGCGCCGGCGTCACGCGCGCGATCGAGACGCTCTTCCGCCCGTCGGACGTCGCGGTCGGCCCCGACGGCGCGCTGTACGTTAGCGATTGGATCGATCAGCGCGTCGGTGGACACCAGGACCTGGACGACACGCTGTCGGGCGCGATCTACCGGATCGCTCCGAAGGGCTTCGTGTCAAAAGTCCCGAAATTCGATACCGCGACCATCGACGGTCTGATCACGGCGCTTCGTTCGCCTGCGATCAACGTTCGAGCCATCGGGTTCGAAGGATTGAAGGCGCGCGGCGCGGACGCCGTGAACGCCGTGGCCGCGCTGCTCCAGGATCCCAACCCCTACATGCGCGGGCGCGCGATCTATCTTCTCTATCAGCTCGGCCCCGAAGGACAGAAGCGCGCGGGGACGCCAGAGTCGCAGACCGATCCAACGCTGCGCATCACCGCCTACCGTGCGATGCGGCGCGCGAATCTCGACATCATGCCGGTCGCGGCCCGTCTCGCGCGTGACACCGACCCAGGCGTCCGGCGCGAGGTGGCGCTTTCGCTGCGCGACCAACAACCGGCTGCGGCAACCATCCCGATCCTCGTCGACATCGCCCGCGGTTACGACGGCAAGGACCGCAGCTACCTCGAGGCGTGGGGCACCGGTGCCACAGGCAAAGAGCCGGCGCTCTACGACCGGCTCAAACAAGACCTCGGGATCAAGGATCCTTTGTCGTGGCCTCCGACATTTGCGTGGATGGCGTGGCGACTGCACGTGCCCGCGGCGGTGGCCGATCTCACGGCTCGTGCACAATCATCGCAGCTATCGCTCGCCGACCGGCGGCTGGCGATGGACACGATCGCCTTCGTCAACGATCCGGCCGCGGCGAAAGCCATGCTTGCGCTCGCGGCGCCCGAGGGTCCCTTGCGTGAACCGGCCACACTGTGGCTGCTGAACCGCGTGTCCGGCGACTGGGCTGACTACGGACTTCGGGCTGAGCTCAAGACCGCCGGTATCTACGATCCGGACACGATCACGCTGAAGGAAATCGTCACGCCCACACCGGCCGCGGACCTCCCGGACCTGTCGGTGGATGAGATCGTCAAGCTCACCGGCGATGCCGCACGCGGTAAGACGACGGTGACGCGGTGCCTGATGTGCCATGCGATCGGCGGCACCGGTGCGGAGCTGGGGCCGGCGCTCGACGGCTGGGGACGCGGCAAGTCTGCCGACGTCATCGCCGCAGCGATCGTGCGGCCCAGCGCCGAAATTGCGCAGGGCTTCGACGGCACCGAGATCAAGACGAAGGACGGGCTGACCATTCAGGGCATCCTGATCAAGCAGGGCGATCCGCTGATGATGCGCAGCATGGGCAACGTCACGCAGCTCATTCCGGCCGACCGCGTCGCCGCGCGCCCGCGGCGCATGAAGGAATCGCTGATGATGAGCGCCGCGCAGCTGGGCCTCACGCCGCAGGACGTCGCCGATCTCGTCGCCTTCCTGCGCGCGAACTGATTTGCCTATGGCGGTTGACGACCCTGGCGCGCTCGACATTCTCGAAGAGCGCGTCAGGGCGATTCTTCCCGAGGAGTATCAGGACTCCTACGACGACGTGCAGCCGGTCGCGATGCGGTCCGCCGGCCTCAAGTACGGGATCGATGGCCGTGTCGCGTGGGATGCGATCTGGGGATCGTTCTGCGATCTGGCAATGGCCGGCGGCCCTCCCCACAAGGGTGCGCTCCTCGAGCCCGCGTCGCCAGCCGAGATTTCGGCGGAGCCGCAGCGCTACAGCGACGTCGTCGACGAGATCTGTCGCGGCGTCACCCTCGTCACCGGTCTCAGCGCCGAACGGTCTCCTATCCCCGGCTGGGTTCGCGTCTCTTGCACGAGCGAAGAGATGGCGGCATGGCTCCTCCGCGCGATTGTCATGGAGAACGTCGCGGCGCGCGTCGGCGGCGCGACGCTCGATCTTCCTGCGGGGCCGGCCTACCGGCTCGACAAAGAGATCAAGAACGTCATCACGGTCATCGCGAAAACCTGCCACTACTGGACGGGTCACATGTGGCAGGCGCAGCACCGTGAAATTGCCGACCTGTTTGCCGGTATGGCCGATGCCGCGCCCTTGATCGAGCCCGCGTCATCGACCGATGACGTTGCCGCACACGATCTCGAACGCGCCGCATCTGAAATGGCTCGCGCGATTGACGCGCAGACCGGCCTTCGCGTGTCCGATCATCACTACCGCGGCTGGCTCGGCATCGAATGTCCGAGCGTCCGGGTTGCCGTCTGGATGATGCGGCTGATGGTCGCGAGCAACATCCTCTCGCGGCGGGAAGGCAGTGTGCTGTTCGTTCCGGTCAATCCTACGGCCGATCCCGGCGGCGAAACGGTCGTGCGATGCGTGACGCGCATCCACGGCTTCGCCGTCGCACGAGGCATCGTCTGAGTGGCGCCTGCCGGGCCATCGTTGTTTGGCGCACTGGTTCCAGACGGATTCCACTACCGGCCTGATTTCATCTCGGTGGCGGCGGAGGCGTCGCTCGCCACCGATCTCGCGTCGCTCACATTCTCGGACTTCGAGATGCGCGGCGTCATCGCCAAGCGGCGCGTGGCGTTCTTTGGAGAATCGTACGATCGCGAGAGCGCCGGCGCCTTGCCGGGCTTCCTGCTGCCGCTGCGAGAAACCGTGGCCGCATGGGCCCGCGTCGTACCAGAGGACTTTGCCATGGCGCTCGTCAACGAATATCGGCCGGGAGCGCCAATCGGCTGGCATCGCGACGCACCGCAATACGGCATCGTCGCCGGCATTTCCATGCTTGCCGCGTGCCGGATGAAGTTTCGACCCTATCTCCGGCCAGGCGAGCCATCGCCAGACGGCGCCCCCCGGCGTGCCACTCACGAGATCACGCTCGAGCCGCGTTCGGCGTATTTGATGACCGGCGAGTCGCGCGCCGCCTACGAGCACCACATTCCCGCGGTGACAGAGCTCCGATATTCGATCACGTTCAGGACGTTGCGGGCGAAGGCTGCTCGCTGATCGAACATGTCAACGATGGTTTGTCGCGCTGTGAGAGCGTCGCCGGAGCGAAGCGGTCGGCTCGGCGCTCCGCTTCGGGCCGGACCGCGACGCGCCGCTCAAGTCGATGTTCGCAACACGAAGATGTCGCAACGGGGCTGGCGGGCCAGGGACGTGGAGCGAGCCGAGCGCACTGCGCAGCAGGAACGCGGCCGGAGCGATTCCTCGCGGCGTGTTCCGTCCGTGATCCTCGCCGTTGACGGATAGCTGCGGCGGTCCGAGGGCGCCTGATCACGGCTCTACACGCGAGCACCTACACGACGCGGCAGCGGCAGAGTATGAGCGTAGGTCGCGTTCCCGGCGAGCGGAGACGGCCCGGGCCAGCCAGCCTCGTTGCGACATCAGCCGAACGCTCGAACTAAGAGTGTTGCGGCGTCGATCTAACCGCTCGTGAGCCGATCGTTGCGCGTGCCAGCCGTCTTCGAAATCTGAGCTCGGTGGACAGCGACTAGTCCCCTCATCACTACTTCATTGGCGCTCGTGCGCGGTTGCTGGCCATCAGGGGTCCTGCAGCCACCCTTTCACGACCGCAAAACGAATCACATCGGATCGGTCGCGCAGTTGCAACTTACGCATCGCACTCGCCTTGTGCACTTCGACGGTCTTGACCGCGATGCTCAAGGCGCTGGCGATGTCCTTGTTGCTTTTCCGGCCGCTGATAACTGCAGTACTGTCATCTCGCGTTCACTCACTGGCGCAGGCGTGTTGGCACGAAAAGAGGCCGGCTGCTCGGCAGTGTCGAGCGGCGTAATGGCGCGGTCGATATACCGAATGCCGGAGGCCGCTGCCGTGACGGCGCGGAGCAATTCGTCGAAAGGACTCTGTTTGAGGACGTATCCGGACGCGCCGGTCGTGAGAACTTCCTGCACGTAAGCGTGTTCCGAGTGTCGCGTCAGCACGACGATGGCGGTATCCGGCAGGTCGAGCTTGATGACACGAGCGGCGGCCAACCCGCTCATGCCTGGCATCGACAAGTCCATGACGACCACGTCAGGCTTGAGCGTCCGCGCCGCCTCGACAGCGGACTCCCCGTCGGCGACATCCCGAACAACGTCGATGTTCCTTCTCTCTTCGAAGAGCAGCCGGAGCCCTTGGCGGACCGACTCGTGATCGTCCGCGAGCAGCAGCCGAAGGCGCCTTGTCGACCTGGACACACCCATTCGGTCGTGCAGACTCATCGCCACCCCACGCATCGCAGCGGGCTCGACTGAAAAACTTCATTCAATCGCTGTTCCGCTCCGGCGTGCGTTGACTCCTGCTCCGCTACGGTCGAGCCGCTGGCTCGACCGTTTACACCTACCCTCGAAGGATATCGGCGGGGTTCGCATTGCCAGCGGCCCTGACAGGAAAGTGGATCGCCGCGCCGGCAACGACCGCCAGCACAGCTGCGACGCCGGACAATGTCGTGGCGGCTCGAGGATTTACGTCGAATGCTCCGCCGAACAGCGCCGGAGCGGCGAGAAACGCGAGCGCGGGAAGCTAACCAGCTGTTTCCCGCAACGCCGGAACGCTCCCGCGCGTCGTCACCGAGAACACGATCGTGATTGTCAGCGCCACGGCCGCCATGATCTGAAACATGTGCGCGTAGCCCACGGACGAGACGAGCAGGCCTGCCGCGAGCGGACCGAGCGCATCGCCGACGTCGTAAATGGTTCCAAAGACGCCATGCGCCGCTCCGTACCGTGCGCGATGTGTCACGTCGGTGATGAAGGCGCTCGTGGCCGCCGTCGTGACGGCGACGCCCGCGGCGTACACGGCCACGGCCGCAACAACGGTAGAAACCGCGTGCGCGGCGGACAACGACATCACCGCGAAGCTGCATGTCGTGAGGCCGGTCACGATGACCCATCGGCGGCCGACGCGATCGGACAGGAATCCGATAGCCGGGCGCACCGCCAGCGTCGTCAACGTTTGCAGGGCGAAGAGCCAGCCGAGCTCGGCCGACGTCAGGCGCAGGACGTCGCGGCCGTAGAGCGGCAGAAACGCGTTCAACGTCCCGTTGAGGACGAATTGCGCGGCCTGCGCCACGCTCGTCACGAGCACGAGCCGATCGCGCCCTACTTCGACGATGCCTTGTTTGAGCTCGTGCCACGAGAGGCGTGTCGTCGTACGCGGGGACGGCCCGCGCCAGCTCGCGACGATCAGCGGAACGCCAAGGCCGATGATGCCGGAGAAGACGAACGCCCGATCGAAGCGGCCGCCGGCCATCAAGTAACCGGCGATGACAGGTCCGATGGCTTGTCCGGCGCCCTGAGCTGTTGAGTACATACTCAGCCACGCACCACGCTTGCCGACCGGTGCGACATCCGACAGGCTGGCGGATGCAACGGGTCCGAAGATGGCCGTGGCGCTGCCGTGCAGGAATCGCAGCGCGATCAACAGCGGGAGCGCCGACACCGCGAGATAGGTGAACGGCATGCTTGCGAAGACAACGGCGCCCGCGAGCAGCAGCCGCCGCCGGCCGAGCAGATCGGACAGCGCGCCGGCGGGAAGCTTCACGAAGATGCCGGTGAGCGTCGACGCGCCCATGACGAGACCGACTAGGGCAGGTCCCGCGCCGAGCTCGCGGGCGAACAGCGGAAGCAGCGGCGTGCGGCACATCGCGTAGCTGCAATAGGCAACGGCGGCGGCCGAACACAGGCGCAGCGCCACAGCACACCCCTATCAGGACTTCCGCTTGGTTCGCCGCTTGCCGGCGTGAGCCGTGCTCTTGGCCGGCCGCGCCACTGCCCTGGGTCCCGCGGACCGCATCGATTGGTCGAACGATCGGTACAGCGAATCGAAGAGCGTCATGCCCTGTGCGAGCAGCGCATCGTCGTCGCGATGCGAGAGCTGGAGTCCCTCGATCATGGCGGCCACCGTGGCGCCCTCTGGTGCGCCAAAGCGGCTGTCTTTGAGATCGAGGTCGTGCACGATCGCGGCGATTCTCGACAGCGCCGGATCCTCGAGTCCGAACGCGCTGCACAAGGTTTCGAACGTGCAGCCATCGCCCTGATGGCTGAACTCGACGCCGAACATGTCGAACGGGACGCCGTGCTCCGGCACGGCGTGACGGTCGGCGGCAAAACCGAAACCGGCGTTCGGATCGATGAACCGGCGGATGAGCCAGGCGGAGGCCATGCGATCGACGCCTGGACGCGGCCGTGTGATCCACAGGCGATCGTGGTAGCCGCTGCTCTCTTTCCTGCCTGTGGTTGACGTGGTCTTCGGTCGCGTCGTTGCTGGATTGCGATCCTCCAACTGTTGAACGAGCGCGATGACGCGATCCCGGCCGGCGCTGCCGAAAAAGTCGATGCTCTCGATGGACGTCAGCCGTTCCCTGAAAATCTCGAGCAGCCGTCGCACCGCCGGGGCGCGGGTCCCGTGAGGCCGCCGTCCGGCGCTGAGTCGCTTCAACGCCCGCTCGGCATCGCGCGCGAGATCGGCATAGGCCTCCTGACGCGACCGCCTGAACTCCTCGACGAGCGCATCGTCAGACCAGGCGTCGACGTTGTCGGCGGCGAACACGCTCGCATCGCCGCCCGCACCCTTGACTTCAGTCTTCAGCCATTCGAAGTCTTCACGTGTCTCCGGAGTGTCGGGCAGCACGTAGACGGCTTGCTTCAACGGTACAGCGCCCAGCTGTTGCAGCCGACGCCACGTCGTCACTCGCAGGTTCGACGGTTGCGACGGCAGTTGGTGAACGAACAGCAGCCAGCGGTGGCGGCCAGACTGGGCAACAGCCGAGCCGGAATTCTTATCGGCGTGCGGACGGGGTGTGCTCGTCATATAGACTGTGTAACGTTCGTTTCAGACTATACGCATCAGTGTTACAGTAGTCAAATGGCGAGCGAACAATGACCACAGAAGCGGGAGGTCCTATGAAACGTGCAGTGTTGGCACTTGTCGTCGCGTGCGGCGCCGCCGCCGGTGCTCAGCAGGCACCGAATCCGCGGCAACAACCCGGGGCAATGATCACGATGTATGCCCCGGAGCAGCACGACTTGTACGACGGGCAGTACATCCTCTCAGCCAGCCGCATCCATATGGTGGGAAGCCTGAACGACGCGCCGGGCTGGGATCACATGGACAACGAGGCCACGTCGGTCAAGCCCGTCGCCGGCACGGCAGAAATCAATGTCAACGATCTGACGAACACCGGTCAGTTCGAGGCGCGGCTGAAGATTCCCGAAGGCGATCTCCTGCTCGCGATCGACAAGTTCAACGAGTTCAACCCCTGCCAGAACGGCGGCATCGTCGGCTTTCTGCACGAGCACGGCACCGATTCGGGCTGCGGCGACAACAACTGGCCGAAGACGTTCGTCTACCTGGCCGGGTGGGGCTTCGGGCACGCGACGCTGAACGGCAAGCCGCTCTACGACAACTACGAAATGCACTTCATGATTACGCAGGGCATCCGCGATCGGAAGACGCTGCGTGTCAACTATCCGATGGCGAACAAGAAGCAGCCGGCTGGCGAGGTGAATCCAGCAACCCAGCAGATCGATTTTTACATTCGCAGTCCACAGCAGAATCCGAAGAACCGGCCCAACCGCGAGGTGTTCCTGCACTTCTTCGGCATGGAAGTGACATGGAAGTGACCGAGGCGAGCGCCGCGCTCATGAGTTCCGGCCTTCGAGCTCGCTGTCTTCTTTGCCACCGGCAGACATCTCGATCCAGTCCAGCTCCTCTTCCATCATATGGAAAGCGTCGTCGCCAATCTCCTCGCTCGTGCGCATGGCGAGCACGGCCTGTCTCGCCGCGTGCAGAGCACGGCCATGAAGATCACGGTGGTCAGACCGTTCCGCTGCTGCTCCTTCAGGGCCGGCGTCCGGCGATCCGAGATGCGCCGTGAACTCCTGCCTGACGGTGTCTGCCAGCGATGAACGGTCGTCGTCGAGTGCGGTGAGCGCGGCGCGCAGTGCCCGTTCGCGGGCCGCGTCCACTTCCTGACCGACCGGGTCGTTGTCATGCAGGTTGAGCGCGCGCAACAGCGGACCGAGCGTCAGCCCTTGAATGGCGAGCGTCCCGAGCACCACTGAGAACGCCGTCCAGACAATCAGATCGCGAAATGGAAACGTCGAGGGGAGCGCCAACGCCGCTGCCAGCGAGACGATGCCACGCATGCCGGACCAGGAGACGACGAAGCCGCTGCCGACGGTCGGCTGCAGCATGGGACGCGGCGGATGAAACCCGAACCGGCGATCCCGCCATCTGATGACGGCGTTGAAAGACATGTGCCAGGCGATCCGCACGACGATCACCGTCACCAGGACTGCGCCGGCGACGACAAAGTAACGGCCGCGTGCCGCAGGCTCGAGGCTGTCCAGGATCGGCCGAATCTGCAGACCGATAAAGGCGAACGCCAGGACGTTCAGCAGAAACACCGCCGTTTCCCACACGGCGTACGACGGGATGCGGATGCGCGCCGGCGTACGCTCAGGAGCGGTGCGCGCGACAGTCACGGCAAAGCACACCATGGTGAGAACGCTCGACAGGCCGATGCGATCGGCCAGTATCCAGACGCCGAAGGTCGTCACGAACTGAAGGATGACGGCCGTCGGCACGTCGCGCACGCGATCGGTGACGCGGAGTAAGAGCCATCCGAGCACTGGGCCGACAACGAAGCTGCCCGCCACGGCATACAGAAACGTTGGCGCGACTTCGCCGATCGAGAATCCGCCTGCAGCGACGGCACCGACGGCCAACCGGTAGATCAGGAGCGCACTGGCGTCGTTCAACAGGCTTTCACCCTCGAGGATCGTCAGCAGGCGATGCGGCGGTTTGAGCTGTCGCAGGACGGCGGTTGCCGCCGCTGCGTCCGGTGGCGCGACGACGGCGCCGAGTACGACGGCTGGAGCCCAGGGCATGTCGGGCATCAGCATCCGCACCACGACAGCGACGGCCATCGTCGTCAGTCCCACCGCAACGACGACAAGACCGGCCACCGGCCTCCAGTTGTCGCGAAGATCGCGCGGCGACGCGTCGTAGGCCGCGTCGAGCAGGATGGGCGCGACAAAGAGCGCCAGCGCCAGCTCAGGCAAAACAGTAAACGTCGGCGCGCCGGGAACCAACGCGAGGAGCGCTCCACCGATCGCAAGGAAGGCTGGATATGGCGCGCCGACACGGCGCGCGATCGCCGCCAGCAGGGTGGCGGCGAGAACCAGGCCGATGAGAATCTCGAGGTCGTGCATCGTCAGGTCGTCACAGGCGATTCTAGCCGCTGGCGCAACTTGCGACGGCAACGCCGTGTGACGGGTGGCGCCGCGATCCGCAAGCGTGCGCATGAGGTGCTGTCCTTTCGGTGCAGCGAATTTACTTTAGAAAATTCAACTATTACCCGCCTCCGCGCGATTCGACCGTGCGCTGGCATGGGCTGGCTTATGCTTGAGGAATGGCGAAAGCGAATGCGGCAACCGAGGCGCTGGCGGCACGCGCCTGGCAGGCGATGTTCGACGTACTGATGCGCACGGCGCCGTTACGAACGCAGAGTCTGGCGCGCCGCGGCCTGACGCCGAACGACTCGCGGGCGCTCTTCAGCCTCGACGCCGGCACCGGCCGGTCGATGCGGGCTCTGGCCGACGAATGGCAATGCGACCCTTCAAATGCGACGTGGATCGTCGATCGCCTCGAGAAGCTCGGCTTGGCACGCAGGCAGATCGTCGAGCATGACCGTCGAATCAAGCTCGTCGTCCTGACCAGGAAGGGTCAGAAGTCGCGAGCAGAGCTGCTGGCCGAGTTTCACCAGCCGCCGCCCCAGTTCGGTGCGCTCGAGCGCGTCGACCTCGAAGCACTGGAACGCATCCTGATGAAGTTGAAGTCCACCCCGACATAGCGCTGGCCGAACATTCACAATAGTTGAAGCGTCTAAAGTATCTTGAGACGCGCAACCGGTTGTGAATGATGAACGAGCGAACCAATAGTCGTCGATTTCCCCAGCGCCTGCGTCACGCCGTGTTGACGGCGCACATCGCCATGTCGGTCGGGCTGCTCGGAGACTCGGCTGGATTTCTCGCGATCGCGATCAAGGCGGCGCGCAGCGGTGACCCGCGTGTCATGCAGGATCTCGGCAGCGTCCTGAACATGTTCGGTATGGTCTTCGGCATTCCGCTGAGCCTCGGAACGATCATCACTGGAGTGCTCCTCGGCCTCGGGACAAAGTGGGGTGTCTTCCGCTATTCGTGGGTCACCACGAAACTGCTGCTGATCGTGTCGGTGATGTTGGTCGGTGGACTCGTTATCGGGCCGGCGCAGACCGTCATGATGAAGGGCTCTGGCGACGCGATGCCGCAACTCATCGCCGCAGCGTCCTACGACGTTGTTGCGCTGACGCTTGCCACCGGGCTCTCCGTCTTCAAGCCCGGTGGAGCCTTCAGGCGGGTTGCGACGGCGTCGGCGAGTGCCTAGCGTTCACGATTCACGGCCTGACCCCTCGAAGGTGGCCCTTGACAGGTGGGGCTTGGTGCACATATCGTTGTCAGTAGCAACTATGGTGACGGCGACATCGGCGGCACGACCGACGGCACAGGATGGGCTCGAGCGCGACGCGGCGGCATTGCAGGCGGCGGTCGCCGACCTCGTCCGCGTCTATCAGTTCCGCGATCGCGACAGCATCTGCTGTCACGACGTGTCGGTCACGCAGTGCTACGCGCTCGAGACGCTCGTGGCGCACGGGCCCATGCGCCTGCGGGCGCTGGCGGAGCGCTTGTTCCTCGACAAAAGCACCACCAGCCGCGTCGTCGCCACGCTCGTGAGGAAGAGATACGTCGAGCAGAAAGCCGACGCGCGCGATGGGCGCGCGACGACCCTGAGCGCGACCCGGCAGGGGCAGCGGCTGTGCACGCGCATCGCCGACGATCTCGTTGCGCAGCAGAAACAACTGCTCGAAGATCTCGACCCCGAGGTGCGGGCCGGCGTCGTGCAAGTCGTCCGCCGCCTGGCGCATGCTGCGGACGCCAGGTTTCGAATCCGGCGTCTCCACAGGTTCTGGAGTCGCATGCTGCGCGCCGGACGGCGGGCCTTCATGCGGCTGATTTTCTTGCCTCAATTGTTGTTAGTGACAACCGTAGCGACGTTTCACACGTCAAGGAGCTTCCGATGTCGAACACACAGATTCAGCAGGCCGTTCGCGAGAAGTATGGTGAGATTGCCCGGTCGGTTGGAAAGACGGGGTGTTGTGGCCCAACGGCGTGCGGCTGCGGCGACCCGATTACCTCCGACTTGTATTCGGCCGACGAGACCGCCGGCCTTCCCGATCAGGCGGTTGCCGTGTCACTCGGATGCGGGAATCCGACGGCCCTCATCGAACTTCAACCCGGTCAGACAGTCCTGGATCTCGGATCGGGAGGCGGGATCGACGTGCTGCTCTCCGCCAGGCGCGTCGGACCGTCCGGCAAGGTCTACGGCCTGGACATGACCGACGACATGCTGTCGCTCGCCCGCGAGAATCAGCGCAAGGCCGGAGCGACGAACGTCGAGTTTCTCAAAGGGACGATCGAAGCGATTCCGCTTCCCGACAACTCGGTTGACGTGATCATCTCGAACTGCGTGATCAACCTGTCGGTGGACAAGGACGCGGCGTTGCGCGAAGCCTTCCGCGTGCTGAAGCCTGGCGGACGCTTTGCCGTCTCCGACGTCGTGATTCGCGGCGATGCCCCACCCGAGGTGCGACGCAGCATGGAGCTCTGGGTCGGATGCGTGGCTGGCGCTCTTCGTGACGACGACTACGTGTCGAAGCTGCAGGCGGCAGGGTTCATGGACGTCGAGCTCGATCCGTGGCGTGTGTACCAGATCGAGGATGCCAGGACGTTTCTCGCCGAAGCCGGGGTTGACGTCGATGCGATTGCGCCTGCCGTCGATGGAAAGATCGCGAGCGCGTTCATCCGCGCCCGGAAACCGGAAACCAAGGGATGCTGCGGGCCGACGTGCTGTTCGTAGCGTGGAGGTACACGCGTGGCGGTGACGATTGAACGTTCAGGGCCAGATGATGGACCCGCCATCGTGCAACTCCTCTCGAAGAGCGCGTTGCCAATCGACGGCGTATTGGATCACCTGGGCACAGCAATCGTCGCTCGTGCGGAAGGCCGGCTCGTCGGTTGTGCGGCGCTCGAGGTTTACGCCGACGGAGCGCTGCTGCGGTCCTTGGCCGTCGATGAAACTGTACAAGGTCGAGGCATTGGATCGCAGCTCACGGCTGCGATCCTCGATCTTGCGAACTCGCTCGAGATACCAGCGGCCTATCTGCTGACGACGACCGCCGACGGGTTCTTTCCGAAGTTTGGCTTCGAGTGCATCAGGCGTGAGGACGTGCCGTGCAGCGTTCGCGGCTCGATTGAATTCGAGTGCGCCTGCCCTGCGACTGCCACAGTCATGAGAAAGCTCCTGAAAGCTGGACAGGAGCCCGACCGATGAACTGCTGACCTGCGGCGCTCTACCAAGCTCGACCGTGAATAGGGGTTTTGCCTTATTGTCTGTCGATCTCATGGGTGACAAGCTCTCGCATGAGATGGTCAGGAGGCCTGACAGGCACATCGGCGAACGGCGCCGCACACCCAGAGGCTCGCAGCAGGGTGAACCGCCGCGCGCACACTTGAGATCGCTCATCATGGGCGCGTATCACGAAATGCCCGGGCTCAACCTGACGCTCGAACAAGCGGCGCGACTGTTCGGTATTCGCGACCGCACGTGCCAGGTGCTATTCGAGGATCTGGTGAGAGACGGCCGGCTGGCGCGGTCGACAGAGGGCCGTTACGCGCGTCCGTAGCTTGCCTGTCTCCGGCCAACGGCTACAGCTCTCATTCACCGAGGAGAGACCGATGCACCTACCACTTCTTCCTTCAGCGGCTTCACCGGACGGACATCTGACGCGTCGAGCAGTGATCGAAACGGTCGCCGGCTGCCTGTTGCTGGCCGGTCATGCCGGCGCGCAGACTCCAGCCGCGAACCGAAGGAGCGTCTTCCAGCACGCGTTGCCAGACATCGCGATCAAGAACTGGTCGGTCACGGCGGTGGAAGTCACGTATGGGCCAGGCGAGAGTTCGGCCGCACATCGACACCCAGGCATCACGATTGCCTACGTGCTCGAAGGAGAAGTCCGATCGAAGGTCGGAGACGGACCGGAACGGACGTACCAGGCAGGAGAGATGTTTCTCGAGACACCGGGTCAACTGCACGCGGTGTCCGCCAACGCCAGCACGTCGAGGCCGGCCAAGCTACTGGCCGTGCTCCTCGCTGAAACTGGAGCAACGTTGACGACGCCAGAGAAGTGACAGCACAGGCCAGCCAATCACCATCCGCCCGGCGGCAGATAGTGAAACCGGATCAGATAGACCTTGTCGCCGCTGCCGTGTTTCGCGATACCCAGCAGGTCCTCGACGCTGGCAAATCCTGACTCGCGAGCCAGGTCGTAGGTCACATCGGCAAGCGTAATCGGCGCGATCGAGTCGACGACGATGTGGCCGTCGTCCATCGGATACCGGCCACCGACCTTGACGTGTGCGCTCTTCCAGATTCGTACGCTGCATCGAATTCGTCCGCGCCGGATACCTTCGCGAAGCCGTTTCGTGAATTGCACGGCGTCAGCCCACCTCGACGACCTTCGCCATCGCATCCATCATGGTTTGCCACGCGCTCGCCGCGCGGTCGACGAATGGCTCCCACTCCGGCGACATCTCGTGGGTGACAGTAACGTCGCAGCCGTGATGCCAGTGGCTGGATGTCGACGATGACGCGAGACGTGTCGGTGAGCGGTGGTGTCCGCCACGTGAACACCAGCCGCCGTGGCGGATCGATTTCGAGATATTCGCCGGTGTGGACCGCGTCCCCAGCCGCACGGCGCTGCACCAGCCAGAACGTGCCGCCGACTCGCGCATCGATGTCGACCCGCGTCATCTCGCCGAGTCCCGGCCCGAACCATTCGCGGACCAGCGCGGGATCCAGCCAGGCGTCGAAGACCTCTTCGGCCGATGCACGAAACCGGCGCGTGGCGCGTGCCTGAACGACGTGAGGAGCGGTCATCGCGTTCGTCCTTTCCCCTTCCTGCGTGCGGCAGACATCCGCGTCTTCTTGCCAGTCGTTGACGCCGCCGACGGGCGCCGTTCGAGGAAGCGATCGAGCGCCGCCAACCGGGCACCCCAGAACTGCTGCTGCGTCACCAGCCATGCAGCCGCCTGTTCCAGTGGTGCGATGTTCAACGACAAGACGTGTTCACGGCCGCGGACCTGTCGCTGCACGAGCTTGGCCCGTTCGAGCACGCGAATGTGCTTGGACACCGAATTGAGCGACATGCGGAACGGCTCGGCCAGCGTCGTCACTCGCGCGTCGCCGTCGCTGAGGCGAGCGAGGATCGCCCGCCGTGTGCCATCCGCGAGAGCGAGCAGCGTGTCATCGAGGTTATGTTCGGCTGCCACGATATTCATCCTTTCGGATGAATATAACACACACAAATAGAAGCGGTCTGGGCGATGCCACTAACGATACGGCCCGGCTGGCGTCTCCTGTTGTCGTGGGAGTCCGGTTCCGCTTAGAGGGCCCTTGACTGCCTGGAGTGGCTCCTGGAGAGGTCACCTCGACTGCGGATGGCACGAGATCCGAGTGGCGCAGTTCTCGCACTCGACAACGCATGCCCGCGGGAGCTCGTCTGTCGCTTGCAGCTCTGCTGAACGCAGCGGTGCCGATTCGGGTTGACGACGTCAGCGCGCTGATTCGCCGGCTCAGTGAATGCAGCGCGCGGATGACGGTGACGCCGCTGGAGCCGTCGACAGAACCGCTGCGACCGGAGTATGTCTGGCTCTACCCCGACGGAAGCGTTCAGCTATTGCCGGGAGTGGTGCCCACCGTCCGGGATCTCGGCGCCCTGCTCGAGCAGCTGCTTGGCGAGATCCGGAGCCGTGGACCAGCGCGCATCCCGCCGGGCCTCGTGCTCGTCGCGGCGCGCGCGACCGGGAAAATCGACCTGGCGCCGCTGGTATCGACGTCTGCGCTCGCGGCCGCGCTCGAGCGATTCGATCCCCCCGACACGACCGCCGCAATCCGTGCGCTGTTCGAAGCCGGAGTCGCGGCGCGCGCCGCAGTGGCCGCCCGCGAAGTACGAGTCGATCCCGCTCCGCGTAACATTGCCCCGCAGCCTCTCGAACGTCCAGAGTCCGCAGCCAACCCGCTCTTCGGCGCGCCGCCCGACCGACAGCCACGCCCATCGTCGCGCCGCCGGCGGGTAGCGACGCTACTCGTCGGTACCGCAGCACTGGCCGCTGGCATGGCCACGGCTGTCGTCCTTCGCGCACCCGTCGCACCTGCCCCTCGCCCGACGGAAGCGACAGAAGTGACCATCCGGCCGGCCGACCCGAACCCCGTGGGCACGTCGGGCGGTTCGTCGCAACCCGATCGCAAGGCGGCGGACAGCGAGACGGCACCCGACACACCGGTGGCGACGCCTCCGCGCGCGCCCGTTCCTACGTCCGATTCGATCCGGTCTCCCGAGGCACTCATCGAGCCCGACATGGCCGACGCCGACGCCGCCTTCTCGCCGTCGTTTGCGGCAAACGGCTCCGCCGTTTTCTTTCATGCGCAGAGCGGGCCTGGCAGCGCGCTCAAGCGCGCCGAGCGCAGCGACAACGGCGAGCTGCACGTCGTGACGATCGTCGACGATACGGCGAAGAATTATCATGTGCAGCTCTCGCCCGACAGCAGATCGGTGGCCTTCGACTCGGACCGTGACGGCGTCCGCGGTGTCTATCTCGCCGCCGCCGACGGCAGCGGCGTCCGCCGCGTGAGCGGTCCGGGCTACGCCGCCGTACCGAGCTGGTCGCCCGACGGCCGCAGGCTCGCATTTCTGCGCGCCGAAGACGACAAGCCCGCGGTGTGGAATCTCTGGATGATGGACCTCGGCACGAGCGACATGACGCGACTGACGAATCATCTCTACGGACAGGTCTGGGGTGGCGCGTGGTTTCCCGACGGCCGCCGGATCGCATACAGCCACGAGGATCGTTTGCTGATCCTCGAGCCCGAGTCAGGCCAGGTGGTCAGCTACACGTCGCCGCGTGCGGGACGGCTGGTTCGGACGCCGGCCGTGTCGCCGGACGGCCGCTGGATCATGTTCCAGGTATTCCGTGATGGCGGGTGGCTTCTCAACCTCGAGAGCGGATCGATGGAGCGTGTGCTCGACGACGCGACCGCGGAGGAATTCAGCTGGGCGCCCGACGGGCGGCGGGTCGCGTTTCACAGCCGCCGCAGCGGCGAGTGGGGCCTGTGGCAGATGGCCGCGCGCTGATCGCGCGGATCACAACGAGACGCGGATCACAGGACTCAATCATACGAGACGCGGATTACAGGATTTAATTACACGAGACGCGGATCACAGGATTCAATTACACGAGACGCGGATCACAGAATTCGATTGCACGAGACGCGGATCTCGCGGATTCAATTACCTACTGAATGAAGCACGGCTGCGCGCCGGCGAGGGAGGGTTCCGATCGTCGTCCTCGCGACCGCGATTTGCGTGGCAAGATCTGCACGTCAGATCGAAGCTGGACCACGACGAGCATTTCGGCCGTCCCCTCCTGTTTGATTGCCAGCGTCGCGTCGAGCGGCGCGCGTTCGCGAGGGCGAATCGTGACGCCGAGGTGTCCGATTTCACCCGAGCGCTGGACTTCCCGCAACAGCTCGATGAAGCGGGGACGATCGCCGTCGAGAAACACGTGAAAGTCACGGCCAGCGGCAAACCGCGGTGCGGTGTTCAGAAGATTGGCGGCGGCCGGATTCATGTCGATGACCACGCCGGTGCTATCGGTGAGGATGCATGGTGTCGGCACCAGCCGGAAGATCGTTGCCGCCCGCTGCTGAAGTGTCTCGACGAACACCTTCGCTCGAGACTGCTCCGTCATCGCATCCGCAAGATCCTCGAAGGACGTTTGCAGTTGCCGAACGAGGGCTCGCATCTCACCGATCGCTCTCGTCAATTCCGAGGCCGAGATGCTGGCGGACAGCCGGTCGTCGAGCAGCGCGGCGCGTTGCATGGCTGCACCAATCCGATGACGGAACTCGAGTATGGTCGTACGCATGACGCTAGTACTCCACTGATCAACCAGCCGAGCATATGTGCGCGGTGTGCGCCCTGACATCGGGAAACAGACGAGGGACGTCAGGGGATTCCCCGGGCCGTCTAGGAAGCCAGCCGAAGTACTGCCAGGAACTCAGGTAGACGTGGAAGCTCTTCAGGTGTTCCAAGGCGAGCTCGACCGCACTTGACGGCCGGGGAACGAAACGGATACACATCTCTCCCATGAAATCTCTCCGGATCGCTGCCGTCATCGTCCTGTCGTCAACCTTGACCGTGTTGGCCGAGGATCCCAAACTCCCGGGCGTCGGCGCTGCTATGCAAGGAATGATCGACAAGAACGAAATCGCTGGCGCCGTCACGATGGTCGTGTCGAAGACTGAGGTGATCCATCTCGAAACCACTGGTTTCGCCGACGCCGCTCAGAAGCGTCCCATGACGCCCGATACGCTCTTCTGGATCGCCTCGATGACCAAGCCGGTCACCGGCGTCGCGGTCCTGATGCTGCAGGACGAGGGCAAGCTCAGCGTGAGCGATCCTGTCGCGAAGTACCTGCCCGAGTTCGCCAGCCTGAAGACGCCCTCTGGCAAGCCGGCCAATCTCACGATCACGCAGATTCTTACGCACACGTCAGGACTCGGCGAAGCTAGCGGTCCCGCGGCGCAGAGTGCCAAGACGCTCGCCGATCTCGTGCCGCTGTGGCTTGCCGCGCCGATGCAGTACGAGCCAGGCGAGAAATGGAAGTACACCCAGAGCGGCATCAACGCCGCCTCGCGCATCGTCGAAGTCGTGAGCGGCATGACGTTCGACGTGTTCGTCCAGAAGCGAATCTTCGAACCGCTGGGGATGAGGAGCACGACGTTCTACCCCACCGACGAGCAGCGTGCGAGGCTGGCGACGGTGTACGCGAAGAACAAGGACACCGGTGCCCTCGACGCGGTGCCGCCCCGTGCCGACTTCGGACCTCGCGATCGCCCACCGCAGGGAAACGGCGGGCTCTATTCAACCGCGCTCGACTACGCGCGCTTCTGCCAGATGCTCTTGAACGGCGGGAGGTTGGATGGCAAGCGCTACCTCAGTGAAAAGGCGATGACGTTCCTCACGACGTCGCAGACCGGCGAAATGCCCACAGGGTTCTTCCAGACAGACACCTACGGCAACCACGGGGCGAACTACAGCTGGGGGATCGCGACGTGCATCCTGCGCACGCCGCACGATGGTGCCGCCGGGGGACTTTCGGCCGGCACCTACGGACATGGTGGGGCATGGGGGACGCAGGCCTGGATCGATCCTGTGAAGGGCGTGGCCTACATCATGATGGTGCAGCGATCGAACTTTCCCAACAGCGACGCCAGCGACGTGCGTCGAGAATTTCAGCAGGCTGCCGCGAAGGCTCTCACGAAGTAGGTCAGCTGCGCAGCGCGGTGGTCGGATCGAGACGTGACACGTTTCGCGCCGGCAGCCACCCCGCGAAGAGTCCGACGGCCAGCGAGGACGACGGCGGCGACAGCCAGCGTGAACGGATCGCGCGCATCGACGCCGAACAGCAGCGCGCCGACGAACCTGGAGGCCCAGAGACTCAAGGCGACGCCGATCGCGGCTCCAGCCGTGACGAGCGTCGCGGTACGGACGAGCACGAGCCGCACCACAGCACCAGCGGTCGCACCGAGCGCCATCCGCACAGCGATCTCCGCCCGTCGCCTGCCGACCGAGTAGGCGGTGACGCCGTAGACGCCGAGGGCCGCCAGCAGCATCGCCAGCGCGCCAAAGAAGCCGGACATCAACGCGACCAGCCGCTCCTGAATCACCGTCGCGCGCAACTGATCGCTGTAGTCGCGGAACCTGAATGCGAGGTCGGGAGCCGCGCTGGCCGATCGCGTCGGCAATGTTGCGCTCGGCCAGCGCACGCGGCGACATCAGCTTCGCGGTGACAGAGAAAGACGATTCGCGGTAATCATCCTGCGACATCGGCTGATACAGCGTCGGCACAACCCCGAGGCGCGCGGTCCGATAGACGCTGTCGTTCACCACGCCGACGATGCGCGCGTTCAGTCCGCCGGGAGTGAGGCTGGTGACCTGCTGGCCGACCACGTTCCGGCCGCCGGCAAAGTGGCGGGCAAACGCCTCATTCACCACCGCGACCGGCTCGGACCCCGCCGAGTCAGTGGAAGCGAAATCACGTCCCGCGAGGACTCGCATCCCGTAGGTCTCGAACCATCCCGGTTCGATGAAGTTCATCCAGACTCTCCCCTGGCCCGGCGGCAACTCCGGCGCGCCGGACAGACGCACGCCCGAGGTGGTGTTCCCATCGCTCATCGGCGTGATGCGCGAGAACGACGCGCGCGCAACCCCGGGCGCGCCGGCAACTGCCGCAGCGACGCGCTGCGCGTACGCCACTTTGTTCTCGGGGGTCACCCAATCCGGCGCTGCGTCGACGCGAACGATCAGCAGGTTCGACGGATCGAACCCCAGCGGCGTGGTGGCCAGCGTCGCGAAGGTGCGGACGAACAAGCCGGCGCCGACGATGAGCGCGAACGACAGCCCCACTTGGGCCACGACGAGCGCATTTCGAAGCCCGAAACGCCGCTCGCCGGTCACCGACCGGCTCTGCTCCTTCATGGCATCGTTGGGCTCGACGCCTCCCAGTCCAAACGCGGGAGCGAGTCCAAACAAGAGCGTTGCGCCCAGCGCCGCGGCGGCCGTGAATCCGAGCACACGCCAATCGATCGACAGATCCAACGTGGCCGTGCTGACATCCGATCCCAGTTGACGGATCAGGAGTGGCGCCCCGAACTCAGCCACGGCGAGGCCGGCGAGGCCACCGGCCACCGCCAGGATCAGGCTTTCGACGAACATCTGGCAGCCGAGACGCAAGCGCGACGCGCCAAGCGCCAGGCGAACGCTCATCTCGTGGCGCCGCGCGGTGGCGCGCGCCAGCATCAGGTTGGCGATGTTCGCGCAGGCGATGAGCAGGACCGCCGCGACGACCATCATGATGATCGTCAACGGCTGCTCGAAACGCGTGCGCAGCGGCGAGATGCCGGTGGCGGCAGGAATACAGGGGGATCGCTTCGTTGAGGTACCTCGCCAGGCGATCCGCGTCCTCGTCGAGCGGCAGCGTCGCGTCGCGAATCGCTGGACGAGCCGCGTTCAATGCGGCTTCCGCCTGGCCGATGGCTTTGATCGGGCTGGAGGCGGGCCACGATCCGAACCCACCACGAGCTTCGCTCGTCGAGCCAGGACTCGCGGCCGCGAATCGTCGCTTCGGACGCGAGCGGCAGAAAGACGTCCATGGCTTGCCCGACTTCCGGGCCGAGGAACGCCGGTGGCAGGACGCCGACAATGGTGAATCGCACGCGATTGACCGTGAGCTGTCGCCCGAGCACGTCCGCCGCGCCGCCGAATCGAGACTGCCAGAAGCGCGAACTGATCACCGCGACCAGTCCGTCAGGTCCGCCGCCCCGCACATCGTCTGCCGGAGTCACCGTGCGACCCGCGACGGCATCGACGCCCAGCATCTGAAACAAGCCTCCGCTCACGTACGCGCCGCTCACCGGATCGAGACGGCCCGACTCGGCCAGATTGAACTGCGTGGCGGCCCATGCGCCAGCGCTCGCGAAGATGTCGTGCTGGCGCTCGCGGATCTGCTCCCAGATCGGGTTGCTCCAGTGGGTCCGGTAATCGATCGACACGAGCTGTCCAGGCTCTTTGACCGGCAGCTGCTTGATCACGAGGCTGTTGAGGATCGAGAAGAGCGCGGTGTTGGCGCCGATCCCGAGCGCGAGTGAGAGCACGCTCACGATGGTGACGATTCGCGTCGCCGCAAGGGCGCGGACGGCATCACGGGTATCGACGGTCAGGAAGGCGTGAATCGTTGCAGGCCGTGGCAGCCGTTCGACGAGGCCAAACCAGAGCGACTGCACGACCGTCGTCGCGAGAAAGAGGACGCCGGCGAGCCACCCGCGCGATCGCGCGCGCCGGTAGTCCTCGGCACACGCGGTGCGCATGTCGTCGCCAAATCGCCCGCGAAAGCCGCGAGGGTAGCACGCCAGGACCCAGTCGATGAGCTTCATGCGCCCGCCTTTCTCGGAGTGAGGCGAACCTTCTTCATCCGGGCGACGAGATCGGTCAGCCGTTGCTTTTCTTCGACAAGCACCTGACGGCCCCGCGGCGTCAGCCGGTAGTACGTCCCTCGCCGTGGATCGTCGTCTTCGCGCCGGCCTGGCGCTTCGGCGACCCAGCCTTCGTCGATGAGTGTGCCGAGATGGCGATAGAACGAGCCGGTCTGCACGTTGAGGCTGCCACCACTCTGCTCGCGGATCGCCTGCATGACGGCATAGCCATGGCTGTCGCCGTCGGCGAGGGCAAGAAGAATGTGCAGCGGAATCGGCTTGAGCATCGTTATATGTCCATTTCAGACATGTCCATAATACACGATGGCGGCCGCGGCGCAAGGCGGTGACCCGGCTGGTCTAGGATCACGTCGTGCCCGTCGTCGAATCGTTGCCCACCGCAGCGCTCGCTGCCACCACTGCTCTCTTGCTTGCCGTTCTGATGCTGTGGCTAGCGCCATGGATCTGGAGGATTGCCGTCGGTGCCGCGGTCGTTGGCGGTTATGCCGCTGGATTCTTGCACGGACCAGCGGCGCTCTGGCTGGTGGTCCTGACGGCCAGCGCGTGGCGGCTACGCACCAGCGACGGATGGCGCCGTGCCGTATGGATCACCCTGACGGCCGCTCTCGGATTGCTCCTTGGCCTGCACGCCCTCCCCGGATTCTCGAATCCGGTGATTCTCCGCGACCTCGTCATGGCAGATAGCGCGCGAACGTACTCGCAGTACATCAACTTCGACAAGACCCTCGCCGGCATTTTGTTCCTCGGTTGCAGCGGATGGACGCCAATTCGTTCAACGGCAGGATGGAACGCTGCGCTGCGGTCGCGGCGCGCCGATCATGTGCGTGACCGTCGTGATGGCGATGGCGGCGGCGCTGGCGATCGGCTCCGTGAGGTTCGACCCACGGTGGCCAGCAGTTTTCGCGGTCTGGGCGCCGATCAACCTCCTGACGACATGCCTCAGCGAGGAGGCATTCTTCCGCGGCCTGCTGCAGCATGAAGGCCGGCGCGGGCTGTCCCGGGCACTCGGACCGCGGCAGGCGGTCGCGGTTGCCGTGGCCCTCAGCGCCTTGCTGTTCGGGCTCGCCCACTTGGCCGGCGGGTGGCAGTACGTGGTCGTCGCGAGCCTGGCCGGCGCCGGGTACGCAGTGGTTTTTCAGCGGACGGCGCGCCTGGAGATGGCGATCCTTACCCACTTCGCGATAAACGCTACCCACTTCCTGCTCTTTACGTACCCCGCCCTGGCGTAACGGCACTTTTTGGCACGAACCTGCGCGGCACTCTGATTGCAGAGTTAACGCTCCCAGGGTCGCATGGCGAAGAACCCTTCCCGGAACCAGCCCAGCCTCTCGTTTCTCGCCGGTGGCGGCGAGATGGGCGCGCGCATGCGCGCAACCGATTGGTCGAACACGCCGCTCGGGCCGGTCGAGGGATGGCCGCAAAGCCTGCGCAGCACCCTGAGCATGCTGCTTCCCTCGAAGGCGCAAATCATCCTCTTTTGGGGTCCGGACTTCACCGTCTTCTACAACGACGCCTACCGGACTGTCTTTGGCGCCAAGCACCCGCATGCCCTCGGCCTGCCTGGTCGCGAAGCGTGGAGCGAGATCTGGGACAGCATGCTGCACGAGCTCCTCGCCGGAGTCGTGCGCACTGGTGAAGCGTTCTGGGGCAAGGACCTTCTATTCAAGGTCGAACGCTACGGGTTCGAGGAGGAGACGTATTTCGATGTCTCTTACGACCCCGTGCGCGTGGAGTCGGGAATCGTCGGCGGTGTCTTCTGCATCGTCACCGAAACGACAGAACGGGTCGTGAGCGTGCGCCGCATGGCCCTGCTGAATGACCTGGCGGCGCGCAACTCGACGGCACGCACCGGCCGCGACGCCTGCGTCCTGGCGACCGAAACGCTCGCGGCACGATCCGAGGACATCACGTTTGCGCTCGTCTATCTGGACGACGAGCTTCAGAGTTGCACGCCGGCGGCGGAAAAACAGTTGGCGGTCGCGAGACCAGACCTGGTCCAGGAACTGTCGGTCTCGCCGTCGGGCGCCGGTCGCACGGGGCGGTTGATCGTTGGCTTGAATCCGCAGCGGCCGTTCGACGACGGCTACCGGGCGTTCCTCGATCTCGTGGCCAGCCAGCTTGTCACGGCCCTCTCGAATGCGCGCGCATACGAAGAAGAACGACAGCGCGCCGAGGCACTGGCCGAACTCGATCGCGCGAAGACGGCGTTCTTCAGCAACGTGAGCCACGAGTTCCGTACGCCGCTGACGCTGCTGCTCGGTCCGGTCCAGGATGCGCTCGCCTCGCCCGACCGATCGCTTGGTGCTGACGCGCTGGCAGCGGTGAATCGCAACGCGCTGCGCCTGCTGAAACTGGTCAACACCCTGCTCGACTTCGCGCGGATCGAGGCGGGGAGGGCGGAAGCGAACTACGAACCGACCGACCTCGCCAGGTTCACGACCGACCTCGCCGGCGCATTTCGATCGGCGATCGAGTCTGCCGGACTGCAGTTCGAGGTGCAGTGCGCGCCGCTCGACGCGCCGGTCGATGTCGATCGATCGATGTGGGAAAAGGTGGTGTTCAACCTCCTGTCGAACGCGCTCAAGTTCACGCTCGAGGGACGGATTCGACTGACGCTCGAGCGATAGCGGTGATGCGGTCCGTCTTTCTGTGGCCGACACCGGCACCGGGATTGCCGTCGGATCAGTTGCCGCACGTGTTCGAGCGCTTCCACCGCGTGCGCGGCGCCGGCGGTCGAACGCACGAAGGGACCGGTATTGGGTCTGGCATTCGTGCAGGAGATCGTCCGCCTTCACGGCGGAACGGTCACCGTCGACAGTACGGCTGGCGTCGGGACAATTTTTACGGTCAACGTGCCGATCAGCGCCACTCCGGCGGCGACAGAGCCGATCGGCGCGCCGCGAGTGGCACTGTCGACGTCGGTGAGCGCCGACGCTTACGTCAGTGAGGCGCTGGGATGGGTGGGTGTTGCCGACGACCCGGGAGGGTCGTTGGCGCCGGTGGACGCACGTGACGCGCGCATCCTCCTCGCCGACGATAACGCGGACATGCGCGCGTATGTCGGACGCCTGTTGGGCGAACGCTGGCGCGTCGAAGCGGTTGGCGATGGAGCGGCCGCTCTGGCGGCGGCGCACCGGGAACCGCCTGACGTCATCGTCGCGGATGTCATGATGCCGGAGCTCGACGGCTTCGAGCTCCTGGCAGCCTTGCGGGCCGACAGCGCGACACGTGACATTCCTGTTGTCTTGCTCTCGGCCCGCGCCGGTGAAGAGGCTACGCTCAAGGGCATCGCGGCTGGCGCGGACGACTATCTGGTCAAGCCGTTCACGGCCCGCGATCTGCTGGCCCGTGTCGAAGCGCAATTGAGCCGCGCCCGGGCTCGTGAAGCCGCCGCCGAGCGCATGGCTCAGGTCGAAAGCCTGCTCGCTCATGCGCCGCTCGGCGTCTACCTCGTCGACGAAGATCTCCGCGTCGCCTACGTCAATCCCCTCGCGGCGCCGGTCTTCGGCGACATCCCCGATCTCGTCGGTCGCGACTTCGCCGACGTCGTCCATCGCCTGTGGGCCCGCGGACTACGCCGACGAGCTTGTCCGGATCTTCCGGCACACTCTCGAAACGGGCGAGACGTACATCGCTGACGAGCGCGCCGAATACCGGATCGATCGCGCGACGATGGAGTATTACGAGTGGCGCGTCGTCCGGATTCAGTTGCCGGACGACAGGTTCGGCGTCGTCTGCTACTTCCGCGATATCTCGTCGACCATTCGCGCCCGCAACGACATCGCCGAGTCAGAGGAACGGTTCCGGGCGTTCGTCACCGCGACCGCTGACGTCGTCTACCGCATGAATTCTGACTGGAGCGAGATGCGGCAACTGGGCGGACGCGACTTCATTGCGGATACGACCGACGCGAGCCGTAGCTGGATGGATAAGTACCATCCATCCGGCCGATCAACCGACGGTGCGGACGGCGATTCGCCGGGCCATCGAGACCAAGACACCGTTCGAGCTCGAGCACCGTGTCTTTCGCGTCGATGGCACGCTCGGGTGGACGTTCTCGCGCGCGGTGCCCCTGCTCGATGCGAACGGCAACATCATGGAATGGTTCGGCACGGCGCGGGACGTGACTGGGCGCCGGCTGGGCGAGGAGGCGCTGGCATCGATCACCGCCTCGTCGGAGCAGGAACGCCGCCTCTACCAGACGATCCTCTCCAGCACTCCGGATCTCGTCTATGTGTTTGGGCTCGACCACCGGTTCACGTACGCCAACGATGCGTTGCTCATCGCTCTGGGGAAAGACCTGGGACGAGGCCATCGGCAAGACCTGCCTCGAGCTCGGCTACGAACCCTGGCATGCCGCGATGCACGACATGGAGATCGACGAGGTCATTGCCACGAAGGGTCCGATTCGCGGTGAGGTTCCGTTCTCTGGGACTCCGGGCCGCCGGATCTACGACTACATCTTCGTTCCCGTTTTTGCCGCAGATGGCAGCGTGGTAGCCGTTGCCGGCAGCACCCGCGATATCACCGATCGTAAGCGCGCGGAGGATGCGCTGCGCGACAGCCAGCGCGAACTGACCGAAGCCAACCGCGTCAAGGACGAGTTTCTGGCGATGCTCGGTCACGAGCTGCGTAATCCACTGGCACCGATCTCGACGGCGGTGCAGCTCCTCCGCATGCAGAAGGTCGAGTCACGCGAGCTGGCGGTGATTGAACGCCAGGTCGGGCACTTGACTCGACTGGTCGACGACCTGCTCGACGTGTCGCGCATCACGCGCGGCAAGGTCGAGCTCGATCGCCGGCCCTTCGAGGTGTGGGACGCGGTGGCACGGGCGATGGAGATCGCCAGCCCCCTCCTCGAACAACGGCGGCACCTGGTCGATGTGATGGTGCCCTCGAGCGGCCTCGTCGTTGACGCCGACATCGATCGGCTGGCGCAGGTCATTGCCAATCTCCTCACCAACGCCGCGAAATACAGCGACCCCGAGTCGCGCATCGCGGTGCGGGCCGGTCGGGTCGATGCGATGGTACAGTTGGCGGTCTCGGATCAAGGCATCGGCATCGCGCCGGACATGCTCGGCAGGGTGTTCGACGCGTTCGTTCAACAGCCGCAGGCCATCGATCGCTCGCGGGGCGGCCTCGGTCTGGGACTGACGATCGTACCGGAGCCTGGTCGCGCTGCACGGCGGAACGGTTCGCGCTGAAAGCGGCGGACCCGGCCACGGCAGCACGTTCGTCGTCGACTTGCCCCTGGCAGAGAGAACCAGTGCAGCTGCCTCGCAACAAGGCAGCCCGAGTGTCCAGGCTACGTCCGGGCCGCAACGCGTGCTCGTGGTCGACGACAACGTCGATGCGGCAGAGATGCTGGCCGAGGTTCTCGCTCATCTCGGCTACAGCGTCTCGATCGCCCACGATGGTCCCACTGCCCTCGAGCAGGCGAAGACGTTCGTCCCCCACGTCGCCTTGCTCGACATCGGTCTGCCGGTCATGGACGGCTACGAACTCGCGGAGCGCCTGCGAGTGCAAACGAACGGCAATGGCAACGTCGCCCTCATCGCGATCACCGGCTATGGACAAGACGCCGACCGCGCGCGATCGCGGCGCGCCGGCTTTCAGCACCACCTGGTGAAGCCCATCGATCTGCAGCAACTCGCTGTCGTCGTCGACGCGGCCCTCGTCGAGCGGCGCACCTGACGAACGGCGCAGCCATTACTGCCAGGTCGGGGCTCTCGGCAGCGTCGTCCACTTGACGATTCGGGCCGCCGGCTGCCCGCGGGGTCCAACTGCCGGACAACGATAGAATCAAGGATACTGGACTAGAACGACCGCACCGGGAGGGCTGGAAGCCGTCGCCACGCAGCTCTTGCCCGACGTGATCGTGACCGACACTTCGATGCCCAGCCTCGACGGGATCTCGGTGGCAGCCCTGACTCGCCGGACTAACCCCGATGCGCGCATTGTCCTGGTGACGGTTCACTCCGAGCCGACCCTGGTCGAGCGTCGGCTGGCAGCCGGCGCGCTGGGGTACGTACTACGGGATGCGGCCGGCGACGAACCCGTCGCGGCTATTCAGGCGGCGCTCGACGGCCGGCGTTTCGTCAGCGGCGCACTAGGGGGCCAGAAGAATCCATAAGTCAGCAAGTCAGCGGCCGGCGCCACCACGTTGCCAGATCGCATCGCATGAGGAGAACAGGAATGAGCTCTGAGGACAAGGTTCAACGATCGATTCTTCCAATTCCCGACAAGCAGCACGTCGGCGTGACGACATACGACGCCAAGGATCCGGACACGAAGTATCCACCGATCGAGCAATTGCGGCCGCCGAAGGGCGCGCCAAACGTACTCATCGTGCTCCTCGACGACGTGGGCTTTGCCGCGTCGAGCGCATTCGGCGGTCCAATCCACACGCCGACTGCCGAGCGGCTCGCCAAGAACGGCCTCAAGTTCAACCGCTTCCACACGACGGCGCTGTGCTCGCCGACTCGGCAGGCGTTGCTGACCGGACGGAATCACCACTCCGTCAACATGGGTGGCGATCTGCGAAATCGCGACGGCGGCGCCGGGCTACTCGTCGGTGCTGCCCAAGAACAAGGCGCCGCTCGCCATGACGCTCAAGCTCAATGGCTACTCGACGGCGCAGTTCGGCAAGTGCCATGAGGTGCCGGTCTGGGAAACGAGCCCGATGGGCCCGTTCGATCAGTGGCCGACTGGCGGCGGCGGCTTCGAGTACTTCTACGGCTTCATCGGCGGCGAAACCAATCAGTGGTACCCGGCGATCTACGAAGGCACGATCCCAATCGAGCCGGAGAAGACGCCCGAGGAGGGCTACCACTTCACCGAGGACATGACGAACAAGGCGATCAAGTGGACGCGTCAGCAGAAGGCGCTGATGCCCGACAAGCCGTTCTTCATGTACTTCGCGCCGGGCGCCTGCCACGCGCCGCACCACGTGCCGAAGGACTGGATCGAGAAGTACAAGGGCAAGTTCGACCAGGGCTGGGACAAGCTGCGCGAAGAGACGTTCGCACGGCAGAAGAAGCTCGGCGTCATTCCCGCCGACGCCGTGCTGACCGCGCGGCCAGACGAGATCCCGGCGTGGGACAAGACGCCAGAGAACATGCGGCCGATCTTCGCCCGCGAGATGGAAGTGTATGCGGCCTTTCTCGAGCACACGGACCACCATCTCGGCCGGCTTATCGACTCGCTCAAGGATCTGGAGATCCTCGACGACACGCTGATCTACGTGATCATCGGCGACAACGGCGCGTCGGCTGAGGGCACGCCGAACGGCTGCTTCAACGAGATGGCGACGCTCAACGGCCTGGCCGGGGTTGAAACGCCAGAATTCCTCGCGTCGAAGATCGATCTCTTCGGCGGGCCTGAAGCCTACAACCACTACGCGGTTGGCTGGGCACACGCGATGGATACGCCCTATCAGTGGACCAAGCAGGTGGCGTCGCACTGGGGCGGAACCCGCAACGGCACGATCGTGCACTGGCCAAAAGGCATCAAGGCGAAGGGCGAAGTCCGCAGCCAGTTCCATCACGTCATCGACGTCGCGCCGACGATCCTCGAAGCCGCCAGCCTGCCGCATCCGACGGTGGTCAACAGCGTGCAGCAGGCGCCGCTCGAAGGCTTCAGCATGCTCTACGCGTTCAACGACGCCAAGGCGGCGGAGCGGCACGAGACGCAGTACTTCGAGATGTTCTGCAACCGCGGCATCTATCACAAAGGGTGGACGGCGGTGACGCGGCACGGCGTACCGTGGCTCGGCGCTTACAAGCGCGCATTCGACGACGACGTGTGGGAGCTCTACGACACCAACACCGATTGGACGCAGTCGAAGGACCTGGCGAAGGAGAACCCGAAGAAGCTCGCCGAACTGCAGCGTCTCTTCATCATCGAGGCGACGAAGTACAGCGTCCTCCCGCTCGACGATCGGACGTTCGAGCGCTTCAACCCGGATCTCGCCGGTCGCCCGCAGTTGATAAAAGGGAAGACCCAGATCCTCTTCGGCGGCATGGGACGGCTCAGCGAGAACTCGATCCTGTCGATCAAGAACAAGTCGTACGCGATCACGGCCGATCTCGACGTGCCGAAGTCCGGCGCCGAGGGCGTCATCATCGCCCAGGGCGGCAACATCAACGGCTGGAGCCTCTACGCCAAGAGCGGCAAACTCAAGTACTGCTACAACTTCTTCGGCATCGAGGTGACGTTCGTCGAGGCGGCGCAGCCGATCCCGGCCGGGAAGCACCAGGTCCGCATGGAGTTCAAGTACGACGGCGGCGGTACCGCCAAGGGGGGCGGCGTCACGCTCTACTTGGATGGCAAGTCGGTCGGTCAGGGGCGAGTCGAGAACACGGTGCCGATGGCCTTCTCCGCTGACGAAACCTGCGACGTCGGTAAGGAAACCGGCTCGCCCGTGTCGCCTGACTATGGGCCGACTGGCAACGAGTTCAGCGGCGAGGTGAACTGGGTGCAGATCGACCTCGAGAAGGACGACCACGACCACATGGTCTCGCCGGAGGAGCGCTTCAAGGTCGCGATGGCGCGGCAGTAGAAGAAATATGGCGGCCGGCGCCAGTCGTGGCGCCGGCCATTCACCGGTCGCGGCTGGCTAACGCGCGCCTTCCTACGCCAGCGACTTGAGCCTGAAGCTGAGGATCACGAGTGTCACTCCGAGCAGGACCGCATAGGTCGCCAGCATCCACACAATTGAGAGCGCGCCGGCGCCTGGGTTGAGGATGATGAACACGCCAAACGCGATCGACAGCAATCCGGCCAAGCCAAGAAGCACCTCGCCCTCGATCACCTTCCTGAACTCGATCGCCGCCAGGATCTCGAACGCGCCACGCACGATCGCCCAGAAGGCAATCACGTAGAGCAGCGCCATTGCCGTCAGCCCCGGCGAGAAGAACGTCGCCAGTCCGGCCAGAATGCTCACGACGCCGATGAGCGTCGATTGCCAGAAGCGTCCACGCAGACCAGCCGCGACCGAGGCGATGCCGTCCGACAGAAAAGCGACGCCGACGAGCAGCACCAGTGATGCCAGCGTGAGCCCCGGCCAGAGGAAGGTAATGACGCCGAACAGGATGGCGACGATGCCACGCAACAGCATGACCCACCAGTGTTGCGCGACGATGTGACGCAGTCCGCCGAGAACGCTGCTCTCCATGAGTGCCTCCAGGACGCCGTCGCCGGCGCCGGTTAGTTAACGGTCTTCACCGACGCCCGCCGCGGAAGCCGCCAAAGCCGCCGCTGGGGCGGAAGCTGCCCGAGCCCCACGCGCCTCTGCTCCGCAAGCCGTGGAACTCGCCGGCGCGCTCGCCGCCTTCACCGCGGGCCCTCCAGTCGTTGCTCAGCTGCCCCATCGTCGACGAATTGATCCCGGCGTCCGCGGCGCGGCCGCTCACCTCTGACTGCGCCTGCGACCGCGTTGGCGTCTGCACGTTGTTCCAGCCGCCGTTGTCGTACTTCTGCCAGCTGCCGCCTTCGTTCTTGTAGACGTTGCCATCGTGGCCGGCATAGAGATCGCCGCTTTGCGAACGACCAGCGAAAGAGGTCCCCACCGGCCCGCTCCGGCTGACGGCGGCGCCGCCCGCGCTTCCTTGCGCGGTGCGAGTCGTGGCACCGGTAGCGTAATTGGTCGCGTGCGATGTCGTCGCCCACTGATCGCCGCGCTGCACGCCGCTCGCGCCCCAGTTGCCATAGATATTCGAGCCTTGCCTCGTTGCGCCGTATGTACCGGTGCGCGGATTGTAGGCGTGTGCCGCTCCCTGCGCGCCATACGGTCCATAGGCGACGCCGCCGCGCGCATATGTGCCGGTGCGCGGATTATACGACTCGCCCACCCGGGCGCCGCCGTACCGGCCCCAGGCTGCGGCGCCCCGCGAGTACCTGCCTGTCGTCGGGTTGTAACGCGCACCAACGCCGGCTCCTCCGTACGGACCGTAAGCCACTGCTCCGCGCGCGTACGAGCCGGTCCAGGGGTTGTAGACGGCGGCATAGCCGTAGGTCGGATAGTGCGGGTAATAAATTGGATACGCGCCGAAGCCGATATACGGCGGGTAGTAATAGCCCGTGCCCCAGACTGCGCATCCCCAGGCCACCATCAAACCGGTGTAGGCCATCGCCGTCGCAAAGACGACCGCATCCGAATTGTCTTGCTCGACGGTGACGTAGGTTACCGGATACGCCGGTGAACTGACTGGGATCTCGTAGATCTGTTTCGGCACCGATCCCGTCACTTCCCAGGGTCCGCTGGCACTCCTCGCCATGAACCAGACGCCCTGAAAGCACATGTAGTACAAGTCGCCGACCTTGAGGATGTCTTTGTCGGTATTGACGGCTCGTTCGACGGTCGTCTGCTCGATCGGCTTGAACTCCGGCTGCCCGTGATAGGTCACCTCGGGCGCCTTGAGGTTCTTGTTGACGGTTGCCGTCTGCGGAATACCGGCGAGCAGCACGGCCTCGATCGCTTCATCCGTTCCTGGCACCGATGCGCGAACGCGGGAACGCGGGTGCTCGAGCGGAATCTTCTTGAAGTCGTCGGGCAGGTTCGGCGTCGCAAACGTCCACGGGCCGGCGAAGTCAGGCGCCGAGAACCAGCGACCGGAGACGAGAAAGTAAACGAGCCCGTTCTTCCCCATCCTGAACACGTCGCTCTCCGTGTTGTTGACCCACAAGAGCTGCGACGCGCCCTCGACCGCGAGGTAGCTCGGTGCGCCCTGCAACAGAATCAATTCCGCCGGCGTCAGGCTGACGAACGCGCGAGGCGCCTTGTCGGCTTTCACCTTCTTGCCCGGAAGGCTGCCTTTTACTTCTTTCCAGTTGTCGTCGTCAGGCAGCTTCTTGAAGCTCTCCGGCAGGTCGCCGGCTGGAACCCACGTCCCTTTTACGTCGTTCGTCTTCAGCCAGATGTCCTGGTCACGAAGATAGTAGGTCTGGCTCGGGCCGTATTCGAACAGGTCCCAGTTGGTGTTGACCGCGGATTTCAGATCGTTGTCGGGAATCGGGCTCCAGATGGGATCGCCGTCGATGTTGACGAGAATCGCCGGCGTCGTGCTGTAGAAGATGGCCGGCGGGTCCGCCTTCACGCCGTCGACATTCTTCGGGACGATTTCGCTCTTGTTGATATTGGCCAGCACCCGATCGAGCGAGATCACGCGAGCGTCCGCCGGCTCCGCGGCGGTGATCTCCTCGTTCGCAACGCGCACTTGATCTCGCTGGAGCGTCGGGAAATTCGACTCGGTGATTTTGAAGTCGGAGAGGTTGACGAGCCGGTCGCCCACCGACACGCTGGTGTCCCCCTCGACCTTGACCGTGCCGAGCGCGGGGTTCGGCGCTCCGGCCGGCGTGTACGAGATTGCGCTGTAGGCGACGATGTGTTTCTGACCGGCCCAGCTGGCAACCTGCGGCTGGTAGATAACCAGGCTCGCGCCGCTCGCTGTCTTCGAGGCCCTCGGCCACCCGTGGTCCGCGGCAGTCTCCTGGGCGACCGCCGGCAGCGGTGGTTTCGGCGCGCTCTGTCGGGGCGCGACGTTCACGCGCGCGAGCAGGAGCCCGCTCCGAAGTTCCGGGAACACGAGCAGCGTCGACAGCGCGACGAGCGCGGTCAATTTGCGCGATGACGAATATCTGGTAGCCATATTGCCTCTACCGGACTATGGCAAGAAGCCTGCCCGGCAGATGTGGCGGGACTTGTCGGGAAACGTGCAGTTGACGAAGGATTTCTCGACGCCATCAAACGCCATCGGTCGATCGGCGTCGTCGGAGCTCTCAGGATGTTGTCACCGGTCGCAGCGGATCGTCGGGGCCGGTCGCGAATGGGCGCAACGTACGGCTTAACGCCGGGCCGCGCCGCGTACCGAGGCGAGCGCTCGCCGCCGCACCTCGAGGATGTGTCCGGTATCACGTGCCAGCCGCGGGCTGGCTTCGAAGAGGGTGCGAACGACTTCGGGCGACAGCCGAAGCACTTCGCTGTCCTCGACCGCGACCGCGCGAAGGTCGGCGGGCTGCACGCCGTACATGCCTGCCTCGCCGAAGGACTGACCGGTCGTCACCGTCGCGATCTCTCGTACCTCGCCGCCGTGGACGGCTTGTAGCGAGACGGCGCCCGATATCAGAAGGTAAACGCCTCTGAGCTCGTCGCCTTCGTTGAAGATCACTTCGTCGCGTCCGAACACGAAGCTCTTCACCTCGTCGTCGGCATCAGTCGGCAGTGGCGGGATGCCAGGCAGCGCCGTCAATCGATCCGCCGCCGTCGCGCGCGGCTTACCAAACGGCTCGGTTTGTGGATAGTGCAGGTTCGTCACGATCGGATACGGCATCGTCAGGCCGTGACGCCGCGCCGCGTACCAAATCCGCGTGACAACTTCGTTACGCACCGGCCACCGGTCCTCTTCCGAGGTGCGGTAGATCAGCCTGTAGGTCACGCCGGAGTCGCCATAGGCAAACGTCGCCGCGATCGGCGCGGGATCGTTGAGGACGCCGGGTGTGTCTGCCACCTCGAGCAGCGCCTTGCGAACCTTGTTTGGCGGATCGTCGTAGCTGAAGCGGACCTCGATTTCTTCCAGCCGGATCGGACGAGGGCGCGAGAAGTTGCTGATGATCTCCTTGTTCAACGTCGAGTTGGGCACGATCTGCATCACGCCGCGGTTGGACTTGAGGTGCGCCGAGCGCCAGTTGATCTCCTTGACGACTCCGCCGACGCTGCCGACCTCGATGGTGTCACCGACTTCGAACGGGCGCTCCAGCAGCAGCATCAGGCCCGAAAAGAGGTTGCCAAGCGGCTCCTGGAGCGCGAGGCCGACGACGATTGACGTGACGCCCAGCGCCGCCACGGCGCCCGTCAGCTCGCGATCCCAGACGAACGAGTAGACGAGCGCTGCGGCGGCAGCGACGAGCAGCAGCCGGATGAGGTCACGCAGCAAGTTGGGCACGCGCTGCTGCCAGCTGCCGCGGCGCGCCCGCTCGAACACCATCACGTTGATGGAGCCGAGAACGGTGATGACAACGCTGACCCAGACCAGCGTCTCGGCGAGGCGCACCCAAAGATCGGAGGCGGGACGCCCGAGAACCAGTCGCAGGAAGAGTGCCAGGGCAACTGAAGGCACGACCCACGTCCGGAGCACGCGAACGGTTCGTGCGATCGGATGGCTGGCACGCCCGAGCGAGAAAATCAGCTCGTTCAGGAAGACGAGCGCTGCCGGAAATCCGACAACGAGGACGAGGGCCCAGACCCAGTGCACCCCAAGACCTCCGAGGAACTCGTTCATAACACCTCCTCGGCGACCGGATACAGCTCGATGGTCCCAACGGCACGCAGCTCGATTTTCCTTATCGGCCCAAAGGCCACGAGATCGCGAACGCGGTCGTAGACCGCCTTGGTCACGAGGATCGACGTCGTCCCGTTGGCCTCGATGTTCTTCGCGAGCTTCACCGTATCGCCCCACAGGTCGTAGATGAATTTCCGCCGTCCGACGAGGCCGCCGACGACTGGTCCGGTGTTGATGCCAATCTCAATCGACAGCGCCGACCGGCGCTCCGTGTTGAAGCGCTTGACGATGCGGACAATCTCGCGGGCGAATTCGACCATGCGCGCCGTGTGATCCGGACGGTCCACCGACAGACCAGACGCGGCGAGATACGACGAGCCAATCGTCCGGACTTTTTCGACACCGTGATGCTCGGCCGCTTCGTCGAACGCGGCGACAATCTCGCTCAGCAGCGACATCGACTCGTCTTCGCCCAGCTGTGGCGACATCGTGTCGAAGCCGCCAAGGCTGGCGAAGGCGACGGTGACGTCGGCAAACGACCGCGGCGCCTCCGCGGTGCCTTCGCGCACCTGGGCGGTGGCCGACGCCGGCAGCAAGCTGACCAGCAGCCGCTCGTTTTCCCGCACCTGATGGTTGAGCGCCTCGCGGCTGGCGCGCAGGCTCCGCACCATATCGTTGAAGGCCTCGCCCAACTCGCGAAACTCGTCCTGCGGGACGACGTCGACCTCCACGTCCAACGCGCCCTCGCTGACACGCCTGGCGCCACGCACCAGCGACGCAATCGGCCGGGTCAGCAGCGAGGCAAAGCCAAGGGCGAGCAGCGAGGACAGAAGGGCAAGCGCCACGCCCGTCGTCACCATGCGGCGTACCAGGGCGCTCAAAGGCGCCAGGGCTTCGGCCTTGTCGATCTTGGCGATCACGCCCCACCGGAGCGAATCGAGGTCGAGCGGCCCGTAGGCCATGAGGACCCGAACACCGCGGTAGTCGTCGAGCTCGGTGATGCCGGTCTCGCCGTTCAGCGCCGCGCGCGCGCCCTCGTCCTTGACCGGCACGGTCAGGATCGTCGTGTTCAAACGCTCGACGTCCGCCACGCTGCGCGTCGTCAGTTGCGAGCGGCGAAGCGTCTCCAGATACGCCGCCCGGTCCTCGATGAGAAAGCGCGAGTCGGTGCGCATGGTCCGATCGGGACCGAGGAGGTAGACCTGTCCTGTCTTGCCGAGGCCCTCGGCTTCCCACCCGCGGTCGTTCGACAGCGCCTTGGTAATCGGCTCGATGGGAAAGCGCAGCACCATGATCGCGACCATGCGCGAACCATCGAAGACCGGCGTGGAGATGAAGCCCTTCGGTTGTCCAAGCGCCGGCCGGTACGCTTCGATATCCGAGACCCGGTAGTCGTCCTCGTCCTGCGTCGTTCGCAGCGCCGCGACGGTCGCGGCCATGCCGGTCGCCGCATATGGTCCGTTCAGGAGGTTGGTGCCGACGATGGTCGATTGCTCGTAGCTGAAGAACACGTCGAGCGTCGCCGGATCGACGAGCGTGATGTTCTCGAAGCCGAGCCGCTCGATCGTCGGACCGAGCAGACGCTGGTGTCTCGCCAGCGCCGCCGCGTAGGGGCTGGTATCTGTGGTCGAGGACAGCAAACGTCGTGGACCGTAGGGCCGCGCGCCGGTGGCGATGTAGTGGTAATGCAGATACCAGCCGGCGGGCGTCGTTGGCAGGAAGCTTCCGGCGGCCGGCGTCGCCGGCCGTGTGACGCGCCAGTTCGGGCTCGAACTCTGTGGCGTAGAACTGTCGCACCGCCTCCTGCATCGCCGGCGTGCTGGGCATCTTGTCGAGTTGCCGGTAGGCGGCCAGCATCTCGTTGGCCGCCATCGACGCGATGTCGGTGGCAGAGACGGTGAGAATCTCGTTCCGCACCGACGTCAGCATCGTGCGGAGGAGCGTGGTTTTGGTGTGGTGGAGGCCGATCAACTGACGCTCGGCCGCGGCGCGCAAGCTCGCGCGCGCGTTGATGTAGCCGATACCTGACACGAGCGCGATGGCCAGGCACGTGAGCAGAGCGAAAGCGATAACCAGCTTCGACTGGACGCTGAGCGACGGACGTAGATTCATGTGAGGCTGTGCAGCAGCCTATGGTACTTGATGTGACTGGGCGGCTCTCGGAGTTTACGACCGCGATTCCGGCGCCGACGGCAGCGCGGCGACCAGGTTCAGGAGTGCGTCGAAGTCGACCGGTTTGACCATGTGCGCGTCAAATCCTGCTTCTCTGGAGCGGTGACGGTCTTCCTCCTGCCCCCACCCAGTGAGCGCCACGAGCACAATGTTCTTCCCCCACGGCGCTTTGCGGATGCGGCTGCACACTTCATAGCCATTCATTCGTGGCAGGCCGATGTCGAGCAGCACGGCATCGGGACGCAGCCGCTCGGCGGCTTCAATCGCCGCCAGGCCGTCATGCGCTTTGTGTGTTTCGTGGCCGGCGACCTCTAGCAGCAGGGCGAGCGATTCCGCCCCGTCCTCGTTGTCGTCGACGATCAGAATGCGGCGGCCAATCGCAGGCGCCGATGCGACGTCGTCGGGCGGCGACGTCTGTGTCCGTCACGCCGGTCAGGACTGGGAGACGAACCGTGAATTCGGCGCCGCGGCCAAGTCCATCGCTGCACACGTCGACCGTTCCATCGTGCATCTCGACCAGCGTCTTCACGAGCGTCAGGCCGATGCCGAGACCGTCGCGCGATCGC
This sequence comes from uncultured Acidobacteriota bacterium, assembly GCA_963797715.1. Lineage (GTDB taxonomy): Bacteria > Acidobacteriota > Vicinamibacteria > Vicinamibacterales > 2-12-FULL-66-21 > DATBJJ01. Next base: position 140,269 of record CAWCQS010000002.1, read on the forward strand.
TCCAGCGACGTATCCACCTGCGAGAACATCTCGAAGAGATTCGGCAGATGCTCGGCGGCAATGCCGATCCCGTTATCGCGCACGCGGACAACCGCCTGCTCGCCCTCGTGCTCGACCGTCAGCCAGACGTGACCGTTCTCGTCGGTGAACTTGCAAGCGTTGTTCAACAGGTTGCCGACAACCTGCGCCAACCTCGCGGGATCGGCATGCAGGTAGACCTGGTGCGACGGCAACGTGATCGTCAGCTCCTGTCCCTTGCTCTGGTACAACGCACGGACGGCTTCGACTGCCTGCTGCGACGACCACCGCCAACTCGATCCGCTCCTTGCGGAGCTCGATGCGCCCGCGCGTGATGCGGCTCAAGTCGAGCAGGTCATCGACCAGACGCGACATCTGGCCAACCTGCCGCCGCAGCATGTCCGACGCCGCGCGAAGCGTCTCCGGGTCAGCGCCGCCGACAGTGCAACGCGCGGACGGCGTTGCTGATCGGCGCGAGAGGGTTTCGCAACTCGTGCGCGAGCATCGCCAGGAAGTGGTTCTTGCGCCGATCCGCCTCCGACAGGTCCGCGGCCAGGCGCGTCAGGTTCTCTTCCATTCGCTTTCGTTCGGTGACGTCCTGGCTGACGGTTGCAAACGCCACCGGCCGGCCGGCAGCGTCCGGTACCGTCACCACCTTGTACGCCATCCACAGCGCGGCGCCGGTTTTGAAGTGGCGGAAGCGCACTTCGATCTCGCCGTGGCCCTTTTCGAGGACCGACGGGAAGAACTCGTTGAGGAGCCGGGATTGATCGTCGGGAAAAAAGAAGGAGGCCACCGGCGCACGGCGCGCGGCCTCGATATCGTCGAGGCCGACCATCTCCAGACCCGCGCGATTGACGAAGAACGGCACGCCCTCGAGATCGCTCATGCCGATGAAATCCGTGCTGTTCTCGACGAGGGTCACGAACTTCTGCCGGTCGGCCTCGGCCCGTTTGCGGTCGGTAATGTCAACCCCGAGCGCCGCGAGAAACAGCACCTGGTCCGTGTCGTTTCGGATCGGTTGAATCGTGACCTCGGCCACCCGCTCGCTGCCGTCGGCGACGAAGTAGGGCATCTCGGCGCGAAACGTCTGCCCCGCCGCCGCCTGGTGTGACGCGGCCTGGATCTGCTCCTTGAGTTGTGACGACGGCGCCCACCAAGGACCTTCCCAGAACGGCTTGCCGACGATCTGGTCCATCGTGAAACCGCACGCTTCCCACGACAGGCGATTGGCCTCCAGGAGCGTGCCGTCTACGTCCATGATGCCGGCAAAGAGCGCCCCCTGCTCGAAGAACGCGCGGAACTTGGCATTGGCCGCCGCCGCATCTGCCAGGAGCTGGCGCTCGCGCTGCTCGCCGTGACGCTGGTAGGTGACGTCCCGCACGATCTTCGACGCCCCGACGACATGGCCGTCGTCATCCTTGATCGGCGAGATGGTGAGGGACACGAGGATGCGGCGTCCGTCTGAGCGCACGCCGCTCGGTTTCAAAATGCTCGATCCGTCGCCCGGCTTTCAGGCTGGCAACGATGTGGTCTTCCTCGGCGATGCGATCGGGTGGGATGACGAGCGAGATATGCCGGCCTACTGCCTGCTCGGCCGTGTAACCAAACAGACGTTCCGCCGCAGCGTTCCAGCTCTGGATCGTGCCATCGAGCGACTTGCTGACAATCGCATCATCCGAGGACTCGATGATCGATGCCAGCAAACGAGCCGTGAGCAGCTGGTTCGCCTTGTCCCGCTGCATCCGCCGCTGCGCCGTGACGTCGCGGAAGATCAGCACGCATCCGGAGACGTGGCCGAGCTCGTCACGAATCGGCGCGGCGCTGTCGTCAATCGGGCACTCGCCACCGCCCTTGTGCAGGAGCACCGTGTGGTTCGCGAGACCAACGATGACGCCTTCGCGCAGCGCCTTCGTTGCCGGGTTCGCGACCGGCTGGCGGGTGTCTTCGTTGACGATCCGGAAAATTGCGTCGAGCCATTGCCCCACGGCGTCCGGTGCCGTCCAACCGGTCAACGATTCGGCGACGGGATTCATGTAGGTGACGCGGCCTTGAACGTCGGTCGTAATGACCGCGTCGCCAATGCTGCTGACTGTGACTCCCAACAACTCCCGCTGCTCGCTGGCGCGGATTTCCGCGCGGCGCGCCGCCTCGCCAATTGCGATGATGAGCGAACAGGTGAAGACATATGCCAGCAGGCCGATGATCGTCGTCGAATTGTCGAGGCCGAGCCGGCCACGAGGCTGGATGAACAGATAGGTGCAAGCGATGTATCCGAGAAGCGCGACGATGATGGCCGGCCGGTGGCCGCCGACCCACACCGCCGCGGCCACAGCGCCGAAGAGCGTCACGAGCGGCAGCGTGTCGCCCATCCACGGGTCGAGCAGGTAACGAAGGAGCACCGCCGCGACCAGTACGGCAATCGCCAGCGCATAGGCTGCTGGCGCGTTCCGCACTCTGCCTCCCAACCGGTTCGCGATTGTCTCGCCGGCGGCGCGGTTGATCATGGTGGGAAAACGAGTCAGGGTCCGCATGTTACAGCATACGGCTCCTCACCTGCGCCCGGCTCGAGTGCGGGGCACGAGCAGCACAAGCATGGGAAGCACGGCACTGCCTGCCATCCACACGATGGCGTCCGGATGCTTTCGGCCTCGAACTGCTGGGCCACGATCACTCGGCGGTGGTGGCAGACGACACGTCGATCCCGAACCGCGTCAACAGCTCACGGCGGCCGGTTGGCGTGACGCGGAGGATACGGCTATCGAGATCCTGAACCAGCCACCTTCTCTTGAGCACCAGGCGCAACAGGGCCGCACCCAGCGCGCCGCCGAGATGCGGCCGCCGCTCGCTCCAGTCGAGACACGCGAACGCAAATCGACGGCGCAAGCCGCGCGCCTCCTCGACATCGATCGCCAGCGTGTCGAACGCCTCGCGGCCCGCGCGGGTCAAATCGCAGCTTCCATCGCCGTCGGGCACCGAGAGCCAACCCAGCGCGGCGAAGCGATCGAACAGCGACACGCCGAGCGCGCCGGCAATGTGGTCGTAGCACGTTCGCGCCAGGCGCAGACGATGAGGAGTCGACGGCGCGAACCCATGACCCGCGCCGCCGGCGACCACGTTCAAGGCTTCGAGAGCGGCGGCGACCTCCGGCCGGTCGAGGCTGTAGTAGCGGTGCTTCCCCTGCGCGGCAACTCGTACGAGTCTTTGATCCTTGAGCCGCTGCAGGTGGACGCTGGCGGTCGAGGGAGTCACATCGGCGACGACGGCAAGCTCGGTGCTGGTCCGGGCGCGACCATCCACAAGGCAGTAGAGCATGCGGGCGCGGGCGGGCTCACCGATCGCGGCCGCGATTCCCGCAACGGCGCCGTCAATAGTGCCGACATTCATTATTTGATGATAGACGAATCGTTGATGTTGGCCAACTGGCAGACTGGCCGTGTCGAGGAGGACAGCCATGGCCGTCACGTGCGTGATTCGCTATCAGATCGATCCGTTTCAGCGCGAGGCGTTCGCCGAATACGCTCGCACCTGGGGTCACATCATCCCGAGGTGTGGCGGCCACCTCGTCGGCTACTTTCTGCCCCACGAAGGCACGAACGATGTCGCCTGGGGGCTCATCGCCTTCGAGAGCCTGGCCGCGTACGAGGCCTATCGCGCGCGAGTGAAGGCGGACCCCGCCGCGCGCGAGAACTTCGCGCGCGCCGCCAGCGCGCGATTCATCCTGCGTGAGGAGCGGACGTTCGTTGAGGTCGTGGATGGTACGTTTGGCGTTGCGCCGACGCCGTGAGGCAGGAGGAATGACCGACGGCTGTTGCGCAGCCGTCGGTCATCAGTGCGGGCCTTCTTCGGCTTCCTAGTCGATGGCGAACGCTGCCGCCGCCATCTTTTCGAGGTCGAGATACTGCGCCTTCTCGATGGAGACGGCGACGCCGAGAATCGTGCCGCCGGTGAACGTCCCAGGGGACTTGTACTGGTGGCTGACGGCATCACCGCTGTCGCGCCCGACGCACAGGCCATCGCCCGACAAGGTGAACTTGCCCACCTGCGCACGCATCGGCCCTTCCGCCACGACCTTGTCGTTCACGTACAACTTGGTCGACCCGATGGACTCATGGAACTGGCCGGCCTTCTCTCTCGTGAACTCCATGCCGACCGTGTGTTTCCCCGGCGTCAGCACCGGCCCGACAAAGTCTTGTTCGGGTGGAATGCCGAGGAAGTTGTAGACGTAGTGCAGCTTCTTGTCCTTGATGAACAGCGAGTGGCCGCCGAAGCGCGAACCGTGGGCGAAGATGACGCCCGAGCAGTTCGGGTCGGTGATCTCGATGTCGGCAAGGATCTTGTACGACCGGCCGCGCACGTTGACGGCCACGCCTTCCGGGACCGGAGACGTCCCCGGATAGTAGAGGTAGCGATCGCGCGGTGGCTCGTCCGATGGACGCTCGATGTTCAGCTGTTCGAGCGCGGTGCGATCGTCAATCGGCAGCACCAGGTTCTTGTCCGCCTCTTCGAACCAGGCCTTGATGAGCGCCTGCAGCTTCTCCGGGTTCTCCTTCGCGAGGTTCTTCGATTCCGCGGGGTCGACATCGGTGTGATAGAGCTCCCACACGTCCTTGTCGAAATGGCCCTTGCCCGTAATCGGGGCGTGCAGGGCGACCGCCTTCCAGCCATCCTCCCACATCGCGCGGGTGCCGAGCATCGCGTAGTACTGCCGCTTCTTCTGCGTCGGCGCCGTCGCCGACTCGAAGGTGTAGCGCATCGACACGCCCGACAGCGGATACTGCTCGACGCCCCTGTAGACCTTGGGCATCTCCAGCCCGCAGATGTCGAGGATGGTCGGGACGATGTCGGTGCTGTGGTGGTACTGGTTGCGAACCTCGCCCTTCGCCTTGATGCCCTTGGGCCACGAGATCACCAGCGGATCGCACGTCCCTCCGGCGTACTCCGAGTACCGCTTGAACATCTTGAACGGCGCCGAGGTCGCAGCGGCCCAGCCGGTCGGGTAGTGCTCGTAGGTATCGGGAGAACCGAGCTTGTCATAGAGCTTCAGGTTCTCGGACAGCTGATCGGGATAGCCATTGAAGAACTTGTTCTCGTTCACCGAGCCGTTGGGGCTGCCCTCGCCGGACGCGCCGTTGTCGGCGGCCCAGATAATGACGGTGTTGTCGATCTGGCTGGTCTTCTCCAGATAGTCGATGATGCGCCCGACTTGCGCATCGGTGTACTCCGAGAATCCGGCGTAGACTTCCATCAGTCGCGAGAACAGCTTCTTCTCGTCGGCGTTGAGCGTGTCCCAGGGGCGTACCATGTCGGCCGGGTTGGCGACGTCGGCCGGCAGAAAATTGAGCGGCGTCAACTGCGTACCCTTCGGCAGGATCCCCTTCTCGATCATGCGCGGCAGCACCAACTCGCGGTAGGCCTCGTAGCCGGCGTCGAACTTGCCCTTGTACTTGTCGATGTAGTCCTGCGGGCAATGGTGTGGGGCATGATTGGCGCCCGGGCAGAACCACAGGTACCACGGCCGTGACGGATTGGCGGCGGCGTGGTCTCGGATCATGTGCAGCGCCTTGTCGGCGAGGTCCTTGGAGAGGTGGTACCCCTCTTCCGGGCTGTATGGCTGATCGATGAACTTGTTGTCGTCGACAAGATCCGGATACCACTGATTGGTCTCGCCGCCGAGGAATCCGTAGAAGCGATCGAATCCCATCTGCAGCGGCCACATGCTGCGTGTCGCGCCAGAGGCGATGTCCTGCTCGGGCACGTTGTGATCCTTGCCCAGCCAGAAGGTGCTCCAGCCGTTGTCCTGGAGAACCTGGCCGACCGTGGCGCATTCCGCCGGGATACGGCCGTTGGCGCCAGGGAAGCCGTTCGATCCTTCGGTGATCGCCGCCATACCGTTCAGGTGATGATTGCGTCCGGTCAGGAGCGTCGAGCGGGTCGGCGAGCACAGCGCCGTCGTGTGCCACTGCGAATATCGGATGCCGCGATCGGCGACCTTCTGCAGGGTCGGCATGTTGATGCCGCCACCGAAAGGCGACCAGGCGGCGAGGCCGGTGTCGTCGAAGAGGACGAACAGAACGTTCGGCGATCCTGGCGGCGCTTTCGGCGGCAGATAAGGCGTCCAATCGGCAACGGAGTCGCGGACATCGAGCTTGATGATTCCCTTGAACGGTTTCCTCGGCATTTTCGTGATCTCCTTCTAATCGATTCCCGACTCTGGTCCTAGAAACGAAACAACACCGCGACGAGTCCGACGACGCCGAGCACTCCGATAAGGCCCGCCAGCATCGTCGCGAGCGAGCGCGGCACGTGGCCGTATTGCTGCCTCAGCGCCTGCAGGTCCCGCCGGTTCTGCAAGGTGGCGAGCACGAGCATGACCAGGCCGATGCTGATCATCAGCAGCGCGAACTCGCGCGGCCCGAACAGCTGGTGCGCCGGCGCGCCGGACTGGTTGCCCTCGCGCAGGAACTGAAACAACTTGTGCAGTGTGAATCCGAACGAGATGAGCGACATCGAGGTCCGCATCCAGGCCATCAGCGTGCGCTCGTGCGCCAGCTCGGTCCGTTCGAGCGCGAGTTGCGTGCCGGCGTTCAGCTCGGGGCTGGCTGGCGTCATCGCGACGGGTGTCCCTTGGAGTGGATCCACGTCTTGACGATCCGGTTGACCGTACCGCGCAGAAGCACGTACGGCAGGATGGCCAGAATGATCGCGACGACCAGCGACTCGAAGGGATAGACCCAGCGGAAGACAATCAATTGATAGACCACATCGAGCACGAAGGCGAGCGAGAACACTTTGACCACGGCCTTCCAGCCCTCGCGAAGAAGCTCGCGCCGCTGTGGCTCTGTCGCGCTGAACAGGCTCCAGAAATACGGCGGCCGGCCCTCGCGTTCCTCCTTCATGCCATCGCGCACGGCAAAGAAGGCGGCCATCATCGGCTGCAAGATCAAACGAAACGACAGGGGCCCTGTCAGTCGGCCGATGAGATCGCTGAGGAAGCGGCTAGTTACGTCGTCCACGGTGCCCTCACTCTCGTTGCCCGGCGCTTTCTCCTGACGCCTCGGCGCTATCGAGATCCTGCTCGAGGAAGTAGTTCAGAAACGTTCGGATGACGGCGATCGCCCCGAGCTTGCCGACCTCCTGCCACGATGGCGATGACGACGCTGCCGATGATGTCGGCGGCGAGCTCGAACTCGAGTCCGAGGAGCAGCCACACGCCGTAGCGGCGCCAAATGGCCTTGCGCTGGCCGTGCGTGGTGCGGGGCCTCGCGGCCACCGGCACCAGTGTGATGAAGGCTTCGACGGAACCATAGAACACGGTGAGCACCGCCACGGCTTCGACGAGCGATCCCGCGACGCGCGCGAATGAGTCGAAGAGTTCTTCCATGTCGGTCTGCGCAGTTCTCTCGTGATTGAGTGACGGGCCTGAGCAACGTCCGTGCCCAGCAGAATCGCGCCACAATCCCGCTGTGCGACGCGACATGCCGACAAACCACTGAACCTGCTCTCAACATGTTGAGAGTAGGTGGCGTCGACCGTCGCCTTCCTCCTGGCGACTCGCCGACGCTTGTTACAGCCGCTTCAGAGGCGGAGCGGCCCACCGTCCGTCCAAGGCCTCCGGCTTCGGCCAATACAGTCGCAAGACCGTGAAAAATGGTCCCTTCGGCGCGGGAAGCCAGTTGGATTCTTTGCCCTGTCCCGGCGACTCGTGTTGCACGTTCAACGTCACGCCACCGTCTGCATCACGTGTCAGCGCCGGCAGCATCGGCGAGTTGATCAAATAGCGGTTCATCGGATTGGGCGACAGGAGGCTTGCTGGAAGTTCGTAGAGCGTCAGCGACCAAAACGCATTGACCGGCGGCAATTGGTTTGGAGGAAAGCGCAGCGCATAGCGACCGGCCGAGCCGTCGAGCGGCCGGTGGTCCGCGTCCACGAAGTAGACGGGGTACATCGCCTCTTCCTTCGAGTTGCCGTAGATGCCGAGCACCGCTGCCGTCATGCGATCGATGTAGCGGCCGTTCAGATGCGCGCGCGTGCCGAACGCGTCGCCGCTCGTCACCTTGCCCGTGTCGAGTTGCGTTTCCTTGTACTCCTTGAACGCCTTCCACGCGTCGGCCATGCCGCTTCCGATCGCCGCCCGCATCTCCGCTGAGAGCGTCTGGCCACCGAACGCCCGGCCGGCGCCGATTGCGATTCTCGCAAAGCGCGCCATCAGCTCTGTTTCAGACGGATGGGCCGGGCAGAACTGCAGCACGAAGTTCAGGAGGTCGAAGAACGCGAGCGACGTCTTCTCATCCTCGGCGCCAATGGGTTTGAGGAAGTCCACCGGCGCAGCAGAAGCCGCCGGCTGTCGCAAGAACGCCGAGAGGGTCTGCACCTTGTACCCGGCTTGGATTGCCTTCACCTTGCCGATGTCTGCGGGATCGAACAGTTGCGTGCGGAAGACCACGAAGACGAAGTCCGTTTCCGACTGAATCACCGACGCGAGCCCGTCCGGCTTCGTACCTTTCCACCGTGGCCCGGCTAGCAGAAATGATCCGCCGTCGTTGCCAGTGGCGCGACTGCCGACGTAGGCGAAATTGAACGTGTATTGATCGATGAATTGCAGCGAAAAGTAGCGGCCTTTCTCAATCGCCGGCACGGTGAGCACGATCGGTTCGGCCCGCAGATCCGCGCCGACGAACGAATAGGGCGTGTCGGAGTTCGGCGTCTGAACGGCTTTGTCGTCGGGCGTGTAGACACGTGCGTTGTTGTAGATCTGGTTCCAGGACGTCTTGAACTCCGCGCCGTTTCGGTCAACGAAGTACGAGTGCTGGATGCGGTAGCTGTCCACCAGCGGAAAGCCGTAGATGTACGCGTCTTTCGCAATGGCGCGCGCTTCAGTGGGTGTCGTGACGGGCGTCTGTGCAGTTGCCATCGCGGGCCTCCTTCGAATCTGGCGCAAGGTCACGCTTACAGGCGCCTCCCTACTTCACCTCGACGATGTCGTTCGGCTTCCAGGTCTTGTCGAAGAAAGGCTCGAGCGGGCCGTAGAACCGGAACAGCGTGAACCAACCCTTGCCGGCTGTTGTCTGGATCCAGTTCTTGGCGTTCCCGGACGGGACGGGCGCTTCAGGTCCAAACTCAATGTCGATGGAGCCATCGGCATTCGCGACCGGCTTGGTGTACGTGCTCACCGACGGGAACGGCTGACCGCTGCGCAGGATCGAGCGGCTGTCGGCGTCGTAGGCCACGACCGACCAGAAGTTCTTCACCGGGATGTTCGGTGGAATGTGCAGACGGTAGCGCTTGCCACCGTCGAGGAAGGCGCCGCTCGCGTCACGAGGCGTCCACAGATACTGTGAACCCGTGCCCACGTGCTTTTCAACCATCGCCGGCGACATGCCGATGGCGATGTAGGCGAAACTGGAGCGACGATCCGTGTTGACGTAGCCCTGTGAGTCCCAGCTGGCCGACCCGCCGATGAATGCCCACTCCCAGGCGCGATCCGGGTAGGCCAGCCGCTCCGGATCTTCCGAATCGAAACTGTTCGTGCGCGCAATCGCCGACGCAAACCGTGCCGCATCGTCGAGGAGCGCCTTGCGCCCGGCGTCAGGGTCGAACGGCTTGCCCTTCTCGATGCCAATGGCCGCGAGCTGGAAGCGCTCGTGCGACGCAATCGTGTCGTGCGGCTCGCGCTCGATCATCGACGCCAGGTCCGCAAAGTACTGACCGGAGTCGGAGAAGATCGTATCGATCTCCTTGCGCGAGCCATTGATGAATGTGTTCGCTGGCGGCTTGGCCGCTTGCGACAGCGGATAGATTCTGGTCGTCTTCATCAGGGAGACCGCCTGCGCGGTCCCGCCGCTCGCTTGAAAGCCGCGGACGCCAAACACCACACCATACGTCTGGGACGTGGCCGACATGTAGCCATCGGGCACGGCGCCATCGTGATCCGGTGGCAGCAGCAGAAACTTGCCGCCCTTGGCCTTGTCGCGACCGGTCGGACCAATACCCATGATTTCGCGCTGCCACAGGTCCGAGATGCCACCGAGCAATCCGGCCGGCGCCTCGATCACGACGGGACCGTCACGCTTCAGGTCGATGGCGCAGAGCCCGTACACCGTTTCGCAGTTGCCGGTGAGCAGGAGCGTCGCGCCATCCATGAGGTTCTCCCACAGCACGACCTGGTTCGGCGTTCCGGCTCCAGCGTCCGCGATCCCTTTCCACACGCGATACCAGGAGACGCCGTGCATCTGCGCGAGATAGGCTTCGACCGCGCGATTGAAGGTCAGCGCGTCCCGTAACTGTTTCGCGGCGTCGCCCACCGGATAGCTATTCTTGAAGTCGAAATCCCCGAGACGTGTCTTGACCGTCTCGGTACCGAACCACCCGTGATCGGCGGCTGGAGTCGACTTCGCTGGCGTTGATTGCATGGTCATCGCGCTTCCCCCGCGTCAGCTCACCTTTTCGATGTCCGGCAGGATCCATTTCTTTTCAAAGAATGACTTCTCCGGGCCGTAGAGGCGGAACAACACTTCAAACCCACCCCTGGCGTTTGTCGGCACCCAGTTCGAGTCCTTGCCGGCGGGTGCCTTTGGCGCAAAGTACACGTCGGCCGATCCATCGGCATTCTTTTGCAGACCAGGTGTATTCGACGACCGGCTGGACCACTTCATGTCACGGATGAGCGCGTGCGTCGCCCGGTCATAGACCGTCGCCGACCAATACAGCCTGACCGGAGGATTCGGCGGCACATGGAGACGATAGGTCGCGGACCCATCGAGGCTATTGCCGTCCTTGTCCTTGATGGTCATCAGGTAGTACTGGCCCTCGCCCAAATGCTTGGCGCTGAAATAGGCGTAGCTGTACGCCAGCCCGCGGGCTTCCGTCGGATACGAATTGGAATCGGCGAAGTTCGACATCAGACCCGCCGCCAGCTCTTTCGAGGCGGGCAATGCCCAGCGTGCACTGGTATCGAACGGTGGCTCGAAGACCGTCTCGTACCGCGCGTTGAGATAGTCGTGCGCTTCGGAGATGGCGGCGGTGAGGATTGTCTTCGTCCTCTCGTCGGGATCGAACGGTTTGCCTTTCTCAATGCCGATCGACTTGAGCATGTCGATCATCGCCCGATCGCGCTCGAGCCAGGGCTCGATCTGAATCATGCGGTTGAGCGACTGGAAAAAGCTCAGGTCGTAATTGATGGTGTTGTCGTAGACCACGTCGATGGCGTCGACGAACACCGTCGCCGGTGGGTTCGCGGCTTGCGACAACGGATAGACCCTGACTAGCTTGCCGTAGGCCACGGCCTTCGCGACATCGGCGTCGCTCCCGCTCGCGGGATTGGAGCGAAGGATGCCGTAGCTCTGATACGAACTGGACGGCATCGGGATATAACCATCCGGCACCGTGTCCTTATAGCCAGGCGGCAGGATCAGATATTTGCCACCCCTGCCTTTGTCCACGCCTGCGGGCCCGACGTCCTCGATTGCTGTTTGCCAGCAATCGTCGACGCTTCCCGTGATCGAACCGTCCCCTTTCGCAGGGATCTCGAGGACCACCGGTCCGACATCTTTGGTGTTGATGAACGGGAAGAAGTACAGAACGTCCGGGTTCGGCGTCAGCGTCTGGTTCTTCCAATCCGGCAGGCGGGACCAATAGACGACCTGGTTGAACGCACCCTTGGCCTTCACCATCGCCTGGTACAACAGGTCGTAGTTGACCGCGGGCATCCCCCAAATCACGGCTTCGACCGCGCGCCTGTGAATTGCGCGATCGACTACATCCGCGGCGCCGAGATTAACGGCCGTTGTTGCCATTTGCGTTGCCATCGATGTCTCCTGCGAGTGGGCCTAAACCGGCGCGTTTAGTTCGAGTTTATGGGCGCGATCGTCGAGTGGCTATAGCGCCTTGGGTGTACGGCGACGCTTCGTTCTAAACTTCAGAGGTTCGGAAATCGACGGAGGCCACACATGACACGCGACAGGCTCCTGACGGTTCGCCGCGCTCATCGAATTGGTGACGGGTCTTACGTTGATCGTTCGGCCAGGTCTTGTCGTCAGCCTGCTGCTCGGCGCAGACATCCTCGGTGCCGGTTTGGCGATCTGCCGGATTGCCGGCGCCGGACTGATGGCGCTGGCCGTCGCGTGCTGGCCGAGGCAGGAGGCCGGACATGCGGCAATACGCGGCATGCTGACTTACAACGCGCTGGCAGGTGCCTATCTCGGTTACGTGTGGATTGGTCACGACGTCAGAAGCGTGATCTTGCCCTTGGCGGCGGTCCTGCACATCGTGCTCGCGTCGCTCTTCCTCCGTCTGTTGCTGCATGACCGCGCCTAATCGTGCCGCCGCGCCGCGGGCCGCTCCTGACCGCTATTACTGTGAATTCGCCCGGCGCTGCCTGAGAACTTCGTACGCGGCAATGCCGACGGCCGTGGACAGGTTCAGCGACCGCACGTGGGGAGAGACGAGAGGCATCGTCACGAAACGATCGCGGTAGCGATCGTGGAGATCGGGGGGCAAGCCGCCGGTCTCCCGTCCGAACACGAGCACGACGTCTGCTGGTCCGCCGAGGGGACTGTCCCAAAACGTGCGCGTCGCGCGAGTGGAGAAGAAATACGGCTCACCGAGTGTGGGAAGCACGCGTTCGAACGTCGGCCAGTCGGGCCACAGGCGCAAGTCGACGTGCTCCCAATAGTCCAGGCCGGCGCGTTTCACTTGCCGATCGTCGAGCGAGAAGCCCAACGGCTCGATGAGATGCAGTGTGGCGCCCACCGCGAGACAGGTGCGGCCGGCGTTACCGGTGTTCCAATGGATTTCGGGATGGACCAGGACGACGTGCATCCGAGATTGTAGCCGGACCGTCACTGCCGGTTCCGCGGTGACACCGACTCACGCTATCGCATATCTGGCCATGCAATCTGCGGCGAGCGGTAGAAGTTGACGCCCAACGCCGACCACCGCGGCCCGTGCAGTGCCACCCGTGCCCTGAAGTTGTCCCAATTTTTCGCTTGAGGTGACGACCAGGCGATTTCTGCAAGCGCCGCAAGGCGCGGAAACGCCAGGAAGTCGAGGTCTCCGGTCGTCGCAACAGTCTCAGTCCACAACGGCGCCTCTACTCCGACGATGTTCCCCGCCTGCGGTGACGGCACCGAGTTCACCGGGTCCCAGTCGTAGGCAGTTCGAACGTCGATTTCACCAGCCCAATTCAATCCGAGCACTGTTGTCTTGTCGTACTTCATGTCCAGGTAGCTCTTCGACGCGGGCGACACGATCAGTTTGTTACTCTTCGCCGCCGCAACGTGCGATGCTTCCGGGCGCCAGTGTTGGACGACAGTCGTCGGCAGGAGCGTCGCCGGCGCGACGTCGTCCCAGCCGATCGCGTCCTTGCCGTGCTTCTGAACGATCGGCTGCACGCGCTCGACGAACGCACGAAACTGAGGAGGCGTCAGCTTCTTGTTCTCGTCGCCGCCCATGTGAAAGTACGGACCCGGGGTCAGCGCGGCGATTTCCCTGACGACGTCGGAGATGAACGTGTAGGTGACGTCCTTATCGACGCAGAGCGTGCTGAATCCAACGTCGATGTCCGTGTACAGAGGCGGCGCCTCACCGTTGCAGTTCAACTCTGGATACGAGGCGAGTGCCGCGTTGGTGTGGCTGGGCATGTCGATCTCGGGAACGATGGTGATGAATCGATCGTTCGCGTACTTCACGAGGTCCACGTACTGGGCCTGCGTGTAGAAGCCGCCGGTGCCACCGCCCACTTCGGTCTGTCCCCCGTGGGCCGTCAGGTTCGGCCAGGACTTGATCTCGATGCGCCATCCCTGGTCGTCCGAGAGGTGCAGGTGCAAACGATTGATTTTGTAAAGCGCGATCAGGTCGATGTAGCGCTTGACATCGTCTACGCCGAAGAAATGGCGCGCGACGTCGAGCATGGCGCCGCGCCACACGAACCGCGGCCGATCCTGAATCTTACCGAGCGGCACCGCGATGGGACGCGGCCGGGCCGCCTGATATTCGATCGACCAGGGCAGAAGCTGCCGAAACGTCTGAACGCCATAGAACAGGCCGGCGGCTGTCGACGCGGCGATGCGGACGCCGTCGGCAGCAACCGTCAGCTCGTATCCTTCCTCGCCTAGATTCGCGTTCGCGACACCTGCACTGAGCAGGATGCTGCCGGCGGGCGGGGCTCCGCTCGCAGGCCGCACCGCCGGCGGCGACGGGAGCGCGGACGCGAGGAGCCGCGCCAGCTGCGCTGCCGTGCTTCCGACGCGCGGATCGTCAGACGGCTCGTACACAATCAATGTGGCTGGCGTGATGGCGAAGCTCGGTCCCGTACTGATGTCGATGGCGGCCGGCAGCGGGATCACGCTGTGGCGCGGTGCCTGGCCACCCGGGCCAGCGCCTGGTGTCTGAGGTGCACCGTTGGGTGCACAGGCACTCGAAAGCATCGCGATGGCTATCGACCCGGCCAGCAATGGACCGTTCTGCATGGGCGTATCCAATCACAAGTGCCAGTCCGTAATCCAACGCCGGTCAGGGTCAAGGCCCACAGCGCCAACCTCGCCGCGGTTGTTTATCGGGGACGAGCGGGGCCTAGCAGATCCCAGCGGTTGCCTTCCAGGTCGATGAACACCGCGACTCGGCCGTACGATTCATCCCTTGGCGGCGAAACGAACCGAACACCCGCGTCCGTCATTCTCTGATAGGAGGCATCGAAGTCATCGACGCGAAGGAACAAACCGACGCGGCCGGCAAACTGCTCGCCAACGATGTCCGCCTGCTGCTCGCCATCGGCGCGCGCGAGCAGAATACCGGTCTGGCCTCCAGTGGGGCGAACCACGACCCAGCGCTTCGAACGGCCGTCGTTGGTCAGCGATGGAGTGTCCTCGGCCAGCTCGAACTGCAGCACGTCAACGAAAAACCGAATGGCGGCATCGTAATCGCGGACGACCAGCGCGACAAGTGCGAGGTGAGACATCGTGGACTACGTGCCGCAGAACGTGCGGTAAAGCGAGTCGCCCGCACCGGGTGTGCTGAAGAGTGGCAAGTCGCGCCCGTGGTCGTAGGGTGTTGCCAGCACCTCGAGCAACCGCTCCATCGCAGAATAGTCGTCCGCGCTGGTCGCTGCCTCGAGCGCTGCCTCCACGTTGTGATTGCGCGGGATGAACGCCGGGTTGTGCGCGCGCATCAGGTTCTCGACCTCGGTGGCAGACTGCGGCTGACGGCCGCGGCGCGCTGCCAGTCGTCGATGCCACGCCTCGACTTCGGGATCGCCGTCCGTGGCGTCGCCTACCGGGGGCCCGATCGTCAACGCGCGGAAGGTGTTCGTGAAATCGGCAGACCGCCGGTGCATCCAGGCGAGGAGGTCGTCGACGAGGGCCTTGTCACCATCTTCCTTCGTGAACAGTCCCAGCTTCGCTCGCATGCCGTCGAGCCAGTGCTGCTCGAACAGATCTGCGAAGCGGTTGATCGCCGCCGTGGCATGCTCCACGGCGCGATCGGTGTCGGGATCGAACAGCGGCAACATCGCTTCGGCAAGGCGTGCGAGATTCCACTGCGCAATCGCCGGCTGGTTACCGTACGCGTATCGCCCACCGTGGTCGATGGAGCTGAACACGGTGGCGGGATCGTACCTGTCCATGAACGCGCACGGTCCATAGTCAATCGTCTCGCCGGAGAGCGCCATGTTGTCGGTGTTCATCACGCCGTGGATGAAGCCGACGAGTTGCCAGCGGGCAATCAGGCGCGCTTGCCGCTCGAGGATCGCGTCGAAGAGGTCGGCGTGCTTCGCCGGTGAATCGGCAAGCTCCGGATAGTGTCGCGTCCGCGTGTATTCCGCCAGCGCTTGCATGGCTTGCTGGTCCTTGTGTGCCGCGGCCCACTGCATGGTGCCGACGCGGATATGACTCGCGGCAACGCGCGTCAGCACCGCGCCGTCGAGCAGATCCTCGCGATAGACCGGCTCGCCGGTCTTCGCCACCGCCAGGCTGCGCGTCGTCGGGATGCCGAGCGCGTGCATCGCCTCGCTGATGATGTATTCCCGCAGCATCGGCCCGAGCGCGGCGCGCCCGTCGCCCCGGCGCGAGAACCGCGTCGGCCCTGCGCCTTTCAGTTGTATATCCAGGCGATCGCCGGACGGCGTGATCTGCTCGCCAAGCAGGATCGCTCGGCCATCGCCGAGCGCCGTGAAGTGGCCGAACTGGTGGCCGGCGTACGCCTGCGCGATAGGTCGTCCACCTTCGGGGAGAGCATTGCCGGCGAAAATGGCAGCGCCTTCGGAACCGGCGAGCGCCTCTGGCTCGAGTCCGAGCATTGTCGCGAGCGGCCGGTTGAAAGCCACCAGCCGCGGCTCGCCAACTGGCGTCGATGCCGCGGCCGCGTAGAAGAGCTGCGGCAAATCCGTGTAGGTGTGCTCGAGACGCCAGCCTGCCATCCGATCATCATAGCGGGCGCACGCGACTGTCCGTCGAATCGGTTTGGCGAGTGGGTAGATGGCGACTCCGGTCTAGAATGCCACGGATGAGCTATACGATCGACGAACGGAACCGCGAACGACAACAGCTGCTCGCCGAGCTCCTGAATCCTCCGACGCGCGAGATGCTGGCACGTCTGCCCAGGATTCCGCACGCGAGAGTCCTGGATCTCGGCTGCGGTCAGGGCAACACGACTCGGTGTCTCGCCGAGATACTCGACCCCACCGTGTGCATCGGTCTCGAGTACGACGCCGGTCTCGTCGACTACGCGCAAACCTGCGCCGAGAACGCGCCGAGCGTGCAGTTTCAACAGGGTGATGCCACTCAGTTGTCGTTCCCGGATGCGTCGTTCGACGTCGTCTTCTGCCGTTACCTGCTGATTCACATGGCCGACCCTGTTCGCGTCGTCCGCGAGATGATGCGCGTCGTTCGACCGGGTGGGTTCGCCGTCGCTTACGAAGGTGATTTCTCTCTCGCCGGGATCAGTCACCCGCCGTGCGATGCGCTTGCGACCCTCCACACCGTGTGGCAGGGACTCTTTCAGAATCCGCCAGCCGGTCGGAGGCTCGTTCACTACTTCCGCGACGCCGGGGCCACCGATATCCAAGCCGGAGCGTGGACCGAGCTCGCACACGACACCATTACGTTGAAGCGCCTTTATCGGCTGTCGGCGGAAGCGACCGGGCCAGCGGCCGAGGCGAAAGGGATCCTCACGTCGGTCGGAGTGCGCGAGATGATTGCGGACTTGATTCGGTTGGAAGAGGACGCGTCGAGCGTGGTCGTGAAGTTTCCCGACATGTGGGTGATTGCCAGGCGGTAACACTCCGCGACCTACGATACGATCGCAGCGATGGCGACGTTCGAGGTCCTCGACGATCGGCTACGACGCTGGATGAACCGTTATCGCCGCGTCTTCGCGCTGACGGGCGCCGGTTGCAGCACCGCCTCCGGCATTCCCGATTACCGCGACGACGATGGCGCGTGGCGGCGGCGACCACCGGTCATGATCCAGGCGTTTCGCACCCAGGCAGAGGTCTACCGGCGCTACTGGGCGCGCGCCTACGTCGGGTGGCCGCGCCTCGCGGGCGCTGCACCAAATGCCGCGCATCGCGCCTTCGCGAGCTGGGAGGCGGCTGGAACGCTCCTCCACCTCGTGACGCAGAACGTCGACGGCCTGCACCAGCGTGCCGGTAGCCGCGCTGTCGTCGATCTTCATGGCCGTCTCGACGTCGTCGTCTGCCTGGGTTGCGGCGCGCGCACCAGCCGCTCGGCTCTGCAGGAAGTGATGGCCGCCTCCAACCCGGGCTGGCGGGCCGACGCCATCAGCGCTCCGGACGGCGACGCGGAGATCGATGCGGGCGTCATCGAGTCGTTCGTGCCACCGCGCTGCGAGCGGTGCGGCGGCCTGATCAAGCCGGACGTCGTCTTCTTCGGTGAGAATGTGCCTCGCGACCGTTACGAGAGTGCCCGCGAGGCAGTCACCCGCGCCGACGCACTTCTCGTCGCTGGCTCGTCCCTGATGGTCTACTCGGGCTTCCGCTTCGTGCGTCTCGCCCACGATGCCGGTCTTCCCATCGCCATCGTCAATCGCGGCCGCACGCGCGGCGACGATCTTGCCGAGCTCAAGATCGAGGGCGACGTGGGATCGACGCTGGCCGACGCCGTCGCAGCACTCGCCTGACGCGGCGACTCATGGCCGCTCGGAGCTAACATGGAGCACGTGGCCGGTCTCACGACGCCGCGCCTTCTGGCCCTTGCACTCGTCCTCGTCAGCGCCGACCCGGTCGCCGCTGGTCAGGCGGGCGTCGCATCGGCAGTCGCCCATCAGACGTCCGGCAGCTTTGTTTTTACCGATCCTGGATCCGATCATCCGATCACGGTGTGGTTCTGCCGTCCGCTTGCTCTCGGGGCCGATACTCGCATCGTGTTCGTCATGCACGGCAGCGAATCAAAGACCGCTCGTCAAGCCTGCGACATTGCGTCTTCCGACATCGAGGGCCTCAACGCGATAGTACTTGCGCCGCAGTTCTCCGAGCAGTACTACCCGAACGATGCGTACATGTTCGGCAACATGGTCGATTCCAGCGGCAGGATCCTTCCCAAATCTCAATGGGCGCTGATCGCGATCGAACGGCTGTTCGACGCGGTTCGACAAGATCTCGCGCTGCGGCGTCATGAGTACGACATCGTCGGGTTCTCGGGCGGTGCTCAATTCGTCCATCGTCTCGTGCTCTTCGTTCCGGAAGCTCGCTTCCACCGCGCCGTCGCCGCGAGCGCAGGGAGATACGCCGTGCCGTCATGGTCGGTGCGGTTTCCTTACGGACTCGCCGGCAGCCCGGTCGACCGCAAGGACTTGAAGCGAGCATTTTCGCGCGATCTTGTCGTGATGCTCGGCGATCGCGACATCGAGGACCGCGATCGCGAACGCGATGCGATGAGGCAAGGAACGAACCGCTTCGCGAGAGGCTTACGCTTCTTCGCAACGGCGACGGAGCAGGCGATAACGCTGGGAGTTCCGCTTCAGTGGCAGCTTCAGATCGTACACGGTGTCGATCATGCACCTGTGCCCATGGTGCGGGCCGCCCTTCAATTGCTCCGCTACTAGCCGATCGTCTACCGCGCCCGAGTTCAGATCGATGACGTTATCTGTTGCGTAGTGCCACCGCTGGATCGATCTGTGTCGCTCGCCAGGCGGGACCCGCGATCGACAACGCCGCGATCAAGGCCACCAGCATCGTCACACCGACGAACGTGACGAAATCCAGCGGCTGCACGCCGAACAACATCGAGCCGATCAATCGACCGAACACACCAGCCAGGATCAAGCCGATGACTGCGCCCGCGGTGACGACGGGGAGCGCGCTCGAGACCACGAGACGCAGCACGTCGCCGGTCGTCGCGCCGAGCGCGCGGCGCACGCCGAAATCACGAACCCGCTGCTGGACCGAATACGCGAGGATGCCGAAGACACCGACCATCGCCAGCGTGACAGCGAGCGTCGCGAAGGCCGTCACCATAACCGCCCGGAACCGGTGCCGTCCGGTGGCCGCCCATTCGACGTCCTCGAGCGCGACGACATCACGGACGCTGACCAGCTGTTCCTTGTCGATCCGTGAGATCGCGGCCCGTACCGACGGCGTCAAGGCGTCGGCGCTGCCGGTCTTCGACCGCACCATCAGAATAGTGTCGTCGATGAGATCGTGGGCCATCGGCACGTAGATCTGCACGAAGTCCTTCGGCTCGTCCGGCCGTCCCTTGACCTGCTTCGCGACGCCGACAATTTCGCCGACGTCGGGTTTGTCCTGCGGCGAGTCGGCGACTTTGAACGAGACCCGCATGCCGATCGGCGACCGGCCGCCGAGCGTGCGGACGAACGCTTCGTTGACGATGCAGACGCGCGGGCTGTCGCGCGTATCGCGGCTGTCGAACGCGCGACCGGCGACAATCGGCAAATCGAGCGTCGAGAAATACATCGGGCTCACGACCTGATAGTTGGTGGTCGGCCGCTGCGACTCCGGTACCGGCGGATCGCCGACGATCTCGTAGGTCAGCGCGAAGTCACCATAGAGCGAATCACCGAGTGGCAGCGCGCTCGACCACGCGACGTCCTGCACCCCGGGAACCGTCCGCACTTCGGCTTCGACTTGATCGTAGAACTGCTGGAGTTTCTCCGGCGTCGGGTAGCTCGAACCAAGCGGATCGACGAGCATCGTCAGCACGCTCTCGGCCCGGTACCCGCGATCGAACGATTGGACGGCCATCAGGGTCCGCAGCAGCAACCCCGCACCGAACAGGAGCAGCACCGCCGTGGCCACCTCGCCGGTGACCAACAGGTTGCGCAGGCGCCCGCCGCCGCCCGTCGTGGTCCGCGTGTCCGCGCCCATGGCCGCCACGGTGGAGATAGTTGTTGCCTGCCAGGCCGGGGCGAGGCCGAACAACATGCCGATCGTGAGCGCCGCCGCGGCGCAGAACGCGACGACGCGCAGGTCGAAGGTCAGGGTGACGGCGGCGGGCAGAAGTCCCTGCGGAATCAGCGCCGGCGCGGCGTCAAGAATGACAGCGCCGAGTGCGAGACCGAGCCCGCCGCCGATCACGGACAGGACCAGGCTTTCGGTCAGTAGCTGGCGGATGATTCGCCGCCGCCCGGCGCCGAGCGCAGCGCGCACCGCGAGCTCACGCGTCCGCGCGCTGGCCCGCGCCATCAGCAGGTTCGCAACGTTGGCGCAGCAGATCAGCAGCACGAAACCGACGACGCCGAGGAACAGCATCGACGTCACCTTGAGGTCGCTGCCGATCATCGAATCGTGCAGCGGCTCGAGCCGCACGCCGCGGCCTTGGTTGGTCTGCGGAAACTCACCGGCGAGCCCGCTGGCAACCGCCGACAGGTCGGACTGCGCGGCGCTGATGCCGATCTCGGGCTTCATCCGACCGACCACCTGTAGCGTGTACTGCCCCCGGACCCGCGGCGGCAGGTTGAGGACCGGCCGCATCGCCCACACGCTGGTGCGGCCGAGGATTTCGAAGGTCTTCGGCACGATGCCGACGACCGTCCACAGAATCCCGTCCATCTTGATTTCCTGCCCGACGATGGCGGGATCGCGATTGAAGCGTGACTGCCACAACGACTCGCTCAGCACGATGACGCGGCGGCGTTTCTCGTCGTCCTCCTGACTGAACGTGCGGCCGGCGATCGGCTTGACGCCGAGGACGTCGAAGATACCTGCCGTCACCCATTGGCGGGATACCGTTTCGGCGATGCCGTCGCGGCCGGCCATCACCATGCCGCCGACGTTCGGTGTAAAGCCGGCGATCTGCTCGAACGTCCGATTGCGGGTGTTCCAGTCGAACATGTTCGGCGGGGATGCGAAGCTTCGCGAGTTCGCGCCCGAGGTCTCCCAGATCGTGACGAGCCGAGCCGGGTTGCCGTAAGGCAGAGGGCGCAGGAGCGTCGCGTCGACCAGCGCGAAAATCGCGCTGTTGGCGCCGATGCCGAGCGCGAGCGTCGTCAGCGCGATCACCGTGAACACCGGCGCCGCACGCAGCTGGCGGAAGGCGAACTTCACATCGTGATTGAACTCTTCAAACCACTGGCCGAGTCGCATGCGACGGTCTCGCTTTCTTCCGAGGTTGACGCAGGTCTCTTTGACGGTAGCAACGTCGCCCATTCGCTGCAGCGCGAGCTCACGCGCCGATCTGGGATCCATTCCACCGCGGATCAATTCCCTCGTCCGCAGCTCGAGGTGCAGCGAGATCTCGTCGGTGATTTCCTGATCGACCGGCACGCGCCAGAGCCAGGAGCGAAGCGACTTCTTCATAGATGCCCGTAGCGACTTCTTCATGACGCGAACAGCACCTTCGACACCCCGGCGGCGAACTTCTTCCACGTCGCCATCGCGGCGGCCAGCTGTTCACGCCCTGCCTCGGTGATTCGGTACAACTTGGCGCGCCGGCCGAGCTCGGACGTGCCCCACTCGGCCTCGACCCACCCCTTGATCTCGAGCCGATAGAGGGCCGGATAGAGCGACCCGTCTTCGATCAGGACGGCGTCTCCCGTGGACTCTTCGATGAAGCGGGCGATGGCATAGCCGTGGCTGGGACCACGCACTAACGTCTTGAGAATCAAGGCATCTAGCGTCCCGTGCAGGAGCGCGTTCTGGGCTTTGGATGAGTTGAGGGGCATCGATTGATTACCCAGATTACCTTAGTAATAGCTCTTGGACGGAAGTAGCAGCTGAAAAGTTTGCTGAGTGATCGAACGCCTCTACCGGGATAATCCCGGGCATGCTTTCTCTGTCGATCGCTCTCAAGGTCTCCGCGACGATTTTTCTGGCGCTCTTCCCGGTCGTCAATCCGGTCGGAACGGCGTTGATTCTTACAGGGATCACGAGCGGAACCGACCCGACCGATTTGGAAGGCGATGTCGTGGAGGATTGCTGTTTACTCGTTTCTCGTGCTGATCTCCTTTTACCTGTTTGGTTCCCTGATCCTGCAGTTGTTCGGGATCACTATTCCGATCGTTCAGGTGTCGGGCGGCCTGGTACTGGCCGTGATGGGATGGCAGATGTTGAACGGGAGTTCCGGGGACAGTAACTCGACAAACGGCGGAGCGCAGGATTCCGGGTCGTCGATTCTCGTCAAGACCTTCTACCCCTATACGTTCCCAATCACCGTCGGACCCGGGGGGCTAGCGGTGGCCATGACCGTCGGTGCCCACGTTCAGCGGGGCACGAGTATGGGCCTGGCCGAGCGCCTAGGAGGAGTCGCTGGCACGTTCGCGATGTGCGCGCTGGTATATCTCTGCTACGCCAATCTTCAATACATCAACGAGAAGATTCCATCGTCGGCCGTGAAGGCGATCTCCAAGATGCTCGCGTTCTTCGTCATTTGCATCGGCGTCCAGATCCTGTGGGAAGGGATCCAGGCGCTGAAAGGCTGACCGTCGGCACAGTCTAGAGCTTCCCGATTTGGATCGGGCCGGCCGTGCTTCACTGCAGGTCAGCGCGGCGGTAAGTATGGAAGATCGAAGTCGTGTTCGAGCGTGTTCGGATACCTTGCCAGGTAGGCGTTGATGAAGGCATCCAGGATTTCTGGCGGCGCGCTGCCGCTGATGACGATGACCTTGTCACCGCTCGACCAGAACGCCTTGGAGCCGATCACGAAGACCGGCCGGTCCTGCGTCCACACCGTTTTGACGTTGATCTCATCGCGCAGTCCCTGCTCCCCGTCGTAGAACCTCAGGTCGTACCGCGCCCATGCGTCATTCGGATACTGAACAATCTCGACCCGCACCCCCGAGGGCACGCGAGGATCCTCTGTGGGGCGAATGCGAGGATCCTCTGTTCCTTGGTGACACCGTAAAAGGGACTGGTGACGCGCCGGCACGCGCAGCTGAAGCGATTCGATCTCCCTCGTCTCGGGCGCCTGCGGAGCGCCGTTCGGTGGATCGCAGACTACGCGGACGATCGGTGTCGACGTGAACATGTCGCTCGCGGGAACGAACGGGATTGCGGGTAGGTCAACGAACGGCGGGGCTTCGTTCAACGATTTGATCCTCGCCTCGCGAAGTGACGCGGCCTGCTGCTCCTTCATAGCGGACACGTAGGAGGGCCCCGCGGTCTCGAGCAGCGTTCCGCCAAACACCATCAGGCAGACACCTGCCAGCCCCGCTCTGGTCAGGGGTCGTAGCGTCCTCGTGCGGAACGCGGCCTCGCGCGAACTCAGATGCATCACGAGCGCGAGCGCTCCAGCGACTCCCCCGTTCCAGAGCGGCATCTGCAGTACCGTGACACCCGGCACTTACGAGCTGAAGTTCGAGACAACGCAGGCCAGTGCCGCGGCGGTCGCGCACCAGGCGAGCTCGACAACCGACGGATCGCGCGGCGACGGCAGTGCCTGCAGGAATACGAGCACGACGAGCGCTGCGCCAGTGGCGCCCGCCAACGCCGCGACCGTACCGCCTGTGGTCTCGGGATAAAACCCGAAGGCGGACAAGAGCGCGAGAGCGAAAGGCGCCATCGACACCATGAAGAGGTGGCAGATGATCGGCATGACTACCACGCCCGCCAGTTGAGCCACGGAACGAGCGCCGGCATGCAGCCACAAGTAGCTGGCTAGGATGACGCCGAGCAACCCGGCGGCAATCATGCCAGCCAGGATCCCCGGCGCCGGCCACATCGCCAGCCAGCCAGACAGGAGTCCGGCCAACGCTAGGAGGATGTTGTGCATACGGCAATCGTGATCGACTGACGGTTCTGTTCTCGCGATATTCGCGAACACACCAGGATCGGGGGCTGGTAGGCCCTCGAAGCAAGAGCCGTGCTGCGGGGATGGTCTGGTGATAAGTTGGTACGCTGCGCAAGTACAGCCGATGGGGAACGGCGTCAGGACCGCACGTGTCTACCAGTTCGGGGCATTCACCATCGACGCTCGTACTGGCGAACTGTCCCACGCAGGCCGCCGGACGCCGCTCCGCGATCAATCCGTCCAGCTCCTGCTGGCGCTGCTGGAGCACCCCGGCGAACTCATCACACGCGAAGAACTGGCCGGACGCCTGTGGGCGGCCGGGACCTTCGTCGACTTCGATCGCGGCCTGAACAAGGCGATCAACCATCTCAGGGAGGCGCTCGGAGATTCGGCCGAACAGCCGCATTTCATCGAGACGCTGCCGCGCAAGGGGTACCGGTTCATCGCACCTGTGACGTGTACTGGGCGAGGACGCCGAAGCGGCCCCGCCGGCCGAGCCGCCCCGCGCGTCGAGCCGGAGACGCTGGATTCTGCTGGCGGTCGTGCTGACCGCTGGCATCGGTATCGCGATCGCCGCCGGTATCGGTGGCGTACGACAGCGGGCCAGCACGCCTCCGCGGATTGCGGCGCTCGCGGTACTCCCGCTGGAACACCTGTCAGCACGATCCTGAGCAACAGTACTTTGCCGACGGGTTGACCGACGCGCTGATCACCGACCTGGCGAAGATGGGCAGCACCCGGATCACGTCGCGCACGTCCGTGATGCAGTACCGGGGGACGAAGAAGAGCGTCAAGGAGATCGGGCGTGAGCTGAACGTGGACGCGGTCGTGGAGGGCACCGTGACCTACGCCGGCAACCGCGTGCGCGTCACAGCGCAGTTGATCCAGGTGTCGACCGACATGCACTTGTGGGCTGATGCGTACGAACGCGATGTCAGCTCCATCCTCGATCTCCAGCGCTCGCTGGCCACCGACATCGCCCGGCGGATCAATGTGTTCGTGAAGCCTCTCGATCGCGCCCGGGTCGTGAAGCCGGAGGCGTACGGCCTGTACCTCAAAGCACGTTACGCCTTTTACAAATACACGAGCCGGGGCTGGCAGGAGGCCATCGAGCACTTCAACAGGGCGATCGAGCAGGACCCGGAATTCGCAGCCGCCTATTCGGGCCTCTCGGAAACGTACCTGGTCGCGGGCGCGTACGGCGCCGTCCCGACCGAGGAGGCGTTGACGCGCGGCAAGGCGGCGGCCGCAAAAGCCCTGCAATTGGACGAAACGCTGGCAAGCGCCCACTACGCCATGGCCACGGCGCACACGTGGTACGACTGGGACTGGGCTGGCGCAGATCGCGAGTTTCGACGCGGACTCGAGCTGAATCCCAATGATGCCCTGGGCCGGAACTGGCATGGCGGCTACCTGACGCTCCTCGGCCGGCACGAGGAGGCGATTGCAGAACACCAGCGGGCCCTGGAACTCGACCCGCTTTCCGCCATCATCAACGCGAACCTGGCGCGAGCGCTGTACCGAGCCCGCCGCTACGATGACGCGATCGCGCAAGCCCGGAAGACGCTCGAGCTGGATCCGGGTTTTGCGCTGGCGCTCTTCTGGCTGGAGGGTTCGCTCCGGCACAAGGGTCTGTTCAACGAGGCGGTGGCGCTGCGCCAGTCGCTGGCCACTCCAGAGCAGGCGCAGCTCATCGCCCGCACGTTCCAGCGCGAAGGATTCCGGCGATCTTGCGCGAGAGCGGCAAGACGTTCGAGAAGAGCGGGGCGCTCGTGACGGCTGCCCGGTGTTATGCGCAGAGCGGCGATAAGAGTCAGGCGATGGCGCTGCTCGAATCGTGCGCTCAACGCCGGTGCTCTGATTTTGTCAGCCTGAACGTGGAACCGGATTTCGACGAGCTGCGGACCGATCCGCGTTTTCAGAAACTCATCCGCCAGATCGCGCTGCCCTAGCCGTCGCCGACGCGGCCACCCGAGCATTTCGCCCACGCGCAGCCGCGGGAATCAACATTTCACCGCCAGGGAATCTCGCGGGAATTGACCTGCGGCGGATGCCGCGCGTATCAGTGCTCCATCGCGCGACCGATCGAACCGGCTGCCAGGGAGCAGCAGACAAGGAGCACCATGAGCGCCAATCACACACCCCGTGGTGTCAGCCGGATGTGGACGCTGGCCCTGCTGGTCCCGTTCCTCGCCGGAGCACAGCAGTCCGAAGACCTGACGACCACGATGAGCGCAAAGCCAGGACCCTCTACGTCTGGGCAGGCGACCAGGCGCGGGTCGCCCCAGATTTCCTTGCCGTCATCGACTTCGACGAAGACTCGCCTCGCTATGGGAGGGTCATCAGGACAGTCCCCGTTCCAGGGCCGGGGGGCTCCGGAAATGAGCCGCACCATTGCCATCTGTCCGCCGACAAGAACGTCCTGGCCTGTGGCGGACTGCTGGCTCTGCTGCGCGGACAGGACAGCATCTTCTTCTTCGACGTGTCTGAGCCACGCCGGCCGAAATTCATGTTCTCGACCAGCGGCACGCTCTCCAACATCACAGACGACTTCCTGCCGTTGAAGGAAGGCGGATTCCTGGTGACGCAGATGGGCTCCCACAGCGGGGGTACGCCCGGTCGCGTGGCCGAGTTCGACGCCAATCTGCGCCTGATTGGGGAATGGCCTGCCGATCCCCCGGAGCATGACTTCAATCCGCATGGCATCTCGGCCCGTCCGGACCTCAACCTGATGGTGACGGCGGACTTCATGATGCCGGCCAGCTCGCTGAACGTGGTCCCTGGCGATCCACTTCTGCGCGGGATCATCCGCGTCTGGGATCTTCGCAGGCGCTCGATTGTCCGCACGATTGAGATTCCGACCGCGCTCGGCACCATGGACGTCAAGTTGATCCCCAGGGATCCGCTCGGGCGCGCCTTCACCGCGGGGATGTTCGATGGGTTCGTCTATCTCGTGGACACCAGGAACGGCACGGCGCACGCCGTCTTCGACTGCGAGACGATCATGCCGCACGTACCGGTTCCCGTTCGCGGCGGGATGACGCAGCTCATGGCCATGCCGCGCTCCGGTGACCGCCTGATCTTCGGGCTCTTCCAGGCGGGCCAGGTCGGGATGCTCGACATCAGCGATCCCGAGCATCCCGTGCAAGCCGGGATCGTCAATCTGGGTGTGGATGCGGGTCCGCACATGATTGCGCTCACTGACGATGACAAGCGCCTGGTCGTCAGCGACTATTTCCTCAACGAAGACGACTTCGGCAAGATTCACTTCGAGGGGGATCATCACGTTCGCGTGATCCGGGTGTTCAGGAATGGCCTCGCCCTCGACCGGCGCTTCGACGTGGATTTCAACACCGCGTTTGCAACAGGACCGGCGAGGCCGCATGGGGTGGCGATGAAGTGAGCGCGACGTCGTCGAGGCCTTCCACGGTGACCCGCCCGACGGCAAGGGCGGTGACGGACATCAGCTCAGCCTTTCATGTCTGTTCACTCGCCTCGCCGCCGGGGCTGTTGTCAACAACTGGTGGTTCGTCGAAAAGAAGTGTCGCGGGCGTGTCGCGAGAATCTTGAGAGGATTGGCGAGACGTCGCCCTTCGCGAAAGACGCGGGGAGTTGAGCGGAGCATGACGAGAGTGGTCATCGTCGGAGGTGGTCCCGGAGGATTGATGACGGCGCGCTTGCTCGAGCAGAAGTGCGGCGCGGCGTGTTCGACGACGATCATCGAAGCCAGCCACCGCATCGGCGGCAAGCTGCACACGCGCAGGTTCAGCAAGGCTGACGCGGCCTACGAATCGGGTGTGGCCGAGTGCTACGGCTATGCGAACGGTGACGACCCACTCCGCTCCCTGGTGGCTGACCTGGGCTTGGCGACCATCGATACTGCCGGGTCGACTGTCGTGATGGACGGGCAGATCATCCGCGACGATGAAGACCTCGCGCGGGCAGGCGGACCGTCGACGCGAGCCGCCGTCCAATCGTTTCGCGACATCAGTGCGCAGGCGTTGTCGGTCGGCGAATGGCGCGGCAGGTCACCAGAGGACAATCCACCCCATCCGTCGGAAGCGCTGAGCGGCGCCGACCTGCTCGAGCTCGTCGACGACGACCTGGCGCGGCGCTATCTGGCGCTCCTGGCGCACAGTGACCTGGCGACGGAACCACATCAGACCTCCGCTCTCTACGCGCTGCGAAAGATGGTCATGGAACTGCCCGGCTATGGCTCGGTCTACGCGCTCGAGGGCGGGATGGAGGAACTGCCGCGACGAATCGCGCAGCAACTGACGCGAACGCGGATCGAGTTGAACGCCCGGCTCGTGCGGATCGCGCGTCAGGCCGAGGGGGGATATTCGCTGACCGTCAGCCGCGGCCGCGAGCTGGTACTGGAGGCGGCTGACGTCGTCGTCCTGGCGCTGCCGCACAGCGCGCTGCACCCGATCGAATGTGCAGGCGACGGGCTGCGCCATCATTTCGCTGCGCACATCGCCGCCTACGATCGACCGGGGCACTACCTCCGTGTGTCGCTGCTCTTCGATCGCACCTTCTGGCGCACGGAGCTCCCTGGCGCATGGTTCATCCTCGACGCGTTTGGCGGCTGCTGCGTCTACGACGAGAGCGCCCGCCACCAGCACCGGTCGTGCGGCGTTCTCGGTTGGCTGATTGCCGGCGCGGACGCGCTGATGCTGTGCAATGCGGACGACGAAACGCTGGCGGATCTTGCGATCGGTTCGCTGCCAGACGGCCTGGCCGAGACCGCGAGGCGCAGCCTGTGCGAGTGTCGCGTCCACCGCTGGGCGGGTGCGGTGTCGGCGCGACCGGGGCGTTCGCCAGGTGACGGCGGGCAGCCGCTCGTCGACACGTCTAGCCGCGGCGGGCTCTACGTCGTTGGCGACTACCTGTTCGACGCGACGCTCAACGGCGTGCTGCGCTCTGCCACGCACGTCGCGGACGTGATTGCCGCATCGATGCCTGCGTGAAGCCGTCGCAGCGCGGCA
>CAWCQS010000003.1:0-433884 GCA_963797715.1 uncultured Acidobacteriota bacterium
GGACGGGACGCGGATCACGCGAATCGGTTGGACGGGACGCGGATCACGCGAATCGGTTGGACGGGACGCGGATCACGCGGATCGGTTGGACGGGACGCGGATCACGCGAATCGGTTGGACGGGACGCGGATCGCGCGGATCGGTTGGACGGGACGCGGATCACGCGGATCGGTTGGACGGGACGCGGATCACGCGGATCGGTTGGACGGGACGCGGATCGCGCGGATCGGTTGGACGGGACGCGGATCACGCGGATCGGTTGGACGGGACGCGGATCACGCGGATCGGTTGGACGGGACGCGGATCACGCGAATCGGGACGGGACGGGATCCGCGGATCACGCGGATCGGGTTGACGGGACGCGGATCACGCGGATCGGTTGGACGGGACGCGGATCGCGCGGATCGGTTGGACGGGACGCGGATCACGCGGATCGGTTGGACGGGACGCGGATCACGCGGATCGGTTGAACGGGACGCGGATCGCGCGGATCGGTTGGACGGGACGCGGATCGCGCGGATCGGTTGGACGGGTGCGGATCGCGCGGGTCATCTGGATGTGGGATCAGCCGACTCAGCGAAATCGCGTAGCGTTGGCACATGTGCACTAGTTACGATGTGATCTGACAGTCGCCACAGGAGGAGCGATGACGACTGAGCAGAAGATCATCAAGATCAAGGTGGGGATCCTCGATCTGGCCAAGCAGCTCGGGAATGTGTCGCAGGCCTGCAAGATCATGGGCTACAGCCGCGACAGTTTCTACCGGTTCAAGGAACTGTATGACACGGGCGGCGAGGAAGCCCTGCGGGAAATCAGTCGGCGCAAGCCGAATCTGCGTAATCGGATCGCGGCCGATCTCGAGGAACGTGTGGGGACGTTGGCGTTGGAGCAACCCGCAGGGGGCCAGCACCGGGTCGCCAACGACCTGGCGAAACAGGGGCATATGATTTCGAGCGGCAGGGTGCGGTGCGTGGGGGTGCGCCACGACGTAGTGACGATGCGGCATCGTCTGAAGGCGCTGGAAGCGAAGGTCGCCCAGGAGGGCCACATTCTCACGGAGGAGCAGCTGGCGGCGCTGGAGCGCGTCCAGCGCGAGAAAGAAGCCCACGGCGAGGTTGAGTGCGAGTGTCCGGGCTACTGTGGAGCACAGGATACGTTCTACGTGGGCACGCTGAAAGGCGTGGGCCGCATCTATCAGCAGACGTTCATCGATACGTATACGAAGGTGGGCTTCGCCAAACTCTATACCGAGAAAACGCCGATCACGGCCGCCGATCTCCTCAATGATCGGGTGGTGCCGTTCTTCCAGGACCACGGTATTCCGCTCAGCCGCGTCCTGACGGACCGCGGGACGGAGTATTGCGGCGTGCCCGATCGCCATCCGTACGAGCGCTATCTCGGCATCGAGGACATCGAGCACAGCCGTGCCACAACCAAAAGTCCGCAGACCAACGGGATTTGTGAGCGCTTCAACAAAACGCTGCTCAACGAATTCTATCGGGTCGCGTTTCGCAAGCGGCTGTATGCCAGCCTGGAGGCCCGCCAGACCGATCTCGAGCATTTTCTCGGGGAGTCCAACACGCAGCGGCCCCATCAGGGACGGTGGTGCTATGGCAAAACGCCGATGCAAACCTTCCTCGACAGTTTGACACTGGCGAAGGAGAAACAAATCGCGGGTATCACTGACTGTCAGGTGATGTCTTAACTCTCACACACGTGAAGCCGCGAAATCCGCGGTATCAGTGAATCCGCGCGATCCGCGTCCCCGTCCAAAAGAATCCGCGCGATCCGCGTCCCCGTCCAAGAGGATCGCGTGATCCGCGTCTCCGTCCAAGTGGATCCGCGTGATCCGCGTCGCGTTACCAGCTCAATCCGCGAAATCCGTGTCCCCGTTGGCGCTAAATCCGCGAAATCCGCGCCCCGCCGTCCATCCAGTGCGATCAATGTGAAACCGCGCAGTCACCACGGGGCGTTGTCAAGAATCTGCGATGCGCTTCCAGCCCCAGACGCGCATCACGTCGACCCCGGCGAAGGTATGGCCGAGCTCGCGCGCGCGGATCATGATCTGACCGCGGTGGTGCGCGTCGTGCTCGATGAGGTATGCCATCATGTTGACCGACCGGCGAGGCATGCCTTTGACGCGCGTCTCGCCGCGCCGCAGGGAATCCCGGAAGAGCGACGTGAGTGCGCTGTTCGTCTGGCGGAGCGCCCGGCTCGCCTGAACAACTGTCACCCGATTGCGGTCTAACGAGGGAGGCACCGACGCGCCACCCATCTTCGCAAACGTTCTTCGTACGCCGTGGATGTGCGCGACCATCGCCGCGATCGTTCGGCCGTGACCGGTGGGCGACGGCCGCTGCCAGAGTTCCCGCGGCAGGACCGACACGAGATACTCGGTGACCTGACCGCTGTGTTCGAAAGCTTCAACGATCTCCTGTTCGACATTCAGTGCGCGACGAACGGCCATGCAGTTCTCCTCGGAGGATCCAATTCAGGTTCGCCAAGCGTACCCGAGTTGCGCGTCACACGGTTGTTGCACGCGATTGTCCCGGGTGTAGCATGTGCCCGATAGCGTGTCTCGGGACTTGAGATTCTGGTACTCGAGGTGTATCCATGCGATTCGCTTGTGTGTGTGCGTTGCTCGTGATCCTGTCTGCCTCGCCCTCCTGGGCGCAGTTCGACTCCGCAACCGTCGTCGGCACCGTCCGCGACGCGTCCGGTGGCGTCGTCAATGAAGCCAAGGTCACCTTGACCGGTGTCGAGACCGGCATCTCGGTCATCCGGATGTCGAGCGACACCGGGAGCTTCGAGTTCCCCGCGGTGAAACCTGGCCGCTATCTGGTCACCGCCGAGAAGAGCGGGTTTGCGCTGGCTATGGTCGAGAACGTCATCGTCCAAGTTGGCGCGCGCCTGCGCGTTGACCTGCAGATGCCGGTCGGCCAGGTCACCGAAAAGGTCGAGGTGACGGCTTCGTCAGCGCTCATCGAAACGGACTCGAGCCAGCGCGGACAGGTCATCAGTGGCGATCAGACGCGCGCACTGCCGCTCATCTCTCGCGAGTACTCGTCGCTGGCGCTGCTTACCACCGGCGTCAAGATTGGTGGCTCGTCGCTCACGACGGGCAACACGCCGCGTGAGGGTGCGCTGAACGTCAACGGGCTGCGCAGCCCCTTCAACAACTTCTTGATCGACGGCGTCGATAACAACGCCTACGGCACGAGCAATCAGGGCTTTTCGAATCAGGTCATGCAGCCGTCGCCGGACGCCATCGGCGAGTTCAAAGTCGTGACCAACAACTTGAGCGCCGAGTACGGCCGGGCGGCCGGAGCGACGATCAACGTCAACTATCGCAGCGGCACCAACGTATTCCATGGATCCGCATGGGAGTTCAACCGCAACACGAGCATGAACGCGACCGGATTCTTCAAGCCGACAACGGGGAAGCCCGAACTCGACCGCAACCAGTTCGGTGGAGTGATCGGCGGCCCGATCGTGCGCAACAAGGCCTTCTTCTTCGGCGACTATGAAGGGCTGCGGCAGACGCGCAAGGTCACCGGCTTTTCGACGATTGCGACGCCGGTCCAGCGTCAGGGCGTTCTCGCCGTCGATGTGCGGGATCCGCGGACGAATGTCGTGTATCCGGCGGGAACACCGATTCCGATGACGAGCTTCGCGCGTTCTGTGCTCTCGCAGCTGCCCGACACGAACCTGTCGGGCACCACGAACAATTACAGCACGCTGCAGGAGTTCACCGCGGACTCGGACAAGGCAGGCGGCAAGGTCGACGTTCAGCTCAGCCCGATGCTGTCGATCTTTGGCCGCTATGGCTTCCGCGATCTCACGACGGACGATCAACCGAATATCCCGTTGCCATCTGGCGGCGCCGGCAACGGACACATCTACGCAAAGAACCGGCAGTTCGTGTTCGGCAGCACGTGGGTGCCCAATTCGAGCTCGCTGCTCGAGGTGCGGTTCGGCTACTCGTGGACGCAGGCGGGCAAGAACCCGCCGGCGCTCGGCACCGACAGCGCGCTCGATCAGTTTGGGCTGCCGGGTCTGCCGACCGACGATCGGATCTCCGGCGGCCTGCCGACGCAGCTCATTACCGGCTATTCCGATCTGGGCCGCCAGGCCACCAATCCGCAGTGGCAGTATCCGACGGTCTACAACCCCAAAGTGAACTACACCTGGACGATGGGGGAGCATTCGTTCAAGAGCGGGTACGAGTTCCAGAAGATCGATACGCAAGTGCAGGACGTGAATCCGTTGTACGGCCGCGACACTTACAACGGCCAGTTCAGCCGGCCAGCCGGGGTCGCGTCGAACAATCTCTTCAACCTCGCCGACTTCATGCTCGGCCTGCGCGCTCAGTACGCACTCAGCAGCGTGCTCGTCGCGAACCTGCGGCGCAACATGCACTTCCTGTATCTCCAGGATGACTGGCGCGCGTCCAGCCGGCTGACGCTCAATCTTGGGTTGCGCTACGAGTATTCGACGCCCTACTGGGAAGAGAACAACATCCTGTCGAACTTCGATCCCGCGACGAACACGATGCTCCTGGCGAGTGACGGGTCGGTTTCGGATCGTGCCCTCGTCAATCCCGACAGGAACAACTTCGGGCCCCGCCTGGGCTTCGCATACACGCTGACGCCAGCGACAGTTATCCGCGGTGGATACGGCGTCAGCTACGTGCACTTCAGCCGCGCCGGTGGGGGCGACATCCTGCCGATCAACGGACCGCAGGTCGTCAACGCAGTCGTCAACCAGACCGTGCCGACCGCTCCGTCATTCGTACCTGCAGAGCAGGGCTATCCGGTCGGCCTTGCCGATCCGTCGAAATTCAACCCGCTGACGGCCAACATCACGTACATGCCGTCGGACTTTCACTCGAGCCCGGTCCAGAGCTGGTACATTTCGGTTCAACACGAAGTCCGGCACAACATGCTCGTCGACCTGGCGTATGTTGCCAACAGGGCTGAGGACCTGCTCCTCTTTGCGAACTACAACCAGGCGCTCCCCAACAACACCGCAGGAACCATCCCGTTGCAGGATCGCCGGCCGAACTCCGCTTTTGCCGATATCACCTACGCGTTCAATGGTGGCAAGTCGCGCTACAAGGCATTCCAGGCGAAGTTCGAGTGGCGCCTCGGAAACGGAACATCGTTCCTCAATTCGTTGACCTTGTCGCAAACGAAGGACAACGGGGCGCAGTCGCTCGAGAACTCCAACGGCAACTTCCCGGCGCCGCAGGATTTTCGGAATCTCGAAGCGGACTTCGGATACTCGAACTATCACCAGCCGTACAACAACACGACGAGCTTCGTCTGGTCGCTGCCGTTCGGCACCGGCCGCAGGTGGGGTTCGAACGCCTCGCCGCTCCTCGACGCGTTTATCGGCGGTTGGCAGCTGGCCGGCATCAACGCGGTGTATGCGGGCGAACCCGTGACTTTCACCTATACGCCCGCCGCGACGGCGGTAGTGTCGGGCATCGTGCAGGACTTCCGCGGCGCCAATAACTACCGCCCGAACGTCGTGTGCGATCCGATGGCTTCCGGCGCCGAGCGCACCATCAACAACTGGTTCAATCGTGCCTGCGTTGTCGCGCCGACCGACCCGAGCCAGCCGTTTGGCGACGCCGAGCGGAACTCGGTTCGAGGTCCGCTCTTCTGGCAGTTCGATCTGTCGGCGAGCAAGCGCTTCGCTCTGGTGGGTTCGGCAGAGTTCGAGTTCCGGTTCGAGGCGTTCAATCTCCTGAACCGGACGAACTTCCGCGCGCCGAACGGCAACCGCAGTGCCGCCGCGTTCGGAACGATCACGTCGACCTACGATCCACGCCAGCTTCAGCTGGGGTTCAAGCTGTTGTGGTAGCGCGCGCGGCGCTCTCTCTGATTGTGGTTTCCACGACGACGGCCGTGGCGGTCCAGCCGCCGCGGCCGATCGTCATCGCGCACCGGGGCGCCAGCGGCTACCGGCCCGAGCACACGCTGGAGGCCTACCGGCTTGCGGTGGAGATGGGCGCTGACTACATCGAGCCGGACCTCGTCTCGACCAAAGATGGTGTGCTCATTGCGCGTCACGAGAACGAGATTGGCGCGACGACCGACGTTGCCGATCGCTTTCCCGATCGGAAGCGGACGAAGACCATCGATGGCCTGTCGCTGACCGGCTGGTTCTCGGAAGATTTCACGCTCGCTGAAATCAAGACGCTCCGGGCGCGAGAACGCCTCGCCTCTCGGTCGCACGCGTACGATGGCCAGTTTCAGGTTCCCACGTTCGACGAGGTCATCGCGCTCGCGCAGCAGCTCGGCGCGGCGCGCGGACGTGACGTTGGTATCTATCCCGAGACCAAGCATCCGACCTATTTTCGCAACCTCCAGTTGCCGCTGGAGGAGCCGCTGCTCGCCGCGCTCGGTAAATACGGCTGGAACCGGCGCGATGCGCCGGTGTTCATCCAGTCGTTCGAGCAAGAGAATCTCCGGGCGCTTCGCACGAAGACCGAGGTTCGCCTCGTGCAGCTCGTCAGCAGCGGGGCAATGGTGGCAGGCGATGGGCTGAAGAGCATCGCCGAATATGCCAATGGTCTGGGACCAGAGAAGCGGTTGCTCGTGCCGGTCAACGCTGACGGTTCCCTGGCCCCGCCCACAGATCTTGTCTCTCGCGCCCACGCAGCAGGATTACTCGTTCACGTGTGGACGGTGCGGATCGACAAGCCATTTCTACCCGCAGGCTACCAAGGTCGAGCCGAGGCCGAGTTCGAACAGTTGCGCGGGCTCGGCGTCGACGGCGTGTTCACGGACTTCCCGGATGTGGCTGTGAAAACGTTCGGGCCGGTGCCGACGCGATAGTTCGAGCGCGACGCAGGCCGGAGCTCACCTGAACGCTGGCCTCGCAAGCCCGCCGGCCGAACCTTTACTCGCTCACACGATCGTTCCCGGGCTGACCCGCGCGCCCTTGGGAATGATGATGATGCCGCCGCGGATGTGATACCCGTCACCGTCGGCATGTTGCACGCCGGCTTCGTTGACGAGCCGCACGCTGTCGCCGATCCGCGCGTTCTTGTCGACAATGACGCGATCGAGGACGACATCGCGGCCGATGCCGAGGGGGATGGCGTTCGCTTCGGTGTCCTCCTCGTAGAAGTCGGCACCGAGCAGGACCGACCGCGTAATGGCGGCGCCGGGGCTGATGCGCGTGCGGATGCCAACGACAGAGCTCGAGACGGTGCACCGGTCGACATAGCAGCCTTCGGCGACGATAGACGACTCGAGATGGCTGTCGAAGACGCGCGTCGCCGGCAGGAAGCGCGGGTGCGTGTAGATCGGCCAGCGCGGGTGAAAGAAGTTGAATGGCGCGCCGCGCCGCGTGAGCTGGATGTTGGCGTCGTAGAACGCCTCGATCGTTCCAACATCTGCCCAGTAGCCGCGGAATACGTACGGGTTGACGACGTGCGTCGAAATGGCGCGCGGGATGATCTCCTTGCCGAAGTCGATGCCGGGCTCCTCGAGCATCTCGAGCAGCACCTCGCGGTTGAACACGTAGATGCCCATCGACGCGACGAATGGCTTCTCGGGCGTCGTGCCTCCTGCGACCGAGCCTTTCGGGATGCTGCCGCCGATCTGAGTCAGGCGTTCGGCGGTCGGCTTTTCTTCGAAGCCCATGATCTGCCCGAGATCGTCGAACTTGAGGATGCCCATCTGCGTGGCGTCCTCAGCCGACACCGGCTGCGCGGCAATCGTGATGTCGGCATTGCCCTCGATGTGCGATTCGAGGAGCTCGTTGAAGTCCATGCGATAGAGGTGATCGCCGGCAAGGATCAGGAAGTATTCGGCATCGATGCCCTTGAAGTGGCGCGCTGCCTGGCGTACGGCGTCGGCCGTACCCTGGAACCACGCCGAGCTGTCGGGCGTCTGTTCGGCAGCAAGCACTTCGACGAAGCCCTGCGAGAACATGTCCAGGCGGTAGGTCTGCGCGATATGACGATTGAGCGACGCCGAGTTGAACTGCGTGAGCACGAAGATGCGCTGCAGTCCGGCGTGCAGGCAGTTGCTGATCGGGATGTCGATGAGACGGTACTTGCCGGCGAGCGGGACCGCCGGCTTCGAGCGCATGTGCGTCAGCGGAAACAAGCGAGTGCCGCGCCCGCCGCCGAGAACCAGAGTCAACACGTCATTCATGGGGCTTTATCTTATCGTGGCGCATCAGCGAGACGTTGAGTCAACGAAGAGGTCTATGCCCGTTGTCTCGGCCCTGTCTCAACTTTCACCGCGTTCTCCGCCGTGTCGCGCGAATGTCACACGCTCATGCGACAGTAAATTCATGCCGGCCGTCGGCCGGTGGTCGGCCCTGAGGGGACGCCTGACCGTGAGCGCATAGTCTCCCGCTGCAGGCGTCGATCGCCCTCGCCGTCCACCGGGCGCCGGTCGGCTTCGTTTCCCACCCGTCCGAGAACGGCGAGACGCCGTGCCCGTCGCCCACAGGATGTCCGGGTGACACGGCGTCGCTCGGGCACACGGTCGCCGGCCACAGCGCGTCAGATGTATGTGCCGCTCTCGGCCTCGGGCCCCGGTGCGTGGCAATTCACCGGCGTCTACGAAAACGGCGATGTCTTTTCATCAAGATGCTGCGCGCGTCGCGCGGCGGCGGCGCGTCGTCAGTTCCCGCGAATCGGCAGTCCAGCCGCCGGCCGTAACGCGCCCCAGTCGACGCCCATCCAGCCGGCGAGCGTTGCCGCAACCTGGTTGGTGCGAAGCGGCGGATGGTCGCGCCACTCGCCTCGACGTGCGATTGAGGGCGAGATGAGGGCAATCCACACGTCCTGCGCCCCTTCGACCTTGGCGCCGTGATCGCGCCAGTCTTTGGCGGTATGGCCGCGCCCGTGGTCGGTCGTAATCAGGATGTGCGTGCGGCCGCGATATTCGGGATCGGCCTGCAGCCAGGTCCACAATTCGCGCAGGTAGGCGTCAGTGCGAGCATAGGTTTCAAGCACTCGATCGTAGCGGCCGTCGTGCGCCCAGTCGTCGGTTTCGCCGAGCGCGAGATAGACGACGCGTGGCCGCGCGCGACGCAGATGATCCATGGCGAAGCGGAATGTATAGGCGTCGTGGCGCACGGAGTTCCAGCCCGTCGGCGTTTCGCTCTGCATGGTGCTCAGCTGCCTGGTGAGAGCATCAGGCGAGTCGAACGGCTCATAGCCGGCGTTGACCGTCAATGCGCCTTCGGTGTGTTCGACGATGGCGTTGAAGACGTCCCAGGAGCCGAACACCGCGACTTGAGCTTGAGAGAGCTTGAGCGCCGACTGGACCTCCTCGAGCACCGTCCGGTATGGATTGCGGAGCGGATCGTTGCTCTTGATAGTGTCGTCGTGAGCTTCGCCAAGAAGGATTTCCGAATACCCCGGGTAGGAGAAGCGGTGGTTGTTGGTGAGCGTTACCGAGCTTCCAATCGTTCGATTGCCCGCAACCGACCCGTGCTCGCGCATGAGCGTGCCCCAGAAGAACGGCAGCAGTTTCTCGCGTCGCGCGGCCGGCGAGTCGGCCCAGAACCGCTGGTAGGCGGGCTGATCCTCCAGCTTCTGCTTCTCCCGCAACGTCGACGTGAACACGTCCGCGTCGAGACCGCCGAACAGCTCCTCCGTTCTGGCTCCGTCGAGCGTGATGAGAATGACCGCCGAGCGCTCAGGTTGGATGGCCGAGGGGACCGCGAGATTCCACGCGGCGCCAATCGACGTCGTGATGGCCACGAACAGTGCAAATGAGTGTCGCATCAGCACAGCGCCTCGCTCAATGTCAGGTGAGACGAAATGTTTACACATCGGACGTCCCGCCATCGTACCGTATCGGCAAGGACCGCACCGATGGGCCAGGCTTTCGCCGGCATTCCGTTCACAAAGAAGCCGTCCCTTCGCGAGACGGCGGTGCTCTTTCTTCGGCTTGGCACGACAGCGTTCGGTGGGCCCGCGGCGCACATCGCGTTGATGGAGGACGAGGTGGTCACGCGCAGGCGTTGGCTGACGCGCGAGCAGTTCCTCGACTACGTCGGCGCCACGAATCTGATTCCGGGACCGAACTCGACGGAGCTCGCCATCCACATCGGCCTGACGCGCCACGGTGTCGCAGGTCTGATTGTTGCCGGCGTCTGCTTCATCCTGCCCGCCGCGGTCATTGTGACGGTCGTCGCTTGGGCTTATGCCCGCTTCGGTATGCTTCCCGCCGCGGTTGCCATCTTCAGTGGTGTGACGCCGCCCGTCGTGGCCGTGATCGCGCAAGCGCTGTGGAAGCTTGGCCGGTCGGCGGTGAAATCGCCGACGCTTGCGGCGATCACGTTATTTTCGATCGTCGCGCTGGTGGCTGGGACGAATGAATTGCTGGTGCTGATTGTCGCTGGGCTCGTGGGCGGCCTCTTGACCACCAGGGCCATCGCACGCGCATGGCTTGCCGTTTTGGCTGCTTCGTTCGTTCGGTCGACGATAGCTGCGGCGGTAGTCGCAGGCGGTATCGCCGCGACCGCGACCGTTCCATTCTCGCAGTGGACGCTGTTCGCAACGTTCGCCAAGATCGGATCTGTGCTTTTTGGCAGCGGTTACGTGCTGGTGGCATTTCTTCGCGCGGATTTCGTGGCACATCTCGGCTGGATCACCGAACGGCAGCTCCTCGATGCGATTGCAGTCGGGCAGGTCACGCCCGGTCCGGTATTCACGACGGCGACGTTTGTCGGCTATCTCGTCGGTGGCGTTGGTGGCGCCATTGTCGCGACGCTTGGCATCTTCCTTCCGGCGTTCGTGTTCGTTGGGCTCAGTGGGCCGCTGGTGCCGCGCATTCGTGCATCGCGCTTCGCTAGCGGCGTGCTCGACGGCGTCAACGTCGCCTCCCTCGCTCTGATGGCCGTCGTGACCTGGCACCTTGGCCGTCGTACCATCACCAATCCGACGATGGTGCTGATGGCTGCCGGCGCGCTCGTGGCGCTTGTCCGCTACAAGATGAACGCGACGTGGGTTGTCGTCGCGGGCGCGCTCATCGGGCTCGTGACAAGTCTGTTGAGCGCCTAATGCGCCTGGAGCCGTCTTGCGGTCGAGTGCATTTGGTCTTTTGCTCCAGCCGTACGGCATCCCGCCGGATCGCGTCGAGACTGCCCAACGCACCGATGACCGCTTCACGCATTGCCGCAAGGATGGGCTCGGGGGAGTCCGCCAGCCGGTAATGAATCCAGAGGCCATCGCGACGGGTACTCACCAGGCCGGCGCGCCGTAGATACGCGAGATGCCTGGACGCCTTGGGTTGCGGAATGCGCAGACTCTCGTGGATGTGGCAGACGCACACTTCACCGGAGAGCAGCAGGCCGAGAATCCTCAGCCGTGTCGGATCGGCGAGCGCCTGGAACAGTGTGGCGATTGCATCCGGAGTCGTCATATATGCGCATTGACAAATATATCACCAGCGGCCTACAGTGGCCTGTATGCGCGAACACGCATATGGATCGATGATCGATGTGTCGCCACCACCAGTGCCGACACTCGCGCGCCGGGTGGTTGCCGAAGGTTTCGGCACGGCCGTGCTGGCAGCGGCGGTGGTCGGTTCGGGCATCGCCGCCGAACGGTTGTCCGGCGGTAACACCGGCCTCGCGTTACTCGCGAATTCGATCGCCACTGGCGCGACGCTCGCCGCCCTCATCCTTGCGCTGGGGGGAATTTCGGGCGCGCATTTCAATCCAGTCGTGTCCATGGCCCGCGCATCGAGCGGTGATCTGACACCGGTGGCAGGCGGGTCCTACATCCTCGCGCAGTGCGCGGGCGCGCTCGCGGGCGTCGTGGGTGCCAACATCATGTTCGGCGAACCGGCGATCGCCTGGTCAAGTCATGCGCGGGCCGGGTTGCCGAATGCACTCAGTGAAGTAATTGCAACGTTCGGGCTCGTGGCCACGATCTGCGGATGCGCGAGTCGCCGGCCAGACTCCGTTGCCTTTGCCGTCGGCGCCTACATCGTCGGCGCTTACTGGTTCACTGTGTCGACGTCGTTTGCGAATCCTGCGCTGACGCTTGCGCGCGCTGCGACGGACACGTTCACGGGCATTCGGCCGCTGGACGTGCCGGCGTTTGTCGCCGCTCAGCTCGTCGGCGCCGCCGGAGCGGCGGCGCTCTTCCGCTGGCTGATTGACTCGAGACCAGCCGTCTCGCAGCCTGGCTGACTTACCTGACTGGAGCCGCGACATGCCGCCGTATAACGTGCTCTTTCTCTGCACCGGCAACTCCGCGCGCAGCATCATGGCCGAGGCGCTGCTGAACTACTGGGGTAAAGGCCGGTTTCGTGGCTACAGCGCCGGCAGTTTTCCCAAGGGTGAGGTCCACCCGCTGGCAATCGCCACGCTGGATCGGAACCACCTGCCGACGGATAAAGTTCGGAGCAAGAGCTGGAACGAGTTCGCGACAGCGGACGCGCCGCGGATGCAGTTCGTGTTCACGGTGTGCGACAACGCGGCCGCTGAAGTGTGTCCTGTGTGGCCGGGTCAGCCCATGACGGCCCACTGGGGCATCGAGGATCCCGCGGCGGCCACAGGGTCAGAGCAGGACAAGATGCGGGCGTTCACGAAAGCCTTTCGCGAACTCGATGCGAGGATCAAAATCTTCACGAGCCTGCGACTCGACATGCTCGATCGCATGGCGCTCCAGCGCCAGCTGGAGGACATCGGTCGCACCGAGAACGCGTAGCCGCTGCTCGATCAGCGCCGCACGCTGACCCAGCCACGATCGAGCATTCGTCCCCGCCAGCGCTCAGCCAGATCGAACGCTTCCTCATACTTGCCGCAGCGCTCGGCCTTCAGCACGTCGCCGTCGAGCAGGACTCGGAGCTCGAGGCCGACGCCGAGCGCCAACAGCGCGCATCGCGCCATCGACTCGCCGCGCGACAACGTCCACAGAGTTCCAATGTCGCGGCGGATCTCACTTCCGTCTTGTGTCGTCGCTCGTGACTGCCGCACGTCCCACCTCCTTGGGCCACCGGATCGAGGTGGGACCCTGTCGGGGATTGTCGCCTGAGCGCACGAACGCCCGGTGAACCGCACGTAACAACGGTGCGACTCTACGGTGGGTCTGATTGGTTCCAAGGGCTCAGAGGGTTCAAGGTGTTCAAAGAGGTGCCAGAACGACGTGTCAACGCAGCAGGAGACTTGCCAGGCCCAGGAACAGAAAGAATCCCATGCTGTCGGTTACGAAAGTGAGTACGACGCTCGCGCCCTGAGCCGGATCTCGGCGCGCCCGGTGCAACACGAGGGGCACGGCAATGCCGGTAACGGCCGCAACGATGAGGTTGAGCACGACGGCCGTCATCATGACTGCGCCGAGGGCGGCGCTTCGATACAACACGAACGCGAGAAGACCCGTGACTGCTCCCCACATCAACCCGTTCACGAGGCTGACTGTGAGCTCTTTGCGCACGAGCTGGGTGTGCTGGTCGCGCAGCTGATCCAGGGCGAGGGCGCGGATGACCAGGGCCACGGTCTGATTACCGGTATTGCCGCCCATGCTGGCAACGATCGGCATCAACGCCGCCAGCGCGACGACGCTGGCGATTGTCTCTTCAAATTGCGAGATGACGCGCGAGGCGACGAACGCCGTGACGAGGTTCAGCGCCAGCCACGGCCAACGGTTGTGGACGGACTGGCGCACGCTGGCAAAGAGATCCTCCGCACCGCGCAGGCCAGCGCGGCTGAGCGCGACCTGCTCGGCTGATTCACGCATGAAGTCCATCACCCGATCGATGGTGATCCGGCCGATCAACTTGCCACGATCGTCGACGACTGGCGCCGCGACGAGGTCGTATTTCTCGAACGCTGTCGCTGCGACGGCTGC
Organism: uncultured Acidobacteriota bacterium; assembly: GCA_963797715.1. Taxonomy (GTDB): domain Bacteria; phylum Acidobacteriota; class Vicinamibacteria; order Vicinamibacterales; family 2-12-FULL-66-21; genus DATBJJ01. Next base: position 13,841 of record CAWCQS010000003.1, read on the forward strand.
TGGCGTCGCCGGTGTAAAACTGGCGATGTCGGCGAGCATCACGTCTTTGATCGGCGTCGCCGGCTGGCTCCGCACGAGCCGGTGCAGAGGAACCGCTCCTCGGACAATTTGCCTCGAATCGACGACAAACACCCGGTCGGTTTGATCGGGAATGTCGTCGAGCGCGCGCAGATCCTCGAATACTTCGGCCACCGTTTGATGCTCGCGCACCGAGACCACGTCCTGCGTCATGAGTTGGCCGACCGAGTCTTCTGCGTAGTGTCGCGCGTCGGTCAGCCACGATCGGTCACGTGGCTCGAGACTTCTCGAGACTTCATCGAACACGTCCTCTGGCACTTCGTCGGAGAGGAAGGCGAGATCGTCAGCGTCGAGCGTGCGGAGTGCCGTGACGAGCTCGTCTCTCGAAAGTTCATCGACGAGAGAGGCTCGAGCCGATTCGCTCGCCTCGACGAGGGCGGCGCCGGCCTGCTCCAGTCCGAGTTGACGGAAAACGAGAAGGCGATCGTCGGCGGGCAGCGAGTCGAGAATCGCCGCGATGTCAGCCGCGTGCTGGAGCCGGACGTAGCGTTGCAGCTCCACCAGATTCTGGCGGTGCTGCATCTGCTCGAGCAAGTCGTGGCGAGGTGTCTGCTGCCGGCTGGCGAGCGACGTCAGGACGCGATGACGCTCCAGCAGGCGCGTGACTTCGTCGCGGGCTTCGCCACCGTGTGTTCTGGGGACCATGGCAGAGTTGACCGTACTCACGCCGTCGATGCAATCGCCCCGCGGGCTGCCCGCTTTCGATAATCCTCCGACCCGCCGCCCGGCATCGCCGCCGGCCATGCGGGTTCGATATGGAGGATGTCGATGACGAGACAACTGTGTGCGCTTGTCGTAGCAGGAGGAGTCCTGACGGCGGTGCCGCTTGCGCATGGCGATGGAAATGGCAGCGACCGGGGGTGCGGCGCCCGAGAATTGCCATTGTCGTTACATCGTGTTCACAGCATTCACGGTCTCGGTGGTCGGGGCAACGGTGAACAAGCGGCTGCTGAAAAACGTACAGCCGCAGTTTGCTCCGTACGAGAAGGTCGAGGGGCTGGCGGTCACGGGGGACGGAGACCTCTGGGTCGCGCTCGACAACGACGGTGGCGAATTCGAGTCGCGGCTCGTGCGCTACCGCAATCTCATTCGCTAGCGGCAGCCGCTGTCGTGGCGTGCCCGGCCCGGCTATCGAGCCGGGCCGAGATCGGAGAGCGGCACGGCCTCGCTGAGGCCGACGCCAATCTGGACCGTGCCGGGCGAGATCAGGTTCTCGCCCGGCAGGAAGTCTCGTCCAAGGCGGAACACGCGTTCCCACTCGATACGGCAGCGCGGTTGCGTGCCGGCGCGAATGCCCGGCAGTGCCCGGCACTCCCATTTCAGCGTCGCGGCGCGCGACGGCGCATGAACGGCAATTCGGACCCAGCCGTCGCGATTGACCGCGAGATCGGCTCGTCCCCGCGTAGAATCCTGCCATCCTTCGGCATCCGAGCCGACTCGTACGCTGGCCGCAGCGCCCTCGAGCGCGAGCCCGGCCTCGACGTAGAGAAACTCACGCGGATCTTCGATCTGTGTGCCGATGCGCTTCTCGGCGACGAGCTCGCGCGCCATCAGCGGGTAAATCCATGGATGGTCGTCCATCACCGATTCGCGCGTCTTCCGCGCGAGGTTGACGACAACCGGCACCGGCCTGATATTCGCGACGCTGCGCCCGCGATCGATGAACATGTTGTTGAGCGTTGCGACCAAGAGGTACGGATGCTGTCCGTCTCGCGTACCGGCGAACGCGCGAACTTCATGGTCGGGCCCCTGAAACCGATCGGACACGATTCTTGGGCCGTCCAGCTCAACCTCGTAGATGAGCTCAATGTCTGTCGTGCGGCCCCAGCGCGCCATCAACGCCGGCGGTGGTGTCCCGCCGTCCTCGTTGCTGAGGATGACGCTGTAGCGAATCCACCCGCGGCCGTTCCGCCTCTCATCTTCGGCGTACATCACAAGAGGGACATCGCTCGCGGTCCCGATGGTGTCAGCACGGACGCCAAGCGTCGGGCTGAATCTCAGCACGGTGTTCTCGTCCGACTGCGCGTTCACGATTCGCGCGTGGAAGCCAGTGACAGTCAGGCCGGTCGGCCAGCTCCAGAACGGCGACCGATCGATCGCCAGACGGTGTGATCCAGCTGTCAGTGGCCCGACCAGTGCGTCGTAGCTGTTCCGCCCGGTGCCCGGCGTCATCAGGTACTTGCTGGACTTCCCGGTCGTCGAGCTTGATCACGAGCGAGCCGACAGCCGCGACCGGCCGCGCGGCGCGATCGTCCACCCGGAACTGCAGCACGACGTGGTCGCCCGCTGAGGTGGTTACGCTCACCGGCTGAGGTGGCGCCGGTTGTGCTGTGATGCGACCCCCAGCTGCAGAGAATGCCGGCACGATCGAAACCAGGAGAACCGCTTTCCACGTAGCGCGCATAAGGAGCCCATATCGTAGCGTTAACCGCCGTCCGGCCGATCCGGGGTCGGCGCAGCCGCCGAGGGCGAAGGCGACAGAACCTCGTCCCTGTAAGTTACTGAATAATAAGGCATGTGCAAACGCCCCAAATCTCTTTACATGGAATTTACACGCCTTCCATCGTCCAAGTGAGGTACAAAGAAGACGTCAATCGACAAGCGGTCGCAAAGCGGAGAGTGGAGATAACAAATGTTCGCTAAGGAACTGAGACAGGCAGGGCACACCAAGCGGTTTTCGATTTCGGAAGCGGGCAGCGCGGGCTGGGAAGTCCGCGTTGAGCAGGATAGTGAAGTCGTTCGTCGGGTCTACTACACAGATTGGCACCGCGTCGAGCGCGCCGGTACTGATGATGTCCATGCAGGTATCGGAGCTCGAAGACAACGGCTGGCGCGAGAGTCAGCCGAGCTAGGCGGCAACCCCACCTTATGCGACCGAACGGTCCACGACGTGTCGTGGCCGTTCTCAGATGCCGGCAGTCAGACGCCTTTGCGACCCGCGCAGGGAACGTTATTCCACGAAGCGGTAGCCCAGCCCCACCACGGTTTCAATCTGCTGTCCGGCGGCGCCGAGCTTTGACCGGAGTCGGCCGACATGCACGTCGACCGATCGCGTTTCGATGAAGCGATCGTAGCCCCAGACGCGCTCGAGCAGGCGGTCGCGCGACAGCACGCGGTTGCGGTTCTCGACCAGGAACTTGAGCAACTCGAACTCGCGACGCGTGAGCCGAACGGCCGTACCGTCAACTGAAATCGCCACCGCGTCGAAGTCCGCTCTCAGGTGCGCGCCGGTGTAGACGTTCGCACCGATCGCCGCCGCCTGTTGCCGCCGCCGCAACACCGCGCGGACCCGGGCGGCGAGCTCGCGCAGGCTGAACGGCTTGGTGACGTAGTCGTCGGCTCCCAGGTCGAGACCGGTCACGCGATCCGATTCAGCCGTGCGCGCCGTCAGCATGATGATCGGCACGTTCGCTGTGGCCGGACGGCCGCGCAGGATGCGGCAGACCTCTGTTCCGCTCAGCACCGGCAGGTTGAGGTCGAGAATCACCAGGTCAGGCGTCTGCTCGGTGACGGCGCGAAGCGCGGCGTCGCCGCTGCTGACGATGTCGACACGGCCGTCCCCCGAACGTTCCAGTGTGTGTTTGATCAGGCCGGCGATGTCTTGTTCGTCTTCGACGACAAGCACGCGCGGCACGCGGTTGATCGACGTCGGGCTCCCCGGCTTCGGGCGTGCTGACGCCTTGTCCCTGTCATCCAATGCGGGCTCCATAAATTCAACCCCCGATGAAGGATAAGGCGCCCGCGTGTCCGGGCGGTGACGCCTTCGTTACTTGTGCGTTTCGATCTGCGACCTGGCGCGAGCCTAGCTGCCGCGATGGAGTCGCTCCATCCGTGCAGTCGCGACTGCGCGCCAGGAGCGAGCAGGTCAGAACGATCGCCACGAGGACCAGCGCGCCGGCCCATGCCTGACGGTGCCAGTCTTCGTAGGGCGCGACAGCGTATGTGAACACCTGAACGGTAAGCGTCGAGATCGGCTGGCGAATGTCGGTGGAGAAGTATCGGTTGTTGAAGCGCGGTGAAGAGCAGCGGCGCGGTCTCTCCCGCGATCCGCGCCAGCGCCAGCAGGATGCCGGTCATGATCCCGGGCAGCGCCGCCGGCAGGACGACCGTGAACACGGCGCGCGCCCGCGTCGCGCCGAGCGCGAGCGCGCCTTCCTTCAGCGACGTCGGCACCAGCCGCAGCAGCTCCTCAGTCGTGCGCATGATGAGCGGAATCATCATGATCCCGAGCGCCAGGCCGCCGGCGAGCGCCGAGAACTGCCGGAACGGCAACACGGCGATGCCGTAGGCGAAGACGCCAATGACGATCGACGGAACGCCGTTGAGCGTGTCGGCGGCGAAGCGGACGCTGGATGCGAGCCTCGTTCCCGCGTACTCGGCGGCGTAGATCCCGCTGATGATGCCGATCGGAATGGCGAACACCGCCCCGAGTCCCGACGACGATCAGCGAACCGACGATCGCGTTCGCCATGCCGCCGCCAGGTTCGCCGACCGGCTTCGGCATCTGGGTGAAGAACGCCCAGGTTGAGCGACGTGATTCCCTGCGTGACGCACGTAGAAGAGGACGAACGCCAGCGGCACGAGCGCCAGCAGCGACCGCCAGGCCGCACAGGCCGACGATCAGGTGCGACAGCGCCTCGTCGATACCGGTCGCGCATCACGCTGCCGCCTTGACGCGCCGCCGGCGCCGGAGCGACGCGCACGTCGCGCTGGCGCGCCATCGACCAGATGAACATCCGCGAGATGACGTTGACGATGAGCGTGATGATGAACAGCACGAGCCCGATTTCGATAAGCGCGTGCAGGTGCAGATCGTCGGTCGGCCTCGGTGAACTCGTTGGCGATGCACCGCCGCCATCGTGTACTGCGGCGCGTACAGCGACCAGGAGATCTGCGGGTTGTTGCCGATCACCATCGTCACCGCCATCGTCTCACCGAGCGCGCGGCCGAAGCCGAGCATGATGGCGCCGACGATGCCGGTGCGCGCGTAGAAGAGCGCCATCCGGATGGCTTCCCAGCGCGTCGCGCCGAGCGCATAGGCGCCCTCGCGCTGCGCCTGCGGCACCGCCTCAGCACTTCGCGCGCCACCGACGAGCTGAAGGGAATGACCATGATCGCCAGGATCGAGGCCGCCGACAGCATGCCGACGCCGAGCGGCGGCCCAGCTGAAGAGCGGGATGCTCCGCATCCAGTCGGGCGTCGCCGACCTCGAGCTGCCGGACGAACGGCACGAGCACGAAGATGCCCCAGAGCCCGTAGACGATCGACGGGATGGCCGCCAGCAACTCGGTCAGGAAGACCAGCGGCCGGCGCAGCCAATCCGGCGCAAGCTCGGAGATGAAGATCGCGATGCCGAGCGCGATCGGCGTCGAGATGACGAGCGCCAGGATCGACGAATAGAGCGTGCCCCAGATGAACGGCCGCGCGCCGAACTCGCCGGCCACCGGATCCCAGGTGTCGGTCTGCCAGAACTGCCAGCCGAACTCCTGTGATCGAGAGCAGCGACTGGCGGATACAGCTCGAACGCCGATGGCCGCCGACCATCGACGATGAGCAGCAGTGCGAACGCGCCCGTGCCGGCCGCGGAAGAGGACCTCGTCGGAACGGGCGCCGATGGTCGTGATCATGCCATGGCCTACTTGAGCTTGATCTTCTCGAGCGCCTTCATCTCGATGTCGACGACGGCCTTGGGCAGCGGCGCGTAGCCCAGATCGCGGCGCGAACTTCTGGCCGTCGGTGAGCGCCCACTTCATGAAGTCGACCATGATCTTGCGCCTGCTCCTTGTCCTGCGGGATCTCGTAGAGCAGCAGCCAGGTGAACGACGCGATCGGGTACGCGTCGTCTCCCGGCGGGTTCGTGATCGAGACGCGGAAGTCGGCCGGCATCTGCGCCGGCGGCGGCCGCGGCCGCGGCGGTCACCGCTTCCGTGGATGCCCGCGACGAACTTGCCCGCCGAGTTCTGCACCGAGCCGTAAGCGATCTTGTTCTGCAGCGCGTAGATCAGCTCGACGTATCCGAGCGCGCCGGGCGTCTGCTTGACCAGGCCGGCGACGCCCTCGTTGCCCTTGCCGCCGACGCCCGACCGGCCAGTTGACGGCGGTGTTCGACGCCGACCTTGCTCTTCCATTCCGGCGAGACCTTCGACAGATAGTCGACCCAGATATAGGTCGTGCCCGACCCGTCCGAGCGGTGCACGACGACGATGTCGGTTGCCGGCAGCGTCACGCCGGCGTTCAGCTTCGCGATCGCCGGGTCGTTCCACTTGGTGATCTTGCCGAGGAAGATGTCGGCGAGCAGCGGGCCGGTGAACTTCAGCTCCTCCGTCACGCCGGGAATGTTGTAGACGGGGACGACGCGCGCCGAGCACGGTCGGGAAGTGCAGGATCTTGCCCGGCGCCGCCTGCAGCTGATCCGGCGTCATCGGGCCGTCGGTGGCGCCGAAGAAGACAGTTCGCTGCGTCACCTGGCGGATGCCGCCGCCCGAGCCGATCGACTGGTAGTTGATCTGGACGTTCGGGTTGCAGCTTGTTGTACTCGGAGAACCACTTCGAGTAGATCGGATACGGGAACGTGGCGCCGGCGCCGTTGATTTGCACCGTCTGAGCCGTGAGCGTCGCGCCGGCGACCGCGGCGACGGCGAGCGCCCCCATCGTTCGCATTCTGAATGTCATGGCAGTCCTCTCTATGAACCGTGTAATCCGTGTGATCCGTGGCTAGAAATTGACCAGCATGTGAAGGGCCCACCGCTGCTCGTTCGGGCGGACCGGGCTGTAGTCCTTGTAGTCCACCTGCTCGTAGTCGAAGAGCAGCGCCGTCGACACCGTGCCCAGATGCGGGAACCAGTAGGAGACGCCGGCGATCGTGCGGTCGCGTCTTGCCCTTGGCTGTCGCTGTCGTCTGCTCGCGCTCCAGGTGGTCGAAGCGGAGGATGCCCTCCCAGCCTTTCGTCGTCCGAGGCGTCACCCAGACGGAGTAGCCCTCGGAGTCCAGCTTCGGGCTCGCGGCTCGCATCTGGTCGGTGGCCCACAAGTAGTCGAAGGAGCCATTGACATACAGGTGTTCGAAGGTCACCGCAACGATGCCGCGATCGCGCTCTCCGTTCTTGACGTACGCGTCGTTGTCATAGAAGCCAGTGATGCGCAGACCACGAATCGCCGGCGGACCCTGGGGAAGCGGGCGCAGCGTGGCGCGGGTCATGAAAGCCTTCTGATCGTTCGGCTCCACTCGGTTGTAGTTGTCGCCGTTGTAGAAGCCGGTGTGCACGTCGCCATAGTTCTTGCCGAAGTTGTAGTGAAAAGTGGCGCCGAAGTCCGACGACGACAGGTAGCCCTCTCGATCCTCGAAGATCGTGCCCTGGAAGCGATAGCGCCACAGCGTTTCCATGAAGTCGACCCACGGGGTCTGCTGCACGCCAAAGCGCGCCCACGATCCGCGCGTCATCCAGTCGTCGAAGTTGAACTGCCCGTATGCGTACTTCAGCCGGTAGGTATAGCTGCCGTTCAGCGAGCTGCCGGTGCCGGTCTCGCGCGCGATGTCCGGCGTGACGCGGAACGCGATCAAGTGCGAGATGTTGCCGGTGACGTTGATGTACGCCCGCTTCACGTCGAACGGTTCGGCGAAAACGAGTTGCCATCGACGTCGGTCTGCTGGGGATCGGTCTGGTAAGTGTAGTCAGCAAAGATCGTGGCGCCGACGCGGATGACCGGCGTATCGTCCGGCGGGACGTAGCCAGCCGCGGGGGTAACTTGAGCCATCGCCGTCGTTGAAAAAAACAGGAAAGAAAAAAGAAACAAGAAAGCCGCGCGAATCGAACCACACCAAACCCTCGAACTCATCTGCATGGAACCACCTTAGGCTGAAGCCATTTCGGCGAGGTCACACAGATGTTACATAAACGTAAAATCAGGCAGGGGTGGTTCTAGACGTCCACCGCCGGTAGGACATCCGGAGGCCGGGAATCCAGAGATGAACGCTCTGGTTCCCGGCCTTCGATCTAACTCAGAAGAGGTACCGAATCGCGATCTGGGTCTGGCGCGCGGTGCCAAGTCCGACGGTGCGGTTGAGTGGTCCAAGCATGTAGCCGAACGTGCCGGCGACCGCGTCGGTGAATGGTTGGCCAATGGTGCCGGCGGGCAGCGCCGCGGCTGGGTTCTCGTAGTTCAGGTGATTGGTGATGTTGAAGATCTCCAATCGGATCTGAATGCCCTGGTCCTGCGCGAACCGGAAGTCCTTGCTGGTCATGAAATCGACCTGCCAGAAATTCGGACCACGGAGGAAGTTGCGCGGCAGATTACCGAACGTGCCCGGCAGCGGCGCGGCAAACGCCGCGGGATTCAACCAGCGCACGCCGTCCTTGAGATACGGATCGACGCCAGGCACGAGATCCGGCCGCAGCGTGCCGCGCGTGTTGCCGCCGGGAACGTTGGTCACAGTCACGCCGTTGAGGGTCAACGTGTCGGGACGATTGATGGTGACGTTGATCGGCACACCGCTGCGGGCGTTCACGATGCCGCCGACGCGCCAGCCGCCGGCCCAGAGTCCCTGGCCAGGGATGTCGTAGACGACCGAGCCGTTGAACGTGTGCGGGATATCGGTCGGGTTGGTGCCGAACTCGGTGTTGAAGTCGAACGTGTTGCCCGCCGTTGCCGCCTCGTTCGAGCCCTGGGTGGTGCCCTTGTTTTTCGAGTACTGGTAATTGAGGCCGCCGCGAAAAACCGGAACGGAAGCGCCGGCTCAGGCCAATCTGCAACGCGTCGTAGTTGGCCCTGCCGCAACCGGCGATCGCGTTGCCGTTGATCACCAGACCGTCGAGGCATCCCGACGTCTTGTAGTCAACCTGTCCAACCGACGGCACCGGCCGAACGCGCGTCACGTTGTCGAACGTGTTGGCGACGCCGCGCAGGAACATATCGCGGCCCTTGCTGCCGGTGTAGCCGACCGTCAGGTTCATGGCGCCCGGAAGCTCCTGCGAGATGCTGGCGCCATACTGAATGTTGTATTCGTCCGGGCGCTCGTGCGTGTAGCCCCGGATCGACAGCAGATTGCGATAGATGGCCGGATCGACCGGGTAGGCGAGCGCACCGCCTGGAACGTCGGTCGACTGCACGCGGCGCCGCTCGATGAAGTTCTCGATCGGCTGGATGCGATCTTCGAATTGCCCCGGGCCGTAGAAGTGCCCGTATCCGGCACGGATCGCGGTCTTCTCGCTCAGTTGGTAGACCGCCGACAGCCGCGGCGCGATGTTGTTCTTGTCGGAATTGTAGAAGTAGTCGGGATCGGTGCCGAAGGCGTTCTCCTCGATGAAGAACGGTTTGGCCTGCTGGTCCTTCTCCTTGACGGGAGCGTAGAAGTCGTAGCGGAGGCCGAGCTCCAGTGTCAGCCGGCTGCCGACCCGCCACGTATCCTGCGCGAAGCCGATCAGGTAGTACTGCTCGGGCGTGAAGAGCGGCGAGTCGAGCGAGACCGCCACCTGCGTCGGCCGGTTGTCGATGAACTCGTTGATGCCGGCAAAGGTGATCTCGTTACTGCCAAGGAACTGGAACTGCGACTCGATGTTGCGGTATTCGCCGCCGAACTTGAAGGTGTGCGCGCCGCGCGAGATCGTCACCGCGTCGCTGATCGCGATCGATCGCGGGTCGTAGGCCTGGCCGTTGGTCGACGCGTTGCTGGTGGCGCGGATCAGGAGGCCGCTGCGCGCGACGCCGGTAGTGCCCCGCGCGTCAATCGACTGCGACGTGACCGTGCCCGACAGCGACACCTGCGTCGGGTCGTAGCCGGCCGGCCCGAATGCGATCGCGTCGTACTTGGGACGGTTGTAGCCGACCTTGAGCTCGTTGATCACGCTCGTGCCGAACAGCGACTGGTGGTTGAACACCGCGTTCAGGGGCTGCTGGTTGGCATCCACACGCCGCGGTGTCACGGTGCGATCCGGCGTGTCGACGTGGCCGTCACTGTAGAGCACGCGGGCGAAGAAAGACTGATTGTTGGTGAAGCGATGATCGATGCGTGCCGACACCGTGTGCTCGCGCTGCTCGGCTTCCGTAGTGAGCGAGGCGAGAGCCAGGAGCGGGTTGGCCGTGCTGACCGTCCCCTGTGGGAAACCGCCGAGCAGGGGTGCAATAGCCTGGGTGCGCGCCGGGCTTTGGCCGGAACCGCTCCCGACCGGTTCGCCCGCTTGAATCCGCCGAATCGCCTCGGCGCTCGGCACGGCTTCGGTGAAGTTCAGTCCGGTCGTCTGGTTCAGGCCCTCGTAGCTGCCGAAGAAGAAGGTCCGGTTCGCCTTGATGGGACCGCCGAGCGATCCGCCGAACTGGTTGTACTCCAGTTGCTGCTTCACATCATCGGTACTTGCTCGCCGAATCGAGCGCGTCGTTCCTGAAGTAATTGAAGACCGACCCTCTGAACCGGTTGCTGCCGCTCTTGCTGATGACCGTGATATTTCCGCCCGAGCCTAGGCCGCTCTCGGCCGGCGCCAGACCCGAGTTGACGCGGAACTCCGCAATCGACTCCATCGATGTCTGCAGGCGGAACTGGGAACCGGTCGCGTTGAGGTAGCCGGGGCTCGCGTCCCACACATACGTGCCGTCGACGCCGTCGTAGTTGAGGTAGTTCTGCTGGTTGGACTTTCCGTTGAACCGGACGCTCGCCCATCCGCCGTTGCCGTCGGTCGTCGCGCCGGTCGCCAGGGTCATGAGGTTGGCGAAGTTGCGGCCGTTGACGGGGAGGTTCTCAATCTCCTCCGGCGAGACGTTGACGCCAATTTTCGCCGACGTCGTGTCGATCACCGTGGCATCAGCAAGAACGGTGACGGCCTCGGCCACGTTGGCGACGGCGAGCGAGAGATCCAGCGGCCGCACATCGCCGACGCCGACCGCGAGTTCACCAGTCTTCGCCGCAAACCCGTCGAGCGCGCCTTTGACCTCGTACGTGCCCGGCGCCAGGTTCGTGACCACATAGCGGCCGTCCCCGTCGGTGACCGCGGTTCGCACGGCGCCGGTCTGCTTCGACGTAATCGTGACCGTTGCGCCTGGGAGCACGGCCCCGCTTGCGTCAGTGATCCGGCCAACGATGCGTGATTCGGTTTGCTGGGCGGCGACTGGTGCCGCGATGACCAGCACCAGCATGGCGTACAAGAACGAACGGGCTAGCGTGCGGTGCAAACTCATGTTCTCCCTCTGCTGCTGAGATGTGCGCGTGGGTTGGAAAATCTCGTCGTCTGCGCGCCCCACACAGTAGTGAGCGGCTGTGATCCGCATGCAACGCTCCCGTTTCGTCCACGTTAAATCACCGCCCGGGCGTTCGTCTCCCCTGCAGTTGGAACGGGTATGCGCCGACAGGGCCGTGCTGAAGGTCGTGTAACAATAAAGCGACAAAAAGGTTAAATCTGATACGGATCTGCTAAGATTCGACGGCTCGCGCGGACACTGCTGTGAGCGGTCCAGGAGAGACTTCGTGGCGTTCAGACTGATTCCGAGGGAAGAGCGGTTCTTCGACGACTTCGTCGCGCTCGCCGAGCAGATTCGCGTCGGGGCGGCGCTCCTCGAAGAGATGCTCGCGCCGGATCGGCCCATCTGGGACAAGGCCGACGAGATCAAGGAAGTCGAGCACAAGTGCGACTTCATTACGCACGAAATCATCCAGCGGTTACACCGCACCTTCGTGACGCCGCTCGATCGTGAGGACATTCACACGCTCGCCCGCACGCTTGACGATGTCATGGACGCGATTGATGCGTCGGCGGCGGTCGTCCGCCTCTATCAAATCGATCGGGTCCGTCCTGACGCGCGCGACCTCGCCCGCCTCGTCGCCATCTCCGCCGAACAGGTCGTGATTGCGATGAAGGCTCTCGAGCGCCGACACGGCGTCGCCGAGCCTGCCGTTGAAATCAATCGGCTCGAGAACGAAGCCGATCGCGCGCATCAGAACGCCGTGCGCCGGCTGTTCGAAGAGGAGCAGAACCCGATCGCGATCATCAAGTGGAAGGAGATCCTCGACTTCCTCGAGGCCGCCACGGATCGTTGCGAAGACGTCGCCAACGTCCTCGAAGGCGTCGTCGTCAAGCACGCCTGACGCGCGGATGGACGCCAATCTCCTCGCGGTCGTCGCGCTGATCGTCGTCGCGCTCGTCTTCGACTTCATCAACGGCTTTCACGACGCCGCCAACTCGATTGCGACCGTCGTGTCGACCCGTGTCCTCACGCCAGGGAAGGCAGTCATCTGGGCCGCGTTCTTCAACTTCGTCGCCGCGTTTACCTTCGGGACCGCCGTCGCCAAGACCGTCGGTGCCGGCCTGGTCGACATCTCCATCGTCAGCTTCAGCGTGATCTTCGCCGGCCTGATGGGCGCGATCATCTGGGATCTGATCACCTGGTATTACGGACTGCCGACCAGCTCGTCGCACGCGCTCATCGGCGGCTACGCCGGGGCGGCAGTGACCAAGGCGGGCTGGGGCGCAATCATCCTCTCCGGCTGGACCAAGACGCTCGTCTTCATCGTGCTGGCGCCGCTCATCGGCATGGTGCTGGGCTTCACTCTGATGGTCGCGATCCTGTGGATCTTTCAGCGCACCCCGCCAGGACGCGTCGACCAGTGGTTTCGCCGGCTGCAGCTGGTGTCGGCCGCGGCCTACAGCCTCGGCCACGGCGGCAACGACGCGCAGAAGACGATGGGCATCATCGCCGGCGCGCTGGTCGCCGGCAACTACCTGGCGCTCGACAACGGCCATCTCCCGATACCCATGTGGGTCGTGCTCGCCGCGCACGCCGCGATCGCTCTCGGGACGCTGTCGGGCGGCTGGCGCATCATCCACACCATGGGCTCGAAGATCACCAAGCTGCAGCCGGTCGGCGGGTTTGCGGCTGAGACCGCCGGCGCGATCTCGCTGTTCACCGCAACGCACCTCGGCGTGCCGGTCAGCACGACGCACACCATTACGGGCGCGATCATCGGCGTCGGCTCGATCAAGCGTTTGTCCGCCGTCCGCTGGGGTATCGCTGGCCGGATCGTGTGGGCCTGGATTCTGACGATTCCTGCGTCGGCATTCATCGCGGCGGCCACCTACTGGCTGACGGCGGCGATGGTTGCGCCGTAAAACAGCTTCCAGCTTCCAGCTTCCAGCTTCCGAGCTCCTCAGCTCCTAGCTCCTGACTTCCGATTGCGGCAGCTCGATGGTAAAAACGGCTCCGCCCTCTGGCCGATTGGCGGCGGTCACCCTTCCGCCCTGCAGCTCGATCAGGTGCTTGACGATCGCCAGACCGAGGCCGGTGCCACCGGGATCGCGCGTGGCGCGAGTGCGGGACTTGTCCACTCGGTAGAAGCGCTCGAAGATGCGGGGCAGATCGGCTTCCGGAATGCCTGGTCCCGCATCGCTGACGATCAACCGCATTTTCTGACCGACGCGCTCCGCGCCCATCACAATCTCGCTCGACTCCGGCGAGTAGTTCGCCGCGTTCTCGAGGAGGTTGCGCAAGGCGTCGTGCAGCTTGGTCGGATCTCCAGTCACCGTGGCGGCGTCTTCAGCAATTCGTTTGACGACGATCTGGCGTCGAGCGTCGATCGTGGTCGCGACATCGGCTTCCACGTCGTCGAAGAGCGTGTCGACGGAGCACGCCACGTGCTCCAATGGTTCCTGGCCGGCATCGAGCCGCGCCAGGCGCAGAAGATCGCGCACGAGACGTTCCATGCGGAGCGTATGCCGGCCGATGATCTCGAGGAAACGGCGGACTTCCTCAGGGTCGGCGCCCTCGTCCCCCTGATCGAGGATGGCTTCAACATAACCGCGGACGGCGGTCAACGGCGTGCGGAGCTCGTGCGACACGTTGGCGACGAAGTCCCGCCGGATGCGGTCGGCTCGCCGAAGGTCCGTGATGTCGTGCATGACGAGCACGGCGCCGGTGGCTCCAGGTGCCGTGACCGGCGCACTGCGCGAGATGATCACGAGCTCCGGTTGCCACGGAAGCGCGAGCTCGAGGCCTTCTGTGGTCGTGCCACGCAGCGCCGACCCGATCTGTGCCGCGATGTCCGGCTGGCGCACGATCTCGACGTAATGGCGGCCCTCGGCCACGTCCTGCAACTGCAGCATCCGGCGTGCCGCGCCGTTGACGAGCTGCACGCGGCCGTGATCGTTCACAACCAGCACACCTTCGAACATGCCCGAGAGAATCGCCTCCATGCGTGCGCGGTCGGACGCCAGATCGCTGGCGCGTCGTCCGATCTCCCGCGCCGCATCGTCAAGTGCCCGCGCTACGGCGCCAATTTCGTCGCTACCGTAGTCTCGCGGCGGACGCGACCAGTCACCACGCGCGTAGCGTTCGGCGACCTCGCCGATGGCCTGGACTCGTCTGCTCAGGAGGATCGACGTCACCCATGCCAGCGCGAGTGCTGCGAGGAGTCCGACACCGAACGCGAACAGTGCGATGCGCCACACGGATGCGAGCTGCTCGCCGATCTCGGTGAGCGGCAACGCCAGCCGGACGTAACCAAGCGACGGCAACGCGTCGTTTGTGACCGGTAGCGCAACGTAGAGCATGTCGGCGCGAACCGTCGTGCTGTACCGGCGCGCGATTCCGATTCCTTCCTGCCGTGCCTGTTGCAGTTCAGGCCGCGAGCTATGGTTTTCGACTCCGGCCAGCGCTTCACCATCGAGCTCCGAGTCGCCGACGACGACACCGTCGGGCGCGATGAGCGTGACCCGTGCGCCGACCAGGCCGCCGAGTGTGTCTGCCTCGTCGTCGAGCTCGGCGGCGACCGCTGCCTGACGATGCGACAGCGTTTCGGCGGCGAGGCGCGCCTGACTGATCAACGTCCGCTCGATGCGTTCGTTCGTCGTGCGGCGTACCGACCATGACACGAGGATCGTGGCAACGAGCAGGGTCAGGGCAGCGGTGGCGAGAGAGGTGAGAAAGAGCCGGGATCGGAACGTCACGGGCGGTCGACGAGCTTGTAGCCGAACTGCTTGATGGTCTCGATCGCGTCCAAGAGAGGCGGCAGCTTCTCGCGTAATCGGCGGATGTGCACGTCGACCGTGCGGGTTCCGCCTGTGTAGTTGTAGCCCCAGACGTCGCTGAGCAGCAGGTCCCGCGAGAGCACACGTCCCTTGTGCTGCACGAGGTACTGCAGCAAGAGGAATTCCTTCGCCGTCAGGCGAACCTCTTCGCCGTCGAGGACGACCGTGTGGCGATCCGCGTCAATCGTAATGGACCCGTAGTGCAACGGCGCGCTGGAGCTGTTCGTTCGGGTGCTCCGGCGAAGCAGAGCGGTGACACGCGCGCTCAGTTCCTTCGGACTGAACGGCTTGGTGACGTAGTCATCGGCGCCGAGCTCGAGGCCCGATACGCGGTCCGCCTCTTCGCCGCGCGCCGTCAGCATGATGATCGGGATGCCAGCGATCGCCGGATCGGCGCGCATGGCCTGACAGACGACGAGCCCGTCCATCCCCGGCAGCATGAGATCGAGGATCACGAGATCAGGTGGCGTCGTGCGCACGCGCGGCAGCACGTCACTGCCTGACGAGACGCGTTCGACGCGATGTCCTGCTTTCTCGAGGTAGTGCGAAATGAGCGCGGCAATGTCGATGTCGTCTTCGACGACGAGAATGTAAGACATGCGAAATTCGTCAGCCAGAACGATCGGCGACGAGTGCTGCTGAGTATACCCGTCCGCGGCGTTTGTCCTCGCGCTCCAGGGTTGGTGCTCGCTTCAGAGGACAGTCGCCACGCCGAGCTCGTCGGCGAAATGAGGGGAAATCCCTGAAAAAGACGCATTCTTGCGTTTGGCATCGCGCTTGGACCAGCACTCGGCACCGGCAGGTCGGTGATGCCGGAGGGAGAACCGCCATGACGATCTCGAAATTGTTTGCGGGTGCAGTGTCAGCGGCTGCGATTGGTGCGTCGGCGGCATGCGGCGCGAGCGCAGGCCAGAGCGCGTGGGCGCAGCCAGGAATCGCCGCAACGGCGCCCGTCACGCAGCCCGGATCGCCGGTCGTCGTCAGCTGCGAGCCGAATCAGCGCACGATCGTGCGTCCAGTCATGATCAACGGCGCAGCCGTCTCGCAGGTCGAATGCATCAGCAACGCGGCCACGTCGTTCGTTACGACCGCGGCGCCGGTCTTTGCGCCGGCACCTGTTGAGCAGGTTCGCCCCGCGCGCTTCGTTCAGCCGGTCACGGCGGTCGATAGCGATCTGGGCGACGCGCGGATCGTGCCGGTGTCGCAACCCGCGACGGTGGCCAGGCCTGTGACGACGCAGCAAGTCGTCTACAGCGAGCCGCGCCGAGTGTCGCGGACGCGTTCCGTGAAGAAGAGTGCGATCATCATCGGATCGTCAGCGGGCGCCGGCGCCGGTGTCGGCGCGGCGGTTGGCGGCAAGAAGGGTGCGCTCATCGGCGCGGCGATCGGCGGCGGTGGCGCAGCACTCTGGGATCAGATCACGCGTCACGATCGGTAGAGACCCGTTCGGCAGTGGGGCAGTCGAAGGCAGGAGCCGCAAGGTTCCTGCCTTTTTTTGCCGTTGCTCGAGTCGGATAGAATCGGGTGGTGCTCCTCATTTCGTCAGCCCTCGTTCTGGGCTTTCTCCATGGTCTTGGCGCGGATCATCTGATGGCTATTGCGGCGTTGTCGGTCGGCGCCGCCGGCGATACACCCGCGGTGCAGCGGACGCGCGCCCTTGGCGTCGCCATCCGATTCGCCATCGGTCACGCGTTATTCCTGGCAATCGGCGCTGGCGCGCTCGTGGCGCTCGGATGGTCGCTCCCGCTCGTCGTCGAGCGTGGCGGGGAAGTTCTCGGCGGGGTGCTCCTCATCTTCCTCGGCGCCGCTGGATTCTGGGGCGTCGTCGCCGGACGGGTCTATGGTCACTCGCACCGGCACGGACAGGAGCCGGCGGCGCACTGGCACCTGCACGTCGGACGGCAGGAGCATCACCCGGCGGCGTCCGCACACTCGCACTTGCCGACGATTCTCGGCGCCGCGTTTGCCATCAGCAGCCTGCGCGCGCTCACCGTGCTGGCCCCATTCGGCGGCAGCCTCGCTGCCTCGCCGCTGCCGACGCTGCTGATGCTCATCGCCGTTTTCGGTATTGGGCTTCTTCTCTCGATGTCGCTCTTCGGTGTCGCCCTGGCGCACGTGATGTCCGCCGCCGTCGCTGCCCGGCTCGGTCAAGCTGCCGCGCTCGTGATGGCCTGCGCGTCGATGGCGCTCGGTGGATATTGGATATTGGTTGGGTAGCGTCGGTTCTTGGTTCGTGGTTCTAGGTTCGGCGTTCAGGTTCTAGCAGCACCCTGAACCCTAAATGGAACTCCGAACCGGAACCAAGAACCACGAACCTGAACGCCGAACCTAGAACCACGAACCAAGAACCGACTACAACTCCCTCACTCCGTGACTCTTCACGAGAAAGTACACCGCGACGAGCGAGACCAGTAGCCCGTTGATCGCGAGAACGTTGGGCATGGGGATCTGGGTTGCGGCAAAGCCGGCCGCGAGGCTGCCGAGCGGCATTCCACCGCGGAACGCCACCATGTAGATGCTCATGACACGCCCGCGCAGATGGTCGGGGACGATGAGCTGTACGAGCGAAGCTGACATCGAGAAGACCATCAGCAGCGTGCCGCCGCTCAGGAAGAGCAGCAGGTTGCTCAACCAGTAGATCCGCGACATCGCGAACGCCGCAATCAATCCGCCGAAGACGAGCTGCACGATGAGCAGCGTTCGGCCCATGTGCTTGAAGCGTCCGAGCCACGCAATCACGAGCGCGCCTGTGACCGCGCCCATGCCCGAGAACGCCATCATCCAGCTGTAGCGGCCGATCTCGCCGTGAAAGATCTCGCGGGCGAAGATCGGCAGGAATGTCAGCAGCGGAAGTCCGAGAAATGTCGTCATCGACGCCAGCACAGTCAGCGCGATGATGGTCGGCTCACTGCGCACGTACGCGATGCCGCTCTTGAGCTCTTCCAGGATTGGCTTGCGATCGGTCGGCGGGATGTGCATCACCGACAACGACATCAACGCGACGATCACGATCAGGAACGACACGCCGTTGAGAGTGAAGCATCCCGCCGCGCCGAGCGCCGCCATCGTCACGCCGGCAGCCAGCGGACCGAAAACACGAGCGAGGTTGAACTGCGTCGAGTTCAGAGCGATTGCGTTCGGCAGATCTCTCTTGTTCACGAGCGAGGGGATGAGCGCCTGATACGCCGGGCCGCCGAACGCCTGCGCAAGGCCAGCGGTAAACGACAGCGCCAGGATGTGGCCGACGTGGACGCGCCCGTGGAAGACGAGCGCGGCAAGGGCGAACGCGGTCGCCATCTGGACGAACTGCGAGCCGATGAGCAACCGCTTGCGATCGTGACGATCTGCGATCACACCGCCGAGCAGCGTGAAGAGCAGGATTGGCAGCTGCCCGAAGAAGTCGTCGAGGCCGAGGTAGAACGACGAGTTGGTGAGCTCGAAGACGAGCCAGCTCTGCGCAACTTTCTGCATCCACGTGCCGATGGTCGATGCGAGCGCGCCAAACCAAAGCACGCGGAAATCGCGGTACGTGAAGGCGGCGAAGGCACGCTGAAGAAACGGAGACCGGAGGGCCGTCGATGCTGGCTGCGGTGTAGACACAAGTCGGAACCATCAATCTTAACAGCCTAGCTGTCTGAGACTTACGCCGAGACTTGACTAAGGCGAAGAAAAAGCGAAAATAGCATCGAGTCGACCAAAGATGCCGTCTGCCCGTGCTCACCTCGAATCGCTGCTGAAGGACCGAAAGCTCGACGTCACGCTGACGACGGCGACGCCGCTCGCCGGGACATCTCCATCTGCAGATGTCGACCTGGCAGCGACGGGCGTGGTGCAAATCGATCGAGCGCTCGGCGGTGGGCTGCGGCGCGGGCAGTTGTCCGAAATCGTTGGTCACCGCTCGACCGGACGGACGACCATCGTATGCCGAGCACTGACAGAAGCGGCGGCACGCGGCGAATTGGTCGCGCTTGTCGACACGTACGATCGCTTCGATCCGCAATCGGCGGCGTTGGCCGGCGTCGATCTGTCACGCCTTCTGTGGATTCGCGAAACAGGCGACGTCACGCGCGCGATCAAGGCCATGAACCTCGTGCTGCAGGCAGGCGGGTTCGGACTGGTCGTCCTTGATCTTGCGGACGCACCGCCGCGGGTGGTCCGCGCACTGCCATTTACAACCTGGTTTCGCCTGGCACGCGTGATCGAAGGCAGTCAAACCGTGGCTCTGCTGCTCGCTGGCGAGCATCTGGCGCGGAGCTCGGGCGGCGCGACGATCGATATGGACGATCAGGCGCTCGTGCCGCCCTCGCGCAGGCATGTCATGGCACCGGCCGCTCTGACCGCGCGCGCGCGATGGGCTGGATCGTCGGATCGTGCGCGCCTGTTGGAAGGGCTGGAGACTCGGCCCCGGGTCGTCGGAGCGAGGCGCTGACGGTGACGCCGCTCTATGCCTGCCTTCGTCCGGCGCAACGTGCCGGTGACATGCCGCCGCTCGATGCAGCGCTGGCTGTCGCCAGAGATTTTTCGCCGCGGCTACATCGCTACAACAACGACTGTGTCGTCCTCGACATCGGTGGGCTCGGGCGTTTGCTCGGCGATCCGCAAACGATCGGCCATGAACTCGCGCAGGCGTATGACGCGCGATCCGGCAATCGTGATTCGCGACAATCGGTGCCTCGTCCGAGTGATTGGCGTGCATCCGTGTCCCGTGCGAGTGATCCGCGTGAATCCGCGTCCCGTGCGAGTGATCCGCATGAATCCGCGTCCCATGAGAGTGATCCGCGTGAATCCGCGTCCCATGAAATGGATCCGCGTGAATCCGCGTCCCATGAAATGGATCCGCGTGAACCCGCGTCTCGTAAAACGGATCCGCGTGAACCCGCGTCTCGTGAAATGGATCCGCGTGAATCCGCGTCTCGTGAAATGGATCCGCGTGAATCCGCGTCTCGTGAAACGGATCCGCGTCAACCCGCGTCCCGTGAAACACATCCGCGCATTGCCGTGGCGCCAACGCAGCTGGCGACGATGCTGCTCTCGGCGGCGCACGCCGGCCTGACAGTCATCGTCGACGATATCGCGTCTGCGCTGGCGCAGGTGCATCTCGAGGTGCTGCGTCAGGTGGTCGGCGAAATGTACGGCGTCACGTTGTTGCGTGGGCACCGGCCGTCGCGCTCCAAGCCGGCGTCGTTCACCGACGCATCTGCGCAAGCGTTCGCAACGCTTGCGCGATGGGGTTTGACGACGCTCGGCGAGCTCGCGGCGCTGCCGGCTGGCGCGCTGTCGGCGCGGCTCGGGCAAGCTGGTGTCGCGCTGCAGCGTATGGCCACGGGAGTCGATCCGGGCCCGCTCGTGCCGGACCCGGATGTGCCGCGATTCCTCGAACGCATCGAGCTCGAGTGGCCGATTGATGGCCTCGAGCCGCTGGCGTTCGTGCTGGCGCGTCTGCTCGAACCGTTGTCATCAGCACTCGAGCGCGCCGATCGGGGCGCGGCCGCCATTCATCTGGATCTGCGGCTCGTCGACCGTACGCGGCACGTGCGGACGCTGCAACTCCCGGCGGCCATGCGCGATCCGCGTGTGCTACGGACGCTTTTGGTGCTGGACCTCGAATCGCATCCGCCGCACGCGGCGATCGACATCGTCACGATCGAAATCGATCCCGCGCCGGGACGAATCATTCAGTATTCGCTGCTCGAGCGCGCGCGGCCATCGGCTGAAACGGTGGCGACGCTGATGGCACGTCTCGGAGCGCTCGTCGGGGATTCACGCTGTGGTCAGCCAGCTCTGCTCGATTCCTACGGACCGGATGCGTTCGAGATGCGGCGCTTTGCATCGGACGAATCGGGTGCTATGGACCCGAGGAAGGTTCACCAGCTCGAGATCGCAGTGCTACGGCGATTCCGTCCGCCCGTGGCGATTCGAGTCACCGTCGACCGCGGCCGGCCAAGCTATGTCTTCATCGATCGCCGGGGAATGCCCGGCGGCGACGTCAAGCAGTGCGCCGGGCCGTGGCGGTCGTCCGGGGCGTGGTGGAAAGAGTCGAGCGAGGTGCCTGGCGTGGCCAGGCCCTGGAACCGCGACGAGTGGGATGTGGCGCTCAGCGACGGCGCGGTCTGCCGGCTGTTCCAGGCGCGCGACACCGAGCGGTGGTTTCTCGACGGGGTTATGGATTGAGGCCGTTGAGAGACGAGGCATTCGCGCCGTGTACATCGAACTGCACGCATCTTCTGCGTTTTCGTTTCTCGACGGCGCGTCGCTTCCCGAAGCTCTCGTCGAGCGAGCGGCGTCGCTTGGCTATCCGGCACTGGCGCTGCTCGATCGCGACGGCGTCTATGGGATTCCCAGGTTTCACCATGCGGCCACTCGTGCCGGCATCAAACCGATCGTCGGCGCCGAACTGACCGTCTCGCTCGGCGTTCGTACCTCTGACATTCGGCCGGCGGCTGCGGGTCTCAAGCCTCTCGCCGATCCTTCGATCTTTCGCCTGCCTGTCCTCGTGACTTCGCGAGAGGGCTATCAGAATCTCTGTCGGCTGGTGACGAGGATGAAGCTGGCAGCACCGAAAGGTGAGGGCACGCTGACGCTCGACGCGCTCGACGGTGCGGTGGGCGGTCTCATCGCGCTGGCCGGCCGTGCCGTGATCAATGGCCCGCGGTACGGCGTTGGCGGCCTCGTCGATCGTCTGGTCGGCACTTTCGGCGCATCGAATGTCTGCATCGAACTGCAGCGCCACCTGCTGCGCGACGAAGAAGCCGACAACCACCTGCTGCGCGACCTCGCGTCGGCATTTCATCTTCCGGTCATCGCCACCAACGGCGTGCGCTTTGCCGACGTGCCCGATCGTCCGCTCTTCGACGTGCTCACCTGCATCCGTCACAAGACGACACTCGAGCACGCGGGACGGCGGTTGAGCCGCAACGCGGAGCGCTATCTCAAGCCGGCTGACGCCATGGCACGGCTTTTCAGCGATCTTCCTGAGGCCATCTCCGGAACCCGCGCAGTTGCCGAGCGACTCGGTACACGATGTCGGATCTGGGTTACCGCTTTCCCGAGTACCCCGTGCCAGCCGGCGAGACGATGTCATCGTTTCTACGAAAGATCACGCAAGCCGGCGCGCGCGAGCGCTACCGGCCGTATCACGATCGGGCACGCGCGCAGATTTCGCGTGAGCTGAACCTGATCGAGAAGCTCGATCTCGCTGGGTATTTCCTCATCGTCTGGGACATCGTCAACTTTTGCCGGCAGGAGGACATCCTCGTACAGGGGCGTGGTTCGGCCGCCAATAGCGCCGTTTGCTACAGCCTTGGCATCACCGCCGTGGATCCGGTGGGAATGGAACTGCTGTTCGAGCGGTTCCTGTCGGAAGAACGGGGCGAATGGCCGGACATCGATCTCGATCTCCCGAGCGGCGATCGCCGGGAACGCGTGATCCAGCACATCTATCAGAAGTACGGCAAGCACGGCGCGGCGATGACCGCCAACGTGATTACCTACCGCGGCCGCAGCGCGGCACGCGAAGTTGGCAAAGCGCTTTCGCTCGAGGCTGGCGAGATCGATCGGCTCGCCAAAATCATGAATCAATTCGAGTGGGTCGATCCGAAAGATACCCTCGAGCGCAACCTGCGCGAGGTCGGCATCGATCCAGGCCATCCAGGCGTCAGGCGCTTCGCCGAACTCTGGGCGCGCATTCAGGATCTACCGCGACACCTCGGTCAGCACTCCGGAGGCATGGTCATCTGTCAGGGCCGCCTCGATGCCGTCGTCCCGCTCGAGAACGCCAGCATGCCTGATCGCGTCGTCATCCAGTGGGACAAGGACGATTGCGCCGATATGGGCCTCGTCAAAGTCGATCTGCTGGGACTGGGAATGATGGCTGTACTGCAGGACGCGCTGACGATGGTCAATGGGAGCCGGGACTCGGGGCTCGGGGCTCGGGGTTCGGAATTCACGAACGCTGAAATTCGAACCTCGGATCCCGAGTCCCGGGTCCCGAGTCCCGACTCCGAAGCCCCCCTCGTGGACCTCGCCCACCTCCCCCCAAACGATCCCGCGGTCTATCAGATGCTGCAGGAAGCCGACACGATCGGTATCTTTCAGGTCGAATCGCGGGCGCAGATGGCGACCTTGCCGCGACTGCGCCCGCAGTGCTTCTACGACATCGTCGTCGAGGTGGCAATCATTCGCCCGGGGCCGATCGTCGGCCAGATGGTGCACCCGTATCTCAAACGGCGCCAGGGCACAGAGCCAGTCGAGTATCCACATCCGTCGCTCGAGCCGATCCTCAAGCGCACGATGGGCGTTCCGCTCTTTCAGGAGCAGCTGCTGCGGATGGCGATGGTCGCAGCAGGATTTTCTGGCGGTGAGGCCGAGGAGCTGCGGCGGGCGATGGGATTCAAGCGATCCGAGAAGCGCATGCAGCAACTCGAAGGACGGCTGCGAAGCGGCATGGCGAGTCAAGGCATCGCCGGCGAGCCGGCCGAGGCGATCTTGCGCTCGATCACGTCGTTCGCGCTATACGGTTTTCCGGAGTCGCACGCTGCCAGCTTTGCGTTGCTCGTGTACGCCAGCGCGTACCTGAAGGCGCACTTTCCGTCGGCGTTTTACACCGCGCTCCTCAACAACCAGCCGATGGGCTTCTATCATCCGGCGACATTGGTCAAGGATGCGCAGCGCCACGGCGTCAGGTTTCTGCCGATCGACGTGCAGGAATCTGATTGGGAATGTCGCGTGGATCCAGGCGGTCAGGTGCGGCTCGGCCTGATGTATGTGAACGGCATCCGCAGCGATGTAGGGAAGCGCATCGCTACAATGCCTAATCCGTCGTGCCGAGATGGTGATGGACTCGGCGCTGGTGCTATATCGGCAGCGCCTGCGGCTGCGGCGAGCGAGCGACCGGCCTCCGCCAAGGCTACGGCGGTCCGCCGGAGCTTTAGCGAAGGCGGAAGCGAGTCGAGCCGCCGCGAGCGGGGGTGGGGCCCCGCGAGCATTGATCAACGATGCCCGAAATGCGGTAACGACGATCGAACGATGATCGAAGCAACGCAGGATGCAACGTTGTTCTGCAACGTGTGCGCGCATGAGTGGGGCGAGTACATTTCGAATGACAATCTGTCACCAGCGGATGGCCCGCATTTCTCAAGGCTCGCGGGGCCCAACCCCCGCTCGCTCTCGCGCGGCGACTCCGCGCCGGACTCGGGCCGCAGGCGCTACAACTCGATAGAAGACCTCGTTTCTCGCACCGGTCTGCGGCGCGACGAGCTGGCGATGCTCGCCGAAATCGGGGCGCTCAATGCATTCGGTCACGATCGACGCAGTGCGCTCTGGCAGGTCGAGCGGGTGATTCGCGCCCCTGGAGCGATGTTCAAGGACGGCGGCGATGAGTCCGAGGCGTCATCGCCGCTGCGTGCCATGACGCCGGTCGAGCGCGTGCGTGCCGACTATGCCGGCACGAGCCTCACCATTGGTTCGCATCCGATGGCGCTCTGCCGCAACGAGCTGGCGCTGCGAGGTGTGCAGCGCGCGAGCGATCTGCCGAAGGGCCGATCGGGCCGGCGCGTCCGCGTCGCTGGCGCCGTCATCACGCGTCAGCGTCCGGGTACGGCCAAAGGCTTTGTGTTTTTGACGCTCGAGGACGAGACGGGCATCGCCAACATCATCGTTCGTCCCGATCTCTTCACCGACGTGCGCGCAACGGTCATTGGCGCGCCGTACTTGCTCGTGGAAGGCACGCTGCAGATTCAAGACGGCGTGACATCGGTCAAGGCGGAGCGCTTTCAGGCGCTGTCGACGAACGGCCCCGAACCACAGTCGCACGATTTTCGTTGACCTCGAAGTGTCCGTCCTCGACCCTCCGGCCGAGCTCTGGCCTGGCACTTGCAGCCCCCCAGGATGGCGCCGTCTACTCGTCATTTGGACGTCGCTTATGGAGCTGAGCTGTGCGAGTGTGCAATCAATTACCCACACGACGAACGATCGCGACCGACTGGACCATCGCCGCGGGGCTGACCGTCACGGCGTTCCTAGCGGGCGCCTGCCATCCTCCAATCAAATCGACGCTGCCAGGTCCGCCGACACGCGCACAAATCGCCGAGCTGTGGGATGAGCCAACGACGGCTCGCGATCTGTACTGGGGAATCGGCGGAAAGACGATGGCTCCTGACCCGGCGGCAACGTACACCGTGATCGAGATCAAGCGCACCGGTTTCAGCAGCGGTTATACCGTGCTCGGATCCGATCGGCGCGAGTGGAGCGTGAAATTTCCACCGGAAGCGCCGACAGAGGTTGTCGCATCACGCATTCACTGGGGGATTGGCTACCATCAGCCTCCGATCTACTACGTTCAGAAATGGATGGCCGAGAAGGCGACGACACCGAACCCGCAGCTGCCGGCGCGGTTCCGCGAAAAAGATCCGCAGCTCTTCGGCGGACTCGAAGACAAAGGACCGTGGTCTGTACTACGAGAATCCGTTCGTCGGCACGCGCGAGCTCAAGGGCCTGCTCGTGCTTGAGGCAATGCTCGGCAATTCCGATCTCAAAGACGACAACAACGCGACCTACGTGCTCAAGAAGCCAGCCGACGGCGCGCGTACGTGGTACGTGGCGCGCGATCTTGGACACACCTTCGGCCGCACCGGCGTGCTCGATGCGCCACGTGGCGATATTGAAGTGTTCGAGAAGACGCCATTCATCACTGGCGTCGTCAACGGAAGGGTGACCTTCGACTGGCGCGGCCGGCACGACGCGCTTTTCGGCGACATCACGCCGGCCGACGTGCGCTGGATTTGCGGACGACTGCAACAGTTGCGCGACTCGCAATGGCGAGACGCGTTTCGAGCCGGCGGATATCCGCCGGAAGATGCGGAGCGCTTCATCCGACGATTGAAGCAGAAAATCGCCGAAGGAATGGCCCTCCGAGGGTAGTGTGATGGTCGAATTTCCTGCAGAGATCCGGGAGGCGCTCGTGCGCTTGCCGTTGGCAGCGGTCCTCGGCGCGGCGCTGGCGCTCAGGCCACGGCGCCGAGGCACGCCGCCACGCAATTTTGCGGTCGTTCAGACGCAGATCGTTTTGTCCGTTGTCGGTGCGATCATCATGCTCGTCGTCGGCGCGAGTCTTGCGCGTGCATTCGGCATTGTGGGTGCGGCAAACCTGATCCGCTATCGATCGAAGATCGACGACCCCAAAGATGCGGTCGTCATGCTGTGCGCGCTCGCGGTCGGATTGGCGTCGGGTGTCGGTCTCTACGCGCTGGCAGTCTTCTCGACCGTATTCCTCGTGCTTGCTCTTGGCGTCATCGAATCGTTCGAGAAGGGCATCAAGAAGTTCGATCTTACGATTAAGGCTGGCAATCAGACCGACGAGCTGCGGGACAAAATCGAAGCCATCCTGCGGCGCTACAAGGTCGTCCACGACCTTCGCGCATCCTCTGACGAAGAGCTGTGTTACGACATCGAGGTCCCAATCGATCTCGAGCGGGATCGGGTGACGAACGCCGTTCTCCGTCTCGATCCGAAGGGTCACGCGTCGGTGAACTGGTCGGAAAAAAAGAACAAGGCAAAGTAGCACACTGTGAAACTCATCATCCAGCCCGAAGAGGGTCTCGCGCCGATCGTTCAGGTCGTCAAACGCGCGAAGCAGTCGGTTGACATCGTCATCTTCCGCTTCGATCGCCCGGAGCTCGAGAAGGCTCTCGCCGCTGCGGTTGCCCGAGGTGTTGTCGTGCGCGCGCTGATCGCGCATACCAATCGCGGCGGAGAGAAGAATCTGCGGAAGCTCGAGATGCGGCTGCTCGAGGCTGGCATCACGGTGGCCAGGACCGCTGACGATCTCACGCGCTACCACAGCAAGATGATGATCGTCGACGATACGCTCCATGTCCTGGGATTCAACTTCACGCGCCTCGACATCGAGCGGAGCCGCAGCTTCGGGATCGTCACCGCCGATAAGGGGCTGGTCAAGGAAGCGGCGTCGCTGTTCCAGGCGGATGCGACGCGTCAGCAATACACGCCCTGCCACGACCGCTTCGTGGTCAGTCCCGAGTGCGCCCGGGCGAGGCTGTCGGAATATCTGAACAAGGCCAAGAAGCAGCTGCTCATCTACGACGTCAAGATATCCGACCGGATGATCCTGCGCACTTTGGCCGAGCGGCAGAAGGCAGGCGTCGAGATTAGGATTATCGGCAAGCTGGACAAGGCGATTGCCGGCATCGAGACGTGCAAGCTCACAGGCATGCGCCTGCACGTGCGTGCGATCGTTCGTGACGGCACCACGGCCTTCGTCGGCAGCCAGAGCCTGCGCAAGCTGGAGCTGGACGGCCGCCGCGAGGTCGGCGTCATCATCACCGACGCGCGGATTGCGAAAAAGATTCAGTCGGTGTTTGAAACGGATTGGCAGGAGAGCGGCGGCCGGGCGGCGGGCGAGGACAAGGCCGCTGAAGAAGCGCCTAATCTTGCTTCCGCCGCTCGATGACTCCGGAGTCGATGATGGTGCCGGTTCGCGAAATCGCGTTGAAATAGAGCTGGTCGCCGTTGATCTCGGCCGCAAGAAATGCCAGGTCGGTGTCGAAGCCGACGGCTGTGAGACCGCTTCTCGGGTTGATGTCGCCCTTCCGCAGCTTGCCGCCCGATCCAGTGACGAAGTAAACGATCCCCTTCTGCGGCTTGACTCGTTCGTAGAAGTGATCGTGACCGGCAAAAACGACCGAGACATCGTTCTTGACGAAGATCGGCTCGAGTACCGGCGGCCACGTCGGCTTGTCCTCCATGACGGCCACCCGATGAATATAGCGGGTGATGGAAATACGGAATCTTCCATTTCTCATCCGACCTGCCGATTTCCTGTTGCAGCCACGTGACCTGTTGCGGGCGCAGGTAGTCGGTTTCGAGCGCGAAGAACCGGACATCCTGCTTCGGCGCTTTGAACGTGTAATACGTCTTGCCTTCCATGTTGAACGGCGCGTATCGCGCCTGCGCGCGGTCGTCGTGATTGCCAAGCGAGGCGTAGAACTTCACACCAGCATCGAGCAGCGGCTTGTAGGGATCCTCGAACTTCCGCTTCATGTCCTGCGGCCGCTCGCCACCATAGATGTTGTCGCCGACGGTGATCACCAGCTCGTAGGGAAAGCGCGTCCGCAGGTTGGCCATCTGCTCCGCGAGCTGGTATTGCCCGCGGTCGCCAGTGCCGAAGTCGCCAAGGACGGCGAACTTGAACGAATCCTCGCGGTTCGGGAGCTCGACCCGCGGCCGTGCTTGGGCGGAGGCAGCCAGTTCCGAGCCGCCGATCAGTCCGAGGGCTGAAGCTGTCAGCGCGGCAGCGATGACGAGGCCGGCGGCGATCGATCGGCAAGTGCGCATGCGAGCGGCGTTCGTCTACCGCGGAACGGCAGCGGTCAGGTAGTCCACGATGATGTGAGCGTGCACATCGAGCAGGATGAGCGAGTTCTGGATGAAGCGGTACTCGAGCTCCTCAGGGAGCGGCGGCAAGGCCTTGAGGATCTGGGGCGGAACACTCGACAGCGGAATCGTGTCGGGATAGCGCCCGTTGACGGCCAGCTTCACGCTCTCGCCGGGGTTCTCGTCCATGATCGCTTCGCGGAACTTCTTGCCATCAGGTCCCGTGAACAGCCCATGCAGCAGTCGACGAAACACCGGTCGCACATCGCGATCGAAGATCGCTCCGGCGGCCTCGTTCTTCCGCGCTTGCTGGATCAACCGTCCGAGCGCGCGTTGATGCGCGTCAATCTGCTCGGGTGTCGCCTCTTTCGGGAGCGGAGGAATGGTGCTCTCGAGCTTGCGATGCAGCTTGGCGTATTCCTCGACCCTTTTTTGGAAGTCGGCGATTGCCTGGGCGTTGGGATTGACGCGCTTGGTCTCTTCTTGGGGACTGGCGGCTCGAATCGCCGTCGGCGCGCTGACGCTCAGCGCCCCGATCACGACTCCAACCGAGGCCGACACCAGCAAGCGCTTCATTCCTGCGGTCCCCCGAGCTAGCCGCGATAGTTCCCGAACTGCAGGGCGACGCCGAAGTCGTGCTCGCGGAGAACGCGAATAGCTTCCTGCAAGTCGTCTTTCGATCCTGACGACACTCGAATCTGGTCGGCCTGGATCGCCGCCTGCACCTTCTTCAACTTTCGGTCCTTGAGGAACTTGACGATTTCGCGCGCGGCGTCGGCGGGAATGCCTTGCTGCAAGGTCACCACGCGTTTGACGGTGTCGTTTGCCGCCCGCTCGACGTCACCAGGCGTGAGGTTTTTCGTCGGCACGCCGCGCCGAACGAGGCGGCCCTGCAGGATCTCCCACAGCGCCGTCATCTTGAAGTCATCGTCGGCGGTCAGGACGATCGTGTTGTCGGTCCGATTCAACTCGATCGCCGCGCGAGATCCCTTGAAGTCGTACCGCTGCGCGACTTCCTTTCGGGCCTGATTCACGGCGTTGTCGACTTCCTGGAGGTCGACGGTCGATGTGATGTCGAAGGATACGGGGGTCGCCATAGTGCTCTGACGTTCGCGCCTACGACGCCCGAGCGCGCATTTGCCGGACTTTCTGACCGACGCGCAACGAGTTCTCGAAGATCGCCCCGACCCTGAGTCCACCAGGCAGCCGATGGCGCGCGATCGCGCCGAGGCCGGCAGAGGCGATGCATCCACAGTTGGAGCAGTCAGGGTTGCCGCCGAACTGGCAGGGGGAAATCGGGCGCTTGAAGTCCGCCGACACGCAGGTCGTCGTCAAGGCGAAGACGCACTCGGACGGGTTCGCCGGTGGTTCGGCGTACACCCTGATCATGCCCTCGGGCATCTGCAGCTTCGGAAAGACGCCGCGCAGATGCATGAGGTCAGCCACGACGCGCGCGCGATCCTCGGGCCTCAGCTGCTCGTCAGACACCTCACCGATCTGCGGGGTGTACAGGCTGACCCAGATGGATCGAACGTTCTCGTTCGCCGACCAGAACTTGATGAACTCCTCGAGGTAGCCGTCGCGCTGCACCAGCTGACGCGTCACCGTGCAGTGTACGGTGATCTGGTGTCCAACGATGTGCTTCAGGATCCGATCGTAGGTGGCTGGAGTCCGCCGGACGTCGTGTTCGGGCTGCAGGCCGTCGATCGACACTACGATCTGCAGGCGGCGCAGAGCGGCCCACTCGATCGGGATCGGGCGAACCGCGCTCGTCACCAGCTGGGAGTACATGCCGCGCTCGGCGAGGCGGGGAAGAATGGTATTCAGCTCGCGGAAACGAACGAGCGGTTCACCGCCAACGATCGAGAGATGGAGTGGCTTGTGCTCGTCGACCAGCTCGAAGAACTTGGTGACGAGCTCGTCCCCTTTGTAGTCGCTGACTTGCCGCAACGTGATAGCGCCACCGAGATGTTCGTCACCGTACGCGTAGCAACCCGGGCAACGCAACGGGCATTCGCGGGTGATTTCGATCGAGAGTGAGGGCTTGTAGCCAGCGAGGATTCGACCCCACGCGGTGAACATTCCTTCCATTAACTGACTATATAACAGAAGCGAACGCCTTATCTGCGCTTGAGCGTCACGCTCCCGTTGACCGTTTCGAGATCCATCGATCGTCCGCCGCCGCCAATCGTACCTGTGAGCTTCCGCGGATTGACTCGTCCCGTCACCGTAATAGGGAAGTCGGTGTTGATGCTGCCGTTAACCGTCGTGGCTTGAACGTCGGTGCTGGTATCAGCTGGCAGGTCGAGCGAGATGCTGCCGTTCACAGAACGAAACCTCAGCGTTTGGCTCCACTGCGTGCTGCCCATCGATCCGCGGACCGATCCGTTCACGGTCGACGCATCGCCGTACGATGACGTCGAGAACGTCGCCTCGCCGTTCACGGTCCGGACCGAGACCGGTGCCGCCAGGTCCTCTGCCGAGACGTCGCCGTTCACCGTGCGACCGATGAAGCGGACGCCCGCCGGCACGCGAACGGTGAACGCAACGTTGACGTCGTTGTCGCGCACGTTCATCCGCCCGCCGTCACCTTGAGCGCATTCGTTCGGTCGCGAGTCGGGACTCGGGTACATCGCGCAGATCGTCACGCCGTCCGAGTGCTGGACGATTTCGAGCCGAACCTCGGCGGGGTTGTTGCGGCGGCCTCTCATAACTGCCGAAACTTCGACCTCCTGTCCGGACGACGCGATGGCCTTGATCTCGCCGTTGACACCTTTGATTTCAATGGCGTTGCCCTGGACGATCACACCTCGCCAGGACTGCGGATTCGCAGCCTGTCCGTCGGGAACGGCTGCCGAGACGATCGGGAACACCTGACCACCGGCCAGGCAGATGGCGACGAGGCTCGACGCGAATACGCGGGATGGCTGCATAGGAACTCCTTGGTCAGGCTCTTAGACGGTTCGGGCGAGCCCACAGGTTGCATACCGACCTTGGCAGCCGGGTATACCCGGGCCGTGGTGTAATGATGGCTGCCAATCACGCATCGATGATTCAGAAACGACGGTCGAAAATCCAGGGGTGGGGCGTCTTCACCACTCAGCCAATCACGAAAAACACTCGCATTATCGACTATGCCGGCGAGAAGATTCCGAATCGCGAGAGCCTGAAGCGCGAGGCGCGCTACCTCAAGGCGGGACATATCTGGTGTTTCAAATTGAACCGCCTGTATGCGCGTGATGCAGCTGTCGGCGGCAACGTGGCCAGGTTCATCAACCACTCGTGCCAGCCCAACTGCTACACGCAGGTGGTCGGCGACACTATCTGGATTCGCGCGGCGCGAAACATCAAACGGGGCGAAGAGCTGACCTACGACTATTGCACGGACGGCGTTGGATCAATTCAGTGCCGTTGCCGGCCGGGCTGCAAGGTCATGTTGTGATCCATGTGATCTACTTGCACGGCTTTGCCTCGTCGGCACAGTCGTCCAAGGCTGCGTTCTTCCGCACCAGGCTAGCGGCGCACGGCGTGCAGGTCGTCACGCCTGACTTCAACGAGCCGGACTTCTCGACGCTGACCGTCACGCGCATGCTCCAGCAGGTGCAGGATGCGATGAGCTCGCTTGCCACCAGGGCCGGTCGCGCTGGTTGGCTCGAGCCTCGGTGGCTTTGTTGCCGTCAACGCCGCTGTACGTCACCCCGAGCGCATCGAACGTCTCGTATTGCTGGCGCCGGCGCTCGACTTCGACGGCAATCGGTTGCGCGACCTCGGTGATCGTAGCGTCGATGAATGGCAGCGCACCAACCGCCTGGACGTGTTTCACTATGGATTCGGCCGGCTGATGCCGGTTCACTTTGGCCTGTATGAGGACGCCGCCCGATACGACGCGTTCGATGCGCGTGTCGATCTGCCCGTTCAGGTCTTTCAGGGGCTCCGCGATGCGTCGGTCGACCCTGAAAGCGTGCGCCGCTGGTCGGCTGTCCGACCGAACGTCGAGTTGCACCTGCTCGACGACGATCATCAGCTCCACGCCAGCCTCGAAACCATCTGGACCGAATCCGCCCGCTTTCTCGGGGTCAGGCCGTGAATCGTGAACGGGGTCAGGCCAGAGCGACGGTTTCGCTTTCGGGGCGAGGGGCGCCCAGCTTGAAGACATTGCGCGCGGGCTTCTTGATCGCGTTCCTGGTATCGACGATGAGATCAGCTTCCGCGACCATCGCGTCGTAGTCGAACGACTTGTGGTCGGTGATCACGACGATGCAGTCGTACTGACCGAACGATCCCCTGCCTGCATTGACCGCCTTGATGTCGAAGCGCCCCGACCACTCACGGCCGTGGACTTCCGGCACGTGCGGATCGACATACGACACCTGAGCGCCGCGTCCGTGCAGCAGGCCCATGACGTCGAGTGCTGGTGACTCGCGCATGTCGTCGATGTCGCGCTTGTACGCGACGCCCGCGATCAAAATCTTGGATCCGTTGATCGCCTTGCGCTTCGTGTTCAGCGCCTCGGCAACCTTGTCGACGACATAATGCGGCATGCCGCCGTTGATGTGACCGGCGAGCTCGATGAACCGCGGATCGAAGCCGCTCTGCTTGGCCTTCCACGACAGGTAGAACGGATCGATCGGAATGCAGTGGCCGCCGAGGCCAGGCCCCGGATAGAACGCCATGAAGCCGAACGGCTTCGTCTTGGCGGCGTCGACGACTTCCCAGACGTCGATGTCCATCCGGTCGCACATCAGCGCCAGTTCGTTGACGAGGCCGATGTTCACGGCCCGGAAGGTGTTCTCCAGCAGCTTGACCATTTCGGCCACACGCGTTGAGCTGACGGGAACGATGGTGGTGATGGCCGAGCCGTACAACGCACTCGCTAACTCGACGCACGCCGGGGTCAAGCCGCCGACCACCTTCGGCACGTTGTGCGTCTGGAACGTCGGATTGCCCGGGTCGACGCGCTCGGGCGAGAAGGCGAGAAAGAAGTCCCGGCCCGCCTTGAGGCCGGTCGCCTCGAGCAGCGGCTGCACGACTTCCTCTGTCGTCCCAGGGTAGGTGGTTGACTCGAGGCTGACCAGCAGTCCCGGATGCAGGTGACTGGCGATGGATTCCACAGCCGACACGATGTACGACATGTCGGGGTCCTTCGTCTTGCGCAGCGGCGTCGGGACACAGATGTTGATCGTGTCGAGCTCCTTGACGATCGAAAAGTCCGTGGTCGCGTCGAGCTTGCCCGCGTCGTGCAGTGACTTGACGTCGGCTGTCGCGACATCGGGAATGTAGGAACGACCCTCCTGAACGGCTGCGACCTTTCGCTGGTCGAGGTCGATGCCGGTCGCGTGGAATCCGGCCTTTCCGAGTTCGACGGCGAGCGGCAATCCGACGTATCCCAAACCGACGACGCCCGTTCGGGCGCGGCGGTTCTTGATTTTTTCGAGCAACGCAGCAGCGAGTGCGGACATAGGGCTCCTGGCGACAGACATGCCCCATTTGTTCAAACAGACGGGGCGGGACAGCGCTTATCAGAATAGCCGACCCACCCGTCGAACACCTAGCCGACTCAGTCCCGGCTGATGGAGCATTCCTTGATTTTGTTCAGGAGCGTCTTGTAGCTAACTCCAAGAATCTGCGAGGCCTTCCGCCTGTTCCAGTGCACCTGGTTCAGCGTCTTCTCGATGAGCGCGCGCTCGGCCTTCATGGCTGCCGCCCTCGACACCGACGCCAGGGAGCCCTGGGAGTCGTCTGCGGGCTCCGCCCCGGCAACCTCAGTCTCCGGCTCGTTGACTAGCGGCGCTTCGACCGGCGCGGCGGGTAGCACCTCAGTGGCCTGCGGCGGCGTCGGCGCCGCTACAGCTGCGGCAGGATGCTTGGCGATGCGCTGCATGTTGCGGTCGATCTCTGAGAACGCAATCTGTTCGTCCTGGAGAATCACGAGCCGCTTGATCATGTTCTCGAGTTCGCGAATATTGCCCGGCCAGTCGTACGTCTGGAACAACTGGCGAAGGGCTGCGCTCAGCTTCGGAGCCGGACGACGATACTTGCGCGCATAGCGCGCAATGAACGATTCGACGAAAGTTGGAATTTCGTCGCGCCGCTCGCGAAGTGCAGGGACCGTCAACTCGATGACGCGCAGGCGGTAATAGAGATCTTCGCGGAACGTGCCTGCCTGCATCATCTTCTCGAGGTCTCGATTGGTTGCGGCCACCACGCGGACGTCAACCTGCACGCGCTTGTTGCTGCCCAGTTTCGTGAACTCGGCGTCCTGCAGGACGTGCAGCAGTTTGGCTTGCAAGGCCGGCGTCAGCTCACCGATTTCGTCGAGCATCAGCGTTCCACCGTCGGCCTGCTCGAACTTTCCGATGCGCGACGTCGCGGCGCCCGTGAAGGCGCCTTTTTCGTGACCGAAGAGCTCGCTTTCGAGGAGTTCCGCCGGCAGCGCCGCGCAGTTGATCTTGACGAACGGCCGGCTGCGGCGCGTCGACTGCTGGTGAATGGCACGCGAGACGAGTTCCTTTCCGACGCCGCTCTCGCCGCGGATGAGGACCGCGACGTCACTATCGCCGACTTGCTCGATGACCGTGGTGACTCGCCGCATCCCGTCGCTCGTGCCCCAGATCGCCTGATCCTCGTTGTCGCTCAGCTGTTGCCGTAGTTCGCTCAACTCCGAGACCAGCCGGTTCTTTTCGATGGCGTTCTTGATGGCGACGTCGAGTGCAATTTCTCCGAGTCCTTCAGGGTCGTCCGGCTTGACCACGTAGTCAGTCGCCCCGGCCTGAACGGCCTCGACAATCGTCGAAGCCTGCGTGCGGCCCGAGAGCATGATCACCTGCGCGTCGGGACGCGAGGCCTTGAGCGCGCGGAGCGTCGCCATTCCATCGAGGCCCGGCATCATGACGTCGAGCAGCACGGCGTCCGGGATTTCACTCTGTTTCATGGCGGCCAGGAGTTCGTCGCCGCGGCTGTAGCAGCGGGCGTCGTAGCCGCGCTGGGAAAGAAAGGTACGGAGGTACGACGCAAAGGCCGGGTCATCGTCGACGATGGCGATGTAAGGCTTGTTCAGCGTCGTGCGTTCCGCTGAGGAATCACGTGTGTTCAACCCACCGTACGGTCTGTCGTCCGAGATTGCTAAAGGCATGGCGGCGCCCTGTTCAAGACGCGTACCTCATCCGACAAAGCGCACACAGTTCGGCCGAAACGCATGGGAAACCAAGGGAATACTGCGGCATCCAAGGATAGGATTGCTTCAGCTGACCTCGTCTGTGCCGACTCGATTTAATACACCAAGGCGTGTAGACGAATGTAAGCTGAACACCGGTCTATGAAATGGGAGGAAGGATCACCAGGGCCGCTGCTTTGGAGTCGCCTGGGGCCCCGAGAAGCGTCGCGCCGTGTGCGGCAAGGATGCGCCTGGCGATTGGGAGCGCAAGGCCAGTGCCGCCGCGCCATTCATCGAAGGGGACGAACGCTGAGAGTTCGAGCTGCATGAGGTCTTCGAGCCTGGACGGCTCGGCAATGCCGAGCCTCGTCGATCGGGTGCCGCCGTGCACGGCAGGCGCGACTCGCACGATGAGCTCGGTACTACTGACCAGCTCGCGCAGCAGCGCGTGGATGATTGCGCTGAAAGCTGCCTTTAACCTGACGGCGTCGCCGTGTACGAAGATTGCCGGTGCCATCGACCAGCCTCGCTGTCAGATCGCGGTCCGGAAGAGCCGGCATAGATGAGATGGCTTCCAAGAGTACGGTTGAGAGGTTGACGGAACTTCGGTTGAACGGCGCCGTCCCCGACTCGAGTCGGGCCAACTCGCTGAGTTCGGCAAGGACCGCGGAGAGTCGTCCGCACGATTTTTCCGCTTCCTGAAGAAGGCGCAATTGATCGTCGGAAAGCGGACCGGCGCGTTGCTGTAGCAGCATCCGGATGTAGCCCGCCACCACCGACAATGGCGAGCGAAGTTCGTGCGCCGACAACGACAGGAGCTGGGGCCATCGGGGATCGATGACTGGTTCGGACGAGCCGTCGGACATTCGGGGATTGTAGTTCAGCCCTCTGGCCGGGAAGCGGTGGCTCACGCCTGGTGTTTACTGGATCAGGCGCTCCGGTACCATGAATTACCGGCCGTGCTGAAACGAACGACCTTCAAACGAGGTGGCGGTCATGTTGCTCAGGCGTGGTCCTGATATTCGGTCCTCCGAAATCACAGACGAACAACTGTACTTGCGGCGGCGCGAGTTCATACGACTGGCAGGCAGCGCGGCGATTTCAGCCGCCGCCGGCGGGCTCGTAGCTGCATGCGGTGCCGATACGTTGTCAGCCGGAGGTGCACAGGCCACGCTTTCAGGGATCAAGCCCAAGGTCGTGACCACCGACGAGAAGTGGAACACCTTCGAGGAGATCACCAGCTACAACAACTTCTATGAGTTTGGAACCGGCAAAGACGATCCCGCGCGCTACGCCGGTCGATTGAAGACCAGTCCATGGAAGGTGAAGGTCGATGGGCTGTGCGCGAAGCCGGCAGAGTACCTGCTCGAGGATCTGATCAAGCCGTTCGAGCTCGAAGAGCGGATCTACAGGCTGCGCTGCGTCGAAGCGTGGTCGATGGTGATTCCCTGGGTCGGCATTCCGCTCAGCAGCATCCTGAAGCGCGCTGAACCGACGTCCAAGGCGACATTCGTGGAGTTCACGACATTGCTGCGGCCGTCTGAAATGCCCGGTCAGAGCCAGGCGAGCCTGAGTTGGCCGTACAAGGAAGGCCTGCGAATGGACGAAGCCATGCACCCGCTGACGATCATGGCTGTCGGTCTGTACGGCAAGGCGCTGATGAATCAGAACGGTGCGCCGCTCCGGCTGGTCGTGCCCTGGAAGTACGGGTTCAAGAGCATCAAGTCGGTGGTGCGGATCCGGTTCGTCGACAAGATGCCGACCTCTGCCTGGAGCGAAGCGACGCCGAGCGAATACGGCTTCTACTCGAACGTGAATCCAGAGGTCGATCACCCGCGCTGGACGCAGGCTCGCGAACGCCGCATCGGCGAACTGTCACGACGGCCGACGCTGATGTTCAACGGCTACGGCGACCAGGTGGCGTCGCTGTACGCCGGAATGGACTTGAAGAAGTACTACTGAGGCTTCCAGCTTCCGGCTTCCAGCTGGGAGCTGACAGCTGGAAGCTGGCAGCTGATATGCGCTTTGCCAAGCCACTCATCTTCGTCGCTGCGCTGTCGCCTGGGCTTTGGCTTGGGTACCGGGCGTACTCGGGCCGGCTCAGTGTCAATCCGATCGAAGACATCACGCTGACGACGGGCATATGGGCGCTGCGGTTCCTGCTCGTCTCGCTCGCGATCACGCCCATCAGGCGCATCACCGGCTGGCAGCGCATCATTCAGTACCGACGGATGCTGGGCCTGTTCGCGTTCTTCTACGCCACGCTGCATCTCCTGACCTACGTCGTGCTCGATCAGGGGCTCGCGTTCGAGTACATCCTGCCCGATATCGTGAAGCGGCCGTACATCACGATGGGGATGACTGCGTTCACGCTCATGCTGCCGCTGGCCTTGACGTCGACGCGAGGGTGGATCCGTCGCCTCGGTCGCAAATGGCAGCTGCTGCACCGGCTCGTCTACCTGAGCGCCATTGCCGCCTGTGTGCACTTTCTGTGGAAGGTCAAGATCGCCATCGGCGAGCCGGTGTACTACGCCGTGGCGCTCGCCGTTCTCCTGCTTTTCAGGATTCTTTGGCGATTTCGGTCAAATGCCGGAACAAGCCGGCAGGCCGCCCGCGTCCCCGCCTCGTAGGTTGCTCGCGGCCCTCCGCCACGCCGTCCGGCGCTCAAGCTTGCCCGTTGGCCCCGTTTTCGGCCAATTGGCCGGAAATCAGCTGTCCCCCCTTACCAAAACCGTTAGCATGCCAGCATGCATAAGCCTATCAAGTACGTCGAGAAGGGCCTGACTTACGTGGCGAAGGGTGCCTGGGTGGCGTTTGATGCGCTGAATAACCTCAAGCCCGGCAATACTTTCACGCCCAAGTGGTCCGACCTGCCCCTTCAGAAGTCACATCAGAAGGTGAAGCCGCCGCTCGGCTGGCCGCGCGAGACCGATTCGCTGTGCCCCGTGTGCGTGCGCGAAGCCCGGCAGGAAATTCTCGACGGCAAGCGCGACTACAAGATTCTCCTCAACGAGAAGATCGGTGAGATCAAGGCAACAATCATCGAGCGCGACGGCAAGATCCTGATGGTCAAGGATTGTCCGTTGCATGGCCACTTCGAAGACGTCATGTCGAACGACCCGGCGTTCTTCAAGCACCTCGAGGACGTTTTTCCGGGGAGCGACATCCGCGCCCATAACGACGAGAAGCTGCACAACCACGGCAGCAGCACGATCAAGTACGGGCGCGGCTCGGTCCTGACAATCGACCTGACCAACCGCTGCAACATGATGTGCGACCCGTGCTTCATGGACGCGAACCAGGTCGGCTTCGTCCACGAGCTGCCCTGGGAGGACATCAAGACACTGCTCGACAACGCCATCTCGATCAAGCCCAAGCGCCAGATGTCGGTGCAGTTCTCGGGCGGCGAGCCGACGATGTCGCCGTACTTCCTCGACGCGGTGCGCTACTCGAAGAAGGTTGGCTACAACAGCGTGCAGGCGGCGACCAACGGCATCGAGTTCGCCAAGAGCCCCGAGTTCGCGAAGGCCGCGGCCGAGGCTGGCCTGCGCTACGCGTACCTCCAGTTCGACGGCATCGGCAACGCCGCCAACTCGCATCGCCTCGTCGGCAACCTGTTTGACGTCAAGCTGCGGGCGATCGAGAATCTGCACGCCGCCGGCGTCGACATCGTTCCGGTCACGACGATTGTCAATGGCGTGAACAACGAGCAGGTCGGCCGCATCGTCCAATTCGCGCTCGACAACCCGAAGAAGATCAACTTCCTATCGTTCCAGCCGGTGTCGTTCACCGGCCGCGACGAGCTGGTCACCGACGAGCGCCGCGCCGCCCAGCGCTACACGCTGTCGCACCTCGCGCACGACGTGAAGGACCAGACGGGCATCGGCCAGCCGGTCCGCGACTGGTTTCCCATCTCGTTCATGAGCACCTTCACGGACTGGGCCGACCTGGTGCACGGACCGACTGCGGAGTGGGGCAACCTGACGTGCGGCTGCCACCCGAACTGCGGCATTGGCATGGCGGTCATGATCGACAAGGAAACGAAGGAGGCTGTGCCGGTCACGGCATTCCTCGATGCGGCAGCGCTCGCGACCGATCTCAAGCGCGTCAACGACGCGGCGCGCGGGCGGTTCCTGTCGGCCACCGGCATGGCGCTGGCGCTGATGAAGAACTACGACCCCTTCACGGCCCCGACGCACTTCAAGCTCGTGGACCTGATGAAGAAGTTCGACAAGACGTTCGGCGCCACCGGCAGGAACTACGGCAAGGTCACCGGCGACCGCACGGCGCAGGACATCGCCAAGCGCCGCGCCGACCGCTGGAACTTCCTCTTCATCGCCGGGATGTGGTTCCAGGACCTCTTCAACTACGACTTCCGGCGCACCGAGCGTTGCATCATCCCGTATGCGACTCAGGAGGGCGAGATCTCCTTCTGCGCCTACAACACTGGCATCGGCTGGCGGAACATCATCGAGAAGATGCACATGACCGCCACGCTGACGAAGTGGTACGAGGAGCATGGCCGCCACGACATCGTCGCCGGCGGCAAGCACGTCGACCTGCCGACGACGGCCCACAACCTGGTGCTCGACCCCGTCGCGGTCGCCGCCGGCAAGCAGACGGACCTCGACGAGAAGGGCATCGCCAAGACGGCGCGCGAGGAGAAGCTGCGCGCTCGCGCTGAAGCGAAGAAAGCCGATGGCGAGAACGAGCGGATGGCCGCGCTCTACCGTCAGCACGTCCTCAAGGAGGCGCCGTCGGAGCCGGTCATCCAGATCAAGGGACTCGGCTCGAAGAAGAAGGAGCCCGTCCAGGAAGTGCTGCACAAGCCGCAGCAGTAGGCTGCGCCAGTCGGGTCTCGGGATTCGGCGGCTCGAGACTCGACGGCGAAGTCACGATCGAAACGGGGAAGGCCCGGCGGCTTTCCCCGTTTTCGTTTTCGAGCCGCCGGCCAGCCCCGAGCCCGAGCCGCGAGACTCGTCATCCACATGGTCCGTCACCACCTCCTCCAGCGCGTCCGTCAGGAGTTCAATCAGGCCTTCGGCGCCGACGTTCGTCCCTCGATTGCGGTCGCTCCGGGCCGCGTCAACCTCATCGGGGAACATACCGACTACAACGACGGCTTCGTGCTGCCGATGGCGATCGACCGTCACGTCGCCGTTGCCTTTGCCCCACGCAGTGATGGAATCGTGCGGGCGTTTGCCGCGGATTTCGGACAGACACGCGAGCTGTCGCTCGATGCGCTCGAGCGGCGCTCGATATCGGAGCCGGAGCGGCGAAGCGCGCGCGGGGGATGGTTCAGCTACATTGCCGGCGTCGCCTGGGCAATGCTCGGCGTTGGTTACCCAGTCAAAGGTGCGAACATCGCCATCGCCGCCGACTTGCCGGTCGGCGCAGGGCTGTCATCGTCGGCGGCGCTCGAGATGGCAGTGGCGCGAGCACTTGGCGAGGTCTCAGAGATCCCGTGGGAGCCGCGGGCGGCGGCGCGACTGGGACAGCAGGCAGAGCACGAATTCGCTGGCGTGGCGTGCGGGATCATGGACCAGCTGTCGGTGGCCGCATCGCGCGCAGGTTCTGCTCTTCTCATCGACTGCCGCTCGCTCGAGATCCGCGAAGTGCCAATCCCCGAGAGTGCGAGGATTCTCGTGTTCGATAGCGGCGTCCGACGCGAGCTCGCAGCCAGCGCCTACAACGATCGCCGTGCTGCCTGCGAGCGGGTTGTCGCCGCACTTCGGGAGCGGCACGCCTGGGTGCGAGCGCTCCGTGACGCCGATGACGCGCTGCTGGCCGAGGTAGCGCCGGCACTGGATCCGATCGACGTGCGCCGAGCTTCGCATGTGATTGCCGAGAATCAGCGGCCGGCGAGCCTCGCCGACGCGTTTGCGACCGGCGATCTCGAAAAGGCTGGAAGGCTGATGATGCACTCGCACGCCAGCCTGCGAGATTTGTATGAGGTCTCGTCGCCGGAGCTCGACACGATCGTCGACCTGGCGATCGAACAGCCCGGCTGCACTGGTGCGCGGCTCACAGGCGCCGGATTTGGCGGTTGTGCGATCGCGCTCGTCGAAGAGGGATCGGTCGAACGGGTGTTGTCGTCGGTCGAGGCCGGATACGAACAGCGCGTGGGTCGTTTGCCTACAGCTTTCGTCAGCATTCCATCGCAGGGCGCCGAGGTGTTTGACGCTACCTGAACGTTCGGCGCTGATGCCCCGGCCGACCTACAATCCCCCAATGCGCGCCATGCCGACACTCGCCGTTGCCATATCGCTGCTGCTGATGGCCGGGCCGGCCTCGGCCCAGACGGCCTCGCGATCGCCCTCGCGCGGATTGACCGAACTTTCGCAATCGCTCCAGGAACTTGCGGAGCGCGTCAGCCCGAGCGTGGTGCAGGTGTTCGTCACCGGCTACGCCGAACCGGACGAGGACGACCAGGCGGCGAGCGAGCCCGTGCTCGAGCGCAGCAGCGGTTCCGGCGTCATCGTCGATCCTGACGGCTACATCATCACGAACGCACACGTCATCGAGCGCGCCACGCGAATCGAGATCGAGCTGTCGCTCGCCGCGACCGGAACTGCTCCGGGAGGGTCAGTGCTGCGGCGACGCGGCAGAGTCGTCGGTGCGCAGATCGTCGCGATCGATCACGAGACCGACATTGCTGTCGTGAAGATCGAAGCCGCGAAGCTGCCTGTGCTGTCCTTCGGCGACTCCGAAGCGCTGCGACCGGGACAGATCGTGCTGGCGTTTGGCAGCCCGCTTGGACTCGAGTCGTCTGTCACGTTGGGTGTGGTCAGCGCCGTGGCACGCCAGCTCACGCCAGAAGATCCGATGATTTACATCCAGACCGATGCGCCCATCAATCCTGGCAACAGTGGCGGCGCGCTGGTCGATACGGAAGGGCGGCTGGTGGGGATCAGC
Organism: uncultured Acidobacteriota bacterium; assembly: GCA_963797715.1. Taxonomy (GTDB): domain Bacteria; phylum Acidobacteriota; class Vicinamibacteria; order Vicinamibacterales; family 2-12-FULL-66-21; genus DATBJJ01. Next base: position 56,378 of record CAWCQS010000003.1, read on the forward strand.
ACGCTCATCTATTCGCAGTCAGGGGGTAACGAGGGGATCGGCTTTGCCGCGCCGAGCAACATCGTCAAGAACGTGTTCGCGCAGATCAGGAAGACCGGGCGGGTGCGTCGTGGCGATATCGGCATCTACACGCAAACGATGACACCGCTCCTCGCCGAGGCGCTGGGCGTCACTGTCGATGCGGGCGTCGTGCTGTCGGACGTGTCGCCTGGCGGGCCCGGCGCCAAGGCCGGCCTGCAGCCGGGCGATCTCGTGCTCACGCTCGACGGTAAGCGGATGGAGAATGGCCGGCAGCTTCGCATCAACTTGTATACGCGCGGCGCCAATGAGATTGTCGTGCTCGAGGTGCAACGCGGCGATCGAAAGCTGACGGTCAAGGTTCCCATCGCCGAGCGTGACAGCGACGTCGCCCGGCTGAGCGATCTCGTGGCGCAACAAATTCCCGTTCGTGCGCTCGGTGTGCACTGCCTCAACCTGACGCCTCAGATCGCGCAGCTCTTGCCAAGCGTTCGCCGCGACAAAGGTGCTGTCGTGGCCACGGTCTCATCGGTTGTCCCGTACTCGCAGCAGGGCCGCCTCCAGGCGGGCGACGTGATCTATTCGCTCAACGGCAAAGTGGTCGAAAACGTCGCCGACTTAAACAGGATCGCCAGCGACTTCAAGCCCGGCGCGGCCGCAGTGCTTCACCTGGAGCGGTCGGGGACGCTGATGTTTATTGCGTTCAGGGTGGAGAGGTGAGCGGCTCGCGGTTCGCTGCTGGCTGCTCGCGGTTGGTTACTTCGTAGTTCCGACTGCCGACCGTCGACTAACGACTGCGCTATCCGCCTCTTGTGTGCATCTCCAGATGCGCATCCTTCTTGAGTGCGCTGACTGGAATGAGGGGCTGACGCGTCTCGAATCCGAGCCGCTCCTCGGCGCCGCGATCGGCTCGCGACGACCACACCGTTTCGATCAGGTGACGGAGCTCCGCGCGTGGGGCGCCAGCGCGAAGCGGCCGCCGCAGATCCGTTCCGGCGCGTGCGTAGAGGCACATCAGCCACACCCCGTCGGCCGTGAGCCTGCTGCGGTCGCAGGATTGGCAGAACGGTTCGGTCGTCGACGAGATGATGCCAAAAATTGTCCCGTCGGGCAGCGCAAAGCGATCGGCAGGCGCTGACGACTGCTCCTCAATCGCTGTGATCGAGCCGTACTCGCGGGAAAGCGTCTCGAGTATCTCGCGGCGCGAAACCACTGCCTCGGGTGACCACCGCGTCGCGCCGCCAACGTCCATGTACTCGATGAATCGGACCTCCGCGTCGAGCGGTCGGGCGAATTCAATCAGTGCCGCGAGCTCGTGATCGTTGACACCGCGCATGACGACGGTGTCGATCTTGAGTGACTCGAACCCGGCATTGGCTGCCGAGTCGATGCCATCGAGCACGGCGTCAAGGCTGTCGAACCGCGTGAGATCTCGGAAGCGCTGGCGGTCGAGTGTGTCCAGGCTGATGGTAATCCGGTGCAGACCCGCGGCGCGCAGCGCCTGCGCTTGCGGCGCCAGCAGTACGCCGTTGGTCGTCAGCGCCAGGTCCCGAATAGCCGGCCGCGCCGCCAGCAAGGCGATTAGCGACGTCAAGTCGCGCCTGAGCAGAGGCTCACCGCCCGTGAGCCGCACGCGATCGACTCCAAGATCGCAAAACGCGTCGGTGAGTACGCCGATCTCTTCGAAGGACAAAATTGTTTCCTTCGGCAGCCACGCGTAGTCCGGCTCCGGCATGCAGTAGAGGCAGCGCAGGTTGCACCGATCGGTCACCGATACGCGCAAGCTGCGGAGCGGGCGCTGGAAGCGGTCGAGGATCGCCATCGCTGCCTTCATTATCCTTGAAATTCTGGTATTCTCGGCGCCTCTGCCGACAACGCTTCAGGAGCTTCGTTCATGCACCGAATCCGGCTGATCCCTTTGCTCGTGACCATCATGTCGCTGACGGCTGTGCCGTTCGCGCAGGACCAGTCAGGTCCGTCAGCGCCGTCACCGGCACCGTCGCGCGCCGCCGCATCAGGCCGCGCCGAGGCGTTTGATGATGTGCGCGCCGATCGTCTCAAGGCCGAGGCACTCAAGGACGTCGACGGCATGAAGGTCTTTACGCAGCAAATGGTCGATTCGATATTCAGCTTCGCGGAGTTGGGATTTCAGGAAGTCGAGACCAACCGCTACCTCATCGACGTGCTCCGGAAGAACGGCTTCACGGTCCAGGAGGGTATCGCCGGCATCCCGACCGCGTTCATGGCGACGTGGGGATCGGGGAAGCCCGTGATCGCGCTTGGATCGGACATCGACGGTATTCCGCAAGCGTCTCAGAAGCCGGGCGTTGCCTATCATGCGCCGATGATTGAAGGCGCACCAGGACACGGCGAAGGCCACAACTCCGGGCAGGCAGTCAACATCACCGCCGCCATTGCTGTGAAGAAGCTCATGGAGCGGGAAAAGCTGCCCGGCACGATTCGGATCTGGCCCGGGACGGCCGAAGAGCTCGTGGGCACCAAGGCCTACTTCGTCAGGGCCGGATTCTTCAAGGACGTCGACGTGGCGCTCTTTACGCACGTCGGCAATGACCTTGCCGTTTCGTGGGGCGACCGCGACGGCACGGGGCTCGTGTCAGTCGAGTTCACCTTCACAGGCGAGACGGCGCACTCGGCGGGCGCGCCGTGGCGGGGTCGCAGTGCACTCGACGCCGTCGAACTCATGAACATCGGTTGGAACTACCGCCGCGAGCACTTGCCGCTCGAGCAGCGCTCGCACTACGTCGTCACCAACGGCGGCGATCAGCCGAACGTCGTGCCGAGGAACGCGTCGGTCTGGTACTACTTCCGGCAGACGACGTATCCGAAGATCAAGGAGCTCTGGGGGATCGGTGAGTCGATCGCGAAGGGTGCTGCGATGATGACGAACACGGAGCTCCAACCGATGCGTGTGCTCGGGAGCGCCTGGCCACAGCACTTCAACAAAGTCGTTGCCGAGACAACGTGGGCCAACATTCAGAAGGTCGGCCTGCCGGAGTGGAGCGAGGCGGATCAGACGCTGGCGAAGGCGCTACAGAAAGAGCTGGGCAGCAACCAGCAAGGGCTCGCACTGAAACTCGGGAACGAGCTGCAGGGGCCCGTGCGTGACAACCGCGGCGGCGGCTCCGACGACATAGGCGACATCTCCTGGAACGTGCCGACCGTGACGCTGCGGTTCCCCTCGAATATTCCGGGTCTGCCCGGCCACAACTGGGCGAACGCCATCTCGATGGCCACGCCGATTGCGCACAAGGGTGCGACCGCCGGCGCGAAAGTGCAGGCAATGACGATGCTCGACCTGCTGTTGAAGCCGGCGCTCGTCGATCAGGCGTGGGACTACTTCAAGAACGTCCAGACGAAGGACATCAAGTACGAGCCCCTCATCCGGCCGGAGGACAAGCCGGCGATCGAGATGAACAAGGCGACGATGGAGAAGTACCGGCCGGAGCTGAAGAAGTACTACTACGACCCGTCGCGATACAAGACGTATCTCGAACAACTCGGGATTACCTACCCGACGGTCAAGCAGTAGCACCAGGGCCGCAGGGGATCGTCGCGATCTCCTGCGTGCCATGGCCCTTCGGGCGCGGCGCCCATTGGTGCGCCCATGGATACGCGGCCCTCCACTATAATGTCCGGATACCATTGAGGCGTTTCGGCCTCCTGTGTCCGGTTCCGAACGTCCCGACAGTCTATGTCCGAACAGACGCGCCCCGCGCGCGGCATGCGTGACTTCCTTCCCGACGACGTCCGTCGGCGAGACTACGTCATTGGCGTCGTCGAAGACGTGTACCGGAGATACGGATTCGAAGCGCTCGAGACGCCGGCGCTCGAGAACATCGAGACGCTGACCGGGAAGTACGGCGACGAAGGCGCGAAGCTCATATTCAAGGTGTTGCGGCGTGGCGAGCACGAGTCGTCCGGGGAGACGGATCTCGCGTTGCGCTACGACCTGACGGTGCCGCTCGCGCGCGTCGTCGCCGAGCACCGCGGCAAGCTGCCGCGCTTCTTCAAGCGCTATCAGATTCAGCCCGTCTGGCGAGCGGACCGGCCGGCGCGCGGGCGGTTTCGCGAGTTCTACCAGTGCGACGTCGACGCCATCGGGTCGCGATCGCCAGTCGTCGAAACCGAAGTGTGCGCCGCGGTCAGCGATGTGCTGCGGGCACTGGGTTTCGCCGATTTCGTCATCCGCCTGAACCACCGCGGTCTGTTGCGCGGCATGCTCGAGAGTTTTGGCGTTGAGGCGTCGATGCACGATCAGGCGCTGGTTGCAGTCGACAAGCTCGACAAGATCGGCAGGGACGGGGTTGCGGCAGAACTCGCGAGCAGAGGGATCGGAGTCGAGTCAGCCGAGCGTTTGCTGGCGGCCTATGCTCCTGCCGCAGGAGAGAGTGCTACGGCGGATCGAGCGGCAGTGAACGCCGGGCGTCTCGAGCGCGCCTCATCGTTTGTCGCCGGTCATGCCGATGGGCAGGCGGCCGTCGCTAATCTCGCCGAGATCGTCCGCTTGAGCACGGCGACGAGCGCTGGCCCTCACGTGCTGATCGACACCAGCCTGGCGCGCGGTTTGTCGTACTACACGGGCGCCATCATGGAGATTGCAGTGCCCGATCTCGCGGGCAGCCTCGGCGGCGGCGGACGCTACGACGGGTTGATCGGCATGTTCTCGGGCGAGAACCTTCCCGGCGTGTGGTTTCTCGCTCGGCCTCGAGCGCATCCTCGTGGTCATGTCCGAGCGCAACATGTTTCCCGAGAGCGTGCAGTCGGCGGCCGCTGACGTGCTCGTGACGCTTTTCGACGAGGAGGGTACGACCGATGGCCTGCGGCTCGCGCGCGATCTGCGTGACGCGGGGATTCGCGTCGAGGTGTATCCGGAGCCTGACAAGTTGGGCAAGCAGTTCAAGTACGCGTCGGCGCGCGGTCTGCGTTTCGTCACCGTTGTCGGCGGCGACGAGCGCGCGGCCGGACAAGTCACGATCAAGGACATGACTAGCGGCGAGCAAATCGCGGTGCCCCGGGCCGAGGTGGCGTCGTGGCTGAGCGCTCGAACTGCGCGCGCGGATCACCGAACCAAATATGCGAACCTTGAACGCTGAACCTGAACCCCGAACGAAGAACGCCGAACCAAGAACCGTGTCTATGAATCAACCTTTAGGGACTCTTGCGCGAACCCACACCTGTGGAGCCCTCACGGCCGCTGACGTCGGCCGCGACGTCGTCTTGCTCGGATGGGTACATCGCGTCCGCGATCTCGGCTCGCTCGTGTTCATTGACATGCGCGATCGTCACGGTGTGACGCAGGTCGTCGTGCGCGACAACGAGGCGCTGGTTGCGGCGGCCGAACGGCTGCGGGCGGAGTACGTCATTGCCGTGCTCGGCCAGGTCGAAGCCCGGTCGCCCGAGACGGTGAATCCCAAAGTCAGCACCGGCGCGATCGAAGTTCGCGCGCGCGAGATTCGGCTCCTGAACGACGCGAAGACGCCGCCGTTTCCAATCGCGGACGAGTCGCCCGTCTCGGAAGACACGCGGCTCAAGTATCGCTATCTCGATCTTCGCCGATCGCGAATGCAGCAGAACCTGATGCTGCGTCACCGCGTCACGATGGACGTGCGGAAGTATTTCGACGAGCAGGGGTTTCTCGAGATCGAGACGCCGATGCTCGCAAAGTCGACGCCGGAAGGTGCGCGCGACTACTTGGTGCCGAGCCGCGTCCACCCCGGCGAGTTCTACGCGTTGCCGCAATCGCCGCAGATCTTCAAGCAGATCCTGATGATCTCCGGCCTCGATCGCTACTTCCAGATCGTCAAGTGCTTCCGCGACGAGGACCTGCGCGCCGATCGTCAGCCCGAGTTCACACAGGTCGACCTCGAGATATCGTTCGCCACCGAGGATCTCGTCTTCTCGACCATCGAGCCGCTGATGGAGCGGCTGATGCGCCTCATCGGCCGAGACGCGCCGCGGCCGTTTCTTCGGTTGCCCTACGCGGAGGCGATCGCCAAGTACGGGTCGGACAAACCCGATCTCCGATGCGGGATGGAGATCAGCGATCTCTCAGAAGCCTTCCGGGAGTCCGCCTTCGCGGTTTTCCGCAGCACGATTGAAGCGGGTGGGGAGGTGCGCGGCTTCGTCGTGCCCGGCGCGGCGCGCTACTCCCGCCGGGAACTCGACGAGCTCATCGAACAAGCCAAGCAACTCGGCGCGGCCGGCCTCGTCTGGGCACGGGCCTCTGAGGGTGCGGTGCAGAGCCCAGCGCTCAAAGCTGCTGGCGAGGACGCGATCCGCCGAGCCCTCGAGCTCGCCAACGCCGGTCCGGCGGACCTGCTGATCATGGCGGCTGGCAAGCACGAGCCGACATCGAAGCTGCTCGGCCAGCTGCGGCTGCAGCTGGCGAAGCGTGAGAATCTGCTCGACCCGTCGAAGTTTGCCTTCTTGTGGGTGGTCGACTTTCCAATGTTCGAATGGAGCGAGGACGAGCAGCGGTACGAGTTCATGCATCATCCCTTCACATCGCCCCTCGAGAGCGATGCGGGATTGCTCGAGAGCGAACCTGGGCGAGCCCGCGCGCGTGCCTACGATCTCGTGCTCAACGGGAGCGAAATTGCCGGCGGGTCAATCCGAATTCACGATCAGACATTGCAGCGCCTGATCTTCAAGCTGCTGCAAATCAACGACGAGGAAGCTAAGATGCGGTTCGGATTCTTCCTCGAAGCGCTCGAGTACGGCACACCGCCCCATGGCGGCATCGCCGTCGGCCTCGATCGCATCGTGGCGATCCTGTGCGGTGAGAGCTCGATTCGAGAGGTCATCGCGTTTCCAAAGACCGCCCAGGCCGTTGACTTGATGGCGGATGCGCCGTCGACGGTGAGCCAAAAACAACTTCGCGAGCTTCACCTGAAGCCGAATGGCTGAGTAGGCGTTTTGGCGCAAAAAAGAGGCCCTGCGCCGCCCATGCTAGAATTGATGTCACTCGCGTAACGTAATCGTAACGAAATCAAGGAGTTACAGCCATCCCATCCGCTGCCGTCACACGTAAGATCACGCTTCCCGACGAGGGCGTCGAATCCGTGTTCGGGAGCTACGACGAAAACCTGAAGCACCTCGAGACGATCTTCAACGTCCGGACGCGGACGAGCGGACACGAGGTGATCGTGGAAGGGGATGTGGCCGACGTGGCGCGAGCCGAGCGCGTGCTCGACCAGCTGGCCTCGCTTCTCCGAGGCGGATACAAGCTCGCCAAGGGTGACGTCCGGACCGCCGCGCAACTCGTCGCCCAGGACGATCAGGTCGAGCTCGCGGACTACTTTCTGCGCGGCGCCCCCAGAGCATCTGGCAAGCGTCAGGTGCTGCCGAAGAGCGTCAATCAGCGCAAGTACCTCGACGCGATCGACAAGTACGACATCGTCTTCGGTATTGGTCCTGCCGGCACCGGCAAGACCTATCTGGCGATGGCTCAGGCCGTGACGTATCTGCTGTCCAAGCGCATCAGCCGCATCATCCTTGCGCGTCCGGCGGTCGAGGCCGGAGAGAAGCTCGGGTTTCTTCCCGGCGATCTCCAGGAGAAGGTCAATCCGTATCTGCGGCCGCTCTACGATGCGCTCTACGACATGATCGAGCTCGAACGGGTCGAACGGTTAATCGAACGGGGCACGATCGAAGTGGCGCCGATCGCCTTCATGCGCGGCCGGACGCTCAACGATGCATTCGTGATTCTCGACGAGGCGCAAAACACCACTTCCGAGCAGATGAAGATGTTCCTGACGCGGCTCGGATTTGGATCGAAGGCCGTGGTGACGGGCGACATCACGCAGATCGACCTGCCGTCCGGCCGTCCCTCCGGGCTGGTCGAGGCGATGAAGGTCGTCGGCGGGATCGAGGGCATCGAGTTCGTCCATTTCGACGAGCGCGACGTCGTGCGCCATCAACTCGTGCAGCAGATCGTCAAGGCTTACGAGTCCCACAGTGGACCCCGACAGTAGCCGCTTGCGTGTGTCGGTGAGCGACGGCGCCGGCCGCGCCGTCCGTGCTGGCGGTCTGTCGCAGTGGCTCGCGCGCGTCGCCCCGCGGCGGGCTGCCGGCGACGTGGCCATCGCGCTGGTCAGTGATGCGCGGATGCGGACGCTGAACCGCCGGTTCCGGCGGCGCGACGACGCCCACGGACGTGCTTTCATTTCCCGCCGAATCGTTGTCTGTCGGCGCAGCGGCGTTGGGTGACATCGTGATTGCCACCGGCATTGCCCGTCGCCAGGCGAAAGAGGCGCGACATTCCTACCAGGCAGAGCTCCGAGTCCTCGCGCTCCATGGGTTGCTGCACCTGCTTGGCTACGATCACCACGACGCTGACGACAACGGCAGGATGGCTCGCCTCGAGCGGACCCTCCGGCGAAAGGGTGGGCTCGAAACAGGGCTGATCGAGCGAGCGTCCGCGCCGCCGAACGGAAGGCGGGCCCGCGCATGATCGCCCTCCTGCTGCTTCTGGCCATCGCGGCCATCTACGTCGGCATCATCGAGACCGCGTTCAGCGCGCTGATGCGCCTGTCGCTCCGTCTGGCGGTCGAGCGCGGCGGCCGCGACGACCGCCTCGGGTTCTATCTCGACGATCCCATTCAGCTCTTCGTCCCAGCGCGGCTCATGCTGGGGCTCATTTTCTCGCTCGCCACGGTCGTGCTCGCCGTGCTCACCGGTTCGGAAGGTTTCTCGTCGATCGGCATGCTCCTCCTGTTCGTCGCCGTGTTCATCCTCCTCTTCGAACACGTGCTGCCGTTGCTCGTCGTCCGGCGCAGCCCCGAAAAGGTTCTCGCCGTGCTCTTGCCGCCGTTCGACATAGCGGCGCGCTTTCTCCATCCGTTGACGGGGACCCTCGTGCGGCTCATCGTCGACAGCCGGGCCGAGCGCGAGAACGGTGCCGCCAGCCCGAGCGCCGACGACAAGGCCGAGCCCACCGCAGGCGCTGAGCCGGCAGAAGACACAAATCTGATCGAACGCGAGGAGCAGGCGCTCCTCCAGTCCATCGTCGATTTCGGCGGCACGCTCGTTCGAGAGGTGATGACGCCGCGGCCTGACATCGTTGCCATCTCGTCAGAGTCGACCATTCGCGAGCTGCGCGCGCTCTTCCGGGAGCAGGAGTATTCCCGCATCCCTGTGTTCAAGGAGAATCTGGACAACATCCAGGGCATCGTCTTCGTCAAGGATCTCTTTCTCCTCAACGAGGCCGGCGATGCGCAGCCGATCAGTCATCTGGTGCGCCCGGCCGTGTTCGTTCCCGAGACCAAGCGCGTGCCGGAGCTCCTGAAGGAGTTCCAGCGCCGCCAGGTGCAGATGGCGATCGTCGTCGACGAGTACGGCGGCACCGCTGGCCTGGTGACGCTCGAGGACTTGGTCGAAGAAATCGTCGGCGAGATCCGCGACGAGTACGACGTCGAGGCGGAGCCCGTGGTCGACGAGGGCAACGGTTCGTGGGTGTTCAGCGCCAAGGCGAGCATCGACGAAGTGCGTGACCGGCTCGACATCGCCATAGAGCCAGAAGGATTCGAAACCGTGGGCGGCTACGTGCTGACACGGGTCGGGCGAGTGCCGGCGGTAGGAGAGACGTTCGAGCTCGACGGCTTGCAGGTCGAGGTGCTCGAGGCCGAGCGTCGCCGTATCCACAAGGTACGCTTCCGCCGCGCGCAGGAAGCGCCGGTGGAGCGGCGGTAGTGGCGCGCGCCGGCTCCGTATCCCTCATCGGTCGGCCGAACGCCGGCAAGTCCACGCTCCTCAACCACATCGTCGGGACGAAGGTCGCGATCGTCTCCGACAAGCCGCAGACCACTCGCAATCGCATTCTGGCGGTGAAGCACCACGCCGACGGTCAAATCGTGTTCGTCGACACGCCAGGGATCCATCGCCCGTTGCACCGGCTCAACGTGCGTATGGTCGACGCCGCAGTCGAAACGCTGAGCGAAGTCGACGTCGTCGCGCTCGTGTTCGATGCCTCGACGCAAGCCTGGGCGAGGGGACGACTACGTGTCTGGCCTGCTGGCGCGCGTCAAGCAGCCTGTCGTGCTCGTGCTCAATAAGATCGACCTGGTCGCAAAGAACGCGCTGCTGCCGCTGATGGGGCAAGCCGCCGCCTGGCACGACTTTGCCGCGATCGTTCCAGTGTCAGCCGCGACAGGGGATGGCGTCGACCGGCTCGAGAGGGTGCTGATCGAGCGGCTGCCGGAAGGCGAGCCGGTCTTTCCAGACGACTACTTGACCGATCAACCGGAGCGCGCGCTGGCGGCAGAGATCGTTCGGGAGAAAGTCCTGGCTGCATACGCGCGCCGAGCTGCCGTTTTCGACTGCGGTCGTCGTCGATCAGTTCGACGAGTCCGATCGGGAGCGCATGCTCCGCCTCTATTGCACGATCTGGGTCGAGCAGGAATCGCAGAAGCCCATCGTGATCGGGCGAGGCGGCGAGATGATCAAGCGCATCGGCACGGACGCCCGCAAGGATCTCGAGCGCTTCTTCGACACGAAAGTGTTCCTGGACCTCAGGGTCAAGGTCAACGCGGACTGGCGCAACGACGAGCGGACGCTCGACGCGCTGGGCGTGCCCAAGACGCGGCCGCGTCGCAAGCGCTGACGCCAAGTTCCTGGAACTTTCCCTCGCGGCCAACTGAATGTCACCTGTCGGCGTCGAAAACGAATCGGCCCGAGGGGACCGATCGAACGCCGACCGCCACTTATGCGCGCAGACGAGCTGCGAGACGAGGATTTGATGTGCCGTGTTGTCGCCGGCGACGCCGAGGCGTTTGCCTCGCTGTTCCGGCGCCGCCAGGGCCAGGTCTACCGGTTTGCGCTCCACATGACGGCGTCGCCGTCGATTGCCGAGGACGTCACGCAGGAAGTGTTCCTGGCCGTGATGAGCGATGCCAGTCGCTACGATCCGGCGCGTGCGTCAGTGGCGGCCTGGCTCTGCGGCATCGCTCGTAACCACGTTCGCCGTCGCGCGGAGCGCGATCGGCTGCTGCAGCCACTGGCACGATATGGCGACGATGAGAACGACGATGATCAGGTCGAGCAGATGCTGGCCGTTGAACCCCAAGCGCTTGGTGATCTGACGAAGGCCGAGAGCATCGAAGCATTGCGGCAGGCGGTTCTGACACTGCCGCTGCGATATCGCGAAGCGGTCGTGTTGTGTGACCTGCAGGAGTTGAGCTACGCGGACGCGTCGGTGGCACTCGGGTGTGCCCTTGGCACCGTGCGCTCGCGTCTGCACCGCGGGCGCGCGCTTCTCGCGTCGAAGCTTGCGGCCGCCGCCGGCGTAGAACGAGTGGAATTCGCCCAGACGTGTAAAGAATCTGCCGAGCGGACAAATCTCGGGCGGCCGCTGAGAAGCGTGAGGAATCTCGCATGACCTGCCAAACATTGCGGGAAGCGATCGTCGATGTGGCGCGCGGCGTCGAGATCGGCGAAGGAACACTGGCCGCGGTCGAGTGTCACGTCGAGCACTGCGCGTCGTGCGTCGCGCTCATGGCGAGGGAGCGGCAGCTGAGTCTCGGGTTGCGCGCCCTTGCCGAATCGACGTCAGTAGAAGGGGTATCTGAGGCGATGGGCCGCCGCCTGCGAGAGATCTTCGTTGAACGGCAAGGAGTGAACGTGGCTGCTGGTCAACAGCAGCCGGTCGTCAGCCGAACGGTTCCTCTTCGGCGAGCGCTGGCCGCGGCAGCCGCCATCGTCGTTCTCGCTGCGGCGGCCGCGTGGTGGAGGTCGGCGAGAAGTGTCGAGCCGGAGAGCACTGTCGTTCAGTCTGTGCCGCCATCGACCTCAACGCCGACCGCTGAGCCGATAGTGGACGCACTGACGCCGTCGGTGTCAGCGGCTACGGGTCGGTCGAATTCCGGCCACCGTGGGCCGCGTGTGAGACCGCGCCGCGTGCAGGCGCCGCGTCTCGCTGCGGCCACCGGCTTCGTAGGCTTGCCAGGCGCGGTCGGCCTCCCAGACTTCGAAAGCGGGCAGATTATCCGCGTAGAGATTCCATTGACCTCGTTACCAACCTACGGACTCGAGATCGTTCCGGATGCGCGCGATGTCCCTGTCCAAGCTGACGTCCTCGTTGGCCAGGACGGTCAGGCGCGGGCGATTCGGTTGGTAAGTGACGTAGGAGGTCGGAGGTAGAAGGCAGGAGCTAGGAGCTAGGAGCAAAGATGAAGCAGGAACTGGCTTTCACACTCGCCGTGCTGGCGTTGGCGGCGCCGGTGGCCGCACAAGGCTTTGCCGGCACGCAGACCGTCCCGCCGCAGGCGGCGCTCGAGAAGCAGTTGGTTGAGCGCGCGCGAATGGCGGTCGAATCACGAATTACGACGGGAGCGCCGTACTCGGCCGAAGCGATCACGGAAACGGTGCAGGTGCTGAGCGACGGCAATCGGATCGTCCGCAAGACATCGTCGCGCACATACCGCGACAGCGAGGGACGAACGCGGCGCGAGCAGCTGACCTCCGCGGGTGAGGTCCAGACCGTGAGCATCAGCGATCCCGTCGCCGGTTCGACTTTCGTTCTCGATCCAGCGAACAAGACCGCTCATCGCAACGGCGTGATCGTAACCACCCCCAACGAGGTCGCGACTGCGACCGTTGCGCCTGGAGGTAGAGGAACGCTCACCGCCGCGCGAACTGCCGAAGGCGGCGTTGTCGTGGCAGGGAGCGATCCAAGTGCCGAGGCCGGCCGTCGCCGAGAGGTCGAGGCGCAGGCCGTCGCTGCTGGCGGCGCAGGACAGGGCCGTGGGCGTGGCAACGGAAGCGGCAGTGGCGTCGCCGTTACCGTGGCCGGTGAGCCTCATGCCGGGGCAATTGCGTATCCGCCTGAAGGAGTCACCCTTCCTCGCACGCCGATGCCGGCCGGCGCGAACATCAACCGCGAAGAGCTAGGCACCCAGATCGTCGAGGGTGTCGCCGCGAGCGGTACGCGTACTACGACGACGATTCCGGCCGGAGCCATCGGTAACGAGCAGCCCCTGCTGATCGTCTCCGAACAGTGGTTTGCCCCGGAGTTGAAGGTGCTCGTGATGACCAGGCACAACGACCCCCGCACTGGAGAGACTACGTATCGGCTCACGAACATCACACAGACCGAGCCCGCGCGCTCGCTGTTCGAAGTGCCGCCGGACTACACCCTCCGCGACTCGATGATCCGGCGCCAGTCTCCGATGCAGCCATAGCACTGGTCGTATCGAGAGGCGGTTGACCGCGGTGGACTTCTCCCCACCGCGGTCGCCGCGATTGTTCGTGTGACGGGTTGTCGATTGTCCAGGTGAAGGCTAGTTGTCTCGCAACCAGCCCTGAAGGAGCGCGTACTTCACGACATCTATGCGACTGTGCAAGGCGAGCTTGTGCATTGCGTTGGTTTTGTGCGACTCCACGGTCTTGACGCTGAGCCCCAACACCTCTGCGACTTCCTTGTTGCTGTAGCCCCACGCGACGAGCCGCAGAATCTCTTCTTCCCTCGGACTGAGTGCGGGCGTGTCGGCTGGCGAATCGACTTTGTGCGCCCGCCGCCCAAGGTCGCCGATCACGCGGTCCGCGACTGCAGGATCGAGATACTTGCCACCGCTTGCCACTGCCCGAATCGCGTGGAGCAGTTCGGAGGCTCGGCTCTGCTTGAGGACGTAGCCTGATGCGCCGGCGCGGAGGAGCTGCTGAAGATATCCGTCGTCTGCGTGGCGGGTGAGCGTCAGCACCCTCACGCCCGGGCAGCACTCGCGCAGGGCCGCGGTCGCCTGCAGACCGTTGAGCCGCGGCATCGTCACGTCCATCACCACGATGTCAGGCGAGACGGCCGTAGCTTGCGAGATCGCAGCGTTGCCGTCGCTCGCCTCGGCAACGACCTCCATATCGGGCTGGGCGTTGAGGATGACCTTGAGACCTTCGCGAACCGTCTCGTGGTCGTCCGCCAAGAGTATTCGCAGCTTACGCATTCGCCTCAGCTTCCGCCACCTGGCGGTGAGGATCGCCTGCGGCACGGACCGTTATATCACGCATAACCCCTGTATTTCGTGTTAGATTGAACGGATCACATGGCTCAGCGAAAGCTCGACGTCGTGCTCGACTCGGTCAAGCGCCTCCAGCGCATGGGGGCGACGTCGAACCTGGTCAACCTCCTCCAGAAGCAGTACCCAGCCGACCTGGCTCAGCTGTTCGCCGAGTTGCCCGAGAAGGACCGCGTTTCAGCGTTTTCACTACTGCTCGAGCGCAACAGCCGGCTGGCAATGGAAGCTCTGAGCGAGCTCGGCCCCGAGGCCGGGGCGCCGCTCCTCGCTGGGCGGTCGCCAGAGGAGATCGTCAAACTCGCACAGGACCTGCCGTCAGACGACGTCGCCGCGATCATTGACAACCTGCCCGAGGAACTCTCGGCTGCGGTCCTCGAGTTGATGCAGAAGAAGCCGGCAGGCGCTGATGTCGGCGAGCTGCTCGAATACCCGGAGAAGACCGCCGGCCGGATCATGAATCCGAAGGTCTTCGCGCTGTCGGAGGACATGACAGCGTCGGAGGCGATCGCCGCCCTGCAGGGTTCGCGCGACGTCGAGATGGTGTTCTACCTCTACGTCATCGACAGCCGGAGGCACCTGGTCGGCGTCGTGTCGTTGCGCCGTCTCTTGCTCGTGCCGCCTGATACACCGCTTAAGCGGATCATGACGACGGACTTGATCAGTGCCCGCGTCGAGATGGATCAGGAGGAAGTGGCAGGGCTGGTCGCGTTGTACAACCTGCTCGCGATTCCTGTCGTCGACGCCGAGAACAAGCTCGTCGGCGTCATCACGGTCGATGACGTGATTGACGTCATCAAGGACGAGGCGACGGAAGACGTGTACCGGCTCGCAGGTCTGGCGAGCGATGACCGCGTGTTTACCACGCCGATGGAGTCGCTGCGGAAGCGACTCCCATGGCTGTTGGTGAACCTCGTCACGGCTTTCATTGCCGCCTCTGTCGTCAAGCTGTTCGAGGGGACGATCAGCATGGTTACGTCGCTCGCTGTTTTCATGCCGGTCGTCGCCGGCATGGGAGGCAACGCGGCCACGCAGACACTCGCGGTGATCGTTCGCGGCATCGCGCTTGGCGAGTTGACCTGGAGCAATACCCGCAAGGCGCTGATCAAGGAAGCGCTCGTCGGCTTGGGCAACGGGGTCGCGTGTGGAATCGTCGGCGCGGGTGTCGCGTGGCTGATGCAGGGAACCCCATGGCTGGGGCTGATCCTCGGACTGGCCATGATCATCAACATGTTCGTCGCGGCTACGGCGGGCACGCTCATCCCGCTCGCCCTGCGCGCGCTCAATGTCGATCCAGCGCTCGCGTCGTCGGTTTTCATCACAACGCTGACCGACGTGTTCGGATTTTTGTCGTTTCTGGGGCTAGGTGCGTTGTTTATCAAGTACTTGCGGATTACGGGATAAGATAGCAATGCTGATTGCTGAATGCTGAAGTAAGCGTGAAGTTCTAATTCACTTCGGCATTCCGGGTTCAGCATTCAGCATTGCTATATGCCGGTCCACAAGGCTGACGCCCTGATCCTGCGCACTTACAAGCTGGGCGAAGCGGATCGGATTGTCGTGTTTCTGACCCGCGATCGGGGAAAGAAGCGAGGCGTTGCCAAGGGCGCGCGCCGGCCAAAGTCGCGATACGTGGGGGCGCTCGAGCCGCTGACGCGCGGTGAAGTGGCCTATTTCGAACGCGAGCAGCGCGAGTTGGTGCGGCTCAATTACGTCGAGCCGGCGCGATCGCCGCTCCTCGCGAAATCGGCTGAGGCGCTCGGGCACGTCGGGTATTTTGCCGAGCTCATCGACGAATGGGCGCAAGAGTCGCACGCCGACGAGCGGTTGTTTCGATTGGGTGCGTCGATGGTCGACGCGATTGCCGACGGTGCGCCGATTGACCAGTTGGCGCGTTATTTCGAGTATTGGCTGTTGCGGCTGCAGGGCGTCTATCCGGCGCTGGGCTGTGCGGTCTGCTCGACGACGTTATCGTTGGGCGCAGTGATGCCTCCGCGAGAGCACGTCTTCGTCTGCCAACGGTGTGCGCCGGCGGGAGGGGGAACCGAGCTCTCGGCCATGGCGATGCAGTTCCTGCGTGCCGCCAGGTCGGCGACGCCGGAGAAACTGGACTCGCTGATGTTGTCGGCGGCGGCCTCGCGCGAGCTCGAGACCGCCCACCGGCGGTTGATCAACCTGCACCTGGAGAAGGAGCTGAAGTCCGCTCGAGTGACTGCGCGAGATGCGCCACACTCGTTAGCCTGTCCGCATGGTCACGCTGCAGCAAATCATCTTCAAACTGTCGGAGTTCTGGGCCTCGCGCGGCTGTCTCCTCCAGCAGCCGCTCGATATCGAGATGGGCGCCGGCACGATGCACCCCGAGACGTTTCTGCGCGTGCTCGGGCCGTCGCACTGGAACGTCGCGTACGTGCAGCCGTCTCGCCGTCCCGCCGACGGCCGCTTTGGCGAGAATCCCAACCGGCTGTTCAAGCACCAGCAGTTCCAGGTCATCCTCAAGCCGGCGCCCGACGAAGTCCAACAGCTCTATCTGCAGAGCCTCGAGGCCTGCGGCATCGATCTCCGGGCGCACGACGTGCGCTTCGAAGAGGACAACTGGGAATCGCCGACGCTCGGCGCTTGGGGTATTGGCTGGCAGGTGCTCTTCGACGGCCAGGAGATCACGCAGTTCACTTACTTCCAGCAGGCCGGTGGGGTTGATCTGGCGCCGATCTCCGTCGAGCTGACCTACGGCATCGAGCGGCTGGCGATGATGCTGCAGGACGTCGACAACGTCTTCGACGTCGTCTGGACCGAGGGCGTCACCTACCGCGACGTTCGCCACCGCGACGAGGTCGAGCAGTCGAAATATGCGTTCGGGCAGATCGACATGCCCAAGTCCGAGCTGCACGCGCTGCACCGGAACCTCTTCGATCAGTACTACTTGCTATCCGAGACGCTGCTGCGATCGAAGCTGCTCCTGCCCGCGCTCGATTACTGCCTCAAGTGCTCGCACATGTTCAACCTGCTCGATGCCAGCGGCGGCATCGGCGTCACTGAACGGATGGCCTACATCCTTCGCGTGCGGCAGCTGGCGGTCGTCGATTGCGAAGGCGCTGGGCCGGAAACTGTCCGGCGTGGCGGAGCGACGCTGCAGGCGCTCGGGTCCAGCGCGAATCAAGTAATGGATAGAGAACTCCTCATCGAGATCGGCGTCGAAGAATTGCCGGCGGCCTGGATGCCGAAGTTGACGAGCCAGCTCGCCGATCGCCTCTCGGCGCGACTCTCCGAGTTCCGTATTGCTCCAGGTGCGCCGGTCGAAAGCTTCAGCACGCCGAGACGGTTGACGGTTCGCGTCGCGCACATCGCGGAGCGTCAGGAAGACCTCGACGAGACGATTACCGGCCCGCCGGTGTCGGCGGCATTTGGCACGGACGGACAGCCGACGCCGGCCGCGCTCGGATTTGCGAAGAAGCAGGGCGTGTCGTTCGAGCAGTTGACGCGGGCGCGAACGCCGAAAGGCGAATACCTCGCGTTCCAGAAGCACGAGCGTGGTCGGAGCGCTGTCGATACGCTGCCCGATATCCTTACCGGTTTCCTCCGTGACCTGTCGTTCCCCAAGCAGATGCATTGGGACGCCAGGCTGGACGACGGACGTGGCGAGCTCCTCTTCGGGCGTCCGATTCGCTGGTTGCTGTTCCTGTATGGTGGCCGTGTCGTCCCGTACACGATCGGCCGAACGCCCGGCGCCGCTGGACCTCTGGTCCAGGACATCGAATCCGGTGCGCTGACGTATGGGCACCGGTTTCTCGCCACGAGCGGGCGCGCCGGACGATCGATCAAGGTGCGCAGCTTCGAGGAGTATCAGGCCAAGCTCGCCGAACACTTCGTCGTCCTCGATCATGCCGATCGCCGCGACCGGATCGCCCGCGATCTGGAGCGGCACGCCCGCCGCCTGGGTGGTCGCGTGCACCTGAAGGATCACGCGACGCTCGTCGAGGAGGTCGCCGATCTCGTCGAGTATCCGTCTGTGATCGCCGGATTCTTTGACGCCGCCTTTCTCGTCCTTCCGGAAGAAGTGCTGTCGACGACGCTGGTGCATCACCAGCACTGGTTTCCCGTGCTGACCGAAACCGGACGGATCAAGGAAGCGTTTCTGGCGGTGGTCAATACGCAGCCGGTCGACGAGCGTCTCATCGCCAAGAACGCGGAACGCGTGGTCGCGGCACGTCTTCGCGACGCGAAGTTTTTCTGGGAAGCCGATCGCACGCAGACGCTCGAATCACGCCTCGACCGTCTGCATACGGTGCTCTTTCACAAGAAGCTGGGAAGCTATCGTGACAAAGCGGAGCGTATCGAGAAGCTGGCGGCGCACATCGCGACCGACGCGTTCGGGCGTCCCGACGCTGCGGCCGATGCGGCCAAGGCGGCTCGTCTTGCGAAGGCCGACCTGACGAGCGACATGGTGTTCGAGTTTCCGGAGCTGCAGGGCACGATGGGCGGCATCTATGCCCGCGAGGAAGGGCAGCCGGAAACCGTGTGGAAGGCCATTTATCATCACTACCTGCCGATTGGCGTCGAGGTGGAGGCGCCGCCGTCGAAGGCCGATCTCGGCGGTGCGGCAACGGTGTGGGCGGCGGTGTCGCTGGCCGACAAGCTCGACACGCTGGTAGGGTTGACGAGCGCCGGTGAGAAAGCCACCGGCTCGCGCGATCCATTCGGCCTGCGACGTCAGATGCACGGCATCGTGCGCGTGCTGATGGATCTTCCGGGGTTGGTCGGCGTCAATCGTGAGCTCGGCCTGCGGGCGCTGGTTGAGGCGGCGAGCATGCATTTCGCCGGTGCGGCGGGATCGTCAGTCAACGACGCCGTTGTCGCGTTTGCGCACGACCGCGTGCAGTACGTGCTCGAGCAGCGAGGGTATCCGATCGAGGTGGTCCGCGGGGCGTTGTCTGGTGCCGGCGATGTTCCGCTCCGCGCGCTGCGAATTGCCGCGGCGCTCCACGCGATGCGCGGCTCGGAGGACTTCCAGGCGCTGGCCGTGCTCTTCAAGCGGGTCAAGAACATCGCCCGCGAGCTCAAGAGTCGAGCCGCGCTCGACCGCAGCGCGCTCAGCGAGCCGGCAGAGCAGGCGCTGCTCGCCGAACTTGACACTCGCCGTCCACGCATCGAAGCGGCCGCTGCCGCGGCCGACTACCGTCAGGCATTCACCGATCTCGCCGGCCTTCGGCCGGTAGTCGATCGATTCTTCACAGAAGTGTTTGTCATGGCCGAGGACGAGCGCCTGAAGACGGCGCGGCTGACGCTGATGGCAGACCTCCGCGATCTCATCCTCGAGCTCGCAGACATTTCGGAAATCGTTCCTCAAACGGAGTAGGACAGCAGAAAATGGCGAAGACACAGGCACGGAAGAAGGCGGCTGGATCGAAGAAGAAGCAGACGGCGGCAAAGAAGACCGTGGCGAACGCGAAGAAGGTGTCAAAGGCTGCGGCCCCGAAGGCGGGAAGCAAATACGTCTACCTCTTCGGGCGCAAGACGGACGGCAACGGATCGATGAAGGCGCTGCTCGGTGGCAAGGGCGCGAACCTCGGCGAGATGTGCCGCATCGGGCTGCCGGTTCCGCCCGGCTTCACGGTCACGACCGAGGTCTGCACCTACTACTACGCCAACAAGCGCACGTATCCGCCGCAGCTCAAGGGACAGATGGAGGCCGGCATCGCCGCCATCGAGCAGCAGACCGGCAAGACCTTCGGCGATCTGACGAACCCGCTGCTGGTGTCTGTCCGCTCCGGTGCCCGCGACTCGATGCCCGGCATGATGGACACGATCCTGAACCTCGGTCTCAACGACCAGACGGTCGAGGCGTTGGCCACCAAGACGGGCAACGCGCGCTTCGCGTGGGACTGCTACCGCCGCTTCGTCCAGATGTACGGCGACGTCGTCCTCGGCGTGCAGAAGCGTCCCGACGAGGACCACGAGCCGTTCGAGGTGGTCATCGAGAAATTGAAGCACGAGCGCCATCACGAGGGCATCGAGGACACGAAGCTCTCGGTCGAAGACCTGAAGGAGCTCGTGCGCCGCTTCAAGGCGCTGGTGAAGGAGCGCGTCGGCAAGAGCTTCCCGGCGTCGCCGTGGGATCAGCTGATGGGCGCCATCGGCGCCGTCTTCGGCTCGTGGATGAACGACCGCGCGATCGTCTACCGCCGCAAATACAACATCCCGACGGAGTGGGGCACGGCCGTCAACGTGCAGGCGATGGTCTACGGCAATACCGGCGAGCGCTCGGGCTCGGGCGTCGCTTTCACGCGCAACCCTGCCAACGGCGTCAAGGAGTTCTACGGCGAGTTCCTGATCAACGCGCAGGGCGAGGACGTCGTCGCCGGCGTGCGCACGCCCGAACCGGTGGCGGAGCTGAAGAAGCAGATGCCGCACGCGTATGCCGAGCTTGAACGGATCCGTCAGACGCTCGAGAAGCACTTCAAGGACGTGCAGGACTTCGAGTTCACCATCGAGGACGACGAGGTGTACATGCTCCAGACGAGAAACGGCAAGCGGACCGCGATGGCCGCGCTGAAGTTCTCGATCGACATGTACAAGGAGAAGTTGATCGATTGGAAGACAGCGGTGATGCGCAATCCCGCCGACCAGCTCGAGCAGCTCCTCGCTCCGGTGTTCGACGCGGCGGAAGTGGCCAAGGTGAAGGCCATTGCCACGGGACTCCCGGCCGGTCCGGGCGCGGCGTCGGGCCAGATCTACCTCAACGCGGATCGCGCGGTGGTAGCGGCCGACAAGGGCGAGAAGGTGTTACTCGTCCGCGTCGAAACGTCGCCCGAGGACCTGCGCGGCATGATCGCGGCCGAAGGCATCCTCACGGCGCGCGGCGGCGTGTCGTCACACGCGGCGCTCGTCGCCCGGCAGATGGGCAAGGTCTGCGTCTGCGGCGCCGCGGCGGTCGAAGTCGACTACCAGGCGCGGACGGTGAAGGTCGAGGGGCAGACGTTCAAGGAAGGCGACTGGATGTCGATCGACGGGACGATCGGCCAGGTCTACGCCGGCCAGGTCAAGACCGCGCCCTCGGAAATCGTCGCCGGCCTGATCAACGGCGACACGGCGGCCCAGAAGACCGAGAAGTTCAAGAACTTCCAGCAGCTGATGAAGTGGTGCTCGGACGCGTCGCGGATGAGCGTCCGTACCAACGCCGATACGCCGGAGCAGACGGCCAACGCCGTCGCGTTCGGCGCCGTCGGCATCGGCCTGACGCGCACCGAGCACATGTTCTTCGAGGGCGACCGCATCGACGCGATGCGAGAAATGATCCTGGCCGAGACTGAGGCCGCGCGGAAGGCGGCGCTGGCGAAGCTGCTGCCGTATCAGCGTGAGGACTTTGCCGGCATCTTCCGCGCGCTGAAGGGCTACCCGGCGACGATTCGCTTCCTCGACCCGCCGCTCCACGAGTTCCTGCCGCACACCAAGGAGCAGCAGGAGGCGCTCGGCAAGAAGATCGGCGTGCCGGCGGCGCGCATCCATCAGCGCGTCGAGCAGCTGCACGAGTTCAACCCGATGCTTGGCTTCCGTGGCTGCCGCCTCGGCATCGGCTATCCCGAGATCTCGGCGATGCAGGCGCGGGCGGTGTTCGAAGCCGCCGCGGAGGTCCAGAAGGAAGGGATCAAGGTCCGGCCCGAGATCATGATCCCCTCGGTTGGGTTCAAGAAGGAGCTGGATCTGCAGATCGAAGTGGTGCACCAGGCGGCGCGCGAGGTGCAGGCCGAGAAGAAGGTCAAGTTGAACTACATGGTCGGGACGATGATCGAGATCCCGCGCGGTGCGCTCACGGCCGACGAAATCGCGCAGTCGGCGGAGTTCTTCAGCTTCGGCACGAACGATCTGACGCAGACCGGCCTCGGCATGTCGCGCGACGATTCGGGGTCGTTTTTGCCGCAGTATCAGGAGCTCGAGATCGTCAAGAAGAACCCGTTCGCGACCATCGACGCCACCGGCGTCGGCCAGCTCGTCGACATCGCGGTGAAGAAGGGCCGCGCCGCGCGTCCCAATCTGAAGCTCGGGATTTGCGGCGAACATGGCGGAGATCCGTCCTCGATCCAGTTCTTCGAGAAGGTCGGGCTCGATTACGTCAGCTGTTCGCCGTATCGCGTGCCGGTCGCGCGGCTCGCCGCTGCGCAGGCCGCGCTGCAGCTCAAGGTCGTGGATTGATCACGATCTACAAGCACCAGGGAGGGTCCACGCAGATCGTCGATCGGGTGGACCCGGCCTGGCTCAAGCCGGACAGCGGTATCTGGCTGTGGGTAGACATGGGCGCTGCCACACCGGACGAAGCGAAACTCCTCACCGAAGTCTTCCACTTTCACGAGCTGGCCATCGAGGACGCGCTCGCCGAAATCCATCATCCCAAGGTGGAATCGGTACGGCGACTACCTCTACCTGATCCTGCACGGCATCGATTTCAAGGCAAAGGAGCACGCGTTCCGCACCCAGGAGATCGACTTCTTTCTGGGCTCGCAGTACCTTGTCACCTTTCACAACGGCACATCGCGATCGGTCGGGCGCATCAGCGAAATCTGCAATCGCAACGAACGCGTGCTCGGCGAAGGTCCCGCGGCGCTGCTCTATCGAATAGTCGACACGATGGTCGACAACTACCGGCCGGAGGTCGACAAGCTCGGCGATCGTCTCGATGCGCTCGAAAAGGAGGTGTTTTCCCGGCCCAAGTCGACGCTCGTCAAGCGGATTCTCGACTTCAAGCGGGACATCTCATCGCTGCGCCGGGTGATCATGCCGGAGCGCGATGCCGTCGCCCGGTTGGCGCGGCGCGAGTTCGCGCAGATCCCCGAGGCCCTCTCGTACCGCTTTCGCGACGTCCACGATCATCTCGTGCGTCTGTCGGACGAGGCCGTCTACTTTCAGGATCGCATCTCGAGCCTGCTCGACGCGCACCTCTCGAACGTCTCGAATCAGCTCAACGGCGTGATGAAGGTGCTGACCATCATCTCGACGATCTTCATGCCAATGACCGTCCTCACCGGCATGTACGGAATGAACGTGCCTCTTCCGCATCTCCCAGGCGGCGAGCACGCGCAGTTCTGGTGGATACTCGGGATCATGGCGTCGGTGACAGCGGGGATGCTGCTGTTCTTTCGCAAGCGAGGGTGGTTGTGAGCGCGGCAGTCGCCAGTCGTCGGTCTTCAGTCACAACACTGACGTCTCCGGACCAACGACTTCCGACTCACGACCTGCGACTGACGACTGACGACTGACCCATTCACCACCATGAAGATCAAACTCCTCCCTCCCCACCTCGCCAATCAGATCGCCGCGGGCGAAGTAGTGGAGCGTCCGGCGTCCGTGGTCAAGGAACTCGTCGAAAACGCACTTGATGCGGGCGCCAGGCGCATTGCGATTGCCATTGAGCTCGGAGGCAAGAAATCTCTGCGCGTCGAGGACGATGGGGAGGGGATGGCGCCGGAGGATGCGCGGCTGGCGATCGAGCGGCATGCCACGAGCAAGATTGCCGCGGCCGACGATCTGGCTGCCATTCGGACGCTCGGGTTTCGCGGCGAAGCGCTTCCCAGTATCGCGTCGGTCTCGCACTTCACCCTGCGGACGCGCGCGCGCGGCAGCGCGTCCGGGACTGAAATCCGTGTCAACGGCGGAACGGTCTCGTCTGAGCGAGAAGTCGGTGCGCCCGAGGGAACGGCGATCGAGGTCGAGGACCTTTTTTACAACCTCCCGGCGCGGCGCAAGTTTCTCAAGTCAGATACGGCGGAAGCGGGGCAGATCTCGCGCCTCGTCTCGCAGCTGGCGTTGGGCTATCCCGAGGTGGGCTTCTCGCTGACAAGTGGCGGCCGGCGCCTGCTCGCCTGTCCACCTGCAGTCGGCCCGCACGAGCGGTTCTTTCAGTTGTACGGGGAACGGCCCGATCTGATCGAAATCCGAAAAGAAGCCGGCGGCATCGCGATCCAGGGCTACGTTGCCGCCCTCAGAGACGAAGGGCCGGTCCGGGGCGCGCAGAACGTCTTCGTCAACCGCCGCATCGTCAAGGACCGGACCATCGCGCACGCCATCACTGAGGCGTACAGCGTCGCAACGATCAAGGAGCGGAGCCCCGAGGTTCACCTGTTTCTGCAGATTCCAGCCGACCGCGTCGACGTCAACGTGCATCCGACGAAGGCCGAGGTCCGTTTTCTGGAGCAATCGCTCGTGCACGAGGTGTTGCGGCGCGCGCTCGGCGAGGCGCTCGGACAGGGCCGCGCGCCGGAACTGCAGTTCACCGCGTTTGCCCCGCGGCCAGAGGAGCCGCGGCCGATGAGCATTCCCGGTGTTCTTGCCGGCGCCACGGTGGGAAGCCGCTGGTCCACGGAGCCGTCGTCAGGCGCGTCCTTCGGATCAGGCGGTGGAAGTTGGGGGCCACGGTTCGACGGTGCCGTGCCGTCGGAGGTGGCAGCTGCGCCGCAGGCAAGCGTCGAGATTCGCCCGATGATTCCACTCGGGCAGTTTCGCGACACGTTCATCATCGCGATAGACGATGAAGGCGTCGCGATCATCGATCAGCATGTGGCGCACGAGCGCGTGCTGTTCGAGCGTGTCATGGAGACGTTGACGACGGCACGGCTCGAGAGTCAACGTTTGCTGACGCCGATACTGATTGAGATGTCACCGGCCGAACGTCACGCGCTCGCGCAGCACGGCGCGACGCTCGAACGCTTCGGTCTCGAGATCGAGGAGTTCGGGGGCGACAGCGTGCGCCTCTCTGCCGTGCCGGCGATTCTCGATCCCGCCGCGTGTGAGGCGGCTGTGCGCGCGCTGGCCGGCGATCTCGAAGGGCTCGACCGTGGCTCCGGCGTTCAGGACGCTCTTCGCCGCATTGCCGCGACAATGGCGTGTCATGCCGCCGTCAAGGCGAACTATCCGCTGACGATGGAGAAGATGCGGTTCATCCTGGAAGAGCTGAGACGGACCGCGTACTCGTCTGTGTGTCCCCACGGCCGTCCGGTGGTCCTGCGATTGTCGCGGCGCGAGATCGAGAAAAATTTCCAGCGCATTTGAGTCGCGTGCCACGGATGACACGGTCTCGCTAGCCACGGATGACACAGAGTACACGGTGGTTCAAGGTGAGGACATCAGAATGAACCGGCGGGACTTTCTATCGGCGGCTGGTGCGGTTAGTGTGGCGCCCGTGATTGCTGGCGCGTCGGCCTCTGAGCACGCCCAGGCCCAGGTCCAGCCACAGGCCACGGGGTCCGCCGACCGCGCGTACTGGGTCGGAGTCATGACACGGCTCGCGGATCCGGTGCTCGAGAATCTCGCTGCTGGCACGTTAAAGGCGAAGATGCCGGTGGAACAGGCAGCGGGGAGTGACCGGCGGGCGGTCAGCCATCTCGAGGCAATCGGGCGATTGCTCGCGGGGATGGCACCGTGGATCGAGCTCGAAGCGGACGACTCGAGCGAAGGCCGGCTGCGCGGGCGCTATGCAGATCTCTCGCGTCGAGCGATTGCGCGTGCTGTGGATCCGGCATCGCCCGACTACCTGAATTTCACGCGCGAGCGGCAGCCGCTCGTCGACGCGGCGTTTCTGGCCCACGCCATCCTCCGGGCGCCGCGGGCGTTGCGGACGTCGCTCGACGCGACAACGACGAAGCAGGTCGTCGCCGCGCTCGAGTCAACGCGCGTCATCACGCCTGCCTTCAGCAATTGGCTGCTGTTTTCGGCAACTGTCGAAGCGGCGCTCGCCAGACTCGGTGCCGCGTGGGACCGTACCCGCGTCGACTACGCGCTGCGCCAGCACGATCAATGGTACAAGGGCGACGGCGTCTACGGCGACGGCCCGGCCTTTCACTGGGACTACTACAACAGTCTTGTCATCCAGCCGATGCTGCTCGACGTCCTGGATGTGTGCCGCGACGAGATGCCGGCGTGGAAGGATCTCGCGACGCGCGTGCAGCCGCGTGCGCAGCGATACGCGGCCATTCTCGAGCGGCTGATCGCGCCAGATGGCTCGTTCCCGCCCATTGGCCGATCTATCGCCTACCGGTTCGGCGCATTCCAGTTGCTGGCGCAAATCGCGTTGCGAAAGGCGCTCCCCGAAGGTGTGTCGCCGGCGCAGGTGCGCGGCGCGCTGACCGCAATCATCCGCCGCTCGATCGAGGCACCCGGGACCTTTGACGCCAACGGCTGGCTTCGCATCGGCTTCTGCGGGCATCAGCCGGGTGTCGGGGAGACGTATATCTCGACCGGGAGCCTCTACCTGTGCACCGTCGGCTTGCTGCCGCTCGGCCTGCCAGCCTCGGATCCCTTCTGGTCCGCTCCAGCCGAACCCTGGACGTCGGTGCGCGCCTGGTCGGGACAGCCGTTCCCGATTGATCACGCGATCACTGGCTGACGGCCCCGGCACGGTCACTCGTCACGCCCGGTGTGAATGCCGACCATGATGTCGGCGAGCTCTTCCTGCTGCAGGTCGCGGCTGCGCACGAAGCCGGGTAATCGTTTCTTCGACCCCGGCTGCAGAATCCATGCGTGCTCGATCATCTGCATGACGCTTGGCTGCCGTGCGTCGCTGTAGGACGAGCAGAACTTGACCTTGAACGTGACCATTGCCGCCCGATGACCGAGCGCGTGGCACTGAACAATTTCTTCGTCGAGCGTTCGGCCGCGGACGATTGTCGACAAGCGGCAGGTGGCGCACAAGCTCTCTTCGCTGTTCGACACGGTCCCGTTCCGAATTTTGAGGTTCATTCGTCGACTCCTGCGGCGCTGGCGTAGCAGGTACGTCTGCCATCGCGCGCCGGTGTCGCATTGCGCGTGGTTGTTCGTGTTTTCCTGCGTTTGTGTCCATAGGAGGCCGGCGGGTTGGAGATTCTGCCAACCGCGACAGCATGAATGGGCGCAGGAACTGCGATCGCGGTCAACGGGAGCGTCGCGATTGAACCGCCGTGTGCCGGTTACGTCTAATTCAGGTACAACAGGTGATTTGACAGGGGCACGTCGCTTCCCTAGAGTGAGCACACTCACCTTATGGACCTCGTACCGCTGAGCGCGTTCACCGTGTTTCTCGGGATTGCCGCGGTCGGCTTTCTCTTCTTGATGGTCTCGCTGTTCTTCGGCGAGGTCTTCGAGCATTTCGATTCAGCGCTCGACCATGATCTCGATCATGGCGGCCCGGGCTTCTTCAGCACCCGCATCATCAGCGTCTTCATCACCGCGTTTGGAGGTTTTGGCGCCATAGCGACGGACCAGGGCATTGGTCCGCTTGCCGCATCCGCCATTGGCGCTGTCTCCGGATTGCTTCTGGCGGCGCCGGTCTATTTCCTTGCGCGCTTTCTCTACGACCAGCAGGCAACATCCGAGACGCGCTCTCAGGATCTCGTAGGAAGAGTGGCGCGCGTCGTCGTCGCTATACCCGCAGGAGGAGTTGGTCAGGTGCGCTGCACCATTGGCGAAGAGCTCGTCGACAAGATTGCTCGGGGCCGTGAGCATGAAGCGATAGCGGAGAACACGCCGGTCGTTGTCGAGGAAGTCGTCGGAGAAACCGTCGTCGTCAAACGCCGTTGAGGCGAGGCCATACCCATGTCACTCCTGTCGAGTCCCTTTCTCACTCCCGTTATCGTTGCGGCGATCATCATTGCCGTCTTCGCAGGTTTCTGGCTGATCAGCCGTAATTACATCAAGGTGTCGCCGAACGCCGTCGCCGTCCTCAGCGGACGGAAGCGCAAGCTGCCCGACGGCCGCGTCGTCGGCTACCGCATGGTCAAGGGCGGCGCCGCGCTCCGCATCCCGCTGCTCGAGAAAGTCGAGTACCTCCACCTCAACGTGATGACCATCCCGCTCGAGATCAAGCGGGCGTACACGCTGAAGGGTGTACCGGTCTCGGTCAAGGCAGTCGCCAACGTCAAGATTCGAGGCGACGAGACGTCGCTGCAGGCTGCGGCGGAGCGCTTTCTCGGCATGACGCATGACCAGGTGCAGAAGGTCATCTTCCAGACGCTCGAAGGCCACCTGCGCTCGATTCTCGGCACGCTCACGGTCGAAGAGGTGAACAGCGATCGTCAAAGCTTCGCGCAGAAGCTGACCAGCGAGGCCGCCGCCGACCTTGAAAAGATGGGTCTCGGCGTCGACGTGCTGACGATCCAGGAGATCAGCGACGAAGAGGAGTACCTGAACGCCCTCGGCAAGCGCCGAACCGCCGAAGTCAAGCGCGACGCCACCATCGGCGAGGCCGAGGCGACGCGCGACTCGAAGATCAAATCGGCGCAGGCGCTGCAGGAAGGGGAGCGCGCGAAGTTCCAGGCTGACGCCGAAATCGCACAGGCGTCGCGCGACTTCATGATTCGCCAGGCGCAGTACCAGGCCGAGATCGAGACCCAGAAAGCTCGCGCGGGTCAGGCGGGTCCGCTCTCGGAAGCGACGGCTCGCCAGGCGGTGGTCGCAGAGGAAGTGCGCGTCGATCGCACGCGAACGCAGGAGATGATCGCGGTCCAGGAGCAGGAGGTCCTTCGGAAACAGAAGGAACTCGAGGCCACGGTCATCAAGCCGGCAGAAGCCGATCGTCAGGCAGCCATCGTGCGTGCGGAAGCCGCCAAGCAGGCGGCGATTCTCGAAGCTGAAGGCCGTCGCTCGGCGCTCATCGCGCTGGCCGAAGCCGAGCAGGAGAAACTGCGAAAGGAAGGCGCCGGTCGCGCCGCCGCGGTCGAAGCCGAAGGCAGGGCCGAAGCGGCGAAAATCGAAGCGATCGGACTCGCCCAGGCAAAGGCCATCGAGGCTCAGGGCGTTGCCGAGGCTGCCGCGATCCTGCGTAAGGCAGAAGCGTGGAAGGAATTCAACGACTCGGCGCGGCTGCAGACCGTCCTCGAGAAGATGCCGGCTATCCTGCAGGCCTCCGGCGGGATCTTCGAAGCCGTCGCGGCGCCGCTGGGCAACATCGACAAGCTGGTGGTCATCGATCAGGGGAATGGCGGCGCAGACGGTGGAAGCGCGGCGCTCGGGCGCATCGTGAAGACGAGTCCGGCGGTCGTTTTCAGCCTCCTGCAGCAACTTGAAGCGCTGGGCCTGAGCGTTCCGGCCGTGATGCAGCAGCTCGGACTCTCAGCCACGCGCCCGGCAGACGGCGATGCCACGGTGGTTAACGAGCCGCCGCGCAAATCATCATGACCGGCGCAATCTGCTGCACACCCGCGCAACCTGCTGCACACCCGCGCAACCACGCGCCGCGGCGTGCAAGCCGACCTCATCCATTAAAGTGCTGACTGCGTAAGCTTTACACTTGACAGTAATGTCATCAGGTCTTAGAGTCATAAATATCCCAGCAGTTCAGGGTCCCTGTTTTTCCAAGCGAAAAGGCAACCCCGCTGCCAGTGCGGGGTGCGCAAAGCTGTAAGCTCCGCTTCGCGGAGTGGTTTAGCTGCCGAACTTGGAGTGGTCATGTCCGCTCGTCGCACCTTACCGGCCGTTCTCGCTACCGCGTTCGCGCTGCTGTTCTTCGGACTGGGTAATTTTCTCGGCGCGCGTCAGAATGCTGACAGCGACGGGCAGCTCGCGAAGATGCAAGCGGAAATTGCTCAGCTGAAACGTCGTTCGTTCGAAGCCGCCGGAACGGCTGGACGCACGACGCCGACAGCGGCAGGTTTCTCTGCTGACGACACAGCCCGTTCGTCGATGGTGGCGGACATCAAGCGCCAGCTGCAGGACGAGATGGGCCTCCTGCCCCTCACGCTGCTGCGCGATCGCAGCGCCAGCTTCGTCGAGCTCTACTCGTACGACGACCACGGTTCGAGCAGTTACGGTACCGCAGGCTACCTCGGCGACGGTTATTTCATCACCGTCAAACACGGAGTCGTTGCTCTCAATCAGGAAGGGCAGGCGGATCCGCGAACCATCACCTCGGTAAAGGTGATGTACAAGGGTCAGCCACTGAACGCGAAAGTCGTTGACTCGGGCGACGCCAGAGTCGAAGTCGATCCTGGCGACTGGGCGATCGTGAAGGTGAAGGAACAGATTGACATGCCGGCCCTGAGCCTCAACCTCGGGTACGGCTTCGAGTTCGCCGATCCCATCTTTCGTCTCGGCAACGACTACTCGAAAGGGATCATCCTCTCAACCGGCTATGTCGGGCAGCGGACGACCAACAAGCTGGTCACGTGCTTGACTGACGGACACCCAGGCGTGTCTGGCGGTGGCGTTCTCAATCGTGAAGGCGAGCTCGTTGGCATCCCAATCGGACGGATGCAGGGCGACTACCGGTTCTCGTTCATTCTTCCGCTTCGGGCGGAGATGTTCCGGAAGGTCGGTCACCTGAACTGACGCGCGGCAGCTTTCCCTCCCATCCTCGGTTCGTCGGCCGGTAAAATCGACGTCCCTCGTGTGCCGGCGGCAGGCACGTCATGTCTGCCACGCCTTCCGGCTCGTCGTGCGCGTAGCGATAACCTTTCCCGTACTCCAGCTGCTTCATGAGCGCAGTTGGCGCGTTTCGCAGGTGCAGCGGCACCGGCTCCGCCACTTCCTTGGCAGCCGCCTCCGCCGCTTCCAGATACGCCACATACACGGCGTTACTCTTCGGAGCCGTTGCCAGATAGATTGCCGCCTGGGCAAGCGCGGTATTGCCTTCCGGCATGCCGACGAAGTGCACGGCGTCCTTCGCCGCGACCGCAATACTCAGAGCATGCGGATCGGCGTTGCCGATGTCCTCGGACGCAAATCGCACCAATCGTCGAGCGACGTAGAGCGGATCCTCGCCGGCCTCGAGCATCCGTGCGAGCCAATACACCGATGCGTCCGGATCGCTGTTGCGCATCGATTTGTGCAGCGCCGAGATCAGGTTGTAGTGCTCTTCGCCAGTCTTGTCGTAGAGGAGCGCGCGGTTCTGAGCAAGATCGGCGATGCTTGCGGCGGTAATCCGCGAGGCAGTCCCTTCAGAACCACGCTCTGAGCCCGCCGCAGCCATGTCGAGCAGGTTGAGCGCGATACGGGCGTCGCCGTTCGCGTATTTTGCTATGGCTGTGAGCGCATCGTCGTCGACGGTCAGCTCGCTGTTGCCCAAGCCGCGTTCGGCATCGCTCACCGTCCGCACGAGAATGCGCCGAATCGCATCCGTCGTCAGCGGCTTGAGTACGTAGACCTTCGAGCGTGACAGGAGCGCTGCGTTGACCTCGAACGACGGGTTCTCCGTCGTCGCGCCGATGAGGACGATGTCGCCGGCCTCGACGCGGGGGAGGAACGCGTCCTGCTGTGCCTTATTGAAGCGGTGAATCTCATCGACGAAGAGAATCGTGCGGCGCCCCCGGCGTCGGCGGTCCTCTTCCGCCTCCGTCATCACCGTGCGGATCTCCTTGATTCCTGACAGCACGGCGCTGAACGCGACGTATCGCGCCTGCGTTACGCGCGCAATCACGCGCGCCAGCGTCGTCTTGCCAGTACCTGGAGGTCCCCAGAGGATGATCGATTGAAGTCGGTCGCCCTCGATCGCACGCCGCAGCGGACGACCAGGGCCGAGCAGATCTTCCTGGCCGATGAACTCGTCGAGCGTCCGGGGACGCATGCGTTCGGCAAGCGGCGCCGACACCCCTGCCTGATCGCCGGTTCGATCTTCGCGCTCGGGTGACGGCTCGGGATCAGGAAACAGGGACATGTCCGGCTCGCTGCTTCGCCGCTTCGTAGAGCACGAGCGCGGCACTGACGGCGACGTTCAGAGATTCCACGGGAGCGCGCATCGGAATGGAGATCCGTTCGTCCGCTACGGCGACGAGTTCGTGCGACAGGCCCGCCCCTTCGCCCCCAAGAAGAATAGCCACCGGCCGCTGCAGGTCGCAGAGCGGAAGGGACGTCCCACCGCGAGGCACTGTGGCGAGGACGGCGATTCCCCGATCGCGCAGCCGGTCGACAACGTCCTGAGAAGACTGTCCGATGGCCACTGGCAGGCGAAACGTGCTGCCCATCGCGCCACGCAGAGCCTTCCAGCCGAACGGATCCGCGGTTCCTGTCGTCGTCACGACGCCTGTTGCGCCGGTCGCTTCTGCGGTGCGGACGATGGCGCCAACATTCCCTGCGTCCTGGATGCCGTCGAGCACTAATAGAAGTGGCACGGCATGAACGAGCACCTGGTCGACTGTGACGGGCTTCACGGTCGCCAGCGCGACGACTCCTGACGGCTCGCGGACCGGGCTCATCGCGGCCATGACCGACGCAGGAACCCGCACCACCTCACTACCGGTTCCCGCCGCGCCGTCGACCTCTGGAAGCTCTCCGTCGACGATAGCGTCGGAGATCACCACGATCTCGAGCGGCACTCGCGAGCGAATCGCCTCGCTTACGAGATGTGCGCCGTCGAGGAGGACAGTCCCTGCCGGCCCGCGTCCTCGTGCCACGTCACGGAAGCGTGCAACGAGTGGATTGGCACGGCTGGTGATGCGGCGCACTCGGCCCATTATAGAAGGCTCGGGCTCGGTGGCCGTGCTACCATCTCTGCCTGAGATGAAGGCGCAACTCCTCAAGAAGTTCCAGGATGAGATCCAACGGCTGGATCGGGAACTGAAAGCCGAGCTGCCCAAGGAAATACAGCGCGCGCGCGAGCTCGGTGACCTCCGCGAAAACGCGGAGTATCACGCAGCGAAAGAACGCCAGCGCCTGGTCGAGGCGCGGATCAGCTTGCTGCAGAAGCGCGTCAGCGACATCTCGCTGATGAACCTGGACAAGCTGCCGCACGACCGCGTGGGATTCGGTTCAACCGTCCATCTCAAGGATGCGAATGGCCAGACCGTCGTCTATTCGCTCGTCATGCCGGAAGATGCCGACGTCGAGCTGGGACTGATCTCCACGGCATCGCCCATCGGCCGCGCGCTCTTGGCGAAGGAAGAAGGCGACGAGGTGACTGTCTCGACGCCAAACGGCAGCAAACGTTTCGAGATCGTCAAGCTGATGACGATTCACGACGAAAGCCCCAACCCGGAGAGCTGAGTTCACTTCGGCATTCAGCATTGTGATTACGCCAGAGTCGCCCGAGCGGAAATATTCGACGCGGTTGCGGACGGCATTGATCCTTGCTGGATCTGGCACCGCTGGCGCCTACCAGGCTGGTGTCCTGCGGGCGCTGCACGAGGCGGGCATCAAAATCGATCTCGTTGCCGGCCGTGGCGCCGGCGTTGTCAGCGCAATGTTTGCCGCGATGGACGGCGGCGCCCGTCTCTGGGACGACAACGGCCTCTGGCGACGGACCGGCGCGGGAGGCTTCTATCGCTGGCGGCGTCCGCTGCGCATCGCCGGATGGTCCCTGGCCACTGCCGGCGCTATCCTCGTTCTCCCCATTGCGCTTCTCGTCCTCGCGATGGTCATCGCGCTCACGGGGATGCTCCTGACGTTTGTCGGGCTCGAGTCGGCGGGGACTGCGGCCAATGCCGCGTATAGCCGTTGGATCGAGACGCTCTTCGCGCCGACGGCCGTGCCCACGTATATCCCGCGTCTGGCGTGTACTCGCCGCCCTGGTAGCCGCTGCAGCGGCGCTTGCTGGCATTGTCGCGACGCTCTTTTCGAGTCGCGCCAGACGGCGAACCGGTCACGGGCTTGCGGGACGAGTCATCGGCGGGCCGTTCTCTGCTGACGTGCTCGTCGAGCGCTGCTGCACGGAGCTGTGGAACCTGATTCGTGGGGCGGCGCCACTCGCGTCGCCCACGGCCGTCGATCTCGGCCGGCGATACGTCGAGCTTGTCTCGGAGAATCTCGGTCAGCCAGGCTTTCGCGAGCTTCTCGTGACCGTGCACGACATGGACACGCGGCGGGACCTCGTGTTTGCGCTGCTTGCCCAAGGGCATCGGTCGCGGTTCTTCACGCGTCCAGGCGGTGAATCTGCGGCGAGAACGGCCGAAGCCTTCGACCTTGCCGGCGTCGCGCGCGATCACGCGATCGATGCGCTTGCCGCCGGCGTGGCGATCCCGCTGGCGACCGAGCCTCACCTCGTGACATTCGCGCCGGAAGGCCCGTGGCGGGGAGAAACGCATCGCGTCTGCGACAGGCCAGGCTGCCTGGCGCGGTTGCTCGAAGAGGTAGCGGCAGCTGGTGCCGAGCAGGTCGTTCTCGTGACGTCGCTCCCGCCGCAGGGACGTCCGCACGAATTGAGCGCCGAGCGGGGGGATCTTCGCGGCCATGCCGCCGACGCGCTCGCCGCGTTCGAAACCGCAGGTGTCCGGGATGCGCTCGAACAGTGGACCGGGAGATTCGCGGGGCTGTTCGTGATCCGGCCGGCGCACAATCCTCTCGGCCCGCTCGACTTCGCGGGCGTCTACGACGAACGTTCCGACCGGGTGCACACGCTTCCGGAGCTCGCGGATCGCGGATACGAGGATGCTTACCGGCAGTTCATCGAACCGGTCGTCGCCGCGAGCGGGGATCTCCTCGAGGCAGTCCAACGCTGATTTGGAGCTGGCAGCTTCACAGCTATCAGCTATCAGCTATCAGCGACACGCTGCTGATAGACTGAATCTCCATACGAGCCCGAACCTCCTAGCAGCTGCCAGCTGAGCGCTGAAGCTGAAAACTGAGAGCTGCCCATGAAACCAGCCACCGAGCTCATTCACGTTGCCGACGGTGTCAACGGTGACGCCGCGCCGCTGACCACGCCGATTTACGAGACGGCAACCTACGTGTTCGAGAACGCGCAGGAGGTCCGCGACTACAACGAAGGACGGTCGCCGAAGTTCCTGTACTCGCGCTACGCGAATCCGACCGTCGTGGCCGTCGAGAAAAAGATTGCCGCGCTCGAGGGAGCCGCCAGCGCGCTCGTGCTCTCGAGCGGCCAGGCGGCGACGACGACGGCGCTGATGGCGCTGCTGAAGGGCGGCGATGAAATCGTGTGTAGCGCCGCGGTCTACGGCGGCACATTTCATCTCATCTCCGACCTGCTGCCGAAGTTCGGCATCACGTCGCGCTTCGTGTCGATCGACGAGCTGCGGGACCCTGACGCCGTACTGACGCCGGCGACGCGGCTGCTCTGGTTCGAATCGCCGATCAACCCGACGCTTCGCTGCGTCGACGTCGCCGCAGTCGCTGCGGCGTGCCGGAAACGTGGCGTCATTTCCGTGCTCGACAACACATTTGCCAGCCCGATCAACCAGCAGCCACTGGCGCTCGGCGTCGAGGTGGTGATGCACAGCGCGACGAAGTATCTCAACGGCCACAGCGACGTGACCGCAGGCGCGCTGGCAGGGCCGGCGGCGCTGATGGACAAGGTGCTGTCGGCGCGGAAGCTCGTCGGCACGATTCTCGATCCCTATGCCGCCTATGCGCTTGGCCGCGGACTGAAGACGCTGTCCGTGCGGGTCGAGCGGCAGAACGCGACAGCGATGGCCGTCGCACGAGCGGTGGAGCAGCGCGGCCGCGTCGAGCGCGTCTACTATCCCGGCCTCGAGTCGCATCCCGATCATGCCATCGCGAAGCAGCAGATGCGCGGTTTCGGCGGCATGGTGTGCCTCGATCTTGGCGGCGGCTACGACCGCGCTGCGCGCTTCTTCGATCGGCTGAAGGTCATCAAGCGCGCCGCAAGTCTTGGCGGCGTCGAGAGTCTGTGCAGCATGCCGGTGCTGACTTCGCAGTGGGGCCACTCGGACGATGAACTCGCCCGCGCCGGCGTCACCTCGAGCATGGTGCGGATATCGATCGGCCTCGAAGATCCCGACGATCTGCTCTCGGACATCGATCAGGCGCTCCAGTAGTCGCGCAGCTCGCTGCTCGATTGTCGCTGTTGGCTGCTCGCGGCTCGCTGCTCGCCGAATCACGGCGCGCCAAACGCACCCGGCCCTCCGGGCTAGCAGTAGCGAGCAGCGAACCGCGAGCTGCGAAACGAAACCCGAACTCCCCACGAGAAATCCTCGTATTGACACTCGACCTCGTTTGTCGATAACTTAGGCGTCGATTGTCGACGACTTAGGTGTGCGACGAGCGAGGTGTGGTGTGAGCCGACCGTCCGACTTGATTCAGGGCACGCTCGATTTGCTGATTCTCAAGACCGTGGCGCTCGAGCCGCGGCATGGATGGGCGATCGCCAAGCGCATCCAGCAAATGAGTCAGGACGTGCTGCAGATCACCCAGGGCTCGCTGTATCCAGCGCTTCACCGTCTGGAGCAGCAAGGCTGGCTGAAGGCGCAGGCCGGCGTGACCGACAGCGGGCGAGAGGCCAAGTTCTACGCGCTGACCGCGGCCGGCCGTAAGCAGCTGGCGCGCGAGCTGGAAAGCTGGGATCGCCTCTCGACAGCGATCGGCCTGGTCGTGCGCGAGGCTGAATAGAGCGAGGATTCGCATGTTTCGATTGCTGGACCGCGTTCGCCTCCGCTTTCGCTCCCTCGCGCGTGGCCGCGAGGTCGACGCGTCGCTCAGAAACGAAATCGAGGTCCACCTCCAGGAACAAATCGACGAGAATATCGCCGCCGGCATGAGCCCCTCCGAGGCGCAGATCGGCGGCGCTTCGCGCTTTCGGTCCGGTTGCGCTCGTGCGAAGAACAATGCCGCGACACTCGTCGCGTCGCGCTCATCGAAACACCTGTTCCAGGACCTCCGCTACGCGTTCCGCTCGCTGCCGCGGCAGCCGATGCTGCTTGTGGCGGCGGTCTCGTCGATTGCCGTCGCCATCGGCGCCAACACGTCGATCTTCACGCGTCGTGAACGAGCTGATGTGGGCTCCGCCAGCCGCGCGCAGCCCCGAGCGACTGGTCGAGATGCGGATGGGCGGCGGCAGCCACGTCTCGTATCGACAGTGGCGGGACCTGTCGGAGAGCGGCGCGCTCGACAGGACTGGCGGGCTACAACTTCGAGACGAGCGTCAACTGGCGCGGCGCCGACAAGTGGTCAGCCTGATGCCGATGGTCGTCACGGCCAATTTCTTCGACGTCATCGGTCCTGCGCTTTGCGATGGGCCGCGGGTTCACCGCCAGCGAGGCGCGGGCCGAACGTGACCCGGCGGTCGTCGTGGTCACGCATCGCTTCTGGCGGGAGCGTCTGGGCGGCGACCCGCAGGTGCTCGGCCGGGCGCTGACGTTCAACGCCCGTCCGTTCACGGTGATTGGCGTGCTGTCCAGCGACTTTCGATCGGTCGCGGGCTTTGGCGCTGTCGCCGGAAGTCTACCTGCCGCTCGGTCGATCGCTCGCGCCGGACCTGGACACGCTCGACGCGGCCGCGCACGTGCAGCTCGTCGGCCGGCTGCACGATGGCCAGACGCTCGCCGACGGCCGCGCCGCGATTGCCGCCGCGGGTCAGCGCGCCGCGCCAGCGTACGTGGTGAAGAACCTCGGCAGCGTGTCGGACAATTTGCCTTTGTTGGCGGCATGCAGCAGTTCGGCCGCCAGGAGGTCGTCGCGGCCTTCCTCGTCGTGCTGCTCGTGGCGGTCGGCTCGATCCTCGCGATCACGTGCGCCAATGTCGCCGGCCTGCTGCTGTCGCGTGCTGGCGTCGCGCGGACGCGAGATGGCGCGTCCGCGTGGCGCTCGGCGCGAGCAAACGACGGCTCGCCCAGCAACTGCTCGCCGAAGGGTTCTGGCTTGCGATCCTTGGCACGGCCGGCGGACTCCTGCTGATGAAGGTGACTCACCGGCCTGCTCGCGCAGCGCGCCGCTGCCGTTGCCGGCTCCCTCTCGACATTCATGCCGACCTGACCGACAGCCGGCTGCTGTCTGTTCTCGGTGCTGCTCGTCCTGGTGACGACGTTTCTCTGTGCGCGTTGCGCCGGCGCTTCAGGCGACCCGAACTCGCAGATGGCGGCGCTCAAGCGGTTGCCCGCTGGTTTTGGCCGGCGCTGGAGCCTCCGCAACCTGCTCGTCGTCGGGCAGGTGGCGGTTGCGCTCGTGTTGCTCCTGACGGCGTTCCTGTTCCTGAGGAATCTGGCGTTGTCCAGAGCGCTCGA
Organism: uncultured Acidobacteriota bacterium; assembly: GCA_963797715.1. Taxonomy (GTDB): domain Bacteria; phylum Acidobacteriota; class Vicinamibacteria; order Vicinamibacterales; family 2-12-FULL-66-21; genus DATBJJ01. The sequence goes on from CAWCQS010000003.1 coordinate 94,278, forward strand.
TCCCGGCTTCGACATCGACGAGACGTCTGGTCGCGCTCGTGAATTTCGTCGAGGGCCGGTACACGCCGGCGTCGCGGTTGATCTGGCTCGAGCAGGCAGTGGAGCGGTTGCGGCATCTGCCAGGCGTCGAGCGCGCGGGTTATGGCCGCGGCGCGCCGCTGACGCTTCGCAGCGGCATGACGACCGGCGCCAAAGTGCCTGTCGAGGGAACGGACGCGACGTTTCAGGCGCTCTACCAGAACAACTTCGTCGGCCCCGGCTACTTCGAGACGATGGGCATCGAGATCCTCAAGGGACGCGGTTTTCGCGACGACGACGGCCGCGGCGGCCCAGCGGTGATCGTGGTGAACGAAGAGTTCGTGCGTCGCTACTTTCCGGGAGAGGATCCACTCGGCGTGTCGATTCGCCTGCCCGGACCGACACCGGCGGGATATCCGGCAGAGATCGTCGGCATCGCCCGCGACAGCAAGTACCGCACGCTCGCCGAGGAGCAGCAGGCCGGCCATCTACGAGGCGTACGCGCAACGGTCGAATCGCGACCGGATGGCCCATCTGTTCGTGCGGACCGCTGATGGCGTGACGATCGCGCCGCGCGAGATCGCGCGGGTGATAGGAGAGTTGGACCCCTCGGCGGCGGTTGACGTGCAGCCGATGAAGACCGCACTCGCGTTCGCGTTCCTGCCGAGCCAGCTCGGGGCGGCGCTGCTCGGGACACTGGGCGCGCTCGGCCTGCTGTTGGCGATGGTCGGTCTGTTTGCGGTGGTGTCCTACTCGGTGAGCCGGCGTGTCCCGGAAATCGGCATCCGCCTCGCGCTCGGCGCGACACGCGGTGCAGTTCTGCGGCTCGTGCTGCGCGACGCGCATGACGCTGGCCATCACCGGCTGCATCATCGGGCTTGGTGGCAGCCTGGTTCGTGACCAGCCCGCTGTCGATGTTCCTGGTGCCAGGCCTCGGCGCATCGGATCCGGCCAGCTTCGTGGGCACGACGGTGCTGCTGCTGCTCGTGAGTGTGCGCGCCGCGTGGTTGCCGGCACGCCGCGCGCTCGCGGTCGATCCGGTCTCTTCATTGACGGGCGGAATAGCGGTTCCAGAACTCTGGACCCTTTGGCACCCTGGAACTCTATTTCCCCACCGGTTCCTTGCTCCGGTTCGTGCAGGAACTGCTCGGCCATGTCGGCGATGCGCGCGCTGAGCGCCGCACCCGATAAATCTCCGAACTTCGCCCTGAAGCGCTCCCATGGCACGACGGCCTTGGCCATCGCCCGATGGCCGCCGGCGTTGCCGACGTCACCAAACCATCGCTTGACGAATTCCCCAGCGTTCCGCGAGTAGCCCAGGTTGCGAACGCTCACGATGAGCGTGCCGTTGACGACGCCGGCGACGATGGTCCACTTGACGTCTTCGAGCTGGAGAAAGAAGTCGGCCGTGTAGGGGATGAAGTCCTCGCGCGGTGCCTCGCCGATAAAGGCGCTGAACACCTGATCGCGCATGACTCCGGCCTGACTGGCGCGCGTGACGTAGGCGAGACGCTCGAGTGTGATTTCGGCGCCTTCCATCTTGCGGATGAGCGCGGCATCGGCCAGCGGGTAGAGAAAGGTGAACGCCTCGAGATCGACGCGATTCGTGTGACGTGCAAAGAACAGCGTGTCCGACTTAATCGCGTAGAGCATCGCCGTCGCCGTCCGCTCCGAGATGTTGACGTCGACGGCGCGCAGGTGCTCCGTCAGGATCGTGCACGTCGACCCGTAGTCGGCACGGATGTCCTTGAAGACCGCACTGTAGCCTGGCTGTTCCGGATGGTGATCGATGACGAGATCGGCGCGGTCGAGCATGCCGCCAAAGTAGTGCGGCTGGACGTCGACGGTGGCAATCCGCTCGAACTCCTGGAACGACGCCGGCGTGATCTGTTCGACGTGGATGTCGAGCATGTTCGCCATGCGCAGATTCTCCGGCCGGGTTACGCCCTGGATGGCGCCGATGATCGCGGTCGTCTTCGTGCGTCGAAGGAGATTGCGCAGCGCGAGGCCGCTCGCCAGCGCGTCCGGGTCGGGATCGTTGTGCAGCAGGATGAGGACGCGATCGGCATCGGCGAAATACCGCTGGTACTGTTGCACCCGCGCGCGGGTCATCGAGCGGCTCAGCTCCGTGACGAGTGTCGGGCTGATTAACTCACCGATGCTGATATGGGCGACGTCGGGCTCCGCCGAACTCGAGTGCTCGGGCGTCTTGTCGGTCTTCGGCCCGGTGTGCAGCACGTAAATCAGCGTGCCGCCCGCGTCGCGAATAGCTGAAATGATTTTCTTGGTGCTGCGTCGAGCATTGTCCTCGACGATAAAGCAGGTGCTGGGGGAGATGTCGGCCTTGAGGTAGGTATCTATCCGCCGCGGGTCGCCGGCGCTGACTTGAATGCCAGCGTCGTGAAGCCGTCGCGCGAGGGACCGGCTCTCAACGAGGAAATCCACCTCGAAGGCCGGTAACAGTACGTCGTCCAGGGAGCGAATAACCAGCTCGTCCTGACAGATGGCAAAAACGCGCACGTCAGCCGAGCCTCCCCGCTTCCATCAGCCGCAGGGTCATGCCGGGAGGTAGATTATACGCCCACCAGGCAGCGCGGCTGCGCGGCCGCCAACGCGCGTCTCCGCCCGGCGCGATTCCCGATTGCCAAATTGCGCAAAATGACCATAATGGCGCACAGGCATTGGACATGTCCGAGAGGCTCTCGCCTGACGTCGGACATCGCGCATCGGCGGGCCTCTGTCGCGGCGCGATGTTTGTCTTGTGCGTCGCGGCTGCGGCGCTTGGGTCCCTGACTGTCGCTGCGCAGCAACGGTTCAAGGCGAGCGTCGACCTGGTGCAGTTCTCGGTCATCCTCACCGACAAGCAGGGCGCGCCAATTACCGGGCTCAAGCCTGAGGACTTCGAAGTGATCGAAGAAGGCAAGCCGCAGAGCATCACCTATTTCTCGGAAGGTGATCCCGAGGACGCTGACAGCCTCGGCGATGCGCTGCCGCTGCACCTTGGTTTGACACTCGACACGAGCGGCAGCATGGAACGCGACATCCATGACGTGCGGACGGCGGTGATCAAGTTTCTCAACGCCAATCGCGCCGCCATCGACTTCACACTCGTGGACTTCGACACCGAGGTCCGAGTCACGCGCTACGGCGCCGACGAAATCGAGCGCCTGATCGAACGCATCCGTCGTCGCAAACCCGATGGCTGGACGGCGCTCTTCGATGCCGTGGGCGTGTACTCGAACAGCGTCGGGCCGCTCGACGGCCAGAAGATCATGCTGCTCTATACCGACGGTGGCGACACGCGCAGCGAGCTGACCTTCTCCGACACGCTCGACCTGCTGAAGTCGTGCGACGCGACCGTCTACGCGATCGGCTATCTGGAGTATCAGTCGAGCAGCGCCAGGACGCAGCAGCAGACGCAGCTGCAGCGCATGGCGCAGGTGACGGGCGGCCAGGCCTTCTTTCCGTCAACGATCAAGGAGCTCGACAAGATTTACGAGAAGATTCAGCGCGAGATTGCCGCGCGCTACAGCCTGGGATACCTCTCGACCGACACGCGCAAGGACGGCGCGTGGCGGAAGGTTGACATCAAGCTGAAGCGTCAGGACATCAAGGGCGCCAAGCTCCGGACCCGCAGCGGGTATTTCGCACCGTACCGCCCCGGCAGCCACTAATTCGTCCACCAGGCGTTCGCCGGGCTTCCCCCAACTATGGTACGATCTGAGGTTTAGCGCCTCTTCGGCGGAGGCGCCTGTACTGCCCACGATATGGCCTCCAAGTACGACCGCTTCAACCTCGTCACCGACTTCGAGATCCGCGGCGATCAGGGCCGCGCGATCGACGAGCTCGTGGAGGGACTCAACCGCGGCGACAAAGCCCAGGTCCTGCTCGGTGTGACCGGCTCAGGCAAGACGTTCACGATGGCGCAGTGCATCTCCCGCGTGAATCGTCCGACGCTGGTAATGGCGCACAACAAGACCCTCGCCGCGCAGCTCTACCAGGAGTTCCGCCGGTTCTTTCCCGAGAACGCGGTCGAGTACTTCGTCAGCTACTACGACTACTACCAGCCAGAAGCCTACGTTCCGACGACCGACTCGTACATCGAGAAGGAAGCCACGATCAACGACGAGATCGACCGGATGCGGCTCTCGGCGACGCGGTCGCTGTTCGAACGGCGCGACGTCATCATCGTCGCGTCGGTGTCGTGCATTTACGGTCTCGGATCGCCGGAAGCCTATTACGGCATGATGCTGCCGCTCGAGCGCGGACAGCGCATCGACCGCGATCAGATCCTGCGCAAGTTGGTCGAGATCCAGTACGAGCGCAACGATCACGACTTCAATCGCGGCGTCTTCCGCGTCCGCGGCGACATCGTCGAGGTCTATCCGTCGTACGAGGACCAGGCCCTGCGGATCGAGCTTTTTGGCGACGAAGTCGACGAGCTGATCACGTTCGATCCGCTGACCGGCAAGACGCTTCGCAAGCACGACAAGGTGGCGGTCTATCCAAAGACTCACTTTGTCACCTCGCGCGATCGGACCAAGCAGGCGGTCGAGACGATCAAGGCCGAGCTGACGTGGTATCGCGGCCAGCTCGAATCGGAAGGCAAGGTGCTCGAAGCCCACCGCCTGCATCAGCGGACGATGTTCGATCTCGAGATGATCAAGGAGATCGGGTACTGCCACGGCATCGAGAACTACGCCCGGCATCTGACCGGGCGCGCACCGGGCGAGCCGCCGCCGACGTTGCTCGACTATCTGCCGGCCGATGCCCTCGTCATCGTCGACGAGAGTCACCAGACCGTGCCGCAGGTGCGAGGCATGTATTACGGCGACCGGTCGCGCAAGGAAGTGCTCGTCGCCTATGGCTTCCGGTTGCCGTCGGCGCTCGACAACCGCCCGCTCAATTTCGAGGAGTGGGAGGCACGTACCTCGCAGCTCCTGTTCGTCTCGGCAACGCCAGGTCCCTACGAGCTCAATCACAGTGGCGGCGCCGTTGTCGAGCAGATCATCCGGCCGACTGGCCTGGTGGATCCGACGATCGAGGTCCGACCGGTGCGCGGCCAGGTCGACGACCTGCTCGCCGAGATCCGCGAGCGCGCGGCCCGTCGCGAGCGGGTGCTGGTGACGACGCTGACGAAGCGGATGGCGGAGGACCTGACGCAGTACTACCAGGAGCTCGGCGTCAAGGTCCGCTACCTGCATTCCGATATCGAAACGCTCGAGCGCATTCAGATCCTTCGCGACCTGCGGCGCGGTGAGTTCGACGTGCTGGTCGGCATCAACCTGCTGCGTGAAGGGCTCGATCTGCCGGAAGTGTCCCTGGTCGCGATCCTGGATGCGGACAAAGAGGGCTTCCTGCGGTCGGGTGGGTCGCTTATCCAGACCGTCGGCCGCGCCGCTCGACACGTCAGCGGCCGGGCGATCATGTATGCCGACGCGATGACCGACTCGATGAAATACGCCATCAGCGAGACCGACCGCCGGCGGGAGATCCAGGAGGCTTACAACCATGAGCACGGCATCACACCGGCCTCGATCGTGAAGAGCATCGACGAGGTGATGAGCAGCATCTACGAGCGCGACTACGTGACAGTCTCGCGCGATGAGCACGATACGTTCCGCACGCACGCCGAGCTCGAGGCGCACGTCGCCGAGTTGCGCACGCAGATGAAGGCGGCGGCCGCCAACCTCGAGTTCGAGAAGGCGGCGTCGCTCCGCGATCGGATTAAGCAGCTCCGCAGCCGCGATCTGGGCCTGGTCGGGAGCCAGCGCTGACGTGGCGCAACGTTTCGTTGAATGGCTGAAGTCGGCGCTCCTGGAGGTCCAGGAGTACGTCGGGATGGTGGGCAAGTTTCTGCGCGGGTTGGTATCCCGCCCGTTCTACTTCCGCGACGTCGTCGAGCAGTTCGACGCCATCGGTGTCGGATCGCTGACGGTCGTCCTGCTGACCGGTGTCTTCACCGGCATGGTGCTGGCACTGCAGTCCGGCTTTACGCTCGACCAGTTCGGCGCGCGCTCTATGGTCGGCCGCCTGGTGAGTGCGTCGATCATCAAGGAGCTCGGCCCCGTGCTCACGGGCTTGATGGTCGCCGGACGCGTCGGTTCAGGTATTGCCGCCGAACTCGGGTCGATGATGGTCACCGATCAGATCGCGGCGCTGCGGGCGCTCGGCACCGATCCGATCCGCAAGCTCGTCGTGCCTCGCATCCTCGCCGGCATTGTCATGGTGCCGATTCTGACGGTGATTGCCAGCGCGATTGGCATGGTCGGCGGCTGGATTGTGACCGTCTCGCTCCTGCGCGTCGCGTCCTCGGTCTACTGGAATGCAGTGGTCCAGGGGCTCTTCATCCAGGACGTGTGGATGGGGCTCATCAAGCCCTTCTTTCTCGGCTTCACGATCGTCAGCATTGGCTGCCACGTCGGATTGCGGACGAAAGGTGGAACGCAAGGCGTCGGCCGCGCGACGACGAACGCTGTCGTCGCCAGTTCGGTCGCCGTCATCGCGGTAGACTACCTCGTGACCCAGTTGCTGATTGTGTTGATGTACTGATGGCGCAGCAGACGGGACATCGCCCCGCGCTCCTCGAGGAGGCCCTCGGGCCCGGCGGGCCGATCATTGTCTTCGACGGTGTCTGGCTGGCGTTCGACGACAAAGTCATCCTGCGCAACGTCAGCTTCACGCTGCAGACCGGACACACCAAGATCTTTCTCGGTGCGAGCGGCGCCGGCAAGTCGACGATTTTGCGCCTGATCCTCGGGTTGCTCAAGCCCGATCAGGGCCGGATCTTCGTCAACGGCGAGGAAGTCGACAGCATGTCGGAAGACGAGCTGATGGCGGTCCGCGCCGATCTCGGCATGGTCTTTCAGGAGGGCGCGCTCTTCGACTCGCTCACCGTGCGAGAGAACGTCGGCTACAAGCTGTTCGAAGAGCTCTATTGGCCGATCGACAAGGCGAACGCCCGGGTCCAGGAAGTGCTGGGATTCATCGGTCTCGGCGAGTTCATCGACCGGATGCCGTCGGAGTTGTCGGGCGGGCAGCGCCGTCGAGTCGCCATCGCGCGAGCGATGGCAGCCAAGCCTCGAATCCTCCTCTTCGACGAGCCGACGACCGGACTCGATCCGATCACCGCCTTGACGGTCGATGAGGAGATCATCAAGCTCAGAGATCTGGAAGGTGTCAGTTCAATCCTCGTCACGCACCAGTTGCGCGATGCGTTCTTTGTCGCCGAGCACATCGCGGCCCGCAAGGGCGCCGACGTCGCGTTCGAAAAGGCTTCCGGTCACAAGGCGGACGAAGCCGAGTTCATCATGTTGCGCGATGGACGGATCGCGTTCGAAGGCAATGCGGCCGAGCTTCGCGCAGCAGCCGAGACAGAGTCGTATATTTCAGCGTTCTTGTCATAAAGCAGGACTTTTACTTTTATGCCGCGCACACGTTCCCTCGCCTGGTCCGAACTGAAGATTGGCATCATTGCGGTCGCTGCACTGGTCCTGGCGGCGATGATCATCGTCGCGGTTGGCGGCGCGGCTGGCTTCTCGTGGCAGCGCTACGAGCTGAAGACGAAGTTCCCAGACGTGAAGGGCTTGAAGAGCGGGGCGGTGGTACGGGTTGCCGGCGTCGAGGTCGGCAAGGTGAGCGACGTCCAACTGTCCGGTGCGGAGGTCGAGGTTCTTCTCGAGGTCAAGAAGGGGAACGAGGAGCGCATCACCAGCAACTCGCGGGCGGCCATCGGATCGCTGAGCTTGCTTGGCGAGCCCGTCATCGACATCAGCCCGAGCACGACCGGCACGCCGCTCAAGAACGGTGACTACATCCAGGCGGGGCGAGCGCCGGGGCAATTGTCGGACGTGGCGGATACGGCTCGCGAGGGCCTCGAGCAGGTGACGGCCATTCTCAAGGACATCAGAGGGGGCAAGGGCACCGTCGGCAGGATCTTTACTGACGACGCGCTGTACAAGGAGATTACGGCGTTTGTCACGGCGGCCGAAGGCGTGACGTCGTATCTGCGCGATGGCCGTGGATCGCTTGGCCGCTTGATCAGGGATCCGGCGACGGCCGAGCGTCTCAACGCGTCGCTCCTCAACCTCCAGGAGATTACCCAGCGGATCAACGCCGGGGAGGGCAGCCTGGGCCGGTTGCTGAAGGATGATGCGCTGGCGAAGTCGCTGACCGCGACGTCGAGCAATCTCGAGGACGTGACCGGGCGCTTGAAACGTAACGACAATTCGCTCGGCAAGCTCCTGACAGAAAAGGAGCTGTACGACCGTTTCAACTCGGTCGCCTCGCGCATCGATTCGGTCGCCTCGGACCTGCAGAAGGCCGAGGGGACCTTTGGCCAACTGCTGCGCAACAAAGAGTTATATGAGAACATGAATGCCGCAGCGAGCGAGGCGCGGGCGCTGATCGGCGATATTCGCAAAGACCCGAAGAAGTATTTGAACGTGCGGGTCAGCATTTTTTAGCGCGGATCGCAGGGGACGCGGATTGCGCGGATCAGACGGCGTGGATAACTCGGGCGACACCGATCGGATAGCGAAGGAGCAGAGCGATGGCCAGAGATGACGGGGGAGCAGGAACGGTTGTCGTCGCGTTCGTGCTCGGGGCGATCACGGGAGCGGCAGTAGCGCTGCTGCTCGCGCCGGCCTCAGGCGAGGAGACCCGGCGCATCCTCAGCGAAAAGGCCAAAGAGGGGCGCGAGAAGGCCACAGACGCCGCCCGTCAAGGCCGTGAGTACCTGAATCGGCAGCGCGACACGATTGCGACCGCCATCGATCGCGGCCGCGACGCCTACAACCAGGCGCGAAGCTCGGCGCAGCCGAGCGCGACCGGGGAGAGTCTGTGAACCTGAGCGAGACCTTTCTCGGCGTCATCGCCGTCGCGACGCTGCTCATGGCCCTCATCCAGGTAGGGGCCATTGTCGCCGTGCTGCGTCTCGCGCGTCAGGCGCAGCAGATGATTGCCGACGTGCAGCGCGACGTGAAGCCGCTCCTCGCCAAGGTGACGGAAGTCGCCGACGAGGCATCGCGGACCGCGACGCTGGCGACGGCGCAGGCGCAGAAGATCGATCGGTTGGTGAGCGATCTGGCGGTACGCGTCGACCAGACCGCCGGCGTCGTTCAACAAGCCATCATCACGCCCGCCCGGGAAGGGATGGCCATTGTCGCCGGCCTCAAGGCTGGTCTCGAAGCGCTGCGCGGGTTCCGTGAACGGCCGCGCCACGGCCGCGGCGCTGACGACGAAGACCCGCTCTTCATCGGGTAAGTTTCCAGCCATTTCGACCGACCCGCAGAGAACGTTTGACCTCCGGCAGGCAGGGGTGGTAGAAGAAGCTCACCCATCTGCTGAGGTAGCGAATGATCAACCGAACGCGTCCCTACGTGGCGGCAGCGCTCGTCGTCTTTTCCGTCGCAGCCGTCGCACACGCGCGCCAGGACAGCAAGTCCGCCGCGGGCGCCAAGCAACTCACCCAAGCCCTCGACGCCGCCAAACTCGACGCCATAGCTGCCGCTGATCCAGCCGATCCTGGTACGTTCGTGGCAGCGCTCTACATCCAGGGGTCACAGCTGCTCGTCGTGTCGGCCAAGTATTCGGCGCCGGCGCTGCTGACCGCGAAACTCAAGACAAAAGAGTATCGCGATGTCTACATGGACCTGAGCTCGGCGTCGGTGGCTGGCTCAAAGGTCTTTCTCATCGACATGGACTGCAACGGCCTCGCGCAAAAGCCGGACGGGAACGACGGCCCCGACAGCTGGGAGGCCAACGCGAAGCAGTTCACGTTCGACGGCGATTGGGGCAAGGCGAAGCTGTCGGAAGACGCCTACAAGAAGGCATTTGCCGACGCCGACGAACGCTATGTGAAGATGCTGGGGCTGCTGACGGCGCAGGCGAAACAGTAGCGCGCCGAGCATTGCCGCTGCAGTCGTCGATGCGATAAACTGAGCGTTCCGCTCGGAGAGTTGGGCGCTTGGCTCAGCGGTAGAGCACCGCCTTCACACGGCGGGGGTCAGTGGTTCGAATCCACTAGCGCCCACCAACTTAAGTGGTTTGCACGGCGTCGGAATTACCGGCGCCGTTTTCTTTAGATTGTGCGGTGCCGACACTGAGGAGGCTAGTTTCGAACCCGCCAGAGAACCATTTGGACAGCACCGTCCAAGAAGGCCGTTCCAAGGATATCGCCGCGATCATTGACGTCATGGGCCGCCGCCCACTCGTCCTCGGCCCGAAGGATCGTCACTGCGTTCGTTTTTGAATCCCATGCGATCGCTTCGTTGTTCGAGCTGTAACCCACGGCCAACCCCCTCGCGTTGACCGCCTGCAGCGCGCCGAAAAATGTAATGGGCGGCGCGAGGACTTCACCGGTCGCGGTCCACAACTGCGGGAAGTTGGCGGAGAATAGCCAACAACGACGCCCCGATTGTTGATGTCGTTGCCGACAGCGTCACCGAGAAATATCGGGTCACCCGTGCGCGGGTACACCGTCAGGTCACTGCCAAACTCGTTGAATTCGCGAACGACGACGTCGCCACGGTCATTGATCGCCCTTGCTTCCATAAAGAAGCCGTCGAGTCTGGACGGCCACTCTGTCAGTTTTCCGCGGACGATCGCGCATGCCACGAACGGGTCGCATTGTCCTGCGACGTCGCCGCGATTGTTGATCGCCTGGGGTTGCACGCGGCCAAGGCTCGAGAATCCAGTGTGCTCGTTCCAGACAAATCCAGCCCGCCCGCAGCCAGTGCACGGGTAGTAGAAACCCGTGACATCACCCTTGTCGTTGATGTCCTCGGGGACCGCGCCGGCCGCGATAATCTGAAATCCCTCTTTGCGAGTCCAGATGAATGCACTGATTTCACCGGGGGCATCTATGATTGGCCAAATCGTTCCCACGACGTCGCCACGGTTGTTAATTGCAACAGGAGTGATGAAGGGAACCCCAGGGAACGCGCCAAGAACCGTCATTTCAACCCTTGCCTTATGTTGGCCAGCGCTGCCGACGGCGGACACTAACAAGAGTGCTGAGCAAAAAACACCGACGGTCATGATTCGTGTGCGCATCAAAGGTTCACCGGGAGTACGAACGCTGTGAAAGGGAAATCCTCCACGCAGGTCTACGTCACTTTCGCCGTTCTGGCAGGCGCCGCGCCGACGGTCCGTCGTAGCGGTGATCCTTCGGGTCGATCTGTCGCATCGGCTGCTGCCGTTGCCGCTCTTCGTCGGCGTGGGCGGCGATGCCGGGAACGCGCGAGATGATGAACAGCGCGTCGGCAATCGTCGGAGGGATGCCCAGGTCGCCGCAGACGGCAGCAATCGCGCCGTCGATGTTTACCGGCAGTGTGCGGCCCTGATCGTCGGGATGGTCGTGGAGCACCATCTCGACGGCACGAATCATCTGGATGTGATCGGCCTCGACTTCGAGCTCCAGGGCCATCTGGAAGAGCCGCGCGGCGCGCGGGTCACGAGTGTGAAACCGGTGGCCGAAGCCGGGCGGAATCTCTTTCGCGGCGACGCATTTCCGCACGATCTGCTCGGCGGCGGACCTGAGGCCCATACCCTCGCGCACGAGGGCCAGCCCGCTATCGAGAAACTGCATGCAGCTCTCGATGTCGCCGCCGTGATAGCGGCCGAACCCGAGCACGCCCGCCGCAACGCAGGCGCGCAAGGGCGCGCCGGTGGTCGCCGTGTTCCGCGCGGCGAGCGTTGATGGTGGCGTCGCGCCGTGATCGATGAACGACACCAGGAGCGCCTCCATCAACCGGCCCATCCCCGGCGTCGGCACTTCGCCGACGAGCAGCAGGTAAATCGTCTCGCCGAACGTGAGCCGTCCCATGATTTCGTCGAGCGGGTAGCCGCGAACGAGGATCTTGTTGGCCTCGATGTAGGTGAGGGCAGTGCGCCACTCATCGCTGGCCGATTCGACGCCGGAGCTCCGCCCCCGTTGACGAATCGCACCCGTCGCCGTGTCCAGTTCCGTTGGTCGAGGTTTCATGGGGTCGGCCCTCCGACGTGGCCCGTGTTCACCTAGGTTCCGTACAACCGATCCCCGAAATCGCCGAGGCCCGGAACGATGTACTTGTGTCCGTTCAGCCCGTCGTCGATGACCGGGGTGTAGATGTGGACGTCCGGGTGATGGCGCTCGACGAGCGCGATCCCCTCGGGCGCCGCGACAATGCAGATCATGCGGACGTCGCGCCCGCCGGCGCTTGCGGATGAGGTCGAGGGCGGCGACTGCGCTCCCGCCGGTGGCCAGCATCGGGTCGATCATCAGGATGAATGCCCCGTTCATGTCCGGCGGCAGCTTCGAATAGTACCGCGAGGCAATCGCTGTCATCTCGTCGCGCTGCAGGCCGATGTGTCCGACGCGCGCCGTCGGGATCAACTCCAGCACCGCGTCGAGCATACCGAGGCCGGCTCGCAGGACCGGCACGACCACCACACCGTCTCTCACACGCCGCGCTGCCGCTGGTCCGAGCGGCGTCTGCACTTCCGCCGGCACACTCGGCACGTCGCGCGTAGCTTCAGACGCGAGCAGCAGGCTGATGCGAACTGCCATGTGCCGGAACCTCTCGGGCGGCGTCGAGGAATCCCGAAGCGTAGCAAGCGCGTCGTGGACAAGCGGGTGCTGAACGAGGTGCACGGGCACAGGGGCACTATACAGCAATGCTGAATGCTGAATGCCCAATGCTGCAGTAAGTTCGAACGTCGAACTAACAAACTAGATATCGAAGCCGACAGGCCGATAGGTGATAGCCGGAAGCTGGAAGCTCGGAAGCTGAAATAGAATCTCCGTTGCATGTTGCGCGCAGTGTGTGCGGTTGTGGCCCTCGCCGTGGCTGTCGTTTCGGCCGGCCAGGCAGGACAGCGTCGAGTGACGATGATCGTGTCAGGTGGAACGGTCGTCACCATGGACGGCGGAGGGCGTGTGCTTCCGCGCGGGGCCGTGGCGATTGACGGCCGCGACATCGTCGCCGTAGATACCGCCGAAGCTGTTGCCGCCCAGTTTTCCGCGGCCGACACCATCGATGCCACCGGCTCGGTCGTCATGCCCGGCCTCATCAACACGCACACACATGCACCCATGGTGCTCTATCGGGGGCTGGCCGACGATCTGGCCCTGATGGATTGGCTGCAGAAGTACATTTTTCCCGCAGAGGCCAAGACGGTCAGTCCTGAGTTCGTGCGGGCAGGTACACGCCTGGCTGCGCTCGAGATGATCCGATCGGGCACCACGGCCTACGCGGACATGTATTACTACGAGGAGGAGATCGCCCAGGCGACCAAGGAAGCCGGCATTCGCGGCGTTCTCGGGCAGACGATCATTCAGTTCCCGGTTCCTGACGCGAAGACGCCGGCCGACGGCATTGCTCGCGCCGTGGCCTTCATCAAACAGTGGTCCAACGACGATCTGGTTGTGCCAGCCATCGCTCCGCACTCGATGTACACGCTGGAGGCGGCGACGCTCAAGGAGATTCGCGCGGTCGCGACGCGTGAGCACGCACCGGTGATCATTCACCTGGCCGAGACGCGGGACGAAGTCAAGGTCGCACACGATAAGTACAAGTCGACGCCGACTGCCTTTCTGGAGTCGATTGGGTTCTGGGGCGAACGCACGATCGCGGCGCACGGCGTGCACGTCACGCCAGCCGACATCACCATCCTCAGCAAGCGCCATGTGGGACTGTCGCACAATCCCGAGAGCAACATGAAGCTGGCGAGTGGGACGTCGCCGGTGCCCGCCCTGCAGCGCGCCGGCGTTGTCGTTGGCCTTGGCACCGACGGGGCGGCCAGCAACAACGATCTCGACATGTTCGAAGCGATGCGTCAGGCGGCGTTTCTGCACAAGCTGACGAGCAACGATCCAAGCGCCCTGCCGGCGCGAACGGCGCTCAGGATGGCAACAATCGACGGCGCCCGCGTTCTCGGCCTCGATCGGCAGATCGGTTCACTCGAGACGGGCAAGCGCGCCGACCTTCTCGTCGTTTCGATGCGTTCGCCGCGGCAGACGCCGATGTACGATCCCTTGTCACACCTCGTCTACGTCACCCGCGGCGACGACGTGCAGACGGTCGTGGTCAATGGGAAGATACTCATGCGGGATCATAAGGTGCTGACGGTCGACGAGACCGCCGTCCTCGCTGAAGCGGCGACGTGGGCGGATCGGGTTCGGCTGGCGGTTCAAAGCCGGTGGGGAGCTGAAGTGAAGATGGCCGAACGCCGGATGCTGAATCAGCAGCGCCCGCGGTCCGAGAGGCGCGGAGTTGCAAGAGGATCAGGGCCGCGACCTTGGACATACTGCTGTCGACGGAACAGATTCAGGCACGCGTGGCCGAGATGGGCGCGCAGATCGAGCGCGACTATCCCGCCGGCGAGGGCATCCATCTCGTCGGCGTGCTCAAGGGTGGCTTCATGTTCATGGCCGATCTGGTCCGTGCCATGAGCCCGCGGGTCACGCTCGACTTCATAGCCGTCTCGAGCTACGCCAAGAGCACCAAGTCGTCGGGCGAGGTCCGGATGCTCAAGGATCTCGACAGCGGTCTCGAGGGCCGACACGTCATCATCGTGGAGGACATCGTCGACACGGGCCTGACGCTGACCTATCTTCAGGACATCCTCCGCGCCCGCGCGCCGAAGTCGCTCAAAACGGCCTGCCTGCTGAGCAAGCCCTCGCGACGCAAGGTTGACGTCGCGGTCGATTACGTGGGTTTTACGATCGAGGATCGATTCGTCGTCGGATACGGGCTCGACTACGCGGAGCAATATCGCAATTTGAGCCACATCGCGGTGCTGAACGGCGAATGAAGCGATTCGACATCATCACCGAGGCGGATGCACGGGTGCTCGATTACGGGTCGACGGTGGAGCTCGCCGTCGGTGGGCTGGTGACGCCGCTTGCCAGGGATACGTTGTCGGCGAGACGAATCACCGTCGTTGCCGCCGGCGCATCGGATGCGCAGTTGCCCGCCGACCTTCCACCGGTCGCCGACGTGCGGCGCGTGACGATCGGCAGCGACCACAGCGGCGTCGCCCTCAAGCGCGCGCTGCTGGAACATCTCAGGGGAAAGGGCTTGGCGGTCGACGACGTGGGAACTAACGGTACCGAGCCGGTGGACTATCCGGACATCGCCAGGGCAGTCGGGCTCGCGGTGGCACGAAAAGAAGCGGATGCCGGCATCGTCATCGACGGCGCCGGCATCGGCTCGGCCATCGCCGCCAACAAGATTCGCGGCGTTCGTGCAGCGATGTGCATGGACGAAACCACGGCCCGGTACTCCCGTGAGCACAATGGCGCCAACGTCCTCGCGCTCGGGGCAACGCTCGTTCCTGGCACTGACGCTGCTATACGCATCGTCGACCTGTGGCTGGGTACGGCAATGACCGAGG
Organism: uncultured Acidobacteriota bacterium; assembly: GCA_963797715.1. Lineage (GTDB taxonomy): Bacteria > Acidobacteriota > Vicinamibacteria > Vicinamibacterales > 2-12-FULL-66-21 > DATBJJ01. Next base: position 109,674 of record CAWCQS010000003.1, read on the forward strand.
CGCGGTACATCCGGCGATTGCTCAAGATCCGGAGTCTGGAAGAGGGCTCGTGACCCCCTACGATCTGCAGCGGCTCGTCGAAATCATCACTGAAGAGATCCTGGCGGCGCAGGGGACAGGCCCAGCCTCCCGATGCCGTTGCCATGCGGTGCACTCCGATTGCTGCCCGACGCGCCTGCGCGGCGTCATCGACGCCGGCGCGTCTCGGCTGGGCGTGCACGCCGCTGGCGGCGCGCCCGGAGGCGTCGCCGGGATGATCGATCACACGCTGCTGAAGGCCGACGCGACGCGCGCTGATGTCGACAAGCTGTGCCGCGAAGCCGCCGAGTTCAAGTTCGCGACTGTCTGCGTCAATCCTTTTTGGGTCGCTTACGCAGCATCCCGTCTACGTGGTACGGGCGTCGGCGTATGCTCGGTCGTGGGCTTTCCGCTCGGCGCGACGACGGCAGACGTGAAGAATTTTGAGACACGACGCGCTATCTTCGACGGCGCCGCCGAAATCGATATGGTTATCAACGTCGGCGCGCTCAAGTCGGGTGATCTGCGCACGGTCGAGCGCGACATCGAAGCGGTCGTCGAGCCTTGTCACCAGTGTGGCGTCATCAGCAAGGTGATTATCGAGGCCGCGCTCCTCACCGATGAAGAAAAGATCACGGCGTCAACGTTGACCAAAGCCGCGGGCGCCGACTTCGTGAAGACGTCCACCGGTTTTGGACCGGAGGCGCCACGGTTGCCGACGTCGCGCTCATGCGCCGCGTCGTGGGGGCCGAGATGGGCGTCAAAGCTGCCGGCGGCGTGCGTGATCTCGAGGGCCTCAACGCGATGGTGGCCGCGGGCGCGACCCGGGTTGGGGCGAGCGCCGGCGTCAAGATTGTCCAGCAATCAAAGGGTGAGAAATCGACGGCCAGCGGGCCGAGCGGCTACTGATTTCAGTCGGCCTGAACCGCTCCCGCACCTTCGCGGACGGCTACCAGACGCTCCGGAAATGGTACCGCGACGCCATTCTTGTCGAACGCCTGCCGGATGCGCTTTCTGAGCTCACGCCCGACCTCATACTGCCGCTGCGGCACGGTCTTGATGCGCAGTTTGATCTGCATTGCCCAGTCGGTGAATGCGTCCACGCCGTAGACGTCCAGCGGTTCGAGGATGAACACGCCGAAATAGGGATCCCGCTGCAGCTCGGCTCCGACTTCGCGGAGGATCGCCGTCACCCGGTCGACGTCCTCGTGATAGGGAATCGGCAGCGTCATAACGTAGAACGAAAAGTCCTTGCTCTTGTTGGCGAGCGTTGTAATAGAGCCGTTGGGGAAGACGTGGACCGTGCCTTCCTCGTCCCGTAGCACGATCGTTCGCAGGTTGATCTGTTCGACCAGCCCGCCGGTGCCGTTGATCGCAACCGAATCGCCGACGCGCACCTGATCCTCGAGGATCATGAAGAAGCCGCTGATGACGTCGCGGACCAGCGTCTGAGCGCCGAAGCCGACGGCAAGGCCGGCGATGCCAGCACCGGTTAGGACCGGAGTAATGTCGACGCCGAACTGTTGCAGGATCATCAGCACCGCGATACCACTGATCGACACGGTGGCGACGTTGCTGATGAGCGAGCCCAGCGTCCGCGCGCGTTTGGCGCGTTCGAGCGCATCGATACTCGTGCCTTTGCTCGCCTCGTGTTCGAAGCGGCGCACGAGAAGCGCTGTGGTGCGAACGAGGGCGAAGGCGAGGATGCCAATCAGCAGGATTTTGAGGCCGTGCCCGAATCCCCACTCGGCGAGCGTCCGAAGCGGCACTCCGGTTCGCGGCTTCAGGCCAACGAGCTCGAAGGCGGGGAACAGCAGAAGCGACGCGCACAGCAGGAAGGTCATCAGGCTGAACAGCCGGATGGGGCCACGAACCAGCGGACTCGAGATCGCGAGCTGATCCCCGAGCATCGACTGCAGCGCGCGGCGGGCAAGGCGCCCGACGATGAACGCGGCGAGCCATGACAGGAAGAGCGTGGGGACGATTGCGAGCAGGACAGCCTGCGCGTTCACGGGACCTTCGAAGAGCCCTGGCGGCATGCGGTGCAGGATAGCAGATGCGCGGCCGCAGCCAGCGCGTCCGCCTGCCGTTACTTCGACGTGAACGGCTGCTTGGTCATGGGGTCTGTCGGCACCATCGGCTTGACCTCGAAGGCGTCCAGGGATTCGACGACGAGCATCACGCCATACATGCGCACCCAGTGACCGGGAAACGTGCAGACGAAGATGTACTCGCCTGGTGCGGACGGAGCGGTAAATCCGAGGCGTTCCGTTTCGCCTTCTCGAACGAGCTTTGTTGCCTGTAGTACTGCCGGCAGATCCGGCACGAACGCCTTGGCGTCGGGGTCCGTTGGCATCGGCAGGCCGCTTCCATTCGTGCCGATCGCCTCGAGTGACCCCGGCGTCCCGACGATAAGGTTGTGCGGCATCGCGTCGGGATTGAACAAGACAATCTGCACGGGCTTACCGGCTTCGACGACGAACCACTTCACGTCGAAGGTCAGCTTTTCGGGAATCGTCTGGATTTTGATGACGCGAACGCCGAGTGCGCGCAAGTCGCGGCGGACGGCGCGACGCGGCACATCTGGCAACTTGGCGGCAAGCTTCTCGCCGAACTGAATGGCATCAAGACCCGCCGGTTCGGTGCGGCGATCGGCGGGCATGGCGGCGACGGCGGAAACGAGGGCGCGGGCGAGAGGCTCGAGCGCCGCGGCGGGCCATGCGGTCTCGGGAATTCGCTCCAGCGAAGCGACCGCCGCGTTCCGTGTCGCCTCATCGGCATCGGGCTTTACTTCCCGCGCCAATAGTTCGAAGGTGGCGGCATCCTGGCGCGTCCAGCCAAGCGCCTCGAGCGCGGCGGCGCGAGTCGGAACGTCGGGGCCTGTAGAGAGGAGCGCAGAAATCGGCGTGAACAACTGGCTGCGGACGTCCGAGCCAGAGGGTGCGGCTTGGAGGAACTTGATTCCAAGTAGCAACTCCGTCAGGTGCGACGGGTGTGCAACCGCCAACTTCCACGCGTCGTCGGGCTTGCCATCGGCGGCCATCAGCGCCGCGTAGGCGGCGCGAAGGACGAGCGGCTTGCTCGACGCCGACGCATCATCGATCGCCTTGAGGAATGTCTCTCGATCGGTTCGAAGTGCGTCTGCGGGCTGGCCTAGAAGAAGTGCGGCGACTTTTTCGGTGGTGGCGAGATCCTCGATCGGGACCCTGCCGAGCGCCTCGAGCAGGACGAGGCTCCGCGAACTCTTATCCATCCGCGTGAGCGCTGCGACGGCCTCGTCGCGGAACTGTGGCGGAATGCCTTTGCGCGTCAGGAGCGCGACATAGACGGGGCGATAGCGGACGTCATCGTTCTTGCGCTCGACAAGGACGAGCTCTTCGGGAGTCAGGCGATTGAGCTGATACTCGACAGCGCGAGGCGGTTGATCGAGGAGGATGCGAGGCGCCTGCGCCTCAGCCCTTGCGGCAGCAAGCGAGAACACGACTGCCGCCATCACTGACGCAAAGCTGCGTTGTCGGCCACGCCATTCGTACATGGTCCGATCTTACCGAACGAACGGCTTCAGTGTGTTCATCGTCTGGTCGAGTGTGTAACTGAGAAAGCGATCTTGTGGTTGCGCGAGAGAGGCGAGCGCTACCTCTGCTGCTTCCGAGGTTCGGAAGAAGCTCGCGGCGCGCACGGCTTCGAGGCGGACGCCCGGGTGAGGATCGGTGGCGAGCGTCTTGAGCAACGTGAGCGGGCTTTGCACGCGATCACGCCAGTAACACAGCACGCGCGTCGCTGCGGCGCGGGCCCACGGGTCGTTTGACTTCAGCATGCGGGCGAGCAGCTTCTCGTCGACTTGGTTGTGCCACTGGTGCACCCAGAGCGCCTCCATCATGTGGTGCTCGTACCGCGGATCCTTCTGATCGAGACGAGCGGTCCAGGCATCGAGCGCTGCCAGTACTTCTTTGGTCGGCCTGGCACTCAGCTCGATCTTGGCGCGATAGCGGACGCGGTTTTCTGGTTCCTTCAGCAAGTCGAGCAGCTGGGGAATTGGGGCGCCGGCAATCTGCGCCGGCTTGAGGAGCGGGCGGCCGGCGGACGTCACGCGATACACGCGGCCATGCAGGTGATCGCGCGACGTGTCGCGCAAATTGTGCTGCATGTGCCCGATGATCGGGTTGTGCCAGTCGGCGATATACAGCGCGCCGTCCGGCCCGATTTCGGCATCGACGGGCCGGAAGTTCTTGTCAGAGGAGTTGAGGATGGGATCGACCTCGGCCGATTTCAGACCGGCGCCATCCTCGCTCAACCGGTAGTTCAGCACGCCCTGGAAGCCGATCGTGTTGAGGACCACGAGATTGCCCTGCATCGACTCCGGGAAGTGGCGGCTCGAGATGATCTCGGCGCCGCCGACCGGCCTGGTGCGGACGTCACCGGGCTTGGGCGCCGCCTTGGTCTCCATCGCCGGGTAGTACTTCTTCGTTGAGAACGATGGCCCGTAATAGGGCTGGCCGCCGGTTGCATCGAACACGATGTCGCGGCCCCACTCGTCGAAGACGTGGCCGTGCGGATTGGGGAAGTTGAAGGGGATATAGGTCTCGAACTTGAACGTGCGCGGCTCGAAGCGATAGACGCCACCGTCCGCCTGACGCGTAACCGGTCCCCACGGCGACTCGACGGAGGTGCGGTGGAAGATGCCTTCCTGGAAGTAGAGCGCTCCGCCTGGGTCGAAGGTAAAGCTGTTCATCGCGTGATGCGTATCGGCGGAATCGAAACCGTGGAGGAGAATCTCTTTCGTGTCGTATTTGTCGTCGCCGTTCGTGTCTTTGAGGAACACGAGATTCGGCTGCTGGCCGACGAGGACACCACCGTTCCAGAACTCGAAGCCGGTCGGGTTGTGCAGATCGCCTGCGAAGGTCGTGCACTTGTCCGCCTTGCCGTCGCCGTTCGTGTCTTCGAGGATGAGCAGCTTGTCGTCCATCGGCGTCTTCGGTTGCCAGTGGGGGTACAGTCTTCCAAGCCGCCACCCAAAGACGGCCCCGAGTGTCGAACGCCATCTGCACCGGGTTGACGAGCTCAGGAAACTCCTTTTCAGAGGCGAAGAGCTCGACCTTCAATCCGTTTCCAACAGTCATCTTCTGGATGGCCTCTGTGCCATCGAGGAAGACGTGCGCTCCGCCAGGACCCTCGCCCGGCTCGTTGGTCAGTGCGTTGATGAACGGCGGTGCGTCACCGTCGTCAACTTTCACGTCTTCGCCTCGAGCGACGGCCCATATGCGCCGGTCGCGGTTCCGGGTCATGACGTCGAGCACGGTCGCTTCGCGTTGAAGCACCTCGTAGTTGGTCGGCAGGATGTCTTCCTTGGCGACGCCGGTCATCTGATTGGCGTTGACGTTGCGAGGGTTGCCGCGAACGAACGTCAGGAACGCGCGATCGCCATAGGTCGCGAAGCCGTCGGTCGCCCGGTAGCGCAGGAACCAGTAGCGATCCTTGTCGACGACCGCCTGGCGTAGCGTGGTGAGCAGCGACTCCTGAGACTTGGGCGAATCGCCGAACAGTGCACGGTCGATCACCTGCGCGACCTGCCGGTTGCCCTCGCTATTGAGGTGTATGCCCTGCATCGTCAGCGGCGCCTTGACCTCGGCATAGAGCTTGGCAGTGGGCGTAAAAAGATCCACGAAGGTGACATTGCCCGCCTTCGCCACGTCCGCCATGGCTTTGGTGTAGATCGCCAGGCGTTGATTGTTCTCCTTGCCGTCGGGCAAGTCTGGATTGCCGAGATCCTCGTGTGCGATCGGCGAGAACAGCACCACGCGCGGCGCAGACCTGCCGTTGTACTTCTGCGCGAGCGTGTGTGAAATCCAGCCGCTCAATTCTTTCTTGAATGCTTCGAGCCCAGCGTCGCCGGCAAAGGACTCGTTGTAGCCAAAAAACGCGAACACGACGTCCGCCTTGGTTTCGGTGCCGGCAAAGCGGTTGTCCTCGTAGCCGCCGATTGGCGCGCCGAGACCGCTCAGCCACTCGTCAGGTGTTCCAAAGTTCTTCGAGCGCGGGCGCGTCCCGATTTCGTCGCCACTGAAGCCGAGGTTGCGAACGACGAGCTCGTGCTTGGGAAAGCGCGCCTGCAGCATCGTCTCGAGCCAGCCGTCGTACTGGAGCCGCTCGGCGAGCGTATTGCCGATGATGCTGATGTGGTCGTGAGGCTGAAGCGTGAAAGCCTGACGCGCCTGCACAGTGCTCACGCCGTTGCCGGCCGACACGGCCCACAGAGCGATGAGTCCCAATCCCAGTCCCGCCAAACCCGCTCGCATTCTCGTCATGATTGCTGGTTCTCCGGTTGTTCCTCGACTGTCAGGGCACAACAGCTTAGCTATCCTCGCGGTGCCATCCAATGACTATTTGGTAGCAGGAATCGGCGTGTCCCAGCCCGCCATATCCGAAGGCTTCACGCCCTTGACGAAGCCACCAAACGCGAACGTCGACGGGTTGTAGGGGCCGACAAAGCTGATGTCACCATCAGGCCGGATGCTCGAGTCGAGCCCGACGGCCCACAGTGTCGCGTTCACGGTCATGCGGCGAAATCCGTCATTCAGCAAATCCTCGGACGCTCCATGCGTCGTTGTGAAGACTCGCCCAGCTTTGCCGGACGTCCCACCATAAGTCCGATACCACGCGACCGGCATGTCTTTCTTGTCTTCGGCCTTCGGCGAGCCAGGCGTCATGCCGTTCAGTATTTGCCCAAGTGCCAGGATGTGGCTTCCGTCGATGGGATCCGCGGTGTAACCACCAGACTGCACCCACACGTCTTTGACGCCCCTGAGAATGGGATGCGATGCCTCGTCAGCCTGCAGCAGCAGACGCGAGCTCTGCGCGTGATTGCGTCCATAATGAGAAACCCACGTCTCGCCGAGCACCTGCCGGCCGAAGCCTCCCTGATAATCGGGCGACGGGTTGTTCCACGTGTACTTCAGAAACGTTGCGTCCGGCCGCTTGATTTGGAAGGCGTGTGTGGCCGTGCGGTAACCGACGACCGGACCGCCGCGGTCGAGGTAGTCGACGATGTGCTGCATCTGATCATCGGGAAAGTCCTGGAAGCGTAGGAACACGACGAGCAGATCCGCGGCCTCGAGCGCCTCGAGTCCGGAGATGTTCGAACTGCCAGGCTCGATGAAGCCGGTTTTGGGATCCGTCGTGATGAAGACGCTGCACTTGAAGCCGTAGTGCCGCGCCATGATGCGGGCGAGCGCCGGCAGCGATTCTTCGCCTCGATACTCGTGATCACCCGCCAGCCAGACGATGTGCTTGCCGGCGCCTGGTCCCTTGTCACCCTGATAAACGATGAGGTGAGGGTTCTCGGTGACGTCAACACGCGCCGGAGTCAAGCACGCCAACGCGACGAGCGACGCCCATGCGATCTTCTTCATCCGGTGTGATTATTAGCACGGATTGATGGATGTTGTGACGCGGAGCACGCGGATCTTACGGGTCGCGGATCGCGCGGATCTTATAGGACGCGGATCGCGCGGATCTTATGGGACGCGGATCACGCGGATCATGACGGGACGCGGATCACGCGGATTCCTCAACGATCGCGGTGCCGTACTAGAGCCCGGTGATCCGTGTAATCCGCGTCCATGAACCCTGGTGATCCGCGTAATCCGCGTCCCATGAACCTTTCGTGATCCGTGTGATCCGCGTCCCGTGACATCCGCGCTAAAAGGAGAACCGAATTGCCCCCTGCATGACGCGCGCGCTGCGGGACGCCGTTGCCTGGCCGAAACTGGCGTTCACCTGCTGACCTGCCGGATTGAACTGCGCGTTTGTGTTGAGCGCCGACCAGTTGACCTGATTGAAGACGTTGTAAGCCTCCCACCGGAACTGGATGCGTTTACCGCCGCCCAACTGGAAGTTCTTGAAGATCGACATATTCGAGAGGACGATCTTCGGCGACTTGAAGAACGTTACTGGGGCGTTGCCGATGTCGCCGCGGCCGGTCAGCCGGCTGAAGGCGGCCACGTTGAAAAAACTGCCGGTGCCACCCGGGGTCGGATCGCAGCTGTCGCCGCCCGAGCACATGGGATCGCCGCTGATTCTCGGACGCACGCCGCCGTCACCGCCGGTGAAGTCGAAGTTATCGGTCGTCGACGTCGTCGCGCCCGACCAGTCGCCGCTGACCCACGCCGTGTCGCCCGAGAGCTGCCAGCCATCGAGTAGCCCGCGGGTGATCGCGTGGTTCCACATACGGCTGCCGTTGGGCACATCCCACGTGTAGTTCACGACCAGGGCGTGCTCCTGTGTCGATGAGATCGCGCCGTAGTTCCACGCATCGCCGGTTCTGACGGTGTTGTACCCGGGCGGGTCGGTGCCGGGGATCCCGTCGCCTTTGGTCTTTCCGTAGGTATAGGCGACGGCGAACTGGAGGCCGTTGATGTAGCGCCGGTTGAGCTGCACCTGCAGCGAGTTGTAGGTCGCGCGTCCGAAGTGTTCGCGGATCGTGATGTTCTGGTACCCGAAGTACGGACGGAGGAACTCGTTCGGCTTGGCCGTCGTGGGGTTCTGCGGGTTCGCGTTCTCCGGGTGGACGTCAACGTACCGCGCTGTGTCGGGAACGGTATTGATGCTGCTGGCCATCTCGCCGTTGCGCATCTCGAACCCCGCGTAGGTCACGTCGATTACGGTGCCCCAGCCGATCTCCCGCTGGACGCCGATCGAGTAGTTGGTGCTCTGTGGCGTCTGTGCGTCGCGCTGCACGCCGAAGACGTCGCTCGGGCGGTTGGAGAACGCGCCCTGCGCGCCGGCGGCCAGGAGCGTATCCATCGTGCCGTAGATGATGCTCGGCGTGTTCTGCGCCGGCGGGTTCCTGGCCATCGCGTCGAGGCCGTTCGCGTTGACGTGCGGGTTGTGGTAGAGCCCGACGCTCGCGTGTATCGCGGTCTTCCCGTCGCCGGTCAGATCCCAGGCGAGGCCGACCCTGGGTTCCGGCTCGATGCCCTGGTTGTCTCGAAATCCCTTCGGGTAGTTCGGGTCGGCGTTGCTGACCATGCCGTTATAGCGATCGCCGGTCCCGGGCACGAAGGTGCCGACGAAGACGTTGGGCAGGGTCACGCCGGTGACCGGGTCGAAGGCGACGTTGACGTTGTTGATACGCGCCGGCTGGTAGAGCCGCGGCGCCCGCGCTGGGTCGTAACGCTCGGGGACGAATACGGCGGCCGGCTGCGTCGAGTACCAAGGCGTGTACCACAGGAACCGCAGCCCGTAGTCGAACGTCAACCTGCGCGTCGCCTTCCACGTATCCTGCAGATAGAACTCCGAAATGTACCGCTTGCCCTTCACTTCCGAGAATGCGTCGATCTCGGTGTAGTTCTGGAACGTGCCGAGCAGGGCATTGGCGTAGCTATAGTTCGTGTCGAAGGGGTTGTTCGTGTCTGTGCTGAACGTGAACTGGCCTGCCCACGGTCCGGCGCCGACGCCGCCGCTGCCCTCGGAGTTCTGCGAGAGCTCGAAGTAATAGCCGCCCTTGAAAGAGTGATTCCCTTTGATCCATGTCAGGTTTGTGCGCAGCGATGTCAGCCACGCCTCGCCCTGGTCGACCAGCCGGTTGTCGAAGGTGAAGTTGGGCGTGTTGGGAACGTTGAACACGACCTTGGGGATGACATTCCGCGGGTTGAGTTCCGGGTGGAACTGTCCGACCGTGAAGCCGACGTTGTCTCGATTGATGCGATCCCAATCGGCTTGCGTCAGCGGGTAGAACTGCTCGGTCTGCTGTCGCGTGCCGAAGTCGGCGTCGAGCACGAGATTCGGACGGATGATCTTTGCGTAGTTCGCGCTGATGCCGCGGTCGGTATTCAGATAGTGCGTGTTGAAGAAACCCCACTTATTCGGGCCGGCGGTAATTTCGCTGCCGCGCTGATCGGAGTACCAGTCCTTGAAGGTGAAGTACAGACTGTCGTTCGCCGTCGGGCGCCAATCGACGCGCACGACGTTATTCATCTTCGGGTTGTCGGCGTTCTCCTGGGTCGAGTAGTTGAACTGGCCCTGCGTGAACGTCCGGTCGAAGTTGTTGGCCCGCGGGAGCATGTTGAGCAGCGCCCGGCCGCTCGAGTTGATCCGGTTGGCGGGGATCAGGTTGCCCGGGAAGCAGCCCGGGCCGCCGCTGACGGCGTTGCACGCTCCCTCACGGAGTGGGTCCTTGATATTGATGAGCCGTCCCTGGCTATCGAGCGTCTGCGAAAAGTCGCCGGACATCTCGCGGTCGGTCGGCATCGTCCAGTTGCGCAGCGGACCTGGGCGGCTGACGAGCGGTGCCTCGATCGAGTAGAAGAAAAAGAGTTTCTTCTCGAGCTTCGGGACCGGCCCTCCGAGGTTGGCGCCGTAGGTGTTGAAGCGGTATCGCGGCTTCTGCGCGTTAGCGCGGTTGACGAAGAAGTCAGTCGCGTTGAGCGCTTCGTTTCGGCCGTAGTAATACAGATTGCCGTGGTAGTTGGCGGTGCCGCTCTTGCTGACGATTTGCACCTGGCCGCCGCCCGCCCGTCCGAACTCCGCGCGATAGGAGTTGAGGAGCACGCGTACCTCGGCGATCGCATCGAGGTTGATCTGCTGCGCCATCAGGCTGCTGGCGCCGACTTCGTTCGCCACGACGCCGTCGACGATCACGTTGCTCCAGTCGCGGCGCGCGCCGCCGACGTTCGGCACCGAGGTGCCGAAGCTCATACCGAGCGAGTCGACGGTGTTCTCGTAGCGCACGCCGGGTAGCAGCCGCATGATCGAGGTCACGTCGCGGCCGAGCACCTGCACCTGTTCGATTTGTTTCGAGGTGATGAGGCCGCTGTGCTGCGTCTCGGCGACGTTGACCTGCGTGCCCCGTGCTTCGACGACGACGGTCTCGCCGAGGCTGCCGATGTCGAGGACGAGCGTGCCGACCGACAGGCGCTCGCCGGCGCTGAGGACGACGTTCTTGCGTTCGAGCGTCCGGAAGCTCGGCATCTCGACCTTGACGGTGTACGAGCCGGGCTGAAGGTTGGTGACTTGGAAGCCGCCGTTCCCGTCGCTCACCGTGACGCGCGAGTCGTTGGTGGCCTCGTTGATCACCGTCAGCGTTGCGCCCGGAATCACCTGGCCCTGCGGGTCGGCGACGTTGCCGGCAATCGTCCCACTTACGGCCTGCCCAGCCGCGGAGTGGGGCAGCAGGATGGCCGTTACGGCCATCGCAAATACGACGAGAAGCGTGGTCAACCGACGCGCCGAGAGCCTGAGCATCGACATCCTCCCCATTAGGAAATAGGCGCTAAATTGGCCTACTGACATGCTAGTTGCGCGGAAGGTAGCGAAGAGCTGGGGGAGTGTCAAGCACAGCTGCCTGTTTCACGACGCGAAACACAGACTGGCGAGCGACGATCGCGCGATTTAGGACGAATATCCGGGGAATGCTCGCGCGATTTCGCGTCGAAGGACTAGGCAGCCGCGCCCTTACCGTGAATTGTGGGTAACGGGCGAGGGTTTTTTCAGCGTCTCATATCGTCAAACGGGGCGCATCGTCGTTATCGGCCGTGGCCGTCGGTGCCGAGCGCTGAACGCCGCGTGATCTCGTCTCGGACCTGCCAGAGTTCCGGAAAGAACTTGAGGTCGATCCGCCGGCCGAGGACCTCGACCGGCGTGCCCTGCGTGCCGATGACGTTGCCGCCGATGATCCGCTCGACGGTCTTGAGGTGTTGAAAGCGCCACATGATCGAACGCTCGTCCCAGGTCACCATCTGTTCAGCAAGCTGGTATACATCGTCGATCTCATGCCCGCGCTCGTACAGCTCCAGGACGGTGAGCCCACGGCGGCGGAGCAGTTGTTCGAAGGCTTCGCCGAGGGGCGGCGAAACCTTGTGGGCTGCCCGAAATCCCGGTGAGTCGAAGCCTGCGCCGTGTCCAAGGGCGGTGCGGACGATGGCGTAGTCGGATGGCGACATGTGCTCGAGCATCGCGAGCTGACTGGTGATGAGGAGCATCGAATCGGTCGCACGTCGCAGGAGCCGCGTTGCGGCGGCGGGCTTGTCGGCGTTGACGAGTGCGGTCGCCGCTTCGAGCTCCAGGCACGCCAGCTTGAGCCAGAGCTCGGATGTCTGATGCACCGCCTGGAACAGATGCTCGTCGCGGTGAACGGCCTCTTCAGACGTTTTCTGCAGCGAGAGGAGCTCGTCGGTCCGGAGATAGCGCTCGTAGTCGGTGGCGGCTGTGCCGGGCAACACCGGCTCGTGCAAATCACCCATGAGTCAGCGCGACGTCTTCTGCTTTTGCCTGTGTGACGGCGTGGATGGGGATTCGAAGGCTGGCGCGGCACCCCGTGCGATCTTCGCGGTTCTCGAGGATCAGGCTGCCGCCGTGCGCTTCGGCGATCTGCCGGCTGAGCACGAGACCGATGCCAGAACCACCAGGCTTCGTGGTGAAGAATGGCACGAACAAGTTGCCAGTGTTTGAAAGGCCCGGGCCTTCGTCCTCGACCCACAGCTCCATCGTTGGCGGCGACGATCCCTGGAGGCGCTGCCAGCCGACGCGCACTCCGCCACCGGTCTCGCGCACAGCGTCGACCGCATTTCGGATCAAGTTGATGAGCAGCTGTTCCAGCTGATCGCCGTCGCCCTGCACCGTCACGCGGGGTCCTGGGTGGACCTGAATGTGATGCGCCTTTTCAAGCGTCGCCACGCGATCGACGAAGCCAGCGACATCGAGCGGCGCCAGCTTTGGCAGCGGCAGCTTCGCGAGCCTCGCGTAGGCGCTCATGAACCGGCTGAGGGACTCGGACCGCGAGCCAATCACCGCCAGCCCGCGCTGCACATCTTCGCGCCAGTCAGGTGGCGGAGGCTCGCGCTCGACGATCGTCGCAAGGCTGCCGGCGATCGATTTGATCGGCGCCAGAGAGTTGTTCATCTCGTGCCCGATGACGCGAATGAGGCGCTGCCAGGCCTGGCGTTCTTCTTCGCGCAGCGGTTGGCTGAGATCGGAGAGAACCAGCAGCTCGTGCGGCCGGCCTCCCTGGCGGAACTGGCTGCGCCTGATCTCCCAGCGCCCGACGCCGCCCGGAAAGGCAGTGTTGATCACGCGCGGCGCCTCGCCTGCCAGGCATTCGTCGAGGTCCAGCTGAGGCGCTCGCCGTCCGAGCAACCGTTCGGCCGGCTGACTGAGGAGTCGCGCTCCCGCTCGGTTGACGAACTTCAATTCGTGATCTTCATCGAACGTGAAGACCGCGACGTCGATTTCGGCCATGACCTTGCGTAGAAGCGTTGTCGCTTCCAGCGCGTCGAGCCGCTGGTGCCGCAGCGTTTCGACCAGGGCGTTGACCTCGATCATGACCTCGCCGAGCGGATCGCCGCCGCGGGCGCCGCGCGCGCGAATAGAGAAGTCACCCTCGCCCAGCGCCGCCAGCAGGTTCGAGAGCGTTTGCAGCGGCAGAACGACGCGCTCGCGGAGCGCCAGCGCGAACCCGAGGCAGAAGGTAATGATGAGGACCGTGAGCGTCCACTGCACCTTTGGCGTGTAGTCGCCGGTCCAGAGAAAGATGAGCGAGATGAGCCCGCCGGGCAGGGCCGACGCGAACGCCATCAGCAGGATCCGCCGATCGTGGCTCAGCCGCGGCTCGCGAGGGAGGGATCGGTTCAAGGGATCAATTCAACGGGTTCACAGGGTTCCGGTGGTTCCTACGGTTCCGGAGGTGCAATGGGTTCTCACGGTTCAGTGTAACCCTTTGAACCTCTGGAACCTTGAGAACCCCCTTAGAGTCCGTAACGCTGGAGCCGCCGGTAGAGGGCGCTGCGGCTGAGGCCGAGGGCCTTGGCCGCCTGGCTCACGTTGCCGTCGAATCGCGTCATGGCCTTCTTGATCAGGAAGCACTCGACTTCCTCGAGGCTCATGTCTTCGAGACGGCCGCCGCCTTCGCGGTTGGCGCGCAAGCCGAGATCGCCTGGCTTGATGAGGGGGCCCTGCGCCATCAGCACCGCTCGCTCGATTGCGTGGTCGAGCTCGCGGACGTTACCCGGCCACGAATGCTCGAGAAGCAACTGCATCGCGCCGCTCTCGAAGCCGGTCAGCCGCTTGCGGTAACGCTGCGCGTGCTGACGCAGGAAGTGCTGAGCGAGAAGCGGCGTATCCTCGCGCCGATCCCGGAGCGGTGGCAGCCGAATCTCGATCGTGTTCAGCCGGAAGAGCAGATCCTGCCGAAAACGGCCGGCGGTGACTTCCTCGGGAATGGCCGCGTTCGTGGCCGAGATGATTCGCACGTCCACGCGGCGCGTGCGCGATGATCCGAGGCGCTCGAACTCTCCGGTCTCGATTACCCGCAGCAGTTTGTTCTGCTGGCTGAGGGGGACGTTGGCGATCTCGTCGAGGAAGAGCGTTCCCTGATCCGCGAGCTCGAAGCGTCCGACGCGGTCAGCCTTGGCGTCGGTGAACGCTCCACGCACGTGACCGAAGAGCTCACTCTCGAAAACGCCTTCCGAAACGCCGCCCGAATTGACAATGACCATCGGCCGCGAGGCACGGCTCGACACCGAGTGCAGCGCCCGCGCCACGACGCCCTTGCCAGTGCCGTTCTCGCCGAGCACGAGGACGTTGGCGTCCGACGGGCCGACGCGCGAAATGACCTGCAGCACGTTCTGCATGGCCGGCGACTCGGCGACGATCTTTGGAAACCCCTCCGAGCGGAGCAGCGAGTTCTCGGCTTCGAGCCGTTGTCCCTTCCTGAGCGCCTGGCTCAACTCGATCTGCGTGCGGATGATCGCGAGAAGCCTCGCGTTGTCCCATGGCTTCTGGATGAAGTCACGCGCGCCGCGGCGCATCGCCTCGACAGCGATCTCGACGCTGCCCCACGCCGTCATCACCACGACTGGCAAGGTCGGATCGAGCCCCTGCGTGCGTGACAACAGGTTGAGGCCTTCTTCGCCTGACGTCGTGTCACGCGTGTAGTTGAGGTCGATCAGCGCCACGTCGAACTCGCGTGCTTCGACTGCCGCCAGCACACCGGCGGGTGATGAGGCCGTTTCGAGCTGAAAGCCTTCGGCTTTGAGCAGCAGTCTGAGCGCTTCGAGGACGTCTCCCTGATCGTCAGCGATGAGGACGCGCGGCTCGACAGGACGAACGGGATGGCGCGCGTGCTCGGAGGCATCGCGGGGCCCGCGGAGCGAATCTTTGAGGTGGTCGGTAATCAGCATGGCTATTGGGCTCGCAGCGCGACGAGCGGGTCGATGCGGGTCGCGCGATACGCGGGAATCCACGTGGCTGCTAGGGCGACGACGATCAACAGCGCTGCCGTGCCGCCGAAGGTCAGCGGATCGCGGGCGCTGACGTTCGGCAGCAACTCGGCTGGAATGATAGAGACGACACCGAACGCAGCGACGAGTCCGACGACCACTCCGACGGCAACGAGGATCGCGCCGTGCCCGAGGACGAGCCTGAGCACTGTGCCGCGGCGGGCGCCCAAGGCCATCCGCACGCCGATCTCGCGCGTTCGCTCGGTAACGGCGAAGCTGGCGACGCCGTAGAGGCCAATCGACGCCAGCGCCAGCGCGAGGATACCGAATCCCGTCAGGACGATGACGTTGGTGCGAAGCGGCTGGAGCGATTCGGCGACCTGATCCTCGAGCGTGCGGACGTTGAAGACCGAGAGCGTCGGATCGATTTCGCGAATCGCCTGGCGCACAGCTCCTGAGAGCGCGGAAGCGTCAGTCGCCGCACGAACGTGCAGCGTCGCCTGAGGCGTGTAGTTCTGCCTGAGCGGCTGATAGATGAACGGCGTCGGGTCTTCCGCGACGCCGTTGTACTTGCTGTCCTTGGCGACGCCGATGATCGTCGTGTAGTCATCGTCGCCGAAGAACTTGAACCGTTTGCCGATGGCGTCGTCATTCGGCCAGAAGCGAGCGGCCATCGTCTCGTTCACGATCACGACGAGAGGCGCGCCGGTGGCGTCGGTCCGCGCGAAGTCGCGGCCGCGGAGGAGCGGTATGCCGATTGTTTCGAAGTAGCCGGTGCTCACCGAGTTGACCTGGACCAGGATGCGGCCCGTCGTCGTGGTGTCGTGCCCTTCGGGAAAGACGCTCCGGAGGAAGCCGCCGCCGAGCGGTGCGTTTTGCGCGATTGCCGCATGTTTGACACCGGCGAGCCCGGCTGCCCGTGCCGCGGCTTCCTCGTAGAACACCTGGCCACGCGCCGGCGTGTAGCCCTCGCGCCCGAGGTTCAGGTTCATCACGAGGACACCTCGCGTCTCGAACCCCGTGTCGGTGCGTTGCGCCGCCGTCAGGCTGCGCAGGAACAGCGCGGCCGCGACCAGCGAGACAAGCGACAACGCAATCTGGCCGACGACGAGCGCCTGCCGCAGCGCAGAAGAAACCGCGCACGCCGCGATGTCCAGTTCCAGCGGGAACCACCTCGTTCTTGAGCACCGGAACGATGTCAGGCTTCGATGACTGGATCGCCGGCGCGATGCCAAAGATGATCCCGGTTACGACGGACAGCATCGTCGTGAACGCCAGTACGCGGCCATCGATCGAGAGGTCCTGGCCGACCGGGAGTGGCAGCTCGAGTTCTGACGCGACGAGCGCACCGAGCAGCCAGTAGGCGAGGAGCAGGCCGAGGCCGCCGCCAGCGAGCGAGAGAAGCGTGCTCTCGGTAACGAGCTGACGGATCAGACGTCCGCGGCCAGCGCCCAGCGCGAGCCGCAGCGCGATCTCCTTGCGGCGGCGGGCGGCGCGCCCAAGCAGCAGGTTGGCGACATTCGCACAAGCGATGAGCAGGACGATGCCGACCACGCCCATCAGGATCATCGAGAGCCGTACGAGCGGCGCGCCAGCCTGGCCCTGCGGGTTCAATCGCGCGTCGAGCAGCGCAACGGCGCCGGCGCTTCGGCCCTTGTTGTCGTTTGGAAACGCCTGCTCGAGGCCAGCGAAGACGGTCTTCAATCTGGCCGACGCCTGTGCCACTGAGACGCCCGGCTTCAGTCGTCCGAACGCCTGAAGGAACAGGCCGCGCCGCTGCTCGTACCAGTCGAAGTTCGGCTGCACGACGTCGTGCATCGACATCGGTACCCAGGCCGAAGGATTGGCGCCAAGGAGGGTGCCCGTGAATCCGTTCTGCGCGACACCAACGACGGTGAACGCGGTGCGATTGAGCGTCACCGTCTTGCCGACGATGGCGGGATCGCGACCGAGGCTGCGCTCCCAGAAGCCGTGGCTGAAGACGGCGACAGGCGTGGGCTTGACGTCTTCCTCGGGCAGGAAACTCCGTCCGAGCGCGGGCTGCGCGCCGAGAACGGCGAAGTAGTTTCCGCTCACGACCTGCAGTGGCATCTGTTGTGATTCGCCGCCCGTACTCCAGTTCACCTGAGCAAAGGTGAACGCGGCCATCTCGGTGAAGACCTGGTTCTGGTCGCGCAGGTCCTTGTAATTCAGATGCGACAGCGGCAGGTTGCCCGGATTTCTCTGGTCGGTCATGAAGACCGAGGCCAGGCCGATCGCGTCGCGAACAGGAATCGGCCTGAGCAAGGCGGCGTTGACGAGGCTGAAGATGGCAGTGTTGGCGCCGATGCCGAGCGCCAGGGAAAGCACGGCGATCGCCGTGAACCCGGGGCTCTTGGCTAACATGCGCAGGCCGTAACGCAGATCCTGAAGCATGGTCCGGGAGTCCCTGCTGAGCACGCTGGAACCAGCATTTCCGGCTCCAGCGTGTCGTTGAAAAGGAAATCTAGTGCTCGATGTGGAAGCCGCTCTCTTCCATCTCCCTCTCGCCCCGCTTGCTGCCGTCTTCCTCGACGACGCGGCCGTCGAACAGGTGGATGCTGCGATCGGCGTGACGCGCGTAGCGCGGGTCGTGCGTCACCATGCAGATCGTCGCGCCCTCGCGGTGCAGCTCGCGCAGGAGCTCCATGACCGCTTCGCCGTTCTTCGAGTCGAGGTTTCCGGTCGGCTCGTCCGCGAGCAGAATCGACGGCGCGCCACCGACTGCGCGGGCGACGGCGACGCGCTGCTGCTGACCGCCGGAGAGCTGGCTCGGCAGGTGCTTGGCGCGATGGGCCATGCCGACCTTTTCGAGCGCGCCCATGACGCGCTCCTTGCGCTCGGCCGCCTTCATCCCGCGGTAGGTGAGTGGCAGCTCGACGTTCTCGTAGACGTTGAGGTCGCCAATCAGGTTGAAGCTCTGGAAGATGAACCCAATCTCGCGATTCCGCACCCGAGCCCGCTCGGACAGCGGCAGGTCGGCGACCGCCTTTCCGTTGAACGTGTACTTGCCCTCGGTCGGCGAGTCGAGAAGACCAAGGATCGACAGGAGCGTCGACTTGCCGCAGCCCGACGGCCCGGCGATCGCAATGTACTCCCCGGTCTTGATCTCGAGATGAATCCCGGCCAGAGCGTGCGTCTCCACTTCATCGGTGAAGAACACCTTCGTGACGCCATCGAGGTGGATAAGTGTTTGCGCGGCAGTGTTCATCTTCGCTCCTTGATAGTGGCTATCAGCTCTGAGCTTTCAGCGTGCAGATCGTCAATTCAGCCTGACCCGGTCGAACTGGTCGTACGCCGACATGTCGGAGAGGACGACCTGATCGCCAGGCTGGAGACCCTCGCGAATCTCAATGGTGTTCACCGAGCTGCGGCCGAGGACGACTTTCGTGCGGTGCGCTTCGCCGTCCGGCTGGAGCTTGAAGAGCGTAATCGTGCTCTCCTCCTGACCGAACGCCGGCCGGCCAACGAAGATGACGTCGTCGAGCTTTTGCAGCCGGACCGTGCCGTCGACGCTCAGGTCCGGCCTGGCGCCGGGGGGCAGCGCACCCTCGAGCGTAACGTCGACACCGACCGTGCCGTTGGACGACGCCGGGTCGATGCGGGAGACCTTACCGGCGACGACGCCGTTTCTCGTATCGACTTCGGCCTCTTGGCCAATCTTGATGTCCTTCGTCTGCGTTTCCGCGATGCGCAGCTCCGCCTTCAGTACCGTCGGATCGGCGACGCGCGCAACGTTGGCGCCAGCCTGCGACCTGCTCACCGACTTCGACGGGCAGGACTTGCAGCACGCCCGTCATGCCAGCCTTGACCTTGAGGTCGTCGAGCTGGCGATGCCGCAGGTCGAGCGTGGCTTTGCGCTGGTTGACCTCGGCTTCCTGCGGCGCGAGCTGCGACTTCATGCCCGCTTTCGAGATTTCAAGACGTTGCCTGGCGACGGTGAGCTGGTTCTTCAGGTCCTGTATCGGTCGCCCGGAACTGTTTGAGCTGAAGCTCGGAGATGAGCTTCTCCTTGTAGAGCTCCTCGTTGGCGGCGAGCGTGGTGCTCGCCTGGTTCGACTGCGATTGAAGCGTTGTGACGCCGGCTTCCTGGTTGAGCAGCTGGCTCTGCAGGTCGGCCTTCTTGTTCTCGTACGCTGCCTCGGCGGACTTGAAGGCCAGTTGCGCGTCCATGACCTGCTGCTGGAGATCAGGGTTGCTCATCTCGAGGATGACCGACGTGGGCGTCACCTGCGCGCCTGGGCGGAGAACGAGCTTCTCGACGCGGCCGCTCGTCGTCGCGGGTATCCACCGGATGTTCTCCGGAGTCAGGATTCCGGAGCCGCGGACCTGACGAATCATCGGTCCGCGCTTGACGGTGTCGACCCAGACGGTGGCGCGATCGACGCTCGGCGCCGCCGGACGCAGACGTGAGACGCCGACCGTGATGAGGACGATTGCGAGGAGAGCGACGCCGCCATAAATGATGCGACGGATCTTCTTCTTGCGTTTGACTTCCGGGGAGCGAGCTATATCGACCATTGACCTGCCTCTGTCCTGGAGCCGGGCCTAAACGGCGCCTCGGCGTCAGTCCAGTAAAGCCAAACCGTATGCCACGGATGATGCCTGCTGCAACCTATTGAGGTGTATGAACATTCGCTTCGGTGTCGACCGCGTGGCCCAGCGGCATCTGCCCGAATCCGACATGGTTTCGTCCCGGATCCGGACATATGGTGCGTGCTGTGGGTTCGTCGGTCGGTGGATTGGACGGAAGTGTCAACGGTCTGGTTTAGAACAATTTGCAGGAAATTAGTTTGATTTGACAAGACAAAGTAAATGCCTGAGACTTGCCGCATGTCCATGCTCCCGGCGAGGGCAGCGGAAGAGGTCATGCGGCTCTATCCGAGGATCTACTTCGCCTGTCACACACGCCACGTTCGCGACGTGCAGAGCGGCCATCTGCTCAGTCGCCACCAGGCGAGCGTCCTCGATCACCTCGACGAGATCGATCCAATCACGCTGAACGGCCTCGCGCGCCATATGGGCGTGACGGCCGGGACGATGTCACTGACGATCGATCGACTCGAGCGCAAGGGATACGTCGTGCGCGTGCGCGACGCTGCCGATCGACGGCGCGTCCACGTGCGGCTGACCTCGGCGGGCGTCAGGGTGCGTGAGGCGAGCTCGGTCCTCGATCCGCCGCTCGTCGAAGCGCTCGTGAGCCGCCTGAACGATGATGATCGCGCCGCAGCCGTACGTGGACTGGCCTTGCTCGCCGGAGCAGCTCAGCCATAACAGGAGACGATGATGAAGTGGGTCCTCATCGCCGGCATCCTCGTCGCTGTCCTCGTCGTCGCAGCGTTGATCGTAGGCTGGCTGTTGCCTGAGACGCACAAGGCGACACGGCACGCCACGCTGTCCGCATCGCCTGAGGCAGTGTGGGCGCTCATTACTGATGTGGATGCGTTCCCGACGTGGCGCAACGACGTCAAGCGCGTCGAGCGGCTGCCCGATCGAGCCGGCCGACCAGTCTGGATCGAGCAAGGCTCAGGTGGGCGAGTGACGTTTGCCGTCGACGAAAGCGATGCACCAAGAAGACTGGTCGTCCGGATCGCCGATCGGGACCTGCCATTCGGTGGCACCTGGACCTACGACATCGCCCCAGCCGCCGGCGGTGCGTCCCTGACGATTGTCGAAGACGGCGCGATCTACAATCCGCTCTTCCGCGTCATGGCGCGTTTTGTTTTTGGCTACGAGAGCACGATGTCGGCGTACCTGGCCGCCGCCGAGAAGCGCCTGGCGCGCCGCTGACTTCAAATTTCAAACCTCCACTTCAGAATTCAGAACTCAGAATTCAGAATTTCTTCCCATGGGTTACGACACACAGTGCACGCTGACATACGACGGCAAGACGTCGCGCGGGACGGCGGCGCTCGAGCACAAGGACCTGCTGTTTCGCGGAACTGTGCGGCTGGCGGTGCCGCTCGCCAGCATCACCAAGGCATCGGCTCGGGACGGTACATTGCACGTGACGTTTGGCGGGAAGTCCGCCAACTTCAAGATTGGCGTTGCGGCAGAGAAGTGGGCGGCCCGCATCACGAATCCGCCATCGCGCCTGGACAAGCTAGGCCTCAAGCCGGGCATGGTAGTGGCGGCCATCGACATCCCGGACGCTCTCTTTCTTGATGAGGCGACGAGTCGCGTGGACAAAGTCACACGCAAGGCGCCTCCGGCCGCACGACCCGTTGACATGCTCTTCTATGGCGTCGAACATCGGGATGGCCTCGAGCGTCTGACCGCGCTGGTCCCACTCATCAGGCCGGAGGGCGCGATCTGGATCGTTCGTCCGAAGGGCCGTAAGGACATCACGGAGGCTGAAACGATGGCTGCCGGCAAACGGGCCGGTCTCGTCGACGTCAAGGTCGTGAGCTTCTCCGACACGCACACGGCAGAGAAGTTCGTCATCCCAGTAGCCAAGCGGCCAGCGCGCTGATGCCGACGATTCGAAAGCGGCGCTTATCGGCTGGCGTCGAGTTGCTCGGCGACGATATAGCCGACGTCCGGGTGTGGGCGCCATCCCGCCGCTCCGTCCACTTCGTGACGGATGAGATCAGCGTGCCGCTGGAACGCGAGGATCACGGATTCTTCTCCGGCGTCGTGCGGGGCGTGACGGCCGGAGATCGTTACTGGTATCTGCTCGATGCCACGCACCGCAGGCCCGATCCCGTCAGTCGCTATCAGCCAGACGGTCCGCACGGACCTTCGGCGATTGTCGACCCCTCGCGCTATGCGTGGTCCGACGGCGCATGGCGGGGCATCGACCGCGAGGGCCAGGTGCTGTACGAAATGCACGTCGGCACCTTCACGCCAGAGGGCACGTGGCTGTCGGCAATGGCACGGCTCGAAGAGCTCGCGAGGATAGGCGTGACTGTCCTTCAGATGATGCCGGTCGCGGACTTTCCCGGGCGATGGGGTTGGGGCTACGACGGTGTCAATCTCTATGCGCCGACGCGGCTCTACGGCGCACCCGATGATCTGCGACGCTTCGTCGATCGCGCGCACACGCTGGGGCTCGGCGTCATCCTCGACGTCGTTTACAACCACCTTGGCCCTGACGGCAACTACCTCGCGGATTTCTCGCCGGACTACTTCACCGCGCGGTACGCCAACGACTGGGGGAGCGCCCTCAACTTCGAGGGCCCCCGACCGGCGCGCGACTTCTTCGTCGAGAATCCGGCGTATTGGGTGGAGGAGTATCACTTCGACGGCTTCAGGCTCGACGCGACGCACGAAGTGCGCGACGCCTCCGACGAACATGTCCTCGCCGAGCAGTCAGCGCGCGCCCGCCTCGCGGCCGGTGCCCGAAGGTTATACGTGGTTGCTGAAAACGATCTACAGCACAGCCGGCTCGCGCGCCAGCCGGCGAACGGCGGTTACGGGCTCGACGCGCTGATCAACGACGACTATCACCACGCCGCGCTGGTCGCGCTTACCGGCCGCCGCGATTCGTACTATCGCAGCTACGCCGGCTCGCCGCAGGAGCTCGTCTCATGCACGAAATACGGCTACCTGTATCAGGGGCAGTGGTACACGTCGTGGGAGCGGCCGCGCGGCGAGTCGACGTTCGATTTGCCGGCGACCGCGTTCGTGCATTTTCTCGAGAACCACGATCAGGTCGCAAATCCGTCGTTCGGGAAGCGCGTGCACCAGCTGACCTCTCCCGGAGCGTATCGCGCTCTTACAGCCTTGACCCTGCTTGGACCGGCAACGCCGCTTCTGTTCCAGGGGCAGGAGTTTGGATCCTCATCGCCGTTCCTGTTTTTCGTCGACCATCACGAGGGCCTGAGTCGCGACATCCGCCACGGCCGCCGGATATTCATGTCGCAGTTCACCGGCGCCGATGAGGCCGACCTTGGTCACCCGGACGATGAGTCGACGTTTCGCCGATGCGTGCTCGAATGGAGTGAGCGCGACGCCAATGCCACGCACGTGGCGCTGCATCGCGATCTGCTTGCGATTCGCCGCTCGGATCCAGGAATCGCATCGTCTGCGCGCAGGCGTGTCGATGGCGCGGTGCTGGGCGTCGCGTCATTTCTCATTCGCTACGATGCGGGCGGCCCCTCCGATCGACTGCTGATCGTGAACCTCGGTGACGAGATGGACTTGACCCCGTTCGCCGAGCCGCTGCTCGCGCCACCGTCAGGGCAGTGGTGGGTGATTCTGTGGAGCAGTGATGCGGTCGAGTACGGCGGCCCGGGAGTGTCGCCGCTCGTCGTGCATCCGGCATGGAAGCTTCCGCGCCAAGCTGCGGTCTTCCTGCGTCCGGAGCCGGCCCCACCCGCAGTCGCCGCTCATCATGCCGTTTGACCTTGCGGCGCTCGGGTGGACCGACACGCTGGCTGCAGCGTTTGCTCCACACGCGTCTGAGGGCCTCGTGCCGGCGCGCGTCGCGCTCGAGCACACGCACATCTATCGTGTGCTGAGCGAAAGCGGTGAATGGTTGGCGCGCGTGTCAGGGCGTCTCCGGCATCACGCCGCGACCCGCGTCGATTTTCCAGCTGTCGGCGACTGGGTTGCGATCGAACCGCCGAACGACTCGGGCGACGCGCGCATCCGCGCCGTGCTTCCAAGATTCAGCCGCTTTTCGCGGCGAGCTGCCGGTAACCCCACCGAAGAGCAAATCGTCGCCGCCAACATCGACGTCGTCTTTCTAGTCTCCGGCCTCGACGGCGATTTCAATTCCCGGCGGATTGAGCGCTACCTGGTTGTCGCCTGGGACAGCGGGGCCACGCCGGTGATTGTCCTCAACAAAGCAGACCTCCTCGACGATCTGCATGCGGTCGTGCAGGACGTGCAGTCAGTGGCTGCTGGCGTCGACGTCCATGCGGTGTCCTGCCGGCAGCCAGACAGTCTTGACGTGTTGCGGCGCTACCTCGGTGCCGGGCGGACCGGCGCGCTCCTTGGATCTTCTGGCGTCGGCAAGTCCTCGATCGTCAATCAACTCGTCGGGTACGACATGCTGCGCACGCGGGACGTCCGTGTGTCCGACAGCCGGGGGCGACACGCGAGCACGTCGCGGCAGCTGGTGATGTTGCCGGGCGGGGGCGTGCTCATCGACACGCCGGGCATGCGAGAGCTGCAGCTCTGGGAAACCGGCGACGCCGTCGGTGAAACGTTTGCGGATATCGAGGACCGCGCGTCCAGCTGCCGGTTCCGCGACTGCCAGCATCGGACGGAGCCTGGGTGCGCGGTTCGCACGGCGGTCGCAGCCGGCGAGATACCGGCGCAGCGACTCGAGAGTTTCCACAAGCTGTTCGACGAGCAGGCGTACCAGGCGCGCCAGCAGGACGAGCGCGCGCTCATCGAGGAGAAGCGGCGGGGGAAGATCGGGGCCAAGGCGCTTCGCAAACGAATCAAAGACAAGGGAACTGCGTAGAGTAAACTCACGACACCTTTGCCGGTCACATCGGACACCGTCACGACGTCCACGACGTCACCGCCTCTCACCACCACAGTTGATGGTCACGTCACGTCGCAACCCCAATCGGCGGGCCTGCCCCGCACGCTTGGACTGTGGGACGTGACCACGATCACGGCGGGAAACATCCTTGGATCAGCCATCTTTGTCGCCGCGGCGTTCGTGCCGCGGGAATTGCCCCATCCCACTCTCGTATTGCTCGTCTGGGTGCTGGGAGGGCTGATTGCCGTTGCCGGCGCACTGAGTTACGCGGAACTGGGCACCATGTTTCCGGAGGCGGGAGGGCAGTATCACTACCTCAAACGTGCGTTCGGCCCGCTATCCGGATTCCTCTTCGGGTGGACGTCTCTGCTGGCTATCCAGGCCGGAGGAGTGGCCTTCCTCGGCGTGGCGTTTGGCGAATATCTCGGGACGTTCCTGCCCTTTTTCTCCTCCGCGCACGTGATCGTGTCGGTTCCGCTTGGCCCGTGGACGTGGCAGCCAAACACCGCCCAGTTGGCAGGGGTGCTGGCAATCGCGATGCTGTCGGCCGTGAACTACGTCG
Organism: uncultured Acidobacteriota bacterium; assembly: GCA_963797715.1. Taxonomy (GTDB): domain Bacteria; phylum Acidobacteriota; class Vicinamibacteria; order Vicinamibacterales; family 2-12-FULL-66-21; genus DATBJJ01. The sequence continues at coordinate 134,923 of CAWCQS010000003.1, forward strand.
GGACAAAGGAGGGCGCCGCGGTTCAGGGATTCCTGACGGCGATCAAGCTGCTGTCGGTGGCCGGCCTGATCGGCTTCGGCCTCATGGCGCCGGCGAAGGTTTCCGTCGACTGGGTGGCGCCGCTGCCGTCGGGAAACCTGCTGGCAGCCATGGCCCTCACGATGGTCGCGGTGCTCGGCAACTTCGATGGGTGGTATCAGGCCACCCTCTGTGCCGGTGAGGTCAAGCGCCCGGATCGCAACCTACCGCTCGGGATGATCGGCGGCACCGTATTGGTTGGGCTGCTGTATCTGCTGATGAATTTCGTCTACCTTCGGGCGATGCCGCTAGCCGATCTGGGCGCGTCCGCCAGGATCGGCGAAGAGGCCACTACCGCCTTACTCGGTCCCACCGCCGGGCGGCTCCTGGCTGCAGCGGTCCTGGTATCGATCTTCGGATGTATGTCTTCCGTGATCATCGGTGCCTCGCGGCTTGGAATTCCGATGTCTGAGGACGCTGCGGCACTCAGGTGGATGGCCCGGATCCATCCCCGGTACCAAACGCCGGCGGCCGGTGTCGTAGCCTTGGGCGCCTGGTCGATGTTGCTGGTTTTGTCCGGGAGCTATGAGCAGCTGTTCGATTACGCGCTCTTCTCCAGCTTCATCTTCCACGTGATCACCGCGTTGGCGTTGTTTCACCTCCGGCGCACGCAACCTGACGCTCCCAGGCCGTACCGGGTCGCTTGGTATCCCTGGGTGCCGGCGCTGTTCCTGCTGGCGATGATGGGGTTGGTCTTCAACACCATGCGCGAGCGGCCCGTTCAGTCGCTCCTGGGGGTCGGGATCGTGGCGCTCGGTGTGCCGCTGTTCTTGTGGCGGCGACCGTCCTCTCGCCAGTGACCTGGCTGCCTTCCCCGACCGCTGTTACTCGAACTCCCGCTCGCAGGCTGGCGCTGTCTGCCGCCCCTCGGCTTCCGTTTACCGGATACCCGGATCGGGGCCCCTCGCCGGGGCGTAAGGTGACGTATCGGTTGGACCTGGAGCTGACATGCCCGTCCTGACGGTCTCGAATGCGACGAAATCATTCGGCAAGGTCAAGGCGCTCGACGGCGCGACGTTCGATCTCGGTGAGGGCGAGCTGCTCGCACTCCTCGGGCCAAACGGCGCAGGCAAGACGACGCTGATTCGCGCTATCACCGGCCGCGTGCGTCTCGATGGCGGCGAGGTTCGGTTGTTCGGCCAGACACTGAGCGCCGGACAGACGCCGCCGGAACTCGGCATCGTGCCGCAGGACGTCGCGCTCTATCCGCTCCTGACGGCGCGAGAGAACCTTGCCACGTTCGGACGGCTTCAGGGTTTGTCTGGCGCACTGCTCGTCCGACAGGTGGACTGGGTTCTCGAACGCACGGGCCTCGCCGATCGCGCTGCCGAACCGGTCAAACAGTTTTCCGGCGGCATGCGCCGCCGCCTCAACATCGCTTGCGGCATCGTCCATCGGCCGCGCGTGGTGTTGCTCGACGAGCCGACTGTCGGTGTCGATCCGCAGAGTCGCGACCACATCTATGACGTCCTCGGCGAGCTCCGGTCGAGCGGCGTGTCGCTGCTACTCACCACACATCATCTCGAGGAAGCCGAAGCGCGATGCTCGCGCACGGTCATCATCGATCACGGCAAGGTCATTGCCTCGGGGACGCTTCCAGAGCTCGTCGATTCCACCGTCGGCCGGCACCGGTTGGTGACGCTCCGCGTCGACGCGCCGATGGACGATGGCGTTCGGAAGGGACTTGATGTCGATGCCGGCGATCCGCGCGTCGTGCGGGCACGGCTCGCAGACGTTGGCGCCGAGCTGCCGCCGCTACTCGATCGCCTGCGCGCCGCCGGCCGGTACGTCGAGGACGTTGATGTCCGTGGCCCGAGCCTCCAGGCCGTCTTCATCCATCTCACCGGAAGGGAGCTGAGAGAGTAATGTCGCAGCCCCATCGCCTGACGCCGAACCTTTCGGTGCTGACGTTGATTCGCGTCGCGTGGACGAACCTGTCGCGCGATCGAGTGGCGCAGGCCCTGACGTTTCTGTTGCCCATCATCTTCTTCTCGATTTTTGCGACGGTCTTCGGGCAGCAGAACAACCCGCAGACGACGCGCATTCGGGTCGCGGTGGTCGACGAGGATGGATCCGAGTTCAGCCGGCGAATGGTGGAAGGATTGAAGAAAGAGGGTGGGCTTCGCGTCCGCACGACGGCGGATGAAAACGCAGATCGTCCACCGCTCGATCGTGCCGCCGCGGAGCGGCTCGTCCGCAACGGTGATGTACCGGTGGCGATCGTTCTTCCCAAGGGTCTCGGCGCGGCGTTCGGGCAGACCGGGATTGGCGGCGGGCCACCGATTTCGCTGCTCGCGGATCCGTCCGATCCAATTGCCCCCAACATGGTCGGAGGGCTTCTGCAAAAGGTGACCATGACGGCGGCGCCGGATCTCTTGATGCAGGGCGGCCTCCGCCAGTTCGAGACCTACGCTGGCGCGCTCACGCCGCAGCAGAAGGCCGCGGTCGATGCGTGGATTCCTCGCCTTCGGTCCGGCGACGTGCCAAGTGTTGGCTCGACCGGATCGCCGATGGGGGCCAACGTCCAGATCGTCGACGTGATGCGTTCGGGCAACCAGCGCGAATCGCTCATCTCGTTTTATGCCGCCGGCATCGGCGTGATGTTTCTCCTGTTCTCGATGGTCGGCGCGGCCGGTAGCGTGCTGCTCGAAGAAGCGGAGTCGGGCACGCTCGAGCGATTGCTCTCCACCAATATCGGTATGCCGGGGATCCTGCTGGCCAAGTGGGCGTTCCTGGTCGGCGTCGGTTCCGCCCAACTGACGGTCATGTTCCTGTGGGGACGCGTGGCTTTCGGCCTGCCGCTCTTCTCCCACTTGCCGGGCTTTGCCGTGATGACGCTGGCCACGGCATGCGCCGCTGGCGCGCTGGCGCTCGTCCTCGCCTCACTCGCGCGGTCGCGCGCGCAGCTCTCTGGTTTTTCGACGATCTTCATCCTCACCATGTCGGCGCTCGGCGGGAGTATGTTCCCGCGCTTCTTGATGAGCGAGACCATGCAGCGCATCGGCCTCGTGACGTTCAACGCCTGGGCTCTTGACGGCTATCTCAAGGTGTTCTGGCGGAACGCGCCAGTGTGGGAGCTGTGGCCACAGGTTGCGGTGCTCGCCGGACTCACGATCGTCTTTCTCGCCGGCGCGCGCGTGGTCGCACGGAAGTGGGAGGCGGTCTAGGGCCACAGACCGCACGGGGTCAGACAGCCACGGAATACGCGGAACACACTGGTTGGGATCTCGCGGTGTACCGGCGCGGACTAAGATAACGGCGTGAAGGTTGCGCTAGTGCAGCAGGCCGCGACGGAAGATCCGCAGGCCAATGTCGCTCGCGGTCTGGGCGCACTCGAGGGCGCGGCGCGGCAGGGTGCCGAGCTTGTCGTCTACGCGGAGCTTGCCTTCGAGCGCTTCTTTCCTCAGAAGCCGGCCGGTGACTCTCCGTGGCAGCACGGCGAGACGGTGCCGGGCCCGACCACGGATGCGTTCTGTCGCCGCGCGAGAGAATTGGGCGTAGTGGTCGTGCTGAACCTGTACGAACGCGACGGCAGTCGCGGGTTCGATTGCTCGCCGGTCATCGACGCGGATGGCTCACTCCTGGGCCGGACCCGCATGATTCACATCACCGACTACCCGTGCTTTCACGAGCAGGGCTACTACACGCCTGGCGACACCGGCGCGCCGGTCTATCACACGAAGGCGGGAGCGATTGGCGTCGCCATCTGCTACGACCGTCACTATCCGGAATACATGCGGGCGCTCGCCCTGGGCGGCGCGGATCTCGTCGTCGTGCCCCAGGCCGGCGCGCTCGACGAGTGGCCGGAAGGCCTGTACGAAGGAGAGATGCGGGTCGCTGCGTTTCAGCACGGCTATTTCGTGGCGCTCTGCAATCGCGTCGGCGTCGAAGACTGTCTGACGTTCGCCGGGGAATCGTTCGTGTGCGCACCCGACGGCCGGATGCTTTCGCGGGCGCCGAAGCTCGAGGATGCGCTCCTGGTTGTCGACGTCGATCTCCTGGAGGCAAGGTCGTCGCACGCTCGCCGACTCTTCCTGCAGCACCGAAGACCGGAGCTCTATGCCGAATGGCTACGCGTCGATGGCTGATCTCACGCCGGGCCGCGATGTGCGCCGTCTGTGGGCGGCCGCCGTTGCGCTCATGCTCGTCGTCTTCGCTGGGGCCTGCAGGGATAAGGACGTGGTGACGGCATCCTACGCGACCATGGCGGAAGCCCGGGAGGCGGGCGCGCCTGGCCGCGGCGACCTTCCAGCCGGCATACCGGAAGGTGCACATGACATTCGCATTGCCAGCGATCCTGACTCGAGCCGTCGCTGGGGACTTTTCAACTTCCATCCCGCGGACGCAGACGCGCTTCGCGCGTTGTTGCAGGGCGAGGAAGCGTCGCTGGCCGGCGTGGAGTGCGATATCCCGCACCGCATCGAGTGGTGGCCGATTCTGCTCCGAGGTTCTATCGACGCCGAACAGGCAAAGGCCGCAGGCCTGCAGTCGTACCGGTCGCGCGAGGGCAACCTAATTGTTGTCGTGAACTGGAAGCAGGGGAGGGCGTACTACTGGAAAGTCTGAATGCTGAATGAATGCTGAAGTGGAGCGAAGGTTGGCTTGCCAGCCGAAGCTCGATGGCTCACTGCTCACGCCATCGAGCGAAGGATGGTGCCGAGGACTGGAATCGAACCAGTGACACCAGCATTTTCAGTGCTGTGCTCTACCGACTGAGCTACCTCGGCCTGGAAACGAACCCTCATCATAACAGTCCGGCGTCCACTCCGACAACCGGATCACCAAAAAGTGCTTGTACTTTCGCGCGAGTTGCTGTACTTTATTCGCGCGCTGAGAGATCGGAAACGCACACGCGGATGCCGGCGCGACGATCACATTCAGGGCTTGTACTTTCGTCGAGAGTTTGGTACCGTTTCCTTCACCGATGACACCGAGCGCATTCGAGACCTCGCGGCGATTTCCGTCGCCGTTGCCAGCGCCGCGACGGCAGCAGCAGTGGACGGGAAAGCTGCTCTGTTTTGCAGCGTGCGTGCTGGCGGTGAATGGGCTGATTGGGGAGCGAGGACTGTCCGAAACGCTGCGCGCGCGCAGAGAATTCCAGTCGGCCGTTGCGGAGCTCTCGCGAGTGCAATACGAGAACGCGGTGCTCGCCGAAACCGTGCGTCAGCTCCAGCAGGACGCGCCGACGATTGAAAACGTCGCGCGCGCCGAACTGGGGTTGATTAAGGCGGGAGAGATTCTCGTCGTCGTCAAATCACCAGCCGCGTCGACACGAACGACCCCTGCGGCATCGGCCTCGGCACCCAGCCTTACGAAGACTGCGATGCGCGAGGCGCGGCCCTAACCGGACCGCGCCATCCATACCGCTCATTTTTCTAGAAGACGCGCTTTCGTAGACGACGTGCCACTCTAGGCGACGACCTCAGCTTCTTTTTCCCGGACCATGCCCAGCTCGCGGCGCACGCGTTCTTCCAGCGTCTTGAACACCGCCGGATTGTCCCTGAGGAACTGCTTGACGTTCTCGCGGCCTTGACCGAGGCGGTCACCGCCAAACGCGAACCAGGTTCCGCTCTTCTCGACGATCTTGCGGTCGACGGCCAGGTCGAGCAGATCACCTTCGCGCGAGATGCCCTCGCCGTACAACACGTCGAACTCGGCCTCGCGGAACGGTGGCGCGACCTTATTCTTGACGACCTTGACGCGCGTGCGGCCGCCGACGACGGCGTCCCCGTCTTTGATGGCGCCAATGCGTCGGATGTCAAGCCGAACCGACGAGTAGAACTTGAGCGCCCGGCCGCCGGTCGTCGTTTCCGGATTGCCGAACATCACGCCAATCTTCTCGCGAAGCTGGTTGATGAAGATGAGGCACGTCTTCGACTTCGACACGGCGCCCGTCAGCTTCCGCAATGCCTGCGACATCAGGCGCGCCTGCAGCCCCATCTGCGCCTCGCCCATCTCGCCTTCGATCTCGGCGCGCGGCACGAGCGCGGCAACCGAGTCGACGACTACGACGTCGACGCCGTTCGACCGCACGAGCACTTCCACAATCTCGAGCGCCTGTTCGCCGTTGTCGGGCTGCGAGACGAGCAGGTTGTCGAGGTCGACGCCGAGCTTTTTGGCATACTGCGCGTCAAGGGCGTGCTCGGCATCCACGAATGCCGCCATGCCGCCGAGCTTCTGCGCTTCGGCAATGATCTGCAGCGTGAGCGTCGTCTTGCCCGAAGATTCGGGACCGAAGATCTCGACGACACGGCCGCGGGGCACGCCGCCGATGCCGAGGGCATAATCGAGGCTGACCGCCCCGGTCGAGATAAACGGAGTGGCGGTGACGGCGTCTTTCTGGCCGAGGCGCATGATCGAGCCTTTGCCGAACTGCTTCTCGATCTGGCCGACGGCCATCTCGATGGCCTTGAGGCGTTCGCGGTCGTTCTCTACGGGCATTCGGTGTCTCCTTCGCGCGTTGCGAGCCGGCCACCGATTTGGCGGCTCGCAACCAGCGGCATTCTAGGTTTGTGCCGGGGAGAAAGTCAAGCGAAAATCTGTAAAGTCATGCCAATTATCGTGTTTATTGACAGTGCGTTACGGCACTCGACGACTTTCGCCCCCCTCCCCGGGGGATCGCAGTTTCTGCGCGCCGACCGAGCGGTTTACATTGCGGTTCGAGCAGCACCCCTGCGCCCTACTTCAGCCTTCAGCTTTCAGCCTTCAGTATTCGATTGATGCCTTCGCCCGTCGGACACTTCATCGCTGGCGTCGCCGGCGGCTGCCTGGTTTCCGGAACGTCGACAGGGGTCGCGCTGCGGAAGGAGGCGGTCCTCTTTGGAGCACTCGCGGTCGCACCTGACCTTGATTTGCTGTTGGGAATGCACAGCGGGCCCACACATAGTGTCGCTGCGGCTGCGCTCGTTGGCCTTGGTGTGTTTGTGATCGCGACAATGCGTCGCGTACGTCACCCCGGCCGATTGGCTATTGGCGGTGCCTTCGCGTTCGCGACTCACCTGCTCCTCGACTGGCTGGGGAGCGATGCGTCTCCGCCGATCGGCATCATGGCCTTGTGGCCGTTCACGAGCGCATACTACGAGTCCGAGCTGCACGTCTTCATGGCGATCTCACGTCGCTACTATCAAGGCTGGGCGTTCGTCGAGCAGAACGGCCGCGCGGTTGGCTGGGAGCTCATCATCCTGCTTCCAATTCTTGCGGCAGTCACGTGGTTGAGGATGCGTGCCCGGAAGGGTGTGATCGCGCTGACGCTCGTGTTCCTCAGCGCCGGACCAGCTTTCGAGGCGCAGCTCGCGGCTCAGTGGTCCGAACGAGTCAGGACTCCGGTTATCGCGATCTGCTCGTCGTTTACCGCAGCGGCGACGTCAAAGGCGCAATCGCCCGTCTAGGGAAGCTGCTCGTGGCGGCTGAGGGAGGCGTTCGCTTCGACAGATGGCTCGCCGGCGCCCGCCGCGAAGATCGACGATCCGACATCGAAGCGATCTTTCTGTTGTTCACACAGACGATCATCTCGATTTGGACTGAGGACGATCCCTATCCGGAGCGTCTGCTCGACCCATACAAGGAGCCGTTCGGCCGTCTCCGTGTCGTCTTGCGGCGCATCGACGACAAGAGCGCCTTCCTGCGAGCGTGGTATCTCCTGTGGGAGTCGTTTCGGCAACTGCGCGTGAACCGTCCGCCTCCAAACGAGCTCGACTACGTCAATGAGGCCGTGGCCACGTTTCCCAAGGATGCGCAGATCTTGCTCGCGGCGGGGTCCCGGCACGAGCTGAACTGGACGATGTCGCTCGAAAATCGCCAGCGGAATCTTGCACCTGAGCCGCTATCCATCACGAGGCTCCTCGAAACCGCCCGCGACTTTTTCCGGCAAAGCCTGGCCGCCGATCCGAATGAATCCGAAGCCCGCCTCCGGCTCGCGCACGTGTTGCTCGAGCTCGATGATCTAGACGCGGTGCCTGATGTCCTCTTGAAATACGACTGGTCGCGCGACGGTCCGGCCTTCCAGTACCTGGTCGGCCTGTTCGAAGGAGATTTTCACGAACGCCGCGGCGATCGCGCGGCGGCTGCCGCCGCCTACGATCGTGCGGCATCGCTCGCGTCCGTGCCGCAATCCGCCTTAGTCGCGCGGGCGCAGCTCGCCCATCTCGAAGGCAAGCGCCTGGAGTCCTCGCGCATCGTCGCACGAGCACTTTCCGGCGACAGAAATGGCTCTGATCCGTGGTGGCCGTTTACGCGCGGGCAGGCCTGGCGGTTCGAGATCTACCTCAAAGCGGCTCAGGCGATGGTCATGAAATGAGAGCCAGGTCGTTCATGTTCGTCAGCATCGCTGTGCTGTCGGGTGTGTTGGTCACCGCGTCGATCCAGGCGCCGCAATTCAAGAGTCGTGTCGCCGCCGTTCGCGTCGATGCTCTCGTCACGGACGGACGCCGTCCGATCACCGGGCTGACCGCCGCAAACTTCGAGCTCCGCGACAACGGCAGCGTTCAAAACATTACCGACCTCCACCACGAAACGCTGCCGCTGAATATCATCGCGGCGCTCGACGTGAGTGGGAGCATCGCGGGCGAACCGCTCGAGCAGCTCAAGCGCGCCTACCGGGCCGTGATCGACGCCCTCGCAGCCGACGATCGTGCCGCGCTCTTAACCTTTGCTCAGAGCGTCGATTTGCACTCATCGTTCACGAGCGACCGTGACAAGCTGCGCGCTCTGGCCGACGGCGTCGACACCGGAGGTTCGACGTCTCTTCACGATGCGGTCTTTAGCGCGCTCACGCTCCGCGAGACGGATGAGCGGCGAACGCTCCTCCTCCTGATGACCGATGGCCGCGACACATCCAGCTGGCTCACGGCGCAGAAGCTGGTCGCTGCCGCCAGGCGAACCGACATCGTCATTTATCCCGTCACGATTCGCAGCGTCTCATCATTTGTTGAAGCCCCCCGGCAGCGGGTTCATGGGAGAGGGCAGCGCCAGGAACCATCCGAACGTTTGCTCGACACGCTCGCTGACGACACGGGAGGTCGCGTCGTGTATGCGAGCGACGAGTCCGCGCTCGAGTCGACGTTCTTGAGCGTGCTCCAGGAGTTCCGGCAACGCTACGTGCTCAGCTACACACCTGAAGGCGTATCGACGACGGGGTGGCACACGATCGAAGTGAAACTCAAAGGGCGATCCGGCGATGTCCGCGCCCGGCGGGGTTACTTCGCGCAGTGATTCACGCGCGGCGCAACAGCCAGAACACGACGGAGATGAGCGCCAGGGGAATGGCCGCCAGTAGAAATCCCGCAGCAGCCATCAATCGTCCGAGCAAGTGTCCCTGCCGTTCTGGCGCTCGGGAAAGCTGAAGCCCTTGATGGAGGAGCATGGCGCCAGACGCCACCGCCACCGCGACGACGACAACCAGCGCCGGCAGTGCGCGCGTGCGGAACAGTTCCAGCGCCGCGCTGCGATCGCTGGCGGCCAGTGTCGTCAACGTATCGAGGTACGACGTCAGCCACCACACGGCCACGCTGCCGACAATCGCCCCAATCACCCAGACGAGGAGGGCCAGCCGCCGCGCTCCGGGGGATGTGGGCAGCACGTGTCGATCAGTACCGGTAGAAGCCCTGGCCGGATTTCGCGCCCGAGATGGCCTGCGGCCACCATCCGCCGCAGCAGCGGACACGGGCGGTACTTGGGATCACCAAGGCCGTCGTGCAGGACCTCGAGGATCGCCAGACAGACGTCGAGACCGATGAAGTCAGCGAGCGTCAGCGGTCCCATCGGGTGGTTCATCCCGAGCTTCATGACCTTGTCGATTGAGTCGGCCGTTCCGACGCCTTCCATCAGCGCGAAGATCGCCTCGTTGATCATCGGCATGAGGATGCGATTGGCAATGAAGCCGGGGTAGTCCGACGCTTCGACCGCCGTCTTGTTGAGCCGCATGCACAGCTCGGCGGCGGTGAGCATCGACTCGGCAGACGTCGCCTGGCCGCGGATCAACTCGACCAGCGACATCAGCGGCACCGGATTCATGAAGTGCATGCCGAGCACGCGGTCCGGCCGGTTCGTCGCCGCGCCGAGCGACGTGATCGAGATCGACGAGGTGTTCGAGGAGAGAATGACGTCGGGCCGCGTCAGCTGATCGAGCCGAGCGAAGAGCGACTGCTTGGCCTGTCGATCCTCGAAGATGGCTTCGACGATGTAATCGCTGTCGGCGAGGAGGTCGACGTTGGTGCCGGTCGACAACCGTTCGAGTGCGCCGACGCGCTCGGCAGCGGTCAGCCGGCTCTTCTCGACGAGCTTGGCCAGGCTTTTCTCGATCGTCGATTTGGCGCGATCGAGGGCGCCCGAAGCGGCATCGACGAGACGTACTTCGAAACCTGCCTGTGCGAACACCTGGGCGATGCCGTTTCCCATCGTGCCCGCGCCCACGACGCCGATTCGCTGAATGGCCACTGAGGGATTGTACTCGCTCGAGCGTTGTCGTTCGGCGGTTGGAAAACTGTTGGAACTGTCAGAGGCGTTCGATCGCCAGCGCGACGCCGTTGCCGCCGCCGAGACAGAGCGCGGCGATGCCGCGTTTGAGGTCGCGCCGCTTCAACGCATAGAGCAGCGTCGTCAACACGCGTGCGCCGCTCGCGCCGATCGCATGGCCAAGCGCGACGGCGCCGCCGTGCACGTTGACGCGCGCGGGATCGATGCCGAGCTCGCGCATGACGGCGACCGCCTGCACCGAGAACGCTTCGTTGATCTCGAACAGGTCGACGTCGCTCAGTTTCCAACCGACTTTCGACGCCACCTTTCGGACGGCTTCGACCGGCGTCATCATCACCAGCTTCGGCGGAAGACCGCTCGTCGCCTGTCCGACGATGCGCGCCATCGGCGTGAGATTCAGCGCGTGAGCTTTCTCGGCCGCCATGACGACGACTGCGGCCGCGGCGTCGTTCACGCCGGGAGCGTTGCCCGCCGTCACCGAGCCGTCCTTTCTGAACGCAGGTTTCAGCTTGGCCAGTGCTTCGACCGTCGTGTCTTCCCGGATCGGCTCGTCTCGGTCGACGACCAGTGGATTGCCCTTGCTGCTGCGGAATGCTGATCGGAAGGATTTCGTCCTTGAACCAGCCCTCCTTCGTCGCCAGTGCGGCCTTGCGGTGGCTGTCGGCCGCGTAACGGTCCTGCTCGTCGCGTCGAACGTTGTACTTGTCGGCAACCACTTCGCCGGAGATGCCCATGTGGCAGTTCTCGAAGGAGCACCACAAGCCGTCGTGGATGAGCGAGTCGACGATTGTGCCGTCACCCATGCGCAGTCCTTCGCGCACCCGCGGCAGCAAGTACGGCGCGTTGCTCATGGATTCCATTCCGCCGGCGACGGCAATGTCGATGTCGCCCGTCGCGATGCCCTGCGCCGCAAGCATGACCGCCTTGAGGCCCGAGCCGCAGACCTTGTTGATCGTCAGCGCGGCGACGTGATCGGCGAGGCCGCCGTTGAGCGCGGCCTGTCGGGCGGGATTCTGGCCGTTGCCGGCTTGAATCACGTTCCCCATGATGCACTCGTCGACGATCGCCGGATCGATGCCGGCGCGGCGGACGGCCTCACGGACGACGTGCGCACCGAGGTCGGCAGCGCTCAGATCTTTCAGCGCCCCCAGGAATTTACCGCTCGGCGTGCGGACGGCCGAAACGATGACTGATTCTCGGATGGTCATGTTCGGAATTGGCGTTGACGCGGATCGGGGTCTCGCTCGATGCGGAGGCTGGTCACCGAGTCTTGCCCCAGAAAATGCTGAAGCCGCGAGAGGACCATTCCTCGCGCGCGATTGATTTCGAACGTCCACCGAGCGTCGGTCGAGCGTACGGTGAGAATGCCGTCAACGAGTTCGACCGACGTCGCTCTGGCCAGGGCCGGGCCGACGGCGAGCTGCCACGCAAGTTCAGTGCGCGCGGGCGACGATGGTTGTCGCCGGATGACGTCGGCCAGGACGGCGGAGCTGAACTGGTGAATCGGAGTCGCAAGCTAGAGATCTCGGGATTGAGCTCTCACGCCTTTCAGGCGGAAGCATCCACGAACGCTCGTCTCGATTCCAGTGTACGACGCAGCCTGCGGCAGCGCTATGATCATCCGCAGTGTCCTTCATCCTGGCTTCTGCCTCGCCGCGCCGCGCAGAACTACTGACGGCCGCCGGCTTCTACGTTCGACATCGTTCCTGCCGACGTCGACGAAACACCGTTCCCCGGCGAGCCGCCGAGGGAATACGCGCTTCGTGTCGCGCGGGCGAAGGCCGATAACGTGGCGCGTCGAGTGTCGACGCCGGTCGGGTCGATTCTCGCCGCCGACACGGTGGTGGTGGTCGGCGACCGACTGATGGGGAAGCCGGTGGACGCCGCGGGACGCGGCGTCGATGCTCCAGGCACTGTCCGGACGCGTCCACGAGGTGCACACGGCGGTCGTTATGCGCGGCCGCATCGCGCACGAGGAGGTGGTCACGACGTCCGTCCGTTTCAATCCGTTGAGCGACGCCGAGATCGACTGGTACATCGCGACTGGAGAGGCCGACGGTAAGGCCGGCGCCTATGGGATTCAGGGACGTGCGGCGCGCTTCATCGACCGGATCGACGGCTCCTGGTCGAACGTCGTCGGGCTGCCAATTGCGACGGTTTACCGGCTGCTGTCGACGCGGGCTGCCGGATTGGCGCCACGCGGCGGTTCAGATTGACCGCGTGCAACTCTAAACAGTATTCTGAGCATGAGTTAGAACTACCCGAGAGCTAACCATGAACGCCAAAACGCTCAAGATTGCTGCGACCGCAGCTGTGCTCGTGGCGCGCTGTCCGGGCTGCTGTACACGACGCTCAGCGAAGGCACCGAGTACTACAAGCACGTCGACGAAGTGATGGCGGACCCGGCTGCCTGGCATGGCAAGCCGCATGCAGCTGCACGGCTTCGTGGTGGAGAAGTCGATTTTCGCCAAGCCGGACACGCTGGAGTACCGGTTCCAGGTCCAGAGCAACGGCAAGGTGGTGCCGGCGGCTACACCGGCGTCGTGCCCGACACTTTCAAGGGCGGCGTCCGAGGTCGTGCTGAAGGGCCGGCTGGGCCCGAACGGGTTCGACGTCGTCGCCGAACGGCGTGATGGCCAAGTGCCCGTCGAAGTACGAGGCCAGCAAGACCCCGGCACGCCCGGGAATCTGAGCACGTCGGCGGAACACGTCGCTGTGGCACTTAGCACGTGGCCGAGACTCGAGAACAACCATGCCGGCACTCGGTACCTTCATCCTTCTCGCCGCGTTCGTTACCTGCGCCTACGCGATCGCGGCCTCCGTCGCCGGCGCGCGCCGGCGGTCGACGCGGCTGGTCGAGAGCGGGATCGGCGCGTTCTACTTCGTCGCCGCGCTGATGACGGTCGCCTCGGCGCGTCATGGTGCACGCGTTCGTCACCGGCGACTACTCCATCAGTTACGTCCAGCGCTACTCGGACGCGGCGCTGCCGCTCGTCTACAAGATCGCCTCGTACTGGGGCGGACTCGACGGCTCGATCATGTTCTGGGTGTCCCTGCTGGCGATCTTCGGCGCGCTCGCCGTCCACGTCAACCGCGAGCGCCACCGCGAGCTGATCCCCTACGTCGTCGCGGTCGATCGCCGTCACGGAGATGTTCTTCATCTTCCTGATGATCATCCACAACAACCCGTTCTCGACGTTCCTGACGACGCCGCCGGCCGAAGGGCGCGGGCTGACCCCGCTGCTGCAGAACTTCTACATGGCGATCCACCCGCCGACCATGTACCTCGGCTTCGTGGCGATGACGATTCCGTTCGCGTTCGGCATCGCGGCGCTCGATCACCGGCCATCTCGACGACGCGTGGCTGCGCGCCGTTCGCCGCTGGACGATGCTCGGCTGGCTGTTCCTGACGTTCGGCCTCACGCTCGGGATGCTCTGGGCCTACGAGGAGCTCGGGTGGGGCGGCTACTGGATGTGGGATCCGGTCGAGAACGCCGGCCTGCTGCCGTGGTTCACGGCGACAGCGTTCCTGCACTCCGTGCGCGTGCAGGAACAGCGCGGGATGCTGCGCGTCTGGAACGTGACGCTCGTCATCGTGACGTTCTTCCTCACGATCTTCGGCACGTTCATGACGCGCTCGGGCGTCGTGCAGTCGGTGCACGCGTTCGGCGAGGATCGTGAGCTGGCCTGCTGTTCACCATCTTCATGGTGCCGATCCTGACGTTCAGCTTCGCCTGGGTGATCTACCGGCTGCCGCTGCTGCGCGTCGCGTCACGAGCTCGACTCGTTGTTCTCGCGCGAAGCGGCGTTCCTGGCCAATAACTGGATTCTGCTGTTCTCGGCGTTCTTCGTTCTGTTCGCGACGATGTTCCCGACGCTGAGCGAAGCGGTCAGGGGCGAGCGGCTGACGGTCGCCCGCCGTTCTTCAACCAGTGGATGCTGCCGATCGGCCTCGATGCTGCTGATGCTGACCGGCGTCGGCCCGTTGCTCGCGTGGCGAAAGTCGACGGTCGCGAATCTCGTGCATCAGTTCCAATGGCCGGTCTCTGCCGTTTGTCGTGACAGCCGTCGCGCTCTATGCCCTCGGGCGTGCGCGTCTGGAGCTCCGGCCTGTGCTTCGCGCTTGTCGGCCATGGTGCTCGGGACAATCGTCCAGGAGTTCGTCCGCGGCGCCCAGGTGCGGCGTGAGGCGACCGGTACCGACATCATGACCGCGCTCATCGGCCTCGTCGGCCGTTCGCAGCGCCGCTACGGCGGCTACATCGTGCACGTCGGCATCGTGCTCATGTTCCTCGGATTCGCCGGCGAGGGCTTCGAGCAGGAAGAACAGGCGCTGATGAAGGCCGGTGAGCAGTTGACCGTCGGCCATTTCGCAATCCGGCACGATGCGCTGCGCGTGACCAACGACGCGCAGAAGCAGATGGTGACGGGGCACGTCAGCCTGTTCGAGGACGGCGAGGCCGCTCGGGACGCTCGAGCCGGCGAAGTGGTACTTCAACAAGCGGGAAGAAGAGCCGACGACGGAGGTCGCGATTCGACGGGCTGTCACCGAGGACGTGTACATCGTGCTCGCCGGATTCGATGCGTCGGCGCAGACGGCAACCTACACGGTCACCATCAACCCGCTGGTGAACTGGATTTGGTTCGGCTTCGGCATCATGGCGCTCGGAACCGGCATCGCGCTTCTGCCCGAGCGCGCGTTCGCCTTTGCAACGGCGACGGTTCCTTCGGGCGCCACTGGCGCGACAACGGCCGTGCTCCTAATGTGCCTGCTCCTTCCGGCGGTGGCCCATGCGCAACACCTCGAGAGTCCGGAAGCGCGGCGGACGACGGTTGCCCGGACGCAGCTCGAGAAAGATTTGTGGCGCGAGCTGATCTGCATGTGCCGGACGTGCGGGCGGAAGCGGATCGGCGACTTCTGTTGCGCTCACGCCGCGAAGATGCGGGCCGAGGTCGCGCAGTTGCTCGACCAGGGCAAGACGCGCGACGAGGTCTATCAATACTTCATCGCCGAGTACGGCAGTCAGGAACCGCTCGGCGCGCCGATCGACAAAGGCTTCAACCGCCTGGCGTGGCTGTTCCCGTACCTGGTTGGCGCATCCGGCGCAGTTGCGGTTGGCTTCGTGGCCGTTCGTTGGTCGCGCCGCGAGCACGAAGGCGCGGCAACGACACCTGCGACAGCTGAGGACGAAACCCTGCAATCAAGGTTGGACGATGAGCTCCGCGACCTCGACTGAGACGCGGATGACGCGGATAACAGGGATCACGCGGATTTCACCGATCAGAAGATTTCACGGTTGATGGCTCATGGCATCGGGTGAAGCGTCGATCGCTCAGGCGAGAGAAGTGCCGGTACGCGCTCAGGGGACGAGTGCGTCGTTCCGGCCCATTCATTTCTTCGTGCTCGCCTCGCTGATGGCGGCGACGGCTGCGGTCGTCATGTCCCGGCAGTCGACGCCGGAGCACCTGATCCTCATGAGCCTCACAATCGCCGCCGCTGGTCTGGCCGCGGCGGCCTTTTACCGGATGCTGTCGCCGCTCGTCGGCGATGCCGCCCTCCTGACCGGGGAGGCGTTGTCGGAGCGAGTCCGCGCAGTGCTGACGCGCGAAAAGGGCCTGGTGCTGCGATCGCTGAAGGATCTCGAGTTCGATCGATCGATGGGGAAGGTGTCCCAGTCGGACTTCGAAGAGATGGCTCGGCGCCTTCGGGCGCGGGCAGTGTCGCTGATGAAGCAGCTCGACGAAGACGCGAGTGGCTACAAGACCATCATCGAACGGGAGCTGACGGCTCGGTTGGCCGGCCGCGCCGCCGGCGGTTCGAGCCAGGTCGTTGCCGAGACGCCCTCTACCGACGTCCAAGTCGCTCCCGGTCTCTGCGCCTGCGGCACTGCCAACGATATCGATGCGGTGTTTTGCAAGCGATGCGGGACGAAGCTGTCGATCGCGATCAAGTGATGATTCTTCGCCTTCAGCGCGCTCGGCCAGTGAGTCGACGAGCGCGCGCGTTCGCCGCGCTGGTCTGTCTGTCGTTGCTGGCCATCCCGCCCGCCGCCGATGCCCGGCAGATGGACCCAAAGGCCGTTGCCGGAATTCCGCTTCCGGTCGCCGATGTCTCGGTCGGCACGGTTGTCGTGCGGGTTATCAAAGGCTCGCTCAGCAACAATCTTCCCGGCCAACGGGTCGAGCTGCTTGGCGCCGGAGCGCCGCGCACGATGACGACCGATGCCGCCGGACGCGCGGAGTTCGCCGGGCTGCCGCCCGGCGCTCGTGTCACCGCCGTCACGACCGTCGGTGGCGAGCGGCTGCAGTCGCAGGAGTTCGCCGTGCCAGCGAGCGGCGGCACGCGGCTTCTCCTCGTCGCCTCCGATCCGGGTGGCGCCGCGGTTCCTCCCCAGGCCGGCGCAGCCTGGTTCCGTCGTGCTCGGCGATCAATCGCGATTCGTCATCGAGTTCGGCGACGGCAGCCTGTCGGTCTTCAACATCCTGCAGATCGTCAACGCCTCGGCCGGTCCCGTGATGCCGCCGCAGCCGATCGTCTTCGAACTCCCCGATCCGGCGATCCAGACTACGATCTTGAAGGACTCGTCACCGCAGGCAACGGCCGCAGGCACGCGCGTCACCATTGCCGGTCCGTTTGCGCCTGGCGTCACGAACGTGCAGTTCGCGTATTCGATGCCGTACTCAACCGGTAACCTGACCATCGAGCAGTCGATGCCGGTTCCGCTCGGCCGTGTCATCGTGCTGTCGCAGAAGATGGGCGACATGCGGCTCGTGTCGTCGCAGTTGTCGGAACAGCGCGAGATGCCGGCCGAAGGCCAGATGTACATCATCGGGCAGGGGCCATCCCTCCGCGCCGGCGAACGTCTGTCGCTCGCATTCAGCGGCCTTCCACACGCGCCGCTCTGGCCTCGCTACGCGGCCATCGGCATCGCTGTCGCGATTCTCGCCGGCGGCTGGTGGGCCAGCAGGCTGTGGCAAGGAACCGCTGACATCAGCTCAAGAACGACTCGAGAAGCGCCGTGGCCAGCTGTTCAACGAGCTGGCGTCGCTCGAGGAGCAGCATCGTGCCGGCCGCCTCGACGCGCAGGCCTATGCGGCGCGGCGGGCAGAGCTCGTGACGGCCCTCGAGCGCGTCTACGCGGAAATCGATCGCCAGGCCGCGTGACCGCGCGCGCATGGACTTTACCTCACTCAGTTTCGCCGACGTCTCGCGCAGCTACGGAAGGCGCTGGGCGCTCAGCAGAGTCTCGCTCCGCTGCGAGGCGGGGCAGATCGTCGGTATCCTCGGCCCCAACGGCGCCGGCAAGTCGACGCTCCTCGCAATCGCTGCTGGACTACTGTCGCCGTCAGCAGGCCGGGTCCACTACGGTGACCTGGACGCGCGGCCCGGCGCGCCTCTACGCCAGTGCATTGGTCTCGTCGGTCATGACCTCTACCTGTATCCCGAACTCACCGCGGCCGAGAATCTGACGTTTTACGCCAGGCTGCACGGCATAAGCGACGTTGCCGCGCGCGTCGATCGCGCGCTCGAGCGCGCGCAGCTGACGGCGCGCCGCGACGATCAGGTGCTTGGGTTCTCGCGCGGTATGCGCCAGCGTCTGACGCTCGAGCGCGCCTTGCTCCACGCGCCGCGGCTGGTGCTGCTGGACGAGCCTTTTACTGGGCTCGACGACGCGTCGGCGCTGTCGCTCGTCGCAAGGCTCGAGGATCTGCGCGCAAGTGGCCGCATCGTCCTCATCGCGACCCACGACCTCGAGATCGTCGACGGCCTGCTGACGCGGGCGGTGATGCTACGCGAAGGCAAGCTGGCGGCACTGCCACCGCTCGGGGGATCGCTGCGTGAACGCTACCGGCGGGCCGGAGCCTGAGCCGCATGCGTTTTCTCGAGACCGTCTGGCTCGTTGCGCGCAAAGACTTGCTCATCGAGCTTCGGAGTCGCGAGATCGTCTACACGACGGTGTTCTTCGCCGTCTCGGTCGTGCTCGTGTTCTCGTTCAGTTTCGTGAAAGAAGGCGTAGCCGTGGAAGGGGCGGCACCCGGCATTCTCTGGGTGGCGATTGCTTTTTCAGGGACGCTGGCGCTCGGCCGGGCGTTCGAGCGCGAGCGTCAGAACGAGACGCTTCGCGGGCTGCTCATGTCGCCGGCCGAACGTCCGGCGCTGTATCTGGGTAAACTCGCTGGGATCGTCCTGCTGCTCGCCGCGGTCGAGGTGGTGATCGTTCCTCTGATCGCGTTCCTGTTTCAGGCGCAGCTCTTCGGCTATCCAGTTCAGATGGCGGGATTGCTGCTGACGGGAACCGTCGGCTTCGCCGCGGTCGGGACCCTCTTTGCCGCGATGCTCCTCCGAACGCGCGGCCGCGATGTGCTCCTGCCGCTGTTACTCTATCCGGTGACCGTGCCGGTGATTATCGCCGGCGTCCGCGGCACAGCTGCGCTGCTCCAAACCGACGTCGATCTGCCGATGGCGCGCGCGTGGCTGTCGATGCTGGTGTTTTTCGACGTCGTCTTCGTGACGCTGGCGCTGTGGACGTTCGAGGCGGTGATGACAGAATAAGGGCGCGGGCGGCGTCCGCTGCTAGCTGCTCGCGGTCCGCTACGGGAACTCAGGCGCCCGGCCAGAAAACGGCCAGCAGCGAGAAGCGAGCCGCGAGACAAAGACCATGACACGTGTCTTTACACCATTCATCCTCCTACTGACCGTGATGTTCGCGCTGGCGCCGGTCCTCATCGTCGGCGCGCCCTATGAGTCATCCATGGGGCTGGTGCAGAAGATCTTCTACTTCCACTTTGCCTCGTGGATGGGCATGTTCGCTGCGACAGCGGTCTGTGGAGTGGCGAGCGCCCGCGTCCTCTTTCAACGCCGGCAGGCGTCAGACTTCACCGCCGTCGCGGCTGCGGAGTTGGTGGTCGTTTTCGGGTTGATCGGGTTGATCACCGGACCGCTGTGGGGCCGCAAAGCATGGGGCGTCTGGTGGACATGGGACGCGCGCGCCACATCGGCGCTCGTCCTGTGGTTGATCTTCGTGTCGTACCTCCTGTTGCGTCGATTCGGAGGGCCAGGCTCCGAGCGGCTCGCGGCGGCAGTGGGGCTATTCGGGATGTTCAACGCGCCGTTCGTCTACTGGTCGGTGAATCTCTGGCGCACGCTTCATCCCAAAACGTCCGTCGTTCCGACGCTCCCGGTCTCGATGGGTTTGCCGCTGTGGTTTTCGACGGTGGCGTTTCTCGGCCTCTTCTCAATACTGCTGACGATGCGGATGCGGCTCGAAAAGCGCAGGGCCGAACTCGACTCGCTGCATCTCGCACTCGAGGACTCGATATGACGAAGGTTCGCTGGATGAATCGTCCGATTGCTATTGCGCTCCTTCTTGCCGCCTGCTGGGTGGCCAGCGCCGGAACTCTTCAGGCGCAACCGCCAGCGAGTCCGGCGCAGGAGGGTTTCGTTCCGATCGACCAGCTCCAGGCGAAGGAGCAGCTCCCGGCGGCGCCTCTTGTGATGGCGGCCTACGCGGTCGCGTGGATCGTCATCTTCGTCTACGTCTGGTCGATCTGGCGTCGGCTGGGACAGGTGGAACAGGATCTCGCGGCCGTGAGACAGCGCGTGGGGAGCGTATCGCGCCAATGATCGGCAACATGACGGCGGCGCATTTCATCTTCATCCCCGCCGTGCTGCTCGTCGGCATCGTGATCGGATGGATCCTCGGCTCGCGCGCCGCCGCGGATGCGTATGCGATGGAGTTGAAAAGGCGAGAGGAACGAGCGGCGAGAAAGACGTAGTGTCCGGCTTCAGCCAGACTTATCTTCCCACCGCCAGGCGATTGGCGAGACTCGCCGGCAAACCAGCGCTCAAGATGCGTCGCTGCGCGGCGTCAACGGGATAGACCACGCGTTTGAGCGTCAGCGAGAGCGCGTCCGAATCGTAGATGCCGTACGCCGCCCGCGGATCGCCGTCGCGCGGTTGACCGACCGAGCCGGCGTTGATCAGGTATCGCGCGTTCGGGTCGAGCGCAATCGTTGTCACATCGTCAGGTTCGGGCACGAACCCGTCGAAGGCTTCCTGCTCGTAGTGGAAGACAACGGGCAGGTGCGTATGTGCGAACAAGCACAACGGCCGGGCGCTTGCGCCGAGCGCGCGTAGCGCATCTTCGCCGTCGAAAATGTAGTGGTCCTCGTCGAAGGGCGCGCCGTGGCAGATTTCGACGTGCTCGTCGATCGCCTCCGGACCGGCCGGCAGCTCACGCAGATACGTGCGGTTCTCGTCGGTCAGCGTCTCGTACGTCCAGACGGCGGCCACTCGCGCCACCTGATTGAAATTGCTTCCGTCTTCGATCCCGCAGGCGGCTTTGTCGTGGTTGCCACGGATGACGGCGATCGGGTCGAGCTCACGAATTCGATCGACGACCTCGTTCGGCGCCGCGCCATAGCCGACGAGGTCGCCGAGTACGAGTACCGTGCGTCCAGTCGCGCTCGGCGTCGAGCACGGCGGTCAACGCCTCGATGTTGGCGTGGATGTCGGCAATGACCAGGTAGCGCATCTCGCGTCGGCTCTGATCCTATCTCCGTAGATGGTCGGCGATCTGCTCAGCGACCGCCTCGGCCGGGATCGCTCCGACGTCGACTCTCAAGTGGGCCTGCGCGTACGCCACCTGGCGGGCGGCAAACAACCGTTCCATCTGCGCGCGGTCGCTGGCGAGGGGCCGCCGGCCGTCGGCCGGGAGCCTCGCCACGACCACGTCAATCGGCACATCAAGCCACACTGACAGCCCATCCATGTTTATCGCGGCACGATTCTCCGGGTCGACGAAGGTGCCGCCACCTGTTGCGACGACGATATGACGGAGCGGAAGGAGCACTTTGAGGATTTCGCGCTCGACGCCGCGAAAGTACGGCTCGCCCGCCCGCGAAAAGATCTCCGCCACCGGCCGTCGTTCCCGGGCTTCGATGAGCTCGTCGACGTCCTCGGCGCGCCAGCCGAGCCGGGCGGCAAGTGCGCGGGCGACGGTGGTCTTGCCCGCAGCCATGAAGCCCACGAGATAGATCTTGTCCGCCGTCACCGCGTCAGCCGCTCGAGCGCGTCGAAGAATCCCGGATAGGAAACATCGACCGACGAAGCGCCGAGGATGGTCGTCGGATTAGCGGCACGCGTCGCCGCGATGGCAAAGGCCATCGCCAGGCGGTGATCGTCCACGGCGTCAGCCGTTCCGCCGCTGAGCGGCCGTGCGACGATGCGGAAGCCGTCGGCATACTCCTCGATCGTGCTGCCCAAGGCGCGAAAGCCGGTCGCCAGACAGCTGATGCGGTCGCTTTCTTTGACGCGCAGCTCGCCGGCGCCATGGACGCGCATCTCCGCGCCTTCCGGCAACAACGCCCCCAGGGCTGCGAGCCCCGGTATTTCGTCAATGACGCCCGGTACTTCGTGCGCCTGGATAGTAAAACTCGTGGGCGAGCCAAACCGAACACGAATTCGACCGACAGGCTCCCCGCCGCCTTCGGTCTCGACCTGCACGTCAATTCTGGCCCCGGCCCGACGGGCGATGTCGAGCATGGTGGTCCGCGTCGGGTTGAGGCCGACACCTTCGATTTCGACGTCGGCGCCAGGGGTCCCGGCCGCCAGGGCAATCCAGAACGTGGCGCTCGAGACGTCGCCCGGGACGACGAGGTCGCGCCCAGTCAGTCGCTGCCCGCCAGTTATGCTGATAGCCTCGCCGTTCTTGTCGACGCGCACCCCAAACTCGTGGAAGGCGCGCTCGGTATGGTCGCGTGTCCCAACCGGCTCGAGCACTGTCGTCGTGCCTTCGGTCTGCAGGCCTGCCAGCAGCACCGCGCTTTTGATCTGCGCGCTCGGGACTTCGGGGCGGTGCGTGATGCGGATGGAGTCTGGCGCCGTCGATGACGAGTGGCGGCCGTCCATCGTTCGATCCGATCGTCGCTCCCATGTCTGTAAGCGGCCGGATGACGCGCTTCATAGGCCGACGGGTAAGGGAGGCATCGCCGGCGAGCGTTGAACGAAACTCGTGTGCGGCCAGCACACCGGACATGAGCCGCATCGTCGTCCCGGAGTTACCGGCGTCGAGCGGCGCCTTAGGCGGCATCAGCCCCCTCAAACCACGTCCTTCGATCTCGACAAGCCCATCGGACCGGTCCGGATCACGCCGGATCGCGACTCCGAGCGCTCGGAGACAGGCGAGCGTCGAGAGGCAGTCCGCTCCGGTCAGGTAGCCATGGATGGTCGAAGGTCCGTCGGCGAGCGCAGCGAGCATCGCGTAACGGTGCGAAATCGACTTGTCACCGGGGACTCGAAGGCGGCCGGCCACCCGTGCCGCGGGCTTCACCAGTGCCGCGTCGGCTGGCGCGTGAGGCATGTTCCGCACTATAACATTGGCCAGAACCGTCGCGGCGAGGCGCTCGAAGAGCGTGTCGACGTTGGGTCAAGCGCTCGAAAAGCGCGTCCGATGCCGGGATCGTGTCGAAATGCGCACCGTTCCCGCCGCCGGATGGATCTTGGTTTAGAATAGAGACATTCGCGTGCGCTTCCAGCAGACAGTCGGCGCCGCCGACTCCATCGTCCACGCCGCGTTCGGAACTCCCGGCACCCGTGACGCCGTCACTGCATGCTGACGCGCGGAGGTACGGTCAGGCTTCAGGTTCATAGTCACTTCGACACCTTGGACTTCGTCCAGATGGTGAGCGACCGCATGGCCCACCTCGCCGGGCTGGACGACGACGCGGTCCACTGGATTGGCGTCGCCGTCCGCGAGTCCGTCATCAACGCCATCAAGCACGGTAACCGCGAAGAGGTCGACAAGCTCGTCACCGTCGAGTTCACGTTCACGCCTGCGTCGGAGCCGAATGAGCTCATCGTGCGCGTGCTCGATCAGGGCGCCGGATTCGATCCAGAGGAGATCGCCGACCCCCTCGCGCCCGAGAACCTGCTCAAGGCAAGCGGCCGCGGCATCTTCTTCATGCGCAGCTTCATGGACGACGTGACGCTCCGGCGCGGCGACGAAGGCGGCATGGAAGTGCGTATGGTCAAGAAGCTGTCGCCCAGTGCCTGACGTTCCCCAGCCGCTCCTCCTTGCCACTGCTGTCGAAGCCGTCATGCGTGCGGGCGAGATCCAGCTGGCGCATTTTGGCAAGAACTTCCGCGTCGACAAGAAAGGCGTTATCGATCTCGTTACCGAGATCGACATCGAGATCGAGCGGGGCTTCCGCGCGATGATTGCCGAGCGGTTTCCCGAGCACCAGGTGCTCGGCGAAGAGTTTGGAGCAGGCGAGAGCGGTCAGCAGATTCCGCATTTCTGCTGGGTCTTCGATCCGATCGACGGTACGACGAACTACGCGCACAATTTGCCGATCTTCTGCTCATCGCTCGCGTTCGAAGTCGATGGCGAACCAGTGGTGGCGGCGATCTACGATCCGAACCGCCGCGAGTTGTTCACCGCCGAGCGAGGCCAGGGGGCGTGGCTGAACGGGACGCCACTGCGTGTGTCCTCGGCCGCTTCGCTCATCGACTCGTTGCTGGTCACCGGCTTCCACTACGACGTGCAGAAGGATCCGGGAGCGGTAATCGAGCTCTTCGCTGCGTTCATCAGCCGCGCCCGTGCCGTCCGTCGCCTCGGATCGGCGGCGTTGGACCTCTGCTATGTCGCCGCCGGCCGCTTCGATGGATTCTGGGAGCGCCGGCTTCAGCCTTGGGATGTTGCCGCGGGCGCGCTCATCGTCGCCGAAGCGGGTGGTCAGGTGACCGCGATGTCCGGGGGTACTTATTCGTCGCGAGAAGGAAGTGTCCTCGCCACCAACGGGCTGATCCACTCCCAGATGCTCGAGACCATCTCGTCTCTCTGACCCCGGTCTGACCCCGCGGGATGTCCACGACTGACACCGATAAATGACACTTGTCGGTTTTTAGAGAAAAACGTCAGTCTTTTCCGCGCTTCGGCTGGCACCCTTCATGCTCCGGCTGGGATATCGCCGGTCCGGCACGCTGTCGGATGTGGCCTCCGGAGAGATTCGTCATGATGAAACGCGACTCGCTGAATCGCAGGCAAATGTCGGGACTCATCGCTGGAGTGACGCTGCTCCTCGCGGGAGTGGCCGCGCCGGCACAGGCGCAGGTCGTCCAGGTGAACCGCGGTGACGCGAAGCATTCGGTGGGGTTCAATCTCGGCTATTTCGCGGTCAAAGGCGAAGACTCGCGCGTGGACGACGACGTCCTGCTGGCGGACCTCGACGACCTGGCATTCGATATCGGCGACTTCAGCGGCTTCACGTTCGGTGGCGAGTGGTTGTTTGGGATTGGTGACTTCATTGAGACCGGTGTCGGGCTCGGCTACTACCAGAAGTCGGTCCCGAGCGTGTACCGGGACTTCGTCGACATCGATGGCACCGAGATCGTCCAGGACCTCAAGCTTCGAGTCGTGCCGATTACCGCGACCGTGCGTTTTCTGCCCATCGGGCGCGCAGCGGCGGTGCAACCCTATGTCGGTGCCGGCATTGGCATCTTCCCGTGGCGCTACACCGAAACCGGTGAGTTCGTCGACTTTTCCGATGGCAGCATCTTCCGCGATCGCTACGAGGCCGACGGCACAGCCTTCGGGCCGGTCGTTCTCGGTGGTCTACGCTTCCCGATCGGTGACGCGATGACGACTGGTGTCGAGTTCCGCTGGCAGAAAGCCGAAGGCGACACCAAGCCGGAGGAGAGCCGTCTGCTCGCACCGAAAATCGATCTCGGTGGCTGGACGACGAGCTGGAATTTCCACTTCCGATTTTAACCGGGGGGCTTCGCCCCGCCGGATCCCCCATCGCCGTCGCTCGCGGGGCCCTACGCCCCGCTCCGCTTCGGCGGGCGCGGCGTAGCCCGATAGAGGGCTACGCCGCCTCCTTCTGCTACCCGTTCGAAGCCATCGAGGAACGTCCGCAGCTCGCGCGATCGCTGATAGACGGCATCGCCCCCTTCGGCCCGCTCCTCAACGGCCACCCACCGGACGTACGCCCTTGGGCCGACCTGCATCGCAGCTTTCCAGACCTCGCCGTTGCCCTCGTGCAGGAAGTCGTGCACGTCGAAGCCCTCACGAGACAGATCGTGCATGTAGTGAGCGAGCGACCCCATGCTCATCATGATCGGTTGACCGTCGCGGTGAGCGACCAGATAGTCAGTGACGGCCTTCCTTCCGAGGGCATTCTGTGCATCTCGTTGCGACTCGGCGATCACCGGCGCGGATTGATCGAGGGGGGTGACTTGCCACAATGCTGCCGCAACGGCGAGCGTGGCCGCAACGCCGCGCGCCCACCTCGGTAGCAACGCGACGCCGGTCGCTGTTATCGCCGCGCACGCCACGACGAGCGGCACGGCGTAGCGGATGCGGAACGGATGCCCGTGGAAGTACGCGTACCACGGAAGCGCTGCGGAGGCACCGAGCGCGAGAACGAGGACGAGTGACGTACGCGCCCGATCGCGCGCGAACGCGACGGCAATCAACACTGTTCCAAAGTAGGCAGGCCAGAGAACGGCCGTGCCGGACAGCCGTAGGAGACCCTCTTGCACCTGATCCCAGGCGACGAGCGGCCGCCCGAGCGCCTCGTTTTCCGCGACGAAGAACCCGCTGCTGACGAACCATGCGCCAACCGTCCAGCGACTGTTGAAGAGGAACAGCACGATGGCTGCGGCCGGATAGAGGCTGATCCGAACGATGGCGCGAATGGCCTCGCGAAGCGGCACACCGCGTCGGACGAGCACCGCGAAGGCGAGCGTCAGCAACGCACCGCAGATCGGCCAGGCTTCGTATCGCGTCATGCACGCGGCGACGATCGCCAGTCCTGGCGCCCTCGCGCCAGCGCGTGCACCGCGATCCACCCAGTCAGCCGTCAGCACGATGGCGAGGAGTGTCGTGCCAAAGAGCAGCGGCTCGGTCATCGGCGTGCTCTGGAGGTACAGCACGTTCGGGTTGATGAGAAGGAGCGCGGCGCCGGCAATCGCCGCGGCTATCGATCCGGTTCTGCGGATGACGAATGAAGCGATCGCCCACGCCGCGACGCTCATGGACGCAACTGATATCGCGATGGCCGACGCTCCGGTGCGATACCACGCGTCGACTTGAACCGGAATCATGTTGAGGACGTGCGGGAGCGGCAGCCATACGGCGCCGATCTGCTGCCAGCCCGGCATCAGACTGTCGAGGATGCGCCTCGCGACGACGAGGTGTGCGCGGGCGTCGTAATGGCTGAGCGAAAGGCCGGCACGAGCGTAGTAAAGAGCCGCCGCAACACCCACGACAGCCGTCGCGCCGGCGATCACCCACGGCACGCGCGCATCGAGGCGTCCGACTGTATCCGCCAGCATCGCGCGCGCGCGTTCCGGCTGTGACGCGTCGTCTGAGTGGAGCTGCGTGGTGACCAGAGCGTTCTTAGTCTACACTTTGGACAATGGCGGGTTTGGTCGAATGGATTAAGGCCTTTGCAATCTCTCTCGGTGGTCCTGGCCTCTTTCTCATCGCGTTCCTGGATTCGTCGTTTCTATCGTTTCCCGAAGTCAACGATCTTCTGATCATCTGGCTCACGACGCGTCACGAAGAGCGGATGGTCTATTACGCGCTGATGACGACGCTCGGCTCGATATCCGGGTGCCTGGCGCTCTACACCATCGCGCGCAAAGGCGGCGAGGCGTTCCTGCAGAAGCGCTTCAGCCCGCAGTATCTGGAGCGGGCGATGGGGACCTTCCGTCGCTACGGGCTGCTCGCGATCCTGGTCCCGTCGATCCTGCCACCGCCAATGCCATTCAAGATCTTCGTGCTCGCGGCTGGCGTCGCGCGTGTGCGCGTACTCGATTTCGTGATCGCGATTGCGATTGGGCGCGGACTCCGCTATTTCGGCGAGGGACTTCTCGCCGTGTACTACGGTGATGAAGCGGCCGAATTTCTCAGCAGGAATGCCCAAACCGTGGCACTCGCGCTGGGGTTGTCGGCGATCGTCCTCGGCGGCGGCTGGATCCTCTGGCGGCGCACGCGCCAGGGCTCGGCGGTTTGACCGCTGGGGCAGAAAGCCTGTATAATCAGTCGTTTATCCGTAATAAACGAATGCCGCCAGACATCTCCGTTGTCGTCCCGATGAAGAACGAGGGACCGAACGTGGACGAGCTCTACCGCGAGCTCACGTCTGCGCTCGGAGCATATGGACGGTCCTACGAGATCGTCGCCATAGACGACGGGAGCAAGGACGACACGTTCGCGCGGCTCGCCCGGCTACAGAGTTCTGATTTTCGCCTCCGCGTCATCCGCTTCCGGCGGAACTTCGGCCAGACGGCGGCCTTTGCCGCCGGCTTTGCGGAAGCGCGCGGACGCTACATCGTGACGATGGACGGCGACTTGCAAAACGACTCCCGGGACATCGGCGCGATGGTCGACCTGCTCGAGAAAACGCCTGCCGACATCGTTGCCGGCTGGCGGAAGGATCGCAAGGATCCGTTTCTCAACCGTCGGCTGCCATCACAGATGGCCAACTGGTTGATCTCGCGCGCGACAGGCGTGCAGCTCCACGACTACGGGTGCTCGCTGAAGGTGTTTCGCGCTGAAGTCGTCAAATCGATGAAGCTCTATGGTGAAATGCACCGGTTTCTGCCGGCGATCGCCAGCGAGTTTGGCGTCACCATCGTCGAGCACGTGGTCAATCATCGCGCGCGTGTACATGGCAAGTCGAAGTACGGGATTTCCCGCACCATCCGTGTCGTGTTGGATCTGCTGACGGTCAAGTTCCTCATCAGCTATTCGACGCGGCCTGTCCAGATTTTTGGGCTGCTCGGGTTGATCATGGGCGCGCTTGGCATGGCCGTGCTCGGGTGGTTGGCGTACGTGAAGTACTTCCTCCACGAGGGCATCGGCGACCGCCCGCTCCTGCTTGTCGGCATGGTCCTCGTCTTTGCTGGTATTCAGTTCGTCACGCTCGGCCTGCTCGCAGAAATGCAGGCACGCACGTATCACGAGTCACAGGGCAAACCCATTTACATCATCAGGGACATCCTTCAGGACCAAGAGTCGCCGGACGAACAGTCGCGAGCGCGGGAGTTGGCGGCACGTGATCGGTAGAGCACATGTTCTGCTCGTGCTCGTCGCGCTGGCGGCGCTCGTTGCCAGTGGCTCCTGCGGCGGCAGCGGCGGTACTCAACCGATATCGCCGGGACCGGTGACGCAGCCAATTGCCGACGGTGAACCCGCCGCCGACGATTGAAACGATCGTCGCATCCGCGTCACGCACCGAAGTCGACACGCGACGTGACGCTGACGGCGACAGTCAGGGACAGCGAGACGCCCGTTTCGCAGCTGAAGTTCGAGTGGAAGGCGGACGTCGGGACGATCACGGGCGAAGGCGCGTCGGTCAAATGGCGCGCACCGAAAGGTGCGACGACGCCGTCCGATCAGACCATTCGGCTGACCGTCACGGAAACGTACGGTGCCGGTCAGCAGAACGTCGTCAACGGCACCAGCCCGGTCATCAGGCTGCACGATTCGCAGAAGGAACTCGGGGACCTGTCGCTCGCGTTTCTCGGCGACTTTGCCAACTCATCGGTGTCGCCGTCGACCTGCATCAGGAACTTCAGCGATGCGTGCGCCGGGAAAGGCGCCGAGAAGAGGGATATCGAATCAAACCGCGAGCATTTCCTGATCACCGGGTCCTCGCTTCGCCTGACGAGCGTCAGAGTCCGCGATACCGGGCTCAGCGCCAACATGACGGTCGCCTGCAGTTTTACCTCGCGAATCATCAAATGCGAGCCGGGCAGCGTCGGGTGCGTCGTCGGCAGCGTTGGCACCGTGGCTGGTGATTGCCTGCTCACCGGCGTGTACGAGCAGCAGCGCTGGTGGCTGTGCGACAGCAACTTCAGCGGCGCTCCCGTGCCGGGATTCCGTAAATTCTTTTCCGCACGAGGTCAGTAGGCACAATTGACGGCGTCTCGGTACGGCGCTGTAACAGCGAGCACGCGCGTGCAACGGCGCTTGTTGCTGGTTTGTACCGGTGTGGCGTCCATCGTCGTCGCAGCCTGTGGCGGCTCTCCAATTTCACCTCCACCGCCTCCACCTCCACCACCTATGAACAACGCGCCGGTCATCACGGCGTTCGTGGTTCAAGGCACTCGACCCAATCAGCCGCCGAACCTCGCCGATGTAGGCGAGTCGGTGAGCGTCAGGGCAGAAGTGCGCGACGATGAAACGCCGGTGGGGCAGTTGCAATACCTGTGGACGTCAAACGTGGGTACCTTCACCGGCAGCGGCCCCTCGGTTACCTGGCAGGCGCCGGCGCAGTCGCAGACGCCGGCCGATGTCACGTTGCGGCTCGAAGTCGTGGAGCGCTACGGACCTGCGACTGCTCCAACGTCTCTCGAGCACCACGTGAACGGCAGCGCGACGGTCAGGCTGCACGACTCGATCAGGGAAGTCGGCGACATGGCACGCCAGTTCCTGCTGGATTTTGCCGACTCGAATATTCGTGACGTTGCGTATGTCATGCGCAACTTCGAGCCTGGTTGCTACGGGACACAGGACGAGACCGACCAGGTGACGGAACATCGTCAGCGATATCGGATGGTGAACTCGTCGGTCGGGTCGGCGACTGTGACGGTGAACTTCGGCGGCGTCTGTGCGTTTCGCGCCCGTCCCGGAGATGCCTGCGCGCAGATACGGGTCGTCTTCGACTCCGTCGATGTCGTCAATGGGGCGCACGGCCCGCCGGCCCGCGGCACTGATCAGGTCGCTGCCGTCTACGTCGGCAGTCGCCGGGAGTGGCGGCTGTGCGATAGTCAGTTGGATGGGTCAGTGCCATTCCACCTGCGGAGGCTCTTCCGCTAAACCACGCTCGAGCTCGTGGCCGGGCTTCACTTTCCTTGCCGCAGGCGTGATGGCGCTGTTGCTCGCCACCGCATGCCGAGACGACTCAATGCCGGTTGATTCGCCTCGTGGGGCCGGCGCCGTGCCTTCCTCGGCGACGCGTCCGGTTCCGAGGCCCGAACGTCTTCGTATCCAGGGCACACACTTCGTCACATCGAGCGGGCGGCCGTTCGAATGGCGTGGCATAACCGCATTCAGGCTCGTGGACTATGTGGCGGACGGTCAGAGCGCGCAAGCGGAGACGCTTCCTGCGCTGGGCGGCGGAGCAGCGGCTGACGGTTGTTCGTGTGTTGACGATGATGGCGGGGCAGTTCGATCTGCGGCCTGAGGATGGCCGGCGCGCATTGCCGCGTGTGCTCGAGCTCGCAGCCTCTCACGGTCTCTCCGTGGAAGTCGTGGCCCTGGCTGGTACAGCGGACATTCCCGTCGACATCCGCGACCACATCGAGCGTCTCGGCCGCATTCTGTTGGATCATCCCAATGGCCTTCTGGAGATCGCCAACGAGCCAGTCCACCCGAGCCAGTCAGCGGAGGTCCAGCAGCCGAAGGTGCTCGCGGAGGTTGCCTCTCGCGTTCCGCCCGAGATTCCTGTGTCGCTCGGGTCGATCGAGCGAGGCGATGGCTTCGGCGCTGGAAGCTACATCACCTGGCATGCGCCGCGGGACTCAGGCCGTGCTGGCTGGGGACACGTGCTCGCGCTGGCGGAGGGCGACGCGCTTCTGCGTCGCTGGAAGAAACCTGTGGTGAACGACGAGCCAATCGGCGCCGGTCCCGAGCTGCAGCCGGGCCGGCGTGACAACGTGCCGGCGCGATTTCAGGCGGCGGCCCTTCTGACGCGGCTGACTGGACTCGGCGCCACCTTTCACTACGATGCTGGACTGCAGGCGCGCGTGCCGGGCGGACGCGAGCTGGAATGCTTCAATGCATGGAACGAGGCGTGGACGCTCCTGCCTGCCGGCGTCGAACGCGAGGGTACCTTCAGGGCGAATGGCAGCGCGGGCAGCATCGTGACGTCGTCCGATCCCGCGCGGATTATTGGAGTCTACGAGCGTTCGAACACGACGTCCGGCTGGATACTCGTCCTCGGAGAAGAGGCTGCGCCCGTGACGCTGGAACAGCCATGGACGATTCGGGACTCGCGTCGAATCGCGGGCGGCCGTCTGCTTACCGTGACGCGGTCGTCGGGCTGATCTCGTAGCGCGATTTGATGACGTCGAGGAAGATCTCGGCGATCGCCTTGTAGCCCGCTTCGGTAGGATGCAGGCCGTCCTGCCCGATCATCGAGAGGGGAAGCAGCGTATTCACGTCAACGAGGATCGCGTCCTTCTTGGTCGCCATCTGCTTCAGCTCGTTGTTGTACTTGGGAACGAGGTCGGCCTGCCGCGTGTTTGGCATCCCGGGGCGCTGCTGTGGGATCGTAGCGACGATCACTTGGGCGCCGCGTCCTGCTGCCTCTCGCACCATATCTTCCATGGCGCCGACGGCCGGACTGACATTGGTGGATCCAACGGCGAGATTGTTCAGGTCGTTGGCGCCTTCCATCAGGATGACGAGTTGAGGGTTGGCCTCCGAGAGGACGCCGCCGAGCCGGTTCCTGCCATCGGTTGCGCGTTCCGCGGGCTTCCCAGAGTTGAAGACTTCGACGGTTTGCGCGCTGTAGCGGCTCGTCAGCAGCGTCTGGAGCTTGAATGGATACGACTGCGCCAGCCCGGCATCGAGCGCGCGGAACATGACGACCGGTGACGTGGTGCCAGCGGTCATACTGTCGCCGAACGCGAGGATACGACCGATGCTGAGACCCGGGGGAGGCGTCGGCGGCGGAGGGGGAGGCTCCGGCGGCGGCTGCGGCGGAGGCGTCACGCCCCCGGGAGCGGTCGGCGAACCGCCGCAGGACTCGGTGAGTCCCGCGGTGACCAGTGTCGCGCCCACGCCGATCAGGAATTGCCGTCGGAACATCCGTGACCTATCAGAATAACACAGCCATTTCGGGCTTTTCTCTAGCGGAGCGCGCTCCCGAGCGAAGCTGGTCTGGGTCGGCTCGACAGCCAGACGTTGCGGTAAATCGTGCCCGGAATCGATGCCGATTCGGCGCCGCTACGGCCCGTCGGCGCGCCGAGATAGGCGTAGTGCGGGCCGGGCGTATACCGGCCATTTGGCGTCCCGACGCCGACGTTGTACAAGGTGTTCGTGCCGTTGACGCCGCCCTCTCGCAGCACCGTCCTGACCTCGCCTGTCTCCCGCCCCCACGTGAACTTCCAGAAATAGGTAGTCGCGGGATCGAGGTTGACGACCGAGCGGAAACGCGTATCGGTATCGGGTTCGTACTTGCAGCACGGATCGTCTCCGTACAACACGCGGAACGTAATCGCGTTCGGAGGAAATCCGGCGGTGCCGCGATACTGGATGTCGACGCGATAGCGGTTGGTGATGTAGTCGTCCTGGCCTTCCTGCATGCCGAATACCTTGGCTTTGTCGCCGGGTGCGTTCGCTCGCAGGCCTTCGACCTCCATCGAGAACTCACCGTTGGCAACCGTCTGCGGCAGGAGATACCGCACGAAGCTCGTATTCGAATTGAGCCGGATGCCCTTGCCGGGGACGAAGTCCGTGGACCCAATCCGATCGCCGACGGTCTCGCCGTGGATGAGCGGATCGTATAGCTCGTCGGGCCGGTTGAATCCCACTAGCTTCGACTTGAATCGCCCGGTCTGCGACCAGGGGCCCGACACGGATCCCTGCACAGCGCGCGCCCTCCAGTAGAAGAGCGTGGTCGGCTGCAGATCCTGATCCGGCGTAAAGCTGGTCGTGCCGCTGGCGCCCTCGGGAACCCCTGGCTTGCTTATGGTGGCGGCATAGCCGGGGACATTCGACGCGCTCGAGGCGAAGCTGTTGCTGTCGGAAATCTGGAACTCGTAGACGCGGGTGCCGTTCTGGTCAGCGGTCGAGTTGCGCACCGTCAATGTCGGTCGAAGCGTGTCCAGTTGCTCGTTGTCCGACGGCGTGCCAATCGACGGCGCGGTGATGTTGACCGCGGCAGGCGTCGGCTGCGTCGGGCTCGAGTCGTCGCCACAGGCTGACCGCGCCGATCGCGACCGCGATCACCGCCGGTCCACATGATGTGCTTCCAGATACGCAAGATTACATCCTCCAGATCATGAGTTCGTAGGCATTGAATTCGTTTCGACCGGGCATCCCTATCGCGACACTGCGGCATGCGTGGCTGAGCGCGCAGCCGAGCGCTTCGACGTGGCGGTCGGGACGGCCGCCGAGACTCGAGCACGATGATGTTGCGCTCTTGAAGCGTGACGTCTTTCGACCGCCGGGCAGCGCGCAGAATCTGCGCGATCGCGCGAAAGATCGTCTGATCGGTTCGCGACATCCGCCGGTCTTCAAGCGCGTCGTCAATGAGTCAGCTCGAATTGGGCGGTCGTGAACGGCTCGGTTGAAGCTGATGATGGCCCGGCCGTCGGGCAGCGGGATCAGGTTCACACCGGTACGCTGCTCGAGCGTCCGGGTTGGGTTGACGACGATGACGGCGGATTGGCCGAAGCGGACGAGTTCGGCCGGAGGATGCGGCTGCTTGGCCAGTTCCGGCTGCGTGAGCCGCACGACGGCGCGACTGAGATCCGGATCGATCGCGCTCAGCGCGTCGAGCACGTAGTCGGGCAGTGTCAGCGTGACCGCACGCGACGGACCCATGAATTTTCGCGGACGTCCGCGCCGAGGACCGAGCTTGTCGAGAGATTCCATACGTGAGCGCCCCGCTGCTGCAGTCGTGCCGCGGGGGCCGAACATTGGCTGGGGATTTCTATTAAGTATATCCAACAAGCGCCGGATTTAGTAGTGGGAAAATCCGCGCTGTCGCGGGTCGGTTTACGCAACCGTGTCGGCCCTGCCGTCACCCGAGAGGCATCGGCCGGCGCGGCTGGATGGCATAATTGCAGCCGTGCCACCCGTCAGCGGAACCGAGCCCACGGACCAGGCGCCATTCAACGTGGTCCTGTTTTCCGGCGGCCGCGGCTCGGCCGCCCTGGCGCGTCAGCTCGTCGCCAGTCCGTCCGTCCATCTGACAATCGTCATCAACGGCTATGACGATGGGGCGTCAACCGGTGAAGTGCGCCGGCTGCTCGGCGACAGCCTGGGACCGTCGGACTTCCGGAAGAACGCGTCCAACCTGGCCGCCACGCGTCACAGCTGCGCGCCGGAACTCATCGATCTGCTCGACTTGCGAATGCCGCTGGAATACTCGGCCGCGGATGCACGATCGCTGATCGCATCGCCCGGCGTAGCGCAGTCGACCGACGCATTTGCCAGCCGCGTCGGTCGCTTGCTCGAGTCGCTCCCAGCAGCGCCGCGGCAGCGAACTATCGACGGGCTGCAGCGTTGCCTTGCCGAAATCGAGTCGGGCGGCAGGCCGTTCGTGTTCGGTGATTGCAGTCTGGGCAACCTCGTGTTCGCCGGCCTCTATCTCCTCGCCGATCGCGATTTCAACCGGACGGTGGACGAGTACTGCGGCCTCCTTGGTCTGCCGGCCGGCCTCATCGAAAACGTGACCGATGGTGGCAACGCGTACCTCGTGGCTATCGACGCCGACGGACACGTGCTGGCGACAGAGGAGGCGATCGTCGACGCGGCGCGCCCGAACCAGATCCGCGACATCTTCCTCGTCGATAGACCACTAACCGATCAGGAGATTGCCGACCTTGCCTCCGGTGGACGCTCCGCAGCCGCCATGCTCGAGGCTCGAGCGGCGCGGCTGGTGATGAACCCTCGGGTTGCGCAGAAGATTGCGACGGCGGCCCTCGTCATTTATGGTCCTGGCACCCAGCATTCGAGTCTCTTTCCGTCGTATTTGACGCCCGGCCTCGGAGACACGATCGCCGGAAATCTTGCGGCGATGAAGGTGCTCGTCACCAACATTCAGCCGGATGCCGAAATCACGGGGCGGAACGCCGTTGACCTCGTCGATCGTGCCGTCTACTTCCTTCGCGCCAAAGATCGGTCGCGCATCCCGGCACCATTCCTGGTGACTCACAGCCTGCTGAACGACCCGTCGATCCCGGAGTCGACCAAGCCATACGTTCCGCTCGGTCCGACCGACACGATCGAGGATCCGCGGCTGGTGCGCATTGGCAATTACGAGGACGGTGTCACCGGTCGACACCATGCGGCGCGCGTGCTCGAACCGTTCATCGCGTCGATTGCCAGCGGACGCGAGCGCCGTCGCGTCGCGGTGCTGTTGTCCGACACCAGTTCGCTCAACAAGGTCACGCAGACACTGCTGGAGATGGTGCGCGGAGGCATCGAGCACGTTCCGCTCGATGTGACGGTCTACTACACCGCGGCCGAACCGCTCGACCCGCGGCTTGCGGTCCGGCTGCCGATGGATTTGGAGTATTTGCCTGAAGGCGAGCGCACGTTTGCGGCAGTCGCTCGCGATCGCGGGTTTGACTTCGTCCTCCTCTTCGAATCGTCCGGAATGTACCGGGGTGAGGAAACGGTCCCGCTGCTGGCGCAGCTGGCGACAGGGCGGCTGGATGCGGTGTGGGGAAGCCGGCGCCTCTCGGTCCGCGACATCGAGGAGTCGTATCGCTTCCGCTACAGCGCGAGCACGCTCGGCGGCATGGTCAGTTACCTCGGCAGCTATGCGCTCAGCCTGGCGTGTCTGATGTTCTACGGCCGCTACGTGACCGACACGCTGTCGGGCGTTCGTGCCATCCGCGCCGCTGATGTCTTCGACCCGCGCGTCGATCTCGGGCACAAGAACGCGAACCACATCCTGCTGTCGCGGCTGCTCAGGCGCAAGGCCGAGATCCTGGAAATCCCGGTGCGTTTCGTCCCGCTGTCACCGGAACGGGTGAAGCGCACCAGCCCCTTCGAGGGGCTGCGCGCGTTGGCAACGCTCGTCACTCACCGCTTCCTGCCGCCGCGGGTCGAACCAGCGCCCGGCGCGTACGCCTCGGAGTCCGCTCCGGCCGAGCGCCCGGTCAAATGAGATCGCGTGTGCTCGTGGTTCCAGCCGCGGGGCTGGGCACGCGGCTCGGCGCCGATCGTCCCAAGCTGCTGGTGCCAGTGGCTGGTGTCCCGATGATCGATCGGCTGCTCGACCTGTTCGCCGACGCGGTGCAGCGCGCCGTTGTGGTGGTGCACCCCTCGTTCGAGCAACAGGTTAGCGCGCACCTCGCGCACGCCGTCGTTCCCGTCGACACCGTGGTCCAGACGAGGCCGACTGGGATGCTCGACGCGATTCTGTTGGCCGAGCCAGCCGTCCACAGGTCTGCACCTGACGAAGTCTGGATTACCTGGTGCGACCAGGTCGCGATCCATCACGACACGCTTCGCCGGCTTGCCAGCGAGACCACCGCTCATCCACACGCCGCGCTCGTCATGCCAACGGTCACGCGGCCAGGCCCTTACATTCACCTGCATCGCGACACCGCGGGCCGCATCACGCAGGTTCTGCACCGCCGCGAAGGGGACACCATGCCGCCCAGCGGCGAGAGCGACATGGGTGTGTTCGCATTGCCGTACGAGAGCTTCAGCCGGCTCCTGCCGCAGTACGCTGCGGATGTGCAGCGAGGCTCGGCAACGGGCGAACGAAACTTTCTGCCGTTCATCGCCTGGGCCAATCGCAATCACGACGTCGTCACTTTTCCGGCGGTTGACGAGATGGAAGCCGTGGGCGTCAACACGCCCGAGGAACTTCACGCCGTCGAGACCTACCTTGCGGGGCGAGGGGCGAGGCGTTCGTGAGCACGACGCTGTCAGTCGTCATCCCTGCCTACAACGAAGAGCGCTTCATCGGTACCCTGCTCGAGCGGATTCGCGCCGTCGATCTCGCACCGCTCGGCGTCACCGCCGAAATCATCGTCGTCGACGATGGATCGAAGGACCGCACCGTCGAGATCGCAGCAAGCGTTCCGGGCGTTCGAGTGCACCGCATGCCCGTCAATGGCGGCAAGGGCCAGGCCGTGCGTGCGGGAATCGAGCTGGCGACCGGCGATCTGCTCATCATCCAGGACGCCGACCTCGAATACGATCCGAACGACTACATTCCGATGATTCGCGCGCTCCAGGAAGGCCGCGGCGACGTGGTCTACGGCAGTCGATATCTTGGCCGGGGCCGGCACGCCAACCAGTCGCTCGCCGCCTACCTTGGCGGCCGCAGCTTGAGCCTGGTCGCCCTGGTGTTCACAGGGCGGTACCTCACCGACACCGTCACAGCCTACAAACTGTTCCACCGCGGCGACCTGTCAGGGTTGAGCCTCGAGACGTCCGGCTTCGAGCTCGATCACGAGATCACCGCCCGCCTTCTCGCGCGCGGCCGCCGGATCGTCGAGGTGCCGATCAGCTATCACCCTCGCAGCCGCGAGGAGGGTAAGAAGATTGGGCCAAGAGACTGGTTTACGGCCATCAAGACGTTCGCCCGATTTCGAAATGGCTGACGCTATCTGACGGCGTAGACGCCAACGTCGCCAGCTTTGAACACCGGCGTGAAGAACTCGGGTGCGCGGTCGAACTTCGCCGCGCCTTCGTACGCCTGCCGATCCAGCGCATCGACGTAGAGGTACGCGATGTGGAGGTGACGCGCGATGGTCCATGCCTCGTGCGCACTCGGGGATTGGTAGGCCGTTCTGACGAGGGACGTCTTTTCGGCATACTCGGGAACGCGCATCAACGAGATCGGCAGCCCGGCGGCCATTCGGCGCTCGGCGAAGCTGGGAATCAGACTCCAACGTTCGCCCCAGCCACCGGGCGCGGTGTCGCGATCGCGAACCGTCGGTTCCATCTGTACCAGCGCATTCCGAGGCGTCATCGTTCGAATCCAATGCAGGGCCTGCTCCTCTTCGGGATGGAGCACGAGCGTCCAGTGAAACCCTGGCCCGGCATCGAGATCGTCGACGTCCTGGGCGTTCCTCGCATCGATGATCGTGGTCGGGGCGCCTATCGCGAGTGCGAGGACGCAGACAGTAACTGCTGTGACTTTCAGGACGCGAGGCCGATCCGCGGCCAGGCCGCGGGCGATGAGGGCCGGGATGACGACGAGCAGCATCTGGCCGGCACGGAACGGTACCCACGCCGTGTCGACGCGCAACCGAACGAGGTGCATCACGGCGAGCGCGATGCCAACCAGCACGACCGACGGCAGAAGACGAGAGAACGAGACACCGGTCCTGGCTATTAGGCCGAGCGCGGCGGGAATCAGTACAGGTCCAAGCGACAGCAGCAGCACCGTGACGGTCGAGTACGCGGGCGGTCCCCAGAATCCGAAGGCGAGGCTGTCGCCGGCGCCGTCTACCATATGCGCGGCAAAGCACCACACCAACGCAAGCACGACAGGGACTGCTGCGATAGCGTGGCGAGCAACGACCACGATGGCTCGAGGGCGCTTCAGGGCGTCGAGCGCGATCGCACCGGCCCAGGCAACGGCAAACAGGCCACCGACAAACGGGTTGAGCATCGTGGCGCCACCGATGGCTACTCCACAGAGCAGAATGACCGCCAACGTTCCGGCGCTCCCGACCGCGGCGGCGGCGGTCAGCGCAATCAGCCCGAGTGCGTACAACATCGAGTGCTGCGGCACGTACCACAGGCACCGCGGCAGTCCGTCGAGTCGGAGTCCGCGAAAGTGCCATGCGGTGATGGCGTCGATGTTGATGTCACGCAGCGCCACAAACGGCTGGCCACGGGACCAGAGCCGCACGAGCTCGTAGGTGCCCTCGGCACTCGCCGCAATCAGCGCCAGCGCGACGGCAATCGCCACGGCGAGCGCCTGGCCCACGGCGACCCAGGCCGCGAGAAAAACCATCGACATCAGCACCACACCAGTGGCGAGGGCGTTGACCTTGAGGCATCGTTCGAGGTCAGCGAGCGGCCCAGGTGCGAGCGTCGAGACCGCTGCCGGCAGCAGGAAGTACGCCCAGTAGTAATGGATGGTCTGCGACGCCAGATAGGGGTTCCGTGGCGGCATCGTGAACTTCGAGAGCTCGGCGGCAAGGGCCGTGTGCCACACGAAGTCAGCAGTGAAGTAGGCGCGATACCGATGCTCGCCAATCGCATCAGCCTCGCCGACGCGCGCCAGCGGTGGCGTCGCGATCGCGAGCGTGAGCGCGAGGATGACGGCAAGTCCAAGCGAGTCAGCTGAGCGCCAGGCCTGAAGAGGAACGGAAGCGGACGGCTGTCGACGCCAGAACAGCCATGTGGCCGCCGCGATGACTGCCCAAACGACAATCATTGTCGGCGCCGACGGCACGTGCGTGGCAATTGGGAGCCAGATGGCCAGCGCCGTCAGCACGTATCCGAACAACATCCCAGCGACCCAGCCTGCCGGATGTCGCGAGCCGAAGAGGAGGAAGCCGAGGGGAAGGCCAGGTAGACCGGCGAGTACGTACAGGACGACGTAGAGCGAACCTGCGAAGCCGTCGCCGACAATCCAGGCGCAAACCAGTGCCAGCCCGCAGACTGCGGCGAGCGCCAGATGTCCCACGGGCGGCGTGGCGCTTGCCGCCTGTACGGATGAAGTCTCGCCGTACGCCACCGGCTGATTCACGGCGCGTCAGAGGACCCACAAGCCCCCCGAGGAGTTCGGAGATCCCGGCACCCACCGCCAGAATGAGCGCCTGCACGCGTCTCGCTGCCACGAACGTCTGGCCGAGCCAATACGGCATTTGCTTTCGCGCAAGCCCCAGTGCGGACACGACGCGGCGGGCGCCCGACGCGAGCCCACCCCCGAGCGCCGAGGCGCGCGTCAGGATGTAATCGAGCTCCAGCCGCTGGACGTGGGGACGCACGGCTGCGACTTCGAACCCGGCCGAGGTGAGGAGACGAGTGATGGTGGAGCGATCGAAATAGTGCAAGTGGACCGAGGTCAGAAACAGCCAGCGACGGCCGAGCCCACGCGCGATCCAGCTGCCGATGTCCGGGTAGTTGACGATGAGGAGACCGCCCGGTTTGAGGAGCGTTCGGCAGTGCTCGATCGTGGCTCTCGGATTCGTGGTGTGCTCGATGACATCCCAGAGCGTCACGACGTCGAATTGCCCCGGCTCATACGACTGCTCGAAGACGCTTCCGGGACGGATGCGGACCCCGTAGCGCTGCGAACCCCACGCCGCAAGCCAGCGGTTTGGCTCACAGCCCTCGGCGGTCCAGCCGCGCTTAGTGGCGGCGACGAGAAACCCCCCGGCTGCGGTGCCGATGTCGAGGAGCGTGCGTGGGCCGTCGGTGAGGCGCTCGATACGGGCAAGCGATGCCGCAAACGTTCGCTCGCGCGCCTCCATCTGCGATACGTAAACGGGATCCTCGCCTTCAGAGTAGCTGGCGAGAATCAGGTCGCTGCGCAGCCGCGGGCTGATGTACTGCAGGCCGCACCGGCGGCACTTGACGAGCCGATCGATCAGGAGCTCGTCGCCAGATGCGCGGAACTTCCGGATCAGGTCGAAGTCGCGTTCGTTCTCGTAGCGTGCCTCGAGGACGACATCGTACTCTGAGCTGTCGCAAACGGCGCATGTCACGTGCTCGAGGATCTCTTCGCGCGGCAGAGCCTGAGGCTGACCCTCAACGATCTCGTCGCCGTCTTCAACTGTGGTGTAATCGCCAGTGCCCTGCACGTCGGTCTGTGTCATCGTTCGATTCCGTCTGTCGTCAAGCGCTGCATTGATTACCATCGCTCGCGAACATCAGTGTACCCGGTAGACGCGTGCGTCACCGCTGGAAAAGACCCTCGAAAAGAGCGCCGGGTGCTCGTCGAACTTTCGGACCCCATCAGGATACGCAGCCGTATCGGTCGCATCCACGTACAGGTAGTCGATTCTCAGCCGCCGAGCCGTGTCGGACGCGTCCTCGGCGTTAGCGCCCTGGTAGATCGATCGGATGCGCTCTGATGTTTCCGTGTACTCCGGTTGAGGCAGGAGCGAGATCGGAAGGCCAGCCGCCATGCGACGGCCGGCAAACGATGGGATGAGCGTCCAGTGCTCGCGTCCGCGCACCATCGGTTCCATCTGCACGATCGCGTCGGCTGGTGTCTGCGCACGAATCCATGCGAACGCCTGTTGCTGATCGCGCGTGGTCCAGAGGGTCCATCGGAACCCAGGGCCCTCTCTCTTGTTGCTGATGTCGCTCGCGTTCCAGGTGTCGATCGCGGTTGTCGGCAATCCGAGCACGAGAATCGCCGTTGCCAGCAGCGCGCTGCTGCCGCGTCCGAGATTTGAAAACGTGCGCGCGAGAAGGACAGGGATGCAGACGAGCATCACTTGACCGGCCCTGAATCCGACCCAAGACCCCTCGGAAATCCGGACGAAATAGAGCAGGAACATGCCGAGCGCCAGGCCCATAGTCGCGGCGATCACCGGCAGGTGCCATTGCCCGGGCCGTTTTCGCAGGCCAGCGAGCGCTGGCAGAAGCACAGGTCCGAGCCCGAGGAGCACCGATGCGGCAGCACCCGACTGCGACATCTCTGGCAAGCCGACGTCGAGCGCGGAGCCTGCGCCCTCCGTCATACGGCACAAGAAGGTCCATGCGACGGCGGCAGCCACTGGCCCGGCGGCGAGCGCGTGACGCACAATCAGACGCCAGTCGCCTGCGACGAACAGCGCGTCGACGGCCATTGTCGCACCGTAGACGAGGGCGAAGCACGCGCCCAGGAATGGATTCATCGTGGTCGCGAGTCCGAGTGCGAGCCCGGCGGCAAGGATCGCTGACAGTGACGCGCGCGCACCACTGCCGAGCGCAATCAACCAGCCGATGAGTCCGAGCGCGACAGCAGTCGTGTGTTGCGGCGTGTACCAGAGCGATCGCGGCACGTTGTCGATGCGCATCCCATCGAAGTACCACGCGGTGATGGCATCGATGTTCGTATCGAGCAGTACCGAGAGCGGCTGGCCACGAGAGATGAGATCGATGATCGCGTACAAGCCTTCGGCG
This sequence comes from uncultured Acidobacteriota bacterium, assembly GCA_963797715.1. GTDB lineage: Bacteria > Acidobacteriota > Vicinamibacteria > Vicinamibacterales > 2-12-FULL-66-21 > DATBJJ01. Next base: position 177,261 of record CAWCQS010000003.1, read on the forward strand.
CTCGCAGCCACGACGGCGAGCGTCACCGCAAGCGCCGCTGCGCCTGGCCGTGGTACTCCGGTGCGGGCGACGAGGAACAGCGCCCCCACCATCAGGAGCCCCGCGAGCATCGCATTCGCCTTGAGGATGCTTTGCACGGTGACGACATCCGGCGTCGGCGATCCCGTCAGCCTCGCTGTACTCGAGGGCAGCAGGAAGTACGTCCAGTAGTAGTTCATCACGCGCGGCGCGAGATACGGGTTGCGAGGTGGCAGTGTGAACCGCCCGAGCTCGAACGCGAGCGCGCTGTGCCAGAGAAAATCGGCGGTGAAGTAGGCGCGATAGTAGCGGGTGCCGTTGGCGTCGGCGCGTCCCAGGTTGGTGTAGGGCGGTCCCATCAACACTGGCACGAGCATTAAGACGAGCAACAGGGCGCGGGAGTCTGGGGCGGTCCAGTCTGGCAGCCGTACGACGGGGTGCGGTCCGGTCCGCCGTAGAAGCGCCCACGAAACTCCGAAGAGCACCAACCACAACACGGCGAATACCCATACCGATTGAAAGCGCGATTCGATAACGAGCCAGACGAGGATCTGAGCCAGGCCGTACCCGATCAGCGCTCCACTGATCCAGGCGGCAGGATGGCGTCGTCCGAAGAGCGCGATGCCAAGGGGAATGCCGGGAATGACGACGACCGCATAGAAAATGGCGTAAGCGACAGCGGTTCCGCCTCCAGCGGCCCAGAGCGCCGCGACACACATGAATGACAGGGCAAAGCCTGCAGCCGCGACACCTCTCATGTCGCCGGGTTCCCGCGTCGTGGCCGGTCCGCGTCCGTGACGTACAGCAAACTTCCAGGGAGGTTGCCCACCACGCCCAACGCGACGAACAGGATGGAGAGGGCAACGGCTGACGCCGACGACACGCCTACCTGGGAGAAGAAATATTCGAAGGCGACCTGGCTCGTGCCGAGACCATTGACCGTCACTGGCAAGAGCATGACGAGCAGCACGATAGGTATCAGGAGGAAGTAGGTGGCGAGCGGCAAATCGATCGCGATCGCCCGTCCAAGACAGTACGCTTGGGAGACGCGAATGGCTTGCACCGCGATCGACGACAGGAGCACCCGGGCGAGCTCCAGGTGATGGTTCGAGTAGCGTCGAACCGCGTCGGCGAGCGACACGGCGGCGCGCCGAAAGCGCTGTCCCGGCAAGTGTCCTGCCAGCCGCTGCGCCAGCGCTGCAGCGCGATCGCTGAATACAGCGGCGCCGACGACTGCGCAGCCGGCGCCGGCGATGGTCAACGGCAGCACGATGGCTCCGCCGACGTTTGCGGTCCGGTTCAGAGCCACTGCGGCGGCGCCGACAAAGGCGATCGCGAGCACACCCAGCACACGATCCATCAGGACCGAGGCGGCCGATTCCGATAGCCGGACGTCATGCCGCGACAAGCTGTAGGCACGATAGGCGTCGCCGCCGATGCTGGGCAGAAACGAGCCGACGAAGGTGCTGACGAAGAAGGTGCGCAGCACGACGTCGAACGGTGGGCGCGAGCCGGGCGTCAAGGCGCAAAGGAGATCCATCCAGCGCCAGGCCATCAGGGCGCGATCGATGAATACCAGGAGCACGGCGGCCGCAATCCACATGGGATCGGCGGCGGTCGTGATGCGCAGGACGGTCCGCGGGTCGGCCTTCCAGAGAATGATTGCCGTCAGGCTAACGGCAACCGCGATGCGAAGGACGCGAGATAAGCGCACGCCCTCTATCTGGCGGCTGGCAGCGTATCGAGATGCCGTTCCGGGTGGCGCTTGACCTGATAGGCGCGCTTCAGGAACTTCGCGTACGGCACGAACTGTTTCATCGCGCCGACGTTGACCTGGCACGGACTGAGGCAGGTGGGGCAGACGTCTGTCTTCAGATGCTGGCGGTGAGCCAGGTTCGCCTTGTCGAAGTACAACGATTCGGCGGTGGCGTCGAGGACGTTGCCGAGCTTCTCTGAGTTCTCGCAGTAATGGAGATCGCCGTTCGGGTTGAGCAGCAGTCCCTGGCTCTGGAACGGGCAGGGCATCGTCCGGTGATAGCCATTCGCGATCATGTCCGCATAGTGCAGATACATGAACGCCTGGCCGCTCAGAACCGATTCCTCCTGCACGCGATCGAGGAAGAACTTGCGCATGAACTCTTCCTCGCGCGCCCGGAAGCCGACCTTCTCCTCGAGCGACTTGTTGTGCAGCATCGCGTCGGTGAAGCGGAGCATGTTGAAGACGACGTCGAGTCTCTTCGCTCGCGCCCAGGCCAGGATATTCTCGCCATCCGACATGTTGGTGGCAAAGAGCGTCGCGGCAATGCCGAACTGAAAGTTGTCGTACTTGGCGGCAAGCGCCTGCATCGCCTCGATCGTCTTGCCCGCCTTGTCGAAGCCGTTCTTGACGTGCCGGACCTGATCGTGGATGTCGCCGATGCCGTCGAGCGAGACGCGGATGCTCAGCAGCAGACCCTTCTCGGCGCAGAACTCGACGATTGGCGTCAGGAGACGAATCGCGCGGACCGGCGTCAGGCCGGTCGTGTTGATGCCGATCTTCCGCAGCCGGGGCAGGTGCCGCTGGAACAACTGCACCATCTCCGGCAGGTCGTTTCGCGTCGTCGGCTCACCGCCCGAAATATTCAGGTTTTCGACCGCGCCCCAGAACGGATGCGCCATCACCGGCTCGAGCTGCGCCAGCGTCATGTCCGACTTGCGGTCGCCAAACTTCCAGTTGTTGCACATCTCGCACTTGGCGTCGCAGACCCAGGTGCAGTTATAGATGAGCACGGTCGGTCGAATCGGGTGGATTCTCGAGCTGACGAAGGTGTTCACGAGGTCCCGAGGGACGCCCGTGGCCGCTTTGGCGAGGTACTGCAGGCGGAAGGTGTTGGTTGCCATGCGGGGGGGCTCCACCCAGTGTAACCCGTGGTGAGTCCGAAGGCAAAACGTAAAAGGCAGAAGGGAAAGGGTTTGTGCCCTTTCCCTTCTGCCTGAGGACAGCTGGGATTACTCGCCGGGGAACGCAGGTCGCGGACGATTCGACACCCAGAGGTTCTTGATGATGATGCCCGGCATGGTGGCATCGAGCAGGCCACCGCGACCGGCAGGTGAACCGAGGTGCACGAAATGCGGATCCGGCCGATACGGATGGCTGCCGGTGCCTGTCGTGTGATCGAACACCGTGCGGCCGTTGGGGCCGTTCTCCTTCACTTCGAGACGGGCCGTGCCCGTCCGCCAGGTGAAGCGCCAGAAGTACCAGATGCTGCTGTTGAAGTTCACCTGGTCCCGTTCGGCATCGCGCGACACGCCGTCGCCGCAGATGATGCGGAACGTCACCGATCCCGGTGCGCCGTAGTTGCGGCCACGGAGCTCCGCCGTCATCCGGTAGTCGTCGGTCGTGATGTCGTTGACGTCCGGCCCTTCCTGCATGCTGAACACTTTGCTCTTGTCGCCGGGATTACCCTCGTCACCGTTGAGGATCATCATCGAGATCTCGCCTTCCTGCAGACTCTGCTCCATGGGGTAGGTCACGAAGCTCGTGTGATCCAGTAGCTGAATGCCGGTGCCGGGAATGAACTGCGTGGGTCCGGAGATCATGCCGGCGGTCTTGCCGTTGGTCAGCGGGTCCATGATCTCGTTGCCGCGGATGTAGCCGCCGGCCGGAGCGCGGAAGGTCGAATTCGCCGACCATGGTCCGGTTGCGCCGGCAAAGATCGCGCGGGCGCGCCACGGGTACCTGCTGCTCGAACTCCAGATTGCAGTTCGTCGGCGCCGCCTGGACAGTCGATCCACTGCCGCCAGCGACCGTCGTCGACGGACACACGGCTGTCGAGCCGGAGCTGTTTCTGATCTCGAACTCGTAGGCGTACGACAGCGGGCTCCCGGCAGAGTACGTCGGGCTCGATTTGCCGGCGACGAGCACAAGCGAATCCGGTTGCTGATTGTTGACGGGAGACTGCGGCGTGGGCGCCGTGGCTTTGAGCGTCTCGCCCGCCGGTCCGGCGCCGCTCGCACCAGATGCGGCTCCGCTTGGAGAAACCGGTGTTGGAGCATCATTCGAACAACCGAGCGCAACGGACATCAGAGCCGCCGCCGCGCAAGCCACATACTTCTTGTGTTGCATCACTGACTACCTCTATTGACGTGGAGTGGGTCCGCTGGGGACGGACCGTTTGGCGGTGAAAATCGTACTACACGGACACGATCGAGACCTACCAAAAACCAGTCGAGCCGCCGATATCGACCCCGAGTGTTCGATGCGCGCGACGATGATCTCGTGAACCATCGTGCTACCATCAGCAGGCACGGGTGCTGCGAACGCCCTCCGCATCGATCGCGACAATCCCAGGGAGCTTCAGTCGGACACGCGCACGTGCGTTGTCCACACAGGCAAGGAGTGCAGGGAACGTAATGAACAGAACGTTGAGAACGTTGATCGCTACTGTCGCCGTCGTCGCCACGAGTGCTGTGCTGGTGCCTTCCGCTTACGCGCAGATGCAGTGGACCGACAAGGGATTCGCAAACGTGAGCTTCGGCGTACAGGCGCCGTCGCAGGATCTCGTCACCAACACCACGTTCGAGATCTATGGTGAGAACGCGAGCCAGGTTGCCGCACAGCAGGTCGGCGGCGGCGCGTTCTTCGACATCTCTGGCGGCTACAAGGTGTGGAAGAACCTCGCGGCGGGTGTCGGGCTGACCTTTGTCGGCAGCAGCGCCGATCTGGTGGTGGACGCGCAGATTCCCGATCCGGACTTTTTCGATCGTCCGCGACCTGTGTCGACGACGCTGACCGACGCCAAGCATCGTCAGACGGCGATCAACCTGACGGGCACGTGGATGATGCCGGTGACCGACAAGGTAGACGTCGGATTCCAATTCGGGCCGACGATCTTCCTGGTGAGCCAGGACGTGCCGGGAACAATGCAGATCGCGGAGCCTGGTCCAACCATCACCTCGGCGCAGCTCACCAAGGACGATCACACATCGTTCGGCATTCACTTCGGCGTCGACGCCACGTATCTCATCACGCCAAAGATCGGTGCGGGTGTCCTCGTGCGCTACACCTACGGGTCGGTGGACATCGTCGGTGCCGACGATAACCTGACGCTCGGCGGATTCCAAATCGGATTCGGCGGCCGCTACCGGTTTTAGCGTTCGACGTTCGAGCCTCCAGGGACTGGCGCCGCGACAGGGCGGGAGTCCCTGGCGGTGCCTCGATTCTCCCCAGCCTTGATGACAGATCGCGATCGTCTCGCGCTCGTGCTGATCCTCGCGCTGGGCGCTGCTCTCCGCCTCCTTCACGTCGACGCCGCGTTTCTCGACACCCATGCGTGGCGGCAGCTCGATACCGCGGCGATGGCGCGGAATTTCTACGAGGACGGCTTTCTCCCTTTCGATCCGCAGGTTGATTGGGGAGGACGGCACGGTTACCTCGAGGCCGAATTTCCTCTCGTCCCCGCGCTCATTGCCGTCGTGTATCGCGTGGTCGGCCTGCACGAGACAGCGGCGCGGCTGTTCATCGTGCTGACAGGTGTCGCGCTCATCTGGGCCGTGTATCGGCTCTCGCTGGCGCTCGACGGTCGGCTCCCACTGGCCCGCGCCGCCGCGTTCCTGATCGCCGTGTCGCCGATGGCCGTGTTCTTCGGCCGCATCGTGATTCCAGACACGCCGATGATGCTCTGTCTGGTGCTCGCACTGACCGGCTACGTCGAATACGCGCGTCGTGGCTCGACGAGGTGGCTTTTTGCCGGCGCTCTGTGCCTCACGCTTGCCTGCCTGCTCAAGCTGCCAGCCGTTTTCGTCGGCCCGGCGATCGTCACCGCACTCGTGCATGCCCGGGGCTGGCGCGCCTTCCGCGACCCTCTGGTCTGGATTTCCGGCGCCGTGCCCCTGGCCTTGACCGCGGGGTGGTACTGGCACGCGCACGAAATCTTTCTGCGCACCGGATTGACCATGGGCATTCTTGGCGCGCCGACCAAGTTCTATCCCGCGTACGTAAGTGCGGGTCCCTGGCCGTCGATCTATTCCAAATGGAGCACGTCGACGCTCCTGTCCGATCCCGAGTTCTATCGCCGCATGTTCATGCGCTTCTACCACCTGCTGCTTCTGCCAGCGGGCTTCGTCGGCGCGCTCGTTGGCGCGTTGATTTGGCGCGGCTGGGGCAGGTTGGTGCTTGCGGTGTGGTTGGTGTCGAACGTCGTCTTTCTCTTCGTTGCCGGGGAAGTGCACCGCGTGCACGAGTACCTACCAGCTGCCCTTCGTCGTGATCGCGGCTATCTATTTTGGTGCAGTCGCGTGGCCCGTGTTCGACGGCGAATGGCTGCGGAAGCACATCGGCGGCGGTGTGCTCGCCATCGTTGCCGCAGGCGCCGTGCTGGTGATCGCTGCCTTGTCGAGTTTCTATGCGAGTGGCGTCACCGAGTCGTACTTCGCGCCGCGCGGGATGGCGGAAAAGATGTTCCAGGCGGGGAAGGCCATCGATGCCGTGACCGCGGACAACGACCTCGCGGTCGTCGTCGACGATTACGGCATCATGTCGCCGATTCTCTTGTACTTCATGCACCTGAAGGGCTGGAGCTTCGATCCCGGTGATATATCGCCTGAAGTCGTCGACAACTTGCGGCGGCTGGGCACGCGCTACTTCGTCACGACCCAGTGGTCCAACCTCGCGCGCGTGCGACCAGAGGCCACGGCGTTTCTCGAACGCTACGAGATCGTCGCTGTGCCAGGGGCGCCGCCCGACACCGTGGTGCGCGATCTGCGGCGCTCGCGATAGCCGGCCGTCTGCGCGCTTCACCTGCTGCGGCCTACTGACAGCTCACCGCCGGATACGGCTGATACGTCGCGCCAAGGCCCGCCTCGCCCCAGTAGAGTTGTAGGGTCGTGCCGTAGTTGTCGTAGTCGAGTCCGATGTCGATGCCCATCTGGCCGTCGGCGCGGCGCCACGCGAGGAAATCGATACTTCGTTCCGGGCCACCCCGCTTCAGGTTCCACCCCAGGTCCAGACCACCGCACTTGCCGGCCTCGATGATGCGGTCGCGCAGGAACTCCATATTCGCCTGGCGCTGCCCGAGCGACCCCACCGGTGCACGCTTGTCGGCATACTTGGCGCTAACGCACGCAACGATCGCTGGGCCATTGTTGGAGGCGCATGATCCACCAGGCGGCGTCGGGCCGGGGCCAGGCGTTGGGGCGGGCGGGGCCGGTGTCGGAGCCGCACCCGTCTGGAATGTCTGGGTGGCCGCCCACGCGCTGAACGTTTCCCCGTCTCCCGCTCGAGCCCGCCAGTAGAGCTGGCGGTTTGCTGGCAGATCGCTCGGGACGGAGAACGTCGTCTGGCCGCCGGTCTCGGCGAATCTGCCGATCGTGACCACCTGGGTGATCGCGACGTCGAGCGCGATCTGCAGGTCGTAGATGATCGGTCCGACCGCACCGTTGCGGCTTGGGGCGCCAAGGATAAGGTTGGGGCGCAGTGACGCCACCCTCTCGTTGTCCAGTGGTGAGAGGAGCGCCGGGGCGCCAAGCTCTGGCTGCGACAGGACTTCAAACGCGACGGTTACGAATGGCCCTGTGTTGGCGCCGTCCTCGGCGCGTGCCCGCCAGTGGTACGTCTTACCTACTGTGACGGGATCGATCGTGACCGCCGTTTTACCATCAGGTCCTGGTACTACGCCGCTGCGCGCGAAGACCTTCGTCTGGAAGGCATTGTCGCTCGCCACTTCGAACGTGTAGGACAGCGGCCGCACGCCGTTGGTCGCGGCGTTCTCGACCATCAGGCGGATCGGCTGCTGCGAATGCCTGACCTTCGCGCCCTGCGCCGGTTCAACCGCACGCGGGGCGGTGATTTCCACGCCCGCAATCGGTCCGGCGATCGACGGACTCAACGGATTTTCGCTCTTGTCGACCTCGCACCCGGCAACGGCCGCAAGCAAGATGATGGGCCACGCGGTGGCGAAAGATGAGCGGAGCGCTGCCATGGTCAGTTTCCCGTTCTGTGCCGCCTGATATGACGGCGGGCATCGATGCAGATCGCGGCGCATAAAGCTCGCGCCATTGAGTTATCGGTCGAACGTCAGAACGTCTATAGGCCGACGCTATCGACATCGAGCCAGAGGCCCGAGGCAGGGTGCTGGGAAGTCGGGAACGTCAAACAGGATAAAGCTGGACCGCGCGACCCGTCAAGGAAATTGAGGGAAATTGTGGCTACTACGCCACGCCGTCGGCGGTCGGGAACGGCGTGCCTCCCCGGAGTCGGGAGATATACACTGCGCCGCCCGAGAGCGAAAACAGCATGATCACCGCGGCGCCGACGAACGAGACCAGCAGCCCCGATTCGAGCGGCAGCCCGAAGCGCGTGAAGTAGAAAGCAAAGGTCGCCTCGCGCACGCCGAAACCATTCATCGAGATCGGCAGCATCTGAACGATGAACGAGATGGGAACGACGAGCGCCAGCTCGGCAAATCCAACCGGGATCCGCATGCTGCGCGCGACGGCAAGATAGAACGCGACGAGGATGGCCTGCACCACAATCGCGCCGGCAAAGCACGACGCCAGCGCTGCCGGCGTTTCCCGGAACCTGGACAGCGAATCGGTGAGCCGCGCCAGACGAATGTCAATCCATTCGGCGTGGAGGACCCGCAACGGCGACAGCAGGCGAGTGAAGCCTTCCGGATTGAGTAGCGCCGGCGCTGCGAGCGTCGTGGCGGCGGCGAACCCCAGCCATAAGAGCGTCGGGCTGACGGGTCCCAGGTCGATCGGATGAAATCGCTCGGTCAGCGTCGCGCCGATCGCTGCGATGAGCGCCAGCCCAAGAAGACCCATTCCGCGATCGATGAGGACAACTGTCGCCGCGCGCGTGCGCGACCCCGCAGCCGGCGCGGTGTCGGCAATGCGAACGACGTCGCCGCCGATATTGCTGGGGAGGAAGTTATTGAAGAACGTCGCGACGAAGAACGACGACGTGAGGCGGCGAAGCGGGAAGCGCAGCCCCTGCGCAACGAGAAGCACACCCCAGCGCCATGCGCTCACGCAGATCATCAGGTAATACAACCCGAGTGCGGTGGCGAGCCAGGGAATCGACGCCGAGCGCGCGAGATGCCAGAGACGGGGGGCGTCGACTCGAGAAAACAGAAACGCGAGGAGCGCCAGGCTCACACCCACTTTGACGAGGGTGATGAGGAGACGGCGCGAAGACGATGTCACGTGATAAGCATACCTTAACTTGCGTAAATTACGAGACTTACGTTGACCTTGTGAAACGAACTCCCGTACAATTCCTAAGATCCACACGCATGAAGATTCTGATGATCGCCCCCGAGCCGTTCTTCGAGCCGCGGGGGACGCCGTTCAGTGAGTACCATCGCATCCGCGCCCTGCTCGAGCTGGGTCACACGGTCGATCTCGTGACCTATCCCTTCGGCAAGGATGTCTCGCTGTCCGGTCTGACGATCTTCCGGTGCCTGCGGCCACCTTTCGTGCACGATGTCCGGATCGGCCCGTCCTGGGCGAAAGTGCCTCTCGATCTTGCGATTGCGCTGACAGCCATCCGTCGCGTCATGAGCACTCGCTACGACGTCGTTCATTCGCACGAAGAGGGAAGCTTCATCGGCATCGTTCTGGCGGCGATGATGGGGGTGCCGCACCTCTACGACATGCACTCGAGTTTGCCGCAGCAGCTGAGCAACTTCGCCTTCTCGAAGTCGCGGGCGCTGACGTCGCGCCTTCTCGTGGATGGAGCGCCTCGTCATCCGTCGATCGAAGGTCGTCATCGTCATTTGCCCGCAGCTCGAGGAGACCGTGCGTGGCATCGACAGGGACGTGCCGACTGTGTTGATCGAGAACGCACCGGGCTCGGGAGATACACCACTCGAAGGTTCGGGCGCCCGCGTACGAGCGGCCCTCGGCCTCAGCGAGGCCACGCCAGTTGTGCTCTACACAGGGACGTTTGAGGCGTATCAGGGCCTCGATCTGCTCTTTGCCGCAGCGCGTGTCGTGGCCGGCGCACGGCCGGATGTCCGCTTCGTGCTCGCTGGCGGCCGTCCGGACCAGGTCGAACACGCCAGGGCGCAGGCTCGCGGCGAAGGGTTGGATGCGCAGATCGTCCTTGCCGGACAGCGGCCGGCGGAAGAAATTCCGGAATTCCTCGACGCGGCTGACGTCCTCGTCTCGCCGCGCAGTAGCGGGACGAACACGCCGCTGAAGATTTACCAGTACCTGCGCTCGGGTCGCCCTATCGTCGCGACCCGCTTGCTCACGCACACGCAGGTGCTCGACGATGATGTGTCGTTTCTGACGCCGGCCACCCCTGAAGGATTCGCCGGAGGCATCCTGGCGGCGTTGTCCGATCGCGCCAAGGCTCGCGACATTGGAGCGCAGGCCAAGCGGTTGGCGGAGACGAAATACAGCTACGAGGCCTACCTGTCGCGAACGCGCGAGGCCTGTGGCTACCTCCATGCGGACCGCACGCCGCAGATAGCCGGGGACGTGGTGTGACGATCGCTCGCGCCAAGCCAGATGATCGCGAGCACTACAGCTACGCGGTCTACGCCGACCCGGCCATGGCCGAGTCGTTCGATGCGCTGCGCTTCGGCGGTCCGATTGGCGCGCTCGTCGCGGAGTCGCAGGAACGCATCATCACGTCGTTCCTCTCACCGCTCGCGGGCCGGACGATTCTCGACGTTGGCACCGGCACTGGCCGAGCGGCGATCGCGCTCGCGCTCAAAGGTGCGGTCGTGACCGGCGTCGACGCGTCAGAAGAAATGCTTGCGGTCGCAAAGCGGCGCGCCGCCGATGCGAAGGTCGCGGTGACCTTCGATCGCGCGGATGCCCATCGGCTCGCGTACCTGATCGGTCGTTCGATTCGGTGACGTGTCTGAGAGTGCTGATGCACACTCCCGGGTGGCGTGAGTCACTGGGTGAGCTCTGCCGTGTTGCCCGCGATCGCGTGGTGATCGACTATCCGGCCGCCGCGAGCGCCGCCGCGTTGCAATCCGTGGTGCGGCGGGTGGCGCACGCCGCCGGCGCCCGAGTCGAAGCCTATCGCGTGTTCACCGATCGAGACATTCGCGAGGCGTTCGAGCGATCGGGCTTTCGCGTCCGCGACTCGCGTCGCCAGTTCGTGCTCCCCATTGCGCTGCACAAGCGGCTCGGTTCGGTCGCGGCGACGGAGCGGATCGAGGGCTTGTTGGCCCGCATCGGACTGCAGCGCCTCATCGGTTCGCCGGTCACGCTCGTGGCGGAGCGTTGCGCGTCCTAGTCACCGGTGCGACGGGTTTCACGGGCGGGCATCTGGCGCGCGCCTTGGCTGGGCGGGGCGATCAGGTTCGCGCCCTCGTCCGCGGAGGCGTCGAAGGCGCGGCCGCTTGCGGAGAACGGAATCGTAGTTGAGGTTGGCGATCTCGCCGACGCGTCGGCCCTCGATCGTGCGACCCGAGGCATCGATGTCGTCTATCACATCGCGGCGCTCTATCGGGAAGCAGGTCTCCGCGACGAGACGTACCGCGCGATCAATGCCGGCGCGGTGCGCACTTTGATAGAGGCGGCGGGACGCAATGGCGTGCGAAGGGTCGTTCACTGCAGCACGGTGGGCGTCCATGGCGACGTCGAGCGGCCACCAGCGAACGAGGACGCGCCACTTCGCCCAGGCGACACCTATCAACGGACAAAGCTCGAAGGGGAAGAGCTCGCTCGCGCGGCGGGCAAGACGGCCGGGGTCGAGATCGTCGTCGCACGCCCAACAGGGATCTACGGTCCCGGCGATCGGCGGTTGCTCAAGCTCTTTCGCGGCGTGGCGCGACGCCGGTTCGTGATCCTCGGGTCCGGCAGGATCTACTATCACCTCACTTACATCGACGATCTGGTGGAGGGATTCCGGCTATGCGGCGAAGTGGCAGCCGCCGCCGGCCGAACGTACATCCTCGCTGGCGGTGAGGTCACGACGCTGAACGAGCTCGTGGCGCGAATTGCAAAGGAGGCAGGCGTCGCGCCGATCGGTGTCCACCTGCCGGTCTGGCCGTTCTGGTTGGCCGGGGCGGCTTGCGAGGCGGTGTGTGCGCCCCTTGGTGTCGAGCCGCCAATCTATCGCCGTCGCGTCGACTTCTTTACGAAGAGTCGGGCGTTCGACATTACAAGGGCTCGACAGGAGCTCGGCTTCGCCCCAGCCGTTGGGCTGACCGAAGGCATTACGCGGACGCTCGACGTGGTACCGGCGCGAGGGTTGGATCTGATGGCCGAGATTCCGAGGGCTCAGGATCAGCTGTTCGATCGCGGCACGTCGGCGCGCGAGAAATACGCGCGGCTCGTTGTCGGCCGGCCAGGGCTTGGTGCGCTCCTCGCGCACGAGGCCGTGACGATGTGTTCACAGCACGTGCCGGGCGCGCTTGGCCTGATGTTACGAAAGACGCTCTATCCGCTCTTGCTGGGGACCTGCGGCCGGAACGTCGTCTTCGGCCAGAATGTCGTGCTCCGGCATCCGCACAAGATCCGCATCGGCGACAACGTCGTCATCGATGACAACTGCCTCCTCGACGCCAAAGGCGACAGCAATCGCGGGATCGATGTCGGCAGCGGCGTGTTCGTTGGCCGCAACACGATCCTGTCGTGCAAGAACGGCGACATTGCCATCGAGGACGGCGCGAACATTGGATTCAACTGCGAGCTGTTTTCAGCGAGCCGCGTCCGAATTGGAAGAGAGACGCTGGTCGCGGCGTACTGTTACCTGATTGGTGGCGATCACGACGCCTCCGATCCTTCGGCGCCGATCCTGTCGCAGAGCCGGCGATCAGCGGGCATCGACGTCGGCGCCGGCGCGTGGCTTGGCGCGGGCGCCAAGATCCTGGACGGCGTGTCGATTGGTGATGGGGCAGTGGTAGGCGCGGGGGCCGTCGTCCGCGAGGCGGTTCCGTCACGCGCGATAGCTGTCGGCGTGCCTGCGCGCGTCGTTGGCACGCGCGACGAAGGGAGCAGCCGTCAATGAGCGGTGCGCCGGGATCGACGCGCAAGCTCAACGTGCTGCAGGTGTGCGATCACCTCGGGTGGGAAGGGTCGCGGATGCACGGCGTCAAGCGCCTCTTCGCGTGGATGATTCCCCGTTTCGACAAGGAGCGCTACAACGTTTCGCTCGTGAGCCTGCGCAAGAAGGATCTGTCCGAGGAAACGCTCGACTCGTTTGGCGTCGATATCACGTACCTCCACCGGTCGAAATTCGATCCGGCGACGTTGCCGGCCCTTCTGAAGATCATCGATCGAAAGAAGGTGGACATCCTTCACCTGCACGGCTACGGCGCGACGACGTTCGGCCGGCTGGCGGGAGGGCTGCGCCGAACCCCGACGATTCTGCACGAGCACGCGAACCTCACGGACACGCCGTGGTTCCAGAAGATCGCCGACCTGAGCCTCGAGCCCCTGACCGACATCGCCATCGCGGTGTCAGCGAGCACGGCCGAGTTCGTCATCAAGGCTCGGAAGATCCCGGCCGAGAAAGTGAAAATCGTCTACCTTGGCGTGCCACTCGAGGAGTTCAGCCGGCCGCGGAGCTCCGAGGAGATTGCGGCAGCGCGCGGCTGAGCTCGGCGTCGCCCCTGGCGATGTCGTCCTCGGGACCGTGACGCGGCTGCACGAATCGAAGGGGAACAGCTACCTCGTGGAGGCGGCGCGCCGCGTGCTCGACGCGCGGCCGCAGGCGAGGTTCTACCTCGTTGGCGAGGGCCCGCTGCGCGAGCCCCTCGAGCAGCAGGCGCGCGCGCTCGGGCTTGGCGACCGGTTCGTCTTCGCAGGGTTTGCGCGCGACGTCGCGCGGGTTGTATCGGCATTCGACGTCAGCGTGTTCCCCTCGCTCTGGGAGGGCACGCCCCTGACCGTGTTCGAGGCGCTGGCGATGGGTCAGCCGATCGTGGCGACAGATGCGGATGGCCTGGTCGATGTGCTCACACGACGATCACGATGCCCTGATCGTTCCACGCCGCAACCCCGAGGCATTGGCGCAGGCGATCGTCCGCCTGATTGACGAGCCGGCGACGCGCGCGCGCCTCGGCGCCGCGGCAAGACTCAGCGGACAGCGCTACGACATCCTGTCGTTCGTGCGCAAGATGGAGCGTCTTTACGATCTGCTGCACCGCGTGTCACGCGAGACGCATCGCAAAGGCGCAATTCAATCCGATTTGTCGTTCCTGGACGCATCCCTCGATCGTGGAGCGCGCGCGTGAAGAGCGAGCCGGTCGTCAAGCCCGCGCTCGACGGCGACGTGGCTCCACGACGTGCGGCTTCGAACTATCGTCCAGGGGCGATCCTCGCGCTGCTGCTGCTGTGCCTCTATGGTGGCTTGGCGATCAGCGTGGACTTTCCTCGAGCGGCGCTTGGGTTTCAGAGCGACGAAGCGACCTACTACATGATGGGCCACAGCTTGGCGCTCGACGGCGATCTCACGTATCGCCGCGAGGACCTGATGCGCGTGTGGCGGGAGTTTCCCACCGGCCCGTCGGGCGTGTTCCTCAAGAAGGGCCGCGACATCGTCGAGCTGGGGCTTCATGCGGCGGCCGCCGTTTGTCTGGACGACGAGCGTACCGGATTCGGATCCGTCGCGGTTCTACTTCGGCAAGTCTTTCATCTACTCCGTCTTCGCCGCGCCGTTCGTTCGGCTTTTCGGCACGAACGGCTTCCTGGTTCTGCACGCGCTGCTCCTCGGGCTCGTCGCGTGGTGCAGCTATGTCTTCCTGCACGCGCGGATGAGTGCGGCGAGCGCGGTCATCCTGGCCGGCGCATTCCTGCTCGCCTCCGTCGTCCCGGTGTACTTCGTCTGGATCACGCCCGAGCTTTTTATCTTCTCGTTGGGCCTCCTGGCCTATTTCTGCTGGCTCTACAAGGAGGTTGCGACTCCCGAGCAGGCGCCCGCGCGGCATGCGCTGGCTGTTCGGCAGCGCGAGCGACCTCGTCGCGTCGCTGCTTCTCGGCATCGTTACCTTTTCAAAGGTGACGAACGCGTTGCTCTTTCCTCCGATCGTGCTGTGGCAGCTCTGGCGCCGGCAATGGCGGCGCGCGGCGCTCAGCACGCATCGTCTTCGTGCTCTGTTGCTGGTGGCCTGTTCGCCATCAACACGGCGATCTCGGGCGAGTGGAACTATCAGGGGGGCGCCGACCGGAGCACGTTCTATCACGAGTTCCCGCTGCAGACTCCCGGCTCGACATTCGCCGTCGGCACCGAAAAGGAACGCAACGAGAGCCTGACCGAAATCATCTTCGACCGGCGCGTCTTCGCGACGAACCTGCTGCACAACCTCGGATACTTCTTCGTCGGCCGGTACTCGGGGCTGCTGCCGTATTTCTTTCCCGGCCTCTTCGCGCTGGCTTCGCTTCGCCGTTGGATTCCGCCGCAGGCCGGCCTGGCAGTGACATCGTCGTCGCCGCGGTCGTTGCGCAGATGCTGACGTTCATCATCGCGACGCCTTATACGTGGCATGGCGGTGGAGGCTCTGTCGGGAACCGCTACTTCATGAGCGCGTACGGATTGCTTCTCTTCGTCATGCCGGTGCTGCCGCGGCTCTGGATGACTGCGCTCCCGTGGATGGCCGGCGCGATCTTCACCGCGCCGCTGGTGCTCAATCCATTTCACGCGTCGTTTTATCCCGGCAGCTACGCGAGGTCCGGTCCGCTGCGATGGCTGCCGGTCGAGCTGACATTGGTCTATGACTGGCCGATCAACACCGACACGTCGCGAGTGCGTCTATGGTTCGGCGACCATCCAGGCGGAAAGGACCTCGGGTTCCAGATCTATTTCTTTGACGATAATGCATACCTGCCGGAAGGAGACAAGACCTTCTGGACGAAGGGCGAATCGACGGCCCAGTTCCTGATCAAGACCGATCGGCAGATGTCGCAGGCTGTCCTGACCCTGACGGCAGGGCCGGTGCCAACCGACGTCGTGGTCAACACTGGGAAGAAGAACGCAGCGGTTATCACTCAAGGCAGGCGAGCAGCAGCGAGTTGTGTTTCGACTCGAGCCGGGCTTCCTGTATCAGGGGACCTGGCCGGTATGGACGGCGTCGGTTTCGACCGGCCGCGGCTTCGTTCCGAGTTTCTTCGAGGCAGATTCGCCCGACGTCAGGTTTCTGGGCGTGCGCGTGGACCCGGTGCTGATTCCGTGATGCGACGCCGGAATCTCAGGTCATGAGCCGGATCGCCGTCGTCACCTCGAGTCCACCGATGGTCGAGGGAGGCCATATGGTGATCGCGCGCTCACTCGTTCAGGCGTTGCGGGCCGCCGGTCACGACGCCGAGGTCGTGGTGACGCCGCAGAACCGTTTCGGGCGTCAAGCGTCCGCATACATTGCCACCTGGCTCACGGATATCGGGTCGAGCGGGGGTGAGCGCATCGATCAGGTTATCAGCCTGCGCTATCCGAGCTACGCAGTACGTCACCCTCGCCACGTCTGCTGGCTCAATCACACGATGCGGGAGTACTACGATCTCTGGGAGCGGTTTTCCTCTCGCCTGAGTCCGCAGGGTCGTGTCAAGGAACGCGTGCGCCGCACCTTTATCCACGCGGCCGATCGCTATCTGCTCACTCGGAACGTGACCAGACTCTTCGTGCAATCGCGTACGATCCAGACCCGTCTGGCGATGTGGCCCGAACTACGCTCGACCGTCCTCTATCCACCGCCGCCACAACGTGACTATCGGTGCGACGGTTACGGCGACTACGTCTTCATGGTGTCGCGCTTGACGAACCTGAAACGAGCCGATCTGCTCGTACGTGTGCTGGCGACGGCAGACGGTAGAGGCCTCCGCGCCGTTATCGCCGGCGACGGCGAGGAGCGCGCCCACCTCGAGCAACTTTCACAGCAGCTCGGGGTCACAGGCCGAGTGACGTTCACCGGCGTCCTAACCGATGCCGAACTCGTGGACCATCTGGCGCGTTGCCGCGCCGTGTGCTTTCCGCCGCTCGAGGAGGATTACGGGTTCGTCACCGCCGAAGGCGTTTGCCTCGGCCAAAGCGGTCGTAACGTGCCGCGACAGCGGAGGCCCCGCCGAGCTCGTGCAGAACGGCGTCAACGGATTTGTTTGTGAGCCAACGCCCGAGGGGCTCGCGCAGAGCCTGCGTAGACTGATTGAGGATCCGGCGCTGGCCGAAACGATGGGCCGAAGCGCGCGGCAGTCGGCCGCACGCCTGACGTGGGCGGACGCTGTGGCAGCGCTAACAGCGGTAGACTAAATCGACCATGCCATACGCGACGCCACTCGAAGCCCGAATCGCCAAGAAGGTGACGAAGGCCATCATCGACTACAAGCTGATTGAAGACGGCGATCGTGTCATGGTTGGACTCTCGGGCGGCAAAGACAGCTGGGCATTGCTCCAGATCCTGGACGTCTTGCGGCAGCGGGCGCCGATTTCGTTCTCGCTCATTGGCGTCACCGTCGATTCTGGCTACGACGGCTATCGCCACGACCTCATCTCGAAGACGTGTGAAGCGCGCGGCTGGGAGTACCGGATCGTCCATACGGAAATCGGCGAAACGATCGAGGATCTGCTGGCGGACAACGCCACGCCATGCTCGCTGTGCGCTCGCTTTCGTCGCGGCGTGCTTTACCGGCTGGCAACAGAAGTTGGCGCCAGTAAAATCGCGCTCGGGCCATCATCTCGACGATTTCATCGAGACCCTCCTGCTCAATCTCTTCTTTGCCGGCGCGTTGAAGGCGATGCCGGCGCGGCTTGTTTCCGACGATGGAGCGCACGTGGTGATTCGGCCGCTGGTGGGCGTCACCGAGGCCGAGGCGCGCAATTACGCCAAGGCGTCGGAGCTGCCGATCATCAGTTGCTGCTGCCCGGCGTGCGGCGATCTCGGTTTGCAGCGCCAGCGGGTCAAGCGGCTGATCGCCGAGCTCGAGGTCGAGCACCCGGACATCAAGAGCTCGATGATTCGAGCGCTCGCCAACGTCGGCACGCGGCATCTGCTCGATCGCCGGCTGCATCCGGTGGTGGAGCAGGTCGGTCGGGCAATAGCCGGGGGTGTGGGCCGGTTGAAGCCGGACACTACAGCGACGTTGATCCGTCTGCCGGGCACCAAGAGAACCGGGCGCTTCCACTTCCTTTGCTCCGGCGTTGAGCGTCGGCGCCTGGGCAGCAACACGATGAAACAGACTTGGGCCTGCCTTCTCCTTGGACTCTCGACGGTGGCTCCAGCTGCGGCGCAGCAGCGGCCGCTCGTCACCGAAGATCCCGAAACCATCGGCGCCGGCAACATTCTCATCGAGGGCGGCTTCGACGCGCAGCGCGAGGTGGTTTATCCAGCCTCGGGCCTGACAGGGTAATCTGCTGCGGCTGCCGACGCTTGGTGTCAGCTTCGGATTCAGTTCGATCCTGGAGCTGCAGATCGACGGCGGTCTCTACAACCGGCTGAATATCACCTCGATCGAGCTCGCACCCTTGTCCGACAAGCTCGAGCTCACCGGCGACAGCACGCACGATTTCGAGGACCTCGTCGTTGCCACCAAGATACGGCTCGTGTCAGAGGGCCCGGGTCACCCGTCGGTCGGTATCCGCCTGGCGACGAAGCTGCCGATTGCCGGCAACGAGAGCGGGCTTGGGATGGACACGATGGATTTCTCGGTCCTCAGCCTGTTCGGCAAGACGACGCGGTCGGTACGCGTCGTTGGCAACTTCGGCCTCGGGATTCTGCCCGATCCCGTCGAGGGTGACCGGCAGAACGACGTCATCATGTATGGGTTGTCCGTCGCCCGCGCGCTCGTTCAGGGCTTCGAGGTGGTCGGTGAGATCAACGGCCGCTTCAATACCCGCAACGAGCGCGTGCCGCCCGGGACCGAGACCCGGTCGACGATGCGTGCCGGTGTGCGGTTCACCCACGCGTCCGTGCGGTTCGACGGGGGCTTCATCTTCGGGCTGACGTCACGGGATCCCAGCTTCGGCTTCACCGCGCGGCGTCACCTACGTCTTCAAGGGCTTCAACGTGCCGTAACGAACCTCGTCCGAATCGCCCCGGCAAGTCGACGCGCTACGATTCACGACGCGTAGAACGCTCTGACGGCGGCGATCTCCTCATCACGCTGTTCCGGCTCCAGCCGAGTTCCGCCGCGGCGAGTCGCGCGCACGGCCTCGATCGCGGCCGCGCGGCGGAAGGCCGGCGGCGCCGAGGCCGGTCCGGCGAATGACGATGTCCGTCAAGCGGCATGGCCATCTCGTGCCGGATCACGTGAACGACTTCCGCGCCGAGCGTGTCGACGGCCGGCGCCAGCGGCGCGCGCAGCTCCGGCCGCTCGTGCATCAGCCGGACGATGTCGGCGGCAGCGTTCGGCGTAGAGCGCGATCAGATGGCGGATGATCGGCGAGCGACAGCTCGAGACTGCAGCGCGCGCGCGGTTTCGATCGCCAGCGCTTCGTGATCGGCGATGCCGGCGCCGGGCAGGACGGTCGTGGCGGTGTCGTGACGGCCGTCAGGCGCCTGCCGAGCGCTTTCGCGACGGCGTCCGACGACGCGTCTGGCGCCACGCCGCGCGCCGTCGTGTACTTCACGCCGACGACGGTGATCGCGCCGGCGGCTCCCTCGCCGGCGTGGTCGGGATCGGCTGGCGATCGACAGCATCGATGGCCGCCGGTCGTCGCGACCTGTCGACGGCCGGCACGATGCCCCGGTGGACGAGCGTGACGTCGTCGCGCGTCAGCTTGAGCGCCGGGAACGCGTGGTTGGCGTCGGCGATGAACGCGTCGACCTCCGCAGCCGTGACGGCGTGTCGCGTCGGGCTGCGACGAGGGCGGCAGACTGGCCGGTGCCGACGATCGCGCGGCCGCGCCACGGGACGAGCGTCAGCATCCGTCCGCTTCGGCGTCGGCGCGGCGAGCGCCATGTCGCTCGCCGGCTTCGACGTGACGAGGTTCATCGCCTTGAGCAGCGGGAACGATCGCGCGGACGCCGAACAGCGCATGACGTCGCCGGCGCGCGCGCCGGCGGCGTTGAGCGTGACGCGCGCGCGGACGGTGAGCTCGCGCCGGTGAGGCCGTCGCGCACGCGCATGCCCGGCGACACGGCCGCCGTCCTTCAGCGCCGCGACCGCCTCGACGTAGTTCACGAGGTCGGCGCCGGCGCGGTCGGCGGCGGCGGCAAACGCCAGCGTCAGCCGATCGGCTTCGACCATCTGGTAGTCGTACCACTGCGCGCCGCCGGTCAGCCGCTCCTGGCGGACGCCGGGAAAGAGCCGCAGCGTCGCCGCCTTGGACATCAGCCGCGGCGCCGGCAGGTGCAGCTCCGGCTCGACGCCGTCGTTGCGGTCGCGGCCGAGCCAGCGATCGAGCCTGAACGCGGCGCGCAAGCGCCAGCCGGCTCTCGCGTCATCGAGCGGTAGGTGCCGACGATGAATGGCAGCGGCCGCAGGAACCACGGCGCGATTCGCGCCAGGGCGCGCCGCTCGCGGATGCTCTCGCGGGCGCGGCCGCAGGCTGGCCGGACTGCAGCGATCGCAGGCCGCCGTGCGCGGTCTTCTGATGGTTGAAGGAGGCGCCGCTGCCGAAGTCGCGCGCTTCGACGAGCGCCGACGCGCAGGCCGCGGCTGGCGGCGTCGTACGCGATCGTCAGTCCCTGGATGCCGCCGCCGACGACGAGCACGTCGTAAGTGGCTGCGGTGAGCCGCGAGAGATCGCGTGCGCGCATGCGGTGCCTTATTTTATAGTAGTGGCCCGTGTCTCACCCCGACCGTGCCACGATTGATGACGTTCGCAACTACTGGAACGCGCACATTCACGACCTCGAAATCACGTCACATCCAGTTGGTTCGCCCGGCTTTTTTGCCGATCTCGATCAATATCATTTCGAAAAGCTGCACCATCTCCCGCGGCTGATTGCCTTCGACGGCTACCGCGGGAAGCGCGTGCTCGAAGTCGGGTGCGGCGCGGGCACGGACCTGGTCCGTTTTGCCAAGGGTGGCGCGATCGTCACCGGCGTCGACTTGTCGCCCTCGGCGATCGCCCTCGCGCGACAGAATTTCGCGCAGCAGGGGCTCGAGGCGGACCTGCGCGAGGCTGACGGCGAGCGCCTGCCGTTTCCGGACAACAGCTTCGACCTGGTCTACGCGCACGGCGTCGTGCAGTACACGGCCGACGACCAGCGGCTCGTGGACGAGTGCCTGCGGGTTCTCAAACCGGGCGAGCTGGCCGTGTTTCAGGTCTATAACCGCGTGTCGTGGCTGAACGCGCTCTCAAAACTGATGAAGGTGCCGCTCGAGCACGAGGACGCGCCGGTGCTCGGCAAGTATTCGGCTGCGGAGCTGCGCGGCGCTCCTCAAGGGATTCAAAGAAGTGCGCCTCGTTGAAGAGCGGTTTCCGGTGAAGTCGCGCCTCCACCGCGGCTGGAAGGGCGTGATGTTCAACACCTTCTTCGTTGGCACGTTCAACGCGCTGCCACGCTCGCTCGTGCGCCGTTTCGGCTGGCACCTCCTCGCCTTCTGCCGCAAATGAACCTGATCAAGTCGCACGCGTTCGGCAACGACTTCCTCCTGATCGACGCCTACGATTTTTCAGGGATCAGCGATCCTCTGTCATTCACGCGTGACGTGTGCGATCGGCACCGCGGCATCGGCGCCGATGGGCTCATCATCTTTCAGACGCGCTCGCTCGGAGCGTCCATGCAGCTCTTCAACGCCGATGGCAGCCGTTCGGAAATCTCCGGCAACGGCGTGCGCTGTCTTGCCGCATGGATTGCCTCGACGCAGAACGTCGAGCCGGGAACGTTCATCGACATCGAAACCGACGCCGGCGTGAAGGCTCTCGAGCTGCTCGAACACCGGGACGGGCGCTACACGTTCTGCGCGTCGATGGGGCACCCGGAGCATATTCGTCAACACGAGTTCGATCTGGACGGCGAGCGCGTCGCGGCGGTCACGCTTCGCGTGGGGAACCCTCAGTGCGTCGTGCTTGGCGAGGTGACCGAAGAACGGCTGCACACGATCGGGCGAACGCTGGCGACGCACCCGCACTTTCCCGAAGGCACCAACGTGGAACTCGCCTGGGTCGAAACGCCGAACCGCGTACGCATCCTCATTTGGGAGCGCGGCGTCGGACCGACCGAGGCGTCCGGTACTGGCGCGTGCGCCGCGGCCGTGGCCGCGATCGAATACGGACATGCCGCTCGTGATCTGCAAGTGGTCTCGCCAGGTGGAACTCAGCGAGTGGAATGGGACGAAGACGGGCTCTTCCTGACTGGCTGGGCCGAGCTCGTCTCGGAGTGCCGCTGGTTGAAGGCGTGATGCGCAGTCTGCACGAGGCCGGTGAAGCCGTCGAGACGTATTCGCCTGCTGAAGAGCTGTTCAATCGGCGCCGCCGCACTCTTGGCCTCGATCGGCGGCCCTCTCGCGCTGCTGGTTCTCATCGCGCTCCCCATCCCGATTGCGCCGGCGGCACACCGGCTGGCGGGGATCCTGTTGATGATGGTGATCCTCTGGATCACCGAAGCGCTGCCGCTCGCCGTCACTGCGCTCATCGGCCCCGTGCTGGCGGTCGTGCTTCAGGTCGCGCCGGCACGCGTCGTATTTGCGCCGTTTGCCGATCCCATCATCTTTCTCTTCATCGGCAGCTTCATGCTGGCCGAGGCGATGTTCACGCACGGGCTCGATCGCCGGTTTGCCTTCAGCGCATTGTCGTCCCGGGCGGTGGGCGGCAGCCCGACGAGGATTCTGCTCGTGTACGGTGCTGTGGCCACCGCCATCTCGATGTGGATCAGCAACACGGCGACGACCGCCATGATGTTTCCGATCGGGCTGTCAATCGTCGCGCATTTGACGAAAGGACAAGAATCCGAGCCGGCGAGTCGGAACTTCGCCACGGCGATGATGCTGATGGCGACGTTTGGCCCATCGGTTGGCGGCATGGCGACGCCGATCGGCACGCCGCCCAATTTGATTGGCAAGGGCATGCTCGAGCGCATTGCCCACGAGCAGATTTCGTTCTTTCAATGGATGCTGTTGGGACTTCCGCTGACCGCTATGCTGTTCGTCTTTCTCGTGGCGTACTTTCGGTTGCGATTGCTTCGCGGCTTGAAGGTCGATTTGGCACGGGCGGCACATATCAAGGAGGAGTTGCGAAAGCTTGGACCGATATCTACCGGCCAGCGCAATACGCTCATTGCGTTCGGCATCACCGTTGTGCTCTGGTTGCTCCCGGGTTTCGTGGCCATTGCCGGTTTCGACGGCAGTGCCTTTGCCAGGGCCTATGAGGCAGCGGTGCCCGAATCGGTTGCGGCGATGATTGGCGCAATTCTCTTGTTTTTGCTGCCCATTAATTGGCGCTCCCGTCGCTTCACCCTCAACTGGGAACAGGCGGTTCGAATCGATTGGGGGATCATCCTGCTCTTCGGCGGCGGACTGGCGATGGGAGCGCTCGCGTTCTCGACCGGCCTTGCCGAATCCATGGGCAAAGGCATTACGAGCCTGCTTCCCGTGCGCTCGGCGTTCACGCTGACCGTGCTCTTCACGGGCGCAGCGATCGTGATCTCGGAAACGGCGTCGAATACGGCGTCAGCCAACATGATTGTGCCCGTGGCAATCGCTGTCGCTCAGGCAGCGGGCGTCGATCCGCTGCAGCCCGCGCTCGGCGCAACGTTTGGCGCCTCGATGGGCTTCATGATGCCGGTATCGACTCCCGGAAACGCGATTGTCTACAGCTCCGGTCACGTACCGATTACCTCGATGATTCGGCATGGTATCGCTCTCGACATCGCCGGGTTCGCACTCATCGTCCTTGTCGTGACCGGGTTCAGCTGGATCATCTGAATGCCAGGTCAGAGACGAGGCGAACCGCTGGAAATCCTTTCGGTGCGTCGCTCGTAAGTGGCGTTGACGCGAGCGCGTCCTGGCCATCGCAAATACTGCGACCTCTCGGCGCTCGAGCCGCTGCACCGGCTGCGCACTCCTCGGAACCGCTCAGTCCTCGCGCTCCTGCCGTCCCCATTCGCGCGTCGTCAGTTTTGCTCGTGAAACCGGCTGTCGCGGCCGTTCGTGCCGCGTTCGGCAGACGGTTCGAGCCGCTCGCGCCAGCTTTTTGCAAGGCGCGCCGGCGGGGCAGTCTGGCGAGGATGGTGTACGATGAAGGGCGTTGCGCCGCACGATCGTCCGCGGGAGAAGCTGCAACGGCTCGGCGTGGCAACGCTGGGGGATAACGAGCTCGTCGCGGTCGTTCTCGGATCGGGGAGAGCGTCAGCGAGCGCGCTGGATCTCGCCAATGCAATGTTGACTCGTGCCGGTGGCATCGAAGGCCTGGCGCGAGCGAGGCACGATGAGCTGACGCGCGTGCCAGGAATCGGGGCGGCGCGGGCGGCGCAGGTCGTGGCGGCTGTGGAACTGGGACGTCGCACGCTGACGCGGGCGGGTCGCGATCGTGTGCAGGTGACGACGCCACGCGCGGTCGCCGAGTTGTTGTTACCACTCTATGGCAACCGTCCGGTGGAGCAACTCGGTGTCGTGTTGCTCGACACGAAGCATCGAGTGATGCGGACCACCATCGTCACGGTGGGCACCCTCGACGCGAGCATCATGCATCCCCGCGAGATTTTCCGCGAGGCGACCGCCGCGGGCGCGGCCGCGATTGTGGTGTTTCACAACCATCCATCGGGCGACCCAGAGCCGAGTCAGGAAGATATCGCTCTGACGCACCGGTTGATTGCGGCTGGAGTGTTGATGGGCATCGACGTCATCGATCACATCATCCTCGGCGACGTGCGCTACTGCAGCATGAAGGAAAGACAGTACATCTAGTGGCGAGGATCGCGTATCTCGATTGTTTTTCGGGCGCTTCCGGCGACATGTTTCTCGGGGCGCTGCTCGACCTTGGACTCCCGATTGACGGTTTACGCGCCGCGCTCGGTAGCCTGGCGATCGAGTACGGCACGATCTCGGCAGAGCGTGTGCTGAGGGCGGGAGTATCGGCGACCAAGTTCCACCTGCAGGAGAGCGCGCCAGCGCCAACGGCCGTGGGAGCGGAGTCGCAGGCGCACCAGGTCTACTCGCACGGCCACAACCATCACGATCACGTGTCGGGGCCCCACGATTCTTTGTCCGGGCATCGCGATGGGCACAGTCATCGACAGGGTGATGGTCCTGGCGGTTCGCACCATAGCCTGAAGGAGATTGCCGCGTTCATCGAGTTGTCGGCGTTGTCACGTGAGGGCAAGGATCGAGCGATTCGTCTGTTCGATCGCCTTGGCGAGGCCGAAGCGGCCATCCACGACATGCCGATCGACAAGATTCATCTCCACGAGGTTGGGGCGCTCGATTCGATCATCGATATCGTCGGCATCGTGCACGGGATGGAGTGGCTGGGCGTCAAGCGAGTCGTTTCGTCGCCGCTCAATGTCGGCAGCGGAACGGTGAAGTGCGCGCACGGCACTTTTCCGGTTCCTGCCCCCGCAACTGCGAGGTTGCTACGCGATGTGCCGATCTACGCGGGCGTGGTTGCTTCTGAGCTCGTGACGCCCACCGGGGCGCTGATCGTGACAGAGTATGCGCACGCGTTCGGCCAACTGCCGATGATGCGCGTCGGGTCTGTTGGGTACGGTGCCGGTGAAAAGGATTTTCTGGGCCATCCGAACGTCCTCCGGATCCTCGTCGGCGAAGACGGCGCGTCGCCGTCAGGCGATCTGGTCGTCGTGCTCGAGTGCGAGATCGACGACATGAATCCGCAACTGTTCGGGCCGCTGATGGACCGGATGCAGCAGGGCGGTGCGCTCGACGTGTTTTACGCGCCGGTGCAAATGAAGAAGAACCGCCCCGGCACGCTCGTCACGGTAATCGCGCGGCCCAGTGACCGAGAGAAGCTGGCCGCGTTACTGTTTGCCGAAACGACGACCATTGGCGTGCGATATCAAGAGGTCCGTCGCGAATGCCTGGAACGCGAGTTCTGCGCCGTCGAGACGCCGGTTGGCGCCATTCGTTTCAAGATCGCCAGGCGCGACGGCCGCGTGCTGAACGCGTCGCCGGAGTTCGACGATTGTGCCAAGGCTGCGGCCGAGCGCGGACTGCCGATAAAAGAGGTGCAAGCCATCGCCACGAAAGCCTGGCTCGACCGCACCCCTTGAACCTTTAGAACCCCTTGAACCTTTTGAACCTCTAGCACCGTTGACCCCCGTGAAACGCTTCTATCTCACGACAGCGATCGACTACGTCAACAGCCGCCCGCACCTCGGGACGGCGTACGAGAAGATTGGCGCCGACGTCATCGCTCGCTACAAGCGCCTCGCCGGCTTCGACGTCCATTTCGTGATGGGCAACGACGAGCACTCGCAGAACGTGTTTCGCAAGGCAAAGGAACTCGGCGAAGACCCGCTCGCGTACTGCGATCGGATGGCGGGAGAGTTTCTCGACGTCTGGCGCCGGCTCGATATCTCGTTCGACGACTTCATCAGGACGACCGAACCCCGCCATCGCGCATCTGTCCAGGAGTTGATCCGCCGGATCAGCGCTGCCGGGGACATCTACGAGGGGTTCTACGAAGGCTGGTACTGCGTGTCGTGCGAGGCCTTCAAGCAGGAGAAGGATCTCGTTGACGGCCTCTGCCCGATTCATCGCACGAAGCCGGACTGGATTCGAGAGAAGAACTACTTCTTCCGGCTGTCGAAATATCAGCAGCCCCTGCTGAAGCTGTTCGCCGCGCAACCTGATGTGCTCGTGCCAGAGGTTCGGCGCAACGAGATTCTGCGCTTGCTCGAGGCTGGCCTGGACGATATTTCTGTCAGTCGTGCCGGGCAGTCGTGGGGCATTCCGATGCCGCAGGATCCGACCAGCGTCGTATACGTCTGGTTCGACGCGCTGATCAATTACATCTCTGCCGTTGGACTTGGCACCGACGAGGCGATGCTCGCCAAGTGGTGGCCCGCCGATCTGCACGTGATTGGCAAGGACATCACACGGTTCCATTCGGTGATCTGGCCGGCGATGTTGATGAGCGCGGGAATCGAGTTGCCGCGGCAGGTCTTCGGTCACGGCTGGGTTCACCTCAAAGGCGAGAAGATGAGCAAGTCGCTCGGTACCGCTGTCGAGCCGCTCGAAGCCATCGATCGGTTTGGACCGGACCCGCTGCGGCTGTACCTGACGAAGGAGATCACGTTCGGTAGCGACGGCGATTTCTCGTGGGAGCGCTACGAGGATCGGTACAACGTCGATCTTGCCAACAACCTCGGTAACCTGGTCAGCCGCATCGCGGCGATGGCTGAGAAATACCGAGGCGGCACGCTTGCGCCGGCGACGAGCCCGGGACGGCTCGCGGGAGTCGCGAGCAAGGCGGTCGATGGCTATCGTCAAGCGATGGACGTGTTCGCGCTCGAAGGGGGAGCGGCGGCCGCGTTTCAGATTGTCGATGCGACCAACGAGTTCATCGCCAGACGTCGAGCCGTGGGCGATTGCGCGGGATTCGGCGCGAGCGGACGAATTGTCGCAGGTGCTCTTCGACGTGGCCGAGGCGGTTCGCGTGGCAGCGATCCTGCTGCTGCCCGTGATGCCGAAATCGGCTGCTGAGATCTTGCGGCGGGTGGGAGATCTGAAGCCGCCGGCGGACATCCGCCTGAATGACGCCGTGTGGAGAAACGAAGGCACACGACAGATTCTCAAGGGCGATCCGCTGTGGCCGAGGGCGGTCACGGTCAGGCCGGAGGCCGCTGGTGTGGCGGACGGCCCGGCGAATGCCGAGCTCACACCGGCGAATGCCAAGACAGACAGGAGACCACGAGTGGAAGAGCCCAAGAATCCAACACCGCCGCCGGCCGCGGCGCCGTCAGCGGCAACTCCGGCGCCTCCAGCACCAGCACCGGGCGCCGCCGACAAGATTTCGATCGACGACTTCATGAAGGTCGATCTGCGCGTGGCGAAAGTCCTGGAGGCGGAGAAAGTGCCGAACTCCCGCAAGTTGGTGAAGCTGTCGATCGACGTCGGCACCGAGCAGCGGACGCTCGTGGCTGGGATCGCGGAAGCCTACGAGCCCGAGCAGCTCGTCGGGCGCACCATCGTCATGGTCTTCAATTTGAAGCCTGCCAAGTTGATGGGCATCGAGTCGAACGGCATGGTGCTGGCCGCCAGCCCCGACGGCGGCAAGCCAACGTTGGTCGGCTTTGCCCAGGACATTCCCCCCGGGACACGTGTCCGCTAAAGGCGGGGACAGTCAAACGGGACACTCAAGGTTGAGTGTCCCCGAACTCATCAATGCCCTAACTCATCCATGATTGACTCGCACTGCCACTTGGCAGACGAGGCGTTCGCGGGAGACCTCGACGACGTCGTCCGGCGGGCACAGGACTCAGGCCTGCGCGCCGCTATGTGCATCCTGTCGGCCGGTGACGACAAGGAAGCGGCGGCAGCGTCTGTCGTGCGCGCCAAGTGGGATGCCGTTCGATTCTCGATCGGCATCCATCCGCATAACGCCGGACAGTTCGAGGACCGCCTTGGGGAGATTGGCGCACTCCTCCGTCGATCCGTCGCGGACTGGTCGGCGGTAGGAATCGGGGAGGTTGGGCTCGACTATCACTACGATTTCTCGCCCAGGCCGGTGCAACAGGCAGTGTTCCGCGCGCAGCTGGCGGTGGCCTTGGAACTCGCGCGACCGGTCGTGATCCACACGCGGGAAGCCACAGACGACACGTTCGCCATCCTTCGCGACGCCGGTCCGGCGCTGCGCGGTGTCTTTCACTGTTTTACCGGTGATGTTGCGATGGCGCGGGCGGCGTTGGACATCGGGTTCTACCTCTCGCTGGCGGGGATAGTGACGTTTCCGCGCGCGGACTCGCTCCGCGAGGTGGCGGCCTTCGTGCCAGACGACCGGCTGCTGATCGAGACTGATGCCCCGTATCTTGCCCCCGTCCCGCATAGGGGTAAGCGGAACGAACCAGCGTTTGTGGGGCGTGTGGCCGAAACGATCGCAGCTATTCGGAGCGTCACCGCGGCAGAGGTCGAGGCGCAAACCGCGCGGAACTTCGAGGCGCTGTTTTTAGCCAACTGTTTACCATCAAACGGCTTAGCGCGTTGACCTCGGCGCGAAAGTCCACTATTCTGAAGCGACCGAAACAGGAAAACACGGCACACCTTTGAGCGATACCGCGCAGAAGTCCGTCGTCTCCACCGATTTGGCGCAGATCTTTGGTCCGATCCGCGAGGACCTCGAGGCCGTCGAGCAGGAGTTCGTCCGTCACATCCAGTCCCGGGTGGCGCTGATCCCGGAAATGGGCCGCTACATTCAGAAGAGCGGCGGGAAGCGGGTCCGGCCCGCTGTGCTGCTCATGGCGGCACGACTGACGGGCTACACCGGCGACCGCGCGGTCCTCTACGCCTCCGTCGTCGAATTCATCCATACCGCGACGCTGGTCCACGACGACATCATCGACGGGGCGGATCTGCGACGTGGGCGGCTGGCGGTGCACTCCCGCTGGGGTAACGACATCACGGTCCTCCTCGGCGACTACCTCTATATCAAGTCCATGGCGATGGCGTTGACGCACGACTCGCTGGAGATCATCCGGTTGCTCTGCGACGTCACGCTGCGGATGATCGAAGGCGAGCTGTACCAGTTGACCAAGACCGGTGACGTCGACATCACCGAAGAGGAGCACTTCGAGATCATCCGGCGCAAGACCGCGTTTCTCTTCGGCGGCTGCGCGCAAATTGGCGGGCTGCTCGGCGGTGTCACGCCCGAGCAGGAAACAGCGCTTAGAGATTACGGTTTCAACCTCGGAATTGCCTTTCAGCTGGTCGACGATTTGCTCGACTACACGGCCGACGCAGCGGCGCTCGGAAAGCCCGTTGGCGGCGACCTGCGCGAAGGCAAGGTCACGCTGCCGATCATTCTGCTGCTCCGCCGCGGAGGTGCCGAGGCCGACGGCCTCATCCGCGACATCGTGCGCGATCGCGCCGTGGCGCCCGAGCAGTGGCGCGACATCCTCCGCCTGCTCAACGAGCATCGCTCGACCGAGCAGGCCTATGAGATCGCGCTCGACTATGCCGCTCGTGCCAAGAACTGCCTGTCCGCGTTTCCGCCGAGCCAGGAGCGAGACGCGCTGGCGGCGCTGCCGGACTACGTGGTGTCCAGGGATCGATAAGGACTTCCGCCCGCTTTCCTGTGGCTTCCGCCCTTAAGCGGAAGATCAGCCCCAGCCTATGAACCCTGCGGAACGCATCGAAGCACTCCGCGACAAGATTCGGCGCCACGAGGAGCTGTACTACGTCCTCAACGCCCCGGAAATTGCCGACGCCGAGTTCGATGCGCTGGTCCACGAACTCGAGGCGCTCGAACGCGAGCACCCAGAGCTCATCACGGCTGATTCGCCGACGCAACGTGTCGGAGGTCGGCCGGTGCAGGGCTTTCCCACGGTTGAGCATCTTTCGCAAATGCTCAGTCTGGACAACGCCTACGACGAGGCCGATCTGCGGGCGTTCGATGAGCGGCTGCGCAGGGCTGCGGGACTTGGGGATGTCGCCGTGCCATACGTTGCGGAGCTGAAGATTGATGGCCTGAGCATCGCGCTTACCTACGAGGGGGGCCGGCTGATTCGCGGCGCCACGCGTGGCGATGGCCTTCGCGGCGAAGACGTCACCGCGAACGTGCGCACGATTAGATCTATTCCACGGATCCTTCGTGGGGGACCGTCCGCGAAGTTCGAAGTGCGGGGCGAGGTGTTTCTGCCGCGAGCCTCGTTCGAGCGAATCAACCAGGAGCGCGCTGACGCCGGCGAGCCGCTCTACGCCAACCCACGCAATGTCGCTGCCGGAACGATGCGGAATCTCGATCCCACGTTGGTCGCGGGACGTGGGCTCCAGGCATTCGTCTACCAATACGTTGGGCCGACCGAGGGTGCCCCGACCGAGCACAAGGACCTGCTGTCGGCGCTGTCCGAGTGGGGGCTCCCAGTCGAGCCTCATGCCACAGCGTGCCAGGGCATCGACGCCGTCATCGCGTTCTGTCAAGGGTGGGACGCGAAGCGCCAGGACCTCGACTTCGATACCGACGGTGTCGTCGTCAAGCTCGCTGACCTCGCGCTCCGCGAGCGGCTCGGCAGTACCGCCAAATTCCCGCGCTGGGCAACCGCGTTCAAGTTCGCCGCGCAGCAGCAGCAGACCAAGCTGCTGCGAATCGAAGTGAACGTTGGCCGCACCGGTGCGAACACACCCTATGCCGTGCTCGAGCCGGTGTTCATCGCCGGTTCGACCGTGTCCATGGCGACCTTGCACAACGCGAACGACATCGCCCGCAAAGACCTTCGAGAGGGCGACACGGTGGTCATCGAGAAGGCCGGTGACGTCATTCCGAGAGTTGTGGCACCCGTGCTCAGCCTGCGGCCGGCCGATTCGATGCCGTGGGTGATGCCGACGACATGCAAGGCGTGTGGTAGCGCGCTCAAGCGTGATGAGGAAGAAGTAGTCTGGCGGTGCGAGAACGCGTCGTGCCCGGCGCGGCTGCGGCGGAGCCTCGAGCATTTCGCCGGTCGCAGCGCGATGAACATCGAAGGGCTGGGCGAATCGCTGGTCGATCAACTGATTGAGCAGGGGCTCGTCCACGACTTTGCCGACCTCTATCGCTTGCAGCCCGAGCAGCTCGAGAATCTCGTGGTTACGCCGCGGGAGCCCCGCTCGGACCGTGCCGTGCCGCGGAAGCTCGGCAAGGTCGGGCGCAATGTGACGGCGGAGATCGAGCGTTCTAAGCAGAATGACTTGTCGCGGCTCGTTTACGCCTTGGGCATACGCCACGTCGGCGAGAAGGCCGCGGCAACGCTGTCGAGCTACTTGCGGACGATGAGGGAGATCCTCGAGGCCTCAGTCGAGCAGCTCCAGGCCGTGCCCGACATTGGCCCGGTCGTGGCAGCGTCTATCCGCAGTTTCACCGAGGAGCTGAAGAACCGGGAGCTGATTGAGAGGCTGGCTGCCGAGGGCGTGAATATGATGAGCCAGCAGCCGCCGCCGAGCGTTGCAGCCGCCGGACCGCTTGCAGGTAAGACCTTCGTCGTCACGGGAACCCTCACTTCGATGAGCCGGGACGATGCCACGGCGGCAATCGAGCGGCTTGGGGGCAAAGTGTCGGGCAGCGTCAGCCGAAAAACGTCCTATCTGGTTGTCGGCGCCGAGGCCGGCAGCAAGCTGGAGAAAGCCCAGGGGTTGGGGGTCACGACGCTGACGGAAGAGGCGTTCCGGGCAATAATAGAGGAGTCTGAGGCCCTCGGGCAGTCGAATGCGGGGCATGCGCACGATGTCTAAACGCTTCACATTCATCACGCTGGCACTCTCGTCAACTGTGGCGTTTCTCGTCGGCATCATCCTCGCCGGGGGCGGGGTGCCGAAAACGCCGGTCGTGTCGACGGCGACGGCCCGTGAGGCAGCGCCGAGCGATCGGCCGCGGCCCGCGTCGCTGGCGGGCGTGGTGAACTTCGCAGACGTGGCCGAGCGCATCAACCCGGCCGTCGTCAACATCGATGCCGCCTCACGATCGACGGTCCGCAATCCGGCGCGCTGGTCGGGTCGGGCCGACGATCCAGTCGATACGCCCCGCGATCAGGAAGTCCCGCGTCAGGGTGCCGGCAGCGGCTTTATCGTCGACAGTAACGGCTATATCCTGACGAATTACCACGTCGTGGAAGGTGCCGAGCGCATCACTGTCACGCTGGCGGACGGACGTGTGTTCCGTGGCACGGTGGCGGGCTCCGACCCGGCTATCGACGTGGCGCTGGTACATATCCCGAACGCCACGAATTTGCCGGTGGCGCCCCTGGGTAACTCCGACGAGCTGCGCGCCGGTGAGTGGGTGTGCGCAATCGGCAACCCGCTCGGTTATGTGCATTCGGTGACGGTTGGCGTCGTCAGTTTCATTGGGCGCAAGCTCTTCGACCAGAGCCTGGACGACTACATCCAGACCGACGCCGCGATTAACTTCGGCAATAGCGGCGGCCCGCTCATCAACTCCCGCGGCGAGGTGGTTGGCATCAACTCGGCGATCAGCTCCAAGGCCTCGAGCATCGGCTTTGCGCTGCCTATCAACCAGGCTGTCGCGGTGCTCCCTCAGCTCAAGGCGACCGGCCGGGTATCTCGTGGGTTCATCGGTGTCACGCTCACTGACGTCACGCCAGCGTTGCAGCGGGCGCTGGGGCTGGCAGTGGCAGAAGGCGCGATGGTGCAGGACGTGACGCCGCGGTCTCCGGCGGAGCGCGCGGGCCTGCGCGCCTACGACGTCATCGTCGAGGTCGAAGGCCATAAGGTGATCTCGAACCAGGAGCTGATTCAGAACATCTCGGCGCGCCAGCCGGGGACGATGACGAAGCTCGAGGTTCTGCGGGAGGGACGCCGCCAGACTTTGAGCGTCAAGCTGGCCGAGCGGCCTCTGCGTGACGAGGCCGACGCATCGCAGGGCGGCAATGACGATCCGGCGCGTCCGGCGAGGCCGGCCGAGACGCCGGCTCCGGCGCTGGGCGTGACCGTGCGCGAGCTCGATCGGACGCCCGTCGGGCGATTAGAGCTGCCCGACAGCATTGAAGGCGTCGTCGTGGCCCGCGTCGATGCCACCGGCGCCGCCCGCCAGGCACTGCGGCGCGGCTTGGTCATCCTGGAGGTCAATCGCAAGCCCACGCCAACCGTCGCGGCTTACCAACGCATCGTCGATGCCGCGAAGCCCGGTGACGTGCTCGCCATCTACTACTACGATCCCTCCGTTCCCGGCCGTTCGCTGGTCACGGTCGTCGTCGACTGAGATCGAGAACCTGATCGATGAAAGCACGCATCCTGATCATCGATGACGAGGCGGAGGTGCGTCGCTCGGTCGGAATGATTCTGCGCTACGACGATTACGACGTACTCGAGGCCTCGAGTGGGCCGGAGGGCATCGCCGTCGCCGAGCGCGAGGCGCCGGATCTGGTGTTTCTC
Organism: uncultured Acidobacteriota bacterium; assembly: GCA_963797715.1. Taxonomy (GTDB): domain Bacteria; phylum Acidobacteriota; class Vicinamibacteria; order Vicinamibacterales; family 2-12-FULL-66-21; genus DATBJJ01. The sequence goes on from CAWCQS010000003.1 coordinate 211,131, forward strand.
GACATCAAGATGCCTGGAATGGACGGGCTGGAAGTCCTCCAAAAGTTGCGTACGGCGAACGAGAACCTTCCCGTGGTCATCATCTCGGGGCACGGGACGGTCAGCACGGCGGTCGAAGCGACGAAAGCTGGGGCCTTCGATTTCATCGAGAAGCCACCGTCGAGCGAGAAGCTGCTGGTATCGATCCGCAACGCGCTCGAACGGAGCCGTCTGTCGGACGAGAACAAGTCCCTGCGGCGGGCCGCCGAGGTTCGGCATCAGATGGTCGGCGAGAGCCCGTCGCTCCGCCAGGTGTGGGACTCGATCAAGCGCGCAGCGCCGACCAATGCGACGGTCTTGCTGCAGGGTGAAAGCGGCGTCGGCAAGGAGCTGGTTGCGCGCTCGATTCACCGCAACAGCCTTCGGAGCCGCGAGCGGTTCATCCAGGTCAACTGCGCCGCGATTCCGGAAGAGCTCATCGAGTCGGAGCTCTTCGGGCACGAAAAGGGATCGTTCACGGGCGCGACCGAGAAGCAGATCGGCAAGTTCGAGCAGGCGGATCGCGGCACGATCTTCCTCGACGAAGTTGGCGACATGAGCGCCAAGACCCAGGCCAAGGTCCTGCGCGTCCTACAGGAGGGTGAGGTCGAGCGCCTCGGATCCGCGCGGACGATTAAGGTGGACGTTCGGGTGATTGCGGCAACGAACAAGGATCTCGAACAGGAAATCGAGAAGGGAAACTTCCGCGAGGATCTCTACTTCCGTCTGAGTGTCATCCCGATTCGTGTGCCGCCGCTGCGCGACAGGCGCGACGACATTCCAGCGCTGGTCAAGCATTTCGCCGACCTCTTCAGCCGCGACAACAATCGCCGGCTGCCGCGGTTTACGCCGGCGGCTCTGGAGTATCTGCAGAAGGCGCGATGGAAGGGGAACGTGCGCGAGCTCAAGAACACCGTTGAGCGGCTGATCATCATGACGCCGGGCGATACACTCGACGTCGACGATCTCCGCGATATCGTCAAGCTCGAATCGAAGCCCGCGGCAGGCGCGCCTGAGAGCGACAAAGAGCGGCCGGGGACGCTGCGTGAATTCAAGGAGTCAGCCGAGCGCGCCTTCCTCGTCGACAAGCTTCGCGAGAACGGCTGGAATATTTCCAAGACGGCCGAGGTCATCGGTACGCCGCGCAGCAATCTATATAAGAAGCTTGAGCAATACGGCATCAGTCAAGAAGGAGATCGGTAGCACACGGAATTCCGCCGCAGCAGGCCAGATGATCGCCCGCCCGAGTCCCGTGAGGGGTGAAGGTGGGAGGAAAGTCCGAACTCCGAAGGGCAGTGCGCCGGGTAACGCCCGGTCAGGGTGACCTGAAGGAAAGTGGCACAGAAAATATACCGCCCGCCGAAGCCCGAAAGGGCGGAGGTGGGTAAGGGTGAAAAGGTGCGGTAAGAGCGCACCGCGCCCGTGGCAACACGGGTGGCAGGCAAAACCCCGCACGGAGCAAGGCCAAATAGGGGGGCGCTATAGGACGGCCCGTCCGAAGCCTCCGGGTAGGTCGCTTGATCCCGCCAGCAATGACGGGGCTAGAGGAATGATCGTCGTCTCGCCGATGCCCGCAAGGGTGAAGGCGGGAAACAGAATTCGGCTTACGGCCTGCTGCGGCGGACCTTATCTAACTGACACCAATATGGCTCATTACCTCGTCACCGGCGGTGCCGGGTTCATTGGTTCGCATCTGTCCGAAGAACTAATCCGGCGCGGCCACCGCGTACGTGTGGCCGATTCGCTCGTGACGGGTAAGCGCAGCAATCTTGCGCATCTGCCGTCGGTCGAGCTGCTCGAGGGCGATCTCTCGGACATCGAGTTCGCGCGCGCCGCGGTGACGGGCGTCGATTACGTGCTGCACCAGGCGGCGCTGCCGTCGGTGCCGCGGTCGGTCAAGGACCCCATCACATCAAACCGCGCCAACGTCGACGGGACGCTCAACGTTCTCGTGGCCGCGCGCGACGCGGGCGTGCGGCGGCTGGTGTTTGCAGGTTCGTCGTCGGCGTACGGCAACACGCAGACCTCGCCCAAGCACGAGGAAATGCCGACGAGTCCGCTGTCGCCTTATGCGTTGCAGAAGGTCGTCGGCGAGCAGTACTTGCAGATGTTCACGTCGCTCTACGGTCTCGAGACGGTGACGATCAGGTATTTCAATGTGTTCGGCCCCCGGCAGGACCCTTCGTCGCCCTACTCGGGCGTGATTTCGCTCTTCGCTACCGCCCTGCTCGAGAATCGCGCGCCGACCATCTACGGCGACGGCGAGCAGAGCCGCGACTTCACCTACGTCGCCAACGTCGTCGATGGCGTGCTGCGTGCGTGTGAGGCCACGGGTGCCAGCGGCCGCGTCATCAACGTGGCCACCGGCAGCAGCATCTCGCTCAACGCGCTCTTCGAAACGATGCGCCGGCTGATTGGCGCGAACGTCAAGCCGGAGTACGGCGAGCCGCGCGCCGGCGACGTGCGCGACTCCCTTGCCGACCTGAGTCTGGCGAAAGAGATCCTGGGCTACCGTCCGATCGTGCCGTTCGAAGAGGGCATTCGTCTGACGGTCGACTGGTATCGAAGTCTGCCGGCGACGGCGTAAAGCCGTCAGCGCAGTCGCGCAACCGGAGGTGCCCGGGCTTGGTCCGGCGATTCTGCGGCAGGTCGTCTTCGCGCACGGCGGAACAGTCACAGCAGGAAGCGACGGGCCCGGACAGGGAAGCCGATTCCTCGTTCCCTTACCGTGCCCTCTAACGCTCGATACGTCGCGGACTCGCTCCTCTGGTTGACGTTTTCTTCTGCTCGTGCCTTCTTCGTCCGGTGCAGTCACGCCGGCATCGGGCAACAACCCTCGTGAAGCGTTGATCTTAGGCGGACACCTTCGGTCCGCGTGCGGCCCGGCAGTCCTCTTGCCTGCGTGCCTCTCGTCCATCGCCTGCCGGAAAGCTCTTCGGCGACGTGACCTCTCATCGAAACAGCACCGGTAGGCATGGACGTCGCCGTTTCATTTTTAACAAGCAGCGGGGCGCGGTGCCCCACAGGAGGATCGATGCGTCGACTGTCTCTCGTCCTCGGCTCTGTGCTTGCTGCGATCGTCGCGCTTGCCCCTGCCACTGGGCTCGCGCAGGACAAGCCTTCAAAGGCGAAGGCATCGCCAGCCGTAGCAACGCCCGTCAATCTCAATACCGCGACCGTTTCTGACCTCGAGGCGCTGCCAGGCGTTGGCGCAGCAACGGCGAAGCTCATCGTCGAGCATCGCGAAAAGAATGGCGGCTTCAAGAAAGTCGAGGAGCTGATGAACATCAAGGGCATCGGAGAGAAGAGCTTCCTCAAGCTCAAGCCGATGGTCACGGTGGTACCACTCAAGGCCGAGCGTCACGATGACGCGAGCTCGAGCCGCTAAGGCGCGCGGGCGTGGCACCGGTGCCCGGCGACGTTCGTCGGGCTATCGGTCCCTCGTGCAGCAGTTTCAATGCACTTTCGGCTCACCGCGTGGCGTCACAGTTCTCGAACTCGTGTTCGCGATGGCCGTGGCGGTGACGGCAGGCGCGATGGCGGTGGCGTCGGCCACGGCGGCGATCGACGAAATGCGGACCGCGCTGGCGGCGCGCTACATGGCTGGCCGTATCGCTGCTACGCGGATCGATGCGCTCCGACGCGGTACAGCGGTTGGCCTACGCTTCGAGGCTGCCGGCGACGACTACATGTTTGCAGCCTACGAAGATGGCAACGGGAATGGCGTTCGCACTGCGGAGATCCGTGCTGGAGTCGACCGCGCAGTCGGGCCGTTCGAGCGATTGGGCAGCACGTTCTCCAGGCGTACGGTTCGAGCTCGCGTCTGGCATTCCGGATGCCGACGGCAGTGTGGGCACCGGCACCGACGGCATTCGCATCGGTTCTGCGCGCATTTTGACGATGGGTGAGGATGGGACGGCGACGTCGGGGACCTTGTATATTCGGGGGCGGCGGGGGCAGTATGCGGTTCGCGTGCTGGGTGTCACCGGACGCACGCGGATGCTACAGGTACGTCTCGGGGGATGGAACATGGCTCAGCCGTTAGTTGATCGTCGGGAGGACGCGCGATTTGGCCAGCCGGCCATCGCCGGTACGCACGCAATCCTCCGGCCGGGCTATGCGGTGTCCCTCGTCGATTTGAGCTCGGGCGGCGCGCTCATTCAGGGGTCGCGCCCGCTCCGTCCGGGAGCCCGAGTTCACCTCCAGCTGCAGACCGGCACACGTCGCCTCGGCATCGCCGCCCACGTGCTGCGCTGCTCGGTCGCATCGCTCGATTCTCGCCAGGGCGTTCAGTACAGAGGGGCGCTCAAGTTCGATCATCGATGCGACATACTCTGGGAAGTCAATGCCCTCGACGGGTATCTCATGCCCGCCGCAGAGGCGTCCACAGCAGCAGCTCCAGGGCAGAGCCTACCCACACAGCCAGAGTCCACGGACGATAGTCGTCGAACCGACCCGGAATAGCGGCATTTCGCCGCGTCGCGGCGGCCCTCGATCCCTCGGCTTTGTTGGCATCCCTATTGGTTACGCCCTCCGCCTAGTCACAGGAGGACCGATGGTTGTCTCGGAACCAGCGTACGCGCCGGCAGGTCCGGCGCGCGTGGACAGGCGTGCTGCCGATCGGCGACGTGGCGTCGCAGCGCTGCTGGCGGCGGTCACGAGCGGATTGGCGGTCACGCGAGACACGATCTTCGCGCGCGAGCGATTCGAGCAGATGCTGCGCTCGCTCGTCCAAGCCCGCTCGATCACGATCTGCGAAGAGCCCGTGTTGCCGGCGGGCGAGCACGTCATGACCTTCAGCGTGCCCGGCGGTGTTCCGCATCATCGCGCACGGATCGAGGCGGTGTTCGAACCTTCGCGGCTGCTCGACGGCTGGACCTGTCAACTGCTCGATGCTGCCACGCACGTGGCCGCGCTGATTCTCGAGATCGAGCGCGCGCAGGGCCGCAGCCTGGCCAGCCGCAATCGCGCCGATGGTGCGGCACCACTGATCGGTTCGAGCTTCGCGATACGTGCCGTGCGCGATCGCATCGAGCGTGTGGCGGCAACGGACTTCACGGTCCTCATCGAGGGCGAGTCGGGAACTGGCAAGGAACTCGTCGCGCGTCAGATTCACGAGCTGAGTCGCCGGCACAAGGGTCCGTTCGTTGCCGTTAACTGCGCAGCGATTGTCGAGACACTGCTCGAGGCCGAGCTCTTTGGCATCGAGGAGCGTACTGCAACGGGCGTTCGCGGCCGGCGTGGCAAGTTCGAGCACGCGCACGAGGGCACGCTCTTCCTCGACGAGGTCTCCGACCTGTCACCGGCGGCGCAAGCAAAGCTGCTGCGTGCCATACAGGACCTTTCGGTCGAGCGGGTCGGCGGCTTCGGCTCGCGCCGCGTCGACACCCGCATCATCGTGGCGACCAACAAGCCGTTGTCGGGGCTGGTAGAGAAGGGGCGATTCCGACTGGACTTGTACTACCGGCTGCACGGCATCGACGTGCAGGTGCCGCCGCTGAGGGCACGACGAGAAGACATCGGCGAGCTCGCCCGCTACTTCCTCGAGCGCCATCGGACGGTGCGCGATCTTCAGCTGTCGACCGCGGCTGCTGACGCGCTGCTGGTGTACGACTGGCCTGGCAACGTTCGCGAGCTCGAACGTGTGATCGAGCGGGCAGTGGCGCTGGCCGGTTCGGAGTCGCTCGAGCTCGACGACCTCCCGCCAGCGTTGCTCGGCGGCTACGCGGACGTGCTGGTGCCATCCATGCGTGCGCGGGAGTCGATGCGGGCGTGGGCCAGCCGCTACGCGCGGCTCGTCTACGAGCGCACGGGCAACAACAAACGTCAGACCTGTCGAGAGCTCGGCATCTCGTACCACACACTGCGAGGGCACTTGCAGTTCCGCCCGGAACGGCCTGACGCGCCGCCGGCGAAAGGAGGGCACTCGGGCGATACGCCAGACAGCGACGAGTCATAACCAGCGAACGCGCCGGGAGCCTCCGGCGATGATGTCTATGGCGAGGCGGCGTGACCGATCAGTGGGATCGGTCACGGAGGTGACGCGCCAGACGGCTCATGGTCCCGAAACGGGCGACATGCAACGGGAGAATGTATGGCAGGACGTGTGATGCTAGCCGTACTGCTGGTGGTTGCCGTGCTGACCTCGAAGGCAGTGGCGTGGCAGGAACAGAAACCCCCGCAGATCGTGTACGAGCCAGTGCCGGAGTCTGAGCGCCTCGAAATCGACGGGCGCAAGAATCCGGAAATGATTCCGCAATGGGATATCTGGTTGGCAGCATTCGAGATCATTTCACGAGCCTCGGAACTGCCGACCGAAGTTCTCAAACAGGTATCCGCTGAAGAAGCCTCGTCGATTCGCGAGGCGGCCCGGGAGAACTCGCGCAACTTCCTGGCTCTTCAACAGCGCGTGCTCCAATTGGTGCCAACGCTTCAGACCGACGAGGCGAAGTTCGTCACCGAACGAACGCAGGCACTCAATATCGACTTCCGCTGGAAGGTCCTTCGTCTGCGCGACCGATTGTTAGCGGGTCTCAACCCGTCGGGCCAGGCGGCCCTCACCAACTACGTCGAATCACTGAAAGCCGGCATCCGCGTGTTCGTTCCGAAGAAGGAACTCGCGTACTACCGAACTCCCCAATAACCACAGATAGAGCCGAGGTGTCGCAATGAAGCGTGTTGTGCTCATGACGGTATTCGTGTGTGCCTTCCCTGCGCTTGGACATGCGCAGATCCCACTGCCGGGCGCGTTGTTTGGAAACTGTGGGCAGGTCCGTCTCGGGAACGAATCGAGGCAGGTCGGTCTATACAGCACCTGGCTGGAATACGATGTCTTTACGAGTCGGGACGTCAATACCTGTCCGATTACGGTGGCTGTGTCGGCCCAGGTCCCAGGTGCGCAACAGTCCGCGACGACAAGCACAGGCATCTGGTCGGCGTCGGTGACGAAGCAAGTCATGGTGCCGTCGCCGGGTTCTTGGCAGACGCGGGGAACGCATCAGTTCTCGTGGTGGATTCCGACGCCGGTCGTCCTTCAGGAATTCCCGCAACCGTTGCCGTCGACTTCCTCCATCGCTCACATCGAAGGGCGAAGCGAGGATCTCGATCCGGCGTTCGAGTGCGAAGTTATGCAGCAAGGGCGGTGGCTTGGCGGAATGTGTGAGCTGCCGAACTGCCCGCTCATCGTCGACACCGGACGCAACGGTTACAAGCTGACTAGCGTCGAGAACGGTGTTCGCTTTGATCTGAATGCGGATGGCGTGCCGGAACAGGTCGCTTGGACGCGCAGGGATTCAGATGACGCATTCCTGGCGCTCGATCGGAACGGCAATGGACGGATTGACGATGGCACGGAGCTATTCGGCAACCACACGCCCGCGGGGCCAGACCAGCCCGACGTGACGACGCCGAATGGGTTCGAGGCGTTGAAGTTCGTGGAGACACTGGTGTACGGCCAGAGCGAGCGCAATGAGGTCATCACGTCGCGAGACGCGGTGTTCTCTCGTCTCGTCCTCTGGCGCGACCTCAATCACAACGGCATCTCGGAGCCCGACGAACTCCAGCCCGTCTCGGAGTCCGGCCTCGAGACCATCAGCACTGAATACAAGAACAGCAAGCGTGTCGACAAGAACGGCAACGAGTTCCGCCAGCGCTCGCGCGTGAAGTGGAGTGACGGCCAGTACGACCACATCTTCGACGTCTGGCTGCAATGGCGTGACTGAGGGAGAGATGGCGACGGCGACGGGGGTGTGGCTCCGTCGCCGCCGAACCCTCGTGAGTCACCTATCGACCTCTTGCCGGCCACCGTCCTTGTCGTTCTTTGGGATGGACCAGCTGCCACCGAGTCCATTTCTGTCCACGCCGGAACCTGTTGACCCACCGCCGAGCCGCATGGTCCCGTTTTGAGGTTATCCCTGGTGTCGGCCGGCCTCCTGCGGGGGCCAGGACGCCGCTCCCACACGACCAACACATGTCTCAGGCGCTCTCGGGCACGTTCAGAAAGACACCTCTCAACGCGCGCCATCGGTCGCTCGGTGCACGCATGGTCGAGTACGGCGGCTGGGACATGCCCGTCGAGTACTCCGGCATCGTCGACGAGCATCAGGCCGTCCGCACCCGTGCCGGGCTATTCGACGTCAGCCACATGGGCGAGATTGAGATCGCCGGTAGAGATGCGCTCCAGGCGGTCCAGCACATCACCAGTAACGACGCGTCTCGGCTCGCCATCGGCCAGGCGCATTACTCGGCCCTGCCAACTCCGCAAGGCACCTTCGTCGACGATGTGCTGACGTACAAGCTGACGGACGAGCACTTCATGCTCGTTGTGAACGCGTCGAACATCATCAAGGACTTCAACTGGATTGCGACCCAAATCACCGGCATCGGCGACGCGGTCGCGGTGAATACGAGCTCGCGGTACGCGCTCCTCGCACTGCAGGGGCCGGCGGCGAGGCAGGTGCTCCAGACGCTGACCGCCGTCAATCTCGGTGACATCAAGTACTACTGGTTCACTACTGGTGAAGTCGCCGGCGTCCGGGTGACGGTTTCTCGCACCGGCTACACGGGCGAGGATGGCTTCGAAGTGTTCGTGCCGCCGGCGTCGGCCGAGCGCGTTTGGGACGCGATCCTTCTGGCCGGCAAGGCTGCCGGCGTCGTGCCCGCAGGCCTCGGCGCTCGCGATACGCTGCGCCTCGAGGCGGCGATGCGGCTCTACGGCAACGACATCGACGATACGACGACGGTGCTCGAGGCCGATCTGGGCTGGACGATTGGCTGGAAGAAGGAGGAGTTCATCGGCCACGAGGTGCTGCGCAGGCAGAAGCAGGAAGGCGTGGCGCGCAAACTGGTCGGGTTCGAAGTGCTCGATCGCGCCATCGCCCGCCACGGGTACGACGTATACATCGACAACCAGAAGGCCGGCGTCGTCACCAGCGGCACCCAGACGCCGTTCCTGAAGAAAGCCATTGGCATGGCGTACGTCCCTAGCGATCGAACCGCACCAGGCATGTCGTTCGACATTGACGTCCGCGGCCGACGGGTGCACGCGCAAGTCGTGCCGCTGCCGTTCTACAAACGTCCGTCGCCGCAGGCGAAGGCCTGAAGTAACCAGAGGAGCGCGAACGCGCATGTATCCTGCCGATTTGAAGTACACCAAAGATCACGAGTGGATCCGGCTCAGCGACGGCGACGCCAAGGTCGGCATCACCGATTATGCGCAGAAGCAGCTGGGCGACGTCGTGTACCTCGAGCTGCCAGAAGTCGGCCGCAAGCTCAATAAAGGCGACGTCTTCGGAACGATCGAGTCCGTCAAGGCCGTCTCGGAGTTGTACGCACCGGTGAGCGGCGAAGTGACGGATGTCAATCGCGCGCTGAGCGAGAAGCCGGAAGCCGTCAACACCGCCCCTCACGAGTCGTGGATGATCGCCATCAAGCTCTCCAGTGGCGCCGAGGATCTGCTCGACGCCGCGCAGTATGCCGACCTGACGAAGTAAGCGTTCCCAAACACATTGATGACATCAGAAATTCCAGGTTCCTTCCAATCGAGACACATAGGACCAAGCGCTGCTGAGCGCAAGGCGATGCTGAAAGCCATTGGCGTCGCCTCCCTCGACACCCTCATCGACCAGACGATTCCTCCGGACATCCGGAGCCGAGCGCCGCTCGATCTGCCCGAAGGTGAAACCGAGCACGCATACCTCCGGCGGCTCCGCGGCCTCGCGGCGCGCAACACTGTGGCCCGCTCGTACATCGGGATGGGGTACTACGGGTGCGTGACGCCCAGCGTCATCCTGCGGAACGTATTCGAAAATCCCGGTTGGTACACGCCGTATACGCCGTATCAGGCCGAGATCGCCCAGGGCCGCCTCGAATCGCTCCTGAACTTTCAGACGGTCGTGCGCGATCTGACGGCGATGGACATTGCGACGGCGTCGCTGCTCGACGAGGGCACGGCCGCCGCCGAGGCCATGGCGATGTTTCATCGCCTGCAGGCGAAGAAGATTGGCAACGGGAACGGCGTGTTCCTTGTCGCGCGAGGCTGCTATCCGCAGACGCTCGAGGTGCTCAAAGGCCGGGCCGAACCGCTCGATATCCGCATCGAGGTCGTGGATCCCGTGAGCGTATCCGACGAGCTGCTCGCCAGCGCGTTCGGCCTGCTGCTGCAGTATCCCGACGACCACGGCGAGATCGTGGACTTACGTCCGCTGATCGAACGTGCTCATGCGAAGGGGGCGCTCGTCGCCGTCGCGGCGGACCTGCTGTCCCTGACGCTCATCACGCCGCCTGGTGAGATGGGCGCGGATGCCGTGGTCGGCAATTCGCAGCGATTCGGTGTGCCTCTCGGTTGTGGCGGCCCGCATGCCGCGTTTCTCGCGACACGCGAAATGTACGTCCGGCAGGCGCCTGGCCGGATCATCGGCCTCTCTATCGACGGCCGCAAACATCAGGCCTACCGCATGGCCCTGCAGACGCGCGAGCAGCACATCAGGCGCGAGAAGGCGACCTCGAATATCTGCACCGCGCAGGCGCTGCTGGCGAACATGGCAGCGATGTATGCGGTCTACCACGGTCCGCAGGGTCTTCGCGCCATCGCAACGCGCATCCATCAGACAGCAGGCGCAGTCGAGCGCGCCCTCACGACGCTCGGGTATCGTCAGACGAACCGCGCGTTCTTCGATACCCTGTGGATCGACGTGAGCGAAGCGGAGGCTCGTGCCATTCGCCGGTTGGCGCAAACGAAGGACATCAACTTCCGCTACTCATCGGCCGGCGTCGGCGTGGCGTTCGACGAAACGGTGTCGGATCGCGATGCGCAAGATGTCGTCGACGTCTTTGCCGCCGCCAAGGGACTTGCGATATCGCTCCTGACCGGGGCGCCGACGACGCCGCTGCCGCAGTCGCTCAGGCGGACGTCCGAGTACCTGACGCATCCGATCTTCAACAGCCATCACTCCGAAACGCAGATGATGCGGTACATCCGCTCGCTCGAGCGGAAGGACGTGGGGCTCGACACATCGATGATTCCGCTTGGCTCCTGCACGATGAAGCTCAATGCGGCGTCCGAGATGCTGCCGGTGTCGTGGCCGGAGTTCAGCGCTATCCATCCTTTTGCGCCGGCGTCCCAACTCGAGGGTTACGCGCAGATCTTCGGCGAACTCGAGACGGCGTTGTGCCGCATCACGGGTTTTGCCGCGGTGTCACTGCAGCCGAATTCGGGTGCCCAGGGTGAGTTCGCTGGCCTGATGACGATTCGCGCGTATCACCGCGACCGCGGCGACGCGAAGCGCACGGTCGTTCTGATTCCATCATCGGCGCACGGTACAAACCCTGCGAGCGCCGCGATGGCCGGATTGAGGGTGGTCGTCGTCGCGTGCGACAGTGACGGCAACATCGACCTGAACGATCTCAAGGCCAAGGCGGAGAAGCACCGCGCTGAGCTGGCCGCGTTGATGGTGACGTATCCATCGACCCACGGCGTGTTCGAGGAGGGGATTCGCGAGATCTGCGCGATCGTGCACGAGCACGGCGGGCAGGTGTACATGGACGGCGCGAACATGAACGCGCAGGTCGGACTGACGAGCCCTGCAGCCATCGGCGCAGACGTCTGCCATCTCAACCTGCACAAGACGTTCGCGATTCCGCACGGTGGCGGCGGTCCTGGGATGGGCCCGATTGCGGTGGCCAACCATCTGGCGCCGTATCTTCCGGGACATCCAGTTGTTCCCGTCGGCGGGGATAAGGCCATTCCGGCGGTGTCGGCCGCGCCGTGGGGGAGTGCGAGCATTCTGCTGATTTCTTACGGCTACATTCAGATGCTGGGTGCCTCCGGCATGACCGATGCGACGCGCGTTGCCATCCTGAATGCGAACTACATCAAGGCGCGGCTGGCGGGCCATTACGACGAGCTCTACAGCAATCACAACGGCCGCGTCGCGCACGAGATGATCTTCGACCTCCGCCCGTTCAAGCACGGGTCAGGTCCGTCGGTCGACGAGCAGGATGTCGCGAAGCGGTTGATGGACTACGGCTTCCACGCGCCGACGGTCTCGTTTCCGGTGGCGGGCACGATGATGATCGAGCCGACCGAGAGCGAGTCGAAAGCGGAGCTCGATCGCTTCTGCGATGCGTTGATAGCCATCCGGCACGAGATTCAGGACGTGATTGATGGGAAGGCCGATCCCAAGGACAACGTGCTGAAGAACGCCCCGCACACCGCGGCGGAGGTCACATCAGATTCGTGGTCACACCCGTACACGAGAGAGCAGGCGGCATATCCCGCTGCCGTTCGTCCGCGCAAACAAGGTGTGGCCGGCGGTGAGCCGGATCGACAACCCGTATGGCGATAGGAACCTGATCTGCGCGTGTCCGCCGATTGAGGCTTATGCGGAGGAGGCAGATAGACAACCGGCAGCCGTAGCGCAGGGTCAGCGATGAAGGGAGCGGTCTTCGTTAACGGCAAGATTACCCCTGCCGATGAGGCCACCATCCCAGTCTATGATCATGGCTTCCTTTTTGGTGAAGGTGTCTACGAGACGCTGAGAACCTACAACCGGGTACCGTTTCTCTTCGAACAGCACTATCGCCGCCTTCGCGCGTCGGCCGGTTATCTCGATTTGACGCTGCCGTGTGACGAAGTCGTTTTGCGCCGGTGGGTGAACGACACGATGGCGGCGGCTGGCGATCTGCAGGAAGCGTACATTCGCATTCTGCTGACCCGGGGTGTCGGCGACCTCTCGGACGATCTGAAAGCCACACCCAATCCTTCAGTGGTCATCATCGTCAAACCCTTTCCCGACGTTCCGCCGCGCGTATTCGAACAGGGCATCAAGATCTCGTTGGTATCGATCCTGCGCAATCATCCTGGGTCGGTAAATCCCATCATCAAGTCGAATAATCTGCTCAACAATGCGACTCGCCATGCAGGAGGCGCACCGTCGCGGCGCGGAAGAAGCGCTGATGTGTAACTACCGCGGCGAGCTGTCGGAATGCTCTCAGTCGAATTTCTTCATGGTGCGCGACGGCGTCGCATTGACGCCGCGGTCCGAAGCCGGCCTGCTCGAAGGCATCACCCGCGAGTTCATCTTCGAAGTCGGTGACGAGGCCGGTGTGCGCGTGGAAAAGGCCACGCTCCTACCTTCGGACCTCGAGTCGGCCCAGGAGGCCTTCATCACGGGTTCGACTCGCGAGTTGAGTCCCGTCGTCAAGATCGACGATCGACAAATCGGCGACGGGAAGCCAGGGCCGATTACGCTCCGCCTGCTCGAGGCGTTCCGCCGCCGTGCCCGTGCGCTGACGTCCGCCGCCGCACTCAGGTAAACGCGAGGTTTTTCTGCGTCCCGTGGCTGTGAGCCGCGAAATCCGTCGAGTCGCGGATCCGCGCGATAGGCTCCTCTCCAGATGCGCGTACTGAACACCGAACAGATGCGCGAGGCGGATCGCCGCACGATCGAAGACATCGGCATTCCGTCGATCGTGCTGATGGAGAACGCCGGCCGTCAGGCGGTGGCGGCGATGGAGGCGGCGTTCGACGACCTTGCAACCAGCCGCGTCGGCGTCGTCTGTGGACGTGGCAACAACGGTGGCGACGGGTTCGTCATTGCGCGCACGCTGATCCAGCGCGGCGTCGACACGGCGGTGTTTCTCCTCGGAAGCGTCGCTGAAGTGCGCGGCGATGCCCGCACCAATCTTGAAGTGCTCGGCCGCATCGGCATGACGGTGATCGAGATCACCAACGCCCAGGAGTGGGAGCTGCACTTCAGCGAGCTCTCCGATTGCGATCTTCTGGTCGACGCGATTCTCGGTACCGGCTTTCGTGGTCCGCTCGCGGGCTTTCTCGAGACGGTGGTTGCCGACATGAACGCGCTCGGCGTGCCGATCGTGGCAATTGATCTGCCCACGGGCCTCTCAGCGGACAGCGCCGGCCTCGCCGGTCCGGCAGTCGAAGCGTCGATGACGGTCACGCTCGCGGCGCCGAAGATCCCGCTCGTGTTTCCGCCTGCCGATACACATGCCGGCGATCTCGTGATCGCCGACATCGGAATTCCGTTGCCGCTCCTCGACGACATCGAGGGGCCGCACCTCGAGCTCCTGACGCGCGAGCGCATGCGCGAGCTCGTGCCGCTGCGCACGGCCGATTCGCACAAGGGCGACTTCGGACGCGTGCGTGGTCGTCGCTGGATCGCACAGGGAAGACCGGGGCGGCGCACCTCACGGCGCATCGGCGCCCTGCGATCGGGCGCGGGCCTGGTGACGATTGCCACGCCGCGCTCGTGTGTTCCGGTGGTGGCAGCGATGGCGCCCGAATACATGACCGAGCCGCTCGACGAGACGGCCGGTGGCACCATCGACTTCAGCGCGATCGAGCGCGTGCTCGAGCTCAATGCCGACGTGATTGCGGTTGGCCCCGGACTCGGCCAGTCGCCGGGCACCGCGGCGTTCGTACACGCCTTACTCGAACGCACCGGCGTTCCGCTCGTGCTCGATGCCGACGCCCTCAATGCGTTCGCGGGCGATCCCGATCGACTGATGGGTCGCGACGAAGTCGACGTGGTCATCACCCCTCATCCTGGTGAGATGGCACGGCTCCTCAACATGTCGATCGAGGCGGTGCAGCACGATCGTCTCAAGTACGCGCGCGAGTTCGCCGCGGCGCACCGCGTGCACGTCGTGCTCAAGGGGCACCGCACCGTGATTGCGGCGCCGGATGGCCGCACCTTCGTGAACCTGACCGGCAACGCCGGCATGGCCACAGGCGGCACTGGCGATCTTCTGACCGGCATGATTGCGGCGTGGTTCGCGCAACTCCTCGATGTCGAGGCCGCGTGCAAACTGGCGGTCTATCTCCACGGCACCGCCGGCGATCTCGCCGAAGCCGACGAGGGCGATGTCGCGTTGGTAGCGGGGGACGTCGCCGCGCGTCTCGGCGACGCCGTGCTCGAGTTGACGGCGCGCCGCCAGCAGAAACGCGACTCGTGAACGCCGACGTCGTCACGACCGCGGCCGAAGAGGAAACGGTCGCTGCCGGCGAGCGCTTCGCGCGCACGCTGTTCCCGGGTGCCGTCGTGCTGCTCTACGGTCAGCTCGGGGCCGGTAAGACCGCGTTCGTCCGCGGGTTAGCTCGCGGCCTCGGTGCCATGGACGAAGAAGTCTCCAGCCCGACCTTCACGATCGTTCAGGAATATGGCGGCGCGAGCCTCACGCTCTATCACGTCGATCTCTATCGTCTCGAGCCAAAGGAAGTCGAGGACCTTGGCCTTGACGAACTGATTGAGGGAGGAGGCATCGTTGCTATCGAATGGGCGGAGCGCTGGTCCGGGCGCCCGGCCGATGCGATAGAGGTAAGGATCGAAGATTTGGGCGAAGACGGTCGAGCGATTCGAATCAATCGAACATCTTCCGCCTGACCGCAGCCGTTATTCCACGCGATAGTTCGGCGCTTCCTTGGTGATGATGACGTCGTGCACGTGGCCTTCGCGAAGGCCCGCGGGACTCACCCTGATCAGTTTGGCGTCGCGCTGGAGCGTCGGAATGTCCTTGCAGCCGCAATATCCCATCCCGGCACGCAAGCCGCCCGTAAGCTGGTGAATCATCGCCGCGACGCTGCCCTTGTGGGCGACGCGGCCTTCGATTCCTTCGGGCACGAGCTTTTCTGTGGCTTCAGGGCTGGCGTCGAGATCGAACTCGTCCTGGAAATAGCGGTCGCGGCTACCGCGGCGCATGGCGCCGAGCGATCCCATGCCGCGGTATTCCTTGAAGCTGCGGCCCTGATAGAGAATCATCTCGCCCGGGCTCTCGTCGGTGCCGGCAAAGAGACTCCCAATCATGATCGCGCTCGCGCCGACGGCAACCGCCTTGGTGATGTCGCCGGAGTAGCGGATGCCGCCGTCGGCAATCACCGGGACCTTGTGCGGCGCGGCAGCGCGGGCGCAGTCCGCCACCGCGGTAATCATCGGCACGCCGATGCCGGCCACGACACGCGTCGTGCAGATCGAGCCCGCGCCAATCCCGACCTTGACGGCGTCGACGCCGCGCTCGATGAGCGCTTCCGTTGCCTCCGCAGTCGCGACGTTTCCTGCCACCAGATCGACGTTGGGGTAACTGCGGCGGATCTGCTTGACCATGTCGAGGACGCCCTGCGAGTGGCCGTGCGCGGTGTCGATGACGAGCATATCGACGTACGCGGCGACGAGGGCCTCGGCGCGCGCCATGGCATCACGGCCGACGCCGATCGCGGCGCCGACTCGCAACCGTCCCAGGCTGTCCTTGGACGCGTTGGGGTACTTGATCATCTTCTGGATGTCTTTGACCGTGATGAGCCCCTTCAGCATGAAGCGCTCGTCAACAACCAGAAGCTTCTCGACCTTGTGGCGGTGCAGGAACTCGCGCGCCTGTTCGAGCGTCGTGCCGACCGGCACGGTGAAGAGCGGATCGCGCGTCATGATCTCGCTGATCGGCCGATCGAGATTGGTTTCGAATCGCAAGTCGCGGTTGGTGAGGATGCCGACGAGGCGGCCTTCCTTGCCGCCGTCCTGAGTGATCGGGACACCCGAGATCCGGTATTTCTTCATCAGTTCGAGCGCTTCGAAGATCCGGTTCTCGGGGGAGAGCGTGATCGGGTTGACGATCATGCCGCTCTCGGACCGCTTTACGCGATCGACCTCCGACGCCTGTTCTTCCGGCGACAGGTTCTTGTGGATGACGCCGATGCCGCCCTGCTGCGCCATCGCGATCGCCAGCCGCGATTCGGTGACGGTGTCCATCGCGGCGCTGAGCAGCGGCACGTTGACGCGGATGTTGCGCGTCACCCATGAGCTGACGTCGACTTCGCTCGGGATAACCGTCGAGTGCCGCGGCACGAGCAGCACGTCGTCGAAGGTGAGGGCCGTAGTCAGGCCGATGGAGATTTGGTCGGTGCTGAGAACGTCAGTGCGTGTGTCCATCTATTGCCTTCACCGTGTTGCCTCAGCCTTGGCCCTCTGGCACCCTGGCCCTTGTTGTTCATGCCCCGTGGCACTTCTTATATTTCTTCCCGCTGCCGCACGGGCACGGGTCGTTACGGCCGACTTTGGCTTCTTCCCGGCGCACCTGCTTGATGACGTCGTCGCCGCCGGTGCGGGCAGGACGAGGCGCTTCCGGCGTGGCAACCGCGCTGGCGCTGCCGCCAATCGCACCAAACGGCGAGGGCGGTGGCGCCTGCTGCGCGGTCATCGTGAGCTGCGGCGGCCGCCGTGGCGCTGGCTGGCGAACTGGCGCGGCGCCCTCTTCGCCACCGACCGGAGTCAGCCGCCACAAGTAGCGGACGATTTCCTCTTCAATCCGGTCTTTCATCGCCTGGAAGAGGGCGAAGCTCTCTTTCTTGTACTCGACGAGCGGATCGCGCTGGCCGTAGCCGCGAAGCCCGATGCCTTCCTTCAGATGGTCCAGGCTATAGAGGTGATCCTTCCACTGCGCGTCGACGATTTGCAGCATGATGTCGCGTTCGACGCGACGAAGGATCTCGGTGGGAACCAGCGCCTCTTTCGCTTCGTACTTCTGCAGCACCGGCTTCCACAGCAGGTCACTGATCTCATCGGCCTTCAAGCCATCGAGCTCGAGGCCCTCGAGCTCCGGCGGTTCGATACCGTAGATCTCGGAAACAGCGGAGAGCAGCGCGCCGTTGTCGCGCTCCTCGTCGTCGACTTCCTCGCCGGCGAAGCGATCGACCGTGTTGTCGAGCAACTCCTCGGCGAGCGTGATCGAGGTACTCGCGGCTGTCGACGGCCTCTTCCTCGGTCAGGTGAATCTTGCCCTCGAGCAGCTCGCGTCGCAGCGCATAAACACTTTCGCGCTGCTTGTTCATGACGTCGTCGTACTCGAGGAGATGTTTGCGGACGGAGAAGTTCTGCGCTTCGACCTGCTTCTGCGCGCGGGCGATGGCGTTGGTCACCAACTTGTGTTCGATGGGAACGCCTTCTTCCATACCGAGCCGCTGCATCAGGCCTGAGATGCGGTCGGAACCGAAGATGCGCATCAGGTCATCTTCGAGCGACAGGTAAAAGCGTGACGAGCCCGGGTCGCCCTGACGGCCGGCGCGGCCGCGCAGCTGGTTGTCGATGCGCCGCGCCTCGTGCCGCTCGGTAGCGACGATATGGAGGCCACCGATGTTGACGACCTCGTCGTGCTCGCGATCCGTCTGCGACTTGAACGACCGGTAGATGTGTTCGTACTGCTGCCGCGGCACGCGATAGAAGCTGCCGAGATGATAGAAGTAGACGAAATCATCGTCGTCGACGAACTTCGCCTGCTCCTTCGGCAGTTTCTCCGCGATTTGTTCCGACAGCGTCTGCTGGCGCGCCATGAACTCGGCGTTGCCGCCGAGCAGGATGTCGGTGCCGCGGCCGGCCATGTTGGTGGCGATGGTCACAGTCGCTTTGCGGCCGGCCTGCGCGACGATCTCGGCTTCCTGTTCGTGGTATTTCGCGTTCAGGACGACGTGCTTGATGCCACGCAGCTTCAGCAGCTTCGACAGGCGCTCCGACTTTTCGATCGAGACCGTGCCGACCAGCGCCGGCCGGCCTTTCTGCTGCTGCTCGATGATGTCCTCGACGATGGCCTCGTATTTTTCCTTTTCCGTCCGGTAGACCGTGTCGGGCTCTTCGATGCGTTTCAGCTCGCGGTTGGTCGGGATGACCATGACCTCGAGCTTGTAGATCTTGTGGAATTCTTCAGCCTCGGTGTCGGCCGTGCCCGTCATGCCGGCGAGCTTCCCGTACTTACGGAAGTAGTTCTGGAACGTGACCGTCGCGAGCGTCTGGTTCTCGCGCTCGATCTTCACCTTTTCCTTCGCCTCCACCGCCTGGTGAAGGCCGTCGCTCCAGCGCCGGCCGGGCATCAAGCGGCCGGTGAACTCGTCGACGATGACGACCGCGCCGTCCTTGATCATGTACTCGACGTCGAGGTGGAAGAGCGTGTGCGCACGCAGCGCCTGGTTGACGTGGTGCAGCAGGGGCATGTTGACGGGGTCGTAGAGCCCGCCGGATCCCGGCTGGAGGCGATGCGCGAGCATCTTCTCCGCCTTGGCCATGCCCGTTTCGGTCAACGTGACCGTCTTGTGCTTCTCGTCTTTGAGGTAGTCGCCGGTCTTCTCGAGCTCGTCGCGATCCTCGGCCTTGACGTTGCCTTGCGTGACCGCGCCGGGCGTCAACTTCGGGATGATGCGGTCGACTTCGTAATAGAGGTCGGTCGATTCCTCGGCCGGGCCAGAGATGATGAGCGGCGTTCGCGCTTCGTCGATCAGGATCGAGTCGACTTCGTCGACGATCGCGATAGTGGTGGCCCCGCTGCACGTAGTGCGCGAGGTCGAACTTCATGTTGTCGCGAAGATAGTCGAAGCCGAACTCGTTGTTCGTGCCGTAGGTGATGTCGCAGCCGTAGGCGATCTGACGTTCCTGGTCGTTCAGGTCGTGCTGGATGACGCCAACCGACATGCCAAGGAACCGGTAGATGCGGCCCATCCACTCGGAGTCGCGGCGCGCCAGGTAGTCGTTGACGGTGACGACGTGAACGCCCTTGCCCTCGAGCGCGTTCAGATAGGCCGGAAATGTTGCGACGAGCGTCTTACCTTCGCCCGTCTTCATCTCGGCGATCTTTCCGCGGTGGAGCACGATGCCACCGATGAGCTGGACGTCGAAGTGCCGCATGTTGAGCACTCGGCGCCCGGCCTCGCGAACGACGGCAAACGCTTCCGGTATGAGGTCCTCGAGCGGTGCGCCGTCTGCGAGACGAGCGCGGAACTCCGCGGTCTTGCCGCGGAGCTGCTCGTCCGAGAGGCGCTGAATCTCGGGTTCCTTCGAATTGATCTCGGCGACGAACGGCCGAATGCGCTTCAGCTCGCGGTCGTTTGCCGTGCCGATAACTTTCGCCAGGAGGGTGTCGACTATCATGCGGGCGAGAACCCCGAGCCGGTTCCTCGGCTCACACTCGCATGTACTGCAAGGGCCGGAACGCTCAGAGTATCAACTGATTGTACGGGACGGAGCCGCCACGGTCAACTTGCGCACCGTTCGGAAGGACGCTTAGCGCGAGGCGAGGAGACGCATTGGGTTGGTCAACTTGCCGTTGACCCAAATCTCGTAGTGCAGGTGCGAGCTCGTGGAACGGCCGGTGGATCCGACAAAGCCGATTGTGTCGCCGCGGTTGACCTGCTGGCCGTTCATCACGGCAAAGCGCGAGAGGTGACCGTACTTCGTGACGATGCCGAAGCCGTGGTCGATGACGACCATGTTGCCGTAGGCGCCGTTCCAGCCGGCCATCGACACGATGCCGAGCGCAGGTGCGACGACCTCGTCACCCTGGCTGGCCGAGATGTCGAGTCCGGGATGAAAGTCGCTGCCGCCGGTGAACGGGTCGCGGCGGTTGCCGAACGACGATGTGAGCCAGCCAGCCACCGGCCAGATTGACGGTGTGGCATCGGCGAGCGAGCGCCGGCGCTCGACACCCGAGCGCACGGCGTCCAGCCGCTGCTCGATGGCGCCAAGGACGTCACGCATGACGGCAAATGCCGTGTCGCCAGGTCCGAGTGTCGAGTTGAGCACGGCATCGGCCACCCCGCCTCCCATCGCCCGCGATTTGACCACGGCCGGCAGTTTCTCCATCGCGCGGCTGGCGTCGGCATCGACGGCGGCAGTTGCGCCAATTTCGTCGACAGCTTCCTGGAGGACTGAAATCTGTGCGGACAGCTGACCGGTCGCCTCGCGATAGTTGGCGTTTTCGACCGTGAGTCGGGCGTTGGTGGTAGTGAGATCGTCGAGGGTTGTGCGTGCGCTCCAGCGGGCGCCGAGTCCTATCAGGATGGGGAGGGTCAGTGCGATCGTCACGGTGGTGACGGTAGGTCCTAGCGGAATCGTGAACCGCCGGATAACTCCGCTCTTGCGATCGGCAATGACGACAGAGTAGCGCCTCGAAGCCACGTCTCTCCTTGGCCGCTTCCTCCCGACGGCCTGTTACAAGTCGCTGATGAACCTCGGAACTCTACCATGGCGCCGGCGCCGAGGGAAAGTCCGAATCTCGTTCAAATTGCTGGGCTTCCGTTCAAATTGCTGGGCTTCCCGATGGAGACCTCTTTGCACATGCGCGGGCGATGCACCTGAGAGTCGGGGCGTGTGGGAAGTTTTCTCGCACTTCAGGGCAGCGCGTCTGGAGAAATGTGTACTCCAGCGACAAGGGGGCGAGTATGAGAGCAGTCTGTGTGGCGTTGGTCTTTGCGGTGCTGGTCCCGGCCGCGGCGCGAGGTGAGCCGATATCGGTCACCACGGCGTCGGCCGCGGGCGGGTTCTCGCAGCAGGGTACGTCGGTCACCCCGCGGTGCGTTGAGCCTAGGCACGATCAAGATGCCGAGCGCCGGATCTGTCGGCACATTGCTCTTCGCCGGCTTCGTCCGTACCGACGTCATCGTGGCCTTCATGCTCGAGGGACTGGGCGCTTCGACACGCTGGTTCTGGAGGTGCTCAATCCGGCGGGCACCAATAACAATTTCGATCCGACCCAGCCCGACTACATGCCGACGGGCTATTCCACGTCGAACAATCTCGATGGGCTGAGCTTTGCGCAAAGCTCGGGTCTCGAGAGGAGCGCGTTGTTTGCCGGTGGTATGGCGAGCGTGGTCGTCGACGAATGGACGCACCGGGGCGACGTCCTGATGTTCAGCGGGCTTGCCGGCGCGGAAAGCGCGCGCGTGACATTCGGGTTGCGCAACACCCTGCGTTCTTCGGGGGAACTGGCGTTCCCGGGTTCCTGCTGCGGATCAGCGCTGCCGATCCGGTTGCGGCGCCAGAACCGGCATCCATGGTTCTGCTTGGAACGGGTCTCGCTGGCCTGATTGCGGCACGCCGGCGTCGTCGTGCGGCCTCCGGTCGCTGACCGCTGCGCGGCCGACATGAGGCGCCACGCGATTGCGGCTCTGATGTGCCTGGCCGGAATCGTGTGGCTGTACTCCGACGTTCTGTCGTCGCTCGTCCGGCAATGGGCGAGCGACGACAACTATTCCCACGGCTTCTTCATCATCCCGCTGGCCCTCTATTTCGGCTGGGAGCGTCGCGACCAGCTCAGCCGTGCTGCGCTCAATCCACATTTTGCTGGTCTCGTACTGATTTCGTTCAGCCTTGCGGTATTTGTTGCCGGTAATCTTGGCGGCTGAGCTTTTCCTCGCGCGCGTCTCGATCATCGGGGTTGTCGCCGGCATCATTCTGTTTGTCTGGGGTCCGGCACATCTGAAGCTGCTGGCATTTCCGGTCGCGGTTCTGGCGCTGATGGTGCCGCTGCCGACGATCGTCTTCAACCAGATTGCCTTTCCTCTGCAGCTCTTCGCCTCGCGCATCGGAGAGATGGCGATTGCGACCGCCGGTATACCGGTCATCCGCGAAGGAAACGTCCTCGAGCTGCCGAACTCGACTCTCGCCGTAGCCGAGGCCTGCAGCGGCATCCGATCGCTCGTCTCGCTCGTGACGCTCGGGTTGGTGCTCGCATACTTCTCGGAGCGCCGGCCGCTTGCCAGGGCGGTGATTGTTCTTTCCGCGGTTCCGATTGCGGTGCTGGCGAACGCTGCGCGCGTTGCCGGAACCGGCTTCGCCTCGCACTGGTTCGGTTCTCGTGCCGCCGAGGGTTTCTTTCACACGTTCTCGGGCTGGCTGGTCTTTGCCGTAGCGTTCGTCGGACTTGTCGTCGTGCAACAGATCGTTGCGCGGTGGACCGGTGTACCGCTGCAATCAAGTGATGTGCCTGTGGAGCAGACATGTTCGCCCGCCCAGTGATCGTCTGCGCGCTGCTCGCGAGCGCGGGCGTGGTAGTCGACCGCGCGTCAGTTCGAGCGCCGCAGATCGCGCGCGCCTCGCTCGGCTCGCTGCCGACGGAAATCGATGGGTGGCATGGCTACGACATGGCGCCGTTCGCCGACGATGTCGTTGCAACGCTGGGTGTCGACGAATACGTCAGCCGCAAGTACGAGCGCAACGGACGACCAGTGTCTCTGTATATCGGTACTACGCGAATCAGCGCAGCGGCGACACGATTCACTCGCCGCAGAACTGCTTGCCCGGCGCAGGCTGGCTGCCGGTATCGTCAGGCCGCGAGCGGATCGGCGAGGACGGAAATGCGGCAACAATCACCCGCTACGAAATCGTCAAGGGGCTCGATCGCCAGATCGTTCTCTATTGGTATCAGGGTCGAGGCCGCGTGATTGCCGGTGAGTACGCGAACAAGGCGTGGCTCATGCTCGACGCGGCCCGCTACGGGCGCTCGGACGGCGGCCTGGTCAGAATCATTGCTCCGGTACTGACTACCCCGGAGGATGCGCTGGCAGAAGTGTCGTCGTTTGCTGCGGCAATCATGCCGCGTCTTTCAGGATACCTGCCGTGAATCCGAGGAACGGGACGTCCGTCGTCACGCCGTGTCTTCGGCATCCCGAGCATCGCGCGCGTGTGATCGTAGCGGTGCTCGCGCTCGTCACGCTGATGGCGGGGTGCTCGCGTGATCCAGGCAAGTCGTCGCGCGACTATCTTGCCGAGGGCGACCGGTACGCGGCAAAAGGGGCGGTCAAGGAAGCCATCATCGAGTACCGCAACGCGGTCAAGCTGGCGCCGCACTCGGCGGATGCGCACTTCAAGCTCGCTCGCGCCTACGCGCAGGCAAACGATCCAGAGAAGGCCTATCAGTCGTACATCCGCGCCGGCGACCTGGATCCGTCTCGAGCCGAGGCGTTCGTCAATGCCGGAACGATCCTGCTCGTCGCCGGCGAATACCAGGAAGCTCGCACCCTTGCCGAACGGGCGCTTCGCGCCGACGCCAACAGCGCAGACGCGTACATCCTGATGGGGAACGCACTGGCGGGGCTCAAGAACATGAGCCGCGCAATCGCGCAGATCGAGCAGGCGGTCCAATTGGATCCGTCTTATGCTCCGGCGTGGACGTCGCTTGGTGCCATTCGTTTTCGCGACGGTCAGCGCCAGCTTGCGGGCGAAGCCTTCCGTAAGGCTGTCGAACTGGCTCCCCAGTCGGCTGATGTGCGCATTGCCCTGGCCAACTATCAGTGGGCGCTCGGCGACACCGCGTCGGCCGAAGCCACGCTGCGCAAGACGCTGACGATGGATCCCGACAGCGTGGACGCGCACCGGGCATTGGCGTTGCTCTACCTGACCACGAAACGTGCGGCGCAGGCAGAACCACACTTTCTGGCGCTCGCCGGCGACACGCGAGGGAAATTGGCGCTGGCCGATTTCTATGTCGGCACGAAGCAGACCGCAAAGGCAAAAGCGGTGCTTGACGAGGTGACGAAGGGCGACAACGCCGCCGACAAACGCGCCGCACAGCTGCGTCTCGCCTCGATGGAGTATGCGAGCGGCCGCAAAACCGAGGCGCGACTCATCATCGACGAAATCCTTGCCGACCGGCCGCGCCACGTCGACGCTCGAAATGCCAAGGCGCGCATGCTGCTCGAAGAGGGTGCTGTGAAAGAAGCTGAAACCGAGGCGCGCACAGAATCGAGGTACGAATCGAATTCGATCGCTGCTCATTACACGCTTGGCCTCGCCGCGCTGCAGGCGGGCCGCACCGAAGAGGCGGAAGGCGAGTTGCAGAAAGTCGTCGAGCTCAACCCGCGGGCTACGGTCGCGCAAATGCAGCTCGCGCAGCTTCAACTCTCCGCTGGGAAGACCGATCGGGCGCTCACGGCGGCCCGGCAGGCGCTCGACGCCAGCCCCGAAGAACCTGCGGCTGTTGTGCTCGTCTCGCGAACGCTGCGGGCGCAAGGCGACGCAGAACAGGCGCAGCAGGAGCTCTTGTCCCACATCAAACGCCAACCCGATGTGGCCACGCTCCGGTCCGAGCTCGGTTGGGTCCTCCTGGATCGGCACCAGCCTGCGGCTGCTCGTCAGTCGTTCGAGGAGGCGCTACGACGGTCGCCGTCCTCGCTCGAAGCGCGGACCGGGCTGGTGACGGCGAGCCTCGCCGAGGGCAAAAAGGCAAGTGCCCAGGCTCTCGTCGACGGCTGGCTGCGCGCATCTCCAGACGATGTCGGGCTGCGCCTGCTGTCGGTCGCGCCTGGCTGTTGTCTCTGGAAAAACCGACGAAGCAGAGCGCACACTGCGTGATGTGATTTCGAAGGCGCCCGCGCAGCTCGAGGCCTACGATATTCTGGGCCGGCTGTACGTGTCGCGAGGCGAGCTCGATCGCGCGCTCTCGGAATATCAGGCGTTGACCGCGCGCACTCCCACCGCTCCCGGCCCCAGGACCATGGCGGCGATCATCGAAGAGTCCCGCGGCCGGCGCGATGCCGCTGTCGCTGAGTACGAACGAGTGCTCGCGGACACTCCTCGCGCGGGCGTGGCGGCGAACAACCTGGCGTGGATTCGCGCCGAGCAGGGGCGTTTCGACGAAGCCATTCGGCTGGCGACGGTTGCGACCGAGGCGATGGCCGAGCGGCCCGAACCGTTTGATACGCTGGGGTGGGCGTACTATAAACAAGGCTTGGCGGGGAAGGCTCTGTCATCGTTCGAACGGGCTATCGCGATTGCGCCGACAAACCCCACCTATCAATATCATCTCGGCCTCGCGCAGTTGAAGGTGGGCAACAAGCCTGCCGGCCGCGCCGCTCTGTCTCGGGCGATCCAGCTCGGACCGGGGTCGCCCGTCAGCGCTGACGCGCGACGCGCGCTCGACGAAGCAGACGACGAGGCCGACCAACAGCGGCAGTAGGGGGTCATTCACCGCGATAGTGGAGCGCCTCGGCGAGGTGGCTTGCATCGATGCGCTCGGCGTGGGCGAGGTCGGCGATCGTCCGCGATACTCGCAGCACCCGATCATAGCCTCGAGCACTCAACGCGAACTGCGCAAGCGCGCGTGACATCACCGCGCGAGCCCTTCCGTCCAGCGTCGCGCACGCGCGCAACGCTTTCCCCTGGAGTCTGGCATTCAGCCTGCCATCGCGTGCCATCTGACGTTCGCGCGCGACAAGTACGCGCGCGCGGATGTTCGCCGACGGCTCACCGGGCTGGGAATCCTGGAGCTCGTTCGGTGGCACACCCGCCACGTGCACGGTCAGGTCCAGTCGATCGCGAAGTGGCCCGGACAGGCGCGACCCGTATCGCGCCACCTGCGGCGTCGCGCACCGGCAGACTTTCACCGGATCGCCGAGATAGCCGCACGGGCACGGATTCATCGCGCCGATCAGCATGAATCGCGCGGGAAAGACCGCCGTCCGCGCCGCGCGTGCGATCCGGACAGATCCCTCCTCGAGCGGCTGACGCAGGACTTCCAGGACGTGCCGGCTGAACTCTGGCATCTCGTCGAGGAAGAGGACGCCGTGGTGCGCGAGGCTGATCTCACCGGGGCGCGGATACGGGCCGCCGCCAACGAGCGCAACATCCGAGATGGTGTGATGCGGCGCGCGAAACGGCCGTTCCGAGAGCAGTCGAGCGCCGGTGGTCAAGAGTCCGGCCACCGAGTGTATCGACGTAGCCTCGATCGCCTCGTCGAAGGAGAGCGGTGGCAGGATCGTGCCGACTCGCCTCGCCATCATCGTTTTGCCCGCGCCGGGCGGGCCGATCATCAGGACGTTGTGCCCCCCTGCCGCGGCAATCTCGAGAGCCCGGCGCGCCAGTGCCTGGCCATGCACGTCGGCGAAGTCGCCGTCGAAGCCACTCGCTTCAACAGGCGTTGCAGGAGGTGGCGGAGACGCCGCGCGGAATGCTGCGGGGTCGTCGAGCGCGGAGACAGCTTCAGAGAGTGACCGTACCGCAAAGAGCTCGAGCCCTTCGACGACCGCCGCTTCGCTGCGGTTGGGATGAGGGAGGAGAAGCGCCCGACACTTGTGCCGCCTCGCCGCCGCGGCGATTGGGAGGACGCCGCGCGCGCACTGAATGCCGCCATCGAGCGACAGCTCGCCGATGAGGAGCACGTCGGCGATGTCACGTCGGGAGACATGCCCTGCTGCGGCGAGCACACCAAGCGCAATCGGCAGATCGAACGCCGAGCCTGCTTTGCGGATGTCAGCGGGCGCGAGGTTGACGGTCACCCGGTGCGGCGGAAAATCGAAACCGGAGTTCCGGATCGCGCTGCGTACGCGATCGCGGCTCTCCCGCACGCTGGCGTCGGGCAGGCCCACCATCTGGAACATCGGCAAGCCGAACGACACGTCGACTTCGACCTGCACGAGGCACGCCTCGATACCGAAGACGGTGGCGGTCCGCACGCACGCGAGCACACCTCGCCAGATGCAAGGCGTGGAGCGGTGTATTTCAGGCCGAAAAACGCGGGCGCGAACAATGAGGTACGCGCCGAGCTCAACACGTCGGGGCGCACGAGGTACTCAGTTTTTGCGAAGGCCGGCGTTAATTGCCGGATGCGATCTTGAGCTTCGTTCCCGGCGTGATGCGGTTCGAATTCAGCCGGTTGAGGCTCTTGATCCTCGCGACGGTGGTGTCGAAGAGCTGCGCGATGGTGTATAGCGTGTCGCCGCGCTTGACTCGGTAAGTCAGCGTCTTCGGTGAATCGTTCACGACTTTGGCGACTGACTGCGTCGAGGTGCGAGCCGGAGGTTCGACGTCCGGCACGGCGGCTCGGCCGGAAACCCCTCGCGACGCGACCTCGGTTGGTGCGGCAGGCCGCGCGTTGGTGGCGAGCAGCGTGCCCGGCGCCCGCGGCACGACCAGTGACTGGCCGCCTCGGATGCGTGACTTGGTCGACAAGTGATTGGCTTCCGCCAGATCGACGCGACTGACCCTCAGCTTGCGCGCGATCGAGGCGAGGGTTTCGCCGTTCTTGACGGTGTACCACGTCAGGGCGACCAGCTCGTTCGGCGACGCCGAGGCGAGCCGCTCGCGGAACTGCACCGCGGTACCTTGCGGCACTTTCAATTCGTACTCGCTCTTGAGCGGCGTCGTCCAGCGTCTGAGCTCGGGATTGAGCGCCTGGATCTCGTCGATGCTCCGGCCGGTCCACTCGGCCGCCCGCCGCAGGTCGATGGCTCGCGGCACCACGACCTTCTCGTAGGCAATGGGATCCTCGGCGGTGATGTCGAACCCATACTGCGATGGGTTTTTCGCGACGATGATGGCGGCGAGGATGAGCGGCACGTACTCTCGCGTCTCGCGAGGAAGGTATCGGGAGCTGCTCGCCATCGACCAGAAGTCGTCCTGGCCTGAGCGCTTCATCGCGCGCTGCACCCGCCCAAGGCCGCCGTTATAGGCCGCGAGCACCAGATGCCAGTCGCCGTCGAAAAGATCGTAAAGCGTCTTGAGATACTTTGCCGCGGCGACGGTCGCCTTTTCGGGATCCGAGCGCTCGTCGACATACCAATCGGTTTTGAGGCCCTGCTCGGTGGCGGTGGCTCTCATGAACTGCCATGGCCCACGCGCGCTGGCCTTCGATAGCGCATTCGTCTTGAAGCCGCTTTCGATCACGGGAATGTAGGCGAGATCGAGCGGCAGCCCCTCGGAGCGAAACACCGACTGGATCATCGGCAGGTACTTGGTGCCGCGCGTTAGGCTCTCGTGGATGTAGTCGCGCAGGCGACCCTGGAACAACTCCACATAGCCGAGGACGCGGTCGTTCTGCGGAATCGGCACGTCGTGTTCGGTTGCCGCTAGGTCGGCCTTGACGGCCTTTTCTGTGTCGGCACCGGGGGCCGGCTTCGGAAACGTCGCAATCTTGAGGAGTTCGTCGATCGACGCTGGCTCGGGCAGTTTCTCAGAGAAGCCGTCGCCCTGGGCAAGCGCCGTCACCTCGTAAGCGTTGATCCGGTCGACTAGCCGATCGAAATGCTCGCGGAGCCGGGCATCCGTCCGGGCGCCGTACGGCGACTCCAGCAGCATCTCCACGGCGCGGTCGAATTCCACCCGCGCGCGCTCGAGATGACCGAGCCGAAGCTCCCGCTCACCGCTCAGGAAGTGCTGCTGGGAAGCGTCGATCAGAACTGTAATCGGGTCGGGAGGGGGAGGTGGCGTGGGTACGACAGGCGGTGCCTGCGCCACGGGCTTCGGGGCGGCCGGGACCTGGGGTTTGGGATTGCTCGATCCGCAGGCGGCGGCGAACGTCGAAGCCAGAACCAGTCCGGCGGCTGCCACCCTTGGCAGCCCAGCACGATTCAGCATGCGTAGCGCTCTCCGGAATCCCGACGTCTTACCGGGCAAACAGGATAGCATCTTCCAGCGCAGCTGGTCAACTCTAACCCCAATCTGCTCAATAGGAAGCACGAAAGTCTGCGGTTTTCACCTCGGCCATTCGGCCATCACAAAGAGGTGGTGCGCCTCGCCAAAATCCCGTGCGGCAGGTGTCACGATCGTCTTTTCGCCGATCACGAGCTTCCGGCCTTGCCGCATCGCCTGACGCACATCGTCTTCGCAGACGAAATCAAGCGGCTTCGAAACCGGCTGCGCGGGCGACGGAGGCGAAGCGGGCTGCGTCTCGACTTGCGCGGCCGCCGGCGGCGGGGCATTCTCGCCCTTCACTGGCGCTTCGGGACTGGTACCGGGTACCGCAAACCCGCGAGACGCGAGGAAAGCGTCGATTCGCTTGGCCAGCGGACCGGCTGCGAGCCCTAACGGGGCGGCTACGATCGGCGCTTTCGGCAGCGGCGCGGTCAGTTCGACCAGCGGAACGGGCGGCGACGCCGACACTGGCGCGATCTCGTACGCCAGCCGCTTGATGTTCAACAGGTGTCGCGGAGAGATGTTGTCTGACGTGATGTTCCCGCCGTAGCCGCCGCATCCGAGCGTCATTGCGGGTTCGAGCCCGGTAGACAGACCGATCGAGCCATGCGTCGTCGGCGAATTGACGACGATACGAAATGCCGGTTTCTTCAGCCCGAACTGCAGAATAACCTCGTCATTGCGGGAGTGGATCGACATGGTGTGGCCCATACCGCCGTACCGCAGGATTTGCTTGCAGCGCTCGCAGCCCTCGCGCCAGTCGGAAACGACATAGAAGGAGAGTACCGGGCAGAGCTTTTCGATCGACAGCGGAAAGTCGCGGCCGACCCCGGCCAGCTCCGCGATGAGTACCCGCGTCGTGGGCGGGACCGTGATACCTGCTTGTTGCGCGATATATGTTGCGGGCCGACCGACGAGGGCCGGATTGGGTAGCCGCTGCGGGCTGACGAGCACCTTGCCGACCGCGTCGATCTCGGCCGCGCTCAGGAAGTGGGCGCCGTTCGCGACAAACTGCCGCTTGACCTCCTCGACGAGCGGAGCATCGACCACGACAGAGTTTTCGGACGAGCAGAGCACGCCGTTGTCGAACGTCTTGCCCGTGACGATGTCGCGGACGGCCTTGGTGACATCGGCCGATCGTTCGATGTAGGCGGGCGCGTTGCCAGGACCCACGCCATAGGCCGGCTTACCGGCACTATAGGCGGCGCGAACCAATCCCATGCCCCCGGTCGCCAGGATTACCGCTGTTTCCCTGGCCTTCATCAGTTCCTGCGTCCCCTCGATCGTGACCGTCGTCATCCAGTTGATGGCACCGTCGGGCGCGCCGGCGCGTCGGGCACCTTCGTTCATGACCTCGGCGACGCGGGTGATGCAGCGAACGGCCGCGGGATGCGGGCTGATGACGATCGAGCATCGCGCCTTGAGCGAGATGAGGATCTTGTAAATCGCCGTCGACGTCGGGTTCGTGGACGGGACGATGGCCGCGACGACGCCAAAGGGTTCAGCGATTTCAATGACCTTGCGATCCTCGATCCGTCGGACCACGCCGACGGTCTTCATCGGCCGGATGAACTGGTAGACCTTCTGCGAGGAGAAGAGGTTCTTTTGAACCTTGTCGGCGACGACGCCGTAACCGGTTTCCTCGCAGGCCAATCGAGCGAGCGCTTCGGCCTGCGGCGTCGCGGCCTGGGCCATCGCGTCGACGATGGCGTCGATTTGTTCCTGGGACAGTTCGGCGAGAAGGGCAGCGGCCTCTTTTGCCCGACGCGCGAGTGTTCGCGCTTCGTGAATGGAGGCCAGGTCGCGATCGGTCTGGGCTGGGGGCTGCGCCATGCTTGGTTAGTCAAGCCACGCGTCGCCGGCGGGCGACGGCGGGGGGCGAGCTAGGTCGCCTTGGCGTCCTTGACCTTGGGCAGAATCTTTTCGACTTCCGCATGGGGCCGCGGAATCACGTGCACCGAGACGAGCTCGCCCACACGTCTCGCCGCCGCCGCACCGGCATCGGTCGAGGCTTTCACGGCGCCAACATCGCCGCGCACGAGCACCGTAACGTAACCGGCGCCGATATATTCCTTCCCAACCAGGACGACGTTGGCGGCTTTCACCATCGCGTCGGCGGCCTCGATTGATCCGATGAGGCCTTTGGTTTCGACCATTCCCAGGGCGTCAGACATTGAATCCTTATCGATTCTGTCGGTTCTTGGTTCGTGGTTCTTGGTTCGTGGTTCAGGTTCCTGGTTCGGCGTTCGGGTTCTGCGTTCTTCGTTCGGGTTCGACGTGGATCTTCGACCTCAGGTTCGGGCTCCTGGACTCAGAACGGAAACTCGAAGCTGGAACGACCGACCTGAACCCAAGAACGACGAACCCCGAACGAAGAACCAATTCCGCGCAGGCTAACATATTGCTCTACCTCGAACAACTGCGGTACCATCACGTTCCGTTCAATCTGTGTTTGCCGCTATGTCCAGTCGTGTGAATGTTTTCGTGTGTGCCGTCGCCGCGCTTGCCGCGGCGTCGGGTTGCAGCCGTAAAGAAGAGACTGTGCCGTGTGTGGCGACGCCCTCCGTCACGCTTGCGCGGGAGCGCGCGGCAATTGGAAGTCCCCTGACGTTCAGCTACAAGTTCGACGTCGCGCAGACGGCGTCCATCTCGCAGGACTATGTCGTCTTCGTGCACGTCCTCGATGACCAAGGGGAACGGCTGTGGGGCGATGACCATCCTCCGGTCGAACCGACGTCGAAGTGGAAGCCAGGACAGAAGGTCGAGTACACGCGAACCGTATTCGTGCCGAACTACCCATATATCGGTCCGGCGCACGTGCGGATTGGTCTCTACCTGCCGTCCGCCAGCCAGCGCTTGCCGCTTTGTGCCACCGACATCTCCCGGCGCGAGTACCAGGTGGCCAAGTTCCAGCTGCTGCCGCAGTCGGAGAACATCTTCCTGATCTACAAGGATGGGTGGCACCCCGCCGAAGTATCCTCCGAGGATCCGACCAACGAGTGGCAGTGGACGAAGAAGGCCGCCACGATTTCGTTCCGGAATCCCAAGAAGGACGGAACCTTCTTCGTCGAGTACGACGCCCGGAATGACAAGTTTCCGACTCCCCAGCAGGTCACCGTACGGTCCGGCGATCAGGTCATTGGAACGTTCGCGGCCGACTCGAAGGCGCCGAAGCTGGTGTCGCTCCCGGTGACGGCGGCGCAACTCGGCTCGGCGGACATGTCGGAGATCACGCTCGAAGTCGATCAGACCTTCTCGCCGGGAGGCGGAGACACGCGCGAGCTGGGCATCCGCGTCTTCCACGCCTTCATCGAAGCCAAATAGGGAAGTCTCCGGGCCAAACTGTACGGTTTCTGGACACGCCCCATTGCGGGGTGGTAGCATCCCTACTTCCCATGACACTCCGCTTTCTGAGGGTCGCGGCGGTCGCGCTCATATTGATCGGTTGTGCCAGTCAGGCGCAGGCGGAGATCGTGTTTCTGACCTCCGGCCGTTCCGTGTCGGTGAAGGGTCACCGGGCGGATGGCGATCGCATCATCCTGACGCTGCGAACCGGCGGCGAAGTGACCTGCGACAAGTCGCTCATCGACAAGATCCTGCCGGACGAAGTCCCGTACCAGGAGCCTGTGGCGGTGGCGGCGGAGGCTGACGAACAGGCGCCGGCTGATTCTGGCGCCGTGCTGCAGGAAACGCCCTACGGCGAGATCATCTCCGCCGTGTCTGAAGCGCATGGGGTCGATCCGTTGCTCGTGCGGGCGCTCATTCAGGTCGAGTCGAATTACCAGGCGCGCGCGCGGTCGCGGAAGGGTGCGATGGGGCTGATGCAGCTCATGCCGTCGACGGCGCGGTCGTACAACGTCCGGAACCCGTTCGATCCGAAGGCGAACATCGAGGCGGGCATCAAGCACCTGAAGTCGCTCATCGATCGGTTCGGACGGCTCGAGCTTGGTTTGGCGGCGTACAACGCCGGAGAAGCCGCCGTCACGAAGTTCAATGGCATTCCGCCGTACCGCGAAACCCGAAACTACGTCTCCAGGATCCTGGCGATCGCAGGCATCAAGTAGCCCGAGAAGTTTCGCGGTTCTGGCGCGTCAGCGCCTTCTTTTCCCAGCCGTCGGACCGTTCTCGCTGTCTAATCTGGGTGACCGCACACGCAGGCGCCCGCAGGCCGCTGGTATATAATCCGGCGAGGCGATCGGCCGATAATGTCCACACTGACAAGATGTTGCGCCGACGTACGGCAGCGCGGCGCAAAAAACGTGTCTTCAGCCGTCAGGCTGAAGATCGTCGGCGGGTGGCCTTCCGACTGAAGCCGGAAGCCACCAGGCCACCATTGATGAGCTCTGATTACTAACGCATGGAATTCCGCTGCAGGCTCGGCACTCCCGGCGGGGAAATCATCGAAGGCGTTTACGTCGCCGACAGCGAGGATCGGCTGCGCCGGGAATTCGAAGAGAAGGGCCTGTACGTTCTCGCGATTCAGCGCGCCGGCCGCCTCGCGCTCGGGTCCCTGTCGCTTCCGACGCGATCGAAAATCGCCACGCGTGAGTTCCTCGTCTTCAACCAGGAGCTCGCAACGCTTGCTCAAGGCCGGCATGCCGCTCGTGCAGTCGCTCGAGATTCTTCGCCGCCGGGTGACGAACCCTGTGTTCAAGTCGGTGCTCAACGACGTTCACGATCGTGTGCGCGCCGGCAGCTCGTTGTCGGAGTCGTTCGAAGCCCACGGGTCGATGTTCCCAGGCGTCTACACGGCATCGCTAATGGCGGGCGAGAAGAGCGGCAACCTCGAGCAGGTCATCCGACGGTACGTGACTTACGTAAAGGTTGTCGAGAGCGTGCGGCGGAAGACGATATCGGCACTGATTTATCCGGCCGTGTTGCTGGCGCTCTCGCTGGTCGTGGTCGGCATCCTCGTCCTGCGAGTCGTGCCGCAGTTTAGCGGCTACTACGAGCAGTTCGGGAAGGAGCTGCCGCTCTCGACGCGAGTCATCGTTGCCGTCTCGGCATACGCAACGGCGTATTTCGGGATTATGGTGATCGTGATCCTCGGCGTCTCGGCGGCGGTGTGGCTCTGGCTCAAGCGGCCGGGCCAGCGCGAGCTCGTCGATCGCTGGATTCTGAGCGTGCCGCTGCTCGGTGGAGTCGCGAGAAAGTTCTCGACCTCGCAGGCCGCACGGACGCTGGCGACGTTGCTTGGCGGCGGTATTCCGCTCGTCAACGCCATCGACGTGTCGGCGCGGTCGATCAAGAACCGGTATTTGGCCCGGGAACTGCACAAGGCATCACAGCAGGTGCGCGAAGGGCGAGCGCTGTCGGCGGCGATGTCTGACAGCGGCGCGTTTCCGGACGTGTCGCTGAAAATGGTGGAAGTCGGCGAGCAGACCGGCGCGCTCCAGGAAATGCTCAACAGCCTGGCGGATTTCTACGACGAAGAAATCGAAACGAACCTCGATCGGTTCGTGACCCTGGTGGAGCCGATTCTGCTGATCATCATGGGCATTGTGATTGCCGGGTTGCTCCTGGCGCTCTACATGCCACTTTTCAACCTCTCGAACGCGTTGCGGTAGAGCCCCGACGCGTGCCAGAGTCAGCGAGTTTGTATGAACGGTAAACCTGCGTCAGCGGCCGCGGCCGGCGAGAGCGATCTCTACGTCGGCGTGCCCGAAGCGACAGCGGCCGAACGGGCGGCGGAGACCGCCCGCGCCGAGCGCCTCGCCGATCGGTACCGGTTGCAGTTCGTCGATTTGACGCACTACAACCTGGACCACGATCTGTTCCGCACGATCCCCGCGGATCTCATGCTGCGGTACGGCTTCGTCCCGTCGCACCGCGAAGGCAACACCCTCGTCATCGTCGTCTCGGACCCGACTGATTTGCCGATGATCGACGAGCTCGCTGTGCTCCTTGCCACACACATCAAGGTCACTGTGGGTACGCCTTCGGCGATTCAAGGGATTCTCAAGAAGAGCGAGAGCTCCACCCGCGTCCTCGAGGAAGCGACCGAGAGCTTCCAGCTGCAGCTTCTGCGAGAGGACGAGTCGGGCGAGGAACAGCTGACGGTCGACAAGCTGACCGCCGATTCCAGCCCGGTGATCAGGCTTGTTGATACGACGATCTACGCCGCCATCCAGCGACGGGCGAGCGACATCCACATCGAGACCGGCGACGACGCGGTCCACGTGAAGTACCGGATCGACGGCGTGCTGCAACCAGCGATGCGGCCGATCGACCGGCGTTTCCACAGCACGATCATCTCGCGCGTCAAGGTCATGGCGGAGCTCGACATCGCCGAAAAGCGCGTGCCCCAGGACGGCCGCTTCAAGCTCCGCCTTCCAGGCAAGACGATCGACTTCCGGGTCTCGATCATGCCGAGCGTCCACGGCGAAGACGCCGTCATTCGTATCCTCGACAAGGAGTCGATCAGCGAGCAGTTCCACGAGCTGCGGCTCGACATCCTAGGTTTTCCCGAGCTCGAGCTGAAGCGTTTTCGCAAATACATTGCCGAGCCGTACGGGATGGTGCTCGTCACCGGACCGACGGGCAGCGGCAAGACGACGACGCTCTATGCGGCGCTCTCAGAAATCAAGACGGTCGAGGACAAGATCGTCACGATCGAGGATCCGGTCGAGTATCAGCTGCGCGGGATCACGCAGATTCCCATCAACGAGAAGAAGGGGCTGACGTTTGCCCGCGGCCTGCGATCCATCCTCCGACACGATCCCGACAAGATCATGGTCGGCGAGATCCGCGACCCTGAAACGGCGCAGATCGCCATCCAGTCGGCGCTGACTGGCCACCTGGTGTTCACGACGGTTCACGCCAACAACGTGCTCGACGTGCTCGGCCGGTTCCTGAACATGGGCGTCGAGGCGTACCAGTTCGTGTCGGCGCTCAACTGCGTGCTGGCGCAGCGGCTGGTCCGGAACATTTGCAGTCACTGCAAGCGGCCGGCGAAGGTGAGCCGCGCCATGCTCGAGGAGTCGGCAATGGATCTGGCGCTCGAGCACAGCGGCAAGTTCTTCGAGGGCGCCGGCTGCGTCGAGTGCGGCGGCACCGGTTTCAAAGGCCGGACCGCGATCTGCGAGCTCCTGGATTTGTCGGATCATATCCGCGAGATGATTCTCGACCGGCGGCCGACGTCAGAGATCAAGAAGGCGGCCCGCGACGAGGGCATGCGCTTCCTCCGTGAGTCGGCGGTCGAACGCGTGCTGAACGGAACGACAACTTTGCGCGAGATCAACAAGGTCACGTTCGTCGAATGAGCGTCGATACCGTCGTCAAAACGCGCAAGGGCCCCGGGGTGGGGTGGCTGGCGAGCGCGCCGCCGTCGGTGGCGATCGAGATCGCGGCGACACATGTCACGGTGCTCGCGCTCAGCGAGTCGGGTAGCGAGCGCGTGATTTCGGCGTACGCGATCGAGCCGCTGGCGCCTGGCGTGGTGACGGCGGCGCTGAACGCCCCGAACGTGCACGACCAGGCGGGGCTCAGCGCGACGCTCAAGACGGCACTGCAGAAGGTGGCGCCGCGAGCGCGCCGGGTAGCGCTCGTCCTGCCCGATACGACGGCGAAGGTATCGCTCGTCAGGTTCGAGAAGATTCCGGCAAAAGCGCAGGACCTCGATCAGCTCATTCACTGGCAAGTGAAGAAGGCGGCACCGTTCCGCGTCGAAGATGCGCAAGTGTCGTGGGTGGCGGGCGTCGCACTCGATGGCGGCGGCCGCGAGTTCGTCGTGTCGATGGCGCGTCGCGACGTGATTCAGGGCTTCGAGCGGGCGTGCGACGACGCCGGCGTGCACGCTGGGCTCGTCGATATCGCGAGCTTCAGCCTGATCAACGCGCAGTTAGCCGCGACGGGTGCCTCTGCTGGCGATTGGCTTCTGGTGCACGTCGGGCACGACTACGTGACGCTCGCGGTCGTTCGCGGCAACGATCTCGTGTTCTTCCGCAACCGTACGCTGGGAGCAGAAAGCGATCTGACCGACCTCGTCCACCAGACGGCCATGTATCACGAAGACCGGCTTGGCGGCGGCGGCTTCTCGCGCGTCGTCGTGGCCGGTGCGTCGATGGCAGGTGTCGAACAGGCGGAGCGGCTGCGGCGCGGTATCGAAGAGCGAGTCGGCGGGCGCGTCGAAGTCCTCGATGTGCGCGGCGCGGCATCGATGCGCGATCGCATCAACGCCAGTCCAGGGCTCCTTGACGCCCTGGCTGCTCCGGTTGGAGTGCTGCTGCGCGAGCGTAAACATTCGTCGGTGGCAGCGCAGGGTGCGTGATGTTACGGACCAACCTTTCAACGCGTCCGTTCTATAACGAGCGTGCCGTCCACGTCGTGCTTGCGCTCGTGGGCCTGGTGGTGCTCGCGCTGACGATCCTCAACCTGGTCGAGGTCGTGCGTCTGTCGCGCCAGAACACGGTGCTGTCGGGGCGGATCCGCGAAGATCGATCGGCGGCGACCGATCTCTCTCGCAAGGCGCGCGAGATACGGCAAAGCATCAACCAGGAAGAGCTGAAAACGATCGTTGCCGCAGCGCGCGAGGCGAATACGCTGATCGACGGCCGGACGTTCTCGTGGACGGCGCTGTTCAATCAGCTCGAAACCACGCTGCCGCCCGAAGTCATGCTGGCGTCGGTGCGGCCGACGATCGATCGCGGCGAGACGCGGATCACCTTGATTGTGCTTGGCCGGCGCACTGCCGACCTCGATGAGTTCATGGAGAAGCTCGAGGCTACGGGCGCGTTCGAGAACGTGCTCCCGCGGCAGCAGAATCTCACCGACGATGGGCTTACGCAGGTCACGATCGAGGCCCTCTACGTTCCCGACACTTCAGGCGATGCCGGCACCGCCACGCCGGCCGCGCCGCCACCTGCCAAGCCAGCGCCGGCGACGCCGCCGGTGAAGGCGACAGCAGCGATTTCGGGGGGCGCGCGATGACGCTCATGCGACGCATCTTCTCCGAGAACCGCCGTCTCATCTACCCGTTAATCGGTGCAGTGCTGGCGAACATGGCGCTCTTCGTCGCCGTTGTCTATCCGCTGTCGTTGAAGGTGGCCAACGGCGAGCGTGACGCACAGAACGCGACCGCAGCTCGCAAGTCGGCCCAAGCCGAATACGATGCTGCCAGGGCAACGGCGACCGGAAAAGTGACCGCGGACGCCGAGCTCAAGAAGTTTTACAGTGCGGTGCTACCGCCGGATCTGAGCGGCGCCCGCCGCCTTCTCTACGCCAAACTCGACAAGCTCGAAGCGTCGTCCAACGTGAAGCCTGGTCGAAAGGACTTTGAGGAGAGGCAAGAGCGGGGCAGTCAACTCGGGAAGCTGACGGCGACGGTCGTGTTGACCGGCGAGTACCGTGACATCCGACGTTTCATTCACGACCTCGAGACAGCGGCGGAGTTCCTCATCATTGAAAACGTTGCGGTCTCCCAAGGATCGGAGCGCGACGGTGGTTTGACGGTCGTCGTCAAGGTGGCGACCTACTTCCGGGTGAGTAGCGATGGAAACTGAGTCGCCGCAACCCAAGCCGCAGCGGACGCGCGTGTGGCTGCTCGGTCTGCTGGCGCTGGCGTTTGTGGCGCTCGTGGCGTATCAGATGTGGCCTGAGACGACCGTCGCCCCTGCGGCGCCCCCGACGGCCAGGCGAACGACTGGTTCGGGGAGGTCGGGATCGGCGCGTGGTGAGCTCGATCCGGCGGAGCTCAAAGTCCGGCTCGAGGCGCTCGAGGCAGAGCGTCCGGATTTTGGCGAAGGCGCGCGGAATCCGTTCCGATTCCGGCCGCCTCCGGCGCCTCCTCCAGAGATGGTCAAGCCGCCGCCGGTCACGCAGATCGGGCCAGCCCCTCCGCCGGTGCAGACGGGACCGCCGCCACCGCCGCCGATCCCTTTGAAGTTCATGGGAACGGTGGAGAAGCCGGGCATGACGCTGGCGGCGCTGACCGACTGCAAAGGGTTTTGTACGCGGCCCGCGAAGGCGAGCTTATCGACGGACGTTACAAGCTGGTAAAGATTGGCGTGGAATCGGTGATCCTCGAATATTCCAACGGGACGGGGCGAACGACCGTCCGAAAGAGCGGGGATTGTCCAAGGTGAGCTGGACGCTGAACGCTGGCGGCTGGGAGCTGGGATGAGACGAAGGCTTATTGTTCTACTGGTTTTGACTGCGCTTGTCTCGGGGTGCGCAGCCGGCCGCGCCTTCCGCAAGGGCCGGGAGGCGGCACGCACCGGGGACTGGGATACCGCTGTAACGCACTACACGGAGGCGCTTCAGGCCAGCCCCGAGAACGCCGAATACAAAATCGAGCTCGAACGGGCGACACAGAACGCCGCGCGCAACCACATTACGCGCGCGCGCGAACTCGAACAGGCCGACCAGCTCGATGCGGCGCTCATCGAGTACAAGAGGGCCGTCGAGCTGGACGCGACGAACCGTCTCGCGGCAACCAAGGCGGCGGAACTCGAGCGCACGATTCGCGATCGCATCGAGAAGTCGCGGCCACGTCCCGCGATCGAGAAGATGCGGCAGCAGGCCCGCACGCAGGGCGTGCCCGTGCTCAATCCCGCCGATCGGACGCCGCTCAAGATCAGCTTCAACAACTCGAGCCTCCGCGACATCCTGAACTTCATCGGCACCACCACGGGCATCAACATTCAGTACGATCAGGCGTACCAGGACAAGGCATACACCGTCAACCTCGATGGCGTCACGCTCGAGGACGCGCTCCAGCAAATCCTCTCGGTCAACGGTTACTTCTACAAGGTGCTCAACCCGCAGACCATCGTGATTGCGCCGGATAACCAGGCCGGACACCTCAAGTACGACGACCTCGTCATGCAGGTGTTCTACCTGTCGCACGCGGACACGCAGGAAGTCTCCCAGGCATTGAACACGATGATGCGCATCCAGGCGCAGGTTGCGCCCGCGATCTATCCGAACAAGACGTCGAACACCATTGCCGTGCGCGCAACGGCGCCGGTGGTTGCGGTTGCCGAGCGCCTTATCCGCGCGCTCGACAAGCCGCGCGCAGAAGTCGTCATCGAGGTGCAGATCCTGGAGGTGAATCGCAACCGAGCCAAGTCGTTCGGGATCAACCTCAGCGACTACGCGCTCGGACTGACGTTCTCGCCGGAGGTGGCGCCCCCCAACACGTCGGGAGGTGTGCCGCCGACGCCGCCGCCGCCGTTCAACCTCAATACGATTTCGCAGGGCATCAGCACATCGGACTTCTACCTGACGGTCCCGACGGCGTTTCTCAGGTTCCTCGAGACCGACTCGCGCACGAAGCAGCTCGCGAAGCCGCAGTTGCGGGGCGCGGAGGGACAGGAACTGACGCTCAACCTCGGCGATCAGATTCCGGTCGTCTCGACGGTCTTCGGCGCGGCGGCAGCGGGGGGCTTTGCCAACATCCCGCAGTCCTCATTCACGTATCGGGACGTCGGTGTGAACATCGCCATGACCCCGCGCGTGACCTACGAAGGGGAGATCATCCTCGATCTCACGGTCGAGAGCAGCAACCTCGGCCCAAACGTCAGCGTCGCCGGGCAGGACGTGCCGTCGTTCGGATCTCGCCGCGTCAAGACACGGTTGCGGCTGCGCGAGGGCGAGTCGAACCTGCTCGCGGGACTCCTCAAGGACGACCAGCGCAAGATCATATCGGGAATGGTCGGGCTTGTCCGTGTGCCTGGCCTGAGGTCGCTTTTCGGATCGACCAACGACGTCATCGAGCAGACAGACATCGTCATGCTCCTGACGCCGCACATCGTGCGGACGCACGAGCTCACCGTCGATGATCTGGCGCCGATGTATATCGGCACCCAGCAGAACGTCGGTCTGACCGGGCCGCCACCGCTGATACAGCCGCCCGCGGCCGAAGAACCGCCCGCGGCGCAAGGGCCGCCGCCGCAGCCGTCAGCGATTACGACGCCCACGCCGCAGTTCCTGCCGCCGCCTTCGGGCACACCGGTGCCGGCGACAGGGGTGCCGCCCGCGACGGCCAACGTGCCGCCGGTCACCCCGATCGCACCGCCAGCGACGCCGCCTGGTGCGCCTCCACCCGTTGGCGGGCTGCCGCCGGCCGGCGCAACGCCAGCACCAACGCCAACCGCGCCGGTGACGCCGCCGCGCGATCCTGCGGCAGCGGCGCCTGCAACCACCGCACCGGGAGTTCCACCCCCGGCCGTCGCGCAGATTACCGTCACCGCGCCGCAGGAGTTCCGCACGGCCGGAGGCCCCTACACCGTGCCGCTTGCCGTCGCGAACGCGTCGCGTTTGTCGATGGTGACGCTCACCGTGACGTTCAACCCTGCCGTGCTCCGTGTCCGGAACGTGCAGGAAGGGACGTTCATGCGGCAGGGCGGAGTCACGGCGAACTTCACGCCGCGCATCGACGTGGCGACCGGCCGCGTCGACATCGCTGTCGCCAGGAGCGGCGATCAAGCGGGCGCGTCGGGCTCGGGCCTGCTGGCGGCGCTGCTCTTCGACGCGGTTGGCCCTGGCAACTCGTTGATCCAGGTGAGCGGCGTTGCGAGCAATCCCGAGGGGACGGCGCTGCCGTTGCAATTTACGCCGGTCTCGGTAACCGTGAGGTAACTGGAATGCGCCTGCGGCGAATTCGTGGCGCGCGCGGCTTCACTTTCATCGAGCTGCTGATCGTCTCGACGATCCTCATCATCCTGGCCTCGGCGGTCATGCCGCT
This sequence comes from uncultured Acidobacteriota bacterium, assembly GCA_963797715.1. Taxonomy (GTDB): domain Bacteria; phylum Acidobacteriota; class Vicinamibacteria; order Vicinamibacterales; family 2-12-FULL-66-21; genus DATBJJ01. The sequence continues at coordinate 253,008 of CAWCQS010000003.1, forward strand.
GGCCAAGGTGGCGAACCAGCGGCAGAAGGAAGCGGAGCTGCGCCGCTCGCTGCGGGAGATGCGCACAGCAATCGATAAGTTCAAGGATGCCGTCGACATGGGCTTGATTCCGGCGACGGAGCTTCGCACTGGCAGCGAAGGCTATCCGCCGGACCTCGACACGCTCGTCGAGGGTGTCACGGTCGCCAACGATGCCTCCGGCCGGAAGCTCAAGTTCCTGCGCCGGATTCCGATCGATCCCTTCACGAACTCGACCGAGTGGGGGCGCCGAGCCTATCAGGATCGACCAGACTCGTTCGCGTGGGGTGGACAGAACGTCTACGACGTCTACACGAAGTCGACCGGGATCGCGCTCGACGGGACGAAGGTCCAAGGATTGGTAAAGGAACGCATCATGAGAAAGCGCGCGTGCGTTCGGCGTCAATTCCGTGCCCTCGGGCCGCAACCGGCCCGCAACAGAAGCCGAGTCGCGGGGTTCACACTCATCGAGCTGTTGATCGTCCTTGCGCTGATCTCGATCCTCGCGGCGATGGGCGTCGTGCAGTACAAGAACGGCGTACGGCACTCACAGGAGAGCGTGCTCCGCACAGATCTGTTCCGCATGCGTGACGCAATCGATCAGGTCCTACGCTGACAAAAATAAGTATCCGGCCTCGCTCGAGACGCTCGTAAGCGACGGTTATATGCGCAAGATCCCGCAAGACCCGATTACGCAGTCCGCCGACAGTTGGCAGACCGAGCCGGCCGAACCGGATCCGAGCAATCCGACAGCTGAGCCGGGAATTTACAACGTGAAGAGCGGAGCGCAAGGGACCGCGCTCGATGGAACGAACTACTCGGACTGGTAGCCGCGGATGAAACGAACTGTATCGGTTCCGCGCGTGAGGCGCGGGCTAGAACTGTCCGCGCCCGCGGCCGCTCGGATTGGTGCCGCGGTTTCCACCCGGGGTACCGACCGGCGGTGGAGCCGTCGTGGGCCGGTTCGGGTTGAATCCCGGGTTACCGCTACCGCGGTTGCCTCTGCCGGGGTTTCGTCCGCCGCCAGGGAAGTTCGGGTTGTTGGGATTGTTGGCGCCGCCCTCGGGGGAGTTCGCCATCGGCATCGCGCCTCCGGGGCGCGGAGCGATGTTGAATGTGAATTGCCACTGGTCGTAGCGCGTTGCGCCACGATAGGTGCGGATCGACGTCTCGGTACTGGCGCTTCGCACGCCAATCATGCCGGCGGCTGGGATAGTCGGTTGCACTCCGGGGAGCACTGGAGGGTTGCTAGGGTTGCTGCGTCCTCCCGATTGAGTCTGCGGCGGCTGGCCCTGTCTCTGCGGCGGCTGGCTTTGTCCCGGTTGCGTTTGACCCGGCGAGTTGAGGCCAGGCTGCTGGCTGCCGCCGCCGATCAGGACGAACTCGCCGTCCTTCGTCATCGGGTCCTTGTATTTCTTGCGCAGGAAACGGTTCTGAACGAGGAAGTCGATGCTCGGAGGAAAGGCGTTTGGAATGTTGGCGTTCTTGAACTTGAAAAGAGCGATCGCGCGCGCGTACTGCTCGCCGCGAAAGACGAGCTCCGCTTCCTTCTCGCGGCGGGCTTCCTGCCGCCAGACCGGCAGCGCGATCGACATGAGGATAGCCATGATGGCAAGCGCAACGAGGAGTGCCGCCATCGCGTAGCCACGCTCGCCGTCTTGACTGCGTAACATCATGACACTACTATCCGCAGGTTTTTCCATGCTAGCACAAGCCAGACAGCCACTGGGACGCGCCAAGCTCATCGCGCCGATCGCGCTCGGCCTGTTCACCTTCTCGTCTGCGTGCGACAAAGTTCCCCTCCTTGCGCCAGGCGGCACGGTGATCTCACTTTTTGCGACGGCCAATACGGTCCCAGTCAACGGGGAGATCGAGATCGTCGCGACGGCCATTGAGAACGGCACGGCAGCGACTCCGACGACGCCGACGACGCCGACGACCCCCACGACGCCCGGTACTCCGACGACGCCGACGACCCCCACCACGCCGACCTCCACGTCGTCGACGGGTGCTGGCACGCCGGTGCAGAACGGTACGGTCATTACCTTTACGACGACGCTCGGGCGAATTGAGCCGACGGAGGCGCGGACCCAGAACGGTCAGGTGCGCGTCCGCTTCATCTCGAGCGGCCAGAGTGGCACGGCCACGATTACGGCGTTCTCGGGCGGCGCGTCAGGAAAGCTCGAGAACCTGCGGGTCGGGACGGCGGCCGTCGAGCGCGTACTGCTGACCGCGACACCGCAGGTCCTTCCGCCGGGAGGCGGGACCACCGAGATCGCAGCACGGGCCGAAGACGCAAGCGGCGCTGGCCTTCCGGGTGTCCCGGTCACGTTTACGGCGGATCAGGGGCAGTTGGGTGCCGGAACAGCCACCACCGATTCGAACGGCGTGGCCAGAACGACGCTGACGGCGACTCGCAACGCGGTCGTGACCGCCAACGTGGCTGGCAAGACAGCGACGGTGAACGTCAACCTCAATCCGAGAACTGGCGTGACGATTGCGGGCCCGACCACTTCCGTCGCCGCCGGCACGCCGGTCACGTTCACGGTCGGCGTGGGGACCACAGCCAACATTCGGGATGTGTCGATCGACTACGGCGACGGCAGCCGAAGCTCGCTTGGCGCGATCAGCGCGTCAACGCCGGTGCAGCACACCTACACCGAGGAGGGAACGTATCGCGTCGGCGCCACGGCGACCGAAGCCAGCGGCTTCCAGGAGACGGTTGCGACCTTTGTCACGATCCTGCCGCAGCAGCCGCCGGCGGTGACGATCCAGGCATCGAGCGCGAATCCCGCCTTGAACCAGGTCGTCATCTTTACAGCGGTCGTGACCGGAGCGACGTCAACCATCCTCAGGTACGAGTGGAACTTCGGTGATGGCGCGACACCGGCGACCTCCACGTCGACGGGCAATCGTGCGACGGCGAGCTACCGGACGCTGGGCACGAAGATCATCACCGTGCGCGTGATCCAGGCGTCGGGACCGGAAGGGGAGGGTCAGACGGCGATAACCGTCGGCACCTCGACCGTCGCAAAGTAGGCGAGGACGAAGAGACTGCAGGGCCAGAGTCTGGACATCCAGGCTCTGGCCTTTCGTTTGTGTGCGGTCTACTTCGCTAGTCGCCAGCCAGCGCTTCAGTCGGTGAGATGCACGCCGCTCGGTGCGAAGGAATCAGGCAGGCGCAGAAGCACAGACCGGTGAGAAGCACGGTGGCCGCAACCAATGTTGGGACGTGGATTGCGGACACTCGGAAGAGCATGGTCTGGGCGATGCGGCCCGCTAACCACGCGGCGGGGATACCGATCGCCGTGCCCGCGGCGAGCAGGCGCAGTGCGATTGACAGGAACTGAGCCCGGACTTGCGCTGGTCTCGCGCCGAGGGCCATCCGTAGGCCAATTTCGCGGCGCCGCCGAGAGACGGCGAAGCTCAAGACGCCGTACGTGCCAATGGCGGTGAGGAGCACGGCAAGGGTGGAAAACGCCGTTATCACGAGCGCCGGAGTGCGGCGAACCACAAGGCTCTCGGCAACGCGGGCTTGCATCAACTGGATGTCGCTGACCGGGAGCTCGGGATCGATCGCGCGAACGGCTGCGCGAAGCGTAGCGGCCAAGACCTCCGCAGAGCCGTTGGTTCGAACGACGACGAAGACGTTTCGATCGAGCCGATGCGCGAGCGGATAGTAGACTGCGCCTTGGCCGCCGCCGTCCGTTACGTCAATTTGCGTAACCGCACCAACGACGCCAACGACCCTGAAGGCGTCGGCGTCTGAACCGGCGGTTCCGCCCTGGAAGAGCGCCTCACCGATCGCGCTCCTGCCGGGCCAGTAGCGGCGCGCAAATACGTCGTCGACCACACAAACGCGCTCGCTTCGCTCGGCGTCCACGGTCGAGAGGAAGCGCCCCTCCACGAGGGTGACCCCCATCGCGTGAAAGTAGTCGCCGCTGACGCCGTAGGAGAAATGTCCGTGCAGTGAGTCGCCTGCCGGTGGCACGTAGCCCTTTACTGTCGCGGCGCTTTTGATGTTGTTGCCGCTGAGAGGCACATTTGTCGCGATCGCTACCGCCGTCACTCCCGGCTGTCGTGACAATTCGTCGGTGAGCCGCGCCGCGAACAACAGGATCGATGCACCGCGTGGATAGCTGCGTCCGGGCAGGGTGACATGCCCGGTGGTGACCTGCCCGGTGTCGAACCCTGGCGAGACCGCCATCGCATGCCTCAGGCTGAGGCCGAGCAGTCCCGCGCCAGACAGGAGCACGAATGAAAGCGCCACCTGCGCGACGACGAAGCCATGCCGCAGGCGCTGGGCGGCACGCGAAGCAGTCCCGCCTCGTGAGGCAAGCGGTAGCGAACTCGCCGCCTGTTGCCGCACGGCATGAAGCGCGATCGGCGTGGCGAGAACGAGCGCGACCGCAAGCGCAGAAGCAAACGCGACAGCCGCCACACGACTGTCGAAGGAAATCTGCGCGCCGAGCGGCAGGTGATCCACGCCCAGGACTGGCAGCAGGCGAGCACCAGCAGCCCCGAGGGCGAGCCCCAGCGCCGCTCCAGCGAACGTCAGCATCGCAACCTCGATCAGTAGTTCGATAGCCAATCGGCGACGACTGGCCCCGAGCGCCTGACGGACCGCGAGCTCTCTCGACCGTGCGCTGACGCTGACGAGCAGCAGATTCGCCAGGTTGACGACGCCGATGAGGAGCAGAAGTATTGCGCCCGCCTGCACGAGCACGAGTACAGGCTGGATCGATGCTACGTGGTCGGTCTGCAGGGGCACAACTGGCGTGTGGAATCCGGCCTCCGCCATCATTGCCGCTTGAGGGTGGCCGACTTCCATCGCCGCGTTGTGGGCGTCGATCTGAGCCTGGGCCTCGGCGATGGTCGCACCTGGTTGCAGCCGCGCGATCATGTGCGACGAACTGCCCGAGTGCCGTCGATCGGGACCGCGATCCTCAGGGCTCGACGTCAGCGGAAAGTAGACCCGCGCCTTCGATGACAAGAACCTGAATGTTGCGGGCAGCACGCCCACGACCGCGTGATCGAAACCGTTCACTCTGATAGTACGTCCGAGCGCGCCTGGATCCGCGTTCATCTGCTGGCGCCAATACGCGTCGGTGACGATCGCGGCCCGAGACGCCTGCGAGGACATCTCGCTCTCCTCGAAGGCTCGCCCCATGGCGAGTGGAACACCAAGCGTTGCGAAGAACTCGGCGGTGACCAGCGCGATCGGCTGGCGTTCCGTAGCTCCGACGTCGCCGACGATGGCAGTACTCTCCCGGATCACCGCCAGCGAAGAGAAAGCGCCGAGGCGGCCGCGACGCTCGTAATAGTTCGTGACCGACGTCCCATCGTCCGGCACGCCCGCCCGTGGATACGAGTTGAAGACGCGGACGAGGCGATCAGCATGAGGGAATGGCAGCGGCCGCAGAAGGATCCCATCGATCACAGCGAAGATCGTCAGGTTGGCGCCGAGTGTGAGGGCGAGTGTTGCGCAGGCGGTCAGGGCGAAGGCTGGCGATTGTCGGAGGCGCCGCGCGGCGTACCGAATATTGCGACGGAGCTCGTCGAATAACCACAGGCCCCGTGCCTGCCGGCAATCATCCTTGACGCTCTCGAGATTTCCAAACGCCAGGCGCGCCTGACGCACAGCTTCGCCTGGCGGGACGCCGCTCCGGATGAGGTCTGCGACGTGGAACTCGAGGTGACTGCGCATTTCCTCGCGCATGACCGCTTCGAAGCGGCTGCGGCGAAAAAGCGCGGCGATTATCGATCGAAGCCGGTTGAACACGTTCGCTCTCCTGATGCTCTCCTGGGACAGCTAGGAAGCTCGAGCGAGCTTGGTTCTGGCTCTCCTAGTCTGTCAAGGAGACGGTGGGGAGGGTGTTTTCGTTCCGTCCGTCAGCAGGCGGACGCATCGATCTCGGCGGCGACGGCGTCATGGAGCTGCGGGCGTACGTGACGAATGGCCTGGTTCTCTCGCGTCGGATGGACGCGGTTGGTGAGGAAGACGACGTAGAAGTCGCGTTCCCAGTCGATCCAGAGCGATGTTCCGGTGAAGCCCGTGTGGCCTATCGAGGTGGGCGAGAGGTGAGCGCCGGAGGACGACGTCGGCAGCATGGTGTCCCAGCCGAGCGCGCGAGAGCTACCCGGAACGTCGGTCCGGGCGATGAACGCACGCATGGTTTCAGGTAGGCAAAGCAACCGCTCGCCTGCGAGTGTCCGGAGGACGCCTCGCGCAAACGCGCCGACGGCGGCGGCCGTACCGAAAAGCCCGGCGTGACCGGCGGTGCCGCCGAGCGCCCATGTGTTTTCGTCGTGCACTTCGCCCGCCAGCAGGCGACCTCGCCACGGATCCACTTCCGTCGGCGCGGTTCGTAACCGCCAACTGCGCGGCGGATTGAAGCGCAGCGGCTCGGCAGTGAAGAACGAGGACAGTCGCTGGAACTGCGTCGCCAGGCGTCGCGATGGGTCTGTGGCTCCTGGAGCACCACGAAACGCCGGACCGGCTGGCTGTGCATCCTCGAGGATGAACCCGAGGAGCATGAATCCGAGATCGCTGTAGATCGATTGCGATCGCGGCGCGTATTCGAGCGGCATCGTGCAGATCGCTCGCTCGAACTCGAAGCGTCCGGAATAGTCGCGAAAGAAGGGCAGATAGGCCGTGAGGCCGGAAGAGTGCGCCAGCAAATCGCGAATCGTCACGCTCTCCCGATCCGTTCCCCTCCACTCGCGAAGCCGGCTCGACACGAACTCGTCCAGGCCGAGCCTTCCGTCGTCGACCGCCCGCATTATCAGCGTTGTCGTGGCGATGACTTTGGTGAGGGATGCGAGATCGAAAATCGTGTCCCTGTCGACCGCCGCCGCGTCGGCGTCGTAGGTCAGGCGGCCTGTCGCGTCGCGCCAGACTGCAGCCTCGGCGCGTCCGACTTCGATAGCAGCGGCGGGGAACGCACCGGCGGCGATCGCCGAGCGCACCAGCGCCGCCGCGGCCGCGAACCGTTCAGCCATGACCGCCGCTGGCCGCGGCGCCGACTGGCACCTCAGCGGTCGTCGACTCTGACTCGGGAAGGACGAACGATGCTGCGAGGGCGGCGGCGAATGTCACCGACGAGCCGATGAACGCCCACCACGTCCAGGCGGCGGCCGCGGTCCACCACACCCACGCCAGTACCGACTACGCCCGTAGCCATGCCGGCAATCATGGCCCGCGAGCGCACGCGGGTCGTCAACACTCCGACGAGAAATGCACCGAGCACTGGGCCAGCGGCCAGCGACAAGACCGCCAGCCCGGTGTCGAGCACCGAGCGAATCCACTGCGCGCCAAGCGCCACCGCGATTTGCGCCACTCCCCAGAAGATCGTGGCGCCCTTCGACACTCGCATGAGCGTCGCCTGATCGGCATTGGGCCGCACGTACTTCAGGTAAAAATCGTTGACCGTCGTCGCGGCGAGGGCGTTGATCGACGGCGACAACGCCGCCGCGACAATTGCCGCGACGATGAACCCAGCGGCGCCATGCGAGAGAGACGTGACGACAAAGAGCGGGAGCACCTCGTCGTTGGTCGCGAGCGGCCGCGGCAGCGGCGCCTGTTGGTAGAACGTGTAAAGCGCGATGCCGATCACAAGGAACAGGGCGAACTGCGCGAAGACGATAATCCCGCTCAGCACCAGGCCGGATGCCGCGCTCTTGGCCGATTTTGCCGACAGCAGCCGCTGGACGAGAAATTGATCCGTGCCGTGCGTGGCGAGCGTCAACGCGACGCCGCCAAGGAGTCCCGACCAGAGCGTATAGACACGCGAAGGATCGAACGTGAAGTCCAGGACGCGAAACTTACCCGCGGCCTGTCCGGCAGAGACGATCGCGCTCCAACCGCCGTCGATCTGCTGTAGCAATGCGAAAAACACGACCATCGCGCCCGCGACGTAGATGAACATCTGCACGACATCGGTCCAGATGACAGCGGATACGCCGCCGCGCGTCGTATAGACGATCATCGCCGTGCCGATGATCAGGATCGCGAGCGTCACCGGCACTTGCGTGACGACCGTGATCACGAGCGCCGTGGCGAAGAGGCGCACGCCGTCCGCCAGCGTCCGCGTGACGACGAAGATGACGGCAGCGATGTTCTTGACGTTCGGACCGAAACGTCTCTGCAGCAACTCGTAGGACGTGAACAAATCGCCGCGGAAATAGGCCGGAATGAACAGCACGCTGACGAGGAGCCGGCCGAGGATGTATCCCATCGCCAGCTGCAGGAACGTCATGTTCCCCGCGAAGGCCTGCGCCGGGACGCCAATGAAGCTCAGCGTGCTCGTCTCGGTCGCGACGATCGTAAAGCAGATGGCCCACCACGGGACCGACCGATCGTTGAGGAAGTAGTCTCGAGTGGTTTTCTGGAACCGCGCGAACCAGGAACCGAACGCGGTGATGGCGACGAGATACCCGGCGATGACCGTGTAGTCGAGCCAGGTCAGGGTCATGGACCGGCGGCCGGCCTCACCGCGTGCCGGTGGAGGCGGCGGCTGGTTTGGCGAATGCCGAGCGCCCAACAACCGCGATGTAGTCGGGCGGCGACTGGCGCGGATCGATCAGGCTGTCGTACGAGAAGAGGACGACGCCAGCGGCGCCGAGCCGGCGAGCGGTCTCGATGTTCTCGATTGTCTGCGCCGGGGTCAAACGGTAGGCGCCGATGCCGGCCCACACGGCACGCCCACCCTTGACGTCGCGAGCGGCGGCAATCTGCTCGGCGAACTTTGCCGGCTCTGGCGTGTAGGCCATGGGGGCGACAGCGTCGACGAGCCCAGCCTGGAGCCAGCCGGCCCAATCCTGCAGCCGGTGATCCCTGGCTTCCTGGATGTCTGGCGCGGTCGCGACGGATACCAGCATGTTCGGCCGCGCCGATTTCACCGTCGCCCGCAAGCGGGTGATGAGTGCCGTCATCCGCGCGATTCGAAAGGCCTTCCACGCGTCAGCAAACGCATCCGGGTAGGCGAGCGCATCATCTTCTTCGTGGCCGTCCATTTCGCGCCGCACTGCGGATGTCAGCTGCGGGCGGAGCGCGTCCCGGAACGCGCGGATGGAGGCGCGGCTATAGTCAAACCGCTCGCTCGGGTAACGCGCGTAGTCGAAGTGCACGCCGTCCACGTCGTAACGGGCGACAAGATCGCGCACGACGGTGTTGACGTGTTCAGCGGCAGCAGGCAGGATGGGAGAGGCATACAGCCCTTCGATGGCCGCCGCGTTGGCTGGCCCCGAAGTCTGTGCGCGCGTCCATCGCGCGATCTTGCCGACGTAGGCGGGACTGTCTTCGGGAACCTTCGACAGCTCCTGCACGAGATCCCGAGGCACCATCAGCCACTCGGGATGACGATGGATCAGGTGCGTCGTCGCGATCGGCAGATCAGTCGCGCTCGATACCAGGTTGACGTTCACCCAGGCGTGCACCCGCAATCCGGACTCGTGCGCGCGGGCGAGCACGGTTGCAAGTGGATCGAAACTCGCTGGCTGCCGTTGAAGATCGGCGGCGCGCGGTTCGAGCGTGCTCTTGAAGTACGCATCGCCACGTCCGCGGACCTGCACGAGCAGTGTGTTGAATCCGTGGTCGCGTGCCGTGCGCACGAGCGTCGCGATTGAATCAGGGGTGCCGAGCGACGTGCGAAGCACCCACATCGCCCGAATTTCGCCGGCTGTGGTCTCGGGAGCGGCCTGCGGACGAAGGGGAAGAACGAGCGGGAGCGTCAGCAACGCAACCACCGTGAACCCACGGCGAAGCGTGGCAGCAACTCCAGGAAGACGCATAAACTGTCTGAATCTAACAGCTTGGAAGACGGAGTGTCAACGGTAATCAACGCAGTGAACGTCGCGGAAGCGGGACCGGTAAGCTGACCGATCGACATGATTCACGTTCTCGGTATCGATGCGGGCGGCACAAAGACCGTGTGTCACCTCGCAGACGAGCACGGCACGCTCGTCGCCGAAGCACGCGCCGGCGGCGCGAATCTTCAGGCATCAGGAGAGCTCCAGGTCGAGAAGGTCCTGCACGACGTGATGGCCGAAGCGATCGGTCATCGCGGCATCGTTCCATCCGCGATCTGTTTGGGGATCGCCGGCGTGGACCGTCCGGAAGATTCGATGATCGTTGCCGGCATCATGCGGCGCATCGGGTCGCACGCGCGAACGCTCGTCGTCAACGACGCTTTGGTGGCGCTCGAAGCGGGCGCGCCGGGGGCTCCGGGGGTCGTCGATCATCTCGGGCACCGGCTCGATTGCCTACGGTCGCAACGCCCGCAACGAAGGCGCGCGGGCTGGCGGCTGGGGACACGTCCTCGGCGACGAGGGGAGCGGCTTTTGGATCGGCCGCGCTGCGCTTCGCGCCGTGCTGCGCGAGGCCGACCGTCGTGGTCCGCGAACCGTATTGACACCTCTTCTTCTCAAGCACTTCGGCGTTTTGGAGGCACAGAGTCTGATCCACGAGGTCTATCAGAGCGATCTCAGGCCGGCCGTCATCGGCTCGCTGGCGCGCTCGGTCCAGGCGGCATTCAGCGAAGGCGACGAAATCGCAGCCGGCATCCTTCGCGGTGCCGCCGACGAGCTCGAATCGTTCGGTGTCAGTGTCGCTCGGCGCCTCGGCATGGGGGAGTCACCGTTCCCGTTCATCCTCGGCGGCGGCATTTTTCGCGCCGTTCCCTGGCTCCGCGACGAGATGCTGCGGCGGCTGCCGCAGGCAGTCCCGCCAAGCAGCGCGCGAGTGCTCGATCGTGAACCGGCCGCCGGTGCCGTGTCCTTCGCCATCCAGGAAGCCAAAGGCGGCGCGCGCATTCCGAGGTATCAGCCGCAGTGAGGCGAGCGCCCGGTCCGCCGCGTGTCACTGTGCTTGCCGACGATGCCGCCATCGCACGCGGTCTGGCTGATCGTGTGGCTCAGGCCCTCCAGGCGAATCCGCGGCTGGTTCTCGGCTTGCCGACGGGTCGGACGCCGGTTGCCTTTTACGACGAGCTCTCTTCACGCGTCGAACGAGGTCTGGTTGATCTGTCTCAGGCGACGACATTCAATCTCGACGAGTTCGTCGGCATTCCGGCTTCGCACCCCGGCAGTTTTCGCACCTTCATGAATGCGCACCTGTTCCGGCGCGTCAACCTGCTGCCGGAGCGCATTCATTTTCTCGAAGGTGTTACAGCTGACTCCGACAAGGAGTGCGAGCGATACGAGCGAGAGATCGCGGCAGCAGGAGGCATCGACCTGCAGATTCTCGGCATTGGCAGCAACGGCCACATTGGGTTCAACGAACCCGCGGCCGCACTCGTGGCGCGCACCCATCGTGTACTCCTCGAGCCCGAGACGCGTCGCGATAATGCCGGGCTCTTTGGCGGTGATCCTGGTGTCGTTCCGGCCGAAGCGTTGTCGATGGGGATTGCGACGATCCTGCAGGCCCGTCAGATTCTGCTCGTGTCGCGGGGAGCAGCGAAGGCCGGAATCATCGCGCGTGTGCTGACCGGGCCGATCAGCTCCGAGATTCCGGGATCGTTCCTGCAGTTGCATCCAGACGTCGAGGTCGTGCTCGACCCGGAGGCAGCGTCCGGACTCAGGGGGTCTTGAGCAGGGAGCGGAGGCGCGCCTCGGCATCTTCGCCGATCGCGTCACGCACTGAATCGTCCGCCTTCTTCAAGCGCCGCAGCGCCTGCGTCAGCGTTACCTTGGTCTGCTGCATCACAATCGCGGCCTTGACGTTCCATTTCGCGCGCTTGAGCAACTCGCCGGCCTCGTCGTAGGAGAGGCCGGTCAGCGTCACGACGATGCGACGTGCCCGGTCCTTCAGCTTCTCGGAACCCGTCTGCACGTCGACCATCAGATTGCCGTAGGTCTTGCCGAGTTTGATCATCGAGATCGTCGTCAGCATGTTGAGCACCATCTTCGTGGCGGTGCCTGCCTTGAGCCGGGTCGACCCGGCGATGATTTCGGGACCGACGGCTGGAGCAATCTGGAGGTCGACGAAGTTCTGGAGCTCTGATCCAGGCCAGCAGGTGATGAAGATGATCTTCGCGCCGGCCTTGCGAGCACGCGTCAGGCCGCCACGCACGAAGGGCGTCATGCCGCTGGCCGAGACGCCAATGACGACGTCACGCTGGGTGAGACGAAGGCGGCTGATGCTCCGCGCCCCCTCCTCGTAGTTGTCCTCGACGCCTTCCTTGGCGCGGAAGACCGCCTCCTGACCACCGGCCATGATGGCTTGAACTGTGTTGGGTGGTGTGCCGAACGTCGGGGGCATTTCCGACGCTTCGACGACGCCGAGACGCCCGCTGGTGCCGGCGCCGATGAAGATGATCCGTCCGCCTTTGCGCAGCGCGTGCGTGATGATTTCGACGCCGTGCGCGATGCGCTCCTTTTCCTTCTGGACTGCCGCAATCACCTTCCGGTCTTCGTTAAGCGCCATCTCGACGATTTCCGAGACCGGAGCTTTGTCAATCGCTAGGCTGGCCGGGTTGATGGCTTCGGTTGGAAGGGACTCCCACTTGGACTGTGTTGGCATCTCGGTCCGTCGGACGCCCGCACCGGCGGGCAGGCCGCGTACGTTACTCCGCAAGGCTGGCGGAGTCAAACGAAGGCCGGCCGCGCGTGGTACACTTTGGCTGGATGCCCGATCGTGACTCTTCATCTGACCGACGCCAAATCAGCCGCCATTCCGCTCGAGCGCGTCGCCGAGGTCGCCGGCCGGCTCGAACGTGAGCTTTCGAAAGCCATCATCGGACAGCAGCGCGTCGTACGCGAAATCCTGATTGCGTTTCTCGCCGGCGGGCACTGCCTCCTGCGCGGCGTGCCTGGTCTTGCCAAGACACTCCTCATCAAGAAGCTCGCCGAAGCCGTCGATCTGCGGTTCAACCGGATTCAGTTCACGCCGGATCTGATGCCGTCGGACATCCTTGGCGCTGAAGTCATCGAGGAAGATCGCGCGACGGGGAAACGCATCATCCGCTTCATCAAGGGACCCATCTTCGCCAACATCATCCTCGCCGACGAGATCAACCGGACACCCCCCAAGACCCAGGCGGCACTGCTCGAGGCGATGCAGGAGTACCAGGTCACGGTCAACGGGGTCCGGTTCGAACTCGATCGTCCGCTCTTCGTTCTCGCGACGCAGAATCCGATCGAGCAGGAGGGCACCTACTCGCTGCCGGAGGCGCAGCTCGACCGGTTCATGTTCAACGTCGTCATCGAATATCCGTCCGCCGACGAGGAGCGCAGGATTCTTGCGGCGACGACCGGGCTCGCCGATCCGAAGATTGCGGTCGTGGCAACAGGCGAGGAGATCGAGCAGCTGCACTCGGTCGTTCGCGAAGTCCCGGCAGCAGAGAACATCATCGACTACGCGACGCGTCTGGTGCGCGCGACGCGTCCTGCGGGGCTTGCCTCTGATGCCGCCCCGGAATTCGTCCGCTCGTGGGTCAGGTGGGGAGCAGGGCCCCGCGCCGGGCAGGCGCTGCTTCTCGGGGCCAAGGCGCTCGCGCTTCTCGATGGGCGCAGCGTTGTCGCCATCGAGGACATCAGGGACGTCGCACTGCCTGTCCTTCGGCACCGCATCCTCGTGAATTTCCAGGGTGAGGCCGATGGCATCGATGCCGATCAGATCGTGGCGCGTCTCCTCGACGCCGTGCGGCCGTAGCGCGGCGATCGCCGCGGACGTGTGTCTTCCGTGTCGCAGTCCACTTCCTTGACGTTGGCGGGCCTCGACCCCGACGTCCTGACGGCGCTCGGCGACCTCGAGCTCGTCGCCCGCGTCATCGTCGATGGCATGCTCTCCGGTCTCCACAACAGCCCGTTCCACGGCTACAGCGCTGAGTTCAGTCAATATCGCCACTACCGCGCCGGGGGACGACCTCAAGTACGTCGACTGGAAGCTCTTTGCCCGTACCGATCGCCTCTATACGAAGCAGTATCGGGAAACAACCAACCTGGTCGCGCAGATCATGGTCGACGCGAGCCGCTCGATGGCATTTCGCGGGCACGCCGGCGCCTGCGAAGCTCGACTACGCGCGCGCGGCGGCAGCGGCTCTCGCCTATCTGATCGCCGGACAGGGTGACGCGCGTTGGACTCGCGGTGTACGACGAGGCGGTGCGCCAAGTACGTACCGACGCGCACAGGTCAGTCGCATCTGCGGCGGTCTCTGGCGGCGCTGTCGCACGCGCAGCCATCAGGTTCGACGTCCACGGCGCACGCGCTGCGCCGCTCGGTCGATCTGCTGAAGCGCCGTGGGCTTCTCATCCTGGTGTCGGATCTGTACGACGACGAGGACGCCGTCGAGGTAGAGCTGCGTCGCGCGGTGCGAATGGGGCATGACGTCGCAATCTTTCACGTGTTGACACGAGACGAGATCGAGTTTCCATTCAGCGGCGAGGTGGAGCTCGAGGATCTGGAGTCTGGCCGGCGCGCGTCTGACCGGGCCCGGCGGCGCGGTGTCGTACCGTCATGCCTTCGCGGAATTCCTCGAGCGCTGGCACGCACGCGCCGCCCGCGAGCGAATTGATTACACGCGTATCGTGACGGACCAGCCGCTCGACGCCGCGCTCCGCAGCTATCTGCTGCGCCGGGGCGGAGGAGCCGCGTGATGCTGGGCTGGCAGAACCCGGCGGCTCTCTGGACACTGTCGGTCATCGCGGTGCCCATCGTCGTCCATCTGCTGCGCACGTATCATGCGAAGCGAATCGCGTTTCCGACGCTCAGGTTCGTGCAGCCGTCGCGCACCGCTGCCGTCCGCATGCGCTTGCCGTCGGACGTGCTGTTGATGCTGATCAGGATGGCGATCGTGGCAGCGGCGGCCGCGGGTCTGGCGGGACCGATTCTGCTCACCAACTCCCGATTATCAGCGTGGGATGCACGGATTGCGCGCGCGGTCGTCATCGACCGAAGCGAGAGCATGCGCGCCAGGAATTCGACAGGTATGGCGCCTGAAACCGCAGCAGCGGAGGCGGCCGAAGCCGAGATGCGGACGGCCACGTACGCCTCGAGGTTCACGGCAACCGACATCGAGGACGGACTGGTGCGGGCGTCTCGTTGGCTCGACGCTCAGCCGCCTTCCCGCCGCGAGGTTGTCGTCATCTCGGATTTGCAGCGCGGTGCGCTGGATGAGTCGTTCGTCAACGCCGTCGGCCGCGGTGCTGGCGTCCGGTTCATCCGCATCGGCGCGATCGAGTCCCGGGCGAGCTTCGAGGGTTTGCCGCTCCTCGGTGTGCCGGGGACCGGCGGCCGCGCACAGCGGATCGAAACAACTCCAGACTCGACATCGGTGGAAATGGAATCGCAGCCCGCCGTTAATGTGCCGGGCTTACGAATCATGGCTGCGCCAGGTTCGGAGGCGAAGGTTACTCGACTGCTGCGTGCCGTAGCGACAGCCGGAGCCTACCGTGGTTCCGCCGATCAACCGATTGCCGTAAGACTCTCAGGCGCACCTCGCGAGCAGCCGGGATCGATCGTCGCGCTCAAGCCCGGCTGGATGTTGCGAGCTGCGCTTCGCCTGCGAGAGAGCGGGGCGCTGGCCGCCTCAGCGGCAGAGCTCCGGCCGCTGCAGACAGCCGAGAGATCGTCGCAGGAACCTTGGGCGACTCTCGTTCGGGGCGCCAGCGGTCAGCCGCTCGTGCGCGCGGCGGCCACCCAGGCCAGCGAGCTCGTCGTCGATGTGGTCGCACCGCCAGACGATATCTTCGCCGCGATCGTCACTCAAGCCGTGCTGAACGCGCGAGCCGATCCCGCGACGTACGCCGAGCGTGAGATCGCTCGACTGGACGATGCTGCGATAGCGGCGATGACGCGCCAGGCCGAGCCCGTCGAGCGTGACGCTTGGCGAACCGCCGAGACGACCGACGCTCGCTGGTGCTGGGTAGGGGCTCTGCTGTTGCTCGGCATCGAGCAGTGGCTGCGGGCGCGCGGTGTACGACGGCCGTCCGAGGAGGTCACCCGTGCTGCGGCGTGATTGGCCCGACCGTAGCGACGAACTGACGAATCGTCTGGCGTCGATATCGGCCAGGATCCGGACGCGCGAGCTTCTTCGCGCCGTTGCGATCGCGCTGCCGTGTGCGGCGATTCTCGCCATCCTGTTGCGACAGACCGGCATGAGCGCAGCTGGCGCCGTCGCTCTTGCAACAGGAACGATGGCCGGTCTCGCGGCGTTCTGGTTGCGCCGCGTTCGATCGAGTTGGGACAGCCTGTCGGCAGCGCGACACGTCGAAGCGGCGAGGACAGCGTCGCGCAATGTCGTCATCACGGCTGAAGAACTGCTGCGGCATCCTCGACGGGCCGCGCCGTCGATCAGGCAGAGGGTCGTCTTCGAGGCTGCAGAGATCGCAGGTGCAGGCGGTGCGCCTGACGTCGTACCCCTCAGCCGGCAGCTCTGGGTCGCGGCGCTCGCGTTAGTAGTCGCCGCTGGGATAGTGACAGGCATGCCGGGGCGCGCAGCTCGAGTCGCGATTGAAGCCGCCCAGACGTCGCAGCAAACCGCCCGCGCTTCAGGGAGTGTAACGATCACGGCCACAGTCGTCGCTCCCGACTACACGCACGAAGCCCCACGGACGCTGCAGAACCCCGAACGCATCGAAGCATTGCAAGGAAGTCGTCTAACGCTCGCCGTCCGCGGCGGTGGTGGCTGGCAGCTGCGATTCGGGGCCGACGTGCTCGCCGCAAAGTCCTTCGGCGACGAGACCCGCGTCGATCTCCCGCTGACGAGAAGCGGTTACGTGGCGATCGAGCCAATGGAGTCGGCAGCACGTGCGACGAGGCGGCTGCTGCCAATCGCCGTCATTCCGGATCGCGCTCCGTCGATCCGCATCGACAGGCCTGGTAAAGATCTGCTCCTCCCCAATGCGTCTCCCGTTGTCGATCTTGCCGCCGCAGCGACGGACGACTTCGGGATGCAGTCGCTCGAGCTGCGCTATACGAAGGTGACGGGGTCAGGCGAGCAATTCGAGTTCAAGGAGGGGGCGCTTCCGCTGTCGATCGCGCGTCAGAGCGGCCGCGAATGGAGTGCTCGAGCGGCGCTTGCCTTGTCGTCGATAGGCCTCGCGCCTGGCGACGCCATGATCTATCGCATCGTCGGTCGAGACGAGCGTCCCGGCGACGCCGGATTGGCGACCTCTGACACGTACTTCATCGAGATTGCCGGGCCTGGACAGGTGGCGCTCGCCGGATTCGAGCTGCCGCCCGATCGCGAGCGCTATGCGCTCAGTCAGCAGATGATCGTGCTCAAGCTGGAACGCCTCCGTGCCAGGGAGAAAACGCTGGATCGCGCCACGCTGGAACAGGAGGCTGGCAACATCGCTGCTGAGCAGCGTGCCGTCCGAGCCAACTTCGTCTTCCTGATGGGCGGGCAGATCGAGGATGAAGAGGCCGAGGCCGACCACTCGCATGAGATTCAGGAGGGTCGGCTCGAAAACACCGCACGCCGTGAAATCGTCGAGGCAATCCAACACATGGGCAAGGTGGAGATCGGCCTTGCCGCGATTGACACGGCTGCGGCCTTGCCGCCGGCGCGCGCCGCCGTCGACGCACTCCAGCGAGCCTTCGGGCGCAATCGATACATTCTGCGAACGCTCCCCGTGCGGAGTCGTGTGGATCCCTCAAAGCGTCTGACAGGCGACACGTCGGCGGCGGCGGATTGGCGCCGCGAGCTCAGCCCACCGACGCCTGACGCGGCGAGCGAGGCGGCGCGCAGTCTGCTCGGCCGGCTACTCGAGCTGTCGCCGTCGATCGTCGCAGGAACCGCGCCCGCGGTGACGCTGACCGGCCTCGCGGAAGATGCGCTGGCAATCGACGCTGCGGCAGAGGACTGGCAGGAGGTCTCGAAGGGACTCTTGCAGCTGCGAGATAGCCGTGGCACCGCGACTGCCCGCACGTCGTCTTTGAATCACGTCGTGGCGCGCGTCTCGGCAATCGTCGCCCGTGCGTCCTTGTCGACGCGGCCGTTGGAACGTGACCGGACACTGCGCAGTGCGTGGGCGGAGGAGCGCCACCCGTGACCATGATGGGTGCTTTGCGACTTATCGCGATCGGGATTGCCATCGTCGGCGTGATCGATCCGCGCTGGACGACGACCGAGCGACCCCCTGTGCCTGTTGGGATCGAGTCCGACGATTCGTCCAAGGCATCAGAAATTCGCCGCGAACTCGAGAAGCGCCTGGCTGGAGCCATCACATTCGAGTCGTGGAATGAACCGGCCGCGGCCGTGCTCGTTGGCGAACGGCGTGTCGCCGCCGCACTCGCCCGGAACGTGCCTGTTTCAACCGTCACTAGGACTGACGCGCAGTCGCCAAACGTTCGGATCGTGGAGGCGGTTGACCCCCCGCCTGTTCGCATGGGCTGGGCCGCGACTGTCGAGGCCGACATCGAGGCAAGCGGACTCGCTGGCAAGATGTCCGTTATCGTGCTCGAAGCGCGCGGCGCGGAACTGGCTCGAATCTCGCACTCCTGGACGAGCGATCGCGAGCACTTCAAGTCGTCGTTGCGCTATACGCCGCCACACGAAGGCGCCTCCATTGTCACGGTGAGAGCCGTTCCGATCGACGGAGAAGCCACTGACGCCGACAACGCGGTGGACCTTCGTCTGGCTGTAACCGGCCGCCGGCTCAAAATCCTGGTCCACGAGCCGCGGCCGTCCTGGAACGCCACGTTCGTCCGGCGTGCGCTCGAAGAGGATCCGACATTCGACGTGTCGACGTTCGTGCAGGCCTCCAAGGGATTGGCAGTCCGCGCCGGCACCCCGCCAGCAATCCTCACCGCAGATGCGTTGAGCGGGTTCGATACGGTCATCATCGGAGCCCCTGAGGAGTTGCGCGCCTCCGAGGTCGACGCCCTTCGTCACTTCGCTCGTCGCCGTGGCGGGGCAGTGGTGTTCGTACCGATCGACGACCGGCCGGCCGCTATCTCGAGCTGATGCCGTCGTCTCGGTTCGACGAGGTCCTCGTCAACGAGGCGGTTGCGCTTGATGCCCCTGCCGGAGGGAAGCTTCGCGCATCTGAGATGGCCGTCTACCGGACCGATACCGCTGGGCGAGCCACCGGGATTGTGCTGGCCTCGGTTGAACAGAACAGGGTCGCGCGCCCCGTCGTCGTCGAGTGGCTCAATGGAGAAGGTCGTGTGCTTTTCTCCGGTGCCCTGGACGCGTGGCGTTACCGCGGTGAAACCGACGAAGGGTTCTCACGGTTCTGGCGGGCGCGGATCGCCGAAGCCGCACAAGCCGCACCAGCTCGCTTGGCAGTGTCTTTCACGCCTGGTGCACCGGCAGTCGGCGATGAGGTGTCTATTCGGGCACGTCTCCGCCAAACCGAGTTTGATCTATCCGCCGCCTCCACGCGCCTGCCCACGGTGCGCGCGCGGGTGATTGATTCGGCTGGGCACGTCAACATCGTTCGGTTGTGGCCGACGTCTGAAGCGGGAACGTTCGCAGGCCACGTCAGATTCGGCGAGGCCGGGAAATTCGACTTGCAGGTTGGCTCCGACAGCGGCGTCGTTGTCGACGATACGCTCGACGTCGCCGCGGTCGCCCGGCATCCGGCGGCAAGCGGCGAGGGCACGGCCGACACCTTGCGGCTCGTCGCGGACGCGACCGGAGGTGTTGTCGTGGGCTCCGATCTGGATCCTCTCGCGCGACATTTGCGCGGCCTCTCGACCGGCGAGGTCGAACGTGTCCTGCATCCGTGGCGATCACCGTGGATCGTCATCGCGTTCGTCGCCTTGCTTTCGACTGAATGGGCGATGCGGCGGCGACGAGGATATCCGTGATCGACACTTACATTTCCTACCTGCGCGACGTGCGCCGCATGTCGCCGAATACGGTTGAAAGCTACGCTCGCGATCTGGCGGCACTCGCGGCATTCGCCGAGGCCCGGAAAACGGGAGTCGAGCAATTCGGCCGTCGCGATCTCGAAGCCTTCGTCCGTCGCCTGATGACTCAGGGATTGTCTCCGCGATCTGTGGCGAGGACCGTGGCGTGCGTTCGCGGCTTCTATCGATTCCTCGCACTCGAGCGAAAGCTCGACGAGAGCCCGGCGGCGGATCTCAAGGCGCCGCGCGCCTGGCCGGCACTCCCGAAGTTTCTCGACCTCGATGAGGTCGATCGGCTGCTCGCGCAGCCCGACGTCTCGACGCCGCGCGGTATCCGCGACAAGTCGCTGATCGAAGTGCTCTACGCGAGCGGTCTGCGTGTCTCGGAGCTCGTGTCGATCAAACCAGGCGACCTGCATCTCGACGAGGGCTACCTCACGTGCGTCGGCAAGGGGGACAAGGAGCGCATCGTTCCTGTTGGCGACGAAGCAACGGCCTGGCTTCGCCGCTACATGCGTGACGCGAGGCCGTCGTTGCTCCGCAGGCGCCCGTCGCCGTGGCTGTTCATCAATGCACGCGACGGCGGTCAGCTCTCGCGTGTGGGCGTCTGGAAGGTCCTCAAAGCGTATGGCGTCGGTGCCGGCATCACGCGCGAGCTCAGCCCGCACGTGCTGCGCCACTCGTTCGCCACGCATCTCCTCGAACGCGGCGCCGACTTGCGCGCGATTCAGGCAATGCTCGGCCATGCCGATCTGTCGACGACGCAGATCTATACGCATGTGCTCGAGGCGCGCCTGCGCGCGGTCTACGACAAGTTCCACCCTCGCCAGTGAACTGGCCGAACTCTTGCGTCCAAAAATCGTCCAATAAGGGGAAAGAGCAAGATCTGACCCGAGGAGAGCAGATGGAACGCACTTGGCGAGAGAAGATCGAAGGTACCACCGAGCAGGTCCTGGCGCAGATCAAGCGGCTCATCGACGAAGGCAACGTGCGCCGCGTGCTGGTGAAGCAGCAGGGGAGGGTGATCGCGGAATTCCCGCTTACTGTCGGCGTCGTCGGCACGGTCATCGCGCCATTGGCGGCGGCTCTTGGGGCGTTGACCGCCGTGCTAGCGGAATGCTCGATCGAAGTGGAAAAGACCGCGCCAGCGCCGACGGCCGAATCGACGGTGACGTCCGAAACGGCATCAGCAAACGTGTCAGAACCACCGCTCGACGACGTGCGTCCAGCGGTGTGACGACGTAGACGGCCGAGGCGGCCTCGAAGCTTGGTCGCGCTTGCCGGTTCCAGTGCAGATCTGTTAAATTGGGGGGATTTGATTTACCCGTCCGCCCGATCACAGTCATACACGCAGGAGCTCCAAGCGACATGAGCCGAAAAGGCCGCTATCTCTTCACCTCGGAGTCCGTCACCGAGGGGCACCCCGACAAGATCGCCGATCAGATTTCTGATTCCGTGCTCGACGCGATTCTCACGCAGGACCCGACGGCGCGCGTCGCCTGCGAAACGCTCGTCACGACCGGGCTTGCGATCATCGCCGGTGAAATTACGACGAATTGCACGTTCGACTTCCAGAAGGTGGTGCGCGAGACCATCAAGGATGTGGGCTATACGCGGTCGAAGTTTGGCTTCGACGCCGAAACCTGCGCGGTCCTGTCCTCGATTCACGGCCAGTCGCCAGACATCGCGATGGGGGTCGATCCGGGCGGGGCCGGCGACCAGGGACTGATGTTCGGGTATGCCTGCACCGAGACCGACGAGCTGATGCCGCTGCCGATCATGCTCGCGCACAAGCTGGTAAAAGGCTTGTCCTGCGCCCGGCGTGACGGCATGCTCGACTACCTCCGGCCCGATGGCAAGTCCCAAGTCTCGGTCGAATACGACAACGGCAAGCCCGTGCGCGTGGATACCGTGGTCGTGTCGACGCAGCACAGCGCGCTCGTCTCCAACGACACCCTCCGCACGGACATCACCGACCGCATCGTCAAGGCGGTTATTCCCGGCGACATGATGGACAGCAACACGCGGATCCTCGTCAACCCGACGGGGCGATTCGTCGTCGGTGGTCCGCACGGCGACGCCGGCGTCACGGGCCGCAAGATCATCGTCGACACCTACGGCGGCGCGGCGCCGCACGGCGGTGGTGCGTTCTCGGGCAAAGATCCGACGAAGGTCGACCGTTCGGCGTGCTACATGGCGCGATACGTCGCGAAGAACGTCGTCGCCGCTGGCTTAGCCGAGAAGTGCCTCGTGCAGCTCGCCTACGCGATCGGCGTCGCCGAGCCCGTATCGGTCCTGATCGACACCTCGGGCACTGGCAAGGTCGACGACGACAAGCTGAGCGAGATTGTTCGAGGACATTTCAAGCTGACGCCCAAGGGCATCATCGAGACGCTCAATCTGCGCCGGCCAATCTACCGCAAGACCGCGGCGTTTGGGCACTTCGGCCGCACGGAGCCCGAGTTCACCTGGGAGCGCACCGACAAGGCCGCCGCCATGGCCAAGGACGCGGGCGTGTGACACGGGCGCGATGACGCGTCTGGCGCTGAGACTGACGGCGGCCCTCGTGGCCGCCGTTTTTCTTTGGATCATCGCAACGCTGCCGCCAGGTCCGGCCGCCGCTCTAGGCCCGGTAGCCGACGCGATTCGTGGGAGAACGATCGCTGGCGCGTTGCACGTACATAGCGTCCGCTCCGACGGTGCCGGTGACCGAGAGGCGATTGCTTCGGCCGCCGCGACAGCCGGCCTGCGGTTTGTCGTCATCACGGATCACGGGGACGCCACCCGCCAACCGGATCCGCCAGCTTACCTGCATGGCGTCCTGTGCTTTGACGCTGTCGAGGTGAGCACGAACGGCGGACACGTCATTGCGCTCGACATGGGGGCATCCCCGTATCCGCTGGGTGGTGAAGCCGGGGCGGTCATCGAAGACGTCATCCGGCTTGGCGGCATGCCGATCGTTGCGCATCCCGATTCCCCTAAATCGGAGCTCGCCTGGACCGATACCGATTCTCCTGTTGCGGGCATCGAGTGGCTCAATCTCGATAGCGCGTGGCGCTCTGCTTCGAAGTTGCGGCTGTCCCGCCTCGCGTTCGACGCGCTGATCCGTCCCGGACCAGCCGTCGCACGCCTGCTCGATCGGCCGGTTCAGTCGCTTGCCCGGTGGGACGCGTTGGCGACGCGGAGGAGAGTTGTGGGCGTTGCGGGCCACGACGCGCATGGCGGTGTGGGCCGCTCGGAGGAGGGCAGCCTGTGGACGCTTCCCGGCGCGTCGTCCTACCAGGCGAGTTTTGCCGCCTTCGGCACGCGCGTTATCGTGGACGAGCCGCTCAACGGCACGGCGGCTTCCGATGCGAGCGCGATTCTGGGCGCTTTGCGTGGCGGCCGCGTCTTCACCGCCATCGACGGCCTTGCGTCGCCGGCGTTCGTCGACTTTCACGCGACGTTGGACGGCACCGAACTGCGAATGGGGGAGGAGCGTGCGTTCGATCCCGGTGCTGTGCTTTCTCTTGGGTCGACGGTCCCGCCTGGGGGCACCGCTGTTTTGTTGCGGGACGGAGTGGAGGTATCGAGCTCGGGGACAGGCGAGTTGCAGTTTCGCCCACGCGAGGCGGGCGCCTACCGCGTGGAACTCCGCCTTGCGGGAAGTCGCGTTCCCTGGATCGTGACAAATCCGATTTACCTGAGAGGCCCCGCTCCTCCAGCGGACGGCCTGGTGTCCGGTGGTAGCCGCGCGGTGCCGGTCCTCGAACCTTCCGAGCCTGGGGTTGTCGAGAAGGATCCGGGATCTTCGGCCACGCTGGCATCGAGCGATGGTTCTCGGGCGCTGAGCTTTCGGTTGCGCGGTGGCGATCGCGTCAGCCAGTACGCTGCGATCGCGGTTTCGCTACCGCCGGACGTTCGCGAGTTCGACAGCGTCGCATTCGACGCGCGGTCGAGCGCGCCGCTGCGGGTATCTGTGCAACTGCGGTTCGAGAGCTCGGGTGGGGCGCGGTGGAGGCACTCGGTGTATCTCTCGCCAGAAACTCGCACCATCACAGTACCCGTTTCGCGGCTGGTTGCTGCCGATCGCCCCGGCGCTGTGCCTCCGACGCGGACAGCCACGTCGCTCCTGTTCGTTGTGGACCTCACGAATGCCAGACCTGGCGCTGAAGGGCAGTTCGAGATTTCCCGCCTCAGGCTACTAGGTCGCTAGTGTACTAGTGAAATAGATAGCTAGTATGCTAGTATACGGCTGTGCTTGCTCTTCAAATCGATGGAGACGACCCACGCGCCGTTTACCGGCAGATCGTCGATGAGGTTCAGCGTGCAGTCGCCGTTGGAGTCCTGAAGCCCGAAGATCCACTCCCCGCTGTGCGACAGCTCGCGACCCAGCTGAAAGTGAACGCGAATACGGTGCAGCACGCCTTCCGCACGCTCGAGGCCGAGGGTACTGTCTATGTTCGGCGGGGGATTGGGACGTTCGTCTCACCGATGGTCAAGGAGATCAAAGGCCGTCAGTCAGTCGTCGCGCGCCAGATCGCCGAACGAATGCTTCGTGAGGCTTACCGCCAGGGGATTCTTGCCAGCGATCTGATGGCGGCTCTTCAGGAGATCGCGCCGAAGCGTTCGGGGTGAGCCGCGAGGCTCACGTGCGGACGCGAAGGAAGAGGTAACCAGCAAGTCCGACAACGAGGATGTTGGGTGCCCAACCCGCGAGCGCCGGCGTCAGCAAACCTGCTTTGCCGATGGCAACGAACGCGCTGATCAGGATCCAGTAGGAGAGCGCGATGACAATGCCGAGTCCCACACCGTAGAGCGCGCCATGGCGACCGGCACTGACGCCGAAGGGCACCGCCAGGAGCGCCATCACGAGCGTCACGAATGGGAACGCCAGCTTCCTGTGCAGCTCGACCTTGAGCGGTGTGGCGTTGTAACCACTCGGCTCGAGTTCCTCGATGTATTTCCGGAGCTCGGAGACGCTCATCAGCTCGGCGTCCGGTGGCTCGGTCGTGAAATACTCCGGCGATTCGACGCCCGGCAAGGGGCTGTGCTCGATGGTCGTCCACTTCGGTGGGTCGATTGTGAAGTCCTGCATCCAGCCTTGTTCGCCAACCCACGCGCCGTTCCTGTAGACGGCATGCCGGACGAACGTTGACGAGGCAAGCCCCCATCGATCCTTTCGCGGCGTGAAGGCGGACAGCCCGAACATCTCGTTCTTCTCCGGATCGAAGAGGCCGTAGTGGTAGATGACGCGGTCGGCGCCGACGACCCACCTCCGGCTCAGCAGGTTCAATGTCTTTGGCTGTCGTCCGCGGATCCTGGCGTCGAGCTCCTCGGCCTGTCGATTCGCG
The DNA here is from genome assembly GCA_963797715.1 of uncultured Acidobacteriota bacterium. Taxonomy (GTDB): domain Bacteria; phylum Acidobacteriota; class Vicinamibacteria; order Vicinamibacterales; family 2-12-FULL-66-21; genus DATBJJ01. The sequence continues at coordinate 278,157 of CAWCQS010000003.1, forward strand.
CTGGCCATCAATCGCTGCTCGAGCGCAAAGAGCACCGCGCTCATGCCGAGCGAAAGCACGACTACCGACAGAGCAGTGCGATAGAGGCTGATGCCGCACGCCTTCATGACGGTGAGCTCGCTGCTGCGTGCCAGCAGGCCATAGGTCACGAGCGCGCTGAGCAACGCGGCAATGGGAATCACGTAATAAATGAACTGCGGCGTCATCAACACCAGGAGCTGGCCGATCATGGCGGTGGTTGCCTGGCCCTTGAACACCTTGTCGGAGCGGTCGATGAACGTCGAGATGTAGAACAAGCCAAGCAGCGCCAGGAACGAAAGGCCGGCGACACGGACGTAGAGCCGGCTGATGTAGCGATCGAGCAGGCTCGGCGTTGGGGCGTTGAACCGGGGAAGCCGGACGACCAGAACGACGCGCCGGCGGGCAGCGTTGGGCTGTGTCGCTACGTGTTCAGATGTCGTCATTGGCAAGCTGCCGGATCGGAGGAACCACGCTGGTATTCGCAGGTGTGGCAGTCGAGCGCTCAGGGGAATCCGCCCTTCGGCGTGACCGGCTCGCCAGATCATGGCGGCGATGCCAAATGGACCGAGCAGGAGATTCGGGACCCAGCGCGCGTATTCGGCCGGAATCCGATGACCCTTTGCCAGGGACTCGGCCAGGAACATCAGGATGTAGTAGGCGAAGATCACGCCGATTCCGATGACGAATCCGCCCAACTTTCCGTCCTTCGACACCCTCAACCCCAGCGCGAGCGCGATCAGGCTAAAGACGACGCAGGCTGTCGGAATCGAGAACTTGGCGTGGATCGCCATGATCTCGTTGTGTGTCGCTTCTTTGCGTCCGACCTTCTCGTTGATGTCCTTGCGGAGCTGGGCGATCGTTTTTTCCGTGAGGCCTCGCGCGAGGTCAACCGGCGGGAAGACGCTGTTGGGGTCGAGCCGGATAATCTGCTGCCCGAATCGAGTCGTGCTCGACTGGCCCGGCTCACCGGTCGCATAGCTGGTGCCATCGATCAGGATGAGCTCCACAGTACGTTTGACTGGATCGAGCACGACCTGACCGCGTTTCGCTAGATATAGATCCACTGCTTCGGGCTTGGTGGTGTTAGCCAGAAGCACATCCCGCCAGCCAGACTCGCCAGGTTCAGCCTCGTTCCGCGGATACAAGACCCAGTTGGGAAATTCCTGGAAGAACACTCGCGGGCGGATGTCGCTTTCGACCTTCTTACTGAGGGTGGCGAACAGGATCTCGCGGTATTTCTGGTTGGCGTCCGGAATCGCCGCGATCATCACGTAAAGAGTTGCCGCCATAGCCACGGCGGCGATGACCATTACCGGCCGAAGGAGCCGGTACGGGCTTACGCCGCACGCCAGGAGCGCCACGGATTCCCGGTCCGTCGACAATCGGCCAAGGCCGATCAACAGGCCTACCAGGAGGGCCATCGGGATCGTCAGGCCGAGCGCCTGGGGGCTCAGCAGCACGATGATGCGTCCGACCGTCGGCCACGGAACGCCCTTGGCCAGGAGGCGCTCGAGTTCACCCATCAGCGGCGGCAGCTCGAGGACGAACGTAAAAATCAGGAGCGCCAGCAGGAACGGCGGGACGACTTCGCGGATGACGTAGCGGTCGATCGTCTTCAGCATTTTCCAGCGCCGGCGTTCAGCATAGCACCTCAACGAGAACTGACGTCGCGCCGCTCGAAATCGGGTAGAGCTTAGGGCGGTCGACCGTCTGAATCGTCCGCAAACCGTCCACAGGCCGTAATGATTGGGGATTTCTCAAGGGTCTGATAATGAGTGTTATGTTAACTATTGGTTGTCGAGCGGTCAGCCCTGGGTCGGGGATTCAGAGCCTGGCTGATGCAGTTCTGCGGACTGGCTCGACCTCGCCTTCGACGTGGATCGCGGCGCGCTTGACACGTCAGTCCGGCGCGGCAATGCTCATCGCGAGCCCCGAGCCCCGAGCCCGAGCCCCGAGCCCCGAGCCCCGAGCCCCGAGCCCCGAGCCCCGAGCCCCGAGCCCCGAGCCCCGAGCTACTGGCTCCGCAATTCAGCGATGATGGCTTCGAGCGCTGTGATGACTTCGTCGCGATCGACGCGCGACTTGTTGAACTTCAGCTGCAGTTTGAACGCCTTCGTCGGCGCCTTGTAGCTGAAGATGTAGGCCTTGGGCCGGCCTGGTTTGGGCTTGGCGGTTTCTTTTCTTACGGCTTCGCGTGTGGCGCCGCCGTCTCGAGTGATTTTTTCAATCAACTCGATCATTTTCTGTGGGTCTCCAAGTCTAACTATCTGCAAAAGCAATGACTTGGAGTGAATGTCGGCCAGCCGACAAAGGTTTTTCACCTCTTCGGGCATGCCGTTGACGGAAAGCGACTCTGTAATCGATGTGCGAGACTTCCCTAGCCGCCGCGCCATGTCCTCGTGCGTGTAGTTGCACCGCGTGGCCAGCGAATACAGCGCCTCGGACTCTTCGAACGCCGTGAGATCTTTGCGCTGCAGGTTCTCGACGAGCGCAACTTCGATAATCTCGTTGTCGTCGACCTCTCGGATGACGATCGGGATCTCGCGAAGGCCCACCTGGATGGCGGCCTGGTAGCGACGTTCTCCAGCAATGATCTGGAACCGCGATCCGCGTTGGCGAACGATGACCGGCTCGATGATGCCTTTCTCGGCAATCGATGCCATCAGCTCTGACAGATCTCCCATGACCTGCCGGGGCTGGTTGGGATTCGGATCGATCTGATCGATCGGAATCATCCGGCCGATCGGGCTGCCCGCCGAGCTGGAAAGCGCCTCGACGTAATGCTCGTCATGGCGCATGCGCATGGTTTCTGGCAGTCCTCGTTTAGGCACGGTCCATGACCTCCTCGCACAGACGGTAGTACTCGGCGGCGCCGGTCGACTCGGGTGCGAACGTGAAAATCGATTCCTTATAAGCAGGGCTCTCTTCGAGCCTGACGCTCTTGGTGATGACGGTGTTGAAGACCTTGCTGCCGAACACCTTGTCGATCTGCGTACGGATATCTCGAGCCAATGCCGTCCGCTTGTCGTGCATCGTGATGACGACGCCAAGAATGCGAAGGCCCGGGTTGGCTCGAGCCCTGACCTTTTCGATGGTCTCCAACAGGTCGTCCGTGCCTTCGAGCGCGAAGTACGACGACTGAATCGGGATGAGCAAGTGTGATGCGGCGACCAGGGCGTTGACCGTAAGCAAGCCGAGCGTTGGCGGGCAGTCGATCACGATGTTCGGATACTGCTGAAGTATCGGCTCGAGGCGGTCCTTCAGCCTGAAGTGCGCGTCCAACTCCCCTACGAGCTTTGATTCCAGCTTGGCGAGCGCAATTCGCGACGGCGCGACGAAAAGATTCGGCAGCGTCGATGGAATGATGATGTCAGCGAAGCCCACGTTGGGCTCGGCGATCGCGTCGTAGACGCTTCGCGCAACGCTGGCGACGTCCAGGTAGGACATCGAGCTGTTGGCTTGTGGGTCGAGGTCAATCAGGAGTGTGGGCTTGCCTCTCAGTGCCAGCGCGGCTGCCAAGTTGATGGCAGTCGTGGTCTTTCCGACGCCGCCTTTCTGATTGGCTATTGCAACGATCATCGGACGTACGGCGCAACTGAATGAACGGACACGGGTTGTCCGACATTGTAGGGAGGCAGCGCTGGGGTGTCAACAAAACGATACAGCTGTGCTCGAAACTGCGTGAAATTGCCCACAGTTCCAACGGATGGCGGGTGGTAAGAATTGCCCTACTACATCTTGTAGCGGCCCATCGTCTCCGGGTCGAGGCTCTCGAGCCACTTCTGGAGGCGCTCGGAGTTCTCCTTGTCAGGGACGAAGTCGACTGTTTTCGCGTGATCGATGACGCGGTCCTCGACGTAGATCGGGGCTTGAGCCCGGAGTGCCAAGGCAATCGCGTCGCTGGGCCTGGCGTCGATGGCGACAGGCTCGCCGTTCACGACGAGATAGATGAGGGCGTAGAAGGTGTTGTCGCGGAGGTCTGAGACGACGATCTTCTGGATGTCGGCTTTCAGATCGCAGATGACGTTCTTCAGCAGATCGTGCGTCATGGGCCGGGGTGTCGTGACGTTCTCCATCTGCAAGGCGATCGCATTCGCCTCGAAGACGCCGACCCAGATCGGAAGGACGCGCTGGCCGTCCTTGTCGCGAAGGATGATGATCGGCATGTTCGTGATGGGGTCCACCATCAAGCCTTTGATGGTCATTTCGATTTGCATGACGCCCCCGCTTTATTATTCCTGTGGCGCGCCCGGCTTCCGCCGGACCTCACTCATCCGCCAGAATACGAACGCTACACGGCCTCCCCTCGGAGGCTGTTAGGATTCGCGCCGCTGATCCTCACCGTGACGATGCGACCGATCAATCCGGATCGCCGCCAAAATTCACGACTGTATTCCCGCTCGTGCGGCCGGAGAGCTCCCAGTCGCGCCGACGACTGCGCGACTCGACGAGCACCCGTTCGTCCGTGCCCACAGCCTCCTGATACAGCTCGCCCTGAATCTCCCTCTGCAGCGCCTGCAGCGCAACGATCCGCCTCGTCTTCTCCTCCTCGGGCACGTCATCGGGCATCCGCTTCAGCGCGAGCGTGTTCGGGCGCGGCGAGTACTTGAACGAGAACATGCTGTGATACCTCACCGCTGCTGTCAGCGACAGCGTCTCCCCGAAGTCCTCGTCGGTCTCACCAGGGAACCCAACGATCATATCGGTCGACAGAGCGATGTCCGGCATGGCGGTCCGCAGGCGTTCCACCAGGTCGAGATAGTGCTCTCGCGTGTACCGGCGGCGCATGGCTCCAAGCACGCGCGTCGAGCCGGATTGCACCGGCAGATGCAGGTGTCGACAGACCTTGGGCAGGCCGCGCATCGCCTGAATCATGCGCGGTGTGACGTGTCGCGGGTGTGGGCTGGCGAACCGAATCCGCTCCAGGCCGTCGATCGCGCTCAGGCGCTCGAGCAAGCCGGCAAAATCGCACGTCTCGTCGTCAGGGGCCTGATAGTGATTCACAATCTGGCCGAGCAGCTGGACCTCGAGTGCGCCCTCGCTCACCGCCCGGCGCGCCTCGTCAAGAATGGCCGACACAGGCCGCATGCGCTCGTGGCCGCGCGTATAGGGCACGACGCAAAACGCGCAGAACTCGTTGCACCCCTCGATGATCGTCACGTAGGCCTTGAACGGTTCCGCCCGTCTCGCTACGCCGAGGGGGAACGACACGTCGTCGAGCGGCTGGATGTCGATGAGCGCACGTGCGGCGGCAGGGCGCGATGTTGCCTGTTCGACGAGCATCGGCAGACGCTTGATGTTCTGCGTGCCGACGATGACGTCGACGGCCGACGACCGCGCGAGGAGCGCGCTGCCTTCCTGCTGCGCCACGCACCCGGCCACCGCAACGACCGGACGCGAGCCACGCTCGAGCGCGTCCTGTCGGATCTCGCCAAGGCGCGTGAACAACTTTTCCTCCGCGCGTTCGCGTACGCTGCAGGTGTTGATGACGATGACGTCGGCTTCGCTGTCGTCCCCTGCGGGCTCGTATCCGGCCTGTTCGAGGAGCCCCGCCATCCGCTCCGAGTCGTGGACGTTCATCTGGCAGCCGTGGGTCTCGATCAGATACTTCATTGACGTGGCTTTCGCCTTTCGCTCCCTATTCGCCTTTCGCCTGTTTCCTTGTGGCCAGCATCTCGCGCGCGCTGGCGCGGACAGCAGCGGACACGTCTGCCCCGCCGATCATGCGCGCAAGCTCCTCCTGCCGAGCCTCAGCAGATAGTCGATCGACGCGCGTCAGAGTTCTTCCCTTCTGCACGGTCTTCGAAATTGAAAAATGCGTGGTCGCATGCGCGGCGATCTGCGGCAGGTGCGTGATGCAGAGCACCTGATATCGCCGGGCCAGCTGCTGCAACCGCGTCCCCACGACGTCCGCCACTGCACCACCGATGCCGGTATCGACCTCATCGAAGATGAGCGTCTTACCCGGGGCGTCGTTCGCGCCGAGCGTCTTCAGGGCGAGCATGATTCGCGAGAGCTCCCCGCCAGACGCGATCCGCGCCAGCGGCTTCACGTCTTCGCCGGGATTTGGCGAGATGTAGAACTCGCCCTGCTCCAACCCCCGAGCGCTCCATTCGGTGTCCGACGCAGCTGTCGTGAAGCGCACCTCGCAGCGGGTTTTGTTCATGGCGAGCTCGCCCAGCGATTTCTCGAGCGCACGGCTGAACGCTGGGGCGACCTGCTCACGGATCACCGACAGGTGCCGTGCGGCCTGGAGATACGCATCACGGGCGGCTGCCAGCGACGCGTCGAGCTCGGCGGAAAGCTCGGCGCCGCGTTCCAGTTCGTTCAGCTCGAGTCGAAGCTGAACGGCCTTTGCGAGGACGTCGGCCAGCGTCGGACCGTGCTTCTTTTTCAGACGCTCGAGCGCAGCGACTCGGTCCTCGACCTCCTGAAGACGTGAGGGGCTGTCATCAATGTCAGCCGAGTACGATCGCAGAAAGTAGGAGAGGTCCTCGAGCGCCGCTTTGACGGGATCACGTGCGGCAAGGTGCGGCGCAAAACGCTCATCGATGGCGGCGAGCTCTGTGACCTTGCGCCAGACAAGGCCGAGGGACGAGAGCGCGGCCTGGTCCCCGTCGTAGAGTGCGGTGTAGGCCTCAGCACAGAGCCGCTGCAGTTTGTCAGCGTTCGCGAGCACCTGCCGTGTCGCCGCCAGCTCGTCGTCCTCCCCCGCCTTCGGTTGGACGCGATCAATCTCGGCAAGCTGGAAGGCCATGAACTCAGCGCGTGATGCGTTGTCACGTTGCCGCACCAGCAGCTGTTCGCGCTCGAGTCGCAGCGCTTGCCACGCCGCAAACACCGTCGCGACTTTCTCGCGCTCGTCGGCGAGCTGAGCGTAACCGTCGATGACATCGAGATGCGTCGACGGATCGAGCAGGACTTGGTGCTCGTGCTGACCATGCAAGTCGACGAGTGCGCCAGCGAGCTCCCGCAGCGCAGCAGCAGTCACGAGCGCGCCATCGATGAAAGCACGGCTTCGCCCTTCTCCAGACACCTCGCGCCGGACGATGAGCTCGCGGCCGCCAGGAGCATCGAAGATCGCTTCGACCGATGCCGACTCCTCTCCGGTGCGGACGAGATCGGCTGATGCCCTCCCACCGATCAGCAAACCGACGGCGCCGAGCAGGATCGACTTGCCGGCTCCGGTTTCGCCAGTTAACACTGTTAACCCCGGCCCGAACTCCAGTTCGATCCGGTCGATGACGGCGAGGTGGCGAATCGAGAGGAAGCGTAGCATCGGGGTGTGACGCGAAGTTCCATCTTATCAGATGTTTGACAGCCTACAGGTGCCGTGCTACTCTGGCGAAGCCTGTGCTGTCCCAGCGGTGCAGGATTTGAGCATTCCGTTCGTTACAACCGTCCGCGGAGGGCTGTTTGCACATGCCAGTCTCCGCCCTTGCGCTTTTGGCGCAAGCGGCGCAGCCGGATGCTGGGTCCGGCGATTTGAGTTCGAGCACCGACATCGCCCGGCTGATTCTCGACAGTTCGTGGCTGTCGCTGGGCGTCCTTCTCATCCTGCTCACGTTCTCAGCGCTCAGCTGGGGCATCACCTTTTACAAGCTCGCAGGTTTTCGTCGCGCGGCGCGGCAGACGTCGTCGTTTCTCGACGTCTTCCGTAAGAGCAGCAAATTCTCCGAAGTGCAAGCCGTGTGTCCGCAGTTGAAGGACGCGCCGCTCGTTGGTTTGTTTCAGGCGGGTTATTCCGAGCTCAATTCGCAGCTGCGCCAGACGCCATCAGCCGACTCGGCAAAACCAGCCGCACCTGCCGGACGTCCAACGCTCAGGAGCCTCGACGCTGTCGATCGTGCGTTATTGCGTGCAACGACGGTCGAAGTGGCAAAGCTCGAGCGTCACATTCCGTTTCTCGCGACCGTTGCCAGCATCACGCCGTTCATCGGTCTGTTCGGTACCGTGTGGGGCATCATGGGATCGTTCAACAGTATTGGAGCAGCGGGCTCGTCGAGCCTCGGCGTCGTCGCGCCCGGTATCGCTGATGCGCTCATCGCAACCGCAGCTGGCCTCTTCGCCGCAATCCCGGCGGTGTATTTCTACAATCACTTCACGCAGCGCGTGAAGGAGTTCGCGAGTGCCATGGAAGACTTCTCGCTCGAGTTCCTGAATATCTGCGAGCGGAACTTCACGTAATGCCGAAAGTTCAGCAACACGCGGCAGGAGGCACCGGGCGCGGACGACGCGGACGGAGCGCGCATGTCGCAACCTCGCTCGCCGAGATCAACGTCGTGCCGCTCGTCGACGTGATGCTCGTGCTCTTGATCATCTTCATGGTGACGGCGCCGATGCTGCAGCAGGGCCTCGAGGTGAATCTGCCGCAGGCAAAGCGCGCCAGGGCGCTCAACGTGCAGCCAGTCTACGTCACGGTTCCCGCCGATTTCAGCACGCGACGGGTCGTCCAGGTCGACAAAGACGAAGTGAAGGTCGAGATCATGCACGAGCGCGTCCGCCAGGCCCTGCTCACTCGCGACGACAAGTCGGTCTACATTCGCGCCGATGGCGCGGCGAGCGTGCAGGATCTGATGACCGTGACCGACAAGCTGCGTGAGGCTGGTGTCGATAAAGTCGGATTGATGTCGAAGCCAGTCGAGAAACGATGATGCAGGAGGCCGTCAGCAGCATCCTCATCGGCCGCAGCCGTCAAGCCGACGGTCTGAACCGCATGGTCCTCGTGTCACTCATCGTGCACGGGGTGCTGCTGACGACGCTCGTGCTGGTCCCGCGCGATTGGCTGCGGACGAATCCTGAAGCACAACCGGCACCGATGATGATCTCCCTCGGTCCATCAGGCACCGCGGACACCGGCGGCAATACAGCAATCACGACCGCGCCGGTGCAAACCGAGTCGCCGACCGACGCGAAGCCGGTGGTGCGCCCAGCCGAGAAAGAACCGGAGATGATCGCGCCGGAACCGGACGTCAAGCCGAAGCCGGCACAAAAGCCCGTGCAGAAACCGATCGAGAAGTCGACGACCAAGAAGCCGTCGACGGGACCAGAGATCAAGAGTGGCGCGGCGCGAGTCGTGACGCCGAACGCGGCTCAGGTTCCGTTCGGAGGGCTGGCCGAGCGATCCGGCGGTAGCAGCACCGGTGGACCCCGCCTCGATGTCGCGAACTTCTGCTGTCCCGACTACATCGACACGATGAACCGGCAGATACGCTCGAACTGGGATCAGCAGGTGGGCGCGGCTGGCCAATCAGTCGTCAAGTTCACCATTCGTCGCGACGGCATGCTGACTAATGTTGAGATCGAAAAAACGAGCGGCAATCCCCTGCTCGATCTCGAGTCGCGAAAGGCGGTATTGACGACGCGACAGCTGTCCCCGCTACCGGCCCAATTCGATCGGCCGACATTGACCGTGTATCTGACCTTCGACTACAAGCGATGATGAGACCCATGAAGCTTTTGACTTTCGCTTTCATTGCGAGCAGCGTGCTTGCAGTGGCCGCGCAGAATCCACCCACGCAGCAATCGCAGCAGCCGGCAGAAATCGCAACGAGAATTGGTGTGGACCCCGGTCGTCCCCCGAGGCTGGCGATTCCTGAATTCATCCCGCTCAGCAAGGACGCGGATCTGTTGAGCGCGGCAAGAACCATCGCCGACGTGTTGTTCGACGATATGGCCTTCGAGAAAGAGTTCTACATGATTCCGAAGGACATCCTGCGAACGGTGCCGCGTCCAAACTCCGCCGAGGAGGCGACGCTCGATCGCTGGAAGGAACTCGGTGCCGACGGCGTCGTCATCGGCACGGTTCAGAAAACAACAGAAGGGATCGTCGTCGAGGTTCGGTTGATGCGCGTCGTCAACGGCGCCATGTCGCTCGGCAAGAAATACACCGGCTCGCCGAAGTCGATCGTCGATGGCGGACGAACGTTTGCGCACAGCATTGCCGACGAGATCCACAAGCAGCAAGCCAATATCCGGGGCGTGGCGCGAACCAAGCTCGCATTCTCATCGGACCGCGATGGCATCCGGATGAAGGGGCCGGTTGGCGATCGCGATGTGTCCAACATCTATATGTCCGATTACGACGGCGCCAACCAGACGCGGGTGACGGTCAATCGCTCGATTGATATCGCGCCGGCGTGGTCGCCGGATGGCGAACTCCTCGCCTACACGTCGTACCGAACGGGCTATCCCGACATCATCCTGCAATCCATTCGCACGATGCGGCCGCCTTCGAATCCGGCACACGGCTCGATGGACAATCAGAACTTCCTTCCGGCCTGGTCGCCCGACGGGAGCAGGCTGGCCTTCATGTCGAATCGCGACGGCAACATGGAGATCTACATCATCAACCGCGATGGTACGAACCTGCGCCGGGTGACGAACCATCCCGCGGCGGATGCCACGCCGACGTGGTCGCCGACGGGACAGCAGCTGGCGTTCACGTCCGACCGCGGCGGCAGAGAGCAGGTGTACATCGTCAACATCGATGGCACCGGCCTCGATCGCATCAGCACCGAGGGTAAGGCCGATCGCGCGACGTGGTCCTCGGCGCCGCTGAACGAAATCGCCTACGCGGCGCAGTCGGGTGGTGGATACGACATCAAGATCTTCAGTTTTTCGACACGCGAATCGCGGACGGTTACAGATGGCATCGGCACGAACGAGAGCCCGGCGTTCGCGCCGAACGGTCGTCATATCGCGTTCTGGTCCGACCGCAGCGGCCGGCCGCAGATCTACACCATCGCGCGTGATGGTACCGACCTCAGGCAAATCACGAAATCGGGCAGCAACAGGTATCCGAACTGGTCACAATAGTTGGGGAGCTGGTTGCTGGGAGCTAGGAGCCAGGAGATGGAAGCAAGGATCTGGAAGTTGGAAGCTGGGAGTAGAGAATGCACATAGGACGAGTTGCGGTGCCGGTGGTCCTTCTGACCATGGCCTTTACCTTCGGTGCGTGCGCCAAATCGAAGCCGCCGGTTGCGCGGCCATTACCACCACAACCGGGCGATCCGCCCGCGGCTGGCGGCAGCGTACCGCGTCCACCTGAGCCGGTTGCCGAGCCCATCAGCGTTCCTCCAGAGCCACGGGGCGAGGATCCGCTCAAGGTCAGCGATATCGACAAGATCAACCAGAATTCGCCGTTCCAGCCCGTGTTCTTCGCCTACGACAGCTCCGAGATCGAAACCGAAGGTCAACAGGTGCTGCAAGCGAACGCGGCGATTCTCAAGAAGTATCCGGAATGGGTCATCACCATCGAGGGCCATTCCGACGAGCGAGGCACCGCCGAGTACAACCTTGCGCTCGGGAACCGGCGCGCGGCTGCCGCCAAAGCGTATCTGATTTCACTCGGCATTCCGGCGGATCGTTTGCGAACCGTGAGCTACGGCAAGGAGTTCCCCTTCGATCCGACCCATACCGAGTCGGGGTGGTCGAAGAACCGCCGGGCGCACTTCGTGCTTACGAGCAAGTAGTTTGGGGATTTGATTTTGACCCCGAATAGAGGATGCGACATGAGAAAGTCAGGAGCGGCGGCATTGGTGTTGGTGGGGTTCTTCGTCGGCGCGCGTCCGGCGAGTGCCGATGCCGACAAGGAGCATCGACTGATCCTTGCTGAGATTCGAATGCTCCAGGAGGAGCAACAGCAGCTGCGGGCGGCGCTCCTCAACTTGGGCGACACGCTCAAAGCGCTCAACACGCGGCTCGACGCTGACGCCGGCCGGACCCAGAAGGCGTTCGCCGATCAGAAACTGATTGTCGAGGGCGTGGCCGAAACGACACGCATCCTGCGCGAGAAGGCCGATGAAACCAACGTGCGGGTGTCGTCGATGACGCAGGAGCTGCAGTCGCTGCGTCAGACGGTTTCGTCCATGTCAACGCCGGCGGCAACGGTCACGATGCCCGCCGCCGTGGACCCAGCCGCAGGAGACCCAAATGCTGCCGCGGCTGGCACCACTGCCCCGCCGGCCGCAGGCGCCACTCCGCCAGCGAACCTGTCGCCGACGCAGATGTGGGATCGGGTCTATGCGGTCTACACCGGCGGGCAGTTCGACCTGGCTGTCGAAGGTTTTCAGGCGTACATCCGGACGTTCCCGACGTCGCCGCAAGCCGATGATGCGCAGCTGTACATTGGTTACTCGTTGTACAGCGCCGGCAAGTACGCCGAGGCCGCGACGGCTTTGCAGCGGGTGATTTCGAATTACCCGCAGTCGGATAGCGTTCCCCCCGCGTACTACAAACTCGGACTCGCGTACGAGGCGTTGAAGCAGTTCGAGCCGGCCCGTCGCGCATTCGAGACCGTCATCAAAAACTATCCGAAGGCGTACGAGGCGACGCTCGCCCAGCAATCACTAGTGCGGGTACAGGACAAGAAATAGAGTGCCAAAGTGCAGGGGTGCCAGGTGCCGAGGGCTCTCCTTCCTTGGCACCTTGGCACCTTCGCACTCTGACCCTTTGGCCTCCGGCCCTCTTGCACCTTGGCTTCTAGAACGGGATATCGTCGTCTGTCAGCTCGGATGCCGGCTCGCCCATCGGTTCGTCCATACCAGCCGGGGCACCCGATCGCTGTTGCGGACGCGCTCCTCCGCCGCCCCCGCCACCTCCAAGCAGCACGACGCGATCGCCCCTGACTTCAGTGGTATAGCGCTTGTTGCCGTCCTTGTCGTCCCACTGCCGCGTCTGGAGCTTGCCTTCGACGTAGATCTGCTTGCCCTTGGTGAGGTACTCCGAGAGCGATTCGGCCGTTTTGCCCCAGAGGACGACACGATGCCACTCGGTCTTTTCCTGGCGCTGGCCTCCCTTGTCGTTCCAGATCTCGGTGGTCGCCATGTTGAGCGTGGCGACCGGCGCGCCGCCCGGGCGTGTACCGGAGCTCGGCGTCGCGACCGAGATTTCCCACGAGAATGACTTTGTTTACGCTGCCCATGCCAGGAATCCTTTCAAGAGTTCAGCCATTCTGAACTCGGAGTTTTCAGGCGTCAATTGAGAAGTTCCGCGACCAGGAGCGCAGAAACTGCTTTCACGGCGAGCTATCGAGTACGCAGATTTTTCGCGCAGTATTCGGCCTAGGTCTGACGTCCGTACCGATCCTCGAGCCTGACGACGTCGTGGAGTTCCGGAGTCGAGACCTCGAAGATATCGCAGTCGTCGATGGCGGTCATGCGGTGGACGGTTTTTGGCGTAATGTGCACGGCCTCGCCGACCTTCATCTCGCGTTTGACGAGGGTGTCGCCCTCGCCGATCTCGAACAGCAGTCGTCCGGACCACAGAAAGATCGTTTCATCTTTCTGGTTGTGGTACTGGAGGCTGAGCGCGTGGCCGGCGTTGACGTGAATCAGCTTGCCCACGTACCGATCCGTCTTCGCCCAGTGCAGCTCGTATCCCCACGGCTTTTCTACTCGCGTCGGTTCGCTCACAGTCACTATCCTTTACTCAATGCTCGCGGGGCCCCCCCCCCGCTCGCTGCGGCTCGACTCGCTAGCGCTCGCTCGCCGCGGCCGCAGGCGCTGCTGATATAGCACTGCTGCTGGTTCGAAGGATCTACCAGCACCGCCGCCGGCGACTACGATCGCCTCGATTCAACCGGCGTTGCGAGCTCGCTCAGACTTTTTTCCACTTCCGCCGCGGTTCGTGCGCGGAGGGCGCGGCCGGCGGCGACGCGGGCATCGGCGGCGCTCAGGCTGCGAATCACCCGCTTGGCGAGCGGTATGGCGGCTGGCGCCATGCTCAACTCGCGCAGCCCGAGCCCGACGAGCAGCGTCAGCAAAACCGGATCAGCGGCCATCTCGCCGCAGACCGCCACCGGTATTCGCGCGTGCCGTCCGGCCCTGACGACCAGCCGTATAGCGCGGATGATTGCCGGATGCAGAGGCTCGTACAGGCGCGACACGCGATCGTCGGTGCGATCGACGGCCAGCGTGTATTGGATCAGGTCGTTCGTACCGATGCTGAAGAAATCGGCCTCGTGCGCGAGCAAATCCGCCGTCAGCGCCGCCGATGGCAATTCGATCATGACCCCAATCGGCACGTCTGGCACGTTATCGCCGCGCTGGCGCAGGCTGGCCGCCGCTTGGGCGACCGCGGCGCGTGCGGCCTGCAGCTCTTCGAGACCCGAGACGAATGGAAACATCACGCGCAACGGGCCGTGGGATGCGGCGCGCAAAAGCGCCCGTAGTTGCGCCTGGAAGATTTCGTCGATTGCCAGGCTCAATCGGACACCGCGCATGCCGAGCGGGGCACGCGTGCCCTCGACCGACGCGTGCTCGATCCGCAACTGCGGCTCGCTGACGTCGAACGTCCTGATCGTGACGCGGCTTCCCGCCGCGCTCTCGATCAGTCGACGATACGCTCGATACTGCGCCTCTTCGGTCAGTGCTGCCTGACCTGATCCGGCAAGCAGGAATTCGGATCTGAACAAGCCAATGCCCACCGCGCCCCGCTCGGTGGCGCGCGCGGCATCGTCGGGTGCTTCGATGTTCGCCTCGAGCCGGATCTCGACGCCGTCTTCGGTGACGGCCGCGAGGTCGCGGTACTCGTCGAGCGTCTGCTCGTGAGCCTGGCGCCGCCGCTGACGTGTCTCGATCTGCTCGAGCGTCTCCGCGTCTGGATCGATCAGGACTTCACCGGTCGTGCCATCGACGGCGATCACCGCGCCCGGCGCGACGAGCACGCTGGCGTTGTGGAGTCCGGCTACCGCGGGAACGCGCAACGAACGCGCGAGGATGGCGGTGTGGTTGGTCCAGCTTCCGGCGTCGGTGACGAGCGCAGCCAGGCGCTGCCAATCGAGCTGCGCGATGATCGACGGCGTCACGTCGTGCGCGACCAGAACCAGCGGACCTTCCAGATCTCTAAAGAGGTCGGTGGGGTCACCCGCCTCCCTCAAGTTCATCGTCAGCCGGCCGACGACGTCGGCGACGTCGCCCTTGCGCTCGCGCAGGTACGGGTCGTGGGCCTGGTCGAAGAACGCCGAGATATGTTCGAGCGCGCGTTGCAGCGCCGACTCCGCGTTCAGACGTTCGGTGCGAATCGTTTCAGCGGCGCGTTCGACGAGCATTGCGTCGTCGAGCATCAGCAGCTGCGCGTCGAAGAGATAGGCGTGCTCAGCCCCGGCGGTCGTGGCGATCCGTTCCTTGATTTGCTGAATCTGCTCACGGGCCCGCGCTTTGGCGGTCTCGAGCCGCTCGAGCTCGCGCTCGACCAGCCGCGACGGCACGCGGAAGCGCAGATCTCTGGTGCCGCGTTTGAGCACCAACGCTTTTCCCACCCCGATGCCCGGAGAGACGCCCAGTCCGGTCATGCGCACGGCGTCACCTCGTCGAATCCGCGCGCCACGAGCGCGCACAAAGCGGCGAGCGCCTGTTCCTCGTCGGCGCCGCTCGCCGAAATCGTGATCAGACAGCCCTGCGCTGCGGCGAGCAGCAGCAGGCCCATGATGCTCTTGCCGTCCATCTCGCGTCCGCCCCTGGCCACGCGAATTCTCGCTGTGAAGCTGCTGGCGGTGTGCACGAACCTCGCGGCCGCGCGTGCATGCAGGCCCAGCGGGTTCACGATCGCCACTTCACAGGACGTCATGCGCGCTCTCCGCGCAGGAGATCGGACGCCACCCATATGGCGTTTCGTCCGTCGTCGCGCAGCGCTCGGGCCAATGTGAGAAGGTCGCCCTGGCCCGGTGTTCGCGCCAGTTTGATCAGCATCGGCAGGTTCACGCCGGTGATGACCTCGACGTGATCGCTGACGAACGTCACCGCCAGATTGGCCGGTGTGCCGCCAAACATGTCAGTGAGCACGAGCACGCCGGCCGCTTCGCTCTCGACCCCGTCGGGTCCACGCGCCGAACCTTGCACTCTCGCAATGGCTCGCCCGATCTCCTCTTTCGCGTGCTCCACGTCGTCGTGCCAGCCGATCGAGACGGCGGTGAAGTACGGCAGGTCGCCGACGATCATCTCGGCCGAGTTGACGAGCTCGGTCGCGAGTTGACCGTGAGTGACAACGACGACGCCGAGCTTCATGACACTACCTGCATATTCAGTCGACCGCGATGTCGCGATGCTTGACCCGGAGCTGGATTCCCGAGAGGCCGCTCAGGCCTTTCTTCAGCGCCTCAGCCATCGCGACCGAACGATGCCGCCCACCCGTGCAGCCGATACCGATCGTCAGATACGACTTTCCTTCTGCGACGTATTGCGGAATCAGGAACTTCAGCAGGTTGAGCGTGTGCCTGAGAAAATCGGACGTCGCTTCCGATCGGTCGAGGTAGCGGCGAACTTCCTTGTCGCGGCCGGTGTGCGGCCGGAGCGACGGAACGAAGTGCGGATTGGGCAGGAAACGCACGTCGAACAGCAGATCGGCGTCAACCGGGATGCCGTGTTTGAAGCCGAAGCTCAGAATCGTCACGACGAGTTGCGTGCCCGGCGCTCTGCCGCTGGCGACGCCGGTAAACACGTGTCGCAGCTCGTGCACCGTCATCGCCGATGTGTCGACGACGTGGTCGGCCATCCGCCGCATCACTTTCATCGCCTGGCGCTCTTCGCGGATGCCCTCGATTGCCGACCGATCGGGGGCGAGCGGATGCGGCCGCCGCGTTTCGCTGAAGCGCCGCACCAGTGCCGGCTCGGCCGCCTCGAGGAAGATGAGGACCGGGTTGAGGTTCCTCATGTTCTTGAGCCGGCGATAGATGCTCGGGAAATCTTTGAGCAGCCGTCCTTCGCGTACGTCGACGACGACCGCGGCGCGCGTGATCTCGCTGCCAGCGCGAAGCGTCAGCTCGGCGAACATCGGCAACAAGGCAACCGGCAGGTTGTCGACGCAGAAATACCCCAGATCTTCGAGGGCTCGTATCGCCTGCGACTTGCCGGATCCCGAGAGGCCCGTCAGGACGACGAACCGTGAGCGCACGGCGGTACGGGCCGCTCGCCGTGCGGCATGCCGCTTCTCTTTCACCGACGCCTGTCTCCCGTCGCTCTGTTCCGTCCCGGGCTCTGCACGCTACAGGTCCTCTCCATACTCGAGCTCTGGCTCGCCCGGAGACGCCATCGTTTCGAGTTGCTCGTTCAACCGCTCCGCCAGCCGGCGAGCCGCATGGTGGCCGCGCGACCGCAGCAGCTGATTCCGCGCCGCCACTTCGACCAGGATGGCGACATTCCGTCCGGGCGCAACCGGCATCCTAATCATCGGAATGCGAGTGCCCAACAGCTCGTAGTAACTCTCGTCCAGGCCGAGACGGTCGTATTCCCGGCCGTGCTCCCAGCGCTCGAGCTGCACGACGAGCTCGACGCGCTTGGACGTGCGTGTCGAGGCGACGCCGAACAGATCCTGCACGTTGATGAGGCCGAGCCCACGGATTTCCATGTGGTGCCGTGTCAGCTGCGGGCAGCTGCCGAGCACGAACGATTGCGCGCGGCTGCGAATCTCGACCGCATCGTCGGCGACCAGTCGATGTCCGCGGACCACGAGGTCGAGTGCGCACTCGCTCTTGCCGATGCCGCTCTCGCCGATGACGAGCACGCCCAGACCAAGGATGTCCATCAGGACGCCGTGAATGATGCCGCGGGCCGCCAGGTAGGTGTCGAGCACGGCAGACATGCGCGACATCGCCTCAGGGGTCGCCGCGCGGGTGCGCAACAGCGGTACGCGCGCGCGGTCGGCTTCAATCGGCAGTTCCGGCGGCGGTTCGAAGCCGTCGGTCACGAGGAGGCAGGGCAAATCGTGGCTGAGAACGCGGCGCAGCACGGCCGTGCGGCCAGGGCTGTCGAGCGCCTCGAGGTAGCGGATCTCGCTTTCGCCAAACACCAGCACGCGGCCGCCGCGCAGGTAGGCGTCGAACCCGGACAACGCAAGCCCGGTCTTCTGTGTATGCGGAATCGTGATGTGCCGGCCCAGACCGTCGCTGCCAGCCAGGAGTTCGAGATCGAGCGCGCGCGAATCCGCTAAATCGCGCAGCACAGTGGCGACGGTTACGCCTGGCGGTGTGCTTGGTGCGGTCACGTCAGCCTCTCCTGCTGCGCGACCTCGACGGCTGTCACGGTCAGTCCGGCTCAATCAGTCCATAGTTGCCGTCAGTTGCGGACATAGAGGATGCTGACGGCATCGGTTTCGGCGTTGCGAAAGACGACGAACGCATCGGCAGTGGCCTCGACTCGTAGCGCCGCATCCTCCACTGACATCGGTTTGACGGCGTATCTGGTGGCGCGAACGATCCGCGGTGCGCGGCCTTGATCGGTCGCCGGAGGTGCTGCCACGGCGCGCGCGCCCGCCCCACGCCGTTTGCGTTCCTTCCATTTGCCCTTGAGCGTCTGCGCCTGCTGCTCGATCTTTGCGGCGGCATCGCGGAGGGCCACCGGCCAGGCGGTGCCGACGCCGAGGCCGCGCAGCATGTTGTCGCCGCGGGCATGGATGATGATTTCGGCCCGATGGCGGTAGCGCTCCAGCGTCAGGATCACTTGCGCGGAAATCGCGCTGTCGTTGAGGAGACGTTCGAGCTTCACGAGCCGGCGGTTGATCAATTGCCGGAGCGGAGCGTTGATATCGACGTGGCGGCCGGTGATGTCGAGGCGCATACGCAGCTTTCAGCTGTCAGCCCTCAGCTATCAGCTGAGAGCTGATAGCTAAAAGCTGATAGCTAGAAAAGCACCTTCCGCTGATTCGAGGTCGGGATCTTCAGCTCCTCGCGGTACTTGGCAATCGTGCGCCGCGCGAGCATCAGTCCTTCCTTCTGCAGGATGCTGACGATTTTTGAATCGCTCAGGGGTTTCCGCGGGTCTTCGTTCTCGATGATCTTCCGGATGCGCTGCTTGATCGTGACCGACGAGACGCTCTCGCCGTACGAACTGCTGATGCCGCTGTGGAAGAAGTACTTCATCTCGAACACGCCCTGAGGCGTGTGCATGTACTTGTTGTTCACCACGCGACTGACGGTCGACTCGTGCATGCCGATGTCGTTGGCGACGTCGCGCAGCACGAGCGGCCGCAGGTATTCAATCCCGTGATCGAGGAACTCGCGCTGGAAATTGATGATGCTGGTCGCGACCTTGTGGATCGTCTTCTGCCGCTGATCGACGGACTTGATCAGCCACAGCGCCGAACGGAACTTGTCCTTGACGTAGGCGCGCGTCTCGTCGCTCGACTCCTGCCCGCTCTTGTCGAGCAAGCGGCGGTACACCGGGCTGATGCGCAGCTGCGGCAACCCTTCCTCGTTCAACGCCGCGACGTACTGGTCCTCGACCTTGACGATATAGACGTCGGGGATGACGTATTGCGACTGGGACGGGTTGTAGCGGCTTCCGGGCTTGGGATCGAGGTTGCGGATGATCTCGATGTGTTCCTTGAGGTCATCGATGCTCATCCCGAGCTTGCGCGCGATCTCGGGAACCTGATGGTTCTGGAGCAGCCGCAAGTGCTCGGTGACGATCTTTGCCGCCGGGGTGTCTTCATGGCCGATGTATCGCAGCTGCAGCCAGAGGCACTCCTGCAGGTCACGGGCGGCGACGCCGATCGGATCGAAGGTCTGAATATGCTGCAGGGCCTTCTCGACGTCGGCTACGGGCCAATCGCCCATCGCGGCCACTTCCTCGACCGACGCCACCAGATACCCATCGTCGTCTAGGTTGCCGATGATCGCGCGGCCGATTTCCCGCATCCGGTCGTCGCTCGTCTGCATCGAGAGCTGCCAGAGCAGGTGATCAGACAGGGAGCCGCTGGTCGATAGCGTGTTCTCGATCGGCGGCAATTCCTTGACCTCGGACGGCGTCCGCGAGCGGTACCCGTCGTCAAGGTAATCGCCAAAGAAGTACTCGTAATCCGCGTCGTCCCAGTTGTCGCCCTTGTCGGCTGCGGGCTTTTCGGCCTCGGGCTTCTCGGCTTGCTGCTGCTCAGCCGGTTGCAGCTCTTCGGTCGGAACCTCCTCGAGCAAGGGGTTCTCGACCATCTCCTGATTCAAGAGTTCCGAGAGCTCGAGCGTCGACATCGGCAGCAGCTTGATAGCCTGCTGCAACGACGGCGTCAGAATGAGCTTCTGAACGAGCTTGGTATGGAGCCTCTGCTGAATCGCCATGAACGCTAACGTTTGTCTCCCTCAATCTTAGTCCAATCGGAAGTCGGCGCCGAGGTAAATCCGTTTGACGTCCTCGTCGGCGGCCAGACTGTCGGGAGTTCCACTACGGAAAATGGTGCCGTCGTGGACGATGTAGGCGCGATCGGTGATTTTTAGCGTCTCCCGGACGTTGTGATCGGTGATGAGCACGCCAATGCCACGGGCCTTGAGGTGAAAAATAATCTGCTGAATATCCGTGACGGCAATAGGGTCAATGCCCGCGAAGGGCTCGTCGAGCAGCATGAACTGGGGCGAGATCACGAGCGCCCGCGTGATCTCGACGCGCCGCCGTTCGCCGCCCGACAGCGTGTACGCCGGCGATTTCGCCAGCGGTGTGAGGCCGAGCTCGGAGAGCAACTCACGAAGACGCGTACGGCGATCGGTGCCGTTCTTGGCGATCGTCTCGAGGATGGCCAGGATGTTCTGCTCGACTGTGAGGCCGCGAAAGATTGACGCTTCCTGCGGTAAGTATCCGATACCCTTGCGGGCCCGGATATACATAGGGTCGTCGGTGACGTCGGTGCCATCGAGGAGGACTCGGCCCGAATCGGGCGCAGTCAGACCGACGACCATCGAGAACGTGGTCGTTTTGCCAGCGCCGTTTGGCCCGAGCAGACCAACGACTTCGCCGGACGCGATCTCGAGGCTGACGCCTCTGACGACCGTGCGTCCGCCGTACGACTTCGTCAGGTCGCGTGTCCGCAGCGTCGCCATTCAGTGACGGAGCTCGGCGGGGCACGGAATCGGTTTGGTTTCAGTGCCGGCGATTCCGCTGATCGCTTCGGCGCTGATGCTATCAACCGACCTGCGGTAAGTCAAAGTGCTGGAAAGAGTCTGCTTGCACGATCCCTTCTCGTCTTTCTGCACCGACACCACTGGATCGCCGGTCATGACGTGCGTGTCGGTCTCGGCCGTGTAGACGTGGTGCTTCCCCGTCGCGAACATGGTCGTGAGCTTGACCGACACGTTGGTGTCGAGCACGGCGTGATCGAGTTCGTTGCCATTCTCTTTCAGGTAGAGCTCGATGATGTTGCCGCTCATGTCTCCCTGGACGCTCTTCACGCTCGCCGGTGTCGCGCCAGTCGCCGTGTAGGTCGCGAGCCGCTTGGCGTCGACATACACCAGCATATCGGCGTGGGCGCGCGTTTCCGTCAGCTTGCGGACCTTCGTCTTCGGATCTTCGTCCTGCAGCAGCATCGTGGTACGCACCTTCACGCGCGCTGTCAGGTTGCCCGTATCCTCGTTGAGGACGATGGTGTCGCCTTCGATCCGCGATTTGTCCTGCCACAGCAGCGCGCTGCCGCTGTAGGTCGCTTCTGCCACGCCGTCGTAGTCGAGGCGGTTCGAGGTGACGTTCACCGGGGCGTCCTGTTTGAGCATCGCCGGCATCCGCGTTTGCGGTTGCGCCGGTGGCGTCGCTGCTCCTCGGCCCGCTGCCGCTGCGCCCGCTGCCCCGTCGGTGGGAGTGGCCTTGCGCGGCTTGATGATGCTCCGGACGTCGGTATCCGCCTTCAGCTTCTGCGTCGACGGCGACAGATGAATGTTGCGTGCCTGGACCGTGAACTGCGGGTTGTTCAGCAGCGGTCCGGTTCCGGCGTCGCCATCAGACGGCGACAGGTCCAGTTGATCGCGGTCGATGTTGTACAGGGCCCGCGGTGCGTCGGCAGACACCTCGCCGTTTTCGAAATGCGCGTGGCCTCGAAAGTCTGCGCGCTCGAGCGGACCGAGTCCTGGCTTGGTGTCGACAATGAGTCGCGTCGATCGCGCGTGCCGCTCGACGGCTTGTGACTTGCCAGTGGCCGCCCGCCGCTCATCGAACTCGACTCCGCCTTCGAACACGGCGTTCTGCAGGCCTTGCCCGGGAGCACCAGTGGCACGCAGCGTCGCCGACCGAATCGTCCGGGCCGGCGCCTCGCCTTCGGCTGGCAGGTCGACTTGTACTTTCTCCTGCGCGTTCAAGCTTGTAACGGTCGCGCCGTCAGGCGACATCGTGGTGTCGATGGCACTTGCCGCGATCCGGCGCGCCGCCGAGCCTGCGGGACCAGGAAACTCCACGACGCTTCCTTCCATTTGCTTCGACGACTGAAGCGTGCGGCCGTCAGCGGCGTAATTCAGGTCGATGTGCCGGGCGGTCATCAGCTGCGCGCCAGCGCCCGTGCCGGTAATGCGGCTGTGTTCTCGCAGCTGCAGCTGCTGAATCTTTTCTCCCTTGTCATCGAGCATGGCCGTGATCTCGTCGGCTTGGGCCGTACGCGTCTCGGCGGTGATGCGGGCGGTGCCAATCAGCTTGACGTAATTCTCGGTGCGCGCGAGTCCCGCGGTCGAGGCCGAGGCGTCGACTGCACCGCCGCCAGTGGCGTCGGGGGTGACGGTGATGTGTGCTTCGGCCAGCAGCCAGATGACCTGCCGGTTGCGGTCGTAGGTGGCGCCGACGCCGGTGCCCTTCATTCGGCCTCGCGTGAACGTGACGGGCCCCGGCACCTTGACGATCCCTTCCTTGGTATCGTAGGTGGCCTCCGAACCGAGCACCTCTACGCCGTTGTCGCTCGTCAGCTTCACGTGTCCGGTGAGCCGCGCGGCGGACATGTCTCCGGGCTTGTCGGGAGGAGCGATGAGTTCGCCCTCGTCTGCGGACACAACGAAGGTCCGTCCGTCACGATTCGGCAGCGTCAACGTGACACCGAAAAACTTCGATCGGCCGTCCTTGTAGGTGATGACTTTGTCGAACTTGAGGGTCTCGGTCAGGGTGCCGAGGTTAAAGCCCTTGCGCTCGCCGGCGCCACTTTCCATGATCGCTTCGGGATCGGCGCCCGCCACCTCCGCCTTGCCGGCAGGCGCGACACGATGCCGCATCGCGAGGAACACGAACCCCGCAAATGCGACCACGAACACGGCGATCGCGAGCCTCGCGGCCTTCTGCCAACGCATGGTGTTATCTGAAATGCTGAATTCTGACTGTTGAATGCTGAGGTAATCCTGAACGTCGAAATCACTTCAGCATCCAGCACTCAGCATTATTCTAACGCCTTGATGTCGGCGACGTTGAGCTCGAGGTAGGTTTCGCCCTTGTATTCGTTGCGTTCGAGCGAGAACGCCAGGTTGACGCCGGCGCGGTTACGGTCGAGAAACTCCGCCTGCTCGGCGGCGCGCCAGGCAATGGCGCGAAAGCGACGGCCGTCCTGATTGAACGTCATCGACAGGTGGCGCTCCTTGATCGATCGAGGCCCGTCGACGATCTCGACCGGGCTGGCGTGGAAGATCGGCCGTGGATTGCCCATCCCGAATGGGCCCAGCGCATCGAGCCCGCGAACCAGGTCGGGGGTGATCGCCTTCAGGCTGAGCGGGGCATCGATGCGCAGGCGTGGCCGCAGTTGATCGGGTTCGAGGGCTTCGTCGGCATACGCGTTGATGCGCGCGCGGAATTCGGGCACCCGCGCTGCCTCCATCGTCAGACCTGCCGCCTGTTTGTGGCCGCCGAAGCGAACGAACACGTCGCCGCAGTGCTCGAGCGCCGCGAGCATGTTGAAGTCCGGAATGCTGCGGCACGACCCGTGCGCAACGTCACCGTCCACCGAAAGCACGATCGCGGGTTTGTGATACGTGTCCACCAGCTTTGACGCGGCGATGCCGATGACGCCGCGATGCCACCCCTCGCCGCCGACGACGAGCACGTTGTGAGCGCCGACCGCCGGATCGGTTTCGATTGCCTTCTTAGCCTGGCTGACGAGCTCCGCTTCCTCCTGCTGCCGTCGGAGGTTTTCCTCATTCAGCTGCTGCGCCAGCGAGCGCGCTTCCTCTCCCATGGCTTCGTCCGTGGCGAGGAGCAAGCGCGTCGCAATGTCCGGGCTGCTCATCCGGCCGGCCGCGTTCACTCGTGGAGCGACTATGAACGCGACCTGGTAGCTATCGATCGTTTTGCCGGTGAGACCTGAGGCGTCGAGCAGCGAGCGCAGCCCGATCGTGTGAGGCCCCCGCGAGAGCGATTCCAGGCCGAAGCGCGCGATGACACGGTTCTCACCGACGAGCGGTACGACGTCAGCGAGCGTGCCGAGCGCGGCGATCTTGACGAAGCCCGGCAGCCACTTCCCCTTTCCCGCTCGCGTGCAGAGCGCCTGCACGAGCTTCAACGCCACGCCGACGCCGGCGAGGTTTTTGTCGGGATAACTGCAGTCGTGGCGTTTGGGATTGATGACGGCGACCGCGTCCGGCAGCGTGCCTTCGGGTTCGTGGTGATCCGTGATGATGAGCTCTACCCCGAGTTCGCGGGCCCGCCGAGCGGCGTCCGTCCCGCGAATGCCGCAGTCGACCGACACGATGACGTCGACCTGCTCGGCGTGGAGACGATCGATTGCCGCAGGCTGCAACCCGTAGCCGTCGCGCAGACGCTCCGGGATGAAGTGGACGACTTTGCCGCCGAGCATCTCGAGCGCTCGCCGGAGGATCACGGTCGATGTGATGCCGTCGACGTCGTAATCGCCATGCACCGCTATGCGCTGGCCCGCGGCGAGCGCACGCTCCAGCCGCGTGACGGCCTTCTCCATGTCGGTGAGCAGGAACGGGTCGTGAAGGTGGTCGAGCGACGGGTTCAGGAATCGGTCGGCGACGGCCGGATCGCCGAAGCCGCGCAGACACAGCAGCCGGGCGACCGTCGGGTGCAGATTCAGCGCCGCGGCAAGGGCGGTCGCGTCATCGTCGTTGCAAGGCAGATGCTGCCATAGGAGCGACTTCATGGGCCGGGCTTGCCCTTGGGTTCGGGCGCAGGTCTGGCGTCGACAAACGCCTGTCCCTCCCGGCCCATCCGTCTGAACTTCTCGTAGCGCAGTTCCAGAAGATCTTCGACGGTCAGGGTTGAAAGCTCCGACAGCGCCTGTGCCAGCGCCTGATCGACCAGCGCCGTCGCCGCGTCGTAGTCGTTGTGAGCACCGCCTGCTGGCTCGGGCACCACGCCGTCGATCAGGCCGAGCGATAACAAATCCGATGACGTAATCTTGAGCGCTTCCGCGGCTTCGACTTTCTTGTTCGAGTCCCGCCACAGGATCGCGGCGCAGCCCTCCGGCGGGATGACGCTGTAGACCGAGTATTCCTGCATCAAGACCCGATCGCCGATGGCAATGCCGAGCGCGCCCCCGCTTCCGCCCTCGCCGCACACGATAACGACGATTGGGACCTCGAGCATGATCATCTCGCGCAGGTTGAAGGCGATCGCCTCGGCAACGCCGCGCTCTTCCGACTCGACGCCCGGATACGCGGCCGGCGTGTCGATGAACACGATGATCGGCCGGCGGAACTTCTGCGCCAGCTCCATCACGCGCAGCGCCTTGCGATAGCCCTCGGGCCGCGCGTAGCCGAAGTTACGGAAGATTTTCTGCTTGGTGTCGCGGCCCTTCTGATGCCCGACGACCGCTATCGGCTGCCCTTTGTATTCGGCCAGGCCGCAGACGATGGCGTGATCGTCGGCAAAGCGGCGATCGCCGTGGAGCTCGTCGAAGCCGGTGAACAGCCGCTCGACGTAATCGAGTGTGTTCGGCCGTGCCGGGTGCCGCGCGACGAGCACGCGCTGCCACGGCGTCAGGTTGGCGTAGAGTTCGCCACGAATCTGTTCCGCCCGCGCCCGCAACGCATCGATCGACTTCTCGCGCTCAGGCGTCCGCGGCAGCATGCTGAGGGCTTCGATCTCCTTCAGCAGCACGCCGATGGGCTCTTCGAATTCGAGTAGATCAGGCATTGGGCAATTCTGAATACTGAGTGCCGAATGCTGAAGTAAATGCTGAATTCGCTTCAGCGTTCAGCATTCAGAATTCAGCATTATCTAAGCTCCACCGACCCCGTGCCGCAAAGCTGCTCGACCTCGGCGACGAGGCGCTCGGACGGCTTGACGCGTTGATTGACCTCGGCTCGCACTCTCAGCGGGCGATCGGGGCCGCGGACGTCGAGTTCGAGCGACACGCGGCGATCGCCGCGGTGCCGTGACAGCAGTTCGGCCAGTGCCTCGAAGACCGGCCTTCCATGCTGCGGCGCCCGCAAGTGAATGGCGACTTCCTTTGTGGTCCGCTCCACGAGCGCAGCCATCGGCAGAAGCTCGGTGGCGACGAGACGCGCCGATTCCTCGTCTTTTTCAAGTTTGCCGCGCACGAGGAGCATCGCATCGGTGTCGATGAGGCTTCCGTGTTTACCGAACGTCTCCGGGAACACCACCACTTCGACGCTGCCGTCCACGTCGTCGAGCATGAAGACCGCCATCCGGTCGCCCTTTCGCGTCTTGAGCGGGCGGAGTCCGGAGACGATGCCCGCCATCCAGATGTCGGGTTCGGAGCCGGTGAGATCGGCAACGCGGCGCGCGCCGAAGAGCGTCAGATCGCGGGAGAAGCGTTCGAGCGGGTGTCCGCTCATGTAGAAGCCGAGCGCTTCCTTTTCGCCGGCGAGCTGCTGGCTTTCGGTCCAGGCTGGGACGTCGGGCAAAGGCACCGTGGCGGGCGCCTCGCCCGGATCGTCCTCGAACACGCTGCCGGCCCCGAACAGCTGGTTCTGCCCCTTCTCGCGGTCGCGCTGGTGCCGCCCGCCGTGCTCGAGCGCGCGATCGACGGCGGCAAAGAGCCGGGCGCGCCGCACGCAGGGTGGGTCGGAGCCGAGCATGAGGGAATCCATCGCGCCGGCCTTGATCAGGCTCTCCAGCACACGCTTGTTGACCAGTCGAAGATCGACGTGCTCGCACAAGGTGTAGATGGAGTCGATTTGCCCGACTGCCTTGCGAACGCCGAGCATGGAGAGTACGGCACCCTCGCCCACGTTCTTGACCGCACCGAGTCCGAACCGGACGCCTTCCGGTACGACCGAGAACGCCAGCTCGCTCGCGTTGATGTCCGGCGGCAGGATCGGCACGCCGAGCTCACGGCACTCGCCGAGGTACATCGCGAGCTTTTCCGTGTTCGCGGCTTCAATCGTCAGCAGGGCGGCGATGAAGTGACGCGGGTAGTTGGCCTTCAGCCAGGCGGTTTGGTACGCCAGCAGCGCGTAGGTCGTCGAGTGCGACTTGTTGAAGCCGTACCCGGCGAAGTACTCCATCAGGTCGAAGATCTTTGCGGCTTTCTTCTCGTTGATGTTGTTGGCCTTGGCGCCGCTCATGAAAGCCTCGCGCTGCTTGGCCATGACCTTGGGATCCTTCTTGCCCATGGCCTTGCGCAGCACGTCGGACTGCCCCATCGAAAACCCGGCCAGGACTGCGGCAATGCGCATGACCTGTTCCTGGTAAGCGATGACGCCGTAGGTGTCGGAGAGGATCGGCGCGAGCTGCGGCAGCTCGTGCTTCACCTCCGTCTTCCCCTGTTTGCGGGCGATGAAGTCGTCCACCATCCCGCTCTTGAGCGGGCCTGGACGGTAGAGCGCGTTCAACGCGATCAGGTCATCGAGCCGTTCTGGTTTGGCCTTGCGCAGCAGCTCGCGCATGCCCGAGCTCTCGAACTGGAAGACGCCGTAGGTCTGACCGTCGCTGAAGAGCTCGTAGGTCTTCCGGTCGTCGAGCGGCACGGCGTCGATGTCGATGTCGATCTGTTCCGTTCGGCGAATCTCGTCGAGCGCGTCGCGAATCAACGTGAGCGTGCTCAGGCCGAGGAAGTCCATCTTCAGCAGTCCGACGCGTTCGACCTCCTTCATCGCCCACTGCGTGACGATTTCGTCTTTCTGACTCTTGTAGAGCGGTACGAACTCGGTCAGCGGCCGCGGCGCGATCACGACGCCGGCGGCGTGGACCGACGCATGGCGAGTCATCCCCTCGAGCCGCCGCGCCACGCCCAGCAGTTCCTTGACCCGCTCGTCCTTCTGCTCCATCTCCTTGAGCGCGGGATTTTGCTCGAGAGCCTTGGCCAGCGTCATGTCGAGCGCAGCGGGGACCGCTTTGGCGACCTTGTCGGCGTCGGCGTACGGAATGTCCATCACGCGAGCGACGTCGCGGACGACGGCTCGCGCCTTCATCGTGCCGAAGGTGATGATCTGCGCGACGTTCTCGCGCCCGTACTTGCGGGTGACGTACTCGATCACTTCGCCGCGGCGGCGCTCGCAGAAGTCGATGTCGATGTCGGGCAGCGACACGCGCTCGGGGTTGAGGAAGCGCTCGAAGATGAGGTCGTACTCGATCGGGTCGACGTCGGTGATACGCAGGCAATACGCGACGAAGCTGCCGGCCGCCGACCCACGGCCTGGTCCAACCGGGATGTTCTGCTCGCGCGCGTAGCGGATGAAGTCCCAGACGATCAGGAAGTACCCCGGGTACTTCATCTGCTTGATCATCTCGACTTCGTAGGTCAGCCGCCGCTCGTACTCTTCGATCGTATGGCGCAACACGCCACGCGCCTGCAGATCCTGGAGGCGCGGCAGGCGGTACTCGAAGCCCTCGCGCACTACCTGCTCGAAATACCCGTCGAGCGTAAATCCCGGCGGCACCTCGAAGTTCGGCAGGTGGTTGACCGTTCCTGAAAGGTCAACGTGGCATCGCTCGGCGATGCGGGCGGTATTGGCGATGGCCTCGGGAAAATCGCCGAACACCTTCGCCATTTCCTCGGCGGTCTTCAGATAGAACTGGTCGCCGTGGTAGCGCAGCCGATCCGTGTCCGTCACGGTCTTGCCGGTGCCGATGCACAGCAGCACGTCGTGCGGCCGATGGTCCGAGTTGTTCAGGTAGTGGACGTCGTTGGTGCAGACCAGCGGCAGATTCAGATCGCGGGCAATGGGGGCGAGGCCGACGTTGACGATGCGCTGTTCGTCGATCCCCTGGTACTGCATCTCGAGGAAGAAATTTCCCTGGCCCAGAATGTCACGATACGTGGCCGCCGCCTGGAGCGCCTTGGCGTGCTGCTCCGTGCGGATGCCGGTCGCCACCTCACCTTTCAGGCAGCTGCTGAGGCCGATGAGACCGGTCGAATGCGCAGCCAGCAGGTCCTTGTCGATGCGCGGCTTGTAGTAGAACCCTTCCGTATACCCCGATGAGACCAGCTTGATCAGGTTGTGATAGCCCTCGCGGCTCTGGGCGAGCAGCACGAGATGATTGGCTGTCTCTCCAGGCGTCCCGCTTTTCGTGCGCCGGTCGCCTGGTGCGACGTAGACTTCGCAGCCGAGAATCGGGTTAATGCCGCGCTTGCGTGCCTGATCGTGAAAGATGATCGAGGAGAACATGTTGCCGTGCTCGGTGATGGCGAGCGCCGGCATCTTGAGCTCGACCGCACGGTCGAGCAGTTCCTCGATTCGGCAGGCGCCGTCGAGGAGCGAATACTCGGAGTGCAGGTGCAGGTGGACGAACGACATGTGCAAATTCTGAGTTACTGACTGCTGAGTGCTGAAGGAACGCCGAATGCTCTTACTTCAGCATTCAGCAGTCAGCATTCAGCATTTCTTCTTACTCCCATTCGATCGTTGACGGTGGCTTCGAGCTGATGTCGAAGACTACGCGGTTGATGCCCTTTACTTCGTTCACGATCCGCGACGAGACGATCGCGAGCAAGTCGTGCGGAAGGCGCGCCCAGTCGGCCGTCATGCCATCCTTGCTTTCGACCGCACGAATTGCAATCGTGTACTCGTAGGTGCGCGCGTCGCCCATCACGCCAACGCTCTGCACCGGCAGCAGCACCGCAAACGATTGCCACAGTCGGCGGTACCAGCCCGCGCGTTTCACCTCTTCGGCGACAATCGCGTCAGCCTTGCGCACGAGCGCCAGGCGTGACTCGGAGACCTCCCCGAGAATGCGGACGGCCAGGCCAGGCCCAGGGAACGGCTGGCGCCACACGAACTCATCGTCGAGGCCAAGTTCCTTGCCGACGCCGCGCACTTCGTCTTTGAACAGCAAGCGAAGCGGCTCGACCAGCTTGAACCGCATGCGCTCGGGCAAGCCACCGACGTTGTGGTGACTCTTGATGACGTGCGAGGGTCCAATCACTGACACGCTCTCGATCACGTCGGGATAGAGAGTGCCCTGCGCGAGATAATCGAAGGAGCCGAGCTTGGCGGCTTCCGCCTCGAACACGTCGATGAACGTCGCGCCGATGATCTTTCGCTTCCGCTCGGGGTCAGTGATGCCCGCCAGCCGGTCGAGGAAGAGGGCCGAGGCGTCGACGAAGACGAGCGGCAGTTGCAAGCGCTCAAACCGGCGGCGGATCTGTTCGGCTTCGTCCATTCGCATCACGCCGTTGTCGACGAAGATGCAGGTCAGCCGATCCCCAACGGCACGATGGATCAGGAGCGCAGCGACGGTCGAATCGACGCCGCCGCTGAGCCCACAGGCAACTCGGCCCTCCCCAACTTGCGCGCGAATGCGTTCGGTCGCCTCCTCGACGAACGAGGCCATCGTCCAATCGCCGGTGCAGCCACAGACGTCGAACGCGAAGTTGCGCAGGATGTCGAGCCCGCGGTCGGTGTGTGCGACTTCTGGATGAAAGAGGAGCGCGTAGAGCCGCTGGGCGGGCGACGCCATGGCAGCGACCGGTGCGTTGGCGCTGGTCGCGGTGACGGCAAATCCGGGCGGGGCTGCGGCGACGAAATCTCCGTGACTCGCCCAGACGCGTAGTTCGTCGGGAACCGTGGCAAACAGCGGCGCGTCCCGCTCGATACGGATCGTCGCGAGTCCGAACTCACGATGCGGCGCGGGCGCCACCTCGCCACCCATCAGATCGGTCATGAGCTGCATCCCGTAGCAGATGCCGAGCACCGGCACTCCGCTCTCGAGGACAGCGCGGTCACAACGCGGAGCGCCGGCCTCGGAGACGCTTTTCGGACCTCCTGACAGGATGATGCCCGCCGGACGCCGCCGTGCGATCTCCGACGGCGGCGTATCGAACGGCAGTATTTCGGAATAGACGGACAGCTCGCGAAGACGGCGCGCAATCAATTGGGTGAACTGCGAGCCGAAATCAAGGACGACGATGGTTTGATGCGTCACTGGGTGGCGTGAACCTCGGCGGCGTCGCGACGGCGACGAGCGGGCGAGCTGCCGATTTCAGACGCTATTATAGAGTGTGCCTCGCTGGCGCACCACACCGATCGTTGCTCTCCTCTTTCTTTTCTCGATCGCCATCGACGGTGGCACCGTTGCGCCTGCCTCAAGCGCCCAGTCCTTTCCAACCGCGGTCATCTGGCGGATCGAAGTCGCGGCGTTGCCGGTTGCCCCACCCGTGTCATCAGCGGATCGCTTGTTCCTCGCGCTCAAGAGCGGCGTGTCGGCGCACCGGCTCGCCGATGGCAGCGAGATCTGGCGCACGCCCATAGAAGTCGACGGGCCGATGGCGGTCTCCCGCGATCGTCTGGTTGTCGTCGTCAAAGAGGAGCTGCAGGCTCTCGATGCCTCGACAGGATCGGTTGCGTGGAGCGATCACGCTGGCAGGTTGACGGCGCCGCCCGTGATCCACGGCGACTTCTTGATTGTCGCCGCGGGTGAACAGGTGATCTGCTACCGCGTCGCCGACGGCACGCGCGTGTGGGCGCGCGACACCGGCGGCGTCGAGCAACGGCCGGCTGTCGATGGCACGCGCGTCTTCGTTCCCGCGGCGGATGGCCGGCTGATCGCGTTGAAGCTCGACAACGGAGAGCCGATCTGGGAGTTCACGATCGGCATCAAACCGACCGAACCGCTGGTGTACGGCGGCCGCGTGTTCGTTGGCGCTGAATCGAAACGCGTCTGCAGCATTCGGCCCGACACAGGCAAGGACGAGTGGTGCTACCAGGTCGGTGCCGCAGTGGTCGGCCGGCCCGCCGCAGACGAATCGCACGTCTACTTTGTCGCCTACGATAACCTGCTGCGTGCCCACGACCGTCGAAATGGTGCGTACCGCTGGAAAAGGGATCTGAAATACCGCCCGTCGGCCGGCCCGTACCTTGTCGGCGAGAGCATTGCGGTGCCAGGAAACGTGCCGCGCGTGCAGGTGTTCGACACCCGTAAGGGGCAGCCGACGGTTCTTCTGACGTTGGCGACGAAGCTCGCAACGGTTCCCTTGCTCATCGAACCAGACAAGGATGCACCGAGACGGCTCGACGCGAATCGCCGCGTTGACAGGCGGATTGATGAAATCGTGGACGGTGACGCTCGCGGGCCCTGCGCCGGTCGCGCCGGCGGTGCCCGTCGTGCCCCTCACGGCGCTGCCCGGAGCGGTGATTCCGATTGGCGCGCCGCCACTTCCTCCCGTACGGCTGCTGCGAGGCGCCTGACGCCCTCTTCGATTCGGTCGGGCGCCGGCGCGGAAAACGACAGCCGCACGAAGTGGCGTCCGCCGCCGTCGACGAAGAACGCCTGCCCCGCCACGTAAACGACGCCATGCTCGACCGCTCGTGCGACTAAGACGTCGGCGTCAACGTTGGGCGGGAGCGTCGCCCACAAGAAGAATCCGCCGCGTGGATCGGGCCACGAGAGGGCGCCGCCAAAATGCTCACGCAACGCGCCGAGCATCACGTCACGCTTCGCCTGGTAGTAACGGCGGAGCACCGGCGCCTGGCGATCGAGGATGCCGCGCCGGCACGCCTCGTAGACGACACGCTGGTCAAGCTCCCCAGTACACAGGTCCGCGGCCTGTTTGGCGAGCTCGAGCTTGGCCGCGACGGGAGCCGGAGCGTCGATCCATGCGACGCGATAGCCCGGCGCGAGCGTCTTCGAAAAACTGCTCAAGTAGACGACGCGTCCTGAGTCATCGTCCGCGCGAATCGGCCGCACGTCGGCCTCAGTTGCGGTGTCCTCGAAGTAGAGATCGCGATACGGATCATCCTCGACGATCAGCACGTCGCGGCGATTCGCCCAGTCGAGCAGTGCCGCGCGCTTGGCGCGGCCGATGAGTAAACCCGTCGGGTTCTGGAAGTTCGGGACCAGATACAGTAATCGCGCGCGACGCCCCTCCCGCTCCAACCGGATCCAGGTGTCGTCGAGCTCGCCGAGATCGATGCCGTCGGCTTCCTGACGCACGCCGACCATCTCCGCCTGCACGTTGCGAAACGCGGAGATCGCGCCGGTGTAGGTCGGCAGCTCGACGAGAATGACATCGTGCGGGTCGAGTAGAACGCGCGCGACCAGATCGAGACCCTGTTGCGAGCCAGTCGTCACGAGCAACCGGTCCCTGGACGTTGGCGCGCCGCGCTGCGCCATGATGCCGGCGATCGTCTCGATGAGCGGCCGGTAACCCCGGGTCGGCCCGTACTGGAGAACCGATCCGTCGGAGCCGGTCAAGAGCTCCCGTGTGATCTCCTGAAAGTCACGCCACGCGAAGGTGTCCTCAGCGGGATACCCAGGCGCGAACGACACGATGTCCCGGCCTTCGGCAATCACTCCGCCCATCTTGCGGATGGCGGAGGCTTTCATGTGTCCCGCGGCGCGGGAGAAGAATCCGTCGTATTCAATCATGCGAGTCGGCTGTCAGGCACGGCGCTGAGGCCGATCCGTCCTTGGTAGTGGCGATACTGTGTGAGATAGGCGCCGAGCGCCGTCAGCGCGAGATATTGAAAGACCGCGCCCCTGACCAGCCAGGCCGCGATCTGCAGCGGCATGACCGCGACCGCCACAATCGGGACGAACCCAATCAGGCCCAGTCCGGCGGTTGCGAGAATGGATGCCGCTGTCGCCAGCAGGACCAGCACCAGTACGATGCCGAAAATTCCGGCGATCTCGCGGACGCTCGATCGAAGGAAACGCACGACGATCGAGAGTGCGCTGCGCAGCCCGACGTCCTCGACAGCCATCACGATCTGCGTCATCAGGTAAAGGAAGTTGACGAGCGTGATCCAAACGATGACGGCGCTCGAAGCTGCGGCGGCGATCACCGTCCACCACAGCAGCACGCCGACGTTGTCGGCTAGCGCATAGCCACCGAACAACAAGCCGAAGTACGCTCCTGCCGTCAGCGCATAGACGATGAGCAGGCCAAGTCCGAGCCTGACATAGCGCGCACCCAGACGTCGGCAGCCCTCGAGGAACGTGTCGATGCACGTGCGGTTCGCGCGGCGGAGCATGGCAAGCCGCAGCGGCGGCCGTTCGATCGCGCCGGCATGCTGATCGGCCTCAACCAGGACCGCCACCGTCCCGCCCTTGACGATGAAGCTCAGGAACGAACCGCCGATGAGCACGACGAGGAAGGCGATCGCGAACGACGTGAGCGCCGCGGGGTTGGCGAGCATCGCCGAGAAGACAGAGGCCACGATCTCGCGGACGTCGCCGCGTAACACTTCTTCGACGTCGGCGTCGAGCAGCAGCACCACGAGGAAGATGCCGCCGACGACGGGAACGCCGAGGATCAGCTTGAGGGTGGATTCGGCGACGAACTGCACGACGACGAGCGGCCAGTTCGCGGCGGCGATGAGCGCCCCGCGCTTGAGCGCCGTCTTCAGTGCAGGGGCATGTGACATCGACACATCCAGTTTACCTTGCGGTATTCTGCTTGACGAGTGGCTTTGCCCTTCCCCCGCGAGCGCAGCGCCCGGGAACTCGCCCGGGTGTCACAGCATCGGGTCAGCTGGCGCCGCCTGCTTGTCGCCGGACTCGCCGCCGCCGCGCTGACCGGCGTCGTCGGTCTGCTGCTCGAACGGTCATGGCTCGGTCCTACCGATGCGAGCGCGGCAGCGCGGGTCGAGGCGCTCGTTCGGAGCGATTTCGACGCGATGACGAACGCCCTTGCGTCCGTTGCCGGCAGCATCGCGACAAATCCGGCCTCGCGAGAACTCGGCTCGGGAACCGAAAAAACCGAGGCCGTTCGGGCACTCTTCGATCTGCTGGCGAGCACGCGAGCCGCCAGCCCGCATCCTGACGACATCGCGGTGACGGTGTACGACGCCGTGAGGGGCGAGGCGCGCGCCTGGAGCGGACGTCCCTCCGACATCCCAGCGGAGCGCGTCGTCGGACCGCAGGATCTGTTCGTCACCAGGACCGCGCTCGGCCTGCGGCTCGTTCACCTCCAGCCCATCCGGGGAGCCGAGGGCGACACTGCCGGCCCGCGACTTGGCGCGGTGGCCGTGGAACACGTCCTGTCGCGGTCGGCGGCAGGCGCGGCCATACAGCCGACCGAAGAAACGCTGGAAACATCGATCGCGCCGGTGCATTTCCGTATGCGTTCGGAAGGCGCGGGCGCCGCGACGCGCGATGGTGCCTTCGTCCTGCGGACGCCGTCGGGTGAGCCGCTGGTCGAGGGCTACGTGACGGGCGCCGACCTCCAGCACGCGCGGGGCAGCTGGCGCAGGACGGTGACGGGCTGGGTGATCGCGGTACTCGGCGTGACGCAGCTACTCCTGATTGGTCCGCTGCTCGACGCGCGCGCCCACGCGAGAACGGCAAAAAGCGTCGTCATCTGCAGCATCGCCGCCAGCGTGCTCCTGCTCGGCGGATCAGCCGCGATCTGGGGGGGCATCGTCTGGTCCACGTCAGGCCGTTCTGGACTTCCCGTCAACTTGTCGTTCTGCGCCATCGCGGCAGCGGCACTCGCCGCATTGTGGGTATCGCCGGTCACGACGCTGCACGCCGCGCTGCGCCCTCACCTCGCTCCGCGAGACGCGGCGCCGCGTTTCGTGTTGCTCAACGTGCTGGCCGGATTGGCTGTCGCTGGTCTCGTCCTGGCGTTCGCCCGCATTTTGGCGCTGGCTGTGGATCCGGCGACGGTGGATGTCCGTCATTTCTCGCTCTATCCGTGGAATGGCGCGAGAGTGCTCCGCCTCGCCGGCATCCTCGCGCTGCACGTTGCCGCGCTATGGGCGGCGACGCTGGTGCTCATTTCCGCGCGCAGCGCCTGGAGATTGCCATCGCCGGCGCCGACAACACGTCTCGCACTCCTCGCGCTCTGGGTGCTTCCGACGCTGGTCGCGGGCCTGGTGGCGACGAGGCTAGGCTGGCAACTCCCGGTCGTTGGCCTGCTGCTCTCTGCGCTCGCCTGCGGCATTGCGGCGCTGCTCGCCCGCCGCATCGTCATCTGGTATCGCCATGCGACCATTGCCGCGCGCATCTTCGGTCTGTTCGTGGCGTTCCTCGTGCCGGCCGTGCTGCTCTACCCGTCGCTCAATTTTTTCGCGGGCCTGGCTATCGAGCGTCTGATCACCATCTACTCCGTCGAGGCGCAGAATCATTCGGTGGCACTGCTCGAGCGACTCGATCAAGCGAAACGCGAGATCGATGCGCTCGAAAGCCTGCCTGATCTTCTGGTTGTCGAGCCGGGTGACGTGCCTGCCACACCGGATCCGAAGAATGCCTTTTATGTCTGGAGCCAGACCGTTCTTGGACGCGACCGGCTGACGTCGGCGGTCGAGTTGTACAACGGCGGCGGGCCGCAGCCAGTAAGCCGATTCGCGCTCAACCTGCCCGAATACACCGGCAGCGGACAACAGCCACAGGCCAGCCCGTCCTGTCAGTGGGACGTCTTTGGCGAGCCCCTGCCGATCGGCTCGCAGAAGCGGCTCGTCCTCCATGCCGAACGCGGCATCTGTCAGGCGGGGACCGGGGTGCCCGTGGGCACGATCGTGCTGCACCTCGCCGTCGATGACTACCGGACGCTGCCATTCATCACTTCGCAGAGTCCATATTTCGAATTGTTCCGCCCCAGCCAGGGAACCGACTCGCGAGAGGCTGCACCCGGCAACGACGTGCACGTCGCCATCTACGGTTGGGGGCTCGAACCGGTTTACACATCGGCGCTGTCCGCCTGGCCCATCACTGAGTCGCTCTTCCAGCGCATCTACGATCCGGCGCGTACGCCGTTCTGGGAACCGATCCCGCTCGGTGAAGACACGTTTCGCGTCTACTTCACGAACGATCGCGTCGGCATCTATGCGATTGGATATCCGCAGCTCACGCTGTTCGATCATCTGGTTCATCTCGCGGAGGTGAGCACGCTGGCGGGGGCGGCGTTCGTGCTCGTTCTTCTGGGCACCGCAGTCTTTACCCGGCTGGGGCGCGAACGGCCGCGCGTCGGGCGCGCGCTGCTGCGAGAGATTCGCGGCAGCTTCTACCGGAAGCTGTTCCTCGCGTTCGTGCTCGCGTCGACGATCCCGGTTCTCGTCCTGGCGCTCGTCATTCGGGCGTACTTCGCCGACCTGCTTCGGAAGGACATCCAGGCCGAGGCGGTTCGCACGGCGTCAGTCGCGCAGCGCGTCATTGAGGAATCGGATGCACTGCTCAATCGCGGCGCTGATCGTAGCGAGCCGCCGACTGACGATGTGATGGTGTGGATCAGTCAGGTCATCGATCAGGACGTCAACATCTTCAATGGTTCCAAGCTGGTGGCGACGAGCGAGCGCGACCTCTTTTCATCCGGACTTCTGCCGACTCGTACGTCCGAAGATGTCTACCGCGCTATCGTCCTCGAACGGTTGCCGAGCTACGTCGACGAAGACCAGCTCGGCGCGACGCCCTACCTCGTCGCCGCCACGCCGGTGCGAGTCGCGGGCGGGAGCCAGCTGATTCTGACGGTCCCGGCCGCGCTCCGGCAGCGCGACATCGAACGCGAAATCGATGACCTCGATCGTGGGGTCCACCTGGCAGTGCTGTTCTTCGTGTTGCTCGGCGCAGCGCTTGGCCTGTCGTTGGCCGAGCGCATCGCCGATCCGGTTCGGCGGCTGACGCGCGTGACGCAGCGGATCGCGCGCGGCGACTTCGACGCCAGGATTGCCGTGCGATCGGTCGACGAGCTGCGCCGGCTCGTCGACGCATTCAATAGCATGGCCGCCGAGCTGAAGGCTCAGCGCATCGAGCTCGAGCGGACACACCGGCTCGAGGCGTGGGCGGAAATGGCGCGTCAGGTCGCTCACGAGATCAAGAACCCATTGACGCCGATTCAGCTATCGGCTGAGCACCTGCTGCGCGTGCACGCCGACAAGGGTCAGCCGCTCGGGCCCGTACTCGACGGCTGCGTCAACGCAATCCTGAGTCAAGTGCGGCTGCTCCGACAGATTGCGTCGGAGTTCTCGAGCTTCGCTTCTTCCCCGGTCGTCAGGCTGGCGCCGGCCGATGTGCCAGAGCTCGTCGAGGAGATCCTCAATCCATATCGCGCTGGTCTCGCAGGACGAATTGCGATCGTGAACAACGCGAATGGACCGCTGCCGCCGGTGCGGGTCGATCGCACGCTCGTACTGCGTGCGCTCGCCAACGTTGTCGAGAACGCGCTCCACGCGATGCCTGGCACGGGAGCGCTCGTCGTCGACGCAACGCTCGAGGATCAAGCGGTCGTGATCACCGTCCGCGATACAGGTGTCGGGATGGACGAGGAGGCACTGGCGCGAGTCTTCGAGCCGTACTTCTCGACCAAGACATCAGGCACTGGGCTTGGGTTGCCAATCGCTCGCCGCAATGTCGAGTTGAGCGGCGGCACGATCGAGGTGCAGAGTCAGAAAGGCGGCGGAACGACGGTCAGGGTTCATCTGCCGGTCGCGGGCTTGGCTTCCGGGTCTTCAACCGGGAATACGCCAGGCCAATGAAGGCCGACGCGAGATAGAGGTACGCGAGCACGACCAGCGCGAGCCTCGGATGCGTGGCAATGAGCGCCATGCCGACGGCTGCCAGGAAGAGCACGAAATACGACCGCCGCCAGCCGACGTCAATCGCTTTGATGCTTCGGAAGCGGAACGTGCTCACCATCAACAAGGCCGGCACCAGCACCATGGCGAGCGCAGGTAGTGCTGTCTCACGATCCGCGAGGCCGGCCGGATAGAGATAGATCGTCGCCGCGATGACGCCGGCGGCAGGCGGGCTTGGCATGCCCGACGAAGTATCGCTTGTCGGTGATCGTGCCGGTCTGGATGTTGAATCGCGCCAGCCGCATGGCCGTCGCCGTGACGTAGATGAACCCCGCCGCCCATCCGAGACGTTTGAGCGGCCACAATCCCCAGGTGAACGCCAGGACCGCCGGCGCGAGCCCGAACGATACCATGTCGGCAAGCGAATCGAGCTGAACGCCAAACGCCGTCGAAGAATTCGTCAGACGCGCGAAGAAGCCGTCGAGCGTGTCGAGGATCATCGCGATGCCGATGAACAGCGCCGCCGTATCGAAGTCACCGCGCGTCGAATAGACGATGCAGGCGTAGCCGCAGAACAGGTTGGCGACGGTGAAGAGCGAAGGCAGCAGGAAGACGCCGCGCTTGAAGCGATGCGGCCGATCTTCCCGGCGTCGCCGCAATGGCAAGTTAGGCAGCATCGTCTCTCCGCAGCGTGGCGAGGACCGTTTCGCCGGCGACGACCGACTGGCCGACTGCGACCTGAAGTGGAGTGTCGGGTGGCAGGAACACGTCCATCCGCGAGCCGAACTTCATCAAGCCGATACGCTCTCCGAGCCGCACCCCCTGACCTTCGGCGATCCGGCACACGATGCGCCGAGCCAGGATGCCGACTACCTGGCGGAAAACAACCGTGATGCCGTCGGCATCGACCCAGATTTCGTTGAATTCGTTCTCGGCGGCGCGCGCGTCGTAGGCGGGCAGAAAGCGCCCGGGATGGTACACGATTCGCGTGACGACGCCTTCGACCGGCGAACGGTTGATGTGGACATCGAGCGGCGAGAGGAAGATCGCCACCTGTGTCCACGAGCCTGGCGGCGATGACACCTGGTCCGCCGGTCCGGCAATCATGACGCGCCCGTCGGCCGGCGACACGACCAGACCGCGTCCGACGGGTATGTTGCGGTCCGGATCGCGGAAGAAGTAGGCGAAGAATCCACCCAGGACGGCCAGCGATGTGGCCCAACCGTGGCGGCGGGCTGCCGCCAACCCGGCCGCGGGCACCAACGCAGCCGCGATGAACGGAAACCCCGCGCGATCGATTTTCATCGAGGGAATGCTAGCCCGGGAGGTGGAGAAACAACAAAGGGCCAGGAGACCTGGCCCTCTAAAAAGCGAAAATCGACCGCGTACCGACGTCAGTGAGCAGCGTGCGCGGCGCTGCTGGCGTGACTGTACCGGCGCAGAATCGATTCCATCTGATCTTTGAGGTGCAGCTTCCGCTTCTTGAGGGTGACTTCTTCGAGCTGTTCCGGTTGCGAGAGGTAGTGCCGAGCGGTAAGGTCGTGGATTCTTTCGTCGAGGTCGTGATGCTGAGTGGCTAGTTGGCGGTATTCCTCGTCGCTCTGCAGCAGTTTGCGCTTCAGCTCTTCGAAGTCTGTTGGCATTTCCGCCTCCTTTCGATGGACCCCATGGGTTTACACGGTTCGCATAAGCGCAAGGTAACACAAGGCAGAAGCGCATGCAATGTTCAATGACGACGGCCTCGTGTCGAACTGAAGCGTGAGTTTTGCTCAGCATTGAGTGCCCGTCATTGCACGTGCCAGCACCAGCGCATCTTCATCGGGGCTCGTGTAGTAGTTGCGGCGAACGCCGGCGACAGTGAAGCCGAGGCGCTGATACAGGGCTTGTGCCGGCAGGTTCGAGCGACGGACCTCGAGATACGTGCGCGTCGCGCCTTGCGCGGCCGCCTCGCGCGAGAATGTGCATCATCAAGCGTCGTGGCGAGCCCTTGCCGCCGGAGGCCGGCATCGACGGCGATGGTATTGATGTGGAGCTCGTCGTAGACCAGCCAGCAGGCGCAGAACGCGGCGACTCGCCGATCCGGCAGCCGCGCAACGTACACGCGAGCCACATCTGATTGCTGGAGCTCGCGTTCCAGCATGTCCCGCGTCCAGGGGTTGGTGAACGTCGCGGCTTCGAGGGCGGCCACCGCGTCGAGATCCTCGGCACCGGTAATCCGCTCGATGATCAGATCCGTCCGGCGCCATCCTGTTACTCGCCGCGTCGCGCCCTGGCCAGCTCCGCGTCTGACCGTCTGATGTAGATCGGTACGACGGCGTGCGGCAACACCGCACGGTCGGGAAACGTGGCGGCAATGCGTCCGATGACGCCCGCGAGCGGAGGCGCTGTCATGACGTGCGCGCGAGCTCCGAGGCGCGCGCGAATGACGGCTTCGTAGCGCGCCGCGCCGTCACCAACGAAACGCACGACGCCCGGGTCACGGAGCGCCCAGGTCTCGAGCGTACGTTCAGGCGGGAGCGACGAGGCAGGCTCGATGATGCGCGTGCCGGTCGCGTCGTAGAGCGAGGCGAACACTTCGCCACGCTGCGCGTCCATCCACGCCGCCACGACATGGGCGCCAGGATCCTGCGCTCCGGCGGTGGCGAGCGCGTCGAGCGCCGAGACGGCAACGATTCGGAGCCCGGTCGCCATCGCCAGGCCCTGCATCGCGGCGATGCCCACGCGAAGCCCGGTGAAGGATCCCGGGCCAGCGGCAACGGCCAGTAGATCGACCGCGTCAAGCGTGACCGAGGCCGCATCGAGCGCGGCCATCAAGTCGGCCGGCAGCCGTTCGCCGTGCGTGCGGGTTCCGTCGCCGACGAGCTCTGCGAGGATCGAGCCGTCGCGCACGACGGCAACGCTTCCGGACCGGGTGGTGGTATCGAGCGCGAGGACTAACACGTGTCGGCTCAATGTTATACTGCGACCGAACGGGTTCTCCACTCCGACCCTCGCACCTGAGCGATGTCCTCCCCAGCTTTTATCGAACCTGCCGGCGCCACCCCGGCCATGCGCCAGTATTTCGAGGCCAAACGGCAGTATCGTGACGCCATCGTCTTCTTCCGGATGGGCGACTTCTACGAGATGTTCTACGAAGACGCCCTGACGGCCGCGCGCGCGCTCGAGCTGACCCTGACATCCCGGTCGAAGGATGCGAACGGCGGTGCGATTCCAATGTGCGGCGTGCCTTTCCACGCCGCCGACGGCTACATCGCGCGCCTCGTCAAGAAAGGCTTTCGCGTCGCCGTCTGCGAACAGGTCGAGGATCCCAAGAAAGCCAAGGGACTGGTGCGGCGCGAGGTCGTCCGCGTTGTCTCGCCGGGCACCTTGACCGACGCCGGCTACCTCGAGGCCCGGGAACCCGCGTTCCTCATGGCGATCGCTCCGGCGTCCGAGACGCGAGGCTATGGCGTCGCCCTCCTCGATGTGTCGACCGGAGAGTTCACCATGTGCGGAGTATCGCGACGCCGAGGGACGCCAGGCGCTCTGCGACGAGCTGGCGATTCTGCAGCCGCGCGAAATCGTCGCCCCGGAAGGATTCGAGGATGCCGCAACCCTCGTCGCTGACGTCCGCGGCAATGCGCGCGTGACCTACGCAGCCGGCTGGACCTTCGATCAGGAATCGGCGCGGCGCACGCTCCTCGAGCAGCTTCGGACGCAAAGCCTGGCCGGCTTCGGCCTCGAGGATCGGCCGGCGGCGGTGCGCGCCGCCGGCGCGCTCGTCCACTATCTTCGCGACACGCAGAAAGCCGATCTCGCCCACGTGCGCGAAATCGCGTTCCGCGCCAGCGCCGAGTGTCTGCTCGTCGACGCGACGACGCTCGGCAACCTCGAAGTTGTCGAAGCCGCCGACGGCGGGCGGACCGGATCGCTGCTGCACGAGATCGATCGCACATGACGTCGATGGGCGGCCGGCTGCTGCGGTCGTGGCTGCTGCGGCCGCTCATCGCGCTCGAGCGCATTCAGGATCGGCTCGACGCCGTCGAGGAGCTGGCGTTCCGCTCGACCGAGCGCGCCAAGCTGCGCGAGACGCTCAAGACGATTCACGACATCGAGCGGCTCGTCGCGCGCGCGTCGCTCGGCATCGCCGGGCCGCGCGACCTCGTCGCGCTGCGGCAGTCGATTGCCGCCGTGCCGCGCGTGCGCATGCTCCTGACCGAGCTGCAGGCGCCGCTCGTGCGCAGCCTGGTCGCCGAGCTCGACGATCTCGCCGATCTGCGCGACGAGCTCGACGCGCACGCTCGTCGACGAGCCGCCGGCTGTCGCTCGCGACGGCGGCATGATCCGCGACGGCGTCGACGCGCGAGCTCGACGAGCTGCGCAGCATCAGCCGCTCCAACAAGCAGCACATCGCCGCGATGGAAGACGCGGAGCGGACCCGGACCGGCATTACGCTCGCTCAAGATCCGCTACAACCGCGTGTTCGGGTACTACATCGAGATTCTCGAAGTCGAACCTCGGCAGCGTTCCGGCCGACTATCACCGCAAGCAGACGATTGCCGGCGGCGAGCGCTTCATCACGCCGGCACTCAAAGAGTACGAGGAGAAGGTGCTCGGCGCCGACGAGCGCTGTCTCGAGCTCGAGGTCGAGATCTTCGAGCGCATGCGCGCGCGCGTCGCGACAGAGGCGCCGCGGATTCAGGAGACCGCTCGAGGGCTGGCTTCGCTCGATGTCCTTTCGGCGCTCGCCGATACGGCAGCGGCCGAGAACTACACCAAGCCGATGATGCACGCCGGCGACGAGCTTGCCGCGGTGGACGTCCGGCATCCGGTCGTCGAGCGCCACGTCGCCGAATCGTTCGTGCCGAACGACGTCACGCTCGACGCCGGCGGCGCGGCAGCTCATCATCCTCACCGGCCCGAACATGGGCGGCAAGTCGACCTACTCTGCGCCAGACGGCGATCCTCTGCCTGCTCGCGCAGGCCGGGTCGTTCGTCCCTGCACGGAGCGCGAAGCTGCCGATCGTCGACCGCATCTTCGCCCGAGTCGGCGCTTCCGACAATATCGCTCGCGGCCAGTCGACGTTCATGGTCGAGATGCAGGAGACGGCCAATATCCTGCATAGCGCAACCTCGCGCAGTCTGCTCATCCTCGACGAAATCGGCCGCGGCACGTCGACGTTCGATGGCCTGAGTCTCGCGTGGGCTGTTGCCGAGCACCTCGCGTCCAACCCACGCGCCCGGCCGAAGACGATCTTCGCGACGCACTATCACGAGCTCACGGATCTCGCGGATGCGCTGCCGAACGTCACCAACTGCCACGTCGTCGTTCGCGAGTGGCAGGACGACATCATCTTCCTGCGCAAAGTCGTGCCGGGCCGCAGCGATCGCAGCTACGGAATCCAGGTGGCGCGGCTTGCCGGACTGCCGCCGCCAATTGTGGCGCGCGCGCGGGAGATTCTGAACGGGCTCGAGCGCGATGAGCTATCGCGCGGCGGGCGCCCGTCGCTCAATGCCGCCGCCAGCGACGCCAGCCAGCAGCTCGGGCTGTTTCAGGCGCCAGCTGCAGCCGAGGATCCGTTGCGCGAGCGCGTCAAGACGATAGACGTCGACAACCTGACGCCGCTGCAAGCGCTCTCGCTGCTCGCCGAGCTGAAGCGTGAGGCCGGTGGCTGATGCGGATACGCGCGCTGGCCACCGTCCCGTGTCTGGCGCTCTGTGACGCCACGCACGGGCTCACGCGGAAGCCACCGCACGGGCTTACGCGGAAGCCACCGCACGATGAGGCGTTCGAAGGCGCCTGGACTCCGAGTGCTGCTGCTCGCGAGCCTCGCCTTCTTTCCGCCGCTCGTCGCTCACGCCTCGAGCCGCTACGACCCGCGGCTGCGTTTCCAAACCATTTCGACGCCTCGCTTTGACATTCACTTTCACCAGGGTGAAGAGGCCCAGGCACGCCGTCTCGCGACGCTCGCCGAACGTGTGGCCGCCGACCTCGACAAGACGCTCGGGCCTGCGTCTGGACGCGTGCAAGTGATCCTCGTCGATCAGAGTGATCTGTCGAACGGCTGGGCGACACCGATTCCCTACAACACAATTGAGATCGTGGCCGCGGCTCCGGACAGCCTCAGCCTGATCGGCAATACCGACGACTGGCTGCGGTTGGTGTTCACGCACGAGTACACGCACATCGTGCACCTCAGTCGCGGTCAAAGTTGGATTGGCGGCTTGCGTCGCGTGTTTGGCCGCATGCC
The DNA here is from genome assembly GCA_963797715.1 of uncultured Acidobacteriota bacterium. Lineage (GTDB taxonomy): Bacteria > Acidobacteriota > Vicinamibacteria > Vicinamibacterales > 2-12-FULL-66-21 > DATBJJ01. Next base: position 322,941 of record CAWCQS010000003.1, read on the forward strand.
GCTGCTCTATCCCAATCTGTTCCTCCCGTTGTGGCAGATTGAAGGCCTCGCGGTTCATGAGGAGAGCCGGCTGACCGGCGAAGGCCGCGTGCCGGATCGCAACTTTCGCGCAATTGTTGATGTCGCGGCAGGTGCGTCTGCGTTCGAGCCGCTCGATCGCGCCAGCGGCGGGCTCGTGGACTGGCCGGGCGGGAATGCGCCTTACGCGTACGGCGCCTACTTTCACGAGTTTCTCGTCAGGCGCTACGGCGAGGAATCGCTGCGGCGCCTGACTGACGACACCGCAGGCCGGATTCCATATCTCGGCTCGCGCGCGTTCAAGAAGATCTTCAAACGCTCGCTTGGCGATCTCTGGCGGGAATATGAGGAGACTGCTCGAGCCGATGCCTCGACTCCGGCGGCGGGTATCACGCGCCTGACGCAACACGGGTTCACAGTCGGTGGCCCTCGATTCGGACCTGACGGGCGCCTCTACTACTCCATCGTCAACCCGCACGGCTTTCCGGCGCTGTTCGTTCGTGATCCAGACGGTCCCAATTCGCACCGGCTGGCGGATCGGTATCTGGGAACCGCGCTTGGGTTTGCGGGGACGCAGATTGTCTTCGATCAGATGGAGGTCGAGCACCAGGTCGGTCTCCAGGCTGATCTCTACTCGATCGCGGCCGACGGCGGCAGCCTTCGGCGCCTGACGCAGGGGGCACGCGCCGGAGATCCCGACGTGTCGCCCAATGGGCGCGTCATTGTCTGCACGATTCAACGCGCCGATCGACGCGAGCTCGCGACGCTCGAACTGGCGGCGCCGGGCGCGACGCCAGTGCCGCTCGTCTCAGAGGCAGGCGTGAACTATGCCGCTCCTCGCTGGTCGCCAGACGGGCGGACGATTGCCGTCGAGCGCGTGTCACAGGGAGCACGAACCGAGATCGTGCTCGTCGACGCGGCCTCGGCGCGCGTGACGTCGACGGCCGCGTCGAACGGCAGCCGGAATGTTTCGCCGGCGTGGATGCCGGACGGCCGGCTGCTTTACGCTTCCGATCGCGGTGGCACCGAGTTCCGAATCTACGTGACCGACGTCACGACGCACTCGACTGCGAGGCTCGACGACACCGGCGGCAACGTCTCGTCGCCTGCACCATCGCCCGATGGCCGGAGGCTGGTCTTCGTCGGTTACACGCCCGAAGGCTATGACCTGTTCTCGTTGCCGCTCTCGAGCGCTCGCTGGACAGCAGTTGATCCAGCGAACGCGGTGGCAGCCGCTAGCCCTGCGTCACCAGCAGCGCAAGCCGATGCGTCCAGTAACGTGCCGCAACGGCGCTACTCTCCTGTTCGCACGATCGCTCCGCGGTTTTGGACGCCGACGCTCGAATCGGACGAAGGCGAGTTGGTCGCTGGCGCAGCCGTTGGCGGCGTTGACGCGCTCGGGCGACACGGATATGCGGTGGAAGCCGGCTGGACGACGGCTCGAGGCAGGCCCGACTGGCAGATCGCGTACGCCTACGATCGCTGGCGTCCGACACTATTTGCCAACGTTTCTGATGACACCGACCCTTTCAGGGACGGCGAAGTGCGATCGCGTGAGGCCAATGCCGGCGTGCTGGTTCCGTTCCGCCGCGTGCGCTGGACGCAGACGGTTCTCTCCGCGATTCACTCATCGGTGGACGATCTCGCCTGCAGCGACTGCGGTCCTGAAGGTCGCAGGCGGGTTGCGCGGCGGTCGGTACGAGGCGGCTGGCTGTTGGACGCGTCGCAATCCTACGGATACTCGATTAGTCGCGAGAACGGCTGGACTGCGAGGGTGACAACGGAATTGACGCGCGAAGCCCTGGGGGCTGACGGAAACAGCGAATCGGCGATTGCTGACGTGCGTGGCTACCTTCCGGTGTGGCCGAGGCATGCCGTCGTCGCCGCCAGGCTTGCTGGCGCATCGTCCTGGGGCGATCCTCAAACCCGGCGAATCTTCAGCGCGTCGGGAAATGGACCTCAGGGAATTGGCTTCGACTTCGGCTCCGACGCCATCGGCCTCATCCGGGGCGTGGACGAGAGCGACGTCATCGGCGACCACGCGGCCGTCGCCAACCTCGACTACAGGTTCCCCTTGATGCGCATTGATCGGGGTCTTGGAACCCTGCCCTTCTTCGCCCGCGTTTTTCATGCTGCGCTGTTCGTGGATGCGGGCAGCGCCTGGCGCGATTCGTTCCGTCCGGACGACCCCGTCTGCTCGTTCGGCGTCGAGCTCTCGGTCGATGCAGTCGTGGGCTACGCTCTACCCCTCACCTTCACCGGCGGCACCGCCTGGGCTTCCCAGAATCGCGGATGGGCCGTCTTCGGCCGAGTCGGCAAGGCCTTCTAGGTCGACGGTCGCCGACTGATGTATACGAGGTATACTGTCGCCCGCGATGGCGACGCCGGACCTCTACGGTCAGGCCGTTCGGGCACTCGAGCAGGGTCGCGGCGCGGACGCGACCACGCTCCTCGTGCGCGCGATTAAGCGGCCCGGACTGGGCCGGGACGAGCTGATCCAGCTCAAGTGCGCGCTCGCCGAAGCGTGGCTCCTCCAAGACGATATCCGACAGGCAACTGAAGCCTTGGGGCGGCCGCCCGAAGCTCGCGAACGGCTCGAATCCCGCCCGACTCTCGGACATCTGGCGGATGCACGGCCGCCTGGCGTCAGCCCGCGGCGAACCCTCCCGAGGGATCGCGTTCCTCACCAAGGCGCTCCAGGCGGCGAAGCGCGCCCACGATTCACGCGCCATCGGCCTCGCCCACTTCGAGCTTGGGCTCTGTTACCGCCAGGTCGGCGACACCGCCATCGTTCGGGAGCACCTGACTCAGGCGGCGTCGGCCCTTCACGCTGTCGGCGACCGTCGTCACCTGGCGATGGTCCATTCCCTCTCGGGTGTGACCCTGGCTCAGGAGGGCCGTCTCGAGGAGGCGATGTCCGCCCTTTCACAGGCGGAACGTCTGGCGCTTCTCGTCGAGGCCGGAGACATACTGGCGACAGTCTGCGGCAACCAGGCCAACGTCGCACTGATGCAGCACCGGCACGACCAGGCCCTGACGCTGGCTGAGCGAAGCGTTCAGCTTCAGCAGGAGGGTGGAACGCCGCACGGGCTAGGCGTCGCCCTCGCCTCCCTCGGCCAAATCTGCGTCCGCCTTGGCAGCCTCAACCGGGCCGAAGAGGCCCTCAACCGCGCGCTCGACGTCCGCAGCCCGCTACAGTTCATGCGGGAAACGACCGGGGCCGTGTTCGACACCCTCGCCCAGATCCATCTGATCCGAGGCGAACACGAGGCCGCCGATCGGTGCCTTGGCAAAGCGCGCGAGGCCTACGGAGAGTACGGCTCCCAGACCGCGCGCTGGTATCAGTGGTCGCTCCTCGTGCTCCAGGCGCGCGTGGCGCTGCGGCGCAGTCAGCCTGGTCCGGCGGTGGCGCTGGCCTCCGACGTCGCGAAGTCTGTCGACGCTCCGACGGGATACGTGCTGCAGGCCGAGCTCATTGCTGTCGAAGCGCTTCTGGCGTCGAACCTCGTGGACGAGGCGCAACGGCGGCTGGATGCGGTCGCCGGGCGAATCAGCCCCACGGCGATGAGCGGCACCTGGGGCGAGTTTCTGCGGCTCCGCGGCCGCCTCAATCGGACTTCAGGACGATCGACCGAGGCGTACCATGACCTTGGCCAGAGCGTCAGCGTCTTCGAGCTGCTCGGCGAGCGACATCAGGCCGGCCTCAGCTACCTGGAACTGGGGCGGTTGGCTGCGTTGGCGGGCGCGCGGTCGCGAGCCAATCGTTACCTGAACGACGCGATCGCGATTTTCGAAGCGCTCGGCGCGGAGCCCGACCTGGCGGAGGCCCGCAACGCGCTCGCCGAAAGCCCCGCCGCGGCCACCGGCGGCTACGTCGGCGTGCAGATGGATGGCGAGGACGCCCTCGTCCGCCGCATTGTCGATGCCGCCGTGATGCCGGCCCTCCTCGCTCGCGAAGGCGCGACGGCGCTGCTCGAGGCGTGCGACGCTCAGGCAGCGGTGGTCTTCGTCCAGACGGCGTCAGGACAAGTCGCGGTGGCCTCCTCGGCCGGCTGCGACCCCTCGAGAGCGAGGCAGCTCGCGATGGAGGCCACCCGCGCCCTCGCGTCTGCGGCTTTGACGGTTGTACCGATTGAGCCGCTCGGCCGCGATCCGGATGGCCCCCGCTACGCGATCGTTTCGAGCCCGCGCGCCTTCTCGGGCACCGCCAAGCAGCGGTTCAGAACCCTGTGTGCGGTGCTGCGTCAGGGGTTTGACTTGTGCGCGGCCCGCGATCGCCAGTCCGAAGCGGTGGGTGGCGGCATCGAGCGTCCGCTCGAGCCGCTCCTGCCAGGCTTCGTCTGTGCGAGCGCCGCGATGCAGCGTGTCGCCGAGCAGATTCAGCGGATGCAAGGCAACGACTTGACTGTCCTCGTCACCGGTGAGAGCGGCACTGGTAAGGACCTCGTCGCGCGCGCGATCCACGCGGGATCGCCGCGGCGTGGCAGCATGTTTCTTCCCTACAACTGCACAAGCGCCACGAGAGAGCTGGCCGACAGCCAGTTGTTCGGACATCGCCGCGGCAGTTTCACCGGTGCGATTGCCGACCAGCCTGGCGTGCTCCGCACGGCGCTCGGAGGCACGCTCTTTCTCGACGAGGTTGGTGACCTGCCGCTCGACGTCCAGCCGAAATTGCTGCGATTTCTCGAGCAAGGCGAGGTATTGCCGGTTGGCGATACCCGTCCACAGCGCGTCGACGTGCGCGTTGTCGCTGCCACGAACGCAGACCTCGAGCAGCGCGTCGCAGATGGAAAATTCCGGGAAGACCTGTTCTATCGCCTCAGCGTGATTCGCATGCATGTGCCGCCGCTGCGCGATAGACGGGAAGAAATCCCGCATCTGAGCACGTTTTTCCTGCGCGAGGCATCCGAGCGGCTAGGCAAGCCGGGTGTCCGATTGAGTCCAGACACACTGGAGCTCTTCGATGGTTTCGCGTGGCCCGGAAACGTCCGTCAGCTTCGGAACGAGGTCCAGCGAGCCGTAGCCATGGCGATTCCCGGCGGAGTCATTACCCCGGACCTGTTGTCGCCGGTCTTTGCCGCCGCCGCGGAGAAACCCACGGACGGCCTGCTGCGGCCAACGTTCATGCGCCGTACGAATCTCGCCGCCGCCGTCGAGACCCTCGAGCGCGAGATGATTGAAGGCGCGCTGGCGCGGACGGACGGCAACATCTCTGAGACTGCGAGATTCCTCGGTTTGACGCGTCGCGGCCTGTATCTGAAGATGCAGCGGCTCGGCGTCAGCGCCGCCCGTGTCTAGTCCTCACCCCTCGGTGAGCGGCCCGCACACGGCCGGACAAAACAACAGTCCCGCATACGAGATATCCATATTGATTGTCGTTTGATTACGTAGTATCCATGTGCCGTCAGGCCGTCAGATCCGCACATCAACGAGTAAGTTGCTTAGCGGATGATACTTAGTCCAGTTTCTTGGGTATCGGGGACTGCGCCACGGAGAACGGCCTGCTACTTGATATGTAACTCCGCAGGATTCTCCCCGGGAGGGCGTCACATGGAGCAGAGACTTCGACTCGTTCAGGGTGGACATGGCAGATCCGAGAAGCGGCAGTCAGAGCGGTTGCCCATCGAGGTGCCAGGCCAGATCGTCTGGAAGGACGCGAAAGGTACCACTCGAATGGCGTCAGTCATCACGCGCAACGTCAGTGACCAGGGTGTGCGCGTCGAGTGCTTGAGCGGCACGCCGATCCCGCAATATCGACTCGTCTACTTCCAAGTCGATCGCGACGCCCGCCACCGCCCGGACCTGCCCGCTGCTCTCCGCAAGTCGAGCGTCCTGTCGGCTGTGTTCCGTGTCGGCGAATGTCAGCAGACGACTGGCGCGCCGCGCGATTACGCGCTGCGCCTTCTCGTCGAGCCCGATCGCAAAGTCGCGGCCACGCCCGCGCGTCCGATGCATATTTCGAACACGCTCGACGCCGGCCGCTCTCTCACGGCCTGATTCGCGTTTCGCTTCTCGCGGCTCGCCGTTCGCTGCCGTTACATCGAAGGCCCGAAGCACCTGGTGCTTCGGGCCTTTTTCGTTTCGCCCGTCCCGCTAGCGGAGCAACTCATCCCAACGTCTGCCGTTCGAACAAACTTTGCGATAGGCTTTGCCCAAGCGACAGCGTGCAGCGAGCCGCCCGCACGAAACCGAGGAACCCGCACATGATCGACCGCCGACGATTCGTCCAATCCATGATCGCCCTGGGTGCCGCGAGCTCCGTGCGCCCATCGACGACGCTGTTCGCCGAGCAGCAACCATCGAGCGAGCTACGCGATCTCGCCGACGCCGCCCTCGCGGCGGCCAAGAAGCTCGGTGCAAGTTACGCGGACATCCGCATCAACCGCTACGGCCAGCAGTTCATCTTCACTCGCGACCGGCGCGTGCAGAACATCGTCAACACCGAAGACTACGGCTTCGGCGTGCGCGTCATCGTCGATGGCACGTGGGGCTTCGCCAGCAGCAGCGTTGTCACCAAGGACGAGATCGCCCGCGTCGCGGCTCAGGCGGCCGGAATCGCGAAGGCGAACCGGCGGATCAACCAGGAGCCGGTCCGGTTGGCGCCTGTAGAAGCCTACGACACGGTGTGGAATACGCCGGTGAAGAAGAACCCCTTCGAGATGCCGTTGCAGCCCAAGCTCGATCTGCTGCTGCAGATTCACGAAGAGGCGTTGAAGGTTCCTGGTGCGAGCTTCGTGTCGGCGTCGATGCAGTTCGTGAACGAACACAAGTACTTTGCATCGACCGAAGGTTCGCACATCGAGCAGTCGCTCATCCGCTCGTATCCGTCGTTCTCGGTGACCGCCGTCGACAAAACGACCGGCAAGTTCTACTCGCGTGCGTCGCTCACCTCGCCGATGGGTATGGGCTACGAGTACGTCGACAGCTATCCCCTGCTCAAGGAAGCGCGCGAGGCGGCCGAAGAAGCGGTCGCGATGCACAAGGCGAAGCCGGCGCCGGCCGGACAGAAGGCGCTCATTCTCCACCCGACCAATTTGTGGCTGACGATCCACGAGTCGGTTGGCCATCCGACGGAGCTCGATCGAGCGCTCGGCTATGAAGCCAACTACGCGGGGACGAGTTTCCTCACGACCGACAAGCTCGGCAAGTTCGAGTTCGGATCGAAGATGGTCAACATCGTCGCCGACAAGACTCAGGAGAGCGCCATGGCGACTTGCGGCTACGATGATGAAGGCGTCAAGACTACGCGCTGGAATCTCATCAAGAGCGGTGTTTTCGTCGACTATCAGACGACGCGCGATCAGGCGCATCTCATCGGCCAGACGGCGTCTCACGGCTGCAGCTATGCGGACAGCTGGGGCTCGATTCCGTTCCAGCGCATGCCGAATGTCTCGCTCGAGCCTGGTGAGAAGGATCTCTCCGAAGCCGACATCATCTCGGCGACCGACGATGGCGTGTATGTGAAGGGCGACGCCAGCTACAGCATCGACCATCAGCGCTACAACTTCCAGTTCAGCGGCCAGACATTCTGGGAAGTCAAGAACGGCAAGATCACGACGCAACTTCGCGATCTTGCGTACCAGTCGAACACGCCGGAATTCTGGAAGTCGTGCGACATGCTCGGCGGCAAGTCCACCTATCAGCTGGGCGGCGCGTTCAGCGACGGCAAAGGTCAGCCCTCGCAGAGTAACTCGGTGAGCCACGGCTGCCCGATTGCGCGTTTCGCCCGCGTCAACATTCTCAACACCGGACGGTAGACGATGATTTGGAACAAGGAACAAACCAAGGCGCTGACCGACAGGGTACTGTCGTTCAGCAAGGCTGAGCAGACGTTTGTCGCCGTCAACGGCAGCGATCGCGCCAGCCTCCGCTTCGCGCGCAACACCGCTACGACATCCGGCGCCACTTCCGGAACGAGCGTGGCTATTACCGCGAGCTTCGGCAAACGGTCGGGCACGGTCACGGCGTCGCAGTTCGATGATGCCAGCCTGCAGCGAGCGATCAGGAATGCCGAGGAGATCGCCAAGGTGTCGCCGGAGAATCCAGAGGCGATGCCATTCCTGGGACCGCAGGTCTTCTCGCCCGTCAACGCCTTTTTCGACGATGCGGCGAATGCGTCACCCGACTGGCGCGCCTCATCGGTCGAAACCGCCATTGCGTTGAGCAAGAAGAAAGACGTGGTGTCCGCAGGTTTTGTCGAGACGCAGTCGGCAATGCAGGCGGTCGCGAGTTCGCAGGGATTGTTCGGCTACGATCGCTTCACGGCAGCGGACTACAACCTGACGGCTCGGACGCCGGACAGTTCCGGGTCGGGGTGGGCGTCGAAGTCGTTCAACGAGCTGCGGCTGCTCCAGCCAGCGGCGCTCGCCGAGACGGCGATCGACAAGGCCGCGCAGGCGAAGAATCCCTCCGCAATCGAGCCAGGCAAGTACACCGTCATCCTCGAGCCTGCCGCGATCGCCGACCTCCTCGCGTTCATGATCTTCTCTGCCGACGCGCGGCAGGCCGACGAAGGCCGCAGCTTCTATTCGAAGAAGGGCGGCGGCAACCGGGTCGGTGAGCAGGTCGTTGGCGAGAAGGTCAACATCTACTCGGATCCCGCGCATCCGCTCGCGCCGTCGATCTCGTTCGACAACGAGGGACTGCCGATCGCTCGCAACGTCTGGGTCGAAAAAGGCGTCATGAAGGACCTTTTCTACTCGCGGTTCTGGGCCGAGAAGATGAACAAGAAGCCGACTGCCGGCCCCGCCAACCTGATCATGGATGGCGGGACCGCGACGATGAACGATCTCATCTCAGGCACCGAGCGTGGTGTCCTGGTGACCAGGTTCTGGTACATCCGGCCGCTCGACCCGCAGACGATCCTCGTCACGGGACTCACCCGCGATGGGCTCTACTTGATTGAGAAAGGGAAAGTGACCAGGCCGGTCAAGAACATGCGCTGGAACGAGAGTCCGATCGTTGCCTTCAACAACATAGAGGCGATGACGCCGCCCGAGCGCGTGGTGAGCGGTGAAGGCTTTGGCGGATCCGGCCTCGCGCTGGTTTGCCCGGCGGCGCGGATCCGCGAGTTTACGTTCTCGAGCTCGTCGGAAGCGGTATAGCTAGGACTTCCTCACCCCTTCCAACTCTCGCTTCGCGTCGGCCATGTACATCGACTGCGGGAACTCCTCGGTCACGCGAGTGAACGCACGCGCGGCTTCCTCTTTGCGGCCGGCCAGGGCGCAGGCGCGTCCGAGCTGCATCAACACGCCGTCCACGGGCAGCAACGACGTCGTATCGCGGCTCATCTCGGTGTAGATGTTGATAGCGCTGTCGTACTTCTTCTGTGCGACCTGTGCCTCGGCGAGGCCGAGTCGGCCGGTGCGCGAGTACAGTCCCGATCCGGCCCTCGACACCACTTCCTGGTAGCGCTGCTCTGCTTCGCTGTAGCGGCCGAGCGCTGACAGGATGGCGGCTGCGTGATAGCGGGCGGCGATGCCGGCCTGGGTCGACGGATACTTGTCGGCCGCTTCGATGAATTTCGGCAGCGCCGCTTCGAGCTTTGCCTGCTCGGTCAGATAGGTCCCCGGTTGTTGCACGGGGGCCGGACTTCCCGGCGCCGGCGCCGCCGCAGGCACGACTGGTGATTCATAGATGGCGAGTGCCGTCGCCAGGAGCTCAGTACCTCGGCTGGCCGTCGACTGGCGATACCACGTATAGCCGGCGACGATGGCCAGCAGGATGACAACAGCGGTAACCGCCCACACGATGTCCTTCTGGCGCGACGCCACGACCTCCCGCGCGTGAGCCACCGTGCGCGCGAACTCGTTTTCCTTCAGCTTGTGACGTTCCTGGCTTTTCATAATTTCCTCGAAAATCGGTAGTCGACAGTCGGCGGTCCCAGTCGGAAATATGAGTCGGCTGTCAAGGTCGACAGTCAAAGTCCCAGATTCACGACTCAAACTGGCGACTGGGACCGCCGACTGACATGGTGCGCCCGGCAGGTCTCGAACCTGCGACCCCCGGTTTAGGAAACCGGTGCTCTATCCTGCTGAGCTACGGGCGCGATCAATAAAATCGTGCTACGCCACCGAGCGTGTAGCGGTCCATTACTTGATACTGCTCGGGCTGTGCATCAGCAATTCCGCCGTCGCTTTTCGGATCGCCTGTCTGCCGGTACATCCCCATCGCGAACGAGTGCCGGAGGTCGTACACACGTGGTGCCGATCCACCTTCGCCGCCGTACAAGCTCGCCGGAAGCTCTTGATCATACTACTGTTGCTGAAGGTTCCCCAGCACTCAAGGTCGGGCAAAGCGTCCGCAAGGGCCTTCTGCCCTTCGGCAGTCAGCGGCAGGATGCGCCCCGCGGCGCATTCGCCCTTTTCTTGGGCAGAACAGTCACGGTCTTGGCGCGCCAGCCGATCGCTTCGGGGGTGAACTGCTTGATCAGCGCGTGGCAAGGCGGTGTAGGCGATCACAGGCTGTCGCACTGCTACGGTATCTGGGAACGACGCGTACTTAGCAACGGTGTGGCGTGGACAGTTTCGCAGTGGTTTCATTGAGCACCGCGTGGCCGCGCCCCTCCGCTGGGTTGAACAGGTTCGGCGATCGAGCACTCATCAATCGCCAGCTAATTCGTCCACCCCTTCTGTCTCAGCGCTTCGCGCCAGGTCTGGCCGAACGCTTCGCTCTCGGCATCGTTGCGGCATACGTGCGTGGCGATCATCTCCTCGCCGGAAAACAATCGGCACTCCCAACCGAAGGCGTGCATCCAAAGCTCACACGTCGCCACCAGCGGCCCCTTGCGCATTACAAAGAGATCGTCGAGGCGCTTCGGCTTCGCATTGAGATTATCGCGTTGGGGGACGTCTTGAGGCATGGCTCCATCCTATACGCGCCGTATTACGTCCGGATTACATCCATGCTCGATGTGCAGAGGCAAAACAAAATCCGGAAGCTCGACAGCACGTCCTCAGCGCTTCCTGAAGATTTTGTCCCTGGCTCATTCCCTTACTGGTAGACGTTGTTGGGAAAGTTGGCTTTGAAGATGGAGTTAGCGCCGGCGAATGTGTTCTGGCTTATGACGCCGCCAGGAAACATGTCCAAGAACCGCGTACCGCGAGAGCCGAGCGGCGTAAACACTCCATAGGTTCCAGGCTTGCTCACGCGGTTATTCCTGAACACGAAGCCGGTAATCGGCTTGCGGTCCGCCACATGGATGAACGCCGTTCCGTCTTGTGTGACGGTGTTGTCTTCCCACACGATGTCGGCAGGCTCCCACCCGAGTTGCATCAGCGAGCCGTGCCCGCCGAACTGCGCGCCGCTGATGACGAACGTGTTGCGGAGGAATCTGAAGTTGTGGCCGCGCTGTGTGGGATTCGTCGCGCTGTGCTGGCTGAATCCCAAAGCGTTGACGCCGCTGCCGACATTCCTGATCGTGTTGTGCTCGAACAACACGTCCTCGACGGTCGTCTCCGGAGATGCGAGGCTTCCGGCCTGCGACGCTGTCAACACGATGGCGTACCCGGTCTGCGCATCGACCCAGACGTTCTCCAGCGTCGAGTCGCGCACGACCACACGACGGCAGTTCTTGCACTCAAACGCGGTCTTGTTGACGTAGCCCTTGCCGCGCCACTCCAGTGGATGTGTAAGGACGCTGCGCTCAATCAGGATGTCTGCCGGGACGTGATTCGAAACTGCGGTCACCGCACCGCCAGACAGGAATCCTGTGCTGCCCGCCTCAAGGAAAGAATCACGGATCGTTAAGCCAGTGCCGTCCCAGATGGCGACGGCTTGTGTCTCCTGACCGACGCGCCCTATCCGCTTGACCTGGATGTGATCAAACACCATGTCGCGGCCATTCGCCGCGATGCCGCGTTTGGTGGCGCCGTTGCCTTCAACGATGACGTTCTTGAGTGACGTGCGAGCGGTGCCCTTCCTGATCGCAATCAGGTCGTTGGTGCTCGCACCCGGAGCAGAGTCGAACGTCACGCCGACGATCTCGACGTCGTCGCCGACAATCGTCAGCGCAGGCGCAGCCGTGGATGTGGTAATGCGTGCGTGGCTGGCGACGATCTTGGCTGGCTTCGGAGCCGTGAAGGAACCAGAGAACTGGGCGTTCTCAGCCAGCCGGATAGTGGCGCCTACTGGTGCAGCGTTCAGGACGGCTTGGAGGTTTTCGCCGGCGGCAACCTGAATAAGCGGCGGCGGTCTGAGCTCGGCGGCGAGCTTGTCGAGGTCGGAGGCTAGCTCAGAGATGGTCCGCTGCTGGGCGTAGAGTCCTGCCGCAAGCGAGAAGACCGCGAGTGATGAGCAGACGAGGCGCTGGATGTTTGGACCTCAATACTGCAGAACAGCGAACAGATCTTCGCCCTTGAGTTTCGCCCGGCCGCCGAGCCCCACGAGCTCGATCAGGAAGGCGATGCCTTCCAACTTCCCACCCACTTGCTTGACGAGATCGACCGTGGCGCGCGCGGTGCCGCCGGTGGCCAGCAGATCATCGACAATGAGGACGCGCTGCCCCGCATCGATCGCGTCGTGATGCATCTCCAGGCTGTCGCTACCGTATTCGAGGTCGTAGCTCACCTTGACGGTCTTCGACGGCAGCTTTCCCACCTTCCTCACGGGGATGAAGCCAGCGCCGATGCGATCGGCCACTGCCGCGCCGAGAATGAATCCGCGGCTCTCGATTCCGACGACGAGGCTGATGCCGCGATCCTTGTACGGATCCGACAGGCTGTCGATGGTGATGCGAAAGCCGTCCGGGTCCCGCAGAAGCGTCGTGACGTCGTAAAAGAGGATGCCGGCCTTCGGAAAATCAGGCACATGTCGAATCTTCGATTTGAGTGCGTCCAAGTAAGCTCCGAGTCCTGAATGAATGTGGCTAGCGGATGGAGAATCCACGCGCCCGGCCTGACGGCACTGCCGGCTCGCTCGTGACGTCGCTCACCGACGCCCCGGACGGTCCACGCCAGAGTGCCGCTTCGACGCGGTCCACAGCCGCGGCGTCCCCTTCGAGCAACGCCTCGACGCGTCCATCTGCGAGATTTCGCACCCAGCCGTGGACGCCTTCGACTGACGCTCGGGCCTCGAGAAAGGACCCGAAACCCGACCCCCTGTACCCGGCCGCTGATCAGGTACCGTCGCGCGACGAGCATCAATCAGACATTATACGAGAGCTCGGCTGGACTCGTGGCGGAACCGCATGACACAAGATCGCGGAGCCGGCGATAGGCCGCCTTGCCGCGTCGAATCTGGTCGGCCGCCGACTGCAGGAGTGGCTCGCGTACGCCGTCGGCCTCGGCCCAAGCGCGGGAGATAGCCTCGGAGAGGCGCGTCGACAGGTCGTCTTCGTCCAAGTTGACCATGTGGCAGCCGGTGCCGAACTCATGAGCGACGCCGGCCATCTTGTGGAGGTAGTAGCGAGATTTGACCAACGCGACGGCCGGAATCCCCTGCGACAGGGCGAATACGGCGCCGTGGTAGCTGCCGGTCACAACGATGCGGCAGATGCCGACCCGTCTGATGACATCTCGTGGTGTCTGAAGTGCCGCGCCGCCGTCGCTCTCGCCGATGCCCTCGAGCAGGTCATGGAGCGCCGATACGTCCATACCTCCGCCGTGGTGCGCGATGGGAATCGGAACCAGTCGAGCGCCGTGCTGCTGCCCGGCGCACTGCAGAACGCTGCGAAGCAGGGGCAGGAGATCCGGCCGCACCTCGGCGTACGGAGCGATTCGAACGTTGACACCGATGGCCTCACCGCCCTGTGATCCGTGGCTGCGACCGTACTCCGCGTACGCCAACTCGATCGCATCGTCGCCCGTAACGACGACATGCTTCGGATCCACGCCGAGCGATGACAGCAGCTGTGGTCCCGTGAGCGATTCACGCACGCCGATCAGGCTGGCGCCTCCGAGCGTTTTCGACGCGCGCCGCCGCAGCTCGCCATCCTCGATTGGGCCGAGCCCTTGTCCGAAGAGCGCGGTCGGTACCCCACGGCGGTTGGCGAGCTCGAGAGTCGTGAGAATACCGAGCGCGTGATCGCGAAATGCGTCGGCGATGATGCCAGCGCCGTTGACCACGACCAGGTCGGCCTGACCGATGGCGTCCAGGAACGTGCAGACGTCGCGCGCGTCGCGGCCGCAAAGCGCGGCCTTGAGGCCGATCGAGGTCTTGAAGAGGCCCGGCTGTCGCAGCCGTAGCTCCTGCTCCAGAGTCGACCACGTTTGCGTGAGCCGATGCGGCAACCGGCGGTGGATGCGCCCGAGCAGCCGGTCTTCGAGCAACAGCCGTCGGCCGCGTACCGGAACCGTGTCCACTGCGCCGCAGTGACGCGCCATCAGATGCGGAGCATTGGTGATGACGTTGATGTTTGCCGCCGGCCACAATTCGCGGAGGCGCGACACGGCGACCATGAGCATCGCGAGGTCGCCCGCGTTCTGGCAGTTGTAGCTGCAGGAGTCGATGAGGATGTTCACCGGTTCCAGCTTTCAGGCCCAAGACCGGCGACGCTCGAGAGCCACGCGCAATAACGCCGTCTGTGACGTCCGATCCGGAGCCGTGCGATCTGGCCCTCGACGCCCTGGAGTGTGACCAGATGGCAGAGCACGTGTTGGAATCGCGCCAACATGAAGAGAGGGTGCCGGCCGTCCAGGCCGGGCTCGAACCCGTCGAGCAGTGCGGCCTGCAAGTCATCGAGCGTGCCCGCCGTGAACCACGGCTTCCCGCGCAGAGCGTCGATGCCCAGAAACAGATGGGCCAGGTCGTGGTATCTCGTTCCGGCGTTGGCCATCGTGAAGTCGATCACGCTCACGCACGAATCGCTGACGATGATGTTGTCCGGGCAGAAATCGGCGTGGATCCAGACGGCGTGCAAGCCGTCGCGGCTCGCCGCGCCCAGCAGGTTGTCGCGGTAGCGTTGCAGGCGCTCGCGTCCTGCCGAGGTCAGTAATCCACTCGCGGGAACACTCAAATCGTTGAGGCGCCGATCCAGATATCTGGTGATCGTGTCGATGGTGACGTCGCGATCCGCGTGAAGGCCCTGCTGCGCGACGCGCAGCCAGCTCGCCGTCAGTCGCAGGGTGTGTGCGAGCCCATCGATCGTGCGCGCTGCCGGCCATCCAGCGGCGCGTCGTGAAAGAAGACTCGACAGCGTCATTCCTTCCACTTCTTCCGTCACGAGAGCGCAGTCTTCGGGGAAACAGGCGATCGTCCGCACCGCACCGAGACCTTCGACGCCATTGACCACGTCGGCGACACGGGACGTCACGTCGTATTCGCGCTGGACGTTCCGCCGGGTCTGCACCAGCTCGGCCGCTGTGTCGAATCGGGGTTGAAGAATCTTGATGAAGAACCCTCGACGCCTGGCGCCTTCGAAGATCCGTACGTGCAGTAGCGTCGAGAACGGGCGGTGCAACTCGCGGAGGGGCTGGACCGCCACGTGTTCGCGACCCGACCGTTGACGGAGTTCGGCGACGAGTGAGGTCAGCGTCGAACGAAAACGTGCCGGCCAGTCCTCGGCCGCCACCTTATCGAGCGCGATCGAGTCCCGCAGGATTTCGACTGAAGACATACTCGCTGCACCCGAGGCCGCCACCCATCTTCAGCGCTTCCAGAGAGAATCCGCCCTTGCCGCGTCCGATCTCTTCGGCGCAGCTGTTCCGTGCGGGTGCTTGCGGTGCCGTGCCCTCGCACGGTGTCATCGTGTAGATGCTCCAAATACCAGCCGATCGCGGAGGTCGTAGGCGCGCAACAACAAGCCGGGCATGAATCGCATCAGCATTACGGCAATGCTGAGCTTCGGACGGCACAACTGATCGTTGGCTTCGGCGAGGAGGGCTGCGGCGCGTTCGTGATCGCCGGCAAAGAATGCACGCTTGCCCTGGTGGAGCCGGAGCACGGCGGCAAACCGTGCGCGTTGCGACGCGATCATGGACCGTTCTCTCTCGGTCAGTGTGAGCTCGCGCGTCGCCTTGTCGAATACGCGCAAGATGTGCTCGCACATCGAGACGCCGTCGGCCGACAAGCTGCCGTTGCGCAGGCGGTAACGGACGAGCGGTTGGCGATGATAACCAATGCGCCAGCCCCCGTTTACGACGCGGAGCCACATGTCGAAGTCTTCCGAGCTCCGCAGCGACTCGTCGAAGAGGCCGACGGCGAGGAGGACATCGCGTCGGGCCAGCACAGACACCATGACGTTACATTGCTGAGTCACGAGCGACTCGATTGTCACCGGGCCGTGGGACGGATGCACATCCATGAAGAGCCGACCCGAGCGTAGCCGATCGCCGAACGTCGTAGCGTTCGCATACACGACGGCGAGATTTTCTCGGTGCAGCTCTTCCAGTTGACGCTCGAGGTAGCGGGGTTCCCAGGCATCATCTGAATCGAGGAGCGCCACGAGATCGGCGCGCGCCGCGGCAATGCCCGTGTTTCTCGCCGCACTCAGACCTTGATTATGCTGAACGATATAGGTGAGCCGGGCCCGGTACGGGACGAGCGCTCGCTCGAGCTCTTCGGTGTCGGGTGACCCGTCATTGACGACGATGATCTCGAAGTCCTGGAACGTCTGCGCCATGACCGACGCCAACGTTTCGCCAATGTAGCTTGCCGTGTTGTACGTGGGAATGATGATGCTGACAGCCGGCCGAGGCGGCGACGCGATGTCGTCGCCAGCGGCATGGGGCGACGGAACCGAATCGTTCACGCCGCCCGCCGAATCGCGGATGCGGCACCGATGAGCAGAGTACCCGACGACCAGCATCGAGGCAGAATGCGCGGCCTCGGACGTCCACCCTGGCGTGCGCACGACCGCAGGTGTCGCCACGGCGAGCTGCGTTTCGCTGCTCGGAGTGGCGGCATCGACGTCGCGGGTGAAAGCGACGACCGCCGGAATCGCGGCGGCCATCACGCACGCGACAAGCGCGAGTCCTGTCGGCACACGATAAATGTGAACTCCCCTTCTCATCGCGCGTGCGAACGTGTGAAGTGTTTTTCTAATCACCTGCGTAACTACCCTCATTTCGCGGTCGGTGTCGCAGTGATTCAACGAAGATGCCACCGGTTAGCTCAGCTGAGGGCATGGCCGTTCAGGTGTGTTTTGCTGTAGCCATTCCACGAGCATCGCTCGGTTCATGCCGCGTTTGGCCGGACCCATCCACGACAGGTAATGGGTGGGCACCGCGGGGCGTGGGAGTCCGCGAGATGAGCGCGCGGGGTGAGACACGGAAAGTTCTCGAAGATGCCAATGTCCTTCCCTCGCGACGTGCAACTTCCCCTTCTGACGAAAACTTTTCCCTCGTGGCATCCCGATTGCTCCTCGTCGCGCCGAACAAGCTGCGAGTCGGTGACAGGAAGGCTGGGGGGAGCGATGGATGAGCTGACGCGGGCACCGGAACTCAGGTCGCATGACCACAGCGACCATACGAGAGTCGAACTTCTTGGCCACAGCCCGATGATGGTGCGAGTGCGGGAGCTGATTGCTCTCGTCGCTGATACGGATGCAACCGTGCTGATTCGTGGTGAAAGCGGCACCGGCAAGGAACTGGTCGCGCGTTCGCTCCGAGCGTCGTCTTCTCGGGTGAGCAAGCCGTTCGTCAAGGTCAACTGTGCGGCTTTGCCGTCAGATCTGCTCGAATCGGAGATGTTTGGTTTCGAGCGCGGCGCCTTCAGTGGTGCGCTGCACGCGAAACCTGGCAAGTTCGAGTTCGCGAATCACGGCACGATTTTTCTCGACGAGATTGGCGAGATGCCGTCATCGCTGCAGGCGAAGCTGCTGCACGTCCTTCAGGACGGGCAGTTCTCACGGCTCGGCGGTCAGTCCGACGTACGAGTCGACGTCCGCATCGTGGCCGCGACCAACCGCCGGCTCGAAGAAGATGTGGCCGACGGACGGTTTCGGGAAGATTTGTTCTTCCGTCTCAATGTCGTTTGCATCTCGATGCCGCCCCTTCGCGACCGCCGGGAAGAGATTCCTACGCTCGTGCGCAATTTCCTGCAAAAGTACGCGACCCACTACAACCGACCGTTGGTCGAGCTGCCGCCCGGGACACTTGAAAGCTTCATGCACTACGACTGGCCGGGAAATGTCCGCGAGCTCGAGAACGTCATCCAGCGAATCATCATCCTCGGGGCGGACTCGTCTGGGTGGAACGCGCTCTTGCCACGAACCGGCGAACGCCGATCGGCAACACGCGAACGGCGTCAGAGTTCAGCGTTGGTTCAATCTGCCACCGCCGCGGCGCCTCAAGCACCTGTAGCCGTGCCAGTCCCAGCCGCCGCCCCGTTGCCGAATGTGGCCGCGGCGACGACCGCAGCCGTTGCTGAACCTGACAGCTCGACCGACGCCCAGTCGCTCAAGCTCGTCGGCCGCAATGCTGCCCGCGCCGCCGAGCGCGAGATGATGCTACGTATGCTCAATCGTACGCGCTGGAACCGGAAGGAGGCCGCCGGCATCCTTGGCATCAGCTATAAGGCGCTGCTCTACAAGATCAAGGAGCACCGGCTCGACGATCCCCTTACTGATCCTGCTCCAACCCCGACAGCGCGCGGTTGATCGCGTCGATGTTGGCGCCGAGATCCGTGCCGTCACGCGCAGCCCTTCGATACGGGCTGCGCGGCGACTGGCGGTAGTTGCCTTGCGCCGCGTTGACGAAGTCAGCCATCCACTGCGCCACCGAGGGAAAGAAGTTGCCCGCTGGATATCGTGACGGCTGCCCACCCGCAAGTACGTTCCCGACTATCACGGCATCGGGGAAGTAGGCATTGATTGCGGGCATCCCCATGCCTGTGCCGGTGCCGATGATGCCATAGGCGTTGTGTGCGGCTATGTTATTGGTAAAACGAAAGCCCGGGATCGCTCGGCTGCCGTTCTGACGACCTTGCCCATAAGCGCTAATCACGTTGCCGGTCTGCACGATCGTGTTGTGATCGACCGTTACCTCGGACGGCGCATTTCCGATCTGCAGAAATACGCCGTTCCCGCCCCAGCGCTTGTGGTTGATGCCTGTAAACAGGTTGTTCTGTATCGCGATCTTCGAGGCAGTCTGGCTCTCGGCAGTGTTGTCCCAGCCGAGGATACTGATTCCGGCGGACGACTCTCTCACGATGTTGTTTCGGAACATGACGTCTTCGATGGTCGCCCACGGAGCACGCCCGTCCGTGTTCCGAACCGTGAACAACACGGCATAGCCAACCTGTGCCGAAACCCAGTTGTTTTCGAGGAGATTGCCTTCAATCAGGACCCGGCGCGCGTTCTTGAGCTCGAGCAGGTTCTTGACCGGCCAGGACGAGTTTCGCCACTCGACTTCTTGGTGATCAGGTTGCGCCGAATCGTGATGTCGGACGGCACGAGGTCCGGGATCCCCGGATCGGCACCGCCAAACAGCACATTGACCCCAGCCGCTTCGAGGTAGTTGTTTTCGATCACGTACGGTCCCGTTCCATTCCATCCGGCAATCGCCTGTGTCTCCAGCCCGACCGCTTTGATGTCGCTGATATAGCTGTTGCGAATCCCTGTCAAACCGCTGTTGAGGGCGATGCCGCGCTTCTGGCCCCTGGTCGCATGGCCGCGGATCAACACGCGGTCGAGCAGCAGGTCGGTGGGGAGCTCTGAGACGTCGTTCTGTTCGCTCGAGCCATCGCCGAGGGCGATTATGTCGCCAGCCGAGCCGTTGCCAACGAATTCGACAGCGAGGATACGCCAATGGCTCGCGCGCGGTGCGGTTCTGAGCACGGGGCTGATGTTGCCTGACGTCAGCTTGGCCAGCAGTGGCGCATCATCGGGGCTCACCCGTTCAGTGGGTCCTGGCAGCCGTCTGTCGTCAGTCGATGATCGAATCGTAATCGGTCGCGTGGACGAGCCGTCCTTGGCGGGAAGCACGAAGTTGCCCGTGTAGGTCGCGCCGGCCTCGAGAACGACAACGTCACCCGGACGCGCCTGATCCAGCGCCGCCTGCAGATCGCCGTCAGGTCGGACCACAAATGTCGCCCCCGACAGCGTGGCGAACGATCCGGGACCCGCGATCACGCCAACCAAAGCGGCGATCGCCATCCACCGGACGTTCCTTCCCTCTCTCATGCGTCCCTCCATAGCTCTCAACTGACTCTACAGCTGACTCGGCTGATGTATAGCTCGACAGTTCCTAAGAGCACACTTCAGTTTCGCACACCCCAACAGCTAAGTGGATGAACTTTGCAGTACCCGCGCCGGAGCTCCCGTGCAGGTGACGCACTCGAGGAGGATGACAAACCACGGGTTGCTTTGTTGGGATCGGCTGAGCCTCAGTGGCAGGAGTTTTCCCTTTGTGAGCACGCACGTTCTGCTCTGCCGCTCGTTCAGGGCGAGAGGTCCGCGTTCGCGATTCCTATTCATGACTCGTACGCTCATGCAGAAACCCTCAGCTGTGTCGTATGTGGATGAGGCCGCCGAGCTCACGACTGCTCGTGGCCTCGCGTTGTGGCACCGTGCTTGCTCAATCGCGGTCGTGCTCGTTCAGTCACTGTGGCACGGCGATCGGCTGTGCGATCGCATGGACACAACGGTGCAATTGCCAGTTGTTCCTCGTGCTCTATGACACCGTCGCGCTTTTACGATTCCGCGTCGGGGCTCCTCACAGGCGAGGCGTTCAGCTTCATGCTGGACCACAAGCTCCGCCAGGCACAGCGCACGCAGGAGTTCATCACCCTGGTAGTTTTCGTTGCCGAGCGTGAATCCCGCGAGATGATGGTGACGGCGGATGAGTGGATCCTTAAGGAGCTGGCCCGGCTGATCAGGTATGCGGTCCGCAACACCGACCTTTTGGGACGAACCGCCGACGGCATGCTTTCGTTGCTGCTCACCGGAATCGATCTCGAGCGCGCCACGGCGGTGATCGATCGACTCAACGATCACCTGCGGCGATACCGGATGTTCCCGTTTCAGATCGGCGTTGGCGCGGCGTGCTGCCCGACCCATGCTATTGGTCCCGACGAGCTCTTGGAACAGGCAATCTCTCGACGACGATCGGAAGAGGTGCGTTGATGCACGCCGGATGTTTCGAAAGAGGACGGAAGAAGATGCAGACACTCACGACTCGCGGCGTCGTCGCTTTCATCGCTGTCGCCATGTCGATCCCGGTTGTCAGGGCGCAAACGGCCCAGACGCCGAACGGCACGCGAGGCGCGTCCTCGCTCGTCAACGAGCGCAGCCGCCGACTATCGCCTGGCACCCGGGGACAAGCTGCGCGTCGAGGTCTACAAAGATGCCCAGCTCTCTCAGTCGCTACAGGTGCGTCCCGACGGCAAGGTGACGCTGCCGCTCCTCGGCGACATCGTCGCTGCCGACTTGACACCGATTCAACTGCGCGACCGAATTACCAACAGCCTCAAGGAGTACGTTCAAAATCCCGTTGTCACGGTCATTGTCGTCGAGGCAAGCCCGGCGATGGTGTACGTGATGGGCGAAGTCGCCCAGCCCGGGTCGATCCCGATGCGCGGGCCGATGACGGTGCTGCAGGCGTTGGCCATGGCCGGCGGCTTCAAGGATTTCGCCAATACAAAGGACATTCGAATTCTGCGCAAATCGTCGGGGATTCTGAACACGGTCGAAACGATTCGGTTCAACTACAACGACGCTGTCAAAGGCAACACAGCGCCTGTTTTTCTCTCGCCCGGCGACATGATCGTCGTGCCCTGAGCGTGAGTTGTTGACGCGTGATGACGAACTCATCTATCGCTCGAGGCGTGCGCAGGGCGGGACGCGTCGCGGTTGTTGCCGTCGCGATTAGCGCGTGTCTGGCCGCACGTCTTCGGGCGCTCAGGCACCGCCAGGCTGGGTGTTCAGTCCCGGCGTCGCTGTGGCCGAGACCTGGGACAACAACGTAGCTGCTTTCATCGGATAACAGCGGATCGACCGGCGACTTTCTGACCGCGGTTACACCGCGCGCCGCTCTGGGTTTTCGAGGCCGCCAGACGACCTTTCAGGTCAACTACCTCGGCACGTTCAGCCTCTATCAGGAACTCTCGGATCTGAATTCATACGATCACCGGTCGAATTCGTCCTACCGCTACCGTCTGACGCCGACCCTGACGTTCTTCGCCAGCAACAGCCTGTCGCGGTCGCCGACGACTGACGAGGTGAACATTCCTGGCGTTGTCTTCCGCCGCCAGGGCGTCATCATGAGCGACTTCCGCTCGGGCTTCGAGTCGCGCCTATCGAGTCGCTCGTCACTCAAGGCCGCCTACGTGTTTCAGTGGGTCAACTTCGATGACGAGCACTCGGGCCGCCGCCGTCGAGCTTTCTCGATCGCAGCGGGCATGCCCACGGCGCTGAGGCCGACTACAACTACGTGCTGACGCCACGCCTGTCGGTTGGCGCCGAGTACAACCTGCGCCGCGCGAACGTCGGCGAAATCCAGAACTTCGATACCCAGAACGCGATGGGTACCGTCGACTACCACCTGGGCCCGCGCTACTCGCTGTCGGCGGCGGCCGGGCTGTCCTGGCTGCACACCAGCAGCGAATCGACGACCGTCGGAGTGCACCCGCCTTTCGCTTCAGTCTCGACCGCGACCGGCCAGCGCCTGGCGTGGAACGTCGGCTACCGCAAGTCCTTTCTGCCGGCGGTCGGCTTCGGCGGCACGTTCCAGAACCAGGAGTTCCAGGCCGGGTTCTTCGCGACGCTCGCTCGGCGCCTCAGTCTGAGCGGCAGCGTCGCGGTCACTGAAAACGATTCGCTGAGGACGTCCGAGCTCGGTCTTCGAACCACCTGGGCGCGCTCGTCGATCTCATATGCCGCGACCCGCTACCTGCGGATCGAGGGTTTCTACTCTGCCGCTTTCCAAAATTCGCAACGTCCCGGCGGTCGAGTGAATCGTTCCCGCTCCGGTGTTCAAGTCGCCACTTCTACACGAATGAGGATCGATTGATGGAAGAGCGCAGTCTGCATCTGTTCGACTACCTGTAGGTTGTCAAACGGCGCCGGTGGTATCTGATTCTGCCGGTCGTCGCCGGCGTTGTCATTGGCGGCCTGCTGGCGCTAGCGTTGCCTCGCGAGTATCAGTCGTCAACAACACTCGCGGTCACGTCGCCCAGCATGTCGACCGAGCTGGTCAAATCGACGCAAGCGGATCTTGCCGAGCGCGTGCGCGCGATCTCTCAGGAACTGCTCAGCCGGCCTGTGCTCGAGCGCGTCGTTCGCGACGAAGGTCTTGCCGAGGAGTCGTCGGTCGATGCCGCTATTGGCTCGATTCGGAGCCGCGCGCAAGTGTCGCTGCCGAAAACACTGTCCTCGGGCTCGCGCTCCGGCCCGGACACGTTTCTCGTCACCTACACCGGCAGAAGTCCGGAGGAAACACAGCGCGTCGCCAATCGCCTCGCCACCGTCTTCATCGACGAGCACTCGAAGCTGCGCGAAACCCGAGCCGAGGATACGTCCGCGTTTCTTGGCGCGCAGCTCAATCAGAGCCGCGATCGATTGAAGGCGATCGAGGAACGCCTTCGCACCATCAAGGAATCCTACATGGGACGACTGCCCGAACAGACGCAGGGCAACCTGCAGATGGTCGGCGGGCTCCGTCAGCAGCAAGAGAGCGCGGCAATGACGCTTCGGAGCGAGCAGGATCGGCTGGCGATGATTGAGCGGCAGATTCAGGCGATGCGCGAGGGCGCGTCGCAATCGGGATCGCTCAAGGCCGGGACGCCAGGAACGGCCCAGGATCGCGTGGTCGTCCTTCGCCAACAACTCGAGGAAGCCTCGTTGACGTACACCGAGAAGCATCCGGAGATTCAGCGCCTGAAGAACGAGATCGTGACGGCCGAGGCGCAGGCGGCAGCCGAGCGTACGCGCCCTGCGGCAGAGCGCGAGCCCGCATTGAACGCACAGCCCGCGTTTCGGCAGCTGCTCGCCGAGCGGGAGACCACGATGCTCCGCATTCGCGAACAGGAGCGCGCTGGGGCTCGGATTACTGGTGAAATCGCGCGGTATCAGAGCCGCGTCGACACCGCCCCGATGATCGAGCAGCAAATGAGCTCGGTGAACCGCGAATACGAGCTCGAGAAGCAGCAATACACCAGTCTGGCGGAACGGCACCAGTCGGCCGTGCTGGCCGAGGATCTCGAGCGGCGGCGCGCTGGCGAGCAGTTCGCGGTGCTCTACCCCGCGTACCTGCCGAGCAGCCCGAGCTCACCAAACATCCTGCGACTGCTGCTGTTGTCCGTGCTCGGAGGCGTCGTCGTTGCCGGCGGGCTGGCGTTTGGCGCGCGAGTATCTGGATCGGTCCGTCTACGATGCGCGCGTGTTGCAGAACGAATTCGAGCTGCCCGTCCTAGCGGAAATTCCACGGATTGTCGCGCGCTGACATGGTTCGAGGAGGAAACGAGAGATGAGTCGGATTCAGCAGGTTCTTGCGAAGGCAGAACGGGATGGGACAACGCGGCGCATGTCACAGGGTGGCGACGCGGCAGTTGCCGACGCCGTACCGGATGCGCCGGCCTTCGCCCTTCGCGACACCGCTTCCGCGGTTGACACGCGGCCGTTGCCGCCGACGCAGGAAGACCCGGAATCGCGTGTGGAGCACGTCGAGGAAGACGTCGTTACCGACTCGACTCCGCTCCCCGTCGATGGCCGGCCCGCACTCGACGCCGTGCTCAGCCCGTTGCTCGTGGCCGCGCTGGATCCGCATTCTCCCGCCGCCGAACAGTACCGATCGCTTCGCACGCGCATCAGCCAGACCGAGAGTAGTCAGGCGATTCGCGTGATTCAGATTACGAGCCCCGGAAAAAACGACGGCAAGACGGTCACCTCGCTGAACCTGGCGCTGACCATGGCGCAGGAGTTTCAGCGGCGGGTGCTGGTGATCGACGCCGATCTGCGTCAGCCACGCCTCCACGAGTGCCTCGGGCTGCCGGCTGGCCCAGGCTTGGTCGACGTCTTGACCGGTGCGGCGACGCTCGAAGACGCACTGGTGGAGATTCCCGAGCACCGTCTGACTGTGTTGCGTGCGGGGCGAACTTACGAACGACCGGCCGAGATGCTCGGGTCTGCGCCCATGCGCCGCCTTGTCGACACGTTTCGCACGCAGTTCGATCGCATCGTCATCGATTCATCACCTACGCTCGTGTCCGATCCGGTGGCGGTGGCGTCGCTCTCGGATCGCGTGTTGCTCGTCGTCCGTGCGGGTCAGACGACGAAGCCGGCGATTGCCCGTGCGATTGGCGTGCTCGGTCCGGCGAAGCTCCTCGGGTTGGTGTTCAACGAAAGCGCTGGCCCGCAGCAGGCGCCCTATCGTCAGGGCGCCTGATGCGCCGCAGTCGGGTCTCCATAGGTCGATAGGTCCGGGTCACGCTGATGCAGCTCTTCAAACGGTCAGTCTCCGGTCGCGGACTGACTGCCTTCGCGTTCGAAATCCTGCTGGTTGCTGCATGTCTGCTGCTGACGACGCGCCTGTATGCTCCGGGCGACGATCCGGCGTTCGTGTGGCGGATTCTGCTGTCGACCAGTGTCGTGTTCGTCTGTCTGTACTACAACGACTTCTACGACCTGACGATTGTCCGGACCGGGCGCGAAGTAATCGTGCGCCTCTTGCAGGCCAGCGGCGCCGCCTGCATTCTGCTCGCGCTGATTTACCTGGTGCTGCCGACGCTGGCCGTTCAGCAAGGCGCCTTCTTCCCGTCCTTGCTGCTGTTTCTGTCGGCGATTCTGACCTGGCGCTTCGCGTTCAACGTGCTGATTCGCACGCCGCAACTGGTCGAGAACGTCCTCATCGTCGGCACCGGCGATGTAGCCGTCGCCGTTGCACGGCAGATCTTCGACCAGCGGAACTTCGCCTACCGGATTGTTGGATTTGCCAGCGAGGGCGCAGGTGAATCGCGAGTTCCGCCAGGATTTCCACGCGTCGTTGGCCGCGCGAACGACGCCCCGGCGCTCGTGACCCGATACGGCGTGGATCGCATCATCGTTGCGATCTCGGACCGGCGCGGGCACCTTCCGGTCAGCGAATTGGTGCTCGTCAAGCTCTCGGGCGTCAGGATCGAGGAGGCGGCGACGACCTACGAGCGGCTCACCGGTAAGCTGATGCTCGAGAACATCAAGCCGAGCTCGGTCATCTTCTCCGACGGTTTTCAGGTCTCCCGCTGGCGCCGCGTGGTCAAGCGCGCGGCCGACGTCGTGTTTTCAGTCGTTGGCGTGGTGTTGTCGGCTATTCCGATGCTGCTGACAGCGGTGGCGGTGTGGCTCGAGTCTGGCACACCAGTCATCTACCGTCAGGAGCGCGTCGGACAACACGGACGGCGGTTCATGCTTTTCAAGTTCCGCTCGATGCGGCTCGACGCTGAGACGGACAAACCCGTCTGGGCTCGCGAGGACGACGACCGCGTCACTCGCGTTGGCAGGTTCATCCGCCTGACCCGGCTCGACGAGCTGCCACAGTTCTTCAACGTGCTGCGTGGAGACATGAGCTTTGTCGGGCCGCGTCCCGAGCGTCCCTACTTCGTTGAGCTTCTGGCGAAGGAAATCCCGTTCTACCACGAGCGTCACGCCGTCAAGCCTGGACTGACGGGTTGGGCGCAGGTGAAGTACCGCTACGGCGCATCGATTGAGGACGCGATAGAAAAACTCCGCTACGACCTCTACTACGTCAAGCACCTGTCGGTGGTCTTCGACCTGACGATCGTGTTTGACACGGTCAAGGTGATCCTGTTTCGAAAGGGCGCGCATTGAATACCGCGAGCGCGCCCGCCAACGACCCGCGCGTCTGGGGAGGGGATTTCCGTACCTCCACGGTCGTTGCGCACAACGTATCGACGAGGTATCTCGCCTACATAATCGACGCCTTCCTCGGACTCGTCATGCTGCCGTTCAACCTGCATCACTTGGGGATGTCGGCGTACGGCCTGTGGATGCTGACCTCGTCGGTCACCGCTTATCTGACGATGCTCGACCTGGGCTACGGCGGTGCACTGGTGCGCTTCGTCGCCAGGTATCGCGCCCGCCGCGATGCGCGGGCGCTGAACGAGGTACTGAGCACGCTGGCCGTGGTCTACACATCCATCGGCGCCCTGACGTATCTGATCGTGCTGTTCATTGCGGCAAATCTGGAATGGATTACCCGCGTCAGTCCCGAACAGGCAAGCACGAGCCGTTCGCTGCTGCTCATCGTCGGCGCAAGCATCGCGCTTCGTTTCCTGTTCGGTGTTTACGGTGGTGTCATCGTCGGCTTCCAGCGCTACCACCTCAACAACCTGACGAGCATCGGCACGAGTCTGGCGGTCGCCCTTGCCAACGTTCTTGTCCTCGAAGTCGGCCACGCTGACGTGGTGGTGTTAGTCGCGGTGACGACTGGCGTTCGGGTTGCCGCGTTGTTCGTTTACAAGTGGAACGCGTCGCGCGTGTTTCCAGGCCTGTCGATTCGGTGGCGGCTTTTCAGCCGCGAGCGGCTCCGTGAGGTGACCGGATTCAGCGTGTTCATGCTCGGGCTCGATGCTGCCTACAAAGTGAACTACTCCAGCGACGTGATGGTGATCGGCGCGATGCTGGGGACGCCTGCCGTCTCGTTGTGGGCACCGGCGCAGCGATTGAGCGAGGTGACGCTCAAGCTCTCCAATCAGGTGAGTGAGGCCTTGTTTCCCGTCGTTGTCGACTGTGACGCCGGACAGAGGGAGGCGCGTCTGCGCAGAGTCTTTGTCGAGGGCACCCGACTGTCACTGGCGAGCGTCCTGCCGATTGCCGGCTCCCTGGGGATGCTCGCCCATCCACTGTTGGCGGCGTGGCTCGGGCGCTCGTTCTCGACGACCGCCACGCTCGTCCAGTTGCTCGCCTGGGTGGTCATTGTTCGGGTCGGAGCGTCCACGGCGTCGATCGTGATGAAGGGTGCGGGCATGCACCGGCGCCTGACGGCGCTCGTGACCATCATGGCGATCGCTAACCTCGGCCTTAGCGTCCTGCTCGCTCCGCGGCTCGGACTCTTGGGCGTCGCACTTGGCACGGCCATACCCGTCACGATGATGGCGTTCTTCGGCTACTTTCCGACGGCGTGCAAACGCGTTCAGATTTCGCTGGCGGAGATGGTTCAGCGTGCGGTCTGGCCTGCCGTCTGGCCAGCCGGTGTTGCCGGCGCCCTCCTCTATGTCACCCGATCCCGAATGCCAATCACGTTGCCGTCGGTAGCTCTGCAGTGCGCGGTTGGCGGCATTTCATACGTTCTCCTCTTTCTTCTGGCGGTCGGTCGAGAGAGCCGCCGCGAGTACCTACGGCACCTCGACGGCCTGCTGCGGCGGAAGCCACAACGGTTGAGTCGGGTCGGCACGGTGAATGCTTCGTAGCGGCGTGACAGGATTGGTTGAGTTATGTATGAGCGTTTTTATCAGCTGCGTGAGCGTCCGTTTGCTCTGAGCCCGGACCCCGACTACCTCTACCCCAGCCGTGTTCATCGCGAGGCGCTGGATTACCTTCGCTTCGGGATTGAGGGATACGCCGGCTTCGTGGTGATCACCGGCGAGATCGGCTCGGGGAAAACGATGCTCCTCCAGGTTCTTCTTCGCGGCCTCGACGGCCAGACCACGGTCGTGCGCCTGGTCAATACCTTGCTCACTGGCCGCGAGCTGCTCGAGTCCCTGTTGATTGACTTGGGCGTCAGCAACCCGCCACCAACGAAACCGCTGATGCTGCGCGAACTGGCCCACCTGCTGGTCGAGCATCGTACTGCGGGCAAGCGCGTCGTCGCAGTGATCGACGAAGCGCAGAATCTCTCCCTCGAGGCGCTCGAAGAGCTTCGCATGCTCTCGAACCTTGAAACCGAGAAGTCCAAGCTCATTCAGATCGTTCTGGTCGGCCAGCCCGATTTGCGCGACACGCTCGACCGGCCATCGCTCGAACAGCTCCGTCAACGCGTGACCGTGCGGTATCACATCGACCCGCTCGATCGGGAAGAGACCGCGCGGTACATCAACCACCGCCTCGCCCGGGCCGCGACCGCCGCGCCGCTGACTTTTCCACGCGATGTGACCGATGCGATCCACGCTCGAAGCCGCGGCATACCGCGCATGATCAACGTCATCTGCGACGGTGTGCTGCTCTGTGGCTACGCGGATGAATCGCCGGTCATCGATCTGGCGCTGGTGCGCACCGCGATCGAAGAGCTGGAGTCTTCGAGCGTGCTGAGGCCAACCGACGGCCAGCGGTCGGTTCTCAAGCCCGTGCCTCCGCCGCAGGCCCCGCTGCCTGCCGTCCCGGCACAGACGACGTCTACCCCGCAGGCATCGACGGCACCGCCAGTCGATTTGCCGTTGCGCGACGTCGATCGACGGCGGACGCTGGGAACGATTGACAGGCCCGCGGCTGCGATGGCGACCAGGGCGGTGAAGACCAGTCGGCCGGCGCAGTCACCCCGGCCGCAATCGACTACGCCCACTCGGACGAGCGGCGCGCATGTCAACGTCGCGAAGGTTCGGCCTCCGGCCCAGCACGCGGCGTCGTACCCGGTTCCGGCGCGCCCCGCCAGCACCTGGAGCTGGTTGAAGGAAGCGCTCTTCGGCGAAGCGCCGGAAGTGGAACGACGGTGATCGCATGGAATCGATGCCGGTGACGACAGTGGTGTTCTGGACCGCGTTCGCGGTCGTGCTGTACGTCTACGCCGGGTACCCGGCGCTGCTCGCTGCCTGGTCGCGGATCGCACCAAAACCGGTTGAGCGCGGCGAGGACACGCCTGCGGTGTCGGTGATTATTGCGGCCCGAAACGAGGCCGCGGTGCTGCGCAGGCGCATCGACAACCTGCTGGGGCTGGACTATCCAGCCAGCGCGCTGCAGATCATCGTCGTCTCCGACGGCTCGACCGACCAGACGCCGGCAATCCTCGCGTCGTACGGTCCGCGAGTCGA
The DNA here is from genome assembly GCA_963797715.1 of uncultured Acidobacteriota bacterium. Classification (GTDB taxonomy): domain Bacteria; phylum Acidobacteriota; class Vicinamibacteria; order Vicinamibacterales; family 2-12-FULL-66-21; genus DATBJJ01. The sequence goes on from CAWCQS010000003.1 coordinate 352,791, forward strand.
CGCGATTCTGATGCCGTCTGGCGGCAAGGCGAAAGCGCTCAACGCCGGCGCCGCTGTGGCGCGTCACGACGTGCTCGTCTTTGCCGACGCGCGACAGACGTTTGCGCCCGACGCATTGCGCGCGCTCGTCGCGCCGCTGTCCGATCCTCGTGTCGGCGGCGTCTCCGGCGAACTGCTCCTCGATTGTGAATCCGGCAACGCGGCATCGACTGTGGGCAGCGGCGTCGGTGCCTACTGGCGTTACGAAAAGTGGCTGCGCCGCCACGAGAGTCTCGTCGGCTCGACGGTTGGATCGACCGGAGCCATCTATGCGCTGCGGCGCGAGCTCTGGCGGCCGCTCCCACCCGAAACGATTCTCGACGATGTGCTCGCGCCGATGCAGGCGGTGTCTGGCCGGTGCTCGCGTCATCTTCGAGGGATCGGCGAAGGCCTTCGATCGCGTGTCGCCCGTTGCCAGCGTGGAGTTCCAACGCAAGACACGAACGCTTGCCGGCAACTATCAGATTCTCAGACTCGAACCACGTCTCTTGATCCCGTTCGTCAACCCGGTGTGGCTCCAGTTCGTCTCGCACAAGCTCGGCCGGCTGTTGGTCCCGTACGCGCTGTGCGCGATCTTCGTGTCGAGCGCGATGCTCGCAGGTCAGCACGTCTTCTATGCCGTTGCGTTCGTGAGCCAGCTCGCCTTTTATGGGCTGGCGGCGTATGGCGCCGTGCTCGAGCGCCGCGGTCGTGTCAGCCCGGCGCGTGCCGGTACGCATGCGTGACGTGAGGGATCGCCATGAGTGATGTCGTCGAACGTCTTGCTCGTATGTCCTTCGCGTTCGTGGTGATGAATGCCGCGGCCGTCAATGGACTGCTGGCGGTCTGTGTCGGCCGTCGGGTCTGGCGCTGACGATGGCAGAACGACTCGCCTTCACGTTCGGAGGAGTTCGCCGCGAGCTCCGCGACCGGGTGGACTGGGTTCGCCGTCCTGAAAAGGGAACGCTGCCCGAAGCCACCGCGCCATTCCTGCCGCCGCTCGAACGTCCCAACTGGGGCTTCTGGGGCGTGTTCGCGTTCACGGCTCTGCTCTTCTTCCGGCCGCAGGACACGCTCCGGTTCCTGGAGCCGTTGCACCTCCCGGAGCTGGTCGCGATTGGCGCGCTCATCGCGATGGTCACGTACCGGCTCGGACGCAATCTGCCGGTCGTGGTGATAACGCCCGAGACGCTCGGCGTGGCGGCGATGTCGTTGATCATGGTCGGCACGATTCCGTTCTCCGTGTGGCCAGGCGGTGCGCTGAACACGTTCACGGATCTCTACTTCAAGGTCGTGCTCGTGTTCGTCCTGATGGTCAGCAGTGTCAGGAGCATCCGCGCCCTGCGATGGTTGACCTGGCTCATCGTCTCGGCCGTCGGGTATGTCGCGCTGCGGGGCGTGCTCGACTTCGCCACCGGCAACCATCTGGTCAAGGGTGACCGTCTGCACGGGTCGATCTCGGGCCTGATGGGCAATCCAAACGACTTGGCCATGAACATGGTGACGTTCATGCCGCTGGCGATCATGCTCGCGGTCACCAAACGGCCGGCGCTGCAGCGTGGACTCGCGGCGTTCATCGCCGCGTTGATGATGGCGACGGTCCTCTTCACCAAGTCGAGAGGCGCACTGCTCGGGCTCGCCGCCATGCTCGTTGTAATGGTGATCGAGGGCCGCAGAGTTCGTCCTGGGCTGGGAGTCGCCGCGGTCGTCGGGATGCTCGCGGTCACCCCATTCATGCCCGGGTGGTTCTGGGTACGCCTCGCCAGCATCACCGACTCCAGTCAGGATGAATCGGGGTCTCGGCAAGCACGCAAGGACCTGATGAGGGAAGGCTTGGAGACCTTTCTCGAATATCCGTTGACCGGTGTCGGCGCCGGTCAATTCAAGAACTACAACCCTCCCGATCGGCTGCGGGCATGGAACGAGACACACAACGTCCTGCTCCAGGTCGCGTCGGAGCTGGGGGTATTCGGATTACTGGCCTTTCTGCTGCTGGTGTGGCAGGCAGTCTCGGCGCTGCTCTGGACCCGGCGCACATTTGCGGTCGCCGGAAGGGCGCCGCGTCCGCCGACTGGACGGAGTGACCTCGTCCCTGTGACTGACGCCTTCCGGCCCGAAGAGCGCGAGTGGATGCGCATGCATTCGGTGGCGATGGCGGCATGCCTCGTCGGCTGGTTCGTTTGTGCGCAGTTTGGATCAGTTGCCTATTACTGGACGTTCTATTACGTCTTCGCACTCATCGTCGCCGGGCGCGAATTGACGAAGGACCGCATCATCGCGGCCCACGCCGCATCCGGGCCCGCGCAGCGGCAGACGTGGAAGCAATGGGCGCTCGCATGACCCTGCGCAGGCACGCCTGGCAGTGCGGTACAGGCAGCGCGCGCCATCGATGCTGCACTGACCCGGCGCGACGGCCGTCGCGATGTCCTGATCGACAGCCGGACGGCGATGAACTACGTGATGGCGTCCCCAATCCAGGCCGCGCTGTCAACCGATCCGCGTGTCCGGTTCTACGCAACATCGAGCGACAGCCCGAACGCGCTGACGGCCGTCTACCCACATCCCCTGCCGGGAACGAGGCTGATCTCGCCGTCGCACGCACAGCTTCGGCGCTTCGACGTCTATTTGACCGCCGATCTGCTCTGGGCGAAGCTGCCTCGCGGGACGTGCCGCATCCAGATGTTCCATGGCGTCGCCGGCAAGTTCACGCACGACTACGACACACCGGAATCGTCGATGCGGCGGTGGAATCGATTCTTCTTCGTCAATCGGCGGCGAATGCAGAACTTCATCGCGGCAGGAGCGATTGACGCTACGAGCGACGCGCCACGCCTCGTCGGTATGCCGAAGGTCGATTGTCTCGTCGACGGATCGCTCCGGCGCGAGGTCGTGCTTCGCCGGTTGCGGCTCGATCCTGATCGGCCGACCGTTCTCTATGCGCCGACATGGTCTGCTCACTCATCGCTGAACCTGATGGGGCTCGACCTTGTGGCCGCGCTGCTCGCTCGATCGTGGAACGTCATCGTCAAGCTGCACGATCGCTCGCGCGATCCACGACCGTTCTATTCAGGCGGCGTTGACTGGGTGGGTCGGCTCGAGCAGCTGATGGCCAACGCTCCGGGACACCTCGTCGCCGACGCGGATATTTGCCCCTATCTGGCGGCGGCGGACGTGATGATCACGGATCACAGCTCGGCAGGCTTCGAGTATCTGCTCCTCGATCGGCCACTCGTCCGGATTCACGTGCCGGAGCTTCTGCGCAATTCGAACATCAACGAAGAGTACGTCCGGCTGCTGGCCGACGCTGCGCGATCGGCGAACGACCTTCCCGGAGTGTTGCAGGCCGTCGAAGAGGGTCTCGCGGATCCTGCCACCGGTTCGTCGTCACGGCAGGCGGTTGCGCGCGACCTCTTTCATCAACCTGGGAGCGCCACTGCTCGCGCCGTAGCCGAGCTCTACGAGGCGATGGAGTTGGCGCCCGCCGCTGTGGCGACCGCATCGGCGAGCCGATCGGCGGCTATCTGAATGGTCCTCGACGTCATCCTTCCAACGTTCAATCGTCAAGCGCTCCTCGGCCGGACGCTGGAGAGCCTGCGGTTGGCCCGCGTGCCGGCCGGATTGAACGTGCGGGTGTTGGTTGTCGACAACGCCTCGACGGACGGAACGGGGCAGCTCGTCCGCCATGCCGCCGCCGGTTTTGCTGGCCGCCTTCACTATTTGTTCGAACGTACGCCAGGCAAACCATTCGCGCTGAATGCGGGCATTGCGGCCACAGACGGCGATCTCATCGGCTTGATAGACGATGACGAGGAAGTCGATGGCGCGTGGTTCGAGTGCATTTGGCAGCAGTTCGCCGCGGGCGGCGCAGGCCTCGATTTTATTGGCGGCAAGTGTCTGCCGCGCTGGGAATCGCCGAGGCCGTCATGGCTTGGCGGCGGCTATCTCGGCGTGATTGGCTGGGTCGATCCTGGCGACTCGCCTCGGCCCATGGGCGATGCCTACGAGGGCATCCTGATGGGCGGCAACGCGGTGATTCGCCGTTCGGCTCTCGAACGGGCGGGTCCGTACTCGACTGCCCTCTCGCGCACCGGCACTCGCTTGCTCGGGTGCGAGGACGAAGACATGTACCACCGCCTGGTCGCGATTGGCGCGCGCGGTGCGTACGTGCCGGAACTCGTCATCTATCACTACGTGCCCGCACGGCGCCTGACCAAGAAGTACTTTCGTCAATGGTGCTTCTGGCGCGGCGTTTCGCTCGGCGTGATGGATCGTCGGGCGCCGGGCGCCAGTTGCCTATCTGGCTGGCGTTCCTCGATATCGAATCGGTCGGGCCGTTCGTGGGCTCTTCCGGCTGGCGAACCCTGTCACATGGGCTCGGCCGGGTGGTGACGCGGATCGATTCGAATACGAGCTCTCGTGCTGGGATCTCGCCGGGTTCTTCTGGGGCAAGCATTTCTATCGGGTCCCGAGCTCGGCGAAGGTCAATCACCGTCTCAGGAACGGCGCGTCGGCGGAGGTTATGCCGCATGAGCGCGCCGCAAATATCCGTCGTCGTTACCAACGTACAACCGCGCCGAAGGAGTTGCTGCGATCTGTCGCGAGCGTGCTGAATCAAACGGCGGATCCCCGAGAGCTACGAGCTCATCATCGTCGACAACAACTCGACCGACGGAACGGCCTCGGATGCGTTGCCGAGCTCGTGAAGAAGGAAGGCGGTCGCGTCCGCCGCGTGATCGAAACGAAACAGGGCGTGTCCTTCGCGCGTAACCGTGGCATAGAAGAAGCCCGGGCGGATGTCATCGCGTTCTTTGACGACGACGTTCGAGTCGAGGACAATTGGATCGAGATCGTCGCGCGAACGTTTGCCGAGCGACCGGAGCTCGAGTGTATCGGCGGACGCGTACTCCCTGAGTGGGAAGCGCCGCCGCCGTCGTGGCTGACACCCACTGCACTGGGCTCCTCTGGCGCTCCAAGACCTCGGCGATGATCGCATGACGATCTCCGCGCAGAACCACAGGGGCCTGATCACCGCGAACCTCGCATGCCGCCGCCGTCTGTTCGATCGAGTCGGCGGCTTCTCACCTGCTTTTCAGCGGGTCAAAGACGGAATCGGATCGATTGAAGACGACGAGTGGATGAGGCGCGTCTGGAAGTGTGGCGTGAGTGCTCTTTATGTTCCGGAACTCGTGGCCTACGCGGCCGTTCCGGCGAGCCGCCTGACTCGGCAGTATCACAGGCGTTGGCATTCGAGGCGCGGGCGCTTTTATGCCGCGCTGCATGCAGAAGAGATGGAACAGACCTCGACCGGCTCGCTGCTTGGCGTGCCCGCTCACATGTATAGGGCCGCGATGGCGTCGGCGGTCGGCTGGATTGCTGCCGCGGGCCGCGGTCGGTCCGGGCAGGCCTTCATGCATGAGGTCAGGCTTCGGTTCTTCCGCGGATTCTTAACTCAGCGATTGGCGGAACGGCGTTTCCTATAAGTGCGCGCGCTGTTACACACACTCGGCCGGTAACTCCGCGCGGATCAGTTTGCCTCCGCCCCGTCGGTGCTGGCATCGAGCTAGCAGTGCCCCCGAGCGTCCCGACGGACGCTCTGCGAAGACGAGCTATCGAAAACATGACTAGAACGACTCCTCCATATATCGACACCAACACCTCGACGTGGCTGCCTTCGACGATTCGGGAATGGTGGCGGCGCTGGCCTGCCTCAGCTTGATGTTTGCCTCCTCGGCATCAGCTCAAGAGGAACTCTGCGACAACTCGTTCCAGGATTGCCGGGCCAAGATCAAGACGTTGATTGAAAACGAACAGGTCGGCATCGATGTCTCGTTCTGGTTCATGGACGACTACCGCTACAAAGACTGGCTCATCGCGGCCAAGAATCGTGGGGTCGACGTCCGAGTCATCCTCGACCTGCGTGCCGACGGAAACTATGCCGCGAACAAGGCCCTGCGCGACGCGTTCATTGCAGCCGGGATCCCGATTCGTCACAAGACGACGGACGGGGATCAATCACTGGAAGATGATGCTCTATGCACGGCCAGAACAAGGTGCATTTCTCGGCGGCCAACTTTTCGAACGGATCGTACAGCTACACGACAAAATACACCGGATACGTTGACGAGGCCATCTACTTCACGGACGATGCAAAGATCGTCGAGAGCTTCATGCGCAAGTACGATGACCTGTGGACCGACACGGTCAACATGCAGAATCTGGCCAACATCAACGGACCGCTGACTCGCAGCTGTCCGACATGCTCAATCAGCAGTCCCGATCTCAACTTTCCCCCCGACCAGGACTACCAGGATCGCGTCGTCGCTCGGCTGAAGCAGGAGACGGAAGCCGTCGATGCGGTCATCTTCCGAATCACGTCGGCGAAGATTCCAGACGAGTTGATTAAGCGAGTCCAAGCGGGAGTTTCGGTTCGATTGATAACGGACCAGGCACAGTACCCGAAATACGAAGGTACTTCTGGGATTCGTATAACGTCGATCGGATGTACGTGGCTGGGATTGAGAACGACGGACGTCTGCAGCTGAAATGGAAGGACAAGGCTTCCGGGCAGGACATGCATCAGAAGTCTCTGAACCTTCACTCGTCTGCGAATGTCAATCTTCGGCTCTTCGAACTGGACCTCATCGTCGTCAGATACGCAGCGCGAGCACAACTACTTCTCGCCACCAACACCAGACAAGCTCTGGATCTTCGATTGGTTTGTCGACCAGTTCAACCGGAAATGGAACAACCTGAAACCATCGGCACCGTTCGACAACGGTGGTCCGATCACGCCGCCGCCGTTCCAGGACTTCGTGCCGGGCTGGCCGGAACCGCCCGCCAACGCCTCTCCCGCGAACGCCGCGTTGGGTCTGGGCACGTCTGTGCCACTCAAGTGGGAAGGCGGGTGGTGGGCGCACAAGTACGACATTTACTTCGGTACGACCAACCCGCCGCCGCTGATCGCCCAGGATTTCATGCCGGGGTCGGCAACCGCTGGCGTTAGCTCGAACAAGGAGACGTTCAATCCTTGCGCACCTCCGGCGCCGTTTACCTCGGTGTGCCCATCCGGCCTGGCGCCTGGCACCACCTACTACTGGAAAGTCCGGGGAAAGACGATGGTCGGCAACAGCCGCGCCATCACAGGACCCACCTGGAGCTTCACGACTTCTGGTGGTACGCCTCCGCCACCGGCCCCCGGCGGCCTCGTCGCCAGCCCGGTGTCATCGACACGAATCGATCTCACGTGGACGGACGTCGCAGGCGAGGATGGCTACAAAGTGGAACGCAAGCTTGCGAGCAGCAGCACATGGGCGCAAATCGGTACCACCGGTCCCAATGTTGCCGCGTATCAAGACACGAGCGGTTTGACGCCGGGCACCCAATACAACTACCGCGTGCGCGCCTGGACCACAGGCGGCAATTCGGGATACACGAATACCGCCACGGCCACAACTGCGGCAGTGTCGCCGGCGGCTGGCTTTGTTGTGGAGGATGCGTATGTTCGCGCCGGACAGTACGCGAGCACGAACTACGGTCACGCGACCGAATTGATTGCGAAGTACAGCGCGGACGGGCTATATCATCGGCAGTCGTTCATCAAGCTGGATATCAGCCAGTGTTACGGACAGCACTCAGTCTGTCGTATTGCGAATCGCAGCGAAACTCTCCGACACGCGTGCGCAAAGCGTCCGGGCGGATATTTATGCGGGCACGAATGTGTCGTGGAACGAAACGACGATCAACTGGAACAACAAACCGGCGGTGCCGATCCGCGACCGGCGTGTTCGTGGTCGCGAGCGGTACACGGCTCAATGGAAAACGTGGATCTCACGGAGTTCATCAAGCAACAGCGCGCTCTTAATCCTAATCTGACGACGATCACCATCGCGCTGATCTCGCCGGTCGATACGTTGCCTTATGCGTCGTTCGGTTCTCGTGAATCGAGCACGCGCCCTGAGCTCATCATCACTCCGTAGATTCCGCGGCTGGTCGGTGGCTCTCGATCTGCGATCACTTCGAGAGCCCCGAATCCTTATCGCCGCTGCGTCGAGTGGAGTCCTGATTCAGAACGGGGATAACACGGCTATGCGACGTACGCGCAGGTGCGGACAGCCGCTCGGATCTAACGCGAGACTGCGGTCCAGCGCATCGCCAAGTCCTGCATCGATTGAGGAATCCGTCGAGTGGCATCCTCAGCGTCGTCGAGAGTATCGACCTCTGCCCAAAAGCAGCCAGGGTTCTCGACGCCTACGAACCCGAGGTCCTGCGCCAATTCACCGAAGACGCCGTAGGCCCAATGGTGACGCTCGCCGCCTGCGTCCAGGGCTGCGAGTCGCTCGAGTAACAGGTCGGCGCCGGACGGTCCGAACTTCGCCGGACCAACCACTTCCGATTCCGCCTTCTCGAGACGCTTGCGCATTCGCAGAATGCGCCGTCCGTCCATTCGCGCCTTCATCATGTCGCTGTCCGGCCTGACCTTCGAGTCGACGATCACCGCATTGTCCTCGGTCGCGTTCAGGAGGGCGTCGAGCATGGCCGGTTCGAACAGCAGGTCCGAGTTCAGGTGAATGTAGCCGTTCCGAATGTGGTCGCGCGCCAGCCACAGCGAATAGCTGCTATTCGTGCTGGCATAGTCTCGGTTTTCGACGAGAACGACTCCGTCGTCGACGAATTCACGCACGCAACGGGACAGGTATCCAACCACGATGACGATGTTCTGCACACCGCAGTGCCGTAACGCCGCAATCTGATATCGCAGGATTGGATATCCGGCGATTGGCGTCAGGCACTTCGGGCTGTGCAGCGTGTGTGGAAGAAGGCGGCTGCCGGGGCCGGCCGCCAGGATGATGGCTGTACTTGGACGTGACATGCGGTCGACAGTTGGGATTCAAGCAGTGTGCCGCCGTCGAGCTTGGGAAGCGCGTGGCGTCCCTGTTGCATCGTCGGCAGTCGAGCCGTTCGGGCAGCACGTCCTTTTCTGTTTGTTGGTAAGCCGTTTCCACGAGGTCATCGGGCTCGATGCAGTTTTCCGTCGTCATTCCGACTTACAACCGTGCTGACGAGCTGGCGCCGACGCTTCGCAGCCTGTCGGCGCTCGACGTCGGCGCGCCGTGGGAGGTCGATCGTCGTCGACAACAACTCGACCGACGACACGCGAGCGGTCGTCGAGGCAGCGGCGCGGGCGTTTCCTGTCGAGCTCAGCTACGTATTCGAGCGCGAGCAGGGCCGAAGCGCCGCGCTCAACGCCGGGAATCCGGAAGAGTCGCGGCGCGGTGATCGTCACGACCGACGACGATGTGCGGGTGGAAGCCGACTGGCTCGATGCGGAGCGGGAAGGCGCTCGCCCGCCTCGGCTGCGATTACGTCGGCGGCAAGGTGCTGCCAATCTGGCGTGCTCCGCAGGCCGGCGTGGATTCCTGACCACGGCGGCAAGCAGTGGGCGGTGATCGCGCTCCTCGACTACGGCCCGGAGCCGATTCCGTTTTTCACGCGGCGCACCGCGTTCCGCTCGGCGTCAACATGGCGTTTCGCCGGGAGGCGTTCGATCGCGCCGGCTTGTGGAGCAACCAGGTCGGACGAAAGAAGGGAACGCTGCTCGGCCAGGAGGTGCGCGAGTGGATGTATCGCGCGCGGGCCGCCGGGCTGCGCGGATTCGTACGCGCCATCGATGGTCGTGCGGCACATCATCCAGGCCGAGCGCTTGAGCAAGCGGTATTTCCGGCGCTGGTACTACTGGAACGGGATCAGCCGGGCGCTGCTCTACCGCGACGCCTGGATCGACATGCAGGCGCCGGAGAGCACCGAAGTCGACTTCTCGCGCGTGCCACACATCCTTGGTGTGCCACGCTTCTTCTATCGCAAGGCGCCACGCGAACTACGGCGATGGGTCACCAACGCGCTGCGTGGCGACGCTGTGGGGAGCTTCGATGCGGAGCTGTGGCTGTGGTTCTTTGCCGGTGTGCTGAAGCAGCGATGGACCGATCGCAAGCTGCCGCGACCTCCGGCGGCTCGTCGCGTCGACCCCGAGCCTGCGATGTCGCGTTGACGCGTACAAGAAAACCGGGCCGGCGTCGCCAGAACGCACGGCCCGGTTGGGATGGCTAACGACGACTACCTGACTTGGAACGTCACCATCACCGCATTGTGGTCCGAGATAGTAGTTTTCGTGTAGTACACCTCAGCTCGCGTCACGACCAGGGCGGTGGCGCCCTTCAGTACCACACGTAGTCAATTCGCGTGTTCTTGGTGTTGCCGTCCGGGTTGCCCGAATATGAGACCGCAGTGCCTTTGCTCTTCGCCACTGCCCATCCGTCGTAGTGGGTCTTGCTCATTTCGGTGTATTGGGTGTTCGTATTCCAGAAGTTGAAGTCGCCGGCGACGATGCGTTGTTCGGCGTGATTATCGGCCCAGGTCGACGAGCTGCCTGATCTGCGTCATTTGCGTCGAGCCCGACAGCTGGGTCCAAGTGTGTTGAAAAAGCATTGATGATTCGCCCGTTCACGTTGACGCGAATCATGGCTACCGAGCGAGAGGCGGTCAGCAGGTAATCATCTGTCGCGTCGACGTCAAGGTGCGTCATCACGCACTCGCCTTCTCCGCTCGCTGCGCCCCACTTCTGCACCCATTTGTAGCTCCAGGTCTTCCCGGTCTTGGCCCGCAGCTTGTCCGCAATCATCTGCGGCTGGCTGCTGCTCGAGTAGCGCATGATCTCGTTGAACGAGATGATGTCCGGCCGCTTGCTGACGATGAAGTCAACGACGCGGTCGATGTTCGACTTGCCGTCCGCGCCGTAACCCTGATGGATGTTCCACTGCATCACTTTCAGCGTGCTGCTGGTGGACGGGCTGGACGGAGTGCTCGCCCCCGACCCAATGACGATCAGTGAGCGTCGGCCGGAGGGACGCCGTGGGCTCTTCCGACGCGTAGAACTGGCGGTAGCTATCCTTGGTGTCGTTTCCGGGGTCGGCGAGAAGGATCCGGGTGTATCTGTAGTCGAAGTCACCATCCGAGACGCTGCTGAACGAGCTCGGTGACATCGTACGTGAGCTTCGACCCGGGCACGTTACTAGCGTTGGCGATGCCGACCAGCTCAGCGAGGTCGCCACCCGGCGTCGACCACCGTGTGGAGTCCATCCGCGTCATCCAGGTCGCATCGGTTTCCAGGAACGGTGCGACCACGCGGTAAGCGTTGAGCGTCCTGCCCTGACCTGCCGGTCCGAGCCCCGACTTTCACCGTGAGCGTCAGAGTCGCCCTTGTGATTTGCGCTCCGGCCGGGACATAGGTATCGGTGTTGAACTTGAGAAGCGCGCGGCGCTCCCAGTCGGGATCGCTCGGTGCTTCGACGTGTGATCAGCGGATACTTGTCGAAGTTCGTATTGGAATAGGCCCCACTACGAATGGTCGTGTCCGTAACCTGGTTGCCCGCCTGATTGAGGACGATCGTGGTCTGGGCAGCGGCCGTTCCAACAAGGACGGACGCACTGCAGGCCAAAACACCAAACGTGCTGACCAAACATCGTCGCGAGAACGCACCCACCGATTCGAACATGGAACCTCCCGGGAACCGAACGCGCCGCCGCCCGTGGCGGTGGAGCCCAACGTTGAACGCGCAGATTCCCACTGGACCGAGCCAGTACCTGCCCTGCGCAGGGCAGAGCGAGACCGCATCGATTCGTTCGAGGAATCTATCGTGATGATTTGCGAGCCGCAGAGTCTGCGGCCCGGCCCGCATCTGAGCAAGCGGATTGCCAGGATGGCAGTGAGCCGTAAGTTACTGCGAATACGCTTGATATTTTCATGAGCTGGGAACTTGGCAGCCCAATTTGGGGGTGCGTCCTCACGTTTTCACAGCAACATTTACATGAATGTGTATCCGAGCCGCGAAAGAATGGGAGGCTCGGATATCTGCTGAGCTGGAAAAACGCGGCCTGAGCCTTGCACTGGCGTGCTCGAACCCATGCCTTCTGGAGTCTCCTCATCCTCGCGGCTCGCGGTTGCTATCGTTGCGCCGTCGCTCTCGATTCTCGGTGGTCAGGCAGTGCAGGCGCGGCGACTGCTCGAATCGTGGACGAATGACTCGGAAATTTCAGCGTTTCTCGTTCCGATCAATCCGGCGCCGCCACGATGGCTCCGGCCGCTCGCGCGCATCAAATACCTGCGAACGATCACTGACCGAGCTCATCTATTTCCCGCTTCTCGTGCGGGAGCTTCGTGCGCGCCGACGTCGTCCACGTTTTCTGCGGCGTCGTACTGGTCGTTCTTGCTGGCGCCTTTACCGGCTGTAATTGTTGCGCGGCTTCTCGGCCGACCGGTGGTTTTGAACTATCGGAGCGGCGAAGCACCCGACCACCTGCATCGATCCCGGATCGCGCGATGGACGTCTTCGGGCGGTCGATCGCAACGTCGTGCCGTCGTCGTTCCTCGTGCAGGTATTCGCTCGGTACGGCATCGACGCCACGAGTGATTCCGAACATCGTCGATCGCGAGCGTTTCAGCTTCCGGCTGCGCGACCCGCTCCGTCCACGAATCGTTTCCACTCGCAACTTCGAACCGCTCTACAACGTGAGTTGCACGCTCAGGGCGTTCGCGCGCGGTGCAGCGGTCTTTTCCTGACGCCACACTGACGCTCATCGGCGGTGGGTCTCAGGAGCCGTTGCTCCGACGGCTTACGGATGAGCTCGGTCTGCGCCACGTGACCTTCGTCGGGCGAGTGGCGCCGGACGCGATCTGGCGGTACTACGCGGAAGCGGACATCTACCTGCAGACCCCCGACATCGACAACATGCCTCGTCCGTGCTCGAGGCCTTTGCGAGCGGATGCGCCGTTGTCTCGACCAATGCCGGCGGAGTGCCGGCGATTCTGACCGCCGACACACATGGCCTCCTCGTGGACCGGGGAGACCATCACGCGGCCGCCGCGAGCGTCATTCGTCTTCTCGAGGATCCGATCCTGACGCGCCGGCTGACGGCCGCGGCGCGGGAAAGCTGCGAGCAATATCACTGGCAGGCGGTGCGTGCGAAGTGGGTGGGGTTATACCAAGCGATGATCCCGCGCGCGACGGCATCGACCGCCGCTGAATCCGGCACCGCGCCGTCGAGCACGCGCGCCGTATGACATCGGGTTTCCTTCGCCGGCTGGCGGGCATGCAATCGGGCGAGCTCACGTTCCGCTTCGAAACCGAGCTGAGAAAAGCCTCGAGCCGTCTGCGCTCGGCACTCGTTCGACCACAGTGGGACCGTGCGCAGCTCGCGTCCGTCCTGCGCCCGGATGGAGCGACATCGCCGGCATGGACATCCGCGTACGCAGCGCTCCAGAAGCGCGACTACCACGCTGCCCATGTGGCTCTCGGCGCGCACTTTTCACAGCGGATCTCGGCGTTCCCTCTGACTGCCGCCCGGGTGTTCACTGTTGCCGATGCAATTGTGCGTGACTTCCCTGATGCCTCCGCCGCGTCTACGCGTCGCGCCGGAGGCCCTCCTCCGGGGTGAGTACGACCTGCTGGGATATCGCGGTCTCCAGATCGGATCGTCTCCCGACTGGCACAGAGATCCCGTGCACGGTCGACGGTCGCCGATGGTGTTCTGGTCTTCGGTTCCGTACCTCGACGCTGCCGCGGGTGACCACAAAATCATCTGGGAGCTCAACCGGCATCAGCATTGGCTCGCGTTCGGGCGCGCATATGCGCTCAGTCGGGAACGTCGTTTCTACGATGCGTTCACGTCGCAGCTCACCTCGTGGCTCGGCGCTAATCCACCGCGCATGGGCATCAACTGGGCGAGCATGCTCGAGCTCGCCTTCCGGTCCCTCAGCTGGTTGTGGGCCCTTGAGCTCTTCGCGGTGGCCGCGGGTCCCGAGGATCGCCATCCGTGGCTGGTCGATCTGCTCCTTGCGCTCGATCTCCAACTCACGCACATCGAACACAATCTCTCGTACTACTTCTCCCCCAACACGCACCTGTCGGGTGAAGGGCTGGCGTTGTATGTGGCAGGCCTCGCGCTTCCGGAGCTCAAAGGCAGCGCAAGACGGGCCGCCACGGGACGCTCCGTGCTGGTGAGCGAGGCGGCTCGGCAGATTCGCTCTGATGGCGGACACGCCGAGCAATCAGCGCACTACCATCGGTACTCCACCGATTTCTATCTCCTCGCAAGCGCTACTGCACAGAACGCAGTCGACCCGTCGAGCCAGGTATTCGAGGAGGTTGCCAGGAGCCAGGCGCGGTTTCTCCGCACCATCTCGGATGACCGCGGGCGCCGCCCGCAGATTGGCGACGATGACAGCGGTCAGCTGTTTCCCATGTGCGGGCGCGAGCCTGACGATTGTCGAGACACGCTCGCGACCGCTGCCGTGCTACTGAACGAACCATCGCTCGCTGTCGACCGTGTGCCTGAAGAGAGCTACTGGATCTGCGGACCCGACGCGTGCCGTGGGATGCCATGGGAGAAAGTGCGGTGGCCGTCTGCAGCGCTGCCTGCGAGCGGCTGTGTCGTCTCGCGATCGGCGGGCGGCGATCATCTGATCTTCGATGCCGGGCCGCACGGGTTCCTGAATGGCGGCCATGCGCATGCCGATGCGCTCTCGTGTGTGCTCTCAGTCGGCGGATTGCCCGTGCTGATTGATCCGGGCACGGCGGTCTACACGATGGACGCGGAGATCCGCGATCGCTTTCGAAGCGCGTCGATGCACAACACGCTGGTGCTCAACGGACGATCACAATCCGAACCGCGAGGTCCGTTTCACTGGAGCTCGACGACCGACTCCCACTTGCCGATCTGGCGATCGGGCGGCGACTGCGACTATGCGGAAGGAACGCATGCCGCCTATTTTCCAAACCGGCACACGCGCACGATCCTCGCGGTGCACGGTCTCGGCTGGTGGGTGGTCGATCACGTCCTGGGATCCGGCGCCACCGACGTCGAGATCAACTGGCACGTCCATCCGCGCTGGACCTGCCGGCTGGGCGGCCCCAGGACAGCGTCTCTCTCCACCGAGGATGCCACGCTGGCCATCGCGAGCACAGCGCCGCTGACAATCGTGCCACCGGGCACACATCGCCTGGCGGTCTGGTCTCCTGCGTACGGTGTGATCGAGCCGGCGCCGGTCGTGACTGCGCGGAAGACCGCATCACTGCCAATTACGATCGCTTCCTTCATTCCTGCCACCGGCGAGCTCGCGGACGCGCTCCATATCGAAGAAGTCGTGCTCGATGCGACGCCGGGCAACGGATGGCACAGCTCTGCCTTTCGTGTCCGCTGGAACGCCGGCACGATGACCTGGCTTGGCGCGATTGAGACGAGCGGTCTCGCGTCCGATGACAGCGCGTCGCCTCGCTCGCAATGGGGAACGGCCGAGTTTCACACAGACGCCCGGATCGCGTTGCTGCTCGACCGTGTTGGAGGCGCTTCGGAGGTCATTCTCGTGAATGGCACCCTGGCGAGGGCGCACAACCACCAGATCGTATCGCTGGCCCCCCGTGTCCCATTGCGCCGTTTCGCTTTCACTTCACGGGCCCGAAACATGCATGAGGTGGGCGCAAGTATGCGCTCGGATTTGAGTCCCGCCGAACGATGAACGTAATGCACGTGCGCGGAAAGATTCACGATGTGCTCTCGCAACGGGTGCTGTTGCCGCTGGCACGTGCGCGTCAGCTCGCGCAGCCACGCACGCGCCCTGCGATGAATGCGTTGTCCGAAGGACTGCGCTTCCGTCAGAGCGCCGGTACCTGGAGCGACGACCGCCGATACGAGTGGATGCTGCGTCAGCTGCGCGAGGTCGTTCGGCGCGCGGACCGGCAAACGGTCTACTACCGTGAGCTCTTCACCCGCGTCGGATTCGACCCGGATGCCGACTTCACGTTCGACGACTTCGCCCGCCTCCCGGTGCTCAGTCGCGAAGATGTGAACCGTGGCGGAAAGGACTTGGTGTCGTCGGCGGTCTCGCCGGAACAATTGCGGATGGATGCAACGGGCGGCTCCACCGGCAAGCCGACGGAAGTGTGGCTCGGCCCCGAGGAGCGAGGCTGGCGCGAGAGCGGTGCCGAAACATTCCTGCGGCGGATCGGCCTGCCCCCCGGCAGCCGCACCGCCTACCTGTGGGGGCATCATCTCGATCCCGTTGCACGCGACAGCCTTCGCGAGCGGTATCAGGCGTTCGAATCGAACACGATGTGGTTCGATTGCTTCCGTCTGTCGCCCGAGACGTTGGATCGCTATCACAATGCGTTCGAGCGTCATCGTCCGACCTGCATCATTGCGTATGCCGATGCCCTTCGCAGCCTCGCCGAACACGTCGCAGAGCGTGGCTACCGGCCGAACTATCCGACCTATGGATTCGTGACGGGCGCCGAGAAGCTCTGGCCGCAGCATCGCCAGACCGTCGAACGAGTCTTCAATCGACCCGTCCACGAACGATACGGCGGCCGGGACGTGGGGAACGTGGCCTTTCAGCTCACGCCTGCGGAGACGCTGGACTTTACCGTGGACTGGTCCAACATTCTGCTGGAGCCGGAGACGACAGAGCAAACCTCGTCGATTCTGATCACGAAGCTCCATAGCGACGGGATGCCGATGCTCCGCTATCGGGTAGGCGACGTCGGCCGATTTGCACCGGGAAGCCGACCGGGGCATCCCGCGTTCATACTTGGCGAAGTGCTCGGGCGAGCGGTCGATCGGATCTGGCTGCCGAATGGGAGTTGGGTGACCGGACTCGAGATGCCACATCTCATGAAAAGCTACCCGGTCAGGGAATTCATGTTCCTGCAACGCGCCGACTATTCGATCGAACTCCAGGTGGTTCCGGCGAAGGGCTTCGGCGACGCGTCGCGACGAGACATTCTCCAGGTGGTCAAGGCGAACCTGCCCAACCTGGAGGTCAACCTCTCCATCGTCGAGCGCATCCCTCGGACGAAGGCGAACAAGTGGCGCCCGGTCGTCACGGAGGTCCAGCCCCAGGGTTCTCCCGCATGATGCACGACGACTCCATCGGGATCGGCGACTCGCGCGTGGCCGGGGTTGGGTTGTCGTCGGCGCAGTACGACGACACAGCCGTCGGCTCGGCACTCGATCGCATCGCGGCGAGTCTGGACTGGGCGGACGATCGCGGCCCGTTCGGGCGCATCATCCCGGAGGACGCGAAGGTTCTCATCAAGCCGAACTTCGTCCTGCACGAGAACCAGGGCCCATGGGGTGTCGAACCGCTGGTCACGCACGGGTCGCTCATTCGTGCGGCGACGAGCGCTGCGTTGCGCGCGGGCGCCGCCGAGGTGTTGATCGGCGACGCCCCTGTTCAGGGATGCGACTTCGACGCGCTACTGAGGGTCACGGGGCTCGAGGTGTGGGCGCGCACCCTGATGCGCGACGATCCGCGGTTTAAGGGCATCCTGGATTTCCGCCGCACAACCTGCGTCTTTGTCGACGGCGTCAGGGTTGCGAACGAAGCCCGGCAGCCCGAAGATCGGTTCGTCCTGTTCGACCTGGGGCGCGACAGCCTGCTCGAACCGATCACCGACTCGCGGGATTCCTTCCGTGTGACGTGCTACGACCCGCGCCTTCTCGCAAAAACACACACGCGTGGGCGCCACCAGTATCTCGTCGCCAAAGACATCATCGACGCGGACGTCATCATCAACCTGGCGAAGCTGAAGACACACAAGAAGGCGGGCATCACCTGCGCGCTGAAGAACCTGATCGGGATCAACGGCAACAAGGAATACCTGCCGCATCACCGCATCGGCGGCTCGAAGAGCGGCGGCGACTGCTATCCGGGCGGCAGTCTGATCAAGAAAGCGCTCGAACATCTGTGGGATCGGCAGAACATGGCGTCATCGTTCGCCGCCGCACGAGCCTGGCATGGTGTCGCGACGCAGCTCGATCGTCTGACGCGTCTTCAAGGGGATGGCGTCGGCGTGGAAGGATCCTGGTCCGGCAACGACACCATCTGGCGAACCTGTCTGGATCTGAACCGCATTCTGCTGTACGGCCGCGCCGATGCCTCGCTTGCGCATCGAATTCAACGCCGCGTCGTGCATCTCGTGGATGCGATCGTGGCCGGACAGGGCGACGGTCCGCTGGCGCCGCAGCCACTGCCCCTCGGGCTCGTGTTCGGCGGCCACAATGCTGCCGCCGTCGACTGGGTGGGCTCACGCCTGCTCGGGTACGATCCAGCGCGCATCCCAATCGTCCATCACGCGTTTGATCGGTTTCCGTGGCCCATCACGTCGTTTTCAGCTGATGCGATCGACCTCGTTGGCGACTGGAGATCGAGTGTTGCCGAGGCGGTCCGTCAACCGGCTACCGGTCCGCTCATCTCGACCATCTATCCTGTCGGGTGGATTGAGGCAGCCGCTCGCTGAACGAGCGGTCGCCGTCTACTCCAGCGACCGCTTTGTCGATTGCGGAGAGGGAGTTCCGTTCCACACGGCTCAGCCGCTTTTCCAGAAAGCGGCAATCACTCGGCCGTTCAGGACAGAACTGGGGGCCGAATCCTCGGGAATGTAGTGGCACCTGCCTTGCTCTCATCCGGGCAGTGCCGCTAGGTCGTCCGTATCCGCTTGTCTTCTTACTGACCAGCTTCGACGTCGGGGGAACCGAACGTCAGATGGTCGAGCTCATGTGTAGGCTCGATCGTCGGCTTTTCGAGCTTCACGTCGCGTGCTTTCATCGTCGTGGCCCGCTGCTGAGTCGCGTCGCGCCACACGCGAAATCGATCGAGACGTTCCCGATTCGCGGCTTCGGCTCGCCATCGACTGCCAGGCAGCTCCGAGCCTTTTCGAAGTGGTGCCGCCGCGTCGGCGCGCGCATCATTCACACGTGCGAGCTCTACGCCAACATCTTTGGTTTGCCTGCGGCGGCCCTCGCCGGCGTCGATGTGCGCATTGCCAATCGTCGCGAGCTCGTGACGCCCGACAAGTCGTGGACGTTGCTGGCGGCGCAACGCTTGGCGTATGGAGCGGCGCACGTGGTGGTTGCCAATTCTTCGGCTGCTGCCGCCCAACTCCGACGTGAAGGCGTTCCTGCCTCGAAGATCCGCACCATCGCCAACGGCGTCGATTGCGAAGTGTTCTCACCGCGGCCGGCGGGTCGGCCGCTGCGGCGGATCGTCATGGTCGCGAATCTGCGAGAGGAGAAGGGACACGACACGCTGATTGCCGCGGCGCCGCGAGTCGTGGCCGCCTATCCCGATGTGACGTTCCAGATCGTCGGCAACGGACCGCTGCGCGAATCGCTGCAGCAGCGCGTGGCAGCGCTCGGTCTCGATCGCTGGTTCGAGTTTGCCGGCGAGCGCCACGACGTGCCGGCGCTCTTGTCGGCCAGTGATGTGTTCGTCCTTCCGTCTCGATCCGAGGCGAGCCCGAATGGCGTTCTCGAGGCGATGGCGGCTGGTCTGCCGATTGTCGCGTGCCGCGTTGGCGGCATTCCTGAGCTCGTCGAAACAAACTCGAGCGGCGTGCTCGTCGATCCTGATCGGCCGGCGACGCTGGCGGACGCCCTCATCGACCTGATCGATCGTCCGGAATGGGCGCGAACACTGGGGCGTGCAGCACGAGAGCGAGCTGAGGATCATCATGGCTTCGAACGCATGGTGGCGCAGTTCGAGCGCCTTTACTTGACGGAGCTTGGCAACCGGGTTTTTGGCGTGGATGTGCTGTCTTCCCACGTTGCCGACAGGCGGGTGTCCTGAATATGTGTGGTTTTGCTGGCAAACTTGCGATCGTCTTCGCAGTCGTCAATCGATTCCGGTCTGCTCGAGGCGATGGCCGACAGCCTCGCACATCGAGGTCCGGATGCCGACGGTTTCTACTTCGGTTCGGGCGTCGGCCTCGCGCATCGGCGCCTGAGCATCGTCGATGTCGCCGCCGGACATCAGCCGCTGGCGAACGAAGACGGCAGCGTCTGGGTCGTCTTCAACGGTGAGATCTACAACTTCGCGGAGCTACGCATCGATCTCGAGGCCCGCGGGCATGTGTTCCGAACGCACTCGGACACGGAAGTCATCGCCCATGGATACGAGGAATGGGGAGATGCCTGCGTTGAGCATTTCCGCGGCATGTTTGCGTTCGCCTTGTGGGATGTCGCCGCGCGGCGTCTGCTGCTCGCGCGCGACCGCGTCGGGATCAAGCCCGTTTACTACGCACGAACCGCGGATGGTGGCCTGACGTTTGGGTCGGAGATCAAGGCGATTCTCCAGGATCCGTCGGTCGATACAGCCTGGAGTGCTGAAGCACTCGACGCCTACCTGACTTTCTTGTACGTGCCTGCGCCGGCGACGATCTACCGCGAGATCCACAAACTGCCAGCAGGTCATATCCTCGTCGCCGAGCACGGGCGGATTCGGGTTTCGCGGTATTGGGATCTCGAGTTCACGGGCGATGGCGATGTCGGCGCCGAGGAGCGATATCTCGAGGAACTGGATGCGCTGCTGACCGAATCGGTGCGCATGCGGCTCATCAGCGAAGTTCCGCTCGGCGCGTTCCTCTCGGGCGGGATCGACTCTTCGACAGTGGTCGCCTACATGGCGAAGACGAGCGATGCTCCGGTCGTCACCTCCTCGGTTGGATTCGCCGACCTCGAGTTCAACGAACTCGATCGCGCGCAGCAGATCGCCGATCACCTCAAGTGCAGGCTCGATCGAACGGTCATCGAGCCTGATGTCGAGTCACTGTTGCCACGACTCGCCTGGCATCTGGACGAACCCTTTGGCGACTCGTCCGCCGTACCCACCTACTACGTGTCTGCAGCAGCGCGAAAGCAGGTCACAGTCGCTCTGTCCGGCGATGGCGGCGACGAGCTGTGGGCAGGCTATCCCTGGCACCGCGTCGAGTGGTGGGAGTCGAGCGTGCGCGAACGGCTCGGAGCCGCTGGGTGCGGTCTGGCCGGAACCATCGGCCAGCTGCTGCCACTTTCGGTCAAGGGCGCGCGTTCGCTGCGGCACCTCGGTCTGCCGCAAGATCAGGCCTGTGCGCGCAAGCACGGGTACCAACAGTTCGATGGTTGGAAGGACCAGCTGTATTCGCACGATCTCGCGGCGTCGACGCGAGACTCGGATCCATTCGCGTCCTTTGTCGCGACGTATCGGGCCTGCCAGTCGAGCGATCCGATGGACCGGGTCATGTACCTCGACGTCAAAACCTACCTGGTCGACGACATTCTCACCAAGGTCGACAAGATGAGCATGGCGGTCTCGCTCGAGGCGCGTGTACCGCTCCTCGACCACAAGCTGCTGGAGTTTGCCGCGCGGGTTCCTTCTGGGCTGAAGCTGCGTCGCGGCATCAGCAAGTATCTGCTTCGCCGTGCCCTATATCAGCACGTGCCGCGCGAGATGTTCCAGGCACCCAAGCACGGCTTTACGGCGCCGATCGCTGACTGGCTGCGTGGTCCGCTTCACGGGCTGGCGCGAGACCTCTTATTCGACGGCCGCCTCAAGAACCGCGGCCTCTTCGAACCACGCGCGGTTGCTCGCATTTGGGACGAGCACCAGCAGAAGCGTGTCGACCATCGCCACCGTTTGTGGTCGCTCATCATGCTCGAACTGTGGTTCCGCCAGTTCGCCGATGTTGCGCGCAGGCGCGTCGCCGCTTAGGCAGGGTCATCAGGATGTGTGGAATCGCAGGAATCGTTTCGGCCGAGCCGCTGGCCCCCGTCGACGCCCGGCGCGTCGAAGCGATGCGCGACGTTCTCACCCATCGCGGTCCAGACGATGCGGGACTCTATCAACACGCCCATGCGGTGCTCGGCCACCGCCGTCTGAGCATCGTCGATCTTGCCACCGGCAAACAGCCCCTCGCCAACGAGGACGGGACGATTTGGATTTCGTTCAACGGCGAAATCTACAACCACGCGGATGTGCGGCGTGAGCTCGAAGCGGCCGGTCACGTCTATCGCACACGCTCGGATACCGAGACCATCGTGCACGCCTACGAGCAATGGGGCGACGCGTGCGTCGAACACCTGCGCGGCATGTTCGCGTTCGGTATCTGGGACGGCCGGCGTCACCGGTTGCTGTTGGCGCGGGACCGGTTGGGCGTCAAGCCCCTCTACTGGGCACGAGCCGGCGAGCGTCTGATCTTCGGCTCCGAGATTAAAGCGATTCTCGAGAGCGGATTGATCGCGCCACGTGCTCGCGAGGTCGCGATCCCCGAGCTCCTCGGCACACGTTCGGTTGCCGGCGTCGAGACCATGTTCGAGGGCATCTCGAAGCTGCTGCCGGGCCATGTCCTGACATTCGAGCGAGGCCAGGTCGCAACGCGGGCCTATTGGGATGTTCCGGTCGGTCGCGCACGTGATTTGGGCACGCGGGATCGTCGCGAGGACGTCCAGCGTTTTCGCGAGCTGCTCGAAGAGTCGGTTCGACTGCGGCTGATGAGCGACGTGCCGCTCGGTGTGTTTCTCTCGGGCGGCATCGACAGCAGCGCGATTGCGGCGTTGATGGCACCGATGATGGGACGGCCGCTGCAGACGTTCTCGGTCGCCTTCAAGGATCGCGCGTTCAGCGAGCTGCGAGTACTCGAACGAAGTCGCTAAAGCGATTGGCGCGGAGTCGCACGAGATCGTGATCGATGACCGCGACTTCTTCGACGCCTTACCTCGGCTCGTATGGCACGAAGACGAGCCCATCGCTCACCCGTCGAGCGTGCCGCTCTATTTCGTCTCGAAGCTCGCCCGACAGGACGTCACCGTCGTTCTCACGGGGGAAGGCAGCGACGAACTGCTGGCTGGCTACGGGAAGTATCCGCGGTCGCTGTTCAACTGGCGGGCGGGAGCGCTCTACGAGAAGGTGTTGCCGGACGCGGCCAGACAGGTAGTGGCTGGTGCGATGACACGGCTGCCCGGGCGCCTCGGGCGCTACACGAGGCGTTCGTTCCTCGGCCTGGAACACTTGCCGGAACTCGCGTTTTTCGACACGTTCGCCGGTGTCAACCTGTCGCGTCAGCGTGAGCTGTTGTCGTCGCGCGTGCGCGGGCTCGTCGATCGAGGCCGCGCGTACGGGCCAACCATGGCGCATTTCGACGCGCCGCACGGACAGACGACGCTGCTCAACCGGGTGCTCTATGCGGACATGAAGACCTACCTGGTCGAGTTGTTGATGAAGCAGGACCAGATGAGCATGGCGGCATCGATCGAGAGCCGCGTGCCGTTTCTCGATCACCATCTCGTCGAGTTCGCTGCTGGCTTGCCAGACGACAGGAAGCTGACCGGATGGTCGACGAAACGCATTCTCCGCGAAGCTGCCGCCGACATCCTCCCCCGCCGCATTCTCGACCGCCCGAAGATGGGCTTCCCTGTGCCCTTTGCCCAGTGGCTCCGCGGTGGTTGGGCCGACGTCGCAAGGGAGGTCTTGCTCGATTCCCGCGCCCGTCAGCGCGGCATCGTCGAACCATCGGCGGTCGAGAGGCTGTTGTCGGTTCCCGGTATCCCGACGACGCAGGATGCCGACGCCGTGTGGGCACTCCTGAATCTCGAGCTGTGGTACCGGACGTTCATCGACGGAGAAGGCATTCAGACGCTGCCGGCGCCGGCGGCCCCTACGCGGAATGCCGCTCTCGATGCGGCGTCCGCCGAGCGTTTGTCGCACTCGTAAACCATGCGCATTCTCTGGCTCAACACTAATCTTCTGCTGCCGCTCGACAAGGGAGGCAAGCTGCGCACCTGGCACTTGATGCGGCACCTCGCCCGCTCGCACGAGATTACGTGCCTGTCGTTCGAAGATCCCGACGCCTCGGACGAGCACCGGAGAGGCATGGCAGAGGTGTGCTCACGGCTCGTCACGCTTCCTCGCCGCGAACGCCCGAAGGAAGGCATGCGGTTTTACGCGGCAGCGGCTCGGCACCTGTTCGACTCGCTCCCGTATGCCGTGGCGCAGTACCGCTCGGCCGCCTACCGCCGGACGGTCGAGGCCGAGCTGGCCAACGGCTCTTACGACCGCCTGGTCTGCGATTTCCTCGTGCCAGCCGTGAATCTGCCGCAGGAGCTTCCGATCGCGTCAGTCCTCTTCACGCACAACGTCGAAGCCGAGATCTGGCGGAGGCACGCAGAAACCTCGACGTCATGGCTGCGTGCAAGCCTCTACCGTCAGCAGTGGAAACGAATGCTGCGATTCGAGGGTCGAACGTTGGCTCGTTTCGATCGAGTGCTCGCTGTCTCCGACGTCGACCGTGACACGTTTCAGCGGCTCTATCCCGGCAAGCTGGCAGCGCCTGCCGTCGTGATTCCAACGGGAGTCGATACCACTTACTTCGCGCCTGGCACCGGAACGCGCATCAACGGCGCGCCGGCTGGTGTTCACCGGATCGATGGACTGGCTGCCGAACGTTGACGGGGTGCTGTATTTCTGCCGAGACATTCTGCCGCTCGTCCGGCAGTCGTGTCCTGACGTGACGTTCACCATCGTCGGCCGGGCGCCGACGCACACAGTGCGCAAGCTCGCAGAAGAGGAAGGCGTCGAGGTCACCGGGCGCGTGGACGACGTGCGGCCGTACCTCGCGGACGCCGCTGCGTACGTCGTGCCGCTGCGTATTGGCGGCGGTACGCGGCTCAAGATCTTCGAGGCGATGGCCGCAGGCCGTGCCGTCGTCTCGACAAGCGTTGGCGCCGAGGGGTTGCCAACCGAATCCGGCCGGCATCTGCTGCTCGCCGACAACCCTGGCGCCTTTGCGCAGGCGGTCGTCAGGCTGCTCAGCGACACGGCCTTTCGGCAAACCATCGAGCGCGACGCACGTGCGCTCGTCACGACTCACTACGACTGGCGGCAGGCTGCCACACACCTGGAGCAGGCAATCGTCGACACGCGACGGCGTCCGGCGACGGTGCGGCCGGCCTTCTCCTGGGCGTCTATCAAACGGATTACACATCCATGAATGTCTCTGTCTTTGGCTTGGGATACGTCGGTTCGGTCTCTGCGGCAACGTTTGCTGACGACGGGCACACCGTCATTGGCGTGGACGTCAACCCGACGAAAGTCGCGCTGATGAACGCCGGACAAAGTCCAATCGTCGAGCCTGGACTTGGCGAGCTCATCGACTCGAACGTCGCGGCTGGGCGGCTCCGGGCCACGCATAGCGCAGCCGAAGCGGTCGGCGGCAGCGACGTGTCGCTTGTCTCGGTTCCAACGCCCAGCCGCCGGAATGGCAGCCTCGACCTGATTTATCTGACACGCGTCTGCGAAGAACTTGGCGAGGCGATTCGCGACAAGCGCTCATACCACGTCATTGTGATTCGAAGCACCGTGCTCCCGGGCACGACGCACGAGACGGTGATCCCGACGCTCGAGCGGACCTCGGGCAAGAAGTACGGCGAGGGCTTTGGCGTCTCGGTCAACCCGGAGTTCCTTCGCGAGGGCAGCGCCGTCAAGGACATCAAGCATCCGCCATTGACGCTCGTTGGCCATAACCATGCCGCTGACGCGGCGTGCACGGTGGCGCTCTACGACGGCATCGACGCGCCGCTCGTGTCGACCAGCATCCGCGTCGCCGAGATGATCAAATACACCAGCAACGCCTGGCACGCATTGAAGGTGTGTTTCGGCAACGAGATCGGCAATCTGTGCAAGCGGCTCGACGTCGACAGCCACGACGTCATGGACGCATTCTGCCAGGACCACAAACTGAACTTGTCGTCGTACTACCTGAAGCCTGGCTTTGCCTTCGGCGGATCGTGTCTGCCGAAAGACCTCCGGGCGCTCGAATACCGGGCAAAGGAGCTCGATCTCGAACTGCCGGTGCTGAACTCGGTGCTGCGGAGCAACGCGCTGCAAATTCAGCACGCGCTCGAGCAGATCGTCGAGACCGGACGGAAGCGTGTCGGACTATTGGGCTTCAGCTTCAAGGCTGGCACCGACGACTTGCGCGAGAGCCCGATGGTCATCCTGGCGGAGACGCTCCTGGGCAAGGGCTACGAGGTGCGCATTTTCGATCGCAACGTTTTGCTCGCGCGGCTGACCGGCAGCAACAAGGACTACATCGAGAAGCAGATTCCGCATCTCGCAAAGCTGCTGTGCGAGTCGGCTGATGAAGTGATTGCCGAGTCCGACGTGGTCGTGATCGGCAATGCCGGCGATGAGTTTGGCGAGGCGATGACACGCTGCCGGAGCGATCAGACGATTCTGGATCTGGTCCGCGTACCGGTCGATCGGTCCAGGATCGCTGCGAACTACCAGGGTATCTGCTGGTAGCCCGTCAGCGAGTGGCCTACCGAACGATTTTGAACAGCGTCAGCGTCGGCGGCGCTGGGAACCGTGCGGTCGGAAGGGTACCGAAATCGCAGCCGAGATCTCTTCCGTCGAGTCCGGCGCGGAGGTACGGACTGGTTGCCGCCAGGCGATAGTCCTCTGCGGCACTGTTGCGAAATGTTGCCGTAAAGTCGCCGAGCGACGGGAAGAAATTGTCCGCTGGGTATCGCGACGCCACCTGGGCGTCGCTCGCGATAACATTGCGTTGAATGATGGCGCCGGGCGCGTAGTAGGCGATCGAGCCGTTGCCATACGCTTGGCCGTCGCCGGCCATGCCGTACGTGTTATGGCGCACCAGGTTGTTGGTGAACACGAAGCCCGCGATCGGCCCACCGTTGACCGCCGCTCCCGCGCCGTTGATATAGGCCCCGCCATAGAAGCTCACGATGTTGCCGTCGTGCAGCACAGTGTTGTGATCGATCGCCACGTCCCGCGGTTCGCCGCCGATTTGGACAAAGACTCCCGAGCTGCCCCACGGCTCACTCGTGATGTCGAAGACGAGATTGTTCTTGATCACGACGCGCGCGAGTTGTCCGCTCGGAGCTGTGTCGTCGTGACCGAGCACATTGATCGCGCTGCCCGAATGCGCGACGACATTGCCGCTGAACTCCACATCGGTGATCACGGACCAGGGGTTCAGGCCGCTCGAATTTCGCGGCGTGAAGACGACCGCGAATCCTGGCTGCGCTCCGCTCCAGTTGTACTGCATGATGTTGCGCCGGACGTTGACGCGCTGCGCATTCTTCAGTTCGAAAAGGTTCTTGACCGACCACGATGTACCCTGCCACGCGGGATCTTTCGTCAACAGATTATCTTCGACGACGATGTCGCTCGGAATCACGCCGGGAATGCTGATGTTCGCGCCGCCGAAGAGAATATTTATCCCCGACGCTTCCAGCCGATTGTTTCTGATGACAAATGGTCCCGGCGAGTTCCACGCGGCAATCGCCTGCGACTCCTGTCCTGCCGCTTTGATGTCGCGAATGTCAGAGTTGATGATGGTGACGTTAGCGGCGTTGGCCGAGATGCCGCGCTTTTGTCCGAGCGACGGATCGCCCGTGATGATGACGCGATCGAGCTCGAAGTGATGTGGCAGGGCCGCGAGCGTCGTTTCGTTGTTGCGGCCCAGGGCGATGATGTCGCCCATGCCCTTCTGGTTGGCTTCGAACGCCACGCCCACGATGCGGTAGTAACTGGCCCCCGGCGCTGTTGACAGCGCGGAGCTGGTGGTCGCCGACCGGATTGTCGCCAGCTGTGGCTTGTAGCTGGGATCGATGCGAACCCCCGGTGCCGGGAGGC
Organism: uncultured Acidobacteriota bacterium; assembly: GCA_963797715.1. Classification (GTDB taxonomy): domain Bacteria; phylum Acidobacteriota; class Vicinamibacteria; order Vicinamibacterales; family 2-12-FULL-66-21; genus DATBJJ01. The sequence goes on from CAWCQS010000003.1 coordinate 380,326, forward strand.
TCGCATTGGCGGTCGTGATCAGGATGTATTCAGTGCCGTTTTTCGCCGGGAGCGTGAAGCTGCCGACGTAGGTTGCGCCGCGGCGCGAGGCGGATGGTTCCGCCGGGCTGGACCTGGTTGAGCGCCTGCTGCAGGTTGCCGCCCGCCGGCACGTCGATGATCTGCGACGTGGCCTGGAACCCAGGCTCCGCTGAGGTTGTGGCGATGGTGCGGGTCCCCGCTGAACCACCGACGACGGCCAGCGTTATTGCGCTCCACAGGCGCAGTCGAGTTCCCTGGCGACTCAGTCCCCAGCCCATGCGAACGTCCCCGAGCTGTTCAAACGGCTGATTTGAAACGGCGGCGGCGCGGTTGAACGAACGCGCCACAACCGGCTGCGCGGCACGCGCGCAACCGCTCGAGCTGGGGAGTATCGACGGTAGAGCTTATTGTAGCCGAAGAACGCCTGAGGTTCTAGCTCTACTTTATCAGGGCCTCCTCCGTGCTATCGTCCGCGCATGCTTCGTATTGGCGGCAGCAGCCACGGCGAATCGCACCTGCGCATGCTCAGGGTCGTGCGCCGGGGAGATCGCCACGACGCCCGGGACCTCACCGTCGCGTGCCGTTTTGAGGGCGATTTTGCTGACGCGTTCGTCGGTAGCGGAACGGCCGGGCTGCTGCCGGGAGAGGCTCTGAAGAGTCTCGTGCACGCCACGGCCCGTCAGCATGCCGGTGCCGAAATCGAGCGCTTCGGTCTGGCACTCTGCGACCGGCTTCTGACCGACCACACACGGTTGACTCGGGCCCGGGTGGAAATCGTCGAACGGCCCTGGAATCGTCTCGAGGTTGGCGGCAAACCGCAGGGGCAGGTCTTCCTGACGGGGACCCCCGAACGCCGGACGGCGACCATCACCAGCAACGGAAAGCACGTCGCCGTCGTCGCCGGCATCGAACAGTTGACCATCATGCGGACGTCCGGCTTGGCGCCCGCGCGCAACCGCCCCACAGACGAGGCCGATCCGAGCGGCGCCGACGATGGGCTCCAGCGTCTGTTGGTCGCGACGTTATCCGCCCGGTGGAGCTATACGAGCGGTGACGTGACGTTCGACCCCTATCGCCAGGGCGTCCGCGCCGCGATCGTCGAGACCTTTGGCTGCCAGGCGAGCCGATCCGTTCACCAAACGCTCTACAGCATCGCCGACGTCATCCTGTCGTCGTACCAGGACATCAGCGACATCACGCTGTCGCTGCAGGAACGACCCTACCGTCCGGTCGATCTCTTCACCTCCAACGTCGAGAATCCCGACGATTTGTTCGTCGCGATCGAAGAACCGGTCGGGGTCATCGAAGTGATGGTGGAAAGAGATACTCGTTAGTCGTCAGTCTTCGGTCTTCGGTCGACTAACGTGTCGATTCCTTGTTGAACTCTGCGAGTTCTGTCCTCGTGAGCGCATCCAGTCGGGTGAGTTCCTTGTCAAGGCGCGCCGACAGATCCTTGAACACGGCGTACGACTGATCGGTCGGCTTCGCATCGCCGCTTTCGACGATGCCCTGCAGTGCCGCCAGTTTGTTGTTGAGGCGAATCGGATAGTTCAGCGGATCCTGGCTGCTGCGATTGCGATACTGGTAGATCTCGCCTTCGATGGCGGTCAGCTTCTCCGTCAACGCCTGGCCACCCGAACTGATCCGCGCGTCGGCTGCGGAGCTCGTGCGGGCGGCGATCTGTTCCTTGAGCCCCCTGATGCGCACGACGGTGTCGTTCGCGAGCGATAGCTTGTCGCTGATTTGTCGCGCCAGTGCGAACTGCTCTATCAGGTCACGGTCTGAGACCGACGGCACATTGGTGTTGCGGACGATGGAGAACTCCTGCGTTTTCGACGTGCCGTTTGCAGTCAGCTTGACCTTGTAGCGCCCGGGCGGCGCAACTGGACCGCGGATGCTGCCCGCCCAGAGCACGAGACCTGGAAAGTCGTGCGCATTGGGATATCGCAGGTCCCACGCAAACCGATTCATGCCGGCGGCCACTCCCACCCTTGGAGGCGGCCCGCCACGGCCGCCGCCTTCTTCGTCATCGCCGCCGCCCTGGGCTTCGCCGCGTCCGGCGGGCTGCCCGGTTGTCCCGGTAAACGAGATGATCTTCTCGTCTCGCGCGTCGAGGATCTCAAGCGTCGCCTTGTCTGCCGCCTGTTTCAAGTAGTAATCGATGGTCACTGTTGGTGAGACCGATCGAATCGCGTCGGACGGATCGAACAGCACGACCGGCTCGTTCGTCATCTCGCGCGAGACCTGGCGGAGGATCCCGATATTTGGCAGGACGTAGAACGACCGGCCGTGTGTACCGACCACGACGTCGTTGTTCTTGATCTGGATGCCATGAACCGGAGTAATGGGGAGGCCCGTCTGCAGTGGCTGCCACTGGCCGCCATCGTCGAACGACACGTAGAACGTCGTTTCCGTTCCGAGGAACAGCAGCCCCTTACGCTTCGGGTCCTCACGCACGGCTCGTGGGAAGTCCTGCGCCGGAAGCCCGTTCACGATCTTCGTCCACGTCTTGCCGTAGTCCGAGGTTCGATAGACATACGGAGCGCGATCCGCTCGTTGGTACCTGTTGCCCGCGAGATAGGCCGTGCCCGGATCGTGCGGCGAGGCATCGATCAGGCTGATGCGCGTGAACGGTGGCAGATCACCGGGCGTGACGTTGGTCCACGCCTTGCCACCGTCCCTCGTGACGTGCACCAGACCGTCGTCCGAGCCCGCCCAGATGACGTTGGCGATGAGCGGCGAGGGTGCCAGCGTGAAGACGGTGGCGTAGGTTTCAACACCCGTTTGATCGAGTGTGATCGGGCCGCCAGACGGACCAAGCGTCGCGGGATCGTGTCGCGTGAGGTCCGGGCTGATGCGCTGCCAGCTCTGACCTTCGTTGGTCGATTTCCAGACGTGCTGCGACGTCGCGTAGAGGACCTTGGGATCGGTGGGCGCGATGATGATTGGAAACGTCCACTGGAATCGCTCCGTGATGTCACCGGCGGAAAAGCCCATGGGGTTATCGGGCCAGATGTTGATCGCGCGGCGTTCGCCGGTGCGGCGATTGATCCGGGTGAGGAGGCCGCCATAACTGCCGGCGTAGAACACGTCGACGTCGCGCGGGTCGGGCGCGATGTAGCCGCTCTCGCCACCGCCGACGGCGTAGAGATCACCGCCGTTGCTCGGAATACAGGCAGTCGTGTTGTCCTGCTGCGCGCCGCAGACGTGATAGGGCACGTGATTCGTCGTGAAGACGTTGTAGAACTGCGCCGTCGGGTAGTCCTGATCGGTCCAGGTCTCGCCGCCGTTGTTCGAGACGTTGGCGCCTCCGTCGTTGCTGTTGATCATGCGCTGCGGATCGCTCGGCGCAATCCAGAGATCGTGGTTGTCGCCGTGAGGCACACGCAGCGCCGTCAGCGTCTTGCCGGCGTCCGTCGAGCGATAGATTCCGGTGTTCAGCACGTACACCGTGTCGCGCGCCTTGGGGTCGGCGTAGATCCGCGTGTAGTAAAACGCGCGCTGCCGCAGCCGGCGGTCTTCGTTGACGCGCGACCACGTCGCACCCGCGTCGTCTGACAGGAACACGCCGCCTTCGGCGGCCTCGATGATGGCGTAGACGCGGTTGGCGTCGGCGCCGGAGACCGCGACCCCACTCTTGCCCCACGGCGGCGCGGGCAGCCCCTGGTTCTTCGTCAGCTCGGTCCAGGTCTTGCCGCCGTCGGCGGTCTTGAACAAACCGCTGCCCGGCCCGCCACTCGAGAGCGAGTGCGGCGTCCGAAAGACCTCCCACAAGCCCGCGTACAGCACGTCAGGGTTCTTTGCGTCCATCGACAGGTCGACCGCACCGGTCTTGCTGTCGCGGAAGAGCACTTTCGTCCACGTCTTTCCGCCGTCGGTCGACTTGAAGATGCCTCGCTCGTCGTTGGCGCCGTACGGGTTGCCGAGCGCGGCCACGTACACTACGTCCGGATTCGTCGGGTCCACGCGAATCCGGCCGATCGCCATCGTCTGCTCGAGGCCGACGTGCGTCCACGTCTTGCCTGCGTCGGTCGACTTGTACACGCCGTCGCCCTGGATGATGTTGCCGCGAAGCTGAACTTCGCCCATGCCGGCGTAGACAACATCGGGATTGGACTCCGAGACCGCGACGGCGCCAACCGACGACGTCTTGAAGAACTCGTCGGAGACGGTGCGCCACGTCACGCCGGCGTCGGTGGTTTTCCAGAGCCCACCTCCCGTCGCGCCGAAGTAATACTCATTCGGTCTGGAACTGGCGCCAGCGACTGCGATCGATCGGCCGCCCCTGGCAGGACCAATCGACCGCCATCGCAGCCCGGCGAGAAGGCTGGCGTCGATGCCCGGGGGTTGTTGCGCCGCTTGCGCGGCAACCGGCCGCGCGGGACCAGGCACTGTGATCAACGCAATCATGCCCAGGCCGGTGACAACGGCCGCGGCGTGAACCTGTCGGATGAACATGCAGTCCTCTCCTCTACGGCGCCGATCGTAGCCGAGCCGTACGCACTCCAACAAGGCGCGCTGGCACCAGAGCTACCCAACAGTGGAGTTTCTGGGTAGAGATGGACGTACTAACGGTGGCTGTCCCCCACAATCGGAGCCCCGATCGCCGTCACAGCGCGGCACATGTCCTGCTCTAGTGATTGGCGGAGGTGATGATGCTGTTCACGATTGCGGTGATTCTGCTTGTGCTGTGGCTTCTCGGACTCGTCAGTGGCTACACGATGGGCAATTTCATCTACGTTCTGCTGGTGATTGCCATTGTGCTCTTCCTCGTGGGTTTGGTGAGCGGGCGACGCACAGTGTAGCGGCGAGTTGCTGCGCGCGACTAGCCCAGCCATAGCCGGGGAAACCGGCTAAGTTTTGAACCGGTAGCTAATAAGTTAGCCAGCGCGAGCACTCTGGGAACAGGGCTCGCGCAGCTTTTTTCTAGGAATTCCCCAGGTCTGGTGGGAAAAGGCTAAGGTACGGTTGCTGCATCAGAATTGAGCACTCGGACCCAGACAGCAGGCAGCAGGGCCGATGCATAGCACGTGCAGTTCTGGTCTCCTCCGGTCCGGAACGCCTTCCGAGCTCGCAGCGCTTTGAGGCTGGCACTTACTTAGACTCGACCCTGCTGTCTGCCGACTGTGGTCCGGGTTTGACCCTCTCTGGCCTATGCCTTCGGAAACCCCGCATGGGCCTTGATCTCCCGGATTTGCAGGATGTGCCGCTGCGAGTGCGTCGAGATCATCAGAAACCACTGGTAGACGTCCATGTTGCCCTCGAGGAGCTTGCGCGAGCGCACGTCGTCGCTCGTCGACTGAGCGTATTCGTGCATCGTCGCCCGTAGCTTGCGGAAGGCTGCCAGCGCATCAGCCGCGGTCTTGAACGTGCCGTGCGGCACTCTGGCTTCCCCGGTCTTCTGCCGATTCGTCCGGTCGATTCCGTACCACAGGATGGAGGCGTCGGTCGCTTCGAGCTTTTCCGTGGTCGCCGGCTGCTTCATCGAGTCCTGAACCTTCTGCCAGTATTGCGGCTCCGCGATCGCGAGATGCTCTGTGACCTCGGCGATGCTCCAGGCGTCGGGCGTCATCTTGTAAGTGAGCTGTGCCTGCGACAGCCCACTGAGCTCGCTCACCAACCAGCTCTCGGTCATCTCGAGGTGCGCCAGCAACCGCTGCCGGTCTCCGGCCTTCATTGGTTCGGCCGAGACCTGAACCACCAAGGTTGCTGCCAACGCCACGCACGCGACAAGCTTTCGCATCATCAACCCTCCTGCCCGGATCGTCTGCGACTGCGCCGTGGAGATCAACGCGCTTCGTCCCCGGAGAGTGGGCTTGGTCACATTTATTAATGCTCGCGGGGCCCCACCCCCGCTCGCACTCGCTCGGCGTCTCCGCGCCTCGCTCGGGCTGCAGGCGCTGCCGATACCGCATTGGTGCAGTAGTCACCTTGCGATGCGGCTCGCGGCGCCTCGTTCGCACTCGCTCGGGGTCTCCGCGCCTCGCTCGGGCCGCAGGCGCTGCCGATACCGCGTTGGTGCGGCATTCAGCTGCGGTGCGGCTCGACGCCTTGCTCGCACTCGCTCGGGGTCTCCGCGCCTCGCTCGGGCCGCAGGCGCCCGATACCGCATTGGTGCAGCATTCAGCTGCGACGCGGCTCGACGCCTCGCTCGCACTCGCTCGGCGCCTTCTGCGCTTGAGGGTTTGACGGTGGTGAGCGACGCGTACTCACCATGAGAGCGCCACTAAGCCTGGGCTAGTGGACTTCGTAGCGCGAGACGGGAACGACGTGGAGTGGCTCGACGGGCGGCGGTGCGGCCTTGGCTTCGGTTTGCAGATCCCCGGGTTCGCTGAAGCCGTTGAGCAGGCACTCGAACGATTGCCGGTCGTACCGTGAATGCGTCGCCCAGGCCAATACCTGATGGAAGCCTCGGCGTCCGGCGATTGTCGTGTGCAAGTACTTGATGCGCGTCTGCTGGAAGAAGCCCTCGATCTCGTACTGCAGGGCGTCGAACCCGCCGATGGTCCGCCGTTCGGGTCCCGTGCACGAGATGAGTTGAATGCTGCCGGTCAGCTCGTTTCTGGTGTTGGCCGAGTGCTCGTACACGGTCATCTCAGGAACGAAGTCATCGACCGAGTCGCTGATGACGATCACGTGACGGCCGTGCAGCGCGTTGATGGCTTCGATGCTTGCCGTTTCGTTGAGGTCCTGCGCCGGGCGCCAGCCGTCCGGTAGCTCGAGGCGCGCCAAGCCGAGCGACTGATCGACGAGCACGCGTGCGTTGCGTTGGCGACGCCCCGGGACGAACCGGCGGAGCCGCTCTTTGTAATGCACGACCAGCGCACCAGCCGAAAGCGTAATCAGAAAAACGATTGTGTCCATGAAAGGCCAGCCAGAGCCCGCAAACGCCCGGAGCACTGCGAGCGGCGTGCCCAAATCGCGGCTCGATCGCGACGAGCATGCTTTCCCCTCGCTGACTGCCGGACCCGCGAGCCAATGTGTGAACGCGAGGACGCGCCCGCCACCATGAAGGTTGATTGCGGCGAAGTGAGCGACTCCCGTTTTCTGATGGAGCGCGCGGTTACGATCGTGACGATTCAGTTCCGGGCGCGGCGGCACGCCAACTCGTCATCTGGCGCGGAGTTGCGACGGGACCAGCCGTGTAAGATGAAAAGATTACTGTACAGCTTCAATACTGTAATTGTTCGACCTGCCAGCGGTACGGACCGACCCTTCGCGCGTCCTGCGCGAAACGCGCCGCAAAAACGCACTTGGTGGAGGGCTGTTTCTGTCGACGATCGGGGCGCGGATCGTGCACATCGGCCCAATTGCTGAGCCCGAGGCACGGCGAACCCTGCGAAGGTCGTTGAGTTGTTAAAGGTTGCTGATGAGAGCATGGACGGTTGCGTCCGTGCGTGTGCGCGCTCCCCGCATCGCACTCCTCTTTCTTATTCTTATCTTCTCGGTTCTGACGGTGGCGCCGTCCATTGCGGACGCGCAGACAGTCAGTCCGCAGACGGTTGAATTCGATCCTTCCGCCGATCACTCGCGCACCGTGAACGGCGCCGCGGTCGTCGGGGGGTACGAGCTCCGCTTTTACGCCGTCGCTGGCGTTCAGCCGCTCCACGTCATCGAAATGGGCAAACCGTCTCCTCAGAGCGACGGCAAGATTCGTTTCAATTTTTCGGCGTTGCTCGGCGGGTGGCCGGTCAACGGTGTCGTCTATGAAGCGCGTGTCGTTGCCGTTGGCCCGGGCGGAAAAACGCCCAGCACCGTCTCGAATCAGTTTGTTTTTCCCGCGACGGCACCTCCACCAGCTCCCTGCAGCTACGCATTGTCGACATCTTCGAGATCCGGAACGTCGTCTGCAACAACGGGATCCGTCGGCGTCACGACGGGCGCGGGATGCGCCTGGACCGCTGCGAGCGACGCCGGATGGCTCAGCGTCACGAGCGGCGCGAGCGGAAGCGACGACGGATCGGTCAGCTATGCGGTGGCGGGCAACTCGACGACGAGCCAGCGTGTTGGTCACCTCACGATTGCGGGTCAGACCTTCACCTTCACGCAGGCAGGCGCCGCGTGCGGCTACTCACTCTCCCCCGGCACGCGCTCCGTCGGGACGGCCTCGACCTCCGGAAGTGTGACTGTCACGGCGGGCACGGGCTGCGCCTGGACGGCGACATCCTCCGCTGGCTGGCTCGGCGTGAGTGGCGCCAGCGGTAACGGCAGCGGCACGATCAACTACAACGTCGCGGCGAATACGACTTCATCCGGGCGCGGGGCCACGATCACCGTCGGCACGGCCACGTTCACGCTGAACCAGAGCGGATCGTGCAGCTACGATCTGACGCCCGACACGCGGACTGTCGGCAATGCCGCCTCAACGGGCACCGCCTCGGTTACCGCTGCGAGTGGTTGTGCGTGGACCGCGACGAGCTCCGCGGCTTGGCTTACGATTACAGGCGGTTCGAGCGGCAGCGGCAACGGTACCGTCGCCTACAGCATCACCGCCAACAGCTCGACGTCGTCGCGATCGGCGACACTGACAGTTGGATTGGCGAGATTGAGCATCACGCAAAACGGCGGGTGCGCGTACTCCTTGTCGCCGACGTCGCGAACGGTCACGCCCACTGCCGTGACCGGCAGCGTCAGCGTAACAGCCGGCGGTAGTTGCTCGTGGACAGCCGCGAGCTCGTCGAGGTGGTTGACGATCACGGGCAGTGCCAGCGGATCCGGCAACGGCACGATCAACTACAGCGTCGCCGCAAACTCGGGCACGGGGGTTCGATCGGGGACGATCACCGTCGGGTCCGCAGCCTTCACGGTGACGCAGAACGGATCGTGCGTGTATACGGTCACGCCGAAGAACCACGGTTTCAATCCGCCGACGGGGACAGGTTCGGTGACCGTCACGACATCGAGCAGTTGCTCGTGGACGGCGACGCGGTCTGGATCGTGGATCACTATTACGAGCGGTGCGAGCGGCAGCGGCAACGGAACCGTTCGCTACCGTGTGTCCGCCAATACCGGATCGTCGTCTCGAACGGGGACGCTGACGGTGGCCGGGGAGCCCGTGATCCTAACGCAGTCAGCAGCGACGGCGCCGCACTCGCCCGCCGGTCTCCGCATCATCAATGTGCGCTGACAGCGGCTGGCTCCTCGCTGGATGAACCCATGGCTCCGAACGCCAGGAGCAACGCCAGCGGCACGAAGAACACGCCGTCGTACAGTCCGAAAACCCAGTAGATGCGCTCCTGTGTGAGGAAGAATGCAAGACCGGCCAGTCGCGATGCGGTGGCGAGTCCTGTGTTTGTCCGCGCGCGTCGGCAGTCGACGGCGGCAGGCACATAGAAGCTGCTGAGCGCGCAGTTCGCACGAATTCCGGTCCACAACACCCGCTCGAACCAGATGCTTGCTGCCGGCCACTCATAGGTTCAAACGCAGAAACCACCCGAACCCGAACATTTGGTTTTCCGCCCTCGTCCGCACGCCACACCTGGCCGCCAGCAGCGACCCGCCCTGCAACCAGTCCTTCTTCCACATGGACGCATCGCCAGGTCAGGTCCCTGTCATCATGATCGTCACGCCGGCAGCTGAACCCGGGCGGTCGTGGAGGTGACATGGGCAAGGTCGAACGCATCTGGACGAAGCGCGCGCACCGAGGTCCTATGGATCCGGTGGAGTGTGCCACGCTCGAGGCGGGGCGTGGGCTCGTCGGCAGCGCGAACTACGGGGGACGCCGTCACGTCACTATCATCTCGGCCGAGCGGTGGGCCGAGCTGATGGCGGTCCTCGACGCGGATATCGATGCGTCAGCGCGCCGGGCCAACCTGCTCGTGTCAGGGATCGATCTGGTCGACTCGCGCGACCGCACGTTGCTCGTGGGCTCGTGCCGCCTCCGCATCGGCGGCGAAACCCGCCCGTGCGAGCGGATGGAAGAGGCGCATGCCGGTCTACAGGAGGCGATGCGCGCTCGATGGGGCGGTGGCGCCTGGGCCACGATCGAAACTGGCGGAGAGATCAGGAATGGCGACGCGGTGTCGTGGGCGCCGTAGTAGCGCTTACCGAATGCCCGCGAGCGACTTCAGGCCGTCGATCAGCAATTGTTCGAGTGGAAACGCCAGGAGCACAAGAGGAACAAACGGCAGCGCAGTCGCAACGGCGAGCATCGTGATCTGATAGCGCCCCATCGGCAGAACCGTCATGTTCCTGATGAGTGCGAAGCTGTTCCCGAGATCGGCGAGCGACTGCAGGTCCGCGGTGCCGAGAAGATGTTCGTCCGGCCGGCGATCATCGTGCACCCACTTCATCGCGAAGTCGCGCGTGTATTCTGCGGCGAGATTCCCGTAATCCAGCAGCGCCCGTTGCTTGGCTTCGATCAGCTTCGGCGTGAAAAAGAAGAGCGGCAGGATGAGGCCGAGCGTGCCGCCGACGATGGCGCCGGTCACCGACACGACGAACCGCGACGGCTCCACGCCGGCGAACAGCATCTGCTCGATGTAGTTCGCTGACAAGACCGCCGCGGCGCCGGTAGCGAGCGGCGCGAGGTCAACGTGCGCGACCCCCAGCACCGCCAAGCCTCCGGCACCGTCCGGATGCGTCGCGACGAACTGCAGGTTCAGGCGCGACAGCCGCCACAGCAGCCGCGCCCACACGATCAATCGCCAGCCCCAGCGCCACAGCAGGAATTGAAAAATCGGAATGCTGACGATTCCATACCACCACCCCGCTGGTGTGGTCTGTCCGTCGATGGTCGTTCGCCAGGTCGTGATGGGGCCCTGAAGGTCGGTCCGAAAGCCTGACCAGATCAACCCGACAGTCATTACGAAGATGGCGATTTCAACGAGCCATGAGTCGCGCGATCGGGTCGCCTGCCGGACTGCCGCTCCGAACCGCGGTTCGTCTTTTGGGAGGATCAAGCCGATTTGCAGGATTCGCCTCAGGACATCTGGTGCCCGTGAGTCGAACGTGTCCTCAGCGAAGAAGAACAGCGGAATCGTCAGCAGCAGCCGCTCATGAGTGCCAACGCTCTCCCAGAACGGGATGACGGAACTGCCACCCATGGCGCGCTCGAGGGTGCTGAGCACGGCGAGTGGAACCCAGGTGAGGAAGGCCAACGCAAAGCCGAGGCGAATCAACCGACGGTCGTCACCGATCAGGCCGAGGCGAAAGCCGAGCGTATAGAGAAGGCCGCCCCTGAACAGCGAGAACCCTGCTGGCACGAGGGGATCGACCCGCGCCGGCCCGGACATGCGTGGCATCACCGCAGCATCATAGTGCGTCCGCCGCTCAAGACGCCGGAGCGAGGCCGCCGCTTCGTGCGAGATCGATGAATGTCCCTACCATCTCAGGATCGCGCAGGCCGCGGGCGGATTCGTCTCTCAGTTCCTTGAACGCGTGTTCCGCTGGTAGCGCCGGCCGGTATGGACGAGCGCTGGTGACGGCGTCGTACAAGTCCACGGTGCTGACGATTTGCGCCAGCACCGACACTTCGCCGCCGCGGAGGCCGTCCGGATAGCCACTGCCGTCGAGCCGCTCGTGGTGATGACGAACGATCTGCCGGACGAGACGCAGCGATCGCAGCTCGCCACAGAGCCGGTCGCCGATGACGGTGTGCTGCTTCATCATCTCGAACTCGGCTGGCGTCAACGCCGATGGTTTGAGCAAGAGCGCATCGGGGATGCCAATCTTGCCGATGTCGTGCAGATAGCCGCCGCGGTCGAGCGCCGAGAGATCCTCGGCCGAGCGGCCGAGCGCGTTGCCGAGTGCCACCGCGTACTCAGACAAGCGTTCGCAGTGCCCATCTGTGTACTGATCCCGGGCTTCGATGATGAGTGCGAGACTGCGAAGGATGCCCTCGGTGGAATCGAGATCGTCGGTGTATTGCTTGAGCCGCACGAGCGACGTCACGCGTGCCTGGAGTTCCTCGGGATCGAACGGCTTGCTGATGAAGTCGTCGGCGCCGGCCTGGAGACCGCGAATCTTGTGCTCGCGCGCGTTCAGGCCGGTGACGAGCGCGATGGGGATCAATCGCGTCTCGGGCGCCTGCTTCAGTCTGGCGCAGATCTCGAATCCGTTGACGCCGGGCATCTGGACGTCGAGAAGCACGAGATCGACGTGACGATCACGAAGCGTGGCGATGGCTTCGGCGCCCGACGTCACCGGCACGACTTCGTAGCCCTGTTTCCTCAGCAACCGTTCGAGCAACGCCCGGTTGATCTCTTCATCGTCGCAAACGAGAACCGTTCCCAGACTCGGTGACCCTTTGGACACTTCAGGAGTCTACCCGATGCGCGGAGAATTTCGCCCCGCAGACGCTGACTGGATAAATGTTCGACGGCAGCGTACTGTGATGGCGACCGCTCAATGACACGCGCACGCGATTCGGCTGCCGGAAGGTTTCTGCGCCAGGGACTGCTCGTCGTCGGTTTGACGGCGGCGACATCGGGGCTTGCGCTCCTGGCGCTGGTTGCTCCGCTCAGGCCGTCAGACACACCAGCGCCACGGCTCGGCGCGCTACTCGCTCTCGCCGCGTTGTTCGAGGCGGTTCATGGCATGCGGCGATCGACTGCCGCGGCCCGGAGGAAGGCGACCGTCGGCGCGTTCCTCAGCTTGATCATCGCGCTGCTCCTCATCAACGCGCCATTCATTGCGAGCGCCGCGCTCCTGGTGGGCATGGCGGGATTCTTTCTGGTCGACGCGGTGCGGTATGGGATCGCGGCGTTCCGCGAGGAGGACCAGCGATCGCGCGTGTTGTCGGCGCTCGCGATGCTCGGCAACCTTGCCGTCGCCATTCTGCTGATCGTGGCACGCCACTGGGCCGTGGCCTGGGCGATGGCCGTCGCTGTCGCGCTCCGTATCCTGGGTACGGGCTGGAACATCGCCATCTCGCCGGTTCACACCGCCGCCGATGCAGAAGAGTCGGTGGTGACTGAGCTCGGGCTGCCAGACGATTCTCGGATCACCGAGATGACGACGGCACTCGAAGCGAGTGAGGCGGCGCGCGCACCGGTCGACCGGGGTTGGATCCTCTCGTTCGTCGCAACGTTGTTCGCCATTCACATTGGCCGGATGGGATTCGACGGCACGCTGCTCGGGCTCGTCGCGCCCGCTGTCGCCGTCGCTGGCGACATGCTCATCGCCGTCGTCATCACGTTGTTCATCCTCAACCCCACTTACCTGGTCTGGCGCTGGCCTACGCGGTGGATCGAGCGGCCGATGTGGCGCTGGTTTGTGGGCCGCGACGCTACTGCCACGCCCGGGTGGATGGCTCGACTGGCGACCGCGTGGCTGCGCATTCGTCTGCGATACGCGGTGCGGATGCGTGCGGCGCGCTTCTCGATTCCCACCGCTCTCAATCGATCGCTTCAAGTCGGCTTGCCGCTTGCCGCCGTGATTACGGCCACCGTCCCCGTCTGGGGCATGAGCTGGTACTTCGATACCGAGAACTGGGCCGCCGGCATGTGGAACTCGTGGGCCGAGTCTCGCACCGACACCTGGCGTGAAGCGATGATTCGGACGGTGCTCGCCGATCCCGCGGTCAGCCAGCCGTCAGGGAGCACCGTGGACGACCGGCGTTCGACATTGTTCGCGCTCCACCCCGAAGGCATCGACGGCTCCGGAGACTTCTCCTTCGTGGTGATCGGCGACACGGGCGAGGGCGATGCCTCGCAGCACGTGCTGCGCGATCAATTGATCGCGGCGGCCAATCTGCCCGACGTGCGGTTCGTGGTGATCTCCTCGGATGTCGTCTACCCGGTGGGATCGATGAACGATTACGAGGCCAAGTTCTGGCTGCCCTTCAAAGGCGTGACCAAGCCCGTATTCGCAATTCCCGGCAATCATGATTGGTACGATGCACTGGAAGCGTTTTCGGCGACCTTTCTCGAGCCTGCAGCCGCGCGCGCATCGATTCACGCGCGTGTCGAGCAGGATCTTCGCCTGACCAGTACTACCAACCAGCGCATCGAAGAGCTCATCGAGCGCGCGGCGTGGCTGCGCCAGCAGTACCAGGTGCCGACAGGTTTCCAGCGCGGCCCGTTCTTCGAGATCGAGACTGACAGGTTCGCATTGCTGGCCGTCGATACCGGCGTGGTCAAGAGCGTCGATCCAGAGCAGCTGCGTTGGCTGCAAGGTGCGCTCGATCGTGCGCGCGGCAAGACCATCATGGCGATTCTCGGCCATCCCTTTTACGCCGGAGGTTACGAGCTCGTCCAGGGCTACGAAAACTTCGCCGCCCTCAAGCGCCTGCTCGATGAGCGCAATGTCGCGATCGTGATGGCCGGCGATACGCACGACCTCGAGCACTACGTCGAGCCTCGTCCCGCTGGCTCCGCCACCTACCACTTCGTCAATGGCGGCGGCGGCGCGTATCTCAGCTTCGGCACCGCGCTCGCGTGGCCCGGGCGCCCACCCTTCCCTGATTGGGCCTACTATCCGAACTATGCGGCGGTAGCGGGCAAGATCGAGGCCCGGACGCCATGGTGGAAGCGGCCGGCGTGGTGGTGGACACGCGAATTCGGGGCGTGGCCGTTCTCGGCCGAATGGCTCTCGGCAGCGTTCGACTACAACGTGGCGCCATTCTTCCAGAGCTTCGTCGAGGTGCGCGTCGAGCGCTCATCCAACCGCGTGCTCTTGCGCCCGTGGGGCATTCACGGCCGTCTCAGGTGGGGGGACATGGCATCGTCGCCGTCCATTCGACCCGCGGATGTGACCGCCGAGACGCTCGTCGAGTGGTCAGTGCCGATGGGGGCAACGTTCGCTCCGGCCGTATCGGGAGGGCGGTAGCACTCGGACGTTCCGAATATGTCAAACAGATGTTTGAATGTTGCACCGCCCTTCTGACCGGTTGAAGCTCTTGAACAGTGAACGTCGCTCGATTCCCTCCCACCCGTGTTAGCATCCCGGCGCGATGATCGACGCCGCGCCGCGCGTAGTGCCAGCGACAGTTCCGCGTCCGCCCAGCACGACCGTTCGACTGACGTCCCTCGACGTGTTCCGCGGCGTCACGATGCTGTTCATGGCATCGGAGATCATGAACATTGCGCCAGTCGCACGACGATTCGAGTCGAGCGGCATGGCGCAAAAGCTCGCGCACTACCTCGATCACGTGGAATGGGTTGGCTGCGTGCCGTGGGATCTGATCCAGCCGGCCTTCATGTTCATGGTTGGCGTCTCGCTTCCCTACTCGATCGCGAGTCGCCGGGCCAAAGGTCAGACGTTCGGTCGCATGCTGGGTCACAGTGTGCTCAGAGCGTTCGTCCTCGTCGCGCTCGGCATCTTTCTTCGATCGCAGTCGCGTCCGCAGACCTACTTCACCTTTGAGGACGTACTCACGCAGATCGGCCTTGGTTACGTCTTTCTGTTCCTGCTGGCGTGGGCCAAGCCGCGCGTGCAATTGATGGCCGCAGGTGTAATCCTTGTCGGCTATTGGGCAGCGTTCGCGCTCTATCCACTACCGCCCGCCGGTTTCGACACGACGACGGTTGGCGTGCGAGCAGGCTGGCCGCACCACGTGACCGGCTTTGCCGCGCACTGGGACAAGAACACCAACCTTGCGGCGCGCGCGGATCAGTGGTTTCTGAATCTCTTTCCAAGGGAGCGCCCCTTCGTCTACAACGGCGGCGGCTACCTGACGTTGAACTTTGTTCCCTCGCTCGCGACGATGATTTTTGGTTTATTGGCCGCCGGCGTGTTGCGCAGCGACCGCCGAGAGTTGGACAGGGTGCGAACGCTCGCCGTCTGGGGTGTTGCCGGGATTGTCGCTGGCCTGGCGATTCACCTTGTCGGGCTCTGCCCGATCGTCAAGCGGATCTGGACGCCGTCGTGGACGCTCTTCAGCGGCGGCTGGGTGGTGCTGTTCCTGGCCGCCTACTACTACGTCATCGACGTCAAGGGGTACAAGAAATGGACGTATCCCTTCCTGGTCGTCGGTGCCAACTCGATCGCGATGTACGTTCTTGTGCACGTCGCGACCGACTACCTGACGCGGTCGTGGGTGATCCACCTCGGCCGGGCTCCGTTCGAGGTTCTCGGTCCGGTGTTCGCGCCGGTTCTGCTTGGCGCGTGTACGCTCGCGGTCTTCTGGCTGATGCTCGCCTGGATGTATCGGCATCGCGTCTACGTCCGCATCTGAACTCTGCTGCTACACTACGCGGATGGCCGCTGACCAGGCCCCGCCCGCCTTACGAGTTGCCAATCTTCGCAAGCGGTTCAAGGACGTCGTCGCCGTGGACGGTATCGATCTCACCGTCCGCGCCGGCGAGTGCTTTGGATTGCTGGGCCCGAACGGTGCAGGCAAGACGACGACGATCGAGATTTGCGAAGGGTTGACCGAGCCGGACGGCGGCGACGTCGAAGTGCTGGGGCTGCGCTGGCGATCCGACGCTCAGGCGTTGCGACAGCGGCTGGGCATCCAACTGCAGGAAACTCAGTTGTCAGACAAGCTGACGGTCGAGGAAACGCTGCGACTGTTCCGCAGCTTCTTCAGTCGCGGTCCCTCGCCCGCCGACGTTATCGCGCTGGTGCAGCTCGAGGAGAAGCGCGGCGCCCGAGTTGCCGCTCTTTCGGGTGGGCAGAAGCAGCGGCTGGCTGTCGCCTGTGCGCTCGTCGGTGATCCCGACCTGCTCTTTCTCGACGAGCCGACGACCGGGCTGGATCCTCAGGCCCGGCGGCAACTCTGGGAGCTCATCGAGGAGTTCAAGCAAGCCGGCCGGACGATTCTCTTGACGACTCACTACATGGACGAAGCGGAGCGGCTCTGTGACGAGCTGGCGATCATGGACCACGGCAAGGTGATCGCGAGGGGAACACCGGCCGCGCTCGTCGCCTCGATTGGCGCCGATCATCTCGTCGAGCTCTCGACCGGCGGTGCGTCGCGGCCCGTCGATATCGCCGCACTCTGCCGCCTCGAGGGCGTTCGCGACGTGAAAGCCGAGAACGGCACCATTCGCATTCATGCGAGCGAGTTGCATCGCGCCGTTCCCGCGCTCCTCGAGGAGCTGCGGCGGCAAGAGGTGCCGGTGAGCGAGCTCGGCACACACTCGGCCACGCTGGAAGATGTCTTTGTCTCGCTGACCGGCCGCCACCTGCGCGATGAGTGACGCCTCTCCCGTTAGGCGCCGTGCGCAAGCGGCGCCCGCCTCGTTCGTCGATCATCCACTCGTTCAGCTGACGCTGGTGCGCGTGCGCGAGTTCACACGGGAACCCGAAGCGGTGTTCTGGGCCATCTTCTTCCCCGTGCTCATCACCGTCGGGCTCGGCATTGCGTTTCGGAGCCGGCCGGCCGATGTGCTCAAGATCGCGGCCTCGACTCCGCAACTTGCGCAAGCGCTGAAGCAGGAGCCGTCGCTCGACGTGACCGAGGCCGATCCGGCAGCGGCGGCCACGCTGCTACGCACGGGAAGGATCGCCCTCGTCGTCGAGCCGGCGCCCGAGGGTGGCGTGCTCTACCGCTACGACGATACGAACCCGGAGGGCCGCACGGCGCGCATGCTCGCCGATCACGCGATCCAGCGGGCGGCCGGACGCCGCGATCTCGTCTCTGCGACAGATGCCATCGTCCGCGATCCCGGCTCACGCTACATCGATTTCCTGGTGCCAGGGCTCGTCGGCCTAGGCATCATGAGCAACACGTTGTGGGGGCTTGGGTTTTCGATCGTCGACTCGCGTCGCCGCAAGTTGACCAAGCGTCTGATCGCGACGCCGATGTCGCGAGCGTATTACCTCCTGTCTTACGCCGTGTGGCGGATGATGGTGCTGGTGATCGAGGTCGGCGTGCCCGTCGGTTTTGGCGCCCTCGCCTTCGGTGTCCCGGTCCGCGGCCGGCTGATTGACCTCGCTGTCATCTGCATCCTGGCGTCGCTGTCCTTCAGCGCGCTGTCGCTCCTCATTGCCAGCCGTGCGCGGACGCTCGAAGCCGTTTCCGGCCTGATGAACCTGGCGCAGGTTCCGATGTGGATTCTGTCGGGCGTGTTCTTTTCGGCGCAGCGTTTTCCCGACACGGTGCAGCCCTTCATCCGCGCCCTGCCGCTCACCGCGGTCGTCGATGCGCTTCGCGCGCACATGCTGCAGGGTTTCGGCCTGGTCCAACTCGCTCCACAACTTGCCGTCCTGGCCGCTTGGTTGGTTGTCTGCTTCGGTCTCGCGTTGAGACTATTCCGCTGGAAGTAAGGCCACGGAGGACACGTACGGCGCGGAAGCTGGCGGCGCGCGGCTGCTCTATTGCTTGTTGAAGACCGTCGTCGCTGCGAAGTCGCCTTGTGGCGACTTGATTTCACGAACGATGGTCAGCACCTTGCCATCGTCGGACAGCTTCCACGTGTCGTTGAAGTCGAGCGGCGTGCCCTGAATGTCGACCTTCATGACGGTGTTGAGCGTCTTGCCGACCCACTTGCTCGTGGAAGTGACCTCCTGATCGGGTCCGCCCATCCGCACCTTATTGACGTTGGGCTTGCCGTCGGTGGTCAGCATGCGCTCGTTCGTGCTCTCACCTTGCGCGCTCTTTTGCGCCGTCACGATCTTAATGTTCGGCTCCTTGTGGTCGATGGTGTGGACGACGGAGTCCGGCGGCGGCATTGGACCGAAGTCGCTCTTCGCGAGATCGAGCGTCCACGTGCCAGTGAAGTTCGGTATGGCGTCCTGCGCGTGAACCGGGCGGCTTGCCGGCAGCGCGAATAGCGTGAGGAGCAGGATGGAAGCAGTCGGAATGATGGTCTTCATCCAACGGAGGTTACCACTTTATGCCCCTCACGCCCGATCTATTGACGCACAACCACGACGTCGTCGAGAACCGCCTCAACCAGGCTGGCGCCAGACACGTCTGCCGAAAGACCGCCGCAGCTTTGCGCATCGAACGATCCTGGACGATAGTTGTGAAGGGCATGACAGACGACATCGCCATAAGAGATGCGGCGGCCGCAGATGCCGCGGTGATCGCGCTCATCTACAACCAGGGTATCGAGGACCGGCTGGCGACGTTCGAGACCAGTCTTCGGACGGAAGCCGATATCGTCGCGCGCATGGCGGAGTCGGCACGCTATCCAATCCTCGTGGCCGAGCGTGATCGCGCGATCGTTGGCTGGGCCAGCCTGAGCAGCTATCGGCCGCGCGAGTGCTACGCGGGCATCGCCGAGTTCTCGATCTATCTCGAGCGAAACGCGCGAGGGCGCGGAATCGGCCGGCGGCTGTTGTCAGCGCTCGTCGATGCTGCCCGGTCGCGCGGGTATTGGAAGCTCGTTTCCCGGATCTTTCCCCAGAACGCCGCGAGCCGCGCCATCTGCAAGGCGTGCGGCTT
Source organism: uncultured Acidobacteriota bacterium (assembly GCA_963797715.1). Classification (GTDB taxonomy): domain Bacteria; phylum Acidobacteriota; class Vicinamibacteria; order Vicinamibacterales; family 2-12-FULL-66-21; genus DATBJJ01. Next base: position 399,623 of record CAWCQS010000003.1, read on the forward strand.
TCGCGAGGTCGGGGTCTACGAGGCGCATGGGCGCCTCGACGGCCAATGGCTCGACACGGTGATCGTCGAACGCGTGATTCGCGAGAATCTCTCGACCTGACCGTCAGGCTAGATCGACCGACATCATCGACTTGCGATCGCGAATGTAGAGCCGTGTGCCGACGAGCGCAGGCGGAGTCCAAGACAGGTTCGTCAGCAGCGGCGCCTTCGCTGCGATCTTGAAGCCTTCGATCGAGGGATGCGCGATCATCAGATTGCCGTCCTGATCGAGGGTGATCAACTTGCCGTCGGCCCAGACGAAGGTTGCCTTCTCGATGCTCCGCTCCTGCCAGAAGATTTTCCCGCTGCGCGCGTGGACGGCGCTGAGGATCGCCTGGCTGCCCTTCCCTCCACTCGAGAAGTAGATCGCGTCATCGATGCGGATCGCATTGCCGTGGTGCAGGCGCAACCTGTTTGCGCTCCATAGCTCGGTCGCCTGGGTCTGCTGACCGTTGCGCTTCAACTCGATCACCTTCGAACCGGCGTTGTACTCCGACGACACGAAGAGCAGGTTGTCGGAACCCCACACAGGCGTCGCGACGGCGATCGAGTAATCCGCCTTGAATGGCACTTGCCACTGCAGGTCGCCATTGTGCGGATTGACCGCCAGCACCGCTCCATCCATGACTGCGACGAGCTGCTCGAGACCGTCAAGGTTGATGAGAAGCGGAGACGAGTAGACATTCCCGAACTCGAGCTTGCCCCACGCGACCTTCCCGTCCGCCTGCTGAAACGCCATGATTGACTTGCCCGGGCCGCCAACCGGCACGATCACCGTGTCCCGGAACGCGATCGGGCTCGACGCGTACCCGTACATCAGGCGCGAACCGCGGTAGTCGGCCCAGAGCTGCTGGGTCCACAGGAGCTTGCCTGTCTTCTTGTCGAGGCACTGCAGGCGCCCAGCGACGCCCGTCGTGAACAGTCGATCGCCGACGATGAGCGGCGTCGCATACGGCCCGTTCCCCATCTCGGGCGCGTCGCTCTGAAAGTTGAGTGGCGCGTTCTGCTCCCAGATCGTCTCGCCTGTTTCGGCGTTGGCGGCGAGGACGATTTCCTCGCCTCTCCGCCCGTACATCGTGTACAGGCGGCCGTCTTCGACCACCGTCGATGAGTAACCGTCGCCGAGCGCCCGTTTCCATACAACGCGCGGCCCGGACGGTGGCCAGGTGTCCTTGAGGCCGTTGGCGTTGGTCTGAAAGTTCCTGTTCGGTCCGCCCCATTGCGTCCACGGGACACCCTGCGGCGCCGGGGGAGCCGGAGGTTTCGGGGTTGACGGCGTCTTCGCCGCGGGCGCGGGCTTCTGTGCTTGTGCGAGGGCAGGTGCGGCCAAGGCAACCGTGGTCAGGAATGTCCGTCGATCCATACCGGAGTCCTTTCGGCGTCAGCAATTCGCACGCGGAACGTGGCGATCGCGGGCCGTCCGCAAGTTACAAACAATATGCCGCACAAACCCGCTGATTCTGTTGACGAAAGATGAGCCCGCCGCGGCTGGACCGTCCGCTATCGGGATGCGTTGTCCCGACGACGAACAGCGCAGTCGGTCTGGTGCGAGTGTGCGAATGGCTTGCGACGGTGCAGGCTGTACACCTGCCTCTGCGAGATGGCAGACCTGCCCGCTGCTAGCCGTCCGCGCGAAGCATCGCCGTCGGATCGACGCGTACGGCGCGGCGCGCCGGGCCGAGCGATGCCACGCCGACGGCCGCCGCAATCAGGACAACGCTGACGGCAAACGCGCCGGGGTCGATGACCGACACGTTGTCGAGACGAACGACTGTACTGAGCAGCTTCATTACGCCGAATCCGAACAGCAACCCGATTGCCGTGCCGTAAGCCGCCAATCGAGCCGATTGGAGTACGACGAGACGTGTCACGGCGGTGTCGGTTGCGCCGAGGGCCATGCGGATCCCGATCTCTCGGGTTCGCTGACCGAACATGTAAGTCAGAACACCGTAGAGCCCGGAGATGCTGAGTGCCAGCGCTATCCCGCTCAAGAGCGTGCCGACCCAGGAGGCGGCTCGAATCGGGAACTGCTGGAGCGCGACCATCTCGGAAAGCGGTAGCACGTCGAAGGCGAGCGGATCCGACTGCACTCTCTGAAGCACGTCTTTGAGTCTGACTGCCCCGAGACGCGCATCGGCGGGACGGACGAGCAGCGCGAGCGCGCGCGTGCCGCTCGGGCTCGTCGGAAGATAGAGGTGAGCCGGATCTTTTCCTTGATACACAAAGCCGCTAACGACGTCGGCGGCAACGCCTACGACCGTCACCATCCGAGAATCCGGCCCATCGGCGGCGTCGTCAATGCGACGCAAGGAGCTCACGGTGTCCGCGACACGCGTGCGGGTCTCTGGCGGTTCGACTCGCACGCGGATCGCTTTCCCGATCGGGTCCTCGCCAGGCCACAGGGTTCTGGCGCCCGCTTCGCTGACGATGGTGACGGGCGCTTCCGCGGCGGCTTCACCGGGCAGAAACCCGCGGCCGTGGACGATCTGAATGCCGAGCATTTCAAAGTATCTCGGTGATACGAACGTGCACGACACCACGACCAGGCCACCCTTCTGACGAATCGGAATCTTCATCGTCTCGCCAAAGAGCGGGCTGCGACTGGCGACAACAGGCTCGCCGAAGTGGCCATCGGTCGTCAGCGCGGCATACGTGGGCCCGATGAGGGCCGGGTCGTTACGCCCCGGGCGGACAGAAATCACGTGCTCGGTCTGGAGACCTAGATCAGTGGCGCGGATAGCCGTTGCGTTCCGCACGAGCGTTGCGGCGACGATCAGCAGGAGCAGCGATACGGCGACCTGGCTGGTGACGAGCAGGTTCTGCATCGTCGAGTTGCGGATGGCTCCGGTCGCTTGTCCCCGCAGCGCGTCCGTCAACGAAAGACGCGTAGCCTGAAGCGCTGGCAGCAGGGCGAACACGATCATCGCCGCCGCCGCGACCGCGAACGCGAACACGAAGACGCGCGCGTCGAAGTCGAACGACACGAATCGCACTCGCGCCGCGATCGTTGCCGGCAGCATCGCGACGAACAGAAACCTGCCGAGCCGCAGCAACCCGCCGGCCAGCGCGAGACCTGCGAAACCAGCGAGGCTGGCGATGAGGACGCCTTCGGTCAGGAGCTGCCGGACGATGCGTCCCCTGCTCGCGCCGATCGACAGGCGGATGCCGATCTCACGATGGCGTGCGTTCGCGCGAGCGAGCATGACATTCGACGCGTTTGCCGCCGCAGCCACCAGAACCAGGCCGAATGCCGCAAACACAGGCGAGAGAAACGCAAAACCCTGCCGTGTCAGCCGTACTGGCGTTGCCTGAATTTGCAGATTGGCACGCACCGCGTCGATCCGTCCAGCGACACGCGTTGCGAAAGGCTCGATCGATAACGACGCTTGCGCCTGCTCGGGCGTGACGCCAGGTCTGAGACGTGCAGTTACGCGGAGCGGGCGCGCGTCGTTCGGTGCGAAGAGACGGCCGCCAAAGAGCGCGTCGTGCATCGTCATGGGCGTCCACACATCCCGAGGCACGTCGTCCAGCCCCGAGAATTCCGGTGCCATCACGCCGACGATCGTCAGCTTGATGCCGTTCGCGTCGATGGTCTGACCAAGAACCGACCGGTCGCGACCGAAGAGTCGCGCCCAGGCCTGGTCCGTCAGCACCGCGACAGGTTCGCTCCCCGGCGTTCGCGCATCATCGGCCAGAAGCCCGCGACCAAGCGCGATGCGTGGGCCGAGCACGTCGAAATAGTTACCGGACACGAAATTGATTGAGATCGGACGGCCGTCCGACAGGACCTGCCGCGTGGTCTCTGCGACAACGCCATCGAACAACTCGTGGCGTTCCTTGAAGAGCTGATAATCGCGCCACCGGAACGTGGAGCCGCCTGCTTCCTGTGAACGCCAGCTGACTGAATAGAGGCTGAACGGGTCCTGCACGGCGAACGGACGGAGGAAGTAGGCATTGAACACGGCGAAGACGACCGTCACCAGCCCCAGGCCGATGGCCAGCGTCAGTACGACCGTGGCGGTGAACGGCAGACTCTGCCGCAACCCGCGCGCGGCATAGCGGAGATCCTGGACGACCTGTTCGAGGCCCACGGTCGGCCGGCTCTCGCGATAACGCTCCCTGGCGCGCGTCACGTTGCCAAACGCACGCCGCGCGGCATCGCGTGCCTCCTCCGGAGAGAAGCCCTCGCTCACGAGTCGATCGACCTCGAGCTCGAGATGCGACGCCACCTCGTCCGCGAAATCCTTTTCGCTTCCGCGGCGCCACCACCGCCTTCGGGTAGACATACGACCTGAGTATCGCGCCACCCCGGCCGGCCGTCAACCCAGAAACACACGGATTCCGAACACGAAACCGGCGCAGCAGGCGAACCCGAGGGCAAGCGCCACGAGACCCGCGAGCCGCTTGCCGTCCAATCGATACCACAGGATATAGCTGCTCAGCACCATCACGATGAGTCCGATGCTGACCGCATCCATGGCGAACGCCCAGATCGTGGTCAAGATCCAGTCTCGATCGTTGATGGCATCGGCCGTGCGCACGCCGGTGAACGTGTGCAGGAGATTCATCACGCCCCACGCATTGAGCGTGCTTCGCTGGATGGTCGCACGGTCCGACAGGGTATCGACCGAGACCTCGACGATGTGGCCCGGACGATTGATCTGGAAGGCGAACTGATCGTCGCGCGGCTGGCGCGCCGGGAGCTGTATCTCGCCGTTGATGTCGAGTTGGCTCGAAACGTCTCGCGCGCGCTCGAGGGGCGCGAGATTGGCCGGCACGCGAATGTCGTGGACGGTCGTGCTGCGGCTCCGATTTGCCCAGAATTCCGCGAACCTCCATTTCGGATGATTCAGGAGAAGTCCAGTGAACGCGAACAGCCAGCAGAAAAACAGGAGGTAGAGGCCGATGTAGTAGTGCAGGCGCCGGTTCCAGACCAGGAAGGCGCTAGCGCGCGATGACATAGACGAGTCCGGCGAAGGATACGAGTCCGGCAGTTACGAGAGCGACCCCGACCCGACGTTCGGCCCTGAGCGCCAGCCACAAATAGACGCCGCTGATCGTGATGAAGAGAAACGTGTAGACCGTCACGTCGGCGAGCACCCGCCACGCCCGCATGAAGCCGGCGTTGCCTCGCAGATCGGCATTGTGAGGACCAGGCGCTTTGTGAAGGTAGACGATCGCCTCCGCTGCACTGTGGAACCGTGTGGCGATTGTCGCTGTTCCGTTCGCGTAGTCGAGATCGACTATCGTCTCGCGTCCAGGGATCCTGACCGGCACGACCAGGCGATGTTCGTTCGCGATGTGCCTTACGAAGTCCACTTCCCCGCCGACGCCGAGCGCCTCGAGTACTGGCTCGAGCGCGTCTATCCGAGCCCGTCCCTGGAGCTCCGCGAGATTGGCTGGAACCGTGAGGCCGGTGACGCGACGGGTCGTGGGCTCCGCGTCACGACGCAGGGCTGTCGGGTGAGTCAAGTAGAAGACGCTGATCGCGAACAGCAGAACGAACGGGCTGATGAAGAGGCCGAGGTAGAGATGAAGATCGCGGGTGACGACGTAGAGCCACCGCATCATGGGTTACGCTGCGCCGAACGCGGCATGATAGCGAATCGTCCCGTGCTTTCCATCGAGCCGGCCTGGCACCATTTCGCGCACCATGAATACGTCATCAGGAACGTCGTACTCGCACCGGATGCCAAACCGCGACGCTGGGACGAATCCAAATCGCGGGTAGTAGCCGGCGTGCCCTAGAACGACGACCGCGTCGAACGTCCGGCAGGCGTCAAGGCCCGCGCGCACGAGAGCGGAGCCGATGCCTCGGCGTTGATGCGATGGCACGACCGCCATCGGCGCCAGCCCGACAAGTGTCAAGTCTGGATGTCCTGATAGCGTGACGGGCGAAAAGAGGATGTGACCCACGATCGTTTCTGCCTGCTCCGCGACCAGGGAAATGACCGGCGACGCTTGCTGGCGCAACGCGTCCACGAGATCGGCTTCGAGGGCCGTGTCGAATGCGGCGAGATTGACGGCGCGAATGCCGCCGACATCGTCTGACCGCTCCGGCCGAATCTCTGACACACCCATAACGGCCATGCGCGATGCATTCTAGCGCAACGACTTCGGACTAGACTCACGCGATGCCCACCCGCGAGAAGGCTCGGTTCGTCGCGCCAATGCTCCTCCTGCGAAGCGAGACGCTGCCTGACGATCCTGATCGCTGGGCCTATCAGTTGAAGTTCGATGGCTACCGCGCGGTCGCCTACAAAACCGGCGGCCGCATCAGCCTGCGATCGCGCAACAACAACGACTTCACTCTCCGCCATCCTGACATCGTCCGCGCGCTCGCCAAGATTCCCGACGAGACGGTCATCGACGGCGAACTCGTGGCGCTCGACGAGAACGGACGGCCGTCGTTCCATGCGCTCCAGAACTTCGCCGGCTCCACGACGGTCCTCTACTATGTCTTCGACGTGATGGTGCTCGCTGGCCGGGATGTCAAGGCCGAACCGCTCGACGCCAGGCAAACCCTGCTCGAGCGCCGGATCGTTCCCAAGCTCGCCGACCCCGCGCGCTTTATGGGCGAGCTCGAGGCGCCGCTCCGCGATCTCATCCACTCGGTCAAGGCGCATGGCCTCGAAGGACTCGTGGCGAAGCGGAGGAACAGCCGGTACGAACCGGGACTGCGCTCCGGTGCGTGGATGAAGATGCGCGTCAATCGCGGACAGGAGTTCGTGATTGGCGGATACACCATTGGAACGAAGACGTTCGACGCCTTGATCTTCGGATACTACGAAGGCGACCGGCTGATTTACGCGGCCCGGACTCGGAGCGGCTTCACGCCGGCCATTCGCGAGCATATAGCCAGGAAGCTACGCCGCCTCGAAACTACACACTGTCCGTTCGCCAACCTGCCCGAAGCCCGGAGCGGCCGCTGGGGACAAGGATTGACGAAGGAGAAGATGGCCGATTGCCGATGGGTCAAGCCAGAGCTGATCGGTCAGTTCGAGTTCCTCGAGTGGACGGCCGACAACCACCTGCGGCATTCGCGATTCATGGGGCTACGCGAGGACAAGCCTGCGCGTGACATCAGGCGCGAGTAGCCGTTGAGAAATCAGGCAGAGGCTCGACATCCACATCAGCAGCGCGTCGGCGCGCGCGCGGCCGGGCGGATCCATCGACGGGAGGCTGTCGAGCAATGTCGTCACCTTCCGGCGGTCGTAAATGCCTGGGCCGTCGAGGGCGTCGCTACGAAGCGTGTCCTGCAGGAACGCGTAGAGTCGCCCGTCGGGTTGAATCGTCGCCGGTGGCGACATGAACGGGTGCTTCTGGCGCGCTGTAGACGGCGTCTATCAGCACGTGTCGCGCTGCCTGGCGGAGCACGTACTTCTCTGTCATCCCGCGGATCTTCATCGCTACCGGCATCCGCGCCGCCTCTTCGACCACATGATGGTCGAGAAACGGCAGCCGGCCCTCGACTGAATGCGCCATCTCCATCCGGTCGCCAAGGTTGCTGAGGATGTAGTTCGGCAACATCGTCTTGCCCCAGATGTAGAGCGACTGATTGACCGGATGGCGGCCGGCGAGCTGGCGTTCGACGTCGAGGCACGAGAGCAGGACGCGAAACGTATCGCGAGCGGCGAACCGATTGCGAAAGCCGTCGGACGTGACGCGCAGCAGTCCGTTGCCGATCTGCGCCCAGGCCTCCAGGTTCGATGGCACGAAGCCGAGCACTCGCCCGACGGCATCCAGCGTCGTCGATCCCTGTGGCATGAGGGTGCCCGCCGACACCTTATTGGACGCGTCGAGCTGAGCGAGCAGACGAGCGCGCGCCGCCGGGTCGCGATGATTGGAGCCGTAGAGGACGAGGTCGCGGCGGAAATGCGATAGCGGGGAAAGTTCGCGCAACTGCCGCCAGGACGACCGACGCAGTCGCGACGGAGCGCTGAGAAGGTATTTCGCGATCGCGTGGCCGTTGGCGAATGGCCGTTCGGCGTGGTAGATCGCGTCGCCGAAGTGATCGGCGAGATGGTCGGAGCGGACGTCGATCTGACAGAACTCGGCGCCCGACCGCCGCGCCTGTTGCCGGGCGAACTCTCCTTCGTCGTAGTCGGCGTGATCGAACGAGAGCGTATAGGCGCGGAGGGGCCGTGGCGACATTTGCGAGGCAAAGCCCAGCACGGCGCACGAATCAATGCCGCCGCTCAAGTAGCAGGCAACCGGCACGTCGGCGCGAAGGCGCAACCGCACGGCTTCTACGAGCGAGGCCTGCAGCCGTTCGACCCACTCGCTGTCGGCGGTGACGTCGTCGTCTCTGTCAGGCTCCCCGGCCGTTGGGTAGTTCCAGTCCCAGTACGGAACGATGCGCACGTGGGTGCCGTCGGCGATCAGATAGCTGGCCGGCGGCAGCTGATAGATTCCAGCGAAGAGCGTGCGATCCGGCGGATGCGAGACGAAGTGGATGTTGTACAACGTTTCGCGATCCCAGCGCAGCGGCACGCCAAGCGCCGCATAGTACGCAGGTAGTGCGAGTCGCCGCCCGGTAGCTAGAATGTACCGGGTCCATGACGATGCCTAACGTGCGATTGCTTCTGTGGCTGGCGGCCCTGCCGCTGATCTGCTCCTGTGGCTCCGGTCCGTCGTCTCCCTCTGCGGCGGCGGCGACGATTTCAATCGGGCCAGCGGGCGTCTCGCCGAGCGAAGTGCGCATCGACGCGTGGGGACAGGTGCAGTTCGTCAACAACGATACCCGGCCCCACTCGATCGTTTCGGACCCCGTCGACGTTCATAGCGATTGCCCACAGCTCAACCTGGTCGGCACGCTGCAGCCTGGGGAAAGCCGCAACACAGGGACGCTCAACCTCCCGACGACCTGCGGGTTTCACGACCATCTCTTCAAGACTGATCTGACGCTCCGGGGGCGGATCGTCGTGCGGTAACGTTCCGTAACTGCGCGGGAACGGCCTCGTTCTCGAGCTTGCCACTCGACGGTACGAGCGGCGGCGCGTATCATTCTCACCATATGCGCTGGGGGAACCTGAGCACCGCGGCCCTCGCTGTCGCTGGCGCCTGTTTCGTCGCGACGAGCGGTGCCGTGCTCAGGCTCCAGGCGCAGGCCTCGGCTCCGCCTGCACCCCCGACCCCTCCCCACCTCGCCGTCGTCGAACAGGACCGCCTGACGTGCCACGACGACCTCGAGAAGGAGGGCGGCTTTTCGCTCGAAACCGTATCCGGCGACGTCTCCCAGCACCAGGATGTCTGGGAGAAGGTCGTGCGCAAGCTTCGCGCCCGTCAGATGCCGCCGGTCGGGCGGAAGGAACGCCCTGACGAGGCGACGTACGACGCGACGGTGAAATACCTCGAATCATCGCTCGATCGCGCGGCCTCGGCCCATCCCAACCCTGGACGAACGGCGACGATCCGGCGTCTGACGCGAACCGAATATCGGAATGCCGTTCACGATCTCCTCGCGCTCGACATCGACGCTGACTCGCTCTTGCCCCCCGACGAATCGAGTTACGGCTTCGACAACATCACGGTGGGCGATCTGTCGCCGACGCTGCTCGATCGGTACATCTCGGCGGCAGAGAAGATCAGTCGTGTGGCCGTCGGCCGCCCCAGCCGTTCGCCGGACGGCAAGACGATCCGCATGCCGCCCGATCTGACACAGGAAGGCCATATCGAAGGGCTCCCAATCGGCACGCGCGGCGGCGCGGTCGTCGACTACACGTTTCCGATGGACGGCGAGTACGAGATTCAAATCCGCCTGATGCGCGACCGGGACGAGCACGTCGAGGGGCTCACGGAACCACACGAGCTCGAACTGCTGCTCGACAGAACGCAGGTGCAGCTGTTCACGGTGACGTCCACCGCAGCGTGAACCCGAACATGCGACCGTCGACCAGCATCTGAAGATCAGGGTTCCGGTGCAGGCTGGGCCGCACGCGCTCGGCGTCGCCTTTCTGAAGAAACCATCGCTGCTGCTCGAGACGTCGCGTCAACCCTACCAGGCGCATTTCAACTACTATCGGCACCCACGTGTCCAGCCGGCGATCTACTCCATTTCGATCGTTGGTCCGTATGGTGTCCAGTCGCCGGGCGATACGCCCAGCCGGCGAAAGATCTTCGTTTCGCATCCCACCGGGCCGCAGCAGGAAGACACGGCGGCCACGCAGATCCTGTCAGCGCTGCTGAAGCGCGCGTACCGTCGTCCGGTCACCGAGCGTGATCTGCGTGGGCCGATGGCTCTGTATCAGAAGGGCCGCGTCGAGGGCGGGTTCGAAGCCGGCATCGAGATGGCGGTGGCGGGCGTGCTGGTGAGTCCGAATTTCCTCTTTCGCGTCGAGCCCGATCCGCCGGGGATTGCGGCCGATACGCCATATCGCCTCAGCGATCTCGAGCTCGCGTCGCGCCTGTCCTTTTTCCTCTGGAGCAGCATCCCGGACGAGCAACTGCTGGACGTGGCGATTGCCGGAAAGCTGCACGAACCAGTCGTGCTCGAACGGCAAGTGCGCCGCATGCTCGCGGACTCCCGTTCGCGTGCGCTTGTCGACAACTTCGCGGCGCAGTGGTTGCACCTGCGCAACCTCGCCGGAATCACGCCGGACATGCGTCTCTTTCCGGACTTCGACGACAACCTGCGCCAGGCGTTCCAGCAAGAAACCGAGCTCTTTGTCGACAGCATCCTCCGCGAGGATCGAAGCGTTCTCGATCTGCTGCGCGCCAACTACACATTCGTCAACGAACGGCTGGCGAAGCACTATCGCATCCCGCACGTCTACGGCAGCCAGTTCCGGCGGATTGCGCTCGACAAGGACAGCGAGCGCGGCGGGCTCCTGCGCCAGGGAAGTATCCTCACCGTTACCTCTTACGCCACTCGCACTTCACCCGTCGTCCGCGGCAAGTGGATTCTCGACAACCTGCTCGGCGTCCCGCCGCCGCCACCGTTGCCCGACGTGCCCACGCTCAAAGACAACACCGTCGACGGCAACCTTACTGTTCGCAAACGCCTGGCGGAGCATCGCACCAACGCGGCGTGCGCCGCCTGCCACAACCTGATGGATCCGATTGGGCTGTCGCTCGAGAGGTTCGACGCCGTAGGCCGCAGGCGGGCGGCTGAAGACGGTATCCCGATTCGATGCGTCGGGGGGATTCCCCGACGGCAGCAAGTTCGTCGATGTCGATGGTCTCGAGGCGGCCCTCCTGCGACGGCCGGAGCTGTTCGTCGGCGCGTTCACCGAGAAGCTGCTCACCTACGCGACCGGGCGAGGCCTCGAATACTACGATGCGCCGGCCGTCCGGACCATCGTGCGCGAGGCCAGGGCGCAGGACTATCACATCTCCTCGATCGTCCTCGGAGTCGTCAAGAGCCAGCCGTTCCAGATGAGGATGTCACGATGATTATCACCAAGATGGCACTCCCCCGCCGGACGTTCCTGCGTGGCCTGGGCGCAAGCGTCGCGCTTCCATTGCTCGACGCGATGATTCCGTCGATGACGGCCGTGGCGAAAACGGCGGCTGATCCCGTCCGTCGTCTCGGCTTCGTCTACATGCCGATGGGCTGTGACCTGCCACGCTGGACGCCACCAGGCGAGGGACGACTCACAGAGCTCTCTCCGACGCTCCAGTCGCTGGCACCCGTCGTCGATCAGCTCACCGTCATCAGCAACCTCGAGCTGAAGAACGCCTACCCGGGAACGCACGCGACATCGAACGCATCGTTTCTGAGCGCGGCCAAGGCGAAGTGGACCGAAAGCACTGACTACCATCTCGGCACCACGGTCGATCAGATTGCGGCCAAGCAGCTCGGACGTCAGACGTTGCTGCCATCGCTCGAGCTGTCGATGGATTTGGTCCAGATGGTCGGACAATGCGACAACGGCTACGCCTGCGTCTACCAGAACAACCTCTCGTGGTCGTCACCGACGACGCCGCTTCCTGCCGAAGCACACCCGCGCATCGTCTTCGAGCGGTTGTTTGGTGAGGGCGGGAGTGCCGCCGAGCGCCGCGCGGCCCTGCAGAAGCGCGCCAGCCTGCTCGATTCCGTCCGCGACGACATCACTCGGCTTCAGTCACGGCTCGGACCGGAAGACCGCACGAGAGTCGATCAATACCTGGAGACGGTCCGCGAAGTAGAGCGGCGCATTCAGAAAGCGGAAGCGGGCACGGCCGATCAGCCGCTACCCGATCTTGACCGGCCGGTTGGTGTGCCGGCGGCGTATGCCGATCACGCCCGGTTGATGTTCGACTTGCAAGTGTTGGCGATGCAGGGCGACGTTACGCGGGTCATCACCTTCCAGCTCGCGCGCGAGACCAGCAATCGCACCTATGCCGAGATTGGCGTGCCCGATCCGCACCACCCGCTCACGCACCATGGCAACGACCCGGACAAGATCGCGCGCATGGCCAAGATCAACGCGTTCCACGTGTCGCTCTTCGCGTACTTCCTCGAGAAACTGAAATCGACACCGGAAGGTGATGGCTCGCTGCTCGATCACGGACTCTTCCTCTACGGCAGCGGCATGGGCAATCCCAATATTCACGACCATGTGAACTTGCCGATCCTGGTGGCCGGCGGCGCGGCGGGGCGCGTCAAAGGCGCGCGTCACATCCGCTACGCCGAGCCGACGCCCCTGGCGAATCTGCACGTGACGCTCCTCGAGCGCGCGGGGGTCCGTGTCGACGCCTTCGCCGACAGCACCGGCAAAGTCGAAGAGTTGCTGTCGATCTAGCCATGACTGCCGCCAGAATCGGGACCGTGCTGTTGCTGTTGACCGTCCCCTCCGACGGCCTCGGACAGGTGCCTGCGCCAAACGCAGACTCGGCGCTGTCGAAAAACTCAGGGCAGGCCATATCGATAACATCGGGTCCGGCGCGCGGCCCAGCGATCGCCAATGCCGCAGAGAAGACCGACCGCGTGAAAGTTCGCACGCTCCTCAAGCAGCGCGCGGACGTCAATGCTGCACAAGCCGATGGAATGACCGCTCTGCACTGGGCTGTCTACCGCGACGATGCGGAGATGACGGGAGAGCTGCTGAGCGCTGGCGCCAACGTGAACGCGGCAACCCGCTACGGCGTAACCCCTCTGTCGCTGGCCTGCGCCAACGGCAACGACCCAGTCGTCGAACGCTTGTTGAGCGGTGGAGCGGATCCCAATCTCGCCCTTCCTGGCGGGGAGACGCCACTCATGACCGCGGCGCGGACTGGCGCCCTCACCTCGATCAAGACGCTGCTGTCCCGCGGTGCGGTCCTGGACGCCAAAGATGCGTCGCGCGGGCAAACGGCGCTGATGTGGGCCTCTGCCGAGGGCCACGCCGCGGTCGTGCAGGAACTGATCGCCGCCGGCGCTGACGTTCGTGCCAAGGTCCCGTCCGGCTTCTCGCCATTGTTCTTTGCCGTGCGCGAGGGCCGCCTCGACGTCGTCCGCCTCCTGCTGAAGGCCGGGGCCGACGTCAACGAGACGATACCAACCGACGGGCCTCGCAGAAAGGGCTACGGTGGCCCGTTGCCGCGGGCGGGCATGAGCCCCTTGTTACTCGCGGTCATGAACGCTCATTTCGAGCTGGCTGCGACGCTGCTCGACGCCGGCGCCAATCCCAACGTCGACTACACCGGATACACGCCGCTGCACGCGATTACCGTTGTGCGCAAGCCGGGCGTCGGTGACAACGATCCCGCCCCCGAGGGCTCCGGAACGATGACCAGCCTCGAACTCGTGAAGCAGTTGGTGGCACACGGCGCCGACATCAACGCCAAGATGACTCGGAAGGTGAACTTGAACAACACCCGCGCCAACGAGGTTGGTGCGACGCCGTTCATGCTGGCGTCGTTGACCGCGGATGCTGACCTGATGAAAACGCTGGCGGCGCTTGGCGCCGATACGCGGCTACGGAACGTGGAGAACAGTACACCGCTGATGATGGCGGCCGGACTGGCGACACGGTCACCCGGCGAAGATGCGGGGACGGAAAGCGAAGTTCTTGAGGCGGTGAAGGTACTGCTCGATCTCGGCGCCGACGTCAACGCTGTGGACAACAACGGTGAAACGGCCATGCACGCCGCTGCTTACAAGAACCTGCCGAAGGTCGTGAAGTTCCTCGCCGCCAACGGCGCTCGAATCGATCTCTGGAATCGCCCCGACAAGTTCGGCTGGACGCCGCTCGTGATAGCTGCCGGCTATCGGTTTGGCAATTTCAAGCCGTCAGCCGAAACCGAAGCCGCGGTTCGCGAAGTCATGATCGCCGCCGGTGTCACGCCACCGAAGGTGGTCACGGGCAAGACGCAACAGATCTACTGACCCCGCCGCGGCCGCCGTGGTCGACTACCGCACCGTCACGCGCACGACTTTCGCGGGTGCGAAGTCGCCCTTTGCCGTGCTCCAGGCAAAGACCGCGAGATCGTAGTTCCCGTGTGGCAGGCCCTGCACGGCAAGCCCGAACCCTGAGTCGCGGAACCGCTCGCCGTGAACGGCGGCGACATCCGGGCGCGCTCCTCCGTACGTCGCCGGTCCGAGGAAGATCGGGGTACCGCCCGTCAGCGGATAAGCCCAGACGTGCACGGCGGCAATGCCGGTGCCCTCGGCAGCATTGAGGGCATTGAGATCGATAGCCCAGCCGCCGATCGCGAACGGCTGCGCCACATCCTGCTGCGCGCGAGGGATGTCGATTGTCGACCTGCGCGCCGACGTGTCCGCTGCCTCGCGGATGGAGCACGATCCGGACCTCCTGGCGCGAGACAACGCGCTCGCGCCGCGTGCGGAGGAACACGAGATCGTAGGAGCCGACGAAGCCGACACCCGGCGCCCATGTGAACGCGCCGGTTACTGGATCGAGCTGCGACCCCGCGGGGAGCGGCGTCAGACGATTCGCCGACGCGAAGGAAGCCGGTGTGACGCTCGCCAGGCCGTGCGTCCGAGCGACTACCTCGAAGCGGTCGAGCTCCTCGCCGCGGATGACTGCCCGTCCACTGCTACCGGCACCAAATGACGTCCACGGTGTGTTGAGGTCGAAGCCGCGGCGTCCGAGCACGCCGCCGGGATCGGCGGGGACCGTGGCTAGCGAGTCGGCGCGTAACGCGACTGCGGATGCCGCGGCGGCCGTCATAGCGCTGGCGCCGTTCGAGACGGTGAAGAACCGGCTGCCGATGCCTTCGGTCGCTGCCCTGGTCGTCGGCCACCACCCACGAGATCGTGTGCAAGCCATTCGCGAGCTGCGTCGTGTCGATGATTTTGTAGCCGATGGCGCCGCTCGCGTTGTGGTAGGCGGAAACAGAGTCGCGATGTCCGACCGGTAGTTGTTGTAGGTCACGTTTCCGACTGGATTGCCGTCGACGATCACGGTAATCGTCGAGCCGTCGATGGGGATGGTCTTCGGCCTTGGCGTGAGCGCCCAACCGAAGTTGACGTAGTAACTGCCTGACGCCGTGCCGCCTTGCTCGGGTGTGTCAATGGCGCCGAACGGCTTGGTCGCCGCGCTGTTGTCGCAGAAGATCGTCCGCACACCGAGGCGTGTCACCTGAGCCTTCCCGATCGTGTGCCAGCGCGAGAAACGTGATACATGCCGTTGCCCTCGGCCGGCAGCATGTTGGTCAGGATCATGAAGCCCCATCCCGCCTTCGCGCTGAGCGGGAGTTCCGGATAGCGGCTCTGGACGTCCGGCCGGGCACCGTCGATCCGCACTCCATAGCCGACGAAGATATCGGGGCGCCCGCCGCAATCGGGGTTCGGGCTGGGGGCCCGGTTGCTCCGCAGGCAACGGCAACCGGCAGATGACGACGCGATCGATCTCGAGATCGTCGAGTGCCCACCCCGTCATGGCAACGGCGCCGGTGACCCCGCTCTGCAGATCGGCAGGCGTATCGACGGTGCCGAAAGGAGGCGTTGTGAGGCCGTTCTGAACGGTGGTCAGGGTCGCAACGATCGGCGCGACACTGTTGCCGGCCCCGGTGAGCGTCAGCTGGATGGTTCCACTCGCCTGTCCCGACAGTGGCAGGCCCGGTGTGGGCACGACCGAGATGGAGAGATCCGCCGAGCCGCTGCCTGACGCCGGAGTCACCTGCAGCCAGGGCTGCGTCGACTGCGCCGTCCAAGTCACCGTTCCGGGTAATCCGGATTGCCGCAACCAGACGACCTGCGCTGACGTCTGCGTCATGAAAATCGCGCCGAGCGACGCTGCGCCAAACTGCAGGGCCGATTTATCGACCGTCATCGTCGGCGCATTGCCATTCTGGCGGACGGTGAACGTCTGCCCGGCAATCATGATGGAACCGGTGCGGTATGCGCCCTGGTTGGTGCTGACGTTGAACCTTACCAGGCTGGGCCCGGTGCCAGCGGCGCCTGCAGTGACGGTGATGAAACCTGGACTGTTGCTGGCCGCGGTCCACTGACACAGGGCTGGTGCCAACACGTTCACGACAAGCCCGTTCATTCCCTGCCGCTCGACGAGCACATCCGCATCGTCGAGCGTGTACGAACACGACGTGTCCTGCGCCCATCCCATGTCGGCCAGCATCCCCATCGTCGCCGGGCCCGGCACGTGAATCGCTTCCGCGGTGTTGAGCATCGGCGTCATCAGCGAGTTCGGGTTTCCCGGAGGATACGTCGCCTCGTCGAGATGGCTGAGGCTCGCACCGTCCCCGTCAACCCACGGATCTGGCGCGTAGAGTTTTGGTCGCGTGCCGCCGAGCGCAGCCGTGGCTATCGGCCCTGCCCAGAACAGGTTGTTCGAGGCAAGCTGGGCGCCGAGCTCCGCCGATGGGTTCGCGAAGAGCGACGTGTTCTGCAGGAGCTGCCCCGCGCCATTGGCGACAAACCGGCCGTAGATGCCCGGATCGTTTTCGTGCATCACGCTCCACTGTCCCCAGCCGCCGTGGCCCCACATCAACGGCACGAATCCGAGGTGGTGTGTGATCTCGTGCAGCGCGACGGTGACAAAGTCGTACTGACCGGAGGGTGTCCGGCCGTCCGTTCCGTAATACCAGTTAGCGGTTGCATCGAACTGAATGCCGATTTCATTCCCGGGCGAGATATCAGTGCCGGCGAACGCATTGGCCAGCGGTTCCGAGTACCACACGTTCGGCAGAGGCGCGTTCGGAAAGTCTCTCCAGATTGGCGCACTGCCAGAGGCGAGGAATCCTGGATTGGTGCCCCAGCCCACGGAAATCTTGATCGGCACAGTGCTATTGATCAGACCGGACCAGATCTCGACCGCGTGTTGGAATGCGGCTTGGGCCGCTACCGGAACCGGCGCCATCGTGTCGTAGGTGACCTGGAACGTAGTGTGTGCGGCAGACTGAATGCCTGACGCCATCGCCTGACCCTTGGCGGGCGTGCCTAACCTGCCGGACCGCGGAGTTCCTACGATGCGTGTGTTCGCATCACGAGGAACGCCAACGATGTGGTGCGTCTCCCCCGCCCTCATCTCCATCGTCCGCGGCCGCTCGTCGAAGAGCGCCACGAGCGACGCGAGGCCGCACAACACGAGCACAGACCGGGACATCAGGACATGTCTGACCATGCTCGCGATAACTCCAAGGGGAACCGCACCCGGGGACGTGGGTGACGGCAATCCATTGTCGAGCTTAGAACGAGACGTCGTCAAGTCAGGCTGATTCCGGAGGATGCGCAGATCAACAAAGGCGACTGGCTGATCTTCAAGAAGGCAGCGAGCGTTCTCGTGTTCCCCGCGCTCGTGTACTTCTTCTTCGTGTTCTACGGTGGACAGCACGCGGCCTATGAATCGCGGCGGTCCGAACGCGAGACGCGTTGTCCGCATTGCCGCGCAGGCGCAGCCCTACCTGGCGCAGCCTGTCCAGGCTGCGGCCAAACGATTGGTAGTAGCGGATTATTGGGGTGACGAAGCCTGCACCGACAGGTTGCGGAAGTGAGCGACAGTGCCGGCGTCTATCCACAACGCGACGCCACCCTTGCGTTGCGCACCTGTCTTCAGATCGTTGACGATGAGCGTCGGCTGTTCCTGATCGTGGACGAAGAGACGCGCCCGGTCGCCGCGCACATCGATTTTGATCTTCGTCCATGCACCAGTGACCAAATCGACGTACGCCTCGTATTTCGACGGCGTCTCTTTTCGGAGGCGGGACCACGGCCAGTCCGGGTGCGAGATGTATTGCGCGGCATGGTTCCGGCGTTCCTGATCTTCGGCGCGACCGTTGGTGGGTCGAAGATAAAACGCATCGTAGGTTTGCATGTCGCTCTGAAGCCGGAACGCAATGCCAACGAAGCCGCGGGCTCCTGCGGGGGCGCCCGGCGCCGGCTGGCCAGCGATCTCCGCTTCGATGACGCCGCTATCGAACTCGACACCCTCGATTGGCGCGAGCATCTCCGCCTTGGCTTGCTCCTCGGGCGTCATGCTCTTCAACTTCTCTTCAGCGAACGTCACGCGCACGCCCTTCTTGCCCTGTAGCACCGCGGGTTCAGCGACCACGTTGTGCAGCCGAAGACCAGTGGCCGACTCCAACGGGTACTGCCTGGCCTGACGTGCGTCGAGGTCTTGTCCGATCAACGTGACGCCACAGGCGAGCGCCAGAGCGACGGGCAGTCTGTTCATAGATCCCTGCGCGAAGGGCCGCTTCATTGTGCTGACTCCTTAGTTGGTTCGCCGCGCAGTGCGCGCTTCGTTCGTGAGTCGAAAAAAGCGTAGGGGTGCGTCTGTCGAGTGTCAAGGAAAACGGGACGAGCCGCCGGACCGCCTGTTCAACTCGTCCCACTTCTCGTGGCGATGGCGCTTCCCGATCGTGGGAAAGAAGGACACCAGGAACAGCATCAGCAGCGAGAAGACATACAGGACGCCGCCGACCGCCGCGACCAGCGCGGCGATGATCAACAGCATCTCGACGGTTTGGATCGCGGCCTGCAGAAGGTACCTTTCAGACGTGTGTGAGGCTGACTGGCGGATCCTATCACCTGATATTCGGCGCGACGGTAGAATGTCGTCCTGGAGGCTTCGATGATGTTGCCGCTCGCGCTCGTGCTCCTGTCCCTCATGTTCATGCCTGGCGTCTCGCAGACGCAGGCGCCGGCGGGTCAGCAGGCCGCGTCGCCGACCGCCGAAGAACTGTGGGCTGCGACTCGCGCCGGGGACGCCGCGAGGGTGACGGCCGCGCTCGACAAGGGCGCCGACGTCAACGCTAAAACACGCTACGGTGCCACCGCGCTCACCTTTGCCGCCGATCGCGGCCACGTCGAGATCGTCAAGCTGTTGATTGCTCGGGGCGCTGACGTCAACGTGCAGGACACGTTCTACCAAATGCGCGCCGTCGACATGGCGATGATGAACAACCATCCCGACGTCGTAGCGCTGCTGCTCGAGCGCGGATCGAAAGGCGCGCCGGGTATCCTCCAGCAGGCCATTCAGAGCGGCAACGTACCGCTCGTCGCGACGGCGCTGAAGTCTCCGGAACTAACCAGAGCCAACCTTCGTCCCGCCCTCGCCGGCGCCAAGAAGGTCAACAATCCAGAGATCATCGCGCTCGTCGAGAAGAAGCTGGCGGAGCTGCCGGCCGAGCCTGCCACCGCGGCTGTGGCCGTCGATCGCGCGACGCTTCAGTCCTACGTCGGCAGCTATCGCAACGAGGAAGCCGGTGCCGCGATCACGATCGCGCTGAACGGCGAGCAGCTGATGCTGACACCCCCAGGCGGCGGCGGTGCCAGCGTGACCCTCGTCGCGAACTCTCCGACCAGCTTTCGCGTCGCCGAACGCGAAGGGCTCACGATCAATTTCGAAGGGCGTGGAGGCACGGTCGAGCGCCTGGTCGCCGTGATCGCCAACACGCCGCAGGTGTGGACTCGCGTCGCAACGCCGGCCGCGGGAGCGGCGATACCCGCAACACCCGCAGCGCCGGCCACGCCGCCGGCTCCACCGGTCCCCGCGCCGGCGGACAAACCCGCGGCGCGCACGGCGGCAAAGAACTGGCCCGGGTTCCGCGGCGAGAACGCCGGCGGCAATGGCGACGGTCAGGGAGCGGTAGTCGAGTGGGACGTCGATACGCAGCAGAACATCCGCTGGAAGACGGCGATTCCCGGCATCTCGAACGCCAGTCCCGTGGTCTGGGGCGACCGCGTCTTCGTTGTCACGGCCGTCAGTAGTGCCGGCGACAAGACGTTCCGCACCGGCCTCTACGGCGACGTCGCGCCCGTGAACGATTTGTCCGAGCATGTCTGGAAGATCTATTGCCTGGACAAAGCGACAGGCAAGATCGTGTGGGAACGCGACGCGTTCAAGGGCACACCGAAGGTCAAGCGCCACACCAAGGCCAGCCAGGCGAACTCGACTCCCGTCACCGACGGCAGGCGCGTCGTGGCCATCTTTGGTTCGATTGGGATGTTGGTTGCCTGGGATATGAATGGCAAGCTGCTGTGGCAAACCGACGTGAGCGTCCTCGACAGTGGCTGGTTTTTCGATCCCGACACACAGTGGGGGCATTCGAGCTCCCCCATCATTCACGGCGACAACGTCATCGTCCAGGCCGATCGCTACAAGGATTCGTTCATCGCGGCCTATGACGTGGAGACAGGCAAGCAGCGCTGGCGCACCGCGCGGGATGAGATCTCGAGCTGGGGGACGCCGACGGTATTCCGCGCTGGCAACCGCGAACAGATCGTCACCAACGGTCCGAAGATTCGCGGCTACGATCCGTCAACCGGCAAGCTCCTGTGGACGCTCAGCCCGAACTCGGAGGTGACCGTCGGCACGCCGATCGTCGGCAACGGCGTCGTCTACGTCACTGGCGGCTATCCTCCGGCACGCCCCGTGTACGCGATCAAGCCGAACGCCAACGGCGAAATCTCGTTACCGAAGGACCAGACCTCGAACGAGGTCATTGCCTGGAGCAATGGCGAAGGCACCTACATCCCAACACCCATCTTCTACGACGGCATTCTCTACACGTGCGGGAACAACGGTGTGGTGACTGCCTACGACGGCGCGACCGGCGAGCGCATCTATCGGGCGCGGGTGGGCGGAGGTGGGTCGTTCTCGGCCTCGCCGATTGCTGCCGACGGCCGGCTCTACTTCGCGAGCGAAGACGGCGACATCTTCGTGGCCCGTGCCGGCCGCACGTATCAGGAGATCGCCAAGAACGAGATGAAGGAAGTGATCATGTCGACGCCGGCGATTTCGGATGGAGTTGTGGTCGTGCGAACGCTTGGACACGTCTACGGGATCGGTCAGAAGTAGCTCAATGGGTCAAATGATTCTCGTCGCCGGGCCGTATCGGTCCGGCACCGGTGACGACCCCGCGAAGATGCATGCGAACGTCAGACTGATGGAAGCCTATGCCCTTCCGCTCTTCCGCGCCGGGCATGTTCCCGTGCTCGGCGAGTGGTTCGCGCTACCCCTCGTGTCGCTCGCAGGTTCACGCCGCGTCGGCGACGATGCGTTCAACGAGATCTTTCATCCCATCGCCGAACGCTTGCTCGAGCATTGCGATGCGGTGTTGCGTGTGGGCGGCGCGTCGCAGGGAGCCGACCTGATGGTCCGGATCGCCGAAGAGCGTGGTCTCGATGTGTATCACCGGCTCGCAGACATCGCTGGCTGTGAAGCGTGCCCCGAACCGAGCGTGTGAAATGATCTGGCTGCACCAACTGTCTCAGGACGCGGGTGCGCTTCTGGCCTAGTGCAGTGTCGAATTACGGCATGGAACCACACGCCTGACGACTTCCAACCCGCTCGGGGTCATGGCGTGTGTTGTGACACTACACTACCGACGAGGCGGTGGCGATGCGCGACGTCGAACGGCCCACGCAACGAGACCACTGCCGACCAGCAGCAGCGACCCTGGCTCAGGAGCTGGCGTCAGCTCGCCGTCCACGAACACTCGCATGTCGCGAATGCCGGAGTAGTCGCGGGGCGGCGAGGGATAGCTGATTCCGCCGGATTGTACAAAGGCCGGAATCGGCGCGACCAGGAGGTTGTTGACTGCGAAAGCGCCACTTCCCGTGGCCCCGAACAATCCGGCCCCGAACACGAGCGCATACCACCCCGGCTGGAGTGGGACTGCCAGATTTGCCTTGAACTCAGCCGCCGGCATCGACAAATCGAGGACGGTAGCTCCCAGGTACATCTCTTGTCGAAAGGTCGATCGAGTCGGGGAAGTCGAACTTGCTCGTGAGCTGGACGACTGCGCCGAAAATGCTTCCCGGCCCACCGAAATGGCCGCCAATCTGCGTCGTGGTTACTTCGACTGGCACGCGGAATCTCACGCCCACGAACTGGCCTTCGAAAATGGCCAATCCGA
Organism: uncultured Acidobacteriota bacterium; assembly: GCA_963797715.1. Taxonomy (GTDB): domain Bacteria; phylum Acidobacteriota; class Vicinamibacteria; order Vicinamibacterales; family 2-12-FULL-66-21; genus DATBJJ01. The sequence continues at coordinate 421,907 of CAWCQS010000003.1, forward strand.
AACTGTGCTGTTCGCCCGTCGGGCCCGGCTGAGCGCTCTCGTAGAGTCGGACGGGGTCGGCTTGCGCGCTGATTGGTAGAAGGAACACTCCGAGAAACAGCACGCGCTTCGCACATTCGGCGAAGTAAGTCCTCATGGTCGCCTCCACACTTGCAGGCGCCGCGAGCTGGTGCAATCGAGATACCCGAGCAGAAGGGTCCAGCTGAAACCCGACTCCAGTTGCCCATGAGGCCGCGATGTCGATGCGAGAGAGTTTGGCGGCAGCTCGTTTCGGCCAGGTCAGTTGCTCGAGGTGATCATGCCGCTTAGCAGCGCGGCCTCAGAGGCCGTTCTGATGTCAGGTCTGTAATCCACCAGAGTACCGCCACGAGCCAACCGACGCGGCCGTCCCCTGAACTGCGCAAGCAAAAGGTCCATCTCCGCACAGCCGGATACTTCCCACATGTCTCAAACCTGCTCGCTGCGTTCCATTCTGAGAATTTCGCCAGCCGGACGTTTTTGCCGTTTGAAACGGGGTAATCAACCTGATTCAACTCGAACCTGTGGTGCGATTCAGAACAGTATGCGGGTTGGGACGAAGCCGACAGCCTGGTTCGTGGTGTGTCGTAAGTGTCTTCGAGTGAATGAGTTGTGTGCCGCTGCGTGCGATTCGGCACATTCCATGCCTACTGCCCGCGTGATCCAGATGCACGTGCGGCGGTAAACGAACCTTGGGTAGGGAGGCAACATGTTGCTGGTGATGAGGCCGAGAGTTTCGAGTGGTCGAACAGTGCCGGGGCGGTGCCTTGGCTCGCGTTCACGATTGGCGAATGAGCGCGGTCAGGCACTTCTCGAAACGGCGATCACGCTGCCAATAATACTTTTTATTGCGGTGAGCATCTTCGAGTTCGGTCGCGGATACCACACGCTGCAGGTGGTCACGAACGCGGCGCGCGAGGGAGCGCGCATCGCGGTGCTTCCGAGCACGACGCCAGCTGACGTCCAGTCACGGGTGGTCAACTATCTTCGAGACGGACAACTCGCAAATGCTGAGCAGCACCACTGTGACCGTAAATCGAACTGCAACGGTCTCGATTGGCACCGGGACAGCTTCCGCCTCGACGGTGACTGTCAGCTATCCCTTCGCATTCATGGTGATCAACCCGGTGGCGAATCTCGTGGTGCGAGGTTCGACACTCGGCAGCGCTCCCTTCACCATCAACGCGCGAGCGCAAATGCGCAACGAGGCGCAGTAGTCATGCGCTCCACACATACACACACGGATCCGTACGCCACGAAACTCCGGCGGGCCACTGCCGAGCGCGTCCGGCGGGTTCGGCGCGACGAGCGAGGCTCCTCGCTCGTCATGATCGGTTTCAGCTTGATGGCGCTGTTCGCGGCAACGATGCTGGCGATTGACGTCGGCATGCTCATGACCGCGCGCACGCAGGCGCAGACCTCCGCCGATGCGGGCGCGCTCGCGGGAGCGACCGCGCTCGTGTACAACAGCTTCACGAACCATGCCTCGTCGGGACCGGCCGTCGCCGGTGCGATCAATACGGCCAAAACAAATCTCGTCGTCGGCCGCGAGGTGTCGGTGACGCCCGCCGACGTGACGTTCCCCTTCAACACTGTGACTGGGCAGTCGGATCAGGTTCAGGTCACGGTGTATCGCACCAGAGCGCGGTCGAACCCGATCTCGACGATGATCGCGTCGTTCTTCGGCATCGACACCGTCGACATGGCAGCCACCGCGACGGCGACCGCTGTCCCCGGCGGACGCCGCAACGTGCGTGTTGCCGTTCACGATTCCCGACAAGTGGACGGAAAAGGGATGTGGCGGCGCATCCTGCCCATGGTCGGTGAACGAGACGTTCGACATGTATGCGAAGCAGGGGCAGAACCAGAACGCCGGCCCGCCGCTGCTGCACCCGGACATCTACGTTCCGCCAGGCAGTCGCGACGCCACAGGCTACAACCCGACGACCGATAGAGGGCTGCGGCTCGTGCTGAAGAACAACAACCAGAATCGTGTCGCGCCCAGCATGTACAACGCCTGGGCAATCCCCGGCGGCACCGGCGGCGACTATTATCGGGAGAACATCGCCGACTGCAACTCGAGAGTGGTGGCGATCGGCGACCTGTTGACGCCTGAAAATGGCAACATGACCGGGCCCACCCAGCAGGGAACCTCCGACCTCATGGCGTCCGATCCGAACGCCCACTGGGACGACGGCTGCAACTGCGTGAAAGGCAGCCAGTTTCCCGTTAGCCCCCGGATCCGCGCGGTACCGTTGTACAACCCGACGAGATATACGGAGGGCCAGCATTCCGGTCGGAGCCAGCCGGAGCTCGAGGTCGTGAATTACCTGGGGTTCTTCGTCGAGGATGTGAATGGAGGCGGCGAGGTTATCGGCCGCGTCCACCCAATCAGCGGTCGTATCCGCAATCCGAACAACCCCGCGGTCGGCGCGTTCGCTCAGGCGATCATGCTCGTGAGGTAAAGGCAGCGGACTCGCTAGGCCGGACTGTTAGCACGTGCCGCCGCCAGCGTCCGGCGATCTTCGGACGCGGATCGGATGAGCGTCAGGGCCGTGTACAACACCACGGCAATGACGCCCCACCGAACGACATCGAGTGGCAGCGATTTCACGAGCCACACGGCGATCAGCACTCCGGGAATGCCGCCGACAGTCAGCCCAAGCGCCGCAGGGGCGGCGTAGCACCCGCTTCGTATGAAGCGCATGGCCGCCACCACACCCGTGAAAGCGCCTGATCCCATCATGATTGGAAACGCCGCGCGTGGGTCCATCCCGAGCAGGCTGTAGAGGACCAGGCTTGGTCCATAGTTGCCGATTCCCAGCGTCGCGAGCGCGCCAAAGACGAAGTTACCAACACACGCGACGACGAAGGGGATCGGTTCGAGCGCCAGCGCCTGTCCGCCAGTCGGATAAAGTCGCAGCAGCCCTATTGTCATGAAGAACCCGGCAAGCAAGAGCGCCGTGGCCATTCCAAGCTGGATGACCCGCCGCGGCAGCCGCGACACGACACCCGCGCCCAGCCACCCTCCAGCCATCATCGCCACGATGAGAGAGACGAGCAGCGTGCGATCGACCGAGACGATGCTGATAAACGCAAACGCCTGCACGACCACCGGCAGCGTATGACCGACCAGCATCGTCCCGGGAATCCGTTCGTCAGGCACGAGTCCCAGGAGTTTGTAGGTAGACGTCGTTGTCGCGAACGAACCGATCCCGAGTGTGTCGAAGAAGTTCGTAACGAATCCGATGACGATGTGGATTAGTCCCGGCGCAGCTGCACGCTGTGAGGCGGCGCGCGGGAGCGAGCGGGACCGATAGAGCGCGGCTCCCCATCGCACCACGTAGAGGCTGGCCAGGGCGCCGAGGGTCAGGAACAACGCACTGACGATGTCCACAAGTCTCCTTCGAATCAGGGCTACAGCGTAGCGTTCGAAGGAGACCGTTCGCCTGGGCGGGGCAACCGCGAAGCGCTCCTTCACCAGCAGTGAAGCTACAAGTTGTCGGCTGAAACGGCGGCGAATCGTAGCACGTCCGCGGACGGCTATGACGGACAAAGCGCGTTGCCGTCATTTCGCCTTCGGAGCATCCGGCGCAGGCAAGCTCTGGAGAACCTTCCCGTCCACGTCGAGGAACTCCAGCTTCGTCTCTCCACTCGCGGCGACGGACATCCGAAGACGGGGTCGCCCGTTCGCGTCGGAGAGCGTCACGGTTGCGCTTCTGTCCGCCGAACGTCCGACAAACACACGCGGCGATGCGACAGCCTGCTGTCGAAGTGCGTCACGTTCTGGCCCAGAAGGCAGTTTGCGAGCTTCGTCGAGATTCCTCTTTTGTTCTTCAGGAGGCGCGTCCGGCTGATCGAGGATACGCAGCCCTACCGTGCGGCTGCCATTTTCATCGTTGTATCTCATACCGATGACTTCGTCCCCGTCATACTTGTCGAACGCGAGCCCGCCGCCTGCGACATACTTGCCGCTGCCTTCGGTGCTCGCTGTTCTCAGGCCGCCGCTCTCGTCACCCTTGTCGTTGTAGAACAGGATTCCGGGCGACTTGAGACCCACGCGTTCATACGTTTTCCCGCCCATGACGGGCCCGGGTAGTCGCTCCTTGTTCGCGATCACGAGTTTGATCTTGCCGTCCCTTTCGACGATGTTGATACGCTCGACGTCGATCTCGTCGAACTTCTGGTTCCGGGTTTGCGCAGCCATGGCCGTCAGACCGAGGAAGCTCGGCAGTGCAATCAGAAGGGTCGCAATGACGGTGTACATGTTTTTGAGGATACGAATATCCCGTTCCATCCCTGTTTCCATCGCGTTCTCCTCCTGGGCTTCAATGCTCCTAGCTCTTGCCGGAGCCTTTTCAAATCCACCGCGTGACGTTGACACGCGCTCTCACCGATTGGATGCGAAGTCGATTGGTTAGGTTGGTAGGACGAGAGCGGCGGCTTGCGCCGAGTGATTGGGATGGTGTGAAACAAAGGCGGGTTGTGAGGCCATGCTACACTTCCGGCCCCATGGACTCAGCCCTACGCGGCGGAAGCGCAGCGCTACTGGTTGCGTTGCTCGTGTCAGTGTCGGGTGATATTCGCGCGCAGTCTCCCCGAACCGGTCCTCGTCACAGCGTCACCGCAGCAGACGATATTCAGTGGAAACAACTGCGACCGGGTGCAGAGATCGCCGTCGTGTCGGGAGATCCGGACAAGGAGGGGTCGCCGTTCGTGCTGAGATTCCGATATCGCGGAAAGGCGCGCATTCCTCCGCACTGGCACCCTGGAGACGAACACCTGACCATCCTTAGCGGGACGTTTCGGCTCGGCATGGGGGAAAGCGGGGACGAGGCTGCAACGACGACGCTCGGGCCTGGTGCGTATGCATTTGTTCCCGCGAAGATGGCGCATTACGCGTGGACTGACGGCGACACGACGATCCAGGCCCACGGCATCGGGCCGTTCGTGATCAACTACGTCAACCCCGCGGACGATCCCAACAGAGCCGGCAAGAAGTGAGTTCGTAGCGCGCGGCCGGCACTAGCGTGTGACAGGAAGCGGGTACCGGGCCGCATCGACGCCTCACGTACCTGGCGGCGCCAACAATCGAAACAGGACAGCGTCACGCCGTGCCGGTCGCAAACGCACGCCGCGTTTCGCCGCTGGTCTCCCACTGTCGCACCAAGGCCAGCATGCGGCTTCGTGTCCGAGCTCTCATCGGCCCTCCTCACCGCACTGTGCGTCGAGCGTCAGCACTCGTTCAATACGGGGTTCGTCGGTACGCTTACCCTCGGTGTGGAAGAGCCAGAGGCGATAGCGCGAGATCAACTGGCGTAACATCGCCGCATCGTTATCGATGGGTTCTCTTTGAAAAGCAAGGTTCGCACGATCAAAAAGGCCAGGAGCGGGATGGCGATCGCGTAGACGTACTGCGTCCGCGACACGCCGATGCCGAACGGAAACCAGATGCCCGGCACGCCGATCGTATCGAGCAACTCGCCGCCGAATAGCCCGGCCATTGTCGAGGCTAGCGTGACGAGCGCCAGGATCCGCATGGGTCCGCTGCGGACGATGCGCGCGCCGATCACGACAAACAACGCGATCGACCCGAGCCGGCTGCCGCTTGTCACGCTCGCCGAATGGATCACGGCGCCGATGATCCCGGCGACCGCCAGCACCACGGCCGCCCCATCGATGCTTCGCCACGGACGCAGGCACCAGCGGTTCCAGGCCAGCGTCCAGGCGGCCACCACTGGCACCCACATCACTGACGCCAGCCACGCATAGGTGGCCAGATCCATCAGATCGGTCCATGCGGTGATCGCATTGTTTCATGGCGTCACCACTGACTCCGCGCCGCTATGCGCGAGCCCACGGGGCACGCGCGCGCCCGATCACACGCCGTGCAGTCATGGCAGACGCACACGGGGTGGCGGCGCTGCGGCCGACGGAGCTGACCGCCACGGCCGTGTTCGACGGCCCGATCGATACCTCACGTTCCGTGCGTATGTGGAACAAGTCCTCGTTCCCACGCTCCGGCGCGGCGACGTCGTCATCCTCGACAACCTCGCGGTGCACAGCACCCCGAAGTCCGCACCGCCATCGAGAACGCCGGCGCGCGCCTCCGTTTCTGCCGCCTTACAGTCGGACTTCAATCCCATTGAGCTGGCCTCGCCAAACTGAAGGCTTCCTCGCGCCGCCCGTCCGCGCTCGTTCGACGACGTCTGTCAGTTGATGCGCACGGCGCTCGCGTCTCCCACGAATGCACGAACATGTGAGCATGCGGTACGTGTAACAAAGCCGCCTGGCTGCCGTAAGTGCGAGCGCGATGCTGGCAAAGATCAAGAAACCCTTGTGGCTGCTGCCAGACCGGCACCCGAACGCTAAGCCGATGAGTGCCAACATGGCGATCGGCTCGATCACATCGACGATGTAACCGGCGATGGTTCGCTCCCATTGCACGCGGTGGAGCTCGTCGCTTATGGGCCGCGGAGCCAGTATGGGCGCGCTATGCATGCCGCCGCCGTCTGCGCTGACCCCGGAACTGGGACGCATGTATGCGCGGACGGCGAGCACGCCAGGGGTACCCGCCGCATCAGTAGGAAGGGCGAACCGCATCGGCCGCGTGCCGACGACGCGCGGGGCCGGGCCGAGCCTGCCCGACCCACCTAGCCGTTGGCCGTTCCAATAGAGTTCGTAGCCGTTCTCGACGAGGGTCGGCCCGAGGATGTCCCACGACGCGCGTCCGGCCGGCACCGTCACCGCGCGCCGGTACCAGGCGTAGCCGTGATAGCCGGGATGACCGTGCGCCATCCACCCGCCTACGTAATCGGGCAGACCCACGTCGCCGTCGTGGCTGCCCGGGACGGCGGTCAGGTCGATGGTCTCCCAACCGTTATCGTCCGTATTCGCGTCCGCCCAGCGTGGGTCATCGCCGGTATGGAATCGCCAAGCACCATCGAGCAGGGTCGCTGCGGCGCGCAGCGTCGGCGGATCAGGGCGGCCGCCGCTCGCCAAGTCGGCGATCGCGATGGCCAACGCCATCAGCGTCGCTATGACGATGCCGACGATCAGTTTGCGTTGTGTTGCGTCGATCGAGGTCACCGTCGAAGATATCGATTTGGGCATCATACGATGATCTAATCGTCAGGTTTCGATGGCGCCAGATAGGTTCCCACTTGAATTGATTATCTTCGTTTAGCGGTGGAGCCTGACACGATCTCCAGCTGACACCGTCGATCCAGAAAATCGTACTTGTACAATTCTCGAATCTGTCGCAATGCTCACGTGGTGGACGAGCGTCGCGATGAGCGAGATGAGCGGGTCGAGCGCCCGCAGCAGGAGGTCACGCGACTGCGTGACGACTTGGCGCGAGCCGAGCGCCACCGCGGCGAGCAGGAGCTGGGGCGTCGTCGCGAAGCTTCTCGGACAGCCTGTAGCCGAACCACACCGTTCATCCGGCGACGGCATTCATTGTTCTGCTTTGGCGCGCGCGGTCGCCGGCCCCAGACGCGACCTGCATACAGTTCGAACTAAGGGGAATCTGGCGGCCATGCTGCCGCGAGCCGTCGATTGCTCCTATACACAGAGAACTTTTTGTTATAAAGTAATATCGCGGCCTCGGTGCCAGGCAGCAGCTTCCGCGTTTTCACGCCGGTTTGGGGAGTGGTAGCACATGACATCGTCTGTGACGAACCCCGGGAAGGCATTCGCCCGCATCGCTCTGGCCCTGGCCATTGCGGCGATGGGCATTTACGTCGCGAGCTCAGACCCGCCGGGCGGGGCCGTCGTCGGATTCCTGCTCATGCTTGCCGCGGTCCTCTTCGGCGTGAGGACCGCGCGGAGCCGGCTGCCGACCTGGGCCGGGCGCACCGCAGTGGCGGTCGGCGCTCTCATTGCCGCGTTCGCGGCATTTCTCATCCATTCGATCAAGGTAGAGGCGCCTCTCTTCGCGCAAGCTCCGGGCGTGCCGTCGGTCAGCGCGTCGGCACCCTCGCCACAATTGGCGGCAGCCGTCGATCGCGCGCGGCCGATGGTGCGCGCGGCCATCGTGGAGCAGAACCTGCCAGGAGTCTCGATCGCGGTCGGCATCGGCGGCGGCCCCGGGAATATTGTCTGGGCCGAAGGGTTCGGATGGAGGGACGTCGTCACGCATACGCCCGTCACACCCGATACTCGATTCAACATCGGCACTGCGGCACAGGTGGTCACCCCCGCCGCGGTCGCGTCCCTCGGCCTGACCAACACCGGTACGGATTCGGCGGCCGAGTGGAGCCCGGATCATATCGGGGAGCCGGAAGAGGACTTCCCAGGCTTCACGGCCGTCCACGACCTCATCCTCAGGCCGATTGGTATCAGCGCCCCCCGACAGCCATTGCCGGGCGATCGCGCGACGTTCTACGTGCCGGCAACATTCTGGCGGGGCTTCACCACAGATCCCCGCAGTGGACGACGACTGATGTACATGCGCGACCTGGCGTGCTGTGCGGGGAAAATGGCGTTCTATTCCACGCCGTCCGATCTCGTCCGCTTTGCCCTGGCGACGAATGCAGACAGCGTCAACGGCGAGCTCGCAGGCGGAAGCGTGATGTCGCTGATGACGCGCCGCGACAACGGGATCGTCGTTGCCGTGGCGTCGAACATCGCGCACGCCAACACGGCCGCTCTCGCGCTAAAAGTGGCTGACACGTTCGCCGAACAGAAATAGACCGCCGCGCCCAAGGGCGGCTGGTGCAATGCTGAGCCGCTACCCTTACCCGCGATTAACGCCGCAGGGACTTTCTATCCGCAGTCGAGCCGGTGAAAATACCCTTCGCGACAAGGCGGGGGCGATTCCCTTTTCTTGCGGGTGGGGTCGCTACTTGCCTTCCGGTGTGAACTTCCAAATCGACCCACGGAAGCCGACGGCGACCGCCATGACTTTGCCGTCGGGAGTCCACGCCATGTGATGGAAGTCCTGCGCGTAATCGAGGGGGATGCGCTGGGATGTGCCGGTGGCTAAATCGAAAATTCCAGGAGGCCAATACCAATAGGGTGCCGCCAGCGGTGACACCAGGCGTCCATTGTGAAGGGAACCGGGATCCACGCCAGCGGCTATACGAAACGAACCAGCGATATCTTGTTCCGGCCCACCGGTCAGGGGGATACGAATCAAGCGGCTATTGCCTGGCTGTTGCACAAAGACCACGAGACTCTGCGTGGCGATGTCTACCGTCACGCCGTCGCCGCTGCGGACCTTGCGGGGCGCTTCTCCGGTGACCGGCACTGCCCACACGAGACCTTCCGCCACGGCATAGATCGTGTTGCCATCCGGTGATGCCGCCATGCCCGATACAAATCCCTTGTCGAACGGAAACTGGCGAGTGATCCGGCCGTTGGCCAGAGCGGCAAGCCCGATAGCAGGCCTGCCTTTGGAACCGACCATGAAAGCGACTCCTCCCACGCCGACGGCGGTCATCGGCCCCCAGGTTTCCTCGCTCGTGCTGACCAGCGGCACGGGATCCTTTCCGGCTTCAACGACCATCACACGATTGCGTCCTCCGTTGACCTCCGTCCACACCGCCCGGCCGTCCGGCAACACCGCAAAATAATCTCCACGCATCGTTGAGAGGCCCGATGACGCAAGTGTGGCGATCCGTTCCACGCGAACGCCGCCGGCGCGATCGGAGCGTTCAACGGACGCGGAAGATCCGACGGCAAATCGCACCAGTTCGACCGGGCGGTCGTTCTGCTCGACGTAGATGCTTTCATCGGGGCCCGCGTCGATGGTCCACGCCGAGAGCGTCAACGTCAACAGCGTCGTGGCCCGTTGACTGCCTGCCGGGGACGCATCGAGCGGAATGCTGATCACTCGATACAGGCTCCCGAAAGTCGCGCCGATCAACGCGCGCTTCCCATCCCAGGTCGCCGCGATCGAAAAGTTGCTGGCGTTCGACAGGTCCACCGCGAGCGGGCGCAGCTCGCCGGAAAGCAAATTGACAACCCAGGCATGAACTCCGCGGTCCGCGCCGGGCGCCGTGGCCAGTCCGATCACCAGGGCCAGGCGGCCGTCTCGCACGGATCGAGAGCCAGAGAGTCCAGACGTCGGCTCGACGGCATAGCCCTGCAGTTTGCCGCTGTCGGGCCAATAGCGAAACAATTGCTGGCGGTGCTCGGGATTGATTCGGACCAGCAACAGACTGCCATCCGGCAACGGTTCCGGGAACATGGCGTCTTCCAATACCAATTGCTCGTCGCCGCCGAGCGGCGCGACGCTGAACACGCCCTTCGGACCGTCGAACCAGCGGTCGTAAAAGATGCGGTTTCCGTCGGCCGACCATGCGCAGCTTTGCACATAGCCGCGCTCGCGATTGTGGGTCAGCATGATGCGATTGCCGGATCCCGGCTTCGCCACCCACAACTGCAGGACATCGTCAACGTCATTGCCCACGAACGCGAGCAAGTGCCCGTCGGGCGAGGGCCGTGGAGAGACCGACACCTGAGGCCCGCCGAGCATGACGCCGTTCCAGACCTGCGGCGCGGGCGCGCGCCACACGAACGCGCCCAGCGTGACCGCCGCCCCACAGCGCCGACGAGGAGTGCGACGCCAGCAACGGCGGTGACCCGTCGCCTCGACACGGCGGAAGAGGATGCGGCGGCGGCGGCATCGGCCGACGGCGTAGTCAAGGCCTCGTCGATCTCCAATCGCGCGTCCGCGGCATCAGACAGTCGCCGCCTGCGATCCTTCTCGAGGCAGCGCCGCAGCAGGCGGCGAATGGCGGGGTCCGTCGTTGGCGCGAGCGCAGTCCAGTCCGGCTCGGTCTTCAGCACCGACGCGAGGGTGTCTGAGACCGTCGCGCCCTCGAACAGACGCTTCCCGGTCAGCATCTCCCACAACACCACGCCGAAGGCCCAGATGTCCGCGCGCTTGTCCGCCGTCGTCCCACGCGCCTGCTCTGGCGACATATAGGCCGCTGTGCCCAGAATCATCCCGGCCTGCGTCATCGCTGGGGTTGTCAGCGTCGGCGACGTCGAGACGCTCGCCGACATCCCGCCCGAGGGCTCCATCGCCTTCGCCAGCCCGAAGTCGAGCACCTTGACCGTACCGTCCGCGCGGATTTTGATGTTCGCCGGTTTCAGATCGCGGTGGATGATCCCCTGCTCGTGCGCCGCTTCGAGCGCGTCCGCGATCTGCTTCGCGATGGGCAGCGCCTGATCAACCGGGATCGCGCCGTGCGTGATCCGCTGCGACAGGTCCTCCCCCTCCACCAGCTCCATCACGAGCGCGGAGACGCCACCACTTTCTTCGAGGCCGTAAATCGCGCCGATGTTCGGATGGTTCAGCGAGGCGAGGGTCTTCGCTTCACGCTGGAAGCGCGCCAGGCGGTCCGGCTCGTTGGCGAACGCCTCGGGCAGGACCTTGATGGCGACGTCGCGATTCAGCCTTGAATCGCGCGCGCGAAAGACATGGCCCATCCCCCCTTCGCCGATCGGCGCGGTGATGTCGTAGGCGCCAAGGCGAGTGCCGGGAGTGAGAGCCAGACGGTTGGATTATATGAGCCAGACGGCTGCGCGGACCGGATTACTTCCCTGTGACGCCGATCTGTTTAGCGGATTTCACACGGATGGAAATCGGGCCGATTGGATTCGGTCCAGCGACGTTCCGGCTCCGAACCTGATGCTCTAACAGGCTGAGCCACGCTCAAAGACTCTTGTGCCTGTCTTGGAGCCATTTGCGTCGCTTCGTCCCGAACCGACGCGAAATGTCGCGAACTGCCAGCGAAATTCAGCGACTCGCCAACAGCGTCAGCGAGGCACCTCCTGAAGGCGCCGAGGCAACCGCGTTCCGCCGAACGGTTTCAGTGGGTGACGCGATAAATCAGAAGCGTGAGATTCGAGCGCCGTGGTGCGCAGCTCACGGTTCCGGCGTGCCTTTCGACAGGACCGAGAGGCCAGCCAGACGCGAACATCACGGATTTGCTAATGATGTGATTGGT
>CAWCQS010000004.1:0-99727 GCA_963797715.1 uncultured Acidobacteriota bacterium
CGCCGATCGCGCGCGCCAGCAACGGAATAGCGTGATTCAATCGGGCGTCGGCATCCGCTCCGGTGTCACCGTCCGCCAATTGCCGGATCCGAAGACATCATCGAGGGAGATCGCGTGGGAGACGTGTTGGCGCGGTGGCGCTGAGTAACGCAGCCTTATCCTCATCGGTCAGCGCACTCAACGGCTCGATCACAATGGACTTTGCGTCGAGATACGCAAGGTATCGAGAAAACATTGTCAGTGAAGTCATTGCACTACACCTCCGAAATGCTTCCGTCATCATTAATGCGCAGAATCCAGCGATCTTCGTTGTCCTGTGTAGGCGCAGGCGTTGTGGTTGAGCGTTCTGGTCCGACGATCACGCGTTGGATAAAAAGCATGTCTGGTTCGTACAAACGTGTGGCAGTCGGCGCGCGGCGTCATGCGTTGTAGAAAATGGCGGATCGCCATTCAACTTTCTGACACGCGCGAGGTTATAGATCTCGCAGATCTCTGCAACTTCGGAGTCCGTCATGTAGCGGATAAACAACTTCGCTTCGGTATCGGCGGCACGTTTTTCCTCGCCGAGTTCTTTTTCGATCACTCGTAGCGCATCGCCATACAAGATCGCGGCCTTATAGTCGGACTGCGCGTCGGCCTCGTCGAGGCCTCGCAGCAGAATTTTGCGCTGGAGTTGCAAAACAGAATTCTTCATACGATCTCCGGGCGTATGCGAATCCAACGTTGACCACGGCGTGCGAACTTCCCCTCGCGTTCAAGTTGTCGGCACGTGAGGAGTACGATCGATGGACGTTTGCGCGGTCCACACGCCAACATTTTTCCGCTGGCCGCAGCACGCGGGTTTGATAGCGCCGACAGAATCGCTTCATCGAGTGGCTGCTTCTCCATCAACTCGAACGCGAGCGACGCGGCCATGCGTGCGAGGCGATCATTCCTCATCTTGAATTTGGTTCCTTGTTACAGACCTACAGACCTCCACCCGGGCGGCGCAAAGGTTCCGTCAGTTCCAGCCGTGCGTCCAAAATCGCGAATCGCCTTTAGTGAGAGATCTGTGAAAGCAGTCCATAATCAGTCGTTTTTGCTCACGTTTCTGTTCGTTTTCAGTCACGCACGGGACCTTGAATCCCGTGCGTCGACAGCCCTGCAAGGGTTCCAGGCCGACTCTGGCTCTCCCTCACGCCACAGAGGCTCAAATTTCACACCTAGGCACACCCCCCGCCCATAGCCACAAAAGCATCAGCAGAAAGGTTAGAAACAGTGCGTAACGTGCCCCGCGCTCCGTGCTCCCACTCAACGCCCTATACATACCCAAATACACGTTTAGTAATAAATCTGGGGATGCTGTGTCCTGAATTCCGGCTCAGCCACAGGCTCCGGCCCGGGACAACCGATAGCCTCCGCTTTGATCCCATCCGCCACGGAATAGCAGAAGATCGTTTTCGTCGTGCGCTTCGACTTCTTTTCGTCGACTTCTTGTCGTCGTGCTCTTCTTCTTCCATCGACGTTTCGATTTGCTCCTCTTCGATTTCGCTCGCACGTCAATACCTGCAATAAATACAAGCTCTGAAGTTGCCGCTTGACTGTAGACCACGGTTTATCCAACCGCTTGCGCACGTCGGCCGGTTGCGATCCTGGATTTTTGGCTACGTCCTCAAGCACGGCCAGCCGGAGCGGCGGCATCGAATCCCGCGCGCACCGAGCGCGAGCCGCACCGCCGCCGCGCGATCCATGCCGATCGCCACGGCGCCGCGCACCATCTGCGTGAGCTGCTTCGCGAACCGGGTCGGCATCTCGGGCGCGTGCGCGTCGATCACGTCGCCGCGATAGTCGTAGTCCACGCCCGTCCGGGCCAGGGTGACGACATCGGCGGCTGCGATAAGCCGTTCCTGTTCCGCCTCGGTCGAGGGTGATGGCGCTCGGCGGCGTCAACCGTCGCGAGCACGCCGCCGACGGCGTCCGCGAGCTCGGCGCGCATCTGCGTCTCTCGTCGCCGGTGTTCCGGCAGGCGCGGCGCCCGGCCGGCATGCCGGCCGGTCGTCGAGTCCATGCGCACGACGACAAACCGATCGCCCATCGACTGGCGATCACGTCGTGCGCCCGGTCCCATGCCGTCGTGACGGCGCCGATCACGACGAGCCGGCCGGTCCACGTCAGGGTCCGCCCGCCGTCGGTGCCGACGTTCCGCTCCCACTTGCCGTCGTGAATCTCGCGGAGCGCCGCCAGGAGACTGGCGCGCGTGTCGCGGTTCATCGCACAGGATCGACGGTCACGTCCTTGACGACGAGCAGCCCGCGATCCCGATGCGCCGGAGCAGTCCGCCGGTCGCGTCTTTGGTCCGTTCGCGCTTCGAGCGTGCCGGAGAGCAGCGCGCCTTCCGAGCTGATTGTGCTCGTGACGAGCGCGCCGGCGCCGGCCAGGGCCTGCACGGTTTCGGTTTTCGCGTTGCCCGGCCCCGACACCACGAGCAGCCACGCGGGATCGCCAGTCAGTCGTTCCGCAGCCGCGGCCGCCAGCACCGCATGCAGCGCGTCGAGGTCGTATTCGCTGACCGAGCCAGCGGGTGAACATGGCTGTCCACGTCGGCGAGCGTGCGCGCCGTGGTGATGATCGGCGTGGGCGCATCCGGCGAGGGTGGGATCGTGTAGATCGGCGCGGCCTCACACAGCGCCCGTAATTCGGCTTTGGTGTGGCCGTTGGCGACCCGATCGCTGACATCCCCTTTCGGCGGGAGATCGGGCAAGGGCACGATCCGCGCGACGATCCCGGCGGTTGTGCAGGCACGGGCGATGATCTCCACGTGATCGCGTCCGGGAACATCGTTGTCCGGCAACAGCCAGACATGGGTCACGCCAATGGCCGTCAATTGCGTGGTGTGATCGGCGGTCCATTTCCCCGCGCCGCTGTCGTTGGACGTCGCAGGCACACCAAGCGCCCACAGGGTGTCGCAGTCTTTTTCGCCTTCGGGGATGAACACCGGGAAATGATCGAGCTGTGCGGCGTCGTGCCATTTCTGCAAGTCATCGACACGATAGAGGAGGCGCCGGACACCATCCAGAATGGGCTTATCCCCGTTCTGCGCCTTGGAGCGGATCCACGTGCCGGTCGCACTGAATTTTTCAAAGCGAAATGTTTTGTTGCGGCATAGCAGTCCGGTACGGATGAACCCATCCAGATCGCGATAGAGGTTATCCGCAACAACAGCGAACAACAGACGCCGTTGTGGAGAAAGAGATCCCGCAATTGCAGGCCGACGGCATCGAGTACACCGTCGGTCGGCATTGCCCCCGCATATTTGACCAGATCTTGTCGCCGTCCTGATGGATGACCACACTTTCCTTGTGATCGTCGTGCGCTTTGCACAGCGCTTTATAGCCGTTACCGCACGGCGTGGCGTGGAACGCGTCGACCACTTCGGCCAGGGTCACGCCGTCCGCTCCGCGAGTCGAAGAATTTGCCTCGCGACACGGCGCAAAATCGCCGGATCGCAGCGGTATGAAGCACGCGGACGTGCAAATGCGGACACCCTTGACAGACCGTCAGATCGTCCGGCGTCACTGTGAGCAGCAACACCGGCCCCTCGTCGCTGCTGACGATCGTGAGAAACGGCGTGTCGAGGGCGATATCAGGCATGACGTCCGGTCACGTCCTCTGCCGCGCGAAGCACGAACGCATCGGTAACGCGCAACTCATCGCCAAAACAATCCCATCCGACGCGTAACCGTCGCGCGAACAATTCCGCTCGTGGTCCTTCGCGCAACCGTTCCACGATATGGAAAAATTCCTCCGGCTTTTCCGAATGTGCCCCAACAGGCGCTTCAAAAAATGATCTAATGGAATGATTAAGCGTCTTCGGCTTGCCACGCGTGGCGATCACACATGTTTCATGTGCCCTTCGCGCCATATTACCGAAACCGAAACAGTGCTTGCCGCGTGTCGTCGTTTTGATCCACACGATCTCGCACTTCAACGCAAACCCCCACGCCTCGATCACATCGAGTGCTTCCTGTTGCATCGACGCGCAACGCCACAAAAACAACGTGGCATCGTCATGCAATGGCGGTAGTGGAAATTGTTTGATCGCGTCAAGCGTCATCACTTTGTAATTCGCCGCTGCGCCGCGATGGCCGAGGGGGTCGTTGTGTTTCCAGGGCGGATCGGCGACGAGGACGCGATACCGTGTGCTCACGACTCCAACTTCCGACGCTCGCGCATGGCGCGATCTACTGGTGACCTCACGGCAAAACGTCACGAGGCGGACGCGTGCGTGTTCCAGACGTTCGTCGTGGAGATAGCCGAATTTCGCGTTGAAGAACGGCAGCGGCGCGAGATATTCGCAGATGCAACAGTCGTAATGGATCTCGATTGGGAATCGCATCGGCGTATTCAATTCATCCCGGGACCAAGCGCGGCCGTCATGGTTCGGTGCTGGTGCGCCGCAAATGCCCCAAAGTCGTCGGGGTCATGTCCGCCATCCGTTTCTGAAAGACGCGTCCGTCCGGCAGCGGGAACGTGACCCGCAAATCGCGACGCGGAGGCGATGATCCGCGTCGGGATCTCGTCCGTCTGAGCGATCTGCCGCAGGAAGGCTTCGACCCGTTCCGTCTCGTCGCGCTCGTGTCTGGTCATTGGTCCACCTTTTTTCATCGGGAGTCCGTGTCGTCAAACAATGGATAGGTCTTTTTCGGTTTCGGCTTCCACACGCGTGGCGTGGGCTTTCGCGGTGGCGCGTGCTGGAGCACACCGTCGCAACTGACGAAAGGGCAGGCGTGCCCAGGCTGCCAGACCGCCTCGACCCATCGCGTGTGGCACACCGTGCAAGAGAGCGGACGGGGACGGGGATTCATGGGACTACGCGGCCTCACCTTTCTTCCGCCGTCGGATCGGCGTGTTCTTCCAACCCTTGAGCGACGCCGCACTCAGTTGCGGATGCGGTTCACTTGTTGACGCCGCCTTCGCGCTGTCGATGAAGGCATCGAGATCCTTCACGTCGAGGTGCACCGTTCGAGGACTCACCCGCCCGTCGCGGTGACGGCAACCGCACCGGCACCAAGTCGCCATTGCGGATCCATGCGTGCACTTGCGACTCCGACGCGTTGAGATACGCGGCCGCGCCGGGGATGTCGAGGAGGCGACGGAGGACGTCGAGGACGCCGAGGAGGAGGTCAGCCATGATCTCAGCGACTCTCCCCATGCTGGACGGCCGCCGCGAGTAAGCGTCGCAGGAAGCCGGACAGCGTGCGGTCATCCGCACGGGCGGCCTGCTTGATGTCTTTGGCGAGCTGGGACGGGACGCGCACCGCGATGACTTCATGGCTCGGTTCGCGAAGGTCTTGCTTCATGCACTCGAAGGTAAACGGAAAGGCCGTAACTTAAATAATGTAAAACGCCGTATTTATATTTCACTGTAAACGGTTGTATACTTTGGTAAATATGGCGAGAACGTTGACGGCTCCCGAACGGCTCGATCTGCTGCTGCCGTGGATCAACGGCGACTTCGAGGCGCTCGTCGGGCCGTACCCTCCGGCGATGCACATCGACTACGCGGCCATCCGGCAGGCCGTCGCGGCCTTCCTGGGCAGCTTCGACGGCTCCGAGGGTGCGGGCTTCCTCGCGGTGGAGGACGTCACCGGCCCGCGGCCGACGGACGAGGAGCTGGGCTTGCTGGGCGCCGGGCTTCGAATCGCCTTCGCGCAGGGCTTCGGCGACGCGGGCGTGGAAAGCGAGCGGTTTCCAATAACGCTCTTCTTTGCGATCCGGAGCGCCGGACGCCAGCGGCCCGGCTGGCGCGGCGGCGTGAAGGGTGGTGTGCGATCAGGAATCGCGGGCGGATCGCGCCTATCGGGCCGCTGGCGCGTACGTGCTCTCCGTGTCCGGCAGCACGGAGGATCTCGTGGTGTTCCTCACCGCGCATCTCTTGACCTTGCGCGACATGGTGTCGCTACGACGCTGCCAGCGCGACGGCTGTGACCATCTACTCGTGACAGGGGCCGTGGCGAGAGGCGCCCCGAAACGGTTCTGCACCGAACGCTGTGTCCTGCTGAACCGTGCGGATCGAATTGACCACACAGCACAACAAACGACGGTCGGCACGCCAGATGGCAACGAAAGGAAAAACCCGATGACGGACACTCCCACGACAGCCCCTCGACGACGGCCCCGCACAAAAAGATCGGGATCGATCTACAAACCGAAGAAGAAAGGTAAGGAGACCTCTCGCTTCTGGTGGATCTCGTACACCAGCGGCGGCGAACGCCATTACGAGTCGAGCGAGAGTGAGAAGAAAGGCGACGCACAGAAGCTACTGACGGACCGGCTTGGCGACAGCGGAAAAGGGATCGCCGTCTCAGCGAAGGTTGGCAAAATCACGCTAACCGAGGGATTACAGGCGGTGATCGATGATCAGAAGGCGGTCGGCCGGAAGAGCATCGCACACACACAACGACGGATCGATCTACACCTGTTCCGTCCCTTCGGTCCTGATCGCCGGATGGCCACGATTGGAGGAGCGGAGATCCCGGAACCCGGCACGACACATGGAAGCCGGGGCCTCGCTCTCGACCACGAACCGAGAACTCGCGGCCTTGCGTCAGGCTTCCGCCTTGCGCGCAAGCATGGAGCACTGGTGGTCGATCCCGGAGATCGAGACGCCGAAGGAAGACAACGTGCGTCGAGGGTTTCTGGAGCGCGCGGCGTTCGACGCCATCGCACGCGCTTACCAGCGGAGGTGCAGGCCCCGCTCCGCTTTGCGTACCTCACGGGCTGGAGGCTTCGTAGTGAAGTCCTCTCGTTGACGGCTGACCGCGTGGATCTGCACACGGGGAGCGTCCGCTTGAGTCCCGGCACGACGAAGAACGGCAAGGGCGCACGTTCATCCTGACGACGGAACTGCGACAGGTGCTGACCGTCCAAGTCGAGAGCCTCGCGGCGTTGAAGCAGCGAGACATCATCTCAGGGTGGGTCTTCCATCGGGCGGACGGCTCCCGGATCAAGGACGTGCGGAAGCGCTGGAAGACGGCGTCCACCGACGCCGGGTATCCGGGTGCGCTCTTTCACGATTTCCGGCGGACGGCCGCGCGGAACTCGATACGGGCAGGCGTGCCGGAAAAACAGGCGATGGCGATCACCGGGCACAAGACGCGATCGGTGTTCTGATCGGTACGACATCGTCGCGAGGATGAAGTGCGCAACGCTCTCGGGCGCTGGCCGCGGCGAAGCCGACGACCACGCGCCGCGCAAGGGCAGGCCAACACGGTTCAACGCCGACGGCAAGGCGCGCCGTTGAAAACCGCATGAGTGAGAGTATGGGTGAGAGTACAGGCCGATCTGGTGTCCCGCCACGGCGCTCACGCCAAGGCCGGATCGTTGAAATTGTTAGGGATTATGGTGCCGGAGGTCGGAATCGAACCGACACGGGGAGTGAACCCCACGGGATTTTGAGTCCCGCGCGTCTGCCAGTTTCACCACTCCGGCGTTGGGGTGGGAAAGCCCGCTGAATCCACAAATTTACCACGGTTCACCCTTCAGCACCGATGACCGACTCCGGCTGGTCTCAATCTGTTGTGGTCACTCTCAATCGGTCGTGATCCACTCTCAATCGGTTGTGGTCCTTCTCGTCATGTGGAGACCGATGCGATGCGAGAACGTCAACAAATCGTTCTTGTTTCGCAGAGCACCAGAGCGACGCCTTGTGGCCGCGATCTTGCGCGCCGGCGGCCGGAGGTTCTTCATGCGATTCGTTTCGGTGGCAGCAGCAGTC
Source organism: uncultured Acidobacteriota bacterium (assembly GCA_963797715.1). Classification (GTDB taxonomy): domain Bacteria; phylum Acidobacteriota; class Vicinamibacteria; order Vicinamibacterales; family 2-12-FULL-66-21; genus DATBJJ01. The sequence continues at coordinate 7,757 of CAWCQS010000004.1, forward strand.
GCGCTGCTGCTTGTTTCTTTCCTTCAGGGAACGGCGCGCGCTCAGGACGAGTACCCGAACCTGAAGGTCCGCTTCTGGGGTGGTGTTCAGTGCCGGTGCGTGCTGGATGACAACGACATATTTCCGGATCCGGTGTTCGGCACCGCGGAATTGACCGCGGCCAAATCGGCGTTCGGCCTTGGTGGAGATGTTGAGTTTCGCCTCGCCAGGTTCTTCAGCTTCGACGTTGGCCTCGGATACAGCAAGACGTCGGTCGAATTCTCACACACCGTTGGTACCGGAGTTCAAGAAGACAAGCTCGGGATGATGCCGCTCTTCCTCGGTGCCAACCTGCATGTCGTCACCACGAAGCGCGTCGATGTGTACGTGGGCTACCTGGCGGCCTACATGTTCTATCTGAACGATGTGAGTTTCGACGTGCCAGGCACAGGGACGTTCACGCTCGAACCGAGCAACGAGTTCACACCCAAGGGATTCAACTTCGGCGTTGATATTGCGGCGAACGACCAATGGGCTGTGAATCTGGCATTCCGAATGGTCAACGCCGATGCCGACAGCGGCCACCTGCTCCCGCTGGATCCGACGTTCATCACATTTGGGGTGACCCGCAAGTTCTGAACCGGTCACGCTTGCGAAAGTCACGACAGGCACGTGCCGATATCTGGTAGAGGCACATGCTGCTCGATCTGTTCTTCGCCAGCCCCTGGCCCGGGGTGTTGCTGTGGGCCGCGCTCTACACCTCCGACCTGCTGTTCACGATGGCCTGCGCACGGCTCTACCAGCAGGGCGGCCGCGACCACATCATGTTCGAGGGCAGCTTCGAAATTACTCCGTACTATCAGAAGGACGTCGATCGACTTCGTCGCTTCAGCCCGCGGTTTCTCCTCGCGATGGCTGCCACGTGCAGCGTCCAGGCGCTTCTGTGGTGGCTGACGATCGGCGCCGCAATGAGCGGTCGCGCCGTTTTCATGCCGGACGGGTATCTCTTCGGATTAGGAGCGATGGTGCTCGTGCAGCTGACCGTGCACGTCCGGCACCTGCGCAACTACATTCTCTTTCGCGCCGTTGCCGCCGGTGACGGCATCAGTGGACGCATCGAGTATCGGCGTCCCATCATGCTGAGACTCTCGGCGGTGGAACTGCTCTCGTTCACGGTCGTCTATGCCGTTATCTTCGCGTTCACCGAGAGTTGGTTCGTCCTCGGCGGCGCCTTCGCGTGCGGTGCGCTGTCGCTCAACCACCGCCTGCTTGCGCGTAAGGCCTCTGGCGGCGTGACGCTACTTGCTGCTGACCTGCCCCATGAAGTGCTGCATGAACTCGTTGCGCTTCGGCTCGAGGCACACGGTGATCGCGCGGCCGGCCGGATCGACACGCGTGTAGCCGCTCGCATCAACTTTCAGCGACATCACCGTCGGGCGCCCGAAGAAGCGGCCCGGATGCTGCGCTTCGGCGAGCGCCAGCTGATCGTGCAGCGTCATGCGGCTGTCCGGCCGTTCGGTCCAGAGGCGCAATAACGTCTCGAGCGCGACCGCAAGCGGCGTGCCCGCCTTGCGCAGGCCATCGCGTTCTCGATCCTCCAGCCGCACGTAGGACGTGGAATCGAGCGGGACGATCGTGATCGGCCACGCGGCGGAGTAGACGGCCTGCGCTTCCGGAATCGCCAGCTTCACGTTCCACTCGGCAACGGCCGTCGGACTGTAATAGTTCGGCCGCGATCGATCCGCTCATCAGCACCACGCGCTTGACGAGCGGGATGACGTCGGGGTGCTTCTGCACGAGGTCGCCAATGTTCTGCAGCGGGCCCACGGCGATCAGGGTGATCTCGCCTGGGTTGCGGCGGATGATGTTGGCGAGGAACTCGACCGCCGGCGTGGCGACGGGTGCGTAGTCACGAAAGTCTTCGGCCCAGGCGAACTGATAGTCGATGCGATCGACTGGCACGGCAGCAGTCTTGCGGCCGACGGCAACTGGTACATCGGTTCGGCCCAGCCGATGAAGAAGCTTGCACGCGAGCTTTGCCCGCTGCGCGGTGTCGCCATCGCTGATGGTCACGCCCAGCAGGTCGAACGTCGGGCTCTTCACCGCATAGCCAAGCGCCCACGCATCGTCGATGTCGGTGCCGATGTCGGTGTCGAGCACCACCTTCATGCGATCCTGACGGGCCTCGGCTGCCCCGCTTGCCAGGAACAAGCAGACGAGTGCCAGCATCATCGTCGGAATCCGGCCCATTGCCGCGCCGTAACGCTGCATTCCACGCCCTCCGTGGAGCGCACATTAGCACACGGTTCGCGCCGGCAGAGCGAGTTGTCAGATACTGAACTCGTCAATGCAACAGAGAACTCGGGAGGCTCCGACGGTACCCGCCCGTCAGCTTGCCGCCCTCATGCGCGACTACACGCCGTTGGTGCAGAAGACGGCGCGGTCGGCGCTCAAAAAGCTGCGTGCGCAGGTGCCCGGCGCCACTGAGATGGTGTACGACACCTACAACGCGCTCGTCATCGGCTTTGCGCCCGGAGACAGGGCGTCCGAGGCCATCCTGTCGATTGGTCTCTATCCGAAGTGGGTCAACGTGTATTTCCTCGATGGTGCGGTGCTGGACGATCCGCAGAAGCTTCTGAAGGGCTCCGGCAACCGCGTCCGGATGTTGCGGTTGGACGACGCCGCGGCAGTGCTCGACGAGCCGCCAGTGCGCCAGCTCATTGCCGCAGCCGTTGCCACTGCCGATTCGCCGTTTCAGCCGAGGCGCAAGCGTCAGATGGTGATCAAGGCCATGGTAACGCGCCGTCGCGCACGTCGGCCGAAGTAGGATTTCTTCGCCTGAGGGCGGAAGCCACAGGAATCCAAGCGAGCCGCGACTACGACGCTACCAGAAACTGATTGATATCCATCCCCGCGGCAGGACGCAGGGTCTCGACGACGTGGCGCTCGTATTGGCCGGACAGGAGACGCCGGCTGGTGTCGATGTCACCGGGCATCCGCTGATAATCGCTGCTGATGAGAGCGATCACCGGATGTAGTGGTTCGCCGGATGTCGTGCGAATGACGACGCCGATCTCGTCGCGATCGGTGCGGACGACGGAGCCGAGCGGGAAGAAGCTGATCGCGTTGACGAAGGCTTTGACGAGCGCTGTGTTGAGCTTCGTACCGGCGAGGCGGGCGAGCACGAGGCACGCCTGCTCCGGCATGGCTGGTTCCTGATACGACCGCGCACCCGTCATGGCCTCGTAGATGTCCGCTACCGCCACGACCTGGCTCAGGAGGTGGGGGACAGCCTCCTCGAGGTCCGGGTAACTGGTGCCATCAATCCCGCGATGGTGTTCGAGCGCGACGGTCGGCGTCAGCGGCCGCAACCCATCGACTTCGACCAGGATTTCGGCGCCATACGTCGTATGCGCCTCCATCATCCGACGCTCGCGCTTGTCGAGAGCGCTCGGCTTCTTGAGAATCTCGAGCGGAATTCGTGTCTTGCCGATGTCGTGGAGCAGCGCGGCCTCAGCGAGGGCCGACGTTGCTGCCTGATCGAAGCCAAGCTGCCGACCGATGAGGAGGCTCAGCGTCGCAACGTTGACCGAGTGACAGTACGTCAGGTTCTCGTAGAGCTTGACCGCGAGAATCTGACCGAGGGCGGCGTTACTGGCAGCAACCTTCTGAATCAACAGGTGGACGATGTCGCGAATCGTTGCGAGGTCGATCCCCTTGCCCGACATCACATCGTCAAACGTGCGCTCGGTCAGCGCGAGCGAGAGCTCGTAGGATGGATCGAGCGTGCCGCTGGGCGCGTCGGGCCATTGGACGGTCTTCCAGCGTGTGTCGAGCGGGACCAGGTGACCCAGGCTGATGTGCTGGATCTGCCGCGCCGCGAGTTGGACGTCGATGGGCTCGCCGATCGGCGCCTCCTTCAACTGCCAGAGAAACTCGGAGAGCGCCAATAGTTCCGCGCGCACCACACCTGGGCCGAAATGAATGCTGTCGATGCCGAGATCGGTGAGCTCGCGCAGGATCTGCGACTGCGCCTCGCTGTCCTGACGGAACGGGACACCGTCGAGGTGCGCTGAGCCGTGGATCACGTCGATGCGGAGCGTCGTGGCACTGCGAATGTGCCGTTGCACGCTGTCGTCGAGCTCCGCCAGCTTCTGCTCGATCGCGGGATGCCCGGCGGGGTACAGGCCGGTCAGCCGTCGGAGGCTGACAAGGCCTTTCAGGAGCGCCACGGGATCGATGCGGTGCGGCTCGCTCCCCTCCGGCTTTTTCGATGCCTTCGATGTAGTCGTCATGAGGCCAGCATCTGCCTGGCTTGGCGCGCGACACGTACGAGCGCCGGATTCCAGAAACGAAAGCGAAATGGCACGAGCGCCTGCAGGATGGGCGCGAGGTTCGCGGCACCGCTTTGGGCGGCGCGATCGAGCAGCCGTCCTGCCGCCTGCGGATGGCGGAGCACGAACTCGCGGCGGCCGAGCAGATCGCGAATCTGCCGGTCAGATTCGGTGCGCGGAAAATGCCATAACGTCTCTTCGGCGGCGCCACCAACCCAGTCGCGATGTTTGAACACTTGCGCGGCGACCAGCGCTGCAGCGCGCGGCGTACCGATCCGCGCGAGGCTGCGAAGAGCTTCGCGGATCGTGTGTTCATCGCGGCTGTCGATCAGCTTGCCGAGCGGCACCTCGTAGCCGTGTCCGGCGAACCCGAGCACGCGGGCGATCGCTCGCTGCAGATCCGGAGGGTTGCTGGCGTCGAGCGCAGCCACGAGCGCCGGCGCGACGAGCACGGCATGGTCGCAGAGCAGTTGGACGGCGGCTCGGCCTTCCTTGGTCTCGCCAGCTTGCGCCCGCGCCGCGTCGAGCAGCGCCGGCCCGGCGCCTGGTCCGAGCGCTTCGAGGATCTTGCCTGCGGCCGCGCGTCCCTCGGTACTTTGGCTGGCCAGATTGACGAGCCGCGCCGCGCGATAGACGGTGCAGAACCCGGCGAGATGCGTGGCGAGGACCTCGGCCACGTCCGGGCGGGATTCGTGGAAGCTGGCCGACAGGCCGCGCAGGCGTGACAGCCAACTCGCCATCTCCTCCCATCGCTGTTCGCCTTCGAGCGCTTCGAGCAGCGTCGTCGATCGATCGGCGAAACGTTGCACCTGCTCCGGATTGGGCTCGAGCCGCACCAGCCGCAACAGGCACTCGAGCTGAACGATCAGCATGTCGCTGGCGCCAATCGCGTCGCGAATGCCGTCGAGGGTGGCGACGGTCGCGGCGTCGAGCGACAGATCGAAGGCCGCGAACTCGGCAAAGCTCCGCTCCTTGTCCCGATCGATGCGCGTCAGTTTGCGGGCGTGTGCATCGAGCCCGGCGTCCTGCGATTTGTTGCCGGCGCGCGCTTCAACGCGCGACTGCACCAGCGGCAGCACCGAGGCATGACGGTCGGCGGGCAGATCGAGCCGCGCGAGCGCGGTGGTCACGACCTCGGGCGCCGCCGTCTCGAGATCCAGGAGCAGGCACAGCGACTCGGCGAGATCGATGTCGGGGAAGTCCTTGAGCACCGCGCCGTCGATGCGGCCGTCGAGCAGTCCTGGCAGGATCGTCTTGCGCAGGAGGCTTTGCCGCGTTTCCGGCTGCAGATCGAGCACCGCGCGCGCGAGCTTGCCGAACATGACACGCGAGACCCGCGGATCGAGCGCAGCAAAGAGCCTCGCCACGTCGCTGAACTTCCGGCTGAGCGCGTCTTCGCCGACCTCCTGCTCCGTGACGTCGTCCTCCGTCAGGCGCAGCAGCATGCCGGCAAGCGTCGATGGATCCTGCGCGAGGAGCGCAAGATCGACGAGCGATACGTGCTCGAAGCGAGCGGTCGGGTCGACCCGGATCCAGCCCTTGTCCGGAGGGTAGAGGTGGTCGATGGGCCCGCCCGAGGCTAAGAGCTCGTCGCGCCGCGCCCGCTGTTGTTCGAGCAGGCTGGCGATTGGACCCGACGGAGCGCTGACTCTCGAGGACCTGCGGTCGGTACGCCGCACGCAGGCCGATCCGGCTGACGCCGTGCTCTTCGAGCAGATCGATCAGGCTGAGGTTCAGACCGTGTCTTGTGTCGCATTGAATCAGGTCGAAGCAGAAGCGCCCGAGCTCGCGCGCCGAGGCCGCGCGCTCGATCGTGACCTGTGCGACGGATGCCGAATGCAGCCGCCGTGCAATCTCCTGCTCGACGATGGTGCCGGTGCCGACGCCGACCTCGTCGACGATGACCTCGCGGGGCATGACGCGGAAGACGATCTGCTCGCGGCTGTCGATCGCCACCAGCGCTCGTTGACACGCCTCGATTGCTGTCTGGCAGATCTGGCTCGTGGGCGGGTAGGTGTGGAACTGCTGGACGGCGCGGGCGAGGAGCAGCAGGAACTCATCAACCGCGGGCGCGTCAGCTGGCCGCGTTATCTGCTTGGCTGGGGCTCGGGCGGGCGCAGGCCCACGTCCGCCGTCCAGACTTGTCTGTCGGCCATCAGAAGTGTAATCACCGGCGCGTGCGTGGACAGCCACGGGCTTTGCGTCTCGTTACGGATAGTCAACGGGTGGAGCGAGTTAGCGAACTCCAACGGTGGCGGCTGCGCGCGTGCGCGGCTGCCGCCCACCCGTGAGCCGTCGAGTGGGCAAGAAGCGCGCCGCGGGCTCAGGGGACCTTGCGGGTGACGGTGGGCGGCGGAGGCATGGCGCGGACGAACAGATCGAAGTCGTCGCGGCGGTCGTCCGAGTCCACCGGGTGTCGGGACGAGAACGCAACGATGCTGCCGGTCGCGTCAACGGCTGGCCCTGCGCTCGCCTCCATCCAGCTGCCGAGATCGTCTTCGCTCACGCGCACGATTCGTCCGCTGACCCGGTCGAACAGAAAGACATCCCAGAGCAGATTGATGTCGTCGGCGTGATCGGCACACCGCTTCGGGCACACGAGGTTCGAGGCGTCCGATTGAAACGTGACGAAGCGGCCGTCGGCGGAGATCACTGGACTCGTGCTCTCGCCGTTTGCCGATGATCCATCAGCGCCGCGGCTTACCCAACTGACGGCGTCGGCGTCGCGGTCGTAGAGGAGTACGTCGGTTCCCTGATTCTGATCGTCGTTCAACAGGTTCGACGCTTCGGTCACGAAGGCGACGTAGCGGCCATCACCGCTGATCGATGGCAGGGAGCTGTCGCCATTCGGTGCGCCGCCGTTGGCCGCGCGCGTGACGCGCACCGTCCGGCCGTCGCGCAGGTCACGCAGATACACCTGACGACGGGGCTTGTCGCGCGCAGTGGTTTCGGTGAGCGGCGCGGTTGACGCAAAAGCGAGCCAGCGGCCGTCGCCGTTCAGCGTTGGGAGGATGCTGTTGCCCTGTGGCATCTGCACGCCGGTTGAAGAGACGCTCGCTCGGGTCACCCTGCCCGCGGCCAGCGTGAGAATGTAGACGTCTTCGAGTCTGCCATTGGCGTCGCCATCCTCGGTTAGTTGTGTCGCGACAGAGGTGAAGGCAACCACACGGCCGTCGCGACTGATCGCCGGACTTCGACTCCATCCCTCGGGGTCGCGCGCGCGGTCAAAAGCAGTCAGCACGCGAGTCGTTCCGGCGACGCGATCGCGCAGGACGACGTCGATCGGATGGTCGCCGCTGACCGATTCGAAGACGAGATAGCGTCCATCGCCGCTCGTCCTCGGGTGTGAGTGCTCGACGCCCTGCGCGGCGTTGCTCTCGAGCGTCACGGCGCCGGACGACCGATCGAGAGCGTAGATATCGGCGCGGTCATTGATGTCGGCTGGGACGAGCCCGGCGAGCGACTGAAAGACGATGGTGCGCCCGTCGGCACTGACGTCGACCGTGCGCGGCGCGCGGGGTGAGCGATATGCATCGCGCTGTGCCAGCGTCACGACGGCGTTTGAGCTGGCGCCGAGAATCCAGTTGGTCGCGACGCAGGCGACGAGGAGGAGCGAATAGCGTGTGTCCGCTGGCGTCATGTCACTGCGACCCCTCGAGGACCTCGCGCGCGACGCGCTGTCCGGTCAGGACCGCCCTCGTGGTTTCGAAGGTGTCCGAGTCGGCGGTTACGCGCACTCCACTCTTGCGCAAGCGCGACTTCGCCCGGAGATTCACGCCGTCGAGCTGCTCGATGATGTGTTCGAGTTCGTGGGCAATGAGTTCGACTGTGCGTGTCGACGGCACAACGTGGACCACCGCCTCGACGCCCGATGCGCCGCGCGACCAGATCTGGGTCAAGGCCTCGACGCGCCGGCCCGCCGGCATGTCGGCGCGCAGCACGATCGAGACGAGGGGCGCACGCGCGAGGCGAGCGTACTGACGCCGGAACGTCGGCGATCGCGACAGCATCGCCGCGATGAGCGACTGATACGCGGATGAGATTTGCAGATTATCGGCCGGCCGCACCTCGTCATCGTTTTCGCGCGCGGCAACGTAGACGCGAACAGCGTCGTGGGACGAACGCAGCAGGTCTCGCTCGCGGTCGGTGTCCGATTGCGCGAATGTGGATACGTGGGAGACGCTGCAGACACCCAGGAATGTGAGGAATACGATCCGACCAGTACCGGTCTTCATGGGCGCACCTCGCGTCGCTCGTTGGGGGGAAAGCTTGCCCCATTGGACGGTGCGCACAGTCCAATGGTTCACCCATCGAGAGACGATGGGACGAACGGCGGGGTTACACGTCAGCGACGATCAGCGACGGTCATGTGAAGGTCCGTACGATCGACGCCGCGCAGAAGCCCGAGCGTGATCGTCGCGCCGATGCGGTCCTCGGTGAGGAGCTTGTGCAGATCGTCGAGGCTCGTCACTGGATGGTTGTCGAGAGAGACGATGATGTCGCCATCACGAAGGCCCGCGGCCCGGGCCGGCCCATCGGCTTCGACCGAGATGACGAGCACCCCAGATGCCTGCGCGAGGTGGTGAAACCGCGACACCCGACGCAGCAGCGGCACGTCCTGGCCGGCAACGCCGAGGTAGCCGCGCCTGACCCGGCCGTCCCGCAGCAGCGCCGGCAGGATCGCGTGCACGGTGTTGATCGGCACCGCAAAGCTCAGCCCCTGACCGCCGGCGATGATTGCCGTGTTGACGCCAACGATCAATCCAGTGCTCGTGACCAGCGGCCCGCCGGAGTTGCCTGGGTTGAGTGCCGCGTCGGTTTGAATGACGTGCTCGATGAGCCGGCCCGTACGGGCCCGCAGTGATCGCCCGAGGGCGCTCACGACGCCGCTCGTCACTGTGTGCTGGAAGCCGTACGGGTTGCCGATCGCGATCACCAGCTGCCCGGGGCGCAGCGCCTGCGAATCGCCAAAGTCGACCGCCGACAGCTCCGATGCCGTGATGCGGATCACCGCCACGTCGGTATCGCGATCCTGGCCGATGAGGTCAGCCGGACATTCACGCCCGTCAGGAAGGGTGACGTCGATGGCCGATGCGCCGTCGACCACGTGGCTGTTCGTGAGGATGAGCCCGTCGGTGGCGAAGACGAAACCTGAGCCGCTGCCTGTCTGCGCCCGCGATCGCCGTGCCGTGCCTGGTGCGCTGACATTGATACTGACGACGGCCGGGGCGACGCGATCGACGGCGTGGATGACGGCCCGTGAGTAGGCGTCGAGGAGCTCGTGGTCCGGGGTCTGAAGTCGAGGTGCGGGGAAGCCCATGGTTACTACGTAGGACGCCCGGGGAGTGGCCCGGGGTTCCACCGCAGTTCGTCACGGACTACAAGGCCACGGACGACACAGAACAGGCGGTGGTGCCGAGGGGGCGTCTGGGTGCCGGTCCGGAGACGCGGATCGCGCGGATCGACGGCCTGCCGAGACGCGGATCGCGCGGATCAACGGCCTGCCGAGACGCGGATCGCGCGGATCAACGGCTTCCAGACGCGGATCGCGCGGATCGACGGCTTGCCGAGACGCGGATCGACGGCCTGCCGAGACGCGGATCACGCGGATCAAGGTTCGAGACGCGGATCGCACGGATCAAACCGCGGATCCCACGGATCACGGGCTACCGAGACGCTCAAGCGCACGAACCAAGCGACGTCGAGACGCAGATCGCACGCATCAACGGGCGACCGAGACGCGAACCGCATGGATCACGGGCCAGCGAAGCACGGATCGCACAAAAGAAGAGTTCTAAGTCCTGATGGGCCAGCGCAGCACCCGAGGAGATTTGCCGCGGGGCGTTCATCCGTGCATCCGCGTCTCAAACCATATGATCCGCGTGATCCGCGTCCAGTATTTTTGAAATGGGGATCCGCGCGATCCGCGTCCCGTGGCTCGTGGATCCGCGTGATCCGCGTCCCGTGGCTCGTGGATCCGCGCGATCCGCGTCCCGTGGCTCGTGGATCGGCGCGATCCGCGTCCCGTGGCTCGTGGATCCGCGTGATCCGCGTCCCGTGGCTCGTAGACCCGCGCGATCCGCGTCTCGCTCGCGACGGTGCTATCCCTGGCCCTGGCTCCGCGGGGCGCTGCCAGTTTCGCCAACCGCCCGGAGTTCGTCATGCACGCGGGCGCGCTCGCGCTCGATCTGCTCCGGGGTCGCACCGAGCCGGCTCAGGATCGTCTCGGTGAACGCCAGCGCCACTTCGGCTTCACCGGAATAGACGACGTTCGCTCCCGCCTGTTTGAGAGCGACCAGCTCGCGGATGTATGCCGTCCTCGCCAGGATCAGGATCGACGGGTTCAGCTCGCGCGATGTCAGAATGACCTCGCGGGCCTCGGGCAGACCGGCGACGCTGAGGATGATGGCGCCGGCGGCGGGCACCCCTGCGCTCACCAGCGTGTCACGCTGGCCAGCGTCGCCGTAGATGGCCGGCAACCCTTCATTCCGCAGCGCCTGAATCGTCTCGATGTTCAGGTCGACGATTGTCGGCGTGACGTCGTTCTCTCGCAGAAGTCTCGCGACTGTCCGGCCCACGGGACCGTACCCAATCACGATCGCTCGATGCCGAGGATCGTCGGAGCCTGCGGTTTCGAGCACGGTGGCGCCGCTATCTCTGGCTCGGCGCCACGGAATCATCCGCTCGATCGGCACGATCGCGCGATAGAGCAGCGGATTGACCGCGATCGACACGATGGCGGTTGCGACCAGCGTATTCCGCACTTCGTCGCTCACCAATCCGAGATGCGCGCCGACGGCCGCGACGATGAATGAGAACTCGCCGATTTGCGCCAGGGCGACGGCAATTCGAAGGGCGACACCCAACGGGTAGCCCCAGATCAGCACGAGCCCGAGCGCGACCAGGGGCTTCCCGATCAGCACGACTGCCAGCGCTGCGGCGATGAGGAGCGGCGCGCTCGTTACGAACGACGGGTCGAGCAGCATGCCGACGGACACGAAGAAGATCACCGCGAACGCGTCTCGCATGGGCAGCGCGTCAGATGCCGCGCGAACGCTGAACTCGGATCGGCCGACAACGAGGCCGGCGAGGAAGGCGCCGAGCGCCATCGACACGCCGAAAATCTCCGCCGACACGACGGCAACGCCAAGCGCCAGGGCGAGCACCGCCAGCGTGAACAGTTCACGCGAGTGCGTCGCGGCGATTCGGGTCAGGAGCCAGGGGACGATTCGCGTGCCGCCGATGAGCACGAGAGCCGTGAGCGCGACGACCTTGACTGCCGCGAGTCCCAGGCTCAGCGCGATGTTCGCCTCGCCAGAACCCTGCGCGAATACCGCCGGCATCACCACGAGCACGAGGACCGTCAACAAGTCTTCGACGACGAGCCAGCCGACGGCGATGTGTCCCGCTCTCGTGTGGAGGTCGCGGTTGTCGGTAAGGACGCGGATGAGAACGACGGTGCTCGCGACGGAAAGCCCGATGCCGAAGACGAGACCGGCGGTCCACGGCCATCCAAATGCGTGCGCGACAGCCATACCGAGAGCGGTGGCGACGATGCTCTGCGCGAGCGCTCCCGGGACGGCAACGCGCCAGACCGCAACCAGCTCCTCGATGTGAAACTGCAGCCCGACGCCAAACATCAGGAGGATGATGCCGACCTCGGCCAGCTGCTCGGCCAGGTGACGGTCGGCAACGAAACCTGGAGTGTTCGGACCGACGAGAAGTCCAGCGATCAGATAACCGACAATCGGCGACAAGCCGACACGATGCGTCGCGAATCCAAAGACGAGGGCGGCTACCAGAGCACCCGCCAGGGTGAGGATCAGGTCGAGGGAGTGCATTCTGCTCGGGGCTCGCGGTTCGGGGGCTGGCGGGCGGTGTTCGAGACTCGCGCGATCAGCGTCTCGTGCTCGCGCCTCGACCCCGAGTTCCGAGCCGCGAGACCCGAGCCCCGAGAACTCGACGCTACTCGAGCATCTCTATTTCCCGCATGTCTTCTGTTGCGGGTCGCAGCTGCGGGTGCCGTTCGAGGAATCGTGCGCAGGCGTTCCAGCGCAGGCGCGCATCGTCATTGCCTGACGGCCGGAGCCATTCGGCGCGCTCGAAGTGGCGCATGGCTTCGACGATCCAGTCGTGGATGCCGACGCTCGAGCCGGGGCCGCCGTGCGAGTGCTGCGCCTTGGCGCGGCGCTCGGCGATGATGCCGGCGTAATACGCCTTGTCGTACTCGCTTTCGAGACGGGTGAGCACTTCGCGCGCCCGATGGTAGGCGTGCGAATCGTGCGCGAACTGATCGGTCAGCGCCAGCAGCAACATGATCAGCGCCTGCTGGTGCGTGAAATCGACAGCGAGGATATCCAGGCAGATGCTTTCCGCCTCGCCTGGTTCGTTCAGCAGGCGATAGCGTTCAGCCTTCGCCAGCGCGGCGTCGAGGGCGTCGCGCGAGAGCGGTTTGAGTTCGCGCATCAGGACTCCTCTCCCTCCCGTCGACACTATACCTGCATCGCCGCATCCGCCAAAGTCGGGCAAAGACGGGAGCGAGGCGTCATAATAGCGGGAACGCCCTTGTTTCCCGCGCTCGCGTCCCGAAACTTCCGTCTGCTCTGGCTCGGACTACTCGTCTCGTTCTCCGGGAGCTACATGCAGACGGCAGCCATCCTCTGGCACGTCTCGCTGCTCGCGCCCGACGACCGGCGCGCGCTCGCGCTCGGGCTCGTCGGACTCGTGCGCGTCGTCCCGATCATCGGCTTCTCACTCCTCAGCGGCGTCGCGGCTGACGCGCTCGACCGGCGGCGTCTGATGCTCGTGACGCAGACGCTGATGGCGGTGCTCGCGTTGGTGCTCGCGGTCATCACCTTTCGCGGGCTCTCGAGCCTCTGGCCTATTTATCTGCTCGCGGCCTGCAGTTCGGCTGCCGGCGCGTTCGATCTGCCCGCGCGTCAGGCGCTCGTGCCCAATCTCGTTCCGTCCGAGCATCTGGCGAACGCGATCACGGCTCAACACGATCATGGTGCAGGTGGCATCCGTTGCCGGCCCCGCGGTTGGCGGCGTCGTGATTGCCACCGGCGGTGTCGCGTGGGTCTACGCACTGAACGCCTTGTCGTTCCTGGTCGTCATCGCCGCTCTGCTGATGATGCGGATGCCCAAGGTCCTGGACGAACGCGGCGCTGACGGCGGGGCGCGCGGCAACCTCACGCTAGCGGCGGCACTCGAAGGACTCCGGTTCGTCTTCCGTGCACCGCTCATCAGGTCGACGATGCTGCTCGACTTTTTCGCGACGTTCTTTTCGTCAGCGACGGCACTGCTGCCCATCTTTGCGCAGGATATCCTTCACGTAGGCGCGCGCGGTTACGGCTGGCTGTATGCCGCGCCGGCCGTGGGCGCCGTCGCCGCCAGCGCGGTGATGATTCGTGCGGTTGACCGGATCGAGCGGCGCGGTCCCGTGCTGCTCGCGGCCGTCGGCGTCTATGGCCTGGCCACGGTCGGCTTTGGGTTCTCGCGCGCCTTCTGGCTGACGTTCGCCTGCCTGGCGGCCACCGGCGTGGCCGACACGGTCAGCATGGTCTTTCGCAACCTGATCCGGCAGATGGAGACGCCTGATCGGCTCCGCGGCCGGATGGTCGGCGTCAACATGGTGTTCTTCATCGGCGGACCGCAGCTCGGCGAACTCGAGGCTGGGCTCGTCGCCAATGCCCTCGGTCCGACCGTGGCCGTCGTGAGCGGCGGGCTGGGGTGCGTCATCGCGACCGCCTGGGTTGCCGCGCGGACGCCGGCGCTCCTGGCGTACCGCCGAACCCCGGCCGCGGAGGTGCAGGAGGTCAGCGCCACCTAGGGTGATTGCGCACCACGGAAAGCACGGATCACGGCCACGGAAAACACAGAAAACCAGGATCACACTGCTGGAACGATGCTGAGCATTCAGGCCGATGACCCGCGAGCCGTCGCGCTCGTGGCGGCGATTCACGGTGGCGATGTCGAGACGTTACAGCGACATCTCCGCGACAATCCGGATCTTGCGACAGCGAGAGTCGTTGACCGGCGTGGCGTGTCCCGGACGCTGCTGCATATTGCGGCAGACTGGCCTGGCCACTTTCCCAATGGCGCCGCAGACCGTCGCCATCCTGGTTGCGGCCGGGGCGGACGTCAACGCTCGCGTCATACATCCGGGTCCCCGCGGGTCTCCCGAAACAGCACTGCACTGGGCCGCGAGCAGCGATGATGTCGGCGTGCTTGACGCGCTTCTCGACGGCGGCGCCGACATCGAGGCACCGGGCGCTGTTTTCACGGGAGGCACGCCGATGTCGGATGCCGTCGTGTTCGGGCAGTGGCGCGCCGCCCGCAGGCTGCTCGAGCGCGGGGCGACGACAACAATCTGGCAGGCCGCGGCCCTGGGACTCATGGATCGTGTTCGAGACCTCTGCTCGATCGACCCAGCGCCGGCGCGCGAACAGATCACGAACGCGTTCTGGCATGCGTGCCACGGCGGCCAGCAGCCTACCGCCGAATACCTGCTCGACCGCGGCGCTGACCTGAACTGGGTCGGGCACGGCGGCAAGACGCCGTATGACGTGGCGCAGGAGTGTGGCGACGACGAATCTGATTCAGTGGCTGCTGTCACATGGCGCCAAGCACCAGGGAAACTGAAATAGGGCGTGAGACCACTGGAGACACGGTTCTCGACCACGGAAAACACGGATCGCACTGGTTGGCTGGTGATGTACTTTCTAGTCAGTTGCCCACCCGACCAGTGTGCTCCGTGTCTTCCGTGGCTGAGAACCGAGTGTTCCGTGTAATTCGTGTTACTCCGTGGCTGTAATCCGTGGCTCCGAAGCGCGCGGACCGTGGCGTATAATCTCGCCACGCTGTGGGCACACTGAACGTCGTCGTCCTCTACGACCGGTGGGAGGAGCCGGAAGACTCCGCCACGGGTGCGTCTGACAAGGCGCCGCTGACGCGCACGCTCGACAAGAAAGAAGTCGAAGACGAAGTCGCCGAGGCTCTCGTCAAACTGGGACACCAGGCGACGCTCCACGTCCTCGATGGGTCCACCAAGGGGTTGCACGCGCTGGCGCGCATGGATTGCGACCTCGTCTTCAACCTCGCCGAGTCGTTCGCTGGCAACGATACGGCCGATTACGCGATCGCGGCCTACCTCGAGCTGATCGACAAGCGGATCACCGGGGCCGGCTCGCACGGCCTGCTCTACGCCCAGGACAAGGCGGTCGCAAAGAAGATTCTCGAGTTCCACGGGCTGCACACGCCGGTCTTCGCGCGATCGTTCCGCGGGCGTCTGGATTTTTCGCACGACCTCGAGTTCCCGGTGATCGTCAAGCCAGCCCGCGAGGACGGATCGATCGGGATCGAGTTCAACGCCGTCGTCTCGTCGATCCGTGAGCTGATGGAACGCATCGATTGGCTGCACGCGAACTTCGATTCGCCGGTGCTCATCGAGGAGTACGTCGAAGGCCGCGAGATGTACGTCGGCGTGATCGGCAACGACAATCCGGTCGCGTTGCCGGTCGTCGAACTGGATCTCTCGAAGCTGCCCGAAGGCACGCCGCGAATCGCTGGCGCCGAGGTGAAGTGGGGCAAAGGCACGGCAGCATACCGCGACACGAAGTCCGCGATTGCCGAGGATCTGCCAGAAGAAACCGCGACGCTCCTGCAGACGACAGCCGTTGCCGTCTTCCAGGCACTCGAGCTACGCGACTACGCCCGTATCGACATGCGGCTGCGGCCCGACGGCCGCGTTGCGGTCATCGAGGCCAATCCCAATCCATGGCTGGCGTCGAAAGCGGAGTTCACCATGGCGGCGAGGAAGTCCGGACGGACCTACACGCAGCTCATCGGCGAGATCGTCGATCTCGCGCTCGCGCGATACGGCGTCGCATGAGGGCATGAGCGGCAGGCTGACCGACCGCCGTCCGTCACGCCTTCAAAAACTCACGCTCATCGCCGCCGCCCTGGGCGGGGTGTGGACAATCTTCATCCTCCTGTCGGGAGGTGTTGAGTTCACGCTTCTCGGCGTCCGCGTTCGCTCCCACGACTGGCGAGACGCTGCGGCGGTCACCCTCGTCTCGCTGCTGGTTCTCGCCTGGCTGAGGCGCGCGTCCATTGCCGAGTGGGGGCGCGTTCGTGCCGCGGCGGCGATCGGCTGGCTGACGATACCCGGGAACGCTCTGCTGGTCGCGATTCTGGCAGCGGCGGCCTTCGTGCGCTTCTGGGCGCTGAATTTCGGCTTGCCGCATCCCGCGGCGCGGCCCGACGAAGAGGCGATCGGCGCGCTCGCGGGCAGCTATCTCTCCGGAACGTTCCGGCCCACCGATTTCACCTATCCGCCCCTGTTCCCGCTTCTCGTAGCGTTGGCCTCGTGGCTGTCGTTCTGGAGGCTGCCGGCCACTCTGCGTGCGTTCGGCCTGCCGTTCGAGCCAGGCGATCCAACAACCTCCGCCCAGCGGATCCTGGCGCGAGTGCTGGGCGCGGCGGCAGGCGTGTTCAGCGTCTGGCTGCTGTTCCGGATCGCCCGCCGGCTCTTCGGCGACAGGACGGCGTTGGTCGCCGCGGCCTTCCTGGCCCTGGCGTTCCTGCACGTGCGCGACTCGCACTTTGGTGTGACCGATGTTCCGATGACCTGCATGGTCCTCGCGGGCTTTCTCGCGATCTTGAAAATGTCAGAGTCGGGGACGCGCCGCGATCTGCTGATCGCGGGTATCTGCACGGGACTCGCCGTCGCAACCAAGTACAACGCCGGGCTCCTCGCACTGCCCGCCTGTTACGCGATTCTCGCCGGGCCCGGACCGTTCTCGATGGCGCATCGGGTCGGCCGGGCCGCTGCATTCGTCGCGATAATGACCTGCACGTTCCTGATCGTCTGTCCGTTCGCGCTGATCGACTATCGGACGTTCGTCGAAGATCTCATCGAAGTCGGGCGGCATCTGCGGGAGGGCCACGGCCCCGATCTCGGCCGGGGATGGATCCATCACCTGACGATCACGCTCCGATACGGTCTCGGCCTGCCCTTGCTCACCGCCGGCATTGTGGGCCTGGTGTTGATGGTGTGGCGCGAAGGTTATCGCGGCGTCCTCGTGATGGTCTTTCCGGTCGCGTACTACGTGGTCAGCGGAAGCGGGCGGACGGTCTTCGCGCGGCACGCGCTGCCGCTCGTGCCGTTCCTGTGCTTGTCGGCTGCCTATCTGGTGTCAACCGCCGCGAACGGTCTGGTGAGCCATCGTCGCCGGCCCCCGTGGCGTGCCGCCGCTGCGGCGGTTCTCACGGCGCTGGTGCTGCTTCCGTCGGCGTTGTCGATCGTCGCGTTCAGCCGCGTGATAGCGCGGGAGGATAGTCGTGCCATCGCCCGTCGATGGATCGAGTCGCGGTTCGCGGCGGGCACGACGATCCTTCAGCTGGGACAGACGAACGGTCATGTCTACATCTACTACGAGCCGCGCTATGTGCTGTCCCAGGTGCCCTCGGCCTTCAGGCCAACGCTCGTTGTCCTCGTGTCGTCACCGTTGGCGGCGCCTCATCTCGACAGCATCGCGCCGTGGGTGAAACGCGAGATACGACCTGCAGTTCGCGCAGCAGGTCGTGTCGGAGGACGATGGCGCCAACATCTATGATCGGCAGGACGAGTTCTTTGTGCCGCTCAGCGGGTTTCACGACATCGAGCGTCCTGGACCGAATCTTCACATCTACGTCCGGCGCGATGATGTGGCCGGCACGCCGGCGCGGGGGTCCGACTAGGGTCTGATCTTTCCATCCGCCTTCCACAAATACAGCGTCACCTCGTCGCCGCGGGCGCTGGTGAAGTGATCGACTTTGTCTGCCGGCCACGTGGGACCCATGCTGAAGGCGTGCGACACGATGCGGGCGCCGGGGCGGAGCTGCCGCGTCAGCATCGGACGCAGCGCGGCATTCCCGGAAGCCAGCATATAGAGCGTGACGACGGTCGCGTCGGAGACGTCGGCTTTGAGCGCGTCCTGCAGCCGAAATTCCACTAGGTCGTCAACTCCGGCGGCCTTGGCGTTCGCCCGCGATTCCTCGATCCGCTTCGGATCGATGTCGATGCCGACGCCTCTGGCCCCAAAGCTTTGCTGCGGCAATCGGAATGCGACCGTCACCACAGCCGAGGTCGTAGACGATGTCCGCTTTGGTCGTCCCAGCCATGCGGAGCATTCGATCCACGACATCTTCGGGAGTAGGGACGTAGGGAGCCAGGTTCTGAGGCGCCAGCGCGCCGCCCAGCCTCTTTAAGGCTGGGCTCATATCCGACTCGGCCGTAGGGAGGGCTAGTAGGAAAAATGCAAAGGCGAGAACGTCCGCCAAGGGCGGATAGCGGTCGGAGCATGGCGTGATCATATGGCCCGCGGCATCCCGCGCCTTGGGGGTGACGACCGCAAACCGTTCGCCCGTATGATCTTTAAACTGCACATTCAGAGCCGCATCCTGTGAGCCTCGCCCGTCGAACGACGGCACCGAAAAACCGTGAAAAACGGCCATTTTTTGCCAGTTTCCCGTTGCCTGTCCTCAAGTGTTCCGCTATAATCAAGAGACTGCTCTTCGCTCGCACACCTAACCTACTCAACTCACTCTGTGGGGGACATGTGACATTTCAGGTTGGTGACAAGGTCATTTACCCAAATCATGGGCTCGGCGTCGTGCAAGGCATCGAAACGAAGACAATCCTCGGCACCACCTGCGGTTTCTACCACCTCCGAATGGTTGCGAACGAGACGACGGTGCTCGTTCCTGTCGACAACGTCGATGGCGTCGGGCTGCGCCGCGCTATCGAGGACCAGGAGATCGAACGGCTCTTCTCCCTCCTCGGCGACGGAAAGATCGACAACCACCAGAACTGGAAAGGACGCTTCAAGGACAACTCGGATCGAATGCGCACGGGCTCGATCTACGACGTCGTCGAAGTGCTCAAGAGCCTGACGTTCCTGGCGCGTTCGAAGAACCTCTCGTTCCGCGAGAAGCGCATGCTCGATCGCGCAAAGTTCCTCGTCGTCTCGGAGATCTCAGAAGTGTCGCACGAAGTCACGTTGTCGGTCGAAGAGAAAGTCGACCGCGCGCTCGAACGTTGCTTCACGATGAAGAACCGTTCGATCGCTCGTGCCAAGGCTGCCAAGGCTACGACCCCGACGCGCATCCCGGCGCGGCGGACTGCCAAAGCCTCCTAGCCAGACGATCGCCGATCGAATCTTTCAGGCCGGAAGCGTTTCGTTCGCTTCCGGCCTTTCCTTTGTCCGCTTCCTGCCACTTCCATTCCGTGGTCTCATAGCCCGTGCATTCCGTCGTCGCCGCGATTCGATCGCTTGCTGCGTATGTCGTTGTGTCTCTCTACGTGCTCGTCATCGGCACGCCGTTCGTGCTGTTCGCATTCATCATCCGGAACCCAGCGATTCTGTACACCGTAGGACGTATTGGAGTCCGGCTTGGACTCTTCCTGAGCGGGATCCGGTACCGGGTAGAGGGAGGCGAACACATTCAGCGGCAGCGGGCAGCGGTTTACGCCGTCAACCACGCGAGCAACGTCGAGCCGCCGATCCTCTTCGACGCGCTGCACGAGCTCTTTCCGCGCCTGCGCATCCTCTACAAGGCCGAGCTGCGCAAGCTGCCCGTGCTCGTCCGCGGTTTCGATCTGGCGGGCTTCGTGCCGCTCGAGCGGGGCAACCCCGAGCAGAGCTTGCCGGCCATCGACGGCGCTGCCGACGCGCTTCGTGCCGGCAACTCGTTTCTGATTTTTCCCGAGGGAACCCGCAGCCGGACTGGTGCGTTGCTGCCGTTCAAGAAGGGCGGGTTTATCATGGCGCTCAAGGCGCAGGCGCCGATCGTCCCGGTGGCGATCAGCGGCGCGCGCAATGCCATGCGCAAAGGCAGCCCAATTATTTATCCCGTCGAGGTGCGAGTCCGCTTCGGCGAGCCCGTTGAAACCGCCGGCGTTGCGCTGGACGATCGTGATCGGCTGATAGGTGAAGTCAGAACCCGTGTCGAGCAGATGCTGGTGTCCTAGAACTGGCAGCTGGAAACTGGCAGCCGGAAGCTGGGAGTTAATGCATGCTTGAAATTCTTGCGACGCTCGGCCGAACGATGGGCTTTTCGTTCGCGGCCGGCATCAACCTGTATGCCACGGTCGCGATCCTGGGCATTGCGACGCGCTTCGGATGGGTCGACCTTCCCGAACAGTTTCGCGTCTTCGACAACGACGTCGTGATCGGCGCCGCCATCGTGCTCTACGTCATCGAATTCATCGCCGACAAGATCCCGTGGGTCGACTCGGTGTGGGACGCCGTGCATACGGTGATTCGCCCGATCGGAGGCGCGGTCATTGCCGTGGCAACGCTGGGCGACGCCAGTCCCGCGGTCAAGGGGTTGGTGGCGCTGCTCGGCGGCACGCTCGCGACCGGCACGCACCTGACGAAGGCGGGCACCAGGGCAGCCGCCAACACCAGCCCTGAGCCGTTCTCGAACTGGGCCCTGAGCCTCGCCGAGGACGTGTTCGTCATCGGCCTGTCTGCCCTCGCGCTGAAGTATCCGATTGCCGCTGCGCTCGTCGTTATCGCAGCCGTTGTGATGATGGTGTGGTTCGCGGCGTGGATCGTCAGGGCCGTGAAGCGGCGCTGGAGCACGCCGCAGATGGCCATTTCCCCGTAGGGCGGAGATTTTGTTCCGCCGTCGGAGCGTGTATGGGCGGAACTGATGTTCCGCCCTACGGCTAATTAACTCTCGTTCTTCTTCTTCATTCTCAGCTCTCGCCCGCCGTCCCCGAACGCCACTTCGTCCATGAGCTGGCTGATGAGGAAGATGCCGCGGCCGCTGGACTTCAGTACGTTCTCGCCAGCAAGCGGGTCGGGCACGGTCTTCGCGTCGAAGCCGGTCCCGGGATCGCGAACGACAATCAGCACCTCGCCGCCGCTCTCGCAATTGACGATGCACTGGACCTTGCGTGAGGCGTCGCCCTTGCAGCCGTGACGGATGGCATTGGCCAGCGCTTCCTGTAGCGCCAGCTCGATCTGCATGATTCGCTCTTCCGACCAGTGGCGGTTGACGAGCACCTGCATGACGCCGTCGGTGACCTTCGGAATCGCCAGCGGGTCGGCCGGAATGGTCATGTTGAATTCGCACGCCGAGCAGTAGGGAAGAAGTCCGCTCAGCTTGTTGACGTCGTCGAGCGACTCCCGGAGCTCGTCGATCAACTGTGCCTGCGCTGCCTCCGCCCGGTCGCGCTCGCCGAGCGCCGCTTCGAGATCGACCAGGTTGGCGCGCAGCTCGAGTTGAGCCTGGGCCTGACGTCGCAAGGCGTCGAGTGCTTCGATCTGCTCGGGCGTGAGCGTCCGCGGGACGCTGTCCACGACGCAGAGCGTCCCGAGGGCGTAGCCGTCTGGGGTGACGAGCGGCGCTCCGGCGTAGAACCTGATGCCGTTCTCGGTCGCGACTAAGGGATTGTCGCGAAACGTCGGGTTCTTGCTCGCGTCGGGAACCACGTAGAGGTCCCGCTGTTTGATGGCGTGCGTGCAGAATGACACGCTCCTCGACGTTTCCGCCATAGACATCCCGATGCGCGATTTGAACCACTGCCGATCGGCGTCGATGAGCGTGATGAGCGCGATTGGCGTGCCGCAGACGTACGACGCAAGCATCGTCAGGTCATCGAAGGCTCGCTCCGGCTGGGTATCGAGAATCCGGTACCGCCGCAGCGCCTTCAGCCGACCTTCCTCGTCCGTTTTCATAGTGTTGGTGCTCATCGGTCCTCAGCGTCCCGTGGCGAAGGTCAGCGTCCAGGGCCGCAGGGCATCGCCACCCATGGCCGTGATGCCCTCGAGGAGTTCGACCTTGACGGTCTGGAACCGCTCGAATGGCCTGGAGAACTTGAGCTCGATGCCTCGGGTGCCGACGTTGTAGTTGAAGGCGAAGGTCGGCGGCGCAGGCGGCTGCGCCGCCGGTTGCACCGGCGCTTGATACGTGACCCGAACCCGATCCTTGAAGGACCGGGCGTCCATGTCGCGCGAGAACTGCACGCGGACAGGCGTCGTAACGTCGACGTCTGTCTCGTCCGGCACCGGCGTGCTGAAGATGACGGTCGGCGGCGGCTCTGATGGCGTGGACGGCATTACGACTTCGACGGTTTCCTGTGGCGGCTTTGCGAGTTCGATCTGGCGGCCCTCGATCCAGACGCGGCTGCCGTCACGCCTGACCGTTCCATCGACCTGTACCCACCGCCCCGTGTCTACACGAGCCGATGGATCGAGCTCGAACCCATTACCTCGCGGCCGCAGGCCCGTGACCCAGATGGCCGCATCGGCGGACTGCAGGACGAAGTCCCATTTGCCTGGCGTCGGCACAGGCGTGGCGATGTCGCCGAGCAGATTGCGGCCGCGGAAACGGCCCGAGACCGTCGCGCTGCGATTCTCGTAGCGCTCGGGCGCGAGCACGACGCCGCGGAGTGACGGCGCTTCCGGCAACGTCGCCTCGACGATGCTGGCATTCAGGATGACGAAGAGCTGATCGCGGGACGGCCATCGTCCCTGCGTCAAGAGCTCGAGCAGCGACCGGAAATCGACGTTCGCGAACCGCGAATCGCCTTCGGTGAGACGTCCGACATCCCAGAGTTCGCCGCGTATCTCGCCATCGCTGCGCGTCGGACGGTCGCGCCAGTAGACGTAAATCGGCTTGCTTGTCAGGTCGGGTTGCGCATCTGACGGCGCGGCGGCCGCGCCAAATGGCTCGAGGCGATAGAGACCGCGCGACTCCGCTATCGATCCGACCACGGCAATCTGCTTGCCGTGGAAGAACACCGGAGACGAGCGCACGGCAGCCGGAGTCGTGGCCACGCGGCCAGATTGTTGGGCCGCGGCCGCCCCGGCGACGACGACGAGCAGCGCGCCTGACGCTGCCAAGGTCCTTCGAGCCATTGGTCGATCGAGTTTACGTCGTCAGCTTTCGCTGGCCGACACGGGACAGGATGACACCGAGGGCAAAAAAGAGCAGCCCCCCGGCGATGAGGCCGCCCGTTCCATCGTGCAGCAACGGCCACAGGCCTGGATTGTCACCGGCGTCGGCTTCGCGAACGAGGCCGTTGCCGAACAGGATCGCATAGAGAATGCCCGCAAGCGACCCTCCCGCGATCAAACCGGAGCTGAAAAGCGTTCCCGAGCCAACTTCTGATTCTTCCGTGGCACCAGTCTTGCGCTCGACGTACGCGCGGACGAGACCGCCAGCAAAGATCGGCGCCGTCGTGGCGATCGGGAGGTAGGAGCCGACGGCAAACGACAGCGAATGGATACCGCACAGCTCGAGGGTGATCGAAATGAACACGCCGACGAGGACGAGGCCCCAAGGCAGGTTCCGACTGAGCAGGCCTTTGATGATCGTGCTCATGAGTGTCGCCTGCGGTGCCGGCAGCGCGTCGGATCCGATCGTCATCACCTGATTCAGGTAAAGCGTCGTGTAGCCGATGATCAGCGCCGACACGATCACGCCGATGACAAGGCCGTACTGCTGGTAGACCGGCGTTGCGCCGACGATGAAGCCGGTCTTGAGATCCTGCGACGTTGCGCCGGCGTTGGCGGCGGCAATGCAGACGACGGCGCCGACACAGAGCGCAATCGGCGAGTACCACTCGCCGGTCCAGCCGAGGGCCACGAAGATCGTGCAGGTCAGGATGAGCGTGGCGATCGTCATTCCTGAGATGGGGTTCGAGGACGAGCCGATCAGGCCAACGATACGTGACGAGACAGTGACGAAGAAGAAGCCAAAGACGATGACCAGCACCGACGCGAGAATGTTGCCCTGTGTCGGAAGCCCGGGCGCGAGAGCGAGAAAGGCGGCCAGCAGAACGGTTCCCGCGAGCACGATGGTCATCGGGATGTCGCGTTCGGTTCGCGTCGCAGCGGCGCCGGTGCCGCTGGCGGAGAAATCCTTCATGCTCTCGCGAAACGAGGACACGATGGTCGGGATGGTGCGCGCCAGAGTGATGAGGCCAGCCGCCAGGACGGCGCCAGCGCCCGTGTAGCGGATGTAACCGCTCCAGAGCTGTCCCGGCGACATCTGATCGATGCGCAAACCGCTCGCCGGCACCGGCGGGAACGGAACCGTCAGGTAGTTGCCCATGATCGAGAGGAGTGGCAGGAGAACCAGCCAGGAAAGGACGCCGCCGGCAAACATCACGCCCGCGATCCGCGGTCCGATGACGTAGCCGACGCCCATGTATTCCGGCGAGATGTCGATGTTGAGCGTGGCGTTTGGAAAGATGCTCGTGCGGCTCAGCGACCGTCCGATGGCCGTCGGAAAGAGCTGAACGATCCATGACAGCGCCTTCCAGGCGGCGCCGATGCCGAGACCCTGAAACACGGTCTTGGCCAGGGCGCCGCCGCGCTCGCCGGCGATCAGTACGTCAGCGCAGGCGGTTCCTTCCGGATACGGCAGCACACCGTGCTCTTTGACGATGAGCGCACGGCGGAGCGGCACCATCATCAGCACGCCGAGAATGCCGCCGGCAAAGGCGAGCATCGTGATCTGGAAGTAGTTGAAGAACCCTTGTCCCCGCTCGCCGAAGAAGAGCAGCGCCGGGACGGTGAACACGACGCCTGCAGCGACCGACTCGCCGGCCGAGCCGATCGTCTGAACGATGTTGTTCTCGAGGATCGTCGAGCCGCCAAACCGTTTGAGTACCGAGATGGCCAGCACCGCTATCGGGATGGACGCGCTGACCGTCAAACCCGCCCGCAACCCGAGATACACCGTCGACGCGCCAAAAATCAGACCGAACAATGCGCCGAGAATAATCGTCTTGGGAGTGAATTCGGGCAACGACCGACTGGCTGGAACATAAGGCTGGAACGTGCGTGCCGCCGCGGGCGCGGGTTTCGCAGGGGGCGTGTGTGCCATACCGGCCGAATCATAGCGCGTCCGACCCTCGGATCCCGAGCCCCGAGGCCCCGCTGCTGTTAAGATCTGGAGCTTGTGAAGAAGGCGAACAAACGCGCGTCGCCGCCGCCGCGGAGCGTATCCGACGCGATTTCGGAGCTCACCACCAACCGGCTGTCGGTGTATCTGCGGTGTCTCAACACGCTCGACGTTACTGGCGTCCGTACTGTGTCGTCGCGGGCGCTGGCGGAGCAGTTTCACCTCAATGCGGCGCAGATTCGGAAGGATCTCGCCTATTTTGGCGAGTTCGGCGTCAGGGGCGTCGGCTACTACGTCCGCGAGCTGCGCCGTCACCTGCGGCAGATTCTCGGCATCGACAGGTCGGTGCGGGTGGCGATCATGGGCGCCGGCAACCTCGGGTTGGCCCTGGCTGACTATCCGGGCTTTCGCGACGAAGGTTTCGAGATCGCGGCGCTCTTCGACACGACGCGCGACAAGATTGGGCAGTCGTCGCGGAGTGGTGTCGCCATCCACGACACGCGTGAGTTCCGGACGGTCGTACGCCGAGAGCAGATTACGATCGCGGTCATCGCCGTGCCGACCGACGCTGCGCAGGGCGTTGTCAACACCGTGGTCGCGGCCGGCATCAAGGCGATTCTCAATTTTTCGCCGGGCGCGCTGCAGGTCCCGCCTGACGTCAAGCTGAAGAGCGTCGATCTGACGGTGTCGCTCGAGTCGTTGTCCTTCTTTCTCGCACAGGCTGAGCACCCGTGAGCAAGGCGAAGCTGTCACACGTCGGGCCGCGCGGTCAGGTGAAGATGGTCGACGTGTCGGAAAAGGCCGTGACCGCGCGCGAAGCGGTGGCGCGCGGCAGGATCACGATGTCGCGGCGGGCGCTCCAGCTCGTTCGCGCCGGAGCGATCAAGAAAGGCGATCCGCTCCAGGCCGCGCGGCTGGCCGGCATCATGGCCGCCAAGCAGACATCGAGCCTCATCCCGCTCTGCCATCCGCTCAACCTGTCGCATGTCGATGTGACGCTCACACCGGTTCGTGACGGTTATGTGCTCGAAGCGCGGGTCCGCACGACCGACCGCACCGGCGTCGAGATGGAGGCGCTCACCGCCGTTGCCGTTGCCGCGCTGACGATCTACGACATGGTCAAAGCCGTCGACAAGGCGATGACGATCGGCGACATCCGGTTGGTCGAGAAGCGCGGTGGACGGAGCGGCGAGTATCGCGCGTGAACATCCTGCTCGCGGTCCACAGCCCGTTCGAGATCTGGACCATCCCGCTCGAGTACGTCGCCCGCCTCACGTCGGCCTTTCCCGCGCATACCTTCCTTCACGCCAAGGACCAGGCCCAGGCGTCGAGCATGTACCCGGACGCTGACGTCGTGTTCGCCGGACAGATCACTCGCGAACAACTGGCCGTGGCGCGACGTCTCCGATGGCTGCACAGCCCGGCGGCTGGCGTCGGCGGGATGCTCTTTCCCGAGATGCGAGCGAGCCATGTGGTGATCACGAACTCGCGGGGCATGTCAGCCGACACGATCGCCGAGCACGTGCTGGCGGTGACGCTCGCCATCTTTCGCCGGCTGCCGCATGCGTTCCGCAGCCAGGCCGCCCGCGAGTGGGCGCAGGATGCGATCGGCGCCGAGCGCAACCGTCTGATTACCGGCGCCAAGGTTCTTGTCGTCGGTCTTGGGGCGATCGGCAGCGCTGTGGCGCATCGAATGACGCTGCTCGGCGCGCGCGTCACCGGCCTCCGTCGCCGCGCCTCTGGCGTGACTCACGGTGAATGGACAGTTGCGCCGAGCGAACACCTGCACGAGCTTCTTCCCGCGGCGGACGTTGTCGTGATCACCGCTCCGCACACACGCGACACGCGGAATCTGATCGGCGGCCGCGAGTTGTCGCTGATGGCCCCCGATGCCGTGCTCGTCAACGTCAGCCGCGGCCAACTCGTCGACGAGGCCGCGCTCATCGAAGCGCTGAGGGCTGGCACCATCGCCGCTGCTGCACTCGATGTGTTCGTGGACGAGCCACTGCCGGCCAAGAGCCCGTTCTGGACGCTGCCAAACGTGTTGATCACGCCGCACACTTCAGGCTTCAGGCCCGATCATTGGGATGCCGCGACGGCGCTCTTTGCCGAGAACCTCCGTCGCTTCTGCGCCAACGAAGCGCTCCTCAACGTCGTCGATAAAGAAGCGGGGTACTGATCGGGCTCGGCCGATCGGTCGCGATCGAACATTCGACCGGAAAGACTGCGGTCGTCCTCTTCCCTCAGTCTCGGTGTTCTGGTCCCGCCTATAATTCACCCGTGACGACGACTACTACTGCCGCCGCCGCTGGAGCTGACGACGGACCGGACATCGACGTCGAGACCCTCGCCAGCCTCCCGTTTCACATCATGGGGCGATTCCAGAACCCGGCGATGGTCGGTCGCTGCCGGGCGGATGGCATCGACTCGCTTTCGAGCAAGGAGTTGTTCGAGCGTATTCGAGATCTCTCGCTCGGGCTGGGCGCCCTCGGCGTGGCGTCCGGCGATCGGGTTGCGATCGTGTCCGAGAGCCGGCCCGAATGGCTGATGTCGGACCTCGCCGTGCTGGCGGCGGGCGGCGTCACGGTGCCGGTCTATCCGACACTGACCTCGGGGCAGATGCGCTACATCGTCAACGACGCTGGCGCCAAGGCCGCGATCGTGTCTACGCGCCTTCAGCTCGAGAAGATTCAGGACGTGCGGCACAAGCTGCCGTCGCTCGAAGCCGTCGTCCTGATGGACGGTTGGCAATCGAGTGACAGCCCGTCGGTCATCTCGCTGGACTCAGTCGCGGAACGTGGTCACGCGCGTCTCACGGGCGAGTGGGGCGCAGGCCGCGAGTTCAAGGAGCGCGCGCATGCCGTGCGTCCCGATCAGATCGCGACCATCATCTACACATCGGGCACGACCGGCGAGCCCAAGGGCGTGATGCTGACGCACGCCAATGTCGTGTCGAACGTCAAAGCCGGCGCGAAGGTATTGCAATTGACGCAAGACGACGTCGCGCTCTCGTTTCTGCCGCTCAGCCACTCGTTCGAACGCGCCGTGTCGTTCATCTATCTCCTCTCCGGTGTAACGGTCGTGTTTGCCGAATCGTTCGATACGATCGGCCGCGACCTCGCCCGCGTCAAGCCGACCCTCCTGACTGGCGTCCCTCGCGTGTTCGAGAAGCTGTACGACCGGATTATGGACAAGGGAAAGTCGGAGGAGGGGCTGAAGGGATCGATCTTCAGCTGGGCGGTTGGCGCCGGAGTCGCGCGGGGTGAAGCGACACTGCGTGGGCGCGCGGTTGGCATTCTCGCTTCCTTGCAGTGCACGGTGGCCGACTACCTGGTCTTCGCCAAGATCCGCGACGGGTTGGGAGGCCGCATTCGGTATCTGGTCTCGGGCAGTGCGCCGCTCGACGCGAGGATCGCAGAATTCTTTCACGGCATCGGCCTGCCGATTCTCGAAGGCTACGGGCTGACGGAGACATCGCCAATCCTGACCGTCAATCCAAGAGACGCGCCACGAGTTGGAACCGTGGGCCGCGCGCTGCCTGGGATCGAGCTGCGCATTGCAGAGGACGGTGAAATTCTGGCGCGCGGGCCGAACATCATGAAGGGCTACTACAACAAGCCCGAGGCGACCGCCACTGCGCTCGAGGGAGGCTGGTTCCACACCGGCGACATCGGAACGATCGACGACGAAGGATATCTGCGGATCACCGACCGCAAGAAGGACCTGCTCGTCACTTCCGGCGGCAAGAAGATCGCGCCGCAGCCGATCGAGGGGATCATCAAACGCAGCCCGCTCGTGGCCGAAGCGGTACTGCTCGGCGATCGCCGCAAGTACGCTGCCGCGCTCATCGTGCCAAACTTTCCGGCGCTCGAGCGGCGTTTGAAGGATCTCGGCCGTGCGCCAGCGTCTCGCGCCGAGTTGGTGAGCCGTGCCGACGTCCTCGGGCTCTACCAGGAGATCATCGACGCTCTCAACCGTGACCTGTCGCAGTTCGAACGCATCAAGAAGATCGCGCTTCTGCCGGCCGAGTTCTCGATCCAATCAGGCGAGCTGACGCCGACACTCAAGGTCAAACGCAAGGTGATCGAGGAGCGATGGCGGGACCAAATCGAAGCGCTGTACGGAGCGTGAGGGCGCTGTTCTGTTTCCTCCGCTGCTCTGCACCTTTGCGACCTCTGCGAAAGGGCATTTAGACAGCGAACGAAGAAGCGGGCCAGCACATTCAGCGTTCGGTAGGCGGCGGTTCGATGTGGATGATCGCATCGCGGATGTGCGGGTACTCCGACATCAGCCGATCCTTGACCACGTGCGACAGGCGGTGCGCTTCGTTGAGCGACGCCTTGCCGTCGAACCACACGTGCAGGTCGAGAAACGTGTGATCCGCTGACCCTCGCGTGCGGATTTGGTGGCAGCCTTTGACTTCCGCCACGCCCATGACGACGCGGCGGATGTCGTCCTCGTTCATGACGACGCGGTCCGACAGAATCCCCGACGCGTCGCGGGCGATTTGGATGCCGGTATGAGCGATGAACACGGCGACGACGAGGCCGCCGATCGCGTCGAGCCGCGGATACCCGATCCAGACACCGGCAAGCGACACCAGCACGGCGCACGACGTCAGCACGTCGCTGCGCGTGTGGGCGGCGTCGGCGAGGAGCAACTCGCTGTTGAGCTCGCGGCCGCGCGCCGATTCGTAGCGCACCACGAACAGGTTGATCGCGAGCGTGACCAGCATGACGGCAAAGCTGGCCGGCGTGACGTCCGGCGCATCCCCGCCGCGCAGGCGCCCGAGCGCCCCTTGCACGACTTCGATGACCACGAGCAGAAGGAAGACGAAGATGCCGGCGGCGGCGAGCGTCTCGTACTTGCGGTGGCCGTACGGATGATCCTCGTCGGGCGGCTTGCGCGCGGCGCGCATCGCCACGATGCCCATGACGTTCGAGGCACCGTCGGTCAGGGAGTGGAAGCCATCCGAAACGATGCTGATGGCGCCGGTCGCGTAGCCGAACGCCAGCTTGGCAAGCGCCACGCCGACGTTCAGCGCGAGTACCTGGGCGAGGACGCGGGTTAGAACAGACGCGCGTGCGGGAGCGGCCACCAGCGCAGCTGTACTTTGCCGATGATGTACTTCTTCGGCACCCACTTCCAGTGCCGGCTGTCGGAGCTGTTGTTGCGGTGGTCGCCCATCACGAAGTACTGGCCCTCGGGTACGACTTCGGGGCCCCAGTCGTCGTGGCTGCGGTATTCGTTCGGCACGTACTCATCGTTGATCAGCACGTCGTTGCGATAGACACGGCCGTCAACGATGCGCACCTGGTCGCCTTCCTTGGCGATGACCCGCTTGACGAACGACTTGTCCGGGTTGAGCGGGTAGTAGAGCATCACGATGTCGCCAATCTGCGGCTCTTCGAAGAAGCGGTACGCCGCCTTATTGACGATCAACCGATCCTGATCGGCAAGCGTTGGCGCCATGCTCTGGCCCTCGACGCGTGCGACCTGGAATCCGAACGTGACGATCAGCGTCGCGTAGACCGCCGCGGACGCAAGCGTCTTCAGCCACGCGACGACTTCCTCGGCGATGCGCCCGGCCACGCTGGGGCCCTCGAGCGTGGTGCCGTCGCTCGCCGTGAGCGCCTGCGGTGCGACTCCAGCCAGGCCGGGGACGGGCTCGGCGCCGACGATTGGCTCCGGCACGGACGTAAGGCTCGCCTCGGGCGCCCGGAAGCGATCGGGATCCGGTACCCGGAACTCCGATTCCGGCACGCGGAAGCTCGAATCCGCGACCCGGAACTGGTCCGGTGCCGGCGGGGCGGGCGGCTCATAGGGGTTCTGCGGATCGCTCATAGCTTTAAGTACTCACGTAGGCGCCTGGTCTGGGCACGGCTGACCGGGATTTCGCTGCCCTTGGCGTCTTTCATCTTCAGAATGTAATTACGACTAAACCACGGAACAATTTCGCGAATCTTATTGATGTTCACCAGGTGCGATCGGTGAACGCGCCAGAAGACTTCTGGATCGAGCCTGGCCTGCAACTCATCCAGTGTCCGATAGTTGGACGTTCCTGACAAGCTGTTCGTTACAACCGTGATGACATCGTCCTCGACCGAGGCGTGCACCACCTCGTCGGTTTGGAGGAGGAGAAAACGTTCTCCGACCTTCACAGCCAGCTGTTCGCGGCGGTTATGGCGGTCCCCCAAAAGCTGAAGCACACGGTCGAGGTTGCCAGGGAGGGCATGACCGCCACGCTCCGCAATGATGCGCTTCCGGGCCCGCTCCACCGCCATGGCTAGCCGTTCGGCCTCCACTGGCTTGAGCAGGTAATCGACTGCGTTCACCTCGAACGCCTCGATCGCGTGACGGTCGTAGGCGGTCACGAAAACAAGTTGCGACTGGGCGCCCGAGCTCAGAAGCCGGCGAGCGACCTCGAACCCGGTGAGCCCCGGCATCTGAACGTCCAGCATCACCAGATCGGGCGCCTGTTCGGCGACCATTTCGAGCGCTGCTGGACCATCACCGGCCTGACCGACCACTTCGATCCCCGGAACCTGTCCGAGGAGGAAACAGAGTTCCTCTCTGGCGAGGCCTTCGTCGTCGACGACGACGGCGCGGAGCGTGTCGGGCGCGCCGCTCACGCAGAAATCCTCGTCGGCACGACGAGCTCCGGGATGACGATGCGCGCGCACGTGCCGCCGCCCGGCACGCTGTCGAGTTGCAACTGATAGTTGGCGCCGTAGATGACACGCAGCCGCTCGTTGACGTTCTTCAGGCCGATGCCGCTGCCCGGCGCCAGGCTCGCGCGATTCCCTTGCGCGTGCGTCACGCCCACACCGTTGTCGATGATGTCGATGATCGAGTGGCCGTCCTGCCGCGTGCTGCGGATCAGGATTCGTCCCTCGCCAATCTTCGGCGAGAGCCCGTGCTTGATCGAGTTCTCGACCAGCGGCTGGAGCAGCATGCTCGGCACGACCACGTCGAGGCTCGCCGGATCAATTGACTTCTCGATCGTCAGCTTGGGTCCGAAGCGGATGGCTTCAATGTCGAGGTATTCGTCAATCGCTTCGAGCTCCTCCCGCAGCGTGACGAAGTGCTCCTGGCTGCGGAGCAGGCGACGAAGAAGGCCCGACAGTTTGACGATGAGCGTGCGCGCGGTTTCGGGCTCGGAGCGAATGAGCGACGAGATCGAGGTCAGCGTGTTGAAGAGAAAGTGCGGGTTGATTTGACTCGCCAGCGCTGCCACGCGCGCCGCGAGCAGCAGCTTTTCCTGTTCCTGCAAGCGGTGTTCGATTCGTGCGCTGTTCCAGATCTTGATCGGGATTGCGACGCAGAGCACAGTGGCGAACACCACGAGCGCGAGGAGCCAGTTCGTTGGTGGCGCGTGATAGAAGATGTGCTGGAAGCGCGCGCCGAGAAACTGTCGCAAGAGCTCGAGGCTGATCGGAGCCGCGAGCAACAAGACGACCCAGTCAATCTGAAGACGCCGGACCAGGCGCCACACGTAACGGTGAAGATCGGTGAAGAAGAGCGGCGAGAAGTGCCAGATCGCTTCCTTTGGGCAGATCTCACGCAAGCCGCCGCCAGCAAACCCGCAGCCGATTGCGAAGGGCAGCGCGATCCACTCGCCGGCAATCATGGCCGGCGTGCCCGTCATCGTCCCGACGATGGCGCCGGCGTAGGGTCCGGCAAGGAGGCCCGCCAAGAACGAGCCCGAGAGTGTCAAGTCTGCTGCCTCGTAGTGCAGGAGCAGACGCGCTAACACCCCAGCCGTTAGCGGAACGCCGAGGCTGGCGGCAAACACGAGGCGCTCGGGCCAGTCGCGCTTCTCGGTGAGCAGAATCCGTCGGAACCACGGAAATCTCACCAGCATCGTCGACAGGACGGCTGCGACGGCGAGCTTCACCATGAGGGTGAGGAGAATGAGCTCCTCGACCTGGGGAGAGGGTTTGGCTTCTGGCAGCATCGCTGGCGATCGACTCGCGAGGCAATCTAACTATAGCATTTTCTGAGAGTTGCCGCGACGGGGCGCGTCCCAAGCGCTCCTCTTTGGCGGATAGCTCTGATATGATGCACTTCCATGATCCGTCCGTTCATCATCGGTTTTGCGACGACCCTCAAACACTTCTTCAAGAAGAAGATCACGGTCAATTACCCGGACGAGAAGATTCCTGTCTTTCCGAAGTACCGCGGGAAACAGGTGTTGATGCGCGACGAGAACGGGCTGGAGAAGTGCGTCGCGTGCGGGCTGTGCGCCGTGGCGTGCCCGGCCGACGCCATCTACCTGGAAGCGGCCGAGAACGACGGCACCGTGCAGGCGGGCCCCCGCTACGCCAAGGTCTACCAGATCCACAAGACGCGCTGCATCTTCTGTGGCTACTGCGAGGAAGCCTGCCCAGTGTCGGCGATCTTCATGGGCAAGGACTACGAGCTCGCGGTCTACAGCAGCAAGGACTTCATCTGGGACAAGCAGGACCTGCTCGTTCCCGCCGGTCCGGCTGCGGTGGCCAAATCCTAGCGTCGATGCCTCACGGTCAGGACTGAAGTTGCGCGTCCGGCGGGCGGCACCCGCCGAACAGTCATGCTTAAGCCGTCATTTCTTTCGGAACTCGATCGGCGCGTGCTCGTCTGCGACGGCGCGATGGGCACGATGCTGTACGCCCGCGGGATTTTCCTCAACCGATCGTTCGACGAGTTGAATCTCACGCAACCGGACATGGTTGCGGAAGTGCACCAGACCTACGTGCACAGCGGCGCCGACGTCATCGAGACGAACACGTTCGGAGCCAATCGCCTCAAGCTGAGTCACTTCGGCCTTGACGATCAGGTGCATGCCGTCAACGTGCAGGGCGCGCGGATCGCGCGGCATGCGGCCAAGGATCAGGCCTGGGTGGCGGGCGCGATCGGTCCGCTCGGCGTTCGCATCGAGCCCTGGGGCAAGACGGGCGTTGACGAGGCGCAGGAGTACTTCGCGGAGCAGGCGCGCGGGCTCCTCGAGGGAGGCGTTGACCTCTTTGTTCTCGAAACCTTCCGCGACGTCAACGAGATTGGGGCCGCGATTCGCGCGGTGCGCTCGGTATGCGACCTCCCGATCGTCGCGCAGATGACGACCGAAGAGGACGGCAATACACGCGACGGCGCCGCGCCCGAGGCGTTCGTCCCCGAGCTCGAGCGCTGGGGCGCTGACGTCGTCGGCCTCAACTGCAGCGTCGGCCCGGCGGCGATGCTCGAGTCGATTGAGCGGCTGGCGCGAGTGGCGAAGGTGAAGCTCTCGGCGCAGCCGAACGCTGGTCAGCCACGCGAAATCGAAGGCCGCAATATCTACCTGTGCTCGCCTGAATACATGGCGTCCTACGCGCGGCGGTTCATCGCGAGCGGCGTACGCCTCGTTGGTGGGTGCTGCGGCACAACGCCCGAACACATCCGGCAGATCAAGCAGGCGGTCGCAAAGCAGGCCAAAACCGGCGATCGCGCCGTTGCGGTGCGCTCGACTGATGCGGTCACGACGTCGACCTCTGCTGCCGAGCCATCGCCCGAGACCGTCGTTCGGTCAGAGAAGTCGCGCATGAGCAATGCGCTCGCGCGCGGGACGTTCGTCGTCAGCATCGAGCTGGTGCCGCCCCGCGGGTATCGCGCCGAAGCGCTGGTCGAGCAGGCAAAGCACCTCAGGATTCACGGCGTCGATCTGGTGAACATTCCCGACGGCCCACGGGCGACTGGCAGGATGAGCGCGCTGGCGTCGGCGGTCATGGCGCAGCAGCAGGCCGGCGTCGAGACGATCCTCCATTACGCGTGCCGCGACCGGAACATGATCGGCATGCAGTCGGATCTCCTTGGCGCGCACGCGATGGGCGTGCGCAACTTGCTCATCATCACTGGAGATCCGCCACGCGTGGGGGACTATCCGGACGCGACAGCTGTGTACGAGGTGGACTCGATCGGCCTGACCAACCTCGCGGCGCAACTCAATCGCGGGCTGGATATCGGCGGCCAGCCGATCGGCCAGGCGACGGCGTTCCATATTGGCGTGGCTGCCAATCCTGGTGCGTTCGATCTGGATCAGGAAATCAGACGGTTCGAGTACAAGGTCGAAGCCGGCGCCGAGTTTGCGGTGACGCAACCGGTGTTCGACATCTTTGCGATGCGGCAGTTCCTCGATCGCATCGAGCGCGTTCGCATTCCGGTGCTCGCTGGCGTCACGCCGCTCGAAAGCCTGCGGCATGCGGAGTTCATGGCCAACGAGGTTCCCGGCGTCAGCGTGCCGGAGGCCGTGCTCGACCGCATGCGTCACGCCGAGGACGAAGGGCGCGCGGCCGAGGAAGGCCTCGCGATCGCGCGCGAGCTCGTCGGCGAACTGAGCGGGCGGGTCCAGGGCTTGCAGATTACGGTCGCGTCAGGGGCCGTTGATCGAGCTCTGCAGGTGCTCGAGGCCATCCACGCGTGAAGCGGCGGCTGCGCTCCAGGCCGTCAGTCCCAAAGCGCGGAGCGGCGATAATGTCGCTAAGTTCTTGCCGCGCCTGCGCTAACGGGTTATAGTCCGGAAGCTCAGTTCATGGATCAGACGATAGTGAGTCGCGAGCGCTGGCAGGACCACTGGCTGTTCCTGAGACATTTCCGGAAGAGCCCGCGGACGGTCGGGGCGATCGCGCCGAGCTCGCGACGGCTCGCGTGCGCCATGCTCGACGGGCTTCCGCTCGAACCTGGACGTGCGACGCGCGTGGTCGAGCTCGGTCCAGGAACCGGCGCCATTACCTCCGAGATCGCCCGCCGTCTTCCCGAAGATGCGGTGTGTCTGGCGATTGACCTCGATCCGGTGTTCATCGCGCGAGTGAGCGCGCGGTGGCCGCGCATCGAGTCGATCTGCGATCGCGCCGAGCGGCTCGTCGAGATCGTGCGATCGCGGAACCTGCTGCCCGTCGATCACATCATTTCTGGCCTTCCTTTTGCGAGCCTGCCGTCGGCTAGCGCGCGTGCGATTGCGGATGCGATCGTCGCCTCGCTGCGAGCTGGTGGTACGTTTACGACCTTTCAGTACGCGCATGCGTACCGGGTTCACGTCGGCCGTCAGTGTGCGTCAGACCCTGACGCGCGAGATGGGTGGCACGCCCGATCGCACGCTCGTCGTTGGCAATTTGCCCCCGGCACTGGTGCTCCGCTGGCGCAAGCATTAGAGAGGGAGAGCTCATTTGATCACGCTGTTCAGCCACGACAAACCCGCGCCAGACGACGAGCTGGTGACCTCGGCCAGCGGCACAGCACAGCTTTCGGTCGCGGCAGTCGAGAATGATTTCGTTGCGGGCGTGTACGAGAAGCTTGCGTCGGTGTACGACCTGGCGTTCGGGCCGACGCTCCAACCGGGACGTGTACGTGCCATCGACCAGATGGCGATCAAGCCCGGCGAGCGCGTGCTCGAAGTGGGCGTCGGGACGGGCATCAACCTGTCGCTCTATCCCAAAGACTGCCGGATTACTGGCATCGACTTTTCCTCGTCGATGCTCGAAAAGGCTCGCGAGCGCGTCATGCGCGACGGGCTGCAGCAGATGCGACTCGTGCAGATGGACGCCGCCGACCTCAAGTTCGCGGACGATTCGTTCGACATCGTCTACGCGCCGTACCTCATCAGCGTCGTACCCGACCCCGTGCAGGTCGCATGCGAGATGCGGCGGGTCTGCCGTCCTGGCGGCCGGATCATCTTCCTCAACCACTTCCTCAGCCCCAACCTCCTCGTGTCACGGTTCGAGCGGCTGATCTCTCCGTTTACGATTCACGTCGGCTTCAAGGCCGACCTCGACCTGTCAGCGTTTCTCGCCCAGTCGGCGCTCGAGCCGATCTCGATTGAGAAGGTGAACGTCCCGCGGATCTGGTCGCTCGTGACGTGCGTGAAGGACTGAGCCGGCCACTCTGGCTGGCGGTCATCGCGGTAGCCTTTGCACTGCCGCTCTTCGTCGGTCTCGGCTCGCGAGACCTCGAGAACGACGAAGCCATCTACTCTTACGCGGTCGACAGCGTGCTCGAACGGGGCGATTGGCTGAATCCAATCCTCAGCCCGTTCGAGACGACGCGGTTCCTCGAAAAGCCCCCACTCAAGTTCTGGATCGTCGGCGCGCCCATCGCTACCGGGCTGCTGCCGCACGACGAACGCGGTTTTCGCGCCTGGGACGCCCTCTTTGGCGGGATCGCCTTTCTCTACGTCTTCGCGCTCGGGCGGCGACTCGCTGGAGCAGTGTGTGGACTCGTTGCCGTCTTCGTCCTCTTTGTCTATCACCCGCTGCTCTTCGAGCACGGCCTGAGAGACAACGCCATGGAGGGGCCGCTCTTCCTCAGCTACTGCGGCGGCGTGTATCACTACCTGGCATGGGTGTCGGCGGATCGGCGGCGGCGCGCGACGGCGCATGCCACGGCCGTGATGCTGTACTTCGTGCTCGGGTTCATGACGAAGTTCGTCGCCAGCATCTTTCTGCCGATCGTGCTCGTGGCAGCGACGCTAAGCGACCGTTCGGCGACACGAAAATCGATCGCCGAGTGGCGGCTGTGGGCGGTCATGGCGCTTGCCGCGATTGCGCTCATTGCGCCGTGGTTCGTGTATCAGTTTCAGAACGAGGGCGCTGGTCTCTTTCGAGTAATGTTCGGCGAGCACGTCGTGACCCGATTCACTGGCGCCCTCGATCCCGGGCACGTTCATCCCTGGAACTTCTACTACGTCACCCTGTTCCGGCAACTGGGCTACAGTGGCACCACGTGGCTGGCGATCGCCGGCGGCGTCCTCCTCATCGTCAACACCATCCGCCAGCCGTCGCTCGATAAGTTGGTTGTCGTCTACTGGTTTGCCATTCCGGTGGCGCTCATCTCGATCGGCACGTCCAAGCTGCACCACTATCTGTATCCGTTTCTGCCGCCGGTCGCGCTTGCCTCGGGGTACGGTCCTGCCTGGCTGCTCGGCGCGACGCGGGCGTACATCGACCGCGCGATGGACGATATCGATCGTCGCTGGATTCAGCCCCGCCGCTGGAAGCCCGGTGTCAAAAGAGGACTAGTCGCCTTGTCGGTTATCGCGGCCGTTACGGCCGCCCTGACGCTCGTGCTCGGACGCATCGACATCGAAGTCGGGAGCGCCACCCTGTTCCGAAACTCGAGCGTCGAGCGCCCGCTCGTGATTGCGCTGGTACTCGCCTCGCTCGCAGGACATGGCGCGATGGCCGCCCGAGCATTGCTTCCGGCGATCCTGCTGATTGCGGTCGTACCTGTTGCCGAGTACCCGGAAGATCCTGGAGGAACTGCCTCGGGAGCATCACCCAGTGCGCACCACCGGGCAATGCCTCGAGCGCGTACGGGCAGCTGAACTCGCGGCCGGACGAAGCGCGCCTGGCGTCTACGCCATCGGTGGCGAGCGGTGGTTCCTCCATTCGTACTTTTACTACCTGCACAAGGTTGGCGGCTGGGAAGGCGCCACCGCTTCTGCCGATCGTGCACTCGACCAGGCCCTCGACGAACCTGGGCGTCAGCGGCCGATCATGATTGGGGACGCGGAGTACGGTCAACTCCGGCTGCGTCGCGGTCAGGCGGTGCAGAACATTCCCGCGCTTCGCCTGCGGGACGTGTTCCTGCTGATGCCCGGCCCCTACGCGATATGTGCGCCGGTCGCGGCACGACCAGGCGTCCAGTAACCCGATGGCCGCGGATCGCCTCAGCGTCGCGATTGTCGTTCCGGCGTTCAACGAGGAGTCCAGAATCGGCGAGACGCTGATCGAACTGCGGACCTTTCTGGCCACGCAGCCGTGGGAGTGGGAGATTCGGGTTGTGGACGACGGATCCGGAGATGGGACGTGCGGCGTGGTCGAAGCACACGCCGCCCGCGATCCGAGCATCGTTCTTCAGCGTGAGCCTCACCGG
This sequence comes from uncultured Acidobacteriota bacterium, assembly GCA_963797715.1. GTDB lineage: Bacteria > Acidobacteriota > Vicinamibacteria > Vicinamibacterales > 2-12-FULL-66-21 > DATBJJ01. The sequence continues at coordinate 46,858 of CAWCQS010000004.1, forward strand.
GGGAAGGGTGGTGCCGTCAAGGCCGGCTTGCTGGCAGCGCATGCGTCGTTTCGGTTCATCTGCGATGCGGATCTTTCGATGCCGGTATCGGAGTTGCCGCGGTTTCTTCCGCCGCGGCTCGAGCGCTTCGACGTGGCGATCGGGAGCCGCGAGGGTATGGGCGCGCGCCGGATTGGCGAGCCGATCGTGCGGCACCTGGCTGGCCGTTTGTTCAATGCCGCTGTGCAGTCGCTGTCGATTTCCGGCATCGAAGACACGCAATGTGGCTTCAAGATGTTCACTGGCGCGGCAGTCGAGACGATTTTCCCACGGGTGACGGTCGACGGGTGGGCCTTCGACATCGAGGTGCTGAGCATTGCGCGGGCCAGAGGACTGCGGATCGTCGAAGTGCCGATCGAGTGGCACTACCGCCGGGCTTCGCAGGTGAGCCTGCTGCGCGACGGCATGGGGATGTTTCGCGAATTGCTGCGGATCAGGGCGCGGGCGCGTAGTGGCGAATACAGTCGCAACGGTGTCGAGCGTCGATAGGTGGCGCGTGGCGCGGTCGACGCGAGCCTGGCAGGCGGCGGGAATACTCTGCGTGTACCTGGCGATTGGCGTCGTCTATACCCATCCCGTCATCTGGCGCAGCTTCGATCGTATCGCCAACGATCCGTACGATCCGATCCTCAATACGTCGATCCTGTGGTGGAACGCAACCACCGTTCCATTCACCGAGGCGTGGTGGAGCCCACCGCATTTCTATCCGGCGCGCGACGTCGCGGCCTTCACTGAGAACCTCGTTGGGATCAGCGTCGTCGCCAGCCCAATCTACTGGATCACCGGCAACGCGCTGGCCGCCTACAACCTCTCGTTCTTCCTGACCTGGCCGCTTTCGGCGTTTGCCGCGTATCTGCTGGCATTGTCGCTGACCCGGCGCCACGATGCCGCGTTCCTGGCCGGCCTGTCGTTCGGGTTCACGCCGTATCGCACGGCCGAGCTCGGGCACCTGCAGATGCTGTCGGTCTACTGGATCCCGCTCTGCCTGCTGGCCCTTCACCGGTTCGTCGACACCCGGCGCGCGGGCTGGCTCGTCCTCTTTGCCGTCGCCTGGATCCTGCAGGCGCTCGCCAACGGCTATTTCATCTTCTTCGGTGCCGTGCTGATCGGCCTGTGGATTCTGTACTTCTGCTCGACCCGTGAAACCTGGCGCACTGTGCCGGCGATCGTCGTTGCCTGTGTGCTGGCCAACCTGCCCCTTCTGCCTGTGATGCTGAAGTACCACGCCGTGCACGAGGAGTACGGCTTGAGGCGCACGATGGCTGAAGCGCTGTGGTTCAGCGCGCCGGTCGAGGGGTGGTTCAAAGTCTCGCAGGTCGTCTGGCTCTGGCCTGCGGTTCTGGGCGAGTCGAAGGACGATCTGTTTCCGGGGATCACGGCGGTGGTCTTGGTCATTGTTGCGCTCTGGCGCTCCCGGTGGCGCATCACGAGCGATCGCCCCCCGGTTCGAGTACCGCGCTGGCTATTCGCCAGTCTTGCGATCGTCACGGCGATTAGTAGCGTAGCGATCGTCGCGACGATCGTGATGGGCCCATGGCGCACATCGATCGTTGGATTGACCATCCGGGCGAGCGATCTGAATCGGCCACTCATGCTGCTCGTGCTCTGCGGCGGGCCGTTGCTCTTTCTCAGGACGAACGTCGTCGATGCGCTGAAGCGTCGCGGCGCCTTTGTGTTCTATCTGGGTGCGACGATCATCCTTGGTCTCTTGTGCTGCGGCCCGGTTCTGCGAACCGGTGAGGCCGTCATTCTCGGTCCCATGCCTTACCGCTGGCTGATGGCCGTGCCGGGTTTCGACCAGCTCCGCGTGCCGACGCGATTCTGGATGCTGGGGACGCTCTGCCTGGGCGTAGCGGCGGGCGTGGCCTTCGCTCGGCTGTCGCCGAATCACGGACGTCGCCGCGCCGTGGCGGTCCTGCTGCTATCGGTTGGTCTGACGCTCGACGGATGGACGAAAGGGATCGCCATGGCCGACGCGCCACAGCAGTGGCCGCGAGTCGAACGGCGTGGAGATACGCGTCCCATCCTGGAGCTGCCACTCGGCCCTGATTGGGACGCTGCAGCGACGTTTCGTTCCATGCGCCATCGTCGACCGGTGTTGAACGGTGTGAGCGGCTACGACCCGCCGCATTATGAACCGCTCAAGTCTGGCCTCGGCTCGCACGATCCCGCGCTGCTCCTGGCGATCGCGTCCCTCGGCGAGTTCGAAGTTGTCGTCAACGGCGATGCAGATCGCGACGGCGCGTGGGCGCGCTACGTCGCGAGCGTGCCCGGGGCCATCGCGCGCGAAACCGACGGCAAACGAACGGTGTACCGGATACCTGGGACGCCTCGCACGGAGACCCGCCTCGGTCCGATCGTGCCGATCGTTGGCGCGAGGGCGAACTCCCTCGATGGCAGCCTGGCGGTCGACGGGCGGATGGACACGGAATGGAACGACGGGCGATCGCAGCAGCCGGGACAGTGGCTGATTGCCGATCTGGGCCAACCTCGCGAGGTCGCCGGCATTACGCATGCGCTCGGCGAGTTTGCCAGGGACTTTCCGAGGCGGCTCGTGATTGACACCTCGCTCGATGGCTCGACGTGGGTGCCGGCGTGGGAAGGTCCAACGGTGGTCGAGGCCTTTCTTGCCGCTACGCGTGCGCCGATCGAGGCCCGAATGCCCTTCGTCTTCGAGCCACGCCAGGCGCGCTTCGTCCGCCTGCGTCAACTCGATATCGAGATCCACTTGTGGAGAGTGGCGGAGTTGACGGTGCACGGGACAGTCGGCAGTCGTTAGTCTTCAGTCTCCAGTCGTCAGTCGGTCGTCAACCCTCCCGCCTGCGGAGGACTCCCGTGGCTTCCGCCTTTAGGGCGAAGCTCATTTGCCGCCGATCGCGAATCGTTCATCAATCATTCCGGCGATTACCTCGGCACCGTTCGTTGCCGGCTGTTCGGGCGGTGGGGGAGAGGCCATGATCCTGTCGAGCGCGGTCTGCCAGCGGCCGGCGAAGAGCGCGGCGTGGTCAATGAACGCGCAGCGGAGGAATCGGGGCATTTCGGCGACGAGCACGTCGTACTCGATGAAGTGGCCGCGCGAAGTGTAGAGCACCGCGGTTTGATTGGCGATGCACTCGGCGATGATGCCGTAGCCGGGCTTGGTGGCGACGATGTCACATGCGGCGACGAGGTCCTCGTAACGCAGGCCGCTGCCGTAGAGGCGCGACTCGGAGACCTGAACCACGCCGGCCGGCGCGTTGTCGATCTCGTCGTCAGTGTCGCGGTGGGTGAGGACCACTCCATACGTGTCGAGGCAATCGAGTGCCGCGGCGTCGAAGCCGCTGACGCCGTACCCGCCGAACGACGAGAGCACCAGGGGCCGATCGAGCGGCAGGTTCAGCGTGCGGCGAACCTCGTCGCGGGAATGTCGCGCATGTCGGGCGATGAACGGCACGTCGACAACGCTCGCGAACGGTTCGAACACACCGTGCATCGGCAGCCGCCAGGCGGCCTGCGCGCGGCGGTAGGCTGCCTGAATCGTTGGCACGAGCCCGGCAGCGCCAGCGGTCTCGGGTGAGTAGCCGCTGTAGATCCAATCCCACGTGAAATTCGTCAGCACGACGGAGGGGATGCCGGCGGCGGCTGCGGCCTCGCACGCCAGCGGTGGCGCGTCCGAGACGACGAACCGGCTGTCGTGCTCCGCGAGAAGCGCTGCTTCGCCTCGAGAGCGTTCGCCCAACGTTCGATAGAACTCCACCGCGCGAGAGAGGGTCGCAGCTTCGTCGAGGCGCAGGCTGTCGATCTGGACGACACCGGTGTCGCACTCGCCAGGGACGAGCGTGATCGGGACGCGCGCCGTGCGATCGAACAGCCACCTCGGAGCCGAGGTGCGGACGATGATGCCGAGATCCGGACGACGGGCGCCGATCGCGTTGATGAGTTCGATCTGGCGCGAGGCGTGGCCGAAGCCGTGGCCGGAGATGTAAAAGGCGACCGAGGGCACGAGGCGCGGTCAGAGAGCCGGCGTCGGCACGGGAAACGCGACCGCCAACGCTTCTTCGAGGGCGCTCACGGGATGGAACGTCATGTCCTTCCGCGCGTCCTCCGGAAGCTCGCTCAGGTCGGGCTCGTTCATCGCCGGCAGGATGATCGTGCGGATACCCATGCGACGCGCGGCGAGTGTCTTTTCGCGAATGCCGCCAACCGGCAGCACGAGGCCCGAGAGCGTGATTTCACCGGTCATTGCCACATCGGATCGCACCGGCACGCCCCGTGCCGCCGACACCACTGCCGTCGCCATCGTGACACCGGCCGACGGGCCGTCCTTGGGGATCGCGCCCGCGGGCACGTGAATGTGGATGTCCTGCTTGCTGAGGAACTCGGGTGAGATGCCGAGGTCACGCGCGTTCTGGCGGATGTGTGACAACGCCGCGCGCGCCGATTCCTGCATCACGCTGCCCAACTGGCCGGTGAGGATGACCTGCCCCGAGCCGCCGGGAAGGAGTGCCGCTTCGATGAAGAGGACGTCGCCACCCGTCTCGGTCCACGCCAGGCCGGTTGCGACACCCGCTCGTGACGTACGGAACGGCGTCTCAGGCCTGACTTTGGGTGGTCCGAGATACTCGGGCACCTGCTCGGCATCGACCCGCGCGACGTGAGCGGCGTCAGCGGCAATACGCGCCGCCACTTTGCGCGCGACAGTGCCGATTTGCCGCTCGAGCGTACGAACGCCAGCCTCGCGCGTATACTCCCCGATGATGCGCCGCAACGCGGCGTCGGTCATCTCGAGCTGTTCGGTGGTCAGGCTGTTTTCCTCGAGCTGCCGTGGCACGAGATACTTGCGCGCGATATGCACCTTCTCGTCCTCGGTGTAGCCCGTGAGGGAAATCATCTCCATCCGATCGAGCAGCGCCGGATGTATCGTGCCGAGCTGGTTTGCGGTCGCGATGAAAAGGACGCGTGAAAGATCGATCGGGATCTCGAGATAGTGATCGCGGAAGGAGTGGTTCTGCGCCGGGTCGAGGACTTCGAGCAGCGCCGCCGCAGGATCGCCCTGGATGCCGACGGAAATCTTGTCGATCTCGTCGAGCATCAGCACGGGATTCGACGATCCTGCCGTCTTCAGTGCCTGCGCCAGGCGACCTGGCATCGAGCCGATGTACGTACGTCGATGGCCTCTGATCTCGGCTTCGTCACGGACGCCGCCGAGCGAGATGCGCACGAACTTGCGGTTCATCGCCCTGGCGATCGACTGGCCGAGCGACGTCTTGCCGACGCCTGGCGGTCCGACGAAGCAGAGGATCGGCCCCTTCATCCGGGCGCCGGTCTCAGTTGGATTGCCATTACCACCGTTGCCGCCGGTCACCGCTCCCTGGGTCCGCTGCCGCAGCTTCTGCACCGCGAGATACTCGACGATGCGCTCCTTGACCTTGTCGAGGTCGTAGTGGTCTTCATCGAGCACGCGGCGCGCCTCGACCGGATCGAGCCGATCTTCGGTCAGCTTGTCCCAGGGGATGTCGAGCACCCAGTCGATGTAGGTGCGCAGCATCTGATATTCGGGTGACGCCGGCGTCATTCGCTCGAGCCGATCGACCTCGCGAAGCGCCGCTGTCGCGACTCGTTCCGGGAGCATCGCCTCGACGACGCGCTTGCGGATTTCCTGGACTTCGCTGTCACCCTCGCCGAGCTCGGATTGAATCGCCTTGAGCTGCTGGCGCAGCACGTACTGCCGCTGCGCGTCGGTCATTTCTTTCTCGGCGCGCGATTCGATTTGTCCCTTCAGCTCGAGAATCTCAATCTCTCGCGTCAGCGCCATCGCAACGGCGTCGAGCTTGACCTCGAGGTCGTCCTCCTCGAGCAGCCTCTGCTTGTCCTCGGCCTTCATGTCGAGAAGGCTCGCGAGGAGGTACGCAATCCGCAGCGGATCGTCCAGGCCGGCGATGAGCGTCTTGATGTCTGGCGAAAGGCCGGTGGCGAGCGACAGCGCGCGGTCGACGAGCTCCTGCAGGCGACGGACGCGGGCGTCGACGCCGACCGACCGGACCGAAGGCTCCTTGAGCGGCTTGATCAGGGCCTGCAGCACCCCGTTCTCGACCTGAAGGAACTCGGCGCGGGCACGCGAGACGCCCTCGACGAGGATGCGCATCCCTGTGCCAGGCGCTTTCGCCATCTGCCGGATGATGCAGACGGTTCCGACTTGTACAGCTCGTCGGGGCCCGGTTCCTCGCTCTCGCTTGTTTGCAGCAGCGTGAGGATCATCCGGTCGCCCGCCAACGCGCGGTTCACCGCTTCGACCGACATCGGCCGGCCGACGCCGAGCGGCGAGACACTCAGCGGTAGAACAACGGCGCCGCGCAGTGGAACGACGGGAAGCTCTGATGGAAGCGCGGGTGCGGACGGATCGGCCATTTCGCTCCAAGTGTACCGCAGGCATCAGAGATCCAGGATCAGGGATCGGGGACTCAGGAATGGATAGAGACCCAACTCACCGCCGAGTCACAAGCACGGCAGAGGGCGTTCAATAGATCCAGGGAATCATCCGCGACCGGACGCGTTGGCGATACAGGTCGTAGTTGTGTCCGAACGTCTCGATGAGCCCGCGTTCTTCGAGCGGGATAGCCAACATCAAATACGCCGTGCTGATGACCGCGAATGCGGCGCGCGTGCCGGTCATGACCGGACTGCCAAAGACGAAGAGTGCCCACGATAGGTACAACGGATGGCGCACGAGCGCGTAGAGTCCGCTTGTGTTCAACGCAGGCGGTGAGCTGTCGACAACACCACCAGCGCGCTGCACGGCTCGGACGCCGGCGAGATCCAGAACGTCGAGGGCGTTGGACGCGCGGATCGTGAACACCAGCCCGACTGCCTGAATCATCCAGCCGGCGATGCGCAGCGGTCCAGTCAGCTCGTAAATCACTCCGGGCACGAGCTGCCACCACAGGCAGACGCCCGCAAAGAGGGCACTGGCCACCCACGTGTACACCGATCGTTCGAGCTCCGCCGGAATAGCTTGGCGCAACATGGCCTTTACGTAGCTGCGCGCGAAGACGCTGTGGTGTAGCGCGAAGACAGAGAACAGCAGGAAGTCCCTGATGAGTGGCTCGAGGACCGGACCAGACGTGACGGGTCGTCCGAAGACGACGAGATAGGAGTACACGAACCATAGCAGGGACGCGGCGAACGCCGCCGCGCCGGTCCACGCAACGATGAGCGACGAGCGCCGAGGCGATAGCATGTGCCGGTCGTCACCGAGTGTAGACGATGTGGATCGCTTGTAGAATCAGGTCCGCTCGCATGCCCGACACACGATCGAGACAGGCTGGTGGCCGTTGCGGCCGCGTGTAGCCATCGCACTCGACTGGCTTGCCCTGGCCCTCGCCGTCGCCGCCGTCGTCATAGCGTGGACCGGCGGCTTCTACAGCGAGATTGGCGGCATCCGCTTGTCGGCGCGAAATCCCGATCGCGCGCTGATTCCTGCCGCAATCATCCTGGGGATTCGCTGGTGGTTCGGTTCAGCGGTTCGCCCATTCGGTGTCGAACGGGCCCGCTGGGCGGAGTGGCGCGCGCGGGTCTTTCGCGCTAGCGCCGATCGTGTGGACGCGCCGACAGGGTCGTGGCCGTTTCGCACGGCGCTGGCGACGCTGGGCATCCTGGCGTTTGGTGGAGTGCTGCTCGCGCCACAGCTCCGTCAAATGGATGCGGTGCCCGACTTCGGCGATCCGCTGTTCTCGATCTGGCGGATGGGTTGGGTCTATGAGCAGTGGCGCGGGGATCCGAGGCCGCTCTTCGGCGGCAACATCTTCTATCCGGAGCCGCTGGCGCTCACGTTCTCGGATTCAATGCTGTTGCCGTCTGCGACCGCGTTTCCATTACGGGCCGCGGGCCTCCACCCCGTCCACGTCTACAACATTCTGTTTCTCTCGGGGTTTGTGTTTTCCGCCCTCGCGACGTATGTTCTGGTCGACCGGCTCACCGGATCGCCGCGCGCGGCGTTCGTCAGCGCGTTGATCTACGGGTTCTATCCGTACCGATTCGAGCATTACAGCCATCTCGAATTGCAGATGACGCATTGGATGCCGCTCGCGCTGATCTGGCTGCATCGCTTCGCCTCGACGCTCCGCGTCAGGGATGCGCTGGCCGTTGCCGTGCTCGCTGCCGCGCAGCTCTATTCCTCGATGTACTACGGGGTGTTCTTCACGCTGTATGCGGGAGCGGTTCTCGGCACCCTCCTGCTCCTGGCCAGACCGGGCTGGCGGCGCGTGCTCGTGCCGGTCGCCTGGGCATTGGCGCTCGCTGTCGTCCTCGCCGTGCCGCTGGCGCGGCCCTACATCTCGGCCCAGGGCGTGAAAGGCGAGCGTGACGAAGGTTCGGTGCGCGTCTACAGCGCCGGCCCGTCCGACTACCTGCGCGCACATCGACGCAGTGCGACGTACGGCGGACGCCTGCTGGCGGCGGATCCTTATCCGGAACGTGCATTGTTCCCGGGCACGCTGCCGCTCGTGTTGTCGGCCGTGGCACTGGCGCCGCCTGTCGGGGCAGTTCGCCTCGCCTACGCCGCCGGCCTCGTCGCGGCGTTCGACGTGTCGCTCGGGTTCAACGGTCTGACCTACAAGCATCTCTATCGCTGGTTTCTGCCGATTCGCGGGCTGCGTGTTCCGGCGCGCATGAGCGTGGTGATGGCGATCAGCCTGGCAGTTCTTGCCGCCTTCGGCGCCCGGCGTCTGTTCGACCGGTTTCACACTAAGCCCGGGCGCGCCGCGATGTTTGCAGTGCTGGTCGCGACAGCCGCCGTCGACGTGTGGCCATCCCTCGAACTCCACAAGGTGTGGTGGGAGCCGCCCCCGATTTACCAGGCTGTGTCGGGACAACCAGTCGTTCTCGCCGAGTTTCCAACCCGGCTCAACATTTCGTACGTCACGAACGGCGTGCCCTTCATGTACTTTTCGGTGTGGCATTGGCGGTCGATGATCAACGGCTACAGCGGATTTACGCCGTCGAGTTACGAGCCGATGATGGACGCACTTCGGGACTTTCCCGCGTCGCCCACGGTCGATCTGTTGAGGTCTAAAGGTGTCACTCACGTCAGCGTCAACTGCGCTCTTTACGTGACTGGCTGCGAACCGATTCTGAACGCGCTCGATACGTCGCCGGTCTTTCGCGTTGTTTCTCAGGGACAGTGGCTTGGGCAGCCGGTCAAGTTGTACGTGCTTCTCCGTTGAGCTGGATGACTACTCTTGTTGGTTTACCGATTGCAGGCAAGTGGGCAACGGGATATGAGCCTGTCGGTGTTCCGTCCGCTTGGCGTGGCACACGTCCGTCATTCGTAAGTCGCTTTCGACTGTGGTGCACATGACCACTCCTTCTGTCGCGATCACCGGCATCGGCGTTGTGTCGCCCTTCGGCGTCGGGCGCGAGAGGTTCTGGCACCACATCAAGAACGGCTGCAGCGCCACGCGCGCCATCACCGAGTTCGACGCCACGCCGTACGGCTGCACAGTCGCCGCGCCGGTGCCGCCGGTCTCCATCGAGGATGCGATGGCGATCGCATCCCGCGCGTTGGGCACAGAGCGCGGTGGACGGCCCGATCCGCGGCGCTATTCGCGCGCGTCGCTCATCGGCGTCATCGCGGCAACCGAGGCGTGGGGGGATGCCGGCCTTCGTGTCGCCGAGCCCGACGCCGGCGTCCTTGTCGGCAGCGGCGCCGGCGGAATCGACGTCGCCGAGCGGCAGTACTACGAGTTTTTCACCAATGGCTGGAAGCGCGTCACGCCCTACGCGATTCCCGTCTCCATCGTCGGCATGCTCTCGAGCGAGATCTCGATCGCGCTCGAACTGCACGGCATCAGCCACGTCGTGTCGACGGGCTGCACGAGCTCGACCGATGCCATCTCCTATGCGGCCGCGCTCATCCGCAGCGGGGAAGCCGAAGTCATTCTGTCGGGGGGCGCCGATGCCTGCGTGACGCCGGGCATGATTTTTGGGTTCGCGAAGATGCGCGCCGTCTCGACCCGTTACAACTGCACGCCGGCGGCTGGCGTCGCGGCCCTTCGACGCCGGACGCGATGGCTTCGTCCTCGGCGAAGGCGCGTGGATGATGGTTCTCGAGCGAGAGGAGCGCGCTCGCGCTCGCGGCGCGTCCATCTACGCCACAATCGACGGTCACGGTTCCACGTGCGACGCCTATCATCGCGTTCAGATGGATCCGGACGGCACGCAGATCGTCCGAGCCATGCAACTCGCCATCGATCGATCGGGCCACGCGCTCGAGGAAATCGGCTACGTGAACTACCACGGCACGTCGACGGTCTTGAACGATATCGTCGAGTCGCGCTGTGTGCGGCAGCTCTTCGGCCCGCTGGCCGATAACGTTCCTGGTTCGTCGACCAAGTCGATGATCGGTCATCCGCAGGGCGCGAGCGGCGCGGCCGGCATCGTCACCGCCGCGCTGGCGCTGCGGCATGGGTTTCTGCCGCCGACGATCAACCAGGTCGAGACGGATCCATCCTGCGACCTCGATTTCATTCCTAACGTTGGCCGCGCGTCGGATTTTCAGGCGGCACTCTGCAACTGTCTGGGTTTCGGCTCGAAGAACAGCGCGATTGTGCTCGGCCGCGCTGGTGCTTCGGCGTAAGTGCTGTCGTGAGCTCGAAGACGGACGTCGTCGTTGTGGGCGCTGGCCCCGCCGGCGCGATTGCCGCGCTCGTGCTCGCGCGCGCCGGCGTGCGGGTGCGCGTGTTCGACCGCGCGAGGTTTCCCCGATTCAAGCTTTGTGGCGACTCGGTCAATCCAGGCGCGCGCGCCGTCCTGATTCGCCTTGGTCTCGGCTCCGCCACCGATGGCGCCCTTCCGGTCGACGGGATGATCGTGACGAGCGAAACTGGCACGCGCTGCGTGGGCGTGTACGGCGGCGGACACCAGGGCCACATGATCTCGCGCCACCGGTTCGACGATGTGCTGCTGGCGGCAGCGCGTGCAGCTGGGGCATGTATCGAGGAAGGAGTGCGGGTTCCGGGGGCAATCGTCGATGACGGTCGAGTAAAAGGCGTCGAGGTAGCGGTCAACAACCGGCGATGTTCCCAACACGCGTCCGTGGTGATTGCGGCTGATGGCACGAGTTCGCGCCTCGCGCGCGCCACCGGCGTGGCGACTCATGCCACACGACCCCGGCGCTGGGCGGTCGGCGCCTACTTCGAACACGTCGGCGGGTGCGCGACGTCGCGCCGGTTCGGCGAGATGCACTTGCGCGCTGGACGTTACATCGGGATCGCGCCGCTGCCAGGCGGTGTTACGAACGCGTGCGTCGTTACCGGGGATCGAGCGGCGCTGCGCGATCCCGAACGTCTGCTCGTCGAAACGCTCCGCACCGACCGCGGCCTCGAGGATCGCTTTGCCGACGCCCGCATGATCATGCGGCCAGTGTGTCTTGGACCGCTGGCGGTCGATGCCCGCGCGAGCGGAATGCCGGGGCTGTTGCTCGCCGGCGATGCGGCGGGTTTCATCGATCCCATGACGGGCGACGGTTTGCGCTTCGCTATGCGCGGGGCCGAGCTCGCGGCTTTCGCCGCGCTCGGCGTGCTGGAACATGGCCATGATGACGCCCACGTGCGGCTCGCTGCCGCGCGACGCCGTGAGTTCTGGACTAAATGGCGCTTCAATCGCGCCGTTCGCTCGCTGGCTGGCTCACCGCTGGCGATGAACGTGGCGTCCCACGCGGCTAACTGGGCGCCAGGCTGGCTCGAGCGCACGATTCAGTACGCGGGTGATGTGCCGGCGCCACCGTGAGTCTCTGTTTGTGGCTTGGCTCACTGTCAAGAACCTTGAATCGCAGAGGGAGCCGAGGCGCGGAGGACGCGCAGAGTGGCGATCACGTCGGAATGTCAGGCGGTCGCGATGTCCCCGCGCGTTCCGCGCGGCGCGACCGATCGCCTGTCATGAAGTTCGGCTTGAGTCGCCCTCTGCGCGTCCTCCGCGCCTCCCCTGCGTTAGAGTCTTGAGACAGTGAAGGTCTTTCGAGTCTACGAATTCGTACCTCCTCGCCCTCGCCTTCATCCCGATGTTGCTCGAAGCTGCACGGTCGGCCGCCAATGAGCGCCGGCTTCGCGCTGCGGGAGCCGTGGAGCCTGCGGACGATGTGATTTGGATCATGCAGCTGGCCTATCCTGCCTGCTTCGTCGCGATGATTGTCGAGGCCTGGTGGCGGGGGAGTAGTTGGAGCCACGCGGCAACCGCTGGCGCGATCGTCTTCGCGTGCGCCAAGGCGCTCAAGTATTGGGCGATCGCGACGCTCGGCGAACGATGGACGTTCCGCGTGCTCGTACCTCCAGGCTCCAGCCGCATTGTTCGCGGTCCGTATACCGTGTTACGTCATCCCAACTACGTGGCAGTCGCCGGCGAGCTCGCAGGCTTTGCGCTGCTCGCCGGAGCGCCGGTCACCGGGGCGCTTGCGACCGTAGGCTTTGGTGCGCTGATGTTGCTGCGGATCAAAGTCGAAGAACGCGCACTGCGACACTCTTGAGGCCAGACCTCAGACTTTCAGCGTCGGACACGATAGACTGCCACGGTGCGCGTCCGTGCGGCGACCGTCCTCGACTGGCTGGCGCTGGCCTTGCTCGTTGCTGCCGTCGTCATTGTGCTGACGGGCGGGCTGTCGGTTCGGATCTGGAGATCGCATCACGGCACGAAGCGCGGATCGTGCCGTGACGGCTGCGCTGATGGTGGTCGTTGCGCGACTGGCGATCGATCGGCGCACGCGGCCGCTCGCGAATGCCGCGCGCCTCTTCGGGCCTGTCCGCGCTCGTGTCTATCACCCCGAGCTCGATCGCGTTGACGAAGCGACCATCGCGAGAGTCACGTGGCGAGCGCACGCGGTCGCCATCGCTGGATTCCTCGGGTTCGGCGCCGTACTGCTGTTTCCGCAGCTGCGCCACATGGACTCGGTGCCGGATCTCGGCGATCCGCTGTTTTCCATCTGGCGGTTCGGTTGGGTGTTCCACAAGCTGGGCGGCGACCCACGGCCACTCTTCAGCCCCAACATCTTCCACCCGTTCCCCCTGACGCTGACGTACTCGGACTCGATGCTCCTGCCGGCGCTGACGACCGTGCCGTTTCTGTTGGTCGGGGTGCACCCGGTGGTGACCTACAACCTGGTCCTCGTTCTCAGCTTCATCGCGTCGGCCGTCGCCATGTACGTGCTGGCATGGCAGCTGACCGGCTCGAGGGCGGGCGCGTTCGTCGCGGGCTTGCTCTTCGGTTTTTATCCGTACCGATTCGAGCATTACAGCCACTTCGAGCTGCAGATGACGTACTGCATGCCGCTCGCGCTGGCCGCCCTGCACCGCTTTCTCGCGACCGGGACGTTGAAATATGCCGTGATGTTCGGAGTGTTGGCGGCCGCGCAGTTGTACTGCTCGATGTACTACGCGGTCTTCTTCACCCTCTACGCAGTGGCGCTCGTCGGGGTCCTCCTCGTACTCACGCGGCCACCTATTCGTCGGCTGGTCGTGCCGGGCCTGATTGCCGGTGCCCTGGCCCTCGTGCTGGCGCTGCCGCTCGCGCGCACCTACACGTCGGCGCGTCTGGGCGACCGGGAGCCGGAAACAGTTGCGTACTACAGCGCGACTGCGGCTGACTACCTGCGCGCGCATCCGCGCAGCGCGACGTGGGGCAATCTGTCGCTGTCGGGGAGGATGCCTGAGCGGGCGCTCTTTCCGGGCGTGATGATTCTGCTGCTGGCGGCAGTTGCGCTGGTGCCGCCCATCGGCGTGACGCGCGCGGCGTACGGCGTGGCGCTGGTCGTGGCCTTCGAGCTCTCGCGCGGCTTCAATAGCGCTTTCTACCCCCTGCTCTACGACTGGTTGTCATTTGTCCGCGGTCTTCGCGTGCCTGCCCGCGCCAGCATCCTCGTGGCGATGACGTTGGCGCTGCTCGCGGCCTTTGGCGTACGGCGGCTGCTGGCCGGCCGTTCGGCGGCGATCCATCGAGTCGCGCTCGCGGCGATGGTGGCTGCGATCGCGATCGACCTGCGACCGCTGCTGAGGCTCGAACCCGTCTGGCGCGATCCGCCGCCGATCTACGAGGCGATTGCTGGCGATCCGAACGTCGTGCTGGCCGAGTTTCCCTTCGGCGGCAACCCGAGGCGATTCACGCCGAATGCGCCGTTCCTGTACTTCTCGCTCTGGCATTGGGCGCAGATGTTGAACGGCTATAGCGGCCATTACCCACCTGGTCAGGTCGAGTTCGAGGTCGCCGTGGGCAGTTTCCCAGACGCGCGCGCGATCGAGCTGTTGCGTGGCCGTGGTGCGACGCACGTCACTATCACCTGTGCACTTTACGGCGGACGGTGCGATGAGCTGGTGGCTGCCGCCGACGCCGTGCCGGCGTTCCGCATCGTTGCCTCAGGACGCTGGCAGGGCGGGCCCGTGCGGTTGTACGAGATCAGACGTTGAGCGGCTACTCGTCCCAGGGTTTCTCCCGCCACAGGTTTCACAGGCTTTTCAGACGGCCAGCGCGTCTGATCCCGCGAGGACCGTGTTCTATAATCCAGACAGGCCGATGCGCGATCTTCGAACGTCCCTCGCTTCGCGCGCGTGGATCTGGCTCGTGGTAGCCGTCGTTCTGGTCGTCTGCGCGGTCATCGGGGTGCCGTCGTGGCGGTCAACCATTTCCCGCGCGACCGCTGCCGTGTTTGGCGAATCGGCGTCGCAGGCGGCCGCACAAACACCTGAAACCTTCATCCAGCAGGCGCGTCGCGCGTTCGCGCGCGGGCAATACGCCGAGGCTGAACGTCTGGCCAAGGCGCGCCCGGCAGGGGACTCCGACGCCGCCGCTGTGCTCGCACGGCTCGAGGCGCATCGCGGCCGCTACGACGAAGCGCGGCGACTCCTGGAGGCGGGCGCGGCGGCCAACCCATCCGGCGAATCGGCGCTCGAGCTCGGGCTCCTGCTCCAGCAGCACTTCGGCCGCGCCGATGTGAGTGCCGACCATCTGACTCGCGTCATGGGGCGTGGGTTCCAGGCGCCCGAGAGTGAGTCGGTGTTCCGGGCCGCGCGCGCCGCGCGGGCCCTTGGACGTATGCAGGACGCCAACGCACTCTTCCGCGCCGCGGCTCGAAGCGGAGACCCGGCGGTCGAAGTCGAGTGGGGCGAGCTTTTCCTCGAGACCTTCGCGCCGGCCGAGGCCATGAAGTCGTTTCAGGCTGTGATCAAGGAAGCGGCCGACTGGGCGCCGGCACACCTCGGTGCGGCGCGTGCGCTCGCCGGCGACAACCCGCCGATGGCGGCGGCCGCCGCCGAAGAAGCGCTCAAGATCGACGGCGAGCTCGCCGACGCGCACCTCTTTCTGGCGGGCCTCGACCTCGACAACACGCGGTACGACGCCGCGCGGGAGCGCATCGATCGCGTCCTCAAGGCCAACCCCGACCATCTCGACGCTCGTTCTCTGCTCGGCGCCATCGCCTATGTGCGCGACGACAAGGCCGCGTTTGAGGCTGAGGCGGCGACAGTTCTGAAGATCAATCCCTCCTTCGGCGAGGTCTATCGCGTCGCCGGCGATCTCGCCGCCCGTCACTATCGGTTTGACGAGGCGGTCACGCTCACGCGGCGTGCGATCGAGTTGTCGCCCCAGAACATCCGCGCGCAGAGCGATCTCGGCCTCGACCTGATGCGCACCGGCGAGGAAGCCGAGGCTCGACGCGTCCTCGACCGCACGTTCAAGGCGTTTCCCTTCGATCAGGTGACGTTCAATCTGCTGGCGCTCCTCGACAAGCTCGAGAAGTTCGAGGTTGTACAGAGCGGCGATCTCATCCTGAAGTTCGATCCGAACGAAGCCAACGTCCTCCGCGAGTACGCGGTCCCGCTGGCGCACGAGGCGCTCAAGAAACTTTCGGCCTACTACCAGTTCACGCCGAAGGGACCGATCCTCATCGAGGTCTTTCCAATCCACGATGACTTCGCCGTGCGAAACCTGGGGCTGCCCGGCCTTGTGGGCGCCCTTGGTGCCTGTTTCGGCCGCGTAGTCAGCATGGATTCGCCAAAGGCCAAGCCGCCGGGCACGTTTTCCTGGCAGGCGACGCTCTGGCACGAACTCGCGCACGTCGTCACGCTCCAGATGTCGAATCAGCGTGTGCCGCGCTGGCTGACGGAAGGGATTTCGGTCTACGAGGAAGGCCGAGAGAAACGCTCGTGGGCCACCGAGATGGAAGTGCCCTTCGCGATGGCGCTCGAGCGCGGACAGGTGCTCAAGCTGCGCGACCTCAACTCCGGGTTCACCAAGCCGGACACGATAGCGCTGGCCTACTACCAGGCCTCGCTCCTTGTCGGCCACATCGTCGCAACTCGCGGCGACGAGGCTCTGCGCACGCTGGTGAGGGTGTACGGCGACGGCCTCGAAGGAGAAGCCGCGGTGAGCAAGGGCCTCGGCATCACGATCGACGAGCTGCAGGGCACGTTCGACAAGATGCTCGATGAGCGATTCAGTGCGATGCGAACGGCGCTGAAGGATGCCGCCAAGCCGGCGGCTTCAGGCGAGGCGCGTCCGGCGACCGATATTGCGTCGCTCAAGGCGGCAGCGTCGGATCGTCCTGGCAGCTATCGGGCGCAGCTGGCCTACGGTGCGGCGCTCGCAAAGCAGGGTGACAAAGCGGCCTACGAGCCGCTGGAAAAGGCCGCGGCGCTCGTGCCCATGGCGACCGGCGCCGAGAGTCCTCACGCCGTCATGGGACGGCTGGCCGAGCAGCTGAACGATCCGGCTCGCGCGATCAAGGAGTATCGCGAACTCCTCACCTACGACCACAATGCGATCGAAGCGGCGCGCCGGCTCGCTGAGCTCGGAGCGAAAGCGAACGATCAAAAGATCCTCGCCTTCGCAAACGATCGGATCGTGGAGATTGATCCCTTCGATCCAGCGGGGCATACCGGTCTCGGACGGATTGCCATGCAGTCCAAGGATGCGACGGTCGCGATGCGCGAGTTCAAGGTTGCCCTCGCCATCGGACCGGCCGACCGCGCGTCGGCGCACTGCGATCTCGCCGAGAGTTATCTGCTCGCTGGCAAGCCGGCCGATGCCAAGCGGGAGGCGCTTGCCGCGCTCGAGATTGCGCCGAGCTTCGAGCGGGCGCAGGAGCTTCTCCTCAAGGCCATTGACGGCGGTCAGGCGCCCTCGTCGAAAGACGGTTCTCGACTGCCATGACGACACGGAGACGGAGCCTCGCGCGATTGGCGGCGGTTGTTGGTGCAGCGGGCGGTGCCTTCTGGCTCGTAACAGGAATGGACGCCGGCGCACAAAGCACGATGCGCGTCGATAGCCGCTTCGCCGGCTTGCAATGGACCTTCGCGCGCATCCGCTACGACGGGTCCAAGTTGCCTGGTCTCTCGGGATGCGACACGACTGACGAGTGCTGGACGATCGATTATCCGGCAGCGGACCAGAACCTTTCGAGACGCGTGAAGACAGCCACGTCGATCCAGGTCAACGAGCCGGCGGTGGTCTCGATCGACGATCCCGCGCTCTTCACGTATCCGTGGATCTACCTCGTTGAGCCCGGCACCTGGATTCCAGCGGACAACGAGGTCGCCATCCTGCGCGAGTTCCTGCTGCGTGGTGGAACGATGACCTTCGATGACTTTCACGGCCCGATCGAGTGGGCGAACCTCGAGCGCCAGCTGAAGCGGATCTTTCCGGATCGTTCGGTCGTCGATCTGCCGCCGAGCCATCCCATCTTTCACTGCTTCTACAAGATGGACGAGTTCCCGCAGACGCCTGGTCTGGGGTCATTTCTGCAGGGCCGGACGTGGGAAAAAGGCGGTTACGTGGCCAGGCTGCGCGCGGTCGAAGACGACAACGGACGCGCGATGGTCTTGATCAACTGGAACACCGATATGGGTGACGGCTGGGAGTGGTCGAACGCCGCCGAGTACCCGGGCTACGTCCGGTTCACCGCTCAGGCCTACCGGATGGAAATCAACGAAATCATCTACTCGCTGACCCATTGATGAATCCACCGACAGCCGCCACTCCTTCATCAGCCTCAGAAGATCTCGCCACTGTCGCTGCTCGCGTTGCCAACGGGCGTGAACGCATACTCGGCGAGATTCACAAGGTCATCGTCGGACAGGATCCAGTCATCGATCAGGTGCTGATTGCGCTCTTTACCGGCGGACATTGTTTGATCACCGGCGTACCCGGCCTGGCCAAGACGCTGCTGATCAAAACCGTTGCGCGGATTCTCGACCTTTCGTTCAAGCGCATCCAGTTCACGCCCGATCTGATGCCTGCAGACATCACCGGAACCGAGGTGCTCGACGAGGAAGCCGGGCATCGGACATTGCGGTTCGTGACCGGTCCGATCTTCGCGCAGATCATCCTTGCCGACGAGATCAACCGGACGCCGCCGAAGACGCAGGCCGCGTTGCTCGAGGCGATGCAGGAGTATCACGTGACGGCAGCGGGCCGGACGTACCAGCTCGAGCGGCCGTTCTTCGTGCTGGCGACCCAGAATCCGATCGAGCTCGAGGGCACCTATCCGCTGCCGGAAGCGCAGCTCGACCGCTTCATGTTCAATATCGTCATGACCTACCTCGACGAAGACGAGGAAGTCAGGGTTGTGACGCAGACGACCGGTGTCGCGACCGAAGCACCGAAGCAGGTGATGAGCGGGGCGGAGATCCTCGAAATCCAGGGGCTTGTCCGGCAGGTCGTCGTGGCCGAGGAGATTGCCCGCTACGCAGTTCGATTGGTGGACGCATCACGACCTGGTCGGCAGGGCGGTCACGGCTTCATCACCGAATGGGTCAAGTGGGGCGCCGGCCTTCGCGCGTCGCAGGCCCTTATCCTGGCTGGCAAGGCGCGCGCGCTGATTCACGGGCGCTACCACGTGTCGATTGCCGACATTCAGGCGCTTGCCCTGCCGGTCTTGCGGCACCGCGTGATCCCGAACTTCTACGCCGAGTCCGAGCGAGTCACGCCGGACAGCATCGTCGAGCGGCTGCTCGAGGCTGTTCCGCTCCCGCGAAGCGGGATGTAGCCGATGCCCTCCGCCCCTTCAGCCCGCGAGTTGCGCTTCCTCGACCCGGCGGTCATCGCGCGCCTCGGGACGATGGAGCTGAAGGCGCGGACGGTGGTGGAGGGCTTTCTCTCGGGGCTGCACCAGAGTCCCTATCGCGGGTTCAGCGTCGAGTTTGCCGAGTATCGTCAGTACCTCCCGGGCGATGATCTGTCCACGCTCGACTGGAAGGTCTTCGCGCGCAGTGACCGGCACTACGTCAAGCAGTTTCAGGAAGAGACAAATCTCGAGTGCCATCTGCTGATCGATGTCAGCGCCTCGATGGCGTATCGCGGCGCGTCGCCGATGAGCAAGCTGGAGTACGGATCGGTGCTCGCGGGCTCCCTGGCTTTCCTGATGAATCGTCAACGCGACGCTGCCGGCCTGATGGCGTTCGACGAGCGGATCGGTGTCCGCCTGCCGGCGAGTGCTCGGCGCGGCCACCTGCACAGCCTGCTCATCGCGCTCGAGCGTCTCGAGCCTGGACGGCGATCAGACGTCCCACGTCCGCTGCAGCAACTGGCCGAGGCGCTGGTCAGACGCAGCCTCGTCGTCCTGATCTCGGACCTCCTCGACGATCCAGAGCCGATCATCAAGGGCTTGCGGCACCTCAAGTCACGGGGTAACGACGTCATTGTGTTTCAGCTGCTCGATCCCCACGAGCTGACGTTCCCCTTCGACGGCTCGTCACGGTTCAAGGACGTTGAAAGCGCCGACGAAGTGACCGCCGAGCCGGCGACGGTTCGCACCGCGTACTTGCAGGCGCTCGAGGCGCTCACCGCCCGCTACGACCGCGAGCTGCGTGGCGCCGACATCGACTACCGGCTCCTCGATACGTCGAAGCCTCTCGACTTCGCGCTGCTCGGCTACCTCGCCGCGCGCGCGCGGCGCAAGTGAGGCGAGCCGATGTCGTTTCTGTATCCAGCCTTTCTGCTCGGTGGCCTCGCAATCGCGCTTCCCATCGTTCTCCACTTGTTGCGTCGCGATGTTGCGCCCGAAGTGCCATTTACCGCCGTCAGGCTTCTGCACAAATCGCCGATCGAACGCGCGCACCGGCGCCGTCTGCGGGAACTGATTCTGCTGGCGGCGCGTATCGCGGCGCTGCTGCTCCTCGCCGCGGCGTTTGCTCGTCCCTACGTGCAGGGTGCGGCGCCGCCGCCGGTCCGCGTAATTGCCGTCGACCGGTCGTACAGCATGGGCGCGCGTGGCGTCTTCGACCGGGCGCTCGATCTTGCGCGTTCGGCGATTACCGACGCCGGTCCGGGCGAGCAAGTCGCCGTGATCGCGTTCGACGATCGAGCCGAAGTCGTGTCGGCGCCTGGCCGCGGCGCCGACGCTCGCGCGTCGCTCGTTGGCCTTCGGCCGGGATTTGGCGCGACGCGGTACCCAGCGGTGTTTCAGCAAGCGGTCGATCTCGCAGCTGGCGCACCAGGCCGCCTCGTGCTCGTGACCGACTTGCAGCGTGCCGGCTGGGACGTAGACTCCGCGACAGCACTTCCGTCGAATTGGACGCTCGAGATCCGCGATGCGCTCGGGAGCGGACACGCGGCCCAGAACGTCGCGGTGACCGCAGCAGGGGTCGACGGCGATCGGATTGTGGCCGCGATCGAGAATGGCGGCCCGACGCCGCGAACGGGTCGCGTGCGCGCCATAGTGGATGGAAAGGAAACCGCGGCCACAGATTACACGGTCGGTGCAGGCGCGACCACTGAAGTGACGATCCCCTGGCGAGCCCCGGCATCGGGAGCGTTGAGCATCGTTGTTGACGATCCGGACGGCCTGCCTGGCGACAACGCCCGATTCATCGCGCTTGGCTCGGCGAGCAGAGGAACGTCTCTCGTTATTACGGGCTCGGACGGCTCAGCGGGTTCCGCTGGCAAGCCGGCCGCGTTCTACTTCTCCCGTGCGGTCGCCACGGTCGATGGCGGCGGTGTTGACGTCTTGCCGGCGTCGCGTGTCGCGTCGATGTCGGCGGAGGACCTGGCCAATCGTCGCGAGGTGGCACTCCTCTCGACCCGTGGGCTGGAACGGGCTGCGCGCGAGCGGCTCATGGCATTCGTCAAGTCGGGCGGCGGCCTCTTTATGGCGGCGGGGCCCGACCTCGAGGTACCGATCATCGTCGAGATGACCGGTTGGCAGCCGCCGATCGTGGCGCACGAGCAGACCGGTCCTCTGACTCTCGCGGCGACGGACCTGCGGCATCCAGTGTTTCAACCATTTGGTGCGCTGTCGGCGAATCTCGGGCAGGCGCGGTTCGATCGCGCGTGGCGGGTGACGGAGGATGGATGGTCGGTGGTTGCGCGTTTTTCCAACGGCACGCCGGCCTTGCTCGAGCGGACGATGGAGCGGGGCCGGGTCGTGCTTTTCGCGTCGGACGTCGATCGACGGTGGAACGATTTTCCGCTTCACCCCGCGTTCGTGCCGTTCGTCCTCGAAACCCTGCGCTACGTGTCCGGGGTCCGAGCCATGCACGACTACGTGGTCGCGCAAGCTCCGGCGGAGGCGGCTCATACTCCGGGCGTCTACCGGGGTACGGACGGCCGTCCGTTTGCCGTCAACGTCGATATACGTGAGAGCGCGCTGGTCACCATGACAGCGGCCGATTTCGAACGGCAGATCCAGCGTTCCTCGGCCGGCACAGTCCAGGCGGCCGTGCGGCAGGCGCGGCAGACCGAGGGGCACCAGAGTTATTGGCAGTATGGCCTGGTCCTGATGATTGCTACACTGGTTGCAGAGTCCGTGGCAGGCCGCGCGTGACAGTCCACGACCGCCTTCGCTCGTTGCTCCTCCGCGTTCGCCGCAGATGGCGCGCCGAAGTCGTCCTGCGCGCGTTTGCGCGGGTGTGCGCGTTTGTCGCGCTGCCGCTTTTTGCCGCCGCGGTCGCGGTCTCCTTTATCGCCCCGGGCGATGGCGTTCAGACCATCCTTGCGTTGGGCGTCGGGCTCGTTGCCCTTGTGGCTGCAGCCGTGACGGTGTGGCGGCTGTGGCGGGTTCCGACTGATCGCCAGGTCGCCCGTTTCGTCGAGGAGCGAGCGTCCGAACACGAGGGTGCCCGCCTCGACGACGTACTGGTGACGGCCGTCGAGGCGGCCAATGCTGGCGCCGGAGGCTTTGGCGACCTCGTCGTCGAGGACGCTGTTCGACGGTTCGATGCCATCGGGCCAGCGCGCATCGTGACGCCACAGGCGCTGCGTCGGGCAGGGGCGACGGCCGCCGCCAGCCTCGCGGCGTTGCTGGTTGCGGGGGCGTTTGCGTGGCCGATGCTGGCGCGTGCCACGGAGACGGCGTGGATTACGATCTTCCCGCAGTCGATTCACGTCGAGGTGCTGCCCGGCGACACGCGCGTTCCCACCGGACGTCCGCTGACAATACGCGCCTCGGTACGAGCGGGCACGAACGTCTTGACACGCTTCACGCCTCGTTTGACTGTTGAAGCCGGAGGCGAGTCACGCACCGTGCCGATGGCTCCGGACGGCACCGAGTATCTGTTCGCCTTCGAGTCCGTCGATCGGACGTTTACGTATCGGGTCACGGCCGGTGCCAGGCGCTCGAAGGACTACACGGTGACGGCGCTCGTCCCGCCACGCGTAACGCGCATCGACCTGCACTACGAATATCCAGACTTCGCGAAACTTGCGCCACGCGAAGAACGCGACGCCGGAGATGTCTACGCGCCAGCTGGAACCCGCGTGCGGGTTCAGGTCCACACGGACAAGCCTGTCACGTCCGGTCGCATGATGTTCGCGCACGCTGCCGAGAGCGACGGGCTCGATCCAGGTGCGCTCCGTCAGACGGCCGACCAAATGCTCGAGGGCGAGCTGGTGCTCGCGCGCGACGACTCCTATCGCATTCGGCTGACCGATCGCGACGGCCTGACCTCCGCCGCCGACACGGAGTATTTCCTGCGTGTCATGAACGATCGCCCCCGGATGTACGGATTTTGAGGCCCGCCAACGACCAGCAGATCACGCCGCTCGAGGAGGTGGCGATCGAAGCGCGTGCTGAGGACGATTACGGCATCTCGCGATTCGAGCTCGTCTACATCGTCGCCGGACGAGAGCCGAAGGTCATTCCGTTTGCCAAGGCAGGAGGCAGCGATCTCGTCAGATCGGCGACGCACACGCTCGCAGCCGAGGACCTGGACGTCCAGCCGGGCGACGTAATCACCTACTACGCCCGTGCGCGCGACATCGGCCGCGGCAAGCGATCGACCGAGGCGAGGAGCGACATGTTCTTCCTCGAGGTGCGGCCGTTTGCCGAGGAATATGTGCTGGCGCAGAGCCAGGCCATGTCGGGCATGGCAAGCGAACAGATCGAAACGTTGATTGCGGCGCAGAAAGAAATCATCAACGCGACGTGGAACATCGAACGCCGGGCGGCATCTGGTGCCGGCCGGTCGAGCGGCGACGTCAGCTCGATTGCGGACGCGCAGTCCGAGTTGCGCGGGCGAGCGGAGCAGATGGCGAGCCGCACAGGCCGCGGCCGGGGTGTGATTCGCTTTCCGCAACAGTTCGTGCCCGGTCGTCAGCCAGGTGCTGCCCGGCCGCAGTCTGACCCCGTGGGGTCTGCGATTGCGGCGATGACGCGGGCCATCGATCGACTCGAAGGGCAGCGGACTACGGAAGCGTTGCCGCACGAGATGGCTGCGCTTCAGGGGTTGCTGCAGGCGCAAGCTGAGGTACGACGCCGGGAAGTCGCACAACAAGCGGGTACGTCGATGGGCGGCCTCGGCCGGCAGGGCCAGGATCTCTCGGCGCTCTTCGACAAGGAACTGCAGCGCCAGCAGCGGACCAATTACGAAACCCGATCACAGACGGAAACTCGCGCCGACCGTCAGGAAGGCGAGAGCGCGCTCGACAAGATTCGCGATCTCGCCGAGCGTCAGGAGGAGCTCAACCGCCGTCAGCGCGAGCTCGCGCGCAACGAGACGTCGGCGGAGGAGTTGAAACGTCAGCTCGAGAAGCTGACGCGAGAGCAGGAAGAGCTTCGACAGCGTGCCGAGGAGCTGGCCCGGCAGATGGGACAGCCCGCAGCACAGCCGCAGCGCGGCAACAACTCGCAGCCGAGCGCGTCGGGTGGCAGCGCCCTCACGGATGCCAGCGAGCAGATGCGCGGCGCCGCCGGTGAGCTTCAGCGCCAATCGCCTTCGACAGCGGCCGAGCGCGGCGACCGTGCCGCGGCCGGTCTGCGTCGCCTCGAACAGAAGCTGCGTCGCGACGATCCGGAGGCGGCACAGCGCGCCGCGGGCGAGTTGCGGCTTGAAGCGCAGCAGATCGCGGACGAGCAGCGGCGCATCGCCGGCGAAGCGGCGAGGCTCGAGAAGAGCGCCGAGGCCGCCGATCGTGATGGCTGGCGGCGCCTGTCGGGCGAGAAAGACAAGCTTGCCGATCGCGTTGACGCCTTGCAGCGTTCGGCCGAGCAGCTATCGAAGAGCGACGAGCGGTCTCCTCGCGGCCACGACTCGGTCGCGGCCGCGGCGCACGAGCTCGGCAAGGAGCAGATCTCGTCCCGCATGCGGGAGACGGCTCGAAAAATGCGCGACGCGGCGGCAGCAGAGGCCGGCGCCGGCGGACGGGGAGTCAAGCCAACTCCGTCGCAAGGCGCAGCGGCCCCAGAGCAGCAGCTCGCCCGCACGCTCGACCAGATCGCCGACGCGCTCGGTGGTGGAACTGCTGATGCGGCCGAATTGTCCCGTCAACTCGATCGTTCCCGCGGCATACGCGATCGACTCGATCGTCTCGACCGCGAGATGCGGGAGGCCGACGCCAAAAGCGCGGCCGGGCGGCAGGGACCAGGCCGGGCTGCTGGTACGGGCGCCGGAGAAGAGCTGCAACGTCTCCGCGAGCAGTACGCCAAGGAGTTGCAGTCGGCGCGCGAATCGCTGTCGCGGCTCGAGCGCGCCTCGCCGGGCTCGGGTCTCGGCGGCGGTTCGCCAGAAGAGCATGAGTGGAGCCCGGTCGATCAGGGCACGGAGGCCTTCAAGCAGGACTACTCGAAGTGGGAGTCGCTGCGGAAGGACGTCGACACCGCCCTCGATCGCTACGAGGCGTCGATCATCGCGCGCGCCGCGCGCAAGAGCCTGCAGGATCGGCTGAGTGCCGGCGCGAGCGACCGCGCGCCCGACGACTACCGCACACTTATCGCGCGATACTACGAAGCCCTGGCCAAGAAGAAATAAGCCGGCGTGTCCTTCGCTAACCCGCTGCCCTGGTGGGCGTTCACCCTCGTCCTCCTGGCAGCCGCCCTCGTCGCCTGGCTTGCCTACAACCGCCGCA
This sequence comes from uncultured Acidobacteriota bacterium, assembly GCA_963797715.1. Lineage (GTDB taxonomy): Bacteria > Acidobacteriota > Vicinamibacteria > Vicinamibacterales > 2-12-FULL-66-21 > DATBJJ01. The sequence continues at coordinate 72,190 of CAWCQS010000004.1, forward strand.
CGCTGCCGCCACAGCGACGGACGGCTCTCGTCACGATCCGCTTGGTGGCCCTCCTCGCCCTGATCCTCTTCCTGCTGCGCCCCGTGTCACGGCACGCTGATCCTGAGGCGCGTGACACCGTCGTTGCGATCCTCGTCGATACCTCCCGAAGCATGGGCATCGAAGACGCGGCCGATGGCGCGCGCCGAATCGCGCAGGCACGCGACATTGTCTCTCGTCTGCTGCCGGCGCTCGGTTCCCGGTTCACGGTCGAAGTCCTCGGATTTGGTGAAGCGGTGGCGGTAATCGCGCCAGATGCGCTGACGGCGTCGGCAAGACGAAGCGACGTCGCCGGCGCGCTCTCAGCCGTGCGCGACCGTTATCGTGGCCGCCCCGTCGCCGGCATCGTCCTCCTGTCGGACGGCGGCGATACGAGCGGAGCCGGCGAGCGCGCTGCCGAGGGCAGCGCGCCAATTTACGGCGTCACTGTGGGTGCTGCAGTGGCGTCAAAGGATCGCGAGATACTCGGCATTACCGCGATCGATACGATCCTGGACGATTCGCGCGTCGACCTGGCGGTTTCCGTCGTCAGCCACGGTTTCGGTGTGACACCCTTCGAGGTCCGGCTGCTCGAGAACGGGCGCCCAATCGATACCCGCCGTGTCGTTCCCGCCGCCGACGGCGCGCCCGCGCGCGAGGTGTTTCAGGTCTCGCCCGGCCGCGGCGCGCCCACGGTCTACACCGTCGAAGCCCCCGCTGCGCGCGGCGAGCTCGTGCCGGAGAACAACGCGCGAAGCGTCCTCGTGCAGCCACCATCGCGCGCGCGTCGAGTCCTGCTGGTCGAAGGCGCGCCGGGATTCGAACACAGTTTTCTGAAGCGGGCGTGGGCCACCGACCCCGGAATCGAAGTCGATTCGGTCGTTCGCAAGGGCAGGAACGAGCAGGGCACCGATACGTTCTACGTGCAGGCGGCGCAGTCGCGGAGCGACAGCCTGGCGTCAGGTTACCCGGCAGCGCGTGAAGCGCTCTTCCGCTACGACGCGGTGGTGCTCGCTAACGTCGAGGCGCACCAGTTCTCGCGCGCGCAGCTCGAAGCCACACGCGCGTTCGTCGGCGAACGCGGCGGCGGGCTCCTGGTGCTCGGCGCTCGCTCGTTTTTCCGGCAGGGCCTGGCCGGCACGCTGCTCGAGGATGTGCTGCCGCTCGAGCTCAGCGACCGGGGAAGCGCAACCGATCCCGAGGACGAGGGTCAACCCGATGCCGTAGTGCCACCGGGCGCAAGGGGAGCCAACCGGGTTTCTCTGACCGCTGCCGGCGAGGCGCACCCGGTCATGCAGCTCGGAACGGCAGCTGACGATACCCGTAGGCGATGGGGGGCGGTTCCGCCATTGGCAGCGATTGCGCCGCTAGGCGGACCGAGGCCAGGAGCCAGCGTCCTGGCGGTCACGAGTACTCCGGGTGGGACGCCTCGGGCGCTCGTGGCGGTCCAACGCTTCGGCGAGGGCCGCTCGATGGTCTTCACGGGCGAGGCGTCCTGGCGTTGGCGCATGCTCATGCCGGCGACCGATCGCTCCTTCGACACATTCTGGAAGCAGGCGCTGCGCTGGCTCGCGCTTCCGGCGGCGGATCCGTTGCAGTTGACGATCGCGCCCGGCGCCGCGCCGGGCGATGTACTCGCCGTCAACGTGCTGGCACGCAACGGTTCGTTCGAGCCGCTCCGCGACGCCAGGGTCGAGGTACGACTGACGGCGCCCGACGGACGAACCGAATCGCTACAGGCGACCCCGGTCAAGAAATCGCCGGGCCAGGGAAGCGACGCATCGTTCGTGGCGTCGATGCGGCCCGATCATGCCGGCGTCTACAAGGTTTCCGCAGACGTACGACAGGGCGCGACGGCCGTCGGCACTGCGAGCACTTCAGTCCTTATCGGCGGAACTGACGTCGAGATGGCCGACCCGCGGGTCAACCGCGCGCTATTCGAGCGCCTGGCCTCGGCATCAGGCGGACGGGTGCTCTCGAGCGAAGACCTGGGCGAGTTGCCGGGTTTGCTGAGCCGAGCGGCGCCAAGTGCCGCGCTGGCCGCACGACGCGACCTTTGGCACACAGGATGGTCGTTTGCGGCGATACTGGTATTACTGGGAGCCGAATGGATGCTGAGACGTTCGTGGGGACTCAGGTGACGATCCGCCGCATTGGCCTCGTGCTTTTGTCCGCGTGCCTGTCGATGACGCCGTCGATGGCCGCCGCGGCCGAGCGCTACGCGCTCATCGTGTCTGGGGCCAGCGGCGGCGCCGAATACGCCACGCAGTATGCGGCGTGGACCAAGGACCTGAGTGCCGTGCTCGTCGATCGCATGAAGATCGAGCGCGCCAACCTGCGCGTGCTGACCGACACCTCTGACGCGGCGTCGGCCGCGACCGCCGCAAACGTCCGCCAGTTTCTCACCACGGTGCGCCGTGCGATGTCGCGCGACGATCTGCTGTTCATCGTTCTCATTGGCCACGGCACGTACGACGGGATGGATGCGAAATTCAATCTCGTCGGCGCTGACCTGGAGTCGGCTCAGTGGGCCGAGCTCATCGCCGCTCTTCCAGGCCGGGTGGTCATCGTCAACACATCGTCGGCGAGCTTTCCGTTCATCGAGCGGCTGACTGGAGAGCGCCGTATCGTCATCACCGCGACCGATTCAGTGGCGCAGCGATTCGACACCGTGTTCCCGGCCTACTTCATCAGGGCGCTCCAGGGCGACGAGGCCGACCTCGACAAGAACGATCGCGTGTCGATCTGGGAGGCGTTCATCGCTGCCACCGGCGACGTCAGGCGTTACTACCAGCGCCGTGGTCAGCTGGCCACGGAACGCGCGCTGCTCGACGACAACGGCGACGGCGTCGGTCGCGACGTTGGTGGGAATGGCGACGACGGGTCTCTGGCGACGCATACGTACCTGGACGAGCCGCTGCCCGGTGCGCTGCCGACCGACGAAATACTGCTGAAGTTGCTGCAGAAGCGGGCGGCGATCGAAGCCGATCTCGACGAACTGAAGGTGCGCCGGAGTTTCCTCAAGCCCGGCGAGTATCAAGCCGAGTTCGAGCGGCTGATGGTCGAGCTCGCACGAGTGAATCGGGATATTCGCGCCCGTGCGAAGTCCTGACGAAAGCGTTCGACACTAGCGGTCCCAGCGGTCCCACTGCTGCCAGGTCTCCGGACGCTGGCTTTCCTTCGCCCGCCACACCAGGCCGGCAATGGCTCCAACCGCGAAGCCTGCGATGTGCGCCCAGAACGCGACGCCGCCCTGCGCCGCATCGGCGCCGAGCGACCCCACCCCGCTGAAGAACTGCATCAGAAACCAGATCCCGAGAAAGAAGATAGCCGGAATCTCGATGAGATCCATGTAGAAGACGATGAAGATGGCCGCCAGCACGCGCGAGTGCGGGAAGAGGACGAAGTAGGCGCCCATGACGCCGGCGATCGCGCCGCTGGCGCCAACCATCGGCACGAGCGACGAAGGGCTGATCGCCGTCTGCGCGAGCGCGGCGGCGGCGCCGCTGCCGACATAGAACAGCAGGTAGCGGACGTGGCCGAATCGATCCTCGACGTTGTCGCCGAAGATCCAGAGGTACAGCATGTTGCCAGCGAAGTGCAGCCAGCCGCCATGCATGAACATGCTCGTCAGCACGGTCATCCAGGAGAAGTACGCGGGCACCACGCCGTAGGTCTCGACGAATATCTGCAGCTGGCGGTCGCTCAGTGTCAGCTGATGGAGGAAGACGAAGGCATTGAGGGCGATGAGGCCGATAGTGACAAACGGGGTCGTGCGGGACGGGATGACGTCGCTGACGGGAAACATTCGTTAGCAGTCTAGCGGGCCCAGCTTCCCGCTTCCAGCTTCCCGCTTTCCTGCTTCACGCTTCTGCACTGCCTACCTCCTACCTCGTGCCCTGTGCGCCCATCTCCTAGCTCCCAGCTGCTACCTCCTAGCTCCTGGCTGTATACTGCAAAGAGATGATTTCGACGAGGTGCGGCGTGCTCGCCAAGACGCTGCTGGCGGCATACGTGCTGGCTGCGGCGCTCTTGCCGCTGGCGCACCACGATGTGCTGTGTCATCTGAAGTCATCTACCCACTGCACCAGTTGCGCAGTCGGCTCGTCGGGCGAGACCGCGGCTTCCGCGATTCCGCTCGAGGGCCTGCGCCTGCCCGACGCCGGGCGGACGGTGCTTGCCAATTCCGTCTACCGCCAGTCCGCGCCCGTCCAGGACTCGTCCGGACGTTCGCCGCCGCTCGTCTAGCCGCACCCGACGTTTCGTTTCCACTACCCGGACGCCCGAGCGTCCGGAAACACCCTAAGTTTCGTGTTTCGGGGGAAGGTCGCTATCCCCGCGAGTGGAGGTTCAGGTGGCTATGACGTTTCGTGTCGTCAGGGCCGTGCGCATCGTTGGATGCGCGATCGGCATGGCGGGACTCTCGCTTCCGGCTGCGGCCCAATCGCCCGCGCCGGCGCAAGCGGAGCAGGCTCAGGCAGGTACGGGCGGAGCTCGATAAGTTACGGAAAGAATTCGAAACCGTTCGGGACGATTACGGCGCGCGGCTCGCTGCGCTCGAAGCGAAACTGAGCGCGATGGAGCACCCGCCGCGGCGCCTCAGGCGGCCGCAGCAATACCGCCGCCGCCGCAACCGGGCGCGCCGGCACAGGCGCCACCGACCGAGGTTCAGGTGCCGCAAGGCGCCGCCGGTAGCGGCGGACCCTCTGGCGCCCTGCCGGTCTATGGCAACGCGAGCGCGATGTCCAAGATCTTCAATCCCGACATCGCAGTGATCGGCAACTTCGTCGGCGCCGCAGGCGAGAACACCGTCAATCCGAGTCCGGCGCTGGCGCTCGAGGAAGCCGAAGCCACCTTCCAGGCCGTCGTCGATCCATACGCTCGAGCGGATTTCTTCCTGTCGTTTTCACCCGACGGTGTAGAGATCGAGGAAGGATTCCTGACGCTGACCTCACTCCCCGGTGGTCTCCTCGCCAAGGTCGGCAAGCTCAAGGAGCAAGTCGGCAAGGTCAACACGCTGCATGCGCACGCGCTCTCGTGGGTCGACGAGCCGCTGATGATCCAGAACCTCTTCGGCGGCGACGAAGGCCTGGCGGACGAGGGTATTTCGGTGTCGAAGCTGATCCTCAACCCGGTCATGTTCCTCGAAGCAACCGGCGAGGTCTATCAAGGCAACTCGGGACTATTCCAGTCGTACAAGCGGAGCGACGTGAGCTGGGCGGGCCGGCTTCGCGGCTACCGCGATGTCACTGAGTCAACCAACATCGATGTCGGTGGCTCAATCGCCTACGGCCACAACGACGCCGGCCCAGACTTCACGACACGTCTGATGGGCATCGACGCGACCGTCCGCTATCGTCCATTGCGCCGCGCCATCTATCGCCGCTTCCAAGGACGCACGGAGCTCTTCTGGAGCCGCCGCGGTCAGGAGGGCGGTGACGTCGACGCCTTCGGCATGTATGCCAGCGGCGACTACCAGTTCGCCCGGCGATGGTTCGGCGGCGCCCGCTACGACTGGTCGGAGCGCGCTTACGACAACTCGCTCGTCGACAAGGGCCCGTCGCTCGTCCTGACCTACTGGCCGAGTGAGTTCAGCCAGATCCGCGGCCAGTACCGCCGCACCCGCTACGCCGAGGATGTGACGGCGAACGAATTCCTGTTCCAGTTCCTGTTCTCAATCGGGGCGCATGGGGCACATGTGTTCTAGGCAGGACACGGTAAATGATGTCGCAAGAGGCCACGAGGCCAGGAAACATCCGGAAGGTCGCGCGAGAACGGGAGTCCAAGAGCCCAGGAGGGTCTGCTCCTAGACAGAACGCTCTCAAAGCAGGCTGTAGCGAGTAACCACGGCGCGAGCGGAAGCGAGCGCTGGCAGGTCGTGGGGGTGGGGCCCCACGACAAACTAAGAAAAGACGACTATGAAGCGACTATTAGTATCAGTCATCGCAACCGTTATCGCGCTCGCCTCCATCGCCCACGCACGCGCGGGCATCTCGGTCATCACGTCGACGGAAGATCTCGCGGCGCTGGTGAAAGAGATCGGCGGCGACAAAGTGTCGGTCGAAGCGTTGGCCAAGGGTTACCAGGATCCGCACTTCGTCGAGGCGAAGCCAAGCTTCGTGCTCAAGCTGCACAGCGCCGATCTCCTGGTGGTCGTGGGGCGCGAGCTCGAAATCGGGTGGCTGCCTCCACTCATTACGCAGAGCCGCAATTCGAAGATCCAGCCTGGCGGCGCTGGTTACCTCGACGCGTCACTCACCGCGCGCATCCTGGACATTCCCACCGGGCAGGTGACGCGGGCGATGGGCGACGTCCATCCGCAGGGGAACCCGCACTTCTGGCTCGAACCAGGCAACGGCCGACAGGTGGCCAAGGCCATTCAAGACAAGCTGACGTCGCTGAGCCAGGGCGACTCGGCGTACTTCGCCCAGCGCTACGCGGACTTCGATCGTCGGCTGGCCGAAGGAGAGAAGCGCTGGCAGGCGGCGATGGCCCCGTATAAGGGCCTCAAGATCGTGACCTACCACCGCTCCTGGCCCAACTTCGCAGACGTGTTCGGCCTCGACGTGGTTGGCTACGTCGAACCGAAGCCTGGAATTCCGCCATCACCCGCGCACCAGCTCGAGCTCACGCAGGCAATGAAGCAGCAGGGGATCAAGATCATCCTCGTCGAGCCGTACTTCGACTTGCAGACGCCGAACAAGATCGCGCGCGACACCGGCGCCAAGGTGGTGGTGATGCCGCCCTCTGTGGGCGGCGTCAAGGAAGTGCAGAACTACTTGCAGCTCTTCGACTACGACGTCAACCTTCTGATCTCTGCCATCAAAGAGACCGGGGCGGTCAAGTAATGGGCGACCTGTCGTTCGTACAGGTCGCGGAGTTCCTGGCCGCGCCCTTCGTCGCGAGCCTGATCCTCACCGGCATCCATGCCTACCTTGGAGTGCATGTGGTCGAGCGGGGCGTCATCTTCGTCGACCTTTCGCTGGCGCAAATTGCGGCGCTCGGCGCAACGATCGCGATGCTGATGCCCTTCTCGGGCGGCGACCCCCATGCGAAGTCGGTCTACTGGGTCAGCCTGGCATTTACGTTCATCGGCGCCGCCATCTTCTCGCTCGTGCGCACCCGGCGAGCCCGGATCCCGCAGGAAGCGATCATCGGCATCAGCTACGCTGTCGCCTCGGCAGCGGCCATTCTGGCGATGAGCAAGTCGACGTCGCAAGCCGAGCACCTCAAGGACATGCTCGTCGGCAACATCATCGCCGTCTCGTGGCACGACGTCTTCAAAACCGCCGGCTTGTATGGTGCCGTCGGCCTGTTCCACTACGTCTTCCGCAAGCCGTTTCTGGCGATCTCCATGAACCATGAAGACGCCGAGGCGACGGGGTTGAACGTACGGCTATGGGACTTCTTGTTCTACGCCTCGTTTGGCTTCGTCGTCACCTCGTCGGTCTCGATCGCCGGGGTACTGCTCGTGTTCTGCTATCTCATCGTGCCGTCGGTCGCGGCGATGCTCTACGCCGAAGGTATCGGTCAGCGCCTGGCGATTGGCTGGACGATGGGAACGATCGTGTCGGCGCTGGGGGTGTATCTGTCGCTGGTGCTGGATCTGCCGACCGGCGCCACCATCGTCTGCACGTTCGGGCTCGTGCTGATCCTGATGGCTGCTGTGCGGCCGTTGCTGAAGACCGGGCGCTGAGGGGAGCCGCGGTTGGTTCTTGGTTCGGTGTTCTTGGTTCGGCGTTCAGGTTCCCGGTTCTTGGTTCACGTTCGACGTTCTTGGTTCGGTTCGGCGTTCGATATCGAGTCGAACCCGAACCGGGAACGCGAGCCACGAACCTGAACCACGAACTGAACCACGAACTATGAACCTGAACGCCGAACGAAGAACACCGAACCAAGAACCGACGCGCCCCATCCCTATAACAACGCCCCCCGCAGCACCACCGACGCGACGCTGAAGTAGATCACCAGTCCCGTGACGTCGACGAGCGTCGCGACGAAGGGCGCCGACGATGCGGCCGGGTCGAACCCGAGTCGCTTGAGCAGGAACGGCAGGAGGGACCCGCTGAGCGTACCCCACAGGACGACCCCAACGAGCGCGACTGCAACGGTGATCGCGACGAGCAGCCAGTGCGGCCCGTAAATGTCAGAGAACGCCGACCACAGGCTGATGCGCAGGAAGCCGATGCTTCCGAGAATCGCGCCGAGCGCGAGCCCTGCCAGCAGTTCCCGCCGCAGCACCGGCCACCAGTCGCGGAGTTCGCACCTCGCCAAGCGCCAGCGCGCGAATGACGAGCGTCGAGGCCTGCGAGCCGGAGTTGCCGCCGCTCGAGATGATGAGCGGCACGAACAGCGCCAGGACGACGGCCTTCGAGATCTCCGCCTCGAACGCGCCCATCGCCGTTGCGGTCAGCATTTCGCCCAGGAACAGTGCCGTCAGCCAGCCGGCGCGTTTCTGAATCATGCGCCCGAAGGCGATGTGCATGTACGGTTCGTCGAGCGCTTCCGATCCGCCGATGCGCTGAATCTCTCGCGTCGCCGTCGCTTCGGCGACGTCCAGCACGTCGTCGATGGTGACGATGCCGATGAGCATGCCGGCGGTGTCGGTGACGGGCAGCGCCGTGCGGTCGTACTGCCGGAACACGGCGACCGCCGCCTGCTGATCGTCGGTCGCCTTCAGCGCGACGAACCGCCGATCCATCAGGTCCGTCGCGCGGCGGTCGAGCGGCGCGAGCAGGAACTCTCGAATCCGGATGTCGTCGATGAGCAGGCCCTGCTCGTCGACGACGTAGACCACGTTCAGGGTTTCGCTGTCCTGGCCGTGCGTGCGCACGTAGTCGAGCACTTCGCGCACGGTCCACTGCTCGCGCACCGCGACGTAGTGCGGCGTCATCAGCCTGCCGACTGACTTCTCGGGATAACCAAGCAGCGTCAGCGCGACGGTGCGCTCCGCCGGGGTTGAGCAGCGACAGGAGCTGCCGCGTCGCTTCCGCCGGCAGCTCCTCGAGGAACATCCGTGCGATCGTCCGGGGCCATGTCGCTGAGGAGCTCCGCCACCTCCTCCTGCGCCATGGCCTTCAGCAGCGACTTCTTTGGCGTCGTGATCGAGGTATTCGAACACCGCGGCGGCGTCCTTCCGCGGCAGCACGCGGAAGACCACGACCTGGTCTTCGAGGCTGAGGGCCGTGAGCAACGTCGCGACGTCCCCCGCGTGGCGGTTGCGGAGGAGGTCGCGCAGGCGCCCGTAATCACGAGTGCGGAGGACCGCCGTGAGCTCCTCGGCGGGTCGCGCCACATCTCGGATCGCGGCGAGCGCCTCGTCGCGTCTCGGATCGGAGAGTTGTTGTTCCATTTGCTTCAGTGCGGCTCTGACGACATCGTGATGATGTACGTGTGGGCCGACGCTCTTGATGGCGTCGAGCCACAGGCGGTGAATGAGATCGAGATCGGCTGATGTCAGCGCCGGTGGATGGGCGCCGAGGTGATAGGTTTCGGTGCGGCCGCTTCGGTGATAGATGACCAGCCGGACGTCGAGCGCTTCCGGCTTGTCGGTCCGTTCCCACGCTTCGCCGAGCAAGACGCGCCTGATCGGCGGCCGACAGCGAGACCGATTCGCCGACGTAGACGTCGGACGAGCGCAGACGAACGATCGTGCCAACGATGGCGTCGAGCACGTTGCGGGCGGGAACGATGAGTAGCCGCACCGGACGGCCGACCCGCTCGGCGAGGGCGACGACGTCGGACAGCAGCCGCCGCTCGTACGCGGTCGGCGTGCCCTGGCTGGCAGCGTCGTCGCCGACGTCGACATCGATCAGCCGCGCCGTCATGACGACGATGTCCCGATCGCCTGGCGACTGGAGCGCGGCGACGACGTGCGCCAGCGAGTGCGGATTGCGGACCGGTACCAGGACGTTCCCGGGCCGGGCATCGATCTGATCGAGCGAGAGCTCTGCGGCCCGTAACAGGTCGAAATCATCTTCGTCGGTCGGCGCGAGCACCGGCGCGACGGTGCCCGCGGCCGAGAGCCAGACGGTCATGACGGCGATGAGCGCCGTCGGCGGCGATTGACGCCACGTCGCCCATCGCCAGAACGGTAGCGGCACTCAGGGCGACGAGCGCCGCCGTCACCAGGAGGCCGATCGGCAGTTCACGCTGGCCAGCTGAAGATTGACCGGGACTTTGAAGGGCGTTGTGTCCCGCCGAGTTCGCCGGTGCCGTACGAGCGCCGCAATCTTCAGCAGCAGCGTGGCGGCAATCGCCATGGCATAGGCACGTGCCAGCCAACTGACTCGGCCGCCGCTCACGACGATCACGAGCATCGTCGCCGTAACGGTCATGTCAACGGCTCGAGCCGGGGTTCCGAAGCGCGCGTGGAGAGCGGCGAGGCTGTGAGGCAGCACGCCATCGGCCGATGCCCGGTGGAGCATCTGCTCGGCATCAGCGAGCGCCGCGTGCGCCGCAGGGACGACAACGGCAACGGCAGCCGCCGCCAGTGCGAGAGCGAGAACGTTGCGCAGCCCATCCCGGCGCAGCGAGATGCTGGGCGAGCCCGGCGAGCGGCGCATTGATCCAGAGCTCCTGCTCGCTGGAGGGGACGAGCAGTGTGAAGAGGAATGTGCCGCCCGCGGCAACGATGAAGGTGAAGAAGAGGGTAAGGATTCCGGTGCGCCGCAACGCCCGCACCCGCGGAGGCGGGAACTCGCGGGCCGCGTGGCGAGCACGTCACCGCCGCCGAGGACGGTCAACGTCAACGCGAGGCCTGCCAGGTAGACGAGCACTCGGTCGACGGCCAGCCAACCAGTAATCTCGACGGGCGGAGGAGTTGCTGCCAGGATGCCGACGTCGACCGCGTTGGCGCGTGCGGCCGTGACGATCGCCCAGATGATAGTGAGCAGGATGACGCCGATGCCCATCCAGGCGCGCCGCGACAGGTTCTCGCGGCTCAGGTCACGGCCGACTCGTACCCGGAGCCAAAGGAGTGCGATCACGGTCACGGCGATGACCGTAGCCAGGTCCTCTGGCCTGACGAACCCTGTGAATCGCCAACCGGCGATGGCTGTGCCGATCACGCCAGCCAGGTAGTGGCCGACCACGACCGAAGCGAGCGCCCCGAGCAACAGCCGCTCGACCAGCGCTGCCGCAGCGGCGACGCGGCCGGCGCGTGCCCCACGCAAGCGCGACATTGTTGACGAACCCGCCGGGAATCAAGAGTCCCCAGCTCTCGAGGTCGACCGCCCTCGCGAAGGCAGCGAGAACGGCCGCCGCCAGCACGAACCACCCAGCCGACTCACCAAGAGCGGATCGTGCGATGCCGGCAATATAGAACGCTGCGATACCGAGCTGCGCGATCGCCAGCGCCGCCGCACTCCGCACCGACATGAACCGCATCAGCGCTGTCGACGACAGCACGACGCGTATCGGATGGCGCACGGGCGTGCGGGGGAAGGCGGCCATACGTACTGACCCATGATAGCCGAGCGGATGCGGCTTCTCCGCGGCCATGAGCGGGCGTTAACGTCTACCGCGGACGGATCCGTATAGACTGGTGTGATGCAGTGTCGTCAATGTGGCACCGAGATCGCTGACAAGGCGATCGTGTGCTTCCGTTGCGGCGCCTCGACGACCGATCCGGTGAGGAAGGCGGTACCGCTCAAGCCGAAGCGAAGTCCTTGGCTCCTGACGGCGGTCGTCCTCGTCTTGCTGTTGGTCGCGCTTTACCTTTGGAACCTGTCAAGGACGGCCGGGAATCCTGAACTGCCCGAGCTCGCGGCGGGATTGGCGCTCGGCGCCGCGGTGGTCGTCCTGTTGCTTGGCCTATTCCGGCGGCGGTAGCCAGATGGTCCAGTCGCACCAGACCGTCGGCCTCACGTTGCGAAAACCTCGAAAAGTGCAATAATTTCTGTTCCCATGTCCGATGCCCGCCTCGAGGTGACTGACGCGTTGGGCCGGCGCATCGTTCCGATCTCCAAGGGGCATTTCGAGATTGGGCGGCGCGAGACCAACGATTTACGGCTTGCCGGCAGCGAAGTTTCCCGCGATCACGCCGAGATCGACACCCAGGACAACCAGTTCCTGATTCGCGACAAGAGTTCGCGCTACGGCACGTACGTCAACGGTGAGCAGATCACCGAGCGTCCGCTCGTGCACGGCGATCGCATCAGGCTCGGTCGCAGCGGCGGCGCCGAAATGGTGTTCCTGCTGGCCGACAGTGCGCCGGCGGTCGACAAGGCCACGACCACGGCTATTGGCGACCTCCGCCAGATTGCGGCGCTCCTCGAAGGGCTGCGCGCCCTTGGCTCCGGCCGTGTCCTCGACGATGTGCTGGCGCTCGTGCTGGACTCGGCGATCGAAGTCAGCGGCGCCGAACGCGGGTTCATCATGCTCGCGTTGGCGCCGACCGGCGAGCTCGAATTCAAGATGGCCCGGTCGCGCGGCCGGAACTCCATTCCCGGTGGCAGCTTCGCGACCAGCCGCAAGATTCCCGAGGAAGTGTTCCGCACCGGCGAGCCGCGCATCGTCGCCGATTTGCTCGACGGCGACCTTGCGAACGTCCACATGGGAACCGTCGCGCTGGGCATCCGCAACGTGCTCTGCGTGCCGCTGAAACTCGTTCGCTACCTCGATCGGGCCGAGGCGGTCGGGGAAGAGCGCCGGATTGGCGTGCTCTACCTCGACAGCCGCGAGAAGGGTTCGCTCCTCTCCAACTCGACGCGCGCGGCGCTCGAGACGCTGGCCACCGAAGCCGCGGTTGCGATTGAAAACGCCCGGCTCTATCGCGAGACGATGGAAAAAGCGCGGATGGAGCAGGAGATGCGGATCGCGGCCGAGATCCAGCAGGCGCTGCTGCCAAAGGCGGGTCGATCCGGTTCCTACTTCCGAGCTGCCGCGGCGTCGCTCCCATGCCGCTCGATCGGCGGCGATTTCTACGACTACGTCGACCTCTCGGATGGGTCGTTCGGATTCGCGCTTGGCGATGTCGCCGGTAAGGGGCCGCCCGCGGCGCTCCTCAGCGCGATGATGCAGGGCATGTTCGCAGCGCAGGCGGCCGGCACCGATTCGCCGTCCTCGACGATTCGCAAGGTCAACCTGGCGTTGTACCGTCGCGGCATCGAGTCGCGTTTCGTCACGCTGATGTACGGTTCGCTCGCCGCCAACGGCCAGCCTGCTCTATTGCAACGCCGGCCACAACCCACCGCTCGTCGTCGGGAAGAACGGCTTCCGCCGCCTTGAATGCGGCGGACCGATCGTCGGCCTCTTCGAGAGTGCGAGTTACGAAGAAGAAACGGTAACGCTGAACCCAGGAGACTGGCTCATCGTGTTCAGCGATGGCGTGTCCGAGGCGCTGTCTGCGACGGGCGAGGAATACGGCGAAGGCCGCATCCTCTCGGTGGTGCAGCGGAACCTCAGCATCGAGCCTCAAAAACTGCTCGAGGCGGTGTTCAGCGACGTCCGGTCGTTTGCCAAAGGTGCGGCCCAGAACGACGACATCACCGCCATGGTCCTGCGTTTCGGGTCATGACCGCGCTGGGGCGGCGTGAACGGTCCGCCGTCTGCCTCTGGATTGTCATCGCCATCGTCGTCTGGAACGGCTTGTACGACGAGCTGCTGGCGCGGAGCACGCAAACCTATTTGTTCAAGCAGGCCATCCATCAGGCTGGTCAGGGGCCTTGGGTCGACCTCACCGCCGCGCTCGACGTGGCGGTGCGAGACGCGGCCTGGCTCTCGACGCTGTGGGCCAGCCTGATCCTTCTCGCCGGCCTCGTGACGATTCGCCTGGTCCGGAGCCCTCAGCCGCCGTGCACCCCCTAATCCACGACTGGAACGCGTCGTCGGCGCCGAAGCCGTCCGTCGTGATGCTCGACGACGAGACGTTGCGCGACGGCCTGCAGTCGCCCTCGGTACGCACGCCGTCGATTGAGGAGAAGCTCAGAATCCTGCACCTCATCGACGCACTTGGCATCGACACCGCGGATATCGGTTTGCCCGGCGCTGGCCCGCACGTGGTGCGTGACGTCGAGCGGCTCGCTCGCGAGATCGTCGACGCGCGGCTAGGTGTGAGAGCCAACTGCGCCGCGCGCACGCTGGCGGCCGACATCAAGCCGATCGCCGAGATCTCGCAGCGGGTCGGCATCCCGCTCGAGGTCGGCGCGTTCATCGGCTCGAGCTCGCTGCGGCAGTACGCGGAAGGCTGGGAGATCGACCACCTTCTCAAGCTCACCGAAGACGCCATCCGCTTCGCCGTCGGCGAAGGCCTTCCGGTCATGTACGTCACCGAGGACACGACGCGCGCTGCGCCAGACACGTTGCGGCGCCTGTACTCGGCCGCGATTCGCGCTGGCGCGTCGCGAGTCTGCATCTCGGACACGGTCGGACACGCGACGCCCACGGGCGCTGCTGCGGTCGTGCGATTCGTTGCGCAGGTCGTCGAAGAGTGCGGCGGTGGCGTCGGGATCGACTGGCACGGTCATCGGGATCGGGATCTGGCGGTCATCAACTCGTTGGCCGCGCTCGACGCCGGAGCCACGCGCGTCCACGGCGCAGGCATAGGGATTGGCGAGCGCGTCGGCAACACGCCGATGGACATGCTGCTCGTCAACCTGGTCTTGATGGGTTACATCGAGCGCGACCTCTCAGCGCTCGTCGAGTACTGCGAAGCGGTCTCCGCGGCGACCGGCGTGGCGATTCCGCCGAACTACCCGGTTGTGGGCCGCGACGCATTCCGCACGGCGACCGGCGTACATGCCGCTGCCGTCATCAAGGCCTACCGCAAGAAGGATCAGGAACTCGTCGACGCCGTGTACTCCGGCGTGCCCGCGAGCCTGGTTGGCCGCGAGCAGGAGATTGAAGTCGGTCCGATGTCGGGGAAATCGAACGTCGTCTTCTGGCTCGAGAAGCGCGGTCTGCCCGTCTCGGATGCGCTCGTCGACAGGATCTTCGCCAAGGCGAAGGCGGCCACGGCAGTGCTGGAGGAAAGCGAGATTCGGGCGCTGTGTGACGCTGAGGAAGACAGCCACGGACAACAGGGAGAGTAGACGCGGATCACTGACGCGGATCATGCGGATCGCGCATCACGAGACGCGGATTATGCGGATCGCGGATCACGAGACGCGGATTATGCGGATCGCGGATCACGAGACGCGGATCATGCGGATTCCGGATCACGAGACGCGGATCATGCGGATCGCGGATCACGAGACGCGGACTACTCGGATCGCTTGATCAGCCGCTTCTCGATTTCAGGCAGCGCGCCCAGCAACACATCGCCGACGGCCTGCAGCGAGTTCGGCGCGACCTGATCCAGCGTGTCGTCGGCCGTGTGCCAGGCGGGGTAGTCGAGATCGATGATGTCGGCCGCGGGGACGCCGGCCTGCAGGAATGGCAGATGGTCGTCTTCGATCGGCGTCTCGCGGTCGATGAATTCGCGTCGCTTCAACTTCTTCGCAGTGGTCCAGATGATGTCGGTCAGCCACGGCGTCGAATTCGACTCGCGCGAGATGCGCAGGTCGCGGTCGCCAATCATGTCGACGAGGATGAGCGCGCGGATCTGATTCAGCGTGCCGGCCTTGCGTGCGGCGTCGACGTAGTAGCGGCTGCCGTAGGTGTGGTCGCTGCCTCGCCATTCGACGACTGCCTCTTCGCCGTCGAGAAAGAGCAGCTCAATCAGCATCGCATTCTTGCGATTCTTGAGCACGCGCGCGAGCTCAATCAGGAACGCCGCGCTCGATCCACCGTCGTTGGCGCCGACGAACGTGAACTCATTGAAGCGCTTGGTATCGTAGTGACCGGCAATGATCAGGCGGTCTTGAGACTTGCCATCACCGCCAGGGACGAGCACGCTCAGGTTGACCGTCGTCACTGGCCCGAGCGGCGTCTCTGCTTCGAACGACTGCTCCTTGACTGCCAGGCCGAGGGCCTTCATCTGGACCGCAATGTAGTCTCGAGCCTGCTTGGCTCCCGGCGTCCCGGCGACTCGCGGTCCTAATGCCACGAGCTTACGCACGTGCTCGTGTGCTCGTGCGCCATCGAAAGCCGCCGCCGAGGCAGCGGGCGTCTGCGCCCGAGCGCAGCTCACGCTGACGAGCAACGCTACCGCAGCGTAGAGACATCGCATGACGACGGCGGTCAGCGGCGCTTGTCGCGTGACACGTAGTCCCGCTTCGTGGGACCAATGTAGATTTGGCGAGGCCGCGCGATCTTCTGGTCGGGATCGAGCAGCATCTCCTCCCACTGGGCGACCCAGCCGGCTGTACGGGGGATTGCGAACAGCACCGGGAACATGTCGACAGGAAAGCCCATCGCCTGGTAGATCAGGCCCGAGTAGAAGTCGACGTTGGGATAGAGCTTTCGCGTGACGAAGTACTCGTCCTCGAGGGCGATCCGTTCGAGTTCGAGGGCGATCTCGAGCAGCGGATTCTTGCCCGTTACCTCGAAGACCAGGTCGGCAATGCGCTTGATGATTTGCGCGCGCGGGTCGTAAGACTTGTAGACACGGTGGCCGAATCCCATCAGCCGTCCGTCGCCGCCCTTGACCCGCTTGATGAACGCCGGCACGTTCTTGATCGAGCCGATTTCGGTCAGCATCCGGAGCACGGCCTCATTGGCGCCACCGTGTAGCGGCCCATACAGCGCGGCAGCGGCCCCAGCGAGGCACGAGTAGGGGTCGGCCTGCGAGCTGCCGATGTTCCGCATCGTGGCGGTGCTGCAATTCTGCTCGTGGTCGGCGTGCAGGATGAACAGCACGTCGAGCGCGCGCTCGAGCACCGGATTCACCGCGTACTTCGTTTCCGTCATCCTGAACAGCATGTTCAGGAAGTTGCCGGCGTAGCTCAGATCGTTGTCCGGCAGGTTGTACGGGCGCCCGATCGAGTGGCGGTAGGCGTAGGCCGCAATCGTCGGCACCTTCGCGATGAGACGAATCGTCTGCAGCCGGCGCGACTCGCTGGAAAAGATGTTCTTCGCGTCGAGGTAGAACGTCGAGAGCGCGCCGACGGTGCTGATGAACATGCCCATCGGATGGGCGTCGTACTGGAACCCCTCCATCAGCTTGGAGATGTTCGTGTGCAGCATCGTGTGGTGCACGATGTCGCGGGTCCACTGCTGATGCTGTTCCTCGGTCGGAAGTTCGCCGAAGAGGATCAGGTAGGCCGTCTCGAGAAAGTCGCTGCGCTCCGCCAACTGCTCGATGGGGTAGCCACGGTAGAGTAAGACACCCTTGTCGCCGTCGATATAGGTGATCCGGCTGCGGCACGCCGCCGTGTTCATGAACGCCGGGTCGTACGTCATCATCCCGAACTCATCCGGCTCGACCTTGATCTGGCGCAGATCCATGGCCCGAATGGTGCCGTCCTGGATGGCGATCTCGTACTTCTTGCCGGTGCGGTTGTCGGTAATCGTCAGCGTGTCGGCCATGCGGGAATCTGTCGCGTCGCGGTGATTAGTGATCGTCTTCTCGTTCGTCATCATCGTCTGGCCGATCGTCGTCCGCCTCGCCTGGCACCCGGTAGTCTTCCGAAAGCCACCGTCCCAGGTCCGCCATTCGGCAGCGCTCGCTGCAGAAGGGCTGCCACGCCGGGTCGACGGGCTGGCGGCGGCAGTAAACGCAGAGGGATTCGGACTCCGCCAAACCCGGTCATTGTATCAATGGCAGGGGAAATGCAGAAAAAGGCGGGTATCGGGACTCGGGGCTCCGGATTCCGGAGACCCAGGTGTGTGTCGTGTGCAGTTTTGGCCGGACCGCTTCGAGCCTCGAACCCGAAACCGAGCTCTACGCTCCGACCTCGCCGGCATGGTGCCGGACGTCCTTGGCCGAGACCATGAAGATGACGTCTTCGGCGACGTTGGTCGCGTGGTCGCCGATGCGCTCGAGGTGACGCGAGATGAGGATCAGATCGAGCGACGGCTCGATCGTGTGCGGATCCTGGAGCATGTAGGTCAGCAACTCGCGGAAGACCTGCGTCTTGAGCGCGTCGAGCGTGTCGTCTTCGTTGAGCACACTGTGCGCAAGCTGGATATCGCGGCGGACGAACGCGTCGAGCGCGTTCCGCAGCATCCGTTGCGCGATGTCGGCCATGCGCGGGATATCGATCAGCTCCTTGACCGGTGGGTGGCGCATATAACGGCGCACCGCCTCCGCAATGTTGATTGCGAGGTCTCCAACCCGTTCCAGGTCCGTGTTGATCTTTACCGCGGCGACGATGGCGCGCAGGTCGACGGCCATTGGCTGGTGCAGGGCGAGCAGCTTGAAGCAGCGGCTGTCCAGCTCGATGTGCAGCTGGTTGATCGGACCGTCGCCGCCCAGCACGCGATCGACAATCGGCCCGTCGCGTTCGACCAGCCCCTTGACCGCTAAACGCACGCGGTCCTCGGCCAGCCCGCCCATTTCGAGCAGACGTGTCTTGAGCTGTTCGAGTTCTTCTTGAAAGTGCGGTACCAAGCGGTCGGGCATGATCACAAAAAGCTATCAGCTATCAGCCGTCAGCTTTCAGCAAGGAGTTCGGTCCCTCGGTTCTCAGCGTTTTCTGGCTGAGAGTTGATAGCTGAAAGCTGAAAGCTAACCAAATCTCCCCGTCACGTAATCTTCCGTCAGCTTCTCCGCGGGGTTCGTGAAGATGCGGTCGGTCGGGCCGTGCTCGACGAGGCGTCCGAGCCAGAAAAAGGCGGTGCGGTCCGAGACGCGCGCCGCCTGCTGCATGTTGTGCGTCACGATGACGATTGTGTACCGGTCTTGAGCTGATAGATCAGCTCCTCGATGCGCTGCGTAGCAATCGGATCGAGCGCCGATGCCGGCTCGTCCATCAAGACGATGTCGGGCTTGACGGCGAGCGCGCGGGCGATACACAGGCGCTGCTGCTGGCCGCCCGACAGGGCGTTTGCGGAATCGTGCAGCCGGTCCTTCACCTCTTCCCAGATCGCGGCCTGCCGCAGGCTTTCCTCGACCCGGTCGTGCAGGTCTGCTTTGCTGGCGGCCAAACCGTTGATTCGGAGGCCATAGGCTACGTTGTCGAAAATCGATTTCGGAAACGGGTTCGACTTCTGGAACACCATGCCTACGCGCCGGCGCAGCGCAACGACGTCGGTCCCGGCCCCGTAGACATCGTCGCCATCGATGAGTACTTTGCCCTCGACACGCGTGCCGGCGATGATGTCGTTCATCCGGTTGAGCGTTCGCAGAAACGTGCTCTTGCCGCAGCCCGATGGGCCGATGAACGCCGTCACCAGCTTGGCCGGGATCGCGATGCTGATGTTCTCGAGCGCCCGCTTCGCGCCGTAAAAGAAGTTCAGCCCCTGCACGTCAATCGACACCGGATGCTCAGGCGTCTGCGCGGCCTGCGGCTGCTGACGGACAGTAACGGTCAGGGCGGGGGGAGTGGTTTGCACCAGATTCGTTCCAGGGCTCATACTGACCCTGTCAGGCTACCCCGTAAGCAGTTTCCACGTAATTTCGGTCCTGTAAAATCCGTGTAAACAGGGCCAGATGCCGGGCGTTTGGCTAGACTTTCGGCGCGTCGTTGAACGCCCGGTCTTGACCTTACGTCGTCGCGGCGGGAACCGTTTCGGCTCGGCTCGTGTCGCTCTCGGCGAGGAACGCGCCGATCTGGCGGCGCAGCTCGTCCTGGATGACGTCCACTTTCCGCCGGGCGTCCAGGGTACGGAAGCCGAACTCGTCGGACATCGAGGCGTATTCCTTGAGGAGCGCCTTCTGATAAGCACGGAAGCTCTCGTAGATGTCGTCCCCGAGCTTCATGTCCATTCCCGACTCCCAGTAGTCCATGCCGCGCGCCTGGAGCACGCGCCGGATGAGCGTCTTCTCGTCGATCTTGAGGTAGAAGACGAGGTGCGGCGCGATCGCAAAGCCATAGAGGTTGCGGATCCATGTGCGATCGACGCCTCGAACGCCGGCCCTGGCCATCGCCGTGTAGATGTAGCGATCGGTGAGGACGATGAAGCCCGCCTTGAGTGCAGGGATGATTTCCTTCTCGAGCCGATCGGCGAAATCGGTCGCGTAGAGCAGGACGAAGGTGAGCTTGTTGAGCGTGTTGCTCGACTTGGCCAGTTCGATGGTCGGCTGCATCAACTCCGAGCGCGTCCAGCCGGTCTCGATGACGCCGTAGCCCTGTACCTCGAGCCACTCGCGCAACAGCGTGATCTGCGTCGATCGTCCAACGCCGTCGGTGCCTTCGATCGCAATGATCTTGCCCGGATATCCCTCAATCGGGAGATAAGGAATCGCATTGCCGTAGTAGCTGCCCGGTTTCGCGCCGCCGTTGGCGCCTGGCTCAGGCAAGCTCGTCGAGCTCGTCATTCGTGGCCTCGATCTGCAGGTACTGTGAAACGAGCTTGCGGAAGGTCCGCTGCTGCTCGGTGATGCTGCCGCTCGCGGCAATCACGCTCAAGTCGAATTCTTCGACGATGCGGTCGTATTCTTCGAGCACCTTGCCCTGAAACATTTTGAAGCTGTCGATGGCGTTGTTGCTCCACCCCATGTCCAGGCCCGCCTCGTAGAACTTCAGTTTGACGCGCCTGGCCAGCAAGCGATCGGCCGAAACCTCGATCGGCACGCGGAAGTACACCGCGAGGTCCGGCTTGACGGCAAAGCTATAGAGCTCGCGCACCCAACGGCGGTCACAGCCGCGCGCCGCGTCGCGCGAGAACGCCGTATACGCGTAGCGGTCGGCGAGCACGATCATGCCGGCCTTGAGCGGCGGGATGATGTTGTAGAGCAGGCGATCGGCAAAGTCGGTGGCGTGCAGCAGGCTGAACGTCATCGGCGTCAGCGAGTTCTTCTTCTTGCCGGACTTGGTCGCAGCCTTGACGAGCGCCGAGGAGTTCCACTCGGTGACAAACACCGGGTGACCGGCGGCGCTAAGCCACTTCGCCAGCAGCGCCAGCTGCGTTGTTTTTCCCGACCCGTCGATGCCTTCGACCACGAACAGCTTTCCCGGGTACTCGTGGCGCGTCGTCAGGTTGTTCAGCATGAGCCTTCTGTACGCGAGCGCCGGCCGCCGCCGGCTGACTCTTGAAATCGTTGTTGGCGACTTCGAAGCGAACCGGCTTCCCGAGCATCGCTTCGAGCGGGGCGACGTGGCGGTTTGCGGCCCACAGTTCGAGCTCCGCGTCGCCGGTAGCGCGCAAGCGCGCGAGGTAATCGTCGCCGCGAGGGTAGAGGTCCACGCCCGCCAGTGCCTGCGCGTGGCTACGGTCGAGACCTTCGGCGAGCCGCACCATGGCCGAGAGCATTTTCACGGCCTTGCGCAGCGGCCCTTTGAGCTCGCCGTAGCCCTCGTGTGATTTCTTCGGCGTCGCTTGCCGGTGATATCGCGCTATCAGCGCGATGACCTCGATCTCTTGCGGATCGAAGCCGCGGAGGTCGCCGTTCTTGATCAGATAGTACGAGTGCCGGTGGTGGCGCTCGTAGCTGATGTGCACGCCGACGTCGTGCAGCAGCGCACCGTATTCGAGCCACTCGCGCTCTTTGTCGGTCAGGCCGTGAACGCTGCGCGTCTGGTCGAAGATGTTCATCGACAGCCGCGCTACTTGCTGCGCGTGCTCCGACCAGTAGCCGCAGCGTTCGCCGAGCTCCACGATGCTACGGCGGCGGACGTCGGGATAGCGCTCGACTTTTCGGATGCGGGCGCTGTTCCGGTGGATGTAGTCGAGAACGATGCCTTCACGCAAGGCCAGATCGCACAACGTGAAGGAGTCGGCGCCGAGGCGCCGGATGATCGTATCGAACAGGACCCGAACCGGCAACCGAGAGGTCGGCGCGTCGCGGGTCCATGCCCGGCGTTCCCAGCCGTTCCTCGAGATCCGACGCGATGAGGTGCTTTCTCAGGCGGTGCAGCGCCTTGGCGCTGACGCGCCGGTTGCGAAGATCCTCGGGAGGCTCGCCGCCATCCTCGGTGGATGCCATCAGTCCAAGGCTGAGAATCGTGCCCGACGTACCGATCACGCGCGTGAACCCGCGGCCCACGATCTGATCGATGTACGAGCCCATCTCGCGGTTCAGATGCTTGATGAGCCGGCGCTCGTCGCCGCCAGAGAGCGGGTCGCTCTTGACGAAGCGCTCGGTCAGGCGAATGACGCCGACCTTAAAGCTCTTGCCCAGCGTCAGGTTCGTGGCCGTGCCGAGCGTGATTTCCACGCTGCCGCCGCCGATGTCGACGACGACAGCGGTCGTGCCTCCAATGTCCACGCCGTAGCCGGCGGCAAGATGGATGAGCCGCGCTTCCTCGGTGCCGGAGATGACTCGGATGCGAATGCCCGTTTGCCGATCGACCTCGGCGATGAAGTCGCCGCCGTTTTCGGCTTCGCGCGTCGCGCTGGTAGCGCAAGCGACGATCTCGTCCACCTTGTGCGACTGAGCGATGCGGCGAAACTTCGACAAGGTTTGCAACGCCGCGCTGATGGCCGTCGGCGTCAGGCTGCGGCCGTCGAGGCCGCCGGCGCCCAGCCGCACCATGTCCTTTTCGCGGTCGATTACCTCGAACGACAGATCCGGCCGCACCTGGACCACGATCATGTGGATCGAGTTCGTGCCGATGTCGATGGCAGCGATGCGCATGCGGGAGGTCTGTGGCTCGGCCGTTTCAGGCTTGTGCCGTTACACGGCCGTTATATACTGGGCGGAGCCGGCCGTTTTTACCGCTTTATTGGCCGTTTTTTCCCAACTCGAGCGGACATCCTACCATGAACCGGAGAAAGACCTCTGTCGCGAGCCGGTTGCTCGCGCGCCGGGCCGCGGCTCTCAAACGGCACATTCCAGACGCCATTAGTGGCAACTCTCACGGTGTTCATCAGGCCAGGGTGGCGTCGCGGCGGCTGCGCGAGGCGATTCCGGTTCTCGCATCGGGGGTCAAAGGCACCAAGGAGCGGAAGGCACTCGGCAAAATCAAGCGTCTGACTCGCGCGCTTGGGACGATTCGCGAATTCGACGTCACAATTGAAATCCTCGATAAGCTCGTCGCCAAGGACACGCTGCCCAGGCCCGCCCTGGAGGCGGTCCGCGGCCTGGTCGTCACCAAGCGCGACGAGCGTCGGACAGTCATGATCAAGCGCCTGGAGCAAGTGAACCAGGCCAAGCTCGAGCGCCGGCTGGTCACGATGGGAGAGGTGCTGGTCGAGACGGAGTCCGAGACGTGGCGGGACGCTCTCGGGCGCGCGCATGATCAAGCGGTCGAAAGCTCTGACGACCGCCATGACGCAAGCGGGCCGCATGTATGCGCCCGAACAGCTGCATCAGGTGCGCATCGCGGCCAAGAAACTGCGATACGCGATGGAGCTCGCCCACGACACCGGCGTCAAGTCCGCCTCCGCACCCGTCCGAACGCTCAAGCGGGTTCAGGATACGCTCGGGCGTCTTCATGATCTTCAGGTGCTGCAAACACACGTGGCTGCGGTGCAGGCTCAGGCGGCTGAACGATCGCTTCCCGATGCCGGGTTGGCGATTGTCGGCCGCGCGCTTGAAGACGAATGCCGGCATCTGCACGCCGGCTACGTCGCCGCGATCCCGAAGCTCACTGACCTGATCGAGCAGGCGCGTACCAGCGTCGTGCCGGAACTTGCGCAGCGTGCGCGCGCGCTCAAGATGACTCTGAAAGACCGTCTCGCTCAGCCGGTACACCGGGCCGCACCTCGCCGTTCGACGCCGCAGGTGGCGTAAGGCATGGCCACTCTCGAGCTGTATTTGATCCGCCACGGCGTTGCCGCCGAGCGGGGTGAAGAGTATCCCGACGATTCGAAGCGGCCGCTCACGAGCGACGGGATCGCGCGACTCAAGAAAGAGGCGAAAGCTCTCGTCGAGCTCGGCGTCGAGTTCGATCAGCTGCTCTCGAGCCCTCTCGTCCGCGCGAAACAGACCGCCGACGTCTTCTCCGAGTCGATGAAGGGAAAGCCGCCAATCGCGATCATCGATTCGCTGACGCCGGCCGGGTCGCCGGCGGCAGTCATCCAGGATCTCGGCAAGTACATGCGCAAGGCCCGCATCGCGCTCGTCGGCCACGAGCCGAACATGGGCGAGCTCGCCGCGTTTCTCATCGGCGCCAAGGTACCGCTCCCGTTCAAGAAGGGAGCGATTTGCCGCATCGATTTCGCCATCTTCCCGCCCAAGGGTAAAGGCGAGCTGTGCTGGTTCGTGACGCCGCGAATGCTGCGCAAGCTATCCTGACGGCAGCAATCCTGTCCACTTACGCGTAGTCGGTCGTGTGGCGTCCGAGCAGGAATGCCTGGGCGCTGAATCGCTCCGCGTCGCCATCGTCGGTGCGCCCGTACTGCCCATTGCTGTCGAGCACCGCGGCACGTTCGGTGTCACGCAGGTAAGCGCCGAGCACGGTCTCTCGCAAGTAGTCCAACAGAGACTGATCCTGAACCGGGCACAGCACCTCCACGCGCCGATCGAGATTTCGTTCCATGAGGTCAGCGCTGCCGATGAAGGCCTGCGGGCTCCCGGCGTTCTCGAAGATGTAGATGCGCGAGTGCTCGAGAAAACGCCCGACGATCGATCGCACCGTGATGTGGTCGCTGACGCCGGGAATCCCCGGTCGAAGGCAGCAGATCCCGCGCACGATCAGGTCAATCCTCACGCCAGCCTGCGATGCGCGATAGAGTTCCTGGATGATGCCGGTATCGGCGATGCTGTTGACCTTGATCACGATGCGCGCGGGCCGTCCTGCGGTCGCGTGCGAGCGTTCACGCTCGATGAGTTCGGTGAGGCGACGGCGCAGGCTGACAGGCGCGACGAGAAGCTCCTGGTAGTCCGTCAGCGCCGAATAGCCGGTCAGGTAGTTGAAAACGTTGGTCACGTCCGTCGACAATCGCCGGCCGTGCGGTCACGAGCGCGAGATCGGTGTAGACGCGCGACGTCGATTCGTTGTAGTTGCCGGTGCCGATGTGCGCGTAGCGGCGGATGCCGTCGGGTTCCTTGCGCACGATGAGGCACAGCTTGCAGTGCGTTTTCAGATTCACGAGGCCGTAGACCACATGCACACCGGCGGCTTCGAGCCGGGTCGCCCAGGTGATGTTGTTCCGCTCGTCGAAGCGAGCCTTGAGCTCCACCAGCACGGCGACTTGTTTGCCGGCTTCGGCGGCGGCCTCGAGCAGATCGATGAGCGGCGAATCATGGCCGATGCGATAGAGCGTCAGCTTGATCGTCACGACATGCGGGTCGCGCACCGCCGCCTTGAGAAAGGTTTCGACGGATACGAACGAGTCGAACGGGTGGTGGAGCATGAAATCGCGGTGACGCACGAGCTCGAACACCTCGTCGATTTCACCGCGTCCCCACACGATCCGCGGCGCGAAGCCCGGGTCCTTCAGCTCGGGCCGATGCAAGCTCACCAGCTCCATCCAGTCGCCGAAGCCGAGGCGGTTGGATGTCCTCACCAGCACTTCGTCATCAATCTCGAAGTTCTCGATCAGGATGTCGAGGACGCGACGAGGCATCCGTTCTTCGACCTGCAGCAGTGAAGGCGCGCCGTGACGGAGCTGTCGCAAGCCTTGGTCGACGGTTTCGAGCAGATTGTCGGCCTCGTCCTCCTGAATCACCATGTCGGTGTCGCGAATGACGCGGAACACATGCGCGCTCTTGACCGACGTGCCCGGGAACAGCGACTCCACGTTGGCGCAGACGACGTCCTCGAGAAATACGAAGGTCGTGCCACTCGCCCGACAGTTTGGCGGGCAGCTGGATGAAACGCGGCAGAACAGGTGGCAGCTTGATCCGCGCGAACTTCGTCCGGCCGTCGTGCTTGACGGCGACCGCCAGGTTCTTGCTGCGATTGGAAATGTGCGGGAACGGGTGGCCCGGGTCGAAGGCGAGCGGCGTCAGCACCGGGGCGATGTCGCGCCGGAAGTGCTCGGCGACAAACGCTGCGACGTCTTTCGAGTACTCGGACGGTTCGAGAAACCGGATGCCGTGCTGCGCCAGCTCCGGCCGCAGACCATCGTTCCAGCAGCGAGCCTGCTCGTCGAGCATCTGACGCGCCCGCGTCCGCACCAGCCCAAGCTGCTGCTCGGTCGTCAATCCATCCGGCGACACGTGCTCGCGGTGCGTCCGCATCTGCTTCTGGAGCACCGCGACGCGAATCATGAAGAACTCGTCGAGGTTGGTGCCGACAATGGCGAGAAACTTGACGCGTTCGAGGAGCGGGTGGCGGCGATCGCGTGCCTGATCGAGCACCCGCTCGTTGAACTCCAGCCAGCTGAGCTCGCGATTGATAAAGAGGGTAGGGGAGTCGAGCGGCGGCGGGATTGCGGTCACGGCACAGGTATTGTACTGCCCGTGTGTAAACAGCATGTAACGGACGAGTCGACAGTCGTCAGTCGTCGGTCAGTCGAGTCGTCGGTCCGAGTCGTCGAGTCGTAGTCGCGGTCCGAGTGCTGACCAGTCGCTGTGACGTGACTGACGCGCTGACGACTCGACGGACGACTCGATGACCGACGACTGACGACTGACGACTGTCGTCATCCCACCAACTCCCGTCGAACGACTCGGCCGGTGTCCTGGGCGGCGTCGGTGTCGTAGGCGTGGTCGCCGGTGCTGGCGTGGCCGATGCGCTCGTAGAGACGAATGAGGCTGGTCGTGTCGCGGACGTCGGCGGCGTCGGCGATCTCGAGCGCGTGCTGCAGCTCGTGGCCGATGAGCGAGATCGCTTCGCGGCGTGACAGATCGGCTTTGATCTGCACGCGCAGGTAGCGGAAGTCGCCGGTGCGCTGCATCATCGACAGACGTCCCATCGTGTTCTTGGGCAGCGAGTGCACCGATTCGATGTAGACGATGACGTCGGTGCGATTGACGGCGGTGACGAGTGCGGCGAACGTGCGCGAGCGATTGAGACCCTCCGCCATCATCGCTTGCAGGCGCGCGTCGGCTGCGCGCACGCGGCGGTCGGGAGCATTCAAGAGCAGATAGTGAGCGGGCGAGACCGTCGAGGCCGACGTTGGAACTGGCGCGGCCGGATCCGCGGACGCAAGTACGCTGACGAGTCCGACTGTAAGCAGCGAGAGCATGACGCTCCTCCCCGCCGCGCGATCGGCTGCGCGCACGTTGTTGTGTGGTCGGCTGCTTAGACGTAGCGATCCTCCATCTCGTTTGTAAGTGTGCGGGCGTGAAACGATCGGACAGGATTGGTGATCGGTCGCGTGATGAAGAGCGTGATGAGTGGTGTGACGGAACGCAGATCGCTCAGCGCAGGCCCCGCGTTAAGGCGGTTGCGGGCTTGTTGACTGACGCGGACACGCAGATCGGTTGGACGGGAGGCGGATCACGCGGATCGGTTGGACGGGACGCGGATCACGCGAATCGGTTGGACGGTGACGCGGATCGCGCGGATCGGTTGGACGGGACGCGGATCACGCAGATCGGTTGGACGGTGACGCGGATCGCGCGGATCGGTTGGACGGGACGCGGATCACGCGAATCGGTTGGACGGGACGCGGATCACGCGGATCGGTTGGACGGGACGCGGATCACGCGAATCGGTTGGACGGGACGCGGATCACGCGAATCGGTTGGACGGGACGCGGA
>CAWCQS010000005.1:0-75718 GCA_963797715.1 uncultured Acidobacteriota bacterium
AGGCCGACATCACCTCGAACGAGCGCGACGGCGCGAAAGTTGTTGCCTCGCCGTTGCTGCCGCGCGCGGTTCCCGGCCTCGTCAGCCGGGAACCAGACATCAGTGTCCACTGGGTAATTGAAGGCTGGTGCCAGCACACCGACGATGGGAACTGACTGCGTGAACAGTCGTAGTGTCTGTCCGACCGCCCGCCCGGGATCGCCAAAGTGTTGCCGGGCATAGCGATCGCTCACCACCGCTGCACCGGCGGCGCCGTCGCGCACTTCGTCGCGCGTGAAGAGACGTCCCGTCGACGGCTGTGTCGCAAACACGCGGAAGAAGCCGTCGGTCACGCGACTCACGACGGTGTACTCGGCGACCGTGCCGGCCATGACCGACGCGCGCCCGGTCGAGGAGTAGGCCATCGCGTCGAACGACGTACTCTGCGCCTGCCAGTCGACGAAATCCGGAACTGAGATCTGCTGCGCGCGGTTTCCCGAGAAGGAGCCGCCGGTCGACCTATAGGTCAACGTGACGATGCGATCGGGGTTCGCATACGGCAATGGATTGAGCAGGACCGCGTGGACGACGCTGAAAACGGCGGTGTTGGCGCCGATCGCGAGCGCCATCACGAGGATGCCGATGAGCGTCGCGCTGCGGTTCTTGCCAAGCGTGCGTACCGCGTAGCGCGCATCTTGCAGCGTCGTTTCGAGCAGCGGCAGTCCTCGCTGATCGCGGTAGGCCTCCTTCACCGACTCGACGCCATCGAACCTGGCGAGCGCCAGCCGGCGCGCTTCCGCCGGGGACATGCCGGCTCTGCAGGTTGTCGTCCGTCAGCATCTGGACGTGGCTCTCGATCTCCCGGTCGAGCTCGCCATCACCCTTCGTGACACCGAAGAGGGAAGCGAACCGCATCAGCAGCGCGCGCACGTGCCTCATGACGACTCTCCAGGGGTAAAGAATCGGGACACGATGTCGGTGACGTGCTGCCAGTCCTTGCCGGCCTTGACAACCTGTTTCCGACCGGCACGCGTGAGCGCGTAGAACTTTGCCTTCCGGTTGTTCTCCGACGTTCCCCACTCGGTCGCGATGTATCCCTCCTGCTCGAGCTTGAGGAGCGAGGCGTAGAGGGTGCCGTAGTGGACGCGGAGGCGGTGACCGCTCGTCTGCTCGATGCGGCGGGCGATGCCGTACCCATGCTGGGGCCCGAGCGTCTCGAGCGTCTTGAGGATCATCAGGGCGAGCGTACCTTGCCAGACGTCAGTCTTGTCGCTCATATGCGTTACGCATACGAGTGTCCCATACGCTCCTATGCGAAAGCAATACGGAGAGCTGTCGCGATTAGTTTCGAGGGCCTGATTCGTGGCCGAATCCGCGTGTGGTACCATCGCCGGCCTCGATACTCACGCCGCCGATGCCACCCGCTCAGGGTCTCAACTGGTACTGGATCACGTGGCAGCTCACGGCTGCGCCGTTGCTGGGGCTTGTGGCGACGCTGCCGTTCTGGCGCCGCGGCGAGATGATCTTCGGCAACCTCGTCGGGTCTGGCGTCGTCTTTGCCTGGGCCATCACCCTCATATTCCGGGAGTACGTGGAGATCGATCGAGCCGTCCAGGCCTGTCTCGAAGCAGGAACGACCTGCTGGCCCGAACCGAGCGCTTTCGCGCGCTTTGCCGTCTACGCGTCGATCGGGCTGGCCGAGGCCTTCCTTCTCTTTACTGCCAGCCTCTCGGTCGAGCGCCGTATTCGCAACCGTGACTATGCGCCCGAGTGGCGGCGATAACTGCGCTCGACAACCAGCCGATTACCATTTCGGCACTGGGCCAGCAGATCGGTCAGCTGGCGACAGTCTGGCGCGGGCCGTCCCCGCTGGATCACCTACTCTTCGGCGCCAGCCCCGAGTGGCACGTGCACTGCAAATCGCGCAACGATGCCCTTCCGGCCCCGTATAGCCATAGCTTCTCCGATCGCCGCCGAACGCACCTCGATCGCCGACTGGCTCAGCTCCGAAGGATTCGACCCCATCCCGCTCGGCCACCCCGCGTTGATTACGGCTGAGCTGAAGCGCCGCACCTTCGAACTGATCGTGATCGACGCCTCGCACGCCGTGCAGGCGATCAACATGGTCCGCGCCTGCCAGCTGCAGACACCGGTCGTCGTCATCGGAGCGCCGGACCCCGTGGCCGAATCGCAGGCGGCCGCGCGCGGCGCGACGTATCTCGTTCGACCGGTCGAGCGCGCGCTCATCACCTGCACGATTGCGATGGCGGTCATGGAGACCCGACCGACCCGGCGCTCCGAGCGCAAGCCCGTCCGGTTCGAGGTCGAGATCCAGGGAGTGCCGTCGCGTATCGTCGACGTGAGCCGCGAGGGCATGCGCCTCGAGATTCCTCGCCTCCGCAAAGCGGCGCCGCCACCGCCGCCGATGTTCGACGTCGCGCTGCCAATGCTGGGCGTCTCGCTCAACGTCCGTCGGCTCTGGACGTCAAGCCCTCCGGAGTGCGTTGGTCAGACGATCTGGTACGGCGGGGAGCTGTCGAACAACACCAAGCGAGTCGAGATGGCGTGGCTGACACTCGTCGACGCGCTGCCTGCGTCCCGCGCCTCGCTCGAAGTGCAGTAGATCCAGGGATTCTCTGTCACATCCGGACGCGGATGCAGCGGATGGCGCTGACACAGGGGTCGCGGATCTCGCGGATTGGCCTTTGACGACGGGACGCGGATGCCGCGGATCTTCGTGAACAGACGGGACGCGGATGCCGCGGATCTTCGTGAACGGACGGGACGCGGATGCCGCGGATCTTCGTGAACGGACGGGACGCCGATGCCGCGGATCTTCGTGAACAGACGGGACGCGGATGCCGCGGATCTTCGCGAACAACGGGACGCCGATGCCGCGGATCTTCGTGAACAGACGGGACGCGGATGCCGCGGATCTTCGTGAACGGACGGGACGCGGATGCCGCGGATCTTCGTGAACGAACGGGACGCCGATGCCGCGGGCGCGAGGCCCAGAAGTTCACGGCGAACGGTCAGCGCTTCATTTCGAGCAGCCAGACATCGCCATCGTAGATCGCGCGCTCGACCATCAGCGTCCGCGTGTCGTTGCTCAACCGGTACCGCGTGCCCGATCGGTACAGCGTGCCGGCCAGCGGCGCTGGGATTGTCGTCCACTTCGCGGTGTCAGCGTCGACGATTGCGATGCCGGCTGGCGTGGGCACGAGAAAACGCCGCGAATCGGTCAGCCAACCGGCGACGATCCGGTAGTCCTGATTGGGCAGGATCGGGACGTCGTATTTGCGGATGGCCTTTGTGGCCAGGTCGAGCACGCCGACCGCCTGGGCCACGCCGTCGATGCCGACGAGCGCCACGGCCACGCGTTTCATATCGGGCGACCAGAGTTCGGCGTTGAACGGCGGCTGCGCGACGACCTCGCTCGCATTGGCCTTCGACGCGAGGGTGTTCGTACTGAAGCGCCAGGTGAGGCTCGAGCCGGTCGCCGCATCGCTGGTGTCGGACGTCATCGCCTCTTTTCCGTCCGGCGACCACACGGCTTCGTAAATACTCGTCGCGAAGTCCGTCATTTGCCGCAGGTCCGATCCGTCGCGGCCGATGGTCCACAACTGCCACGCGCCGCTACGCGTCGACATGAACGCGATCCGGCTGCCGTCCGGCGACCACGTCGGGTTTCGATCCTTGAATCCGTCGTCCATCAGCCGGATCGTCTCGGCGCCGTCTGCCCGCATCAGGACGATGTCTTCACGCGCGCCGCGCGAGGTGCATGCCAGCCAGTCGGCCGTGGGGGAGGGACTGCACCAGCCGATCGACGAGCTGCGGATCGTCGACGACGTACCGAGGCGGCCAGCGGCGGCGTCGAATGGCGCGAGCGACAGCTCGTACGAGCGGCTGTAGGCCATGACGATTATCTTCGATGCGTCGGCGGACACACGTGCGTAGCCGACGCCGGTAAAGCTTCGTGTGACGGCCTCGGGCTCTCCGGCCGCGGTGCCGGCCTCGGTCATGGCCACTCGCCAGACGTTCATGTTTCCGCCGCGATCGCTCGAAAAATAGAGCCACTTACCGTCGGGCGACCATTCGGGCGACCAGTCGGTAGCCGTGTCCGATGTCACGGGGACCGGAGTGCCGCCCTCGGCCGCGACGCTCCAGAGATCCCGCTGTCCCTTGATGTTGGCCCAGTAGGCGATGCGGCGGCCGTCCGGAGACCACGCCGGCTGGACGGCATCACTCGCGACGATCCGCGTGGGATGTCCAGTGGCGACGTTGGCGACCCAGAGCGACGAGTTGCCGTTGCGCGCGTACGGATCGAGCACGCCTTCGGTCGCGTAGGCGATCGCTTTCCCGTCCGGAGACCACGCCGGATCGTAGCCGGCTGTCGTGACGCGCCGAACCGACTCGCCGGTGCTGCCCATCACGAAGATGCCACCGCCGTCGCGCTCGGAGCGGAACGCGATGCGCTCGCCGTCGGCTGAGAACGTGGCCTGACGGTCGTCGCTCGTGGATCCCTCGGTCAGATTGATGGCGCGCGCGCCGCCAACACGCAGGAGGTAGATGTTCGCGTGGCCGGACGCACTGCTCGAGAACACGATCTCCCGTCCATCGGGTGAGATATCTGGCGCAGTTTCGGCGCCGGGGAGTTCCGTCAGCCGCTTCAGCACGAAATCGGGCGTCGTCTGAGGCACTGAACCAGCCGCGCTACGCTGCAGGATGATCCACGTTCCAGCGGCTCCGGCCGCCAGCGCCGCAATTGTGAGGAGGGCAGTCCGTACGCCGGACGTGCGAGCCCGTATCGGCGCGCTGACAGTGGGCGACGGCTCCACCTCGTCGAGCTCGAGGCGGGCGTCGGCGATCGACGCGAGCCGCCTGGCCGGATCTTTGTCGAGGCAGCGTCGGAGCAGCCGGCGAATCGCTGGCGGTGTCGCCGCCGGCAGCTTCGTGAAGTCGGGATTCGTCGTCAGAATGGCCGCGAGCGTCAGCGACACGTCGTCGCCATGGAACGGCGCGACCGCGGTCAGCATTTCGTAGAGCACGCAGCCGAACGCCCAGATATCCGCCCTGCGATCGACGGGCTTGCCGCGCGCCTGCTCGGGCGCCATGTAGGCGGCGGTGCCGAGAATCACACCCAGCTGCGTCATGGCCGGCGACAGGACCGTCGGCGAGTTCATCTGCGCTGACAGGCTGTCGGCGGCAGCCGTTCCCGTCGCTGCCTTGGCCAGTCCGAAGTCGAGCACCTTCACCGTTCCGTCCGGCCGGACTCTGACATTTGCCGGCTTCAGATCTCGATGGACGATCCCTTGCTCGTGCGCCGCTTCGAGGGCGTTGGCAATCTGCCGCGCGACCCCAATGGCCTCGTCGAGGGGGATGGCGCCCCTGGGTGAGACGCGCGGCGAGGTCTTCGCCGGGGACGAGCTCCATCACGAGTGCGACGGGCTTCTCGGTCAGGCCATGGACCTGCGCGATGTTGGGATGGTTGAGCGATGCGAGCGTCGTGGCTTCACGCTCGAAGCGGGCGAGCCGATCGGGATCGCCGGCGACGAGCGCGGGAAGCACCTTGAGCGCGACGTCGCGTTGCAGCCGCGTGTCGCGGGCGCGGTAGACCTCGCCCATGCCGCCTGCACCAATCGCCTCCAGGACCTGATAGGTCCCGATGGACATGCCGGGCAGCAAGCTCATGCATGCGAAGTATAGCGAATGCGGATCTCGAGTGCTGATGTAGTTGTTAGCCCTGTCGGCTCGTCCGTAGGCATCGCCCCTGGAGCGTGGTGTCGAACTTGATTTTCGGTCGCGCCGATCTGTTCCTCTTCCGGTGCCGGGGCCGTTTCCGGAGAGATCCAAGTCGAGCGCACACTACTCCCAGCGAAAAGTCTTCGCCGAGATCGCGAGGCAGACGATGAAGATGACCGCCAGTGCCGCCACGTCGGCGCCGTGGAGGATCCACCCCTCGCCATGCCAGATGCCTCGCATCAGCGAGACGGCGTAGGTCGTCGGAAACGCGCGAGCGATCGCCCGCAGCATGACCGGGAGCGCGTCGACAGGCACGAACAGCCCCGACAGCCCGATCATCGGATAAAGAAGGAGCGTGGCGATTGGCTGCGCGAACCTGGCCGTCGGAACGATGCTCGCGATCACGAACCCGAGCGAAAGGATGCTGAGCGTACTGAAGAGCAGCGCCACCGTGAACGAGAGGAGCGGAACGTCGGCTCCGATCGGGTAGTAGCGGCGGCCGGCCAGCACCATCGCCGCCATGGTGATGAGCGTGAACAGCAGCTTGACGAGGACGTGCGCGGTGAGGATCGTATGGGGCCGCAGCGGCGTCGCCTTGAGCCTTTTGAGGATCCCGCCCTCGCGATAGATCGCCATGATCGCGGCCAGCGACTGGACGGCGCCACCGGCGATGAAGATCGAGGTGAAGATCGGCAGATCGGCCGAGAGGAAACGCGGCGTGCCCGGCGATGCGACACGAGGCCCGAACAGCCGGCCCATCACGACGAAGATCAGCACCGGGATGCCGACCGTGCCGATCACGCCCATCGGCTCGCGCAGGAAGATCTTGATTTCGAGCCAGGTCAGTCGTGCCAGTCCGCGCAGCATGGTTCGCGATCCTCAATCCCGAATCACGTGACCGGTCAGACGGAGAAAGACGTCTTCGAGCGTCGGCCGCTCGGTGCGAAAGTCGGCGACGCGGATCCGATGCTCGGCCACGCACTCGATGACCCGGCTGACGAAGTCTTCGCCACGGCCGCGGATCGTGACGTGGCTGCCGGCTCTCGTGGCCGAGTCGACGTGCGGGATGTGCCTGGAAGCGCTCGAGCGCCGTGGGATCGTCAGTCGTCACGACCACCGACCGCTCCGGGCAGTGTCGGCTCACCAGCTCGCCTGGCGCGCCGATATCGATGATCCTGCCGTGGTCGATGATGGCGACGCGGTCGCACAGGCGCTCCGCCTCTTCCATCAGGTGTGTGGTCAGGAAGACGGTCTTGCCGCGCTCGCGGATGCCGCGCACGAGGTCCCAGATCGTGCGTCTCGCCTGCGGGTCGAGTCCGGTCGTCAGCTCGTCGAGGAACACGACCTCGGGATCGTTGATGAGCGCGAGCGCGATGAACAGCCGCTGCTTCTGACCGCCCGACAGCGTCATGAACCAGGCGTTGCGCTTATCGCTCAGGCCGAGCTGCTCGAGCAGGCGATTACCGTCGAGCGGCGTGCGGTAGAGCGACGCCCAGAGCTCGACCGCTTCCCACACCTTGATGCGCTTCTGGAGTTGCGCCTCCTGCAGCTGGACGCCGATCCGTTCCTGCAGCGCGTAGGTCTGACGGATGGGATCCAGGCCGAGGACGGAGATGGCGCCGCGATCCGGCGTCCGGAACCCTTCGACGCATTCCATCGTCGTCGTCTTGCCGGCGCCGTTGGGGCCGATCAAGCCGAAAATCTCTCCCGCCTGCACGTCGAATGTGACCTCGTCGACCGCGACCGTCCGGCCGTAAGTCTTGCGAATCCCGGCCACGTGGATCACGGTGTGCTTGGTCATCCGGTCCCGTCAGACACTGGGGCGGCAAGCTCATGCGTGAAGCAGTATAGGCGAATGGCAAGTTGAAAAAGCCGACTATCCCTGCTTGGGTTCGTCCTTGTAGGCCTCGCCAGCGGGAGGACTCGTATCTGAGACCTGATCTTCAGTCGCGCCGATATGCTCCTCTTCCGGATCGGGTTTGGTATCCGAGTGTGGCTCGACGGGCGGCACATCGGGGATCTCGGTTTTGCTCAGCGGGTCGGAGCTCCCGTCGGCCTGTGGCGACGGCTCAGGTGGTCTCTTCATCACAGGACTAGACAGCAAGTTCAGATCCAGATTCCGGCGAATTCCTATTTGGCCGCGGGCAGGACGGCCGCCGATGTCGGCCGGAACACGAGACCGGCGATCTTGCCCTCGGCATCGAAGACCGCGCGTTGAACGATCGTTTCTTTCTCGAACGCGAGAAACAACTCGACCGCCTGCCGGCCCTGCATCTGACCCTCACGACGTTCGGTCACGCTCTGGAACGCGCCGAACTGGGCGACGAGCCCCGACCATGCCGGCTTCAGTTTGGCTTCCGGAAGTTCCTTCGTCAGGCGGCTATCAAGCTCTTTGACGATGTCTGCGGTCTTGCCGTCTTGCAGGTTCTTCAGAATGGCTTCGGCCTTGGCAATTGCGGCGTCCCTTGGCAGCTGCGCCAAAATCGGAGTGGCACCGGCGAGTGACCAAGACGAGCCCGGCGATCGAAAGAGAAGTGCTGTGCTTCATTCTTCGTTCGACGTCAGACCGTTAGTCCTGGTCTGGAGCGTCGATCACTTCAGTCCCAGGACGCTGCTCGCGTAATCGATCGACCTGTCGACCAGCGATCGCTCGAGCGCAAACCGCTCGTCGTTCGACAGGCCGGTGATTCGGGGCAACGGCGACCGCGGCTTGTTGGCGCGAATGCGCGACAGCGTTCGTGCGAGGTCGACGCCGTTGAACTCGAATGTCGACCAGTATTTGTCGGTCAGGCAGGGAACTTCGAGCGGATCGCGCGTGATCATCTCGAGCGAGAAGCGCACGTCGGGTCTGGCGCGCTGCAGCACGTGGACCATGCGGGGCAGATCGAGCATGCCGTCGCCGAGCGCCACCTCGGACATCACAAAGCCGGTTTCGGTCTCCTCGAGGGCGATGTCCTTCAAGTGGACGTTGAAGGTATAGGGCGCGAGCGCTTCGACGGTTGCCATCGGGTCGTCCAGGATCGACACGTTGTTGCCGGTGTCGAGCGAGACCCCGAGGAACTCGTTGTCGTAGTGCTTCAGGAGCGCGACCTGCTCGTCGGCGCGCCAGTCCTTGTGATTCTCGATCGCAAGCGGCATCCGGTGCTTCTCGGCGACGGGCAGCGCAGCGGCGATCTGCTTGTGGAACCCTTGAACCGCCGTCTTCCAGTCCTCGAGGCTCGAGAACATCTCGTATCGCCGTCCGAGCAGGCACACGACCCGGAGACTTGTGGCGCCCGCTTCTTTGGCGACTTTTACCGCGTGCTCGAAGACATCTACGTCGGGTCTGGGCAAGAACGTCTGGACCTCGACGTACATGTCGAGCTTCTCTTTCATCTCGCGTGTGCGTCGGGCCCAGTCGAGATCGATCTGCGTCATGCCGCCGTGCGCGCCGGCAGCGCCGACCATCGCCGCCAGCTGCATGAGCCGATCGACCTCGAGCAGCCGGTGCGGTGACGCAAATCGAATCGACTGAAACGAGTCCGACGTCAGGCCCATCGTCGTTCGCCGGGGCGTGATGGCGGTTGAAAACGCATCCGGAACAATCATGTGTCTCGTCCTGCTACCTTCGTGCCGCTGCCGTTGCTGGTGTTGCTGACGGCACGCGAAGCGCCAACACGAGCACCGTCTCGATGATGAGGGCGAGGGTCAGCGCGAGGAATCCACCAGTGTATCCACCCGTGAGGTCGTAGAGCGCGCCGATGAGCGTCGGCCCGACGAACCCGCCGAGGTTGCCGATGGAGTTGATGAGCGCGATGCCGGCCGCCGCGGCCGTGCCAGTGAGTATCTGGGGCGGGATGGCCCAGAACACCGCCGCGAACGATCGCAGGCCGATCTGCGACAACGCGAAGCTGGCCGTGAGCAGCCAGAGATTGTGCTGGAACGCGGCGGCCAGCAACAGACCAGCCGCCGCTGTGATCGCGCAGCCGGCGACATGCAATCGTCGCTCGCCCGATCGATCCGAGTGACGTCCCACCAAAACCATCGCCGCAAGTGCAACGACGAACGGCAACCCGGTGGCAATCGTGAGCGTCAGTCCGTGCGCGCCCGTCACATCGCGCACGAGCTTCGGCAGCCAGAGAAAGATGCCGTAGTTGACGACGCCGTGCATGAAGAAGATGGCGCTGAGCATCCAGACGGGCCGGCTGGTGAGGCTCTCGCTAATCGACACGAATCCGTGGGCCTGTTTGGCCGCTCGTTCCTCTGCAAGTGTGGACGCGAGCCACTGCCGCTCGTCGGGCGGCAACCAGGCCGCCCCCTCGGGCCGATCGGTCAGGACGATCAGCGCGAGGACACCCAGCACCACGGCGGGCAGGCCTTCGAGAAGAAACAGCCATTGCCAGCCGCGCAGGCCCAGCCACCCGTCGAGATTCAGGATGGCTTCCGACAGCGGCGCGCCGACAATTACGGCCACTGGGGCCGCCATCATGAAGAAGGCTCCGGTCCTGGCACGATCGGCGGCCGGTATCCAGTAAGTCAGATATAAAACGATCCCTGGAAAGAAACCCGCCTCGGCGATCCCGAGAACGACGCGCGAGATCATGAACGACGTGACGCCGGTGACGAACATCGTCGCCATCGACGCGAAGCCCCAGACGATCATGATGCGCGCGATCCAGCGGCGAGCGCCGACGCGCTCGAGGATGATGTTGCTCGGAATTTCGAACAGGCAGTAGCCGAGGAAGAAGAGCCCGGCGCCGATCCCGTAGTGCGTGGCGCTGATGCCGAGATCGCGCTGCAAGTGCGTGGCGGCAAAGCCGACGTTGACGCGGTCGATGTAGGCGACGACGTAGCAGAGGAAGGCGAAGGGGATCAGTCGCCGCGTGACGCGAGCGACGGTAGAGCGCTGGCTCATCAATGGATGCTGCTTATAATCTCATGCACCTGCATGAGCCTGGCGCCCGGCACTCGCCTCGGCACCTACGAGATCGTCGCGCTCATCGGCGCCGGCGGCATGGGGGAAGTCTATCGCGCCCGCGACGGAAAGCTGACGCGAGACGTCGCGCTCAAGATTCTGCCGTCGCTCTTCGCCCGCGATCCTGAGCGCCTGGCGCGCTTCACACGCGAAGCGAATCTTCTGGCGACGCTCAACCATCCCAATATTGCGGCCATCTACGGGTTCGAGTCTTCCGATCATTCGCCGGCGCTCGTGCTCGAGATGGTCGAGGGACCAACGCTCGCCGATCGCATCGACCGCGGTCCGATTCCGCTCGACGAGGCGTTGCCGATCGCGCGGCAGATTGCCGAAGCGCTCGAAGCGGCGCACGCGCAGGGCATCGTCCACCGCGACCTCAAGCCGGCGAACATCAAGGTTCGAGACGACGGGACCGTGAAGGTGCTCGATTTCGGGCTGGCGAAGGCCATGGCCGTCGACAGTTCGCCGGCCGTCGTTGCCGTCTCGCCGACGATCACGAGTCCTGCGGCCACCGCGATGGGCACCATCATGGGCACCGCCGCCTACATGAGCCCGGAGCAGGCGCGCGGGACGGGTTGTCGACAAGCGCAGCGACATCTGGGCGTTCGGCGCAGTCCTCTACGAGATGCTCACCGGCAGGCGAGCGTTCGATGGCGAAGACGTGTCCGACACGCTCGCGAACATCTTGAAGGGCGAGCCCGACTGGTCGGCGCTGCCACCGAGCACGCCGCCGGCGATCGAGCGGGTGCTGCGACGCTGTCTGACCAAGGATCCGCGACTTCGGATTCACGACGTCGCGGATGTGCGCATCGAGCTCGATGAGCGGGTATCCGCTGATGTAGCGACCGTGCACGTTGCCACTGGTGGGCGCTCCGGGTCGCTGACGGGTTTCGAGAGAGTGGCGTGGTTCGGTGTCGCGCTTGCGCTCGCTGCCATTGCTGGCTTTGCGCTGTGGCGTGGGCGTGCGCCGGAGCCGGTGGCGCAGCCCGTACTACGATTTCAAATACTACCGCCCGACAAGCACTCGTTTGGCGCGCTAGGCGGAGCAGGGGTTGGCCTGGTCACAGTGTCCGCCTTGTCGCCCGACGGAACACGACTCGTGTTTTATGCCGCCGATCAATTAGGCAAAGGCGCGTTGTGGCTGCGAGCGCTCGATTCGTTGGAAGCACGAAGGCTGCCGGAAACTGATGAGGGGTTTCAGCCTTTTTGGTCGCCCGACAGCCGTTCGATTGCCTTCTTCGCCGGACGAAGGTTGTACAGGCTCGACTTGGCGAGCGGGGAGCGGAGAGAAGTCTGCGCGTTCGAGGGAAACGCGCGCGGAGGTTCTTGGGGCGCGTCAGGCAGCATCATCTTCGCGACGGGCAATCCACCGACCTTGATGCGCGTGGCGTCACAAGGTGGGAAGCCGACACCGGTCCAGATACGGGGAGCAGAGAACTACCTACCGCCAGTCTCGTGGCCTTCGTTTCTTCCTGACGGTCACAGCTTCTTATACTCGGCGCGCACGAAAGCTGAACCCGTCGGCGCAACATACGTAGCGTCGATCGAGTCGCAAAACGAAGGCAGAAGGCTGCTGTCGAGCGATACGCAGGCGGGTTTTGTCGATCCGGGGTATCTGCTATTTGGTCGCGACATGCGGCTCTTTCGCCAGGCGTTCGATGTTGCGACGCAGCAGTTGTCAGGGGACGCGGTTCCCGTCGTCGATCGCCTGCGCGGTATTTCGCAGATCGCGTACGGCGAGTTCTCAGCTTCCAATACGGGCCTCTTGGCGTATCGGTCGGGGTTGGATGCGTCGAACCAGTTCACCTGGGTGGATCGTAAGGGCGAGCCTCGAGGCACCGTGGGACCAGCGGGACGATTTCGCACGTCAGCGCTGTCCCCGGACGGTAAGCGGCTCGTGTATACCGACCTTGCCGACAGCAATCTGAAGATTCTCGACTTGCAGAGTCAGACCACGACGGTTCTCACCTCCGATCCGGGCACCGAGACTGCGCCGGTATGGTCGACCGACGGGAAGCGTATCTACTATCGATCTGACAGCGGGGGAGTCTTCTATAAGGAAGCGGATGGAAGGTCTGGGCCGGTGAGGATTTCCGACGCGCTGATTAATGGACCGGCACAATACCTTGACGATCCGAAGCTCGGCCCGCTGTTGCTGTTTTTCGGCTTTCTTCCCAAACAGCCGTCAATGGATGTTCTCATCCTTCCACTGACGGGGCAGGCATCGCCGCGGGCGATAGTGTCTACCGCAGCCGCCGATGTCGAGCCGCAGGTATCGCCAAACGGCAAGTGGTTGGCGTATGCCTCGGGCGAAACAGGCAGTAACGAGATCTATGTGGAGCCGTTTCTGCCGGATGGAAAGACCAGGCCCCGCATTTCGCGATCTGGAGGCCGCCAACCCATGTGGCGCGCCGATTCGCGCGAGCTATTCTTTGTCGGCGACGACCGTCGGTTCTACGCCGTGAGCGTTCCCGAAAGCGGGCCATCGCAGAGTATCGCTCCGGAATTCTTATTCAACTTGCACGCGAATGTCGCCAACACGCGGAACAGCTACGTTCCGAGCGCCGACGGTCAGCGCTTCCTCGTCAACATGGTGCTCGATACCGAGGACGCGCCAATAAACGTCATCTCCAACTGGACCGCTGCCATCAAGTGAACGCATGGCCGCCTTCGACGATCTGCGGCTCGAGACGCCGCGACTGATCCTGCGTCCTCCCCGCCTCGACGATCTCGACGCCTGGACCGAGATGATGCAAGACGAGCCGACGGCGCGTTACATCGGTGGCGTCATGCCGCGGCCGGTATGCTGGCGGCAGCTGATGACGATGGTCGGCGCCTGGCACGTTCAGGGCTACGCGATGTTCTCGGTGGTTGAGAAGGAGAGCGGACGTTGGATCGGGCGGCTCGGTCCGTGGCAACCAGAGGGCTGGCCGGGTCCGGAGATCGGCTGGTCGATCGTGCGCGACTGCTGGGGCCTGGGCTACGCCGGAGAAGGGTCGACGGCCGCCGCCAACTGGGCGTTCGACACGCTCGGCTGGACGCGCATGATCCACTCGATCGCGCCGGACAACATTCCCTCGCAGCGCGTCGCTGAAAAGCTCGGTTCGCGAAACCTGGGACCGGGCAGGCTGCCGGCGCCGTTCGAGCACGATCGCATCGACGTCTGGGGGCAGACGCGCGAGGAGTGGAGGCGACGAGGTTGATCCGACAGCTACAACTCCCGAATCCAGATATTCCGGAAGCTGATCGGCTTGCTTGGGTCGCCGTGCGACTGCAGCTTGATCGGCGCGCCGTCGAACGCCTTGTAAACAGGCGGCCCAATGTAGAGCGTCTCGCCTTTGAGCGAGAAGTTGTTCTGGATCAACACGCCGTTATGGAAGGCGGTGACGAGGGCCGGCGTCTTGACCGAGCCGTCGGCGTTGAACGTCGGCGCCGTCCAGATCACGTCGTAAACCTGCCACTCGCCCGGCTTGCGCATCGCGTTTGCCAGCGGAATCCCTTGCTTGTAGATGCTGCCCGCCTGCCCGTTGACGTAGGTCTTGTTGTTGTACGAGTCGAGGATCTGCAGCTCGTAGCCGGCGTCGCCGCCGCCCGTTGACGCCAGAAAGAGACCACTGTTTCCGCGTCCCTGCCCCTGCCCATCGATATCGGCCGGAATCTGCCACTCGATGTGCAGCTGATAGTTGTGGAAGCGCCGTTTGGTTTCGATGTTACCGGCCTTCTTGTTGACCGTGACCACGACCGTTGGCGACGGTCCAGGCGGCCGGCGACTTGTCCGCCGTCGACACCCACTCGTCGAGATTCTTGCCGTCGAACAGGACGATCGCGTCTGACGGCGCCTCACCGGTCGTGGCACCAGGGGTCACGGTCTTGGGTTCGGGTTTCCAGACCTCGGTGTCTTCGGGCTTGGGTTTGGCCGTTTGTTGCGCCGCGAACACGAGCGAAGTAGCACTGAGCGCAATGGCGACGAATGAAACCGTTGGTCGAATAGTCATGATTCCTGATTTTCCGGGGAGCGGCTATCTGATGTCAAAGGGCAGCACCAGGCCCGGCGTCGGCTCGAGCGCGGTCGAGCGGTGATCTACAACATCCGCTTGCAACGCGGGCGGCATCGACAGGCGATGCCGGCGGCGCCGTCGGTGTTGTAGTCATAGGTCAACTCCTCACCTTCACGGATGCGGCGCGATGCGAGAATCCAGATCGTGCGGCCGACGACGTCGACGTAGCAGTTGGGGTGGCACGCGTGATTGATGTAGCGCGCGATGTTGCCGCCATAAGCGGCATCCCGCACCCAGCGCTCGTTGACGTTGAAGATCCAGATGCGTTGACGCGGCAGGTACCGCTGCTCACGGCGCCAGCCTTCCGCCTGCGACACGAGCTCGCCTTTGTATTCGACGATGCGTGTGTCTTCCGCGATTGGTTGCGCCGCATAAACACCCCAGCCGGAAATCGGGGAGCGCTGGCGGACGAGCCGGGGAAGCGTGACCATGAATCAATCATTTTTCAACTCGCGCTTTTTTCCAAGAACGGGATGCGGATTACGCGGATTCTCACGAGACGCGGATTACGCGAGTTCTCACGAGACGCGGATTGCGCGGATTTCTTACGAGACGCGGATTACGCGGGTTCTCACGAGACGCGGATTGCGCGGATTTTTGCGAGACGCGGACTACGCGGGTTCTCACGAGACGCGGATTGCGCGGATTTTTACGAGACGCGGATTACGCGGATCTCCGGATTCGTTGGAACGGGACGCGGATTCATGCGGATCTGTCGCGACGGGGGCGATTTCGTTGAAGCCGGACCGTGAAAATCGGCGTAATCCGGATCGCGCGGATCTTTGACGGACGGGGACGCGGATCGCGCGGATCTCTGACGGACGGGGGACGCGGATCTCGCGGATTTTTTGAGGACGGGACGCGGATCGCGCGGATTCTTGGTGGACAAGACGCGGATCAACCGATCGTTTGCAACCGGACGCTGCAGGACGAGCGCGTCATCGTCATCGACGTGAATGCCCGCCAAAACTGGCTTCAGGCCCGCGTCGGTGGCGCCGTGAACCTCGCCCCCGCCGCCTTCGTCGATCGCGACTTGCCGGCCGACAAAGATTCGGCTCTGGTGTTCTACTGCTCGAACATGTTCTGCCGGAAGGCGCCGCAAGCCGCGCGGCCGCGCAACGGCCATGGGCGACCGCCACGTGCTGGTGATGTCGTCGGGCATCAAGGGCTGGCTCGATGCCGCGCTGCCGGTGGAGTCGGGAGAACCGATCGCACCTTCTCTCTAGTCAACCTTGGTGCCGCCGTCTTTCTTCAGCGTGTCGGTGTAGACGGGTGTGCCAGTGCTGTCGACTAAGCTCACGGTCAGCTGCGCCGCGTCGGCTTCGAGCACGGCAAAGCCATTCGATCGGCTCGAGAACACCGAGCGTTCGTACGGCCGGAGATCGTACAGATTCGCACCGCCTCCACCCGCGATGTAAAAGCGCAGATTGCCTTCCGGCCGCAGCGCCTGCAGGTTGTGATCGTGACCGCAGATGTAGATGTCGGCGCGGTTGCCGAGAATCGGCAGCAGCTTGGCAATCAGATCTGGTCGATCTTCGTAGGCGCCACCTGAATAGATCGGATGGTGGCCGTAGACAACCTTCCATCGCGCCTGGCTGCGCGAGAGCTCGGCATCCAGCCACTGCAACTGCTTCTCGGAGAGGGCGACGCTCTGCGTGTCGAGAGCAAAAAACTGCACGGGTCCCGCCGAGAACGTGTAGTAGGCGCTCGGCATCCGCCAGGTTGACGTCTTCTGGGAGTACAGGATCTCCGCCGCTGGACTGTCGGGATGGCCCCAGTCGTGGTTGCCAAGCGCCGCGTAGAACGCGACGCCCAGCGGACCGTAGATGTCCTCCCACTGTGTCTTCCAGCGCAGGTCGGCGGGACTCTCCATGCCGACGCTGTAGAAGTTGTCGCCGAGCGTAATCCCAAGATCAAAAGGATGCGTCTTGTGATACGCGGCAAGAGTCCTA
This sequence comes from uncultured Acidobacteriota bacterium, assembly GCA_963797715.1. Taxonomy (GTDB): domain Bacteria; phylum Acidobacteriota; class Vicinamibacteria; order Vicinamibacterales; family 2-12-FULL-66-21; genus DATBJJ01. The sequence goes on from CAWCQS010000005.1 coordinate 16,686, forward strand.
CCCAAACTTTGCTGTGCCGCGGAACCAGTACCGAAATCACCGAAGGCGACGACGCGAACTGGGCGATCGGTCGGCAGCACCGTAAAGAGCGGCACCGGAGCGCGCATGAAGGCCGGCAGCATCGTCCCACGCTCGAGGCTGAGCCAGCGTTCCTGTTCATCGAGGAGGCGGTCGAGCGCCGCCGCATCGTTGGTACGTCGCGCTGCGGCGATGCGCTCGTTGAGTAGTTCCGTCAACCGTCGCATCCGCCAGCGCCGCAGTGCTTCGAGCGCCGCGAGCGAGACTTTCGGATCGGGATCCGTCCCGGCGATGTTCTCAATCATTCCCGCTGTGTCGGCGAGTGACATCCAGCGGGCATCTGCGGCAATGGCCTGTGTGATGGTCGTTCGTACGAGCGGGGACGAATCGTTACCGAGCTGAGTTTTCAGGAACGGATCGGCGGCGGGAACTCGCACCAGCAAACGGGCGATGGTCTGCCTGAGGGTTTCTTCGGATACGGTCAGGAATCGTTGTTGTTCGGCCGGCGTCGCGCGGATGTGTTTGCCTGCCGGCGCGCGCCAGTCCATTGGGAGGCGCTTGAGCACGGCCTCGGAGAGTGTGTCGGGCTTGGCATCACCGGCTCTCGATTGGCGCCGGGCGTCCCCGCCGACCTGCGCCCCTATCAAAACCGCGGCCACGACGAGCGCTGCGATGCGAGGCGATTTCATGGCACGACTATAACGCCGCACGTGTAAATAAGGTGCGACGAGCCTCACTGAACGGCGGTGGAGCGGGTCGCGAAGGATTTCCGCCGGTGGCAGACTCGCTCCAAGCCTGCGGATGCCGCCCGGTGTGACCGGGACTAACGACGAAGACGGCAAACTTGCCGTCCGCGGCGCCGGACCTGAGCACAACCTGGTCGTGCTCGACGGCGTGCAGAGCGGGTGGCAGTCTCGTTCGCGAAGGTGAGGTTTCAGTCGCCAGCCGCGAAGGACGGCTGACTTCGACTGCGGGTGAAGCGTTGCTCGTGCGGCGAGATCGCCCGGCCGAACGGCGCCAGATTTTGACGAGCGGTCCGGAGTGGGCGTGGGTCACCGCGATGGCCCCGCCGTTCACGCTCGAGGGCGCGACCGTATCGGCCTTTCTTGGCTGGGTGAGCCGGGAGCAGGGCTGGCGCTGGGAGTACTCGGACGCCGCGACAAGACGCGTCGCCGAACGCACAGTCCTGCATGGATCCATCGACGGTCCCGCCCCCGGAGAAGGCCTGCTGGCCGTTCTTCCCGCTTCGGGCCTGACGTCGACGCTCGAGGGCGACCGCCTGCTCGTCAAGGGCCAGACTCGCTGAGTTTGTCGTCACCGCCGCGCTTCGTGTGGAATGATAGTCACGAGGGAACATGACTATCGCCAACCGCAGACCGCTGATCGTCCTCCTTTTGGCGCTGAGCGCCGCCACCGGCCTGGCGGCCGCGCCGCCGCAGCGCGCCGTCGTCTCAGGAGCCCACGACGCGCCGCTGACGGCCGCCGTTCCCGTCGATCCTCGGATCACGGTAGGCACGCTGCCGAACGGTCTGCGCTATTACGTTCGCGTCAACAACCAGCCGCAGAACCGCGCCGAGCTCCGGCTCGTGGTCAATGCCGGTTCGGTGCTCGAAGACGATGATCAGCGCGGGCTCGCGCACTTCGTCGAGCACATGGCCTTCAACGGCACGAAGAACTTTCCCAAGCAGGACGTGATTGCCTTCCTGCAGTCGATCGGCATGCGATTTGGCGCGCACATCAACGCCAATACGAGCTTCGATCAGACGGTCTACGAGCTCACGATTCCCACGGACAGCCCAGCTGTCATCGATCGGTCGCTGCTCATCCTCGAGGACTGGGCCCGTGCCGTCTCGTTCGAGCCGACGGAGATCGACAAGGAACGTGGCGTCATCCTCGAAGAATGGCGAACAGGTCTCGGCGCGGACGCTCGGATTCTCGATGCGCAGCTGCCGGTGTTGCTCAAGGATTCCCGCTATGCCGAGCGCCTGCCCATCGGCAAGCCCGACATCATTCGCAATTTTCCCTACGATCGCCTGAAGAAGTTTTACACCGACTGGTATCGGCCGGATCTGATGGCGGTAATTATCGTCGGTGATTTCGATCCGACCGCGGTCGAGACGCTCATCAAGAAGCACTTCGGCTCGATTCCCGCGGCGACGTCGCCCAGGCCACGTCCCGTGTACGACGTCCCCGATCAGCCTGGCACGCGCTACACCATCGCGACGGATCCAGAGGCCACTCGGACGACGGTTGGCATCTCTACGACGATGGCAGCACGCGATCAGACGACGCTTGGCGCGTACCGTCAGCAGACGATCGAACGCACGTTTGCCGGACTGCTGTCCGCGCGCCTGTCCGAGATCGGCCAGAAGCCTGGCGCGCCGTTTCTCGACGCGCAGACGAACCGAGGGTTGTTCGTTCAGTCAGCAGAGGTGACAACGCTCATCGCACTCGTCCCTGACGGCGGTGTGGAAAAGGGGTTGGCGGCGCTCTTCACCGAAGCCGATCGCGTGGCTCGCTTCGGGTTTACCCAAACCGAGCTCGATCGGTATCGATTGACGTTGATGAAAATCTTCGAGCAACTCGCCGCCTCAACCGACGAGCACACGTCGGAATCGTTGGCCGACGAGTTCATCCGCAACTTCATGCAGAGCGAACCCATTCCCGGCATCGCCTACGAGTACGCGCTCGTGCGGCGTTTCATGCCGGAGATCACGCTGGCTGACGTCAACAGCCTCGCGCGTGATTGGGTGCCTGATCGCAACCGTGTCATCGCGGTCAGCGCGCCCAAGAAGGACGGCGTGCCGGTGCCGACAGAGGCTGCGCTGGCGGCCGTCGTCAAGAATGCGGGTGGCGGTGAGCTGACGGCCTACGTCGATACCGTCAGTGCGACGCCGCTTCTCGAGCCGCTGCCCAAGCCGGGGACGATTGCCAAAGAGGAGACGAAGCCGTCGGGGATCACCGAATGGCGGCTGTCGAACGGCGTTCGCGTCGTGCTCGATCCGACGACGTTCAAGCAGGACGAGATCCTGTTTCGCGCGTTCAGTCCCGGCGGCACGTCGCTCGCGCCGGATGCGGACTTCGTCGCGGCCGAGACCGCGGATCAAATCGTCGCGCAGGGTGGGCTCGGCCAGCTGAGCGCGATCGATCTGAGCAAGAAGCTCGCCGGCAAGGCGGCGATCGTGCGACCCGACATCGACGAGATGACCGAGGGGCTGAACGGCAGGGCGCTGCGCCGCGATCTCGAGACGATGTTCCAGCTGATCTACCTGACGTTCACGCAGCCGCGGGCCGACGCCGAGGCGTTCCGCGCCGTCGACCGGCCAGCTGAACGCGGCGCTCGCCAATCGTCAGGCGCTTCCCGAAGCGGCGTTCGAGGACGCGCTGACGGCGGCGGTGAGCCAGAATCACCTGCGCGCGAAGCCGTTGACGCTCGATTCCGTTCCGCAGATGAATCTCGAGAAGTCGATGGCGTTCTACAAGGATCGCTTTGCCGACGCCAGCGACTTCACGTTCGTCTTCGTCGGCAGCTTCGACGTCGCGACGATGAAGCCGCTCGTCGAGCGCTATCTCGGCAGTCTGCCGTCGCTCAATCGCAAGGAGACGGCACGCGACGTCGGCATCCGTCCGCCGGCGGGCGTCGTCGACAAGCTGGTCACGAAGGGCAGCACGCCGAAGAGCCAGGTCGGCGTCGTCTTCACGGGGCCGTTCCAGAACAACCCGAAGAACCGGATGATCATCCGGACGATGGCGGACACGCTCGCCGGGAATCTGCAGCGCGTGCTGCGTGAGGATCTTGGGCGGCACGTACGGCGTCAGCGTCGTGCCGTCGTTCACCAAGCGTCCGGTCGAGGAGTATCGCGTGTCGATCACGTTTGCCTGCGATCCGGCGCGCACGCAGGATCTCGTCAAGGCGCTGTTCACCGTCGTCGACGATTACAGGTCGCGCGGCCCGAGCGCCAGCCAGATCGCCGACGCGCAGGCGGCGCTGCGGCGCGATTTGGAAGTGGACAGCCGTCAGAACAGCTCGCTCCTCAATCAGCTGACGTTCGCGTACCAATACGACGAGCCCGTGCCCGATCCCGCGGCGCTGCGCGGTCTCTACGATCAGCTGACCGTGCCGCTGCTGCGCGACGCCGCCAACAGCTATCTCGACACGAGCCGCTACGTGAAAGTCGTCCTGATGCCCGAGAAATAGGGGTCAGGCCGTGAATCGTGAATGGGGTCAGGCCGTGAATCGTGAATTGAGTCGATCTTCGCCTGAAACCCCGCGATTCACGATTCACGGCCTGACCCCAAGTCCTGACCTGCGCGAATCCTGCCACTTTTCGACGCGGCGCCGCGCAGTTTCTGCAACGCCCGGTGTCGCTCGCGATTCAGATCTGCGCAAATCTCGCGATATTTTGCCGCTCGTCGGTCTGGCCCGGAACTTGGTCCACCGGAAGGCATGCCCAGACGTCCTCGCTTGCAGTTCGCCGGAGCCATCTATCACGTCATGGCTCGCGGTAATCGCAAGTCCACGATCTTTCACGACGATCACGACAGGCGCCAGTTTCTTCGCGTGATCGCCGAAGCCGCCACCGCCTATGACCTGCGGATCATGGCGCTCTGCCTGATGGGTAATCACTATCACATCGCTGCTCGAGACGCCGTGACCGCAATCTGTCCGAGGCGATGCAGTTCATCAATGGCGTCTATGCTCAACGCTCGAATCGCCGCTATCAACAAACCGGCCACGTGTTCGAGGCCCGGTTCCGCTCTCTCGTCATCCAGCGCGAGTCCTACCTGCTGTCGCGCCGCACGCTATATCGTCCGCAATCCCGTGCGGGCAAAATGGGTCCCGGAGCCGGCCGCCTGGTCGTGGAGCAGCTATCGTGCGACGGTGGGGCTGAAGTCGCCGCCGGGCTGGCTCAATGTTGATTGGATCCAGATGGGCCTTCAAGACGGATTCGCTGCCGCGAGGCAAAGCGGCGGTACGCCGAATACGTCAACGCGCCCGCAGCCTCGCAGCGGCGCATTGCACTGAACGCCGTGGTCTTGGGCATCCAGGCGGTTCGGCGAGCATGTGCTCAAGGCGTACGGAGAGGGACAGCCGGAAGTTCCAGTACCGCAGCACGTGCGAACGCTCGTCCGGCCAACCCTTGCCGAGCTGTTCGAGTCGGCCGAACGGTCGGGCGTGGCTCGGGATCGACTCATCCACAGTGCCCGGGCCGACTACGGCTATCGGTTCGTCGAAATCGCGCGCCACCTCAAGATCGATCGCAGCACAGCCAGCAAGGCCGCACGCCGCGCCGGCGGCACGAAATCGACACTGAACTGTAGTTTCTGAACGAGGTCAACTGCGGTTGACAGCTGATTCACGATTCACGGCCTGACCCCGACGGGTTGCAGCAGGCGCGCGGGCTCGGTATCCTTGGCGCCTTATGTTCATCCAGGGCGCGGGAACGGCAGAGCGCACCTACGACGCCATCGTCGTTGGGTCTGGGATCAGCGGCGGTTGGGCGGCCAAGGAGCTGACCGAGAAAGGACTCCGGACGCTCGTCCTCGAGCGCGGTCGTGATGTGAAGCATCCCGACTATCCGACCGCGATGACGGAGAGCTGGCAGTTCCCAGGACGGAACCAGCTGTCGCGAGCCGACCTCGCGAAGCAGGAAAAGCAGAACCGCACCGGCTACACGACCCACCCGGCGTCGGCGCATTGGTTCGTCAACGACCTCGAGAACCCGTACTCCGAGGTGCAGCGCTTCGATTGGATGCGCGGCTATCACGTCGGCGGACGATCGCTGCTGTGGGGCCGGCAGTCCTACCGCTGGAGCGACCTCGACTTCGAGGCCAACGCGCGCGACGGCCATGCCGTCGACTGGCCGATTCGCTACAAGGACATCGCGCCGTGGTACGACTACGCCGAGCGCTTTGCCGGCATCAGCGGCAGCCGCGACGGCCTGCCACAGTTGCCCGACGGTCAGTTCCTGCCGCCGATGGCGATGAACTGCCTCGAGGTCCAGGTGAAGGAGCGAATCGCCAAGAACTTCGGCGGTCGCGCGATGATCATCGGCCGCGCCGCCAACCTGACGCAGCCGCACAACGGCCGCGGCAACTGTCAGTATCGGAACCGTTGCATTCGCGGCTGTCCGTTCGGCGCCTACTTCAGCAGCAACGCCGCGACGCTGCCGGCCGCCTACGCCACTGGCAAGCTGACACTCCGGCCATTCTCGATCGTCACCGAGCTCGTCTACGACCCGAAGACGCGCAAGGCCACCGGCGTCCGCATCCTCGACGCCGAGACCAACCAGACCTCGGAGTACTTCGCGCGGGTGATCTTTCTGTGCGCGTCGGCGATCGCCTCGACGTTCATCCTGCTCAATTCGAAGTCGGAACGGTTCCCCAACGGGTTGGGCAACGACAGCGGCGAGCTCGGCCACAACCTGATGGACCACCACTTCAAGGTTGGCGCCAACGGGTTGTCCGAGGATTTCGGCGATCGCTTCTACAAAGGCCAGCGTCCGAACGGTATCTACATTCCGCGCTTCAGAAATCTCGACGCGAAGTCGACGCAGAAGGACTACGTCCGCGGCTTCGGCTACCAGGGCAGCGCCAGCCGCGACAACTGGGCGCGTGGCATCAAGGAGCTGAGCTTCTTCGGCTCCGATCTCAAGGCCGATCTCATCGCCCCGGGTCCGTGGCGATTCGGCATCGGTTCGTGGGGCGAGTGCCTTCCGTATCACGAGAACCGCATGTTTTTGAGCGACAACGTGCGTGACAAGTGGGGACTCCCGACCGTCACCTTCGACTGCGGCTGGAAGACCAACGAGCTCAACATGCGCAAGGACATGATGAACTCGGCGGCCGAGATGCTCGAAGCCGCGGGTCTCAAGAACGTCACCCCCTTCGACGATGTGAGCGCTCCGGGATTGTGCATTCACGAGATGGGGACAGCGCGGATGGGCCGCGATCCCAAGACGTCGGTGCTCAACGGCTGGAACCAGGTGCACGCGTCGCCGAACGTGTTCGTCACCGACGGCGCGTGCATGACCTCGGCGTCGTGCGTCAACCCGTCGCTGACTTACATGGCGTTGACGGCGCGCGCCTGCGATCATGCGGTGAGCGAGATCAACAAACGGAATCTGTGAGCCGGTCATGACTCCACTAACCGAGCAGACCACCTCGCCGGGCATCAGCCGGCGCGAAGCCATTCGCCGCGCGGCGCTCGCGGCCGGCGTGATGCTGTCGACCGAATGGCTGTCGATCGTCGACGGGGTGCGGCCCGCCGCTCAGGCGACACGCTTGAGTGCCGCTCAGGCATCGCTCGCCGGCGCGATTGCCGACCGCATCATCCCGCGCACGGACACGCCAGGCGCCGCTGACGTCGGCGTGCCGGCGTTTATCGATCTTCTCTACGGCGACTTCATGACCCCGGCCGAGCAGACAGCTGCTGACCGATGGGCTCGACGGCGTCGAGGCGGCCGCGAAGTCGGCGCACGGCGCATCGTTTGCCTCCCTGGCAGCGGACCGTCAGGACGCGCTGCTGCGCGGCATCGCCAAGGCAGAAGAGGGCCGCGAGCAGGGCTTCTTCCGCCTGATCAAGTCGGCCACCATCCTCGGCTACTTCACGTCCGAGCCCGTTGGCCGCAACGTGCTGCACTACGATCCCGTTCCCGGCAGCTACGATGGCTGCGTGCCGATCGATCAGGTGGGCCGCCGCAACTGGACGACCTAGCCGATTCCGGCCGAAAATCGACTCGAGTCACGATTCACGGCCTGACCCCTGACCCGTTCACGATTCACGGCCTGACCCCCGCCGAGCCGCTATGCTCATCGCGTTTGCCGTCGTCGTCTTCGTCGCGGCGCTCTCGCACATGGCGCCGTTTCCGTTCCTGCTCGAAGCGTTCCGTCCGTCAAAGTCGATCTGGCACGTGAAGCCGCAACCGGGCGGGCCGCCCACCGTCTTATCTGACGTTCGACGATGGGCCGAATGCAGACTGGACGCCGGCGCTCCTCGATGCACTCGCCGATGTGCAGGTGCGAGCCACCTTCTTCTTGATCGATCAGCACATCACGCCGGCAACCGAGCCCATCGTTCGGCGCATTGCGGACGAAGGGCACGCGATTGGCCTGCATAGCGGAAGTCGCCGTCCAATGTTCAAGTCCCCCGACGATGTTGCGGCGATGGTGGAGCGCCAGGCGGCGCGGATCACCGCAATCACCGGCCACCAGCCGTGCCGACTGTTCCGCCCGCATGCCGGTTGGCGCAGCGCGACGATGTACGATGGTCTGGATCGGGCCGGGTACCGCCTTGCCGGCTGGAGCTGGGGCATGTGGGACTGGCACTGGTGGCAGGAGCCCAAGGCCGACTATGTGGCGAAGAGTTTGAGCCGCAAGGCTTCCGCTGGGGATATCGTGGTGATTCACGACGGACATCACAAGAACCCGCGCGCGGATCGCCGTCACGCCGGCGAGACCGTCCGGCGGCTCGTTCCGGCTCTTCGCTCACGTCAATTCACGTTCGGCACGCTCTGTCCAACCTCCAATCCGTAGCCCCGACATTTCACGTCGAACGTCAGCGGGCAGAGGCACGTAAAGAGTTAAGACATAGAGGAGGCCAATGGACAGGCTCATCCAGGATCTGCGCTTCGCCCTCAGGCTCTTCCGCAAGGACCGGGCCTACGCCTTGACGACGATCCTCACCCTGGCGCTGTGCATTGGTGCGAACACCGCCATCTTTACCGATTGTCAGATCCGTTCTGCTGCGGCCATTGCCATATCCCGAGTCCGACCGGCTCGTGTTGCTCTATGAAGCGTTCCCTGGCGCCGGCGTCGAGCGCGCCGGGACGTCGGTCCCCAACTACTTCGACAGGCTTGGGTTCACCGACGTCTTCGAGAGCCAGGCCCTCTACCAGAGTGGCGGGTTCCGCGTGGGTCAGGGCGCGGGCGCCGAGGGTGTGGCGTCGATGACCGTGTCGCCATCGTTCTTCAATGTGCTGAAGACATCGGCGGCTCGTGGACGAGGCTTCACCGAGGACGAGGGCACACCCGGCAAGAATCGTGTCACGGTATTGAGCTGGTCGTTCGCGAAGCGTCAACCTGGCGGCGTCGACGGCATCGTCGGCCGCGAGCTCGTGCTGAACGAAGAGCGTTACACCGTCGTTGGGGTTATGCCGGAGACGTTCACGTTTCTCAATCCAGAGGTCCGCCTCTGGGTGCCGCTGGCCTTTACCGCCGAAGAGCGCGCCGACGATCGTCGCTACAGTCAGAACCACGATGAAATCGCGCGCCTGGCCCCGGGCGCCACGGTCGCGCGGGCGCGGCAGAGTCTCGATGCCCAGGCCGCGAGAAATGTCGAGAACTCCGGGCCGTTGAAGTCAGCACTCGTCAACGCCGGCTATCGCAGCGAGATCCGGGTGTTTTCGGCCGATCTGGTGCGCAACGTCCGCTCGGCGCTCCAGTTGCTCTGGGGTGGCGTCGCGTGTCTGCTCCTCATTGCTGCCGTCAACATCACCAACCTCTCGCTCGCACGCGCGACCGGCCGCTTGAAGGAAGTAGCAACGCGGCACGCGCTCGGCGCCGCCAGAGCTCGCGTCGTCCGACAGCTCGTGACCGAAACGACGCTCCTGACGTTGTTTGGCGGTGCGCTCGGTCTCGCGCTTGGTTTCTGGAGCCTTGGCGCATTGAAGTCTCTGGGGCTCGCTGACATCCCACGCGCGCACGAGATTCGCATGGACGCGGTCGTGGTGCTGTTCATTCTTCTGTCGGCGGCTGTACTCGGCGTGATCGTCGGCGTCGTGCCGGCCATGCACCTGGCGGGCGTCAACCTCAGCGTCGTCCTGCGCGAGGACGGCCGAACGGGCACTGCCGGCCGTGGCGCACGCGCCATACGCAGCGCGCTCGTCGTCGCGCAGGTCGCGTTGGCGTTCGTGCTGCTGATTGGCGCCGGGCTCCTGATGGCCAGCTTCCGTGCGCTGCTCAGCGTCGACCCCGGATTTAGAACAGAACACGTCTTGACGGGTCGAGTGTCGCCGCTCGCGGCGCGCTATCCAGACGACAACGCGTTGCGGTCCTACTCCAGCCGTGTCCTGGAGCGCATCCGTGCGCTGCCAGGCGTTGAGGCTGCCGGTGCCACGAGCTTTCTGCCCTTCAGCTGGGACAGCAGCAGCAGCGTGATCATTCCAGAGGGATACGTGATGTCTCCGGGAGAGTCGGTCGTTTCTCCCAACCAGTTGTACGTGACGCCGGGTTATCTCGAGGCGCTGCGCGTTCCGCTCAAGCAGGGGCGATTTTTTGCGGAGAGCGACACGGTCAACGCCCCAGGCGTCGTCATCGTCGACGAGCAGCTCGCGCGGAGGTTCTGGCCGAAAGCGGATCCAATCGGACGCCGCATGTATCTGCCGCAATCGCCGGAAGACGTCGCCAAGCCTGGCCCAAAGGTCATCTGGCTGCAGGTTGTCGGCGTCGTCGGGAGCATCAAGTTGAAGGGGCTGGTCGAAGAGGGCGAGACCGCGCGGGTCGGTGCCTTCTACATACCGGCCGCGCAAGACCCGCCCCGCAACATCGCGCTCGCGATTCGTTCGGCGAGCGATGACGTCACGGCCACTAAAGCCGCGGTCGAGCGTGCGATCACCGAAGTCGATCCCGAGGTCCAGCTGTTTGACAGCTTCGCGATGCGCGAACGTGTAGACCGATCGCTCGACACCCGGCGGGCGCCAATGCTGCTGCTCGGCATGTTCGGAGGCGTCGCACTGCTGCTCGCATCGCTCGGCATCTACGGTGTGCTCGCGTATCAAGTCGGGCAGCGGACGAGGGAAATAGGCATCAGGATCGCGCTCGGTAGCGACGCCAAAGGCATTTTGCGGCTGGTGTTGCGCGAGGCGGTTGGGCTGGTGGTGATCGGACTCGCTGTCGGCATGGCAGGAGCGATCGCGTTGCGCGGGGTAATCGCGGCGCAGCTCTACGGTGTCGGCACGTTCGACGCGCGAGTGATCGTCGCTGCCACTCTCGTGCTCGGTGCCGCGGCGCTCTTTGCCTGTGCCGGGCCAGCGCGTCGAGCAGCGCGCGTCGATCCGGTGGTCACGCTGCAGCCGTAGCGAGCGTAGTCAGTCCAGCCCGCAGTGGTTGCAAGCCGCGAAGATGACGCCCAGCATGATTCGGGTGTCTCCGTGCCAGGACCGACCGAATGGCAGTCGGCGTTGGATCTCGACGAAGAACGACGCCGGCGTGTCCGAAGAGGTCAGGCGCCTGTCCGAGAAAAGCACCATCATCACTTTGGCGCTGCCGTAACCGCCTGACGGTCCACCAGCGTGGTATCCCACGCCGGGTTCAAAATAAATTCGCAGGTAGTTTCGTTTTTCATCGGCTTGCGGACCAGGATAGCGGACGATCGGCAGCATGACCGAGAGCTCCGTCGAGAATCCACCGCGCCCGTGCACGCGATCGTATGCAAGGTCAAGCGTGCACGTCCGGAGCACCTCGGAAGGGTAATCGCCGTCGAACGACACGGGCAGTCCCAGCTTGACGCCTGCCTGGGCCGTGGTTTGCGACGATGTTCGAGCCTCGATGCCGGCGCCAGTTCCGGCGGCGAGCACGAAGACAAGCCAATCGGATAGATCTGTTGGCGGTTCCGGCGAGGGTCGTGCAGGCGTGGCCGGTGTGGGCTGTTGCGCCAGGCAAAGCGCGGGCGCAGAAGACAATGCGATGAACGCGCAGGTAGCCGCACGGAACCCCTGCAGCATCCATAAATCCATTTGTCCACGATACGGTGGCTGCCTTCTGCAGGTCGTGAACGAAGCCTGAAAAAAAGCTGAAAGGCCGCTGTTTATGACTCTGTGGGAGTCGCTCGACCTTGACCTCCCGATCGTCCAGGCGCCGATGGCCGGTGTGCAGGACGCGACCCTCGCCGTGGCCTCGACAGCGGGCGGTCTCGGATCGCTGCCGTGCGCGATGCTCACACCTGATGTTGACGCACGAGCTCGCGGAGTACTCCTAGGCTTCCTTCGATTCGTCGATCGGACGAGGTGTCCACTCTGTGTGTCTGCGGAGATTCGCGGCCGTCAGGCAGCTCTTTTGCAGCCGTCGCGAGCCGCGACTCACGAGGAGGGTGCTCAGTGAAAACGCCTGCCCTTTTCTCCTCTCAGTGTTCACCGTTTCTCCCGAACTCGTTCACAGCCGTACTGCGAAATACGGTTGTGCTTTTGTTCGGCCTGTTCACACTGGCGATGCCGGTTTCCGCGCGTGCAGATCCTGTGACCGTGACGAACGGGACCATCGCCATCGACGTCGAGGGTGATTGGTTCGATCTGCGAGGGACCAACTTCGTGATTTCCGCGATCCCTGGCACGGGGTTCCGCATTCCGCTGAGTTTTGACGGTTTGTGCTTTCCCTGCCGCGCAGGCGACAACCTGGACCTTGGATTTCAAACTGACGGCGGGCAGCAGCCGGCCGGCTTCGGCCCGGCGACATTCGGAGGCGTCACGTACCCCGAGCTCTTCTACACGGCCGAACTAAACGTCATGGCTGAGGCGCAGGTGTTTCCGGTCTCGACGGAGTCGCTGCGTATTACTCAGCCGTTCGTATTCACCGGGTCAATTCGCGCCTTCACTGATCCTGTCTACTCGATACTGGCGTTTTCCACTGACCTGCGCGGCCGCGGCAACGCCGACGCACTCTTCCTCTACGCTCCGGGGATCGGTCACTTTCCCGAGGAGGGACGGATCGCTTCGTACAACTTCGCAGCGGCCCAGCCGGTGCCCGAGCCGGCAACTCTCATGATGTTCGGGAGCGGACTTTGCGGAATTGCCGTACGCAGGTGGCAGCGAAGACGCAAAGGATGAGCGCGATTCCTTCCGGCGCGGTCTTTCAGCTCGTCCACTCCGCTTCCCTGCCGAAATCGGGAGTCTCTATTGTGGCAGCGCATACGCAATCAACTCGGCACCATCGACGCCGCTGACGGCAATCACGATGTACTGCCGGCCGTTGATCACGTAAGTCATCGGCGATCCCGTCTGCTTGGCGGGCATCTCCACCGCCCCGACATCGGCGCCGGTGCCCTTGTCATACGCGCGCAGCAGCGCAACCCGCTGACCGGCCTTGTTCGTGTGGACGCCGCCTTCGCCGGCAATCAGCAGCGTCTTGGTCGCGAGCACGCCGATGAATGTCCTGCCCGGCTGGCCGAGCCGCGGCAAGTCCAATTCCTTGAGCGCCGGGTGGTTCACGATCTCGTCAGGCGTCGTGCCGTGCGTCTTCTGCCAGATCAGATCGCCGGTATTCATGTCGTAGGACGTGATGCGGTCGTACGGCGGCTTGATGAGCGGCAATCCCTGAACGGTCGCGACCGTGCGTGGGCCGCCAGTTCCGCCGACGCGTCCGCTGATGTAACCCATGTCAGAGACCTTCGGATCCGCGGAGACGATGCCGATCGTGAACACCTGTGAATGGGAATGGATGTACAGCCGATTGGTTTCCGGGTCGAAGGCGCCGCCCGGCCAGTTGGCGCCACCGTGATCGGACGGCACCTGCAAGGTCGCGAGTGGACCTTCGGCTTTGCTCAGGACGGGCGGCGTATACAACGGGCCGATCTGAAACCGCTTGATCACCTCGATCGCCTCGGCACGGAGCGCCGGCGTGAAGTCGATCAGGTCATCGACGCCGATGCCTTGCCTGTCGAACGGAACCGGCGTGGTGGGGAAAGGCTGCGTCGGACTGGTTTTCTCGCGCGGAACCGTCGATGGCGGCACCGGCCGTTCTTCAATCGGCCAGATCGGCTCGCCGGTTTCGCGGTTGAGCACGAACAGGAACGCCTGCTTGGTCGGCTGCGCCAGCGCTTTGACGCGTCGCCCGTTCATCGTCATGTCGAAGAGGATCGGCGCGCACGGCAGGTCGTAGTCCCAGACACCATGATGGACGGTCTGGTAGTGCCATCGGCGTTGACCGGTCATGAGATCGAGCGCGAGGATGCTCTCGTCGAACAGCGTGTTGCCCGGCCGGTTGCCGCCGTAGAAATCGCCGGTCGGCATTTCAATCGGGACATACACCAGGCCGAGTTCGAGATCCGCGCTCATCTGCGCCCAGGCGCCGTTATTGCCGTTCCTGAGCGCCGATCCGTCTTCCCAGGTGTCGTAGCCAAATTCGCCAGGCTTCGGGATGGTGTGGAAAATCCATAAGCGTTTCCCGGTTCTGGCGTCGAACGCGCGCACGTAGCCTTTCGCATTGTTCATCGTCGGCGGCGTGAACCCCGCCCGCTGCGCTGAGCCGACGATGACCGCATCGCCGGCCACGAGCGGCGTCGCATTCAATCCGAGTTCGCCGGTGATGAGGTCGATCTCCTGATCGTTGTCGCGCTTGAGATCGACGGCGCCGCCCTCGCCGAACGTTGGGATCGGGATGCCGGTCTTCGCGTCGAGCGCGATCATCCGATAACCGGGCGTGACATAAATGATGCGCCGGTCCGCGCCATCGGCGCTCGACCAGTACGCGACCCCTCTTCCGGCGCCCGTGCGCGGCGCGTTGTCACCGCGCGCGCCTTCATGTTCGGTATGCATCCACAACAGCTCGCCCGTCGCAGCGTTGAGCGCGACGACTGCGCGCCGCATGCCGGCCGTGGTGTATAGAACGCCACCAACCACGAGCGGCGTCGCCGAGTAGAGGACGTCGGGCCGAGGTCCAAACGGATCTGTGCTGAGCCGCCACGCGATGCGGAGCTTCGAGAAATTGCTCGCGTTGATCTGGTCGAGAGGGGAGTACCGCATGCTGGCGAGATCGCCGCCATAGGTCTTCCACTCGGAGGCGGCCACCGGCTTGTCCGCCGCCTCGCGCGGGATCACGCCGACGAGCGCGAGCTGGCTCGTGGCCAGCGGCGTCTGCCCGGCCGGATAGCCGTTCGCCTTGAGCAGAAACGCCAGGATGTCGACATACTGCGTCACCGTGAGGCTCTTCGGCGCCTCGGGCGGCATCGCCTCGACTCGCTCGAACAGTTTGGCGAGAGGCGCGCCGTGCCAGCGTTGGGCGAACGTCGTGCCTGCGAGCGCCGCCGCGCGCTCGATGCCGGCGAGGTCCTGGCCGTGGCACTTTGCGCAGTGGTTGGCGTACAGCTTCTCGCCTGCCGCAGCCTGCGATTCAGCGTACGCGCCGCTCCATCCCCGCGTCGGATTCTGTGTTCCCGCAACGCGGACCGCCCCTGTGGCGACCGTCGCAACGATGAGCCACAGGAACCCGCCAGACCACGGCTTGACCAAAAGCAAACCTCCCGGCCGTCGGCTGAGACCGTAGCACAAAAGCGCGCGCGATCCGCGAATCACCTCTCATGGGATAGCCTCTATCGCCATGTGGCAGCAGAACTACGAGCCGGTCGGTGGCAGCCTGGCGCTCTCGGCATTGGTCGCGTCCATTCCGATTGCCGTGCTCTTCTTCATGCTCGGCGTGCTACGCAGGCCGGCGTGGATGGCAGCGCTGACCGCGCTTGCTGCGGCGTTCATCCTGGCCCTCTTCGCGTACGGCATGCCGGCGCAGTTGGCGCTCATGTCGGCGATCACCGGGGCTGCCTACGGCATCTTTCCCATTTCGTGGATCGTGTTCTCGTCGATCATGCTGTACCGGCTGGCGGTGGATACCGGCAAGTTCGCTGTCATCAAGGACACGGTTGGCGGCCTGACGAACGACCGTCGGCTGCAAGCACTCTTCATCGCGTTCTCGTTCGGTGCCTTCATCGAGGGAGCCGCGGGCTTTGGCGCGCCCGTCGCCGTCTCCGGGGCGATGCTCGCCGGGCTGGGCTTCTCGCCGTTCTACGCTGCCGGCATCTGCCTGATGGCCAACACCGCGCCGGTTGCGTTCGGCTCGATCGGCATTCCAGTAACGACGCTCGCGGGCATCACGGGAATGCCGGTGCTGCCGCTGAGCGCCATGGTCGGGCGCCTGTGCGCGATGATTTCAATCATCATTCCTACGTATCTGGTGCTGGTGATGGCGGGCTGGCGCAAGACACTCGAAGTCTGGCCGGCGGTCGTCGTCTGCGGGCTGTCGTTCGCCAGTGTGCAGTTCTACGTCTCGAACTTCATGGGACCCGAGCTGACCGACATCCTGAGCTCGCTCAGCTGCATCGGCGCGATGGTACTGGTGCTCAAGTATTGGAAGCCTCGCACCATCTTCCGCCTCGAGGGTGACATCCCCGCCGCGACATCGGCGCATACGCATTCGCCGCGCGAGGTCCTGGCCGCGTGGCTGCCGTACATGCTGCTCGTGATCTTCGTGCTGACGTGGGGCGACGTCGCCGTCAAGCGCTCGATCGATACCTTCACGAACGGACTGCTGCCGTCGTTTCTGCCCAGGAGCGCGACGGTGCTGAACGGTTTGAACGTGCCGGGCCTCCACAACCTCGTGACGAGAGTCCCGCCCGTGACGCAGGCACCGTCGCCGTACGCCGCGGTCTACACGTTCAACTGGCTGAGCGGCGCCGGCACCGCCTGCTTTCTCGCTGCGATTGCCTCGGCGCTGTTCCTTCGGGTGAGCCCGCGTCGCTTCGTCGGCGTCTACAAGGCGACGTTTGCGCAGCTGGCGAAGCCGATGCTGACGATTGCCTCGATGCTGGCGCTGGCGTATCTGATGAACTACTCGGGCATGACGTCGACGCTTGGCATCGCCCTCGCCGCGTCCGGCACCATCTTCCCGTTCTTCAGCGCCATCCTCGGCTGGCTCGGCGTGTTTCTGACCGGGAGCGACACCTCGGCCAACGCGCTCTTCGGCAACCTGCAGATGATCACGGCCAACCAGATCGGGCTCAACCCTGTCCTGACCACGTCAGTAAATTCGGCCGCTGGCGTCATGGGCAAGATGATCGCGCTCCCGAGCATTGCCGTCGCCGTCGCCGCCACCGGCCTGACGTCCGGGGACGAGGGCCGGTTGTTTCGCTTCACGCTCATCCACAGCATCTTCCTCGCCGGCGTGGTCGGCATCGTGGCCATGCTGTTTGCCTACGTGTTTCCGGGGATGGTGCCGGTGATTCCGCCTAAGTAGGCCGCGGAGTCTCACGCCACGGCCGACGAAGTACGCCACGGATTTCACGGGGAACACGCCACGAAGTTCACGGAATTCACGGCAGCCGATCCGTGTCGGTCCAGCGGACCGCCGTGTGATCCGTGGCTTCGTCTGACGGGAGCCTGGTTCTGTGCGATGATGCCGCCCGATATCATTTCCATCGAGTCTTTTCCCGGTGTGGCGCGGCGGAGGCAGTCATGAATTGGCGTCGTATGACACTGGCAGTGTGCGGGGCGGCAATGCTTGCGATCGGTGTGCCGGCGGCACAAGGAGCCGGGCAGTCGGCGCAACAAGGAGCCGCCACACCCACTGGCGCGCCGATCGGCGGAACGCTGACGCCCGCGAAGGCGGATGCGCGCGGCTGGGGATGGCAGGTCAAGGCAATGATGGATCCGGCGACGCCGCGTCCGCTCTACAACCGCGCCAAGGAACGGCTCCTCCAGGACAAACAGATCACGAGCTACACGATCTCGAGCTACGACACAGAGCTGTACTGCGAGGTCGGCAAGCACTTCGACTACATCTGGTTCGAAATGCAGCACAGCACGATGTCGTATGACGACATCCGGCGCATGCTGCTCGCCTGTCCCGGCGTCGGCGCCGCGCCGATGGTCCGCATGCCCGACGCGTTCGAGTCGAGCATCCAGAAGGCGACCGATCTCGGTGCGCTCGGGATTATCGTGCCGACGGTCGATGACGCACTGGAGGCACGCGACGCCGCGCGCTTCTCGCGGTATCCGCCGTTTGGACGCCGGAGCGCTGGCGGCGGCGCCTATCGAGAGCTCTGGAACGCGCCCGGCCTCAACTACCGTGCGACGATCAACGACAACATGCTGGTCACGGTCATGATCGAAACGCTGGAAGGCGTGGCCATGGCCAACGAGATTGCCGCGACCCATGGCGTCGACGTCATCATCCTGGGCAACAACGATCTCTCGAGTTTCTCAGGTTGGAGCCAGCACGATCCGCGTTATCAGGACGCGATCATCAAGGTGCACGACGCGGCTTTGAAATACGGCAAGTACTACGGCAACGCGGGCGAGCAGTACCTCACCGGATATACCGTGAGCGCCGACACGCGCTTGGTACAGAACGGTCCCGCGTGTGACGGCTGGAAACCGCCGGCGCGGGGTCGTGGCCGCGGCAGCAAGCCGGACGAAGAGCCGGTAGTCGGTTTGCCCGGGGGTGGGAAGCCTGCGCCGGCGCCCGCTGCGGCGCCGTCGCCAGCAGGCGATCTCACACCGTGCTGGACCTCGAAATAGATCCGGCGAGTTCAGACGATGAGGCTCAGGAGGTTCGAGAGTGTCCGGAGGCGATACGAACCGTCGGGCGCATTGTGGTAGAGGAGACGCTGCGCGCGCGTTAGATCACGGTACGAAGCCATCGGCTCGAATGCCGTGCCTTCGTGCCATTCGTTGAACGAGTTGATCGGGACGAGCAGGTAACCCTGCCGCCAGTTTGCCGACTCGCGATCGGTTTGCAGTGCGAGCGTGCGCTCGAACGAGGCGGCGATGCGGACGGTGCACAGCTGCTGCGCGATCTCCCGCGCCGATTGCCGCTCCCATTGCAGGTCGGGCGCAGGATCGATCGGCAGCGGTTGATAGCAGGGATCCGGCGGCGGCGTCTTTGGCGGCACGTGGTCGAAACCCGGGTTGACGGCAAAAGAGAACGGGATATTGCGGCTGACGAACGGCGCCGTGAGCGACGGCCATTCGTCGGGCCGGATGTAAGGATTGCCAACCGCGCACGCGTCGAACCCGGCCACACGCGACCGGTTGGCGTCGAGCGAGTCGCCGACGATCGTGATCCCGTCGAACTCGGGGGCGAAATCCCGCCTGATACGCTCGACCTGTTGATGCCAGACAGCGTCGGGCACGTAGATGTCGACTGGCGTCGTGATTCCTCTGCAGTCCGTTGACGTCGGCGAGAGCAACGCGACGAAGATTTTGAACACTGGCGCGGCCCGGCCGTCGGCGTTTTCGAGCAGCAGCATCGCGTCCCACCGTCGCCGCTCGCCATATTCGCGAAGGATGTACGCCACATCGTCGGCGAACTGGACGCCCCGGCTGCCGCCGTACGGCTCGAGGTGGAACATCACCTTGATGTCGAATGCACGCATCACGTCCATGACCACGTGCACCGAGCCGTCTTCGTAGCTGCCCCGGCCCCACCAGCTCAGATTGATTGCGCCGGCGCCGGAGTCCGCGATCCAGCGGGCATGCTGTTCGATCGTCTTGACCGCCCGCGAATCGTAGCCGCCAAGCAGCGGGAGGAGCGAGGCGGAGAGCTCCGCCGGTGGCGTGCGACCGGATCCATCCCAGTGCCGCCACGGGTCGGTGCCGTACCAAGGGTAGTACTCGAAGATGAAGTGCCGGCGAAGATCGCGGTATCTGTCGCGGACGAGCTTCCCCATCGGCAACAGATGTCGCTGGATCGCGCGCAGGTCATCGCCCGACGCCACGGCAGCGTTCTGCCAGCCGTGGATGAGGGTCGACGTCGACGCACCAAACGCAGCGGCAACGCCGCCGAGAAACATGCGACGCGTGAGGTGAGGTCGTCCCACTCGAGGCCCGGTCCTACTCGATATGGTACGCCGCAGACGCCGCGGGTTGAACAGTTTCTGCCGATACTGGAGTCGCGTGCCCGCGCTTTACTTGACGCCAAAACAATAGAGCGAGCTCCGGGTGCGGACGTAGATGCGTCCGCCGCTCAGGGCTGGTGTCGCGTGGATCTCTTCGCCGAGATCGTTGACTTCCATGACCTCCCACGCTCCAGCTGCCTTCAGCACGGTGACCTTGCCTTCAGTGTTGGCGAGGAAGATTTTGCCCTCGGCAGCGACCGGTGACGCGTAGTATTCGCCCAACGCGCCAGGACTCCGCCCTGCCTTGAGCGTGCGGCCAGTGGCGGGATCGATACTCGTAACGATTCCTCCGGTCTTCACCAGATACAGGACGTTCTCGTACAGGAGCGGCGCTGGAATGTAGGGGAGATTTTTCTGGAACCGCCACTGAACCGCTGACGCGTCCAGCTTCCCTCGGGCGGCTCCAGGACGGACGGCGATGGCGCCATACTCTCCCATGCCGAGGTTTCGGGTCGTGTTCCATTCCGCGTCGGTAATCACGCCGTCGCCATCGATGTCGACCCAGCCGAAGTGCTCTCCCATCTCCTTGTCGGCGAGGAACTCCGCCTGCGAGAGGCGCCGATCCTTGTTGGTATCGTACTTGTCCAGGATTGATTCGAAGGTCGGCAGCGTCGGCTCGGTGGAGCCCGTTGTGGACATGTAGATCGTGTCGCCGTGCGCGACGGGAGTGCCCATCGAGCCACTCGAGCCGATCGGTATCCACCACAGAGGCTCGCCGCTGTCGAGCGCATAGGAGTCGAGCCGCGTCGTGCCAAGGACGACGAGCTGTGCCGGGCCAGCATCAGGCTGGAATACTATCGGCGTGGCCCATCCTTCCACAGCCATTGCGCGCTCCTGCCTCCAACGCTGACGGCCGGTCTTGCGATCCAGTGCGATTAGAAAAGAGCCGCTGCGCTGGTCGCAGAGCAGCACCACGAGATCCCCTGTGATGATCGGCGACGCAGACATCCCGTAGAAGCTCTTGAACGGTCCCAGTGGCAACGTCCATCGGTCCTTGCCGTCGGGCGTGAAGGCTGCCAGACCGAAGTCGGCGAAGAAGACAACGACGCCGTCGTCATCAGCCGCGGCAGTTGGCGACGCCGGGTCGTTCGCGTGATACACCTTCTGCGCGTGTGCGCGCCGGAGCTCGCGTCGCCAGAGCTCGCGCCCCGTCGCGGCATCGAGCGCAATCGTCAGGAGTCGGTCGCCTTCGCTGGCAGTCAAATACACGTGTCCGCCAGCGATCACCGGGGACGACTGCCCGTAGGGCGCCGCGGTTTTCCAGATGGCGTTGCGAGAGGGCGAGAACACTACGGGATAGTTTGCCCCCGGCGCGATCCCCGACCCATTCGGCCCGCGGAACTGCGGCCACTGCGCGTGGGTGTCGGCTGCGCCTGCGGCAAGCAGGCCCCCAAGCAGGCAGCCACTCACGACTTGTCGAATGGAATTCGCGAAACTGGAGACGCCCGCTGGACAGGGCGGCTGCGTAATAGGCATGTGGCCGGATGGTAGCACTGCAATGCAACCGACCACGCCTGTTTTTGCATGCTCGGCGAGGTTCCGGTGCCGGCCGTATTCGGGTGTATGATGCGCCCGCCATACCATCAGTCCTGCGCTTCGACACTCGAGCGCCTGGAGGGGAAGTCATGAAGAAGGCGATGGAATTGACCCGCCGCGAGTTCGTGGGCGGAGCCGTTGCGGCCGCAGGCGTGATGACAGGAGCGCCTGCATTTCTCCGTGGCCGGAACCTGAACGACAAGCTGAACATCGCCTTCATTGCCTGCGGCGGTCGGGCGTTGGCGAGCCTCAGCGAGCTGACCATCACGCCCGGCGCACCTCCCCCAGGGGCCGGCCGTGCCGGCAGTGCCGGGGTGCCCCATCCGGACGAGAACGTCGTCGTTCTCTGCGACGTCAATCAGGACGCCGTCGATGCCGCATCCCAGCGTTTTCCAAAGGCCAGGAAGCTCAACGATCTGCGGAAGGTCTTCGACAACGCCAACGAGTTCGACGCGGTCGTGGTTTCGACCGCCGAACACACGCACGCGTTCGCCACCTATCTGGCGCTGACGCACGGCAAGCACGTCTACTGCGAGAAGCCGCTCACGTACAACATCTGGGAAGCGCGCCTCATCCGGGAGACCGCCGCGAAGTATCCGAAGCTGTCGACCCAGATGGGCAATCAGGGCCATGCATCGCCGGCGCGGCGGACCATCAAGGAGATCCTGATGACCGGCGTCATCGGTCCGGTACGCGAGGTCCACGTCTGGGCGGACCGTGCGTGGGGGCTGCAGGATGCTGAGTCCGCGGACCGATACGACCGGCCGCACGGGTTCTACAACGGGATTCAGATCGTCGATCGTTTCAAGGAAGAGATGCCGGTCCCGCCGTCCATGTATTTCGATCTCTGGATCGGACCCGCTCCAGTGCGGCCGTACCACGCGACTTACTTTCCCGGTCCGCGGTGGTACCGGTGGTGGGACTTCGGCAACGGCACGATGAGCGACCTCGGCAGCCACGATAACGATGTGCCGTACACCGTCCTCGACATCAAGCAGCCGTTGACGGTCGAAGCGGTGTCGCCGAATGGACCGGTCGCACACAAGGAACTCGCGCCGGCAACGATGATGGTCACCTACGAGTTCGCCGCGTCGCCATCGGGCGCGCCGCCCGTGAAGCTGATCTGGCATCAGGGCGACAGCAAACCGCCAGGCTGGGTGCCGGCGTGGGGAGGCCGCTCGCAGCTCTTCATCGGCGACAAGGGCATGCTGCTCGGTAACGGGAAGCTGCTGCCTGAGGAAACGTTCAAGGACGTGCCGCCGCCGCCCGAGACGTTGCCGAGGTCTCCGGGCCATTGGGTCGAATGGGTGAACTACGCCAAGGGCCTTGGGCCGGTACCTGGCTCGAACTTCCAATACGCCGGTTGGACGACGGAAGCAAACCATCTCGGGAACGTGGCCTATCGGACCGGGAAGAAGATCGAGTGGGACTACAAGAACCTGCGTGCCCGCAACGCGCCGGAAGCGGCGCCGTTCATCAAGCGGCCCGAGTACCGGAAAGGCTGGGCGGATATTCTTGCCGAGTCTTGAGCCCTGAGCCACCGGAGATCCCATGTTGATCACGCGGCGCGAGTTCGTGAAGCAGGGGGCGATCGCCTCGGCAGCTGTCAGCGCAGGGAGGTCGGCTGTCTCCGCGGCGACGGTGCAGTCGACCGCACAGGCCAACCCCGTGCCGGTCCGAGTCGGGATGACGGACTGGAACCTCGGGCAGCGCGGCGACATCACGAAGATTGCGCTGGCGCGAGAGATTGGCCTCGACGGTATTCAGGTGAGCCTGCAATTCCCGGCCGACGACACGTCGCCGACCTTGCGGGATCCGCAAACGCAGGCAGTGTTCCGGCAGGCGGCGCTTGCGAACGGCATTCAGATTTGCTCGCTTGCCATCGGTTCTCCCGGCAAATCGCGGATGCCCTTGCACACGAATCCGGCGGCCGCCATCCTCCTCGTCGAGGCAGTGGAAGTTGCGCGCAACCTCGGCACGAACAACATCCTGCTTCCGATCCTGGGCGACAGCCACATCGACATGTCGAACCAGTCGCAGGTGAACACGTTCGTCGCCATGATGAAAGAGGTCGCACGCTACGCCGAGAAGCACGGGGTCGTCGTCGGTATCGAGGACTGGATCTCGGCCGAGGACAACCTCAGGCTCCTGGACGCCATTGGTTCGGAGTACGTCGCCGTCTACTACGACGCGCACAACATCGTCGCCAGGGCGGCGACGAAGAACATCTATGCGGAGCCCAAACTGCTCGGCAAGCGCATCAGTCAAGTGCACGTGAAGAACGCCAACATGCTGTTGTCCACGCCGGGAGGGAAGCTCGATTGGCCGCGGATGGCGCAGGAGTTCTACGAGATCGGCTACCGCGGCTGGTACGTCCTCGAGACCGATTCGCCGAACAAGGACGTCATTGCCGATACGCGCGCCAACATCGAGTATGTGAAGAAGACGTTTCGCATGCCGCCGGTCGCGTGAGCAGGGGAGCGAGTGTGATGCGTCACTATTCTGGCCGCATTCACGCGTCGGTTATCGAGGTGCGGTGACGCACCTGAACAGCTCTTTCTTGGCGCGATAGAGCAGCGTCGCCACGTGATCCGGGCGCACGCCCAGCTCGCGCGCGACGTCGTCACCCGACAACTCCTCGAGCATCCGGAGGCGTACGACGCGTTGCTGGATGTCGGAGAGCTTCGACACGCATCCCATCAACCGCAATTCATCTTCGGCACGGGTCAGGAGCTCGTCCACACCCGGTACGTCGTCCGCAATCTCAGTGCGCTCGCTCAAGTGGTCGTGTGGCAAACGACGGAACGCGCGCCGACGCATGTTGCGCGCGGCGTTTCGCACGATGGCCGACAAGAGGCGCCGTGAATCTTGTTCCTGGCCGACGAGCGTCCGTGCTTCGGGCAAGTCGAGAAATGTCTGGAACGCCTCCTGCACGGCATCGAGTGCGTCATCGGCCGAGAGCCCCTCGGCGCGCGCGACTCCGGAGAGCGCCCGCGTGTGGAGACGGGCGAGATCTGATACCCAGCCGACAAAGCCTGGCGTGGGCTGGAAACGGGTAGCAGCCATCAGAACACGATCTTAGTCGGAGCACCCCTCAATGAGTAAGGTGTCGAGGTCGGCCGACATGACACGCGGGTGTGCGACCTCTTTGACTGACGCCGGTCAGCATCCGGCTCGAGAGGAGTGCCATGTCCGCACAGACATCCGTGTCCCATACCGCTGAACTTCCCTACCTCGACGTCGAACGATTCACGGCTCTTGTCGAGAGGGCTTCGGGTGTTGCCGTTGTCGACTTCACGGCCGCGTGGTGTCCGCCGTGCCGTATTCTCGCGCCGCACATCGAGGCGCTGGCTCGCGAGCTGTCCGGCCGCGCCTTGGTTGCGAAGGTTGACGTGGACACGCAGCCGGAACTCGTGGCTCGCTTTGGCGTCCAGAGCATGCCTACGCTCATCTTCTTTCGCGATGGACTGGCCGTCGATCGCGTCGTGGGTGTCGTTCCCGCGGCGCAGATCCGCGCCAAGGTAGAGGGGCTGAACCGGGATCTCTGACAGGGATCGCTCACTCTGGCGCGGGTCTGTTGCTCTCGCCACCGAACTTGACCCGCACGCGCGCGTCGCCGAGAACGATCTCGTCGCCAGATTCGAGGCGAACGCCACGCGATCCCCTTGGAACCGGGAGACTCCGGCCCTGTCGAACGATACTCGTCCCGTGTTCGCTGCCGTCGTCGTGCAGCCGGAAACAGCGCGAGACCGCGTCGTACGAGATGTGGGCATGCCGACGCGAGACGCTGTGATTGACCTCGCCAGATCGCTCGAGGAAAGCGATGTGATTGGTTCGAATCAGCCGGTGACGGCTGTCGCGTACCTCGGCGCACCTGCCGATGTCGATGCGGGGTGATGCCGTCAGCGCATATGTGCGCCGGTCCGCGGTTCCGTTCAGGACTGTCAGTTCGAAGCGCGGCAGTGCCGCGCTGGCCCGTGCAGGCGGCCGTTCCCTCTTCTCGAGTCGATCGAACTCGATGTCGAATTCCTGGTGCCGCCAGTTTCTGCGCGGGCGGCTGTCGTAGTTGACGGTGACGTCGAGGTCAGCGCCATCGACTGAACATCCTGCCGATCCGAGGCGGGCGACGATGCGCTCGCGCAGACCCAAGCCGTCGGACAGCACTGCCTCGAAGCGAGCCCTGACATCGCGCGACGGCGCGAGGATCGTCACCGTGACGGCGTTGAAGGGGAAAACGCGCCGGCCGCGGCCGCTCGATTGCACCTCTCGTTGTGCCGCCTCGACGATCTCGTGAACGATTTCGAGCGGCTCGCGTGCTCCCGATCGCACGAGCCCCCAACCGTGCGGTCGAGCGTGCCGGCGAGCTTCGCCTCGAGGTCTCTGGCCTTTCGCAGTAAGTCCATGTCCTTATTTGTTGATGAGTCCAGCGGCCACTGCGGCGCTGACAATTTCCCCGGCCGCCGGTGCCGCGGTGATGCCGCCATAGCCCGCCTGCTCGATGACGATGGCGAACGCGATCCGCTTTTGTGTCGATCCGTACGGTGCATAGCCGACGAACCAGCTGTGCGACTCGCGGCCCGATACCTCGGCAGTGCCGGTCTTGCCCGCAATCGGCGACTGATGGCCGCGCAGGCTGCGGCCGGTGCCGGTGAGGACGACGTCCCGCATGTAGCTCCCGAGCCGCCGCGCAGCCGCCGCGTCGACCACCGTTTCGACCTTCCCAATCCCAGGTGAATCCTTCTCCACATACGGTGCTCGAAGCACGCCGTCGGCTGCCACGACGCCGGCCACCGTCGCCATGCGCAGCGGAGAAGCGACGACCTGCGCCTGTCCGAAGCCGACCTGAGGGAGGGCATCGCGCACCCGCTGAGCCGAGCTGCCGTCTGGTGCGAGCGGAATCTTCAGCTGATTCGATACGACAGTGAGCGGCCCCGGGCCAAGCGCCACCGCCAGCTGCGCGAAGTACGCGTTGCACGAATGGACCAGGCCATCGTGCATGTCGATCGTCCCATGCGGATGGGTATCCAGCACGTCGTCGCGGACCGGCCGTGTCCAGCCGCTGATGCGTGCGCCGATTCGGCCGTCAGGCAGACGCGCACAGGTATATTTGCCGCTCGTGACGCCGTCGCGCATCGCCGTCAGCGCGACGACGAGCTTGAATGTCGAGCCTGGTGGATACGCACCGTACCGCGCACGGTCCAACCAGAGGTCGTCATCCTTCTTGCCCTCTTTGTTGCCCTTGGCCGGCGTCCCCGAAGAGGTAGCAGGTTCTTCGGCAGGCCACGGATAGCTGACGCTCGCGAGGACCGCGCCCGTGTCCGGGTCGAGCACGACGGCTGCCGCCTTGCCCTTGGTCTTGCGAGCGTAGCTGGCAACGATCGCGGCCACGCGGCGCTGTAAGTCGGCGTCGATCGTCACGTGCACGTCGCGCGGGCGATTCCGGAACTCGACGACGGCTGTGTGATCCGGTTGGTGCCGATGACGCAGGACGGGCACGAGGTCGCGATAGTCGCGATGGATCGTGTACATCGGCCGGCCCGATCGGTCGAAGGTCTTGACGCTCGATGCGTGATCGTCGAAGCCGCGCAGGCGCGCATCGGAATCCCGCTCGACGTATGACGTGTTCGTCGCGGTCCAGTTGGTCGCGGTCCTCGAGTCGCCGAGGAGGTGGAACGCGGCGCCGGCCAGAGGATAGCAGCGAACGGCTTCAGGCGATTCGGGACAGGCTCGCGCAAGAGAGATCCCGAGGCGCTCGTACGCCTGCCGGGCATCGGCGAGCACGGTGGCGTCGTCACTGGCGAGCGGCAGGCCGCGCCGATCGTAGATCGTTCCCCGCGGGAGCCTGCGAACGATGTCCAGAATCCGCGGGTTGTATTCGAACCGGCGACCGCCGTCGGCGTGGACGCCAAGGTGCGGTTTCACCACGAGGTCGTCGGCGCGCACGACCTGGACGCGTGCGGCGACCGCGATGAGTGCGAGCGTGCAGACGCCGAGGACCGCGCCGAGATTTCTCATCGGTACGCGAAAGGGTTCGAAGTCACCGGCCGCCCGGCGATCGGCGTGGACGGCGGCGAGGATCCCGAGCGCGGCGAAGTTCATCAGCATGGCAGAGCCGCCGTAGCTGAGAAACGGCGTCACGACGCCTGTCAGGGGCGTCACGCCCAGCACGCCGGACGCCATGATCAGCGCCGGAAGGATCAGAAAGAGGGTCAGCGAGATCGACAGAAAGAACCCGTAGTCGGTTGCCGCACGCCGGCCGATGCGGAAGCCGCGCCAGGCGAGAACGGCAAACAGCACTGCGACCGCCACCAGCCCGACCACGCCAAGCTCCTCTCCGATCGCCGCGAGGATGAGATCTGTGTGCCCGGCCGGTAGATAGCGCGAGTCGCCGAGGCCGAGCCCGGTCCCCAAGCTGCCGCCCGTCGCCATCGCCCACAACGCGTGCGTGATCTGGTCGCCGCCGGCAACCGCGTTGTCCCACGGCGACTGCCACATACGTACGCGTGAGACGAGCGTCGAGGACACTTCGAGCCGATAGCCGGCATAGAAACCGGCAGCGAGCAGCACCAGTCCGGTCACGGCCATGCCGACCCGGCCACGCGCGACGGCATACACCGCCAGGAAGACACAACACAGGAACAACGCCGGCCCCAGATCCTTTTGGAAGAAGAAGAACGTCAGAGCCGCCGCGACGCCGACGAGGACCGGAAGCGCATATTCGCCGCGCGGCAGGTTGATCCAGCGGGGAAGCCGGACGTCGCCAATGGTCTCGCCTCTAACCTCTCGGAGCAACTCCCATCGCCGGCCAAAGTACCCGGCAAGGAAGAGCGCCAGCAGCAGGCGTATCACTTCGATCGGTTGCAGCGGCCCGAGATTGACCTTCGCGGAGCTGCTGCCCGGGCCCGATCCAAAAAGGATCAGGAGCACCGAGAGCGAGAGTGCCGCGATGAGCGGCAGGTAGCTGAAGGAGGCGAACCCGAGGGCGGCGGCGTCGAGAAACGACAGCGCCGTCATGACCGCCAGGCCGAGCGTCACGGTTTCCGCGTAGCGGACGAACAGGAGGTTGTCGCGCAAGGGATCGGGCCGGCTCAGAAGCACCGCGAAGCCGATCGCGGTCAGCAGGTGTGCTGTCGCCAGCAGCAGCGGATCGGTCCGTGACCCCGCGGCGGCCGCCAGATCGATCGCCACAGCATGAAAGCCCAGCACGTACAGCCCACCGAACAGCCAGATCAGGTTCTTGAACTCGTCGCGCGTTCTCACGTGCAGCGACGGTTTCAAGGTCGAGATCTGCGCAGGCGTCAAGAGCGTGATGCGCTCATCTGCCGCAGCGCGACCCTGCCCGTCGCGTAGGCGGTCCGCAAACGTCTGCAGATTCTTGGAGTCGCGAATTGCTTTCGTGCTCACCGTGACAAACGAAAGCGCACCCACGTTCTGCAGGACGCGCCGTTCTCCGGACGCAGGGCTCAGGAACCGGAACAACTCCGCGGCCGCGAAGCGGCGTTCGTGCGCGTTGGCGAAGACAGTGGCCAACGCCGGCTCGAGCGCATCCGGATCGCGGGCGGCATTGAGGTTGACGACCGCGCGGCCGCTTTCCTCCGCTTCGTCGAACGCTCGAAGGCGGCCGATGGACGCGAGCGTGATGGCAATCACGGCGACGAAGGAGGCGGCGATCAGCAGCGGCTCGGGCAGGCTGAACCTGACCGTCCGTCGCGCTCGATACGCATCGCGTTCGGCCGCTGTCGTGTAGGTGACGCTCATATGCCGATCTCGCGATCGATCGCCGGCATCTCGCGGTCGATGGGTAACGACAGCGCCGCGATCCGCTCCTGCACCTCTCTGAGGCGACGTTGCGCCTCGCGGAGCCTCCGTGTGGCGTTGCCGAAGCCAGCGGATTTCGAGAAGTGATTAATGGCTTGTGTGTAGGCCTCGGCCGCGCGATTCAGCGGTTCGAGCTCCTCGCTCTCCGCCAGCTTGGCGGCACGCGTCATGTAGCCTTCGCCGAGCAGGGCCCAATCTCGGCTCCCGGCAGTGAAGCCGTTTCGCTGAGCCTGTGCCAGCGCATCCGCGCCCCGCTCGACGTCGTCCATCGCGATGAACGTCCGCATCAGCCCGAGAAACGGATCGGGCCAGTTCTGACGCAATTCGGCCGCCTCGCGAAACGCAGCCACCGAGGCGGTGAACGCCTGTTGCGCGGCCGGAGCCAGCTTGTCTTTGACGCGCGCCTCGCCCTCGATCCGACGCAAGTGGCCATCGCTGTATCGCAGCGCGGCCTTGAGCGCCGGGTTCGACGGTCTGGCGCGGACGGCGAAGACAAGCGCATCGCGCACCTGTTGCCATTCCCGCTCGTACACCGTCGCGCCAGCAGTGCGATATCGCGTGAACGTGCGCTCCGCGAGCAGCAGCGACTGCCTCGACAGCGCACGTCCGAGTGGCCTGGCGCCGAGGCCGAGGCTGCCTTCGTACAAGCTGCCGTGCTGGTTCCACATCTGGACGACGCCGCCAAGCTCCTGAGGCACGTTGTTGGCCAACGCGTCGGCGGCGATGTAGATCCGGATTTCCTTGAGCACCATCAGGATCGCGATCGCTATCAACGCTCGGCGAGCGTATCGCCGCAGGCGACCGCGAGGTTTTACCGCGACCGGTGCTGGTGCCGGATGGGCGACAGGCGCGGGTGATGACGGTGCAGGCACGGGCTCGGCGGTCGTTGCGGCTGCGTGCACCGGCGCCGGATCCCGGACGGTCCGGCGAGTGACCTCCTCGACAGGCCCGCGATGCGTGCGTCGCGTCACAGGCTCGTCGGCATTCGGCGTGGGCCAACCCTCGCCGAGCGCCAGGACCGGCTCTCCACGCGCGAAGCGCTGCAGATCGTCGCGAATCGCGCGCGGCGCTGCTGTAGCGCTCGGCAACGTGGGGCGCCAGCAGCTTCGCGACGATCGCCTGCAGGCCGGCGGGGCATCCATTGTCGAGCGACGCGGGAAGCTGGCGAGCACGGATGCGCTGCTCGAGGCGTCGCGTATCCGCAGCGCGGAACGGCTGAACGCCGCTGATCATCTCGTAGAGCAGGACGCCGACTGCCCAGAGCTCGGCCTGGGCGTCGATCTCTCCCGACTCGAGACGCTCGGGCGAGAGATACGCGATGCTGCCGAAGTCGTTGCGCGTGACTTTCCGGCTGAGCGATAACGCCTTGGCGATACCAAAATCGAAGACTTTGATCTCGTCGTCGGCGTCCAGCACGCGGATGTTTCGCGGCTTGAGGTCACCGTGCAGCAGCAGGTTGAACTGTCTTCCGTCGAGTGTCCGCTCGAACGCGTCCGCAGCCTGAAGGAACTCGCACAGCTGGACGGCCACGCGTACCGCCCGTGCAGCCGCCATCGGCCCTTCGGTGATGATCTCGGACAGGTTTCGTCCCGCGAGGTACTCCATCGCGATGAAGAAGTAGCCGTCGTGGGTGCCATGCTCATAGACGACCGGGACGTACCGGCTCTCGCGGCAGAATTCCTCCTGGAGTGTGGCTCCCCAGCGCTCGGCTTCGAGCACCTGCTGGCCATCGCGATCGGCTTCGATCGACACCAGCTTGAGCGCGATCTGCCGGCCGGTCAGCGTGTCGGTGGCGAGGAACACGGCCGCCATGCCTCCACGCCCAATTTGCTCGTGGATCTCGTACCGTCCAAGGCGGTTATAGACCGTCGTCATTGTTAACGTGGGGCTCCGCCCCACACCCTGGCTCGGTCGCTTGCGGGGCCCCTACGCCCCGCGCCGCTCCCTCGCAGGCGCGCCGTGCGCGCCTTGCCCGCTCTGCGGCTCACACGTGGTGGATGGACGGTTGTCGCCGCGAGCCGCATAGCGGGCTACCTGCTTCGACCCGCCGGGCGCGTCGGAGCGAGTGGCGTCCGTGCCTCGACGAACCAGTTACCCTTCGCAAACGCCTCGCGCGCCTCCGTCGATCCCGTGAACACGCTCGTCCCGCTGCCGACGAACACGTTGTCGCTGAAGTGCGCGTCGCCCTGATCCTCGAGGGCTAGCGTCTTCTGCCCGCGCCCGGACGTCCCGTTGCGGTTGAAGATGCTGTGCGAGATCGTGGCGGACGCTCCGGTCCGGACGGCAACTGCTGCACCCGGATTGTCGCGGATGTCGGCGGCGATCACCCGCACGTTCGCGCCCCGGCCAGCATCGATCGCTGCCTTGGTTGCGCCGGCGATCTCGAGGTGCGACAGTGAAATCTCCGAATCCACCGCCAGCACGCCGGTGCCGAGCGGTGTCGCGGCATCGCCGACGATGCGGAATCCGTCGATGGCCGCTTCCGTCACGTCTCGCGCGACCACCGCGGGAGCGCCTTCGGGCGCCGTGCCGGGCAGGCGAATGACAGCTCCGCGTGGCTCGCTGCTGACCAGGCGAACGTAGCTTTTCAGGGCGAGGGTCTCACGGTACTCTCCGGGCTCGACGACGATCGTCGTGCCCGGCGTGGCGCGCTCGAGCGCTTGCGCGATCGACTCCGTCGACCGTACGACGACGCGCCCCTGGTCGGCGGCGAGCGTTGCGCCCTCCGGTGCAGGTGCCGGAGGCGAGACGATGTCAGATGGAACGAACGTCAGGAGGATCACGGCCGCGATGAGGGCGATGTTGGCGAACCGCACGGCCCGATGTCGTGGCGGCGGGTCGACTGGTCCGAGCGCGCCTGGTGATTTCCGTCTCTGACGGCGGTGGTTCGACGCGTGGCAGCGTCGCGAACCGCTCGCCCTCGACGTACACGGCCGTGACGTTGTCCTTCCCGCCCGCGGCGTTGGCGGCGTCAATCAGCGCCTTCACGACGTGCTGAGGACGTCCTGCCCATCGCGCGACGATCGCATTGATGGACGACGAGTCGACGAGATCCGTCAGGCCGTCGCTGCAGAGGAGCAGCGCAGCGTCCGGTTCGAACGGGACCTCTTGGATGTCGATGAAATCGGAATCGCCGGGCTCGTGCGGCTCCGAGCCAACGTCGCGATACACCTCATTGCGGCGCGGGTGCTGCATCGCGTCGAGCTCCGACAGCTCGCGTGCGTCTTCGCGCTCGCCGACGGGCGAGTGATCGCGCGTGACCTTTTCGATGCGGCCGGAACGCAGCTTGTACAGCCTCGTGTCCCCGACGTGGCCGACCACCGCGCGGCCGCTGCGGATCACGGCGGCCGTGAGGACGCAGGCCATCCCGTTCCATTCCGCGCGGAGGCCGGCAAGCCGGTGGATTTCGTTGTTCGCGGCGGCGATGGCCTCGCGCAGCCGCGACGCGATGGGGCCGGTCTCCCGCTCGAGACGGTCGCGGAGCACACTCACCGCAATGTCCGCAGCCTTACCGCCGGCGGCCTGTCCTCCGACGCCGTCGATCACTATGGCCAGGCCGCGCGCAACATCGACATGGAAGCGGTCTTCGTTGACTTCACGTTGCAGTCCTGGATGCGTGTCGCCAGCGACCCGCAGCACCGTGACCGCCTCCATCGGTCTAGTCATTGGTCGGGGTCCTCGTTCGTCCGGAATGCCGCCCACGCGGACAACCCGACGACTGCGCCGAGCAGCGCCAGAAACACCAGTCGGGCCCAGAGAAGCGCGGTCATCACCTGCTGATGCTGAATTCGAGGAAGACCGTGTCGGCGAGACCGATCCGGGCCGAGTCTGGCAGCGCCGTTTCGTTGCCATTGGCTTGTTTCGTGCCATCGACGTCGTCGTACCCCTTGGGGACGTGCCGCCCGTTCAACGTGGTCCCGAGCGAGCTCAGATCGAGGAGGAAGAAGCGGCCGGTCGCCGAGTCCCTGCGGAAACGGACGTGCTCGCGCGAGACGTCCGGCGACGCGGTAATCCGGATGTCGACCGGGTATCCAACCCCGCCGCGGCCGATCGATGACGGAGTCCTTCACCATGTCGTAGGCATGATGGCCGGCGTCGTCGTCCCACTCGATTCGGGCTGTGACTGCGCCGGGGGAAACCGCCTTGCCTCCGGGCACGGATTGCTCGCGCGTTGTCGTCTTTTGGCCCGAATGAACCGTCGTGATGCGCCGCGTGCGGTCGCCGACACCGAGTTCGGGGCTCGCCGGGAGGATGAGCTCGGAGTCGATGAGCAGGTCGCCTTCCTTCATGTCGCCGTCAGGATCGGCGAGAAACTCGATTTGCCAGTCGATGGCAGCGTTGCGGATCTCGGGATCCGTCTCACGGCGCAACCGCCCAACCAGGCGCCGCATCGACGACCTCCGGTTCAGCGCCTGCAGCTCATCGCTCAGCGCCCGCATCGTCTGCTCCTGGAGGACCGGGATGATGCCTTCGAGCCGTGCGTACTCGTTGGCGTGGAGGTAGACGGTGTAACGGCTGGGCGCGAGGGTCGAGTATTTCAGCGGCTCGAGGTTCTTGCGCATGTTGTCGACGACGGCGTCGATGATGTCGCGGGCCGGCCGGCGCGCAGGTGCAGCTTTGAGGTCCATACGTGGCGAAGACATCCTCGGGTCGCGCGACACAACGCCCTGAAATCTGTGCGTATAGGGGATCAACGTAAGATCGGCCATACAGGTTGCATCCAAGCGGCACTATCGCAGAGCCGGGGCCGCCGAGTCTTAAGGAATCCCCAAGGAATTCATAGGCGCCATCGTGAGACTTCGATTCGGGCCGTATACCGTGGACGCCGAGACGCGTCAGCTGCTTCGCGACGGCTCGGAGATCCACTTGTCGCCCAAGGCGTTCGACTTGCTCTGCGGTTTGATCGAGTGCCGGCCTCGAGTGGTCGAGAAGGCGGAGCTGCTCGGGCAGATCTGGCCCGACGCCTTCGTCGTCGATGCCAATCTCAACGTGTTGATTGGCGAGATCCGCCGGGCGCTGTCGGACTCGGCGCGGGACCCGCGCTTCGTCCGGACCGTGCACGGCGTGGGTTACGCGTTTTGCGGAGAGGCGCGGGACGCTCACGAACAGACGGCTCCCACGCGCGCAGCTCAAGGCTGGTTGATCAGCAGCGACAGAACGTTCCGGCTGGAAGAGGGCGAGAACACGATCGGGCGGGACCCGGCGTGCGCCGTCTGGCTCGATTCACCGAGTGTGTCGCGGCGTCACGCTCGCCTGACGATCCAGAGCCAGACGCGGCGCGTCGTGCTCGAGGATCTCAACAGCACCAATGGGTGCCTGGTGCGAGGATCGGCCGTTCACGGAGCCATCGAGCTTGCCGATGGCGACGCGATTGCGATTGGCTCGGTCGAGCTGAAGGTCTATTTGTGGAATGCGGAGAAGGCCGAGACCAAGCGCATTCCGAGAAAACGATGAGCGTCTGCTGAGGACAACAATGAGTTATCGACGTCTCCTCGCCGCCAGCCTTCTCGTTCTGCTGTCCGCCTTTCCCTCGGCGGAGCAGGCGGCGAAGGTCCTGGTCGGTTATTGCATCGGTCTCAAGGGACTCGAGATCGCAAAGGCTGCCGGGTTCGACTACGTCG
The DNA here is from genome assembly GCA_963797715.1 of uncultured Acidobacteriota bacterium. Lineage (GTDB taxonomy): Bacteria > Acidobacteriota > Vicinamibacteria > Vicinamibacterales > 2-12-FULL-66-21 > DATBJJ01. The sequence goes on from CAWCQS010000005.1 coordinate 51,336, forward strand.
AGCTCGGCACGACCGAGATCGCGTCGCTGTCGGACAGCGAGTTCGAGGAGTCGGTTGAACGCGCCAAGCAGGTCGGCATCCCTACTCCCAACGCCAATCTGTTTCTCCCCGCGACCCTGCGGCTCACCGGGCCTGACGCCATGCCTGTGGACGAGCAGATGGCCTATGTCCGTAAGGCGTTTGCGCGGCTCGCGCGATTCGGCGTGAAGATCCTGTGCTTCGGGAGCGGGGGTGCACGCCGAGTCCCGGACGGGTTTCCCAAAGAGGAGGCGTTCAAGCAACTCGTCGCGTTCGGGAAACGGATTGCGCCCGAAGCAAAGGCTCACGGGATCACGGTGGTGATCGAGCCGCTTCGGAAGCAGGAAACCAACATCATCAATACGACGGCCGAGGGGCTCGAGCTCGTCAACGCTGTTGCCGATCCGAACTTCGAGCTGCTCGTCGATTTCTATCATCTGGCCAGCGAGAAGGAAGATCCGGCGATTATCCTTCGCGCCAGGGATCACATCCGCCATCTGCACATGGCCAACCCGCAGGGCCGCGTGTTTCCGCTCGCCTGGGACGAGTTCGATTACGCGCCGTTTTTTGCCAACCTCCGCCAGATCGGCTATGCCGGCCGCATCAGCATCGAGGCCTCGAGCAAAGACGTGCCGTCGGAGGCGCCCCGCGCCATCGAGTTGCTGCGGCGGGCGTTCGTGGAGCCGCCGCGCGAGTAAAGCTGATCGCCCGTAGCGCCGAACTTCAGTTCGGCGTCATCGATCGAGCCGCCGTCAATGTCGACTCAGCCGATGCAGATCCGCGCTACGCGCCGGCGGAGCGAAGCGGTCGGCTCGGCGCTCCGTTTCGCGCCGTGGAAGAACAGCCCCTCCGCGGCTGGTCTCACGGGCCGGCGGCGGCTGGGGTCAGCCGGACGCCGGTAAAGCATCGGTTCGGCAACGAAGCCAAGTGACCGCCTGAGACGAAACCGCGCCGCCGCCGATCGGAACCGCTCCCGGGACTGTTCTACTGGCTTCGCTGTCACGGCGCTCAAAGTCGCGCCAATCCAACCGCTCCGCTCCGCAGGACCTCGTGCCGCCACGGTCGCTCCCTTCTGAATCACCGCTGATATCGTGTAGCTGCTTCCCGTCACACTCCGCTTGTCTCGATCCGGCCTGAGCTCGAGAATCGCCGAATGGGCAGGCTCCGGAACGCCTTTGTCATCGTGCTCCTCGCGAGCACCTGCTCAATCGGTGCGCAGCCAACAACGCCAAACATCGGCCACGCGGCCGGAGAAGCGCCGCGAACCGATCATGCCGTGGGGTTCTACGACTCGCGGCTGCAGCGCGTCGTACTCATTGGTGGCCCTGGCGATCCGAAGCAGGATGACCACGACGCTGTGTGGAGCTGGAGTGGCACGGGCTGGGAGCGACTGACGGATGCGGGTCCGCTGGGTCGTGTCAACGCCGGCGCGGCCTATGACGCCCATCGCGAAAAAGCGGTTGTCGCCGGCGGTGCCAGGAAAGCACGCGACGGCGGCACCTGGGAAGTGGTAGGAGACACTTGGGAAGGAGATCGCGGCAGTTGGCGCCGCCTGGCCGACATCGCGCCGCGCGACCATCATTCGCTGGTGGAGGACGGTCGTGGAGGCGTGTTGCTCTTCGGCGGCATACCGGCAGAACGGTCAGGTCCCTGGCCGGCTGATACGTGGGAGCTGCAAGGGGACGGATGGACGCGCGTCGCGACTGACGGCCCGCCCGGGCGCGGCCGGGCGGCACTCGCCTACGACCGCAAACGCCAGCGGGTCGTGCTTTTTGGCGGCGTCAGCGCTCCTCCCGGACCGAATCAGCCGCAGACCTTCTTCAGCGATACCTGGCTCTGGGACGGAAAGAGTTGGCAAAAGGCGGCAGACGGCGGTCCGCGCGGACGCTACGCCCATGGCATGGTCTTCGATGAGCGCGCCGGGGTCGTCCTCCTGTATAGCGGTTCAGCGGCACACAGCGGTGCACCGTTGAGCGACATGTGGCAGTGGGATGGCTCCCGCTGGACCGAGATCCGGCTCGAGGGCCCGACGCCCGGCCATCGTTATCAACCAGTAATGGTCTACGACCGCGCGCGAGATAGGACTGTCCTCTACGGCGGCATCGGAGGGACGAACGACACCTGGGAATGGGACGGTAAGCGGTGGCGCGGGGTGAATCCATGAGCTGAGGCGAAGATTGCTGTGTTCGATTGCTCGCACGCTGACGTTAACTCTCAACGAGGATGGGAGTGCCAGCAGGATTGTGCAGGACCGATGTACTCGGCGTCCTGACCGCCGTTGCCGACGGGGTGCCCGTCGATCTCGGCTGGCTCGAGGGTCTGGCGGCGACGTCGCGCCGGCTGTCCGATATCGATGCTTTGACCGCTATCCTCTCCATCTGCGGTGACTTCCGCCGACGTACTCTTCCCGTGGCGCCGTCGTTTACCCATGAGAGGGACAGACGTCAGTGGACCAAGTTACCCGACCGCCCGCGGACACGACCACGGTCCTGACCCGCGCCTCCAGCCTGCAGCGTCCAGCCTTGGAGATGTTTGCACCGGTCCAGCCGGGCTATGATGGCCCGACGTATCACGCGTCCGTGGAAGAACCGCCCTCCTCGCCGCCGCCCCCTCCGGCAGCCAGCGTCCCGCTGGACATGCAGTCGACCGTCGATCTTCTGACGCTCGCGAAAACCGGAAACGACCGCGCCGTTGATGCCTTGTTCGAACGCTGTGTGCCGCCGCTGCGGAGATGGGCGAGGGGACGCTTGCCGAGCGGAGCACGGGGACTGCTCGAGACGCAGGACGTCGTGCAGGACGCCGTCTTCAACGTGCTCCGGCGGCTCGACAAGTTCGAGGCGCGGCACCACGGAGCGCTGCTCGCGTATCTGCGGCAGGCGGTGCTCAATCGCATTCGTGACGAAGCACGGACGCTCGCGCGCCGTCCGGCGCCGGTCGAGCTGGACGACCAGCATCCGGCCGGGGGGGCGTCGCCACTCGAGCTCGCCATCGATCACGCCGATCTCGAGCGCTACGAAGCGGCGCTCGCGCGGCTGCGGCCGTCCGATCGCGAGGCGATCGTCCTTCGCATCGAGATGCAAGAGAGCTATGAAGAAGTCGCCCGCGCCCTGGGCAAGCCGACCGCCAACGCCGCGCGCACCTTCGTCGTGCGAGCTCTGTACAAGCTCTATCAAGAGATGAGCCATGGCGGGTAATCGAAGCGCCGTGCTCAGAGTTCTGGCGTCGGTCGCCGACGGCGACACACCGGATTGGACCGGCGTCGAAAGCGAGCCGCTGTCGACGACCGCCCGCGATCTGAATGTATTGCGCGCCATTGCCAGCCTGGCCGACGTGCATCGAACGTTGATCGATGTCGATGTCGTGGACGCCGAGGCGTCGTGGACCGGACCCGGGCGTGTCGTGGGACGAATCGGTCCGGCCGGGCAGCGGAGCGATGCGCTCCCGCCGCGAGAGCAGTGGGGAGCGTTCATCCTCGTCGACCGTTTGGGATCGGGAACTTCTGCCGACGTCTTCCGCGCCTACGAACCACGGCTCGATCGGCATGTCGCCCTCAAGTTATTCAAACCCGGTGCGTCGAGCTCCGAGGACCGTCGCGCCGCCATGCTGCAGGAAGCGCGCGCGCTGGCGCGCGTCCGCCACCCGAACGTCGTCTGCATCCACGGCGCCGACGAGAATCGACGACGTCGTGGGCATCTGGATGGAGCTCGTCGTGGGACGCTCGCTCGAGGCGGAGCTCCGCGAGCGAGGAGCATGGACAGCGCCGGAAGCCGCCGCCGCGGGCGTCGACATCTGTCAGGCGCTATCGGCGGTCCATGCTGCGGGGTTCGTGCACGGTGACATCAAGGCGACCAACGTCGTTCGCGAAGACAGCGGCCGCCTGGTCTTGATGGACTTCGGCGCGCGGCAGGTGCTGCACGCCGGGCCACGCGAGCGGCTCACGGGCACGCCGTTGTACTTCGCACCCGAGGTGCTGACGACGAGGGAGACCAGCGTCGAGAGCGACGTTTACAGCCTGGGCGTGTTGCTCCATCACCTGGTGACAGGCGGTTATCCTGTCGCTGCTTCCTCGCTCGAGTCGTTGCGCAAGCAGCATCGGCGGCGCGCGACGCAACCGGTCACCAGCCGGGCGGATGGAGTTGATCCAGGTCTGCAGCACGTGCTCGATCGCGCGCTCGCGCCGAATCCGGCGGACCGCTTCCATTCAGCTGCCGAGATGGGCGAGGCGCTCAAGCGCTTGCTCCCCGACAAGAGTGGGCAGCAGCAGCGTCTTGTTCGTACGTGGCTGCCGCTCGCGCTTTTGGCCGCGACCGTCCTGATCCTGGCGAGTCTGGCCTATCGAAGTTTTGCGCCGGCGCCGCCGGATAGCGCATCCATCGCGGTGCTGCCATTTCGCACCGGCGGGCAGGAGATCGGTGTGCATCTCAGCGAGGGCATTTCCGCCGACCTGACCTCGCTGCTCGCGCGGTTGCCCAACGTGCGCGTGGTGTCCGGAGTATCGGTGCAGCAGTTCAAAGACACCGGCAAGCCCGCGCAGGAGATCGGCCGAGTTCTCGGTGCGCGGACGCTCGTTGCCGGCCTCGTGCAGATGTCAGGCGAAGATATCAACGTCAACGTCGAGCTCGTCGATACCTCGACCGGTAAGCACGTGTGGGGACAAACGTTCCGGCGGCGCGCCGGCGACTTGTTCGCGGCACAGTCCGACATCGCGAGGAGCATTGCGAGCCAGATACAGGGCCGTTTGTCGCCAGAGGACGCGCAACGGCTCGAGCGACCGCCCATGGCATATCAGGCCTTCGATCTCTACTCGCTCGGGCGCTATCACTGGGCGAAACGAACCCGCGACGGTCTGCAAAAGAGCATCGAGTACTTCACCCGCGCCGCTGCTGACGATCCGTCATCGGCGCTGCCGTACGCCGGGTTGTCGGACGCGTATGTCCAGTCCTCCGTCTACGGGCTCGACACGCCACGCGACGCGCAGCTCAAGGCCGAGGCGGCAGCGCTGCAGGCGGTTGCGCTCGATCCGAATCTGGCCGAAGCTCATGCCGCTCTTGGTGGCATGCGTCAGGAGCAGCTGCGATGGGACGAGGCTCGCGCGGAACTGGTCCGTGCCATCGAGCTCAAGCCGAACTATGCGTCTGCCCGTCACTGGTACGCGTTGCACCTCACGGGCCGTGGGGAATTCGACGAAGCCATCAACCAGATGCGGCAGGCCGTCGCCCAGGATCCGCTCTCGGTCGCGCTGCAGGCAGCTCTCGCCTTTATCTATTACATGCAGGGCGATTTCCCGACCGCACTTCACCAATATGGCTACGCCGCCGACCTCGAAGGCGATCGGTCCTGGCTGCGCCGGCACATGGCGCTGGCCTATCTCGCGAACGGTCAGCCCGACGAAGCGCTGAACCAGCTGGATCTGGTGCCACAGGGCACCGAGAGCCCAATTGACTTGAATGCCATACGGGCGACTGCATATGCTCTTGTCGGCCGGACAGTCGAGGCACGCGGGCTCGTCGTTCCGGTCACGTTCGCGGCGTCAGACGCGCCGTTCAGCGCTCTCGATCAGGCGGCCGCTCAGTGCGCGCTCGGCGACAAGACCCTGGCGTACGAATGGGTTGGCCGCGCTATCGACAACCGCGAACATGACGTGCAATACCTGGCTGTGGATCCGCGCTTCAAATCGCTGCGAGCCGAGGGCACATTCCTCGACCTGTTGAAACGTACCGGCGTGGAGCTTAAACCCGGGCTTAAACTTGGAGGAGCTGCTCGATGAAGGTCAACAAGCGCCTGGTTGATTTCCTGAACTCCCTCGTCAAGGATCCCGATTCTGCTCGACGCGTTCAACGATCCGGAACGTCGGCAGAGCATCGTCGACACAGCGGATTTGCCGGCCGAGGACAAGGCTGCCCTCCTCAGCGAGAACTCGGGCGACATCCTGAGGCGGCTCGCGGTCGATCCCAAGGACGTCACCTGGGTCGTCGCTCCTGGAATCAAGAAGAGCAACATCGCGTTTGGTATCAAGGCGTTCTTCAGGTTCCCGTTGCTGCCAGGCATCAAGGGCTCGCCCAAGAAGAGCTCCACGTCACGCGGACCCAAGGGCGCGGCCAAGCGATCGGCGAAGAAGGCAAGTGGGCGCAAGAAGTCCAAGCGCTGAAGTGGCGCGCGGAAGCGTGGTCTTCGTCGGGACGGGCTTCTCGCTTCTCGTGCAAACGACGCGGGAAGCCCAGACCGAGATCGAACGCGCCGACAAGCTGTTCTATCTCGTCTCCGATCCGGCTCAGGCGGTGTGGTTCCACGAGAAAAACGCCGCGGCCGAGTCGCTCGCGCACCACTACGAAGAAGGCAAGCCGCGCATCGACTCGTACGAGGCGATGGTCGCTCAGATCCTGTCGCATGTCGCGAAAGGCGAACGGGTGTGCGTGGCGTTCTACGGACACCCGGGCGTCGGATGCGACCCGACGCACATGATCATGCGCCGCGCCGCGGCGGAAGGATTCCGCGCCCGCATCCTTCCCGGCATCTCCTCTGACGCCTGCCTCTATGCGGATCTGGCGGTCGATCCGATGGAAGACGGTGTGCAGGCCTACGAAGCGAGCCTCTTTCTCTTCCGGCGGCCGCGCATCGACGTGCGCGCAGCTCTGCTGCTGTGGCAGGTCGGGTTCGTCGGCGAGCCGAGCATCAAGTTCTCGGGCGACGTCAACCGTCCCGGGCTTCGGGCGCTCGTCCTGTATCTGCGGAAGCACTTTCCCGCGTCACATCGCGTCGCGATCTACGAAGCGTCCTGGTACCCCATCTGCCCGCCGCAGATTCTCTGGGTCCCACTCAGCAAGGTCGCCGCAGCTGTTCCGAACGCCGCGGCGACGCTCTACATCCCACCGCTGGCATCACTGGGGAAAAATCCCCGTACAAACCACTGATCGGCACCGTTACCTCTAATAGAGCTGCAGAGGGCGAGCGGCGGCTCGATCACCGGATGCCGCCCGCAGCACGTCCGGAGGCCGACATGTCGAGGGTTGAGGAAGGCAAAAAGTGTACGTCCGAGGCGCTCACGCACGTGAGTGGCTCGTTTCGGCGATATGAAGAAGCGGTCATCGACGACGGGATACTCGGCACCACGCTCGGTGTCTATCGTCTCGATTCCGTGCTCGGATCGGGTGCGGTCGGCGTGGTCTACAAAGCCTGGGACACCCGGTCGCAACGCGTCGTCGCGCTCAAGCTGCTGCGCGCGGGGTTGCTGGCAACCGCCGACGATCGCCGCCGTTTTCGGCACGAAGCCCAGGCGCTCGGCAGGCTGTCGCACGCAAACGTCACCACTATCCTCGACTTCGGCACGGCATATGGCCGTGACTATCTGGTGATGGAGCTCGTGCCGGGTCAGACGCTGTCGGAGCTGCTCGACGGTCAGCCGATGGCGTCGGTTCACGTCGCCGGCCTCGGCGAACAACTCGCTCGCGGGTTGCAGGCGGCGCATCGCGCCGGCGTCGTGCACGGCGATATCAAGCCGCAAAACCTGCGGCTCACGCCCGACGGCCGGTTGAAGATCCTCGACTTCGGTCTGGCCCGTGACGACTCGCCTGAACTGTCGCAGGACACGAGCGAGGGGGGAGTCGTTGGCACGATCCCCTACATGGCGCCGGAACAGTTGGCGTCAAGCCGGGTCGACGCCCGCACGGACGTCTACGGTGCCGGAACCGTCCTCTACGAGCTCGCGTGCGGCAGCCGGCCGTTCGTGGCTGATTCCGTGGAGTCTCTCATCAGGATGATTCGGCATGAGAACCCGAAACCGCCGTCGGTGATGAACCGGGCGATCTGGCCTTCGCTCGAGACCGTCATTCTTCGTGCGATGGCCAAAGACCCCGCGGCGCGACTGGACTCGGCGCACGCGCTGGCGGTGGCGCTGTCGCGCGTCAACGCTCCGCCGCCACCGTCACGGTTCCAATTCCTGGTCAACCGTTTCCTGCCCACGGCTGTCTGGGAATGACGCTCCACGGAGTGCGGCTATCGGCCTCACGTCCACGGAAGACACGACCAAATGTGCCACGGAGTACGCGGAACCCACGGTGATGTCCGTGTACTCCGTGGCTGCTATGACCGTGTCATCCGTGGCCCGGTTGAAGACCGTTCCAGTCGTGGTGTCGGTCAGCGCTGGCACAAGCCGTCAGGCGTTGACGTTCGGCACAAGTTGCCGAGGATGAAGTTGGGTGCGCTGACCTCGTCGTTCACGATGTCCGCTGGTTCGTTCCCGCGCAGTCGGTTCAGAAATGCGCAGATTGTTGGTGGACGATCAGAAGTCCACGACGTTCGCTGTCACACTGTCCAAGACCTTTTCGTCGCAGAGAGCGCAGAGGCGCAGAGAGTGATCCCGATCCTCCGATATGCGCCGCCGCGCCGCGCATTTCGCGCGGGCCGTATCGAGGGTCGTCGAAGATCACAAGAGCCTTCTGAGTTCTGTCGGCTCTTGTGATCTCCGACGACCCTCGATACGACTCGCCGGTGATGGCCGGCGACGCGGCGGCTCTAAGTCGTTTCTATGATCCGCAAGCCTCAGCGCCTCCGCGCGCTCTGCGATTAAGGTTTGTTCAGTGAAGAGCGTCGGGGTGATTGAGCGCACAGGTGCTCGTGCTACTTATGGAACTCGAGCCAGTAGCCCAGGCTTCGCTGTGGACTGACGAAGACGCTGGCACTGGTGCGACGGGCGTCAGGTCCGGCAAATCGTGCCGCCGCGTCGAGGTCGCGAACGGCGACGGTGATGCCGGCGATCTTCCGTCCACGGACGATCTGGTGGCGGCCGGGCAGAAGCACAACCGAGCCCTGCGGGAACTCCGCGATCTCGGTGTCCACCCGATCGGGGAAGTCCAGGGTCTCGCGCCGGAATGTGGCGCCGAGCGCCGTGAGCATGCCACGCTCCTCCGCGAGATCGTCTCCAGCCAGCCAGACGCGAGTCACCGTGTGCGCAGAATTGGCATGCGCGAAATGCTCTGGGCGATCGGTTGGCGAGTGGTTCCGCGGTCCGAAGAACACATACGCAGGCACCTGGACTCCGGCGTCCTTCAGGTGACGCTCCACTTGAGCGTCCGGCGCCCTGAAGAGCGCAAGGAAGGCCGGACCGTCGCCGTCCTTCAGGTGATCGCGATACGTTCGCGTCAGTGCATCGGTTGCCGCCGGTGCGGTGATCAATTCGATCTCCGTCCCGTCGGCGAACTTGGCGTGCAGGTTTCTGATGCCGTTGTCATGCGGGCGTCCGGGCTTGAGTGTGAATCCAAGCGCGCGATATCGCTCACCGGCACGCTCGAGGTCGGCAACTGCCACCGGGACGTGATCGATGCCGAGAACGAGGGGCGCTTGGTGGCTCGCGAATGTGAGCGCGAGGAGGCAAATGGCGCGACCGATCATGCCTGGACGACAGTCTAGCGCAGCCCGACGACTTCACTCGTAACGCAAGGCGTCCTTTGGATCCGCGCCGGCTGCCCGACGAGCGGGCACTGAGCACGCGATCAGCGCAGCGCCGAGCATCAGGATCGGAACGACCGTCAGCGTCAGCGGATCGAGCGGGCTGACGCCGAACAGCAGGTTTCTCATCAGCGGCGTGACGCCGCAGGCCACAACCGACCCGAGGATGATGCCAGACGCCGACAGCTTCAGACCTCCGGCAACGACGAGACGCATCACGTCAGCCTTGCGTGCGCCGAGGGCCATGCGAATCCCGATTTCCGGCGTCCGCTCGGCGACGGTATACGCCAGGAGACCGTAGAGGCCAATCGCGGCGAGCAGCAGCGCCAGGACGCCAAAGCCGCCGACGAGGTACGCCAGCAACCGCTGCGGCGTCAACGTCGCCGTCACGTGCTGGTCCAGGGTCGTGACCGCGTAGAGTGGCAGGTTCTTGTCGAGCGCCTGCACCTCGCGATGTAGCGGTTCGCCCAGTGACATCGGCGGCACTGCCGACCGGACATGCAACACGACGCTCGGTTGATACGACTGGAAGAGCGGAAGATATAGCATCGGACCCGGAGGCTCGAACAGGTTGCGACCCTTGGTGTCCCGCACGAGACCGACGATTTCGATCGCCTGACCTTTGGCGCTCAGGCGCCTGCCGATCGGACTCTCATCGCCCCACAGCATCCGCGCGAGGGTCTGATTGACAATGGCGACGAGCGGCGCCTTTTCGCCGTCCCCGTCGGAGAATCGGCGGCCGGCGATGAGCGCGATGTCCAGAGCCTCGAAGTATCGTGGCGAAACAGCGTTTTGAAACGTCTGCACGCGCGTCGGATCTCCTTCGCGGCGGATGCCCTCTTCCCATCGAGAGTCGTTCAGCGGCAGCGAGAACGCGAATCCGGCGGCTTCGACACCGGGAACCGCCTGCAGGCGCTCGAGCAGGTCCCGCTCCAGGCGCAATCCTCGCTCCTGGTTGTAGTTTTGTTTGCCGAGATCCATGCGCGCCGTCAGCACATGTCCGGCCTCGTAGCCTTTGTCGATCGCGGCTGCCTTGCCGAGCGTGCGGACGCAGAGGCCAGCGGCGACGAGCAGGACGACCGAGAGCGCCAACTGCGTGATGACGAGCAGACTACGCACGTCGAGCATGCGGCGTCCGCCGGGCAGGCGCCCCTCTTTCAATGCCGGAACGACATCTGGACGCGAGCTCTGAAGCGCCGGCATCAGTCCAAACAAGATGCCGGTCGCGGTCGCGATGGTGAGTGTGAAGGCGAATATCCGCCAGTCCAGGCCAAAGTCGAGATTGAACGACAGGAACAAGTATCTGTCGGGTAGCAGGGCTCGAAGCCCGCTCGTGAGCCAACGGCCGATGACGAGCCCCGCACATCCGCCCGCGGCCGCAAGCACGAGACTTTCGGTAAGCAGCTGCCGGATCACGCGTGTCCGGCCGGCTCCGAGCGCGATTCGCGTGGCAATCTCCTTGCGGCGGCTCGCGGCGCGCGCCAGAAGCAACCCGGCGACGTTGGCGCAGGCAACCAACAGCACGATGCCGACGGCGGCGAGCGGAAGGTACGCGAATCGACGTAGTTGTTGCCGCACCTCTGTGTCGCGGCCGAGCTCCGGCGCCACACCAGCTTCGACGCGAGCGTTCGTCTCGGGGTAGGTGCTCTGCAACCGCCGGGCGATGACGGTGAGCTCGGCGCGTGCCTGGTCGAAGCTGACCTCAGGCGCCAGCCTTCCGAACATCTCCAGCCACGACGGCCGCCGCTGGTCGAATCTCGCCGCGATTTTTGCATCGATGCGTTGCAGCGACACGAGCGGCACCCACACATCGCGCGGTGAACCAATCTTGATTCCCGAGAATCGCTCGTCTGCCACTCCGATGACGGTGAAATCATGTCCGTTCAGCATGACGCCCGTTCCGAGGACGGCCGGGTTGCTGCCAAAGCGCCTCTGCCACAGCCGGTGGCTGATCACTGCGACGGGACCGTTGGCACTCTCGCGGTCGTCAGAAGACGACAGCAACCGCCCGAGCGCCGCTGTCGTGCCGAGGACGTCGAAGTAGTTTCCGGTGACGAATTCGCCCTCGACTCGCTCGGTGTCGGCGCCGGTGCTGACATGGAACGCCGTGGGCGTGATGGCGACGAGCCCTGAGAGGACCGTATTCTGGTCGCGATAATCGAGGTACTCCGGGTAGCTCGTATCGCTCAGATACGTCTTGTCCGGGTACTGCCGGCCGACTTGCACGAGCCGATCGGGCTCTGCCACGCCGGGTAGCGGCCGCAGCAGCAAGGCGTCGACGAAGGTGAAGACGGCGGTGTTCGCGCCGATACCAAGAGCCAGCGTGAGTACGGCGACGCACGTGAACGTTGGGCTCTTGACCAGCATCCGCAACCCGAATCGAAGGTCCTGTATCACTTCATCCTCCCGCCGTTGCCCTTGCAACCACAACGCGTCCCAGAAGGCACTCGAGCTGCGGCGCAGCAGATCCCATTTCTCACGGCCGTCGAGTCGATCCCAATCTGCCAGTCGCTCCTCGCGGCATCGCAACTCGGCTTCCCATTCCTCGCGCCAGTCCGCGCGCAGCCGTCGCGGCACGATCACGCCGATGATCGCAATCAGGACGAGGTGCGGTCGCGAGAGCAGGCCGCGGACGCGTGGTTGGGGAGGCACGGCGCACTCTAGGCGCGCGACGACTTTGGCTCGCGCATGTTCGTCAGCTGCGCCTGGTCGAGCAGCCGGTAACGCTTCACCGCCTCGGCCACCGCCTGACGGCCGGTTCGCGTGATCTCGTAGTACTTACGCCGCGGCCGGAGCTCGGCATGAGCCACGCGTTCTTTCTCCCACTCCGACGTGAGATATCCGGCTTCCTCGAGACGTCTGAGGGCGGGGTAGACGGTCCCGCCCGGCATGCCAGTGATGTCGACGATGTCGAAGCCGAACGAGTAGCCGTTGGCCACCGCGTTGAGGATTGTTGCCGTAGCGAGACTCAGAAAGCCCTTGCTCATCTAGGAAGCATACTACATAGCCTAGAAAGGATCCTACATAGCCGGTCTCGGCCTACCCTCCGGCTGTATACTCAGCACGATGGGAGCGACCCCAGCGCTCGGCGAGAGCGTCAACCGTTCCAGCCTCCCTCCAGCCGCTTCCAGCACGCCAACGCTGGCCATCGTCATTCCAATCTGCAACGAAAGTGCGGGACTCGAGGAGCTGTTTCGCCGCTTGCGCGCGATGTTCGAGCAGCTACAGGATCTCGAGCCCCAGGTGATCTACGTCAACGACGGGAGCACGGACCGTTCGCTGGCGATCATGCTCGAGCAGCGCCGCCGCGATCCACGGTTTACCGTGATCGATCTGTCGCGGAATTTCGGACAGCAGGCCGCGATTGCCGCCGGGCTCGCCGTCGCAACGGCGGATGCCACCGTCGTCATGGACGGCGACCTGCAGGATCCTCCCGAACTGATTCCCGAGATGGTCGCCTGCTGGCGCGCCGGCGCCGAAGTCGTGCGCGCGCAACGGCGGACGCGGCAGGAGCGCGGTGTTCGGCGCTGGTCGTTCGCTGTATTCCACCGCCTGTTCGGTTGGCTGGCCGACTTCCCGATTCCCTCCGACGTCGGCGTCTACGGGCTGCTCGACCGCCAGGCGCTCGACGAGCTCAACCGCCTGCCGGAGAAGAACCGTTTCCTGCCAGGCCTGCGCGCCTGGGTCGGCTTCGACCAGCGCAACGTCTATTACGATCGCGACGAGCGGGCCTCGGGACTGCCCAAGCAAAGCTTCACGCGGTTGATTCGGTACGCGCTGGACGGCGTCTTCAGCTTTTCGTACAAGCCGCTCCGGCTGATGGTCTTGGTGGGCAGCGTGATCTGCGCGACAGGCTTCGTGCTTGCTGCACGGTTCGTGATCAGGCGCCTGGCCGGTGTCGAGCAAGCCCAGATGGGATTCACGACTCTCGTGACGCTCGTACTCTTCCTGGGCGGCGTCCAACTCCTCTCGATTGGTCTCCTCGGAGAGTATCTGGCTCGCATCTACGACGAAGTCAAAGAACGTCCGCTCTATATCGTCCGGCGGCGCTTCTTCGGTCGATCAGAAGGGACTGAAGATCCGGGGACCGATAGACGGACTCCGGCCCAATGACCGTCCCGTCGAACGTGCGCCTGCGGCTGCCAGCCTTGGCAGCTGCCGCTGCTCTCCTCGCCCTCTACTACGGTATGGCGATCTCTGCGGCGTCGCAGAAGAGCATGACGTTCGACGAGATGGCCCACCTGACCGCCGGCTACACCTACTGGGTCCTGGACGACTACCGGCTACATCCCGAGAACGGGAACTGGCCGCAGCGGCTCGCGGCACTGCCCGCGGTCCTTGCGCGAGCCTCGTTCCCACGTCTCGATCAACCCGCCTGGACGACGTCGAACGTCTACGCGATTGGCGACCAGTTCCTGTACTTCAGCGGCAACGACGCCAGCACGATGCTGAATCGCGGGCGCGCGATGATGGCACTGCTCGGCGTAGCGCTTGGCGCCATCGTCTTCGCGTGGGCACGACGGCTCGTGTCGCCGGCGGGCGCGTGGGTGAGCCTGGTGCTGTTCGTGTTCAGCCCGACGTTCTTGGCACACGGTCCGCTCGTGACGTCGGACACGGCCGCCGCACTCTTCTTCACGGCAGCAACCGGCGCGATATGGGCTGTCTTGCACAGGGTGACGCCCGTCACGGTACTGGCTGCCGGGGTGCTAGCCGCAGGCGCTTTCCTGTCGAAGCTGTCCGCGCCGATTCTCGTGCCGGTCGCGCTTGTGATGCTGGCCGTGCGGGTCGTCGGCGGCAGGCCGCTAGGCGTTGAATTTCGTGGGCACACCATCGAGTACACCAGTCGTGCGCGGCAACTTGCCGTGCTTGCCGGCGCCGTCGCGATCGTTGGTCTCGTGGTGTGGGCGCTGATCTGGGCATCTTACGGCTTTCGCTACACGGCGTTTGCCGCTGCGACGACTGGCAAGGACGCCTTCCTCGGCCAGGTGAAAGACCAGCCCGGTGTCGTCGCGTGGTTTCTCTCGCTCGCGCGCCGGTTTCATGTGCTGCCCGAGGCGTACGTCTATGCCTCCGGCATCACGGTGCAGTTCGCCGAGCAGCGCGCCGCGTTTCTCAACGGTCAGTTTTCAACCACGGGCTGGTGGTGGTACTTCCCCTACGCGTTCGCGGTCAAGACGACGATCCCCGGCATGATTGTCGGATTGCTCGCGCTCGCCGCGTTTGCGGCGCGATGGAGGAGTGGTGCCGCCGTGAGTCTTTACGCAGCCGCGCCATTGCTGGCGCTCGTCTGCGTCTACTGGGCCTTCGCGCTAACGACGAACCTCAACATCGGTCAGCGTCACCTGCTGCCAATCTACCCGGCACTCTGCATTCTGGCTGGTGGGGCTGCGTTCTGGATTCAGCCATTCTTCGAACGGATGCGCACACCGCAACCGCAGACCGGACGCGCGCGTCGCAAGCAGCGGTCGCAGACGGCCGTTGCGCACTCGGCTTCCCGTTCACTCACGGTGGTCGGTGTGGCGACGATCGGCCTGCTGGCCTGGCACGTCGCCGAATCGGTTGCGATCAGCCCGAGTTACCTTGCGTACTTCAACCGACTGGCGGGTGGACCCGCGCAGGGTTACAAACATCTGGCCGACAGTTCGCTGGATTGGGGACAGGACCTCCCGGCACTCAAACAATGGCTGGACCGCGAGGGATTGCCGGGCGCGAGCAAAGTGTACCTCTCGTACTTTGGCACCGCGCGTCCCGAATACTATGGCGTCCAGGCGACGCTTCTTCCGGGCTTCATCGATCGACGGCCACCGCAGCAGCCCGTCCCACTGGGCGCCGGCGTCTACTGCATCAGCGCCACCGTCCTGGACGTTCTCGGCAACATGTTCTACAAGCCGGAGTATGAAGGGAACTACCAGGCGGCGCTCGAGAACATGAACGCCTTTGCTCGCGCGTCGGCGAGCGAGGAGGCATGGTCAGCGCTGATGCGGCAGACCGGGGACCAGGTACCTGGCGGCAGCTGTTCGTGCAATTCGATCAGTTGCGGACGGGACGGCTGGTCGCCTACCTCCGACGCCGTCAGCCTGACGCGATGGTCGGCTACTCGATCCTGATCTACCGGTTGACCGACGCGGACGTCGCCGAGGCGCTACTGAATCCAGTACCCGCGATCTGATGGCAAAGGGAAGGAAGCACAACCGCGTCAGAACTGCGACGCGCGGTCCGGACGCATCGTCGACCAGACGCTCGCAGACGCCCTGGCGGCAGGCGGCGACCATGTGTGGGTTCGCGGTCGCACTGGCTGCAGTCATCGTCTATCTGAACGCCTTCGGCAACGAGTTCGTGCTGGACGACACCCGCATCATTCGCGACAACGTCCGCATACGCTCGCTCGCGAACGTTCCTGGACTTTTTGCATCGTCGTACTGGGACCTGGAGGGCACCAATGCGCTTTACCGGCCGATGGTGCTCGCCAGTTACGCGGCGAACTATGCAATGCACGGTGTGTCGACCTACGGCTACACGGCAGTCAACATCGCCCTCCATGCGGCCGTCTCGCTCTTGCTGTTCGCGCTCGTACGCAGCATTGGCGGATCGTTGGTCGCCGCCACCGTAGCTGGGCTCGCCTTCGCGGCTCACCCGGTCCACACCGAGGCCGTCACCGGGATCGCGGGCCGGCCGGAACTGCTCGCTGCGTTCTTCGTTCTCCTCGCGATGCACGTTCATCGGCTCGCGGCCGGCGCGGATCGGATCGCCAACGGTTATCGGGCCGCAACCCTCACCTGCTTTGCCTGCGCGTTGCTGGCGAAGGAGAGCGCCATGACGCTCCTCCTGGTACTGCCGGCAATGGACCTGATCGTCCCTGCGCCAGGCAGCAGTAAGCGGCCGGCGGGACTCCGTTCCCGCGTCGTCACGGACTATCTCCCGCTCGTTGTCGTGGCTATTGCCTATCTTGCGGTGAGGCGCGCTGTGCTCGGCTCGATCCTCATCGCCGAGGATGCGATCGCACCACTGGACAATCCATTGGTGCCGGTCACGACAACTCCTCTTGGCGAGACCCTGGGTGCGACCGGAGTGCAGGCGCTCATGACCGCTTTTGCTGTGGTTGCGGAGTACGGCCGGCTGCTCGTGTGGCCGGCGCGCCTGTCGCCGGACTATTCCTACAACCACCTTCCGCTCGTGACCAGCGCGCTCGATGGACGTTTCTTGATTGGAGTGGCCATCCTCGCGGCGTGCGTCGGCGGGATCGTGATGCTGTGGCGCCGCAATCCCGTCGCTACGTTCGGACTGGCGTTTCTCGCGCTCACGTTCTCCATCGTCAGCAACTTCGTGATCACGATTGGGACGATCTGTGCCGAGCGACTCATGTACTTGCCAAGTGCTGGGTTCCTTGTCGCCGCAGCCGCTGTGTTGGACGCGCTGACGAGTAACGCGCTAGCGCGGCGTCGCCTCGCTTACGTCGTGCTGAGCGTTCTGATTCTCATCAGCGCCGCGCGGACGTGGACGCGCAATCGCGACTGGAAGAACGATCTCACGCTCTGGTCTGCCGCGGTTGCCGTCGCTCCCGACAGCGCCAGGGTGCAATCCGAGTACGGCAGGGTTCAGATGGGCCTCGCCGAGGCCGCCGCGCAGGCCGGGCGCACGACTGACGCCGAGAGGCTCTACGCGGCGGCGCAGTCGCACTATGAAACGGCGCTGAAGATCTACCCGTCGTACGCGCTGCCGATGGATGGTCTGGCGAACATCCTCTCGCTGCACCAGCGCTTCGACGAGGCTCTCGTGCTCTACGAGCGGGCGGTCCAGGTCTGGCCAGGAAACTACGCCAGCATGACGAATTGGGCCGGGCTGCTCTGGGATCGATCGACCCGCACGGCGGCTCGGGCGTCAGCGCTTCGCGAGGAAGGCAAAGTCGCGGAGGCCGACGAGTTGAACCGGCGGGCTGATGAAGATGTCCGTGCCGCGGTTGAAAAAGTCGATCGCGCGATCGCTATTCGGCCGACATATGCGCACGCACACCTCGTTCGCGCGCTGCTCCTCGACGCCAGCAATCCGACAGCGGCGATCGCAGAATTCGAGGAGGTGCTGCGGCTGATGCCTGCGCACCCGCAGCGGCCCGTCATCGAAAAGGAGCTGCTGCGGCTGAAAGCCCTGCGGTGACGATGGCCGAATCGTCAGATATCTACCTGCTCGGCATCTGCTGCAACATCCACGAGAGCTCCGCCGCGCTCGTGAAGAACGGCCTCCTTGTCGCCGCGGCGGAAGAAGAACGCTTCACACGCACGAAGCACGACAACCGGTTTCCCGCGTCAGCCATCGACTACTGTCTGCGCGAGGCCGGCATTTCCCTGCGCGACGTGTCACACGCGGGCTTCTATTGGCAACCCTGGAAGGGATTGCTCAAGCGGCTATGGTGGCTCGTTCGGTATTTTCCGGCGTCGCTGCAGACGTTCCAGGGCGGGAAGGCCTGGCGCGGCTCGAGTGGCACGTTCCTGAGTCATGTCGCCGTTCCGTTCAAGTTGTGGCGCATGGGGTTTCGTGGCCGGTTCTACTTCATCGACCATCACCTATCACACGCGGCAAGTGCGTTTCTTGTATCGCCGCACGAGTCGGCGGCGATTCTGACCGTCGATCTCTGTGGGGAGGACTGCACGACCCTTCTTGCTCGTGGCAGCGGTAACAAGATCGCACCGATGAAGCGGTTCTACCTGCCGAATTCTCTCGGCATCTTCTACGCGGCGCTCACCCAGTTCCTCGGCTACGAAGCGAACAGCGACGAATACAAGGTCATGGGGTTGGCGTCGTACGGACAGCCGAGATTTGCCGATACAGTGGCGACGATGGTGCGCTTCGAGAACGGTCGGTTGCGAAACGACAATTCCTGGTTCGCGTTCCACACTGGCAGCGCCCTCTGCTACTCACAGCGTTTCATCGAAGCGTTTGGCGCTCCCTGCCGCGGCGAGGGTGATGTCGACGTCGAACCCTACCGGGATGTCGCGGCCAGCGGTCAGCGAGTTCTCGAAGACGTACTGCTCGACATGGCGAATTGGGCCAGGAACGAAACAGGCGAGAGCGATCTGTGCCTCGCCGGTGGCGTGGCGCTGAATGCCGTCGCCAACGGCCGCATTCTCGAGCAGCAGATCTTCAAACACGTCTGGGTCCAACCAGCCGCGAGCGATGCCGGGTGTGCGCTTGGCATTCCATTTCACATCTGGCACGAACGGCTGGGCAACCCGCGCCGCTTCGTGATGGAGCATGCGTACTGGGGACCTGAGTACCCCGAGTCGGTGATGCACGACGCCATTCGATCGCATGGTCTGACGTGCCGCCGCGTGGACGATGTGGAGCGAGAGGCTGCGCGGCTGTTGTCCGAGGGCCAAGTGATTGGGTGGTATCAGGGCCGGATGGAGTGGGGGCCGCGTGCGCTTGGCAACCGCAGCATCCTCGCCGATCCTCGCCGCGCGGACATGAAGGAGATCATCAACCGCAAGATCAAGTTTCGCGAGCCCTACCGTCCGTTCGCGCCGTCGGTGCTCGAGGAAGACGTCGAGGACTATTTTCACTTCGGCGGATCGTCGCCGTTCATGACGTTCGTCTGCCGTGTTCGCGATGACAGGAAAGAGCAGTTGCCGGCCGTCACGCACGTCGATGGAACGGCTCGCATTCAGACCGTCTCGCGCCGGCACAATCCACGTTTCTGGACATTGATCAATGAGTTCAAGTCGCTGACCGGGGTGCCGGTGGTCCTCAACACGTCGTTCAACGTGAGGGGCGAGCCCATCGTCTGCTCACCCGACGATGCCGTGCGATGTTTCCTGAAGACGGATATCGATGTCCTGGTCCTCGGAAACATGATCTGCTGCCGATGATTGGCACGACGAGGTCGCTTCGACCACGAGGGATAGGCCGCTACTTCACCGCGGCCTTCCTATCGGTGTGGCTGGTCGGATGGGTCGTCGGCGAGGTGTTCGCCATCGGGATGCTGGCCACGATCACCGCCGCGCTTGCGAACATCTTCTCGGAGCATCTTCCGGCTTGGCATACCGACTTCGTCAGCAGCGGTGGCGTCGCGTTCGCCATCCTGTTTCTTGTCCTGTGGCTGACGTTGTGGACCATTGGCGGCATTGCCGGCGATCACGCAGCTCACGCGTTCGCTCGTGGGAGAGGACGTGATTGGCCTGAGCGAGTCGGGCTTCGAGGTTGTTCATCGGGCGGGCCCCTTCCGCCGGCGTTCCGCGTTCGAGCGTTCCGACGATTCGTCGCCTCCGCATGCGTTCGCACGATAGAGCGGTCGTGGTCGATACGACTCAAGGTACGCAAGTGATCACGACGTTCGGAGCCGCCAGCCGAGCGCGAAGCCGTTGCCGACTGGCTGAGCCGGCACCTCGCGTTGCCCGATGCGGATGCTGCCGGAGCGCTGCCCACGACGTGGGAGGTGCGGACCGAGGGAGAGGTCGCCTATGTCAGAAAAGCTCGGCCGGGGTGCGCCGGACGCGCGCTCTCATCTCATGGTTGCTGACCGCCGCCATCGCGTCTGCGTGGTACGCATCGCTCGCCTCCGACACTTCAGTCGGTAGCATACCCGCCCTGGTGCTGACGCTGCTACTCGCGTCTAGGCGGAGCGCTGAGCACGTGGGGGCGGCGTGAATGGATCGTCCGCCCTGGCGAGTTGACGTTCCGCCGGCAGTTTGCGATGTGGACCGCCGAGCGGAGCTTCACGAACGCGCGTCTCGACGTGACGCATGAGACCGACAGCGACAACGACAGCCACTACAAGCTCATCGTCGTCGACGGCGAGGGACGTAAGACCGTCCATTCACAGATGCACGATTCGGGAGAGGTCATCGGTCTCGCGCACTGGCTGGCGGGCCGGACCGGTTTCCGCTGACGTCGTCTGAGCCGCTCCACACGCTGGCGTCGCCGCGCCCATCTGGATCCGCCGCCCGCACTGAGGTCGTTCTCGGATGTCGGAGTGCGCAGCGGCGAAGCCGCTGCCACGTCGATCTGAGCCTGAAGTAAAAACGCCCGCTTGGCGTCCGATATGGAGATGCTATAATCGGGAATTGTCCCTGCCGCGTCGGCTCGCGCTGTAGCCGATGCCTTGAACGATACAGTGGGCCGCTAGCTCAATTGGCAGAGCAGCAGACTCTTAATCTGCGGGTTCTCGGTTCGATTCCGAGGCGGCTCACCACTTTTTCTTAACAAAACTTGCGGCTCGTGCGAGCACTCCGGGCTGTCGGTCGCGAAAGCGTTCGCGTTCCAGCTCGGTAATGTACAGCTCAACCTGCAACTGGATCCTGCCTGACTTTCTCCCGCACGGAATCGGGCCGTTCCGTGATGCCGGGAACGGACCGATCAATCACCCGCCTTGAGTCGTTGCCGCCACTGGAGGTCGCATGGAAACGGCCGACAGCTGCAGCTCCTTCTCCACGCGGCGTTTCGTTGAAGTCAAACGTCATACAGAGCACCAAGTGCGACCCCGGGTATTCGGGCGGAAGCGGTATCGTAGGGTTCGAGATAGGAATCACAGCGTTGCGCGCGGATACGTTCAACGCCTGCACGCTCGCGGCCCTGGATCGCCCGTCACATCGGCAATGCTGCCTTCCCTGTGGACCACGAATTTCACCTGTACCTGCCCTTGCATCGACTGCGCCGCGGCGGGTATGAGCCAGTTAGATCTAATGTGATGCATGAATCGGCCGAAGCCACGGTTCCCAGTCCATCTTTTGTCAGATTCCCGGTTACGCATTGGATCTCCACTACTCCTGGCGACGGCGCGGCGGCGAGTGCAGGCTGTTCAGCGCCCTCGGGCGCAGGCCTTTTAATACTGACGGCCGCTACCCCCGGAACGTGCCTGCGCCAGCGTCGAGCGAAGGAACGTCATGCGTACGTCGTTCACGTCGCTAGATGGCACTCGTAGAACAGCACCGGAGGCCAACGTCACATTCACATCCGATTTACCAACGGGCGTTAGTTCGCGAATTTGCAACACAAACAGCAGCGAGGGCGGTATCACTCTCATCCTGTTCCGTCATCGCGCGCCGAACAAGAATCGTGGCCGGCTCATGAACGTCCTGTGGCGAGACCGTGATGCGTTTGCCAGAGTTGAGTTGGAGTTGTAGGGAGGCTTGCTTCGTTTTGCTGCCGCATCGCTCGCGCGCCCACGAGGCACAGGTGGTCCCGCGTCAGGTAGCGTGCTCTGTGCGGCAGTTCCCACGCCCGCGCACGCCCAGACGAACGCGAGGCAAGCGCAGCCGCTTCGCATATCTGGACAGCTCTGCTGGAAAGAATGGCGTGCATTGTATCGCACGTCCTGGGACACGTATGGGGGCGTGTTGCAGCCGCCGCCTTAAGCGTTTGTGAGCTTCGAGCCGGCCGGTCCCCCTCGTGGGAGACCGGTAGCTCAGCACCGCGTCAATCCGATCACGCTTCGTGATATAGCGCATCGGTCCTCGCACCTGCCGAGCAGAACCGGACACCAGCGACCGGCCTGCCCTGGCCGTCCGTGCAGCGGAACCGGAGGGACACAAAGAAGAGCGTCGTGGGTTTGGTTTCAAGCCTGAAGGGGAGGGCACGGATCGAGTGGATCGAAACCACCGCCGGGTCGCGGCAGCGCCGCCTGGCCGACCCGCCACGACACGAACTCTTCGTGTCGTTCCATGAGAATCCGACTGCTGGGCGATGGACGTAGCGGTGACTTCGACGCCTAGCAATCGCGGATGAACTGCGGGAGCCGCGGTGGTCGCGGCCATCGCAATCACATGCGGCTGTCCCTCCAAAACGACCCTGAGTGGCCAGTGTTCGCTACGGGAACCGTTCGATTCCGGCGACTCAGGAAGACAGAAGTTGCCGGCAAAGCCGTTAGTTCCCCAGTAGAACGCCCGGTGTGGAATCGACAAGACTCCCTCCTGTCGGGGTCGGTGACGCCGTCACCACTAAGAACGACGACTTCTTGGAATCCAACCCGTGGAGGTGGTGAACCGTCAACTCCCTGAGTCATATACACGTTGGGATTCTCGTTAGGATTGGGATTGCCGATTCGGGGATTGTGTGGCCACATCGGGCCAGTTCGCCAAATATCGGCATGGCGTTCTCCTTTCCCCAATCAAGGCTTTGAAGGCGCTAGCGTGTCTCGGTGCGTCGACGCCAGTTGCTAGGTACATATAGCTACCACGGATCAGGATCATAAGTTGTGGGTTGTGGGAAAGGCGCCGCCGTCGCGCGGAGCGAGCCTATCGTCCCGCCGGGCTATCAGTTGAAGCGTCTGATTCCAGTGTGGCGGTTGTTGCGCTCGCAATTGCCTCACCCGCAACTGGAACGTCCAGATTGGGTGCGAGGTCGGCGCCGGAGGAGCACCGGCTGGCGCGGAGGGCGTCGGCCGGCACCTGATTGGCGGCGAGTGTGCGCCTCCGCGAACTGCACTCCGGCCGCCATCGGCCGCGAGCAGTTCAGAGGTCTGAGTTCATTTATCTGAACACGTGGAAGGCGAGACCCACGCTGGTGACGTTCTCAGCGACGGCCGCGCGGGAAAGCGATGGTCCCGTGGAATGAGCCGAAGATGTCGTGCGTCTCGATGTCACCGGCTACACTGCTGACTTCCAGAATGTGAAACAACTCCACGGTAAAGCTGCCCTGGATTCCGGTGAATCGCCCTGTCCCCCCAGTGATCATCTGAACTTCGATGACTCTGAGTGACCCGCCGCCTACATCCGACAGTTCTGCCTGCCCCGAAATGGTCGTATAGATACTGTCTCCATTTGGCGGCAATCCATTCAGCCGACCCGGCGGCGCTAAAGTTCGTCAAGTCTCCCGTAATTTCCCGGCGCAATGTGAATCGACCCAGGTGGGTGCCAGTTCCCGTGGCGGCTGTGTTGATCACTACTGTGGGGGCCCCAGGCGGCAGGGTGAGATGGGTGTCCTCTCCCTGGAAAGCCCCTGAAGCGCCGGGCGCGAAGTCTGCGCAGGAACTCGGTGCCGCCTCGGGCACGGCAAGCGCCGCCGTCAGAATCATCGCTGCCATTTCTAAGTAGAAGAATCTGTTTCTGATTTGCATTTATCACCTCAACCCCGGAGTGTCCGATTTGGCGACGACGTGGCTCGCATCCTACACCCGCGAGTCCGCGTCGGATTAATATTCGTCGGCGCCGCGGATGGGACTTCGTAGAACCCGCGACGTGATCTCCGATCGTCGCGGCCTGCACAATGAGAGGGTCGGCATGTAAGCCTCCCCGCCCAAGTAGACAGTTCGACAGGAGACTGACCCGCTGATGAAGGTCTCGGAGAACGTGAGGAGGCCGCGGTGATCCGCAAGCTCAAAGCCGCGGGGTTCCTCGAGGTGCGGGTCCGGCAAAGGCAGCCATCTGCTGCTGAAACACCCAGGTCACGGGCAAAGAGGTCTGGGTGGCCGTTCACACGAAGAAGGAGCGCAGGACGGCTGGCCAATCGCATCCTGCGCGAGAGGCGGGTGTCGAATGGCAATGCTCTATCCGATCGTCCTCGAAACCGAAGACAACGGCGCCGCGAGCGCCTATGTGCCGGGGCTGCCCGTGTATGTCGCGACCGATTCGCACGCGAAGGCCGAACGGGCGATCCGCGCGGGTTCTGACCGAATATCTGAGCGCGCACGCCGTCAGCCGGCCGGCCGCACGCGTCCGTCGCACGGGGTTCGGATCAATGGAGGCCGCGAGTCAGCGTCGTTGGCGTTGCGGCCCTGGTGGGGCGAATCGGGAGCGACGCGAAGGCACGTGCCTCACGCGCCAACGCCCCGGCTCGTCGGCCGTCCTCCCAAGGCCTCGACCAACAGAACGGCTCGAATGAAGACCTCGCGCTGATCGAGCGCTCAGTCGCCGCGGCTCGGAGCGTCACGCCACCCACGAAAATTCTCCCTCAACCTGCCGCAGCCACCCGTCCAGATGGTTCCAACTCGCGAA
>CAWCQS010000006.1:0-263898 GCA_963797715.1 uncultured Acidobacteriota bacterium
TCGATCTGGTATTCACGGGGTGCGCGCACGTTCTATCTAGTTTTGAAGGAACCGGCAACGGTTCTTTGAGAACGCTAAGGTGGCTCGAGTAGGAATTGGGGCCTGTAGCTCAGCTGGTTAGAGCACACGCTTGATAAGCGTGGGGTCAGTAGTTCAAATCTACTCAGGCCCACCATTTCAAAGGAGTGGTGTATTGCGTAGTGCCTAGCGCGCGATGAAAAGAAGCATGGAAGTCGGTAGCTAAGCCTGCCAGTTTTTCTTCTCTTCATCTCGCACGATTTCAACGCACCGCAAAACCGAAGTTTCGGGGAATTAGCTCAGCTGGGAGAGCGCCTGGTTTGCAACCAGGAGGTCACCGGTTCGAGCCCGGTATTCTCCATTACCAGTTTGCAAACGCCTTGGCCATGAGCGTTTGCGTTTGACGGTCCTGCTTGCGCCCGGATGCGCGCGGATCGTAGAATAGAAAGTTGCGGCCACGGTAATCGGCTGCAAGTTCATAGTTTGCTCTTTTACAACTGAATATCCTGCAAACGGTAGTTTTTTCCGACCACACACACGCAGTGTGCAAGGAGCTGTCGAGGTAGCTTCAGTTTCGCTACCAGCTTCAAGGCGCGCGCTGCTGATGAAGCGCGTGTAGCGTCAGCTTCGAGTTTCTATTATGGTCAAGCTACTAAGGGTGTACGGTGAATGCCTTGGCGCCAGGAGTCGATGAAGGACGTGGTAAGCTGCGATAAGCTTCGGTGAGCCGCAAACAGGCTTTGACCCGAGGATTTCCGAATGGGGCAACCCACTCAGGCTCATACCTGAGCATCACTGACCGAATCCATAGGTCAGTCGAAGACAACCCGGGGAAGTGAACCATCTCAGTACCCGGAGGAAAAGAAAACAATAGTGATTCCGCTAGTAGCGGCGAGCGAACGCGGAAGAGCCCAAACCAACGTGCTTGCACGGTGGGGTTGTAGGGCCTGTCCGGTGTAGAACCGGCGAGTTACCAATCAGCTGGATAGTCGAACGATCTGGAACGATCGGCCATAGAGGGTGACAGCCCCGTAGACGACATCCATGCTGGCTCGCGACAGGTTCCTGAGTACCGCGGGACACGTGAAATCCCGCGGGAATCTACGAGGACCATCTCGTAAGGCTAAATACTACTTGGCGACCGATAGTGAACCAGTACCGTGAGGGAAAGGTGAAAAGAACCCCTGCGAGGGGAGTGAAATAGTACCTGAAACCGTATACCTACAAGCAGTGGGAGGGCTATGCCTTGGCTTCGGCCGAGGAATGCCTGACCGCGTGCCTTTTGCATAATGAGCCGGCTAGTTAATCTCAGTGGCAAGGTTAAGCGAAAGCGAGCCGCAGCGAAAGCGAGTCCGAAATGGGCGACGAGTCGCTGGGATTAGACGCGAAGCGAGGTGATCTACCCTTGGCCAGGGTGAAGTACGGGTAACACCGTATGGAGGCCCGAACCAGTGTTGGTTGAAAACAGCTTGGATGAGCTGAGGGTAGGGGTGAAAGGCTAATCAAACCTCGTGATTGCCCGTTCTCCTCGAAATATCTTTAGGGATAGCCTCGAGAGGTCGGCGTTGGTGGTAGAGAACTGAATGGACTAGGGGGCTTACCAGCTTACTGAATCCAATCAAACTGCGAATGCCAACGACACGTATCTCGGGAGTCAGACAGTGGGGGCTAAGCTTCATTGTCGAGAGGGAAACAGCCCAGACTACCGGCTAAGGTCCCTAACTCTGTACTAAGTGGTAAAGGATCTGGAGACGCTCAGACAACCAGGAGGTTGGCTTAGAAGCAGCCATCCTTTAAAGAAAGCGTAATAGCTCACTGGTCAAGCGGCTCTGGGCCGACAATATACCGGGGCTCAAGTACAGGACCGAAGCCGTAGAATAGACACGACCCTGCGGGGTCGTATATTGGTAGAGGAGCGTTCTCGTCGCAGCGAAGTCAGACCGTGAGGACTGGTGGAGCGGCGAGAAGTGACCCTGCCGGCATAAGTAGCGAGAAGAGAGGTGAGAATCCTCTCCGCCGTAAGCCTAAGGTTTCCTGAGGAAGGTTCGTCCGCTCAGGGTCAGTCGGGTCCTAACGCGAGGCCGAAAGGCGTAGCGGATGGATATCCGGTCAACATTCCGGAACTACCTATTCCACGTTATCACGATGGGGGGACGCAGGAGGCTACGCGAGCCGACGATTGGACGTGTCGGTTCAGGTCTGTAGGGGGATCCACTAGGCAAATCCGGTGGGTCACATTCCCTGAGGGACCATGTCGATGACCGTCAGGTCAGCAAAGTCGCGGACGCCACGCTGCCGAGAAAAGCCTCTAAGGAGTGGAGTGGGTACCCGTACCGCAAACCGACACAGGTAGGCGAGGAGAAAATCCTCAGGCGCAAGTGAGAACCCTCGTTTAGGAACTCGGCAAATTGGCCCCGTAACTTCGGAAGAAGGGGTGCTCGACTAACGTTCACGATCCTCGCGGTCGTGGGCGCGAACGAGTTGCAATAAAGAGGCCCAGGCAACTGTTTACTAAAAACACAGGACTCTGCGAAGTCGAATACGACGTATAGGGTCTGACGCCTGCCCGGTGCCGGAAGGTTAAAGGGAGAGGTCAGCCGCAAGGCGAAGCTTCGAGCTGAAGCCCCGGTAAACGGCGGCCGTAACTATAACGGTCCTAAGGTAGCGAAATTCCTTGTCGGGTAAGTTCCGACCTGCACGAATGGCGTAATGATCTGGGCGCTGTCTCAACGAGGGGCACTGCGAATTTGTGGTACCGGTGAAGACGCCGGTTGCCCGTGACTAGACGAAAAGACCCCGTGCACCTTTACTACATCTTAGTAGTGAATGCTGGCGTGTTATGCGCAGGATAGGTGGGAGACTTTGAACCCAGGCTCTCGGGCTTGGGGGAGTCAACGGTGAGATACCACCCTTAACACTCCGGCGTTCTAACCTCGTTCTGTCATCCAGATCAGGGACACTGCTAGGTGGGTAGTTTGACTGGGGCGGTCGCCTCCTAAACTGTAACGGAGGCGCGCGAAGGTTCGCTCAGGCTGTTTGGAAATCAGCCGTAGAGTGCAAAAGCAGAAGCGAGCTTGACTGCGAGTCCTACAAGACGAGCAGGTGGGAAACCAGGCTTTAGTGATCCGGTGGTTCCGCGTGGAAGGGCCATCGCTCAACGGATAAAAGGTACGCCGGGGATAACAGGCTGATCTGAGCCAAGAGTTCACATCGACGCTCAGGTTTGGCACCTCGATGTCGGCTCATCGCATCCTGGAGCTGTAGCAGGTTCCAAGGGTCCGGCTGTTCGCCGGTTAAAGCGGTACGTGAGCTGGGTTTAGAACGTCGCGAGACAGTTCGGTCTCTATCTGTCATGGGCGGAGGAAATTTGAGTGGGGCTGTCCTTAGTACGAGAGGACCGGGATGGACGCACCTCTAGTGTACGAGTTGTCACGCCAGTGGCAGCGCTCGGTAGCTACGTGCGGAAGGGAGAAACGCTGAATGCATCTAAGCGTGAAACCCTCCACAAGATGAGATTTCCCAGGTCGTAAGACCTCTGAAGGCTCCTGGAAGATTACCAGGCAATAGGTCGGGTGTGGAAGCGCAGCAATGCGTGGAGCTAACCGATACTAATCAGCCGTGAGGCTTGACCATAATTCTCTTTTCCCAAAGAAAAGTGCACGCAACAACTGCGTGTTGGTGGAACGAGGAAACTACCGTTTGCAGGATATTCAGTTGTGAAGGCTCTCAGCCTTCAGCTGTCAGCTCTCAGCAAGATCATGCTGAAAGCTCACAGCTGAGAGCTGAAAGCCAACGTTCTTTACAAGATAGTCTGGGACGATCGACGACTTGCCCGCGCAGATATCGGGCGCGCATCGGGCCGTCGAACCCCAGGCAATACGAAATCAACTCCGCCGCCGCACGTACCGGGCGGAGAGGTTTCCCGGTGGTCATAGGAGAGGGGTCACACCCGTTCCCATTCCGAACACGGAAGTTAAGCCCTCTACCGCCGATGGTACTGCGCGGGGTAACTGCGTGGGAGAGTAGGTCACTGCCGGGATTATTTTTTCAAGCCCGCCTGTAAAAGGCGGGCTTTTTTTATGTACGCTGCTGGATCGAATGCTGCACTTCCCTATCGAGGAGGAAGTTCAGCCATGAAGCTCGGCATTTTCGCCGCTGCCGCCATCTCGGCCGCGCTCGTATCCGCGGCGTCCGCGGCACAGGAGAAACGACAAACCCAAATCCCGTCGTGATCGTCGAGGACGGCAAGGAGATGACGATCAACGGCTGCGTCGGACGCAATCCCGACGGCGGCTACACCCTGACCAACGCCGCTGGGAAGGACGGCGCGACTGGTAGCTACATCCTCGCCCGCCTCAAAGACGATGACGACGAGTTCGACGATCTGAAGGACCACGTGGGACAGCGCGTCGAGATCAAAGGCAAAGCCGCCGACAAGGGCGACGGTCGAATCAAGGTCGAAACAGATAACGGGAAGACCGAAACCAAGTCGGAGATGAAGGGCGACCTGAGCGGCCTGCCGTTTCTCGGCGTCAAGTCCGTGCGCATGCTCGCCTCGGTCTGCCCATAGTTCCGTTCGGCAAGACTGAAAGCGCGGTACAAACCGTCGGCGAGGCTGCCATCCCGATTCGGGGTGGCCGCCTCGCCTTACGCTCGCTCTGGGGGGGACAGACTCGGTGGGTTGAGCCGCAGCCGCCCGAGCGGGACGGCAGCGGACTGGGAGGAAAAGAGGAGAGTTAATCGAGCTCGCAGCGCGTGGTGACCTCTTGCTGCTTGTTTCCTTTCTTTCTCAGTTTCAGTTGCTGCCCTTCCTTGAGCAACGCGAATGCCACTCGACGATCCGCAGCCCTTCGCCAAGCTATCAGCCGTAAGTAGTTGATTACGCAAGCGATTTCGTCGGTAGCCGCGGGCCTCTCGATTTGCTGATCGCGCTTGAAGCCTTTCGGGCGCTATCCGATCGATGAATCCACTATCCGATCGGATAGTCGGAACGGCGTGGTGGGCTATGCTGGACCGTTGTAGCCCATGAGACTCCTGGCGCAAAACGGCCCGATGGCCGGCGGCGTTCTCACGCTCGCCGACGGCCTCACGCTCGGCGGCCCCGATGACGGCCGTCCTCGGCAAGTTCACATCGTCCGGTCACGAGCGTTTCGTGCTCGACGCACTCGACGAGACCACGCCGATCTTCGTCAACGGGTTACCCGTCGTCTCGCGCGAGCTGCGAGCCGGAGATGAAGTGCGGCTCGCCGACTCGCAGTTCATCGTCGAGGCCGAGGAGATCGCGCCGCCGTCAGGCCTGGTCGCGTGTCCGGTTCGATTCGGTCTTCCGGCGTCGACGCGCATCGTGTTGCAGCTTGGGTTCGACGATTCGCTCCTCGCGCCTGACGTTCCGGCGGCGTCCCACGACAGCCGCGATCTGGCGACGTTGTTGCGCGCCGCCGCGGCGCTGAGCTCGATTCGTGGCCTGGCGCAGTTCGATAGCGCGGTCGCTGGACTTCTCCTCGAAGCCGTCAGCGGCAGCAGGGCTGCGCTGTCGGGCGCGGGCGACGATCCGTCGGCATCTGCGCATCCGGGTGGAGTGTTCCGGGCATTGCGGCCGAGCCGATCGACGTCGATGCGCGCCTCCTCGAGCGGGCCAGCCGCGAGCGCGCTGCGCTCGGCGCGCGAGAGCGATCGTCGTCAGGTGATCGCGGTTCCGTTCATGGCTTTCGGACGCGCCGTCGGCTGCGTGTGGATCGAGGCCAAGGCCAGGAACGCCGTTCGACGATGGTCACGTGCGGCTGCTGCTGGTGGTGGCCGCGCTGGCGGCCGTTGCGCGCGAACAATGGCGTCGAGAGCCTCGCCTCGCGAACGCAACGAACAGCTGCGCGCCGAGATCAATCTCGAGCACAACATGGTCGGGACGAGCCGTCCGATGCGCACGCTCTTCGACCGCATCGCGCGCGTCGCACGCACGGACTCGACGATCCTGCTGCGTGGCGAGAGCGGCACCGGCAAGGAGCTCGTCGCCCGCGCGGCGCACCGCAACAGCGCACGCGCGCCGACCGGCCGTTCATCGCCATCAACTGCGCGGCGCTCACCGAAACGCTGCTCGAGTCCGAGCTCTTCGGCCACGAGAAGGGCGCGTTCACCGGCGCCATCGGCCTGAAGCGGGGCAAGATCGAGCTGGCCGACGGCGGCACGCTCTTCCTCGACGAGATCGGCGAGCTGCCGCTGACGCTGCAGGCGAAGCTGCTGCGCGTGCTGCAGGAGCGCGAGTTCGAACGCGTCGGCGGCACGCGGCCGGTCCGCGTCGACTTCCGGCTGATCGCCGCGACCAACCGCGATCTGGAGGCGGCGGTCGCGCGCCGGCACGTTCCGCCAGGATCTCTACTACCGCCTCAACGTCGTGTCGCTGGTGCTGCCGCCGCTGCGCGAGCGGCGCGAGGACATCCCGCTCCTCGCCGACTACTTCGTGCGCAAGCACGCGCCGCGGAGCGGTCGGCGCGGTCGACGGCGTCGAACCCGAGGCGCTGCTGCGAGCTTGCGCGGCACGACTGGCCGGGCAACGTGCGGGAGCTCGAGAACGCGATCGAGCAGGCGCTGGCGCTCGGCGTGAGCGACCAGATCACCGCCGAGGATCTGCCGGCCGCACCTACGCTCCAGCCGTCCTGGCGCCAGCCGTCGTCGCTGAACTATCACGAGACGGTCGAGGGGACAAAGCGCGACCTGATCCTCCGCGCGTTCGAAAAAGCCGATCAGAACCACGCGCGCCGCGGCGCGGCTGCTGGGCGTGCATCCCAACTACCTGCACCGGCTCGTCAACAACTTCGAGCTGCGCCGCGGGCGAAATCGGCCCCACGGGCGGCCGCATCGACACGAACCCGGATCCACGGACGACACGGAAGGTCAGGCGGACATGAGCATCCGGCCTGCTCTCCTGCCACGCTCGACCGGATAAGCGACGACGTGCTGGCGCAGGCACCGGTCCGCGGGCTTGATAGAACCCATGCACGCTCGCCGCCGCCCCGAACGTTCTACGCTCGGCGCTGCGAAATCACTCCTGACGCCGGGCTGCCGGTCAGCTTTGCCGGCAAGAAGGTCGCAGCGCTCGTCATCACGCAGCGACGACTCGCTGCGTGTCTCCGGCGAGGAAGTCGCTCGTGCGCGAGCTGACCGCGCCGCGGCATGCAGGCGGTCGCGACCTATCGAATCGCGCCAAAGGAAGAACTGGCGAAGCGCCGAACCGCCAAGGGATGGTTCGAGAAGGCGAACGTCGAGGGCGTCGTGGCGATGCGGCCGGTCAAGCAAGGACAAGCGCACGACGTACTACCCCGGCAGTGGGTCAATCCGTACTACAGCACGCTGTGGGGCTACTACGGCTACGGCTGGGGCAGCATGTACTCCCAGGACGGTCGAGCAGGACACGATCGTCGTCGTCGAGACGACGATCTACAGCGTGCCCCGCAACGCGTTGATATGGGCCGCGGTCAGCGAAACCAAGAACCCAAAGACGCTTCGGCAAGCTTCATCGACGACCTGGTGAAGGAATGCTGTCAAGGAGCTCCACAAGCAGGGCCTCGCCCGACAACTCCCGAAGTAGGCCGGCCTACTTCTTCGATCCCGCGTCGGGTAGGTCTCGAACATCCGCGTCGCGACCTGCCTTGATCGTCGCGTCACGCTCGGCGGCGGCGGGATTGAGCCGCTCGACGCAGTCCGCAGCCCACAGCCGTTTGCCGGACTTTGCACCGTCCTGCATGGCGATGACGAGCCGTCCCACGGTGTACGTCCGCGCCTGCTTTGTCGCCTCCCTGCTTCTCGATCTCCTCGAGCTTGTCGAGATCGATGCTCGTGCTCCGGACCGCGAGATAGCGGATCGTCACGTCTGCCGGCTTGCCCGCGGCCTTCTTCAGCCCCAGCGCCGACATCTCGCTGTCGACGGCCGCGACGATGGTCTTGTCGACCGCTGGGTCGAATGCCGGCTGACCCGGCATCCAGCTGTAGGTCTTGAGCGTCTGGAAGTCTGCGGACTTGTCGTAACGTGCTGTTGACTTTGCCCGGTGCGGGCCGGCCCTGTGCACGAACAGCAGCAACAGCATCAAGCCACCGAGGCGTATCATCTCGTAATCTCCCTGAATGAGTTGACCGTCTGGGACGAGCTTACCGCATTACGGCTCTGCGTCACTCAAACGCTTCGCATGGTGGCCGTTGCGCGGTGGGGGAGACGCGACAGCGGCGCCGCTCGTCACGCCGGTGGTGGGACGGAATAGGCTTTGACGCCGATACCGGCGCGGCTACGATACACCGTCCGACGGAGACAACTATGATCTGAAATCCGGCGGTGAACCGGTCGTCGTTGCCTTGTTGCTGGTGTCCGCGACGGGGTGCATGGGCGGCCCGCGCAGCGTCCCGTCAAAGATGCGGCGACGTCGACCAGGGTCCGGAGTCGCTTGATTGCGGCGCGGAAGTTCCTCGAGGGCCGATGGTCGCTGAGCAGTTTCGAAGTGTTTCCGCCGGGAAAGCCGCCGATCACTCTCAAAGGCGACGGCACGCTCAACTACGACGAGTTCGGTAACCTGCGGATCGAGATTCGCGCCGACGAGAAATCAGCAGATCTGCTGCGAGCCGCCGGTGTCGATATCCGTGACGGCAAGATCTCGACCGACGGCCGCACGGTCGTCGATCTTCAGAATCGGAGCTGAGCTATATGCTCGCTGGCCAGACAGTCGGCGCGCCGGCGGCGGGCCCGCTTGTCGCCGAGCCGACCGAGACACTGGGAGATCAAGGGCGATCTGCTGTTTCTCTCGACTAAGGACGAAACGGCAGGCCTCTCTCGACCGGCCGCATGGGGCGGAGCCGTAACCCACCCTACCGTTCGACTTGCATTGAAGGAGGCTCTCGTGCGCGTTTCGTCTCTCGTCATGCTCGGCTCTGCTGGCGCTTACGCGTCGCCGCGCGCGCAACAAGACGCCGCGCAACGCGGCGCGCCTGAAACGTTCAGTGCCAACGCGCAGGTCAAGGGTGCGGCCGGCGCTATCGCCGCGACCATTCAGCTCCAGATCGACCGCTACTCGCCAGATTTCGACCGGAAGTCGGTCGAGTCGGCGCTCAAAGGGCGGCGGCTATCCGTCGTTTCTCGCGGCGCTTCGCAAAGCGCCGGAGGTTGGGACGGTCGGGATCGGCGACCAGAAGTTCGCGATTCGTTATGCGCGCGAGGAGAAGACGGCAAAGGGTCGAACGATCACGCTGGTGACCGACAAGCCGATGTTCTTCGTTGGCGGCGGCAGCACCGACGCCAAGCCGCGAGCCGGCTACGAGGTCGGCGCGATCCAGATGAGGTGGACGATGTCGGCCTCGGGAGCGGCACCATGGCCGCGGCCGCGCGGATCAAGCCTGGGCCCGGAGGGCGTCGGCGTGCAGGTCGACGACTACGCCGATCAGCCGATCAAGCTCGTGACCGTCAGCCGCA
This sequence comes from uncultured Acidobacteriota bacterium, assembly GCA_963797715.1. Lineage (GTDB taxonomy): Bacteria > Acidobacteriota > Vicinamibacteria > Vicinamibacterales > 2-12-FULL-66-21 > DATBJJ01. The sequence continues at coordinate 9,467 of CAWCQS010000006.1, forward strand.
AGATGTCCTGATCAGCTGCATCTGCGGAAATCCAAGGTTCACGCCGCGGTGGCGCGGGTCAGGCCACCGCGACGTGATGACCTTGCCGCGCGTGTAGAAGTGGATTCCCTCGCGCCCGTACACGTGCGCGTCGCCGAAGAGGGAGCTCTTCCAGCCCCCAAACGAGTAGTACGCCATCGGCACCGGAATCGGCACGTTGATGCCGACCATGCCCGCCTGCACCTCTGACTGAAACCGCCGCGCCGCGCCACCGTCGTTGGTGAAGATGGCGACGCCGTTGGCAAATGCGCTCTCGTTGACGAGTCGAAGCGCTTCGTCGTAGCTGTCGGTGCGCACGACGCTCAGCACCGGACCAAAGATCTCGTCGGTGTAGATCGTCATCTCAGGTGTCACGCGATCGAAGAGGCACGGCCCGAGGAAGAAGCCGCGTTCGTGGCCATCGACGCGCAGTTGCCGGCCGTCCTCGAGGAGCTCGGCGCCGGCGGCCTGGCCCTGCTCGACGTACGACATCACGCGCTTGAAATGCTCGCGTGTGACGAGCGGTCCCATGTCGGCACCAGGCTCCAGACCTGACGCCACCTTGAGCTTGCGCAGCCGCTCGCGCACGCGCGGCAGCAGGCGATCGGCGGCGTCGCCAACGGCGACCAGAACCGAGATAGCCATGCAGCGCTGACCGGTCGAGCCGTACGCGGCGCTCACCGCCGAATCGGCGGCCAGATCGAGGTCGGCGTCCGGCAGCACGATCATGTGATTCTTGGCGCCGCCGAGCGCCTGCACCCGCTTGCCGTGCTTCGTGCCCGTCTCGTAGATGTAGCGCGCGATGGGTGTCGATCCGACGAAGCTGACTGCCTGGATGCCAGGGTGCGTCAGAATGGCATCGACGGCCGCGCGGTCGCCGTGCACGACGTTGAACACGCCAGGCGGGCAGTCCGGCTTCGGCGAGGAGTTCGCCGCAGAACACTGGCCGCCGACGGATCCTTTTCCGACGGTTTGAGGATGAACGTGTTGCCGCAGGCGATGGCGATCGGGAACATCCACATCGGCACCATCGCCGGAAAGTTGAACGGCGTGATGCCGGCGACGACGCCAAGCGGCTGGCGGATGGAATAGCTGTCGACATCGGTCGAGACGTTCTCGGAGAACTCGCCCTTCAGCAAGTGCGGAAGGCCGCACGCAAACTCGATGACTTCCAGTCCGCGGTTGACTTCGCCGGTCGCGTCGGACAGGACTTTGCCGTGCTCTCGCGTCAGGATCTCGGCAAGGTCACGCTTGCGCCGCTCGACGAGCTCACGGAACGCGAACAGGATGCGGGCGCGGGCAGCCAACGACGTTCGACCCCAGGTTCGGGCCGCGGCCGAAGCGGCCGCGACTGCGGCATCGACTGTTGCGGCGTCGGCGAATGCCACTCGCGCGGCCGGCTCGCCCTGCGCGGGATTGTAGACGTCGCCCCAGCGGTCGACCGGTCCGCTCCAGGGTTTGCCGCCGATCCAGTGCGTGATGGTCGAGAGACTGGTTGGGGCTGTGGGTGTCATCGTTCGTGCTCCTGCGGAACTAAAGTTCTGCCCTACGGGGTATCTGCGCGGAACTCACGTCCGCGCGACGTCTCTTTCTACGCGACGAGCGGCGGGCCGGGCTGACGCTTGACGAACTGACCGCGGCCGCGCGCGCCGGTGAAGGTGCCGTTGTCGACGATCACCTCGCCGCGTGACAGCACCATGGCTGGCGCTCCGTGAACCACGCGACCTTCGTACGGATTGTAGTCGACGCGCATGTGATGAGTACTGGCCGAGAGCGTCACCGTACGGTTCGGATCCCAGATCACGAGATCGCCGTCAGACCCCACGGCGATCGTCCCTTTGCGCGGCCACAGGCCGAACATGCGCGCCGGGTTGGTGGACACGATCTCGACGAATCGGTGCGCGTCGATTCTGCGGGCGCGGACGCCGCCGTCCCACAGCAGCATCAGCCGAGTCTCGATCCCCGGCGCGCCGTTTGGAATCTTCGAAAAATCGTCCTGCCCGATCTGTTTCTGCGGCGGTTCGTTCATGCAGAACGGACAGTGATCGGTCGAGACCACCTGCAGGTTGTTGCGGACGATGCCCTTCCACAGCACCTCCTGGTGCCATTTCTCGCGCAACGGCGGCGACATGACGAATTTCGCGCCCTCGAATCCCTCGCGCTCGTAATCGTCGTACGACAGAAACAGGTACTGTGGGCAGGTTTCCGCGTAGGCGGGAAGGCCCATGTCTCGCGCCTGCCTGACCTTCTCGAGCGCATCGGCGCACGAAAGGTGGACGATGTAGATCGGGACGCCGGCCATTTCGGCAAGCGCGATGGCGCGGCCGGTGGCCTCGCCTTCGGCCCGCGTCGGCCGTGTCAGCGCGTGATACTTCGGCGCGCGCTCGCCTTTCCGCAAGGCTTCTTTGACCAGCGTGTCGATCACGCCGCCGTTCTCGGCATGCATGCAGATCAACCCGCCGTTCTCCCTGGTCTTCAGCAGCGCCTTGAAGATCGTCGCATCGTCGACCATGAATACGCCGGGATAGGCCATGAAAAGCTTGAACGACGTGATGCCGTCGTGCCGCACCATGCGGTCCATGTCGATCGACACTTGATCGCTCAGCTCGCGAACGATCATGTGGAAGGCGTAGTCGATGACCGCCTTGCCTTCAGCACGCTTCATCCAGCCGTCGAACGCCGGGTACAGGCCGTTGCCGAAGTCCTGGATTGCAAAGTCGATGAGCGTCGTCGTGCCGCCGTGGGCTGCGGCGATGGTGCCGGTTTCGAAGTCATCGGCCGACGTGGTGCCGCCAAACGGCATGTCGAGGTGCGTGTGGACGTCGACGCCCCCCGGCATGACGAGCTTGCCGGACGCATCGATGACCGTCTCGGCTGGGATCGTCAATCCGCGACCGATGAGAGAAATGACGCCCTTGTCGACGTAGATATCGCCTTCGTATTTGTCAGCGGCAGTGATGATCGTGCCGTTTCTAATGAGCGTCGTGGTCATGTCGGCGACTGGGTCAGCATTAATCAATGCGCTTGGGGCCCCACCCCCAAGCGCTGCCGCTTCGCGCGGTCGCGCTCAGCGGCGGCCGCAGGCGCTGCTGATTCAGCGCCAAGCCACGCTTGAAGAACATCGCAGCACGACCGGTTCGTCTACTGCTCCGCGTACCCTTCCTGCTCATAACCACCGCGGTATTCCGCCGACTCAGGGCGGCGGATCTGTGCGTGCGAGACGACGCGATCGCGGGCGAGGCCGCGAATGTCGTTGAATGACCCCCAACCGCGATCGGCGTGCTTCTCGAAGAACGCCCGCGAGTCGTCGATGAGGCGCTTGATGATGTTTGGTCCCACAGCGTGATCGAGCATCGCAGCCGTGCAGACCTGCACAGTACCGCAGCCGAGCAGGAAGTAGTTGAGGGCGTGTCCGAAGGCGGAGATGCCACCGATGCCGGAAAACGATGCGGCCGGAAACGCGCGCGTCATCTGCGACATCATCGCCAGGGCTTGCGGGAGGATGGCCGGGCCTCCGAGGCCGCCACTCGACACGCGTCCGTCGACATTCATTTCGAACTCGAGCGTGTCGGGATCGATGAGTGGAATGGACGGGAAGGTGTTCGAGGAACTGACCGCATCGCCGCCGCCCTTGAAGACAGCGCCGGCTTCGACCACGATGTCACCGGTCGCCGGCGTCAGCTTGGCCCAGACCGGCACGCGCGCCACTTCCTTGACCACCTCGGTTACGAACGAGCAGAGCGCCTGATCCTTGCCGATGTTCGAGCCCATGTCGGGACGATCCATGTGCGGACACGACAAGTTCAGCTCGAGTCCATCGGCTCCGGCGTCCTGACAGGACGTCGCGAGTGTTCTCCAGCGTTCGAGCTCCTTGTCGTTGCCCGACCCGGCCATGATCGACGCGACCAGCACGCGGTTGGGAAAGGCCTGCTTGATGCGCTCGATGCGCGGCAGCCACCAGTCGAGTGACTTGTCGGAGATCAGTTCCCAGTTCCACGACGAATGGAGCACCCCGCCCCGGCCCTTGTTCATCGACAGTACGCCTGGGTCCGGGTGATAGCGCAGGAACTTGGTCTTCGGCCCCACTACGTTCGCGACCGGGTGCATGCCAATCGTCTTGGTGACGACCCCGCCCCACCCCGCTTCGAAGGCGTTGAGGATGTTGGTTTCCGACTCGGTCGGCGGTGCCGAGGCGAGCAGGAATGGATTCTCGAAGCGAATCCCGGTGAACGTGACCGAAAGGTCCGGAGTCATGACTTCCTACGGCGTGACGAGGGATCCGTACGCGTCCGGCCTTCTATCGCGATAGAACTGCCAAACCGACCGGACGTCTTCAATCATATCGAGATCGAGGTCGGCGACGACGACGGCGTCCTTGTCGCGTGGGGCCTCGGCGAGGATGCGGCCGCGGGGGTCGCAGAAGTAGCTCGAACCGTAGAACTCGCCGATGTTCCATGGCGCCTCGGTGCCAACCCTGTTGATGGCGCCAACGAAATAGCCGTTCGCAACGGCGTGTGCCGGTTGCTCGAGCTTCCACAGATACTCCGAGAGTCCGGCAACGGTCGCCGACGGGTTGAACACGATCTCCGCGCCGTTGAGGCCAAGGGCGCGCGCACCCTCCGGAAAGTGACGGTCGTAGCAGATGTACACGCCGACTTTCGCGAAGGCCGTCTCGAACACCGGATAGCCGAGATTCCCCGGCCGGAAATAGAACTTCTCCCAGAATCCCGGCTTGCAGTGTGGGATGTGAGTCTTCCGGTACTTCCCGAGGTAGGTGCCGTCGGCATCGATGACTGCTGCCGTGTTGTAGTAGATGCCCGGCTGTTCTTCTTCGTAGACGGGCGCGACAATCACGCAGCCATGCTTCTTCGCGAGCTTGCGCACGAGCGTGATCGTCGGGCCATCAGGTACGCGCTCGGTGAGGTGGTACCACCGCGTTTCCTGCTCGGCGCAGAAGTAGGGACCGTAGAAGAGCTCCTGCAGGCACAGGATCTTCACCTTCTTGCGAGCGGCCTCTTCGATGAGCGCAACGTGCCGCTCGATCATTGCCTTTTTGATCGCCGGGAGCTCGCGATCGGGGCCGAGCACATTCCGCGCCTGGATGAGCCCACAGCGCACCGTCCGGGCCATACGACCGACTCCTTGCTGCCGCCTGTAAAGGGACAGTATGCCACGGAGCGGTGCGCTCCGGCGGCGGGCGCTGAATCGGCGATTCGGGCTTACCTGGCGTCGCGGAGCCGCAGCGACCGCGCGATCCGATCGAAGACAGGCGCGTATCGATCCGCTTCGCGATCCGGGACGATCGTCGCGATGTAAAACAAATTACCATCGGCGAGAAACGTCGTGTAAAGGCCGATTTGTTCGGTGCCGCCCAAAGCCGATCGGTTGACGAGTCCCAGACCGAGACCGCTGCGTTGCGAGAGCTGGATGTCACGGGTATCGGATGTCTGGCGCAGATCGGGGTTGCTTCGCGCGAAGTTGGCGACCAGCGTCCGCGTCGCCTCCTGCAGATTGCGGGATGATGCGCGCGCGACGCCGAGCTCCACGCCGTGCGTGAACACGCTCTCGCCGCCATCGACGACGCCGTAGCCGTTCTGCGGGACGAACTTCACCGAGTTGTTCGACGACAGCGCCTGCCAGTTCTGCGGCACCGATACGTCGAACAGATTGCCGCCCTGCACGGTGCGAAACTGTGACGACGGCGGGGGAACAGGATCGCCGACGCGGCCGACGGATGCGGTTCCGCCAGACGAGCGCCAGCCGCCGCCGCTCGACGCGCGTTCGATTTCAGCCATCGACTTTGCTGGGGGCAGCGACGCGAAAAGACCGCGCGCTTGCTGAAACTCCGCCGGCTGGGCCTCGCGCGGTGCGATCTGCAGCATCGCCGCCTCCTTGGCGATGTAGGCCGAGCGATTGCCTGGATCGGGATGGCTGCTCAGCCACTGCGGCGCGCCGCTGCCTGCTTCTTTCTGAATCGTCTCGAACATTCGTCCCGAGATCTCGCGGATCGTAGCCGGCCCGCGCCATGATCTGCGCGCCGAGCAGATCCGCCTGCTTCTCGTACTCGCGGCTGTACTTCAGGAGCGCGGCGCCAAGACCGAACTGGCTGCCCTCCGAGATCACTTGCCCCCAGCCGCCGCCGACAACGGCGCCGGCAATTGCGCCGGCAAGCTGGCCGAGTTGAAATCCCTGCGCCTTGGTGGCATTCGCAGTCCCATGCCTGAGGAGCACGTGACTCAGCTCGTGAGCCATCACGCCGACAACTTCACCTTCTCCGGACGCCGCTTCGAACATGCCGCGGTTGACGAACATCGGGCCGCCCGGCAACGCGAACGCGTTGATCTCCTTGAGATTCACCGGCGTAAACGAGTATTCGAACACCGGATTGTTCAAGTCCGGCGGCGCCGCGGCGACGAGCCGCTTGCCCAGCCGATCGAGGTAACCCGAGAGCGCAGAGTTGGTGATGACCGGATACTGCTTCCGTACTTCGGCCGCGGCTTCGCGACCGAGCTGGACGTCCTGCTGCGGCGTGTACTTGTTCTTGGGCGGCGTGATCTTCGTCTGCGCGCCAGCCAACTGCACGACGAGAACGGTGGCTGACGCGATCGCGAACCAAGTTCGTCTCATTAGTCGACTTTGGTTTTGCCGCCGGGCGACGGCCGCTGATCCGGTGTGGCGCGCCAGAGCATGCGTGCGACGCCGAGGAGCGCGAGGCCGAGCGCACCGCGTGCAACCAGGCGTCCTCGGTTGGCCGCCGGCGGCTCAGGGTTCAAGATTTGGCGGTAGGCATCGACCTGTTCGCGACGACCGACGGCGTCCGGCGGCCGCGACGCCTTCGGTGATGGTTCGGCGGTGACGGTGTCCGAAGGCGTCACCCAGCGGGTCAGGAAGGCAAACGACTCCGAGCTGCAAATGGGGCAATGCTGCTGGTCGTGGACCTCCTCACAGTCCAGGCAGAGCCGGGCATTCATCAACCGCATGAAGCGTTCATCCTCCGTTCGGGCTCGCAGTAATCCCGTCAGTACTTTACGGCGTCACACCGTCGCTTGCAATGACACGAGCGGGGAGGGGAGGGAGGAGGTAGGTCGCGCTGTCCCGGTCAGTACCCGGAAGACGACGCCAACGCTGGCTGTCCAGTAGCTCAGGTGCACGCGCCCAATCGCAATCTCCGGGTCGTCGCTCGGCTTGAGGTTACTGAAGTACCGCAAGTCGAAGCGCAGCCCGGTGCGATCGGTGAGGAAGCCGACGGCGCCGCCGCCCAGATTGTAGCCGAGGAGATTTGCATCGACCGGGAACAGTTCGAGCGCATCCATGGCCGACGCGTGCAGCAGCCCGATCCCCCCGGAGAAGAAAGGTCGCAGGCCGTACTCATTCCAGCTCCGGGGCGTCGTGAGAACGACGTTCCCCATAATCGCCAGCGTGCGGCTTGAGACAACGTCAGGCGGGGGCAAGCCGTCAATCGTCGGTGGATCGTCCTGCTGGAAGAAGCCCGGTGTATAGACGACTAGGCCTTCGACACCAATAGGTCCGGCGCCGATCAGGGCCACCGATCCGCCAAAGTGCCAGTGCGTAGTGCATTCAGCGGGGCGATCGAGAACATCGCTACGATGGCAGCTGGCCGCGCTCTCGGAATCGAGCAGCGTCGTATCGCCCTTGAATGTAAGACCCAGAAACGGTGTCAGGTGCCAGTCGGCGCTCGCCGATGATGGCCAAAGGGCGAACAGCAGCGCCAGGATTGCTGCAGCCTGCGCGTGCTGCCGCCAGCGTGACCCGCGCAGGATTCCAATCGGGCGGGATACCTCCGGCCGAGAAGGTACGCGGCTACGTGTAGAGCCGCAGGAAGAGGGTCGCAAAGACGGATCGCGTAACGTCGCCCGCGTCCAGATTGACCGTCGAGCTCAAGGCGTCACTGTTGGCGAACAGGATGAACGTGACGCGGCGCGATGGCAGCTTCACGATGAGCGATGAGTAGGCGTTCGACACCATGCCAAAATGCCAGACGACCGGCTCGCCGCGATAGCTTTGCACGAACCATCCGAGGCCCGTGGGTAGCGTCGTCTGCTGAGAATTGACGGCGTTCGACCACGCAACATGCAGCGTCTCGTCACGAAGCAGTATGGTTTCGTCGAGCGCGGCGTCGAAGCGCGCGAAATCGCGAATCGTGGTGATCAAACCAGTTGCCGCGTTGATGCCTTCCAGCGGCAGCTCGGTCCTCGTTGCCCGGCCGCGCTTGTCGACCTTGTAAGGAATCGCCAACCGTTCGAGCACTCCTCGGTATCGCTCGAGCACCTCGTCGGCGAACAGACGTTCGGTGAGTGCATTCGCATCGACGAGGTCGCGGCCCGGCACCGAATCCCTCATCCCCAGGCGCTCGAGGACGTTGGCAGCGACCGTCTTGCGGTACGGCTGGGGCACGCAGCGACTCGACGACCTGAGTCAACTGCGAGTAGCGCTCGGGATCGTAATGAAAGCTTTCGCCCGGCGTTCCCGCGGACGTGTGGTTGAGAATCTGCCGCAGCGTCGCCGCGCTTTCCGGAACACTCCGCCGTAGCGTCGCGCTGCATCGTCGAGCGCCAGCTTGCGCTGCTCTGCGCACTGCAGGACCAGAACCGCGGAGAGCGTCTGGCTCATGTCCGCGATGGGATAAGGCGTGTCTGGCGTGGCGCGCACGCGCGCTTCCAGGTTCTGGAAGCCAAAGCCGCGCTCCCACACGATCTGTCCGTCCTGCACGAGCGCCGCAGACATTCCGGGGATGCCGGTCTGTACACGAAGCGACTCAAGGTAGCTTTCAAACGGTGACGATGTCAGCAGGCTGAGCTGAACCTGGCGCGCTTCGAGTGCCGAAACGGCCAGTGTCACACAAACGATGAGTGAGGCGGTTCGCAGGCGCACGGTTGTCAGCTCGAGAGATTCCCTAGTGTAACTCATGAGCCAGCTCCGGCAGATCTGGCAAGGGGGCCGGTCCCGGGGACCGCCCTGGCGGCCGGGCCGGCTCCGGGGAGCTGTGGCAAGGACCGCGCCTACCGCAGGCGGTTGCCTCGCGTCAGGTCTTCGGAGTCCGCCGGCTGGCCGGCGCGATTTGCCTCCGCGCGCCCATCGAGCCGCCTTCTCGCCCGTTCGTATTTCTGGCGCGCCCGGCGGGCGGAATCGTGCTGAGCCGTCTTCTCGAGCAGGGTCGCCGTTACCGCTTCGATGCGCCAGGACACGAGCGGGGCGTCGATGCCCCTGACCTCGAGCCGGGCCTGACGCAGATACTGTCCTGCCTCGTCGAACGCCTGCCGCTCGAGCGCCACGAGGGCAGCCGTGACGTGGGCGCGGCTGCGCCAGGTGCGTTCGGGCGTCGCGCGCGCCGCTTCGAGCGCTGCGGAGGCTTCGATAGTCGCGCGCTCGACGTCGCCCCGCCGCAGTGACAACTCGGCCAGGTAGTTGTGCAGCTGCGCTTCCCAGAACCAATCCATCAGCACGCGTTCCCGCGCATGCCAGTCGCGGAGCTGCTCGAGATTGACGGCGGCCTCGTCGAGGCGGCCGAGCCCAAGCGCCGACGCGCCGGCAAAGAGCAGGGACATCTGCTTCGCGTTTGCCCAGCCGCTGCTCTCGAGCGCCTGGCGGTCGGCGGTGCTCAGACGATACGCCTCCTCGTAGCGCTGCTGCTCGAGCCTGACCCATGCCTGGAGCAGCCGCATCGTCACGGCAAACCGTGTCGTTCCGGTTCGCTCGCTGATCGCGACGCCTTCCTCGGCCATCGCGTACGCATCGTTCCAGCGTGCGAGGTGCAGCGCGGCGACGGTGAGCATGTAGTGGCAGTAGACGCAATCGGTCACGTCGCCGCTGGCGAGCGCCGCCGGCAAGAGCTTCCGCCCTGCCGTCCACGCGCTCGCGTAGGCTGAGCGTACGGTGTGGACGAAGAGCAGGCGAATCGCCAGCGACCGATGCTCGTTCGTCGCCTGACGGGGCAGCGCCCGCCACGCGTCGACGCAACGATCGGCGATGGCGTCAGACCAGCCATCGAAGTGCAGCTCGATCATGCCGGCGCGGATCACCGCCGTTGTCGCCAGCACGCTGTCGGTAACGAGCGGTGCCACTATTTCGATTTGACGCGCGCACTCGAGCGTGGCGCTGCGCGAGGCGCCGATGTGGGCGTCGATCAGGGCGAGGAGCGCGCGAAGCTGGTCGTCGTACCGCTGCTCGTCGCTGGCGCGCCGCGCGAGTTTGGTCAGCGTCTGAATCGCGAGGCTGGTCTCGCCCGAGGCAAGCTGCGCCTGGCCCAATTCGAGGAGCAGCGGAAGTTCGACCGGGGCACGATGGTCTGGTTCGAGGTGCGAGGTGTGTGTGACCGCGCCATGCAGCAGCGCCGCCGCTTCGCGCGGCGCATAGCGCTTCAGCGCGTTGCTGGCAGCCAGCCGCAAGTAGCGAACCGCGCGCAAGTGATCGCCGGCACCGTGAAAGTGACACGCCAGATCGGCGGCGGCCTCCTGCTCGCGTCCGCTGAACACGCGCTCCATTGCGAGCCCGGCCCGCGCGTGCGCGTCCGCTCGCGCGCGCGGCGACATATGCTCGAGCACGATCTCCTGGTAGAGCCCGTGGGTGAACCGGTACATCGGGCTGAACACGCCGTTGGCTAACTCCACGACGCCTTCGCGAAAGATGAACGTGCGCCGGCGCGCGAGCATTTCTAGCACGGGTTCGAGCGCGAGCTCGTCGACGCCGGCGGCGTGCGCGGCAAGCCAGAGCGAGAACTCGACGCCGACGACGCTCGCGCCGTCGATAGCCTGCCGCTCGTCAGTCGCAAGCTCGTCGAGCTCGCGGGCCACCGTCACGACCAGGCTCGCGGGGATTGCCGCTTCGAGCGCGTCGGGTGCAATTTCCACGTGCCACCCGCCGTCCTGTTCGAAGAAGTGGCCTTTGCGAACGAGGTGCTCGATGGCGGTGGCGAGAAAGAGCGGATTGCCGCTTGTCAGCCGGAAAAGGATCCGCGACGCTCGACTCGAGATCTCGGGTCCGAGCCTGAGATCGAGGAACCGCGTGACATCCTCAATCGCGAGCGGTTCCAAACGGATCTGACACGTGTGTGAATGCCCGAGCAGGTCGACCTGTGCCCGACGCAACGTCGTGGAGGCAGCCGCCGAGTCACTTGGACGGAGCGTTGCGAGGAGCAGGAGCCTGGCGGGGTCGCGCCGCTGTCCGAGGCTCGTCAGCACGTCGATGGTCGCCGCGTCGGCCCACTGCAGATCCTCGATCCACAAGACGAGCGTCGATTGATCGGCCAGCGCTTCGAGCGCGCTCACGATTTCACGGAGCATGCGCGCCGCGGTGGCGACCTGGAGACCTCCGGCTCGGGCGCGAAACGGATCGTCAGAGCTCGCGGGTATGTGCGGCAGCCACGACGGCGCGTGTCGCGCGAGAATGGTCGTTACCGTGTCGTCGCCGGCCGACCGCGCGAGCCGCGTCAGCAGATCAATCAGCGGGTAGTACGGCTCTGACGATCCCGAGAACTTCATGCACTGAGCCCATCCTGCCCGGATCACGTGACGGTGGCTGGCGATCCTGAGGAACGACTCGCAGAGGGCGGTCTTGCCAATCCCGGCCTCACCGGTCACGAAGACGACCTGGCGATGCCCGTTCGACGCGTCGTTGAGCGCCGTCAGCAAGCGCTCCATGTCGTCGCTGCGGCCGACGAAGATAGGCGCGTTCCGGCTGTCCGATGCGACGGCAGCGTCGTCGACCACTGGAGCGATGAAGATGTAGCCCCGCTTGACGAGACTGCGTATGAATTTCGGACGCACCGGGTCGTCACCGAGCGCCCGGCGTATCTCGCCGATGAGAACCTTGACGTTGTCGGGATGGACGTGCGTATCGGGCCAGACAGCAGTCAGCAACGCTTCCCGCGAGACGATGTGACCGCCTCGTGCGACGAGGACTCCGAGCAGCACTGCGGCCTTGTGGGTGAGGGGGACGCGAACGTCGCCCCGCCACAGCGTCCAGGTCGCCAGGTCGAGCGTGAAAGGTGCAAAATATTTCACGTTTCAACCTGCCATTGTGACCGAAACTGGTCAGGAGGCGGCGAGCGGCTCGATTGACGGGCCGAGATCCTACCGAAATCCTACTGCCGCCACGTCCGGCGGCGATCCTACCGGTCTCCTACCGCAATCTAACCACCTGACCCACGACTCTTCGTGAAGAATGACACTCGTCGGCCGGCGCTCTCGCCTCGCCGGTCCGCGGCGGGCCCATGGCCCCTCTCCAGCCTCCCGGCACGGCTGTGGGCTCGCCGCACTTCCTCTGGCCATCTCTGGCGGAGATCGAGGATGAGTGAGGGTCGTATGACTTTTTCAACCATTGCTCAGGAACGCGAGCCCGCCGGTGTGGCGTCCTTTAGGCGGGAGTCTCCGATGGCGGTTCCGGTACCAATCGAAGAGCGCGACACAATCGTTGGCGAGAGTGATGCGCTTCGATACGTGATGTTCCGCGTCGACCAGGTGGCGGCGACCGATGCAACTGTTCTGCTCGCTGGCGAAACGGGTACGGGCAAGGAACTGCTCGCGCGAGCCATCCACCGCCGCAGCCCGCGCCGGACTCGGCCGCTCGTGGTCGTCAACTGCGCGGCACTGCCGGCCAACCTGATTGAAAGCGAGTTGTTCGGACGCGAGCGCGGCGCCTTTACGGGGGCGCACGCGACGCAAATCGGCCGGTTTGAACTCGCCCACCGCGGCACGATTCTGCTCGACGAAGTGGGTGAACTGCCTCTCGAGCTGCAGCCGAAACTGCTCCGCGTGCTCCAGGAAGGCCAGGTCGAGCGGCTCGGAAGTCCTCGCACGGTTGACGTCGACGTGCGCATCATCGCCGCGACCAACCGAGACCTTACCGAGGAGGTCCGTCAAGGCCGCTTCCGCCGCGACCTGTATTACCGCCTGAACGTCTTTCCGATCACGATTCCTTCGCTCCGCGATCGGCGCGAAGACATTCCGCAACTGGTCGAGCACCTGGTACGGCGGCTTTCCCGCACGTTGAACAAGCGGATCGACAGCATTCCAGCGTACGTAATGCAAACGCTCGAAACCTACGACTGGCCAGGGAATGTCCGAGAGCTCGAAAACGTCCTGCAGCGCGCGATCATCCTGTCGCCCGGAACGACGCTCGCCCTGGGCGACGCCTGGATGCCAGCGTCGCAGCCATCCTCGGTCGCAACCGAGGTCACGCTCGTCGAGATCGAGAAGCGTCACATCCGGACCGTCCTCGACACCACCCGGTGGCGGATCGAGGGTGGCGGTGGTGCGGCACAACTCCTGGGTCTCAAGCCGAGCACGCTCCGCAGCCGTATGCTCAAGCTCGGCATCGCACGGCCGCGCTGAGTCGTCTCCAGTCGCCTTTCCTACGAGTGAACAGGGGTTCAGGAAGCCCGCATGAGCCGGGTGACCCGTGCGCGTACGTCATCGAGAACGATGTACGGCTCCTCGCGCATCAGGATGCGCACTCCCTTGAAGATTTGGAATTCGCGTGACTCGAAGAAGGCCTCCGCCGCGTCGGCATCGTGCCACTCGGAGGCGACGACGAAAAGGTTTTGATCTTCGGAGTCGGTGAGGATCCGGCCGCGGGCGCAGCCGTTGGTCGCGCGCATGCGTTCAACGAGCGCGTCGACGGCGGAGAGCGCTTCGTCTCGCTTGTATGGGCGCACCCGAAAGCTGATGGACGCGAGCAGCATGATCGGATGCTGCTCATGGCTGCAACCCTCGTACCTCTTGACCCTAGCGACTTTGCGCGCGAGATCGGGCGAGTCGGAAGCCTCGCTACGATGTCCGGCCGCGGCTTGCCGCGGCGGGTCGTGGCGACCTTTTCGCGTTACGCCTCGTCGGCTGAGCTCGCGAGCTGGCGACGATCCAGGATTCGGACGCGGTGCGGGTTGTCGAGCGACACGGCGCCGCGCTTGGCGAGTTCCGACAGCGCTCCGCCGACGCCGGCTGGCGCCAGGTTCAGGTAATCGCCGATATCCCTGCGCGTCATCGGCAGGTGCACGACGTCGGGGTCGGGCTGTGGCTGCGCCTGCTCCATCATCGTCAGGAAGCGCGAGACGCGCGCCGCGGGGTCTTCCGAACCGATGAGGATGGCGTGGCGTTGCGACTCGCGGAGTGCCTGCGTCACCTTGCAGAGAAAGTGCAGCTGAAGCTCGGGATTCCGGAGCAGCATGGGCTTGAGCGCCTCGGCCGGAATGCGTAACACCGTCAACGGCGTGAGCGCCCGGACGGTATTGACGTAGCGGCCCGCGCGCGCAAGCCCGAAGATGTCATCGGCGAAGAGAAAGGCCATGACGCGTCGCGTTTCGCGAGTCAGCGGCCTGAACGAGCAGACGGCACCGGACGCGATGCTATAGATAGCGGTTGCCGGATCGCCACGCTCGAAGATGGTGGTCCCGGCGCGGACGCGCAGACGCGTCGAGATTGTCGCCAGGATGGCGCGGTCGCGCGCGGCGAGCTTTTTGGTGCCGAACAGGTCTGCGGTGTCGAGCGCCGTCGGGAGTATTGACGGCTTTGCCGCAGCCTTGGGCCGGACAGACGCGCCGGATCGTGCGCTCTTTGCCACGCGCTTGATGCTCCAGGATCTGCGACCAGGACGTAGACGCAAGGCGCAACATTCACCCCGCGACCCGCCGTGGATGCATTGAATTTCCGCGGTTGCCGCGTCCGCCGATCCTCGGTTCCAGCGAACTGGCCAGCCTCGAGGATTATGACATCATGGCACCATACCGGCAGCCGAGTCAGTCAACCCGTGAGCACTTCCGGTGCCGGAAGGAGAGACTCAGATGAAAGGCCTCGTTACCGTGTTAGCCGCTTGCGGCATCGTCTGCCTCGGGATGCAGGGCACTGCCGCAGTGAAGGTTCGCACGCAGTTCACCCAGAGCTTTGACTTCACGAAAGCCAAGACCTGGTCGTGGCATGCGGGCGGTCCGGGCGAGGTGAAGATGGCGCGTACAGGCCGATGACGATCCCGAGGTCGTACGGAAGCGCGCCGAGCCAGTGATCCTCGATGCGGTCGCCGCCGAGCTCCCCCAACGTGGCTTGGCCGCCTCCCCGTCGGGAGCGCCATCCGACCTGGAGATCAAATACTACGTTCTCATCACGGTCGGAACCGAGTCGCAACAGATCGGTCAGTTCCTTCCAGCGGTTGCTGCATGGGGGCTGCCGCCGTTCACCGGAGCCACGCAGTCCTATAAGGTGATCGAGCAGGGATCCCTCGTGCTCGACATCAGCGCCAACAAAGAGGTCGTGTGGCGCGGCATCGGTCAGGCGCAGCTCAAGCCTGGACAGCCAACGGAGAAGCGCGCCGTGTTGCTGCGCGAGGCGGTTCGCGACATCTTGAAAGAGTACCCGCCGAAAAAGAAAAAGTAGCGCACTCGGAGCATCCGATGGACGATCTGGCTCGCATCTGGCACGAGATCGCGGCACGGCCGGACGGCCCGATGGCCTTCCGTTTGTATCTTCAGCCGATCATGGCGACGATCTACGCGGTGCTCAACGGTCTCCAGGATGCCAACGAGGGCAAGCCCCCATACTTCTGGGCGCTCTTCACCGATCCCGCCAACCGCGCGGCGATGCTGCGCGACGGTTGGAAATCGGTCCGGAACGTGTTCCTGCTCGCCATCGGTATGGACGTCGTCTATCAGTTCATCGTGTTCAAGGCTCTGCGCCCGCTCGAGGGATTGATCGTCGCAGTCGCCCTCGCGATCGTCCCGTATCTGCTCGTGCGCGGGCCGGTCAATCGTCTCGCGCGCCGTTCCAGGTAGTCCGCATGCACACGATGCTGCTGCCGCCGCTGTTGCTCGTGGTGGTCGCGCTCGGCCAGGTGACGCTGGCCAAGACCGTCGGACTGACAGCGTGGAAGGGCGGCGGCTTCGGCATGTTCTCCACGCTCGACCACGGGGCGTACCGTGGCGTCGTCGCGACCATCGAGGCGCCCGATCGATCGGAAACGCTCGAGATGCCACCGTCGCTCGAGGAACTTGCCGCGCGTGCCGCCGCGTGTCCATCCGACTGGCTGCTGCGTGAGCTTGCTCGTGGCATCGTCAGCCGTGAGCGCCGTTACGAACGTCCGGTTACGGCCATCAAACTCTCCGTCTGGCAGACTACGTTCGACGTGACGACGCTCGCCGCCAGCCAGCGAGTGCTCCGCACGTTCGAGTATCACGTGCCGTAGTCCGTTCCGACATCCGATCATCTGTGTCGCTGATCCCGGGAAGTAAGCTCGCGTGGCTCGCGGATGCGCGCTGTCCTCCGCACCTGGAGACGGCGCTGCGTCTGACCGCCATTGCGCTGTTGCTGCGACCCATGGGCCCGTGGTTCGTCCGGCCAGGAATCCTCGGTCTGGCGGCACTGGTGCTGGTGTCGCCGCGCCTGCTGCGAACACCTGCGGTCTGGGCGGCCATGTCCGCGCTCGTCGCTGTGCGCATCGTCGATGATTGGCCGCTCGCCGACAACCACATCTATCTCATCGCCTACTGGACGCTCGCTGTCGCGCTGTCGTTGCGGTCGGAGGATATCCCGCGCGCGATCGCGACGACGAGCCGGTGGCTGCTCGGCCTCGCCTTTGCGTTTGCCGTGATGTGGAAGGTGCTGCTCGCGCCTGACTTTCTCGATGGACGTTTCTTTCGTGTGACGCTGCTGACCGACCCCCGCTTCGCAGAAGCCGCCAGGCTCATTGGCGGGCTGACCGCCGAGCAGCTCGAAGCCAATCGCCTGGCACTCGCGCCGCTGCCCGAAGGCGCGGCGCTCAGCGAGCCGCTCACGGTCATCGAGCCGCCTCGGCTTCGTCTGCTCGCCGTGATTTCGACCTGGGGCATTCTTCTCCTCGAAGCGTCCGTCGCCATCGCGATGCTTGGTCCGCCGCGGAGGCATTTCGCTATCGCGCGACATGTATTGCTGCTCGCGTTCTGCCTGATCACATACGCCTTTGCGCCGGTGGCTGGCTTCGGCTGGCTTCTGCTCGTGATGGGCGCCGCCCAGACTCGCGAGTCCGAGTCATGGTGGCGCCGCCTCTATGTTGCAGCGTTTCTCCTCGTGCTCTTCTATTCCGAGGTTCCGTGGGCGGGTCTGCTCCTGGACGTGACGACCTGATGAGCTGACACAGAGTTAGTGGGCCGCACACTTCGTGGACCGCACAGATCGATCACGACATCGCGCGACTTCGGAAGAGAAGCAACGATAACGGACGCGCATCTACACGCCTGATCTAGCGGCACCATCTTTGATGTGCTGATCGCCTGGACCTCCTCAGGAGCACACATGGCGACGTCATCAATTCTGGATGCGCTGACACGCGGACTTGGTCATTCGGTTTTCTCGAGGGCCGCCGCGACATACGGTGAAGCCGACCCGGGTGTCGCCAAGGCTTTCACCATTGCAGTGGCGTCGGTCCTCGCTCCTCTCGTTGCGCGATCCAACGAGCCGCAGTTCATGCGCCAACTCCTCTCTGCGATACGAGAGATTCCCGCGGACGTCACGCTGCTCGACGACCCCGATCGGCTGTTCAACCGCGCGCCCCGCGTGGTCGAAGGGACCGGGCCGGTCGCGATGCTGCGGTCGCTCGTGTTCGGTGGCAACACAGAGACGATTACCGATGGCATTACACGTGTGTCCGGCGTCAAACACACGACCGCGACGGCGCTCTTCTCGATCGCGCTGCCGACGGTCCTTGGCTATCTCAGCCGGCTGGTCGCACGCGAGAATCTCGACGCCGACGGTCTCGGCCGGCGCCTGGCTGCCGAACGTACGCCGCTCGCGGCGGTGCTTCCGGTCACGCTTGGATCGTTGTTGTCGATGGGCACTGACCCGGCAGCTCTCGGTGCACGCGCAGCGCCAGTGGTGCGTCCTCGCGCGAATCTCACCCCTCTTCCCGGCCCCACGGCGCCATCATCGTCGAGGGCGTGGGTCGCGACGGCGCTTCTCGCGGCTGTTGCGTTGGTCGCCCTCGTGGCGTTCTACAACCGCACATCTCGGGAACCGGGCGGCGGCACACCAGGCGCGGTCGGCACAGCGGGCTACCTGGCGCGTGTCCTTCCAGACGGGACGAGCGTTCGTATTCCAGCCGAGAGCGCCGAAGCGACGCTGCTGTCGTTTCTCGAGAGCCGATCGCCAGCCGCCGCGGACCCGTGGCACGAGCTCGAGCGCGTGACGTTCGAGGCGGATTCAGCCACGCTGCAGCCGCAGTCTCGTGAGCAGCTCTCGAATGTTGCCGCCATCCTCGCTGCTTATCCACGAGTGCGGATCAAGGTTGGCGGCTACACCGACAATTCCGGTGACGACGGCGCCAATCAGCGGCTGTCGCAGGACAGAGCCGGGGCCGTGTCACGAGAACTCACACGGATGGGTGTTGCCCCCGATCGCCTCGAAGCCGAGGGCTACGGATCTGCGCACCCGGTTGCCGACAACGGCACGCCCGAAGGCCGGGCGAAGAATCGGCGGGTGGCGATTCACGCGCTTTCCCTCTAGGGCCGAGTACAATCGAGGCCGCATGCGCGTGACGCGTGCGGCCTCAGCCGCCCTCGCTATCAGAATCGCTCTCGGGACGATCCCGTTCATCATCCCAGCGGCCGCCGGAGCACAAGAGATGGAGCCGCGCGCGTATTCACCATCGCCAGAGGGCACGACGTTCCTGGTCGTAGCCGCGTCGCGTTCAGCGGGCAGTGTGCTGACCGACCCGACATTGCCGATCCAGGATGTCGACGCCAGAGTAATCGGCATGGCGCTCGGCGTCGGCCACACGTTTGGTGTCGGCGGCCGGCAACTCCTCGTCCTCGGGGCACTGCCGATAACGTGGGCAGATGCGTCTGGAGAGATCGGCGAAGACCGGCGAACCGCGAGCCGCCGCGGCTTGGCCGATCCCAGATTCAAAGCGTCGATGATCCTCGCCGGCTCGCGCGCCATGACACCAGCTGAATTTGCCAAGACCCCACAGCGAACGATCGTCGGTGCCAGCATCACGGTGGCGCCACCGCTCGGGCAATACGATCGAACCAAGCTCGTGAACCTTGGCGCCAATCGTTGGTCGTTCAAGCCTGAAATCGGTGCCTCGAGGCGGATCAATCATTGGACGATCGAAGGCTATGGCGGCGTGTGGTTGTTCACGAAGAACGACGAGTTCTACACCGGCTCCTCGGTCCGGCGTCAGGATCCGATTCTCTCGCTGCAGGGACATGTGAGTTACACCTTCTCGACGCGCGCCTGGCTGGCGTTCGACGCCACCTGGTATACCGGAGGCCGAACGAACATCGACGGCATCGAGAAACTCGATCTGCAGCGAAGCACACGGTTGGGCGCGACCTTTTCCTTGCCGCTGCCCGCGCGTCAGTCGATCAAGGTTTCTTACAGCGGCGGCGCGACGACGCGCATTGGTGGGGATTTCAGAACGATCGTGGTGGCCTGGCAGAAAATCTGGTTTTGACGTCAGGCCGTCATCCCGCCCTCGCCACTTAGCCGTCGTCTTGCCAGCATGATGTCGCTGTCGTCCCCGAGCAGGTAGAGAACGTCTCCCGACGCGAGCATCAAGTCGGTCGGGGGCGACGTGATGTAGCGGCCGGCCTTCTGCACCGCTATCACCAGCGCCCCCGTTTCGGCGCGCAGGTTCACGTCCGCGAGCGTGCGGTTCGCGGCCCAGTCGCCGTCGCCCAACGCGTGCGTGGCAATCGGCATCTGGCTGATGGCTCTCGGCAGGCTGTCGAGCGGCTGGCCGGGGGCGCGCACCGGGCGGATGCCGACGGACTCGCGGCGGTAGCTGTCGAGCAGCACGTCGATCACGTTCCCGGGAACATCGAGGCGGGCGAATGTTTGCGCCAGCACCTCGAGCGACGCTTCCATCTCCTCGGCGACGGCGACGTTGGCGCCCTGACGCATCGCTGTCTCGGCTTCGGCGTGATATCGCGTCCGCACGATCACCGGGACGTCAGCTCTGATGCCCCGAATCGCCGTCAGCGCGCGCGCCGACGCGTATGGGTCGCTCAGCACGGCAACGACGGCCCTCGCCCGATCGATGCCGGCGGCGCGGAGCGCGTCTTCATTCGTTGCGTCACCGAAAAATATCGACTCTCCGTCTTTGCGCGCCTGACGGACGGTTGCGCCGTTCAGGTCGAGGATGACGTACGGCGCGCCAAGCTGCCGCAGGGCTCGTCCCAGAAGTTGCCCGCCCATTCCAAAGCCGAGTATTACGACGTGGCCGGACAAATTCGTCTCTTCGACCTCGTCGTCGCTCGCCTGGGTTGGCGTGAGCCTCTTCGCCAACCACGATCCGACCCTTGGTGCGACACCGAGCAGCGCCGGCGTGAACACCATCGTGGCGATGCTCGCGGCCAGCAGAATCTGCCACTGCGACGGGGTGATTAGCCCCACCGCGAGGCCGGAGCGACCGAGGATGAACGAGAATTCGCCGATCTGCGCGAGATCGATCGCAGCGGTGACGGCCACGCGTAGCGTCGTCGCTGCCACGAGCAACGCGGCCGCTGCGACCGTCGCCTTGACGAAGATGAGCAGCACCGCCACGGCGAGAATGACCGGAAACTGCTGTACCAACACAGATGGGTCGACGAGCATGCCGAGCGAGATAAAGAACAAGCCGGCAAGGATGTCGCGAAGCGGTCGTATCTCGGCGTAGGCCTGGTGACTGTATTCGCTCTCGGCTAGAACGAGCCCGCCGAGGAATGCGCCGAGTGCCATCGAGATCCCGAGAAGCGAGCTCGCCCACGCCGTCCCGATACTGGCGAGCAACACCGCGAGCGGAAAGGCCTCGCGACGTCCGCTGCGCGCCACCAGCCTGAATAGCACCGGCAGCACGAACCGGCTCACGAGCGCGACGACGCCGATCGTTGCGGCCGCCTTCGCGAGCACGCCCGGGACAGCCGATAACGGTGTCCGTCCTGAGAGTATCGGGATCAGGAGGAGCAGCGCGACAATGCAGAGATCCTGGAACAGCATCACGCCGACGACCAGCCGGCCGTGTGGCGAGTCGAGCTGATTGCGGCTGCCAAGCTCCTTGAGGACGATGGCGGTGCTGGAGAGCGCGACGAACAGACCGGCGAATACGCCCAGCCGCCACGAAGACATGGATCCGAAGAAGGCGAGCACCAACAGAAGGATGGCAGCCGCGGTGAGCGCAATCTGCAAGCTGCCGCCGATGAGCACCTTCTGCCAGATCCGGCGAATCTCGGTCAGCGAGAATTCGAGGCCGACCGTGAAGAGCAGCAGCACGATCCCCATCTCGGCCAGCGTCTCGACGTCGTCCTGTGTCCGGACGATGCCGACGCCGGCTGGCCCCGCAACTGCGCCGGCGACAATGAACGCGACGATGGGCGGAACGCGAAGGCGCCCGAGCACGAGGATGAAGACCAGCGCGATCGCGTAGGTCAACACCAGTTCGGCCAGGGGCGCGTGTACGGGCATGCCTCAGTGTAATTGCTGGCTGGAGACTTTCGCCGGCTCGCGGCCGCTTGGCGACGGTGGGACGCGCTTTGCGGACCGGAGGTGGGCGCAAACACAGAGGACCACGTTCAACGTGGTCCTCTGTGTTTGCGCGGATCAGAGCCGTGGATCACACGGATCACGGCCACGGATTACACGGACGGGTAGTCCTTACTTGGCCGGTTCGATGCTCACGATCGCGGCTTGCGTGTAAGTGATGTCGATCTTGTCGCCGACCTTGACGCCCTCGAGATTCTTGGGATCCTCGACCTTGCGCGTCACCGTCCGGCCGTTCGCCGTCTTGACCGTGATCGACGGCAGCTTCTGATCGATCGCCAGCACGTCCACGCTGGTGGACTGCTGCCGCGAGAGCGTAGCGGACGGTGAGCCGCTCGTGCCTTTTGTGAGCTTGGCCTCGTCGGCAGGTTTGTCGGCATCGCCAGGCTTGCGGACCTGCAACACGAGCGATTCGGTATAGGTGACCTTCACCTTGTCGCCGACCTTGAGCTCGTCGAAGCGCGTCATTTCAGGGCCGACGATCATCATGTCTTCGTCGCCCTTCTCGTCTTTCAACGTCACCAGCCTGTTGGCTTTGTCGATGGCCTGAATCGTCGCGGTCGCGCTGATGCTCTCGGCCTTACTGACCTTTTGCCAGGCCTGCGCCAGGGACCCGATTGCCAGCACTACCGCAACACTGAGGATTACCTTACGAGTCATACCGCCTCCAGTTCGTCGCCTCCCAGCGAGTTCAGCGTGCCAGTATACTCGTGTGTCCCTGGTCTGTGGCCGGGACCCCTCTCCGAGGACATGGACGCAACGGCAAATGCCCATCCGGCCAGCGTGTGGCTGGCACGCAGCTCTCCGGCGGTATACCGGCGCGTGCTGGTGTGGGTTGTCGCGCTGTCGCTCGCCTACTACGCGACGGCTGTGCTCGGCTACGCGCAGCTGATGATGCCGACGTTCCCGGCCATGGCGGTCCTGTGGCCGCCGAACGTTCTCCTGCTCGTTGGCTTCCTGCTCTCGCCGATCCGGCTCTGGCCAGTCATCGTGCTCTTTGCCTTTCTGAGTCAGCTGGCGGTGGCGGCGACGATGTCGATTCCGCTGGGGCGTTCGCTGGGGATGTTCACCGGCAATCTGTCGCAGCCGCTGCTGGCCGCGAGTGTGCTCCTGCGGCTCGGGCATCGCGAGGACATGCTCGACAGCCTCAAGGGGGCAACCGCGTTCGTGCTCGTGGCGGCGATCGGCGCGCCTGCTGTCGCGTCGTTCATCTCGGCGATGACGCTCAGCGCGACTGGATGGGCTGCGGACGTCTGGCAGCTGTGGCGGATGCGATTCGTCACCAACGTCCTGTCGACGATTGTCCTCGTCCCACCGCTCCTGACGTTTTTTCGCTGGCGATCGATTCCGCGGCCCCTCGGGCCGCCAATCGCCGAGTTCCTGGTGCTCCTGACATGTCTGACCGCAAGCGAGCGGCTGGTCAGCACGCTGGCGACACCCGTCACCGTGTCGCCCTTGCTCTTCGCGCCGCTGCCGTTCCTGCTCTGGGCCGCCGTCCGCTTTGGACAAGCGGGGCTCGGCCTCGTCTTGTGCTACATCACGCTCTTTCGCTACTTCGCCGACACGCACCCCGGCCAGGCGTTCTTCACGCCGCGCGACGCGATGGTGGTGACACAGCTGACGTTGACGGCATTGTCGCTGCCGCTCATCGTGCTCGCGGCATTGCTGGTCGAGCGCCGGCGCACCGAGGAGTCGCTCAGAACCGGTCATACGCGCTACGGCCTGGCCACGATCGCCGGATCGGTTGGCGTGTGGGATTGGAACCTCGCGACCAACGACATCTACGTCGATCCTTCGCTCAAGAGCATTCTCGGCTTCGCCGATCATGAAATCGCCAACCATCTCGACGACTGGGGATTGCGCGTCCATCCGGAGGACGGCCCACGGGTAATGGCCGCGGCAGACGCCCACATAGAGGGGCGCGCCCCTACCTTCGAAGTCGCGCACCGCATGCTGCATCGCGACGGCAGCATCCGCTGGTTCCTGGCGCGCGGCGTCGTCGTCGAACGACACGACGACCGGCCGACTCGAATGATCGGGACCGACACAGATATCACCGCCCAGAAAGCGGCGGAGCACGCGCTCGAGGAGACCAAGCGCGAGCTGACGCGACTGACTCGTCTCAGCGACATGGGCGGTCTCACCGCGGCGATCGCGCACGAGGTCAACCAACCGCTGTGCGCAATCGTTGCCAACGCGAGCGCGGCGCTACGATGGCTGGGCAGCGATCGACCCGACCTCGCGCAGGTCCGCGAAGCCTTGACCGACGTCGTGTGTGACGGCAAGCGTGCCAGCGAGCTCATTCGCCGGACGCGCGGCCTCTTCGAGCGCGGCGAACTCAAACGGCGTCCCGTTGATCTCAACAACGTCGTCGAGAGCGCGCTGGCGCTGACGCGCGGCCCGCTCGATGCCGGCCGCATCGTCGTGCGGACCACGCTCGACCCCGCACTGCCGCTCGTGCGCGCCGATCCCGTCCAGCTCCAACAGGTGTTCTGCAACCTGGTGATCAACGCCGTCGAGGCGATGACGCGTGGCAACGGATCGGAACCGACACTGTGCATCGAGACCCGGCATCAGGAGCCAGGCGCGATCTCAGCGCGCGTCATTGACACCGGCGTCGGCTTTGGCGGCGACGATCCCGAGCGCGTATTCCGTCCACTGGCGACGACACGGCCGGACGGCATGGGTATCGGATTGTCGATGAGCCGCATCATTGTCGAAATGCACGGCGGCCGACTGTGGGCGACTCCAAACGCCGGCGCCGGCGCGACGTTTCATCTCATGCTGCCGGTGAGTGATCTGAATGGCTGACGCCTTCACGCCGACCGTCTTTGTTGTCGACGACGATCCGTCGGTGCGGACTGCGGTCAAGCGGCTGTTGGCCTCGGTGGGACTGCCGTGCGAGACGTTCTCGAATGCGGCCGAGTTCCTGGCTCGTTCGGAAGAAGGTCTGTCCGGTTGCCTGGTACTCGACGTGCGGATGCCGGGCGCCAGCGGTCTCGATTTGCAGAAGGTCTTGAATCAGGCTGGGGCCGACCTCCCCATCATCTTCGTGACTGCCCATGCGGACGTGCCGCTGACGGTGCGGGCGATGAAGGCAGGAGCGCTGGAAGTTCTCACCAAACCCTTCGACGATCAGGCTCTGCTCGACGCGGTTTATCAGGCGCTCGAACAAGAGCGGGTGCGCAGTCACGATCGGGAAGAGTTGCACCGCCTGCGGGAGCGCTTCGAGACGCTGACCGGGCGCGAACGTGAGGTCATGAGCCTCGTGGTGACGGGAATGCTCAACAAGCAAATCGCCGGTGAGCTTGGAACGGCTGAGAAAACCATTAAAGTCCACCGTGCCCAGGTGATGCACAAGATGCAGGCAGACTCGCTGGCCGAACTCGTCCGGATGGCGGATCGGCTCAACCTCAACCAACGGCAGTCGTAACCCTTACGATCCATGTAAACCGTTGCATTGCAGTCACATGGCATAGGACCAAAGGCCAAGATCACAGGGGCCTAAGTCCAATGGCACAGCCGCACAAGCCCAGCTATCGTTGGCACTTCGAAAACGAAGGGTAACGGGAACGGGCGGCTGTGACGAAGCATTTCGCGACTTTCCGATTCGACGTAGAAGACGGCACGCTCTGGCGCGGCGCCGAACAGATACCGCTGACCGGCAAAGCGGCGTCGCTGCTGCGATGCCTTGTCGACAAGGCCGGGTCGTGGGTATCGAAGCCAGCGATCATGGCAGCCGTCTGGCCAGACACGCACGTGCAGCCCGACAATATCAAGGTTCTGGTGCGCGAGATCCGCCAGGCCGTCGGCGACGAGTCGCGCCATTCCACGTTCATCAAGTCCGCGCCGGGGCGGGGATATTCGTTCATCGCGCCGTTCAAAGAGCCGCCGGCGCCGAGTCGTTGTTGAAAGCCCCGTCGATACGCGCGCGCAGATCTTCGTCAATCGCGGACCCGAACTCGCGGCGCTTGCCGACGCGCTCGATGCCGTACGCGCTTCGTCGCGACGGTTCGTGCTCGTCTCGGGCGAGCACGGGGCCGGCAAGACCGCGCTCAGCGACGCGTTCGTCCGCACGGCCCCTGCGGCAGGTCCTGTGCGCGTGTGCTACGGGCAGTGCTTCGACCGCGAACTGCCGCACGAGCCGTACTATCCATTCCTCGACGCGCTCATCGCGCTCGATCGGCGGCATCCGTGTGTCGTTCCGCGCGTCCTCGCACAGCATGCGCCGTCGTGGCTGGCGGAGTTCCCGCAATGGAATGGCGTGGCCGCGCCGACCGTTCACGCCATCCGCATGTTCGACGAGTTGTGCGCCGCGCTGGCGGCCTTGTCCCACGACCTGCCGCTCATCCTCGTGCTCGAGGATCTCCAATGGGCGGACGTCGATACGATTAACGCGCTCGCGCGGCTGGCCGAGAGCCAGATCCCGTCGAAGCTGTTGATCATCGGCACGTGCTGCGTGGGTGAGTGGACGGCAGGATCACGCGCGCAGCATCGGCTCGCCGCTGCCGCGACGCGCACGCCCAAGTCAACGACGCTCGCGCTCGGCAGTCTGACGCTCGAACACGTCGGCCGCTATCTCGACGCTCGATTCGGTCCCGACTGCCTGTCGGAGCTGGCGCCCGCTGTACACCACGCCACCGCCGGCAATCCGTTCATGATGGTGAACGCGATCGACAGCCTGGTGACGCGCGGGCTCGTCGTCGAAGATCGCGGCGCCTGGCGGCGCGAGGCGTCGCTCGAAGTCATCGCGCGGGCATTGCCTGAAACGCTCGGCGAGGTCATTTCGCGGCACGTCGATCATCTGCACCCCACCGAGCGCGAGGCGCTCGAGGGTGCCGCTGCCGTCGGTTTGGAATTCACGGCGGCGTCCGTGGCGATCGCGCTCGAGCAGAGCGTCGAGTACGTCAGGCGAATTCTGTCGCCGCTGGCGCGCCGCGGCCACCTCATCGTCACCGCCGGCGCACCGGCTGCGCGCGGCTCGTTCCGTTTCCGCCATGCGCTCTACGCCGATCTCATCGCGCAACAGGCGCCGATGCTTCGGCAATTGCGTGTCGTCGACCGGCTCAGCGGGGCGCGGGAACTTGCGGCTTGCGACGAGACGCGCCGGAGAGCCTGAGTCTCCGCAGCTCGCAGTCGCTGATCGTTTCCTCCCGTCCGGTCAGAGGACGAGCTGCCGTCAGCCCGCCGCGAACCATCGAGAGGCGAGTCGCGGCTATTGCCGCATGACCACGATGGAAAGCGCCAAGACCCCCAGGAGACCGACGACCGACGCGACGATGAGGGCAGTTGAACGCGGCATCGGCCCGTATTGGCTGTACTCGGCGGCGAGGGCTTTCATCTCGGTCCGGTGCTGAATTGTGGCGAGCACGAGCGCGCCGACACCGAGGCCGATCATGACCAGCGCGAACCCACGCGGACCGACGAGCCGGTGCGTCGTCGAGATTTCTTTGGCGTCGCTCATCCCTTGGAAAAACTTGTAGATAGTGAAGCCGAACGAGATGAGTGACGTCGCGGTTCTGACCCAGGCCATCAGCGTGCGTTCGTGTGCCAGCCGCGTACGATCGAGCGCAAGGCTCGTGCGCTCGTCGGCTAGATGCGTGCGGTCGCCAGCGAGCGTCGTGCGCTGCTGCGCGAGCTCGTTCGAAGTCGGGGGCACTGGCGTCGTCATGTAGCCGTCCTGTTCTCTCGCCGTGAGACGTGGCAAGAATAGCAGAGCGGGCGCGCACGAATGACGCTCTCTCACGGTTGAAGCGCTGCGGGGTCTTATGCCAGAGTTGGTCATGCGACAAGCGGGGTCGGATGCGGTGGTCGCCCCTCCGGGGCCGTCGCCGTTTCCAGACATGGTCTGGATCCCCGGCGGCACGTTCCAAATGGGTTCCGAGGAGCACTATCCGGAAGAACGGCCGGTCCATCGCGTCACGGTCGACGGCTTCTGGATGGACCGCACGCCGGTGACCGTTGCGGCTTTCCAGTCGTTCGTTGCCGCGAGCAAGCACGTGACGTTCGCCGAAATCCCGCCGAATCCTGCCGACTACCCTGGAGCAAAGAAGGAACTTCTCCATCCCGGCTCGCTGGTGTTCGTCAAGCCACCGAACCCGGTCGATCTTGGCGATTTCCACAACTGGTGGAGGTTCGTTCTGGGAGCCGACTGGCGGCACCCGCGCGGACCGAATTCAACGATCAAGGGACGCGAAGATCACCCGATCACGCATGTGACGTTCGGTGATGCCGAGGCGTACGCCGCGTGGGCCGGCAAGGTGCTTCCGACAGAGGCCGAATGGGAATTCGCGGCGAGAGGCGGCCTTGACGGCGCCGAATACGCCTGGGGCAACGACCTTCGCGTCGACGGCAAGCTGATGGCGAACTTCTGGCAGGGCGAGTTTCCCTGGCAGAACCTGAAGGAGGACGGATTCGAGGGTACATCGCCCGTCGGCACGTTCCCTCCGAACGGCTATGGGCTGGTCGACGTGACCGGCAACGTCTGGGAATGGACGACGGACTGGTATACGCCGCGTCATCCTGACGAGCAGATCAAGGCGTGCTGTATTCCGCAGAATCCGAGGGGCGCTCCCGAGGATCAGAGCTACGATCCGCGGCAGCCGCACATCCGCATTCCACGCAGGGTCATCAAGGGCGGATCGCATCTATGCGCGCCGAATTACTGCCGCCGCTATCGGCCGGCGGCGCGGTTCCCCGAGCCCATCGACACATCGACCTGTCATCTCGGCTTCCGCTGCATCGTGCGCCCAACGTCTTCTGCCGAGGGCGCCGCGTAGGGATAGCCAGGTAACGACCATGTACTCCGAGATCGCCCGTGCGTGGTCGGTCTTGCTCTTACGAGGGATCTGCAACGTTTCGTTCGCGCTTGTCGCCTTCCTCCAGCCTGGACTCACGCTCGTTGCGCTCGTTCTTCTCTGGGGCGTCTACGCCGTCTTTGACGGAGCGATGTCGCTGACGACAGGTGTTGCCGCCCGTCGCAGCGGCGGCCATTCGTGGTCGCTGCTGCTCGCTGGCGCGAGCGGGCTGGTCGCCGGAATCATCGCGTGCGTGTGGCCGGGCGTCACGATCGCCCTCTTACTGACAATTATCAGCGTGTGGGCGATTGTTCGCGGCGCACTCGAGATCTCCGCCGCGATCCGGTTGCGGCACATTCTGCCGCGTGCCTGGCTGCTGGCCGTGTCCGGCGCGGCCTCGATCCTTCTCGGCTTCCTGCTGGTTGGCCGGCCGGCGATCGCGCTCGTGACGCTCGTCTATCTTGCCGGCGCCGCGGCGCTGGCATTTGGCACGGTGGCGATCGCGATGGCCTTGCACCTGCGAAGGTTGTCTCCCCAGCACGGCGCCAGCCCACCGCGGCTGCCGGCCTGAGCGCGGAGCTGGAAAGTCATTTTTAACGACGTCGCGTCCTGACGGCGGTGGTCTACAGATTCTAAATTGCGGTTCGCGGCTGGCGGCTCGCTTTTGCCTGATCGCAGCGCCAAGCAATGGCGAGCAGCCAGCGGCGAGTAGCTATTTGATTAGCTTCTCCATCTCGTCCATCACCCGGTTCATCTTCTTGATCGTCAACTCGAGAGGCTCGTCGGTCGTCATGTCGACGCCGGCGTCCTTCAGCAGTTCGATTGGATATTTCGAGCCACCGGCATTGAGGAACGCCAGGTAGCGCTTGAGCGCCTCCTGATCGCCGACCATCACTTTCTCCGACAACGCCGCCGACGCCGTGAATGACGTCGCGTACTGGAAGACGTAGAAGTTGCGGTAGAAGTGCGGGATGAACGCCCACTCGTGCGCGATGTAATCGTCGACAACGCAAACGCGCTTGTCGTGGCCGTAGTATTTCTTGGTGATGTCGACGTACAGCTTGTCGAGCGCTTCGCCGGTGAGCGGTTCGCCCTTCTCGGCCATTTCGTGCATCCGCAGCTCGAACTCGGCGAACTGGGTTTGCCTGAACACCGTCGACTTGATGCCTTCGAGATAGTTGCCGAGCAGCGATAGCTTCGTGGCATCGTCTTTAATCGTCTTGAGCATGTGGTCGATGAGCAGTGCCTCGTTGAAGGTGGACGCCACCTCGGCCACGAAGATCGGATACGAAGCGGTTGGGAAGGGTTGCGTCTTGTTCGAGAAGTAGCTCTGCATCGTATGGCCGAGCTCGTGGGCCACGGTGCTCATGTCCGTGTACTTGCCGTTGTAGTTGAGCAGCATGAACGGGTGGACATCGTAAGCGCCGCCGTTCGAGTAGGCCCCCGCGCGCTTGCCCTCGGTCGGATAGAAGTCGGTCCAACGCTCCGTGAACGCGCGCTTGGCGCCCGCGGCGTACTCGGGGCCGAGCCACTCGAGCGACTTCAGGACGATCGTCTGTGCTTCGTCGACCGAGTAGGTCAGATCGACGGACGACACGAGCGGCGCGTAGAGGTCGTAGTAGTGCAGGTCCGGCAGCTTCATCATCCGCTGACGCAGTTTGAGGTAGCGGTGGAAGGTCGGTAGATGCCGGTTCACGCCTTCGATGAGTCGCGTGTAGACCGACGTCGGTATGTTCGGCCCGTCGAGCGCCGCCTCGAGCGCGCTGTTGTACTTGCGCGCGCGGGCGTAGAAGATGTCGGACTGCACCTGGCCGTTCAGCGTCGAACCGAAGGTACCGCGAAACTTGCCGAGCGAGCCGAAGAACTCGGACATCACCTTTTGTCGATCGTCGCGGTTCGGCACGGCGCGATACAGGCTGAACCCTGAGTTGTCGAGCCTGACGCTCTTGCCGTCGCTGAGCGACACGGTTGGATAGGGAAAGTCGGCGTCGGAGAAAATTCCGTAAGTGGTCGACGGCCCGCTGGCGATAACGCCGGAACTCGCCAGCAACCGTTCCTCCGCATCGCTCAGCGTATGGGGTGCGCGTCTCTGGATGTCGTCGAGGTAGAGGCGATAGTTCGTGAGCCGGGGTTCGCTGGGGATGAACTTTTCGAGCGTCGCCTTGTCGGTTTTGAGGATCTCCGGCTCGATGAAGGAGGTTTCAGCCGCGAGCTGCGCGCCGAGCTGAATCATCTCCTGCTGCATGCCCTGGTACTTGCTCACCCGGGTATCGGTGTCAGACATCATGCTCGCGTACACGTAAGCGCGCGTGAATTCCTTAGCCAGCCGCGAGCTGAGCTCGAGCGCGTCGGCGAGGCGGGCAGGCGACGACGCCAGGGTGCCTTTGAACTCCCTGATCTTTACGAACTCACTCGTGAGTCTTTCCTTGGCCGCGCGCCAGGCGTCGTCCGATGCATAGATGTGCGTGAGATCCCATTTGTAATGGTCTGACACTTTGCTCCTGTCCCGCTCCTGCGCCGACACGACGAGCGTGAGGGTGCTGACGGCGGCGATGATCGACATCGAGTGCGTGCAGCGGAACATGCCGGCTCCTTTCAGGTGTTCTGAGCATAGCCGGAGGTACGCGGACGCAACAAGCGGCGGGGCGAGTGCTGGGATGGATGTCGAGCCGGCTGCGCCTCACTTGAAGCCGTCGAACAACCCGGCGTCGCCCCGCTTCTCGATCATGTCGACGATTTCGTCGCGCCGCTTCAGGAGCGAGTCGATTTCAAAAGTCTGCAGATGGCTGCCGACAGCCGCCTTGACCGACTCCTTGTCGAGTTGCTTGAGGCGCGCGAAGACCTGGCGCTCGCAACGCGCGATGTTGCCCGGCGTTTTCAGCTTGGCGTTGGTGCGGAAGGCGCGCGTGTGATCGATCATCCAGATATTCCAGTCGTTGGTGATTATCAGGTTGCCCAAGTTGCGATCGACGTTGCCGATGAGTTGGTCGAAGAGCCGCACCACCTGCATCTGGCGATTCCACTTGTCGAGATTCGGAGGCGACTTCTTCTCCTTCAGGCGTTGCGATTCTTCCATCATCACGTCGTCCAGCCACCAGGTAAACGCGGCTGGCACGCCCTTCCACTTCCGCTCGACGCTCACCGGCACGAAGTCGATGTCGAGCAGGCGCGCGATCTTGTATGCGGCGACGTTGAACATCCATGAATCACGAAAGTTGAATTCGGTGCCCTGATCGCCTCTGAACTCGCGCTTGTATTCGTCAATCGGCTGGATGTGAACAGCGTGCGTGAGCGTACCGTCGGTCATCGTTCCCTTCATTGACCCGGTGACGCCCTTGCTGATGCTTTTCGTCTGCGTGAGGCGCCCGTTCAGGAGGAACTGTTCAACAGTGCTGTCGTCAGGCGGAGTGACGGCGGCGGTGGGCTGCGGCGGGGCCGGCGCCTGTAGAGCGGAAGGGGTCGCCGTGAGGCCTGATGTGAAGCACCAACCCGCGAGGATTCCCAAGGTCACCAGCGCAGCACGTCGGTTCATCGCACCCTCCGCGCGCATTCTGTGTCCGAAGCCCGGCTGTACGCAAGCCCCCAGCCGTCCCGACGCCGAGTGGCCGAGTGTAGGATTGATGGCTATGGCGAAACCCATTACCCAACCCGAGCACTGGCTGCGTGGCCCTGTCGAGGGCGTGCCGGCACTTCTTCAGCCGGCCGCGCACGCACTTCTGCAGACGCTCGACGATGTCGAGGCGGCAGCTCGTGACTTGACGAACGACCAGTTGTGGCGAACGCCTGGGGGAGCCTCGTCGATCGGCTTTCATCTGATGCACTTGAGCGGCAGCACCAATCGCCTCCTGACGTATGCGCGAGGCGAGCTGCTGAACGACGCGCAGAAGGCAGCTGCCAGGGCCGAGTCGAATCCGCCCGTCGTCGGGGCGGCGACGCTTCTTGACGACGTGCGCTGCGCGTTCGATGCGGCCCTCGCGCAACTTCGCGCGACACCGCCGTCCTCGTTGACCGACGCACGCGCGGTCGGTCGGGCAGGATTGCCGACGACGGTCATTGGCTTGCTGTTTCATGCGGCCGAGCACTCGCAGCGTCACGCCGGCCAGGTCGTGACTACTGCCAAGGTCGTCCGCGCTCTGGCCTGATAAACTGGTGTGAGCCTCGTCTGACCCTGGTTTGACCCCGGTCCAACACCCGTCTCGACCTCGACCATGGACAAGCCCATCGATCCGCGCGTTGACATTGGACATGCTCACCTGAAGGTTGCCGACATCGAGCGCGCGCTGACGTTTTATCGCGGCGTGCTCGGATTCGAGATCACGCAGCGCATGGGCGACTCGGCGGCGTTTCTGAGCGCCGGCGGGTATCACCATCACATCGGCCTGAACACCTGGGAGAGCCGCGGCGGGCCACCACCAGCGCCAGGGACGACGGGCCTCTATCACGTGGCCATTCGTTATCCGGATCGCTCGGCGCTCGGGGACGCGCTGCGCCGGCTCGACGAGGCTGGCATCCCGCTCGATGGCGCCGCCGATCACGGCGTCAGCGAGGCGCTTTATCTTCGCGATCCTGACGGCAACGGCATCGAGCTCTACTGGGATCGACCGCGATCCGAGTGGCCACGCGCCGCGGACGGATCACTTCAGATGGTGACGGAGCGGCTCGACCTCGCGGACCTGCGCGCCGAGGGTCCGTCGCCAGCAACGAAGCCTCTTGCGCCATCGACGATCTCGGGAATCAACGAGGACGTCAGGATCAAGCTCGGCGATCTGCGTAGCCGCCTGTTGCATCTTCACAAGGTCCTGCTCGACGATGCGCGCGCAGCCTACGAGCTGGACCGCGGCCGCGTCGCGTCGGCAGGACACCTGCTGCAGCTCGTGATCGACGATCCCTGGTTCGGGTGGCTGCACGCGCTCTCCGGCTTGATCGTTCGCATCGACGAGGGCATCGGACGAGAGAGCAACGCCACGATGGCCGACGCCGTGGCGCTCGTCGATTCGGTCGAACAGCTCCTGATCGCCTCCGAAGAGGGCGAAGGATTCTCACGCCGCTATTTCGAGGCACTCCAGCGTCAGCCCGCCGTCGTCTTGGCGCACGCGGACGTCCGCCGTGGACTCAAGGCCATGCGTACGTAGCCGCGCGTTCTCATCACCCTGATATCATCGACCTCTTGTGGCCGCCGCGCCTCCGCCGCCCTCCGCACCCTCTGTCCCCTCGGCGTCGATGCCAGAGGTGACGCCCGCGGCGCCGGCGCGCCCTGCCGGCCGCAAGCTCGATCGCTCGCTCGTCGAAGGGCCGCTCGTCCCCGCCGTCTGGAAGATGGCCTGGCCGACGGTCCTCCAAAATGCCATCGGAGGACTGCAGGGCATCATCGATCATGCGATGGTCGGACATTACGTCGGCTTCACTGGCAATGCCGCGATTGGCGTCAGCTGGCAGATCTTCCTCGTTGTCATCGTCTTCATCGCGTCGCTCTTTACCGGTATGGGCGTGCTGGTGGCACGGTTTGCCGGCGCAAATGAACCGGAGAAGGTCAATCGCACCGTCTATCAAGCCTTTCTGACCGCGGTCGCTCTTTCGCTCCTGGTGCTCGCGCCGCTCGGCTACGTGCTATCCCCGACGCTCCTCGATCTCGTCAACGCCACATCTGAGGTCAAGGCCGAGGCGCTGCCGTTTCTGCGTACGATGTTCGGCTTCAGCATCGGGATGCTCCTCTTCTTCATGCTGGGCGGCGCGCTGCGATCGGCCGGTGATGCTCGAACACCGCTGCGGCTCGGCATCCTGATGACGGTCCTCAACGTGGCGTTCAACGTCGTGTTGATTCCAGGATACGGTCCGGTGCCCGCGTTTGGGACGAGAGGCGCAGCGATCGGTACGAGCGCCGCGAGCTTGATCGTTTCCTCGATCGGGATTTGGCTTCTCCTGAGCGGCCGCCTCGTCGTCAATTTTCCGAAAGCGATGTCGCGAACGCCGGACTTGAAGATCATTCGGTCGCTGTTCAAATTTGGTTTGCCCGCGGGGATTCAGGGCGTGGCGATGAACGTCGCCGGCGTCATGCTCCTGCGCTTTATCGGATCGCTGCCGCACAGCGCCGAGGCGCAGGCGGCCTATGCGGTCGGTTACGCCGAGCTCTTCGCCCTGATTACCTGGACCTCCGTGGGATTGATGGGTGCTGCAGCCGCCGTCGCCGGGCAGAATCTCGGCGCCGGACATCCGGAGCGCGCGATTCGTGGCGTGCAGATCGCCGCGCGTATCGGCATTGGCGTGGCGGCGACCGTGGGGGCGCTCTTCCTGCTCATCCCAGAGCAACTGCTCGGGATCTTTGGCCTGAACGATCCGAACGTTGTGACGCTCGGTACGCAACTGTTGCGCTACCTTTGTGTCTCCGGGTTCTTCATTACGGTGGCGCTTACCTACACCGGCGGGCTCCAGGGTACAGGCGACACTCGCAGCCCGCTCTACATCACGCTCGTCTCACAAGTGCTGGTACCTTTGGGGTTATGCGGCACGCTGCAGAGTCTCGGCCGGCTCGACGCGGCCGGCGTCTGGTCGGCGATCGTGCTCGGACATCTGACCCGCTGCGTGCTGTCCGTCGTTCGATTCCACCAAGGAAAATGGAGACACATCGTCGTGGAGTAGGCGGTCAAGTGCCGCCGACATAGATCCGCGTGGCGTTGGCCTTGCAGAGAGCGGAGGCTCCTATGAAGTGGACGGCCGGCAGTCGTGACAACGTAGAAGACGTTCGCGGTCAATCCGGTGGTGCGGGACTCCGGATGGGTGGCATCGGGCTCGGCGGTCTGCTCCTGATGCTCGTGCTGAGCTGGGCCACCGGCGTGGACTTCCTTTCGCTGCTCGGCGGTACGGGCTCGGTGACCACCGGCCCATCGGTCAGCACAGGCGGCGGTGAGCTCCGCACGACGCCGGAAGAAGAAAAGCTCGTGGACTTCGTCGATGCAGTGATGAAAGACGCGCAGGAGACCTGGCAGGATAAGCTGCGCGGCCGCTATCAATCGACGCGCGCCGTGATTTTCCGGGACGCGATTCAGTCGCGCTGCGGATTCGCGCAGTCCGCGACCGGTCCTTTCTACTGTCCGGCCGACTCACTCGTCTATCTCAATCTCGGCTTTTTCGCAGAACTCCAGCAGCGATTCAAGGCGCCTGGTGATTTTGCGCAAGCCTACGTGCTCGCGCACGAGCTCGGCCATCACGTGCAGCACCTGCTGGGCATCGAGTCACAGGTCCGCCAGATGCAACAGGCGAGACCGGATCAGCAGAATGCGCTCTCGGTGCGGCTGGAGCTGCAGGCTGATTGCTTTGCCGGCGTGTGGGGGCACGAAGCCGCGCAGCCCGGACGCGCCGCGCTCGGGAAGGTCGAACTCGAGGCCGGCGACCTCGAGGAAGGG
Source organism: uncultured Acidobacteriota bacterium (assembly GCA_963797715.1). Classification (GTDB taxonomy): domain Bacteria; phylum Acidobacteriota; class Vicinamibacteria; order Vicinamibacterales; family 2-12-FULL-66-21; genus DATBJJ01. Next base: position 45,173 of record CAWCQS010000006.1, read on the forward strand.
CTGAACGCGGCGGCGTCGATTGGCGACGACCGTATCCAGCGGATGGCCGGCGCGCGGGTGGCGCCCGATCGCTTCACGCACGGCTCGTCCGAGCAGCGTGTCAGCTGGTTCCGCCGTGGGTTCGAGCGCGGGGACGTACAAGCCTGCCAGACATTCCAATAGAATCGGAGTGATGCCGTTCATCGGCCGCTCCGTACCGCGCCGCGAGGGCCGGGCGAAGGTCACCGGTCATGCGAAGTACGTGGACGATTTCGTCCTGCCGGGGATGCTCTTCGGCGTCACCGTGCGGAGCCCTGCGCCGCGCGGCCTGATCAAGCGCATCGACTTCGAGTCCGACATTTCCTGGACCGACTTCACAGTCGTCACCGCCGCTGACGTTCCCGGCGTCAACCGTATCGCGCTCATCACCGACGATCAGCCTTGTCTCGCGGCCGATCGCGTCAACCATCCTGAAGAACCGGTCGTACTTCTCGCGCACCCCGATCGCGAGCGGCTCGAGGAGGCGCGGCGGCACGTGGTGATCGACATCGACCCCGAGCCGGCGGTGTTCACGATCGACGATGCGCTCGATTGCCGCGCCGTCGTGTGGGGTCAGGACAACATCTTCAAGGCGTACACCGTCGCGCGTGGCAACGTCGACGAGGCGCTGTCGCGAGCCGACATCGTCGTCGAGGGCGAATACGAAACTGGCGCGCAGGAACAGCTCTACATCGAGCCGAACGGCATGGTGGCCACGGCGAGCGCCAACGATGGCGTGACCGTCTGGGGCTCGATGCAGTGCCCCTACTACATCCACAAGGCCCTGCGCGCGCTCTTCAACCTGCCGGCAGAAAAAGTACGCGTCGTGCAGATGGAAACCGGCGGCGGCTTTGGCGGCAAGGAGGAGTACCCGTCGATCGTCGCCTGCCACGCGGCACTCCTGGCGTGGAAGTCCGGAAAGCCCGTGAAGCTCGTCTACGACCGCGCCGAGGATATGGTGGCAACAACCAAGCGCCACCCGTCGCGAACGCGCCACCGCACGGCGGTGACGCGCGACGGACGTCTGCTGGCGATGGACGTCGACTTCGTGATCGACGGCGGTGCGTACTGCACGCTCTCGCCAGTCGTGCTGTCTCGTGGAACCATTCATTCCGCCGGGCCATACTTCTGCCCGAACGTTCGTCTGCGCGGCCGCGCCGTGGCGACCAACGCGCCGCCGCACGGGGCGTTTCGCGGCTTTGGCGCGCCGCAAAGTCTCTTCGCGCTGGAACGTCATATGGATCGCGTTGCCGCTGCTGTGGGCCTGCCGCCAGACGAGCTGCGACGGCGAAACTTCATCGCCGCCGGTCAAACCAGCGCGGTTGGTCAGGTGATGCAGGATCCCATCGACATGGCGGCGCTGCTGGAACGCGCATTGTCGATCTCGGGCTATCACGCCAAGCGCGCACGCTTCGACGCCATCAATCCGTCGCTGCGCGTGCGCAAGGGGATCGGTCTCGCGACGTTCATGCACGGTGCCGGTTTCACGGGATCTGGAGAAGATCACCTGGCATCGGTCGTCGCCGTCGAAGCGCTGGCGGACGGTCGCGTGCGTGTCCTCTCGTCCAACACCGAGATCGGTCAGGGCACCAATACGGTGTTCGCACAGATCGCGTCCGACACGCTCGGCGTGCCACTCGAAACAGTCGAAATCGCTCAACCGGACACCTCGATTGTTCCCGACAGCGGACCAACAGTGGCCTCACGCACGTGCATGGTCGTCGGTAAGTTGATCGAGACCGCGTCGCGCCGGCTGCGGATAGAACTCGAGAAGGTGGGCGTCGCCAGCGACGCTGGCGGCGACCACTTCGCTCGCGGCTGCGCGGATTACATCAAGCGATTCGGCCCCTTGCGCGCGACGGCGCGGTACAACCACCGCCGGGCCGCCGGTGGGACGACGACACGTATCAAGGCGACGCCTACGGCACGTACGCCTGGGCCGCCTACGTTGCCGAAGTCTCTGTCGACACCGCGACATGGGAGACGCGCGTCGATGATTTCGTGGCCGTGCAGGAAGTAGGCAAGGTGATCAATCCTGTGCTCGCCGCAGGCCAGATTGAGGGCGGTGTCGCGCAGGCGATCGGCTGGGCGCTCTACGAGCGGGTAGTCTGGCGGGAGGGCCGGATGGCCAACGGCGAGATGACGAACTACATCATGCCGACGTCGTTGGACCTGCCCCCGATCCGCGTCTTTTTCGAAGAGCAGCCGTACGCACATGGTCCGGCTGGCGCGAAAGGCATCGGTGAACTGCCGATGGACGGGCCGGCGCCGGCAATCCTCAACGCGGTCGCACACGCGACCGGCGCCGATCCGCGCGCGATTCCCATGACGCCCGAGTCGCTGATGGCGGTGATGGAGTCGGCGCATGTCTGAAACGCCGAGCGTCACGGTCTCGTGCCGCGTCAACGGTTCCGTGATGACGCTGCACGGCCATCCCATGCGCCGACTGCTCGACGCGCTGCGCCTCGATCTGGGATTGACGGGCACGAAAGAGGGATGTGGTGAGGGCGAGTGCGGCGCCTGCTCGGTTGTTGTCGATGGTGAGCTCGTCAACAGTTGCCTGGTTCCATTGCTGCACGCCGACGGTACGTCGATCACCACGATCGAAGGCGTGGCGAGCGGCGAACGGCTGCACGCCGTCCAGGAGGCATTCGTCAAGCACGGTGGCGCCCAGTGCGGCATCTGCACGCCGGGCATGGTGCTCGCGGCGGTGACGCTACTCGAGCGGACACCGCAGCCGACGGCGGACGACGTTCGTATCGCGCTTGCCGGCAACCTGTGCCGGTGCACCGGTTACATGCGCATCTTCGAATCCGTACTCGAGGCCTGTAAAGAAGCGTCGTGAGATCGTTTCTTCCCCGGTTCGACCTGCGCGCGCCCGCCAACCTGACCGACGCGCTCGAGATCCTCGCGCACGAGCCTGGGACATGGCGTCCGTTCGCCGGCGGCACCGACCTGATGGTGTTACTCGAAGCCGGCAAGCTGCCGCCCGGCCGATACCTGAGCCTGCGCGGCCTCGGCGAGCTCCGCGGCGTCGAGGTCACAGACGATGAAATCGTCGTGGGTTCGATGACGACGTATGCCGACGTGATGCGATCGGAGGCGCTGCAGGCTGAGTGTCCGCTCGTCTGCCGCGCCGCCGCCGAGACCGGCGGTGTCGCGACCCAGAACCGTGGCACGATCGGCGGGAACATTGCCAATGCGTCGCCGGCCGCCGACACACCGCCGACGCTGCTCGTCTACGACGCCGACGTCGACCTGGCGTCGATTCGAGGTGTGCGGCGCGTACCCGTACGATCGCTTTCATCTCGGCTACAAGCACATGGATCTCGCCCCAGACGAGATCGTGCAGTCGATCCGACTTGCCCGTGGCCGCGGTGGCTGGCTGCAGACGTGGCGGAAGGTCGGCACGCGCAGAGCGCAAGCCATATCGAAGTTATGCCTCGCCGCTGCAGTGGACGTGACCGGCGGCGCCGTGCACGACATCCGTATCGCGCTTGGCAGCGTGGCGCCGACCGTCGTGCGGGCGGCGCACGCCGAGGCCGCCATCCGCGGCCGGCCTCTTACCGAGGAGACGATAGCGGTGAGCTGCGAGGCCCTGGCGCGCGATATTGCACCCATCGACGATCTACGCTCGACCGCCGCCTACCGTCTGCGCGTCGCTCGCAACCTGCTCGAGCAGTTCCTGACGTCAGCCGTTGGGTGAGGGGACGAAATGACCGCCACCGGAGCCCCGGAGATCGAAAGGCTCGCTGTCGAACTCGACGCCAACGAGCGCGACGCGCGTGCGCTTGTCGAAGGGTTGACCGAAGCGCAGGGCACCGCGCGCCAGGCGCCCGATGCGTGGAGTGTCGCCGAGTGTCTTGATCACCTGGCCACCGCGAATCGCGTTTACCTGGAGGCGATGCGGCAACCAGCGGCGGCGGCGCTGTCTGGCGGCCGCATGCGGCGCAGGCCGGCGCTGCCAGGCGCAATCGGCGGGTGGTTCGCGCGCAGTCTGGAGCCGCCGGTCAAACGTGGCCGCAAGACGAAAGCACCAGCGAAGATCCGTCCCAGGGTTGGTCCACCACTCGCCGACGCATTTGTTGCGTTTCTCGCGTCGCAGAATGATGTGCGGGCGTTTCTGCAGACGTACTCCGGCATCGACCTGGCCAGCGTCCGATTTCCGAACCCGTTCATCCCCTGGGTTCGCTTCAGCCTCGCGACCGGGTTGCACGTCATCACCGCTCACGAACGCCGTCACCTCTGGCAGGCGCAGCGCGCGCGGGAAGCGGCACTGGCCGCGAGGCAGTGAATAGCCTCCGGTCCCGCTGCTCTCTGAGCCACGGAACAGACGGAAGACACCGATTGGTTTCTATCTGTCGATACCCCGTGTTGTCCGCGTGTTCCGTGGCGACCTGACCGTGCCGTAGCCGTGGCCGAGATGATTGGTCGCCCGCTGATCACGCCGGTCGTCACAGCGAAATCGTTCGAACAGCGCCGCAAGGATCGCCCAGGCGTGAGACGATCCGCCACATGGAGGACTCGATGCGCCGATCGATCGACGTGACCACCCGCAGCGTTCATCGGATCGCGGTTACGCTGGCCATCGTCGCGGCGATTGCCGGCATTGCCGCGCAATCCGTCCACGAAGCGCCCGCCGAGGCGCCGTCGACCGGCCGCGTCGCCCCGCAGGGCGAGCCCGGTCAAGCGCTCCGCGTGAGTGGCGTCGTCGTTGGCCGCGACGGAGCGCCCGTGTCTGGCGCGTCGCTCTACATCTATCAGACCGACCACGAGGGTTATTACGGCGTCAAGCCGGCGAGTGATAACAAGAATCCGCGGCTGAAACTGTTTCTTCGTTCCGACGCCAAGGGCGCTTGGTCCTTTGAGACAGTGAAACCCGGCTCCTACCCGAACAGCCGCGTGCCGCCGCACATCCACTTCGAAGTGTCGGCTGCGGGCCGCGCGCCCAAGATCTTCGAGATCGTGTTCGAGGGTGACTCGTTCGTCACCGACGAAATGCGTCGCAATCCCGCATTCTCGGTGCGTCCGATCGCAGCTGGCGCTGTCACCGAACGAATCATTCTCGAGTGACGCTCCTTGTGGTTGCCGAAGCCTTCAGCATTCACGTCAGCATTCAGCCTTCAGCAATCAGCATTTCAGATCACTCGCCCGGCTGAGGCAGACTCGTAAGTAGTGCCGTGGCCAGCACGGCAACGACGCCCAACGAAATCTCGAGCGCCGCCGCGCGCGTGAACTGACTGCGCGGGCCGCCTCGCGCCAGGTCCGGCGTGACGTGACGCCAGTTCATATATCCCACACCAGCGGCGGCCGCGAACAGCGCGATTTTGACCAGCAGCACGACACCATAGCTCGTCGAAACGAGGTCGAGTGGCGTACCGACGTGAATGAAGAGCGCTGACGTTCCGGCGAGCGCGACCATTGCCGCCGACGCCAGGGCGACAGGTGAAAATGCGTTGATGATCGATACCAGGCTTGCCGCGGTGACCGTATGCCGGCACACCAGCCAGAGCACCGCCAACGTACCCAGCCATGACCCGACAGCAAAGACGTGCGTCGCCTGAACGGCGAGCGCGGCCAGCCCGCCATGTGAGGCGGCATGGCCTGTGAGCGGCACGCTGAGCGCCGCGAGCGGCGCAGCAATCCAGAACCATGCCGATGTCGCGGTGGATCGCCGGACGTAAACGAGCAATGCGACGAGCGCAGTACCGATGATGAGCTGTCCCAACACGCCCAGTCCCCATGCGCGCGTCAGGAAAATCAGCTGTTGCAGCATCAGCACCGTCGGCACAGCGACGAGATAGCTGTCGATCACCTGGATATAGAGTCTCGCGGCGTAGGAGAGCAGTAAGGCGATCGCCGTCAGCAGACCAATCATCCGAGCGTGCGAGCGCGCGGCGTCGCGTTCGCCTGCAGAGAGCGACGCGTGCTCGAGCACGCCGGCGTCGAACACGGCAACGCCGACGATCAGGGTGGATGCGGCGTACGCGACCGCGCGCGTGGCACCGGTCAGGATGGCGATCGTCGAGGGATCGAGCGTCACATTGGCGGCCGCGCCGACTCTTTGACGGCAAAGTCGACGGTGCCCGCAACGACATGGCCGTCGTCGCCGGCGGCCTTCCACGCGATGCGATACGAGCCTGCTGGCAAGGCGGAACCGATCGCAACGGTCACCGAGCGCTCGACCGACGCGCGCGGCTTGTCAATGTTCACGCTGCCGTTCGGACCCGTCAGGGTGACACTGCTCAGCGGCAGCAGTGGTTCTTCGCTGAACCAGAGCTGTAATTGCTTTGGCGGTGTCGAGACGGTTGCGCCTTCGGTTGGCGAGCTCTTCGTGAGTCTGAGGTGCGCTGAGAGCGCAACCGGAAGGACGACGATCACGACGAAGACGAAGGCCAGCCAGAGTCCGAATGTTCTGCGCATGGGTACCACTTACGAACGTCGACGCGTCGAGGCCTTCCGCCCCTCTTCTCGGTTCGAGGAGAATCGGTACGCGTCTACCAGTTCAATACGCGCGCGAAGATCAGCGGCGCGACGATGGTGGCGTCCGACTCGATGATGAATTTCGGTGTCGACACGCCGAGCTTGCCCCAGGTGATTTTCTCGTTGGGGTCGGCGCCGGAGTACGACCCGTAGCTCGTCGTCGAATCGCTGATCTGACAGAAATAGCCCCACAGCCGAACGTCGTCGACACGGAGATCCTGGCTGAGCATCGGCACGACGCAGATAGGAAAGTCGCCGGCGATACCGCCACCGATCTGAAAGAGCCCGATCGAGCTGCGCGGGCTCGTCGCGCGATACCACTCGGCGAGCCGCATCATGTATTCGATTCCCGACCGCACAGTGTGCACGTTCTTGAACGTTCCTTGGATGCAGTGCGCGGCGTAAATGTTCCCGAGCGTCGAGTCTTCCCACCCAGGTACGAAGATCGGCAGGTTGGCCTGCGCCGCCGCCAGCAGCCAGCTGTCGGCGGGATCGATCTCGACATGGTTGGTGAGGCGGTCAGACAACAGCACGCGATAGAGGAACTCGTGCGGAAACAGCCGCTCGCCGATGGCGTCCGAGCTCTTCCATTCCTCGAGTACGACACTCTCGATACGCCGCATCGCTTCGTGCTCGGGGATACACGTGTCGGTGACCCGGTTCAGTTGCCGCTCGAGCAACCGCTGCTCGTCCTCCGGCGTGAGATCGCGATAGCGCGGCAGCCGCTCGTAGTGTGAGTGGGCCACAAGGTTGAAGACGTCTTCCTCGAGGTTGGCGCCCGTGCAACACACTGCGTGGACCTTGCGCTGCCGGATCATCTCGGCGAGCGAGACGCCGAGCTCCGCCGTGCTCATCGCGCCGGCGAGTGCCATCAGCATCGATCCACCGGAATCGAGATGCGCGATGTAGGCGTTGGCGGCGTCGTTGAGGGAGGCGGCGTTGAAGTGCCGGAAGTGCCGGTCGATGAACTCGGACACTGGCCCGAGTTTGGTGCGCCGGTCCTTGGCCGCCGGTGCCTTGCCGGGTTCCGCTGTACGAGGAAGGCTGCTCATGCGTGCGTGCGATGCCTCGGCGACCGTAGTGTCCGGAGCCGGCCCCGAGGTCGCAACAGAGCCGTCCCGGGCGCGTCCGAGCCGAGCACGCGCCGAGCCGCCATCGGAACGCTTGGCGACTTCACGAAAGATTACCATGACCGCACGGTGCCGCGGCGCTGCAAGCGCTGCTGTCCGGGGCGGCCGCGCCATTCGCGATAAGGATAAGATCAGAGCATGCGCAGTGTGCTCGCCGCAGTCCTCGTCGCCGGCGTTGCCGGAATGGCGTCCGCTCAGTCTCACGACCCGATGCTGGATCAAAGCGCGGCCGTCGAAGCCGCGCTGGCGCGGGTCGCGCCGAGTCTCGTGCGCATCCACGTCGTGTCGGTCGAGTTTCAGGATGGCCGCGAGCTCAAGCGAGAAGCGTCCGGCAGCGGCACCATCATCACGCCAGACGGCATGGTCGTCACCAACCACCACGTTGCCGGTCGTACGCGCGCGATCACCTGCACGCTTGCCGATCGGGAAGAGATCCCGGCGGAGCTGGTTGGCACCGATCCGCTTTCTGATATCGCGGTGATCCGCCTCAAGCCGTTGAAGCCGCGCACGTTTCCCGTGGCGACGTTCGGCGATGCGTCGAAACTCAAAGCTGGCGACCGCGTGCTCGCGCTCGGCAGTCCGCTCGCCCTGTCGCAGTCGGTGACAATGGGCATCGTCAGCAACACCGAGATGATCATGCCGGGCATGTTCTGGCCCTTCAACCGCATGACGCTCGACGGCGAGGACGTCGGCTCCATCGTGCGCTGGATCGGCCACGACGCCGCGATCTTCGGCGGTAATTCCGGCGGCCCGCTCGTCAACCTGCAGGGACAGATCGTCGGCATCAACGAGATCAGCCTCGGGCTCGCCGGAGCGATTCCGGCGGATCTCGCGCGCGAGGTTGCCGAGGCGCTCATGCGCGACGGACGCGTCAAGCGCGGGTGGATCGGACTCGAGATCCAGCCGCTGCTCACATCGAGCCAGGCGAAGAGCGGGGCACTCGTCGGCGGAACGATCGAAGGATCGCCGGCCGCCGACGCCGGCTTTGCCTCGGGCGACATTTTGCTCAAGCTTGCCGGCAAGGACGTGCTCGTCCGATTCGCCGAGGAGGTGCCGGTCTTCAATCAGCAGGTCATGCGCCTCGCGATCGGCAAGCCGGTCGAGGCCGTTGTGCAGAGAGGCAGCGTCGAGAAAACACTCACCGTGACGCCGGCAGAGCGCGAGAGCGTTGAGGCGAGGATTCGCGAGCTGCCGCTCATGGGCATCACAGCATCGAACCTCACCGGCTGGGCAGCAAAAGAGTTGAAGCGCCCGAACCGCGATGGCGTGCGCATCCGCGGGACCCGGCCCGGTGGACCCGCCGACGAAGCCAAGCCGTCGCTCCGCGACGACGACGTGATTCTCGCGCTCGACGATAAGCCCACGACAACCTTCGAGGCGCTGGAGAAGGCGGTCGATGCGGTGACGAAGGGCAAAGATGCGCGCGTTCCTGCGCTCGTCTCCTTCGATCGCGCCGGCGAGCGGCTGCTGACCGTCGTCGAGATTGGACGGCCGGGGCTCGAGGATCCCGGACTCGAAGCGCGTAAGGCATGGGTGCCGGTGTCGGTGCAAGTGCTGACGAACGAGCTGGCAGAGCGGCTCAACCTGACTGGCCGCACCGGTGTTCGGATCACGCGTGTGTTCGGCGGCGCCGCTGAAGCCGCGGGGTTGAAGGTGGGCGACGTCATTACGGCTCTCGACGGCAACCCCATCGAGGCATCGCAGCCGTCTGACGCCGATCTCTTTGCCACGCTGATCCGCCAGTACAAGATTGGTTCGATCGCCAAACTCACCGTCGTGCGAGACGGCAAGCAGATGGACGTGTCGGTCAAGCTCGATACGTCACCGCGCTTGCCGCGCGAAATGAAAAAGTACGAGGATCCGAGCTTCGAATTCCGCGTCCGCGATCTCGCCGCAGCCGACCGCGTCTCGTCGCGGCTGCCGGCGGATCAGACCGGCGTGCTCGTCGATGCCGTGAGGGAGGGTGGATGGGCGGCGCTCGGGCACCTCGCTGACGGCGATGTACTGCTGACGATCGACGGGGATCCCGTGGCCGACGTCGAGGCGGTCCAGCGCAAGATGGCGCGCATTGCCGAGGCCAAGCCACGGTCGGTTGTCTTCAAAGTCCGGCGCGGGATCCGGACCTTCTTCGTCGAGCTCGAGACCGGTTGGCGGTGATCAACGTTCCTCGGTCCTTCCTTTACACACAATGAGAAAGCTAGCGCTCACGTTCGCGGCCGGCGCGGTGCTCCTACTCGCGCCTGTGCCCCAACCCCTCACAGCCCTGGTGTTCGCCCAGGACAACCGGCCAGCCGCCCGAGATGTCGTCCGCAAGTGGCAGGACGCTGTTGTCAACGTCCGCGTCGTGCTCAAGATGCGAATGTCGATGGGTGGGCGCGAAATGCAGGCCTCTGACGATCCGGTCGACACCGTCGGCACGGTTATTGATCCATCGGGCTTGACGGTCCTGTCGCTCGGCTCGCTCAATCCGGGCGCGATGATGGCCAAGCTCATGGGTTCGGCCGGGAGCAACGGTCAACCAGCTGTCGAGATCACGAGCGAGCCGACGGACGTGAAGATACGCCTGTCGAACGGACGCGAGCTGCCGGCAAAGATCGTCCTCCGCGACGAGGATCTGGATCTCGCGTTCCTGCGACCAACGACGAAGCCCGAGCAGCCGCTCGTCGCGCTCGATCTGTCGGACGCCGCCAAGCCCGCCCTGTTGGATCAGGTGTTGGTCTTATCGCGGCTCGGACGTGTCGGTGGCTGGACCGCCGGCGCGGCACTCTACGACATCGGCGCGATCATCGAGAAGCCGCGCACGTTCTATGTCCTCGCCGGCGCCGCCTCCGGCATGGGCACGCCAGCGTTTCTCACCAACGGGCGCGTCGTCGGGCTGCTGACGCTTCGCCAGATTGAAGCAGGCAGAGCGAGCATGGCATCGATGATGGGCGGCACCGAGAGCATGGGAATGCTCGGCGTGATTCTGCCTGCCGCCGACGTGCTGGAGATTGCGAAGCAGGCGCCGGACAAATAGGAGCTAGGAGCTAGCAGGCAGAAGGTAGAAGGTTAACGAAGAGATACCGGTTCGAGCCGAGCTGCCGATGGCTGATCCCCTCAGGTCGAGTCGGCAGCGCCCGCGGCCCGAGCGAGGCCGAATGGCCGAGCGAGAGCGAGCGGGGGTGGGGCCCCGCGAGCGTCAAGAAAAGCAAGCAAACGGAACCATGAAACTCAAAGCGGCCGGCTGGATTGCGGCATCGGTCGTCGGCACGCTGGTCGTCCTGACGATCTTCGCCGCCGCCGGTTCGCGCACCGAACCACTGCGAAAACTGGTCGTCGCCACGCTCGCCGATCGGCTCAACAGCGACGTCGAGCTGCAGTCGTTCAGTGTCGATCTGTTCCCAACGGTCGCCGTCTACGGCGAAGGGCTGACCATCAGGCTTCGGAACAGCGACGTTCCAACGGTTCCGCCGCTCATCCAGATCGAAAGCTTCACCGTGCATTGCGGCATCGTCGATATGCTGCGGCGTCCGCGTCATTTCAAGCACGTCAGGCTCGAGAAGCTTGTCATCAACATTCCGCCTGGTGGATTGCGCAAGAGCGGCAACCCGATAGCCGATGCTGCGCGAAGCGAGAACGTCGACGGCCGGCGCGAGTCCAGCGTCGAGTCGCCGATCATCGTCGACGAGCTCGTCGCCGACGGCGCACTGCTCCGGATCATCCCAAGGCGCGCAGGCAAGGCACCCAAGGAATTTGCCATTCAGTCGCTGACGATGCGGTCGCTTGGCTATTGGCAGCAGATGCCGTTCGTGGCGACGCTGACCAACCCGATACCCAAGGGGCAAATCGAGACGAGCGGCACGTTCGGTCCGTGGCAGAAGGACGACCCGGGATCGACGCCGCTTGGCGGCAAGTACAGTTTTCAGAACGCGAATCTCGACACGATCAAGGGGATCGGCGGCATCCTCAATTCGACCGGAACGTTCGGCGGCGAGCTCGAGCGGATTGGCGTGACGGGCGAGGCGCGCATTCCTGACTTTCATCTCGACATCAGCAGGCAGCCGGTGGCGCTGACGAGCCGCTTCGAGGCTGTGGTCGACGGCACTGACGGCGACACGTATCTGAACAAAGTCGACGCGCAGTTTCTGAAGACGTCGGTGGCGGCGAAGGGCGCGATCACCGGCACCAAGGGCGTCAAGGGTCGGACGATAAAGTTGAACGTCCACATTTCTGAGGGCCGAATCGAAGACTTGCTCACGCTTGCCGTCAAGGCGGACAAGCCGTTGATGCTCGGGCGAGTTGGCCTCGACACTGATTTCGAGCTGCCGCCCGGCGAGGAAGATGTCATCGAGAAGCTGCGGCTGGCCGGGAAGTTCGACGTCGGTTCCGCCAGGTTCACCAATCCAGACGTGCAGCAAAAGCTGTCGGGCATGAGCCAGCGGGCGCGGGGCAAAGATCCGGATGAAAAGGCCCAGAATGTCGTGTCAGACTTGAGTGGCCGGTTCACGCTGAAGCGCGGAACGCTGTCCTTCGCGGATCTGTCGTTCAGCCTTCCGGGCGCGCTCGTGCAGCTGCACGGGTCGTACGGCTTACGCAGCGAGACGATTGGGTTCGACGGGTGCGCTGCGGATGGAGGCGACGATTTCCGAAGCCGTCGGCACGGGAGGGATCAAAGGGTTCCTGCTGAAGGCCATCGATCCGATCTTTCGCAAGAAGGGCGCGGGCGCGCTCATCCCGATCCGGATTCGAGGCACGAGAGAGAAACCGCAGTTCGGTCTGGACGTGGGCAAGGTCTTCAAGTCGAAGTAACGCGTAGGGAGCGACGGTATGGCACAGTCGACGAAGCAGTTCGAGGTCGTCAAGTCCGACGAGGAATGGCGGAAGATTCTGACGCCGGAGCAGTATCAGGTGATGCGTCGGCACGGGACCGAGCGTCCGGGCTCGTGCGCGCTGCTCAACGAAAAACGGCCGGGCACGTTCTCGTGCGCGGCGTGTGGCAATCCGCTGTTCGTCGCCGATCGTAAGTTCGAGAGTGGCACGGGCTGGCCCAGCTTCTTCGCGCCACTCGAAGGCGCGGTCGGCACGTCGGCCGACGACAGCCTGTTCATGCGCCGCACCGAGGTGCACTGCAATCGCTGTGGCAGCCATCTCGGTCACGTCTTCGAGGACGGTCCGCCGCCGACAGGTCTGCGCTACTGCATCAACGGCGTGGCGCTGAATTTCTCGCCGGCCGCTCTTTAGGAATTCCGCCGGATCATCGCCAGGAGACCAGCCAGGCCGTCTTCTCCCCACGGCGCATTTCTGGCGAGCGGGGCTTCCGACGGCCGATGCTCGAGCCGTGCCCGGAGCTCGCGGTCTCGCAGTCGTTGCTCGGCGTCGCGGATTTCATCGAGCCGTCTCGTGCGGGCGCGCTCCAGGCCGCCCTGTCGAATGAACGACACGATGTCGTGCAGCTCGCCAGCGTCGAGGAACGCGCCATGGCCGCGGCAGACGTCGATGACCGTGCCCGAAATCCTGCCAAAATTCACACGGTTCATCATGCGCCCGCAACGGACGCACGGGCGGTAGCGGACCGGCGCGGCGACGGGCGCGCCGGTCCGTGGCTTGAACCGTCCCAGAAGCGCCGCTTGCGCATCTTGCTCGGCACACAGCCGCTCGAAGACGTCCGCGTCCACCCAGACGCCGTCACACGCTGCGCACTCCAGGAGGCCGACCGGCCCGATCTCCACACCGTCGAGCTGCTTTTTGCAGCTTGGGCAGGGCTTTGCGACCGTCTCGCCTGCATTCCGGGTTCGTCGGGCGCCGCACGTGTGGCAGAACGCCGCGCCTGCGAACCCTAGGGTGAAGCAGGACGGGCAACTGATCGTTGCCAACCGCGCCCGGCAGTATGGGCAGCGCCCAGCGTCCGGATCGGCGGCGGCGCCGCAATTGGGGCAATGCAATCCCGAAGCGTCTCGCGTCATGGATGCCTTAGAATAGCTGTCGCGGTTCCCAGCAGTAGGATATCAACAGCCGAACTTCAACCTTCAAACTTCGAGACTTCGAACTTCAGATTTCAGACTTCACTTCAGAGTTCAGAATTCAGAATTCAGACTTTCAGAGAGGTCTCCCATGGGCCTGATGGACTTCATCAAGGGCGAGCTGATCGATGTCATCGAATGGACTGACGACTCGCGCGACACGCTCTCGTTTCGCTTTCCCGACGATGACAAGGCGATCAAGAACGGGGCACAGCTCATCGTCCGCGAGTCGCAGCAGGTGCAGTTCATCTACCTCGGTGAGTTCGGCGACACCTTTGCGCCGGGCAAGCACACGCTGACGACCGACAACATTCCCGTCCTGACCAAGCTGAAGTCGTGGAAGTACGGCTTCAACTCGCCATTCAAGGCCGACGTGTACTACCTGAGCACGCGCCTGTTCACCGGCAACAAGTGGGGAACGGCCAATCCGATCATGATGCGCGACAACGATCTCGGGATCGTGCGCGTGCGCGCGTTCGGGACTTACGATTTCCGCATCGTCGACCCAAAGCTGTTTCTCAAGGAAGTCGCCGGCTCGGACCAGAACTTCCGCCTCGACGAGTTCGCCGACACGATGCGCTCGCGCATCGTCAGCGTCTTTGCCGACGCGCAGGCCTCGGCAAGTATCCCGGTCTTCGACGTGGCCAGCCGCTACACGGAGCTCGGCGAAGCGTTGCTGCCGCTCATCAACCCCGTGATTGCCGCCAAGTACGGCCTCGAGATTGCCAGCTTCATCGTCGAGAACGTGTCCGTGCCGCCCGAGGTCGAGCAGGCGATTGACAAGCGGTCGAGTATGGCGGCGGTCGGCAATCTCAACGACTACGTCAAGTTCCAGATGGCGCAGGGCATGGAAAAAGGCGGCGGATCGGGCGGCGCGGCGACGGAACTCGCGGTGGGCCTGTCGATTGCGCAGCAGATCATGCAGCAGCAGGGGATGCCGGGTGCAGCAGCCGCATCGGCGGCAACGGCGGCCGTCGCGTTGCCCGACCTGCTCTCCCCGGCCGATGCGGCGAAGGCGCTCGGCGTCTCCGAGGCGGACGTGCTGTCGATCATCGAGTCAGGCGAGCTCGCGGCGAAGAAGATCGGCACCGCATACCGCATCAAGCGGTCGGCTCTGGACGAGTATCTGGCCAAGTAAGCGTGGTCTTGGACATCCGCGTCCCATCGAGTGATCCGCGGGATCCGTGTCCCGCAAATGTGATCCGCAGGATCCGCGTCTCGTAATCCAATCAGCGACCCGTGGCGGACATCAGCGCTCTCGACAAGTTCCCGTGTGCGGCCTGTGGTGCCCAGGCGCAGTGGAACCCCGCAAAGCAGCTGCTGGTTTGTCCGTTCTGCGGAACGGCCGCGCCGTTCAAGGTCGACGAGGCTACGGGCGCGATAGAGGAGCTCGATCTCGTCAAGGCGCTGCGCGAGCTGCCAGACGACGAGCGCGGCTGGCAGGCAGACAAGCGGACAGTCCAGTGCCAGAGTTGCAAGGCCGTATCCGTCTTCGACCCTGAGCGCGTCGGCCAGAACTGCGACTTCTGCGGCTCACCGGCACTCGTCGACTATAAGGAAATCAAGGCGCCTATCCGGCCGCAAAGCCTGCTGCCGTTCACTGTCACCGACGCCTCCGTCCGCGAGCAGATCCGCAAGTGGTACGCGAGCAAGTGGCTGGCGCCTGGCAAGCTCAAGACCCGCGCCCTCGTCGATCGCGTGCACGGCATCTACATTCCTTACTGGACGTTCGACGCGCACGTCGTCTGCCCGTGGGACGCTGAGGCCGGCCACTACTACTACACGACCGAGACCTATCAGGAGGGCGGACACACGCGGACGCGCCAGGTCCGGCACGTGCGCTGGGTGCCGGCGTCAGGTGAGGTCCAACACTTCTTCGACGACGAGCCAGTACCTGGCACGCGCGGAGTATCGCACGCGCTGCTGGCGCAGGTTGAACCGTTTCCGACCAGCGAGCTTCGACCGTACGACCGGGCGTTTCTGTCAGGCTTCGTCGTCGAGCACTACCAGATTGTGCTCTTCGACGCCGCGAAGCGATCCGAGGACGCGATGGCCGACAAGCTGCGCGCGATGTGCGCGGCGCAGGTTCCCGGCGACACTTACCGGGATCTTCAAATTCATCCCGTGTATTCGGGCCGCACGTTCAAGCACATCCTCGTACCGGTCTGGCTCCTGACCTACAATTTTGGCGCCAAGGCCTATCAGGTGGTGGTCAACGGCGTGACCGGGCGGATGGCGGGCGAGTATCCGAAGAGCGCGTGGAAGATTGCGTTGCTCGTCCTCGCGGCGATCATCATCTTCCTGGTCATCATGATGCTCAGTCAGGACTGAGCGGGACAACAGCCTCATGCCGAAGACGCACGTGCTCGTGACGGGCGGAGCCGGGTTCATTGGTTCGCACGTCGCCGAAGCGCTGCTGCGCCGCGACCATCGCGTCACGGTGCTGGATGACTTGAGCGGCGGCTTCGCCGACAACGTGCCGGCGGGAGCACCGTTCGTCAACGCCAGCGTGACCGATCACGCGGCGATCGATCGGCTCTTCTCGGAGGCGCGCTTCGATTACGTGTACCATCTCGCTGCCTACGCCGCCGAGGGTCTGAGCCACTTCATCAAACGCTTCAACTACACCAACAACGTGATCGGCAGCGTCAATCTGATCAACGCGTCGGTCAACTCCGGTGTCAGGGGGTTTGTCTTCGCGTCATCAATTGCCGTCTATGGCCGGGCACCGGCCGTACCGATGATGGAAGCCGCCACGCCCGAGCCCGAGGATCCGTACGGCATTGCCAAGTACGCCGTCGAGCGCGAGCTCGCCGCGAGCCGGACGATGTTCGGCCTGGACTACATCATCTTCAGACCGCACAACGTCTACGGTCCGCGTCAGAACATTGCCGACCGCTACCGCAACGTCGTCGGCATCTTCATGAATCAGATTCTGCAAAACCAGCCGATGACGATCTTCGGCGACGGCACGCAGACACGCGCCTTCAGCTACATCGACGACGTGGCGCCGATCATGGCGGCGGCGATCGATCAGCCGGATGCGTGGAACGAGGTGTTCAACATCGGCGCCGACGATCCGTGGTCGCTGAATCTTCTCGCCGAACGCGTCGCTGCAGCCATGGGGACAACGCCGCGCGTTGTCCATCTGCCTGCGCGTCACGAGGTTCACACGGCGCACTCGAGCCACGAGAAAATCCGCCGGGTGTTCGGTGTTCGCGCGACGACGCCGCTCGACGCGGGCCTTGGCGCGATGGCGGATTGGGTGAAGCGGCAAGGTGCGCGATCCAGCACGGCGTTTGACGGCATCGAGATCCGAAAGAATCTGCCGCCAAGCTGGCAGCAGCACTCGTAGCGTCCGGCTTCAGCCGGACCAGGAACGTCCGCCTGAAGGCGGACACTACATATGCACGGGTCCAAGACCATCAGCGTCGTCCTGCCGGCGTACAACGAAGAACGCTACATCCGCCCGGCCGTGGACGACTTCTTCGTGCCGGATGTCGTCGACGAAGTCATCGTCGTCGACAACAACTCCCGCGATCGGACGGCAGAGGAGGCGCGCCAGACGCGTGCCCGCGTCGTACACGAATCGAAGCAGGGTTACGGCCATGCGCTGCAGCGCGGCATTCGCGAGGCCAAGGGCGACATCGTCATCCTCGCCGAACCGGATGGCACGTTCCTCGGCCGTGACATCCTCAAGCTGCTCGCCTACGCCGACGACTTCGACATGGTGTGCGGCACGAGGACAACGAGAGAGCTCGTGTGGGATCGGGCGAACATGGGCTGGTTCCTGCGGATGGGGAACTGGACCGTCGCCAAGATGCTGCAATTCCTCTACGGTGGACCGTCGCTGAGTGACTGCGGCTGCACGTTGCGGCTCACGCATCGCGCTGCGCTCGATCAGATTCGCGGCGACCTCTCAGTCGGCGGGTCGCATTTCCTGCCCGAGATGGTGATTCTGGCGTTGCAGCGCAGGCTGAAGGTGATCGAAGTGCCGGTGAACTATCGAGGCCGTGTCGGTGAGTCGAAGATCACCGGCAACCTGAAGGGCACTCTCAAGACCGGCTTCAACATGATCGGGCTCATCATCAGGTATCGCTTCTCACGCGGGAGCCGTTCTTGACCGACGAGCCGGGTCCAGACGACTCGGGCTCGCGCAACACTTGGTGGCTTTGGGCGGTCGTCGCCGTGGGCGCCATCCTGCCCTACACCATCACTCTCGACGACTATTTCGTCCGCGACGACTTCGGCGTCGTGCAGTTGCTGGCGCAGAAGCCTTTCACGTACTTTCCGCGATGGTTCGTGACTTCGTGGATGGACCATATCTGGGGCTACTATCCCGACGAGATTCGTCCGTTCCCGGCGTTGTCCTATCAGATCACGGCGCTCGGCGGCACCGTATCGCCCTTTCTCCATCACCTGCTCAACGTCTTGATTCATGCCGCGAACGGGCTGCTGGTGATGGCCATCGCGCGGCGCGCGGCCGGGCTTGCCGGTCCAGCTGCGATGTTTGCGGGGCTGGTGTTCGTGCTGCTGCCCGTGCACGCCGAAAGCGTTGCCTGGATCACAGGCCGCGTCGACTCGATGCCGGCGCTCTTCTACCTTGCCGCGTTTCTCGCCTACGTCGTCTACCGCGAGCGACTCTCGACGCGCGCCTACTTCGTGTCGCTGACGCTCTTCTTCGTCGCCTTGTTCACCAAGCAGAACACGATCACGATGGTGGCGACGCTCGCAGGTTACGACGTCATTGTTCGCCGACGACCGGTCGTGCCAGTGTGGGCGTTCCTGCGGCCTTACGTGCCGTTCGCGCTGATGACGCTCGGATACCTCTACTTGCGGTATCTGCTTTTTGGACAGGTCGCGCGCGAGGGGACGCTCAATGCGCGCGGCCTTCGCGATTTCTACATCCTGCACGGACGTCATCTCCGCCACGTCGTGGCCGGCGACATGCAGGCCTCAGCAATCGTGGTGGTGCTGATCCTCATCGCCGTCGTCGCGGTATGGCTCGTCGCGCGCCGCGAGGTGCCGCAGGCCTTCAGCGGTGTCGGCATGGGCCGGCTGTTGTTGTACTTCGGCCCGATCTGGTGGGCGATTGGTGTGCTTCCAGTCGCAGTGGCAGGCTACCACTCGCCCCGCCACGTCTACCTGGCAGCGGCTGGTTGGGCCGTCGTGCTCGGCGTCACCCTGCAGGCTGCACAACGCGCCCGTCACAGTCGGGGATGGCAACGCGCCGTGACCGCGGCCGCGGTTCTGGTAGCGACGTTTTACATTATCCCGTTGTCGCGCGCGGTCTACGACTGGCGCACGATGGCCTTCGTTTCTCAGAAGGTAGTGCGGGATGTCCGGAGCGCGGCATTGTCAGCCCCCGAGGGCAGCCTGATCATCATCGGTGCGCCCGGACGCAGCTGGGAGTGGGCGCTGCCTTTCGCCATCCGTCGACCGTTCCAGCGAACCAATCTCGACGAGCGCGTGTTCATCATCTCGCCGCGTGCCCTCAGTTGCTGCACCGCGCCGTGGTTCGACGAAACCCGCGGCACGATTCGTAAGTGGGCGACTGGAGGCACGCGCGATTCGGCCGTGGCACTGTCGTGGGATCAGGAGACCGGCGAGCTCAAGCGTGCCACAGGCGATGACAATCCTCAGCTGCCCGTCCTCATCCGTTCGCTCCTGGATATGTCCCGGCCCGAGGAACTCGACACAAACCTTCGGCGAATGCTCGAGACCTTCCCGACACACTGAACCCACTGAACCCACGGAAGCCACGGAACAACAGTGTGGTCCGTGTCACTCCGTGGCCGTGGTCCGTGTCCGCCGCGGCCGGCGTCCAACTGTGGGAGACTGGGAGCATGTTCAGCAAGCTGAGAATGCCGACAAAGGAGCAGGCGCTTCCGGGGCGGAGCGAGCGGATGCCGGTGCCTGCCACGCACCACGTCAACGGGGCGCGACTCGAGCGCCGTTTCCGCCGGCTGGAGGCGCGTTGTTCGGGATGGGCTGCTTGGGGCGCGAAGAAATTCTGGTCGTTGCCGGGGGTCTACACGACGGGTAGGGGGCTGACGCCGAATCCTACGTATCGTGAGGTCTGCTGCGGTATGACCAGTCACAACGAGGTCGTGCTCGTCGTGTTCGATCCAAAGAAGATTTCCTACGACGCGCTGCTCAAGGCGTTCTGGGAGAATCACGATCCGACGCAGGGGATGCGGCAGGGGAACGACGTCGGCACGCAGTACCGCTCTGGTATTTATGTCTTTGACGATGCACAGCGCGAGGCAGCGCTTCGGTCGCGCGACGTGTTCCAGGAACAGCTATCGAAGAAGGGCTACGGCACCATCACGACGGAGATTCTTCCGGCGCCGGAGTTCTACTACGCCGAGGACTACCACCAACAGTATCTGTCGAAGAACCCTGACGGTTACTGCGGTGTGGGCGGTACGGGTGTGACCTGTCCGGTCGGCGTCGCCGCTCACTGACGCGTGTTGGCCGTCTTCACGAGCTTGCTGACGTCGAAGCCGCTGCCGCGCGCGATTTCGACCGCCCGCGCGTAGCTCGTGTCGCTCATCTCAGGAGTTCGCGACAGCAACCACAGATATTGCCGGTTCGGTGTGCCGACGACAGCCCACGTGTAGTCGGGCCCGAGTCCGATCACCCAGTAATCGCCCCACACCACCGATAGAAACGACAGGATCGCGGGAGCAAAGCGCACCTCGAGTCGCGCGTTGCTGGAGCCGTCGCCGGCTTTACGCGCGATGCCGCGCACCTCGTCAATCGTTCCCGACGCCGTCCGGCAGCGATTCACGACGTCGATTCGTCCGTCGCCGCGGGGGTTGTAGTGGGCGACCACGTCGCCCGCGCATTGATCCTGGAACTTGTTGGGGAAGCGGGCCACTTCGTACCATCGGCCGGCGTACTTGGCCAGATCGAGCGAATCGACCACGCGCAGCGGCTGATTGCTGCCGGCTGCAGCCAGCGGAATGGCCAGACCGACTGCCACTAGTAGGCCAACGACACGTCTCATGACGTCAGCATGAGCTATCGGGCCGTCGCTCGGCAAGCCTTGGTGCCGCGTCATCTCTGTAACGAGCCTTGCTACAATGCCCCGACCACAGCGGAGGCCATGACCGATTTCAAGCAGGCGGGCGCCATCGTCGTTCGTGCGGGAAAAACCGGGCCGCGGATCCTGCTGGTCACGGCGCGCCGCAATCCTGACAACTGGATCTTTCCCAAGGGCCACGTCGAACCAGGCGAGACGCTGCGCGCGGCGGCCGTACGCGAAGCTCGCGAGGAAGCTGGCGTCGAAGGCAACGTCATTGCTCCGGCCGGGCGCATGGCCTTTGACTTTGGTGAAAACACGTATCGCGTCTCGTACTTCGTCGTCAGGACGGAGGACGCAGGCCAGGAGCGTGAGGGCCGGCAGCTGCGGTGGTTGAAGTACAAGCAAGCGCTCAAGCGTCTCACGTTCGAGGAAACTCAGGATCTCCTGCGCGGGGCCTGGCCTCGCATCAAGCAGTCACTCATGCGCAGGCCGCGCCGCGCCCGCAAAAAGAAGTAGATGATACGCTTTGGGACATGCTCCCGAGGCGATCGATTCTCTCGCTCTCACTGGTCGCATGTCTCGCCACGCTGTCGTTCAACGCGCAAGAACCTCAGAAGGCTGATGCCGAATACCTGCGCGCGGCCTACGACTCGTATCGCTCGCTGGTGCAGTCGTCACCCTATAGGAGCATCCCCTGGCAGTCGCTCGGTCCCACGAACATCAGCGGACGGGCCACAGACATTGCGGTCGCGGATAGAAACGGCGCCCGGCGTATTTACGTCGGCTACGCGACGAGCGGCGTCTGGAAGACCGACGATGACGGAGCAACATGGCAGGCGGTCTTCGAACATCAGGCGTCGACGAGCATCGGCGACGTTGCCGTTGCTCCGTCGAATCCAGATATCGTCTGGGTCGGCACCGGCGAGGCCAACCTGTTCCGTGCCTCGATGGCCGGTGTAGGCATCTACAAGTCGGTCGACGGAGCCAAGACGTTCACGCACTCGGGCCTCACCGACACACAGACGATTGCCCGCATCGTCGTTCACCCATCCAATCCCGATATCGTTTACGTAGCAGCTTCGGGCCACGAGTGGACCGACAACGAGATGCGGGGTGTGTTCAAGACGACCGACGGCGGCCGTTCGTGGCAGAAAGTGTTCTATCGCAGCCCGCGGACCGGCGCGATCGATCTGGTGATGGATCCCGCCGATCCCAACACCCTCTACGCCGCAATGTGGCAGCGCATCCGCAGAAAGTGGAGCGACCCACGCACGGAGCCCGGCTACTCGGAAGGCGGTGTGTGGAAGACGACCGATGGCGGACGCACCTGGAGCGAGGCGAACGACGGTCTTCCCGCAGCGCAGTTCCGGGGTCGCATCGGCCTCGACGTGGCGCGATCGAACCCGAATGTCGTGTACGCATTCATTGACAATTACGAGCCCGGGCGGCCGCCGCGCGAAGGTGAGCGCGACGCCTACACTCGTCCAATCTTCGAGGGCCGCATCAAGTCAGCGGAAGTGTACCGCACCGACGACAAGGGTAAGACGTGGCGCAAAGTTACCGAGAACAATGAATTCATGCTCAGCCACTCGGGTACTTATGGGTGGGTCTTCGGGCAGATCCGCGTCGATCCCAGCGATGAAAACACCATCTATACGCTTGGATTGAATCTCAACGTGTCGCGCGATGCGGGCAAGACGTTCACCACGCTTCGTGGCATGCACGGCGATCATCACGGCCTCTGGATCGATCCGGTAAACCCGGTGGTGCTCTACAACGTCAACGACGGCGGCAGCTACCGATCGCGCGATGGCGGCAAGACGTGGACCTACGACGTCGCCGCCGGTGGGATCCAGTTCTACAACGTGACCCTCGATAGCAGTTCGCCGGTCTGGGCGTACGGATCGATTCAGGACTACGGCAGCCGCCGCGGACTCGTGGATCTGACGGCCGGCCGTGCCCGCATCCCTGCGGTCGCGTGGTCGAATGCGCCTGGCGGCGAAGGTTCGCACCACGCCATCGACCGTTCCAACAACGACATCATCTACTCGCACGGTTTCTACGGAAACTTCACGCGTGAGGACCTGTCGGCCGCCGCGGCCGCCCGCGGCGCCACACCGGGCGGCGGAGATGGACGAGGCCGGGGGCGAGGGCGCGCCGGCATCACAAACATCAGGCCGCCCGTCGCGGAGGGCGACCCCGAGCTGCGCGCACAGTGGATGGCGCCGGTCATCGCATCCCAACACAACCCGGCGACGGTTTATCTGGGATATCAGTACGTGTTCCGATCGACGAACCGCGGCGATACCTGGGAGCGGATCAGCCCCGATCTCAGTCGCAACGATCCGTCACAGATGCTGCTGAAGAGCTCGAGCGCGATTCCCTACCAGACCATCGTTGCGCTTGCGGAGTCACCGACGAAACCAGGTGTTCTCTACGCCGGCACGGACGACGGCCGGCTGCACGCCACCATCGACGCAGGGAAGACGTGGACCGACCTGAGCGCAGCCCTCCCCGCGCGCAAGTGGGTATCGCGCATCGTCCCGTCCCGATATGCGGAGGGCACGCTCTACGTCACGCTGCGCGGTCGCGAAGACGACGACTTTGCCCCCTACGTCTACAAGTCGACCGACAACGGCAAGACATTCAGCAGCATTGCCGCGAACGTGCCCGCCGGGCCCGTCAACGTCATCCGCGAGGATCCGACGAACGCAAACCTGCTCTATCTCGGGACGGATTTTGGCGCGTTTATCAGCGACAACGGTGGCCGCCAGTGGCAGGTGCTCGGCGGTAATTTGCCGTCCACGCAGGTGTCGGATCTCCAGGTGCACCCGCGAGACAACATCATCGTGATTTCCACGTACGGCCGTGGAATGTGGGTTATGGACGCCGCCGACCTCCGGGCGCAGGTCGCGCTCCTGCCTGACCGTCCGCCCCGACCGCGCTAGGCCCGAACTTCGAGCTCTCGCAGCCGGTCGACCAGTTTTCGGAGCGCCGGCCCCTGGACGGGGTCGCTGACGCTGACGGAATGCTCCCGGCCGCTGTCCTCGATCGTGATGTGGCAGATGACGTCGGCGGCGCCGCGAAGCGGCGGGACGCGGGCTGGAAGGTCGAAGAATCGTGCGTCCCTGACCATCTGCTCCAGCGCCCGCCGGTCGGCTTCGCCAAGCGTGCCCACGTCGATCATGACCGGGGCCTTGGTCCGGGACAGGAACACGAGTCCCTCGCTGTTCTGAAATCGTACCCGCACAGGCTCCTCCCTGCTGGGCTTGGCGTGTCCGCCTCCCCTTGATGACTACTAACGCCTGGAGAGGCGCGAGCGAACACGGCTCTCCCGAGTTTTTGACGACCGCGACGCTCTGGGGGACGGGGGACTAACTACCCGACTAACGGCCGGAGGACCGACGACCGACATCAAGTACTCGTTGAGCTATCATCCAGCCGTGCTTTCGAGCTCTGCTGGTGCTCGCGTCGGAATGACGTATCCACGGTCCAATTCGGCCACGCAAGACACGGCACATCCGCCACGGAAGACACGGATCACACTGGGTTGCGTTTCGTCAGCTTGCGAGATGACCAACCCGAACAAGAACCGTGTGTTCCGTGTCATCCGTGGCCCATCGATGTGTTCCGTGTATTCCGTGGCCGATCGATCCGTGGCTTCCGCGGACGCCTAGCGTCGCTTGCGCGACGTGCCGCCCTTTCGCGCCGCGCTTCTGCCGGTGGCGCGTGGAACGAGCGTGCCGCCGCTCGCGCGGAACACCGCGGTCAGCGTCGCGGCGTTCTTTTCGAGCGTCACGAACTGCTGCGTGCCAGGGGCTTCGAGCTCGCGCTGCATGAACGACCACACCTGCCCGGCAGAACGGTAGCCACCGTGCGACGCCACGACTTCCTTGCAGTTGATGACGGTGACGTTGGCGGAGTTGTCCATGATCGATCGGGGATCTTCCGGCCCCGAGTATCCGAGCGCGGTGTCGAAGTCGAAAAAGTCGCCGACGCGATACCAGACGCGTAGCACCGGGTCGTTCTTCGAGTGGAACACGTAGAACTTCTGGCAGCGCAGCACCGCCTCGAAGTAGCGCTCTCCTTTCTCGACCGATTCGTTGTCGACTGCCGAGGCGAAGTTCCAGGCGTTGCGCACGACGCTGGGGCTGGCGTCGCGCAGTGCTTCGAACGTGACGTGGGCGCCAAGCGAATGCGAGTTGAGGTCGACGATCGCACCTGCTCCCCGGAGCGATGCGAGCAGTTGCCGCAGTCGAGGCGCGGCATCTTCGGCCCGTGCCCGGGCGAACGGAAATGACACACCGGTTGCGCCGCCGGGCCAGGCGAAGCCAATGAGCGCGTCGTATGGCGAGTTGCTGCGGCCGAGAAATCCGAGCAGCCGCATCTGCTCGTCGATCGTGCGGTAGCTGTCGAGCACGTCGCGCTGCTCGTTGTTGTAGCCGTGAATGAGCACGGTGACGCGCTTGCCGGCTATCGTCTGCAGGAACGTCGTCGGCGGAAATGCCGGCGCTTGTCCGTTGCCGTTGAGGTCGAGCTGACGAATCTCGTCGGCCGTCGAGAACTCCGTCGCCGACCAGAACTCGCGCCGGCAACTCACCATAAACATGCTGGCCATGGAACCTCCAATACTAGTGATGCTTCCCCTGACACGCCTTGTACATAACGAATGGCGCGGGCGCGCCGAACACGAGCGGGGACTCTACTTCGCGGCGATTTCGGCCAAGACGTCCCGGATGGCGTCAATGACGGCCTGGGGTTGGTCGAGCGGAATCCAGTGGCTGCTGTTCGAGGCGACGACGTGGCGTCCGCGAGTGGACAGACGCGCAAGGGCATCCTGCTGGCGCAGGCGGTAGCTCTCCGGGGTCGGTCGACGAGATCGTTATCAGCGGGAGGTCGTCGTATCCGTCTGCGCTGGCGGCGAGCGTTTCCGCGGCGCTCGTCGAGATCGAGGCAATCTGACTGCCGAGCGCGTCGAAGAACTTCTCTTGTGTCCAGAACTGGCGAAGGGGCCGGCGCGTTTCCGGTGGGAGCTTCCAGAGCGGTGCGAGCACGCCTTCGTCCTCGCGCGCGAGTCCCCTCGGCTCACGACCTTCGCCAGCCCGCGCGCGACACCGAAGAGCCCGAGCGTGACCAGGCCGCTGACAACGCGGGCCGCGCCAAGGCGCGCGGCCGTCGACCCGCTGCGGCAGAGCTTGATGCCGCGCTCGATCTTGAGTTGTTCCTTCGGTGCCGGCGTCACCCAGTCTTCGGGATGAGCGGGATCGACGAGCACGAGCCCCGTGACGTCTGGGCGGTGCCTGGCGGCAAAGATCCGCATCACCAGGCCGCCGAACGAGTGCCCGACGAGCACGAACGGCGGCGTGACGCCGGCGCGCTCGAGCAGCACAGACAACTCGTCGGCCACGCGACCCGCCGTTCTCGGCATCGGCCCGGCGTCGCTCCAGCCAAAGCCGGCGCGATCGTAGCTGCAGGCGCGCGTCAGCGTGGAGATCTCAGGCTGGATGAGGGACCAGCTGATGGAGGAGCCCCCGAGCGCCGCGTCCATTATCACCGCCGGCGTGCCTGTTCCTGAGCAATGCAGGTGCAGGCGGAATCCGCCGACGTCGACCAGTTGGCCTGGCACTCCACGCTCACGGTCCCGTTCCGCGCGCACCGATGAACTCCAGCCGTGAGTGTCCCTCGGGCGCGCGCACCTTGGCAAACAGACGTGAGAGGAGCTCCGGGGAGCTCCCCTCACGCGATGGTGCGCTCAGTCGAGCCGAATCCTGAATCCCTTCGGCGCGATCTTCACGCGCTGCTGCGTGGGTGCGGTTCCCGCAAGGCTCTGGAGCGCCGCTGCGGCGCCAGCCGCCGCGGCACTATCTTCTTCGATCTTGAAGAGCACCAGATTCTCGAGGAAGGCAATCACGGCCTGTTTGTCCGAGAGCGAGCGCCCGAGATACGCGTTCCGCGACAATCGTGCTTCGCTCGCAGTATCACTAGGCGACGCTGCATGCTCGATGATCGCCTCGGCGAGCGTTGTCGCGCGGCCGTCGTGCATGTAGGGCGCGGTCGAGCCGACACCCCACAGGTTCTCGGTCAGGAACGTGTCCGGCGTGTGGCGATTGCGCGGGCTCAGCGGAATCGGCGTCACGTCGTCGCCGGCGATCTCGTTGACAGGCTCCGCCAGACGCTGACCCATGGCGTGCCGCTTGAGATCGCCATAGAGCTCGACGATCGTGCGCCCGGCGTTGTCGCGCCGGGTAAACGATCCGAGCCTGGCACGGATGGCGCCGCTCGAGTTCCTGATGATGTTGTCAGGCTGATCCTTGGTGAGATCGAACGTGATGGGGTTCTTTGGATCGAGCACGTTGACCGTCGGCTGGCCGGCCGGGAACGCCGCGCCGTCGCGGTAGGCGGCGTTCTGGCTTGGCTCGCTGAAGATGGGCGAGTCGAGCGTCAGCTGCTGGACGTGACACGAGGTACAGCCCACGTCATCAAAGACCTGGCGGCCGCGGTTGATGCGGCTGATCTGCACGCTCGTCAGCGCCGGTTCGAGCAGCCCCAGGGCATTGAGCTCGAGGAGCGTTGTTGGCCGAGGCTGCGCCGCCATGTACACCGCGAGTGCGGTCATGTCGCCAATCGTCAGCTCGTTCGTCACGCCATCGAAGTCGCCATCGACGTTGTCGCCGACGATTTCGACCGCCTGCATCCCGAGCTCGTTGTGAGCCGCGCCGCGGTTGAAGTCGCGCAGGAACGGCACGCTGCCTTTCCACTGGAACGGCCGCACGATGAGATCGGTTGGCGCCGCCGGGTTGTCGACGGACGGCTGGAAATCGACACCGCGAACGTTGTCAGTGTTGAACGTCACCGTACACGCGGGGGCCGTCGCCGTACGTGTGGCCGAGAGCGTGCCAAAGTTGACGCCCTTCGCATCGAGGACCACGGTGCCGGATCTGCCGGTGCGACACACGTCGTTGACCAACCGTTGCCGATCGGCGCTGAGTGCGTCAGTCATCTCCTCGGCCAGTCGCTGGATTGCTCCAGGCGCGAAGACGTGTGGCGTGTTCCGCTCGATGAATTGCGAGAGGTTGCCGGTGCGGAACGGATCGCGATGGACGTTCAACGCCGCTGTTCCGGCTCCGTCTTCGAACGGTGCCTCATGGCATTCGAAGCAGCCGCCGGCATTAGGACCAGTGACGCGCTTCGGTGTGTGGTTGAACCAATCAGAGGCGCCCTTGAGATCCGCGCGTGGCACGCGCGTATAACGCTGACCGCGGCCGACGTTGGCGCCGCCGCCGTCGAGGGCATTGAAGGCTGTGGCAAAGAGCTCGTCTCCGATCTCGAACGCCTCGGCGAACTTTTCGTTCGGCGGGCAAGGCGTTCAGGTCGGCCTGTTCGACGTGCTCGGCCACAGGACGGTAAATATTCCTGACGTTGGCAAGGTCGGTGACGATCGCCCATGCCGACATGCTGGCAAAGAGGAGCGCAACCGATAGGAGGAGGGGACGCGGGAGACAGCGAATACGACGAACGACCCAGAGATACGACATACACGCCACCCTTTCTCCCGGCGGCGGACGCACCCGCGCACACAGCTCTCCCGTAGCAGCGGAGGCAGAGCCTCCGCCAGCAGGCGGCGAGGAGCCAGCCGTTGAGAGAAGTTTTCGCAGGGTGGACGCACTCTAGGCACATCGCTTCGACGCGTCAAGCTCGGCGGCGAAACATAGGCATTACACACGGTTCGCTCGCTGCGGATGAACACGCGATGCACGCGTGCGTGCTACAGTCGAGCGCCGTGGGCTTCGAACGCGTCGTCGCGTCGCCAGCCGAGCTCGCGCGAACCTTCGCCGAGCGTTTGTTGGTGCGCGCGCGGAATGTGCAAGCCGAAGGTCGCCGGCTGTCGCTCGTGCTGCCGGGCGGATCCGTTGCGGAGATCTTCTTTCCGTTGCTCGCCGGCTCCGAGCTCGAGTGGAATGACGTCGAGCTCTTCTGGGGAGACGAGCGCGCGGTGCCGCCGAACGATCCCGAATCGAACTACTGGCTCGCCGAGACGCTCCTTCTGTCACGCGTGCGTATCGATCGAGCGCGTGTGCACCGGATGCCGGCCGATGCCGCCGACCTCGAGCTCGCCGCGCAGAACTACGAAGCCGAGATCGTGCGCGTGCTCGGCGGGCCGGCGCGCTTCGACGTCGTGCTTCTTGGCGTCGGGCCCGACGGCCACGTGTGCTCGCTCTTTCCCGGACACCCTGTGCTCGACATCACGTCGCGGCGAGTCGTGCCCGTGATGGATTCCCCCAAGCCGCCGCCGGCCCGTCTTACGCTGACGCTTGCGGCGCTGGAAGGCGCCGATCTGTTCGTCGCGGCCTTCGGTGGCGCCAAGGCACCGGTCGTCAGCGAAGCGTTCGGGAATCCCGGTTCGCCGCTTCCGGTCGCACGGGCGGCGCGCAATTCCAGGCACGCGACTTTTCTCCTCGATCAGCAGAGTGCCGGCATCTCGGCCGGTATCGCATAGAATTCGCTCACCGTTATTCCTGGAGCCGCCGTGCGCATCGAATGTCGTGGTCTGGCCGTGAGCAGCCGCCGGCTGCTTGCGGTGTGTTTTCTTCTCGCGTTGACCGTCGCGCCTGCAGCACCCGCCGCGCAGGCGCCGGGCGCCCCGGCCACGGCCCAGCCGCCGCCCATTACAGGGACGGCGAGCATCGAGCCGTCGAACGAATCCATCACGCTCTACTACAGCAACCGCCCAATCACCGTGCTCCGCGCGCGGGTGCTCGGGCGCCAGCCGTCCGAACGCGCAGCCATTGCCGAGCGCCTGCTCGATGACTTGATCGCTCAGCGAATTGCCGGACCCGTGGCGATGACGCCTGTGGAAGGTGGACGCGTCATCACCGTCGGCGGCCGCGTAATCATCGGACTCACCCCGCTTGACACGGACGATGGGTCGGCGGCGACGCTCGAGGCCGACAGCGGTCGTATCGTCGAGACGCTGCAGCTGGCGCTCAACGAAGCCCTCGAAGCGCGCACACCGTTGATGTTGCTCCGCGCCGTCGTCTCGTCGCTCCTGGTCATGGCGATCGGCGTGGCGCTGCTCATCATGGTTGCGCGTGGCCGCCGGCGTATCACAGGCCGTCTGATGATTGCGGCCGAGCGTCACATTGCGCGTGTCGGCGAGGGTTCGCTGGAGATGGTTCGAGCGTCGCGCATCCTCGAGTTCTGGAAGGGCGTGATCTCGTTCCTGTCAATCGTCGTTGGCTTGTTCGTCGTCTACGCGATTGCCACATTCACCCTGCGCCAGTTCCCCTACACCAGGCCATGGGGTGAATCGATGCGGTCGTTCATGTTGTCGAAGGCCTCCGGGCTGGCCCTCGACATGGTGAACGCGATCCCGTCGCTCTTCACCGTAATCTTGATCGTCCTCGTCGCCAGGTTTGTCTCCCGGCTGATTCAGCTGTTCTTTCGAGCAATCGAAGAACGGCGCTTGGAGGTTCCCTGGCTACACCCCGACACGGCACAACCCTCGCGGCGGCTCGTGAACTCCCTGTTGTGGATCTTCGCCGCAGTCATGGCGTACCCCTATTTCCCCGGAAGCGGTACCGATGCCTTCAAGGGCGCGAGTGTGTTCCTCGGCGTCGTGCTGTCGCTCGGATCGAGCGGCCTCGTCAATCAGATGATGAGCAGCTTTATGATCACCTACTCTCGCGCGCTGCGCGTAGGCGACTACGTTCGGGTCGCCGATGTCGAAGGCACGGTCATTCACCTTGGCGTCTTGTCGACGAAGGTCAGGACCCCTCGTGGGGAACACGTCACGATTCCGAACGCGATCGTGGTGTCGAACACGACGACCAACTACTCGGGAGTCGACGGTGTTGACGGCGTCCTCGTTGCGACAAGCGTGACGATTGGCTACGACACACCCTGGCGTCAAGTTGAGTCGTTGCTGTTGATGGCGGCGGAGCGCACGCCATCGGTACGCCAGTCGCCCCCTCCGGTCGTGCGACAGAGCGAGCTGCAGGACTTTTACGTGAAGTACACCCTGCTCGTGTGCCCGGAACGCCCAGAGCGTCGTCACGAGGCGATGAGCGTGCTGCACGCGAATATCCTGGACGCCTTCAACGAGTACGGCGTGCAGATTACGTCGCCCAACTACGAGGCCGACCCGCACAGTCCCAAGATCGTCCCCCGCAGCCGTTGGTACGAGGCCCCGGCCAAGCGCGACTGACGACCGACGACCGCTACAACTCGTTTACCCGCTAATCGAGCTGACTGCCCTTGCGGTCAGCTTTCCCCAATCGGCCGCGCCAGCGTTCGGAAACGAACGCCAACCGTCCGCCTTCGGGCGAGTACAGCGGCCGAGACTCGGCGGCTTCATGCGAGACGAGGAGGCGCGGAGCGCCGCCCGGCGATCGGCACGGTCCAGATGTCACGACCCGGGACGACCGCGAGCTCCGTCCGGTCTGGCGAGACAGCCGGTTCGGCAAACGACGGCGGAGGTTCATCCGTCGTTGCCGACGTCTCCACGGTGTGGGTCGTCCCCGGCGACGTGATGGTCGCGACAATGAGTAGCCCAACCATCGCGCCAACTCGTCTAACTGGTGACATGGGCATCCTGCGGCAGGCGTGTGAAAAATCGATGGCGACCACCATATGCCGGAGCTGGCGGCGGCCCACTTGCAGAGCCGCAGGCAGCTGCGTTGAGGTCCAAACACAACCGAAGGCTCGATCGTCGAGCGTTGGCGGTGGTTATCGAGATCGGCCACACACAGCTGAGTCAGCGGATTGTCTCCTGTCTATGACAAGCGTCCGCGGAACTGGACGCCGGATCGCGCTGCCTGGGACGGACACTGTGCGACTGGCAGCGCTGGCGCGTTTATAGATCAGCAACGTAGAACGCGCTTACAGATCAGCAAAGCAGAAGGAAACGGTCGAGACCCCGTCGATTCGGTAAAGGTAGCGTGAGGTATTCGGGGCCCATACCGCACATGTGCGGGAGAACGTTCATGACGCACAAGTTCATCGTGTTGAGTGCAGCCGCGCTGCTCGTGGCTGCGGGGCCCGCGACGGCACAAGACAGCGTGCCGCCACCGACGCCGGTGCAGGCTGGCGCACCTACGACACCGTCATCTGAGGCAACGACGCAGCCACCAGAGGAGAGCGGATCGGAGCAAGCGGGGAGCGCGGAGCAAGGGCCGGAGAAGCCGGCTCAGAAAAAGCCAAAGAAGAAGGCCGACGACTGGGGCTTCCGCTGGTCCGACCGTCCCTCGTTGCGGCTTGGCAGCGGCACGCGCATCGACTTCCGTGTCCGCTTCCAGGGTGATCTCGATCACACCACCGCCTCGCTGGACGGCGATGACGGCGACGGCTCGAATGTGGACGTCGCGCGCCGGCGGATCGGTGTGGATGGCGAGATCGTCAACATCATCGACTATCAGGTCGAGAGTGAGCTCGGCGACGACCGCAACCCCTGGCGTGATGTCTACGCCAATTACAAGCAGTACGGGTTCGCGCAGGTGCAGGCTGGTCACTTCAAGCTGCCGTTCAGCCTCGACGAGAACACCAGTGCCACCAACCTGGACTTCGTGTATCGCTCGCGTGTGGCAGCCTTGCTCGCGCCTGGCCGCGACTGGGGCGTAATGGCACACGGCCGGCTGCTTCGCCGCGGGTGGCTGCGATACGAGCTGGGCGTTTTCAGGGAGGACGGCGATAACGCGCGGACGTTCAACACGGTTCGCGTCCACGGCGGCCAGACTGTTGCCGGTCGCGCGCTGGTGCAACCATTCAGGGAGACGAAGGCTTTCGCAAGCGATCTCGCGTTTGGTGCGTCATTCACCACGAGCGAGATCCCCGAGGGTGTGTCGGATCTTCGCGGACGCACGGAGCTCGATGCGTCTTTCTATCGGCCAGCCGTTTTGGTCAACGGACAGCGGCACAGGCTCGGATTCGAAGCGCGGTTCAGACCGGGCCCGTTCTCGATCAAGTCGGAGTACATCCGTCTCAGCGACGAGCGGCGTCTCCAGAGCGTCGACAACACGGATCTCGATCCGTTTGTTTCTTCTGGGTGGTACGTCAGTGGAACCTGGGCGCTCACCGGCGAATCGAAAGCCGAGGGACTGGACAACCCGCGCCGTCCACTCTTTCGCGGAGGATTCGGTGCCGTCGAACTTGCCGTGCGTGCCGAGCGCATCCGATTCGGCGCCGGTGCCGTCGATCCTCTGGCGTCCGACGCGCCGCGTGCCGAGGTCGTTCTCGGCAACAGCGATCGCGCCTACACGTTCGGCGTGAATTGGTACGCGAACCGCTGGATCAAGATTCAGGCGAATCTCGTGCGCAACACGATCGGCTTCCCCGAACAGGGGCCGTCGCCTGCGCAACCGGTTTACTGGAGCCGGCTGATTCGTTTCCAGTTTGCGATGTGAGTACGACTATGACGTCTCGTCTTTTTCGACTACCTATATACGCTGCTGCTGTCGCGGCCGTCCTGACGTTCGCTCTTGCCTTGCCCGTACCCGCCGCCGCGCAAGACGCCGGGGAGCTCTTCGATCCGTCGACGATGCAGGAGATCCGGTTGACGATCAACACGCGAGATCTCCGGCTGATCCGCGAGCGATACAGCGAGGACACCTACTACACGGCCGACCTGCAGTGGCGGAACATCCGGATACGGAATGCCGGCGTGCGATCGCGCGGCAGCGCCAGCCGCAACCCCGACAAACTGGGTTTGCGCGTCGACTTCGATCGCTACGTTACAGGCCAGAGGTTTCTCGGGCTCAAGTCGATCGTGCTGAAAAATCTGTGGCAGGACGGATCGTTCATGCACGAGGCGCTGGCGATGGCATTGTTCACGAGGATGGGCCAGCCGGCGCCTCGCGAATCATTCTGCCGGTTGTACATCAACAACGAGTTCCAGGGCCTGTATGGCATCGTCGAGTCCGTCGACAAGACATTTCTCAATCGCACGCTCGGCGAGAACGACGGCTATCTCTACTCCTATCAGATTCAGGAACCATTCCACGGCGAGTATCTCGGCGATGATCTCGCGCCCTACAAGTCCCGCTTCGAACCGCAAAGCCACGAGCGTGAGACCGACAGGATGCTCTATCAGCCGATCCACGACTGGCTGCGAGAGGCGAACTCCGGAGACGATGCGACGTGGCGGGAACGTGTCGAGGAATACGTCGACCTGCCGCAGTTCGTGACGCAGGTGGCTATTGAGAGTTTCCTCGCCGAGAACGACGGCCTGCTTGGCTACTACGGGATGAACAACTTCTTCCTCTATCGGCCTGCCGGCAGCAAGCGCCAGCGATTCCTGCCGTGGGACAAAGACAATAGTTTCCTCCTTCCTGGCTACTCGATCCTCGAGCGCGCCGATCAGAACGTTCTCTTCTCTCGCGCGTTTGCGTATTCTGATCTGCGTAATCTGTTCTTCCAGGTGCTGGAGTCTGCGGCAGCCTCTTCCGAGGAGTCGGCGTCCAAGGACGCACCCGGCTGGCTCGAATCCGAAATCGATCGGATCGCGGCGCTGGTCGCGCCGTCGGTCGAGGAGGACCAGAGAAAGTCGTTTTCGACCGAAGCGTTCTACGAATCCGTCGTCACCATGAGGGAGTTTGCGCGGCAGCGGCCCACTCTGGTGCGGCAGCAGATTTCGGAAATCCGCGGGCGGCGATAGCTGGGTCTTGTGAGAGAATATAACTCCCTCTCCCCAAGCTCAGCCGTCGCGCAGTGTCACCATATCGCCGTTTTTGTCTGACGAGCGTCGGGCTTGTCGTCGCCGCGACGATCGCGTCGAAGTGTGGCGGCTCGTCTCCGTCTTCACCGTCGCCGACACCGAAGGTCCCCGACGTCGGGACCGGAACGGCGGGACCTCCGGCCATCCTCGTTGGCGCCGGGGATATCGGGCAGTGCGGATCGGCTGCGGTCGCGGCGACAGCGCAGCTGATCGATCGCGTCTCGGGCGTCGTCTTCACCACAGGTGATAACGCTTACCCGAACGGCTCCGCGTCAAATTTCCGCGATTGCTACGAGCCGCACTGGGGCCGCCACCGCGAACGCACGCGGCCGACCCCAGGAAATCACGACTACGACTCTGGTGGGGCCGCGCCGTACTTCAGTTACTTCGAAGGCAACGCCGGCCCGTTCGGACTGGGGTACTACAGCTACACTGCGGGTGCCTGGCGGGTCATCGCGCTCAACTCCGAGATCCCAGTCGGCGCAGGCTCGGCCCAGCTCCAGTGGCTCCGGTCCGAGCTGGGCGCCTCACGCAGCGCCTGCACGATGGTGTACTGGCACAAGCCGCTTTTCAGTTCCGGCCCGAACGGACCGAATCGCGACATGCGCGAGATCTGGCGAGTGCTCTACGAGTTCAACGCCGAGCTCGTCGTCAACGGCCACGATCACCTGTACGAGCGCTTTGCTCCTCAGGATCCCGATGGCCGGCTCGACTCTGCACGAGGTATCCGTCAAATCACGGTCGGCACGGGCGGCGGTTCGCTCTACACGCCGGTCACTTCCGCCGCCAACCAGGAAGCGATCGGGATCGTTCACGGAGTGCTGCGGCTGACGCTGAACGATACCGGCTATCAATGGCAGTTCATGCCGATTCCAGGCGCATCGTTCGGCGACGCTGGCGTTGGCCAGTGCCACTGAGATTGCCGCGGAGAGTTCTTCGGCGATGACGGTTTCAGAATTCAGGGCCACCCTCGACGACAAGACGCCGCCGGCGTTGAGCGGCGCGCTCGTCGCGTTGTGGCACGACGCGAAGGGCAACTGGTCACGCGCGCACGAAGTCGCGCAGGAGATCGAAAACGCGAGTGGCTCCTGGGTGCACGCCTATCTGCACCGCAAGGAAGGCGACGAGAGCAACGCCGCCTACTGGTACCGCCGAGCGGGGAAGCCTGTCGAGCGCGGATCGCTCGAGACGGAATGGACCCAGATCGTGACGGCGCTGCTCAGCGACTGAAATCGATCGTCACCGTCGGTTCCGTCACCACTTTCAACCCCGGCACCGCTGCAAGGCTCTTGAGGTCCTTCGCCCCCTGCAGCTTCATCAGCGCCGCTTCGTCTGCGAGCAGCTTGTCGAAGTCGATCTGCATCAACGTCACGCGTGAACCGTCGACGTACGGCGCGTTGCTCTTGAGGATGCGTCCGTTGACGTTCAGCGCGACGTCAACGTAGAGTCCGCGCATCATCATCTTCATCATCGTCAACGCTTGAGCGGCCTTCGCCTTGTCGGCGTCGGTGTCGCCCGCACCAGGGAATTGCAGACCCGACATTCCACCGTTTGCCTGGTCCGGCATCTGGATGCTGACTTGCGATGACGTGGCGCCACGCGTGAATGTGAACCCGAAGGGCGGCTTCTTGGTGTCGCCGCCCGACGCAATGCTGTTGGCGCCCTGATCCATCTTGACCGTGACTTTCGAGATGTCGTCGAAGGCGTAGCGCGCACGATAGCCTTCGAGCTCACCTGTCTTGATGGGTTCGCCTGAGACGAACGTGACGTTCATCGTCTCGGCAGCCTTGCGCGCCTGCTCTTCACTGAAGAGCTGCGGCGGTTTCTCGCCGGGCTGCTGATTGCCAGCCGTCAGCCCCTGCAGCATGCTGATCGCCTGCGCCGATACTGCTGTCTCCTGAAGGATCGTCCCGCTGCCGTCCGGTTTGAGATCGATGGTTGTCGTCGATCGCAGGCATCCGGACGATATGAAGGCGACCAACAGTGCCAGTGAGCAACGCCGGATCGAGAGAGCCAGGTAAGTCATGTTGCCTTCCAGTGTATTCCGTGTTGCCCGTGCTGTCCGTGTGATCCGTGGCTGTGATCCGTGGCTGACCTTTTATCCGCGGCCGGCGAGCCACTCGAGCGCTTCGCGGCCGATCGCGGGCGTCACCGTGTGCGGGCCGTCGAACTCCCGGTACGTGATGTCGTAGCCGGCGCGTTTCAGCTCAGGGAGGATGCGCCGGCTCGTGGTATCGATGGACAGGATCTGATCGGCGGTGCCATGCGAAATGAAGATGCGTGGCTTTCCACGTGTCGGGCCGGGTATGACGAAGCCGGGCGAACAGGCGACGACGTGCGTGAAGAGGTCGCCGCTTGCGAGCCCTACCGACAGACCGTACGAGGCGCCATCGGAGAATCCGCCGATCGCCAGACGCCGTTTGTCGATGTTGCAACGGTCGAACGTGTGCGCGAGCGCTCTGTTCAGAAAGTCGATGTCGGGCCCGAAGTCACCTCGAATTGCATCCCAGGTGCGGTCGCGCGATTCCGGTGCGAGCACGATGATGCCGAGCTCCTCGGCCACGGCAAAGAGCGACGTCACCCTGCGCGCCGAACCGCCCGCACCGTGGAGCAACACCAGGAGCGGTGCCACTGACTCGGCGCGGTAGTTCGAGGGCACGATCAGCAGGCCGTCGCGGCCGCCGCCATCGCTGAGGCCGAGGGGCTGCTGCCCGGGCCCAACCTTCTGGCGCGGCGTTTTGAAGGAAACGGATAAGTGACCGTCCCGACCCCTCTGCCGCGCCTTCGCGTCGACGCGTGCCAGGGCTCGCAGCGACACGGCACTCGCCGTCAACGCGAGTAGCCGTCGTCTGGAGATCATTACAGGCGCTCGTCCTAGCGCTGCACGCGCCCCGAGGCGTCGCCGCCGACGAGGCGATCGACCTCGGCGACCGAGACGCGGTTGAAGTCCCCGGGAATCGTCTGCTTGAGCGCGCTTGCGGCCACAGCAAAACGCAGCGCGTCAGGTGGTGTTCGTCCGGTGACGAGTCCATAGATCAACCCGCCGGCAAAGCTGTCGCCGCCGCCAATCCGATCGACCAGCCGGACGTCGTATCGTTGGCTGCGATGCATCGTCTTTGTCGACGCATCCCAGAGCACGGCGCTCCAGCCGTTGTCGCTCGCCGACACGCTCTCGCGCAGTGTAATCGCCACCATCGGCGGACCGAAGTCACGCGTGACGCGCTCGGCCGCCTCCTGGAACCCGGAGATATTGAGCTGTCCGCTCGTGACGTCGGTCCCCGGCACATGGACGCCGAGCACCGACTGCAGGTCCTCTTCGTTGGCAATCACCACGTCGACGTCGCGCATGAGCGGGCCCATGACTTCCTGCGCGCGCGTTTCCGTCCACAGCTTCTTGCGGAAATTGAGGTCGACGCTGATGCGAACGCCCGCCGCGCGGGCTGCCTTGATCGAGCGAGTGGTCGACGCGATCCCCTTGTCGCCGAGCGCCGGCGTAATCCCCGTGACGTGATACCACTGCGCACCGGCAAATACCGCCGCCCAGTCAACGGCGTCAGCGTCCATTTCGGCGATCGCCGACCTGGCGCGATCGTAGATGACGGTCGACGCGCGCTGACTCGCACCAGCTTCGGCGTAGTAGACGCCAATCCGATCCCCGCCGCGAAGGATGTACCGGTACGCACGCCTTCGGCACGCAGCGCCTTGATTGCCGCTTCGCCGATCTCGTGCTTCGGCAGTCGCGTGACGTAGTAGCTGTCGATGCCGAAGGCGGCCAGGCACACCGCCACGTTGGCTTCACCGCCGCCAAATGTGGCCACGAACTGCGGCGTCTGCAGAAAGCGTTCGAATCCCGGCGGGCTCAACCGCAGCATGAGCTCGCCGAAGGTTACAACCTTAGGCATCTAGCCTTCCCTCGCCGCGCGGACGCTTGCGACAATGCGCTCGGCGTTCGCGCGCAGCACGCCGAAATGTCCCGCCTCGATCGCCTTGGCGTCAGTCAACGCGCTGCCAACGCCTACCGCCACGGCGCCAGCTTTGATCCACTCTCCGGCGTTGTCGAGCGTGACGCCGCCAGTCGGCATCAACTTGACGTGTGGCAGCGGCGCGCGGACGTCCTTGATGTAACCAGGACCGAGTGCCGTCGCCGGAAACACCTTGACGATGTCGGCGCCCGCGTCCCAGGCATCGAGGATCTCGGTTGGTGTGAAGCAGCCGGGCGTCACCGGCACGTCGCGGCTGTGACACGCCTCGATGACGTCACGCCGGAATACTGGGCTGACGATGAACTGCGCGCCCGAGTCGATCACTTTGAGCGCAGTGCCGGCGTCGACGACGGTGCCGGCGCCGAGCAGGAAGCCTGAAGGCATCTTCGGCGCCAGGTTGGCGATGAGCTCGATCGCCCCAGGCACAGTCATCGTCACTTCGAGCGCGGTGATGCCGCCCTCGGAGATGGCGTCGACGACCGCCTGGAGCTTCGCCGGGTCCTTGATGCGGATGACGGCGACGATCCCGGCGCGTTCGATCGTTTCGTCGTGGCGTGGCGAGTGGTGCTCATGGTGGTGGCTACACTAGGCGGGCGATACAGCTGACTGCGCGGGATCGCTGCAGTATCAGAGTCGCGGGGCCCCACCCCCGCTCGCGCTCGCTCGGCGACTTCGCGCCTCGCTCGGGCCGCAGGCGCTGCCGCGATCCCAATCAACTACAGCTTCGCGTCGTGGACCCACTTGTGTGCGGGGTCCTCGTGCAGCGCCAGTTTGCGCTGCTCGCCGGCCATGCCCCACAGATAGCAGAGGCGGTAGCCCGGCGAGGCGGCAACCGGGTGATACCCATACGGAAGCAGCACGGCGTCGCCGTCCTTGACCGAGTGCGCGGCCGATTCGCCGTCGTTGGTATAGAGGATCTGTTGACCGAAGCCCTGCGGCGGGTCGATCGTGAAGTAGTACATCTCTTCCAGCGTGGGCTCGCCGTCGCGTCCGTCATGCTTGTGCGGGGGGTAACTGCTCCAGTTGCCCGGCGGGTTGTAGGTCTCGCCGACCATCAGCCGCTTGACGTGCGGATCGCTGACGAAGATGTCGTGCACCTCGCGCGCGTAGTTGGCGCGGCCGCGGGCATTGACCTTGATGTCGTTCGGCCCCACGAGAATGGGTGTGCCGCCGGCCGGGGCAGGCGTCGAAATCAGCACCGCCTCGAGCACGGTATCGGCTGCCACCTTGAGCTCGACGCCAGCCGGCAGATAGAGCGCGGTTGCACGCTCGGTGAACACGCCCGAACGGCTGACTGGCCAGGTCTGGCCGCCCGCCGCGAACGTGCCGCGTCCCTGCTGGAGAATGACGACCGTTTCTTCGTCAGGGAGGTTGAAGGTGGCGTTCGTGCCAGCATCGAGGCGCAGGCGGCGGGTACTGAGTTCGCGAGCTCCCGCCTCTCCGCGCTTCTGCAGCACCTGCACGCCGAACTGGCGCGGGCGTCGGAACAGTGTATCTGTCAGCATAAATGTCTCGTCAGGTGAGCCTACTGTCGAGGGGACCGGCGTCAAAGCCGACGGCCGTTACCGGGCCGTGCACCCGCAGTGGTTGACCACCATTCTATCCCGCCCGTCGCGGCTGGGATTCGATGTGAAAGACTTCTCGGAGCTCGCGCGAGACCGGACTGCTGTCGGCGTTGGCCGGCATGAGCTCCTGCATGTGTCGCCACCAGCGGCGGCACACGTCGGTCTGGGCCACGGCGGCCCAGCGTGCCTCGTCCTCGATCTCGACATACGCGAAAAGATCGCGCGTGTCAGGATCGAGGTAAATCGAATAGGTCTCGACTCCGTGCTCGATGAGCGTCTGCTCGAGCTCGGACCAAATCGGCCGGTGGCGGCGCTCGTACTCCGCCTCCTGCCCAGGATGTACTGCCATGCGAAACGCCTTGCGGAGCACGGCGGAATCATAACGCGGCGGGTTAGAATCGTCCCGGTCAAAGTGGATAGTCCACTTTGCACCGGCAGGAGGCGTGATGGGAGCCCAGGACGGCGTTAGTCGGAGAGCGTTTGTCGCGACGGCCACGGGGGCGGCGGTCGGCACACTCGTCGCCGGAGACCTCGCTTCTGCCGTCCAAGCCAAGCGGCGCTACGCCATTGTCGGCACCGGCGTGCGCGCGATCGGGATGTGGGGCCGGCCCATCCTCCGCGACTACCCCGATCTTGTCGAGATGGTCGGCCTGTGCGACATCAACCCGCTGCGCGTCGAGGTTGCCAAGAAGCAGATGGGGGCGGCCTGCCCGACGTTCACCGACTTCGACGACATGCTGAACAAGGCCAAACCGGACGTCGTCATGGTGACGACCGTGGACGCCTTTCACAGCCACTATCTCGTTCGCGCGATGGAGCGCGGCATCGACGTGATGACCGAGAAGCCGATGGTCATCGACGAGGCGCAGTGCCGCGCCGTGCTCGATGCCGAGAAGCGCACCGGCAAGAAGATCGTCGTCACTCATAACTACCGCTACGCGCCCAAGCACCAGAAGATCAAGGAACTGCTGATGTCGGGCGAGATCGGAAAGCTGACGTCGGTCGACTTTACCTGGTATCCTCGATACCACGCACGGCGCCGACTATTTCCGTCGCTGGCACCGCCTGCGTGCCAAGAGCGGATCGCTCTGGGTACACAAGGCATCCCACCACTTCGATTTGATCAATTGGTGGCTTGATGCCGAGCCGGTGCAGGTGTCAGCGCTCGGCAGCCTGGTGAACTACGGCAAGGCCGGTCCTTTCCGCCATACCAACTGCCGGACGTGTCCGCACCAGAGCAACTGTTCGTATTACTGGGACATCATGAAGAGCCCGAACCTCGTGGCGCTCTACAACGACTGCGAATCGGCCGACGGCTATCAGCGCGATGGCTGCGTCTTCAAGGAAGATATCGACATCTTCGACACGATGAACGCCGTCGTTCACTATACGAACGGCGTGAATATGAGCTATTCGGTCAACACCTTCATGCCGGTCGAGGGGTATTGCCTGGCGTTCAACGGCACCAAGGGCCGCCTCGAGATTCGCGACTACGAGAAGCAGGCCTGGGACCCGGGCGAAGATACCAGCATCTACGTCATCAAGAACTTTGGTCCGCGCGTGAAGGTGGATGTTGCCAACGAAACCGAAGGCCACGGTGGCGGCGATCAGCGGCTGCGCGATCTCATCTTCAAGAAGATCGACGCACCCGCGCACATGCGCCTGCCCGACTCGCGCGCCGGTGCGATGTCATGCCTGACCGGCATTGCCGCGCGGAAGAGCATCGACGAAGGCCGGCCGATTAAGATCGCCGACCTCGTAAAGTTCTCCTGAGGAGGAGTCATTCCTTGCGCGTGACGACAGGCGCGACGTGACGTTCGTTGCTCACGGCCCGGCGCAGCGACCTCCACATTGAGGCGCCGGCGCTCAGCATGCGGTCCGGCGAGTTGTTGACGACTTCGCCGGCGACGCGCCGACCCACCTGAATCGCGCGTGCAGTCTCGAAAGCACCATCCAAGAGCCGGCGTGCCTTGTGCCGTGCGCTGAGCGCCTGTAGATTGACGCCCTCGACCTGCTCGAGGACATGCTCGAATTCGTGCGCCAGCAGTTCCGTCAGATCGGGCGCGCGGCGAACCTCGATATTGGCGTCGAGGTCTCCCTGGCGATTCTGGCGAAACGTCGTGAGTGCCCGCGACGAGTCGCCCGGGACTGGATGGTAGTTGAGGCGTACCCTGGCGCGCAGGCGCGGCGCGGCGGCGAGTTCACGGCACTGCTGACGGAATCTCGGCGAGTACCTGGAGCGACCAGCGAACGATCTGCTGCAGGTCACTGGCGAGCTCAATCGAATCAGGCAACGACAATACTGGCGCCTCGCACGCCGCGACGCGAGCGGCTATTGCCGGTGTCGCGCTCGCTCGGTGGAACGGCTCGCCTGGTGCGAGGAGGACGAGCGAAGCGACGAGAACGAGAGAATCAGGCGAATACCACATGCCTCCACGGGCAGCAAAGCCGGCTCCGGCCGATGCTCCCGTGGAGTCGTGCGATCAAGCCACGCGAATGCAAAGGTTTACACGAAACAGGGCACCGCAAATCGCGCGCGATCGGTTGAACATTTGTGTACGGCGTCCTCTGCGCGCGCGACCAGGATGTGCAGTCCGTCGTCATCGCGTTACACGCCGTCCTGATAGCGCCGCCAATCGATCCCGTATTGCTTGATCTTGTAGTTGGCGATGCGGCGCGTGGTCTGCAGCAGCCGCGCGGCGCGGGCGCGGTTACCGCGCGCCATCTTCAGCGCGTCCTCGATCATGTCGCGCTCGAACGCCGCCACCGCGTCGCCGAGCGACTGCGTGCTGGCCGTGCCCGAGCCCTCCGCCGTCTGCAACGTCGGCGGCAGGTGGTGCAAGTGGATCACTTGACCGTCGCAGACGAGCACGGCGCGCTCGATGACGTTCTGCAGCTCGCGGACATTGCCTGGCCAGTGATAGCCGACGAGCGCGTCAATGGCTGGCGTTGAGATGCGCTTTACTTGCTTGCCGTGATCGGCGGACAGCTTTTCGACGAAGTGATCGGCGAGGAGCAAAACGTCAGACTTCCGCTCGCGCAGCGGTGGCACGAAGATGCTGAAGACGTTGAGGCGGTAGAGAAGATCCTGACGCAGCGAGCCGTCCGCGACCGCGGCCTCCATGTCCTTGTTGGTTGCCGCGATCAAACGCACGTCGACCTTGAGCGGCTCCGTTCCGCCGAGGCGCTCGAACTCACGTTCCTGCAGCACCCGCAGGAGTTTCACCTGCGTCGCGAGGTTGACGTCGCCAATCTCGTCGAGCAGCAGCGTCCCGCCGTCCGCGAGCTCGAACCGGCCCTTCTTCCGCTGCTCGGCGCCGGTGAAGGCCCCTTTTTCGTAACCGAAGAGCTCCGACTCGATCAGCGTTTCCGGGAGCGCACCGCAGCTCACTTTCACGAACGCTTTGCGCGCGCGCAACGAGTTGTAGTGAATGGCCTGAGCGATGAGCTCCTTGCCAGTGCCGGATTCGCCGCGAATGAGGACGGTCGTGTTGGTGCGCGCCACCTGGACCACCTGCTCGCACACCTGCCGCATCGCCCCGCTCGTCCCGAGGATATGCGAGAAGTCGTAGCGCTCGCGCAGCTCGTCGCGCAGCCGCACGTTCTCGTTCACCAACCGCTGACGATCTGCCTCGAGCAGCGACTGCATCTTCAGCGCCTGCGCCAGCATCGAGCCGACGACGCCGTAGAACTTCATCGTGCGGTCGTAGTTGCGTTCGCTGCGAAACGCGAGTTCGACTTCGAGCACGCCACGGCACTGCCGTGATTGTTGAACCGGCACGCAGATGTAGGTGAGGTCGTCTTCATCCGCCGGCCGGCCCCGCGACGGTCGTCCGTTGCGCGGTGCGCCGTCGCCGCGTGCCGCCAATGCCGGTTCCTGGCTGACGCGTGGAATGACGATCGGCCGCCCGCTGTCGAAGGCCTGCTGCGCCAGAGAACCGCCAAGCGGTGCATCAGCCTGCGGCGTGCGGATGCCGACCGACGCATGCAGGTACAGCCGCCGGCCATCGTCGCGCGGAA
The DNA here is from genome assembly GCA_963797715.1 of uncultured Acidobacteriota bacterium. GTDB lineage: Bacteria > Acidobacteriota > Vicinamibacteria > Vicinamibacterales > 2-12-FULL-66-21 > DATBJJ01. The sequence goes on from CAWCQS010000006.1 coordinate 89,109, forward strand.
GCGCGATGACGCTGCGGCTGGTGCCATGGTAGCGCTCGAGAATCTCGAGGACGCGATGGAACGCCGACTTGAGATTGGGCGGACTCGCGAGCGCCTGGCTGACGTCGAGCAGCGACGTGAGCTTGCGAATCTCGCCGCTGTGACGGCGCGTGCGATCGTCGGGTTCGGCAGCGGGAAGTGGCCGGAGGCGGTCGACCGGGAGCGGTGCGGGATCGAGGGCGGTTGACATCGATGTTGTCGGTTCCTTCAGATCGGACATTTTTGTAACGGTCAAAAATGCCTCCAGGTAAAGAAAAAGGCCGTCACCTTGGCGGGTGACGGCCTGTCCTAAGTCCTTTTGATTTAGACAGTTCCGTCATCCTGAGCTGCGCTGCTGCTGCTGGAACTGGGCTTGGCACACCCAGCACGTCCGGCAGACGGCGCGCAGTGCAGGAGCGGAAACCATCGCCTCCATGTTAGGGGCCGATCGTTCGTGAGTCAAGTAAAGTTGCCGCATCAGAACAGAAACTTTACGGACACCTGTGTGCGCCGTGAGTCGTTGTTTTGCGTCGACGCGCTGATGGATCCGAACGTCGCCGCGAGTAGGTGTAGCTCGCGGCCAGCGGATAGCCGCTGGAGAGCCGGCGCTGCAGGTTCAGCTGCAGCGCGTGGTACCACGACCAGCCTTCGTTGGTCGTCCTCCGCTATGTGAGTGTGGCAGTGGTGATCTGGACGAACGAACGAGGCCCGAGCGGTTTCGACGATTCGGCTAGAGGGTATAGCGATGTGGCGTCGACGAAGATATGTCGATAGATATAGTGGTAAGTCCAATAATAGCGCTATGTTCGGCCTTGCTTGGGTCAATGGAATTAAGGTCAGACCTCTTTTCTGGTTAACTCATCGCCTTCAGTGAAGTTCCAGACGGGCTGAGCGCCGAGAACTGTCCAGCACGGGCCTTGCCCTCGGCCTCGCCGGAGTTGTATCGTCGCCGGCGGCAGATCCCCGGATGCTTCTCGCCGCGGCCTCAATTTCGAAGTCTTTCGCCGGCGTACGCGCGCTGAAGCGCGTCTCCTTCGATCTCCGTCCCGGCGAGGTCCACGCTCTCGTGGGCGAGAACGGTGCCGGAAAATCGACCTTGATCAAGGTCATCACCGGCGCGGAGGTGCCCGACGCTGGCACGCTCGCGGTTCATGGACGCACCTACCCGGCGATGGATCCCGGTCTATCGCGCGCCCTTGGCATCGCGGCGATCTACCAGCAGCCGTCGCTTTTTCCCGATCTCTCGGTCGCCGAGAACATCGCGCTGGCGCTCGAAACTGGTGGCCTCTGGCGTCAGCTCGATTGGCCGGCCCGCGCGCAGCGCGCCCGTGACTTGCTGACCCGCGTTGGGGCGTCCATCGAACCCGGCCGTCTCGTCGCCTCGCTGAGCATGCCCGAGCAGCAGCTCGTCGAGGTCGCCAAGGCGATCGGCGCCGACGCGAAGATCGTCATCATGGACGAGCCAACGGCGGCGCTTACCGACCGCGAAGTCGAACGTCTCTTCCACGTCATCGGAGTGCTCAGGGGCCACGGCGTCGGCATCATTTACATCTCGCATCGGCTCGAGGAGGTGTTCGCGATTGCCGATCGGATCACCGTGCTTCGCGATGGTGAGACGGTCGAGACCTGTTCCCGCGAGGGCGTCGACCGCGCTGCGCTCATCAGGATGATGGTCGGCCGCGAGCTCTCGGCTGTCTTCCCCAAGCGCGCCGTCAAGCTCGGCGAAGTAGCCCTCGACGTCGAAGGCGTGTCCCACCGCGCAACCGGCCTCTCCGACATCTCGTTTTCAGTGCGGCAGGGAGAAATTCTTGGCCTCGCCGGTCTCGTCGGCTCAGGACGCACGCAGCTGGCGGAGGTCCTCTTCGGGCTCACGCCGGCAGATTCCGGACAGATTCGCGTGCGCGGCAGAGGGGTGCGGCTGACGGCGCCGCGGCAGGCGATCGATGCTGGCATCGCGTACGTTCCCGAAGATCGCCGCCAGCACGGCGTCGTGCTCGAGATGTCAGTAGCGTCCAACACCAGTCTGGCGACGCTTTCCGAGGTCTCGAGCCGCGGGCTCATCGATCGTGGCCGCGAAGTGGCGCTGGCAGAGCGCTATGTTGGTCAGTTCCGGATCAAGACGCCATCGGTGGCCGTGGACGTTGGTACGCTATCTGGCGGGAACCAACAGAAGGTGGCGCTGGCGCGATGGCTGTCGACCGACCCATCGATCCTGATTCTCGACGAGCCGACACAGGGCGTCGACGTTGGTTCGAAGGCAGAAATACACGAACTGATGCAAACGCTGGCCGAGCGTGGCCTCGCAATCGTCATGATTTCATCCGAGCTGCCGGAAGTGCTCGGCATGAGCGACAGAATAGCGGTCATGCGTGCCGGGCGGATCCGCGGCATCCTCGATCGCGCTGAGGCAACGCAGGCCTCGGTTCTCGCATTGGCGCTCCATGGCTGACCGGCGGCGCGAAGCGTCGGTCGCTCTTGCCATTGCCGCGCTCGCGATGGTGCTCGCCGTAGCGGCGCCGGGCTTCTTCGCCCGCGACAACCTCGCGGATCTGTTTCTCGCCAATCTTCCGGTGCTGATCGTCGCCCTCGGGATGACGCTCGTCATCCTGACGGGACAGATCGATATTTCAGTGGGCTCGGTGTTCGCCATCTGCGGTGTCGCCGCCGGCCTGCTCGCGAAAGTCGGGTTGCCGATGCCCGTCGTGGCGCTCGCGGCGTGTCTCGTCGGCGCGCTGCTCGGCGCTGTCAACGGCACGCTCGTGGCCTACCTCCGCATTCCTTCGATCGTGGTCACACTGGCCATCATGGTGGCGCTCAGAGACGGCCTGCGATGGGCGACCGACGGCGCATGGGTGCAAGACCTGCCGCCCAACTTTCAGTGGCTCGATCTGACGCAAGTCACGTATCCGTTTGTGGCGTTTGCCATCGCTGCCGGCCTGACGGTGTTGCTCGCGTGGGGACTACGGCACGTTGCGGCTGGCCGGGCGGTGTACGCAACCGGCTCGAACCCCGAGGCAGCGCGGCTCGCCGGACTCCACGCCGAACTCGTGACGTTCGTCGTCTTTGTCGTCGCCGGTGGTCTGACGGGCCTGGCTGCGCTCCTCAATTCGGTTCGCTTCAACCAGATTCCGAGCAATGCGGGCCTCGGACTCGAACTCAAGGTCATCGCGGCGTGCGTGGTTGGCGGTACGGCGATCACAGGTGGCCGCGGCAGCGTCGGCGGAACCGTGCTGGGCGTCGTGCTACTTGGGATCATCGGACCAGCGCTGACATTCCTGGGCGTCAGTGCGTATTGGGAACGGGCCATTCAGGGCGCGATCATCCTTGCGGCAGTGGCGTTCGATGCCTTGCGCGATCGCCCCGTGGCGCATGCAGTGACGATGGGGGACGCGCGCGCCTAGGCGCGCCCGACTAATGCCATTGCCGCGGCTGCGAACCAGTGATGCCGTCCTCCTCATCGCGCTGGCAGGTGAGATCGCGCTCTTTTCGGTCATCGCGCCACACTTCGCGACCGCCGGAAACTTCTTCGAGATCACCCGGCTGAGCGTCGAGCTCGGTCTTCTAGCGGTGGCCTTGACGCCGGTGCTCGTCACCGGCGGCATCGACCTGTCTGTCGGCGCGATGATGGGACTTGCCGCGGTCGTCTTCGGGGCGGCAAGCCGGGACTGGGGCCTTCATCCGCTGGTCGCGGCGATGGCCGCGCTGCTCGTAGGGGCCGCCGGCGGCGTCCTCAACGCGCTGCTGATCGCACGTCTGCGGATCCCGCCGCTGATTGTCACCCTCGGCACGTTCTCGTTGTTCCGTGGGATTGCGGAGGGCGTGACGCAAGCCGCGGTGAACTACAGCGGATTCCCGCCTGGGTTTCTGTTCCTTGGGCAGGGATACCTCGGCGGCGTGATTCCGGCGCAGCTTCCAGTGTTTATGGCCGTGTTCGCTGCCTACGCGCTGCTGTTGCATCGGTCCGTCATCGGCCGCGCTCTCTACACGATCGGATTTACACAGGCCGGAGCTCGCTACGCCGGCATCGATGTCTCCAGGCGCATCGGCCTCGTGTACGTGCTCTCCGGCGTGGTGTCGAGCCTCGCCGCCGTGATCTACGTGGCCCACCTCGGTCAGGCGCGATCCGATGCCGGCAACGGCTACGAGCTCGATGCAATCACGGCGGTCGTGCTCGGCGGTACGTCCGTCTTTGGCGGCCGCGGCACCCTGTGGGGCACGCTGCTCGGTCTCTTTTCGCTGTCCGTGCTTCGCAATGGCCTGCGCCTGGCGGCGTTGCCATCCGAGCTTGCTGGCGTGCTGACGGGAATCCTCCTCCTCGCGACAATCGCGATTGACGTATATTCGAGGCGCGGCGTGCGCGGCCAGAGCCGTGGCGCCGAGGCGCCCGCCCTTCCCGACGGAGACTTCGAGGTGAAGAACAGTCAGGTCGCTGTTGTGTGCGCGACGATCATCGCCGCGGCGCTCATCGTTGCCACCACGAATGTGTGGCTCATCCGCTCGGTGGCGCCGGCTGGCGCCACTCCACGAGCGGCACAGTCGCCGGGGAACGCAGCATCCCCTCGCGACAGCGGGCCGCGCCGTGTGATTGCGATGATGCCGAAGGCCAAGGGCGATCCGTACTTCGTGAGCTGTCGGGCCGGTGCCGAAGAGGCGGCGCAGGAGCTTGGCGTCGAGCTGATTTGGGACGGGCCGACGGGACTCGACGCCGCCAAGCAAAACGAGGTCGTCGAGAACTGGATCACGCGCAAGGTCGACGTGATTGCCGTCGCGGTCGAAAACCGCGCCGGGATTTCGACCGTGCTGCGCAAAGCGCGCGAGCGCGGCATCAAGGTGCTGACGTGGGACGCCGATGCGGAGCCGGACGCGCGCGACTTCTTCGTCAACCAGGCGACGCCTGAAGGCATCGGCAATACGCTGACGGACGAGGCCGCACGCCTGCTCGGTGGCAAAGGCGAGTTTGCCATCATCACCGGCGCGCTGAGCGCCGCCAACCAGAACGAGTGGATCTCGTTCATCAAGAAACGTGTCGCCGAGAAGCATCCGGGCCTGAAGCTGGCCACGATTCGTCCGAGTGACGACGACCGCGACAAAGCGTTCGCCGAAACGCAGACGATCATGCGCGTGCATCCGACGGTGAAGCTGGTGATGGCCATCTCAGCGCCGGCCGTGCCCGGTGCGGCCGAAGCGGTGCGTCAGGCGGGCAGGAAAGACCTCAACGTGATTGGTCTCTCGCTGCCGAACATCAACAAACCATACGTCCACGGCGGCTACGTGCAGACCGTGGTCCTCTGGAACACGCGGGATCTCGGGTATCTGACGATTCAAGCGGGCTTGCAACTCGTCCAAGGCGCGCTTTCGGCCGGCGCGTCGAAGATGACCGCGGGCCGTCTCGGAACGATCGACATCCGCGGCAGCGAGATCATCCTTGGTCCGCCGCTGATGTTTACCAAGGCCAACATCGACAAATTCGATTTCTGAGCCATGGAACCCGATCTCAAGGGAAGCACCGCACTCGTCACCGGCTCCGATCGGGGAATTGGAAAGGGCATTGCGTTGGAGCTCGCGCGCGCGGGTTGCCGCATCGCCGTCAACTACCACCTCGACCCGAGCCTCGCCGACGCCACCGTCGCCGAGCTCAAGGCCATTGGCAGCGACGCCTTTGCCGTCAAGGGCGACGTCAGCGATGCCGTCAGCGTGCGTCGCATGTTCGCTGAGGTGATCGAGCGCTGCGGCCGTCTCAACATTCACGTCAACAACGCCGGCGTGCAGACGTGGAAACCGTTGCTCGACGTCACCGAAGACGAGTGGGATTTTGTCATCGACACGAATCTCAAGGGCTGCTTTCTCTGCACGCAAGCCGCGGCACGGCACATGAAAGATCACGGCGGCGGCGCGATCGTCAACATCGGATCGGGGTGCAACAAAGTGGCGTTCCCGGATCTGGTCGCCTACACGGCAAGCAAGGGCGGCATTGAGATGTTCACGAAGGTCGCGGCCGTTGAGCTCGGCCAGTACAGGATCCGGGTGAACTGCGTCGCCCCCGGCGCAGTCGAAGTCGAACGGACGAAGCTCGAAAACCCGGACTATGCGGGAACGTGGGGCCGCATCACGCCGCTCGGGCGCGTCGGACAGCCCTCTGACATCGGCCGGGCGGTGCGATACATGGTCGGTCCCGAATCCGAGTTCGTGACCGGCCAGACGATCTGGGTGGACGGTGGGATGTACGCCCGTGCGCCGTGGGCGTATTCGCCTCCTACTTGAGCGCGAGACCCCAGGGGCTGCCGCCGGTCGCGACGCGCCGTTCGACGGTGCCGGAGGTGACGTCCACGAACGACACATCGGCGGACGGACCGTTCGCGGTGTAGACCTTCGTTCCGTCGGCGCTGACGGCAATCCCCCACGGACGATCGCCGACGTCCTCGATGGTTCGTGTGTGTGCCCGCTTTGCGACATCGATCACGGCAATCGCTTTCGCGCGGCCGAGCGAGACGTAGACCTGCGATCCGTCAGGCGAGAGCACTGCGCCCATCGGCCGCGGCGCCGTTGGGTCCTTGCCCTTTGGGATCACAATCGGTGCCGAGACGGTGTGCCTCGCCGTGTCGATCACGCTGACCGTGGCCGCAGTCTCGGCGGTAACGAACGCGGTCTTCCCATCTGGGGTGAACACGATCGAGCGCGGCCGGGCCGCCGTCTTCATCCGTCCGACCACTTTGAGCGACGTCGTATCGACGGCAAACACTTCGTTGTCGCCCTCGCACGTGACGTACACTTCGCGGCCGTCGGGACGCACGGTCACGCCTTCAGGTTCTTCGCCGACCTTGACACGCGAACGAACCGTGCCGCTCGTCACATCGATGACCGACATCTCCGCTGACTCTTCGTTCGACACGTACATCGTCTTGCCGTCGGGCGAGAAGGCGAACGCCTCCGGATCCTGACCGCTCGTCAGGTTGCGCACGAGCTTGTGCGTGGACAGATCGACGACGCCGATACCGTCGGCAGTGCGATCGGCTGGCGGCAGCTTCGACTCGTCGACGCCAGGGCCGGCGATCGGCGATCCCGACAACGCGACGAACAGCATCGCGCCGTCCCGCGACAGCTTGATGCCGCGCGGCCGCTTGCCGACGGTAATGCGCTCGACCACCTGCGCCGTCGCCGTGTCGATGACGACGACCGCGCCGCCGGTTTCATCGGACACGTAGAGGAGCGGCCCGGCGGGCTTTGGTGCCGGCGCTGGTGCCGGGGCGGGCGTCGAGGCTGCCGGCGGCGGGGCCTCTCGCGAACACCCGGATATCACCAGCAACGAGCAGATGACGGTTCCAATCATGCGCTCCCGATAGTTGCGTCTCATCACGGTCGATAGCCTCCGTCCGGCAAGGGCCAGCTCCGTCCGTATCTTGACACAGGGCCGCAGCGCGCATGAGACTCGCTCCTTGATAGTGGCGCCGGCGCACGCCGGCACCGGCAGTCGAGGAGGACATGATGATTCGTCGCACATCGCTGGTCGCCGTCGTGTTGTGGGCCGCAGCCGCTCTGACTTCGCTGGCCGCGGCGGATATCACAGGGAAATGGACTTCGTCTTTCGACACCCAGATTGGCAAGCAGGAGTACACCTACGACTTCGTCGTCAAGGATGGCACGCTCACTGGGAAGATGAAGTCGAACATCGGTGAGTCCGATGTGCTCGACGGCAAGGTCGAGGGCGACAAGGTCACCTTCGGTGAGCTCCTGAAGTTCGAGGGGATGGAGGTCAAAATCACGTACACCGGCACCATTGTCTCCGCCGACGAGATCAAGTTCACACGCAACGTTGCCGATTTCGCGACCGAAGAGCTGGTCGCCAAGCGCGTGAAATAGAGCCGCTGTGGCCGTGCCTGACACGTGGAGGCGCCTAGGGGAGAACGCGAACGTACCAGAGCCGGACACCCAGCCGATCGGTCGGATTCAGCCAGGCGAATCTCGGTCCAGCCGCAGCGGCCGGTGTTAGCGACGATGGGATGATGATGAGCTCGTTGCTGCCGGCGCTGACGATGTCTTCGCGCAGGCGTAAGCGGTAAGACCCCACGCGTTCGGGATTCGTCGTGAGAGAAAATCGCCCGACGAGATGGCGGTTGAACAGCACGTCTACCTGCTCCGGCGCGTTCGGCGCAATTGGATCGAGTCTGAGGACGAGTTCGTAGGCTCGGCGCTCGGGTAGCGGCAATCGGATCACCGGTCGATCAGCGAGCGAGACTCGCACGGTGATGTTCTCGAAGTGGGGCGGCGACCATCCGCTGCGGTAGAAGGTGCGGTCGCGATCTCCCGTTTCGACGCTCGTCGACTCACCGTGCGCGATCGACTCCCGGATCACGTACCACGGCATCCCCAGGTACCACAGTGCGCCCAGTGCTGCGACGATGGCGATGGCCGCGGTTCGGGCGGCAATCGGTGCGGCCGCCACTGGCACGACGGCTGGATTGGCAGCAATCGCGCGTATCGCCTTGGCGGCTCCGACGAGTGCCACGCCGACGGCGACAAAGAAGAATGGATACGCGTGCATCGTGAATCGCCATGCTCCACCGCCGCCGACATTCCAGGTGAACATGTAGGGCACGAGCGATCCGAGCAGCACCACCAGCACCAGGCGGCCGGCAGGGAAGAAGGGAAGCGCTGCAAGCCCGGCGACCGACACCGCCCTCAGCGCGGCGCCAAGACCCTCGAACCAGGGTCCGAACCCGTGCCACTTGCTAACGAACGGTTGCACCAGGAGTCCATTGATGCCGGTATCGAGCGTCGCCAGTGGCCGCGCTGCGAACTTGCTGCGCAAGTAATCGGCCGCGCTCATCGGCTGATCGATCGGGCGATTCTCGGCGAACCGGTAGTACGCGGTGTGGTAGTTGATGGCGATCAGCGGATCGCCATAGGCAATCGCGCAGCTGACGAGATAGGGCGTGACAACGACTGCCATCACGAGGATCGCAAGCACAACCTGCTTGAGACGAGCCAGGCGCGCTGCACGATCGCAGTCGATCACCAGCCAGGCGAGCGCTGGTACGACGAAGGTGAGAGCGGTGATGCGCGTCAGGCACGAGAGACCGCAAAGAGCGCCGGTCAGGACCGCGTTTCGGAAGGACGGCTGCGCCCGCATCCGCAACATCGCCCAGCAGGCGAAGAGGATCGTGGCTGCGAAGGTGTCGTCGCGCCAGCCGTCAACGCCCCAGGTCACCATTTCGAGCTCGGTCGCCGTGAGGAACGCGGCGATGAGGCCGACGGCAGGCGACAGCAAGGCGGCGCCGACGAGATACGTCGCAAAGATCATCAGCGTCGATCCGGTCGCCGACGCCAGGCTTACGCCCGAGTCCTGGTCATCGAGAGCCCACAGCCCGGCGTGCGTCATCGCCAGGAACACGGGCTCGCGAACGTGGGCCTGGTAGAAATTCGTCATCGCCCGTCCGTATTCGATGTACGTGATGGGGTCGCCGCCGACGTAGGGATTGGAGTTGCGCGTCCACTGGACGTCAGACGGCCTGATGGCCGGGACCATCGGCGCGAGCGTGTGCGTCGCGAATCGCGCCCACGCCGGGTGCTCGAGCGTTCCGTACTTGCCGACGAAGCAGTCAAGCCGCAGCAGCGCGCCGTAAAACGTGATGGCGATGGCCAGCGCGTGGTAGAGCGTCGTACGGCGTGTGAGTACCGTCCGAGCAGACATCGCGGCCCGCGACTTACCTGGGCGCCTTGCCGAGAGCAAGCAGGTTAGCGGTGATGCGGTAGGCGCCAGGCACGCCGTATGGAAGCTGGCGGTGTAGCGCGTAGGCGAAGTACGTCCATGTCCCTTTGCCGTACTTCGCGGTGAGCCATCCGCCGCGCTGCGGCGCCTGGCCTGTGTCGTAGGTGGAAATCATCGGCCGGTATTCGTCGTTCCAGGTCGTAAAGAACTTCGAGCCCCGCTGTTCGATCCACCCGTCGAAGTCGGCGGTCGTGATCTGGTTCGGCCACCTGAACGATTGTTCTCCAGGAGCGAGGATCGAGACCGGAGAGTCTTCCTCCGACACTTCCTCGGCGTTACGCGGCAGCTCGGCGGGATACGGCGCGAATGCGTGCGGATCGAACTCCTGCGTGTTGTACAGCACTACCATGTTGCCGCCGTTTTTCACATAGTCGAGCAGCCGCTGGTTGAACGTGCGGAGATCCGAGCGAACCGCGTATGCCCGCGTGCCGATCATGATCGTGTCGAACGGGGAAAGGTCGGCGCCGGCGAGCTCCGAAGGGCCGAGCAGCGCCACATCGGCTCCGAGCTGCCGTAGGCCCGCCGGTACCTGATCGCCAATCCCCATCACGTAGCCGACTTTGAGCCCAGGCACCGTCGCGACCTGAACGCCGCGGACGGTTGCGGTTGCAGCACGATAGAGGTAGCGCAGCTCGAGGTCGCGGTGATCTATCAGTTCAAACCCTTCTCGATACTCTTTACCGCCGGCGGTCGATGCGACGGCCCGAACGGTGACACTTCGGGTATCGATCGACGCCGGTGTCACCGTGAACGTATACGACGCGCGCTCACCTGCGCGCGCAAACGAGAACGCACGGGCCTTGGGTGTGGCGACCCATCCCACCGGCATCTCGAGCGCCACCTGCCCCTCGGTCGCGTTCGGCCCGTTGTGCAGCAGCGAAACTTCGAGCTCGATGGCTCTGGATTCAGGAAGCGAGACGATGGGAGACGAGGGAGACAATGCGATGGCGATCCTCGGGACACTTCGAACCTCACGAAGGACGTCGCCGTATGGCAGCTTGGGCTCGCGCCGCTTGACCGGCTCGCGAAGTTCAACGGCGACGGCGTTGACGCGGTAGCGCGCCACCGCGACGAGAGGTGGCGTCGATGTCGGGCGGCCAAATTGCGATGCATCGCCGAGCGAATAGCGGCTGTCCTGCAATCCTGACCGCGAGTAATACGGCTTCGTACTCAGCGCTACGTCGTCCGCGAGCGTGACGGAGAACGAGTGGTCCTTTCCGGGAGTGATGTGCCAGCCATCGTCGCCGACCAATTGCACCATCGAGGCGTCAGGGCCGGCCGGCGCGATCGCAACACCGCTCCTGTTGGTGAGGCGCGCCGTCACGGTGAATGTCTGGCCGGGCACGGGCGCGCTCATGACTGCCGGCTCGGTGAACGCGGCCAGCCTGAGCGCGAGCGCCGCGTTGATCGCATCCTCGAACTGACGCTCCTTGATGCGAAGCGTGAACACGCTTTCCGGATCCGGGGAGTGAGCGGCGAGCAGTGCACGAGTCGCTGCCAATCCCTCCGCCAGGGCCGGAACAGCAGCCCACGGTTGCGCGAGCGTGAACGCCTCCATGGCGCGACGAATCGCCATATCGATGGCTGCAGCTTCCGGCCCGAGCAACGCGACGTGATTGGAAGGAAGCCCGTCGAAGATCGAGGACTCCTTCGGACCCACGAGTGATTCCTTGGTTGGTGCGACGGCGGTCCTGCGGTAATACCAGACAGTCGGCCCGACCCCGGGCATGAACCTCCCGCCATTCTGCGAGCGCTGAAAGCTCAGTCCAAGGCGCGCGATGTCGTCGTAGGTCTCCCCGAGCCACGGGCTATACGCACCGGCATCGATGCGAATCGTCCAGTCCTCGCCCTCACGTACGCCGCCGATGTACAGCTTGTACGGCTGCCAGGGGCGAAGTCCCTCCTTGATCTGCTCGGGAAACTTCGCGGCGTCGCCGGCGGCCCTGAATGCATCCAAGGCGAGCACGCCAGCGGCGGAGTGGTTGCCATGTCCATCTCGCTCGTTGCCCTGAAAACGCGATAACAGGATCCACGGGCGGCTCGTGCGGATGATGCGCACGACATCTTGCAGCGCAGCCTCGCGCTGCCATTTGGCAAATGTTTCGTCCAGGCGCTTCGAGTAGCCGTAATCCACCATCGTCGTGAAGTACTGCTCGTCGACGCCGTAGTAGCGGTCCGCGTTCCGCAGCTCCTCCGTGCGGATGAGACCGAGAGCGTCAAAGAGTTCAGGACCGATCGCGTTATCGCCAGACTCGCCGCGCGTCAACGTCAGGAGCGCCAGGCGCGCTCCGTCGCCCCGGCTCAGTTTCGCCAGCACGCCTCCATGCTCATCGTCCGGATGGGCGGTGATGTGCATGACGCTGCCAGGGTTTCTCAGTTTCAGCAGGCGCTCCCAGGCGACGGACGCACTGGTGTCCTGAGGCATCGATTGCGCCGTTGCCACGACGGCGGCGCCTGCGAACGCAGACACGATGAGCGAGCGACTGATCATCGTCAAACAGGGCTCTTCCCAACGTCGTAGCCGACGAACTCCGGCAGGTATGTATTGCCCTTGTACTCCATGTCCTGCTTGATGCCGATCTCCGACGTGTAGTACGCCCGCACGACGCGTGACTTCAACTCCTTGAAGAACACTTCTTCCGGTTTTTGCGGGGAGGCCTCGTTCTGAGCCATCCGCGTCAGGACGCCGAGCCGTTCGGCACCTGACGATTTCATGAATGGCTGGCCGTTCGTCTCCGATGCCAGCCGATCGACGAGCGCGAGTCCGGCGCGCCAGTCGGTCCTGTCTTTCTCATCCCAGGCTTCGGCAAGGCTGCCATCGATGAATGCCGCGACCTTGGCCGCCCGCGCACCAGGCGACTGGGCGTCGGTCGGGATGATCATCTCGCTCAGCTCGTCGAGCAGCGCAAATTCTTCGGGCGTGAAGAACTTGGCCGCCGCAGACTGCTGCGCCGCGGCAGATTCGGTGAGGCCAAGAGACGCGGCGACAGTTGCCGCAGCACCGATCTTGATGAGCTGCCTCCGGCTGATCTCGAGGTCGTGATCAGTCATCACAGGTTTCCCTTCTTGAACTCGCTGGACAGGTACTCGCACGAGCGCCACGCCAGCGCCATGATCGTCCAAGTCGGGTTCTGACACGACGCGTTGACGTGACTGCTGCCGTCCACGACGAACAGGTTCTTGACGTCGTGCGACTGCTGGAACTGATTGAGCACGGATGTCTTCGGATCGCTGCCCATGCGCGCCGTGCCGAGCTCGTGAATGGACCAGCCCTCGGGCAAAACCTCACGGCTGACGTCGATGATCTCGAAGCCTGCTGTCTCGAACATCTCCTGAGCCGTCGCCGCCATGTCCTGACACATCTTCTTTTCGTTGTCGCCAAACCGGTAATGGAAGCGGATAGACGGGATACCCCACCTGTCTTTGACGACTGGGTCGAGGTCGATGTGATTCTCGTAGCGCGGCAACACTTCACCGAAGCCGCCCATGCTGATGTATGCGCCGGCACGCTCCCGGACGGTCTTCTTGAACGCGGCTCCGAATCCGGGTGTGCTGGTTGCCTCCCCGGGGAAGATCCCGGTGCCGGCTCCGCCTTCGAATCCATAGCCACGGATAAAGCCAGATTGCTTGTCTGAAAGATTTCTGAAGCGGGGAACGTAGAAGCCGCCAGGCCGCCCATCATCGAGCGTCCGTGGTTTGCCGATCAGGTCCTTCGCCAGGCCGGTCACGCTCGGGCCCATGACGTGCTCGCAGAAGTTGTGTCCGACGTGCCCGCTCGAATTGCCGATACCGTTTGGATGCGTCGTCGATTTCGAGAGGAGCATCAGGCGCGCAGACTCGAGCGTCGATGCGGCCAGGATCACGACTGTTGCGCGCGCCTCGTAACTCGCGCCCGTTTGGGCGTCGACGAACGCGACGCCGCGTGCCTTTCCTGTCTTCGGGTCGACGAGGACCTCGCGGGCGATAGCATTGGTCCTCAGCGTCAGGTTGCCCGTGTCCATCGCCGGGTAGATCAACCCCGTCGGCGAGTCGAAGGCGGCGTGAATGTCGCAGCCGCCGACGCGCCGGCCGCACGCGCCGCGCCCGAAGCACCGGCTGCGATACTTGTTGTGTTTCAGGCCATCGGTCGTGACGCCCGCGCGGTAGGGCGTCAGCACCCGGCCCATTTTTCCGATCGAGTTGCGCAGCGTGACCTCAGCCGCCGTCAGCTTTGTTGGCCGCTGAAACTGGCTATCGGGCAGGTGGGGAAGATTCTCCTTGACGCCAGAAATGCCGAGGTAGAGATCGACCTTGTCGTAGTACGGCTCGATATCCTTATAAGAGATCGGCCAGTCCTCGCCGTAGCCGTCCCGCTGCTTTGCCTTGAAATCGTAGTCTGACAAACGCAGCGCGAGCCTGCCCCAGATGTTCGTCTTGCCACCGAGAAGACGCGCGCGGACCCACGCGTAATTCGTCCCCGTGTAAGGATGTTCCTTCTCGTTGACGACGATGTTCTTGCTGTAGTCGGCGCCGCTCCATCCCTGCACGTACGAGTAGACGCTGGTGAACTTCGAGTCTGCCGCCGCGTATGGTGGTTGCCTGATCGTGTATTCATTCAGCGACAGGGGGTGGTGCCCCGGCGGCATGTCGCCACGCCGCGGGTGATCGTATGGCCACTCGGTGGATTTCAGTTCCTTGTCGATGTCGAGTTTTCGTCCGGCCTCGAGCATCAGCACCTTGAGGCCCTGCGACGTGAGGACATGTGCCGCCATCCCGCCGGCCGCACCGGAGCCGACGACGACCGCGTCTGTACGTTCTCTTGAGATCCACCTCGACTGCGGGAGTCTGAGCGACGCGAAGCAAAGTCACGGGTTTCTCTCCTAGGATGTGGGGAAGCTTACACCCGGCGTTTCGGGCCCTTCAACGTGCCCGAAAAACGCTCATCCGATCTCGTGCCGGTACGTCTCAGCGGCAGCGACGACGGCGACGATCGTCACCATGGCCATGGCGATCAGGTAACACGCCAGTGCGTTCGGCCCATATCTCGTCAGCAGAGCGGTGGCGATGAACGGAGACAACCCGCCGGCGACCACCGACGACAGCTGCGAGCCGAGCGACGCGCCGCTGTAGCGCACGCGCGTGCCGAAGAGCTCGGAGAAGAAGGCGGCCTGCGGTCCGTACATAGCAGCGTGACCGAAAAGAAACGAAACAACGAGACCCAGCCAGACTAGCGGTGTCGACCTAGTCTCGATCAACCAAATCAGCGGGAAGGCGAGTACCGCCGTCATGATGGCGCCGAACAGGTACACGGGCCGTCGTCCGACGCGGTCCGACAGCGCGCCGTAGATGGGAATGGCAAAAAGCTCGAGCGCCGCGCCGAGCAGGATGCCGGAGAGGATCGTCTGCCGATCGAGGTGGACGTGCTGCGTTCCGTAGACGAGGATGAAGACGCTGTAGATGTAGAAAGCGCCGTTCTCGGCGAACCGCGCGCCCATGGCGATGAGCACTTGCCGTGGATAGTGCCGCAGTACTTCGAGGATGGGCTGATGTGCCTCGCGGGGTCCGCTCTTCATCCGCGCAAACGCCGGCGTCTCCATGATGCGCAGCCGGATCAGGAGCCCGACGACCACGAGAAATCCGCTCAAGAGGAACGGCACGCGCCAGCCCCAGCTGAGGAACTGCTCATCGGGCAGCCGCGAGAAGATGGCAAAGACGCCCGTCGACAGCAACAGCCCCGCAGGCACGCCAATCTGCGGCCAGCTGCCATAGTAGCCGCGGCGGTGCGCTGGAGCATGCTCGACCGCCATCAGCACGGCCCCGCCCCACTCGCCGCCGACGCCAAAGCCCTGTGCGATGCGCAGCGTCACGAGCGCCACAGGCGCCCAGGGGCCGAGCTGTTGATAGGTGGGCAGCAACCCGATGAGCAGCGTCGCGATGCCCATGATGAGCAGCGTGAGCACCAGCATCGACTTGCGCCCCAGCCGGTCGCCGTAGTGGCCGATGACGACGCCGCCAATCGGGCGCGCGACAAATCCCACCGCGTAAGTGCCAAAGGAGGCGAGCGTGCCCATCAGCGGATCGAAGGTCGGGAAGAACAGGTGGTTGAAGACGAGCGCTGCGGCCGTCCCGTAGAGGAAGAAGTCGTACCACTCGATGGTGGTGCCGATGAAGCTCGCGATCGCGACGACGGCAATCGGGTCGCGGTTGCCGGCCGTCTGCGTGGTCATGTGAGCCGGACGCTATCACAAGCAAAGCTGCGGATCACACAGTCGTGCGGGGTCGGCTTTTGAGATAGCCTCTACCACATGCTGTACACGCCTATCGTCCGGCTCCTGGTTTCCCTGGCCTTCGCCATCATCTTTGTCTTGACCGCGTCGGTACGTCCCGCGCCGGCGCAGGACGCGCCAAAGATCAAGCCGAGCCAGCACGGTTCGGTCTCGCAGCGGATTGCCGATACGACGATCGCGATCGAGTACAACCGGCCGGTCGCGCGCGGACGCGAGCTCTTCGGCGCCCTGGTCCCGTACGGCAAAGTGTGGTGCCCATGCGCGGACGATGCGACGACGATCGAGGTCAGCACGGCGATCAAGATCGGCGGTCACGATCTCGCGGCGGGGAAGTATTCGGTCTGGAGCGTGCCGAACGAGGGGAACTGGACGGTCATCTTCAGCAAGCAATCGAACGCGTGGCACAACCGCTACCCGGAGGGTCAGGACGCGCTTCGGTTCGAGGTCCCGACACGAACGGGGTCGCACATGGAAACGCTGGCGTTCTACTTTCCCATGGTCGACGGCAAGAAGGCGGAGCTGGTGATGCACTGGGGGACGACGGTCGTGCCGATGACAGTTGAAGTTCCCTGATAGTCGTCGGTCGTCGGTCATGGCCCAACTAGTGCCGAATCCGCGGGAAAATACCGGAACAATCGCCCGAGCACGCCCGTAATCCCCACCGATGACACGACTCTGGCAGGACGTCGCCTACGCCTTCCGCACCTTCATCAAGGCGCCAGGATTTACCCTCCTAGCGGTCCTCGTTCTCGCCATTGGCGTTGGTGCCAACACCGCGATCTTCAGCATCGTCAACGAGCTGCTCTTGCGGCCGCTCTCGGGGCGCGCCGGCGAGCTTGTCGGCGCCTATAGTCACGATCGGACGAAGCCAGACTCCTTTCGTGCCTTCTCCTACCCGAACTACGCAGACGTTCGCGATCAGAGCGACGTGTTCAACAGCTTGATGGCGCATACCTTCACGATGGTCGGCACGATGACCGGAGACGAAACCCGGCGGACCCTGGCCGCGATAGTTTCGTCGAACTACTTCGACACGCTCGGCGTCGGGCTGGCAGCCGGACGCACCTTCACAGCCGAGGAAGAACGCCCCGGTGCCAATCTTCCCGTCGCCATAGCGACGTATGCCACATGGCAGAAAGCGCAGCTCGATCCCGCATTCATCGGGAAGACGGTCCGCATCAACGCCAGAGACTTCACGATCGTTGGGGTCGCGCCCGAGGGCTTTACAGGAACGATGGCGTTGGTGTCGGCCGATGTGTATTTGCCGCTCGGTGTCTACGACACGATTGTTTCCGAGCAGTTTCGCAACAGCCGCAAGCGCCTCGAGGATCGCTCGAACGACGCGCTGGTGTTGGCGGGTCGGCTGAAGCCAGGTCTGACGGACGCCTTTGTGACGTCGCGCCTCGACGCGCTATCGCGGCAGCTCGAGGCCGCATACCCCGCCGAGAACAAGAACCAGGTGCTCTCGACCAATCCGCTGCCGCGTGTCTCGACGAGCTCGACGCCATCGACAGATACCGGACTTCATCTGTTGACGGCGCTCCTCATGGGACTCTCGAGCGTCGTGCTCATCATCGCGTGCCTCAACGTCGCCAACATGCTGCTCGCGCGCGGCGCCGCTCGCAGCAAGGAGCTGGCGGTTCGACTCGCCCTCGGTGCGAGCCGTTCGCGCGTGATCCGGCAGTTGTTGACCGAGGGCGTGCTGTTGGCGGTCGCAGGCGCGAGCCTTGGCTTGCTGTTCAGCTATTGGGCCACGCAGGCGCTGGCCGTATCACTGGTGGCGGCATTTCCCTTCAACGTGACCTTCAGCGCGACGCCGGACGTCCGTGTGCTTGCCGCGACGCTCGGCTTTGCCGGGCTCAGCACCATCGCGTTTGGTCTTGGGCCGGCACTGCGCCTGTCGCGACGCGATCTCGTCGCCGACCTGAAGGATCGGAGCGCCGAAGGTGCATCGACCGGCCGTCGCTTTGGCGCCCGCAACCTGATGGTGATCGGACAGGTTGCGCTGTCGCTGGCGATGCTCACCGCCGGCGGAATCTTCGCTCGCACAGCGCTGACGGCGGCCGCCGGTAACCCTGGCTACTCGGTACGATCGGCTGCTGCTCGCCAGCGTCGATGCCGGCCTGGCTGGGTTCGACGAGGCACGCGGGCGCGCAGTCTATCGATCGTTGCTCGACCGCGTCCGTTCGACTCCTGGTGTTGCCACGGTGAGCATGACGTCGACACTGCCATTCGGCGACACGCAGCAGAGCAGCATGATGGAGCGTGTTGGCGGCTCTCAGCAGGAACCCGTTCGCGCGCGCACGTATCGAGTCATCGGTGCCGATCACTTTGCCGCGCTCGGCGTGCGGATGGTTCGGGGCCGCGAGTTCACGCCCGCCGAGGAAGAATCAGCCGCAGCGCCGCGCGTCGCGATCATCGACGAAGCGTTGGCGACCAAGCTCTTTGGCGGCGAGGATCCGATCGGCCAACTGATTCGCACGGCGGCATCGCCTGGAGAGGCCGGGGAGCGCGGCGAGCCGATGCAGGTCGTCGGCATCGCGCCGCCGACGAAAGAGGAGCTCCTCGATCGCTGCACCCGTGCCGCACGTTTATGTTCCTTTCGGCCGCAACTACCAAGGCGGGATGCACCTCGAAGTCAGGCAACAGCCGGGCGCCGATGCGATGGCCGGCATCGATGCGTTGCGTGCCGCGGTGCGATCGACCGAGGCAGGTCTGCCAGTGCTCACCCTTTCGACCATGCAGGCGTTCCACGACAACGGTCTCGGGCTCTGGGCGCTGAAGACCGGCGCACAGCTCTTCGCCGCGCTGGGCGGCCTTGCGCTGGTGCTCGCCGTCGTCGGTGTCTACGGCGTCAAGTCATATGTCGTCGCGCAACGCACGCGCGAGATCGGTATTCGCATGGCGCTCGGTGCCAGCGCCCGCGACGTCCTCGGACTCGTGCTCCGCGATGGGTTCTTCCTGACCGGCACCGGCTTGGCGATTGGTGTTCCGCTCGCGGTCCTCGTCTCGATTCTGTTCACCAAGGTGTTCGTCGAAATAGGCGGCTTCGACGGTCTGGTGGTGTCGGTTGCGACCGTCGTCCTTGGCATCGCCGCCACCGTGGCAAGCGCTGTGCCGGCAAGGCGCGCGACCCGCGTTCAGCCTCTTCGCGCGCTGCAGGGGGACTGAGGCAGGATTGTGCGGTTTCCAATTTTCCCGACGTTAGTCTTGGGACGACCGCTGAAACGCGGGACCGCGTATCGCCGTTCCACATCGTGCTCGGCACGCTCTACGTCCCTGGCCAGTCAGACTCGGTTGCGACATCGCCGATTGCGACGAGCTGGTGGCGCCCTCGGACACCTGCCGGAGCGAAGCGTGGATCGGTGCGACCGAGCGTAGTCCAGCGAAGAACTAGCGATCCCGGCCCAATCGGCACCGACGCGGTTTCGTCCGGCGCCACTACTTCGCTCCGGCGTAGTCGAGCCGGCCCGTTGAGCGAGCTCAATGCGGCCTCCGGATACCGACTCAATTGCCCCCGTTGCGTCCCTGGTGCCACGCAAGGAACAGGTCGTAGGCAGAGTTGTCGTGTTCGCGTTGATAGCGGTAGCCGAGGCCGTCGAGAAAACACTGAAAGTCGGCAGTGTCGGCCGGCGGGACTTCGAATCCGGCGAGGACTCGGCCGAAGTCGGCGCCGTGATTGCGATAGTGGAACAGGCTGATGTTCCAGCGGCCTCCGAGCTTGTCGAGGAACGTCATGAGCGCGCCGGGGCGTTCCGGGAACTCGAACCGGCAGACGAGCTCGTTGGCGACTTCGGGGCTCCGGCCGCCGACCATGTGCCGCACGTGCAGCTTGGCGACCTCGTTATCGGTGAGCTCGATCGTGCTGTAGCCGGCCTTGGTCAGCGTCGATGCGAGGTCAGCGGCATCCTGCCGCGACTGGGTCGCGATGCCGACGAAGATGTGGGCGCGGTCACGCGTGCTGAGGCGGTAGTTGAACTCGGTCACGACGCGCCGGCCGATCGTCGCGCAGAACTCGCGGAACGCTCCTGCGCGCTCGGGGATGGTGACGCCGAAGAGTCCTTCGCGCGCCTCGCCCACCTCGGCCCGTTCGGCGACGAAGCGCAGCCGGTCGAAGTTCATGTTTGCGCCGCTCAGGATCGCTACCAGCCGGGCACCCCGTGTATCCGTCCGCTCGACCCACGATCGGAGGCCGGCAACCGCCAGCGCGCCCGCCGGCTCCATGATCGAGCGCGTGTCGTCGAACACGTCCTTGATCGCCGCGCAGATCTCGTCGTTCGATACGCGGACGACTTCTTCGACGGTCGTCTGCACGATGGGGAACGTGATCTCGCCGACCTCCCGAACCGCGACGCCGTCGGCGAAGATTCCGACGCGATCGAGCGCGACTCGTCGTCCCGCCTCGAGCGACCGGTACATCGCGTCGGCCTCGTACGGCTCGACGCCGATCACGCGGATGCTCGGTCTGAGCGCTTTCACGTAGCTGGCGATGCCGGCGATGAGACCGCCGCCGCCGACGGGAACGAAGATCGCCGCCACGTCGCCGAGCTTGTGGCGAAGAATTTCGTTGGCGATCGTGCCTTGACCGGCAATGACCAGTGGATCGTCGAACGGATCTACGAAGACGCGGCCGGTCTCGCGAACGAGCTCGTCGCAGCGCACCTTGGCGTCGGCGTAGCTGTCGCCGGCCAGTATCACTTCAGCGCCGAGCGCCCGCACCGCCTCGACCTTGATCTCCGGGGTCGTCTGCGGCATGACGATGAGGGCGCGCAGTCCGAGGTGACGCGCGGCGAACGCGACGCCCTGCGCGTGATTGCCGGCGCTCGCCGCGATCACGCCGCGACCGCGCTCGGCGTCCGTCATGTGAGCGATCTTGTTGTAGGCGCCGCGCAGCTTGTAGCTGAAGACCGGCTGCAGATCCTCGCGCTTGAGCAGCACCTGATTGCCCAGTCGCCGCGACAAGTGGAGTGCCGGCTCGAGCGGCGTCTCGTGCGCGACGTCGTACACCCTGCTGGTGAGGATCAGCCGCAGCATCGCGTCGGCGGACGTATCGACCCTTGGCGCCGCCGTTTCACGACTCTTCACGATCTGACCCCCAGCGAGTAGATGTCGTTCAGAATGCCGGCGGCGGTGACTTCGGCGCCGGCGCCGGGCCCACTGACGACGAGCGGCTCCTTGAAGTAGCGCCTGGTGACGAAGGCGATGAGA
Source organism: uncultured Acidobacteriota bacterium (assembly GCA_963797715.1). GTDB lineage: Bacteria > Acidobacteriota > Vicinamibacteria > Vicinamibacterales > 2-12-FULL-66-21 > DATBJJ01. The sequence goes on from CAWCQS010000006.1 coordinate 110,367, forward strand.
TTCCGCGTGCCCTGGAGCGCTCCAATCGGGCTCGAGACTGGCACAGCGGTCAGCTTTGCGGACACGCCACGCGGTGTCGCGCTGACCACGTAGCGCAGCACTCTTCCTCGTGCTGCTTCGCGCGCGACACGCATCTTCCAATCGTCGTCGACCTCCGAGAGACGCGACATGAACGCGTCGAGCGGTAGCTTGCGCAACGGCTTGGGCACCAGATCGTCGGGCGCCGGCGCGGAGCCACGGTATCCCATCAGCCGCGCGAGGATGAGCGCCTTGCGCGCGGCATCGCGGCCGGACAAATCGTCGCGAGGATCGGGCTCCGCATACCCGAGCTCGACGGCCTCGCGCACCGCCTGCGAGAACGGGCGACCCTCTGAGACGGCCGACACGACATACATCAACGTTCCGCTCACCGAGCCGTCGATCCTGAGCACGCGATCGCCGGTTTCAACGAGCTTGTGATACGTGTCGATGATCGGCAGCCCCGCGCCGACAGTCGCCTCGTACTTCACCTGGCGACTGCCCGGCGCCGTTGACGACACCAGCGCCGCGTAGCTCTCCCACGACCCGGCGAGGGGCTTCTTGTTCGCAAGCACGACGTCGAAGCCATTGCCGAGCGCAGCGCGGAGCAGATCGCCGGTCTCTTCGCTGGTCACGTCGACGACGACCGGGCGCGACACGGCGAAACCGGCCATGACGGCCAGCGCCTCCGCAGCTTGCGCTGGGCGTCCACCGAGCGCCGCGAGTAGCTCGCCCGAGTCCTTCTTATGTGCGAGCTCCGCGAGCCGGCGGCGCGAGATGCCTCGCGGCTCGAAGATGTAGCCCGAGCGATCGAGCAAGCCGACGACGCGTACCTGACCCTGACCGTTGGCGGCGCCAATCTGATCGGCGAGCGCGCGGCCCACTCGGCCGAAGCCGAGCAGCACCACGTCGGTGCGCGGGGCGGCCGGCGCACGGCCACCGCCAATCTTCGAGAGCTGAAAGGCGGCGTGAACCCGGCGCGCGGCCTCGGTCGCTTGGTCGGCAGTGACGGCAAACGAAATGTTGCGTTCCGACGAACCCTGCGCGATCGCGACGACGTTGAGGCCACCCGAGGACAGGGCGGTAAACACCCGCGACGCGATGCCTGGGGCGCCGGCCATACCGTCGCCGACGACAGCGACGACGGCCATGCCCGGTCGTGCCGTCACGTTGTCGATGAGGCCGCTCGACAACTCGTCTCGAAACGCCGAGCGCAGACTCTTCACGGCGCGCTCGGATTCGGCTTCAGGTACCGTGAACCCGATCGAGCTCTCTGACGATGCCTGGAAAATCGTGGAGACCGACAGCCGCTCTGCGTCGACGGCGACGAACGTGCGGGCAGCAATCCCGTGCACGCCAACCATGCCCTTGCCGGCAACCGTGACAATCGCCTGGCCACGAACGATCGCGATCGCCTTGACGGGATATGTCGTGTCCGAACGTTTCGCCGAAACCTCAGTCCCCGGCTGCTCGGGGTGAATGAACGAGCGGACGTGCAGCGTGATGCGCGTTCCGGCAATTGGGATGAGCGCCCGCGGGTGCAGGACCTTGGCCCCGTAGTGCGCGACCTCGGCTGCTTCGCGGTGGTGCAGTTGAGGGATCAGCCGGGCGTCGGGAACGAGACGCGGGTCAGCGGTCAGAATGCCAGGGACATCCTTCCACAACACCACGCGCCTGGCGCCCAGCGCGCGCCCGAACAACGTTGCCGAGAGATCGGTGCCTCCACGCCCGAGCGTTGTCACGCTCCCGTCCGGAGCACGACCGATAAAGCCGGGCACGACGGGGGTGGTGCCGGCGGCGATCAGCGAACGCACGAGCTTTCTCGCGAGCCGCGCCGTCGCGGGAAGGTTCGGGGCGGCGCCGCCGTGATGGCCATCGGTAACGACAACGTCGACCGCGTCGACGTACTTCGCCCGCCGGCGGACGCGGCCGAGTGCTGCGGCGAGAATCTGCGCTGACAGGCGCTCGCCGCGCGAGACGAGCAAGTCGCTCGCTCGCGGCGCCAGGTGACCGAGTACACCGATGGCGACGCACAGTTCCCTGTACCTCGCGCGCGGCCGCGTCGATGGCTGCCAGCAGTTGTCGCCGCGCTGTGCCCCGCGGCACCAAGCCGCGGGCCACGTCACGGTGGCGGCGGAGAAAGACGGCGGCGCACCGAGCCGCGTCGCTGCTCCGTCCTGACGTCGCGGCTGCGGCTCCCTCGAGCAGCAAATCCGTGACGCCAGCCAGTGCTGATGGAACAATGACGAGCGGGCCCTTGTGACGGGCGATCAGGGCCACGGCCTTCTGTATGGCTGCGACGTCTGCGAGCGAAGCTCCGCCGAACTTCCAGACTTCGAGGGGCCGCGTCTGCCTCTGTGCCACGTTATCTCACTCCCGCCGTGGTGGAGGACACGCGATCGATCGCCCGCCTGACCGCGTCGTAGTCGTTCGGGAGTTCGACCGGCGGATTGGCGTGCTTGGGCACCACGCCCGCCAGCGTGTTCGTGTGATAGGCGGTCTTGAACTCCGAGAACTTCAGACCGTTGGCCGTCGAGATCACAATGACGCGCTCGGACCGCTTGATGTCACCGCGGGCGACGATTTTTTCGAGCGCGGCCAGCGCCACTGCCGTGTGCGGGCAATTGAACATTCCCGTGCGATCGGCGCGCGCGGCGGCCTCGGCCAGTTCGCTCTCACTCGCCTGCTCGACGATGCCGTCAAAGGCTTTGAGCGCGCGGATGGCTTTGTTGATCGATACCGGGTTGCCAATCTGAATGGCCGTCGCCAGCGTGGGCCGCGCCTTCATTGGCGAGAATTGCCAGTTCGATCGATACGCCGTGTAGAGCGGATTGGCAGATTCGGCCTGGGCGACGACGATCCGCGGCCGCTTCGGGATCATCCCGAGCTCGAGCATCATGTCGAACCCCGCGGCGATGGCGCTGACGTTGCCCAGGTTGCCGCCCGGCAGCACCACGACGTCGGGCACTTCCCAGTCGAACTGCTGGACGATCTCGATCGACAGCGTCTTCTGGCCTTCGAGCCGCAGGCTGTTCATCGAGTTGGCGAGGTAAATACCACCTTCGGCCGCGAGCCGCTGCACGATCGACATGCAACCGTCGAAGTCCGTGTCGAGCGCCAGCACCAGCGCGCCGTTGGCGAGCGGCTGCACGAGTTGCGCGGCCGAGACCTTCGCCCGCGGCAGGATGACGATCGATGGAATGCCGGCCGCCGCCGCGTAGGCCGCGAGCGCGGCCGACGTGTCACCTGTCGAGGCACAGGCGACGGCGCTGATGCTTCGCCCGTCGGCGATCATCTGCTTGACGACCGACACGAGCACGGTCATCCCGAGGTCCTTGAACGATCCGGTGTGCGAGTTGCCGCACATCTTCACCCAGAGATCTTCGACACCGATGGTTCTGCCGTACCGTTCGGCCCAGAAGATGTTCGTGCCGCCCTCGTCCATCGAGACGACGTTCTCGTCACGAATCTCGGGACAGATCCACTCCTTCTTGCCCCAGACGCCGGACCCGTACAGGCCATGCGGTGCGCTTGTATCGATCGTCGAACAGGCGCATCCACGCCACCGGGCTGCGATGACGCAGCGCGTCGATGTCGTGCGAGACCTGCAGCAGTTGGCCGCAGGTCGGGCAGTGATAGATCGGTTGCCAGATGGAGTGCTCGCCGTGGCATCCGGCAATGCAACGAAAGACGGCTCGATAGTGGCTCATGGTCTTGTCCCGTGACGTGCGTGATCCTCAGGCGCTCGCCGCGCCGGCCGACGCCGGAACGGCCTGGCTCGCCTCGAAATCCGCCAGGCCGCGACCGATGCGAATCGGCTCGACGCCGTGGCCGTTGAGCACCTCGATCGTTTTGTATCCGTTGCCGGTGATGCAGATGACAATCGACTCGTCACGCGGGATGGCGCCGCGTTCGATGAGTTGCTTGGTCGCTGCGACGGTGACACCGCCAGCAGGTTCGGTAAAGATCCCCTCGGTCTCTGCCAGGAGCTGGATTCCCTTGATCACGTCGTCGTCTGAGACCATCGCGCCCGCACCGCCAGTCGCGCGCACGGCCCGGAGCACCTGGAAGCCGTCTGCCGGGTTGCCGATGGCGATCGACTTGGCGATCGTGTTCGGCTTGACCGGATCTGGGAACTCCATGCCGGCGTCGAGCGCGCGGATCACCGGCGCACAGCCGGCCGCCTGGGCCGCGTAAATCGACGGCAACTCGCCATCCACCAGGCCAACGGTTCGCAGCTCCTCGAAGCCCTTGAGGATTCTCGGCAGCAACGTGCCGCCAGCAACCGGCGAGACGACGTGGCGTGGAAAACGCCAGCCGAGCTGCTCGGCGATTTCGAAGCCGTAGGTCTTGGCGCCTTCGGCGTAGTAGGCGCGCAGGTTGATGTTGGCGAAGCCCCATTTGTACTTGTCCGCCACCTGCGGTACACAGCCGGTTCACATCGTCGTAGTTCCCGCGGACGGCGACGATCTTCGGACGATAGATGCTGGCGCCAGCGACTTTGCCCGCTTCGAGGTCGTCGGGGATGAAGACGTAACACGCGAGGCCGAGACGCGCGGCATGCGAGGCGACGCTTCCGGCAAGGTTGCCTGTGGACGCGCAGGAGAAAACCGTGAACCCGAGCTCGATGGCGCGCGTGGCGGCAATCGACACGACGCGGTCTTTATACGAGCAGGTTGGATGATTGACCGAGTCGTCCTTGACGTAGAGCTCGCGCACGCCGAGCCGCTCCGCGAGTCGATGGGCGCGCACGAGCGGCGTGAAGCCAGAATGCAGTCCGGTTCGTGGATCGCCGGCGATGGGAAGCAGTTCGCGATAACGCCAGAGGCTCTCGGCCCGGCTCCCGATGAGCTCGCGCGACAGCGCCTTCGCGATCGTCGCGTAGTCGTAGGTCACCTCGAGCGGTCCAAGGCATTTGTCACACACCCACAGCGCAGTGGCTGGGAATGCGGTTTGGCAGAGATGGCAGCGGAGATGGAAATTCATGTGCGTCGTCTACTTGATCAGGAAAAGAAGGGCTGATGTGCCGAGAGCGTTCTGATCGTACACGGCAAGCCGAGCCGCTTGTATAGATCGTCGAAAAGCGCTGCAGCTTTCGGCGCACCGTCGGTTGCAAACGCGACAATCGACGGTCCCGCGCCGCTCAAACACACGCCGAAGACTGCCGGATCGTCGAAGGCGATCGCCTCGGCGAGACCCGGCACGAGGTCGGCGCGAACATCCTGGTGCCAGCGGTCCTTCGTCGCCTCCCGCAGGTCTTCATATCGTCCGGAGCGCAGCGCGTGCACCAGGAGCAGCGCGCGTTGAAGGTTGAAGATCGCGTTCTTCAGAGAGATGTCCGTCGGCAGCACGCGTCGGGCGTGCGACGTGTGAAGCCCGAGATCGGGTGTCGCCACCACGAGCTTGACGGCCTCGGGCCAGCGGGAAGATCGCGCGGCGACTCTGCCGTCGCCGTGTTCGCAGCTCACCGTGATGCCACCGAGGAGCGCCGCTGCCGCGTTGTCGGGATGGCCTTCGAGCTCGGTTGCCAACGCGAGCCAGTCTTCGAGCGGTCGCGACGACGTGACTGCCTCGTAGAGCCGCAATCCGGCGACCGCAGCGGCCGCGCTGCTGCCGAGACCGGCCGTTTGTGGAATGTCGCTCGCTACCAGCACGCGAAGCCCAGGCGCCGGCGCGCCAACGCGCTCGCGCGCGAGGCGGAAGGCCGATTCGATTCGGTTCTCACCGGTCGGCCCGTCGCCGTTGAACTCGCACACCAGCGTGTCGGGCTCGGCCGGCCGGATCTCGAGGACCCGTACGCGGAGGTAGACCTGTACGGCCACCGACAGCGCATCGAAACCGGGCCCAAGATTGCTAATCGAGCCTGGTACGACGATCTCGGGCGGAAGCGCTTGGGTCTCAGTCATTGACTACAGAACGGAGCAACAAAAAAAGCCCGCCGACCCTGAGGGTCCCGGCGGGCTTTGCTGGTGTCTGACGGTTCGTTTCAGTCAATCACTGCGCAAAAGCCACCGGTCCCGGACATCCGCGGAATTCGGATGCCGGTGCAGATGATGGCCGTAATGGTCGTGCGCAGCACGTCTCAACTATAAGTGACGGAAATGGCTCGAATCAAGACATGCACATTGTTTATATCAAAATAAGCGGGCACGGCTGGCGTGGAAAAATGCGGAGGCTCGGTAGCAGCAGGCGGAAGTGGCCGACGCCGAGCCAAGCGCGGCCCGGGTCGGCCAATCGTCAACGCTCCGTCTTTTTCCTATTGCTTCTCGTTCGACTTGCTCGGGCACGCGCCTTCGATCTTCTCGATCGCGGTACCACGCAGCAGCACGAGATCGCCGGCGAACGTATCCGGGTTGTTGGTGCGATCAGTACGGTCGATCGTGCCCTGGATCCGCACGCGCTGGTTCTTGTGCTCGACGAGCTTGGCTGAATCGATATCCTTGACCTTGAACATCGCCGGTGATGAGGTCACGGTGCCTGACGTTCCAACCGGCGTGTCAGGCTGCGGAGACGCCGTCGGCGCCGTCGTTGCCTTGGAATCCTGGGCCGCCTTCGCGTCGATAAGCACGAAGTCGTCGTCGGTATTCGTCCGAGACTGTGCGGCGTCTGGCGCCCGTCGCCCTGGCACATCGAGCTCTCTCATCAAGCATCCTTCTATCGTCACTGCCGCCGTTGCAGCGGATGGCTGCGAGCTTGTGCTCGGCTTCGGCGCGGTCTGCTGGGGTTCCTGTGCGGCCAGTGGCGCTGCAAGTGCGATTGCGCACGCCAGGCCGGCAAAAAGATTCTGACTCATCTAATGCTCCTTTCTGTTATCACTTTGCGTTCAGTTGCAACGCTGGCGCCAGGGCTCGGCGTAGTCCATCTTTCAACCCCAACTTTGCCTTCTGGGACGAATGCCATAACATTTCTTCAGACTGAGGGAGGCAGCCTGAACATTCCACGCCGGATTTTCGTTGCGAGCGCTGTTCTGGCGCTTGTGACCTCGACCACGATCGGCGCCTCTGCTGGTCAGCAGCCCAACCAGCCGCCTGAGCCGAAAGCCCGGCCGGATCTCGTTCGACAGCCGTACAGCGCCGCCGACGTCGACTTCATGTCGGGGATGATTCCCCATCACGCGCAAGCGGTACTCATTGCCGGATGGGCGGCTTCCCATGGCGCCCGCGCGGACGTTCGAACGCTTTGCGAGCGGCAGGTGGTCGCGCAACGAGATGAGATCGAGTTCATGCGCAACTGGCTTCGCGATCGCGGCGAGCCGGTGCCGGCGGCTAATGCGACCCATCACCGCATGAAAATGAACGGCGTCGAGCACGACATGCTGATGCCAGGGATGCTCAGCCCCGAACAACTCGCCGAGCTCGACAAGGCTCGTGGCACCGAGTGGGATGGGCTGTTTCTCCGCGCGATGATTCGGCACCACGAAGGCGCCATCAAGATGGTCGATGACCTCTTTGCCTCGTTCGGCGCGCTGCAGGACGACGACGTCTACAAGTTTGCGTCGGACGTTTATGCCGATCAGTCGACCGAGATCGAACGCATGCAGAAGATGCTGGACAGCCTCGAGAAACACGCGCCGCAGTAATTTTCTATCCTCTTCTTCTTCGCGAACGGAGTCCTTATCGTGAGACCCCTCGTTTTTGCAACGCTCGCCGCCGGAATAATTGTGGCGGCGTGCGCACCGAAGTCCGGTTCCGTCTCGTCGCCAGCTCCTGCCGCGACAGCGCCCGCCGCGGCTGCGCCATCGAACACGCCGGCACCGTCGACGCCACAGCCCTCGACGCCGCCGGCAACGCAGCCAGCAGCTGCCCCGGCGCCCACGAGTCCAACGCCAGCCGCAAACGCGACGCCACCGGCAGACGAGTTCTCGGGCGGCGGACGCGGACGCGGCGGCAGAGGTGGGCCACCCCCACCGCCTCCCACTCCGCCGCCTGCGATCATGCCCGCGCCGGTAAAGCCAATCGTATCGGCCACCGCGCCGACGCCGGATCCACGGGTCGGCCTGGCGCCGGGCCGCTGGGACGCCGCACAAGCGGCGTGGAATATCCGCCTCGTGTCGGCCACGCCGCCGTGGGAGAAGTTTCTCGGCGTCACGAGCTCAGATCTCGCTTTCACCGGCAAGTACGTCGTGCAGGGCAACTACAACGGGTTCGAGATTTTCGACATCTCCAACCCCGTGAAGCCAAAGATCGTGCTCACGTACCTCTGCCCGGCATCGCAGAGTGACGTCTCGGTCTATAAGAATCTGCTGTTCGTATCCGGTGAAGGGCAGACAGGCCGCGTCGACTGCGGCATCCAGGGTGTGCCGGAACCGATCAGCAAGGATCGCCTGCGCGGTATCCGAATCTTCGACATCTCGAACATGTCGAGCCCGAAGTACGTCGCAAACGTGCAGACTTGTCGCGGTTCGCACACGCACACAGTGGTCACGCAGCCTGGCGACAAGGACAACGTTTACATCTACGTTTCGGGATCGGCCGGCGTGCGCTCAGCCGACGAGCTCCCCGGCTGCAAGGACGGGCCGGTCGATGATCCTGACAGCGCCCGTTTCAGACTGGAAGTGATCAAGGTTCCGCTGGCGGCGCCAGACAAGGCCGCGATCGTCAGCTCGCCGCGCATCTTCTACGGGCTTGCGCCGCCTCCGCGACGCGTCGAGCCGGGACGTGGCGGCGCAGGTCGTGGCAACGACGCAGCCGCCCCGGGCGTGCCGGGCGCTGCGGCTCCGGCAGGCGCTCCGGGCGCAGCGGGTGAACCGGCCGCCGCTGCCGGAGGGCGTGGTGGCGGCCGGCCCAACACGGGGCCGAATCAGTGCCACGACATCACCGTCTATCCCGAGATCGGCCTTGCCGGTGGTGCGTGTGGCGGGTACGGACTGTTGCTCGACATCAAGGACGTCGTCAATCCGAAGCGGATCGATCAGGCCGCCGACATCAACATGTCGTTCTGGCACTCAGCGACCTTCAACAACGACGGCACCAAGATTCTGTTCTCCGACGAGTGGGGTGGTGGCTCGCAGCCACGCTGCCGCGAGACCGACAAGCTCGAATGGGGCGCGAATGCACTCTTTACGATCGAGAACGGCAAGATGCTCTTCAAGAGCTACTACAAGATGCCGGCGCCGCAGACGTCGTTCGAGAATTGCGTCGCCCACAACGGATCGCTGATTCCGATTCCCGGGCGCGAAGTGATGGTGCAGGGTTGGTATCAAGGCGGCATCTCGATCTTCGACTGGACGGACACCTCGAACCCGAAAGAGATCGCGTACTTCGATCGCGGCCCGCTCGACGCGACCCGCCTCATCACCGCCGGCTCCTGGTCTGTGTATTGGTACAACGGTTTGATCGTTAGTTCGGAAATCCAGCGCGGGCTCGACATCTTCGAGTTGCTGCCCAGCGGTCTCATCTCGCAGAACGAGATCGACGCCGCCAAGACCGTCAAATTCGACTTCCTGAATGCGCAGGAGCAGCGCAAGCTGGTGTGGCCGCCGAGCTTTGCCAAGGCGCGTGCGTATCTCGATCAGCTCGAACGCTCGAAGGGGTTGGCGGCCGACAAGATCGCATCGGCCCGGACGAGTCTTGCCGGCGCGGAGAAGATGTCCGTCAGCGGTCGCCAGGCTGCGCTGAGGAAGTTGGCAGCACAGGTGACGGCGGATGCAGCTGGCGCCGCAGACGCGGGGAAGGTCAATCTCCTCTCGACCGCCGTCGCAGAACTCGCGAAGTAGGGTGCGAGAACGGACGTTACGAGTTCCGTAGCGCGCGCACCGGGTCGATGCGCACGGCGCGCCAGGCCGGGACGGCGTTGGCCGCCAGCGTTGCACCGAGGAGTACAGGCGGCGGCCGATCCCCACACCAGGGGATCGGCGCCGCTGACGCCGTACAAGGTTCCCGCGACCATGCGCGTCGCGACGGCGCCAAGCGCGGTGCCGATGACGAGCCCGGCCCCGGCGAGCGCCAGCCCCTGCCGTAACACCAGCCCAATCACCGTTCCCGGCCGGGCGCCGACCGCCATTCGAATGCCGATCTCGCGCGTGCGCTCGGCGACGGCAAACGCGATGATCCCGTAGAGCCCCACCGCCGCGAGCGCCAGCCCGAGCGCGCTGAACGCGGTGACGAGCGCAGCCGCGACGCGGACCGGGAACAGCATCCCCTGTATCTGCGTTTTCATCGTCTGGCTTTCCATCAACAGCAGGTCGGGTTCGAGCCCGAGCATCGTCTCGCGCATCCGGGCGACCAGCGCGCTGTCGTCGCCCGCCGTCCGCGCGACGAGGACGTTGTAGCCGCTCGGCCGTTGTGTGCTGGAGAAGTAGATTGCGGGCTGCGGACCCTCGCCGACAGTCTGCAGCGCGTGGTTCGCGACAAGGCCGACAATCTCAAAAGACCGGCCGCTGTTAAGCGTGCGTTCGTACACTACGCGGCCGATCGCGGTATCGCCAGGCCAGTAGCTTCGCGCAAACGTCTCGTTGACGATGGCCACGAGGCGATCGGCGGGTGCGTCGGATTCGCTGAATGGCCGGCCCTGCAGCACGCCGATGCCGAGTGCCGAGAAGTACCGTCGGTGAGACCGTCGCGCTGTTGATCGACTGGCCCATCTCGTCGGCTGCCTTCTGGCGTCCCGGAACCGCGATGTTCGACCGGTTGAAGTTGAGCGAGAACGGCAGCCGGGACGCAAGGGCAACGTCCTTGACGCCAGGCAGCGCCGCTACGCGCCGGCTGACTTCGTTCCAATACTGCTGACTACGTTCAGGCGTGTAGCGCAACATGCCGGTGTCAGCCGAGACGATCGCAAGTCCGTCGGTCGGGAATCCAACATCGGCTTTCTGCGCCAGCACGAGGCTCCGCACGAGAAGCCCTGCCGTCACCAGCAGAACGATGGTGACTGCCATCTGTCCCACGACCAGCGCGTCGCGCATTGTCCAGCGGCGTCCGCCCGCTAGGCCGCTCGTGCCCTTCAGATCGTTGACCAGGTTGGTCTTCGTCGCACGCAAGGCCGGTGCGAGCCCGGCGAGAACGCCCGTCAGCAGCGCGACAGCGGCGGTAAAGCCGAGTACCCGCGCATCGAGCCGAAGGTCGAGCGACAGCGGAATGGGGATCGGTAGCTGGAACGTCGACAGGAGCTGCGTGAGCCAGGAGGCGAGCAACATGCCGACGCCTGCACCCAGAACGCCGAGGATGAGGCTCTCGGTCAACAGCTGGCGCACCAGCCTGCGGCGACCGGCGCCGACCGCCAGTCGGATCGCGATCTCGCGTTGACGAGCGGCAGCGCGGGCGAGCAGCATGCCGGCGACGTTCGCGCACGCGATCACGAGGACGAGTCCAACGGCGAGCATCGTGCCCGAGACGATCCAGGCGAGCATGCGGTCAGCTTCCGGATGGAGTCGGGTGTCGGACGTTGGCCGCACGGTCACCCGGCGATCCTTGTTCGTCTGTGGATGCTCCGATCGCAACCGGGCAGCGACGACCTCGATTCTAGCTCGCGCCTGCTCGACCGACGCGCCGCTCGCCAGCCGTGCCTTGACGAACAGCCATCGCTGGCCGCGGCGATCGAGGCGAGAGGAGCCAGTCGGGGAGGGAACGACCTCGTTGATGCCTGCAGGCTCGATTTCTTCAGCGAAGCGCACAGGAATCCAGATCTCTGGCGCCAGCATCGGCACCATGCCGGTGAACTCGTCGTCGAGGACCCCGACGATCGCGAACTCCTGCCCGCGGACTCGAAGGGTACGTCCGATCGCCGACGAGTCGCCGCCGAACTCGCGCTGCCAGTACCTGTTCGACAGGACGACCGTTCGTGACGCCGACGGCGCGTCGTCTTCGGGCAGGAACGTTCGGCCGATGCGAGCTCGCACGCCGAGCGTGGAGAAGTAGTTCGCGGTGACCACCTCGCCGAGGACGAGACGCGACCGATCGCCGCGAGTCACCCCGGCAAACATCGGCGAGTAGCCGGCAACATCGGCAAACACATCCTGCTGCTGGCGGTAGTCGATGATGTCGGGCAGCGAGTTGGTCGAGTAGGTGTCGCCATCGGCGCCGCTCGTGTAGATGTCGACCAGCCGCGACGGTTCGTGAACCGGCAGCGGCCGGAGGAGCAGCGCATCGACAACCGCAAAGATCGCCGTGTTGCAGCCGATCCCGACGCCCAGGGACAGGATGGCGACGGCGGCAAAGCCGGGGCTGCGGAGGAGCCAGCGGACGGCGTAACGGACGTCCTGGATGAGCGGGTCGAGCATGATGACGAACTCTACGTTGGTTCTTGGTTCGTGGTTCGTCGTTCTTGGTTCAGGTTCGAGGTTCTGGGTTCTGGTTCAGGGTTCGGAGTTCGGTGAGTGGTTTCGCAGTTTCAACAGGATTTAGCTCCAACCTCGAACCGAGACTCTGAACCTCGAACCCAGAACCGGAACCAGGGAACGCAGAACCTGAACGAAGAACCCCGAACCACGAACCAAGAACCGACACGTTTTCCTATCTAAACAACCTCGGCGCGAAGTCGTTGAGGCTGCGGCGCCACGTCTGCCATTCGTGCGACGTGCCGGCAGATTCGAACATGACGTGCTTGATTCCGGCTCCGTCGAGCGCGGTGTGGAGTTGCGTTGCGGCGTCGTGAATCGCGGTCTCGCCGGTGCCCGAGCCGATCCAGAACAGCCGCACGCGCTTGTTAAAAGTGGCCGCATCGGTCAGGACGCCGTTCATCGACGTCTTGACGTCGAAGTTGCGGAGCGGCGCGCTGAACGAACCGATCCACGCAAACAGATCCAAATGCTTCGATGTGATCTGGAGTGTCTGCCCACCACCCATCGACAACCCGGCCATCGCCCGATTGTCGCGATCCGCGAGCGTGCGAAACGCGCCATCGATCGTCGGGATGAGATCCGTGACCACGACATCTTCGAAGGCGTTCGGAGTCTGCGGGCTCCCCGTCGCTCCCTGCGCCGGGGTTGCGCCAGGGCTCGTCGCATATCCCGTATCCATGACGACAATCATCGGCTTGGTCTTGCCGGCGGCGATCAGGTTGTCGAGGATGAGATGGGCGCGGCCCTGTTTCGTCCAACTGGTCGCGTTCTCGCCAGCGCCATGCTGCAGATAGAGAACTGGATAGCGTGTCTTGGTGTCGGTCTCGTAGCCCGGCGGCGTGTAAACGAACGCTCGCCGCCACGCTCCTGTGACCTTCGACTGATAGTGCCGCAGCCGAACGTCCCCGTGCGGGACGTTCTTGAGTTCGTAGAAATCGGCCCCGGCCTCGGGCACCTCGACGCCGCTCGATTCGCGGCCCCAACCGAAGAACGCCTCGCTGCCCGTGTCGTTGACGATGAGGCCGTCGACGAGGAACCAGTAATAGTGGAAGCCGGGCACCGCCGGCGGGAGCGTAATCGACCACACGCCTTTGTCGTCGCGTGTCATGTCGATCGGTCCTTTGCCGAGTCCGTTGTCGGCTCCTCCTGGCTGCAGCTGCACTTTCTGCGCGGCCGGCGCCGTGATGCGGAACGTCACGCGGCCGTCCGTGTGCACGCGCGGATACTGCGCATTGAGGACGTTCGACGCCGCCGGCTTCGAATCGTCGGCGGGCGCCTGTGCCATGGACATCACCGCTGCCAGGGTCATGATCAATGTGCGCGTCATCGTGGAACCTCGTCGCGTGAAGTATGCGTCCGCCATTCCGCTAGTGCTCGATATCTCCGGTCCACCCGTTGATGATCGTTTCCCGCAGGTCGAAACCGAACGCGCGCTCCGAGATCACGACAATCGGCGGCCCCTGAAGGCGCTTGTAGACCGAGCGCCGCAGGCGCCCAGCCGTGTCGGCGAGCACGGCCGTGAACGTCTCGACCGTGTGCTTGTCGTAGACCGTCCGGCCCTCCTTGTCGGGCAGGAAGCGATCGGGATCGAGGGCGTGGCGTTCGAAGAGCGTCAGGAGCTCTGCCGGGCTGCGCCGGCGCTCGACGATCTCACCGACGAGAGGTGCGACGACGGCGTAATCGAATGGGTCGAACTGGTTCGCCGCCAGCTCCGCCGAGGGCACGATTTGAAATGCGGCCTCGGGAATTTTCTCGGCGCCGTGGCGTTCGTTGACATGTCGTGCGAGGCGGTACACGTCCATCTTCGACAAGTCGCCGATGAGCGAGATGCCGCCGCACATATCGCCGTAGAGCGTGGCATAGCCGAGCGCAATTTCTGTTTCGTTGCCGCAGGAAATGAGGAGCGCTCCCGTGTCGTTCGACTCGGCCATCATCAGGATGCCGCGAATCCGCGCCTGGAGGTTCTCGCGCGTGAAACCGCGCGCGATTGGATGCGCGTGTTCTTCAAATGTCTGCTGGATGCGATCGGCGAGATCCTGAATCGGGATGACGCCGTAGTGGACACCAAGAGCGCGCGCCAGATCCGCCGCGATCGAGCGGGTGGTCTCCGTGTTGAACTGGGACGGCATGTTGAACGCCGACACGTGGTCCGCGCCGAGCGCGTCGACGGCAATCGCCACCGCCAGCGCCGAGTCGATGCCGCCAGAGACCGCCACGACGGCGCGGCTGAAGCCGGTCTTGCGCATGTAGTCGCCGAGGGCCATGACCAGAGCGTCGTACATCTCTCGTTCGCGCACGACCGCCGGGAGCGTGCGTGACGGCCCGTCGGTGTCGACAATCACCAGGTCCTCGGCGAACTGCCGGCCCACGGCGAGCAGCCGCCCGTCGCCCGCGTAGACAAGGCTCTCGCCGTCGAAGGGAATGATGTTCTTGCCGTTGTCGGCCGCGCCTGCCGTGTTGACGTAGACGAACGGCTTCCCGAGCTGTGCGATGTGCCGCCGGATGAGCGCATCGCGCTCGTGGCGCTTGGCGGGATAGAACGGCGAGGCGTTGATGTTGACGAGAACCTCCGCGCCCTTGGCCACGAGCTCCGGCAGCGGCTTGACCGAGTAGAACTCGTCCCACATGTCCTCGCAGATCGACACACCGAAACGAACGGTCCGCCCTCCGATCAGCGCGTCCACGGGCTCGCGCCGGCTCGCGGGTGCGAAGTAGCGCTTGTCGTCGAAATAGCGATAGTTGGGGAGGAGCGACTTGTGGGCACGCTGAACGACGCGGCCGCCGGAGACGACGGCCGCGGCATTGTGCTTCAGGATCGTGCCGCTGTCGTTGCGTGCCGCCGGATCGTGATCGATGAAGCCGACGATCGCCGTCAGCGTGGTTGCGGCGGCAGCGATGCGCTGGAGCGCCCGTTCGTTGGCCGCCAGGAAGCCGGCATCCTCGACCAGATCGCCAATGCAGTAGCCCGGGATCGCCATCTCCGGCGTGACGAGCAGATCGGCGCCTTGCACCGCCGCAGCCGCGATGGCGTCGATGATCTTCGCCGTGTTCGCGTTGATGTCGCCGCTCGTCGGATTGAGTTGGGCCAGGGCAATGCGCATGGGGCTGTTGCGCATGTTACCGCACCGCGATCCGGCCACGGATCACACGGCAATACGGCGACGGATCACGCGGTCAAGACCGCCACGGATTTCACCGAAGACACTGTTAGGTGTTCTTCCGTACGCCCGTGTGATCCGTGTATTCCGTGGTGGTATTCCGTGTGATTCGTCGCCGGCTCGGACGTGTGATCCGCGGTTGGATTGCCGCGTGCTCCGTGGTGGCGCTTGACCAACGGGGCAGACGTGAACGACGCTTGCAGTGGCGCGAGGGCGCGGCGGAGGGACGCGGCGTGGATCTTCGGCAACTCGAGATACTTCGGGCGGTGGCGCAGACGGGCTCGTTCACGAGCGCCGGCGAGCAGCTCCACTTGTCGCAGTCGGCGGTCAGCCGCCAGATTCTGCTGCTCGAGGAGGAGCTCAACGAGCAGCTGTTCCTGCGCCTCGGACGCAAGATCCGGATTACACCAGCCGGGACGACGCTGCTCGGTCTCAGCCAGCGGATGTTCGACGACCTCGAACAGACGCGCGCCAGCATCCTCGAGACACAGCAGAACGTCAAGGGCACCCTCAGGCTCGTCGGTGGCATGACGGTCTGCTTGTACGTCTTTCCGCCGCTCCTCAAGGCCTTTCGCAAGGAGCACCCGCTCGTCGAGGTCAAGTTGATGCCCGGCGCGACGCCGCGCCTCATCCGTCAGCTGCGATCTGGAACCGCGGATTTAGGGCTGCTGACGCTACCGGTCGACGATCCGGCGCTGACCAGTGTGCCGGTCATGCGCGAGGAGCTGTTGCTCGTCACCGCGCCGCAGCACCCGCTCGCGCGCAAGAAGCAGATCACGCCGCAGGACCTGGCGCGTCAGCCGTTCGTCCTCTTCGAAGCCGGCTCGGGCACACGCAAGGCGATCGAGGAGTTCTTTGCTTCCGAACAGATCGCGCCCATCGTCGTCACCGAAACGGAAAACGTCGAGATCATCAAGGCGCTCGTGCGCATCGGCATGGGCATCACGATCATTCCCTACCAGTCCGTCGCGCGCGAGGTGCGGTCGGGCCACCTGTTCTGCGCGCGAATCGCCGGCCAGCAGCTCGTGCGGGAAACGGGCTGGGTGCACTTGAAGCTGAATCGTGTGCCCCGGCCGGTCCAGGAAATGATGAAGACGTTCGAGCGCATCCGAGCCGGACTGAAGCTGTCGCCAGGCGTGCCGCCACGTCGAGCCGGGCGCGTGGTTGCCTCCACGCCGTCGACGGCACCCGAGTCCGAAACCAGCTGACAGCTACAATAACGTAGGAACAGGCCAAATAGACAACGTTCGTGTACTTGTAGTTTGGCCGCCCCCGACCGGCGCCTGTGCCAGGGTCCTGGCTTTTTCGCGATAAACCGCCCAAATTGCCGCTTCGTATTCTCGGTGGCGGGTGGCGTATCTCTTGCTCTCGACGACGGCGGGAGTACGGCCGCCTGGAACACCGGCCGGAGAAACGAAGAGCACGCCATGGAGAACTACACCCTCGTCGAGCGCATCCGCAGTGAATTCATCGAAATGCCTGGTCTTCGACTGACCCCCGCCCAGGCCGCGCGACTCTGGGGCATGGACGATGCGTCGTGCCATCACGTGATTTCTGCGCTCGTCCACGCGGCCTTCTTGCGGTGGACCCCGAGCGGGATGGTCGTGCGGTCGGATCGCTAAGTTGTCTTGAGCCGAGCCTGGGAAAAAGCCGGCAGGCAGGGCAGCGCGTCGGATCCGCGGGTACGTGATTGTCCGGGGATCGGTCCTGCACCGACGTTAATGTAGGACTGGTGACCGGCCGCGGATCTGAGGCGCTGGGCCTGTCGCGCGCTAGCTCTTGACCTCGATGTGGATGCCGCATTCCAGCTTCTGACCTTGCCATCGGCCCGACCGCTCGTTGCCAGGATCAACCGGAAGCGTGGTGCACGGCTCGCAACCGACGCTGGTGTAGCCGAGGTCGTAGAGCGGGAGCAGAGGAATGTCGTGGGCTTTCGCGTAGCTCCAGACTTCCTTGGTCGACCAGCGCGCGAGCGGGCTCACCTTGCGCAGTACCGTGCCCGTTGGCAGTCTGAAGGGCTCGATCTCCTCGAGCGTGGCGCGCGAGGCTGACTGCGCGCGCCTCAACCCAGTAAACCACACGTCATAGCCGTCGAGCGCGCCAAAGAGGGGCTCGACCTTGTGCCGGCCGCAGCAGGCCTTGGTGTCCTGCTGCCACAGGCCGGGCTGCGGTTCCTTCGCCCGCAGCGTGACGAGATTCAGTCCCCACCGCGTCGCCAGCTCGTCGCGGTACGCGAGCGTCTGCGGGAAGTGATGAACGGTGTCGAGAAAGAGCACCGGGATGTCCGGCGCGATCTCGCGCAGCATGTGAACGAGCACGACGCACTCGGCCTGAAAGCTCGACGTGACGCACGGCGCGCTGGCGTTGGCCAGCTCGCCAGCAATAAGAGCCTTGGTATCGATCACGTCAGGACCTCCTCGAGCAGGCGGCGAACCGCTTCGACCGCTTCGGCGTCGGTGGCGGCCGAGCGCGCCGCCGTCGCCAGGCGTTCGGCAGCGGAGGCGACGCCGGCGCTCGACTCTTCGCGAAGCGGGCGCAGGATCATGCCGGCGCCAGCGGTGAAATTCGTTGAAGGATCGATGATGACGAAGCTGCCGGTCGTGCGATTCTCGACGTACGGATCGAACACCAGCGGCTGCGACGCGTGCACGCTCAGCGTGCCGATCTCATTGAGCGCCAGCGGCCGATCGATTTCGACGGTGACGATGCGCGCGTTGTGTTTCGCAAGATACACGCGCGACGGGTCGAGCGGCCGTTCGTCCATCCAGACGAGGTTGGCGGCGAAGCGGCGATGGACGTGCACCGGGCCGACGGCGAGCACGTCACCACGGCTGATGTCGCGTTCGTCCTCGAGCACGAGCGTCACCGACATCGGCGCGTTCGCGACGTCGAGATCGCCATCCCATGTCACGATCCTCGAGACTCGGCTCGTCCATCCCGACGGCCAGGCGGTAACCTCGTCTCCGGGACGAATCGTGCCGGACGCAATCTGGCCGGCGTAGCCGCGGAATTCCTGATCGGGCCGGAGGACGAGCTGCACCGGCATCCGGAACGGCGCCGATGCGCTGCGGCGTTCGACGTCGACGGTCTCGAGATACTCGAGCAGGCTTGGCCCGGTGAACCACGGCGTGCGGTCGCTGGCGACGGTCACGTTGTCGCCGTGCAGCGCGCTCAGCGGTATGGGCGTCACGCTCGCCTCGCCGGCCAGGCCTGTGAAGTCGTCGCAAATTGCGTCGAACACGCCGCGGTCGAAGTCGAGCAGGTCCATCTTGTTGACGGCCAGGATGAAGCTCGAGATGCCCAGCAGCTGGGCGATGCGGGCGTGGCGGCGCGTCTGCTCGCGCACGCCGTGCCGGGCGTCGATGAGCAGGATGGCGACGTCGGCGGTCGAGGCGCCAGTGGCCATGTTGCGCGTGTACTGCTCGTGCCCCGGTGTATCAGCAAGGATGAACTTCCGCCGCGCGGTGGCGAAGTAGCGGTAGGCGACGTCGATCGTAATGCCTTGTTCGCGCTCCGCTCGCAGTCCGTCGGTGAAGAGCGAGAAGTCGATTGGACCCGCGGTCCTGTTGCGGGACGCGGCTTCGACCGACTTCACCTGGTCCTCGTACACCGCCTGCGAATCGTAGAGCAGTCTCCCAATCAGCGTGCTCTTCCCATCGTCGACGCTGCCGGCGGTGCAGATGCGAAGCAGTCCCGACATCAGAAGTAGCCCTCGCGCTTCTTCATCTCCATCGAGCCATCCTGATCGTGGTCGATGACCCGAAGCTGCCGCTCCGACTGTCGCACCGAGATGAGCTCCTGGATGATCTTGGGCACCGTGTCGGCTGTCGAGCGGACAGCGCCGGTGCACGGCGAGCAGCCCAGCGATCGCATGCGGCACATGACGCGCTCGGCCTTTTCGCCGGGTAACAGCGGCACGAACTCCTGCTCGCGCATGATCAGCGAGTTGCCGCGAACAACGACCTCGCGCTCCTGGGCGAAGTACAACGGTACGACAGGAATCTGCTCGACCTCGATGTAGTGCCAGACGTCGAGCTCGGTCCAGTTCGAGAGCGGGAAGACGCGGATGCTTTCACCCGGTCGGATGCGGCCGTTCAGGAGGTGCCACAACTCCGGCCGCTGCCGTTTCGGATCCCATTGCCCCTTGGGATCTCGCAGCGAGAAGATGCGTTCCTTGGCTCGCGACCGTTCCTCGTCGCGCCGCGCACCGCCAAACGCGGCATCGAAGCCGCCGGCCTCGAGGGCGTCGAGCAGGCTCTTGGTTTTGAGCAGACCGCAGCAGCGCTGCGTCCCGACAGCAAAGGGCTGCGTGCCGTCGGCGATCGCTTCCGTGTTCGTGTGCACGATCAGCCGCGCGCCGACCTGGCGCGCGTAGCGATCGCGGAAGGTGATCATCTCGTGGAACTTGTAGGTCGTGTCGACGTGGAGGAGCGGGAACGGGATTGGTGCCGGGTAGAACGCTTTCTGCGCCAGGCGCAGCATGACCGACGAGTCCTTGCCGATCGAGTAGAGCATCACGGGCCGGGCAAACTCGGCGGCGACCTCACGGATGATCTGCAGGCTTTCGGCTTCGAGCGCGCGCAGGTGATCGAGCTGCTGCGCGTCGCTCTCGGCAGTCGAAGCAGGCAGCGGCAGGCGCGTTGGCGCTGGCTCGGGCGGTCGCGCCTCGGCGCGCACGACATCGTCGGCGGTAGTGGGAACGGCGATCGGATAGTCCGCTGGTGTCAACATGTTCAGGCAACTCCCGCGCCCGGGCGCGGAACGTCAAAAACCACAACTCGGCTGTTTGGAGAATCGCGAGTGGCCAGCGACGAGCGGGAGAAACCTGGAACGAAGAACGAACTTACGAGGAAAACACAGGTCTCACCGGCCGGTCGCCGGCACCGTACAGGTGCAGCGACAGGTGGTCGGGAGGCAGCGCCGACAGCAGCAAGAGAGGCAGAACATCATGCCGTCAGACAGCAACGTAGCACGCCCCGCCCCTGGCCTGCAACCCTGCCGGGTCAAACGGGGGGCAGACCAGGTCACAACAAGGGTCAGACGTCGTTCTCTGGCCCCTGGGTCTGGACAGGAGCGCTCAACTGCGCTCGCGAGCGAAAACGCGCAGTCGTCTCGGGCGCACGTAGACGCGTTCGCCGGCGCTGACGGCCAGAGCGTCGAACTGTTCCCGCGCGATTTCGACGTGCAGCAAGTGTCCGTCGGGATCGGTGAGGTCGATCTTGACGAGCGCGCCCGCTGGACTCGCATGTCGCACCGTCGCCCACAGTCCGCCGCCGACATCCTCGCGCGTGATGTCGAGCTCATGCGGCCGCGCATACCCTTCCGCACGCGTGGCCCCCTTGAGCGGCGTTGGGTGATCGACGACGACGGGCCCGAACCACGCTTTGCCGGACTCCAGGCGGCCGTGAAACACGTTCACCCGGCCGACAAAGTTGGCGACGAACGGCGTGGCCGGATGTTCGACAACCTCTTCCGGCGTGCCGTCCTGTTCGATGCTGCCTTGGTTGAAGATGATGACTCGGTCGGCGAGTTCGAGCGCCTCTTCCTGATCGTGCGTGACGAATACGCTCGTCAGACCGATCTCGTCGTGGAGGCGCCGCAGCCAGCTGCGAAGCTCCTGACGCACTTTCGCGTCGAGCGCGCCGAACGGCTCGTCGAGCAGCAGCACCGACGGCTGCACCGCGAGCGCGCGCGCCAGCGCCACTCGCTGCCGCTGGCCTCCGGAGAGCTCCGACGGCAGGCGATGGGCGAGAAAGTCGAGCTGAATCAGCGTGAGCAGTTCGTCAACCCGCGCGCGAATCTGCGCTTCGCTAGGACGACGATCACGGGGACGTACGCGCAGCCCGAACGCAACGTTCTCGAACACGCTCATGTGACGGAAGAGCGCGTAGTGCTGAAAGACGAAGCCGACGTTGCGACCGCGAGCCCCTTGCGCGGTTGCGTCCTGACCGTTGATGAAGACGTTCCCCTCGTCAGCGCGATCGAGCCCGGCAATAATGCGGAGGAGTGTCGTCTTGCCCGATCCCGAGGGTCCGAGCAATGCCAGGAACTGCCCAGTCGGGATCATCAGGTTGATCCCACGTAGCGCCTGAAACGAACCAAACGCCCGCGTCGCGTTCCGCACTTCGATGCTCATCGTGCTAACTCTCGATCAGTTGGGCGGCCAGCGCCTCGTCCGCGACGACTGGCCGCGTGCGCCGCGCCACCACGGTTTGCATCACCAGCGTGAAGACCGCTACCAGCGCGAGCAGCGACGCCACCGCGAACGATGCTTGAAACGCGTACTCGTTGTAGAGAATCTCCACGTGAATTGGCATGGTTGCGGTTTCCCCGCGGATACGCCCCGACACGACTGACACCGCGCCGAACTCACCCATCGCGCGCGCCGTGCACAGGATCACGCCGCTGATCAGTGCCCACTTTACGTTCGGCAGCGTGACGCGGCGGAACATCTGCCACCCGTTGGCGCCAAGCAGGCCCGCGGCCTCTTCTTCTTCGCGGCCCGAGGCCTCCATCACGGCGATGAGCTCGCGGGCTACGAATGGGAACGACACGAAGATTGTCGCCAGTACGATTCCGGGCAGGGCAAAGATGACCCTAATGTCGTGGTTCGACAGCCAGGCGCCAAACCAACCCTGACGTCCGAAGAGCTGCACGAAGATCAAGCCGGCAACCACCGGCGACACCGCGAACGGCAGGTCGATCAATGTCGTCAGCAAACGCTTGCCGCGAAAGTCGAATCTCGTGATGGCCCAAGCCGCGGCAATACCGAACAGCGCGTTGGCCGGAACACTCAGGGCCGCGACGAGAACCGTCAGCCAGATGGCCGCAAGCGACTCGGGCGACTCGACGGCGCCGACGTAAGCACTCCAGCCGTTCCTCAGCGCCTCGACGAAAATGAAGACAAAGGGCACGAACAGGAACACGACGAGAAACGCCAGCGCCACGACGATGAGCCCAACGCGCACCGCGTACAGGTTCAGTCAAGCCGGGACGGATCGGACGGCTGACGAGATGGCCCGCCATGTCAGTATCCGAGCCGCCTCGCGCTCCAGCCCTGCAGCGCGTTGAGCACCAGTAGCAGCGCGAACGAGAGGACCAACAGCACGAACGCGACAGCCGCGGCGCCGGTGTAGTCGTACTGCGTCAACTTGGTGATGATCAGCAGCGAGGCGATCTCGGTTTTCATCGGCATGTTGCCGGCGATGAAAACGACCGACCCGTACTCGCCGATGGCACGCGCGAACGCCATCCCAAAGCCGATCAGCCATGCCGGGTACAGGTACGGCAGGATGACGCGGAACACCACCTGAATCCGGTCGGCGCCGAGGCTGGTCGCCACTTCCTCCAGTTCGACATCAAGATCGGCAATCACCGGCTGCAGCGTGCGGACGACAAACGGCAGCCCGATGAAAACGAGCGCGATGGTGATTCCGAGCGGGCTGAAGACGGCCTGCACTCCGTATGGCGCGAGGTACTGTCCGAACCAGCCGGTGGGCGCGTACAGGCTGGTCAGCGTGATTCCCGCCACGGCGGTCGGAAGCGCAAAGGGAAGATCGATCATCGCGTCAACCAGGCGTCGGCCGGGAAAGTCATAGCGCACGAGCACCCAGGCCACGATGATCCCAAGCCCCCCGTTCACGAGCGCAGCGACAAACGACGCGCCGATGGTCAGCCGGTACGACGCCATGACGCGCGGATCGCTGACCGTGCTCCAGAAGAACCCCCAGCCGTCGCTGAACGATTTCACCGGCAGCGTGAGGAGAGGCACGAGGACGATCGCCGCCAGATACAGCACGGTGAACGCCATCGTGATCCGGAATCCCGGCAGGCTCGAGCGTCGCGTTAGGTGGATCGTCATGTGCGAGCGCTATTTTCCAGCCGGCTTGTAGATCTGGTCGAAGATCGCGCCGCCGGCGAAGTGTTGCTTGCTCGCCGCTTGCCATCCGCCGAACGCGTCAGCAATCGTGAACACCTTCACGTCGGCGAACGATGCTTTGTTGACCTTGAGGACGTTGGGATCACGCGGCCGGTAATGGTGCCGGGCCGCAATCTGCTGGCCCTCTTCGCTCCCCAGATACTCGAGGTAAGCCTGGGCGACCGCCACCGTGCCTCGCTTGCCGGCGATCTTGTCGACGACCGCGACGGGTGGCTCGGCGAGGATGCTCGTTGGCGGCGCGACGATGTCGAACTCGCCCTTCGACTCGGCGACCGCCAGGTATGCTTCGTTCTCCCACGCCAGTAGAACGTCGCCGATTCCGCGCTGCACGAAGGTGTTCGTCGAACCGCGCGCCCCAGTGTCGAGCACCGGCACGTGGGTGTAGAGCTCGGTGACGAACGTGCGGGCGGTGGCGTCGGTGCCGCCCGCACGGGATCGGGCATAGTGCCACGCGGCCAGGTAATTCCACTGCGCGCCGCCAGACGTCTTCGGGTTGGGCGTGATGACCTGAGTTCCCGGCTTGACCAGATCGTCCCAGTCCTTGATCCCCTTCGGATTCCCCTTTCGCACGAGGAACACAATCGTTGACGTGTACGGCGTGCTGTTGTGCGGCAGCCGCTTCTGCCAGTTGCTATCGGTCAGGCCGGCCTTGGCGATGGCGTCGATGTCGAACGCGAGCGCCAGCGTCACGACGTCGGCCTCGAGCCCGTCGATGACGGCGCGGGCCTGACTGCCGGAGCCGCCATGCGACGTGCGAATCGTCACCGTCTGGCCCGTCTTCGCCTTCCAGTACTTGGCAAAAGCCGGATCGAACTCACGATACAGCTCGCGCGTCGGATCGTAGGACACGTTGAGGATAGTGATCGGATCCGCGCCGCCGGCAGCGTTACCCGTTGCGCGCCCGCAGGCTGTCGCCCCCGCGATGGTGGCGAGAGCGAGGATGATTGGCGCGGACCGCACGCCGTGGGGGATGCTCATGACAGGTCTCCAGTTCATGGACTCAGAATGCGAGCTGCGTGCGGAACAAAATGAGGTTCTCGTCGGCTCGCGAACTGCCAGAGAACGTGAACCGCTCGTATGTCGCGTAAATCTTCACGTAGTTGTTGAGGAACCAGTCGGTGCCCACTGTCAGTTGCCTCGCCGTGCGGCTGGCGTTTGACGCGGCGAGGTCGGCAGCGAAGATGTCTCCGTCAATCTTCAACTCGCCGTACCGCGCCGCTACCTGGACGGCCCCCCACGTGCCAGCCGTCGGATCGAATGGCGATTTCGGGCGCACGCCCCGCTCGGATGTGCTTTCGCCTGTGAGCACGTACGACGCGGTAACTTCCCAGGCCTGGTTCGTCACGGTCTTCGGCACGCCGGCGTTGAGGATGTCCTGGGTAGTGCGCGCGTATTCGGCGAAGCCGCCGAAGCGCTTGAGATAGAGAAAGACGGCCGGCGATACACGATTCCGCCGTCCGTCGGCGGTGACTGTGGGCGCGAAAGAAAAATATCCCTGTCCCGCAGATGTCCGGTACGTCGGCAGCGGGCCCGACTGATTGCCAGTCGATCCTCCGAGGTGGAATCCGAAGTTGCTCAGCCGATGCGGTGTCGCGCCGGCCGACCTGAAGGGGTACACGAGGATGCGTCCAGCGAGATCCTTGCCGTTGTTCGTGTCGACGTCCGTCGTCGAGCTAGCGCCGTCGACAGGGTTGCCGTTGAAGATGCCCCCGGCGTAGGTCAACTTGCCGCCGGCGAGATCGCCTTGCGCCTGAAAGCCGACGTCGCGATTCGGCACGAGCAACGAGACGACCGATCGCTCAGGGAATATCAGATACGCGTCCCCGAGGAGCATCTCGTAGCCGACCGGAGTCTTGTCCTTGCCGCTGCGCACCCGCAGCTTGGGTGAGAAGCGGATGTCGAAGTAGGCGTCGAGGAGCGTCACCGATCCGGCCAGCTCGGGCATGAGCTTGAAGTCGATGAACTTGGCGACGCGGCCAGTGAAAGTCGGCCTCGCCTTGCGCATGACGAACGTATTCGTGATCGGCAGCGGATCGTCGAGCGCGAAGCGGCCGTCGACCTGCACGACGGCACCAATCTGCAGACGGTTATCGCCGTTTGGCGTCTGAAGGAAGAAGCCGTCGTTCCAGCCGGCGGTCACCGGTGGCTGATCAGGTGGCCGGGCCGGCGTTTGCGCGACGGCGACGCGGGCGTGCGCGGCGATGAGGATCAGCGCTGCCGCACAGCGGCTGGCTGTCAGCCATCGATGGCGAGGCGCACCGGTTGGGAGAAGTCGCACAAGCCTCCTGGTCACATTCGCCGCTCTTGAATCCCGTTCCGCCGACACTGGCAATAGACAACTTAGTCTATCGTTATAGTAGACTAATGGCCGTGCTGTCCAGTAGGTCCAAGTACGGGCTCAAGGCGCTGCTGCTCTTGGCGCGGGAAGGAGCCGACCGTCCGGTGCTCATCGCCGACCTGGCGGCACGCGACGCCATGCCGCGAAAGTTCCTCGAGGCGATCCTCCTCGACTTGAAGCGTCACGGCCTGGTACAGAGCCGCAAAGGGAAGGGTGGCGGCTATTTTCTCCGCCGGCGCCCGGATCAAATCACGTTCGGGGAAGTCATCCGCATCCTGGAAGGGCCGCTCGCGCTGGTTCCGTGCGTCAGTCGCACCGCCTATACGACCTGCGCGGAATGTGTTGACGAGCGCTCGTGCGGCGTTCGCCTGGCGATGAAAGATGTGCGCGACGCAACCGCGAAGATCCTCGATCGGCTCACCCTCGGCGACGTCAACCGGCGTGTCCGCGTCCGATCGCGACGGTCTCCCAGTCGCGTACACACGTCCCGGACCACCAGAGAGCCCCGACAGCCCCGCCAGAGATGATTCGAAGGGTCGCTCGCGTCAGCGCCGGTCAGCCTGTATTGCGCATGCCCGCGGCGACGCCGTTGATCGTGACGAGCAACGCACGTCTCAGCCAGACCGCGTCTTCGGCGTGCGCATCGCGCGCGCTGCGAAGACGGCGCAACAGCTCGACCTGGAGCAGGTTGATTGGATCGACGTACGGGTTGCGAACGTCGATCGATCGCCGCAGCACCGGATTGTTCTCGAGCAGCTGCTGGTGTCCGGTCACCGCGAGGACGGCCTCAATCGCGCGCTGCAGCCGTTCGCGCAGCATCTCGCCGAGATCCTGTTGATCCTCCGGGACCAGGTGGCGATCGTAGTGGGCGGCAATCCCGCCATCGGCCTTGGCGAGCGCCATCTCCATCAGCTCAATCGTCGATCGGAAGAACGGCCAGGAGCGATACATCTCGCGACAGAGGTCGCGGTCGCCGGGAGCGATGGCTTCTTCGATACCGAGCCACGATGGCAGGAGGAGGCGCGTCTGCATCCACGCGAACTGCCACGGGATCGCCCGCAGCGCCTGGAGCGCGTCCTGCTGCTGGCGGCGCGCGGGGCGGCTGCCGATGTGCATCGCGTCGAGCTCGGCCTCCGGCGTCGCGGTGCGGAAGTACTCGATGAACCGCGGGTCGTCGTAGACGGTTCGCCGGAAGGCGTCGCGCGCGTTCGACGACAACCGGTCCATCGCCGCTCGCCACTCGGGCGCGACCGGCGGCGGCGCCGCCAGCGTCGCTTCGAGCGTCGCCGTCGTGTACACCTCGAGCGTGCGAAGCGCGATGCCAGGCAGACCGAACTTGGCCTGGATCATCTCACCCTGTTCGGTGACACGCAGCGTGCCATCGATCGATCCAGGAGGCTGCGAACGGATGGCGAGGTGCGTCGGGCCGCCGCCGCGCCCGACACTGCCGCCGCGGCCATGAAAGAGCGTGACCGGCACGCCGTGATTGCGGCTGGCCGTGACGATTGACTCCTGCGCTTTGTAGAGCTCCCACGCCGCCGCCAGCCGGCCGACGTCTTTGGCCGAGTCCGAGTAGCCGACCATCACCTCGAGCCGGCCTTCATCCTTCATCACGCGGTCGCGATACCACGGGATGCCGAGGAGCGCATCGATCATGCCGGCCGCGGCGCGCAGGTCGCGAGCGGTCTCGAACAGGGGGACGACACGACGCGGGTGCGCGATGCCAGCCTCACGCTGCAGCAACTCGACGGCCAGGACGTCCGAAGGGCGCCCAGCCATCGTGATGATGTAGGCGCCGAGCGACTCCGGGTGTACAGCCGCCATCATCCGGAACGTCTCCAGCACTTCGGCGACGCGCGTCGTCGTCGGCATCCGCGGCGGCGTGAGACGACGGTTCTGCGAGAGAACGTTGACGAGGAAGTCGACACGGCGGTCTTCGCTCCAGCACCCATACTCACCGAGGCCGAGCGCGCGCGTGATCGCATCGACGGCTTCGGTGTGGCGTTCGGCTTCCTGGCGAACGTCGAGGCGCACGAGTGTCAGCCCAAACGCCGCCATGCGGCGGATGACATCGGTCAGCCGGCCCTCGGCGATGATGCCGTTGCCAGTGGCGTGCAGCGAGCGATGGCACAACAGGAGCGGCTCCATCAGCTCCGAGACCGGCTCGAAGAGCTCAGGCTCCCATGTGAACCCCGCCCGGGCAAGGCTGGACGATGGGTCGGCAGGTGCGGCGCGGAGCAGGTCCTCGATATGGCGACGCGCCGCCTCGACACGTTGTTGCAGCGCGCGCAGCAGCGCGCGGTACGGCTCGTGCGCGCCATCGGCCTGCGCCAGGAGCTCGGCCGTCGCATCCGACATCGACAGCTCGAAACGCAACTGCTCGATCTCCTTGGCGTAGAGCGACAGGCCGGTCCAGCGTGACATCAGGCACGCGCTTCTCGTCACTTCCGGGGTGACGAACGGGTTGCCGTCGCGATCGCCGCCAATCCAGGAACCAAAGCGGATCGGCGCCGCATCGAGCGGCAGCCCGCGGCCCGTGGTCTGGCGCAGCGTGCGATCGAGCGATCGGCAGAAGAGCGGCAGGGCATCCCACAACGTCTCTTCGAACACGGCCAGCGACGATCGCACTTCGTCGAGCGGCGACGGCCGCTCGCGACGGACCTCTTCGGTTTCCCACGCCGCGGTGATCTCGCGCCGCAGGGTCTCGACCAGCGTTTCGCGCTCGAGGCACGTAACGTCACTGTGATCGAGCTCGGCCAGCGCATCGGCAATGCGCCGGTACTTGTGCTGCAGCGAGCGCCGCATGATCTCGGTCGGATGCGCGGTGACCACGAGCTCAATTCGGAGATTGCAGACGGCGCGATGGAGATCGTCAGGCGAGACGCCGGTCGATCGCAGCCGCGGAAGCGCCTCCTCGATCGAGGCAGGCTGCGGACGGGCGCGAGGATCGCGCTGATACGAACGGCGCCGGCGGACGCGGTGATGCTGCTCGGCGACGTTGGCAAGGTTGAGGAAGTGCGCGAAGCTGCGGGCGATGGGCAGCGCCGACTCGACCGGCATCGCGCGCAACTCGTTCGCCAGGCTCTCGAACCCGTCGCCTGCCGAAACGCGTGTTCGCTTGGCGAGCGCCCGCACGCGCTCGACGCGCTCGAACAGGTTCTGACCTTCCTGGCGCCGCAGCGTGTCGCCCAGCAGTTCGCCGAGCAGCCGCACGTCGTCGCGAAGAGCCCGGTGCGGATCGACCGAGCTGTCGGGCGCGCTCGTCACGCTGTTCGTCCCTGTCGCCATGACTTCTCACCTGCCGTCGGTGACGCGGATCGCACGGATTTCACGGGACCGGGATTCAGCGGATTTTCACCGCAGAATTGCCGCCCGAATTATCTGCGTAACCCGCGTCCCGTAGTATCCGTCCGATCCACGTCCCGTGTGATCCGTGTGATCCGTGTTATCCGTGGCTATAATCCGTGGCTTCATGCCCGAAACACCAAAGCATGCTGTGGTCGTTCAGGCGCAGGGCCACCTGATCGATTCCCAGCTGCTCAATACCATCTTCGATACCGTCATCGAGCGCGGCGGCCAGTTCGAGGTCCAGCACTTCGAGATCGGCCGGACCAACGACGATTTCTCGCAGCTCAGGCTGAAGGTCTCCTCCGAAACCGAGGCCGGGCTGCGACGCCTCGTCGAGGAGCTCATTCCGCTCGGCTGCCATGCCGTCGAGGAGCACGACGCGCTCCTGCGCGTCGCCGATCGGGACGGCTCGGTTCCAGACGACTTCTACTCGACGACAAACATGCGTACCGACGTGCGCGTCGACGGCCGATGGCTGCCGGTTGCCCGGCAACGCATGGACGCCGTCATCGTCGTCGGCGCCGACGGCACGGCGGTGTGCCGCAAGCTCCGCGAGGTGCGGATCGGCGACCGCGTCGTCTGCGGCCTCCACGGCATTCGCGTCACGCCTGAATTCCGCGACCGCGAGCGCGGCGACTTCGCGTTCATGTCGAACGAAGTCTCGTCCGAACGCCGCGTCGAAGTCAGCGTGTCCCGGATCGCCGCAATGGTCCGGCGAACGAAGGCGCGCGGCGAGCGCGTCGTGTTCGTCGCAGGACCGGTCGTGATTCACACCGGCGGTGCCGGGTATTTCATCGAGCTCATACGCCGCGGCTACGTCGATACGCTGCTGTCGGGCAACGCCCTCGCCGTCCACGATGCCGAGCAGGTCCTCTTCGGCACGTCGCTCGGCGTCGACCTCGAGGTTGGCGTCCCCGTACTTGGCGGCCATCGCCACCACATGCGCGCCATCAACGCTATCAACCGCGCCGGCGGCCTTCGCGCCGCCGTCGATGCCGGTGTCCTGACCGGCGGCGTCATGTTCGAGTGTGTCCGAGCCGGCGTCGACGTCGTGCTCGCTGGCAGCATCCGCGACGACGGGCCGCTCGTCGACACGTTGACCGACATCATCGCGGCGCAGGACCGTTACGCGGAAGCGTTGGCCTCGGCCGGCATGGTGATCGTGCTGTCGACGATGCTCCATGGGATCGGCGTGGGGAACATGCTGCCCGCCTGGGTCCCGGTCGTCTGCGTCGACATCAATCCGGCGGTCGTGACCAAGCTCGCGGATCGCGGGTCATCGCAAACGATCGGCCTCGTTACCGACGTCGGCCTCTTCCTGCATCAACTCGCGCGGCACCTCGAGTAACGCGGCTCGCGGGTCGCTGCTCGCTCTTCGCACCGGCTTCGATCCGCGACCTCGGGAACGCCAAACGCGAGCCGCGAGCCGCGAGCCGCGGATCCGGCCGATGATATCCGCCCGAAATTCACCCCAAACATAGAATCTCCTGTCCAGTCGCATCAGTTTTTGTCATCCGACACCTCTCCGTGACCCGGCGTCGCTATGATGGGGTCCAGCAGTTTTGCTCATGGGTCGCTCATGAGCGAAACGCATGCACGCAATCGCGAAATCCCGTTTGGCTTCTGGCTCGAGATGCCGGATAAGAGACTGTGGAACACACGACATCGTCAGCCGAAGGTCCCGGCTACCAGCCGGTGCCAGCCCAAGGACTCTACGACCCGCGGCAGGAGCACGACGCCTGCGGCGTCGGCTTCGTCGTCGACATCAAGGGTCGCAAGAGCCACACCATCGTCTCGCACGCGCTGCAGCTGCTCGTCAACCTGCTGCACCGCGGGGCCTGCGGATGCGAGGCCAACACGGGAGATGGCGCCGGCATCCTGATTCAGATGCCGGATCGGTTCTTCCGCAAGGAGGCCGAGCGGCTGGGGTTCGCGTTGCCGCCGGAGCGCGGCTATGGGGCCGGCCTGGTGTTTCTTCCGCGCGATCCTTCGGTTCGTGAGCGGGTCGAGACGATCGTCGAGGAGATCGTGATCGATGAGGGCCAACTCGTTCTCGGCTGGCGCGATGTTCCGACCGATGACCGGCTCGTGGGGCCGAGCGCTGTCGCCGTCGAGCCCGTGTTCAAGCAGCTCTTCATCGCGCGCCCGCCGGGTGCGCCTGCGCCAGGCGTTTCGCTCGAGAGCGACGCGCAGTTCGAACGCAAGCTCTATGTCATCCGCAAGCGCATCGAGCACGCCGTCGATGCGGCCGATCTGCCAGCCGACCAGAAGCGCTTCTTTTACATCGTCAGCCTGTCGTCGAACACGTTGATCTACAAGGGGATGCTGACGGCCGACCAGATGGGCCCGATGTTCCCGGATCTGAAGGACCCGGATTTCCAGTCGGCGCTCGCCCTGGTGCACCAGCGCTTCAGCACCAATACATTTCCGTCGTGGCCGCTCGCCCACCCCTACCGTTTTGTCGCTCACAACGGGGAGATCAACACGCTGCGCGGCAACATCAACTGGATGAAGGCGCGCGAGGAGCTGCTGCGGTCCGATGTCCTCGGCCACGATCTGAAGAAAATTCTGCCGATCATCCGCGAGGGTGGCAGCGACACCGCGATTTTCGACAACGTCCTCGAGCTGCTGGTGATGTCGGGACGGTCGCTGCCGCACGCCGTGCTGATGATGATTCCCGAGCCGTGGCAGAACCACGAGGGCATGAGCCCTACGCGGCGCGCGTTCTACGAGTACCACTCGTCCCTGATGGAGCCGTGGGACGGTCCGGCGTCGATCGCCTTCACCGACGGCACGGTCATCGGCGCCGTTCTCGATCGCAACGGGCTGCGGCCGTCGCGGTACTACGTGACCAAGGACGACCTCGTCATCATGGCGTCAGAGGTCGGTGTCCTCGACATTCCGCCCGAGAACATCCTGGTCAAGGAGCGCCTGCATCCCGGAAAGATCTTCCTCGTCGACACGGCTCAGGGCCGGATCATTGCTGACGACGAGATCAAGGAGGAGCTCGCGCGCGAATTCCCGTATGCCGACTGGCTGCAGCAGCACCTGATCGCGATCGAAGACGTGCCTGAGGCGCCGTATCTGCCGCCGCCCGATCACCAGACGGTCCTTCGCCGGCAGCAGGCGTTTGGCTATACGCAGGAAGACGTATCGCTGCTTCTGGCGCACATGGCCAAGGCAGGCGAGGAGCCGCTCGGTTCGATGGGCACCGACACGCCGCTCGCGGCCCTGTCGGAACGGCCGCGGCTGCTCTACGACTACTTCAAGCAGCTGTTTGCCCAGGTGACCAACCCGCCGCTCGACGCGATTCGCGAAGAGCTCGTCACCTCGATGGAATCGACGATCGGTCCCGAGCGCAACCTGCTGCAACCCGAGCCCGAGTCGTGCCGCCAGATCAACGTGCGCTACCCGATCATCGACAACGATCAGCTGGCAAAGTTGCGTCACATCCAGCTCGAGGGCTTCCGGTCGGTGACGCTGCCGATGATCTACGACCCGCGCGAGGGCGGCGCGGCGTTGACGCGCGCGATGGAACGGCTGCAGACGCAGGCGAGCGAGGCCGTCGCCTCGGGCCATACCATCCTCATCCTGTCGGACCGCGGTGTCAGCGAGAAGTGTGCGCCAATTCCGAGCCTTCTGGCGACGGCGGGCGTCCATCATCACCTCGTTCGAGAGGGAACGCGCACGCGATGCGCGCTCCTCCTCGAGTCGGGCGATGCGCGCGAGGTGCACCACGTCGCATTGCTCATCGGCTACGGCGCCGGGGCCGTCAATCCCTACCTCGCGTTCGAAACGCTCGACGACATGATCGAGCACCGCGTGGTCGAAGGCATTACACGCGAGAAGGCCACCGTCAACTACATCAAGGCGCTCAACAAGGGCATCCTCAAGGTGATGTCCAAGATGGGTATCTCGACGCTCCAGAGCTACTGCGGCGCGCAGATCTTCGAGGCCATCGGCCTCGAGCCCTCGTTCGTCGACCGGTATTTCACGTGGACCGCCTCCCGGATCGGCGGCGTCGGCATCGACGTCATCGCCCGGGAGGTCAAGGAACGGCACGATCGCGCGTTCTCGTCGCGGAACCGGCCCGCTGACGACCTCGACTCGGGCGGCGAGTACAAGTGGCGGCGTGACGGCGAGTTGCACCTGTTCAACCCCGAGACGGTGCAGAAGCTCCAGCACGCGACGCAGAGCAACCAATACGCGGTCTACAGAGACTTCACGCGAGTAGTCAACGACCAGAGCCGCGCCCTTGGCACGCTCCGTGGACTCCTCGATTTCAAGAGCGGCAATGCGCCGGTACCACTCGAAGAAGTCGAGCCTGCCGAGGCGATTCTCAAGCGCTTCGCGACCGGCGCGATGTCGTACGGCTCGATCAGCAAGGAAGCGCACGAGACCATTGCCATTGCCATGAATAGGCTCGGCGGCAAGTCGAACACCGGTGAAGGTGGCGAGGATGCGGCGCGCTACAAGCGAGACGCCAACGGCGACTGGCGGCGCAGCGCCATCAAGCAGGTCGCGTCCGCACGCTTCGGCGTCACGAGCGAGTACCTCGTCAACGCCGACGATCTCCAGATCAAGATGGCGCAAGGCGCCAAGCCGGGCGAGGGCGGTCAGCTTCCCGGACACAAGGTCTACCCGTGGATTGCCAAAGTGCGTTACTCGACGCCTGGCGTGTCGCTGATTTCGCCGCCGCCGCACCACGACATCTACTCGATCGAGGACCTGGCGCAGCTCATTCACGACCTGAAGAATGCGAATCCGGTGGCGCGCGTGCACGTCAAGCTCGTCGCTGAGGTTGGTGTCGGCACTGTTGCGGCTGGGGTCTCCAAGGCGCACGCCGACGTGGTGCTGATTTCCGGCCACGACGGCGGCACCGGCGCGTCGCCGCTGACGTCGATCAAGCACGCGGGTATTCCCTGGGAACTGGGGCTTGCCGAGACGCAGCAGGTCCTTCTCCTCAACCGCCTCCGCGACCGCATCGTGGTCCAGGTGGACGGCCAGCTCAAGACCGGCCGTGACGTCGTCATTGCCGCGCTCCTTGGCGCGGAGGAATTTGGATTCGCGACCGCCGTGCTCGTCGTCTCGGGCTGCATCATGATGCGCGTGTGCCACCTGAACACGTGCCCGGTTGGCGTGGCGACGCAGGATCCCGAGCTCCGCAAGAAGTTCACCGGTAAGCCGGAGTTCGTCGAGAACTACTTCCGGTTCGTCGCCGAGGACGTCCGCGAGCTGATGGCGGAACTCGGCTTCCGGACCATGGACGAGATGATCGGGCGCGTCGACCGTCTCGATGCGAAGCCGGCCGTCGATCACTGGAAGGCGAAGGGCGTGGATCTCTCGAAGGTTCTCTATCAGCCGGACGTGCCAGATACAGCGTCACGCCGCGCCATTCACAAGCAGGAACATGGCCTCGAGCGCGCGCTCGACGTCGAGCTCATCGCTCGCGCCTCGCGTGCCATCGAAGATCAGGAACCGGTGGCGTTCGAGATGCCGATCAGAAACGTCCACCGCACGGTGGGCACGATGCTCGGCTACGAGATCACGCGCCGCCACGGCGGCAAGGGCCTCCCGGACGGTACCATCCAGATCCAGTTCACGGGCTCGGCGGGCCAGAGCTTCGGCGCGTTCGTGCCGCATGGTGTGACGATGCGGCTCGAGGGCGACTCGAACGACTACTTCGGCAAGGGATTGTCGGGTGCGAGGATCGCGGTGTATCCACCGAAGGTGGCGACGTTTGCCGCCGAGGAGAACGTGATCATCGGCAACGTGGCGCTCTACGGCGCAACGAGCGGCGAAGCCTACGTGCGGGGGATTGCCGGCGAGCGCTTTGCCGTCCGCAACAGCGGCGCGATGGCGGTGGTCGAAGGCGTGGGTGATCACGCGTGCGAGTACATGACCGGCGGCCGCGTCATCGTGCTCGGTAAGACCGGTCGTAACTTCGCCGCCGGGATGAGCGGTGGCGTGGCCTACGTCTACGACCCGGTGGATACATTCCGGAGCCATTGCAACCGCGAGATGGTCGAGCTCGAGGACCTGCCGGGGACCGAAGACGAGTCGGAGGAAGTGGCAACCGTGCTGACCATGCTCAGGAATCACGTGCGGTTCACCGGCAGCACGTTGGCCTCGGGGCTTTTGAGTGACTGGGACACCGTCCGTGGACGTTTCGTGAAGGTCATCCCGCGCGACTACAAGCGCGTGCTGCAGGCCGAAGCGCGTGCCCGCGCCGAGTCGCGTGAGCCGGCGTTCAACGAGCTGGTGGGAGCGGTCGTCAATGGGTAAGCCCACCGGTTTCATCGAAATCAAGCGCGCCAAGCCACACGCGCGCCCGATTCCCGAACGGATCAGGGACTGGCACGAGGTCTACCTCGCCGAGCCCGAAGCCAAGATGCGCGATCAAGGCGCCCGCTGCATGGACTGCGGGATCCCGTTCTGCCATCAGGGGTGCCCGCTCGGCAACGTCATTCCGGACTGGAACGATCTCGTCTATCGGCAGCGGTGGCGGGCAGCGAGCGATCGCCTGCACGCGACGAACAACTTCCCGGAATGGACCGGGCGACTGTGCCCAGCGCCGTGCGAGGGCGCCTGTGTGCTCGGCATCAACGACGATCCGGTGACGATCAAGTCAATCGAGTTGTCGATCGTCGAACACGCGTTCGAGCAGGGCTGGATTCAGGCGTGTCCCCCGGCCGTCCGGACCGGCAAGCGCATCGCGGTTGTCGGATCGGGTCCTGCCGGCCTGGCGGCTGCCGACGAGCTGAACAAGGCGGGACATCACGTGACCGTGTTCGAGCGAGCCGACCGAATCGGCGGACTCCTGCGCTACGGCATCCCCGAGTTCAAGCTCGAGAAACGGTTCATCGACCGCCGCCTCGCGTTGATGACCGCCGAAGGCGTCGAGTTCCGGACCAGCGTGGAGATTGGCATCGATCTTCCAGTCGCCAGTCTTCGACGTCAGTTCGATGCGATCGTGCTCTGCTGCGGTACGCCCTGGGCGCGCGATCTGCAGATTCCCGGCCGCGAGCTCGGCGGCATCCACTTCGCCGTGGAGTACCTGACGCAGCAGAACCGGCGGCTGGCGGGCGACACGGTCGCGCCCGCCGACGTGATCTCTGCCGAAGGCAAGCGTGTCGTGATCATCGGCGGCGGTGACACGGGAGCGGACTGTCTGGGCACCGCCCATCGGCAGGGTGCGAGCTCGGTGCACCAGTTCGAGCTCCTCGAGCGGCCGCCCGACGCGCGGAATGCCGACAATCCATGGCCGCAGTGGCCGAACATCTTCAGGACCTCCTCGGCGCACGAGGAAGGCGGCGAACGGGTCTACGCGGTCTCGACCGAACGGTTCCTCGGCGACCCGCAGGGACGCGTGCGAGCGCTCCAGGCCGTCAACGTCGAGACCCGTCGCGACGGGAGCCGGATGCAAGTCACCCGCGTCCCTGGCACTGAATTCGACCTCGAGGCCGATCTGGTACTGCTGGCGATGGGGTTCCTGGGGCCGGAACGTGGCAGCCTGATCTCGCAGCTCGGGGTGAAGATGACCGATCGCGGCAACGTCTGGCGCGACGATTCGTGGATGACGTCGGAGCCCGGGGTCTTCACCGCCGGCGACATGCAGCGCGGCCAGTCGCTCATCGTCTGGGCGATTGCCGACGGCCGCCACGCGGCGCGATCAGTCGACACGTTTCTGGCGGGCAAAACCGCGTGACCGCGGTGGCGCCGCGACCGCGCGTGTCGTTCGACGTTATTGTCGGACGATAAAAAAATCGAGACATATTTGTCTCTTTTTGTTGCGCGCGGCTTTACGCGGTTTCTCCCTTCGCAACGATCCTGGCCGGGAACGGGCGGGAAACCGTCGACGAGCACCGGCTGACGCGTCTGGCGCCCAACTTGCTCAGAGGATGGGGTCTCCATGGAACCCCCGTCTTCGAACCGCTTGGGATTGGCAGAACCCGTGTCTCGTACCGAAGGGAATCACACGTCGCCGGGCGCGTTGCTCGGTGATGCTCGTCAGGAATACGTCGCCGCCGCCCGCCACGGCCGCGCCGGGCGCGACGTCCAGGCCCGATTCTCGGGGCGCATGGACGCCCTCGTCCAGCAGCTTGCCGAGAATGCCCGCGTCCACAGCGGGGCGCCGTTCTCGGTCTGCGCTCTCGGCGGCTATGGCCGCAAATCGCTGTGCCTGCAGTCCGACATCGACCTCCTCGTGCTCTTCGAGGACACGATGTCGACGAGCGACGAACGCCTGGTCGGCGCCTTGCTCCAGCCCCTGTGGGATCTGGGGCTGACCGTCGGCCAGCACGTGCGCGAGCTGAGCGAGCTCACCGAGCCCGCCACGCTCGACCTCGGTAACGCCGAGTTCCTCCTAGCGCTGCTCGACGTCCGTTTCATCGCGGGCGACGAGCGGCTTTTTCAGCGCCTGGAAAGCTGGGTGCGCGGGATCGCCGCCGACAACCGCCGGCGGCTGCTCGACACGCTGCTGCAGCTCGTCGACGAGCGGCACGCGACGTTCAACGACACCATTTACCAGCTCGAGCCCGACATCAAGAGCGCGCCCGGTGGTCTCAGGGATATCGCCGCCACGCGCCATATTCGGCTGCTCAGGCCGGGCGGCACCGAGGGCGAGCTCGATCGCGCGGCGCGGCAACTGCAAGACGCCGAAGACTTTCTGCAGCGCGTCCGCTCGATTCTTCACCTCGAGACCGGACGCGACGTCAACGTCCTGACCCACGAGCTCCAGGAAAAAGTGGCCGAGATGTTCGGCTGCGAGGGCCGCCAGTCGCAGCAGCGTGTCGAGACGCTGATGGGCGACTACTTCCGCCACGCCCGCGCCTCGTCGCGCTCGCTCGTTCGCGTGCGCCGGGCGGCGACGCCGCCGTCGGGCATGAGCGTGTCACGCCACGTCGGCCGGCATTTCGAGATTACCGGCG
This sequence comes from uncultured Acidobacteriota bacterium, assembly GCA_963797715.1. GTDB lineage: Bacteria > Acidobacteriota > Vicinamibacteria > Vicinamibacterales > 2-12-FULL-66-21 > DATBJJ01. The sequence continues at coordinate 148,375 of CAWCQS010000006.1, forward strand.
AGGGCGTGCGCTTTCTCGACCTGACGCGCGCGGCATCGCGGCCGTCGCTGTGGCTCGAGCTGTTCCGGATTGCGCTGTCGAACGGCGCTGCCGTCTCGGAGCAGGCGCTGACGTGCATCGAGCAGAACATCGAGCGCTATGCCTCCGATGACTTCATGGCGACCGACGGCGACCGTCAGCTCGTCAGAAGCATGCTCTATCCGCGACCCGGCCTCTACGCGCGGTTGACGGAGATGCACGATTGCGGGCTGCTCGATCGGGTGTTCCCCGAGTTTGCCCGCATCCATGGCCGTGTCGTCCGCGACTTCTACCACAAGTACACCGTCGACGAGCACACGCTGCTCGCCATTCGCAACGTCGAATCGCTGTGGAATCCGGCGAACCCGAGCCAGCAGCGATTCAACTCGATTCTGCAGGAGCTGCATACGCCGGAGCTCCTGACGCTGGCGTTGCTTTTCCACGACGTCGGCAAGTGGCGGGATGCCGAGCACGTGCAGGAGAGCGTGCAGCTCGCGCAAAGCATGCTCGATCGGCTCGAGCTCGCCACCGACGCGCGCCGGACGGTGGAATTCCTCATCCGCAATCACCTGCTGATGTCGCAGGTGGCATTCCGGCGTGACTTCGACGACCCGCACGTTATCAAGCAGTTTGCCGATCTCGTCGGCTCGGAAGAACGGCTGAAGCTCCTCTGCCTGATGACGCTTGCCGATGTTGGCGCCGTCAGCCCTGACGTGCTGACGCCGTGGAAGGAAGATCTGCTGTGGCGGCTCTACGTGCACGCCTACAACCGGCTGACGCTCGGCTACGCTGACGAACTGCTGCAGAAGGACCCAGCCGGCCTTTCGGTGGTCGTCGCCGGCCGCCCTGACGACATCTCCGAAGCCGAGCTGACGGCATTTCTCAAGGGTTTGCCGCGGCGCTACCTGACGCTCTTCGGCCTGGCGTCGATCTACCGCCACGTGCGGCTGGCGAGAGGCATTCACAAGGACGAAGTGCACGCGTTTCTCGAGCGTCACGGCGACGTGTGGGAGCTGACGCTCGTCACGCTCGACAAGCCGTACCTCTTCTCGAACATCTCGGGCGTGCTGTCCTACTTCGGCATGGACATCCACCGCGGCCAAGCGATGACGACGCCAGAAGGACTGGTGCTCGACGTGTTCCAGTTCGCGGACGAGGGCGGCTTCCTGCGGCTGAACGCCGACGCCCCCACGGAGATCTCGCGCCTGCTCGAGAGCGTCGTCGCCGGCGCCACCGACGTGCCGACGCTCCTGCGCGGCAAGCTGCAAAGCTTCGTCTTTCGCAACCGGCGCCATGGCGTGCCGATCGTGCGCTTCGACAACGAACATTCGCGCAGGTACACGGTGCTCGAGCTCGTGGCCGACGATGCGCCAGGGCTTCTCTACCGCATCAGCCGTGTGATCTCGGGCTGCGGGTGCGATGTCGACCTGGTCTTGATTTCTACCGAGGGCAAGAAAGCCGTGGACGTGCTGCACATCACCAAACAGGGCAAGAAGCTCACCGAATCCGAACAAGTCTCATTGAGAGAAGGGTTGGAACGCATGCTGGAGGACACACATGAAGCTCGTTAAGACCATCGTCCGGCCGGACAAGGTCGATGAGGTCCGGGACGCGCTCGAGAAGATCAAGATCTCGGGCATGACAGTGACAGACGTGCGCGGCCACGGCCGCCAGAAAGGCCACACCGCCGTCTACCGCGGCAAGGAATACAGCGTCACGCTGCTGCCCAAGGTCCAGGTCGAAGTCGTCGTTCCTGACAACGTTGTCGAAGAGGTGATTCAGACAATCATCGCCGCCGCCCGGACCGGCGAAATCGGCGACGGCCGCGTCTTCGTGCTGCCGGTGGAGCAGGGCTACAACATCCGGACGGGAGAGCGGGACAGTGGCGTAGGCGCGACGCTCCTGCACAACGATGTACGACACATCCGGTGGGCCCACAAAAATGTCGAGGGTCAGGAGTGCAAGGAGCGGCCAGGGCAGTCGGGCAGAGAGGGGCCCGGTTTTGGCCCGGCAAAATTTGTCATAGTCGTTGCCATGCTGAGCCGGCGGCCCGCACGGTGGCGCTGATTTTGATAGGCGCAAAGGCTGTCCGCGAGCAGGGCGGGTGCGGCGCCGGTCACTGCCGTATCGCTCTTCATTTGTTTTGGCGCTTCTCTGTTTGATCTCACGAGGTGAGCGATCGATCCGGAAACCAAGGTCGCACTCGACACGGATGTGGGTGATCTCGACCGCGTTCCTCGTGTTCTTCATGAACGCCGGCGTTCGCGCTCGTCGAGAGCGGCCTGTGCCGCGCCAAGAACGCGCGTCAACATGCTGGCGAAGAACTTCATCGTCTTCGCGGCTTCGTCGCTGGCGTTCTGGGCCGTCGGCTTTGCGCTGATGTTTGGCGACGGCAACGACTTCATCGGCTGACGGGCTGGGCGTCTGCACGGCGCGGACAACAGTCCGGCATGTCCGAGCCTACCAGGGCGACTATTCCTCGCTCAACTGGACCGGGTGCCGCTCTACGCGAAGTTCTTCTTCCAGCGGTGTTCGCCGGCACCGCGGCGACGATCGTCGCGGCGCGGTCGCCGAGCGGATCAGGTTCGTCCGCTTCATCGTCTTCTCGTTCATCCTGGTCGGCCTCATCTATCCGCTCGGCGGCCACTGGGTCTGGGGCGGCGGCTGGCTGGTCGAACTGCGGGCCGTTCGCTCGACTTCGCCGGTCGACCGGTCGTGCACATCATCGGCGGCTGGGCCGCGCTCGCCGGCGTCATCGTCGCTCGGGCCGCGCAACGGCAAGTTCGCCGCTGACGGCACGGCTCAAGGCGATTCCCGGCACAACATGACGTCCGCGATGCTCGGCGCCTGCATGCTCTGGCTCGGATGGTTCGGCTTCAATCCCGGCAGCGCGATGCGCGTGGATCCAACGCCATCGCGCGCTCGCGTTGACCACGAACATGGCTCGCTGCGGCCGGAACGCTGTCGTCGACCATCTCGGCCTGGCTCGCTCGGCAAGCCGACCTCGGCATGATCCTCAACGGCACTCTCGCCGGCCTGGTCGCCATCACGCCGCGTGCGCGCTTCGTCGGTCGATGAGCGCGATCGTGCTCGGCGCCATCGCCGGCGTTCTCGTCGTCTACGCCGTGCTCGTCTTCGACCGCGTCAAGACTCGACGACTCGCTCGGCGCGTTGACCGCGCACGGCGTGGGCGGCACGGTTGGCGCGCTCCTGACTGGCGTGTTCGCGCAGAAGGCATTGAACGGCGTTGCCGACGGGCTGCTGTTCGGGAATCCCGGCCAGCTGTGGACGCAGTTCGTTGCCGTCATGGCGGCGATCGTCTACAGCGGTGGTATGAGCTTCGTGCTCCTGAAGCTGATTGGCCTCGTATTGCCGCTCCGTGCCTGACGCCAGCGACGAAACCGCTGGCCTCGACGTTACGCAGCACGGCGAGGAGGCGTACATCCACGAGCGCGGCATGAGTCCGTCGTCGACCGATTTCCGTCCGTCCGGCGCGTCCGGGTTGTGACTCGGGCTCCCCGGTGAGGGTTTCCTAGTTCTGCCGGCCTCGGGTTTGGGAGGACCCGAGGCCTCTTGCACTCATTTCGCGGCGCCCCTCGGGGCGCCGCCCTTCAACTTCTCGAGGTGACTGATGACCGAGTTCAGGATTCGTGTGTCCAAAAGGGTCCCAGGAGTCGCGCTGGCTGGCGCGTTGCTGCTATTCATGATGTCAGGCGGCGCGTCGGCGCAGACGCAGACCCAGCCGCCACCGCCACAGCCACTACCACCGAAGCCAGCACCACCAGCGCCACCACCGCCACCGGAACCCGCCGATCCCAATACAGGCGCCCTGACGTTCACCGCCGGGCTCGATGTCCCAACGAAGTACATGTTCCGCGGCATCAACCAGGAGCCAGGCGACTCCAAACTGACGCTGTTTCCTTACGGCGATTTGGGCATCGCCTTCTACTCGGGTGAGGGCGCGATCAAGAGCGCCTCGGTCAACTTCGGCGTGTGGAATGCGCTCTTGACTGGCACGTCGGGTCTCGACGGTCCGCAGGACAAGCTGCACTACGAGGAGGACTTCTACACCACGCTCACGCTTGGCTTCGACAAGGGACTCTCGCTCGCCACGACCTACACGGCCTACACGAGCCCGAACGGCATGTTCAACACCGTTCAGGAGATTTTGTTCAAGGTCTCAAAATCGGGCATGCTCGCGCCGTACGGACTCATCGCCTTCGAACTCGAGGGTCAAGCCGATGCGGGATTGGGCAAGGGCACGTACCTCGAGCTCGGCGTGGCGCCCAGCTGGCCACTGGCAGATGGGAAAGTGACGCTTGCGGTGCCCACGAAGCTGGGCCTCAGCCTCAACGACTACTACGAAGGCGTCGACGGGGATTCCACCTTTGGGTACTTCCAGATCGGCGGTCTCGTCACGCTGCCGCTCTCCAGTGCGACCAGCAAGTTCGGCGCGTGGAACCTGCATGGCGGCCTTGACGTGTATGCGCTTGGCGACACGACGAAAGCCTTCAACAACGGGGATGGCGGGAAAGTCGTGGCGTCGGTCGGTATCGGCGTGGTGTATTATCGTCCGATGCTGGTGGACCGGAGCGCTCCGGAGCGCTTCGGTCGCTCCCGTCAGTTGGTGATCGGGTGTGCATCGTGTCCATCTTCGCGCTGAGCGACTCGGTTCCACGAGCGCTGTCCGCCTACCCTGACGCGAGCGGCGAGTCGCTCGCACAGGTATTGCTCGAGCGTATACGCATCGAGCCGTTCAACGCTGTGGCGACAGCGATTTTTGTGCTGGCGATTCTGCACACCTTCGCCGCGGCTCGTTTTGCCAAGCGCGCCACGACGCTGCAGCTTGCGAACGACGAGCGCGCCAAGGCGCAGGGTCGGCCGGCGCTGCCGAGCGTGGCGGCTGAGTTGTTGCACTTTCTCGGGGAAGTCGAAGTTGTGTTTGGCTTGTGGGCCGTGGTCTGCTGGTCGCGATGGTAGGTTATGCCGGTTGGGACAGCGCCGAGCACTATTTCAACGATACAGTGACCTACACGGAACCGTTGTTCGTGGTCGTCATCATGACTCTGGCATCGACGCGGCCGATCGTTGGTTTCGCCAGTCCTCGCTGCGGCGCGTTGCTGCGACTGGGGCGAGCGCACGCCAGCGGCGTGGTGGGCTGCCATTCTCGATGATCGGCCCAGTGTTGGCCTCGCTCATCACCGAGCCGGCGGCGATGACCATCAGCGCGCTTCTGCTCGCGCGCAGTTCTACGACCTCCAGCCGAGCACCGCTTGAAGTACGCCACGCTCGGGCTTGTTGTTCGTCAACGTTTCGATCGGCGGGACGCTCACGCACTTCGCCGCGCCGCCGGTGCTGATGGTGGCGCGTCCGTGGGACTGGGATCTGTCCTTCATGCTTGGCCACTTCGGCTGGCGGGCGGTGCTGGCAATCGTGATCTCCACGGGCACTTACTTCGTGGTGTTCAGGCGTGAGCTTCAAGCGCTGTCGAATAAGCCGTCTGTGCCGGATGTGGACGTGCCGGAGGACCCTGCCGCGGCGACGGCATCAGGTCTTCTTCCGATGTCCGGTCTGGATTACCGCCATTCACATCGGCTTCATGGCGTGGACGGTGTTCACCGCGCACTACCCGGGGCTCTTTCTCGGCGGCTTCTTGATCTTCCTCGGCTTTGCCAAGGCGACTGCCGCATATCAGAGCCAAATCGAGCTCAAAGGTCCATTGCTGGTGGGATTCTTTCTCGCCGGGCTCGTGATTCACGGCGGCCTGCAGGCGTGGTGGATCGCACCGGTGCTGGCCAGTCTCAGCGAGACGCCACTCTTTCTCGGTGCGACGTTTCTCACGGCGTTCAACGACAACGCGCTTATCACCTACCTCGCGACTCTGGTGCCGACGCTGGGAGCGTCGCTCAAGGTGGCGGTGGTCGAGGGTGCAGTCACCGGAGGTGGTCTGACTGTGATAGCGAACGCGCCGAATCCGGCGGGGCAGGCCCTGCTGAGTCGATTCTTTGACGACGGCGTCGTCACGCCCGTTGGGTTGTTCGTTGGAGCACTCGCGCCGACAGTCGTCGCGGCGCTCGCGTTTCGGTTGTTCTAGGGCCAACCGACGCCGGCTTAATCACTGACCCGTTTGCCCTCGAGGTGAGGACATGAACCAGGCCGATACCGCGTGGATGTTGATGTCAACGGCGCTGGTGCTGCTGATGACGCCGGCGCTGGCGTTCTTCTACGGCGGACTGGTGCGCTCGAAGAACGCGCTGAACACGATGATGATGAGTTTCATCTCGCTCGGGTTCGTCGGCGTGCTGTGGGCGGTCATCGGCTACTCGCTGGCGTTCGCGCCAGGCAACGACTGGATCGGCGACATGTCGCGCGTGTTCCTGCGCGGCGTCGGCCTCGAGCCGAACAGGGCACCATCCCGCACCTGCTTGTTCATGTGCTTCCAGGGAACGTTCGCGATCATCACGGCGGCGCTCATCTCCGGCGCCATCGTCGAGCGCATGCGCTTCTCCGCCTACATCGTCTTCATCTCGCTTGTGGGCGCTGTTCGTCTACAGCCCGATCTGCGCACTGGGTGTGGGGCGGCGGCTGGCTGGCGAAGATGGGCGCGCTCGACTTCGCGGGCGGCACGGTCGTGCACGTGAACGCCGCCGTCGCGGCGCTCGTCGCCGCCATCTGCGTCGGCAAGCGCAGCGACTACCGATCGTCCGGCACTCCTGCCGCACAACGTGCCGTTCACGCTGCTCGGCGCCGGCGTCCTCTGGTTCGGCTGGTTCGGCTTCAACGCCGGCAGCGCGCTGGCGGCCAACGGCATCGCCGCACTCGCCTTCACGACGACCATGCTCGCGCCGGCAGCCACGCTCGTGGTCTGGACCCTGCATCGACCTGGTGCGTCAGCAGAAACCGACCGCGGTCGGCGCGGCCACGGCCATCGTCGTCGGCCTGGTCGCGGTCACGCCGGCGGCCGGCTTCATCGGCCCGATGAGCGCGATCGTGCTCGGCGCGCATCGCGGCGGTCCCCAGCTACTTCGCGCTGCTCGTGGCGCGCGAAGACCAAAGCTCGACGACTCGCTCGACGTCATCGCCGCGCACGGCGTCGGCGGAACGGTCGGCGCGCTGCTCACGGGCGTGTTCGCGCAGAAGGCGTCTCAACGGGGTCGCCGACGGGCTGCTGTTTGGCAACCCGGGCCAAGTTTGGACGCAGTTCGTCGCGGTCATGGCTGCGGCGATCGTTTACAGCGCCGTCATGAGCTTCATCCTGCTGAAGTTGATCGGGGCTGGTGCTGCCGCTGCGCGCCGACTCGACCGACGAGACCGCCGGCCTCGACGTCAACCAGCATGGGGAGGAAGCCTACATCCACTAAGTGGAGGGTTGCGGTTGACGGCGCCGTGGGGCGTCGTCAACCGCTGACTGCATCACCAGTATGGCCACGCATAACACGGCACGCCCGCCGGCATTCTCACGGCTCATCGCCGTCTGGCTCGTCGTGTTGATTGCCGTACCGTTCACCGCCCCGTTTCGGACGATCGACCTCGACGCACTCGAGGCAGGCATTCAACTGCACGACTCGGTGGGCGGTGAGAAGCTCACAACCGACGCCGCCCGGTTGCGCCGGGCTTTGATTTCGCGCCTCCCACGCTCGTCACCTTCATCCGCCCAGTTCGCTCGCACACCGCTGCCAGCCACACATCGCAGCGGACCGTGTTGCGGCTCTAGTTCCTTACTTCTACCGCATCTGTCCGGCGCCCTGACGCCGGGCATCTGACGCCCACGGCGTCTTCGATCGATCTGGCGGCACGCCGCTGACTCGACGCGGCGACGTCTTGTCGTGGCGTCCCTGGCTGTCTGTTGCTGGTGGTTTTTGGTTGTCGTCGTTGACAGAGGACGTTGGCGATGCCGAACGCTCGCGGCGCGAGCATTTGAGGAAAGGACTAAGAAGATGACCAAGGGAGCTGTGGTTCGAAAGATTCTACTCGGCGCGTTGCTCGCGTTCGCGATCTCAACGCTCATGCATCCTGAGCCGTTACGCGCGCAGGGCGCGATAGCGCAAGGCGATCCGACTGGAGCCCGAACGGGTACGGCGAAAGATGTGACGGTGAAGGACCCGGCCAATCCGACGCTTGGCGAAGTCATGGACACCGTCGGTCATAACAAGATCGCGATCAACATCGTCTGGACGCTGCTCGCCGGATTCCTCGTGATGTTCATGCAGGCGGGATTCGCACTGGTCGAAACCGGCTTCACGCGTGCGAAGAACGTCTCGCACACCATGGGTATGAACTTCATGGTCTACGGCATCGGGATGCTCGGCTTTTGGATCTGCGGCTTTGCGATCCAGATGGGCGGTCTGGGCGCGATGGCCACGCTTGGCGGCACATCGAGTGATGAACCACGAGCTGACGGTCACTCTCTTCGGCAAGAGCTTTGGCCTCATGGGTCTCAAGGGATTCTTTTTGAGCGGCGATTCCTATGACGTCGCGGTGTTTGCGATGTTCCTGTTCCAGATGGTGTTCATGGACACCGCGCGCAACGATCCCCACCGGCGCGATGGCCGAGCGGTGGAAGTTCTCGGCGTTCTGTATCTTTGCGCTTCTTCATGTCGATGATCATCTATCCGCTCTATGCCAACTGGGTGTGGGGCGGCGGCTGGCTGTCGCAGCTCGGCGTGAACTTCGGTCTCGGCCATGGCCACGTGGATTTCGCCGGCTCGTCGGTGGTGCACATGGTGGGCGGCGTCGCGGCGCTCGCAGGAGCCCTCGTGCTCGGACCGCGCATCGGTAAGTTCACGAAGCGAAGGCAACGCCGCAAGCGATCCCGGGTCACAACATTCCGATGGCGATCGCTCGGCACGTTCATCCTCGCCTTCGGCTGGTTTGGCTTCAACCCTGGCTCGACGCTGGCCGGCGGCGACCTGCGCATCGCCGTTGTGGCGGTCAACACCATGCTTGCCGGAGCGGCGGGCGCTTTCGCCGGCGATGGTTTATGTCTGGTGGACGCATTCGGCAAGCCGGATCCGAGCATGATGGCGAACGGCATGCTCGCGGGCCTGGTCGCGATCACGGCGCCATGCGCGTTCGTCAACAGCGTGTCGGCGGTGATCATCGGCGCGCATCGCCGGAGTCCTGGTCGTGCGTGGCGGTCTTCTTCGTCGAGCGGACCATGAAGATCGACGATCCAGTCGGCGCGATCTCCGTGCACGGTGTATGCGGCGCGTGGGGCGTGCTTTCGCGTGGGGCTCTTCGCCGATGGCGTTTACGGCGACGGGTGGAACGGCGTCCCCGGCACGGTGCGCGGGCTCTTCTACGGCGATGCCAGCCAGTTCATGGCGCAGGTGGTGGGTACGGTCACGTGCTTCGTCTTCATCTTTGCCCTCTTCTACGCGTTCTTCAAGCTGGTGGACGTCCTCGTCGGCAACCGCGTGTCTGCCGAGGCAGAGATCGAGGGGCTGGACCTGCCGGAAATGGGCGTCCTCGGCTATCCGGACTTCGTCCTCATGCCGTCGGTGCACGGCACGGTCACGGCCGCGCCACGCGCGCCGAAGGGCGCGCCCGTCATGCAGCCGGCGCGCGATAACCATTGAGCGATGGGGGGACGGCCGGCCGACGATCCGTCGGCCGGTCTTTCCACGTCAGTGCCAAGATGGCAGGCTCATGAAGTTGATCAAATGCATCGTGCGCCCGGAACGCGTCGCCGAGGCGACCGACGCGCTGGAGCGAATCGGTGTGTCGGGCATCACGATTACCGATGTTCGGGGCCGGGGGAGTCACACACGGCCGACAGGACGATATCGCGGCGTTGATTACGACGATCTCGTGGCCATGGCGATGATCGATGTCGTCGCAGCCGACGCTCTGGTGGATGAGGTGGTCCGCGTAGTGCTGGACTACACGCGAACCGGGCCGGCGGGCGATGGCAAGATCTTCATTATGGCGGTGGAAGGGGTACACGATTCGGATGCGAATGCCGGATCCAGCCTGAACTGGCGTTTGACGGGCGGCTTGACAGGCCGTGAGTCTAGCCGGTAACCTGCTCTAGTGACGCCTCTGAGCTTGACCTGCGCATGTTGTCGCCCGGAGAACCCGGGAGGCCCGCCGCGGCCATGGTCTTGCTCTGAAATGGTGACGACACGACGCTGACGATTTAGGTTAGCGGTCATCTTCGAGACCCTAAAGCCCGGCAGGCCTTCTGGCCTACCGGGCTTTTGCTTTTTTGGAGCCAAATGCCCGTTTTTCCGGTGTTCCTCAAGCTCGAAGGACGGCGCGTCCTGGTGGTCGGCGCCGGGCCGGTCGCGGCGGGAAAGATTCGTCCGCTCGTTGACGCCGGTGCCGTGGTGACCGTCGTGGCGCCCGACGTCGTCGACGAGATCGCGTCGCAGGCGGTGGAACGCGGTGGAGACGTGACGATCGTTCGGCGTGCGTTCGAGCCCGGGGACGTCGACGGCGTGTGGTACGTCGTCGCCGCGGCGCCGCCGGAGGTGAACCGCGAAGTGACGCGAGCAGCCACTGCCCGGTGCCTCTTCGTCAATGCCGTCGACGATCTCGAAAGCGCGAGCGCATACGCCGGAGCCATCGTGCAAAAGGCTGGCGTGACGATCGCGATGTCGACCGACGGCGAAGCGCCCGCGCTGGCCGGCCTGATGCGCGAAGCGCTCGAGGTGATGCTCCCCGAGGAACTCGATACGTGGATGTTGCGGGCACAGGAAGCGCGTCGCGACTGGCTCGCATGGAAGGTGCCGATGGCCGAGCGGCGGCCATTGTTGCTCGAGGCGTTGAACGAACTCTACGCCCGGAAGCGGACTGCTGGCGGCGAGCAGCGAGACCCACACACATCATGACCAGACCGCTCACCGATCGCGGCTTCGTCTCGCTCGTCGGCGCCGGGCCTGGCGATCCGGATCTGCTCACACGGAAGGCAGCCGATCGGCTCGCCGATGCTGATGTGGTGCTCTACGATGCGCTGGTCGATCCGGCCACGCTCGCGCTGGCGCCGACCGCGCAGCGGATCTTCGTCGGGAAGCGCGCCGGACGGCCGCAGGTTCGTCAGGAATTCATCCATCAGCTGATGGTTCGGGCCGCGCGGTCGGGCAAGAAAGTCGTGCGGCTGAAGGGCGGAGATCCCTTCGTCTTCGGCCGCGGCGGCGAAGAAGGACTGGCGCTCGCCGCTGCAGGTATTTCATTCGAAGTCGTGCCTGGGGTGAGCTCGGCGATAGCGGCCGCAGGGCTGGCCGGCATCCCCGTGACTCACCGCGGCGTTTCCGCCGGCTTCGTCGTGGTCTCAGGCCACGCCGAGGACGCCTACCGTCCTGTGCTCGAAAGCCTCGCTCCACACAGCGCGACGGTCGTCGTGATGATGGGGTTGGGACGGATCGAACAGATTGCCGAGCTCATGCTCGCGCGAGGCTGGAACGCGCTGACGCCGGCGGCGGTCATAAGTGGAGCGGGCACTGCGGCGTCGGATGTGTGCACGACCTGTTTACGAGACCTCTCGAACCAGCGCGAACACGCTGGTGGCGCCGGGCTGTCGATTGAAGGGACCCGGACGCCGTATCGGCAGCGCCGGCGGCCCGAGCGCGGCGCGAAGTCGCCGCGCGAGAGCGAGCGGGCGTGGGGCCCCGCGAGCATTGAGAAAAGCGGACAGGACGCCGGCGCTCCAGCCACGATCGTCATAGGTGAAGTGGTACGACTCGGCGCAATTCTCAGCGCGCAGGCGGACAGCGATGAAGCTGCCGCCGGAGGACAGTAATGGCTATCATGCAAGACCGCGAAACGTTCGGGCGCGCGCGCCTTTCGTTCGCGAACGAGTCGGACATCGACGAGTTCGTCACCTTGCTCGCGCGGTTCGAAAACGGCGACATCGGCCCCGACGAGTGGCGCGCGTTCCGTCTGCTGCGCGGCACCTACGGCCAGCGCCAGAACGCCGATGCGCAGATGCTGCGCATCAAAATTCCGCAGGGCATCCTGGGCCGCGAGCAGCTCGATGCGGTCGCCAGCGTCGCCGAGCGCTACTCGCGTGGCTTCGGTCACATCACCACGCGCCAGAACATCCAGCTGCATTTCGTCAAGCTGCACGATGCCGAACCGGCGATGCGCGAGCTCGCCGCTGCCGGCATGACGACGCGCGAAGCGTGCGGCAATTCGGTGCGGAATATCACCGCGTGCCCGTATTCCGGCGTCTCGAGCGACGAAGCCTTCGACGTCACGCCTTACGCCGAGGCACTGACGCGTTATCTGCTCCGGCATCCGCTGAGCTCGGTGCTTCCGCGCAAGTTCAAGATTGCCTTTGAAGGCTGCACCGAGGATCACATCGGATCGGCGATCAACGACATTGGCTGGAACGCGCGTATCCAGAACATCGACGGTCGTGCCGTTCGCGGCTTCAAAGTCACCGTTGCCGGCGGCACCGCGACGATGACGCGCGCCGGCAACCTGCTTCACGAGTTCCTGCCGGTCGGCGAGATGTTCGACTGCGCCGAGGCGATCATCCGCGTGTTCCATCGTTTAGGCGACTACAAGCACAAGCAGAAGAACCGGCTGAAGTTCCTCGTGCGCTCGCTCGGCTGGGACGGGTTCGTGAAGGAGTACGAGATCGAGCGTGCCGGCCTGGCGAATGACCACGCACCGCTTCCGTTCAATCCCGAGCGGCCGGCGGTCGAAGAAGCGCCGACGTGGCCTGAACGCCGTGCGCTGGCGCTCGACGAGATTGCGTCACGCGCTGTCGCGACCAGCGTGATTGGGCCGGGCATCGTGCCGAAAGTCGAACCGCGACTCGTGGTGCCGTCTCAGGACTTTCTCGCCTGGTCGCGCACGAACGTGCGCAAGCAGAAGCAGGCGGGATATTCGATTGTCATCGTCGCAACGCTCCTCGGCGACCTGACGTCGGCGCAAATGCGATTGCTCGGTGAGCTCGCTGAGGTGTATGGCGACGGCGCGGTTCGCGTGACGATGGATCAGAATCTCGTTTTCCGCTGGGTTCGCAGCGACAACGTCCAGCCGTTTTACAAGAGCCTGGCTGCCGCAGGCCTGGCGCGTGCCGGAGCGGGCACGCTCTCGGACGTCACGAGCTGCCCTGGCGCGGAATCGTGCAAGCTCGCGGTGACCCAGTCACGCGGCCTCGGGCGCGTGCTCGCCGACTATCTCCTGGAGCGCCAGGATCTCGTCGCCGCGCTCCCCGGCATGGATATCAAGATCAGCGGCTGCCCGAACGGCTGCGGCCAGCATCACATTGCCGGTATCGGCTTCCAGGGCAGCTTGAAGAAGGTTGGCGATCAGCCAGCCCCGCAGTATTTCGTGATGGTGGGTGGAGGTGTCGGCGAGGGCGTGACGACGTTCGGGCGGCTGGCGGCAAAGATTCCAGCCCGCAAGTGCGTGCACGCCCTCGATCGTCTCGTCAAGCTCTATCAGGACCATCGCGCCAATAGCGAGTCCGCGCTTGGATTTTTCCGACGCGTCGACCTCAGCCTCGTCAAGACGACGCTCGCCGATCTCGAGACGCTGACGCCGCAATCGGCCGAGCCGCAGGACTTCATCGATCTCGCCGAGGTCAGCCCGTTCAATCCCGAGGTGATGGAAGGAGAGTGCAGCGCGTAACCCGCTCTGCAACCCATGGCGACATCAACGCTCTCGCCCGTCTCGTTGCTCGACACGATCGGCCGCACGCCGTTGCTGCGGCTCGAGCGTCTGGGCAGCGCCGTGCCGGGCGTCGAGATTTACGCGAAGGCGGAGTATCAGAACCCGGGGGGATCGGTGAAAGATCGCGCCGCCGCGGCGATTATCCGCGAAGCGGAGCGATCGGGACGGCTCGGTCCTGGTGGAACGATCCTCGACGCGACCTCGGGCAACACGGGCATCGCCTACGCGATGATTGCCGCGGCGCGCGGCTACAAGCTCAAACTCTGCGTGCCCGGGAACGTCACCACGGAACGGCTGCGAACGCTGCGTGCCTACGGGGCCGAGGTCATCGTGACCAATCCGATGGAAGGCACCGATGGCGCGATTCGAGAAGCGCGACGCCTCCATGCCGCCGCGCCCGACGAGTACTTCTACGCCGATCAATACAACAACAACGCGAACTGGCGCGCGCACTACGAAACCACCGGCCCAGAGATCCTCGAACAGACCGATGGCCGCGTCACGCATTTCGTCGCCGGTCTTGGCACGAGCGGCACGTTTGTCGGCACTGGACGGCGGCTGCGCGCGTTCCGGCACGACATCAAGCTGATCTCAGTGCAGCCTGAATCGCCGCTCAACGGGATCGAAGGACTCAAACACATGGAAACGGCGATCAGGCCGGGCATCTACGACGATCGGCTGGCCGACGAAGACGCCCGGGTGTCGACCGAACGAGCGTATGCGCTGACGCGGCGGCTGGCGACGGAAGAAGGGTTGCTCGTCGGCGTCTCGAGCGGCGCAGCGCTCGCGGCCTCGCTCGATGTCGCCGCGCGTCTCCGTGAAGGCGTGATTGTCACGATCTTCCCAGACAGCGGCACGCGTTACCTGACCGAAAGCTTCTGGCAGCATGACCACAGATAACCTGACTCGGGCGCGCTCCCGCGTGCCGACGATCCTCGACGCTGATGCACTCGAGACGATCAAAGCGCACGGTGCAGAAACATTTCCGCACGAGTGCTGCGGCGGGCTCATCGCCATCGACGGCCGCATTGTCGAAGCCTTTCGACTCGATAACACGACGAGCGAGGGTGCGGCCCGGCGCTTTCGCGTGAGCCCGGACGACTACCGGCAGGCCGAGTCTCGTGCCAGCAAGCGGGGCGGCACGTTGGCCGGTTTTTATCATTCGCATCCAAACGAGCCCGCCCGGCCGTCGGCGTACGATCTCGCGCACGCCTGGCCGAATTTCGCCTACGTGATCATTTCCGTTCGGGCCGGCGTTCCAGGTGACATCACCGTGTGGCACCTGCGCGACGATCGATCCGCATTCGACGAGGGAGAGTTGATATGGCCCACAGGGTCCTGATTCCGACGCCGCTACGGCCCTACACCAGCCAGCAGGAGACCGTCGACGCCGAAGGCGGGACGGTTGGCGAGGTGCTGTCCTCGCTGACGACGCAGTTTTCTGACCTTCGCCGGCATCTCTATGCCGACGATGGCAAGCTGCGGCATTTCGTCAACGTCTATGTGAACGACGATGACATCCGGTATCTCGAGCGCGACGCGACCAAGCTCAAGCCGGGTGACGTCATCAGCATCGTGCCGTCGGTTGCCGGGGGAGCCCCCGGCCCGGCGGCCGCTGCGGAACGCTCGACCGAGTTGAGCAACGCGGAGATTCAACGCTACAGCCGGCACCTCATCCTGCCCGAGGTCGGCATCGACGGACAGAGGCGCATCAAGGGCGGGCGGGTGCTCTGCATTGGCGCCGGAGGCCTCGGATCACCTGCGGCTCTCTACCTCGCCGCGGCCGGCATCGGCACCCTCGGCGTCGTCGATTTCGACAACGTCGACGAAAGCAACCTTCAACGACAGATTCTGCATGGCACGCCAGACGTCGGACGCTCGAAGCTGCAGTCCGCTCGCGACCGCCTGACGGCCATCAACCCCGAAGTCCACCTCGAGACCTACGAAACACGACTGACGTCCGCGAACGCGCTCGAGCTCTTCAAGGGTTACGACGTCATCCTCGACGGCACCGACAACTTTGCGACGCGCTACCTCGTCAACGACGCGTGCGTGCTCCTCAAGATTCCCAACGCCTACGGCAGCATCTTTCGCTTCGAGGGTCAGGCCTCGGTTTTTGCGACTGTCGGTGGGCCGTGCTATCGCTGCCTGTATCCCGAGCCGCCACCTCCCGGGCTGGTTCCGAGCTGCGCGGAAGGTGGTGTGCTCGGCGTGTTGCCTGGCGTGATCGGCACGATTCAGGCGACCGAAGCGCTCAAGCTGATTCTCGGCGCCGGCTCGACGCTCGTCGGCCGCCTGCTGCTCTATGACGCCTGGACGATGAAGTTCCGCGAGCTCAAGCTGCGGCGCGATCCGGCGTGCCCGATCTGCGGCGACCATCCGTCCATCAAGGGCCTCATCGACTACGAGGAGTTCTGTGGCGTGGCGCCGGCGCAGACGAAGGCGGCCGCCGGTCCCGCGGTGCCAGAGACGACGGTCGAGGAGCTGAAGGCGCGCGTTGACGCAAAGACGCCATTCTTCCTGCTCGACGTTCGCGAGCCGCACGAGTTCCAGATCAGCCGCATCGCCGGCTCGACGCTCATTCCGCTCGGGCAGCTGCCGCAGCGCCTGGCGGAGATCCCCAAGGGCCAGGAGATCATCGTCCACTGCAAGATGGGCGCGCGGAGCGCGAAAGCCGTGGCGCTGCTCAAGGAGAAGGGCATCGAGGCGACGAACCTCAAGGGCGGGATTCTGGCGTGGATTGATAAGGTGGATTCGAGTTTGGCGAAGTACTAACGCGCGGCTCGCTGCTGGCGGCTGGCTGTTACTTCGTATTAGCTATCAGCTCGCATTAGCAACCGCGAGCCGCGAGTTGCGAACCGCTGACCGGACCGACACCTGCCTGAGCTGGACCTCTACCGCTCAACGCGGTAAATTGCCCAGCAAGACGCTGCGAACGTCCCCGCCGGAGGCGCGACGAATGCAAGAAACGAATGCACCGGTTGACAGCGTGGCCTCGACCCCGCAGTCCTCGCAATCTCCAGTGCGCCGGGCGGCAACGGACGCGAGGTCGGCCGGCCGCTTGGTCATGAACCTCGGGACGTCGATCGTCATCAAGGGCGAACTCATCGCTTCCGAGGACCTCACTTTATACGGAAAGATGGAAGGCAGCGTGACCCTCAACGGCGGCCACACGCTCACCATCGGCCGCTTCGCAGAAATCAACGCCGCCATCGACGCCAAGGCCGTCGTCATCCAGGGTGCGGTGACGGGGAACGTCACGGCCGGCGAGAAGGTCGAGATTCAGACGACCGGCTCGGTCGCCGGCGACGTCAGATCCCCGCGGCTCGCGATTGCCGATGGCGCGTCGATCCGTGGCAAAGTGCATGTAGAACAGACATAGCTGACGACTGTCGGCTCTCAGCTGTCAGCTTGCATTCCCCCGCACTCCTTGAGTACCTGTGACGGCGAAGCTCTTCGTTCGGAGGTTTCGCCTTCATGCACCAGGTGGTCATCCCGCTCGAACGACGCGGGTTCGGGCAGACGATGCGGCGGGACGCCTGGTGGGCGCAGCCGCTCCTTACATTCACCGTCCTCGGAGCCTTCGTCGTCTACGCGACATGGGCAGCGTTCCAGGGCGAACATTACGAGTTCGGACCGTATCTTTCGCCTTTCTACTCGCCGCTGCTTTTTGGCGAGGGGCCTCATAGCTGGTTCGGTCCGAAACCGGGCTGGTGGCCGGCGGCGTTGCCGTTTTCAGCAGCGCTCCTGATCCTCTGGGCGCCCGGTGGCTTCCGCTTCACCTGCTACTATTACCGCGGCGCGTACTACAAGGCGTTCTGGGCCGATCCGCTATCGTGCGCCGTCGGCGAGCCGCGGAAGAAGTACCTCGGTGAGCAATCGTTTCCGCTCATCCTGCAGAACATCCACCGCTATTTTCTTTACCTCGCGATCCTCTTCCTGTTCGTCCTGAGCTACGACGTCTGGAAGGCGATGTGGTTCACCGACGTGTCGGGTCAGACGACCTTTGGCATCGGTGTCGGCACGATTGTCCTCGCTATCAACACGGTGCTCCTCAGCTGCTACACGCTCGGCTGCCATTCGTTCCGCCACCTCGTTGGTGGCGTGCTCGACCAGTTTTCGCAGCATCCCACGCGGCTCAAGATGTACGACGCGGCCAACTGCCTCAACTGCCGCCACATGAAATTCGCGTGGGCCAGCCTGTTTTCGGTGGCGCTCGCCGACGTGTACATCCGGCTCTGCTCGATGGGCGTGCTCACCGACTGGAGGCTGATCTGAGTTACGAGGCACACGAGCACGATGTGCTCGTCATAGGCGCGGGCGGAGCAGGGCTCCGGGCCGCGATCGAGGCGTCGGCGGCCGGGGTCAAGGTCGGGTTGCTCTGCAAGTCACTTCTCGGGAAAGCCCACACCGTCATGGCCGAAGGCGGCGTCGCGGCGGCGCTCGCCAACGTCGACGATCGCGACAGCTGGAAGGTGCACTTCGCCGACACGATGCGCGGTGGCCAGTACGTCAACAACTGGCGGATGGCCGAACTTCACGCCAGGGAAGCGCCCGATCGCGTGCGCGAGCTCGAAGCGTGGGGCGCGCTCTTCGATCGCACTCCGGACGGCCGCATCCTGCAGCGCAACTTCGGCGGCCACAAGTATCCACGACTCGCGCACGTCGGCGACCGCACCGGCCTCGAGATGATCCGCACGCTCCAGGATCACGGGATCCATCGCGGCCTCGACGTCCACATGGAGTTCACGGTCGTGTCGCTGCTGAGCGACGGTCCGCGAATTGTCGGCGCGCTCGGCTACGACCGCGAGCGCGGCCGCTTCCGCGTGTTCAAGGCGAAAGCCCTGGTGCTGGCGACCGGCGGCATCGGCCGTGCCTATCGCATCACCAGCAACAGCTGGGAGGGGACAGGCGACGGACACGCGCTGGCCTATCGCGCCGGCGCTGAGGTGATGGACATGGAGTTCATCCAGTTCCATCCGACGGGAATGGTCTGGCCGCCGAGCGTGCAGGGCATTCTCGTCACCGAAGGCGTGCGCGGCGAAGGCGGGGTGCTTCGCAACAGCGAAGGCCGCCGCTTCATGTTCGACGATATTCCGGACAACTATCGCAGCCAGACGGCGGACAATCCAGAGGAAGGCTGGCGCTACACGCAGGGTGACAAGAACGCGCGCCGGCCGCCCGAACTCCTGACGCGCGACCACGTCGCGCGCTGCATCATGCGCGAGGTCAAGGCCGGCCGGGGCAGCCCGCACGGCGGCGTGTTCCTCGACATCGCCTGGATCAAGGAGAAGATTTCGAACGCTCCTGAACACATCCGCAAGAAGCTCCCGAGCATGTATCACCAGTTCAAGGAGCTCGCGGGACTCGACATCACGACCGAGCCAATGGAAGTCGGCCCGACGACGCACTACGTGATGGGCGGGGTGCGGGTGGACGCCGACACGCAGATGTCGTCGCTGCCCGGTCTCTTCGCCGCCGGCGAGTGCGCCGCTGGTATCAACGGCGCCAACCGTCTCGGCGGCAACTCGCTGTCCGACCTGCTGGTCTTCGGCAAGCGCGCCGGCGAGCACGCCGCTATCTTTGCCAAGTCGAACGGCGCGGTTGCGGTTGACGAACGGCAGGTCGACGCCGCGATGAAGCGCTCGCTCGAACCGTTCGAGCGCGCCAACGCGCAGGAGAACCCGTTCAAGGTTCAGCAGGACCTGCAAAACCTGATGCAGGATCTGGTCGGCATCGTCCGGTCCGAGGATGAGATGCAGCGCGCGCTGACAGGGCTCGACGCCTTGGAGCAGCGCGCCGCTCAGGTCGGCGTCACCGGCCACCGCGAGTTCAACACTGGCTGGCACGCGTCGCAGGATCTGTGGAACCTCCTGGTCGTGTCGGAGATGATCACGCGCTCGGCGATCGAGCGCAAAGAAAGTCGCGGCGGTCACTTCCGCCAGGACTATCCCGACAAGGAGGCGGCCTTTGCGACCTTCAACTTCGTCGTCAAGCAAGGCGGCGACGGCCAGATGCAGGTGTCGCGCGCGCCAATTCCGCCGATACCGGCGGAGTTGAAGCAGGTGATTGAGGAGAACAAGTAGCTGCCGGCTTCCAGCTTTCAGCTTCCAGCTAGGGGCTCGGAGCAGGCCACGCAGCCCGATTGGGAACTGAATGTTCTTAGCTGGAAGCTGGAAGCGGGGAGCTGGAAGCAATGTCCAAGGCTACGTTTCGCATCTGGCGCGGCGACAAGGCGCAGGGTGGATTCCGCGACTATCCCACCGAGGTCAGCGATGGCATGGTCGTGCTCGATGCCGTGCACCGCGTGCAGGCGGAGCAGGCGAGCGACCTGGCCGTGCGCTGGAACTGCAAGGCGGGGAAGTGCGGCTCGTGCTCGGCGGAGATCAACGGCAACCCGAAGCTGATGTGCATGACCCGGCTCGACACGATCGACCTGACGCAGCCGGTGACCGTCGAGCCGCTCAAGGCGTTCCCGATCATCCGTGATCTCGTCACCGATGTTTCGTGGAACTACAAGGTCAAGA
This sequence comes from uncultured Acidobacteriota bacterium, assembly GCA_963797715.1. GTDB lineage: Bacteria > Acidobacteriota > Vicinamibacteria > Vicinamibacterales > 2-12-FULL-66-21 > DATBJJ01. The sequence continues at coordinate 168,546 of CAWCQS010000006.1, forward strand.
AGACGATCAAGCCGTTCAAGCCGAGAAAACCCGATGCGCCGGACGGCACGTGGCGGATCAGCCAGCGGGAAGTCGATCGCGTGCAGGAGTTCCGCAAGTGCATCGAGTGCTTCCTGTGTCAGGACGTCTGCCACATCCTGCGCGATCACCACCTGCACGACGGGTTCATCGGCCCGCGCTTTCTCCTCTATAACGCCGCGCTCGAAATGCACCCGCTCGACACCGAGGATCGCCTCGCGGATCTGAAGGACCGCGACGGTATCGGTTACTGCAACATCACGCGGTGCTGCACGAAGGTGTGCCCGGAGCACATCACTATCACCGAGAATGCCATCATTCCGCTCAAGGAGCGCGTGGTCGATCGGTTCTACGATCCGGTGACGCGGATGTTGCGGATGCTGAGGGGGTAGCTACCAGCGGCCGGCTCCCAGCTTCCAGCTTCTAGCCAAACCATTCAGTGCCAGATCCAACGCCGAAGCTTATGAAGGCTTCAGCTGGGAGCTGGAAGCCGGCAGCTGGTGGCTGACCAGCTACTTCTTCCCCCCATTAAACCCCCGCTCGACCATGTCGTTCACATCTGTCGACACCGGGTGGTCGCGCCAGAGCCAGCGCATCATGTCGGGCAGAATCGAGCCGCCGTGCTTCTGGCTATGCCGGCCGATGCCCCATTGGAACGCGACGTCGTAGCCCTTCTCGACGAGCGCGTCCTTCAGCCTGACGTTCTGCAGAAACCAATCGCGTAGCGGATCGTAGTTGCCGCTGCGGCCGACGCCGCGTTGGTCGTTGCGGCCATCCTGCATGTAGATCCGAATTGGCTTCTTCTCACTGTTGCGGACGATATCGGCGTAGGCGTGACCGCCGCGCAGATTGGTGAAGCTGCCAATCAGGCTGAGCACCTTGCGGAAGGCGTTTGGCCTTTCCCATGCGACTGTGAAGGCCGCGATCGCGCCGGAGCTCGCGCCGCCGATCCCGTGGCGGTCGGGATCCTTCGAGATGTTGTACTCCTTGTAGAGCACTGGCATCAGCTCGTCGACGATGACGCGTGCGTATTTGTCGTCGAGCGAGTTGTATTCAGTCGGCCGGTTCGTGGTTCGGTCGCCCCACTCCTGCGGTGTTGGCTCCGGCTGCTCGGGCGTCCGGCCGGGATTGATGAAGACCGACAGCATCACCGGCAGCTCACGACGATCGATCAGGTTGTCGAGCACGTTCGGGACGCGCAGATCGCCTTCCATGTTCTTGAACGCCTGACCGTCGTTGAAGATCATCAAGCTGGCCTCAACCGACTTGTCGTACTGCGCCGGCACGTAGACCCAGTAGGTGTGCTGCGTCCCGGGGTAGGCCTGGCTCGGTAGCGTGAACGGTCCACGCACCTCACCCTTCGCGACACCTTCGCGTTCGAACGAGTCGGGGCCCAGTTGGTAGTGGGCATCGGGATTGGGTCCCTGGGGCATGGCTGGATTCTGGGCTGGTGGCGCGGCCCCCGGCGGTGTCTGTGGCTGCTGGGCCACGGCGACCGCCGTCGCAGCGGTGAACACGATAGCAGGAAGAACGGACAGGCGCTGTGTCATGGTGGGCAATCTGGCGAGAACGCTAACACAGCGGCGCGGACGGATCCACCGAAGCGCCGCGACTGGTTCTAGGTGAACCGGATGTCACTCTTGAAAACGATGAAGACGAGCACGATGTCGAGCACGGCGACGAGGGACGTGCCCAGCGCGGCGCTGCGCTGCAGAAACGGGAGTCCGAACATGCTGACGGCCCACAGAATGATGAACGTCGCTATGAGTTTGGGTCCGAGCTCTTCTGACCAGGCACCGATGATGATGAGCGTCCAAAACGCAATGTGCGCGATCCAACCGGCGATGACGGGTGTGCCCATCGGCCCGAAGGAGTATACGCTCGGCCGTGTGCGCGATACGATCAGAAGCCGTGAGTCACGCGCGGGAGCCCGACCCCACCACCGGGACGCTGGCGTTCAAGACCATCGGTCCAGACGATGAGGTCGTCTTCTTTGAGATCTACTCGGTGGTCCGGGCCGCCGAACTTCACCTGGCCGCGTGGGATGCCGCATCGCGCGCGGCGGTCCTGCGAGCGCAGTTCGAGGCGCAGCGGCGCGGCTATCGCGATCAGTACCCGGACGCTGACGAACGGCTGATCCTCCGTGACGGCGCGCCAGTAGGATGGGTGATCGTCGACAGAAGCGGGACGGATCTGCACGGCATCGACATTGCGTTGCGGCCGGATGAGCAGGGCAGGGGGGCTGGCACGGCGATCATCCGATCGCTGCAAGAGGAAGCCGCCAGCTCGGGGCGCTCGATGACCATCACCGTCCAGCGTTTCAACGTCCGGGCGCTCGCGCTCTATCTGCGTTTGGGATTCCGGGCCACTCGTGAGACGGATTTGCACATCGTGATGGAGTGGAACCGCCCGTCAGCAGCGCCAGTGCAACCGATATGAGTCCCTACGATCCCGAGACCTTTCGCGCCAACCTCGGTACAACCTTCACGGTGGCTCTTGCGCCAGAGCCCGTCGCTCTCGTGCTGGCCGACGTGTCTGGCGAGCGAACGGGTGGAGGATTCCTGCGGTTTTCTGTGCTCTTTCATGGCCCCTCGGATCGTGTGCTGTCGCAAGGCACGTACGAGCTTCAGCACGACACACTGGCCCCGATGGCGCTCTTCCTCGTGCCGGTCGTCGGCTCGAACGTCGAGCGGATCCTGTACGAAGCCTGCTTCAGCCTGCCAGCCGGTACGTCGGCATGAACAATCGCTGCAAGCTCTTGCTGGAGTTCGATGCCGATGCGATGCAAGCGGATGTCGCGAGGCTCGAACAGGACGCCTGGATCGATCATTTCGTGACGGATAACTACGAGGGCTCCTGGACGGTCTTGCCCTTGCGCGCGCCGTCGGGCGCGACGCACCCGATCGCGACAATCTACTCGGACCCGTCGGCCGACACCTTCGTCGATACGCCGCTCCTCGGGCGCTGTCCGTACTTTCAGCAGGTGCTGGCGTCCTTCGACTGTCCGTTGCACGCAGTCCGGCTGATGAAGCTCGCGGTGGGATCGAATATCAAGCCGCACCGCGACCACGATCTGGCAATCGAGCACGGCCGTGCCCGGTTGCACATACCGGTCGTCACCAACCCGGACGTCGACTTCCGCCTCGAGGGCGAACGGGTCGTGCTGCAGGAGGGCGAGTGCTGGTACCTCGATCTCAGCCGCACGCATTCGGTGGCCAATCATGGGCATGCCGACCGCATTCACCTGGTGATTGACGCGGTTGCAAACCCGTGGCTGCACGAGCAGCTGACGCGCGGGTGGAAGGCGACTCCAATCGAACGAGCGCCCGCGGCGCCAGTCGAGGTGGCAGCACCCGCGGGCGCGCGTGCCGCGCTCGACGAGTTCCGCGCGGCCGTCCGCCGCGATCGCTCGCTCCAGGCCCGATTAGCTGCGGAAACCGATCCGGCCAGTTTCGTCGCGCGTGTCATCGAGCTTGCCGCCGAACGCGGGTGCCCGACCACGGCCGACGAGATCGAGCGCGCGATGCGTGAGGGCCGTCAGTGGGCGCATCTCCCCGCATGAACGGCGCGCCGTCGCTCACCGGTTGGATCCCGTTTCGGATCCGTACGCGCGCCGGTCCGCCAGGCGTTGACTGGTGTTACGTCGGCTCGGAGCGTTTCTCCGCCCCGTTCTTCACCGACACGATTCAACGCTGCCTCCGGACGCCGTTCAATCAGCTGTTCCTGCAGGACACGCCGCTCGACGTGCTGACCGAGCGCGCGGGCAGCCACCCTGGCCTCGAACCGACAGCGTTCGTCTTTCACGGCTCGCGTTGCGGGTCGACGCTGCTCGCCCAGATGGCTGCGGCTCTTCCGCGCACGATCGTCATCTCCGAAGCTCCACCTGTTGACCACGTGCTTGGCGCCGCAGTAGACGCCGAACGGAAAATCCAGTGGCTGCGCGCCGCGTTGAGCGCTCTCGGCCAGGCGCGCGCCGGCGACGAGCGTCATCTGCTGGTGAAACTGGATGCGTGGCATGTGCACCAGCTCCCGCTCATCGCGCGGGCCTATCCCAACGTGCCGTTCGTGTTTCTCTACCGGGACCCGGCCGCGGTGGTGTCGTCACAACTGCGGATGGCCGGTCTGCACATGGTTCCGGGAATGCTGGACCCGTCGTTCGCGGGCCTTGATCTCGTCAACGCCTTCCAGCTCGGTCGCGAAGAATACATCTGCCGCATGCTCGGCTCGCTGTATGCCGCCGCGGCGGATCATGCGTCGAGTGGGCGAGTGGCCCTGATCAACTATGTGGAGTTTCCCCAACGCGCGACGTCGCAGGTCATCGAGTGGTGCAGCCCTGATGACGTCACGAGCGCGCGTGCGCGGCTGCAGCAAGTCGCACAGTTCGATGCCAAGACACCGTCGCTTTTCTTTGACGCGTCGGCGGCCAACCGTGCCGCACTCGACGAGTGCGCCCTGGACACAATTGCACGTTTCGTCTCGCCACACTACGAACGGCTCGAGGCCTTGAGGAGGCGCGGGACATCGGCGCGCACCGCAGAATCCGACTGATTCGCGATCTGTCGCGCAATCTGATCAGTTTTCTGTTATTCTCTTCTCGCCCCCCCAACCGATATCTAGGACGGTCGTCCGTCTCGGATCCCATGACCATTTCGCGTGCCGGTTTTGTCAAAGTGTGTGGCCTTGCGCTTTTCGGCGCCGGCCTTGATGCGAGCAGTCTCGAGGCCTTCAGCATCGCATCGCCGACCGTCGACAGCGCGCGACCGTTTCGCGTGCTGGATGCGACGGCCTCGCTGTTCCGCCGCCATCTGGACACCGCGTTCGACCTTTGCTCGGCCGACGGTGCGAGCGCGCGGCTGGTGCTCGCCGAGGTGAACGAGCGTCCGGTCACGAGGAACGTCGAACAATTCTCCGTGATCTTTCACGCGCCGCCGGACTGCGCGATTCCAGACGGCATCCACACGCTGCACCACGCATCGCTCGGCCGCTTCGAGCTCTTCATCGTGCCGGTGGGCGCCTCAAAAGCCCGACGCACCGTCTATCAGGCGTGCTTCAGTCGCGCCGCAAACACCTCTTCGAGGACGTAGTTCATGTCACAGCCCTTCATCGGAATGATCATCCTGGTTCCCTACAACTTCGCGCCGCGCGGGTTCGCGTTCTGCAACGGCCAGATTCTGTCGATCGCACAGAACACGGCGCTTTTTTCCCTGCTTGGCACGACCTACGGCGGCAACGGGCAGACCACGTTCGCCCTGCCGGACCTTCGTGGCCGGGTACCGGTTTCGAGCGGTCAGGGGCCGGGTTTGAACAACTACGATCTCGGCGAAGTCACCGGCGTCGAGACGCTGACGCTCAACATCAACCAGATGCCTGTTCACAATCACGTTGTCAGCATGGCCGGCGTCAACGCAACCGCGAATGCCCGGACCGCGAATGGCAACACCAGGAACCCCGCTAATGCCTTGCCGGCAGTTGAAGCCGCTGGCGTAACGGCGACATACAGCGATCTGCCGGGACCGGTCGCAGCGATGTCAAGCCAGGCGATTTCAATCGCCGGCAGCCCGACGATTGCCAATTCGGGCGGCAGTCAGCCGTTCAGCATCGTGCAACCGCTCCTTACTCTCAACTACTGCATCGCACTCGAAGGCATTTTCCCGAGCCGCAACTGACGTGACTTGCCTTCACAGCTCGCGGGCTGTCCTCGCGTCGCCACTCGTCCGCGCGGCGTTCGTCGCGTTCGTCGTCGCGCTGTCGATCGGTGTCAGCATCCCCGCGTACGCGGCCACGTACGTGGTGACGAAGACGACCGACTCGAACGACGGAAACTGCGACGCGGACTGTTCGCTGCGTGAGGCGATTGACGTCGCCAATACCAACGCCGGCCCGGACGTGATCGTTCTCGGCGCCGGGCTCACCTATACGCTCTTTCTCGGCCCCGCCGACCTCCCAGACGCGATGGTGCCCGGCACGGGCGACCTCGACATCAACGATACGGTCACGATCGACGGCAACGGATCGACCGTCAATGCTGGTGGCATCGACCGTGTGTTCGACATCCGCGGCCTGGTGACGGTGACCATCAACAACCTGACGGTCACCAACGGCGTCGCGGTCGGCACGCTGTCCATGGGTGGCGGTATCTTCATCGGCGCGGGCGCGAGCGTTGTCCTCTCAGGTGGCGCCGTCACCGGCAACAGCACCGCGTTCGAGAGCGGCTCGCGAGACGCCGGCGGCGGCATCGCTGCTGTCGGCTCGTTCGACGCCGTAAGCGGGACGGTGACGCGCGCGACGCTGACGCTGCAAGGCACAACGGTTTCGAACAACACGGCATTGAACGGCGGTGGCATCGTCTGCGTCCTCTGCACCCTGACGATCGCCAACAGCCCGATCGCGAACAATACGGCCGAAGGAACCGACGGCGGCGGCATCGACATGGTCGGCGATCTCTCGACGTTGTCGATGACCTCCAGCAGCCTGGCGAACAACTCCGTCAGCGGGATCGGTAGCCTGGGTGGTGGCCTGTCCGTTCCGTTCGGCACCGGCGTGTCGACGATCACCCGCAACCGAATCGTGTCGAATGCTGCGACCAGCGCGCAGGGCATTTTCAACCGCTTTGGAACGACGACGGCTACGTCGAACTGGTGGGGGTGCAACAACGGACCTGGCGGCGCTGGTACGGGGTGTTCGGCAACCGCCAATGGCATCGGCGGCGGGGTGACGGCGACGCCGTACCTCGTCCTGAAGCTTGGCGCCGCTCCGAGTTCGACTCCAGCCGCTGGAACGTCCACCGTCACGGCGGATCTGACTTTCGACTCCACGAACGCTGATACGTCAGCGGGCGGCACACTGCCCGATGGTCTGACCGCTTCGTTCGTCGCTGCCCTGGGCACGTTCGCGACGCCGTCGGCGACGACCTCCGTCGGCAAGGCGTCGAACATCTTCACGGCAGGTGCGACACCTGGAACGGCCAACGTGAGTGCAACTGTGGACGCCCAGACGATCGGGACGTCGATCGTGATCGTGCCCTATACGACCACGACCGCGCTGCAGGGCTCGCCGGCCAGCCCCGTTTTCGTGTTCAACGCAGTCACGCTGACCGCGACCGTGACGTCGGTCAACCCCGTCGCCGGCACGCCGATCGGAACCGTTACATTCAAGGAAGGTGCAACGGCGATCGCCGGATGCAGCAGCGTCGCGTTGAATGGTGGCGGCGTCGGGACCTGCACGATACCCGGCAACACGTTGCCGGGTGGGGCGAAGTCGTTCACCGCGGAATTTGGCGGTGGCGCCATTCATGCGTCGAGCACGAGTCCGGCTCTCAACTACACCTATGTGTCGTGCACGGCCAATCCGGTCGTGGCCAACAGCAACGATAGCGGTGCGGGCAGCCTGCGTCAGGCGCTTGCCGACGCCTGCCCGGCGAGCACGATCACCTTCAACATGGCGCTCGTCACGAGTCCGATTGCCCTGACGGGCTCCGCGCTCGACGTTGCCAGGGACGTCACGATCTCCGGGCCGGGTGCCGACATCCTCACGATTCAGCGGACGCTCGGCCTGTTCGGCATCTTCACTATCCAATCTGGGCGGACCGCATCGATCAGCGGCCTGACGATTGCCGGCGGTACCGCCGCCTCTGGTGTTGATCGCGGCGGCGGCGTCTACAACGACGGCGGGACGCTGATGCTCGCTGGCGTTGTGCTCGTCAGCAACCACGCCGGCTCTGGCGGCGCCGTGTTCAACAACGGCCAGGTGTCGGCCAGCGCTTCGACGACGATCCTGGACAGCACTCTGGCCGGAAACACTGCGGTTCAGAGTGGAGGCGCGATCGTCAACTTTGCGGCGGCCGGTGCTACCGCGACGTTGACGATTCGCAATAGCACGGTGTCTGGCAACACGACGGCCGGCCATGGCGGCGGAGTTTTCAACGCGGGCGCTGGCGCTCTCGTCTCCATCACGCATGGCACCGTTACGACGAATCGCGCAGATGCAGACGGTGACAGCACTGGCTCGGGCGGTGGAGTCCACGTTTCTCCGGGCAGTGGCGCGGTTGTTCTCCACAACTCGATCGTTGCGCGCAACGTCGTGGGGCTCGCTCCCTCCGCAGCCGCCGACGATTTCGCCGGTGCGGTTGACGGTGCGACGACATACACGCTCGTGGGTTCCAGCGCCGGATTGACCGGGATCACCCACGGCGTGAGTGGCAACCTCGTCGGGTCGCCTGGAAGCGAGATCGATCCACTTCTGGGCGCTGTATTGCTCAACGGTGGTTCGACCCCCACGGCCGCCCTGCTTGCAGGCAGCCCCGCAATCGATGCCGGCGACAACACCGTCGCGACATCTGCAGGCTTGACGACAGACCAGCGCGGTCGCCCGCGCGCGTCCGACGGTCCAGACCCCGACACGATCGCTACGGTCGATCTCGGCGCCTACGAATCCGGCGCCGCGCTCGCCGTGCTGCCCGATCGAACCATCACCGAGGATGGCTCGACGACCGTATCGGTCAACGTCAGCGATCCGGCTCTCGTGACGAGCGTGACGGCAACGTCGTCGAACACCACGCTCGTTCCGAACAACCCTGCGAACATCAACGTGAGCGGGTCGGGCGCGATCAGAACATTGACGCTGACGCCCGCCGGGAACGCATTCGGGACGACGACCGTCACCGTCACCGTGTCGACTGCCACCGACACGATGTCCGATTCGCTGACGCTGACAGTCACGCCCGTTGCGGACACGCCGTCGGTCACGAATGCCACAACGGCCGAGGACACTCAGACGACCACCGGGCTCGTGCTGAGCCGGCATCCGGCAGACGGATCAGAGGTCAGCCACTTCAAGATCACGGCAATCAGTGGCGGGACCCTGTTCCAGGCCGACGGCGTCACGCCGATCGCGTCCGGTGCGTTCATCACGTTCGCGCAGGGTGCCGCGGGGTTGAGGTTCACGCCCGCGCCGAACAGCTTTGCCAACGGGCAGTTTTCGGCCCAGGCGTCGGCCGGTGCCTCTGACGCTGGACTCGGCGGCAGTGCGACCGCAGCGACGACCACTGTGTCGCCAGTCGCCGACCCGCCTTCGATCACGAACGCCGTGACGGTGGTCGATCGGCAGACGAGCTCGGGCCTGGTCGTATCGCGCAACGCTGCCGACGGTGCAGAGGTTACGCACTTCAAGGTGACGGCGGTCAGCGGCGGAACGCTGTTCCAGAACGACGCTACGACGCCCGTGACGGTCGGCGCGTTCGTCACCGTTGCGCAAGGCGCTGCGGGCCTGCGGTTCACGCCGGCCACGCATTCGACGGCGACCGGCCATGTCAGCGTCCGCGCGTCGCTCGGCGCGTCGGATGCGGGCCTCGGTGGCGCCGAGGCGACCGCGGACATCTTCGTGAGCTCGCAGGTCATCACGCTGGGCGCGAACGGCCCTGGTAACCCAATCGTCCGCCGCGTCGCGAGCGCCACCGGTCAGACGATGTCTGGTCCAACCGGCGAGTTCATGGCGTTCGGGTCGGACGTGACTGGCGGTGTGCGTGTTGCCGGTGCGGATCTGACTGGGGACGGCGTCGCGGACGTCATCACCGGCACAGGCCCAGGCGTCGAGCCGCGCATCGTCGTTTTCGACGGGGCGACCGGCGGCGTCATCAGGGACCTCATGGTCGGGTTCCCGGGCACCGGCGGCGTGTTCGTGGCGGCTGGCGACGTGGACGGCGACGGCTCGCCGGATTTCATCGCCGGCGACGGCGGCAGCTCGGGAATCGTCCGTGTCTTCAGCGGCGCGAGCGGCGCGCCGGTCTGGACGACGGTCATTCCGCATCCGGCGTTTGCCGGCGGCGTGCGAGTTGCGTCTGGTGACGTCAACGGTGATGGCTATGCCGATGTCATTGTCGGGAGCGGACCCGGCAGCCCGGCGAAGACCCGCGTGCTGAGCGGCGGCACGCACGCTGAGCTCCTGGCGTTCGATCCGTACGGCGCGTTTGCCGGTGGCGTATGGGTTGCGGCCGGTGACGTCAACGGTGATGGCTATGCGGACGTGATCACCGGCGCCGATGCCGGCGGTGGTCCGCACGTGCGCGTGTTCGACGGGCGCACGGGCGTCGAGCACTTCGGGTTCTTTGCCGCGGGCGGTGCATTCCCAGGCGGTGTTCGCGTTGCCGCGGGCGACGTAACCGGCGACGGCAAGGCCGACGTCATCACGGCGCTGGGACCTGGCGGTGACGCCGTGCAGGTGTTCGACGGCGCGTCCGGCGCGCCGGTAGGCGCGCCGATCGCCACACCTCAGCCCGGCGCAGGTGTGTTCGTCAGCACCGCTGTTCCCGCCAACCGAATGGTGATCGAGGCGCCGTCGTCCGGTGCTGCCATGCCATCGAGCTTCCAGCTGCGCGGCTGGGCGTTCGAAGAGAACGCGCCAGGCACGGGCATCGACGCCATCCATGTGTGGGCGTATCCGTCGAATGGCGCTGCGCCCCTCTTCCTTGGTGCGGCCACGCTTGGAGATGCGCGGCCCGATGTCGCCGCGATCTTCGGCGTGCGCTATGCGACGTCTGGTTATCACCTCGACGTCACCGGCCTGACCGACGGGTTCAACGACATCGTGGCGTTCGCCCACAACAGTGCGACCGGCATCTTCAACATGAGCCGCGTCGTGCGAGCCCGCATCATCGCACCAGGAGTCGACGTCCAGCTCCAGGTCGACGTGCCGGCATCCGGCGCCGTGCGTCCGAACCTGCGTGTTGCTGGCTGGGCCTTCGACTTGGGCGCGAGCGGGACCGGGAGTGGTATCGAAGCGGTACACGTCTGGGCGTTCCCCGATGGCGGCGGCGCACCGATATTCGTCGGCGCCGCAGCGCTCGGTGATGCACGGCCTGACGTCGCCGCGATCCTCGGGCCGCGCGCGCAGCTCTCGGGTTATCACCTCGATGTGACCGGTCTCGCGGTCGGTGGCTACACGCTCGGCGTGTACGCCAAAGCATTCGCGCTGCCGGCCTTCACCGTCGTGAAGACTGTTCCGATCACCGTGACGCCCTGGGCGCCGACGATCTACATGAACGTCGACGCTCCGGCACCGGGAACTCTTCCGAGCGGGACGTTCGTGATGGGCGGCTGGGCCGTGGCGCTCGATGCACCGACAGCGCCGGGTGTGGTCGCCGTTCACGTGTGGGCGTATCCAGTCGGTGGCGGTGCCCCAAGCTTCGTCGGCGCTGCCACGATGGGTGGAACACGGCCCGACATCGGCACCTGGTTCGGGCCGGCATACGCGCCGAGCGGCTGGGGTCTTGCCGTGTCTGGTCTGCCCAGTGGCACGTGGGATCTTGCAGTCTTCCCCCTCGTCGCCGGTGCACCAGCATTCGCAGCACCGCAGGTCGTCCGCGTCACCATACCCTGACCTCTGGCGCGGCCACGGACCACGGCCACTCAGCCACGGAGAACAGGCCCCGCTCGCCACGGAGAACACGGAACACACACGGTTTTGAAGTCGGAATCAAACTTCACGAACCGTGTGCTCCGTGTGTTCCGCGGCCGGATCAGCCTTTGCTCTCTCGGCCTCCGGGGGCGGCCGCTACGTGCCGCCGTCCGAACAGTGGAGGTCGGTTATGACCCGTAACATGTTGTTGCGGCTGGAGCTGTTCCTGCTGGTGGCGATGGCGAGCGCCGGTTGTCAGGTGGTCGAGGGGATCTTCAAGGCGGGAATGTGGGTAGGCATCCTCCTCGTCGTGGTCGTCTTGGGGATAGTGTTCATGGTGTTTGGGCGATCGAGCACATAGCTCAGCAGCCGAGGATCAGCTGCTCTCTATCGTTGCCGCGCGCTCGAGACGGCGATTGTCTCTTTGCCGTCTTTCCCTAACGTCACGACTCCGCTCACTTCGAAGACAGCCGCTGCCTTCGCGTCGAGTGCGCTCTTGAGCAATTTGAGTGTGGCAGCTGACGTCTTGTCCGGGGATACGCTCAGCGACGTGCCGACGCCGGAGATGTCGAAGCTCAGTTTGCCGCCGCTGTCGCGTACGGTTCCGACGGCGGTGACAGTGGCATCCTTCGGTTCGAAGCCATTGGCCTTCACGATCTGACGGAATCGGTCGAGGGCGACGGCGTTGCCGGCCCGCAGCCGGATGTCGGCCTGGGCGTGCTCGAGCGACAACTCAACCGATTCGACGCCTTCAACCTTCTGCACCGCGACCCGCACGCCATGCGCGCAAATGGCGCAATCCATTCCAAAGATCTTGAGCTCGACGCGCGTGTATTCGGCGGACGTCGGTGACGGCAGGAGCGCCAAGAGAAGCACTAGGATCGTGAAGATCATCGGCCGGTTGTGTCGGCATTTTTCAATGCTCGCGGGGCCCCACCCCCGCTCGCGCTGCGCGCCGCGACTTCGCGCGCGCGCTCGCGGCCGCAGGCGCTGCCGATTCAACGTCAAAGCTTCATCCATCTTCATCTCGGCACAACCGTAACCGCTACTTCCGCCAGAAAAAGTAGGTGAAATTCACGCCGAAACGAAACTTTTCGTCCGGTTGAAGGTTCGTTTGCTGATACACCGGAAACAGCAGGCCGGCTTCGAGGCCGTACTGCTTGTAGAGGAGGAGCGCTGACGGGCCGACGAGAATTGAATCGCCGCCGCTGACGACCATCTCGAAGCCGTGATGGAGGCCCCGTGCGGTGTGCTCGCCGACAGCTTCGACGAAGAAACGCAGGTCTGGCTTCGGGTAGTCGGTGCGCAAGAAGGGCGGCCGGTACCCATAGACGGCGCTGTAATAGAACGAATCCCCCATCTGATCGCCCTCGCGTTCGGTGTAGTACTGGTAGCCGCCTCCGACCCAGAAGTAGTGGCTACGCGACGCGAATCCGCTCGCGACCGACGCGTGGACCGAGGGCGTGGCGAGCATGCCATCGGATCGAAACTCCTGCATCGGTACTGTCGCTCCAACGAACAGCGTCGATTCGAGGCGCGAGCCAGCCCCGACGGCGCTGCGTTGAAAACGCCAGCCCATGATGGTTTCGAAATCCTGGTTCGAGGACATCATCGCCATCACGCGGCCACGCGGCATGTAAATGCCGGAGTCGAGCGTGATTGGAAGTGACGCCGAGATCTGGAGATCTTCAGTAATCCCCAGGCTCAGCATCGTCCGCAGCATCTGCTCATCGTCGCTGCGTCCCTTCCCGAGGCGACCCATCCAGGCCTGATCGAGTTGCCATCCGCCCTTGCCAAGCGTTGGCGGGGCGCCGCCAAACACAGGCCCGTGGCCAGACGCCGCGGCAAAACGTGGTGTCGTCGCGGTAGCGGCGATGACGATGCAGGCCGCAACAATCGGAGAACGAAGCATAGTTCGGTAGTGTACTGCGCGGCGCCAACCGTGTCGCAAATCGAAAGTCGCTTACATCGTTGGGTTGTGCCAACGCCAGTTTGGCCCCGCAGGCGCGCGGAGCGGGCCGCGCTTTTCGGGCCCTTGTACCCGATAAGCAAGAACACCTCCCGCTGAAGGTAGTATGAAGCGCATGGGTCTCGTTCCTGACGCCGTCGCCAGCGACCTGTTGCACGCGCTCAAGGATGCGCTCGGGGATCGCGTGTCGGCCGCAGCCGCCGCGCGAGAACACCACAGCCACGGCGAGTCGTATCACACGCCCGCGCCGCCCGATCTGGTCGCGTATCCGCAAACCACCGAGGAGATCGCCGCGATCGTCCGAGCGGCGTCGGAAAGGGACGTGCCGATCATCGCGTTCGGCGCCGGGACATCTCTCGAAGGTCAAGTGCTCGCGCTACAAGGCGGCGTGTGCGTTGACCTGTCGCAGATGAACCGTGTCTTGCGCGTAAGCGTCGACGACCTTGATGCCACGGTGCAGGCCGGCGTGACGCATCGTCAACTCAACAAGCATCTGGTCAACACGGGGCTCGCGTTCTTCGTCGATCCCGGTGCTGACGCAACGCTCGGCGGCATGGCAGCGACCGGAGCATCAGGCACGACGGCGGTCCGCTACGGGACGATGCGCGAGAATGTGCGAGGGTTGACTGTCGTGCTCGCCGATGGTCGGGTGATCACGACTGGCGGTCGGGCCAGGAAGTCATCGGCCGGTTACGACCTGACGAGAGTGTTTATCGGATCGGAGGGCACGCTCGGGATCATCAGCGAGATCACGGTGCGACTGCACCCATTGCCCGAAGCGGTGGCGGCAGCCGTCTGCAGCTATCCGACGATCGACGCCGCAGTACGCACAGTGATTGCGACGATTCAACTCGGCGTGCCCGTCGCGCGCATCGAGCTCCTCGACGAAGTGCAGATGGACGCCATCAATCACTTTTCGAGGCTCGATTATCCGGTGCAGCCGACGCTCTTCTTCGAGCTCCACGGTCACACCGAGCGCGAGGTCAGCGATCAGGCGGAGACCGTACAGTCGCTATCGGCCGAACACGGCGGCGCCGGCTTCGAGTGGGTGACGCGCCCCGAGGATCGGGCGCGGCTGTGGAAGGCGCGGCACGACTCGTATTACGCGTCTCTGGCGCTCCGGCCTGGTGCCAAGGCGTGGACAACCGACGCCTGCGTGCCGATTCTCGAGGCTCGCGGACTGCATCGTTGCCTCGAAGCAGGACCTCGACGAGTCCTTCCTGACCGGCACGCTCGTCGGCCACGTCGGGGATGGCAACTTCCACATGCTGTATCTGGTCGACCCGGACCGGCCGGAGGAGATGGCCGAAGCCAAACGCCTCAACGAGCGGCTGGTCTATCGGGCGATTGAAATGGGCGGCACCTGCTCGGGGGAGCACGGTGTAGGGATCGGGAAGATGCGCTACCTGCCGCGGGAGCACGGGGAGGGGCTCGACGCCATGCGAGCCATCAAGCGGGCGCTGGACCCCAAGAACCTCCTGAATCCCGGGAAAATCCTCTAGCTGTACGTGGTCCCTGGTTTGCTCGTTCCTGTAAATAGGGACGAAAGGACAGGGAACTGACCTCGACTTGTGTCAGTTCTGTGGCACGCCAGTGACATTACGTCTGCCGCGTAAAAACCGTGTAACCGACGAGCCAATCGCACCGTATCCTACCAGCGATATGGCACATAGCCGGGAGATACGGTCCCACGCTCACGAACTCAAATTCCTCGTCGACGCGGACGTTGCGGCGAAGGTTCGCCACTGGGCGCGAACGCACCTCGAGCCCGACCCCCACGGCGGGGGGCCGTTCGGCGACGAGTATCGGACGGCCAGCGTCTATTTCGACACCGAGACCTTCGACGTTTTTTACAACCGCGGCTCCTTCGGCCGCAGCAAGTATCGGATCCGTCGGTACGGCGACGCCGGGCTGGTCTTTCTGGAGCGCAAGATGCGCCGGCCGGCGGTATTGGCCAAGCGCCGGACCGTTCTGGCGCTTTCAGCGCTCTCGCGGCTCACGGCGTTGGATCTCGATGTGGATTGGCCAGGTTACTGGTTTCATCGCAGGATAGCGGCCCGCCGGCTCCGCCCCGTCTGTCAGGTCACATATTCGAGGATGGCACGCAGCGTGATTCGGGATGGCGAGCCCGTTCGCCTGACCCTCGATAGCAACCTGGTCGCACTACCGGCGAGCGATCTCCGGTTTGGCCGTGACCCGGGCACGCCCGTGCTCTCGGATCGCCTGATTCTGGAGTTGAAGTTCCGTGGTGCGCCGCCGGCGCTGTTCCGCCGGCTGGTCGGGGAATTCGCGCTGACGCCGGCTGTCGCGTCGAAGTACCGAATCGGCCTTGCCGCCAGCGGTCAGGCCGTGCCGCGTCTGCTCGGTGGCGTTCCGAGCGCCGCCATCTATGCCTGAGTTTCTGCGAGGAGATCTGCAGGCGGCTGGCGCGCCTCTCGTCGTGTTCGGCCGCCTCGTCGCCGCGATGCTCCTCGGCTGGGTCGTCGCGTGGATCTATCAGCGCACGCGGCCGGCCAGCGACACGTCGTCGTCACTGTCGATCACCCTCGTGCTCCTGTCGATCCTGATCGCCATGGTGACGCAGGTGATTGGCGACAACGTCGCACGAGCGTTCAGCCTCGTCGGCGCCTTGTCGATCGTCCGCTTCAGGACGGTTGTCCGCGACACAGTCGATACTGCGTTCGTCATTTTTGCCGTCGCGGTCGGCATGGCCGTCGGCGCGAATCACCCGTCGGTCGCGCTCAGTGGGATCGCGATTGTCGGGTTGGCCGCGTGGTTCATGACCCGCGGGTCGTCCGGGGACGATGTGACGCATCTGCTTCAGGTGCGCGTTGGCCTTGGACATGACGTCGAAACGTTGCTGCGCCCCGCGATCGAGCCCCAGGTACGAAGCCGTCGGTTGCTCGGGATGGCGACGGCAAAGCAGGGGATGGCGATCGAGGCGACGTATCGCGTCGAGCTGCGCGACGAGCAGTCCGCCAGCGAGCTCGTGAAGGCGCTGAATCTGATCGAAGGCGTGCAGACGGTCTCGATCAACCGGGAAACGCCAGAAGAACGTAATAACGGATTTCGGTAGACACCAGGTATGAGTGCGAATTCACACGAGACTCGGCGACACGGGCTGACGATTTCCATGGTGCAGGCTGGCCTGCTCGGCATCGTCGCGGGATTGACCGGTTATGTGCTGCTTGGCGTCGTGCTCGAGACGCCGGCTCGCGCGCAAGGTCAGGGACCAGCCGCAGGCGGCTTTCAGGGCCCGCCGCCATTTGGCCCGGGCGGCTTTCCCGGCGGCGAGGAACGCAAGCTCGTCGCGCAGTTCGACAAGAACGGCGACAAGTGGCTGAACCAAGCTGAGCGAAAAGCTGCGCGTGAGTTTCTGGCGTCAGAGCCCGCGCGTGGCTTCGGCCGGCGCGGCGGCTTTCGTGGCGGACGTGGCGGCATGGCTCCCGGCACCCCGGGATCGAAGCTGTCGCCGGCGGACGTGAAGTCGTACTCCTCTGCGGCACTCTACGATACTGCCACGCTGCGCACGATCTTTCTTCAGTTCGAGAATGCGGATTGGGAGCAGGAGCTCGAGGCGTTCCACAATACCGACGTTGAAGTGCCGGCGACCGCCATCGTCGACGGCAAGACCTACAAGAACGTCGGCGTGCACTTCCGTGGCGCGTCCTCGTACATGATGGTGCCGGAGGGCTCGAAGCGATCGCTGAATGTCTCGTTTGACTTCATCGAGGACAAGCAGCGGCTCGACAGCTATCGCACGCTCAACCTCCTGAACGCGAACGGCGATCCGACGTTCGTGCGCACCGTCGTCTACTCCGACATCGCACGGCAGTACATCGCCGCGCCGCGTGCCAACCACATGCGCGTCGTCATCAACGGCGAGAGTTGGGGTATCTACGTCAACACCCAGCAGTTCAACAGCGACTTCACGCGCGACTATTTCAAGACGACCAAGGGCGCGCGCTGGAAGGTGCCAGGCCGCCCCGGCGGTCGCGGCGGCATGGAGTACCTGGGAGATGACGCGTCGGCGTACAAGCGGACGTACGAGATCAAAACGAAGGACGATTCGAAGTCGTGGGCGGACCTCATTCATCTCTTCCGCGTTCTCAACCAGACGCCACCCGACAAGCTCGAAGCAGCGCTCGCTCCGATCTTTGATATCGATGGGGCGCTGCGATTCCTGGCGCTCGATGTCGCGCTCGTCAACAGCGACGGGTACTGGACGCGGGCGAGTGACTACAGCATCTATCACGACGAGAAGGGCCGGTTTCATGTCATCCCGCACGACATGAACGAAGGGCTGGCCGACGAAGGCGGACGCGGTTTCGGACCACCGCCAGGGATGGGACCCGGTGGACCGGGAGGGCCAGCGCGGTCGCCAGGCTGGCCCTGGCGAGCCAGGCCGCGGTGGACCGCCTGACGTCATGTTCTTCCCGGGCGGCCGCGGCCGCGGCATGTTCGGCGGCGGTGGTCCGGATCTCGATCCGCTCGTCGGCATGGACGATGCGACCAAGCCGCTACGCTCGAAGCTCCTCGCGGTGCCGGCGCTGCGTGAGCGTTATCTCGCTTATGTGCGCGACATCGCGCAGAAGCACCTCGACTGGAAGACGCTCGGACCGCGCATTCAGCAGTACCAGGCACTCATCGCCGATGACGTCAAGGCCGACACACGCAAGCTCTATAGCTTTGAGGCTTTCAAGGCGGAGACCGACGGGGGAGAGAAGAGCCTGAAGACGTTTGTAGAGAAGCGGAGGAGCTTTCTTCTGAAGTGAGCTTGCGGCTTTCAGCTCTCAGCTGTAGCTGTCAGTTAGAGCGTGCAGATCCCAATTCACCGATGGGGGCGTTCAAGCTGAAAGCTGATAGCTGACAGCTGAAAGCTATTTCGTGCACTCTTTCAAATCCCCGAGCATATTCCACAGTTTCGAGCTGAAGTTTCCGCCAAACGCGCCGCGATTCGGCTGCGCCCGGCTTGGCTGCGTGCGGCCGAAGCGAGGAGGGAATCCGCCGCGTTCGCTCCTGATGAAGGTGCTGGTGTCGTCGAGCGGCAGCATCGATGCATTGGCGCAGAACTCCTCGAGACCGCCTTCCCGTGTCAGGTACTGCTCGACGTTCGACACGTAAAATGCGGAGACGACGGCACCATGAGCCTTGAGGTATTTGGCGATGGCGCGAATGGCTTTTGGCCCGGCGAAGTTTCCCACCACAGGGACGACCAGGTTTCTCGCTTGCAGGTCTTTCACGAATGCAAACGATTCTTCGGTCGCGAGGAAACCACGCGGAACCGATCCGTCGGTCGCGACCATCACGTCGGCGTAAGTCGGGAAGGCGCCGGCGCTCCCAGGTGTGACCTCGTAGTGAATCTCCAGCCCGCGGGTGTAGAACGTTTCGTAGATCCCTTCGATACCTTTCAGATCTTCCGCTGCGAGTCCCGGAGGATTCTGTCTGATGTAGAGGCGCCTGATCGCCGCTAGATTCTGCTTGTACAACTCCGGGCTTTGCAGCTTCGAATCGCGATAGGCAGAGAAGATTTCCTCCACTGTCGACTTGCGCGTGAGTCCGGCCGGGCGCTTCAGCGAGAAGAGTCGCGAGACGAAGTCGGCGCGATCGGACGACAACTCGAAGAGCGCCTTGTACATCAAGTGGAGCTGCGTGTTGCCGCGCCGGATGTCGATGATGAACGCCATCGCCGGACGAATGGCAGCGATATAGGTGAAGTTCTGTTCCGGGCCGACGCCGAGATACGCGCGGCCGGCCTTGACGGTGCGCGTCAGCTCCGGGATCACGCGCTGCATGAACTGCTCGTTCGAGACCAGGTTGTCGGAGCGGAAGTATCCACCCGCCTCCGACAACTCGGCTGAGAGCTTGAAGAACTCGGAACCGCTCAGACGTGCCGGCAGACGGCTGGCGGCCGCCTGCTGCGCTGACGGTGCGGGTGGCACCAGGCGGATCGCTGGCACGAGCGCCAGCACGGCCACGAGGAGCAGCGTCCGTCGGGTCATGGTGTCTTGCCGTTCACGCAGACATCGCGTGCGCTACTTGATCGGCGAGTAGTCCGTGGCTTTGAGAAACACCGATTCCGGCGCTTTGGCCAGGATGGTGCCATCGACCTGCGACGCCTGCGCGACCTTGCGCCACTCGGGATCGGCCTGGAACTTCGCCCAGTTGGCCTTCGCCGCCTCGCGGCTCGGATGCGACAGGATGTAGACGAGGGTTGTCTGCGCCGTCGGCCCGTCGGTGGGCACCCAGTAGCCGATGCTCGTCATGTCGTACTTCTTGAAGAATCCGAGCGTGTGATCGCGGAACCGGGTTTGGAGCGCCGGCAGCCGGCCCTCGTTGGTCGTATAGGTCCGCATCTCGAAGACCTTCTCATCCTGAACAGACGCCTGCACGACCGGCTCTGGCGTCAGACGTCCGGCCACGAAGCCGGCCGCCAGTAATGCCGTCGCAACGCAAATACGAAATAGTGCGGTTCTCATCGGTTATCTGCCTCCTCATTGCCCCTTGGGGGCCCGTTGTGGGAGCGTCGTGGAATCGACGATCGATGCGAGCCAATTCTACCTCGCACGCGGGCGCGGACGGTCTGATACGCTTCTGCTCGTGCGGGTGGCGGTCATCTGGGTCGTGCTCATCGCGTTGGTGCTGGTGCCATTCTTCCTCTTCGAAGAACAGTTCAATGCCTTCGCGGCGCAGATGACGTCGAGCGATACGGCTCGGTGGCTCGCCGCCTCGTCCATCTTCAGCCTGCTCGCCCTCGATGTCGTGCTGCCGGTGCCCTCGAGCATCGTGTCCACTGCGGCCGGCGTGCTGCTCGGCTTCTGGCGCGGCGCGGCCGTCGTCTGGGCGGGGATGATGGTCGCTTGCCTGATCGCGTACTGGCTCGGCGCTCGATTCTCGGGATTTGCCCGCCGATTCATCGGTGAGGAGGGGCTTGCGCGCGCCGATCGGCTGGCGCAACGATATGGCGACTGGACGATCATCATGTGCCGTCCCGTGCCGGTGCTGGCGGAAGCGAGCGTGATCTTTGCCGGCCTGGTGAATGCGCCGTTTTCTCGGTTCTGTGTGCTCACGGCGCTGTCGAACCTGGGCATTGCGATCGGCTACGCCGCTTTCGGCGCCTTCTCGATGAGCATGGATTCGTTTCTGGTCGCGTTCCTGGGAGCGTTGGCGATCCCGGGGATTGTCATGGGGATAGCAAAGTTAATCGTCAAGAGGTAGTCGTCGGTCGAGTTCAGGCTATGGCGAAAGTCAAGGTGCGCCCCGTAAAGACGTATGGGCTGACACACGTGGCGCTGGCCGTGCGAGACCCGCAGCGATCGCTCGCCTTCTACCGGGCGGTGCTGGGCGTCGTTCCAGTGTACGAGCAAGATGAATTCGTCCAGGCACAGACGCCTGGCAGCCGGGACGTGCTCGTCTTCGAGCGCAAGCCGCGGCGGGCAGGAAAGTCAGGCGGCGTTGCCCACTTCGGATTCCGTTTGCGGCGTGCCGCCGACATCGCGCGCGCTCTCGACGCAGTGCGCGCCGCCGGTGGAACCGTTCGCGATCATGGCGAGTTCGTGCCAGGAGAGCCGTACGTGTTCTTTACCGATCCGGACGGGTACGAGGTAGAGATTTGGTACGAGATCCCAACTGCTGTCGATCCGCGATGATGCGGTCTATACCTTGGCGAGTACCTTCCCGACTTCGACGAGCAACGCGGTTTCAGCGTCCGTGAACGTGCGCTCTTGCCGATTCGCGACGCCGAGGGCCCCGACGGCGACGTCGCCGCGCAGCATGGGCACCACAATCGATCCCTGAAGCCCTGTGGCCCGCGCACCGGGCCGCACATCTCCAGTCGCGTCCGTCTGTATGTTGCAGGCATCGACCGGCTGCCGTCGCGCGACGGCGAGTCCGGCCATCCCTTTTCCTACCGGGACGTTCTTAATCGTGTCGAGCACCACCGGCGGAATGCCGGCGCTCGCAGCCTTCAGGTGCAACACCCCGTCGTCCCCCAGCGTGTGAATGGTGCCGCTGTCGGCGCTGAACTTCGTCAAGATCCGGCCGAGCGCGTCGTCCCACGAAGCGCTTTGCACCGATCGTTCGATCTCGCTCAGAAATTCTTGTTCAGCAGCCATGTTCGATTCCAAGGTGAGCCAGGAGGATCGAGTAGACGCCGATCGAATCGATGACCGGCCCCGGAAGCAACGATTTCTGCTTGCTGAGAAACACCGGACCATCCTCTGGTCCAGCAAGGCCAGGACGGCCGTGCGATCCCCTGACGAGCGTCGCGTCGAGCGGGATGACGTTCATCAGCATGCGAAATCCGAGAGCTTTCCTGGCGAGCTTCAAGCCGACGGTCAGCAGCGGCATGCGAATCGACGGATCGAGGACCAGTTCAACGGGATCGTAGCCGGGCTTGCGGTGAATGTCGACCGTCCGCGCGAAGTCCGGCGCACGTTCATCGTCGAGCCAGTAGTAATAGGTAAACCACCCGTTCGGCGCCGAGATCGCTACCAGATCGCCGGCACGAGGGTGATTGAGGTGATGTGCGGCCTTGCCCTCGGAGTCGAGCACCTGTTCGATTCCGGGTGTCCTTTCAAGGAGGGTCCGCACCTGGTGCAGCTTCGACGGATCGTTGACATAGACGTGCGCGACCTGATGGTCGGCAACGGCAAACGCCGCACTGGCTCCAGGATCGAGCAGCTCCATGCCGAGCTCGTCGCGTACGGCGACGAGTCCTTGCTGCCGCAGCACGCGATTGATGTGCACCGGCGTGTCGACGTCGACGAGCCCATACTCGGACAGGATCGCGACCTGAACCCCGCGGCCCTCGTAAAAGGCGATGAGATCGCCGCACACTTCATCGACCTGCCGCACGTCGGTTGCAGCGGCGGGATCGCCAGGGCCTACGCGCTGCAGGTTGTAGTCGAGATGCGGAAGGTAGACGAGCGACAATGTCGGCGAGAACTTCCGCTCGACGTGCTTTGCCGATTCAGCAATCCACCTGGTCGATTCGATCGCGGCTTTTGGTCCCCAGAAATTGAAGAGCGGGAACGTGCCAAGCGCGCGCTGGAGTTCGTCACGCAGATCGGCCGGGGTCGTGTAGACATCCGGAAGCTTGCGGCCGTCGGCGGGGTACATCGGCCGCGGCGTGACGCTGAGATCCGCGGTCGAGTACATGTTGTACCACCAGAACAGGTTGGCGCACGTGAAGGTGCTGTCCAGTTCGCGCGCCCGCTCCCAGATCTTTGGCGCCTGAACGAGCCGGTTCGACTGCTTCCAGAACTTGATCTCGGCATCCTCGTGCGCGTACCAGCCGTTGCCGACAATTCCGTGCGTGGACGGATAGAGGCCGGTCAGGTAATTGGACTGCGCAGTACAGGTCACTGCTGGAAACGCGGGACGGATGCGCGCCAGCGCCGCGCCGGCCGCCCATCGCGCCAGCTGCGGTGCGGCGTTCACGATGCCTGGCGTCAGGCCGACGACGTTGAGGACGGCAGTGCGCGTCATGAGCGCTAGGCGTCGCGGAGAGAAGCGGTCGGCTGGCCGAGCGCCTGGAGAACCCACTCGTATTCGCGAGCGATCGATTCGCCGACGTTCATCTTGAGGCCCGGCGGCAGCACGTCCCAGGTATAGGTCTCGATCTCGAGGTGCGTCGTGAAGGGCTGTTGCACCGCGAGCGCAAGAACCCGCTGCACGTAGTCCTGGGTCGAGGCAAAGACTTCGTACTCGCGTGCGAAGAGCGGCACGTGAAAGTGGATTCGCCACTCTGCCGGCGTTTCACTCTTTCTCTGCGACAACGCGACGTCGAGATCGGGGTAGTGCTGACGATCGCTGCGCGCCTGTTCGACGACCTGGTGGAGGTAGGTCGTGTCGGCAAATGCGCCGAGCTGTTGTGCCATTTTCGCGGCGCGGTCGGCATCACCAGGGAAGCGGACATCGAGCGCCGAGCTCAGTTGCACACGGCCGATCCGGATCCCGGCACGCTGCAACCGATCGAGCGCCGTGCCAGGATCTTCGAATTCAACCGCGAAGTGGCAGCAATCGAAGCAGAGCCGTACGTGATCTCGTAAGAGTTGCCCCGCATCGTCTTCACTTATCCCGAGCGATGCGGCGAGCATCGGCGCACCTACCGGGAACAGCCAGTTCTCGAAGAACGCGATCGATTCGTCAGTGTTTTCCAGCGCGCAATCCGGCTCGGGCTCGATGTCGAGGTGAATGTTGGTGCCGCGATCGCGCCGCAGGCGCACCAGCGCTTCGGCCACACGTACGACGTTGGCCGTCATCGTCTGCCAGGTGTCGCGGCCGGCGTCTGCGATCCAGTGCTTGTAAGACAGCGGCGCTGTCGATACACCGCCGTCGAGCCCCTCCGGCACGAGCGTCTGAAGAATGCGGATCAGGTCGAGCGTGTAGTCGACGCGTGCAGAGTCGCGCCAATCGGGCGCATAGACGTTCGCCTTGACCGGCGTGCCGTGGAACGGACCGTAGGGGAAGCCGTTGATGATGGCGACGTAAAGACCTTCGTCGTCGAGAAACGTGCGGAAGTCTCGCAGGCGATTACCTTCGAGCAGTTCGCGCGCTTCACGCGCGGAGAGGCGCAGCCCAACGCCGAACGGCGACGCCGGCGAGAAGCGCGCCTTGAGGGCGGGGGCGTGGGTTCGAAGGTTGGCGAACACGCCATCCCAGCCGTCGGCGGCGTGGATGTTCGTGCAGTATGTGAGGTGAAACGGATCGATCAGCACAGCGTAGCGCGCAACTTCAGTTGCGCGACGGCCCTCCGGCGATCAACGAGCCAACGTCGGGGTTTCCTGGCGCTCCGGCCGGATCCTGAACCGGGCCGATTGGCTCAGGAACTCCACCGGGTTCTCGAACACGAGGCGGTGGATGAGCGCTTCCGGATGTTTGCGCCGGCGCAGCTCCATGATGAAGCGCGGCACCGCCATCGAATCGCTCGGCCCCCAATCGCACGCACCGGCAATGCAGATACGGTCGGGGCCGAACCGCTCGATGATGTCGGCGGCCCGCTGGGCCGAGACCTTCGTTTGCGGGTAGAGCGTCAGGCCCGCCCAGTAACCGTGGTCGAGGATCATCTGCAGCGTGTGCTCCTCGGCGTGGTCGACCAGGACGCGTGCCGGTTCGAGCGTTGGGAAGCTGCGCAGGACGTCGACAGAAATCTTCGTGCCTTTCAGCTTGTCCTCGAGGTGCGGCGTGTGAATCAGAATCAGCTGCTTGTGCGCGAGCGCGAGCTCGATGTGCTCGGTGTAGGTCTCGATCTCGTTGCGTGTGACGCGGTTGAGCCCGATTTCGCCGATCCCGAGCACCGTCGGCCGATCCAGGAATTTCGGGATCCGCTTGAGTACTTCTTTCGAGAGGACGCGATCGTCGGCTTCCTTCGGGTTCATCGCCATCCAGGCGTAGTGCTGGATGTGATATTGCGCCGCGCGCTTGGGTTCGAAGTCGGTGAGCTGCCGGAAGTAGTCTTCGAAGCCGTCGGCGTGACTCCGATCCCAGCCGGCCCAGAACGCCGGCTCGGTGACGGCGACGCAGCCCGACAGCGACATCTGCTGATAGTCGTCGGTCGTCCGCGAGACCATGTGCGCGTGATGGTCGATGTACTTCATCGCCGTGCCTCCCCGCTCCAGCGATCGTAGGCGCCGAGTGCGCTCTTGCGATCGAGCGCGTCGAGCGGCACGTCTCTCGGGTCGCTCAGCAGCTGCTGAATGTAATCGACGCGACCGGACGATTGGCTCAGCCCGGCAAGCGCTTCCGCAAACGCCTTCATCCGGAAATCGCGCGCCGCGTACGACGGGTCGGCGCGATCGAGGCGGTCGAGGAAGGCTGCAATCTCGAGCAGCTTGGTCCGATTCTCGATGAAATACTCATCGACCAGTTCCCTGGGGCTCAGAGGGCTCCGGGAGGATGTGGCGTTCATGGCGTTCCTCGCGCAGTTGGTGCGCATGCTCGAAGTCGTGGAGCACGCCGATGCTCCGGATCATAACGTCACGGCGGATGTCATGCACGTCGAACGGTGCACCGATGGATCTGAGCATCAAGATCGTCAGCGCTCCGCCAAGATGTTCGCGGAATTCGTCGAGCCCATCGAGCACGGTCGGCTGTCCGCTGGACGCATCGACCCCACCCTCGAGGTGCTCGCCGAGCTCGGGGACGTAGACCGACAGTCCCAGCGCCGGCAGCAGCGAGATGATTCGCCGCCAGTCGTCTTCGGGCAGGAAGCCCGCGAGATACGAGTAGGTCGTATCGAGGGCGATCCCGATGGCCACCGCTTCGCCATGACCAAGACGGTGATCGGTCAGTTGCTCGAGCTTATGCGCGGACCAGTGACCAAAGTCGAGCGGCCGCGACGATCCAAGCTCGAAGGGATCGCCGCCGCTGGCGATGTGATTCAGGTGAAGGGCGGCGCAGCGGCGAATCACCTGTTCCATGACGCCGAGATCGCGGGTGCGAAGCGCCGCGGCGTGCTCCTCGAGATAGTCGAAGAACGAGCGGTCCTTGATGAGCGCGGCCTTGATCGCCTCCGATACGCCAGCACGCCAATGTCGATCGGGAAGCGTCTCGAGAAACGACGTGTCGTTGATGACGGCAAACGGTGGAGCGAATGTTCCGAGGTAATTCTTCTTGCCGAACGCGTTGATGCCGTTCTTGACGCCCATCGCCGAGTCATCTTGCGCCAGCACCGTCGTCGGCACACGAATCAGCCGGATGCCGCGATGCGCCGTTGCGGCTGCGTATCCAGCAGCGTCGAGCACCGCGCCGCCGCCGATCGCCACAACGTAGGAGTGGCGGCAGAGTCGGGCGTCGTTGATCGCGTGATGGATCTGGTCGACGTAGCGCGGATCGTTTTTGACGGCCTCGCCGCCAGGGACGACCAGCACGGGCGCCGCCAGATGCAGAACGGTCCGATGCCGCTGCGCGTACTCGGCGATGTGCTCGGCCAGTTGAGGTTGATGATCGACCACGCCTCGATCGACGACGACGACGAGATCGGAGGGTGTCTGATCGGCGGAGCGAGCGACGACGTCGCGCAGGAGAAGGTTCGAGGGCGTGAGCACGCCTCGGGTGAAGAAGACCGGATACTCGAAATCGACGCGAACCTTCTGCCTGATGACATCCATACTCAATGCTGGCGCATGCTCAGTTACGTCACGGCAAACAGCCGAGCCAGCGACGCGGCCAGGAACCCCGTCGCGAGAATCGCGACGCTGTAAAGCGCGCCGCCGAATGTCGCTCCAATCGCCGCGTCGAGCAGGACGAGCGACAAGACACCCGTTCGAATCGCGTGCCGAATAAGTTCCGGAGCCGGTGTCTGGTATACGCCCCAGAATGCCGGCAATACTCGCCATGCGAGCGCGAGCGCGAACACGACTCCCGCCCATGACCCGCCTCCCCGAGAAAGCGTGAGGACGAGCAGTGCGGCGAGCACCAGACCCAAGGATATCAGAGCGAACGCGGCTACTCCTCGGCGGCCGCCGTGGACTTCCCCGCGGCTGACTGCCGTCACCGCGGTGATGTACAGGAGAGGGAGAAAGGCGAGCGGCCAAGCGGTCCCGAGAGCCGCAGGCGAGGCAGATATTCCCAGTAAGAGATTGAGCCCACGGCACATGCCCATATTGACCGGACCCAGGAGCCCCTGTCGCTTTCCCCACGCATCGTAGAGAAGGACGCATGCGGCCGTCGCCGTCGCAACCACGCCCGCAGTCGGGTTTGTCAGCACTCCAAAGAGGATCCCTGCGGCCAGGAGTCCGGAACCGAGCCCCGCCGCCGAGGCTGTCGAAACGCGGCCGCTTGGGATCGGGCGCTCGGGCCGCTCGGCTCTGTCGATCTCGCGGTCAAAGACATCGTTCAGGACGACCCCGCCGGCGTAGAGGCAAGCCGTCGACACGAGCAGCCACGCCAGCGAGGGCGTGTGCGGGAGACCAGCGACCGCATATCCCGCAAGGATGTCGGCCAGTGCCGTGGCGACATTGGCCGGTCTGACGAGCTCCAGATACCCCCGATGCGCGTTCATGCCGTGACCGGATTTTCGGTTGGTCGCCCTGCCGGCAGCAACCGCGGGGTCCAAACCGGGCCCAGACCAGGGCCTTTTGAAAGATCAGTGAGGCGTTCCGCAGGGCGATACGGCGGAGCGGCAAATGTCGAAGACGATTGACCTTGGCCATGTACCAGTGTTACAAGCGTGCCGACAAACGGAGTGCGTTCAATGCGTTCACGCGCGGCGGTCGTCGTAATCCTGGCTCTCGCTTCGGTAGCTTTCGTTGGTTCCACCACGGCTGGACTGGAGGCGCGTCTGATATATCAGATCGGAGCGAAGCCGACGGCGGAGGAGATCTTCGAGTTCGAGAACAAGCAGGAACAGGCTGGCTCGCCGGAAGCCGGGCGGCCCATCTTCGAGAAGATGTGCGCCACGTGTCATCGCTTCGGCGAAGCGATTGGCAAGGACGTCGGCCCGGATCTGACGACCATCGCCAGCCGTTTCAAGAAGCGTGACGTTCTCGAGTCCATCCTCTGGCCGTCGAAGGTGATATCGGATCAATACAAGTCCGAGATGTTCGAAATGAAGGACGGCAAGGTCGTCTCTGGCGTGATCGTTCGCGAGAACGCGAACAATGTCTTCGTGCGGACTCCTGACAACCCCGATCGCCCGGTGGCCGTTCCCAAAGCCGAGGTCGCCAACCGCGCGGAGTCGACGGTGTCGTTGATGCCGGCTGGACTGCTCGACGGTTACAATCAGACTGACATTTCAAATCTACTGGCGTTCGTGCTGGCACCCCCGCCGGCGAAGTAATCGTTCACACGTTTCTCAATCGCGCGAGCGCGGAGAACTCTGATGTCGAACATTCGCGAAGTCGCCAAGCGCGCCGGGGTGTCGACGGCCACGGTCTCCCGCGTCCTCAGCCGCCCCGACGTTGTCTCGCCTGACACCCGCATCCGGGTCCTCAAGGCGGTCGAGCGCCTCGGTTACGCGCCGAACTCGGTTGCGAAGAATCTCAGAACCCTCCGCTCGTGCAAGCTGCTCGTCACGGTGCCTGACATATCGAATCCTTTCTTCGCCCTTATCCTCCAGGGGATCGAGGATGCGGCGCAGAAGAACGGTTACGCGGTGCTCGTCGGCGACACCCAGCACGACGAGATGCGCGAAGAACGTTACGCGCTGATGCTGAAGCAGAAGGAAGCCGACGGCCTGATTTTCCTCGGCCATCGCCTGCCGCGCGTGGCGGCGAGCGTCGTGCAGGAATCCGCGCCGAACTGCGCGCCGATCGTCAACGGCTGCGAGTTCAGCGCCGAGCTCGGCGTGCCGAGCGTCCACATCGATAACGCCAAGGCGTCGTCGGAGGCGATGCAGCACCTCTTCGATCTTGGACATCTGTCGATTGGTATCGTGACCGGTCCGCTCCTCAGCCCGCTCAGCCGCGACCGTCTTGCCGGCGCCCGTGCGGCCGCGCGCGCCCGTGGCTGCGAGCAAGACCTCATCGTCATGCAGGGCGACTTCTCGATCCGCTCGGGCGCCGAAGCCGCTGACGCGCTTCTCAATCGCCCCGATCGTCCAACGGCGGTCTTCTGCTTCAACGACGAGATGGCGATGGGCGTGATTGGCGCCGCGCGCCGCCGCGGGTTGCGCATTCCCGACGATCTCTCAGTCGTCGGCTTCGACGATATCCGGTTTGCGCAGTGCGTCGACCCGCCCTTGACCACGATTGCGCAACCGATGCGCGCCATCGGCGAAGGCACGGTGCGCTTGCTTCTCGAGATTCTGCAGGGCGCGCATGTGACGCCCGTTTCGGTGACGCTACCGCACACCCTCCAGGTGCGGGCGAGTACTGCGCGCCCTCGAGAAAGTCCGAAGTCTGAAGGCTGAAGTAGGCCGAAATCCGACGAGCGCCGGTGTCTCCTGCGCCGGCTCGTGCAACCGATTACATCGAGTTATAATCTTCCGCTGAACCTGCACTATTCCTTATACAGGCTGTACGTTGCCGGCTGATAGGCCGGGAGCTGGCAGCAGGAAGCTGGACGCTCATTCATCATGTCTCAGAACAAGATGGCCATCCTCGTGGGCGGCGGGCCGGCCCCGGGCATCAACTCCGTAATCGGCGCGGCGACCATCCGCGCCAGGCTTGAAGGCATCGACGTCATCGGCATACGCGATGGCTTTTCCTGGATCATGAACGGCGACATCGACCACGTCGTGCCGCTCACGATCGACGCGGTCAGCCGTATCCATTTTCGTGGCGGCTCTCACCTCGGCATTGCCCGCGCCAACCCGACGAAGGATCCGGCGCTCCTCGACCGGACCATCGACTCGCTGTTGCGCCTGAACGTCTCGCAGCTCGTCACCATCGGCGGCGACGACACGGCGTTTTCGGCGATGAAGCTCGAGGAGCGCGCCGCCGGCCGCATCCGCGTCGTACACGTGCCGAAGACGATCGACAACGACCTCGACCTGCCGCCGCACGTCGACACGTTCGGGTTTCAGTCCGCCCGTCACTACGGCGTGGACATCGTCAAGAACCTGATGGTCGACGCCAAGACCACGTCGCGGTGGTACTTCGTGGTCGCGATGGGACGCAAGGCGGGCCACCTCGCCCTCGGCATCGGCAAGTCAGCGGGTGCGACGACGACGCTGATTACCGAGGAGTTCACCGCGCCAATTCGCCTCAACACCATCGTCGATTCGCTCGTGGGCTCGATTATCAAGCGACTGAGCGAGGGGCGTCGCGACGGTGTCGCGATGATCGCCGAGGGTGTTGCGCTCGACATCGCGCCCGAGGACATGGAGAGTCTGGCGAGCGCCGAGCGCGACGCGCACGGCCACCTGCGCCTTGCTGAGGTCAACCTCGGCGAAGTGCTCAAGGCCCAGGTCATGGTGCGTTTGCAGCAGCTCGGGATCAAGACGACGATCGCCGAAAAGAACATCGGCTACGAGCTCAGATGCGCGGATCCAATCCCCTTCGACATGGAATACACGCGGGACCTGGGATACTGCGCGGCGAAGTTCCTGGTCTCGGGCGGGAATGCGGCGATGGTGTCGATGCAAGGCGGCCACTTCGTGCCGATTCCATTCGCCACGATGATCGACAGCGAGACCGGCCGCACGCGCGTGCGGCTCGTGGACATCTCGTCGACGCGTTACGCCATCGCGCGCCGTTACATGATCCGGTTGCGGAAGGACGACTTCGAAGACACGCAGGAGCTGGCACTGTTGGCCAGCACGGCGAAGCTCTCCCCGGCGGAGTTCCGGCAGCAGTTCGAGTATCTCGTGGCGCACGAACCGCCGCCGCTCGCTGTCGATCAGCAGGGCGAGAAGAATGCTGAATGCTGAACGCTGAATGCTGAAGTCGTTCTCAAGTTGCTTTCGACTTCAGCATTACTTCAGCATTCAGAATTCAGCATTCAGAATTCTTACTGCGGTGTCGCGACCAAGAACGCGGCGAGGTTGCGCATGGACTGGCGGTCGATCGTGTCGGCAAGGGAGTCTGGCATGATCGACGTCTTGCCCTTGGTGCGCGACTTGATCTGAGCTTTCTGGAGCTCGGTCGCCGTACCGTCGGTTGTGAGCAGCGATACGGTCGATCCCGCCTCCTTCAGCACCAGCCCGCTGACCTTCTTTCCGTCGGTGGTTTCAATCAGTGTCGTTTCGCTCTCCGGTGCGAGGCTGCGGTTCGGGAAAAAGACCGCTTCGAGCAACGCGTGTTTTGACGAGCGCAGCGGCGAGGCCGAGAGGTTGAGGCTGGCGACTCCGTGGTCGGTGCCGACCGCGCCGAACTTGTGGCATGAGGCGCAGTTGGCCTCGAACGTCTTTTTGCCGGCGTCGACGTCGAGCACCTGCTGCGGCTGATACACGGTTTCCTCGAGCATCTCTTGACGGCTGAGCACTCGACCGGCCGTTCGCGTGGCGAGCGGCGCCGCATTTCCGCCTCGCCCGCCACCACGTCCACCGCGCCCTGCAGCCGCAGCGGCGGCCTGGCGTGCCTGGATGTCGGCAAGCTCCTGCGGCGTCAGCGGCGAGAAGTCCGGTGCCTTCTCGTATAGCAGCTGTTTCTCCTGATCGCTGGCGTAGAGGTCCGAGACCGAGTCGAAGAACTGGCCGACGAAGTTGATGAACTGCGCGCCGCCGCGCCACTTCGCTGCGCGGCCGAGCACCTCGGCAAGTTCGGTCTTTTCTGCCGGCGTCCAGCCGTCCTTGATCATGCGCAGCGCGTACAAGTAGTGGAGCTGCAGCTCCTGATTCTCGTTCGTCTTCGGCATTGCCGCGAGGATCTTCGAGATCGCGGCGGGCTGGCCAGCATACCCGAGCATCAGCGCCTGCTCGCGATTGATGCGCGCGTCCGGTCCGGGGAACTGCGGGAGGATTGCTGCGCTCAGCTGCTGCCGCTGCGGGGCTGACAGCCCGTCCTTGACCTCTGTCGCCGTGTACATCAGGGTGCGATAGAGCCGCAGCTTGTTGTCGGTCGACAGGTTGGTTTGTTTCAGGAGCGCCACCTGCTTGTCGATGAGCGGCTGCAGGCTCTCGCCGTTGGCGGTTCTGACCCACGCGAGCATGCCGTCGAGCGCGCCGAGCGGGTCGTTTTCGGCAAGCACGCGATCCTTCCACTCGGCGCGGGCCGTGTGTTCGATCGCGATGCGGCCGGCCCAGCGGACGAAGCGATCCTGATCGTTCAGCAGCGCGTAGACGTCCGCAGCTGGCGCGAGGCTCGGCTTGTCCGGTGACTGGCCCATTCGCACCATTGCCTCGGCCGCGCGCCGCCGCACGGCGGGATCCCGATCTTTGAGCGCTGAGGCTGCGACGGCCTTGCTGCGTTCTCCCTGGACGCCGGCGATGAATGTCACGGCCGAGCGGACATCGGCGTTCGAATCCTTCATCAAGGCCGAGAGCAGGTCGCCACTTGGCGCTGTCCCATGTCGCTGCATCTCGTAGAGAGCCCGGGCCCGTTCGGTTGCTGGTGACGACGAGTTGCGGGCGATCTTCTCGAGTTCCTGACCGAAGCTCGTGCCCATCGAAGCCTTGACTTTTTCGATGGCCGTCCAGCCCCAGCTCGAGAGCGGCTGTGGTTGCCGGACGACCGCGAGGATACCGGTCATGTCAGGCGCCGCGGGCACGTTGCCGGTGTATCGCAGCCGCCACAACCCACCCGTCGTGTTCCGGCCGCCGGTCGTGAAATACATCATCCCGTCGGGACCGACTTCGACATCGGTGATGTTGAACGGCTCGCCGTGCACGAACTCGGCGCGGTCGGTGCGAGCCGTGTAGGTCGCTCCGCTAGGCGTCAGCGCCGTGTAGAGAAGGCGGCCGCGCGACCAGTCGGCCTCGAACAGGTTGTCGAAGAACTCTCTCGGATAGGCGTAACTGGTGTAGAACTCGACGCCGACCGGCGAGCCGCGGCCGAGATCCCGCGTCGGCGGCAGCGAGTCGATGTAGTAGGGCGGGTATTTTCCAGACCCGTTGCGATATCCGTAGTTGCCGTTGAGGATCTCGTGCACCGTGCGCACCTCGCGATACCACGGCAAGCCGATGTCCCACTCCATGTCGCTGTCGAAGAGGAATGCCTCACCCGCGAGGTTGTAGGCAAAGTCGTACGCGTTTCTGTTCCCACCGGAGAAGACCCGGAACTTCTTCGTCTCCGGCACCCAGTCGAAGATGGCACTGTGTGCGCCCTCGCGCGCGCTTTGGCCGAAGTTGGCGAAGTAGGGCAGGAACTGCGCGTCCTTGTCCTCGAGGACGGGCGACGTCAGATCGAGCGCCGGATCGGCAATCGTTTCGTTGTTGCCGACGATGAGCGCGATGCCGCCGTCAGGGCGGCGACGGATCGCATGCGGTCCGTGCTCCTGAATCGATCCCGCCATCGCCAGCGTATCGAACGTATCGGCCACATCGTCGCCGTTCGTGTCTTCGAGGCGGAAGATGCCGGCGCGATTGTTGATGTTCGGCCCGCCGCGGCCGCCGCCCGGGGCCGGCGGGGGCGCTGCCGCCACCTGCTCTGGAGTCGGCACCATCGCGCACGATGCGTACAGGGTCCGGCCTTCGAACCAGAGGCCCTGACAATTGCGGATTTTGTCGCTGATGACTTTCTCGGACTCGTAAATGCCGTCCTTGTCGTTGTCGAGAAGGATTCGCGGGAAGTCTTGCTCCTTCGAGACGACGAGCCGGCCGAGACTGTCGAAGGTGACGACCACGTAACTGTCGCCCTTGTCGGGCGGGTTGACGCGCTCGATCGCAAAGCCCGGCAGTGTGCTGAACTTCACGCCGGCGACGGTCTGCGTAACGAGACTCGCCTGATTCGGCGCTTGTCCGAGCGGCCGTCCGTTCAGCACAACGATGGCGGCCGACACGAACACCGCACACACGTATCGCGTTCTCATGACTGAAACCTCCCGAGGATCACTGCGTTCTAGCAAGGGCTGAGATCCGAGTCAAGCGTTTCGCAGAGCGAACTTCAGTCGGCAGACGGCTTGCACGGCCCCGCGCGGCGTGTTGCCACGTGCTCGTTCTTTGTTGCTGCCGGGGCTCCGAATCGCGTGACGAGCGTGCAGGAGTGGGAGAGGTATGGAGGAAATGAGAACTCAGCTATTCACGCGATCAGCGAGGGGTCCACGTGCGACTGGCGCTCGCGCTGTGCGCGCTTGTCGCCGCCGGACCCGGGATGCAGGCGGCCTCGTTGCCGTCCGGATTCAACGAGACGCTCGTCGCCAGTGGCCTCGCAAGCCCGACGGCCATGCAGTTCGCGCCCGACGGCCGGCTCTTCGTCGCCGAACAGGGCGGACGTTTGCGCGTCATCAAGAACGGCACGCTGCTGTCCACGCCGTTCGTGACGCTCAATGTGAGCTCGGTCGGAGAGCGCGGACTGCTTGGTGTCGCGTTCGACCCAAACTTCGCCTCGAATCAATTCGTGTACGTTTACTACACGGCGACGACGCCAGCCATTCACAATCGGATCAGCCGATTCACTGCCAACGGCGACGTCGCCGTCGCCGGCAGCGAGGTCATCATCCTCGAGCTCGACAACCTGAGTAGCGCAACGAATCACAACGGCGGCGCCATCGCTTTTGGTCCCGACGGGAAGTTGTACGCGGCGGTGGGCGAGAACGCCAACGGCGCCAACGCGCAGTCGTTCAACAACCTGCTCGGCAAGATGCTGCGGCTCAATCCCGATGGCTCGATTCCGACGGACAATCCGTTTCTGTCCTCGACATCGGGTAAGAATCGCGCCATTTGGGCAATGGGGCTGCGCAACCCGTTCACCTTTGCATTCAACCCGACGCTCTCGCAGCTCTTCATCAACGACGTCGGTCAGAACACGTGGGAGGAGATCAACGACGGCGCGGCTGGCGCCAACTACGGCTGGCCGGACACAGAAGGAGCGACGACCGATCGCGAGATTCGAGGCTCCGAGATACACCTACAATCACTCCGGCGGCACGTGTGCCATTACCGGCGGCGCGTTCTACGCCCCCTCAACGCCGCAGTTCCCTTCCGACTATCTGAACGATTACTTCTTCGCTGACTACTGTGCCGGCTGGATCCGCAAGTTGGATCCTGCCGCTGGAAACGCAGTGGTCACGTTTGCGACCGGCATCGGATCACCAGTCGACCTGAAGGTCGGCAACGACGGCGGCCTCTACTACCTCGCCCGCGGATCCGGAGCATCGACCGGCGTGGTCCGTCGCATCTCGTACGCGGCCAGCGGGCCGAGCATTACGCAGCAACCGGTGAGCCGAACAGTCGCGCCCGGCGCGTCGGTCACGTTCAGCGTGCGCGCCACAGGCACCGCGCCGCTTCGGTATCAATGGCAAAGGAACGGCGTCAACATCTCCGGCGCGACGAGTCAGGACTACGTCACGCGTCGCCGCAACCGGCGACAACGGCGCCCGCTTCCGAGCACAGGTGTCCAACAATTCCGGTAGCGTGATCAGCAGCGAAGCCGTCCTGACGGTGACCTCGAATCAGCCGCCGACCGGCACGATTGCCCAGCCGGCCGCCGGGACGCTCTACAACGGTGGTAGCGTGATCAGCTACTCAGGAACGGCAACCGACGCACAGGACGGTACGCTGCCCGCGAGCGCCTTCACCTGGCAGGTCGATTTCCATCACGACACGCACTCGCATCCGTTCATTCCGGCGACGAGCGGCTCGAGGAGCGGCTCATTTACGATTCCGACCACGGGTGAAACGGCGGCAAATGTCTGGTACCGGATCTACCTGACGGTTCGTGATTCCGGCGGCCTGACACAGACGACTCAGCGTGATGTCCTTCCGCGAAAGTCACGGCTGACGCTCGCCACCAATCCCGCCGGGCTCCAGCTCCGGCTCGACGCTCAGCCGGTCACGACTCCACTCGCATTCGACAGCGTCGTCGGCATCGTGCGAGCGCTGGAGGCGCCGGCGTCGCAGGTTCTCGGAGGCACGACGTACGAGTTCGTCTCGTGGTCCGACGGCGGTGCGCGTGCTCATAACATCTCGACGCCGGCAGCGAACACGACTTACACGGCTACCTACCGCGTCGCGACCGGCGGAACAGGGACGGGTCTCTCGGCCACGTACTTCAACAACGTTGATTTCACCGGGACGACCGTCACGCGGACCGATCCGACGGTCAATTTCGCGTGGGGAACGGGTTCGCCGTCATCGTCAATAGGCGCGGACACGTTCAGCGCCAGATGGACCGGTCAGGTGGAAGCGCAGTTCACCGGCACCTACACGTTCTACACGCAGAGCGACGATGGGGTCAGGTTGTGGGTCAACGGTCAGCAGCTGGTGAACAACTGGACCGCTCACCCGACAACCGAAAACAGGGGGGCGATCGCGCTGACCGCAGGGCAGAGGTATGACATCAGGCTCGAGTTCTTCGAGAACAGAGGAGGCGCGACGGCAAGGCTACTTTGGAGCAGCGCGTCGGTTCCGAAGGCCGTCATCCCGGCGAGCCGTCTCTATCCCGGTGGCACGTAGGCAACAAGTGTCATCCGAACCAACTTCCAGCCGCGTCCGCGCCCGTGCCCGCCGGGTATCTGGCCGACGGAGGGCTGACCTTCGGCCACCGCGGCAACGGGCAGACGTACGGCTGGAATGAAGTCGCGAGTCGTTAGTCGGCGGTCCCAGTCGTCAGTCTGAGTCGGTAGTCTCAGTCGGCCGTCTCAGTCGCCAGTCAGTCGTCAATCGTCAGTCAGAGGTCGCAGGAGCAACTGACGCTCGGAGTGCGACTGACGACTCGGACTGACGACTCAGACTCACGACTGGGACCGCCGACTAACGACTGAAGACTGTTTCCCCCGTCCCAGCGCCGGTTCGTTCGATCGCCCCGGAAATCTCGGTCAGGTCTTCGTTCGACAACTCCAGCGTCGCGGCGCCTATCCACCCATCCACCTGCGACGGATTGCGCGCGCCGACGATCGCGCCGCTCACGCCCGGGGCGGCGAGCGTCCAGGCGACGGCGACTGAACCGACGGTGGTGTTGTGGCGGGCGGCAATCGGGCGCAGGGCGTCGGCGAGCGCGAGGTTGTTCTGGAGCTTCGGAGGCTGGAACTCGGGCGAGCGCGAGCGCCAGTCGTCGGCGCCAAGCGCGGCGGCGCGAGCCTCGGTGAACGATCCCGTCAGCAGGCCCGACTGCATCGGGCTGTAGACGATCACGCCGGTGTGATGCGCGGCGCACCAGGGCAGTTCGGTGGCCAATGCATCGCGGCGAATCGGAGAGAACGGCGGTTGCAACGTGTCGACATGGCCCAGCCGCTCCGCGATCTCGAGCCGATCGACCTTGTGGTTCGACAAGCCCACGGCCCGAACCTTGCCCTCTTTCTTCAAGTCGAGGAGCGCCTGCCAGTAGACCTCGGTCGGCGTGCCATCCTCTGCCGGCCAGTGCATCTGATACAAGTCGATCTGCTCGACGCCAAGCCGTTTCAACGACTGCTCGACCTCGCGCCGCAGTGACTCCGGCTGTCCGATCCGAAGCGCCTGCGCGAGCCGGTTGGCTTCGTTCCACACCAGGCCGCACTTCGTGAACACGTACGGTCGATCGCCGGTCGAATAGTCTCGAAGGAGCCGCCCGACGAGCTCCTCGGAGTGACCGAGACCATAGACCGCTGCCGTGTCGATCCAGTTGACGCCGCGCTCGAGCGCGTGACGCATGGCCGCGAGCGACTCGTTGTCGTCCTGCGAGCCCCACGCGAACGCCCAACCGCCGCCGCCGATCGCCCACGCGCCGAAGCCCACGCGCGTGATGTTCATGCCTGTCGTGCCAAGCGCCCTGGTGGGGAGGCTCGAAGTGCGTTCGCTCATCCGTAGTCCATCCTTGACTGTCGACCGTCCGACGACCGTCGACCGTTTCATTCTGGTGTGATTTTTCCCGTGATGCGGCCGAGAAGTTTGACGGCGTAGACGCTCAGGCGCCCTCGCGTCTGCTCCATATCGGCCGGACCGTTGAAAAGACCGAGCGGCCGCAGCTCGTCGACGGCCTTGTCGTCGCCGTCGAACGGGTGCACCGCAATCCAGTAAAGGATCTTGATCAGATCGTCCTTGGGAATGTCTTCCTGAATTCGCTCGAAGACGACATGCGGGATGAATCGTTCCAGATCCTGCATCTGGAAGACGTCTGGCACCGCGGCAACGTAGAGGTAGTTGCGCACACGCTGTACCGGATCCGACACCTTGCCCGGTTTCCAGTCTGGAAGCGCGACGCGCATCTTGTCGAGCTGCGCCGCTGTCGTCTCGTCGGGCTCTTCGTCGAGCGGCGCGATTGGGGTGACGACGCCGGAGTCGGGCGGAAGGCGCGTGAAGATCAGATCCCGATCGATGTCGGCAAGTGTCACCTCGCGCCAGGACGCTGGTGGGCTCGTGCCTGGCGTCGCGCCAGGCCGCGGCGCGGTTTCGTCCGCTCGAGGTGACGGCGGCGCGGCCGGCGCCTCCCTGTTTGAGGGAGCGCTTGCCGGCGGCGGCTGTACTCGCTTGTGCGGCTCGATGGGTGCAGGCGCAGTCGCCGTGGGCGCTGGGGTTGGCGTTGCGCGCGGTGCGGGCGTTGCCGCCCCTTCAGGCGCAACCGGGGTTTGTGTTTGCGGCGCGGGCGGAGTCGAAGCCTGAGGCGTGTCTGCCACCGGCGTCGATGGAACAGCGACGTTGGCCGCTGACGTGCTCGTCACCCTCCGCTCTCGACCGTCGGCGTCGGCAAGGATTCCGACGGCGACCCATGCCGCGAGCGCGACGCCGACCCAGGCCTTGCCCGGGGCCGTGGCGAAGCGTTGCTGCGCGTCCCACCGAAACAACTTGGCGCCGGCAAGGCAGCCGGCCCCGCCGATCAGCAGCAGCGCGACCACGCTGAACTGTGCGTTGGTCAGGCCTTCGCGGTTCGCGCACGACTGCAGCGCTTGTACTGCATACCGGCCGGGAAAGAACGCTGACAACCGCTGCGCCCAGTCGGGAAGCGTCGCGAGCGGCACGGCGACGCCGCCGATGATCAGCATTGGCAGGAAGATGCACTGGCCCAGCGCCTGCACTGCCGGAACGTTGTCGGCCATCATCGCAATCACCAGCCCGAGGCCGATGAAGGCGAACGCAACGCACGTGAACGCTACGAACAGCTCGATCGGGTGACGAGGCATCGGCATGCCGAGCCCCATCGCAAGCAGCAGCTGGATCACCGCGGCGGCGACGAGCAGAACGTAGCGTGCGACGATCGTGCCGGACACGAGCGTGGCCGTCGACACCGGCGTCAGTCGATACCGCCGCCACACTCCACGTTCCCGCTCGCTCACCATCGTCGTCGGCAAGCCGAAGCACGCGCCGCCGAGCGCCGTCACCGTCAGGAGCTCGCCGACGTGACGTATGAGCGGCACTTCTTCGAACCGGTAGAGCACCCAGAAGGCGATGAGAAAGATCGTTGGGAAGAGATACCCGTAGATCAGGGCCATGCGGTTGCGAAAGTGCAGCCGCAGGCTGATGGCGATCTGGCTGCGCAGCGCGGCCATCAATGAATTCCACCCGTCAAATCGAAGAACACGTCCTCGAGCGTGGTCTTGCTGACGTGGAGCTCCGCGATATCGATACCTCTCGCTTCGAGCTCGCCCAGAACGCTCACGACAGTCGAGCGCGCGTCGCGCGCTCGAAACCGCGCCCTCATCCCCTCGTCTTCGAGCGTCAGGCTGTCGATGCCGGGCAACCGCTCGAGCCACGACCGATCGAGGCGTTGAACTGTCGTGAGTACGACCGTCGGCACGGCGTTCGAGGCCGCGATGAGCTCGCGCGGCGTTCCGCTTGCCACGATCCGCCCGCGGTCGATGACGGCAATTCGATCGCAGAGCGCTTCGGCCTCGTTGAGATAATGCGTGGTGAGGAACACGGTCGCGCCATCGTGCTTCATCCGCGCGATCTCGCCGTGCAAGTCGCGGCGCGATTGCGGATCGAGCCCGGCCGTCGGCTCGTCGAGAAACACCAGCTCTGGCTTGTTGACGAAAGCGAGCGCGAGCGCGAGGCGCTGCCGCTGGCCGCCAGACAGCGTGTCGAACGGCGCGTCAGCTTTGTCGACGAGTGCGAATCGCTCGAGCAGCGAAGGCGGGTCGGACTTCTGCTTGTAGAAGGTTCCAAAGAGCGCGAGCGCCTCGCGCGGCGTGATCTGGTCTTGCAGGGCCGTCGTCTGAAGCGCCGCGCCGATCCGTTCCTTGACCTCGTGCGGCTGCCGCCGCGCATCGAGACCGCAGACCTCGATGGTGCCACTGTCAGGCACGCGCAGCCCAATCACGCATTCGACGGTGGTCGTCTTGCCGGCGCCGTTCGGTCCGATGAGCCCGAAGATCTCGCCTTCGCGGATGTCGAACGAGACGTCCCGCGCAGCCTCGACGTCTCCGTATCGTTTGACGAGATTGCGGACGGTGACCTTGGGGGGCATGGGTGGTTCGCTGCTCGCGGCTCGCTTCTGGCGGCTCGGCAGTCGTAGCGCGTTCACGAAGCGCCGCGCCTTCTTTAGATTTTACTGGACTCCTGGCCGCGTAAGCCGCCTGCCGCGAGCCGCCAGCAGCCGACAGCGAAGACTGCCCACCTAGATAAGCCCCCCCTCCCGCGCCAGCTTCAGCGCTTCGATGGCGGCACCGCGTGCGCCGGCCGTGTCGCCGTTCGGCATGATGTGGATGGGGATGTCTGCCTGCTCTTTGCGCTGCGCGGGCATGCCGGCGCGAATCTCGTCTCGGACCCATTGCCTGAAGGCCGGGTCGGTCTCGATCGCCCCGCCGCCGACGATCAGCGCGTCGGGGTCGAACGTATTGATCATCTCGTCGAAGAACAATCCGAGCGCGTGAGCCTGGACGCGGAAGATGTCACGGCACATCGGATCGCCGCGCTCAGCCAGTCCTCGCACGCGCTTGGCGCCAGAGACATGATCCATCGACGCCAGCTCGTGATTCGGGTGTCGCTTCAGGAAGAAGGGCAGCAGCGAGCGTCCGATGGCGGTGAGCGAGCACAACGACTCCAGATCGCCGATCCGCCCGCAATTGCATTCGGGCACGAGGCCCTCGATGTCGCGAATGCTTTGATACGGGATGAGCACGTGTCCGAGCTCGCCGCCAAATCCGCTGCGGCCTTTGACGACATTGCCGTCGACGATCACGCCGCCACCGAGACCGGTGCCGACGATCGCCGAGATGGAGGTGGCCGTTCGATCGGCGCCAAAAATTGCGAAGTGGCCCCAGAGCGCGCCAGCGTTGCCGTCGTTGAGATACGTGACTGGTTTTCCAAGCTTGTGCGCGAGCGCTTCCCGCAGATCGAAACCGGCCCACGCGGGGTGGACGAAGTTCGTGGACCCGCGCGCGCTCAGGACGCCGGAACTGCTTGCGGGCCCTGGCGTGTCGAGTCCGACGACGACGACATCACTGATGTCGACGCCGGCTTTGGCGACCGCCATCGCCAGCCCGTCGGCGATCTGCTGCAGGCAGATGTCCGGGCCTTCCTTCGACCGCGCCGGGTGTTCGCACAGCCCGTCGATCAGCCACCGTTCCTGGTTGTCGACGAACGTGTAGTTGACAGCAGTGCCACCGAGATCGATTCCGGCCACGACAGGTCCAGCAGGAGACATAGTGGGCGAATTCTACCCCGGCGTTAAGGAAAGAACGCTTGAGTACAATGCACCTTTGCCATGGAGGGCCGCACAGTGACTCAGCACCGACCCAGCCGTCGCCGTCTCTCATCCACGCTGGCAGCCGCCATCGCCCTCGGGGCAGCCGCGCTGCCGATGGCGCTCTCGGCAGGGCAGCAGCCATCACCATCTCCTTCACCATCGGGTGCCACCGTGACGTCCTTCTACGATCTCAAGACCAAAACGCTCGAAGGCAAGCCTGCCGATCTGTCCATGTACAAGGGCAAAGTCAGCCTGGTCGTGAACGTCGCCAGCAAATGCGGCTACACGCCGCAGTACGAGGGGCTCGAGAAGCTGCAGAAAGAAAGGGGTG
Source organism: uncultured Acidobacteriota bacterium (assembly GCA_963797715.1). Lineage (GTDB taxonomy): Bacteria > Acidobacteriota > Vicinamibacteria > Vicinamibacterales > 2-12-FULL-66-21 > DATBJJ01. The sequence goes on from CAWCQS010000006.1 coordinate 210,334, forward strand.
GGACGGAGTTCAACGTTCTCGGCTTCCCGAGCAACGACTTCGGCGGGCAGGAGCCTGGAACGGCCGAAGAGATCGTGACCTTTTGCAAGCTGACGTACGGCGTGACGTTCCCGATGTTCGAGAAGGTCGTGACCAAGGCCGGCGCGAGTCAGTCGACCGTGTACGCCTTCCTGGGAACGTCGGGGAACCTGCCATCGTGGAATTTCAGCAAGTACGTGATTGGGAAGGACGGAAAGATCGTCGCCTTCTTCCCGAGCAAGGTGACGCCCGAGGCACCTGAGCTTCGCGCCGCCATCGACCAAGCGCTCGCGAAGTAAAAACCGTCGGGGCGTCCTTTCGGCAGTTCGCACTGCGAAATGGCCGGACCTCTGCTCGACTGGCCAAAAACACCCCTCGGAATGCGAAAAGCCCTGTAATTTGCACTGTAGTGTGATATTTCAGCGTTTCTCATTTCGAAAAACGACACGATCCGCAGACTCTCTTTGACAGCCCGGTAACGGGGGCGTAGCCTTCCGCGCACACCGCCGTTCCGAGCCATCACAGCCGGCGGTGTGGAAAGCCGGGTTCATTTTCCTACGGCACGACTTAAGAGGAGGGGATCGTGAGTCATCGTCTTTGGAGTGCGGTGCTTGCGTTGGCGATGATCGTCGCCGTCGGAGCCTCGCGCGTGAGCGCGCAGGGCCTCACGGGGCAGATTTCGGGCGTCGTCACAGACACAGGCGGCGGCGCCATGCCTGGCGCCACAGTCACGGTCAAGAACGTCGGTACCAACTTGACACGTGAGGCAGTCACCGGCGTGGATGGAGTGTTCGTCATCACGAACCTCCTCGCCGGAACATTCGATCTCACTGTGACAGTCCAGGGCTTCAAGCCTTACGAACAGAAAGGGATCGTGCTCGGCGCGACCGAACGTCTGGCGCTCCGCACGATTGCTCTCGAGATTGGCGGCTTGTCCGAAGTGGTTTCGGTGACGGCCGAGTCGGTCAAGGTTCAGACGACGAGCGGCGAGCGTTCCGCGACCATTACCTCCAGCCAAATCGAAGACGTCGGTCTCAGGGGCCGCGATTTCATGGGAACTCTGAAGGTGCTCCCCGGCGTTATCGATACGTCGGCACGAGATGCTCCGGGCTGGGGATCAGTGGGAAGCATGACGATCAACGGCCAGAACTCGTTCAACTTCTCGTACGACGGCGTGACCAACAAGGACACTGGCTCGAACTCGGGCAACTACGCCGCCCCGGCGCTCGACTCCATCGCCGAAGTCAAGGTGCAGGCGTCCAACTTCCAGGCCGAGTACGGCCGCAGCTCCGGGGCGACGATCACGGTCGTCACCAAGAGCGGCACGCGTGATTTCCACGGCACCCTCGCGTACTACAAGCGCAACGAGAACTTCAACACGAATTCGTGGGATCGCCGGCGCCAGTGCGACGCCGGCCAGACCGCGAGCTGTGCCAAGGCGCCCTACCGGTTCGACAATACGGCGTGGACGATTGGCGGTCCGATTCTCGTCCCCGGCACGGATCTGAACAAGAACCGCGACAAGTTGTTCTTCTTCTTCTCGCAGGACTTGCTGCCACGCAACGATCCGGGCACGCTCCAGCTGAGCACGATGCCAACGGCGCTCGAGCGCGCCGGCGACTTTTCGCAGACGCTCGATAGCCAGGGCCGCAAGGTCTGGATCAAGGATCCGCTGCTCGCGGCTCAGGGGCTGGCGTGCAACGTCAATAGCGGCGGCCCTGGATGCTTCCCGGACAACAAGATCCCGGCCAACCGCATCAGCCCGATCGGGCAGCAGATGCTCGGCCTGTTTCCGCTGCCGAACGCGACCGATCCGTCCGGCAGCCGCCAGTACAACTACACCTACCAGAACGAGCTCGAGAAGCCGCGCAACGATCAGGTGGCGCGCGTCGACTACAACATCACCCATAACACCACGTTCTACACGCGGGTGCAGTTCGGCAACGAGGTCAACTCGCGCGGCGCGAACGCCTTCCTCGGCGCCGGCACGGGCAATGGCGGTAACGCTGGCTGGCCGCAGTTCAACACGTCCTACGAGGTTGGATCGGTCAGTCTGGTGAGCACCCTGCTGCACACCTTCAGCGGATCGATGGTGGCCGAAGTCACGGTCGGCCGCAACTGGGCCGAACAGCTCGTCAGCAACGTCACCCAGGACGCTCTCGATCAGAACGATCGCCGCGTCGTCCTTGGCGGGCTCGCGCAGTTCTTCCCGAGCGCCAACCCGCAGTTCCTGGTGCCTCAGATCAGCTACGGCGGAACCAATGCCCTGCCGAATACGCGCGGCGTCGGCGTTGCCGATCGCTATCCGTTCAACGCCAGCAACACCATCTGGAACTACTCCGGCGAACCTGTCGAAGATTGCCGGCAAGCACAATCTGAAGACCGGAATCTTCATCGAACATACCGCCCGTCCGGCGCCGCGCGCGGCGGTTTTCAACGGCAACTTCAACTTTGACGGCAATGCCAGCAACCCGTTCGATACCAACCTCGGGTTCTCGAACGCGCTGCTCGGATCGATCAACAGCTACACGGAGTCGACGGCCAAGCCCTATGCGGAAGGGCGGTTCAACCAGGTCGAGCTCTTCGCGCAGGACAACTGGCGTCTGACCTCGCGGCTGACCCTCGACCTCGGCGTGCGCTTCTACTACATCGGTCCGACGTATGTCGCCGGTCAGGATGTTTCGTACTTCGCGACGGACGACTGGACGGCGAACACTGCGCCACTGTTGTTCCAGCCCGTCTGTCCGAACAACGCCGCGAGCTGTACCGGCAACGTCAGGCAATCGCGCAATCCGCTGACCGGCCAGATTCTCAACAACACGTACATCGACAAGCTGGTGCCGGACTCCGGCAACTTCTACGACGGTATGATCGTCGCGAAGGAGACGGTGTACGACGGCAAGGGACTCTTGCCCGCACCGCGTCTCGGCTTTGCGTGGGATGTTTTCGGCGACGGCAAGACGTCGGTCCGCGGCGGGTGGGGCATCTTCTACGACCGCTATCAGGACGACTTCATCCTGTCACTCGTCGAGCAGCCGCCCCTCATGGATACGCGGACGACGAGCTTCACGACCATTCCCGACCTGCAGAACTCGCAGCTGATCCAGAGCCCTCGCGGCGTCATTGCCTTCGCACCCTTCGAGGCGCCGACGGTCTACAACTGGAGCATCGGCGTGCAGCACGCCCTGCCGTGGAACCTGATCGCCGACGTTGCCTACGTCGGCAACGCCGGCCGTAATCAGCCGGTCACGAACCAGATCAATGACCTGCCCTACGGAACGCAGTTGCTGCCGCAGAATGCCGATCCCACCAACGGCGGGCAGCCGGTCGCGGCGAACTATCTGCGTCCCTACCGCGGCTACGGCACGATCGGCGTGCGCGACTGGACCGGCTATAACGACTATCAGTCGATCCAGGCCGCAGTGAACCGCCGTTTCTCGCGCGGGTTTGCGTTCGGCGTGTCCTACACCGGCATGAAGCGCAAGCTGCTCAACCTCTACGATCCGTTCCTGTCGGCTGAGGACAACAAGGCGCGAAACTACAACTACTCGATCAACGGCGGCAACCAGAGCCGCCCCCATACGCTGGTCATCAACTACAACTGGGAACTGCCGCTGGCGAGCAACAAGTGGGACAACCTGTTTACCCGCCTCGCGCTCGATGGCTGGCAGATCTCGGGCGTCACGATCATGCAGAACCAGCCGCGCAACGGGTTTACCTACGCGTTTACCGGCGCTCCGACCAACGACTTGTCGGGGAATGGCTATGCGCGCCGCGTGACGCTGGTTTGCGACCCGAACCTGCCGCGCAGCGAGCGGACGTTCGACCGTCAGTTCCGCACGGAGTGCGTGCAGCCCGGCGGCGGTGCGAGCGATCCGTACTACAAGGGGACCTCGACCAACGACGAGTACAACCCGCCGGGGTACATCAACAACGACATCACGTTCTTCAAGAACTTCGCGTTCGGGCAGCGCAACCTGCAGTTCCGCGCGGAGCTCTACAACGCGTTCAACACGACGCAGTACCAGGACGTTGATACGAGTGCGGTGTTCAACTACGCCACGGGCCAGCAGACCGACACGAACTTCGGTCGTATTACCGGCGTCCGTCCAAACAGCAACCGCGTCATCCAGCTGGGCATCAGGTTCCGGTTCTAGGCCGCGGAAGCCACGGATAACACGGAGAGAGATAGGCAGAGGGCGCCCTTCGGGGCGCCTTTCTGCTGTACAAACGGTCGTCAGTCGTTCGTCGGCGGTCCCAGTCGTCAGTCTGAGTCGTCAGTCAGAGTCGGTAGTCAGAGCCCTTAGTGCGAGTCCTTAGTCCGTTGGCGGGACGTGAGGCTGTCGTCTCGAGTGTTTTCCTGTAGACTCACGACGCCTCTGAAGGGCGACTGACGACTGACGACTGACGACTGTGACTGTGACTTTGACTGACGACTGTGACTGTCGACTCAGACTGCCGACTGTGACCGTCGACTAACGACTGCCGACTAGTGACCATGCGCACTCTTCTGCTGACCGTCGCTGTAATTGCTCTCTCTCAAGGCAGCCGCCCAGCCGATATTCCGTTCCGTATTCATGCTATCGACAATGGCGCGAGCGAGACGGCTGCGGTCGCCGACGTCAACCGCGACGGGCGGCTCGACATCGTTTCGGGCGAGTACTGGTATCAGGCACCCGAATGGACGAAGCACCGCTTTCGGGAGCTCGGATTCAGCAACCAGTACGTCGACAACTTCAGCGATCTCGATCGTCGACGTCGACGCCGACGACTTTCCTGACGTCGTCTCGGTCTCGTGGTTCGCCAAGCGCGTAGCGTGGTGGCGCAATCCAGGCAAGGGAGCGGTGACAGGGAAAGACGAGATGTGGAAGGTCGAGCCCATCCACGAAGGCTTCAACGTCGAATTCGCGGTGCTCGCCGACATCGACAACGACGGTAAGGCCCAGGAAGTGCTGGCGCAGGAGAACGGCACGGGCCAGGCGTGGTACGAAGTCAAGAACAAGGCGTGGGTGCCGCACGTCGTCAGCGACAGTAGTTACGGACATGGGATTGGTGCGGGCGATGTGAATGGCGACAAGCGCAACGACATCCTGACGCCGCGTGGTTGGCTCGAAGCGCCCGCCGATCCGCGGGCGGGCAATTGGACGTTCCATCCCGACTGGGAGGCGATCAACATTCCCGCGACTCCGGCCGCGACACCGCCCAAGCCCGGCGCACCCGCGCGCGTCAGCGAGCTCGGCTTCATCCACGTCCTCGACGTCAATGGCGACGGCAGGAACGATGTGATAACCGCCGCCGGCCACGACTTCGGCGTCTTCTGGTTCGAGCAGGGCGAGGGCGGCGTCTTCAAGCGCCAGATGATCGACAGCGCGTGGTCACAGGGCCACGCATCGACGCTCACCGACGTCAACGGCGACGGACGCCTGGACTTCATCACCGGCAAGCGCTTCATGGCGCACAACGGCAGCGACCCCGGAGAGCGCGAACCGTTGGGTGTCTACTGGTACCAGTTCCGGCCGTCGGCCTCAGGCGCGGAATGGATTCGCCACGTCATCGATTACGGCGGCAAGATGGGTGGAGGAATGCAGATTCCCGTGATCGATATCGACCGCGACGGTGATCCGGATTTGGTGTGCGCGGGGAAGAGCGGGTTATTTTTTGTGGAGAATCTGACGAAGAAGCGAGCGGAGGTGCGCTGACCGGTACGACGGTTTTCACCACGAAGATCGCGAAGCTACGAAGACCACGAGATGAATGTGATCATGACACTGATTGTCGCTGAAATCGATTAGGGACCCGATTTAGCGCGCACAATCACGTACGCCGGCAGCCCCACCGCTCCAATGCGCTGCAGCAAATCCCTGGCTGGCGGCGACTCTGGATCCTCGGCCTGGAACTTGATCCGCGTGTAGCGATCGAGTGCCGCCTTCACCGCCGGATCCTTCAGCGTCGTCTCGTCCATGACGACGCAGTTCTTGCACCACGTGGCCCAGAAGTCGATGATCGCCGGCGAGTTCGACTGCTTCGCTGCGAGCAGGCCTTCGGTCAGCGACGCGTGCCAGCCTTCCTTGAGCTTCTCCTGCACGCTCGCTTGCACGGCGCTCGGATCCACCCAGCGGTTGGCGAAGATCCCGTAGGCGATGTAGGCGTAGTAGGCGGCGGTGATGAGTATCACGACGCCCATCGCCTGCTTGACGCGCACCATCCACATGCCCGGCTTCGGGAGCGAGGCAAGGCCCGCGCCGGCGATCGGCCAAGGCAGTCCCATGCCCAATCCGAGGACGAAGGGCAGTGCGAGGGCAATTGAAGTGCCCGACGCGTGCAGGTTGCTCGCAAAGACGATCACCTGGATGACGACGGGCGCGACGCACGCGCCGGCGAGGAGAGCGGCGATGGCGCCCATGCTGAACGCCAGCCACACCGTGCCGCGACCGCTCTCGCCGAGTCGCATCCCGCTTCGAAAGCGCGTGAAGTCGACCATGATCACGTCGAACATCGCGAGCCCGAGGACGACGAAGAGCGCGGCGATGCCGAGGTTGAACCACGGCGAGGCGTTGATCGTGCCGAAAGTGCCGGCGGTCAGGATGACGACCAGGCCGAGCACGCCGTAGACGAGCGCCATCGCGCCGCCGTACACGGCGCCGAGCAGGAAGCCGCGACCGCGGCGGGCACGCTGTGCGCCGGCGCTTGTCGCTCCAATGATCGCGAGGTTGACCGGGATCATCGGCAGGACGCACGGTGTGAGATTCAGCGCCAGCCCGCCAATGAAGACGAGCGCGAGTATCGCCAGCGGCCCCTTGCCCTCGAACATGCCGGTCGACTTCACGCCCCGCTCGGCGTCGCTGATGAACTTCAGGAACGCATCGCGGCCGATGTAGCCGCCTGTCGTCCCGAGAATCTCGAACTGATCGAAGAGTTGGACCTGGTTCACATCGGTCGCTGGGGCGGCGACCGTCGCGACATCTGGTGCTTTCACCGCCGGCGCAGCTGCGGGTGGCTCCGTGGCTGCTGGGGGAGTTGCGGGTGGCGCCACGGGTGCCGCCGCAGGTGCTCCTGGTCGCGGCGTTCCCCGTCCCGCGGACGCGACGGTCAACGTCCAGCTGAGCGGAACCGTGATGGGGCGAAAGCACGTCGTCTCGTCGCAGGCCTGATAGCGCAGCCGCGCGGGCACCGTGACTTCTCCCGCCGGGTGATCCTTGGCGACGATGAGCTGGGCTTCGATGGTGAAGGCCCCTTCGAAGACGGCGAGCGGCTGATCGCTACCCTTGAGGACGAAATCCTTGGACGGAGGAAAGACCAGCTTTCCGACCGTCACGCCGGATGGCGCGTCAATGGTCAGGGTCAGCGCGATGAGCGACGGGTCGCGGGGTTTATCTGATTGGATGTGAAACCCAGGAGCGACCTTGACGTCGACCCGAGCGCCAACCGTGGCTCCCGGCTTCGCCGGGTCCGTGATGGCCACGGCCGTCGCCTCGGCGTGGGAGAGGCGCGGCGGTTGGGCCATGCCCAGAACCGCCAGAACGGGCAGCCCGACCGTCAGAATCCGTAGGGGGATCGTCATTTCCGCTGAAACTCGAATCTATCGCGGTTAGACGCCAGCCGTCCACCCACCGTCCCGTAACGGCCAGTTGGCGTTCCGGGCTGCGAAACGCGGGCCGGAGGCCTTGTCAAACAACGTGGGCACGGTGGTTTTGGACCATAATGGCCGTCGCACTTCCCCTGCCAGCGGCAAAGGCGACAGGCCATCAACCACATCGACAAGGGACAACTATGAGCAATGCGACTCCAAGCGCCGACGTCACCGCATCGAACGCCCAGCGCCTTCTGTGGGCAGGCTTCCTGGCCATTCTCGCGACCGGCATCGGCTTCGCCATTCGCGGCGGCATCCTGGCCACGTGGGCCGCAGAGTTCGGTTTTACCGGCGCGCAGCTCGGCGCGATCGGCGGCGCTGGTCTCACCGGCTTCTGTTTCGGCGTCATCATCGGCGGTCTCGTCGTCGACAAGATCGGTTACGGCAAGCTGATCGTTGCGGCGTTCGTGATGCACCTGCTCTCGGCATTCGTAACCTTTGCCGCGACGAAGGGGCAGGCCCAGGACACGGCCTACATGTTCCTCTACCTTGGGACGTTCATCTTCTCGCTGGCGAATGGCACGCTCGAAGCCGTGGCCAATCCGCTCGTCTCGACGCTGTTTCCGAAGAACCGAACGCACTACTTGAACATTCTCCACGCGAGCTGGCCGGCAGGCCTCGTCATCGGCGGACTCATCGGATGGATCCTCGGCGAAGGCATGCACGTCAGCTGGAAGATTCAGCTCGGGCTGTTTCTCGTGCCGACCGTGCTCTACGGCTTCGCATTCTTCGGCCAGTCGTTCCCGAAGTCGGAAGCCTCCGCGAAGGGCCTCAGCATGTGGGAGATGATGAAGGAGGTCGGCGTGCTCGGCGCGCTCGTCGCCTGCTTTCTCGTCGGCCTGTTCTTCAAGGAGCAGCTCGGCGGCATCCTCGCCTTTTTCACCGGCAGCACCTTTTTTGCGTCCGCGACCTGGAGTTACCTCTGCTGGAGCGTGGCGTTCGTGCTGTTGTTGATCGTGGGGATCAAGACCAACTTCTCGGTCGGATCGCTGCTCCTCTTCGTGCTGTTCATGACGCACGCGCTCGTCGGCGCGGTGGAGCTCGGCACTGACGGCTGGATTCAGAACATCACCGGCAACATCCTGACGCCGGCCCAGGGCAAGATCCTGTTCGTCTTCACGTCGCTCTTCATGTTCTCGCTGCGCTTCTGCGCCGACTTCATCGAGAGAACGTTGAAGCTGTCGCCGATTGGATTGCTGCTGATCTGCGCCACGCTGGCGGCGATCGGGCTACGGCTCGTCAGCGGCATCGAGACGTTCGCCGGGGCGATGATCGCGCTGGCCGTCTACGCGCTCGGCAAGACGTTCTTCTGGCCGACGATGCTGGCGGTGGTTGGTGACCGGTTCCCCCGCACCGGCGCCGTGGCGATGTCGATCATGGGCGGCATCGGCATGATGTCGGCCGGCTTGCTCGGCGGCCCCGGTCTTGGCTATGCCAAAGACCGCTTCACCGCCGAGCACCTCCAGGCGACCAATCCGGCCCTCTACGAGCAGTACAAGGCGCCAACCCCGAGCCGCTTCCTCTTTCTCGAGGAAGTGCACGGCCTCGACGGCACCAAGCTGTCGGAAGCCCAGACCGCTGCGGTGAAAACACCCGAGCAGCAAACCGTCGCCTCCGCCAGCATCATCGGCGATCGCGAAACGCTGCAAGGCCGACGCCTACATCCCGGCAGTGATGGCCGTGGTTTACTTGTTGTTGTTCCTCTACTTCAAGACCATCGGCGGCTACTCGACGGTCCACATCGAGGCGCCGCGAGCGGCGCCGGCGGCGGGGAGATAGATCACAGCTGACAGCTATCAGCTGTCAGCAGTCAGTAAGAGCTTTCCGATCTCAATCGGCCGACTAGGATCTGAATGCTGCTGTTAGCTGACAGCTGATGGCTCCGCCTCATTTCACCCCCACCCTGACACCCATTCCAAACCGTCGTCCTGATCCGAAGTGGGTCCCACTGAAGGGATTTCCGAAGTTGAACGCATACGTGTCGTTGGTGACGTTGTTGATCCATCCGGTGAGGAAGATGTCGGCGCGCTCGCTGCGCCTGACGGCCCATTCGGCCTGCAGGTCGACGACTGTTCTCGGCTTGACGCGGCCTGACGCGAAGTCCACGGTCTCGGCTCCCGGCCGATCGACGAGATCGTCGACATCGTCGTCGCCGATGCCGACTGGCGTGCCGGTCTGATAGCGGAAGGCGCCGCTGACGCGCCAGCCACGCAAGCTGTCGTTGTAGGTCGCGGTCGCGAACACACCGTGGCGTTGATCGTGGTCGGGAATGAACTTCGTGCCGTCCTGGATTTCTGCGACCTCGTCTTCGAGGAAGAGCCCGCCGGTGACCGGACCGAATTGCTCGACGCGCGCGTAGGTGTAGCTGGCGGAGCCCGACCAGCCACGACGAGGCATCATCACAATCGCGGCGTCGAATCCCGTGGCGTGCTGAAGGGCGATGCTGTTGGGGAACACGATCGTCGTTCCCGCGAACACATTCGGGTCGCCGACGTCCTTCGCGTGTCGCCACCAGCCGGTGCTTTCGAGGCGCCACGCGCCGCCGAGATCCTGCGACACCGAGACATCGATCGCCGTCTGCCGTTCCGGCGGAATGCTAGCGCCGCCGCCAATCGATTCGTCGTCTTCGAACGGCGAGAGCTCGCGTGCCTCTTCAGACGATGAGAGCAGCAAGTATTCAGCTTGAGGCGGCTGGAACAAGCGCATGATCGACGCACGGAGCGTGGTGCCAGGCCGGGCCAGGAATGCGACTCCAGCACGAGGGCTTACCTGCCACGCCTCGATCAGAAGACGGCTGTGATCGACGCGGGCGCCGAAGTTGAGCGTCAGCCGGTTCGAGACCTGAAATGCATCCTGCGCGAAGAACGACAGCATCCAGGGACGCTGACGGTCGGAAAAGACAAACGGGTCGTCGAGGTCGTGCGCGATCGCGGCCTCGCTGAGCCCTGCTTCTTCGGCCTCCTCCGGGTCGGTGACGGCAAACCTGAATCGCTCGTCCAGGACGAGGGACGAGATTTCGCCGCCAACCTTGATGGTGTGCCGGCTGCGCTGGTGGGTGACGCTCCACAGGGCGCCGTAGCGCTCGTCGCCGCGCTCGGTTTCGGCGGTCAGCGGCGTGTCGAAGGCTGACGGAAAGAGTGCACCCTCCCCGTGCCGGCCGTACGCCGACACCTGCCACACCGTGCGATCGGATTGCGCGTTCTGCCAGCTCGCCGAGTAGAGCAGCTGTTCCGTGCGCTGCCGTTGATCTTGCCCGGCCTCTTGTTGCTCATCGTTATTCGGCACGTCGTAGCGGTTGCGACCGCCTTGAAGAGACGCCGTGAGGAGCCGGGCATCCCTGGCCCACGTCAACTGGGTCGCCGCGCTCGTCGAGCGTCCCTCGTTGTGGTAGTTGGCAAGATCAACGGGATCGAGGAACCGCGACGATCGTTCGTCCGACGCCGTGAACATCAGCGCCGCGAAACCGCCGATGGGACCGGCGGCGACACCCTGAACGTGCCGGGTGTCGAGATCGGCAACGCCGGCGTCGACCGTGCCGTTCCAGTTGGCACGTATCCCCGTCTCCGACCGCACGACGACGACCGCGCCCGCCTTGAAGCCGAACTCCGGCGGCACATAGCCGTTCATCACATGCATCGAATCGATGGCCGCAGGGCTCGGTGGCAGGCCAAACAGCCGATCGAGACGTTCGTATACCGGTATGCCGTCCTGGACGTACAGCAAGCCATCGTCGGCGCCGCGAACGTGGAGAAGGCCGTTGTCCTCAGCCGACCACCCAGGGAGGCTCGCGAGGGCGGCTTGTACGCGTTGGCTGGGGATTGGCTCGGCGACACTGCGCACTGCGTCTCCCGCCAGCGTGTGCGGGTGTTCCGCAGCGTTCTCGCTGGCATCGCCGTGGACGACGACATCTTCTCGCAATGTGGGCCGAGCTCTCAGCGCGAGCTCGATCGGCAATCCGCCGCGGACGACGAGAGGTTGTGCAAGGAGCTCCGCATTGCCGGCGGCCACACGCACCGTGTAGGAGCCAGGTGCAATGTCGGCGAAGCTGAAGGCGCCGTCGACGCCGCTCGTCGCGCGAGCGACCTCGGTGCCGAGGGGATCGGTGATCACGACCTCGGCGGCAGGTATCGGCTGCCCGGCCGGGTCACTGACGACGCCGTGTATGCGAGCGACCTGAAGTTGGGCTGCAGCCGCAGCCGGGATCAAGACAATGAGGAGCGCTGCAACCTGTCTGAGGACCACAAACCAGCATAACGCGGGCGTGCTATCAGCTATCAGCTGTCAGCTGTCGGTAAGACCCGAGCCCTGACTGATAGCTGATAGCTGACGGCTGATAGCTACTGCGACACGGTCTTCAGATACACGTTCCTGAACTCCACCTTCATCGGCGGCCCGACGTGAATCTGGAACCCGAGAAGACCCTTCAGGGTGCGATTCTTGACGTCGTCGTCGACGAAGACCGCCGTCACGTGTCCGTTCAGGATGTGGATGAGCGTCCCGCCGCGGGCGATGACGTGAAACTGGTTCCAGTCTTTTTCTTTGATGTAGGCCTTGAGGGCGTCACCGCTTTCGAGCGCACCGACAGTCCCGCGCACCCCTTCGGAAAGGTAGCCGGCAGTGCCGCGGGGCGCGAGGAAGCCGCGTCCCCGCTCCTCATAGAGCATGCCGGTGAACTGGTTGGCGATGTCGATGTCAGCCTGGTATCCCTTGAGCACCCATTTGCCGGTCTTCTCGTCAGGCGGCACCTGGACGCTGCGGTACTGGACGCCGCTGTTCGTGTTGTTGATGCGGAACTCGACCTTCAGCTCGAAATCGCCCGGTTCGCTGCCGCGAAAGATGAGGAAGGTGTTCTGTTTAACGGGATTGGCTTCGGTGCTCTCGCCGACGAGCGCCCCACTCTCGACGCGCCAGTATGCCGGGTCGCCGTCCCAGTTCTTCATACTGGTACCGTCGAAGATTTGCTGAAAGCCCGTGTGGTCCTCATAGGGGATTGCCTGCGGTCCCCGCATCCCTCCACCACCTCCGCGCTGACCCTGGCCCTGCCCCTGTCCTTGCGGCGGCTGACCGGCAGGCGGCTGCTGCGCGACGAGCGCCGCGCTGACGGCGATAGTGGAGACGATAACGACGGCGGTCTTGAACATTGGTTCTCCCTTGGTCCGGCGGAAGCCGGACGCGACAGTCGTGGTGGCCGGCTTCAGGCGGCCGGTACGGTCTCCCACTTCTTGGTCCCCGCCGATTTGAGCACCGCGTCGGTGACGTAGTCGGTGGCCAGGCCATCGCGAAACGTCGGTCCGATGCTCTTGCCTTCGGCGGCCGCCTGCACGAAGTCGGCGAACTGGTGAATGAACGTGTGCTCGTAGCCGATCTGCAGGCCCGGTACCCACCAGTGCTTCATGTACGGATGGTCGCTGTCGGTGATGTGCACACTGCGCCAGCCACGCACGCGGCCTTCGTCCTTGTGATCGAAGTACTGGATGCGGTGCAGGTCATGGAGGTCCCACGCCGCCGAGGCGTGCTCGCCGTTGATCTCGAGCGTGTAGAGGGCCTTGTGCCCGCGCGCGTAACGTGTCGATTCGAAGGTCGCGAGGGAGCCGTTCTTGAAGCGGCAGAGAAACGCGCTCGCGTCATCAATCCCGACCGGCTCGACCTTGCCCGTGAGGTTGTGCTTCCGCTCCTTGATGAACGTTTCGGTCATCGCCGTAACTTCCGAGATCGATCCGTTCAGCCAGAGCGCCGTATCGATGCAGTGAGCGAGAAGGTCGCCCGTGACCCCGCTGCCCGCGACCTTGACGTCGAGGCGCCAAAGCCCTTCACCGCCCTGCGGCAAATCTACGGAGATCGTCCAGTCCTGGAGGAACTTGGCGCGGTAGTGAAAGATGCGCCCGAACTTGCCTTCGTCGAGCAGGTGCTTGAGGAGCACGACCGCGGGCACCCGCCGGTAGTTGTACCAAACCGAGTTGGGCACCTTCGCGGCTTCGACCGCCGCGACCATCGCCTTCGCCTCTTCGGCGTTGCGGCCGAGCGGCTTCTCGCACATCACCATCTTGCCGGCCTTGGCGGCGGCAATCGCGATGTCGTGATGCGTGTCGTTGGTGCTGGCGATGTCGATGAGGTCGATGTCTTTCCGCTCGACGAGCTTCCGCCAGTCGGTCTCGATCGACTCGTAACCCCAGTTGTCCGCGAATGCCTTGGCGCGGTCCGCGTTCCGCGCGCAGAGCGCCTTGAGGACCGGTTTGTATGGCAGTTGGAAGTAACGCGGTGCCTGGAGGAAGGCATTTGAATGCGTACGGCCCATGAAGCCGTAGCCGACCAGCCCGATGTTAAGAGTTTTCATCCTCGATCCTTTATAGTCACGCGCACGCGCCGACGGCTTTCATCACGAAGGCACGAAGCTCACGAAGGTCACGAAGAAGACCAACCAAAAAGTTTCTTCGTGGTCTTCGTGTCTTCGTGAGCTTCGTGATTTTGCCGTCGGCCGTGATCCTGTCAATCCCAACCATGCGCATCGCGGACCGCAATCATGGCTCCGAGCACGTCGTTCCACGTCGACGCCTGCATCATCGTCGCGTTGGGGAACATGCAGCCGTCCCAGCAGATGTGGCGCATCGCCCTGGTGACTTTGCCCGAATCGTCGCGCAGCCAGGCACCGGCGTGGCGGGCGATATCGAGCTTGCCATTGGGATCTTTCGGGAGGCAGTGTCGGCCAGTCTTGTCGTGCGACCCGGATCCTTTGACCGTCGCGTCGTTCTGCGCGACGTGGAAGTCGATCGTCCACGGCCGCAGCGCGTGCGTCATTTTCTTCAACGCTTCGTCGAGCGTTTCCCGCTTCGACCAGTCGTAGCCTTCGGGCAGGATGCGATCTTCGGGCGCGTTGTAGCCGAGCGTGAAGAGGAGCGTATGCGCCATGTCTGCCTGGAACCCGAGCGTCTTCGGCCGATTCACGAGCTCGAGCAACTCGACGTTGCGCTTCCAGCTGTGCATGCCGCCCCAGCAGATCTCGCCCTCGGCGGCGAGCCGTTCGCCGTGGCCTTCGGCCACGTCGCATGCCTGACGGAACGTTTCGGCGATCTTCTTCTGATTGCCGGCCGGATCCTTGGCCCACTCCGCTGGGCTCGCTGCCGAGTCGATGCGGACGACGCCGTACTTGCGAATGCCGAGGCCGTTCAGCGTCTTGGCAATGCGGCACGCTTTGCGCACCTGCGTCACGAAATTCTTCCGCTCTTCCTCGCTCCCCATCGCCGAGCCGCCGCCCGTTGGCGGCCACACCGGTGCGACGAGCGATCCGACGACGAGGTTCTTGCCGGCAATCTTGCCCGCGAGCTTCTTCAGATCGTCGTCTGATGCATCGATGTTGACGTGCGGATCGAAGAGAAACAGATCGACGCCTTCGAACTTCGTGCCGCCGACGTTCGCGGCGGCCGTCAGGTCGAGCATCGTGTCGAGATCGATCGGCGGCTCAGAATCCGGTCCTTTTCCGACGAGACCAGGCCACATGGCGTTGTGTAGTGCGGGATATTTGTGCATCTCTTAGCTCTCAGCTATTAGCTATCAGCTCTCAGTTACGCCTACGACACTCCCGCGTTGCTGTCAGCTTTTCCGCTTTAGCCCTTCCGCCTCAGGATTACCCGGCCCGAAGTGCTTCAGGATGACGAGCGGATCGGTTGCGCTCAGGTTCTCAATCTTGATGCCCTGGAGCGCGGCGGCCTCGGTGACGAACAGTTCGTCCTCCGTCATCTGTCCGAAGCGGATCATCGACGGCGTCGACACTGGCAGCGTGCCGAACCTGCCGTAGCCCTGCGTCAGGATGATTCCATACGCTGCGGCGTCTTTGATCGTGACCGTTCGTTTCGGGAGAACGGTCAGCTCCTTGGCGGAGTACCAGCCGGTGCCGTACGTGATCCACTGCTCCCGGTAGCCATCGCGCTCGGTCTGTTCGAACGGCTTCGCCGGTTTGGGGAAGCAGCGGTTGTCAGCAGCAAAGGTCGGATTGACGTTCGCGTCCCAGTCGAGCAGGTTGACGAGATAGTCGAGATCGTTGTGATATTCGGGCAGCACGTCCTTGGTCATCAGCGCCCATGGCGTGATGCGGCCTTCGACCTCGGACTGGAACATCGCGAACACGTCGCTGGCCACCTGCGGCTCGTAGGTCACGAGTGAACCCGGCGCATGCAGGATGCCCGGATCGATCTGCCAGCCGGTGCCCGGCTCGAGCCGGAACGCGCGCGAGAGAAACAGGATGCCGTTGTCGCCCTTGTTCCAGTTCTCGAGACAACGCCGCACGTCGGCCTTGGTCGTGCCGGGCTCGAGCCCCATGAACGTGTGCGGAAAGTTGTTGTCGGTCTTGTTGTACTGCGGCGGGAAGTAGTACGCCTCGGGCTTCCCCTTGCGGCCGAGGAGCTTGGCCTGCGCATCCGTCTGGTGCATGTGATGCGGGATCGGCCCCATGTTGTCGAAGAATTTGCAGAGAAGGTTCCAGCCCTTCTCTCGCTCCATCACGGCCGACCCGAGCAACAGGTCTCCCGCCGTGTCGACGGCATCCTTGAGCAGGAAGCGGCTGCCGTTGTCGAGCCTGACGTAGCTCAGTCCTTCGTCAGCGGGGGTGCCTGGCCCGTTGTCCGCATTCGTCGTCGACGAAAACCAGCGCTCGTTGATGCCGCCACGGTGGCCGCCGAGCGCGTAAAGGTCCCGCGGATGAAGCTTGAGTCGCTCCCCGGGAATCATGAACGAGCGCGGAACCCAGCTCGGCTCCAGCCTGAGCATTCCGCCGCCCGCGTCGATGGCATTCTTGACCTGCGCTCGATCCAGCATCAATGGGTCCTTTATCCGTGTGATCCGCGTAATCCGCGTCCCCGTAGCCCCGCGTCCCCGTAATCCCGCGTGATCCGCCTCTCCTCGATCCGCGTCAGGTGGCCGACGATACAACCTCGGCAATCATCACTTCAAGTGTCATCGCGCAGAGCGGTGCGCATTTCGCTGAGAGAAACGGCCACGGTTCAGATTGATCGCACCTAAATCTCTGCAAAGCACGTCGTTGACGCGCCAAAACCGAAGAGCCAGAGAGAGTTCGCGAAGCGATTGCCGGCAGCCGAGCGTTGCGCGCCTCGAAATGAGTTCGCGACCGCTGCAAGCGCAGTCATCCCGCACGGGAACCGTCATAATGGCCGCGACATGCCCCGTGTGGATTACCGCGGCCGGCGCGCAGTCCGAATCGAGAACGAGGCCTTGCGCCTCACCGTGCTCGAAGAAGGCGGGCACATCGCCGAGATCCTCGACAAGGCGAGCGGCGTCAACCCGCTCTGGACGCCGCCCTGGCCATCGATGGCGCCATCGAAGTACGACCGGGCGAAGCACCCTGAATACGGCGGTGGCGTCGATGCGGCGCTGCTCGCCGGCATCATGGGACACAACCTGTGCCTCGACATTTTCGGCGGACCATCGGACGCCGAAGCTGCCGCCGGTCTGCCCGTGCACGGCGAGGCGTCGCTCGTACGCTACGAGATCGAATCGTCCGCGCAGACAATTGTCCAGAGCGCGAAGCTGTCGCTCGCGAATCTTCGCGTCGAGCGGCGGCTGCAGCTGGCTGGCCGCAGCGTGCTCATCGAAGAGAGCGTGGAGAACCTGTCAGGCGTGGATCACGCGGTTGGGTGGACGCAGCACGTCACGCTTGGGCCGCCGTTTCTCCAGAAAGGCGTCACCGAATTCCGCGTCTCGGCGTCGCGCTCGAAGGTGTTCGAGCGTCCGTTTGGCACCGCCGACTATCTCGTGCCGGGCGCCGAGTTCGACTGGCCGCATGCGCCCCGGCCCGACGGCGGCACAGCCGACCTCAGGCGGTCGAGCGGGGCCCCAGCGTCGAGCGCCTATACGGCTCACCTCATGGATCTCCGGCGGGAGACGTCATTTTTCGTCGCATTTTCGCCGGAGGTTCGGCTCGCTTTCGGCTATGTCTGGCAGCGCCAGGATTTCCCCTGGCTTGGCATTTGGGAGGAAAACGCCAGCCGTCCGGCGGCGCCCTGGAACGGCGCGACCCTCACGCGCGGGATGGAGTTCGGCGCCTCTCCCTTTCCCGAGACGCGTCGTGAGATGATTGAGCGTGGCCGGCTGTTCGACGTGTCCACGTTCCGGTGGATCCCGGCCGCGAGCCGCGTCAGCGTGAAGTACGCTGTTGTCGTGCAGCCTGGGGAGACGGTGCCTGAAACACTCGACTGGCCTGCCTAGTTATTAACGAGAGACGTTAACGAGGAGCCCTCAACATGTTTCTTTCATCCCTTGCGTCGGGTCTTGTTTCACTCGCCCTTTTGTCGATGCCCGCGCCGCCCGCGGATCAGGCCGGAGCCAAGCCCGCGGCCAAGCCCGCGGCGGGTGCTGCGCGAACCGTCGAAATTACCGGCGGCGACGACATGAAGTACAGCGTGACGGAAATTGCCGCCAAGCCTGGCGAGACGCTGAAGATCAAGCTCGTGTCGAAAGGGACCCTGCCCAAGGTCGCGATGGCGCACAACGTCGTCGTCCTCAAGTCAGGGGCAAAGCAGGCGGACTTCGTCAACGCGGCGGCAATGGCGCGCGCGACTGACTTCATCCCGGCCGACATGAAGGATCAGGTGCTGGCAGCGTCGACGCTGGCTGGGCCTGGGGAGACGGTTGAAGTGACGTTCAAGGTCCGGCGGCGGCGGGCAGCTATCCTTACATGTGCACGTTTCCGGGGCATTTCGCCGCCGGCATGAAAGGAACGATCGTCGCGAAGTAGCGTCCGATGTAGCGCCCGGCTTTAGCCGGACCGATTACAGCCGGACCAGTCAAAGGGGTCAGACCACGAGGTCTGACCCCGACCCACCTATTGGTTGACAGTAACCGCCAGCGTGGCGCGGCCGATCTTGCCGCGCTTGTTGAACGCCCAGCACGTCACGGTCGTCTTTCCCACCCTGAACATGCTTCCCGAGGCTGGCGTGCAGCTGACTGGACGCGTGCCATCGACGTTATCCTTGGCGGTTGCCGTGAACGTCGCCGCGGCGCCCTTGGCTGACGTCGCCGCGACGGTCACATCACCTGACGTCGTGACAACAGGTGGCGGTGCATCGTCGGCACCCGACGGCAGGCGATCGCTGCAGTCCGGATTCGCGCACTCGTTCACGTCGAAGCAGCCGACGTAGCCGTCGCCCGCATAATCCTTCGGACAACCGCCGCACGTCCGCGACCCTGGCGTGTTCTCGCAACCGGTCAGGCGATGGCAGCCGCCGTTGCCGACGGCGCATTCGTTGACGTCTTCGCATTTCGTGTCCGGAGAGCCGCTGAAGCCAGGCTCGCATCCGCCGTTGGGGCTGACGCCTGTCGCCTGTGCCTGCAGTGGCGATGCTGCTGCCGAGGGCGATGGAGCTGCCGCTCCGAGCGCAAATCCGAGCCCGGCGACGAGAGCGACCGCGAACGCCGACTGAACCATCCAGCGGGGGACATTTCTTGGTGACATAGGCTCGATCCTAGCAGGCTCGAGCCGGCTCGCTCAAGGCGCATGCCAACATAACGGCTGTTGCCATCGTCTAAACGGCGGGGACACTCAAGGTTGAGTGTCCCGGTTGAGTGTCCCCGGGAAGAGGAGATGCGATGCGACGCTGGACGGAGCCTTTGGCCCAGGACCTTGGATACGCGATTCGATCGTTTCGGCGCAGCCCCGGGTTCGTGCTCGTCGCCCTGCTGTCGCTCACGCTCGGGATAGGAGCGACGTCGGCGATCTTCAGCGTGATTTACGGCGTCCTCATCGCGCCATATCCATATGCTCGGCCTGGAGAAATCTGGGCGCCCGAGATTCGGGCGCTCGACGATCGCGGGGGGCGCGGATACACAGTCGATGAGCTGCGGTTGCTGGCCGACGTACCCGCCTTCTCGTCGGTGATGGCGACATCGATGGAGTCGGTCCTGCTGACCGGCGAGTTTGCGCCCGAGAGCTTCAACGGTGTGCTGCTGACGGGCAACGCCTTCAACTTTCTCGGTGTGCCGCCCGTTATCGGCCGAACGATTCAACCGAGCGACGTGCGCCCCGATGGCGACGTCGAGCCGGTCGTCGTCCTGAGCCACCGGCTCTGGCTGCGCCTGTTCGAAGGCAGCCCGTCGGCGCTCGGCCGTACGATGGAGCTGAACGGCCGGCAGCACACGATCGTCGGCGTCATGCCTCCACGATTTGGATGGTACGGAAACGAGGGCTTCTGGTTGCCGCTGTCGCCGACGCGCAAAGACATCCCGTGGGCGAATCCAATCTTGCGACTGGCGCCCGGCGTGTCGCCGGTTGCCGCCGAAGAGCAGCTGAAAGCGCTGAACCAGCGCCTTGCAGCCGAGAAGCCGTCGACGTTTCCGCCGCAAGGCTACACGACGAGGCTGAGAAATTACCTCGACATCACCGTCGCCAGCGGCGAGATGCGCACCAGCCTCAGGCTGCTGCTTGGCGCGGTCGCTTTTCTGTTGCTCATCGCGTGCGCGAACGTCGCCAACTTGCAACTCGCCCGCGGCACTGCCCGCGCCCGCGAGATGGCCGTACGCATGTCAATCGGCGCCGGCCGTCGCCGACTGCTGCGGCAGCTCCTCACCGAAAGCGTGGTGCTGTCGCTCGTCGGCGGAATCGTCGGCGTGTTGTTTGCCTTCGGCGCGATCCGCCTCATCGTCGGGCTGATGCCGGAGTTCTACGTGCCGAACGAATCGCGCGTCACGATCAACGTTCCGGTCCTCATCTTCTCGCTCGCGGTCTCGCTCCTGACCGGCATTGTCTTCGGCCTCGTGCCTGCCATGCAGGCGTCTAAGCCTGACGTGACCGACGCCCTTCGCGCCAGCAGAAGCACGAGCGCGGCGACCGAAGGCGGACGGACGCGCAATCTGCTCGTCGTGATCGAAGTCGCGCTTTCGGTCGTGCTGCTCGTCAGTGCCGGTCTGACTGTCCGATCGTTCTTCGCGCTGCAGCGCGTCGACGTCGGTGCGGCCACAGAACGGGTCCTGATGGTCGGCGTTCCGCTGCCGCCGGCGAAGTATCCGACGATGGACGCCCGCAACCGTTTCGCGTCGGATCTGCTCGATCGGGTTGGCGCGATACCTGGAGTGGAGGCGGCAACGTTCGGCCATCCCTTCGGCGGCAATTTCACACCCTTCACTATCGTTGGTCAGCCGCGAGATGAGTCGAAGCGCATCGTCGCGACACTTGGCGGCGCCGACTATCTACGCGCGTTCGGGGTCCGGCTGCTCGCGGGCCGCATGTTCGATGCAGGCGAAGTCCGGCGCGGCGATCGCGTGGCGGTGATCAACGAGACAGCGGCCAGGCTCTGGCAGGACTCGCAGAATCCGATCGGAGCGCAATTGCGACTCGGTATCCTCGAGAAGCCACCAGCCCGCGTGTTGATGGACACCGCACGCCCGCCAGAGGTCACCATCGTCGGCATCATTGCCGACTCGAAGAACGCGGGACTTCGCGAGAATCCGCTCCCGGCGGTGATCGTCCCCTACTCAGTCATCGCACCAGTGTCGCGGACGCTGGCAGTGCGCACGGCTGGCGATCCCAACCTGGTACTCAACCCCGTCCGCGCGCTGGTCAGAGAGATGGACGCGAACCAGCCGCTTGCGCGGCCAATCACGCTGGGCGAAATGCTCGGTCAGGAGGTCATCCAGCCGCGGTTTACGATGGCCCTGTTCAGCGCGTTCGCGGCGCTCGGCCTGGCGCTGGCCGCGGCAGGAATCTACAGCGTGCTCTCGTTCCATGTCACGCGGCGCACGCACGAGCTCGGCGTCCGCATGGCGCTCGGCGCGCCGCGCGGGCACGTCGTCAACCTGCTGTTGATGATGGGAGGACGCCTGGTTCTGGTCGGATTGATCGTCGGTGTTCTGGCCAGCCTGGCGTCCACGCGATTGCTCCGCAGTCAGCTCTTCGGAGTTGGCGCCGTCGATCCGGCCGCGTACGTTGGTGTCGTCCTGATCCTCGGCATGGTGACGTTGGCGGCGTGTTACGTACCCGCTCGTCGCGCGGCTGCTGTCGATCCGGTGATTGCACTGCGCCAGGAGTAGGGGTCTTCCGCCTTAGGCGGAAGCTATCGCGATCGCCCCTTCTCTCTGATCTGCGCCAGCCGCGACGCCATTTGACGGGCCAGATCCGGGAACCGCCCCGCGACGTTCTGCCGCTCACCGAGGTCCTTGCTCAGATCGTAGAGCTGCTCGTTCGGATCGTTCCCAGTTTCCGTATTGGTCTGGACGTTCATCGGCGCGCCCTTGCTCGGCTCGATGTACTTCCACGATCCCTGGCGCAGCGACAGCGCGCTTGATTGCGTCACGAGATGCTCGCGGCCGGTGGGCGATTTGCCGACGAGCGCAGGCAGAACGTTGAAACTGTCGGGCGCATCGGCATCGGCAAGCTTCTGTCCAGTGAACGATGCCAGCGACGCCAGCAGATCGATCTGCGACACGAGCGCGGCCGACACGCCGCTCGCGATCTGGCCGGGCCAGCGGACGATGAATGGAATCCGTGTACCGGCTTCGAAGTTGCTCCCCTTGCCACCACGAAGCGGCCCCGCCGGTTTGTGCGTGCCCAACTTCGCCACTGCCTCGTCCTGGTAACCGTCGTCGACAACGGGCCCGTTGTCGGACGTGAAGATGACGATCGTGTTGTCGGTCAATTTCAGGCGATCGAGCGTGTCGAGGACCTGGCTGACGCTCCAGTCGGCTTCGAGCAACGCGTCTCCTCTTGGCCCCATTCCGGATTTGCCGACGAACCGCGGATGCGGCACGCGCGGGACGTGGATGTCATGCGTTGCGAAAAAAAGAAAGAACGGCGCTGCTGCATGCTTCTGGATGTAGTCGACGGCCTTGCCGGTGAACGCGTCGGCCATGTCCTCGTCCTTCCAGAGCGCCGTTTTTCCGCCCACCATCCAGCCGATGCGGCTGATGCCATTGACGATGGTCATGTCATGGCCGTGGCTGGGACGCATCTTCAACAGATCGGGATTCTCTTTGCCGGTAGGCCAGTCGCCGACCTTCTCCGCGTAGCTCACCTTGATGGGATCAGCGGCTGAAAGTCCGACGACCGAACGGTTCTCGATATACACGGTCGGCACACGGTCGCCGGTCGCGGCCATGATGAAGGCGTAGTCGAAGCCCACGTCCAGGGGACCAGGCCGGATCTCGCCATTCCAGTCAGGACCACCTTGCGGCCCGAGCCCGAGGTGCCATTTGCCGACGATCCCAGTGGTGTAGCCCGCCTTCTTGAGCAGCGAGGGCAGCGTGGTCCGCCCTGGTTCGATGACCAATGCGGCGTCGCCGGGCAGGATTCCCGTGCCTTTCTTTCGAAACGCGTACTCGCCGGTCATCAACGCGTAGCGAGAGGGTGTGCAGGTCGCGGCAGGGGAATGTGCGTCGGTGAACCGCAGTCCCTGTCGTGCCAGGCGATCGATATTCGGAGTCTGCACGGCTGTCGCGCCGTATGACGAGGGATCGCCGTAGCCGACGTCGTCCATGTAGATGAGAACGATATTTGGCCGGGATTGCGCTGACGCTGTTGCGGCGATCAGCGAGAGCCCGGCGGCGACGAGCAGTCGTTTCATGCGTGAGACCTCGCGACGATTGGCCCGCAGTATAGGCCGAGCCGTGACATCCTAGCGCCAATGTGGACTCAGGCGCTGAGCCATCCGTTTCTGTTGCTTGTCGGCTGTGCGCTCCTCATCGAACTCGTGTCCCGCTTGCTCCCGCGCTCCTCGGCCGGAGGGCCAGCCCCCCAATACGCTCGTCGACTCAGTGCAGTCCCCGTCCTTCTGTACGTCGCGATTCTCGGGTTCTACCTGCTGACTCCTGCCTATGAGGATCACGTCGAGCCATCGGTGACGGCCGTGAGCTGGGCGATTGTTCAGGGTCAGCCCGCATATCCCGATCCTGATGGACCCGCGATGTACGGCTTGCCGTATGGGCCGATGCTATTCCTCGCGAACGGTCTGACGATGCGCGTGTTGGGCCCGGGCCTCGCTTCATCGAAGGTCGCTGGATGCGCCGCCGCGCTGGCGAGCCTGCTGCTCGTCGCAATCGCGCTGCGCCGTGCGCCGGTGCCGGATCGCCGCGCGGCGCTAGCGTTGATGCCGCTGCTCTATCTGACGTTTGGCGCTGCGAGCTTCTGGGTTCGGGCCGAACCGTTGCTTCTCTTGTGCGCCGCGGCAAGTGTGCTGAGTGTGACGGTGCCGGCACTCCCCGCCGTGGTCGTCGCCGGCGTGTCGCTCGGCCTCGCGACAAATCTGAAGGTGAGCGCGCCGATCTATCTCATTCCTGCACTCGCACTGCTGTGGAGGAGGCACGGGTTGCCGGCGGTTGTTGGCGTCGTTGCGATCTCGGCGGTAATCGCGGCCGCGCCATTTCTCGTGTCTGGGACGTTTTCGCCTTCGACCTATCTTTATTGGCTGGGCAGCGCCGCGTCCGAGGGCGTGCGTATTCAAGGCATCCCGGGCGCGCTCGAGCGAGCAGCATTCCTGTCGATGCCGCTGCTCATGGCCGCCGGCGACCGTCGCTGCGACAAGGAGCTTTCGGGGATGACGCTCTTTCGCGTGACGCTTGTGGCGTCGATGCTCTTGTCCCTGCCGGCCGCCATCAAGCACGGCACCGGGCCCTATCACTTCCTGCCGTTCGTGCCGTCAGTCGTTTATGCCGGTCGTCTTCGAACGTGGCTGCTGATCCGTCCGTCGGCGATGATCGCCGCGTGTGTCACGATCGCGTTCGTAGCGCTCTCGATGTGGGTGCCTCCCGTGACGGCTCTGCCGGGGCGGCAGATTGTCGAAGAGCTTCGTCACCTCGAGCGACTACATGCCGGCACGTCGGCCATGGGCTACAGCGCTGCGTATCGCCCCTCGTTCTTCCGGCCGGTTCTGGTGTTCGACGGGCAGCCGTATGTGCTCGATAGTGCATCGGTGATGGACTGGCATTGGCGCGGTCGTCCGTTTCCCCCCGCCGTGATCGATGGGTTGCGGAAATGCGCCGTTCAGACATGGATGCTGCCGAGGGGCGCACCGCCCTTTCAGCTTCCGAATGCCTATCCCGTCGCTGGCGACATATTTCCTGAGGAGTTCAGGCGGGCATTTCAAGAGAACTATGTGCTGGAGACGCGGGGCCAATGGTTCGACGTCTGGCGCTGCGGGCGTTAGAAACCGCCGCTATCTGCCATCGATGAGCTCGCCGTAGTACCGGAAACGTCCTTTGGCGTATCCCGTTACGAGCTCACCGACAGACTGCACGTGCGATGAACTGCCGCCGGTGCCCATCGCGAAACGTCCGAAAACGGATCGGATGATCACGGCATGCTCGGCGCGCGGAAGGCTCGAAAGATTGTTGACGAAGCGATCGAAACGAGCATCGCCGAAGAGATAGAACTCGACGTTCGAGGCGTAGAACGCTGACAGGCGCTGGCCGCGCTGTCGCAGCCGGGCTGCAATCGCCGACAATGCGCGCGGGCCGCTGAGGTCGCCGACGACTGGGATCAGCCGGTCGCGCTGTTGCAAGTCCTTGAGGAACTGGAACGCCTCCTCGGAAGCGAGGTAGTTGCTGCGGTTTCCTTGCTCGTCGGTGCTGAGCAGCAGATCGCGATAGGTTGGATAGTGGCCCTGTGGCGGCCGTCCCGTCGACTGAAACTGCAGGCCGACGCCGGCTTCGATGAAGCGGCGATGGAATCGATCGATGGTTTCACGGTCTTTCTCGGAGAGCGACACGCCGGTACGCGCGATGGCTTCGTCCGCCCGCGCCCGGACGGCCGAAATCGCGCGGGAGTCGAGCGGCGGGGACTCGACCTGGGCCACGACTCGCTCGATGGCCGCCGTGCGCCAGCTGTCGAGATCGGGGGTACCTGACGGCCGAGCAGCAGCGCGAGATACTCGACGCGCGTGCGCGCGAGCGAAAACAGCGACTTGAAGAGCAGGTGCAGCAAGAGATTGTCGCGCCGCACGTCGATGATGAAGGCCGCCTCGGGCTTGATCGAGGCGATGTACGAGAAGTTCTGGTCCGGCCCGACGCCGATGTAAACGCCGCCTTTGACGCCGCGTGCCTTGAGCTCTGGCACGACGTCGAGGTACGACCGCTCGTTCGAGATCAGGTTGTCGGTGTCGAAATAGCCAGGCGGTTCCGAGAGTGCGGCGATGTCGGCAGCGAAGCCAGACTGCGCCTGGGTTCGCGCGCCACCATCCTTGAGTTCCCACGTCAGCCCAAGGCACAGCGCGCTGATCGCAACGGCGAGCAGAAGGCGTGAGTGGCCCATGGGAGTCCAATGCGAGCTAGGTCGCGTCGTATCCCTTCAACGGCCGGATCCAGATGTTGCGGAAGTGCACGGGGTTCCCGTGATCCTGCAACCGGATCGGGCCGGTGGCGTTTGCCGGCACGTACGGGTTGATGACTTTATGCGCGGTCGGTCCGAGGTACGCCGACGCGTTGTGGACGACGATGCCGTTGTGGATCACCGTGACAACGGCTGGTTTGTCGAGCGTTGAGCCGTTGAATCGAGGCGCCGTGAAGATGATGTCGTACGACTGCCACTCGCCGGGCGGGCGGGAGGCATTCACCATCGGCGGATACTGTCCGTACATCGCCGAGGCCTGACCGTCCGGGTAGGTCGGGTTGTTGTAGCTGTCGAGGACCTGCACTTCGAAGGCGCCGAGCAGGAAGATGCCGCTGTTGCCGCGGCCCTGACCGTCGCCCTTGACGTCCTTCGGCGTCGCGAACTCGACGTGCAACTGGAAGTCGGTGAACTGGGCCTTGGTTTCAATCATGCCCTTGCTCGATTGCAGCACGCCGTCTTTCATCGGCCAGGTGACCGGCGCGCCGTCAGTGGCCATCTTCCAGGCGCTGACATCGGAGCCCGCACCGAGGAGCACTGTCGCATCAACCGGCGCCGCGCCTGGCGTCGCGCCGGGCGTGATCATCTTGGGCTGTGGCCGGGCACCGTCGTGGACGTGCCACTTGCCGTTCGGCTGCATCGGCGTGTCGTCGTAACCGATTTTCGGTTGCTGGCTGGAGACCGAGACTGCTGCTGCGAGTAGGAAGGTTCCGGCTCCGGCCGCACGAAGTCGCGTGACTCTCATAAGCCCTCCCGAGTATCCTGCACGCTATCACGAAAGTCCGCCAGCATAAGGAGATGACCATGCGGTCGTTTGTTCTGGCACTGGTAACCCTCGTCAGCCTGTCGGCGGCGAGTCAGTCGCCCGCGGATCAGAAGGACTGGGTCCAGCTGTTCAATGGCAAGAACCTTGACGGTTGGACACCGAAGATCACCGGCTACGCGCTCGGCGAGAACTTCGGGGACACGTTCCGCGTCGCGAACGGCACGCTCCAGGCGTCGTACGACAAGTACAGACAAGTTCGGCGATCGCTTCGGGCACCTCTTCTACGATCGACGCAAGTTTTCCTACTACATCGTTGCCGCCGAATACCGCTTCATCGGAGAGCAGGCCCCCGGCGGTCCCGAGTGGGCGATCCGCAACAACGGGTTGATGCTGCATAGCCAGTCGCCACAGTCGATGATGAAGGATCAGGATTTTCCCATCTCAGTCGAGGTTCAATTGCTCGGCGGTCTGCCGAACGGCAAGCCGCGATCGACCGCCAACATGTGCTCGCCGGGTACGCAGGTGTTCATCAACGGCAGCATGGTGAAAGGTCACTGCCTCAACTCCAAGTCGCAGACCTATGCTGGCGACCAGTGGGTCCGCGTCGAGGTCGAGGTGCGCGGGGGCGAGCGCCTGACGCACCGGATCGACGGCCAGACTGTGCTCGAGTACGAAAAGCCGACGATCGGCGGCGGCGAAGTGAATCACTTCGACCCCGCAGTCAAGGTGGACGGCACGCTGCTGACTGACGGCTACATTGCAATCCAGGGCGAGAGCCATCCGACAGAGTTCCGCAAGATCGAGGTGCTCGATCTTGCAGGCTGCATGGATCAGAAGTCACCGAAGTACAAGAGCTACTACGTGCACCAGCCAGAGGGCGCGTGTAAGTAGGCGCCGCGGCTCGTATCTCGCATCTCGCGGCTCGCAGCTCGCGAGTTCGATACTAGCTGCGCATGGCGAGCGCCGAGCCGCGAACCCGCGGTTGGCGAGCCGCGAGCCGCGAGAAGCGACGCAAACAGACATGCACACCATCGACCTCATCATCCTCATCGCCTACTTTGCCGTGGTGTTCGGCATCGGCGCCTACTTCTTCAGGCGCGCGAAGACGAGCAAGAGCTATTTTCTCGCCGATCGCAGCGTCGGGTGGATCGCGGTTGGCGCATCGCTCTTTGCATCGAACATCTCGAGCGAGCATTTCATCGGTCTCGCCGGCTCCGGGGCGAGCTCAGGACTGGCGGTCGGGTCGTTCGAGTGGCTGGCCGTTTTCATGGGGATGATCCTGGCGTGGGTGTTCGTGCCGTTCTATCTCAGGAGCGGCGTCTACACGATGCCGGAGTTTCTCGAGCGCCGTTATGGCCCGGCCTGCCGCTGGTACCTCACGACGATCTCGGTCATCGCCTACGTCGTCACCAAGATCTCGGTGTCGCTGTATGCGGGAGCGCTGGTGCTGCAGGCGGTGCTCGGCTGGGATTTCTATACATCGGCGACGGTAATGGTCGTCACGACTGGCATCTACACCGTGTTCGGCGGCCTCGCGGCGGTCATTTATACGGAACTGCTGCAGGCAGTGGTGCTGCTCGTCGGTGCGGCAGCCTTGACGCTCATCGGTCTCGAGCAGGCGGGAGGGATGGCCGGGCTGCGGGCGGTGCTGCCGGCTGACTACTTCCACATGATCAAGCCGTCGAGCGACGCCGCGTTCCCCTGGACGGGAATCTTCTTCGGCGCGCCGATCCTTGGCATCTGGTACTGGTGCACCGATCAGATGATCGTGCAGCGCGTGCTCGGAGCGAAGAGCGAGGCCCATGCGCGCGGCGGCGCGCTGCTGTGCGGGCTGCTCAAGATCCTGCCGGTCTTCGTGCTCGTGCTGCCAGGTCTCATTGCCAAGGCGCTCTACCCAGACATCGCCGGCGATGCGGCATATCCGACGCTCGTCGTCCGGCTCTTGCCGCCCGGCCTCGTCGGCTTCATGGTCGCGGCGTTGATGGCCGCGCTGATGTCGTCGCTGGCGGCGACCTTCAATTCGGCCTCGACGCTCGTGACCTTCGACATTTACAAGAAACTCCGCCCGCTGGCGACGGAGACGCAACTCGTCCGTGTCGGCCGGATCGTGACCGTCGTGATGGTCGCGCTCAGCATGTTGTGGGTGCCGTTCATCAAGTACCTGAGCTCGGAGGTCTACATCTATCTTCAGAGCGTGCAGGCCTACATCAGCCCGCCAATCACCGCGGTGTTCCTCGTTGGCGTCTTCTGGCCGCGAGCCAATCGCTACGGCGCGTTCTCGTCACTCATCGTCGGCGCGATTCTCGGCGCCGCGCGGTTCCTGTTCGAATTGAACCGCGGCAGCTCGCTGGTCACGAGCTCACCATTTCTGACGACCCTGGTCAGCATCAACTTCTTGCACTTTGCCGTCGTGCTGTTCGTCGTGAGCCTGGTCGTGCTGATTGGCGTGTCGCTGGCGACGGCCCCAGAGTCCATGGCCAAGCTGCGCGGCCTGACGTTCGCGACGCTGGATCGCGACTACCGGCCCGCCGCCGGTGCCGGCCGGACCGTGTTCACCCTGCAGGTCGTCGCCACCGTCGCCCTCGCACTGTTCACCATCGGGCTGTGGGTGCACTTTGCGTAACCTGTAATGCTGAATGCTGAGTGCTGAATGCTGAAATAAATTTGGAACTCGAGGCGAAGCCCTCCTGAATGTATTCAGCATTCACTTCAGATTCAACATTCAGCAGTCAGCATTGCCATGATCACCCGTGACGCCTGCCGCGCGCTCATCGCGACGCCGGTCACCACGTTCGTCACCGTCCTTCTCCTCGCCGTCGCGGTCGGCGCCAACCTCGCGGTCTTTGGCCTCATCGATCGCGCCATCCTGACGCCTGCCCAGCACGTCGTCAGACCCGATCGCCTGTTCACGGTCGCGTTCGCGCCGCCGGGCGAGGCGGGACGAACCGGGGCCGGCATGACGACGACGTCCTACGTGACCTTTGACACGCTGCGCACGCACGTACCGGCGCTCGGCCTGCTGGCCGCCTGGCGGCGTGCGTCGGCAACGGCGGCCGTCGAAGGCGAACAGCTGCGCGCCGAAACGATGCTTGTGTCCGGCACCTATTTCTCAATGCTCGGCGCACGCGCGGCTCTTGGCCGGACGCTGTTACCCGATGACGACCGCGCGTCGGGTCAGACCGCCGTCATCAGCCACGGCCTCTGGCGCGCCGCATTCGGCAGCGATCCTCAGATCATCGGCCGCCGCATCACCGTCAACCGCATCGAGTACGACGTCGTTGGCGTCATGCCCGCTGGCTTCAGCGGCCACAGCGCGACGCGCGTGGACGTCTGGGTACCGATGTCGGTTGCGATGCGTGACGTGCCAGGATGGAATCTCGACGCCTTCCGCAATGTCGTCAGCCTTCTGGCGCGCGTCGAACCCGGTGCGGACACCACGGCGGCGGAACAGGCGACGGCAGCGATCGAGCGCCGTGTCACGCTCGTCAGCATCAGCGGCGGCGAGGTGGCATCGGTCGAGCGGCGGATTGCCTGGGCGCTCGGCGCCGTATCCCTCCTCGTCCTGATCGTCGGGCTCGCGAACGCGGCGACACTGCTCCTCGTCCGCGGCACGCAACGCCGCCGCGAGCTTGCGATCAGAACCGCGCTCGGCGCGACGCGTGGTCGCCTCTTTGCCCAGGTTCTGCTCGAAGCCGCACTCCTCGCATTGATGTCGGTCGCCGGCGCCGTGGTCATGGCCATCTGGTTTGGCGACAGCGTCAGGCAGGTACTGCTCGCCGGCATCGTCGACACGTCGAGCGTGACGTCGCGGACGATTGTCGTCGCGTTCGTCGCCGGTCTCGGTACCCTGGCAATTGCAGCGACAGCCGGTCTGGTTCAGCTGCCGCGCAGCGTTCGCGTCGCCGATCTGTCCGGGCCCAGGCATGGGCGCTATCGAGCACG
The DNA here is from genome assembly GCA_963797715.1 of uncultured Acidobacteriota bacterium. GTDB lineage: Bacteria > Acidobacteriota > Vicinamibacteria > Vicinamibacterales > 2-12-FULL-66-21 > DATBJJ01. The sequence continues at coordinate 241,006 of CAWCQS010000006.1, forward strand.
AGCGTACACCGCGCTCCTCCTCCTCCAGACGACATTGTCCGTCGTCCTCATCGCTGGTGCTGCGATGTTCGGCCGCAGTCTCTATAACCTGATGACTCAGGATTTCGGTATGCGCCTCGATGGCGTCGTCCTGGTCGACTTCGAGCGTGGACCTGGCAGGCTGGACGATCAGGATTCGGTGTTCACTGCAGCGCTCGAACGCATTCGGTCGATGCCAGGCGTTGCCGGCGCGACCACGGTTCAGACGATGCCGTTCACCGGCTTTCACGTGCCGCCGATTGGCGTCCCCGGCCTCGCGGGTTCGCCGAACGTCGATGGCCAACTACCGTTCCTGATTGCGGCCACGCCGGAGCTCTTCACGATCCTGGGCATCGATATCGTTCAGGGCCGGGGCTTCACGGCCGATGACGCTCGCGGCGTGCCCGTGGTCGTCGTCAACGAGACGATGGCCAGGACGGTGTGGCCCGGAGAGCCAGCGCTCGGCAAGTGCATCAGGATTGGGTTCGACCCGACGTTCGATCCGTTCACGGCAGGCGGGCCGCCAGGCCCGCCGACGATGGTGCCGTGCCGCGAGGTGGTTGGCGTTGCGCGCGATGTACGGCAGCGATCGGTGGTGCCGGGTGGAAGCGAGGACCGCCTGATGCAGTACTTCGTCCCGCAGTCGCAGGTCCCAGGCCCGCCCGCAGGAGTTGGGCCCGGTCCGGGCGTTCAGGGGCTGCTCGTGCGCGCCAATGGCGACGTCGCATCGTTGATTGCGCCGCTCCGGCGTGCCGTGCTCAACGGGAGAACCGATCTGCCCTTCGTCGAGGTTCGACCGTACGCAGACCTTCTGCGGCAGCAGATGCGCCCCTGGCGGCTCGGCACGACGTTGCTGACGCTATTCGGTGCGCTGGCGCTGGGCGTCGCTGCGGCGGGACTCTATGCGGTGTTTGCGCACGCTATCGCGGAGCGCCGGCACGAGATGGCGATCCGCATCGCGATTGGCGCGCACCCGGGGCGGGTGCTCACGATGATTCTGCGAGAGTCCGGCCGGGTCGCGATGCTCGGCGTACTCTGCGGCTGTGCGCTGGCCGTGGTGTCGGGCCGATGGCTGCAGTCGATGCTCGTCGGCATCGCGCCGTCGGACCCGCTGGTGCTCGCGACGGCGGCCGGCGTCATGCTGCTCGTTGCGATTGTCGCGACGCTACTTCCGGCGCGAGCGGCCGCTCGCGCCGATCCGACGACACTCCTACGAGCTGAGTAGAATTACAAAGCATTCCTCGTCAGCACGGCCGCGTGACCGACCTCGGCCGCTGACAGCACCGGCAGGCTGAACGAGAACGTCGTCCCCTTGGTGGCGTTGCGGGTGACGGTGACGGTTCCGTCGTGCGCGCTCATGATCGACTGGCAGATGGCCAGACCGAGTCCCATACCGTCCGGCTTGGTCGTGTAGAACGGTTCGAACATGCGCGGCAGCTGATCGTCGGTCAAACCGATGCCATCGTCGTCGACCGCGACGGTTACCGACTCGTCGCTCATCGCGGTGCGAATGCGAACCGGCTTCACCGCAAGTTCCTCAGGCTCCAACGCTTCGAATGCATTCATCAGCAGGTTGAGCGTGACCTGCTGCAGCTGGACGCGATCGCCGAGGACGAGCGGCAAGCCGGCGGCGAGGTCGATGTCGAGCGCGATGCGTCGAGAAACGATGTCTCCCTGCAGCACCTTGATGACTTCGCCGATGCTGTCGTTGATGTCCACCGGCGCGTACTCGGACGTATCCTTTCTCAGCAGGGTCCTCAGCCGGCGCACGACATCCGCTGCCCGCTGATTGTCGGCGACGATGTCGGCAAGCGCGGCGCGAAGCTCGGCGAGATCGGTACGGGTGCCGCGATGAGCCGCCGCGCAGCCTGAGCGTTGGTCATCACGGCCGCCAGCGGCTGATTGATCTCGTGCGCCAGCGATCCCGTCAACGCGGCGAGCGTCGTCACGCGTCCGACGTGCGCCAGCTCGTCACGTAACTCGCGTGCCTGCATCTCGGCGCGGCGGCGCTCGGTGATGTCGCGGACGATGCTGAGGACCTTGTCGGCGTCGCACCGCACGATGCGGGCCTCGTAGTAGCGGCTCTCGCCCTGATGACTCGGCATCGAGTACTCGAGCGTGGCGGTGTCGTCCGATGCCATCGCCCGCGCCAGGCACTGCAGAAGGCCTTCGGCGACGTCCGCGGGCAGCACGTCGCGCATGTGTTTGCCCAGAAACGCCTCTGGCGGCGCCGCCAGACGCTCGAGATCCCTGGCGTGGAAGTCGACGAAGACGCCATCGGTGGTCAGCACGAACATCCAGTCCGGCAGCGCGCGCAGGACCGCTCGGTGTCGCGCTTCGGCCTCCTTACGCGCGGTGATGTCCTCGGCGACCGACAGTACGCAGCGCTCGCCGTCGAAGTCGAGCGTGTCGGCAGAGTAGAGGACGGTGACGACCTGGCCTGACTTCTTCCGCCACCGCACCTCTCGCGTGGCGACGCGGCCGTGTACCTCGAGCTCGGTTGTGATGCCCGCGCGCTCATCAGGGTCGACCCAGAATCCAAGCGTGCTCGAGTCGCTGCCGATGAACTCCTCACGCGAATAGCCAGACTGCCTGACCAACACATCGTTGACGTCGACAATCGTGCCAGGATCGAAGAGCGTAATCGCCATCGCGCACGGGTTCGAGCGGAACGCCGCGGCGAACTTGTCCTCGGATCGCTGCAGGGCGTGTTCCGCCCTGCGGCGCACCTCGATCTCTGCTTGGAGCGCGAGGTTCTCGCCGGCGACCTGCTGGCTGCTGCTGACGCTTTCTTCGAGCGCCTGCTTCGACCGCTGATAGTCCTCGACGAGGAGCAGCACCAATCCGATGCAGCTTCCATACACGTTCGCCAGGTCGATCCAGAAGAGTTGAGGCCGCAGCGCGATGATCGTGTCGACGACTGAAGTGGGATTGCCTGCGCCCTCCAATAGCCGGGCCACGAGTGCAAGCCCATAGATCGTCTGCGTCGACCCATAGAGCAGGCAGACGGTTCCAGTGATCAGGCCGGCGCGGGAACGTATCCGTCGCCACTCGGAGAGGAACACCCACGTGCAGAAGAGGAGCGCACCGCCGAGAGCCAGCGAGCGGGGTGCGACGCGCGCGTAATAGCTCTCGCGGACGTCGCTCACCTGCATTGACACGAACATGACGGTGACGCTGATGAGCGCGGAGATGATGAGCCCGAAACGAAACTCGTGCGGCGTGGGGCGGCCGGCAGACCGAATGCTCAGCGCGCCGAAGACGAGGAATGGGGGAGGCAGAAACCCGAGCAGGGTGCCGAGCCCTGTCACCGCCACCCTGGTAGGTGTCCACACGGCCTCCAACGTCATCGCGTAAGTGCCGACGATGAGGCAAAGGCCCAGAAACGTCCACGCCCAGGCCCACCATTTGAACACCGGACGATCGACCAGCCGCGCATGCAGCGACCACAGCAGCATCACTGCCCCGATGGTGATTGATGCCTGGACCACCGCCATCGTCGGAAAGTTATACATGTGGTCGGGTGAACAGCCCGCCTCATAGCCTACCCGATGGCGCGCGGCGCTGATCATGGGATGTGACGGGTCCTTGCTTGAACCCGTGTGCGGAATCGGATTACTTTTCTCGCGCTATGTCGTGGCCGAAGCCGCGTCTCTCCAACTCATCTGCGGCAGTCGTTGCCCTTGGGCTCTTGCTGTCGTGGGGAATGGCGCAGCGAGGAGCGCCGCCGCAGAATCAAGGCGCCGGACGCGGCGGTCCGCCTGCGGAGCCGCCCACTGTGCCGAAAGCGCTCATCGCCGACGCAGATCCGATGCGTACCTGCGAGAGCCTGCGATCGCTCAACCTTCCGAACACAACGATCGACGCGGCAACCGTCGATCCTGGTGACGATCGCGCGGCGCCATCATGTCGCGTGACCGCTACTGTGACGCACCCACCCGCGGGCGACGCCATCAAAGTGTTCATCGGTCTTCCCATGAAATCCTGGAACGGGCGATTTCAGGGCATTGGCGGCGGCGGCTTCTCCGGTGGCAGCGCGGCCGGCTTGAGGCAACCGCTCCTCGCCGGCTATGCGGCCGGTTCGACCGACACCGGCCACGAGGGTGGGAGCGGCAGCTTCGCGCTCGATGCGAATGGACGACTGAACTGGCACACGATCCGGGATAACGCCTATCTCGGCATCCACGAGATGACGGCTACCGGGAAGGCGCTGGTGCAGGAGTTCTACGGCAAGGCACCCCGCTATGCCTATTTCAACGGCTGTTCGACTGGCGGCCGTCAGGGATTGTCCGAAGCGCAACGGTACCCGGCCGATTACGACGGCATTCTGTCGGGTGCACCCGCGATCAACTGGCCGAAACTTCACGTCGAGCAGTTATGGGGCCACGTCGTCATGCTCGAGGCCAGGAACTTCATCCCGCAGTGTAAGTACGACGCAGCCCTCGAAGCGGTCGTGCGAGCCTGCGACGGGATCGACGGCGTGAACGACGGCGTGATCGACGATCCCCGAGCCTGCAAGTACGACTCGAAGTCGCTCGTCGGCACGTCGTCGGGATCGTGTGGCGCGTTCACCGCTGCCGACGCAGATGTGATCAACAAGATCTGGGAAGGTCCTCGCCGTCGCGATGGCACGTTCCTCTGGTATGGATTGCCACGCGGCGCGGCCTTCGCGCTGAGCGCTACGGGCGGGGCGCCGCCGACGGGACGCCCGTTCGCGATCACGCTCGACTGGTTCCGCTATTTCCTGACGCAGAACCCGCAGTGGGACTGGACGACGATCACGCACGCGTCGTACGAGCAGTTGTGGGATCAGTCGGTCGAGCAGTATGGCGCGGTGTTCGGCACGGATAACCCCAACCTGTCGGCCTTTCGCGATCGAGGCGGCAAGCTGATTCTGTGGCACGGCTGGGCGGATCCCTTGATCTATGCCGAAGGGACCATCGACTACTACACACGCGTGCAGCAGGAGATGGGCGGCCCGCAAAAGACGAGCTCGTTTGCTCGACTGTTCATGGCCCCTGGCGTGGGCCACTGTGCTGGCGGTCCTGGTCCACAACCACGTCAGCCGTTCGACTCGCTCATCAGTTGGGTCGAACTGGGACATGCACCCGAGACGCTGAGCGCAGTACGGCGCGACGATGCGGGAGCCGTCACGCGATCTCGTCCGCTGTGCCAGTTTCCGCTCGTCGCGCGGTCCAACGGCAAAGGAAGTCCTGACGATGCATCGAACTTTGCATGCCGCGTAGGTTCCTGACAAAGGAATTTATCACCAGTAACGACGGACACACGGATTGGGAGCTCGAAGATGAAGGCATCGCGTGCAGTTCTCTCGTCGTTTGTGGCGCTCGCCCTCGTGACCGTGGAAGTTCCTGCCGCCGCGCAGGCGACGTCGACTCAGAATCCACCCGCCACCGGCCAATACGAACCAAAAGTCGGCCAGGCGGGGAAAGATGTCGTCTGGGTGCCGAGTCCCGAATCCACGGTGGAGAAGATGCTCGATGTCGCCAAGGTGACGCCGAAGGACTTCGTCGTCGATCTGGGATCGGGCGATGGAAGAAACGTCATCGCGGCGGCGAGGCGAGGCGCGCGCGCACTCGGTGTCGAGTTCAACCAGGATCTGGTCGATCTGTCGAGGCGCAACGCCGATAAGGCCGGCGTCGGCGACAAGGCGACATTTGTCCAGGGCGACATGTACACCGCCGAATTCTCGCAGGCGACCGTGATGGCGCTCTTCCTCCTGCCGACCAATCTCGCTCAAGCTGCGCGACAAGTTCGCGGCACTCGAGCCAGGCACTCGGATCGTCGCCAATACGTTTGGCATCGAGGACTGGACGGCGGATGAGACCGTCACGATCGAGGGCGAGTGCATGAGCTGGTGCACGGTCCTTCTCTATTACGTCCCCGCCCGCGTCGAAGGTACCTGGGAGACGCCCCAGGGTCCTCTTTCCATCACGCAGAAGTACCAGACCATCACCGGCACGCTCGGGTCGGCCACTATCGAAAATGGCCGCGTCCGTGGCACCGAGGTGACGTTTACCGCCGGTGGCACTCCTTACACCGCTCGAGTCTCGGGCAATGCCATGACTGGCATGTCAAAAGCCGGCGGCAGCGAGGCGGCATGGAAGGCTACTCGCGCACGCGAAGTAATACGCCGATACGCCTGACGTGCGCCGCGTCTGGCCGTGGCATAATGACGAGGTTTTTGCCAGTGGACTCTTCAGGAGGAGGCCCCTTATGCGTGTTGGCGTGTATGCCGGAGCGATGCTGATTGCATTGTCCGGCGCTCTCGTGACGGCTCAGAACAAGGTGACAACGCCTGAAGAATTCGACAAGGCGATGAAGCCGGCAGGCCCGGCGATGCGGAATATGGGGAAGGCCGTTGCGTCCGGCGCCGCCGCCGACGTGAAGAAAGAGCTCGCGGTGATCAAGACGGCCCTGATGGACACGCAAGGCTTCTGGGTGCTCCACAAGAAGGACGACGCGGTCAAGATGAACAAGGAGTCGCTCGCCAAGCTCGAGGCGTTCGAGAAACTTCTCGACGGCGACAAGGTTGCGCCGGAAGCGGCGGCGGCGATGAAGGAAGTCGGTGGCACCTGCTCGGCCTGCCACAAGCAGTACCGCGAGCAGGACGCCGAAGGAAACTACAAGATGAAGGCCGGCACCATAGGCGGATAGTGTCAATGCTGAATGCTGAATGCTGAGTGCTGAATTCGTTCAGCATTCACTTCAGCATTCAGAACTCAGCATTCAGAATTTCAGATTCTTCCCTCGAACGGCGTTGAATCCCTTCCCCTCAGCACGATATCGAACCTGTAGCCGAGCGCCCACTCCGGCTTCGTCAGCTCCAAATCGAATTTAGAGACCAACCGTAGGCGCGCCCGCTCGTCCGGGACCGACTGCATGATCGGGTCGAACGGAAACAACGGGTCGTTGGGAAAGTACATCTGCGTGACCAGCCGCGACTGGAACGACGTGCCGAACAACGAAAAATGAATGTGCGCCGGCCGCCAGGCGTTGGGATGGTTGCGCCACGGGTAGGCGCCCGGCTTGATCGTCGTGAACTGATAGTTGCCCTGCGCGTCGGTCATCATCCGACCGGCTCCTGAGAAATTCGGATCGAGCGGGGCAGGGTGATCGTCGCGCGAATGCCGGTAGCGTCCGGCGGCGTTGCACTGCCAGATCTCGATGAGGGTGTGCGGAATCGGCCGGCCGTCTTCGTCGACGACGCGGCCCGCCACGACAATCCGCTCGCCGAGCGGCTCGCCGGCGTGCTGCCTGGTGAGGTCGTTATCGGTCTCGCCAATCGGCAGGTAGCCGTACACCGGCGCCGTCAGGTCGCTGAAGTTCTGCGGCAGCCGAATGAGCGGCTGCGCCGGCGCGCGACGGACGGTCGACTCGTACGGCGGGTAGAGGAGTTTCGGCTGGCTGCCGGCCTGAGGGTTATCGGGAGAATTCATACGCTATTCCGCCGCAATCGTACCGTGCGCTTTGGCAGTCCGCGCGTTCAGATCTCTCAATGCTTCCAACTCGTTGTTGTTCGGCGCTGGCGTCTCAGCGACTTGGGTGCCGAAGCGCACGTCCCACCCGGTATTCTCGCGCACCTGCTCTTTCGAAACGCCTGGATGAAGACTTACGACTTCGAACTCCTTCGTTTCCGCATGTGGCGTCATCGTGCAGAGATCGGTCACGAGGAAAGCTGGACCTTCGGTGGCGATACGCATCGCGCGGCGCTCGCGGCCGGTGACGCCGTGGCCGAGCGACGTGACGAACGCCAGCTGCTGCACGAACGCCCGCGGGTTGTGACGCATCACGATGTAGATGCGTTGGCACCCGGTTGCGATTTCGGTCGCGCCACCGCTACCGGGCAGCCGGACTTTTGGCTTGTCGTACGGCCCGATCACGGTGCTGTTCAGATTGCCGAAGCGGTCGATCTGCGCGCCGCCGAGAAACCCCACCGAGATCCGTCCGCCCTGCAACCAGTACTGGAACATCTCCGGTACTGAGACTGTGGTCAAGGCAGTCTCGCAGAGCTCACCGTCGCCAATCGACAGCGGCAGCACCGTGGGCTTGGTTTCGAGCGTGCCGGACTCGTAGACGAGCGTCAACCGCGGCGCGTGCGTCAGGCGGGCAAGGTTGCAGGCGGCTGACGGCAGGCCGATGCCGACGAAGCAGATGTCGTCGTTGCCGAGGGCCCTCGCCGCAGCCACGGTCATCATCTCTGACGCCGAATACGCCGCGCCGCTCATACCGGGTGCGCCTCCATCACGTGCTGCTGTATCCAGCGCTGGAACGTTTCGCGATCTCTCGAGATCGCGTCCCACGCGACATAAAACGCATTGTCACGAGAGTAGTAGCCGTGAGCGTAGGACGGTCGCGCGCCGCCGGCAACCACGACGATGGCATGAACGGTCCAGGAGGGCAGGATGACCGCGTTCGTGCCAACCCCTTCGAAGCGTTCGACCATCTCCTCGACGGTGACGATGGCCTTCTGTGCCGCGAGCACCGCCTCTTTCTGGACGCCGATGATGCCCTCGACGAGGACGTTGCCGGAGCGATCGGCTTTCTGCGCATGCACGATCGTCACGTCCGGACGATGTGCCGGCACCGACGCCAGCGTCTCGCCGGTGAAGGGGCAGGTGATGAATTTGATGTTCGGGTTGACCTTGGGAAGGTCCGAGCCGCGGTAGCCACGAAACACCGCGCAGGGCATTCCAGCCGCGCCGGCTGCATAGGCGTGCGCCATTGCCGAGTGACTGTGCTCTTCGATGGCGAGCGGACGCGGCCAACCCTTCTCGACCGCGTCGCGCAGTCGATGCAGCGAGCCGACGCCGGGGTTGCCGCCCCACGAGAAAACGAGCTTTGCCGCGCAGCCGCTGCCAATCATCTGGTCGTACAGAAGATCGGGCGTCATGCGCACGAGCGTCAGGTCGGTAATCCGCTGACGGATGATCTCGTGTCCGGCGGCAAACGGAATCAGATGAGTGAAGCCTTCGAGCGCGACTGTCTGTCCTGGCCGCACGTAGCGTGCGATGGCGTCGCGAAGGGTCGTGAACTCACTCATGCGTCGAAGGGGGCGCCGGTATAGCTCTCGGCCAGGCTCGTCATGGCGGCGCGCGAACTCACAAGATACTCCAGTTCGGCCCGCTGACGCCGGTGGTCGAACGGGTTGTCGCTGTCCAACCGGTGCAGCATCGACGTCATCCACCACGAGAAACGCTGCGCGCGCCAGGTGCGCGCGAGCGCCCGCTCGGAATAGCAATCGAGCCGGGCCGTGGCACCCGTGCGGGAGAAGTCGGCGAGGGCAGCGGACAGCCGGTAAACGTCGGCCATCGCAAGGTTGAGACCCTTGGCGCCGGTCGGCGGCACGATGTGCGCGGCGTCGCCGGCCAGAAAGAGCCGTCCGAACCGCATCGGTTCGGCGACGAAGCTGCGCATGCCCGTCACGCCTTTTTGAAAAATCCGTCCCTCGTTAGGCTTCCAACCGTCGCCTGTGGTCAATCGCGTTCTCAGCTCGGACCAGATGCGGTCGTCGCTCCATTCGGTGACGTCCTCGTCCGGAGCGCATTGCAGATAGAGGCGCGTCACGTGCGGCGAGCGCATGCTGAAAAGGGCGAATCCGCGCTCGTGCAGGCTGTAGACCAGTTCGTGTGACGAGGGAGCCGCCTCGGCCAGGATGCCGAGCCAGGCAAACGGGTAGACACGCTCGTAGAGTTGCAGTTGGTGAGACGGAATCGACGGACGACAGATGCCGTGAAACCCGTCACAACCGGCGATGGCGTCGCACGCGATCTCGTGCGATGTATCGTTGTGGCGGAATCGGATGCGCGGCTTGTCCGATTCGAGATCGTGGACGCTGACGTCTTCGGCCTCGAAGTGCAGCGGCCGCCCGGTCGCGAGCCGCGCCTCGATCAAGTCGTGAACGACCTCGTTCTGGCCGTAGATTGTGATCGCCCGTCCGCCGGTCAGCTCCGCCATGTCGATGCGGTGCCTGACGCCGCCGAAGGCCAGGTAGATGCCGTCGTGCCGCATGCCCTCGCGCGCGAGCCGATCGCCGACACCGACCTCCCGCATCAAATCGACCGTGCCCTGCTCGAGCACGCCCGCGCGCACGCGTTCGATCACGTATTGCCGGCTGCGGTTCTCGACGATGACGGAGTCGATGCCCTGGAGATGAAGGAGTTGCCCGAGCATCAGGCCGGCGGGACCGGCGCCAACGATGCCCACCTGCGTGCGCGTGATCACGGGATAAGTGTAGCGTGAGGATCATGTTCGTGGCCTGGCGCATACTCCGGCGATGTTCACTGCCATGCTGTCCAAAGCCTTATCGCCGAGCACGCGGAGTGCGCTGAGGACGCGCTGAGGCTGATCACAGTCGATCCTCATGGTGCCGATCGGTCGCGCCGCGCGAACGCGCGGGCGGCATCGCGAGGGAGCCGCAAGTCAAAGCACCACTGAATTGCGACTGGTGCTTTGACTTGCGGCTCCCTCGCGATGCCACTCGCCGGCCGTTCCGGCCGGCGACGCGACCGGCTGATCGTGATTCGGATCGTCCTCGGCGTACCTCGGCGCCCTCGGCGCACTCTGCGATTGAAGGTTTTGACAGCTGTGACAGTAAACACCGCTCGAATCAGAGCACGCTCTATACTTTCACCGATGCCGACGTTCCTGAAGCTCTCGAGCGTTCTCTTTATCGCGTTCGTCGCCCTGTCGAAGCCGATCGATCGATTGGACGCGCAGGCGGTGCCCCAGCCCGCACCTCTCCCCGAGATCGGCGAACGGAAGATCATCACCGAGGGTGATTGCACAGCGGAGAAACTCGGCAATTCGATTCCCGTCAGGTCCATCGGTGAACCCGTGTCGAACGTGACGTTGGCCGAGCCAAAATGGACGGCGGCGACGGAATCGACGGCGGCGTACTGCTCGATCGACGGCGCGATGGCGCCCGTGGATCCCGCCGCCAGGCCGATCAACTTCCGTGTCGTCTTTCCCGCCTCGTGGACGCTCAGAGCGGCGCAGCTTGGAGGTGGCGGCATGAACGGCATCGTGCCGAACCTGACCGGCGGGCGTGGCGGATCGATCGGACCGGCGCAGGGCGTGGTCACGTACGGAAGCGACTCCGGGCACGGCATCAAGGACGCACCCGAGTGGACGTTGACGGACGAGGCGATCAAGAACCTCGGCTACATGCAGATGAAGAAAACGCACGACGCCGCGATGGTGCTCGTCGAGCGCATGTATGCCAGCAAACCGCGCGTCAATTACTACGTCGGCACATCACAAGGCGGCCGCGAAGCGCTCACCGTCGCGCAGCATTACCCCGAGGACTACGACGGCATCATCGCCAATGTGCCCATCGTCAACTTCTCGTCGCTGATGCTGGCGCCAGAGCTGATCAGGATTCAGGAAAAGCCGTTGGTCAACTGGGTGACGCGCGCCAAGGTGAATGCCATTCGTGGCGAGTTCATGCGGCAGTGCGACGGGTTGGACGGCCTGGTGGACGGCATCATCAACAATTACATGGCGTGCCGTGCGATCTTCGACGTCAAACAGGGCGCGAAGGGCCGCGAGCCCTGGGCCGCCAGGCGATGCCCGAACAACGAAGATCCGAATCCCGCCGATACGACCGCCGCTGCATGTCTGACCGACGGTCAGATCTCGACGCTGCACTTCGTCTACAGCCGCTACATGTTCGCCTCGCCACTCGCCAACAAGGTCACGTCCTTTGGCATGTGGCTGCCGAATACGGATCCATCCGGCAGCGGACTGATTTCGGACGTCAGGTTCAAGGGCCAGGAAGGTGCGGCGCCAGACGCGGCAATGCATTCGCACCTTGGCGTCCTCGGCGTGACAGGGTTTCTGATGCGCAACGTTGCCGCGAACCCGCTCGACTACGTCGAGGGTGGGCCGCTCGACGCGCGCAGGAAGGAGCTGTCGCCGTGGCTCGATGCGACGAGCGCCGATCTCACGCGTTTCGAGAAACGGGGCGGCAAGATGATCGTCACGATTGGCACGGACGACACGCTGGCGTCACCGGGCGCGCAGCTCGACTACTACCAGTCGCTGCTCGACACGATGGGCCGCGCCCGCGTCGATGGATTTGCGCGGCTGTTCGTCATGCCGCAGGCGGGGCATGGCCTGTCGGGGAGGAGCTACAGCGTCGATGGTGAGGGCAAGGCCGTGACGGTGGCGCCCATCCCCAACACCTTCGACAGATTCGCGCTGCTCACCGATTGGGTCGAGCGCAAGAAAGTGCCGGGCATGTCGGTCGTCGTGACCGCGGGAGACAGGAGCCTGCCGCTCTGTTCGTATCCGGAGTACCCGCAGTTCAAGAGTGGCGGGCCGGCAGCCGCCCAGTCCTACGCTTGCGAGCGTCCGTAGATTTAGGGGCGCTCCTCGCCGCGGGCCCTACCGGAAGTTCTCGATGAGCATCAGGTCTTCGGTGAAGGTATCCACCTGACCGAATAGGAGCGCCCGGCCGTCAGGCGACACGGCCAAGCCATGGCCGAAGTGTCGATCGAGCGTCATCACGCGGCTGACTTTGCCCGTCGCGAAGCTCAGAAATTCGACCGTCGCGCCTGGGCGCGAGAACGGCGTGAACATCGCGAGGCTTCCGACGGATGTGCCAGGAACGGATGACTCGAAGTAGATGCCATCGCGCGCAACGGCGAAGTTTGCGTAATACGCCAGATTTCGGATGACGGTCACTTCCTCACCGCCGGCGACGGGCATGCGGCAGATCGTCGCCGGGAACGTCTGCGTTCTGGCGTAATACAGGTCGCGCCCGTCAACCGACTCCTTGGCATATCGCCCACCGCTTTGCGTTACCTGCACCGGCTCGCCGCCTCCCGGCGCCACCTTCCAGACCTCGTCCCTGCCGCTGCGCGTAGACCCGAAGTAGATCCACAGCCCGTCACGCGACCAGCTGGGCACGTAATCGTCGGCCGCGTCGTTCGTGACTCGAACGGGTGCGCCGCCTCGTGCCGGGATGACATAGATGTCCGATCGCCTGCCATCGCTTCGCAAGTCGAACGCGATCGACTGGCCGTCCGGCGACCACGCCGGCGTTCCGCCGCGACGGCCGTTGAAGTCGGTCAGCTGCTGGGCGTTCCGTTGGTCGCGGTCGGCCACCCACAATTCCTGGGTGCCTGACCGCAGGCTCTCGAAGACCATTCGGGACCCCTCCGGTGAGAACTGCGCGTTCATTTCCAGGCGTGTCGAGCCCATCAGGCTGACGGGGGCACCGGCCGGCCGCCCCGGACCCTCGAGCGCCAGGCGCCAGAGGTTCTCGTCCCAGGTCGTCCGCGTGAACGCCAGCCGATCGTGCTGCATGGAAACTGTAGGCTGCCGCCATTCGTCGCTGGCAGGCGACAGTCGCCGCATATTCCCGGGGTCCTGCATCGGGATTCGCCACAACCCGACGTTCCCCGTGTTGCCCGACGACACGATGAGATCGCGTCCGTCCCTACTCCACGCCACGCCGTGGTAAAAGAGCGCTTCGGCCCCAACGCGAGTGGGCTCGCCGATCGGCGCAAACGTACCCGACAACGGCTGTAGCCAGAGCTGTCCCGTTTGGCCGGAGCTGCGCCTGACGAACGCCAGCGTTCTTCCATCGGGCGACACCGACGGCAGCTGGTCGAGTGTCGTGCCTGCAGGCGGCGTCGTGAGCCCGCTGGTCTTGCCCGAGGTCACGTCGACTGCCGTGATGGCAGTGGATTTCTCATCCGACGGCGCCGCTGCGACGGCCAGGAACCGGCTGTCGGGCGACCATGAGAGCAGCTGGCCGATGACGGAAATCCCGGCTCGACGTATCTCGAGCACATCACGCTCGGGCCCGCCTCTGGACGGCACGACGATAACGGTTGCCCGATCGGAGTGGATGCGCACGAAGGCGATCGAGCGACCGTCCGGGGACCACGCAGGACCGGTATCGAGGCCCTGATCGGTCGTCAACTGCTGCGGCGATCCCGGCCCAATCAGCTTGACGTAGATGTCCCAGTTCTCCTCGCGCTCTCCGTTCCAGCTGAACGCGACCGAGCTCCCATCAGGTGAAAATGTGGGCTGCTGCTCCCGGCCGGGGTACGTGGTCAGCGGCACGGCCGTGAAGGATGGGGCGGGGAGATCGGGTGCAGTCGTGCGCCCGCGCCACGAGAATGCGACGATTGCGCCCGCGGCGATGGCGATCAGGACGACGACCCCAGCTACAACAGGCCATAGACGGCGAGGACGCCCGATCGCCGGAGATGCAGCAACAAGGCTGCCTGAGTCGAGGTCGTCCTTCAGGTCCTGCAGGGCGGCCCCGACATCGGCCATCGACTGCCAGCGCCGCTCGGGATCCTTCCGGAGGCATCGCCCGATCACGCGCTCGACCTCGTGCGGGAGGTGCTCACGCAGCTGGCTGACTGGCTTCGGCTCCTCATGCAGAATCGCCGACAGTGTTCCAATCGTCGAGTCACGTTGGAAGGCGCGCTGTCCGCTGATCATCTCGTAGAGCACGCACCCGAAACTGAAGGTGTCCGTGCGCGTGTCGACGGGCTTGCCTTCCGCCTGCTCGGGCGACATGTACGCGACAGTGCCCACGATGACGCCCTGTTCGGTAACCGGCGCAGTGCGGGTAGCGGTCGGCGCTCCGTCGGCCCCGGGCCCGATGTGGACCAGCTTCGCGAGGCCGAAGTCGAGCACTTTGATTCGTCCGCGATCTGAAACGATGACGTTGGCGGGCTTCAAATCGCGATGGACGACGCCGGCGGCATGCGCCGCCGCGACGGCATTTGCGATCTGGATGCCGTAGTCGAGTGCCTCGGGTAGCGGCAGCCCATGCCGGGGAATCAGGCGATCCAGTGTTCGCCCCGGCACGAGCTCCATGGCGATGAAATCGATGCCCTCGTGGCTGGTGATGTCGTGGATTGTGACGATGCCGGGGTGATTGAGCGAAGACGCGGTCTTCGCCTCCAGCACCAAGCGACGGCGATCGAGGCTGGCTGCGCGCTCGGCGGAAAGAACCTTGATCGCAACGAGCCTGTCCAGGTGGGTGTCGCGGGCCTTGTAGACGACGCCCATTCCGCCCTCGCCGAGCATCTCCAGGATCTCGAAGTGGCCGAGCGTCTGACCGATCATGGAGGCGGTCTACGCAGAGTGCGTATGTGTCCGCAGGCTAACCGGAGAGCGTTGTCCTGTCGTCGGTCGAGCAGCAAATTCACTCGCGCTTCAGCGCCCACTTGAACGCGCGCGCGAGCATGTCTTGAAACGTCGGGTCGTTCCACGTGTCGTTGCCGTGCCCGAGCGTCGTGCCGAACACGCGCGTGCCGCCGTAGTCGCTGACCCACGCGAGCGGATACTCCTTCTGATCCTCCGGGCTCACGGCCGTCGCCAACGCTGTCGAGTTGGGCCAGAACTTCTCGATCACGTAGAGCTCGTCGACCGGCGTCACCCAGTCTTCCTTGAAACCCTTCATCACCGGGTGATCCTTCGCAGCCACCTTGACCGAGATGTTGTGCGCCTTGGTGTGACGCCGTGTGGTGACACCCAGGAACTCGCGCCAATCATCGACCGTCGCCGCCCGGAACGTATGCATCGCGCAGTGGATGACGAGCGCCGGCGGTCCGCCCTTCTGCGGCGTCGTGATCCGCCGGATGAATGCCGGGTCGCTGACGTCGGCGAGACACTCGTTGTGCACGACGATGTCGAATCCCTTGGCCCAGTCTGGATTGTCGTATACCGGTAGCTCGCCCTTGGTGCCGCGGCCCCCCTGGATCGCAATCGTCCAATCGACGGGCAGCGCCTTGTTGACGGCGTCGACCAGGAGCTTTCCCTGCAACGCGTAGTCGTGACAGCAGCCGCCGCTCACGACAAGAGCCTTCACTCTCGGTCCTGGCGGTTCGGGGGGCCGGACGCCACGCCCCGACGGTGGCTCTTGCTGCGCGGAGAGCGTCAGGGCAGCGGCGAGAAAGGCGAGAGTGAAAACTGCGAGTTTCGACGCGCGGGCGTAGGGCGATCGCATGCTGTTGGGCCTCGTTGAAAGCGGCCCTAAGAATAGACCGAGTCGCCACGCCGGCGAAAGCTCGAACGGCGCCTGCGGCTTTACGCGGTCCTCTCCCGTGTCGTCGTCCATGCCGCCGCGCCAAAGACGAGCAGGTTGGCGGCGACGACCGGCGAGGCGCCGATCAACAGGCCGTAGACGACCCACATCAGCGCACCGAGCATCTGCACGCGCTTGAGCATTGCCGGCGCGGCACAAAAATACGAGCCGACGAACACCGCCGTCGCCACCCAGCCAAGATATTCGACCATTTCGTGCGTTCCCTCAGGCAACAGCCTGCTGTGACGGAGCCGCGGATTCCCGCAGCGTCACGCGGTGGGTACGCGCCTTCTCCCACTCGTGCAGCGTCAGTCCGTAGGACTCGAAGAGCGAACGAATCTCGCTCACACCCCAGCCCACCACGTTTTCCAGAATCGGCACCATCACGCTCGACGCATCGTCGCTCAGCAGCGTGCTTCGCGCGATGCGCGCGAGCTGCCGGTTCTCGGACACCGCAAGCGTGAAGCCGCCGCGGTTGTTGACGTGCAGCATGACGTGCACGTCGGAACTGCCGTCGCCGACGTAGATGGTGCGATCCGGACCGATGCCGAGCCGCTCTTCGAGCTCTTCGACGACAGCGACCTTGCCGTACCCGGCCGGGACGCGGGCAATCGATCGCACCTCGCCGGTGTGATCGTCGAACTCGAGCTCGGTGCCGAAGATGTGATCGGGCGCGACGACGCCGGCGAGCGCCGACTGAATCACCTCGCGCGGTGCCGCCGAAATCACGAAGAACGAGAACCGGTGGCCGTCGACGCCCTGCGCGAGCATGTCGACGAGCGCGGGGATGTTGCTGCGCAGCCTGACCCGGCGCCCTGTTTCTTCGAGGTGCTCGCGGCGCACGCCGCGAAACTCAGGGTCGTGGCGGATGAGATATGCGAGCTCGCCGCCCTGATGCACGAGGTTGCTGCGAGCGAGGCCGGCGACCTTTTCTTCAAAACGAGAGGCGCCGATGAGCTCGCCTAGAACCGCGCCCGAGTCGTTGAAGCTCAACGTCTGGTCGAAGTCCGAGGCGACGAGAAAGTGCTTCGGCGTGGATGTCATCGTCATGGCCTTTCACGGGGAGCCCGTCAAAACGTTATAGCAACTAACGGGATTCAGCCTAACAGCCTTTTGCCGGGGAGTCAAAGTCCGCCACTGTTCACTAGCGGTAAAATGTGGCCAATAATGTCCACTCTCCAAGCTAGTTCACACCGCTGCGCTTGTCTGCTGTCACCAAGTTGTCATATCATTTGCACATGCATGCAGTCGCCGAGCCGTTGCCGAAGCATCGTCAGGTCTATCAGGCGCTCTCGCGAGACATTCAGTCCGGGCGGCTGAAGCGAGGCGATCGGCTGCCGAGCGAAGCGGAGCTCGGGCGCACGTTTGGCGCGTCGCGGATCACCGTGGGCCGCGCCGTGCGCGACCTGCAGCTCCAGGGATTGGTCGAGCGCCGCGCCGGTTCGGGCACGTTCGTCACTGCCGGGACCTCAGCGCGCGGGATGTCGTTCGGACTCCTGATTCCCGATCTGGGCGAGACCGACATCTTCGAGCCGGTCTGTCAGGGCATGATGTCGTCGCCGCTGGCGCGAAGCCACGCGCTCGTGTGGGGGAGCCCGGGCGACGCCGGCGCGTCGAAGTCGGATCGCGCGTGGCAATTGTGCCGGCAGTACATCGAGCGCCGGGTTTCCGGTGTGTTCTTCGCGCCACTCG
Organism: uncultured Acidobacteriota bacterium; assembly: GCA_963797715.1. Classification (GTDB taxonomy): domain Bacteria; phylum Acidobacteriota; class Vicinamibacteria; order Vicinamibacterales; family 2-12-FULL-66-21; genus DATBJJ01. The sequence goes on from CAWCQS010000006.1 coordinate 258,791, forward strand.
AGTTCACCGCTGCCGACGATCGCGTTAATCAACGGATCGCCGATGCGCTCGATGCGGCGCGTATTCCGGTTGTCCTGCTCGACCGCACCGTCACGCCCTATCCGCATCGCGGACATCACGATCTCGTCGGCATCGACAACCGCCGCGCGGGTTTCATCATGGCGGAGCACGTCCGCGGCCTCGGCAGTCGACGTATCGCGTTTGTCGGAGAGGCGAACGCTGCCGCGACCGTCGATGCGCGTGAGGCTGGCTACAGGGAAGCGCTCTACGCCGCCGGCCTCGTCATCGAGCCCGGGCTGATCGAACGGCTGGATCCATCGAACGTCGCGGCGGTCCGGCAGCTGATGGAGGCCGTGCGCCCGGACGCGATCGTGTGCGCAAACGATCGCACGGCCGGTCGTCTGATGCGTTCGCTGATGACCCTCGGCTATGCCATCCCGAAGGATCTGCGGTTGGTCGGGATCGACGACGTGGAGTTTGCGGCGCTGCTGCCGGTGCCGCTGACGACACTGCGCCAGCCGTCCCGGCAGATTGGAGAGGCCGCGCTCAGCGCCATGCTCGAGCGCGTGTCGAGAAAAACGCTGCCGGCGAGAGACATCCTGCTCGACGTGCAGCTGGTGGTCCGAGAATCGTGCGGCGCCGCCGCCGTCAGGTCCTGAATCTGGCTGATCGCCGGTCGCGTTGCCGAACGACCTGCCGACCGAGCAAACGACCGACCTATAGCTGCCGCCGGCGGACCTTCGCTGAAGTTAGCGGGAGCTCAGCGGCGATCGTCAAATCGTCGCATAGACCTGGTCCATGAGTCGCTGATCTTCCAGTGCGCGTTCGAGGCTCATCTCCGGCTGACGGCCCGCGCGGATCGACGCGGCGAAATCCGCATACATCGCGCGGTAGCCGCGAATGTCCCTGAAGCCGGGCACGATCACCCGCGGCAGACCCGCCCCGCGCACGAGGACCGCCGCACCATTGGACTCGAACGAGATGATGCCGCGGCGGCCCATGAGCTTCGAGAGGCGGAGGCCACGGAAGAGCGACGGCACTTCTCTCGAATAGTAGAGGGATCCGACCGCGCCGTTGTCGTACGCGAACGAGACGAGCATGCTCTTCACGCGCCGATCGGGGCCCTCACGCGACGGAGCCGGCCGGAAGCCGTGTATCGTCGTGATGCGCGGACCGAGACTTCCCGCGACGTGCAGCCAGTGGATGCCTTCCTCGAAGAACGCATCGCCTCCAGCCATGGTCTCGTCATTGCGCCAGTCGTCGGCTGTTTTCAACCGGAGCGCGACGGTCATGAAATGTCCGAACACCATCTCGCCGATCGCGTCTTCGGCCAGCAGGCGCCGCAGGCAGACGGCCAGTGGCTTGTAGTGATCGTTCTCGCCGACGAGGACGGTACGCCCGATCTGATCGCGCTGCGCGATGATCGAGGTGTAGTCCTCGGCGCGGAGAAACGCCGGCTTCTCGACCAGCACGTGCTTGCCTTCGGCAAGCGCCCGCTGCGTCAAGTCGAGATGGAAGCGCGGCGGGACGGCTATGACGACGGCGTCCACGCTGCGATCCGCGAGCGCCTCGTCATAGCTGCCAAACGCCGTCCGACCGCCGAACTGGCGGCGGAATTCTTCCGCCTTCCCGCGATCGCGGCTGGCGTAGCTCGGGACGATCGTGCCCGACAGCGACCCTTTCAGGTGCTGGCTGTGTACGCGCGTGATGAATCCGCACCCGAGGAAGGCGATATGCAACGGCTCCGACATGCAGCCGCTCAGGCCTTCTTCTTGGCCGTGCCGCCGATCTGAAAGCCCGCGTTGTTGAAGTCGAACCACGCCGCCAGGTCCGGTCCCTTGGGCGTCAGCGTCAACACCATCGTCACGGGACCGGAGAACGCCGTCAGGGGACCCGAGTAGTTGGTCGAGGCCTTGAGCGTCACGACCTGGCCGCTCTTCGTGATGTCGGTAATCTTGTGCTCGGGGAATTGCGGGGCGCTGAGGCCGGCGACGACCTTGCCCGCCTCGGTGCGGAAGACGAGAGTCCCGACGAGCCGTCCTGTCGGCGTCTCGAGAGGAATCTGCCACGTGCCCATCAGCGGCGTCGCATCGGCCGCTGTCAGCGGCGCGGGAGCGGGCTTCGCTTTCGGCGCACCTTGGGAGGGTGCCGGTTTCGCCTGGGCCGCGCCCTGATCATGGGTCCGCGCGGCGACGACCGAACCGCTCGCCACGAACGCGGCCAGCAACAAGGACGTGGGGATTCTACGAAGCATGAATGACCTCCTGGACGTTAGAAATAATCCGTGAATGATTGTACCTGCTCATGTCTCAGCGGCCTGCCGTCGCCGGACGCCGCGCCCCGACGAGAAACCCGACGAAAAAAACGACGAGTGCAGTCGCCAGGATAATGCCGCCGGTGATGACGAGCGGCATGCGATCTGCCGGCGCGACCGTGAGGTTCGTGAGAAACGACTCGATGACGCTGGCGAGCCGCATCCAGCCGGCCCATCCCGCTCCCACTCCGATGACGACCGCCGCCACGACGAAGAGGCCGAGCGCGAGCACCGATTGACGATGGGCGACGCCGTAGGCGGTGAGGGCGTAAACGCCCACCGCACCCGCGACCAGTGCGACGAGCGCGACGATGCCGAGAAGCGTCTCGCCATAGTGCAGCAGCGCGGTCTGACCGGCATTGAGATACGACTCGACGGTGCGAATCGACGCCACCGGGGTCGTGGCGTCGACCTTGCCGACCTGCGCTCGGACCGCATCGCCGAGCGCGAGCGGATCGCCCGACGTCCGAACGATGAACGACATTACCGTGCGCCGGGCTTCGAGCGAGGCGCGCTGCTCGGTCGCCTGTTGCCGGTGGAGCACGTAGATGAGCGGCGGGACTTCTGACGCTCCACGGAATGGGATCGTGTCAGCCACCAGGCCGACGACCTCGCGCGCCGCTTCCTCGTCATTCGGAGAGAAAGTCAGCGTCAGTCGCTGGCCAATCGGCTCGCCGTTGGGCCAGTGCTGCTTCGCCAGCGTTTCGTTGACGAGGACCACCCACGGCGAGTCGGGCCGATCGGCGGCCGAGAAATCCCGGCCACGAACTAGGTGAATCCCCACCGTGTTGAAGTAGTTTTCCGTGACGGCCAGGTACTGCGCCGCGACCCGGTTCTCGGGCGTGTGTTCCGCGTCCCCGATCCAGAACTGCACGAAAGGGTTTGAGGCGAACGGGTGAGTGCCCGCGCCCGCCGCCTGGACGACGCCCGGCATCGTCTGCAGCGCCGCGCGAATGCGATCGTAGACGGCCGCGCCCGCGGGGTTGAACTCGGCGATCTCGGGGCCGCCGGTTTCGGAAACGCTGCGAGTGACGTATGGGTCGCGCGGCAGATACACGTCGGCGCTGAGTAGACCCGCCGGGTTGATGGCGACGTCGCGACCTCGCAGATCGCCGACCGCTCGCATCGCAAAACCGGCCGCAGCGATGAGCACGAATGCCAGCGTCACCTGGACGGCCACGAGCGCCGCAAGCGTCAACGCGCCGAGCCATCCCCTTGTCGCCGTGTCGGTCCGCGACGCTCGCAACGCCGGCAGGATCCCAACCGCCAGCGTCACAAAGACGATGAGGACGACAGTGAACGCGAGCCCGCGGGCGTCGAACCCGACCTCGCTGAGACGCGGGAGCACGGCCGGGGAGATGTCACGGAGCGCCGGGAGTACTAGCGCCATGAGGGCGGCGCCGATCGCACCGCCTCCGAGCGCGAGCAGCAGGCTTTCGCCGAGCACGACGCCCGGACCTGTCTGTCGTGAGGCGAGAACAGCCGACCTCTCGCCCAAGACCGTGCGCGCGCGCATCAGCACCGCGACGCTCACACATACAAGAAGCAACATCACTCCGACGCCCAGCTGCGCCATCGTCAACGGCCGGCGCATCGCGCCGAATCGTGCCTCGCGCCATGGCGTGAGCTCGACGGTCCAGCCCTCGTCACGGTTCGGGAATTTCTGCGCGTACTCGTCGAGTGCGACCTTCACCGCGGCCTGTGCCTCTGCCATCGAGACTCCGGGCTTCAAGCGAGCGACGGCGCGAAGGTTGTGTTGTGTCTCCTGTCCGGGGGCCGGTTCGAAGCTGAACGCGAACCAGGCGTCGGAAGAATTGTCGAGGAGCCCGAAGCCCTCCGGCATGACGCCAAGGATCTGTGTTGGTTGTCCATCGACCCTTACGGTCTGGCCGACCACGTCCGGACGGCCGGCAAAGCGTCGCTGCCACACCGGGTAGCTGAGCACCATGGTGGGCGCGGCGCTAGCCTGCTCGTCGGCAGCCACCGGGAGCCGGCCCAACACGGGTCTGGCGCCGAGCGCCGCGAGGCCGGTCGCAGAAATCCGGTGCCCGTCCAGTCGTTCTGCTGGGCCCGTGGCATCGCCCGCGAGGTTGGCCGATCGCCCCGCGTCGAAGGCGCCGACGGCTTCGAAGGCCGCACTGGTCTTGTCGCGCAGAAGGAGGTACAGCGCCGGCGTCACCACTCCTTTCGCTTCCGGCTTGTCGGGAGGCGCCATGCTCACGTCGAGGAGCCGGTCGGGCTCGGGTACGGCAGGGCCTTGAACAACACGGGGCTCGTGAAGCTGAAGATCAGGACGCTGAGGCCCATTCCGAAGGCTAGCGACGCCAGGGCGACGGCCGTGAACCCAGGCGTATCTCGAAGACGCCGCAAAGCCAATCCAAGTTGATGTGTCATCGAAGTGTCCGAGGCTTCACCCGCCGTTAATACGCCCGGAAGGGCCCGTGCGCTCCAGTCCGGCGTGCAATAATCGCGCTCCGCGATGCATTACCTTTCAGAACTCCTTCAGCGAGTCATGGCGTGGATTCTTCCCCTTGCCGAGCAGCTTGGGGCACCAGGACTCGCGATCATCGCGTTCCTCGATTCGTCGTTCCTCTCGCTGCCTCAGGTCGGTGACGCGCTCATCGTCGCGCTCACGATTCAGCATCCGGAGCGCTGGATGCTCTACAGCGCCGCGACCACTCTCGGGTCCACCGCTGGATGCTTCGTCCTCTACACGATTGCCCGGAAAGGAGGCGAAGCGTTTCTCCGGCGGCGGTTCAGCGAGGCGCAAATCGAGCGAGGCCTCGGCCTGTTC
>CAWCQS010000007.1:0-696585 GCA_963797715.1 uncultured Acidobacteriota bacterium
ACGGAAGCCGACCTTCATCCGCACATTGCATGGCTTTGGATACGCGTTTCAGGGACAGGAAGCGGATGCCGCGACGAACCGGCCCCGCGGCTGGCTGGTGGGCGCCACGGCGGAAGTCGAGCTGATGTCAGGAGAGAACGTGCTCGGGCGCGAAGGCCCGGGCGTCGTACTCGATCAAGTCGAGCACGGTGTCGCGACGTCACGCCAGGATCTCAGTCGACGTTGAAGGCGCGGTCATCGAAGACCTTGGCAGCAAGAACGGTACATACGTCAACGACCGGGCGGTCTCGGGACCAACGCCGGTCGTCGACGGCGATCAAATTCGGATTGGCTCGCTGCTCTTCACGTTCAAGCGCTCACCCGACGGAGAGTCGACGGCAACGCACTCTTCGCATCGCGGCAGCGGATCACAACCCTGACTTCTGACAGATACAGCGGATGAGCGAGTTCTCGCGCGAGGCGGTCACGCCGTCGCTCTCGGCAGCTGGCTTTTTCGCAACCGTGGGATCGACCTTCTTCTTCAGCGCGAAACTCCAACTTCCACCAATCGTGATTCCCCGGTTCAGCGCGTGCCCGTTGCGGCCGGTGACGAGGCGCGAGAAGGACCCGAAGACATCGAAGTTGTCAGTGATCGAGTACGCGGCGCCGCCACCAACATCCAGATAGTGCACGCGCTGAATCTGGTCGTGGACGGGCCGCTGCTCGGGCGGAAGCGCGGCCATGCCCCCGGTCTTGGGAAAGTCGATGCCGTCGTACGAATACTGCCCGTTCGTCATCGCGAAGGCGCGGAAGCGCGGGCTGAAGAAGTAGCCAACCTCGAGGTCGGCATAGCTGCGATTGCGTGAGAAGGTGAGGACGTTTTCGACGAAGCCATACGCGTAACGGCCGGACACGAACATCCCCGGAATTCCCTTTTCGAACAGCTTTGCCGCATACGCACCCACCTGGATCTCGTTCAGGCGCTGTCCCGGCGCGGAGTGCCCGTAGAAGGCGTAGTCGTGGCTGGGGACGACGCTGCCGGCGTAGGGCGTGAAGACCACGTTGCCGCGCGTGAGGTTATAGCGCACCGCGAATCGGACGTCGGAAAACGAGCTGTGATACTGGCCGTTGTCGATATTGGTCCCGGGATGCGGCACAGGGCCCTGGTACTTCGACGAGACGAGCGGCAGCGCAAAATCGACGGCGATCTTGTCGGTCACCCCGTACGAGAAGTCGACCAGCATCACCTGAGTGTCGATCTGGCCGCCGTCGACTCGCGTCGTCCCTGCCAGGTGCTTCTTGACGTTCATGTTCTGATAGGCGACCGACACCGACCCCTCGCCCTGGGACGGCACCCACGCCTGGGCCCGCGCTCCGCGAGGCACCGCGATGGCGGCCAGAGCGAGCACGGCAACAACCGTTGCAGCGCGCGAATGTGAAATGGCCATCGGATTGCTCCTCTCCGCGTCAGGACTTCTTGGCGGCGCTCTTCGTCCGCGTCTTCATCGTGCCTTCGATCTCTTCGAGGTAGCGGAGCGGCTTGTCGTCTGCTTTCAGCTTGCACATCGCCTTGGACGGCGGTGCGGTCGATGGGAAGGCGACGTATAGAGCATCAGGATGCGCCGGCGACGTGCCGACGATCGGCTCCAGCCTGGCTCGCTCGGCCACATCGACGAGCACGAGGTCGACCGGAACGCTCTTGAGCGCCTGCTCGAGCAGTTGCCAGTCTTCAATCACCGAGACCGAGTGGCCGGCTTGCCGCAGCGCCTTGTGCATCTGCGGATCGCGGATCGCGGCCTTGTGATCCGTCGTTGGCCGCACGAAGATGTATATCTTCGACGGATAGACCGTGGCATATGCACGCTGGAACTTGGTGCCGCGCCCGACCAGCAGAAACTTGTCGCCGCAGGCCTGGACCGTCACGTAGAGGACCGGAACGCCGACGAGCAATGCGACGACGAAGCGTGCGATGCGTTGCATGAGGCCTCCTGATGCCTTCGCAGTATACGGCCCGCAGACGGCAACGAACTCTTGGAAAACCTTCAGATTTTCCTCAGCGTCTCGTCACGGTGTGCGAGCAAAGGGCCAGAATCGGTGCCACCAGGGACGAGGGACCCGAAAGTCGTTCAACAGCAGAATGTCGGAATGCGGCCGGGCCATGGAAGTTAGAAATCCCCCATCCTTCAACCGGCTGAAGCCCCGAATCATCTGCTGGGCCTGCGTCACAGGCGCGAGGTTCTTGTTGATGACCCGCTCGACCTTGGTAGCCGTGTCGATGGACACCAGCATGACCGTGTTCTCGTCATCGCTGGCCCTGAGGCCGTAGACGCGCTTGCTGTCACGCTCCCACGCATACGCGAACCATTCGTTCACACCGATCGTGATGGCCGGGCCCGGCACGCTCGCCGGTATCAGACTCAGGCCAGCATCGATTTCGCAAAGAATCCACTTGCCATCCGGAGACCACTGCGGCCGCGCCCTGAACATCGGGATCGAGATGCCCGAGCCGAGCAGCTCGACGGCCGCTGACCGGCCGCCGACTTCCCACTTCACCAACCTGATGCCTCCGGCTGATCCCTGCAAATACGCAATCCAGTTTCCATCGGGCGACCATGTCGGCGCGTCTTGATAGGTCACATCGCCGGGAACGCTCACGGGTTTACCACCTGACGAGGAGGTGATCCACAGGCGCGGCCCGTTGATGGCGTCGCTGCCCGCGGCGCGCTGGAAGGCCAGCGATCTCCCGTTGGGAGAGAACGCCAACGATCCGAGTGCCATCGACGACGGATCGTCGAAATCGGCCTGGGTGACGAGCCGTTCCTGCTGATACCCTTCGAGGTTCTGCACCCAGATTTCCAGGTTGCCGGCGCGATCTGTGACGAAGGCGTATTGATTGTTCGCGGGTGAGGCGGCCGGATCGTAGTCGTTGCGAGTGCTGGGGTTGAACGGACGCAGAGGCGATCCATCGAGTGGAACTTCGAAGAGATCGAAGTCGGTAGCATCGGCCGCAAACGCAATCGTGTTCCCATCAGGGGACACGCTCGGCCACCCTTCGTTTCCCGGCGTCGTGGTCAGTTGCGTCTGCGCGTTCGGCCCGACCTTGTCCTCGGGATTCATGAGCCACAGGTGCGTGCCAGGGGTCGGTGCCGTCGGAACGAGTCACGACGATGTGGTGGCCGTCTGCCAACCAGCTGAAAAGTGGCGGTGGCAGTCCCGGCCGGCTCAAGCCCTCGAGCACCATCCGCGGCTCGCCTTCGGGCACGGGCACCAGGTAGAAATCAGATCGGCGATCGGCGTCGGCGCCGAGCCAGACAAGGAGGCGAGAACCGTCCGGGGAAAAGCGAAGGAATCGATCCTGACCCGCTTCGTGTCTTGAAGGGTCCACGCTCGTAGCGCTCGGCGTGTTCACCGTCCGGCAGGGTGGCTCGCCAGACCCTGAAACTGCCACCACCTAGCGCGGCGGCCGATTCGTCTCGCGAGAAAAAAACCGTCTTCGCATCGGGTGAAATCGCCGACTCCCAAGCGTTCTCGAGGACTAGTTCCGGTTTGGCGCCGGCAATCGGGCTCACCCGGAAGAGCCCCGGGATGTTGCCCGCCTGGGAGTGGTAATACAGGTTGCCGTCGGCCGCCCAGGCCGAGAGGTGAACGCTGGCGACCGCGTTCGTGACCTGTGTGCGCTGAGCGGCCCCCAGCGCTCGGATGAACACCTGCGACACACTATCGACTTCGGCCTCGTAGGCGATCCGCGTGCCATCGGGAGACCACACTGGATTGCCTTGATAGCCTTCATCGGTCGCGAACGGCGTGTAACGCTCGCGAACCTCGGGACCACGGGGAACAACGGCGGCGAGCAACGCCATCGCGCCGGCTCCCGCTGCAAGCAGTGCCGCCACGCGCCACCACTTGCGCCGCGGTGCAGCAACCGCCTGTGCCACGCCTGACGCCGTCGCTTCTCCAAGATAGTCCCGCAGCGTGCGCAAATCGGCAGCCAGGTCCGCGGTGTGCGCATACCGCTGCCGCGGGCTCTTCTCAGCAAACGACGAATCACCCATCGCAGCGCCACCGGCAACGTGGGCGCCACCTGCGCAGGGTCGGGAGCTTCGTCGCCGATGATCGCTGACATCGTCTGAACGGGCGTATCGCGTTGGAACGGGTGCGACGCCGGTCGTCAGTTCGTAGAGCATGACGCCGAGGGCGAACTGATCGGAGCGGAAGTCGGCGTGGTCGCCGCGCGCCTGCTCCGGGCTCATGTACGGGATCGTTCCCATCACCAGTCCCGCCGCCGTCTGGGTCGACGTCCGCAGCCCCGCAGCCGCCACGTCGTCATCGGCCGTTTTGGCCAGACCGAAATCGACGATCTTCACCCGGCCGTCAGCCGTCACCATGACGTTCTCGGGCTTCAGGTCGCGGTGGACGATGCCGGCTTCGTGCGCCGCGGCAAGGCCCTCGGCAACCTGGTGGATGATTTCGATCGCTCGCTTGAGCGGCACACGTCCGCGTCGCATCTCGGCGCGCAGCGACTCGCCGTCGATCAACTCCGAAACGAGATACTGGAGGTCGCCCTCGCTGCCGACGTCGTAGACGGTGAGGATGTTCGGGTGATTCAGCGCGCTGGCGGCAACGGCTTCCTGCGCGAAGCGCCGTTGGCGCTGCGGATCGAGCGCCGCCTCGTCATGCAGGATCTTGATCGCGACGAAGCGCTGCAGCCGTGTATCGCGGGCGCGATACACCTGTCCCATCCCACCAGCGCCAAGCGGGCTGATGATCTGGTATGGCCCGAAGTGCGAAGGCAGATCGGCCATGGAAACTTTCTGGAGTGCGGAACTATAACCGCTCGACGCTGGCAGCGTCAACGCGGCGCATGGGTAGAAACGCGCCACAGACGCGGACCGTACAGGCGAACGGCTACCGAATGACGTCCGAGAGGCTGACGCGGCGGAGCGGCACTTCGATCGGGGCTTCGTCGGTGACCGCGACCCGTGTCGCGCTCGGCGCGAGGCGTTCGAGCACGCCTGGATCCTGCCAGTCCTCGGCGCCGATGTCGTCGACGGCCACCAGGAAGTACTCTCCCGGCTGGATGGCGGTGAACCGCTGAGGGGCACCGGCCGGCCCTGCAACAGGCGGGCTTGCCACAGCGCCGGGCGGCATCGGAGGCACCATCATGGCGTTCGTCGCCATGGCAGGCGTATAGATTCGCGTCCGCCTCGATTGCTGTCCCCATTTGCCCTTGTCCGCCGGGAACAGAATGGCCACGTACTCGAGAGTCGGCTGTCCGTCGTCGCCAGCAACCTGCAGGTCGATCTGCGTGCGTTTGTCGGTCACGACGATCTGAATGTCGTTGTAGTGCTGGCCGCTCTCGAACGTCATTTGCTGATCGAAGATGTTCTGACCGCGGAACACCACCGACTTCACCGTCCAACGTCCAAACATCGGTTGCGGCAATGCCGCGCACGTCCCGCCCAAGCCTTCGACTTTGAAGGTCCAATCGGCGGCGACAGTGACAGTTCCCTGTCGGCAGCCGGGGCCATCAGGATTGAAGAGGGGCGGGTTGGTCGGCCCCGGAGGCGCTGGAGCCGGGGTGGTTCCCTCGAAGACAACCTTTCCCGATGCTGTGGCGCCGTGTCCGACGACGATCGTGACGGCCTCGACCGCACCGCCGCCCACGGTGATCCGAGCCGTGCCAAATATCTGATCTTCCGGCGATGGTCGCACGGGTCCCATCGGCATCGTCATCTGGGCATTGGCTTCGAGCACGTACTCGCCAGGCGGCAGCGTTATCTGGAACACGCCGCCCTGGCGAATACCGGTGCCGCCGCCGAAGTCGAAGCCGCCGCTCATTTCCGATCCGACAACCCGCGAGGTCACTGAGCCGCCGGCCACGGGTCCGCCGTCGCCCCTCACGACCGTCCCGGTCACGAGCGACGGCGTGCCTTCCACCAGCATGATGTCGACGCCCGACAACGTCTCGCCGCGCGCGACGGTGAGCGGCTGCGCTTGTGAGATCGCGAGTGCCCCGGGATAGTAAGTGGGAATGGGCTGTGGCAACGGCACGTCCGCCGGGCCACCCTCCATGAAGGCGCCCTGGAAACCTTGAGACGGCTGCGGACGCACCTGCACGATGTAGCGGCCGGGCTGCAGCCTCGGCAATCGATACTCTCCGAGATCGTTGCTCTGGACCTGCCCCATCGTTTGCGGCCGGCCGCTGCGCACAACTCTCGCCGCGCGGACCTGCGCGTTCTCGACGGGGTCGCCGTGCGCATCGACGATGCGGCCTGCAATCGCGCCGCCGTGAAAGAGCGAAATGGTGACGTTCTCGAGCAGTTGTCCGTCGCGGAGGACGAGCGGCTGCATGCGCGCTCGCACCGTGGTGGCGGTTACCTCTGGCACACGCCCGGGCATGTAGGTCGTTTTCTCGGCCACGAGCGTCGTCGGGCCCGAGGGCAGCTTCGTGAATTCGAACGCGCCCTCGGCGTCGGTCAGGACCGGCGACGAAGATGTCGGGCCGTTCATCACCCGCACCCGTGCGCGTGACACCGGTGCGCCGGTGACGCCGTCTACCACGCGTCCGCGGATCACTGCCGTCCCAACGCGCCTCGCAGGAGCCCGATCGCGCGGCTGCCCTTGGACAGTCGGCGCCGGAGGCACGCCCGAAACGACGTCTACGACTTGCGCAATGCTCGCACCAGCAGTCAACACCGCCGCGAGCAGAACGATGAAACAACGGCACACCCGCCGGCTGGTCAGGCGATCCATGCCCACGCTCCTGAAAAGTCGCCGACATTAGACACCGGAATTGTGTCGTTTTCGCAACACGAGCCCGCTCCGGCCCCCTTTGCGCCTTCCGTGGTGTCCGGCTTTCGCCGGGTCGAGGTTCGTCCATCGCCCCGGACCTGCGCTTCGACCCACGGCTCGATCGGCGACGAGATCAACAACGCGCTGAGAACGTCGGTGCGGATACAGTGGCGCTTCTGATGGCGAACTCGGTGCCACGCTTACAAAAGAGATAAGCTAGAATTCTTCGCGACCTTCGCGATTCAATCGTGAGCCCCGCTCCCCTGCGCCACGCCATCGCGCTTGCGTTGGTTTTCGCCAGCGTGCTTCCAGCCGCGGCTGCAGACTGGGTCCGGGTCGAAACACCCAACTTCATCGTCTTCGGCGAGTCCGGCGAGCGGCGCGTCCGCGAGGTCGCCGACGAGTTCGAGCGCTTCCGCGAGGCGCTGGCCCGCGTGATTCCGGCCGCGTCAGCGCCGGTCGCGGTGCCCACCGTCGTTGTCGTCTTCAGTTCCCAGCGCTCGTTCGATCCCTACGTCCCCCGCTTCAATGGCAAGCCAATCAGGCTCGGCGGCTACTTCTTCGCCAGCGACGACATGAACATCGTCGCGCTCGCGGATGCCAACCGCGACGAGTCGCTGCACACGATTTTTCACGAGTACGTGCACCTCGTCCTCGACAACGTGTCGCGCGGCATGCCGCTCTGGCTGAACGAGGGACTCGCGGAGTACTACAGCACGTTCAAGGTCGAGGATGGTGGCCGGCGCGCGCTCATCGGCAACGTCATCCCGTCGCACCTGCAGCTGCTCAACTCACGGCGTCTGCTGACGATCCCCGAGCTTCTGGCCGTCGATCAGGATTCACCGGTCTACAACGAGGGCCAACGGCAGTCGCTCTTCTACGCGCAGTCCTGGGCACTCGTTCACATGCTTGTCGCTGGCTCGCCCAACCGCGCACCGCTCCTCGCCAGATACGGACGCCTCGTATCGGAGGGCACACCATCGCTCGACGCCTGGCAGGACGTGTTCAAGGACCAGAAGATCTCGGCGGAGCTCGAACGTTACATCGGCCAGGACGTCATGACCGGTCTCCTCTACCGGTTCACCGACCGCATCACGGCAACCAGGAGCGCGGCGGTCAAGGTCACGGACAGCGACGTGCAGGCGGTTCTCGGCGATCTGCTGCGCCGCGTCGCCCCGGTACCGGAAACAGTGGCGCAGTTCGAGAAGGCCATCGCCCTCCAGCCGCCGTCGGCGCGGGCCCGCGCGCTCTACGGCCTCTTGCTCGTCGAAGCTGACGACGCAAAGAAGGCGCGGCCGCTGCTCCTCGAAGCGGCGCGAGACACGAGCGATTGGCTTGTCCAGTATCACGTCGCGACAGGCATCACGCGACTCGTAGCGACAAGCGACGACGCGGAGCCCGAGCTCGTTGCGGCGGCGCGGTCGGCCCTCGAACGGGTGCGAACGGCCAAGCCCGATCTCGCGAACGCTCACGCGCTCGATGCGAGACTCGAGACCGCCGAAGACAGGAATCCCGGGCGAGCCCTGGATGTGATCCGTCGCGCGCGCACGCTTTCACCGGGACGGGATGACTACGTTCTTCTCGAGTCGTTCATCCTGATGCGATTGGGACAGTTCGCGGCCGCCCGCGCGCTCATCTCGCCGCTGACCGGACCGAGCGCATCGGCGGACGTCCGCGGGAACGCGCGGGACATCCTGGCGCAAATCGAACGGCTCGAACAGCAGACGGCCGACTACGTCGCGAAGCTCGAAGGACGCGAGGCCGCCGCCAATCGTCCACAAGGGCGCAGCGTCCCGGCGTTTCGCAAACTCGAACCGGGCGAACGGCGGACGGAGGGCTTCCTAGAACGCATCGACTGTTCCGAGAAGAGTGTCGTCTTCGAAGTCAGTGTTGGCGGCGCGGCCGAGTGGTTTGCCGCGCCATCGCTCGGGAGTGTGTCGCTCATCAGCCATCGCGATGACCTGCGTGGCAGCGTCGCCTGCGGCCGTCGCGCGTTGCCGGATCGCGTCTACGTCACGTGGAAGCCAGCCGATGCGCCGGGCGGGATGCGGCGAGCGATTGCGGTGGAGTTCCTGCCGATCAAGTAATCGCTTGGTTCGCTGTCCTACGATTTTCATCACGAAGAACACGAAGCTACGAAGACCACGAACAACGCCAAGAGGATCCTGAAAACCCATAATGTCTTCGTGATCTTCGTGTCTTCGCGATCTTCGTGATGAAATCCGTGATCGGAGACACGCAACAGGCGCCACGACTTATTCGGCCCCAACCCCGAGATAGGTCCTGATCTTCTCCTCCTCGAACGCCGCCTCCGCGCTCGGCTCACGCGTCGCCAAAGACACGAGGATCGCGACGAGGAATGCGGCTGGCATCGAGACGATCGCCGGATTACGCAGCGGGAAGACCGCCTGAGCGTTGTGGAGGAGATCCACCCAGACCGTCGGGCTGAGCACGATGAGCAGCACCGACAGCAGAGAGCCGGTCGCGATTGACCAGACCGCGCCCGCCGTCGTGAAGCGCTTCCACACAATCGACAGCAGCAACGGCGGGAAGTTGGCGCTGCCGGCGATCGCGAATGCGAGCCCGACCATGAAGGCCACGTTCTGGCCTTTGAAGACAATGCCAAGGACAACCGCCAGCGCGCCAAACACCACCGTGGCAGCCCGAGCGACGCGGACCTGTTCGTGATCGCTGGCGTGTCCGCGGCGGACGACATGGACGAAGATGTCGTGCGAGAGCGCGCTCGCGCCGGCGAGCGTCAGGCCGGCGACAACCGCCAGAATGGTCGCAAACGCGACGGCCGCGATGAAGCCGAGGAATGGTGTACCGCCAAGAAGCTCGGCCGCGAGCGGCGCCGCCATGTTGCCACCAGCGTCGACCTTGCTGATGATCTCCCTGCCGACGAGCGCCGACGCGCCAAAGCCGACGATCGGGATAATCAAATAAAAGTAACCGATAAACCCGGTGGCATAGAGCACGGAGGCTCGCGCCGCCCTGGCGTCGGGCACCGTGTAAAAGCGCATCAGGATATGCGGCAGACCGAGTAATCCAAGCATCAACGCGAGGCCTAGGGAAATCGCATCGAGCGGATCGCTGACGAGACCGCCGGGCTCGAGCGCCGCTGGACCGTAGCGCTCCGCGACCGCGGCATACAACCGCGGCGGCGAGAAGTCGAACTGTGCGAGCACAAGGCCCGTCAACAGCGTCACGCCTAGCAGCAGCAACACCGCTTTCGTGATCTGTACCCACGTCGTCGCGATCATGCCGCCGAAGAGGACGTAGGCGAGCATGACGACGCCAACGCCGATGACCGCCCACTCGTAGGGAATGCCGAACATGAGGCGGATCAAATTCCCGGCGCCGACCATCTGCGCAATGGTGTAGAAGAGGACGGTCAGGATCCCGCCGAAGGCGGAGGCGATGCGCACCGGCACCTGTCGAAGCCGGAACGCGACCACGTCCGCGAACGTGTACTTGCCAAGATTCCGAACCGGCTCCGCAATCAGGAACATCAACGCCGGCCAGCCGACCAGCCAGCCGGTGGCGTAAATCATCCCGTCGTAACCACGGAGCGCGACAAGGCCGGCGATGCCCAGAAACGACGCCGCGCTCATGTAGTCGCCGGCAAGCGCAAGTCCATTCTCGAGGGCAGAGACGGATCGGCCGGCGGCGTAGAACTCGCTCGTCGACCGCGTGCGGCGCGCGGCCCACCAGGTGATCGCGAGCGTCAGCGCGACGATGACGAGAAAGAACGCGACAGCCGAAGCCGTCGGGCTCCCGAGTGAGGTGTCCAAGGCTGGCGGCATGCGGTCAGCGACGGATCTGAATGGTGTCGCGAAGGCGCGCCGCTTCAGGATCGTAATGGCGATTCGCCCACACGATGTACGCGGCAGTCAGAATCCACGAGCCGATGATGACGGCCACCCCGAGTGGAATGCCGATCGGCGTCACGCCACCCATGCGCTGCGCGAGCCACGGCTTGTTGATCGCGATCAGCACGATGTAGCCGTAATAGAGAACGAACAGGCACGAGGTCAGCGCCAGCGACACGCGCCAGCGGCGGGCGACGAGACGATGAAATGCCGGTGAGGCGGTCAGCTGGGCTTTGGTGTCGGCCATGATGCTCCGGAGCGACATTCAATCACGAAAATGCTCGGCTTGTGGAACATGTCGGTAATTGCTGCACGGCCAAGACTGTTCCGAAGTGGACAGCTCGAGTGTGGGCGCGCCGGATCTCATGGCATTCGTAGGATTTCTGTCACGTGGCACTTCAATTGCTGGATCGCTCACAGGGACCGAACCGTGGGAGGACCTATGTACGCCCCAAGTTATCATCGCCCGCGCTGGACGGCCGCTCTCGTGGCGGCGGCAGCGCTGTACATCAACGCATCCGTGCTGGCCCACAGCCAGTCGCAGGCGCAGCAACCCGGACCCGTCGATCAGACGCTGGCGCGCAAGTACCTCACCGACGCCCGCAATGCGCTGAGCGACATCACCGAGCTTCCGGCGGCCACGCAACTGACCGGCGAGCCGCGCGCGCGCGTGCAGGAACTGATCACGAACTTCAACGAGCTCATCACGAAGACGGCCGATTGGCGAGCGTCGTACGAGAAGGTGGAAGCCAGCCTCGCGTCGCTCCTCGCGTCGGAGCCGTCTCCGGCCGCGGGTACACCTGGCGCCGTCGGCACGACGGGCACGACCCCTGCCCTCGATCCCGACATCCGGGCCAAGCTCGTGGAGTTCGGCACGCATCTCCAACAGTACAAGTCCGCCGCGAGCGGTGCCGCTCCGTCGGCAGAGCCGACGTCTGAAGCCCCAACTCCGGAACCGCCGACGGCACCACCGACCGAACCGCCGTCGGAGCCGCCGCCGGCAACGCCACCGGCCACGACAGAAGAGCGTCCGGATAACCCGCCTGTCGACCCTGCGGTTGAAAGCGCCGCGCAATCGGCCGACGTCGCCCGCGACATCCTGCTGCACGTCGAGGCCGTCGAGGTGATCCTCGGCTCGCAGGCCACCGCCCAGAAATCAGCGACTGCCGCGGCCGGCGGCACGGTGGTGATGTCGCAAACGCCAAACGGCTCGACTAAGACGACGATTACGAATCCGAACGTGACGTTGAACGACAGCCAGCTGGATCAGATCAAGACTCACCTGAGCGAGATCCGCCGGCTGGTCGAGAACAAGCAGTAAGTCCGCGGCGCGCGGCTCGCGTTTCGCTGCTGCAAACTCGGGCGGATGCTCGACTTAGCAGCAGCGAGCCGCCGCGCCGAGTGATATGCTCGGGCGGAGTGATGCGCTCGCTAGCTGCTGTTTCCCTCCTGCTCTTCGTTTCATTCATTCCGCTCTCGGGCACACCCAGCGCACCAGCTTCCGAGGATACGCTGCTGGCTGCAGCCGATCTCGCATGGGAGCGCGGAGACTATCCGGCCGCACTCGCTGGCTATCTGAAGCTGCTCGATTCATCCGATGCCGCGAGCGTGCTCGAGTCGATCGCGCTCCGCACGGGTGAGCTCTACCAGACGACTGAGTTGACCCGCGATGGCGCGCTGCCGCAATTTTCGCCTGACGGCCGCCACATCTTGTACGAGCACGGGCCCATCACGAACCGCGTGACTCGGCTGGCGGCGACCGCCGAGCCAACGCGCACGATCGCCGAGCTCAGAGGCACCGGCGCATCGTTCTCGCCTGACAGTCAGAAAATCGTCTATTGGAAACTGAAGCCGGCGCCCGGAGCGTCCGATGCGTCGGTGACGACGGCCAAGGCGACGCTGCGGGATATCGTGAGCGCCCACGAAACGACGATCGACACGGGCGTCTTTGCTGCCGGAACGCTGCTCGTCGGCGCCGGCGACAACATCATCCTTGCGTCGCTTCCGGTCGCGACCTCAACCGGCCAGATTCACGTTGGTGGCGCGGGCCGCGCGCTCGCGGCAATCACAACCGACCAGACCGACAAGATCGTCACCGCTCTCAACTCGACGGGTACAGCGCTCATCTTCATGAGCCGCGGCCGCGGTGGCCGCGGCGCTGGCGCGCCCGCAACGCCGCCATCGTTTTCGGTGCTGTCGATTCCGGATGGCGGCGTCGCGAACGTCGTCGGAGCGGCGCCGTCCTTTTCGGCCGACGGTCGCACGATCGTGTTCGTGAGGCGCACCGCAGAAGAATCGAGCCTGATGACTGTTGCCACAGCCGATCCTGCCGCTCAGCCGTCACTCGTGCGCAAGGGACCCGAGCGGGTGGATGCTCCGGCGCTGTCGGCCGACGCTGCCCGAGTTGCGTTCCAGATGATGCTGCGGGACGACTGGGAAATCGTGACCGTCAACCGCGACGGGACCGGCGAATCGCGGCTGACGCGCGACATCCAGCACGATCTGCTGCCGGTGTTCCTGACCGACGCTCGCCTGCTCGGCGTCATCGGCGAGCCACGCCATCGACGATCCTTTCTCTACGATCTCCAGACCGGCTCGCGGACGCGCCTCTTCCACAACAACACCGTCCGCACGATCGCACCGGAGTATCTGTGGAAGCCTAGCCCCGACGGCAGCAAGGTGCTGATCGTTGCCGAACGCGACGGCGACACGGTGTCGCCGGAACGCGGCGTGTATCTGGTGGACCTGACGAAGACCGTTACGCGTCAGGACGTGAGAGCCCGAGTCGCCGCCAGCCTCGCCGCTGAAGAAGCGCTGCGCACCAAGGGCACGCGGGTCTTCGCGCCGATTGCCGACGCGGTCAAGGCCATGACTTCGTCTGCGTCTGTCGATCGGATCTACGGCTACGAGAAAGCGCTCTTCGATTTCGACTCGAAACACATCAGCCGTCCCGGCAACAAGCTGGCATCGGCGTATCTGTTCGAGACCTACAGATCGTTCGGCTACACGCCCGAGTTCCAATGGTTCGAGCGTCCCAACGCGCTCGGTGGCCAGACCGCCAACGTCATCGCGACGTTGAAAGGCACCGTCAATCCGGAGCTCGATCTACGTCGTCAGCAGCCACTACGACTCGGTCGCCATCGGGCCGGGTGCAGACGATGATTCGTCTGGGACAGCGGCGCTGCTCGAAACGGCGAGGATCATGGCCGGACACCCGCAACCAGCAACGATCGTGTTCGCCTCCTTCACCGGCGAGGAAGCCGGGCTCCTCGGCAGCCGCGAGTTCGTTCGCCGCGCCGTCGCCGACAAGCTGTCGATCGTCGGCGCGCTCAACAACGACATGGTGG
This sequence comes from uncultured Acidobacteriota bacterium, assembly GCA_963797715.1. Classification (GTDB taxonomy): domain Bacteria; phylum Acidobacteriota; class Vicinamibacteria; order Vicinamibacterales; family 2-12-FULL-66-21; genus DATBJJ01. The sequence goes on from CAWCQS010000007.1 coordinate 13,991, forward strand.
GATGGGCCAACGATCAACGGTTGGACAACACCATCCGCTACTCGAACCCCGGCATCCGCGACATCCAGCACGCCGCCGCGATGCAGTTCAGCAACCTCATCACCTACGACGCGCTCTACTACAAGAGCACCGACGCTGCGGCTTACTACGAAGCCTTCGGCGACATCGTCGGCGGCATCGGTTCGTATCCCGTGCTGAGCAGCCCGCACTATCACCAGTCGCACGACGTGCTCGAGAACATGAACCACCAACTCATCACCGAGGTCGCCAGGACGACCGCGGCAACGCTGGCGCTGCTCGCCTCGAGCCCGTCACGGTTGACGGAGCTCAAGGCGGACCTGAAGGGCTCAACGGCTACGGTCTCGTGGAAGCCGAGCCCGGAGAGCGGCGTGACTGATTATCTGGTGCTCTACGGTCCGGCCGGGAAGCCGGATGCTCACCAGCTTCGTGTTACGACACCGACTGCCGTTCTCAAGGACGTAGCGCCCGGTTCGACGATTGCGGTCAAAGCGGTGAATTCGAAGGGCCTCGAAGGTTGGGACTGGGCGCGGGTCATTATCAAGTAGGCACAGCCTTCACTGTCACAAGTATTCAAGCGCAGAGATCGCCGAGGCGCGGAGGACGCGCTGAGGGGCGATGTCAGTCGCGCATCATGGCTACCGACGGTCGCGCCGCGCGAACGCGCGGGCGGCATTGGAATACGGTGCAAAACAAAGCACCACAGCATTTCAGATGGTGTTTTGTTTTGCACCGTCCTTCCAACGCCACTCGCCGGCCGATTTCGGCCGGCGACGCGACCGTCTGATGTGCAGATTCAGATCGCCCTCCGCGCGTCCTCCGCGCCTCGGCGACCTCTGCGCTTGAGGTTCTTGACAGCGAACCAACCAGCGATGATCAGAACTGAAAGTAGATGAAATCGAGCGACGTGCGACTGCGCAGCACGAGAATCGCGGCCAATGCGAGTCCACACGCCACGCCCTGGACCGCCAAACGCGGCCAGGTTGCAAACACGGACTGCTCCCTAGCTTCGCGGCGTGAGGCCTCTGCCTAGAGACTCTGGATCCACAACGGCACCGAGTAGCCCAACGCCAGCAAAAAGAGATGGGTCCCGGTTTGACGATCGAGCTCGCTGACGCCGAACGGCGACAGCCGCAGGTCGCGCACGATTGCCGCGAGCTCGGTCTCCGAACAGCAGCCAGCCGCCGCGAGGTCGAGCGCCCACCGGAACTGCTCGTCGAGGCGGAACATCACGTCGGTCAGGTTCGCGTCGCGGAAAAAGATCAACACCATGCGCGGCCTGATGCCGCTCGCGATCACCCAGTTCTTGAGCGCGAGGTGCCAGAATGCCGAGCCCGATCCCGCGTCCACAGCGGCGCTACCTGCACAACGGTCAACTCGATCAGCCGCTCGTCGACCCGTGTCCCGGCCATCGAATCGCCAATGACCACGTATCCAGGCTGCAGGGTCTGGAGGTCGGGTATGCGGTCGGCCGCAAACGGCTCGCGCTCGCGCGGGCCTCGAGCGACGTCAGATACGTCGGTGGAAGCGAGGCCGCCACGTGACGCGCGTTGGCCATCGGGATGATAGCCGGCGTCACGAGGGTGATGAGCACGAGTAGGGCGACGCCGGCGTGGACGCGGGATGCAGGCATCGTCACGAGGCTACCGGCAAGGTCCTCCAGCGCGCCCGAGAACCTCGAGCGCGTAGCGGACCTTCTCGGGGCGCACCGAGACGACCTCGTACCATTCGGTTTCCCAACCGGAGAGCTGAAACACCCAGTATGTTTGATCCTTCGGCCGAATGCGTCCAAACGGCAGCATGTACGTAGCGCCGACGCGGTCGCAGTACGTCAGCCTGGCCGTGAGCTGTGTCTTGTCGCTCAACTTGCCGTCGTGGTGGTGCACCCACCCGCTTACCAGGGTTTCGAGGCCGCAACCCTTGTCGTCAGGCCGCGGCGGATACTGGCGAACGGCTTCGACGTACGACGTCGTCCAGCCGTCGCCTGACGGAGCGCGATACCACGACTCGAGGCGCACGTCCGTCTTTCGCCTCGCAGCCTCGGGTATCGGATGACGCCAACGTGCATCGCGCCGCACGTTTTTGATGGTTTTTTCCTCGACGTCGTTGAACTCGTCTACCAGCGACAACGCCATCGACGGCCCACTCAGGGGACTCGGGGCTCACGGTCTCGATTGGCTCGAGCGGCACGCCGCCGCTGATCGCCAGGCCGTCCTTGGGGAAGGGATCGATGGGAACTGGCGGCAGAGGCTCGCGCGACTGATACGTCGTGCGCACGCCAAGCATCGAGCCGCAGAACGAACGAAACGTCGTCGGCCCCTTGAGTTCGAGGTACGTGTCGTCGCCGTTGGCGAGGTAGGCACGCCACTGATTCGGCGACCGCGTGCCCCACCACTGCTGTGGAATCCCGTCAGCGGTCGTCGGAATCTCCGTGGACTGGATGCGAATCGGCCAGGTCACTCGCCACGCATCGCGATTGAAGGCGGCGAAGGGAAAGAGGATGCCGTCGCGCCGCAAGATGGCGAGGGCGCCACGACCATCGTGATCCTGCGGCAGCTGCGCCCGCGACGGGCGGTCCTGTCCCTGCAGCGCCGCAGCGCCGCACGCGAACAATGACAGACAAACGGCAAGGTGCGGCGGTGAGGCCGCGGACTGGCCTGGGAGCACGGAAGTACAGTGTCAAACGGTCAGGCGCGATCGAGGACCTCTCGCACCTTCCTCAACATCTCGTCACGGGAAAAGGGCTTGGCGAGAAAATCGCTGGCGACTGCCTTCGCAATCGAGCCGCCATAGCCCGAAATGCAAATCATCTTGAGGTCTTCCTTGCGGCTGCGCAATTGCTTCGCGAGATCGGCGCCGTTCATGTAGGGCATGCGCATATCGGTCAGGAGCAAGTCGATGTCCCCGGAGTGCTGATCGAAGACCTTCATCGCTTCCTCGCCGTTCCTGGCCTCGAACACGTTGTAGCCAGCGCGCGATAACGCCGTCGCAAACAGCTGCCGCACCGTCGGTTCGTCTTCGACCAGAAGAATGGTTTCCTGTGCCATCTTTTTTTGCGCCGCCGCCACTCCAGTATGCACGAGAATCCTCACTTGGGGTCGAGGCCGTGGTGTGCGCCACCGGCGAGACCAGTTTTGTGCTCGAGTGCCCGCTCCACCATCCAGCACACGAGCGCCCACGACAAGCCAACGAGCCAACCCGCCAGTACATCCGTCGGGTAATGCACGCCGAGATATACGCGCGTGATGCCGATCAGCCCCGCCATGACCATCGCGCAGGTCATGCAATAGATCTTGGTGGCACGCCGATCGGCCACGCGCATCAGCAATGCGCCGAGCGTCAGGTAGACCGCCGCCGACGTCATCGCGTGACCGCTCGGAAAACTGAGCGACATTACCTGGCTCAAGTGCGGCACGGCGTACGGTCGGGGGCGGCGAAAGAACTCCTTGAGGAGCGCATTCAACACCCAGCCGCCAACGCTGGCCACGACGATGAACGCGGCCGTGCGGCGAAGTCCCTGCAGCAGCAGAAAGCCGGCGATCGCCGCGACGAACAGCCCGAGTACGGTGCCGCTGCCGAGCGCCGTGAGATCGAGCGCCGCGATCCGCAGCCAGGACGGCCCGATCGGCACCGATGAGTCGTCGGCTCGACGCAGCGCGCGCAGCACCCGGTCGTCGAAATTCTGGGTCGCTCCCCCTATAACGAGGTCCGACACCCATGCGAACGTGAGCACCAGGAACACCACGGCGATCGCCCCGGCGAGAAACCCCAGCTCCGTTCGATCCCGCGTGCGCCTGACCAGATCGCCCCCTCAGCAGGACATCCCGTGAACAATATTATCGACCGACGGCGCGCGACCCTGAGTGTTTGCCGAAGCGCGATCGGCCCGCGCTCGGATTAATGATGTTACCGGACGCGAAACCACTTACAGAAAGCGTAAGCTTTCAGATTGTGCGAAATCAGGGCACTCACCGTTTCTTGCGGAATTGGGTCACAGCAGGCCCCGGAACCGGGGCACGCCGATTGCCAATGGGGTCGCGAGGTCCGGAAGCGGGCATGGGGACGAGACTGTCACCAGCTCAGCCGCTTCCTCGCTCCTGGTCGGCAGTACCGTGCAATGCGACCTTTCTGCCAGGTGCGGAGGAGGACGAGCGCTCTTTCACCTCTCAGTCGGGGGAGCGCTCGCCGTGCCTGGCAGGTTTTGCCGAAACGATTGCGGGGCCTGCGTACCCGACCGCAGCCGAGCCTCGACCCTATGGTTAGTTGGAGGAACCCATGCGACGATTTGCAATCCTTGGCCTGGCGCTCGCGCTGTTCGCGTGCGACGATGACAACCCGACCGGGCCGTCAAACTCCGGGCCAATCGTGTTCACCGCCGAGTTGCGCGCCTCGAACGAGGTGCCGCCGATCGCCAACGCCGAGTCGAACGCTCAAGGAACCGCGACGATCACCTTCAGCGTGCCCCGCGACGCGTCGGGCAACGTGACCGGCGACGGCACGTGGACCGTTCAAGCAGTCGTCGGTGGCTTCACCGACACGAGCGTCATCCGCCTCGCCCACATCCACAACGGCGCCGCCGGTGTGAACGCCGGCGTCTTCGTCGATACCCGAATCAACGTCACCGGTCAGCCGATTCCGGTGTCGAGCGGCTCGACGACGATCAACATCGAGCAGGTGCAGATCCTTCAGTCTCAGGCGCAGGCAGTCCTCAACAACCCCGCTGGCCACTACTTCAACATGCACTCCGCGCTCAACGGCGGCGGGGTTGTTCGCGGGCAGTTGGTCAGGGTGCAGTAGGTATCGTGCTCGGGGCTCGGGGCTCGGGGCTCGGGCAAGACCTTCGAGGGACGACTCGAAGGTTTTCCGAACCCCGAACCCCGAGTCCCGGCACTTACTTAATTTTCCCCGTCACCGTCTTCCCCACCCTCGGCCCTTTGTTGTCCCTTACTGGGGCGTGATCCAGATTGGCGACTCGCCGGCCGGTCTCGTAGGCGAGTTGAGCCACTCGCTGCACTTTGTCGAAGATGATCTTGTCGACGCTGTCGCTCGGCATGTGATAGTCGGCGTGCAGACCCGTGAAGAAGAAGATGATCGGGATGCCTTTGGCCGCGTAGCTGTAATGATCGCTCCGGGTATAGATCGACTCCGTGTCGGCCGGATCGTTCATCTCGTAGTCCATCGACATAGGCTTCGGCAGTGATGCGTTGGCGTCTTCGTTGATGTTGTGGAGCTCGGTGCTGATGCGGTCCGAGCCGACGACGAGCACAGTATCGGCCTGCTTCGGATCGTCGTTGCGGTTGCGGCCGACCATGTCCATGTTCAGTTGCGTCACGATCTTGTCGATCGGCACGACGGGATAGTCGGCGTTGTAGCGTGAGCCGAGCAGGCCGTTCTCCTCACCGGCGTGCCAGACGAAGAGAATCGATCGCTTCGGCCGCGGGCCGAGCGCGAACGCACGCGCGATCGACATGATCGCCACGGTCCCCGATCCATCGTCATCGGCGCCGTTGTTGATGCGATCCTCTGCCGGGCGTTCGGTATAGCCGACGTGATCGTAGTGCGCGCCGTAGGCGACGTAGGTGTCCTTCAGCTGCGGATCGCTGCCTTCGACGATACCGACGACGTTGTGGGTGAGGCGCGTGCGAACGACGGTGTAGTCCGCGTCGACGTTGAACGTGATCTTGACGCCCTTGAGCGCAAACGTCGGCAGCGGCTCTCCCGCCGCGGCCTTCTGCTTGAGCTCGGCGTACTTCAGCTCGGACCCGCTGAACAGGAACTCGAAGAACTCATCCTCGCCGGAGAGGGCAGGCGGCACCTTGCTGTCGTAGCGCTGCACAGTTGTGAAATCACCATCGTCTACGGCACCGCCCCGCGCTCGGCCGCCAGTGGCTGGCGCCGTTGGTGTCGCCGTCGCCGAAGCCGAGCCGGTAGCTGCGGGCGTCGTGGTTGCAGTCCCGTTCGCTGTGGCCGTACCGCTACGGCCGCGCCCACCGAAACCACCCGGTGTCATCAGCCCAATGGTCGCGACGGCACCTTTATCGAGCGCCGCGCGGTTCCGAGCGCTGGAGTTCAGGAGGCGAAAGAGGCCCTTTTCGGACGTCTTCGGCCCGGACGGACCGAGCCAGATCGCAACCTTCCCCTTCGGATCGACCTTCGCGTAGTCGTCGTACGCGCCAGACGGCAGCGTCAGTCCGTAGCCCACGAACTGCAGCTGATCGCTGACGAGCGACTGCTTCCCACCCATGTTCTTTGGAAACGCGATGCCCTCGCCGTCGTTGAACGTGCGCGACTGGCCGTTGACCTCCACTGTCACCGACGCGCGGCTCGTCGTCCGCACGCCGAGCACGCGGACAACCTGCAAATAGGTGCCGTGGTCTCCGGCCGGCTTGACTCCCCACTCCGCAAGGTGGCTCGAGATGTAACCCGCGGCGAGGCCGAGGCCTTCGCTGTAGGTTGCCCGCCCTTGAAGCTCATCGGACGCAATGTAGGTGAGCCATTCCTTGAGTGCGTCCTGTTGGATGGAGTTGATGCCGCCCTTCGCTGCCGGCTGCGCCGCGGGCGCGATGGTCAGCGAAGTCACTAGGAAGAGACAAACAATGACGAATCGTCGGAACACCATCTAAGTGCGACCCTCCTTGCCGCCTGAATGCGGAAGCTACATGAATGATGGATGAAGAATCTCGTGGCTCCCGCCGTGCGGAAGCGCTCGCGAAAAATAGCCAGCCAGCAAGGCAGGCTCTATTTACGACTACGCGCCGAGCCCAGCAGCCGCTTACTGGGTGCCGGTAAAGATTGCCTTAGGGATTTTCACGTGGACGCCGACCTTGCCATCGACCAGTTGTGTAATCGCGACGTCTGCGGCCACGCTGGCCAGTTGATACGCCGTGTGCTTGTCGAGACCCTTGGTGGCCGCCAGAAAGTCAATCATCTCCTGAACCGCGATCTTCGTGGCGGCCGTGAGATCTTCGTCGGTGCCCATGCTGATGTAGTGCGTCGGTGTCTCGGCTCGAGGCCACGCGAGCGTCATTCCCTTTCGGACGGTGAGCTGCAAGCGGCCGCGCAGCGAGGTCTCGATGGCGGTCTGGTCGACCTCGCCATCACCCTGCGCGGCATGCCCGTCGCCCACTTCGAAAAGCGCCCCCGTGACGTGAACTGGTATGAACAGCGTCGTTCCGGCGACGAGCTCCTTGTTGTCGAGGTTGCCGGCGTGGATCCCCGGAGGATTGCTGCTGATCCGCCCAGCGGACGGCGGCGGCGCTACGCCCATGCTGCCAAAAAACGGCCGTAAGGGAATGACGATTCCAGGCGCGAAGGCCGCCGTCATCTTCTTGCGATCGAGTGGAATGATCCGCGTGCCGTTCGGTTGGCAGTTGGCCGGCAGGAATCCACGGCACCCGTTGTATCCGTAGTCGATTGGCAGATCGATCGAGAGCACGCGGACTTCGAGCGCGTCCCCGGGCTCGGCCGTCTCGACATAGACGGGCCCGGTCAGGATGTGGCCGCCGGGCCCTTTATCGGTGACCTTGTCGACAATCGCCCTGAGCGACGGCTGGATGTCTTCCGGCTTGACGCCGGCGCGCTCGAGGCCACGCGGTGTGTTCGTCAGGAGCGTATCGACGTCGATGATGTCGCCGGAGGCGATGCGCAACACCGGGGTGGCGGCGGCATCGTAGAAGCCGTAGGCGACGGTTGTCGGCGTTGCCTCGAGCCGGTGCGTCTTGCCGGGCTCCTGGGCCGTCACTGTCGCCATCGCCGCCGCGCCGACGAGCGCACACACCGCAACAAGTGACTTCATGAACTCATCTACCTCCGAACGGGCTTCAGCAGCAGATCCTGAAAGTCGAAGCTGAAGTCGGTTTCCGCCGACACTGCGCGCATCCTGGCTTGATCGATCGTGCCGTCAGGGTTGAGCGCGAAGGTGACGTACGCGTCAGCGCGCAGTTCGCGGTCGCGCCAGCGGACGATGAACGTGTCGTGCTGCCAGTGCTCGAGGTCGCCGACGAGTGACGGCGTCTTGGTGAAGCGCATCACCAGCTTGCCGTTGGCGTTCTCGATGACGATGTCGCCGTACCAGGCGTCGGCGTAGGTAGCCGCGTAATTGGCGAGCGCAAGTGAGGGTGTGGACGACGTCGCGCGTGAACCGGCTGCCTTCTGTTCCTGCGCCGCCATAGCTGCGCGCTGACGGTCGCGCACCGTCTTGTACGCCTCGGCCCAGTCGACCGCCGGAACGCCGAGGTACTGATCGGCAACGCGATAGACGACCGAGTCGAAGGCCGCACCCGACTCCTGGTTGGTCAGCACCGTCACGCCGAGGCCGGCGTCGGGAATCCAGAACACCTTCGAGACATAGCCCGGCAGCCCCCCAGTGTGCATCAGCGCCTTGCGCCCGCGATAGTCGATCACGTTCAGGCCGAGGCCGTAGCCGAGGAAGTTCGGTTGGATGGCGCTCAGCTCCGCCGGCAGCTGCGGCACGTTGAGCGGCGTGACAATCGAGGTCAGATGCCGGTAGGTCTGCTCGGAAAACAACCGCGCCCCGTCGGCGAGTTTGCCGCGCGAGAGCAGCACGGTCATCCACTTGGCCATGTCGTCGGCGTTGGCGTTGATACCACCGGCAGGATTCGTGTTGTCGGAGTCGAACGCTCTGATCGGGACGACCTTGCCGTCCACCGGCGCGTGCGTCGCGGCAACGTTACCGCCGGACACGGCTGCCGAGTGCCGCACATTGGACCCGGTCATCCCGACGGGTTTGAGGATGCGTGCCGTGATGAAGTCTTCCCACGATTGTCCGCTGATCGACTCGATCAATTCGCCGGCAATCAGGTACAACACGTTGTCGTACGCATAGGCGCTGCGAAAGCTCGTGGCGAGCGGAATGTCCTTGAGTCGGCGCGCGATCTCGCCTCGCGTATACGTCGAAGCAGGCCACCAGAGAAGATCGCCGGCGCCAAGGCCGAGCCCGCTGCGGTGGACGAGCAGATCGCGCACGGTCAGCTGGCTCGTCACGTACGGATCGGACAAGCGGAACCAGGGCAGGTAGCGGATGACGGGCGCGTCCCACGCGATCTTGCCCTCCTCGACGAGGAGCCCGAGGGCGACAGCGGTGAAGACCTTGGTGTTCGACGCGATGCCGAAGAGCGTCTGCGAGTCGACACGTGCCGCCTCGCCCAGCTTGCGCACGCCGTAGCCCTTCGCCAGGGCAACCTTGCCGTCCTTGACCACGGCGAGCGCGAGCCCAGGCACCTCGAAGGTCTTCATCACCCGATCGACGTAAGCATCGAGGTCTGCAGGCGCGGCGCTCTGCGCACGTTCGAGCACCGGCACCGGCGCGCGCCCGGCCGCCAACATCGGTGACTGACCTGACCCGCCGATGGTCAGCGCGATTCCACCGAGCGCCGCCCCAACAACCACCTGCCGCGTCGTCAAAGGTCTCTTGAACATTCAGCACTCTGGTTTCAGAAGTTCAGAATTCAGCATTCAGCATTTCTTCTACTTCCCTACTGCAAACAAATGCGTCTGGCCGCGGACGTACATCGTGCCGCCGGCGAGCGCCGGCGTCGACATCAGAGGCTCTCCCATCGGATTCTTCGACAGCTGCTCAAACGCCGGTCCGGTCCGCACCACGAAAATGTCGCCATCCTCGCTCGACAAGTAGATCCGTCCGTCGGCAGCCACCGGCGACGCGCTGAAGCCGCTGCCACCGTGTTCGATGCGTTGGCGATACACCTCGCGGCCGGTCGCCAAATCGTAGGCATCGAAGAGTCCGCCGTTACCAAGTACGTGAACGATGTCGCCGTAGATGAGCGGCGTCGGCATGTACGACCCGCGGCCCGTCCAGCGCCAGACGACGTGCGCGCTCGACGTGGCGTCGGCCGCGGGCGTGATGTCGCCGAGTCCGCCAGGCGTGATCGCGAAGATCGGACGTTCGGGCGCACGGCCGCTGGCGACGACGATGACGTCCTTCGAGAAGACTGGAGTGGGCGCGGTGATCTTGGAACTGCCACCGAGGTGCCAGAGCTCGGCCCCGGTCTCGGGATTGTAGCCGCGGATGAAGTTGGAGGCGTTGGTGACGAGCTCGGGAGAGCCTTTCAGCGGCCGGACCACCGTCGGCGTTCCCCATGACGGCAGCTCCTTACGAGTGGTCTTCCATACCGTCTTCCCGGTCTTGATGTCCGACGCCATGACAAAGGACTCGTTCTGCGTGTCGCACTGCACGATCACGAAGTCCTTGTAGATGATCGGCGAACTTGCCGTGCCCCACTGGTACTCCGGCAGATCGTAGGCGCCAGTGTTGAGCACGCCGAGGTCCTTCTGCCACACCAGCCGGCCGTCCATGTCGAACACGTAGAGCCCCTGCGAGCCAAAGAACGCAGCGATGTAGCGACCATCGGTGAAGGGCGTGGCGTTGGCGTAGGTGGCCTTGATGTGCCGCTTTTCCTTCGGCACGCCTTCGTACGCCGTCTTCTGCCAGATCGTTTTTCCCGTCCGGCGATCGAGCGCGATGACGACCCACTTCTGCGGCGTGCGATCTTCCGACGCCGTGCCCTCACCATAGAGGCCGGGCTTGAACGTCGCATCCCCTCGACTGCTGATCGCGCTCGTCACGTAGATGCGATCGCCCCAGACGATCGGGCTGGAGTGGGCAAGGCCTGGGATTTTGACCTTCCAGCGGATGTTCGCGCCGGTGACGCCGTTGAAGGTGTCTGGCAAATCCTGGCCATCGGCCACGCCCGAAGCCGAGGGTCCGCGGAATCCGGGCCAGTCGGTCGTGGCGGCCGTGCGTGCCGCAGGCGCGAGCAGAGCCGCCAGGGCGATACAGGCCAGGGAGATGGAGATGTTTCGCAGTCGGATCGGTGGTAAACGTCTCATGCGGTTCGAGAGTATTATCTGAGAAGTACGGAGGAGTTGAATGCGTAATGCGGTGATTTTCGCGGCGGTGCTGATGATGTCGAATGCAGCAAACGGACAAACCCCGGCGGCCGGCGAGCAGGCCCCGGCAGTCGAGTTGAAAATCGGCGATCAGGCCCCTGATTTCAGCCTGCAGGGCTCCGATGGCAAGACCCACAAGCTGTCGGACTACAAAGGCAAGAAGGCCGTCGTCCTCGCCTGGTTCCCCAAGGCGTACACGAGCGGCTGCACCATCGAGTGCAAGTCGCTGGCGGAAAACGGCGACAAGATCCGGAAGTTCAACGTCGCGTACTTCATGGCGAGCGTTGACGCGCTCGAGGACAACAAGGGATTCGCCGAGAAGGAGAAGGCGGACTTCCCGCTCCTGAGCGACCCGACGAAGGCGACGGCGACAGCCTACGGCGTGCTCAACCCCGGTGGCCTCGCCAAGCGCTGGACGTTTTACATCGGTAAGGACGGCAAGATTCTCGGCATCGACAAGGCGGTGCAGCCGAAGACGTCGGCCGAGGACATGGTCACGAAGCTTGGCGAGTACGGTGTCGAGCCGGCGAAGTAACGATCATCCGTAGGGCGCCGAACTCCAGAAGAGGGCCGAACTAAAGTTTCGGCCCTACTTTTGTGGCACGAATTTGATCTCGAACAGCTTCGGCCACCACTTCCCCGTCACGAACAGCCGATCGCCCTTCGCGTCGTAGGCAATCCCGTTCAGCACATCCGTGCCGACCGCCTCGCGCGGATCGAGCAGGCCTGCGAGATCAATCCAGCCGACGACGTCACCGGTCTTGGGCGAGATTCGCGCGATGCGGGTGGTCTGCCAGATGTTGGCGAGGATCTCGCCGTTGACGAACTCGAGCTCGTTCAGGTTCTTGATCGCGACACCGTTGTCCTTGACGGTGATGCGGCCGGCCTCTTTGAACGTCGCCGGATCGAGGAAGCGAATGACGGCCGAGCCGTCGCTCATGATGAGCCGCGTGCCATCGTGCGTCAGGCCCCAGCCCTCGCCGGTGTAGTTGAAGCTGCGAGTCTGTTTGAACGACGACTTGTCGTAGACGAATCCAGTCTCGGATTGCCACGTGAGCTGCACGATGGTGTCGCGCCAGACGGTGATGCCCTCGCCGAAGTACTTCGAGTCGAGCGGCTGCTGCTGCAGCACTTCTCCGGTCTCGAGCTTGACGCGACGAATGCCAGACTGTCCGTGCTGGCCCGTGCCTTCGAAGAGAACTCCGTCGACGTACTGCAGCCCCTGCGTAAACGCCTGCCGATCGTGGGGATAAACCTTGACGACGCGGTAGCCGGCGACCGGCGCCGGTCCTTTCTTCTGTTGCGCGCTGGTGATGTTCGCCATAGCGGTCACCGTCAACGTCGCGCCGAACGCGAGCGTCAGCAGCCGGGGAATGCGGGTGGGCATGACAAAGGCAATGTACCACTACAGGTATAATCGCAGCACCGTTTTTCAGGAGACCGCATGAAGAGAGCGTCGATGATCGCCGTCGGGGTGTCTGCAGCCATCGTCACGGCGGCGCCGCCCTTTCTCGCGGAAGAACGCATTGATGTCGAAATCAACGCCAGGATCCGCAAGGAAGCCCAGGACAACTCGAAGATCCTCCGTACGATGCACTACCTGACGGACGTCTACGGCCCGCGACTGACCGGCTCGCCCAACCTCAAGGCGGCCGGCGAGTGGGCGATCAAGGAAATGGCATCGTGGGGCTTCGTGAACGGTCACCTCGAGGCGTGGGATTTCGGCCGCCCCGGCTGGACGAACGACGTCGCCATTGGCGCGATCGTCGCGCCGGTACGCGACAAGCTCGAATTCGAAGTGCTGGCGTGGACGCCAGGGACCGACGGCACGGTCAAGGCGAACGCGGTGAATATCGTTCCACCGACGCAACCGATGAAGGAAGAGCTCGAAGACCTATCTCGAGAGCGTCAAGGCGAACGTCGCGAACGCGATCGTGCTGGTCGGCAAGTCAACACCCGTGCCGGTCAACCTCGAGCCGCCGGCGAAGCGCGCGTCCGACGAAGCGATGCGCGGCCGCTACAGCGGCACGCCCGGCGGCGGACGCGACGGCCGTGGCGGACGTGGCCGCGGTGACGCCACGCCTCCACGCGAAGGCGCGATGTCCAACAACGACGTCAACCTGCGCATCAACGAGTTTCTGCTGACCAACAAGGTCAAGCTGCGCATCAACGACGCCGCGCGCGAGCACGGCCAGATTCGCGCGTTCCAGAACAACACCTACGACATCATGAAGGTCGTGCCGACGGTCGTGATGCGCAACGAAGACTACGGGCGCATCGCCCGCATCCTCGCCGATGGAACGCCGGTCGAGCTCCAGTTCACGATCGTCAACACCATCTATCCGGACGGAAAGACGGCCTACAACACGATCTCCGAGATCGCAGGATCGGACAAGAAGGACGAGGTCGTCATGCTCGGCGGCCACCTCGACTCGTGGCACTCGGCCACCGGCGCCACCGACAACGCGATCGGCTGCGCCGTGATGATGGAAGCGGCGCGGATTCTCAAGGCGATTGGCGTGCAGCCACGCCGGACGATTCGCGTCGCGCTGTGGAGCGGCGAGGAGCAGGGACTGCTCGGGTCGCAGGCCTATGTCAAGGAGCACTTCGGATCGTTCGAGGCGCAGAAGCCCGAGTACTCGCAAGCTCGTCGCCTACTTGAATATCGATTCCGGCACAGGCCGCGCGCGCGGCGCCAGCGTCTTCGGTCCGCCGGAGGCCGCCGCCGATTCTCCGCGAGTTCTTCAAGCCGTTCGAGGATCTCGGCGTCGTCGGCGCGTCGTCAACGAGCAGCCGCGCCACCGGCGGCACCGACTCGACGTCGTTCAACAACGCCGGCCTCGCCGGCATCGGCTTCGGCCAGGATCCGATCGAATACAACAGCCACACCTGGCACACGAACCTCGATACCTACGAGCGGATCATCGAGCAGGACGTCAAGCAGTCAGCGATGACGATCGCGTCGGTGCTCTATCACCTGGCGATGCGCGACGAGATGCTGCCGCGCTTCCCCGACGCCGAGATGCCGCCGCTGCCGGCCGGCCGCGGCGCCGGCCGCGGCGCCCACTAACGCCCGGGGGAAGCGCCCGCGGCTGCCGACCTCGGCTAGGCAGTGCGCCGGGCTGACCGCATGACCATTACTGGCCGTTTCCGGCGGTTGCTTGCTCGTCTCCTCGGTCCGCCGCATCTGGAACCGGCTGCGGCGGTCATGACGGCGCCCGCACACGAGACCGCGAACACGGTGGCGCCGCGCCGGCCGCTGGACGCGTGGACGATGTCCGATGACGCGTCGCTCGGCGCGATAACCGAGAGCGAGCTCGCTGCCTGGGAAAACCGCGACGTCCCGAGCATCGGGCGCACGTCCGACGCGGTCGAGACACTCGAAGACGAGAAGCAGGACATCGCAACCACGATCAATTTTCCGCTGCACTGGACGAGCGCGACGCTCAGCTGGAACTACCTGTTCGATGTCGCCGTCGCCTGTCAATTGCTCGCGCCGCGCCCCGACGACGTCGTCCTCGATTTCGCGGCGGGCACCTGCTGGGCCTCGGAGCTCCTGACCCGGCTGGGAGTGCGCACCGTCTCGATCGACCTCTCGACCGAGATGATGCGCCGCGGGCGCCTGCGCTTCGCGTCGGACAATCGACTGATCTTCCGCCATCAGGCCGGATTCGTCACCGCCCGCGGTCAGTCCCTCCCGTTCGCGTCCGAGAGCTTCGACGGCGTTCTCTGCATGAACGCACTGCATCATCTCCCATCGTATGCCGCCGCGCTCCGCGAGATTCATCGCGTGCTCAAGCCTGGCGGGCGCGCCGTGTTCTCGGAACCGGGCGTCGAGCACGCGGTCCAGCCGCTGTCGCGATTCCGGATGCGCGAAGAGGGAATCCTCGAGAAGAACGTTTCACTGCCGGTGATGCGTCGTTTGGCAGCCGACGCCGGCTTCACGCGCATGCGGGTGATTCCGTTGCGGTCGTCGGCGAACTACATCTTCGACTACACCGCAACAGCGGCTGACGGTGCGTCGCTCGAGCAACTGTGGGACGACACGCTGCGCCACGCTCCGCGCGAGCACGCGCGCTTCGCGCTGCACAAGGGTGACGATCCTCCCGCCGATTCGCTCCTCCCGGCCGACCGCCTCGCCGGACGACTCTCGGCGCGAATCGTTCCCGAACGCCTGTCCCCGACCGTTCGCGCCGGCGCACATTTCACGGATCGACTCCGCATCGTGAACACCGGAACCGTCGTGTGGCGAGCCAAGGGACGGCGATTCGGGGGCCAGGTGACGTGCGGGCTGAAGATCTGTGGCCCTGGCGGCGAGGTGCTACGCGAGGATCTCGGCCGCACGCCGTTGCCACACGACCTCGCGCCGGGCAAGGAAGTCGTCCTCGACATCGTCGTTGCCGCCGAGCTTCCCGTCGGCCGCTACGACCTGCGGTACGACATGGTCGTCGAAGGCGTCACGTGGTTCGAGCTCCAGGGTTCGCGTTGCCTCCGAACGCCTTTGGAAGTGGTGGCTAATTAGCTGCCAGCTCCCAGCTCCTACTTTCTGGATCCCAATCACCCGCCGATCTTGTACAGCCTCGACTCCGTCCGGATGTAAATCGCACCACCAGCGATGGCTGGCGACGCGAGTGACATCTCGTCGAGGTCGTTTTTCGCAATCTCCTTGTACACGTCGCCATCTTCGAGCACGAACGTCACACCGCCTTCGGTCAGGAGATACACGCGATTCCCGGCGGCTACCGGCGACGCCGAGAACGTGTGACCGCCCCCGCCGACGCGCACCTTGTAGAGTTCTTTGCCGCTCCTTGCATCGAGCACAGCCAGGATGCCGGTGTCGTGAACGAGATACGCCCGGCCGTTGGCGACGAGCGCGGATGGCGTGTAGCCCGAGGCGCGCGGATGGCGCCAGGCGATGAAGTCGTTGCTCGTCGCACCGTCCTTGAGCGTGATGTCGCCAGACGCCCCGGGCTTGATGGCGAGGAACGGACGATTGGCGTCTCCCTGGGAGCCGCTGCCGACGTAGAGCCAGCCGTCGGACGCAAGCGGCGACGCCGTCGGCATCGACATCCCGGTCGCGCGCCACAGTTCCTTGCCGTCGAGACCGTACGACATCACCATCGAGTGCCCGAGCGTCACGATCTCGGTGCGCTTGTCGTTGGTCCACACGTAGGGTGTCGTCCAACCCGAACGCGGGAATCCAGTCTCGGGCCGCGTCGTGCGCCACAGCTCCGCGCCGGTTTTGCGCATCGAGCGCGAGTGAGATACGAGTCGGCCTCGCTGTCGTGCAGCAGGTACACCCGGCCGTCATGAACGACTGGCGACGATGCGGTGCCAAAGTCGAGGTAGATGGGCTGTGGCGGCCATTGCTTCTTCCAGAGGAACGTGCCGTCGAGCGTGTAGCAGAACAGGCCGACGTTTTGGCCGAACGATACATACACGCGCTCGCCGTCCGTGAACGGTGTCTCTGACGCGTAGGTGTTCTTCCGGTGTCGTCCACCTGACGGTATGGCCCTGTGCGCCTCGCGCTCCCACTTGATCCTGCCTGTGGCCGCGTCCAGCGCGTAAATCATGTATCGAATCTCGTCCGACTCCTCCGGCGACTCGGTGTCGCGCGCGCGGACGCGCCGCATCACCTCTTCGTCGGAAAGCCCCTTGCCCTGCAATTCGGCGATGTACTCGTTGCCGTAGAGCCCCGGCGTCGGCTGCTTGAATGGCTTGGTGCTGATGCCCGCTGTCAGGAACACGGTGTCGCCCCACACGATGGGTGACGACCAGCCCTGTCCCGGAATCGAAGTTTTCCAGCGAACGTTCTCCGTCGCGGACCACTTCTCCGGGACGGCTGATCCGGTGCGATCCCGGTCATGCCGTGGCCACGGAACCCAGGCCACGTCTCTTCAGGTTTTGGATTCGCGACAGCGGCTGATAGTGTGACGAGCAGCGTGACGAACGACGCGGCAGCGATGCGTGACATGCGTTCGAGTGTAACCTGTTCGCGTTCCACGACACTCATGTCATCGTGAACATCGTGTGGATGTCGTCGTCAACTGGATGACGCCCGGATCTCAGCCAGAAACTTTTCCCCCAAGTCCGCCGCCTTGCGCTCGCCCACACCATACACGTGACGCAACGCATCCATCGTCGTCGGCTTCACCCGCGCCATGTCGCGGAGCGTCGTGTCGTGGAAGATGACGTAGGGCGGCACACCCCGCGCGCGAGCGATCTCCAGGCGGACGGCACGCAGTCGCTCGAACAGATCGCGGTCGACGTCCTGCCACGACTCGGCTTCGACGCCGCGGACGCGCTTGAAGACACGATCCTTCGTCGGCCGCCGCTGGCGCGCGAGCACGAGCCCAGCCTGTGCGTTCGGATCCTTGAGGAGCGCGACACCGGTGTCGGTCAACTCCAGCACTGGAAACTCCGAATCGGTCTGGCGCAGGAGCCCGTTGCCGGATAGCTGCTCGATGTAGCCGCGCACTTCCGGCACGCTCATCTCTTTGAGCAGACCGAACGTGCTCAGCTGATCGTGGCGTCTGGCGGCAACCTGATCGCTCTCGCTGCCACGGAGCACGTTCGTGACGTGCGCCGCGCCGAAACGCTGCCCGACGCGCGCCACGCAGGAAAGAATCTTTCTCGCCAGCACGACCGGATCGGCGACGGCTTCGAGCTCATCGAGACAGTAGTCGCAGGCGCCGCAGTCGGTCTTCTGATAGCTTTCGCCAAAGTAGCCGATCAGATGCCGGTGGCGGCAGCCGACGCTCGAGGCGTACCGTTCGATGTCGCGCAACAGCGACCGCCGCGCGTCGGTGAGCTCACCGTTCTTCTCGAGCATGACCCGCCACTTGAGGAAGTCGGCGGTCGAGTACACGAGCACGCACTCCGCTTCCAGCCCATCGCGCCCAGCACGGCCGGACTCCTGCTGGTAATGCTCGAGCGATTGCGGCGCACCTGCATGGACGACGAACCGAACATCCGATCGGTCGATCCCCATCCCAAATGCCACGGTCGCGACGACGACATCGGCGTGCTCGTCGAGGAAGGCATCCTGATTCCGGCTGCGCTCTTCGTCCGGCAGCCCGGCGTGATACGGCCTTGTGCGCACACCCGATTCGGACAGCCAGGCAGCGAGCGCATCCACTTCGCGCCGCGACGTGCAGTAGATGATCCCGGCCTGGCCGCGGCGCCGGTCCAGGACGTCCTGAATCTGCCGCTTCAAGTTTGCCCGAGCGAGCACCCGGTAAATGAGGTTCGGGCGGTCGAACGAGCCGACGAGCTCGAGCGGCGACTCCAAGCCGAGTTGCGAGGCGATGTCACGCCGCACCCGTGCCGTCGCCGTCGCGGTGTAGGCATGGAGGCTGATGCCGGGCAAAGCCGTGCGCAATCGGCCAAGCTGACGGTATTCAGGCCGGAAGTCGTGCCCCCATTGGCTGATGCAGTGCGCCTCGTCGATCGCGACGAACTGGACGTCGCCGCGCGGCAGCTTGGCCAGAAATCCGTCGGCACCATCGCCGGCCACGCGCTCAGGCGAGACATAGAGCAGCCGGTAACGCCCCTCGCGAAGTCCCGCCGACACCGACGCCTTCTCGTCGGAGCTCAGCGTGCTGTTGTAGAGTGCGGCCGGCACACCGTTGCCGAGGAGCGTATCGACCTGGTCCTTCATCAGCGAGATGAGTGGCGACACGACGACGCCAAGGCCAGGGCGAACGAGGGCCGGCGCCTGAAAGCAGAGGGATTTGCCGCCGCCGGTCGGTAAAACGACGAGCGAATCGCGGCGCCCGAGAATCGCGTCCATCGCCTGCCGCTGCAACGGACGGAACGAGGTATAGCCCCAGTAGCGCTCGAGAACGTCAGCGAGGTCGTCGCCAGTACCTGACGACACCGCGGTGGGAAACAACTCAGACACCCTCAATCACGACGAGCGTGCCTTCGGACGTCGCTTGCCGGATAGCTCGCGCTTCGGCGTACTCCGGCGACGCCCACCACTCTTTCGCGCGGTCGACGCTGGGGAACTCGACGATGACGAGCCGGCCGGCCGGCGACTGTCCTTCGAGGACCTCGGTCCGTCCGCCGCGGGCGATGAACCGTCCGCCGAACGCGGTGATCGTCGGGAGCACCAACCGCCGGTAATCTTCGTACCGGACCGGATCCTTCACATCGACCATGGCAATGACGTAGGCGGGCATATTCCTAGCTTCCAGCTCTCAGCTCTCAGCTCTCAACTTCGAGAGCTGACAGCTGGGAGCGGTCAGCTGAGAGCTGAAGCTCCACTATCAGACTACAGCATGTCACTCCCGCTTCGGCCTTCGCCAGCTCCGAGACATCGACGGCGCAGACGTCGTAGCCGTCCGACTGCAGCATCGCGGTTGTCCGGGCATGGCTCGCAGCGGCGATGAGCGTGCGGCCGATGCGGAGGACGTTCGCTGCATACGGCTCCGACGGATCGACATCAATCACCGTTATGCCGGCGCGACGAAAGATGTCAGCGTCGATCCACTCGGGATTGGCGAGGACGTGGTTCGAGTCCACGGCAGTGACTGCCGATTTGAGGTGAAGACATGCCGCGGTCTGCACGCATTCGACGCCGTATCCGAACGGCGACGTCAGCTGTGCGAGTTGCGCCGCACCATCTTCGTTGGTTCGCGTCGACAGGCCGACATACAAGGTTCGGCCGAGCCGCAGCACGTCGCCGCCGTCGAGGGTCCCCGGCGCAAGGATGGCGTGCAGCGTCCGGAATTCGGCAAGAATCGGCGATATCGTGTCGCACTCGAGCCTGCGTGATGCGGCGCCAGGGCGGGTGACGATCGCGAGCTCGTCGAGCACGATCGCAACGTCCTCGACAAACACCGAATCCGGCAGATCGTGCGCCGCCGGCGCGTACCGCACGGTACAGCCCAGCGATCGCAGGGCCTCTTCATACTGCGCATGCTGCGCCGACGCCACTGCGCGATCGATCGGGACGCGCACGAGATGCGTCAGCTCGCAGCGCGCGAGACTCTCGGGCACGGGGCGCGTGATGGCGATCCGCATCGATGTGACAGAATATCTTGATGCAGGCGGCGATAGATTTCATCCTTCACATCGACGATCACCTCTTCGAGCTCGCACCCACGTACGGCTCGTGGGTGTACGGGGTCATTTTTCTCATTGTCTTTGCCGAAACCGGGCTGGTGGTGACGCCCATCCTGCCAGGTGATTCGTTGCTTTTTGCCGCCGGCGCACTGTGCGGCGCGGGACTGCTCAACCCGGCGATCATGGCGGCAGTGCTCCTGGCCGGGGCGATTCTCGGCGATGCGGTCAACTACAGCGTCGGCCGCAGCCTCGGGCCGAGGGTCTTCTCCGCGCACGATCAAGGCAGCCGGCTGCACCGGCTCCTGAATCGCGAGCACCTCGAGAAGGCGCATGCGTTCTTCGAAAAGCACGGCGGCAAGGCCATCGTCATCGCGCGGTTCGTGCCGATCGTGCGAACGTTCGTGCCATTCGTTGCCGGCGCGGGCTACATGACCTACACATCATTTGCGTTCTACAACGTCGCCGGCGCGGTGCTGTGGGTTGCGTCGTGCTTCGGCCTGGGCTACCTCTTCGGCAATATCCCCATCGTCAAACAGAACTTCTCGGCCGTCGCGCTCCTCATCATCTTCATCTCCGTATTGCCGGTCGTCTGGGAGTTCATCAAGGCCCGCCGGCCCAAGGGTCAGCTCTCGATTTTCTGATCCGCCTGAGCGACCATCAGAGAATCGCGATCTGACGGCGCAATGCTCATCGAAAGCAACACCGGCCTCCTGTGTCCCAGCGGCGGCTTCCACGTCGACCCGTGGGGGCCGACCGATCGGGCGCTGATTACTCATGCGCACGGCGACCACGCGCGGGCCGGCAGCCACGCCTACCTGTGCGCCGAGCCATGCCGGCCGATCCTCCAGCGCCGTCTCGGACCCGACGTCCGGATCGAGAGCGTGCCGTACGGTGAACCGATCGTGCTCGGCGACGTTCGAGTGAGCTTCCATCCCGCAGGCCACATCCTCGGGTCGGCGCAGATTCGGATTGAGGGCGCAGCTGGCGTATGGGTCGTTGCCGGCGACTACAAGCGCGCCACCGATCCCACGTGCTCGGCGTTCGAGGTCGTCCGCTGCGATACGTTCGTCACCGAGTCGACGTTCGGTTTGCCGATCTATCGCTGGGACCCTCCGGAGTCCGTGATCGCCGAGATCCTCGAATGGTGGGACGAGAACCGGCGGCACGAACGCACATCGGTGCTCTTCTGCTACACGCTCGGCAAGGCGCAGCGCCTCCTCGCCGAACTGTCTCGCGTGACCGATCGGACGGTGTTCATCCACGGCATGATGGCCTCGATGATCGAGGCCTACCGCGACGCTGGCGTCCGAATGCTCGAAACGGCGTCGGCTACCGAGCAGCCCAAGGGCCGGAAGTTCGCGGGCGAGCTGGTGCTGGCACCGCTTTCGGCGCGAGGCACGCCGTGGATGCGGCGCCTCGGCGTCCACTCCGACGCGTTCGCGTCAGGCCTGATGCGCGTCCGTGGCGTCAGGCGCCAGCGCGCGTTCGATCGCGGGTTCGTGCTGTCCGATCACGCCGACTGGCCCGCCCTCCTCCAGACCGTTGCCGAGTCCGGCGCCTCCCGCGTGTTTGCCACCCACGGCCACGCCGAACCACTGGCGAAATACCTGCGCGAGCACGGTCTGGACGCTGGCGTGCTCCGCACCGCCTGGGAGGGCGAGCCGGAAGGCGATTGACCGCGAGTGATCGATGAAGCGATTCGCTGCCCTGTACGACGCAATCGATCGCACGACCTCGACCAACGCCAAGGTCGACGCGATGGCTGCGGTACTTTGCCGCGGCGCCACCCGCCGATGCCGCGTGGGCCGTGTTCTTCCTCACCGGACGGCGGCTCAAGCGCCTGATCCCGTATGCATCAATCAATGGCTGGACGCTCGCGGCGACGGGATTGCCGCAATGGATGCTCGAGGAATGCTATGCCGTCGTCGGCGACGGCGCTGAGACTGCGGCGCTCGTGCTCGATCAACTGCCCTCTGGCGAGTCGGAAGACCTTCCGCTCGCGCGATGGGTCGAAGATCGCATCCTTCCACTCAAGCAACTCGACCCGCTGACACAGCAGGAGCGCGTCACTACCTGGTGGCAGTCGCTCGATCGTTTGCAGCGCTTCATCCTGCTCAAGCTTCTGACCGGCGAGCTCCGCGTCGGCGTCTCGCAGACGCTCGTCGTACGGGCGCTGGCGCAGGCAGCCGGCCTTCCGCCGCCGACGATTGCCGCCCGCATCATGGGCGAATGGACGCCCTCACCCGAGTGGTACACCGGCCTTCTGTCGCACGAACGGACGGACGATGACCGGTCGCGGCCGTATCCGTTTTTCCTCGCGTCACCGCTCGAGGATTCGATCGAGAGCCTCGGCTCGCCTGACGAATGGATGATCGAATGGAAGTGGGACGGGATCCGTGCTCAGCTCGTCAAGCGCGTCGGCATCGTGCACCTCTGGTCGCGCGGCGAGGAACTGATCACGCACCGCTTTCCTGAGATCGTCGCCGCCGCGACACGACTACCTGACGGGACGGTACTCGATGGCGAGGTCCTCGCCTTTCGCGACGAGCGGCCCATGCCGTTCTCGGCGCTGCAGCAGCGCATCGGGCGTCAGAAACAGGTGGCGCAACTCGCACGCACGGTGCCCGTCGTCTTCATGACCTACGACATCCTCGAAGATGACGGCGTGGATATTCGCGGGTTGGCGCAGTCGGAACGGCGGAGGCGCCTGGAGGTGACAGCGGATGTGGTGTCCAGCTTCAGCCGGACCAGCACCACTCTACGACTCTCCCCACTCGTCACCCCTGCCTCCTGGTCGGAACTCGCAACGCTCCGCGCTGACTCGCGGGCGCGCGGGGTCGAAGGCTTCATGCTCAAGCGCCTGACGTCAACCTACGGCGTCGGCCGCAAGCGCGGCGACTGGTGGAAGTGGAAGATCGACCCCTACACGATCGACGCCGTGCTGATTTATGCACAGCCGGGCAGCGGCCGCCGCGCGAGCCTGCTCACCGACTACACGTTTGGCGTCTGGCACGAAGGCGAACTCGTCCCGATCGCCAAGGCGTACTCGGGGCTGTCGAACGACGAGATCGCTGAAATGGACCGTTGGATCCGGCGTCACACGCGCGAGCGGTTCGGGCCGGTCCGCCACGTCGAGCCGGTGCACGTCTTCGAGCTGGGATTCGAAGCCATCGCCCGATCGTCGCGGCATCGATCGGGCATCGCCGTCAGGTTCCCGCGCATGCTGCGGTGGCGCACCGACAAGAAGCCTGAAGAAGCCGACACCCTCGAGACGGTGCAGAAACTCCTCAGCGACGCGCCGTAATCGCCTCGAGGTTCTCGTCGAACTGACGCAACGCCGCAAGGATCGTGTTCGCGGCGCCGACGAAGAACTCCTTCGTCACCGTCGCCGCATCGTCTGTCGCCTTGTGATGCTGCGCTTCGTCTTCGACGCCAAAGTAGATGAACGGGATGCCCGCGAGGTGAAACGGATAATGATCCGAGTCATGCGACCAGTCGTCCTCTTTCGCGTTGGTCCCGTCATGACCGAGCCGCAGCTTCACCGGCGGCTGCGCCACATCCTTGAGATACGCCTTCAGGAATGGGTATTGGAACGTTCCGGTGGCGTAGAGCACGTTGTTGGCATCGCGCGCCACCATGTCGAGGTTGACGTTCATCGCGATGGCGTCGCGGGCAACTGGCGGATCGCTGATGAACGCCTTGGCGCCGTTCAGTCCTGATTCCTCGGCGTCCAGGGCGGCGAATATGACTGAGTGCTGCGGCTTGTTGGCGCTGATTCTCTGCGCAACTGCCAGGAGTGCCGCGACACCGGACGCGTTGTCGTCGGCACCGTTGAACACTTCGCCGTTGCGGACGCCGAGGTGGTCGTAGTGAGCCGTGACCACGATATAGCGGTTGGGCTCGTGCTCGCCGGGCACGACGCCAACGATGTTGACGCCACTGCGATCGCTGGTGTCGCGACCGCCCCGGAAGGTAAAGGGACGCTCGTACGACTTCGCAATCGGCTGGATGCCGGCTTCCTTGAAGCGTTGCACGATGAACGCCCGCGCCTTCGCACTCCCGGGCGTCCCAGGCAGCCGCCCCTCCATGTCGTCCGCGGCAAGCGTCTCGAGGTCCTTGAGCAACCGTGCGCCGTCGATGCGTGCGGTTTGGAGCTCTGCGCTGGTCGTAGCCAGGACGAGCAACGCCGCACAGAGCAGCGTGCGTAACAGTCTGGGCATCGTAGGAGCATTGTAGGCCGTAGGTGACTTTGCTCGCTTGGCCACGCCCCGGCTGCGTTCTCTGTCCAAAACCCTTATCGCAGAGGTCGCAGAGGGGCGGAGGACGCCGAGGGGGATCTCGAGGTTGCGGTGGCATGCTGTGCTGGTTGCACCGCGCTGCGCGGTCGGGATCCGGACGCCGGCCGCCAGGCCGGCGTGCAACCAGCTCGTATCGCAACGACTTGAGAATGCCCGCTGCGCGCCTCTGCGAACTCTGCGATTCAAGCTCTTGGACACGCGAGCCACGCCAGGGCGAAGACACCGCTCGGGCTATGCGCGCTTTGCCACGACAACCGTCGGTCCATCTTCGATTGTCAGAGTTGCCGCACGGTCGCCGGCGCCAAATTTGATGCGCACGGCGTCGGCGCCAGGTGGGTGGAACACGCGGCCGCCAAGGTGGAAGAGATTCCGCGCAGCCGCGCCCTCGCGCTGCACAGCGGGACCGCGTTCACCAATGGTCACCATGAATCGCTCGGTTCCACCGGATCCGAAGGCATAGGCGCCAACAATCGCCGCGCGATCGGCGTCGGACAACGGCTCGTTCGTGTATTTTGGATCGGCGTCACCCAGCGATTCGAGATACTTCAAGACTTCAGCCGCGGCCGGTCCACCGGCCCGCGCGTGCGACAGGAGCGTCAGGCCGTGCGGACCGCGCGTCTTCTGGACGCCTGGTGAAGCGAGGATGAACGCCTTGACCGTATCGAGCTGGCCGAGCATCGCGGCGGAAAAGATTGATGGCCGCGCGCCGGCGGCCAGCAAGAGCTTGGCGATTTCCTGATTGCCGACGTGCGATGCGGCGCCGAGCGCTGACTCCCAGTCGCCATAGCCCCAATCCCATGAAGCGTTTGCCAATGCGGGACGACCAGTCAGGAGCTCCCGCACGCGCGCGACGTTCCCGTGCGAGACACCCACCATCTCGCGCGCGAGTTCCGGGTCGTGGGACGGGAAGGTCGGCGGTATTGCCGCCGGTACCGGCGACTGAGACTGCGAGACCGCGGACGCGAGCGGCAGGATTGACGTCATCGACAGGAAGGTACGGCGCGGAACGGACATAGCTGTTTCCTCCAGACAGGAGGAGTATCGTCGACATGCCCGCCGTCGCAATCCAGAACAGCGCGAGTTCTATGTGAGGACGTAAGTTCGCGCTGGTCAGTTGCTTGCGGTGCGATGTGAGGGCGACTGCACCGATCGCGTCACCGAGCTGGCAATCGACTCGGCGATTTCGGCCTGCGCGTCGAGCGTGAACACCGGCCGATCGTAGGTGTTCGCCCACACGTGGACCTGGTCCGGCACACGAATCAGGTGCGCGATGAGCCGCACTCCAGCCGCGTCGCTCTTCATCTGGGCGAGCACGATGTACTCGGCGCCGAGCTCGGTGCCGATTCGCTGGAGGTCACGAAAGCCACGAGGCTGATGCAGAGCGGCGGCGTTGCCGATGACGCTGAGGATCCGCAACCGGTCGGGCGTCGCCAGGCGTGCCACCGTCGCATCGGCGACCCCACGGGCGATGCGGTCGAAACCGTCCTCGCCAGTTTCGTTGTCAAATGGCACGACCGCGACGCGAACTCGCGCGTCGACGGACGGGGCACGCCACGCGCCTATGACAAGGGCTCCAGTGACGGCGGACAAGGCCAGCGCTGCCCAGATCAGAGAGCGCCTGCGGAATGCCGGATGAGTTGCGACGTCAGGTCCGCTTTTCTCAATGCTCGCGGGGCCGCGCCTTCGCTTCGCTTCGGCGACGCTCGCCGTAGCCTTGGCGGAAGCGGCCCAACCCCGCTCGCTCTCGTTCGGCGACTGCGCGCCCCGCTCGGGCCGCAGGCGCTCCTCGCTGTCAGCGTGGTCCTGCAGCAAACCCGCGACTGGTGCGATGAACCGGTAGCCCCGCTTCGGCAGCGTTTCAACAAACCTCGGCGAATCCGCAGAATCGCCCAGCGCCGACCGGATCTGAGCAATGCAGAAGTTGAGCCCGCGTTCGAAGTCCACGAACGTGCCATCGCCCCATACTTCCTGCTTCAGCGTCTCGCGGGTGACGATCTCGCCAGGGCGGCTGACCAGCACTGCGAGCACGCGCGCCGGCTGCGGTTGTAACCGCACCGGCACTCCTTCGCGCGAGAGCGCTCCAGTGTTGGCATCGAATTCGAACAACCCAAACCGCAACATGAACAGCTCCCAGCCTCCTGCTTCCGGCTTCCAGCACTCCTACTCAGCTCCTAGCTCCTGACTTGCGTCGCCCCCGCCCCACGCGCCAAGATGCGGTGCGTGCTGTCGACCGGCGAGTTCACCTCACAATACGTCAAACTGCTGACCGCGTTCGCGCTCCTTTGCGTAGTCGCCTCGACGGCGCGGCTTCTCGCGCACCCTGCTCCGTTCAGCTATCTCGACGTCCACGTCACGCCACAGGGCCTCACCGGCCGGCTGGCGCTTCACGATCTCGACATCGCTCACGACCTCAAGATCGACCCGCCGGCGCTGCTGGCCGATCCGGCATTCGTCGAGCGTCAGGCGGCGGCGTTGGCGCAACTCATCACGCCACGCGTGAGCTTCTTCGGCGACGGCCGGCCCATCCCCTGGACGGTGGCAGCGGTCAGGCCGGTCGCCAATCAGGACGCGGTCGAGTTGATCTGGCAGGCGCCATCATCCGGCTCGATTGGACGGCTGACGGTTGCCGCGCACGTGTTTCCCTACGATCCGGACCATCAAACGTTCGTCAACGTTTACGAAGGCGACACGCTCGTCCGGCAAGAAATCCTGAACAGCAGCCGCACGACGGTGGACTTCTTCACCGGTTCACGTCAGGGCCTCTTCGCCGTCTTCAAATCCTTTACCGCTTCGGGCATCCACCACATCGCCATCGGCCCCGACCACATCCTCTTCATCATCGGGCTGCTGCTGCTCGGCGGCAGCCTGAAGCGCCTGCTCGCCATCGTTACGGCATTCACGGTCGGCCACAGCGTCACGCTCGCGCTCGCCACGGTGCAAATCGTCGACCCACCCTCGCGCATCATCGAACCGGCAATCGCTCTCAGCATCGTCTATGTTGGCGCTGACAATTTGTTGGCCGGTCACAAGGGCCGCGACGTCCGCGCCTGGGTAGCGTTGGGATTCGGGCTGATTCATGGGTTCGGCTTCGCGAGCGTGCTGCGCGAGACGGGGCTGCCAAGCCGGGCCCTCGGCATCTCGCTCTTTTCCTTCAATCTCGGCGTCGAAATCGGCCAGGCCATCATCGTCGTCGTCGTGGCCTCGGCGCTGGCACTCGTGCGAAAGAACAACCCGGAGCTGGCGCGACGAATCGCGGTGGTGGGCTCTGCGGTGGTCGTGCTCGCAGGTAGTTATTGGTTTCTCGAACGAACGTTCTGGAGATGATGTGATGGCACGCCCACGAACACTCGTCGCCCTGGCGGTCCCCGTTGCCATCGCTGCGACGACGATGGCGCAACCGGCCGTACAGGGCCAGGAAACGGCTGCGTTCCGTCTCGAAGAGACTACGATCGCGCAGGTTCACGCGGCGATGAAGGGTGGGCAACTCACGTGCCGCAGCCTCGTTCAGCAGTACCTCGCCCGCATCGACGCCAACGACAAATCCGGCCCCGCCATCAACGCCATCGTCGTCGTCAACCCGAACGCGCTGGCGGAGGCTGATGATCTCGACCGGCGCGCCAAGGTTGGCGGATTCGTGGGACCGCTGCACTGCATTCCGGCGATCGTCAAGGACAACTTCGAAACCATCGGTCTGCAGAGCGCCGCCGGATCGCTATCGCTCAAAGGATTCGTTTCGACGCGCGACGCGTTCCAAGTCAAGCGGATCAAGGCGGCGGGCGCCATCGTGTTGGCCAAGTCGAATATGGCGGAGTTCGCCTTCACGCCGTACGAGACCGTCAGCTCGATCCTTCCGGGCTATACGAAGAACCCATACGCGCTCGATCGCGTGACGGCCGGCTCAAGCGGCGGCACGGCCGCAGCCGTAGCCGCGAACTTTGGCGCGATCGGTCTCGGCAGCGACACCGGCAACTCGATTCGCGGTCCGGCGTCACACCAGGCACTGGCTGGCATCCGCTCGACGATGGGGCTGACGAGCCGGGCGGGCGTGGTGCCACTGAACCTGTTCGCGGATGTCGCGGGGCCAATGACCCGCACCCTCGAAGACGCCGTGGCCGTACTGCGAGTGATTGCGGGGCCGGATCCCGACGATCCCGTGACAATTGCCGACAGCGATATCGCACGGGCGTTCAGCCCCGGTGGACATCCGTCGGTGGTTCCGGACTACTCTGCCGCGCTGAAGAAAGATGGATTGAAGGGCCGGCGCATCGGTGTGCTGCGGCAGGCCTACGAGCGCGACACGACCGATCCGGAGATCGTCAAGGTATTCATGGTCGCGATCGAAGACATGATGCGCGCCGGTGCAATCGTCGTCGATCCTGCGCGCGTCGATCTCGAGCAAGCGCGACGCGCGCAGGATGCCGGCACCTGCGGCGGCTTCAAGTACGACATCAACCGCTGGCTGGCCTCGCACGGCGACAACGTGCCCGTAAAGACACTGGCAGCAATCATCCAGTCACGGCAGTTCCACCCCACCGTTCAGCGTCGCCTGGAGCAGTCGCAGGAAGGGACGGAGAACGGTCCCGAGACGCCGGCCTGCAAGGCTGAATCAGACTACCGGGCACAGGTGCGTACCGCCGTGCTCAGGTCTATGGATGCCAATACGCTCGATGCGTTCGTATATCCGACGTGGAGCAACCCGCCGCGGCTCATCGGCGACCTGAACACACCGCACGGCGACAACAGTCAGTTCTACTCGCCGACGACGGGCTTTCCCGCCATCAACGTGCCCATGGGATACACACGCGACAACCGGCTGCCAGCCGGCATAACCTTCTTCGGACGTGCGTGGGATGAAAGTGGATTGATCGCGCTTGCGTATGGGTATGAACAGGTGACGAAGCATCGCAGGGCGCCAACAACTGACGGTGGCAGTCGTTAGTCGCCGATCGTCAGTCACGAATCGTCAGTCACGCGTCGTCAGTCGGTAGTCGAATTGTGACTCACGACCAGCGACTGACGACTCGTGACCAACGACTGACGACTGACGACTGTCACCTCCTCACAAACCCCATGTCCCAGACCCTGTCCTGCGTAACACTGAGTTCCGTCACCTGCCCACCGATGCTCCGGTGAAATCGAATGAACCCCAGCGATGACTGGAATGCGTCGGCATAGACGGGCGTCAGGCGAATGACGGTGTCGGGACGACGCTTCAGAACCAGTGCGCCGTTCTCGACGGCGGCAACGAGCGTCGTCTCCGCTTCGTCGCTGTCGTAGTTGCCAGCGTAGTCCGCCAGCGGACGTGTTTTTAGATCGTCGCCCTGCAGCAGCACGTACTGGTCGACCGTGCCGAACGCGTCCGTCACGCGGACAGCGTTGGACGCAAACTCGTATCGCGAGCCGTTTGGCGACGTGAAGCGCGTGCCCGAGCTGGCGGTCAGTCTCGGACCGGGTTCGATCCGCAACTCGTCACCCGAGCGGACCACCGAAAGTGGCTCGCCGGTGCCGGCGCGACGATAGAGGCCAGCCAGGCCCTCGCTCGGTGCGATGCGGACCGAGGAATTCGTGGATGTAGTCGTGCCCGGGGACGGCACGCCGAGGTAGGCATCGGCGACCGCGTGCGCATATTGCGGGGCGTTGCCCGTGCTGACGTTGCACAGCACCGCGACGGAGAGCATGTCGATCGGGATAACTCGAAAGCCATGCGCGATACGCCGCCGTGGCGCCGCTGTGCGACACTTCGCGCACGTCCTTGATAGGTACCGATGACCAGTCCCAGCGCGTAGCCATGCGGGCGACCGTCGTTGAAACGTCCGGGCTCTTGTTGCTCGCTGCACGAACGCCGCATCGCCGACGACCGGCTGAGAGAGATGTTCGCGCCATCGCAGCAGATCGCCCGCCGTGGTCAGCAGGCCACCGTTGCCCGTGGACGTTCTCGAACGGCATGTCCATGCGAAACCCGGACCGCGCCGTCGGCGTATGCGATCGCAGCGATCCTTCACGACTCCGCGTGAAATCGTCGCGCCACGAGGTGCGCGTCATGCCGAGCGGCTCGAAGAGCCGCGTGCGGGTGAACTCGGCGAACGGCTCGCCGCTCACGCGCGAGACGATGATCGCGGCCAGGTTGTAGCCGGTATTGCTGTAGGAATAGCGCGTGCCGGATGGGAAGTTCAGCGACCGCTGCCGGCTGACGATGTCGAGCACGTGCGCGTGCGTGTGCACACGCGTCGCCGCGCGGCCACCCCGCGATCGAGGCGACGTTTCCCCAGTCGCGCAGCCCGCTCGTGTGAGTCAGCATGTGCCGGATCGTCAGCGGCGCGCCGTAATCGGCAGCTCGGGAATGTACTTTCGCGCCGGATCGTCGAGCGACAGCTTGCCGTCCCGCGCCAGGAGCAGAATTGCCGCCGCCGTGAACTGCTTCGAGACCGAGCCGGCCTCGAAGATGGTGTCCGGGCGATCGCGACGTCGTGCTCGAGGTCCGCCATCCCGTACGCCTTCTCGGCCACGATCGCGCCCTTGCGGCTCACCCCAACCGTGCAGCCGGGCGTCGTGCGGTTGGCTTTGCGAAGACCGCGTCGATGCGAGCGTCGGCGATGCACTCTGCCGCGCGACATAGCTGGCCGCGGCTGTGCTGCGCAGTCCGTGCAGCAATGTCCGCGGTAGTCGCGACGTGCGAGGGCTGTCGTTCTGCACGCGAAGTCCGGTTAGCGAAGCCACAGTGAGTTCGAGCCTTCGACATCGGCCGGACCATTCACGTTCGCCAGCCGTGCCTGGCGGAGTGATTTCTCCGAGTTTCGGCCGCGACCGAGCTGAGCAGGCCGATCCGGAACAGCCGCGCGCCGACGCGCAGGGCAAGCCATGTCAGATGCCATGAGCACGACGAACGCGCCGACGACTTCCCACCAGGCGAGGGACGTCGAGATCCGTGCTGGCGCGAAGCATGATGAGCGGTCCGGCCGAGAACGGCAACCACGTCATCACGCGCGCCACGACGCCGTGCGGCTCGCGCAGAAGACCGCCATCATCATCATCGGCAGCGCCGCCGTCAGCGACCACACCATCGCGAGTTGCTGCGCCTCGCGCATGTTCGACCCGAGCGATCCGGTGCCAAGCATGAGGCTGCCGAAGAACAGGAAACCGACGATGAACAGCGGAACCGCGAGCGCGAGGGCGACCCACGGCATCTGGATCGCGGACGACATCAGCAACGGCACGATGCCGATCCCGCTGACGAGAGGATCAGGATCCAGACCGCAATCTGAAGAAGACCCGCGGCGCCAAGACCGAGCAGCTTGCCGGCGAGGATCTCGTCGGGATTCGCCGATGCGAGCAGGACCTCGACGACCTTGTTTTCTTTTTCGGTGCCGGTGCCCTGCATCAGATAGCCGGAGGTCATCAGCACCGACATCAGAAACAGGATGATAAACATCAGCGGCACGGCAGCCGCGGACGAAGCCAGCGGCCTGGCTGCCGTCAATGATCTCGCCGGTCTTGGTCACGCTGAAGCGTCGCGAATCCCCAGCGGCGCGAGGATGCGTGCGCTGGTATCGTCGTCAACCTTACCGCTCAGCAGCCGCTTGCGGACAGGTTGGCGAACGCAGTCGCGCGCCTTGAGGCCGGTCAGGCTCGCGTCGTCCTGGCGTGTAGATGTCGATCGCGCCGCTTCGACAAGTAATCAGGCGGGATGACGAAGTAACCCTTGATCGCCGTGCCGATCGAGTCGCTGACCGCGCCTCCGCTTCTACGTGAAGGGCCGGAAGACGAAGTTCGATTTGCCAGAGCGCACTGTTCGCGGCGCCGCCCGGCCCGTGCGCTTCGAGCGCGCGCTTCACCTCGTCGGGCATCTGCGGCTGATCCGGCGCGGCGACGTCACCCTGTCGAGATGCAGGAGCTCGGCGCCATCGACGACGCCGTAGACCGACGGCTCGCGCACCGCGCGGCTGGCGTAGTACGCCGGGAATCGCGACGATGCGCGCCGTAGGCAGCCATGAAGAGCGGCATGCCGAATGTCGTGATGAGGTAGCCGGGACGCTTGACAGCGGTCAGGAACTCGAACGTCGCGACCGTCCAGGTCTTCTGCCAGCGTTTCGCAAGTGCCACGATCGGCCTGCCCTCCCGCACGACGCGAAGAAAGATGTCTTCCATCGGCGCCAGCATCGGCTCGAAGCGATCGATCGTCGCGCCGGCGCGCACGAGCGTGGCTAGCGCCTCGTGCTGGCTGCACTGCCGTCCGCCAGCATCATCCGCCACGACCCTTCCCCTTCGTCGATCGCGCTGGCCACGGCCGGAACGGGTGGCAGCGGGCCGCGCGCGTGAACGCGAACTTCAGGCAGCGAATGGTTGCGGCGGACCTCGTCGACCTCGCCGTAAACCATCAGCCGGCCCTGGTTGATCAGCGCGATGCGGTCGCACAACGCCTCGACCTGGTTCATCTGGTGGGTCGAGAGGATCGTCGTGCGGCCGTTTTTGCCGACGCTCCTGGCAGCAGCTGCTGCACGAGCCGTACGTTCACCGGATCCAGTCCCGTCGTCGGCTCGTCGAGGACGCACAGTTCCGGGATCGCTCAGGAGCACGGCCGCAATCTGCACTTTCTGCGACATGCCTTTGCTGAGGCGATCGATCTTCCAGCTCGCGACCTGCGGCAGTTCGACCTTTTCGAGCCATCATCGCCGATCGGCGCCGCGCCTCGGCGCGGCTGAGACCCTTCAGCGCGCCGAAATACGTCATCACGTCGGTGACCGTCAGCTTCGTATAGAGGCCCCGCTCTTCCGGAAGATAGCCGAGACGATCGAGATGCTCGCGACGCCGGGGTTCGCCGAAGACACGCACTTCGCCCGAGTCGGCGCGGATGATGTCCATCAGGATCCGGATGAGCGTGCTCTTGCCGGCGCCGTTGGGGCCGAGGAGGCCGAAGATTTCGCCGGCGTGGACGTCGAAAGACACGCCGCGAAGCGCCGGGGTGTCGCCGTAGCTCTTCGCGATGTTGTCGAACGAGAGAATCACCATCGTGCGGAAGAGCTTACTTGGACAGACGGCAGTGCCGCAACGCGCGCGACCCGACTGGCCGTGGGATATCACTGGCTGAGGACAAAACCGGCTCGCGTGATGCCGCGCACGCACGACGTATCGAGCCCTTCGACCGTTCCGCGCTCGACGAAGGCACGCTTCAAGCCATCGACGCAGTCGAGACCATTCAAACCGTAGAGTGCATGGCCCCCGGAGGGCACGCGCACGTGCAGACTCCGGCTCAGCGTGCGGGCAAGAACATCACCGTTCTCGGGCGGCGTGACGGGATCGAGGGCGCCCGAGAGAATAAGCACGGGCACACGCGAGGTGACCGGGGCATCACTCGAGGCTGACTTCGTTCCGCGCGGCCACGCCTCGCATGCCGCACGCTGCTGGCGCACGCGATAGCCGCCGAGAAAAGTCGGCTCGTCCGCATCGGCGGCGGCGGCACCGACGAACGGCACATCTTCGGCGCACGTGATCGAGAGGTAGAGCCCGTCGAACGTGCCACGGACGCGCCAGCGCATGAGGAAGCTGGCAATCGGAGAGAAGTCGCTGCCGAAACCCTCGTGGAGGTAGAGCGGCACGCGCGACGCTCCGGCGGTCGAGTACAAGAGGTAGCGGATCGCCTCGGCGACGTGGTCGCGCGTGAGCGTCACTTCGGCCGGCCGCCGCGCCCACGGGTGCGCCACGGTCGTTTTCGCTGGCGCGCGCTGCAGGCGCTCGAAGACCTCGCGCGCCTCTTCACGAATGCGCGGAAAAGCCCGCGCGCACGGCTCGGTTGCCAGGCACTCGGCCAGTACGCCGTTGAGCGCGTGTTCGGCCAGTCGTCCGAAGTGTTCGGGCACATGGTTGGCAGGGGTCACCGGACCTTCGAGGATGACGGCCCGAACGTGCGATTCGTAGCGGCGCACGTATTCCATCGCCAGCCGCGTGCCGTAGGACCCGCCGACGAGCGTCAGTTGCTGGTAGCCGAGCGCACGCCGGATGGCCTCGAGATCCTCGACCGAGGCGCTGGTCGTGTACTGGGCAAGGTCAGCGTCGCGCTCCAGCGTTCCTCGGCACGACTTGACCTTGTCGATCGGCAAAAACGCGTCGAAGTAACTCTGCGGATCGGCGGGCGGACCGTAGAAGTCGCAGAGAAGCGCATGCGAGTCGCCAGTGCCTCTCTGGTCGGCATAAATGGCATCGCGATGCTCGCGCGCGGCCGTCACGGCAATCGACGCATCGCCCAGGAACTCGGTCGCGGCCTGTCCAGGACCCCCAGCGAGATAAACGACCGCGTCGTTGGCTTTTTCACGCCCGGTGGCGGGCAGGACGACGATGCGGAGGGAGATCGTGCGGCCGCGACGCGTGGTTTGATCTTCGTGGACTGAGAGGCGGTGGCATCTCGCCGTCGGATCAGGTATGCCAACACACGGTTCGGTGCGGAGCGCGTCCGCACCTGCCGCCGCGTTTGCGTCACCGCCCGCCGGGGCGCGGCTCTGGCAAGCGGTGACCGCGACCCACGCGGCGAGCAGCGCGCCGGCGAGCCCTCCGGCAGCGGCAGCCCGCATCACCTACTTCTTTGCTTCCTTTTGTGGTGGATGCGATGCGATGTATTTGCGGACGAACTCTTCGAGGTGCGGCGCGTTGGTCAGGCCGACCTTTCGGCCTTCTTCGAGCGCCTCGTCTGGCGTCAGCCCATCGCGCACGGCGCGGCGGATCGCCCAGAACGCCCCGACACGAATCGCGGCCGTGCAATGAATGAACATCGGGCGGTTCGCCGCGTCGTCCGTAATCTTCAGGAACTGATCGGCGTCGGCGTCAGTCGGATTGGCGTAGACGACAGGAATATTGAAGTACCTTCAGGCCCGCCGCTTCGACCGCAGCCTGTTCGTCCGCGGCGCGATGCTCGCTCGGTTGCCGCAGGTTGAGCACGGCCTTGATGCCGTCGGCCTTCAGCTTCGTGAACGCTTCGAGCCGCGGCTGAGCGCCGGTGCAGAACTGCGGGCTGACCTGCAGGAACTTCGGAATCGCCGGCATGTCGGCTGGGGCCTGGATCAGCGTGAGCGCAAGCAGTAGGGAAAGCATGTCGAATTATAACGCCGCGGCTCGCCACTCGCCTCTCGCGGCTGGTCGTTTCATCGTTCGTCCCAGATGCAACAGCGAGCAGCGAGAAGCGAGCAGCTGTACGGCGAGTGGCCTGCAGCGAGCTTCGCGCTGCGCTACTCCCCCCGCAGCGCCATCACCGGATCCACTTTCGTCGCTCGCCTCGCGGGCAGGTAACTCGCGACAAACGCGACGAGCACCAGGCCAAGCGGCACAGCGATAAACGTCAGTGGGTCGGTCGGTGTCACTCCGAAGAGCAGCGTCCCCATCGATCGTGTCAGCACGAACGCGGCCGCGAGGCCAATCGCAGTGCCGGTCAACGCCAGCGTCATGCCCTGCGTCACGACCAGCCGCAGCACGCCAGACGGCTGGGCGCCGAGGGCCATCCGAATGCCTATCTCTCGCGCTCGAGCGGTGACGTTATAACTCAGCACGCCGTGGACGCCGATCGCCGCGAGGAAGAGCGCGACCGACGCGAGGAGGCCGAGGACGAGCATCGTGAAGCGGCGCTCGGCAACGGAACGCGAGACGGTGTCGGTGAACGGCTCGAGGCCGAACACGGCGAGCTGCGCATCCTGTTCGCGGATCGCGCCGCGCACGCTGCTGACAAACGCACGAGGATCGCCAGCCGTGCGCACGAGCAGCACGCCGGCGCCGTTAATCGATGGCGCCTGATCGAGCGGCGCATACAGGGCAATCGGCGCTGCTTCGGCAAGCCCCTGGAAGCGCTCGTTGCCGATGATCCCGACGATCGTGCGGTTCGCCCCCCAGAAGTTGATCTGCTTCCCAAGCGGCTCCTGCCCGTCAAAGAACCGGTGTGCCGTCGCTTCATTGATCAAGACCACCGGTGGCGCGGTCGGCGTGTCGGAATCGGCGAGCAACCGGCCGCGAACGAGCGGAACGCCCATCGTCCGGAAGTATCCGGGCGTCACGCGCCGCACTGAAATCTCCGGCTGCGTCGCCGCCTCTGCCTCCCGACCGATGATGCGGAACGAATTCGTGAAGCCGGGATCGAGCGGGTGATAGCCAGAGACGGCGGCGGCTTCGACGCCAGGCAAACGCTCCGCCTTCGCGAGCACACCGTGGGTGAAGGCGTGAATCTCCGTGAGATTGGGGAATCGTTTGAAGTCCGCCGGATAGCGGCTCTGCGGCAGTTGATACTCCGCCTTCAGGATGCCGTCGGACCTGAATCCGGCATCGACGTGCTGAATCCGCCAGAAGCTCTTGATGAGCAGTGTGGCGCCGATCACGAGCATCACCGCCAGCGCGCATTCGCCGATGACGAGGATCGCGCGCATCCGGGCGCGCTCCGTGCCGGATGACGCACCGTGACCACCCTCGCCCTTGAGCGAGCCCTGCAGATCGACGCGCCGCGCTTGCATCGCCGGCACCATGCCGAAGACGAGCCCGGCCATCACCGACACGATCAACGTGATCGTCAGCACGCGCAGATCGACGGCGGCGTCGGCGATTCGAGGAATGTCGGCTGGGGCAAGCGCGACGAGTAGGCGCACGCCGGCAACGGCCAACGCCGAGCCCAGCGCAGCCGCGACGAGCGCCAGCATTATGCCTTCGACCGCGAACTGCCGCATCATCCGTGCGCCGCTGGCGCCGAGCGCGGTCCGCACCGCGACCTCGCGCCGCCGAGCGCTGCCGCGCGCCAGCAGAAGATTGGCGACGTTCGCGCAGGCGACGAGCAGCACGAGACCGACCGCGGTCAGCAGCACCAGCAGTGCCGGCCGCACCGGCCCGAACACGACGGCGGACAGCGGCTCGACGAAGACGCCGCGTGCCCGGTTCTCGGGATACGCGCGCTCGAGATCGACGGCAATTCCCGCGAGCTCCTCCTGTGTGGCCGCCACGCTGCCCTTCATCCGCGCCAGCATGAAGATCGGATGCGTCGAACGCGGCATTGTCTGCGGCGTGTTCTGGAACGGCAGCCAGACGTCAACCGCTGCGCGCGCGCCACGGTCGGCAAACGACCGCGAGTAGTCGGCGGCGGAAAGAATCTGGAAGACACCGAAGTCGGCGCCGCGCTGCATGATGCCGATAATGGTGTACGGCTGATCGTCGAGCCGAATCGAGCGGCCGACTGCCGATGGGTCGCGGCCGAATGCCCGCGACCACAAGCCGTCGCTGATGACGACGACGCGTGGGCCGCCGGCGCGGGTTTCCTCGGCCGTGAAACCACGTCCCGCGATCGGTTGCACGCCGAGCATCGGTAGCAGATCGTGCGTCGCCTCGAGCGCCTGCAGGCGGATCGGCTCACCCTGCTCGGGACTGTAGTTGACTTCACTGCCGTCAAACGTCGCGAGAGCCTCGACGTGCTTGCTGCGCTCCTTGAAATCGAGATAGTCGGGGTACGACGCCGGCTCGCGTGTCGTGCTGGTGTTGCGATCCGTCTCCCACACGACCGCGAGCGCGCCGATGTCTTTCACCGGCGCCGGACGCAGGAGCACCGTGTCGATCACGCTGAAGATCGCCGTGTTGGCGCCAATCCCCAGCGCCATCGTCAACAGCGCGACGACGGCGAACGCGGGATTCCCTGCGAGCAGCCTGAGGGCGTAGCGAATGTCCTGACCGAACATGAGCGCACTCCTGGGGTTCCAGAGGTTCTAAGGGTTCCAGAGGTTATACGAGTTCCAGAGGTGCAAAGTGGCGCAGTCGCATGCCGAACTCCTGAAACCTCTCGAACGCCGGCTCGAATGCTAAAGGATTAGCACGCCAACCCCGTGAAATCCAGCGCAATGGGACGAAGCGCGGGATGGACTCGCAGAAAGGCGGGTTACTCTCGTATATAGAACCATGAACGAGACCGCCACCTGGTCGATGGGCGACAGCCTGCGCGAACGGTTCCGCCACGCCACGGGGACACCGGTCGAGCACGACATCCGCCCGTACTTCGACGCCGTCGCACGCGTCGACGCCATCGACCTCAGCACGATCACAGACGTCGAGCTGAGGGCTCGCGCGTTGGAGCTCCGTACCCGGGCGCGCGCGCGTGATGACTCCGGCGATTCGCTCGACGATCTCCTGCCCGACGTCTTTGCCGTTGCCCGCGAAGCGTCGGCCCGGCTGCTGCAGATGCGGCCCTTCGACGTGCAGCTGGCTGCGGGTGTCGCGCTTCATAAAGGTTGCCTCGCCCAGTTGGCCACCGGCGAAGGCAAGACGCTCGTCGCCGTGCCGCCGGCGATCCTCCACGCGCTCGGCGGCACCCGTGTCCACATCTTCACGGCGAACGACTACCTCGCACGTCGCGACGCCGAGTGGATGGGCCCGCTCTACGCGTTCTTCGGTTTGCGGGCAGACTTCGTCATCGAGGGCATGACGGCAGACGCGCGACGTCAGGCATACGAGGCCGACGTCACCTACGTCACCGCCAAGGAGGCGGGCTTCGACTTCCTCCGCGATCACACCGCCACCGACCCTTCCGCAGTCGTCCATCGCGGCCACGAGATGGCCATCGTCGACGAGGCCGACTTCATCCTGATCGACGAGGCTCGCGTCCCGCTCGTCATTGCCGGACCAGCGCCGGCGATGGCGATCGATCACGCGATGCTGGCAGCGCTCGTTCGCCGGTTGCGCCGCGGCGTCGACTACGACCCCGACGAGTACTGCCGCACCGTCGTCCTCACGGAGGCCGGCTTCCGCAACGTCGGCACGGCGCTTGGCGTCGCGCTCGATCATCCGTCGCACCAGCTGCTGCTGAGTGCCGTCCACGTCGCACTCCACGCCGAAGCGCTCCTCCGCCGCGACCGCGACTACGTCGTCCGCGACGGCACCGTCGAGCTCGTCGACGAGTGGACCGGCCGCGTGGCCGATAACCGGCGCTGGCCGAACGGCATTCAGCCCGCGGTCGAAGCCAAGGAGGGCGTCGCGGTGCGGCCCGAGGGCCGGATCCTCGGGTCGATTCCCATGCAGCACTTCATCCAGGAGTACTCGAGCCTGGCCGGCATGACGGCAACCGCCGAATCGGCCGCCGAAGAATTCGAAGCATTCTTTGGATTGAAGACGGTCGTCTTCCCGCCCAACCGCGAGTGCGGCCGCGCCGATCACCCCGACGTCATCTTTGCCAACCGCGCGGCCAAGAGTGCCGCGTTGTTGAAAGAGATTCTCGACGTGCACGCCACGGGCCGGCCGATTCTCGTCGGCACCGCCAGCGTTCGCGACTCGGAGGAGCTTGGAGCGGTGTTGCGCCACCGTGGCGTGGCCTGCGACGTCCTGAACGCCAAGCAGGATGAGCACGAGGCGCAGATCATCGCCCGCGCCGGCGCGCTGGGAGCGGTGACGATCTCGACGAACATGGCCGGTCGCGGCACCGACATCAAGCTTGGCGACGACGATGCAACGCATGCGGAAGTCGTGGCGAAGGGCGGACTGTACGTGATCGGCACGAACCGCCACGAGAGCCTGCGCATCGACAATCAGCTGCGTGGTCGCGCCGGACGCCAGGGCGATCCAGGGTCGTCGCGGTTCTTCATCTGCCTGCAGGATGATCTGATCGAGCGCTACGGCGTGATGGGGCTGATCCCGAAGAATCATCGGCCCGCACGGCACGCAACCACCGTCGACGATCCCGTCGTTGCGCGCGAGATCAACCGCGCCCAGCGCATCGTCGAGGGACAGAACTTCGAGATTCGCCGGACGCTGTGGAAGTACTCAGCGCTCGTCGACGATCAGCGCGGCATCCTCTATCGCTGGCGGCACGATCTGCTCCACGGCGAGTCGGATCCTGACGTCTGGGAACAGCAGGCCCCAGACAAGCACGCCGCTCTCGTTGCCGCCGTCGGCGCCGAGGCCGTCCGGCGCGCCGAACAGCGCGTGACGATGTTCGTGCTCGACCGTGAGTGGGCGGAGCACCTGGCGCTCATCGAAGACGTGCGCGAAGGCATTCACCTGCAGCGTTACGGCGGCCGGGAGCCGGTGACCGAGTTCCACCGTCAGATCGTCGATGCCTTCTCGGCGATGATGGACCGCATCAACGACGAGTCGGTCGCGATCCTGCGCCAGCTCGAGGTGCGGGACGGTGAGATCGATCTCACTGCCGCCGGCATCGCCGGCTCGTCGTCGACGTGGACCTACCTCGTCAACGACAACCCCTTCTCCACCCTCGGCCTGTCGCTGCTGGCCAGCCGCAACATCGGCGCCGCTGCTACCACTGGCTTCATCGCGATGATGTATCTCCCGATCACGATGATCGTGTCGGCGACGATCTTCGTGCGGCGATGGATGGCAAGGCGAAGGGGTCGGTGAGGAGGGCCGAGAAGGGCGGAGGCGCAGGCCCACACCTGGTTGAGGTTGCGACAATTAGCCGCGCAAGCTCGGCTGCGCTCCATCACCAATCCACGGAGTTTGGTGGACCCCTCGGTGGCTTCGTGACTGGTGGAGGTTCTCGGGACCTCCGCCCTTCCGCGGTAGCCGAGCGGAAAGACGAGGGGACCTCAATTGCTTGCGACTCCACCCGCTGGCAAGGCATTTGCGGCCCAGGTGATCGTGTGCGGCGTGGAACTGTCGTCGTCGGCCTCATTGCTGTCGTGCTCCATGGCGGCTGTGGTTCGTCATCGACGTCGACAGTGACAGCCCCCGGCGCCACGAAGTGCGCGATTTCCGCGGTCACGTCATCCAGCTCCTTTCCATCAACGGCCGGTTCGGGCAGCGTCGAGATCGGTGCCGCGGGCGAGTGCATCTGGACGATACACTCGGATGCCTCTTGGATCGTTCCTGGCCGCACGAGCGGCCAAGGCGAGGCCAACATATCCTTCGATATCGCGGCCAACGGCACACCAGCGTCACGCCGCGGCGGCTTGACCATTGAGTCAACGCGAATCGAACTCGTGCAAGAGGGCGCACCGTGCCGCTTTGATCTCGAGACATCGCGGGTGGACCTGGGCGCAGGTGGAGGCAGTGCGCGGATTGGCGTGACGGCGATGACCGGCTGCGCGTGGGAAGCGCGGGCGACCGACGCCTGGATCGCCGTCAGGGGTAACGCGTCAGCGAACGGCGCCGGTGTGGTCGAATTGTCAATTGGCGCAAACAGTGGACCGCCGCGCGTTGGGTCGGTCACCGTCGCAGACCGGACGGCTACGGTTGCCCAGGAAGGCGCGGCGGCACCGACACCTCCTGCTCCAACGCCCGCGCCAGCGCCAGCACCTCCTTCTCCGCCGCCAACGCCCGCCCCGCCGTCGCCGACGCCGACCCCTACGCCTCAGCCGACGCCAACGCCGACCCCTACACCTACACCCACGCCGACACCTACACCTACACCTACACCTACACCTACGCCTACGCCTACACCTACGCCGACGCCTACGCCGACGCCGACACCACCGAGCCCGCCGCCTGGTGGTGAGATCGAACTCGACGGGCGCGTGTCGTCCCTTCGCGGCTCCTGCCCGAATTTGACATTCCTGCTGGACGGCACGCCCGTCTACACCGATGACTCAACTCGTTATCGTGCAGGCAACTGCAAGCACCTCGAATCAGGGCAGCGGGTAGTCGTGACCGGTCAACGTCAGCGTGACGGCCGCGTCAAGGCCGAGCAGATCGATATCGAGAAACACGACTGAATCACGCGACTCGCCGCTTGACATGCCGGGCGCGAGGCGAGTACGACACGCTCATGCTGGCGTTCGGTCCACGGCTTCGTCAACAACCTGTGCTCGACGAACGTTGAGGGCTGCATGTCGAGGGAACTGCCGCGCGAGTCGCGCCCGTTCATGTGGCTCGAGGATTTCAGCCGCGACGTCGCGTACGGCGTCCGCACGCTGGTGGGGACGCCCGCCTTCACGGTTGTTGTTGCCGTCCTCACGCTCGCCCTCGGAATCAGCGCCGTCACGGTCATCTACAGCGTGCTGCGCAACGTCGCGCTGGATCCGTTTCCGTATTCCCGCTCCGATCGCCTCGTCAACGTCGTCCTGCGCGACAACTCCGGCCGCATCATCCGCGGCCCGTATTTCCGCTCCGAGGAGTTCCTCGACTATCAGGAGCAAACCAGCGCGTTCGAGGACGTCGTCGGCACGAGCCAGTTCAGCGGTCACTGGATGAGCGACAGCGGCGCCGAGCGCCTGGCACTCAACTGGATGACGCCGAACGGTTTCGAATTTCTCGGCGTACCGCCGCTCATCGGCCGCGTCTTCGACCTACGCGATGTGGCGCCCGGCGCCCCAACGGTCGCCGTCATGAACCACCGCGCGTGGGTGACACGCTTCGGTGGCGATCCGGGCGTGATCGGCCGCACGCTCGTGCTGGATGGGCAGCCCTTCACCGTGATCGGGGTGATGCCGCCGCGCTTCGAGTGGAACATCGCCGATCTGTGGCTGCCGGCGGCGATGCAGCGCAGCGACGATCCGCAAACCCCGCGGGGGATGCGTGCGTTCCAGGCCCACCTTCGCCCCGGCGTCACCGCCGCCGAGGCCGAGACGCAGTTGAACGTGGTGGGCGCGCGGCGCGCCGCCGAGCGGCCAAACGAGTATCCGCTCGGCTTCCGCTTCGGCATCATTCCCGTCGTCGACTGGGTCGTCCGCGAGTTCCGCGGCACGCTCTATACGCTCTTCGGCGCGGTCAGCCTCCTGCTCGTCATCGCCTGCTGCAACGTCGCCAATATGCTGCTGGCGCGCGCGACGATCCGCGAGCGCGAAATGACGATTCGCGCGGCCATCGGCGCCAGCCGCGGCCGCATCGTCCGGCAGTTGCTCGTCGAGAGTGCGGTGCTCGCGTGCGGCGGGCTCGCCGCCGGGTGCCTGATGGCGTACGGCGGAATCGTCGCTCTCGCCGGCTACATGCCGCGGCAGGGCGTGCCCTGGGAGACGGAGATCAGGCTTGATCGGCCGGTGCTCCTGTTCGCGCTCGCGGCCGCAGCCGTGGCAACGATCGGCTTCGGTCTCTTCCTCGACAGCGGCTTCTCTTCTGCCTGAGCTGGAAGCCACACGAGGCGGCCTGAGTCGCTTCGTGCATGCATCACGGCCCGTCCGGCGAGGTACCTCACCACTCGCTCCGTCGGCATGGCACCGCTGCTGCTTGCAATCAGCGCAAAGTCGCGCCGGCTACAGGCCGGCAGGCGATCAGCGATTGCACTCAAACTGGCTCAGCCATAATCCATATTGATTGCATGCACCCACTACCCGATGACATCACATTCCGACATCTCGCGCGCGTCGTGGAATCGTCCGACGATGCGATTGTCAGCAAGGATCTGAACGGCATTATTACGTCGTGGAATCGGGCGGCCGAACGCATGTTCGGCTACAGCGCTGCCGAGGCCATTGGCCAGTCGATTCGCATGATCATCCCTGAGGATCGGCAAGTCGAAGAAGACATGGTGCTGGGTCGGATTCGCGCGGGGCAGGGAGTCACCCATTTCGAGACCATTCGTCAGCGAAAGGATGGAACCCAGGTTCCCATCTCGCTGACGGTCTCGCCAATTTACGACGATGCGGGTCATATCATCGGTGCCTCGAAGATCGCCCGCGACATCACCGACCGCGCGCAGGCCGCCGTCTCCAGCCGCCGGCTTGCCGCCGTCGTAGAGTCGTCTGATGACGCGATCATCACCAACGATTTAAACAGCACCATCACGTCTTGGAACCCTGGCGCTGA
This sequence comes from uncultured Acidobacteriota bacterium, assembly GCA_963797715.1. Taxonomy (GTDB): domain Bacteria; phylum Acidobacteriota; class Vicinamibacteria; order Vicinamibacterales; family 2-12-FULL-66-21; genus DATBJJ01. The sequence goes on from CAWCQS010000007.1 coordinate 57,994, forward strand.
GCGCATCTTCGGGTACACGGAAGCCGAGGCCGTGGGTCAGTCGATTCGCATGCTGATTCCGCAGGAACTGCAGGCGGAGGAAGACGACGTGCTCGACAGGATTCGGGCCGGCCAGAAGATGGACCACTACGAGACAGTTCGGCAGCACAAGGATGGACGCCGGCTATCGATTTCGCTGACCATCTCACCGATCCTGAATGATCGCGGCGAGATCATTGGGGCGTCGAAGATCGCTCGTGACATCAGCGAGCGCGCGCGTCTCGTCGCTGCAGCCAGCGAGCAAGCGAGCAATACCGAGAAGTTGGGCGAGGTCGGTGCCGTCGTCGCGTCGACACTTGATCGAGAAACGATCCTCCAGAAAGTCACCGACATCGCGACGGAACTGACGCACGCGCAATTCGGCGCGTTTTTCTACAACGTGACCGACCCGGACTCAGGCGACGCCTACATGCTGTACACGTTGTCGGGCGCGCCGCGGGACGCGTTCGCGAAGTTTCCGCATCCGCGTGCGACCGCCGTCTTCGCTCCAACGTTTCACGGCGAAGGGCCGGTCCGGCTGAACGATGTGACAGCAGACCCACGCTACGGAAAGAGCGCGCCCCATCACGGGATGCCTCCCGGCCACCTGCCCGTTCGGAGCTATCTCGCGGTACCGGTGAAAGGGGTCACAGGAGACGTCTTGGGCGGGTTGTTCTTCGGTCACCCTGACGTTGGCGTGTTTACAGAACAGCATGAACGTCTCGCGGTCGGCGTGGCCGCGTGGGCCTCGGTCGCCCTGGAGAACGCCCGGCTGTACGCCGATGCGCAGGTGGCCAACCGGATGAAGGACGAGTTCCTCGCCGTCCTGTCGCACGAGCTGCGTACTCCACTCAACGCGATCGTCGGCTATTCGCGACTGCTGCGGGGAGGTATTTTGTCGGGCGACAAGGCAGCGCGAGGGCTCGAGACCCTCGAGCGGAACGCCACGTGGCTCACCCAAATCGTAGAGGACGTCCTAGACATCTCGCGGATCGTGTCAGGCAGGATTCGATTGGACGTGCAGCCGGTCGAGCTTCCCTTAATCGTCGACAACGCAGTCGCCACTATCCAACCCGCCGCCGACGCGAAAGGGGTACGGGTTCAGACGCTGGTGGATCCACGAGTGGGCCCGGTGTCTGGCGACCCAGGCCGTCTGCAACAAGTTGTCTGGAATCTGGTATCGAACGCGGTGAAATTCACGCCGAAGAAAGGACGCGTGCAAGTGCGCCTCGAGCGCGTCAACTCCCACGTCGAAATAATCGTCGGCGACACCGGCATGGGCATCAAGCCGGACTTTCTTCCCTACGTATTCGAGCGGTTTCGTCAAGCCGAGGCAGGGACAACGCGAAAGACGGGCGGCCTCGGATTGGGCTTGGCCATTGTTCGACATATTGTCGAGATGCACGGCGGCACCGTGGAAGCATCTAGCGCCGGCGAGGGCGAAGGCGCCACCTTCCGCGTACGGCTGCCGCTCATGATTGTCCACCCGGACGCAGTAGAAATGCGGCGCGAACATCCGCGCACCGAGCGACGAGAGGCCCTGACTGCTCTCGGGGACCTCACGGGAATTCACGTTGTCGCAGTCGACGACGAAGAGGATGCGCTCGACTTGCTTCGCGTCGTCCTTGAATCTGCCGGTGCGGAGGTCACTACCTTGAACTCCGCGATGACGGCGCTGGACCGTATCGCAGAGATCAAACCGCAGGTCCTTGTGGTCGACCTTGGAATGCCGGAGATGGACGGTTTCGAGCTCATCACGCGGCTTCGCAAATCGGAAGACAAGACGATTCGAAACATTCCCGCCGCCGCCCTGACCGCGTTCGCGCGATCGGAAGATCGTACAAAAGCGTTGCGAAGCGGCTTCGAGATGCACCTCGCCAAGCCGGTGGACCCCGCCGAGCTGGTGGCATCTATCGCAACACTCGCGCGGCGAGTCGATACCGAGCCGTAAGACCGACTCGGGAGGACACGCAGCCGTCGACCCCATCCGCGAAGGATGGCAGCAAGCGTGCACCGGAAAGTGCGGTAGCACTTCCGATAACACCGATGCACACCGATAAGGAGCGACGTCCATGGCTGGAAAGAACACAGCTGTTTTTGGCATTTTCCGCAACGTCGAGCAGGCTGAACGGGCTGTAGATACCCTCATCGCCGAAGGATTCTCCGACGCCTATGTGTCCGTGCTAATGCCCGATCGCGAGAGTTCGAGGGCCTTCGCACACGAGAAACATACAAAGGCGCCGGAGGGCGCGACGACCGGTGTCGCAGCCGGCGGAGCGATCGGCGGTACCTTGGGCTTGCTGGCAGGAATTGGTGCGTTGGCGATACCTGGGCTGGGGCCGTTCATCGCGGCGGGACCGATTATGGGTGCGCTTGCGGGCCTCGGCGCGGGCGGTGCAGTCGGCGGCTTGGTTGGCGCCTTGGTCGGCATGGGCCTTCCTGAGTACGAAGCCAAGCGGTACGAAGGGCACGTCAGAGCCGGTGGCATTCTTCTGTCTGTGCACTGCGAGACATCAGAAGAGATCTCCGCTGCAAAGGATCTGCTGAGGCGCTTTGGTGCGGATGATATCTCGTCGGCCGGGGAGGAACCCGTCTCAACGCCGGCGACGTCGCACCGGAACTAGTTCCGAGGGGCTACCCCTGCTCCCTTGGCGCCGCTGTTGCACAAGAAAGGCAGGCGAAATACACGCGCACGAGGTTCGGTGCGCGGTGGAGGCCTAGATGGACCTGCAATTGGGTTTGCTCATCGGCGTGGGCTTGTTCCTCCTGATCCTTGTGCCGTACCTCTACTTCCAGGCCAAACGAGGGAAAGCCCACGGGCACACGTGGTTCACATGGTGGAAACCTCGCGGACACAGCGACATTGGGCCGGATACCGGGCCGAGACCGACTGCTCCCGGTGGTGTGGATGAGGGCCGGGGCGCGCGTTACTGATGACGTGTCAGTCCGCGCCGATGGCACACCACGCGCGGCTGCTCCGAGATACAGGTTCCGGTGTCTAAGCGCGATGGAGGACGCATGGACACACAACTATTCAGTCCCTCAATCAACAAGTCCGTTGTGTTTGCCGTCGTCGTAATCTTTGCGCTGGTCGTAGTCATCGCGGCGACTATCCTTCTACTCACGGCCGCACGACTCCCTTGAGCGACGCCTGCGCACAGGCACTCGGCGATTCCCCGATATCACCCCAGCCATAACCCAATTCGACTTCCGCGCGCCTGCGGAATCATGACCTGGTTCGCGGAGATCGTCTGAGCCACTCCTCGGTCGCTTTACACATTACAAAGTGAACCGCCCGAAGCCGGTCAGGGACAGCCTCTACAAAAGAACCGTAAGTCGTTAAGAACAAATATCTGTACGTCGATCCGTGTGATTCGGTGGCAGTCGCGATCCTGGTTGAACGGCCGCGTCGCTGCGAGCGCGCGAGCACTACCTGAGCCGTATCGACCGGGGGAACACCATTGCACACACGAGTACGCGAAGCTTTGCTCGTATGTTTTTTTCTGGTCAGCGTAACGCCAAGCCTGCCGATTCCAAGCTCAGAAACCGTCGTCGCGGCAGCAGCGAGCGAAGAGACGGTGATCGACAACACGCAGTCGGAACTCGTCGGCGCATGGACGCCTTCGACTTACAAAGTCAACTACTACAAGACCGATTACCTGTATCGCCGGGCTGGCACCGGGGCGAACCGTGTCGTGTGGCGGCCCACGCTCGTTCGTGGTGGAACCTACGCCGTCTATTACTGGCTCCCGAACGGTGCTGCTGATCGTGCGCCAGATGCGACCTTCACAGTGCGCCACGCCACCGGCGCGGCGCAACTCCGGATCGATCAACGAGTTTCACCCGGTGGCACATGGAGGGCTCTCGGCAGTTTCGTGTTTCTCCCCGGCACGGCGAGCACTGTGGAACTCACGGACCGAGCGAGTGGAACCTACGTGATTGCCGATGCGGTCAAGTTCGTGTTTACCTCCGACGTCGTTCCCACGCCGGCCGTAACTATCGTTGACAATGATGCCGCGACGCTCAAAGGTACCTGGACGGTTTCGACTTCGAGGCCGAACTATCACGGCACGAACTACGTGTTCAGACCGAGTGGCGGCACTGGCAGCAACACGGTCCGATGGACACCGCGTCTCACCGAGCCCGGGCGTTATTTCGTGTACTACCGGCTTCCGGACGGCCTGGCCAACAGGGCGCCGGATGCGCCGTACGTCCTGGCCGGTGCTGGTGGCACACAGACGGTGAAGGTTGACCAGCGCCAGGCATCGGGCGGCGATTGGGTCTCGCTGGGATCCCTGACGTTCGCCGCCGGAACGGCTGCCTACGTGGAGCTGTCGGACAAAGCGACAGGCACGTACCTGATTGCCGACGCAATCAAGTTCGTTCGGACCGACCACGTCTACACCGTACGTACCGACATTCGCCGCCAGACCATTCTGGGTCTCGGGGTCGAGATTCAGAGCGACAGTATCGGGTCGGGCAACGACGGACTCCCCGATAAGGTCTCCGCCGTTCCGCACGACCTGACGGCATCTGAGCGGACGCGCTTCTATTCCGAGCTGTTGAAGGGGTTCCGGTACGTTCGACTGGCCATGGGGCTCTACATTCGCGGCCTCACCAGCGACAGCAAGAACATCGTCGAGCGTTATCCGAATCAGATGGTCGATCTCCGCCAGATGATCCAGGAGTCCGGCATCGAGGGCGCATCCGTCGAATACTGGTCGCCTGCGCCTTACTGGAAGAAGAACAGCAGCTTCATCGGCGGATCGCTGAAACAATTCGACGATGGGTTTCTGTCGGATTTCGGTGACGCCGTGGTGAGAGATCTCGACTACCTGGCGGACAACGGCATCCCGATCGCAATGTTCAGCCTGCAGAACGAACCGAAGTACACGTACAACAAGCCGTATTCGTATACCCCGTACACCGATCAGCAGTACTACCAGGCATTTCGGATGGTCGCGCCCAAGGTCCGATCTGCCTATCCAGACGTCCTGATCCACAACGACAGTCACAACGGCCAGACGGGGATGGGTTCTAAGCTGATTCAGAGCCGATCCTGCGGTTCTTCCGTACGTGGATGGCTGGAGCTGGCACCGAATCGGTATGGATTCCTCCGATCAGATCACAAACCGGCTGATGTTCAACAGCAACACGTTCGGACGCCCGGTATTCAGCACGGAATTCGAGTATCTGTCGGGCGGGACGAGCGTGCACCGCATGGTGAACACGGCCCAATCGATCATGAACTGGTTCACCTTCGAGAACTCACCGACCTGGTTCTGGCTGCACGCGCTGAAACCAACCTACAACAGCGAGGGGGAAGGATACGCGCTCGGCTTGTGGCGGCCTTACGACGATGACGATTTCACCAAGTACCCCCACATCGCAAAGGGTCAGTTCGATTACATCAAAACCAACTGGCACGCCGTCGCAGGCTTTGTGAAGTATCTGCCCTGGAATTCCGTCCGCTATCACGTGGATGAGGGTCTCCTGAGCGCCAATCATCGAATCATGGCGTGGCGCACTCCAAACGGGAAACTGGGGCTCGCTCTCACCAACCGGACAACGAGCCCCTACACGTTCGACATTAGTGTTCCCGGCACGAGCCGGCAATTCACTGGACATAGGTACGATGCCGGTCGGGCGGACATGACTCTTGCCAGGGTGACGGGTACAACGCTGACACTGACGGTTCCGAGTTACTCGATCGAGTTCTGGATCGAGGAATAGCCGACGAACCGATCGCCGGTCCCAGTGCAAAGTGAGTTGTGGAAATTTTTTCCGAGCTCTAAAGTCTAAAGAATGATCCTGCCGTACACTCGGTGTCCGGCGCAGTGCTTTTTCTGATTATTTCCTGTACCCGATGAATCATTCGCCTTCAGCACAAAGTTCTTTCGATCGACCGCCGGATCACTCGGCGGACTACCCGAGTGCAGCGTTACGTTGTTCGTGCTGACGAGGAACGATGACCCGCCGGTCGGCGGGCGTGAAACCGGTAGTCGAATTCTTTATCTGTCTACGCTGTGCGACGGCTAAGGCGGTCACCAAGTCCGCTTTAGGGAGCGCATAGTCAACAGCCGGCGATGACACCGGCTTGCGCGCGAAGAGCATCTGCCGCGATGGCGCATAGTCGTCGCCACGTTGCAGGTACCACACGAACGCCCGCCGAGCGCGGAAAGAGACGTGAGCACTATTCACGTAGATGCGCTGACGGTCGTCTGCGGTCTACAAGCAGAGTCCATTACTCCTGCCGCGCCCGATGACGTGAATGTCCCCGGCCCTACTCCGGCCGGTCCCGGCCAAACCTGATCGACCGCCACACTCCTGCCGGTCTCCTGGTTCCCACTTACTGACGATCGGAGCCGCAGCACGGCACATCGAGGTCAGACCAATTCATGTTCGGGGTCGGCCGGTTCCGCGAAGAGACGATGGCCTTCCCGAAGAACGATGCTTACGGATTCGGGGGTTTCTGGAGCCAGTTCCGAAGAACGGTAACTGGCGCGGGCCGACGTGGATTGTCAGGCATAGGCATGAGGAATCTTCCGTCGCGGGCAACGGTGTACGGGAATTGATTGGGAAGTTCTTCGAGACCCGTGGGGAACAAACGTTCAGGCGCTGCGACGTTGAATCCTGCACCGTATCGACGCGCACTGGAAACTCGCGTCAGTCTACGACTTTCACAGGTGAAGGTCGAGTTCCTTGGCTTCGCCAGATACAGCTGGCGATCATGGAACTGTCGCGCAGAATCGCATCCGCCGCGAACGTCATGTGAAATAGCCGCATCAGGACTTCGGCAACCGCCCTCGCCACAAGGCCGCCTCGTCGGCTTTCCCCCAGGCTCTCGTACAGCGCGACGAATCCTCGAACCAGCCTGGCTACGCGGCAACTCGATAAGGCCGCGAGATCGGCGAACCTTCACCTTGAAGGTGCCAAGGTGCGATAGACGCCCTCCATCCTCGGTGCTATATTCCGTGGTTCGGGCGTGAGGAGGTTGCGATGAAATTTGGCGTAGCCATCCTGGTCGTTGCCCTCGCTGGATGCTCCAGCGAAAGCGTCCCACGGATACCGACGGCTCCTGCTTCTCCCGTCCCCGCTCCGCCAGCCCCGCCCACTGGTTCCGCGCTGCTCTGGGTGATGGTGATCGGCGACAGCGGTGCTTGCATCGACGGTGCCACGATCCAAATCGTACGAGCGGAGGGCGCAGGCGAGCCCATCCCTCAGAAGACTCCCTGCGGCGCGTGGGACGATGACGGCGGTTTGCTCCTGAAGGATCTGACGCCGGGCGTAGAGCTGACGCTTCTTGGCGCGGCAAGCGGCTATGCACGGCGCGAGATGAGCTTCCTCCCGTTTCAGATACCGGGGTCGTACCGAGCCGTTTTCATCACATTGTCGAAGGCACAATAGCCCGCCTCAGCGATCATGCCGGCAATTCGCCAGAAGTGGCCATTCGCCCGTAGTTTGCATCTGACGGGACGAACCGCCGCCACCAATCAATCCCTTTACGAGATCTCGAACCGGCGCCGTGTGTTCAATGCGTGAAGACGGCCGCTCCTCGACTTTGCCATGGTCAGGCGGCGATCCACGACGCCGTTCAAGCGTATGAGAAACGGTTTCAGGCTCGCACAGTTCGTCTTCATGTGTCGTTCACCACCCGCGAGGATAGCCGGCCGCCAGAGCTATCTGCACCGTACGATCGATGAAGTCGCTCTTGGCGTTCGCATACGCTTCGCGAGACGAACAGTCCGCTGCGTTGACCGAAGCTGCCAGACGTTTCTTGAGCGTAACGTATTCACGCGCGACGTCCCGGTGGTCGCGCAGGTAATCACGGAACGCCAACGTGCGGCGCTCTTCGTGTCCGCCAGATTGGACCACGTGAACATGGTGCGTGTGCGGCCATACACGGGGTCGGTGAAAGAACGGACAGACGGTATCGTCGACATGGGGCACGTGAACATAGCCCAGCGTCGCGAGCGGCTCTGCATACGCCTGGAGTGGCAGCAGCCATTCCACGGAGATCTGAATGTCGATGATCGGTTTGGCATCCAGACCTGGCACGGCCGTCGAGCCGTTGTGGTCGACGCGACGAATGAGGGTGCCAAGGGTTCGCGCAATCCGATCTCGTTCCGTCTCGAAGTCCAGAACCCATCGCGAATCGTAAGGCACGATCTGCAGTCGTTCGCCCATGTCGTTGCGCCGTCACCCTGTAGCAGCCCTACGCCGTGCGAGACCACTATCGCGCTGGTGTCGCACGCGGAGCGCGTCGCATGACAGTGCCCCGCGTTCCAGCACCTAGTGGAAGACCCCCTGGAGGCGAAGTGTCGTCGCCACGAGCAGGACGACGTAGAGAACACAGAAGCCGCCGACGACTACCGGCGCAAGCACATGCCATGCGAATCCGGTGATCACGGCTGTGCGCGCCGCACGTCGCCGACTTCGCTCGAGCTGCGTGCGGCATCGCACCCGCACGCGTTCAGCCCGGTCCGGGTCTGGCGCCAGGGGCATCAACCCCTTCAAGGCTCTCCGCGCTCGCGTCGTGAGAATCGTCGGACGTCATGTCGTGATCTCCTTCAGGGATGCGACGATTGGCGCCTCAGCGTCAGCCAGACGACATGCGAGGAGCGCGCGTGCACGAGCTCACGCGCTGGCGCATGGCCTCGGCTGTCACACCGCAGATTTCGGCGGCCTCCGAGTGTCGCATTCCCTCGACGGCTACGAGCAGCAACGCTTCGCGATACGCGAGCGGAAGCGAGGCGAGCGCCGTCGGCCAGTCGCCGCCCGGTTTCGCTGGCTTCCACGGCCTCGAGCGGGGATGGCCCGGGCCGGGCATCGGGCCAGAGGCCCAACAGACCGGCGGCGTGCGAATCCTCGAGCAACCGCGAACGACGGTAGTTCGCGTGCACGTGGCGGGCGACGGTGAACAGCCAGGGGCCGAGGCGGGTGTCGGGACGAAGGCGCCGGGCATGCTTCACGAGCCGCAACCAGGTCTCTTCGAGCAGGTCTTCGGCGACATCGCGCCGGTTCGACAGTCTGACGAGAAAGTTGTACAGGCGGCCATTGAATGCGTGATGCACCGCATCGAACGCTCCGGGATCGCCCGTTCGCAGGCGGCTGACGAGCTGGAGCTCACACTCGCGATCCATCGAGGTAATAACACGGAAGGCGCGACAACGTGACAGCGTCACGCTGCCGGCTCTTGGGGGTTATATCAGGTACACGCTCTTCCAGGAGGTGGTGCTTGGAGTTATTCGCCAACGCCGGGATCATGGCCCTGGCCAGTATGTTCGTGGGCGTCCTGCCGTTGACCGTCGGGATCGTCTATGCCATCTGGCCCAATGAGCAGCGCCTCATGCTCACGCGTGCTCTGTCGCTCGCCACCGTGTTCGCGATGATCGCCGGCGTGGCACTGGGTTTCATCAACGAGTTGCGCTTCATCAGTCGCAGCGGGACGGTAACCTTTTCGCCACAGGTCGCGATCGGCCTGGCCGAAGGGCTGGTTCCTCTATTCTTCGGCTTCGGATGTCTGACAGTGGCGTGGCTCTGCGTGACTCTCGGGCTCTGGCGACGTCCGTGAGCCTCTAGTCGGTTCCCGTCCCTATGTCGATCCAGTAGCGGCGTTTCGGCTTGTCGACATCCGGCCCACGGACGATGTTCTCGAGGACACCGCCGTTCTTTTCGATGGTTCGAATCGACCCGAGGTTGTCGTCGTCGCACGTCACCAGGATGCGATGAGTGCCACGACACTTTTCGCGCGCGATCTGCAGCGACAAGCGAAGAATTGTCGTGGCATAGCCCCGCCGTCGAAACTCCGGCACCACGACGTAGCCGATGTGGCCGCCCACGCGCTCGAGATACTGGTTCAGTGAGTGTCGAATCGAGGCACGCCCTACGATCCTGGCGCCGACAAAGGCGAAAAGGAACGTCGACGGAACGTGCTGCGCCGACGGAAGGTTGATGCCCTGCTCCTGCTCCGCGAGCACCTCGAGATAACGGCGAAATGGCATCCCGTCCGTGTAGTAGTGGAGAAAAGATGGAACATCCGGCGAGGTGGCACGGTGAGCCCGCAGGAACTCTTCCTCCTCGTCTTCCCTTGGACGCCTGAGTATCAGATCTGATTGCATCCACGATCACACGGCTACGCCATCGCCGAGCGCACAGTGGCGCGGATCTTCTCCATCGCGGTTTTCAGGTTCTCGTCGGCGCTGCGGGCCCAGTAGTCGCGGTTGAAGAGTTCCAGCGACAGATAGCCGCGGAAGCCGTTGTCGCGCAGGTCGCGGAAGATCTGCTGCAGGGGCGCGACGCCATCGCCAGGGTAAATCCGATGGCTGTCGTTGAGCGTGGACGGGTCGGCCGCCTGTGGATAGTCGTTGAGGTGCATCACGTGGAGGGACGCCCCGTTGATCTGCGTCAGGGCCGTGAACGGCGTTCCGCTCTTGTACAGGTGAAACACGTCGAGCAGGAGGCTGGCGTCGGCGCGTCCAGCCGCGACTGTCACGTAGATACCGTGCGAGAGCGGTCCGAGCACGGGGTGCGTGCCCCACAGCTCGAGCAGCGGCTGCACACTCATCTTCTCGCCCATTTCGAGGGCCGCGCGATAGTACGTCGCGGCGTTGTCGAGGCTGACGGCGACGCGGCTGTTGCCCGGCGGCGCAGCGATGCGATGGCCGCCGATCTGTGCCACTTTGTCCATGTCGATCTTCAGCTTTTCCATCGACGCCGCGCGCCGCGCGTCGTCGTCATCGAGAAACGCGTTGAAGGCGATGGCGTTCTCGACGGTCAGGCCGGCATCCGCAATCCGTTGCCCCAGGTCCTTGAGCGTGCCGCCCTTCGAGGTGTAGTCGTCGATCTCGTTGATCCACGGCTCGAGCGCATGGAAGCCGGCTTTGGACGCGGCGTTGACGACGCTGACGATGTCGAGCTTGTTGCCACGAATCGTGCTCGTGTTCAGACAGTACCCGAATGGCTCGTTGGCTGGTCGCGGGCGCACGCCCGTGGGCCGCGGCGCCTGCGCCTCACCGGCGGTCGAGGACATCATTGCGGTACCGAATGCGGCCAGAGCGCCGGACACGGCTTCTCGACGGGACAGCTCCATTCTGCGAATCTCCTTCAGTGCGGAGGGTAGCGGCTCGAGCATCGTGAATGCAAGAGCGACCCGATGACTTCGCCTCGAGGACGCGTGCTTTGCCGAGGCGAGGCTCAGTGGGGGACTTAGAATTGGTGTCGTCGGAGTACACGACTATGACGACGAAGAGGCTATTTTGCACGAGCGGTCTGGTGTTGATTGCCGCCATAGCGTCGGCAGCGCTTCTCCAGGCCCTCGACGTCTGGACCGTCGGCGTCAACAACACCCGCCAGGGCTGGAACCGGTTCGAAACCGTGTTGACGACCGCGAACGTGCCGAAACTGAAGAAGATTCGCGAATTCATCGTCGACGAAAAGATCGACGTCACGCCGCTCGTCGTCGGCGACAAGCTCTACGTGTTCACCATGACGAACACCGCGTTTGTGTTCGACGTCAACACCGGGCGCCCAGCTCGCCAGACGTCAGCTCGCTGCGCCGTTCGATCCGGCCGACATCGCCAACCCACCGGGGATGGGCATGGACCTCCACAACATCTACCGCAATTGGGGAATCACGGCGACGCCAGTGATTGACGTGGCAACGAACACCGTCTATGTCACGACGTTCGGAAAACCAAACGCGGCAAGCCCGAACATCGAGCGCAACAACATGCTCTGGATGCTCGACGCGAACACCCTCGCCGACAAGGAGCCGCCAGTGCTCATCGAGGGCACGGCCGACAACGGGGGCGGTGCGATCGCGAACGGCGTCACGACGCCGTACCAGAAAATGCGCGCGGGCCTCGGACTCCTGACCGACGCCGGCGGCAACAAGGCGGTCGTGGTCTCGTTCTCGATCAACGGCGAGAACCCGCGCGGTCCGGGTCACGGGTTCGTGGTCGCGTATGACGTACGTGGCCTCAATCGCGACGCCGGCTTTACGCCGACGCCGGCGATATGGAATGTCACGCCGGGCGGCGGCGCCGGCGGCGTGTGGATGTCGGGCTCCGGTCCGGCGATTGACGGCAGTGACATCTACCTCGCGACTGGGAACGGAATGGATCCAGGCACCAGCCCCGACAGCTTCGGCGAGAGCTTCGTCAAGCTGCGATATACGCCGGGCGTCTCCGGCGTTGACAACGGCAAGCCGCGGCTCGAGGTCGCCGATTATTGGGGCGCCTTCACCGACTTTGGACGCGCGGACGAAGATCAGGACCTTGGCGCCGCCGGTGTGCTTCTGATCCCGGAACGAGGCAACCTGATCGGCGGTGGCAAGGACGGCATCCTCTACAACCTCGACAAGAACAACCTCGGGAAGGACACCTGGAATCCGCAGTTCAATCTGCCGTTCGTCGCCACTTATCTCCCTAACCCGCCGACGAACGGCGCGGGATTGCCGACGACGACAGTGACCAATCCGAACTGGCCGATCGTCAATCGCGATCGCAATCTGCCCGCGCAGACGCCGGCGGGCAAGAGCTATCACATTCACGGAACTCCCGTGTATCTGGAGCGGGCGGCGGGCGGCATCGTGTTCCTGTGGGGTGAAAACGAGCGCCTCAAAGGCTACAACTTCAACTTCGCCACCAAACGGATTACCGCGTTCCGCGCGCAAGGCACGCAGATCGCGTCAGGCAACATGGCGGCACCCGGCGGTATGCCTGGTGGACGCCTTGTCGTCTCCTCGAATGGCACAACTCCAGGGACGGCGTCGTTTGGGGCGTCTATCCGACACGAGGGGAATGCGAACGCCGCGGTCGTTCACGGCGCGCTCGTCGCGTATGACGCGACGACGGTCCTCAACGGTAACCGGCTGAAACAGCTGTTCCACAGCGATACGGATCCTGCTAACAGCATGGGGAACTTTGCCAAGTACTCCACGCCAGTAGTGGCGAACGGCAAGGTCTATGTTGGAACGTTCAGCAACAAGGTCGTCCAGTACGGCCTCGCGCCGGGCCTGAGAACTGCCAAACCGGCTGGCGTGGCCGCCGCATCGGCAGCACCGGCTGCCGCGGCGCGCACGGCATCCACGACGACCAGTCTGAACGACCTCGGTGCGATGACCTTTGGCTGTCCCGCGGCCGCCTTGAATGCCGCGGCACGCGAGGCCTCCAAAGTGCCGTCACGGGGAAGCTATCAATTCTCGTATTTCAGAACTCATAGCGACTCTCACCATGGCTCGTATGAAGTCCATTTCAAGAGCAACTATCAGGGCGAGCCGGATTTGAAGTATTGCGTGGCGATTTACTGCCAGCAGGGATGGGATCCCACAACCACGAAGACGTCAGTCACGTTGATGAGTGTCAAGAGTCAATCTGCGGCCGGCGCCGGCCACGGCGGCGAATGTGGCGTCAGACCGGCCGCAGGAACGGGCCGACGAAAGCAGTAGGTGGGAGCTAATCTTCCCTCCCAAACATCAGCCTGTGCGCGTCGAGATACGACCTCAGCGCTCCTGCGCCATCGTGCTTCTCAGCAAGGCCGATGTAGCCATCAGGTCGCACGAGATAGATGGCATCACGCTGGAGCCCGGCGCGACGGCACTCCTCTCGCCAATGGAATACGTGCAGCGGGAGCGACCGCTCCTTGCAGACCGCCTGCATCTCGCGTGTGGCGTCGCCATACACATGGACCTGCCAGTCGAGCGACGTCAGCGGCGCAAAGTTGTCGCTGCCATTCAACGCCGAGGCGACCCACGGGAGCCGGTCGCCACCGTGCACGGCTCCCGCGCGTCCTTCGCTGATGCTGCTGCCCCGATAGTTGACCGCTGTCTGTGAAACCGTCCGAAACATGAAACGTCTCGTGATTCGGAACCTGAACGCCAACGGCAGCAGCAGCGGGACGACGTTCAGCCGCAGGCGGCGGGAGAGCCAGTCGTCGCTCGTCACCGCTGCGAACGCCCGATCGGTCGTGGCGACCAGGCGGCGCGCGAAGGCGATGCGTTCGGGCTCGTAGGTGTCGAGCACTGAGGCCTCGGCGCGATTGCGGAGGACAGCCGCCAGCTTCCACGCCAGGTTTACCGCGTCGCCGATGCCAGTGTTCATCCCCTGCCCGCCCACCGGACTGTGGATGTGCGCGGCATCACCAAGAAGAAACGCGCGGCCCCTGCGGAACTCATCCGCGACGCGGTGGTGCACGCGGTAGGTTGAGAACCAGTGCACGCGATCGACCTCGATGCGCATCCACTTCATGACACGTGTGCTCACGTCGTCCCAGGAGAGATCCTGATTGCGGTCTTCGGCGACAGCGCGCACAATCCCGACGAGGCGCGCACGGCCCTCCTCCTTCAATGGAAAGACGGCCAGAAAATCCGCCTCGTCCAGCGCCGCGTGCAATTCGCCGTTCATCGCCGCACCGCGCGCCTCGACGTCGGCAACGTAGAAGAGATGTTCGTACGTGCCACCAGGAAATCCGATCGACAGCGTCTGTCTCACCACTGAGTGGGCGCCGTCACACCCAGCAATATAGGCCGCCTCGCACGTCTCTGCCGCGCCATCGCCACGCTGCAGTCTGGCGTGAACACAACCTGGGACCTCCTCGAAACCGATGACCTCTGTCTCGCGTTCGACGTCGACGCCGGCCTCGTGGAGATGGTCGATCAATACGCGTTCGTGTTCGTCTTGCGGAAAGATCAGGACGTACGGGAACGGGCTGATGCCGGCTCCGATGTCGCCGAGAGTTGCGTGGGCTACTCGCCTGCCACTCGCCCAGAGATTGATCGAAGACATCTTCCGTCCACGAGCGACGATGTCGTCAGCGAGAGCGATCTGGCGATACCACTCCAATGTGCGGGCGTGCACGGCCAACGCCCGCGACGTCGTGCCCGGGTGCGCGGTCTTGTCGACAATCCGAACGCGGACGCCAAGGCGCGTGAGCAACAGGGCCAACACCAGCCCGGTGGGCCCGGCGCCAACAATCAGAACCTCGGTGTCGCGCATCGTCCGTAGCGTATCGCGGCCCGAGGAAA
The DNA here is from genome assembly GCA_963797715.1 of uncultured Acidobacteriota bacterium. Taxonomy (GTDB): domain Bacteria; phylum Acidobacteriota; class Vicinamibacteria; order Vicinamibacterales; family 2-12-FULL-66-21; genus DATBJJ01. The sequence continues at coordinate 73,037 of CAWCQS010000007.1, forward strand.
CTTCGTATTGCCGAGGTGAGAACACCGTTTAACAGTGTTAAGGTCTCCGCGCCTCGGTGCGCTGCGCACACGACGCTCGACAAAGGGGAACGCGCACCATGACCAGCCGTGGTTCTTTCCGCTTCCTTCATCTCGCGCTCATCATTGCCGCTGTTGCTTCAGTCGGTCGTGGCGTGCCGTCAGCGCAATCAACGCCACCACCGCTCTACAGCCTCACACCCATCGGACAACTCGGAGGATCGCAATCGGCGGCATACGATGTCAGCTTTTCCGCGGGTGTGATCGCCGGCCGCGCACAGACGGTGAGCGGCGCCTATCACGCCTTCGCCGAGGGCGAGTTCGGTCGCGCAGACGTCGGTACGCTCGGGGGCAGGGACAGCACGGCGTTCGCCGCCAACTACACCGATGGTCGTTGGCCAGGCACAGACAGCCAGTGGCCAGTACCACGCGTTCTCCTACGACGCCAACTCGAAAGCAAAAACGGACCTCGGGACGCTCGGCGGCACGTGGAGCGCGGCCTATGATGCAGACCTCGGCATCATCGTCGGGGCATCGCGCATCGCCGGAAACGCGCGCATGCGGGCGTTCCAGTACGTCAACGGCGCGATGACGACGGTCCCGATCAACGATCTCGGCGGCGATAGCGTCGCCAGAGGCGTCAACGGCACAAACGACATCGTCGGGTATGTCCTGCACCGCCGGCAACGCGTCATGCCGGCCATTCCTCTTCAGCAACGGCGTAACGAGGCTGATCGGTCCGGCGCTTCGCACCGGCGTTGCCAACCGTGTCAACGCGAATCTCGACGTCGTCGGTGCGCTCTCGGTCGCTCCTGGGACGAGCACAACACAAGCGTTTCTCTACAGAAACGGTGTCCGGACTGATCTCGGGACGCTCGGCGGTGCCAGCAGCGAAGCGCGAGGCATCAACGAGCAAGGAGAAGTGGTCGGAACCGCGCAAAACGCTGCCGGCCAACCGCGGGCGTTCCTCTGGCGCAACGGCGAGATGACCGATTTGAACACACTGATACCAGCAGGCACAGGTTGGATCCTGGAGTCGGCGGCAGGAATTTCCGATGGCGGTCAGATTGTCGGCTACGGCACGCTGAGCGGAAAGCGCAGGGCGTTCCTGCTTACGCCGCCGACCGATCTCGCGGCGTTCATCGGCGGGACGTACAGCCAGCTCGACAGCAACGTGCCGCGCGATGGCATCGAAGTCGGCAAACTGGTCCAATGGACGACGTCAGTGTGGGTGTCGAGCGCGCAGTGTCGCTCGCACGATCTTTGGTGCCCGGATGACGCACACTCTGACCGGGCCCGCCGTTTTCGTCGATGCGAAAGCGAATGTGCCATTTCAAGACTGGGGCACGTGCAGTGTCACGCCGACAACAATCACATGTGACTTCCAGCCGTTTGTCAGCGACGGCCTAGGTCGCGAAGTGACGATCCGTGCCCGAGCCACCGGTATCGGAGCCATTTCGCACCACGCGACGGTCTCCAGCGACACGCCCGATCCCAATCCCGACAACAATGCGATCGAACCCGAACTCAATCGCACCGTAGCCCTCAAGACGTTCACGCTCACGCCGGCCACACTGGCCGGTGGCCAGACCTCGGTTGCGGAAGTGACATTGACCGATCGTCCACCAGGCGGCGATGCGCTCGTCAAGCTGACGAGCAGCCGCCCGGATATTGCACCAGTGCCGGCGGTGTTCGACGTTCCCGGCTTCGCCGTGACCGGCCGTCGTCAATTCGCCATCGTGCCGGCGGTCGTCTCGGCGCCGACGACTGTACAGATCACGGCGACGTATGGGCTCGTGACGGTGACGAAAACGTTGACCGTCGTGCCGCCGACGCTCAAGCAGCTCTATCTCACGCCGACGACCGTCATCGGCGGATGCGGACAATCACAGGGACGCGTGGTGCTCAATGGCACGGCGCCGGCGGGCGGAGCCGTCGTGCCACTGACCAACAGCAACAGCAAAGCCACCGTCCCGAAGAATGTGACGGTGCCGGCCGGCAGCAACACCGTGAGCTTCACGGTCACGACCGTTCCCGTGACGTCGCTGGCCTCCGGCGTGGTGACGACAAGCTTCGGCGGGGTCTCGCAATCGCTGAACCTGGCGGTACGACCCATCCGCGCCCAGACGCTGACGCTATCCAACACCCGCGTGCGTGGCGGAACAACAGTCAACGGCATGGTAACGCTCGAGTGTCCGGCCGTGCCGGGTGCGATCGCGGTCAGCTTCACCACGTCCAACGCGAACGTCGCGGCGGCGACCGTGCCGAGCATCACGATTCCAACCGGCGGGACCGCGGGATCGTTCAGCGTGCGGACCAGTGCCGTGACGAGCGAGACAGTTGTCACGATTTACGCCTACGTTTTTGGCGTGAGAAAGCCGGTGACGCTGACCGTGACACCGTAGGCTCACGTTATCTCGAAGAGTGATGGCCCGTCGCACATCTTGACGGGCCATCGTCGCAGTTACGAATACGAGCGCCGGTCACGATACTTCGTGCATCGCCTACGACCGGCGCTTTTTCGCGACCAGGCACATCGCGGTCACCTCGGACAGTCGTTTCACGGACTTCACCGCCACCGTCCTGGCCTTCTCGTCCACCTCGCCCGTGATCTCGACGCGAAAACCCACGTCGTCTTTCGCGGCTGGATAGTCGCGCACTTCGTAGACCGCCTTGGCCTGTTCACTGATGAACACCGCCGGGGATCCTTCGTCGAGGCATTTCTTGACACACGCCGTCCCATTCGGCCGCGGCTCTTCATCGGGCCGCACGCGCGCGCATTGTTTGTCGGAGAACCAGCCGGTCCACGTCTCTGTCGTCGTCCGCGGCGGCTCGGCGGCCAGCGCGGGAACGACAAGAACCGCGGCCAGAGTGACTGTACGAAGCATGTTCACCTTCCTTGGACTGTGCTTCGTAAGACGGCCGACCCCGATCCGCGGTTGGCCGAGCTTGAGTCTCTGACAGCTGTCGGATCTGCTACGATTCGCCCGCGCATCGAAAGGACCGCCAACTATGACCCGAACCTCGCTCGCCGTCGTGACCGTCATCACCGTCCTTGCCGCCACCGCCCTCCGCGGATACCAGTCGAAAGATGACGCGCTCGATCCGGTCCGCGTCGCTGCCGACACCCACCGCGTTGCCTTCGAGAACGCCTTCGTCCGCGTGCTCGACGTTCGTATCCCCGCCGGCAAGACGGAGCCCCGCCACAGCCATCCGCATGGCCTGAGCGTCTACTTCACCGACTGGGACGCGAAGGTTACGGTCGATGGCCGCCAGCCGCAGGTCAATCAGCGAAAGGCAGGAACATTCGCGTGGAGCGAGGCCCTCGTCCACACGGTTGAGAACGTGAGCAAGTCCGAGGGGCACGTGCTTCGTATCGAGCTGAAGCACTAGCCACGGATATGATTTCGTTCATCACGGTCACAGGCAAACAATCGCCGCACATCCGATGAACCACGAAATTGCGTTCGAAATGGCGGCGTCGAGCGTCCGCTTCGGCCCGGGCGTCACACGCGAGGTTGGAATGGACCTCGTCGATCTCGGCGTGCGCACGGCCCTCGTCGTCACCGACGCGACGCTGGCGCGGCTGCCGCCGGTCGCGACAGTGCTCGCTGCCCTCGACGGCGCTGGCGTGAATCGATCCTGTACGACCGTGTGCGCGTGGAACCGACCGACCTCTCGTTCCGCGACGCGATTCACTTCGCCGAAGCCGCGCCAATCGACGCTATCGTCGCGGTCGGCGGCGGCTCGGTGATCGACACGGCCAAGGCGGTCAACCTCTACACGACATATCCGCCCGCTGATTTCCTCGACTACGTCAACGCGCCGATCGGCAAGGCGCTGCCTGTTCCCGGACCGCTCAAGCCGTTGATCGCGATTCCGACCACGGCCGGCACCGGCAGCGAGACGACTGGCGTCAGCATCTTCGACCTCACAGAGATGCACGCCAAGACCGGCATCGCCAGCCGACGGCTCAAGCCGACGCTCGGGCTCCTCGATCCGGAGAACACGCGAACAATGCCGCGGCAGGTCGCGGCGTCGAGCGGACTCGACATCCTGAGTCACGCGATCGAATCGTTCACCGCTCTGCCCTACAGCTCGCGCCCTCGCCCGCGACTCCAGGCTTGCGTCCGGCCTACCAGGGCGCGAACCCGATCAGCGACATCTGGGCACTCCAGGCGCTGCGGATGGTTGCGAAGTACCTCGTTCGCGCCGTCGAGGATCCGTCCGACGACGAAGCGCGCGAGCAGATGATCCTGGCGGCGTCGTATGCGGGCGTCGGATTCGGCAATGCCGGCGTGCATCTTCCCCACGGCATGTCATATCCGGTGTCGGGACATGTCAGGAGCTTCCGCGCGCCGGGCTACCCGGCAGACCACGCGCTCGTTCCGCACGGATCTCGGTGATCCTCAACGCGCCCGCAGTCTTCCGGTTTACGGCGGCCGCGAGTCCCGCACGCCATCTGCAGGCGGCGGAAGCGTTGGGCGCTGACATCGGCACAGCGAAGGAGGCCGACGCCGGCCCGATCCTCGCGGATCGGATTACGTGGTTCATGGAACGGCTCGGCGTGCCAAACGGACTGCGGGCCGTCGGGATACACGTCCGCTGACATCCCGGCGCTCGTCGAGGGCACGTTGCCGCAGCATCGCGTGACGAAGCTGTCGCCGAGGCCCGCCGGTCGCGACGAGCTCGCGGCACTCTTCGAGGACGCGATGGTGGCGTGGTGACCGGGCGCCCGCCTCACGCGTAGATCACGCGGTGGTTTACTTGCAGGCGCCGTCCATCTGCCGCTCTATCGCCACCGCCTATCCCTTCACGCCGAACCCCTTGGCGAGCAGGAGCTCTCTGACTCGTTCACGCAAATCGCCCTGGAGCTCAACACCATCGTCGGTGGCAGTACCACCCGTGCCGCACGCCCGTTTCAGTTCCTGAGTGAGTTCTTTCAGGAAGGCCGCGTTGTTTGGCAAGCCGAAGACGACGGTGACCGTCTTGCCGCCGCGGCCGGCTTTCTCCATGCGCAGCTTGGCGACTGGACGGACTGGAACCGGCGCGCTCGCAGCCTCACTGCAGCGGCACCCGCGCTCAGGTTGACCGCACGCGCGGCAAATTCGGCCAGCGGCGCTCGAGTAGACAGTCCTGGCGTTGTCGCGATGCTTCATATCGAAAGGATTGGGAGCGAGCCCGTCGCTATTCTATGCCGTCGCTCGTACCGTCAGGTTGATCCGCTGAGGAAGGTCCACCTTGAGGACGCGGCGCCAATTGCCGCCGTGTCGCCATCGACGGTCATCGTCCGAGTCGCGGCAGCACGAAGGTCATGACCAAGAGCAATGCGAGGATCAGCCCGGCTGACGCCAGCGTGCCCCACCACCCGCTGATGCCGAACCCTTTGAATACGGCCGGACCCAGATAGGCGACGATCGTCAGAACCATCACCGCCCAGACGAGGCTCGCCGCGGCATTGAGCAGGCTGAGCTTCAGAGGGCGCACCCCGGCGCACGCGCACGCGGCGGCGAGCGCGATGCGCAGGCCGGGCGCAAAGCGGATGGCCAGCGCCATCAGCGTGTCGTGTCGGCGCACGACACGAATCAGCCGCTCGCTCCGCGCCGCAAGCGCTGGCTTGCGGAGCAGCCACCGCCGCAACGGTCCGCGCAGGGCGTAGAAGTAGAACTGATCGCCGAGCGCCGCCCCGGTGGCGCCGGCGGCCACTACAGCCGCCGGGCTGAGCACACCCTGACTGACCAGCGCGGCGGCGCCGACAAACGTCACTTCTCCCTCGATCGCCGCCGCGATCATGATGGCCACATACAGGGCAGCGCTGCCAGTGCTGGTGGCACCAAGGGGCATCACGATGAGGACTCGCGCATAGCCGGCGTACCGACAGCCTTCAGCGACAGCACAGCGTCCTTGACGACCGCTCCGACGCGCGCGAGTTCCTCGTCTGTCAACGACTCGTAAACTGGGATCTGAATCGTTCGGGTCGTCAGCGCCGCGCCCGGCATGGGCGCGTGCGGCCCTGCGAAGAGCGGGAGCGAGGTGCAGACGTCCACGTGTAGCGTCTCGATGTCGACCCCGTGCTGCAGGCAGCGATGGACGACCGCGTCACGCTCGGGCACGTAAACGCTGTACCTGATAGAACGTGTGCGCCCGATCCGGGGGCACGATCGGAAGGCGCACGCCGGGCACCTGACGCAGGATGCTGAACATCCGCGCCGCATGGCGGCATGTTGTGGCATGCCAGCGGTCGAGGAGCTCGAGCCCTTCGAGCCCAATGGCCGCCTGCACGTTGGAATAGCGCACGTGGTAACTGGGCGGCAGGGGGTCGAGCGGCCTGATCTTCTCCCAAAAGTACACATCGAAGCTCCGGTTCAAGCGCCGGCAGCCGTAAACGAGCGGGAACATCGTCCAGGTGAAGACGGGCGGCTGCGTCACAACGCGCTGCACGTGCCCCTGCCACAGCTTCCGCTTGACCATCCGGACGTCGGGCAACGGCGCGGCATTGGCGATGTCGGCCACACGTCTGGCGACATCCGGATCGCGGACGACCGCCATTCCACCGCCGTACGTGTTCAACGGCTTGATGGTCTGGAGGCTGAAGAACGCCGCGTCGCCGAGTGTTCCGACCGGTCGATCGTGATATGTCGAGCCGAGCGCATGGGCGCAGTCTTCAATCACCACGATACCGTGGCGGTGCGCGACGGCAACAATCTCGTCCATGTCGCACGGCAGCCCCCACAGGTGCGTCGGTACAACCGCGACGGTCTTCGCCCCGATCGCACGCTCGAACCCGTCCACTGTCATGTCGAAGGTGACCGGGTCGACGTCGACGAACACCGGGCGCAGGCCGGCGACACGCGCCATTTCCGGGACCACCCAGAACGTCAGGGAGGGCATCACGATTTCCGAGCCCAGCGGAAACCTCAGCGCCCGGAGGATGTAGTAGAACGCCATGCGGCCGTACGACGCGGGGATCGTGCGCAAGCCGCCGACCCGTGCGCTGAACGCATCGGTGAAGGCCATCAACGTGTGGCCCCTCGACGAGCTCGCCGCGACGCTCGAGGTCGGCGACGATGTGCTGCGTGTCGGGGACGACGCGGCGTGCCGTAACGAGAAATGGCGAGCGTCATGAGAGTGACCTTTCCATCATGGCGAGCTCGCGGCGCGATACGAGGCCTTCGACGCGTGCGTCGAGCGCCGTCACCAGTTGCCGTAGGCGCGGCGCGCGAATGCGCAGGAAGTTGGCCAGAAACGACGGCCGCACGTAGAACCGCGTATAGGCCGCGCCGAGCAGGAATTGCAGCTGCGACGGCGAGAGCGCCGGGTGCGTGAACGTCGGCGTGAAGCCGTCGAACTTCTGCCAATCGCTCTCGGTAATCGCCGCTTCCATGTGGTTGTAGAGCGGCGTTCCGGGATACGGTGTCAGAATCTTGAACTGCGCCACCGATGATCCGAGCCTCACCGAGTAGTCGATCGTCGCGCTGATCGACTCCCAGGTGTCCTGTCCGAACCCGAGCACGTAGAAAGCGGCCGTGACGATGCCCAGTTCGCGGCAGCGCGTCAGGATCGCCCGTTGGTGCGCTTCCGGAATCGGTACGCCTTCCGACCCTTCTCAAGATTTCCGACGACAGCGATTCGACGCCAAAGCTGAGCGCCCGTAGTCCGGCGCGGTGCATCATGGTGAGCAGCTCATCGTCCAGTCGATCGAGACGGGTCTCGCACTCGAACGTGTGCGGCAGGTGCCGCGACAGCACTCCGGCGGCGAGCTCCAGGACGCGGTCGCGCTGGTGGGTGAACAGCGGATCCCGAAACACGACGTGAACGGCGCCCCGGGTGTCGGCGAGCAGCGACAGCTCGTCGAGGATATTGCCGACGCTACGGGATCGGTGCGACGCCTGGATCCGATGCGGACAGTACGCGCAGAACTCGGGGCAACTCCTGCTGGCCAGGAGTGGCAGCGCGCCCCCGCTCGGCCGGCCGGCAAAGGGGACGCGGACGGGCCGGCGTCGAGGGGCCAACACATCCCAATGGGGAAACGGGAGTGTGTCGAGATCTGCGATCTCAGGGCTTTTGATCATCCCCGACAGAGCCTCGCCGTCAACCAGCCTCTGCAGCGCCGCTTCCGGCTCACCGCAGATGATGAAGTCCGCTGAGCCGCGAAAGAGCTGCGGCAGCTTCTGCGAAGCGAGTCCAATGAAGCCGACTCGCATGCCGCGTGCCCGCATCGCCTCTGCCCAGGCAGTCTCACGCCGGTAGTCGACGAGCGACGACAACACGATCGCGACATCGCCGTCGGCGGGCGCGCCGTTGGAGGCAACGACCGCGTGCCCGGCACGCCGCGCCAGCGCTGCGGCGTAGGCCAGGTGCACGCTCGGCAGATCGTGAAAACGCCGCTTGACCCACGACACGACGTCGGTGACCTTCGAAAAAGCCCTCAAGCGCGAGCCGTATCCACCCGCGACCGTATCCTTGCTGATGAATCCTTCTCCACCCTTCAAATCCGCCAGAACGATCTGCATACCCGCTCTCCATGACCGCTGACCGTGATCCAGTGCCGTGTTCGCACGGCGCCTGTGCAGGCACCCGGTCCTGGTGCGCGCGCAGGGCACGCGGCGAGGCACTCGGTCAGAGCCGATGCGCCTGTGCGAACGTGATGTCGCGGCTTAGGAGATGGCGGGCGGCGCGCGGGGATTGACGCGAAGAACGGGGCGCGAGGCAACGACGGGTTCGGTGCTGCGCGGCAACGTCGTGCAGCGTGTCGCGGAACCTCTATAACGGCCGGGCAGGCAACCGACTGCCGCGTCGTCCTTCCAGCTCCCCTCGCTCGCTTCCGACGCGCTCGGAACCGACGCCGTCGCGGCCGTCAGGTGCGCCGATAGCTCGTGACGGCTGACATGTGGCAGCTTGATCGGTTTGTGACGATACGGTCGCGCTGGTGACGCGTGCGCAGCGTGGCCTTGTGGCCTTGCCGAGGCGGTTTTGCTGAAGGTGTCCGCGAAGATATCGGTGAATCCGGCTGACGTGGGCGCGACGAGCAGGCCAAGAACGATGACAAGCCAGCCGAGCGGCCGAAGCGGAGAAGGGCGGTGGACCATGCCCTACTCCCCGAGTATACGCCTGGCACTGGCCACGAGGATATCAAGGCTTTTTGACGCGACCCTGCGCGCGATCGTCAGTGCCGGCAGCAGGAGCAACTGTGCACCTTGCATTGTCACGACCAGCCCTTGCCGAGCAGGCTGACTGAATGTCCTCTGCGCGTAAGTTGTCGCGCGGCTCAGCCTCGTCTTCCTGTCCAAATTCCTGCTCGGACACGCCATCCTCCGCTTAGGACACATGCAACGAGCATGCTCGCGCAGCGCACAGTCGTCTCGCGCGCATTGAGGATGGGGCGGCTGGAGCCGGAAGAGCTTTACTTCAAGTGCCGACGGAAGAACTCACGCGCGACGTCGAACGCTCCCGCCCGCTCGGTGCGTTGCACCTCAGGCCCGCCGCGCGGGTGCTCCCGCACCTGCATCTGAAACGGTCCAGCGACATCATCGAGGTCAGTGCGGTTGAAGAAGGTGTGTGGCAGTCCGTCGATCAACCTGAGCGTCACGTCGTTCCCCGCGTTCTTCAGCGTTTCGTACAACATGACACTCTGATGATGCGGCACCGAGCTGTCGGCGAGGCCGTGCATGATGAGGAAGGGCGGCGCCTCCTTGCCGACGTAGGTGATCGGGCTGGCGGCGCGCACGCGGTCTGGCACGCTCTGAACAGGCGCACCCAGAAGGCGCGATTCGGGTGAGGCAGCGTCGTCGTGCGGTACAGCACCTCGCCCGCCGCGGCCGGCTGCTGCCGCCCCGGCCGGTGCACCTGCGGCTGGCGCGGCACCGCGTGCTGCTCCACCGACGTTGATGCTGATCACGGCGGGCTGAAGCTTCGCGCGTTCCTCTTCGGTCTGCGCGTCCATCACGTCGAAACGCGTCGGCCCGTACCGCATCGAGCACACAGCGGACGCTGCTCGTGGCCTCCAGATCACCCGTGCCTTCGAAAGTCCCGCGCGGCGCCAACCCTGCAACCGCAGCCAAATGTCCACCAGCCGACGTGCCCCACAAGCAGATACGATCAGCGTCGAGCCCGTGCGTGGGAGCATTGGCCTTCAGCCAGCGGACGGCCGTCCGCACGTCCTCCACGTTGGCGGGAAACGTGATCGACGGCGTCAACCGGTACTCGATGGACGCCATCGCGAACCCGTCCCGCGCGAAATAGCGACTGAAGTCCGGGCCGGTCGTCCGCGTGCCGCCGGACCACCCTCCTCCGTGCAAAAACACGATCACGGGTGTGGGCCGCCGAATCGGCTGCGCGGGAACATAGAGATCGAGCCGCAGCTCGACACCGTCGCGCGACGCGTAGGTCAGCGTCCGCATGTCGGCAGCCGGCGGGGTTTGCACGCCGCCGAGAGTTGCGCCGGCGAGCAGCGCTGGAACGATGCGAAGCGTCAGCCGCGACGCGAGGCTCAAATGAAGTCCTCCGGCCGGGGTTTGAGCGCGAGTGCACGGCGCAGTTCCGGTGTGATTTCGCGACTGATCGGAACGCCGCAGATCGCCTGCGCGTGCGCGAGCAGCGCCGCGCGCTCGGACAGCGCCGCTGCGGCACCCTTGATCCAGACAGGATCCTGCGGTGGCAACGGCAGTTTCGGCCCATGCACGTCAAGTGGATACCCGTCAGGTCCACGGCCGCTCATCTGGAGCATCTTGAACATGTCGGGCGAACTGCCGGCAAACGCTCCGCGTCCGCGCCCGCCACCGTCGCCTCCTTCCGGAGCCCCTCCACGGCCCTCGCGGGAACCGCGGCCCCGGCCGCCCATGAAGACGAAGAAGTTTTCGAAGATGCCGGGTGTGAGAAATGCGGCGAACCGGTTGTATTCCTGATTCAACTTGAAGCCATGGAGATTGCGCGGAGGGGCCTGGAAATAGTCACCCATCCGCAGCGGCACGGCTTTGCCGTACGCCCACCCGAGCGTCTCGCCGTCGAGTCCGAAGAAGTTCTCGAAATGGCGGGCGTGAAAGTGCGCGCCGACTCCGCCACCGGGACCGCCCTCGGTGATGATGAACAAGAACTGCCCGGTGGTGTTCGCGTTGCGCGCGAGGAACGTGTTGCCACCGAATCGCTCTCCTCCACCGTCGGCGAGAACGTAGGCTCCTGGTGTGACTGGGAGCTGCTTGTTCGCGACGCGGACGGGCGCCGTCGTCGATGCAGCGGCCGGCGCGAGCTGAAAGTCGCCCGCGTCGGCAGCCCGCGCGAGCGCCGCGGCCAGGATTTCAGATGCCGCGCCTGTTGGCAGCTGCGAGCCGTCCTGCGGCGCACCCATCGCCGTGAACGCAGCGCCCACGCGATGGTTCATCGAGAACAGGGCAAGCTGCGCGCCGTCGGATCGCATCGTCCACGCGTGCGCCGTCCCAGGCGGCAGGTTGGCGAAATCGCCGCGCATCATCGTCCACCGCTCGCCGCCGAGCTCGAGCTCGATCTCCCCACGCATGACGAGCAGCGCAGCATGGCTGCTCAGATGCACGTGGCGCGGCATCGTCGCGCCGGGGTTACCAGTAAATGTCGCCAGCTCGTAGACGTCACCGGTATCGGCCGGCCGGGCAATGCGCTTCATGACCAGGCTGCCCACGCGGTGATACTCGCCGGCATTGCTCGGCAGGACGTACATGCGTTTCCGTCCTGGCAGCTGCCCCATCACCGCCTCGGCGTCAGGACCACTGACCTCGACCGGATTGAGAATTTCGTCCGGCACTCCCACGAGCGGTGCCTGCGCGAGCAGACTGCGGAGGCCGAGCTCGTGCCATCCGGCAAGCCCGCTCCCGGCGGCGATCGCGGCGGTACTGATGAAGCGGCGACGATCCCACTGTCCCATGAGCTATCTCCTTGGTTGGTGCGACTTGCTCCGATCTGATCGACTCGCCTTCGATGGCGCGGCGAACGACTTCATAGACATCGTCCGGACGCCACGAGTTGGACTCGAATACCCGCATCACACGCCCATCGTGGCCAACGACGGCCGTCGTCAGCGTATGCGTGACGAACCCGGCTTCGGCGCGGAATGCGACGCCGAAGAACCGGGTGACGGCTTCGATTTGCGCCGGCGTTCCCGTCGCTAGCGTCCACTGGTCGAATCGGTCGGGCCCCTTCAGCATCGATTCGCCGTAAGCGCGCAGAGACTGCGGGCGTATCGAACGCCGGGTCCAACGTCACGCCGAGAAGCGCGAGCCGGCTGCCCAGCCCTTCCTCGTTGGCGCGCCGCCGCACCGCCTCGAGGTGCCTGACCATCAACGGACAGAAATCCGGCAGCGGGCACCGAGTATATATAAAGGTGACGATGCGGACGCGTCCGCCGGCATCGCGCAGCGTGAATGGCTCACCGTTCTGATCGACGAGCGGCAGATCCGGCACGACAGTTCCCGGCACCGCGCGCGCCTCCGGCGGGCGCGTCGCAGGCGCACCGGCTCGCGCCGTGACCTTCACGTCCTCGAGCCAACTCCTGGTATCGCTCAGGACGAGCGTTGCCGCAATTCGGTCGCCCATATTCAATGGCGGCGCTGCCGGATCGCCGATCTCGAAGGCCATCCTCATAGCTGGCATAAACCCATTCACCGCATCGTGTTCAACGACGATACGAGGCGGTGCTTCACGGCCGACGACCACGCCGGTGAGCTGATATCGGCGCAAGCCGAGCGTTGCGTCTGTAGAACATGCGGCACTGCTCAGAACGAGCAGGAGGATGGCGCGGCGCATCGCGATGCGCAGGATACCTTGAAAGGTTAGGCACAGGACGTTCCGCGGGCTAAGCCGCAGGGATATCTGGGATCCGCTATGATTTGTTCACCTATCGAACGAAAGCCGTTCGCCAACAACAGTGAGGGTCTTGTATGCAGGCTCAGCGTTGCGTTTGGTTGGGAAAGGTCGCCGCCGTCACCGCGATCGGCGTCGTCATGCTCCTGCCCGCGAACATGTCGGGGCAACAGACCGCTCCCGCACCGCCTGCACCAGCGTCACCGCCCGGTCCGCCGCCAAATCCCCACGCCGCCGCGACCGCGGCTGATCACAAGAACATGATGGAGCAGCTCGGAATCACCGCGCTGCGCCCCGGACCGAGCGGCAATGAGTCGGCGCCGAACCACGCCAATTACGACGAGGCGCTCGCGAACCCATATCCGAACCTGCCGGAAGTCCTGACGCTCAAGAACGCAAAGAAGGTCACCAGCGCGGACGTCTGGTGGAAGCAGCGCCGACCCGAGATCGTGGAGGAGTTCGATCGCGAGGTCCTCGGGCGAGTACCCGCGAACGTGCCCAAGGTCACGTGGGTCGTCAATCGTACCGAGAACTTCACGGTCGGCGGACTAGCGGTCGTTGGCAGGGAACTCGTCGGCAAGGTCGATAACTCAAGCTACCCTGACATCACCGTCGAGATTCAGATGACCGTCGTGACTCCGGCGGCCGCGACGAAGCCGGTGCCGGTGATGATGATGTTCGGCGGACGGTCCGGCATGCCGCCGGCACCGGGCGCTCCTCCACCAGCGGCGCGCGGTTTCGGACCTGGCGGTGGAGCGCCTCCGAATCCAACTACACCAGCCGACCCGCCGGCGACCGAGCAGTTGATTACCGACGGGTGGGGCTACGCGACGATTAGCCCGAACAGCATCCAGGCGGACAACGGCGCGGGACTGACGGCGGGCATCATCGGCCTCGTCAACAAGGGTCAGCGCCGCAAGCCTGACGACTGGGGTTCGCTGCGCGCGTGGGCGTGGGGCGCATCGCGCGGGCTCGACTACCTCGAGACCGACAAGGCGGTGGACGCGAAGAAGGTCGGCATCGAAGGCGTGTCGCGGTACGGCAAGGCGGCGCTCGTCACGATGGCCTACGACCAGCGCTTCGCGGTGGTGCTCGTCGGCTCGTCGGGTGAAGGCGGCGCCAAGCTGCACCGTCGGAACTTCGGCGAGGCGGTCGAGAACCTGACCGGCTCGGGTGAGTATCACTGGATGGCCGGCAACTTCCTCAAGTACGGCACAGCCGAATCCTCGTTTGGCAGCAAGAATGCCGGCGACATTCCAGTCGACGCGCATCAATTGATCGCGCTCTGCGCGCCACGCCTCACGTTCATCAGCTACGGCGTTCCGGAGCGAGGCGACGCGAAATGGCTCGATCAACAGGGCAGCTACATGGCCGCCGTCGCGGCACAGCCGGTCTTCCGCCTGCTTGGCGCGAAGGGCCTCGGCGTGTCGGACGACTACAACAAGGAAAAGATGCCGGCAGTCAACGTCAGTATGCTCGACGGTCAGTTGGCCTGGCGTCAGCACGACGGTGGGCATACCGACGGTCCAAACTGGAAGTACTTCATTCCGTGGGCGGACAAGTTGCTCGAGCACACGCCGGCTGTTCGGAGTTCCGCGGCGCGATGAGCCGATCCGCATGCGCGCGCATCCGCGCGGCGGTGACGATCGCGTTCTTGACATGCGGAGCCACCGCGGTCGGTCCGTCGCGAGCGCAGGCACAGGCGCCAGCGCCAGGCCGCCGTCGTCGCGCCCGCCCCGCCGGGGCCAGCCGACCGGGCGGCGCCGCGCACCGATCGGAACTCGATGATCGCGCACGAGCAGTTGCTCGAGAAGGCGCGGGCAGGCGGCATCGACGTCTACTTCGTCGGCGATTCGATCACGCGCCGTTGGGGCGCGACCGACTACCCCGATCTGCTGGCCCACTGGCGTCAGCAGTTCTTTGGCTGGAACGCCGGCAACTTCGGCTGGGGCGCCGATCGAACGCAGAACATCCTGTGGCGCCTCGAGAACGGCGAGCTCGACGGCGTCAATCCCAAGGTGATCGTGATCCTGGCGGGCACCAACAACATCGGGGCGCAGCCGGGCGACGCCACGAAGGTCGACGAGATCACGCGCGGGCTGACGGCGATCCTCGAATATCTGCCGTCAGAAGGCGCCGAAAGCCACGATTATCCTGACCGCGATTTTTCCGCGCAACGACAACATGGCGGTCATGCCGGAGATCGATCAGATCAACGCGAATCTCGCGCGCCTGGCGGATGGCCGCACGGTCCGCTACCTCAACGTCAACGACAAGCTCGCCGACAAGGACGGAAGACTGTTCCCGGGGATGATGAACGAGCGGGACAAGCTGCATCCGACGCTTGCCGGCTATCAGGTGTGGGCCGACGGCCTCAAGCCTATACTACAGGAACTGCTCGGACCGCCGGCGTCGACCGACCACGCGCCTCCGCCCACCGGCGACCCGAGCGCGGCGGCGAAGAAGTAGTCACTTCATCGTTTCCAGGGCACGACATCGAGTGTCGTCGGCCCGGCGGCGGAGAGGCTGTCGCGCACCCGATCGACGTCGGCCGGCGCGATGTGGACACCCAGGAGAACTGCGCCGTGCGCAACCGCTTGCTGAATTGCTTCAGCGCGCTCGTGTGACAGGCCGGTCGCCTTCAGCACGGACGCAAGGCTGCCCGCCGCATGTCCTGCCGCTTCACCGAGCTCCGCTCCGAGCGGGCCTGCGGCAACGATCGGTCCGATCCCTGGCATCACCACGGCGATTGCCGCAAGCACCCAGCCGCTCAGTTCTCCGAGCCGTCCCGCCAGCCATGAATCCTCGAGTTCGACGCCAGGTGTGGCGTCCAGCTCGTTCGCGATCGACCGCGCCTGGACATGATCGCGTGCGACGACGGAGATGTGTTCCCGACTGATACCGAGGGTGTGAAGGGCGCGTGCTGCCTCGGCAGCGGCCGGTACGGTTGGAAAGAGTGCGAGTGCGATCGTGTGGGACACAGGACGGATTCTACCGCGGTTGTTTCCGTAGCCGACGTGGCCAATCTCTACCCTGCCAATGTCCTCCCATACTTCAGGCACACGCGCGGCTCGGAAGATTCGAGGTTGGGAAAGCCGTCAAATGCCTCCAAACGTTCCTCGAGGACGAAGCTGCATTTTTCCAGCACGCGCACCGAAGCGGCATTGTCCGGATGGCACAGGGCATACAGACGGTCGAGCAACACACTTTCGCCAATGGCCACTATCGCCGCGAGCGCCTCCGTCGCGTAGCCGCGGCCCCACGCATCCGTCGCGAGGACATACCCGGTGGTCGCTATCCGCGGCGTCTCGAAACCGAATCCGGTTCCACCCAGCAGTCGCCGATCTTCGAGCGACTCGATCAGGTACGGACCGGCTTGCCATTTCTCCCACTCCGCATCGCTGAAGGCGAGGAACGCGCGCGTGTCGTCCACGGACGTGTGGCGAGGCCAGCCCAGATATTTCGTGACGATGGGATCGCTGGAATAGCGATGGAAGATGGCGTCGGCGTCCGCCGCGATTGGCTTTCGCAATCGTAGCCTAGCCGTTTCGAGCTGCTCCGGTGCAGATGCGGTCACGTGCCGAGCATACCGCAGCGCCGTTGAATAGACCGCTAACGCTAATCAGTCCGTAGCGCCTCAGCCGGATCAATCCGGGTCGCCCGCCGCGCTGGTGGCCACGCGGCGACGAGCGCCACGACGAGCAGGCACGCCACCGGCAAGACGAAGCTCGACGGGCTCAGGGGCTCGACCTCGAACAGCAGCGTCTGCACGAACCGGGAGAAATAGACGCCTCCTGCGAGACCGGCGGCGACTCCGGCCGTCACCGCCACCACCACGCGGCCGAGGATCGAGCGGACGACGGCGGATGGCTGCGCGCCGAGCGTCAGGCGAATGCCGATCTCGCGCGTTCGGCGCACGACGGCGTAACTGAGGACGCCGTAGAGTCCGACGGCGGCCAGCGCCAGGCCGAGCGCGGCGAAAAAACCCGACAGCACGGCAAGCAAACGCTCGCGCAGAAGCGTATTGCCGACGAGCGCTGACTGCTGCGTGACGTCCACCAGCCTCAGCGATGCGTGCACGCGCGGCAGTTCGCTGCGAACGAGGTCGGCGAGGGTGCGCGAATCGATCAACGACCTTACTTCCAGCGTGCCTCCAGCGTCGCCAATTGGCGTGAACAGGTACGGGCTCATCGTTCCGCGGACCGAACCGTCGCGCGCATCGGCGGCCACGCCGACGATCTCGTACGACACGGGCTGGCCGCGGCGCGTGCTGGACATCCGCCGGCCGACTGCCCGCTCGCCGGCAAAATACTTCCTCGCGAAGGTATCGTTGACGACGACGGGCATGGGAATCGACGCCTCACTCTCCCCTGCCTGGAACTCCCGGCCATCCAGGAGGCGCGTGCCCATCGTTCGGAAAAACTGCGGCGAGACCTGGAGCCGGAGCGTTTGAGACGGGCCGCGCCCGGGCACGTCTACCTGGTTCCCGTTCGACCAGCCTCTGAAGAGCGCCCAGCCTGACAGGCTGGCGCTCTGGACGCCTGGCAACGACTGCACGCGCTCCAGCAGCTGACGGCCGACCTCTCGTGCCCGCTCCGGCTCGAGGTTATCGCGCGCTTCAACCGAGAGTAGCGCGACGCGGTCCGGGTTGAACCCAAGGTCGACACTGAGCAGGCGATCGAACGACCGCAGCAACAACGCGGCGACAAACAGAATCATCAGGCTGAACCCGACCTGCACAGCGACGAGCGACCGCGCCATGCCGGCGCCCGCTGTGTGGCGCTGGTTGCCGAGGGCGATGACCTCGCCCGGCATGGCCACGGATGCGCGCAGCGCCGGCGCGAGTCCGAAAAGCATGGCTCGTCAGCCCGCCGAGCCCCGCCACGAACGCCAGGACCCGCCAGTCGACCCCGGCGTTGAGATACACGGGATTCTCGTTCGTCGTGAGCATGCCGACGATGAGCGGTACGGCCACCGTGGCACAGACGACGCCGAGCGCTGACGCCAGAAGCGTCAGGACGGTTGATTCGATCAGCACCTGCTGCAGCAGCCGTCCACGGCCGGCGCCAATCGACGCACGGAGCGCCATCTCCCGCCGGCGCGCGGCGCCGCGCGCGAGCAGCAGGTTGGCGACGTTCGAACACGCGATCAGCAGGACCACGGCAACGATCGCGGCGAGCGCGAGCAGTGGGCGTTCGAACTGTTGGCGGACGTGCGAGAGTCCGGTTGCGGCGTCGACGATATCGAGCGCCGCTTCCGCTGCCCGCTGACCTTTCGCCTTGCCCGCACCCGGCAAGTCGGACTCGAAGTTCTCGAGCGTCGTCAGGGCAATCGGCCGTGCGGTGTCGCGCGAGGCCCCGGGTCGCAGGCGACCCCAGACCTGCAACCAGTTCCATTGCGGCGCGCTGATCGACTCGCGCTGAAACATCATGTTGGGAAGCCAGACATCGGTGACCACGCCGGGCTGCGCGCCGGTGAACCCGGCCTGGGCGACGCCGACAATCTGGTAGTCCTTCTGCTCGACCTGAATCCACTGCCCGAGCGCGGCCGGATTGCCACCGAGCCGCCGCTTCCAGTACGCGTGGCTGACGACGGCGACCGGATGCCCACCTGGCGTGACATCGTCTGATGGCGTGAGCAGGCGACCGAGCGCCGGCGTGATGCCGAGCACGTTGAAGGCGTTGCCCGAGACGAACTGCGTCTCGAGCTTTTCTTCGATACCGCCGGAATCAGGCAACACCGCCTGCCGCTGCGATTGGTGGCTCATGCTAAACACGTCGAGCTGAGGCGCCATCGTCGTCCGCACGCGATCGAAGAACGGATAGCTGCACATCGTCGAGAAGCTCGGATCGCTTTCGGCCTTGGTGCGGCTGAGATACACGAGCCGATGCGGTTCGTGGACCGGAAGTTGCCGCAGGATGAGCGCGTCGATGAGCGAGAATGCTGCCGTGCATGCGCCGATCGCGAGCCCGAGCGAGACGACGGCAGCCGTCGACACGATCGCGTCTTTGCGCAGGAGCCGAACTCCGAGCCGCAAGTCGCGGGCGAGCGATTCGAGCCACGGCATCAGCCGCACGTCGCGGCTCGATTCGCGCAGCTGGAGACGAGGACCGAACTGTCGTGCCGCCTGCTCGAGCGCGGCATCACGCGAGAGGCCGCGCCGTTCGAGTTCCTCGGCGCGGGCGTCGATGTGGAAGCGCTGCTCCTCGTCGAGCTCCTGATTCAGCCGCTCCGATCGGAGTACGTTGGCGATTCGGGACCACCAGGACATGCTGTCGCTCCTCACTATACATAGATTGCTTAGTAAGTACTCTGAGCATAGAACAGGCGGACGCGGGTGACAAGGGGGAGCAGCGTGAACCCCTTCCCTCCCGGATGCGTCTACATAAATAGAGATGCTGAGGCGCCTGCCACAGTTCTCTCGGAGATACGGTCATGTTGGGCAAGATTGTCCTGACCTCCTTCCTTGTCGCGCTTCCCGCCGTCGCCCTCGCGGACGTTCGGGTCGACCTCGATCGCAGCAAGGATTTCGGCAAATATCGGACGTTCACCGTCGAGCTCGGTCCGCTGGTTCGGCCCGACGGCACGATCGACGAACACAATACGTTGGCAGAGAACCGCCTCCGCGATGCGGTCACGCGCGAGCTCGAGTCGCGCGGCCTCGAGCCGACCGATAGCGGTACCGCGAACCTGGTCGTTCGCGTGTCCGGACGAGACACCGATCGAGTGTCGATCGTCAGCACCGGCTGGCCCGCCTACTCGGGCTTCGGGTACAGGCGTTGGGGATACTGGGGACGCCCGTACAGGTTTGGCTATTGGGGCGCGCCCTACTACAACGACGTCGTGACTCGGCGCTATATCGAAGGCGCGCTTACGGTCGACGTCGTCGAACAACAGACGGGTGCGCTGGTCTATCGCGCGCGCGTGACTGACGAAGTCGGCAAGGACCTCGACAAGCAGGCGACGCGGTCCGTCGACAAGGCGTTCAAGAAGTTTCCAGTCAAGGAAACGTTGGACGCCGAGCGCTAAGGAAACGTCGCTGCTTGCCGGGCGCCGGCTGTAGCCGGCGCCCGCCCACTCTGACTGGCGGTAGTCAGCCGCCACCACCACATCGTTGTAACCGCGAAACACCTTACTCGCTTTCTTTCGGGCAGGTTCGCAGTTTGGCGTCGAAGAGCCGGCGGCCGTTGCTATCGATGAACCACGTGAGCTTCGTGGCTGGCAGCGTTGCCAGGCTGCGGCAGAAGTTCAGCCTCTGCTGATTCGTCAAATACACGCCGACGTTCGAGCCGTACATCGCGCCGACACGGTCGTGGTGGTCCCGCACGTAGCCGCCGATGCGCCGAAGGGCGCTCGGCCCGGCAAAATCACCGACGACAGGAACTATGAGGTTCCTGGTCTGCAGGTCTTTGATGAACGTGAACGCGTCTTCTCTGGCGAGAAAGCTGCGCGGGCGTCGAGTGAAATCCTTCGCCGTCATCAGGTCCCGGTACGACGGCCGAACAGCGTCGACCTTGTTGGAGCCGTAGTAATCGATCGCCGGTCCACTCGTGTAGAACGCCCCGAGCGCTACATCGATCCACTGGAGATCGATCTCAGACAACTTCAGGGCGTGTGTGGTGAGCAGTTGCTTGCGGACGAGCGCGGTTGTGGCCGCGTACAGTTCGGCGGACGGCGTGGCGGCAGCGTAGCTCTCGAAGATCTCGTCGACGCTCGCGCTCGAGGCCAGACCGGCCGGACGAGGACGCGAGAACAGCCGTGACACGAAGTCGACGCGATCGGCGGACAACTCGAAGAGAGCCTTATACAGCAGCTGCAGATCCAAGTTCTCGCGACGGATATCGAGGATGAAGGCGATCCGCGGCTGCAGCGCAGCCATGTAGCTGAAGTTCTGCTCTGGACCGACGCCGATGTATGCGCCGCCTGTCGCCCGCATCCACTGAATCGTGTCCGCATAGTGCGGCTCGTTCGAGACGACGTTGTCCGACAATGCGAAAACACCGGGCGGCTCGGACAACGTGTCGATCAGATGCGAGAACTCGGCGTCGCTCAGGGCGTGCGGCAGCGTCGACCGGCGCCAGCAGGCGGTGGTCGCACAGATGATCGCGACAAACACAACGGCGAGGCGGACGGCCGGCACGCCCCACATTGTAGCCACAGGCCAGGTTGCCGTGAGGTCCGTGGCGTAAGCCGTGGCTTCCGTGTGCTCCGTGGCCGCCAATATAATGCGGAGCAGGAGCGTGCATGCAACGACGGCAGCTGGGAAGCAGCGGGTTCGAAGTATCAACGATCGGATTGGGCACGTGGGCGATCGGTGGCCACATGTGGGGCGGACAGGACGATGCGCTGAGCATCGATGCCATTCACGCCGCGATCGACCACGGCATCAACTGGATAGATACCGCCCCGATCTACGGGTCAGGCCATTCCGAGGAAGTCGTCGGACGAGCGGTCAAGCAACTGCCGGCTTCGAAGCGACCTCTGATCTTCACGAAGTTCGGCCTCGGGGTGAAGAGCGACGCCCCCAATCGGTCCGCGAGCGCGGCTGATGTCAACGCCGAGTGCGACGGCAGCCTCCGCCGGCTCGGTGTCGATCGCATCGACCTTTACCAACTGCATTGGCCGGCGCCGCAGCCAATAGCCGAGACCGCGGCCGCATGCGCCGCGCTGCTCAAGGCCGGAAAGATTCGGGCTGTTGGCGTGTCGAACTTCTCGGTGCCTCAACTCGAGGAGTGGCGGGCGACGGGCGTACCTCTGCACACCGATCAACCGCCGTACAGCATCCTCCGGCCGGCGGTCAAACACGACGTCATCCCGTGGTGCGCCGCGCATAACGTGGGTGTCATTTCATACTCGCCGCTTTTCCGCGGCCTGCTGTTCGGCACCTGGCACAAGGACAAGACCTTTGCCCCCGATGATGGCCGCAGCACGCACAAGGATTACTCGGGCGCGCGATTCCACCGTCACCTCCAGGCCATCGACGAGATTCGCGCGGTTGCGACGGACGGCGGACTCAGCGTCGCGCAGCTGTGCGTTGGCGTGCTGCTCAACACTCCAGGCCTCACCGCCGTCATCGCCGGCGCGAGAAATGGCCGGCAGGGTGGGCTCATTCCCAACCTCGGCGTCAGCGTCACACCCGATCAGGCCAGCGCCGTGTGGGCCATCGCCGGACGCCTGGCGAAAGACCTCGAGGCATGATCCCCTACCGCTCAAGCACGGCCGCACTAACTGGCGCAAGTGTCGATCGAGTCACCATCGCCAACATCGTTCAACCTTGATAAACCTATACCGAACGAAACTGTCCAGGCAGCAACGACGGCAATGCGCGAAGCACTCAGCGCCAAGGCTACGACGTGACGACCGGCGGTCAAATCGTGGCGGCGCGCCACTGCCGTCGACCTCGATCAGAAAACGAGGCTGGCAGGCGGCATCTTCGCCACTGTCCTCGATCGGCTCGTGATCGAAGAAAGATAGGCCACTAGCCCGCGGCACGCGGCCAAGCCGCCCGGAAACCGTGCTGCCTCAAGATGTCCCGGCACTCAGCATCCTCGAGCAGCGCTGACATCGCCGGCTCGACGTCGACGTAGCCGAGGAACGGCGCGCGTTGGGCGCAGGCTTCAGCCAGCCACGATCGCGCCGACGTCCAATCGCCGAGCACGGCCGCGAGCATCGCCAGATCGTCCGCGCCAGCCGCAGCGCGATCGTATCGCTGCCGCAAATCGTCAAAGGCGGCGCCGGCCTCGTCGGCACGGCCCTCGCGCACGGCACAGCAGCCTTCGAGCAACAAGATCGTCGAGCTCTGGCCGAGTAGCTCCCTGGCCCGGCCGAGCTCACTCCGAGCCGACCACAACTCGCCCTGCGCCATCCAGGTCAACGCGAGATCAATGTGCGCTTGCGCAAAGCCAGGGTTGGTCTGCATCACGTGCTCGTACTGCGTGATCGCCTCGTCCAACCGTCCAGCAAAATGCAGGATGCGTCCGATCCCGGTTTGGATGTTGAGGGACAAGGGGTCGAGCTCGAGTGCCTTGTTCATCTCTGCGAGCGCTTCGTCGAAACGCCCGCGAGACGCGAGGAACATCGCGTGCCACTGCCGTGACGGCGCGTGCCCCGGATTGAGCGCGAGCGCGCGCGAAAAGCCGGCCTCGGCACCGGCCCAGTCCCAGTCGAATCGAAACTTGATGAACGCCAGCGACGCGTGCGCTTCGGCAAGCCCATCGTCCAGGCGAAGCGCGTCGAGCGCGGCGGCCCTCGCCTGCTCGATCAACGTCGCGCCGGAGGCGGCGCGCTGGCTGATGGCAATGAGCGAACAGCAATCGGCGAGCCCAGCGTAGGCCAGCGCGTATTTGGGATCCTCTGACACAGCACGCTCGAAGAGCGCCCGCGCATTCTTCAGCCCATCGCCAGTGCGGCTATTGAGAAAGTACCTGCCACGCAGGTAAAGCTGGTAGGCCTCGGCATTTGCCGTATGACGCTTGCCGAGACGCTTCTTTTCGTCGCGGCTCAACCGCAGTCGCAGAGCACCCGTCAGCTCCTCGGAGATGTCGGCCTGCAACACGGACACGTCGACCGTCAGACGATTCAGCATCGTCCCCCACAACTGCGATCCATCGTCGACGTCGACAAGCTCGGCGCCGACAACGAACGCATCCGCGCGCCGGGCGACGTGACCTGTCAGTACGGCCTGGACGCCGAGCTGGCGGCCGATCGTCTGCGGATCCGCGGAATGGCCCTTGTAGCGGAATACGGTACTCCGTGCCATGACGCGAAGGCGCGGAACCTGCGACAGGTTGTTGATCAAGCTTTCGGTCAACCCATCAGTGAAGTAGTCGAGCGCGATGTCGCCGCTGTTGTTGACGAGCGGCAGCACCCCAAGCGACTCGATGGCGCGCTTGACCCGCCGCCGGCGCGTGGGGCGCACTGCTTCGCCTCCCGCCACCGCCTGGTCGGTGCTGGACGACGGCATCGGAGTCGCTAACCGGTCGATCTGGCTATCGATGTCGAGCGCGCGTGCGACCGATGCCAGGTCGAGCAGAAACTCGGCGCACGTCTGATAGCGCTCGTTGCGCTCCTTCCGCAGCGACGTCGCGACGATTCGGCAGAGTCCATCGGGAACGTCGGCCACTTGTTCGAGCGGCTCTGGGTCGCGAAACAGCACGGCGCCCACCACATCGGCAGCGGTCGGTCCCTTGAACGGCTGACGGCCGGACAACATCTCGTAAAGCAGCACTCCGAGGGCGAACAGATCCACGCGCAGGTCGAGATCGCCTCCGCGCGCCTGCTCCGGCGCCATGTAGTCGAAGGTGCCGAGAATGACGCCGTCACGGGTATCGCCGACTTGCGTGTCTGCGTCCGCCACGGTCGCAAACGGCGCTGCGGGCGTGAGCTTGGCGAGCCCGAAGTCGAGGACCTTGACGTATCCGTCGGCACGAATCATCACGTTCTCGGGTTTGAGATCGCGATGGATGACACCGGCGCCATGCGCAGCCGAGAGCGCCTGGCCGATCTGCGTCGCGATGGTGACGGCCTGACGAACGGCAATGGGCCCGCGGTCGAGCATCGCCCGCAGCGTCACGCCGTCGATGTACTCGGTGGCGAGAAACTGGACGTCGCCGTCATGCCCGACGTCGTAGACGGTCAGGATGTTTGGATGGTTGAGCGCCGAAATCGCTCGGGCCTCGCGTTCGAACCGGCGCAAGCGCTCTTCGTCGCGGAGCGTGCGGTGCGACAGCACTTTCAGCGCGAGCCGGCGCCCCAGCCGGACGTCCTCCGCAAGATAGACCTGGGCCATCCCGCCGGATCCGAGCGGCTCGAGGACTCGATAGTGCGCCAGCACGTCGCCGGCGGAGAGCACCCACTTCATGCGTTCACCGCGCGTGTACCACCGCGTATTGTAACCACCGCCGCGGCATCGGCCGTCGAACGCGAGACGGCGCTAGTTGCTGTCCTTTCGGTGACCAATCCTCGGCGAGCGTTGTCGCGGGTGCGACGAATCATGAAAGATGAGGAACGGTCACAAGCTAGAATCACCGTGTCGCGCTCGTCGACAGCAGTATGCCTCTGTCCAGCGGCTCTCAGCTCGGTCCTTACCAAATCCTTACCGCTCTCGGCGCGGGCGGCATGGGGGAGGTCTATCGCGCGCGCGACACGAAGCTGAACCGTTATGTCGCCATCAAGGTCCTACCCGACCTTTTCGCGTCCGATCCCGAACGGTTGGCTCGTTTTCGACGCGAAGCGCAGGTCCTCGCATCCATCAACCACTCGAACATCGCGCACATCCACGAGTTCGAAGACTCGACCGGCGTTCTTGCGCTGGTGATGGAACTCGTCGAGGGTCCGACGCTGGCGGACCGGATCGCGCAGGGGCCAATCGAACTCGACGAGGCGCTCGCGATCGCCAGGCAGATTGCCGAGGCGCTCTCGGCGGCGCACGACCAAGGCATCGTCCATCGCGATCTGAAGCCGGCAAATATCAAGGTTCGCGAGGACGGTACCGTGAAGGTACTGGACTTCGGGCTGGCGAAACTCGCGGCGTTGGAAGGAAACGAGAGCGTCAGCTCACAGTCAGCTCACCAACCGACGGTCACCACACCAGCGATGACGCTGGCCGGCGTCATCATGGGCACGGCTGCGTATATGAGCCCGGAGCAGACCAAAGGGCGCCCAGCCGACAAACGCAGCGACGTGTGGGCGTT
This sequence comes from uncultured Acidobacteriota bacterium, assembly GCA_963797715.1. GTDB lineage: Bacteria > Acidobacteriota > Vicinamibacteria > Vicinamibacterales > 2-12-FULL-66-21 > DATBJJ01. The sequence continues at coordinate 98,575 of CAWCQS010000007.1, forward strand.
CGGCGCGGTCGTCTACGAGATGCTGACGGCCCGACGAGCGTTCGACGGCGACGACGTGAGCGAGACGCTGGCGAACGTCCTGAAGACGGAGCCAGATTGGACAGCGCTTCCGGCGACCGTTCCGCCGCACATCCGCAGACTAGTGCAGCGCTGCCTCGCGAAGGATCGGCGCCAGCGTGTGGCGGACATGAGCGTGGCATTGTTCGTCTTCAGCGACGACGGCGCGCTCGCCGCGCATGCGACGTCGCAGAGCGGTGCGCCGGTACAGGCACCCCCACGTCCTCTTTGGCGACGGCTACTCGTCCCCATCCTCGCTGTAGCAGGCACTGCGGCCGCGGTGGCCGCGGCAATGTGGTTCGCGATGCGCCCGGGTGCGCCGTCAGTCACACGGTTCGCGTTCGCGCAGACGGGAGCTAATCCAATTGCGATCGATGCCCAATCCCGCGATCTGACGATTACGCCCGACGGTTTGCGCGTCATCTACAAGGGAGTGTCGGGCAACAACGTGCAACTCTTCGTCCGCCCGCTGGACGGCCTGGACGTGACGGCCCTCATGCCTGTCTCTTCGCAGCGGGCACCTTTTACGTCACCGGATGGGCAATGGGTTGGCTTCACCGAGACGATTCCGATCAGGCTCATGAAGGTGCCGATCACCGGCGGTCCACCACAGATGCTTTCCCCACTCGATGGGGCGAGTCGCGGCGCGACGTGGACCGAGGGCGGCTACATCATCTTCGCCACAGCATTGACGTCGACAGGCCTTCAGCGCCTTTCGGTCAACGGCGGGCAGCCTGAAGTGCTGACGACGCCGAGCCTGGAGCGAGGCGAGGGCGATCATCTCTGGCCGCAGTTGCTACCAGGACATCAGTCGGTGCTTTTCACGATTACGCCGCCGACCGGCACCGTCGACGCGTCGCAGATCGCCGTCCTCGACCTCCGCGATACGAAGCGCGCGCCGAAGATCGTGATTCGCGGCGGCAGTCAGGCCCAGTATGTATCGTCCGGACACCTCGTCTACGCCGCAGGCGGCACGCTGCGCGCCGTGCCGTTCGACCTCGACCGACTGGAAACCACGGGCACGCCGGTTCCGGTTCAACCCGACGTCGTGACGCTGCCGACGGGAACGGCCGAATTCGACATCTCACGAACAGGGACGCTGGTGTATGCGACCGGCGGCGTCGGGCTCGCGCCGCCCCGCGCACTCGTCTGGGTCGATCGCCAAGGCCAGGAGCAGGCGGTCAAGGGCGCCCCGATTCGGACCTACGTGCATCCGCGGTTATCACCGGATGGAACTCGGATTGCGGTCGACGCTCTCGATCGGGAGAACGACATCTGGGTCTGGGACCTCAAGCAAGAGGCGCTGTCGCGAGTATCGACCGATTCCGGCTTCGATCAGACACCGGCCTGGATGCCCAATGGACGCGACGTGCTCTACAGCTCGCAGGCGCAAGGCGTCTTCAGTATCGCCCGCCAGGCAGTGGACGGCACCGGATCAGTGGAACATCTCGCGAAGACGGGAAACCCGGCACGCCTCTCAGGAGTCTCGAAGGATGGCCGGCTCGTCTTCTTTTCTGAATCACGCGCGATCCACCGCCCTCGACGTGATGGCGCTCAACGTTGACAAGAACAATGCAGCTCGAGCCATTGCTGGACACGCCGTTCGTCGAAAGGAACGCCGAGCTTTCACCTGATGGCCGGTGGCTTGCCTACGAATCGAACGATGCCGGTCAGTTTCAGGTTTACATACGGCCCTATCCAGATATCGACAGGCAGCGCACGCAAGTGTCGGCCAGCCAGCGGCACACAGCCGCTCGTGGTCGCGAAATGGTCAGGAGCTTTTCTACATCGATGCCGAGGGTGCGATCGTGAGCGTTCGCGTCGGGCAGGGCGCAACATGGAGCGCCAGCCCTGGCACGCGCACGCCTCTGCCGATCAACAGGTACTTCAGGGCAAGCGTCAACACCGCCGGCCGCACCTACGACGTGTCGCCCGACGGCAAACGCTTCCTCATGATCAAGGACGCCAGTACGCCTTCCCAGGCGTCCGAGCCGACGAGCATCGTCGTCGTTCGGAACTGGGTCGAGGAACTCAAGCGGCTCGTGCCGGTACGTCCGTAGGGCCGTACGAATACCCTATTTCGAAATCGGGTCAGGTCGCATCTGGAACTTGATCACTTTGCTCGTCGTGCCCTTCCCTGTCTCCATGTGGAACGGGGCGCGCGTGCTGATCGTCGTCCAGAGTCCCCTGCCCTTCCAGCCCCCCTTCGGGTCGTCGATCCGCCCATCCATCCACTTCGTGTAGAAACCCGTGGGATACGGCACGCGGAGCACGACCCACTTGCCGTCCTTCAACGCCAGCAATCCTTCCGAGGCGTTGCCAGTATCGATTGGGGTATTCGCACCGAGACCAGAGGTGTCGAATTGATCGACCCACGTGTAGTAGCTGCCTTCGGCGCTGCCGTTATCGGTGACGCCATTCAGCTGCGGCAGCGGCTCGGCGTAGAGTGTCCAGCCTTCGGGGCAATGTTGCCCGGTCGCCGTCGGCCCGTTCAGCGGTCCCTTGCACTTGCGCCGATCGAAGCTCGCCATGTGCCCGCTCGCGAGCGCCGACCAGTACACGCCGTTTCGATCGACATCGCCACCGCGCGGTGAGAAGCCTTGAATCTGGGCTTTCTCGTTCGCGAACGGCGGCTCATAGACTTCGGCCAACGTCGTCTCTGGCGGATTCGATCCAGGTACGATCCGGACGACCGAACCGGGGAAGCCCAGCACTGAGCCCCAGATCGACCCGTCAGGCGCAGGGGCAACAGCGTAGAACGCGGCGCCATACCGCTTGTCCTTCGTCGGATCGACTGGGTCATTCGGCTCGACGTACGCGTCGCGCTTGCCGTTGCCGTTGGTGTCGATGACGAGCGCGGTCCATCCCTGCGACTTCGCCTCGTCGCCGGTTTCCTCGAACATCTTCGTGTTCAGCCAGCCAACGACCTGGCCACCACCGCTCGTCCACAGCGTGTTGTTCGCGTCCTCGGCAAACATCAGATGGTGCGTGGCAAAGCACGTGCTGATGTGCGTGAGCTTCTTCGTCTTCGGGTCGTACATCGCGAGGTGGCGGCTGGACCGCGCGATCGGGAAGAGCTTCGCTGAGGGGTGCGTCGATCCCTCTTTGCAGAAATCGGGATTGTCGAAGGGGCGGACGGCCGACGTGATCCAGACGCGACCGCGTTCGTCCAGCATGGGGTTGTGCACGTTGTTCTTGCTGGTCCACACGACCTCGTTACCCCAGTATGGCGACGGCTGAATCATTGTCGGCGGCGTGGCCGGTGTATCTGGATCGCGGACAGTCAGAGGCACCTGACTGATGGTGTTCTTGATCGGATCCAGGACTGGCAAATAGTCGGCGCTCAGCTCGAGCGCGCCGTAAATGAGCCCATTGGCGTTGACGGTCGGGTTGCGGCGATCGGTCGACACTTCGTCGTGAAGGTAGGCCTTGGGATCAGCCCAATCCCACTGAGTGATGACGACGTTGCGCTCGATCCCTTGCGGCCGCGGCGGCGCGGGCGGGACCTCGCCGGCGTGGATGCGATCGGTCCAGTCGGCAAAGAGCGCCAGCGCGCGGTCGCGGCCGAGCTGCCCGAGACCACTAATCATCTGCGCTCCTGCCTGCCCCGACTGCAGCCGCCGTTCCCACGCGGCGGCCGACGTCGGGAATGTGCCCAGATTCGGCGGGAGCTCCCGCGTGCCCTTGGTTCCAAGCTGGTGGCACGCTGTGCACGTCCCCGACTTGATGGTGCGCAGCCACTCGGCCTGGTTCTTGATACCTGGCGCGATGCCGTTGCCGGAGGGGCCGGTGCCAGGAAACTCCTTCTTGTCCGGCACTTTGAGCAACGAGAGCCAGTAGCCCGCCGGGTAGTACTGCGCCGCGGCGCGCGCATCGGGCGCGACGACGGCAGTCAGATTGAGGACCTTGCCAGGCGCGCTTTGCACTTTCGGCGAGTCGACCAGGCCGTACCCGCGCACCCAGACGTTGTAGTTGGCCTTCGGAAGATCGGGCACCACGTAGCGGCCGCTATCGTCGGTTACGACGATACGGACGAACTTGGTTGGAAGATCGCTCGTTTCGGCGATGACCCAGACGCCAGCTTCGGGGCCCTTGGGGCCGGTCACGATCCCGCCGAGATCGTCGGCGTCAATCGCCGGCGCCGCGGTGTTTTGCACCGCGCTTGACCCACCGAGAGAGACAGTCACGACAGCCGCACACCCGACAGCCAGCAGGCCAGCGCTCACCATCCGCAATGTCTTCATGTGTGTGCTCCTGATCGCGGAATCGTAACCGATTCCACCTGCCGCGGCACACGACTTTCGTTGGTATTGTCAGCAACCGCGCCGGTCTGTAAGCTGTTCGCCGCTGATGTTTGCCACGGCCTCACTGGCGGCACGAATCGAGCGGGCGGAATGCACGATGCTCATGGAGCTGGCACGTGCAGCGGCGGCGCGGCGAGGGCGCGGCGAAGTCGTCGTTGCCCCAATTGGCGGCGGAGTTGCCGTGCACACAGGGCCAGGCTCCCCTGCCAATAAGCTTGCCGGCCTTGGCTTCGGCGACTTTCCGCCCGCGGCCGAGCTCGAGACGATCGAAGAGGCGTTCGCCCTTCGCCAGTCTCCCTTGCAGGTGGAGTTCGCGTCGCTCGGCGATCCCGTCATTCCGCGCATGCTCAGCCGTCGCGGCTACGAGCTCATCGGCTTCGAGAACGTCCTCGGTCTTCCGCTCGACAGCGAAACGATGCAGGAGACGGCCAGCCCGTCGATCACCGTCGAACGTGCTGGCGCCGACGACACGCAGATGTGGATGGATGCCGTCGCCACCGGCTTTCTGCACCCCGACACGTTCGACGGTCCAGTTAGCCACGAATCCTACAGCCGTGACGTCATCGAGCAGATCTTCGGTGACACGTTTGCGACGCCGAGCTTCGAACGGTTCATCGCCCGCCGTGACGGCGTCGTCGCCGGCGGCGCAAGTTTGCGAATCCATCAGGGAGTGGCGCAGCTCGCCGGTGCCGCGACGCTGCCCGAGCACCGACGGCAAGGCGTCCAGACCGCTCTCCTCAGATATCGCCTGTTCGACGCCGCGCGTCGCGGGTGCGACGTCGCGGTCGTGACGACGCAGCCGGGATCGAAATCGACGGAAAACGTGCAGCGATTTGGATTTGCGGTGCTCTATGTCAGGGCGATTCTGATCAAGGATAACCAGCGATCGCCCTAGCAGGCCGTGGGACGCGATGCGCAACTCCCTGACCTTCGAATCGCCCATCGCCACCGGGTGGACTGAGGACTCAATGACGTACACGCACGGTCACCACGAGAGCGTACTGCGGTCGCACAAGTGGCGCACGGTCGACAACTCGGCCGCCTACCTCGCGCCGCGCCTGACCTACGGCATCAGTGTGCTCGACCTCGGATGCGGGCCGGGCACGATCACGGCCGATATCGGGCGGAGGGTCGCGCCCGGACGGGTCCTCGGCATCGATGTGTCGGCCGACGTGATCGAGGAGGCGCGCCGCGACGCCGGCGGCGGTCCGAATGTCGAGTTCTCGGTCGGCGACCTCTACGCTCTCGACATTGACGATGACACGTTCGACGTCGTGCACGCGCATCAAGTCCTCCAGCATCTCGCTGACCCCGTTGGCGCGCTGCGCCAGATGAAGCGAGTGTGCAAGCCTGGTGGGCTGGTCGCCGCGCGCGACGGTGACTATGGCGCCTTCCGCTGGTACCCCGACGAGCCCACGATCGACCGTTGGCTCGCCCTATACCGCAAGGTCGCGCGCCGCAACGCAGGCGAGCCCGACGCGGGCCGATTCCTCCTCGCGTGGGCGCACTCCGCCGGCTTCGACGACGTGCTCCCGGGCGCGTCAGTGTGGTGCTTCGCCACGCCAGACGACCGCGCGTGGTGGGGAGGGTTGTGGGCCGACCGCATGACCAATTCCGCGATCGCCCGTCAAGCGGTCACCGAAGGCCTCGCGACCGAGAAAGAGCTCCGCGAGATCGCCGAAGGATGGCGTCGCTGGGCCACGCACCCCGATGCCTGGTACGCCGTCCTCCACGGCGAGATCCTCTGCCGCGCGTAGCCTTTCCCGCGGTTGGGGTCAGCGGGCGAGGCGATAGCCGCCTGAACGCGAAGGCAACTTTTCAGAAGTCCACAGTGTCTACTAGCGCGTACCGAGTGCCTTAGCCATCCGGTAGGCGAACTCCAGCCCTTCGTTGTAGGACTTCACAAGAATCCGTTCGTCCTTCCCATGCGCCCGCACGTCGTCTGGATCGTAGGCAATGCCGGTAACGCCATAGACCGGAACTCCGGCGTTGCGAAGAAACAAACCGTCGGTCGCTCCGGTTTCCATGTACGGAATGATAGGAACGGCAGGCGTCGTTCCCCACACCGCCCGAGCTGCGGCGTCAATCGCGGCAAGTGGCTCGGACGTCAGCGGCGATGGCGGGCTGGCAATCGGCGTTCCGATTGGAGCCACCACGATTTGTGGGTCGGCGAGCACCTTGACGAGGGTTTGCTGCACCGCCGCCGCGGTGTCAATTGGAAGCATGCGGCAGTTGACGGTCGCCTGTGCTGTCTGCGGCAGCGCGTTCTCCGCGTGCCCTCCCTGCAGCATAGTCGCAACGCACGTGGTGCGAAGCAGCGCGTTATGGAACGGCGACTTCGCCGAGAGCCGTGACGCCGCCTCCATGTCCGTCGGTTTGCCCGCGACTGCTTTCATGTCGGCGCCGCTCGCGCCAGACAGAGGCGCCATTCGTTCGAAATACGTCCGAGTCACGTCGGTGAGTCGCACCGGGAAATCAAAGGCGGCCAGACGCTGCAATCCAGCGGCGAGCCGATAAATCGCGTTCTCCTTGGTCGGCAGCGAACTGTGCCCGCCGGGATTCTTCGCGGTCAGTGTGAACGACGCGTAGACTTTCTCCGCTGCCTGCACGTCGAGCGCGGTAACCTTGTCGCCGCGCAACTCGCCGCCGCCCGTGTCCACGTTCATCGCGTACTCGGCGTCGATGAGGTCTTTCCTATTGGCCAGCAGCCAGGTAATGCCGTTGTGGTCGCCACCTTCCTCGTCGGCCGTGAGCGCGAGTATCAAATCGCGATCGGGCACCCATTGCTCCTGCCGAAGTCGGATGAAGGCAGCGGCGAGCGTCGCCGCGCCGCCCTTGACATCGAGCGTGCCGCGGCCGTAGAAAAAGCCGTCCTTCTCGTTGAGGACAAACGGGTCCATCGACCAGTCCTCACGCCGTGCTTCGACCACGTCGAGATGCGCGATGAACAACACGGGCTTGCGCGCGCCGGTGCCGCGGAAGCGGGCGACCAGATTTCCCTTGGTCTCGGCACCTTTGTCCGTTCCGCGGACCACGACGACGTCAGACTTCGGGAACCCGGCGGCGACGAGCCTCGTCGCGAGACGTTCGGCTGCGATAGTCGTGCTGCCACTTGAATGGGTCGTGTCGGTCTCGATGAGTTCTTTCAGGATGTCTCGTCCCAGCCGCTGATAGTCGGCCGGCGGCTGGGCCGCGAGCGGAACCATCGCTAGACAAGAAACCAGAAGCAGGATGCGACCGTAACTGTGCATAAACCTCACGTGCGCGGGTCGGGCTGCGCGATCGTAATCAGGTAGCCGTCCGGATCGGCGAAGGCGAATTCCGTTACGCCATACCACTTATGCTCGAGCGGCATCACGATACGGACGTTCTCGGCGAGCTCCTTGTGGACGCGCTCGATGTCGGTGACCTCGATAAAGAGCGTCAACGTACCGCCGATTGGCCGATCCTTGAATGCTGGATACTCCGCGATCGCGGGCTCCGGTGCGTTGAGAAAGATCTCGACCGGCCCGGATTGCACGATCGCGAACATGTACGGGGCAGCGTCGGGGACGGTCGGTCCGACGGAAAAACCAAGTACGTCGCGATAGAAAGCGACGCTGCGCTCGACGTTCGAAACGATGAGATTCGGGGTGAGCTTCTTCAGATCGTAGGGCATCGCACACCTGTCCTGTGTGCTCGCTGATGCCTACATCCACGAACTCGGCGAGATCGAGCGCGCAGGTAGGGACCCTGGCTGGCTTCGGGCAGGCCCCGCTAGGTACGGGCGTCAGGATAGCACACCTGAAACTTGTGCCCGGCTGCCGGGTTTGTCCAGTCAAGTGGTCATTGCACGGCACTTGGCGGTGTGGCGGAACTGGGCCGAAGGCACCGAAGCCCCGGACGTTCGGTCCGCGGCGCGGCTCCGCGAGCTCCAAGTAATGACCGACACGGCTCACTTCGAGGCGTTCGTCCGCGAGTACCAGGACATGGTCTACGCCACTGCCGTCCGGCTCGTGGCTAATCCGGCCGAGGCCGAAGACATCGCTCAGACGGTGTTCCTGAAAGCGTTCGAGCGCTTCGACGCCATCGGGAACAGCCCCGCGGCTGCAGGGTGGTTGAAAACGGTGGCGACCAACCTCTGTCTCAACCATCTCGCGCGCTACCGGTCGCGATGGCGGTTCTTCAGTGAGCTTCGCGGCCGCGACGAAGACGAGTCAGGCGATCAGCAGGCGCTCGATGCCCTCATGGTGCGCTCCGGCGCCGCGACCGCGGCCACGGTCGAAACCGATCTCGGTGTCGACCGCCGATGCCGAGCAGCTCGAGGACGCGCTTCGCAATCTGCCGGCGAGTCAGCGTGTGCCCCTCGTCCTCTTTCACTTCGAGAGCAAGAGCTACGTGGAGATTGCGGCGCTTCTCCGGGTCTCGCTGGCGAAGGTCAAGACCGACATTCACCGCGGCCGCGAGAAACTCAGATCCGTATTGCAGGCAAGCCATGCATCCAGATGATTCGGACGACATCGATCGAGCACTGAAGGGACTGCCGGCGCCGCGCGCGCCGCGCACGATGCTGCCGCGGATCATGGCGGCGGTCGAAGCGCGCGCGGCCCGGTCTGCGCCGCGGCCCTGGGTCGACTGGCCGCTCGGGTGGCAGCTGGCGTCCGCCGCGCTGGTCATCGTCTTTGCGATCGGGGTCGGGCGGCTGTGGCCTGGCGCCGAATCGGCGATCGGACGGTCGGTCGCACCTGTAATCGACAGCATTACCTCTGCCGTCGGAGAACTGACGGATCGCACATCCGTCGTCGTCACGCTGGCGCGCGTCGTCTGGCGCGCGGTCCTGCAGCCACTGTCTGGATACGCACTCTTGCTGGTACTCGTGATGGGTGCGGCCTGTGCAACGTTCGGAGCGGCGCTCAATCGCGTCGCTCTCGGAGGACATACATGAAATCGGTCAACGTCAGGACACGAGCGGCGGCGGCGCTCTGCGGCGCGCTTCTCGTCGCCGGAGCCGCTCCGGCGGTCGCGCAGCACCGTCTCGATCGAGGGCTCACCGCAACCATCTCGCTCTCGCGTGCCGCGCTCGGCCAGGAACCGCTCATCGAGATTCAGAGCGACAACGATGGATGGGGCCGATCGGTGCTCCGCATCGGACAGAGGTACGAGCTCAAGCAGGGCGAGACCGTGCACGAAGTCGTCTCGGTGTTCGGTCCGGCTTCGATCGACGGCAACGTGCGTGGCGACATCACTGTCGTGCTCGGCACGGTCATCATCGGCCCGAACGCGATCATCGAGGGATCGCTCGTAGCGATCGGAGGAAATGTCACAGTCCAGAGTGGCGCCGCCGTACGTAGCGATCTCATCGTGGTCGGCGGCGGGCTCGACGCGCCTCCGACGTTCGCGCCCGGGCGCCAGCACGTGGCGATTGGCGCCACCGCGATCGCCGACCGGCTGGCCGATGCGATTCCCTGGATCACCGAAGGCCTGCTGCTCGGCCGCCCGCTCGTCCCGCGTCTGCCGTGGGTGTGGATGGCCGTCCTCATCACGTTCGTTGTGTCGCTGCTCTTCGCGCTGTTCTTTGCCAACGGCGTGCGGACATCCGCCGACGCGATTGCGGCAAAGCCATTTACGACCTTCTTGATCGGTCTCCTCATGCTCCTGCTGACCGGCCCCGTCACGATCGTGCTGGTCGCATCCGTCGTCGGCATCCTGGTCGTGCCGTTTGCGCTCTGCGCGCTCGTGATCGCGTGGATCATCGGCAAGGTCGGCGTGGCCGTCCGCCTCGGCGACATCATGTCCGGGCAGACGGAGACCGTCAGCCGGCTCGTCACGTTGCGTTCGCTGCTCCTTGGCTTCGCTGCCGTCATGCTGATGTACATGGTGCCGGTGCTGGGGCTTCTCACCTGGGCGGTCGTCGGCGTTACCGGCCTCGGCGCCGCCACGCTCGCCTTCACGTCGGCCTATCGGCGCGAGAACCCGGCGCGGCCGAAGGCCCCAAAGCCCACGTCGACGCCGCCCGCGCCTCGACCACTCGACGCCGGTCCGGATCCCGAGCCGTTCACTCCCGGTTTTCCGCAAGCGCCGGCGCTGCCCGACAGCAGCGCCGCGAGCGCGGTTGCTACGGCAATGCCGTCCGCCACGAATCTGCTCGGCTTTCCAAAAGCGAGCTTCCTCGAGCGCGCCGCGGCCTTCCTGCTCGACAGCATCTTCGTCCTGATCGTCTGCGCCGCGCTCGGCCTGATGGACCACGACGAGAATGCGGGTGGAGTCATCCTCGTGATGCTGGCGTATCACGTCGGGTTCTGGGCGTGGAAGAGCACGACGTTCGGAGGCATCGTCTGCCAGCTGCGCGTCATCCGCCTCGACGGCACCGCCCTGCGTCCGGTTGACGCGATCGTTCGCGGCATCGCGGGCATCTTCTCGCTCGCCGTGTTCGGCCTCGGGTGCCTCTGGATCGTGCGCGACGAAGAGCGCCAGTCCTGGCACGACAAGATCGCGGGGACCTACGTCGTCAGCGTGCCGAGGAACTGGCCGATCGGGTAGCGGAGACCAGGCAGACGGGCGTCAGACGCGGCGTCTCAATACACATCCAGGTCGCGCCCGATGACGAAGTGCCCGCCGTATTCCCGCATCATCTCCGACTGAAGCTCCTCCGGCGACAGGCTGTTGTAGTGATAGAGGATGAGCAGCCTGGGCTTCGCCTGGCGGGCGAGCTCGGCGAGCTGGGTCGTCGTCGTGTGGTACTGCTCGGAGAATCGACGGAACGTGCCGGCCGGTGCGCCACCAGCTTCAGGCCGCTGCGCCAGCCACGCTGCCGTATGCACTTCGTGAATCAGGACGTCGCAACCATGGCACGCATCGATCGTCGCCTGCGTCGGATTGGTGTCGCCGGAAATCACGACGCTGCGATCGGCCGTGTCGAAGCGATAGCCGTAGCTCTCCATCGCGTGCCTCGTCGCAAACGCTGTGACCGTGACGTTGGCGTCCTTGTAGACGACACCGGCAGCGACCTCGTGCGCGTTCACCTTGTGACCATCGGGAAATGTCCGCTGGTTGCCTTCCGGATTCGTCCGCGTCTCGATGTCAACCCGATAGGCTTGGAGCACGTGCTCGGTCATTTCCTTGATTCCCTTGGGCCCATACACCTCGAGCGGTGTCTGCCGGCCGACTGTCCACGGTGTGAGAATCAAATCAGGATAGCCAGCGGTGTGATCCGAATGCAGATGCGTGACGAAGGCGACTCGCAATCTGATCGGCTGTAGCGCCGGGATCGATCGCGTGGTCGCTGCACCGTACGCACGCCGCACGACACCCGGGCCGAAGTCGACGAGATAGGCCGTATCGTTGACGACGATGGCGGTTGCAGGCCCCGATCGCTCCGGAATCGGCGATGGCGTGCCGGTGCCGAGGAGCACGATCTTCGTGCGCGGCGCCTCTGGCCCTGCGGCACGTTCCTGCCCGGCGGGCGCGGCGATCGCTGCCGCGAATACAACGAGAGCGGACGCAAGCAGCGGTCGTGCGAGAGAGGCGTTCATAAGCCCTGCTCCATCTTGTTGACCGTTTGTCCTGAATCGGGACGCCGGCCTCGCAGGATTACCGTCCTCAGGTACCGCTCGCGCATGTAGTTGGCACCGACCGTGAGGGTCTCGCGCCATGCGCTCTCGACTTCCGGACCGAACTCCGGGTCGTGAGCACGCGCGGTCTCGACGAGACAGTCGATCCACAGATCGTAGAGCTCGGGCCGGATGTCGAGGTCGCGCCGGCTGTGGCGCTCCGCCAGCCACGGTAGCGCATTCCGGGCCGGGCTTCCCTCCTCGCCCTGCGCGGCGACCGCCACCACGTACAGCGAGTCCTGGAGCATGCGGACCTGCCGCTTCAGATCCACATCACGGAACTTTTCGCGCACCTCCTCCGAGGAGCCGACAAATCGGTCGTAGAAACCTTCCAGAAACGCGGGCACCGCGAGGCAGCGCGTCAGGCTGCTAAGGAAGAGGGCCGTCGATTCGCTCGGCATGCGCCGATGATAGTGCAGTCGCCGCGTGGTCGGCTATCATGCGCCGCATGCATCTGACGCGCCCGATCCAGTCGGCCCTACTTTCAACTGTCATCCTGGCGCAGCTGACCGCATTGGGATCGGCGCCGGCGGCACAGGGCACTTCGACGCAGAAGGCGCCCGCGGTCGTGGTCCCGCCGGGCAGGCCAACGATTTTCCTCTGGCCCAGTGGCGCCCCTGGATCCGAAGCCCGCAAGGACGAACCGGAACAGATCAACGGCGAGACGGTCCTCAACGTCCACAACCCGTCGATCATCGTGTTTCTCCCACGCAAGGAGATCAACACGGGCGTCGGCCTGATTCTCGCGCCTGGTGGCGGGCACACGAGCCTGTGGATCATGCACGAAGGCTTCAACCCCGCGCAGACGTTGGTCGAGAAAGGCGTGGCGGTGTTCGTTCTGAAGAACAGGCTCCAGAGCTCAGGCTACAAGTTCGACGTCGAAGGTCTTGCCGACATGCAGCGAGCTATTCGCGTCGTGCGCAGCCGTGCGGCCGAGTGGGGAGTCGATCCGGGCAAGATCGGTGCAGGGGGATTCTCGGCTGGTGGCGAGCTCGCCGAACTCGTGGCGCTGAAAAACGACGCGGGAAATCCGGACGCACCGGATCCAATCGACAAGGCCAGCTCGCGCCCGGACTTCCAAGTGTTGATCTATCCGGGGAAAAGCCACTTGATTCAACCGGTGGCCGATTCTCCTCCAGCGTTTCTCGCGGCGGGCTACGAGGATCGACCTGACATCTCAACTGGGCTCGCCGAGGCCTACCTCCGATTCAAGAAGGCTGGCGTGCAGGCCGAGCTCCACATCTATGCGCGGACCGGTCACGGATTCGGCCTGCGGCCCGAGCGCGCTGGACAGTCGCATCAGGAATGGCCCGTTCAGCTCGTCTCGTTTCTGCATCAACTCGGCATGATCAAGTAGTCAGCGCAGAAGTGCCCCGGCTCCATTGTTGCGAAGACGATCGTCCGCGGCGCGGAGACTCGCGGGAGCGGACCGGTCGGCTCGGGCCTCCCGCTTCTCGACGCGGAAAAACGAGCCCTCCACGGCGCGTGCTCACGCTGGCGGCGTCGGCTCGTGTGATCACCGCGCCAGTGAACAATCAGTTGGATAACGAGGTCACTCGACCGGCAGCGACGAAACAGCGCCGCCGCCGATCGGGACCGCTCCGGGCTCGTTTTAGCGTCTGACGCGTGTCGCGTCGCTCAGAGGTCGGTCCGACCCGACCAGCCCGCTCCCGCGCCTGTCTGTGTCCTGCACGATCGTGTGACGCAAACAGCTCGCCCGCCGATGTCGCAGCGAGGCTGGCTGGCAAGGTCCGTGGAGCGAGCCGACGCACTGCGAAGCAGGAACGCGGCCGGAGCGATTCCGCGCGGCGTCTTCCGCCCGTGTGATCCTCCAGGCTGACGAACAGCGCCGGCGGTCCGAGGGCGCCTGATCACGGTTCCACAAGCCAGCGACTAGACGCCGCGGCAGCGGCAGGGCCCGAGCGCAGGTCGCGGTCCCGGCGAGCGGAGCCGGACCTGGACAGCCAGCCTCGCTGCGGCATCCGTCAACGGCGAGCACGAAGTCGTCGCTGGACGAAACTGTTTGCTGATCCACGCCTCCTGCACTCCCTTTCAGCCTCAGTCGAAAGCAAACGCCGAGACGAAGCAGTTATCGCGCCGAGGTCTTCATTGCATTGAGCGCCGCGTGCTCCACGGCCGCCTGCCGGCGAATCCGGTTCGCGCTGTCATCCGAAAAGAGCAGCAGGCCGGCAGACGCCGAGCGAAAGTGATTGGCGTCCCATGGCGCCCTCATCAACCCATCCTTCGCATGATTGCCGTTGGGCAGCAACATGTGACCGAGCTCATGCGCAATCGCGATCGCCAGCACCTTGTCGAGGCTCGCGGTAAAGGTCTGCGACGCGCGCTCGACCCGCCGCCAGAACACGTAGGCGCGGATTCCGCGCTTTCCTTCCGCGGTCTGGGTGTAGCCGAGCACTGACGTGGCGATCTTCCGGTCGCTCGGCTCCCAGTTCGTGACGGAAACGGTGCGGAAGCGCCCGCCCGATGGCGGCACGTGGTCGAGCCATTGGATTTCAATGCCAATCAGGGCGAACAAGCGCGTCGCCTCTACCCGGGCGTGATTGACGACGCCGGCTGGCGCACCGGCGTCGTTCTGGAGCATGACGGCCACCGCCGGCCGGTCCGTCTGGCCAAGGCTCGCCGACGGCGCACCGGCCAGGAATCCAACTGTCAGCAATAGCGAGGAAACCGACCAGAACTGCTTCCGCATGCCGTCCCTCCCCGCGGCCAGGCAGCCGCGTGTCGGGGAAGGAGGCGGATTTCGAAGGCGCCAGCTGTCATCGCCGGAAGGCGTAGAATGTGCGGCAGTTACGGATTAGCCCGGAGGTCCCGTGCCCGAGGCCCGAACCTGCGGTAGCCATAGCCGCCGCGAGGGATCCATAGGCCGGCGGAACTCGGCGGGGGTGAAGCCCCGCGAGCGGTGAAGACCGTCACGGCGTTGCTCGTCGAATGGCGGGGCGGCAACGAGGACGCGGCCGCGAAGCTCCTCCCGCTCGTCCACGACGAGCTGAAGCGCATCGCCCGGCGGCACATGGCTGGCGAGCGCAACGATCACCTGCTCCAGGCCACCGCCCTCGTCAACGAGGCCTACCTTCGGCTAGTCGATGTCCGCCGAATCGATTGGCAGGATCGCGCGCATTTCTACGCGATGTCGGCGCGCGTCATGCGCCGCGTGCTAGTGGATTTTGCCCGCGCCCAGAAGAATCAGAAGCGCGGCGGCGAGCTTCAGCGCATCACGTTCGACCAGAACCTGCCGGTCGCGAGTGACACGCCCGAAGATCTCATCGCCATCGACGATGCCCTGCGCGCGCTGGCGGGCGAGTACGAGCGGAAGGCGCAGGTCGTGGAGCTGCGGTTCTTTGGCGGGCTGAGCGTCGAAGAGACGGCGGAGGTGCTGAAGATCTCGCAGGAAACAGTGATGCGGGACTGGAAGTTCGCGAAGAACTGGCTGCTGAGGGAGCTGACGCGCAACAGGCGGCCGGCCAGCATGAATGACAGCCAGGCGCGAGTTCCTGCGCCTTTTGACTCGGGGACTGGATAAGGTCTGACCCACTCGGAGCGAGGACCAATGGAGCTCGGATCACGCCGAGATCGCATCTCGGACCTGTACCATCGGGCGCTGGCGTGTACGCCTGAGGAGCGTCGCGCGTTCTTAGAGGAGGCGTGCGGCGGCGATGCGGCGCTGCGGGACGAACTGGAGTCTCTGCTCCGGCTACGAGGTCCGATTCGGCGCGGTTTCTCGAGACTCCGGCAGCCGTCCTCGCCGGCGGTCTGGCCGGGAGGGCAGATAGTGCCCAGATGATCGGCCGTCAACTCGGCCCATACACGATCGTCGCCCCGCTCGGCGCCGGCGGCATGGGCGAGGTCTATCGCGCGCGCGACAGCAAGCTCGGGCGCGACGTCGCGATCAAGATCCTGCCGTCGCACTTCACGTCAGACCCCGAGCGTCGCGCCCGTTTCGCCCGCGAAGCGCGCCTCCTCGCCACGCTCAACCATCCCCACATCGGCGCGATCTACGGGCTGGAAGAGACCGATGGCGTGACGGCGCTGGTCCTCGAGCTCGTCGAGGGCCCCACGCTCGCCGATCGCCTGACGCGCGGGCCGCTGCCGATCCCCGAGGCACTCGCGATCGCGCACCAGATCGCCGAAGCGCTCGACGCCGCGCACGAGAAGGGGATCGTCCATCGCGATCTCAAGCCGGCCAACATCGTCCTGCAGAGCGCTCGCCAACGCGGCTGGCGTACCCTCCGGGCGCGCGCGCGCCAAGGTCCTCGACTTCGGACTGGCCAAGACGATGGGCTTTGGCGCTGAAGGTGACCTGACCCAGCGGGCGTCGGGCACGCTCGACGCCACGGCCGAAGGCCGCATCCTCGGGACGCCGGCCTACATGAGCCCCGAACAGGCGCGCGGGCAGGCCGTCGACAAACGCACCGACATCTGGGCGTTCGGGTGCGTGCTGTTCGAGATGCTCGCGGGCCGCCGCGCATTTCCTGGCGACACGATGTCCGACACCTTCGTCAGCATCCTGGAGCGAGAGCCGGATTGGACCGCACTGCCCGCCGCGACACCCCGGCCGTCCGCACACTCCTCGACCGATGCCTGCGAAAGGATCCGGCGAATCGGCTGCACGACATCGCGGACGCGCGAATCGAGCTCGACGATGGCACCAGGCCGATCGCATCGACCTGGATCCGTACCTGGCGTGAAGCCGGGAGTGTTGCAGCGCAGTCGTCAGCGCCTCGGCTGGATTGTCGCCGCGGCCCTCGCCGTGACGTTGGCTGGAACGATGCTACTGAACAGCCGAAAGGTGTGGCCGGCGGCGCCCCAACTCGTAGAGTTTTCGATTCCCGCTCCCGAGGGCTGGAGTTTCACGGGACCGTCGACCCAATTTGCCGTGTCTCCAGACGGCCAACACGTCGCGTTTGTCGCGACCTCGAGGGTCGGGTCATCGATTTGGGTTCGGTCGCTGGCCGCGGTCGAGCCACGGGAGCTACCAAGAACGGAAGGCGCGCGCAATCCGTTCTGGAGCCCGGATAGTCAGTCAATAGGGTTCTTCGCAAACAATCAGTTGAAGAGAGTACTGGCGAGCGGTGGATCACCGGACGTTCTTTGCGCGGCGCCTGGCACGACAGGCCGCCTCGCCGCCGCCGGCACCTGGAATAGCGATGACGTGATCGTGTTCGGGCCCTTTGACGGCGGTCACTTGTTTCGCATCAGCGCGAAGAAGCCTGGAACGCCGACGCCGGTTACGACGCAGGAGACGCCCGGTACACATCGCTGGCCGTGGCTCCTCCCGGACGGTCAGCACTTCTTGTTCTCTGCCGTCGCTCAGACGACCTCCGAGCTGCGCGTGGGCTCGCTGACGGCGCCGGGCAGCGCTGTGATTGGAACGTTTGACTCGCCCGCGGCCTACGCCGCAGGCTACCTGTTCTTCCTTAACCGCGACAGCCTGATGGCGCAGTCCTTCAACGAAAAGACTCGCAAGCTGGAAGGCGAACCCGTACCCCTTGGGGTGCAGGTCGGCCAATCGGGCTTCGTCCCACGGTTCTCGGTCTCCGCGACGGGCCAACTCGTGTCCCTTTCGCCGTCGGGCAGTTACTTCGCAGCTGACGTGGCTGGACCGCACCACTGGACGACCGGTGGGAATCGTCGGCGACCAGGGAATCTTCCTCAACCTCGATTTGAGCCCGGACGGTCAGCGCGTTGCTGTAGACAAGCTGACCCCACGGCCAGGCGGCGTTCCGGCAATCGATATCTGGGTCATGGATCTGGCGACCGGAAGAGCGACGCGCGTGACGGATGACCCCGCGAACGACTTCGACCCCGCCTGGTCGCCGGACGGAAAACACATCGTCTTCAACTCGACCCGACTCGGGGGCTGGAGCCTCTTCATGCACTCGTCGGATGGCAGTGGTGGAGACTTGCCCGTCCTGAAGTCGGGCACGGACGGGGACCGCTACACGGTTGCCGCCTGGTCCCGCGCCAACGACCTTGTCTTCAACGCCTTCAGCAAGAACAAACCCGGTGGTGATCTGTGGACACTGTCCATGGCGGGCGACCGCACACCCAAAGCCTACGTGAACTCGAAATCTAGCGAACTCCACGGGACCTTCTCACCTGACGGCCGGTGGGTCGCGTACCAATCGAACGCATCGGGCCGTTCCGAAATTGTCGTTCGACCATTCCCGAACAAGGACCCCGCGCAACCGGTTTCGCGGGACGGCGGGCAGAGTCCGCGTTGGCGTGGAGACGGAAAAGAGCTTTTCTTTCTGTCGCCAGAGGGGGCGATGATGGCCGTCGGTTTTGACGCGACAAAAGGTGTCGCTGAGGGTGTTCCTCGAGCGCTGTTCCCGACACCACTCCGGCAGGGAAACAGCCGCCCTTACGCAGTCGCCAAGAACGGCGACCGGTTCTTGCTTCCGATCTTTGCCGATACACCTCTCCGCGCCGTCATCAATTGGCGGGCGTTGCTGAACCGGTGAAGCGCAAATTGTGACTGCCGCAGACCGCGAACGGATCTCCGACCTCTACCATCGGGCGTTGGAGCGTCCGCCTGGGGAGCGCGCCGCGTTTCTTGAACGCGGCGTGCGATGGGGATGAGTTCTGCGGCAGGAAGTCGAGTCGCTGCTCGGTTACGAGTCCGGCTCGGCGCGGTTCCTCGAAACACCGGCGGCGCTCACGGCAAGCGACAGAGCGCGAACAACCAGACAAGAGTCAGATGATCGGCCGTCAGCTCGGCCCCTACACGATCGTCGCGCCGCTCGGCGTCCGGCGGGATGGGCGAGGTGTATCGCGCGCGTGACAGCAAGCTCGGGCGCGACGTCGCGATCAAGATCCTGCCGTCGCACTTCACGTCAGACCCCGAGCGTCGCGCCCGCTTCGCGCGCGAAGCGCGCCTCCTCGCCACGCTCAACCATCCGCACATCGGCGCGATCTACGGACTGGAAGAGTCCGATGGGGTCACGGCGCTGGTCCTCGAGCTCGTCGAAGGGCCCACGCTCGCGGATCGCCTGGCGCGCGGGCCGCTGCCCGATCGCTGAGGCGCTCGCGATCGCGCGCCAGATCGCCGAGGCGCTCGACGCGGCGCACGAGAAAGGCATCGTCCATCGCGACCTGAAGCCGTCCAATGTCGTTCTGCAGGCCTCTGCTAACGCGGCGGGCGTACCCTCGGGCGAGACGCGCGCCAAGGTGCTCGACTTCGGCCTGGCCAAGACGATCACCCTTGGGCTGGCAGGTGACCTGACCCAGCGGCCGCCCGGTTCGCTCGACGGAACCGAAGAGGGACGGATTCTCGGGACGCCAGCCTACATGAGCCCGGAGCAGGCGCGCGGGCAGGCGGTCGACAAGCGCACGGATATCTGGGCGTTCGGCTGCGTGCTGTTCGAGATGCTGGCGGGCCGACGGGCGTTTGACGGCGACACGATCTCCGACACGTTCGTCAGCATCCTGGAGCGCGAACCGCATTGGGACGCGCTGCCAGCCGAAACACCCATGTCCGTCCGTGCGTTGCTCGAGCGATGTCTCCGAAAGGATCCGCGCAACCGGCTCCACGACATCGCGGACGCACGAATCGAACTCGATGATGGGAGCAAGCCACTCGCATCGACCAGGTCGGCGACTGATGCAACGCCGGGAAAGTCGGGCCGCGTTCGGGACCGGCTCGGCTGGATTGTTGCCGCAGCTCTTGCGCTGGCGTTGGGTGGAACGATGCTGCTCAACCGTCGTGACGTGGCGCCGGCGGCGCCCGAGCTCGTCGAGTTTCCAATTCTCCCTCCCGAGGGCTTGAGCTTCACGACGCTTGCGGTCGATTTCAACGTGTCTCCCGACGGCCGACACGTCGCGTTCATCGCGAATTCGAAAGCCGGGTCGTTGCTTTGCGTGCGATCGTTGGCCGCGGTCGATGCACGGCCGATTCGTGGCACGGATGGCGCGCGCAATCCATTCTGGAGCCCGGACAGCCAGTCGATAGGTTTCTTTGCGGGCAATCAGTTGAAAACGGTGAAGGCGAGCGGGGAGGCAGCGGTCGTGCCGTTGCCATGGTCCGTGTCCATGCCCGAGAACTGGGAGAGTCTCGGGATGGCCCCAGCCGGGACCTGGAACAGCCAGGGCATCGTCGTCTTCGGGCCGTCCAGCGACGGCAACCTGTATCAAATCGACGTGAAGCGCGGCGGAATGGCGACGCCGGTCACGGCGCCGGTCACGACGCGTCGGACGTCCCTGCATCGGCGGCCCTCGTTCCTTCCGGACGGTCAACGTTTCCTGTACGTCGCCGGTCTTGGGACGAAAAACGAGCTGCGGGTGGGATCGCTGACGACGGCGGACACGGTTGTGATTGGAACGTTCGAATCACCCGTCGCCTACGCCGCGGGACACTTGTTCTTCACGCGTGGCGGGAACGTGATGGCGCAGTCCTTCAATGAGGAAACGCTCCGGCTGGAAGGCGATCCCGTGCCCCTTCGAGCACAGGTCAGAACTGACATGCCGGAATCGCGGGTTCTCGGTCTCCACGAACGGCCGGTTCGTGTTCCTGCCGGCGCCGAAAACGGAGACGCAGCTGACCTGGGTGGACCGCGGCGGACGACCTGTGGGAATCGTTGGCGCCCCAGGATTCTCTGGCGGCAATCTCGATGTGAGCCCGGACGGTCAGCAAGCTGGCCTTTTCCAAGCCTACCGACCCGAATAACGCGAATAACGATGTCTGGCTGATCGAACTGGCGACGGGAAGAGCGACGCCTCTGACGGATGGCCACGCGGGTGACTACGACCCCACGTGGTCGCCAGACGGAAAATACATCGTCTTCAACTCGAGCCGGCTGGGAGGCGGGAGCCTGTTTCTGCGCGCCTCCGATGGTAGTGGGGTCGACGTGCTTCTTGCGAAGTCTGAGAAGTCTGAGTGCCAACAGATTCACGGTCGCCTCCTGGTCGCGCGCCGACGTCCTGATCTTCAACGTCCTCAAGAAGGACGGAGACCTTAATCTGTGGACACTGTCCATGTCCGGAGACCGGACGCCCAAGGTCTTTGTGAGCTCGAAACAGAGCGAACTCAATGGCACCTTCTCGCCCGACGGCCGTTGGGTCGCTTACCAGTCCAACGCGTCGAACCGTTACGAAATCGTCGTCCGACCGTTCCCGAACAAGGACCCCGCGCGAACTATTTCACGTGATGGCGGGAGGTATCCCCGCTGGCGAGGAGACGGCAAGGAGCTGTTCTTCGTGTCGCCCGCCGGGACAATGATGGCCGTTGGCTTTGACGCGACGAACGGCGTGTCCCAGGGCGTGCCTCAACCGTTGTTCCCCACACAGATCAGGGGCGGCGACAACCGACCGTACGCAGTCGACAAGCTCGGTCAGCGCTTTCTTCTGAAGGTCCTTCCCGATCCGCAACTCGTCGTCGTCATGGATTGGCGGACGTTGCTCGACCGGTGACCTGTGTATGGCTTCCGACGAGACGTGGATCGCCGACTTGTGCCACGCGGCGTTGGAGCGTCCGCCCGACGAACGCGCGGCGGAATCCCCGCTCGGGAGCGCGTGTTCGGCGACCGGATAGGTTCAGTCTCAGTACGGAGGAATCACCTGAGGTTGTTCGTGGTCCTAGCGCGCTGTGTGATGCAACGAGTCGAAGCTGCGGATTGCGAGAGCCTCGGACTCGAAGGCATCGAAGACGGCGAGCAGGCGAGCAATCGAGATCACCCGGAGCACCCGCGGAGACAGCTTCAAGAGTTTGAGATCGCCGCCGCGCCTTCGCAGCGTGATGTACTTGGAGACGATGGCACCGACGCCGGCGCTGTCGATGTAGCTGACGTCCTCGAGATTGAGGATGATGCGGACCCGATTCTGACGAGCGAGCGCATCGATGCGCTCGACACAGGACGTGTCGCCCTCGTCCAACACGAGGCGCCCGTGCAGTTCGAGGATCGTGACGTCGCCGATCTGACGTTCCGAGATTCTGATGCGCGGCGCCATGGAGTCACCTCCGCCCTCTCCTGCTGCATGGGTGCGCCGACGATAGCTGACGTCCGATTATAGGCCCATCGGCAGTTTTTAGTTTGTCCCGGCCGTCGGCTGGCGTGGAGCCCTCGATTCATCGCTCCACCTCATCCGGGTGCCCGAACGACGTCACCTGATCCCAGCTCCTAATCTCCTGCCACCGATAGAACTTCTTGTGAGCCAGCGCCATCATCTCGCGGTCCTCGCCGCTGTCACCGTAGGCATACACAGCCGAATAGCGACCGAGATCGTAGCGCGCACGAATGCGCCGCGCCTTCTCCGGCCCGCAGCAGTCGCCGTCGACGTAACGGCCGGTGAGTCGGCCATCACGTTCTTCGAGCGTCGTGCAGATGAACTCCAGGCCGCGCTCGGCGCACCAGGGAGCGATGTAGACGTCGAGCGACGCTGATACCACTACGACGTGATCGCCCTGCGAGCGGTGCCATTCGAGACGCTCGAGCGCGCGCGGTTGGAGCGTTGAGGGCAGCACCGTCGTCGCATACTGCTCGCCGTGCTGACGAATGGCGCGGGCGGGTTCCCCGGCGAATCCAACGCGCGCTGCTGCCTGGCGGCCTTTGCTCGACGAGATCATCCCGAGCCGATAACCGACGATCACAGGACTGAGTACCGACGACGGCCATGCGCATGCGCGACGGGCGGACGGCCATGCGCATGAACGGCGTCCAAGTGTCGGTCGAAGTGATCGTGCCGTCGAAGTCAAAGAGCGCGAGATTCATAGGCCGGATGCGCCTGGGCCTGTCCACCGATGCTCTAAGATACTCTTTGAACTTCTGCAGTTCATCGGCTCGATGCACTCACCGGCATCATTGAGCGTGGAACCAAGGGCAGGCGTATCATCCTTCCATAACATGCTCAGCGGTGAGATCGGTCTGTACACGATCGTCGCACACTCGGCGCGGGCGGGATGGGCGAGGTCTATCGCGCGCGAGACAACAAGCTCGGGCGAGATGTGGCGATCAAGGTTCTGCCACCATTCTTTGCGACCGACGCGGAGCGCCGGGCGCGCTTCGAGCGCGAGGCGCGCGTCCTCGCGGCGCTCAATCATCCGCATATCGCCGCCATCTACGGCCTCGAGGAGACTGACGGCGCATCGCGGCGCTCGTGCTCGAACTGGTCGAGGGCGACAACGCTCGCCCAGCGGATTGCAGCGCGGGCCGCTCAAGGTCGGCGAGGCGCTTGAGCGTCGCGCAGACAGATGGCGGCAGCACTCGACACCGCACACGAGCAGCGGCATCGTCCATCGCGATCTGAAGCCAGCCAACATCAAGCTCAGGGCGGACGGGCGACGACGAAGGTGCTCGACTTCGGCCTGGCCAAGCTCGCACCCGGTGACGCGGACACGCCGTGCCGCGACTGACGCGATCACCGACGGTCGCGTCAGCCGGCACGCGACGGAGGCGTGATCGCTGGGGACGCCGGCCTACATGAGTCCCGAGCAGGCGCGAGGCGAATCGATCGACAAGCGAGCGGATGTCTGGGCCTTCGGTTGCGTCCTCTTCGAAATGTTGGCCGGCAGCCGCGCATTCGAAGGCAAAACGGCGACCGACACGCTCGCACGCATCCTCGAGCGCGACCCCGATTGGACGGCTCTGCCGGCGGCCACACCCGAACGAGTACCGAACTGTCCTTCGACGTTGCCTCGCGAAAGATCCATCGCGACGCTTGCGCGATATCGGCGACGTGCGACTCGACCTTGAGGAATGAAGTTCTGCTGACACGTCGGCAGCGACCGGTGCGGCGCCGGCGGCGTCGCGCAGGCTCCGGATGCTGATCGTGGCGGCGTTCGGGACTCGCCTTTGTAGCCGCGCTGGGGTGGCTGTTACCAGCCTTTCGCAATTCGAGCACGACGTCGCGTGAGCGAGTCGAATTTGCCATTCTCCCGCCTGCGGGCGAGATCTTTTCGGGAACGTCGCCACAGTTGGTTATTTCACCCGACGGCCGTCAGGTGGCGTTCGTGGCTTCCGCTAGAACGGGAACGATTCTCTGGGTGCGCTCACTCGGCAACCTGGATGCGCGTGCCATTCCTGGCACTGAGGGCGCGCGGAATCCGTTCTGGAGCCCGGATAGCCAGTCGCTTGCCTACTTCGCGAACGGAATGCTCAGAGCTGTGGGTGTCAATGGTGGATCTCCGATCGATCTCTGTCCTGTCGGTCCGACTGGCGGTGCAGCGACATCCACAGGAGCATGGAGCGCGGACGTCATCGTCTTTGCCACGGCCGGGATCGGGCTACGGCAGATCTCGACCAAGGGTGGAACGCCAGTTTCGGTCACGACGCTAGATAAAGCCGGGCAGGCGCACCGATATCCGTCCTTTCTTCCCGATGGTCAACATTTTCTCTACCTGGCGACGACGGACCGGCACGAGCTTCGCGTTGGCTCGCTCTCGTCGATGAGCGCCGAGACGCTGGGCACGTTTGACTCGCATGCGACATACGCCGACGGTCACATCTTCTTCGTCCGCGGAGGAAACCTCATGGCGCAGGAGTTCGAGGCCGATGCGAGGCAGCTCAAAGGTGAACCACTCCCATTGGGCGTACAGGCGGGTGTCGATCCTCCCTGGGCGCGCGGGATGTTTTCCGTCTCCAGCACGGGCCGTGTGGTGTACCGACGGAGGCGAGAACTCCATCACAGCTGACATGGATGGATTGAAGTGGCCGAGTACCGAGACGCTCGGCGAGGCCGGCGTATTCTTCAATATTGACCTCAGCCGAGATGAAAAACGACTCGCTGTGTCCCGGTTGACGCAGCAGCCTGGCGCCCAAGCTGAATTCGACATCTGGGTGCTGGACGTCGCGACAGGCCGAATGACCAGGCTGACCGACGACCCAGCGTGGGAATTCGACCCGAGCTGGTCGCCAGACGGCACACGCATCGTCTTCAACAGTAACCGTCCGGATCCTGGCACTAGCCGATGGGCGCTCTTCACGCGTGCGTCGGACGGCAGCGGCGCGGATACTCCGCTGGCCCGGGCAGATGATGCGAACCTCGTGGCGGCTGACTGGTCAGCAACGAACGTTATCGCCTACAACTACACGTCAGGAGACTCGAGCGATCTCTGGCTGCGTGCGTCCGACCGAGAAGGACGCGCCGGCGCCATTTCTCAACACCAAGATTGACGAGCGGCATGCCGCCTTGTCGCCCGACGGTCGCTGGTTGACCTACCAATCGAACGCCTCGGGACAGCAAGAGGTCTACATCCGGCCGTTTCCAGCCAAGGAACCACTACACCCGGTCTCGCGAGGTGGGGGGCAGTATTCCGCGTGGAGCGGCGATGGCAAGGAACTGTTCTTTCTGTCGCCGGACGGCGCATTGATGTCGTCGCGCAGCGACACGGCTTCTGGCTTCGCCGCAAACGTACCGCAGCGGCTCTTCGCAACGCCAATCCGCCCCGGCAACAACCGTCCGTACGCGGTGGCCGACAACGGCAAGCGCTTCCTGATTCCGATTCCCGCCAATCCGCCACTGCGCGTCATTCTCGATTGGCGCGCCGCACGGCGGCAGTAGACAGCCAGCCGCCAAATGCGTCACGGCTGTCAGCTGCCCTCATACGTGGCAATGAACCAGTGAGTTGCCGCCTGAATCGGTGACGCCGGCCTCGCGATCGCCATACGGTTGATTCATGGGCGCGTAGAGCGATGTCGCGCCAGCATCGAGCGCCTTCCGATACGTCTTGTCCACGTCCTCGACGTAGACGTGGAGGCTGCACGGCCGCGGCGGCCATTGATCGCTGCCGTCGGAGAACTCGATCATCGAGTCGGCGAGCTGCAACTCGGCATGCATCACCCCACCGTTCTCCGCAGGCACGCGCATGCGCTCGGTCGCACCGAACGCCGAGCGAGCCAATGCCATGACCGCATCCGCGCCACGCGTGATCACGTACGGCGTGATCGAATGGAAGCCGTCGGGAACTGCCGGGCCTTCAAGACGCGTGGCGATGAACCAGTCGTTGCCGGCTGGATCCCGGACGCCGGCGGCTCGGTCGCCGTACGGCGCGTTCGCCGGCGCCGTGAGCGACGTCGCGCCCGCGGCAACAGCTCGCTCATATACGGCATCGGTATCGGGCACGTAGAGATGAAGCGAACACGGGCGCGCCGGCCACTCGGGTCGGGCTTCGCTGATCTCAATCAGCGAGTCGCCTATGCGGATCTCTCCGTGCCCGACGCTGCCGTCGGCGTTTTTGTGGACTTCGCCCGTCCGCGCGTCGAACGCGCGCTCGAGAAACGTGAGCAAAGCCGTCGAGCCACTCACGCTCAGGCCGGGGGTCACAGAACGAAAACCAGGACGACGATATTCCTTCACCATGGGCCGCTCCTTTCTTGATGCTCGCTCGGCCATTCGGCCTCGCTCGAGCGCGGCGCTTTCTTCCACCCATGGTCGATCAGGCATCGGCCCGTCGTCTTGGAAAAAAGTCTAGGCCTCGGCGACGCTCACACTGTTCGGATAGCGGTGAGCGTTTTGAAACTCGGTGGGCGTGAAGCCGCTGAGCTCGCGAAACTCAGCGTTGAGGTGTGACTGATCGTAATAGCCGGCCATAGCGGCGATGTCGGCGAACGTCGAGTCCTCCGCGTGGACGAGCTTCATCGCGCGATTGAAGCGTACGATCCTGGCGTACTGCTTGGGGGTAATCCCGATTTCCTCGGCAAACGCCGACGTGAGCCGGGTCTTCGACCAGCCTGTCTGCTCTCGAAGCTGGCCGATGGACACTGCCCCGTTCTGGCATCGAATCTGGCCGAGCACCCACCCGACGGCCGGCGTCAGACGCGAGCCGGCGGCGAGCCGTTGCTCGACCCAATCGAGGGCAGCACGCGCGCAATCTTCGAGCGTCACGGCATCCTGGCATCGTGCCGCGAGCTCGGCGCCTGCGCGCCCAGCGACGTCCTCAAGATCAACCGTAAGGCCAGCGATCTCATCCATCGGCCTGGCGAGAATCGCATACGCTCCAGCGGGCGTCAGCCGGATGCCAAGCACCTTGGTGCGAACAGGAGGCGCCTCGACAACGAGGTGTTGCAACTGCAGGCCGGTCAGGCAGGTCTCCGGACACACCCACGAGCTGCGCTCCTCGACGACGCGGTAACGGTCGCCAAGGTGAACGATAATCTCGAGGAGGCCGTTTGGAAAGCTGCGCTCGCGCAGGAAGGTCATCGACCCATCGAACACCCAGATGTGGTCGAGGAGGCGCGCGAGGTGCGCGGGACGGCAATACAAATACGTCCAGGCACCGTAGGCGTCGTTGATAGTGCCGGAGGTGGTTGCGGGTAACCCGGAGGCCACAACTAAAGATAGCCGGTCTTCAGCGTTCTGTCTGCATTACTCACTGCGCCGCGACTGCGCGCGGCGCTCGGGCCGCAGGCGCTGCCGAGACAACTCTTGCGGAATTAATCACCGGCAGCCCGGCTTGAAGATCGTCTGTCTCCTGGCTCCTAGCTCCTACGTCAGCTAGTTGCCTCGCAGAACCACCAGTGGATCCACCGACGCAGCTCGGCGGGCGGGCATCAGGCAGGCGCCGAGGGCGACGATCGCCAGGACGGCAGCGACGGCAATAAACGTGGGCAGGTCGGTCGGTTCGGTCTCGAAGAGCAGCGCGCTGACGGCGCTCGACAGCGCGAGCGCGCCGATGCCGCCAAGGACGAGGCCGATTGCGACGAGCCGGCGCGCCCTGGCCGAGCACGAGTTGGAGCACCGACTGGCGCGACGCGCCGAGGGCCATCCGCACGCCGAACTCCTGGGCGCGCTGGTTCACCGAAAACGCAATGACTCCGGCAAGTCCGGCAGCAGTGATGAGGAGCGCGATGCCGGCAAAGACGCCGACCAGGGTCGCGGTCAGGCGCGGCGCGGCGAGCGACGCCGCGCGGACTTCGTCGAGCGTCCGGAACTGATCGACGGGTTGATGGGGATCGATTGCGTGCACAGCGTCGCGCATCTGCTGGACGACGCCGCCAGGATCGCCCGTCGTGCGTGCGAGAAACATCACCGTCAGGAGCGGCGCCTGCGCCAGCGATCGATAGAGCGTCTGCGACGGTGCGGACGCCAGCGTGTTGCGCACGTCACCGACGATCCCGACGATGCGGAGCCAGGTTCGACCGTTGTCGGTCGAGATGCGTGCGCCAACCGGATCACCTGATGGGAAAAATTGCCGCGCCATCGAATCGCTGATCACCACGACCGGCTCGCGCTCGGCAATGTCGCGGTCGTCGAGCAGCCGCCCGCGCAACAGCGGGATGCCAACTGTCTGGAAATAGCCCGGGCTGGCCGACTGGATTTCCGCGCGCGGCAGGCGTGCGGCTTCGATCTCGGGTTGCCCTTCGATTCGCACGCCGCTCAGGAAGCCGCCGCCATCGTTCAACGGGAAGGTGCCGGCGCCACCGGCGGAGCGAATGCCAGGGATGCTCTTGAGCCGCTCGGTGAGTTGCGACAGGAACTGGGCCCTCGACGCCGCGTCGGTGTATTTCGTGAAGTTGAGCGCGACGCGCATGCTGAGCACCTGCTCCATGTGGATGCCAGCGTCAACAGATTGCAGGCGGACCATGCTGCGCAGCATCAATCCGGCGCCGATGAGCAGCATGAACGACACCGCAACCTGCGCGACGATGAGCGCGCTGCGCATCGAACCGCGGCCGGCGGAGATCGTGCGGCCGCCTTCCTGAATCGCCGACGACAGGCTGATCCGTCCCGGCAGCGCCGGAATCGCGCCGACCAGGACGCCGGTCGCCACGGCGATGCCCAGCGTGAAGAGCAGCACGGTGCCGTTCAGCGAAATCTCCTGCGCGCGGGTCGTGAATTGGGCACTCAACGTCACCAGCAGATCCATGGCCACGAACGCCAGGAGCAGTCCGACCGTCGCGCCGGCGAGTGCGAGCAGCGTGCTCTCGGTCAGAAGCTGCCGCACCAGCCGCCACCGGCCGGCGCCCAGGGACATCCTGATGGCCATCTCGCGCTCGCGCTTGAGCAGCCGCGCGAGCATCAGATTGGCGACGCTGGCGCACACGATCAGAAGCAGAAAGCCGGCAGCGCCGATGAGAATGGCCAGGGTCGGCCTGAACCCGCGGGTCAGCTCGTCGCGGAGCGAGAGCGGCCGTGGCGGTGAAGCCGGCGCTCGCCGGATAGTTCTCCGGGTACGCCCGCTGCATGTTCGCGGCCACCATCCCGAGATCCGTGAGCGCCGCCTCGTGCGCCGCGCCATGCCGAAGCCGGGCAAACGCCTGCACCATGCGCGCGTTGCGGTTGGTGCGGACGCCGTCCGACGAGCGGAACGGGCACGCCGACACCGGCATATAGACGTCGTTCTCGTCGGGAAACTGCGGGATCGGCGGCAACACGCCAATGACGGTGTGCGGCCGATCGTTCATCTCGAAGACCTGGCCGATGACGCGCGGGTCGGCGCCGAAGCGGCTCTTCCAGTAGGCATTCGAGAGCACCAGGACGGCATCGGCGCCGTGCTGATCGTCGCTTTCGCGGAACGTCCGCCCGGCCACGGGCGTCACGCCGAAGAGGTCGAAGTAGTTCCAGGAGACGACGCCAGTAGCCAGCCGTTCCGGCTCGCCCTTGCCGAGCAGCACGAACCACATGTTGTGATACTCGACGATCGACTCGAGCGTCTTCGTCTCCTGACGGTAGTCCTCGAGCTCGAGCGGCGAGAACCCCTGCGTTCGAATCCCGGCCAGCGGGCGCTGCTGCCGCAGGATGAGCAGGTCGTCGCCCTTGGCGTACGGCAGCGGCCGCAGCAGGACGCCGTGCACGACGCTGAAAATCGCCGAATTGGCGCCAATACCGAGCGCCATCGTCAGGATGACGGCGGCGGCAAAGCCGCGATTCCTGGCCAGTCCCCTCGCCGCCGCCCGCAGATCCTGCATCAGCGAATCCATATCCCCAACTCTCCGCCCTTGTCGACATTCTACAAGAGCGATTGCAGCATAGCGTCAGCTCTTGTCGATTGTCAACACGAGCACACCTCTCCTCTTGACATTCGACAGGTCGCGCTCCCACAATGGTGCGCATGGCTCGTCAGAAACAAGACCTCCTCCAGGGCACGCTCGACATGTTGATCCTCCAGACGCTGGCGCTCGAGCCGATGCACGGCTGGGGGATTTCGCAGCGGATCCAGCAGATCTCGCGCGACGTCCTGCAGGTCAATCAGGGCTCGCTCTATCCCGCTCTCCATCGCCTCGAACAGGCCGGCTGGATCGATTCGGAGTGGGACGCGTCCGAAAACAACCGTCAGGCGAAGTACTACCGGCTCACACGGAACGGGCGCCGCCAGCTCACCGAAGAACGCGAGAACTGGGCGCGGATGACCGACGCCGTGACACGGATCCTGCAGACACAGGAGCCGTAATTCCTTCCGCCGTCAGGCTGAAGCAGAGCAACTGAGTCCCATGTGTCATCCTGGATAAAGCGCATCCGCACGATCGTTCGCCGGCGCGCGATGGAGCACGAGCTCGACGCCGAGCTGCAGTTCCATCTCGACATGCTGGCGGCCGAATACGTGCGCCGTGGCGCCAGCCCGGAGGTCGCGCTGCGCACCGCGCGCCAGACGTTTGGCGGCGTCGAGCGCGTCAAGGACGATGTCCGCGACACCTGGCTCACGCGGCTGTTCGAGACCTTCGGCCAGGACGTGCGCTATGGTGCGCGCAGCTTGCGCCAGCAAAAAGGCTACGCACTCGCGGTCATCATCACCATGGCGCTCGGCATCGGCGCCAACACCGCCATCTTCAGCGTCATCAACGCCGTGGTCCTGCAGCCGCTGCCCTACTCGCGCGGCGAGGATCTCGTGCTCCTCCGCCAGGCCAGAACCGGCGTCGAGAACACCGGCTTCTCGATCCTCGATATCGACGACATCAAGTCGCTCACGACGGCACTCGATTCCGTGGTCGAGTATCACAACATGTACTTCATCCTGCTCGGCGGCACCGAACCCGAACGAGTGGCGACTGGAGTGGTGTCGTGGGACTACTTCGACACGCTCGGGCTGTCACCGGCGCTCGGCCGGACGTTTCGTGCTGGCGACGACGCGCACGACGCACCAGCGACGCTGGTCCTGAGCCACGAATACTGGCAACGCGCTTTCGCTGGCAGTCGTGACGTCATCGGCCGCGTCGTCGAGATGAACGATCGGCCGCACACCATCGTCGGCGTTTTGCCCGATGTGCCGATGTATCCAGAGGCGAACGACGTCTACATGCCGCGGTCGGCGTGCCCATTTCGAATGAACGCGGTCGATCGCGAGCGACGTGGTGGCGGCATGGCCTCGGTGATCGGCAGGCGTGCGTCCAACACGACGCTCGATCAACTGCGTGCCGATCTCGACACTATCGGAGGACGGCTGCAGTCCGCGTATCCGGGCATGTATCGTGCCGATCGAGGGTATGCACTCACGGCAAACCCGCTTCGCCGGGAGTTCACGCGGCACTTCGAATCAACACTGGTCATCCTCGCGAGTACCGCCGGCTTTGTGCTTCTCATTGTCTGCGCGAGCGTGGCGAACCTCGCCGTCGCGCGAACCATGCGTCGCGATCGCGAGCTGGTGCTGCGGACGGCGCTCGGTGCCAGCCGCGGGCGTCTCTTGCGGCAACTCGTCACTGAAAGCGTGCTGCTGGCGATGGTTGGCGGCGCCTGCGGGCTGCTGCTGGCCTATGGCGGGATGGACCTTCTCGTCGAGTACGCGGCCAGATTCACGCCGCGGGCCAGCGAGGTCCGCATCGACCTGGCGGTGCTGCTCTTCACGCTCGCCGTATCGATCCTGACGGGCATCATCGCCGCCGTGCTTCCCGCCGTGTCACGCCGCATCGGCACTCGCCGCGCCGCAATGGATGCCGGCCCGCGCACACCTTCGCGCCGCAGCGATCTCCGGCGCGCGCTCATCGTCGCCGAAGTCGCCGCGTCGTTCATGCTCCTGATCGGCGCCGGTCTGATGGTCCGCAGCCTGGTCAAACTCACGGGTGTCGATCCGGGCTTCCGCACTGATCACGTATTGACGATGCAGATTGACATGAACTTCACGAAGTATCGTCAGATGTCCGACCGATCGCACTACCTCGAGCGCCTTTTGGCGCAGCTTCAGACGATCAAAGGCGTCACGAAAGTCGGCGCCACGGGCACGATTCCGTTCCTTGAAGGCGCCGGCGGGGAGTTCGGCACGTTGCAGATTGCCGGCGAGAGGGACGCATCACAGGATGCCGACGGTGCCGGCCCGCGGGCGTTGTTCATGATTGCGAGCGATGACTACTTCAAGGCTATGGATATTCCGCTCGTCGAAGGGCGTTTCTTTGCCGAGACGGACCGGTTCGACGGACCAGGGGTCGTCATCGTGAATCAGTCGCTCGCGACACACAACTGGCCGAACGGCTCCGCGCTCGGCCAGCGCGTGTCGGCGAACGGTGGGCGCACCTGGCTGACCATCGTCGGCGTGGTCGCCAACGTTCGTCAGCAGCTCGCGCTCGAGCCGGCCGACGAAGTCTACTCGCCAATTCGGCAAGTGCCGTACGTCACGACGAACTGGGCGATTCGCTCTGGGCTCGATGCTGCGGCCCTCGCGCCACTCGTCAGCGAGGCCGTGCGCGCCGTCGACCCCGACCAACCAATCCATCGACTGCGCACACTTGACGATGTTCGTGCGGCGTCGCTTGCACCGCCCCGCCTGACGACGACGCTGCTGGGATTGTTTGCCGCGCTCGCTCTCGTGATCACGGCCGCCGGCATTGCCGGGGTCATCGCCTTCTCGGTCAGCCAGCGGACGCAGGAGTTTGGGGTACGCGTGGCGCTCGGTGCCAGCCGCGCGGACGTTGTCTCGATGGTTGTCGGCGAGGGACTTCGCCTGGCGCTCGGCGGCCTCGCAATCGGACTGGTTGGCGCTCTCGTCCTGGGGGCGCTGCTGTCTACAGTTCTCTTCGGCGTCGGGCCACTCGATGCGCCGACCTACCTCGCCGTCTCGTCCGTGCTGCTGTGCGTCGCTGCCCTGGCGTGCCTCCTGCCGGCACTCCGAGCCGCTTCAATCGATCCGATGACGGCGCTGCGCGTAGTCTAACCTCAGAGCGCGCGACGTAGTTTATTGCACCGGCAGACACTTGGTCGACGGCCCCACCCACCTCCCGCCACCCACCGAGCTTGAGAGCACAGTGGACGTCGGATCGACGTCCGGACTCTTGTTGCCCACCGGGCGAGCGAATGCGATGAGCGCGGCCATGCGATCGAAGTCAGTGGGTTCCGGTCCAACCGAGGGGTTCATGATCGACGTGCGCGACTCGACGTGCTGATAGCCGAGGGCGTGGCCGAGCTCGTGGACGCGGAGCAGACGCCGCCGGTTGTCATCGTGATCGAAATTGCGATCGAGATACATCGCCCCTCCGGCAATCGATCCGTTCGGCTGCTCGGACCACAGCCCGTAGCCGATAGTCTTTGCCAGATTCATGATGCCGTTGTAGCGCCCCACCACGATCTGGCCGGGACGAAGGGTGTTGACGCGGCTGCCAGCGGACGGACGCTCGATCTCGACAGAAGCGAAGGACATATACGTGTTGCCCGTAAGGAACGCCAACCCCTCCATCAAGTGCGTCTTCAGCAGATCGATCTCGTCATCGGTGAGCTGCTCGCCCGTCGCCATATAGCTCTGATCGGAGCCGTTGCGGTAGTCCATCACCGCGCCGAGGATGACGAGGGACGGACGCGACGTCCAACGCTGCAACTGAGCATTCGTGGTGCGGAACATCTCGTCGAACGCGTGCAGGTCGAACGCCGCCGGGATCATCGACACGCGGGTGCGGCCGTCGCTGGCGGTCATCCGCGTCTCGCGCTCGACTACGGCATTGCCGTTGACGATGACTGTCTGGCTGGACTGGCTGCCAACGTCGACACGAAAGAAGCCATTGCCGTCGGAATTGATTGGGAAGCGCGTTCCGATCTTCACTGACAGGTTGGGCATGGCCGAGCCATCAACGGCACTGACCGTCTGTCCCTGAATGGCTGTCGGGGTGGACGGGGTGCCGGACGGTTCGGTCGGCGAACCGCCACCGCCACACGCGGCAAGCGGCACGGCCAAGAAAGCAGCAGCAAAGAAGCGTCGCATGTCCGATGGGCGTTGCAAGCCGCATGCAGCTCGCAAGGCGCTCTCCAGACGCAAGTTAGCAGCTCTGGAGATTACCAGTTTGCCCGCCGCCTAACGATTCTGCAAGCGGAGGGCAACTCGGAGGAGGCCGCAGCACGGTAGAGGGTTTACGATAGCCGTGTGAAGCCCACGCGGCTCTCTGCGATCCTTGGCCTGACCGCCATGGCAGTCGCGGCCCTCTCGGCAGAGTTTCAGGAGATTCAGCGGAGCGATCGCGTGCTCCGGTCAGGCGTGGACGTCGTTGCGGTCACCGCGACGGTGCTCGACGCCGAAGGCCGGCTCGCGACCGGCCTCCCGCGCGAGGCCTTCGAGGTTTACGAGGACGGCGAGCCGCAGACAATCACGCAGTTCACCAACGAGCGTGTTCCGGTGGGCCTCGGCGTGCTGCTCGACATGAGCGACAGCATGTACGGGCAGCGAATCGTCGACGCCCGCGCCGCGGTCGAGCGGTTTCTGTTCGATCTCCTGCAGAAGGAAGACGAGTTCTTCGTCCTCGCCTTCAATCACTATCCCCACATCCTGACGCGCTGGACGAGTAACCCCGAGGATATCCGGGTGGCGCTTGCCGATATCAAACCGTCGGGCGGGACCGCTATCTATGACGCGGTGGTCGGAGCGCTGCCCATGATCGGCCGGAGAACCCGGGAGCGTGCCGCCCTCGTCGTCATCTCGGACGGTGCGGACACGGCGAGCGACATCACCGTGTCGGAGGTGCGCACGTCACTCTTGCGGAGCGAAGCGTTCGTCTATGCGATCGCGATCGACTCGCCGAAGCGTCAGGCCATCAACACAGGGGTCAATGCCGCGGCGCTCGGGGAGATTACCAGTCAGAGCGGCGGCCGGACCGAAGTTGTGCAGGACATGGACGGCTTGCGGGCGGCCACGGCGCGCATTGCCGAGGAGCTCAACAGCCAGTACGTGATGGCTTATTCATCTCCGCACGCGACCGACGGCAAGTATCACAGCATCCGCGTCCGCGTCGCCCGGCCCGGCTACAAAGTGCGGGCGAGGAACGGTTACGTCGGAACGGCCAAACCCGGCAGTCAGCAGCCGTAATGGCGCGCACTGCCAGGATCCTTTCGTGAGCCAAGACGAACAGTTCAAAGACGAACGGTTTCCCCGGTCGTCCCGATATCACCCTGACTGGATCAAAGCGAGCGTCAGCGGCGGCGCGAACGCCCTCCGGCTGACGGAGTGGCTGGCGAGCGCGCTCCCGCTTCATCAGGGCATGCGCGTGCTGGATCTCGGTTGCGGCCGCGCGGCCTCCTCCATCTTTCTACGCCGCGAATTCGGCGTCGAGGTATGGGCGACCGATCTCTGGTTCAGCGCCTCCGAGAATCTGAACCGCATTCGCGACGCCGGCGTCGACGACGGCGTATTCCCGATTCACGCCAACGCGAGATCACTGCCCTTCGCCGACAACTTCTTCGATGCCATCGTGTCGATCGATTCGTTCTTCTACTACGGCACCGACGACCACTACCTGAACTACGTTGCCCGCTTCGTCAAGCCCGGCGGTCCAATCGCAATTGCCTGCGCCGGCCTGACCAGGGAGATCGAGGGTCCCGTTCCCGAACATCTCGCCGCGTGGTGGACTGTCGACGTGTGGGCGCTTCATTCCGCCGCCTGGTGGCAGCGCCATTGGCAACGCACCGGGATCGTCAATGTCGAGATTGCCGACGACATGCCGGACGGCTGGACGACATGGCTCGACTGGCAGCGGGCGATCGCACCGGATAACACTGCCGAAATCACCGCCCTCGAGGCCGATCGCGGCCGCTATCTCGGCTACGTCCGCGTCGTTGGGCGCAGGACAGAGATGGCCCTCGACGATCCGTTCGTGTCAATCCCGCCCGATTACACGAAGGCTCCGTTGCTTCGACCTTAGATAGCTGCCGGAGGAAGAGTGATCTCAACCGTCGAATCCACTGTGGCCCTCCCGTCTGCCGGACGGATCGCCCGGCACGCGTCGCGCTACTACGTGCGGATGGCCATGATTTGCCTGGCGGTCGGGCTGGTTGGCTTTGCGCCGACCTACTGGGTTCCGCTGGTACGCGGCACACTCGATGTCGCGCCACTCACGCACGTCCACGCGCTCTTCTTCTACGGCTGGCTGATCCTCTTCCTGCGTCAGACGACGCTCGTCGCGTCGGGTCAGATCGCGCGGCACCGCGAGCTCGGCATCGCGGGTGTGGCGTTGGGGAGCGGCATGTGCTTTGTCGGTCTCGGTATGGCGATCGGCAGCCTGAAGCGAGTTCTGGCGCTCGGTGCTGGCGACGGAGGCCGGGCGTTCTCGATCGTCTCGTTCTCGGCCGTCGTACTTTTTGCCGGGCTATTTGCCGCCGCCGTGGTCAATGCCAGGAAGCCAGAGGTCCACAAGCGGCTGATGCTGCTGACGACGGTCTCGATGCTGCAGGCGGGCATCGGCCGCTGGTTCCTCCTTTTCCTGGCGCCGCCGCAAGTCGCCGGAGCATCGCTCGTCCAACCGCCGGTGGTCGTGACGCTCGGACCAGCGCTCGTCAACGATCTGCTCATCGTCTTTGCGATGATTCACGACTATCGAACGCGAGGCCGCGTCCACCCCGCCTACTGGTGGGGCGGCGCGTTCGTGCTGGCGGTGCAGATCATTCGAGTGCCGCTCAGCACTACCCACGCCTGGATGCGGATCACCGACTGGCTGTTGGCGATGTCGCCCTAGAATTCTCTGGTATTTCGTCGTGCCCAAAACGAGCGCCGGTCTTCTTCTCTTTCGTCAATCGAATGACGGTCTCGAGGTGCTGCTCGCGCACCCGGGCGGGCCCTACTGGGCGAAAAAGGATGACGGTGCGTGGACAATCCCGAAAGGCGAGCTCGAGGACGGCGAGGATCCGTTACAGGCCGCACGGCGGGAGTTCGAAGAAGAACTGGGTCAGCCGATTGAAGGCGAGTTCATTCCGTTGGGCGAGATTACCCAGGCCGGCGGTAAGCGGGTGATGGCCTGGGCAGTGCGCGCCAACTTCGATCCGGCGGCGCTTCAGAGCAACGTCTTCACCATTGAATGGCCGCCGAAGTCAGGCCGTCAGCAGGAGTTTCCCGAAGTCGATCGCGTCAGTTGGTACGATCTCGCCACTGCGCGCCGCAAGATCCTGCCAGGACAGCTGCCGCTGCTCGAGAAACTGCGGGGACACTCAACCGGGACACTCAACCTTGAGTGTCCCGGTTGAGTGTCCCCGGCCCTATAAGCCCCGCGCAACCGAGAGCATCGGCGACATTTCGACCGGTTGCGCGCAACCAGGTCGCCGAGGTACGCAGAAACTACGACCACCTGAGGAACAGTCTCAATACGGTGCACCTTGAGTGTCCCTCGTGACTGTCACGGTTGAGTGTCCCGTTTGACTGTCCCCGCCCCGCCAGCCCTACCGCGAAAGGCGAGACAAGAGGAGGGCGGCGCGCTTGGTCTGGGACGGCAGCGTCGTCAAGTCAGCGGTCTCGTTGACGGTGTGACCGCCGTCGCCCATCAGGCCGACGCCGTCGATAATCATCGGCACCAGACCAGCGACAAACGACACGTCGGCAGCGCCGGCGCGATCGGGATCGACCGCGGCCACAGGACCTGCGCCGACGTCGCGGCTGGCCTGATCGTAGAGCGCGAGCAGTTTGCGGTTGCCGTCGGTCGGCGCCAGCGGTGGGTAGCCTTCGTCAAAGGTGATCGTCGCCTTCGTTTGCGCCAGCGATGACGACGAGACGATCGCGTCCATGCGTTTGCTGGCGTCGGCGAACTGTTCCTTCGACAACGCGCGGAGATCGCCGGAAACGATCGCGCGCTCGGGGATGACGTTGTCTTTACCAAACGCCGAACCGCGGGCCTGCACGGTGTCGAGCTCGACCTTCGTGCCGCCGACCATGAGCGCCGGATTGAACGTCAGGTGGGGTTCACCAGCGAGTGTCTCGCGGAACGCGTCGAGGATCCGCGCGGCTTCGAAGATCGCGCCGTAGCCGATGTCCGATCGGAAGATCTGCGATGAGTGGGCTGGCTTGCCGGTGACGGTCAGCGTCCACGCCGTCGTGCCGCGACGACCGATGACCGCGGTCCGCGGATCGCCAGCGCCATCCTCGAAACCAATCGCGACGTCGGCGCCCTTCGCCGCCGCTACCAGCGCCGCGCGCGCGGCGTCCTGAGGATCGCCAGACGACTCTTCGTCGCCGGTCATCACCACGGTCACGTGCATGCGATCGAGCGCTCCGGTCGCTTTCAACGCCTTGAGTGCCTGAATCATGATCACGTCGCCGCCCTTCATGTCGATCACGCCGGGGCCGCGCGCCTGCCGGTCGTTCAGACGCTCGAATTTCTGAAACGGGCTGTCAGGCTCGAAGACGGTATCGAGGTGGCCAATCAACAGGACGCGCTTGCCAGGTCCCGGACGCTCGGCGACGAGATGGCCCGCTCGTCCGAACGGCGCCCCGTCGACCCACCGTGTCGTAAAGCCGAGGCCCTCGAGCTCGGCCGCGAACAGCTTGCCGACGGCGCGGACACCGGCGAAATTCTGCGTCCCGCTGTTGATGTTGACCGCGCGCTCGAGCAGCGTGACCGCCTCGGCGCCGTGGGCATCGATGTAGGCAACCATGGCCCGTTCGTCATCCGTCAAACCGGGAGTCGACTGGCGGGCAAGTACCGGCGACACGAGGAACAGCGCGAAGTGACAGCAGAGGGAACCAGCGGTTACGCATACCGTAATAGTAGCCACGGATCACCACGGATCACATAGACGCGGATTGCGCGGATCACGAGCCACGGATTACACGGATTACACAGACGCGGATCACGCGGATCACAAGGATCACACAGACGCGGATTACACGGATCATGTAGACGCGGAGCACGGATCACATCGAGATATCGCGGATCAACTGATTTTGGCGTTCACAGCCGTCCTGTCCATTCGTCCCATTCTCGTAGGCGATCGGCAGGAGCGATGCTAGGCTGAGCCCGCGGCAAGGCGGCATCGAGGCCCGTCACATTGGAGGACCACAGGAATGGCGTGGTGGCGACGCAGCAGGACCAGCACTGTCACGGCTGGCGGAACCGCGACGAGCGATACGTCGGACTTCCCGCTCATCCGCCTCCAGGGCATTACGAAGATCTTCAAAGGCGACGCCGATGAGGAGACACGCGCCCTTTCCGACGTCACCGTCGATATCGGCCGCGGCGAATACGTCACCGTCTCCGGCCCATCGGGCTGCGGTAAGTCGACATTCCTGGCGATTCTGGCGCTGCTCGATGCCCCATCGTCGGGGCGCTACTGGCTGAACGGCCGAGCCACCGGCGAGCTGTCGCCGTCGGAGCGCGCTCGAACGCGCAACATCGACGTCGGCCTGATCTTTCAGAGCTTCAACCTGATTGGCGACATGACCGTCTACGAGAACGTGGAGTATCCGTTGACCGTTCGTGGGGCGTCAGCCACTGATCGGCGGCAGCGCGTCGACGCCGCGCTCGAACGAGTCGGCCTCACCGCGCGTGCGAAGCAGCGGCCCGGCGCGCTATCCGGTGGTCACCAACAACTCGTCGCCATCGCGCGCGCCTACGCCGGCCGCCCGCCCATCCTGCTTGCCGACGAGCCGACGGGAAATCTCGATTCGAAGAGCGGCGCGTCGGTGATGAAGATGCTCGACGAGCTGCACGCTGACGGCGCCACGGTATGCCTGGCCACGCACAACCCTGACTACATCGCCCGGGCCGAACGTCATATCTACTTGTTCGACGGCCGAATCGTTGATCAGCCTGTAGCCGAATGACGTTCTACTGACTTGGGTCGTACGGCGTTCGCCGACCGCGTCTACCTGGCGGAACCGTCTCCCGCCGCCCCCTCCACTACGGCGTCATCCCTCGACCCTGCATGCGGGAGATCGCTTCGCGCAGCGTCGCCAGCGTTGCGTCACTACCGGTGAACAGCCCGTCGGGGTACTTCGAGTGCAAGAGCATGTCGGAGTAGATGCGATCGCTCTGATACAGGTTGAGGCCAAGGCCGGCGAGATACTGGAGTTTGAGGTTGCGGTCGCGATTGATTTGGGCGTCACGCATCCAGGCCGTGAGATCCTGGCCGCGCCCCGCGTAGTTGGCGAAGAGATCGACCGCCGAGTAGATCCCGACTTGGCTCAGCGACTTGAGCACTGGCGCGTATGCCGGACGCGTCAGTTTGGCTTGCATCTCGTCGACGTTGATCTGTATGGGTTCAACGGTCCCCATCAGCACCAGGTCGTAGCCGCGTCCATCCTGCGTGTTGCCCCAGACGACGCCGTTGGGGAAGGCTTCCATGAACGTCGCGATCTCGCTCTTCACTGCCGCAGAATTGCTCTCGTACAACTGGACGAAGAGGGTAACGACTCCGCCGGGGTTCAAGTGCGACTTGACGATCTCGAAGAATTCCCGCGTATAGAGCATCGCCGCGCCCTTCACCCATGGGTCCAGCGGATCCGACGTAATCGCGTCGAACTTCTCCTTCGTCGTCATCAGGTAGTGCCGCGCATCGTCAAGCTGGACGTGCACTTTTGGATTGGTAACGACGCTGAAGTTGTGCTCGGCAAAGTATGTCGAGACGACTTTCGGCACGAGCGGTTCGATCTCGGCAATCGTCTCGTGCTCGAGATACGGATCGATAGAGACTGCGCCAGCGGTGACGCCGGCGCCGCAGCCAATGACGAGAACCTTCTTCGGACTCTTCGGGATGAGCGTCGTCAAGTGGCCGAGC
The DNA here is from genome assembly GCA_963797715.1 of uncultured Acidobacteriota bacterium. Taxonomy (GTDB): domain Bacteria; phylum Acidobacteriota; class Vicinamibacteria; order Vicinamibacterales; family 2-12-FULL-66-21; genus DATBJJ01. Next base: position 139,355 of record CAWCQS010000007.1, read on the forward strand.
ATGCGCTGGAGGCGCATGTCCTGCGGCTCGCTCGAGGCCTGGACCTTGCCGGCATTGTGATAGTTCAGCACGCCGCCAGGAAGACGCGTGACCGCAACCGACGCGTTCCATCCCTCACCCATGTAGATGACGTCGATGTCCTGGTTGGCGCGTGTCGCCGCATAGCGGCCGTAGGCGACGAGAAGTTTTGGAATCGGCGGCACGTTTCGCGCAAGGAGCGCGGCAACAACTGCACCGGCGACAATCGGAAGCATGCTCGCCCAACCCGCGCGGTTCGGCGCCGCATCCGACGCCTGCAGCGGCTCGAGGACGAGCAGCGCCGCAAGACCGGAGAGGATGATGAGCGCCTGCTGTGAGTGTTGCGTGCCGAGGAACGTCACCATCAGCAGGCTGCCGCCGATCGCGCCAACGATCGCGCCGACGGTGTTGGCCGCGTAGACGCCGCCGACGAGCCGGCCGGGATCCTGATCCTTTGAGGCGACTGACGCTAGCGCCAGCGGGAAGCTCGCGCCCCACAAGATTGACGCCGGCAGCACGACCCAGAAGGCCCGCGCGAGATCGAGCGGGAAGTTGTACCACGGGCTCAGAGAGATTGACGGGTCGATCGGCCAGAACGGCAGCGAGAGCGCCAGCGTGTACGCCGCCCAGGCGATGGCGCCGCAGAGGAGCATCTGCACCCAGCCAAGGGCCAGACGAGGACGCTCGAGGCTGCGTGCCAGCACCGACCCGATGCTGCTGCCGATGCCGATGCCGAAGAGAAACACCGCGAGGATGAGCGAGAAGGTATAGACCGTCGCGCCAAAGAGCAGCGACAACGTTCTCGTCCAGATGACCTGCGAGGCGAGCGCCGTCATGCCGGAGAGCGCGATGGCAACGTAGACCGCCCATGACCCAGGCGCCGGCTTCGCCTTCTCGCGCGCTGCCACGGGCGTTTCGTACGCCGTTGCCCGCGCGACGAGTAGCGCCAGCGCGCCGACCGCAATATTGAGCAGCACGGCGACGTAGGTCGCGATCGCCATGTCGTGCACGCGAAGCAGGTAGAAGCCGGCGAGCAGGCTGCCGATGACGGCGCCGCCGGTGTTGCCGCCGTAGAAGAAGCCGAGCCAGGCCACACCCTGCGGGCTCGTCTCGACCCAGCGCGACATCGCGGGAAGCGTGGCGCCCATCAGAATCGTCGGCGGCAGGAGGCAGATGCTGGCAGCGATCGCGCGGAACAACAGGCCGACTGGTCCCGAACCGCCCCACGCGGTATATATATTCGCAAGGACAGGCACACCGAAGAGGATGAGCAGCCCGAAGGCGCCGATGCTCAGCTCCATCAACGCGTAGACGCGCAACGGATGCTCGCGCGAGGAGATGTAACGCGGCAACAGGAAGCTGCCCAGACACATGCCGCCCATGAAGGTGCCGAGCAGGACGGCAAGCGAGACCGCCGACGAGCCGATGACGAGCTGCAGCAACTGAAACCAGACGACTTCATAAATGAGGGCGGCGCAACCGCTGGCGACAAAGAGCAGCAGCAGCGCGGGCATGTAGCGTCGCGGGGTCATCGAATCACCTGTCGTTGTTGTCGTGTGTCCGGCCCGGGCCGGAGGCGTCGTATCCGGCTGTGGCGGGACTCTATCTATGCCCTGCTGTGGCCGTCCGGGGAAAAGCTGATGCTATCACGCTTCGTCCAGGCGGTATGATGCACGCCATGAGTCGCGTCCGCCTCCCGGCCCATGTCCTGGCACTGGTCCTCGCGGTTACAACCGTGCGTTTCCCGTCGGCCGCGCCACAGACGCCCGCGAGCCAGCAACCGGCCGGAAGCCGCATCGTCGCCATCGGGGATGTCCATGGCGCGTTCGATCAATTCGTGGAGATTCTGCAGGCGGCCGGCGTCATTGACGCCAAGCGGCAATGGTCGGGGGGCACGACGGTGCTGGTGCAGACGGGCGATGTGTTCGACCGCGGCCCGAAGGTCAGAGACGCGCTCGACTTGCTGATGCGCCTCGAAGAAGAGGCCAAGCGCGCCGGCGGCCGCGTCGAGTCGCTGCTCGGCAACCACGAGGCGATGAACCTGCTGCACGAGTTCCGTGATGTGTCGGCCGGCAGCGTACGCGACGTTTGCCGACTCGCGATCGGAATCGCGCCAGCAGCGTGCCTTTGACGACTACGCGCGCCTCGTGAAGCGTCGCGCCACTCCGGGCGAAACCGCTCCGAACCGCGACGAGTGGATGACCAGCCATCCGGTGGGCTTCCTGGAATACGTCGACGCGATCGGCCCGCGCGGCAAGTACGGCCGGTGGCTGCGATCGCACAAGGTCGTCACGACGGAAGGCGGCACTGCGTTCATGCATGCCGGCATCCGGGTCGATCTGCCGGGCACGTTCGACGACATCAACAAGAAGGCGTTGCAGGAGATCACCGCCTGGGACGACACCAAGGCGATGATGGTGAAGGCGCAGATCCTCTCGCCGTACTGCACGCTGCCTGAGGCCGTTGAAGCGGCGGTCAACGAGCTGAAGCGAATTTCGGCGGCACTCCAGGCACAAGCGCCCGTGGGAGACCACGTCACGCGCGAGTTCGTCGAGGCACTGCAAGCGCTGCTGGCAGTCGGCAAGTCGTCGCTCTTCGAACCCGAGGGCCCGTTGTGGTTCCGTGGCTACGCGACCTGGCCCGAAGACGCGGAGACCAGCGAGACGCAAGTGACGCCGCTCCTGTCGCGATTTGGCGTCGAACGTTTCGTCACGGGCCACACGCCGCAACCTGGCAAGGTGCTATCGCGCTTCAACAACCGCCTCATCCTCATCGACACGGGCATGTTGTCGAGCTTTTTCAAGAACGGCCGGGCATCGGCACTCGAGCTGACCAACGGCAAGATCACCGCCATCTATACGGATTCACGCACGCCAATCGTTCCGTCAGGAGCGGCTTACTTGCGCCGCGAACTCTTCCCCGCCGACGCCGACTTCGATCGGTCCGCAATCGTGGCTTCAGCGATCTCGAGGTACTGATCCATCCGTCGAAGCATCCGCTCGAGAAACGCGCGGTGGCGGCGGTAGGGCTCGACGAAACCGAACGACGGTGCAATTTTGCCGAAGAGCACGCCCCAGTCCGGCCGCCTCCCGTCGTAGTCATCGAACCCATACTCGCGCGCCAGCTCCCAGGAGCTCAGGACGTCGCCGGAGCGATCGAGCACCTTGGGATCGCCGGCCAGCGCGACGACGGCACGGCCGACAAACAGCGGCGACTCGGATTCGAGAAAGTTCTTGTCCTTCTTCCCGGCATCGCGCCAATTGGCTTCCGTCACGCCGAAGTGCTGGAGCATTGATTCCGATCGCAGGAAGCCTGGCGTAATCGACACCGCCGCGACGCGATGCGAGTGCAGCTCGCCCGCCATGCGCGCCGCAAAGCCCTTCAATGAGCTCTTGATGACGTCGCTGATGGCATTGCCACCGCCGCCAAAGACTGTGTCACCCTCGGTGACCTCGACAATCAGTCCACGTCGTTTTTTGATCATCGCCGGTGCCGCATGTTTGGCCGTGATCAGGTGAGACAGAATCGACTGGCGAAAGGCATCGGCGCCGTGTGAGACATCAGTCTTCCAGAACGAGCCCCAGCTGCCAATCAACGGGTCCTCGCCGGCGATGCTGTTGACCAGCACGTCGAGCCGTTCGTGATCGCGGACAACGCGGGCGAACAGCGCTTCGACCTCCGATTCGACGGTGTGATCGACCCGTATCGCGATCCCGGTGCCGCCGCTCGCAGTCACCATCTCAGCGGTCTCGTCGATAGTCTCCGGGCGGTTGTAAGGCGACGGTTTGCCAGTGACGCTGCGGCCGGTGCAGTACACGACGGCGCCTGCCTCACCGAGCGCGCGGGCAATACCTCGGCCGGCGCCACGGGTGGCGCCGGCGACGACGGCGACTTTTCCCGACAAAGAGGGGGGAGTCATGGAAGGTCCTCCTTTCGTACGCATACATAAACGCACGTTCATTTACTTTGAGTAAAAGTAAATGAACGTTTACTATCTGTCAAGCATGAGTCCGCGGCCCCGCACCGTCTCCGACGAGCAGATCATCTTCGCCACCCAGCGCGTGATGTCGCAGCTTGGGCCGATCAAGCTGACATTGGCGGCGGTCGCCAAGGAAGCAGGCCTGTCTGCAGCCACGCTCGTGCAGCGATTCGGTTCAAAGCGCGGCCTCATGCGGGCGCTCTGGGCCAGCGCCCTCGGTGGTGTGGATGATTGCTTCGAGGTCCAGCGCTCGAGCCACACCTCTGCGCTCGACGCCCTCCTCGACGCGGCGCTGATGATGCCGCGAGGCACCCACAGCCCCGACGAAATGGCCAACAGCCTCGCCTTTCTGCACATCGACCTCACGGATCCGGAGTTCTATCCGCACATGCTGGTTCTGTCCGAGCGGACGGAAGCCGGCTACCGCGCCTTGCTCAACGAGGCGCTGCGCCGCGGCGAACTGGTGAAGTGCAACACGGCGCAGCTCGCGCGCGCGGTCAGCGCGATCGCCGGAGGTTCGCTGATCTCGTGGGGAGTTTTTCGTACAGGAACGGCGGAACGCTGGGTGCGAGCGGACCTCGAGATGCTGCTGGCGCCGTACCGAAGGAAAAAGCAGAAGCGCAGGACGTGAGCGCGGAAGAAATCAGCGAACGGCCCTCAGTGCTGCGGCCTCGTCGGGGAACGAGGCGATCACGGTTCCCAGGTTGGTCGTGTCCAGCAGCTCCTGGATCCGTCCGGACACGCCGAAGAGGCACAGGCTCCCGCCCTCGCGAACCATTCGGGTGTATGCGCCGGCGATTTCGCCAATCCCCGTGCTGTCAACATACGACACGTGGGTGAGATTGAGCAGCACCGTGCGTCCGCCCTCGCTGACGATTCGCCGGATCGTCTGCAGCAGCCGCGGGGCCTCCTCGCCGGTCAACGTCATCTGTCCGTGCAGGTCGACGATGACGACGTCGCCGACACGGCGTTGGGCGATCTCTGTCCAGTGCATCGACTACGGCCGGGCGAGCGAACGGATCGTCTCCACGAGCGACGCTTCGTCCGGGAAGCGGCCGGCTGTGTGCTTCGAAAAGATCACGCTGCCGTCGACGGTTACGTCGAACACTCCGCGATCTCCGCGAACCAGCTCGGCGTCGATCCCCAGCTCACGCGACAATCTGGCCCCCAGACTGGAGGCCCGTGGCAGGTAGTTTCACCGGCCGCAATAGGTAATTCGAACCTGCATGGTGCCCTCCGCTCCGCTCACCGCGTGGTGGCATAGTCGACGACGAAAACGTCCTCGACGACGCCGAGCTTGCCGAGCAGCTGGCCGAACTTGGCGTGCTCGGGATGCGGCAAATATGCGTCGCGCGCCGCCACGTCCTCGAACGTCAGCATGTAGACGTGTGTAAACCCGAGGTTCTTCTTCTCGGGACTGTTGTTGACACCGTCCTCGAACGCTGTGATGCCAGGAATCTTCTTCTGTAGATCGCGGAAGGCATCGGTCACTTGCTTGATTTGGTCCGGCGTCGCCTCCGGCTTGTACTTGAAGATGACGACGTGACGAACGGGTTGCTTCTGCGCGTAGGCCATAAGCGGCGCGATCAGTGGAAGAGCAAGACACGCGAGCAGCACGGCTCGCACGATGCGGTTGGACATGAGACCTCCGACGTGACGCCGATTGTACTCCGTCACTGCGCGCGGACGCGCCGCGTGATCCCGACGAGCTCGTTGCCGCCAAGAGCGGTCTTAGCGACGGTCATGCCAACGAGACTGGTAACCGGCATCGGCCCGCGTCCTGCAACTCCTTCTGCATCGTCGAGGGCTCGCGGGAGCCCGACAGTGCCGCCGTTGTGCTGAGCGCACACGCGGCTAACGCCAGCCCGATGAGGACCTCACGCATCAACAGCCTCCTGAAAACGAAAGCGGTGAACGATCAGCGTTTATGGCCGCGGCTGCGCTCGACCGGCCCCGTACAGTACAACGCCTGGCCTCGCCGATGTCATCGCCGAGCCGTCGAACACGACTTGGCCGCCGGTGATGACCTGCGAGATGCCTTCGGCGTATTGGTGCGGCTTGTCGAAGGTCGCGAGATCGCGGACGCGTTCCGGGTCGAAGACGACGAGATCGGCCTTCATCCCTGGGCGAACGACACCGCGATCGACGAGGCCCAGGCGCGCCGCTGGAAACGATGTCATCTTTCGAATCGCGTCCTGCATCGTGATCAGCTTTCGCTCGCGCGCATAGACGCCAAGCACGCGGACAAACGTGCCGTAGCTGCGCGGGTGGGGGCTGCCCCTGCCAAACGTCGGAATCTCGCCGTCGGAGCCGATCATGGTCGCCGGATGCTTCAGAATCCGTTCGAGATCTTCCTCACCGATCGCGTGGAACACGGCCTGGCATCCACCGCGCTCGACGATCCACAGAGCGGTGTCAGCAGCGTTCTCGACTGACGGCTCGAGACCGCGTCCGCGCGTGACGTCAGTGAGGTTCTTGCCGGCCAGCGCCGCGTCCCAGTCGCACGAAGCGAGAACGATGTTCTTGGGGTCGCCACCGCCGCGCTCGTTGTTTATGACACGAACGGCTTCGGCCTTGACCTTCTCCCGCACGCCGGGATCGGCCAGCCGCGCCTGCAGCTGCTTGCGCCCGCCGTCCTGTGCCCATGTCGGTATCAGCGCGCCCTGAATGCTGGTGCTCGACGCGGTGTACGGGTAGGCGTCGATCGACACGTCGACACCGCGCGTACGCGCCTGATCAACGGCTGCGAGCGTTTCGACGCTCCGCCCCCAATTCGGCTTGCCGATGATCTTGTGGTGCGTGATCTGCGTCGGCAGGCCGCCGCCCTCGCCTATGGCAATCGTTTCGTTGACGCTGTCGAGCACACGTGAGGTCTCGTCACGCATGTGCGAGATGTGCATGCCGCCGAGCCGACCAGCCACCTTCGCCAGCTCAACGACCTCGTCGGTCGGGGTGAACGCGCCCGGCACGTAGAAGAGGCCGGTGCTCAACCCGAGCGCGCCGTCCTTCATCCCCTGCTCGACGAGCGCTCGCATCTTCTGCAACTCGTCGGCGGTTGCCGGCCGATTGACCTCGCCGACGACAGCGGCGCGGATCGAACCTTGGCCGATGAACGCCCCGATGTTGACCGAACGCTTCAGCGTCTCGAGTTTGGCAAAAAACGGTCCGATCGGCACCGGTGACGATCCATCTGGCCCTTCGATCAACGTCGTCACGCCCTGCCGGACGTAGTTGTCAGCAGTAGGAATTTGAAAGATACCGCGGGACGCGTGCGTGTGGATGTCAATGAAGCCGGGGGCGACGACCTGGCCTTTTACGTCGAGCGTCGTTGTCGCTGAGCCGTCAATCGAACTGGCGACGCGGGCGATGGTGTCGCCGGTAATGGCGACGTCTCCTCGATACCACGGGCTCCCCGTGCCATCGATGATTCTTGCGTTACGAAGCAGGAGATCGTAGCGGGACGTTTGTGCCGATGTCAGCGCGACGGATAAGGCAGCGGCCGCAGCAGCGTAGACCAAGATCTTCAGCGGGCGGGCGCCCTTCATGTCGTAGCGCTCATTCGCAGCGTATGTCCTCTCTTAGAATCGCGACGCCGCAAGCGTGACGTCGGCCCTTGCCCATGCCTTCTTCAATCGCGCTTCGATTGCGGCGGCGTCATCCTTGCGCCCCTGGTCGACGAGCGAACGATGAAGGCCGGCAAGCGCCCACCCGTTCTCGCGATTTCGCTTGAGGTCTTCCCAGTAGACGATTTCGGCTTCTGCCGGACGTCCGGCGTCGAGCAGCGTGGCGCCGAGCCAGTGCCGCACGGGCGCGTGCCAATCCGGTGGCTCCGTATACGTCATCGCATCTTCAAGGCGCACCGCGCGGTCGAAGTGTGCGATGGCCGCATCGTACTGTTTCTGTCGTGCGGCAATCTCGCCCTTGAGCACCTCGAGCCCGAGCGCCACGATCGTCGCGGGTGGGTTCAATGAGAAGTTCGGCATCTTCGCCAGCTCTGGATTCGAGGCAATCGCGGTGAGCGCTGCTTCCTCGCCACGCGCGCGCTCGCTGTCACCCTTGGCCGCATACGCTGTTCCGCGCGCGAAGTGCCAGATCGCGCGCGTGAAGAGCGAGTCGTGCGCCGGTTTTGGCTCGGCGAGGATCTCGTCCCATCGGCCAAAACGCACGAGCGCATAGTACGGCACGACGAGGAAGCCCTGCACGAACGGCAACTGCTCGGGCGTCGCGCTGGCGATCGACGATGTGGTTTTTCGCGCGGCCTCGACTGCAAGCCGGCTCTGTCCTGACATCGTCGCGCCCATCCAGACGAAATGGATGTTGTGCGGATAGTACCCAAGCGGGTACATCCCCTGCGCGCGGCACTGAGCGATGTATTCCTCGTCAGCCGCGACCGCCTTCTGATTGGACGTGACGACATCCTCGTAACGGCCGACGCGCAGGTAGATGTGTGCGGGCATGTGAATGATGTGCCCGGCGCCAGGCATCAGCGGCAGCAGGCGGTCGGCCTCCTGCTCTGCGCGTTCCGGTGTCTTGGTGGGCTCCCAGACGTGAATCCAGTAGTGAAGCGCGCCAGGATGCTTTGGATTCGCGGCGATGACCCGTTGGAGGGAGTCGATGGCTTCCGATGTGCCCTCCTGCGGCAAGCCGTCACGGGTCCAGTAGTTCCACGGCCGGAGATCCATCAGCGATTCGGCAAAGATCGTTGCGGCGTCGAGGTCGCGCGGGTACTTCTTCGCTAGCGCGCGCATCGCCTCGGCGAAGGCGCGGTCGCTTGCTTGCCGCTCATCAGGCTTCCCCGTATAACGCTTGGCCAGAGCGTCGATGTAGTCGCGCTCGCGCTGGGTCGCTCGCTTACTGAGCGACGCGGCCTTGATGACAAACGCCAGCGCCTTGGGCTCGTCCTCTGCCGCCATTGCTGCGTTGATGTTCGGCCCGAGAACGAGCGCCTGTCCCCAATACGCCATGGCGCAGGTTGGGTCGAGGCGCGCCGCCTCGGCAAACGCTCGCCCGGCCTCGGCATGGTTGAAGCCATAGGCGAGGTTGAGTCCCTGATTGATGAACATCTGTGCCCGCGACACCTTCGTCGTGACCTTGAAGGTGTGAACGCCAAGGTTCTGGAGACGCGGTGCGAGCACGCCGCCTGGGCCGGGCTGGTGCGCTGCGTCGATGCGTTCGTAGTGCTGATGGTGTGGCGCCTGGGGCTGTGCAAAACCAGGCACGGTAGACAGCAGGAATGTTGCCGAGAGCAGAAGCGACTGTCGCATAGGCGTCATCGACTGTTTCGAATGACCATTCAGTTAGTGGGGATTCTGCCTGCTTCTCTTACTGCTCGCGGGCCCCACCCCCACGACCTGCCAGCGCCCGCTGCGCGCGCGCCGGTGGCTAACCGCCACAGCCCACTCGGGTACGGAGCCGCAACTCCAGGCTCCTAGAGATATTTTCGTTCTAACCTGCGAATTTCTTTGTACCTGTCAAACACGTCGTGCTCGGTTTCCAGGGCGAGGAACGAGCGCCACGACATGCCTCGGAAGGTGTGCGCCAACATTTGATGAGCGTGGCGCAGGACGAACCACGGGCTGTGCAGAAGCACGGGCCAGAAGTGGTGCACCTTCATCCAGCGCTCGGCGCGCCAGCGCATGAACTCGATTTCGGCGGCGCCGAGGTGCTCGCTGCGGACGACGGCGGTCGTGCCATCGTATTCGTCGACGTCGTCGTTGACGATGAGATCGCGATCGCGGAAGTCGCGGGTCATTGGCGTGCCTGGATACGGCGTCGGATGCTGGATGTAGGGCCAGTCGACGTAGGCGCGCGCAAACGCCAGGTTCGTTTCGATCGATTCGCGGGTGTCGCTGGGGTTACCGACGATCAGACCGCCGACCACGAACATGCCGTGCCGGTGCAGCAGGTCGATGGCCTTGGTGGTGGCGTTGCCGATCGACCGCCCACCGGAACGCTCGGCATTCTTGGCCCCGGCCTTCAGGAAAGCCAAATCCTCATCGAGGACGTTCTCGATTCCAAGAAAGACGTAACGGAATCCAGCCTGACGCATCAGGGGCGCCAGCGTTTCTCCCCGCGATGCGATCGCTGACGTCATCCCTTGTACCAGGTAGTCGATATCGTTGAAGCCGGCGGCGACGATGGCGCGGCACAATTCCTCGAACCTGGCGACGTTCAGCGTGATGTTGTCGTCGACGATGAAGATGGCCCGCGCCCCTCGCGCCCGCGCGTCGGCAATGTCGGCGAGCACTCGCTCGATCGACCAGGTGTGAAAGTTCCGGCCGCGCATCTCGATGATCGAGCAGAAGCTGCAATCGTACGTGCAGCCGCGTGAAGTTTCGACGACGTCAATCGGCCGGCCGATGAACGTGTAGCCCGTGAGCAGGCGGACACCACGGTTGGGTAACGCGATTTCTTCGCCGGTCAACCGGCTCACCGGCCGATCGGGATTACGACATACGTCGGATCCACGGCGAAACGTCAGCCCGGGAACTCCCTCGAGGCCGCGTCCCGCTTCGAGCGCGCGCAGAAGGTCGCGGAAGGTCAGGTCTCCCTCGCCGCGCACGATCACGTCGACGTCCCAGGCTGGATCCTCGTACACCTCAGAGGCCAGGCTCGGGTCGTATCCCCCGACGACGATGGTCGCCGTAGGTTTCAACGCGCGAACAAGCGCAACGATCTTTCGCGCCGTGCCCCGTTGAAACGTCATGATCGAGAGGCCGACAACGTCAGGATCGATCTCGCGCACGAGTCGCTCCACGGTCTCGCGCACCCGGCGAGGCACGAGTATCAGATCGGCGATGGCGATGCGGTGATGGGAATCGGCGTTTCCGGCCAGAGAGGCCAATGCCCCGTTCGGCATCCGCATCGTAACCGTCGCGGTATGCTCGAAAGAGTCGGGCATGGAAAAGAGGAGGACGTTCATGGTGCGTGTCCCGGTACCTTGTTCATTGCCCTGCAGAAGCCTATAGTAGCCTCAATCACGGGCATGAGCGGCCTCGACCGTGGCGGAGCGTGACATGACGCGGGATGAGATCTTCGCCCTCTTCAACCGGCGGGAGGCGGCGTGGCAGGCTCGAGACGCACACGCCCTGACCGCCGATCACGCACCCGACGGCGTCGTGGTCAGCCCCACTGGCGGGGTCCTCGAAGGCCACGTCGAGATTGAACGCATCTACAGGGTCTGGTTCACGGCCTTCCCCGACCTCGTCTTCACAACTGAAGACCTCATGGTCGACGAGAACCGCGTATGCCTGCTCTGCCGGATAACGGGCAGCCACGCCGGAGAGTTTTTCGGCATGCCGCCGACCGGACGCAAGATCGAGGTCGCCGGCGCCTTCATCTATCGCCTCGAAGAACGGTATATCGTCCACGAACGCCGCATTCTCGACTTCACGGGACTGCTGGTGCAAGTGGGCGTCCTGCGCGCCAAACCGGCGGGCTAACCTCCGCCTGAGTCGGCGCTCGTATCAAGGTCTGTCAGCGGGCGTTCCCGATGCTAGTACCTGGCGCCAATGCGCACTAGCTGCCGTTCGAGTGCGTCGAAATCCGCGAGCCTGACGATCGGGCGTCCCGCCAGCGTCCGGCTCAAGTCCGCGGCCAGCGGCCCGCCTACCCACAATTCAAGCCGACCCGGTAGATGATCGACGACGTATTCAATCTCGCGGTGGATTTCACGAGTCGCACCGGTGTAGATGAGGCCGAGTACGACGACATCGACGCCGCTGCGGGCTGCCGAGTCGACGATGAGCCGGGCCGGCACGTCGGCACCGATGTATGTCACACCCAAGCCGCCAGCAGCCGCAAGCATGGCCGCCGACAGGATGCCGAACTCATGCCGCTCCCCCGACGGTGTCGCGAACAGCAACCGCCGCGGCACATCGTCCTTGGAGTAGAAGCGAACCATCGAGCCGAGCAGGTTGCGCACGGCGCCAGACAGCAGGTGTTCCTGCGCGATATTGAGCCGATCGGCGTGCCACTCGTCGCCAACGTGCTTGAGAAAGCGAAACAGCACGCGGTGGACGAGATCGCGAGGCTTGAGCGCAAGCGACAGTCGATTCAGCTCGCGCTCGACCGCCGCGCCATCGAAGGCACGGAGCGCATTGAACAGCGTCGACAGCGCCACGTCGCCCTGCATGTCGTCGACGACGCGTGCTGCGGTGGGAGCCGCAATCAACGATTCGAGCTCCGCATCCGTCTGCGCCGCGAGCCGCCCAATCGCATGGCCGCGATCGACGGCGGCGGCCAGCAACTGCAAGCGCTTGACGTCGGTGCCCGAATACATCCGCCCGCGATCGTCGCGCACGGGCGTCACGACGTTGTGGCGGCGTTCCCAGGCGCGGAGCGTGTCGACGCTGAGGCCGGTGAGCCGCGACACCGCGCGAATGGGATAGCGCGGCGGCCCACCCGACGACTGCTTGGCCATCGCGAGGACTGTAAGGCGGGCACTAGATTGCTGTCAATTACGTGTCCTGTACAGAAGGGTGACACGATTGCAGCCCGCAGGTGCGCTACTCGCCTGTCGGCGACTGCTGACCCATCAGAGTTTGCGGCGCGACTTGTGGGCTTCGAGATCTTCCAGCGTGCGGGGCCAATCGTCCTTGAGGAGCCGCGACAGTGCGCGGTCGGATAGCAGGCGGCCGCCCGTTTGACATCGGCTGCAGTAGTTCGACTCGTTGCGCGCGTAGACGATGCGCTGCACGGGGGCACCACAGTCGGGACACGGCTTCCCGTAGCGTCCATGCACGGCCATCCCTTCGTGGAACGCCGTGACCTTGTCTGGAAACTCTCCGGCCGCTTCATCACGGAGCCGCGCGATCCACTGTTCCAGTGTCGCCTGCGTGGCCTCGAACAGTCGCGAGATCTCCTCGTCGTTGAGCGTGTTGACGGTCTTCATCGGCGAGAGCCTCGCCGCGTGGAGGATCTCATCGGAATAGGCATTGCCGATGCCGCTGAAGATATGCGGATCAGTCAGCGCCCGTTTGAGCGTGTGGTTCTCGCGCCGCAGCCGCTCGGCGAACGTCGGCAGATCGGCAGTCAGCGCCTCGAGGCCATGGGGATCGAGCGCGGCAAGGGCCTCCGCGCCGCGGACGATGTGAATCGAGGCCTGACGCTTGGAGCCCTGCTCGGTGAAGATGACCGTTCCGGTGGGAAAGTCGAACGCCGCCAGGCCTACCTTGCCGGGGATGGCGGCGCCTTTGTCTTTCCAGCGCAGCCGGCCGGCAATCATGAGGTGCACGACAACGAAGATGTCGTCGGGCATTTCAAGCACGATCCGCTTGCCTATGCGCCGAACGCCAAGCACCTTGCGCCCCGAAAGCTCGGAGGGCGCCGGTTCAATCGTGCGCACGAGAAAAGGGTTGCCGATGCGTAGCCGCTCGAGCGGCTGACCGACGACGCGGCTCGAGAGCGCCTCGATGTAAAGCGTGATGTCTGGTAGCTCAGGCATCCCGAGTGATTGTAGTGCGCAGGTTGTAATGTTCGCCGGGCGGTCGCCGCGGTCGAGCTGCTAGGAGCTTGAATCGCGGAGGGGGCTGAGTCGCAGAGACGCGCTGAGGGGGAACTACGTTCGAACTGTTCTGCGGCTGGTCCACGCCGGCCCGATGGCCGGCGTACCGCGCTTCGCGCGGTGGACCAGCACATTGTTGCTGGAGCTGGGCAGTGGCGCTCGGCAGAGAACGTCCTCAGCGTGTCTCAGCGCACTCGGCGCCTCCGCGATTGCAGGTTTTGACGGCAAAAACAGGCGAAATTCTGGCAAACCCACTGTGAGCCTACGGCCTTCCGTTTCACGCATTTACAAGTATGGGAACCCGCGAGACGCTGACGCGCTGGCTCGCATTCAACGGTGTCGGGGCGCTGGGCGTCATCGTCCAGCTCGCGGTTCTGGCGCTCCTCGTCCACGGCGCCAGCGTCCACTACCTGGTTGCCACCGCAATTGCCGTCGAGGCCGCGCTGCTGCACAATTTCGCCTGGCACCAGCGGTGGACGTGGCGCGATCGACCGGCGGCGTCGAATCATGAGGTCGTGATCCGGCTCGCGCGATTCCACCTGCTGAACGGCACGATCTCGCTGGTGGGCAACGTCGCCATCACAGCGATACTTGCCGGCGTAATGGGATTGGATCCGGTCGTCGCCAACATCGTTGCCATCGTCGTTTGCTCGACGCTCAACTTCTTCGGGAGTAACGCATTGGTATTCAGGGTGACAGGTGCCGCTGCCGTCGCGATTGTCCTCGCTGGCGCGCCGACAGGCGCGCGCGCTGATGACCTCGGCCTCGCGGAACTGAGCCCGGCGACAGTCGCAGCCTGGCAGCAGTACGAGCGTCAGGTTGACGAGCGCTACGGGCGATCGACGGCCGGCAATACATTCTTTGCGCTCGACGCGTTCAAACTTGCGCCAGGGTGGCAGGCGCAGCTGACTGCCGGTCAGGTGTCGATGGCGCGCGTGCCGTCATATGCCCCAGGCGCCACGGAACCGGATGTTCCTGATGGACGCATCCACCACTGGGTGGGCGCCGTCTTCATTCCCGGCGTCACACTCGACCAGGTGCTCCGCTACCTGAAGAACCGCGCCGGGCGCGAGTCGGAGGCGTTTGAGGATGTACTGGCATCAAAGCTTCTCTCAAGAAACGAGGATCGACTGAAGGTCTATATGAAACTGCGGCGCGAGAGCGTGATTACGGTGACGTACAACACCGAGCACGACGTCGAGTATCGGCGGCTCTCAGACAGCCGCGCGTCGAGTCGCAGCGTGGCGACCAAGATCGCAGAACTCGAAAGCGCCGGCACGCCTCAGGAGCGTGAGAAGCCGGCCGGGCAGGACCACGGCTTTCTGTGGCGCCTCAATGCTTACTGGCGCTACGAGCAGGTGAAGGACGGCGTGGTCATCGAATGCGAGTCGGTCAGCCTCAGCCGAGGCGTGCCGGTGCTGCTCCGGCCGTTCATCACGGGAACGGTCGAACGCATCGCGCGCGAGTCGCTGCAGAAGACTCTCGTCAGCTTACGAAGCGAGCTCGGGAAGCTCAGAGGCGCTCAGAATGGCCGGTAGGGCATCCGCACCAGGATGGTGAGAATTGTTTCAAGGAGCTCCGGAGAACCACGAGATCCGCACGAACACGAATCCGGCCAACAGTGCCCCGCCTACCATCCATACGTACAAATTCCCGTCGACGACGCCGCGGTGATGCAGGTCGATCACGAGAGACGACCCGACTAATGCGCCACAAAGAAAACGCAGTACCCTGACAACGTCGACGTTCAACAGGCGATCGATCTGCTGGTTTGCCCGGTACGCGGCCTCGTATTCTTCCGAAGTCCGCTCCTCCGGCTCCGTCCATACGGGCACATGCTGGAGCGGCGCATCACTAATCAGGTCGTAGGCGACGTTGATGTCCCGCATGCTCGCAGTCGCCGCCTCCTGATCCGCGGATCCCTGCGGCCACTTGTCGGGGTGATGAATCTGAACGAGTTCGCGATAGCGAAGCTTGATAGCGAGTTCGGATGCGCGTGTATCGACGCCGAGCAGCCGGTACGCGTCGCGCAGCTCCTGTTCGGACGCGGTCGGAGACGACGCTGCCGGCATACCGTGTCAGACATCGGTCAAGAAGCATGCCCAGTGTGTCGGCTGCAAAAAAGCCGGACTAACTGCGGCGGGCGCTCACGATTTCGTGCCCACGATTACGAATCGGAGACGATAGCCGTATCAGTACAACGTGAACGCGTAGAGCTTCTCGCCGATGGCGACCAGCAGGTACCTGACGCCCGTCGAGCATGTAGGTCTGCGGCGGCGCCGTCACGTTGCCGAGGTGCGAGTGCCAGAGCGGCTTTCCGGTCAGCGAATCGTAGGCGACGACGTTGCCGCCGGCGTCGCCGGCGAACACCAGACCTCCAGCCGTCGTCAGCAACCCACCACCGCCGCCACCGCCACCCGCCCCGGGATACGGGCGCCGCCACGCAATCTTGCCTGTCTTGTAGTCGATCGCCGTCAGAAAGCTTCCGGCAGATCCGACGTTGACTTGCTCCTGACCGCCGAGGCCCATCGAACCACGCGGATCGAGATCGGTCAGGTAAAAGAGCGAGAAGCCATTCCGTTCGGACACGTAGAAGAGACCGGTATCAGGCGAGTAGGCAGGCGGCTCCCAGTTGATCGTCCCGCCGGCAGTCGGGGAAACAATTGCGCCGCCGACCGATGGATCTTTCTCGGGATTGCGGCGAAGCGAGCCGTTCTCGGCAACGCTCTTCACCCAGTTGGTCGCCAACCCGTACTTGCTGGTCACGATGTGCTGGCCGGTGACGCGATCGAGCGTAAAGAAGTAGCCGTTGCGCGCCGCGGTCGAGACGAGCTTGCGCTTTTTCCCATCGATGACGCCGTCGATCAGGATCGGCGTCTGCGCCGAATCCCAATCGTGCATGTCGTGCGGCGAGGTCTGGAAATACCACGCCATCTTGCCGGTATCGACGTTGACCGCCACGAGCGAGCACGTGAACAGGTTGTCGCCCTCGCCGCGGCCAGGCGTGTAGGCCGGCGTCGGGTTTCCCGTGCCGAGAATATACAGTTTCGTTTCCGGATCGTAGACGCCCGGCAGCCAGGGCTGCGCGCCACCGTGACGCGCCGCGTCGAGGCTCGGCCACGTGTCGAGGCCCGGGTCACCCGGATTCATTGGCACCGTAAACAACTTCCACTGGAGGTCGCCGGTCTCGGGATCGAACGACTGGAGGAAGCCCGGCGAGTCCAGATCGTTGCCCGTGCCCACAATCACGTGGTTACCAACGATGATTGGCGCCGTAGTCGAGAAGTACTGGAGGTTGAAGTCGGCAATGACCTTGTGCCAACGCTCCTTCCCCGTCCGCGCGTCGAGCGATACGAGATAGTTGTCGGGCGTCTCCATATAGAGGTAGTCGTTCCACATGCCCATGCCACGGTTGGCGATGTGGGTGCCTCCGCGCGTCTTCCAGTAGTAGTGCCAGAGCTCGTGGCCGTCACGAGCATCGAGCGCCCACGCGTTGTCGGGCATCGTGATGTAGATCACGCCGTCGACGACGAGTGCCGAGCCCTTGACCGTTCCACCGCCCGCAACAAACTCACCTGTCCCCTCGCCGCCAACGATGGCGGGCGCCCGGCCGCCGCCGAAGCCGCCACCACCAGGTCCTTCGTTGAGCTCCGCGACCCACGCGAGCGTCAGGTTCTTGACGGTCGTGCGATTGATCAATTTGAGCGAGCTGTAGCGCTTACCGGTGTAGTCGCCGGAATAGGTCGGCCATGTATCAGCGAGCGGCTTGAGCAGATCGGCGGGCGCCACACCCTTGCCCTGCGCATTGAGCACGAGTGGTAGAGCGATCGCGAGCGCCAGGACCGAAGCGGCGAGCATCAGTTTTTTGACAGTCATTTCAGCGTCACCAGATACGCCGTCACGTCGTGCATGTCTTTGTCGGTAATGATTCCCAACAGGTCGCGGTGACCTTCCAAGGGATCACGGACCTCGACCTTTGGCTGATCGCCGTTGCGACGGAAACTGCGCTCGAATCCTTCGGCATCGACCAGCGTCACGATGAAGTCGTCGATGCGGCGCAGTTGACCTTCGACTTTCTCGCCGGTTGGCTGCGTGACGACAACCGTCACGATCGAGCGGCTTGAGCCACGGCCTCGTCCACCACCACCGCTCCTGCCGCCGCGTCCCGTCGTCATCCCGCCGGAGACCCACAGGTTCTGCAGCGATTTGGCATCAGGCAATCTTCCGGCGATGCCTTGCAGATCGCCGGTGATTGAATGGCACGTCGTGCACTTGGCTTCGAAGAACGTCTTACCCGCCGGCGCGTCGCCGACGAGAACGTCAGGCGGAGGCTTTTCCGTTGGCGGAGGCGAGCCTTGCTTCCCAGCCGCCGCGAGCAGGTAATGCAGATACTCGACGACGGCTTTGGCATCCGCCTCGGGGATCGGCGCCGGCGGCATGCCTTTGTCGGGACGGCCTTTCAGGACGACAGGGATGATCGCTTCGCCTTCCTGATCGGCGAGCACCAGTTGCGACCGCAACAGGTTCGGTCCGCCAAGTTGACCGCCACGCGCGTCGACACCATGGCACGCGCTGCACGTAACGGAATAGAGCGTCCGGCCGCGCTCGATGAGCGCTGGGTCGCCCGCTGCCCGCTGCTGTTGCGGAAACACGCCGCCGCCACGCCCTTGACGTCCGCCACCAGGAGCGGGTGGGGCCGGCGTCTGCGCGCCAGCCGGTGGAGGTGGTTGCCCCTGTCCACCGCCAGCGTGGGCGATGACGATGGTGACGCTGACGAGGACGGCCGTCGCAATGCCGTTCCAATGCTTCATCACGGGTTCGCGGCGAGTCGAGATGTCCATGGCACCGCGCAGGGTACCACAGGCCCGCCCGCGCTGGAGGCGCCCCCAATGTTGCTCCGGGGCCGTTTTAGTTTCTTCACTGTCGCGCAGCTCAGAGAGACTATGAGCGGCGCGACGGGCGAAGCTCTAAAACGTTTCGGAACGGTTACCACTACACCACTTCAGCATCACTTCGCCGCAGGACCCGTCTCGTTCCAATAGATCTTCACGTTCCGTGTCGCGCGGCCAGACGCGATGATGTCGGGCTTCTTGTCACTGTTCAGATCCGCGACCACGAGATCTTCGGTGGCCATGCCGCCGTCATCGATGATCGTCTTCGTCTTGAGCGCCCCCGAGCGATCGACGGCGTAGACGGCGACACCCGGCTGCTTGTCGCGCCAGCCAACCGCCAGCTCGTCGTTACCGTCGCCGTCGAAATCGGCCCAGCCGAGCGCGTGGCCGCCGGTGATGGCGGATTCGATTACCGTACGGGCCCAGACGCCCGGCTGCTCGGCATAGACCACGATCGACGTGCCGTGCCACGGTTCGACCGTCGCGAGCATTCGCCGTCCACCGACGCGTCCGAGCTTGATCTCTCCGGGCGCGCCTTCTCCAATGAGCGTGCGCGACCAGCTCGGCTCACCCTTCGCTTGCTGCCGCTTCAGCAGGTTCACGCCCTCGCGGCTCGCGACGAGCAACTCGTCGCCGGCATCGGCGTCCATGTTGACGGGAAGGAAGTTGTGGACGATATGCAGTGTGTCGTCGGCAACTTCCATCGGCCAGGGATCACGCGAGGGATTTGCCGGCGGCCTGAAGATCAGGATGCGCGCGCCTTGCCCTTGCCAGTCAGGGCCCTTCGTACCGCGACCGTGTAACGGCACGACGACCAACTCGCGATTGCCATCGCCGTCGAGGTCGGCCCAGCGGATGCGATGGAGCGTCGGCTCCTCGGCAATCGAATGCAGTTCCCAGTCCGCCCCGGGTGCGCCCTGGCGCACCCAGTGCAGTGTCCCGCCGCTCGACGTGTTCGTCGGCTGCCAACTGGCGCCGAGCGCGACATCGACGCGGCCGTCGCGATCGACGTCGTTCAGTGACAGGCACACGTTGTCTTTCGGAGTCAGGCCGCTGATGATGACCCGCTTCTGCCAGGTCGGCGCTTCGAACCAGACGAGGTCAGTGGCATTGATCGCGACCACGTCCGTGCGCCCGTCGCCGTTGACGTCGCCCGTCGTGACTGCGTAGCCCACACCGAAGTCGCTGGCAATCTGCTCCGCGCGAAACGTCACAGCGCCCTGCGCGGGCGGAGCGGCGGCCGGCGCAGCCTGCTGCTCGCCTGGCGCACCCGTTACCCATGCTCCGCACACAACCACGAGCACAACCGCGGGTCCAGCGATTCCGAGGTATTTGGATGTGTTCATGGCCCCGGAGTCTACCGCAGCATCCAATCGAACGACACGGTTTTGCGCCGCCAGCTGCCGGGATCGTGAGTAGAATCTCGGCCAGAGAATGGGCAGCCGCGGCCACAGACAAAACAGACCACAGGGCACGGGCTTTCCCTACCTAGGCGAGGGCGCTATGAAACAACTTTGCGGTCTGCTCGTGTTGTGTGGAGCTCCGGTGTTGATCGCCTGGCCGGGCAAATCGACGCCAGTCCTGCAAGATAAGCCGCTCCGGGTCATCGCGTTCGGCGCACACCCGGACGATGCCGAGCTGAAGGCGAGCGGCGTGGCGGCGTTATGGGCGGCGGCGGGTGCCAAGGTCAAGTTCGTAGCCATGACCAACGGCGACGTCGGCCATTTCGAAACCGCCGGCGGCCCGTTGGCGCGCCGGCGCAAGGCCGAGGTCGCCGAGTGCGCGCGCATCCTCGGCATCGAGAACCACGTGGTCGATATTCACGACGGCGAACTCGTGCCCTCGCTCGAGAACCGGAAGATCATGTCGCGCCTGATCCGCGAATGGCAGGCCGACATCGTCATGGGCCACCGCCCGTACGACTATCACCCCGACCATCGCTACACAGGTGTGCTGATGGACGATTCGGCGGTCGTCGTCGTGGCACCGTTCTTCGTGCCTGACACGCCGCCCACGCCGCGTAATCCGGTGTTCATGTACTACTCGGACGCGTTCCAGGATCCCAAGCCGTTCACGGCAAGCATTGTCGTCGGCATCGATGACGTCGCCGAAAAGAAGTGGTCGTGCGTCTCGGCGATGCCCTCGCAGTTCGCCGATGAGGACTCCTGGCAGGGACGCACCATTGCCAATGTTCCAAAGGGCGACAAAGAGCGCGCGGCCTATCTGCTCGACATCGTCAAGAAGCGCAACATGGCGATCGCCGATCAGTATCGCGAGCGGCTGGTCGCGCTGTACGGCCCGGAGCGCGGCGCGAAGGTTCGATACGCCGAGGCGTTTCAGCTAGGTCAGTACGGACGGCAGGCGTCAATCGATGAGCTGAAGAAGATGTTTCCGACGCTGCACTGACTGCATCGACGTCAGGCGCCGCAGCGAGGCCGCTGTCGCCGGCACTTAGCGGTCGAGGGTCCGGCTGAAGCCGGACACTACCTGGGTGCCGTGAGCTTTGGCGGCGGATACGGCAGCGTGTCGGGCAGCACGCGCACGCCGGACGTCACCTTGAACGGATACTTGCCGCCGGTCGGGAACGACATCTCGACGAAGAACGCCGTCCAGCCTTTGGGCGGTGCCGGAACGCGAGCGACCCAGGTGTTTGGGCCAGACGGCTGCAGCGGCGTGCTCTGATACGCCGAACCGATCACATCGTGACGGAAATTGCGCGTCATCAGGGTTCGTCGCCTGCCAGACCCGCACGTCGTCCGGCCGATCCTTTGCGACGACTTTGATCGAACCATCCGTCTCGAACGTCCACGTGATCTGCGGCCGCGGCGTGTTCTTGACGACGGTCGCATAGAACGCTTGAAGATTCTCGAGCGCGTCGGTTTTCTCGAGCGAATGCGATGCGTTCGGCACGTAGCGCAGATATTTCTCGCCGCTCAGATCTTTGAAGTAGAACTGCGAGGAATCCGGCAAGAAGAACTGATCGCCCGAGGCGTTGAGCATGTATTTGGGCAGCGTCAGCCGCTCACGATACTCGTACAGGCTCTTCGATCTTCATGAGCGCGCGGAACTCGGGCGTGCCCATCCAATCCATGATGCTTGTGGTCGACGTAGTCCTTCACGGCGTCGGACCACTCCCCGTAGGCCGCCAGTGATGGATGAAGGAAGGCTCGACGTTGAGCATGTCGATGACGGCTGGCGCGATCGCCACAACGCGCGAATCGACGGCGGCCGTCGTCCACGTCGTCCAGCCGCGCTTCGACGCGCCGGACACGACGAAGCGCTTGACGCCGGCTGCCGCCACCGGCCGGCGACGCCATGAATGCTGTCACAGCGTCCATCGCTCGAACCGCGCTCTTGGTCATCGGCAGCCGCGCAGGCCACTTCTCATCGCCCGTTCTGAAGGTACTTGTCCCACGTATAGGCGATGAAGTCGTCCTCGGAACGCGGCTTTCGCGCCGGGTCGTCCATGAACACGACCGGTTGGTTGGGAACCAGCCGGAGCTCCGCTGTCACGCTGCCGGTGTCGCGAGCCGCATCGACCAGCCACGCTGACGGACGCGACGGCGGCTGCCGGTCGAGGCTGCCGCCGCTGATGAAGAGAAGCGCCACGTCGCTCGTCACCGTCGGCGGCCGGACGACGGTGATCCAATGCGTCCAGAGCGGCCGTTCGACTTCGCGTTCCGTCAGCCACTTCTGCGACGTCATCTCGAGCAGGACTGCCGACGCGCCGTCAGTCGGCAGCTCTCGCGCCACCTTCCACGCGAAGTTCGCATCCGGCGCCGCGACGTAGCGGTCGAGCGCCGTCTGTGTGGACTGCGCGCGGGCTGACGCTGGCTGCTGGCTGGCGCCGAGTCCAAGCGGGACTGCGGCGGCCGCCGCCAGGCCGAGCGCCAGGAACGAACGTAATGAAATCATCAGAAAAGCCGCAGAAATGCCGCATCGACGCATGGCCGGAGCGTACCACAGGGACACGACAACATCAGTGGTCGCGAATCTCGCGCGGACACCGCGCAAATCGCGGCATTGCCGTGCAAATCTTCCCAATCGCACCAGGCGCGACACAAAACGGCCGGCCACGTCACTACCAGTACACCGGACCGCGCGCCGGATAGCGCTCGCGCGATTGCGTTATGATCGGTCTGGCGAACTGGATCCCTCCCGACGCGAGTTCCGGACACCCGCGGTCAGCTGGATGATCCCACCCCCGATGGAACGTATCGGCCGCTACGAACTCCGCGACAAACTCGGCCAAGGTGGCATGGGTGTCGTGTACCGCGCGTTCGACACCCTGCTCCACCGAGTGGTAGCGGTCAAGATCATTTCCGCCCAAATCGACAACAATCCAGACCTGCGCGAGCGATTCTTCCGCGAGGCGCGAGCTGCCGGCCAGTTGTCGCACCCCAACATCATCACCATTCACGACTTGGGCGAAGAAGACGGCGTGCCCTATCTCGCGATGGAATATCTCGTGGGGGAAGATCTCCAGCGCCGCATGTCCGGCCACGACCGGATGAGCCTCTCGCACAAGCTGGACCTTGCCATCGAGGTCTGCGAGGGTCTGCAGTTCGCCCATAACCACGCCGTCGTCCACCGTGACATCAAGCCGGCCAACATCTTCATCACCGACGACGGCACGGTGAAGCTCTTGGATTTCGGACTGGCGCGGATGGTGACGTCCGAGCTGACCCACAGCAACATGATGATGGGCACGCTCAATTACATGGCGCCGGAGCAGGTGCGCGGCGAGCGCGCCGACCATCGTGCCGATATCTTCGCCACTGGCGTTGTCATCTACGAGCTGTTGAGCGGACGCAAGGCGTTCCAGGGGGACTCGTTCGCGGCGACGCTCTACAAGATTCTCCAGGAGATACCCGAGCCGCTCGACCAGATCGAGCCCACCCTGCCGTGGCAGATGGTAGCCGTCGTCGAACGCGCCCTGGCCAAGCCGCGCGACGAACGCTATCAGCTGATGAGCGAGATGTTGCACGACCTTCTCGCGGTGAAGCAGCAGGCGCAGTTTTCCGAGACGCCAACCGGCTATCGCTGGACACCCCCGGGACCAATGTCGCCGCCGCCTGTGTCGGCTCCCGGCTCTGGCCCGCAGCGGCCGCCGTCCGACGCTCAGCGGCCGCCGTCGGGGCCGCGACGTCCGTCGTCCGGCGGCGCGAATGTCCCGCGTTCCGACATGGACGTGACCGGGCTACCGAGTCCTCCGCCGACTCCACTCGTCACGCCGATGCCAACGCCGGCAGCCGTGCCGACCACACCGTATCCGTATCCTGTTCCACCGCCAGGTCGCTCGTCGCGCACGCTCCATCATTGCCGCGATCGTCGCTGCAACTGTCGTCGGTGGTGCGCTGTCGTTTCGGACATGCGTGGCCGCGGGACTCCGCAAGCACCGAGTGCAGACACCGCCACCTGCCGCGCCGACTGCCACGATCCGACAATCCCCGATGCCGTTGCGCAGGCGCTCACGGCTTATCAGGCAGGCGACTACGCGGGTGCGACACGGCTCGCCGATGGCGTCTTGCAGCGATCACCGAACCACCCCGTAGCGACGCGGATCTCCCAGCAGGCCAGAGAGGCGTTGGCCACGATTGAACGCGGCATGCGCCAGGCACGGCCGACTTCCAAGCGGGACGCTATGACGAGGCGGCTCGCGCCGCCGGAAGCGTGCTGAGCGTTGATCCGACGAATGCCGAAGCAAAACGGATCATGGACGGACAGCTCGGCGCGCTCGCGCGTGCGGCCGGTCGAAGACGCGCGCACGCGGATGACGCAGGCGAAGTCCGCCGCCAACGCGGCATCCGCGCCGACGCTTGCGCCAGGCGCCTGGGGCCTGGCGATTGCCTCGGAGCGGGAAGCCGTGCGGCTCCAAAGAGCCGGACGCTCGACGGAGGCGACGTCGAAGGACTACGAAGCGAGCGGGCTCTTCCGCAGCGCAGAGATCGCCGCGCAAACGGCGCCGCCGCCAGCCTCCCAACGCGCGCAAGTCGAGCGTCCGACGCAGCCATCCGCTGGCACCGGCGCCATCGACCACGCCTCCGGCGGCAGCCAATCCTGAGCCTGTCACTCCGCCTGCGGTCACGACACCGCCGGTGACGACGCCCCAATCCGCGCCGCCCTCGACGCCGCTGCCGTTGCCGACTCCAACGGCTCCGGTGTCGCCGCCGGCTGCGCCGCCCGCTGCCCCACCGCCGCGACGCACCTTCGGCCGAAGTGCCGCGCGGCCAGTGACCCCGCGGTGCAGAGCCGAGGCTGCGATTCGCGATGTCCTCGGTCAGATATGAGTCGGCGCTCGAAGCCCGCAGCCTGGAGGCCTTGCGAAAGATCTGGCCTGGCATGAGCGGCAACTCAACAGGCCCAATTCCGCAGGGAGTTCGAGCAGGCGCGCGGCATCGAGGTCGATATCGTCGACCCGCACATCGCCGTCGCCGGTACTTCGGCGACGGTCCTCTTCGTCCGTCACTACGAGCTGCTGCCAGTTCGCGGTCAGCCCCAGCGCGTCGACACGACCACAACGATGACGCTCCGCCGCGCCGACGCAGGGGTGGGTCATCGAATCGATTCGCTACGCGCCGCGTTGACGCGGGCCAGAGGAGAGGTATTGCACCATGTCGAGAATCGTGAACGTTGCGATCCTGTGTCTGCTACTTGCCGCCCCGGCGGCGGCCCAGTCACACCCGACGCGACTCGCCACGCTCTTCGAGGACATCTTCGGCCCGAATGGGCTGGTCCTCAGCAGCGACGACGTGCAGCTCGATGGCACCAACCACGCCGCCCACTTCAACAGTGCGTTCCAATCCGAGTTCCGGCTCGTCAACATCGCGCTGACGAGTCAGCTCGCGGCTATTCCGCTGCCTTCGCCAGGTTCGGGCTTCACCTATACCTTCGATTCGGGCAGCGGCACCTTCGTCCGATCGACGCGGAGCTTCGGGCCGATCCTCGCCGAACGCGGTGAAACCATCGGCCGCGGGCGCCTGGCGGTGAACTTCGCCTATCAGTCGTTCACTTTCGACCATCTCGACGGCGTGCCGCTCGTCGCCGTCCCGGCCGTGTTCCGCCACGACAATGCCCAACTCGGCGGCGGCCGCACGGATGTCGTCGCGACGATGAACACGATCGAATCGACGGTCAACCAGTTCAGCGGCGCTGTCACCTTCGGCGTGACCGATCGCTTCGACGTCTCGCTCGCCGTGCCGGTCGTCAACACAAGGCTGTCGCTGCTGTCGAACGCCACGATCCATCGCGTCGGCACCGGATCGAATCTCGGCGTGCACTATTTCAAGGATCCCAACGCGATCGGCGGCTACGGTTCGTCGCAGCAGTACTTCGCCGAGGACTCCGCGAGCGGCATCGGGGATTTCGTCATCCGTGCCAAGACGACGTTGATGAAGGAAGGCGCGCGCGCATTCGGGGCCGGCATCGACGTGCGCCTGCCGACCGGCGACGAGCAAAACCTCCTCGGTGCAGGGGCGGCCGGCGTTCGGCCCTTTGCCGCCTTTTCGTCGGCCTGGGGTCCATTCGCACCCCACGCCAACGTCGGGTATCAGTGGAATGGCAAGAGCGTGCTTGCCGGCGACGTCATCGGCGATGTCAAGGCAGATCTTCCCGACCAGTTCGTGTATGCGGTCGGCACCGACCTCAGCGTCAACGAACGTTTCAGCGTCGTCTTCGACTGGCTCGGCCAGCGCGTGCTCGATTCGCCACGTCTCCTGACGACGACATTCACTGCCACCGGCGTGGCCGGTACAGTCACACTGCCCGACATCACCTTCGAGCAGGTGTCGTACTGGTCGTCGGCAGCGTCTATTGGCTTCAAGGCCAACATCGCCGGCCGCGTCCTGCTGGATTTCAACATGAGATTCCGCGTCAGCGACAATGGACTGGTCGACCGGGTGGCGCCGCTGATGGGTGTGGAGTGGAGTTTCTGAGCTGATCCGGGGGGCTTCGCCCCCCGGAGCCCCCCACTGGCTCGCTCGCGGGGCCCCAACGCCCCGCTCCGCTCTCCAGGCTCACTCGCTGCCGCTCGTTCGCGCTGTCAACACGCTGGCATTCGAGTCCTTCTACTTGCGGTACCGCGCGTCAGCGTGACGACGCGATCGCCTGACACGGTCGTCCACTTTTCGCGCACGCCGTCGGGCCACTGAACGGTAACAGCGGTGACAGCCGCCGACGCGCCGAGTCCGGCGTGCAGGCGGACGTCGCTCGCCGAGAGATAACTGCCATCGGTCCGAACTCGGCGCCACAACGTGGGTTTGCCGGCCCGCTCGATGCCGACCCACGCGCCAAACCCGAAACGATTCCCCTGCGGCTGTTGCAAACGCAGCTCGAGCCAGTGGTTCTTGTTGCCAGTCTGGTTGAGCAACAGTTGCACCGGACCGTTGTTGTTCGTCGTCACGATATCGACGTCGCCGTCGTTGTCGATGTCGCCAAACGCAGCTGCGCGGCCGATGTCGGGCCGCTCGAACGCCGGGCCTCCGGCTTTGCTCGTCTGTTCGAACCGGCCGTTGCCGGTGTTCCGGAACAGCTGGTTGCGCATCTTGAACGGAAACTTCTCGCCACGCTGCGCCTCGATGATGTTGACGGCACCGTTGGCGATGAAGAGATCGAGCCAGCCGTCGTTGTCATAGTCGAACCAGTCAGTGCCAAAGCCGGTAAACGCCGCTGTCGGCGCCGCTAAACCGACACGGGCTCGGGCGTCATCAAAGCTGCCGTGTCCGTCGTTGGCATAGAGGACGAACGTCTCGCCGACGATGTTGGTGACGAAGAGATCTTCGTCGCCGTCGAGATCGAAGTCACCCGAGGCGATGCCCATGCTGCCTTCGGGGTTGCCGGCGGCGTTCAGCGCCGAGCCTGAGAGCAGGCCGTCGTCCTTGAACGTGCCGTTCTTCTGATTGATCCACAGCTGATTCGGGGTCGCATCGTTGGCGACGTAGATATCGAGCCAGCCGTCGCCGTTGTAGTCTCCGGTCGACACACCCAGACCGGCCCCGTCAGCCTTGGTGATGCCCGCCGCCTCGCTGACGTCCGTGAAGCGTCCCTTTCCGTCATTGCGATAGAGACGATCCGGCACTGGCCGATACGAGCGGGGACTGCAGTAGTCGCGGGCACCGAGCGAGTCGTTGCACCGCTTGTTGTTGGCGATCGTGAAGTCGAGGTAATTGGCAACGAAGAGATCGAGGTCGCCGTCGCGGTCGTAGTCGACGAACGCAGCCCCGGCGCTCCATTGCTGATCGCCGACGCCTGACTCACGCGTCACATCGGTGAACGTCCCGTTGCCATTGTTGCGGTAGAGAGTTTCCGGACCGAATGATGTGACGAGCAGGTCGAGGTCGCCATCGCCGTCGTAGTCCCCGGTCGCGGCGCCCATGCCGTACGTCCGCGGCGCCAACGCCGGCCTTGTCGGTGACGTCGGTGAACCGAAGCGTGCGACTCCCGTCGGCGCCGACGGTCAGGTCGTTGCGGAACAAACGACTCGTTGGAGAGGTGCGCCGGCGGTTTGTCTCCAAGGCTCCCGCCCTGCACGAGAAAGACGTCGAGATCGCCGTCGCCGTCGTAATCGAAAAGCGCGACGCCGGCGCCCATCTGCTCGGCCATGTAGTACTGGCCGCTCGCGCCGCTGACGTGCGTGAACGCCAGGCCCGTGGCCGCCGAGGACTCGACGAAGAGCGGTCCGGATGGCGACTGGCGAGCAGCCGTGGATATGCAGGCGATGGCGACCGCTGCGGCAATCAGGTTCAGGCGAACTACTGGAAGCTGGCAGCTCGAAGCCGGCAGCCAGGTCACTTGAGCCTCGCCAGATCGCGGTCGATGATGGCGACGAGCTCCTGCTGCCCCTGCTCGACCGCCAGGCGCCTGGCCTCGAGCGCCCACTTCACGGCGTCGTCCTTGTGTCCTGCGCGAAGATGCGCCGCCGAGAGCGCAAAGACATAGCGGGGCGTCTCGGCGTCCTGCGGCTGCGCGAGCTTCGCCAGCTCCGCTATCGCGTCATCGTTGCGGCCGAGCGCCAGAAGCATCCGCCCGAGGTTGAACCGGGCGAGCCGAAAGTTCGGCTGCGCGTCGAGCGCGCGCCGGTATTCATCAGCGGCAGCGTCGAAGTCTTTCCTGCGCTCGAGTATCTGTCCGAGGTTGTTGTGCGCCTGCGCGTGCGCCGGGTTGAGCGCGATCGCCTGACGAAACGCGTCAGCCGCGAGATCCCATTTCTCCTGAAGGCCAAGCATGACTCCGTAATCGTAATGCGCCTCGCCGAGATCCGCACCCGACGCAAGAGCAGCGCGATAGTGCGCCTCGCCCTTCGACATAGTCACCGGCGCGCCCGTACAGCGAGACGAGGTTGATGTGTGCCTGTGCGAGTGACGGGTCGCGCGCGAGCGCAGCCTCGTGCGCGGCGATGGCGCCAGCCACGTCGCCGGCATCGGCGAGAGCAATGCCACGCCGCAGGATCGCGGCGCTGTCGTCACGCAGCGCAAGCACCGCATCCTTTACTGGATCTTCGACAGCCGGCCATCGGGTACCGAACTGCGCATGCAGCGCAAGCGCGCGCTGAGCGTCCTCGATCTTCCCGACGGCACGATACGAGAGCGCCAGCGCGTAATAGGCGGCGCCAAACTCCGGGAACAGTGCAATCGCGCGCTGGAAGTGCGCGATCGCCAGGTCGTGACGGCCTGCGGCCGCGTCAAGCCGGCCGAGCCCGAGCTCGGCGGCTGGCTCGGCTCGCGGCTCGCCGACGAGAGACTCGAACAGACGGCGGCTCTCATCCGCTGAGCTCCGCTTCGAACAGCGCCTCGGCAAGCGCCGACCCGCGCTGGCAGGTAATCGGGAGTTACCGTCAACGCCTGGCGCAACCTCGTTGCCGCATCAGCGTGCCGGGCCAGGCGCTGAAGCACGAGCGCGTCGAGGTACTGACACTCGAAGTTGCGCGGTGCGAGGGCCTGACACCTGCGCATACGCTTCGTGTGATGCGTCCCATTGTTCCCACGCGTGTAGCATCTGCGCGAGCGCACGCACTGCGGAAGCATCCGACGGTCGCGCTGTCGCCTCTTGGTGGACGCGCGAGATGGCCTCGCGGGCTGCTGGCGGATACGAGTCGAGTGCAAGGTGCGGGAGGGGCGGCGCCGTTTGAGCGAAAACACCCGCGGGCGCGGCTGACAATGCGAAGGTGGCAAGCAGGCTGAGGGAAGGCTGGAAACCGAAGCGGCTGCGATTCACCCTGAGACCTGATTCGAACCAGTGTAACGCAGCCCCGCCGCGGCATCGCCGCGGCGGGGCTGACGAGTCAGCGACTAGAAGCTGAAGCGAATGCCCAACCTGAAATTTCGCTCCATGTAGACGGCATTGCCCAGCCCGACGTTCCCGGCCGCGCCGCCGGGAATGTTCGAGATCTGCATGAACGTGGCGCTCGTCACGCCCCCATCAGGATTCCCGAACACCGGGTGGTTGAGGAAGTTCTGTCCTTCCACTCGGAACTCGAGACGTTTGGTTCCGCCGAGCGCGATCGCGCGGAACATCGAAAGGTCCAGCGACCAGCCGCCAGGACCGTAGAACTGGTTGCGGCCGGTCGTTCCAAAGCGAACACCCGTCGGCTGCGCCCAGGCGCTCGTGTCGAAATACGGCTGGTTTGCTCCAACCCCGCCGAGCGTCGTCACGGTGCCGACGAGATCGGCCGTTTGCTGGTTGCTGGTGTATTCAGCACCGTGCCATCGCCGGTCACGGTGAATGGCGTTCCGCTGAATGCGCCGAACATTCCATTGAACTGCCAGTCCTGGACGATCGCTTTCAGGAGGCCGTCGTAGCTGCCGCTGCTCTGCCACGGCAGTTGGTACGCGAAGCCCATCTGGAAGTTGTGCCTGCGGTCGAACCCCGCGGGCGCCCAATTACGGTCGAGTTCACTCGGGTGTGTTCAAGGTCAGGGTTGCCCTGCCGTCGTTATCAGCTCTCGTTCATCGCCTTGCGACAGGGTGTAGGCGCCCTTGAACAGGAAGCCGTGCGTAAACGGCTTGTTGAGCGCAATCTGCAGAGAATCGTAGTCCGTCTTGAGACGCTGTCCCCAGGAATCAATGCGGATGAGGCGGCCCATCGACGCGTACGGACGGCTGTCATTGCCGCCGCCGAGCGTCAGTGGCGCATTGATGTCCAGAGCGGCGTAGCCACCAACACCCTTTGCCCCGACGTAGGCCACGTCCACGGAAATATCGTAGGCCAGACGCCGTTCGACCGCGACGTTCCAGGTGTGGACGTAGCCGCGATCGATGTTGTCGATCTCGGGTGTGTATTCGGCGGCAGCGCGATCCAGCGGGACCCGGCCCGAACTGATGTCCGGTCCCACAATCCTGGGAATTCCCTGTTGTAGTGTGCTGACGTAGCCGAATGTATCGCCGGTGACGAACGTCGACGCGATGGTGACTGGATAGTCGTTGTCACCACGCACCGCGCGCGCCCACGGCTGCGCGTTGTATGTGAGACCGTACCCGCTACGGAGGACCGTCTTGTCGTTCAAGCGATAGATACCGCCCACGCCGCGGCGCGAAGTTGTTCAGGGACGCTTCCATCCCGTTGTTCTGCGGGTTGCCGCCTCTGCCGGCGACGAGGACCTCGAGCGTCGAGAGATCGAGCCGGTCGAGGCCCCTTCCATCCACGCGGTGCATGATGGGGTAGTACTCCCACCGTATCCCGAGATCGAGCGTCAGCTTCGAGGTCGCGCTCCACCGATCGCGGAAGAACAGCGCGTGCTGCCATTCGCGCGCCGTCATCAGCTCGTTCTGCACGCTCTTGTTGACGTTGCCGACGAGACCCATCAGAAACGCCGCATACGAATTGTAGAAATTGCTGGTCTGGCCGCCGTTCAGCGCAGTAGTCGCTCCATTGAACGTGAAATTCCCGCGCGGGTTGCCGGTTTCCGGCTGCCAGTGGTCCAGGTACATGAAGTTCACGAAGTACCCGCCGCGCAGATCGTGCCGCCCCTTCAACTTCGACAGGTTCGTCGCCAGCGAGTACGTCCGCTCGTCGCGGAAGATGGGATTCCAGCCGTCGCGGTTGCCGACCTGCGCTGAACGTGCCCAGCGTGAACACGGGATACCCCGCGTAGCGCTGATCGCCGATCCCCTGGTCGTTCGTCCCGGGGATGCCAAGGACATCGAGCCCATAGTTGCCCGCGTTGAAGTCCGGTCCAAGCACATCCTGCTTCTGCCGGGCAAACCCGAACGTCATGTCCATCAGCAAGGTCGGAGTGAACGTCCAGGTCTGGCCACCCGTGGCCGACCACACCTTGGTGAATCCGCCGTCGCCGGTGGCATTCGGATCGGGTCCGAGGTAGTTCGTCAGGTCGTCCACGACGGCGTTGAAGTAGCTGAACTTGCCCCAGATCTGGTTGCGCGTCCGTGCGGTTCCAGTTGACCTTGACGTCGTAGTTGTCCCGATCCGTCGAGCGCGATTCGACGCGCTCGTAGTTTCGGGTAAAGCCGCCCAGACCAGACCCTGTGGTGTTCGGCAGCGGGTAGAGCTGCAGCACCTTCAGCGCAATCGGATTGATCAGGTTGGACGGAATAATGTTGCCCTCGAAGGGCACCCGTCCAACGCCGTTCGCGCCTCCCGTGAACGGGTTGTAGATAATCTGCGGGGCGCCGGCGTTGTTGGTCGCTCTGCTGAAGTCGCCACGACGGAGCGCCTCGTCCGGCACGGTGAAGGCCGTCGTGAGGTCCTGTGTTCGCTTGTAGCCCTCGAACGACCCGAAGAAGAAAACCTTGTTCTTGGCGATAGGGCCGCCAACCGTTCCGCCGTAGGTCTTCTGGTTGAGCGGCAGCTTCTTCGGCACTTGCCCGGCGCCAAAGTAGAACGAGTTCGCATTCAGCGCATCGCTGTTGTAGAACTCGAACGCCGAGCCCCTGAACTGGTTGGTGCCCGATTTGGTGATGACGGTGACCGCGCCGCCGCCGGCCATCCCCTGTTCGGCGTCGAAGCTGCTCGTCGAGACGTTGACCGTGTCGATCGTCTCGGCCGGCGAGATCAACATGTTGTGGTTCGGCAGCCAGATGTTCATGTTCGTGGCGCCGTCGGTGCGGGTCGAGTTGTTCGTGTTCGCCTGACCGTTGACGTTGGTGGCCAGCGACCGCGCGGGTGTGTCCGTCTCCGCGTTGCCGAACGCCATCGGCGTCGTTCCCGGCACCAGGTTCAAGCAGCGCCTGGTAGTTGCGGAAGCGGTTGAGCGGCATCGCCGTGATTTCCGCCGACTTCAGCTCTGTCGACACATCCGCCTTGTCGGTCTGCAGGAGCTGCGCCTCGGAGGCGACCGTCACGGTTTCAGAGACCGTGCCGACCTCGAGGGCCATATCGACACGCGAGATCTGGCCGATCGTCACCGGGACGTTCGAGCGCACGCCTTCGCGGAAGCCCTGCAGCGAGACCTTGACGTCGTACGCGCCCGGCTGGGACGTTGACCAGGTTGTACGCACCTTCCGCGTTCGTGACCGTATCGCGGGTGAGGTTCGTTTCCTTGTTGACGATTGTTACGGTCGCGCCAGGAACGGCCGAACCCTGGGCGTCCTTGATGACTCCGGTGATGCTGCCATACAGCACCTGCGCGATGGCAGGAGCGGCTGACAGGCAGAAGGCGAGGATGACAAGAGCAATGCCGATGTGACCGAACGACCGACGCCGATAGGACTCGCTCACAGATCCCTCCTCTGAAAGCAAAACCGGCTGGCAGACGTACCAGATGTGTGTGTGAAACGACGGACCGGCTTCCCTCCTCCCTGCCCGAAAGGCCAAATCGGACAATCAGGTGAGCGTCACCTGTTCATACTAGGGAATGCGCGGACGGAAACTAACATAGCAGAGGGACTGACGCAAGAAGTACGGGGGTTACCCCAGACTGGCCCGACAGACAAACAAAAGGCGAAAGCACGCAAATACCGCTGTTCTTATCGATTTGCTATGCGAAATGCGAGGCCTGAAGGATCTGGGACTCGTGACGAACGACTAAGCTGACCTGTCACTTGAACAAGTCGTCGAAGGCCTTGCGGGCACTCGTCGGCGCCACAGTCTTGGTCTCGCGCTCGACCGTCGTGCGGGGCTCATAGAAGGTGCAGGTGTTCAGAGCGTCCTTGGGCGAAACGCGAACGGGCACCGGCTGCTGACACTCGAACGGCGAACCGGTGTCGAAGTGACTGCACTGCGCGCAGGCATGCAGGTCGGAGCCGCACCGCGCGCATCGGCCCTCCGGATTGCTGGCGGCGGCCACCGTCAGCTCGTTGCCGCAGCGCGCGCACCGGACCACCTCGCGGAAGCCCGGCATGTTGAAGGTCTTCGGGGCCAGCGGCGGTTGCCCGCGCGGCGCATACTCCTTCTTTTCGGCAGGCTTCTGATCGCGCCGCGGCTCCCGCGGATCGTCCTGATATCCTCGCTGCCGATATTTCCGGTCTGACATCGGTTTCGAGCTCCCAGCGTCAAGCTGCCAGCTTTCCGCCGCCGCGCGGAGCGCTTCGGCGGACCCGCCGTAGCCTTGGCGAAGGCGGGCCCTCGCTAGCGTCGGATTATAGACCAGGCGGGTCACAGCGGAAGGGGAACGCTCCCCTCCAAACAGCCGTATAACGCCCTGAGGTATCGCACATGACTGCGTTCGCCCTACGAACGGTTCGCTCGCGCACACGTATCCCCGTGGTCGCCGTTCCGCTCCTGCTCCTCAACCTCGTCGCGCTTCAGGGCTGCGACGTGGTCACAGCCGATCTCAAGCACTCCGAGACCGCCGAGTGGAAAAAGAACTACGAGCTTGGCGCTGGCGGCCGCGTCGAAATCAGCAACGTCAACGGCAAGATTCAGGTGACGCCCTCGACCGGCAACGCTGTCGAAGTGGTGGCGCAGAAGACGGCGAAGGCGGCAACGATTGAAGCCGCGAAGGAAGCGCTCGAGAAGGTCGAGATTCGAGAAGAGGTCTCGTCCGGGGCCATCAGCATCTCCACGAAGCTTCCGCGCGGTGGCGGCTGGTTCAGCGGCAGCACGCAGGTGAAATACATGGTCCGCGTTCCAGCAGGCGCCGAAGTCAAGTTCACGACCGTCAACGGTGGCGTCGAAGTCACCGGGTTGACCGGGAAGATCATCGCCGAAACGACCAACGGCGGTGTTGTCGGCCGAGACATCGGCGGCGCCATCGACGCGAGCACCACGAACGGCGGCGTCGACGTCGAGCTCGCGCGGTTGGCGGAAGGCGGCGCCAAGCTCGAATGCACCAACGGCGGCATCAAACTCGGGTTGCCGTCGGACTCGAAGGCGACGATCTCGGCCAGCATCACCAACGGCGGCATCGACGCAAGCGGGTTGACGCTCGAGACGACCCAGGCATCGCGGCGCCGGCTCGAGGGCAAGCTGAACGGCGGCGGCGCGCCGATCCACATCGAAGGCACGAACGGCGGAATCCGCATCGCCGCTCGCTGACAGGTCAGACGTCGCGACGGCCGTGCTAGGATGACGCCGCATGACGTGCGTTTCCTGTGGCTCGCCGCGTGTGTACCCCTCGCGGCTGCGCCACACGCTGGAGCGCGTGCGCGAAGCGATCACCGCGCAGCAGCCGCATCGTTGTCATGAATGCGGGCGGCGGTGGTGGATGGCGGTCGAAATCCTCCATGGCGACGGCTGCCCAACGCGCCCAGACGACTTGCGCACCGGCGGCGAACCCACGCCTGTGATGCCCACCGATCTCGACGAGCTCGATCCAATCCGCTCGCGACGCTGACGAGGACGCGTCTGCTATCGCAACGTCGGCCGCCGGCCGTCCTCGAGGCCCGCTCCGAGCATGAGCCTCACGACCGCCGAGTAGCTCGCCACGCCCTCGTGGACACGATTCGCTCGAAGGTAGGCATCGTAGGCGTCACGCGCTGCCTCACGGACGACCGGTGAAGAGCGGGCGTAGCGCGCGGCGGAGGCCTCGAGGTCTCGCCTCGGCCCGTCGGCGAGCTGCGCCGTCAACGACACGCGATCCGGCCTGGGCAACGATGCGGCAACGTGCTCGAAGATCGCCAGCCAGCCGCTATAGCGCGCCATCGCATTCCCCTGAGTGCAGGCAAGCCACGCGACGAAGTTTGCCTCCGCCTCGTTGGCATATCCGGCGAGGTGCGCCCATTCGTGCGTGAGGACGAACGGCCGCTCGAACGGCAGCGTATCCGGATTGATGACGATCTCGAGAAAGAACGGGTCCGTCATGCCGTCGATCGCGGCGGCGCGAAAGTAGCGCTCGAGCAGCGACCGCTTCGGCACGCCAGGTACAGCAGTCCACGCGCTGCCCAGGATGCGCTGCGCCGCATCAAACGCCACTTCGATCGCCGGTCCGGGCGGCGCTCCGGGCTCGTGGGCTCCGTCGTACAGCGCGTTGATTTCCTTGACCGCGTGCGTGCCAAGCGCCATGGCCGCCTCGCGCGTCACCCGCTGCGGGTCGTACTCGAGTTTGTCGTCAAGCGGCTGCCGACGGTAGTTGAAACCCCATACGACGAAGAAACAAAGCACCAGGACAGCGGTCAGCGTCACCAGCGTCGCAACCGTCGACGTCATGCCGCGCATCCAGCCCCGGGCACGCACCCGGCGAGCGAACGCGATTCCCAAAACCGCGAGCACGAAGGCGAGGCTCACGTCGAGCAACGCGAACGGTACGTTGTTGGTCAGCGGCGTGACGATGTTCTGGAGTGCCGGATACAAGCCTCCGGAGTACCACGTTTCCACGAACCGCGGCGGCAGCGGAATGACTGCGGCGGCGATCGCCGCGATGACGACGATGATGCGAACAGCCGTCATCACACGCTCGAATCCGATACTCCCGGTGGGCCGGTGATCAACCTGATCGCACGCTGATAGCTGAAGTACGACCAGGCCCATTGCACGAGCACGACCAGACGGTTGCGGAAGCCAATCAAGTTGAGGATGTGGACGAAGAGCCAGGCAAGCCAGCCGACATATCCGTGCAGGCGCATCCAGCCGAAATCCGCAACCGCTGAGGCGCGTCCGATCGTCGCCATGTTGCCGAGGTCCTTGTACACGAACGGGAGATACGGCTGCTTTTCGATGCCTCGCGTGATGTTGCGCGCCGCGTGCCTCCCCATCTGTATCGCCACCTGCGCCACGCCCGGCAACGGTTTTCCATCGGCGCCGTTGAGCGATGCCAGATCGCCAATGACGAAGACGTTCCGTGAGCCCGGCACCGTAAGGTCCGGCTCGACTCGCACCCGTCCAGCCCGATCGACGGGTGCACCGAGCGTCGCGCCCAAAGGAGAAGCAGCAACGCCGGCAGCCCAGACGATCGTCTCGGCGTACACGGTTTCGGCGCCGATTTCGACGTGACCGCTCGCCACCTTCGTGACCGGCTGACCGGTGCGGACATCGACGCCGAGCCGCACGAGGTCGGCGCGCGCTGATTCGCGCAAGGGCTCGGGGAAGGTCGCCAACACCGACGGACCGGCCTCCACGAGGAGGATGCGCGCGGAGCTTGGATCGATGTGCCGGAAATCGCGGGCCAGCGAATGATGCGAGATCTCGGCGATGGCCCCAGCCATCTCGACGCCAGTGGGACCGCCGCCAATGACGACGAACGTGAGCAGCGCCGCACGCCGAACCGGATCGGTCTCGCGTTCAGCGCGCTCGAACGCCAACAGCACGCGCCGGCGGATATCGAGCGCGTCCTCGATGGTCTTCAGTCCCGGCGCGATCGCGCGCCACTCGTCATGGCCGAAGTACGCGTGGGTCGCGCCGCTGGCGACAATCAGGTAGTCGTAGGACAGTTCACCATCGGCAAGAATCAGCACCTGCCGCACGCGATCGACGCCGCGAACGTCAGCCAGGAGCACTTCGGCATTCGACTGCCGGCGCAGGATCCAGCGTATCGGCGACGCAATATCGCCCGGCGAGAGCGCCGCCATCGCAACTTGATACAAGAGCGGCTGGAACACATGATGGTTTCGGCGGTCGACGATGGTGAGGCGAATGCGCGCGCGGCGCAGCGCTCGGGCCGCGTACAATCCGCCGAACCCGCCACCGACAATGACGACATGTGGAAGTTCGGCCACGGATCGATCATAACCGAGGGGCTTCGCCCCTCGGACTCCCCCACACGCGCTCTCGCGCGCCGCTCGCGACGGCGCGCTCCGATCGCGTGGCTCACTCGCTACGCTCGTTCGCCCCGGTAGCGAGATCGCTTCTACCGTTCGCCGACGAGCATCCAGCCGGCCCAAAAGAACGGCGCCGATGTTGCGCGAGAACCCACGGGCCATGCCCGGGCGGCCTGCAAGGCGACGTCCGGGCGCGTCTCCTGCCCGCAGCCGTGCGTGCAGCAACGCGACAGAAACGCGTTCGAGGCCGCATCGTCCGTCGTCCATCGCGGCAGGACGATGGCTCGGACGCCGGCGGCACGCCACGCCCAGGCTACGGCACCGGTTTCATCAGCCGCGTCCATCATCGTCATCGACGCGCCGTCGGAGAAGATGGTCACGCGCGCGTGCAGGTCCAGGTTCATGATTTCGCGCGCCTCGAGCGTGCCGTCAGTCGCCGGTGCAGGCGCGAGCAACATCGACGAGAAGAGCGGGCTGGCACCGTTAACGCGGAATGGCGCCGCCAGGTGAATGACGTCGGCGCTCGCGGCACGCTCGGCAACAGCGATCTCGGTCGCGCCAGCACCGGAAAGAGTCTGGGCGCTCTCGGCGTCAAGATCGCGAACGATCGCGTCGCGCTCCTGCTCTGCCGACGCCGGACTCCGAATGGCCCACCCGGGGGCAGTGCGACGTATCTCGTCGAGCACCGCCGGCGCGAGCTCCGGTGCGGCCACGACCGCGAGCGGCCCTGGCGCCGCTGGACGCTCGACGGCGGGCGCGCGAACCAGCGACGTCACGGACGGCGCATACGTAATCGCGGTGGTGTCCGCGACGTATCCGTTCTCGGTGGGAAGAGCCTCGAAGGGCACGCGCCAGAGCACTTCGTGTGGCACGACGATAGCGCGTGCGGCTCTGCCAAAGGTCGCGGCGAGACCTGGGACGAGCTCGAGCGCTGCCTTCCGCCACGCGATGGCATCGCGCGTCGTCTCGGGCTGCTGCAGGCGGCCGACACGCTCGGCGATCGTCCGTCGTGACGCGGCCTCGAAGTGCGTGGAGAAGCGAATACCCTCCTCGCCTCGCCGCGCAACAAGGACGAGCAGCGTCTGCTCCGTGACGACCAGCTCCATCAGTACGGTGCTGGCGTCGGGCAGCAGCGCATCGACGTCGGCACGCGTGGCCGGTGCCATCAGGCCTCGCCAGATCTTCAGCGCCGGGAGGCGTTCGAAAAGCGCTTGTTGCTGCGCTCTCCGGCGAGCCGTTGCGTCGGCAATGGCCAACTCGAGGCGCGCCACTCGTGCGGCATCGGGCTTCGGGAGACCTCGCTCCCGCGACAATTGTGCATGGGCCGACACGAGCTCCCCGGCAAGCGCGCGCTCATCCTCTCGCTCGCGATCAGTCATGCCGCGAAAGATGTCACGCTCTCCCGGCGCGAGTAGCAGACGAAGGTCGTGCACGCGCATCCGCTCGGCAGTCTCGAACGCCGCCGCCGCCTCGCCATCCTCTGCCTGAAGAAGCGCGAGCAACGCAAATGCGGATGAGGTGTCACGTGCGACCGGCACCGAGGGGCGTACCTCGGCGACCGCAAGCAAGCGATCGACGGACACGACGGCTTCCCCTGCCGCGGCAGTGGCCTTGGGTCGATCGCGAAGCCGACGCAGGGCTTCGGCCTCGGCCACCTGCGCTCGCCAGAGCACGTCGTCGTTCTTCAGCGCCTCGGCCTGAGCGCGTGCACGGCCGGCGGCATCGAGCGCGGCCTGGTGCGCACCGCTCCCACTGAGCGCCCGCGAGAGGCCCAATTCGGAGCGCGCAACCTGCTCCGACCGCTCGAGGGACGTAAATGCCTCGATGGCCTTCTTGTACGAGGCAATCCCGGCTTCGAACTTGTCCTGAGCCGTCTCAGCGAACGCCAGTCCCGCGACAGCTGCCGCCGCACACTCCTTGTCAGCGGCGGCCGTGCACGTATCGCTGCTCTTCCGGTACTCATCTTCCGACAGCTTGAACCGGCTGGCGACGAGATCGACGAGGGCGAGCGCTTGCAGCGAGCGTCCAACGTGAGACAAGTCTTTGATCGCCTCGAAGTGGCTGCGACTCTCGACGAGCGCGGCGCGCGCCTGCTCCAAGTTACCGAGGCGGAAGTGCACGTCACCGATGCTGAGGAGCGCCGTCCCCTGATCGTTGCGATTGTCCCGCGCCTTGCCTTCCGCGAGCACGCCGGCGAGCGCGTCGAGTGCCGCGCGATAGTCGCCTTGCGCGATCAGGACGCGAGCCAGCCCCTTGAGGGCGTCGGCCTCTCCGCCGGTGCTCAGGTTCTTGCGGCTGATGTCACGGCTGCGGGCGTAGTCGGATATGGCGCCCGAGTAGTCTCCCTGCAAGTACAGAATGTTGCCAGTACTGATGAGCGTCGTCGCCACTGAACTGCTGTCGCCAAGCTGCTCCTGAATGGCGAGCGCTTCGCGATACGTGGTCAGCGCAGTGCCGTATTCAGCGAAGGTGTAACGGATGGTCGCCACGCCGATGAGGGACGCGGCAATCCCTTCCTGATCGCCGCGCTCGCGTTCTATGACCAATCGATCTTCGTACGCCTGAAGCGCGCCTGTCAGGTTCTGTCGAAAGTAGCGCGCATTCGCGAGATTCTGAAGCGCCTCGCCTTCGTACCTCCGGCTGCCGACGTGCCGCGCGACTTCGAGCATGCGCTCGAAGCCGCTCTCGGCGGCAGCGTAGAGTTGCATCTGTACTGCCTGACCTGCGCGCCTGGACATCGCCGTGAGGAGCTCGTCGTTCACGAGGTCTGGTTCAGCGGCGAGGAGGGCCTGGCGGCCCTCGATCGTGGCCTCATCGATCAGGCTCTCAGCCAGCCCATCGACTGGGGAGCCTTCGCGAACAAGCTTGTAGTCGGCGCCTTCACGAACGTAGACAAGGCTCCACTGCGTCGTCGAATGGGACGTAAACGGGCCACGCCCCGGTATGCGCGCGGGCATGACTCGATCCCGTGTCGCCGTGACGCGCACGCGTACGCGTCCGGCCGTCGGAAACGTCGCGACAACCGTCACGTTCGAGAACGTGTCGTCGCCGGCGTCGAAGACATACTTGAGTTGGTCTGCGGACGGGCGCTTGGCCGTGGAGCTCCAGAGCGCGAGGTAGGCAGGAATATCCTCGGCCTGCTGCGCGGCAAAGAACTGCTCGACGGCCGCCTTCAGCGCGGCGTCGTCTGGCTCCTGACGGCCTGCCGCGGCCGTCAGGAGCGTAAGGGCGACGAAGGCGCGAAGCGCCGTCGCAACAATCATCGTGCGAGTGTGAAGACGACAGTGATCGTCATGAGTACAGGTACGGGGACGCCGTTGAGTTCGGTCGGCGTATATCTCCACTGCCGCACGGCTCGTACCGCTGCGTCCTCGAGGAGTGGCTGTGCGCTGAGCACCCTGACGCTTTCAACTTTGCCGGTGGCGTCGAGGATGGCTTCCATCGTGACCTTTCCTTCGACCCGGGAGATGCGCGCAATTTCGGGATAAACCGGCGCGACGTGCACGAGCTTCTTCGGCTCACGAATCCCGCTACCGATCTTGACGTACTTGGGCGTCGGTATCGGCGGTGGCGGCAGCGCGACGGGTGTTGGCACGCTCAAACCAACGAGCACCGAACCGGAACTGTCGACGCCGGGCCCCGTAGTCAGGCCGCCGTCCACGGGGGCCCCCTTTGGAGGCTCAGGGGTCTCGTCGGCGATCTTGTCCGGCGCCGAGATGGGTACGCTTGTGTTCTTCGGCGCCATCGCCGCTGGTGGACTCGGCGGCGGCGGTGCGGGCGGCGTCACCGTCGGAACGTAGGCCTGGAGTGGAGACCCCACGATTGGCAGTTCGGCGTCGACGATCCATGGACTGAAGAGAAACGCTGTGAGCACAATCGCATGAATCGCGATCGACAGCGGCAGCACCGACAAGCGTCGCCGCCGCCCTTTGACGTCGCCCGTACGCAGCACGTCGCGCAAGAATTCCTGAGGCATCGGACACCACCCCCAAAGAAGGCTGAAGTCTGAAGGGTGAAGTGTGAAGTGGCAGAAGTCTGAAGTTCGAAGCGCCTTCAGACTATTGCCACCGCCACACTCCGTCTCGCGTCCGCTTGCGAATATAGACACCGGGACGCGCCGACGGTTCCGCCTGCCGAGTTTTTCCCAATACTTAGCGGTAGAACATGCTCATGCCGAGCAGCGGCGCCAGGATGATCATGGTCAGGACGAAATTAACGATCCATCCGATGACAACGACGATGATGGCCTTGCCCAATGTCGAGTAGTCGAGGACTGCTTTCACCGCGATGATCATGGCGGCGATCTGCCACAGCCAAATCAGTAACATCAAGAGATAGCCGAGAATCGGAATGATGGTGATGACGCTCGCCAGGCCCGGCGCGGCCGAGAATCCGAGCACGCGGAAGGTCTCGGGGTAGTCGGCCTTCGTCGCCGGCTCCGGCATGACCTTGGTGCCGATAACCCACACGATCAGCGACCAGACGAGAAAGCCGACCACCGACAAGCACGCCCCGTAGACGATTCCGGTCAAGCCGCCGCGAAACACGTTGCCGATTCCGGCGGCGACAGCGGCAAGCACAATGACGCCGACCGATTGTCCGATAGCTGTCGGATCGCGCTCGACATCTTCGAACGCATTCGGATCCAGCTTCATTGCGCCGACTACCCGGTCTCCAAAAGTCATCGCACCCTCCATCGCTGCAGGAACGCCCTACGGCGCGGACAGTGTAGCGCACTCAAGCAACCGCCGAGCTTCGTCACACACCACCGGCCAATTGGCACACGGGCGTCGGATCGGCGTGCGATAATCGCTGCACATGGCTCATTCGGCTCGCGCCGCGGCTCCTGAATCCTGGGGTCACTCGACGGTACAAACCGCCTGTCCGCTCGATTGCCCCGACTCGTGCACCCTCGAGGTGACGGTCGAGAAGGGCCGGATCGTGCGCATCGACGGCGGCCACGAAAACCCCACCACTCGGGACTACATCTGCGGCAAGGTGCGGCGCTTTGCCGACCGCGTCTACGGCGAGGACCGGCTCCTCTACCCGGCCATCCGCAAGGGCTCGAAGGGCGATGGCACGTTCACCCGCGTCGGCTGGGATGAAGCGCTCGATCAGATTGCGGACAAGATGATCGAGATTCGAGATCGATCGGGCGCCGAGGCGATCCTGCCGTTTTATTACGGCGGCTCGAACGGCCTGCTCACGCAGGATACGATCGACGCCGCCTTGTGGCGTGGCTTCGGCACGTCGCGACTGGCGCGGACGGTCTGCGCGGCGGCAACGGGCGCGGCCAACCTCGGGCTGTACGGGAAGATGCCGAGCGTCACCTACGAAGACTACGTGCACGCCAAGCTGATCGTGCTGTGGGGTGTCAATCCGTCGACGTCGGGCATTCACCTCGTACCCTTCATCAAAGAAGCGCGTCAGGCCGGCGCTGTGCTGGTCGTTGTCGACCCTCGCGCAACGTCGCTGGCACGGCAGGCTGACCTTCATATCGCGCTGCATCCCGGCACGGACGTTGTCGTGGCGCTTGCGCTGCACAAGTATCTCTTCGATCGCGGCCACGCCGACTTCGCGTTTCTCGCCAAGCATGCGCGAGGCGTCGACGAGCTGCGGTCTCGCGCGGACCAATGGTCGACCGATCGCGCTGCCGGTGTTGCTGGAATCGACGTCGCCGATCTCGAGCGCTTTGCCGCGCTCTATGCCGAGAGCGCTCCGGCAGTCATCCGATGTGGCTGGGGCCTCGAACGGAATCGGAACGGTGGAAGCGCTGTAGCATCGGTGCTCGCGCTGCCGGCCGTCGGCGGCAAGTTCGGCGTGCGCGGCGGTGGCTACTCGATGAGTAACTCGACCGCCTTCGGCATCAAGGCCGCCACATGGATGAACGATACGCCCGAGGCGCAGACGCGCATTGTCAACATGAACAAGCTTGGCGATGCACTGCTCGACTACTCCGATCCGGCCGTGGAGATGCTGTTCGTCTACAACTGCAATCCGCTGGCGACGATGCCGAACCAGAACCGAGTGCTCGAGGGACTGCGCCGCTCGGATCTCTTCACCGTCGTGTTCGATCAAGTGTTCACCGACACGGCGCGTTATGCTGACGTCGTCCTTCCCGCGACGACGTTCCTCGAGAATTACGACATCGCCAGGGGATACGGTCCGATCAGCCTGCAGCTCGTACGGCCCGCCATCGAACCCGCCGGCGAGGCGCGACCGAATCCGGCCGTCTTCTCTCAGCTGGCGCAGCGCCTGGGCATCGGAGAGGTGGAGGAGGAGACAGACACGTTGCTGCGAATCGCCGGCCGGCTGCCGGCGAACATCGGCCAGGAGCTCCTCGAGCGCGGCTCGGTGACGCCGCCGTTTGGCGGACATCCGGTTCAGTTCGTCGACGTGTTTCCGCTGACGCCAGACGCGAAGATTGACCTGTGTCCGGCGGCACTCGATGCGGAGGCTCCCGCTGGTCTTTACAGTTTCCAGCCCGACCCTGCGACAGAACGGTATCCTCTTGCCCTGATTTCCCCCGCCAGCGAGAAGACGGTGTCGTCGATGCTCGGTGAACTTCGCGAGCGTCCGGGCATGCTGCAGATGCACCCATCCGACGCCCAGGCACGCGGGCTCGCGACCGACGACCCGGTCCGCGTGTTCAACGATCTCGGTGAAGTGCAGTGCCCCGTCGCCGTCACGACCAACGTCCGGCCCGGTACGGTCAGCCTCGCCAAGGGGCTGTGGCGCAAGAGCACCTACAACGGATCGACCTCGAATGCCCTCTCGCCGGACACGCTGACCGACATCGGCGCCGGCGCCTGCTTCAACGACGCACGGGTGCAGGTCGCGCTGTTGGGAAGGCACTGACGAGTCGTCAGTCGTTAGTCTTCAATCGCAGTCGACACTCTAAGTCGTCAGTTCTCAGACCTCAGTCTCAGCCGAGTGTCGAGTCCGACTGCGACTGGAACTGCCGAATGAGACTGAAGACTCAGACTGTCGAGTGCGACTATCGACTGCCGAGTAACGACTGTTATCAATAACTGAAGAAGAAGATCAAATCCATTCCCGCCCGCTCGATGCGGCGCTGGCCTATGCGGTTGGCGGCGCCGGAGGTTTCGGGTGCCGCCGAGGCGACCAGCCGCAGATACTCGCTGATTCGGTACTCGAGCAGGAACTCGCTGTAGGTGCGGTCGCCGAACAGTTGCCGTACTTTCAAGAACGTCCGCTCACCGACTTGTTCGCCGATCGTGATTTCGGCGCCGAGCGTGTCGTTCTCCGTCGTGGTCGTGATCTCGAACAGATCGAGATCGAGCGCCCGGCCGATCGATTCGCCGAGCGGCGTGGCGATGAAACCGCCGG
Organism: uncultured Acidobacteriota bacterium; assembly: GCA_963797715.1. Taxonomy (GTDB): domain Bacteria; phylum Acidobacteriota; class Vicinamibacteria; order Vicinamibacterales; family 2-12-FULL-66-21; genus DATBJJ01. The sequence continues at coordinate 184,184 of CAWCQS010000007.1, forward strand.
CAACAGCGCCGGCAGTCGCGGCGAGCGACGCGCGCTCGCCTGTCCCGAGCTCGTTGATCGGCCGGTTGAAGATTATCAGCGCCAGGACGTCCGATTCTTCGAGGGGGGCGTGCTCGAGAGCGCCAGCGATGGTTTGTTGACGCTGCCGGTCACACGAACCTTCGCTTCGACCCCGGTGTCGGGGATCAGGCGCGTCGCTGTCAGGTCGAGCACCGGGTTCAGCTCCGCCTCGCCGGTAAACCGCACCGTGCCGTTGCGGGCGATATCGAACTGGCGGCCCTGGAACTGGTAGGTCCCACGCACGGTATTGATGGTGCCGGCGAGTGTGATCTCACCACCAGCGTTCTTCCGAATGTTCAGATCGCCGCCGAGCGTGACATTGAGCTGGCCGAGCGAAGCTCGCGTCGGACCGCCCGGCCGGAGCTTCCGGCCACGGACGACGAGGTTGTCCGGAATCCGCAGGTGGACGTCGAGCTCGATGTTGTCGAACCAGCGCGCCGCCGGCGCAGCGGCGGGGGCAGGTGTCGTCGTGATCGACTCCGGCGGAGCCGCGGTCTGACCGGCGCGCGCCAGCGCCTGCTGGGTTGCTTCCTGCGCGCTCCCGGCGGTTTCTGTAGTGCGCTCGGCCGACACCACGTCCGGCAGCGCCTCGACGCTATAAGGATCGTAGAAGAGCTGCAGGATCCGATCGAGCTCCAACCGGCCGGCGCTCACCCGCACGTCCCCCACCAGCTTTGGCCGGCCAAGCTCACCGGTGATTTTCAGGTTCGCATTGATGCCGATGTCTCCGAGCTCGTTGTCGATGATCTCGAAATTCTCCGACTCGAGCGTGAAGTCGACGGCGCCCACTTGCCGCTGGTGTACGGCGAGCTGCCCCGCGATGACGAGCTGCTCGCCGTTCTCGTCGAGCAGCTCGAACCGTCGTACCCGCACGAGCTCGGACTCGAGGTCGATTCTGGTGTCGAGACCCGAGTAGGACGTGCCGAACCGCGGCACGGCGAAAGCGCCCTCTCTGATGTCGATGAAGCCCTGAAAGTGCGGGTCACGGCCCGAGCCGGTGACGCGCACGTCTGCCGCGAGCGTGCCAGCCACTTGCGTGACGACTGTCGTGAACCCCTGTACGATGCCAAGGTTGAGCGATGGAGTCGCGATCCTGAGATCAATCGAGTCCTCCGGTGTCCCGGCGACGTGTGTGCCCGCGCCTCGTTCGAACACGCTCGTCGGAACCGTACCCTTGGCGGTAATCGCGACGTCAGGCGACTGCTGCAACATCGCGTCGAGCTGAATCCGGTTTCCTGAGTAGTCGAGATCCGCCCTCAGCGAGTCGTACTTGTAGCCCTGGAATCCACCGCCGACCACCTGCACGTGGCCGTCGACAATCGGTGCCTTCAGGTTGCCGGCGAGCTTGGCGTTCGCGGTCAACCGGCCGCTGACCCCGCGATTCTGCAACAGAAGCCGCTCGATCTCCGCCAACTCCACGTTGGCCGCACGCACATCGAGCGCGCCGCTTGGGCTGGAGCCATCGAACACGATTGAACCCGCGACCTCGAGCGACTGATCGCCGCGAGCCAGCCGCAGATCCTCAATGGTGACCTCACCCTGTCGGTACTGAATCGCCGCTTCACTGCCGGGCACGTTCCGCCACTCGATCCCCTCGGTTGCCAGCGCCAGCGTCGGCAGGTGCAGCTCATGATGATCGGGATGAAAGATCGCATTTCCGGTCGCCGCAAGACTGCGTCCGCGCTGCTGCATCGTCGTCTCGAACTCGAGCCGCTTCTGGTCGTACGTCGTCGTTGCGTTGATCTGGTTGATCTCGACGCCTCCAATCTGGACAAAGGTCGCGACGGACTTGGCCTCCACCCTGGCGTTGACGATGTCGAGGTTGGGCACCGTGACGGCGTATGTGCTGTCGAGATCGAGCGCCTTGTTGTCTCCGTACGCGAGGCCGTTGCCGTTCAGCGTTCCACGAGTCTCGAGCGAATCGCGATTACCCGTAACCGTGCCATCAAGGACGAGCATGCCGTCGAGTGTGTTCTGGCCGACAATCTTGCCAATCTCGGTGATATCGCTGGCGTTGAGCTGATACTTGAGGTCGGAGGTCGCGGTGCCACCGAGCGCGAGGCGGCCCGATGCGTCGACGGTCGCGTCGGGACCATCGACGTGGAGTCGCGTCAGATCCGCCGTCTCGTTGGCATAGCGGCCCTCGATCTCGGCGCCGGCAATCTGCACGCTGCTGAGCAGCGACGGCGCCAGGTTGACGTGGCCTGCGAGCTCGATCGACGACGCTGTAACCGGCGCGGACACATCGGCGAGACGAAGCGACACGTCGACCGTGCCGTTCACGTTGCCCTCGAGCGACTTCCTCTCGAGAATGACCGCGGGATTCATGCGATCGAATGAACCTTTCGCCTTGACACTCAGCGCTTCGGCGGCGATGTCGCTGCTGAACGTCATTGCCGGCACGTGCGTTCCCCACATCGTCGAATCCGTCAACGTGCCGCTCGCTGACAACGTGAGTTCTTTGAGCGTCGTGCCCGAGGCGCGGACGTTGAAGTCACCGCTCACCTGCCCCTCGTAGCGCGGATCGTCGAGCGCCGCGATCTCGAGCGCCTTCCCCAACCGCCTGACGTTGAGTCCTTCGATCGTTCCCTTTCCCGCGTAGGTGATTGGCGTGGCGCCGATGTCGAACTCGACGACTGTGTTACCTGCGACGGTTGCGCCTTCGATGGTGGAACGATCGAGCGTCGCTGTCCCGCTGACCGCGGTGCCACTGCCCTTGATGTGATAGTCGGAGAGTGTCAGGACGGTCTCGAGCATCGGCGCCCGCGTCGAGCGCGGAAGACGCCTGAGATCGACGTTCGCAGCCGTTCCCTGGAGATCGAATGAGATCGGCCGTCGGCCCTGCGGCAAAACGATAACGCCGCGGGTCGTGGCTGTTGCGCCGTAGGCGCGCGCGCTCGCGCTGGCCAGAGTAATGCGCGAACCTTTGAAAGACCCGGCGGCCTTGATATCGGACGCATCGTAGCCGAGCGCAATCGCGCGCGAGCCATTGAACACAAATCGTCCCCCGAGACGATCGAAGGCTGCCGCGGTCTGCGGAGCCGACGGCAACGTCAGATCGATCTGGACGTCGCCGGTGATGTCGCTCTTCTGCTCGGGGCTTTTCAGAATCGGGCCGAGATTCAGACGCTCCACTCGCAACGGCCCAGCAAAGGCAAAGTCGGGCGACGCGAGATCAGTCGTGAGCGGACCACGGAGCCTTCCGGCTTCAGTCCGGACATCGAGATCCATGACCAGCCGGTTCGTCGGACCGTTCGTTTTGATCGCAACCGTCGGATGAAGCAGGTAGCCGGAGAGAACCGGTACGACCCTCCCCACCTCGGGCATCGAGACGGTGCCGTCACCCACGAGCTTGATGATCGGCGTGCGAAGATAGCTTTCGATCACGCCGGACATGTTGACGGCACTCTCACCCGTTCGAAGCGTGAGGTGTTCGAGGTACAGATTGTCGTCACGGATCGCGATCCCGCCGGCCATCTGCTGCAGGACGAGATCGGGATCGGCGCCACGAAAGCTCAGATTCCCGATCTCGATCGTGAAGTGCACCGGCTCGTATCGGAACGCGGCCCGCACATCGAGATCATCGATGCGCTTGGGCAGCCGGTAGCCACTCGAGGTCGAACCATCGTCGATCGTCATCGCACCGTCGACGATCGCGATCGACGGCAGCGACACCGGCCGACCAGGGCCGCGGCGATCCGCCTCCTGCTCACGCTTGCGTACGAGCTTGCCGATGTTCCACCCCGAGCTGTCCCGGACCACGTGGACGCGTGGCTCGACGAGCGTGATGTGATCGACGACGATTCCGCGAGAAATAAGTTGGAGGACGCTATAGTCGACCGTCAGCGTCTTGACGGAGACCACCCGATCGCCGGAGACATTGACGGCGACATCGGCGAGACCAAAATCGAAGAAGAGATTGCCGGTGACGCGTCCGACCGTCAGCTCGCCGTTGAGATACTGACGCGACTCGCGGATGATGACCCGTCGCACCCAGTCGCGAAACCATGGCGTCTGCGAAACGATGAGGCCAATCGCCAGCAGCGCGACGGCCAGCGTCCCGATCCAGGCGGCGACGTGGACGAGCCGTCTGATAAGCACCATGCGATCAGAACGCCTGCCCGATGCTGAAGTGCACGCGCAGCGCTCTCGATTGCGGCTCGCCGTCGACCATGAGTCCCGGTATCGGATTGAGCTGCCAGCCGACGTCGAGCCGAAACGGACCGACCGGCGTCGAGTACCGCAGGCCGGCGCCGACGTCGTAGCGCAGGTCGTTCAGGTTGAAGTCCCAGGGATTGGTCCAGACGTTGCCCCCGTCGACGAACAGCACGCCGCCGAAGTTGCGTGCGAACGGAAACCGGAGTTCGGTCGAGAAGTTCAGGAAGGTGTTGCCGCCGATCGGCGTTCCATCCTCCGTGAGCGGCGAGACTTCGTACCGGCCCCAGCCGCGGAGGTTCGTCGAGCCGCCGAGGAAGTAGCGCTTGAAGAACGGTACGAGGTCTTCTTCGGGGCCCGATGAGTCGATCGAGCCAGCCCGAGCGCGGACGGCCGCCACTATGCGCCGCCCGAGCGTATGGTAGTAACGGCCCTCCGCCGAGATTTCCCGGTAATCCCAGTCACCACCGAGCCACTGTCCCGCCGATTCGAGGTGAATGCTGGCGACGTAGCCCTTGGTGGCATCCAGGATGTTCTCGGTCGTGTTCCGGCCAGCATCGAGCAGCAGCGCCGAAAGCCGGCCTGTGTCGGCACCGGTCTCCGGGTTCATACCGAGCGCGATCAGATCGTCGTGAAACGTCGGATCGTTGAGGGCCTCCTCTGAAACGGTGTAATCCTCCCATTCGTTCGCATAGGTCAGGGCGAGCGTGGTCGTCTGGCGGGCGCCGAGTGGCGCCCATTTCCGCCCGAACTCGCGCGCAACCGTGGCGCGGCCGCCGACGGTCGTCAGTTTGTACGCCGGCTCGTCGCTGAACCAGGACTGGCCACTCATCCCGAATGAGTATTTCGGGCTGAAGAAGTAGGGCTGGCGGAAATGGAGGCGGACGCCGCGGTCGAGCGCCGAATACCTGGCGAATACGCCCGCGATGCGTGCGCCGCCGAAAAAGTTCACATGACGCCAGTCGATCTCGCCGCGCGCGCGCTCTTCGCTTCCGTAGCCCAAGCCAAAATTCACCTTCCGGTGCTTGCCTTCGGTGACCGTCACGCGCGTGGCGATCTGGTCCGCTTCGCCCTCCTGGCTGGCGGCGCCTTCGCCGACCGCACCAACCGACTCGACGTTGACGAAGTTGAAGAGCTCCATCGCGTAGAGCTTGCGTTGACTCTCACGAAGCTTGCTCTCCTGGAAGAGCTGACCGGTGCGAAACGTCAGTTGGCGCCGCACGATGCGCGGGCTGACGCTCGCCATTCCGACAATATCGATGCGCCCGACATACGCCAGGCGACCCGGCTGCGCCTCGTAGGTGACGTTGCGGCGTTGTTCGGTCGAGCCGGGCGACTCCGAAACAGCGACGGTCGGATTCGGATACCCGTGATCCTTCAGCTCGTCGATCACCGCTTCGCGCGTGGCCTGGAGTAATGCGCGGTCGAGTGGTGCGTCAGCCTTGAGCGGCAGGCGTGATTCCAGTGCGCGGCGGTGTTCTTCCGGTATTACGTCGAAACCGTCCAGGCCAACGCGTTCGACGACGACCGGCTCGCCCTCCTCGATGTCAATGCTCAGCCGAACCGACTTCTGATCGTCACTCAGCCGCACGTCGAACGACTTGACCCGCGCGTTCGGAAACCCGCGGTCTCGATAAAAGGCGGCGATTCGCTTGAGATCGGCATCGAATTCCTCGCGACTGAAGTACTCCCGTGGCAACCAGGGCAGCTTGCCGCTCGCAGCGGTCGCCAGAACGGACCGCAACTGACCCGTGGTGATGGCCTTGTTACCGGAAAACGAGAGCTCCTTGACCACCACACCTGTCTGCTCTTCTTTACAGGCGGTGAGGGTCAGGAGAGCCAGCGGCAGGAGCGCGATCCACGTCGCGCGCAGGGAGCGCATGGTCAACAGCCGGACGATCGTCTTGCCAAAAACGATCCCGACCGGCGCCAATCGAGAACGGATTGTCAGTCGCGAGCGACGGGCTTGCCCCCGGTCAGAAAGAGCGTCACCCCGAGGCCGAGGGCAATTATGAGACCGATGACGACCCAGCCCGTCGGCAGGCGCCCGAGGACACCACCGTACCACAGGGCGGCCAGGGCACTGATGATGAGGAGGAAATAACCAGATAGGTAAACGTTGACGAGCCGCATGTCCGTCCTCGGGGGATCCCGAGAAGCCCGGATGGCCTCGCACGTGGTGCGAGACCATCCGGCTCAATGCGCTACTGCTGCTGCAGGGTCACGACGAGGGCCGCACGGCGGTTGAGTCGCCGCGTCTCCTCGCGCGAGTTGTCGTGCTTCGGCCGTTCTTCGCCATAGCTGACGACACCGAGGCGGTTCGCCGCGATGCCTCGGCTCGTGAGGTAATCGCGCACGGAGTTGGCGCGACGATCGCCCAGCGCGAGGTTGTACTCGGCCGTGCCGATGTTGCAGGTGTGGCCTTCAACCTGGATGCGCAGCGTCGGGTTCTGCTGCATCGCCGTGACAGCCTCGTCGAGCGCGCGCGTCGCTTCCGGCCGCAGCGAGTAGCGGTCGAAGTCGAAGTGCACGTCCTCGAACACGATCTGCTTCACCACCGGTCGAACGACGTTGATGTTGACCGTATCGCTGGCGGTCTTGCCATCCTGCGGACAGGTCACCGTTACTGTTACTGGAACCGTGCCTTCGGTGTTCGGAGCCGTCCACGGTGTGTTCTGACCGGTGCGGTTGGTGAACGTGCCCGCCGGAGCAGACCACGCGTAGGTCACCGTGCAACCGATCGAGCTCGACGCCACGGCGGTGACGGTGGACTGGCGGCCCACTTCAACCGTGCAGGGTGCGCACGACGCCTTCACGCCGAGCGTGTGCTCCGGCTTGGGCGCTGGCGTTGGTGCCGGCGTTGGCGTTGGCGGCGGTGGTGGCGGCGTATACACGCGGACACCCGGGTGATAACCAATGCGCGCCTGGAAGCCGAACGCGTCGCCGCCAACATCGCCGAATTCAGATCCGGCAAAGCTGCGGCCTTCCATGCCGAAACGCCAGTTAGCACCGGCGCCAGCGAAGAATCCCTTCTTACTGACCCACGTCAGGCCAATGGTGAAGTGCGTCTGGTTGTCGGAGTCGGAAACGAGAGGAGGTAACGAGCCATCTTCGCCGATGAGCAGTGGTGATGCCGTGCCCCCTGAGTAGACGACGTCGTCCAGCTGCGATTCGCCGTGCAACTCGGCCGTGACCTTGAGGCCGCTACGCGTCGGGAACCCGGCGCCGAACCCCCAGCGGAATCCGTCCGAGATACTGACCGTGTCGGGATCGCCACGGAAGATGAAGCCACCGTAGCCCGACACCTCAACACGCTGGTTGATTTCCTTGCTGGCGATGAAGTCGAAGAGGAAGTCGGTCTTGCCCGTTCCGACGCCTTCCTCGTCGTCCTTCGCCGTCGGCAGTTTGACCATGACGCGCGCGGCGAGCGCCATGGGCTTCTGCTGCCACTGGGACATGAAGTTGACTTTGCCGCCGAGCCACAGATCGCCGAGCTGATTATCCGACCAGCCCTGCCGTACGAACGGGTACTCGTTGACGAGGCCGCCGACGCGCGAGTTGCCCGGACGGAAGATCGGCCGCACGTCGCGATCGATGCGGCGCACGAGCGTCCACGAGCCGAAGATCTCGGCGCGGTGCGCTAGGCCGTAGCCAAATGTCACCGGCCAGTTCGATACGTCGGTGTAGCCCTGTTGGTAGTCGAAGTTGACTCGATAGGCGCTGCCGGACCAACGCTTGGCGGGAAGGATCTCGGCTGTGGGGACGAACCACAGGCCGGTGTCTCCCATCGGAGTGGTGGTAGCCGGCCTTACATCATAGGCAGCGTCAGGATTGGTACTGGCCGGCTGCTGGGCAGTTTGCGACGAAGCCGATGACGTCTGGCTTTGCGCAGACCCGCTGGTTTGGGCGGAGGCCGCAACGCTGACCGCCAGCGTTGCCACCATCGCCGTCACAACCCGTTTCAACATACGCACACGCCTCCGTAACTCACGTCCACCCATCCACGATACTACTGTCCCGCCTCAAGTGCACCAAAATCAACAACCTACGCAAAAGTGTGCAACCGAGGCGGAGCCGGCGTCAGTGGTTCGGACGTTCGTCGGAGGCTTCGGTCTCGGCAGGGAAAGGTTCGGCGAGACGCCCGCGGCCACCGCGGCTGATCTGCCCGCCCTTACGACCGGCGGAGCGCGCTTCCTCGGAAGTCCACTCGTGGGCCGTGCCCTTCTCGTGCGCGGCGCGGCCGCCCTTGCTCGCGATCTCGCGCTGCTTTTCAGGCGACATCGACGCAAATCCACGGCGCTCCTTACGAGCAACACCCTCGGGTCTCTTGCTGTCAACATTATGCATGGCTGCCCCTCGTTTCGCTTGCCCGCTTGCTTCCACCACGTACGGAACCTCGATTGGTTCCGACGGGGGGTCCTGGACGGGCTCCGGTGTCGGTTCGTCGGGCGGGGTTTCTGGTGCCTCACCCGGGTTTTCGTGGGCTCGTGGCCCAGTCTCGTGGTCGATCCCCCCTCATTGGCTCGGTACCCGTGTATTTCGCTTCCTGTCGAGTCACCTGACTCGGCTGATCTACAAACCATGTGCCAGCCCTGCAGATCCAGCCAGAGTCGCTCAGCCTCATGGAATCAGTCACTTGTGGACATCCGGGTACAACCTGCGCGACACACACGCCAACACCCCTTGGAGCGAATCCCTACACGGACGTTCCAGACCGGCCCGCATGAACTACCGACAGCCACCCGCGCCAAAGCTGTTATAGTGAGCCCCATGAGCGTTTGCGGAGGTCCTACGGGAACCGAGCCGCCTGTCGGCAACACCTCGGGACGCAAAGTCTTCTGCGTGAAATTTCAGAAGGAGCTCCCTGGCCTCGAGGTCCAGCCCTGGCCGGGTGAGCTCGGCCAGCGGGTCTACGAAAACGTGTCCGCCGAAGCCTGGAAGCTGTGGGAAGAGCGGATGAAGATGATCCTCAACGAGTACCGCCTGATGCCCTGGCAGAAAGAGGCACAGCAGCTCGTGACCAAGCACATGGAGGAATTCTTCTTCGGCGAAGGCGCGGCACTTCCTCCCGGCTACGTTCCGGAGCAGAGCAAGTAATTCCTTCCGCGGCTGGCTTCAGCCTTCGGCGTGTGCGATCGCGATTCTCGAGTCGATCGTGAACGAGAGGCGCGCATGCGCGGCACGAACAGCAGCATCGGCCTCCGCGGCCGTGTCTGCACGCGCGAAGATGAACCCCAGGTAGCTGCCCGATTCTGGGAGCACTTCTAGCGCCTGCCCAATTTTCGCGGTGATCTGTACCGCCTCGACGTGCGGCACGTCCAGGGCCGCCGACTCTCCATCAACGCGCTTCAGCCGTCCCTGCCGGGGAATCGGAATCATCATCACTGCCGACGCGGCTCGTTCGCGAGTGACGCGGGTGATGTCTTCGCCGATGGCGTGGCGCAACAGCACCTGCTCGAGCGACTCGTCACTCTGAAAGCGAAGCGCCTTCGAACACAGACCGCCTATTGGACGCGCTGCGACTTCCAGCACATAAATCCCGGCGGGACCGATGCGACACTCCGCGTGGATGGGACCGTGCCAGAGACCAATCGCGTCGGTGGCCTGCTGAATCGCCGACACGAGTTCGTCGCGTGTCGCGACGTCGAGCGACGTCGGCGTCAGATAGATCGTTTCCTCGAAGAATGGCCCATCGAGCGGGTCGGGCTTGTCGAAAATCGTGAAAACCTGCAGCGCGCCGGCCGTCAGCACGCCTTCGACCGCCACTTCCCGTCCCTCGATGAATCGTTCGGCGAGGATCATGCGATCCAGGCCGCTCCGCCCGGCACGGACATCGACTCGCGAGAGCAACGCGCGAATGCGATCGAACGCGCGCGCGAACCCGCTTGGTGAGTCGGCACGAATGACCCCGCGGCTGCCGGAGAGCCCGAGCGGCTTGAGCACGCACGGAAACTCGACGCGCGGGTCGCTTGCGGCCCGCCAGCCAGGTTCAGACGCGGGCATCGTGAAGTACGCCGGTACGGCAAGGCCCGCTGCGCCAAGCCGCGCGCGGGTCTCGAGCTTGTTGCCGCTGGCCGCTGCAGCGTGAGGCGGATTGCCTTGAAGTCCCAGGCGCTCAGCCGCCTGTGCGGCAAGAATCGTCGGACGATCGCCGACGGCAAGAACGCCGTGGAACGGCCCGCCGCCAACGACGTCCTCGAGCGACCTCGCTTCGTCGTGGAACCGCACCGCAATCGCGCGATCGCGCCATGGGTCGTCCAACTCCTGGCAACGGTCGGTCGCAAAGATCAGTTCAATGCCCAGCCGCTCGGCCGCGTCGTTGAACGATCGAAGCTGATACCCCGTCGTCGTCGAGAACAGCAACACTCGGGGCTGCATAACCCTCATATCAGAGCCACCTGCTCTGAAGTCGGCTCCGCTCAACAATACCAGGGCTCGTTCAGGTACGGGATCGTCGCGCGCGCGGGAATGTCGAGATCAATGGCCCATGGCGCGATCAGCCCGGCGGCGTCGTGCGCGAGCTCCCAGATGCGTGCGAACACGCTGCGGCGAGGCACCGACAGGTTGACGCCAACCAGCGCTTCGACCGTGCGTTGCAGATCGTCGAGCCGTGGATCCTGGTGAATCCAGGGATACGTGAGCGTCCGCGCATTGAACTGTCCCACGAGCGTACGGATGTCCGGCAGCTCGAGCAGCCGCGATCCCTCGGTTATGAGCAGCCTGATCGCGAGCTGGATCGGCGCGACGTGATCGACGAGTCCGAGTCGATCGATCGTTTGCAGGAGATCGCAGTAGCCATCGACCGACGTCCACGGCGTGAACGCGACGAACGTCGGCGCCAGCGGCAGCGACACGTCACGCGCCCGCGCGACGACGCGCTCGAAGTCGGCGCGCGTGTGTCCCTTGTCGAGCAGCGCGAGCACACGATCGTCCACCGACTCGACGGCAGTCGTGACGAACGCGCAGCCGGTGTCACGCAGGCGGGGCAACGCCTCCGGATGGCGCAGCAGGTGCTCGACCTTGATCGTGACATCGTACGACACGCCCGGACACTCGGCGGCGAATCGATCGATGACCGACATCGCGTGCCCGGGACCGTTCAGAAAGTCAGGATCGCCAAACGTGATGTGCCGTGCGCCGGCGGCGACCTGCGCGCGAACGTCAGCCGCGACGATATCGACCGGCACGACGCGAAAGCGCCCGTCGTAGACGGGCACGATCGGACAGTGGCGGCAGCGGTGCTTGCAACCGCGAGTCGCCTCTGTGTAGCCGACGGTCCGGCGTTGGTCGCCGTCACTGCAACGTCGCGTACCGCGTCAGCGCCGGTAGTCCCGCACGATCGGGGACGCGGAAGCGGACACGAGGCACATCAGTGCGATTGATCTCTGTCCCGTCGCGAGGACCTGCGATTGCAGCAACGAGGCCGTCCTCGAACTCGCCGCCCTCGACGATCGAGACGCCGTGCTCGCGCAGGAGCGCGGCGTTGAGTGGCGCGTACAGGCCGTAGGCCGCCAACCGCGCGTCCGGATTGAGGGCGCGCACGCGATCGATCACCGGCATGGCAAGCCGCGTGGCCGTGTGCATGGGGAGAAAGAACGCGACGGCGCTGGCGCGGCGAATCGTTTCGTCGACCAGCTTCGTGCGCGACAGATCGACGCACTCCACGTCCAGGCCGACGCCGCGCAGGGCTGCCGCTGCCGACGCCAGCCCGAATGGTTGGCGTCCAAGGTCGTAGGTCGAGACGAGCAGTCCACCTTGGTCATTGTGGCACGGACCGCGGGCTGACATATGCTTTACGCCATGACCGCTCCGGCTGCGCAGGATCGCGCATTCTTCGGCCACCCACGTGGGCTCTCGACCCTTTTTTTCACCGAGATGTGGGAGCGGTTCAGCTATTACGGAATGCGGGCGTTCCTGATCCTCTATATGGTGACGCCCGCAGCCCAGGGAGGGCTCGGCTTCTCGGACCCCGATGCCGCCTCGATTTACGGTACCTACACGGGCAGCGTCTGGGGCGCCGCAATCCTCGGCGGCATCGTCGCCGATCGTTTCCTCGGCCAATATCGCAGCGTCCTCATCGGCGGCATCATCATCGCGCTCGGCCACTTCACGCTTGCCTTCAAGGCGCTCCCCTTCTTCTATTCGGGCCTCGCGCTCATCGTCGTCGGCACGGGACTGCTGAAGCCGAATGTCAGTACGGTAGTCGGATCGCTCTACCCGCCGGGTGACCCTCGACGCGATGCCGGGTTCTCGATCTTTTACATGGGGATCAACCTCGGCGCGTTCCTTGGTCCACTCGTTGCCGGCTATCTCGCGCAGCGGGTCGACTGGCACGTGGGATTTGCGTCGCGCAGGTATCGGCATGGCGTTTGGCGTCACCCAGTACGTGCTCGGCCGCAAGCACCTGACGCCAGCGGTCGAACGTCTCGCGCAACAGGGACCCGGCAAGACACCTGCTGCGGTCGAAGCACCTGCGGTCACTTCCAGCACTGCCGGGTTGACCAGCCTCGAGTGGAAACGGATCGGCGCGATCGTGATCCTCTTCATCTTCGCTACCCTGTTCTGGGGTGGCTACGAGCAAGCGGGATCGACGCTGACGCTCTTCGCCGACCGGTACACGCGCCTCGAGCTGTTCGGTTTCTCTTTTCCGTCCTCCTGGTTCCAGACCGTGCAGCCGATCTGCGTCATCCTCTTCGCGCCGCTCTTCGCGTGGTTGTGGATCCGTCTCGGGCCACGTGAGCCGTCAAGTTCCAGCCAAGTTTGCGCTCGCGCTGCTGTTCATGTCGCTGTCGTTCCTCATCCTGGTTCCCGCCGGCGCGGTGGCCCAGAACGGAGAGGGTGTCCGTGTGAGCCCGATGTGGCTCATCGTGGCCTATGCCGTTTCCGAGCTCGGCGAGTTGTGCCTGAGCCCTGTCGGGCTGAGCGCCGTCACGAAGCTCGCGCCGCTGCGCATCATGGGACTCATGATGGGCGTGTGGTTCCTGTCGAACTCGTTTGGCAACAAACTCGCAGGCTCCACAGCGGGCTACATCAGCTCGATGCCTCTCGAGACGTTGTTCGGCGTCGTCGCCGGTGTCCTGGCCGTCGCCGCGGTCGTGATGTTGGCGCTCGTCAGGCCCATGCAGCGTCTGATGAGACACGAGCCGGTGCCAGTCGGCGCCAAGAACTGAACGCGAAGCCAATGGCCCTCGAAAAGTATCGAGAGAAGCGCAACTTCAAGAGCACACCCGAGCCATCGGGCGATCCGAAGGTGGTATCGGATCGCGCGAAGAAGCCCGGGAAGGAGCTCTTCTTCTGCGTGCAGAAACATCTCGCCAGTCACCTGCACTACGACTTCCGGCTGGAGCACAAAGGCGTCCTGCTGTCGTGGGCGGTGCCCAAGGGACCCTCGCTCGATCCAAAGGTGAAGCGGCTCGCGATGCAGGTGGAGGATCACCCGTTCGAGTACGGCACGTTCGAGGGGGTCATCCCGGACGGCTACGGCGCCGGCATCGTGATGCTGTGGGATCAGGGCACCTGGACGCCACAGGCTGACGATGTCGATGCCGCGTTGGCGAAAGGCGATCTCAAGTTCACGCTCGACGGCTACAAGCTCAAGGGCTCATGGGTGTTGGTACGGACGGGCGGACGCTGGGGTGGGAGCTACGGCGGCGCCCAGGGCGCGAAGAGCTGGCTGCTGATCAAGCACCGCGACGAGTGGGCTGGCGATCTCGACATCACGGAGTTTGCGCCACGGAGCGTGAAGAGCGACGGCGACTTCGAAGACATCCTTGCCGCGGACAATCCCGACATCTGGGTCAGCAACCGGCCGGCGAAGGGTGGCGAAACTGGCGCCATGCTCGCGTCCATTATCAAGAAGGCCGCAGCGATTCGTGATGGCAGACGCTCGGCGCCAGCGTCGCCCAAGGCAGCCAAACCGAGTGCGGCGCCACGAAAGAAGCCAGCCGCCAAACCTGCCGCTCGCGCGGCGAAGAAGACAACGACACGGAAACCGCGTTCCGCATCCTGACAATCAATCATGAACAAGAGCGACTTCATTCTCTTCAGTGGCGCGGCGGCCGGCGCCGAGGCCGAGTTCGGTGCATGCGCTGAGCGCCACGGCATCGAAGAAGTGAACTTCACGTTCGATGGGCACAAGGACGTCCGCAGCCGCGGCATCCGTGTGCTCAATCATGAAGAACTGCAAGCCGGAGACGTCAGCCTCGAATACGTGTCACGGCTGATGCACCGCCGCTACACCGACAGTCCCACCATCCGGAGAGTCCTCCAGACGCTCTGGTATCAGGTCAACAACGGGCAAGAAATCTACGTCGTCGGGGCCATCCTCGAAGACGGAACGGTCCGAGGTGGCACAGGCTGGGGCGCCGAGTTCGCGAAGCTCTGTAACAAACCGCTCTTCGTCTTCGACCAGGAAAAGGACAGCTGGTTCGAGTGGACAGGGTCGGACTGGAAGGCGCGCGGCACCGACACGCCCACCATCACGCATCCGCACTTCACCGGCACGGGCACGCGGCAGCTCCAGGACAACAGCCGGCGGGCGATTGAGGTGCTCTTCGCGAAGTCCTTCGACTGAAGCGGGAACGCTACGAACGTGCGCCGGCGCGCTCTTCCAACTCCAGCCATCGCGCCAGGGCGGTGTCGTGCTCCTCGGCGGCGCTCTCGATCCGCGCGAGTACGGTCCGGATGTAATCCGCCCCAGCTTTATAGAAGTCTGCTGATTCCGACTCTTCCTTCAGTCGCCGCTGTTCGTCCTCGAGCGCATCGATCTGCGCTGGCAGGGCCTCGAACTCGCGCTGCTCTTTGAACGAGAGTTTCTTGGTGGGAGGCCGGCCGCCTTCGCTCTTAGAGCTTCGGCGCGGCACGCCTGGAACCGCCATGTCGGACTCGGCGCGCTTCCTTGTTTCTGAAGCGCGCTGGCGCAAGTAGTCTGCCCAGCCGCCGACGTACTCGACGACGCGTCCGTGGCCTTCGAATGCCAGCGTGCTGGTGACGATGTCGTCGAGAAACGCCCGGTCGTGGCTGACGAGCAAAACGGTGCCGTCAAAGTCGGCAATCAGTTCCTCGAGCAGCTCGAGCGTCTCGATGTCGAGGTCGTTGGTCGGTTCGTCGAGCACCAGTACGTTCGCCGGCCGCGCGAACAGCCGCGCGAGCATCAGACGATTGCGTTCGCCGCCTGAGAGCGACTTCACCGGCGACGCCGCGCGCTCGCGTGGAAACAGGAAGTCGGCGAGATAGCCCATGACATGGCGAGGCTGTCCACCGATCACGACGGTGTTGTTGCCGTCGTTGACGCTATCGGCGACGGAACGTTCTGGATCGAGCTCGGCTCGCTGCTGATCGAAATAGGCAATCTGGACACGGGCGCCACGGTTCACGGTGCCCGAGTCGGGTTCGAGCTCGCCCGTCAGAAGGCGCAGCAGTGTTGTCTTGCCGGCACCATTCGGACCGATGAGCCCGATGCGATCGCCGCGCATGATGCGCTGCGTGTAGTCGCGCACCACCGGCACTCCCGCGAACGACTTCGAGACGTGCTCGGCCTCGAAGACCAGCCGCCCTGACGACTCAGCGCCGTCGATGTTCATCCGGACGTCGCCACCCGCCGAGCGCTGTGCGGCGCGTTCGGCACGCAACGCAAAAAGCGCGCGCACCCGGCCTTCGTTGCGCGTCCGGCGCGCCTTCACGCCTTGCCGCAGCCACGCTTCCTCTTTTTCCAGCTTCCTGTCGAGCCGCTCGAGCGCGCGGGCTTCGGCCTCCTCGGCAGCCGCCTTCTTATCCAGATAGCTCGAATAGGCGCCGGGCCAGGAGGTCAGCGTGCCGCGATCGAGATCAACGATGCGCGTCGCCAGCGCCGAGAGAAATGCTCGATCGTGCGTGACGAACAGCAGGGCGCCGGCGAATTCGCGGAGGTAGTCTTCGAGCCACTGGATGGCCTCGATGTCCAGATGGTTCGTCGGCTCGTCGAGCAATAAGAGATCGGGCGACGACACCAGTGCCTTGCCGAGGAGCGTGCGGCGACGCCATCCGCCCGAGAGTTCCCCAAGGGACCGTTCTGCGGGGAGGGACAGGCGCGAGACGACCGTCTCGACACGTTGCTCGAGACGCCAGCCGTCACGCTCTTCGAGCTCGTGTTGTAGCTCTCCGAGCCGCGCGAGGCCGAGGCCAGAGGCCGCCACGGCAACAGCGGTGCGGTGATACTCCGCCACGAGATCACCGAGTTCGCCCAACCCGGCGGCTACCTCATCGAAGACCTTCCGGTCGCCAGTGCCAGGGACGTCCTGATCCAGGCGGGAGACGCGCACGCCCGGCGCTCGCCAGATGGCGCCGCCGTCAGGCGGCACCTCGCCCGAGATCACTTTGAGCAGGCTGGACTTGCCTGCGCCATTCCGTCCAATGAGGCAGATGCGCTCGCCGGCGTCGATGCGGAGGCTGGCGTCTTCGAAAAGCGGCAAGTGCCCAAACGAGAGTGAGACGCGGTCCAGGGAGAGTAGAGGCAATGCTGAATGCTGAGTGCTGAGTGCTGAAGTAAGGGTTGAAGAGGGTCATGATACCTTGGTGGCGGCAGGAGGGATCGAATGAAACGGCTGGACGTTGTCCTCGTTGTCGGATGTCTTGCGCTCGTGGTTCCGTTGTCCGCTGGCGAAACCAAGCTCGGCAACGGAGTGACCCTGAAGGAGTCCACCTCAATCAAGGCACTCGTCGAGCAACCAGCCGCGCACGTGGGCAAGACGGTGCGCATTGACGGCGTAGCGACTGCCGTCTGCACGCACATGGGATGCTGGATGGCAGTCGCCGCGGAAGGTGCGGAAGGCACTGCAGAAGACCAGACGGTGCGCCTCAAGGTGGACGATGGTGTGATCGTCTTTCCAGTGACCGCTAAAGGGCGCAAGGTGTCCGCCGAAGGGATGTTCGAGGCGGTCGGCTCGGGTGGTGATTCGAAGGATGCGGCGATAGAACATGCCGCGCACGACGCCAAGGCGTCGCAGCAGTATCAGCTCAAGGCCACCGGCGCCATTATTCAGTAAAGGATCGCACAACGCGTAGCTGAGCGCGACGTTGCCGTCGCGCCCAGCCACTCCTCCGATCCAACACCTCGGTCAGGCCAGGCCGCGCTCGCGGGCGTACGAGATGAGATGCTCGCGGCTCCCGACGTTGAGCTTTTGATAGATGTGATGCAGGTGGACTTTCAGCGTCCCCTCGCTCACGCTCAGCCGCCCCGCCGCTTCCCGCGGTCGCGTACCAGCGACGACCATCTGTAGCACTTCCATCTCGCGCGCCGTCAGCTGCTGCGAGAGCTCTCGCAGTGCGGACTCCCGCGCGAGGAGCGCGGACATCGCGCGCCCAATCAGATCTTGATCGAGGCAAGTGCCCCCGCTGAGCACAGTCCGCACGCAGTTCTCGACCGCGGCGAGCGGCGCATCCTTCAACAACAGGCCGCGAATCCCGAGCTGCACCGCCTCGAGCACCTCGCAGTCGCGAAGTGCGCCCGTCATGAGGATGACCGGAATGTTCAGACCGCGTTCCCTGAGCTCGCGCAGCGCCGCGATGCCGTCGGGCTGGCCCAGCCTCACGTCCATGATCACGAGATCAGGTTGTACTGAAACGACTGCCGCGAGGAGATCCACGGCCGAGCCGCAGCGCTCCACCACGGCCGGTTCGAAGCCGCGGAGGATCTGGGCAAGTCCCTCGAGAACCAGTGGCTGGACGTCGGCGATCACGACGCGGGCCGTTCGCGTGCCGAGCAGCGCCGGTGGGACGGCAGGAGTATGTTCCGTGTAGTGCAGCATCCTATAGCTCCAGGCATGGGCGCCGGCCGCACGTGCGGCGGCCGCATCGCGCCCACTCAGGAGATATAAACGTTCGGGGAGTAGGTTTGTTACACGGTGGGTTCACGGTCGAGGAAATCGATTGCGCTCAATAGGTTCGGAGGATTCGATTTTATCGGTCGAGGAGGCCCCTCCAACCTACGACGACGTGGACAGGCGGAACGGGGGGGTATCCGAGCAGGGTGTTGACGACGAACCGCTTCCCGTCCTCTGACACGTGAAAGTTCGACGTGACAGCCGGGCCCGGGACCAGAACGCTAAACAGGTTTCGTGGCTTCTGGAGCGACAGCGTATCGCCTTGGGGCGCCACGGCGACCGCGGCAATCTGACCGTCTGACGTCATGTAGTACAGCTCTCGGCCATCCTTGCGCCAGTGCGGCTCGAATCCGCCATGGGCCGACACCTGTCGCCGGCCCGTGCCCGACCCGTGAAGCGACTCCACGTATACCTCGGAGTCAATGCCATCGACTGTGTTGTAGGCGATCCACTTCCCGTCTGGTGACGCCTCGGCGAGCCATCGGTCGGTTGACGCCGTGGACCGGATTAGTGTCGGCGGACTCGCCTCGCTCGTGATCCCTGCTGTCCACAAACCGCTTCGAAACACGGACAGGACGAGCGAGTCTCCAGCCCAGTCCTCGACGTACTTGTCGCCGTCGAACCCCATGACGAGCCGCTCGGGGCTCGATTCGTCCAGCGCCTTGACGTACACGTCATATTGCGTCGCTCGCTTGGATGAAAAGGCGATCGCACGGCCATCGGGTGACCACGTGGGAGCAACGTCGGGCGCATCGTTCCTCGTCAGCCGTTGCGTTCCGCCGCGCACCAGGTCGAAGAGCAGTAAATCCGGATTGAAGTTTCCTGACTCCTGGACTTCAACCACGATCCGCTGGCCGTCCGGTGAGAAACGAGGATGCCGAAAGGCGCCGATCGGCGCAATGGGACCGACCCGCTGTCCGGTGTCATCGACGATCTGCAGCCGCGTGACCGGAAGGCCTTCCGTTTGGCGGTAGATCAGCACCCCGTTGTCCGACACGTCGAACGCACCGTCGCTGCCAGGATGATATTTGACGTTCGCCGCGATCTGCTGCGCCGTGCCCTTCAGCTGTTTCGCACGCAGATCGAACGGTTGCGCGAAAAGCGAGCCGTCTCGCGCGAAGAGCAAGTACCCGTCGCGCGAGTACACCGCTCGCGAATAATCGTTGCTGATGCGGGTGCGTCCCGGCGAGTCGAGCGACGCGAGGTACAACCCAGTTCGCTCGGGTTGGGTGCTGCGCACCAGAAACAGAAAGCTGCGGCCGTCCGGCAGGAACTCCGGCCAGCCGTGAGAAACCTCGCCGCGCTCACGGTCCAACGTCGTGACGACGCGCTCGCCGCCACCGTCGGCATCGATCTGGAACAGCCCTTCGTCGCGCGCGAACAGGATCCCACCGCTCGAGCTCCAGTCTCCCCCCTTGGCCCGCGGCACATCGGCAAGCGTCTCGGGCTGGTGATCGCCGGAGACCTCAATCTTCTTCAGCTTCCCCTTGTCGTAGAAGGCCAGGAAGCGAGAGTCCGGGGACCAGAACGGCGACTCCCTCGCGGACGTGCGTGGAATCGGACGGCCATCGATCGCGTCCAATTCGCGGACCCAGAGCACCAGTTCGCCAGCGACGGTCGATCCGAAGACAACCTGCCGGCCGTCGGGCGAAACGCGCGGCCAACTGCCGGTGTTGTGCGGCAGGTCGATCGGAAAGTGGACCATCAGCGGGTCGAACGCGGGCTCGGATCGGAGCCACGTTCCCGGCATGAGCGCAGCCGCTCCCACGAGCACCACCACTGATGCGGCAACCGTGGCCCATTTCGACAGCCGGCGATGTCCGACGCGTTCGGCTGCAGGTTGCGCGACCGATTCCACCGCTGGACCTGCGTACGCGCCAAAGGTGCCGACGAGCGCGTGCTCCAGCTCACCGGCGGTCTGATAACGGTTGTGTGCGTCGTGCTCGATCGCGCGCTCGACGACCTGCACGACCGCCTCGGGAAGCTCGGGGCGAAGATCGCGCAGCCTCACGCGCGCGCCTCGCCGGTGCGCGTCCTTGAGCTCCGCGACCGTCGCGCCTTCTACCGGCACACGGCCGGACAGGAGGTAGAACAACAGGACACCCAAGCTGTAGATATCGCTCGCAACGCTCGGCGGCCGCGATTCGAAGAGCTCGGGCGCCATGTACAACGGAGTGCCAGACACGTTCGCGGGTGCGTCGCGCGGCTCCGACGTCCACGCACCGCTGAAGTCCATCAGGACGATGCGGCCGCCAACCTCGCGCATGACGTTGTGCGCTTTGATGTCCCGGTGCAGGAGCGACGCGGCCTGCAGCGCGGACAAGGCGCGGCAGAGGTCGACACCAATGCCAACGACTTCCCTTGCGCTCATCGGCCCGAGCTCGCGCACCATCTCCGCCAGCGTCTGCCCCTGGATGAACTCCATCCAGATACCGACGTGCCCGTCCGCCTGCTCGGCGCCGTACACGGTGACAATATTTGGATGGCTGACGCGGGCGAGGTTCCTCGCCTCGCTCAGTGGCGATCTGCTACTGGTTCCAGCGGCAGGAAGGAGCTTGAGGGCGACCTCGCGATCGACTTTCGTGTCCCAGGCGCGATAGACGTTCCCGAACGCGCCCGAGCCGACCGACTCGAAAAGCACGAGATGATGCCAGTATGTCGTCGGAGGCTCGACGGCGCGCGGCGACGTGGCGCTGCCCCCGCCGCTGCCACTTCGGTGCGCGTGAATGACGGCCTCGAGCCGCTTCAAGTTCCCGAGGAGGACTCGCGCGTCTGGATCGGTTGCGCGGCGATCCGCGAGCTCCCAGTCGACGGTCTTTCCGTCCGAGACGTCATTTCCAAGGGCGATGAGCCACGCGTCGTCAGGCTGATCGCTCAAGGCCCATCTCCAGTGCAAGACGAAGGAGGGCGCGGCTGATGGCGACGCGCACGGCGCCGACGGACGGGCGATCGAGCAGCTCGGCGATTTCCCGGTAATCGAGGCCGAGCTCGACCCTGGCAACAATCAGTTCGCGGTCGGACTCCCGCAGGCGTTCGAGGGCGCCTTCGTATTGCGCGAGCGTCTGGCGGCCCACCGCGAGCTCGAGCGGCGAGGGATCGCTGGCCGGCTCGTCGTCGGGCAGGGCGCCGTTTATCGGCCGGCGAGCCGCGCGCCGCAACGCGTCACGCAGGCGGTTACGTAGGGCTTCGCAAACATAGGCACAGAACGCCCGCTCGTGACTTGGCGTGAAACCGTCGAGCTGACGAACCGAGCGAAGGAGCGTGTCCTGAACGAGGTCTTCGGTGTCGAGGTGCTCGCGTGCCCAGATAGGGAGGCGGCCGTGGGCCCAGCGGCGGAGGCGCGGCAGATAGCGCGCGCAGAGCTCGTTGCGCGCGGCCTCGTCACCATCCTGCGCTCGAACCAGAAGTTCGAACGACGAGTGGGTCTCCCCGCCGCCCAAAGAGCGCGACGAGGCCGAGAGCGAACCGGGCAGGGAGTCTGCCATGACTGGGTCGTTGCGGCCCATCATAGCAATTCTGAATGCTGAATGGCTGATTGCTGAAGTGTTTATTTCGTGTTCGAAGTTCGAACTTCATTCATTTCAGCATTCAACCCTCAGCATTCCTTAGAGCAGCCGCGAGGCGAGGACCGCCCAGACGGCCTGCGCCAGGCGGCGGCGATCGTGGCGGGCGATTTCGGCCGACCAGAACTCGCCTTCCACGACCTCGCATGAGGCCGGGACGTCCCCGCGTTCGAGCGGACGCTTGTGCTCTTCGAGGTAGCGCCCGAGCGTCGATTGCGACGGCGTGGAGTTGTCGATGATGGCGACATCAACCGGCCGTCCCAGGACGTCGCCAATCCGACGGACCGCCTCTCCCGCTGTGAAGTCCCACATGCCGCGGCCCTCCGTCAGCAGGTTCGTCACGAGGACGATTGGGCCTTTGACGGCGCGGACGGCCTCGGGCGTGCCGCGCACCAGCAGAATCGGCATCAGGCTCGTATAGAAGCTGCCCGGTCCGATCACGACCGCGTCGAGCGCCCCGATCGCAGCAGCCGCTGACGCGTGAATCTTGACTTCGGGCTCGAGCCAGAGCCGGGTGATCGCGTGCCCCGCCGTCTGACCGGCATCGACCTCGACTTCGCCTTTCGTTCTCGAGCCGTCGCCATACTCGGCGCAGATACTCGCGGGCTGCGTGGTCACCGGCCAGACGTGTCCTTCGCAGCCAAGCAACGCCCGTAATCCATCGACGGCGGCAAGGAAGTCGCCGCTGTATCGCTCCATCATCGACAGCAGCAGGTTGCCGCCGGTATGGCCCCGCAACCGCGCGTGCTCGGGCATCGACAGCCGCGCGAGGAGGACATTGCGCGCCTCTCGCTCGTTGCGCGCCAGCGCCAGCGCGCAGCGCAACACATCGCCGGGCGGCAAGACACCGAGCTCGTCGCGCAGCTGACCCGAACTACCGCCGCTGTCGAACATCGTCACGATGCCGTGGACCATCAGCCACGGGTTGGATTTGAGACCGCCAAGGAGGCTCGGAAGCCCGGTGCCACCGCCGAAGCATCCGACGTTCAGAGTGCGAAGCTGCATGGAGTCGGGTCAGTATAATGGCCTTCATGATGTCGTCGCCGTCGGGAGGCTTGGCCGACCGTCACCGGACCGCACTCGATGCGCTCGTCATCGATCTGCGAACGATCTTCGGCTCGCGTTTGCTGTCGCTCGTCGCCTACGGACTGAGCGGCCGCGACAGCGACGACGACGTGGTGCGAACGCTTGCGCTCGTGGAGCAGCTCACGTTCGACGATCTCTCTCGCGCCGCACCGCTGACGTCGGACTGGCAGCGACGCGGGCTCGCGGTTCCGCTGCTCCTTTCCACGCACGAGTTCAATCGCACGCTCGACGTTTTCCCTCTCGAGTACGGCAGCATCATCGCCGACCACGTCGTAATCGTCGGATCGCCGCCGTTTGCCGACCTGCGCATCGACGACGCGGATCGGCGGCGTGGGTGCGAGCAGCAGGCCAAGAGTCACCTCATCCATCTGCGCGAGGGCTTTCTCGAAGCCCAGAACGATCCACGTCTTATCCGCAGGCTCATCACGTCGTCAGCAACCGCATTCCAGACGCTCCTTGTCAACATCGCGCGACTCGAGGGCGGCGGCGGGCGCGCAGTCTCGCTCGAAAACGCGGCGCTCGCCGCGACGATCGAGGACCGACTGGGAGTATCCGCGCCTACCATCCTTGAAGTGCTCTCGTCGCGGAACGGAATGGGTAGCGTCGCCGATCCCTCCGGGCTGCTCGAGCGCTACATCGATGCCAGCGAGCGGATCTGGCGCTACGTCGACGGATGGCGAGGGTGACACGCATCCTCGCGGCGGCGCTCTGCGCGATCGCGTGTGCCGCACGAGTTGCCACGGCGCAACCGCCACCTCCGATACTGACGGCGCCAGTCAACGACTTCGCCAACGTCATCGATCAGGCGAGCAAGAAAGAGCTCGACCGACGGATCCAGTCGCTCTATCGCGCCAGTGGCGACCTGGTTGTGGTCGCGACGGTCCCGACGTTCAAGCCGTACGCCGACATCCGCGAATACGCGGTCAAGATGTTCGAGAACGGCGGCAAGGGTGTCGGCGAGAAGGGCAAGGACAACGGCTTGCTGGTCGTCGTTGCCGTCGAGGACCGCAAGGTCGGCATCGAGGTGGGGTACGGGCTGGAAGGATTCATTACAGATGGATTTGCCGGACAGACGATCCGTGAAGCGATTCTGCCGCTCTTCCGTCAGGGCCAGTACGGCAAAGGGTTGGTGGCCGGGACGACCCGCCTCATCAATCGGATTGCCGAGGCGAAAGGCGTGCAGCTGCAGGATGTACCTCGCGAGGTGCAGTCCGAACGCCCAGGCCCGCGCCAGGGAGACTTCCCCGCGGCGCTGAAGACATTCTTGTTCATCCTGTTTCTCCTCTTTCTCCTCAGCCGGCGATCGCGGCGCCGGCGGCGATACTGGGGCGTCGGCCCGTGGAGCGGATGGAACAGCGGGGTTGGCCCGTTCGGCAGCGGGCACGGCGGCTTCGGCGGCGGGTTTGGCGGGTTTGGCGGCGGGAGTGGTGGCGGGGGCTTTGGTGGGTTCGGCGGCGGCCGCAGCGGCGGAGGCGGCGCATCTGGAGGATGGTAACCATGGCACGCATGATGAGAAACGCTCAGACTCACGCGACGCGCGCGCGGCAACTCGCGATCGTCCTTACGATGGCGTTCGCGCTGTCAGGCTGCTCCTACAACACGTTTACCGGCCAGGAAGAACAGCTCAAGACGGCGCTCTCCGAAGTACAGAACCAGCTGCAGCGGCGCAACGACCTCATCCCCAACCTGGTGGAAACGGTGAAAGGATACGCCGCTCAGGAACGCGACGTCTTTACCGCCGTCACGCAGTCGCGTGAGCGCATGTTGCAAGCAAAGACGCCGCAGGATCAGATTGAAGCCGCCAACGTGCAGACGGCTGCACTCGGCCGGTTGATCGCGATTGCAGAGAACTACCCGCAGCTCAAGTCCGACGCCAACTTCATGCGTCTGCAGGACGAGCTCGCGGGCACGGAGAATCGCATCGCGGTGGCGCGTCAGCGCTACAACGAAGCGGCGCGGCAGTACAACACGCTGCGCCGGAGCTTCCCGTCGAACGTCACCGCAAAAGTCTTTGGCTTCAAAGAGTATCCGTACTTCGAAGCGCCGCCTGACGCGCAGAAACTTCCGAAGGTCGACTTCAAGCGGTAAGCACCCAACTATCCCGTGTAGTAGATTACCGGCGACGGCGGCGTGTGCGCGCTGGTGTCGTGGGGTCGATCGGACCCCATCTCGCCATCAGAGGGGATGGTCGACATGGATGGATATGCGCGTGTGCGGCTACTCGTGTGGGTGGGGCTAGGAGTGCTGGCCCTCGGTGCCGGCCCGGGAATGCTCGCCAGGCAGCAGGGGCAGCAGCAAACGCCACAGCAAACCCAAACGCAGACGCAGGCGCAGGCGCAGGAGGCTCAGTCGCCGCCACCGCGGCCGGTGAACGAATCGGACGATCCTCTTCTGAAGCGCTTCGTCTGGCGATCGATCGGTCCAGCGGTGATGGGGGGCCGCGTCGACGACATCGCGGTCGACGAAAGCAACCCTTCGGTGATGTACGTCGGCTACGCGACTGGCGGCATCTGGAAGACGAGCAATAACGGTACGACCTGGTCGCCAATCTTCGACGAGTACCCGGTCTCGTCGATCGGCGATATCGACCTCGCGCCGTCAAACCCCAACATCATTTACGTCGGCACCGGCGAAGCCAATAACCGCCAGAGCTCCTCGTTTGGCGGCGGCATTTACAAATCGACCGACGGCGGCCGGAAATTCGAATACGTCGGCCTCAAGGAGACGCAATCGATCGGCAAGGTCGTCGTCCACCCGAAGGATCCCAACATCGTCTACGTGGCTGCGGCCGGACACCTCTTCGGACCGAACCCCGAGCGCGGCGTCTACAAGACGACGGACGGCGGCAAGACCTGGACGAACACGAAATTCATCGATAACGACACCGGTTTCATCGACCTCGTGATGCATCCCACCGATCCGAACACGCTGTTTGCGGCGTCGTACCAGCGCCGGCGCCAGCCGTGGGGCTTCAACGGCGGCGGACCGGGCAGCGGTATCTGGCGCACGAGCGATGCGGGCAAAACGTGGACGCGCGTCACCGGCAACGGTCTGCCCGGCAATGCAGTCATCGGAAGAATCGGCCTCGGCTACAGCCGGTCAAAGCCACACATCATCTACGCGCAGATTGAAGTCGGACCGAGCGGCGGAACGGGCGCCGGCGTCAACGATGATGGAACACTCGTGCAGCCAGGCCAGGGTCGGGGTGGTGGTGGCGGTGGCGGCCGTGGTCAGGCGGCCCCGCCCGATCCGACCAAGAGCGGGGTCTGGCGCTCCGACGACGGCGGCAAGTCGTGGAAGTTCATGAGCAACAACAACAATCGCCCGATGTACTACAGCAACATCCGGGTCGATGCCACCAATCCCGACATTGTCTATACGACCGGCGCCAGCGCCTACAAATCAGTTGACGGCGGCAAGACGTTTCGCGCGTTCGACGAAGCGCCACGAGGCGGCCCGAGCCATAGCGACCACCACGCGCTGTGGATCAATCCGCGCAACTCCCAACATCTCGTCATCGGCAACGATGGTGGCCTCGATGTCAGCTACGACCAGGGAGAAACGTGGGAAGAGCTGAGCCTATCGCCGCTCGGTCAGTTCTACGCCATCAGCGTCGACATGCGGAAGCCGTACTACGTGTGCGGCGGGTTGCAGGACAACGGATCGTGGTGCGGCCCAACCGCGGTTCGAACCGCCGCCGGCATCGTGAACACCGATTGGTACCGCATCGGTGGTGGCGACGGCTTCCATACGGCCAACGATCCGCGGGATTGGACCGTCGGCTACTCGGAATCGCAGGACGGCAACACCAATCGCTACGATCTACGTACCGGACAAACACGATCGATCCGGCCGTCGCCGCCGTTTGCGGCGCCACCGCCACCTCCAGGTGAAGAGGCAGCGCCTGCGGGTCGTGGCGCCGCGCCACAACCCGGTGTGACGCCGCAGCCAGGCGCAGCGCCGACGCCGCCCGCGACCGCCGGTGGCCGTGGTGGTCGCGGTGCGGGCCCCGGGAACATCGTTCCGCCTCCGCCTCCAGGAACGAATTACCGGTTCTTCTGGAGCACACCGTTCATGCTGTCACACCACGACCCGAGCACGGTGTATCTCGGGGGCGACAGGCTCTTCAAATCGACAACGCGCGGCGACACGTGGACCGCGTCGCCGGACTTGACCAGGAACATCGGCCGCAACGACCGGCCGATCATGGGCGTCGAGGGAACGGCACCGATGGCATCGAAGCACGACGGCGCGGCCTCTTACAGCAACATCGTCACCATCGGTGAGTCGCCGCTCGTTCCAGGGATCGTCTGGGTCGGCACCAACGATGGCAACGTTCAGGTCAGCCGCGACGGCACTGCAACATGGAAGAACGTCACTGAGAACATCAAGGGCGTGCCGAGCGAAACGCACGTCTCGCGTGTCGAGCCGTCCGCCTTTGATCCGGGCACGTGCTACGTCTCGTTCGACGCTCACCGGAGCGACGATCACAAACCGTACGTATTCGTGACGCGCGACTTCGGCCAGTCGTGGAATTCAATTGCCGCGAATCTGCCCGAAGGCAACGTCAACGTCATCAAGGAAGACCCGCGCAATCGCAGCCTCCTCTACCTTGGGACCGAGTACGCGTTGTACATCTCGCTGACCGGCGGCAAGGACTGGAAACGGTTCATGTCCGGGCTGCCGTCGGTCCGCATCGACGACATCCTCGTGCATCCTCGCGACAACGACCTCATCGTCGGCACCCACGGCAGAAGCATTTACATCATCGACGACATCACACCGCTGCAACAGTGGTCGGACGCCGTGACTGCGAACGACGCGCACCTGTTCGAGGTGCGAAAAGCGACCGCGTGGGCCAACG
This sequence comes from uncultured Acidobacteriota bacterium, assembly GCA_963797715.1. Lineage (GTDB taxonomy): Bacteria > Acidobacteriota > Vicinamibacteria > Vicinamibacterales > 2-12-FULL-66-21 > DATBJJ01. The sequence goes on from CAWCQS010000007.1 coordinate 211,771, forward strand.
ACATCATGAAGGCTAACGGTCTCGGTGCTGACAAACACTTCCGCGCTGTCAACCCGCAGGGCGGAACCGCCATCAGCTACTACCTGAAAGCCGCAGCGACGGGTGATGTCAAGATCACGATCACGGACTCGACGGGGCGTGTGATTCGCGAGATGGACGGAGCGAAAGAGGCGGGACTCAATAGGGTGCAGTGGAATCTCGCGCCAACGACGCTGCTCGGCGGACGCGGATTCGGCGGGCGCGGTGGACGCGGCGGCGGCCGTGGTGTGCCCTTCGTCACGCCGAATGCGGTCGATCCCGGCACCTATGTCGTCAAGCTCGCGGTCGGCGGCAAGGAACTGACGACAACGGTGCAGGTCGAAGCCGACGATTTTCGGTAACACTATCGCGCAGTCGACGTGACGGCGTATCGCGAAGATCACGAAGCGCGAAGATCGCGAAGGCTTTCTTGAAAAATGGCTTCGCGATGAAGTCGTGACATCAGTTGGCTGTCGCCCAGACATGTTATTCTCGGCGGATGGCGATCCTCGATGCGCTGCTCCCCGAGTTCGATCACGAGATGGCGACGACGCGCCGGCTGCTCGACCGCGTGCCGGAGGCGAAGTTCTCGTGGAAACCACACGAGAAATCGATGACGCTTGGACAGCTCTCCGGACACCTGGCCAACATTCCCTATTGGTGCTCAGCCACACTCGATGCCAGCGTTCTCGATCTCGATACGATCCCGGACGCGCGTCCGAAAACGCCGCTATCCCGCGCCGCGCTGCTCGAGGAGTTCGACGGAAAAGTGTCGACCGCTCGCGCCAAGCTCTCCGAGGCGACCGACCCGACGTTTCTCGCGCCATGGACACTCAAGAAGGGTGAACAAGTGTTCTTTACGATGCCGAGAATCTCCGCCATTCGCGGCTTCGTGATGAACCACTCGATCCATCATCGCGGTCAGCTGAGCGTGTATCTGCGCCTGAACGACGTGCCGGTTCCGCCGATTTACGGTCCGACGGCGGATGAGCAGTTCTGACGGCCCCCCGGGCTACAGGCGCTTCTTTGCGAGCCTGCTGCCCTTTGTCCTCCTCGCGACCCTCAATTCGGCGGGATACCGATACGGCGCCTCTGACCAGGCGTTCTACGTCCCGGCAATCCTCGAGCGCATCGATCCCGCGCTTTACCCCCGCGATTCCGATTTAATCACGTCACAGGCCGTCCTGACAGTCGTGGACGACGTGCTCGGCCCGCTGGCGAGAGCGACCGGCGTACGGTTGCCGTCTGCCTTCGTCATGCTGCAGCTGGCTGCACTCTCGCTGCTCGCGCTGGCCGCGTTCCTCATCGGCTCTGCGCTCTATCGCACGCAATGGGCGGCGCTGGCACTGATGGCCGCTCTCACCTTGCGGCACGCGATCATCCGTACGGGCACAAATACACTCGAAGGCTACTTTCATCCGCGGCAGCTGTCGTTTGCAATCGGTGCGCTCGCGATTGTCGCGTTCCTGCGCGGCAGGCACGTCATCACGTGGTCGCTCGTGGCGCTCGGTGGAGCGGTCCACCCGACGACCGCCATGTGGTTTGCGATATGGCTGGGCGTCGCAACCGTCGTCGCCGAACCGCGGCTGCGAAAGCCACTCGCGATAGGTCTGGTCGGATGCGTCGGCGTCGCCGTCTGGGCTTTTGTCTCGGGTCCGCTCGCCGGACGTCTCGTCCGGATGGATCCTGAATGGCTGGCGACGATCGCCTCGAGGGACTATCTCTTTCCGCTGAACTGGCCGGCGGCCGCATGGCTCGTCAACCTGGCGTACGTGCCGATCATCGTGACGTTGTATCGCCTGCGACGATCGGCAGGGCTCTCGATCGTCCGCGAACATGCGCTCGTCATTGGATGTCTGTCGCTTGGTGTCGTCTTCGCGGCGCTGCTCCCGTTCAACGCCGCCCGAGTCGCGATCGCGATCCAGCTACAGCCTGCTCGGGTCTTTTGGATGATCGATCTGCTCGCCGTCGCTTACGTCGTCTGGCTGATGGCCGAGGGCACCGGCGCCGTCAGTGTCTCGCGCGCGCGTCTCGTCGCCGTGGCACTCGCGATCCTTTCAACCGTACCGAGGCGTGTACATCATGCGCGTCGAGTTTCCAGATCGACGCGTCGTGCAGGTCGACGTCGGAGAGACCGACTGGGGCCGGGCCATGGCGTGGGCACGGACATCTCCGCGTGGCAGCGGCTGGCTTGCGGCCCCGGATCATGCCGCGCGGTATGGCACGAGCGTCCGCGTCGCCGCCGAGCGCGACGTGTTCGTAGAGGGCATCAAGGATGTAGCAGTTGGAATGTACGATCGAGCCGTGGCGATGCGGACGCGAGACCGGGTTGCGGCGATCGGCGATTTCACTGCCCTAACCGTCGCTCGAGCCCGCGAACTCGCTCAGGAGTACGACCTCGACTACCTGGTGACGGAAGATGCCCTCGAGTTGCCACTCGAGTTCGAGTCAGGGACGGTGAGGATCTATAGACTGAGATAGCTTTCAGCTCTAAACTTCAGCTTCGCTGTCACGCTTCGAGCTTCCTTCAACCTTCACGCTTCTAACTTCACTTCAGCCTTCGAACGTCAGACTTCAGACTTTCTTATGCGCAGCATCCTCCCCACTCCCGCCGCCATCGCGGGGTCAACCGACGTGTGGGCGATGCGTGAGCCAACTGTGGCGCGCAAGATGCCGCCGAGCATCACGAAGTAGAGCGCGGCAATCAGCAGGAAGAGCATCAGCATCCACGGCGCTGCGATGCGCAGGATCTCGGTTGCTCGCACACCCGCAACTGCGGCCGTCAGCTCGAGCAGCACGAAGTCGAGGATGAGCAGGACGATGCCGTCGATGACGTTCGCGACGTGCGCACGTGCGGTGGAGCTGAGCCGCACGGCCGGCGTGGGAACGCGAAGGATCTCTTTGAATGTGCGCTCAGGCTGACGCTCCAGCCCGCGAACGCGGGCCAGGCCGTCGAGCGGGTCTTCGGGGGTGCGCAGCCGTGGCATGACCTCGGTCAGCACCTCGTCACCGGGTAATCCGACCGCCGTGGCGTACGCGCGCACGGCCGCGCGGCCGTAAAGTCCCGTCGGCAGGTCCTCGAATCGGTCCTGCTCGATGAGCTCGAGGTTTGTCTCTCGAATGCCCCACTGCCGAGCGATCGTCGCCAGCGACAGTCCCCGCCGCTCACGCGCCAACCGCAACTGTTCGTGTAATCCCGTGCAGATCATTGCACTGCCTCCACTTACGCCCTTCGTCTCTTCCGCCTATCGGCCGCTGCGATAGACTTCGTTACAGGGCGGGGACACTCAACCGGGACAGTCACTATTGAGTGTCCCCGCCCTGCTTATCGCTCCGCATTTCGACGCGTCAGATGTCACGTTCTGAGACCAACTTAGACCGTCCTGGCGTTCGATGCGTCAAGTTGAAACAGGTACCATTGAGAGACTGCATTCTCTCCACTGCTCGGCTGTGGAAGGCTTGTCGATAGGTCACCGCTGACTGTCCCCCGTGACTGTCACGGTTGAGTGTCCCGATTGAGTGTCCCCGCATGTACAGACCCCGGCGTGGCTTGGCGAATGGTCATTTGATGACGATTTACGCGTGGGGCCGGCGGCGGCAGTTTCCGCGACTGCCGGCTCCGGCAGAGCGACTCTTTGACGTCGCGCCCGAAACGCAGGTGCTTGCCCACTGTCACTGGCAGTCCGATCGCGCGCGGCACCCGCTGCTCATCGCGCTTCACGGCCTCGAGGGGTCCAGTCAGGCGCACTACATGCGCGGGATCGCTGACAAGGCCTACGCTTCAGGGTTCAACGTGATCCTGCTCAACCAACGTAACTGCGGCGGAACCGAGCGGCTCGCATCCGGGCTCTATCACTCCGGCCTGACCGCGGACGCCGACCACGTGATCCGTGAACTCGCCGCGGTTGACGGCGTGCAGCACATCATCGTGGCGGGTTACTCGCTCGGCGGAAACCTGGCGCTCAAGCTGGCGGGCGATTATGGCGACGCACCGCCGCCGCAACTGCGAGCGGTGTGCGCCGTTTCACCGGTGATGGAGCTCGAGGTCTGCGTCCGCGCGCTCGAGCGGCGCCTGAACATCGTCTATCAGTGGAATTTCGTTCGCGGGCTGAAGAACCGGATGCGGCGCAAGGCCGCGATCTTCCCCGGCCGCTACGCGATCGAGCGGCTGGACGCGATTCGCACGGTGCGCGAGTTCGACGAGGTGTATACGGCGCCGCATTTCGGCTTCCGCGACGCGTCGGACTATTACCATCACGCCAGCGCGATGCGGGTGATCGACCGCGTGCGCGTTCCCGCGCGCATCATCACTGCCGAAGACGACCCGTTCGTGCCGACGGTCCCGTTTCGCGATCCGCTCGTGGTCAGCAACCCGCATCTCGACGTGAGCATCACGCGGCATGGCGGTCACTGTGCGTTCATCACCGACAGCGGGAACGACACCGATGGTTACTGGGCCGAACAGGAGATCATCGCCTTCGCAACGAAACACGCCGCGTCTACAGCAACGCGATCAACCGCTTCGCAAAGTCCGGCCCGAGTCCCTGCTCTTCGTGCTTGAAGTAAACGTAGGCGCGTGTCAATCCTGACAACCCCTTGATGACAGCCGCCCAGCGCTCGATGTCGGGCTGCTGGTAGCCTTCGTCGCGCAGCCTGAAGTAGCCGTAGTCGGCTGTCATCTCCAACGGCGCTCTCAGTTTCTCACTGTCGGCAATGCAGAGCGCAAGGTTGCGGCTGCGCAGGACGTCGAAGACGTCGGCGTCGAACCACGACGGATGGCGGAACTCGAAAGCCGCTCTGGTGCCGTCGGGCAGCACGTCGGTGAACTCGCGGAGCACATCGGTGTTCTTCTTGAAGGTTGGCGGCAGTTGGAACAGTAGCGCCGCCAGCTTCGGCCCGAGCGACGATGCAGTCCGGCAGAATGTCTGCGCGAGATCTTCGCACCGCTGCAACTTGGCGTCGTGCGTGATCCGTCGAGGCGCCTTGAGCGTGAACGTGAAGTGTTCGGGCGTCTGAGCCGCCCACCCCGACAGGAGCTTCTCGTTCGGCACGCGATAGAACGTGTAGTTGATCTCTACTGTGGAAAACCGCTCGGCGTAGTACGCGAGCATCTTGGCGGTACTGAACTTCTCCGGATAGAAGGTGCCACGCCACTCGGGGTAGTTGTAACCGGACGTGCCGACCAGGACTCGAGAGGATGCGACGTCGCTCACGCCGTCAGTCTATCGCGAGGCTGCCCGGGCGGTCCTGGGATCGCGTTTCCCATAGCCGGACAGCGCGAGGTGTTCACGATTCCCGCGCCGACGCAGTAACGTGCTGTCGATCAGGAAGTTACATTCCTCTGCCAATGTGGCAGGACGCTCGCTTGACCCCGATCGAGGACCGCAACTGTGTTCAGACTTGCTGACATCCGCTACGCCGCCCGTGTGCTGCTCCGCAGCCCCGGCTTTTCCATCGTTGCCGTCGTCACGCTTGCCCTCGGCGTTGGGCTGAACGTGACCGTCTTCTCGATTCTCAACGTCCTGTTGCTGAAACCGGCGCCGGTCGAGAACGCGCACCAACTGGTCTGGGTGACCGGCACGTCGATCGACGATCGATTCCGGGTGATGTCGTATCCGGATCTCCTCGACTTCAAAGCTGCGACCGCGGCGGTCCGGGACGTCGCTGGCATCGCCGATTCGCGAATGGCCGTGCGGGTCGGCGGCCAAGCCGTGCGGCTACCGGGACAAATCATCACCGGCAACTTCTTTGAGGTTCTCGGCGTACGAGCTGGAACAGGGCGGTTGCTCGTAGCGGCTGACGATCGGTCGTCCGCCGATTCCGGTGTCGCGGTTCTGAGCGACGCTGCGGCGCGACGACTCTTCGCCGCGTCGTCGGATGCTGTCGGTGCCGCCATCGACGTCAACGGGCAGGCATTCACCGTTGTCGGGGTCACGTCGGCCGGCTTCCAGGGCGCGGACGCACTGCGTCCCGTGGACATCTGGGTCCCGATCTCGATGGCAGCGCTCGTGACGCCTGGGCTCAGCCGTCCCTACGATCGCAACTCCTGGTGGCTTACCGGCATCGCCAGGCTTGCCAGCGGAGTCGAACGAGCCCAGGCTGAGGCCGTGCTGCGCGGCGTTGCTACTGCGATCGCGCAGAACTATCCCGACTCGCACAAGAACGCCAGCGTTGCGCTTCACACCTTCCGCGGAACGAATCCCCAGGATCGCGGCAACCTGAACGCCCTGGCTCTCGTGCCGGCAGTGCCGCTCACGGTTCTCCTCATCGCGTGCGCCAACGTCGCGAGCCTTCTGATGGCCCGCGGCACCGCCCGGAAGCGCGAGCTCGCCGTACGCGCCGCGCTCGGTGCGCGACGAAGCCGGCTGGTTGGTCAACTGTTCGTCGAGAGTGCCATGCTCGCTGCGGCCGGTGGCGCCGGAGCCCTGCTCATCTCGTTGTGGGCGCCGGAACTCCTGCTGCGCTTCGCCGGGGCCGACCCGATCTCCGCCGATTTCACGCCCGACGGTCGCGTGCTGCTCTTCACGATGCTGGTCTCGGCGATTGCCGCAGTGGCGTTCGGCCTGGGGCCAGCGCTCAAAGCGTCGCGACTCCTGCCAGGCGCGTGGTTACGTAGCGAACCTGGCGCCGCCGCGCCGGGCGGCGCACGCCTGCAGCGTTTCCTGGTCGCCGGTCAGCTGGCGTTGTCCCTCGTACTCCTGGTCGCCACCACTGCGTTCGTGACCAGCGTTGCGAGGGCCGCGGCCACCAATCCTGGCTTCGAGACCAACGGCCGTGTGACGCTGTCGCTGGATTTGAAGATGCAGCGGTACACGGACGCGCGCGCCCGCGAGTTTGAACGCAACGTTCTCGCGCGGCTCGACGCCATTCCTGGCATCCGTAGCGCGACGCTTGCGCAGTATGTGCCGCTCGGAGGCAGAATCGAGATCACGTCCTACTACCCCGCCGGACGTCCAATCGATCCGGATGCGCGCCCGCCTCGAACAGCCCTCAATCGCATCGGCCCGCGCTTCTTCGAAACGCTGCTGCTGCCGCTCCGTCGAGGCCGCACGCTCATTGACGCAGATGCGCAGTCGCAACCAACCGTCGCCGTCGTCAACGAAACGCTCGCAAAGACCATAACGGCCGACAGCAATGTCGTCGGCCGTCAGATCATCGTCGGCTCACCGGACTCACCCCCGCTCGAGATCGTCGGCGTGGTGGCTGACGCCGTAGTCGACGAGTTCGGCGAATCGCCGCAACCAGCTGTCTACCTGCCGCGTGACGGTCGCGCTGACGAGTTCTCGATCGTCGCCTGGAGCTCGCTCGAGCCGGCTGCCGCGTTGCGCGCGATGGAGCAAGAAATCCACGCCATGGATGCTTCGCTCGCGGTGTTCGACCCGATGACGATGACCGCTCATCTTGCCGACCGAATGGATGGCGAGCGTGGGCTGTCGCGGGTGCTTGGCGTTGCCGGCTCGCTGGCGCTTGGACTCGCTGCGTTCGGCCTCTACGGCGTCACTGCCTATGCCGTCAGCCGCCGCACGCGTGAAATTGGCGTGCGAATCGCGATCGGCGCCAGCCGTTCTGGCATCCTGCGAATGGTCTTCTTCGACGCTGCGAGGCTCGCAACCATCGGCATCGTCGTCGGACTGGTTCCCGGATGCCTGGTCATGTACGCCCTGTCCAATCTGATCTTCGGCGTCGAGCCCGTGGACATTCGGGCGCTAGGAGGCGCGACGGCAATCCTCGTCGGCGCATCGGCACTGGCGTCATACCTGCCGGCGAGAAGCGCGCTAAAAGTTGACCCGGTGGTTGCGCTCAGGACTGAGTGAACCCTCGTCGGTTCTGGGTTCGTGGTTCTTGGTTCGTCGTTCAGGTTCGGAGTTCGTTGTGTCGAGTTCGGTGTTCCCTATTCGCGACGAGCGCGAGCGCTGCTCACGACCTGAACGCGGCGGTTACCGCAGAATCGAACGACGAACCCAGCAACAGAACGAAGAACCGGAACCAACAACTACGAACCTGAACGACGAACCAAGAACCACGAACTCAGAACCGACGTTATCTGTCTGTCCAGAGCGCCGTGGGCGCAAAGTATTGCCGGGACGATGGGTCGTTGTCTGGTTCGACGTTGCCCCGTTGGCGGGAGTAGGCGATCGCGGCGTGGAACTTCTCGGCCGCCGACAGTGTCCCGGCGGGGCAGTTCCCCGGCAGGAAGGGATACATCACGCTGTTGCGGTCGGGCACATGGAAGAAGCCCAGCGAATGGCCGACCTCGTGCAGGACGAGAGCGCCGGGAATCTTGTTGCTGCCGCACGAGCACACATCGTTGTTGAGCGTAATCGATCCGGCGGTCGCGCCAATGTTGGCAAAGCCGCACGTCTGCCGCTCGTTCGGCTCGCGACGGATGTCAACAATGATCCAGCCGCTCGCGGTCGCGCGCGTTTCGGTGCCCATCTCGAGCGTCGAGACCGACAAACGGCCGGCCGAGAACTCGGTCACGGCGCGCGGAATGGCCTCGCGCACGACCGCCAGCACCTCCGGTTCGATCGGACGTCCGTTCTGATCGATGGTCTTGACGTAGAACTTCGGGGAGTCCATCAGCCGGAACACCGCGTAAGGTGCTCCCGGCGCATCGTATGTACCTCTGACGAACTGCCGATAGAACTCCATCGAGAAAGGCGCGCGCAGTCGAATCGCGTCGAGCGTGACTCCGTTCCGAGCACCGTTCTGCCAACCTACCCAGAGCTCACGGCTCACAATATCGCCGCCGGAAATCGACAACCGGTAGGGGTTCGTTGGCGGGCTCGCTGACGCCGCCAGGGAATACGCGCCGTCACCGCCGCTGGTGACTGCCGCAAGATCCCACGTCGGCGCGATGCGCGCGCCGGTAATCGGTTGCGCGTCAACGGTGTCAACGAGCTGCCCGGCCGCTGACCAGCCGGTCACTGGTGCTGGCGCCGGCGACGGCGTCGCCGTCGGCGTCGTGGGCGGCGAGCTTCCGCCACCGCATGCAACGGAGCACACGAAAATCAGGACGGGCAGAACTGACCGTTCCCGGGACGCAATTGTGTGAGGCAAGGCCCACATGCTACGCGGCGGCGGTTCGCCAGGTCAATGCGATTCTGGCGTCACCGCGCGATCTTGCGGCTGCGCGCGACTGCGAGCGCGAGCACCACCACGCCCCACGCGCCGAGCGCCGCCGCCTGGGGCCACAACAGATCGAGGCCAATACCCTTGAGGAAGATGCCACGCACGATCACGAGAAAGTAACGTAGCGGGATCAAGTAGGTGATCGGCTGAATGAACGCCGGCATGTTCTCGATCGGAAAGATGAACCCCGATAGATAGATCATCGGTGTCAGGAAGAAGAAGGTCGCCGTCATCATCGCCTGTTGCTGTGTGTCGGAGATGGTCGAGATGAACAGGCCGAGCGCCAGCGTCGACAGGACGTAAAGCAGGCTCATGGCAAAGAGCAAAGCAAAGCTGCCGCGCAGTGGGACCTCGAACCACAGCACCGCAACCGCAACGACGAGGATTACGTCCACGAGAGCGATCAATCCGTACGGGAGCAGCTTGCCGACAATGAGCTCCCAACGCCGCAGCGGCGTGACGTTGAGCTGCTCGAGCGTGCCGAGCTCCTTCTCGCGCACGATGGCCATCGACGCCAGGTTGGCGGTCACGATCAGAAGCACGAGCGCCAGTACCCCGGGAATCATGAAGTGGCGGCTCTCGAGCTGCGGATTGAACCAGACGCGGATCCGCGCGTCGATTCCCGACGCTGATGCTCCGTTGTTGGATGCTTCGACGAGGTCCTGCGCATAGCCGCCAATGAGGCTGTTCGCATAGCCGAGCGCGACCGTGGTCGAGTTCGAGTCCGTTCCGTCGGCGACAACCTGGACAATCGCGCGACCACCCGATCGCAGTGTCGCGCCGTAGCCGGTGGGAATGGACAGGGCGAGCGATGCCGTGCCCCTCTCGAGATACGGCTCGATCTCGCTCACCGTTGTCACCGTGTCGACGATCGTGAAGTTTGGCGACGCGTCGAACCGGGCGACGAGTTCCCGGCTGGCCGCCGATCGATCGCCATCGGCGACGAGCAGCGCCACGTCCTTGACGTCCGTCGTCGCTGCGTAGCCGAGCATCGTCAACTGCAGGATTGGGGCGATAACGACGAGCCCGAAAAGGCGCGGATTCATCCGCAGCTCCAGAAACTCCTTGCGGACGAGGCTGCGCAGGCGCTGCATCAGGCTCTCTCCCGCGACAGCCGCAGCGAGGCGAGCGCCAGCATAGCGGCTGCGTAAGTCGTCAATGCGAGGAGAGGCGCGACCAGATGTCCTATCGGCGATCCCTTCAGGACGATTCCTCTGAGTGCGATCAGGAAATACTTTGCCGGAACGACGTAGGTGACCGCCTGCAGAAACGTCGGCATGCCCGAAATCGGAAAGATGAAGCCCGACAGCATGATCGTCGGCAGGAAGGAGATGAGCAGCGCCATCTGGAACGCGACCTGCTGTGAATCGGCGACCGTCGAAATCAGCAGGCCCGTGCCGAGCGCGCCAACGAGAAAGAGCGACAGGGCAACAAGCAGCGCCAGCCAGTTACCGCGCATCGGCAGTCCGAAGAGCACCATCGACGTCAGGATGATGAGTGCCGCCGAGGTGAGCGAAATCAGGAAGTACGGCAGCGTCTTTCCGGCGATGAACGAGAACGTATCGATCGGCGCCATCCGTACCTGCTCCATCGTCCCGGACTCCTTCTCGCGCACGATGGAGAGCGCGGTCGAGGCGACGGCCGTAATCATCCCGATGTAAGCGATGAGGCCTGGAACGAGAAACAGCGTGCTGCGAAGTTCGGGGTTGTACCAAATGCGCGGCTCGACCGCGAGCGGCGGCGGCCGGACCACCGACGACGGTGCCAGTTCGCCGCCCACGGTGCGCAGGAGATTCGCCGCGTAGCCAAGCACGGTCGTCGCCGTGTTGGCGTTATCGCCGTCGATGATCACCTGCACCGGCGCGTGGAGGCCAGACGAGACGTCGCGTCCGAAGCCTTCCGGGATGACGAGCACGGCGCGGACGCGGTTCAAGTTCACGAGCCGTTCGATCTCGGCCGGCGAATGCGAAGTCGCGACCAGATCAAAGTAGCCGGAGTTCACGAACGCGGAAACAACAGAACGGCTCTGCGGGGTACCGTCTCGATCATCGACCGCGAGCGCGATGTGACGGATGTCGAAGTTGAGCGCGTAGCCGTAGAGCAACAGAAACAGCGCCGGGATGAATACGAGGATGAGAAGCGTTCGCCGATCGCGAAGAATCTGTCGCAGCTCCTTGCGGTAGACGGCCAGCGCTTTCCTCATGCAGGGACGCCTCCGGCTTTCTCGACGACATCGAGGAACACATCCTCGAGCGACGGCAAGACCTCCGTGATGTCATCGACGGCGAGTCCCTCGGCCAGGAGTCGGTCGCGCAGCGCGGCCGGGGTAATGCTCTCGTTTCGGAGTACGGCGTGGACTGCCGTTCCAAAGAGACTTGTCTTCTCTATTTCGGGCATTGCATCGAGCGCGCGCATCACCGCCACCGCTTCTGATGCGCGCACTTCGACGATCGGCCGTCCCTTGAATATCTGCTTGACCTCGGTCGTCGTGCCGAGCGCCGCCAGCCGGCCGGCGTGGATGAGGGCGACGCGATGGCAGCGCTCCGCTTCGTCCAGGTAGTGGGTCGTCACCAGAACCGTCACCCCCTCCTGCGACAGAACATCGATGAGCCGCCAGAACTGGCGCCGCGACAGTGGATCGACGCCGCCGGTCGGCTCGTCGAGAAAGAGGATCGACGGTTCGTGGAGAATGGCGCAACCGAGGGCCAGCCGTTGCCGCCAGCCGCCGGCGAGATCGCGAGCGACCGTGTCCTCGCGTCCCGTCAAGCCCGCCATCTCGAGCACGAACCTTCGTCGCTCGGCCAGGCGTTCGGGGCTAAGGCCATACACACCGCCAAAGAACGCGATGTTCTGGTCCACGGTCAGGAGCTCGTAGAGTGAAAAGCGCTGCGACATGTAGCCGATACGCCGCTTCACGCCTTCCGGATCGACCGAGACGTCGATGCCTCCCACCAATGCGCTGCCCGACGTCGGCCGCAACAGCCCGCACAGCATGCGGATCGTCGTCGACTTACCGGCGCCGTTGCTGCCGAGAAAGCCAAAGATTTCGCCGCGCCTGACGTCGAACGACAAACCATCGACGGCGACGAACGCCCCGAATCGTCGCGTCAGGTTCCGAACCTCGATGGCCGTGTCAGTGGCCGCCGGCATTGAGCGTCACCGTCCAACCGCGCGCATCAAGCGCGCCTCGGCCATCCGGGCGTTGACCAGAGCACGGGTCCGGTCGAGCTCGGCCTGCAGCAGCGCCGTCTGTGCGTCGAGCACCTCGGTATTTGTCACGACGCCGGCGTTGAAGCGCTCAGCCACGACACGGCGCGCTTCGGCGGCGGCGCGCACGCCGTCGCTTGTCGTGGCGATGGCGGCAAGGCTCGACTCGAGCTCGAGCTGCCGCTGTCGAACCTCGAACGTCACTTGACGATCGAAATCGGACAGGCGCGCCTCGGCGACTCGAGTCTGCGCCGCCGTCTCGGCGCGCTCAGCGCGCGTCCGACCACCGTCCCACAGCGCCCAACTCACGCTGACGGACGCGTCCCACGAGTCCTCCCACAGATCGACCCGCGGGAAGATGCGCGGATTCGGCCGTGCGTAGTCGTAACCGCCGTTGACCGCGACCTGCGGGCGAAGCCCGGCGCGTGCCGCTTCGTTCCTTGCCTTGGACGCGTCGACGCGATCCGACAGCGCTCGTCGCTCTGGCCGCGCGGCGATGGCATCCGCGATCAACCGATCGACGTCACCGACCCTTGCGCTCATCGGCTCGAGGTGCGCGGCTGGCTCGATCGGCGTCGATCCCGTCGTGCCGAGCAGCCGATGAAGGTCGGCCTCAGCGATCCCTCGCGCGGTGGACGCTTCGATCGAGGCGAGACGTTCACGCGACTGCTGAGCCTCTGCCGAGAGCAGCTCGTTCGGCGGAATCAGGCCCTGATCGAGCCTGGCGCGCAAATCCTTGACGTAAGAAGTAATGCTCTCAATCGATCGCGCCACTACCTGTTCGGCCTCACGCGCTGTGACGAGCGTCCAGAACGCACGCGTGATCTCGAGACGCAGATCAGCGCGCGCGGCAGTCAGCTCTTCGCCGCTCGCCTTGCGCTCCGCTTGCGCCGCACGTTCCAGCGCCTCGAGCCGGCCGCCGCTATAGAACAGCCACTGCAGATCGAGACGCGCGCGGTAGTTGTCCGGGACATCCGGATAGATGACCTGCCGCAACTGACCGGGCTGCACGATCACGAACTCCTCGACGTGATTGGTGCGGGTGTAGCCGCCCTGGGCTGTAACGATCGGGAGGCGCGCCGCGGCACGCCCTTCCTCGACCGCCGTCGCCGAATTCTGCCGCGCCTCGAGCTCGGCGAGTCGCAGGCTGTTTGCGACGCCCTGCGCGATCGCATCGTCCAGCGTCAGTTGGATGGGCGCCTGCGCCGAGAGCAGCGTCGGCGCGAGAAACAACAGCGTAAGCAAGCAACAAAACACTCGTGTCACTCTCATGGGTCTCTCAAGGTGCTGAAGCGCTGACGCTCTGTTCCGTCGAGCCGGTGGCGCCGGCGGTAATCAGTGCGATGAACACGTCCTCGAGGGTCGCTGGCACCGGACGCGCGCTCAATACCCGGATGCCGCGTTCGGTGAGGGCCGACGTCACGGTCGCCACCCCTTGCGCCTGTGCGCCGGCCGCCACACGCACGTGGGCGCGCTCGCCAAACGGCTGGACATCTTCGACGCCCGGAAGCGCGGCAAGGATGTCGAGCGGTGGGCGCGGAAGATCGGCAATCACTTCGAGTAGCCGTCCGTTCAGCGTGGCCTGGAGTGCCGCCGGACGATCGATCGCGAGCACGTGTCCCTCGTGGAGAAGAGCGACGCGCGCGCATCGCTCAGCCTCATCGAGATACGGGGTGGTCATCACGATCGTGAGCCCCGATGTCAGGAACTCCGACAGCAACTTCCAGAACTCGCGCCTCGACACTGGATCCACGCCTGTCGTCGGCTCGTCGAGGAGCAACACCTGCGGCTCGTGGACGAGCGTGCAGGCCAGCGCCAGCTTTTGCTTCATGCCGCCCGACAGTCGGTCAGCCCGGCGCGAGCGGAATGGCGTCAGTTGCGTCATCTCGAGCAATCGATCGCGCGCAGCCTGATACCGCGCCACGCCGTGAATCTCGGCAAAAAACGCAATGTTCTCGTCGATCGTCAGATCGCCGTAGAGGCTGAAGCGCTGCGAGAGATAGCCGACCTGCTGCGTCACTGCGCGGTGCTCGCGGACTGGATTTCGGCCGAGGACCAACACGCGGCCGGTGTCGACCGGCACCAGACCACAGGCGACGCGTATCGCCGTCGTCTTTCCGGCGCCATCGGGCCCGATCACGCCGAACATCTCGCCGCTGCCGATTTCTAGCGACGCACGGTCGAGCGCCGTGACCGATCCGTACTTCTTGGTCACGGCCTCAAACAGGATCGACTTCATGACTGACCTGGCAGCTCTGCCTCAACCGGCATCCCCGTCTTGAGAACACCGTCCTTGTTGTCAGCCGTAACCTTGATGCGGTACACGAGGCGAGAACGCTCCTCGGCCGTCTGCACGTTGCGCGGCGTGAATTCCGCCTTTGTCGAGATGAAAGTGATCGTGCCGTCGAGCCGATGCCCCGCGTCGGTGACTAGCACCACCTTCTGCCCCAGCCGAAGATTTGGCACCATCGGCTCGTCCACGTAGACATTGGCCCACGCGTGATCGAGATCGGTGACAACGACAACGGGGGTCCGCGGTGCGACGATTTCGCCGGCATCAACCAGCTTCGACGTGACGATGCCGGCTACCGGCGACGTCAGCACGGCGTCGGCGACGCTCTTGCGAAGGGTCGCCATCTGCGCGTCGACAGCGGCGATTCGTGCGCGCGCCGCGGCAATTTCCTCACGCCGCGCGCCGGACTTCACGCGCGCGAGTGTCTCGGCCGCCGCTCTCGCCCGATCCCGCGAGGCCGCTAACCGCGCGACGGCGACGTCCCGCTTCGTCTTCGCATCGTCGCGCTGCTTGCGCGAACCGGCATTTACCGCAAGAAGCGCGTCAAATCGCTGAAGGTCATCCTCAGCCGACTGCAGTTCGGCTGTCGCTGCCCGCACATCAGCCTCGGCCGAATCGACCTGAGCCTGTGCCTGACGGATCTCCTCCGGCCTGGCACCCGCTTCGAGCAGCCGGAGCTGCGCCACGGCCTGATCGCGGTCGGCCGCGATTCGCCGAATCGCGAGCTCCGAGTCGGACGTATCCAGCCGCGCCACGAGCGACCCGACGTCGACACGATCGCCCTCAGCGACCTTGAGCTCGACGATGCGACCACCGACCTCTGGCGACACACGCACCTCGGTTGCCTCGACGTATCCCGAAGCGCGAGGTGTCGTGGAGGACGAGCGACTCCTGCACGAGGTCGCGAACGTGGCCGCAAACAGAAGCGTCAGAGCCGCCGCGATATATCGAAATCCGTTCGTCATATCCGTCTGTCCGTCTGCCCCACGATGATCCGTGGATCCGTGTATCCGTGGCCGTAACCCCGTGGCTGTGACCCGTAGCCAACAGTGGCGTCAGATGCCTCCCTGCAGCAACCCCAGCGTGACGCGCTGCACATGCGCAACGACCTCATCACGTTTCAGCGCGGCCATCCCCCTCGCACCCGACCGGTCGATCCTGTGGCGGATGCCAGCGGAGGCAAAAAACAGCAGCACAGGGCCGACGATGCCTGCGTGCACGAGCAACGGGTTGAGCGGACGAAATGCGCCGGCCCGAACACCTTCGTCGATGATGGCCGTCAGGGCGCGAAGCACGCCGGTCATTTCTCCGAGCGTCACGTCGTCAAGGTGCTGGCCACCCTCGGCAATCTCGCGGAACCAGATCGGCGGGAAGTGCGGCCGCGCCTCGGCCTCCGTGGCGAAGGTGTCGATGAAGGCCTGGATTTTCTCGGGGGGCGCGAGGCTGGAGGCGGCGACGGTGCGGGCGCGCGCGCCGACGGCGCCGAACATGTCGCGAAGAATCTCGCGATAGAGCTCGGCCTTGTTGCGGAAGTGGTAGTAAATCATCGCCTTGTTCAGGCGAGCGGCGTCGGCGATGCGGTCGACGCTGGTGCCGGCGAAGCCGTGTGCGGCAAAGGCGGCAGCGGCGGCGGCAAAGACACGATCGCGGGAGTGATCCGGCTGCGCGGACGGGCCGCGTTTGGCGGCTCGCCCGCCGCGATGACGCCGCGGCGACCGATGGCGGCCATTGACTAACTGGTCAGTTAATTTCACTGACTGGTTATTTAGCATTTGATGGCGACCATGTCAAGGAAGCGCCCGGCTTCGAGCTAGAGCAGCTTCGACAGCCGCTGATACCCGGCGCGACTGACCGGCAACCGCTTGCCGTCACGCAAAATCGCAATCCGGCTGTCCTTCGCGTACAGCTCCACCCTGGCAATCCGCTCGATGTTCAGGAGATATGAGCGATGGATTCGCACGAACCGCGTGGGATCGAGCGACGCCTCCACCGCCCCCATCGTTTGATCCTTGAGGTAGGACTTCCCGTCGGCGACGAAGCACACGTAGTCGTCCTGCGCTTCGACGTAGTCGATGCGATCGGTGGCGATGACGTGCACCTGCGCGCCGTCGCGGATGAGCACGCGCTCGAGTGGACCCTGACGGCGCCGTGCGTCATTGACCAGCGCGTCGACGTCGAACGCGGGGTCACTGCCCTCGCCATCAGCGTTTGCCTGCCGCGCCGCGAGACGTAGCCGTGCCCGCGTCAACGCCTCGGCCAGGCGTTCCTCGCTGAATGGCTTGAGCAGGTAGTCGACCGCGTGCACGTCGAACGCGCGCAACGCGTACTTGTCGAAGGCGGTCGTGAAGATGACGCCGACGTCGCGCCCGAGCAGCTCGATCACTTCGAAGCCGTCAAGCTTCGGCATCTGCACATCCAGGAACATGAGGTCGGGCGCAAGCTCGGTGACCGCCTTCACCGCATCGAACCCGTTGCCGCACTCGGCGACGATCTCGACGTCCTCGTGCGTGCCGAGGAATTCACGCAGCACGGCGCGCGCCAGAGGCTCGTCGTCGACGATCACCGTACGAACGGTTGTTCCTTCACTCATGCCGGCTCCGCTGTCGGTGGCACCGTCGTGGCTGGAAACGACACTTCCATCCTCCAGATGCCACCCTGCTCGCTGCTCTTCAACATTGCCTCGCCGCCGTACAACGCCTGAAGGCGTGCGCGCACATTCGACACGCCGACGCCCGCGCCGGTACGTCGCGGACGATCAGGATCGCATGGATTCTCGACAACGATGGAGAGACGCCCAGGCGTACGAGACGCAGCGATCCGTATCGTGCCGCGCTCGAGAAGGTGAGCGATACCGTGCGTGACGGCGTTCTCGACCAGCGGCTGCAGCAGCAGCGGCGGCACGAGACACGCCTCGGCTTCAGCATCCGCCACCAGATCGACGTCGAGCCGATCACCAAACCTGATCCGTTCGACCGACAGGAACCGATCGACCAGCTTCAGCTCACGTGCCACAGTGATGCGGCTCTCGCTGCCAAGCGCCAGCGTCTCGCGCAAGAACTCGCCCAGCAGGAGGCACATGCGCCGTGCCGCCGGTGGATCGGCCGTCGTCAGTGCGCTGATCGAGTGGAGGCAGTTGAAAAGGAAGTGCGGGTCGAGCTGCGAGCGCAGCGACCGCAGCTCAGCGTCGCGCGCCAGGACCTGGACCTGCATCGCGCGGCGTTCGGCATCGCGGGTCTCCTCGAACATCACCAGCAGATAGCCGACGGCAAGCGACAGCTGGTACAGCAGCACGCCAAATCCGAAGATCAAGACCTGATGTCCGCCAGCGCGGGCTGACACCGGCAACCATCCGCGGTTGACGAGCAGGTACACCCACAGGCTGGTGATCGCGAGCCACACCGCGCTGGACAAGAGAGACGTGACGAGGCCGGTGAACAGAATGCGCGACGTGCCTGTCGTCTTTATCGGCAGGCTTCGCGCCACGTACCACGCCGACAGACAGACGAACGCATAGACGAGCGCCGCCGGCAGCGACACGAGCGCCGCCTGCAGCCAGGTCAGCCCGGCGCGGCCGGCGAGCAGTGCCGCCAGCAGCCCCGACACCAGGAGCCACAGGCCGAGGTAAAGCGCGAGACGGCCGCCTCGCGCGAGAATCGGATGCACAGTGGGAAATTCTGAATGCTGAATGCTGAGATGCTGAACCTCAGCATTCAATTCACCAATCAGCACTCAGCATTTAGTATTGTCTCAGTTCTTGATCTCGACTCCGCCCATCAGCGCGAAGCCGCGTAGTTCCAGCCGGTGATCCGTGGCACTCTGCGGTGGCCGGGTCTTGTCCTCGACGCCGGCCATCAGCGGCACGATGCGACTCGAGACGCTCCAGTTCTCCGGCACGCGAATCTCAATGCCACCCCACATTACGAAGATATCGATGACCGCGTCGCCGTTGATGGCCGCCTGCCGGAGATCCAGCTGATAGCCACCCATGATCGCCAGCAGGTCGGCGCCGCGAAACGTTCGCGAGTTGTTTCCGCGCGAAACGCCGCCGAGTACCGCCAACACCGCTCACCGTCGATGTCGCGTCGACGACTTTCGCCGAAGTATGGCCGCCCCAGTCATCGCGCACCGGCGTTTCGGGAATGACGGGATCGAGGGTCGGCGCCGGTCGCGAACCGCGTCCCGCGAGACCCTGCCAGACGAGATAGCCGCCGAAGAGCACCAGCGCCAGCGGCCAGATCTGCCAGATGCGGATGTGGATGATGTCGAGTTCTTCGGCCTGGAGCCAGACACCCGCAAGGGTAAACAGCAGACCGGCGAACGCGCCGCCGCCGTCTCTCGCTTGCAGCATCTTGAGTACTCCGATCAGCACCAACGCCAGGGGCCAGAACCGCAGATAGTTGATCGCCGGGGCAATGCCAAGCTCGTCGAGGGTAAACACCACGCCGACGAAGATGATGAGCAGCCCGACCACCAGTTGTGGCGTCAGTCGGGGCGCCGAGGGCGATGGGACGTTCGATGACTCAATCATGATGCAACCGCTGAGGGTCACGCGGCGGCGGATCCAGCGCCCGCCAGACGACGAACACACCGGCGCCAATGAGCAGCAGCGGCCAGGAATGGCCGTAGTGCGCCCCAAACAGCCGGTATTCGTTCAGCAGTCCCCACGCCCCGACAAACACGAGCCACATGGCCGTCCGGCGACTTGCCGTGCACCCGCTCGCGTCGCTCGATTGGCCGGCCAGCCTCACGAGACCGAGCACGATGAGCAACCACGGCCAGACCGGAACGTTCAGCCGCACACCCCACCAGTCGAGCCGATCGAGCAGCATGAGCCCGCCGACGAGCATGATCAGCAGCCCAAAAACGACCCGTGCCTGGCTGACCTGGCGCCGTTCCGTCTGTTCCGCCATGTCCATACCTCAACATACGCCGCCCTTTGTCCCACGGAGACGCGTTTCCGGCGAACCCCGCCCATTGGCCGGTAAATGGCGCACTATCTGGTAGCATTTCGGCTTCACGCGCCCCACTCGATTCACAGCTCTTCTCACGCTCGCGTCGGTTCTCGCGGCATCGCTGCTGGCCTCGACACACGCTCTGGCGGGGCCGCTCCAAGACGACCTCGAGGCTCGCCGCGCCGCGGTCATAGGGCGGCTCGGCCCTGAAGCCATCGCCATCTTCTGGAGCGCGCCAACGCGCGTGTACTCAGGCGACGTTGATTACGGGCATGCGTGAAGCGGCACCGGGCAAATACGAGTACCGAGGTGGAAGCTGCCATCGAGCATGTCTATCTGAAGAGCGGCGCGATGAGCTGGGGCTATCCGTCGATCGTCGGCAGCGGGCCGAACGCGACGATTCTTCACTACAACAAGTCGAACCGGAAGATAGAGCTGGCGACCTCCTCCTCGTCGATGCCGCAGCGAACGGTGTGTCGCATTGGATCGGGATGGAAGTTCATGACGTCGCGGTCCCGCGCCCGCTAGGGCCGGGCATGACGTTCGTTATCGAGCCCGGGATCTACATTCGCGCGGCCGCGCTCGACAGCCTGCCGAAGACGCCGGAGAACGCGGCGTTATCGACAGGATCCGTCCTGCGGTGCAGAAGTACCGGAACATCGGGGTGAGGATCGAGGATTCGTTCTGCTCACGGACACCGGTCTCGAACGGCTCTCGACCGGCGTGCCGCGCACGATTGAAGAGATCGAGCGTTTTCTCGCGCGCGAGCAGCTACTTGTCGGCGAGTCCGGCCGCGCGCCTGGCCTTCTTCAGGGCCTCGAGCGCTTCCTCGACTTCTTTCCGCGCAGATTCCTGCTCGTGTGCGTCTTTCGCCTTCTTGAAGACGTCGATCGCCTTGAGCACCGCCCATTGCAGTGCAATCGATGTAGCCGCCACCGTGATGCCCTGCGCGTTCGAAAAAGCGGCGTAGCCGCGGACATCGTCCGGCGTGACCAGGTCCAGGAACTCCTGATGGGTCATCCCGCCGTACGGCACCGCGCCTCGCAGCGACTCCTTCGACAGCAGCGACTGCATATCGATTTTCGCGCCCTCGATGTCGACGCGGAACACGGGCCGCCCGTTTCGCATGGTTGGCTCGATCAACTTCAGCTGCGGCGGCGTGGACAGCGCCCGCTGGATACGTGACAGCGACACCGGGAGCTCGTCGCTTGAATCGGCGTCCGCAGGCTGAGTTTTCGCGGTGGCAGAGGGGTCCGCGCCAGGCGACCCGTTGCTCTGCTGTGCAGGAGTCACCTGCAGGAGCAGGAACAGGAGGGCGGTGGAGCTCATGGGGTACCCGTTATGACGGTCGAGGCCCTCCGATGGCCTCGACCCGCCCGGAGTCAGGAGGCGCAGGCATCACGAAACCAGTGTACAACGGTGGGCGCGAAAGAGCTCAGATGAGCTCGTCTTTCCACACTTCGGTTTCTGTCGCCCCCATGCCTTCGTCGACTCTGAAGATCAGCTTGACGGGTCCAATTTGGATTTCATCGCCGGCAACCAGCGGTGTGCGCGACTCGATCCGCACACCGCGAACGAACGTCCCGTTCTTGCTTCCGAGATCCTCGACTGAGACCTCGCGGCCCTGGGCAACGACGCGCGCGTGATGCCGTGACACCTTCGGCGAGTCCAGCCGAATGGCCACGCCCGGCTCACGACCGACCGTGTGTTCGCCGTCGGTGAGGCGGTACTCGAAATCCCGGCCAATCAGCCAGCATGACGGACGCAGCGTTTCCGCGGCTTCCGGGGCCGTGACAACGCCGGCGGTAGCGAACCGATATCCGTAACCGTGGACGGTCTGGAGAAAGCCATCAGATCGCGAATGATCGCCGATGGCTTCGCGGATCTCGCTGACGGCGCGGGCAAGGCTGGCGTCGGATACGAAGACGCCCGGCCACACACGATCGAGGAGTTCCTGCTTCGAGAGGGCTCGCGGCCGTTCTTCGACGAGTGTCTTCAGCAGCTCGAAGGCCTTGGGCGAGAGGTGCACGTCGCGTGACCGGCACAACAGCTGTCGCGCGCCCGTGTCGAGCTCGCAATCAGCAAACCGTACGTGCATGGCTCGAGCCCTCCCTGATGGCGGCTCCCGCGTCCATGCCTGGGACGCCGGTCGTTCGGAGACGAACAATTCCTGGTGCCCTGCGGCTTTGCCGGGCGCTACAACCCCTTCGTCTGAGGGACATTACACCAATATCGTCTTCCGGCATGCCTCTGGCTTGTATAATCGGAGAAACCGTCGCGAAAGTGGTCCCGTCTAACCCGAGAGGACGCGGCTCCTCAGGGTGGCGGAGACACGACCTGCCAAGCCAGAGAGACGAGGTCAACAGCACATGGCGTTTTTCTCCCGATCGAGCCAGCCTGCGCCGCACGTCGACGCGATTCCGACCGACGCGGCGCTCGCCCCGAACGCGCTCATCGGCCTGCGCAACATCGAAAAGTCGTACGCGCATGGCACCAGCCGCACCTACGTCCTGCGGCGGATCAACGTCGACGTCAAGGAAGGCGAATTCATCTCGATCATGGGCCCGTCGGGCGCTGGCAAGTCGACGCTGCTGCACATCATCGGCATGCACGACAGCGCATGGACCGGTGAGTACTACTTCCTCGATCAGCCCGTTCACAAGCTGGGCGCCAAGGATCGCGCGCGTCTCCACAAGCAGAATATCGGCTTCGTGTTCCAGAGCTATCACCTGCTCGATCACTTGACGGTCTACGAGAACCTCGACATCCCGCTCTCGTATCGCGACATTCGCAAGTCGGAACGCGAGAGCATGGTCTGCGACATCCTCGACAAGTTCGCGATTGTCGGCAAGAAAGATCTCTACCCGAATCAGCTCTCGGGCGGACAGCAGCAGCTCGTAGCGGTTGCGCGCGCCGTCATCTCCAATCCCAAAATCATCCTCGCAGACGAGCCGACCGGCAACCTGCACACGAGCCAGGGCAAGGAAATCATGGAACTCTTCCGCAAGCTGAACGAGGGGGGGACGACCATCATTCAGGTCACGCACTCAGAAGCCAACGCCGCGTACGGCAGCCGAATCATTCAGCTGCGAGACGGATGGGTGGTGGAGGAATAGAAAATTCTGAATGCTGAGGTTTGAATTCTGAAGGGAAGTTTGAAGTCTGAAGTTGGAAGTAAAGCTGGAAGCTAGAAGTTACGAAAAGGGCCGGTCGTCTTTGGGACGACCGGCTCTTTTCGCTTACCACCTCGGCTCTTTGCGACGGCCGCCGGAGAAGTCGCCATCGTCGTAGCTCCGGCCACCGCCACCGCCACGACCGCGTCCACCACCACCGCCGCCAAACCCGCCCTCGGGCTTGGGCCTGGCCTCGTTCACCACCAGCGCACGGCCTTCCATCTGCTGCTCGTGGAATTCACTGATGGCCTTTTGCGCGTCTTCGTCGGACCCCATCTCCACGAAGGCGAAGCCGCGCGCACGGCCAGTGGCCATGTCACGCATCACGCGAACGCTGTCGACCTTCCCGGCCCGGCTGAACAACTCTGTGAGCTGCTCCTCCGTGGCTGAATAGGGAAGATTGCCGACGTAGAGTCTCCTGCCCATCCTGTCACCTACCCCTGCCAGAATTGACGCGACGTTAGTGGTCCTAAACGCAGCGCCTGCGCGTTCCGAAGCGGTGCGTCAGTGGGGACAGCGCTCGCGGATTGCTATGCGGAAGGATCGTCGAACCTGCGCAGGCAAGGCGGGCTCCCAATGCTCCGCGAGTATAGCAGAATGCGTGCCGCGGCCCGGGAAGTGCGGATGCGCGAGTGCGCGTGGGATTGCACGCGGTACGGGCTCAGCCGTAGCGCTTTTCCTGGTCGCGGCAACCAGCTAGAGTGAACCGTATGCGTCAAAAACGGCAACGCCCGTCACTTGCTGTCTACATCGCCGTTGCAGCGGCGGTCGTGGCTCTCATAGCGGCGGCGTGCAGCCGTGGACGCCAGTATGAGCTACGCGGCCAAATCCTGGCCGTCGATCAGTCCCGCCAGGAGGTCACCATCAAGCACGAAGATATCAAGGGGTTCATGCCGGGAATGACAATGCCTTTCAAGGTCAGCAGCGCGTCGCTTCTCGACGGACGGACACCGGGCGACCTCGTCCGCGCGACGCTCGTCGTTAACGACTCCCAGGGAGTTCTCACGGCGATCGAGCAGACAGGACACGCTCCGCTCACGGAGCGTCCGCCGGCACGTCCCGCAGCTGATGCGCTCAAACCAGGGAACGCGGTTCCGGATGTCGAACTCGTCGATGAATCCGGCGCGACACGGCGCCTGAGCGATTGGCGGGGCCGGGCCGTGGCCCTGACGTTCATCTATACGCGATGTCCTCTCCCAGACTTTTGCCCGCTGATGGATCGACAGTTCGCAGACGTGCAGCAGATCGTCGCCGACGACACGACGCTCCGCGGACGCGTGCAGCTGCTTTCGATCAGCTTCGATCCCGGAGTACGACACGTCCGCTGTTCTGGCCACGCACGCGAAAAAGGTCGGCGCCGATCCCGGCATCTGGAACTTTCTGACCGGCAACCAGCCCGACATCGACATCTTTGCTGCGCACTTCGGTGTGTCCATCATGCGAGAAGGTCGGATCCCGGTAGCGTCGTTCATAACCTCCGAACGGCCGTCGTCGACACGAACGGAAAGTTGGTCACCATCATCAACGGCATGCAGTGGGCGCCGTCCGAGCTCGTCACTGGGCTGAGGAGCGCCGTTGGTGACCGGTAGCGTCCGGCCGCTCTCCATCTTCACCACGGCGGAACGGCGATTGATTGAGCGGTTGCGCACGCCGCTCGCCGTCCAGCGGTTTCTGAACGCGCTCAAGTACAACACCGAGCCGCCGCCAGGCCGCGCGACGCTTCGTAGCTTCCGTGGCGTCGTTCGCCATCAGACCGCCCATTGTCTCGAAGCAGCGCTCTCGGCAGCCGTGATTCTCGAGCAGCATGGATACCCGCCGCTCGTCCTCAGCTTCGAATCGATCGATGCGCTCGACCACGTGATCTTCGTCTACCGCCGAAGCGGGCGGTGGGGATCGGTCGCGCGGTCGCGCGATCCAGGCTTGCACGGACGAAAGCCCATCTTCGCCACGCCGCGCGCGCTCGCTCTCAGCTACGTGGACCCGTACGTCGACTATACCGGCCGCGTTACCGGATACGCGGTCGTCGATTTACGAACGATGGGAGAGTACGACTGGCGGTTGTCGGAGAAGAATGTGTGGAAGGTGGAGCGGATGCTGCTCGACTATCCGCATCGCTCGATCCGGAGCTCGGATCGTCACATCGATCGCCTGCGCGAACGCTACATCGAATACCGCCGCCGCGTCGGTCGCAAGCCGATCTACTACGCGCGAACCGATCGCTGGACGCCTGTCGCTCCCGAGTCTCTGAAACCCGTGGCCCCGGGGCACTGACCGACGAGCGACGACCGTTTAATCCAAATCAAAATCCCGCATCGGCTTGCTCACCGGCTCCTGGTGCGCCTGACGCAGTGCTTCCTCGAATCGCTTCGACAACGCGTCGCCGCGATTCTTCTCCGCAGTCACCGACTGCTCGAACAGCGCCTCGCGCCGCGCAGCCTCTTCTGCCAGGATACGGCCGGCCTCGGAGAGTTCAGGGCGGTCACCGCGTACCGGCTCGACGTGGCGGACGACACGCTTCAGATTCGTGTCAACGACGAGCGTCGACTGGCAACAGGGACACGTCGTTTCGAACTCGGACTTGAGCGCCATGGTCATGCCTCGCAGTCTCGGCGGTTATCAGCGCTTGTCGCCGCCCCATTTCAGGGCAACGGGTGTTCCGTCGGGTTCCGTGGCCGTCACTTCCACTTTGTAGACGCTCTGCCGGCCACGATCGAACTTCTGCCCCAGACCCGTCTGGAACTGGCTCAACGGTGCGTTCAAACGCCCGCCTGGCAGCAGCACCGGTGAACCGCCCGTGAAGTGGTCGTTGACTGTCACTTTGACGTTGCGCCATTCGCGCGACGTCAGGTTCTCGACAACGATCATGCCTTCGTCGACGAGGATCGGGTCCTTCGGCGTGCTGCACGCGGAGATTGTCAGGAGCGCTCCGAGCAGCGCCGCACCAATCGCCGGTTGCCACCAGGTCATGGGACTATGATATCCCCATGATCGCTGTCCGCGCGGTGGACGGACGTTTGCATCAGTCCAGCTGATGTTCTGGCTGTCCGTGTCGGGCGCGGTGATCCTCGCATGGATCGTCCTCGTCATCCTGTTCACTCCGGGCATCAACTACCGGCTCAGCCGACGGACGTCGGTACACGATCGCGATTTCCTCTACACGATCCAGTCGACGTGTCAGGCAGCCTTGCACAAGGGCAACCGCGTCGAGATCCTCACCAACGGCCAGCAGTTCTACCCCGCCATGATCGAGGCAATTCGCGGCGCGACCCACTCGATCAACATGGAGCTCTACATCTTTCAACCGGGCACGATCGCCGACCAGTTCATCGCGGCGCTGTCGGATCGCGCCAGGCACGGCGTCAACGTCACGATCGTTGTCGATGCGATCGGCAGCTTCAGCCTGCGCGGACGGCCAGTTCGCCGCCTGCGCAGGGCGGGCTGCCGCATCGAGTCGTACCAGAGCCTGCGGTGGCACTCGCTGGCGCGCCTGAACAACCGCACGCACCGTGAGCTGCTGATTATCGACGGCCGGATCGCGTTCGCTGGCGGGGCCGGCATCGCAGACTGGTGGGCGATGAAGGGTCGCCACTCGAAACCATGGCGCGACACCATGGCGCGCATCGAGGGACCGATCGTCGCCGCGCTTCAGGGAGTCGCGGCCGAAAACTGGCTCGAGTGCTGCGGCGAGATCCTCACCGGCCCCGAGTACTTCCCGGCCCTCAACGCTGTCGGCGACACGACCGCGTTCGTCGTGCGAAGCTCCCCTGCCGACCGCGCGACCGCCTCGCGCGTGACGTTTCAGCTGCTGATAGAAGGTGCCGACCACGAGGTCCGCATCAGCACGCCCTACCTTCTACCCGACCGAGCGCTGCAGCGCGCGCTGATTGGCCTGGCCGAGCGCGGCGTCGCCGTCTCGATCATCGTGCCAGGGCGGCTGACGGATCAGCGGTGGGTCCGCTATGCCAGCCGGCGGTTGTGGGGACGACTGCTCGAAGCCGGCGTCCGCATTCACGAGTACCGGTCGACGATGATGCATGCGAAGGTCCTGATCGTCGATGGTGAATGGACCGTGCTCGGAACCACGAACATGGACAATCGATCGTTCGAGCACAACGACGAAGTCAACGTCGCGCTCTGTGACGCCGCGGTCGCGGCGCGCCTGCTCGAAGACTACAAACGCGACGTCGCAGACAGCGAGGAAATCACCCTCGAATCGTGGCGCCGCCGTTCGATGTGGGAAAAGATCATCGGCCCGTTCATCTGGATTCTGGAGCGCCAGCAGTGAGCGAGTCGCGCAGCCGCCGTCACGTCGATCTGCGGATCGCCACTTACAACATCCATCGAGCCCGGGGTATGGACCGCCGCGTGTCGCCGTCACGGATTGCAGAAGTGCTTCGCGACATCGACGCCGACATCATCGCGCTACAGGAAGTCGTCGGCGCCGGGCCATCAGGGTCGGGACAGGCGGAAGAGATCGGCGCGCTCCTCGGCATGGGCTGGGTGATGGCGCCGGTGCGTCAACTGCGGCGGCACCTCTTCGGCAACGTGATCATGAGCCGATTCCCCGTCGTGCATCACACGCAGTACGACTTGTCGTGGCGCACGTGTGAAGAGCGCGCGTGCCAGCGCGCCGACCTCGATGCTGGCGACGGCCGACTGGTCCATGTCTACAACGTGCACCTCGGGACCGCCGTGCTCGAACGCCGGTATCAGGCACCGCGGCTGGCAGCATTCGTCCACGACCACCGCGTCGAGGGACCCAAGATCATCCTCGGCGACTTCAACGAGTGGATGCGCGGCCTCGCGACGCGAACATTGAGCTCGCTCTTCCAAAGCATCGACATTCGCGAGCACCTGCGCCGCCGTCGCACGTATCCTGGCTTCTTCCCCGTTCTCCACCTCGACCACATCTACTACGAGGGGCACGTCGACGTCCGGAGCGTCGAGTTGCCCCGCAGCCGCCGCGCCCTGATTGCCTCGGATCATTTGCCCCTCGTCGCCAACCTGCGAGTCTGGTTCGACCGCTGAGCGCCCAAACCCGCCGGGAGGGAACCTGTGACAGGCCTCGGCCGTATTGACCTTAAGATGTCAAAGTGATATCACTGTGACATCGCTTCAGAGGAGGTCAGTCAGATGATTCGCGAACGCGTGGCCGCCACCCTGCCGGGGTTGATCGTCCTGCTCGTCCTGCTCGTCGCCTTGGGTTTTCTGGTTTACGCCCTAATCACCCAGAGCTTCGGTGACTCGCTAGGCGTCACGATTACCGAAGCCCTCCTCGTCCTCGTGGTCTGCTTCCTGATCACCGGAGTCTTCGTGGTCAATCCAAATGAGGGTCGCGTCCTGCAGCTGTTTGGTGACTACGTCGGCACGGTCAAAACCGCGGGCCTGCGTTGGGCGAATCCCTTCTACACCAAGAAGCGGATCTCGCTCCGCGTCCGTAACTTCGAGAGCACCAAGTTGAAGGTCAACGACCTCGAGGGAAATCCCATCGAGATTGCCGCGGTCGTCGTCTGGCGCGTCGTCGACACCGCCGAAGCGGTGTTCGAGGTCGACGACTACCAGAACTTCGTCAAGGTGCAGAGCGAAGCGGCCGTACGCAACCTGGCGACGAGCTACAAGTACGACGCGCATGAAGAAGATCAGATGTCGTTGCGCGGCAACACCGCGGCGGTCGCCGAGCACATGAAGAAGGAGATCCAGGAGCGGCTGTCCAAGGCGGGCGTCGAGGTCCTCGAGGCGCGCATCAGCCACCTGGCCTACGCGCCGGAGATCGCGCAGGCGATGCTCCAGCGCCAGCAGGCCGGCGCGATCATCGCCGCGCGTCAGCGCATCGTCGAAGGCGCGGTCGGCATGGTGGAGATGGCGCTCGACATGCTCTCGCAGCGCGAGATCCTCGAGCTCGACAACGAGCGCAAGGCGGCGATGGTCAGCAACCTGCTGGTCGTGCTGTGCGGCGAACGCTCAACGCAGCCCGTCATCAACACGGGCACGATCTATCAGTAACGGCCGTGGCTGACCGGAAGCCGTTCCTGCTTCGGATCGATCGCGACGTGCTCGAGGCCGTTCAGCGCTGGGCAGACGACGACCTGCGCAGCCTGAACGGCCAGATCGAGTTCATGCTTGAGGCGGGCGCTGAAAGAGGCGGGGCGGGAACGATGCGGAACCGGAGCGTCCGAAGCAGACCTGACGCCGGGAACTGACCTAGGACTCTTCGTATTCTTCTTCGTTGCGGGGCAGCGAGGCGCGTCGACGGCCGCAGCGCTTCGCGATAATCGAACACGGGAAGGTCGCGCACGTGCAAGGCGAGCGCGCACGTCGCGCCTTTCTGGTCGATGACGACGGTCACGGGGCTGCCTTCGACGCCATCCCTGAAGCTGATGCGGCAGCCGCAGGCCAGGCGCGCGTGCGTGAACCCTTTCAACATCGTCAGGGGATCATACTACAGGAGCGCCTTGATCTCCTTCTCGAACTCCTCCTTCGTCGCCGGGCCCGACGTGCCTGCCGCAGACGCCCGTCCGGCCCGACGAAGACTGAGTCGGATAGCCGTAGAGCGGCCCGTAGGCGTCGAGCAGCTTCTCTTCGTCCTGCCGACGAGCAGCGGATAGTTGATCTTCCATTCGGTCGCGAACGTCCGCAGCGTCTCGGCGTCGTCGTCGCCGACACGCCGAGGATGACGAAACCCTTGTCCTTGTATTGGTCGTAGAGCTCGATGAAGCCGGGAATCTCCACCTTGCAGGGCGCGCACCACGTCGCCCAGAAATTGACAGGATGACTTTGCCCTTGTAGTCGGCGAGGCGGACACGCGCGCCGTTCATGTCCTTGACCGTGAAGTCGAGATTGGCCTGCTTGTCCGCCTGGCACGGCGCCGGTCTGCGCACGCGTCGGCGACCTCGGTCCGGCGCGACCTCGACGTGCGTCGGTCGGTCCGAGCAAGGCCGACGCCGTCAGCACGCCGACACCGATGCGCGCCGCGGCGGCGATCATCCATCGAGTGTCATCATGTGAGTTCTCTACCCTTCTTTGACGCTGCTGCAGCTACTCCGCTGCCCGCTGGACGTAGAGCACCACGTGCTCGAGATCGGCGGGCCGTCCGCGCGCCACGACCGCATAGGTGCGGCCTCCTTCGTCCAGATGATCTCCTCCTGGCCGAACGCTCGACGAGCTTCGGTCACGGCGCCGACGCGCGGCGTGCGCGCTGTTGAGCACGTACACCGACAGCGGCTGGCCGCGCCATTTGTACATCACGTGAGCGGTCGGCCCTTGGTCGAGATGCAGCGGCGCAGCCGAGAAACTCGAGCTGCTCGACGGGCTCGCTGCCGGGCACCTTGACCGCCCAGCCCGCGTGCTCGGCCCATTTGCGGCCGAGCGCCTTCGCATCCGGAATGATGGTCGGCGGGGCGCGAACTCGAAACACTTGACGTGATCGGCGGCGAGCTGCGCAGCAAGAGCTTCGACGCCGTCCTTCAGGCCGTAGATGAATACGCCGGCGACCGCGAGCACCAGCGTCGCGACCATGCGACAGGGGCACCCAGGTCTTCCGCTGCGAACACGGCGGCCCGCGGCGGCGCGGCGCGCGCTGTCCGGCATGCGCCTCGCACCGTCTGCGCGGAAGTCTCCGGACGCGCACGCGCGAAGGGTCGCGCGCTCGGCGACGACCGCCTCGCGGACGACGCGTTCTCCTGCGCCACGCGTCGCGGCATGGCGGGCACAGCTGCGGAAGTGGGCGTCGACGGCGGCGCAGTCGCCCGGCGCGGCTTCGCCGTCGACATAGGCGCGCAAACAACGGTTCGAGATCGCGACACTCAGCCATGGTCGTGTCGTCATAGCATGTACTGTCATTCCCGCTCGCCTAGCCCGACGCCGCGCCGGCGCCGCCGCGTCCCTGCGCTTCGGCGCCAGCCGCTCGTAGAGCATGCGGCGCCCGCGCGAAATTCGCGACATCACCGTGCCAATCGGCACGTCGACGATGCCGGGCGATGTCGGCGTACGAGAACTCCTCGACGTCGCGCAGCCAGACCGCCTGGCGGAACGCGTCCGGCAACCCGTCGAGCGCCGCCTGCAGATCGCTGTCGAGCGTCGCCCGCGTCAGCAGCTGCTCTGGCGTCCGCTCGTCGCCGGCGTCATCCGCCGCCTGCTCGACGGTTTCGCTGTTCGACGTCGACGGATTGCGGCCGTCGTGCCGGCGCATGTTCCGAAACGTGTTGTGGAGGATCGTGAACAGCCACGCCTTCAGGTTCGTGCCGCGCTCGAACTGCGTCGAGGCCCGAAACGCCTTCAGATAGGTGTCCTGGACCAGATCCTCCGCGTCCTGCGGCCGTCGCGTCAGCCGGAGCGCAGTCCCGTAAAGGCGTCGATGTACGACAGCGCCTCGGTCCGCGAACGCGCGGTCGTCACCCGCGATCACCGGCTCCGGGGGACCCTGGTGTCGGAGAGCCTGCGAACGTCGGCCAAACGCCATTGGATGTTGCTCAACGCGCCCCATCCCTCTAAGGCAGAACACCGCCGGGGCACGCCTTTATTCCGAAGATTGTACTCTAATGACGGACGAGGGTCGTTCCCGGCGGAGGACACAGGGCAGGAATGCTCGACTTTCCCGTGTGAAATCGCGCCCGACGCGAGCGGCACTGCGATTGCTCGCGCGCGAACAGCCGGTTACACCGGCGGCCCTCTGCGGACGGGCTGCGAGAATACCTCGTCCAGAAGGCCAGCTCCGGGGACCGAACCGTTGCGGCAACCGTCCTAGCTACAGTAACATCGGCGGCAGCCGGCCTTCCGCTGCCACTTCCGAGGTGAATCATGTGCACGCGCAACATGCGCGGCCCCGTCGCGTTGGTGGGGACTGCTCTTCTGACCCTGGTCTTCAGCGTCGGACCCGCGAACGAGGCCTCCGCGCAGACGGGCGTACATCCCCTACTACGGCAAGAACAAGATCCGCTACAACAACTTCAAGTGGCACATCTACACGACGGATCACTTCGAGGTTTACTACTACCCGGAGATCGAGCAGCACCTCGGGCGGATCGTCAGTTACGCGGAGAGCGCCTACCAGCAGGTCAGCTCGGATCTCAAGCACGATCTCGCGTTCAAGGTGCCGCTCATGCTCTACAAGACGCAGAGCGAGTTCCAGCAGCAGAACGTCGAGCCGAGCGAACTGCCCGAGGGCGTGCTGGCGTTTGCCGAGCCCTATCGTGACCGCATGGTCCTCCCGATCGACGAGGTCGACGACGCGCTCTACCGCCTGATCACGCACGAGCTGACGCACATCTTCGAGTTCGACATCATTCCGCGCTCGCTGCTTCGCCGTGGACTCCCCCTCTGGGTCGACGAAGGCCTGTCGGACTACATGACGGCGTACTGGAACCCGTTCGACCTGATGACGGTGCGGGACGCGGCAATCGCCGACGTCGTGCCGTCGATGAGCGACTTCGAAGGCGTGGCGTTCGTGGATGGCCGCCTTCCCTACAACCTTGGCCACGCGGCGTTCGAATTCATCGAGTCACGCTGGGGCAAGGAGGGCATCCGGCAGTTCCTCTTCGCGCTGCGCAAGAACGTCATCGGCGGCGGCGAGAGCGCCTACGAAGAAGCCTTCAGGCTCAAGGCCGAGGAGTTCGACGAGCAGTTCGACAAGTACCTGAAGGATCGCTTCAAGCCGTTCCGCGACAAGGAACGTCCGGCCGACTACGGCCGCGATCTCGCGCCCAAGCGCGACAAGACGCCCTATGTCAGCGTCGTCTCGATCGAGCCCTCGCCTTCAGGCGATCTCCTGGCCGTGGCCGCCGGCAACCGCAAGGAACAGGAACTCGACATCATCCTGCTCTCGACGAAGGACAGCAAAGTCATCCGCAATCTGACGAGCGGCTTCAACAAGGATCGCGGCTACGAGTACATCGCCACACCAGGGGGCTTCCGCAACAACGCGGTGCCGTGGATGTCCTGGTCGCCGACCGGCGATCGGATCGCGTACTTCGCTCGCACCGAGAAGATGAAGACGCTGATCCTGCAGAATGCCGTGAATGGCAAGGTCGATCAGCGGATCGAGATCAAGACGGTCGACATGCCGGAGTCTCCCGATTTCAGCCCCGATGGCAAGAAGGTGGCGTTCTCGGGCCTCGTCGGCGCCACCGGCGACATCTTCATCGTCGACCTCGACACCAAAGAGGTCAAGAACGTCACCAACGACGCCTTCGGCGACTTCGCGCCGACGTTTTCGCCCGACGGCAAGTCCCTGGTCTATCTCGCGCGCGCCAGCGGCAACGACAAGTTGTTCATGCTCGACCTCGCCAGCGGCAAGAAAACCCAGGTGACATTCGGCACGCATGACGACGGCGGGGCGCAGTACATCGACGAGGACACGCTGGTGTTCCCGTCGACTGCCATCGATCCGAACCAGCCAGTCGAGCCCGAGGTCGCCCGTAACGGCAACATCTACAACGTCTGGACGCTGAACCTCAAGACGAAGGAACTGCGGCAGTTCACCGACACGCTCACCGGCAACACGTCGCCCGTGGTCTTACGCGACACCAAGCCGGCGCGCATCGGGTTTGTCACCTACTACAAAGGCGAATACGGCATTCACGTCCTTTCGCGCGAGGAACCGCTGCACACCGTTGCCTCGAGCGATTTCGGTGATGCCGCGCTGGGACCGCCCACCCCCTTCGTGCCGCCAATGCAACACGAGATTGTTCCCGACAACAAGCGGAAGAAGGGCGCCTTCGAGAAACTCTTCCTCGAGGGCCGTCCGCCGGTCGCGCTCGGCGTGACGAGCGGTGGCGATCTGTTTGGCGGCACGCAGGTGACGTTCACGGACGTCCTCGGCGACAAGCAGTTCAACATCTTCGCGGCCTCGGTCTCGCAATACCGCACGCTGTCGGCGTCGTACATCAACCTGTCCCGGCGGTTGCAGTACGCAATTCAGGGTTACTCGCAGACGCAATTCTTCTACGCCTACGATCCGTACACCTTCTACGGCGTCAACTACGGCTACATCGACCGCGATCAGGCCATTGCGACGCAGACGGCACGTGGCGGAACCATCTCGGCCATCTACCCGCTCAATCGCTATACGCGGCTCGAGATGTCCGGCGGCTTCCTGCAGTTCAAGCAGGAGTACAACGAGCCCGGGCTGCAGGACATCGCCAACGACTATCAGCAGGATCAGTACGGCCGCATCTTGTTCGTCGACGGTCAGTTCGCGCCAGTCGGCCTCAATCTGGTTCGCGAGACGACGATCTTCCGCGAGTACGGTCCGCTCGCCGGGCACACGCTGTCGATGGGATTTGAATACGCACCCAGCTGGGGCAGCCTGCTGTCGCGTCAGACCCTCGACGGCGACGCGCGCTACTACCAGCGGCTCGGCACGAACGGAGTGCTCGCGTTGCGCGCACGCGGCTACAAGAGCTGGGGCGAGTATCCCGGCTACCTGTACTTCGGCGGCAACTCGGAGATGCGCGGCTACGATTACCTGCAGTTCATCGGGAACAAGGGCTTCTTCACGGATGCCGAACTCCGGTTCCCGATCATCGAAGCGGCGCTGACGCCGATTGGCGTAGTCGGCGGGCTGCGTGGCGTGTTCTTCTTCAACTTCGGCGCCGCCGGCTATGAGGGCATTGAAACCAACGTGTGGACGACGACCTCGAGTGTCGAAACGCCAATCATCGACTACGCGTTCGATCCGACCTCGCCGAGTCAGTTCGTCCCTGTCTACGGCCCGCCGCGAGTCGTGGACGGTTTCCGGCTCCTCGACAGCCGAGCGTCGTACGGCTTCGGCCTGGAAACCTTTGCGCTCGGGTTCCCCATCCACTTCGACTGGTCGTGGCGAACGCTCTTCAACAGGGACTGGGAAGACGTGGTGTTCGCCTATCCGGCCGGCGTCGACGGCGTGACTGGGCCGAACGCCGGCAGCACCTGGTTCCGACGGGTGAAGTTCAGCATCTGGATTGGCTACGACTTCTAGCCGGAAGTCGTAGCCCGAGGTTCGAAACCTGACGTGGACGTCCCGAAGCGCAACTGCGTCGATCTGGTCAGCCTGCTGGCCGACTACGTCGAGCATCAGCTGCCGCCCGACGTCCACGCTCGACTTGAGCACCACCTGGCCGAGTGCCCGAGGTGCGTTGCGCAACTGAAGACCTACGAGTCGACACTGTCGCTGCTGCGGTCAATCCGTGACGACGACCTTCCAAAAGAACTGCGCTGCAGGCTGAAGGCGTTCGTCGACAAGCGCTGCTGCAATTGATCGTCAGAGGCGCGCCTCGAGCTCCTTCCGGGCCCTGAGTCGCTCGGCGCGTCTGCCGTCCGCCTCGATCGCTCGCTGCTTTTCTTCCTCGGTCTCGAGAACCAGTCCGGGGATCGGCGAACGGTGTCCGTCGCGATCGGTCGCGACGAACGTCAGAAACGCGCGGCTCGTCATCCGGCGCACGCCGGTCAACGTCTCCTCCGAGAACACCTCCACCTGAGCCTCGAGCGAGGTACTCCAAACCGCCGTCACAATCGCCCTCAGGATGATCAGATCGCCGACTTTGATGGGATGGAGGAACTGCAGACCATCGACAGCAGCTGTCACCAGCAGGCTGCGCGTGTGACGGTGACACGCGATGGCGCCGGCGATGTCGATGAGGTGCATCACCGTGCCGCCGAGAATGTAGCCGAGCGGATTGGCGTCGTTCGGCAGCACGACCTGCACCATTTCCGTCGCGCTTTCTGAGGGACGTTTCGGAGGGAGCATGTCGACGATGATATGCGCGATTGCCCCTGAGCCTGGGCGGCGCGATCTCAGGGCGTTCAAAGCCGAACGCGTTTCACTGTCAAAGATCTTTCGATCGCGGAGGTCGCAGAGGAGCCGAGGGCGCTGAGTAATGAATCGACATCAGCGCTGGTCGCAAGCCGCGCCGGCGACAAGGCAGCGCTCAGCTACCTCCGCGATTGAAAAGACTTCGACAGCGAAATGTGCCGGGGCCTGAATCCAAGCCGATCAGTGGGCAGCCGATTCGAGGCCAACGACGCTGCGATTGAGGTCGATGGTGACGCGATACTTACTCAGAAAGCGATGCCCGACGATGCCGCCGAGTTGAAAGCCGAGGAGCGCGCTGGGGGCGCGCAGATTGAGTACGACGACTGGAATCCGATTGAAGCGAATGCTGCTGAATTCGAGATCGACGTCCGGCATCAGGAAGGCGTCCTTGTCCCACCCCGAGGTGCCATAGACCCGGAGTGGAATGCGCCGGAACGGCGTCGCGGGCGTCAGCTGATCCGCAGTGGCATCGCTGATTGAGATCAGCTCGCCGCCGGTATCGACCACGAACGTCGCCGGCAGCGAACCGTTGACCGTCCCGCGGACGAGCGCCAGCCGATTCATCCGCATCGGGAGCTCGTTGGTGTACGCTGCCGGTTCGACGGTGCGGCCGATCGTCAACAACCGCCGCTCGTAGTCCACGCGCATGGAGAGGCCGAGCGCGAGCGGCGAGAAGCTTTCGGGCTCTCGGGCGGGGAGACCTCCGAGCGGCGGATTCTTGATGAGACACGGCACGTTCTTGATGCGCAGGCCGCCGACTTCGAGCAAATCGATACGCCCGACTTCGAGCCCGCGCAGGCCAATCTCACCAACGCCTGCCGACTGCACCGACGTGACCGGCGTCACACCACGGCGCCGCGCGACGCTGATCGAGATCACGGTCCGCTCGGCGCCCGTATCGAGGACGAATTCCTGCCGTCCGCCGTTGACCTTCCCCATCACGGTGACCTTGTCGCCGCTGATGTGAATCGGCATCGTCCAGGTGCTGGTCTCGGGCGGCCCATCGATCTGGAACGGCACCTTGCCTTTGAACGAATCGAGGAAGCGCATTTCGGCGCGGGCCCAGGCGACGCGCTCGCTGCGATCTCTGTAGGGGAGAAGATCGACGTAGCTGGCCAGCGCGCGTGACGCCTCCTCGTAATGCCGCATGCGCTCGTGGATACTGGCGACCGTATGGTGGAATTCGGCATCGCGTGGGTTCAGGGCGAGCGCCTGTTCCGCGTCGGCAAGCGCCTCCGTCAGCCGATTGCGGGCCGCGAGCGAACGCGCGCGGCCGTGCCTGGCGCGGGATTGCCGCTCGTCAGTGGCCAGTGCCGCGTCGTAGGAGGATTCGGCGTCCTCGAAACGGCCGATCGACCACAGGGCATCGCCGCGAACGGCCATGATTGCGGAATTGGAGGGATGCCGCTCGGCAAGCCGCGAGGACGCGTCGTAGGCGCGCTGGAACTCCCCTGTTCGCAGCAGGGCGAGCACGAGTCCCGCGCCGGCGCGGACCGATATGGAAGCGTCTCCCGCGTCGACCGCCCGGCGATACGCATCCTGGGCATCAACGTAGCGGCCATCGGCGAGGAACAGATCCCCGAGTTGGACCTGCACATCGGGCGAGGCGCCGCTCTGCGCGCGTACGCCTGCCGCCACCAGCGCGGCGCCGACGAGCGCGCCCCCGAAGAGCAGGATCCTCCTCATCCTTCTCCCGGCTCCTTGAAGTGTTCCGCCCTGCGAGCGGCGGCCGGCGTAGGGGTCGCCCGAGCCAACCGACCGCGCCGACGTGTGATTGACGACTTGGGCTGACGACCGCGACTGCGACTACCGACTCGTGACTGCCGACTGCCGACCGACGGCTGTCTTATTTCTGATAGTACTCCGCGTTCACCGGAATGTAGTTCTTCCACTTCTCCGGCGTTTCGTCGAGCGCAAAGATCGCCTCGACCGGGCACGCGGGCACGCAAGCGCCGCAGTCGATGCACTCGTCGGGATGGATATAGAGCATCTCGGCCTTCTCGAACTCAGGCTCGTCTTTCCGCGGATGAATGCAGTCGACCGGGCAGACGTCGACGCAGGCCGAATCCTTCGTGCCGATGCAGGGCTCGCAAATGATGTACGCCAACTATTCCTCCAAATTACGTCTCGCCGCCGTCACAACCATCACTGTATCGTGACCCGGCCGGCGAAGCCGTCCGAGTAGCCGTGGTAATGCGTAATCCCCGGCTCCGGGTAGCACCAACAGTAGTAACCGACCCCGTTGTCGAAGTCGACCAGCCACAGGCCCTTCGGCTCAGCTCCGAGCGTCTGCAGCTCCTCGGCCCAACCGTTGACCACGTCGCGAAGCGCCGCAGACAGGGTCGCGTGTTCGGGCTCGTCTTCCGCCACGGTGTGCAGTTGCGCCGAAAGCGTTTCGGCGCGTCGCACGGCGTCCGCCGTCAGCAGCTTGACCCGAGGCAACAGTGCCCGGGCCTCGTCGAGCGTAAAGACGGGCCTCTCGCCGGTCATCGACATCCCAGCAAGATTATAATTGGCGTTCCCCCCGGGTGTGACCCCGAGTGTAACCCAGCATGTGCCGCATCATCGTGCTCTTCGCGTCATGCGCCACGTGGCTTCTGCTGCCAGCTATGGCGCTGGCGCAGACCCTTCCGACGGGTCCGGTCAGTGCGTTTGACGGGCGGCTGGCAGTCGGAGCCGAGGTCTCAGCCACCATCGGCGCCGAGGATGAGACGGCGTACTTCAACTATACCGACTACGAGCACAACACGCTGCGAATGTTCAGGGTCGCGCTCTCGGCGTCTTGGCGGCCATTCGAGCGAATCGCGGCGATCGCCGAAGTCCGCTCCGAGGACCTCAACGTCGTGCGGCCCTACGCCGCCTACGTGCGCGTACGTCCGTGGCTGAACCACCCGCTTGACATCCAGGCCGGACAAATCCCGCCGAGCTTTGGCGCTTTCGGCCGCCGCGGCTATCAGGCCGGGGACAATCCTCTCATCGGCTATCCACTCGCCTACCAGTACCTCACCGCGCTGCGGCCCGATGCGGCCCCGGCCACTGTCGCCGACTTACTGATCATGCGTGGACGAGGCTGGCGAACGACGTATCCCATTGGATCGCCCGAGCCCGGGCCGGGAGTGCCGCTCATCTCGGCCTTCCGCTGGGACACCGGCATTCAGGCCCATTGGGACGGCCGGGCGTTCGACGTCACGGGAAGCGTCACGACCGGAACGCTGGCGGATCCGCGGCTGTCTGACAACAACGGCGGGAAGCAAGTGTCCGGCCGATTCGCCTACCATCCCATCGCAGGGTTGATCGTCGGTACTTCGGCGGCCCGGGGCGACTTCTTCGATCGCTACATC
The DNA here is from genome assembly GCA_963797715.1 of uncultured Acidobacteriota bacterium. GTDB lineage: Bacteria > Acidobacteriota > Vicinamibacteria > Vicinamibacterales > 2-12-FULL-66-21 > DATBJJ01. Next base: position 250,674 of record CAWCQS010000007.1, read on the forward strand.
AATCAAGTGCTGGCCGACTCTGGCGGCTCCCAGGCACAAACCGCTTTTGGTGCTGACGCGGAATACTCGCGCGGCTACTGGCTGGTGCGCAGCGAGCTGGTGTGGAGCCGCATCAACGTTCCGTTGGCACTGCCCGCGTCGACACTCGACGCCGATTCACTGGGTGTTTTTGTTGAAGGGCGCTACCGCCTCACGCCGAGGATTATGGTGTCGGGCCGCGCGGATCGACTGACATTCTCGCGCGTCGACGTTGCCCCGCACCTGTCGCCGACGTGGGATGCCAACGTGACGCGCGTCGAAGTGGACGCCGGCTATTACCTTCAGCGCAACCTCATGGCGCGCGTGGCCGTGCAGTACAACGATCGCAAGGGCGGACGGGTGCACCATCGCACCTATTGCTCCGGCCAGATCGCCTATTGGTTTTGATGACTGACCGGCTGCCTCTCGCGCGCGTCGCCGTTGCACTCGCCCTGTGGTCGGCCGCCAGTGCGAGTCTTCCTTCGGCAGTCAGCCGCGATCCGGCCAACGCCACCATCCGTGGCCGCGTCGAACTGCGGCAGCCGCCGGCCGATCTGGCTCCCCGGCCCAGAGTCGGCGACGTCGCCATGCCGCGATCACACGATGCGACGGATCGCCGGCGAAGCGTCGTCTATCTCGAAACCGCACCTCGGGCGGCGTTCGATCAGCGGGACGAACCCCGCGCCAAGCTCGATCAACGTAACGAGGCCTTTGACCCGCACGTGCTCGCGATCGTCGCGGGGACGACGGTCGACTTCCCAAACAACGACCAGACCTACCACAACGTCTTCTCGCTGTCGTCGGCGAAGCCATTCGATCTCGGCCGCTACGCCACCGGGCGCTCGAAGTCCATCAGGTTCGACCGGCCGGGAATCGTGCGCGTCTTTTGCGACATCCACTCGCACATGAGCGCCTTCATCCTCGTGTTTGCCCACCGCCACTTTGCGGTGACGGACGACGAAGGTCGATATCGGCTTGATAACGTCCCGCCGGGCACCTACACGGTGATTGCGTGGAACGAATCGGCGCCGAGCGAGTCGCGCCGCGTCATGGTTCCCGAGGCAGGAGGCGACGTCGAGACGAACTTCGCGCTCGGCCGACGCTGACTGTCATGAGCATCTTTCGCTCGCTCACCAACCGAATCTTTTTCGGCAGTGCATTGCTCGCGGTCGGAGCGATTGCGATTGCGATCTACAACGTCAACGTCGCCGTGACCCGCCAGGCCGAGGACGAACTCCGGCGCGGACTGGACGAAGCTGGCACGATCATCGAGGAGTACCGCCACGTCCTCGTTGACCACTTTACGCGCGAGGCGCGACTCATCGCCGACCTGCCACGCCTGAAGGCTGCCGTCGATACCAACGATCCGAAGACCGTGCAGGGTCTCGCTGAAGAGTATCAACGGCAGCTCTCGGCTGATCTGTTGAGCGTAACCGGCCGCGACGGCCGCATGCTCGCCCAGATCACGTCGGCCAGCGCCTCGACCGGATCCTACGACGCGCTGCCGGGCGTCAAGGCGGCAGCGCTCGGCCGTGAATCGAGCTCGTTCTGGCCGCACCCGGGCGGCATCCTCCAGGTCGTGACCGTCCCGATCTGGATCGATCCTCAGCATCCGGAAATCCTCGGGACGTTGAGTGTCGGCGTCAGTCTCGACAGCGGTGCGGCAAATCGATTTCGCTCGCTCACCAACAGCGACATCGCCTTCGGCATCGATGGCGCGATTCAAGCGTCGACACTGCCGCAGGAGGTGTGGCCGGCACTTGTGCCCCTTCTCGTGAGCTCCGACCTTCGCCAGAGTGTGCTCGTGGGAGCCGAAGACTACATTGCCAAGACCCGCAGGCTCACAACCGGCCTCTCGCCGGCGACGTCAGACGGAGCGAGCAACGTCACGCAGACCTCGGGCGCTGATGCGACGGTCGTGATCCTGCGGTCGCGCACCCAACGCCTTGGGTTTCTCAATCCGCTTCACGGACGCTTGAGCATCATCGCGGTCGTCGCCGTCCTCGCGGCGACTCTTCTGAGCTACGCCATCGCCAGGACGGTGACGCGACCACTCGGCGCCATTACAGCAACGATGCGCGAGATGGCGGCAACGGGTGACTTGACGCGCCGCATTGCCGCGCCCCCCGGAGGAGCGGCGTGGGAGGACGAGGATGCGCGCCTCCTGGCGACGACCTTCAACACGATGACCGACTCGATTGCGCGCTTCCAGCGCGAAGCTGGTCAGCGCGAGCGGTTGTCGTCGCTCGGCCGGTTGTCGACTGTCGTGGCGCACGAGATCCGCAACCCCCTGATGATCATCAAAACGGCGTTGCGGCGATTGCGATCGCCGACCGTGACGTCCGAGGAGCTACGCGCCGCCGTTACCGACATCGACGAAGAGACCGCGCGGCTCAACCGGCTGGTGTCGGAGGTGCTGGACTTCGCCAAGCCGATCAAGTTCGAGCTGGCTCCGACCGATCTGAACGCGCTCTGCGAAGACGCCGCTCGAGCCGCCGACTCGGACGGCCCGGCCATCTCCATCCGGCTCGAACTCGACCCGGCGGTCACGACGGTCGTCACCGACGCGGAGCGGCTGCGGCTGGCGCTCGTGAACATCCTGACCAACGCCCGGCACGCCGTCGCGGCACGGTCGGAGGCGCCGAACGGCAAGGATCCTATCCGGCTGCGCACCCGGCGGCAGAGCCCGGGCCGAGTGGCCATCGAGGTCCGCGACCAGGGCACGGGCATTGCAGGCGACGATCTGAGCCGCGTCTTCGACCCCTACTTCACTACCAGGCGAACGGGCACCGGACTCGGCCTCGCGATCTCAAAAAACATCGTCGAAGGCCTCGGCGGAACGATCGGCGTTGCCAGCCGCCAGGGGTACGGGACGGAAGTGAGGATTGAGCTGAACGAAAAGGTCTGAACGCCACATCAGCTTCAGACTTCAGAATTCAGACGTGCACATATGCCCGGCTCCATTCTGCTGGTAGACGACGAAACAAAGATCCTCAACGCTCTGGCCGCGGCCCTGCGTGAAGATCGGCACGAGGTCCTGGCGACAACGAGCGCACGCGAGGCGCAGCGGCTGCTGTCACAGCGCATGTTCGACTTGCTGGTCATCGACAACCTGATGCCGGATCTGACGGGGCTCGATTTGATCCGCGAGCTCCACGCCTCCGGCGCCGCCGAGCGGCCGCAGATCGTGATGATGACCGCACATGCGACGGTCGAAAGCGCCATCGAAGCGATGAAGCTCGGGGCGTTCGACTACTTGCAGAAGCCGTTCGAGGTCGACGAATTGCTGGTGGTTGCCAGTCGCGCCCTCGACCATCAGCGGTTGCGGACCGAGCATCGATATCTCATCAGCGAGCGCGACGCCGACTTCAATCACTACGGTCTCGTCGGACGCAGCCGGCGGATGGAAGAAGTGATCCGGACGGCGGAGGTCGTCGCCAAGTCACGGAGCACGGTGCTGATCATGGGCGAGACCGGCACGGGCAAGGAGATGGTCGCACGCGCCATCCACTATCACAGCGCCCAGCGCGAAATGCCGCTCATTAAAGTGAACTGCGCCGCAATCCCGGAAACTTTGCTCGAATCGGAGCTCTTCGGGCACGTGCGGGGCGCGTTTACCGGAGCGACGACGAGCAAGCGCGGCAAGTTTGCGCTTGCCGATGGCGGCACGATCTTCCTCGACGAGATCGGCACGATGAGCCCGACGCTGCAGTCGAAACTGCTGCGGGTCATCCAGGAGCGAGAGTTCGAGTCGCTCGGCTCGGAGCGCACACAGAAAGTTGACGTCCGCGTGATCGCGGCGACCAATCGCGACTTGCGGCAGATGGTCGCTGATGGGCGATTTCAGGAGGACCTCTACTATCGCCTCCACGTGATCCCGGTTCACATTCCGCCGTTGCGAGAGCGTCGCGAGGACATTCCTGTACTCGTTGAACACTTCATGCAGAAGCACGCGCAGCGCGCCGGCAAACGTATCGACGGCATCGCGCCTGGCGTCCTGCAGGCGCTGCAGGCATCGGACTGGCCAGGCAACGTGCGCGAGCTCGAGAACACGATGGAACGCGCCGTCGTACTGTCGCAGACACCCATCATTGGGCCGGATGCCGTGCGCATCCTCAGCGTCAGCACCGCGCCGGCAGTGGGGCTGCCATCGCTCAATCTCAGACAGAATCTCGACTGGACCGAGCGTGAGACCGTACGACGCGCGCTCGAGAGCGCCAACGGCGTGAAGAAAGACGCTGCTGAAACGATGGGGCTGACGCAGCGAGCCCTTAGCTACTACCTGGCAAAACACCGCATCAGCTAGACGATGCACACACTTACGTGATGCGTAACTGGATTCGTCACTCGTAAGGATCGAGGACGCACTACGCCAGTTTCTGCGCATTGTCCCCAGCCCGCTATCGGCACCGCGCTTGCGAACCACACGACACTGGGAGGGGAAACTGCGCGATGACACATTCTCGAGGTGTGCGAGCGATGCTCGCGTGTGCGCTGTGCGCGGCGGTCTTCGGGATCGCCGGCTGCGATGAAAAGCTTAGTGACCTTGTGGCCCCCTCGCCGAATCTGGCGCCTACGTTCTCGAGCATCCGCACCGAGATCTTTCAGACAACGGACCTCGCCGGTCGAACAGCTTGCGTGAACTGTCACCGACCGCAAGGGGGCACGCCGCTCAATCTACAGGACGACCCCTACACGGCGCTGGTGGGCGTCAACAGCCGCGAGAAGCCTGGGGCGGTGTTGGTCGTACCGGGCGATCCCGACGCCAGTTACCTGATTCACAAACTCGAGGGTCGGAGCGACATCGTCCAGTTGCGGATGCCGCGCAACGGACCTCCCTACCTGACCCCTGGGCAAATCACCGTGATTCGCCGGTGGATCGAGAACGGCGCTCCCAACAACTGAGGCGAAGATTACATGACGAGGACCGTACTCACAGCGACATTCGTTGTTTTGGGCTATGCCGCCGCGGCAACCGCCGGGCAGGCGCAAGGGGCCAACGACCAGGCTCCAGCCGCGGCGCAGCAGACTACATCAGCGCCGAGCGATCGTGCCGTCGACCCGAGCGAGCCAGACTTTACCCTCATCGGCCTTCCGACGACGCTGCGCATGCCGAAGTATGCAAGCGCATTCCGCGTCACGCATCGCTTTACACGCCCCCTCGGCCAGGGAAACTTCGGCGACCTGCTCGCCGACGGTTTCGGCACGGACGGCGGCGCGCAGATAGGCCTCGAATATCGTTTCGGGATTTTCAGCGGGACTCAATTAGGTGTCCATCGCACCAGCGACAAGACGATCGAGTTCTTTGGGCAGCATCAGCTGTTCCGACAAGGCGGAAAGATGCCCTTCGGAATCGACGCGATTGCCACGATTGAAGGCATGAACAACTTCCAGGAGAGCTACTCGCCAGCGCTTGGAGCCGTCATCTCCAGGAAGCTCGGCGTCCACGGCGCCGTGTACGCGCAACCGGTGTGGATCAACAACACGAACATATTGCCGAGCGAGCTCGTCGACGATAACGACACGTTCATCATCGGTCTCGGCGGCAGGGTCCGGATCCGGCCGAAGCTGTATCTCGTGGCGGAGATGGCCCCGCGTTTTGGATACGACCCGGGGATCATGTACGGCAGCTTTGCCGTCGAGATGCGAGCCGGCGGCCACTCGTTCCAGATCAACTTTTCCGACGGCTGGGGCACCACCATGGCGCAGATCGCGCGCGGCGGATTCGACAGCGATAACTGGTACCTCGGTTTCAACATCTCGAGGAAATTCTTTTGAAGCGTCTTTTAGAAGCACCCTGCCCAACGCCTGACCTGCATGGAGGAGACACCGTCGTGAGGTACACATACATTTGGAAGCTTGCCGGCATCGTGGTTGGCCTGTCGCTGGCTGCGGCCTGCGGCGGCAGCAGTACGGCGCCGTCATCGAATCCCGGCGGCGGAACCGGCGGTCCTGGACCGGTTGGCGCAACGATGACGATCGACGCCAACGGCGTGCTGACGCCGTCGAGCGTCACCATCAACAACGGTGAGAGTGTCAGGTTCGTCAACAATCACAACACGCCGCACCAGATGGCGTCTGATCCGCACCCGGCGCATACCGACTGCCCGCCGATCAACGCCCTGCCGACGCTCGGGCCCGGCCAAAGCGGACAGACCAACGCGCTCACGACGTCGAGGACGTGCGGGGTTCACGATCACCTCAACGACTCGAACGCCAGCTTGCGCGGCAGCATCGTGATCCGGTAACAGCAACTAAACCTGCGATAATGGCTGCCTGTGATGGGTTCGCGGGCAGTCACTGCAGTTCTGGCAACGTGTGGCCTCGAACTGGCGGCATGCGGCGGGGGCGGTGGCGTGACGACGCCTTCTCCGCCGCCGGCGACCAATCCCTACGTCTTCACGATCTCGTCGGCCGGCGTCATCGCACCTAAAGAGCTCACTGTCCCTCCCGGCACACGGGTCCTGTTCGTCAACAACGCGGCGCGCCCTCACGACATGGCGTCCGACGACCACCCCGATCATCAGGACTGCCCGGCCATCAACCAGGTCGGCGTGCTCGGCCAGGGACAGAGTCGAGAGACCGGCAACCTCAACGTCGTTCGCACGTGCGGCTTTCACGACCACAACGACCCCGACAACACCAATCTGAAAGGTCACATCGTTGTCCGCTGACGCGCTCGCGAGCTGGCGGCAGGAGTTTCCAACCGTCGAAGACTGCACCTATCTGGTGAGCCACTCGCTCGGTGCGATGCCGCGCCGGGCAGCTGACAGCCTGCAGGAGTACGCCGACACCTGGAGCCGGCGAGGGGTTCGAGCCTGGCACGAAGGCTGGTGGGAGTTGGGCCGCAGGACTGGCGATCTGCTCGCGCCGATCCTCGGCGTCGCTCCGGGCACGATCACGATGCATCAGAACGTCACGGTGGCGATGGGGATCGTTGCCTCGTGCTTTCGCTACGACGGGCAGCGGCGAAAGATCGTGCTCACCGAGCTGGAGTTTCCCACCAACATGTATCTCTTCGAGGGGTTCGCGCGCTACGGCGCGGAGATCGTCTACGTCGAGCCAGGCGGATCGATCAAGAACGATCTTGGCAAGCTCCTCGACGCCATCGACGAGCGTACGGTGCTCGTCCCGCTATCGCTCGTGCTCTTCCGGAGCTCGTACATTCAAGACGCACGCGCCGTCATCGAGAAGGCGCATCGCGTCGGCGCCCACGTGATCCTCGACGTCTATCAGGCCGCTGGCACGGTGCCACTCGACATCGCGTCGCTCGGGGCGGACTTTGCTGTAGGCGGCTCTGTGAAGTGGCTGTGCGGCGGACCTGGTGCAGGATACCTCTACGTGCGCCCGGATCTTGCGCGCACGCTCGAGCCCACCCTCGTTGGCTGGGCCGGCCATGCCGAGCCCTTCGCCTTCAAGACCGGACCGATCGTTTACGCCGAGGGCGCTGAGCGCTTTCAGAGTGGCACACCCAACATCCCGGCGCTCTACGCCGTTCGCGCCGGCTACGAGATTGTCGGGGACATTGGCGTCCCCGCAATTCGAGAGAAGTCGCTGCGACTGACGCGCCGCATCATCGATCACGCCGTTCGAGCCGGTTATGTCCTGAACACGCCGCTCGAGGACGGCGAGCGAGGCGGGGCGGTCATCCTCGATGTCCCTCACGCCGAGGCCGTGTCGAAGGACCTGCTCCGGCGCGACATCATCATCGACTATCGGCCCGGCGCCGGCATCCGCATGGCGCCTCACTTCTACAACAACGAAGACGATATCGACGACGCGATGAAGGTGCTCGACGACGTGATTGCCGTCGGGGAGAAGCATGGATGGTGACCACTCGTGGAGAGCACCAAAAGCCTATGAGTTCCGCCTACGCTCACATCAAAGTCGACATCGATGAATCGATCGCCACGCTGACGATCGATCGGCCGGAGGTCAGGAACGCACTCAATCGCGAGACGGTCGACGAGGCGCTGCACGCGCTCTCCGCGCTCGCCGTCAACGACGACGCCGGCGTACTAATCGTCACAGGCGCTGGCGAGTCCTCGTTTGTGTCGGGGTCCGACATTGGCGACATTCGCACGCGGACTCGTACGGAGGGTCTGGCGGCAATCGCGTCGTCGCTCTGCACGGCGGTCGAACGGTTCCCACGGCCGACGATTGCCGCAATCAACGGCTACGCCCTCGGCGGTGGCTGCGAGCTGGCACTGGCGTGCGACATCCGCGTCGCCTCGGAAAGCGCGAAGTTCGGGCAGCCTGAGCTCGCGCTGGGAATCATCCCCGCCGCCGGCGGCACGCAGCGTTTGCCGCGCGTTGTCGGGCTCGGTTGGGCGAAGCATCTCGTGCTGACGGGCGAGATCGTCGACGCCAAGCAGGCACTCGCGATCGGCCTCGTAACCATCGTGACGCCGGTCGGCCAGCTGCAGGTGCGGGCGCGCGAATTGGCCAAGAAGATCCTGCGTCAGGGCCCGCTCGCCGCTCGACTAGCCAAAGTGGCGCTCAACGCATCGTCGCGAGTCGACCTCGACTCAGGGCTCCTGATCGAAACCCTGGCGCAGGCGATTTGTTATGAATCCGAGGACAAGCAGGAAGGCACAACCGCGTTCCTGGAGAAGCGGAAGCCGAAGTTCACAGGAAAGTAGCGCCCGGAAACCCCGTTACAGATTCAGATCCACCCACACACTCTTGATCTGCGTGTAGTGCTGCAGGGCATGCGCGCTCATCTCGCGTCCGAAGCCACTTTGCTTGTAGCCACCGAACGGCGCCGCCGTGTCGTAGACGTTGTAGGTATTAATCCAGACCGTTCCAGCCTGGAGCTTGCGAGCGACGTAGTGCGCCTTCTTGATGTCGCGAGTCCAGACGCCGGCAGCAAGGCCATACGGCGTATCGTTGGCTTTGGCAATGGCTTCATCGAGATCGGCAAACTCGATCGCGGCGAGCACCGGACCAAAGATCTCTTCACGCGAGATCGTCATCTCCGGTTTGACATCGGCAAAGACGGTCGGCTGGACGAAGTAGCCTTTGCCCGTGCCAATGTCGGCGCGTTCCCCGCCGGCGACGAGAGTCGCCCCTTCGGCCTTGCCCGAATCGATGTAGCGCAGCACCGTTTCCATCTGCTTCTTCGACGACACCGATCCGAAGCGGGTTTTGGGGTCGAGCGGATCGCCCGGGGCCATCTTTTTCGTCCGTGCTGCAAGTTTGTCGATGAACTCGTTCTTGATCGATCGATCGACGAGCAGCCGCGAGCCGGCCGCACACACCTCACCTTTGCCGTAAAAGATGCCAATCGCTACGCCGCGAAGCGCCGCGTCCAGATCGGCGTCGGCCAGCACGATGTTCGGCGACTTCCCACCGAGCTCGAGGGTGATCGTCTTCACCGTCTCGGCCGCGCTCCGCATGATTGCCTTGCCAGTCGATGTATCGCCGGTAAACGCGACCTTGTCGATGCCCGGATGCTCGACGAGCGCCTGACCGACGGTCGCCCCCGAGCCGGTAATCACGTTCAGTACGCCGGGCGGCAGGCCCACCTCGATTGCAATCTCGCCGAGGGCGATTGCAGTCAACGGCGTCTGGCTGGCTGGTTTGAGAATCACGGTGTTGCCGCACGCTAGCGCCGGCGCCACTTTCCACGCGGCCAGCAACAACGGAAAATTCCACGGCACGATCGCGGCGACGACGCCGATCGGCTCGCGCAGCGTATAAGTGAGGTGGTTGCCCTTGACGGGGATGGTCTCCCCCATCACCTTGTCGGCCCAGCCCGCGTAGTACTCGAAGCACTCCGCCGCCGCGGGGATTTCAATGTGGCGTGATTCGGAGATCGGCTTGCCGTTGTGAATCGTCTCGAGGCGCGCGACCTCGTCGGCGCGCTCCATCAGACGGTCGGCGAGCCGGCTGACTAACCTGCCCCGCTCACGAGCCGACATCTTGCCCCAGGGCCCGTCGAGTGCGGCGCGAGCCGCGGCAACGGCGGCATCGACGTCGGCGGCATCAGCAGATGCCACCGAGGCAATCACTTCTTCTGTCGCCGGATTGACGACGTCCATCGTCTTGCCCGACGACGACGGCCGCCATTCGTTGTTGATGAGGAGATGCTTGTCGCTCACATCGGTGATTGGCATTGACAGGAACTCACAGGGACCGCATCACACTGTCACGTCTCACGCTTCCGTCCGCACATACTCAAAGTCAATCGGCATTCGATTGATGCCTCTGAGCGGCGGGGCGATGTAGTTGGCGAACTTGCCCGGTTCGTAAACCGGTTCGGCCATGATGCTCAGGAGATATTCGCGGTCGAGCGCTGCCGGCAGCCACTCGTGCTTCCGCCGTTCCCAATCGGCATCTGAAAGCAGCACACCGTTCGGATCGAAGTGAAGCTTCGAGAACATGCCGATGCCACGGTTGAACTTTCGATCCGGCAACCGCAAACGTTCCGAGAGGCCGTGCCGTTCGAGCACGCGATTCCAGCGCTGCACGCCAGCTTCGCAATCTCCGACATACCAGTCGCGAAGCACTTCATTCATCGCCGTTCGCATCGGGATCGCTTTGCGCTCGATCCGGCCGTCGGTTCCCGGCGCAACCACGTCGAGCTCGTAGAACTTTTCGGTGACGAGATGATCCTCCCACTTCTCTTCCTGGGCACGCCCTTTCAAGCCGTTGGCAAAGTAGGACGCAGCGTTGGTCGAGATCTCGTTGCCATGCAGGTCGAGGCTCAGGCTGAACCACAAGTTGATGAATTTCTGCACGGTCGGAAGGTCGATGCCGCCAAGCTTGCGCACGTCGCCGGAGAATCCGGCCTGCTTCATCAGTTGACAGGAGCGTTCGATGATGCGCGAGACGCCAGTCTCGCCGACAAACATGTGGTGCGCTTCCTCGGTGAGCATGAACCTCGTGGTCCGCGCCAGCGGATCGAGCGAGCTCTCCGAGAGCGACAGCAGCTGCGATTTGCCGTCGCGATCGGTGAACATCGTGAACATGAAGAAGTCGAGCCAGTTGTCGATAGGCTCGTTGAAGGCGTCGAGAATGCGCGGCTTGTCACGATTGCCGCTCTGTCGGGCTAACAGCTCTTCGGCCTCGTCGCGGCCGTCGCGCCCGAAATAGGAGTGCAGCAGGTAGACCATCGCCCAGAGATGCCGCCCTTCCTCGACATTGACCTGGAAGAGATTACGCAAATCATAGAGGCTTGGACAGCGCTGTCCGAGCCACCGTTGCTGCTCGACGCTCGCCGGCTCTGTGTCGCCCTGCGTCACGATCAGGCGGCGGAGCTGATTACGGAATTCTCCCGGAACCTCCTGCCAGACCTCCTTGCCCAAGAAATCGCCGAAGCCGATGCGCCGATCGTGGACCGGATCTGCGAGGAAGATGCCCCAACGATACTCGGGCAGCTTGACGTACTCGAAGTGCGCCCATCCCGAAGGGTCGACGCTGACCGCGGTTCGCACGTACACCTGGTGCAGGTCCTGAAAGCCCTGCGGCCCCATGTCGCGCCACCACTGGATGTAAGCCGGCTGCCAGTGCTCGAGCGCACGCTGCAGCCGCTTGTTGCTGGAAAGGCCGACGTTGTTCGGGATTTTTTCGGCGGAGATCATGATTGAGCTCCCAGCGTTCAGCTATCAGCTTCAGCCAAGGCTTCGCGAGCCGATCAACCGGTCCAGGACCGCCGGAAGCAGGAAGCTGAGCAGCTGGATGGCTATGTTCTGTTGAAGTCGAACTCCGGTCGCGCCTGCGAACCGTACGCAGTCAACGCGCCCTTCTCGCCGACGGCGTTCGGGCGCTGGAAGATCCAGTTCTGCCACGCCGTGAGCCGCCCAAGAATCTTCGTCTCCATCGTCTCCGGTCCGGCGAACCTGAGGTTGGCCTCCATGCCAGTCAGTGCATCAGGCGACAACGCCGCGCGCGCTTCGATCGCCAGGCGCACTTCGTCGTCCCAATCGAGCTCGTCAGGCGCGGACGTCACGAGGCCGGCGTCGAGGGCCGCCGCAGCGTCGAAGGGCTCCCGCTCCGCGAGCAGTTCCTGAACGCGCTCGGGGACTCCGAGAAAGCGCGTCTCGAGCCGCGTGAGGCCGTTGCTCATCCTATAGGGCCCGCCATTCATCGACGACAGTGCGATGGCCGTTGGCCGCTCGGGATCGTCGAGCATGTACGATCGATCGGCGGCGAGCGCGAGCTCAAAGAGCGATCCAACGAAGCAACCGTCCGGCTCGATGAGCGCGAAGAAGCTTCGGGCTGTCAGATCGAGTCGCTTCAGCGTGCGCTTGATGAAGTGCACGACCTCGCGCACGAGCCAGTGACCGATGTGCGCAGCCAATGTCGCGTCAACAGCGAGCACGTGGGCAGGGTCACCCTGCGTCCGGATGATGACGGTGCCGATCATGGGCTCGGCAAGCCGGAGGTGTAGCAACGCCGCGTCGAGCTCACGAAACGCGCGGAGGGGCCAGAACTGGTCGCCGGTCTCCACGATCGCCTCAGGAGTTGTTGGCTGCGTTTCGTCCGGACCCTTCACGGTCAGGGTCGCAACGCGCCGGCCGCGGTCGATCTCGAGCGATACGCTCGACCAGCGTACGCCGTCCTCGCTCGTGCTTGGCTTCAAGCCACGGAGCGTTATTCCCTGGCCAGACGATGGACGGTCGGAGGATGCCGCGAGCTCTGCGGCACGACCAGCGACGCGCGCTTTGAATTGACTCGTTGGAAAAACGGCGTCGACGAGTCCCCATTCCACCGCCCGTCGTCCCTTCACGCCTTCGGCGACCGTGCCGAAGACGTCAGCCAGGTCGCGGCGCACTTTCCGCTTGTCGACGACGCGGGTCAACCCTCCGGTCCCTGGCAACACCGCCAGCAGCGGCGTCTCCGGCAGGCTCACCGCCGAGTTTCCATCGTCCACGAGGTAAATCTCGTCGCAGGCAAGCGCCAGCTCGTACCCACCGCCCGCGCAAATGCCGTTGAGCGCGGCCAGGAACTTCAACCCCGAATGCGCGCTTGCATCTTCGATCGCCAACCGCGTCTCGTTGGTGAACTTGCAGAAATTCACCTTCCACGAGTGGCTCGAACCTCGCAGCATGAAGATGTTCGCGCCGGCACAGAACACGCGCTCTTTCAAACTGGTGATGACGACAGCGTGAACTTCGGGATGCTCGAACCGGATGCGCTCGATGGCATCGGCAAGTTCGACGTCGACGCCAAGGTCGTACGAGTTCAGCTTCAGTCGATAGTCAGGAAGAAGCCCGGCGTCCTCCTGTACGTCCATCGAGAGGGTCGCGACGTGGCCCTCGAAGGTGAGCTTCCAGTGCTTGTAGCGGTCAGGGGAGGTGTCGAAAGACACCCGAGGCAGGACTGCATTCGTGCCGACGGCCATCTCGGGCCAAGCGTAACATACTGCGGCTGCTAGTCAGCGGCAGTGCACTATACTGCGGACGGTGTCGTGGGAATGTCGCGGGATGAATGAACGTCGACAGTCCTCAGTCTTCAATCGTCTGTCTCGTCAGCTGAGTCGCAAGTCCTGAGTCGACAAGCCCGACTGCCGACCGGACTCCCGACTGCCGACCGGACTCTCGACTAACGACGGACTGACGACCGACGACTAACGACTGACGACTCAGTACTCGTCGTACGACGACTCGTCGTCCCGCTTCGAGGCACTGTCGTCGCCGAGACGACGGCGAATCTGCGCCTGGAGCCAGGCGATCGCGTCGGGTTCCGCGGTCCTGAGAGCCTGCCACTCGGACTCGGGCAGAACAATCGTGAGCGTGCGTGTCGTAACAGCTCCCGCTTCCGTGAGGTCCATAAATCGAATAATAGGTCCCGGCTGTGATGAGCGTGCGCAGAACTTTCACATGATATCGATGCGCGTCGCGCATAAGCGCTCCATCGCACGGGAGCATGCATGTCATGTGATGCGCGCATGAAGACGCCCATGCGGCCCGTAATATAGTCGGCTTGATGCCTCCGGACCTCCTGCGATCCCTTGGCCAGCGCGCGCGTGCGAGACGGTTGGAGCGTGGCTGGACGTTACGCGACGTTGCCGAGCGGTCCGGGGTATCGCCGCGCTTCCTCGTGCAGCTCGAGGCCGGCCGCGGCAACATCTCAGTGCGCCGGTTGGCCGACGTCGCTCGGGCTCTCGAGGTCACGCCGGCGTCGCTCATCGCGTTGCCGGACGAAGGACCCGAACCGGTCGTCGCTCTTCTCGGCCTGCGCGGCGCCGGCAAGACCACCGTTGGCCGACGGCTCGCCCGGCGACTGCGCGTGCCCTTTGTCGAGCTCGATCGTCGAATCGAACAAGCCGCGAATCTAAGCCTTGCCGAGCTCTTCTCGCTGCACGGCGAGGATTACTACCGCCGGCTCGAACGCGATGTCTTGCAGGTAGTGCTCGAGGACCACCGGCCGATGGTCCTCGCCACTGGTGGCGGTCTCGTGACCGCCTCGGGCACCTTCGCGCTGCTCCGGCGATCCGCGCTCACGATCTGGCTACGCGCAAGCCCCGAAGATCACTGGAACCGCGTGCTGCGTCAAGGCGATCGACGGCCGATGACGAATCACCCGCAGGCGATGTCGGACCTGCGCTTGCTCCTCGCCGCCCGCGAACCGCTCTACGCGACCGCGGCCCACACCGTCGACACATCCGGCCGTCCCGTCGACCGGATCGTTGAAGAAATCGCCGGCCTGTCGCGATCCTAGCCCTACGCGGCGCCGACGCCTTCCTTCTCAGTTTTCCGCAACGGATCCTTCACCGGATCCAGGAACGGCATCATGTCGCGCAACTTGGCGCCGACCTGCTCAATCTGGTGGGCGCGCTCGGCCTTGCGCGTCGCGTCGAACCACGGACGTCCAGCCGCGTGCTCGGCCATCCACGCCTTGGCGTAGGTGCCGTCTTGCACCTCGGCGAGCATCTTGCGCAGTTCCTTCCTCGTCTGCTCGGTGACGACTCGCGGTCCACCGGTGTAGTCGCCGTGCTCGGCTGTATCGCTGACCGAGTAGCGCATGTAGTTGAGGCCGCCTCGATAGATGAGATCGACGATCAGCTTCAGCTCATGCAGACACTCGAAGTACGCGATCTCCGGCTGATAGCCGGCTTCGACGAGCGTCTCGAATCCCGCCTTGACCAGTGCGCTCACGCCGCCGCAGAGCACTGCCTGCTCACCGAAGAGATCCGTCTCGGTCTCCTCGGCGAACGTCGTCTGGATGACGCCGGCGCGCGTCACACCGATGCCCTTGCCGTACGAGAGCGCCAGCGCGCGGGCCTGGCCGCTGGCATCCTGATGGACCGCGAGAAGCGCCGGTGTGCCCGCGCCCTCGACGAAGAGCTCGCGCACGCGGTGACCGGGCGACTTCGGCGCGATCATGGTTACGTCGACGTCCTTCGGCGGCACGACCCAGCCGAAGCGGATGTTGAAGCCGTGCGCGAACATCAACGTCTTGCCGGCCTTGAGATGCGGCGCGATTGACTCGGTGTAGAGCTGCGACTGGCTCGTGTCGGGCACCAGGACCATGATGACGTCGGCCCAGGCGCTCACCTCCGCCGGCGTTCCGACAGTCACACCCGCCGCCTGCGCTGCCGCGCGCGACTTGCTGTTTTCCGGAAGTCCAACGCGAACGTCCACGCCGCTGTCCTTCAGATTGAGGGCGTGCGCATGCCCCTGGGATCCGTATCCGATGACGGCCACCTTCTTGCTCTTGATCAGATTGAGGTCCGCATCGCGGTCGTAGAACATCATTGCCATTGCTGTGAGCTCCTTAATAGGGGGGAGTAAGAGTCGCGCTCGACTGAAGTCGCGCGACATTCCTACACCGAATAGGCGACGCTGTCGTCAGCCACGGCAACGTCGGAGGACTGGGTCTGCGTCTGAACGCCACGAACCATGGCGACGTGGCCGCTGCGCGCGACTTCCAGCACGCCGAACGGTCGCAGAACGTCGAGCAGGCCGGCGATCTTGTCGCTGGTGCCCGTGGATTCGAGGATGAGCGACTCGGGCGCGACGTCGATGACGCGGGCGCGGAACACCTCGGCCAGCTTCATCACGTGCGTCCTCGCTTCGGCGTCGGCCGCAACCTTGACCATCACGAGCTCACGCCGCACAGCAGCCGCGCGGCTGACGTCCTCAACGCGGATGACGTTGACCAGTTTCCACAAGTGCGCCTCAATGCGGCGGGCGGCCACGTCCGGGGCATCGAGGACAATGGTCATGCGCGACACGCCGGCGCGTTCGGTTGCGCCAACGGTCAGCGACACGATATTGAAACCGCGGCGCCGGAAGAGCGACGAGACGCGCGCAAGCACGCCAGGCTCGTCTTCGACCTCGACCACGAATACATGCGAACCAGCGGACGTCACATCAGCCTCCAGCTTCCAGTTCCCGGCTTCCAGCTTCCCGTCTCAACGTTTCAGATCTATTCATCGGCCGCCGTCTCGACCAGCGCCGAGGGCCGGCGGATCATGGCGTGTAGATCCGCGCCCGCTGGCACCATCGGATACACGGTGTCTTCCTGTTCGACCTGGAAGTCGATGAGCACCGTTCCCTGATGTGCCCGTGCGGCTTCAATCGCGGGCACGACTTCTCCACGCGTCTTGACCGTCATCGCACGCAGCCCGTACGCCTCGGCAATCTTGGCGAAGTCCGGGCTGAGGAGCGGCGTGGCCGCATACCGCCGGTCGTAGAAGAACTCCTGCCACTGACGGACCATCCCGAGGTAGCCGTTGTTGATGACGGCGATCTTGACGTCGAGTCCTTCCTGCTTAATCGTCGCCAGCTCGGGCATCGTCATTTGGAAGCCACCATCGCCGGCGATGGTCCAGACTTCCGCATCCGGGCGCGACACCTTGGCTCCAATCGCCGCCGGCAGCGCAAAGCCCATCGTCCCCAGGCCGCCAGACGTGATCAGCGTGCGCGGCGAGTCGTGGCGGTAGTACTGCGCTTCCCACATCTGATGCTGACCGACGTCGGTGACGACAACGGCGCGGCCATTCGTCGCGCGCCACAGGTCGTTCATCACGTGCGCCGCATACAAGTGGCCGTCGTCTGGCAGATTCTGAATGTCACGGACCGCTGAGTCGCCCTTGAGCGCATCGATACGGGCGATCCAGTCCTCCTGCCGGCCTGACTCGACGCCGGGCACGAGCGCGCCGAGCACGTCGCACAGATCGCCAACGATGCCAACGTCGACCTGGACGATCTTGCCGATCTCCGCCGCGTCGACATCGATGTGAATCTTCCGTGCCTGTCGCGCGTAGGTGCGGACGTTGCCAGTCACGCGATCGTCGAAGCGCATGCCGAGGGCGATAAGGAGGTCAGCTTCCTGAATCGCGGTATTGACCCACGCCTCACCGTGCATGCCCATCATGCCCAAGTTGAGCGGGTGCGATGCCGGGAACGAGCCAATGCCGAGCAGCGTCATGGCGACTGGAATGCCGGCGCGCTCCGCCAGTTCGCGAACGAACGGCATGGCGCCAGAGAGCAGGATGCCGTGACCGGCAAGAATGATCGGCCGGCGAGCACTGTGAATCAGCTCGAGTGCGGCCTTGCGATCGCTCTCGGCGATCGTCGCTCGCGGCACACCGACGTGGCGCGCGTTCGGCGCCGGCGTCTTCTCATACTCGAACTCGCAAGAGGCCTGTTGCGCGTCCTTGGTGATATCGATCAGCACCGGCCCGGGGCGGCCTGACGCGGCAACGGCAAACGCTTCGCGTACGGTCTTCGCGACGTCCTCGGCTCGAGTCACGAGGTAGTTGTGCTTCGTGACAGGCAGCGTGATTCCGGTAATGTCAGTTTCCTGGAATGCATCAGTCCCAATCAGACGGCTTCCCACCTGGCCGGTGATGCACACGATTGGCGACGAGTCCATCATCGCCGTCGCAATCCCCGTCACCATGTTGGTCGCGCCCGGGCCCGATGTCGCGATAGCAACACCGACTCTGCCACTCGCACGCGCGAAGCCGTCGGCCATGTGCGTGGCACCCTGCTCGTGGCGGACGAGTATGTGGCGAATGGGAAAGTCGAGCATGGCGTCGTACGCCGGCAGGATGGCCCCACCCGGATAACCGAAGACGTCGGTGACGCCCTCGCGTACCAGACATTCCCAGAGGATTTGCGATCCAGTTCGTTTCATTCATTACCCGGGGACTTCTCGTCCCCCGGACCCTCTACACGTTCGCTCGCGGGGCCCCCATGCCCCGCTCCGCTCACGTGGCTCGCTTCGCGTTGCTCGCTCGCGAAACGGTTAAGTTCGATCCGCGTCTGCCGCTATCTCAACCCGTCACCGCACCAATAGACGCGCACGACACGAGCCGAGCGTATTTGGCCATCACGCCTGACTCGTAGCGCGGTGCCGGAGCTTTCCACGTCGACAGCCGCGCGCGCAGTTCGTCGTCCGAAACATCGATGTGCAGCTTGCGGCCTTCGACATCAATCGTGATGATGTCCCCTTCGCGCACGCCCGCAATCGGACCGCCGGCGGCGGCCTCGGGTGCGACGTGACCGGCCATCAACCCGCGCGTGGCACCCGAAAACCGGCCGTCGGTAATAAGCGCTACCGACTCACCCAGTCCGGCACCCATGATGGCGGCGGTGACAGCCAGCATCTCGCGCATGCCTGGTCCGCCCTTTGGTCCTTCGTATCGGATGACGACGACGTCGCCTGCATGGATTTTTCCTGCAGCCAGCGCCTCTGCCGTCTCCTCTTCGCTGTCGAAGACCCGCGCCGGACCCCGATGGTGTCTCGGCGTGGTCTTGGTGGCCTTGACCACGCAACCGGCAGGAGCCAGGTTGCCGCGGAGGATGGCCAGCCCACCCGTGGGCTGCAGAGGCGACCCGAGTGGACGGACAACCTCTTGGCCGGGCGCTTCGACCGCTTTGGCGGCTTCCTCGCCGATGCTGCGGCCAGTAACCGTGATGGGCGCTTCGTTTAGCCGACCAGCTTGCGCGAGCCGGTGAGCCACGACCGGCGTGCCGCCTGCCGCATAAAGATCAGTGGCGACAAATCGGCCACCTGGCTTCAGATCGGCGTAGAGCGGCACCGATGCGCTGATGCGATCGAAGTCCTCGAGGCTCAGCTTGACGCCCGCCTCTTTCGCGATCGCCATCAAGTGCAGCACGGCGTTGGTGGATCCACCGGTGGCCGCGACGGCGGCAATCGCGTTTTCGAACGCCGCAGGCGTGAGAATCTGTCGAGGACGTAAGCCGCGCCTCATCAAGTCGACGGCGAGGGCGCCTGCCTGCCTTGCCACGTCGTCCTTGTTGGCATCCATAGCCGGGACCGTGCCGCTGCCGAACGGTGACAACCCGAGGAACTCGCACGCCGTCGCCATCGTGTTGGCCGTAAACTGCCCCCCGCACGCGCCAGCGCCAGGGCACGCGGCGTTCTCGAGCGCCGCGAATTCGGCCGCGCCGAGCTTGCCAGCGTCGAACGCGCCGACGGCCTCGAACACGTCTTGAATGGTGACGTCCTTCCCTTGCCACTTTCCCGGCGCGATCGATCCTCCGTAAAGGACGATGCCAGGAATGTCGAGTCGTGCAAGCGCCATCGCGGCGCCAGGAATGGTTTTGTCGCAGCCGACGAGGATCACGAGCGCATCGAATTGATTGGCGCGCGCGACGAGCTCGACAGAATCGGCAATCACCTCGCGGCTGACCAGGGACATTCGCATGCCCTCGGTCCCCATGGTGATGCCGTCGGACACCGAGACGGTGTTGAACTCCATCGGCGTCGCCCCGGCGGCACGAACGCCGTCCTTGACGGCGGCAGCCAGACGACGAAGATGTAGATTGCAGGGGCCGATTTCGATCCAGGTATTGGCAATGCCGACGAGGGGTTTCCGCAGGTCGTCGTCGGTAAAGCCAACCGCCTTCAGCATCGCCCTGGCGGGCGCGCGGTGACTGCCGAGCAGTTTCGACCCCGGATTCGCTCCGGCGGTCGCGCGCGGATTACCGGGTTCGGGTGTGGCCCCCCTGGACATACCTAAAACGGTAGGCCAGGGTGGTCAATCAGTCAAGATTATAATCTTACATTTTGCATAAATATCACTTATTGTTCGCCGACGCCGAAGGCGATTGCGCATGCGCATACGTGCCGAGCGTCTTCACCCAGCGTGCGAACTCGGCCAGGTGCACGATCGCTCGTCCGCAGCGCAGCTCGTCGCGGCCCGCCGAGAGGTCGGCGTAGAACACATACTCCCAGGGACGGCCGCGCGCCGGCCGCGACTCGAGCTTCGTCATGTCGATGTCGCGCAGCGCGAAGACGCTCAACGCCTTGAAGAGCGCCCCAGGACCGTTGTGCAGCGCAAATGCAAGGGTCGTTTTGTCGGGCTGGCCGAGCGGTCTGCCGTCGCGTCCGACCATTAGAAACCGCGTGATGTTGTCCTCGTAGTCCTGAATGCCAGCCTGGAGCACTCCCAGTCCAAATACCTCGGCGGCGCGCAGCGAGGCAATCGCCGCCGTGTCAGTGAGATTGCCGTCACGAATCATCCGTGCGCTTCCGGCGGTGTCGTAGGTGGCGACGATCTCGATCCCAGGCAGCGTGTGCAGGAACATCTCGCATTGCGCCAGCGCTTGTGGGTGCGAGAACACGCGCCGAACGTCGGACAGCGCCGTGCCCGGCAGCGCCAGCAGGTTGTGAACGACCGGCAACTCCGTTTCCGCGACGATCGGCAGATCGTGCTCGAGGAGCAGGTCGTAGTTGCGATGGATGCTCCCGCCGATTGAGTTCTCGACTGGGAGAATGCCGTGTGACGTGCGACCCGACGCGACGGCCTCGAAGACATCTTCGAATCGATCGAGCGCTACCGTCTCCGAACCTGGCCACCCACGTTGCGCCGCTGTCTCGCTGTATGCGCCCGCCGCACCTTGAAATGCGATTTTCATTGTCTCAGCTCCCAGCTTTCAGCTCTCGGCTCCGCGCCAAAAAACAAACGGCCACTACCCGGTTGGGTAGTGGCCGTGGCAAACAAAAGTCTCTGTGCCGTTCGGGTCTACCCGCAGCGAGCCTCCGGCCTGACCAGGCCGGTGATGCTGGTAAAGGCGAACCCGCGCCCCGCGACGGCATGCATGCGCGTGACTGTACTGAATCTGGAGACGGCGGTCAAATCACGTGGGAGGTCATAGTGCCTCGAAGTGCGCGAACATGTTTTGAAACTCGGCAAGGTTCGCCGGCGTCTCGTACGAGCAGACGGCTTCGAAACGCTTCCACAAATCCAGCACGACCGGGTTCGTGTGTGCGCCCGCGATGGCTTCCTTGGAAACCCACTCGAACACTTCGACGATCGTTCCGTCAGCTGTCCGCATGACGATCGGCGGCCGGTCTGTGACGAAGCCTTGTGCGCGGAGGGGTGGCAAGTGATCGCGGACCAGCGCGAGCAGCGCCTGTTCACTTCCTGGCCGCGGCTTGTAGCAGGCGACAGATATCGATCCCATCGAATCCTCCCGACGATCCTCATCCCTTGGTGCCTACTGCCCAGTCTCCCCTGGCTTCAGCACCAGCACGTCGACGCCAGGTTCGACGAGCTCTTTCAGGCGTTCGGGTGTGCCGGTGAGGATCGGAAACGTGCCGTAGTGCATCGGCACGACCTGGCGCACGAGGAGCAGTTTGCACGCCCGCGCGGCGTCGTCTGGGCCCATCGTGTAGTGATCGCCGATTGGCAGAAAGGCAATTTCTGGAGCGTGCACGTCGGCGATGAGCCGCATGTCGCCGAAGAGCGCGGTGTCGCCGGCGAAGTAGAAGGACCGTCGATCCTCCATGCGCACGACGAAGCCCGCCGGTTGCCCGAGGTAGACAATCGCGTCGCCTTCGACAACGCTGCTACTGTGCACGGCTGGTGTCATCGTGATGTCGAGACCGGCGACGCTGATCGTTCCGCCGATCCCCATGCCCTTGACGTTCTTCAGCCCTTTGCGCTCGAGCCAGATCGACAGCTCGTGGATCGCGACCACCGGCGCACCCGTCGCGCGCGCGACGCTGACGACGTCGCCGGTGTGATCGGAGTGGCCGTGCGAGAGAAGAATGAGGTCGGCCTTGTCGATCTTGGTGTTCGGCGGGCACTTCGGATTGCCCTCGAGCCACGGGTCCGTGACGATGCGCTTGCCGCCCGGCGTCGTAATCAGGAAGGTGGAGTGACCAAACCAGGTAATCGCGAGGGAAGCCATGGGCCAAGTATAATTAAAGAGTCCCTCAGCGATGGCCACTACATCCCCCGTCACGTTCATCCGCGGCCGCAAGAGGCGAGTCGACGAACTGCCGCGGCAGCCCAAGCCCGAGTGGCTGAAGGTCCGCGCGCCGGGGTCGGAGAACTATCACCGGCTCAAGGGGCTGATGCGCTCGCTCGGGCTGCACACCGTGTGCGAGGAAGCGAACTGCCCGAACATCGGCGAGTGCTGGCACCACGGCACCGCGACGTTCATGATTCTCGGCGACACGTGCACTCGGTCGTGCGGCTACTGCAACGTCACGCACGGCGCGCCGAAGCCGGCGGACGTAGATGAGCCGGTGAAGGTCGGCAGCGCCATCGCGACGCTCGCGCTCGACTACGTCGTCATCACCTCGGTCGACCGCGACGACCTTGCTGATTGTGGCGCGTCGCATTTCGCGCGGACGATCGCAGAAACGCGTGCGCGCATCCCATCGTGCCGCCTCGAAGTCCTGATCCCTGACTTCAAGGGGGACGAAGCCGCACTGCGGACGGTGCTCGACGCGCGTCCCGACGTGCTCAACCACAACATCGAAACCGTTCCCCGCCTCTATCGCACGGCGCGGCCCGGCGGCAGATACGAACGGGCGTTGCAACTGCTCGATCGATCGCGGTCGTACGCGCCGGCGATTCCGACCAAGTCAGGGCTGATGGTGGGGCTTGGCGAAGAGTGGGACGAGGTCGTCGCCACGCTGCAGGATCTACGATCGGTTGGCTGCCAAATCGTCACCATCGGGCAGTACCTCCGGCCGTCGCCCGCCAACCTGCCGATGACGCGGTTCTACACGCCGGCCGAATTCCTCGAGCTCAAGCGCCTCGCCCTCGCTATGGGATTTGGCCACTGCGAGTCAGGACCGCTCGTCCGCAGCTCGTACCATGCTCACGAGCAAACCCAGTCGTACGAAGCCGCGGCGCGATAGCGTCGACCTGGCGCGCGCGCGCGAGGCGATCATCTCCTGCGACCGCTGCCCGCGCCTTCGGACCTATTGCCAGCGCATCGCCACTGAAAAAAAGGCTGCGCACAGAGCCGACACCTACTGGGGCCGTCCGGTGCCGGGCTTCGGCGATCCGCAGGCGCGCGTGCTCGTCATCGGTCTGGCGCCAGCAGCGCACGGCGCCAACCGCACCGGACGCGTCTTCACCGGCGACGGGCCTCTAGGCTCCGGAGATTTCTTGATGCGCGCGATGCACGCGCACGGCTTCGCGAGCATCCCGACCGCGCAGGCCGCTGACGACGGGCTGGTGCTGACCGACGCGTTCATCGCCGCCGCCGTCCGGTGCGCGCCGCCGGACAACAAGCCGACACCGGCAGAGATCGCCGCCTGCCACGACCACCTCGTCGCGGAAGTGGCGGCGTTACCCCGTGTATCGATGCTTATTGGCCTCGGCCGCATCGGCTTCGACGCCGCTTGGCGTCTGCTCGCCGGCCGCGGCATCATCGTCCGGCCCCGCCCGGCGTTTGCGCACGATGCAGCCTACGAAGCCGGCGGCTACACGGTGATCGCGTCCTATCACCCCAGCCGGCAGAACACGAACACCGGCAGGCTGACGCCTCGGATGATGGATGCGGTATTTGCGAGGGCGAGAAGACAGCTGTCAGCTATCAGCTCGCAGCTGTCGGCTAAGAAAGTGCTGAAGGCTGACAGCTGAAAGCTGAGGGCTACTTCTTCTTCGGCTTATATACGTGAGTCGATTCGCCGAAAAAGACTTCGGCGGCTTCCATCAGCGTCTCCGAAAGAGTCGGATGCGCATGGATGGTCAGCTTGAGATCGGCTGCCGTGGCACCCATCTCAACGGCGAGGACCGCCTCTGCGATCAGCTCACCGGCGCCGGGACCGACGATACCGACGCCGAGGACGCGTTCGGATTGTGGATCGACCACCAGCTTGGTCATGCCGTCGGTGCGATCGAGCGTAATCGCACGGCCTGACGCGCCCCACGGGAACCTGGTGACGGTAACCTCCCGCTTCTGCTTGGCGGCCTCGTTTTCGGTCAATCCGCACCACGCCACTTCGGGATCCGTGAAGACGACGGCTGGAATGGCTTCCGGCTCGAACACGACGCGCTCGCCGAGAATCGAGTCGACGGCGACGCGCGCCTCGTGCGACGCCTTGTGCGCGAGCATCGGTTCGCCAACGACGTCGCCGATCGCGTAGATCGTCGGTTCGGCAGTGGCCCGCGATCCGTCAGTCTCGATGAACCCTTTCTGGTTCACCTTCACGCGCGTCCGATCGAGTCCCGGCACCGCCGAATTCGGCCGCCGCCCGACCGACACGAGCACGCGGTCGAACGTTTTCTCGGCAGGCATGCCCTCTGGCAACTGGCCTTCGAACGTCACCGTCACGCCATCCTTCGCCGGCTTGACCGCAGCGACCTTGGTGCTGAGAAGCACGGCTTCGCAGATGGCATTGATGCGCTTGGCGAGAATGTTCACGAGGTCGCGATCCGCACCCGGGAGCAGGCCGTCTGTCATCTCGACGACCGTCACCTTCGAACCGAGTGCCGCGTACACGCTGCCGAGCTCGAGTCCGATGTAGCCGCCACCGACCACGAGCAGCGACTTGGGCACGTCGGGCAGATCCAGCGCGCCGGTAGAGTCCATGACTCGTGGGTCGTCGATCGACAGCCCTGGCACCGTTGCCGGTCGCGAGCCGGTCGCGATGATGGCGTGTTCGAAGGCCAGGGTCGTGCTGGTGCCGTCCACCTTGGCAATCTCGAGCGACCGGGCGTCGCGGAACGTTGCCGTTCCCTGGATGTAGTCGATCTTACGAAGCTTCGCGACCTGGCCGACTCCGCCGGTCAGCTGCGACACCACCTTGTCCTTGAAGGCACGAACCTTGTCGACCTCGATGGTCGGTGCGGCAAACGTAACGCCCCAGGCGGATGCGTGTTTCGCCTCGTTGACGATTTCCGCCACGTGCAGCAGGGCTTTCGAGGGTATGCAACCGCGATACAGACAAACGCCGCCGGGATTTGGTGAAGGGTCGACGAGCGAAACCTTCATGCCGCGGTCAGCCGCATAAAACGCGGCAGCATAACCGCCAGGACCGGCGCCGATGACAACGAGCTGAGTGGAAGCTGACATAGTTTCGGTGGGCTCAGATGAGTGGTCGCACGGTTTCACGATGCCTCATCGCGATCGCGCGTGACAGACTCGTGACGACCACTACAGCGACATCACCAACGGCTGCTCGAAGGCCTCGGCCACCCATCGCAGGAACCGGGCCGCATCGGCACCATCGATGACGCGATGATCGTAGGACAGCGACAGCGGCAGCATCAGCCGTGGCTGGAACGCGCCATTGGCGTAGACCGGCTCCTGCGCGCCGCGTGAGATGCCGAGAATCGCCACCTCCGGCCAGTTGACGATCGGCGTGAACGACGTGCCGCCAATCCCACCAAGATTCGTGATGGTGAAGCCGGCCCCCTGCATGTCGTCGAGCGACAGCTTGCCGGCGCGCGCCTTCTCGGACGCGGCGCCGAGCTCGGCCGCGAGCTGGATAATGCCCTTGCGATCGACATCGCGGATGACCGGTACTAGCAGACCGCGTTCGGTATCTGCGGCAACGCCGATGTGAATCGATTTCTTGTAGACGATCTCGTTCCGGGCGGCATCAATCGACGAATTGAACTGCGGGAACTTCTTCAGCGCGCTGGCGACAATCTTCAGCGCGATTGCCGTCATCGTCAGCTTGCCACCGGCCTTTTCGGCCATCGGGCTGTACTGCTTGCGCAGCCCCTCGAGCGCGGTGATGTCGGATTTGTCGTGCTGGGTGACGTGCGGAATCGTGTTCCAGGCGTGGGCGAGATGCTCGGCCGTCTTGCGCCGGATGTTGCTCATCGGTTTGCGCTCGACCTCTCCCCACTTCGTGAAGTCGGGCAGTGACGAGGGCGCGCCGGCCGGCACGCCACCGGCCAACGCATTCCGGACATACGCCTGGACGTCTTCGGCGCTAATGCGCCCGCCCGGCCCGCTGCCGGCGACGCGACGGACATCGACGCCTAGCTCGCGTGCGAGCCGCCGGACCGAGGGCGCCGCTGGCGCAGGAGCCCCTTGAGGTTCGGCTTCGACCGGTGCTGGCGCAGGTGTACTGCGGGCCCCACCGCGAATGTCGACAACTTCTCCTCGCTTGGGTTTTGCCTCCGATGACGCGGCGAGCGCTGGCGCCGCTGTTTCCTTCGCAGAAAAACCCGGCGCCTGCTGACTCAATCCGCCGTCCTCCGGCGCGCCGATCGGCTGCGGCGCCACCTTCGCCTCCTTGGCCGGCGCCGCACCGTTGTCGAGCGTCAGGACGACCTGCCCGACCTTGATCCGCTCGCCCTGCTTGATCCGTACTTCTTTGACAACGCCGGACACCGACGAAGGGACCTCAATCGTTGCCTTGTCGGTCTCGAGCTCGAGGACGGGCTGATCTTTCTTCACACTATCGCCGGGCGCCACGAGCACGCGTACGACGTCGCCGCCAGCGATATTCTCGCCGAGCTCTGGAAGGGTGAAATCGTTTGGCATCGCTCTCAGCTTTCAGCTGTCAGCTATCAGTTAAACCGTCGCCGGGTTTGGCTTCTCAGAATTGATTCCGAAATCCATGATCGCCTGTGCGACGGTGCCGCGATCGATCTGTCCTTCCTGCGCGAGTTCGGCGAGCGTGGCCACGGCGATGAAGCGCGCGTCCACTTCAAAGAAGTTCCGCAGGTCGGAGCGATCCTCGCTGCGCCCGAAACCGTCAGTGCCAAGTTGCCGCACGCGGCGCGGCATCCATCGATCGAGCGATCCCGGGAGCACCTTGAGATAGTCAGAGGCCGCAACGATCACGCCCTGCGTGTCCTTCAGGCACTGCGTCACATACGGCACGCGAGGTGGCTCGGCCGGGTGCAGCATGTTCCAGCGCTCGGACGCGTGTGCGTCGCGATACAGCTCCTGATAGCTGGTCACACTCCACACGTCCGCAGCGACGCCATACTTCTCGAGCAGCTTCTGCGCCCCGATGACCTCGTTGAGGATCGCACCGCTGCCGAGGAGCTGCGCCTTCAGCTTCGCCTTGGCGTTTGCTGCAGTGCTGAACCGATAGAGGCCCTTCAGGATGCCTTCGCGTGAACCCTGCGGCATCGGCGGCATCTCGTACTGCTCGTTCATCACGGTCAGGTAGTAGAAGATGCTCTCCTGGTTCTTGTACATCCGGCGGATGCCGT
Organism: uncultured Acidobacteriota bacterium; assembly: GCA_963797715.1. GTDB lineage: Bacteria > Acidobacteriota > Vicinamibacteria > Vicinamibacterales > 2-12-FULL-66-21 > DATBJJ01. The sequence goes on from CAWCQS010000007.1 coordinate 278,044, forward strand.
CCTGGATGATCACCGCCAGCTCGTAGGCAAAGGCCGGATCGTAGGATACGCAGTTCGGCACCGACAGCGAGAAGACGTGGCTGTGACCGTCCTGATGCTGTAGCCCTTCGCCGGCGAGCGTCGTGCGACCGGCTGTCGCTCCGAGGACGAACCCTCGCGTGCGCGAGTCAGCGCCCGCCCAAATGAGATCGGCCACGCGCTGGAAGCCGAACATCGAATAAAAGATGAAGAAGGGGATGGTGTTGATCCCGTGCGTCGCGTAGGCCGTCCCGGCAGCAATCAGCGACGACATCGACCCGGCTTCCGTGATGCCTTCTTCCAGAATCTGTCCGTCCTGCGCTTCCTTGTAATAGAGGAGCGTGTCCATGTCGACCGGCTCGTACCTTCTGCCCGACGTGCGAGTAGATGCCAACCTGCCGGAAGAGCGCTTCCATGCCGAACGTCCGCGCTTCGTCGGGAACGATCGGCACGATCAGCTCGCCGATCTCCTTGTCGCGAAGGAGCTTCGAGAGAATCCGGACGAAGACCATTGTCGTCGAGGCCTTACGGCCCTCAGTGCCTGTCGCGAACTCCTCGAAGAGAGGTTCGAGTGGGGCGTTCAGCGGTTCGGCGCGCGCGGCGCGCGATGGCATGAAGCCGCCGAGCGCCTTGCGACGCTCGCGCAGGTACTGGAGCTCGGTGCTGTCGTCGGACGGACGATAGAACGGGGCGTCGGCGACGGCGTCATCCGAGATTGGAATACCAAAGCGCGCGCGGAACGTCCGCAGGTCCGCTTCGTTCAGCTTCTTCTGCTGGTGGGTGACGTTCTTGCCCTCGCCCGCCTCGCCGAGGCCGTACCCCTTAATCGTCCGCACCAGGACGACAGTGGGCTGCCCCTTGTGCTCGACCGCCGCTTTGAAGCCGTTGTAGACCTTGACGGGATCGTGACCACCGAGACGGAGCTTCTTGAGCTGGTCGTCGGACAGGTGCTTGACCATCTCGAGCAGACGCGGATCGGCGCCGAAAAAGTGCTCGCGGAGATACGCGCCTGATTCGACGGCGTACTTCTGATACTGACCATCGACGATCTCGCCCATCCGCTTCGCGAGCAGACCTTCGTGATCGGCAGCCAGCAGAGGATCCCAATCGCTGCCCCACAACACCTTGATGACGTTCCATCCGGCGCCGCGGAAGATAGCCTCGAGTTCCTGGATGATCTGACCGTTGCCGCGCACCGGTCCGTCGAGGCGTTGCAAATTGCAGTTGATGACGAAGATCAAGTTGTCGAGCTTTTCACGCGCCGCGAGGCTGATCGCGCCGAGCGATTCTGGCTCGTCGGTCTCGCCGTCGCCCATGAAGGTCCAGACCTTCGTGTTCGAAGGCTTCTTTAGCCCGCGATCTTCGAGGTAGCGATTGAAGCGGGCCTGGTAGATCGACATGATGGGCCCGAGTCCCATCGACACGGTCGGAAACTGCCAGAAATCCGGCATCAACCACGGGTGCGGGTACGACGACAACCCGCCACCCTGGGCGAGTTCCTGCCGGAAGTTCTGCAGGTGCTCGACGCTCAGCCGGCCTTCGAGAAACGCCCGCGCGTAGATACCTGGCGACGCGTGGCCCTGGAAGTAGACGAGGTCGCCCTCGCTGTCCTGCGTGCGGGCGCGAAAGAAGTGATTGAACCCCACCTCGTAGAGAGTAGCCGCTGACGCGTAGGTCGAGATGTGACCGCCGATGCCGTCGGACTGGCGGTTGGCGCGCACGACCATCGCCATCGCATTCCACCGGACGAGGCTCTTGATCCGCCGCTCGATTTCCTGACTGCCGGGTAGAGGCGTCTCGTCCTCGGACCGGAGCGTGTTGACGTAGGCCGTGACCGCCGTGAATGGCAGCGACACCCCCGAGGTGCGCGCGCGATGCCGCAACGCCGCCAGCAGCCGCTGAACTCGCCCGCGATCACCTTGCTGGATCACATAGTCGAGCGATTCGAGCCATTCCCGCTGTTCAATTACCTCAATCTCGGATGAGTCACGCGGCGCGACGTTTTTCATGGGAGTCCAAGCCTTCTCTCTCAAAACTTCGGGATTACAATCCTCCTATTGTAGCGCGTACCGGAGACGACAAACCAAACCGGCGCCGCCAGAAAACGTTGAGGCACACCGCCAATATTCGCATCAGAGGATTCGATGAGAGGCGTGCATTTTCAGCATGCTCTGGTGCGCAACTGCGCGAAGCGGTCTGACCGGCCGCGGACCACTCACATGTCACACAAGCTCACGTCAGCCATCGTTCTTGTCATGTTGGCCGGCTCGTCGGCCTGCACCGGAGAAACACCTGTGAAAGAATCCACCGCCCCAGCCGCAGCGGCGCCGGCAAGCCCGGCTTCACCGCTGCGCACGATGACGGCGCGCTTCGCGCCGGCTGATATCAACGCCGACCTTGGCGCACTCCCGGACAACGAACGGCAAGCTCTGGCGAAGCTGGTCGACGCCGCGCGAATCATGGACGGGCTCTTTCTCGAACAGGTCTGGGCCGGAAACGATGCGCTCCTCGAAACGCTGGCGCGACGAGCCGTGGCGAATCCGAGCGGCGCAGACACCGACGTCCTGCACTACTTCCTGATCAACAAAGGGCCGTGGTCGCGACTCGATCACCACAAGCCGTTCGTGCCCGGCGTTGCCGCCAAGCCTGAATCGGCGAATTTCTACCCTGCTGGTGCGTCGAAGGAAGAAATCCAGAAATGGATCGACTCGTTGACAGGCCCGGCCAAAGCGGCTGCCACTAGCTTCTTCACTACGATTCGACGCGGACCGGACGGCCGGTTCGTGGCCGTGCCGTATTCGATCGAGTATCAAGGCGAACTGGCGAATGCCGCGTCGCTCCTCAAGGAAGCGGCGGCACTGACGTCGCAGCCGACACTCAAGACGTTTCTCACCAGCCGTGCCGACGCGTTCATCTCGAACGATTACTACGCGAGCGACGTTGCGTGGATGGAGCTCGACGCCCCGATCGAACCGACCATTGGTCCGTACGAGGTGTACGAAGACGAGTGGTTCAACCTCAAGGCGGCATTCGAAGCCTTCATCACCGTTCGTGACGATGCCGAATCGAAGAAATTGCAGGTGTTCGGCTCGGAGCTTCAGGGCCTCGAGAATGCCCTGCCGATCGATCCCACGCTGCGCAATCCCAAACTCGGAGCGCTTGCACCGATCAGGGTGGTGAACGTCGTTTTCTCGGCCGGAGACGGCAACCGCGGCGTACAGACAGCGGCATTCAACCTCCCGAACGACGAGCGCGTCGTCAAGGAGAAAGGCACGAAGCGCGTGATGCTCAAAAACGTGCAGGAGGCGAAGTTTCGCCTGGTGCTCGAGCCAATCGCGAAAGTCGCGCTTCCCGACGCGCAGCAGAACAACGTGTCGTTCGACGCGTTCTTCACGCACATCCTGATGCACGAGCTGATGCACGGCCTCGGGCCACACAGCATCAGCGTCGACGGACAACCGACGACCGTGCGCCAGCAACTCAAGGAGACCTACAGCACGATCGAGGAAGCCAAGGCTGACGTCTCGGGGCTCTGGGCGCTCAAGCAGCTCGCAGACCAAGGCAAAGTCGACAAGGAGATCGCCCGTACAATGTACACGACGTTCCTTGCATCGTCATTCCGATCGATTCGATTTGGGGTGAACGAAGCGCACGGCCGGGGGATCGCCATTCAGCTCAATTACTTCCTCGATCAGGGTGCGTTCGTTGCTGGCGCCGACGGCCGCTTTACCGTCGACGAGCCAAAAATGATCGCGGCCGTGACATCGCTGACGCGCGACATCATGACGCTGCAGTCCGAAGGAAGCTATCAGAAGGCGAAGGCACTTATCGACAAGCTCGGCGTCGTCCGTCCGCCGGTGCAAGCCGTCCTGGATCGTTTGACGTCGGTGCCCGTCGACATCGAACCGCAGTTTACGACCGCCGCGACGCTGACAGCGAAGTAGCCGACGTCCGCGCGCACCACTCTCGTACGACAGCGACCGCCACGTCCGGGCGGTCGCTGATGATGCTGTCGGCACCCCAGCCAAGCAACCGCTCCATGTCCTCGCGCGTGTCGACAGTCCAGATGCGCACCGGCAGCCCCGCGCGATGTGCGTGCGCGATGAAGCGCGGCGTGACGATGACAGTCGTCCCGACCCGCTCGGGGACTTGCAGCTCGCGATATTTCGTTCGACCGAGCGGCCACCGGAGACGGGAGCGATAGAGCGCCCAACGCGTCTCCTCTCGAGCGGCGCCGGTTGGAATCCGCGGCTCGTAACGGCGAGCTTCGTGAAGCGCACGTCCGTGGAAGGAGCCCAGAGCAACGCGCTCGACCAGGCCCGCGGCGCGAACCTCGTCAATCGTTCGTCGCACCAGGTCGGCTTCGGGTGTTTTGAGCTCGATGATGAACCGCGCCGAGTGGTGACGTTCGAGCACGGCGCGTAATCGTGGGACGCCGATCTCCTTGCCACGGAAGGGATACGTGGGCGTGGGCGTGGGCGTTGCCGTGCCAGCGTTTGGCGAAAACCAGTAGCCGGCGTCGACACGACTGAGCTCATCCGCCGTGCGAGCCGAGATTGCTCCGCGCACATCCGTCGTGCGGTCGAGCGTATCGTCGTGATGGACAACGACGACGCCATCGCGAGAGAGGTGGACGTCGAGCTCGACGCCATCGGCGCCAAGTGACAGCCCGTGATCGAAGGAGACCAGGGTGTTCTCCGGCCTCAGCGCCGAACCACCGCGGTGGGCGAAGACGAGCGGACGGGATACGGCGGGCTCAGAAAACTCGGCCAACGCCACATCTTAGCAGGGGCCCCGTTGTAAGATGCAGACATGCCCTCCTCGGACTCACGTCCCGCTACCCTCGCCCAGCTTCGCTCCGACGTCGCCGCCGGCCGGATCCGGCGCCGCAGCGTGAAGGACGAGATTCGCACCAACTTGATCGAACGCCTGCGATCACGGGCACCGCTCTTCCCGGGAATCATCGGCTTCGACGACACGGTCGTGCCGCAGGTCGTCAACGCGATCCTGTCTCGCCACAACTTCATCCTCCTGGGACTTCGGGGCCAGGCCAAGACGCGTATCCTTCGTGCGCTCGTCGGCCTGCTCGACGATGCCATCCCGGTGGTGCCGGGGTGCGAAATTCACGACGATCCGTTGGCGCCAGTGTGCGCGGCCTGCCGAGCGCGCGTACGGGAAGCGGGTGACGATTTGCCAGTCGCCTGGCTCGAACGCGATGCACGCTATGTGGAAAAGCTGGCGACGCCCGATGTCACGATCGCGGATCTCATCGGCGACCTGGACCCGATCAAGGCGGCCCGCGCCGGGCTCCAGCTCTCTGACGAGCTGACGATGCACTATGGGCTGCTGCCACGAGCGAACCGCGGCGTCTTCGCCGTCAACGAGCTTCCCGATCTTGCCGGCAAGGTGCAGGTGGGGCTGTTCAACATACTGCAGGAAGGCGACGTCCAGATTAAGGGCTACCCAGTGAGGCTGCCGCTCGACGTCATGCTCGTCTTCAGCGCCAATCCCGAGGACTACACCGCCCGCGGCAAGATCATCACGCCGCTCAAGGACCGCATCGGCTCCGAGATCCGCACGCACTACCCGGCCACCCGTCAGCATGCGATGGCGATTACGGCGCAGGAAGCCTGGGTCGCTCGCGATACCTGCGAGATGATCGTTCCGGCATTCGTCCGTGAAGTGGTCGAGGAGATCGCATTCCAGGCGCGACAGGATCAGAAGATCGATAAGCGCTCGGGCGTCAGCCAGCGGTTGCCGATCTCGCTGCTCGAGAACGTCGTGTCGAGCGCCGAGCGACGGGCGCTGCTGGCGTCGGAGTCGGCCATCGTGCCGCGCATCACCGACATCTATGCGGCGCTGCCCGCGATGACGGGCAAGTTCGAACTCGAGTACGAAGGCGAACTCCGCGGGGCTGACAACGTCGCGCGTGACATCATCCGCGCCGCGGTCGGAAACGTCTTTGGCGGCTACTTCGCTGGAGTCGATCTCAAGCAGGTGACCGACTGGTTCGATCTCGGCGGCACGCTGCAGATTGACGATACGCTGCCGGCGGCGGAGCTCATGGCCCGCGTCGCGCAGGTGCAAGGGGTGCGTGAGCTCGCGGTGCATGCTGGCGTCGATGGCGGCGCTCCAGCGCCGCTCATGGCGTCGGCGGTCGACTTCATCCTCGAAGGCCTCTACGCCCAGAAGAAGATCAGCCGCTCCGAAGAGTTCCAGTATCAAGGCGCGGAGCAGCCGCGTCGGGCGCCGCGAGGCGTGACGCCAGAGCAGATGATCGAGCGCGACATCCAGTTGCCGGGGAACAAGAAGAAGTATTACAACTAGGCAGCTGGGAGCTAGAAGCTGGGAGCTGGAAGCTCAATGAAGTATCGCTACTCCAAATTCACCGGCGAGGATCTCGACGGGATCGATCTCGAGGATCTGCTCTCGCGGCTTTCCGATCTCCTGCTCTCGAGCGGCTTCGACAGCCCGTACGGTCTGCCCTACGACGACGAGAGCCCCGGGCACTCGATGCAGTCGCTGCACGACGCGATTCTCGAAGCCATCCTCAACGGCGGCATGTTGTCGGACGAAACCCTCGAAAAGCTCCTCGGCAAGGACTGGCAGCAGGCCGATGATGCGGAAGAGCGTCTAGACGAGCTCATCAAGCGCATCATCGAGAAGCTGCAGCACCAAGGTTATCTGACCGGTTCACCGGAAAACCAACCTACGGATCGGCCGGGCCGTGAGGGGCTCGGCGGCGGCCAGGGCGGACGGGAGGGGAACGTCCGCTTCGAAATCACCGACAAGAGCCTCGACTTTCTCGGCTACCGCGCCCTGCGCGACCTTCTTGGATCGATCGGCAAGAGCAGTCTCGGACGGCACGATACGCGCGAGATGGCGACGGGCATTGAAGCGAGCGGCGCCCCCAAGGTGTACGAGTTCGGCGACACGATGAACATCGACGCCAGCAGTACGATACTCAATGCCGTCAGGCGGCAGCAGAGCGTCGGCAGCCCGGGGGTCGAGGTCGATTACGAAGACCTGATGGTCGTCCAAGGCGAGTATCAAAGCTCGTGCGCGACCGTGCTGATGCTCGACTGCAGCCACAGCATGATTCTCTACGGCGAGGATCGCTTTACTCCGGCCAAGCGCGTCGCGCTCGCGCTCGCCAACCTTATTCGTCTGCAGTACCCGGGCGATGCTCTGCAGGTCGTGCTCTTCCACGATTCAGCGGAAGAGATCCCGCTCAGCCAGCTCGCCCGCGTTCGAGTCGGCCCCTACTACACCAACACGCGCGAGGGGCTTCGGCTCGCGCGCCGGTTGCTCGAACGTCAAGCGAAGGACATGCGGCAGATCGTCATGATTACCGACGGCAAGCCGTCGGCGCTCACCCGTCCCGACGGACGTATCTACCGCAACGCCTTCGGTCTCGATCCGTTTATCGTGTCTGAAACGTTCGCCGAGGTCGCGGCATGCCGCAAAGCCGGCATTCTGATCAACACGTTCATGCTGGCGCGCGACCACGACCTCGTCAGCTTCGTGCGGAAAGTCGCGGAAATCTGTCACGGCAAGGCGTACTTCACGACGCCTCGGACACTCGGCAAGTACGTGCTCATGGACTACATGGACAAGAAAACGCGCACTATTCACTGACTCGCCGAGATCACCGCCAACGCAGGCCGCCGACACGATGCTGCCACCGACGATTCCGTTGTTCCCGCTCCCGAACGTCGTGCTGTTCCCGAATGTGTTCCTGCCACTACACATCTTCGAGGATCGCTACCGCGACATGGTGGCGGACGCGCTCGCGGAAGACCGCATCATCGGGATGGTTTTGCTGCGCCCCGGCTGGGAGCACGACTACGAAGGCCGCCCGCCCATCTATCCTGTCGGCTGCGCCGGCCTGATCACCCACGCCGAGCGCCTTCCCGACGGACGCTTCAACATCGTCTTGCAAGGCCTCGAGAAGTTTCGCGTGCTCGACGAGGACGATAGCCGGTCCTACCGCCTCGCGCGGATCGAGAGCGTCGCGGAAGTGCCGGCAAACGGCGACGACCGCGACGAGATGCGCATGGCAAGACGCCGTCTGGAGGCGTTGCTCGTTCCGCAGGAGAAGGGTCGCGGCTCGGACACGAGAGTACCGGCATCGATGAATGACGAGGATCTCGTGAACGCCCTCGCCCAATACCTCGAGCTCGAGCCGGTGGAGAAACAGGCCCTTCTCGAGCGCAACAGCCTCCTCGACCGTTGCCGATCGCTCATCGAGCTACTGGAAATGAAAGTGATCGTCGCCCAGCACAAGTGGGGCGGGGAGCACTAGTCTATCCGAGGGGCTTCGCCCCTCGGACTCCCCTACACGCTCTCTCACGCGCCGCTTCGCCGGCGCGCTCCGGTCGCGTGGCTCGCTCGCTCTGCTCGCTCGCACCCGGAAGGAGCGTCAAGTCTATGAGAGCTTCTAGAGTTGTCAGTCGCCAAGTTTGGCGCGGATTGCCTCGATAACCCTCTCGCCGTGGAAGCGGCCATTCTCAATGAAAATCTTCCCGCTTTGAACACCCGCGACCATCGCGCCGACAGTATAGAGGCCGCGGACGTTCGTCTCGAACGTCTCTGCATCGAACACCGGACCACAGGTCGCGCTTTCGATCTCGACGCCAGCGCTCCGAAGCAGTGTGTTGTCCGATCCAAAACCAGTGAGCAGAAACACTGCGTCGGCGTCGAGTTCCTCGACCTCGCCGTTTCGTTCGATGACGACGCTCGTCGGTCTGATTTCAACGACGCGGCTGTTGAAGCGCGCCGGGAATCGATCCTTCCTTGATGCGATTGTCGATGTCCGGCTTGACCCAATACTTGATTGAGTCGCCCATCGCCGGTCCACGGTGCACGATGGTGACGCTTGCCGCACCGGCGCGGAAGAGATCAAGCGCGGCCTCCGCGGCCGAGTTCTTGCCGCCAACGATCACGACCTTCTTCCGGAAAAACGGATGCGGCTGCGTGTAGTAATGCGAGACGTGCGGCAGATCCTCGCCGGGCACGCCAAGGCGGTTTGGAATGTCGTAGGCACCGGTCGCAATCACAACCGTCCGGCCGTGAATAGATCGCCTCACGCCGCGTGCCGACTTCGTGTCGACGACAAACCCCCCGGTCTCGGGTGAGGACGTGTCGCGAGCGATGGCGACGACGGCTTCGTCGAAGATGATGTCGAGCTTGTAGGCGTCCGAGACGCGGCGGTAGTAGCGGAGCGCCTCGAGCCGCGTCGGCTTGTCGTAGGGACTGACAAATGGCATCCCCCCGATTTCCATGAGCTCGGGAGTCGTGAAGAAGACCATCTCGGTCGGATAGTGCAGGAGCGAATTGACGAGCGCGCCCTTCTCGATGACCTGGCAGGAAAGATTGCTTTTCGAAGCGGCGATAGCGGTTGCAAGCCCGGCCGGGCCTGCCCCAACCACGAGCACATCACGTAATAACATCCCGCGATCATAACAAGTTCGCTTGGTGAGTTGGCCTGCTGGGAATCGCAGCTCGCGGTTCGCTGCTCGCGTCAGCGCTTTCGGGGCGGCGGCGCAGGCACGTAGGTGACTTGAACGTTACTGACAATCGCGACTGGCCGCCCTGGTGTTGCGACTTCCCGCCCCGCGGCAGTCGTCGCCTCGAGCACTTCGCCGAGTAGGCTGACCTGATCAACCTTTGCCGGAATCGTGATGCTCACCTGCTCGCGGCCGAGCGGCGCGACGGCCTTCGTGCCCCCCGGCCCGGCCCCGCCGGCGATCCGATCGTACAAATCCTTCGCGGTTCGGAATTCGGTCTGCACAGCACCGCGACCGAGCAATTCGCCCGTCATCGAGAGCACCCCGATCACGGCCGTGTACTTGGCAAAGCCCCGACCGGCGCGGATCTCTTCTTCCGAATACGTGTGGCGGTTATGCAGGTCGAACGTCAGCGTCGCCTGTGAGTGCGGTGGAATCGTAACGACGACCCCTTCTGCCGGATCGCGGCCTGCGAGCACGAAGCAGAAGGTGGCTTTGGTCCTGAGGCCAGTGCCCAGCTGTTCGGGGCACTTCACATCCGCTGGTTCTGTCTTTGGTGCTGGCTTTGGTGCCGGCGGTGCGGGTTTCTTGGTTGTCGTGCGCGACCGCTGCGCGTGCAGGGGCGCAGCACACGACGAACAGGAGCAGAAGAAGGGAGCAGCTGCGACGCATGGTCGCAGTATAAGGCACGCTGTTTCAGTCGCGGCGTTTGCCGGCCGGAGTTGAGGCTCTCTCAACCCCGGACCGACGAACGTCACCGGACTCTACTTCGTGAAGTTTGGAGATGCCGTGCTTGCGGTTGTGCCACCCGGACCCACGGCTCGCACGACCGCCTTGTAGATTCCCGCCGGCAACGGGTCGACCAGCGTCGAAATGATGGCCGAGATATCGCCGTTCACAGGCGTCGGTTTGCCGAGATCGCGGGTCGCGACGGGGCTGCCGGTCACGGGGTCAGCCGAGCGATAGATCGCCACCGTGTACGAGGTCACGTCTCGTCGCGTGATCGGCGGAGGCCGTAAACACGAGCGTCGTGGGAACGGGTGCCGCCGCCGTCACCGTCACAGCGACAGCAGCAGATGTCTTCGTGCCGCCAGAGTTGTCGCTCGCCACCGCGGTCAAGGAATAGCTGCCGGCAGCGACGTTCGTCCACGAAGCAGAGTAGGGGCTCGACGTGTCGCTCGCAATGAGCTGCGAACCGACGTAGAAGTCAACCTTGGTGATCGTGCCATCGCTGTCGCTTGCAGCCGCCGTCATCGTGAGCGAAGCTGGCGCGGCGAACGACTGCCCGGCGATCGGGCTCGTGATCGACACGGTCGGCAGCTGATTGGGCGCCGCACTCACGGTGACCGAGACGGCCGACGATGTTCTGGACGTTCCCCCGTCGTCGAATGCCCGTGCCGTCAGCGAGTAGCTGCCGGATGTGGCGCCGCTCCACATCACTGAATACGGACTGGAGGTGTCGGTTCCAACCAGCGTTGTGCCGCGATAGAACTCCACGCGCGCAACGGTGCCGTCGGAATCGCTCGCCGTCGCCGAGAGCGTAATGTTTGCACCCGCCGTGAACGACGCACCGGCGGCTGGTGAGGTCAGCGTCACTGTCGGCGGCTGGTTGGTGGCCGAGTTGACGGTAACGGAGGCAGCACTCGAGGTTCGCGTCGCGCCGTCATTGTCACGCGCGACTGCCGTGATCGAGGTACGAGCCCGCGGCGACGTTACCCCAGGTGTAGCTGTAGGGGCTCGTCGTGTCGGAGCCGAGCAGCGTCGAGCCCTGGTAGAAGTCGACTCGAGAAACCGTGCCGTCGCTGTCGCTAGCCGTCGCCGCAATGGCGATGCTGGCCGGCGCCGTGAACGTCGCGCCGGACGACGGGCTCGTCAGCGACACCGTCGGCGGCTGGTTGGTCGTGCCGCCGACCGTGACCTGTCACCGGCGCCGAAGTCGTCGTTGCGCCATCGCTGTCGGTAGCGACGGCTGTGAACGAGTAGTTGCCGGCTGTGGACAGCGTAACGCTGACGCTGTAGGGACTCGTCGTGTCGGACTTGAGCAGCTGCGAGCCCTGGAACAGATCTACCTTGGTGATCGTGCCGTCGGTGTCGCTGGCGGTGGCGGTCAGGGTAAAGGTTGCGCCGGCCGCGGACTGTCGCACCATCCGATGGCGACGAAATCGAAACCGTCGGCGGCCGATTGCTGCCGGCCGTGAAGCTGCGCGCGGTGACGTTGGTAAACGTGGCGGTGGCGGTGGCCGAGGTATTGTGGCTCGTCACGGCCAGCCCGACATAGACGGTCGATGACATCGTGATGGTGTCGGAAACCATCAGCGTCCACGTCGTTCCATCGGTCGAATCGATACGCGCTGAAGAGATTGCCCTCCCGAACCAGGCGAACCCATCCGGAGCGGCGCCGGTCGCGGACGCAGGTACGGTGACCTAGCTCGTTCCGCCCGTAGTGATTCGTCGTGGAACCGACCAGCCTTGCGACCCGGTCGCCACCATGGCGATCGTGACGCGAGTCGGCGGACAGCGACTCGCGAATCATCACACCAGCTTTCGACCACGGATCGGCGTATTGAAACGAGGCCACTCGCGCGATGACTTCAACATCGCCCTGCAACGGCTGGCTGACGAACTGGAACTGGTCCGCAGCATCCCAAATGTCAGCGCCTCCGCCAGTAACCGTGAACGTTCCACCGGCTTCTGATGCCGAACCTGCAGCGGCGGGACTGCCGATGTCTCGATTCGTCCACGGCGCCGGAAGCCCTGACGTAGCCGGAGGCCCTGACGCAGTCTGATAATTCGTGAACACCGCCGTCGCAATGGCCGAGTCGTCGCGACTGGTGTCAGCCAAGCCGATGTACGCCGTTGACGCCATGCTGATCGTGGCGCTTCCCGCCGTCGTCCACGACGTGCCGTTCGAGGAAACGTAGCCGGTAAACTTCGTCCCTTGCCGCACGAGCCGGAACCACACCGGGGCGGCACCTGAACCTGCAGCCTTTCGCGACGTGGAACCGCCAGCCGTCGTGCGAGATTGGAAGTATCGGTCGCCACTTGGAGTCATCATCACGAACGCATTTCGAGCGTTCGCGTCCATGGACTCGCGAACCATCAGGCCCGCCTTCGACCACGCGTTGACATTCTGGAGGCTGGAAGCGCGAACACTTATATCGAAATCGCCTGTGACCTGCTGATATGCGAACTGGAGCTCGTCTGACGATCCCCAGATGTTGGCGCCGCTGCCGCGCACCGTCCATGTGCCGGAAGAAACGCTGGTGCTGCCGGGGACGCCTGGACTGCCGATATCTCTGTTCCACCAGCCGGCCGGCATCGCCGATTGCGCTCCCGGGCGCCCGGCGCTCACGGCCAGCATACACACCATCGCTGCCGCGTACAGAGCTCCGCCCCGAATCAGCCTTGTCTTCAAAACTCTTCTCCCGGTAAGTTGTTCGCGCGCCCTAGAACTCGGCGTGCATCACGTCAGTGCTGGTCGAAACGGACGTGTACGTTGTTGATCCAACTGCTCTCGCCCAACTCTTCTCGCAGGCAGACTTTCATTGGCAAGAGCGTTGCCATTACGGTGTATTCCACGACGGAGTAGCATTTATAGGGCTGAAGTCCAGTTGAGCTCGACGCTGTCACACCCTTCACACCTTGACTCAAGTGCAACATCTACACAAATGAGCGTTGGCGCAGGAAATAATTGCGAGGTGTCGGGCACGAGCTACCCCCGCCGCATCGTTTGCCTTACCGAAGAAACGACCGAAACCCTCTTTCTGCTCGGCGAAGGCCATCGCATCGTCGGCATCTCGGGATACACGGTCAGGCCGCCAGAGGCGCGATCAAAGCCAAAAGTATCCGCGTTCATCAACGCTCGTTACGACAAGATCGAGGCGCTCGATCCGGATCTGATCCTGGCGTTCTCAGATCTCCAGGCCGATATCGCGGCCGAACTGATTCGGCGCGGTCACACTGTTGTCACGTTCAACCAGCGGAGCATTGCCGAGATCCTGCAGATGATTCGGATGGTGGGCGCGCTTGTCGGCTGCAGCGACAAGGCCGTTGCACTGGCCGATTCGCTCGAGCGGGGCCTCGACGATATACGTCAGAAGGCCGCATCCCTGGGCCGACGGCCGCGCGTATTCTTCGAGGAATGGGACAGCCCATTAATCTCGGGGATCTGCTGGGTGGATGAACTCGTCGAGATCGCCGGTGGCGAACCGCTGTTCCCGGCACTTCGCAAGGAGCCACTTGCCAAGAACCGGATCGTCTCACCCGACGAGGTTGCGGCCCGCGATCCAGAGGTGATCGTCGCGTCCTGGTGCGGAAAGGCGATGAAAAGGAAGACGATTGTCGAGCGACCCGGGTGGGCGCGTATCAGCGCCGTACGCGACGATCACATCTACGAAATCAAGTCGACCTACATACTGCAGCCCGGCCCTGCGGCGCTCACGGAAGGCGTGACGCGGCTGCATCAGTGCATCGCGTCGTCGGTTCCGTCGGGACGGCCGCATCAGCGACTGCTAAGTCAGCTCGACACACGCAACGCCCTGTTGATCGCGCTAGCGCTGGACCGCATCGGTGCCTCCTTGATGAAGTCAAGGAACTCCATCCTCGTCCTCGCGTCGTGCTGGAATACGCCGAGCATCGCGCTCGTGACCGCGACGGAGTTTTGCTTTTCGACGCCACGCATCGACATGCAAAGATGCGACGCCTCGACGACGATGCCAACCCCGAGCGGACGGATCTTCTCGCGAAGGGTCTCGGCAATCTGACTCGTCAGGCGTTCCTGCACCTGCAACCGGCGGGCAAAGATCTCGACGAGCCTGGGGATCTTGCTGAGGCCAACAACCCGACCCTGGGGAATATAGGCGACATGGCACTTGCCGAAGAACGGCAGCAGGTGATGCTCGCACAGACTATAGAAGTCGATGTCCTTGACGATCACCATCTCGTTATAATCGACGGTGAAGAGCGCGTTATTGAGGACGGCGTCGACGTCGGCCGCATAGCCACTTGTCAAGAACCGAAGCGACTTCTCTACTCGTTTCGGCGTGTCACGCAGCCCCTCTCGCGACGGATCCTCCCCCAGTTCCGCCAGGAGCTGCCGAATGATGTCCTGCATCTTCGTATTCTACCTCCTGCTCTTCGGCGGTTCGGCACTGGCGCCGGCCAGCGCCCATCAGGCGGCGGTGTCTGATCCAGACGCGTTGTATGCGAGTCGCGACGACCTCACCAAGGCCCGGGCCGCCGCGGCAGCCTGGGACGACCGACTGCAAAAGAACCCGAAAGATTTCGATGCCGCCTGGAAGCTTGCCCGGGCGCGATACTGGCTCGGCGGCAGAGCACCGGAAGCCGAACGAAAAGGGTTCCTCGAAGGAGGCATCGCCGCCGGACGATCGGCCGTCGCCATCGAACCCAATCGGCCCGAGGGGCATTTCTGGATTGCGGCAAACATGGGAGCGCTCGCCGAGTCGTTTGGTATGCGGCAGGGACTCAAGTATCGCGGCGACATCAAGGATGAGCTGCTGACGGTCCTCAAGCTCGATCCCGCGTTCCAACAGGGCTCGGCCGACCGCGCGCTGGGACGGTGGTACTTCAAAGTCCCTGGCCTCTTCGGCGGGTCGAACAAGAAATCAGAAGAGCACCTCCGCAAGTCACTCACCTACAACCCGAACAGCAGCGCATCGCATTTCTTCCTGGCCGAAACATTGCTCGACTTGGGTCGTAAAGCTGATGCAAAAACGGAGCTGCAACTCGTAATCGACGGACCTATCGATCCGGACTGGGCTCCCGAAGATCGCGAGTTCAAGGCGAAGGCGAAGCAGCTACTGGTCACTATCAAGTGATCGTCGTGGACGCAGTCGGCCGGGCTCGGGGTCCCGGGCCCCGAGCATCGACTCCCGGATTAAACCGTCTCCACGATCGCCGCAATACCCTGGCCGCCGCCGATGCAGGCGGCGGCCAGGCCTCGCTTCAAATCTCGACGGCGAAGTTCCAATAGCAGTGTAAGCAAGAGGCGGGTGCCGGTCATTCCGAGCGGGTGACCAAGCGCGATGGCACCTCCGTTGACGTTTACACGATCGCGATCGAGGCCCAGATCTTTTTCAACCGCCAGATACTGCGCGGCGAATGCTTCGTTCACCTCAATCAGATCGAAGATCCTTGAGCGTCAGTCCGGCTTTCGCGAGCACCTTGCGTGTCGCGGGCGCCGGTCCCATTCCCATGAGCGACGGATCGACGCCGACAGTTGCCCACTGCGTCAGCCGGCCGAGCGGCTTCAGACCACGTGACTTCACCGCCGCATCAGACGCGACGAGGATCGCAGCGGCGCCGTCGACGATGCCCGAGGCATTGCCAGCGGTGACACACCCATTCTTGTTGAACGCCGCCGGCAACTTTGCCAACCCCTCCATCGTCGATTCGGGACGCATGTGATCGTCGGCGCCGAAGAGTTCAACGCCCTTACGGGACTTGATCTCGACCGGCACCACTTCATCGGCAAATCGCCCAGCCTTCCACGCCGCGTCCGCAAGTTGCTGGCTGCGGATGGCGTACCGATCTTGGTCCTCGCGTGAGATGCCGTACTTGCTCGCACAGTTCTCCGCTGTGGCGGCCATGGTGCAGCCGCAGTGGGTATCGAGAAGCGACGTCCACAGGTAGTCCTCGAGCTGCCCTTGGCCAAGCCTCAGTCCGTTGCGAAGCCCGCGGATGACGTGGGGAGCCTGGCTCATGCTCTCGGTGCCGCCTGCGAGGACGATGTCAGCCTCGCCAAGGAGAATCATCTGGCCGGCTGTGATCGCCGACTGAATACCCGATCCGCACAAACGGTTGACCGTCAGCGCTGGGACTTCGATCGGCACACCAGCGCGCAAGCCAACGTGACGGGCGCCATAGACAGCGTCAGAGCTGGTTTGCAGCACGTTGCCGAAGACCACGTGGTCGACGGCGTCAGGCGCCACTCCCGTCCGCTCCATCGCCGCACGCGACGCGATCGCTCCCAGATCAAGCGCCGAAAAGTCCTTGAGTTTGCCCGTGTATTCGGCCATCGGGGTGCGGGCACCGCCGAGGATGTAGATAGACATCGTCAGAATCCGTTCTTGGTTCGTTGTTCTTGGTTCGACGTTCAGGTTCTGGGTTCGTCTGGTTCCGGTTCCTGGTTCGTTTCCTGGTTTGGGGGTCCTGGCTCGCGGGCCTTGTGGCTTCCTCCTTCAGGCGGAAGCTTTCAGCCGATGCATTAGTGCCCTGCTCTCCAACCGGAAGCGTGAACTGGGAACCGGAACACCGAACTGAGAACCTGAACGCCGAACGAGGCACTACGAACTCAGAACCAACTTCGCAATGTAGTCCCCCGCCTCCCTCGTCCCCAGCGTCCCGCCGACATCCTGCGTCACCTGCCGCTCGCGGACCGCCTTCAAAATGGCCGCATCGATTGCCGCCGCTTCCTCAGCGAGGCCGAGGGTCTCGAGCATCAGCGATATCGACGCAATCGCGCCGATCGGATTGGCGATGTTCTTTCCGGCAAATTTCGGCGCCGAGCCGTGTACCGGCTCGAACATCGACGTCTTGCCCGGATGCAGGTTCCCCGACGCTGCCATACCCAGACCACCCTGAAACGTCGCACCCAGGTCGGTGATGATGTCGCCAAAGAGATTGTTCGTGACGATCACCTGGAACTGCCCAGGGTCGAGCACCATGTACATGGCCAGCGCATCGATGTAGTAGTGCGTCGCGGTGATTGCCGGATACTCCGACGAGACCTGTCGGAAGACCCGCTGCCAGAGCGCGTGACCGTCGGTCATCGCATTGCTCTTGTCAGCCATGCACACCTTGGTCAGCCCACGCGCCTTCGCGAACTCGAACGCGTGCCGGACGATTCGGTGCACACCCTTATATGTGTTTAGCTCTTCCTGGATGGCGACTTCGTCTTCAGTCCCCGGCTTGAAGCGACCGCCGACGCCGACATACAGCCCCTCGGTGTTCTCGCGAAACACAACGAAGTTGACATCGTCCGGGCCGCGGCCTTTGAGCGGACAGAGCCGCTCGTCGAGCAGCCGCACCGGCCGGTAGTTGACGTAGAGATCGAGCTCGAAGCGCGTGCCGAGGAGGATGTCCCGCGCGTGTCGATTGTCGGGCACGCGGGGGTCGCCGAGCGCACCGATGAAGATGGCGTCGAATTGCCGCAGTTGATCGTAGCCGTCGGACGGCAGCGTGACCTTGGTCTCGAGGTAGTGGTCAGCGCTCCACGGCAGCTGCTCGATGTCGAAACGCCGCCCGAACCTATCGCCGATCGCTGAAAGAACCTTGAGAGCCTCGGCGGTGACGTCCTTGCCGATGCCGTCGCCAGGGATCACTGCGAGGCGCATCATTTCTCTCGACGATCGGTGTGCACGCGGCTCAGGGACACCATCATAACGCGCCGTAAGACGACGCCTCTATTGCTGGGCCTCGCGGCAACGGCCGGTCCCTCATTCCTGGCGCTGGCCTGGGATGAATTCCATATTTTCAGGTTCCAATGAATCCATCCTTTCGCATCCAGATCCATTGCATTGTTGCACTGTGACGAATTGCGAGCTTGCTGGCGTCGATTTGCCAAATAAACATGACCGAACTAGAGTGCGACGTGGTACACGTCCTGCTTCGCCGGGACGAACGTTTCTTTCGTTGGGGAAAAACCAAACGGGCCACTCGCACCATCTCGCACCTATATAGACATTAAGGACTGCCTCAAGGAGGGGTCACACATGGCCAAACGTGTTCGTTTGTTCGGCGCGCTCGCTGCCGCGCTCTTGCTGGCTTCGAGCGCCGCGCTCCAGGCACAAACCACGGGACGGATTCAGGGCCAGGTTGTCGACGCCCAGGGGGCGGTGATTCCGGGCGTCACTGTGACGATCACAAGCCCGGCTCTTCAGGGTGCGTTGAGCCAGGTATCGGAAGCTGACGGCCGTTTCCGCTTTCCCAGCGTGCCTCCGGGCCGGTACTCCGTGAAGGCCGAGCTCTCCAGTTTCAAGACGTTCGAGTTGGCCAATATTGACGTTCCTCTCGACCAGACGGTGACAGTCCCCGTCACACTCCAGCTCGCGAGCGTAACGGCGGAAGTGATCGTTACCGGGTCAACACCGGTCATCGACTCGACGTCGACGGTGACCGGAATCGTCGCCGACGCGGAAATCCTCGCCCGTCTTCCAGTTCGTCGCGACATCTATGCGGCATCGAGGCTGGCAGCCGGAGTAACTGATGATGGCGTGGGCATGAGCGTGTACGGCTCGAGCGGCGCGGAGAACCAGTACATTATCGATGGACTCAACACCACCGGCGTGGAGCTGGGCAACAAGGGCAAGAACGTGAACATGGACTTCATCGATGCGGTGGAGACCAAGACGGGCGGACTGCCGGCAGAGTACGGCCGCAACACCGGCGGCATCCTCAACGCGATCACGAAGAGCGGGAGCAATACCTTCCGCGGGTCGCTCTTCGGATTCACCGAGGGCGGGTTCCTCCGCGCCGACGATTCCACCCGCGACGATCGACCGCAGACGACAACGCAGGTCACCGATATCGTCTCACCTCGGTGACATCGGCGGCACACTCGGCGGCTACATCGTCAAGGATCGTCTGTGGTTCTTTGGCTCGGTGGACTACACGGACGAGGGCCGCGACGTCACGGTCATTCGAACGATCGATTCTCCCGGCAGCCCCCCGATCGACTCGGTCATTCCGCTGACGATCAAGAACACGCTTTTCGCGGGCAAGGTCACGTACAAGCTCGGCACGGGCCACACCCTGAACGGATCGGTGTTCGGAGATCCGACGAAGAGAACCGGCCCGATCTTCGCGATTTCCGGTCCCGCGAGCACGTGGGACGGCGAACGGAAGACCGGCGCGACCGACCTGGTCGGCAAGTACGATGGCGTCTTCAGCAGCAAATGGCTCGCTGTCGGGCCAGGCCGCGCGACATGTCGAGAAGGAAGAGAACTTCGGGAGCGGGCAGGAACATCCCGCAGTCGATCGATACGACCGTGAACCCGAACGCCCTCTCCGGCGGGTTCGGCTTCTTCCAGGATCAGGAGTTCACGCGGGACAACTACAAGGCCGATCTGACCACGTTCTTCGGGGGCCACTCGGTCAAGGGCGGCATCGACTTCGAGCACATCAAGGCCGTCAACCAGAACTTCAACGGCGGCGCCGGACAGCGGATCTACAAGCTGCGGACGAGCGCCGACGTCGATCTACTACCGCCACCGGTTCTACATCGACGACCGCGCTCCCGGTTACGTCCGGGGCGATCCGACTACCTGGGTGTTCGCCGTACCTCTGGTGTCCGAGCCGGACTCGCAGAATCTCGCGTGGTACGTGCAGGACAGCTGGCGCGTGGGCTCGAGCCTGACCATCAACGGCGGGATCCGCTGGGAAGGTCAGGACGTCAGGTCGCGCGACAACGAATCGGCCTTCAAGCTGACCGACAACTGGGCGCCGCGCATCGGGTTCGTCTGGGACGTGGCGCAGAACCAGCAAGAGCAAGCTGTACGCGAACTGGGGCCGCTTCTTCGAGAGCATCCCGATGGACATCAACATCCGCGCGTTCGGCGGAGAGGTGTCGTGCTTCTGCTACAACTTCAGCCCGAGTCCCGACAACTTCCTCCAGGATCCCGACGCCCCACGAGCGCAGTCGCTGCTCGGCGGCGAGGAGCCCGTCGATCCGGATCTCAAGGGACAGTACCTCGACGAGTTCCTGGTTGGATTCGACTACGAAATCCGGCCGTCGTTCGTCGTCGGCGCGAAGTTCACGCAAGCGCGATCTCGGCCGCGTCATCGAGGACTTCCTGATTCCGTCCGAAGGCAACTACTTCATCGCCAACCCGGCGAGCGGTATCGGAAAGCGAAATGGCGTTCTACGACGGCGTGCACACGGCGCCGGCGCCAGAAGCCAAGCGTAAGAGCACCGCGTTCGAATTGACCGCCAACAAGCGCTTCGGCAACAACTGGCTGTTCATCGCCAGCGCGGTCTTCAGCAAGCTCGAAGGCAATTACGACGGGACGTTCCAGGCCTCGACCGGTCAGCTCGACCCGAACATCAACTCGGCCTTCGACTACGCCGACTTCCTCGTGAACGCCGACGGCAAATTGAGCAACGACCGCAACGTCCAGCTCAAGTTCGACGGCGCCTACGAGTTCTCGAGCGGACCGTTGACTGGCCTGAGCCTCGGGCCATCGTTCCGATGGCTGGCAGGTACGCCGCTCAACGCGTACGGGTATTCAATCGCCTACCAGAACTGGGAGTATTACCTCGTGCCGCGCGGTTCGGTGGATCGCGGACCGTCGGACTGGGAAATGGACCTCCATCTCTCGTATCCCATCCGGTTTGGTGGAGAAAAGCGACTCAGCGTGATTGCCGACATCTTCAACCTGTTCAACCGTCAGGCAATCACGCAGCTCGACGAACGGTACAACCTCATATCGGACGGCGAATGCGGTGGTATTCCCACCGACATTTGCAACGGCGACGGAGGCATCGCGACGACGGGCAACTCCCTGACGCCTGCTGGCTCGATTTCCAATCCACGGGCGACGGCGAGCAATCCGGACTACCTCAGAAAGGGCATCGGCTTCACCCAGCCCTTCAGCCTCCGGTTCGGCGTGCGCTTTACGTTCTAGACGCGTCAGGCCGGGCAACGCCGGCGAGCTGACAATTTGGAGGGCCTCGCAGAATCGCGCGAGGCCCATTTTTTTTGCTAGGCTCACCTCACATGGCCCGCCGTTCAGCAATCGCGATCGCGAGCGCCGTCATCCTCGTCGCCGCTCTCGCGACGGCGTGGATTCGGCACGCTCGGCTTGCCGAGCGCGAGGTCGTCCCTGCAGCCTCCCAGACAGTGCCGGCGACAGACGGACGGCGGGTAATCTTCATTGGCCTCGATGGCGCCGACTGGTCACTCCTCGATCAGGTACATCGCGAGAGGCACCATGCCCATGCTCGCGAAGCTGGTGAAGGAAGGCTCGAGCGGAAAGCTCAAGACAATCCATCCACCGCTCTCTCCGTTGATCTGGACGACGATGCTCACGGGCGTGAGTCCGCTTCAGCATCGCATCCTCGACTTCCTGAGGGTGAATCCCGTCAGCGGAAAGCGCGAGCCGATCACGAGCGACGAACGCCAGAGCCCTGCCGTCTGGAACATGGCGACCTACGCGGGAAAGCGGTCGGCCTCGCTCGGATTCTGGGCGACCTATCCCGCCGAGGCTGTCGACGGCCTGGTTGTCTCGGACCGCCTCTTCACCTTCTTGTATTCGGAAGCGGCTCCCCCACCGGGCGTGGTGAATCCATCGTCGCAAGAAGGATGGGCCCGCGAGACACTCGGCCGGATCGAACGTGACGTCGATTACGCCGAACTGAAGGGGCTGCTCCCATGGCTGGGCGAGCTCGAGTATCAGCAGGCGGCGAAAGTCGTCGACCCTTACAGTCATCCCGTGAGCGCGCTGCGGCGGATACTCGTCGAGACCCGCATTTACGACACGCTGGGACGAGAGTGGTTCACTCGCGAGTCACCCGACCTCTTGCTGGTCTACATCCAGGGCACAGACAGCATCGGACACGTCTTTGCACCCTATGCACCCCCTCGCCAGGACTCGGTCAGTCAAGCGGATTACGAGAAGTACCACGACGTGCCCGAGCGATTCTTCTCGAGCATCGACCGTATGATCGGTGAATACGCGAAGCTGGCAGCATCGACGGGAAGCGTGCTTATGCTGGCTTCCGATCATGGGTTCAAGTGGGGAGACGGTCGGCCGACGACTCTCTCGAGCGTCGCCAACGCGACGGCGGCCCGCTGGCATACCGACGATGGAATCTACCTGCTGTGGGGGCCGGGGATCCAGCCGTCCAACGGCCACTCGGGCCAGGGCACGGTTCAGCAAGTGTGCACCACGCTTCTCGCGCTGGTCGGACTGCCGCCGGGAAAGGATCTGACAGGCCCGGTGCTGGCGGGTGCGCCCGCGATCGCGGGTGAGGCTGTCGACTATCGGGCTCGCTATCGGCCGGCGACGTTCGTGCCAGCTGCGGATTCATCGCGGGCGACGGCCGACGACGAGGAGACCGTCGCAAAACTCCGCGCCCTTGGCTACATCGGCGCGTCGTCCGGACAGGGGCGCGCGATCGGCACGCGAACGGCCGGCTCCTTCAACAATGAAGCGCTCCTGTTGAAACAGGACGGAAAGCCGAAGGAAGCCATCGAGGCCTTCGAGCAGGCGCTCGTCGTCGATCCCAATCTCGCCTCCGCACTCTGGAACCTGAGCGATCTGTTGTTCGCCCAGAACACTTCGCTCGACAAATCGGACACGCTGCTGGTGCGGGCCTTCGCCAGCGGGCTGCCTGAAGGCACACGGTATGTGGTTGGCCGTGCAATCGGATACCAGCGTAGCGGCCAACTGGATCGAAGTATCAAACTGCTGACGGATGCTGCGATCGCCAAACCGGACGAGCCGGAAATCTGGCTGTTCCGGGGGCGTTATCGAATGGACCAGCGCGACTGCGCCAGTGCGCTGTCGGACTTTCAGCGGGCGACCCGCCTCGCACCCGCAAACGCCGCGGCGTTCGCTTCGCAGGGCATTGCCGAGCTCTGCGTCAACGATGTGGCGAGCGCGCAAAAGAGCTTCGAACGCTCGCTCGCCCTTGACGCGAATCAGCCAAAAGTTCGAGAGTATCTTCGATCGACTCAGACCAGAGGCCGCTCATGAGCACGCACGCACTGCTCCTTATTTCGCTCCTCTCATCGGCGCCGTGGCAGCGACAGGTGATTCTCACAGGCTCGGCGTCCGACCATTTCAGGTCGGGCATGTCAGCGCTCGCAACCGAACAGTACCGAGAAGGCAGAAGCGGCGTTCCAGAACGCGGTCCTGATCGATCCCTTGTTCGACGCCGCCTTCTATGGCCTCGGCCAAGTCTACATGGCGACGAAACGTTACAGTGAGGCGGTGCGTGCGTACATCAACTCCCGCGACGCATTCAAGGCGTCACTGGCTGCCGACAAGTTCGACGCGGAGGCGGCAGATCGCCGGGTGAGGGATCAGCTCCAGGCGTCAAAAGACTACGGACGCCAGCTGCAACGGATGTCGCAGACGCAATCGCCGAGCGTCGTGGCGGCGATCGAGCGGAACAAGGAGGAGCAGCGGCAGCTCGAAAGTCGCTTGGGGCGTTCGAAAGGCGCGGCTTCTCTACCGGTGCCGGCCGGCCTATCAATGGCGCTCGGCAGCGCCTACTATCGCGTCGGCGATATCGAAAACGCGGAGCGCGAATATCTTGAAGCCGTTAGAGTCGATCCGGCATTCGGTGAGGCCCACAACAATCTGGCAGTCTTGTATATGCTCAGCGGCCGCCTTCAGCAGGCGGAGCAGGCGATCGGTCTCGCGGAAAAGGCTGGCTTCAAGGTGAATCCCCGGCTGAAGGAAGATTTGAAGCAGCGAGCCGGGAAGTAGGTCCGCCCCTAACGAAACCTCATCAGTTACATTCGTCCCTCAATTCAACCCACCGGATCCTGTTTTTTGGTTTTTGTGTCGGTTGGCGTTAAAACTGTGACGAATCACCAATAAATCGCTGCCAGTTGCCGAAATGCGGCTCAGGCATGCGGAGTGCTTTTAAAACGCCTTGTCCGGCGCTCCCCGCGCCGGCTTTATTCGTCAGCCTCGACCGAAACACCAAGAGCATTCACGGCCGACCCGCTGACATGTTGCGCTATTTCAGGAGGATTGGAGACCAATGCGAGCACGCACTCTTGCCGCTTTCATGGCCTTATTGCTCTGCGCGTCGCCGCTGGCGGCTCAGGAGACGAGAGGGTCCATCGAAGGCATCGTGAAAGACTCCTCGGGTGCCATTCTACCCGGGGCAACCGTGGAGGTAAAAAGCGCGGCGGCGAGCTCGTCGACCGTGACGGACTCGGCCGGCGTCTTCCGGTTCCCGTCCCTGACGCCGGGAACCTACGAGGTCACCGCCACTCTTCAGGGCTTCAAGCCGGTCAAGAGCGACGTCGTCGAGCTGACGCTCGGGCAGGTCCTGAAGGTGAACCTGGCGATGGAGATCGGCGGCCTGACCGAGTCGGTCCAGATCACCGCTGAGTCACCAATCATCGACGTCAAGAACAGCGCGGCGGGCCAGAACATCAACGCCGCCTTCATCGATCGGCTGCCGAAGGGCCGCGACTTCACGTCTCTGGTGACGCTCGCGCCCGGCGCCAACCAGGAGAGCCGCAGCGGCGGCATCTCGATCGACGGCGCGTCGGCATCGGAGAACAAGTGGTACATCGACGGCGCGGACACGACCAACCTCCGCACCGGCGTCTCCGGCAAACCCCTGCTGACCGAGTTCGTCGAGCAAGTGCAGGTGAAGTCGAGCGGCTATGCCGCCGAATTCGGCGGCTCGACCGGCGGCGTCGTCAACGTCGTCACCAAGAGCGGCAGCAACTTGTTCCACGGCGACGTCGGCACGTATTTCACGAACGACTCGATGTGCTGCGATGAGCGCCCGACGTTGCGGCTCGTCCTCACGGGACAGAACGTGTCTGAATACGTGACCCTTGCCGAGGACGACTACTCCCGCGTGGAACCGTTCTTCCAGGTCGGCGGCCCGATCAAGCGGGATCGTCTCTGGTTCTACGGTGGTTACACGCCGCAGCTCGAGGATACGAATCGAACGGTCACGTTCCGTTCGAACGGCCAGACGAGCAGCTACGAGTCGAAAGAGAAGACGCACTACCTGACGGGCAACATCACCGCGCAGGCCACCAACAACCTGCGGGCGCAGGTTCGCAGCTCGTACAGCATCTACAAGCAGGACGGCCGGCTGCCCGCGAAGGACGGCTCGAGCAACTTCGCGACGAACTTCGCAGGTCTCGGCGCGGAGCGGCCGAACGTCGCGACGAGCGGCTCGGTCGACTACGTGGCCCGCCCCAACATCTTCTTGAACGCCAAGGCCGCCTACCTCAGCTACGACTCGCGCGACCTCGGTATCCCGGCCGAGAACTGGATCACGTTCAGCCAGGGTTCGAACGGTCTGTTCCCCGGCGCGACAAACGTACAGCCCGCCGGCTACAACTCGCTGCTGACCAACAGCGCGAGCGTCAAGGACATGTATCAGCGGATTGGCGTCAGCGCCGACGCCACGTTTTACGCTAACTTCGCCGGCCAGCACACGTTCAAGGGCGGCGTCCAGTTCGAGCGGATCCGCAACGACGTGTTCAGCGCCGAGCAGGCGCCTCACATCAGCTTCAACTGGAATGCCTCGCGGACGCTGCTGAACGGCCAGGTTATCCGGGGCCCCTACGGCTACTACTCATGGCGCCAGTTCGGCACGATCGGCGATGTCCACGTCAACAACCTCGGACTCTTCTTCCAGGACGACTGGACGATCAACAGCAGGCTGACCCTGAACCTTGGCGTCCGCAGCGAGAAGGAAGACGTCCCGTCGTACGTCGAAGGCCTGAACGGCTTCAAGTTCGGCTTCGGCGACAAGTTCGCGCCGCGCCTCGGCTTCGCCTACGACGTCAAAGGCGACGGCAAGTGGAAAACCTTCGGTAGCTACGGCATGTTCTACGACGTGATGAAGCTGGAGCTGCCGCGCGGCGCCTTCGGCGGTGACAAGTGGATCGAGAAGTACTACACGCTCGACACGCTGGACTACCAGTCGATTGGCGTCAACGGCGTGTTCCCAGGCACGTTCCTCGAGGACGTGAACTTCCGCATTCCCTCGAACGATCCGTCGTGCCCGGAGTGCGGCGCCATCGATCCTGACCTCAAGCCGATGCGTCAGCAGGAGCTGGTGTTCGGGCTCGAGCACGAGCTCGCCGCCCGCATGTCACTGAGCGCCCGATACGTCCACAAGCAGATCGACCAGGCGATCGAGGATGTCGGCGTCATCGATCCGTTCCTCGGTGAAGTCTTCTACATCGCCAATCCCGGAATAGGCTCGGCGACGCACATCATCGGACCGCAGTATCCGTCGCTGCCGAAGGTCAAGCGCGACTACGACGCGTTCGAACTGAAGCTGAGGAAGCGCTTCGCGAGTCGCTGGGAAGCCGACGCCAGCTACACGCTGAGCCGGCTCTATGGCAACTACCCGGGACTTGCCAGTTCCGACGAGGTGGCGAGGACTTCGCCGAACGTGACGCGCCTCTTCGACGCCATCTACATGGCGTTCGACGACAGCGCGCAGCCGGTCTTTGGCCGACTGAACACCGACCGTCCGCACCAGTTCAAGGCGAACCTCTACTACCAGTTCCCAACGCAGACGGGAGTGGGCCTGACGTTCGTCGCCGCGAGCGGCATCCCCATCAGCCGCCAGACCAACATGGTCAGCAGCACGCCGGTCTTCTATGACGGGCGACTGACCGACGGCCGTACGCCGGTCTTCAACCAGACCAATCTTCAGGTTCAGCAGGACGTTCGCCTGCCGGGCAGTGAGAAGCGGTTCCAGGTGACACTCGTCGCCACGAACCTGTTCAATCAGGACGAGACGCTCGACGTGTTCCGCAACTACACGCGAGACATCGTGCCGATCTCCGACGATGCGTTCTTCGCCGGATTCAACATCGATCAGATCCTCGCGGCCAACCCACAGCTGCGCAAGGATCCGCGCTACCTGCTGCCGAACACGTTCCAGGCAGCACGGGCGATCCGGATCGGCGCCAGCTTCAGGTTCTAAGCGGCGTTCGTCGTTCTTGAGCAGCCCCGCGGGCGTCATGCCCGCGGGGCTTTTTTGTTTTCAGGTCGCGCAAGTGGATCCGACTCGCGCTTAGATCCAGACGTCGCGGCAGTGCAGAGCCGATCAGCTCCGCGGCGCGCCCATGCCTGCTTCGGCGAGCGCGGTCTCGAGATCGCTTGCGGTAAAGGGCTTGGCGAGTACTGGAATGCCAGCGACGTCGGAATCGACGAGCGCCGGCGACTTATCGCCGCTGATGAAGAGAAACCGCGGCGCGCCCTGAACGTCCTTCGCCGCGAGTTGTCGGTACAGATCGAGGCCGGTCATCCCGCGAACGCCCGTATCGCAAATCACGATGCCAGGCCGGCGATCGAGCGCTAACGCCATCGCCGACTCCCCCGTCTCCGCCTCTGACACCTCGTAGCCGCGTTTCTCCAACAGCTTCACGATCAGCTTCCTGATCGGTGCATCGTCGTCAACGACGAGCGCGCGGACGCCCGTGCCCGGCACGCCCTGTCCCGTCAGCAGGTCGACTTGCGCCGGCAGCGTCAGCCGAAATCTCGCACCTGCCGGTGAATCCACGAGCGTCAAGCTGCCGCCGTGTGACGATGCGATGCCGTGAGAAATCGAGAGCCCCAGCCCAGTGCCCTCGCCGACTTCCCGAGTCGTGAAGAACGGCTCGAAGATCCGGCCGCGTAACTCCGGGCTGATGCCCGGTCCGCTGTCTGTGACCTCGACCGTCTGCACCAGGCTATTGCCAGCCGTCTCGATGGTGATCGTGCCTTTTTCGGCTGACGAGGTGATCGCGTGCTCAGCGTTGAGCAGCAAGTTGAGGATGACCTGGCGGATCTCCTCGCGGTTAACGGCAACCGGCAAGGGCGACGGCGTGCAGTGAAGAATCAGGTCGATGTTCACTTGCTGCAGGTGATAGTGCCTCAGCTCGGCGGTCGCCCTCACCAGGTCGTTGAGATCGATCGGCTGGCGGTCCGACACGCCACGACGCGCAAATGCCAGCAAGTTGCGCACGATCTGTCCTGCCCGCATCGCTTCCTTGCGTACGAGCTCGAGATCGTCGCGGTTGTTGCCCTCTGGTTCGTCGAGCATCAGCTCCGTGCAACCGATGATCGTCTGGAGCGGGTTGTTGATCTCGTGCGCTACGCCAGCGATGAGCTCGCCGATGGCCGACAGGCGCTCGCTGTGTACCAACTGATCGCGCAGCGCCAGATCCTCGGTCATATCGCGCTCGACGCCGACAAAGTGCGTGAGGCGCCCTGCCTGATCGCGAAGAGCCGTAATCGTGCACGCAGCAGGAAAGGTCGAACGGTCTTTGCGCCGGCCCTTGAGGGTGCCGCGCCAGATGCTGTTGGCCTGGACCTCCGCCGCAATCTGCCGTCGCAGGTCGTCGCTGTCGGATTCGACGAGCTCAGAGATGTTCAGGCCCGTGAGCTCGGAACGCGTGTAGCCGAGGGCCCGCAGAAATGCTGCATTCGCGTGTTCGAACGTGCCGTCCGGACGCGTGATCAGAATCAGGTCGCCCGTATGCTCAGTAGCGGCGGCGAGGAGTTGCAGCCGCGCGTCTGCACGCTGCAGCTCTGTCCCCTGCGCGGCGAGGCGGAGCGTCACGATCCCGAGCCCCACGACTGTCGTCAGGCTGGTCAGGAACAGACGAATCGAGTCGACCGTTGGCCCGCCCGATTCGACGTTGAGCACGCCATAGCCGATGAGCGGAATCAACAGTGCCGGGATGACGAGCAGGCTGACGGACAACGCTTCATGGGGATCGTCGGCGTCAGCGACCTTGCTGGGCGATGCTGGCGCGTTCGCCGCCGCCCAGGCGTAGCACAGCCAAGGCGCGATCCAGGCGAGGTCGAGGACGGTCCCAACCTGATACTCGCCACGGCTGATCGCTTGATTCGCGATCATCCGTAGGACGAAACCGAGGGCGACGCCGACCGCCATGCGCAGGTATGTCAGGCGCCACGCGGTGCCGCGCGCTATCCAGACCGCAACTCCCATTCCGACCAGAAGCAGCAACCGATTCAGCTGGATGAAGGACAGCAGCCGAGCCTGAGCCGCCGGCCGCGCCTCGGGGATGAGGCTCGGCACCAGGACGAAATACGAATAGAGGAAGACGGCCAGTAGCCAGTAGGCGCCGATGGTCATCGCCGTCGGGGCGACAAAGCCGGCGCGGGGTCCGCGATGCGGACGAGCGAGGAGCGCAATCAGCGGGCCGATGCCGGCGCAAATGCTGAAGAGCGTATGCCACTTCAGCCAGAACTGCTGGTGGTAGACGATCTGATCGTAGGCCCAGCCAACGTGGCCGACGATCCAGAGCGCCATCGCCACGCCGATGACATCCCAGAACAGACGGTCGGAGCCGACCCAGTCGCGACGGCGTCGCAGGATGACGACCAGGACAGCGGCAGCCGATCCGATCAGGCTCGCATTGCCGAAGATCGACAAGGCAAGCGGCCGCCCCTGAAGCATCCAGCCGACCACCACGTAGGCCAGCATGAACGCCCATCCGAGCCACATGTAATCGCGGCGCCGTCCCTGGTTCAGGCTCCCATCCTCATTCTCCGCAACATGTTCGCACTCTAGCAGCTTGCCACCAGTGGCTCAAATGTGCGGGGACCGCTCACGCGCTTTCGTCGGTGAACTCGGCGTCGATGATCACGGGCACGCGGCGGGCTGCCGCAAGCGCATCGACGAAGGCGGCAATAGCGTGACGGACCGGCTCCGACGGCTCCACAAATTCTAGGCCCGACCGATAGACCGTCGTGTCATTGCGCAGCTCGCCGACGTAGCAATGCGCGATGCGGCCCTTGACGACGACGAAGCGTTCGCCGAGCGACAGGCGGAAGTCGTGGAGCGAATCGAGCTGCAGTTGAAACGGCGTCTCGATCAACGCGCCGTTGTGGCTGATCTCGATGACGGTCATTGGCTGGAAGATCATGACGGCGCCCTCGATTTGATGCGCCGCGACGCGTTCTTTCTCTCGCTTGTCGGTGTCGTCAATCATCGTGTTTGCTGCTCGCTGCTCGCGGTTTCCGCCTTCGCGCGAAGCGCTTCGGCGGACCCGCCGTAGCCTTGGCGAAGATGGCGCTTCTGGCGCCGCGACAACATCTCACCGTGCCCGTACGTGCTCCAGATAGTCTCCCGACGTGATGCGCGGCGCGCGACCGAGCGGCGCGTTGTAGAAGTACACGCTCGCCTCGGCCAGGCTACCGTCGGGCAACCGGACCTCGGTTCGTTCGCGCAGGTACAAGCTGTGATCGGGATCGCCCACGCTGTACCCTTCGATCTCGTCGAGCGCCGCGAGCACCGTCGCCGGCTCGGACATCGCGTAGACCTCGCCCCAGACGACTCCTTCCGGCGCCGGCACCGCCGCCGGGTACAGCCCGACATCGAAGAGCGCCGCGCCAATGCGTCCGCGCCCGACGTACGTCAACTTATCGTCGATGCCGGCACGGCGCCGCCGGTCGAATCCGGCCATGAGCGTGCCGTAGAAGAACACGAGGTCAGCCACGTTCGGCGGAAAAGGGTACCACGGAAACTCGGTCGGTCGCTGACCGCTTCTCGCGGCTGGCTGTTGCAGACTACTCGGCAACGGAACGGGTGCAAAAAGCAAAACGGCCGGCTGATTCAGCCGGCCGTCGTTACAAAACTGCGAGCAGCGAGAAGCGAGCCGCGTCCTAGTGCACGATCTCCCGCGCCTTCGGCGCCATCAGCTCGAAAATCTCGGCGGGCAGCGCGAACGAGAGGCGCACGGTCTTGCCCTGGCCAGACATCTGGAACGAGTTGACGAGCGACGTGAGCTTCGGGTCGTTCTGGCCCTGGAGTTTGGCGAGCGAGATGACGCCGTTCACCACGCCGCGCAGATTTTCGGCAGCCTGGTCGTCGTTCGCTTCGGCGCGAAGCTGGGCAGAAACGCCACCGTTGATGTGTCCGGCAACGGCGAGCCACTTGATGGGGGGAATCTTCGTTGCGATCTCGGTGGGCAGCTTGGCCTGGCCGGCAATGAGATCGAAGCGGCCGACGGCCCACGCGTTGTTGCTCTGTTCGATGTCCTTGACGAGGTCCATCATCTCGTCGTTGCTGGTAATGCTCTGCGCGCTGAGCTGCGCGTCAATTGCCTTCTGGACGCTCGAGAGGTCGCCGACGGCAACGAGTCCAGGTTCGAGGAAGGCGAGAACACCGGTGTCGTGAGCCTCAACGCTGGTCGATGAGCCTTCGACAGGAACGTCCACGCTCGACGAACCGTGCTCGAGGGTAAGGAGTCGCTTGCCCTTGTATTCCTGGACCTGGGCGCCATGCTCGCGGGCCAGGCCCTCGAGCCTGACGACGTCGAACCGGCCCCGAGCTACCAGGACGCCGGTCGGATGTCCGTTCGTCCCATTTGGAAGCCCTGTTGCGGCAGCGACGACGTAGTCGATGTCGTTTTCGATGTCGATGCCGGTTTTTTCGAGGAACTCCCGCTGCCCGTCTTCACCCATCGGGGAAGGAACGGTTTCCTTGAACCGCTGCCGGAGCTCGGAGCTCATGATGCTCTTCACGTCAGCGTAAGCCACGACCGACGCATCAGCTGGGACGTAAGCGAGCTCGGTCGGACCGGTCGAGGCCACCAGGGCCTGAAATCCACCGCCGTAGTAGGCAACGAGCCCCGTGCAGAGGCCGCCTGCGAGCACCGCGGCGGAACCGGTCAGGAAATAGCGGGTCTTCTTCGTCATGCGCTGGCCCTCTCATCCGAGTATAACGGGTCTGGCCGCTAGAAAGTTCCGCAAAGGCCTTCGATTGTGACAGTTATGTGGGACGAAGACAGGCTCAGGGCTTAGGCCAGACCCCCGAGGCTCGAGCCATCTACTGCTCCAGGACGTATTCCTTGCGAGAAACGATCCTGGCCCCCCAACTGAGGAATATGGCCCAGATGACCGCCAGCCAGAACAGGCTTGCCAGCAGCCCTGGTGTTTCGCGGAACAGGCCCTGAATCATGCTGACAACCCCGTCGCTCGGCATCGCATGCGGGACGATGGCCTGGAGGTAGTACATAACCGTGAACTGCTTCAGGTAGCCCGGAAACGCCAGAGATGCCTGCTCCCAGCCAAATACGAAAATAAGCCCGACAAGAAGCGGCCGCTTGAACTTGGCTCCCACGAAGGCAAACACGGCCCCATAGACCGCCAAACCAAGGCCGAGCAGCAGCAAGTCCTTCAGAAGGTCTGGAAAAGCCGCCCCAATGCTGCCCTTTAACGGAACGATCAGCAGATACACCAGGACGACGGAGGGCAGGACGACGCAGACCGTGCAGGCCAGATAGGCGATGTACTTGCCGACGAGGACGGCTCCTCGCGGGATCGGCCTCGTAAACAAATATGTAATCGTCTTGTCCTCGACCTCGTCGGCCATCAGCGACGTGCCGTAGAAGACGCCGAGCACCGGTACGATGAAGCGTAGGTACATGCCCCAGATGATCAGCCCGAACATGCCGGGACCGTTCATTCTCAGGCCGCCCCCTCTCGGCTCGTCGAAGAACGGTGCGCCGAGACCGACCAGCAAGCGCAGCACGAGCGCAATGAACACCGGCGCCCCGACGACCAGCGCCATGAAGATCGTGCGCCGCGACCACAGCATCTCGCCGAGCGACAGATCGAAGACACGCAGGCTCGACGACAAGAACCCCGGCGGGGTCGGAACGGGCCGCGCGTGCGTGGTTTCGTTCGTCATTTGACCAGTACTCACCTCATTGACAGTACTGGAAGACCGCCTGCAGGTTGTCGTCGGGCGACGTGACCTCGTCGATAGGGCCAAACTCGCCCGTGGCGGCCATGTCGGTCAGCCGCGCGTAGAACCGATCCGGCTTGCCGGTTTCGATGACCACCGCATCCTGCTCGAACTTCAAGCTCCGCACATCGTCGTGGACCAGGAACTCCCGGGCGAGCCGGCGAGGGTCGGCGGCCCTCACGTAAACAGTGTGCGGGTGCTCATCGATCAGGTCCCGAATGTGGTGCACGTCACCTTCGGCGAGGATGCGGCCGTTGTTGATCAGCAGGATGTTCGCGGTCATCGACTCGATCTCGTGCAGGATGTGGCTCGAGACGATGATGGACTTGCCGGCCTTGGCCCAGTCGCGAATCAGGCGGATGGTGCGGCGGCGCGCCAGAGGGTCCATACCCGAGAGCGGCTCGTCGAGGATCAGCAGCGCCGGGTCATGCACGATCGCCTGCGCGAGTTTGACACGCTGGCGCATGCCCTTGCTGTAAGCGCCGATCTTCTTGTTGGCAGCCTCCATCAGATCGACGGCGGTCAAGGCGCGCCGCGCCGCTTCATCCGCCGCCTTCTCATCGAGGCCGTTGAGGCGAACAAGCGCCGTCAACCACTCGAGGCCCGTCATCCGCTCGTAAAACGCGTCCTGCTCTGGGCAGAACCCGATGTGGAAGTACAGCTTTGGATTGCCCCAGATCGGCTCGCCAAGAACCGTCACCGTGCCCTTGCTCGGCTTGAGCTGGCCGGTGATCAGCTTCATGAACGTCGACTTGCCGGCGCCGTTCGGTCCCAGCAGGCCCGTCACGCCGGGCGGAACCTTCACGCTGACGTCGTTGAGGCCGATGACCTGTCCATACCACTTCGAGACGTGGTCGGCGGTAACGATCGGCGTTGCAGTAGCGCTGGCGGTCACGGCCGCACTCACGTCACCACCTCGACGCCGCGGACGCGGCGCTCGAGAATCGACACCGACACCGCGATCAACGCGACGATGACGATGAGCGACACCTGCCAGGGCGTCATGTAACGTGGCTTGAGGCGGAAGATAACGTCGACGACTTGTGCCAGGCTCTCGGTTGGCGACAACCACGACATCATCGAGCTGCCGGTAATTGCGTACAGCACGCCATAGATCGCGGTGGTAAAGAAGATGATGCCGGCGTAGAGGATCGACACGTACCGGCTGCTCTTCGAGAGCGACGAAAGCGCCAGCATCGTGAATGTCGCGAGCAGCACCTGCAGCAGCGCCGCTACCGTGATTGCCGGGAAGAGGAACAGGTTCTTGCGCAGGAACTGGAAGTTCCCCGCGAACATCACCTGCACCAGGAGCAGGAAGATGCCGGGAACCCACGTAATCAGCAGCAGAAAGAAGAAGAGCACCGCCGCTTTGCCGGCGATGTACTCGGTCCGCATTAACGGCTTCGACAAGTAGATCTGGAGGGCGTTGGCTCGCCGATCGTGGGCGATGAGTCCGGCGCCGATGTAGATCGTCATGAAGAAGACGAACGGATTCTGCTGCTCGAGATACTCGCGGAAGGTCTCGGCCGTCGCCGCCAGCATGGCCATCTGCGGGAAGTTGGTCGAGAAGTAAATCTGACCGGCGCGGAAGAGAAACGGCACCCACGACACGATCAGCAGGCCGAGGAACAGCCGCTTGCGGATCATATTGATGATCCCCGCCTTGGCGATCACGAGCCACGCACGGCCCGGCGGCGCTTTCGTGCCCTCGAAGTGGCGGTAGCTCTGATCGTGTATCGGCATACCGCTATTCGTCTCCCACGGCCTTGGCGAAGACGTCTTCGAGCGTTGGAACGCTCGGCCTCAAGTGCCGCACCTGCACGCCTTCGCGCGCGGCAATGGAAAAGATAGCCTGCTGATCGTTTCGCTCGGGGCCGCTGACGCCGGTCGGTACGAAAACCCGCATCACGTCCTCGTCAGTGGCGTGGCATTCCATGCCGGCCTTCTGCAGCACCTCGATGAACGCGGGAAGTCCTCCGCCGGCGACCTTGACGCGCAGCTCGAACACGCGGCCCGCCGGGCCTTTCAACTCGTCAATCGGCCCTTGCGCCGCGACCTGTCCCTTGTCCATCACGACGACGTGGTCGCAGGTGTATTCGACGTCCGGCAGGAGATGCGACGAGAGGATCAGGCTGACGTTCTTGTTGTGGCCGAGGTCGTGAATGAGCTCGAGCATCTCGTCGCGGCCCTTGGGATCCATGCCGTTGGTCGGCTCGTCGAGGAAGAGCAGATCGGGATCGTGCACGATCGCCTGTGCGAGCTTGATCCGCTGCTTCATGCCCGTCGAATACGTCTCGAGCTTGCGATACCGTGCCTCGCCGAGGCCGACGTAATACAGCACTTCGTGCGCGCGCTGCATGGCGTCGACGGGCGGAAGGCCGGCGAGCTGTCCACAGTAGGCCACGAACGAGACGGCATTCATGCCCGGGATGTGACCGTCGGTCTCCGGCATGTAACCGAGCCTGGCGCGAATCTCCATCGGCGATTGCGCCACGTCGAGGCCGAGCACGCGCATGCGCCCCTGATCGGGCTTGACGAAGCCGAGCAGCGATTTGAGCATCGTGCTCTTGCCCGCACCGTTCGGGCCGAGAAGTCCCACCGCACCGCGCTCGAACCGCGCGCTGACGTTCTTGAGCGCCTGATTCTTGCCGTAGATAACCGTCACGCCTTCGAGCTGGACGGCGGGTTCGGCGCTTGCCGCGACTGGCACGATTGGACGTGCGTCGGGTCCGGCGGTCGGGGTCTGGAGGTTCGAATCCAAGTGGTTAGCTTATACGGGAATGGCAGACTGACAGTTCTACGTCCCCTTGAGTCCGAGAGCGTCAGCCTCGACGCGCATGAACGCAATCACATTCGTAATGTGCTGATCGAGTGGCAAGCCGATTTCGTCCGCGCCTTTGCGCAGATCATCGCGGTTGACGGCCCGGGCAAAGGCCTTGTCTTTCATCCGCTTGATGACCGAACCCGCCTCCAGATCCATGATGCTCTTCGAGGGCCGCACCAGCGCGGCCGCGGTAACGATACCCGACATCTCGTCGCAGGCAAACAATGTGTGCTCGAGCCTCGACTCGCGCGGCACGCCTGAGTATTCGGCGTGCGAGAGGATGGCACGCGTCACCCACTCGGGGTATCCCTTCTCTTTGAGGATCTCGACGCCGCGAAATGGATGGTTGGCCTGATCCGGCCACCGCTCGTAGTCGAAGTCGTGCAGCAACGCGACCACGCCCCACTCGGTCTCGTTCTCGCCCCACAACCGCGCGTAGCCACGCACTGCTGCCTCGACCGCGAGCATGTGCTTGCGTAGACTCTCGCCCTGCGTGTGCTCCGTCATCAACGCCCACGCGTCCTCACGGGACAGCTGCATCGATCCTTCCCCTCTCGCTCGATACGACTTTCCGAATCACTTCGAGTGTCTTCGGCAGCAGCGCAAACGGCGTCAGCTGATCGGGAACCGCGACCGCTACGTCGTCCACGTCCGATCCCGCGGCGAGACGGCCAGCGCGCGCGTCGCACACATAGTCGACGAGCACGTAGTGATAGCGCACACGCCCGTCGGCATCGCGAAAGATTCGATCGAAGACTTCGACGATTGAACCAACGTCGACGATCAGCCCGGTCTCTTCGACAATCTCGCGCGCCACGCCTGCCTCGAGGGTCTCGCCGACCTCGAGCGTACCGCCGGGAAGGCTCCACTGACCCGCCAGCGGCTCGAAGCGACGTCTGACCAGCACGACGCCCGTTCGCGTCATCGGCTCCGACCATCCAATTGCCGATGCGATGCCGGAGGCCACGAGAACGACGGCGCCAACGCCGACGATGGGGCGTGCGGGGTATTCGCGATCGGACAATGCAGGGTTAGTCACAGAGGTTCAGTCGAAGGCTTTGCTCGCTTCCCACCATTCGCGGCGCTTCGTGCCTGCCTACTCAAGTCCCCATCACCTTCACTACAACCCGCTTCTTCCGCTGTCCGTCGAACTCGGCGTAGAAGATCTGCTCCCACGGACCGAGATCGAGCTTGCCGTTCGTGATCGGTACCATTACCTGATGGCCCATGATCGTTCGCTTCAGGTGCGCGTCTGCATTGTCTTCGCCGGTCTGGTGATGCTTGTAGGGCAGACCCGCTGGCGCGAGTTTCTCCAGCCACGTCTGGAAATCCGCGATCAGTCCATCTTCCCAGTCGTTCACGTAGACGCCGGCTGTGATGTGCATCGCCGACACCAGCACCATCCCATCGTCGACGCCGCTCTTGCGCACGATCGCTGACGACGTCGTCGGTGATGCGGATGAATTCCTGCCGCTGCTTGGTGTTGAACCAGAGATAGTCGGTGAACGTCTTCATGAGAGGGGCAATGACGCTTCCGCGTTGAGATCCCAGGACGCGACGATGCCTGAACGATAGCGGCGCAGCCCAGCGGCACCGATCATGGCAGCGTTGTCGGTCGACAGCGCGATGGGCGGCACGAAGACCGGCAGGCCCGCGCGCTTGCCTCGTGCCTCAGCGTCGGCACGAAGGCGGCTGTTGGCCGACACTCCACCGGCGATGCCGATACTGCGTGCGCCCAGCCACTGCGCCGCCTCGAAGGTTCGCTCGAGCAACGTGTCGACGACGACGCGCTGAAAGCTCGCGCAGATATCGGCCACGTCTTCGGTCGGCAAGGTTTCACCAGAACGAGACGCGGTGCGCTCCTGCACGAGCCGCAGAACAGCCGTCTTGAGTCCCGAGAAACTGAAGTCCGTGCGTCGCGCGACCGCTGCCGGCAGAACGTCCGATCCCGTCGCGCGGGGATCGTTTCGATCGGCGTGGGTCAAGCGCGTCGCCGGAAACCTGAACCTGTCGTCACGACCTTGTCGCGCCAGCCGATCGATCACCGGTCCACCCGGATAGCCGAGCCCGAGGAGCTTCGCCACCTTGTCGTAGGCCTCGCCAGC
The DNA here is from genome assembly GCA_963797715.1 of uncultured Acidobacteriota bacterium. GTDB lineage: Bacteria > Acidobacteriota > Vicinamibacteria > Vicinamibacterales > 2-12-FULL-66-21 > DATBJJ01. The sequence goes on from CAWCQS010000007.1 coordinate 315,949, forward strand.
CGCATCGTCACGGGTTCGCCCGATCAAGCGGTACACGCCCGGCTCAGGAACGAGATAGAGACTGGTGTGCCCACCGGATACGACCAGAACGGCAGCTGGCATTGGCAGTTCGCCGTGGGCTAACGTCAGCGATTCGATGTGGCCAGCAAGATGATGGACGGGAACGACCGGAATGCGCTGCGCCCATGCAAATGTCTTCGCAAAGGCCACGCCGACGAGGAGCGAGCCGACGAGGCCGGGGCCCTGTGTGACCGCGACGGCGCCGACGTCGGATCGCGTCGCCCCGGCGCTGTCGAGCGCCGCCTCGACGACGCCGCAGATGTCGCGAACGTGCTGGCGTGAGGCGAGCTCGGGAACGACGCCGCCCCACTCGCGGTGGATGGCCGTCTGCGACGCTACGACCGACGATCGAATGTGCCACGGCCGCGCGGCGTCGCCGGTCTCGGCCACCAGGGCCGCAGCCGTCTCGTCGCACGAGGTTTCAATCGCGAGGAGGTTCACGAATGCGGAGCGGCGGTCCCGAACGCCGTCTTCAGCGTTTCGCTGTATGGCGGCACGAAGATGCCTTTCTCGGTGATGATGCCGCTGATGTAGCGGTGCGGCGTTACGTCGAACGCGGGGTTGCGAATGTGCGCTCCCTCCGGCGTCAATCGCGACGAGCCGAGGTGGGTCACTTCGCGCTGATCGCGCTCCTCGATCGGAATCGAGTCGCCGTCGGGCGTCGCAAGATCGACGGTCGACAGGGGCGCGGCAACGTAGAACGGAACCTTGTGCTCATGCGCCAGAACCGCCACCGTGTAAGTCCCGATCTTGTTCGCAGTGTCGCCGTTGGCGGCAATGCGATCGGCGCCGACGACGACGAGATCGATCTCGCCCTTGCGCATCAGCGGTCCGGCCATGCTTTCGGTAATGACCGTTGTGTGGATGCCGTCACGCACGAGCTCCCACGCCGTCAGTCGCGCGCCCTGCAGGAACGGCCGCGTCTCGTCCGCGAAGACGGCGACCTTCTTGCCGCGCTCGACAGCGGCGCGGATGACGCCAAGCGCCGAGCCGTAACCGGCGGTCGCGAGCGCACCCGCGTTGCAGTGCGTCAAGACTCGCGCGCCGTCGGGAACAACCTCTGCGCCGAACCCACCCATCGTCCGACAGCTGGCCACATCCTCGTCGTGAATCAGACGCGACTCGCGCTCGAGGCGCGCGGCGATTTCCTCTGTCGATTGTCCAGCCTGGGCAGCCTCCGCGAACACCCGCTTCATGCGATCGATGGCCCAGAACAAGTTGACGGCGGTCGGCCGCGTCGCAGCCATCATGTCGCAGGTTTTTTGAAACTCGACAGCAAACTGCTTCGTGCCTTTGGCGGTGCTGCGGCGCATGCCAAGCGCGATGCCCATTGCCGCGGAGACGCCGATCGCCGGCGCGCCGCGAATGATCATGGTTCGAATCGCGCGCGCGACTTCCTGCGCCGTGCGGCAGCGGACGTAGATTTCCTGACCAGGCAACTTGCGCTGATCGACCATCACGATCGTGTCGCCCTGCCAGTCGATTGTTGGAAGCATGTGTGTATTTATTCTAACAGTCTGGCGTCGAATGGCAGCGGCAAGAGCTCCGAGAGCCGCATCGTTGCCGCCGTTCGCTCGAGATTCGCCAGAATGACTTCGATGTCGCCGCGGTACTCCCACAGCAGCTGGCGGCACGACCCGCACGGTGGCGTGGGATTCTCCGTGTCAGCGACGACGACTATACGGGTGAAGATGTTGTGGCCCTCGGACAGGGCTTTGACGAGCGCGACGCGTTCGGCGCAGAGCGTCAGTCCATATGTCGCGTTCTCGACGTTGCAACCCGTGATCACGTCGCCGTCGCCGGTTTCGAGAGCGGCGCCAACCTTGAAACCGGAGTAGCGCGCGTGTGCGCGCGTGCGTGCCATCGTGGCTGCAGCGACGAGCGCTTCGGCGAGATCGGCTTCCGTCGCGATCGTGATCTCGAGGGAGACGGACTTCCAGTTCGAGTCGTCGCGCCGATCCTTGCCGGAACGACGCTCGTCGCGGCGCAGCGACCGCGGCGTACGAACCTCGACGTCCTCTTTAGGACGCCGCGCGGCCGTCCCGGAACGGTCGACCCTCCTGTCCGGTTGCGTGCGCCGTTCGACCGCGGGCCAGACGGGCTTTGCGGGCCGGTTGTCAGAGTCGCTCAACGATGCCCTCCAGGAGGCGACAGAATTCGGCACGCACGCGCCGCGCGACCTCCATCACCTCGTCGTGCACGAGCGGCTGCGGCAGCACGCCGGCCGCCATGTTGGTGATGCACGAGATGCCAAGCACGTCGACGCCCATGTGTCGCGCCACGATCGCCTCGGGCGCGGTCGACATGCCGACCGCGTCGGCACCGATGGTGCGGAGAAAACGAATCTCGGCTGGCGTTTCGTAGCTGGGTCCGTGCAGCGCAGCGTATACGCCGTGCGCCAGGTCGAGGCCTTGCGCGCGGGCGACATCGGCCGCCACGGTGCGCAGCCGTTTCGAATACACCTCGGACATGTCCGGAAAGCGCGGGCCGAACCGCTCGTCGTTGTCACCAACCAGCGGGTTGCTGCCCATCAAGTTGATGTGATCGTCCATCGCCATCAGAGTGCCCGGCTTGAACGATAGGTTGATTCCCCCGGCGGCGTTGGTGAGGATGAGCGTCTTGACCCCATGCGCCGCCATGACGCGCGTAGCAAACGTCACCGTCCGCAACGGGTGCCCCTCGTAAAAATGCGCGCGCCCCGCCAGAGCCGCGACGCGCTTTCCCGCCAGAGCTCCTATCACCAACCGCCCGGCGTGGCCGACGACCTTCGATGCGGGCCAGTGCGGAATGTCGCCGTAGTCGAAAGTCGTCGCGTCCTTGATCGACGACACGAAGTCACCGAGGCCCGAACCGAGCACAATCGCGACATCAGGGGCACCCGCCGTCCTCGCCCTGATCCACCCCGCCGCCTCCTGAACGTTGTCGAAATCCGTCATCGGGGACACTCAACCGGGACACTCAACCGGGACTGTCCCCGAGGTCTCGAAGGAACGACATGCGCGCCCCACGTGCGCGCTTCATTGAGCCTGGCATCAGCAGGTACGCAGATCCGAAACAACCGAATGACTTTCTGAGGGCGAAATCGTTGCAAAGTGGTCCTCTTTACCTCCGGGGACACTCAAAGATGACTGTCCCCCGTGACTGTCACGGTTGAGTGTCCCGATTGAGTGTCCCCGCCGTCACAGCAGAAACCCGGCGATGGTGGCGGTGACGAAGTTGGCCAGCGTGCCGGCGAACATGGCGCGAAGGCCGAGCCTCGCAAGATCGTGACGGCGGTTCGGTGCCAGGGCGCCGATGCCTCCGATCTGGATACCAATCGAGCTGAAGTTGGCAAATCCGCATAGTGCGAACGTCGTAATCGTGAACGATCGCTGATCCAGCGTCCCCTTCAACGCCGACAGCTCTCGGTATGCGACGAATTCGTTCGCTGCCATCCGGGTCCCGAGCAAATTGCCGACGACGGGCGCGTCATGCCACGGAACACCCATGCTCCAGGCAATCGGCGCGAACACCCAACCAAAAATCTGCGGCAGGCTCAGACCGACCAGGCCCAATAGCGCGTTCAGCAGCGCGATCAGCGCGAGAAACGAGATCAGCATGGCTCCGACGTTGAGTGCCAGCGCCAGGCCTTCGCTGGTGCCACGGCCAGCCGCGTCGATGACGTTGACGTCGGTCCGCTCGACCTTCAATTTGACCGTGCCCATCGTTTCCGGCTCCTGCGTCTCAGGCACGAAGATCTTCGCCATCATCAGCGTCCCCGGCGCCGTCATGATGACTGCGGTCAGCAGGTGCCGCGCTTCGATGCCGAACAGGATATAGGCGGCCATGATCCCGCCAGAGATATGCGCCATTCCAGCCGTCATCACCGTCATCAACTCCGACTCCGTCATGCGGGGGAGAAACGGCTTGATCGTCAGCGGCGCCTCGGTCTGCCCCATGAAGATGCTGGCGGCGACGTTGAGAGATTCGGCACCGGACGCTCGCATCACACGGCGCATCAGAAACGCGAAAACCCGCACGACGAGCTGCATCACACCGAAGTAGTAGAGAACCGCGAAGAGGGCGGCAATGTAGATGATGGTCGGCAGGACCTGGAAGGCGAACACAACCGCGTAGTTCGCGCCCTCTTCTCCGAGAACCGTCGTCATGATGCGCGGCCAGACCGTCCGATCGCCGAGCGGACCGAAGACCATGCTCGATCCGACAAAGGCAAAATCGAGCAGGCGATTGACCACAGCGCCGAGCCGCTGAAACACCGCCTGTCCCGTCGCGGTCTTCAGGACCAGCAGCGCAAAGACCAACTGCAGCGTGAGCCCCCAGGCAACCGTCGCGCGATCGATCGCGCGGCGATTCATCGACAAGGCGTACGCGAGGCTCATGATGACGATCAGGCCGACGAGCGGCTGCAACTTGGGAATGCCGCCATACTGCGCCACGAGTGCGCACGCCGCAGCGCTCGCGGCGGCGCACCCGAGCACCAACAGGTCACGGGCGTCGTAGGGCACGCGGGTCAGCGGCGGGCGCTCGGCAGGGGCGTGGGCATCAGCCATCAATTCAATCCTCGGGTCAGGTTCTGCATGCGAGTATTGTTCAGCGCGTCAGACACGGCCGGCGACGAGCGGCGCGCGGGCGACCGGCGCGTCCGACACACGCACCGACTCTTCGAGCAGCGCGCGAGCGGTGTCGAGGCCTCGACCGCCACGATGACGGATGACGAGCACCGGATCGCCCACCCGCACTTCGCTCCCCGGCGGAGCGGCAACAGTGATCCCCACGCCATGGTCGATCACGTCGTCGAGGCGGCCACGGCCAGCGCCGAGCGCAACCGCCGCTCGGCCAATACGCTCAGCCTCGAGCGCGGTGACAAACCCGCTCCGCGTTGCGGCGACGACGGCGCTGTCAGGCGCCGACGGTAGCCGCGCGTAGTCGTCGACGACGCGCGGATCGCCGCCCTGGCGCTCGATGATCTGCCGCAACTTCTCGACACCAGACCCCGAAGAAATCGCGCCGCGAATTCGCGCCTCGGCATCCGCGTCATCGCCCGCGACACGGGCGACGACCAGCATGCGCGCTGCCAGCAGCACTGACAGTTCCTCGAGATCGGCCGGCCCGCGTCCTTTCAATGTCTCAATCGACTCGACAACCTCGTTCGCGTTGCCCACTTCGCGTCCGAGCGGCGCGTCCATCCGAGTAATCAGCGCCTCGGTGCGAACGCCGGAAGCCTTGCCGATTGCGACGAGAGACTCTGCCAGCGCACGCGACGCCTCCGGCGTCTTCATGAACGCACCGCTGCCCGTCTTGACGTCGAGCACCAGGCCGCCGATGCCTTCAGCGATCTTCTTGCTCATGATCGAGGCGCAGATGAGCGGAATACTCTCAACGGTCGACGTCACATCCCGGAGCGCATACAGCTTGCGGTCGGCCGGAGCAATCTCCGACGTCTGGCCAATCAAGGCGCACCCCACGGACGCGACCGCGGTCTTCAGTTCTTCGAGCGACAACCCGGTTCGAAATCCGGGAATGGCTTCAAGCTTGTCGAGCGTGCCTCCGGTGTGACCGAGGCCGCGGCCTGACATCATGGGCACGTATGCGCCACATGCCGCTGCCAGGGGCGCCAGGACGAGCGATGCCTTGTCGCCGACGCCACCAGTACTGTGTTTGTCGACGGGCGTGCCCGGGAGGCCAGGGTAGGTGACCCGGACGCCCGACCGCACCATGGCGTCGGTGAGCGTCGCAGTTTCCTCGGGCGTCATCCCACGAAGCAGGATGGCCATCAGGAGGGCTGAGGTCTGATAATCGGGCAGCGAGCCGTCGGTGACACCCGCCACGAACGCGTCGATAGCGGCCCGATCGAGCACCCCGCCATCCCGTTTCTGCCGAATCAGGTCGACCGCGCGCATTGTGGATTGGTGAACGACCGCCAAAAACGGTCTCTACTATATTGGAATTTGCTAAGATCCCGCCGAAGCCCATCCACCTAAAGACGGACGCTACAGACGTTTGTGGTGTCCGGCCGGGGCCGGACGAAGCGACAGCCGTAGCGTCAAGCTCCAGGAAGAAGGTGTGAGGGTTGTAAGGTCCGGCCTTGGCCGGACGCTGCCACCGGTTGTAGTGTGGGCTCGACCGGGACGATACGAGGGCAGCAGGCCAGGCCTGGCCGGACCCAACGGGTCTCGACCAGCCAAAGCCGGTTCGTTCGTGCGGCCGACCCCAATTCATGTCCGAGCCATCCGTCTCGCCTTCTCTGACGCCCGACGCCGCGAATCGACTGGCCGAGTTCTCTCGTGTCTGCAAGGCGGCCGCGCGCGCCGTGTCGCTGTATCCGGGCGGGCACCCGGCGATTGGCGTGTCGCTCTCGAGGCTCGAACAGGCCACCGCGCGCCTGACCGAGGCCGGCCCCTACAAGCTGCAGGTCGTGTCCGACGGCCTGCTGATCGACGGCGCCCGGATGCCCAAGCCAGATCCGGCAGTCTCGGAGCTGGCATCCCTGCTCCATCGGCACCTGATTGGAAAGTTGACGCTCAACGCCGGCGCCAATAGCGAGTCGTGGCGCACGCTCCTGCTCCTCCTCGCGCGCAGCCCGGAGGAGGTCCGCGCCGACGGCGGCATTGCCAGGCTCTGGTCGACGGCCGGCGGCCCGAGCCTCGAGATCTCCGAAATCGACTACGCCGAGGTGCTGCGTGAAAAACAGGGCCTCGCGGCGACGATCGACTCGATCATCGAAGCCGCGATGTCGGGCCCGACCCTCACGGTCGACGATGCGGCCATGCGGGCAGTGATCAACATCATCGAGGACCCGGCCAAGCTCGAACAGATGATGAGCGAGCTCGAAAAGACGGCCGCCCGCAGCCCGAAGGGCGTCGAGCTCCAGACGGCAGCGCTTCTGAACATCGTGCGCGGCCTCGTCGACTACGTCGGACGAACGGAGCCGCAACGGCTCAACGAAATCTTCGAGCAGTTCGGCCGCGGAGCCCGGCATCTGTCCGTCGAAGCAATGATCGCGCTCCTCGCTGAACGCAAGCGCCCCGAAGCCATGGCGGGAAGCGTCAACGTCGTCAGCGCGCTCATCGAGAGCATGAGCGACCAATCGGTCGCCGGCTTCGTTGCCGACTCGGTCGTCGCGGAGCGCGGCGCGTCGGAACGCCTTGCCCACGCGTTTCGGTCGCTCGTCCCCGAATTCGATCGGCAGCGCCAGCTACTCGCATTGGCCAAGGAAGAAGTGGCCCGCTCGGAGATGGCGCGCGAGCAGGACCAAGAGGAGTTCAAAGGGCTCTGGAACGGCGTCGAGCAGATGCTGACGTCCTACACCGACGCGCGCTACGTGTCTGAGGACTACGCGCGCGAGCTGTCGCACGCACGCACCCTTCCGGTCGACGTCGAACGCGTCAGCGACGATCCACCGGAAAGAATTGCAGCCTGGCTCGCCACCGTGAGCGACACATCGCTCAGAAGCCTCGATCAGGATCTCCTGACCGATCTCCTGCAGATCGAGACCGACCCGTCGCGGTGGCGGGACGTCGCGGATACGGTTGTCACGCACGCCGACGACCTCGTGCGTGTCGGACATTTCGACCAGGCATGGCGGCTGATCGAGACGGTCATCGAGCAGGGTCAGCCGAGTCCGTTCCGCCGGCCGCATGCGGCCGAGGCTCTCGAGCGGTTCGGCCGCGGTTCTCTGACCAAGCACGTGGCGCCGCATCTCCGCTCTGCCGACGACGCGAGCTACGAACGGTTCGCCAAGGTGTGTCACGGGATCGGACCGTCGACCATCGCCCCCCTTGCTGAAGTGCTGGCGAGCGAACAGGATGCGCGCGCCCGCAAACGGCTGCGGGATCTGCTCGTCGGCTTCGGCCCGCGCGGTGCCGAGGCGATACGTCCACTCCTGAATGCAAAAGGCTGGGAAATACGACGCACGGCCGCCTTCCTCTTGCGTGAGTTCGGTGGCGCTGAGGGCCTCAAGGAGCTCGTACCGCTGCTCGCAGACTCAGAACCGCTCGTTCAGCGGGAAGCGGTCCAGGGCCTGATGATGAACGGATCGAAAGATGCCGCCGTCATCCTCCTGAACGCGCTCACCGCCGCCAAAGGTCCGGCACGCGAACGCCTACTCGCCGAGATCCTCAAGATGCGCGAACAGCGCGCCGTACCGCTGTATGGATATCTCGTCCGCCACATGGACCGCGGCAAGTTCCCGCAGCTCTACCTGACGTCAATCGAAGCACTGGGAGCATTTGGAGGGACTGAGTCGATCGAGGCGCTGAAGGCGGCGCTGCACACGGGACACTGGTGGACCATATTCGCCAACCGGAAGTTCGGCGGCGCGGCGGCGCATGCGCTTCGACGTATCGGCACGGTCGGAGCGATGGACGCGTTGCGTCAAGCCTCGGCAACGGGCGTGCCGGGAGCCCGAGGCGCCGCCAGAGCCGAGCTCGCCAGCGCGGTATAGCAGCCGATGACTACTCGAGAGGCGGCATCCGCATGAGCACCGACGCTGGCGCAAAGCTGGCACTCTACGAGGAACTGCTGCGACGGTTCGCGTCGGGCACACGCGCGGCCCAGCTCTATGCCGCCGACCATCCGCTCCTCGGCCGTAACGTCGAAGGTCTCCTCGCTGCGTTCAAGACGCTCCAACAGCAGCAGCCGTCGATCACCGTCGGCATCGTTGACAACGAGTTCGTCGTCGCCGATACGCCGCTGCCAAAGGCCAGTGCCGGCATGAAGGACCTGATCGACCGGCTGCTCGTGAATAAGATCGAGCGCATCTCGTTCGAGCGGGGCGTTACCGCCGACGAAGTCATCGGCCTCATGCTCGCGGTCGCCAAGCTGCCCACGAAGGCTGGCGGGCCTGAACCGTCGCTGCGTTTTCCACACATCCGTGCGGGCCGCATCACCAAGGAGGAAGCCGGCCGCGACGGCATCGCGAGCGACATGGCCGCGATTCGCCAGCTCTACGCCAGCGCCGTATCAGCAGCCGAAACGGCGTGGGAAAGCGCCGCGCTCGACGGCAAGCCTGACGTTCCGGCGGCGCTGCACGCAGTCGAGGGACTGGCGGATGCCGTCACGCAGAACCGCACGGCGCTCGTCGCCTTGACGGCGATGCGCAACTACGACAACTACACGTTCACGCACATGGTGAACGTGTCCATCCTGAGCATGGGACAAGCGCGGGCGCTCGGAATCGAAGGCCGGCTCCTCAGAGAGTTTGGCCTGTCGGCGCTCATGCACGACATCGGCAAGGTCCGCACGCCGAAGGAAATCCTACAGAAACCCGAGCGTCTGACCGAGCAGGAGTTCGTGATCATGCGCCGGCATCCGGTCGAAGGCGCCGAAATCCTACGGCGAACACCGGAAATGCCGATCCTTGCGCCCGTCGTCGCATTCGAACATCACCTCAGGCTCGACGGCACCGGCTATCCGGCAGGGGCGAAGCGCAGTTCACTCAACCTCGGCACGATGATTTGCAGCATCGCCGATGTCTACGACGCAATGCGGTCGCAACGCGCGTATCAACAGGCCTTCCCCACCGATCGCGTCCTGGCGGTACTGAAGAAGGACGACGGCGCGCATTTCGACGCCCAGCTCGTCCGGCGTTTCGTGCAGCTGCTCGGCATCTACCCGCCCGGCACGCTGGTGAAGCTCTCGTCGAACGCCGTTGCCGTCGTGACGCGCGTGCACGCGCCTGACCCATATCGGCCGCGCGTAAAGATCCTGTTCGCACCCGACGGTGACCGCTACGACACGCCGCTCGAACGCAACCTATGGGAACGCACGCCGGACGGATCGGCGCCTGACACCGTTGTCTCGCCGCTCGACCCGTCGCCGTACGGGATCGACCCGCTCAATTTCATCGATGTCGCGCGCGCGTAAACGAACGCCCACATCCGAGCAGCTATACTGGCGAACGTGACTGAGGGATTGCGGACGGTCGTCGTCGCCGCGTTCGGCTTGGCGATCGGTTTTGCGTGGCACGCTATCCGCACCTCCGGTATTCCACCCTCGTCGCCCGATCGATTGGTGTCGGAACTGCGCTTGAGCCAGTTCGCGGCGCTGCTCCTGACGCTGACCGCCGGCGTGTTCATCGGATTCGCCGTTGCCAATGAACGCCAACAGGGCGTCGGCTTCGAGGTCGCGTTCGCCGTCGGCTTTCTCATCGTCGCGGCATCGACGCTCGTGCGCGACCCGCGGCACGCGCTCACGGTGCTGGCGCTCGCCTTTGCCGCCCATGCCGTTCTCGATGTCGCCCATCGTCCGGGCCTGTTGCCGGACACCATCGCGCCGCGCTGGTATCTCGTCGGCTGCGCGACTTACGATGTCTTCATAGGTGCCCTTTGCTATCTTCCAATCCTCAGGCGATGACAACACCGTACCAACTCGGGACCGAATCGTCCACTCTGTTCGCAAGCTGCCCAGGACCGCCGCTGCACTCGCGGCGCTGGTGTTGTGCCTCGGGTCGCCGGCTCCAGCGATCCTCGCGCAGCAATCCGCCACGCCCAAGCTCGTGGTCATCCTGGTCGTGGATCAGATGCGAGTCGATTACCTCAAGTGGTACGCGGCAAACTACTCCAAGGGCCTCGCGCGCCTGACGCGCGAAGGCGCATGGTTCACTGAGGCCGCGTATCCATACCTCAACACAATCACGTGCGCTGGACATTCGACGATTGGCACGGGCTCGTTCCCGTATCGCCACGGGATGATCCTCAACAACTGGTACGACCCCAAGACCGGCAAGTCACCGTACTGCACGGACGATCCGACGGTCACCGAGATCAGCTATAACCATCTCTCGCCAGTGCAGGGTGACAGCGGCAAGTTGCTGCTCGTGCCAGCGATCGGCGAACAGATCATGAAACGCGGTGGACGAAGCGTAGCGCTCTCGCTGAAGCCGCGTTCCGCCGTCACACTAACGGGACACAAGGCCACGGCCGTCGTGTGGTTCGACGATCGTGGCGGTTGGACGACGTCGACAGCCTTTACGAAAGAGCCTGTGCCGTTCCTCCAGGCATTCATCGACGCCAACCCGCTGACGGCCGACTACGACAAGGTGTGGGACCGATCGCTGCCGCTGTCGTCGTATCAGGGCGAGGACGACGGTAAGGGCGAAGGCAAGGTAGCAGGTTGGACGACGACCTTCCCGCATCCACTCGCGCGTACCTGACGGCAAGGCCGACTCGAACTACTACGCTCGCTGGCAGCGATCGCCCTACGCAGACGACTATCTCGGCCGGATGGCGGCAGCCGCAGTCGACGCGCTCAAGCTGGGGCAGGGTGCGACGACGGATTTTCTCGGCGTCAGCTTCTCCGCGGTTGACGGCGTCGGACACGTCTACGGTCCGCGCAGCCACGAGATCCAGGATCTCCTCGTCCGCCTCGATCGGACGCTCGGCGTCCTGCTCGATCATCTCGACGCCACCGTCGGCAAGGGCAACTACATCGTCGGCTTCAGCGCCGACCACGGTGTGTCGGAGATCCCCGAGCAGATTGGCGGAGGGCGCGTCACGAGCAAGTCCGTCAGCGAAGCGATCGACAAGGTGCTGATTCCCGCGCTCGGTCCAGGCACGCACGTGCTGTCGGCCGCGTACACCAACATTTACCTCGATGACGCCGCACGCAAGCGTCTCTCCAAGGACGCTTCACTGCGGGAAGCAGTTCTGGCGGCGGCGCGATCGGTCGAGGGCGTGAACACTTCGTTCTGGGGCAAGGATCTCGAATCGGCATCCGCGCGCGAATCGACCGATCGAGTGCGGCGGGCCGCGGCGCTCAGTCACCATCCCGGACGCAGCGGGGACATCATCATCGCGCCGGACGAGAAGTGGCTGATGTCCACAGCGGTGACGACGCACGGATCGCAGTACGACTACGACCAGCGGGTGCCCGTTATCTTCTTCGGTAACTCGGTGCGCGCGGGACAATACAGCGAGCCAGCCACGCCGGCGGACATCATGCCGACGCTTGCCGCGATCGCTGGCGTGAAAATCGAAAAGACCGACGGCCGCTCGCTCGCCACGCTGATCGAGTAAAATATCCGGGCCATTCCCTGCCAGGTCTCCGGGTTCCCCCCAGGAGGTTTCATGCCCTTTTGGTCTGTCAGGTGGCGCGCGTGCGCTGCCGTCATCGGGCTGGCCGCGATCTTTGTACCACTTGATCGCATTGCCGCCAAGCAGCCAGGCCGCGGCCTGCTCACGATTCGCCCGGGGTCGGTCGCCGAGCTTCGGGAATGGGCGCCACGGATCGACAGCCTTCGCCGGTCGGGCGATCTCCGCCTGCGTATCCGCCGCGACGATCTCATCGTCAGCGGCCGCATTCACGAGCGCTACGACCAGTTCCATCGCGGCATTCGCGTTGTGGGCGCTGACGTCGCCGAGCAACTCAACCGCGGTCAGATGGTCTCTGCCTTCGGCAATATCTACGAAGGCATCGACATTGACACAAGCCCGTCGATCGACGCCGACCGGGCGCGCCAGACGGTAGGAGAGCGCGCTGGCGTCGAGATCGGACGCGCGCCGGAACTCGTCGTCCTGCCTCGGGGCGAGGGCGGCGACGTCACATACCTCCTCGCGTGGCGTGTGCGCGCGGCCAACGAACGCGACGTCCGCGAGTACTTCGTCGACGCTCGCGACGGCAGTATCGCCTTCGAATACAGCGACCTCAAGACGCAGAGTGCAGTGGGCCGCGGCCAAGGTGTGCTGGGCGACACGAAGAAAATCAGCGTGTCCTCGAGCAACGGGCAATTCGTCACGACGGATCGGTTGCGGCCACCAGCGATCAATACCTACGACATGCGGGGGGACTACCAGCGCACGATTCGCTACCTGAACGAAGTCATCCAGCTCACGGGAAATGATTTGGCGTCGGACTCCGACAACACGTGGACCGATGGCGCCGCGGTCGACGCGCACGTCTATTCCGGCTACACCTACGACTACTACTTCAAGCGCTTTGGCCGCCGCGGCCTCGACAATCAGAACCTGGCGCTCATCAACCTCGTCCACCCTGTGCGCCGCCAGGATTTTCAGCAGAACTTCCCCATCGTCCCAGATTTTTATCTGAACGCCGCCTACTTCGGAAACGGCGTCATGCTCTACGGCGAGGGATTACCCGCGGGGTTTACCGCCGGCGGCCAGACGATCGACTTCTTCTCGGGCGCGCTCGATATCGTCGGCCACGAACTGACGCACGGCGTGACCGAGTACACGTCGAACCTGATCTACCTGAATGAGTCGGGCGCGTTGAACGAGGCGTTCTCCGACATCATGGGAACGTCAATCGAGTTCTTCTTCCAACCGGCCGGCAACGGCGTCCTTCGCGCCGAATATCTCGAAGGTGAAGACGTGTTTCGCCCCGGAGGCATACGTTCGCTCGCCGATCCACAGGCGTTTGGCGATCCGGATCACTATTCGCAACGCTTCACAGGTACTGCCGACAACGGCGGCGTGCACATCAACTCTGGCATCCCGAATAACGCGTTCTACCTGGCCATCGAAGGAGGCACCAATCGAACGTCAGGACTATCGGTGCAAGGCGTGGGAGGCGGCAACCGCGAGCAGATCGAGCGCGTATTCTACCGGGCGTTCACACAGATGCTGCCGGCGAACGCGACGTTCTCGGTGGCGCGAGCCGCGACGATTCAGTCGGCCCGAGACATCTTTGGCTCGAATAGCGCCGCCGAGCGCGCGGTGACTCAGTCGTGGACTGCGGTAGGTGTCAATTGAGGCTCACACGCATGGGACCTGCGGCGCTCATCCTCCTCGTGCTGACGCTGCTTTTCGGCAATGCCGCGTCGGCACGGGCGCAATCGTGGCCCGAGCGCGTCCACGTCAGCGTCAATGGCGCCTATCAGGCAACGTCGAACGATTTCAGCGATCGGTTCGAGTTCGAACGCAATCTGGAAACCGGCTCGACCGATGTGACGTACCCGGTCAAAGGTGGATTCGTGTTCGACGCCGGCGGCGGGTTCCGATTCTGGAAGAACCTTGCGGCGGGAGTCGCGGTGTCGTATTTCACGCGAGACGACGCCGCCTCGACGACGTCGAGTGTGCCGCATCCGTTCTTCTTCGATCAGCCGCGACAAGTCACCGGCGACGCAACCGGCGTTAACCGTACCGAGACGGCCGTCCACGTCCAGGCGATGTACCTGGTCAATCCCGGAGGACACCTCCGACTGATCCTGTCGGGCGGCCCGTCGTTCTTCGATGTCGAACAGGATCTCGTCAGCGAGGTCGTCGTGACAGAAACGTACCCGTTCGACACAGCCGCATTTGGTTCGGCAAAGAAGACGAAGGCCAAGGGCTCTGCGGCAGCGTTCAACGTCGGCGCCGACGTGATCTGGATGTTCGGCAAGACGGTCGGTGTCGGCGGCCTGGTCCGCTACTCGCGCGCCACCGTCGATCTCGACGCGCCGGACAATCGGACCGTAACGGTCGACGCGGGCGGCCTTTACGCAGGCGGCGGCCTGCGGTTGCTATTCTGAATTCAGAGAGTCAGCATTCAGAAGTCAGCATTGGGCATGGACTCTGTCTTTACCCGGCGCGTCCTGGCGGTGGTGCGCCGTATTCCCCCCGGGCGCGTAGCCACTTACGGCGACGTCGCGGCTGCTGCCGGCCGGCCCCGGGCGGCCCGCGCGGTTGGCAACATCATGCGCGACTCGGGCGGCCGGGACGTGCCCGCCCATCGGGTCATCGCCGCTGCCGGCAAACTTGGGGGCTATGGTGGCCGTATTGAGATGAAGCGCGCACTGCTGAGGGCCGAGGGGGTCCTGGTATCGGGCGGGCGAGTGCGTGACTTCAAGGTACGGCGATGGCGCAGAATAGGCCAGCAATAAAGCAGCGCGGCGGCAACGCCGTCAGGTGCCGGTGTCGTCTAACATGACGGACGTTTCCAGGCCGTCGCGGCAGGCCGACATGGCCTTGGTCGAACGGTGCCGAAAGGGCGACCTCGGCGCGTTCGAAGAGGTCTACCGGGCGCATTCCCGGCGGCTTTACGGTGTCGCCGTCAGGATGCTCGGCAACCCGACCGACGCCGAGGACATGCTGCAGGAGATCTTCCTGGCGGCGCACCGGAAGATGGACAGTTTCCGCGGCGACTCGGCGCTCGGCACGTGGCTATACCGTCTGGCCGTAAACCTCTGCCTGGACTATCTGCGCAGCCGGACCGGACGGGCTATCCACCTGACCGACACGCTCGACGACGAGCCGGCGTTCCCCGATAGCGCGAGCCAGGGGCTCGCCGCCAGGGTGGTGACGAAGATGGATCTCGAGCGAGCGTTGGCGCAGTTGCCGGAAGGGTGCCGCACGGCGTTCGTGCTGCACGACGTGCAGGGGCTCGAGCACCGCGAGGTCGGCGAGATCATGGGCATCGCCGAAGGGACCTCGAAGTCGCAGGTGCACAAGGCGCGCCTCCGGCTGCGCGCGCTGCTGTCGCGCTGAGCGTGAGAACTGGGACTCGAACCGGACTGCTGGAAGCTGAGAGCTGGAAGCTGAAAGCTGACTTGTCATGACGTGCACGCGATCGACTGAGGACATTCAAGCGCTCATCGACGGGACGCTCGGACCTATTCGCGCCGCGGAGCTCGAGCAGCATCTCGATCAGTGCGAGCAGTGTCGTGGGCTCGCGCGTGATCTGCGGCGCATCCGCGACGTCGCCACTACGATCGGAGATCCCGAGCCGCCCGACCACGTCTGGCTGCAGATCGCCGGGCGCCTCCGGCAGGAAGGGCGCGTCCACGATCAGCCCGTTGGCGAGCCGACGGGACGCCGCCAGTACGTGTGGCTTGCGATCGCCGCCGCGCTCGTGCTCGCCGTCGGCGCATCGCTCGTGCTGCTGATACCGCAATTCGCGCCATCGTCGCGCCAGAGTGGCACGCAGGCCGGCCAGGGCAACGCGGCAGCCGCTGCTGCCGTCCAAAGTGGCGTGGAAGACCTGATGAAGGCCGAGGAACTGCTGCAAAGCGGCGTCGCCAAGCTGGAACAAGGCATCGGATCGGACGGTCAGGGTCTGCCAGTCGAAGTTGCCACGACGCTCAAAACGAACCTGAAGATTCTCGATCAGGCGATTGCCGAGAGTACCGACGCGGTGCAGAAAGAGCCTGGGAACGTCGCCGCGCGCAATAGCCTGTTCGAGGCGCTGCAACGGAAGATTTCGTTACTGCAGGACACGATTACGTTGATGAACGAGATGCGCAAGGGCAACGCCGCCGGGGTCGCGCATGTCGTCGAGGGTACGAACAAATCATGATACGCAGATTCCTAATCGTTCTCGCGCTGGCGGCCTGTGTGATGCCGGCGCCGGTGGCCGTCGCGCAGGAGCGCGCGGGCCAGACCGAACGGGTCACCCGCTCGGTCAACATCGGCGCCAACGGCGAGCTCGAGATCGCCAACATCTCCGGGGACATCACGGTCACGCGCGGAGGCGGAACGAGTGCCTCGATCGAAGCCGTCAAGACGGCGCGCAGCGGATCGGCCGACGATGCGCGCGCGCTGCTATCGCTGGTGCAAGTCGACATCATCGAGCGCGGGACACGGGTGGAGGTGCGCACGCGGTATCCCGAGGGCGACGAGCTCCGGCGCAACAACCGCCGCAACGTCGACGTCTCGGTGGCGATCAAGGTCGCCGCTCCCGAAGGCACACGCGTCACGGTCAAATCAATCTCTGGAAACATCAGCGTGCAGGACATCAGCGGTCCGCTGACGCTCGAAACCGTCAGCGGCTCGGTGCGAATGGCGAACGCCGGCCGCACCGCCAACGGGCGATCGATCTCGGGCAACATTGACCTCATGGACACGCGCGTGGACGGCGCGCTCGAGGCCGGAAGCGTCAGCGGCAACTTACGGTTACGCCGAGTCGCGGCGCGCAGCGTCACCGCCAACTCGGTCAGCGGCAACATCCTGCTCGAGGACGTCGACACCGAGCGCGTAAACGCGCAGGTGATCAGCGGCACCGTCACGTTTTCGGGCAACATCGACCCGAATGGCCGTTACGAGCTGGCCTCGCACTCCGGCAATGTCATGGTGACTGTGCCTGCCGCCGCCGGGTTTCAAGTCGAGGCGAGTTCCTTCAGCGGCTCGATCAACACCGACATTCCGATCACAATGTCGGGCAGCCAGAGCGGACGGCGCAATCGCACGCTGCGGGGCACTGTCGGCAGCGGTGGGGCATTACTCGAGCTGACCACGTTCTCGGGGTCGATCGTCATCAAGAAGCAATAGCCGGCTCGCCACGACACCCCACGTTGGATTTCACGACAGGACGCGGCATCCGCTCCCTTCCTCCTGTCGTCGAATGGCCTGAATCTCAAGAAAACTTGCCGATCGCCACTCCTGTCGCGCTGGCACCCTTGTTGCTCGCCTGAGCTACAGCTCGAACTGGCGAATGCCGATATAATGGCTCAGGTCCCGCGGGACAGCGCCTTCGCCAGTCCCGCGCCGTCCGAGTCCGCGACCTCCACGCGGGTCGCAGGAGAGTATCGCTATGAAGAAGTCATGTGTTCTGGTGGGGATAATGGTGGCCGCCGCGCTCTACGCCAGCGACGCGCGCGCGCAGCATAAGGCGCCGAACCAGCAGCCGCCGCAGGCCGGCGAGGCCGCCAGCCCAGCGGGCGACACGGCTCTGGGATCCGTCCGGCTGCCCAAGGGCGTGACCGCCGACGGCAAGCCGCTCCCGGCCGGAACCTACACCGTCCGCCTCACCACGCAGGAGGCCGGACCCGCCGCGGTCGGCGTCACGGAGTCGCTCGAGCGCTGGGTCGAGTTCGTCCAGGGTGGAAGCGTCAAGGGCCGCGAGGTCGTCAGCATCGTCCCGCAGGCGGAAGTGAAGAACGTGGTCAAGGACCCGCCGCCCGCAGCCGGCGCGTCGAAGGTCCAGACGCTCAAGGGCAACGACTACGTGCGTGTGTGGATCAACAAGGGTGGCAACCACTACTTGATCTACCTGCCCAACACGGGCGCGTAGTCGCCTCGCAGTTCGCTCCTCGCGGTCCGGGCTTACGAGCAGCGGACCGCGAGCAGCGAGCCGCGTCTACGTGGCCATGACGTCGAACTGCTCGTGATGCAGATGGACGTCGGGCTTGATCGTCACGGCTTTTCCGAGCGATTGCTGCAGGTCGCGCAGCAGCGCCGGCTCCTCTTCCTTGAGCGCACGAGCGATGTCCGGGTTGACCCGGACGATCACGCCATGACCATCGAGTTCCGAGCCAATCTTTTTCAGCTCCGTCATGATCTCGTAGCAGATCGTCGAGCTCGACTTGATCGTTCCCGAGCCTGAGCAGTACGGACACGGCTCGGTCAGCTGACGCTCGAGGCTCTGCTTGACACGCTTGCGCGTGACGATCACCAGCCCGAAATCGGAGACCTGAATCGCCTTTGACGGCGACCGATCCTTTCGCAGTTCCTTCTCGACTTCCTGGAAGACCCGCTGCCGGTTCTTCTTCTCCTCCATGTCGATGAGGTCGAGCACGATGATGCCGCCGAGATCGCGCAGGCGGAGCTGACGGACAATCTCCTTGACCGCTTCGAGGTTGGTCTTGACGATCGTGTCCTCGAGCCGCCCGGTTCGTTTGCCGACGTAACGGCCGGTATTGACGTCAATCGCGACCAGCGCTTCGGTCTGATTGATGACGAGATAGCCGCCTGACTTCAGCCAGACTTTGCTGCGCAGCGCCTTGTCGATCTCGCCCTGGACGCCGTACTCCTCGAGGATTGGGTAGTCCTTGGTGTAGAGCTTCACCCGCGGCAGTAAGTTCGGCATGATGCGCTCGACGAGCGCGATCACCCGGCGGTACTCCTGCGGATCGTCGAGCCTGATCGCGGTGTAGTCGTCGGTCAGCAGATCGCGCAGCAGCTTGGTGACGAGGCTCTGCTCCTGGAAGAGGAGCGCTGGCGCGCGCCGCGCGTCCATCTTCTGGCGGATCTCCGTCCATACCTGGTGGAAGTAGGAGAGATCGCTGACGATGTCTTCCTTCGATCGCCCACCGGCGGCGGTGCGGATAATGACGCCGCCAGTAAAGCCGTGCTGCTCGCGGAACTCGCGGACGATGCCGCGCAGCCGGCCGCGTTCCTCGCGCGAATCGATCTTCCGTGACACGCCGACGTGGTCGACCGTCGGCATGAAGACGAGAAACCGTCCGGGCATGGTGACGTGCGAGGTCAGGCGCGCGCCCTTGGTCCCGAGCGGCTCCTTCACGACCTGGACGAGGATGTCCTGCCCTTCCTTGAGCAGGTCCTCGATCTTGGCGTCAGGACGATCGCGGTCGTCCTTGGGTCCCGGGCGGCCAGGCGAGGGCCCGCGGTCGCGACTTCGACGCTCCGGCCTGTCGTTTGCGGCAGCGGGACCAGCCGCCGCCGCAACCTCTGAAGGTTCGACGACAGCCTCGACGGCAAGGGATTCCATGCCTTCGGCGACGACAGCGGCGACTTCGGCAGGCGGCGTGCCGAGCGGCACGACCGGCTCTTCCTCGTCGTCGCCGGCGAGGCGCTCGAACTCCTCGACGGTGTTGACGACTTCGGAAACGTAGAGAAAAGCGTCGCGCTCGAGACCGATGTCAATGAAGGAGGACTGCATGCCGGGGAGCACCTTGTTTACCCGGCCCTTGTAGACATTGCCAACGACGCCGCGCTGCTTCTCGCGTTCGATGAAGACTTCGACGACCTGGTCGTCCTCGAGGATGGCGACCCTCGTCTCGTGGTCGCCCGAGGAGATGATCATCTCCTTGTTCATGGAAACTCCGATGAGGTGATGCCGTTCGGACCGCTGCGGGCGCGCACACCAGGAGGCCGGCCGCGCCGAGCGCGGCAAACAGCCAGACGGTGAGTGTCATCCACAACGGGTCGATCATCGGCAAGGAACTCGTGAGCTGACCGCTACCAGCTGGACGCTGGAAGCCGGCAGCTGGAAGCTAGTTCGTAAACCGCCGCATCCTGACGTTCAGGATGAGGCCAAACCCTGCAAGCGTCGCAATCATCGACGAACCCCCGTAGCTCATCAGGGGCAACGTCAAACCTTTGACCGGCGCCAGGCCGGCCGACATCGTAATGTTGTAGATCACCTGGAACGCAAATCCCGAAATGATCCCTCCCACAAGATAGGCGCCGATGCGGTCCTTCGAGAGCCGGGCCGCCTCGACCGATCTCAATATCACGAACAAATACAACCCCAGCGCCACGAGGACGCCGAGAAACCCCTTCTCCTCGGCGAGCACCGAGAAGATGAAATCGTTATGGGCAACTGGCAGGAATTTGTACTGCCCCTGCGTGCCCTTCATGAACCCTTTGCCGGTAAGGCCGCCGGATCCTACGGTGATCCGCGCCTGCCGCTGCTGATAGCCGTCGCCCTGTGGATCGAGCTCCGGATTGATGAAGGTCGTGATCCGCGTTTTCTGATAGTCCTTGAGCGCGAACTTCCAGGCGATCGGCGTCATGAGGATCGCGGCAATGGCAAGAATGGCGATGAGCTTCATGCGCAGTCCCGCCAGGTAGGCGATGCCGAAGCACACGGGAATCAGCGTCACCGCCGTGCCCAGGTCAGGTTGCTTGGCGATGAGGAAGAACGGCACCGCAGCAAAGGCGCCTGCTGTCGCCAGATCTCCGGGATTGCGCGCCCCGCGGCGGTTCTCGCCAAAGAACATGGCGAGCACGAGCGCCACCGTGACGCGGCCGAACTCCGACGGCTGCAGGTTGAACGGGCCGACATCGATCCAGCGGGTCGCGTTGTACTGCGTCGAGCCCTGGAACAGGACGTAAATCAGGAGGACCGTCAGCCCACCGTAGATGACGAGCGAGCTCTCGGCCAGCTTGCGGTAGTCGACCGCGAGGCAGACGAGCAGCGCGATGAGCCCGAGAGCAATAGCGTAAATCTGTGTGCGGAACTGCGGTCCGGGATGGCCGGGCTCCGGAAGGTGTACGTAAGTCGTGCTGTAGATCATCGTCACGCCGATGCCCATGAGGACGAGGATCGCCACGAGCAGCAGCCAATCGACGTGAAAAAACAGCCGTCGCTCGAACATCGCTATCTCTGGACCGCCGCGGTGGGTGATGCCGGAGCCGCTGCGGCGTCGGCCACGATGACCGGCGCACCCGTCTTCGGCGGCAACGTCGGCAGTGGACGGCCTTCTTTCTTGGCGAAATACGTTTCCATCGCGTACTTCGCGATCGGCGCGCCAAGATAGCCGTGCTCGGCGTGCTCGGCGAAGATGACGCCGGCGATCTCGGGTTTGTCGGCTGGCGCGAAAAACACGAACCAGCCGTGGTCACGAACGTCCATCTTGCCCTTCGCGACTTTGGCGCCTTCGAGCGAAATCACCTGCGCTGTTCCCGTCTTGCCCGCGACGTTGTAATTCAGGATGCGAGCGCGGCCGCCGGTGCCCGCGGCATTCACGACCATCCAGAGGCCGTCGTGCAGCGCGTCGATCGTCGACTGCTTCATCTTGACAATCGACTGCGGTGGCGGCGCCGGCACCGGTTCCCAGCCCCTGCCCTCGTCGACCGCTTTGACGACGTGCGGCGTGTAACGCGTGCCGCCGTTGGCGATCGTCATCATCATCACCGCCAGCGAAATCGGCGTCACGCTGACCTGGCCCTGGCCGATCGACACGGAAATCGTCTCGCCCGGGTACCACTTCGGCTCGCGCGTCGTCTTCTTCCACTCGGTCGACGGCACCAGACCTTTGAGCTCGCCGGGCAGGTCGATCCCGCTGCGCTCGCCGAGGCCGAGGAGCGTCGCCCACTTGTGGATGCGATCGACCTCGAGCATCTTGCCGAGCGTGTAGAAATACACGTTGCAGGACTTCTCGATCGCGTGCCGCATGTCGACCGAGCCGTGACCGCCTTTGAGATGGCACTGGAAGTAGCGGCCGTAGAAAGTTGCGCCCCCGGGGCAGAACACGCGGAAGTCGGGCGTGACCAGGCCTTCCTCGAGCGCGGCAGTGGCAACCGCAATCTTGAACGTCGACCCTGGCGAGTAGCGGCCCTGGAGCGCCCGGTTCTGGAGCGGCTTGAGATCGTTCGTCAGCAGCGAGTTCCAGTCCGCGACGTCGATGCCGCCGGCAAACTGATTCGGGTTGTACGCCGGCAGACTCGTAAAGGCCAGGACTTCGCCCGAGCGCGGGTCGAGAATCACCGCCGCGCCGTTGTAGCCGAAGTGCTCGAAGCCCTCCTCGGTCGCGCGTTGCACGTCGCCATCGATAGTCAACTGCACGCGGCGGCCCTCGACGGGGTTGTTGTGGCTCGCTTCGCCCATCTCGCGGCCGCGGCTGTTGACGACGACGAGGCGGTCGCCGTCCTTGCCCATCAGCAACTTGTTATAGGACTGCTCGACCCCGGCCTTCCCCACCATCGATCCCGATTCGGCGCCCGCGTACTCCGGCTTCGCAAGGTCCGCTTCGCTCGCCTCGCTGACGTAGCCGAAGAGGTGCGCGCCCATCTCACTCTGGGGATACTGTCGCGCCGGCACTTCCTGCGAGATAATGCCCGGCAGCTCGAGTCGACGGGCGCGGAAGGCGATGACCTGCTCGATCGATGCGTTCTCGATGAGCACAATCGGTCGGTAGCTCGGCTCGCGCCGTCGCCGGTTGACCGTCTCGCGCATCTTCGCTTCATCGGCGCCGGTCGCCGCGGCCAGGATCCGCAGCGTCTCGTCGATGTTCCCCGACTGCTCGCGGACGAGCGCGATGTTGAACGTGTTCTGATTTTCGACGAGCACCTTACCGTTGCGATCGAACAGCACCCCGCGCGGCGCCGGCAGCGGCAGCCGCCGGCGGTGGTTGTTCTCCGCCATGTCGTCGAACTTCTGGTGCTGGGCGACCTGGAAGATCCAGAACGCCACAGCAAGAGCGGCAAACGCGGTCGCCACGACCGCCTGCAGCCCCGAGAGCCTCAGGCCGAGGTTCCGGCGATCGTCTGGCGGAAGTGCGGGTGTATTGGAACCCATGCCGTTCCTGTGTTTCGGAAAATGCCCTAAAACTGCCGTCTACTAAGTGTAGCGCCGCGGGCCCGCCGACGCTGCATCAGTCCTGGGCCAGATTCAACAATTTGGAAGGCCAGGATGCCGATCACCCCGTTTATGACGGCCTGCGTCAAAGCCGCCGACCAGGGCATCCGGAACGCCCGACTCTCGACTAGGGCATAGAGCGCCTGGTAACAGAGCTCGTGGACGACGGTGCCGCCGACGAACATCACGAATCTGGGGAGCGACTGCGCCACGATGAACTGGGCCCCAAGGAGACCTACCAGGAACCCGACGAGTGTCTTCGAAAACCCGC
Source organism: uncultured Acidobacteriota bacterium (assembly GCA_963797715.1). Classification (GTDB taxonomy): domain Bacteria; phylum Acidobacteriota; class Vicinamibacteria; order Vicinamibacterales; family 2-12-FULL-66-21; genus DATBJJ01. The sequence goes on from CAWCQS010000007.1 coordinate 339,251, forward strand.
CGATGCCGACGATTCCCCCGGCCAGGGCGTCCTGGACCAGACCTCCGGCTGAACCCGCGAGGAGTCCTGCCACCGGGCCGAACGCCAAGGCGACGTAGATCACCGCGACCAGTACCAGGTTGACCGCAGTTGCTCCTGCAATCGTCAACCCCGTCAGGGTCGTCTGGAGCGCCAGCGCACCGGCCAGCGCGATGAGAACGCCAATCGTCCTCACTTCTTCACTTTTTCTCCTGGGTGGGCTCTCGGCTGTCGATGACCGCGCTTCGCGCCGGCACCAGCACGATGAGCACGTCCTCGAGCGCGGAAAAGTCCACCGCTGGCCGGACCGCGATGATCCGGTGCAGGCTCGGGCCCCGCTCGCTCTTCTCCACAGTTCCGATCGTGAAACCCTTCGGGTAGATGCCGTCCACGCCCGACGCGACGATCAAGTCCCCCGCGATAATGTCCGCAAGGTTTGAAACGAGCTCCATCCCGAGTGGAGGATCGCCGTCGACGCCAACTGCCATGCCTCCGGCCCGAACGCGCTCGCTGATCGCGCCAACGGCGGCGGTGCGGTCGATGATGAGCTGTACGCGCGCCGCGTGCGCCGCTACCGGGCCGACGACGCGCCCGACGACGCCCTTCGGCGCGATGACGGCCATATCGGCCTGCACACCGTCCGCACTCCCGCGGTTGACCGTCACCGTCATGAGACCGGGGTTTGGGTTTCCGGCGATGACTTCAGCCGCGATCGTGGGAACGGTCGGTACTGGAACGAAGATCGAGAAGCGTCTGCAGCCGCTCGGCTCGGGATGCGAGCGCGCGCTGCTCCTGAAGCCGGACCTCGAGGGCCGCCACCTCTTGTTTCAACTTCTCGTTCTCGGCCTTTGCGCCTCTCAAGCCAACGTAGTTGCCCCAGACGCCGCCAATGCCGCGGAAGAACCCGGCGGCGCCGCCCTGAAGCCGCGAAAACACACCGAACGTGACCCCTTCGAGTACGGGCACGCCGGCCTTCGATTGCACCTGCGCCGAGATAAGGATGAGGTGCCCGATCATGACCGCGCCGAAGAGAATGCCGGTACGCTGACGGTACGGCGTGCGGGGGGTCAGGTCGATCACGGTAATTCTGAATGCTGATGGCTGAATGCTGAAGGAAATGCTGAATTCATCATTGATCTCAGCATTCAGCACTCAGAATTCAGCATTGCTGAACTAGTCAATCGAGATCTTACGTAGCAAGTTAAAGTCAGAGAGCATCTTGCCGGCGCCGAGCACGACCGACGAGAGCGGGTCCTCGGCCATCGCCAGCGGCAGACCTGTCTCCTCGCGCAACCGCTTGTCGAGATTCTTGAGGAGCGAGCCGCCTCCGGTCAGGACAATCCCGCGATCGACGATGTCGGCGGAGAGTTCAGGCGGCGTGCGCTCGAGCGCCACACGCACGGCGTCGACGATGACATTCACTGTTTCCGCCAGCGACTCGCGGATCTCCTCGTCGGTGATCGTGATCGTCTTGGGCACGCCCTCGATGAGGTGACGGCCCTTGATCTCCATGGTCATCCGCTCTTCGAGCGGGTACGCGGATCCGACCTCCATCTTGATGGCCTCGGCGGTTCGCTCGCCGATGAGGAGGTTGTACGTCTTCTTGATGTACTGGATGATCGCCTCGTCCATCTCGTTACCGGCGACGCGGACAGCCTTGCTGTAGACGATTCCCGCGAGCGAGATGACCGCGATGTCCGTCGTGCCGCCGCCGATGTCGACGATCATGTTGCCCGAAGGCTCGGTGATCGGCATGCCAGCGCCAATCGCCGCCGCCATGGCTTCCTCGACGAGATGCACTTCGCTGGCCTTGGCGCGATACGCGCTGTCTTTGACCGCCCGTTTCTCGACCTGCGTAATCTCGGACGGCACGCCAATGACAATCCGCGGCCGTACCCAGACGTTGCGATTGTGAGCCTTCTTGATGAAGTAGGTCAGCATCTTCTCGGTGACCTCGAAGTCAGCGATGACTCCGTCTTTCATCGGTTTGATAGCCACGATGTTGCCCGGCGTCCGTCCGAGCATGTCCTTGGCGTCCTTGCCGACCGCCTCGATGCGGCCGTTCACTTTGTTGATCGCGACAATCGACGGCTCGTTGACGACGATGCCCTTTCCGCGCGCGTAGACGCACGTATTCGCCGTGCCGAGGTCGATAGCGAGATCGCTAGAGAAGAGAGAAAACAATGAGCGAAGACTCAACGGTACATTCCTGCAATTCTGAATTCGTGAGTGCTGAATGATGAAATGAATGCTGAACTCAAAGTCTGAATTTCAAACTTCTAACTTTACTTCAGCAATCAGCATTCGGCATTCAGCATTGCTACGCGCCAGCGACATGGATGCCGTTCTTGCCATGTGACTTGACCCAATACATCGCTTCATCGGCGGCCTGAACGAGTTCCTCGGCGGTCGCAGCCACGTCCGGCAGCGTCGCGACGCCGACCGACGCGGTCAGCGCAATGCTCAGGCCGTCACCTTCGAGAAACCTGTGCGCGGCGAGCCGATCGCGGATACGTTCGCCGACCGACACGGCTCCGTCGCTCGCGGTGTCGGGGAGCACCAACGCGAACTCGTCGCCGCCGAACCGCGCGACGATGTCGGTCTCGCGCGCGCTGGCTCGAATCACGCCTGCCGCCTCGACGAGGGCGCGGCTTCCGAACAGGTGCCCGTGCGAGTCGTTGATCGACTTGAACCCATCGAGGTCCACGAAGAGCAAAGACAACGGCCTGTTGCCGCGCAGCGCCCGCTTGGTCTCCCGCCGCAGCACCTGCTGCATGTAGCGCCAGTTGTAGAGCTGCGTCAGGTCGTCAGTGACCGACAGGGCTTCGGCGCGCTGCACGCGAAGTGCGTTGTCGAGCGCTATGGCGCCAGGCTCCAGCGCCGCGAGGAGCTTGGTCAGCGTAGCGGCCGTAAACTTCGGTTGCCTCGCGGCCGGCGCCCGGTCGAGGGCGACAATCGCGCCAACGGTCTGCCCCCGGCACTCGAGCGGAAACCCAACGACGGCCGTCGCGCTGCGGCGGATTCGTCCGGCAGACGGCGGTCCAGGGCCAGGTTGGCGGTGCGAAGACCTCCCCCGTCTCGCATGACCCACTCGCCGACCGCCTGGGCGGGATCCGTCAATGTCGAGGTCAGGGCGCGGGTCGCCAGCGACGCATCCGCCCGGCGTCGTCTACGGCGAGGACGAGCCAGCTCTGCGCCGGCACCCAGTCTCCCACCCGCTGGACGAGGGTGTCGGCAACGTGTTCCGGATCGAGGCTGGAATTGACCGCCCGAATCACCTCGGAAAGCACGTCGGCCCGCGCTAGCTTGCGCCGGAGCGTCGTCTGCAACGGACGGAGCCGGTCGGCGAGGTCCGTTCGGAACACGCGGCACACTGTCCCTGCTCGGGCGACGACGGGCGCGAGTCTGCCGAGCTCTCCCGGTCACTCGACTCTCGGTCCCATGTGGAATGGCGAATCCTTCTAAGTCGTTCTGTACAGAACAAATATACCACATCCGGACAGTCCGGCTGGCTTCTTACAGGTATCGGACGAAACCGGAAGTCAGTCTAGGGGCAGATTCGGGGGATCCGGCTCAGCGGTCGAGCCGGGCTGGGGCCGATTTTGAGACGGGCGCATATCGGCAGCGCCTGCGGCCCGACCGGCGCGAAGACGCCGCGCCAGAGCGAGCGGGGGCGGGGCCCCGCGAGCATTGATAAATGCAGACTGAATGCTGAAGCGGCCAATGACGCCCGCTGAACCCGCTACTGGCCTCGGGCCGCTGGCGTCTGTCATAATCTGTGTTTTCCCGCTCCCAGAACGAGGCTCACGACCCTATGACGATGCTCGATCGGATGCGCCGGCACAAGAACTGGCTCAAGTGGAGCCTGGCAATTGTGGTGGTCGCGTTCGTCGCGCTCTACATCCCCAGTTTCATGCGGAGCACGTCGCTCGACGGTGCCAGTAACTATGGCGTCGTCGCGACGGTCGAGGGCCGCGATATTACGGTTGGCCGGTTCCGGCGCGTCTACCAGCAACAGATGCAGGCCTACCGCAACGCCTACGGCGGCAGCATGGACGACCGCCTGCTGAAGCAGTTGGGGATCGACCAGCGGATCGTTCAGCAGCTCATCGAGGAGGAGGCTGCGCTTGCGGAGGCCAGGCGGCAGAACATCACGGCCAGCGACGCCGAAGTCCGCGCGCGGATTCTCGCGCTGCCCGCGTTCCAGGAAAACGGCCATTTCATCGGCAATGCACGTTACCGCCAGCTGCTGCAGATGCAGAACCCGCCGATCAATCCAAGCGAGTTCGAAGAAGAGGTGCGGCGCAGCGTCGTTCTCGAGAAGCTGCAGGGCGCGCTCACCGACTGGATCACGGTCGCCGATGCCGATGTGACGGCGGAATTCAATCGCCGTAACGAGAAGGTCAAGCTTGCTGTAGTCGCGTTGCCCGCCGACAAGTTCAAGGAAGGTGTGGCGGTCACGGACGCCGAGGTCGCCTCGCACTTCGAGGCGACACAAAGACGACCTACCGCATCCCCGAGAAGCGCAAGATCAAGTACACGCTCATCGATTTGCAGGCGATCCGGCAGCGCACGAGCGTGAGCGCGCAGGACGTACAGCGCTACTACGAGGACAACAAGAGGCCAGTACTCGACGCCCGAGCAGGTGCGCGCCAGTCATATCCTCCTCAAGACCGAGGGAAAAGACGATGGGGCGGTGAAGAAGCAGGCGGAAGACCTGCTCGCCAAGGTCAAGGGCGGCGCCGATTTTGCCGCGCTCGCAACGAAGTTCTCCGAGGACGAAACGAGCGCGGTCAAGGGCGGCGACTTGGACTTTTTCGGCAAGGGCGCGATGGTCAAGGAGTTCGACAACGTGGCGTTCTCGCTGAAGCCTGGCGAGACGAGCGATCTCGTCAAGACGCAGTTCGGGTATCACATCATCCGCGTCACCGACAAAAAGCCGGCGTCCACGCGCTCGCTCGAGGAGTCGCGCGTCCAAATCGAGGACATCCTCAAGTCGGAGCGGGCACAGAAGGAAGCCGACCGGATTGCGACCGAGCTTGCCGGCAAGCTGACCAAGCCCGCAGATCTGGACACCGTGGCCAAGGGCCGTGGCCTCACCGTCAGCGAGACGGGTTTCTTTGCGCGCGACGAACCGATCGTCGGGATCGGCATGGCGCCCGCCATCAATAACCGCGCGTTCGAGATGAAGCCTGGCGAAGTGAGCGAAGCGATTCGAGCACAGAACGGACCGGTGTTCGTGACCGTCACCGGCACGCAGGAGTCACGCGTGCCGGCACTCGAGGAAGTCAAGGCCCGAGTGCGTGAAGATGTGCAGAAGACTAAAGCCGTCGAAGCCGCCCGCCAGAAGGCGACAGCGATTGCCGCGCAGTTGAAGAGCGCCGGCGACTTCAACGCCGCGGCCAAGGCCGCTGGACTCGAAGCCAAGACAACCGACCTCATCGTCCGTGGCGCCGCGCTTCCAGACGTCGGCATGAGCCCGGCGGTCGACGCGGCCGCGTTCGCCCTCGATCAGGGCGGCGTCAGCGGCCCCATCGTCACCGACAACGGTGCCGTGATCGTGAAGGTGCTCGAGAAGAAAACGCCGAGCGCCGACGAGCTCAAGACGGGACGGGATTCGGTGAAATCTGAGCTCGTGAACCAGCAGAAGCAGCGCTTCTACGCGTCCTACATGTCGAAGGCCCGCGAGCGGATGTCAATCAAGTCCAATCCGCAAGTGATCGCGCAGGTGGTGGGGTAGCTCTCAGCCGTCAGCTATCAGCTCTCAGCAGTTGCCAGTGGCAAGATCTGACGGCTGAAAGCTGACAGCTGAGAGCTATTTCACATACACATTCGGCATCAATGCCAGCGGCTCGCCGCGTCTGAAGAGGCGCAACGGCGCGGCGAGCGCTTCGACGGCCCGCGCGTTTGCCGGCCCGACAAGCGCATCGAGTGTCGCGCCGCTCTCCGATCGACCCCACGGATCGGCGACGACCTCAAACAGCGATTTCTTCGGCGGGAACACCACAAGTTCGACCTGGGAACCGGCGGCAATCTTTGCTCGCTCTTTGGCGAGCTCGATCGCGCGATCGAGGCCACCGAGCTCGTCAACGAGACCCAGCGACTTCGCCTGCTTCCCTGTCCACACCCTGCCCTGACCGATCGCGTCGATGCGCTCGGGTGTGGTGTTACGCCCGGCCGCCGCCTTCTCGACGAAGGCATCGTAGGTCGCCTGCATCAGCTCGAGCACTTTCTTGCGCTCGTCGGGATTGAATGGACGCACCGGCGAGAAGAGGTCGGCGTACTTCCCCTGCTTGACGCTTTCCATGTTGAGCCCGAGTTTGTCGAGCGTGCCGTCGATCACGAAGCGCACCAGAACGACACCAATCGAGCCCGTCAGTGTCGCCGGCTGCGCGACGATGGCGTGCGCGGGCATCGCAATGTAGTAACCGCCCGAAGCCGCAACGTCAGACATCGAGGCGATCACTGGCTTGCGGTCGCGCGTCAGCATGATTTCGCGCCAGATGATGTCCGACGCAATCGCTGACCCACCGGGGCTGTCAATCCGGAGGACGATGGCCCGGATTGAACTGTCGGCACGTGCCGTCCGCAGATACTCGACGATCGTGTCCGAACCAATCACTTGCCCTGACGGCGACTCGTTGCTGATGCCGGAGCTGATCAGCCCGACGGCGTAGATCACGGCGATCCTGGGACCGCGATTCAGCCCTAACGAGCTCAGGCCCACGGTCCGGTAGTCTTTCTGACGCAGGATATGGGTGCGGCCGCGACCGAGCTGTACCTTATCGTCGATCTCGTCTTCGTACGCCAGGTCGTCGACCAATCCCGCGCGCACCGCGTCCTCCGGGAGGTACGGACCGTGATCGATGAGCTGCCGGACTTCCGCCGGCGTGCGGCGGCGCCCCTCAGCAACGCCAGCAACGAGCTGCTCGTACATGTCGGTGTTGAGGGACTCGGCCATCTCGCGATGGGCCGGCGTAAACGAGTGCTCGGTGAAGGTGTTCGACGCGGTCTTGTAGTCCCCGACGTGAAGCGAATCCGGGTAGACGCCAAGCTTGTCGAGCCCGCCACGGAGGAAGAGCTCGTAGTTCGCCATGCCGGTGAGATCGAGCGACGCTGTCGGCATCAAGAAGACTTTGTCGCACGCGCTCGCGAGATAGTACGACTGGTCGCTCGCCGACTCGAGAAAGGCGACGATCGGCTTCTTTGATTTGCGGAACTCGGTAACGGCGTCACGCACCTCCTGCACCTTCCCCCAGAGGGCGGCAGTGCCGGTTGGGCGAATGATCACGCTCGAGACACGACGATCGACGCTCGCCTTGCGCAGGGCGTCAACCACCGAGCGTACCGTTGGCGGACCTTCGAGGAATTGGCCGAGCACGCCGCCCGGCTCGGTCTCGAGGAGGTTGCCGCTGACGTCAACGAGCAGCGTCGAGTTCGATGAGATTGACGTCGGCCGTCCGACAGCCATGCCCATAAAGAGCAAGCCGACGGCCGAGACTCCGACGGCCAGGATGATGAGGACGAGAACAAGGACGACGCCGCGTCTGACAGCCACAGAGGCCTCCTGGGATCGAGTATAGCTGGATCCCCTCGACTAAGCCTCTGTAGTGTCCGGCTTTAGCCGGACCTGCGCCTATTTCTGCTTCCAGTTGATGACGTGATAGGTCGCCGGTCCCGTCCCGATGTTCTTCACACCGTGCAGGTCGTTCGAGGCGTTGAAGATGACCGACCCAGGCCCGACCTTCTTCCAGACGCCGAGCGACAGCGTCTCGATCGTGCCTTCCTTGATGATGATGAGCTCTTCGTTGACGTGCTGATGGGGTGCGTGCGACGTCTGACCGGGGTTGAGCGTCGTGACGTGCATCTCGAGCTCGGCCAGCGTCGCGGTCGGGGCTCGGAAGAACGCGCGGGTCGAGCCGTAGGCGACGTCCTTCTTGGTCATTGCATCCCAGTCGAAGGTGCGCGAACCCAGGATGGCGGGGGGCGCCTGCTGCGCGCCGGCGATGGCCAGCGTTCCGGTGATGGCAATGAGAGCCACTCCGATATCTCGACGTGTGATCATGTGAGTCCTCTGTTCGCGGTCACGATTTCATCACGATGGGCAGGATGCCAAAAAGCCTGGGCCCATCCGGAACAATTCCCGTCATCGTGATCTTCTCGGCATCGTGATCTTCGTGTGGAAGGCCGTGACAGTGCAGCTATGCCAGTACGTATGGCGGCCGCTGCGGTCTCGACAGCAACGCATTCGCCGCATCGTCGTTCCTGAAGCGCTCCTTCAAGGGGTCCCAATAGAGCTTCCTCTTGGCGCGCATCGCAATGTGGTGCAGCAGGCAGGCCGAGCACGCGCGGTGGCCGACTTCGACTGGCGCGAGCGGGAGTTGCCGCGACTTGATGCACGCCAGCCAATTGCCGTGGTGATCGGTGCTCTCCGGAAGGTGCAGCTCATTCGGCCCGATGATCGACGAGAGAATCTTCGGATTGCTCGCCGCCAGCGGCTGAACGAACTGCTGCGCCGCCGGGTCCGTGGATGTCACCTGCTCGTTGCCGCGCGAGACGAACACCCAGCCCTCGGTACCAACGAACTTGATGCCGTTTGGAAACGCCCCGCTCACGATCATGTGCACGCCGTTGGCATAGATCGCTTCGGTCTTGAAGTTGCCGTGGACATCCCACAACCCGCTGGTCGGAAACTCCGCCGATCCCCACACTTCAATCGGGCCGGTGTATTCCGTGTCCATACCCCAGTGAGCCGTGTCGATGTGGTGCGCGCCCCACCCAGTGATCATGCCGGCGCCGAATTGCTCGCAGCGGAGCCAGCCGGGACGGCCGTATCCGTCCTGCGGGTGCACGCGGTTCTCGGTGTAGAAGACGACGGGCGTCGATCCCAGCCAGGCATCGTAGCTGAGGTTCTTCGGCACCGGCATCTCAGGTTCGACAGGACCTGACGGGTCGCCAGGAAGGCCGATTTCGACCGTCTTCAGCTGGCCGACGCGCCCGTTGCGTACGAGCTCGCAGGCGCGGCGGAACTGCCCCTGCGGCCAGGATCGCTGCTGGCTGCCGATCTGGAACACGCGTCCTGAATGGTGGACGCCATCGCTCAACGCGCGGCCCTCGGCGATCGTCAGCGACGCAGGCTTCTGAAGGTAGACGTCCTTCCCCGCCTGCACCGCGTCAATCGCAATCATCGCGTGCCAGTGGTCGGGCGTGCTGATGACGACCGCGTCGATATCCTTGTTGGCCAGAAGCTCGCGATACGACCTGTACGTCGTCACGCCGTCGTAGGGCTTCCCCGTCTGCTTGGCATACTGCCCGTTGATCAGCACCTTGGCCTCTTCGACGCGCTTGCTGTCAAGGTCGCAGACCGCCATGATGCGCGCCGAGTCGTGCTTCCAGATGCCCGGCATGTCGTGACCGCGGGAGATGCGGCCGGTCCCGATCGCGCCGACGTTGATGCGGTTGCTCGGCGACGTCGCACCGAAGACCGTCGACGGCACGATCGACGGAAACCCGGACACGACCGAGGCGCCGACGACGCCAGCGGTCGAAGCGGTGACGAATTCCCGACGCGATGGTTTCTTCATCTCCCAGCTCCTGGCTTCTAGCTCCTAGCTCCTGGCGAAATTCACCCGCTGGGCCTGTGCCTGCGCCTTCAGCACCAGCTCGGTGGCGAGGAAACAATGCGCCTGTGACATTGCCGTTTCGGTTCTGTTCAGGATGTCCTGCACGAGTTGCTCGCCGTACGGCAGTGGGACCTTCTGACAATCGATGTAGCGCGTTTCCTTCTTGTCGACCAGAAACAGATGGCTCCCGCCAGGCCGCCCACCGATGTCGATGTTCTTACGAATCTCCATGAAGCCGTCGGTGCCGAGAATCGTCAGCCGCCCGTCGCCCCAGGTCGCGAGGCCATCCGGCGTGAACCAGTCCACGCGAATGTAGCCGAGGCCGCGATTCCCGCGCACCGTCATGTCGCCGAAGTCCTCGAAGTCGGGATACTGCTGGTAGTTGATGTTGCCGACCTGCGACGACACGACCTGCGCTTCGGTGGAACCGGTGAAGAAGAGGAACTGATCCGCCTGGTGCGACGCGATGTCGCAGAGAATTCCGCCGAAGCGTGCCTTGTCGAAAAACCACTCAGGCCGCGTCGGGATGTTGATGCGATGCGGGCCCACACCGATCGTCTGCACCACACGCCCGATGGCACCGGCCTTGACGAGCTCGCCGGCTTGAACAGTCGCCCGGTTCTCCAGCCGTTCGCTGTACATGATCGAAAAGATGCGCTTCGTCTCGGCCTGCACTCGACGCGCCTCGGCCAACTGCTCGAGCGTGGTGATGCCGGGCTTGTCGACCATGAAGTCTTTCCCGTGCTTCATCACGCGAACGCCCAAAGGCCCGCGCTCGACAGGAATCGAGGCGCTGACGACGAGCTGCAGCGATTTGTCCTCGAGCACCTCGGCCTCGCTGCGCGCGACCTTGACCTGAGAGAAACGCTTGACGAAGGCAGCGGTGAGGTCCGGCTCTTTCGCGTACAGCGAGACGAGTTCGCCGCCACCGCGAATCACGGCCTCGACCTGGCTGTTGATGTGGCCGTGGTTGATGCCAATGACACCGAACTTGATCTTGGGTGCCGTCTGCCGCGGCAACGGCGTGCCGAAGCCCGGCGCTGGAAGTGCAGCAACCGCGGCTGCCGACCCGGCAATGCCGCGAACGAACTCACGCCGACCCACGCGCGATGACTTCATGACGTCGCTCCCGAGATTATGGAAATCCCCCGGCTGGTGAGAAAGTCTACAACGCTTCCCGGACACGTGTTCTGGAGGGCTGTTACGTCGCGCCAACACCGGCCTGTTTCACTGTCAACGGCCTTTTGGGCAAGCGCGGCGGGTCAGCGAATGGCAGCAGGGAGCGTTTTCGCTACGCCACTGAGGCCCCCGGCCGCCCCGCCTCGACCACGAGCGACCCTCCAACGCGCTCAGGCGCATCAGGAACTGTCACCCGGTCCAGCACCTTGAAATCAGCTCGCATCGTGGTGGGTGTGACGGTGCAGGCGACGTACCCCCGTCGCGCGCTGTGGTACTTGATGTGCGGGTTGTCGCCCCTGACGCGCTCCCACGTCGCGGCCACGTCGGCGCCATCTCCTCCGGACGTGATCGACGTGTTCGTTAACTCGACGCCAACGGTGTCTGACTTCGGGTTGGCGAAATCCATCTTCAAGTCCGCGCCATAATGCACGTGTACATCACCGGACAGCACGATCGGATTCGGCGCCTTCGTTTCCTTGAGCCGCGCATACAGCCGATCGCGCGACGCAACGTAACCGTCCCACTTGTCCATCGAGTAGCGGCCGTTTGGCGCCGCGCGCATGTTGTCGCGGGCAAACGTCGGCACCTGCTGGCCCAGCACGGTCCACGTCGCCTTCATCGTTGCGAGCTGCTCGAAGAGCCACTTCTCCTGGACGGAGCCGAGGATGGTGCGACCAGGGTCGAGCGCCGCGGCGCAACCGGTCGCAGTCGTCGCGCCGCACGCCTGTTTCGAGCGGAACTGCCGCGTGTCGAGCACCGTCAGGTCGATGAGATTCCCGAACTGCATCCGTCGATACAGCCGCATGTTGGGACCGCTCGGCAGCGTGGACGCGCGTAGCGGCATCATCTCGAAATATGCCTGGTAGGCGGCGGCGCGCCGCAGCAAGAACACCTCGGGCGGCGTATCGTTCTCGTCGCGGTCGCCGGCATAGTCGTTGTCGACCTCGTGATCGTCCCAGGTGACGATGAATGGCGCCGACGCGTGCGCCGCCTTGAGATCCGGATCCATCCGGTACTGCGCGTAGCGATTGCGGTAATCGACCAGCGTATAGATTTCGTCGCCCTGATGCTGGCGCACAGCAGCGGTGCGGCCACCGTCGTCACGCCCCTCGTAGATGTAGTCCCCCGTGTGAAACACGAAATCGAAGAGCTCCGTGGCGATGCGCCGGTACGCCGTGAAGTATCCGGTTTCGAGGTGGCTGCACCCGCAGAGCGCGAAGCGCAGCCGATCGACTGCGGCGCCGGCTGGCGGTGCCGTCTTGGTGCGGCCGATCGGGCTCGTTTCACGACCGACGCGGAATCGATAGAAGTATTCGTGTGCTGGCTCGAGGCCGCCGGCTTCGACGTGGACGCTATGGCCAAGCTCCGGCCGCGCCACGACCGTCCCCTTGGTCACAATTGAAGCAAACGTGCGATCTCTGGCCATCTCCCACGCGACGTCGACATTCGCCATCGGCATGCCACCGCCCTCGAGAGGTTCCGGCGCAAGCCTTGTCCACAGCACTACGCCGTCAGGTAGCGGATCCCCCGAAGCGACGCCGAGAGGGAACGGATAGTTTCTGAAGAGCGGCTGCGCGAATGCGCGTGTCGTGATGAGCGGCTGTGCGACGGCGGCGAGGCCAACCCTCCACGCCACGTTGAGCAATTCGCGCCGCGTCAGACGCTGAAGCGCGCGTTCGTAGAAGCGGATCCTGCTATTCATGAGGTGTGCGCGTGGTTTTAGGGACCTTCATGAGGTTTTCTGAAAGGAACAGCCCGGTTTTACCGCCCGTGATCACGTCACGATCGCCGTCGCCGTCGATGTCTTCGACCACCATCTGCAGGCCGCCGCCGGCGCGCCCGCCGTAATCGACGATGTGACGAATCCACTCGACGCTGTCTTTCGGGCCGGGGCGGAATTCATACCAGTAAATGCCCATCGGCTCGCGTTCCGAAGGATCGTTGCCTGTCCGCCCAAAGTACCGTTTGGCAGCGACGAGATCGGGCTGCCCATCCCCATTGAGATCGGCCATCGCCGTCGAGTGCGCATTGGCCCACGTACTGTCGAACACTCGCTTTGTCCACTGCCCTTCCGCGGTCTGCTCGAACCAGAGCACGCCGTAGCTGTGCGCCATCGACGTGACGACGTCGTTGCGGCCGTCCTTGTTGACATCAATCACGTACATGAATGCGTACTCCGCGGGCCGTGCCGGCGCCGGCGGCGCGGTCGGTGCTGGGTTAGGAGGGGCGGGAACTGGCGGCAGCTGCGCCCAATCCGTGGCGTGAAACGTCCACGTGCCTGGGGCGCGAACATCCGCCGGAGCTTCGAGCCACCCCTGCGGCGTCAGGACGTCATTCCGCTTGTCACCATTGACGTCGCCAGCGCCGATGCCGTGGCCATAGCTCTGCGACGCGATGACGTGTTTGAGCCACGCGCCGTTTTGAACGTCGTACCAGGTCAATGGTGAGTTCGCCGCGCCAGTAAACTGCGGCAGGATCTCCAGCGCCTTGCCATCGTTGTTCAGATCGACCAGGAACGCGAACTCGGTTGGTCCGACCGCGTCGATTTCCTGTTCGACCCACGGTCCCTGAGGCTTGCCAGGATTCTTCAACCACACGATCCGGCGCGCAAAGTACGCGATTTGTACGACATCGGTGTAACCGTCGCCGTTGACATCGAGCGGAAGATCGCTGAAGTTGTCGATGTAGCTGCCGTTGAACGGTATGTCGCGGATCTTGTGCTTGGTCCAGGCGGGCGCTTCGTACCAGTACTCCGCGGAAAGGATGTCGAGCCGCCCGTCCTTGTTGAAATCAGCGACCGCGACCGACTCGCTGAAACCAGGGTCGATCATCTGAACCTTGAACGCGATGTCTAGGGGACGGCTCGCTTGCGCAGCCGCGGCGCTCTGGGACAACCACAGGAGCAGCAAGTAGATCATCGCAACCTCCAACGGCCGACGCATGAAATCAGGAGTAATTTTGGCGAATGCTTTCTCCTGCGGTTCTGGTCTCTGCGAGGACACGGACACACGAATCACTTCCACTTCTGCTGCCACCCGCCGGCGGGCGGCCGAGCGAACCGGGCGAGGCCGAACTGCGGGTCGACGTCGCGCTCACCAAGCACCAGCGACGCCACCAGCTCTCCCAGCGCGGGCCCCATCTTAAAGCCATGACCGGATCCGCCGCCAACAACCCAGACGTTCCCCGCTCGTGGGTGCCGATCGATGATGAAGTGGTCATCGGGCGTGCTCTCGGTACTGGCAGACCTCTGAGCTGACGAGGGGCGCAGTGGCCAACGCCGGAAAGCGCTTTGCGAGGAAGGAACGCGTTCGCGCCACCGCCTCCGCGCTCACCACACGCTCGACTGTCGACGGGTCGATGGCTGGCCCTGCCGCATCATCCGCGACCTTGAATCCAGAGACTCCCACGGCGGGAATGCCGTAGATCTGACCATCTCGCGAACCGGCGGCAAAATCCATCCACACCGGCAACTCAGGCGTCGGTGAAGCCCGAGTCGCCTGCCGGCGTGCCGAAGTAGAAAACATCCTGGCGCGTCGCTTGGATGTTCGCGCCGACTACGTCCGGGAAGAGTGACGGCAGCCAGGAACCACACGCGAACACGAAGACGTCTGCGTCGAGCCGTGCGCCATCGACGAGGGCGACGCTGGTCAACGCCGACGTTTCTGCGATGACTGGTTCGGCGACCGCGGCCTGCCGATACGCACCGCCTTGCGCAATGAGATGGTCGACAACGGACTCGCACGCGCGCCTGGCGAAGAGATAGCCGGCGTCTGGCTCGATGAAGACAGACCGGACGCCATCGAGGCTCACTCGTCGATAACGCGCTGCGGCCTCCTTCAGCGAGAGCTCATCCAGGCGAGCGTCGTGTGCGTTCAACACCACGGCGGACTCGTGGCCGAAGCTGTCGTCTTCGCCAAACATCCAAAGCACGCCTGTCTCGCGCAAGAGGTAGCGGGCCGGGATCGAACGCACGCCACAACTTCAGCGCTCGCAGTGCCATCTCGGTATAGATGGCACGCCCTCCATAGGTCGCACGGATGATTCGCGTTTCACCGCCGGAGCTCGCGCGCGCGTTGCCTGGCCCCCAGGCATCGACGAGCGTGACGGCTGCGCCACGGCGTGCGAGCTCCAATGCGCTCCAGCCGCCGAATGCGCCGGCGCCGACAACGGCGACTCGCAATCTGTGATGAGTGGTGTGTGACACGGGCTGGTTGACGATCGCGGCGGTACCGCGCCGCCTCAAGATACACGATCTGCTGCGCGGGTTTGTGTAGGATCTAGCAATGCAGCTTTCTTCCTGTCGTACTTTAGTGCTCTTCCTGCTGATCGGAACGGCGGCAGCAGCCTCGTGCTCGCAACCGTCCGCACCACCGCCGGCGGCGAAGCCATCCGGTGATGCGGCGTTCGCCGAGGTGTCGCGCGCGTATCTCGAGGACACGTACAAACGTCATCCGACGTTCGCTACCTATCTCGGCATCCACAAATACAACACAACCATTGACGACCCGTCGCGTCAGGCGGTCATCGACGAAATCGCGGCCGCCCGCGACTTCCGTCAGCGCGTGACCGCGATTGACGCGTCGACGCTCAATCCGGTCAACCAGCTGGATCGCGAGCAACTGCTCCTCGCCATCGACTCAAATGTGCTGGCGCTCGACGTCGTCAAATCGTGGGCAACCAATCCTGACAACTACAGCAGCGGCCTGACGAACACGGCCTACCTGATGATCAAACGCGCGTTCGCGCCGCCCGAGGACAGGCTGCGCCAGCTCATCGCGCGCGAAAAGGCGATGCCTGCAGTGCTCTCCGAGGCGCGCAAGAACCTCGAGAATCCGCCGCGTGTATACACCGAGATTGCCATCGAGCAGATAGACGGCAACCGCGACTTCTTCAAGGATGCAGTCGCCAAGGCTTTCCCTACGGTTACAGACAAAGCGCTGCTGGCTGAGTTCAAGCAGGCCAACGATGCAGTCATTGCCGCGCTCGACGACTACAAGCAGTGGTTGAAAACGGATCTGCTGAAGCGATCGAACGGCGAGTTCGCCATTGGCGAGGACACCTACCGCAAGAAGCTGGCTGCCGACGAGATGATCAACGTGCCGCTCGACGAACTCCTGGCCATCGCTGAAAAGGACCTGCGTAAGAACCAGGACGCATTTGCCGAGACCGCAAAGCTCATCGATCCCAAGCGCACTCCGCTCGAGGTGCTGGCAAAAGTACAGGAGGACTTCCCTCCCGCGTCCAAGCTGCTGTCGACGACGCAGGCGGAGCTCGACGCGCTCGGGCGGTTCATGACCGACAAGCAGTTGATCACCGTGCCAAAGGCGGCGCCCGCGACGGTGCAGGAGACACCGCCCTTCCTGCGCGCCACGACGAGCGCGTCGATGGATATTCCCGGTCCGTTCGAGAGCCGTGGCCACCGAGGCGTACTACAACATGACGCTGCCGGACCCGAAGCTCTCGGCGAAGGACACGCGCGAGTTCATGAAGCAGTGGTACTACCCCTTGATTTCGAATGCGTCCGTGCACGAGGTGTGGCCGGGGCACTATCTGCAGTTCCTCTACGGCAAGCAGTTCCCGTCCGATATTCGCAAGGTGTTTGGCGCCGCAAGCAATTCCGAAGGCTGGGCGCACTACTGCGAGCAGATGGTGATCGACGCCGGCTTCCACGCCGACGATCCGCGCTATCGCCTCGCCCAGATCCAGGACGCGCTCCTC
Source organism: uncultured Acidobacteriota bacterium (assembly GCA_963797715.1). Taxonomy (GTDB): domain Bacteria; phylum Acidobacteriota; class Vicinamibacteria; order Vicinamibacterales; family 2-12-FULL-66-21; genus DATBJJ01. The sequence goes on from CAWCQS010000007.1 coordinate 355,789, forward strand.
CGCAACGCCCGATTCATCGTCGGCATCCGGATGCACACCAAGGGCATGACCGTGAAGCAGGCCGAAGACTACTTCGTGACCGAGGGATATCAGCCGCGGCCAGTCGGCGTCTCGGAGAGCAAGCGTGGTACATCGGATCCGACGTACGGCTACTACACGATGGGCAAGCTGATGATTCTGAAGCTGCGGGACGACTACAAGGCGAAGATGGGCGCCGAGTATTCGCTGCAGAAGTTCCACGACACGTTCATCGGCCTCGGGCCGTTGCCGCTGCCGCTGATCCGTCGTGCCATGCTTGGGGCAGAGGGCCAGTTATTCTGAAGAGGTCTTGTGGCCTCAGTCATCGGCCCTCACCAACTCACACTGAGCGCCGCGCCGCGGACGCCCCGCCCGACGAGCGGCGAGACACGCGCTTGCACGTTGGCAGAGCGCTGGTAGAGCGTGCGCCGGCCGTCGACCATCGCGTCGATGCCGGTGCCGAACGCCGTCCACACCAGACCGTTGGCAAGCGTTGCCGTCAGAAGAAACGGGCCGTCGATATTGCCATCGGAGGCTGCCGCGAACACGCCCCAACTCAGTCCGATCGCGAGGCCAACCAGCGCCCCGTTCTTGAGGCTGTCGGTCTTGTCGATTCTCACCACGCGATCCATCGGTATCTGCTGGATCGTCTTGCGCACGGATACGCGGATCGCGTCGTCAGAAATGTCGACGACGCGCCCGTCTACGCGCCGCCCCGAATCGTCGACGACCGACACCGCGAGGCCAGGCGTCACGTGATCGAGCGGTCTTGTCTCTGACGACTGGGCACCGGCGAGACCGGGAATAGCGGCAATCGCCAGCACGAGCATCGCGGTCAGGCGTGGATGCATGAGGCTCCCGTCGGAAGTCCGGCGCCACGATGCGTGGCGCCGGTGACTCATACAGGGTCACTCGTCCCACAAGCCGAAGTCGTGAGCAACGGCTGAAAAAACCTGAAATCTGGGCGGCCCTTGCCGCCGTCGACGCCGACAAAACTGCAGTAGGATTTTCTCCATGTACACCAGGACACCGGCCGAGCCTTTTTGCTGCCCTCCTTCTGCTTCTGCCAGGCATTGCGAACGCCCAGATCGACGCGCGCATGTTCCGGCAGCCGACGGTCTCGCAGACCCAGATTGCCTTTGTCTATGCGGGCGATATCTGGATCGTGGCAAGGAAGGGCGGCACGGCAACGCGGCTCAGCTCACCGCAGGGCGAGGAATCGTTCCCGCGCTTTTCGCCGGACGGGACGAAGCTGGCCTACAGCGCCGCTTACGATGGCAATACCGACGTCTATGTGGTCAATGCGAACGGCGGCGAGCCCGTGCGCCTGACCTATCACCCGATGGCCGACCGTGTGATCGGCTGGCACCCCGACGGCAAGCGGGTGCTGTTCGCCTCGAGCCGCGAGAGTGGGCGGCAGCGATTCAGCCAGTTCTATCTCGTCGGGCTCGATGGCGGGCTGCCGGAAAAGCTGCCAGTGCCCTACGGCGAGTTCGGCGCGATTGCCGAGAACGGCACCGACTTCGTCTACATGCCGATGTCGCAGGATTTCCGCACGTGGAAGCGTTATCGCGGCGGCTGGGCGCCGGACCTCTGGCTCTTCAATCTCAAGACGTTTGCGTCGCGCAACCTGACGAACGATCCCGCCAACGATGCACAGCCGATGTGGCACGGGAACACGATCTACTTCGTGTCGGATCGCGGCGCCTCGCAACGCAACAACATCTGGGCGCTCGACGTCGCCTCGGGCAAGGCGCGGCAAGTCACACAGTTCGCGGACTTCGACTTGACGTTCCCCTCGGCTGGTGCCGATGCCATCGTGTTCCAGGCCGGCGGCCGCTTATATCTCCTCGATTGTGGCTCCGAGAAGGCGAGCGAGGTGCCCATCCGTGTGGTGACCGACGAAACGACGCTCCGCCCGAGAACAGCCAAGGCGGAAGCGCTCATCAGCGACGCGTCGATCTCACCGACCGGCAAGCGCGCGGCGTTCGGAGCCCGCGGCGACATCATCACCGTCCCGGCAGAAAACGGCGCCGTGGTGAACATCACGCGTACCTCCGGAGTTGCCGAGCGCTATCCACGCTGGTCCCCTGATGGCAAGACGGTCGCCTACTGGAGCGACAAGAGCGGCGAATACGAGCTGACGCTGCGCCCGGCTGACGGGTCTGGCTCGGAGCAGAAGGTGACGTCGCTCGGCGCCGGTTTCCGCTATACGCCGGTACTGGTCGCCAGACAGCAAGAAGCTGGCGTTCATCGATCAGGCGATGAAGATTCGCCTCTATGACGTCGCGACGAGCAAGGTGGCTGACATCGACCAGAGCCCTGATTGGATTAGCCACGGCGGCCTCGAGCCGTTTCGCTTCCAGTGGTCGCCCGACTCGCGCTGGCTGACCTACGCTCGCCCCGCAACGACGAGCAACAATGCGATCTTCTTGTATGACACGAAGGCCGGAAAGCTGCAGCAGGCAACGTCAGGATACTTGAACGACACGCAGCCGGTCTTCGACCCGGAGGGCAAGTATCTCTTCTACGCGTCCGACCGATCGTTCGAGCCCGTGTACGGCAACTTCGACAACTCATGGACCTATCCCAATCCGACCCAGCTCGTCGCGGTCCCGCTTCGCAACGACGTCAAGTCGCCGCTCGAAGCCCGCAACGACGCAGAGGGTCAGCCCGAGGCGAAGCCAGCTGACGACAAAAAGGACGAAAAGAAGGACGACACTGCGAAGCCTCCGGTCCCGGCCAACGTCGACATCGATCTCGACGGCTTCGAGGCTCGAAGCCTCGTCCTACCGCCGAAGGCCGGCAACTATGCCGACCTGCAGGCGGTAAAGGGCAAGCTTCTCTACCGCCGGCTGCCGCGCACCGGCTCGAGCGACGAGAAGAGCCCCATCGTCTTCTTCGACTTCCAGGAACGCGAAGAGAAGACGGTGCTCGACGAGGCCGACGGCTTCGAAGCGACGTTCGACGGCAAGAAGTTGTTCGTGGCGCAGAAAAAGAAGTACGCCATGGTCGAGATCAAGCCGGCACAGAAGTTCGAGAAGCCGATGACCACCGGCGATATCGAGGTGCCGGTCGATCCGCGCGCCGAGTGGCGTCAGATTTTTGCCGACGCCTACCGTTTCGAACGTGACTACTTCTACGACCCGAACATGCACGGCGTCGACTGGGCAGGACTCCGCACGCGTTACGGAAAGCTCCTTGACGATGCGGTGACGAGGTGGGATGTGAACTTCGTGCTCGGCGAGTTCATCGGCGAGCTGAACGCGTCGCACACTTATCGTGGCGGCGGCGACGAAGAGCAGGCGCCAAAGCGCTCGGTCGGGATGCTTGGCGTGGACTGGGAGCTCGCCAACGGCGCCTACCGCATCAAGCGCATCGTCGCCGGCGGGCCGTGGGACACTGCGGTCCGATCGCCAGCCGCCGAGCCAGGCACCAACATCAAGGCCGGCGACTACGTCCTCGCCGTCAACGGCGTACCGCTCAACCCCAAGATCGATCCGTGGGCCAGCTTCCAAGGTCTCGGCGACAAGACGGTCGTCCTTACCGTCAACGACAAACCATCAACTGATGGGGCACGCCAGGCGGTGGTCAAGTGCCTCACCGATGAAAGCGAGCTGCGCTTCCGCGCGTGGATTGAAGAGCGCCGGCAGATCGTGGACAAGGCGACTGGCGGCAAAGTCGGCTACGTTTACGTGCAGAGCACGGGCGTCGATGCGCAGAACGAGCTGGTGCGTCAGTTCATAGCGCAATGGAAGAAGGATGGGCTCGTAATCGACGAGCGGTGGAACAGCGGTGGCCAGATTCCGGACCGATTCATTGAGCTGCTCAACCGGCCAACATTGTCATTCTGGGCCGTCCGCGACGCCGGCAGCCAGCAGTGGCCGCCGGTATCACATCGCGGGCCGCAAGTGATGTTGATCAACGGTTGGAGCGGCTCGGGCGGGGATGCGTTTCCCTTCTACTTCCGCGAGGCCGGCCGCGGTCCGCTGATCGGTACGCGGACGTGGGGCGGTCTCATCGGCATCAGCGGCGCGCCGTCGCTGACCGACGGCGGCAACGTGACCGTGCCGACCTTCCGGATGTACGACCCGAAGGGCTCGTGGTTCGCCGAGGGTCACGGCGTCGAGCCCGACATTACAGTCGGCGAAGATCCAACCGCGCTCGCCAAAGGCGGCGATCCTCAGCTCGAGCGCGCGATCAAGGAAGTGACGGATCGTATCGCCAAGCAGCCGGCGACTCCGCCGCGGCCGGCGTACCAGAAGCGCGTGCCCGGTGGCGGCGGACCGAAGTAAGCGCCGAGCAGCGAGGACGCGTCGAGGCCAGGCACCGAACCAGCCACCTGAAGCACGAGAACTCGTCCGCTTCGCAATGTGGCTTCCCGCCAGGGGCAGAGGGCGTAGCTGCGGCCGGTGGCGGCATCTTCGCTGGACCGCTTCTGGCAAACCTGCTTTGGCATCAACCTGCGCGACTAGCGCACACCGACGGTCGCCTGCCCCATTCCGGTCCGTCCTTGCGCGTCGCGTGTCTCAACGAGGATTCGCAGATTCCCCATATGTCCGGTACCGCAGCCGATTCCGATGCTTACAGGAAAGGCCTGCCCGGACCGGGCGACGTCCAATGCGGTCCCGAACTGCGTGGTGGGCACCGGCGCAGGCAACGTCACTTGAGTCGCTGCAGCGCCCGAAGTGTCGACAAACTGCACGCGGATTGCGGTGACGACAACGCTGACCCCGCCGGACGGCTGGACAATGACGACGATCGGCACGTTGAACGGCGAGACGGTGGGGCAGAAAGGATTGTTGACCCTCTGTGCGGCAACAATCGGTGAAGTCGTACTGACCGCAACCGACAAGGGGCTAGAAGAGGATGACGGCTGTGTCAGATTCGAGGTAGCGTCCGTGCCGCCGCACGACGCGCCGAGGAACGCGACGACGACCAGAAGCGACATGCGACGTTGCATTGCATAGCCTCCTGTTCTGGCGTGCGAAGGAATCGACGTGGTTCACCTGCCCATTCTAGCCATTGTCCGCGGTCGCGCATCCCTGATCCGATTGCTGCTCGGCTCGAGCTACGGCAGGGCTTCGCGACCTATCTCGATAGCGGCCGCGTGTCGGCACTTCGATCTTGACGCGGAACTCGCCGCGGTTGTCGGCGAGGTGATCGTCGTTGACGCCGAGGTCCAGGAGACCGGTCGCGTTGGCGCGCAGCATCGATTCGGCGCCGACGAAGAGCGGCGGGCCGTTCCCGATCCGCGCGATGAGTCCACCGGCGGGACGATCGGGCAGCGGTGCGGACGGAGCGCGCCGGCCCGACCCTGCACCGCCGGGGCTGCTGGTATCCGCGCCGTCGGCGCTCAGCTGCACTGTACCCGCCGATTCGATGCGCACGACCTCGCCCTCGCGCACGTACACGCCCGAGTTTGACCAGCGCTCGTCAGCCTTCACGATGACCTCGTTCGGCTCGTCGCGCACTTCTGTGCCGGAGAGCACACCGTCATCGTTCGTGTCGTGCCGGCGAAATGTCTCGTTGCTGCCACGCCACTCCGCACGGGTCACAACGCCGTCGTGATCGGTGTCCATTCCGCGAACGCCGCGAGCGGCTGCCGGAGGAGCGACAGCCGGCGGAGCCGGTGCTGGACTGACCTCGATTGCGGCCACCGCCACGCCATCACAGTTGCCCATGCCCTCGGCGCGCACCTCGAACCGTCCCGCCTTCTGATATACGTACCGCACCGTTGTCGGCACCTGCGTAATCGGGTGTGTGATGCGCTCTGTGCCGTCCCCGGGATCGACGCGCACAGCGCCGCAAGGGTTGGTACCGGCGATGGTGATCTCAACGGGCAGCCCAGCCTGCGCTGGCGTTTTGGGAACAGAGACGCCACTGACTACGCCTCGTTGTTGAGCGGGCTGAGCCGGTTGAGCGGACAATGGAATCGTCAACATCGCCGCTATCACCCAGATTCCAATTCGCATGCCTCCCCCTTTCGCACAAGTAAGAGGCACGATCCGTACCTATTCGTTCGCGTCCTTCCAAGCTTTACTGAGGATGGCAGAGCTTGAGTCGAAAGGGATGGTCGAGACGTTCCCGATAATCACGTCGTCATTCGAACGCGCGACTTGCGAGAACCGCAGGTCGCCGTCGCCGACCACTCCTACGGCTTTTCCGTCGAGCGTCTGTCGAACGGCGTGATGTGATGGATTTGTGAAGGCTTGTCCTTGTCAACGGCCCAAACGTGGGAACACTCGGGGCAGCGATAGTCCGTCACCACAGACATCTCGCTGGCGGACAGCAAGCGTGGACTGTACTTGTTGTCACATCGGGGGCAAGCAACGTCGGCCATGGCTGTGGTTCAGAAAACAAACATACAGCCGGGCTGTCTCTTTGCGCAACGACCGGTTTTGTAATCAGTCCGTTCCCCAGGGGTTATCGATCACAAAGCGCCAGGAGCCATCTGCCTGACGACGCAGAACATCCGCGTTCCGGCCCGTAAGCGTCACAGGATTGCCGTCTGGCCCTGTTCCGATGAATGACCAGTTCCCGGCGACGAGGGCCAGGCCACCGGCCTCGAGGACGCGCGTCACCTTGAGATCGAGCGTGCCCTTCATCGCTATGAAGGCGGCCAGTGACTCACGAACACCCGTCAAGCCGTGCGCGAGGCTCCCAGGCTGACGCGCAAAGGCGGCTTCAGGCTCATACAGAGACATGAGCGCGTCGAGATTCCCGGTGTTGATTCCATCGACAATCGATTTCAGCAGTTGCTCAGGCGTTTCTCTGGACATGACATCCTCGCTCGCTGCGAATAATTTGAGAAGTCTCCGACCGCACTCGTCTCGGCTTTTAGCCAGCTGACGGGACGAGGCCGAGCATCTACATGTAGGTCGATATGTTGCCGTACCAGTGGACGAGTCCGTAAGGTTAGCGATTTGTTGGAGCTCCATCAGCTTCGTCTCCTTCCCAGCGACCTTCAGCTGCGTCATTCGAACCCCTGCGGGTCCAGCGCAGTCCCAGCGCGCTCACTGCAAGCGGGACGCATCTCGGGGGTTGTAGACCAGCGCGTCTCGTGAACATCGATGGACCAACCGTAGGCGGACCGGGCCAACGACCGGAACGCCGCGGATATCGCGAAACCACGGGAACAACGGGCCATTTCGTGTATACTGAAGGTCCTTTCCTGAGCCTCCCGGCCGCACCGGCCGCCAGCCTCATCAAAGTAGGCTGCGAGGTCCTCCCTTTCGCCAAGCCTCGTGCTCGACACGGTGCCAAGCGAAAGGCTCGACGTGCACATTCTTACCTCCAGCGGTCGGATTCTCGTCGCCGCAGTGTTCGTTGCCGCAATCGGGTGGGCCGGACTCGGAGCGTCGCAGGACACACTCGCTCCCGCCGGCTACGCCGCCGTCGCCACGGTGCTGATGGCCGTGGCTTTCGTCGCCATGAGGACCGACGCGACGCCAGGTCCGATGCGTTCGCTGGCGCAACGTCGAGCTAAGAGGAGCTGACCTATGACACCACCACCACCGCCCACACCTCACGACTGCCCGGTCTGTCATCGGCCCCAGACGAAGATTCGACGACGGCTGAACGGCGAGGCGTACGGCTCGACCGTCTACGTCTGTGCTCGACCGCAGGAGTGCGTCGTTGGTTTTGATCTCACCAAGGTGGAGACATGGGTTGCGGTGTAGTGCAGATGCTGCGAGGCATCTGGAACCGATGAGACCGAGCCAGATTGAACACCTGGACGCCAGAGGAATGTGCTCGCATGCGTAATAATCCGTCCGGGATCTCAGAAGACGTCGTCACCCCGATCGCGACGCCGGCCGCCTGCCCGGCCTGTCGCGCGTCAATCGTGACGACCACCAGCAAGACCGTCAGCGCCGAAACGTCACTGGCGGTGCGTCTCGTGCGGCGAGGTCTGGAATGTGGCGCGACGTGACGCCCAGTCGCGTCGCGCGCCGAGCTCCTGGGGATTTGGTGGCGGCGCCAGACGGTACGGCGGGCGATGAACGGCCTCGCACCGGCCACATCACCCGAGTCTCGTTCGTGGTTTCGACGCGCCAGTGCCGTCAGCGGCGACCTGCTCATGATGTTGGCTGTGATCTGCTGCATACCCTTCGCAATCCTGGCGTTCGGCCTGCCGATTGCGTGGCTGTTGCGGCTCGTGTTGTGGATCGGAGAGTTGTTCTGACGTGTCAGGAAAGATCGCGACCATCACCATGAACGAAGAACCCACCCCAGCCAACGGCGTCCTCGCCGACCTGTATCGCCTCATCGAAGCGCTCGACCGCAGGCTGCCACAGCTGCAGCGGGCCGGCGAGGAGCGGATCGCGCGTGACGCGGCAGACCTGCGTCAGCGCGCCAACCAGTTGATTCGTCAGATCGAAGCTGGTACGCCTGTCAGCTGAGCCCATCGGTCCGGGATCTCATCCTCCAAGCTCCACTGAATCGTCCCCGAAGGCCCCGCAATTTCGGGGCCTTTTGTGCATTGGGGCGGAAGAGAGGACTCAGGGGACGACAAAGCCGATAGTCGCTGTGGCCAGCGCCGCCTGAACGATCGTCAGCATCAGCACGATGGCGAAGGCAGCGCGATTTCGCACGCGGACACAGACGTACGCCGTGGGCACCTGGAACAGGCACGCGAGGAAGATCCATAGGCGGATCACTTCGCCACGATTGACGCCGGTGAGGTCGAGCGCAAGCAGCATGGCGACGAGTGCCGCCGAGAACAGGACGATCGGCCGGTTGAGCAAGGCGTCGGCGCGCCATCGCAGCCCGTCTGCCGCGGCGAACCAGAACAGCACCACCTGGCAGATGCCGACGCCGAAGCCGAAGTCGACGAGGTTGCGCCACACCCACAGGCCATACGGCCGATTCTCGAGGGCATTGAAGGCCGCGGCGTCAGCGGCGACGCGGCGGAATGCATCGGCGAGATTGAAGTCGAACAGCCGCCACACCAGAGCGATCATGCCGAGGAACGCCGCGATGATGAACAGACTCTGCGTCATCAGCGTCTTCACGGGAATGTCGCCCCACACGAGCGCACGCGCCAGGATGAGCGCGACGAGCGCGCCAATCACGAGCGGCACCGGCTCGAAGAGCACCAGCATGTACAGCGAGACCGCCGCGGCGATGCCGTACCCGAGGCTCGTCCGCTGCAGCCACCGCTCGAACAGCAACAGGCACGCGAGCGTGACGACCGGCGTCACCGTGTTCATCAACGGCAAGAAGAACAGCTTCGCCGGGACGAAGAGATACAGGACGAGCGCGTAGAGCGCAATCTGTCGATCGCCGAACAGATCGCGGACCAATAGGTAGAGGAGCAGTCCACCGAGGTTCGACACCGCCAGCAAAAGCCACGAGAGGAGTGTCGGGTCGTTCGACACCAACTCGAGAGCGTAGAGCAGCAGCAGCTTGCCGGGCATGTTGCTGTTCGCGTGCATCGGCCAGTTGCCGCGAAGTTCGGCAAACCGGGTGAGCACGTTCTCGGCGCCGTACTGTTGCGTGACGGTATAGAACGAGTTGGCGCCATCGCTGACCATGATCTGGTCGAAGCTGAACGGCGCGAGCGATCGCAGAAGCGCCTGGCATCCGGTCGCGATCGCGATCCACGTGATTGCTACATCCCATTCGTCCCGCGCGCCCTGTGGCGCCGTCAACCACCGCACCGCCGCGGCTATCGACGCGCCCACGATCAGCACGATCGCTACGGTGTGTGGTGGGATCTCGCGGACGTAAGGGTAAGCCCAGGCCCCCTCGACCGAGCCGACGACAAACGCCTTCGCGGCGACGAGATCGCAGACGATGACTGCGGCCATCGTGGCTACGACGACGCCGGTCCAAAGCAGCGGCTCGGCGCCAATTGTCGCGACGCCGCGGCTGGCGAGGCGCCGAACCAGACGCGGCACGACATCCCACTCGCCCTGGCGGACTGCATCGCGCCAGGTACAGCCACGCCGCGAGGAGCGCAAGCACGATCGCCTGCGTGAACGGATGGCGCCACGTCCCCGCCGAGATCCGCAGCGGTCCGGCGTCGACGCGGACGCCACCAAATCCCAGCACGTACAGGCAGATGACGCCCTCGACCGCCGCCATCGCGGTGACGACCCGGGCAAGCGTGCGCATGACACGCGCGGACCGCGCAGCATCCGTCATGACTGACAGGCACAATAGCAGAGCCCTGGGTGACGTTAGCTGTCCGTTAGCTAACCACCGCGCGATTACTGGTTTTGATAAGTAATTCTGGCTATTGGTGCGGAAGAGAGGATACCAAAAGTGCAGTGTTGCCTAGTGCGGTCTAGTGCAATTGAGTGCCGTATTTATTGGTGTTTTGCCCTCCCTGTCCTGTTTGAGTACCGTCCAATATCGGCCTGTGCAAGGCGGTTCGTTAGCTTTTGGTTAGCCGTGGAGCATCGCCCCGAGGCGCTGCGCAGCATCCCGCTGCATGGACGGCAACACATGGGCGTAGATGTCGAGCGTGATCTGGATCTTCTTGTGCCCGAGGCGCTGCGAGACGACGTGCACCGGCACACCCGCCTTGAGGAGGAGCGTCGCGCAGGTGTGCCGCAGACCGTGGATCGTGATCGTCCGCACCTTCGCGGCTTTGATGATCTTCGCGAACTCCCGCTGACCCATGTTGTTCGACTGCAACGGAAGGCCAAGAGACTCCTTCCGGTTGAACAGGTGCCCCCACTCCTTCGCAAACACCAACCCGTGATCCTGGTAGGTGGTGCGGTTGGCCATCTTGATCGCGGCCTGCTCCCGCTTATGGCTCCGCAGCAACTCGATCGTCTCGGCGCCGAGGTCCACCGTTCGCGGTATGCCGTTCTTGACGGGTCCAAATTCCGGCGTACGCCCTCGGCGAGACGAGTTGCCGGATGATCTGTGGCTGTCCCCTTCTCCAAATCGAGATCGCTCCACCTGAGCCCGCACAACTCGTTTTTCCGAGCGCCCGTGTCGAGGGCAAACGCGAAGAGTGCGGCGGACTGGGGACCGGCCGTCTTGGCTGCAGCCAGGAAGGCCCGTGCCTCGTCCAGCTCCCAGCACTGCATCTTGTCGTGATCCTTCGTCGGCGTGGGTTTGCCGGTCACGAGCGTGGCGACATTGCGCGTCACGATCCCCGCCTTGACGGCCGCTTTGAGCGCCCCGGACACGATCGCGTGGTGTTGCATTAACGTCCCTGACGACAGTTTCTGATCGGCGCAGTACCTGCTCGAGATCGAGCGCCTTGAGCTGCTGCAGCCGAATCGATCCGATCGCCGGTTCGAGGTTCTTGCGAATCACGCGCCGATACGCTGCGTAGGTTGATGCGCGCTTCTTTGGCGGCTTGATGGCTTTCTCAACCCACTCCGTCAGCCATTCGGCCACGGTCATCTTCGACGGTTCCACGAACTCGTCGCGGCCGTGTGCCGCCAAGACGTCGTTCAGCTTCGACTCCGCCTGCTTCTTCGTGCCGCGAAACGTGAGCCACTTCTGTTTGCGCCTGCGTAGCCCAGTCTGCGGATCGGTCTGATAGCCGAGATCGAGTATCAGGCTCCAACTGCCTTCATACCGTCGCTTGATGCTGCCTCTCATGCTGTGTCGCCTTTCTTTACCGTGTGACCCGTGCTGTCATTGCGTCGTGCTATTGTCCTGTCGCTATGTCCGATGATGCCCGCGTGAGACTGTTGCACTAGCTCGGTCTGACTGCTACGTGGTATCGAGCATCCCTCTTGCCCCGCATGCCCGAGCCAATCTTGCGGAGCTTCCACTCCTGCGCCAGATCGGGCAGCGCGATGCGGTGTGCAATTCGGGACAGACGAACTTCAGCGTTCCCGTCCATCTTTTCGTTATGGACCCCGATCCCCGACCTCATATGAGGCGCACCTCGTGCCCCAAATGCACTCCATAAAGGCGCTCATCACCACCATGTCCTTCGGTGGGGACCACCGCCTCTTGTTTTTTTTTTTTTTTTTTTTTAAAATGCCACTCCATAAAGGCGCTGATCACCACCATGTCCTTCGGTGGGGACCACGGCTGCTATTGTCCTGACTGCGGTCACAGCTGGGATTGTCAGCCAGGTTCAGCGCCCATGCCCTCGCACTTTGCGCGCGTTATGACCACGGACGACGTCGGCCCGGCGTGAACCGGGCCGATGAACATTCAATGCACGTGTTTCTTGGCTTCAACGCGCAACGCATCCAATAAGGCCCTAGCCAACGGATGGACGGGTACCACTGGGCGCCTGCGCCAGCCGCTCCAACACTGGCATGACAACGGCCGCGAGTCTCTCTTGGCCGATGAGCACTTGCAACCGGTTCAGTTCTAAATATTCCGCGTCAGTCAGTTCGTCGCTCATTTCAGCCCTGCCAGTCCAACAGCACGCGCCGCAGCGCTGCGCGTTCGTCTTTCGTCGGCGTCTTCCACCTCGCGCAGCCGCAGATCTTCCGGACGTCTGGTCTGACTGCTACGTGGCATCGGCATCCCTCTTGCCCCGCATGTCAGAGATCACAGGCGAAAAGTCGGACGATGCTTGGTACACCGACTCGTAGATCCTCTCGGGCGGGGCGTTCACGGGTGTGGACAAGTGGACGAAGGCTTTATGAAATGTTGACTTCAGCAGACGCTCGGTAGCCTCATTCTGCGGCTCGCGGGCCAACTGGCGGGTTCGGTACTCTGACTCGATCCCTAGCTTCACGGCTGCATAGGCCTCATGTATTTCCTCCTTGCGACGCCTCTTCTCAATTAGCGCCATTACGTCCTCGAGCCGACGGTGCCACTCTTCGAGCAGCGCCAGAGGCCTTGTGTTCTTGAGGCGTCAGAATGCCATCGCATTGTCCTCTTCCTCTCAAAACGTCTTGCGTGCCCATCTTTTGCTCCGTCAACGTCGCAGCGTCTACGCTCGCACCCGAGCGGATGATTCCAGAGCGTGCAGACGGCCACGCGCGCGCCCTTCGTGAGCTTCCACCACTCAGCGATCAACACTGCGTGGCCGCGCCACTCGGGAGGGTTGAACGGGATTCGAGAGTCTATCAGTCAGGCATGATTCTCGCAGTGCTCAACCAGCACGCGACGCAGTGCGTGCTGTTCATCCGCAAGCGTGACACGTGAGCGAGCGCGAGTCTTTTGTCTTCGCTCGGCATGTGCCTCCGAGGTGAAGGCCTGCGGGCAGGATGCCGGCTGATACAATGCCGGCAGCCCCGTTACGACGGGGTTAGCTGCCGGAACATCCGCGTTATCAGCACGGCCCGGCGCGCCGTTTATACTCCCGCTCGATCCCGTTTGCAAATCAACAGGTCAGCCACCAACAGCGGGAGTATCCTTGCAGGTGGAGAGAATCGACGCCGATGCCTGACGATCTGGCAGCGCAACATAAACGCCTACTCCGCACGACCCGCGCTCTCGAGAAAGAGCACGCCACACTGAAGGACCGCCCGGACGATCGTGAGGCGCACGCTTCCCATGGAGCGAAAACTGCGACAGCACTTCCAATCTTTGAAGGCTCACGCGGCGCGGCTCCGTAAGCGTTCCCGTCGTGGGGCCAGACCAGCGTAGCCAAAGTAGAGCCAGGAACCGCCCGACATAGCGCCCGGTCCCGTGCGCCTGAGGTCTTCTGGTTTGCACTAACTCCCTGCATGGTGCGAAGCCGCGCACGAAATCCACATCGTCGCGTGAAGCGCTCGCAGACGTTGTTTGTCCGAGACTCCGCTCGGCGTGGCGAGCGCCGACGGTTCGTCGATAACGGTTGCAGCATTCAAGATTCGTCGAGCAGCGTCTATTGGCCAGTACTCGTCCGCTGGAGAGAAATCGGCTACGGGTTTGTCGCCGGATAACCATTGGGCTTTCCAGGATAGTTCATTGGCATAGCGTGGCGGTACGCTTTGAGCTCCATGCTTCCGGAGCCTCCCTACACCGCGAAACCCCAGCCGCGCGATTGTCCGACATGCGGCCAAAGGGCTCGTGAACAGCGCCCCCCGCATCGAGCGGGATGGGAATGGGGACCTTGAACTCGTGCACGTCTATCTCTGTTTTGCCCACGGCTTTTATACGTTCCGCCCGAGCGAGGGCCTGCAAGAAGGACGTTGACCGGCTCCGTCCGCGTAACCAGCATAGACGCTCGATGGCACGCGCCAGCAGAGATCATGCCGGTCGTCGCAGGCCAGGATTACTCGAATGGCCCCGAACGGACTCGGCCGACAACCGTCTTCGACATCGAAGTCGGCAGCCGCGCTGATCGTGATGCTGTCGCCATCAATGGCACGCACCGGCCGTCAGATCGCGCTCAGGCGCTTCGCACGAGCAGCCGACATCATTGCTCATGCGTGGTTGTCCCAATCGTGACGCGCCTGGCTCGACCCCAGACGCGACATGCGAATCGCCATATCCCGCGCGGTCCTTAACGCGGAGTTCTCCGCATGCGCTTGCCGTAACTGCTGCTCGAGCCGTGCGGCGCGCTGCCGCTCGGCCGTGAGATCTTCCGCGAGCTCTGCACGAGACAAAACAATGTCGCTCATTGCACTCCTTCTAATCCTTCAAAAAAACGGAACCGGCGGCCGGGAGACTGGACGCCTTGCTGAAGGGCAACTGAGCGCCCGCCGGCTCCGAAACTTCTCGCGCTCGAAGGAAAGGTGAGACGGCGTGCGAAAGGCCCCGCATGTCAGCGGGGGTGGGCGCCCCGCCGTTCCCGATCTTGCGCCCCGAAAGATCTACAAGGCGGGTCAGCGCCGCGCACGACTGGTAGCGCTCGTGACGCGCGGGCGAGTCCGAACGCGCCGGACCAGCTTGCCGGATCCCACGTGGGCTCGATGCCGACCGCGATAGCCCTCTTCGCCGGGGACGTCCGCGCCACCGGACGGCTTCGGGAATCCACGACGCGCGCGCGACGCGAAGGTCCTCCTCGCTCCACTCGAGATCCGCGCACACCTCGGCAGACGTCCACATCAGCGTGATCGCTGGCTTCGGCTCGACCCGTGGCGCGTTCGCCGCGCATACGACTCGGTGCGGCCTCTGCGTCGATAGCGGATGGCATTGAACGGTGCCGGGCCATCGTAGTGTACGGAGTTCATGAAGCAGGCACGGCGGCGCCTCGACATTGGCGTCAATCAACAACGCTTCGCGCGGGTGTGCCATTGATACCTGGACCTGCAAATGCCTGCGTGATGACTCGCACGCGCGCCTCGGGGTAGATCGGCGCATCGAAATTCATTCTCTTCAGCATGACTCCTATCCTTTCGTTGTGAAATGGAGAATCGTTATCGTGCAGGACGTCGCCATGTGGCAGCGTCCCGTTCTGCCTGCTTCAGCCACGCGCGTCGTGCGGCCATCGACGTGGTGCCGCCGCCACGACGCGAGCTGCGTGGCTAGCGACGACGTTCCGCATGCGCGAGAGCGTGCGCGCCGATCAGCCGGCGACCTGAAACCGCGACGCGCAGCGTCATCCGACGCGTGAGCACTGACCGCACATCACGTGCAATCGCTTTCGTGATGCCCGCGGTTCGACTTCGCCGTGTTCTCAGATATCCTGCAGCCCATCCCGCCATTCCTGCCGGCTTGGCGTGCATGGCATTCCGTGCAAGATGTCGCCGTGTCCAAGGCGCGCAGCGCGGCGACGCCATCAAGCGCCGTCTGCCTCGCTCGGCGCTCTGTCGTCGCATACGACTGCGTATTCCATTTCTCTACCGCTCCTCTCGCGGCATCGATGGCCGCACATAGGTCTCGTTGTCCCTGAGGCCGACAACGGCCTCCCCTCGGCGCCTCTGTGCCAGTCGTCGGTGACGTGCTCTTCCGTCTGTTCTTGGCCGAGCACGAGCAGGCCGCGCTGCGCGTAAACGCTCGGCCTCCGTCGTTGCCACCATCGAGTCAGTGATCGCCACAGCGTGGCCGTCGGTGATTCCTTCGTCATTCGCTGTCCTCGTCTTCGGTGACGACGCTCAGGTCGAGCGACTGCCGCACGATCTGCCCGTACGTGAACTGCGCGCCGGCGGCAACCTTCGGGTAGTAACTGCGCGGCCCCCACAAACTCGTGCTCGCCAGCACGGGCCACGGCCAAGCTGTCCCAGCGAGCGAGACATTGCAGCCAGAGATCGAGATACGCCGTGATCCCCTGCGCGCCTCGCGGATCGGCTTGTCGGAATCTCGCGACGGCCGCAGCGTCGCTGGCGAGCGCCGTCTGCACGTTCGCATACGAGAAGTCTGGTCGCTCGAGTGAGCTCCAAAACACCTCCCGGCCAAGACGGGTGAGGCCATCGAGCTGCTTTCGCTTGCATGGGCAGATCGCCGAAAGCGCTCGACGTGCCCAGAACGCTCGGCCGATCCTTTCGCCACGAGGTGCGAGCTTGTAGGTGTTCGTCGCGTCGGCACTACCTGCCTCCGGACGCCGTCAGGCCCAACTGGAGCACCAGCCGCCCAAACAAGCCGCGATAGTCGCGCACCACTGCGATCCCTGGATGCGGTTTCAGCTGGCTAAATCTGTCCTGCACCATCGCGCCGGTGGCCTGGATGTCCTGCTCGGCCATCGCGATCCGGTCCAAAGAAAGGCAGGCTTGCCGCAAAACCTCGAATTGATGCGCGTCCAGCTGCCAATCTCGCGTGACTGTCCGCCAATAGGCCTGAGCCTCGGCCTGGCGCTGAGATCCTTTGTTGTCGTCATTCGCGTCTCCGAAATTTCTGTTACGCCGGCATGTTGGAAAAGCGCTGCGCGGAGGCACGCAGTGGTCCTGCAGCGCCTAGCGAACTAGAGATTGTGGTGCCCCCTAGCTCAACACGGCATATGGAGATGCGCCCGTTACAGTCGGTGGATTCCGGCTGTCACTACTCGCTGTAACCGAAGGATGATGACCGCCTTGACGTGCGCTACAGCCACCTTGAATCTCGTATTCGAAGGCGGGTGTGCCGTTTCGCTGCGTTGCCCGAGCTGATGGCGGCAGCGGCACACTGCGATGCATCGCTCTGAGGATCTGGGAAAGGCCGATCGGTGGCTGTCGTTCATGAGTTCGTTTCGGTGTGGGAACTGTCGGCAGCGGTTGTAGCACGGAACGTGGCTCAACGTCGATTGGACATCGCTCTGATGGCCTTACCTGACTTCCGCCTGGGGCATCGGGGAGTTCCCTGCATAGCGCGCTAACCACCGGAGCGGATCATGGCTGCTCGCAGCATGATCACGGTCTCGATGTCCCGCGCGAGGAATAACGTTGGGAAGCCGTCTGACGTCCTGAGCGATGGCTCTACGCTGAGCTACTAGTTGTCCAGTGCACCTGCGTTGTTGCGCGTGCGCGTTTCTCTTCGTCATTGAAGACCGGCGCAGTAGTGTGCGCTCGGTGCTCCCCAGCCATAGCGGGCGCACGGCGGTCAAGTGTCCGGCGTGCGACGGTGAGCTGGTCCGCTTCCTGTTGTTTCGCGAGCGAACTCACTCGCGGTGCATATTTCCGCTGTGATTGCGGTCACCTCTGGAGCGTGCATAAGAAGCTCGCCCATCTGCTCCACCACGTCACAGCACTTCCCCGAGGCCGGACGCCAGGGCCGTGGAATGTCGTGAAATTCCCTGAGGCCGGACCAGCTGTCACGAATACCGCCCGGACTCTCAAGAAAGGATGATGGCTGCCCGAAGGTCATGGCGGAGGTCCAACAGTGTCCAGCGTGCAGGAAGAGCGGAGCCTTCCATCTGGTGAGTGAAATACGGACTCGTTCCGGTACTACAGCTGTCCTAGCTGCGGACATCTCTTCGGCGTGCACAAGGACCACCCCCGGATGTTCTGCCACATCACGCCGCTTCCCGAGAGACCGGACGCCTCGCCCGTCCGGTAATCGGCCTGGACCGACGATGCGACTGCCGGCGCCCGTCATTGCCCCGACTCCGTCCTTGCTCGCTCTTTCTTTCTGCTCGGACCGGACAGCCGGACACCGGACAGCCCTCTAAGAGAGAGGGCTTGTCCGTCCGGTTGAGTCCGTCAGTGTCAACCGGACAAGACCGGACAATGATCCGGACAACGTTGTCCGGTTCATGCGACCCGCCTTTCGACCAGGGCAATCCGCTGGATACCGTCCGTCGGTTGGCACGCGGGTAAACACGGTGCTCTTTCGCTTCACGGCTTTCTCGATCGTGTCGACCTTGGCGTCGAGTTCGTCGGCGAGGCTGGCGAGCGTCCGGGGGCCGCTCTTCAGCGCCTCTCGGACGCGCTGCCACATCGGCATGCTCGTCGACCAGTTCGTCCGACGCTCGAGGCTGGGACGCGTGCCGACGTCAATGCGAGTCCGAGGTGAACGAGAAGGTGTACGCGCAGGGCCGGCTGGAGCGGCCCAAGGTTGGCCTTGCGGTTGAACGAGTCCGATCGTCAGCCTGGTCCTGGCTCGCTGCTCGGCGGCTTTGACAAACCAGGTGGACCGCGCCGAGTTGTGCCAGAAGGCGAGCCGAACGGCCGCTGATCGCCCGTCTCCGCCTTGCTGACGTGCGCCAGGTGCAGGCCGCCGATACGAAGCTGACGGACAGCCCGGAAGTACGTCAGCGCGCTTTCTGCGGCCTCTGGCGGGCCGTCGCAGGCAAACCCCACCGAGTCGAAGATGCCGAACGTGATCTCTTCATCGCGATGATCCGTCGCAACCGATCCACTTCATGCACCAGGGGCCGATCACACGGACGTAGCGGATGGACGGCATGCGTCGCGCCCGAACAGCTTCTCGAGGCGGCCGCGGTGCGTCACGGCATCGAGCTCCCAATCGAAGAGCGCGACGCGTTCGCCGTGGGCCTCGAGCTTCCCGCCGCGGTAGAGCGCATAGAGGCTCTTCGCGGTGCCGCCATCCCCGAAGTCAATGGCGTGGTGCTTGGTGTAGATCGGGTAGCCGTCGATCGTGACGATCGATTCCGACGTGGCGGGAGGCACCTGGCTGAGAATCACGGCGGGCTGGCCGGCACGTTCCGCCGACAAGCACGCGCATGCACAACTCTTCGAGCAGCCCGATCCAATCGACCTTGCCAGCCGTGCGCGCGCGATCCGCGAGCCGCTTGCCGTGGCTCTGCCGCGTCATCGCGCTCGAGAAGTTCATCGTGCTCGAGCTGATGCAGGCATCGTCAAAGACCGCGCCCCCGCGAGTCCGCAGGACACGGTCAGTTCGCCGTGGAGCTCGTGCCGTTCATAGCGAAGGCGAGCCACGCGAAACTCGGTGCTGTGCTCAGGCACAGCCGCGTGATATTCACCCTCGGTCAGGGCCTTGAAGATCACCGCCGCCGCCTTTGTTTCGGTCTCACGCCATCGCCGTACGGCCGATTGAATCGATCAAGCGCATCCACGGCATCAGCAACGTCATCGATCCGGTGCTCCGTGCGGGTCACGTGCTCCAAGATCCTGAGGAGCAATTGCTCGAAGCGGATTCTGGTAAGATTCTTCTCGTCCTCCCTGTGTTCGGCTTTGTCGATTAGTGGTTGCTCCATTGTACAGTTGGTACAACGGTTATTAGATTGACATGTGTTAGATTAGTGTCATGACGCCCACAACCAAGAAAGCCACCGCAAAGCGTGTGACAACCAAACGGCCAGCCGTGAAGAAGCAGGCTGTATCCGTTAGAACAGCGCCGAAGGTCATGCTGTCTGCGATGAGACTGCTCTTGCGGATCGCGGAGAGTAAGGACGGTGTCTCAGACGACGACGTCTCTGCGTTGCGCCGGCACCTGATTCCCCTGGGAAGCCACACCGGCTTCATGGCGACCTTCAAGGAACTGGAAGCCGACACGCCAGCACGTCACGCGCTGATAGATCAGCTGCGGACGAGCCTGCTCGAATTTCTGAAAGACAGGAAGTATTGGGGAGCGCCGACGGCGGGAGGAACCCTAACGATCAGCGGCCTCGATGTCTGGCAGTATACGGACCGGCCTCCCATCTTATTGGTCACCGGGCCGTGGCCGACGCCGTTCTGGTTCGCAACCGCCACGCTGATTGAGAAAACCGGCCACTTGCTGCGGCACTGCCTCCACTGCCGTCGAGTGTTCTTACGGGAAACCGTCGCCAGGATGGACTGCATGCACCGTCTGTAGCCAGCGGGCACGGTCCAAACAGCATTACAACGACCACCGAGACGAAATCCTCGAACGTCGTCACAAGCATGATGACGAGAGCCGCCGACGACATCCAGCCGCGTGCGAAGGTCGCACGCAGGAAGCGTCGCCTTGAGCGTTCTACGCGCTAAGACGGAAAGCCGGCGGTAGCGCCCCCAAACCGTCGAGGTTCTGGCGAAATCACGCCGTCCGTTAGCTATCCGTTAGCTTTTTCGTCCAGAGAAACAAAAAGCGCCCCGTTTTATTGGGGCGCTATGCGGTTGGTGCGGAAGAGAGGATTTGAACCTCCACTCTCTTGCGAGAACAAGCTCCTGAGGCTTGCGCGTCTGCCAGTTCCGCCACTTCCGCACGAAGGGGTGTTAACGACTGGCCGGAACTTTGAAGTATAGCATGGAGAACGAAGAAAAAGCCGGGCCGCGGGTGTCCGCGACGCCGGCTTCTTCATTCCGAACGGCCTCATTCCCCAGGGCTTAGTGGGTGCCCTCCATCTTCATCGCCTTCGCGCGCACGTAGCCGTAGTTGAAGCTGAGCTGATTGAACGCGGCGGCTTTTGCCGCCATCGCCGAGGCGCCCTTCTCGTCGCCGGCGCCCTTCATCGCCACAGCCGTGAGATAGAGAATGCGCGGATCCTGCTGGTTCGCTTTCGCGAACGCCTGGACCGCTGCCGGATAGCGCTTCTCTTCCAATGCCATCAGGCCCTCGAGCTCCTGCTGCTGCCGCATTTCGAACGGCACTTTCTTGACCGCAACGTCGGTGGCGTACGCAGCGGCCTTCGCCTTGGCGGTCGCGAGATCGTGCTTGGCCACGGCGGCGCGCGACTCCTCGAAGAGATAGTTGCGCTTGGTCGCGGTCTTCGCCTCTGGCGGTACGCGCGCGGCGTCGCTCACCTCGACGGCCTTGCCGTACTTCACGAGCGCCTCGTCGACCCGTCCGGCTTCGCGCAGGATGTCGCCCATCAGCGTCAAGTCGCCAGACTGCGTACCGCCGTCCTGCTCGGCGCCAGAGAGCGCGAGGTTGGCTTCGATCTCGGCCAGTGCTTTATCGGTCGCACCCTCGTGCACGTACGCCGCGGCGGTCCAGAAGTGCGCGGTGCGCTTCTCGCCGGTGTTCCGCGCGACCTTGGCGATCTTCGCGAAAGTCTCACGCGCCGCCGCCGGCTGCCCCTTGAACAGTTGATCGTTGCCGATGCCGATGTACGAGAGCGACAAAGTTGGCATCGATGGCCAGCGCCTTGTTGTACATCGCAATCGACTCGTCAAACCGTCCCATCTTCATCAGCAGCTCGGCATACGAGTCATACGGATTCGGATCGGTCGGGATCAACTCGACGTATTTTTTGAACGCAGTCTCGGCTTCGCCATACTTCTCCAGGAAACGGTAGGCATAGCCCATCTGGTTGTACGGCTGCGAGAACGACGGGTTGATTTGCGTCGCCTTCAAGAAGTGGTCGATGGACTTCTGATATTCCTGCCGGCCGAAGTAGGTATTCGCCAGGAGCATCTGGGCACGCTCGTCGTTGGGAAACTGGGCTACGAGCTCTGTGTACTGCTTCAGAACCGCAGCCGGATCGTTCTTCAATCCCGACTCGAGTCCAAGAATGATGTGGCGTTCGCCGTCGCTGACCTTCGACACGAGGCTCGCCGCCTTCGTCACCGCCTCGACGAACTCGCGATTCGTGCCAGACGTGTTTGCCAGCCCCACGTAGGCCATGGCAAAACCAGGGTCCTTCGCCGCCGCCTGCTCGTAGAAACGCCGCGCATCGGTCGCGCGCAGCTTCTCTGCGAGATCGCGCCCCTTCAAATAGAGCGCCCGGGCGTCCTCGGACGACGTCGTGATGGCGACCTTGCCCGACGCCGGTGCGGTCTGCGCGAACGTGCCGGCGGTGGCGCCGGCGATCACGAGCAGAGCCAGACCGGCCCGAGCTCCGGCAATCCGTGTGCAACGCATGACTGAACCTCCTGAAATCCGGTTGCTGTGGAGGCTACTGCAAGGCCGGCGAGGACAACAGCATCACGGGTCGAAAGCGTCAGCAGGCGGGACCGACCGTTCGAAGCGAGGGACCGGCGGCCGCAGTCAGTCGGCCTGTGAACCGACCGACCGAGGGACTTGACCCTGGAACGGTTCCAGACTGTAGCATCGGTCCATGACAACCACTCTGCTTTCGCTGACCGTCTTCACGGTTCTCGCGCTCGGCATAGGCCAGCACCAGCATCAAGCGTCACACGATCGCGCCAACCAGGGCATGGGCTTCGATCAGGACAAGACGACGCACCACTTCCTTCTGGAGCAATCAGGTGGCACGATCGAGGTCACCGCAAGGGATGCCACCGACACTACGTCCACCGATCGCATTCGCATGCACCTGAAGCACATCGCGGCGGCGTTCGCGGCTGGAGACTTCAGCCTGCCGCTGTTCGTTCACGACACCACTCCGCCGGGTGTGACGGTGATGAAAGACCGGCGTGCGCAGATGACGTTTCGCTACGACAATGTGGACCGAGGCGGGAAGGTGGTCGTTCGAACTGAGGATCCGGCGGCGCTGGCCGCGCTGTACGACTTTCTGCGCTTCCAGATTCGCGAGCACAAGACCGGCGACGCGTTGACGCGCCGATGAAGACACGATGACGACACGATGAGCGACGAACGGCCGCTTCGTTCTGGCACGCTGGCGTCGCTGGCGGGTGTCAGCACCGACACGCTACGTTATTACGAGCGGCGCGGGCTCCTGCCTCGTCCGCCGCGGGATCGCAACGGCTACCGCCGGTATCCTGCGTCCGCGGTCGCGCGCGTGCGCGTTATTCAGCGTGCGCTCGACGCCGGCTTCACCGTCGCCGATCTCGCGCGAGTGCTCAAGGAGCGCGATGCCGGCGGCGCGCCGTGCCGTGATGTTTTCAGGATCGCCCGGACGCGGCTCGACGAGCTCGACGAACGGATCACCAACCTCGTGGCGCTGCGCAAGACGTTGCGGGAAATGATCGGCGAGTGGGAAACGCGGCTGGCGCGAACGCCGCCCGGCCGCCGTGCCGGACTCCTCGACGCGTTGGGCGCGCTCAGCCCATCCGGCGCAACGTCACGAAAAGCGGGCCCACGCCGAGCACGATGAGCATCGGCCACGACCCCCAGCCCGGACGGTTGATGGCTTCGAAGAACACCTGCTCGCCGGGCTTGACGGTGAAGTGCACCGTCTTCCAGACCAGCGTGTTGCTGACGCGGATGCGGTGTGGTCCCGGCTCGAGATCGCGCGTCACCGAATCGCCGAAAAGCAGATCGCCGACGCGCTCGCCGTCAATCCAGACGATCAGTTGACGCGACTTGAAGTCTTCCTGCGACGTACGAGTGACCGTGACCGACGCCGGAAACGCGCCCTCGAGCGTGAGCGGATCGACCGGCTCGTCGGCGAGGACGGTAGACACAGCGAAAGCGTAGCATTGTTCCGGGCTCGCTTCGCGCAGGCCGCGGCTCGCGAGTCTGTCCGGCGAATGCCGGACTCTACATCTTTGGCAGCTCGCAAATCGGTCCGGCTAAAGCCGGACGCTACATCGAAAACTCTTCGGTCATCGCAGATGGAACGACAGCTCGACGCCGACACGCGTCGCTACAGCCTTGCCCAACCGGCGGCCAGGATCGAAGCGCCACCTCCGCACCGCCTTGATGGCTTCTTCGTCCAAACCAAATCGCGAGTCGAGCGAACGAACGATGCGCACGCGGCCGACTGATCCGTCCGGAAGGACCACGATATCGAGCTCGACGAAACCCTGCACCTGAGCGCGCATGGCGTCAGCGGTGTAGTTCGGCTTGACCTCCTGCACGAGTCGCGGCCACGACACACCGTTGCCTGGTTGGAACCCATCTTCGTCGCCAGCACCACGATCGCCGTCGCCAAATCTGTCGCCGTCACGAGAACCCCATCCACCTCCTCTTCGTCCGCCCACTCCATCGTCGCTGCCTGGCCCCCGTGTCAACGACACTGGCATGACCTCGGCGACGGCGCCGACTTGCTCCTGAAGCCCGGAGGCGACAGGCACCGCCGGGATCTCGAGTCGCGGCGTCGGCGTGTCGACGATCGTCGACGGATCGAGCCGCGGAGGCGTGGCGACGGGCACGGTGATCGCGTCGCGTCCGACGAGCAAAGCTGGCCGCGCCGGTTGTGGAGAGCCGTCCCCGCCTGAACCCGTCCCATGCCCGCCGCCGCTCGCTGGCGCCCACACCAGCGACACCGACTCTTTCGGTGCGGAGTCCTGCGGTGACGTGGCCGGCGTCCTGCCCATGACGAGCGTCACGAGGAGGAAGAAGCCAATGTGAGCCGTCAACGCAGCCGCGAGCCTGGCGACGTCTCGGCTCGTCCGGACGGCAGACGCTGGAGGCGAGGACGTCAGGAATTGGTAGTACGGATCGAGTGGGCGCGCGGCATCACCGGACTGCGCGCATTCCGGACTGTGGAACGCCATGCTCGTTAGGACGTATGGCGGCCGTTTTGGCCGGACTCGTCCCGCGATTGTTTGGCGCCGCAAATGACGGATTCGTCAGGAACGACTGGTCGGTCAGGCTCTCGAGGAAGGAAACCAAATCCGCACGCTCCGTAGGCGACATCAGGAAGCCGCGGACTCGGTCGCTACGCATCGGGCTGGCGTGACCACCGATGGAGTAGTGCACGACCGCAGCCTCGAGCGTCGGTATGCTGCCGTCGTGCATGTAGGGCGCGGTCATGGCAATGTTGCGGAGCGTCGGCGCGCGGAAGCGGCCCATGTCCGCAGCCCGATTCGTAATATCAAAGAGCCCGCGGTCGGTCCGAGGATAGCCGCCGCGGCCATCGACGTCGTAGAGGCCAGTGTTGTGAAAGACGAGCGGAATGGTCCCCTTGACTGTCTCTGCCCCGTCGAAATCGACCGGCCCGGAGAGATTGAACGAGCCGTGGCATTCGGCGCAGCGAAAGCGGCTGGAAAAGAATGACGACATGCCGCGAAGCGCCGCCGCCGACATCGCGGTCTTATCGTCGCGATAGAGATACCGGTCGAGCGGCGAATCTCCAGACACGAGCGTGCGCTCGAACGCTGCGATCGCCTTGACGATGTTCGGCAGCGTGACAGGTGCGCCCTCTCCTGGGAACGCCACTCGAAACGTCGAGGCGTCGCCTTCGAACCGGCGGACAACCTCTGCCTCGTGTCCTTTCAAGCCGAGTTCGATCGGGTGCTCGTTGAACATCGGCACCGCGATCTGCGCTTCGAGCGTCCGCAGTGCCGGATCAGCCCAACCGAAGGAAGCGTTATACGCGACGTTGGTGAGGGACATCGCGCTCCGCGCATGCGCCGCGCCAGTCGAACCTATGGCGTGCGCGCGGCCGTCGGTGAACGCGTGCGCCTGCTGATGGCACGTCGCGCACGCGAACGTGCCGTTGGCCGAGAGTCGCGTGTCGTAGAAGAGGCGGTGGCCCAGATCGATCTTGGCCACCGTCATGGGATTGTCTGCAGGGACCTTCGGCGTTGGCAGGCCTGGTGGCAGCCGCCATTCGAACGGGCGCGGCGGATTCGAGAGGAGGTGGCGCTGGAGGCTCGCGGGAGCAGCCCACCGTCGCGGTGGCCGCGATCAACACTGGCAGTGCGTGCATACGCGGATCACATTCTCAAGCGCGGATTCAGACGAGTTGAAGACGCGGATTAGACGATCTACGGGACGCGGATTACGCGGATTAACGATTACCGGGACGCGGATTACCCGATCGACGGGACACGGATCACGCGGATTAACGATTACAGGAACGCGGATTACACGATCGAGGGGACGCCGAGCACGCGGATTCACGATCCGTTTTATGCGCGCAATCCGCGTCCCGTAGCTTTTCCTGCGTAATCCGCGTTTGCAGCTTTCTATCCGCGTAATCTGCGTCTGCAGCTTTCTTCGATCCGCGTAATCTGCGTCCCGTAGTTTTTCTTCGATCCGCGCCTACCGCCAGGATCCGTGCTTCGCGTTGAGCGCCATCAGCTTGGTCTGCTCGGCGACGCCGGCGCGTTCGGTAATCCAGCTCTCGAACGCGGACAACGCGGCCGCGTCAACGCCTGCGGAATCGGTCTTCTTCTTCGCGACGTACTCCTTCATCGCGACCATCAGGCTGTCGGCCTGCTTTCGATCCATCGCAAAGAGCGTGAGGTACGCCTGCTTCGCATCGTCGAAGCGGTTGAGGGCAAGGTACGCCTCGCCGCGATACTCGATCGCGTCGGGGAACTTCGGCGCGAGCTGCAGAGCCTTGTCGTAGTTCGCAAGTGCCTTGTCGTACTCACCGAGCTTGCGATACGAGAAGCCCATGCCGTTGTAGGCCTGCGGCATCGAGGGGTTGAGGGTCGCGGCCTTCTCAAAATCCTTCAACGCCTTCGCGTACTCCTCGCGGGCCTTCTTCTCGTTTTTCGCGCGGTCCGAGTCCTTCTTGTCCTTGAGCGCCTGGTTCTCGGCCTTCGCTGCGCGATCCCGACGCGAGATCCCGCTGTTATAGGATTCGATCGCCATTTCTTCCGGTGTTACCGGCCGTGCCACACCGCCTCCCGACGGTGCCGAGGGCGCAGCCGGAACGGACGATCCGTTCGCCCAGCCGACCGCCTGGTACGCAGCGACGACTCCGACGAGTGCGACTGCTAGTCTGACGAATCTCTTCATCTCTCCCCCCTGTTTTCCAACTTCTCCAACTTCCACTTCCAGATTTCGAATACTTACTAGCTCCCAGCTCCTGGCTCCGAGCTCCTGCCTACGGCGCCACGTACGCCGTCTTCACAATCGTATAGAACTCTTTCGCATATGCGCCCTGCTCGCGCGGGCCGTAACTCGATTTCTTGCGGCCACCGAAAGGCACATGATAGTCGAGACCGGCCGTCGGCAGGTTGACCATCACCAGGCCGCTCTGCGAGTGCCGCTTGAAGTGGCTCGCGTGCTTCAGTGACGTTGTGACGATACCAGCCGAGAGACCGTACGGCGTTTCGTTGGCGACTGCCAGCGCCTCGTCGTAGTTCTTGACCCTGATGACCGATGCAACCGGCCCGAAGATTTCCTCGCGGTTGATGCGCATCGACGCCGACGTCTCGGTAAAGATTGCCGGCGCCATGTAGAAGCCGTCGGTGTCGCGCTTCAGCCGCTCACCTCCGTAGGCGAGCTTCGCGCCTTCCTTCTGGCCGATCTCCACGTATTCGAGATTCTTGCCAAGCTGCTTTTCGTCGACAACTGGTCCGACTTCGGTGCCCGGCTTGAGCGCATCGTCGACGACCAGCTTCTTCATGCGCTCGACGGTGGCGGTAATGAAGCGATCGTGGATGCCTTCGGTCACGATCAGGCGGCTCGACGCCGTGCATCGCTGGCCGGTCTGAAAGTACGCGCCGTTGACGGCAACGTTGACGGCCGTTGCCAGATCCGCGTCGTCGAGGACGATGAGCGGGTTCTTGCCGCCCATTTCGAGCTGGACGCGGGTGCCGTTCTTGACCGCAGCCACGCCAATCCCAACGCCAACGTCCTGCGAACCCGTAAAGCTGATCGCGTCGACATCGGGTGAGGACGTCAGCACCGGGCCGATCTTCGCGCCCGATCCCATGACGAGGTTCAACACGCCCGGCGGAAGTCCCGCGCGCTGCAGGATGTCGACGATCGACCACGGTGACGCGGGCGCGAGTTCGGCCGGCTTGAACACCACGCAATTGCCGAACGCGAGCGCCGGCGCGATCTTCCACGCTGGAATCGCCAGCGGGAAATTCCACGGCGTGATGAGGCCGACAACGCCAACGGGCTCACGCGTCACGTCGACTTCAACGCCTGGCCGAATCGAGTCGAGCTTGTCACCGGTGATACGCACTGCTTCGCCGGCGAAGTACTTGAAGATGGCGCCGGCACGGCCGGCCTCGCCCATCGCATCGGCCAACGGCTTCCCCATCTCGCGCGCGAGCTGCCGTCCGAGCTCCTCCTTGCGCGCAAGAATCTCGGTCCCGGCACGGTCGAGGATGTCGAATCGTTCCTGCGGGTTCGAGACCGACCACTTGCGAAACGCCTGACGCGCGGACGCGATGGCACGCTCGACGTCGGCGCTCGTCCCGCGAGCGAACTCGCCGACGATATCTGTGACGTTTGAGGGGTTGATGTCTGGGGTCTTTTCTGAGGAATCGACGGACTGACCGTCGATGAGGTTCGGAAACGCAGTAGCCATGGTCGCTATCATTTCAGCCCAGCCGGGCATTGGCAAGCGGCCGACGAATCGACCCGATTCCTGGGGCGACGGCCGCGATTCGCGACATCATTGTCCAACCATTCATGTTGAGGCCTGTCCATAGATAGGGATCGTCTTCGGGAGGGCGTATGCGCACAAGAATGCTGGCGGGAGTCGTAGTCGGAGCCCTGATGCTGTTCCTGGTTCACGCGACATCCGGCCAAGTGCAGCCGGTTCCGGGACCGGGCACAGGCGTCGTGACCGTTCAGGGTGAAGTCGACGTCAGGCGCATGCCGCTCGTCGACGTCGGGCAGCGCGGAGAGTGGAAAGTCTTGCTGGCGGCGCCAGCGGATACGCGAGTGCTGGCGATGCCGGCCGTGGCGATCGCGCGGCCCCTGTTCGTCAAGCAGGGCGCCCGGTACGCGATCACTTGGACGGGCGGGGAACAAGAAACGATTGTCATCGCGCAGGCTGGAGATGGCGCCTGGGTCCGGGCGACCGTCAACGGCCGCGACCGTTGGTTGAACCTCGCGCACGCCCGCGCGGTGGACGAAATGCCGTGATCAGGAGTCAGGAGTTAGGAGCTAGGAGTTAGGAGAAGTCAGAAGCGAGAGGCGAGGAGCGAGAAGCGGGAATGCTATGCTCTGCGCGTGCGTTGGATCGGTCGCGGCGACATCGATGGCTTCTTCGGCCTCGCCCTCGATAATCTCGTACAGCTCCTCCTCATCGACACGCTGTGCCGCGGCGTGCTCGGCTTCCCGCCCGAGTTGGTGTACGGACGCGTGCTTCCCGCCGCCGCCATCTCCATACTGGTCGGGAATGTCGCGTACGCGATCCAAGCCAAGCGCCTCGCGCAGCGCACGGGCCGCACCGACGTGTGTGCGCTGCCCTACGGCATCAACACCGTCTCGCTCTTCGCGCACGTCTTTCTCGTCATGTTGCCGGCCAAGGCACTTGCCGAACGCATCGGGCTGCCCGATCCGGCGCGCATTGCCTGGCAGGCGGGGCTGCTCGCGACGTTGCTGTCGGGCATCATCGAGCTCGCGGCAGCGTTCGTCGCCGAGCGCGTGCGCAAGGCCACACCTCGTGCGGCGCTCCTCTCAACGCTGGCCGGCATCGCGCTCAGTTTCATCTCACTCGGCTTTCTCTTCCGAACGTTCGCACACCCGATCATCGGTCTAATCACGCTTGGTATCGTGATGCTGACCTACTTCGGTCGCGTCAGGTTCAAGGGCCATCTCCCGGGAGGCGTCGTCGCCGTCGGCGTCGGCACGATCATCGCGTGGGCGACAGGGCTGGCACCAGTCGGTGCGCACCCTGAAGCGGCAACGATTCACGTTCCAGTGCCTGTCGTCGGGGACATCGTCGCGGCGCTCGGCGGCGGGCACTTCGTGCCGTACCTCTCGGTCATCATCGCGATGAGCCTGTTCAACGTCCTTGGATCCCTTCAGAACATCGAATCTGCTGAAGCCGCAGGCGATGCCTACGACACCAGGACCTCGCTGACGATCAACGGCATTGGCAGCGTGGCCGCTGCTCTCTTCGGATCCGCGTTCCCGACGACGATTTACATCGGCCATCCCGGCTGGAAGGCGTTGGGTGCACGTGCCGGGTATTCGATGCTGAACGGCCTGTTCGTCACCCTCATCTGTTTGACGGGAACACTGGCCTGGATCGCATGGGCGATCCCGATCGACGCTGGCATGGCCATCGTGCTCTGGATCGGAATGATGATCGTTGCGCAGGCATTCCAGGCGACTCCGCGCGAGCATGCGCCGGCGGTCGTGGTCGGGTTGTTGCCAGGGATCGGTGCCTGGGGCGCGCTGATGGCCAAGAACGGCCTCAAGGCCGCCGGTCTCGGCGGGCCGGCGGGCCCGTTCAGCGAGTCGCTGGTGGGCGCGTTCCTGAAGAGCGACACGTGGATTCAGGGCGCCTTCGCGATCGAACAGGGCTTTCTGTTCACCGCGATGATCCTCTCCGCCGCCGTGGTCGGCGTGATTGAGCGGCGATGGAATGTTGCCGCGGCGTGGTGTGCCTGTGCCGCGGTGCTCTCAGCAACCGGGTTGATGCACTCCTACGAGTGGACGTTCGCAGACACCGCGTTGAAGCTGGCGCCGGCGTGGCCGTTCGTCATCGGCTACGGCGGAATGTCCGTGCTCTTCTTTCTCGCGCAGTGGATCACGGAAGAAGGCGGCGACCACGGCTGATCGTTTTACTTGATCAGCTCCGTCGTTGTCGTCGACTTGACCTGGGTCTGCATGTTGAGCGCGGAACCATCAGGGCCCGTTCCCGACATCGTCATAGGAATCGCTAAGTGCACTGTCGACGAGCGCAGGAGGCCCACGCTGGCGTCGAAGATCTGCTCGCCGTCGCCTGTGGCTTCGCCGACGTCGAGGGTCATGCCCATCGGATTCGGTGGCACGGGCTTGGACGCGTCTCGCTTGACGGAAAGTGTCACGGCCACCCGGGCAGTACGTCCACCCGCCTCCGCGTCGATGGACTTGAGCGTGGATTTCACGGACGTGATCAGCGTGCCGAGCATCGGGTTGGAAGAGGTCGCCTGCATATCCCAGGTGTCGCCGGCCTTTATGGGCTTGTCCGGGAACTGCGCGAACGACTGCGTGAACATGTTGCGCATCGCGTCGTCGCTCAGGTTGGCCTTGAGCCCATCGAGCATACCCGCCGTCGCCGGGTCCGGCGTGATGCTCTTGAACATCTTGTCCGCGAGTTGCGAAAGGCCAGCAACTTTTTTCACCTCGCCGGTCGCCGCGATCGTCACGGTGTAGGGCTGGCCAATCAACTGGGAGAAGACCTCTTTGAATATCGTGGCGCCGGTGCTGGTGTTCGCGGCGCTGTCATACGACATTGCCATCATCGGAGAGTTGATCTCCGCTTTGATCGCCTCGACAGTTTGACGCAGCGTTGCCGCGCCATCGGCGGCGACGTCCTCGACAACGGAGCTCAGCGTCTGCGTCGTTGACTGATCGATCGTCAGATCGCCCATCCCACCGGGGAGCCCGGACAGTGTCGTCGTACTCTGCTGCACGACGCGATACTTGAGGGTCGCACCCTTCTTCCATTGGTAGGTGAACTTCACGTCCTGGCGGAACGCGGCGACCGTCGGACCTGCGAGGATCCCGACAGCGACAGCGCACGCCGCTATGAAGGACGTCGTTGAGCGCATGAATGCCTCCAGCCGAGAGTCTAACTCACTCCTCGGTCTGTGTGCCCGCCCTGCGCCGCCGCCGGTAGTCGCGCACCAGCAGGAATACCGGCCACGCAAGAACGACGCTCCACACGAGCAGCATCGGCAGGAATCCGACCACGAAGAGCGCGAAACCAAGGAGGCTGGTAAGGCCTTGGGTCAGACCGCTTTGAAAAGCCTCATTGAACATGGACGCCACGGGCTTTGGGCCGAGGTCAACGCGCGGGGGCAGCTCCTCCCGGACTTCGAGGGTCAGCGCCGCGTACGTGACACGGCGCTCGAGACGTTGCCGCTGCGCGTCGAGACGTTCGATCTCTCCACGCACACGCCCGATCTGCTGCTCTGCTTCGAGGACCTCGCTCAGTTTCCCGGTTCGTTGCCGTAACAGGTCAACCAGACGCTGCTCGGTGTTGCGAGCGTTGGATAGACGCGCCTGCACGTCGACGACCTGGTCGCTGACGTCTTCGGCCTGCTTCGACTCGTCTATGAGTGTGCCGAGCGCTTTGACTGCCGCTAGTAGGTCGTCGAGCCGAGCCGCCGGCGCCATGACGGTTGCTCTGAGTGCCCGCGCCTGACCCTGGCTGCCCGACGCGTCGAGCTGCCGGAACCACCCGCCGATCTCCGTAACCGCTCGCTCGACGCCGGCCCGGGCCTTGTCGAATTCAACAGTCGTCATGCGAACCCGAGCCGTCATTGCGATCGACGGACTATCGGGTCTCCTTGACGGTGCCCGCCCGACAGGGCTCGCTTGTCCGGCGCTAACGTTTGCGCTGAGGCGCTCCTGTTCGAGTGTCGGCTTCTCCTCCTCCGTTAGCCTTCCTGAGAAGGCCGTGCTGTTCTCGGGGACGCGATATGGAGGCGACATCGGTCCACCCTCAGTCGCAGGCGCCACTGCTTGCGTCGACGGCGCCACCGGGCTCATGTAGTACATCTTGGTGAAGGAGCCGCTCAGCACGACGAGGACGACCGCTCCGGAGAGCGACAGCGCCAACACCTGCCGCCACCGGAACCACGCAGCAGGAGAAACTCGGCGTGCGCGGTCGACCGGCATGGCCGGCGCCGTCAGCGTAGCGGGTACGCGCTCGACGTCCCATCGCTGCAGATCGCGCGAGATGCCGCGGAGCTCGACGCTCATGCGGCGACAGCTGTCGCAGCTCGTCACGTGTGCCTGCACCTCGGCGGCCTGCGCCGCAGGCAGCTCCCCGTCCAGGAACTCCATCAATTCTTCGGCGGTCAACGGATGTTCACTGGTCATGCGTCACCCTGGGTCACTCTCGCCACGGCCACGGTGACCGGGGCGGGACGATCGAGAAGATCCCTGAGCGCCAAGCGGGCACGATACAACCGGGACCGAACCGTACTGAGCGGGATCTGTCTCAAATCGGCTATTTCCTGATAACTGAGCTGCTCGTACTCACGGAGCATGACGAGCTCCCGGTCGTCACCATCGAGCGCGTCGAGCGCTTGCCGAATACAAATGCCAGCGTCTCCGTCGCTTGCGATCGACATCGTCTCGGGATCGAGCGGCTCGGTTGCCCGATGCGATGCCTTCCGCCGATCCGCGAGCAGGATGTTGTAGGCGACACCAAATAAATAGGAGCGAAACGGAGCGCGAGGCGTGTAACGCGGTGCCCCCTGGAGGACCGCGACGAAGACGTCCTGTGCGAGCTCCTCGGCGTGAGCAGGATCGGTCACGCGGCGGCGGAAGAACCGCCATACCCGCTCGCGGTAGCGGTCGAACAGTTGTTCGAACGCCGGCCGCGACCCGCGCTGCACGTCGAGCATCAACTGTTCGTCGGTCGTCATCGGGAGCGGACAGCAGACGTCCGGCTGAAGCCGGACACTACGCAAACCGGACACTACACCGGTAATGTCCCGACGAGGAGAAAAGTTCCCTACTCCCAGAGATGGAGGCGGCGGAGGACGTGGGGCTGCAGATCGAATCGACGGCCGGTCTTCTTCCAGAACCGTTTGAGCGGGCCGCGCATCGCCGCCAGCTGCCGCGCCTGGCGGTTTTCGCTATCGAGCTTCTTGAAGATCGAGTACCGGACGGTGCCTTCGGGATCGATGACGACAGTGCAGCCGCCGTTCACATCGAAAAGCTGGCCGTCGCGATCGACAGTGCAGGACTGCGTGACTTCGCCAATGAGGTCGAACAGAATCCGCCCGTCCGGCGCAGCCCGGCGGGTAACCCGAATCGATTGGACCATTGGCGGCGACGCCTGGACCACGCCTTTCGGCAACCGCTCGGACGGCGGCACGAGCCTGAAACATTCGGCGTACTTCGGATTGGTGACGAACCGGCCGAGCGCCTGTGCCTGGCGCACGAGCTCGGAGGCGCCGGCAGGCTGTCCAGGATCTCCTTCGAACTTCAGATCGCGGAACGCGAGGCCCTTGACATGGAGCGACTGGCCTGGCGGCTGCCAGCGCACGGCGTCTTCGGTCATGAAGAGCACGTGGTCGGGAAAGATCTCACGCCGGCGGAACGAACGCATCAACGCCTCGCGGAAACCCCACTTGTCGGTGCGTTCGAGGTCGCCGTCGGCGGTGATGATGGCGCGCAAGTACTCGCCGAGCTCCATGTCAGCCGGTGGACAGTAGTCGATCGCGCGGATGCAGATGTTGAGGAACTGGCCGGCGACGTCGCACGCTTCCTGCGCAATCGCCTTGACGAGGGCGTCGTTGAGTGGAATCCGGCCGGTCGCCTCGCGATCGATGCCGGCAATGCGGTAGTACTTTTCGGTCTTGCGGCGAACGATGGTCGTAAACGCCTCGAACACCGCCGAGACGAGCACCGAGCCCAGCGTGTGCGGCTCGAGTTTCGGATCGTAGACGCGCGGCCCTCCTTCTTTTCCTGGAGGGACATCGGAATCGAACGCCGCGAGACCAGCGACGTCGACACCGGACCGCAGCGCGTCGGCGCGGCCGGTTCGCGAGCGCGCATAGCCGAATTCGCGGGCGATGTCAGTCAGGAGCGAGCCGTGGGCAATCGTGCCGCCCGAGTCTCGAATCGCCTGCTCGACGACTTCGGTATACGTGAAGTGCAGAAAGAGCGCGACCAGATCCGAGAAGCCCTCGTGGAAGGCGGGCACG
This sequence comes from uncultured Acidobacteriota bacterium, assembly GCA_963797715.1. Taxonomy (GTDB): domain Bacteria; phylum Acidobacteriota; class Vicinamibacteria; order Vicinamibacterales; family 2-12-FULL-66-21; genus DATBJJ01. The sequence continues at coordinate 390,294 of CAWCQS010000007.1, forward strand.
TCGACGTTGGTCGGATCGAGAAACGACGATCGCAGCCCGTCGAGCAATGCATGCGTCGTTTCGTGGGCGACGATGTCGTGGCTGAGAGCGGTGCTGATCAGGCCGCCCTTGAGCGTAAAACCAGCGGCCTTGTCACCGGCGCGGAAAAATCCGAACGAGAGATCGCCCGGCCTCACGACTGTAGCCGGCGTTCGTGCCCTCGAAGCCGAATGGCCGAACCACGAGCCGCAATGGTCCATCAGCCGGTGCCATCGTCGCCCACGCGATGTCGCGGCCGAGCGCACGCCGAAACGCCGCGTAGGTGAGGTTGCAGACGGCGTAGACCATCTGCATGTGGAAGCGGCCGTTGGTTGGCGTCGGTGACAAGCCGCCCGACAGGAGAAGGAACGGATCATCGAGATCGAGTGCTTCCGCCTGCAACTCGACCGGCGCGCCCGTGCCGTTCACAGCAAAGAGCGATCCGATAGGCCCAGGATCGAGCTTTTCGTAGGGCACGAGCACCGTCGCCACGCCACCCAGGCGATCGGAGACAGATGGATCGAGCGTGTAGATGCGCAGCGGGCGAACGAGCGGCGCACGGACGTCACGTTGATAAGGGCGGACTGACGCCTGGAATCGCACGCGGTCGCTGACGTCGAAGAGCTGAATGCCGCCGGGCGCAACCGGAGCCTTGCCGCGAGTCTTTGCCGGCTGTGCCGTCTTTTTCCTGATCGAGCGCGCGCGCCTCGCCATCAGTGGGCTATCCCTTTCCCTTGATCGTGCGTACGACCAAACGCTCGGGCGAGCGCTCGACGATTCGCAACTCAGTACCACCCTCGCGCGCGCGCACGACGATGTCGCCGTCCTCGTCGTGCCAGCGCGCGGGGTGCTCGACGTATCGATCGTCAGGTCCTGGCGCAAAGATTCGCGCGCTGCCGTCGGCGGAAAGCTCGACCCGTTCCCTCGGCCGTCGCGACAGGGGTAGTTTGCTGCCTCGTGGGCGATACACAGCCCCCTCCGCCGTGTCCTCCTCGTAGGCGTGCACCCACCCTGTCGCGAACAGCCGATTCTCCATATGAACTCGCGGCTCGTGTCACGCAGCTCGCCCTGGCGCGCAGCCAGCCGCGAGACGCGAGCAGCGAATCTACATCAACCCACTGCGTTCCGTCTCGAGCGCGGTACGCATGCGCAGCACCTGCTGCGTCGTGAACATGAACATTCCAGCATCATCCGTGTAGTCCATGTAGTTCACGAACATGTCGCCGTTCGGGCCGTTGTTGCACGTGATGGTCGGAAAGGTCGGCATGCCCGTATTGGGACCGGCGCAGTTCGGTGTGTCCGGCACCATGTCCGACCCGCCGCAATCGGGCGTGTCCGCCCAGATGTGCCGCAGGTTGAAGTAGTGGCCGATCTCGTGCGTCGCGGTACGGCCGAGGTCGAACGGCGACTCCGCCGTGCCGCTCGTCCCAAGTGCCAGATAGTTGATCACCACGCCGTCCGTGCTCTGTGGGCCGCCGGGGAACTGCGCGTAGCCGAGCAGGTTGTCGCGCAGCGCGCAAACCCAGAGGTTCAGATGCGTCTTCGGACTGAATGGAGCAATGCCCCCGGTCGAAGGGCTCTTGACGCCGTCGTTGAACGAGAAGTCGTCCTCGTTCGTCTTGGTGCGGGTAACCTTGACGAGCTTGAACTGAATGCGGGCGTCGGTCACGAGGCCTGTCCACGCGGGCGGCGTCTTGCTCTTGTCTGGATTGGAGGCGCGGAAGTCTTTGTTGAGGGCTTTAATCTGGCTATTGATTTGCGCGGTCGAGACATTTTGCTCTGCCGTCTTGTAGACCACGTTGACGACGGTCTTTATGGTGACGATCTTGGCTGTTTTCAGGTTGATGCGGCGCTCGCGCTGTCGGATGGTCGCATCTTCGAGGCGCATCTGATTCGCGCGGTACGACGGAAACCGCTCGAGCAGCATCATGTGAGCCGCCATGGCCCCACACCTCCGCTGCAACTTGGTGCGTCTCGATCTCTTGGTCTTCTTTGCCATGCGGTCCTCCTGCCGGCTGTCGCCACGCGTGGGCGGCCAAGGCCAAACTGCCCGACCCTGAAGTGTGGCGCCGATCAGAATAAACGTGACGGAGGGCCGAACCGAACAATCGGCCGCCCACCTGGGCCCTTGCCGTTGCGCTCTCGAACATGCAGACTGCCAATGTGTTGACGCGCACACTCTCCTATCTCTGTTCGTCGGCACTGCTCCTCTCTTGCAGCGCCTTGGTGGCACAGACCTCGCCGACACCTGCGGAGTCGCCGCTCAAGGTCTCGCACTTGGCGCGATCGGTGGCTCCAGGCGAGGTCGTCCTTGTCGATGTTCGCGCCGCGACTCCGCTTCGAGACTTGCACGGGCAGTGGATGAGCCAGACGGTGGTGTTCTATCAGGTCACGCCGGCACATTGGCAGGGACTGGCGCCGATCGACGTTGGGGCGACTGCAGGACGTCAGACGCTGGCACTACAGGCAACGACCACAGACGGTCGCCCGCTGAACCAGCCGTATCCGATTACGATTGCGCCACGAGCGTTTCCGGCACGCCGGATCACGGTCGAACCGAAATTCGTCGATCCGCCCGCCAGCGAGCTGGCCCGAATCGAAGCCGAGCGAAAGGCGGTCGAGAGCATCTTCGCGCACCCGACGAGCGAACGGTTCTGGAAGCAACCATTCGTGGTGCCCGTGCCCGGCGCGGCAACCAGCAGCTTCGGCCGCCGGACCATCCTCAACGGCCAGCCGCGCGGTCAGCATACCGGAACGGATTTTCAGGCAGCGACCGGCACGCCCGTGGTGGCTCCGAACCGCGGCCGCATCGCGCTTGCCGCGGACCAATACTTCCCGGGCCGAACCGTCATCATCGACCACGGCCTCGGCCTCTACTCATACCTCGCCCACTTGTCCGAGTTTTCCGTCGAAGAGGGCGCCATTGTCGAGCGTGGCCAACGCGTAGGGCTCTCGGGCGCGACCGGCCGCGTCACTGGCCCGCACCTTCACTGGACGATGCGCATCGGCGCAGCGAGAGTGGATCCGCTGTCGCTGGTGGATGTACTCAGTCAGGAGATGGGAGGTAGGAGTAAGTAGGAAGCAGAACCTGCAGCTAGCTGCTACAGACACTCCGTCTGCATTTATCAATGCGCTTGGGGCCCCACCCCCAAGCGCCGCGACTCCGCGCGGCGCTCGGGCCGCAGGCGCTGCCGATACAACTCTCGGGATCAATCTACGACAGCCCGGCCCGCACTAGCTGCAGCAGCCAGCAGCTAGCAGCTAGCCGCTAGCTCCTAGCTGCTCGCTCCTCGCTCCCACGTCTACGGCAAGCTGGCAAATCCCATCGCGGTACTGGCGACCGGCGACGTCTCGCACTTCGAGCCGGCGATGCCGCCCGGGCAGCTGACCTGCATGTCGCGGGCGCAGCTGTACGCCGCGAGCTTCAGGCCACCATCCTCGACGCTCCACGAGAACGATTCGAGGCAGGAGGCCTTCGCGTATCGCGTGTTGTAGTGACGCGAGCACGAGATCTGGTCCACCCGATACCGAGGTTCGGTTGTACTGCGCCCGTTCAGAGCCCTCGAGTCGCCCGAGCACGCCGGTCTCGGAGAGGAACTGCTTGAACTGCGCCTCGCTGAACTGCGCGCGCAGAAAAGCACTCGAGTTCGCATAGATGAGGTCTGCTCTTCCCTGCTCGAGACGCTGGTGAAATTCGCCAACGGCGTGCTCTTCGCGACGTTGCTCGCTATTGCACGCGGAGAGTCCGACGATGGCCGCACCGAGGGCGAGGCCGATTGCGACACGGTATTTCAAGGCTTGCATACCGATCGCACCACTCAATGACCGTGCCGGTTGAGCTCTCGAGAAACTCTCAACAATTCTTCGATTGCACGTGCGCGCGCCCACGCACACGGCTGAGTCAGGTTGCAGAATCGTGTCGATCCCCACAGATTCGTCAGCAACCCATTCTTATAATGGGTGCGAATGTCCTCGCCCGCCGCGCCACTTCTTCACGACGATCACCCCTCCACACCTGAGCTGTTTGGTCAGGACCAACTCGAACGTCATGCGGTCGTGCTGGCCGGGCTCTACCGTTTGGCGCCTGACCCGTCGCACGGGCGGCCGCTGCTGCCCCGGCTGGACGATAGCGCGCGCGCACTCGACGATGCGTACCGCTTCCTGTCGACAGCTGTCACGAAGGATGCGCCGGCGGTTGGGTCCGAGGACTGGCTGCGCGACAACCATCACGTCGTGCAGGATCAGGTGCGCGAGATTCGCCAGGATCTGCCGCGCCAGTACCTACCAGGAACTCCCGAAGCTCGTCGACGGGCCGTTCGCGGGTTACCCGCGGGTCTATGCCTTCGCGCGCGAGCTGATCACGCACACCGCCGGCCGGCTCGATCTGCAGACGCTCGTCGACTTCGCGGTCGCCTATCAGCGGGTCGAGCCGCTGACGATCGGCGAGATCTGGGCGATCGCAATCATGCTGCGCCTCGCGCTCGTCGAAGAGTTGCGCCGGCTCGCCGACGACGTCGTCGCCGCGCGCCGCAGCCGCGATCGCGCGCGCGCGTGGGGCGTTCAGCTCAACACCGGTACTCGCGATCCGGAACGCGTCATCGAGGCGATGTTGCGCGAGGAAGCCGGCGACGGCGCGCGCCTGACGGCTGCATTCGTCGTCGAGTTGCTGCACTGGCTGCGCGATCAACCGTCCTCCGCCGCGCCCGCCTGGCACGTGCTACAACGCGCGCTCGAAGCGCAAGACGATTCGCCCGACGAGATGCTGCGCCTCGAGCATCAGCGCGAAGCCGCCGGACAGCTCGCCATCGGCAACATCATCACGACGATGCGGCTGCTGTCCTCGATCGACTGGCCGCTCTTCTTCGAACGGGTCAGCCTCGTCGAGCAGATCCTCAGAGAGGATCCCGCGGGCGTGTACGCGAAGATGGACTTCGCAACCCGCGATCGCTACCGCCACTCGGTCGAGCAGCTGGCGCGCGGCGCCAAGTCATCCGAGCAAAGCGTCGCGCGACAGGCCGTCGATCTCGCGGCCGCCGCGCGGCTGACCTCGCCGGCGCTCGATCGCATGCATCACGTCGGCTACTACCTCATCTCTCGCGGCCGGTTTCGGCTCGAGCACGAGCTGCACTATCCGCCGACGCTGCAAGATCGATTCGTCCGGTTCTTCTACGGACACCCGGTCATCGGCTATCTCAGCACCATTGCTTTTGTCACCGCGCTGGCGGTCGCGAGCCTCGTCTCCTACTCCCTCCGGCATGGCGGCTCTACGCTCGACTTATGGTTGACGGCATTCATCGTCGTGCTGCCGGTGAGCGAGCTCGCGATCAGCTTGATCAATCTCGTCGTAACGACGCAGGTCACGCCGCGGCCACTGCCGAAGCTCGACATGCGTGCCGGGATCCCGCCATCCGACCGCACGATGGTCGTCGTGCCGGCCATCGTCGATTCCGAAGCGCGGCTGAAGTCACTGCTCGACGATCTGGAAGTGCGATTCTTCGCGAACAGGGATCCGCACCTGCACTTCGCGTTGCTCTCGGACTTCGCCGATGCCAGTCACGCGACCGAGCCAGCAGACGGCGCGCTCATCGACGCCGCGCAACAGCGGATCAACGAGCTCAATCAGCTTCACGGTCCGGATCGGTTCTTCTTCTTCCATCGCTCGCGCCAATGGAACCCGGGCGAGGGCCGATGGATGGGAGCGGAGCGCAAGCGCGGCAAGCTGGCCGAGCTCAACCGGCTGCTGCGCGGCGCGACAGATACCAGCTTCGTCGTCCAGCACGGCGATACGTCGATTCTGCCGTCGATCCGCTACGTGATCACGCTCGACTCGGACACGCAGCTGCCGATGGAAGCCGGACGCAAGCTGGTCGGCACGCTCGCACACCCGCTCAACCGGCCACGTTTCGATCGCCAGCGCGGCCGCGTCACCGAAGGCTACGGCGTGCTGCAACCGCGCATCAGCGTCAGCGTCGTCAGCGCCAACCGGACGATGTTCTCGCGCGTGTTCTCAGGTCACGTCGGCGTCGATCCGTATACCACCGCAGTCTCCGACCTCTATCAGGACATGTTCCACGAGGGCAGCTACGTCGGAAAGGGGATCTACGACGTCGATGCCTTCGAGGCCGCGCTCGCCGGACGCGTGCCCGAGAACACCCTCCTCAGCCACGACCTCTTCGAGGGGTTCTACGCGCGCGCTGGACTCGTCACCGACACCGACCTCGTCGACGACTACCCCGCACACTACCTCGCCTTCGCTGCGCGCCAGCACCGCTGGGTGCGCGGCGACTGGCAGATTGCCCGCTGGTTGTGGCGCACCGTGCCAACGCTGACCGGCGAGACCGTTCCCAATACGCTGCCGGTCATTTCGCGCTGGAAGATTCTCGACAACCTGCGTCGAAGCCTGATTCCTCCCGCGCTCGTGCTGCTGCTCGCAGCCGGGTGGTCCATCCTGCCCGGTTCGCCAGCGTTGTGGACGACGCTCGTCGCACTGGTGCTCGCGTTTCCGGCATACATCCAGCTCGCGCGCTCGCTCGGCAGCCACGCCCCCGGTGTGCCGCTTCGCGAACACCTGCGGGCTGAAGCCGACGCGATGTCGACGAGCCTGCGGCAGGCGGTCTTCACAACCGTGATCCTGGCGCATCAGAGCGCCGTCATGCTCGACGCCATCGGCCGAGCGACGTTCCGGATGCTTATCAGCCGCGGCAAACTCCTCGAGTGGGTCACGGCAGACCGCGCCGACAATGGCCTCGCTTCGGTCTGGGCCGTGGCACGCCGTATGTGGCAGGCTCCGGTCATCGCGGTCGTGATTGCGGCCATCGTCGCAACGCTCGCGCCTGGCCACGTGTTGCTGGCGAGTCCGATCCTGATCCTGTGGTTCATCTCGCCGGCGCTGGTCTACGCGACGGGCCGGCCGCTGCCGCATCGCGAGGCGACGCCGGCGCGACGAGAACGAGCCGCGCTGCGCGCGGCTGCGCGTCGTACCTGGCGCTTCTTCGAGGAGCTGGTCGGACCCGCCGATCACTGGCTGGTCCCAGACAACTATCAGGAAGATCGGCAAGACGTGATCGCCCATCGCACCTCGCCGACGAATATCGGTCTGCAGTTGCTCTCGACGATGGGGGCCTACGACCTCGGATACGTGAGCTACACGGGCATGCTCGATCGGCTGGAGCCAACATTCGACACGCTCTTACGCATGCAGCGTTATCGCGGCCACTTCTACAACTGGTACGACACCCGCACGCTGGCTCCGCTGACGCCGGCCTACATCTCCACTGTCGATAGCGGCAACCTGGCCGGGTATCTGTTGACATTGCGATCCGGAATGACCGCGATGGCTGACTCCGTGCCGCTCATTGACGACTGTGTCCTCGAAGGGCTCGAAGATGTAGTCGGCCTGTTCGAATCCGAGATCGACGCGCTTGGTCGCGGGCGCGCCGCTGGCCCGCTCAAGCGCGAAATCAGTAGCCTCCGCACGCATCTCGCGCGACGCCCGGCGACGCTTCTCGAATGGCGCCGGCTTTTCACTCAGCTCGAAGAGCGCCTGCAGGCGGTCAGTATCCTTTTCCACGATCTCGAGGATCCGCTCCTCGACACGACTGCCGCCGACGCGCTGCCCGCGGCGCTGACCGAAGCGGCTGGCTGGCTCGAACGCGCGGCGGCGGTGGTCTCGACGCGGCAAGTCGAGCTCGAGCTCCTCACTGGATGGATGACACGCTTGCAGGCGGCCGGCATCCGCGATCTGCCGGCGGACGTGCCGAGCCTCGACGGGTTGATTGCGCTCTGCGATGCGGCGCTCACCGAGCCGGGGTCGAATGACGCACGGCAGGCCGTCGAGCGAGCGCGAAAGCTTGCCGAGGAGTTGGTCGAGCGCGGCGAGCGCCTCAGCGCGCTGGCGGACGACCTCATCGAAGAGACCGAGTTTGGATTCCTGTTCAATACCGAGCGGCAGCTGTTCTCGATTGGCTTCAGCGTCACCGACGGGCGCCTCGACAATTCGTACTACGACACGCTGGCGTCGGAAGCTCGACTCGCCAGCTTCATGGCGATCGCGATCGGTACGGTGTCGCCCGAGCACTGGTTCAAGCTCGGTCGATCGCTGACGACGAGCGGCGGCGCACGCGTGCTGCTGTCGTGGAGCGCCTCGATGTTCGAGTACTTGATGCCGCTGCTGGTGATGCGCGCCTATCCGGCCACGCTCCTCGACGAGACCTACAAGGGTGTGGTGCGACGTCAGATCGAATATGCCGCGCAACGGGGCGTGCCGTGGGGCATCTCGGAATCCGCCTACGCCGCCCAGGATCTGGACAAGAACTATCAGTACCGGGCGTTTGGCGTGCCAGGGCTCGGCCTGAAGCGCGGACTCGGTGAGGATTTGGTCATCGCACCGTACGCCTCGATACTTGCGGCGCCAATTGCTCTCGAGTCGGTGCTCCAGAACCTGCAACGGCTCGAGCGCGAGGGAATGAACGGACGGTTCGGCTTCTACGAAGCGATCGACTACACCACGGAGCGTGTGCCCCCTGGCCACAAAGGTGGCTTCATCGTTCGCACGTGGATGGCACACCACCAGGGCATGAGCCTGCTCGCACTCGACAACGTCCTCAACCAGGCGCCGATGCAGCGGCGGTTCCATGCCGATCCACGGATCCAGGCCGCCGAACTGCTCCTCCAGGAGCGTATCCCGCAGCTCGTCCCGCTCAAGAATCCGCCAGCCGAAACGGCGGATCACGTGCCCTCTCTCCGCCGAGCCGTTGCACCGCCTGTCCGGCTCTACACGACACCGCACACCCTCAGTCCGCGCGGCCACCTGCTCTCGAATGGTTCGTACACGGTGATGCTGACAAACGCCGGCGGCGGATACAGCCGCCGGCAGAACCTGGCCATGACGCGCTGGCGTGAGGACATCACGTGCGATCGCTGGGGCAGCTTCATCTTCGTCCGCGATCTCGACACCGGTGACATGTGGTCGACGACCCATCAACCGTCAGGCCGGGAGGCCGAAGAGTACGAGGTGACGTTCTCGCTCGACCGCGCCGTGTTGCGGCGCGTGGACGCCGGCCTCGAAACCCGCACCGAGGTCGTCGTCTCGCCGGAAGACGATGCCGAATTGCGGCGCGTGTCGATCACCAATCACAGCCACCGCTCGCGCAGCCTCGACCTCACGAGCTACGCCGAAGTCGTACTCGCCGACGCCAACGCCGATCTGGCGCACCCCGCGTTCAGCAACCTCTTTGTCGAAACGACGGCTATCCCTCAGTGGGATGCGTTGCTCTGTTCGCGGCGGCCACGAGCCGGCACCGATCGCGTCTACCTGTTCCACGTGCTCAACGGCCGGGGACGGATCGGCGCGGCCACCGAGTATGAAACCGACCGCGCGCGCTTCGTCGGGCGCGGCCGTACACTTGCCAACCCGGCAGCGCTCGCGAGCGGCGCCTCGCTCTCGAACACCACCGGGCCGGTGCTCGATCCGATCGTCAGCCTGCGCCAGTCCATCCGCCTGCCGCCCGGCGGCACGGCGCGGTTGTCGTTTACGACCGGCTTTGCCGACAGCGAGGCCGCGGCCCGGCGATTGATCGAGAAGTACTACGACCGCCGCGCCATCGCGCGCGCCATCGCGCTGGCGAGCACGCATGCGCAGATCGAACTGCGGCACCTCGGCCTCACCATCGAGGACACGATGCGGTTTCAGCGCCTCGCGAGCCGCATCCTCTTCGGCGATCCGCGGCTTCGGGCTGCGGACGCGGTCGTGGCCAACCGTCGCGGTCAGTCGGAGCTGTGGAAGTACGGCATCTCGGGTGACCTCCCGATTGTTCTGGTCACGATTGAAGACGGCAGTCAGCTGCGGCTGCTCACCGATCTGCTCAAGGCGCACGAGTACCTGCGCGGCAAGGGCCTGCTGTTCGACCTCGTCGTGCTCAACGCCCACGGCTCGACCTACCGCATGGATCTGCAGGACACGGTGCAGCAGATGGTCGAGGGTGGTCCCGAACAGGGATGGATCGACCGGCCCGGTGGAGTCTTCCTGCGCCGGACTGATCTCATTCCGGCTGAGGACTTGTTACTGCTGCGCGCGGCGGCGCGCGCCGTGATGGACGGGGCGGAGGGCGATCTCAGCCAACAGCTCGTACGCCCTTCGGCAGGGTACCTGCGGCTGCCGGAAACGAGGAAGGTCCCGGCGAAGAACGCCGAGCCTTGGCCGGCGACGAGCATCGCCGCGCCAACCGATCTCGAATCGTTCAACGGCCTTGGCGGCTTCGCCGACGGCGGGCGGGAGTACGTCGTCCGTGTCCATCCGAACGCAGGTCAGCTTCCTCCCGCTCCGTGGGTCAACGTCGTCGCCCATCCGAGTTTTGGTTTCGCGGCATCGGATCTCGGCACCGGCTTCACCTGGTCGGAAAACAGCCACGACAACCGGCTCACTCCGTGGCGAAACGATCCGGTCGTCGATCCGCCTGGCGAGGCAGTGTATCTCCGTGACGACGAGAGCGGACGGGTGTGGTCGGCGACGCCGCTGCCAGCCGGCGGCGGTCAGCCGTACAACATCCGTCATGGCCTGGGCTACAGCGCTTACGAGCATTCTCGCGATGGCATCGAGTCGCGACTCTCCGTGTTCGTCGCTGCCGCCGAGCCGGTCAAGGTGTTCCAAATCGCGCTCCGCAATACGTCGAGCCGGAGGCGTCAGATTTCGGTGACGTTGTACGTCGAGTGGGTACTCGGCGAGAGTCGCGAGCGTACGGAGCTTCACGTTCTCACTCGCCGCGAGCCGGCTACGGGCGCCCTCATTGCCTCGAACGCGTTTCGCGATGCGTTTGCCGATCGGTTGGCATTTCTCGATCTCTTCGGCGGCGAGGGACGAACCATCACTGGCGACAGGACGGAGTTCATCGGCCGCAATGGTTCGCTCGCGGCGCCAGCAGCTCTCGCGCGCGAAGCACTCTCCGATCGAACGGGCGCGACGATGGATCCGTGCGGTGCCATCCAGGTGCGAGTCACGCTCGAACCATCGGCGGCGCACACCCTGATCGGCCTCCTCGGTGAGGCGACGAGCGACGACGGGGTCGCCTCGCTGGTACGCCGTTCCCGCGCGCCTCAGGGTGTCGAGGCGGCGTTCCGCGACGTGCAGGGGTTCTGGCGGTCACTCACCGACACCGTGCAGGTAAGCACGCCCGATCGCGCGATGGATCTCGTGCTCAATCAATGGCTGCTCTATCAGACGCTGGCGTGCCGGATCTGGGGTCGCTCGGCGTTCTATCAATCGAGCGGCGCCTTTGGCTTCCGCGATCAGCTTCAGGACGTGCTCGCGTTGCTGCTGGCGGCGCCGCACCTGGCGCGCAACCACATCGTCCATGCTGCCTCACGGCAGTTCGTCGAAGGCGACGTGCAGCACTGGTGGCACGAGCCCGGCGGCCAGGGCGTGCGCACGAAGTTCTCGGACGACCGGCTCTGGATGGTCTATGCCACGCTCAGTACATGTCGGCGACTGCCGACACTGGCGTGCTCGACGAGATGATCCCGTTTCTCGAGGGCCGGATCCTCAAGCCCGACGAGCACGAAATCTACGAGCGGCCGACCGTATCCCGCCAAATCGACACGCTCTACGAACATTGCGTCCGGGCGATCGCTCTTAATCTGACGACCGGCGACCACGGCCTGCCGCTGATGGGCACTGGCGACTGGAATGACGGCATGAACCTCGTCGGCAGTGAGGGCAAAGGCGAGAGCGTGTGGCTGGCGTGGTTCCTGCTCTCGCTCCTCCGGCGGTTCGCCGACGTCGCCGCGTCGCGAGGCGAAACCGATCGCGCCGACACGTATCGGCGCCATGCGGCGGCGTTGGAGGCGGCCATCGCAGAGTCCTGGGACGGCGAATGGTACCGCCGCGCGTATTTCGACGACGGGACAGCGCTCGGATCGAAGGAGAACGTCGAGTGCCGAATTGATTCGATCGCGCAGTCGTGGGCCGTTCTCGCCGGCAGTCGCGACACGGCGCGCGCGCAGCAAGCGATGGAATCGGTCTGGCGCTGCCTCATAAGGCGCGAGGATCGGCTCGTGCTGCTTCTGACGCCGCCGTTCGACGTCATGAAGCCAAGTCCGGGTTACATCCAAGGCTACGTGCCAGGCGTGCGCGAAAACGGCGGCCAATACACGCATGCCGCGCTCTGGACGGTACTGGCGCTCGCGCAGATGGGCGATGGCGATCGCGCCGTCGAGCTCTTCTCGATGCTCAACCCGCTCAACCACGCGCGGAACCGCGACGAGATTCAGCGCTATCGCGTCGAGCCCTACGTCGTCGCAGCGGATGTCTACTCGCAGCCTCCACACACAGCACGCGGCGGTTGGACGTGGTACACGGGATCGGCCGGATGGATGTATCGCGTCGGCGTCGAGGCCATACTCGGGCTGACGCGCCGCGGCGGCGCACTTCACATCGACCCGTGCATCCCGAAAACGTGGCCACGATACGAGATGACGTTCAAGTCCGGCCGCTCAGAGTACCGGATTACCGTCGAGAACCCGAACGGCGTGAGCCGAGGCGTGGCCAGGCTCGAGGTAGACGATGCCGATCACACCGGCCGCGACATCGAGATTCGCGACGACGGCGGCGTGCACCAGGTACGCGTGGTGCTCGGATAGTGGAAGTTTCGATGTGTCAGGATGTGACGGTTCAAAGCACGATGTGGTGAAATCGTGGTCACTGTCTGATTCGAGGACCAATAGGCACTCTCGCCGTCCGCCCCCAAGCAACAAACGCGGCCAGCGCCCCGAGCACCATGTTGACCGGCAGCATCTGCTGCTCACTGCGCGAGAGATGAAACGCCATCGCCAGAATCATGATCGTCAGAATCCCGAGCGCTGCGAGCGGCGTCAGCACTGGCTTGATCTTTGTCGCGGCCGGAAGGATCAGGCCAATGGCAGCGAGCAACTCGGAAATACCGATGAAGCGAACGAGCGCGACGGGCACCTGGTTTGCCCATTGAATCCCGTTCTGCACGAGGACATCGACCGGCTGCGTCGACTTCATGAACCCGGCCATCCCGAAGGCGCACGCCAACAGGATCTGCACTAGCCACAGAACGACATGCATAACAGGATCCCCGCGACATCATGACGAGCACTCGCCGCGGCCAGCTTCTGCGCGATCGCCCGCTTCCGCTTCGCCCAGAACGGCACCCAGAACATCCACACGCCTCCGAGCCATAACAGCAGCAACGTGATTCCGGTCGGCAGGAACAGTCCAAGCTTGGTCCAGTCGCCGCCAAAGAACGACCCGTCGTGGATCGATTCGATGAGATCGGAACGACGATACGCCACCTGCAGCACGGTGCCCGTCCCGAGATCGACCTGTACTTCGTAGCCGTTGTTGAGCCAAACCTTCACCATGCCGCGACCCGGCCGCACGTCGAGCCGATTCACGTCGTCCCAGCTCTGCACGTGCATGCCGGGCACCTCTTTCACTCGTGTGAGCACTTCTTCGAGTGAAATCACTGGCGCCTTGCCGGTACCGCGGCGCTCTGGTGGCTGCACCCACGCCGACTGCTTCTTCGCTTGCAACAGCAGGCCGCTGCAGATGATCACCAGGAGAGGGATGGCGACGATGGCGCTCGCCCAGTAGTGGATCTTGCGGTTGAGAACGTTGAAGGACATATATCGGTCGCGGCTCGCGGTTCGCCGCTCGTGGATTGAAACTCGACTCTATTCGTTGCTCACGGGCAGCGTGAGTTCCCCGAGACCAGCAGCCTTCAGCTTCGCGTTCAATGCCGGAAGATCTACCTGTCCTCAATGCGGTCCATCGAGCCAGCACGCGCGTCGCGTTCTGGCGTGCTGCGGTGACTGCGGCGAGCATGTTAGCGGTCGGGGCAACGTCAGCCGCCTGCATCGCGTTCATCACCAGACCGAGCGATGTCGTCACGCCCCACAACGTGTCGGGTGGCGAAGCAACGGCGTGGGCCGCCGCGGCCGCCACCGCCACCGCCGCCACCACCCCGGCCTCCCCTTCCGCCGGCCGCAGGCGGCGTGCCCTCGAGCGCCGACGCCTTACGATCGAACGCGGCGATCGACTCTGCCGCCGATCCCTGTGCCGCAAGCGTGGTGAGCTGCTGGCGAATGGCACCCAGGCGGGTCGCGGCGATGCGCGCGTCGGCGGCCGCGTAGTACATCGCGCTCGTCGACGCGTAGACCTGCTGCATGGTGAGCGCCGGCGTCTTCACTCGCGGGTCCTGCTTCACGACGATGGGTTGCGTGTAGCTCTTACCATCGACGGTCAGCTTCACCTGATAGGCTCCTGGGTTCACCCACGGCGTGGTCGGCGCAGGCACCGTATTGAATGGGATCGCCTGAATCGGCAGCTGCGTCGGCACGGCACCAAGCGCGCCCTCACCCGAAACCAGTCCAGCGAGCGGCTGATAGTGAACGTCCCAGACGAAGCGATGCATGCCGGCTGCAGTCGAAAGGACCTGCGGTGGCCTGTACCAATAGAGTGGCGCCGGTGCCGCGGGAGGATCGGGCAGCGGCGTCACCGGGTCGGTCGACGAGTAGCGTCGCACGAGCCGTCCGTCCGGCTGCAGGATCTCGAGCGTGATCGGGTTGCTCGTTGCGGCCTTGAGGTAGTAGCTGACGATCGCCCCCTCCGGCGGATTCGGTGCTGTCGGTTCTTCCTTGGGCCACGGCATGTCGACGCTCGTGTTCCAGCGCACGCGCCAGGCCGTCGACGGCTTGAACAGGATTGCGTCTGCGGACGACGACGCCGTATCAATCTGGCGCAGTGGCGTGATGTCGTCGAGAATCCAAAAACCACGACCGTGTGTCGCCGCGACGAGATCGTCGTCTTTGACGATCAGATCGCGAACCGACGACACGGCCATGTTCAGCCGCAACGACTGCCAGTTCGCGCCGTCGTCAAACGAGACGTAGACGGCCCGCTCGGTGCCGGCAAACAGCAGCCCCTTCCGCTTGGGATCCTCGCGAACGGCATTGACCGTTTCGCCGCTGGGAATGCCGTTGACGATCTCGGTCCAGGTCGTGCCGCCATCGTGGGTGCGGAAGATGTGTGGACGCAGATCGTCGAGGCGCAGCGTGTTGATCGCGGCGTAGGCGGTGAGCGGCGAGAACCGGCCGGCGTCCATGACCGACACTTTCGCCCACGGTCCGACACCAGGCGGCGTGACGTCCTTCCACGTGACGCCGTTGTCCGCCGTGACCTGAATCAGACCGTCGTCGGTGCCGACCCAGATGCGATTGATGTCCTGATACGACGGCGCAACGGTGTAAATGACGCCGCGCGGCGATGGTTGGGCGGTCTGCTGGCTGGCATACTTGCCGACACTCGACGGCACGGTCCACGTCTGGCGCGTGAGGTCGGGGCTGATCTGCTGCCAGTGGGCGCCGCCGTCGATCGTTCTCCAGAGGTGGTTGTTGGCGAAGAAGAGCGCACGCTTGTCCACCTCGGAAAAGATCACCGGCATCGTCCGAACCAAACGGAAGTTGCCTTGCGCACCGCCGACGCCGCCGCGTCCGCCGACGGGTCCGACGACCGACACCTGGCCGGTGCGTCGATCGAAGCGGGTCACCGTGCGGCCGCCATAGATGATGTCGGGATTGAGTGGATCCGGGGCGACAAAGCCGTACTCGTCGACGCCCACGGGGAGCCAGTCGCGCTCCGAGATCGCGCCGTAGTTGCCGCGGCTCGACACGCAGACCGATCCGTTCTCCTGCTGACCGCTGCAGATCCGGTACGGAAACGCGTTGTCGGCCGACACGTGATAGAACTGGCCGGTCGGCTGGTTGTACCAGGAGCTCCACGTCTCGCCGCCGTTGAGCGTCACGACCGCGCCCTGGTCGGCAGCGAGCAGGATGATGTCGGGATTGTCGGGATTGATCCAGCCGTTCTGATAGTCCTCGCCGCCAGGCGCGCCCTTGAAGGGCGCCCACGTCTTGCCGCCGTCAATCGACTTCCACGACACCGTGCTGCAGACGATCACGATGTCGGGGTTGGTCGGATGCGGAATCGGCATGGGCAAATCGCCGCCGCCGATGCGTCCTGCAGGACGGGCGTCGGTCGTGATGCGTGACCACGTCTCGCCCGCATCGTCACTTCGATAAATGCCAGCCGCGCCGCGATCTCCGCTCGTGCCGGGCGCGTCGTAGCCGGCCACCGTCGCAAACAACCGCTTCGGGTTTGCCGGCGAGATGGCGATATTGGCCTGCACCACGGCGGGCAGGCCGTTGGTCAACGGCTTCCACGTAGCCCCGCCGTCCACGGACTTGAAGATGCCTCCGCCAGTACCCGCCCACACGGAGTTTTCCCAGGGTCCCTGACGTTCTTCCCACATCGTCGCGTAGACGATGTCGGGGTTCGATGGATCGATGTCGACGTCGTTGCCGCCAGTGTTCTCGTCTTTCGATAACACCTTCTGAAACGACTTTCCGCCGTCGAGCGAGCGATAGATGCCGCGTTCTTCGTTCGGGCCGTACGGGTGGCCGAGTGCAGCGACGAACAGCCGATCTGGGTTGCGCGGATCGACCGCGATGTTTGGAATCTGCTGCGCGTCGCGCAAGCCAAGGTGCGTCCATGTCTTGCCAGCGTCGGTCGACTTGTAAATGCCGTCGCCAGTTGACAAGTCCGGCCTGTGTAACCCTTCGCCGCTGCCGACGTAGATGACCTTCCCGTCCGAGGGTGCGATCGCAATCGTACCGATCGAGCCCGTTGGCTGATCGTCGAAGATCGGCGTCCATATGCGGCCGGCATCGGTCGTCTTCCACACACCGCCGTTCACCGCCGCCATATAGAAGGTGTACGGCTGGCTGCGGTGCCCCGCCGCTGCCCGGGTTCGGCTGGCGCGGTGTGGCCCAACGTTACGCCAGCGGAGCGCGGCGAACAGCTGGGCATCGATTGACGCGTTTCGCTGCGCGGGCAAGGACGTGGTGAATGTGACGGCCGCGACCGAGAGGACGAGGAGCAAGCGCCACTTCCTTCCAACGAGCGCGCGCCGCCATCGCTTCACCGCTTGCTCCACGGCGTCAGTTGCTCCTGCACGGTCTTGGTGTCGCCGACGACGACGAGCGTCATCTTGTCCGGCGTCAGGTACTCGTTGGCGATTCGCCGGACATCCTCTGGCGTTACCGCCATGACGCGTTTCACGTAGCTGGTGAGATACTGGTCGCCCAGGCCGTGGCGATCGACGAACGACCAGCTGGCCGATCACGCCGCCCGCGATGCGTTCTGCACCACAAAGACCCCGGCGATGTTGTTCTTGATCCCGTGCAGCTCGCCGGCCGGCGGCGCTTCCTTTCGCAGCCGATCGATCTCGAAGAAGATTTCCTTCAGCGACGGCCGGTGACGTTGGTCGTGACGTCGGCCGTCTCGACCCAGTGGGCCACGCCCGGGTGGGTGTCGATCGAGCTGACGGGCGAATACGTGTAGCCCTTCTGCTCGCGGATGTTCGCGGTGATGCGCGAGCGCGAACGAGCCGCCGAGAAGCGAGTCGGTGACCTGCGAGCGCCACCCAGTCGGCGTGCGATGGATCGGGCACTCGGAGGCCGAGCATGACCGTCGACTGCGGCGCGCCGGCCGATCGAGCAGCGCGAAGCCGCCCGTGCGCGGTGGCGGCTTGGGCGGCGCGGCTTCCGCGGCCGCGCCCGCGGCCCAGCCGTCGAACGCCTTCCGGACCGCCGCTTCCATCGCCGCGGCGTCGAACACGCCGGCGATGTAAAGCGCGCGCGGCCGGCGGTGAAGTGATCGCGGTGGAAGGCGCGCACCTGGTCGAGCGTGTAGCCGGAGAGCATCGCTTCGGTCGGGAAAAGCCGGCCGTACGGATGATCGCCGTAGAGAGCTCGGCGAATTTCTCCTGCGCGAGCGACTGCGGCGTGCTCCGCTGGATCGCGAGGTCGCGCACCATGTTGGCCTTGACCCGCGCCAGCTCGGATTCGGGAAGCCGCGGCCGTTGCGCGACGTCGGCAATCAGCTGCACCGCCTTGACGCCGGATCGGCCAAGCACGTCGGTCGACGATCGTAGGTCGTGTCCGGCCCGACGCTGATCGTCGAGCTCGCCCGCCCATCGCGGCAAACTCGCGCGCGATCGCGTCGGCGGTCAGCGCGGTCGTCCCCTCGCGCATCATGCTGCCGGTCAGGTCGGCGAGCCAGACCTCGTTCTTTCTGCTCGTGCACGTTGCCGCGCTCGACGACCAGGCGAATCGTCACCTTCGGCACCTGGCCGAACGGCACCATCGTGACCGGCAGACCGTTCGACAGCGTGAACCGCTTGCGGCGTGGGGATGACGAAGTCCTTTGCCGCGTCCCGGCTGCTGGCGGCGGCTGCTTCTGCTGGCCGCGCCAGACCGCGACCGCGACGCAACGAACGCGGCGACCGACGCCGGCGATGCCGGGAGCCATCGTCTCAGGCGCCGCCCTCATCGCGCGTCTCCCTTCCGCCGCTCGGCAGCACCGGTCTTTCCAGGCTTGATCACGTAGACGGTGCGGTTGCTCGGCCGCAGGTACTCCTGGCGGTCTTCTGCACCAGCGCCGGCGTCACCTTGGCGAACTCCGCTTCGAGCCGGTTGATCCGCGCCGGGTCGTCGTCGAAGAGCGCGAACGACGCGAGCAGGTTGGCGCGGCCGAAGCCGGCGAACTGCTCCATTCGGCGTACAGACCCGAGCGCATCTTCACGCGCGCGCGATCGAGCGTCGCCTGATCCAGCCCTGCTTGCGGACGCGCTCGATGACCGCGTCGATCGCCGCGAGCAGCTTGTCGGACGGCGTCGTCGCGTCGTGGAAGAGCTGCGCCATCCACAGCATCGGGCCGCTGTAGTCGAACATGTTGCCGAGCCCCCAGTTGATCCCGGCGTCGACGCCGCCGGTCAGGCCGCGCTTG
The DNA here is from genome assembly GCA_963797715.1 of uncultured Acidobacteriota bacterium. Taxonomy (GTDB): domain Bacteria; phylum Acidobacteriota; class Vicinamibacteria; order Vicinamibacterales; family 2-12-FULL-66-21; genus DATBJJ01. Next base: position 409,177 of record CAWCQS010000007.1, read on the forward strand.
CGGACGAGCTCGTCGTAGAGCAGCGAATCGGCGCCCTGCGCCAGCGCCTGGTCGATCAGGCCGAACGCGTACCACTCCGGCGTGATGCGCTCGGGCAGGTGATAGGCGAGGCCGAGCGCCGGCCGGTTCGCGAGCGCGTCGGTGCGGCCGGCACGCTTCTCCTTCTCCTGCCGCGGCTCGCGCAGATCGGGCGGCGCCGGCAGCTTCGCCGCCGGGATGCCGCCGAAGTACTTCTCGATCCAGGCCTTGGTTGCGCGGGCGCAAAGTCGCCGGTGACGACGAGCACGGCGTTGTTCGGCGCGTAGAAGGTGCTTGAAGAACGACCGCACGTCGTCGAGCGTCGCCGCGTCGAGGTGCGCGAGGTCGCCGTAGAAGTTGTGCGCGTTGTACCAGTTCTCGTTCGCGGCCATCGGCAGGTCGATCCACGGGAAGCCGCCGTAGGGCTGGTTCAGGACGTTGACCTTGACCTCGTTCTTGACGACCTCCTGCTGGTTCTTGAGGTTCTCCGGCGTCGATCGCGAGGCCGCGCATGCGGTCGGCTTCGGCCCAGAGCACCGTCTCGAGCACGTGCGACGGGACGACCTGGAAGTAGTTCGTGAAGTCGAAGCGCGTCGAGCCGTTCAGCAGGCCGCCGTTCGACTCGACGAGCCGGATGAACTCCATCTTGCCGAGGTTCTGCGAGCCCTGGAACATCATGTGCTCGAAGAGGTGCGCGAAGCCGGTGCGGTCCTTCGGCTCGTTGCGGAACCCGATGTTGTAGTAGACGGCGACGACGGCCGTCGGCGTCGTCGTGTCGCGCGAGAGCACGACCTTCAGACCGTTCGGCAGCTTGTAGTAATCGACGGGGACCTCGAGGGCCTGCGTCGCCGCTGGCGCCTGACGCGCGAGTACCGGCGATGACCCTGCCGCCGCACAGGCGGCAACCGCAGCCATCACTATCAGTGATCTGGAAACACTTCGTCCTGCCTGCATCCTTGCACCTCGCGTCAGTCCGCCTGTCGTTCGTAAGTCCACCAGTATAGCCACGGATGGCACGGATCTCGCGGACCGCATGGCCCAGGATGGCCCGTAACCCCTTGACCAATCGCGCGTCTTCGGCCTCGGCGGGCCCAGCGCTTACAGTTTTGAAAGCGTCTTGACGGTGAAATTGCAGCCAGCCAGCGCGCCCCTGTACCAAAGCTGATTCGACCGTCTCATAGACTCTTGAATCAGGCTGACCCGTTGGTGCTATGCTCGATTGTGCGGCGAGGACGACCATGGATATCGGCGCACAACTCCGGGAAGCTCGGGAAGCGCACGGCCTTTCGCTGAACAGGCTGTCGCAGCGCACGCGAGTGCCTGAAAGGGCGCTCGCCGCCATCGAACGCAACGACAAATCAGCGCTTCCTCCTCACCCCTTCAGCAGAGGCTTCGTCAGGACATACGCCTCAGAAGTCGATCTCGATCCGGATCGGCTCGTGCGCGACTACTTTGCGCAGTTCCCGGAGCAGCCGCCAGCTGCGCTGCCGCGACTGCGAGCCGAGGTTCCGGACACGTCGTGGCAATCGCGCTCGCCCTGGATGGGACTCGCCACCGCATTTGCGATTCTCGCGGTCGTCGTTGCCGCCGCGGTGGTACTCGGTCGCAGGGGGCAGAGCCCGAACGAGCCTCAACCCGTCGGCACGACTGGCGAGGCGCCGGCCTCGTCCACCGCTGCTGCACCACCCGCTGCGTCACCAGCGATTCCAGCCGTGGATCGTCCGACGTCAACATCACCGGCAGCAGCATCACCGGCACCGGCAGTCGCGCCTCAAGGGCAAATCGTCATCGCGCTGTCGACCAGCAGGCCGTGCTGGGTGACGGCGACGGTCGACGGACGACGTAACGATCTACAGAATCCTGCAAGCCGGCGACCGCGAAACACTGGCGGGTGACAAAGAAGTAACTCTGCGATTGGGCGATGCGGGAGCCGTGGCCTGGACCGTCAACGGCCGCGAGGTCGGCACGCCGGGTGGGAATGGTGCTGTGCGAAATGTGCGAGTGACGCCAGAGAATGCGGCAACCGTGAAGTAAACTTCACGCCTCAGACTTCACATCTTCTTCGATCGCTATCAACAACAGCGTTTGATCGTCGTCCGGCTCGTGGTCGCCGGCAAACGCATCGAGGTCGGCAACAATCGCCTGCACCTGGTCAGCGGGCGCGAGCGACGCGCTGCGTTCGAGCGCTGCGATCAGCCGCGGCAGTTCGAACATGTCGTCTGTGGTATCGGTTCGCTCGGTCACGCCATCGGTATAGAACAGCAGACGATCGCCCTTATGCAGCGGGTGCCGCACATCAGGCACTCTCGTCAGCTCCATCATCAAGATCGGCATCGTCGCGTCGACACCGAGCACGCTGACTCGGCCATCACGCAGCAGCAGCGGAGGTGGATGGCCGGCGCAGGCGATCGTGACGCTGAGTTCTCGCGGATCGACCAGTGCTGAGAGTGCCGTGGCAAACATCGGCGACTCCCACAGGAACTCGAAATGCCGATTGAGGTAGCGGATCATCTCCGCCGGATCGCAGGCAAACCCCGGGAACGCATGCACGGCGGCCCGGATCATCGCCATGACGATGGCCGATGGCGCGCCGTGGCCCGACACGTCGGCGACGATGACGCCGAACTGTCCGTCGGGAAGCGCGAACACGTCGTAATAATCGCCGCCGGCGTAGAGGCTGGTGCGATAGTAGGCGGCAAAGGTCGCGCCCATCCCCTTGGGCAGCGCTGCGGGCAGGATGCGACGCTGCATCGCGCCGGCACTTGCCAGCTCGCGCTCCAGCCGATCGCGGCTGCGCCGCACTTCGCGCTCGAGCTGCTGCCGCGCCACGTGATTGGCGACCCTGGCGATCACCTCCTCGGGCTGAATCGGCTTGGTGATGTAATCGGAGGCGCCGAGCTCGAGGCCGGTGACCTTGTCGGTAACTTCGCCCAGCGCCGACAGGAACACGACGATCGCGTCGCGTGTGTCGGGATCGCCCTTCAGCGCACGGCATACTTCGAAGCCGTCGAGCTCGGGCATCATCACATCGAGCAGGATGAGATCGGGATGCACCCGGCGCGCAATGTCGAGCGCCGCGCGGCCGTTCTTCGCCGCGAGCAGGCGATAACCGCGGCCCTCGAGCGTACGCACGACCAGTCGCAGATTCACCGGGCTGTCGTCGACGACAAGGATTGTCGCACTCGTCGTGTGCAAGGGCGGACTGCCAGGCGGAAGGGGCATCACACTAGCCATCGGTCGAAAGGCTCCCAGCCAGGCTCACGGTTGCTGCTCGAGCGACGCCGCCAACCGGAGCAACGCATCGTAATCGAAAGCGGCCGTCAAGACCGCAATTCGCCTCCCGAGGGTTCCGGGAACGTCTCCGCCCTCGTTCGACAGCTCGTCAGCGATCGCGTCGAGATCGGCAACGCTGCCGATTGCGGCCGCCTCACGAAGGCGTGAGGCGAGCCGCCGCACGCCGTCGCCGGGACCGATCGGGGTCAGTGGTGGCAGTGCCGTTTCGCCGTCGTCGATCGGGCTGACGAAGCGCACGCGCGTGTAGCGCTGCAGCCGGGCAAAGAGGACATCGGCGCGGACCGGCTTGGGCAGAAAATCGACGCAGCCGGCCTCGCGCGCCGCGTCGCGGACCTCGTCCCAGGCACTCGCCGACACGGCAATCACCGGAATGGCCGCAGTCGCCTCGTCCCCTGCCAGCCGGCGCGTCGCCTCGAAGCCGTTGAGATCAGCCATCCGCAGGTCCATCAGCACCACGTCAGGCCGGTGCGTACGCGCGAGCTCCACGGCCTCGATCCCGCCAGCGGCGGTGATCACGCGAACGCCAGCGCTCTCGAGCAGGCTCGCGAGGATGCGGCGGTTGACAGAACTGTCGTCGGCGACCAGCGCCGTCAACTGCTCGCCCGGCGCCAGCCGCGCATCCGACGAGAGGATAGCGGCGTCCGTGTCCGGCGCAACCACTGTCGCCGTCTGCTCCTCGGCCTCGACGAGCGGCAGCTCGAAATAGAAGCGGCTTCCCTTGCCCGGCGTGCTCTCGACCTTGAGCTCGCCGCCCATCCCACGGACGAGCCGGTGGCTGATGGTCAGCCCGAGGCCCGTGCCACCGAGCTCGGCTCCGGAGCGTGTTTGACGAAATGCTTGAAACACCGCGCTCAGATTCTCGGCCTCGATGCCGATGCCCGTGTCCACGACGTCGAAGCGCAGGCGGCGGCCGCCGCCGCTCTTGCTCACGGTCGCGATGATGAGTTGAACTTCGCCCTGCGGCGTGAACTTGACCGCGTTGCCGAGCAGATTGAGCAACACCTGACGGACGTGGCGGCCGTCGAGCACCACGAGCGCCTGAATGCCGGGATCAATCCGGACCGAGAACTGCAGCCCTTTTCGCTGCGCCCGTTCCTCGATGACGTAGCGCAAATCGACAGCAACCTGCCGCAGATCGCAGGGCGTCGCTTCAATGTCCATCCTCCCGGCTTCGATCTTCGAGAGATCGAGCACGTCATTGATTAGATCAAGGAGGTGCGCGCCGCAGGCGCTGATGGCGTCGAGCGCGTCGCGCTGATTGGGTCCGAGCGTGCGGTCGCGTTGCAGGAGCTGCGCGTAACCGATGACGCCGTTCAACGGCGTGCGCAACTCGTGGCTCATATTGGCGAGGAACTCGCTCTTGGCACGCGTCGCGGCTTCGGCCGATTCCTTGGCCAGCCGCAGCTCGTCCTCGTGCTGCAGGCGTACCGAGATGTCGCGCACGAACGCGCCAAAGAAGAAGCCCCGGCCGGCGCGCACGGGTGTCGTGACGGTGATCTCGATTGGAAACTCGTGACCGTCGCGATGGAGACCAAGCAGCTCGAGCCGCCGGTTGACGATCGGGGCCTCGCCAGTCTGGTGGAAACGACGCAGACCTTCGATGTGCGCCGCCCGGAAACCAGTCGGGATGATCGTGTCGGCCAGCTGCCGTCCGATCACCTCGTCGCGCGTCCAGCCGAACGTCGCCGCCGACTGGGCGTTCCACGAGACGATCCGCCCATCGGAGTCCATGCCCATGAAGCAGTCGTGGGCGGAGTCGAGCACCATCCGCGCACGCGCCTCGCTCTCGGCGAGATTCTGCACCGCCTGCCGCCGATCGGCGTCGGCGAGGGCGACGACGACGAGATTGGCCAGAGACAGGGCGAAGTTCTGCTCGTCGAACTTCCAGACCCGTGGGCCGCCGACGTGCTCGATGCACATGACGCCGAGCGGTCGATCTTCCTGCCGGAGCGGCACGTCGAGCATGGCGCCGATGCCGTGCGGCGTCAGGTAGTGATCTTTGAAGTCGCGCGTGCGCGGGTCTGAATGGGCATCGGTCGCCGCGACGACACGGTCGTGGCCGATGGCGTTGAGGTACGCGGGGACGTCGCGCTCGTAGAGCCGGTCGCCCGAGCTGTGCTGCCCGGTGGTGGTCTGAAAGAGATCGTCGCAGCGAATCGTCGCGCCGTTGTCCTCGAACCGCCAGGTACTGACGCGCGCCACTCCAAGCGTGCGGGCGCACGTTTCGAGAATCAGGCGCAATCGATCGTTGACAGTGACCGACACGCCAGTCTGGCGGGCCGTCAGCTCGGTCAGGGCCTGGCTTTGCGCAGCCAGACGTCTCTCGCTCTCACGCAACTCCTGCTGTGAGGCGTCGGCTGCCGCGAGCAGACGGTTGACGGCGCTGCTGAGTTCGGCGAGGTCGCTGCCAGCGCTTCCCTCTTCCAGCCGCGCCGTCCACGAATCGGCGTGCAGGATCTCGAGTGCGCGCGAGCTCACCTGGTTGACGCGTCGAATCAGCCGTAAGCGGTAAATGCCTGTCACGAGCAGCGACACGCCGAAGACCAGGCCGCCGATGAACAGCAACTCCTCGAGAAACGAGGGTGCCCGGCCGCCGTGCCACCCGCGCTCGGCGAGGTGGAAGCCTACGAAACCGGCCACGAGCGTGACGATGACGACGATGCGGGTCTTCAGCATGCGGGAATCGGCAGCGCCCAGTTCGAGGCTTACTGCGACGGGGCGGTCGTGACGGATGGCTTGACGACGAGATTCTCGATGAAGAACTCCATCATGCGATCGGTATTGATGCCGCTGTGTCCGCGGTCAGGGCCCACCTGCACGTCGAAGCTCTTACCCGCGTTCTGCAGCGCCGCGATGAGCCACATCATGTTTGACGGGTGCACGTTGTTGTCGGCAGTGCCGTAGTAGAGCATCAGCCGGCCGCGCAGCTGGTTCGCGTAGGTCATGGCGCTGCCCGCGTCGTAGCCGTCCTTGTTCTCCTGCGGAATCCACATGTAGCGCTCGGTGTAGATGCTGTCGTAGTGATTCCACGCCGTGACCGGCGACGACGCTGATGCCGCGGCGTACAACTCGGGGTGCCGCAGGATTGACATGACGGAGGCATAACCACCATACGACGTGCCGTAGATGCCGACGCGGTTCCGATCAACATACGGCCGGTTCCCGAGCGCCTTGACGCCTTCCGCCATATCGTCGATCTCGACCTGACCAAGCTTCAGATAGATCGAGTCGAGCGTGCGTTTGCCCATGCCAGGCGCGGCGCGAGAATCGAGATTGACGACCAGGAACCCGTACTCGGCAATCGCACTGGGCGTTACGAACGTTTCGCGCGCAGTGTTGCTCGCCGACGCAGGTCCGCCATAGACAGGGACCAGCACCGGATACTTCTTCGAGGGATCGAAGGTGGACGGAAACTGGATCAGGCCGCGGAGCGTGGTCTTTCCGTCGGCCGCCTTGTAGGTGAACATCTCGGCCTTCTTGAGGCCCAGCTCGTCGAACTTCGTCAGGTCGCTCTTGGTCAGCTCGGCGGCGGTCTTGCCGGTGGCGTCGACGATGCGCGTTGCCGGCGGCGTGTCGTGCGTCTGATACGTGTCGATGAAGTACTTGCTGTCCGGCGAGATCCCGCAAGCGGTCGGTCCGCCAAATCCGCCCCGACCGCCGCCGCCCGCTGCACCGGCGATGCACGTCCCGACCGTGTGATGGAACGCCGGATCGGTCAGCCGGACATCGCCCTTGCCGTCGAGCCCCACACGATGGAGCTGCAGCTTGAGGTGGTTGTCGCCGTCGCGGGCGGTGTAGAACACCACGCCCGCGGTTTCATCGACCTTCACCAGGCTTACCACCTCGAACGTCGTGTGCGTCGTCAGCGGCCTGATCAGCGTGCCGTTGAGATCGTAGAGATAGAGATTGGCAAATCCGTTGCGCTCCGACTCCCAGATGAACCGCTGGTTGTCCTTGAGGAAGTGCATCGGCGGCCGGTTGTCGACCCAGCCGGTTGGCCATTCCTCGTGAACGACAGCGCGGGTGGTGCCGGTGTCGGGATCGGCGGCCACGAACTCGAGGACGTTCTGACGGCGGTTCGTGCGGTTGAAGAGGAGTTCTCGCCCGTCGGGCGACCAGGCCACTCTATAGACGTAGTGGCCAACCACGCTGTTGTCGAACGGCTTGCCGTTCCTGACGTCGACCTTGACGCTCTTTTTCGATGCGACGTCGTAGACGAACAAATCGACGATCGGATTCGCGGCACCAGCCTTTGGATAGGCCTCGACGTCGTTCACGCTCTGAATCTTGGTCTGATCGAGCTGCAGGTTGTAGTCGAGGACCTGCTGCTCGTCGAAACGGTAATAGGCGACCCTGCGGCTGTCGGGCGACCACCACATCGCGCTCGTCTGCGCCAGCTCCTCGCCGTAAACCCAGCTGGCCGTTCCGTACTTGATACGGTCCCGCTCGCTGCCGTCGGTAGTGATAGCGGACTCATTGGCTCCGCTCAGGTCGCTGATCCACAAGTTGCGATCGCGATAGAACGCCTTCAGCAAACCGTTCGGGGCGTCGGCCGAAGCCGCCTGCCGGCCGCGCTCGATGCCTGTCCCTCCCCTGCCGCTGCCACGGCCGCCGCGCCCAGCAGCCGCCTCCATCGTTGCCGGAACCGGGGTGGTCGCGTGCGTCGTGACGTCGAAGCGATAGCGCTTGCCCTCGAACGTGTACTCGACTGCGATGCCATCGGTCGTCCACGTACCGCTGATTGCTCCCGACCGCACGGCGCCGTTCAGCTGCGCGCTGAGTCTCTGATACTGCGCATAGCCCGGCATCGTCTTGAGACGATCCTGGGCATTGGTCGTCACGTGGATCAGGCCGAAGCCCAAAAGGCTCAACGAGACCGCCGTTCCGACACGCACGGCAGCTCCTGGCAGCTGGCGATTCACCGATATTCTCCTTGGCTGAATCCGGAAGAGGTGGCACGCCACGGCATGGCGTAGCGGCCGTTTTTCGCTCAGTACAATACCAGAGATTTCAGGGCCGCCCGATGCACAGGGTCGCGGGGAACACGGAGGATCTTAGCCTTGCCCGCGGATCTGTTCGGCCGTTGAGTCGAATCAATCACGCCGCAGCGCGATGGCCGGATCCACGCTGGCGGCCCGCAGGGCCGGCAACAGTGCCGCGAGCAATGCCGTGGTGAGCATGGTCGCCGGCACGAGCGTCAGCGTCAGCGGGTCGCGCGACGTCACGCCAATCAGGACGCTCTCGAGTAGCCGACCGGCGATGAGCGCGAGCGCGATGCCAATGCCCAGCCCAGGAAGCGCGCCCAGCAGGCTCTCGGCAACGACGCGCCGCGCGATCCGCCCGGGCGATGCGCCGAGCGCAAGGCGGACGCCGATCTCCTGCCGGCGGCTGGCAACGAGAATCGAGAGCACGCCGTAGACACCAAGCGCCGCGAGCGCGAGCGACGCGACCGCAAGGATGGTGACGACGTCAGCCGTGACGCGTCGGGCTGCGAGTTGCGTGTCGAGCCTATCGGCCAGCGTCGATGGCGGGGCAACGGTCGCGCCCGGCTCAATCGCGCGAACGCCCGCGCGCATTTCGCGCGCGACCATCCGCGCAGTCAGCCGTCGTCGACACGAGCAGAGTGAACCCGGATTGCGGGAATTGCCGCGTGCTCAGATACACGGCCGGCTCACTCGGCCGCTCGAGGCCGCGGAAACGCTCGTTCTCCACCACGCCGACGATCTCGAATGCTTCTGGTGTTCCGGGGCCCCACGTCATTCGCGGAGCGGCACTGTGTACCTTGCGGCCGATGACTGTTCCGTGCACGTGGACGAACGCTTCGTTCACGACGGCTACACCGGCTCGACCCCAACCGTCGTCATCGGTAAACGTGCGGCCCGACAAGACCTCGACACCGAGGGCTTCGAAGTAACTTGGGCTGACTATGCGCAACTGCGCTTGTCCGCTGATCTCGCTCTCGGCGCCAGCTGTCGTGCCCTCCACTCTGAACGAATCAGTCCAGTTCGCCTCGAGGGGATGATCGTAGGAGAGCGCGGCTTCCCGCACGCCAGGAAGGCCCGAGAAGAACTGCCGCGCGCGGTCCTCGAACGCGACGACTGCTGCCGGCGTCGTGAACGACGCAGGAAGCGACACATCGGCCGTTGCCACTCCGTTGACGGTGAACCCTGGATCGGCGCCGCGCACCGACGACATCGACTGCAGTAGCAGCGCCGCCGAGGTGACAAGGGCAAGCGTGACCGATACCTGTGCTGTGACCAGCACGCGGAACACGCGGGCACGCGCGCGGACCGCGACGCCTCGCGGCGCCGGCCCAGAGCGGAGAAGGTGGGCGATCGGCCATGCAGCTATGAGTAACCCCGATAGCGTGGCCAGCAACACCGCGACCGCGACAACTACGCCATCGACGGCCACTGGCGTGAGGAACGGCAGCGCCGCAGGCAGACGCTCCGGCAGGCGTACGAGCACATAACGGGCGGCGAGGACACCGGCTGCTCCGCCGGCAAACGCGAGCAGCAAGGATTCGACAACCAATTGTGCGACGAGCCTGCCGGCGCTCGCGCCAATCGCCGCCCGCACGACGAGCTCTCCGCGACGGCTCTCGAACGTCGAGACCTGAAGCGCGGCGAGATTGGCGGTTGCGACGAGTAACAGCGCCGCAGCTGCACCGACGAGCGCCAGGAGCGGTAGCCGGGCGTCGCGAACGAGCTGCGTCCGGATGGGCGTCACGACGCCGCCATGCGGATCAACTGACGACGGCGTGGCGAGCCGCGCGAGCTCGGCCGTCGCACTATCGACGGAAACTCCGGGCGCCAGCCGGGCGACGGCGCCGAACACATGGCTACGCATGTTCGCGTCGAACTGTGGTGTTCGGACGATTGGCACCCACAGCTCGCGCTGGGAGGGATCGACAGAGACGGTCGCCGGATTCGACGGCCATCCAGGAAACACGATTGGCGGCATCACGCCAACGACCGTATACGGCACCCCGCCGAGACGAATGGTGGTTCCCACCACATCGGATCGTCTGCCAAGGCGTTCCCGCCAGAAGCGGTCGGAGAGAACGACGACTTGATGCTGACCGGGAATCTCGTCTGACGCCCCGAAGGTCCGGCCGAGCGCCGCGGACACACCAAGAGTCGTGAAGAAGGATGGCGAAACTCGAACAGCTCGAACGGGCACGACGCCATCGCCCGTGTCGAGGGCGAAGCCGGCGGCCCCAAACAGCGCCACCGAGCCGAACGAGCGCGTTCGCTCGCGCCAGTCGGCAAATCGCCCGCTGGTGACGCGGAACGGTTCGCGTGGCCCTTCGCCAGCCGGCGTCTCCCACACGAAGACGAGACGATCCGCGTCTGTGAACGGCAACGGCCGCCACAGGACTGAGGTGGCAAGACTGTAGGCCACAGTCGTAGCCGCGATGGCCAGCGTCAGTGTTGCGACCACAGCCGCGCTGATGGCCGGACGGCGTACCGCGTGGCGGATGGCCCAGCGGAGGTCGCGAGCGATCGAGTCAAGCATGACGACCTCCGGCTCTGTCGAACATGGCCACGGATAGCAAGAGAGCAATAGCCACGGCTAACACACGGTAAACAATAACCACGGATAACCCGGACCATCAACCGGTCATCCTCGCCGGCTGAGCGACGTCAACCATCAGCCACCAGCGCCCCTCGCGATCTCGATTCCACAGCCGCAAATAGGCGCCCTTGGCCGGCTTGGGTTCCTTGATGTCGAACGTGCCATAGCTGTATCCAAAGTCGCCCGACTCCGCGGCTTCGGCGGCGCCGGCCGTAGCGCTCGACGCCGTCGCGTTCTCGGCAAGCCATCGCGCAATGGCGTCGCTTCCAGTCAGCGGCGCGGCTCCGGGCCGGTGGAGTCGCGACGCGGAGGTCATGCGGCTGGCGAACGCCGCGCTCGCGCCGCGTGCCGCGATCTGATCGTTGAGCTCGCGGTCGGCGTCAGTCAGGTTCTTCGCCGCTGCCTCTTTCGTGTCCTTACCGGTGTAGCGCTCGCCGAAGGCGATGCGGTTGAACCCCGGGGCAAACGCGACGGCTTCAGGGGACCCGGCACCAACGTCGATGAACACACGCCAGGTACCGTCGGCCTGCTTCCGCCAAATCGACAGATAGCAACCGTAACCAGGCTTGCTGTCTTTGGCCGAATGATTGGTTGACGTGCTCGGCCCCGTCAGCCAGCCGAGCTCGCCGCTGCTGGCCACGTCGCCGAGCCGCGGCTCCCACACGAGCTCGAGAACGCTGAACGGTGTAGACGGCTGCTGTCGCAACCGTTCTTTCGCAGACGACACCCCATTGGCAAGGGTAACTGCATCGTCCGCGAAGAACTCGAGGAACGCGTCGCGCCAGCCTTTGACGGTTGCCGCCTTCGCAAACGCGCGCTCGGTGTCGGCCATCGCCGCGAGCTCGGGCGGAACAGTCGATTGTGCCGTGACGAAACCTGTGACCAGCGCGAGCGCAATACTGACCGAGACCGCTGCTTGACGCATTCACCTTCCCCCCTTTGAACCACTTTGCCCGCGTCGCCGCCGAAGTATCAGGCAGAACCCCTTGAACCTCTGGAACCCTTTGAACCCGACCGACGTATTTGGCCTACAATGCAGGCACAATGAATCTGGGCGAATTCGAGCAGGTCGTGCTGCTGGCAATTCTGCGGCTGGGCGAACATGCCTATGCCATTCCTATTCGCGAAGAAATCGAGCAGCGAACTGGCCGATCCGTCGCCCGCGGGGCGCTCTATACGGCACTCGAGCGGCTCGAAGGCAAGCACTGCCTCCGCTCGCGGATGAGCGACCCACTGCCAGAACGGGGCGGCCGGTCGCGCCGCTACTTCGCCGTCACACAGACAGGCATGGCGGCGATCAGGGCATCACGCCGCAGCCTGCTCAAGATGTGGCAGGGCCTCGAAAGCAGGCTCGAGTCATGACGCCGTCCGAATCAGCGCCGCCACGGCTCGCCGAGCGCCTGCTCGCCACAGCCCTCGGCGACGGCGAGTGGAGCGAAACGATCCTCGGCGACTTGCACGAGGAGCACGCGCTTCGCTCGAACTCGTCCCAATCGCGCGCATCGAGTTGGTATTGGCGTCAGGCGTGCCGGCTGAGTGTGGCGGGGAATCCTCGCCCGCGTCCGGCGCCGCCGGGAGTCGCGGCTGACACGCGACCTGCCATCATTGCCCTCACGTCCGCCCGGAGACACCCTCATGCGAACCCTCGGACTCGAATCGCGGTATGCCGTTCGAACCATCCTGAAGCGCCCGGCGCTCAGCGGCATCGTCGTCCTCACGCTTGCGTTGGGGTTGGGAGCCAACGCATCCATCTTTTCGATGTTCGACGCGCTCGTCCTGCGCCCGTTCACGATGAAGGACGTGGATCGAATCACGCTCGTTTCGTTTACGACCCGCGACGATGAGAACCGCCGCGAAGCCCTCTCTCCAGGGAACTACCTCGATCTCCGGAAGCAGAGTGGCGCGTTCGAACATCTGGCTGCCTTCCAGTGGTGGACCGCCAACCTCGTCGGCCGGGATCAGCCCGAAACGGTGCAGGGATTCTTCGTGACCACCGACTTCTTCGCGGTGCTCGGCGTGCAACCGGCAGCCGGCCGCGCGTTTCTGCCGGAAGAAGAAACCATCGGCAGTGAGCGGCGTGTCGTCATCGGTCATGGCCTCTGGGAGCGCCGCTTCGCCTCCGATCCGGCGATTGTCGGGCAGTCCATCGGTGTCGACGGAGAACAGTACGAAGTCGTGGGGATCGCGCCGCCGGGGTTCGAGTTTCCCATGGGCGCCCAAGTCTGGGCGCCGATGACGTTCAGCGCAGAGGCCGCGGCAAATCGGCGATCGCAATACATCACGGCCATTGGTCGGCTGGCGCCGGGGCGCACCCTCGACGATGCGAAAGCGCAGATGGCGGTGGCCGGCGAGCAGCTCGTGCGCGATCATCCCGAAACGAACCGCAACCGCGAAGTTCGTGTCTTCACGATCGGCGACGGAATGATGGACATCGGGCTGATGCCAATCCTGTCGATGTGGCAAGCCTCGGCGTTCTTTGTGCTGCTCATCGCCTGCGCCAACGTCGCCAGCTTGTTGCTGGCGCGCGGCGCCGAACGTCATCGCGAAATGGCCATCCGGTTGGCCATTGGCGCGAGCCGGGGCCGCGTCGTGCGCGAGCTACTGCTCGAAAGCATCGTCCTCGCGTTGATCGCGGTTCCCGCAGCGCTGGCGGTGGCGTGGGTCAGCCTCAAGCTTGTCGTCGGCTACATGCCGGCAAAGATCGTCAAGTACGTTGCCGGCTGGAACCAGATGGACGTCGACGTACGGCTCGTCGGCTTCACGGCAGGGCTTGCGCTCCTCACGGCGATCGTTTTCGGACTGGTGCCCGCGCTCCAGGCTTCGCGATCGCGCATGTCCGAGACGCTCAAGGACGGCGCGCGAGGCGCCACGGCCGGCGCCAGCCGGCTTCGGCTTCGCCGCGGCCTGGTCGTCGGGGAGATCGCGCTGGCACTGCCGCTGCTCGTCGCCGCGACGCTGAGCGTGCTGACCGTCCGGCAGTTCCTGAATGGACCACAGGGATTCAACCCCGACGGCTTGTTGACGATGCGGCTGCAACTTCCGGACGCCCGATACAAAAAGCCCGAAACGCAGTCGCGGTTTGCTCACGACGTAGTCGAACGTCTGCGCGCGCTCCCAGGAGTCCAAACCGCAGCCGCGATCAACGTCATGCCCGCCTCGGACAACAACTGGGGACGGTCGATTGAGATCGATGGCAAACCCAATCCCGATCCGTCCAACCCCCCGAGCGTTGATTATCGAGCCGCGACACCGGATTTCTTTGCCGCGCTGCAGACCCCAATCAAGTCCGGGCGCGCATTCACCGAGCAGGATCGGGAGGACACGCAGCCGGTCGTGATCGTCAACGAAGCTTTGGCGCGGAAGTACTGGCCCAACGAGAACCCGGTCGGCAAGCGCATGCGGATCGGCAAAGAGCCGTGGATGACCGTTGTCGGTACGTGCGGCGACCACATCCACGGCTGGTTCGAGCGCCGGAACTACCCGACCTTGTACCGGCCGTTCCGGCAGGCGCCCACGCAAACGATGGCGCTGGCTGTGCGGACGTCAGGAGATCCGACGGCGCTTGCCGCGGCCGCACGCGGCGCTCTCCGCGCCGTCGACCCCGAGCAGCCGGTCTTCGATGTGCAGTCGATGCGGCAGTCTCTTCACGACCGGACGATTGGCCTGCAATACATCGGCGGCGTCATGTTCGTGTTTGGCGGGCTCGCGTTGCTGCTGGCGGTGGTCGGCGTCTACGGCGTGATGGCGTTCATGGTCGCGCAGCGCACGCACGAGATCGGCGTTCGCATGGCGCTCGGCGCAACGCGCCAGGACGTTCTGCGCTTGACTGTTCGACAGACCGGAAGCCTGACAGCCATCGGCGTCGCGCTCGGCGTCGTGTTGTCTGTGCTGCTGGGACGGCTGATCGAGGCGGCGCTCTTCGGCCTCGCGTCGAACGATGTCCGCATTACCGGCGGCCTTGCTGCGGTCCTCATCTCGGCCGCGCTCCTGGCCGGCTATGTACCCGCGCGCCGCGCCGCGTCCATCGATCCAACCGTCGCCCTGCGTGGCGAGTAACCGCGTCCTCCTGGAGTCTTGCAGCACGGTATCATTCCGCCTGGAGGATCCTGGATGACACGTCCCTACGTCACGGGCGGCGCCGCCGCGCTCGCCTTTCTCGCGGCCATCGCCGCTCCGACCGCACAAGCACCCACGACTGCAGACGACGCGCTCGTGAAGAAGGCGCGCGCGATTCATGAGCGCGTCATCGCGCTCGATACGCACGACGACATCGACGTCGGGAACTTCACCGCCGAGCGCAACTACACGCAGGACCTCGGCAACCAGGTCAACCTGCCGAAGATGTTCGCGGGAGGTCTCGATGCGTCCTTCTTCATCGTCTATGTCGGCCAGGGACCGCTGACGACCGAGGGCTACGACAACGCCTACAAGCAGGCGATCGCGAAGTTCGACGCCATACACCTTCTCACCGAGAAGATCGCGCCCGACAAGATTGAGCTCGCGCTCACCGCCGCCGACGTGCTCCGTATCAACAAGGCTGGCAAGAAGGTCGCGCTCATCGGCGTCGAGAACGGCTATCCGCTCGGCGACGAGTCGACCGCGATCGCCCGCGTGCAGGAGTTCTACAAGCGCGGCGCCCGCTATCTATCGCTGGCGCACAACGGACACAGTCAACTCGCCGACTCCAATACCGGCGAGGCGACAAACGAGTGGATGCACAACGGCCTCAGCGAACTCGGCAAGAAGGTAATCGCCGAGCTCAATCGCGTCGGCATCATGGTCGACCTGTCGCACCCGTCGAAGCTGTCGAACATGCAGGCGATCGCGCTGTCGAAGGCGCCGGTGATTGCCTCGCACTCGGCCGCTCGCGCGCTCTGCGATCACAGCCGCGACCTCGACGATGAACAACTGCTCGCCATCAAGAAGAACGGCGGCGTCGTTCAGACGGTGGCGTTCGCGACCTATGTCAAAACGCCGCCGCCTCCAACCGCCGAGCGTCAGGCGGCGCTATCCAAGCTGGAAGCTGACTTCGGCTTGCCCGCCGGCAGCCTCGGACGCGGCGGGCGAGGTGGACGTGGACGCGGCGGCGCGCCCGGCGCAGTTGGCGCCGGGCCTGGGCGCGGACGCGGCGGTGCGCTTGCGCAACTCCCCGACGACCAGCGCGCCGAGGCCGAAAAGCGTCTCGCCGAGATCGACAAGCAGTTTCCGCCGCCGCCGCGCGCCACCGTCAAGGACTTTGTCGACCACATCGACTACATCACCAAGAAGATCGGCATCGATCACGTCGGCATCTCGTCGGACTTCGACGGCGGTGGTGGCATCGATGGCTGGAACGACGCCAGCGAAACCTTCAACGTCACGCTCGAGCTGGTGCGTCGTGGCTACACGGAAGAACAGATTGACAAGATCTGGAGCGGCAACCTCCTGCGCGTGATGGAGGAGGTCCGGCAAGTCGCGCTGAAACTACAGAAGTAGCGCGCAACTTTAGTTGCGCAGAGGGCCGCCGATTAGAGATCGGCGCCCCTCTGCGTGAGCAAACGGGCGATGATGGCGAGCAGGATCAGCACTGAGAGACTCATCGCCACCCAGAAGATCGCCGACACGGTCTGTCGGGCACCTGGCGGGGCCGAATTCACCAGCTCGCCGCGGTCTGGCACCGCCACGACCTCCGTCGCCACCGCACCCATCACCTGCGGCGCCAGCAATGCCAGGTCGTAACGCGCCGGTTGAAGATCATCGCGGCCATACACCAGCCGCAGCGGAACGCTGCCAGTCCGATAGAAGCGCAACCGATAAGACGGCAGCAGCAAGCGGATCTTGGTGATTGGCAACGCGGCGTTGTCGCCTTCGTCGACCGCCAGCAGATACTCGGTCTCCTGACTCGATCCCAGCCGGACCGACAACGGCCGCGCAGGCGTCTCCGGATCCGTGTGGCGCCAGACTTCGGACGCCCGCACATCGAACGCCGGATCGCGTCGAGTCCGATCGGGCGCCCTCTCGACCCCCAGCCTGAATGTGCGCTCGAACACTCGCGCCGAGGTCTCGACGACTAGTGTTCCTGGCGGCATGTTTGGATACGGAAGCGTAATCCTGTAGAGGGATGGGCGCCGCCCTGCCCTCTCCTTCAGCGCCGGGGCCTGCGATGGTGGCGCCGGCGCGACGGGCAGGTCGATGGAGATCGGCTCGTCCTGCCGCTCGACGAGATAAGGAACCTGCCGATTCCCGTCGTCGAGGATGCGAATATCCGCGAAGCGCGCGGCTGGTCCGCGGCTGCGCGCGAGCGCGTGCGCATCAAGAGGGAGCGCCGCGAGCCCTGGCGCCGGTGCGTCAATCGAGCGGCTGGTCTTGAAAATGCCGGCGTCGAGCTGAGCCCCAGCCTCGGGCATCAGCGGCGCAGGCGAGGCAGTCGTGGATTCCGGCAGAGCTGCCTGCGGTCCCCATGTCGCCTCGCTGACCTTTGACAGATCGATCGTGTCGCGGAGCGCCTCGAGATCGTACCTGAGGCCGGGTGGCGGTCCGGCTCCCGTAGCGGGCACGCACACCTCCTGCCGGCGCCTCGAAATAAATCGTCGGCAGCTCGGCCAGCACGACCGAGATGTGCTGAAGGTCGAGCGGTGGGTTTTCGTTGTCGATAATCGTGAGCTGCAGCTCGGCTTCCGCCGGCGGCGTGATGGCGATGCGGAGCGCGTCCGCCGTCGTACCGTCTCGCGTCACCCGCACCAGGCGCGTCGTGCCGAGCGGCACAGGTGAGGCTTCCTCACTCGCGAAGCGCGACTCCGCGACCGTGGCGAACCGGTGGATCGCGCCTCCGGCGACACTCAGATCGAGTGCCACAATCGGAAGGCCCGCTGCAGGAAGCCGAACGCGATAGCGGCTCATCCCCGGTTCGCTCGGACGGCGTTCGAAAGCCGCCTCGACGGCCACCGGCGTTCGCGTCGATACGATGGAGACACGCCTCGCCTGTGCCGTGTGTGGCGTGGGCACGCGCGCGCTGTTGGTGTCGTCCCACGTAACGCGGAGATACCGGTAGGGTCCTGCCGTGAACGCGAGCGTGTCCCGGCCCAGTTGTTCGTCAGGAAGATGAAAGAGCGTTCCTTCAGCGACGAGCGATGTCCAATGCTCGCGATCGCCGCTGCCCTCGAGCATCACGCGTTTCAGGTACGGCGGTGGTATGCCCATGAGGCGCAGGCTGTCGACGGATGCGAGCTCGCCGAGATCGACTTCGAAACCGCTCGTCTTCTTGGTGGGCGCGACGTCCAGAAGCCGGCCCGTCATCCAGGCACGAGCCGTCGCCGGCGGATACATCAAGAGATACGGAACCGCTTTCCCACTGTCGTCGACCAGCCGCAGATCCTGCAGTCCACTTTCGGCCACGGGCGTCTCGCCGCGCGTGCTGACCTGAAACCGTCCGCCGCCGGCAAGCAGGGTCGCGTCAACTGACAAGCCGGCGTGGACCGGCGCCGGCCGTGACGATCGGCCGTTCGTAGCTGAATTGATCGGCGGGTGTCTGTGCGGAAGCGACCGTCGATAAGCCGGCTATCAGCGCGGCATACACGAACGCGGCGCGCGGCCTCACATCGCGCTCCGCGTTCTCAGCACGAACTTCTGCAGCGCCAGCGAGACGAGCGCGAGCGACATCGCCAGCCCGACGAACGAGGCGATGCGGGCCAGGCCTTCGAGCGAGCCAAGGTCGTAGAGAAAGCACTTGAAGGTCGTCACCGCGATGAGCGTCACCGCCGCCGCGCGCGCGGGACGGTTGCCGAGGCCGATGCCGGCGGCGAGCAGCCCCATGCCGAAAATGAGCCATCCGATCGTGTACGTCAGATCCTGAGCGACGGTCACGCCGAACCTGAACATGACCGTGGGACCGGTCGCGTAGAAATCAGCGATCTCGATATTGAGCAGCAGGAAGAGCAGGACAACGGCGGCGCCCGGAAGCACGGCCGACAACCGCACGCCCGCGACGCGATCGATCGTCTTCGACAGGAACCGCGCAGCTACGAACAGAGCGGCGGCGCAGACCAGATACGTGTACAGATACCAGTTGAAGATGCGCATCGATCCGCGAGGCTCGTACACGAGCACCTCGGGATTGAGCGCGAGCCTGACGAACACAGCGCCGAGCAGCGCCAGCGCCCAGTAGAACAGCCCGCGATGGGGAACCCGCGTGAACACCCACGCCAGCGCCGCGCCTTCGAGCGCCCACCCGATCGTGATCCATTGCTGCCGCAACTGCAGCGGAATCGCGACCGTGACAAACGCCAACGCCGCACCGGCGACAAGGGCGACACGCCCCAGGTCGCGCTGACCTGAGGACTCCAGTCTGAGCAACGAGCGCAACAGCACGGCGAGCACCGCGCCCTCGATCACGGGGATAACGCCGATCATCCACTGGAGATCGCCGGCGACGAATGCCGCGCGCGCACCAAAGAACGCCATCGCGCTCGCCAGCACTGCTGCCAGATAGGGATCGCGGCTGTCCCGCGCGCGCCGCCCGACGAGGAACGGATACGCAGTGAACACCGCGTACAGCGCACTCGAGATCGTGAGCAGCTTCGGCCACTCGACTGTCAGATTGCGGTTGCCCTGCCATTGCAGCACCGCGACCCACGCCGGCACGACGGCCCCGACCGCGACAAACGGCCACCGGAACTTCGCAGTCAGCGCCAGCAGCGCGGACAGATTGATCACGTGCGCGGCGATCAGCACTGGGAACGCCGGCATCGTCCCACCCTCGACCGCGGCGATGAGCGACACCTCGCCGACGACGAGCGTCGCACCGACGGTTTGGGCGATGCGCTCGCCATCCGTGAAGCGTGCCGCGAGCGGCAGCCAGGCGAAGGCGTAGCCGCTGACGGCGGCCGCTGCCAGAACGGCTGTGAGGCCCCACTCTGGCTTGCCGGCTGCGGCGCTCCAGATGGCGATGACCGCGGCCGCGGCAATCGTGCCGGCGGCATGCATGGTGGGCACTCGGCTCCACAGCGCTGCGGCACTGGTGCCAAGGGTTATTGCCCCGAGGGCCGCGAAAACCGGCCACGGCGGCAGGGACCACGAGCGGTCGGCAGCGAGCATGAAGAGGAAGAAGTGCCCCACCAGGCCGAGGTAAAGGCCGCGGGCAAACGAGGCACGAGTGTCGCTACTGGCCTCGATCGTTCGCAAGGACCAGCTGTGCCCGGCGAGCGTCACCAGCGTGAGCCCGACCATCACGAGCAGCGACGGCAAGACCCCGACGCTTCCAGCGGCACGCGACCACCACACCATCAAGACAACCCACGAGAGCAGGCTGCCGACCTGCGAGATGGCGGGCAAGCGCCCCGCGGCACTCTCGACGAAAAGCGCCGCGTTGGTAATCGCGAGAAGCAGCGCGAGTGCCCACAGCGCGGCCGGTGCGACCGAACCTGCCGAGAGGAAGAACAGCAGACCAAGGCCGAGGAGCAACACCGCGCCGCTGCCCCATGCCGGCTCGAGCGCACGTGACGTCCGCCGCGCCACCATCGGCACCGCCAGCGAGACGACGCCGAATGCGGCGTAGATCGCGACGGCAGTGCCCAATCGTTCCACGGTCAGATGCGTCGCCGACCACACTGCCTGCGTGGCGATAGCAAAGAACGCGGCGATGAAGTACAGCGACCCGGTGCGCGACGCCATGGCTCGCCAGCCGATCAGGACGACGAGCGCGAGGAGGACGAGCATCAACGGCCAGGGGTCGACAAACGCCGGTTCGATGGCAGCCAGTACCGGGGAACGCCGCGAGGATCAGCGGGCCGACGAATTGCGCCTGGTTGGCAACGCCGGTGAGAGGTCTCCGCAGACGACCGGCGACAATCGGGGCAAGGAGGTAGAACACCGCGAACAGCGTCGTAAACCCAATCGCAATCAGGCCGTCGCCCATCCGCTCGTAGTTGCTCGCCATCCACGTCGCCGCGACCAGCATGGTCGCCACCGCGCCGATGGCGTGAAGAACTTCCTGACGACGCGTGAGCGCAATCACGAACAAGCCGACGTCGACCAGGAAGAGGAAACCAAAGAGCAGCGAAGGCCGCGCCGCATACGCGGGGACTGCCGCCAGGTAAAAGGCAAAGAGGAGCGGCATCGCCGCCGAGATCACGGCCGTGCGCTCGAAGCCTCCCTCATCCGATGCATCGGACGCGCGTAGACGGCCAGCGACGAGCAGTCCGGCAAACGCCGCGACCGGGAAGAGCAAGAAGATCCCCATCGCCAGCGACACACTGCTGGCCTCGAGGAACTTGAACACCCAGCCCCACTGATAGATGGTCGTGAAGACAAGCGTCAGCACCGTCAGCACCGGCCAGCGTTGGGTGTAGGCGACTTGTGCGAGGCCGAGGTTGAGGAGCAGCACATATGCGAACAGCGGAATCGGACGATTCTCCCCGGTCGAGAGGAGCGCTGGCGTCGCGAATCCTCCAAGCAGGCCAAGCACCGCGATGAAGAGCGACTCGCGTCTGATCGACAGGAGCACGGCCAGCGCCGTGACGATCGCGAGCAGGGCAAAAGTGACGAGCGAGGGGATCAGATCCCAGAGCGCGTGCGCCGCGAAGAAGGTTGCGAACAGGATCGCGATCGCTGCCGCGTCCATTGCATTCGCTGTTACTGGATAGCGCCGCGCGGCCTTCAGCTCACAGACGACGAGCAACGCAATCGCGACCAGTACACCAATGGCGACGCGGATCGGCGGTTGCAGCCAGCCGCTCTCGATCGAGTACTTCAGGAAGAGCACGGCTGCCAACACGAGGGCAATGCCGGCAATCGCCGAAAAGAGCTTGACGCCAACCAGGCTCTCCCAGTCGAACGATGGGCGGCTTGGCGGCGGCGTAGGCGGTTGCGGCGGCACCGCCGGCGGACGCGGAGGTGCCGGCGGCGGCGGTGTCGTCACACGCGCGGCCTGCGGTGCTGGTTGTGAAGGAAGCGGAGGCTCTACCGCGCGCGGCGGCGCGACGGCTGGCGGTGCCGCGGGCGGACGCGGGACGTCCGGGAACGGACGCTCCACGGAAGGCGGCGCCGGCGGGCGCGTCGGTGTTGCCGCAGGAGCTGGTGGAACGGCGGCCGGTGCGGGCGCGGAGACTGGCGGCGCCGGTGGAGGCGTTGCCGGCCGCGGAGGCGGCGGAACTGGAGCCGAAACCACCGGCTGCGGTCGAACCACGGGCGCCGGCGTCGCCGGTTCCGGGCGGGTAACAGGCGCGGCCGGTGCTGCCGCGGGCGTGGTGGCGGCCGACAGCTTGCTGACGCGCGCGCGCAGCTCGTCGATTTCCTTCTCCTGCGACTCGACGACGCGTAGAAGGGTATCGAGCTGGCGGCGCGTCTTGTGCGCCGACACCCAGGCCACGATCGGCAATACGAAAGGAATGCCGAGCAGAATCAGCGCGAAGAACAGATACTCCACGGATTCAGTTGTCGCTGGGGTCCAATGATCTTACACGCATTTCGGTCGATTTCAGGCGCTGATAAGCTTTCATGTCATCAGAGACGCCGCCGGCAGCCGCTTGGTCAGTGAAAAACCATGAAAAAGGATGTCAGACCGTGACGAGCGCGCCTCAGCCGATCGTGATTGGCGTCGCTGGCGGATCGGGATCTGGAAAGACGACCGTCGTGCGGCAGATCGTCGAGAGCCTCGGGCCCGACGAGGTGATCGTGCTCGAACACGACCGTTATTACCGCCCACGAAACGATCTGCGGCTCGAAGAGCGCGCGGCGCTCAATTACGATCACCCGGACTCGCTCGAGACCGATCTGCTGGTCGGCCACCTGCACGAGCTCCGCGCCGGACGGGCGATCGATCTGCCGGTCTACGACTTCGCCCGCTATACGCGCCTTGCCCAGCCGGAACGCGTCGAACCGCGGCGCGCGATTATCGTCGAAGGGATCCTGATCTTCACCGACGCCGAACTGCGGCGGCTGATGGACGTCAAAGTCTTCGTAGACACCGATGCAGACACCAGGTTCATCCGCCGGCTGGAGCGCGACATTGCCGATCGCGGCCGGACGGTCCAGTCGGTGATCGATCAATACCTCGGAACCGTCAAGCCGATGCACCTGGATTTCGTCGAACCGAGCAAGCGTTACGCCGACATCATCGTGCCGCAAGGGGGACACAACACCGTCGCCATCGACATGCTGCTCACGCTCATCCGCGCGCTCGCGGCCCGCTCGGGCCCCAGGAACGCGAGCGAGCGAAGCGAGTAAGCCACGCGAACGGAGCGAGCGTGGCGAAGCAGCGAGCGAGAGAGCGTGTTGGGGGGCCCGCGGGGGCGAAGCCCCCCGGTCAAAAAACGTAGCGTAAAATATCGTCATCGATGGCCGAAAAGCCCGGCTTCTTCGACTACATCACCGCAGCCTTCAACGCGCGGCCGTTCGGGATGTTCGTGGCTCCGAACTGGATCGGTCTTGGCGCTTTCGGCCTGCTGGGGGCGATGGAGCCGGGATTCTGGGTCCTCGGCGCCGGCCTCGAGCTCGGCTACCTCCTGATGCTCGCGACCAACCAACGCTTCCAGCGTCTGGTCGCCGCCAGACCGCTCATCGAAGCGACCGCCGACTGGAACAAGCGGATTCAGGCGCTGCTGGTCCGCCTCGACGTCAACGATCGGCGCATCTACGAACTGCTCTCCCAGCGCTGCCGGTCGATCATCGACCTGCAGCTGCAAGGCGCCAGCCCGGCGACCGTTCCCGGCGGCCTCGAGGCACAGGCCGACAGCCTGGGACGTCTGTCGTGGATGTTTCTGCGGCTGCTGGTCGCGCGACGCACGATTCGACAGGTGATTGGCGAATCCGGCGACGTCGCAGAGCTTCGGCATCGCCTCGCGTCGCTCGAGCGCCAGCACAACGACGAGTCGCTGACCGAAGAGCTGCGCCGCAGCCTCACCGGTCAACTCGACATCCTGAAGCAGCGACTGGTGCAGCGCACCGACGCGGAGCGGAAGCTGGCCTACATCGACGCCGAGCTCGAACGGATCCAGCAGCAGGTCGAGCTCATTCGCGAGCAGGCCGCACTCTCGACCGACCCCGAGATCCTGTCGCAGCGCATAGACGAGATCACGGCCACGCTCGGCGCCACAGGCCAGTGGATTCGCGATCAGCAGAAGGTCTACGGCGCGATGGAGGATCTGCTGACCGAGCCACCGCCCTTGGCCCCTGACGCACGAGCGAGAGAAAGTCAGTGACACATACTCGCGCCGTTCACTGTCACGACTCTCAACACCAAGACCACGAATGCACGAAGATCACGAAGGTGTTATTGGGTGTTGGCAACTTCGACAAAGGGCAGAGATCACAAGAATCTTCTTCGCGTTCTTCGTGGCTTCGTGATCTTCGCGACGAAAGCCGTCGGCCCGTCACACCGAACACCGGCCGCAGAAACACACATGCCTGATACCGCCCTCCCCTCCTGGGCCGGCGAGATGCGCGACCTGTTCCGGTCGGGCTCCGCGGCGCAGTTCCTCCTCCACGGCAATGTCTTCGACGTCGTGCCGCTTGCCGGCAAGCTGCTCTCGGTCCCGGCGTTTCTCGAGCAAGCGATGTTCGGCACCTACGACGTCGTGCTGCGCTACGACCGCAGCCGCGGCGTGCGCGCGACGCGCGGCGCGGACGACTGGGGAGAGTGGCTGCAGAACGCCCTGGGCCGCGAGGCGGCAACGCAAACGCTGACCCGGGAGCCGGGCTCGGCGCTCGAGCTCATCGATCGGTATCTGCTCCGGACGCTCAACCTGCAGGCGCTACCTGGCGGAGCCGCCGGCAAACCGAAGCGGATCGCCGTCATCATCGAGTTCGCCGAGTTCGTCGTGCCACGCGGAGACGCGCTGCAGCTCGGCGGACCGTTCGCGGCCAACACCGTGAAGGTACTCGGCTGGGCCAACGATCCGGCCGTCGCGCAATCGAACATCGTGACGGTCCTCATCAGCGAGGGGTTGCACGATCTGAACGCGCTGGTCGTCGAGAACCCGCACACGGCTGCTCTCCACCTGCCGCTGCCGAACGAAGCGGACATGCTCAGTTACATGCAGACGTTGTCGTCGACGCAGTTTCCGGACCTGCCGGCAAAATGCGATGTGCCGATCGAGACGCTGGCCGCGCGTCTGACCGGTCTCAGCCGCGTCGGGGCCCGCACCGCGATCGCCCTCGCGCTCGGCAACGACAAACGCATCACGTCGGCGTGGCTCGGCGAGATCAAAAAAGATTTGATCGAGCGCGAGTGCCAGGGGCTGCTCGAATTCGTCGAGTCACCCTTCACGATGGATCACGTCGCCGGCATGGCAGCGGTCAAGACATGGCTGCGCGAGGACACAGAGCTGCTGAGGAAGGGGGCACTCCGCGCGCTGCCGATGGGATATCTGATCTGCGGCCGCATCGGCACCGGCAAAACCTTTCTCGTGCAGTGCTGGGCCGGCGAGCTCGGTATCCCGTGCGTGGTCTTCAAGAACTTCCGCGATCGCTGGGTCGGCGCCACCGAATCCAACCTCGAGAAGATTTTTGCCATCCTTCGCGCGCTCGGACAGGTCGTCGTCTTCGTCGACGAAGCCGATCAGGCTGCCGGCAAGCGCGAGGGTGGCGACGGCGACAGCGGCTTGTCGGGCCGCGTCTACTCCATGCTCGCCAAGGAGATGTCCGACACTCGCAACCGCGGCCGCATCATCTGGGTGTTCGCGACCTCGCGACCGGACCTGCTCGAAGTCGACCTCAAGCGGCAGGGCCGGCTCGACGTGCACATTCCCCTCTTCCCGCCGGAAACGCCGGAGGAGCGCGAGGCCCTGCTGCTCGCCATTGCCCGCAAGCTCAAGTTTCCGCTGGCGGCCGGGGATTTACCACCGTTCACCGATGATCTCCGGCTGGGGGGGAACGAGCTCGAAGGTGTCCTCGTCAGAGCATTACGAACCCATGAATTAAGTCCCGAGCCCAAACGCCCCGTCAAAGAGGTGCTGGCGGAGCTATTGCGTGAGGTGCGGCCGAACCCGCACACGAGGAAGCTGGAATATATGGACCTCGTGGCGGTGAAGGAGTGTACCGACGTGCGCTTTCTCCCGGAGCGTTTCGCGACCTGACCCCGGAGGAGATCGAAGAGCGGATCGATGCGTTAAGGCGGTTTGTGTAGGAGCCGGGGTTCGGGATGTGAGCCCTACAATGGCCCCCACAAGGAGACACCACCACGATGTTTGCTCGCATTGGACGGCTATTTCGCGGGTTCTTCGGACTGTTCATCAGCGGGCTCGAGGAAGCCAATCCTGAGGCCCTGATGGAGGCGGCACGCCAGGAATTCCGCACCAAGATGACGCAGTACAACCTCGCCCTCGCGAAGATGGCGGGCGTTGCCGAGCGGCTCAAGGTGCAGGTGAACACCAAGGCGATCAGGGCGCAGGACCTCGAGCGGCGGATCCTGGCCAACCACCGCGCCGGCAACATGGAGCTCGCCGGCTCGCTCGCGCGCGAGCTGCAGGAGCTCAAGGCTGATCTCGGTGTCGATTCGAACGAGCTGAAGGAGACCGAGGAAGCGTATCAAGCCAATCTCCGCCAGGCGAAGATGGCGCAGCGCGAGTTCGAGGAGAAGGTGCATCGCCTCGAGAAGCAGCTTTCGCAGGTCAAGATCAAGGAGGCGCAGGCCGAAGCCGCATCGGCGTTGTCGAACGTCGCCTTCAAGGTCGGCGACCTCGGCGACACCATGAAGACCGTGGAAGAAGTGCTGCAGAAGCGCTACGAAGTGTCCGCCGGCAAGGCGCGCCTGGCCAAGGACATGGTCGACATGGACACGTTGAACGAGAAGGAGAACGAACGGAAAGCGCTCGAGCAGGTGGCGCTCGCTGAGTTCCTGGCCGTCGCAGGGCATCCAGGCGACACCCGCAACCGAGCAACCGGCAGCGACGAAGGAGATTGGACCAGAGCGATGAACGGCCAGCCTCGTTTCACGATTCTTGGCAAGCTGATCTCGATCGTGCTCGTCCTGGGCCTCGTCGGCCTGGGCGTCTACATGATCCGCGGCCGCTCGGGCGGCGGATCGAGCACGACGACTGCCGAGAAACCGGGTGGCGGAACTGCAGCGCCGGAGGTCACGGACGTCAAGGTCGAAGTCCCGCGACTCTCGCCTCCGGCCGCGTTCCAGTTCAAGGACAACATCGTCCCAATCGAGATCAGCGAGTACGCCGGCTACGCCGGTCTCATCGCCGCCAACGGCGGCCTGGAGCCGACCGAGAATTCAATCTTCTTCAAGAACCACGGATTCAAGGTGCGGCTGACGGTCAAGGAGGACGAGAACTGGTCCGAGCTGAACGAGGGCAAGATGGCGGCCTCGGTGACGACCGTCGACGTGCTTGCGGCCTATGGCAAGCAGCTGCACGCGGTCGTGCCGGTGCAGATCGGCTTCTCGCGAGGCGCCGACGGCATCGTCGTACGTAACGACATCAAGCGGATCAACCAGCTGAAGGGCAAGACGATCGCGACGGCGCAGTTCACTGAGGTCGACTTCTTCATCCGCTACCTGGCACAGGAAGCGGGGCTGCCGATCAACACCCTCGGAAGTCTCGACGCGCAGCCGCATCCCGAGCGCCTGAATATCGTCTACACCGAAGACGGCTTCGGCGCCGGCGACCTCTTTCTGAACGACATCAAGTCCGGCAAGAACCGCCTCGCCGGGTGCGTGACGTGGGAGCCCAAGGTTTCTGAGGTCGTCGACGGGAGCGGCGGACAGGCGCACGTCCTGACCACGAACCGCAACCTGCTGATCATCGCCGACGTGCTCATGGTCCACCGCGGGTTCGCCCAGGAACAGCCGAAGATCGTCGAAGGCCTCGTCCAGGGCCTGCTCGAGGGCAATCGCATGGTTCGCGATCGCCCCGATCAGTATCTCGACGTGGTCGGCCGGTCGTTCAAGTGGAGCCGCGACGACACGAAGGCGGAGCTCGCCAAGGTTCACCTCTCCAACCTGCCGGAGAACCTCGCCTTCTTCTCCGGTGCAATCGACGCTGCTGGCAGCTTTGAAAGCATCTACCAGTCGGCGGTGCTCGCCTACGGCAGCGATCTGATCAAGGATCCGCCCGACGCGAGCCGCTTCGCGAACCTGGCGGCGCTTCAAGCCGCGGACAAGAGCGGCATCTTCAAGGAGCAGAAGGTCGCGATTGCCCCGATCCGTTCGGGCGGCGGCGCATCCCTCGAGGCCGATCCGCTCCTCAGCAAGGACATCCGGTTCCTCTTCGAGGCGAACTCGTCGACGCTCGACATGCAGAACCAGGACAACATCAAGAACCTGGACGCCATCAAAAAGCTGCTGCAGGTGAGCCCTGGGTCGACGCTACTCCTCCGCGGTCACGTCGACAACGCCAAGGTCGAGGACTTCCGCCGCCAGGGCGGCGAGACGCTCGTCCGGACGATGGCGCTGCGTGCGATGTCGCTCAGCAAGGACCGCGCGGCGGAGATTCGACGCGTGCTCGTCGAACGCTACAGCATCGACGCCAAGCGGCTCGAGGTCGTCGGGCGCGGCTGGGAGGAACCTGCCGGTCCGAACTCCGATCTCAATCGCCGCGTCGAAGTGCAGTGGTTCACCATTGAATAGCTTCTGTCGGGGCTCGCGGTTCGGGGCTCGGCGGCTCGAAGGCTCGTAGCCGATTCTAGCGGCAGCCAACACGAGTTGCGAACCCCGAGCGCGAACACCGGCAGCGAGAAGCGAGCAGCGAACTATGCCCAACCTCTACACTCAGCTCTATCGTCGTCACGGTACGCCCGACGGCATCACTCGCCGCGAGATGCTGCAGCGCTCGCTTGGCGCGGCGGCGGCGCTCCTGATGAGCGACAGCCTGCTCTCGGCCCAGCGTGAAGGACACGGCCGGGTCATCATCGTCGGCGGCGGCTTCAGCGGCCTGGCGGCGGCATACGAGTTGTCAAAGGCTGGCTACGACGTCACCGTCGTCGAAGCGCGTAACCGCGTCGGTGGCCGGGTTATCAGCTTCTCCGATCTTGTCGCCGGCAAGAACGTCGAAGGCGGCGGCGAGCTGATCGGATCCAATCACCCGGCGTGGGTGGGCTACGCGAAGCAGTTCGGGCTGAAGTTCATCGACGTCAGCGAAGAGGATCTCGAGGCGCCAATCGTGCTCGGCGGCAAGCGGCTGACGTCGGATGACTCCGATGCGCTCTGGGAGGAGATGGAAAAGGCGTTCAACACGATCGTGAGCGACGCAGCCAAGGTCGATGCGGAGCGGCCGTGGACGTCGCCCAACGCCGAGGCCCTCGACAGGCGGACACTGGCGCAATGGATCAACGCGCTCGACGCGTCACCACTGTGCAAAACCGGCCTGCACACGATGATGATGTCCGACAACGGCATGGTGACCGAGTGGCAGAGCTATCTCGGCAACCTGGCGATGGTGAAAGGCGGCGGGCTCGAGAAGTACTGGAGTGAATCCGAGGTCTATCGCTGCCAGGGCGGTAACCAGCAGCTGGCGCGCAAGTTCGTCACGGCTATTGGGCCGACGCGCGTGCTGACGCGAATGATCGTGCGATCGATTGCCGTGAGCGACAGCGGCGTGCGCGTCACGCTCGCGAGCGGCAAGGTGCTCGAAGGCGATCACGTTGTCCTCACCGCTCCGCCGCCAGTGTGGAATCGCATCGCCATCGATCCGGCGTTGCCGGTCGGCCTCGCGCCGCAGATGGGCAGCAACGTCAAGTTCCTGATGGCCCTCAACGGCCCGTTCTGGCGGCGCGCCGAGCTCGGCCCCGAGATTCTCACCGACGGACCGGTGTCGGCGACGTGGCACGCGACCGATGGTCAACGTGGGCCAGGTGAAGCGCTCGTCGCATTTTCCGGCGGCACCGCAGCCGACACGTGCCGCGAGTGGACACCGACCGCGCGCACGGAGAACTATCTCGCCGAGCTCTCCAAGATTTACAAGGGCATCCGTCCGGCCTTCGTGCGCGCGCGCTTCATGGACTGGCCGTCCGACCCGTGGGTGAAGGCGTCGTACTCTTTCCCCGCTCCGGGCCAGGTGATGGCGCAAGGGCCAACGCTGTACGAAGGCCTCGGGCGACTGCATTTCGCGGGCGAGTACACGAGCTACGCCTTCATGGGCTACATGGAAGGCGCGTTGAACTCGGGCGCCGCAGTCGCCAAGCGCATTGCCGTCAAGGACGGCGTGGTGAAGGGTGCCGCGGCGTGAAACGGAACAACACCTGGCTCATCCTCGGACTGATCGCGATCATCATCGGCTTCAAGGCGATGCAGCGCGACCCTGCGCAGCAGGTGCGCCAGGACGAGCGCGCGTCGCGAGCGGCGTTGCAGATCGACGAGGAACTCAAGCCAGCCAAACCGGTGGAGGCTCGTGACGGGCTGGCCGCGGCAATAGCCATCGACGTCTCCGGCAGCATGGACGAAGAGGTCGCCGGCCAGAACGGGCACAAGGAGCCGAAGATCGAGATCGCGCGGCGTGCCGCGCTCGACCTCGTGGACCAGTTCGTCAGCTACGCGCGCGATCATCAGGACGAGCCAGTCCAGCTCGGAATTTACGAGTTCAGCCGCCGGCGCGGGGACCCCGACTGCCGCGTCGTGGTCCCGATGGGACCGCCAGACCGCGATCGCGCGGCAGCCGCGATTGCACGGCTGGATGCCGACGGCGGCACACCGATCGGCCAGGCGATGATCACGGCCAAGCGTGCGCTCGATGAGACGGGGCTGAGCCGCCGGCACCTCCTCGTTGTCACCGACGGCGAGAACACCGATGGCGCCTCACCCGATCGCGTCGCGCTCGCCATCGCCAAGCGGCCGGACGCCGAACGTCCGGCGATCTACTTCGTCGCGTTCGACATCGAAGCCAACCGCTTCAGCCGCGTGCGCGATGCCGGCGGACTTGTGTTGTCCGCTGCGAACGCGACCGAGCTCAACGACACGCTCGATACGCTGCTGCGCGGGAAGATACTCGTCGAGAAATAGAGTGCGTTTCAACGTCTCACGTCGGTCGCTGTCACAACCCGATCGTCCTTCACTGTCACAACCCAAAATCGCAGAGCGCGCTGAGTCCGCAGAGGACGCGCAGAGGGCGATCGCTATCACGGGACAGACGGTCGCGTCGCCGGCCGCACGGCCGCCGAGTGGCATCGAATAGGTGACGCAAATCAAAGCCCATGACGCAACTCCGAGCGTGCCTTGATTTGCGTCGCCCGTTCGCGCGGCGCGACCAATTCACAGCCATGGCTTCAGCTGTGATTTCCCTCAGCGCGTGCTCAGCGAACTCCGCGATTGAGGTTTGTGACAGCGAGGGCTACTCGATAGCGAACAAGTGCTAATCATTCGCGTCAGCGCAGGAATGCACACGAGTGAAATTGATGACGCGATAACGCATCTCGACCGTATACTCGTCGGCCATGTACCGGAATCGTCTGAGTGCGATCGCACTGTGTCTCGTTGTCTGTGCCTCAACCGCACACGAGCTCGCCGCTGACACCTATCCACGACAGCAAGGTGTCGACGCTTTGCACTACGTGTTCGAGCTCAGCCTGACGGATTCCGACAACGTCATCTCGGGCGAGAGCACCGTGACCGTGCGGTTCTCCACTGCTGGCATCCGCGACGTCACGCTCGATTTGATCAAGGAAGCGAGCGGCAAAGGTATGTCGGTGTCGGCAGTCACGTGCAACGGCAAAGCCGCGGCGTTTGCGCACGAGAACGATCGCCTGCGCATCACGCTCGCGAGCCCATCAACCGCCGGCAGCGAAGTGTCGTGCACCACGACCTACAAAGGCGTACCGGCCGGCGGACTGCGGATCATCGAGAACATTCACGGTGAACGCACGGCGTTCAGCGAGAACTGGCCCAATAACGCCCGGCACTGGCTGCCGATGATCGATCACCCGTACGACAAGGCTACTGGTGAGTTCGTCGTCACCGCGCCGTCACGCTACCAGGTCGTGGCGAACGGACTGCTCGTCGAAGAAACGGATCTACCCGGTGATGTCAGACGCACGCACTGGAAGCAGTCGGTGCCGATCGCGTCGTGGCTCTACGCGGTTGGAATGGCGCGGTTCTCGGCGCGGCAGTATGCGACGTCCAAAGGCATCCCGCAGCAGGTCTGGGTCTTTCCCCAGGACGCGGCAACAGGTCAGCGAGTGTTCGATTCGACTGGGCGACGGGCGTTTGATTTCTTCAGCGAGCAGATCGGACCGTACTCGTACGAAAAGCTGGCTCACGTGCAGGCCGCCGGTCTCGGCGGCGGAACCGAGCACGCGACGGTGATTTTCTACGGCGAGAAGGGCGTCGCCTCGGGTAGCGCGCCCGTGGTTCACGAAGTCGCGCATCAATGGTGGGGGAACGCCGTCACCGAACGCGACTGGGACGATGTGTGGCTGAGCGAAGGGTTCGCGACTTACTTCACGTTGCTCTACGCGGAACAATTCGACGGGCGGGATGCGTTCGTGCGCGGACTGCGCAATAGCCGAGATCGGATCCTGCAACTCGAAAAGAAGATGCCGGACACGCCGATCGTCCACCGCAACCTGTCCGACATGCGGCGCGTGCTCAATCAGTTCGTGTACCAGAAGGGCGGGTGGACGCTGCACATGCTGCGCTATGTGATGGGGACCGAGCGTTTCTGGGACGGCATCCGCGAGTACTACCGACTCTACCAGAACAGGAACGCGTCGACCGACGACCTGCGGCTGGTGATGGAACGCCACGCGGGAACCGATCTGACGTGGTTCTTCTCGCAGTGGCTGACGCGCAGCGGCGTCCCCGCGCTCAAGGGCACGTGGAGTTACGATGCCGCAAACAAGCACATCGTCGTTGATCTCGCGCAGGTCCAGGCGGGCGATCCATACCGGTTACCGCTCGAAATCGGCATCACCGCGTCAGCTGCGGCCGCACCGCGTATCGAGCCGGTCGAACTCGCGGGTCGCGACGGGCACTTCACTATTCGCGCCGACGCCGAACCTTCCGATGTGACACTCGATCCGAACACGTGGGTGCTGATGGAGCCAGCCGTCTTCGGCAAGCGCCAGTAGTGAGCCAGGGACTACGGCGTGCGGACTCGCTGGTAGAGGGTCGCGAGCTCGTCGGGCCGTGAGCTGATGTCCCAGTCGGCGTGCGCACTTCTCCACTGCGCCTGATGCAGCGACAGGATCAACCCGGCAAAGGCTACGTTCTCGTCGTCGCGCATCTGCGCCGCGACGACCTCGAGCTTGTTGATCGGAACCGGCGACGCCGGTGGATCGCGAAACGGTTCGTGCTGTTCGCGTACCGTCACGTAGACGATGGCTGCCAGCGTGTTCCTTAAACGGCCTCGCCAGTTGAGACAGGCGAGGGCTGAGAGTGCAATGGCGTGAATCTCAAACAGGCCCGCCAGGCCGATGATGGCCATGTAAGCGGCATAGGCCATGCTAAGCATGCGCCCGGCGGTCTCGACACGTAGGGCATATTGAAGGGATCGCTCGGGTGTAGCGCATCCGGACGGGAGGCTGCGCCTGAGGTCGCCCCCGGCCGATATATTCAGAGCAGCGTTTAGAATGGGCGGCGACAGGTAACGGTGCGTGCGGAGACCTCATGGCGGATACCCACGAACCACAATCGCTCATAAACGAGGCCGAACAGGCCGCGAAGGTTGGGGACTACTCCACGGCCGAGCGCCTTCTGCGTGAAGCGGCCGACCTTCAGGAGGCCGGTCCGCCGGCACTCCGCGCCGAACTCGCGAACACGCTCAACAATCTGGGTGTCGTCTGCGAGCTGACGGACAACCCGGTCGAAGCCGAGCGGTGTTTTCGGCGCGCCCACCAGATCGCCGTGGACGTCCTCGCGCCAAATCACCCGTTCGTCACGACCGCGCGGAAGAACCTCGAGGATTTCTGCGCTGCCAACGGGAAGGATCCGTTTCCGCAGGGCGAACCGCAGCCAAGGCGTGCCGTGACGCCCTCGGTGGAGCGAGGTCCGGACCTCGTGACGGCGCCGCCTTTGACCGACCTGCTTCGCGACCTCATGCCGGTGCCTCCGCCGCAGTCCGCTCCGGCGCCGACGCCGGCACCGCCGCCCCCCGTTTCAGTGCGTCCGAAATCGACAGCAACCGCACCGCCACCCGAACTCACGCCCCGCGCATCATCACGAACGCTGGCGTTTGGCTTGATCGCGGTCGCGCTCCTGTTTGCCGTGTTCCTGGCGCGGAGCCTGTTCTTTCGTGAGCCTGCAACGCGTGACGTTCCAGCGACGACAAGCTCGGAGCCCCCTGCTCGGACGGCGCCGGCACAGCTCCCCCCGCCCGCGCCACAGCCTGCTCCGGCGCCCACAGAGCCATCGAAGCCCGCTGCGCGAGCTCCCGAGTCAAAACCCCAAGAGGCGGCAGAAGGCAGGAATGCGAAAGTCGATGAACGGCGGCCAAGCGCGACGGCCAGCACGAGTACCGTATCCGTCGTCAGCGGCGAGTTGTGCCGCACTCTCCGCACCGGTGGTGGAGAGTGGCGATGTGAAGCGACGGGCGGCTCGGTGCGCGCGGGTCAACTATTTTTCTACACGCGCGTAAAGTCCGCGCGCGATGCCGTCGTCGAGCACCGCTGGTATCAGGGCAATCAGCTGCGCAAGTCGGTCGACTTGACGATCGCCGCGAATCCAGGCAGCGGCTATCGGACGTATAGCCGCAACACCGTCAGTTCAGGCGAATGGCGAGTCGAACTGCGGACGAAGGCCGGCGAAGTTCTGCACGAAGAGCGCGTCACGGTTCGTTAGGGCTATCGTTCGATTGCAACAGGGCGCGGCTTCACCGCCGGCTTTCCCAGGCTGATCAGGTTCGCGAACAGCCGGTACGCCCCATCGGTGCCGGATGGCAGTTGGCGCCAGAGTCCTAGACCCACATAGATCCAGCGGCCCTTACCGTAGCGCGCATCGACCAACGCGCCACGCTTGACGCCCTTGTTGAACTCGAACGGATCCTCCATCTCGATCAGATCGACGTACTTCGGGTCGCGCTGGCCAAGAAAGTACGTGCCGCGCTCCTGCACCCAGCCTTGCCAGTCCCCGTCGTTCAACTTGTTCGGTAGGTTGAACACTGGGTGATCCGACTTGAGGATCTTCACCGGCGCATTCTCATCGGTGATGCGATCCATGCTGACGACGGCAGGATACGGCCCGTATTGCGCTTCGTTGAACTCCATCTTGTTGTATTGAACGATGGCAGTCCCGCCGTTCTCGACGTATTTCAACAGGCGATGATTGTTCGCGCGTAGATCCGCCCGTTCCTCGTAAGCCCGTACACCGGTGACGATTGCGTCGTATCGCGAAAGATCGCCCCATGCCATCTCGTCCCGATCGATGAGCGTGACGCGCGCGCCAAGCTGACGCAACCCCTCTGGCACCTGATCCCCGACTCCCATGATGTAGCCCACGGTCAGCCCCGATGGAATCGTTACGTCGATGACCTTGAGTCGGGCGACAGCGGGCACGATCTTTTGACGCCGCTGGATGTGCGGGTACTCGATCGCCTGGTAGCCGACACCGAATGTCGCGGTTGGCGCCCCCGACGATACGACCTCAGCCGAAATCTCCTGTTCGCTCGACGACGTCTGTGGTGGCGGCGTCACCGTGAACCGCGTCGTCGTCGACTCGTCTTCGCGCGAAAACGTCAGCGCCGCCGTCGGCGGCGAGACACGCCAGCCAGCGGGCGCTTTGAGCCGCACCGTCGCGGATGCCTGGCCCTTCGCGCCATTGATGACGGTGACACGCAGTTCCCGCCCGGCCGCTGGCGTCCCGGCAATGCTCGCGCGCTTCGGCACGACCACGATTTGTGGCGAGACGCTGACCGCGAACGACGGGATGACGTTCAGCTCCATCCGCTTTTCGCCGACGAGTCCCGCACCCTCGTAGCGATACTGAATCGGCAGTTCGTGGACGATGCGAGCACCGGAGACGTCAAGGTCGAGCCGTGCGCGAAACGGCGACGGCCGGAACGGCAGGCCGAAAGGCGCGTCGGCGTCGAACGTCGCGCGGCCGGCGTTCTCCGGCCGCTGCCAGTACACATCCGTGAGCCGCGCGCTCGTGGGAACGTTCACCTCGACGTTGCACTGATATGCCGCGGCATTCGTCGCTGCCCCCGGTTCGCACGCGCCTGGCCCGTCGAAGCCGAGCAACGCGACTTTCGTGACCCCGAGATTGCCAGGTCCACGATTGGCAACCGCGATGGAGACGCCGAGGCGCTGACCGGGAACGACGAGGCCGTCAATGGCCGTTGCCTCGATTCTGACGCCCTGTGCGAGGACGATGGCTTCTTCTATCTGCTGCTCCTTGAGGCGGAGCCGGAAGTCAATCTCGTAGCGCGCCGCCTCGCTCAATCCCATGCCGTTTGTGTTGGCCAACAAGTCCCGCACCGCTGTGAGCGAGGCGACGAGATCCGGAAGCGTCGCCGACGGACCGCGGTTCTCGAGCGCACGTGTCGCCGCCTCGACGCGTGAGACGATGACGCCAAGAGCACTAGTCAGCGCTGGCGGCGGCTGCTCACCGGCGAACCGGGCCAGGGCTGCGAGCGACACGTCGATGCGGTCGAACAGCGATGCCTCTTGCGATGGTTGCGCCTTCGAGAGCGTGGAATCGAAGAGGCGGTAGCGCGCGAATGACGGTGCCGGAGGCGGCACCATCGGCACGCGCCCCTGGCACATGTGCATGCCCGACGCGATGCCGCCGACTTCCGCGATCGTGCAACCGACAAACGGCTCGTAGACGTTCGCATCCAGTGTGGCGTAGGTGCCATCCTGCGGCACCTGCGGCGGACTGCCGCGACCGCCCCTGCCGCCGAAGCCGCCAAACGGGCGATACAGCTTCACGGCCTGCCACGGGCGCAAGCCGTCGCGCAGCTGTTCAGGAAACTGCGCCGGATCTGCGGCGGCACGAAACGCTTCTGTCGCAAGGATCGCGGACGCCTGATGATGCTGTCCCCCTCCCGTTCCGTCAGGGGTCAACGAGACGATCACGTCCGGCCGCAGCATCCGGATGTGCCGAACGAAGTCGCCGAGAATCTCCTGGTGTCCCCACTTGTCCAGCGTTTCCTGCTGGCTGAACGAGTAGCCAAAATCGACCGCACGCGTGAAGTACTGTTCGGCGCCGTCGAACCGATGCGCGGCGAGGAGCTCTTCTGTGCGCAGCACACCCAGGGCGTCGAAGATCTCAGTGCCAATCTCGTTCTGTCCGCCATCACCGCGCGTCGCCGTCACGAGCGCAACCCTGGCGCCGATGTGTCTCGCATACAGCGCCAGCGCCGCGTTATTTTCGTCGTCTGGATGAGCGGTCATGTGGACGACGGTGCCGATCGTCGAGAGCTTCTTGAGCGCGATCGACAACGCAGGCGCGCCGGACATATCGGTCAGCGCCGGAATGCGATACTGGGGCACCGGCTCCTGGGCCCCAGCGTGCCAGTGCCACGCCAGCACCGAGATCGCCAGGGCCGCCAGGACTCGCGAGAATCTCATGAGATCTCCACAGAAAGTCTTTGAAACGATGAGGCTATCGTGCCCGTTCGTCGCGTCTTTGGTCAAACGATCCCGGGAACTGCGAGTCGGCATCGTCCGTCTACACTCGATGCCAGCCAGCCTCCGGAGGCTTCCGTGATCCGAGTCCCGTCCCGCGCCAGCGCCGGCTGCGCACTCCTTTGTACGATTGCACTGGCTTTTCCAGCATCTGCCGGCCAGGCGACGGCCAAACCAACGCCGGCTCCAGCAAACGAGCTGGACGCCTTCATGGAAAAGGTGCTCAAGCGGCGCGACGTCAACCGTCAGACGCTCGAGCAATATGTCCTCGACGAGAGCGAGCAAGTCGAGGTCCTCGGTCCGGCGCGGATGCCAATTTTTCGACAGAAACGCGAATACGCCTGGTACGTTCGCGACGGCTTGCACGTCCGCAGCCCTGTACGTTTCGATGGCGTCGCAGTCGGCGACGACGACCGCAAAAAGTACGAGGATGAATGGGCGCAACGCGAGCGCAGCCGCCTCGAGAGCAAGAACAAGAAAGAAGACGGCAAGGAAGCCAAGGAGGCCGCCCAGCCCGTCACTGCCGACGATCCATCAGGCCCCTCCGGCGCCAGCCCGGTTCCCACTCCCCGCTTCGTGTCCGAAGCCTATTTCATGGACTTCAAGTTCGAACCGGGCAACTACTATCTCGCGGGCCGCGAACAACTCGACGGGCAGCAGGTGCTGCGAATCGAGTACTACCCGACCCGGATGTTCAACGACAGCGACGAGGATAGCGACAAGAACAAGAAGAGCGACGCGAAGGAGAACGACAAGCGCAACGACCGCGCGCGGAAAGGCGAGTCCGACCGCGAGCCGAAAGGCGAGCGTGAATTAGAACAAAGAATCGAGCGCCAGATGAACAAGACCGCGCTCGTCACGTTGTGGGTCGACCCCGCCGAGCACCAGAATCGTCAAGTACACCTTCGACAACGTGTGGATGGACTTTCTGCCGGGAGGCTGGTTCGTCAAGATCGACGACATCCGTGCCTCGATGACGATGGGACAACCCTTCCCCGGCGTATGGCTGCCGCGCGAGATGAACATTCACGCCGGTGTCACCACCGCATCGGGTTCGCTCGAAGCGGCCTACGCTCGCCGGTTCACGAACTACAAGCAGGCCGACGTCAAGACGCTCATCAGGATTCCAAAAGGCGAGCCGGAACCATCAGAAGACCGTGAGCCATCACGTCACGACAGCCGCGCACCCGACGGGTCAGGCCCGTTCGTCCCCGACGATAACCCGCAGGCCGAAGTAATCGCCGAGATTCGCGTGCACGGCAACGCCTATCTGCGTGATGACGAGGTGCTCAAGCTCGCGGGCGTTGCGGTCGGCCAGCCGTTGCCGGCTGATGGCGAGCGCATCATCGAACAACGCCTCAAAGCGAGCGGCCACTTCGACACGATTGAAATACGCAAGCGCTACCGGTCGCTCGACAGCACGACCGACGTGGCGCTGATTCTGCTCGTCCACGAGCGGGCAGGCTACACGTCGGAAACCATCGACGAGCGGCCGTCGCTCTTCGGCTGGGGACGGACGAAGAGCAAGCTGATGTTCATGCCGATCCTCGGCTATGACGATGGGTACGGGTTCACCTACGGCGGCCGAGTCAGCACGATCGGCCTGCTGGGCGTCGGCGAACGCCTCTCCACTCCGCTGACATGGGGTGGTACGCGTCGCGCGGCGATCGAAATGGACCGAACGTTTTCCACAGGTCCGTTGACCCGCGTCGAGTCGACCTTCGGCATCTGGCAGCGCGAGAATCCGCATTACGAGATCGACGAGCAGCGGGTCGAGTGGACGGCACGCGCCGAGCGCAGCGTCGCGCGCGTCTTCCGCGCCGGCGTCGACACCTCGCAGAGCACCGTCGAATTCGGCACGCTCGATGATCGGCTATGGACGCTCGGGGCCTCGGTGGCGCTCGATACTCGCGGCGATCCGGCCTTCCCACGCAACGCCGTCTACGTCGGCGCGGGATGGACAGGTCTGCACGTCAAGCGTCTCGACCAACCCATCAACCAATGGACCACGGACGCGCGCGGCTACCTGGGCGTAATCCGGCAAGCCGTCCTCGCCGGCCGCGTTCAGTACCACGACGTCCGATCGCACGCTTCCTGACTACGAGCAGCTGCTGCTCGGTGGCGCCTCAAACCTTCGCGGCTTCCGCACGGGAACGTTCGTCGGCGATCGGCTGTTCGGGACGTCAGCCGAGCTGAGGATTCCAATCACGTCCGTCTTGAGCGGAGCCAAGCTGGGCGTGACGGCGTTCATGGACGCCGGGAAGGTCTACAACGTAGGCCAGTCGATGAAGGATGCGGCGTGGCACCGAGGCGTCGGCGGTGGGGTATTCCTGATCGCCACAATCGTGCGGATCAACCTCGACATCGCGCACGGGCTGAGGGACGGCGACACGAGAGTCCATCTGAGCTCGGGGTTCAGCTTCTAGAGCTATCAGCTCTCAGCTGTCAGCTTTCAGCCAAAAACGCCTTCCTGATAGCTGAGAGCTGACGAGCTGTTACCCAAACATCGTCCGGATCACAAACCACACATTCGCGGGCCGCTCGGCCAGCCGGCGCATGTACCACGGGAACCAGTACTCGCCGTAGCTGATGAGGACGCGCAGGCGCTGCCCTTCCCGGGCCAGCCGCAGCTGCTGCTGCCGCTGGATGCCGTAGAGCATCGCGAACTCGTAGGCGCTTTTAGGAACGTTGTTCTGCCGGATATACGCGAGCAACCGGTCGGCGAGCGGGATGTCGTGCGTGGCGATGTGCAGGAGCGTTCCGGTTTTCTGCGCGTCCGGTGCCATCAGCCTGGTGCAGAGAGTGAAGAACGCTTCGTCGACGTCGGCCTTCTTTGGATACGCGACGGCCGGCGGCTCGAGATACGCACCCTTGACGATACGGATCGCCGGGCCGAGCGGAATCAGGGACTCGATATCCTTGGGCGTGCGGTAGAGATACGCCTGGATCGCGATGCCGACGCGGGCGCTCCTGGCGCGCGAACGTTTGAAGAGCTCGATCGTCGGATCGACGTACGGAGAGCCCTCCATATCGATCCAGACGAAGTTGCCGCGCTGCTCGGCGCGCTCGACCAGGCGATCCATGTTGCGTTCGCAGAGCCCGCGATCGAGATCGAGGCCGAGCTGCGTCGGCTTGATTGAAATGTGCGCGTCGAGGCCGGCAGCAGCGACGCGATCGAGCACATCGAGGTAGTGCTGCGTCACCTCTTCGAACTCGTCGGCTTTCGTCAGATTCTCGCCGAGCCGCGTCAGGATGGTATTGATGCCGAGCTTCTGCTGTTCTTTGGCTGCCGCGAGCGCGTCTTCGATCCGCTCACCCGGCATGAAGCGGGTGACCGACCGCCGGACAAAACTCCATTTGGTCACGTGGTCCCGTAACCACGAGTTGGTCGACGCTGCGAGCAGCGCCTTTCTCATCACGCTCATCGAATGAACAGTCCTGGCTGGCCGGCCTGGCGTCAGAGCACGCTGCGAATGAGGCCGCCGTCCACCTGCACGGTCGCGCCGGTCATGTAGGAAGCCGCATCGGAGAGCAGGAACGCGGCGACACGGCCGAACTCGTCCGGCTGTCCATAGCGTCCGAGCGGGATCGCTGCCATCGATTTGGCGCGCGCCTCATCACCGCTCAGTCCCTGCTTCTTGCCGTTGATTTCGTCCAGCTGCCGCACCCGATCGGTGTCGATTCGTCCGGGCACGATCTGGTTGACGCGAATGCCGGAGGCCGCGAGCTCGAGTGCCAGCGTCTTGGCGAGAGCCGAGACCGACGCACGTAGAACTGTCGACAGACCGAGATTCTGAATCGGCTCCTTTACCGAAGACGACGTGGACATGAGGATCGCACCACCGCCGCGCGCGACCATCGACGGCACCGCCGCACGAACCATGCGCAGCGCGCTGAAGAGCAGCAGATCGACCGCGCCCTGCCACGCCGCATCGTCGAAAGAAAGTGCCGCGCCTGCCGGCGGCCCACCGCCATTGGCAAAGAGCAGATCGACGCCACCGAACCGGTCTTCGGTCAACTGCGCCCAACGCACGATACCGTCAGCCGAGCGGACATCGAGCGGCGTCGCCAGAACATTGTCGGCGCCGAGTTGCTCGGCGGCGGCGGCGATGGCGCGCTCGTCACGCGACGAGATCGATACCAGCGCACCCTCGTGCGCGAGCGCGCGTGCGACCGCGAATCCGAGCCCGCGGCTCGCGCCCGCGACCATCGCCACTTTGCCTTTCAGTCCGAGATCCATGCCATTCCGAGCCGCGGATTGTGCCGTGGGCGTGGCGACACCCGATTCAGACCGCGCCATGTGCCACGCTCCCATTGGCTTCGACCCAGGCCATCACGCGATCGAGCGCGTCTCGGGTTGTCGTATCGAGCGCCGCGCCCGGCGCCCGCGTTGCCGGACTTGCCAGTGCACCTCGTCGGTGCAGCACTTCCTTGCGGATCGCCATGCCGATGCCCTCTTGGAATTCGAAGCGCATGAGCGGCACGGCGCGATAGAACACGTCCGCCGCATCCTGCACGCGCCCCGCGCGATAGAGGCTGACGATCTGCACGAGGATTTCTGGAAAGGCGAAGCCAGTCATGGCCCCCGTCGCCCCAGCGAGCAGTTCCTCGAGCAGGAATACGCCGCCCAAGCCTCCGAAAATTCTCACGTCGTCCACTCCCCCAGCCTTCTCGACCTCGGCGAGGATTCGCGAGGTCTTGAACGGCGTCGGCGGATCTTCCAGCTTGATCGTGCGCGCCCGCGGAATCTCCTTGGCGATTCGCGCGAGGAGCCATGGCTCCATCGCATATCCGGAGATCGGCGGATAGTCCTGAACGACGATCTCGATGTCGACCGCCTCCGCCAGGGTGTGAAAGTGCCGCAGCACCGTTTCCGAGTTGAGCTTCGGCATGCGCGGCGGGCTGACCATGACGGCAGTCGCGCCCGCCTCTTTGGCATGCCGGCTGTAGTTGATGCACGTCCTGGTCCCCTCGGCCGTCGTACCTGCCACGACTCCGATCCGCCCGGCCACGTGCGAGGTGACGACCTCGAGCACGCGGCGGCGCTCCGAGTCTTCGAGCCGCGCCACCTCGCCAGTGACGCCAAGGGCAGTCACGCCATTGACGCCGGCGCCGATGAACAAATCGACGACCCGGCGCAGGCTGGCGTCGTCCAGATCGCCGGCCGCGGTGAACGCCGTTGGGAGCACAGAGTATACGCCTTCGAGCTTCAAGCTCATTCCTCCTAGGAACCCTAAATTGTTGATCGAGTAGAGCCCGTCACCGCAATTCCTAAATATGATGAGGACATTAGGCTGCGCCTTGCCCCATCGCTCGGTCCTGGCCACCGACGCGAAGCTGAGCAAACCAAGGCGCGCTGTTCCTCGTCGAACCCGGACATGCACGAAATTCGTAATGCCTTCCGCGCGCTGAAAGCCGCCCCGGTCGTGTCGGCGGTCGCCATCCTCTCGCTGGCCCTCGGGATCGGCGCAAACACGGCGATGTTCTCGATCCTCGACAGCCTGCTGCTCCACTTTGCCGATCAGAGATCCTCAACAACTGGTGACGCTCGGCCAGCCAACAACGTACGCACGCTGCCGCGATCGTCCTCGGCGCCATCGGCGCGCTCGCTGGTTGGATTCCTGCGTTACGGGCGTCACGGATCGATCCGGCGCGGGTCTCGAGGGATGGGTAGGTGTTGCGGTCGGCTGCTCCGCGGCGCGCGGCGCGCTGTATTCTGGCGAGCGACGAAGTGATACCATATATGGTAGACACATGCCACGCCAGAAGACGACGCTCTATCTCGAGTCCGGTGACTATCGCCGCCTGAAGGTTCTGGCAGGCGCACGGGGCGTCGCCCCTGCCCAGCTCGTGCGTGAGGCGGTGGCAGAGTATGTCGCGCGTAACGATGTCCGGCATCGTCCTCGCAGCGTTGGCAAATTCTCCAGCGGACGCACGGATCTCAGCGAGCGCGCTGAGGAGTTGCTCTCCGGACTTCGGCGTCGATGATCGTCGCCGACACCGGCGCCATCCTCGCCCTCATCGACACTTCCGACAGGCATCACGACGACGTCTTGGGTCTGTACGACGACGACCCGGCGCAGTGGATTCTGCCGTGGGCGATCCTCCCCGAGGTCGACTACCTCGTTGGCGCGCACATCGGCGAGAAGGCACAACGCGCATGGCTCGAGGACTTGGCGACCGGCGCCTTTCAGATCGAGTGGGGTGTCGATGCTGATGTGAAGCGGGCACAGGACATCGTGCGCCGCTATCGTTCGCTCCGCCTCGGACTGGTGGACGCGATCGTCATGTCGACAGCCGAACGTCTCCGAGCAACAGCGATCGCCACTATCGACTTGAAGCATTTCGGCGCGGTGCGCCTCGAAGGATCGCCCCAGCTCGTGCCACGCGATCTGTGAGTAGTTCGCACGTCGGGCGCCTGATTCGAGCGACACTCGCAGTCACAACCCAAATCGCAGAGGGCGCCGAGGCGCTGAGGCCCGCAGAGGACGATCGCGTTCATGCTTACTACTGACGTCGTTGACCGGTCAAAAGCGTTCGTCTTTGTCTCTCCTCTGCGCCTGCAGGTTGTCGCCGGTGTAGTAAATGCCGGCGCTGCCGTGATACGCGTTACCGCCAGACTTGGTGATCGCGCTGATCACGCCGCCGAGCGACGCGCGATACTCTGCCGAATAGCCGCTGGCCTTCGCCTGCACGGTGTCGACGAAGTCAGGTGGCAATACCTTGCCGGACGTGCCGTTGAGGAGGTTCGTCGTATCGACGCCGTCGATCATGAATCGATTGTCGGCGCCGCTCGCGCCGTCGATTTGAATGCCGCGGTTGCGTGATTCGCTCGTGATGCCTGGTGCTGAGGTCACCAGCGCCGCAAAGTCGCGGCCCTTGGGAATGCGCTCGATGGTCTCGGCCTGCACGTTGGCG
Source organism: uncultured Acidobacteriota bacterium (assembly GCA_963797715.1). Classification (GTDB taxonomy): domain Bacteria; phylum Acidobacteriota; class Vicinamibacteria; order Vicinamibacterales; family 2-12-FULL-66-21; genus DATBJJ01. Next base: position 453,457 of record CAWCQS010000007.1, read on the forward strand.
CCGGCCGTATTCTGCTTGACGTCGATGAGCGGCGATTCGCCGGTCACCTTCACCGTTTCGGAAACGGCGCCAACTTCCATGGCAAGGTCGATTTTGAGGATCTGTCCGAGCTCCAGCCGGATGTCGGAGGACTTGGACGGCTGGAAGCCCTGCAGCGTCGCCGTGACCTCGTAGCGGCCAGGACGCAGCGCTGGGAAGCGATAGCCGCCCGACGCATCGGTCACCGTGCTTTCCACGCCAGCGAGCGACGGGCTGCGCGCTTCAACCGTGACGCCCGGCAGCACGCCGCCGGAACTGTCCCGCACGGTTCCTTCGATCGAGGCCCGCTGCTCCTGGGCGATTGCCGGGGCCGTCAGCGTGAGCGCAGTGACAAGCGCCGCGAATGAGCCGATAAGTGGCCGCATCATGAGGGTCCTCCCCACCGATTGTGCGAACGATGATCGGCGCGATGCTGAGGCCTCTGATACGTGCGTTGCAAATCGGAAATACTGATGTCGCCATAACGCACCTTCGCTCGTAGAATCGTGGACATTCAGACGGAGAGTCAGGACGTAGGGTCCGCCTCAAGGCGGACCCACGTCCGGCTGAAGCCGGACACCACAGGACTCGGGGAGACACGAATCGTGGGACGAACGGCAGCGCTAGTAGCGACGGCACTCATCGCCGCTCCGTCGTTCGTGGCGGCGCAGTACTACCAGACGGACTTCCCTGCCGACGAATTCCGCGCGCGTCACGCACAGGTGTTCGCGAAGATTGGCGACAACGCCGTGGCCGTCGTGCAGGGCGTGCATCAGACTGAAGGCTTCACGCTACCGCGTCAGCACAACACGTTCTACTACCTGTCCGGAATCGAGACGCCCGGTGCGTACCTGCTGCTCGACGGACGGACCAAGAAGGTCACGATTTACCTGCCGCCGCGCAACCAGCGCCTCGAGGCGGCCGAGGGCCGCGTCCTCTCTGCAGACGATGTGGAGCTGGTGAAACGGGTTGCAGGGGTCGACGAGGTTGCATCGGTCGAAGCGATGGCAACGGCCGGCTGGCCCCTCACGCTCGGCGGTCCCGGCGGCGCGGGCGAACGCGGCGGCGGCCGCGGTGCAGCGGCGCCTGTCATTTACGCCGAGTTCAGCCCGGCCGAGAACCAGGGCCAGAGCCGCGGCGAACTCGTGTCGGCCGAGACCGCACGCGTCAACGACTTCTGGGATGGCGCCGTGTCACGGCAGAAGCGCTTCGTCGAGCTGCTGCGCGCGCGGCAGTCTCGCGCTGAGATTCGCAACCTCAACCCGATCCTCGACGAGATGCGCAGCATCAAGAGCGCGCGTGAGATCGCGATGGTGCGGCGCGCGTCGCAGATTGCCGGTCTCGCGGTGATGGAAGCGATGCGCAGCACCGAGCCCGGCGTCACCGAATACCAGCTCGACGCCGCAGCCCGCTATGTGTTTCTCCTCAACGACGCGCGCCTGGAGGGCTACCGCTCGATCACCGCCAGCGGCACCGAGAACATCAACAACATGCACTACTTCCGGAATACGTCCACCCTCAAGGATGGCGACCTGGTGTTGATGGACTACGCGCCGGATTACCGCTACTACACGAGCGACATCGGACGCGTCTGGCCGGTCAATGGCAAGTACGCACCGTGGCAGCGCGAGCTGATTCAGTTCATCCTCGAATATCGCAACGCCGTGATGACGCGCATCCGTCCGGGCGTGACCAGTCGCCAGATCATGGACGAGGCCAAGGCGGCGATGGAACCAGTGTTCGCGCGAACCACGTTTTCGAAGCCGACCTTCGAGAAAGCAGCGCGCACACTCGTCGAAACCGGCGGCGGCGTGTTCTCACACACCGTCGGCATGGCGGTCCACGACGTCGGCCGCTACGCCGGCGAACCGCTCAAACCGGGACAGGTCTTCTCGGTTGACCCGCAGCTGTGGGTTCGTGACGAGAACTTGTACCTGCGGTACGAAGACACGGTCGTCGTCACCGAGACGGGGGTCGAGAACTTCACCGACTTCCTGCCATCCGAGCTCGCCGACATGGAAAGGCTCGTTCAAGAGAAGGGCGTCGTTCAGAAAGTGCCGCCAATCCCGGCGTCGGCGATTCCGCGAAAGTAGCGATGGTATCCTGCACCACAACTCAGGGAGCAATCTAATGGACCTCCTCCAGCTCGAGCATTTCCTGGCCGTTGTCGAAGAGCGGACGTTTACTCGCGCCGCCGAGCGCGTCTGCCGCACGCAGCCGGCCGTCAGCCAGAGCATCAAGAAGCTCGAAGAGGAGGTCGGCGCTCCACTCTTCGCGCGCGACGTGCACGAGGTTTCACTGACGGAGGCGGGACGCGTGTTGGCCGACTACGCGCGCCGCATGGTCCATCTCCGGGACGAAGCGCTGCGTCAGGTCACGGAGCTGAAGTCGCTCAAGGCCGGGACGTTGGCGATCGCGGCACACGAGTCTGCCGCGGTGTATCTGCTGCCGGCGCCGCTCCGTGCCTACCTGCAGAAGTTCCCGGACATCAAAGTCGGAATTTATCGCAGCCGGTTGAATGAGATTCCGCGCCAGGTGATGGATCGGGAAGTAGATGTCGGCTTCGTGAAAGACGAACCCGCCTTCCACGAGCTCCAGTGGGTTGACGTTCACTCAGACGAGATGGTCTGCATCGTCTCGCCGCGGCACTCGCTGGCGTCGAAGACGGACGTGCGCATCCGCGATCTGGGCTCCGAACAGTTCGTCCTGCATCACCTGTGCAGCACGACGGCCGAGACCATCCTCCGGCTATTCGATCAGAACGGGACGCGGTGCCGGATTGTCGCCGAGCTCTGGAGCTTCGAGAACATCAAGAGCTTCGTGCAGGAAGAAGTCGGCATGGCCATCGTGCCGGGCATCACCGTCCGGCAGGAACTGCGTGACGGCACCCTCGTGCGGGTTCCTCTCCGCGAGCTGTCGGTGCCTCGCCGAACGCTGATGATCTATCGCGAGCAGGGGTATGTTTCGGACACGGCTCGTGAGCTGATCAAGATTGTCCGGGCCTTCAACTGGGATCAGGGCTTCAGCGACAAGCCGAGCCTGCGGCAACCGATCGCCCCCATGGAGCCGACGGAACTCCGGAACCGGATCCGCCGCAATGCGCTGCGGATCAGCGACGTCGGCGTCAGAAAGTCCTGAGAGCCAGAGCTACGGGAACAATGCGAAACGCGATCTGTCGAGATCGCGTTTCGACGCGCTGTACAAGCGCGTCCACGCGAATTCGGTATCCGCCAGGCTCGAACACTTGCGCCGGCATGCAGTCGTCCAACTACGGGATGGTGGTGGCACGCCGGATGAAATCGAGCTTGGGAAACTCGCGCTCGAGGTATGCGTTACCTTGGGTAAAGAGAAGGTCCTGCTTGCCGCCTCGAATGCCGCCTCCCGCCTGCTCGCCGTACTCGGCGTAAAGAGCATCGGCGACGTCCATCCCCTCGATAACTCGCGCGAACGGCACGAACGGCTCGCTGTCGTGCGTAGCAGCGTTGTCTTTGAGATTGATGAAGACCTGTGTCGTTCGCCCGTGTGGATCCTTGAACGCATACGCGACAGTGCCGCGTGTGTTCGAGGCAACTCGAGGGTCATCGGGCACCGTTCGGTTGCGCCACAGCGTCGAGACCTTCGGATCACCGTTGATGCCGAACTGCACCCAGGTTGCCGCGCGCACCCTGAAAAACCGCGCCTCGTCGTAGTAGCCATGGCGAACGAGGTTGTAGAAGCGATCCGCTCCGTGCGGCGACCAGGTGCGCCTTACTTCGAGAACGATGCGGCCCTTGCTCGTGTCGAGGAGAACGCCGGACACGTCAGGGGCCGGCCGGTTCATCTCCGGATCGTCGGGCTTCAGCAAAACCTCTGTGCGACCGGCCTGCGCGCCTGCGAGAGCGAGTACGCCGAGACAGGCGAGCAGCGATACCTTGAGCATCGGCCCATGCTAATACAGACATCACCGCAATTGACTTGACCGCCTCCTCGAGCCGGCATAGGTTTGGCGGTCATGGCACCCTCTGACGTGGATCGCCGCGGCTTCTGCACCGCCGTCGATCGACACGGCCGACGGTTCTCTCACGAAGGGCACGATGACACGATGATCACGAAGAAATATCCATGGCACCTTCGTGGCCATCGTGGTCTTCGTGATCATCGTGATGAGTACGTGACGTGGTCGCGCATTCGGTCAGGCGTCGCCTAAGCCGGGGAGGACATCATCACTTCGCTGCGCTGGCGCATTGCCATCATCTTGAGTGTCGCGATTGCCATCAGCTACCTCGATCGGCAGGCGCTCTCGATCGCCGTTGCCGCCATTCAGAAGGAAATCCCGCTCACCAACACCGACTTCTCGCGGCTGCAGATCGCATTTCTCGCGGCCTACGGCCTGATGTACGCCGGCGGCGGCGCGCTCATCGATCGTCTCGGCACACGCCGCGGCTTTCTCCTCATCATGGTGGCGTGGTCGCTCGCCTGCGCCGCGCACGGGCTTGCAACCGGGCTTCGGCTCGTTGGCGCTCGCCGGTTTCTGCTCGGCGCGGGCGAAGGCGGCGGATTCCCGGCGGCGACCAAGGCCGTCGCCGAGTGGTTCCCCGCCCGCGAACGCTCGACGGCGATGGGCATCATCAATGCCGGCACGGCCATCGGCGCAGTCGTCGCGCCGCCGCTGATCGCCGCGATCGTGCTGTACGGCTGACTGGCGGTGGGCGTTCTTCGCGTGTGGCGCCGCAGGGCTCCTCTGGACGGTGTGGTGGGCGCGGGCCTACCACCCACCGGACTCGCATCCTGGCCTTTCCGCGCCGAACGGGGATCATCGGCGAGGCTCGTCGATCCGGCGGCGATGCAGCGGCCGTGATCCGTGGCTGAACCTGTTGAAGCTCCGCGAAGTCTGGGGCCTCGTCCTCGCCAAGTTCCTCACCGACGGCGCGTGGTACTTCTATCTCTTCTGGCTGCCGAAATATCTCTATGACGCCCGCGGCTTCGACGTGAAGCAGGTCGGCTACTACGCGTGGATCCGTACGCCGCCGCGGGTGTCGGCAGCCTGACCGGCGGCTGGTTTTCGAGCTGGCTGCTACGCACGGCCGGTCGGTCGACGCCTCGCGCAAGATCGCGCTCGGCGCGAGCGCCGCAGTCATGCCGCTCATCATCTTCGTCACGCACGTGCCGGTCGAGATGGGCGATCGTGCTCTTCAGCATCGCCTTCTTCGGCCAGCAGTCGTGGTCGACGCTGGTGATGATCGTGCCGACGGATCTTTTCCACGCGGCAACGTCGGGTCCGTCGCGGGCCTCGTCGGCTTCGGCGGCGCGATGGGCGGCATCGTCTCGAACCTGATAGCCGGACGCCTGCTCGACCTTGGCATGGGCTACGGCACCGTCTTTTCGATCATGGGGATGTGCCACGTGACGGCGTTCGTGATAATACTGCTAACCATCCGGAACATTCAGTCTCTCGTCTACCCGACCCTTCGATCTGCAGGACGAGCATGAGCAGACGGCTGCGCGACCACGTCGCGCTGAGCCTTGATGGGTTCATCGCCGGGCCGAACGGCCAATACGATTGGAGCGTGATGGATCCGGCGAGCGACTTTGCTGCGTTGTGCAAGAGTTCGACATCGCTTCAGGCGAGCTTCAACAACGGCTGGATCGATAGCGGGTAGTTGGCCTGGCTCTAGCACGCGCAGCACGAGAAGCGTCAATGTGCGCCGAATCGAGCTCAATCCTTGACGCAGGCTTAGGAGACCTCGGCATAACGTGTTAGCTGCGCGTCGGCTGACTCATCGGCTGAGCACTCTCGAACTTCCCCGCCTCCGCATCTCACCCGAGGCTTCGCAAGTATCTGCCGGATCGACAGCATCATCCAACGCCGAGGCCTTCCACAAAGAGGCAAAGGCTTTCTTCCGGCACGACTGCAGCTCCGGAAAGCATCGCCAAATTCCGCTGTCGCTGTCCGGCACTGGTTTAGCACACGGCACCTTGATCCGGAGCGTCGCAGTCGAGCTGGACAGGATGACACGGGTGGCGCCTCGAGCAGGCAGCAATGAACGGGGGAATTATGAAGGGACGTCTTGTGGCGGTCGCCTCGATTCTCGTTCTCTCGGTTGCGGGCGCGACGCCAGCCGCGGCAGATCCGATTTCCATAAACCAGAGCGTGACGTTCGCGACCTGGTCAGGGAACGGACATCAATACGCGGTGGTCCTCGCCGAATTCGTAACGTGGAAGAGGCTTCGTTGGCGGTCAAGGGATTGTTCGGACCGGCCTGGCACCTCGCCACGATCACCGGTGCGCAAGAGCAGAGTTTCGTGTCTTCGCTCGCGCTTTCCGGCGTCGAGTACCTGGCTGGGAGGTCTTCAAGCGCCGTTCACGGTGCCGGCTGGTGCGGGATGGAGCTGGGTGACGAATGAGCCATTCGCCTATACGAATTGGGCTCCCGGCGAACCGAACGATGTGGCCGGTCCGGCCAGCGAGCAGCATCTCGGACTTTGGGGCGCAAGCGCACCTTTTTCCACGGCTTTCCAGCCTCGAGGCGCGTGGAACGTCGAAAGTTTGCGTTTTCTGATCTCGGGATACATCGCTGAGACGGCGAGCCCTGTCCCCGAACCCGCGACGCTGCTCCTCGTGGCGACAGGACTCGCGGGATGTGCCCGCCTACGCGCCGGTACATCCTTCGATGACGAGTGCGGCTGACTCGACACGCTCGTCAGCGTGGCGTCGAAGGTGAAAACAATTGCGAGTCGGGTGCAAGCGTCAGTACCCGACCGCCGTCACTTGTGTCACGAAACCTGGATGACCGAGCGGAGCGGCCCGGTGTCGCCGTCGAGCCGGCGCCCTTGGGTGAGCGGGCCGTCGCCGGCCAGGACCCAGAGGAACTTCATCCTGAGCGATCCATCCGCCATGATCTGGCCGGGACCGCCCTTCTTGAACACGACGTTGCCGTCGGGCCACAAGGCTGTCCACAGCTGGCCGTTGCCGTGAAGTTTGACGCCTTCGGGCAGTCCGGCCTTCGCCAGCACGCTGGCGGGAGGCTGATTCTGATTTGAGGTGGTGGTCGGACACGGCTGAAGGTTGCTTGACCGTGGCGCCGGCGTCGACACGAGTCCCGTAGCCAGGATTGCTGACAAGAGCAGGTGTTCCATAGCCTCCTCAAGTTGGTCTCATCCTCACGCCGAGGAGATTTGCCGTCCAGTCCTTTTTCGTACCACGCTCGCTCGGGTGCCCGGACTACCGCTCGGACGGCGTGATCGTCTGAACGTTCCTCAGATTGATCCATTGATCGGTCGGCTGCCGCCGTTGGTCGTCCTTCGCGCAGCCGATGAAACCGTTCAGCACCTGCGTCACTTTGCAGTGCACAACGCTGCCCGGCAAATCGACGGTAAGCCTCAGCGTCTGGCCTGCCGTGAACGGCACCCAGTCCCCCGCCGGCGCTTGGGCCATGACCGGCACGGCACGAAACGAGTGCGCGATGAGGAGAGCCGCGGCAATACAGAGCGCCGCAAGACGATTCGCATGCGGATCACCTCCACAACAGATGACGCCGCGAGAGGGAAGCGGTTGGAGTTGTTTCGGTTTGAGGCAGTAATTGGGTCTAAAGCCGGACGCTACACTTGGTCCGGCTGAAGCAGGACACACAACGAGCCCCACCGCAGCGAGGCCGCAGCCGCCGGGGCGTGCCGGTCGGGTCGGGCCGACTCTGAGCGGCGCGATACGCGAAGTTCTAAAACGGTTCGGAGCGGCTGCCGATCGGCGGCGGCGCGGTTTCGTCCCCGGCATTCGAGTGATCTCGTTGCCCAACCGATGCCCTCCGGCGCTCGGATCACCCGAGCCGACGCCGCCACCGTGAGCACCGCCGATCCGGACCGTTTTTCCGCGCCGCGAAGCGGAGGTCCGAGCCGACCGGCATGCGCCGGCGATTCACGGCCGAGGGTCCGGCTGAAGCCGGACACCACAATCGATGCGGTCCGGCTGAAGCCGGACGCTACAACACGCCGAACTTGAACGACGTCGTCGATTGATACTTCTCGCCAGGCCGCAGCACGGTGGACGGAAAGTGCGGCTTGTTCGGCGAATCAGGAAAATGCTGGGTCTCGAGGCAGAGGCCAGTCCGCGCACCATAGACGTGCCCGCCCTTCCCCGACATCGATCCGTCGAGCTTGTTGCCCGAGTAGAACTGCACGCCAGGCTCCGTTGTCCGAACCTCCATCGTTCGTCCAGTTTTCGGCTCGACGAGCCGCGCGGCGAGCTCGAGGCCGTTGCCGCTCCGGATCAGCACGAAGTTGTGGTCGTAGCCCAGGCTAGCCTTGAGCTGTGGATGATCGCTATCGATGCGCTCGCCGATGGCGGTCTCGCGACGGAAGTCGAACGGCGTGCCGTCGACGGGCGCCAGCTCACCCGTCGGAATCTGATTGCCGTCGACCGGCGTATACCGCCCCGCGTTCAGCGTCAGCCTGTGGCCCATGACGTCTCCGGACCCGTCGCCAGCCAGATTGAAGTAGCTGTGCTGGGTCATGTTCACGATGGTCGGCTTATCCGTCGTCGCCGAATATTCGACGATGAGCTCGTTGTTGTCGGTCAGCGTGTACACGACGCTGGCGCCGAGCGTGCCTGGATAGCCTTCGTGACCGTCTGGCGTCGTGTGCGCAAAGGCGACGGACGGGCCTCGAGGATCTGATCGGACCTCTGCACTCCAGACGACTTTGTCGAACCCCTTGGCGCCGCCGTGCAGGTGGTTGGGGCCGTTGTTCAGCGTGAGCGAATACTCGTGGCCGTCGATGACAAGATGTCCGCCGGCAATGCGGTTGGCATAGCGGCCAGCGACTGCGCCGAAGAACCGCGACTTGGTCAGGTAGCCCTCGAGGTTGTCGTGACCGATCACCACATCGTCGAATCGGCCGTTACGATCCGGCACCCTGATCGACGGGATGATGACACCGTAGTTGATCGCTTGGACTTCCATCCCTTTGGCGTTCACGAGTGTGAACAGGCGCACGGGCGTTCCGTCTGGCATCGAGCCAAACGCCGATTCGGTGACTTTCACTGCTGCTGCCACAGCGCACTCCTACACTTACACGCGGGTCCACGACATGTTGGAACCGGGAGAAACCTGACGCCGCCGACGGTGCGCGGCTACCAGGTTAGCTTAACAAGAGACACACCCTGCCGCGGCAGCGTCAACGTTACGGCAACCTCACCTTTCGTCGAGGTCACCTCGCGTGACGGCGCGACTTCATGAAGGGCGCCCGCCTTTTCGAGCTCGGCGTATTGTTGCGCCGATGGCGGTTGCGGCGACCCCATCTTCTTCCAGGCCTCGTAGGTGTTGCTGTGCGTGCGATCGACGACGAACTGCGTCAGTTTCGCCTTGGCCACCGGCACGCCAGCGATTCGCAAGGCGACCTCGGTATCCGGCGCCGGCAGATCGTCATCGTGATAGTTCCAGACGAGAACAGCAATGGCTTTCTCCTGCCGACTCGCGATCGCGTTGATATCGGCACGCTCGCGCACGCCGACGTCCCGAACCGTCTCGAGCGGCACGGCAGCGCTGCTGTCGACGCTCACGCGTTCCCCGCCCATTTGACCGAGCATGCGGAACACGTTGAGCACCGGCTTGGGAAGCCCGTTGGTCGCAAGATCGCGAAAGCCATAGAAGTACGGCTGATCTTCGAATTCGAACGCCCACGTCACCGTGCCCATCAGATTGACCTTGTGGAGATCTGCGAGCTCGTAGGTTCGTGCGATCTGCTCGGCGGTATAGCTCGAGTACATCGTGCCGTTGCGATAGGCGTTGTGCGGATCGGTCTTGACCGGACAGGCGGCGCATCCTTCCGGATCGGACTCGCCGATGACGATCGGCACGTCCTTCAGCTCGGGATAGGACGCGACGATTTGAAATCCGTTCGAGATCGCGCGCAACTGGTTGCTCACCGACATCCGCACCCACGCGGCGTCGTTCTCCTTCATCACGCGCGGCGCACCTTTGGCGTGGAACGTCACGTAGTCGAGCGGCGAACCGGTCTTTCCGCTCGCGTGGTTGGTACCGCGCAGGCAGTGCTCGATGAAATCACGGAAAAATTTCTGCGTGCGAGCGCCGTTCGGGCCGGTGACTTCAGGCCCGCCGATGCGCGCGGTCGGCAGCGCGCGCTTGAGCCCATCGGCGGCGTAGTCGTACAGCTTGAAGAACTCCTCGGGCGTGCTCTGCCAGTAGCCGATGTCGGGTTCGTTCCACACCTCCCACACCCAGCTCTCCACTTCGGCTTTGCCGTACTTCTCGATCGAGTGCCGGGCCCATTGGTAGACGAGCTCGCTCCACTTCGCGTAGTCCTTCGGCGGGTGTGCCCAGCCGGTGTAAATCTGGTTGTAGGGCGCTCCAGGTTCCCAGTTGTGGCGGTAGGGCTGCGGTTTGACCGACAACGCCTCCGGCATGAAGCCAATCTGCATCATCGGCTTCATCCCGCGCTTCAAGTACGTATCGACGATTCGGTCGACGATCGTCCAGTCGTAGATGGGCTTGCCGTCGGCGTCCTCGGTGTAGGCGTTCGTAGAGCCCCATTTCAGCGCGGGCGTACCGTCACCGGTGGTCAGGAGATTGTGCGTTCGTACGAACACGGGCACCGGGCTCAACTTCGCCAACTCGGTCAGCAGTTTCTGTCCGTCTTTCATGTAGGTGTAGTTCGGTTCGTCGTAGCCGAACCACGCCCACACAGGCTTCATCGGCGCGATCGAGCGTGCCACGTCCACTTTGATCGTGACGACGTCAGAATTCTGCGCCTGAGCGAAACCAACGCCGGCAAGAACCGCCACCGTCGCCAGCGCGAGCGCTCCGAGCACTCGAGTCGAAACGTGTGTCACAGGGCGACCTCCACGGGCTTGCCGTCGAACGCGACGGTCTTTACGACCTTCTGCCCGGCCAGCAGGACTTCGATTCGCCGCTTGCCCGGCGGCAGCATGCGCGATCCGGGCGCCAGCGTCAATGTCAGCCGTCGGGTTGCGTCGCGCCACACGATGGTCATCCTCATGAACTGTCCCTTGCGATAGTCGAAGCTGCGCCCGTCGTCCTCATAGATCGACGACGTGCCGTCAGCTCCTGGGTAGACGGTGAGCGTTAGCGGGCCGTCGGCCGGTTCGTCCACATACTGTTTCACCGGTCCCGTCGGAATCACGGCGCCAGCGCGAACGTAGAGTGGCGTCGTATCGAGCGTCACCGGCCGTTCGATGTCTCGCCCGCCTTCGACTCGCTCGGCCGTCCAGAAATCGAACCACGTTCCCTTTGGCAGGTAGACGCGACGGATCGTTGCCCCCTTCTCGACGACCGGCGCGACGAGCAGCTCCGGCCCCCAGAAGAACTGATCGCCTCGCGCCACGGCCACCGGGTCATCGGGGTACTGCAGCCACATCGCACGCATCATCGGCAAGCCAGTGTCGCTCGTCTCGCGCGCCGCGGTGTAGATGTATGGCAGGAGGCGATAGCGGAGCTCCAGATACTTTCTGAGAATTGGTTCGACCTGCGCGTTGTTGAGCTCTTCAGGTGCTGGCGTGAACGCGTTGGTCTCCTTCGGGCCGCCGTCGCCGCCGTTCCATCCCCAGGGCAGCTTGAGGTGCCAGTGCCGGCCATGCGCGCGAAACGAGGGACAGAATGCGGCAAACTGAAACCAGCGTACGTGGAGCTCGCCGGTGTATTCGGCCGTCGGCACGAAACCGCCGATGTCAGTGCCCCAGAAGGGAATGCCGGAGAGACCGGTGTTGATGGCGATCGGCACGTGCGTCTCGAGCGTCTCCCATCTGGACTGCACGTCGCCCGACCACAGAAAGGCGCCGTAACGCTGCATGCCAGCGGCACCGTTTCTGTGGAGAGCAAACGGCCGTTCGTTCGGCCGCCACTGCTGCGATCCTTCCCAGTACATCCGGTGCCGCGCGAGCCTCGATGCGAGATCGAGGCCGTCACCCTGATCGGGCCACCAGCCGTCGATGCCGAGATCGTAGAGCGGCTTGTGATACGGCCAGTAGCAGGCGACGTTGCGATCCTCGGGCCACCGGTCCTCGGCGTTACGGCCGCTCGGCACGGCATTGGCCGACGTGCACGGCTCGGCCACCGTGCCCGACATACGGCGCCCCTCGATCACGATGTGCAGCACGACTTTGAAGTGCTCCGCATGCATCTCGTCGATCATCCGCTTCGGATCGGGAAAGTTCTCCGTCTTCCAGGTGAACTCACCGTTGCGCGTGTTCCAGCCAGATGGCGTGAATTCCGTGCCCAGATAAATCAGGGCATCGCATGGCAGCTTCTTCTGGCGAAACGTTCTCGGTATCGAGAGAATTTCTTCCGGGCCCGACAGCGTGCGATGCGACTGCATGTAGCCGAGCGTCCATTGCGCCGGCAGCTCCGGCAAGCCAGTGATCCGCGCGTACTCGCGCATGATGACGCGGGGATCGCGCGAGGCAACGACGAAGATATCGAATGCCGCGCCGGAGATGGCAGGCGTGAACGTCCCCTCGCTGCCGGTGAAGTCGAAACTACCCTGCGGGTGATGGATGAACATTCCCCAGCCGTCGGTGCCGACCAGCCACTGAATCGGAACGCGCGCACCGTGGGTCTGAAGCTGGTAGCCGCCCTGGCCGTTGCGCATGCGATCGGTGCTGCCCTTTCGATCGAATTGCGGCCCACCCTGCCCCAACCCGAGCAACGGGCCCCTGGGCAGCACGAACGACACCTCCGGTGTCTGCGCGTCGAACGTCAGACGCTGAACTGGCAGGCCGGCGGCCGTCTCGAGATGCAGTGTCGGCGGCTGCGACGCGAATCGGACAACAAGATCGCCGGCCTTGACCGGCCGGAATGAATCGGCCGTTCGTCTGGCGCCGACGCGCTTCGCCGCTTCCGGCTGTGCCACACCACCATCGTCCGGAATCGCCGCCGGTGCGCCGTTGACGAGCGGCAGCACCGTGAGCCGGACGGTACTCGGACTGAGCGGCGAGACCGCGATCTCGACCGGCAAGCCGCCGACCATGATGTCGCTCGACTGTCCGCGGAAAACGCCGCCGCTGAGCGCAACCGCCGCACCAGCAGAACCGATCTGCCTGAGGACGTCACGGCGCGTGAGAGGCTGAGTCATGCGCCCGCATGGTACCTGATGGTGTCGGTTCTGGGTTCGTGGTTCTTCGTTCGTCGTTCAGGTTCGGGGTGCTTGGTTCGCGTTCGGGGTTGGGTTCGCGGTTCGGCACCGAACCTCGAACCGGAACACGGAACAAGGAACCTGAACGACGAACGAAGAACCACGAACCCAGAACCGACGGTGACCCCTCCCCTGACATAGAATCTTCCCTCTATGCGCAAGATACGGTGGGGCGTACTCGGCGTGGCCAGGATTGCGACCGAGAAAGTCATTCCGGCCATGCAGCGCGGCGAGTGGTCGGAGGTTACGGCCATCGCGTCGCGCGACATCGACAAGGCGCGTGCGGCAGCGGCGAGACTCGGGCTCGCGAAAGCGTTCGGCTCCTACGAGGAGCTACTCGCGGATGAGGACATCGACGCCATCTACAACCCGCTGCCGAACCACCTCCACGTGCCCTGGAGCATCAAGGCTGCCGAGCGCGGAAAACACGTGCTCTGCGAAAAGCCGATTGCGCTGTCGGCCGACGAGGCACGCCAGCTCCTCGCGGTGCGCGACCGTACCGGCGTGAAGATGCAGGAAGCGTTCATGGTCCGGACCCATCCGCAGTGGATCGCGGTCAGGGATATCGTCACGAGCGGCCGCATCGGCGACGTCAAGTCGATGCTCGGCGTCTTCAGCTACACCAACCGTGACCCTGCCAATATCCGGAATCAGACCGCGGCAGGCGGCGGCGCGCTGATGGACATCGGCTGTTATCTCGTCTACACGTCCCGGTTCATCTTCGGTCGCGAACCGCTGCGCGTCACCGGCGCCGTCGAACGCGATCCGGTGATGGGCACCGACCGGTTGACGTCGGTTCTCCTTGACTACGGCTCGGGGCACGCGGCAGGCAGCTGCAGCACGCAGATGGTCTTCGCGCAGCGAATGCAGTTCTACGGCACACTCGGCCGCATCGAGCTGCCGATTCCATTCAACGCACCACCGGATCGACCTACGCGGATCATCATCGATACCGGCGCCGATCTTTTCGGTGGCGGTATCTCGCACATCGATATCGACACCTGCAACCAGTACACGATCCAGGGCGATCTCTTCTCGAAAGCCATTCTCGATGACACACCGGCGCCATCGCCTCTCGAGGACGCCGTACGCAACATGGTGTGTATCGACGCGATCTTCAGGTCGTCGGAAACCGGACGGTGGGAGGTCCCGCAGTAACCGTGTCTATCTATCTCGGCCTTGATTCCAGCACGCAGAGTGTCACAGCGACTGCCGTGCGCATCGACGACACCCATCCCGACCGGCGAACGATCCTGTTCGAACGATCGTTCCGGTACAACGACGCACTGCCGCATTACGGCACCCAGCACGGCGTGCTGCGATCGACGGACCCGCGCACGGTACATGCGCCTCCTTTGATGTGGTCGGAAGGTTTGGAACGGATTCTTGCAGAACTTGCCAAGGACACGTCGGTCGATTGGAGCGAACTGCGAGCGATCTCCGGCTCGGCTCAGCAGCATGGGAGCGTGTACGTCAATGCGAGCGCGGCCGAGCGACTGAAAAGGCTCGACCCGGCGAAGCCGCTCGCCGATCAGCTGCAGGACGTCTTCTCGCGTGGCACGTCGCCTATCTGGATGGACTCGAGCACGACCTCGCAGTGCACGGCGATCGAAGCGGCGGTCGGAGGACCTCGCGAGCTCGCGCGTCTGACCGGATCGCGTGCGTTCGAGCGGTTCACGGGACCACAGATTCGCAAGTTCGCGGAAGACGACCCCGCCGGTTATGAGGCGACCGACCGCGTGCACCTCGTGAGCTCGTGGCTGGCGTCGCTCCTCGCCGGCACGCACGCCGCCATCGATCCCGGCGATGGATCAGGCATGAACCTGATGGACCTGGCCGCCAAGGACTGGTCGCCGGATGCGCTCCGTGCGACGGCACCGAACCTTGGCGCCAAGATGCCCCCCATCGCCGAGTCCTGGTCGATCGTCGGCACGCTGTCGCCGTACTGGCAGCATCGCTATGGTTTTCCAGCTGCTCGGGTGGTTGCGTGGTCAGGCGACAACCCGTGCAGCCTCGTCGGTACCGGCCTCGTGCGAGAGGGCATCGTCGCCGTCTCGCTCGGTACGAGCGACACGATCTTCGGCATCATGCCGACGGCGCGCCCGAGCGAGGACGGCACCGGGCACGTGTTCGCTTCACCAACCGGTGCGTACATGGGGATGACCGTCTTCAAGAACGGCTCGCTGGCACGCGAGCACGTCCGTGACGACTACAAGATGGATTGGCGTGCGTTCTCAGCTGCGCTGTCGAAAACGCCGGCAGGCAACAACGGCGCGACGATGCTGCCCTGGTTCGATCCTGAGATCACGCCGCTCGTCCTCGAACCTGGTGTTCGACGCTTCGAGCTCGACGCTGCCGATGCCGACGCGAACGTTCGCGCCGTCGTCGAAGCGCAGATGATGTCGCTCGCGCTGCACAGCCGCTGGATGGGTGTGACGATCTCGACGATCTACGCGACCGGCGGCGCATCCGCCAACCGCGATGTGCTGCAGGTGATGTCGGACATCTTCAACGCCGAGGTCCTGCAGCTCGAGACCGGCAACTCTGCGGCCCTGGGTGCCGCGCTGCGAGCCTTCCACGCCGATCGCCATGCCAGCGGCGCACCGCTCGCGTGGGACGACGTGATTGCTGGGTTCGTCGTCCCTCGGCGCGAGTCCCGCATCACGCCGCAAGCGGCGAACGTCGATGTCTATCGGCGATTGATCGACACCTACGCGCAGTGCGAGCGAGAGGCGCTGTCTTAGGACGAAGGAGGTAGGAACTCACCGCACGCCGAGCAGCAGCTCGATCAGCAGCTGGTCGAGGCGTTCGTAGGCAAGTCCCTTCTCGGCCAGCTTCTGCCGGTCGAACGTTCGGTTCTTGAGCGCGTCGGCGGCGGCGCGGCTGTAGGCCGGTGCGGCCGGCTCGCCGTGACGGTCGGCGAGTTCCTTCAGCAGTCCCTGGATTTCCTTGTCCTCGTTGAACCGTTTCGCCTTGTCCTTGAGGATGAGGTAGGTCCGCATGCAGCCGCGGGCGAACTCCCAGACGCCGTCCTGATCCTCGGTGCGGTAGGCGTGGGCGTCGAAGTGACGCGGGCCGTCGTAGCCCGAGTCCTCGAGCAGCTTGACGACGAAGAAGCTGGCCTTGATCGATTCGGAGCCGAAGCGCAGGTCCTGGTCGAAGCGCCCGAACTTCTGGTCGTTGAGATCAATGTGAAAGAGCTTGCCGGCCTCGATCGCCTGCGCGACGGCGTGAAAGAAGTTGAGGCCGGCCATATGCTCGTGCGCGAGCTCGGGATTGACGCCGACCATGTCGGGATACTGGAGCGTCGTGATGAACGCGAGATAGGCCGCGGTCGTCGGGAAGTAGATGTCGCCACGAGGCTCGTTCGGCTTGGCTTCGAGGGCGAAGCGATAGTTGTACTTCTGGTCGCGGGAATACTCGCACAGGAAGTTGATGGCTTCACGGAAACGCTTGATGCCCTCGACCGGATCTTTGGCGGCGTCGACTTCCGCACCCTCACGACCGCCCCAGAACACGTACGTGCCTGCCCCGACCTCGGCGCCGAGATCCATCGCGCGCATGGTCTTCTGCAGCGCGTAGGCGCGGATGCGAGCGTCGTTCGAGGTAAACGCACCGTCGCGGAAGGCCGGGTCGGTAAACAGGTTCGTGGTCGCCATCGGCACGCGCATGCCGTGGTCCTTGAGCGCCTGCTTGAAGTTCTTGAGAATGCGATCGTGCTCGGCGGGCGTGGCATCGATCGGGATCAGGTCGTTGTCGTGAAAGTTGACGCCGTAGGCGCCAAGCTTGGCGAGCCGCTCGACGGAGACGACCGGATCAACCTTAGGTCTCGTCGGTTCGCCAAACGGATCTCGACCTGGGTTGCCGACGGTCCAGAGACCAAACGTGAACTTGTCCGAGGGAGCGGGCGTGAAAGTATCGGTGGCCATGGGTTAATGATTGTATAGCCAACAGGCTCGGGGCTCGCGGGCTCGCAAAGCGTACAGTCTGCTCTTCCGAATCCCGAGCCCGATCAGACCATGCCCATCTCACGACGTCGTTTCGTCCAAACATCAGCTGTCGCGGCGACTGCCGCCCTGGCCTCGCCAATCGACGCTCAGCGCGGCCGTGACACCGCGCCGGCGGGCCCGTTGCCGGACGCGATTCGTGCGCTCAAGCCATTTCCGGGCAGGGCCGCGCCCATCAGCGAACAGGAACGTCTCGGACGAATCGAGAAGGCGCGCAAGCTGATGGCCGAGAACGGCATCGGCGCCATCGTGCTCGAAACGGGTACGAGCATGACTTACTTCGCCAACGTTCGGTGGGGATTGAGCGAGCGGCCTTTCCTCCTGGTGATTCCGCAAAAAGGCGATCTCGCGTACGTCTGCCCTGGGTTCGAAGAAGCACGGGCAAAAGAAATCACCACGTTCACGAAGGACGTGCGCGTCTGGCAGGAAGATGAGGACTGGGGCGCCACGGTCGCCGGCATCCTGAAGGATCGCGGCGTGTCGACCGCGAAGATTGGCATCGAGGAGCGCGTGCGCTTTTTCATTGCCGACGGCATCGCTCAGGCGTCGCCGGCATCGAAGGTCGTACTGGCGACGCCGGTCACGGCCGGCTGTCGGATGTTCAAGTCGCCAACAGAAATCGCGCTGATGCAACGCGCCAACGACATCACGATCGAGGCCTTCAGGGCGGCGCTGGCGACACTGCGCGACGGCATGACGCAGGTCGAGCTCGGGCGCCACATCCGCGCCGCATTCGATGCGCTCGGCGGGCCCGGCGGCTCCGCTCTGATTGGATTTGGCAAGTACTCGGCGTTTCCGCACGGCAGCATCACCCCGCAAGCCATCCGCGAGGGCGACATCGTCCTCATCGACGGCGGCTGCAGCATCGAGGGCTACCAGTCAGACATCACCCGGACAACGGTGTTTGGCAAGCCGACGCCGCGGCAGGTCGAGGTGTGGAATCTCGAGAAGCGCGCGCAAACCGCGGCGTTCGAGGCGGCGAAGGTTGGCACAACCTGCGAATCGGTCGACGCCGCCGCGCGAAAAGTGATCACCGACGCCGGCTTCGGCCCGGACTACAAGGTCCCAGGTCTACCCCACCGCACCGGCCACGGCATCGGCATGGACGGTCACGAATGGACCAACTTCGTGCGCGGCAACAAGACGCGCCTGGCGCCCGGCATGTGCTTCAGCGACGAGCCGATGATTGCGATCTACGGCGAGTTCGGCATCCGGCTCGAGGACTGCCTCTATATGACGGAGTCGGGCCCGAAGTTCTTCACCAAGCAGTCGATGGCAATCAATCAACCGTTTGGGTAGCTCTCAGCTGACAGCTATCAGCTATCGGATCTTTCTGCTGAAGCGGAGCTGAGCTGATAGCTCTTTCCTTCCTCTAGCTTCTTGAACTGCGCTACATAAGCATCGACGTTGTCGGCGCGGACGATGTCGACGCCGGAATCGATGATCGTCGCGGAAGGCATCTTGCCGGCCTTGATGCCGGCGAGCATCTTGACGGGCTCCTCGCCCCAGCCGAAGTATTTCTGACCGACGAGGATTTGCACCTTCCCCGCCTTGACGAGCTCCGGCGCCGGCTGGATCGTATCGAAGGCAACGACTTTCGTCGTCTTCGGCACCGGGGTCAGGGCGTTGCGAGTGAAGACCGGCCATCCACCGACCGAGATCCACGCCCCGAGGTCTGGATATCGATTCGTTCCCGTTGCGATGAGCTCCGCGGCCTTGACGGTGTCTTCCTTGACGTCGAAGGTTTCGATGACCTTGATGTCTGGATGCTGCGCGAGGACTTCGAGCACTCCATCGAGACGCCGCTGCAGGTTCGTGGCGCCATAGGTCGTCATCAGCGCGACCGTGCCCTTGCCGTTCAAGAGTTTGACGGCCTCCTCGCCGAGGATGCGTCCGCCGGCCTTGTCGTCGACGCCGTAAAAGGCAATCCGCTTTGACTTCGGCGCGTCGGCATCCCACGTCACGACCGGAATTCCTGCGTCCATGGCTCGATTGATCGTGTCGGTAAGAAAATCACCGTTCAGACACGAGATCGCAATGCCGTCGACTCGCTGCGTGATGAAGGACTCGAGGATCTCCTTCTGCTTGAGCTGATCGCCCGTCTCGGGGCCGCGCCAGATCACTTCGACGTTGCCGAGCTGTTTGGCCGCGCGCTCGGCGCCGACCTTCGCATAGTCGAAAACCGGGAGATCGAGGGCCTTCGGAATGACCGCGAATCGCAACTTGCGCGGAGCGTCGGCGGGCGGTGTGCCGCTGCCGCCGCATCCGACCACAGTCACGGCGAGCAGCATCACCGACAAGATTCTCGCTTTCCTCATAGGGCTCCTTGAGGGGACGTTGACGCGCAACTAAAGTTGCGCGCTACAGGTGCGCGCTCTACGCACCACGTTTCACCAATATCTGATCCATCACTACGATGACGATCACCACCACGCCGACGATCATCCGATCATAGAACGTGGCGCCGGGAATCTGCGCCAGAGCGTTCCGCAGGACGCCAAAAATCAAGGCGCCGAGCACCGCGCCGATCACCGACCCGCGGCCGCCCGACAGGCTGGCGCCGCCGACGACCGCCGACGCAATGATGTCGAGCTCGTAGCCCATGGCCAGGTCCGCCTTGCCCTGACCCTGCACGAGCGCCAGCACCACGCCCGAAACCGCAGCTAGCGTCGCCGAAATGAGATACACCGACGTCTTGATGCGGCCAATCGATATGCCGGAGAAGAGCGCCGCTGTTTCGTTGCCGCCAATCGCATACACCGCCCGCCCCCATTGCAGGCGATGCATCATCAATTGAAACACGGCCGCCAGCACGATCATGACGACCGGCGGCCACCAGTCGAGCGGTATGCCGAGCGGCCGCCAACCTGGCGGGAGAATTCTCGACACGTCGAAGTAGCGGCCTTCGGTCAGGATGAACCCGGCACCGCGTACGATGCCCATCGCGCCCAGCGTGGCAATGAACGGCGGCAGCTGCACGACAATCACCAGCAACGAGACGAGCAGGCCCGACACGACGCCCACGAGCAGCCCCGCGGCAATGCTCGGTGCAAGTCCCCAGCCGGCGTCGACCAGGAGGCCGCCCGTCGCGACGCTCGCAAGCGCGATCACGGCGCCTGGCGACAAATCGATTCCGCCCGAGATGATGACGATGGCGGCACCGATCGCGGCAATGCCGTAGATCGACGAGTATTTCAGGACCAGCAGCGCGTTCGACGAGTTGAGGAACGGATGATAGCTGCCGCCTCCGTCGGGCCAGAGATACCAGCCAAAGAACA
Source organism: uncultured Acidobacteriota bacterium (assembly GCA_963797715.1). Lineage (GTDB taxonomy): Bacteria > Acidobacteriota > Vicinamibacteria > Vicinamibacterales > 2-12-FULL-66-21 > DATBJJ01. Next base: position 473,900 of record CAWCQS010000007.1, read on the forward strand.
CGATCTCGAGCATGAGGATCGCGAGCGTGCTCGCCTCGCGCACGTGCCAGATGCGTCCGGCACGCTTCACGAGGCTCGCCTCACGGGCGCCGTCGCCAGTTGCATCACGTTCTCCTCGGACGCCTGCTCGGCGCCGATTTCGCCCTGCACCGTGCCTTCGCGCATCACGACAATGCGGTGCGCGAGCGCCAGGATCTCCGGCAGGTCGCTCGACACAACCACGCACGCCGCTCCGGCAGCGGCCTTCGCGCGCACGATTTCGTGAATCTCATCTTTGGCGCCGACATCGACGCCCTTGGTCGGCTCGTCGAGCAGAAAGACGCGCGGTTCGATGCCAAGCCATCGCGCCAACGCGACCTTCTGCTGGTTTCCCCCGCTCAAGCGATCTGGGGTCGACTCGATGCCTGGCGCCTTGATCTGCCAGGTACGCAAGAGCTCGGTTCCAAGCGCGCGCTCCTCGGGCGCGCGCACGAGAATCAATCGACGCGTCGTCGCGCGCGGCAGCGCGAGGTTATGACGCAGGGCCAGGTTGAAGAAGAGTGCCTGACGCTGACGATCCTCGGGCACGAGGGCGACGCCGGCTCGCGTCGCGGCGAGAACGCTCCCGCCAGGAAGGCGCGTCTCTCCAACGAACACGTCTCCCCGCTCGGGCGCATGGAGGCCAAAGATCGTTTCGAGTAGCTCCGAGCGACCGGACCCAATCAGTCCAAAGATGCCGACGATCTCGCCCTTTCTTACCTCGAGGCTGACGTCGCGCACCAGCGGAGCGCGCGATACGCCGCGCACGCGGAGTACCGTTTCCAGCGACGCGCTGGCAGCTACCGGCGCTCGCGGTGGGAGGTCACGGCCAACCATCGCGCGGACGATGGCGTTTGGCGTCGCAATTCGCGGATCGACGCTCGCAGCTTGCGGGCTCGCAGAACGGTCGTGGTCGAACGTGCCGGCGAACTGGCCGTCACGCAGTACGGTCATCCGATCGCAGAGGCGAAAGACTTCCGGCAGCCGATGCGAGACGTAGAGGATCGTCACATCCCGGTCTCGCAGGTCGTCCAGGATGCGGAAGAGGTGGTTGGCCTCCGCCGTCGTCAGAGCAGTCGTGGGCTCGTCGAGCACGAGCACGCGGCAGTCGAATGCCAGCGCGCGAGCGACCTGTACAACTGACCTTGCGCCGTTGACAGGCGATCCATGGGCGCGTCTGGCGCCAGAGACAAGTGCAAGCGCGACAGCAGATCGCGCGTGCGCAGTTGCATGTCGCGCTCGAGCAGAACACCGCCGCGACCTGTCAATTCGCGGCCGGCGAAGATATTCCCGGTGACGGTCAGATTCGGAAACGTCACCATCTCCTGGTAGACCATCCCGATGCCGTGCGCGAGCGCGTCGCGCGGACCAGAGAGCGCGAGGCGCCGATCATCGAGCGTGATTTCACCGCGATCTGGAGTGACGATGCCGGCGAGAATCTTGAGCAGCGTTGATTTGCCTGCGCCGTTTTCGCCCATCAGCGCATGCGTCTCGCCGGGACGCACCGCGAAGCTGACGCCGCGAAGCGCGCGGACCGCGCCGAATGACTTGTGAATGTCGATGAATTCGAGCCCAGGCACCGGCGTCAGCCTCCGAACGCGTGCGCGGGCCTGCCGGTAACGCCCGGGCGGCATCGTAGGATTGAACCGGCGAGCGGTTGCCGGCGACGCTCTTCCGCATTCATCCTGATCGTGGCGCTCGTGATGTACAGATCGCCAAGATCGGTGCCACCGAACGCGCAGGTCGTTGGATAGGTCACCGGGACTGGGAGCACGAAGTCAAGCGTGCCGTCCGGAAGATAGCGGCGAATCGACGACCCGCCCCACAGCGCGAGCCAGATAGCGCCCTCGGCATCGACCGTCAGCCCATCAGGGCTTCCCTCCACTGGATCGATCGTGACCAGCGTGCGCCGATTGGCGATCGTCCCGCTCGCCAGGTCGAAGTCGAAGCGATCGAGGCGCTGAGTCAGGCTATCGACGTAATACATGGTCCCGCCTTCGGGGCTCCAGTCGATGCCGTTCGATATCCCCACGTCGGTCACCATCGTGTGCGTCGACCCATCAGGGTCGAGGCGGTAGAGCGCGCCGGCGCCAGGCCGCTCGTCGATCGCCATCGTCCCTGCCCAGAAGCGTCCCGCGGCATCGCACGTACCGTCGTTCATACGAAGGTCGGGACGATCGAGATCGACGTGCGCGATGAACGTCATCGCCCTCGTGGCGGGATCGAGCGTCGCAAATCCATCGCGCACGGCGAGCATCAGGCCACCGTCACGGCGCGGCACGGCAGCCCCCACTGGCTGACCGACCTCGATGGTCTGAGCTGTGCTGGTGTGTGGATCGAACAGGTGCACGCGGCCGCGCATGATGTCCACCGAGATGAGGCGCTGCCGCGCGACGTCCCATGTCGCGCCCTCGCCGAGCTCGTCGGCAGCGTCGAATGCGCGTTCAATCGTGGGAGCGATCATTTGACCACGGCTATGGGAGACCGAACGGCGTCAGGAGCGTAACGGCGCAAGATGCCCTGGCCGATAGCGGCGCGACGCACGCGTTCGCGCGAGAGTGCCAGGATCGCGGGCTCGAGATGTTGACCCGCGGGATAGAGCGGCGGCGAGTTGCGCAGGCCGTACTTGAGGTATATCGGCGCCGCAACCCGCACCATCTCGGGAATCTCGTAGTAGCGCACGCCGCCGCCGAAATCATCAGGGCTCTCGATGTAGTAGTCGATGGCGACGTCGACCGCCTGCCTGATCGCGGCAATCTGCGGCAGCGAGAGATCGACCGGGAGATTGAGCGAGGTTGCGCCGAGATCTTCGAGCAGACGGGCCGTCGCAGGATTCGGCGCGGCGAGGGTCACCGATGTCTTCAGCACGAAATCCGGCGGCAGGTCGCCCGTCTTCTTCATCCGGCCGAACAACATCAATTGACCGAGGTCGGCAACGAGGATGGAGTTGATGCCAAGGGTCACGCCATGCAGCACGTCGTCGATGCCGAACGCGAGTTGATCGGCGCCGCGAAGCGATGACCCGACGACGCGTCCGGCGCTGCTCGCGGCCTGGACGCCGACGTCCCAATTGGCGCGCGGCCCGACGAACAGGCAGACCTCGACCCCATGCCGTCGTCCGAGCGACACCATCTCCCGGATCTCGTCATCGGTCTGGAGCATGATGCCGCTGCCCTGACTGATGCGATGAATGACGACGCTATGAACGGCAGCGGCCTGGAGCACGGCGTCCATCGCTCGCGGCCCCTCGGTCGAGGGGATCTCGATGCGATATTGTCCGCCGTCGGCAAATCGTTTGCGGGAAGTCGGCAGGTCGTAGGCGTCCCGCCCCGGCAGTCCAGTCCGCTCCAGCAATTCACGCGCTCGGCTCATGAGTCCTCAATCGTCGTCTGATCTGACCCCCGGTCTGACCCAGGTGCGACCCCGGGCGGGCGGATATGATATTACTTCGTCGCTTCCGGACTCTTGAACCTATGCGCATCCTGATAGCGGCGGCTCTCGGCGCCTCACTCGCCTTCACTCCACTCGCGCAGAAGACACCGGCTCGCCGTGCTGGCGTCGAGCGCCAAACCACGGCCGCGCTCGTGGACGGCAAACCGATCGAGACCTTCACGCTGACGAACGCCGCCGGCGTCCAGGTAACGGCGATCAGCTACGGCGGGATTATCACGTCGTGGCGCGTGCCCGATCGGCAAGGTGAGCTTGCCGACATCGTGCTCGGCTACGATGACCCTGCGGCCTACGTCAACAACAACTCGCCTTACTTCGGCGCCATCGTCGGGCGCTATGGTAACCGCATCGGCGGCGCACGATTCGTGCTCGATGGGCACACCTACACGCTGGCGGCCAACAACGGACCGAACCACCTCCATGGCGGCATTCGCGGGTTCGACAAGATGCTGTGGCAGGGAGAGGTCTTACGGGGCGGTAAAGGCGCGGCGGTGACGTTCAGCCGCACGAGCGCCGACGGCGAGGAAGGCTATCCCGGAAACCTGAAGGTGCGCGTGACCTACACGCTGAACGACGCCAACGAGCTCGCCGTCGCCTACGAGGCGACGACCGACAAGCCAACGCCCGTAAACCTGACTCAGCACACATACTTCAGTCTCGCCGGCCAAGGCACCGGCGACATCCTCGGGCACGAACTCCGAATCAACGCCGACCGCTACACGCCGGTCGATGGCGGTCTCATCCCTACAGGCGAGCTGGCGCCGGTCGACAAAACGCCGTTCGACTTCCGGAAGCCGACACGGATTGGCGCGCGCATCCGCAGCGAACATCCACAGATGCAGATCGGCCGCGGCTACGATCACAACTGGGTGCTGGCGCGGTCAGCGCCCGGACTTTCGTTGGCCGCGGAGGTCTACGAGCCGACAAGCGGCCGAACGCTCCAGGTGCGCACGACCGAACCTGGCGTGCAGTTCTATACCGGCAACTTCCTCGACGGCACAATCACGGGCAAAGGCGGCCGCGTCTATCGCGAACGCTACGGCTTCTGCCTGGAGACGCAGCACTTCCCCGACTCACCAAACAAGCCCCGCTTCCCATCGACGATCATCCGTCCGGGTCAGACACGTACCGGACGCAGACGGTGTTCGTCACGGGGGTGAAATAGGCTAGCTCAGCTTTCAGCTGTCAGCTGGCAGCTCGTGTGATCAGACGAATCGAGCATTGCTGATAGCTGAGAGCTGACAGCTGAAAGCTGACCGGCACGGTCCTGGCACAGTGCCGGCCTGACATGATCCGACTAGAGCAAGTGCGCGGCGAGATGCTCGAGCGCTTCGAGCGCGTGGACAGGCGATTCGCGCAGAACGAGCAACGAATCAGCCGGATGGAACAGCGCCTCACCGATCTCGGCGATCGAATCGAGGCGCTTGGCGCGCAGATTCTGGCGCAACTGGAGTTTCTCGCGTGGCCAACTCCAGGCGCCGCACTTCTCGCTGAGCCGGCGACCGACTACATCGTCGAGCTAGCGACAGATGATCCAGAGGATTGAGTAGCCGCGCACGCGGTGTGCTTCCGCCCTAAGGCGGAAGCCACGAGAATCGAGCCGCGAGCCGCGAAGAGCCAGCCCACGAGCAGCGAGCGGCGAGTTTACGACTGCTCGACGTTCGCGTCGTGGACGCTCAGGCGCCAGGACTTACCGTGGGCCTCGAGGTCCCAGTTGAAGAAGTCGGTGGCAATCCGCAGCGCGGCGAGGGGCTCCCAGGCCAGGCCCAGTAGCTGCCCGTTGCAGGGCCCGCCGCCATGCGCTGGATGATCGCCGTGGTGCAGCACGTCGCTCGACGCGAACTTGCACACGACGGACAGGCCCGCCCATTGCTCGGTCGCGAGACGGTAGACCCGATACTCGCACCCCGGCTCCCACAGCGACCCGAGCTTGAAGATCAAGCACTCAGGCGCGGCATCGCAGGCCCGCTGTACGGCTTCCTGTTGATCCCGGCTGAGAGGAGCCCAGGCCGGTGGGAGCACCGGCGTCCGGTGCGGTTCCGGATACGCAACGACGACGCCCCCGTGTTCGATGAGTCGCACGCGCCTCGCAGGGCGCGCGCCAACGTGGTTCCTTGAAGTTTCCATGCGTCGAGGCCCTCCGGTCCTCGAAGCTCACCGGACCTTTGGTCCGGCCCGGGTTCAGTTCAGAAGATTCGACGGTTGCGGTGTCATCGCCTGGACGTCCGTTCCATTTGCCCTGTCGAGCGCAGCCTCGTAGAGCCGGATCCAGATGTCAGTCGATGCCAGCAGGTCCTGATATTGCTGATGCAGCCGATTGTTTTCGTCGGCGAGACGAGCGTTTTCACGAGTCAAGGTCAGGATGCGAGCCTGGTCGTCCTGGCGCGACCGGGCATTCGAGATTCGCCTCATTTCCAACCAGTTGAGCGTCATTGCCGTATCCATTTTCCCCATGCCCCCCGTTTGTAGAGCGTCCCCGTATGTCTGATGTAACGGTGGTTTCGGCAGAACCGAACATGACAGACGAAAATTAGGAGCTAGGAGCTTGGAGCTAGAAGCTAGGTCAGCCTTGCGTTGGCCCTGGCCGCCCAGGCAGATCCTTTGGGGCGATGACCAACGCCGGCCGCGTAAAGCACCGATTCTGTAATCCCGTCGATGCCAGGCAGAACGCCTGGCAGATGTAACCCGCCTCGGCCAGGGCAGCCCTATACGCGCGGGCGTAGGGATATCGCCACAGTTGCCGGGCGAAGACGGCGGTCATCAATAGATGAGCCGGTGCCTCGGCAAAGTATCCGCTGCTCGGGTCGTAACTACGCAGACCTCGGCCGAAAATCGGACCGCGGAGGCGTGTTCTCCTCCTCTGAGCGGCCCGCGGAGTCTGCCGATGGCTCAGCAGACGATCAAGCCACCGGGATGAATGTCAGCGTGGGATTCCGAGCCGCTCGATGACCTGCTCGAATCGTGGATCGGAGCGCAGCGTATCGGCGCGCGGATCCACCGCTAGCCAGAGAAGATCCGGCTCGCGTTCGCCGAACGCCTGCTCGAGGAGGTCGATGGCGCGCGTTCGCTCACCGAACGCTTCATGGATGAACGCCAGCTGCGCCAACCCGATGCGCTGCTTGTTCTTCGCGAGCCCGCTCTGGAACGCAGCAAGCTCGCTCCTGGCCTGATCCACGGCACCCTCGAGCGCCAGGAGCCGAACGAGGTGGGCGCGCCAGGACGTCGAGGCCGCGTCGCCGGCCATGCTCAAGGCCCGCTCGTTGGCCGCCCTCGCGTCGCCGATAGCTCCCCGTGCCGCGTCGATGCGTGAGAGGACGAGATAGGCGCTGGCAGATCCCGGCTCCAACTGGAGCGCATGATTGATGGCCCCGAGCGCACCTTGGTAGTCGCGGGCGTAATAGAGCATCATCGCGCGCGTCGAGGCGGCACTCGCCGACATCGGGTCAAGCTCTGCGGCCCTGACCGCCTCGGCGGTCGCTTCATCGCCACGGCGAGCGGCGGCCAGGTAGCGCGCAAATTGCGAGCGCGCTCGGGCTGAGCTCGGGTTGAGCGCAATCGCTCGTCGATACGAGGTCTCGGCTCCAGGCCAATCCCAATCGTAATAAAAGCGCAGGTCGGCGAGGACGACGTGCGCCTCGCTGGAATCGGGATCGAGGTCGAGCGCGCGGTTGGCCTCGCCGAGCGCGAGCGCCCGGGCTTCTTGATGAGACGTCGCGCCGAGGAATCCCAGTGTCAGCAGCCCACGCGCGAGCCCGGCATGCGCACCGGCATGGTTCGGGTCGAACGAAATTGCCCGGCGGAACGCGTCGGCGGCGCGCTGACCGTCAGACGACGACTGGCTGAGGAAGTGAACGCCTTGATAGTACGCCTCGTTGGCCTGCTGCGTCGTCGGCCGCGCCTGACTCAGACGGCGCCGCTCGGCCGGCGTCAAGACGGCGCTGATGCCTCCGGCAATCGCGCGCGCGACGTCCGCCTGCAACGCCTGCGTCTCGCCCATCGGACGCTCGAACTCCTGCGTCCAGATCTGCGAGTCGGTCGCGGCATCGATCAACCGCGCGTTGATGCGCACGCGATCGGGCCGCCCGTTCGCTCCTGGGACGACGAGCAACGTCGCTTCGACGATGTCGGCGACCCGCAACTGTTTAGCGATCTCGACCATCGACGCCGAGCGATCGCGAAACTGCATGACCGAGGTCAACGATGCGACCTGCAGCGATCCGATCTGGCCAAGCGTTGAAATCAACTGGTCCGTCAACTCGTCGGCGAGATACGGCGCGGCCGGACTCGTCGAGATGTCCCGGAACGGCAGAACCGCGATACGCGTGACCGAGGTCAGCGGTATCACGCTCGGGCTTCGTGTCCAGACAATCAGAGCGACGACGAGAGCGGCCAGCGCCAGGGTGGCGGCGATAAACGGCAGTCCGAAGCGGCGAATGCTCGGAACGGACGCGGCTGCAGGTTTCGGACGGGCGGGCACCGGCGCACGATCGAGCGACTCGCGCAAGCCTTGTTCGAGCTCACCGATGCTCCGATAGCGCCGTGTCGGATCGCTATTGAGCGCGCGTTCGATCGCGCGTACGAACGCTTCCGGGACGTCCGGCCGCAGGTCCCTCAGCGGGCGACGCTCGTGGTTCGCGTGCGCTCGTTCGAGCTGCTCCATCGTGCCAGCCATCACCGGGAAGGTACCGGTGACGAGGTAGAAGAGCATCACGCCAACGCTGTAGATGTCGCTTTGCACCGACGCCCGCTGGCCACGGAAGATTTCTGGCGCGAGGTATAGCGGGGTACCGACCAGCCGGCTGGTTCCCGAGAGTTCTTCGCCGGTGCCGAAGTCCATGAGCACGAGTCGCCCGCCTGCCTCGCGCATGACGTTCTGGGCTTTGACGTCGCGGTGCAGGAGCCCGGCACTGTGGACCGCGGCCAGCGCCGCGCAGACGTCGAGGCCGACGAGCGCCGCCTCGCGCGCGCCGAGCGGCCCGCGCTGCCGCACCATCTCGTCGAGCGACTCGCCGCGAACGAGCTCGGTCCACAGTCCAACGCGGCCATCGTGTTCCTCGGCGCCGTACACCTGGACGACGTGCTCGTGGCGAAGCCTGGCGAGACGGCGTGCTTCGTCCATCAATCGCGTTCGCGCATCGCCCTCGTCCAGATCGTCCTGGTGCAGCAGCTTGAGCGCGACGTCGCGATGGAGCTCGGAGTCCCAGGCGCGGTAGACGTCGCAAGACGCGCCGTGACCAATATGTTCGAGGAGGACGAGACGGCCCCACCGCCGACCGTCGGGCGCCGTTGCGGGGCTTGCGTCGTCGATGTCGGTAGAGGGAATGCTGCGATGCAGCGTCGCAATGCTGTCGACGAGACGCAGGTGACGGACGATCCGGCGGTCTGAATCCGGCGCGCTCGCCTCTGCCGCCTGCCAGTCGACCGGGCTGCCGTCCGCTACCGACGCAGCGAGGTCCGCGAGCGCGCGATCGTCAGCCCTCAACGGGCCTGTTCCTTGAATTCCACACGTGCGAGAGACGCCCGCAGTCTAGGACAGCGCTCCGATCCGGTCAAGACGCTCACGGCCGCGAAATCCTTGGATTGCGCCGAAGCGTCGGCGTTTTCCCCCGGGCGAGGGGCGCCCACGTAACCCCTCGTGGCGGTCGTCCGACTCCGGCGCCGTACAGCACCGATTCGGAGATTCCGTCGATGCCAAGATCGCGCTCGATGACGGAATCCGCGAGCGCCATGACGCTGAAGGGCGCGAGGCCCAACCGGGTCGCCGCGAGGAGGAACGTCTGGCACACGTGACCCGATTCGATGAGCGCGGCGCGGTAGGCGCGCGCGTACGGGTAGCGCCACAGGATTCGGGCGAACACACTGGTGAAGAACACCATCGCCGACGCGTTGGCGAAGTACTCGCTCCCGGGCACGTAGGATCGCATGCGCGCCTGGGAGACTGCGTTTCCGATCCTCGTCAGACCGTGGCGGGCCGGCGCGTAATGGTAGATGCCCTTCTTCAGGCCCTTCACATCCCGTGCAACGACGTAAACCTCGGTCGCATGTCGCGCGCCGCCTGATGGCGATGTCTTCAGTGGAATTGGAATGTCCGCGCCCCTGACCCAGTGCTGCACGCCGGCAGAGAGCGCAAGGATCGTCGCCAGCTCATCAAGGGTGACCGGCGATGTCGAGTATCGACGCCACGTGCGCCGAGCTTGAACGGTGCGCGCAAAGCTATCGTTGCCGCTAGGAGCGCGGAGGTCGAGCGTTGGCCGGTTCGGATAGCGCTTGATGGCGGGCGGGGGTCGACGGATTTGTCCGTTCGCCTTGGCGCGTCGAGCCGCGACGCTTGGCGACACGAAGGGCACGTCCTTGGTTGTCGCGTGAAAGAAACCGGCCTGGGGGTTCCACGGACGGAGCGCGTCCATTGCCACCGCGCGAGAGTCGCGTGGACGATCGAGGCGTTCGAGAAGTGTCAGGTCGACGAGCTTGCGTACGGTCGCGAGGAAGGTGGACGACGGAACGAAGCCCGCGTTCTCGAGGTCGGCGAGCTTCGTCCAATCGTCACAGAAGCTGAGCAGGTCACACGCGTTTGACGGAACTTCGACTTTGAGGCCGGTCGCACAATTCTGAACGAGCAGGGTGTCGCCGCGCCAATACGCCACCAGATGCGGCGAGCGCCGGACTCGCACCGTACGCCCGCGGGTGCCTCTCCGCATTTGGGCTAGATCGGAATCGTCATCGTCGGCTCACAGATGTCCCGGAGAGTCTCGAGCGCGATCTTGAGCCGATTCAGCGTTTCGTCTTCCTCTTTTCCCCCTGCCACAGCCCGCGCCGCAGCCTTGTCCTCGAGGTCCTTGATGCGCTTCCGGATATGGTCCTGAAGAGGCGACGTGTCGAGTCGCGAGCTATCGGCAGTGGACTTCACTCGTTTCGCCGCGCCCTTCTTCTTCGCGCGCGCGGGCTTTCGGGAGGCAGTTCGCTTCTTGGCCACAATTACTCCTTGGAAAACACAAACGATGCGGACAACGGAGTCTAGGTGAGGCTGGCGCGAGCGTCAAGAACCCATCGCCCCGCTTTCGGCCACGGATCCGTTCTTCACCGACGTCAGTTCTGTGACAGTTTTTGCAGCATGAGGACGAATCGCGGTTCGCGTCGAAGGGCGTCGACACGTGGATCGACCGGCAGCCACACGAGTGCGGGATCGCGGTCACCAAATCCAAGGTCGAAGGCATCGAGGGCTTGGCGATTCTCACCGAATGCAAGTGCCATCAGGGCACGGTCGCGATCGTGGAGCCGGGCGGTTCCAGCTTGGGCAGTGCTCTCCAACTCGGCTCGGGCGGCACGAGCACCTTCGACGTCACCCGACAATGCCTGCAACCGGATCACCAGCACGCGCAGGTTGACGCCGCCGTTGCCTGACAGTTGCCACGCCTGTTTGATACTGGCGAAGGCGTCATCGTAGCGACCCTGGGCTTCAGCAACACGTGCCGCGAGCAGACTGCCGGCAGGATTGCCCGGATCTTCGGTCAGCGCCCTCTGCGCAACCTTCATCGCGCCGTCGAAGTCCCGCTTGTAATACAGCAACATGCCATGCGCAATCAGCCCGTCCATTGACTGCGGGTCGAGACGGAGCGTTTCCTCGGAAAGCGCAATCGCCTCGTCAAAGCGCCCACGTGTGGCGAGCATCTGCGAAAAAATCTTCCGGGCCGTTACGAAGCCAGGGTTGAGATCGAGGCTGCGACGGTACTTCCCGCTCGGCACCACGCCAATCCCAATCGTAGAGAAACTGAATGTCTCCAAGTGCGGCATGCGCTTCGGCGACGTCTACGCCGCTGGCCATCGCCTTTCGCACTTCTGCTAATGCGGACTGCCGCGCATCGCTATGCGTCAGCACGTTCGTGCCACCCAATCGAAGATAGGCGAGTGCTGCCCCTGCATGAGCAGCCGCAAATCCCGGATCGAGTTCGAACGCGCGTTGGAACGATTTGAGCGCCCGCTCCGCTGGGCCCGGACCGTAGTTCGAGAGATTGAGGCGGCCTTGCAGGTAGGCCTCTTCTGCTGCGGGGCTTGTCGCGCGAACCTGCGTCAGTCGAGTCGTTTCGGCGCCCGTGATTGGAGCGTGGACAGCTGCCGCCAGGGCGCGCGCCGTATCAGACAGGAGCGCGGCGACCTCTCCACGCGGACGTCCAAAACCTCCCGCCCACAGCGTCGAACCCGTTCCTGCCGAGAGCAACTGCGCGTCCAGCCGCACGTTGCCGCCGCCATTCTCGGCAGTCAAGGTCCCCTGGAGCACGGCGTCGACGCCGAGCGTCTTGGCGATTTCCGAGGCTGGACGATCGGTTTCCTTGAACGCCAACGCCGACCGAAGTGCAGTCGTTCGCAGCGCCTGAATCTGACCGAGCGTCGCGATCAGCTGTTCAGTCATGGCATCGCTGACATCGGCTGAGAGGACGCCTGACCGATCGATGAGCGGCAGCACAGCCAGGCTCTGAATCGACGCTTCACTTCGCCCCGGCCGCCCTGTCCATACAATCAACGCCGCGATGACTGCGACGAGCACGGCGGCCGCGGCTGCAAACGCAAGTCCGATATGTCGACGCTGCCGGGGCGCGACGACCGGCTGAGCACCAACACGACCGCGCGGGCGCGTCGAGCGACTCGCGCAGCGCCGACTCGAATTCGCCAACACTTTGATAACGGCGGCTCGGGTCGCTGTCGAGCGCGCGCTCGACGGTGGCAATGAACGGCTCCGGCAAGTCCGGCCGGAGATCGCGCAGCGGCTGACGCTGGCGATGCGCGTGCGCGCGGGCCAATTGCTCCATCGAAGACGCGACGACCGGGAACTTGCCGCTGACGAGATAGAACAGCAGTACGCCGAGGCTGTAGAGATCGCTCTGCACCGACGCGCGCTGGCCGCGGAAGATTTCCGGCGCCAGATAGAGCGGCGTGCCGACGAGACGGTTCGTCCCGGAGAGCTCCTCGCCGGTGCCGAAATCCATGAGCACGAGGCGGCCGCCGCTCTCGCGCATGACGTTCTGAGCTTTGATGTCGCGGTGCAGAAGCCCGGCGCCGTGCACAGCGGCGAGCGCGGCGCACAGATCGAGACCGACGAGCGCGGCTTCGCGCGCGCCGAACGGCCCGCGGCTCTGCACCGTCTGCTCGAGCGACTCGCCGCGCACGAGCTCCATCCACAGGCCGACGCGGTTGTCGTGCTGCTCGGCACCGTAGACCTGCACGACGTGCGCGTGGCGCACGCGGGCAAGCCGCCGCGCCTCTTCGAGAATGCGGGTGTGCGCCTCGCTCCGATCGCCCTCGTCGTGGAGCAGCTTGAGCGCGACGTCGCGGTGGAGCGCCGTGTCCCACGCACGAAAGACCTCGCAGGACGTACCGTGACCAATCCGATCGAGGAGCGTGAGGCGGCCCCAATGCGGACCGGCCGCGCCGCCCGCGAGCAGGCGATCGGTCCCGGCGCTCGGATCTGACAGGTCGTCGTCGTCCTCGCTGGGAGAAATGCTGCGGTGGAGACTGGCGATGCTCTCGACGAGGCGCAGGTGCCGGACCAGCCGGCGGTTCTCGGCGTCCGCGTGCGATTCAGCGCTCGCCCAGTCGACCGGCGCGCCGTCAGCCACCAGCGCGGCGGCATCCACGAGTGCGCGATCGTCAGCTCTCAACGTCCATCTCCTCCGCCAGTCGGACCAGTGCCCGCGTCACGGCCATTCTGGCCGCGTCGGGGCTCGCCTTGCCGTGCGCCGCAGCGATCTGCGCGTAACTCTGCTGCAGCTCGACGCGAGCGATGATGACTTCCCGCTCTTCGGGCCGCAGCCGCTGCAGCGCCTGTTCGTACCGCTCCACCGCCTCGTGGCCGATCGCTTCGTCGAGCGGCGACGCCGACGAATCGGCATGCTCGGCATCGTCCTCGATGCCCGCCGGCGTCGGATACCTCGTGACCCGCCGAACCTCGTCGCGGACGCGATTGATGAGCGCCTGCCGCAGGTACGCTTGCAACGCACCGTCGTGACGAGGCTCGAAATCCTTGATATGCCGAAGCGTCTGGGTGAGCGTCTCCTGCACCAGGTCTTCGGTGTCCCGAAGGTCGCGGGTCCATCGCGGCAGACGTCCCCGCGCCCAGCGCCGCAGCGGGCCCTGGTGCCGCCGAATCAAGTCATCCAACGCTTGCGCGTCGCCCTCCCGGGCGCGACGCAACAGGTCCGTTGTCGAGGTCAGATTGGGCGAAGACGGCCTGGTTTCAGCCATGCGTGCGATGACGAAGGGCGCAAGCTGCCGTCATGGCACCAGATGATAAACCGAACCGTCCTGCCGGATCGGGCCTTCAGATAGGTGTAACGATGGCGAATTGCGAACCGAACAAGCTCGAGTAGACAGAGCTCGGCCGTATCGGTAGGACTGTCGAGAGTCGGTGGTCGATGCCCTCTCTCAGTGACGGGCGCAGGGTCTTCTTTGTGGTTAAACGCCCCGACTGCAGTAACGCTACTGGCGGCGAAGTTGTATACCGCCGCCCGCAGCGCTTAGTCGAGCGCGACCTTCCTCAGCAGCGCCAGATCTGTCAGCATCCGACCCGCGCCGATGACGACTGAGGTCAGCGGATTCTCGGCCACGAGAACGGGGAGACCCGTTTCGTCGCGAAGCCGCTTGTCGAGGTTACGCAGCAGCGCGCCGCCGCCGGTGAGGACGACGCCGCGGTCGAAGATGTCAGCGGAGAGCTCTGGCGGCACTCGCTCGAGCGCGTCGCGAACCGCCTGAACAATCAGACGAATCGGCTCGGACAGCGCGTCGCGGATGTCCCCGTCGGAAATCTTGAGGGTGCGCGGCACGCCTTCAACGAGGTGCCGGCCCTTGACCTCCATCGACAGCGGCAAATCGAGCGGCGATGCCGATCCGAGCTCGAACTTGATCTGCTCCGCCGTGCGCTCGCCAATCAGCAGGTTGTGGGCTTTGCGCATGTAGGAAATGATGGCTTCGTCGAGCGCATTCCCCGCGACGCGCAGCGATCGACCGTAGACGGTGCCGGCGAGCGAGATGACCGCGATGTCGGTCGTGCCGCCGCCGATGTCGATGATCATGTTGCCGGCGGCTTCCGTCACCGGCAGCCCCGAGCCAATCGCCGCGGCCATCGGCTCGTCGACGAGGTGGACTTCGCTCGCCTTGACTCGATAGCCGCTATCCTTCACGGCCCGGCGCTCGACCTGCGTGATTTCTGGAGGTACGCCAATCACCAGGCGCGGGCGGCGCAGCGGGCGATTGCCCTGCACCTTTCGCACGAAGTGCATCAGCATCTTCTCTGCGGCGTCGAAGTCGGCGATGACGCCATCCTTCATCGGACGCACCGGCTTGATGTTCGCCGGCGTCCGGCCCAGCATCTCATGCGCCTCGGTCCCTACAGCCTCGATCGAGCCTTTCGCGATGTTGAACGCGACAATGGAGGGTTCGTTGAGAACGATGCCGCGCCCGCGCGCGAACACACATGTATTGGCGGTACCGAGGTCGATCGCGACATCGGTAGCGAATGCCGAAAGCAGGCTCATGTACGAAGGCTCCGGGTAAAACGAGACGGCAGGGCGGTGCTTTCGCAGCCGCCCTGCCCTCGTCTGGAGGAGAGGTGCCGTTGCTGCATCCCTGCCAACGCATAAGTTGTTCCGCACACGTGCGCCGACGAAAGCGCGCATTCGTTGGAAGATGCGCGCAGTGCGGGCCGCGCCGCGAGGAAACGGGTGCAAGCGAGCTTACAAAGCTGCACGGAAATTACGGTTCTGATAGTTGAGGTGATTTCAGAGCTCATCGGGAGCGGAAGGTGGTCGTTACTTCAGCGTCAGCTTTCTGACTTCGACCTGATCGTCAGCGGCAGGGCTGAGGTAGTAGACAACGTTTCCTGTAACGGCGGCGGACGTTGGCCCCGCAAGCGTGACATTTCCGTCAAGGACGTCAACTGCACGCACGCGCCGCCCGGCATCGTCAAGGCGGACGCGGAGTAGCCGGAAAGGGCCGCTTGTCCCGCCCTGAATCGCCACGAGCGATCCACGGTGCCAACGTATCCACCGCACACCGGCAAGATCGACGTCGCCTGCGGCCTCGACGACTGTCAGGGCGCGAGTCGCGAGATCGACTCGGATGATGCCGCGGTCGTAGGACGCATAGGCAATTCCTTCCTGGCCGGGAGCGATACTCGTGCAGTCGGGAACCGCGATGTGCGCGACCAGGTCGAGCGCGCGCCCCTTCTTGGCGACGCGGTACACGCGCCGCCCCTCGGCATCGAGGACGAGGATATTCTGCGGCGTCACCGCAACGTCCGTAAAGCGGCTCGGACCTTCAGCAGCAGGCAGCGCGATGGACGTCAGCACGCGGCCGGAGATCAGTTGCAGCTTGTGCAGCGTCGAGGTGCGCGACTGGCTCGATGCGCTCGTCACCCATAGATCGCCCTCGGCCGCATCGATCTCGAATGCCGACACTTCGTCGAACCCGGCATCAACGCCGGCAAGGCTGGCCAGCCGTCCCGATCGTTCGCCCACCACGAGCAACCGCCGATCTTTGCGATCGCCAACGATGAAACGGCCTGAGACGGCGTCATAACCGAGGCCAACGGCGGTCAGACCAGGTGCCGAGAACACGAGCGGACCGGTCCGCGCTGCGCTCGCCGACCTGGCCCCGGCAGCCTTGGGCGGCTCTGCCGCCGATGGCTCTTCTTTCGGCGGTTCAGGTTTCGGTGGTTCAGGCTTCGGCGGCGGCTCCTCTTTCGAGCCTTTCCGAGCCGACTTGTCGCGCTTCGCTGCTGCTGGGGCGTCCGCCGGCTTGGCGGCAGTTGACGGAGCCGGCGCTGGTGCGGTGGTGGACGGCGTGGTCGGCACCGGCTTGTCCGGTGGCGGCAGGCCTTTGAGCTTGGCTTCGAAGTCTGCCCAGGCCGGCAAAGCGCGCACGAAGCGGAAGTCGTCGTTCGTCTCGACGTCTGTCGCCACGCCCATCGCCACCAGTCGCTGCAGCATCACCAGCGCGTCGTGGGGCCGGCCGCTCAGGCTCTGTGCCCGCGCCAGCATGAGCATGAGCGACGGATCGTTCTTGGGTCCTGTCTGCAGCGCCCGCCAGGACAGATCGTGAAAAGCGTTGTAGTCCTGCCGCTCGGCAGCCTCGAGCGCCATCTTCTGGCACTCGCGCCACTCCTTGCAGTCGGCCGATTGCACCGGAGCCGCCAGAGCCAGAACAAGGAGAATGGTCGAGGTCATCGTTAAGGATGTGCGAGTGCGCTTTCGGATCTATCGGCGCAGCGGCCCGATCAGAAGAGTCTGCCGAGGAGGGCGAGGAAATTGATAGCGTCTGCTGACCCATGTCCAACAGCGCGCGCGCCGGTAATGGTGCTGCCGAAGGGTTCGCCCATCACCGGCCGGGGCATCTGCCTCGTGCTTCGGTCGTTGCCCGGCGCGTCGACGATCTGCTTGAGCTCACCGAAATCGAGCCAGACGAGCTCGCACGATTCGCAGGAGTCGAGGACGACGTTGCCCGGTCCGTAATAGGGGTGAGTCATCATCGCCGCCTTGCAGACCGGACACCGCACTTTGCGGCGCAGATCGTCGGGGTTGAGTGGCACCGCTGGTCCGGGGGTGCCTGTGGCCCAGGCGCGTCGATGTTGGACGACGCCGGCAAAGCCTCTTCTCGGGATCAGGACGCCGCGGCAGTTGCGGCAATACCGCACGGCGTGCGTTTCGTCGAGCATCGCCGACGCCAGCGGCTTGTCGCAGACTGCGCAGTTGGAGGCGTCGGGATGATCGCTGACCAGCCGGATGCCGTCGTCGGCCGTCGCCTCGGGGAAATGGAAGGATCCGCAGTATCGACAAAAGAAATAGCCGCGCGCCGGAAAGAGCTCCATCGCGCCGCCGCAGTTCTGGCAATTCATAGAGAAATGATCTCACGGCCTTCGGGGACACTCAACGGTTGAGTGTCCCGGCCTTGTATGATCGAACGGGCTCTCTCTTCGAGGTATCGATGCCTGAATCGCGAGTGCTTCTGCTCGTTCTGTCTGTTTTGGCCGGATCCGTTGCTAGCGCCTGCAGCAGCACTCCCGCAACGGTGCCTGCTCCACCTGATGTGGCTGGCCCTCCCCCGGGGTCGGTCAAGACCACCTCGGGTCTCTCGACGAAGATGCTCCAACCGGGCACCGGTACGCGGCATCCGCGTCCTTCGGATCGCGTGACGGTGCACTACTCGGGTTGGACCACCGACGGACAGCTGTTCGACAGCTCGGTCGCAAGCGGCCAGCCTGCGACGTTTGCCGTCAACGAGGTGATTACCGGCTGGACCGAAGGACTGCAGCTGATGGTGGAAGGCGAGAAACGCCGCTTCTGGATCCCCGAGTCGCTCGCCTACATGGGCCAGCCCGGGCAGCCCAAAGGGATGCTCGTCTTCGACGTCGAGTTGATCAAGATCAACTAGCTAGGCATCTCTGAGCGCCACGATGGGATCCACCTTCGTCGCGCGGCGGGCTGGGATGTAGCACGCGGCGACGGCGACTGCGAAGAGGACGATCGTGACTCCGGCGAAAACGATCGGATCGTGCTGGCCGACGCCAAACAGCATCGACTGCATGAGGCGAGAGACGATAGCCGCGCCAATCAGGCCGAGCACGATGCCGATACCGGTAGTAAGGAGGCCCTGCTTCAGCACCAGCGTCAGAATCGACGAGCGATCCGCACCGAGCGCCTGGCGGATGCCGAACTCGCGGCCGCGCTGTGCGACGCCAAACGCGAGCACGCCATAAATCCCGATAGCTGACAGGACCAGCGCCACTGACCCGAAGAGCGCGAGCAGCATGGCGGGCGCGCGCCGTAGTTCCAGCGAGCGCGACACCCACTGCTCCATCGTGCGCACGTCGGCAATCGGCTGTTCCGGATCGATGCCGCGGACTGCGGCGCGAACCTGACTCACCAGCGTCTGCGGATCGAGGCCCGTCTTGACAACCAGCGCCATCGCCGGCGGCGACTGCTGCGTCGCCGGCCGGTAGACCCGTTCCTTCGTGACCGGCTGGCCGAGGTCGATGCTGTTGATCGTGCCGGCGACACCGATAATCGTCATCCGCGGGCTGTCGGCACCGCCTCGCTGAATCTGTTGGCCAAGCGCACTTCGTCCGGCGAAGTACTTGTTGGCGAGAAACTGGTCGACGACAACCACCGGTGCGCTGTCGACGGTGTCGCCTTCATTGAAGAATCGCCCTTCGACCAGCGGGATCTGCATCGCGGTGAAGTAATCGCCGCCGACGACTTCCTGGCGTCCGTGCGGCGCCGTTTCGGTCGGACCTGGCGTGTAGCCGACGATCGAATACGAACCCGACGACACCATCCCGTTGAATGGGACGTTGCTCGTCAACCCCGCGGACGTGACTCCAGGGATCGCGCGCGCAGCCTCGACGAGGCGCAGCCAGAACGCGCGGCGCGCCGCGGCATCCGGATAGCGCACCGCCGGCAGCGACATCTGCGCCGTCAACACACGGTCAGTCGCAAATCCTGGATCAACGTTTTGCAGCCGTAGAAAGCTCTTGAGGAGCAGGCCGGCCGCGATGAGAAGCACGAGCGCAAACGCCGTTTCCACGACAACCAGGGCGGAGCGGGTGACTCCAGTGCTCCGTCCCGCGGATCCGCGCGTGCTGTCATCTTTGAGGAGCGACCACGTGTTGCCGCGAATGACGACGAGCGCCGGCACCAGGCCGAAGACCAGGCCGGTGACAATTGCCAGGCCGATCGTGAAGGCGAGAACCGCGGGCTGAAGCGTCGCCGTCGTCATGCCGGGTACCTGCTGCGAGCCGAGCGCGACGAGCGCGCGGACGCCGACCAGACCGAGCAGCAGGCCCGCGATCGCGCCGAAGCCGGCGAGCACCAGGCCTTCAGTGATCATCTGGCGCACCAAACGCCGCTGTCCGGCCCCGAGCGTCGTCCGAATCGCCAGCTCGCGGTACCGGCCGGTCGCGCGCATCAAGAGCAGGTTGGCGACGTTCGCACAGGCAATGAGCAAAACGAGCAGTACGAATACTTGCAGGAAGTAGAGTGGCGTCTTGAGATCGCCGACGAGCTGATCGCGGATTGGCACCGCATACCCGCTGAAGCCGCTGCGGCGCGCGAAGACCTGCCGCTGCGGCAGGCGCTCCAGCACGCGATCGACAATCGTCTTCATCTGGGCGTTGGCCTGTTCGATTGTCGCGCCAGGTTTCAGCCGCGCGATCATCTGACTGAACTCGTTACCGCGGCCCTGATCCGACATCTGTTCCGGCGTGAACGCGAACGGCACCAGCACCGAGATGTCGCGTGACGGCAGTTCGAGATCTACCGGCAGGACGCCGACGACCTGGTACGGCTCTCCGCCCAACCTGATCGGCCGGCCAACGATCGAGCGGTCGGCGGCAAACCTGGAGTTCCAGAGGTTATAGGTCAGGATCGCGAACTTGTCCGCGCCGGGCTGAGCTTCTGCCTCGGCAAACCCGCGACCGAGAAACGGCTGCCGTTGCAGCGTGCTGAAAAACGACGGCGTGACCGCGAGCCCGCGCACCTGCACCGGTTCCCCTTCCGCCGCGAGGCTGAGGCCGCGCGCAGTAAAGAGCGTCGCATCTTCAATCGCTGACGCCTGCGTCCTGCGGTCCAGATAATCCGGGATGGAGACACTCGCCTGCGGCAGGCCCATCAGCGGGTAGGTATTCCAGACGAATACCAGGCGCTCGGCGTCAGGGTACGGCAACGGCCTCAGAAGGTATTGATAGAGGAGACTGAAAATCGCCGTATTGGCGCCGATACCGAGCGCCAGCGTCGCGACCGCGACGAACGCAAAGATTGGCTGCTTTCTCAGCGACCGGAAGGCGTAGCGGATGTCCTGCATGGCTGGTTTGACGGCCGGGGCGGGCGATTGGTTTCTCTGCCCGATGTCACCCGTTCACTGCTTGCGCAGGGTCGGCGGCCCAGTTGCGAAACTGCGGCGCGAGAGACCTCGCCCATCCCGTTCCCGAGCGGCGCATCAATTTCGTACGGTCCGAGGCGAGCGCCGGGGACTAGGGACAAGCTGAGTGCTGAATGCGGATTCTAGCATTCGGCATTACTTCAGCATTCAGCCTTCAGCACTCAGCATTAATATGGCTCATGGGAAGAGTGCTGCTCATTAATCAGGACCCGGCGCTCACCGGAGCGCTGCGAGCGAGTCATCATTTGATGACGCACGACGTCGAAACGTGTGCCGGCCCGTTCGAGGCGCAGCGGCTGCTGCGCACCAGAGCCTTCGACGTTGTCATTACCGATCCCACGACGAGCGCCACGGAAGATCTCGCGCTCCTCGCCGAATTGACCGCGCTGCGTCCCGGCATCAGAACGATCGTGCTCGCGCCGCAGCTCTCGAACGTGGACGTGATCACGGCACTGCGGCAACACGTGTACGCCTGCTTCACGCGCCCAATCGACTACGAGGACGTGGCAGACATGGCGCGGGCCGCGATTGAGGACGACGCATGGCGCGACGGCATCGAAGTGACGTCGGGCCTTCCCTACTGGATCACCCTCCGGGTGTCGTGCCGCCTCGTCACCGCCGATCGGCTCACCCGGTTCATGACCGAGTACCGGTCGGACCTGCCATCGTCAGAACGCGATCTGCTGATGACGGCATTTCGCGAGATGCTGCTGAACGCGATGGAGCACGGCGCCGGCTTCGATCCCGAGAAGGTCATCGAGGTGACGGCGGCGCAAACCGAGCGCGCGATCGTGTTTCACTTCAGAGATCCTGGGGACGGATTCGATCGCGATGACCTCCGGCACGCCGCCACCAGCGCGCAGCCGGACGAGGTCACCAAGAGCATGAACGAACGCGCGGAAGCAGGCCTGCGCCCTGGAGGGTTCGGCATGCTCATCGTGCGGCAGATTGTCGACGAGCTGGTCTACAACGAACGCGGAAACGAAGTGCTGCTGATCAAGCATCGCACGTGATCGTCACGTCAGCATTCGGCACTTCAGCGTTCGCTAGCGTGGTCCGAGTCTGAGCACGGCGCGGTCGGTCGCCGCGTAGATCGTTCCGTCGTTGGATGTGGCGACGGCTCGGATGGGACTCCCGGCATCCTGCAGCAGTCGCTCGGTCGAAACGACTCTGGTCGGGTCGCGTTTGTCCAGCCGTATCCTCAGAAGGTGGTGCCCCTCTGCAGCCGCCACGAGGAGATCGCCCGAGAGCCCAGGCAGCAGCGTGCCCCGATAGAAGGCCATCGATGCCGCACCCGTTCCGGCAGGCAGGTTGATGCGGCCACGGCCGGCGCCGTTCTGCGATCCACCGCTCACGATCCGTAATTCCTCGACCTCGGGCCGCTTGGCGTCGGCGATCCAGAGCGCATTGCTCGAGGGATGCCAGTCGAGCCCGCGCGGGGACTGCAATTCGGCGGCGACGGCCGGCAACCCTGCCGGCTGATCCCCCGGCGTCGTGCCGTCGGTGTTCAGGCGCAGCACCTTCCCGCTGTACGACGCCAGAGCTGGCGTCCGTCCGCCGCTGCCGGCGGCATCGAATGCGACGTAGAGCCTGCCGTCCGGTCCGACGCCGAGCGCGACGGCGGGCTTTGCCGCCGCCGGTATTGCATCGAGCAGCACGACGCGCTCGCCGAGACGGCCGTCCACTTCGCGGAATCGCACGATGCGAAACTGACGCGTGCCTTGCGTTGCTGCCACCGTGTAAGCGGCATAGACGAAGCGCGTCCGATCGAACTGGGCATCGAGCGCAAGCGCGAGCAGGCCGCCGTCGCCACTGGCGGTCATGAGCACTTCATAGATGAGAGCGGCCGCCTGCGGCTCGAGGACGCCGTCGCGAAGAATCCGCACGCGGCCTTCCCGCTCGGCAACGAAGACACGCCCGTCAGGCGCGGGGGCGATCGCCGTCGGCGATTCGAGCTGCTCGGTGAGGACGTCCAGACGCAGCTCGACGCCGTCGCTCGTCGTCACCGAGTGTTGGTGCCGGCAACACCGCTGGCGGCGGCGCGGGGCCGCCGGTCATGACACCTGTGACAGTCACGCGCAGAATGGCCGAGCGCCCACTCTCGATCGGCGTGGCGTTGTCGACGACGAAAGACACGAGTTCGATTGAGTGTCCACCGGGCGACATGTTGGGCATCCGGCTGTTGCAGGCAAACGCGCCACCGCTCGGGCCGCAAGACACGTCCGTCAGCTCCACGCGGGTGTTGGTGTCGATGTACGCGGCGTATCGAAACGTCGCGAGCTCGGCGGCGTTGCTTGCCGACTGATTCCAGCCAAGCCGCTCGCTGCCGGAGATACGCTCGCCCGTTGCCGGACGGAGGATCCGACGTTGACGGAGGTGGGCTGCCGCCACCGCAGGCGGCGTGGGTCGCCGTCAATGCGAAGAAAATCGCGAACCAGATCCAGCCCGGCCGTTTCATCCGCCTCCAATCATAGCCCCATGACTGGGGGCCGCCGCTGCCCACCGTCCGTACAATGCGCCCAGATGACGCGCCGCGCCTACACCACAACAGCCGTGATCGGGCTGTGCGTCACCGCGGTCGTGATCGCCAGCCTCATCGCCTTGTGGGCCCAAGGCCGCGTGCGTGCGCAGGTCTACGCCTCGGGTTTTACCGCTCCGGTCGCCTTCGTACAAGACCCGCTCGACCGCACGGTTCAGTTCGTGGTCGAGCAGGCTGGCCGCATCCGCGTCGTGCGCAGCGGCACAGCGCTGCCGACCGACTTTCTCGATCTTCGAGCGGCCGTCGCCGCTGGCGGAGAGCGCGGATTGCTCGGTCTCGCGTTTCCACGCGACGCGGCGAGCGGCCGGTTCTACGTGAACTTCACCGATCGTTCCGGCGACACCGTCGTCGCACGGTTCCGGCGCTCGACGGATGCGCTCGTCGCCGATCCCTCGTCACGATTCGACCTTCGGTTCAACGGCACGTCGAGCCCCGCGATCATCGCGCAACCGTTCTCCAACCACAACGGCGGACATCTCGCCTTCGGACCCGACGGATTTCTGTATATCGGCCTCGGTGACGGCGGCGCCGGCGACGATCCCGACCATCGGGCGCAAAATCCACAGGAGCTTCTCGGCAAGATGCTTCGCATCGACGTGAACGTTCCCGACACGCAAGCGATCGGCTATCAGGTGCCAGCCGACAACCCGTTCGTTGGCGGGCGCCCGATTGCCGCGCGTCCAGAGATCTGGGCGTTCGGGCTGCGCAACCCGTGGCGGTACTCGTTCGATGACCCGGTGCGCGGCGGCACCGGCGCGCTCGTCATCGGTGACGTCGGGCAGAACGCGTTCGAGGAAATCGACTACGAACCGCCAAATCGCGGCGGTCGCAACTACGGATGGAGGAACCGGGAGGGCGCGCACGACAATGTCACGTCGCGGCCTCCAGCATTCCTGCCGCTCGTCGATCCGATTCACGAGTACGGCCGTGCGTCGGGTCAGTCGATTACCGGCGGATACGTCTATCGCGGGCGCTCGCTCGGTCAGGCGTACGCCGGACGCTATTTCTTTGCCGACTACGTGCAGGGCCGCGTCTGGTCGCTCGCCATCACCGTGGACAGTCAGGGTGAGGCGCGATCCTCGGACCTGATGGAACACACCGGTGAGCTCGGGGGCCAGAACCAGCTCGGAAACATCAGCTCTTTCGGCGTCGACGCCGACGGCGAGCTCTACATCGTCAGCCTCTCGCGCGGCGCCGTGCTGAGAGTCACCGGCCTCGCGCCACCAACGCCGACCGATTTGAGGGTGATTCGCTAGCTGCTCAGCTCTCAGCTCGTCAGCTCTCAGCAGAAAACATCGGAATCTCATCGAATGACTGAGCGCGGTATGCTCTCGCTGAGTAGCTGACAGCTGAGAGCTGATAGCATTCTCCCCGTGAAACGCCCAGCCTTCTGGATCCTGCTTGCGGTGGCCTCGCTTGCCGCGACGGCGGCGGCCATCCATTACTTCCCGCAGGCATTCTCGATCGTCGCGCTCGACATCACGATGACGCGCGAACGCGCGCTCGACGATGCGCGCGCGATCATGACCCGCGATCGTCTGGGTCCGCCAGACTTCCGTCAGGCGGCCTCGTTCGCGCTCGACAGCGACACGCAAACGTTCGTCGAGCTCGAAGGCGGCGGCAAGGCGGCATTCACCAACATGCTCCGCAGCGGCCTCTACGCCGCTTACACCTGGCGCGTTCGTCACTTTCGTGAAGCCGAAACCAACGAAACGCTCATCCGGTTCACCCCCGACGGCCGTCCGTACGGATTCGTTGAAAAGCTGAAGGAGGATGCGCCCGGCGCCGCGCTCGACGGGGCGACGGCGCGACGGCAGGCGGAGAGCGAGGCGGCCGCGCGATGGAATGTCGACCTCGGGCCGTTCACGCTGGCTGAACAGGGGCAGGAGCGCAGGCCGGGCGGACGCGTGGATCATACGCTCACCTACGAGCGGTCGTCGGCATCCGTCGGAGAAGGACGCTTTCGACTGCGCCTGGTCGTCTCTGGCGACCGCCTGACCGAAGTCACGCATTTCGTCCAGATCCCCGAGGCGTTCACCCGCCGCTACAGCAGCATGCGATCGGCGAACGAGGCGATCGGCATTGGTTCGCTCGTCGGCATGGTGCTGCTCTACGTCGTCGGCGGCATCGGCATTGGCCTTTTTTTCATGCTTCGCTCGCGCTACGTTCTGTGGCGCCCGGCGGCTATGTGGGGACTCATCGTTGGTGGCATGCAAACACTCGCAGCGCTCAACGAGTGGCCACTGACGTGGATGATGTATGACACGGCGCTGCCTCGCAGCACGTTCATCGCCAGTCAGATCTCGACGCTGGCGGCGACGCTGATTGGATTGTCCGCCTTCATGGCTCTGTCCTTCATGGCGGCGGAAACGCTGACTCGCCGCGCGTTCGGACGCCACCCGCAGTTCTGGCGCGTCTGGGCAAGAGAGCCGGGCAGTTCGACCGCCATCGCCGGCCGCACGATCGGGGGATACCTGCTCGTGCCGGTGTTCTTCGCCTATGACGTCGCCCTCTACGTCATCGCTACCCGTGTTTTCGGATGGTGGACGCCGTCCGAAGCGCTGCTGCACCCGGACGTCCTCGCGACGTATGTCCCGTGGCTTTCGGCGATCGCAAATTCACTTCAAGCGGGCTTCTGGGAGGAATGCCTGTTCCGCGCAGTACCCATAGCGGGCGCCGCGCTCATTGGAGACCGCTTCGGCAAACGCGGACTGTTCATCGTGCTGGCGTTCGTCATTCAGTCCATCATCTTTGGCGCCGGGCACGCGCCGTACCCAACGCAGCCATCCTTTGCCCGACCGGTCGAATTGATCATCCCGTCGATCGGATTCGGGCTGCTCTACCTCTACTTCGGCCTGCTTCCCGGCATCGTCCTGCACTTTGCCTTTGACGTCGTCTGGTTTGCGCTGCCGATTTTCCTGTCGGACGCGCCCGGCATCTTCCTGCAGCAAGCCATGGTCGTGCTGATGACGCTCGTGCCGCTCTGGGTGGTGCTGTGGCGTCGCGCGCAGGCTGGGCGCGTGGACGGAATTGTCACCCGCGGATCTCAATGCCGCCTGGTCGCCGCCCGTCTCGCAGGAACCCGAAGAGCGCGCGCCGGTGATTGTTCATCGCGGTTTGGGTCAGCGCGCGAAAACCGCCTGGCTCGCGATCGGCGCCGCTGCACTTGTCGCCTGCCTTGGGACGATCGTTGCACGGGACCGCACCGACATGTTTACCGTCAGTCGCGCCGAGGCGGCTGACAACGCGCGACGCGCACTCGCGGACAGGGGCTTCACCGTCGGGCCGACGTGGCGGGTGTTGCCGGTGCCCGATGATGGCAGCGGCGGACCACGAGAGTTCGTGTCAACGACGGCGGGAGATGAGAGACGCCGCGAGCTGGTCGGCAAATACCTTCCCGACGCGCGCTGGAATGTACGGGTCGCCACCTTCGAAGGCGACGTCGCGGAACGCGCCGAGGAGTGGCGCGTCTTTGTCACCCGGTCGCGTGACGTCCTGCGCATCGAACACACGCTGCCCGAAGCGCGGCCAGGGGCGACGCTCGACGAAAGCGCTGCACGCGCGATGGCGCAGTCGGTTGTGCGCCGCGAGTTCGGCCTGGATGTCGCCGCCGGTCAGGCACGCGAGGTTTCGGCTCGTCCGTCGAAGCGCAAGGCGCGGACCGACTGGACCTTCACCTATGCGGATACGTCGCAACCGGCGCTGCCGCAGGGCGAACTTCGCATCGACGTCGAAATCGCCGGTGACAACGTCGCCAGCGTTCGCCGCTTCGTCTTCGTGCCGGAACAGTGGGAGCGCCAGCAGCGCGCGACCGAGACGCGAAACCTGATCTTCCGCATCATCGTCGGTGTCGTCTTTGGCGGCCTGCTGGTCTCGGCTGCGGTTTTTGGCGTGGTCGCCTGGAGTCGCGGGAAATACTCCCCTCGGCTCTTCTTTGCCGCAGCGGCGATCATGCTCGTTGTGAGTGTCGCCGCATCTGGCAACGCCTTCCCGGCGGCGCAGGCGCTGATGCCGACGGAGATTCCGCTGCCGATTCAGTTGCTCGGCGCGATCGGCGTTGGACTCGTCGGCCTCGTCATCTCCTCGAGCCTGGCGGGGCTCGCGCTCGGCGCGCAGCCGGCCCGCCTCGCCGGCACGGGCATGCTGCCGACTCGTGACGCCGTGCTGCTCGGCGCCGCCGCCGGTGCGTTCGGGGCCGCGATGCTCTCGCTGGCCGGAGCACTGCGCACGCCGGTGTGGGCGAACTCTCCCGCCATTAATCCGATGGGCGCCGTGATACCGACCCTCTCGGTGGCGCTCGAGCCGATGGCAGGATTTCTGACGCGCGCGGCGATCCTGCTCAGCCTGCTGACCGCCATGACTCAAGCGACGGCAGGGTGGACTCGGCGCCGCGCGCTCGGTGTCTCCGCCATCGCGGCCATCGGATTTCTTGGCGCCGGTGCGCCCGCAGGAGCAAGCATGGTCGGATGGGCCATCGCCGGCCTCATTCTCGCCGCCAGCCTCGTCCTGGTATCGACGACGCTCCTGCGCGCGGACCTGACGATGATTCCAGTTGCGCTCGGCACGATGATGGCCTTGACCACCGTCATGCGCGGCGCCCAGCGGGCGTTCCCGGGCGCGCTCCCCGGTTCGATCATCGCGGCCTTCCTGACGCTACTGGTGGCTTGGTGGTTGTTTGTGGCGTTGAGGAGGGCTGTTGGCGTATCCGTTCGCGGTTCGTAGTTCGTGGTTCGGCGTTCAGGTTCCTGGTTCGGAGTTCCGGTTCCTGTGTTCACAATCTGAGTTCGCGGCTCGAGTGCAGGTTCGGAACCACGAACCGGAACCAAGAACCACGAACCTGAACCGAAAACGACGAACCACGAACCACGAACCCACGTTTACGCAGTAACCGCCTTATCGAGCTCCGCCGCGAGCGCCGCAAACCCTGGGTCGGCCCCTTCCATTGCAGTTCGTCCACCGACGCAAACAACGGCAGGTCGGAACGCAGTGTCGCAAGTCGCTTGAAGAGCATCGCGTTGTCGCGCTCGCGCTCGAGCGTGGCGGACAGCGATCCCGCGTTCGCGGCGTTCACGCGCCACTCGCGGAAGTCTGCGGGAATGTTTTCGATGGAACCAAACTTCGCGAGGACCGCGGCCGCAGATTTCGGTCCCCACCCTCGCAATCCGGGATAACCATCGGAGGAATCCCCGACGAGCGCGAGATAGTCGGGAATCGACGCCGGCGGGACACCAAACTTCTCGATCACGCCGGCTTCGTCGCGCGTCACATTGCGGCGGCGATCGAGCTGGACGACGCGGGTGCCGCGGACCGACTGCCCGAGGTCCTTGTCCGGCGTGCAGATGACGACACGCTCAACCCGTGGGTCGGCTGCTGCCAGCGCCGCTCCGGAGGCCAGCGCATCGTCAGCCTCGCATTCGACCATCGGCCAGACGACGACGCCGAGCGAGCGCAGCGCATCTTCGAGCGGATGGAACTGCGCCAGCAGGTCGGCTTCGACGCCCGCGCTCGTCTTGTAGTCGCGCCACAATTGGTTACGGAAGGATTCGATGACGTGGTCCGTGGCAACGGCGACATGAGTCACGCCGCCATTGATCATTCCGAGGACCGAACCAATGACACCACGGACGGCGGCAACCTCGACGCCATCCGCTCTGCGTGCCGACGGCAGCGCAAAGTAGTAGCGAAAGAGCTCGTAGGTGCCGTCAATCAAATATACGTTCACACAGTCGCCGGTCGTCAGCCCTCAGTCGGCTTGGGCTTGCGGTCCATTTCTTGCTGCGTCCGCAGAATGCTGCACCACTCTTTGTGCTCGGCTACCGGCATGCCGCACTCGACGCAAATACGCACCCGTGCGCCGGGCTTCGGCTTGCGGGAAAACAGTTTGTCCAGAAAACTCATCGCGCGACCCCAGAATGAGGAAGTCTACGCTAGCGGCGCGTGATTTGTTCACCCGACACCAACGCGATGTTAGGATCGTCGCAGATAATCCGAGGAGGATTGATGTCACAGGATGACTTCCTGGACGATCGGCGACGCGCGTCCGAAGACGACTACTTTCGCAAGAAGGACCGAGAGCTCATCGAGAAGATGCGGCAAGCCGCGGCCGCGGATCGTGCGAAGACAGAGCTGAGCACGCGCACCGGCTTGAGCGACCCCGCGCTCATTGCCGAGCTCGGTGCGCTCGGCTTCACGCCCGACACCATTAGCGTCCTGCCTCTGGTGCCTGTCGTGCAGATGGCTTGGGCCGAGGGCGGCATCACGCCGGCCGAGCGCGACATGCTGATTCGCCTTGCGCGTGGGCGCGGCATTGCGGCCGGCGGCGCCGCCGATCAACAACTCTCGGACTGGATGGCGCGACGTCCGTCCGACGACGTATTCGCTCGCGCGATGCGCCTGATTCGCGCGATGCTCGACACCGGTACCACCGTCGACGGCTCGCTCAATGCCGACGACGTGATCAAGTACAGCGAGAGCATCGCAGCGGCGTCCGGCGGTCTCTTCGGCATCGGCAAAATCTCGGCCGAGGAGCGCGAAACGCTGGGGCAGATCGTATCGGCGCTCAAGGCGCGCTGAGTCCGGCGCGGGTACTGTCTCAACGCGACAACCGTGCTGCGCGCTCGACGTGCTCGCGCGCCGCAGCACGGTCACCAGCGATAGTGGGCGCACCCCACACTCCACGTCCCGGCAACCCTGACACCGTGTCGGTACTGAGGATTAGTCGCCAGCGACGCTCGCTCGGACGATAGAATACGCTCCACTGCCAGCCGGCATAGGCCGAGAGATCGGCGTGGATATCCGTCCAGCGAGTCTGAACGGCAGGCGTCAGCAGCACACTCGCCAATTGTTCGTAAATACGGTCGTCGCTCACGCCAACACGAAAGCGCAACGGCTGCGGTGGTCCGCCGCCGACGCCGCCTTCGATCCCGATACGTGCCGTAAACCTGCTGCGGAGCGGAATGGCGAGGACGAATACGAGCCGGCTCGGCGCCACCGTACGGATGGCAGGACCCGACTGGCCGAAGAGCGCGACGTCGCCGATCTCGAACGCTGCCGCCGACGGTCGGGGCTCCGCGCCTCGCGCTTCACGCACCAGATCGACGATCGGGACCGGCGTACGGTCAGCAGGGCCGCAGGCGAGAGCGGGCAGCGCCAGCCCGAGGGCAATCGCACGTGCGGCGGAACGAACCTCGTTTCGACGAAGCTGAGAAGAAAGGTGCGACGGTTCCGCGCATGACAGCCCATCGCACGCCGGCGCAGAGGATATGTGCGTCCGCTGCCATCGGCCTGGTCGTGCTACTGCTGGCATCGGTCGCGCGATTGTACCACCCGCGTTTTGGCTTCACGGAGATGATTGGCTTCGGCGACGGCACCGGTGAGTTGCCGGCGCTGCAGGCGATCCCTCACTCCCGCCATCCACCCTGGGGCAGCTACGACGGCCAGTTCTACGCGCAGCTCGCGCTCGAGCCGCTTCTACGCGACCCCGCGATCGACAAGGCGCTCGACCTGCCGCCGTACCGGGCGCGACGTATTCTATTCAGCTGGACCGCGTGGGCGCTCGGTGTCGGACGACCTGAGTGGATTCTGCGCGCCTACGCGTTGCAGAACGTGCTCGTGTGGCTGGTACTCGCGGCACTCATGACGAGATGGCTGGCGCCGACCACGCCGCGTGGCCTCGCGCTCTGGACCGCATGCCTCTTTTCACACGGCATGCTGACATCAGTTCGCTCGGCGTTACTCGATGGCCCGAGCATGCTGCTCATCGCGCTGGCCATCGCTGCATCTGAGCGCCAACGCCTCCTGGTGTCCGCGGCGATTGTCGGCATCGCCGGTCTTGGACGCGAGACGAACCTCCTCGCGGTGCTCGGGCTGCCGCGAGCCAAGGGCCCGCACGCGTGGGCGAAGCTCGGCCTCGCGCTGGTGATGGCGGTGACGCCGCTGCTGCTGTGGCAGGACTACCTCCGCTCAATTTATCGATCTACGAGTGCTGCCGGCCGGGATCAAATCGATCGACCGCTGATGGTGTACGTGGATGTGCTGTCACAGTCGCTCAACAAAGTGCTTTGGGGCGATCCCACGCTCCTCGATGTTTTCAAGCTGGGCGTCATCGTGTGCCTCGCGGTCCAGCTGGCCTATCTCGTGTACCGACGTTATTACGCGTCACCATGGTGGCGCGTCGCCCTTGGTTACGCTTTGTTGATGCTTCTGGTGCACAAGGTCGTCTGGGACGGGTACCCAGGCGCGGTGACACGAGTCACGCTGCCGCTCGCATTCGGTTTCAACGTCCTCCTGGCGCGCGAAGCCAACCGTGGATTCTGGGGCTGGTACGTCCTTGGCAACCTCCACTTGCTGCCGGCTGCCATGCTGCTCCCCTTTCACCCGGGGTGAGAAGTGCTGTGCTAGCATCAAGCAGTATCGGCCGGTACCGCGAAGGGTTGACCTTGCGGCAAGCGCTGACACCACACACATAAGGAGCGCGACCATGGCGCAGTACGACATGACGCCCGAACGGGCTTTCACCACGCCATATGCTGC
The DNA here is from genome assembly GCA_963797715.1 of uncultured Acidobacteriota bacterium. Lineage (GTDB taxonomy): Bacteria > Acidobacteriota > Vicinamibacteria > Vicinamibacterales > 2-12-FULL-66-21 > DATBJJ01. Next base: position 505,362 of record CAWCQS010000007.1, read on the forward strand.
CGACGAACGCGTGACGGCCTTTCTGCGCAGCGTCTATGGCTGGATGTGCGCCGGGCTCGGCATCACCGCGCTTGTCGCGTTCTTCGTGTCGCAGTCGCCGGAGCTCGTGGTCACAATCGGCCGCAACAAGCCGCTGTTCTGGGGTTTGATGATCGCGCAGCTCGGGATTGTGTTCTTCCTGTCGGCGCGTGTGGAAAAAATCGCCGCGGGTACGGCATCGCTTCTGTTCGTGCTCTATTCGGCGCTGACCGGCGTGACGTTCGGCTTCATCCTGCTTGCCTTCACTGGCGAGTCGGTGGCAACGACTTTCCTGGTTTGCGCCGGCATGTTCGGCGCCCTCGCACTCTATGGCACGACCACCAGCCGCAGCCTTGCCGGCTGGGGACAATTCCTCTTCATGGGCCTGATCGGCGTCGTGCTGGCGTCGTTTGTGGGCATCTTCTGGCACAACAGCGGCTTCCAGTTCGTACTCAGCTTCATTGGCGTGATCGTCTTCACCGGCTTGACCGCCTACGATGCGCAGCGCCTGAAGCACATGGCGGTCGCGCTGCCGTCCGGCCAGATTGGTTCGTACGCGATCGTCGGCGCCCTGACGCTATACCTCGACTTCATCAACCTGTTCTTGATGTTACTGCGCTTCACGGGGAGTCGTAGGGACTGAGCCACTCCCTAGAACTGTCGGTTCTTGGTTCGTGGTTCGTCGTTCTGGGTTCAGGTTCGTCGTTCTGCGTTCGGGTTCGGGGTTCGCAACCAATCTGAACGGAGAACTTCGAACCGGAACGTAGAACCGAGAACCTGAACCTCGAACGAAGAACTCCGAACCAAGAACCAGCGTTCATGTCTCTCGAAAAACTCAACAGCGCCTTGGTCGCCGACGTCGCGGCGCTCCGTGAAGAGGGCCGCGCCAAAGCTCCGGAGCGGGTCATCGTCGGGTACGTACCGGCTTCGGGTGCGCGCGGACCGCGATATCGGTTGCACGGCAGCGACCGCGAGTTCCTGCGGATGAACAGCAACAGCTATCTGTCGCTGTCCAACCATCCCTCCGTACTCGCGGCAGCCGACGCCGCGTCGCATTCGTTTGGCGCCGGACCAGGCGCCGTGCGGTTCATCGATGGCACCTTTGCACCGCATGCCCGCCTCGAAGCTCGCGTCGCGCGGTTCGTCGATCGACCGGCAGCGCGCATCTTCAACTCGGCCTACACCTCTGTCCTCGGCCTGGCGATCACGCTTGCCGGACCCGACACCTATTGGATTGGCGACGCGCTCAACCACAATTGCATCATCCGGGCGATGCGCATTGCCAACGTGCCGTCGGCCCAGCGCGCGATCTACAAGCACAACGATCTCGACGACCTCGCGCAGCACCTCGATCGAGTGCCCGATGGTACCGGGCGAGTGATCGTGATCTTCGACGGCATCTTCAGCATGCGCGGAGACAATGCGCCGGTCGATGCCATTACCGCCGTGGTCGCCAGGCACGAGCATCGGTTTCGCGACGGCGTGATTACCGTCATGGACGACTCCCATGGGATCGCTGCCTATGGACCAACCGGACGCGGCACCGAGGAGCACTGTAAAGCGCGGGTCGACATCTTCGTGGGAACGTTCGGAAAGGCGTTCGGCGTCAACGGCGGCTTCGTGGCGGCAAGCGCGGAAGTCGTCGAAGCCGTGCGCCAGAAAGCCGACACCTACATCTACACGAATCCGCTCGGCGCTGCCGACGCCGCCGCCGCCGTCGCCGCCATCGATGTGGCTGACGGCGCGGATGGCCGGGCACGACTCGCGAATCTCGGCGCGCGAACAGTGCAGTTTCGCCAGGGGCTGGCGGCGCTCGCCTTCGAGTCGATTCCTGGACCGCATCCGGTCGTGCCGCTACTCGTTCGTGACACGGCACGAGTGCGCGCCATGGTGGCGGGGCTCTTCGAGCGTGGCATCCTCGCCGTCGGCCTGACCTACCCCGTCGTGCCGAAAGGCGACGAGACCATCCGCTTTCAGATAAACGCCGCCCACACCGAGGGCGACATCGACGAGCTCCTCGGCGTGCTCAAAGCGCTGAAGTCGACGACGCCAAACGCCTGACTGGCCAACGCGATCAGCTGCGATAGAGGCTCGACCAGAGCGGAAGCAGCTCGGTGAAGCTGCTGTCGATCCACGCGAGTAGACGGCGGCCGTCGGCGAGCATTTCCTGATCCTGGGAGCGGTCCAGAAACAGCCATCGGCCGAAGAAGATCCAGCCGACTTCGGCGGGGTGCTGGCAATTCATCAGCCAGGCAAGGGCATCGTCGGGCAGAAGTTCGGTTGACACCGGCGTGGTGCCGTACTGGATGAAGCCGGCGCTCGAGCCCATCCACTGCGACAGAAAGCTGCGCCAGGCGCCGGAGATGAGTTGCTGGAATTGCGCAAACTGCGCCAGCGCGCGTTCCTGGTCGTTGGCAGAACCTTCGGCCGCCAGCCTGAAGCCGATACCGGCGCACGCAGCGTCACGCCCCCACGGCGTCGAGGAGTACAGCCCAACCGTCAGCTGCGGCTCCCATCGCACCCCCTGATGAAAGACGCGCAGCGTTCCTTGCCCCGACGCGTGCATCGTGTTGCGGCGAAACAGGCGTGCCCCGCTCTGGCCGGCGCGATTGCGGGTCTCGACGGCCTTGCCTGCGAACGGTCGCTCGTTGAGCGCCATGAGCAGCGGCTCGAGTCGCGAACCCAGCGACTCAACGGCGGCTTCCGGCGCGAGGCTGCCCAATGCCGCAAACTCCGCTCGTGCGATCCCCGGAACCTGCCCACCACGACGAGCGGAACGGGTGGCACCAGCAGGGGCAGCCGTCCGGACGGCGCGTCCAGACGGCGCGCGAGACTTTTTGATGACGGGGGTCGCCGCGACCCGACGCTTGGTGACTTCCATCTGCAGACTGCGCGCGATCGTGTTCTGCGGGTTGAGCTGCAGCGCAGCGTCGAGCGTCGCGGTCGCCTGGTCGAGTTGACCGCCCTCGAGGTAGCAACGCGAAAGCCGCGTCAGCGCGCCTTCATTGGTCGGCGCAAGCTTCGCCAACTCGAGATTGGTGGCGAGCGCCTGCGGGCCGAAATCGCCGGCTTTGGCATATTCGACCGCACGCACCTGCAGTTCCTGAATGGATGGCATCGCAACAGCCTATCAGGTCGGCGCGCTTGGCGTCGGACGCAGCTGATCGTTACGGTCGATCGAACCAGCGTATCGCCATCGCGACGCCAATCAACGTCATCAACAGCGAGACCACAAGCGCTATGAACGTCCACGTCAGTACCCGCCGCAGCCCATCGTCTTTGATGGGCTCCGGACGTCGGCTGAGAGGCTCGTTTGTCGTCATCGACCAGGTGCCGCGGTAGGCGGCGAAGCGGGAAGGAGGTACTTCTCGAGCCACGCACGCACTTCGCGATAGAACACGCGGCTGTTCTCGCCCTTGAGGATCCAGTGATTCTCGTCAGGCCAGATGAGCAGTCGCGTCGGAACGTTCATCCGCTGCAGCGCCGAGTACATGGTGAGCGTGTTGCCCTCGGGAACGCGGAAATCGTTCAGCCCCACCGAGAGCAGCGTCGGCGTCTTGAAATTTCCGGCCTTGGCCAGCGGGCTCTGGGCAATCCATTTGGCTGGGTTTTCCCAATAGGGCCCACCCATCATCAGCTCGCGATTGTAAATGCCGTCGCTGATACCCCACTGCATCTCGAGTGTTGCCAGACCGGCGTGGCTGACCAGGCAGCGATACCTCGTCGTCGTGCCGGCCAGCCAGTTGGTCAGATGGCCGCCATAGCTCGCGCCGCCCGCCGCCTGCCGCGAGCTGTCGATGAAAGCAAAGCGTTTGATCGCTTCGTCAGCGGCGTCGTTGATGTCGTCGGCTGGACCCGCCAACGGGTCGCCCTGGATGTCGAGGGTGAACTTCTCGCCGTAACCGGTCGAACCGCGATAGTCGGTGAGCAGGACGACGAAGCCAGGTTGTGACAAGAGATGGTAGTTCCAGCGATAGGTAATCGAGTCGCGCCACATGTTGGCGTGCCCGCCGTGGATGACAACGAACAGCGGGTACTTCTTCGACTCGTCGAACCCAGGCGGTAGCGCGACGAAGCTGTGAATTCGGCGGCCGTCACGTCCGGTGAACCAGAATTCGCGCAGTGGCTGCCAGTCGATCGACTCCGCCGTCTTCGTCGTAAACGACGTGAGAAATGTGCGGGCGCCGGTCGCCGGATCCAAGCGAACGATCTCGGGAGGCCGGATAGCGCTCTCCCAATTGGCAAATGCAACCAACGATGTGCTGCGAGACGGCGTTTGAACGTTCGTGTAGACGCCCTGCGGCGCATCGGCCACAAGCTTAGGAGTCCCGCCCCCGATTGGCACCGAATACATGCGCTCGTGACCGCTGTCTTCGGCCGTAAACATCAGCGACTGGCTATCGGATGAGAATGACCAGCTTGCGACTGCCCGATCGAGCGTTTTGGTGACAATCGAAATGGCCGGCGCGGCGATTGGCGATGACGTTGCCGGCCAGGCCGCGCAGCCGAGTCGCGTCAGTTGATAGATGACCGGCTTGGCATCCGTCGCGATGAAGCAGAGTGCCTTGCCATCGGGACGAAATGCCGGCGCGGCGTAGTCCCAGCCGTCGGGCGTCAGACGCTTCGGATCGCCGCCGGCTGCACTCACCTGCCAGAGATGCGACGCGACCGCAGCCCGTGCCGCCACCGTATCGTTCTCTGTGGCCACAAATACGACCGACTGTCCATCTGGTGCCCACACGGCCGCCAGCGCCTCGCCGCCGAAACCGGCCCGAGCCACAACTGGAGACCCACCGAAAAGGCTGCGCGCTTTCCGTTCGCCCTCGACGCCAACCAGCCACAGGTGTGTTTTCGATTCCTCGATCCAGTGATCGAAATTCCGAATCGGGAACGTGTCGTAGATGCGGACCTTCGACTTCGCGTTCTTGCGATCCTGTACGGCTTTGCGATTGGACTCTTCGTCGGTCGCACCAGGCCACATCGCCGCCTGGAACAGGATCGTCTTTCCGTCGGGACTCCAGCGCGGCGTGCTCGCGGCGGTCGGCGCCGCGGTTACGCGCTGGGCCTCACCACCCCGAACGACATCGAGTATGTAGATCTGGTTCACCTCGTCATCGTCACGCTTCGCAGCAAACGCGACGCGCGTGCTGTCGGGACTCCATGCCGCACCGCTTTCCGGGCCACGGCTCGATGTCAACCGACGCGGAGCCGAGCTCCCGTCCGCGGACACGATCCACAGGTCGCTCACATCTTTTTGAGGATCGTAGGAGGGCTCCGAGACGGCAAAGACGACCCACCGCCCATCGGGCGACGGCACGGGCGCGCCGACGCGCTGAAAGGACCACAGCAGCTCATGGGTGAGGGTGACGGGCGCCTGGCGCGGCTGCGCTCCGGCAGTAGCCGCCGACAGCACGAAAAGAAAGCAGAAGGCGGTGGGAGAAAGCGTCATAGGCCTGATTCTAGATGAATCAGCATCGGACGTCTCGCGCCTGCGGACGTCAGCGCGGTGGGCCTCGGCGTCCGAAGCGTCCGCGCTCCTTTTCACGTTGATCGAACTTCTGTTGCTGCTCGGGAGTGAGCACCTGACGGATGCTTTCACGAAGGCTGCGCTGTTCCGCGTCGAACCGTTCGCGGACGTCGCGCTGCAGCGTCTCGACGCGCGAACGGCTCGCAGTCAGGATTTCCTCGATCTTCGTCTGCTGCTCTGCGGTCAGATCGAGGTCGCCCGTCAGGCGTTCGACGAGCAGCCGCGGCGGTGGACCACCTCCGCGGCGCCCTGCGCCGCCCGGCCCGAACTCCATCGGCCCCCGGCCGGGACGATCGAATCCGCGCTCGACATAGGCCCGCCGTGCCATGGCACGGCCGACGAGTACGCCGCCCGCGAGCCCGACGCAGAAGACCACGAACACGAAGAGCGAAAACCAGATCCGGACGCGGCTATCGGACATTGCCTGACTCTCCCGCAGTGCTCGGCAGTTCTCCCGTCAGCATCGTCTCCACGACCGAGTTAGCGCTGACGTCCTCCCACAACACGGACTCCGTTGCCGCATCCGCCGTCGGCATCGTCCAATCGTCGAGGGTCATAGACGTCTGCGTCGACATGCCAAGACCCAGGTACGTAGCCAGCGCCAGTGCGGCGGCGACAGGCGCCAGGCGCAACGTCCAGACTCGCCAGTCGGCAATGCCGAACCATCCCGCCGCGTCATCGAGCCGCGAGGACAACCGCGCGGCGAATTGCGGAGACAGCCGATCGGCCGGACGCGCGCGCAGCAAGACGGCGACGGCGCGTTGCGCCTCTAGTTCGGCCCGACACGCAGCGCACGCCGCGACATGCTGGTCCACTTCCGCGCGCACCGACGCCCCGAGCGCCTCGGCATCATCGGCGCGCCGCGCAAGAAACGAAGCGACTTCATGACACTGCATGAACAGTCCTCACGATAGAGACCGGCCTGGTCTCGCCCGCAATGGCTCGAGGAGCGGCTTCAACCGCTGCCGGCCGCGAAAGATTCGCGACTCGACCGTGCCAATCGGTACGTCGAGCACGCCGGCGATCTCCCGATAGTCGAGACCCTGGACATCACGGAGGGTGACGGCGATTCGAAGCTCTTCGGGCAGCGATGCCAGCGCCTTGTCGATGGCGTCGCGCAACACCACATCAGCCTCGACATCGATCGAATCCGCCGCGCTCTCGATCGGATCATCGGCGGCTTCCGCTGGATCGGACGGTGCCAGCTGGAAGAAGCGCCGTAAACGCGAGACCCGGCCGTGATGCGAGTGAATCACGTTGATCGCCACGCGGTGCAACCACGTGCGGAATGTACTGTCACCGCGAAATCCGCCGATGCTGCGCCAGGCGCGAAGGAACACCTCCTGCGCGATGTCTTCGGCATCAGCACTACCGCCGGTCAAGGCGCGCGCGAGGCTGACGATCGACACCTGGTGTCGTCGGATCAGATCGTCGAATGCCTCACGGCTGCCCCGTGCCGCCGCTGCGACCAGCTCCTGGTCGACGTCCACCTCGGCGATGTCCCTTCAGCCGGCGGTCCGGCGATCGTCAGCTTCGACCCTCGGCGGCACTAATTTATTCCCTGGAATATTCGGCGGGACGCCGCGGTCCTACTCCTCAAAGGAGTCCACACCGTTATGACCACCCAGTCGCGCACATTATTGACGATCGCTGCCGCAGCGATCGTAGTTACCACGACCATTGCCGCAACCGCCGCCGGTCAATCTCCTGTCGGACGCGGTCCGGGAGGCGGACCGGGACGCGGCGGTCCAGGCGGCCCGATGCCGGTCCTTAGGCAACTCAACCTGACCGATGCGCAGCGCGAACAGATCAAGACGCTGACAGACGCCGAACGGGCGGCACGAACGCAGAGCGGCGGACAAGCGCCGGCGCGCACCCTGTTCGAGTTGCAGCAATCGCTGCAGGCGGCGATCTTCGCGGATACGCCTGACACGGCGCAGATCGATCAGCTGAAGGCCAATATCGCCGAAGCTGAAGCAGCGGCACTCGCAGGGCGCATCGACTTGCAGGTCGAAGATCGCGCAAATCCTGACGCCCGAGCAGCGAGCTCAGGCTCGGGAGCTCACGGCACAGCGTGCCAACCGCGTCGGCCGGGCCGGACGCCTGCACGGCCCCACGCCGGGCGCGAGCGGCCAGTAACACGTCTGTAACGCAGGCGACGTATGATCGGAGTGTCCGGCTCAGCCGTGAGCTCGCGCGACCCGCGTCGAGCTCGCGGCTCACAGCCGCGACCTACGGAGACCGATCATGCGAAGCCTGATTGCCTCCCTCCTCGCGCTGGCCATCGCGGCGCCCGCTGCCGCAGCGTCCAAGAGCTACTCCGCCGAACGCTTCGACGCCCGCATTCGCGTGCTCGACGCCGGTGCCCTCGAAGTCGTCGAGACCGTTGTGTTTCGCTTCGAGGGTGGACCGTTCAAAGAGGTCTTCCGCGAACTACCTCGCCGCCACACCGACGGCATTGAGATCGTCGGCGCCGAGATGGACGGGCGACCGCTCGCCATCGGCGACGAGCTGAAGGTGGACAACAGCGAGGGCAACCGGCTGCGCGTCACGTGGCGGTTCGCGCCGCGCGCCGATTCGACGAACACGTTCGTCCTCACTTACATCGCACGGGGCGTCGTCACGCGGGAGGCCGGCGCCGATGTGCTGGCGTGGGTCGCACTCCCGACGAAACACAACTACCGGATCGGCCGGAGCGAAGTCGTCTTCGATCTGCCCGTTGCGCCGAGGGAGCAACCAACCGTCGACACCAGGCGAGTCGGCAATTTGACCGACGCCGCGATCGAGCCTGGTGGCCGACGTGTTCAGTTGATCGGCACCGACATCGCCAAGGACGGTTCCTTGACCGCACGGCTGACGTTTGATGAGGGCGCGCTCATAGCGGCCGCGCCGACGTGGCAGGCACGGCAGCTGGCGGCGCGAGCTGTCGCGCCGCGCTGGATCACGGCTGCTGCTGTCATCTTCGGGGCAGGACTTCTGTTGCTGTTCGCGCTCTATCAGCGATACGACAGCCCGAGCACTCTCGGGGGCAGCAGCCCGCCCGTCATGACGGCGCCGGATGCGATGAGGGCCGGAATCGCTGGTGTTATCGCCGCCAATGGTTCCGCCAGCCTGTCGCATGCGATGGCGACGCTCTTTTCGCTCGCCGATCGCGGCATCGTCACCATCGACGAAGAGCCACGCCGCTGGGGACAACGTCACTTCGCGCTGCGGCGGCGGACGCAGGACGCCTCGAGACTGTCGCCCGAGGAGGCCGTGGTCCTGAGGTTTGCGTTTCGCAACAAAGACCGCGACGAGGACTCGGCGGCGCTCGACAAGGCCCGGAGCCGCATGGTCCGATCGCTGCGCGAGTTCAGGGCCGCAGCACATTCCGAACTCCGTGCCCTTGGCCTCCTCGATGATGAGCGTATCCGCGTCCGCGCGAGGTTCTTCCGCACATCGCTTGTCTTGCTTGTCCTTGGTGGGCTGCTGGTCATCCCTGCGGGTATTGCTACTGCCGCGTATCAAGGCTGGCCGTTTCTGATTCCCGCCGCGGTTGGCGCCGTCGCAATCGTCGGGTTCATCTTCTACGGTTCGCTGACGCCGCTCTCGAACGAAGGCGTCCGCCGCGCCGAGAGTTGGCGCGCGTACCAGAGGCACCTCAAAGACGTCGCCCGCGACCGTGCACAACTTGCGGCCGAATCGCCTCAACGCGTGCTTCCCTTCGCCGTGGCCCTTGGGCTCGTCGGGCTCTGGTCGAAGTACATGAAGCACCATCCCACCGGCATCCCGCCGTGGTTCCGCGCGCTTGCCGTGTCGGATCAGGAAGGATTCCCATCGTTCCTGGCCGCGGTTAGCGCAGCAGACGGCGGCGCGGGCGGGGGTGCTGGCGGAGCGGGAGGAGCCGCGGGCGGCGGGGCATCTGGGGCGAGCTAGGCGCCAGCTCTCCAGCTCTCAAGCGTCAGCGTCGGCTCTCAGCTTTCACGTGAGAACTCATAGCTGGCTGAAGCTGAGAGCTGACAGCTGGAAGCTGGAGCTGTTAGCCGTCAGCTCTGAGCGCTCTGACTGGATCGATCCGCATCGCGCGCCGGGCGGGAATCGCGCAGGCGGCGACTCCAACCGCGACGAGAACGATTGCGACCGCGAGATAAGTGATCGGATCGATTGGCTTGATGCCGAAGAGCTGACTCTCGACTGCGCGCGACGCGAATACGGCCGCGGCGGCGCCGAGCACTGCGCCGATGGCTATGAGACGCAACCCAGCGGTCACGATCAGCCACAGCACAGATGACGGCCGGGCGCCGAGCGCCAGGCGAATGCCGATCTCGGTGCGTCGCTGACTTGTCGCGTGGGCCATCACACCGTAGAGCCCGACTGCCGCCAAGAGCAGGGCCAGCCCTCCGAAGAGGCCGACGAGCGTCGCCATCAGCCGCTCGTCGCCAACCGAACGCGCGAACTCGTCGGCGAGAGTTCGCGGCCGTGCGACGACAAGCTGGGGATCGATTTGCCGAACCGCCTGCCGAACCGATGGCAAGAGCGCGATCGGGTCGCCGGACGTCCGGACGAACAGCGTCATCCCTGACTCGTAGTTCTGCGCGAGCGGCACCAGGTAGAAGGGCGGCGGATCGCGCTCGATCGCGCTGGCGTAGACGGCATCCCCGATCACGCCGACAACCGTTGACCCGCTCGAGCCGGCATCGAGATGCCGGCCGACCGGATCCTGACCCGGCCACAGGCGCGCGGCGAGTGCGCGACTGACGATGGCGACGCGCGACGCTCCTTGAGTGTCGGACGCCGTGAAGTTACGGCCAGCGACGATTGGAATGCCGAGCGTGTCGAGATATCGATCGCTCGTCACGTTGACGCGAACGAGCAACCCATTGCTGCCGTCGGCAGCCAGCGGCTGGCCGTCGATGCTGATCGTGCCGCTGCGCGCCGAACCACTCAATACGGGCACACGCGAAGCTGCGGCACCACGAACTCCCGGCAACACTTCGAGGCGTTCGAGGATCCGCTTGTACAGTTCCTGGCCAGACTCGGGCGAGTATCCCCGGACATCGAGATTGACGTCGGCCAGGAGGACGCCTTCCGTCCGATAACCGAGATCGACGCCATAGGCGTTGCGCAGCGTCCGGAGGAACAGACCAGCGCCGACCAGCAGGACCAGGCTCATCGCCACCTGCACGACGACGAATGCGTTGCGCATCCTTACCGCGCGACGGCCGGAGGCAACCGCTCCACCCTCGTCCCTCAACGACGTGACGGCGTCGCGGCGCGTCCCATGAAGCGCGGGCGCAATGCCGAAGAGCAGGCCGCTCGCGAGGCCGGCGGCAAGCGTGAAGGCGAACACCCGCCAGTCGAGCGACAGCGTGACAGTGTCAGGGATTCCAAACCGGTACAGCAGCGGCGTGAACCCACGAGCCACGAGCAACGCGCCGGCGGAGCCCAGTACCGCCAGGAGCAGCGATTCGGTCAATACCTGGCGAACCAGACGGCCGCGTCCGGCGCCGATCGCTACGCGAATGGCAATCTCGCGGCGGCGTGACACCGCGCGGGCGGCGAGAAGGCTGGCGACATTCGCGCAGGCAATGAGGAGCACCAGCAGCACCGCCGCGGCGAGAATGGCAAGGATGGGCCGCGATGACGTGCGCACGCCGGGCCCCTCCCCGAGGCGGACCAGCGTGAATAGCCGCCTGCCGTTCGAGTCCGGGTACTCGGCGGCAAGCTGTCGGCCCAGAAGGCTGATTGCCGCCGTGGCTTCCTCCTGAGCGGTTCGAACGCTCGCGCCCCGGCGCAACCGGCCGACCAGGTTCAGCCATCGACTGCCGCGAACGCTCAGGAGGTTGGCGTGGCCGAGTTGACGACGGACGCCGGCTGACGGCGGTCGCACTTCCGCCTGCAGGGCCATCGGCACCCAGACGTCGGCGACACGGCCGAGGATTGGGCCAGCGAATCCATTCGGGGCGATGCCAATCACCACATATGGCGCGCCATTCAACCTGATGTCCTGCCCGACCGCAGCTGGATTGCTGCCGAGAAAGCGCCGCCAGAAGCCGTGCGAAACAACAGCGACTCGGACCGGAATCCCCACGCGATCCTCGTCCGCGGTGAATGCACGTCCGAGGACCGGTGTGACGCCGAGCACGTCGAAGTAGTTTCCACTGACGATTTCGCCGGTGATCTGCTCGGCGCCGTCGCGCGCGTCGTGCGACAGCGTGATGCTGCTGTAGGCGGCCAGCCCGGCAAGCGGGCCGCGGTCTCGAAGGTCAACGTAATCGGGATAGGAAGAGGACGAGAATGGCGTCCGGCCGTCGCTGTTCGATGTGTACAGGCTGACGACGCGAGTCGCGTCCGCGACCGGGGCATCGCGCAGCAGGATGGCGTCGACCGCGCTGAAGATTGCCGCATTCGCACCGATGCCGAGCGCCAGCGTCACGACGATTACGGCGGTAAAGGCTGGCGTCCTGAGGAGCATCCGCAGCGCGTAACGCACGTCTTGCGCAAGATCTGCGAGCATGGGCGACCTCCTCCGCAGGCTTTCGTCGTGTCGATCGGAGAGGCGAGCGTCGATCGCCGTTGTCAGCGTACGAGTCGCGGACGCAATTTCGCGGGAGAGCGTCTCGGCACGATCGGGAAGGGCGGCAAGCGCGCGAGCGAACGCCGCGTCGTCGCCGAGACCGGAGTCGATCCCTTCCTGATACAGGTCGCCGAGATGTTGCGCGAGCTCGTCGACGATCGGCGCATCGGGAACCGCGCGTCCGGCCGTGACGGCACCCTTCGACAGGTGACGACGAACGATTGGCCTGAAGTCCATGGCCTATGACAGCGGATCGAGGCCGGCGACGCGATGAAGCGCCGACAGCAGAGCGTGCCAGTTGGAGCGCTGTGAGGCGAGGATCTTCCGGCCGTCTGCGGTCAGCCGGTAGTACCGTCGTCGCCGCTGGCCGGCCTTCTCCACCCAGGTGCCGCCGATCCAGCCTCGCCGCTCCATGCGGTAGAGCATCGGATAGAGAGAGGCAACATGGAATCGGAGGACGCCATTCGATCGGCTGTCGATGTGCCGGGCGATTTCGTAGCCGTGCCGCGGCCGATCCTCGATGGCCGCCAGGACCATGAGTTCGGCGCTGCCGCGCTTGAGCTCTGTCTGCGCCGCCATATATTTCGAGACAATATATGGTGGGTCCAACCCTAGTCAAGCCGGAGAAGGCATCGCTCGACGGCTAGGCGCGGCGGGCGCTGCGCGCGAGATGCTCCAGCATCTGGCGCCGGTGCGCCAGTTCCTTGTCGGTCAGCGAGGCGGGAACCACCGAGTCGAACGGCAGCGAGCGCTGGGCCCACGCGTCGCGCCGGGCGCGCGTGCGCTCAGCGCCTGCACGGAAACACTGAAAGCAGATCGCATGACGCGCACAGATGTGGTCGGCAGATGGATTTCGCATTCGTCTCCTCCCCTGTCCCCGTCAGAAGAGCCCCAGCGCCTTGCGCGCTGCCATCTGGGCCTGGTGGCGGCGGTGCTCGAGTGCTTTGTACTTGTCCGGACTCCGCGCGCCAGCGGGCCGGGCCGTGAGCTTCAGCCCGGCCTTGATGGGCCGGGCGGCCGGGAAGGTGGTAGTCGTCAGATCGCCGAAATCGAGCTGCAGGGCAAGCGCTCCGTCGAACCGGGGGCTGGTCGCTTTCGTCATGCTCCGAGTGTAAAAGGGAGGTGTGACAGGGTAGGTCACGCCCGAAACCTCTTTGTTATAGTCCTCTTACCGATGCTCTCCGACCGCCGCCACGAGGTCTCGAGGCTCGAGGCCTTCAGCGACGCCGCCTTCGCCTTCGCCCTCACCCTGCTCGTCGTCTCGCTCGACGTACCGCGCAGCTACGATGAGCTCGTCCGGACGATGCGAGGGTTCCCGTCGTTTGCCTGTTGCTTCGCGCTGCTCGCCTGGATCTGGCACGAGCACAACATGTTCTTCCGCCGCTACGGGTTGCAGGACGGCTGGACTGTCTTCGTCAACTGCATGCTGCTCTTCGTCACGCTGTTCTATGTCTACCCGCTCAAGTTCATGTTCGACTCGATGTTCGCCGAGCTCGGCGCTGTCCCGAACCTCGAGCGAATGACGCTGCCGCAGCTGTCGACCGCCTCCGCGATCTACGGATTCGGGTTCGTCATCCTCTTTCTGATGTTCACGCTGCTCTATCGCCATGCCTACAACAGGCGCGACGAGCTCGGGTTGACGCCGCTGGAAGTGCTGGACGTCAAGCTCTACGCCGGCCATCATCTCGTCAGCGCCGCCGTCGGCCTGATATCAGTCGGGTTCGCGCTGCTGGCCCCGATACGGTTGGCGCCGCTCGCCCCCACACTCTTCGCGCTGATGGGGCCGCTGCATTTCATGTTCGGGTCGTACGCAAGAAAGAAACGGCAGGTCGTCGTTGCCGCGCAACGCTGAGGTCATTCGCCAGTGGTCGCTGCTGCGCGATCTCGAGTCCTCTCGCAGCCTGACGATCGACGACATGGCCTCGAGAACCGGGGTCACCACTCGCACCATCCGCCGCGATCTCGAGGCACTGCAGGAAGCCGGCTTTCCACTCTTCGACGAAGTGCGCGACGGCAAACGCTTTTGGCGTCTCGAGCAGCGCGCGTTCCGCCGGCTCGACGACACCGGCTTCAATCTCGCTGAGCTGAGCGCGCTCTACTTCACTCGCACGCTCGCCGAGGGCCTAGCCGCGACGCCGTTCCAACAGGACGTGCGCAGCGCGTTCGACAAGCTGGCGAGCGCGCTGACGCCGGGCATGCGTCAGTTCCTCGATCGATTGCCGCTCGCGATTCAGGCCAAGGCCGATCCTGGCGTGCGCGCGTCCTCACATCCCGGGACGCCGGCGGCTGGCGCAAAGCCCGATCCGAAAGTCGCGCAGCTCCTCGACGCGACGCTGCATCATCGCCGCGTGCAGATGCAGTACCACTCGTTTTCCAGCAACCGCGAGAAAGGGTACCTCGTCGAGCCGCAGCGCCTCGTCTTCGCGCAGGGCGGACTCTATCTGCTAGCCTTCGTTCCCGAGTACGAAGAGCTGCGAACGTTTGCCATCGATCGCATCCGCGCGCTGTCCGTGACGGAAGAACGATTCGAGCCGCAAGTGCTATCCGAAGAGGCGTTCGCGCATTCGCTTGGCGTCCACCACGGCACGCCTGAACCGATCGCCATCGCGTTCGAGCCAGCGATGGGACGCTACATCAGGGAGCGGATCTGGCACCCGTCGCAGACCATCGACGAACGGCCGGACGGAAGCGTAGTGCTGCGACTGACGGTCTCGAACGACTGGGCGCTGCGGAGCTGGATTCTCGGCTTTGGCCCGTTGGCGCGAGTCGAAGCGCCGGCGCAGCTCGCGGCGCAACTCGTCGACGAACTCGAGCGCACACGCGCGCGCTATCCGAAGGCGTCCAACTCGTCCCCACAATCCTGAGCGGCAGGTGTCTCGTTCCGGCGCAGTGCGCGGCTGAGAGGGTGCGAGCCCCGCACGAATTCGCTGAGGATTCGCGCCAGCCTGGCGTCGGCCCCGCTTTTGCCCTCATTTCATCACGAACAGACTATCGGGACCCCTGGAGACACAGCGTGATCTGGTTCTATGCCAAGCAAGGACGACACCTGCGGTGCGAGGTTCGACAACTGGTCGACGGCGACCATTTCGATCTCGTCATCACTGATGCCGACGGCAGCGAGCGCGTCGAGCATTTCGACGACTCGGTGTCGCTGACCCGCCGTTCATCGCAGCTCGAAGCTGAGTGGCTCGACGAAGGTTGGGATGGACCGTTTGGGAGGGAGGTACCGACAATTCTGAATGCTGAGTGTTGAATGCTGAAGGGAAGGTCGAAGTTCATTTCAGCATTCAGCCTTCAGCATTGTCTAGATCGCTCCGAGCAGCGTCAGCGCAAACCCCGCCTTCTCGTCAATCCACTGATCGCGAGTGGCGAAGCCGGCCTCACCACCCATTTCCACAATGCCGTCAGGCTGGTATTTGTACGAGCTCTCGGTCCAGATGCGCTCGCCGCACCGGAACGCGATGACTGGGCCGCCGGATGAAATGCGCACGCGCTGGTCGATGCGGCTGACGAGGTGCATCTCGATTCGACGTTCGCTGTCGTTCCACACCGCGAGGTGATCGAAGGTCGTCAGATCGAACTCGCCACCGAGCTCGCGATTCATGCGCACGAGAAGGTTCTTGTTGAAGGCCGCGGTAACACCGAGCGGGTCGTCATAGGCGAGCAACAGGTCGCGCTCCGGCTTGACCAGGTCCGCGCCAAGCAGCAGCAGATCGCCGGGCGCGAGCGTCCCGCGAATGCGATCGAGGAACTGCCCCGCGGCCGGCTGATCGAAATTGCCGATGTTCGAGCCGAGGAGCAGGACGAGCATCGGTACTGTCATGGCGGCGGGCGGCAACTGCCGTCCGTAGCCCTTCTTCGTAGGTCGACCAGTGGCCCACGACCGAAACGTGCCGCAGGCGGTTCAACCGCTGCTCCGTCTGCTCGAGCGCCTGCGACGAGATGTCAATGAGGTGCACGCGCGCGTGGCCGCCCCCGCGCTCGAGCGCCTCGGCGAGGAGGACAATCTTTTCGCCGCTGCCGCACCCGAGCTCGACGATGGTGCCTTCGGCGTCGCCCAGCGCCGAGACGATGGCGTCGGAGTGGCGGGCGAGCAGTTCGGTCTCCGAGCGGGTGATGTGGTACCACGGCAGCCGGCAAATCGCCTCGAACAAGCTCGAGCCGAGCGCGTCGTACAGGTACTTGGACTGCAGCTGCTTGGGCACGAGCGCGAGATCGCGCTCGACATCAGCGGCGAATTCGACGACGAGCGAACGGGCGGTTGTAGGCATGATTCTGGTAGCTCTCAGCTTTTCGGCTTTCAGCTGTCAGTTTCTTGGATGGGGGCGCTCCGGCTCTTCCTTGCTCAGAGCTGACAGCTGTCAGCTGACAGCTGTTCTAAACGTGGCATACACATACGGATAGTTTGGCCTGAACCAGTTGCGGAAGCTGCGGCGCACCAGTTCGCGCGCCGTTGCGGGCGAAGCACCTTTCATGACGTAGTGTTGGCCGTCGAAGAAATCCGCCGAGTACTCAGGGTACGACGCCATCGGTTCGAAGCCGGGGAACGGACCGAAGATGGTCGACGTCCACTCCCAGCCGTTGCCGATCAAATCGTGCACGCCAAACGCGCTCACACCTTCCGGACGCGAGCCGACCGGAACAGGCTCCCACGACGCGAAGTCGAAGTTGCCTCGCGCGGCATCCAGGGGAACGCTGCTGCCCCACGGCAGCGCGCGCTCGCGGCCGTCCGGCGTTCCAAACGCCGCGCGGTGATATTCGGCCTCGGTCGGCAGCCGTCTCCCGCGCCACCGCGCGAACGCTGCGGCTTCTTCAACGCTCACATACACCGGCCAGTCGGCGGGGAGCTCGAGGGATTCGAACATGCCGCGCCACAACCATCGGCTTCCGTCACGAACCCAGAACGCCGGATGCGTGACCGACTCCTGCTCGCGCCAGTGCCAGCCATCTTCCGACCACAGCGCGCGCGCCTCATAGCCGCCAGCGTCGATGAACTCGACGAACTCGGCGTTGGTGACGTTATCGACGTCGATCTCGAAGGGCCCGACGTCGACTTGATGCGCGTCGAACTCGTTGTCCCATCCGAAGAGAATCGCGGAACGATCGGCACCGAGCGTGGCGCGGCCGGCGGGAATCGAGACCGCTCCACGCCGCAGCGGTTCGCCACCGCGCTCGTAGTGCAGCGCGCCCGGCGCCCGCTTCTGTTCATACGGGAGTCGATGCCACATGTACAGGAGCGTCTCCTGGTGCATCGCCTCGTGCTCGAGCGCGGTGAAAAGCGCCTCGCCGCGACGCATTGCGCGATGATCGTCACCCGACACGTCGAACTCGGCGTGCACGATCGCGTCGAGAATGGCGTCGTCGGCGCGCCGCCCGTACGCCAGTACCTCGTCGCGCGATGGCCAGACAGTGCTGGCGCCGCTTCTTGGCACGGCTTGATCGACGCTGTCCGGATCGATGCCGCGCTCGAAAAGGCGTTCCATCTTCGCGTCGACGCCCGGGTGACCGAGGCCACGCTTGAGCAATGCGATGACGCTGAAGGCCGGCAGGTGCCCCTCGTAGAAAACGATGGGATTCCGCAGCGCAATCGGCCTGGTGTAGTACGCGGCAGGGTCCAGCAGATCGAACAGCTGCCGGGAGCGTTCGCGGTTGCGTCGATACCAGTCGAGGAGATGCTGACGGTCGAGGGCGAGGGCGGGAGCAACAGACGACACGGTTTCCCCTTTCGGCGTGCCAGCGCTTCTTGAGCTTCGACGCCACCCGGTGGTCTTAGGTTTCAGACCGGGCGGGGGCGGGACTGACAAAGGGCGGAGACTACCCCTCCGGCATAGAAAAAGCCAGCCCGACGTCGGTACGTCGGGCTGGCTTCGCGATCCATGTTCTGGAGCGTGGTTCGGCTACTGCGCCTGGCAGGTCGCGGCAACCATCTTCACGTTGCGCACGTTCAGGGCTGGCGCCGAGCTGCTGCTGGCCGGGGGTTTGGCCGCCGGATCCGCGGCCGCACTGGGGGCCTTGTCAGCCTTCTCGATCGAGCCGGTCACTTCGATTGTGTGACCAACGTGATCAGCAAGCTTGCCGCTCGACGGGCTACCGACGAGCTTCACCGACGTCGCGGAGATCGCTGGCGCGGCGCTACCGGCCGTGCCAACCGCTTTGTCAGAAGCCCACTTGAGATCCGAGAGCATGAACGACTCGGGGGTATCCCCTGCCTTCAGACACCCGGTGACTGTGACGTTCTTGGCGGCATCCTTGGATTCCGCCGGCTGGCTCTGCGGCTGGCTCTGCGGCGCCGGCGCCTGGGCAGAGAGGCCAACAGCAAAAACAGTCGCCATGAACGTTCCTGCGATTACCCGCTTCATTGGATATCCTCCTTGGAGTATCACTCAACGTGACGCGAGCCGAGGGCTCGCGTGCTGGTCTCACGTCAGCCTTCGTGCTCTGGCGCTATCTCGAGCGCCTGACGTCTGGCTCGCTCCGACGGTATCCCTACAGTGCAGATGCCGAGCCATCAGTGCGAAGGTGACGTGTCGATCGACGCAAGTCGCAGGAACTGCAGGGCCCGAACGAGTCACAGCTGAGGCGTTTGCGACATCAGCGGACGAGTTTTGTTTGCATACATGATGGTGAGGTTTACTCGATGAGTGTAAGGCTGGTACTCAGCTCCGAATCGGCGCCGCGGGAGACAGGATGGGCTACAATCGAGTTCCAGCGCGAAAGTGGCGGAACTGGCAGACGCGCCGGACTTAGGATCCGGTAGCCGAAAGGCTATGGGGGTTCGACTCCCCCCTTTCGCAATTCTGGATGCCGAGCGCCGAATGCTGAGGTAGATTCAGAATTCATTTTCAGCATTCAGCCGTCAGCACTCAGCATTGCCTGGATCATCAAGGATCCCCCGAGCGTGAAAACAGAATTCATAGACGTCAGCGACACACGAAAGAACCTCGTCGTCGAGATCCCGAGTACCGTGGTCGACGCCGAGATCGATAAGGTGGCTCGCGACTATAGCCGCGCCGCCCGAATCCCCGGGTTCCGCCCGGGAAAGGTTCCGCCCAAGGTCGTTCGTCAGCGCTTCCGCGACCAGATCCTGCACGACGTTGCGCACGGCCTCATCCCCCGCGCCGTTGACGAAGCCCTGCGCGAGCGCGGCGTCGAGCCGGTCAATACCCCCGACATCCGCGATGTCGTGGTCGAAGAGGGACAGCCCCTCAAGTTCACGGCCAGCTTCGAGACCGTTCCGGCGATTGATCCCGGGGACTATTCGGGCCTGACGCTCCGCCGCAAGGAAGCCACGGTGGACGAATCCGCCGTCGACCAGGCGCTGGCGCGGTTGCAGGATCGCGCCGCGCGCTACGAGCCGGTCGAGGGCCGCGGCGTGGGACCCGGCGATTCTGTCGTCGTCGATCTCAAACGTACGGCCGCGGCGACGCCCGACGAAGGGGAGGACGCCGGCGCCACCCACACCGACCGCCACGACAACGTGACGGTGGAAATCGGAGCGACGGCCAACCCCCCCGGGTTCGACGACGCCCTCGTCGGCCTCGAAGCGGGCGCGTCGAAGACGTTCGACGTCAATTACCCCAGCGACTACGCGATCGGAGAACTCGCGGGCACAACAGTGAGCTACGACGTCACGGTCAAGGCCATTCGCACGCGCGTCGTGCCGGCGCTCGACGACGAGCTCGCGAAGGATCTGGGATCGTTCGAATCGCTCGACGCGCTCCGGACGCAGGTACGTGCCGACCTCGAACACGAGGCTGGGCATGAGGCCGAACGTGAAACGCGTGCCGATCTGCTGCGCCAGCTCGCCTCGCGCGTAACCTTCGACGTGCCGAGCTCGCTCGTCGATCGCGAGATCGATCGCCGCGTCGAGGAGTTCGTCCGGCGGCTCGTCGAGCAGCAGATCGATCCGACGCGCGCCAACGTGAACTGGGAAGAGTTCCGCGAGCGTCAGCGCGAGGCCGCTGAAGAAGCCGTGCGCAGCGCGCTCGTCCTCGACGAGATCGCGCGGCGCGACGGTGTGACCGCCTCGGATGCCGAGATGGACGCGGAGATCGAGCGCTACGCCGAACGGTCGGGCCGGACGGGGGCCGCCGTGCGAGCGCGACTGGAAAAGGAAGGCGGACTTGCCCGCCTCTACACAGGACTGCGTCGCGAGAAGACCATGGAGTTTCTTCTGTCGAAGGCGACCGTCCTCAACGCGTGATCGCGAGCGGGTTTACCCCGCCATTTGTCTGGAGAGATGCGGGGCACCGCCCGATATAGTTGTTCGGGCCAGCGGCGGGACATGGTAGAATCGAAGGGAATCACAGCAACGACCTGCCCGACCCAGCTCGACTTCCCCAGCACAATCTGTTTGTTTCTCTAGTGGGCTTTATCTGAATGGCCGAACGCATGCAGCTCATTCCGATGGTGGTCGAGCAGACCAACCGCGGCGAACGTGCCTACGA
Organism: uncultured Acidobacteriota bacterium; assembly: GCA_963797715.1. Taxonomy (GTDB): domain Bacteria; phylum Acidobacteriota; class Vicinamibacteria; order Vicinamibacterales; family 2-12-FULL-66-21; genus DATBJJ01. The sequence goes on from CAWCQS010000007.1 coordinate 525,910, forward strand.
CATCTTCTCGCGACTGCTCAAGGACAGCATTATCTTCATCGGCACGCCGATTGACGACAACGTTGCCAACCTGGTGATCGCCCAGATGCTCTTCCTCGAGGCCGAGGATCCGGATCGCGACATCCTGCTGTACATCAACAGCCCGGGCGGCGTCGTCACCGCCGGGATGGCGATCTACGACACGATGCAGTTCATCAAGCCAGACGTGGCGACCTACTGCATCGGCCAGGCGGCGTCGGTCGCCGCGGTCCTGCTGGCCGCCGGCGCCAAGGGCAAGCGCTATTCCCTCCCGAATTCGCGGATCCTGATCCATCAGCCGTGGGTCCAGGGGCTGGGCGGTCAAACGACCGATATCGACATCCACGCGCGGGAGCTGCTCAGGACCAGGGAACGGCTCAACCAAATCCTGGCACTGCACTCGGGCCAGCCCCTGAAGCGGATTCAGGACGACACCGAGCGGGACTACATCATGGATCCCGACCAGGGGAAGGAATACGGTATTATTGATGATGTCATCCGGAAGAGGGCGTAAACCCGGCCCCAAGGCTCAAGGCTCACGGCTCAGGCAAGCGTCCTCAGCCAACTTGAGCCAAAAGCCCTGAGCCCTGAGTCGATACGAACCCAATGGTAAAAAAAGCCGGTGATGGCGAAATCCTCCGCTGCTCGTTCTGTAACAAAGATCAGAACGACGTCCGCAAGCTAATCGCGGGCCCCACGGTCTTTATCTGCGACGAGTGCGTTGAGGTCTGTAACGACATCATCGCCGACGACAACCGCTTCGAGGCGCGCGGCGGCACCCGCACCTCGCTGCCGGTCCCGCAAGAGATCAAGAAGTTCCTCGACGAGTACGTCATCGGCCAGGAACAGACGAAGAAGAAGCTCGCGGTCGCGGTCTACAACCACTACAAGCGTATCGAGATCCAGAAGCAGGCGCGCAGCCGCAACGAGATCGAGCTCACCAAGTCCAACATCCTCCTGATTGGTCCGACGGGCACCGGCAAGACGCTGCTCGCGCAGACGCTCGCCAAGCTGCTCTCGGTTCCCTTCACGATCGTCGACGCCACCACGCTGACCGAGGCGGGCTACGTCGGCGAGGACGTCGAGAACATCATCCTCAAGTTGCTGCAGGCCGCCGGTGGCGACATCGAGAAGTGCCAGCAGGGAATCATCTATATCGACGAAGTCGACAAGATCTGCCGCAAGGACGAGAACCCCTCGATCACCCGCGACGTCTCGGGCGAGGGCGTGCAGCAGGCCCTGCTCAAGATCCTCGAGGGCACGGTAGCCAACGTTCCGCCGCAGGGCGGGCGCAAGCACCCGCACCAGGAGTTCTTCCAGGTCGACACGACCAATATCCTCTTCATCTGCGGCGGGGCCTTCGTCGGCCTCGACAAGCAGATCGAGCGGCGCACCGGCAAGAAGACGCTCGGCTTCAAGGCCGACGTCAAGTCGGCGGCCCAGCGCGACATCGGTACGACGCTCGAGATGGTCGAGCCCGAAGACATGATCAAGTACGGGCTCATCCCCGAGTTCGTCGGCCGCCTCCCCGTGCTCGGCACCCTGCACGAGCTCGACAAGGCGGCGCTCGTGCAAATCCTCACGCAGCCCCGTAACGCCATCACGCGCCAGTACCAGAAGCTGTTCGAGTACGAGAACGTCAAGCTCCGGTTCACGGACGACGCGCTCGAGGCGATTGCGGAAAACGCGCTGCAGCGCAAGATCGGCGCGCGCGGCCTCCGGATGATCATCGAAGACATGATGATGGATCTGATGTACACGCTCCCCGGCCAGAAGAAGGTCCGCGAGTGCGTCATCACCCGAGAAGTCGTGCAGAGCAAGGAAAAGCCGATTACACTGATAGAGAAAGCCGGTTAGCCTTCAGCTATCAGCCGTCACTTCAGCGCGTGCCGCTGAAGGCGCTCCCCCTGATAGCTGGCAGCTGATAGCTGACAGCTCATACCTCAATGGAACTCTACGAAACTCTCCCTATCGTTCCGCTCCGCGACGTCGTCGTCTTTCCGCACATGATGATGCCGTTCGTGATTGGGCGGCCGTCGTCGACGCGGGCACTCGAGCACGCGCTCGTCAAGGACAAGCGGATCTTCCTCGCCGCGCAGCACGATGCTGCGATTGACGACCCGCAGCCGGCCGACATCTTCACGATGGGATGCGTCGCCAACATCGTCCAGAGCCTGAAGCTGCCTGACGGCAACATCAAGGTGCTGGTCGAGGGGATCGAGCGCGCCCGCGCCGTCGAGTGGAAGGAAGACAAGGGCTTCTATCGCGTTGTCGTCAAGGTCATTGCCAAGCACAAGGAGACCGGCAACGACGCCGAAACGACGATGAGCCGCGTCGTGTCGTTGTTCGAGCAGTATGTGAAGCTGTCGAACAATCTGCACTACGACGCCATGATTGCCGCCGTCCGCGTCGACGATCCGGGCAAGCTCGCCGACACAATCGCCGCGCACCTGCTCGTCGGCGTCGACGAAAAGCAGAACCTGCTCGAGATCATTTCCCCCGTCGAGCGGCTGAATCGCATCGCCGGCATCCTCGAGGCCGAGGTGGACAAGCTCCAGGTGGACCGCCGCATCCAGTCTCGCGTCAAGAAGCAGATGGAGAAGGCGCAGAAGGAGTACTACCTCAACGAGAAGATGAAGGCGATCCAGAAGGAACTGGGTCGCAAGGACGAAAAGGGGAACGAGATCGACGAGCTGAAGAAGAAGATCGAACAGGCGAAGATGCCTGAGGAAGTCGCCGAGAAGGCGGTCCAGGAACTGAAGCGGCTCGAATCGATGCCGCCGATGTCGGCTGAAGCCACCGTCTCGCGCAACTACCTCGACTGGCTGATCGCCGTGCCGTGGCACAAGAAAACCAAGGAGAGCCGCGATCTCAAGCGCGCAGAAGCGATCCTCAACGAGGATCACTACGGGCTCGAGAAGATCAAGGACCGCATCCTCGAGTTCCTCGCCGTGCGCGCCCTGATCAAGAAGCCGAAGGCGACAATCCTGACATTCTCCGGACCTCCCGGAGTCGGCAAGACGTCGCTGGCCAAGTCGATTGCGCGGGCGATGAACCGCAAGTTCGTGCGCCTCTCGCTCGGCGGCGTGCGTGACGAGGCGGAGATCCGCGGCCACCGCCGCACCTACATCGGCGCCTTCCCCGGCCAGATCATCCAGATGATGAAGAAGGCCGGCTCACAGAACCCGGTGTTCCTGCTCGACGAAGTCGACAAGATGTCGATGGACTTCCGCGGCGACCCGTCGGCGGCGCTCCTCGAAGTGCTCGATCCTGAACAGAACAACACGTTCCTCGACCACTACCTGGACGTCGAATACGACCTGTCGCACGTGATGTTCATCTGCACGGCGAACGTGCTGCATACGATTCCACAGGCGCTGCGCGACCGCATGGAAGTGCTCCAGCTCGCGGGCTACACCGAGCAGGAAAAGGTCGAGATCGCGCGCGTGTTTCTGTCGCCGAAGGCCATCGAGGGCGCCGGGCTGACGACCGCCAATCTGACGTTCCTCGACGAGGCCTTCCAGACGATCATCCAGCGCTACACACGCGAGGCCGGCGTCCGCAGCCTCGAGCGCGAAATCTCATCGATCTGCCGCAAGGTGGCGCGCAAGGTGGTCGTCCAAGGCAAGTCGTTCAGCGAAGAGATCAGCGCCGCGAAGGTCACCGAATATCTCGGTGTGCCGCGTTTCCGGCCGACGTTGGCTGAAGAAACCAACGAAATCGGTGTCGCCACCGGCTTGGCCTGGACCGAAGTCGGCGGCGAGATCCTGGTGACCGAAGCGACGCTGATGCCGGGCAAGGGACATCTCCGGCTGACCGGCAAGCTCGGCGACGTCATGCAGGAATCGGCGCATGCCGCGATGAGCTACGTGCGATCGAAGTCCGACGAGTTCGGCATCCCGAAGGACTTCAACCGCAAGACCGACGTGCACGTGCACGTGCCGGAAGGCGCGATTCCGAAAGACGGACCGTCGGCCGGGATCACGCTCGCGACCTCGCTCGTGTCGGCCATCGCCCGCATTCCCACGCGCAAGGACGTGGCGATGACCGGCGAAATCACGCTCCGCGGCAAGGTGCTGCCGATCGGCGGCGTCAAAGAGAAGGTGCTGGCGGCGCATCGGGCGGGGCTGAAGAACATCATCCTTCCCAAGGACAACGAGAAGGATCTCGCGGACATCCCGAAGAATGTCCTCGACGCGCTCGACATCTACATGGTGGAAACGATGGACGAAGTGCTGAAGCTGGCACTGGAGTCGCCGCTCCCGGTCATCGCCGCACCGACGCCCGCCGCCGCGGAAGTCGAGCCCGCCATTTCAGACGACACCATTACGCATTGATTCTGACGCGTCGGGGTTCGGGCTCGGGGCTCGGGACTCGGCGACTCGCCGGTCGCAGCGCAAGGCGAGGTCGTGTTCGAGCCCCGAGCCGCGAGCCGCGAGCCGACGACTTGAAGGTACTGAACGCCGACTTCGTGACCAGTGCGGTGGGCGCAGACGGGATCCCGCGCGACGAGGTTCCGCGTATCGCCCTGGCGGGCCGCTCCAACGTTGGGAAGTCCAGCCTGATCAACGCGCTGTGCCGGTCGAAGATCGCCCGCACCAGCGCCGCGCCGGGAAAGACCCGGCTGGTGAACTTCTACCGGATCACGATCGAGGGTGGTCCGGGAGGTCCGGGCCGGTGGCCACTCTACCTCGTGGATCTGCCCGGCTACGGCTACGCGCGTGGCGGGGATGACGCGGCCGCGGAACTGGCCGCTGTCGCTGAGTCGTATTTTGCCGATGCTGGCATGAAGCCCGGCGCCCGTGGCGCGCTGCTGCTGGTCGACTCGCGGCATCCCGGGTTGCCGCAGGATCGCGCGGCCGCGGGCTGGCTGAGCAGAGCGAGGGTTCGGTACGACATCGTGGCGACCAAGATCGACAAGCTGACGCGCCAGGAGCGCGTAAAGAATCTCAGGACACTCGAAACAGAATTTGCAAGAGCCGCGCTGCCAGTTTCGGCGGCGAACGGCGAAGGAATGGATGAATTGTGGAGAACGATAGCAAGACACGTCAGGAACGCGGAGTAGCGGAGAAAACCCCCGAGCCCAAGGCGGCAGCCACGGCGACCGCCGAGGCGCCGACGGTCGAGCTCGGTACGCTCAAAGACATGAGTGTCACCGAACTGACCAAGATCGCCAAGCAGCTCGATGTGCCTGGCGCCGGCGGCATGAGGAAGCAGGAGCTCATCTTCGAGATCCTGCGCTCGCGCGCCGAGAAGAGCGGCTTGCTCTTCTCAGAAGGCGTACTCGAGACCCTCCCCGACGGCTTCGGCTTCCTGCGCGCCCCCGACTACAACTACCTCCCTGGTCCCGACGACATCTACGTGTCCCCCTCGCAGATCCGCAAGTTCGATCTGCACACCGGGGACACCGTGTCCGGCCAGATCCGGCCGCCAAAAGACGGCGAACGCTACTTTGCGCTAATCAAGGTCGAAGCCATCAACTTCGAGCCGCCCGATCGGCTGCGCGAGAAGATCTTCTTCGAGAACCTGACGCCGCTCTATCCGCAGGAGCGGATCCGACTCGAGACCGCGTCCGACAACCTTTCGGCGCGCGTCATGGACTTGATGGTCCCGATCGGCAAGGGCCAGCGCGGCCTGATCGTTGCGCCGCCGAGGACCGGCAAGACGATGCTGCTGCAGAACATCGCCAACAGCATCACCGCCAATCACCCGGAGGTCTACCTCATCGTTCTGCTCATCGACGAGCGGCCCGAAGAGGTCACCGACATGCAGCGGTCGGTCAAGGGTGAAGTGATCTCCTCGACGTTCGACGAGCCGGCCACCAGGCACGTGCAGGTCGCCGAGATGGTCATCGAGAAAGCCAAGCGCCTCGTCGAGCACAAGAAAGACGTCGTCATCCTGCTCGATTCAGTGACGCGCTTGGCGCGCGCCTACAACACGATCGTGCCGGCATCGGGCAAGGTCCTGTCGGGCGGCGTCGACAGCAACGCCCTGCAGCGCCCGAAGCGCTTCTTCGGCGCGGCGCGCAACATCGAAGCCGGCGGCTCGTTGACGATCATCGCTACCGCGCTCATCGACACTGGCTCGCGCATGGACGAAGTCATCTTCGAGGAGTTCAAGGGCACCGGCAACCTCGAGATTCACCTCGATCGCAAGCTCGCCGATCGCCGCGTGTTCCCCGCGATCGACATCACGAAGAGCGGCACGCGAAAGGAAGAACTGCTGATCCCCAAGGAAGACCTCAATCGCGTGTGGGTCCTCCGCAAGGTGTTGACGCCGCTCTCCCCTTCCGAGGCAATGGAGCTGTTGCTCTCGAAGATGACGAAGACGAAGTCGAACTCGGAGTTCCTCGGGTCGATGGCGAACGGCAAGTAACAGGGGGCCAGGTAGCAGGGTGCCAGAGTGCCAGGGGCCAAAGGGCCAGGGTGCTTCGGTGACCGTATTTGGCCCCTTGGCCTCCTGGCACTCTTGCCCCCCTGGCTTCTTGCTCACCGCCGCGGCAGACTGACCTGAGTCACGAGCTGATCGCCAGGCCGGATCTCTCCCGCCGTCACTTCGGTCCATCGCTCGTCTGACGCGCCGGTCTCTACCGCGATCGGAACGAATTTCCCCGCCTCGTACTTGAAGACGTAACCCTGCCCCTCGACAACGTTGGCCGAGCGATCTTCGGCTGCCAGCTTGAGCGCAGGCTGACCCGTGGCTTTCAGCATGTCCGGAGTCGGCCGGAACGAGAGCGCAGGGTTTGGAACGCGCAACACGTCCGAACGGCGCGCCGTCGGCAAGCTCACGACTGCGGTGCTCCCCGGAACGATGTCGCCGTCGGAATTGTCGACATCGATCACCGCGGTGTAAGAAACAACCGCGCCAGCTGGCGCCGACGGCGTTGCATTCGCCAGCGCCGTCTGAGCGGCAGTCGTCTGAGTCGAGCCGCTCCGTGTTCCCGCCGTCGACGTCGACCCGGCGGTTGCAGCCACCGTCGCGGAGCCGCCACGCCCGGTCGTCGACGCCGCCGTTGATGGCGCGGCGGTGGTGCCGATGGTTCCGCTCGGGGTTCCTTGTTCGAGCACCGGCGCCAGGCGAACTTCGGAGATCGTGCCGCTGAATCGTCGCGGCCCGATCGATTCAATCTCGAACGTCACCGGGACACCGGCGACGCACCTCACCAGCCTCGGCTTCGCCAACCTCGGCAAGCAGTTGCATCCGCCGCAGATCGGCAATCCGAAACAGCACCGGCGCGTTGAACGAGGCTGCAATCGTCTGTCCGACCTCGACGTTGCGGTTGACGATCAGTCCGTCTATCGGCGAGCGAATCGTCGTTTGCGCGCGGTTGACCGCAGCCTCATCAACACGAGCGTTCGCGGCCTGCGCACCGGCGATCGCCGCCTTCAGGGCAGCATCGGATGCTTGACGGCCATTTGCGCGGCATCGAGCTCCGCCTGCGTAATCAGTCCGTCTTTGGCCAATTCGACCGCGCGCGCCGCCTTGGTCCGGAGATCGTCGAGCTCGATCGCAGCCGTTCTGCTTCGGCTTCTGCCTGGATGTGCTCCGCGCGCGCTTCGGCGAGGCGCGTGTCATACGGTGCCGGGTCGATCTGAGCAAGCACCTGACCGGCCTTCACGCGGGCATTGAAATCGGCACTGAGCGACTGGATCGTTCCCGACACTTGAGATCCGGTATCGACCGCAGACTTCGGCTCGAGAACACCGCTCGTCAGGACTTCGCGCGAGATCGATCCGCGCGTCGCCGCGGCAAACGACACCGCTGGTGGGGCTTTTCGCCACGCCTCGAGGGCGCTTGTGACAATGACAACGGCGGCGATCCAACCCCAACATACAGATAGTAACAGATGAGCGCGCCTCATACCGATCCGGAATACACAACAAATGCCAGAAACACATAGCGCCAGTGGTAACGGGATACTTGCGTTTACACCGTTGCTGAGTCAATGCCCCACTTGACGGCATCGACGTGGACGCCATCTGATAGAGCATGCGCTGCGAACTCATCAAACTGCTCTGCTTCGCCTTGACGCTCGCCTCGGCTCCGACGGCAAGCGCACAGGATCCGCAAGCCGCACCACCACAAACGGCTCCACCAACGAAGCCGGCGCCGGCACCAACGGCCGGTCGCCCCCGGCAGACGCCGGCGACGCCGGCCAATGCGCGGCTGGCGCTGACGGTGATGGTCACGGCGCTCGACGGTCGAACGATCCCGGAGCACGGCTGTGAAGGCGACCGGCCCCGTCGATCGCGAGGCGACGACCGACCCTCAGGCCTGGTGACCTTCCCGAACATGGCCCCCGGCACGTACCGCCTCCGGTTCGAACATCCGGAATTCATCACCCTCGAAAAGGAAGTGACGCTCCCAGCCGGCAAGCCACTCCGGGCGTCAGCGTCGCTAAGCGCGGCGCCTCCTCCACCGCCGCCGCCAAAGGTCGAACCGCCGCCCGCGCCGGCTCCCTCGGGGCCACCGGCAGGCAACTATTCGCCGACGTCGATCGACATTCCGGATTTGTTCGAGAAGAATTTCGTCGGCAGCGCGCCGATCAAGCGTTCGCCGATCGGCTGCACCGCAACGTCAACATCCACGCTCGTGCAGCTGCGCGACCCGCTGGCCGACCACGCCCACAACGACGCTGACGAATTGATCTATGTCGTCGCCGGCGAGGGAACGCACAAAGTCGGCGGTCGAGAGATACCCGCTGAGCGGCGGCGTCTTCTCCGTCGTCCCCCGCGGCGTCACCCACGGCATCGTTCGCCGCGGCCGCCAGCCGCTCGTGATCATCTCGACGATGAGCGGTCCGGCAGTGCCAGCCGACGCAGTGAGGCCGGCTCTGATGAAGTCTGACGTCTGAAATCTGAATTCTGAAGTAGCGGAAGTCGGAAGTTGGAAGTCTGAAGCCGGGACGTCAAACGGTCCCCATTTCCTTCCTGCTTCCTGCTTCCGGCTTCAGACTTCCAGCTTCAGACTTCGTCTTCAGACTTCCTAACTTCAGACTTCGCACGTCAGACTTCACATTTTCTGTTTGCCGGTATGATTTGCCAATGGTGAATAGAACATTCGGCCGCGTCGGTTGGCAAGTAGGTGAAATCGGGTACGGCATGTGGGGCATGGCCGGGTGGACGGGCAGCGACGATGAACAGTCGTACGAATCGCTCGATCGGGCGATCGCGCTCGGCTGCAACTTCTTCGACACGGCGTGGGCGTATGGCGACGGGCACAGCGAACGGTTGCTCGGGGCCACGTTGAAGCGCCATCGCGACAAGCGTCTGTACATCGCTACGAAAATTCCGCCCAAGAACCGTAAGTGGCCTGCCAAGGCGTCGTACACGCTCGATGACGTCTTTCCGCCTGAGTACATCCGCGAGTACACCGAGAAGAGCCTCGAGAACATCGGGGTCTCGACGCTCGACCTGCAGCAGCTGCACGTGTGGACCGACGACTGGGCTCAGGACGACCGCTGGCAGCGCGCGCTGCGCTCGCTGAAAGAGGAAGGGCTCGTTCGCGCGCTGGGGATCAGCATCAACCGCTGGCAGCCCGCCAATGTGCTGCGCGCTCTCGACAGCGGCCTCATCGATGCGGTGCAGGTCGTCTACAACGTCTTCGACCAGAGCCCGGAGGACGAGTTGTTTCCGTACTGCCAGCAGCACAAGATCGCTGTCATCGCGCGTGTTCCCTTTGACGAAGGCAGCCTCACCGACACGCTGACGCCGTCATCGACATGGCCCACCGGTGACTTTCGCAACCTCTACTTCAATCCCGACAATCTTCGCGAGACGTTGCCCAGGGTCGCGCGTCTGCGATCCGCGGTGCCGGCGGGGATGACGATGCCTCAACTGGCGCTCCGCCACATCCTGGCGCATCCCGCCGTCTCCACGGTCATTCCGGGGATGCGGAAGCTCGGTCACGTCGAGCAGAACATCGGCGTGAGCGACGGGCAACCAGTGCCAGCGGCGCTTTTGGCTGAGCTGAAAGCCCATCGGTGGAACCGGACCGTGGACTTTGAGTAGCGCTAAATAGTTGATCAGATACGAGTTAGATACTAAGCGAGGACGCAGCGATCGCCAGGGTGCTATAATGATCTTTTCCCGGAGCCCCGAAGGAGCTATCAGTGAAAGCAGGGATTCACCCGAAGTACCACGACGTCGTCGCGCGCTGCGCGTGCGGCGCCAGCTGGACGACCCGTTCGACCAAGCAGGAACTGCACCTCGAGATCTGCAATAACTGCCACCCGTTCTTCACAGGACGGCAGAAGCTGATCGACACCGAGGGCCGAGTCGAGCGATTCACCAAGCGGTTCGGCGCACAGACGTCGGAGAGCCGCAAGGCAGCCGCCAAAGCCAAGAAGCAGCCCGCCGCAGCGAAGGCATAACCTCGCCGCGCGTTAGCGCGGCCCGCCGGAGCGGAGCGGGGCGTGGGGGCCCCGCGAGCGACGGCGATGGGGGGCCGGCGGGGCGAAGCCCCCCGGACAATACATAGACGCTCAGCTCGAGAAGAGCTGAGCGTTTTCTTTTCTTGCCAGCTTTCGATCCAGGCGTGCCAACCGGTGGCGATAGCTGTCAACCCGTCGGCTATCGATGCCCTCTTCGAGCGCGAAGAGCGCCAGCTCGCGCGCAGCCGTCAGGTCCTGCTCCCGATGCTCGTGGTGAATCGCGAGCGCTTCGACCGCGAACTCGCGCAGTGCCGCCGCGATGCGATTGCGGCGAGCCGAGCGTGAGCTTGTGAGTGACACTATCGACTGCCAGCATGACGCGGCTTCGTCGAAGCGCTTACTTCGCCGATATCGCAGGCTGAGTCGGTACAGAGCTTCGGTCTTCGCGTCGAGCGTCTGAGCGTTCGCTGCTCTGCGATAGCACAGCTCGGCGCGATCGAGCAGGCCGGCGCGCTCGTAAATGCGGCCGAGCGCCAGCGCCTGCTGCTCGTCCGGGCATCCATCCGCTCCCGCTTCGACAAGCCGCACGGCACGTGCCGTGACCGCGGCCAGCGACACCAGATCGAGCCGGTTGTGCTCGAGCACTGGTTCGAGTGGGCGCGCATCACCGGTCCGCACGAAGTGGAAGAAGCGGGACGGAATTTCAAAGCCACCCACGTCTCCGACGCGACGGACATCGAAGAGCGTCCGTTCGAGTGTCGACAGCCGGCATCCACCGTCTACGGTTTCATCACCGCGAGCCTTCCACAGGCGCCGCGCCGTGTGCAGCGCGTCGAAGTGAGGAACACCATCGAGCGGCATCTCCATGCGATGGAACAGCCAACGCGTCTCCATCACCGGCACGTCGAACGTCTTGCCGTTGTAGGTCACGATCAAATCGGCATCGTCGAAGAACTCGGCAACCGCGGTCAACAGCGCGCGTTCGGCCGAGTGACTCGTCAGCAGGAATTGCCGTACCTGAAAGGCGCCAAGATCGTAGTAGCCGCAGCCGACGAGAAACGCGACCGTGCCAGCCCCTCCGCTGAGGCCGGTCGTTTCCAGATCGATGAACACCGTCCTGCCGCGACCCAATTCGAGAGCCGGGTCCAGAACTCGGAGGTGGCTCAGATCATCGAGCTCGCACTCCCCAATGCGGACGTCCCCATGCCAGCGATCCGATTCGTAACGGCGATCGATGACGAGGCACTGGCCGAAGGCATTCCGCGACTTGCGCGCGCCGAGTTGCTCGCAAACACGATCGATCGACGGACCTGCCTCGTATCCGCCCGTGTCTGGCTCGTACGTGAGCTCGCGCAAGCCGCCGCCTTCACCGGCGCTCCGGCGCGAGTCGCCTTCGCCAAGGCTTGGGCGACCCTGGCTTGGTTGGACGATCGCGCGCAGCTTCGACTTCAGGTCCATATCAGAAGGGCTCGGGAAGCGACCGAGCGTCGGGCTCGTCGAGCACCGGCGTATTTGCAAGCAGCTCGTCGAGAATCCTCAGCGCCACTGCCTTGGCGTGCGGGCCGGTGTTACCTTCAGGACCAACGCACGACGGACAGCCCGATTCGCAGGGACACCCGGCGACGAGTTCACGCGTCCGCTCGAGCAGCAGCAGATGCATGTCGAAGAGCGGCCGGCTGAAGCCGATGCCGCCCGGATAGTTGTCGTAGATGAAGATGTTCGGCTCGGCAGCGAGCGCAGTGGGTATGCCCGCCGCGCCGCCCGTACGCGGTGTCCGCTCGAGCGACCCGCCGTCGACCGACAACCCGATGTCGTGCCGGTCGCACATCAGCAGTAACTGCGCGATGTTTTTCATCGCAAACGCCAGACCGATGACTCCGTCACGCCGATCGTCGCCGCCGTACGGCAGCGACGACATGATCGACGACGGGATCGTCAGCCAGTACGACGACGTGTGCATCTGTTGCTCGGGCAGGCTGAGTTCGCCAGAACCCACGTTCTCGTTGGTGTAGAACTTGATCTTCTTGAAGCCGACGACGCGGGAGACGACGTGGACTTCGCCGTGCGACCGCCGGGGCGTAAGGTCCGGCTGAAGCCGGACGCCACTGCTGTCGTGTCCGGCTTCAGCCGGACCATCATCACTCGCAAACGTCTCGAGAATCGTAACCTTCGTATACGTGATCGCGTCGGTGTAGTAATCGCATTCGACCGCGCGCACGAATGCCTTTCTCCCATCGAAGTCGAGGCGTTCGACCTGAAACAGTTGTCCTTCGACGATGTAGATGGCCTTCTCGTGGAGGGTCGACGGGCCGCTCGTAAAATCGGTCTCGCCAATGACGCGCTCGCCGTGTGTCGTGTCGACCACGACGAAGTTGTCCGATGAAATCGACCGCAGGCTGACGGCGTCGGCCGGGTAAGATTCGTGAGTCCAGTTCCACTGGCCGTCGGCGTGATGGACGAACCCCTCTTCTCCCAGTACCGCAAGCACCTCCTGCACGTTCTCGTTGCCGAAACTCTCGTCGCCGGCAAACGGCAGCTCGAAGGCCGCGCACTTCACGTGATCGAGCAGGATGTGCAGGTTGTCGGGGTTGATGAGGGCGTGCTCGGGCGACGCATCGAAGAAGTACGCCGGGTTCCTGATGATGAACTGATCGATCGGCGCGCTACTGGCGACGAGGACGGCCGCTGAACGAGTCGTGCGGCGCCCGGCGCGTCCGGCACGCTGCCAGGTCGCCGCAATCGTGCCGGGATATCCCGCCATCACTGACACGTCGAGGGCGCCGATGTCGATGCCCAGCTCGAGGGCATTGGTCGACACGACCGCGCGCACCTGCCCTTCGCGCAGCCCGCGCTCGATCTCGCGGCGACGATTCGGAAGGTAGCCGCCACGATAGCCGCGAATCACGTCGGCCGCTCCAGGCGGACCGTGAAAGGCGTCCTTCAGATACGTCGTCAGCAGCTCGACCGACAGCCGGCTCTGGGCGAAAAGAATCAGCTGCAGCTGGTACTTCAGGAACTCGAGCGACACACGACGCGCTTCGGCGAGATACGAGCGACGAATGCCGAGTTCCGCGTTGACGACCGGCGGGTTGACGAAGAGAAAGAACTTCTCACCGCGTGGCGCGCCGCTCTCAGCGACGAGCTCGAACGGTTTCCCGGTCAGCCCCTCGGCCAACTCGCGCGGGTTGGCAATCGTGGCTGACGAACAGATGAACACGGGATCCGAGCCGTAGTGGCGACACACCCGCTGCAGCCGGCGGAGGATGTTCGACAGATGGCTGCCGAACACACCACGATACGCGTGCAGCTCGTCAATCACCACGAAGCGCAGATTTTCGAACAGCTTCGCCCACCGAGGATGATGCGGCAGGATCCCCGAGTGAAGCATGTCGGGATTGCTCAGCACGACGTGCGCTTTGCCGCGAATCGCGCGCCGCGCGTCGGACGGCGTGTCGCCGTCGTAGGTGAAGACGCCGATCTCGAGATCCGAATCACGCGTCACGAGCTCCGACAACGTGTGCAACTCGGCGAGCTGATCCTGCGCCAACGCCTTGGTCGGAAAGAGGTACAACGCCCGAGTCGACGCGTCCTGCAGGATCGAGTTCAGAACGGGCGCGTTGTAACAGAGCGTTTTGCCTGAAGCCGTCGGCGTGATCGTGACGACGTTGCGCCCGGCGAGCACATGGCCAAATGCTTCGGCCTGATGCGTGTAGAGCTGGCTGACACCGCGTGCCGCGAGCGACCCAATCAGCCGATCGTCAGTACCATCTGGATACGGCGCGAACGCCGCGGCAACAGCCGGTAGCCGCCGCACGGCCGTGACGATGGGATCGGCGTCCTCCCCACCTGGCCGCGGCGAGTAAGTGAGCCGGCTGACCGCCTCCTGGAGAGAGCGGTCCTTGTCGCTCGACAGGGCTGGAAGGGTCTGGGGAGCCATAGACCGAAACCGTTGGAACGGAACGAATTGCGGGACCGATGGTAGCAGGAGACGGGATGGCGATCAAGAGGCGAAAGCTAACTAGGAGCTGGGAGCTAGGAGTTCGGAGCTAGGGGGTATGAGCTAGGAGCTCGCAGCGGGAACTCGGGAGCTCGGTGCTTTGATCTCGGTGCGCGCTATCTTTGCCACGATCCCACTCAGGCCGATGACGCCGATCAGGTTCGGGAATACCTGCAGCACGTTCATCAAATCGCCCCACGCCCACACGACCTCGACGCGCGAGATCGCGCCGAATGGAATCAGCAGGCAGTAGATCCAGCGATACGGGATCGTGACCTTGCGGCCAAGGATGTACTCGAAGAACTGCTCGCCGTAGTAGGCCCAGCCGATGAGCGTCGTATAGCCGAAGAGGAACGTGCAGAACGCCACGATGTAGCCACCGGCGACGGGCATGACCGAGTTGAACCCGAGAGCCACGGCGGCGGTGCTCGTCAGCCCCGACTTCCACGCGCCGGTCAGCAGGATGGTCATCGCGGAAATCGTCGACGTCACGAACGATACGATGAACGTCTCCATCACGGCATTGAGTCCTTGCTGTGATGGCTCTGTGCTCCGCGCGGTGCCGTAGGCGACGGCCGCGGTGCCGTAGCCGGCCTCGTTGGCGTAGATCCCTCGGGCGATCCCATAGCGCATCGCCACAAACATCCCAAAGCCCAGCGCCGACTGGGTCGTCAGCGCTTCTCGCACGACAAGGGCGAGGATACCTGGCACGTTGGCGATGTTGACGAGAATCACGATCGCGCCACCCGCAAGGTAGAGACCGACTTTGAGCGGCGAGAGCTTCTCGGCGGTGCGGCCGATCACCTTGATGCCGCCGATGATCACGAGCCACGTCAACACGGCGATGGCGATGCCAGACACGAGTCGCGGGATGCCAACCACCGTGTTCAGGACGAGCGCCATCGAGTTCGGCTGCGTGAACGGCGTCGTCGTCAGCGCCGCGACGGCGGCGACGAAAGCAAAGGTCCACGCCAGCGCCGGCGACCGCAGGCCGTCTCTCAGGTAGTACATCGGCCCCGACAGCACCTGATCGCCCTTGGCTTCTCGAAATGTCATGCCGAGAACGGCTTCGGCGAACTTGATCGACGTCGCCACGAAACCGTAGACCCAAATCCAGAACAACGCCCCCGGTCCGCCCGACACGATGGCGGTGGCAACGCCAGCGATGTTGCCCGTGCCAATCGACGCGCCAAGCGCCGTCATGAACGCCTGAAACGGCGTCAGCGCGCCATCTCTTCCGGTGCCCTTGCCTGACGAAAACTGACACGGCACGCTTCGCCGAACCGCCGCACCTGGACGAACCCGGTGCGGATGGTGAGGAACAACCCCGAGCCGAGCAGCACGAGCACGACCCAGGGCATGAAGAGGCCATCGGCCGCGGACTGAATCAAGTTGGCGAGGTGGTCAGACATAGCTCTCAGCTGTCAGCTATCAGCTTTCAGCTAAAACCATCCAGATCCTAGTCGATCGGCAGGGTGCTCAATGCTTCAAGCTGAGAGCTGACAGCTGAGTATGCTGACAGCCATCAGATATTCGATTTCCCCTGCCCCCCATCAACCGGGAGGCACGCGCCGCTGATCCAGCTGGCGCGGGGAGAGGCGAGGAATGCGACGGCGGCGCCGACTTCGTCGGGGCGCCCGAATCGGCCGAACGGCAGCTCGCGGCGGATGAACTCGGCGATGCCTTCGGGATCGGCCTGCTGGCGCTTGTACCAGGATCCACCGGGAAAGAGGATCGACCCGGGCGCGACGCTGTTGACGCGGATGTTGAGCGGCGCGAGCTGTTGGGCGAGCGACTTGGCGAGGCTGATCTCGGCCGCCTTGACCGCGTTGTAGGTCATGCGTCCGCCCGACTCGCGGCCGTAGATCGACGCAATCATCACGATCGCGCCGCCGCCGCGCAGGCGCATGTGTGGAACCGCGAGCTTCGACGCGCGAATGGCCGGAAAGAGCGTCTCGTCGAACGCTGCCTGCCACTCGGCGTCGGACGTGTCGAGGAGCGACGCGCCGCCGGCGCGGCCGACGTTGTTGACGAGCACGTCGAGCCCGCCGAACTCCTCGACGGCCTTCTCAATCACTCGTTCGACGCCATCGATGGTCGAAACGTCCGCCTGCACAGTGGCCACGAGATGCGGCCGCTTCGCCGCAGCTTCCACTTCCACCGCCGCTTCGGCGAGACGCTCCTCGCCGCGCGCGCACAACATGACACGGCAGCCCTCGGCAACGAGTGCCCGCGCGCTGGCAAGCCCCAAACCACGGCTCGAGCCGGTAACGACCGCAACTTTGTCGGTGAGTCCTAGATCCATGCCCGAATGGCTGCCCGTCCGATCGACGTTGTTGACCGTGTCATCCGTGTTATCCGTGGTGCTATTCGACTCGTCCGCCGGTCAGATCGTTCAGCCGCCAGTCGAATGTCTGGAAGGTGACCTTGAACTTGTTCTCGTCGATGAATTCCTTTTCGAGCGGCAGAAGGTGCGGACTAATGAAGGCAATGATCGCGCGCTCGATCGGCGAACGCGACGCGTAGCGCTCGCCGGCCTTGCCTGCATACGCCGCGATGAACTCCGCCTCGTGCCAGCTGAGGAGCGGAGTCGCCGACACCTCACCGGTGCCGCGATCGACCTTCAGCATTCGCTGTTTGGTCACGAACTCGGATTCGATGGACTCCAACTGCTGGGGGAGGCGCGCCGCGCTGTAGGCCTCGCTGCGGAGCCGCCCGCTGCCGACCGCGCCGCGGCCCAGCGCCAAGACCAGCCGTGGCTCGTTGAACTCAGGAAGGACGGTCTTCTCAATCTCGTCAAGAGTCAGACTTCGGCCGGCGACGGTGTGCTTCAGCTGATCGAAGGCGCCGGGGATCTGGCGGATGCTCGAGGCGGGATAGGCGCTGCTGCCGCCGCGAATCGGGTAACGGCTGATGACGGTCTGCAACACGATGGCGTTATACGCGTTGACCCAGAACGACATCTTCGCCTCGCGAGACCAACCCGTGTAGGTCGCCTGCGGCACGTTGAGCGACGCGAGATAGCGATCGAGCGCGCCCCGCGACGACTGCAGCGCCCGGTAATAGACGAAGCCATCGCGCACATTGACGTCGAGAATCTGATCGAGCGGCTGGTGGATCGGGTCACTCGGCGGCGGGGGCGGCAATTGAGAGGCGCGAGTCGCCGGCGCAAACAGGCAGAGCGCCAGCACAACCGTAGAGAACAGTGCACGAACCATGCGGTAATCGTATGACAGCGAGGTGGTACGCATCAAAATGCGCGCGACAAAAATGCCGCCAGCGCGCCCGAGAACGTCTCCGGCGCCTCGACGTTGGACAGATGCCCGGCCCGTGGAACGATGACGAGCTCCGCTCCCCGGATGGAGCTCGCCAACAGCTCCGCCTCCGCGGGTGGCGTCAATGAGTCTTCCTGTCCCACGACGATGAGTGCCGGGCAGCCGATTCGCGCAAGATCGGGCGTCGAATCCGGCCGCATCATGAGCGCGTGGAGTGCCGCGTCGATCGCGCGGGCGGAATTGCCAGACATCAACCGCCTGGCCCGGGCCTCCACTTCCGGACGCTCGCGACGTGTCGTCTCCCCCAGCAGCCTCGGAATGAGCGTGTCAACGATCGCAGAGACGCCGGACGACTTCACGGTCTCGGACATCGCGCGGCGGCCTGCGCGGCCCTCTTCCGTGTCTGGCGGCGCTTTCGTGTCTGCCAGCACGATGCCGCCGAATCGCTCTGGTGCCTGCCGGAACATGGCAAACGTGATGTAGCCACCCATCGACAATCCGCCGATCACGGCCGTTTCGATGGCGAGCGCGTCCATGAGCGCGAGCACGTCGGCGCCGTAGTCGTCCATCCGTTGCGACGTGTCGACGGGGTCATCTCCGGGCCCGAAGCCGCGCAGATCAGGAGCGATGAGCCACCAGCCATCTGGTGCGCTCTCCAGCTGTGCGTCCCACATGTCGGCGCTCAAGGGGAACGCATGGAGCAGCACGAGCGCTCGACCGCCGCCGCCCTCGAGCACACGGGTCTCACGTCCATTCACGGTCACATGCCGCTCTCGCGCCATGGAGCGTGATCATATGCCACCACGGATATAGACGACACACGTGACTTGGGGCAAACGGCGTGACGAGACGCGGATCGGCGGTGTGACGAGACGCGGATCGCACGGATTACTCGTGTGGCGAGACGAGACGCGGATCGCCGGTATGACGAGACGCGGATCGCGCGGATCACTAGTATGACGAGACGCGGATCGGATCCGGTATGACGGGACGCGGATCGCGCGGATTGACGTGTATGACGAGACGCGGATCGCGCGGATCACCTGCATGACGAGATGCGGATCGCGCCAATCGCCGGTATGACGTAACGCGGATCGAGCGGATCGCCGGTGTAAAAGAGACGCGGGTCGCGCGGATCACTCATAAGCTTGAATGCTGTTCGCGCATAATATCGAGCATCCTTGGAGACCTGATGCTGACTCGCATGACGTCTGTGACCGCCGTAACACTACTCGCGTACGCCTCGCTGCCGACGATAGCGACCGCACAATCGGTTGACGATATCGTCGCGCGACACGTCGCGGCGCGCGGTGGAAAAGAAAAGCTGGCCGCCGTCCAAACGGTCAAGATGACGCGCACGGTTGCGAGCGGAATCGGCACGACCTTGAAGGTGATTGTCTACAAGAAGCGGCCGAATCTCTTCCGCCTCGAACAGGGACCAGCGCAATCGAACGCACCGCTCGTCCCGCGCGGCATTAGCGGCGACCTCGCCTGGGACACGGTGCAGGGCAAGGTCGTGCCACGGCAGGCGCAGCTGGCCGCTGAGTCTCGCGATGTCGATGGCGACTTCGACGGCATCCTCGTCGACTGGAAAGAGAAAGGTCACTCGGTCGTGTTCACGGGCAAGGAGTCGCTGCCAGGCGGCGACGCCTTGAAGCTCACGGTAACGCTCAAGAGTGGACTCGCGCGCACCATTTATCTCGACGCTCAAGACGTATCTCGACCGCCGTCACACGGGTGTGCTCAACCTTCCGGGAGGGCGTCAGTTCGACGTCACAATCGACTTCGATAACTGGCGTGACGTCGAGGGCGTGAAGTTTCCGTTCGACATTACCGAGGAACGAACGGGCAAAGAACCCGTCGTGACCCTCGTGACCTACACCGAAAAAATCGAGCTCAACGTGCCGATGGACGACGCGCTGTTTGCGCCGCCGGCAAAATGAGGAGCGCTAGCAGGAAAGCACCCGCTTGAAACACTCGAGGAGGGACGCGGCAGACCGATCGATATCATCCTCAGTCGTTTGCCAGTTCGACACCGAGATGCGCATCGCCGGCGCTCCCGCCCACGTCGTTCCGCCACACCAGCACACGCCGGCGTTTTGCACCGCAGCGATGACGGCGGGAGTGACATTGTCGCCAGCCGGCGACGTAAACCGCACGAGCACCTGATTGAGCACGACTTCGTTGAGCACGTGCACGCCGGTCGTGTTCCAGAGGCGATCGGCCATTCGCGCCGCCAGCCGGCAGCACCGGTGCACGAGATCCGCGAGTCCCGATCGCCCGAGCATGCGAAGCACCGCATACACAGGTACCGCGCGCGCTCGTCGCGACGCTTCGGGCACCCAGTCGGTGCCGTCGCGCTCCTCGCCCTGACCCGGCGGGAGATACGCCGCGGTCTGGCTCATCGCCGCGCGGTGCGCCGCCGGGTGCCGGACGATGACGATGCCGCTGTCGTAGGGGACGTTGAGCCATTTGTGTGCGTCGGTCGTCCACGAATCGGCGTCGGCCAGACCGGCCACGAGCCTTCGATAGGCCGGCGACGCAGCTGCCCACAATCCGAAGGCGCCATCGATATGGAGCCAGGCGCCGTTTTCGCGCGTCAGCTCGCCAATTTCGACGAGTGGATCGCAGGCGCCGGTGTTCACGTTCCCTACTTGCGCGCAGACGATCGTCGGACCCGAAGTTGCCGAGAGCGCCCACTCGAGCGCGTCGGGACGCATGCGCCCCTGTTCGTCGGTAGCAACGCGCATGACCGTCCGGCTGCCAACGCCAATCATCCGGCAGGCGGCAAAAATCGATGAGTGAGCTTCTTCTCCCGCGACGACTGTCAGCTGCGGCGCGCCCTGGAGTCCCAGAGACTCGACGTCCCACCGTGCGCGGCGGAGGACTTCGTGGCGCGCCGAGGCAAGCGCAGTGACGTTGGCGGTGTGGGCACCGGTCACGAACCCGACGCTCGATTGTTCGGGCAGGCCGAGCACGTCGAGCAACCACCGGGTCGTGCACAACTCGAGGGCAGAAATCGCCGGCGACATCACGTGCAACGCGGCGTTCTGATCCCAGGTAGACACGAGCCAGTCGGCGGCGACGGCGAGCGGGTAGCTTCCGCCGGTGACGAACCCGAAGTAGCGCGGCCCGGCGTTCGCGACGAGGCCCGGCTCGAGGGTCGAGCTGAGGGCTTCGAGCACGCTGACCGGATCCTGGGGGGCCTCCGACAGAGGCCCGCCCAGGTCAGTCATCAGCTCCTCGAACGATGCCCTGGGTGCCACAGGCCGGTTCGGGAGGGAGTTGAGGAACTCCATTGCCCGTTCGTGCGCATGGGCCAGCAGGTCGTCGGTACTGAGGCATGGCAGGGTGCAGCGGTTGTATCGGCGGCGGAGCCCCCTAACCTGTAGACATATGCCTGTGGTGTCCGGCGTCAGCCGGACCTCATCTTCCGACATAAAAAGATGTCTTGACAGATTTATTTGTCGGATCAATAGTCCCATTTTGATGAAGCCTGCTGATCCCGGCGTCACCGTCATCGACAGCCCTGAAACGGCCGCTACCGCTTTGCGGGGCACCCGACGCACGCTCCTGGCAGCGCTCACAGAACCGGCCTCCGCGGCCGGCCTCGCGCGGCGGCTAGGCCTCCCCCGTCAGCGGCTGAACTACCACCTCAAGGCGCTCGAACACTGCGGCCTCCTCGAATGCGTAGAAGAACGCCGCAAGGGCAACTGCACGGAGCGCGTGCTCCGCGCCACTGCTCGATCTTTCGTGATCAGTCCAGATGCGCTCGGTGCCCTCGGCCCGACTGCCGAAGCCGCTCACGACCGCCTCAGCGCGTCCTACGTCGTCGCGGTGGCCTCAAGAACCATATCGGAGGTCTCGGCGCTCGAATCGCGCGCGCGCTCCGAACACAAGCGGGTGTCTACGCTCGCCATCGACTCTGAAATACGTTTCGCCTCTGCCGAGACGCGTGCCGCCTTCGCAAGCGAGCTGACGGATCGCGTCGCCGAGCTCGTAGCGAAGTATCACGACGCCAGCGCACCCGGCGGCCGCCGCTTCCGGCTCGTGACTGTCGCGCATCCCCGTCCCCACACCGCGACGAGCGACACGTCGATCCACCCGGATTCATCGCCCGCGAACAAGGAGTAGAAGATGAAGCCGCCACGTTCCTTTACAACCGCGATCGACATCAACGCGACCCCCGACGAGGTGTGGCGCGCATTGACTGATGCCGGCGAACTCGTCCGCTGGTTCCCTCTTCAGGCCCGCGTCACGCCCGGAGCCGGCGGCAAGATGTTTTGGGGCTGGGACAGTCACTGGGCCTGGGAATCCGACATCGACGTCTGGGAACCTGGAAAACGGCTGCGCCTCCTCGAGAACCGGCCGGCCTTCGATGCGAGCGGCAAACCGATGTCCGGGCCACGGCAACAGCTGGCGATGGAGTTCACGCTCGAACCGCGGGAGGGCGGCACGACCATCCGAATCGTCCATTCCGGCTTCGGCAAAGGCGCGAGCTGGGATGACGAGCTCGACTCGGTGAGCGCCGGGTGGCAGTTCGAGTTCCGCAGCCTGCGTCATTATCTCGAGCGTCACCAAGGACGCGATCGTCACTACGCGAGCATTCAGCGGGTCACGTCGCTCGGCATGTCCGATGTCTGGGCCCGGCTGCTCAGTCCCGAGGCCTTCGAGATCGTGGATGGCGAGATCGCACTCGATGCACATCTCGCCATCGCCTCCGCCACGGGCGAGCGCATCACGGGCAGCGTGGCGTGGCACAACCCCGAACGAGATCTTTTCGTTCGCGTCGCCGATCTGAGTGATGGCCTGTTTCGTCTGAGCACATGGCGGGGCGGCGGAGCGACCGGACTTCAAATTTGGATGGTGACGTACGACCCGCGCCATGCGCCGCGCGTCGACCGATTCGGGCAACAGGTGGAGCCGCTCGTCAACCGGCTGTTCCCGCAGAAACAGTTACCGGCGTCTGCGGCCTCCGTCTGACCGCGGCGCTCCCTAGATATACATGTCGCCTGCCGCGTGCCACTCGTGTCCAATGTTGCGCATCACGAGAGCACAGTCGAACACGGCGGTGCCGCCCGGGAACACGCGCTCGTCGTCGAAGTAGCTCGATCGGACCCATTCGACACTGAGCGGTTCAACCGTCCAGGAGTGTGTCTCGAGCCGGATGCCGTCGAGCCGATCGCCGCGTGCCGTCGCCGAGTAGCCGACCGCGCCAGGCTCGAAAAAGGCCGACGCTTCTCCGAGCGTGCGAAAGATTGACGTCGCCGGCAGCCCCGGCGCCGCACAGCCGGCGACGCTGACCTGGACTTGCCCGTCGGCAGAGCGCATGTGCAGTTCGATCCGGCGATCGTCGTCGGCCACGTCGAAATGCGCCCGATGATGTTCGCCAGGAAACACGCGCCCGCCACCCAGATGGTTGATGAGTGACCCGGTATCGCGACGCGGTATGTAGACGCCTTCGCGCCGCTGGCCCTCGTCCTCCCAGACGACCGCGATGCGATGGGCGGCGTTCTCGCTGGAAAGGCCGAACATCCGCGGGACTCGCTTCGGCCGCACGTCCTCGAGACGAATCAGACAGATCCCAGCGACGGCGTACCCGGCATGCAGCTTCGGCCGAAACGGGCTGGGCAACTGCCGCTGCACAATCGACGGATCAACGCGGTAGTTCACCAGCAGGCGCCGTCGAATGATGCCGTGGACGTTTGGGAACTGCATGTGTCACTGCGCACGAGTGGTGAGGGTAAGCTGCTTGCACAGATAAATCATTTGACCAGCATGATGGTCGGCATGCGCGGCACATCGCAGGAACATGGCGAAGCGATTACCGATATCCTCCGCGCCCACACCGCTGAATGGTGCTGCCCAATCGTTGTCGCCTTGAGCCACCAGCGTGGTCAGCACCATGTCGACGGCGCTGTCGAAGGCGGCAAGGAGGTCTTGCGTCGGCGGATGAGACGTATCGGCAAATTCGCGAGGTCGATCTCGAACATACCCTGTGCCGGCAATCTGCGCCCCGATGTAGTAGTTCAGATTCCCTGTCAAGTGCAGCAATAGGTGTCCGATCGAGTTGCCATACGGATACGGACGCGTCCAGAGCTCTTCAGACGACAATGGATCCACGAGCGTATGGATCTTGTCGCGGACCCGCGTGTAGTGACCACCCAGGCTACGACTGATGAGAGCCGACACATTTGTCTGATTCACCGGCATGACCTGCTCCCCTTCGATTATGTGCCGGACGGTGCGTAGATGTGCGGCCGGACGATCTCCATGTAGCCTTCGGGCCGTTTGAGCGGCGTGAATCCGAACTTCTCATAGAGGCCGTTCGCGCTTTGTGTCACCAGTACGAACCGACGGAGACCGGCGAGCTCCGGGTGTGCGACGATGGTTTCCATCAACCAACGCGCCAGACCTCGACCGCGATACTCCTCGAGTACGTAGACGTCGCATAGATAAGCAAACGTCGCCCTGTCGGTGATGACGCGGGCCAGGCCGATCTGCCGATCGCCGTCGAACAAGCCGAAGCAGATCGAGCCACGAATCGACTTCGCCACGGTTTCGCGAGGGATGCCCCGAGCCCAATAGGACTGCGTCAGGTAGGCGTGCACGGCATCGATGTCGATCCGATTCGGATCGGTCGTGATGCAGTATGGGTCGCGTCTGGACTCAAGGTGAAGCATGGTTGGGGGCGCGCGTCCCTGGCGTTATCGCATATACGGCGCGATGTTACTGGCGATCGTCTGCACCTCTGCTCGCGTCAGCGGCAGCTCGAGAAACGCCGCCCAGGCCTGGCGCGGCGTCGGGTTACCACCACCGGCGCCGTCGGAACCGTAAAGCACGCGTTCGACGCCGAGCTCGCGGATGCGCTTGGCAATGAGATCCGTTTTCGTCTTCCACTGACCGAGGCCGGCCACGCCAGATACATCGAACAGTACCTTCGCCATGCGCGCATCATTCGCAGCAATGGCGTCGACGAACACGGCAAGCGCTTCATCCACGAGCGGGTCGTCATAACCGCCAGCGCCCGCCAGGTGAGCGATCTGTATCGGCACATCCGGCGCCGACGGCAACACGTCGGTGAGAAACGCCCGCGCCTGCGACGCGCCGTACGGACGCTTCTGGCTGATGGTCGAGCGCAGGTGCACGACGATCGCCATGCGATGAGCGTTGGCGGCGCGGAACACGCCCTGGAGTGCCTTGACGTGCTGCGGATTGAGCAGGTCGACGTCCGAGTTGCCAAAGTGCATCTTGAGGCCGGTGCGCAGCTGCGGATCTTTGGCGCACCGATCGATTTCTTCACGGGCGTAATCGCGGAGTGGATTGACGCCGCAGAAGCCAACGAGCCGCTGTGGGTATCGAGCGACTTCTCGGCTGGTCCAGTCGTTCTCTGCCTTGACGTGCTCGGTACTCGTCCTCGACTGGCGGGCGGTTGGGATTGCCGAATTGGTAGCCGAGGGACAGCACCGCAGCGCGCTCGATGCCGGCCGCATCGAGTAACGGCACAAGATCGGCAGCCGCAATCGGTTGGAGGCTCGGCGAGCGTCTGGCGATCTCGGGGCTGAAGAGATGCTGGTGATAGTCGGCGTACGAATGCGGCTCGCCCTGTGGTGACGCTAGCGCGACGACACACAACATGCCGAGCAGCGCACCCGTACAACGGGCGACCATCGTCATGACCTCTTCGCGGCGTACTTGTCCGCGCCGGCAAAGTGTAGCGACACGTAGGGATGGTCGCCGACGACCCAGCTATCGTGCGGCTCCGGCGGAATATAGAAGAGATCGCCCGGCCGGAGCTCGATCACGCGACCGTTCTCGAACGCTGCCGTCGCAACGCCAGAGACGACGAGTCCGAGATGCTCGACCGTACACCGCGTCGCACCGACGGTCGGTCCAACGTGCGACGACCATTTCCATCCGGGCTGATAGGTGGCGCGGCCGACGGTTAGGCCACCGAGGTGAATCACCTCGAAGCGGCCAAGAGTCATCTCACGAACCTCGTCTGGTGATTCGAACCGCCGAATGATCGCAGTCACGTCCATCTCATCACCTACGTTCGCGGGCCGCCGGTAACATCAGACGCCCCCGTTTCAAGGGTCAGCAGCTTGCGCATCGGCACGAAGCGGATGCGCACGCCGCTCGGCAGCGTATGTTCGATCGGCGCCTGAGCCAGGTATCCACATGCCGCATACAAACGCTCCCCCGGCAGCGTCGCGACCAGCTCGGTTGACGTGAATCCGCTCGACCGCGCTTCCGCCTCGCAAAGAGCGAGCATCGCGCGACCAAGCCCCTGTCGCGCGTAGTCCGGATGGACGAAAAACGCCCGAATTCGCGCCGCATCGCTTGAAGGATCCAGGAGACTCGGCTGACGCCCCGGATCCTTGTCGCCTCCGAACAGCGTCATCCGCTTGCTCCACCCACCGCACGCGACCAACCCGTCGTGCAACTCTGCCACGAAGTACGTGCCGTCACGAATCAGCTGTGAATCGACGCCCAGCGCGCTGCCAAGCGCTGCCTCGATCTGCACGTCGCTGTAATCTTCGCGGCTCAAACCTCGAGCGGCGAGCGCCACCAACCGCTCGATAGCCAACACGTCGTCGAGCGAGGCGCGGCGGAAGCGGGCGAGAGCCGTGCCGCAGGAGCGATCGCGTACGGCGACCTCGACGAGTGAAGCGGCAACCATCACATCTGAAGCCTGCACCGGAGTTCTGACAATCGGGAGATGCAAGTCGTCAATGGTCCCTTTTCGGTCTCTGAGCGACGACTCCTCGCCGCTCGATTCGTCAGGCAGGCAAATGCTTGTCTCTCACGATCTTCATGTGGTGAGCCACGTGTCCCACCGTGATGAACGCGAGTGCCTTGACAGTGAACGGGCGGCCGGTGGCGAGGCCTCGACGAGCCCAAGCGTGGGCTGGCAAACCTTGGAAGAACGTCAACGTCGCGTCGCGAACGGTACGGAATTCGTCAACGTGGCTGAACCATGACCGCTCGTCTGCTGCTGCCGCAGCGATGGCGACATCCTGATCGAAGCTGGGCAGCGGACTGTCGAAGCCACGCGCAAACCAGAACGCGCGGGAGACGAAAAGCCGTTCGGTGTCATTCAGATGGTTGGCGACCTGCCGAAGGCTCCACTTCCCCGGTGCATGGCGGTGCAGCGATTGCGTCTCGGTAATGGTCTCAAAGAGCCCAAGGAGTTCGGTTGCCTGCGCCGCAAGAATGTCGCAGATGTCCCCGGCAGGCACCTGCTCGATGTACTTGAAGTAATGCTCGGCCGCTTCGGTCTGATCGGGAGCGGTCGTCATGCTCGTGTTCCCTTCGGCGTCCATTCTATTTTCGCTCCTGCTGCCGTGCGCAGCGGCGGGACTGTGACGCGCGTTCGCCTCTCGTTGGACGTACAACGCATCTGGTGCGTGCGTTGCGTTTCGAGAGGGCTATACGAGCATGTCGTCAGCTCGATCACGCGCGGACCGACGAATCGGAGGTCCTGCCCGAGCCGCAGGTCCCCCGCTCTTCCCAGGTCGACTTGGCGCGGTGACCACCACAGCTCGCGATCTGCTGGCTGCGTCAAGGCCCAGGCAACGTCGACGAATCGCAAGCGTGCAACATGGCCCGAGAGCACGGCGAGGACCTGACCGTCTGTGGACCACGCCAGCTCGCTACATGGATCGCCATCGCCACTGCGATACAGACGGCGCACGAGGGTGCCGTCCGGGCGCTCCAGCCTGATGTCGAATCCCGGACCGTCGAATTCTGGAGTCTCCTGGCACACGGCGACCACGTGCCCGTCGGGCGACGGCACGCGCCACAATACCCTGCTCGTAAAGCCAAGCTCGCGACACGACGCGAGGCTCGCAACCGCAAGTGCGAGCGAGATGGCGCCGGCGACACGTGTCATGTCAGATCCTAGCGCAGCGGGCTGTAGCGCTGCTCGTGGTAGATGCGCCGCACATTGCGCCTCAACTGAACCGAAAGCACGTCGCGAGCAGACCGCTCAACGACAGCACCACGATGCTCCAGAACGCGACCGGCGGCCAGACGCGGATGAAGTGTCGCCCTTCGGTCGCGTCAGCGCGGCTCTCGTAGGAATCTGGCGGTCCTGGCGCCGCCACGAGTCGTCGCTCGGCGTCAGTCCGCTGTCCGGCTGGCCAGCGATGGCCGGTCTTCGAGATGTACGACGGTGCGTCGAGCACGGGGGCGTAGTATTTCTCGAGAATCAGGTTCTCCGACCACGCGGCGCGTATATCGCCCACCTCCCAGCGCCGGTTCCGCTCCTGGACGTGCAGGAGTCCCTCGCTCATGTATTGATCCTCGCGGCTCCTGCTGCGCGGCCGCTCGATCGGGGGGTTCACGTTCCAGGCGCGCGATCGATCGTCTGCGATCCGCAACAGTGTCGAGGCGTCGTATCGTGACCGGAATCGGCCGAATTGCGGCTCCTGAATCTCGACGCCGATGTGGACCGAGTAGACGAACGCCGCGAACAGCAACCCGACGACCGTAGCCAGGACACCGATGCGACGCAGCGAGCCCGGGCGCAGCGCGAACGCTTCCCGATCCGGCGGATCGACACCGTAGCTGAAGAGGAGCCCGCAGACAATGGCGGCGGCATTGAGAAAGACGTCACGCATGTCGCCGACGCGGCCGGGAATGAACCACTGCAGCCATTCCTCGAGCGTGCCAACGGCAAGGCCAGCCAGCAGGGGCATGACGAACATCGACATGTCGCCACGCGGACGCCACACGCGGTAGAAGAGCAACGTGATGAGGCCGTATTCGACAAAGTGCACGCGCTCGACGGCATCAACTTCGGCGATACCTTGTGCGTTCCACAGCGCATAGGCCGTGCCGAGCACGAGGGCGCAGGCGATGGCTCCATATCGGAGTGCTCGCCGGTCGCGAATCCTGATGATTGCGGCAATCAGAGCCAACCCGATCGAGATGGCCACGGCCGTCGCCACGACGGTGGCATACTGGCCGGGGAACGTGCCGCGAATCCAATCCCGAATGTCGCGAATGAAGGGCGACGACAGGATCACGCCGGCAGCGACGACGAGCGCAAGAGGCAGCCGCATGCTGGGTACGTCAGG
Source organism: uncultured Acidobacteriota bacterium (assembly GCA_963797715.1). GTDB lineage: Bacteria > Acidobacteriota > Vicinamibacteria > Vicinamibacterales > 2-12-FULL-66-21 > DATBJJ01. The sequence continues at coordinate 554,656 of CAWCQS010000007.1, forward strand.
GTTGTATCACAGCTGAGCTGTGGTAGAACGAAGCAATGACCGTCACGCGTCTCGTAACCGCCGCCCTCACCGCTGCGATCGCCGCAACGCTTGCGACCCGCCTTGACATCGACGCCCTGCAGCCGCCGACCGGGCCGCGCATCCAGATCACGATCGCGCCGGACGCCCGCGCCGAAGCGACCACCGGCATGGTGTACGTCGCGATCAGCCGCGACAACAAGCGGACGCCCATCGAACAGGCCGGACCGACGGGTGCACCGCTCTTCTCGATCGCAATCGATAACCTCCAGTCAGGCACACCGGTCACGTTCTCGGGGGCAGACCGCGGCCATCCGATTGTCAGCCTTCGCGAGATTCCTGCCGGCGATTACTGGATGCAGGCCTTCGTCAACGTCTTCACGCGGTTCGCGCGCGCAGACGGGAAAACGGTGTGGCTGCACATGGATCAGTGGGAAGGCCAGAACTGGAAGCGGTCACCAGGGAACGTCTATGGCGATCCGGTGCGGGTGCAGTTCGACCCGCGCTCGACCACGGCCATTCGCCTCGTCGCCGACAAGGTGATTCCGCCAATTCAGCCGCCGGCGGATACCGATCTCGTCAAACGCATCAAGATCGAAAGCACAATCCTCTCGAAGTGGTGGGGACATCCCATCTATCTCGGCGCGACCGTGCTCCTGCCAAAGGACTACGACAAGCACCCCACTCTCCGATATCCGGTCAACTACGAGCAAGGGCACTTCTCGCTTCGCGCGCCTGGCGGTTTCGGCAGCGACGGTGCCTTCGACGCGTTCTGGCTCGGCGCCTCGACGCCGCGCATGATCTACGTCACGCTCCAGCACCCGTCGCCCTACTACGACGATTCGTACGGCGTGAACTCGGAGAACAACGGACCGTACGGCGACGCGATCATGCAGGAGCTCATCCCGGCGATCGAAGAGAAGTTTCGCGTCATCCGCGAACCATGGGCACGAACGTTGTCAGGCGGATCGACCGGCGGCTGGATAGCCGCGGCGCACCAGGTTTTCTACCCTGACTTCTACGGCCGGGCATTTGCGAGCTGCCCGGACTCTCTGGACTTCCGGTATCACCAGATCGTCAACATCTACAGCGACGCCAACGCCTACTTCGTCGACAAAGGCTGGATGACCGTCGACCGGCCGAACCAGCAACGCAACGACGGCAACATCGAGTCGATGATGAAAGACGAGAACCACTACGAGCTCGTCATCGGCGACAAGTCACGCTCGGGCGGACAGTGGGATATCTGGGAAGCCACGTACTCGCCGGTCGGCGCCGACGGTTATCCGAAGCGGCTGTGGGACAAGACATCCGGACAAATCGACAAGTCCGTGGCCGAATCGTGGAAGAAATACGACCTCCGCCACGTCCTTGAAACCAACTGGGCGACGCTGGGGCCGAAGGTCGCCCATAAGTTGAACGTGTATGTCGGAGATATGGACTCGTATTACTTGAACAACGGCGTCGAGAAACTCAACGAGTTCCTGAAGAAGGCCGACAATCCAAAATTCACCGGCGAGATCGTCTTCGAACGTCGGGCGCCGCACTGCTGGGGACCACGCGGCGCCGAGCTGATGGACAAGATGGTCCGGCACATCGAGAAGTACGCGCCGGCCGGCGCGGAAGTGAAGGGATGGAGGTAACCCGTAGCCGTCTAGTGCACGACCTCCGCTCCTTCGTCCTCCCACTCGAGGTGAGGAATCTCGAGCGCCTTCACCGCCTGCAGCGCCATGTCGAGCGCTCGCTGTGCCGTCGCCGCATCCTTGGTCTGCAGATCATGCTTGACCTGCCGCAGCGCCCGGAGCACGCGCGCCCGATCGAATCGCTGTCCTTCGCAATGTTCGCAGTAACTCATTGTTTCGCTTATCGTAGCTCGTGTAATCCGCGTGATCCGCGACCCGTTGTAATCCGCGTAATCCGCGACCCGTTGTGATCCGCGTAATCCGCGACCCGTTGTGATCCGCGTAATCCGCGACCCGTTGTAATCCGCGACCCGTTGTAATCCGCGTAATCCGCGACCCGTTGTAATCCGCATAATCCGCGACCCGTTGCGGATCCGCGTCCCTAGTCGCGCGCCTTATGTGACGACTCTATCAGCACCAGGCCGTTCTGCAGCGCCTCCGGCAGCTTGAGGATCCGGCCAAGACCACCGAGGTCGTAGCCATCCTCGATTCGTCCGGTCACGTCGACTCGCGCGCCTTTACGCGGGGCGCCGCCGCTCGTGACGACCCACAGGCTGTCTTCGCCGTCGGCCAGCTTGTAGGCGCCCTTCCCCATGACCGACGCACTCTCGGCCACGGTGCCGCGCACCGTAACGGTCTGGTTGCGGTACTTGGCAGGATCGGCGCGCACCTGGTTGATGCTCTTGGTGGCACACGCAGCCGATACGAGAAGGACCGCCATGATCAGGCCGGTCCGGACGCGCCTCGTCATCATCAATGTTCTCCTCTGTGGAGGATAGTCCGGACGGGCGGCAGTTGTCAGCAGTGAGGGTGACGGGGCTGAACTGTCCCTATTCCGCGCGCAGCGAGATCGAGGGATCGACTCGCGACGCGCGAACTGCCGGTAAGGCGCTGGCGAGCGCTCCGGCGACGGCGAGCACGACGCCGACGATGCCGAGAACGACTGGGTCCGTCGGCCGGGTTTCAAAGAGATATGCCGCCGCCACGCGTGTCAGCGCAACGGACGCGAGCAGGCCGACGGCAAGACCGGCAAGCACCACGCGCAGGCCGTCCCAGATGACCATCTTGAGGACGAGGGATCGGCTGGCGCCGAGCGCCAGACGAACGCCGATCTCGCGCGTTCGCGCCGTGACTGTGCACGCGATCACGCCGTAGAGACCGACCGCCGACAGCAGCAGGGCGCCGCAGGCAAATCCCGTCAGTATCAGCGCGCTGAACCGCTCGACGGCCAGCGATCGATCGACGACCTGCTCCAGCGTCCGGATGTCGTACAGCGCGATCGTTCGATCGACTGCCGCGACCTCGCGTCGTACTGCTGGAACGATCGCGAACGGATCTCCGGTCATCCGTACAACAATGGACATCGTGTGCGGCGTGTCCTGCGTGTGCGGGTCGTAGACCTCCGGCTTGACCTCTGCCGCGAGGCCGTCCTGCTTTTCGTCGGCGGCGACGCCGACGATGGTGCGCCAGGTCGTGCGAACCGACGGCCGGCTGAACGCGAGGCGCCGACCGATGACGTCGCCGTCTGGAAAATATTGCTGAGCGAGCGTCTGGTTGACGATGACGACCGGCTCGCTGGTGGAGGTGTCGCCGCTTGTAAAATCGCGGCCGCGAATCAAGCGGAGCCCCGAGGCGCTTAGATAGCCTGGCGTGATGGCTTTGTGCCGGAGCTCGCGTCCCCACACGTCCGGTCGCCCTTCGATGAAGAGATCGCCCGTCCAGTTGTAACCCTCGAGCGCCAGCCGCGCGGTCGCGCCCGCGGCGCGAGCACCAGGAATACCTTGGAGTCGCGTCACGGTCTCAGCAAAGAATCTCGCCGCCTTTCCATCGTCTTCGTATTTCGCTGCCGGCAGCGAAATTTTGAACGTCAGGCCTCCGGTCACTTCAATTCCTGGCGGGACCGAACGGAGGTGGATGAAGCTCCGAAGAAGGAGCCCTGCACCGACCAGCAGCACAACCGACAACGCGACCTCGACGGCGATGAGCACACGGCGACCCGCCACGCTACCCGACGTCGCACCGCGGCCGCCGTCGTGCAGCGAGACCGCAGAAACGCCACCACTGCTCTGCCATGCCGGTGCGAAGCCGAAGACGAGAGCTGTCGCGATCGCGGCAATCGCGGTGAACCCGAGCACCCAGCCGTCAACCGCGGCCTGATCGAGCCGGGGAACGCCCGCCGGCGCGGCCTGCCGCAGCCAGGCGACCGCGCCATAGGCGCCGAGCACGCCGAGAGCCGCTCCGCCGCTGGCGAGGATCAGACTCTCGATCAGGAGCTGGCGAAATAATCGCAACCGGCCGGCACCGAGGGCGACGCGAATCGAGAGCTCGCGGCGCCGCAGCGTGGATCGGGCGAGCAGCAGGCTGGCGACGTTCGCGCAGGCGATGAGAAGCACCAAAGCCACGGCGCCCATCAGCAGGAGCAGCGCGCGCCGGTTGTCGCCGATGAACCACTCATGCAGCGGACCGAGGCCAACGCCCATCTGTTTGTTCGTATCCGGATACTCGCGCTCGAGCTCGCCGGCGATTCGCGCCATGTCAGCGCCGGCCTGATCCAGCGTGACGGCTGGCGCCAGCCGTGCGACCGTGCGGAACCAGTGCGGCCGGCGCATGCTGCGGAAGAGTGGTTCGTCGTAGTCAATGGGCGTCCAGTAGTCCGCAGCGGCTCCAGGAAAGCTGAAGTTGCGTGGCATCACGCCAATGACCTGCGCGTGCGCGCCGTCGATCTCGATCGTCCGGCCGATGATGTTCGGATCGCCGGCAAACCGGCGACGCCAGAAGCCGTCGCTCAGCACGAGAACCGCGGAGCGATCCCGGTACTCTTCAGCCGCGAGAAAGGTGCGTCCGAGTGCGCTCTCCACGCCGAGGATGCCGAAGAAATTGGCCGAGACCCGCATCGCTCGTACGCGGTCGGGCTCACCCGCTCCAGTCAGCGTCGCATCGCTGAGATCGGGATCCTTGGTGTCGGATCCGACGTAGTACGCGATGCCTTCGAACGAACGGCTTCGCGCGCGCCAGTCGAGAAGATTGGCAGGGGCGACGGTCGCGTGCGTCCAGTTCCGCGGCGGATTGGTTTCCCAGATCTGGACCAGCCGATCGGGTTGGCGGTATGGCAACGGCGCCAGTAGCACGGCGCGAACGACGCTGAAGACCGCCGCGTTGGCACCGATGCCGAGCGCGAGCGTCACCAACGCGATGCTGGTAAACCCTGGGCGATGGCGTAGACCGCGAAGCGCGTAGCGGACATCCTGGAGAATCACGGCCAGACTCCATTCTTCCTTGCGCAGCCAGAGCGCGTGCAGGACGGCGCCGCACGAGCGCACAGCGAGATCGATTGAAGACCGCCCGTCACGTCCGGCGCCTGCCTCGCGCGCATGCCAGAGCTCGGCCTCCCATTCACGACTCCAATCGTCACGGAACGCCGCGGGCACAATGGCCGTCCCGAGCCCAATCAGGAAGCGCGTCAGACGCCACATTGGCTCATTCGGGGGCTCATTCGGGGGTTCATTCGGGGATTCATTCGGGCGTCCATTCGGGCGATCACTCTGGCTTCACGCTCGGAGGTTCAGGCTCGAGACCGGACCGGCCGGTTGCTGAAGCCTGCGCGAACCGGCTTGAGCGCGTGGAACCGCTCGAGGGCGTCCGCCAGGACTTCGGAGCCACGGGCGGTGATCCGGTAATACCGGCGCGGCGGACGCCGATCGCCATGCGCCTTGACAGGATCTTCCCAGTGCGACTTGACGTAGCCGTCGCGCTCGAGGCGCGAGAGTGCGGGGTACACCGTGCCGCTCGGCAGCTCCGTCCGATCCATGACATCGAACCCGTAGGCCACGCCGTCAGCGATCGCGTGCAGCACCGATACCGCGGCGTAACTCAGTTGCCGTCCAGACATGCGCGCTCCATGAGTACGTCCTCTACTGCTATAGTTATACTACATAGTCAACCGAGTCAAGATCGGTCCGGCGAAAGCCGGACACGACAAGGGAGCAGCTAGACGAAACGGGTCAGGGTGACGTCCAGCACGCGCGACTGACGGTGGCCGCGGTGCCACTGGACCAGGATGGGACTCTGATAGGTCCCTTCGACGATCGTGCCGCGATCGCTCTGGCGATCCGACACGAACAGGCTGACCGACCGCTTCATGCGCAGGAAGCGCGAGGCCGGCATGGCAATCGCGCGCGCGAGCACGCATTCGACCATCGACTCATGCAAACCGAGCGAATCGATCAGCTGGTTGAAGACGCGCACGAGATCGTACTTCGCGTAGTCGAGCGTCTTGGCAGGAATCGCGAGCGGGTTGCCCAGCATGTGCCCCGCCTTCTCGGCCATGAACCGCATCGGGTCACGCAGGACTTCCGAAAGATCGTGACGCATCAGCAGCGTCTCGTACTCGTTGACCGTCAGGCCCGCGTGGCGCTCACCGGACGCGAGCGACAGCCGGATCCTTCCCTTCTTGACGCCGTGCTGTGCGACGAGCTGACTGCACTGCTCGTAGATGCCCAGCCGCGGATTCTTCAGATTCACCGAATCGACAGCGTGCCGCGACACGGGGACGACGATGCGGGCGTGAGCGACCGTCTCCTCGTTCGTGTATCCAAGCACGCTGGTCCGGCGGCGGCGCGGGCGCCCTTCGTGGACGCCGTCCAGATCGATGAAGCACACCGGCTCGTCAGGACGGTTGCGGTAGGTGACGCACGTCCGCAGGGCACCCGCCATGAAGGCCAGGTGCGAATCGGCGTTGCGGGGCTCTTCCGGCTTCTGCGCCTCTGTCAGCTCGGTCCGGCGGTCGATTTTGTCATGCTCATAACCCGCGCCCTCCGGGAACATCGTCCGGAAGACGTTGATGTAGGACATGACCCCGCCCCGGCTGTGACTGAGCCGGGTGGCCAGGCTCTGGTCGAGATATCCGGCCGTCGTGTGGAACGAGCAGCAGAGCGCTTTTGGGTAGTCGTCGAGGCTATCGCCAAATCGTTGCGACACGAGGTGGCGGACGTCGATGACGTCCACCCGTGCGCGGGGCATGAGCTCGAGGTCGAACTCGGCAGGCGCTAAGGACATTCAGGAAACGGATAACCGCCTTTAAATATAACACGTTTAAACTTTGCATTGCAAAGTCTATCTGGTCCTCCCGGCTACTTCTTTTTGCCCGTAAACGTTCCGGACCCCAGGTCCCCAAATGCGACCGTCCCCTTCATCGTGTCTTTCTCGACCTTCCCGGTGTAGGTGACTTTGACGGCGTTGCCCTCGAACGACGCGGTGAAGCCGAACTCGATGTCGTTGCCCTTGATCGTGCCCGTAAGTTGTTGCTCTCCAACGACCTGGGAAGAATACGTGCCCGTCAGCTTCTCGCCGTCCTGCTTGAAGGTCGCTGTCGGTGTTCCCGTGGTCCCGCCGAGATCGATCAGCAGCGCCCACGCGCCGCTGACATCAACGTTGTCGGCCTTGCTTTCCTGAGCTGGAACGGCCGCCGGCGCGGCCCCGCCGGCGCGGCGTTTACCCGTCCACTCCGACTGACCCTGACCGCCGAAATCGATCGTCCCGGCAATGGCATCACCGTCCTGATTGCCGGCCATTGCGATTGCGAACGGGCCGTTCGGCGTCTGCACCGTGAAGTTCACGTTGACCGCTTTTTCCTTCTGGGTGCCCTGGACGGCGACCTCGCCCTGAGGACCGGCAATCGTGCCAGACAGCTTCTCCCCATCTCTCTTAAGGGTCAGCGCGACCGTCATCGGCCCGCTAGGCGTCGTCAAGTTGACGTCCCATGTGCCGGCGGCGTCAGTCGTCTGAGCGTAGGTTGTGCCGGTGAGTACCAATGCGGCGATGAGAGCGGTCAAAAGATTTTTCATCCGACGGATTATAGGGCAGTCTGAGGGCCAGGTCGTGAGTTTGCGCACCAAGCACGATGAGCTAGCAGAGCACGCGGATGACGTCGGATCGCGTGATGATGTAGGTCTTATCCGTCTTGAAGTCGCGTACGAGAACCGCCGGATTTGCCGGCGTGATCATGGTCGCAAGAAGCTCCAGCGGCGTCGAGATATCGACGAAGGGAAACGCCGGCTGCATGATCGCCTCGACCGGTTGTGACTTGACCTCCGGCGCACGGACGAGTTCCTCGTAGAGGTGCGCCTCGTTCAGCGATCCGACCAGGCGCTTGTCGCGGGTAATCGAGATCTGCGAGAAGTCGTGCTCGCCCATGAGCTTGACTGCGAGTTCCACCGGCTCAGTTCCCTCGATCGCGAGAAGCTCGCCCGAGACACCCGACGCGACCAGGTCGCGCGCCGTCAGGCCGCTCTTGTCGAAGAAGCCCTTCTCGCGCATCCAGTCGTCGTTGAACATCTTTCCGAGGTACCGCGATCCGTGATCGTGGAAGATCACGACGACGAGATCGTCAGCCGCGAAGCGATCCTTGAGCTGCAGCACGCCCGCCATCGCTGACCCGGCGGAGTTTCCAGCAAAAATGCCCTCTTCGCGCGCGATGCGGCGCGTCATCAGCGCCGCGTCTTTGTCCGTCACCTTCTCGAAGTGATCGACGACGCCGAAGTCGACGTTCTTCGGCAGGAAATCCTCGCCGATACCCTCGGTGACGTACGGGTAGATCTCGTTCTTGTCGAAGATCCCCGTCTCTTTGTATTTCTTGAAGACCGAGCCGTAGGTGTCGATACCCCACACCTTGATCTTCGGATTGCGTTCTTTCAGATAGCGCCCGACGCCGCTGATCGTTCCGCCGGTGCCAACGCCGACAACCAGGTGCGTGACGCGGCCCTCGGTCTGTTCCCAGATCTCAGGCCCGGTCTCTTCGTAGTGCGCGGCGCTATTCGAGAGATTGTCGTACTGATTGGCTTTCCAGGAATTCGGGATCTCCTGCTCGAGCCGCGACGACACCGAGTAGTACGACCGCGGATCCTCAGGATCGACGTTGGTGGGACAGACGATGACTTCGGCGCCGAATGCCCGCAGCGCGTCGATCTTTTCCTTCGACTGCTTGTCGGTGGTGGTAAAGACGCAGCGATAGCCTTTGACGACGGCGGCAATCGCCAGCCCCATGCCGGTATTGCCGGAGGTGCCTTCGATAATCGTGCCGCCGGGCTTGAGCAACCCCTTCTTTTCGGCGTCTTCGATCATGCGTACCGCCATCCGGTCCTTGATGGAATTACCGGGATTGACGGTCTCGATCTTGGCAAACACTTCCGCCTTGACCACCCCTTTGGTGATGCGGTTGATGCGGATCATCGGCGTGTCGCCGATGGCCTCGAGTACGTTGTCGAAGACCTTCTTCTTCTTCGCCGTGAGAGTGCTCATAAGGTCAGCCGCTGTTCGATCGTAGCACGCTCTTGCCGGGGCGTCCCCGAACGCGCGATGATCGCCGGCAGCATGAAACACGCGTTTTCAGCGCTCTCGCTGCTGCTGCTTGCCACGCTCTGCTCGGCGTCAGCGCGGCAGCAGAGCCCGGCCGACGGTTCCGGCCACGCCGTGCGCGCCGAGGCACGAGCGGTTGCGTACCTCGCGCGCGAAGTGCCAGCCTGGCGGCGCGAGCACTCCTGCTATTCGTGCCACAACAACGGTGATGCAGCTCGCGCCTTGATGGCCGCCTCTTCAATCGCGCCAGCGGCACGCGGAGCGCTTGACGACACATTGCGCTGGCTGGCGGAACCAGCTCGGTGGTCCAGCAACGGCGGTGGCGAGGGCGGCGCCGATGACAAGGTACTCGCGCGCATCCAGTTCGCTCACGCGACGACAGCCGCGTTTGCCGCGTCGCTCCTGCCGCTGACCGCAGTCGAACGCGCGGCGGAAATCGTCGCCGCCGATCAACACGCAGACGGATCGTGGCGGCTCGACGCCTCCGACAGCATCGGCTCGCCGGCGACTTACGGAACGGCGCTGGCGACTGTTGCCGCCCGGCGCACGATCCTCGCGTCCAGGTTGCCGCTTGCCGATCGGATCGCGAGGGCCGAACGATGGCTCTCGCGACTCGCGATTGGAAATACGCCCGACGCGGTGGCAATCGCCTTCGCCTTTGCTGACCGGGATGACGGGCCGGACAACTGGCATCGCGCGCTCGAGTTCATCAAGAAAGGACAGGGGCGCGACGGTGGATGGGGCCCGTACCTGACGTCGCCGTCCGAGCCATTCGATACCGCGCTGGCCACGTTGGCGCTCGCCGCGCTCTCGCAGAGACGCGCCGCGCCCACGTTCACGTCCGACGCGCGCGCGGTGGCGATCGCTGCCGGCCGCGGCTATCTGCTGCGCCAGCAACTCGCCGACGGCAGCTGGAACGAGACCACTCGCCCGGCAGGCCAATCGAGCTACGCGCAGCGAATCTCGACGACGGGGTGGGCGCTGCTGGCGCTGGTGGAGACGAGGTAGTGACCAATGGAGGAGTTGAGAACTTGGGGGAGACAACGGGTTGTCTCAGTCCCCTCCGTGGTCCGTTCATCTGATGGCAAACGCCCGCGTTCGCCGTTCGGGCTCGGACGTCGCGTCAGTCCGCTCGAAGTTGTCGACTTCAAATGCACGGCCGAGCCGATTTCCGGCGAGATCCTCGAGGAACGCCAGCGCTACGAGATTGTACGAGCCCGCACTCCACGGCGTGCGCGGCGTAAAGAGCCACCGCGTTTCGTCGGACTCAATCGCGATATCGCCCTCGATCGGCACGCCGCCGCGCTCGATGCCCAGGGCCCGCCGCAGCAATCCATGATCGAGAGGCTCGGGAAACGTCACCGCAATCGGGTCTCGCGTACCAACGGCCGGCGTCGTCACCCGCCAGTCGTTCATCGCCAGCGGCCGCTCGATTGCCGCGCTCGCTTTGAACTCGTGGCGGAACTCTTCCTTGAGCGGCAGCCCATGCCCATCGCGCCATTCCCGCTTGATGACGAGCGTGTAGCGGCGCCCGTCCTCGAGCGCGCGGCCCATCTGACGATTCGGAAGGATGCCTCGCTTGACGCGACCTGGATCGAAGAAGACGGTGTAGCGGGTTCGATCGTCGTTCCAGAAATCAGCGTCGAGCGGCAGGAACGCGTCGGCGACTTCCTCGCCGCGATCGTCGAGGAGCATCACGTAGTCGTGGCCGCTCCGCCAGTCCATCGGCGCTGAAAAGTGCACATATATCCGGAGCTGGTTGGCAGGGACCACGTCGCCGCTCGGATAGATGTGCGTGACGACGGTTGACGGCAATCGATTGACCGCCGGCGTCCCGACGACGGCGGTCACCGTGCCCCGCCAGCCGCCTGTCTGGCCGGGCAACCGGCCGCCGTCGAGCACGACTTCGTATCGCCGGCCGTCGTCGAACGGAAACATCGGCGTGAAACGCAACACGTCGCCGGTCACGAGATAACTGCCGGCGACCGCCGGCGCGCGTTGGCTCGCCGAATCAGGTGCTGACGATTTGACTGACACGCGAAGCAGTGCCTGCCAGTCGGTGTCGCTCCACGACGCTGCTGACAGGCCGGCGAGCGCCGACGAGGAGAGCCCCGAGACGTCGACCGTGCGGGTCTGCGAGTTGAGCTCGATGCGGGGAGCCGCCGATGGATTGCCTGACGAGCGGCACGCTCCGGCGAGCGTCGTCAGCGTCAGGACGGCAAAAAGACACAGGCCGCGACGAGCGTGCGAGCTCGCCGCGGCCTGCGTTGGTATCATCGGTTCGGTATCGCGGTCGAACGCGACTTCTACGGAAGCGCGACCGCCTGCAGCGACAAAGCGCCATCGGTGCGCGTCAGCACGATCGCCCGCGCATCGTCGAGCAGATCGAGTTGCTCCACGCCCTTGAGGGTTGCAATCGGCTCGAAACCCACGCCGCCGGTCTCCGTCGACACCTTTGCCGTGATGCCAGGCGCAGTCGCGAAGCCGTCGGTTGCCACCTTCATCACGCCGCGGCTGGTGTTGGCGATGAGCAGGTAGTCCTTGCCGCCCTTCTTGTACAGAATCATGTCCGTCGGCCGATTGCGGTTGCCGAGCTCCGCAATCGTCGTCCCCATTACTTTCGACCCTGGCTTCAGGCTGTCAACCGGGAACTTGACGAGCGGCGTGCAGGTATAACCCGCGATCAAGATACGGCTTGTTCTCGAGCTGGTAGGGCACGAACGAGATCACCGGCGACCGCGTCTCGAACTGGCCATGGTTGCCGTGGTAGATCTCGACGCTCGCGCCCCCTTCGACCGAAGCGAAGGGATACGGAATGGCGCGGAGCTTCGACGAGAACTCTTCGTTCGACAGGCCGGCGATCACCAGCTTGCCGTCCACGTAGGCCATGTCGGTGATCGACTCCATGCGCGGGTTGCGCTGTCCCGGCACAGCGGCAGGTGCGTTGGGGAGCGCCGCCTTCGTCATCTTGAGTCCGTCGAGGGCGACGACTTCGATTTTGCCCGCGCCGTCGACGCGGAGCAGGGCGGGTTTGGCGTCGGCGCCGGTGCCGCGCATGACCGAGATGAACGCGTTCCGGGTCTTGGGATGAACAGCAAGATCGGTGATCTGGATCTCTTTGGCATCGGTGCCGAGGATCGACGCGATCTGCGTGTCGATGCCGGCGACGTCCTTCGCTCCCGGCGCGCCGCCGGCACCCTTCGCCCCGAGGTCGATGGCGAAGATAGTCGCCGCTTGGCGGTCGGCGGCAAACAGGACGCCGTCAGGGGCGAATGCCAATGGGCCGATCGACTGCAGTGCGGTCGCGGCCGGGGCCGTCTGTGGCTCTGCCGTCGCGGCCGTCCGCGTGGCCGTCACGGCCACCGCCAGGGTCGCCGCGGCCAGGGTCAAAGCCCACGTTTTCAGTGATATCCGGCGCATTCAACCTCCTCTTGTCGAAAGCCGAGACCTCTTGATCAGGGCTTACTACGACGTCGGGTCTGGAGGTGTTTCGTTACTCGCGGCTCGCGGCTGGCGGCTCGCTGTTAGCTACTGCTCAATCGATCGGCTGTGCAATAGCCAGCAGCGAGCTGCGAGCCGCGAGTCGCGAGAAGATGTCAGTAAGTTACCCTGACTCGGTATTTGAGAGTCGTCGAACCGTCGGCCGCGACCGGAACGTTGAACTGTGCCGCCCAGGCGGCAGTCTTCGCCGGCGTATGCGACGACCGGATCATCCGCCAGCTGCCGCCGATTGGCTCGTTGACTTCGACGGTGATCGGGATCGCCTTGTGGTTGCGAAGCGTGATCTGGTACTCGAACTCGTAGACGTTGCTCGAGATCTTCTGGAAGTCGATCTGATTACGCTCGCAGACGACGTCGAAGGCGTTGCCGATCTTGAGCTTGAGGTTCTCGTCCTTTGGCGTGTGGCCGATACGGTCTTCGCCGGCCAGCTGCACGCCACCCTTCGAGTCCGCCTGGTAGACGCGGACGATGCCTGCGGGCATCGGCATGCCGAGACCTGACTTCTCGTCGTTCTTGAACTGGTAGTACACCTGGACGATGTCCTTGATCGGCGCGCCGGGGTGCTGCTGGTTGTGGTAGTAGAAATCCTGACCGTCAACGACGAAGCGCTTCTGCACCGGAACGCCGCTGCCGTTGAGCATGCTCACCTGCTTGGTCTCGGAGTTGTTGATCGTCGTCTTGCGACCGAGCGTATACAGGTGGTATTCGGAGAACGACTCCTGCGCCATCGGCGCCGCCGCCAGCGCATCCATCTCCCGCCGCGCCTCCGCGAACCGCTTGTCGGCGACGGCCTGCCGCACCCGATTGAGATCGCCGGCAACGAGTTGCAGCTTGGCATTGCGAAACGACGTGCCGCTGCCGTTCTGGAGCGTGACCCACCCATCGAGATCGGCGCTCTTGTCGTCGCGCGCGACGGTGAGCACGTAGTCCGCGTTCCACGCCAGCTTGCCGGCGAGGTACGACGCCTCGACGCGATGCGCCTGCGCGCCGCCGTTGGTCAACGTCCAGATGAGCGTTGGCCTGCTGTACAGGTTGTCAGGCAACTCCGGAAACCGGATGTGATCGGCGTGCATGCCGGTGACGATTTCCTTGCCGATACGCCACACCGGCGCGCTGTTGTAGCTGAGGAGCTCCGCTTTGACTTCTTCCTGACGAGTCGTGCCGTCCTGCTGCACGGTGCGGACGAGCGTGACCTCACGACCGACATACTTGCGCAGCAGCTTGTCGGGCTCGAGCAGGTCGTACTCGTAGTTCTGCTCCAACACGCTCACGCGCGATGGCTCGGTCAGCGATCGGAAGTGGACCGTCGCCGGATTGACGGTCGCGGCAATGTCCATGAACTTGAGGTCGAAATCTCCGGTCGGCAGCGACAGACGCCGCACGTCACGGACGAGCGCGATGTCGGAGTTATAGACGGTGAGCGACAGCTCGATCTGATCGTCGAGCGTGGTCAAGTCCTGGCCGGGACTGTGCGTTGGCGCCGCATCGGGCACCGACCATGACGAGCTGATGGCTATCGCCGCGGCCAGCGGCGCAACGAGAACATAACGGGAACGCATCGGACTGCTCCTCTCCTATTCCTGGGGCGCTGTCCTTTGAACGGGGAGGGAGCCGATTCTTGCGGGGGTAACGAAATAGGCGGGAAATACGGCGCTAGCGGCGCGTCCACGTGCGCCCGCCGTCGGTGGTCGCGAAGACCCGGCCGTCAGCCGCCGTAACGGTCGCCGAGCGGGCATCAGTCGCGACGATCGATACGAGATCGGCTCGCTCGGGGAGCGTCATGGGCCGCCATTGGCGTCCGTCGGTCGTGAGGATGACAACTCCGGCGCGCCCCGCAAACCAACAGACAGTCGGCGATACGGCAGCGCCAGTCGTCAGTTCAACGCCATCAGCGCCGTTGAACTGATTCGGTCCACGTGGCACCAGCGTCACTCGATCCCTGCACGATCCTGCCTTGGACAACTCGCCAGCGCGCGGAGTTGTCAGGCGCGATGATTTCGGGGACGGCGACGGCGCTTGCACGACGCCGCAGTTCGTCGCCAACGACGTCTGCACTGGCTCGCTCCGCAATGGTACTCCGTGCGGCAGGAGGAGGAGGCGGCGCCGGGGACGCCAGCGGTTTCTCGGCAGTGATGGCCACGGGCTCTTGTGCAGCAGCGGGGCGTTGCGGCGCTTGCGCTTCTGCCTTCTTTGCCTGCTCCGTCGCTGGCTCAGCGCGCTGACCCTGCGCCTGCGATTGACTGACTTGGGCTTGATTGAGCTGTGCCTGGCCGACTTGACTCTGATTGGACGCGACCTGGTTGGCCTGCTGCTGCGGCGGTGGTCCGGGATACGGCGCATTCACTCGGCTTCCGGCGACTGGAACGGACTCGACTCGGCCACCCGCCGCAGACGCCAGCGGCGCCGCCGGTTTTGGCGCCGCCGCGGGCGCCGCAGGCGTCTTCTGTTCGTTCTCGCGCTCGCCTTCCTTTTGTACGGACGTGGCGTCCGTCGTTTTCTTGTCGGCGGCTGCACCCTCGCGAAAATCGCGACGCGATTCGACCAGCGGCGTCGCAGCATCCAGCTGCCTTGCTACCTGCGAGTCAGGTGACGCGACGCGATCTTTTTCGGCGGCAAACCGCGATGCCTCCTCTGCTGGCGGCGGTGCGGCGGGACCGCCCGCGATCTGAGTAGCAGTGGTCTCGGGAACCGATGGCGTACGCCGCTCGTCGACAGCAAACCACAACGCCACCGCCGCAGCGGCAGCGACCGCCGGGCCAAGCATCGTCATCCACTTCCGCAAGAACGTTCCCGTCGCGGGCGATGGCGTCGGCGTCGTGCGCGCCATCACGGCCAACATCGCCTGGCAGCGCCCGCAGCTTGCCGCATGCGCTTCGGCAGCCGCACGGGCTGGGCCCTCGAGCACGCCTTCTGCCCATGCGGCGAGGATTTCGGCGTCGAAGCACTGCTCCGCCGAGGCGCCGGGAATTGGCGTCTGACGAAGCCATTGCTCGAGCGAACGGTCGCGGTCAGGCGTCGTCATGCGGGCTCAATATGAGAACGGCCAGGCTCTGGATTCTTGCGCTGCCCGGGCGCGAACACCTCAGCGACGTCAAGCATGCCAGGGTCTTCAATCGGTACACGCGAAACACTCGGCGATTTCCGGCTCGCTGAGGCCGTGCTCGTGACGCAGCCGGCGTTCCACTTCAGCTCGAATCACCTTGCGTGACCGA
The DNA here is from genome assembly GCA_963797715.1 of uncultured Acidobacteriota bacterium. Lineage (GTDB taxonomy): Bacteria > Acidobacteriota > Vicinamibacteria > Vicinamibacterales > 2-12-FULL-66-21 > DATBJJ01. The sequence goes on from CAWCQS010000007.1 coordinate 570,422, forward strand.
GCCAGCTGCCTCGACACTGTCGCTTCGTGCTCGCCGAGCACACGCCCGGTCTGCGCCAACGTGAGGTCTTCACGGTAATAACAACCGAGCCGAAGCCGGTCACGATCCGGGAGCATCGCGACCGCTGCCAGCAGCACCTGGCGGATGAGCGTCACGAAACGCTGCGTGTCCGGATCCGTCGCAGGCTTGCTGACGAGCACCGCCGATACGACCTCCCCGCCCTCGTCATCGTCGATCGAGGTGAGGCGTCGTGTGGCGCGAACACGATCGACTTGACGCTGTGCCAATACCGCGCGGAGCCACGTCGCGAGGCTGCTGCGGCCGTGGAAGTAGCGAAAGAGCGAGCGGCGTTCGCCATCGCGTTCCTGGAGGCCGAATAGATCGGCGTAAATTGAATCCGCGAGCTCACGCGCGCCTCCGCCCGGCTCGAGCGCATCGGCCGAACGGTAGAGCACGGGTCGGTATTCGACCACGAAGTGATCCCACGCGGCCTCGTGACCGTCGGCACACGCGCACGCGAGCGCCAGATCCTCGAGGTGCAGCGAGCTCAGGTATCGCTCGAGCCGGTGGCGGTCTTGCGGCGCATCCGGCAGGCCTTTGGCAGCGCTTCGCTCGAGCGCGCTCGTGAACGCGCGCTCCGATACGCCCCATCGCGAGGCCTTGGCCTGCTGATAGAGGCGCGCGACGAGCGTCGCCTCTATCCGAACGGCGGTCGAGGGTTGTCTGGACACAGTCGGGGTGAGCGACCAGGATCCATTGTCCAGAGTGCCAAGGGGCCAAGGGGCCAGGGGCTTGATGCCTGGCGCCTGGGCACCCTTCCTTCCCTTGGCACCTTGGCAACCTTGGCACCTTGCCCTTAGTCTTGGCTGCATGTCCGCGCCCCGCCCGCCCTGGCGCGGCCCGAGCTTGATCCTGCTCGTGGCCACCGTCGCCGCCATTCGCCTGGTGGCCCTCCCCCTCCGCGGCACCGAGGACGTGCTCACCTGGAAAATGTGGATGATCGCGGCGTCGAAGAACGTCGCGACGGTTTACGGCGTCGGGGGCCAGCCGCCCGTTCGCGGCGAGCTGCACTGGCTGCACCATACGACGACCGTCGACTACCCGCCCGTCGCACTCTACGAGCTCGGCGCGGCCGGCGTGGTATACCGACTGTTCGATCCAGAGTTGTCCGATCGTCCGGCACTCACGGCTGCCGTCAAGATTCCTGGCCTCTTCTTCGGCATCGCGCTCACGGTGCTGCTCTGGTGGACCGTGCGCCGCTTTAGCGGCGACGACAGACAGGGACGATGGGCGGCCGTGGCGTATTGGGTGAACCCAGCCACTGTGATGAACGCCGAGGTCCTCGGCTACCTCGACCCGCTGATGATGCTGCCGGCAATCGCATCCCTCGTGCTGCTCCACCGCGGCGCGCCGGCGTGGGCCGGGGCGAGCCTCGCCGTTGCGATGCTGACCAAGCCGCAGGCACTGCTCGTGCTGCCGATTCTGATGCTCGCAGCGTGGCGAACCTGTGGAGTACGTGGCGCCATCGAGGCCGCCGTCGGCGGCGCCGTGACGGCGAGCCTGATCTTCCTGCCGTACGCGCTGATTGGCGCGCTGCCAAACGTCTGGCTGGCGTTCGGCTCGTTCTACGCGCGACGAGACATCCTGTCGGGATATGCCGCCAATATCTGGTGGATCGCCAACTACGTGCTGCGCGCGTGGTACCAGGTTCCACGTCTGGGAATCGTCGCGGCGTTCCTGGCACCGGTCCGCCGCATCATGGCCATCTCCACGTTCCGTCAAATTGGATTTCCCAACCCACGGCCGTTCGGCACCGCGGCGGTTGCTGTGGCTGCGCTGTGGGCTCTCTGGCGGCTGCGACGCGCGAACGATCTCGCAATCCACGCGCTCGGCGCGGCGTTTCTCGTTCACGCGTTCTTCGTGTTCTCAGTCGGTGTTCACGAACATCACATGATGTTGGCAGTACCGCTGCTCGCGCTTGCTGCCGGCCTCCGGCCGTCGCTCCGTCCGCTCTTCTGGACGATCAGCGCGATTGTCACGCTGAACATGAATCTCTTCTACGGTATCGGCCTCGGCCTCGGTTGGTCGATCCCCCGTGGCGTGCTGCTGGTGGATCTCAGCGTCCTGCTGTCGGTCGCAAACATCGCCGCCCTCGTGTGGCACGGACGCGTGCTGGCGAGAGAGGCGGCCAGCGCCGTCGCTCAGATGAGCGACGATTCGAGCGCCGCGCGATCCCATTTCGCGAGGTCGGCTGCCGCCACGTAAGTCGACTGCAGATACTCGAGCAGCATCCCGTCGGGATCTGGCGCTGTGCGGACGGCATCGTACGGCAGGATGAACTCGTGGAGGTCCTGGCTATAGAACGCCTGGCTCGGGACGACGCGCGCCTCGCCGAACCCAGGCGGCTCCGGATACGCATACGAGTGGTACGCCGGATACGCGATCGCGCCGCCGCCCGCCCAGAATCCCGCGCTACTGACTTCGTGCGAGTACGCCTCGCGCGTGACCCGATCGGGAAGGTTGGGGATCCCGCCGGGATGCTCGGGGGCCCTCCGGCCTGAAAATCGCGTCACGGCCAGGTCGAGCGCGCCCCAGAACAAGTGGACGGGACTGCACTTGCCGATGAAACCCGATCGAAAGCGCTTGAACACGCGGTCGCTCTGCACGAGCACGCGCCAGAAACGGTTGACGGCCTCAGCGTCGTAGGCGCAATGCACCTCGTCCCGCTCGAACGGAATCGGATCGGCAACTTCGTTCGGCTTTGCATAGATCCGAACGTCCATGCCGAGACCATGCAGCGCCTCCATGACCTGGCGGTAAAACGCGGCAACGGTCTTGGGCTCGAGTGCGACGCGTGCGACCCCGCCGTCGCTGGCCGTCACGACGAGCACGTGATCGATGAAATCGAAATCGATTTGAAAGGTCTCGAGCCCGTGCGGAATTGGCGACGTCGTCAAGCCCCGGCTGGTGAGGTAGAGCGTGCTGTGCCACCCGTGGTTGATGGGAGCGCTCTCGCGCAAGCGGATCTTGCCGACGATCTGCGTCCACATGTGCAGCGTCGCGCACGTATCGGCCCACGGCTCGAGCGGCAGTGGCGGCCACGCTTCGGTTCTTGATAAGGCTGCAGGCATCCGTTAGCGCCAGTATAGACGCACGCCGGATCGCCGCAAACCCCAGCCGTTGGTGTACTATCCGCGCAGTTTATCTGGGAGGATGAGCATGTTCCGAAGAGCCTCTGTCGGCGTGTGCTTCATTGCGTTTCTAGCGCTGGGATTCGGCGTGGTCGTGCCGACCGCGGCACCAGTGCGGCTCGCCCGGCATCCTGACTATCACAGCGGCAGAGTCGTCTTCAGCTACCTTGGTGACATCTGGATCGCCAACGAGGACGGATCGAACGTCGTGCGGCTGACGGACAACCTCGCTCGCGAGGTTTACCCACGGTTCTCCCCTGACGGGCGATCGATTGCCTTCTCGTCGAACCGCTACGGTAACAACGACGTGTTCGTGATGTCGGCGACCGGCGGCGCGCCGAGGCGCCTGACCTACCACACGGGCGGCGACGATGTCGTCGGCTGGACGCGCGACTCGGAAGGCGTGATCTTCCGTGCGGCACGAGGTGACGGCGCGTTCCCGACGGTCGCGACTCTATACAAGATCTCGGCGAAGGGCGGCCAGGAACAGTCGATGAACCTCGACTGGGGGTATTGGGGCAGCTTCTCGCCGGACGGTAACTCGCTCGTCTTCAACCGCCATCCCGCGACGTGGTCACGCCGGCACTATCGCGGCAGCTACGCCGCCGACCTCTGGATTGCGGACATCTCCGCGAGGAGCTATACCAAGCTGCTCGGCGACGAACAATACAACCGCTACTGGCCGATGTGGGGCGCCGACGGCTCCATTTATTTCGTTGGCGACCCGTTGCCGAACGAGAAGGGCGTGATCCCCGGCAGCGCCGAGGTGCGGAAGAGCGTCAACAACATCTACAAGGTTCCGGTCAAAGGCGGACAACCGACTCAAGTCACGCGCCACACCGATGGCAGCCTCTTCTGGCCGTCGATGTCGAGCGACGGCAAGGTGATCGTCTACGAAGACAATTTCGCCCTCTGGAAACTCGACGTGGCTTCGGGCAAATCGACCGAGATCAAACTCGACATCGCCTCTGACGAAAAAGAAAACGAAGTCGAGCTCGAGACGATCAGCAACGAAGTTGACGCATTCGATCTGTCCCCCTCGAGCCGGCGAGCTGTGATATCGGCGCGCGGTCAGATCTTCACGATTGCCACCGATCGCGGCGACATCACGCGCGTCGCGCCTGACAAGATGGCGTCGCGCAATCAGTCGCCAAAGTGGTCGGACGATGGCAAGTGGCTGGCGTTTGTCTCAGACCGTTCCGGACGCGACGAGATTTGGGTGAGCGATCCTGAGGGTAGAACCCCGAAGAAGATTACCGATCTCGACAACGAGAAGGGCGCACTCGTGTGGACGCCGGATTCGACGGCGCTGCTCTACACCGCCGCGGACCGCAAGCTCTATAGCTACAACGTCGGCGCCGGAACAACGGCCGTTGTCGCCTCGAGCGAGGTCGGCCGCATCGGCTCGGTTGCAGTATCTCCGGACAGCAAGTGGATTGCGTTCTCGAAGCAGGATCGAACGCTGCGGTCCCACGTCTACATCGTGCCCATCGGCGGCGGCGACGAACGGCACATATCGACCGACAGCTTGCTCTACTCGGAGAGCAACGCCATCTGGACGGCTGACGGCCGCTATCTCGTCTTCACATCGTTGGAAGGCGCGAGTAGCGGCATCGCGTCGCAGGGCGGGATCAACACGACAATGGCGCTGTGGGTGTTGTCGCTCCGCGACCAGGAGCGCGACCCGTCGAATCGGGACATCGACAACGAAGCGCAGGGGCTTGCCGCCGAAGCGGCAGCGCGCCAGACGGGCGGACGCGGCGGTGCCGCTCCTTCCACCGTTCCAGAGGTCCGGATCGATTTCAGCGGCATGCCGCGACGGGCGCGGCAACTGTCGGTCCCGGGGACCGCAATCGGCGGCCTCACGCCATCGCCTGAAGGCCACTCCGTGGCGCTTCACCGCGTCCACAGGTGGTGCCGGCGGCGGGCGCGGCGGCGTTCCTGACGCCAACGCCGGGGATGTACATCATCAACGTCGAGAGCGGCCAGGTGACGCGGGTGCCGTCGCCCCCCGAAGGCTCGGCGACTGCCAGCGGCCGCGGTGGACGTGGGGGCGCAGCCGGGGGTCCCGGCGGCTGGCGGCGAATATCGCGTTCGCACGCGACGGCCGCACGCTGTACTTCCGATCGGGCACAGGCCTCTTCGCCGCGCCAATCAACCTGACGCGGCAACGAGACGGCAGCGGCTGGACGTGGTGGCCGCGGCGGCCGTGGTGGCGCCGCGCCTTCGGTGGCCGAACCGGCAGCCAACACGACGGCGCGGCAGGTGACCTACAGCGTCAACATCGAAGTCGATCGCAAGGCGCTCCGCGCGCAGGTGTTCAACGAGGGCTGGCGGATCATGAAGAACCGCTTCTACGATCCGAAGATGCACGGCGCCGATTGGAACGCCGCGAAGACGGCGTACGAGCCGCTGCTCGACTACCTCGTAGACGACGAAGAGCTGAACACCGTCATGATGATGATGATCGGCCAGCTGAACGCGTCGCACACCGGCGTCAGCGGCGGCGGCCGGCGAACGACGATCGCCCGCCAGCTCCAGACGCGATACCCCGGCTTCGAGCTCGCAGCCGACGCGTCGGGCTTCTACAAGGTCGCGCCACATCTACAAGGACGGTCCGGCCGATCACGACTACCTGAAGATCAAGACCGGCGACTTCCTCGTCTCGGTGGACGATCACGAGCTGAAGACGACGCGAGAACTACTGGCAGCTACTTCACGCTCGCGCCCGGCAGCAAGTTCCACTTCATGGTCAACGACAAGCCGGCGAAGGACGGCGCGTGGGCGGTCACGATCACGCCGGTTGCCGGCGCCGCGTTCGGCGATCTGCAGTACGCGCGGTGGGTCGACGATCGCCGCGAGATGGTCACCAAGCTGAGCAACGGCGAGATCGGCTACCTGCACATCCGCGCGATGGACGCGCCGTCGCTGCGCCAGTTCCAGCTCGATCTCGCGGCGCAGCCGCACGAAGAAGGCGCTCGTCATCGATCAGCGCTTCAACGGCGGCGGCGGCATCGACCAGGAGCTGCTGGCGATTCTCGCCGGGCGGCAGTATCAGTACACGATCGGCCGCGACGCCGGCTTCCAGCAGCCGCGGCCGCAGAACTTCTACGGGCCGATGGTGGTGATGCAGAACGAGCGCTCGGCGTCGGACGCCGAGATGTTCCCCGCCGGCTTCAAGGCGCTCGGCCTCGGCAAGGTCATCGGCGTGCCGACGATGGGCGCGGTCATCGGCACGGGGTCGTACACGCTGCTCGAACGGCTCCGCCATCCGCACGCCGGGCAGCGGCGTGTGGACGGTCGACCGGCCAGAACATGGAGAACTACGGCGTGCCGCCGGACGTGCTACATCGACAACACGCCCGCCGACTTCATCAAGGGCCGCGACGCGCAGATCGAGAAGGCGGTCGAGGTGTTGAAGGCGGAGCTGGGCAAGAAGACGTCGACGTCGCAGCAGTAGTCGGCTGGTCCGGCGAAAGCCGGACGCTACACCTTGGACACGAGGCGCTTGTCGTATCCCGCGGCGACGAGCGCCTCGAACGCGCTCCAGATGTCCGCCGGAATCTCCTGCGGAATCTGGAATCCCATCTCTGCATACAGCTTCACGCGTTGAAGGTCGCCGACCATGATGTTGACGACTTCATCTGGCGACAGCGTGTCGTGCGAGTACTTCTCCAGGTATTCGTCGAACGACACCTGGGGAGAGGTGACGATGATGTGCGGCTCGGGCCAGACCTTCTTGAACGTCGCAAAGGTGCGCCGTTCCATGTAAGGTTTCTGCACGAGGATGAACGAGCGCGCCTCCAGCCCTCGAGCCGCCAGCAGGCGCCTCGTGAACAGGACGTTCTCGCCAGTGTTGGTCGACTGATTTTCGATGAGCATGCGATCTCGCGGCACACCCATGCGCTCGGCGATCGCCGCGAACTGATCCGCCTCAGGCTCGGTCCAGAGATGCTTCGTGATCGATCCGAGGCCGCCCGAGAAGATGAGGAGTGGCGCCCAACCACCGAGGAACAGCTCGGCCCCGCGCTCGGCCACACGCGCGTCGTGGCTGCACAGCACCATGATCGCGTCAGCCTTCGACAGCGTGTGCCCCAACTGATGGTAGTGCCAGACTTTCTCGGCCAGCTCTCTGATCTGCGGCGTCACGGCGCCGTATCCTTGACCCGCAGGAGCGCAAAACCGTCGTAGCCCTTGGCGCCGACTGTCTGAATCGCCGTCACGTCGACGCGAGGGTCGAATCGAACCAGATCGAAGAATCGGCGCATGCCCTGCACGGCCGTGTCCGTCGTCGCGGCGTCTGCCACCGCTCCGTCGCGCACGACGTTGTCGACGACGATGAGCCCACCCGGCCGGGAGAGATTCATCGCCCACGTGAAGTAGGCAGCGGTGTTGATTTTGTCGGCGTCGATGAACACGAAGTCGAACGGACCCTTCCCTTCGGCGGCAAGCTGCGGCAGGGTGTCGAGCGCAGGGCCGACGCGAACCTGCACGAGCCGCGACAGTCCCGAATGGCCAATATTGGCGCGGGCGATGTCCGCATGCTTGGGATCCGCTTCGAGCGTGATCAGGCTGCCGCCTGGCGCCAACGCGCGTGCCAGCCAGATGGTGCTGTAGCCGCCGAGCGTGCCAATCTCGAGGATCTTCCTGGCACCGAGTGTCTTCGCCAGTACGTGCAAGAGCTTGCCGTGGGTCGGCGACACCGCGATCTCTGGCAGCCCTGCCTTGGCGCTCGTCGCCAGCGCGTTCTCGAGCGCTTCATCAGGAGCGATGACCCGCTCGCTCAGATAGCGATCAACAGAAGTCCACAGATCCTTGTTCATGATGTGACGTGCGCGGGCGGCCGATCCCGGTGATCTTAGCAGAACGTCCGACAGCTACCGGAGTTCGATGTCGCCGCGCGGCGTGCGAATCGTGGCGACGAGAAGCGGACTTTCACCGTGCTCGATGACGACGTCCAGGCCGAGGACATCGAGGCAGCGCTTGACGGCACGAGCGTTTGGATGCTGTGCACGCAAGTCGATGAGCTCACCGCCTGGTGGCGCCGTCATCGCGGGATGCGGTGATGCGCCCCAATCGATCAGAAAGGGCACGACGCCGTCGTAGACGGACACGGCGGGATCGGAGAAGCGCCAGGTGAGAGCGACGCCGTCGGCTCGAATTCTGCGACCGTCCCCAATGGAGCCAAGATGGATGCCGGCTGCGGCGCCGCGATGTGCCACTTCATGGATGTCACCCACGGGTGTGGCCCACGTCACCAGCTGTGGCTGCTGCAGTTCGTCGATGCGGAACCAGCGCGGCGCGCCCGGTCGTGGCTGGTCGGGATCGGGTCCGACGATCTCGAGGTAGCTTGCGGGCCCGAGGGCCACGAGCGCGTTTCGAGTGCCGCGTCCTGGATGCTGGCCGCCAGGCACCGGCTCGACGCCAAGCCACTCGGCAATGCGTTGCACGCCCATGCTCAAGTCTGGCGTCGCGTAGACGAGATGATCGACGATGTCTTTCACACTGACAGCGCCTTTCGCACCACCCACGTCGTCATGCACCGTTGGTCCTGAACGACCGTCGTTTTCACGGGATCGAGCAAGGTGGCCCCGAGCTGACGTGTCAGGTCCATCAGGATGGCTTCGTTCACCAGATATCGCTGCGAACCGTCGGGCAGCAGGAAGCGGCGTCCCTCGATGCGCTGCATCCGGGTCTCCATGCCGATGTCGGACGCAAGGCGGCAGAACAGCAATCCGCCCGGCTTCAGCACGCGCCACATTTCGCGCACCATCGCGTCGAAGTGTTGCTCGTCCTGAGCAAAGTGCAGGACGGCGCTGCTCAGCACAGCGTCAGCCGATGCGTCGTCAAACGACATGCGCTCCACGGGCTCGACTCGGAAGTTCTCAGCCGGCAGACGCGATGCGAGACGCGTCGCGATCGCACGTACCGATGCGACGGCGTGAGGGTCGGCGTCGACGCCGAAGATCTCGAATCCATTTCTGAAGAAGTAAACGAGATTTCGCCCACTGCCGCATCCCGCGTCGAGGATGCGCATACCAGGCACCAGGCGCCCGCGAAGCAGCTGGTCGAAGACGTAGATGTCGATTTGTCCGAACTCGCTGACGAGATCCGTCATAGGCCGTGCACAAGCATAGCGGCCAGAGCCTGTAATCGGCGGCACAAAACCGTTTTTGCGTCGGCCGAATCGCCGCGGGAATGGCTGCGGTCGGCCTCCCGACAACAGGCATGGATCCTGCGTAGTCGAGTCGGTTCGCAACATGCGCAAGAATTGTTCGTTCATTTTCGGCGTCGATCTGCGGCCATGCGCGCTTGCGGTGCAACTCGTCGCCGCGCTCGCCGTGTTGTTCGTGCACGCTGTTCCGGCGAGCGCGCAAAATCCGCCCGTCACCATTGCCGTAGACGCCAACGCGAATCGACGGCCGATCGATCCCAACATCTACGGCGTTGCGCATGCGAGCACGGCCGAGCTGAACGACCTCAACAGCCCGTTGAATCGCAACGGTGGCAACAACACGACACGATACAACTGGCAGTTGAACGCCGACAACCGTGGCAACGATTGGTACTACCAGAGCATTGCCGACGGCAGCGCCACCGCCGGCGAGCGTGGCGATACGTTCTTTGCGAACGCACGCGCCGCCAACGCCCAGGCGATGTTGACGATCCCAACGATCGAGTGGGTCGCCAAGGTCGGCGCGAACCGATCGAAGCTCGCGAGCTTCTCGGTCGCCAAATACGGCGCGCAGACAGGCACCGATTGGCAATGGTTCCCCGACGCGGGAAACGGCGTGCGGACCAACGGCCAGTTCGTCACCGGCAACGATCCAAACGACGCGAATGTTCCGTCGACGTCGACGTTTCAGCAGTCCTGGGTCCAGCACCTCGTCGGCCGGTGGGGCACGAATGCGAGCGGTGGCCTGCGCTACTACATCCTCGACAACGAGCCCAGCCTCTGGCACTCGACGCACCGCGACGTCCGCCCAACGTCGCCGACGATGAACGAGATCAGAGACAAGACGATCGAGTTTGCGCAAAAGATCAAAGCCATCGACCCCTCTGCGCTCGTCGTCGGACCAGAAGAATGGGGCTGGAGCGGCTACTTCTACAGCGGCTACGACCAGCAATGGGGCAGCCAGAACGGATGGGGCTCACTCCCCGACCGCAACAACCACGCGGGCGCCGACTACCTGCCGTGGTTTCTCGATCAGATGCGGCAGCGGCAGGCGGCCACCGGCCAGCGCCTCCTCGACGTGTTCACCGTTCATTACTATCCGCAGGGTGGTGAATTCAGTGATGACGTGTCGACAGCGATGCAGCAGCGGCGCAGTCGCTCGACGCGATCGCTGTGGGATCCCAGCTATGTCGACGAGACGTGGATCAACGACCGCGTCCAGCTCATACCGCGGCTCAAGAGCTGGGTGAACGCGAACTACCCCGGCACGCAGATCGGCATCACCGAGTACAACTGGGGCGCCGAGAACCACATCAACGGCGCGACGACACAGGCGGACGTCTACGGCATCTTCGGCCGTGAGGGTCTCAACATGGGCGCGCGCTGGACGACACCAGCAGCCAGCACCCCAACCTACAAGGCAATGAAGCTGTACCGGAACTACGACGGCAACAAGTCGACGTTCGGGGACACCAGCGTCGCTGCGACGGCGCCCAATCCTGACAACGTTTCTGCCTTCGCGGCCCAGCGATCATCGGACGGTGCACTGACGGTGATCGTGATCAGCAAGTACTTGGCATCGACGACGCCGGTGACGGTTACGCTCGCCAACGTCACCCACCGAGGTACAGCGCAGGCCTGGCAGTTGACGTCAGCGAACGCAATCGCGCGGCTCGCCGATGTCACGATGAGCGGCAACAGCCTCGTGACGACGCTGCCGGCTCAGAGCATTACGCTGTTCGTGGTTCCAACCAACGGCTCAGCGACGCCGCCCGGGGCGCCGACGAACGTGAGGATCGTCAGCGGCGGGCAGTAAGCACGCGATTCAGGCGATCCGGCCACGGATGACACGGACACCACGGCTCATCTGTGCTTTCTGCGCGGGAACCAGGCTGGCGTCGCCGGCGGCGGCATCGACAATTGCCCCATGTCTTCGGTGGGTTCCGTGTAATGCGTGTGATCCGTGTGAGCCGCGGCTAGCGAATCCTGTCCCGGATCCGCCCGACCGTCGTCTGCTGCTGGCCCGCAACATCAACCGTGATCCTGTACTCGCCAGCTGGCAGCGTCGGACCGGCGCCGCGGCCGCCGCCGCGGCCGCCAGCCGGCGTCGATCCCGGCCGCATGGTCCAGAACACTCGGTTGAGGCCAGCCTCGGAGGGTCCCTTGAGCTGAGAGATCTCCGTGCCCTTAATGTCCGAAACGGTGACCCGAGCGCCGTCGTCAGCTTTGGCGCGCAGGTAGTAATTCACGACGAGGGCATCAGGCTCGTTCGACACTTCGATGTAGCCGTTGCCGAACAGGTGATAGTTCCCCTGTGCTCTGAAGTTGTACGCCGCGCGCGGCTCGACGCCGAACACGTGCAACGGTTTTGCGAGCACCTCGGTGGACAGCTCCTGCAGCGGCGTAATATCGCCGACAAAGATCCCTCGTCCGTACGTCCCGAGCACGAGGTCGTTCTCGCGCGGGTGCACGGTGAGATCGTGCACAGGCACAGTCGGCAAGTCGGCCTTCAGCCGAGACCACGCGCCACCCGCATCGATAGACACCCAGACGCCACGATCGTTCCCAACGATCAGCAGGTTCGCGTTCTTGCGGTCCTGGACGATGACGTTGATCGGTGACGCCACGAGGTTGGACGCAACTGACGTCCACGTCTTGCCGAAATCAGTCGTGCGATAGAGATATGCGGTGAAGTCGTCGTTGCGAAAACCGTTCTTGGCAACGAGGGCAGTACCAGCCTCGTGCGGCGATGCGAACACGCGGCTGACGTAACGATCGGCGGGACCTCCAGCCGCCGCAACTGCTGCGGTGACGTCGGTCCATGTCGCCCCGTGATCGCGTGTCACCTGCACCTCCCCATCGTCGGTGCCAATCCAAATCAGGCCCGGCGTCAGTGGCGACTCGGAAATCGAGGTAATCGTGCAGAACGGCACGTAGCCAGAGTTCAATCCGCATTTCGTCGCATCGCCGGTCGTCAGGTCCGGGCTGATCTCCTGCCATGCATCGCCGCGGTTGAGCGATCGGAACAGCACCTGCGCGCCAGTGTAGAGAATCTGCGGATTGTGCGGCGACCGTCGTCGCGGTCGGCGCGTTCCACATCGATCATTGGATTCACGCTGATCAGCTTTTTCTTGCGCGCGATCCGGAACGCCTGCGACAAGACGGCGTGATGGATGTTGATGCTCGAACTGGCGAGCTTCAACGCGAGGTAATGGCCTTCGAGGTCGTCGGCCGTCACCTGTTGAATCGGCATCGAACCGAGCGGCGCCTTCGCGACGTGACCCTCGATGACGTTGCGATAAGAGTTGATGGTCTCCTGACGTTTCACGGGAACGATCCGAGCTACAACTCGTCCGTATGGGTGCCTTCGATTTTCGTTGATGGTGTCGGAAGTCGAGTCTAGGCTTCTGCCTTCGCCTCTACGCTCTCAAACCGGCTGGATAGTGAAAGGATGCTTCCCATGGTCCGCAGCGCGAGTATTGGCACGGCCATCCCGTTGAACTCGGTGATGCCTGGACGCTGCGCAAAGGTGACAAGGTCGCGCGCTGTATCCTCGTGACGCATCCGCGCAGTTGGGAACTGCGGTTGATGACAGTGACCTGCTGCGCTCGCGAAGGGTGTCCGGCGACAATGGAACCAGCGCACAAGTGGACTGAAGAGAGGTGGTCGTCATGCGCCTTGGCCGAATCGCCGTGCTCTCCACCATCGTGCCGGCCGTCGTTGGAGTCGTAGCGACACCCGTTGTCGAGGCCGATGCGATCACTCTTTTAGGCTTTCAGAGTCGTGACGTCATCGTCCAGGTATTCGCGAACGAGTCTTCCGCTCAGAAATCTCAGCGGGTTGATGATGACGGTCTCCGGAGCGCGAGGGTTACTGGCGACGTGAGTGCAGGGACTGCGACCGCTTTATCCGAAGCGAGTCAAACGAGTTACGTCGGAACGGCCGCGCTTGGAGGCGCGCTTGCGGTGTCCGGAGTCAGCCGGGCGGCGGAGTTCGACCGTGCATACGCAGTCGCACAATCTTTGTTTGGAGTTCAATTCGAGATAAACGACCCGCATCGATTCGATTGGTGGGTCACCTTGGATGTGGCATTGTCGGACAGCACGCGCGTTGTCAGCTCCGCATCACTAAGGGAGCTCGATCCATCGAGCGCAGACATCCTCTTTGTCGGCCTCGACATCTTCGGAACGCCGGGCGGAACGCGGGGCGAAACAACGACCGCGCACCGATTTGGCCTGCTCGATCCGGGGACGTACCTGCTTGTCGCCGAAGCGTCTGTGTGGGCGGAGGCCGGACCCTTCGTTGTTGGGACGTCAGCGAGCATGGGCAACGGAACGACGGATCTGAACCTGGAATTGACGCCGGTGCCGGAGCCGGCGACACTCGTGTTGTTCACAACCGGTCTCGCTGGCGCGCTGATGCATCGTCGCCGCCACAAGCGCAGGATCACCTGATCGTCTTCCGCAGTCGTTCGCCCTTGTCGGCATCAGCCTTCCACTCGAACGAACACACACTGCAGTAGTTACCCCGTCCCGCTCGCTCAACGCCGGGCTCTCCGGACCGACAGCCACATCGAGGCTCAGTTCGTCACATGGTTCGAGTTGGCGCGCACACACATGCTCGACAAGGACTTCGGGCGATTCGCGCTTTCGCTACGCCGCCACGTGTGGGTCGAGTCGCCCCACGGTCGGCGGTATCGACTGGATTTTGCTTCGAAGCCTCAAGACGAGTGGCTCGCGCGGGCGCTAGTCGACGCCCAACTAGACCTGCGAGTCGGCGTTGAACTTGACGGCCATGACTTTCATGAACAAACACCACAGCAGGTGTTCACGCGGAACCGGCGCGACCGAGATCTCGCGGCCATGCGCTGGCGGATCTTGCGCATCTCCGAGTCCGAACTTCGTCGTGATCCGGGCGGTCGTCGTCGAAGCGATCATGACGGGCGCAGATGCACTGGACGAAGCGAAGGCCGCCCTGCTACATGGTCCCGGAGGCCGGGGTCGGGCGGTTAGCGATTCGTTAGCAAGAATGCCCCGAGCCCACCGAAACAATCGGTAAACTCGGGGCCATTTCGTTCCTCGGCAAATAAACGGCGGCTATGGCCTGATAGGACGTCAGGCGTGAGGCTTGCGGGCGCGAGCGTAGATGATGTTGGCGGTGATCTCGCTGATTGACCTCGACGCCATGAGTTGCAGATTCGCGGCCCTGACGCGCGCGCGGGCATCATCGTCCAGCTGGTCGACGGTTCCTCGATAACCCGAACCCATCACGAGCGCCCACCAGGATTCTGGGTTCGGGAGCGGATGCGTCGCGTCTTCTGCATCTACCACCGGATCGGCAACCCCGCCGTCGCGTAGCAGCTGCCGCAAGGCCTGAGGTGTCGTGATGAGGTCCCATGGAGCGAACTGCCGATACAGGTCGGGCCGTTCATCCTTGACCGCGGACCAGAAGGCGCCATTCATTGGCTCGAAGGCATGTGGTCCCCAGGTTGTGATGGCCATCTGCCCGCCCGGCCGAACCCGGCCCCAGAGCTGCCGAACGCCCTCGACCATGTCAGCCAGAAAGAAGATGCCGAACACGCAGACGACAGCGTCGAACGTCTCGGTCATCGAACCGAGCGTCAGCACGTCCTGGGAACGCACCGCGACGTTCGTCAGGCCGCGCGCTTTGACCTTGCGCTCGAGCAGCGCAAGCAGGCCGTCGGCAATGTCGACTGCCACGACACGTCCGGTCGGCCCCACGGCCTCAGCCGCAGGAATCGCCGATGCCCCGCTGCCGGCACACACGTCGAGTACCTGCACGCCCGGTGTCAACCCGAGACGATCGACGGTAGCGCGCCCGAAGCGCTCCCAAAATGTGTTATCCGGCGAGTCGAAACAATCGGCAGCGGCGTTGTAGGTCGCGGCGGCTTTGGCCTTGAGCTCCTCGTGTGTGCTCATCGAGACGACAGGCGCTCGCCAGGGTCGCTCTGAAAGCGGCCGTTGATTTCGGCTGACGGGACTCCCCGCGCCAGCCCGCGAAACGTGCCGAGCTCGGCAATCTCGGTTGCGGCCTGCAGGAAGCCTTGCCAGGCCGTGCGCGCCAGGGCGCCGCCGACGCTGATCCTGCGCACACCGAGCTTCGCGAGATCAGCAACGGTGGCAAAGTCGCTGCTCACCAGTACGTTCACCGGCCTGGGCGCCACCGCGGCAATCACCGCTGAAATATCCGCGCTCGAGCGGATGCCGGGCGCATACAGACAATCGGCGCCGGCCTCGGCATACGCCGTGAGGCGACGAATAGTCTCGGCAAGATCGGGACGGCCGACGATGAACCCTTCGGAGCGCCCAGTGAGGAGGACGCCAGTTCCTGACTCATCGAGCGCCTTGCGGGCGGCTTTGATCCGCTCGACAGCGAGCGGAAAGTCGAAGAGCGGTGCAGCCGGATTTCCGGTCGAGTCCTCGATCGAGAGTCCTGCCACTCCAGTCACAGATGCCGCAGCGACATTCCTGGCAACGTCGGCCGGATCGATGGCGAAGCCACCCTCGAAGTCGCCATTGACCGGCACGTCCACGCTGTCAGCTATCGCGCGGAAATGCGCGAGCGCCTGCTCCAGCGACACACTGTTGTCCGCGCGCCCCATCGACCAGGCAAACCCCGAGCTCGTCGTCGCCAGCGCCTTGAACCCGAGCTGTGCGAGCACACGCGCGCTCCCGATGTCCCACGGGTTCGGGATGACGAAACACCCGGACTCGTGGAGCTCGCGAAATACGCGGCGGCGCTCAATTGGTACTGCCATCGAACGAGGATACTCGATGCCGGCAACGCCGGTGAACACCGCTCTCGCCATCGCGTGCGCGATGGAGAGAGCGACATCGTCCTGCTCAAGCGCGTCCAGTGACTCCTCGCCCGTCCAGGTCGTCATCCTGTTCGTCGTCGGGTTCAGGAAGAGCCACGCCAGACGATCGAGGATTGAGCTTGGGCTCGAGTGGTGCGCCAACCAGCGAATCGCGGCTGTTCTCGCCGGCAACGTGACGCGGTTGATACCGTTCGAAGCGCATCGATACGCTTCCCCGGCCCGTCGTCCGCTCGCGGAGAGCTGTCGCGTAGCCGAACAGCTCTGCCAGAGGCACGCGCGCGAGGATTACGCACGTGCCGTCGTGGTCCTCTCGAGACAGCACTTGTCCGCGACGACCAGCCAGGTCCGCTGCGACACCCTCGAGTCTGCTCCTCGGGAACATTGACCTCCATCAGCATGACGGGTTCATAAAGGACAGCCGCGGCCTTCCGCGCGGCGTCCATGGCCGCCATGGAGCCGGCAATTCTAAAGGCCTCTTTCGTCGAAACGGTGTCGTGGTAGGAGCCGTCCAGCAGATGGACCCGAACCCCATCGATCGGATGACCGCCTAACATGCCGTGCGCCAGGACGGTACGGATACCCTCGTCGACGGATGGGACGAACTCGGCAGGTATTGCGCCGCCCGTGATGCCGTTCACGAGCACATACCCCGTACCTGGCCGTGCGGGTATGAAGCGCAGCTTCACGTGCGCGTATTGCGCGCGGCCAGCCACCTGTCTCAGATATTTCGTCTCGCCATCGGCAGCCTGCGTCGGCACTTCTATGTAAGCGACCTGTGGAGTACCCACGTTCGCCTCGACGCTGAATTCCCGCTTCAGGCGCTCGATGATGATCTCGAGATGCAGCTCGCCCCTGCCCCCGACACTCACCTCGCCGGTCTGCTGATGGGCCTGGACGACGATGGTGGGGTCCTCCGCGATCAACCGCTCGAGCCCCTGGGTCAGCCTCTCCGCGTCGTCGATCGTTCTCGGCTGGATACTGATGAACAACACAGCTCGTCCGCGACTTCCCCTTGGCTCCATCCTACGTGCCTTTCGAAGAACGGGGCGGTGTGCTCGCCCGATGCAAAGTGCGGTGGTCGCGGAGATAGAGCGCCAGCAGGAGCTCGACGGGAACCCAGGTCAGGAGCACCATGACCACGAGGAAGAGGCCAGGCCACGCAATCCCAACATCGACTGCTACCTCGTGGACGATAAGCGCCGCCAGGATCACGATCGCAAACGGCAGCGCCATGATCGTGATCATGCCGTCATAGCGAAGCAGGGTCCGGCAGTAGGGACAGCGGATGCGGTTAGGTAGCCCGGCCGTAACAATCGCCCGCACGCCGATGTCCTTCCCGCATGCGGGACAGAGCTTGCCATTTGCCATCCACACGCTCCACGGCTAACTGCCACCGCTTTTTGGCTTCCAGATGCCGAGCAACTGGCGCACGAGGACGAGCTGACCGACATGATAGGCCGTGTGATCGGCTGCGAGTACGAGCTCGCGAAGATACGTTTGGCCGGAGCCGTGCGGGATGGTCGCCGTCAGGTCGATGCGCTCATCGGTGGCAAGGCGCTGCAGCGCCCGACGATCGCGACGAAACTGCGCGATGCTCTTCTTCCAGGCCGCATCGGAGCTCGGGCCGCGCGATGACGGCCAGTAGTCGTCAGGCCAGCGATGCTCCTTGTAGCGCGGATTGACGCAAAAGTCGAGAATGTCGAACTGCGCGAGCCTGAGGTGTTCGACGAGCTCCCACGCGGAGTGCGGGGCGCCGACTGGCCGCTTGCCTCGTAGCCGAGGCGGGATGCCGGCGACGGCCGAGTCGAGGCCGACATGCGCATCTTCCCAGTCCAGCAGCTTATGCAGCAGCGCCCGTAGCGCCTGCTCGTTCATGGCCATTGAGTTCACCCGCTTGCCCCGAATTCTACTCGTACCGGTCGAGCGGCCGCTTCTCGTGCATGCCACTCTGATAAAGACGGAGGTCAGGAAAACGCATTGCGGTCAGCACGCCGTGCGCGATCGTGTCGATGCCGTACGTGTTGCCGGCGATGGCTGGATGAGGCCAGTCCGCGTCGTCGAGCTCGGCATTGTTGCGATGGCCATAGACGACGACTTCCTTTCCTGCATAGTGCTGTGGAAAGCCCTCAACGCCCCAGACAAGGCTCTCGCGCGGGTGCGCGAGCGGTGACCTCCATCGGAAACGATGGATCGATTCCAGCGTGCGCGCAAATGCAGTCCTCGCACTGGTAATGCGTCCGTAGATTTTCAAAGAACACGCGATGCGAGGCTGGCATCGTGTCGAAAAAGACCTCGTATGGCAACGCGCACCCCCCGAGATACAAGAGGGAGCCGGCGGACCGCGCGGCTCTCTCCAATTCATCGGCAGCGGCGGGCGAGTA
This sequence comes from uncultured Acidobacteriota bacterium, assembly GCA_963797715.1. Lineage (GTDB taxonomy): Bacteria > Acidobacteriota > Vicinamibacteria > Vicinamibacterales > 2-12-FULL-66-21 > DATBJJ01. The sequence goes on from CAWCQS010000007.1 coordinate 589,007, forward strand.
ACTCCTGATCGTCTCGAGCGGTTCCATGCCCAGCAACCAGGAATGCCGCCGGTAATCGCGCATCGTTCGCAGCATCCAGTCCTCGTGGTTGCCGCAGAGTCCAATAACCTCGGCATCGACCTGCGCCTCGAACTCGAGGATGGCGTCGATGCAGCCCTTGGCGTTCGAGCCACGATCGACGAAGTCGCCGAGAAACACGACCGCGTCGCCTCGCGACACCTCCGGCCGGAGCTTCGACAGCAGATCGGTCAGGGCCGGAAGGTTCGCGTGGATATCACCGATTGCGAACGTCGCCATCGCTGCTGTGCCGATCGAGGCGAAGACGGAGATGCTTACGGACGTCTGGCCACTCGGCCGCGAGCACACTGAAGATGTGGGTGTCGCGGACGGAGCCGTCGCGGCGAGGGTGGTGGTGCCGGATGACGCCGTCTTTCTTGGCGCCGAGCGCCTCGATCGCGCGCTGCGACGCAAAGTTGAAGTTGTCGGTCCTCAGCCCAACAACCTTGCACCCGAGGGTGTCGAAGGCGTGCTCGAAGAGCAGCAACTTGCAGGACGTGTTGATGTGGCTGCGCTGCCAGCGTTTGGCGTACCAAGTGTAGCCAATCTCCACGCGATCGATCTCGGGAACGATATCGTGGTAGCGCGTGCTGCCAATGAGATCGCCCGTCGTCAGCTCGCGCACGGCCCACGGGAGCATACGGCCCGCGGCCAGGCCGGCGTGCGCCGCAGAGATGTATCCGTCGACCTGCTCCGGCTCAGGAACGGCGGTGAACCAGAGTTCCCACAAGCGACCGTCGGCAACGGCTGTCCTGAGCCCGTCGGCGTGATCGGCCGTCAACGGCTCGAGGCGGACGCCGTAGCCCTCGAGCATGATTGGAGCGATGGTGATCACCGCGTGTCTTTCGCCGGCTTCTGCCGCGCCAGATAGTCGTAGACGATGTAGCTCATCGCCTTTACGCCCACCGGAATCGCGCCATCGTCGGCAAGAAACGTCGGCGTGTGGTGATCGCCGGATGTCGTTCCCGGTTTCACTTGACCAAGACGATAGAAGAAACCGGGCACTTCGTTGGCAAAGAACGAGAAGTCTTCTGATCCCATCGCCGGCGGGATCTTTGACACGTGCGCCTTTCCGACCGCTCGCTCGAGCGCGGGAACGGTCTCGCGAGTGAGCGCGGTGTCGTTGATGGTCGCAGGCGCTCCGCGCTCGTAGCGGACGACTTCTCCCGTGGCGCCATTCGCCTCGGTCACACCCTTCAGGATTTCCCGGAGCCTCTTCTCGGCGAGCGTGCTCATCTCGGGCCGGAACGTGCGAATGGTCCCGCTTAGAGAGACCTCCGCCGGGATGATGTTATGACGCTGGCCACCGTGGATGGTGCCGATCGTCACGACGCCTGGCTCGTGACCGGACATTGTCCGGGAGCGAATCGTCTGCAGCGCTTGAACGAACTGCGCGGCGGTGACGACAGGATCGATTGAGAGCTCCGGACGCGCGCCATGCGCCTGCTTGCCGATGATCTTGACCTCCCAGGTGTCAGCCGCCGACAGCGCCGGACCCTCCGAATACCCAATGTCCCCAACTGCCATCTCGGACAACGCGTGAAGACCGAAGATAGCCGATGGTCTCGGGTTCTGCAGCACGCCCTCCTTGACCATGAGCGAGGCGCCGCCCTCCTCGCCAGGCGGCGCACCTTCCTCCGCCGGCTGGAAGATGAACTTCACAGTGCCCGGGAGGTCCGCACGCATAGCGGTCAGCACGCTGGCAACGCCGAGCTGCACCGCCGTATGGATGTCGTGACCGCAGGCGTGCATGACGCCTACGTCCTGGCCGAGATACGTCGCGCGCACCTTTGACGTGAACGGCAGGTTGACCTGCTCGGTCACCGGTAGCGCGTCCATGTCGGCTCGCACCGCGACGACCGGTCCCGGCCGTCCGCCCTTGAGCAGGGCGACGACGCCGTGATGAGCCACGCCGGTGCGCACTTCCAGGCCGAGCTTTCGCAGGTAATCAGCCACGAGGGCTGCCGTCTTTTCCTCACGGTTCGACAACTCGGGATTCTGATGCAGCTGGTGCCGGATCTCGGTCACCGCCGGCGTCACCTTGGCCGATTCCTGGTCGACACGCGCGAGTGGATCCTGCGCCCCGAGCGGTACCGAAAGGATGGGCAGCGCGATCGCCGCGACCAGCCGCAGTCCCTTGACAGTCATGATGGGTTCTCTCCGGAAGACGTTCACATTATCACCGACGGCCCGAATACTGGGCTCACCGGCCCGCCACGTCGACAAGCGTGCGAAAAATCAGCTCGGTTCCCTGGCGCAATGATTCAACACTGACCCGCTCGTCGTTGCCGTGCATGCGCTCGAGATCGACGGCATCGACGGGATAGGGATAGATGCCGTAGACGGGCACCCCACGCAAACGCCAGGCGCGGGCGTCGGTTCCCGCCTGGAACACGTAGGTCGCGACGTCGACGCCTGGAAACTGCGCTCGCGACTCCTTCTCGAGCGCGCGGTAGAGATCCGTGTCCTCGGACGATGCCGGTGCAGCTGCGGCCGGCTGGCTGCCGAATCTGACCTCGATGCTCGGGTCCGCGATCACTCGCTGTATCTCGCGAAGCATCTCCGCAGGGTCGGTCCCTGGGAGCAGACGAACGTTCACCGTCGCTTCGGCCGAACCTGGGATCACGTTCGCCCGGAAGCCGGCGTTCATGAGCACTGGCGCGATCGTGTTTCGCATGATCGCGTGCAGCAGGGGATCTTTGCTGATTTCGCGATCGGCACGTCGGACTCGGTCGGGATCACCGCTCGTCAGATCGCGAAACTGGGTTGACATCGGCGGCGTGCTGGTCCGCGCCAGCATCTCGAAAAACCGGCGAGTGCTCGGCGTCAAGGTGACGTCGGTCTCGTGGTCGGCAAGCTTGGCGAGCGCTCGAGCCAACCCGAAGATCGCGCTATCTGGCCGCGGCATCGACGAGTGCGTCGACGTCCCGCGCGACGTCAGCACGACCGAAACCGAGATCTTGTCGGCAGTGGAGATGCTGACGTACCTGACCCGTCCGTCGGGACGTTTGACGATCCACCCGCCTTCGTTCAGCGCAAATTCACAGTCGATTTTCGACCAATGATCCTGGGCCAGCCACGTCGTGTTGTATCGGCCCTGTTCCTCGTCAGCCTCGGCCAGGAAGATGACGTCTCGCGCGAGCGGTACCTTGCGCTCGGCCAGCATCATGACCGCCCTGGCAAAGACCGCCATGCCTCCCTTGAAATCCAGCGCTCCTCGGCCAAACACATACCCGTCCCTGACAACGCCGGCAAACGGATCCAGCGTCCATTTCTCGCGCTCGACGCCAACGACGTCGGCATGGGCCGCCAGCAGGATTGGTCGTTTCGATCCGTCTCCACGCAGCCGGGCGATGAAATGTGATTTGCCAGGTTCTGGCGTCGGGACGATATCAGTGTCGAAGCCGAGCGCCTTGAACCGCGGACCGAGCACATCGCCGATCAGCCCCTCGTTGCCCGGCGGATTGCTGGTATTGGCGCGAATCAGCTCGCTCAAGAGCGCCACCGTCTGATCTGATGTCTGGGCAGCCGACAGGTGCCACGCCGCGAAAACAATGGCGCAGAGAAGGAACGGCGCGATGACGTGCCGAATTCGGTTGCGAATCTCGTCAGTCATCTTGATGAAGCCGACGGATTCGCATCATCTGATAGGCGCCGCGCTGGAATTCGTAATCGACCTCTTCGATGGTCGCCTCGAGCCCCAACGCCGGTAGCTCGTGGACGTGTTGCTCGACGTACGGCGACTGCGCCCCTCCAAGCATCAGCAACGGAAAGATGCGGACTTCAGTGGCGACTCGGCACATTTCCCTGACGGCATCGCGGTGGAGCTGCTCGCCGAGCTGCGTCGTGTAGAGAAAGAGGAAATGCGACGACAGCGCGAGGTCGAAAGCGTCGTCGGCGAACGGCAGGAACGGCAGCTCGGCCTCGACGTAACGGCCTTCCGCTTGCCCGGCGCCGTAGTCCTCGAGAAATAGGTTCATGGCCGCCATCCGAGTGTCGCCCAACTCGTCAACTGTTCGAATCGACGTCCAGAGGAACTCGTGCTGATTGCGTCTCGTTTGTTCCAGAACGTCCTTGCTGGTGTCGCGGATCCGGTCGCGAATCTGCTCCCCCGTCCATCGGTAAATCGGGTCGCACGAAACGACCCGCGCGCCGCGGCGTGTGGCTTCCGCATTGAAGCTCGCCGGACCGTCGCCGCAGCCCACGATCCTGCCGGCGAGATCGGCATCGCTCAGCGCGAACATCCTCCGGTACTCGTCGAAGGACCGGCCCCACGGAACGACCTGATCGAGCGTGAACATGCGGCAGAGCGGCAATAGCGCGCCCCGGCATCATACCGTGGGCCACCCTCATGCTCATCGGTGCCCTGAATGCTGCTACCCTGTCGTCATGAACGCCGCGATCCAGCAACTGCTCGAAGCGCAGCAACGTAGCGGATTTCCGGATCTTCGCGGCAGCGATGCTGCGCTGACGATTCCGATCTCCGATCGACTGATCAACGAAGCCATCGCTCTCTTTCTGCCCGAGAACGGCAAGGTTCGCGAAGTGCTGATTCAGTCGCACGACGGCAATCGAATCACGGCGCGCGTCCGGACGGGGTCCAGCCTGCTGCCAACGATCCCGGTCGGCCTCGAGATCGAGAAGCAGCCAACCATGCCAAACGATGCCAGCGTGTGGCTGAAGCTGTCGCACTCGTCGAAGTTCGTGACGCTGGCGGCATCGGCGCTGCCCGCCATGGTCAAGCTGCCACCGGGAATCACCATTTCCGGCGAACACATTGGCGTCGATCTGCGCCGGCTGCTCGCCGAACGCCGACTCGACTCCTGGCTTGCCTACGTCACAGACCTTCGCCTGAGCACGCGGGAAGGCGCCGTCGTCGTGCACGTCCACGCGACGATCCGCTAGCCGGCAGCCACCCCCAGCGAGCACTCGGTTTCGTCACCTCGCCGCCCTGGCCGCCATCGCTCGAACTGCGCTCTCGATTCTTCTGAGGCGCGTTTCTCGATAACACATCGAGCCGTCCTTGACGAGTCTGACCTTGAACGTCTTCGAACTCATCGGCGCACAAACTCAGTGGTGGTGTCACGCCGTCGTTTCGTGCGAAACCCACGAACGTACTTCAACGATGCCGGAGTTGCGTACTTCTCCGCGTAGGCCTTTTCGATAGCCTTCAGAAGCCGTTCGGACTTCACGCGCACAGCCCGAATCTGGACCAGGCGTTCGCCGATCTGAATCGCACCCCGTGGATCCTCGAGAAAAGTTCGATACCACCCCTCAGGTTTCAACGTCCAGGACCGGGCAAAGACGCGACCTTCGAGGACGATCGGCCACACACCGGTGAAGCGATGATCGGAACGCGCCCCGGCGCGAACGCCGAAAATCTTACTGGCATCAATCGCCGCGACGACGGGGCGAGGCAGCGGGTGATTCGTCATTCTCCTTCCTCGGCCGGGCCGCCGCCGGCTCGAACAACGTCTTCCTGACGCACCTTGTCCACGTTGAACTTATCGGCGCTCTTCTGCATCCTGCCGAGCACGTCGTCAAAATCGAATTCAGTCGATGTCGAGAAGCGGATGGGGTTAACCCTGGCAACGACAAACGGCCGCAAGTATGGGCTGGTGAAGCCTCGCTTCTTCAACTTGTTGATTATGGCGGTGACCTCGTCGTCGATCTTCAACAGGAGGCCAGCACGGCGTGTGCGTTCCTTGAGTGCCTTCGGCAGCGGCTCGTCGAGAAAATCATCGATCCGGCGCAACACTGAATTGTAGGCACCGCCGCTCAGCCGTGGGCGGTCCTCGTAGGCCGCCCCGAGCGTCAAAAAAGGCGCCTGGTCGAACTCGAAGGCGAATTCGCGCTCCGTCGCCGAGCTGCGCTCGGCGGCCAGCGCGCGCAGCATCCTGATGGTCTCGAGCGACTTTTCCTTGAGGTTGTGTGCCTTCTCCGTATTAAGGGCGAGGATCTTGAAGGCGACGTCAGGATCGGGCACGACGAGGGCGACCACCGACTTGGCACCCAGCTTCCGCATCGCCTGCAGGCGATGGTTTCCGTTCGGCGTCCAATAGGCGTCGTCGCGTCTGACAGCGATGATCGGATCGAGAAATCTGCCGAGCGTCTCGATGACGTTCATCAGCCGCTTGACGTGCGGCTCAGACGGATCGCGCTGATACGGTGTCGGCTCGACCCGCTCGATCGGCAGAGACGCGAGAACGGCTGGCGTTCCGCCAAACGGCTCGCGGTAGACGGCAAGCGCCGCCCCGCCGTCTTCGACAATCTGGGAGGCCAGTGCCCGCGTTGGCGCGTCCTGAACCTCGGCGGTCTCCTGCGCGCCCAAACCGACCGAGCGGGCGCTGACCTTCTTCCTGCGGCGAACGGGTTTTTTCTTGGGCATTGGCCCGCATTTTACTCTCGACCCCGGTAGTCGGGCACAATCGCCGGCATCGGCTTGTCGATACTCGGCCGCTCGGTAGCATCGGCCAGCGTCCAGGCAAACGCGTAGATGGTCCTGGCGATCGACTCCATTTTGCCCGCGTCCAGGTAGCGCGCCTCGTCGGACGGCAAGTGATACCGAGCGTGTGTCCCGGTGGTCCAGCCAATCGCGAGGATGCCACGCTCGAGAAAGGGCCCCGCGTCGGTGCGCGGATAAAAGGACTCGCGGTCGCCGCGATCGCGATCCGTGTTGATGCGGAGGTTCAAGTAGCTTCTATTGATGGCATCAAGAAGCGCCGCGGTACCGGTGCTCAGCACCTGTGGACCAGTCACATAGACCTCGTTGGGCCCAGTCGCAGCGTCAGCATCTGCGTCGGGCGATCCCGGCGCGCGGTTCGCGCCGATCATGTCGACGTTGATCTCGGCGACGATGCGATCGACTGGCACAGGTGGCCGCGAGACGAAGAAGCGCGTTCCCCAGAGCCCGCGTTCCTCTCCGCTGTCCCAGAGGAAGATCACAGAACGCTTCGGCCGTGGTCCGGCCGCGAGCGCCTCGGCGACGGCGAGGTTACCGGCACTGCCTGACGCGTTGTCATCGGCGGCGTTGTAGATGCTGTCGCCGTTGACGTCCCGGCTGCCGACCGCCCCGTCCAGGTGCGATTCGATAACGAGATACTCGTTGCGCAGCATCGGATCCGAGCCTCTCAGCATCGCCACGACGTTATAGGGCTGATGATCGGTCGTGGTCTTGGCGGTGATGCTGAGCGTTATCGACTTGCTCAACTGAAACGACGGCGGATAGTCCTGCGCCTCCGCGCCGGCAACGAGTGTGGCGCCCGTGATGCGTTCGTCAGCCATCAACGCATCGGCCACTCGGGGCGTGACCATCACGGTCGTAATCGGCACGGCAGCGTAAGCCGAAGGCACCGCCGGCACCATCTCGCGCTGAATCGTTCCCTGGTTCCGCGCTTGTGTCCAACTCGTCAGGGCGCTGGCCTGAGCGATGAATACGACCGCCGCGGCTCCGCGCTGCTCGGCTTCGGCGAATATGGTCGATGCTCCGACGTTGACACGGCCGATCGTCGGAATCTCGACGCCCTTGGGCAACGCGCGAGGCCCGTGCGCGACGACGATCTTGCCTTTGACATCAACGCCGGCAAACGGGTCGATGCCCTTGCCTGGCACGGTCCACCCGTGTCCGACGTAGACGACCGGATACGTACCGGTGACCGGGCCAGTGAAGGCGCGTATCACGAAGTCGTCGCCGAACGCGTAGCGTCGCCCGTTGATCTCGATTGAGGCCGTGGCGGTGTCGGCCTCCACTTCGCGCATCGTGTAGTGCTGCAAGAACGAGCCATTATCGCCGGCGGGCTCGAAGCCAGCTTGCTTCAACCGGCCGACAATGAACCCGGCGGCCGTGTCGAAACCCGGCGACGGCGTATTCCTCCCCTTGAGCTCGTCCGACGAGAGAAACTCGAGGTCTCTCTTCAGATTCGCCGCGGTGATGCCACCAGCAGCCTTGCGGACAGCCTCGGGCACACCCGGCGTCGGCGCCTGCAAGACCAGGCCCCCGAGCAAGAACGAAATGACAAGTCGTGTTGTCATCGGTTCTCAGCGCCTCGCGGTCCACCGAATGGCAGCGGTGATCTGTTGTTGGAAGAGCGGATTGTTCCACGTGGCTGGAAAGTGTCCGAGCGCGTTGTAGTACACACGGCCGCCCTCGTGCGAGCGTGTCCACGCCAGCGGAAAGTCACCGGTCGCACCGACTGATGAGACGTCCAGCCGCAACAGCACCTGCACTCGCGGCCGCGGATTCACGCGAAAGGCGTAGAACTCTTCCTCGATCGAGAACTGACCGCCCAGCATCGACGTCGCAGGGTGCGAGCGATCCTCGACGATCACTGTCGCCGTTTGCGTCCAGGGATGCTCCTTGAAATGCGCGCCAATGAGCGTGTCGTAGTCCGACCAATCGTAGAGCGTGTCGGTCGCGCTGTGGGCGCCGAGAAAACCGCCGCCGCGTGACACGAACGCCAGGATCGCTGCCTTCTGGTCAGCACTGAACGGCAGCTCACCGCTCGTCAACGCAAAGAACAGGACGTCGTAGTTCGCCAGGTTCGACGCGGTGATGAGCGAGATGTCCTCGGTCGGCGTGACAACGAACGCTGCAGTGGATGTGGCGAGGCTGGTCAGCGCCTGTCGCGCGGTGGCGATCGAATCGTGGCGAAAGCCAGTCGTCGCCGTGAGCATGAGCACGCGGACCGGCCCTGGCTGCGGCGACGGCGTACCCGGCGTCTGGCTCGACGACGACTGCGACGAGCAGGCCACGGCCGCATGCAATAGGACAGCGGCGGTCCAACTCCAAGCAGCGGACCGTCTCATACGGCCTTCCCTTTTCGGCGCCGCTCTTCCTCGCGCACGAACGTGGTCCACTGCCATAACCCGTTGGTGACCGCTGGCGGCAGCCGATGTCCCAACTGCCGGGCGACCATCACCAACTGCCCGCGATGGTGCGCCTCGTGGGCAACGAAGTAGGCAAGCACATGACCGACATCGAGGGGGAGGTTTCGCCAGACGTAGCCCCGCGATGGCGGCACCATCCCGCCGGCCGCGATTCCAAGCGCGAGCACATCCTCGATTCCCTTGCCGCTCGCGCCGAGCGCCGACAGCAATGCGGAGCGCGAGACCGAGTGGATGTTGACGAGTGCCGGCGCGCGCACGCCGTGTTCGCTGCCGAGCGTCCGGATCCAGCGCGCCCTGGAGTTGTGCAGGTGCGCCGCGGTCGACCGGATGGTTCGCCTGGGAATGACGGGAATCGCGGCGTCCCAGATCGACAGCGGTAACTGCTCGACAAGAAACGACGTCGTGCGGACACTCGTGCGCCATGCTCCCACGATCGACTGGCTCAAGGCTGTCGAGTCCCGTTTCATTGCCGTCAACTCACTGCCGCCGGTGTCGGCAATGCCGCGTCCCTCTGTGTCAGCCGCATCGGTTGGCGCTCGAGGTACGTCAGCGATCGCCACAACCACTCGAGCGGCCCAAACCTGAAGCGCCTGAGCCATAACGGGCTGACGACGAGCAGCACGAGCCAGACAGCGAGAACCACCAGCATCTGCTGATAACGCTCGAGACGCGCGAACAGTCCGAATCCGTAACCGTAGAACAGCGTCGTGCAGATGAGGCTCTGGGCGATGTAACAGCTGAACGCGGTCTGGCCAACGGCCGCAAGGGGCTGCGTCAACCACCGCAACACGCCGGCCTTCCATAGCACCATGACAACCGCGATGTGGCCGAACGCCACCGGCAGGCGCGCCACCGCGTGCAGCACCGATCCCAACGCCATCGTCGTGGAATCGAAGCCGCTGCGAATGTCGTGGCTGACCGCAACCGCAGCTATGGGGATGCCGACGCCGTAGCCCACCACTGCGATGGCGATGTACGTGCGAAGCGGCAACCCGGCGTCAAGAAACCTGAGCTTCAACAAACCGATGCCGAGCAACATCACGCCGCCGATGTCGAAGACAAAATAGCTGTAGAGCCACTGCGGCTGCTCGCTGCTCAAGAAACCAACTCGCCAGAACAATGTGTCAGGATACGTCCCGCGGTACGCCGCAGTCTCCCTGGTCAGTTCTTCCGCTGGAGGACCACCGCCGCGCTGCCGCTGTTCGTTCCACGCCGTCAGCGCCCGCTTCTGTTCGTCCGTCAACGTCTGGCCGCTGGCCGCGGCCGCCTCGGCAGCACGCCCCGCCTGTTGCGCCCAGCGCACGTCCATCGCGCTCCACAGACCTCGGCCGGCACCGATAAGAAGAAGCGCCAGCCCAGCGACGATCAGCGTTCGCGCGGAGAGCCGCCGTAGGGGGTACAAAAAGAGTCCGAGCACAGCGTAGAAGAACAGGATGTCGCCCCACCATATGAAGTAGGCGTGCAGCAGGCCGAAGGCAAGCAGCCAGAGCAACCGGCGGTAGTAGACGTCGGCCGACTCGGCAGCCAGGCCGCGCTGCTCGAGCCGCGACGTCAGCACGAGCATGCCGGCGCCGAACAGCATGGAAAAGATCGCACGCATCTTGCCTTCGAAAAGGACCGTGTTGACACCCCACACCCACAGATTGAGGCCGGTGGTCCCGCCGCCAACCGTCGGATTGAAGCTGGCGGCAAACGGCCAGGCGAATCCGGTGATGTTCATCAACAGGATGCCGAGCACGGCGACGCCGCGCAGAACATCCATCGCAGCGATGCGCTCAACGCCAAGGACTGGTCCCGCGTGGGCGGGCGTGGGCGGAGACGTCGTGCCGATTGTGAGTTCCATGACACCTCCTGCCGCTCCGGCCGAAATCATACCTTGTTGATCCACGCTGGCAACGTGTTGACGAGCCCCTGGCTGCTGACCCCCACGCCGGGAAGGTGCACCCATTCGCCCGCCGCCGTCTGGAGAGAGACGGGAACGCCCTTGCTCCACTGCGCCTTACGAACATCGCCCGCGGATACTCTCGCCTCTAGGTTTCGGACGATGACGAGGCGGTCGTCGTGCAGCTCGATACGCTGGGTCAGCGCGTCGAGGATCCCGGCGATACCGAGCGCGACCAGACCGACGAATACGACGGTGACCCACGAGAGACCGAGAGCACGATAAGACACGAACGCGCCTGCAGCGAACAGCACCGCGGCGATCGCCGTTACGGAACCTCGATAGCGAAGCTCCTGTCTGCTGCCAAGGGTCGGCGGCGTGACGAACTCCTCCACCAGTACGCCGCCGTTCGCGGTGATGACCCACTGTGACGCGACGGTGTGCGGCTGCGTGGGATCTCGGCCAGACGAGCTTCATACGGGGAGCCCCGGCCATGTTGTCTGGATTACGACGTCACTCACTTGATGCGCGCTGCAGCCTCGAAGCGGCGGAAGTTCTTGTAGCTCGCGTGACACAACACTAATTCGTAGTCGCCGGATCGTGCCGCCGCCATCCACGTCGGATCTATCACGCCCTGGGCGTACCGCTCGCGAAACACGGTGGGCACCAGCAACCCGAGTCTTTCGTCGCGAGCATACGTCGTCGACAGCTGGACGCGGAGGCCGCCAATCGTGACATCGAGGTTCGCCTGATGAACCTCGCCTGTGGCCGTGTCAATCAGCAGCTCTCCGCTGGAGAGCGTGGGCTTCAGCTGCAGATCGCGAATCAGGGGACTTGTCGATGGCCGCTCGTTGAAGGCGACGGTCAGCAGCGTCGTCCGTCCGGCGGTCTTGCTGCCCCGCCGACGAAAGAGGAAGTTCTGCCGGTGGGCCGGATCCAGAACCAGGAGACTCACCGTCGGCTCGTTGAAATTGCGGGCAGCTCGGCCGAGATTGAACCGCGAATTGTAGTCCCTGAGGAGCGCACCGACCCTCTCGGCGGGGAGCCGCTGGAGCTCCGACCGAATATCGGGACGATCTGCCACGGCCCTTCCGTCCACGGTCATGACATCACGAATCGCCATCCACTCGCGACTGGACGGCACGAACATGAAGAAGGCCGTACTCGCGAGCGTTCGCGTCCGGGGCATCTTCGGTTGAGCGGGAACCTGCCCCCGGATCTCCTGCGTGTAGACCTCGTCCGCCACGATGTAGGTGAGGGTCTCCTGGTACTTCTTCACGTAGGCGGTCGCCGCATCGAGCGCAGGCTCGAGAGACACCTCCGTCGTTGGCGTCTGCCGCGCTGACGTCATGGTGCTCGAACACGCGCAGGCGATCGCCACCAACAGGGCTCTGGTCCTGGTTCCTTGAGATCGACGTGTCATGCGTCAGAAACTTGTCATTTTGCCAAGTGCGGTCGCGTCCGCACGGCATCTTGCCATTGGCAGGAGGCACAAAAAAAGGGCGATGATCATTCGACCATCGCCCTCAATCGGTCCGGCTAAAGCCGGACAACACAGTTTCGAACAGCCAGTAGCCAACCGCCAGCAGCCGTTACTCGATCTCGTCCCGCGTAAACGCCTCTTCCGGCTCCACGAAGTACTCCATCTCGCGCTCGAGCTCGAGCTCCTCCGGGGTCGGCGGCGGCGGCGGCGGCGGTTCGTCCGCCGGGATGTGCACGTGCCGGTAGTACTCGAACCCGGTCCCGGCCGGAATCAGCCGGCCCATCGTCACGTTCTCCTTCAGGCCGCGGAGGTGATCCACCTTGCCCGAAATCGACGCTTCGGTGAGGACGCGCGTCGTTTCCTGGAACGACGCCGCCGAGATGAACGAGTCGGTCGAGAGCGACGCCTTCGTGATCCCGAGCAGCAGCGGCCGGCCCGTCGCCGGACGTCCGCCGTTGGCAATCACGCGCTCGTTCTCTTCCATGAACCGGAAGCGATCGACCTGCTCCTCGATCAGGAACTCGGTGTCGCCGACCTCTTCGATCTTCACCCACCGCATCATCTGCCGAACGATGACCTCGATGTGCTTGTCGTTGATGTTGACGCCCTGGAGCCGGTAGACCTCCTGGATCTCGTTGACGAGATACGCGTGCAGCGCCTTCTCGCCGAGGACCGACAGGATGTCGTGCGGGTTGCTCGGCCCGTCCATCAGCGGCTCGCCGGCGCGGACGCGGTCGCCTTCCTGGACGTTGACGTGCACGCCGCGCGGCAGCGAGTACTCTCTCGGCTCGCCCCCGTCCTCGGGAACGATGAGGATCTTGCGCTGCCCCTTGACGACGCCGCCGTGGCGGACGAGACCGTCGATCTCGGAGATGACCGCCGTCTCCCGCGGCTTGCGCGCCTCGAACAGCTCGACGACGCGCGGCAGACCGCCGGTGATGTCCTTGGTCTTGGTCGTCTCGCGCGGAATCTTCGCGAGCACCTGACCCGGCGAACACCGCCTCGTTGTCCTCGACCATCAGGTGGGCGTGCGACGGCATGTGGTACTTGCGCGTCACCTTCCCGTTCTTGTCGCGGACCTCGATCATCGGCTGCTTCTTCTCGTCCGGGCTGTCGACGACGATCTTCCGCGACAGGCCGGTGACCTCGTCCACTTCCTCGTGGTAGGTCACGTCGGTGATGAGGTCCTTGTATTTCACCGTGCCCGCATCCTCGGTGAGGATCGAGAACGTGTAGGGATCCCACTCGACCAGGATCTGGCCCGGCTCGACCGGCCTGCGCCGTCGCGCACCTTGAGGCGCGCGCCGTAGACAATCGGGTAGCGCTCGCGATCGCGGCCCTTCGAGTCCTGCACGACGAGCGACCCGGTCCGGTTCATGACGACCAGCTCGCCCTTGGCCTGCTCCGAGCCCGCGCCCTTGGTCTCGACGACCTGCACGCCCTGGTAGCGGACCGTGCCGGCGTGCTTCGCGTCGAGCGTCGACTGCTCGGACACTCGCGACGCCGTGCCGCCGATGTGGAACGTCCGCATCGTCAGCTGCGTGCCCGGCTCGCCAATCGACTGCGCCGCGATGACGCCGACCGCCAGCCCGAGCTCGACCAGCCGTCCGGTCGAGAGGTCGCGGCCGTAGCACTTCGCGCAGACGCCGCGGCGGCTGGCGCAGGTCAGCACCGAGCGGATGCGGACCTTCTCGATGCCGCCTTCCTGGATGTCCGACGCCTTCTCTTCGTCCATCTCCTCGTTGACGTCGACGATGACGTTGCCGCTGAGCGGATCGACGATCTTCTCGAGCGTGACGCGGCCCATGATGCGGTCGCGCAGCGGTTCGATGATCTCGCCGCTCTCGACGATCGCCCGCGCCTCGATGCCGTCCATCGTGCCGCAGTCGATCTCGTGGATGATCACGTCCTGCGCGACGTCGACGAGACGCCGCGTCAGGTAGCCCGAGTCGGCGGTCTTGAGCGCCGTGTCGGCCAGACCCTTGCGGGCGCCGTGCGTGGAGATGAAGTACTCCATGACGGCCAGGCCTTCACGGAAGTTCGCCGTGATCGGCGTCTCGATGATCTCGCCGGAGGGCTTGGCCATCAGGCCGCGCATGCCGGCGAGCTGGCGGATCTGCTGCTTCGATCCGCGCGCGCCGGAGTCGGCCATGATGTAGACCGGGTTGAAGTTCCGCCCGGACTGGTCGAGGTCCTCCATTTCCGAGAACATCTCGTCGGCAATCTTCTCGGTGACGTCCGACCACACGGCGATGACCTTGTTGTAGCGCTCGCCGTTGGTGATCGCGCCTTCGAGGTACTGGCCTTCGACCTTGATGACCTCGTCGCGGGCCCGCGCCACGAGCGCCGGCTTCTCCGAGGGAATGACCAGGTCGTCGATGCCGATCGACAGGCCCGACCGCGTCGCGTAGGTGAACCCGACGTGCTTGAGGCTGTCGAGCATCTCGACCGTCCGCTCGAGGCCGAAGTGCAGGTGGCAGAACTGCACGACCTGCTGCAGGCCCTTCTTCTTCAGCAGCCCGTTGACGAACGGCATGATCGACGGCAGCGACGTGTTGAAGATGACGCGGCCGACGGTCGTGTTGATGATCTTGTTGGTGACTTCCTGGACCTCGGCCTGCAGCACCGCCTGATCGTCGCGAGCGACGGTCATGTCGAGGAGCTTGCCGCTGATGCGCAGCCGAATCGGCGTCAGCGTCTCGACTTCGCCCGCTTCGAGCGCCAGCAGCACGTCGTCTTCGTTGCCGAAGACACGGCCCTCGCCCTTGGCGCCGGCGCGCGCCTTGGTCAGGTAGTAGCAGCCGAGCACGATGTCCTGCGACGGCACCGCAATCGGCGCGCCGCTGGCCGGCGACAGGATGTTGTTCGAGGACATCATCAGCACCGATGCCTCGATCTGCGCTTCCGGCGCCAGCGGAATGTGCACGGCCATCTGGTCGCCGTCGAAGTCGGCGTTGAACGCCGTGCAGACGAGCGGGTGGATCCGGATTGCCTTGCCTTCGACCAGCACCGGCTCGAACGCCTGGATGCCCAGCCGGTGCAGCGTCGGCGCGCGGTTGAGCAGCACCGGGTGCTCGCGGATGACCTCTTCGAGCACGTCCCACACTTCCGGACGCTGCTGCTCGACCATCTCCTTGGCCTGCTTGATCGTCGCGACGAGACCGCGCTCTTCGAGCTTGTTGTAGATGAACGGCTTGAAGAGCTCGAGCGCCATCTTCTTCGGCAGCCCGCACTGGTGCAGCTTCAGCTCCGGCCCGACGACGATGACCGAACGGCCCGAGTAGTCGACGCGCTTGCCGAGCAGGTTCTGGCGGAAGCGGCCCTGCTTGCCCTTGAGCGTGTCCGACAGCGACTTGAGCGGACGGTTGTTGGCGCCGCGCAGCACGCGGCCGCGACGGCCGTTGTCGAACAGCGCGTCCACCGCTTCCTGCAGCATCCGCTTCTCGTTGCGGATGATGACGTCGGGCGCCTTGAGCTCGATCAGCTTCTTCAACCGGTTGTTGCGGTTGATGACGCGGCGATAGAGATCGTTGAGGTCCGAGGTCGCGAACCGGCCGCCGTCGAGCGGCACGAGCGGACGCAGTTCCGGCGGGATGACCGGAATCACGTCGAGGATCATCCACTCGGGCTTGTTGGTCGACTTCCGGAACGAATCGACGACCTTCAGGCGCTTGGCGTACTTGAGCTTCTTCTGCGCCGAGTTCTCCGCGCGCATCTTCTCGCGCATCTCGCCGGCGAGCTTCTCGACGTTGACCCGCTTGAGGAGCTCCTTGATCGCTTCCGCGCCCATGTGCGCGCGGAACTTGACGCCGTAGTCCTCACGCGCCTTGCGGAACTGCTCCTCGTTGAGGAGCTGGTTCTGCTTGAGGTCGGTGTCGCCCGGCTCGATGACGACGTAGGCCTCGAAGTAGAGGACGCGTTCGAGGTCGCGCAGCGAGATGTCGAGCAGATGGCCGATGCGGCTCGGCAGCCCCTTGAAGAACCAGACGTGGCTGACCGGCGTCGCCAGCGTGATATGGCCCAGCCGCTCGCGCCGGACCTTGGCCTGGGTGACCTCGACGCCGCACTTGTCGCAGATCACGCCGCGGTGCTTCATGCGCTTGTACTTGCCGCAGAGGCACTCCCAGTCGGTGACCGGGCCGAAGATCTTGGCGCAGAACAGGCCGTCGCGTTCCGGCTTGAACGTCCGGTAGTTGATCGTCTCCGGCTTGGTCACCTCGCCGTGCGACCACGAGAGGATCTTCTCTGGCGACGCCAGGCTGATCCGGATGGCGTCGAAGTCAGACGTCAATGACCCGCGTGTATCGAAAGATGGTCTCATATGTATTGTCGCTCTCAGCTTTCAGCTGTCAGCTATCAGCCAAGGCTCTCAGCCCTCAGGCCGGCTCTCGTGCTGAGAGCTGACGGCTGAGAGCTGACAGCTACCTCTACCCCTCTGCCAGTACTGGTTCGCCTTCACCGGCTTCGATCGCTTCGAGCACCGGCTTCTTCTTCGTCTTCATCAGCTCGACGTCGAGGCACAGGGCCTGGAACTCGCGGATGAGGACGTTGAACGATTCCGGCAGCCCGGGCTGGAACGACGCGTCGCCCTTGACGATCGCCTCGTAGATCTTCGCGCGACCGGTGACGTCGTCCGACTTCGCCGTCAGCAGTTCCTGGAGGATGTGCGCCGCGCCGTAGGCTTCGAGCGCCCACACTTCCATTTCTCCGAACCGCTGGCCGCCGAACTGCGCCTTGCCGCCGAGCGGCTGCTGCGTGATGAGCGAGTACGGTCCGATCGACCGGGCGTGGATCTTGTCGTCGACCAGGTGCGACAGCTTCAGCATGTAGATGTAGCCGACCGTCACGTCCTGCTCGAACTCCTGCCCGGTCATGCCGTCGTAGAGCTTGGTCTTGCCGCTCTTGGGCAGGCCCGCCTGCTCGAGCCAGTTCTTGATCTCCTGCTCGGTCGCGCCGTCGAAGACCGGCGTCGCGAAGTAGAGGCCCAGCGCGTGGGCCGCCCAGCCGAGGTGGGTCTCGAGAATCTGACCGACGTTCATACGCGACGGAACGCCGAGCGGGTTGAGCACGATCTCGACCGGCGTGCCGTCTGGCAGATACGGCATGTCCTCTTCCGGCAGGATGCGCGCGATGACGCCCTTGTTGCCGTGGCGGCCGGCCATCTTGTCGCCGACCGACAGCTTGCGCTTCATCGCCACGTAGACCTTGACCAGCTTGATGACGCCCGGAGGCAGCTCGTCGCCGCGACGAACCTTCTCCTTCTTCTCCTCGAACTGGTTGCGGATGACTTCGACCTGCCGCTCGGTGCGCTCCTCGAGCTCGCGGAGGTCTTCTTCCAGCCGCGGGATCGTCGGTCGCAATCTTCAGCCGCACGATCGCTTCGTACGGGAGCGACTGCAGCACTTCCGGCGTCAGCGCCGTGCCCTTGCGCAGCAGCCGCTCGCGGCCGTTCTCGTCGTAGAGATCGGCGCGCAGCTCCTGGCTCTGCAGCATGCCGACGACCCGCTTCTTCACCTCATCGTGGAGGATGCGGATCTCGTCCTGCAGGTTCTTCTCCATCATGTCGAGCTCTTCCTGCTCGATCGCCTTGGCTCGATCGTCTTTCTCGATGCCCTTGCGGGAGAAGATCTTGACGCCGACGATGATGCCTTCGATGCCCGGCGGGCAGATGAGCGAGGCGTCGCGAACGTCGCCCGCCTTCTCGCCGAAGATCGCGCGCAGCAGCTTCTCTTCCGGCGTCAGCTGCGTCTCGCCCTTCGGCGTCACCTTGCCGACCAGGATGTCGCCCGGCTTGACCGCCGCGCCGATGCGGATGATGCCGCTCTCGTCGAGGTCGCGCAGGTAGCCTTCACCGACGTTCGGGATGTCGCGGGTGATTTCTTCCGGCCCGAGCTTGGTGTCGCGCGCCTCGATCTCGAACTCTTCGATGTGGATGGACGTGTAGTAGTCGTCCTTGACCATCCGCTCGGAGACGAGAATCGCGTCCTCGAAGTTGTAGCCGCGCCACGGCATGAACGCGACGAGCACGTTCCGTCCGAGCGCCAGCTCGCCGAGCTCCGTGCACGGCCCGTCGCCGAGGACCTGGCCCTTGTGGACCTTCTGGCCCACGCGGACGATCGGCTTCTGGTTGATGCACGTGTTCTGGTTCGACCGCTTGAACTTCGTCATCGGGTAGATGTCGGCGCCCATCTCGCGCGAGGTCGCCTCGGTCTCCCCTTCCACGCGCACGACGATGCGCTGGCTGTCGACGAAGTCCACGGTGCCCGAGCGGCGCGCCACGACGACGGCGCCCGAGTCACGCGCGGTGATGTACTCCATGCCGGTGCCGACAAACGGCGCCCGGGCGCGGAGGAGCGGCACCGCCTGCCGCTGCATGTTCGATCCCATCAGCGCGCGGTTCGCGTCGTCGTTCTCGAGGAACGGCACCAGCGAGGCGGCGACCGAGACGAGCTGCTTCGGCGAGACGTCGATGAAGTCGACCTTGTCGCGCGGCGTCAGGATGAAGTTGCCGGCCTGGCGGGCGTTGACGCGGTCGGTCGTGAAGCGGCCCTTCTCGTCGACCGCGGCGTTGGCCTGGGCGATGACGTACTGGTCCTCTTCCCACGCCGAGAGGTAGTAGGAGTAGGGCTCGTACTCGAGACCGCGGCGGCGACGGCCGCCCTTGTTGTCGACGTCCTTCGGATCGGCGCCGACGTCGTTGGCCTCGACGATGTCGCCGACCTTGTACTTCGTGTTGCCGCCGGCGTTGACGATCATCACGTAGTCGATGACGCGACCGTCCTTGACCTTGCGGTACGGGGACTCGATGAACCCGAACTCGTTGATGCGCGCGTAGCACGACAGCGACGAGATCAGGCCGATGTTCGGACCTTCCGGCGTCTCAATCGGGCAGATGCGGCCGTAGTGCGTCGGGTGCACGTCGCGCACTTCGAAGCCGGCGCGCTCGCGCGACAGACCGCCGGGCCCGAGCGCCGAGAGACGACGCTTGTGCGTGACCTCGGAGAGCGGGTTGGTCTGGTCCATGAACTGCGACAGCTGCGACGACCCGAAGAACTCGCGAATCGCCGCCATCACCGGCTTCGCGTTGATCAGGTCGTGCGGCATGGCGGTCGCCATTTCCTGGTAGACCGACATCTTCTCCTTGATCGCGCGCTCCATCCGGACCAGGCCGATACGGAACTGGTTCTCGAGGAGCTCGCCAACCGAGCGCACGCGCCGGTTGCCGAGGTGATCGATGTCGTCGACGTTGGCGGGATTGCGCCGCAGCTTCAGCTGGTACTTGATGACCTCGTAGAAGTCCTGCGGGTGCAGGATCTTCTCGTCGAGCGGCGTGTTCAGCTTCAGCTTGGTGTTCAGCTTGAGCCGGCCGACGCGCGAGAAGTCGTACTTCTGCGGGTTGAAGAACATGTTCTCGAAGAGCGACCGCGAGCTGTCGAGCGTCGGGGGATCGCCCGGCCGCAGACGGCGGTAGATCTCGATGAGCGCCTCTTCGTGCGTGTGGATCGGGTCCTTCTTCAGCGTCGCCGACAGCACCGGACCGATCTCGTCGCGCTCGGGGAAGAAGATCTCGAGCCGGTCGACGTTCTTCTCCTGCGCCATCGAGATGACGCGCGGCGTCAGCTCCTCGTTCGCCTCGAGGATGACCTCGCCGGTCGACGGATCGACGACGTCGGCGGCGGCAAACGCGCCTTCGAGCTCGGCGTCGGCAATCTCGACCCACTCGACGTTCGCCTTCTTGATCGCGGCGAGGCCGGTCGAGGTGATCTTCTTGCCGGCGTGGACCAGCGTGTCGGAGCCCGAGGTCACGTCCTTGGCGACGCGCAGCCCCTGCAGGCTGTCGTTGACCGCCCACTGGATCGTCCCGCCCTTGAACTGCAGGCGGTCGACCGAGTAGAACGTGCGGATGATCTCGTCGGCGCCGCGCAGCCCGAGGGCGCGCAGGAACACCGTCGCCAGGAACTTCCGCTTGCGGTCGATGCGGACGTAGAGCAGGTTCTTGGTGTCGTACTCGAACTCGACCCACGAGCCGCGGTACGGAATGATCTGCGCGATGTAGAGCGTCTTGTCTTCGGAGTGGAAGAAGGCGCCCGGCGAGCGGTGGAGCTGCGACACGATGACGCGCTCGGTGCCGTTGATGATGAACGTCCCGTTGTCGGTCATCAGCGGGATGTCGCCGAAGTAGACCTCCTGCTCCTTGATGTCGCGGATGGTCTTGACGCCGGTCTCGGGGTCCTTGTTCCAGACGACGAGCCGGATCGTGACCTTGAGCGGCACGGCGTAGGTCATGCCGCGCTCCTGGCACTCGTCGACGTCGTACTTGAGCTTCAGCCCGACGGTGTTGCCGCAGATGTCGCAGACGTCGCCGCGGGCGTCGTTCGGCTTGCCGCAGCGCGGGCACAGCACTTCGTGCTCGCCGTACGGATCGGCGACGAGCGTGTGGCCGCAGTTGACGCACGGCTTGCGCAGGTGGTGCAGGCCGGCCAGCCGGCCGCACTTGCACTCCCAGTTCCCGATCGAATATTCGATGAACTCGAGCGACGAGTTCTCGCGGAAGTCGGAGATCGGGAAGACCGACTTGAACACCGACTGCAGGCCGGCGTCCTCGCGCTCCGAGGGCAACCGGTTCATCTGCAGGAACCGCTCGTACGACTTCTTCTGGATCTCGATCAGGTTCGGGATCGGAATCGTCGTCTTGATCTTCGAAAAGTCGATGCGCTCGCGGTAGACGTTCTTGGGAAGGCTGTACATGCTATGAAAACCCTCGGAAGCGGGTTTCGAAACTCGAGAACCGAGACTGGTAGTGTCGGCCTTCAGGCTGCGAGGTCCTGCAGCGTCCGAGCTCCGAAGCCGGAGCCCCGACAGGTCGGAAGGCGGCGCAACGCGCCGCCGCTCCTACTTGATCTCGACCTTCGCGCCGACTTCCTCGAACTTCTTCTTGATCGCCGCCGCCTCGTCCTTGGGAATGCCTTCCTTGATCGGCTTGGGCGCGCCCTCGACGAGATCCTTGGCTTCCTTGAGCCCGAGGCTGGTGACCTCGCGGACGACCTTGATGACGTTGATCTTGTTGGCGCCGACTTCGGTCAGGATCGCCGTGAACTCGGTCTTCTCTTCGACCGGGGCCGCCGCGCCCGCCGCCGCACCGCCGCCGCCGGCCACGGCCATCGGCATCGCTGCCGCCGCCGAGACGCCGAGCTCCTTCTCCAGCTCCTTGACGAGCTGCGAGAGCTCGAGCACGGAGATTCCCTTGATGTATTCGACTACGTCCTGCTGCGTCAGTGCCATCTCAATGCTCCTAGTAACCCGGTTGATGATGTCGGAAAGTCTATGCGGTCAAACAGTCTGCATTTCTCAGCGCTCGCGGGGCCCCACCCGCCGGCTCGCTGCTCGCTCCGGCGACTACGCGCCTTGCTCGGGCTCAGGGCTGCTCTTTTTCTTCTCCGCCTGCACCAGCACGCTCATCAGATCGCGCGGAGCGGCGTTCAGCACGCTCACCAGCTGGACCATCGGCGCCTGCAGCAGGAAGAGGAGCTTCGCGTAGAGCTCCGGCTTGCCCGGCAGCGACGCCAGATCGGTGACTTCGCCGGCCTTGATCGCCCGGCCCTGGACGACGGCGGCCTTGATCTGAAGCGCCGGCGCGGTCTTGGCGAACGTCGTCAGGACCTTGGCGAGCGCGACGGGATCCTCGCCGCTGTAGGCGACGGCGGTCGTGCCGCTGAAGAACTCGGTCAGCGGCTCGAACGTCGTGCCCTTGAGCGCGCGACGGGCCAGCGTGTTCTTGACGACCTTGTACTGACCCTTGGCGCCGCGCACCTGACGACGGAGCTCGGTGACCTCCGGGACCTTGAGGCCCTTGTAGTCGACCACGATCGCGCTGTCGGTGCCCTTGAAGGACTGTTCGAGCTGCTGCAGCTCTTCTTCTTTGCATGCTCGAGTGACTGCCATTAGTGTTTCACCACGTCGGTCACGTGCGCCGTATCGATCGTGATCCCCGGGCCCATCGTCGAGGACATCGTCACGTTGCGGAGGTACTTGCCCTTGGCGGCGGACGGCTTGGCCTTGACGACGCTGTCGACGAGCGCATGCGCGTTGTCAATCAGGCTCTGCGCCGGGAACGAGATCTTGCCGATCGGGGCGTGCACGATTCCGGTCTTGTCGACGCGGAACTCGACCTTGCCGGCCTTGATTTCCTTGACCGCCTTGGCGATGTCGACGGTGACCGTCCCGGTCTTCGGGTTGGGCATCAGGCCGCGGGGCCCGAGCACCTTACCGAGCTTGCCGACGGCGCGCATCATGTCAGGCGTCGCAACGACGGCGTCGAAGTCGGTCCAGCCACCCTGGATCTTGTCGACGAGCTCTTCGCCGCCGATGAAGTCGGCGCCGGCTTCCTGCGCTTCCTTCTGCTTGTCGCTGCCGGCAATCGCCAGCACGCGCTTGCTCTTGCCGAGACCGTGCGGCAGCACGACCGTGCCGCGCACCATCTGATCGGCGTGCTTCGGATCGACGCCAAGGCGAAGCGAGAGCTCGACGGTCTCGTCGAACTTCGCGTATTTCACCTTTTGCATCAGGGGAACCGCGTCCTCGATCGTGTGCGGACGCGCTGGCACCTGCTGCCGTGCGGCAGCGAATTTCTTGCCTGTCTTACGCATGGTCTGACCTCTGTGGTGCAAACGGCCGACGAGCGGCCTCCCACTTATTTCTTCCAACTTACCCGGTGGTTCGAACGTGGGGTCTGCATTTCTCAGTGCGCTTGCGGCCCCACCCCAAGCGCTCAATCACCGTCAGTCCAGTCCACCGCTCTGAAGCTGATGGCTGAGAGCTGATAGCTATCCCACTACATCAATGCCCATCGACCGCGCCGTGCCGGCGACTGTCTTGAAGGCGGCCTCGAGCGACTCGGCGTTCAGGTCGGGCATCTTCAGCTTGGCGATGTCTTCGACCTGCTTCTTCGTCACCGTGCCGACCTTGTTCTTGTTCGGCTCGGCCGACCCCTTCGCCAGGTTCGCCGCTCGCTTGAGCAGGATCGACGCCGGCGGTGTCTTGGTGATGAACGTGTACGACCGGTCGGCGTAGACGGTCACGACGACGGGGATGATCAGTCCGTCATCCTTGCTCGTCTTCGCGTTGAAGTTCTTGCAGAAGTCCATGATATTGACGCCGTGAGGACCGAGCGCGGTCCCAACCGGCGGCGCGGGGGTCGCTTTCCCCGCCGCAATCTGGAGCTTCACCATTGCCTGAATTTTTTTAGCCATCAGCTTTCAGCTGTCAGCCATCAGCCCGCTCTCCAGCCTGCATCTGAGAGCTGAAAGCCGAGAGCCGAACAGCTACAGTTTCTCCACCTGCAAAAAGTCCAATTCGACCGGCGTCGCGCGGCCGAAGATCGTCACCATCACCTTCAACGTGTTGCGATCGAGGTTGACCTCGTCGACCGTGCCGTTGAAGCTCGTGAAGGGGCCTTCGTTGATGCGGACCTGGTCGCCCTTCTCGAACGTGTACTTCGGCTTCGGCTTCTCGGCTGCTTCGGTGACCTGATTGAGAATCTGGTCGACCTCTTCACGCGAGAGCGGCGTCGGCTTGGCGCCGGCGCCGACAAAGCCGGTCACCTTCGGCGTGTTCTTGACCACGTGCCACGCGTTGTCGGACATGTGCATCTCGACAAGGATGTAGCCGGGGAAGAACCGCTTCGAACTCACGACCTTCTTGCCGCCGCGCATCTCGGCGACCTGCTCGGTCGGGATCAGGATCTCGCCGATTTCAGCCTGCAGGCCGTAGGCCTGCACCCGCTGCTCGAGCGACTCCTTTACCTTGTTCTCGAAGCCAGAGTACGTGTGCACGATGTACCACTGCTTCGTGCGATCGTCGGTCATGCTCGCCATGCTCACGCCACACCGAACGTGCTGTAAATCCACCGCATCAGGCTGTTGAGGATCATGTCGATGCCCCACAGATACAGCCCGAAGAAGATCGACGTCAGGATGACGACGAGCGTGGTCGCGTAGACCTCGCGCCGGGTCGGCCACGTGACCCGCGCCATCTCGTTCCGGACTTCAGCGAGAAACCGCCGCGCACGGCTCCACCAGCCCATCACGCCATCGCGGGCGCGACCACCGATTGAGTCTTCGTGCTCCGCCATTGCCGCCTTCATCGTTCCTGTTCCTTGCCGAGGCTCGGGACTCGGGTTCCGGGGCTCGTTTGCCGTTCTCTTCGAGCCCCGAGTCCCGAGGCCCGAACCCCATAACCGTCACACTTGGCAGGACAGGAGGGAATCGAACCCCCAACCCCCGGTTTTGGAGACCGGTGCTCTGCCAATTGAGCTACTGTCCTAATCTTGGCTATCAGCTCTCAGCTCACAGCCGTCAGCTGAAGCCGCCGTCGAAAACTGACAGCTGAGAGCTCACAGCTGAAAGCTATTTCGTTTCCTTATGCGGCGTATGCTTCCGGCAGAAGCGGCAGAACTTGCTGAACTCCAGCCGCTCGCTGGTCTTCTTCTTGTTCTTCGTCGTGCTGTAGTTGCGGCGCTTACATTCACCGCACGCCAGCGCAATGATGTCTCTCATAACTGGATCCTGTCGGGATTCGGGATCCGGGTCTCGGGACTCGTGGGCTTGCGACCCCCGAACCCGAGTCCCGAGCCCCGACACTATTCGATGATTTCCGAGATCGTGCCGGCGCCGACGGTGCGGCCGCCTTCACGAATCGCGAACCGCGCGCCCTTCTCGAGCGCTACCGGGACGTGCAGCTCCGCGGTGATGCTCGTGTTGTCGCCCGGCATCACCATCTCGACGCCCTCGGGCAGCTTGAGCGAGCCGGTCACGTCCGTCGTCCGGATGTAGAACTGCGGACGGTAGCCATTGAAGAACGGCGTGTGGCGTCCACCCTCGTCCTTCGACAGGATGTAGACCTCGCCCTTGAACTTCGTGTGCGGCTTGATCGAGCCCGGCTTGGCCAGCACCTGGCCGCGCTCGACGTCGTCTTTTTCGACGCCGCGGAGCAGCACGCCGACGTTGTCGCCGGCGACGCCCTCATCGAGCAGCTTGCGGAACATCTCGACGCCGGTGACGACCTTCTTCTCGGTCGGCTTGAACCCGACGATCTCGATTTCCTCGCTGACCTTGACCTTGCCGCGCTCGATACGGCCGGTCACGACGGTGCCGCGGCCCGAGATCGAGAACACGTCTTCGATCGGCATCAGGAACGGCTTGTCGATCTCACGCTCCGGCAGCGGGATATAGGTGTCGAGCGCGTCCATCAGCTTGGTCACGCCGGCGACGCCCTCGGGATCGCCCTGCAGCGCCTTGAGCGCGGAGATACGCACCACCGGGATGTCGTTGCCGGGGAAGCCATAGGACGACAGCAGCTCGCGCACCTCGAGCTCGACGAGGTCGACGAGCTCGGGATCGTCCACCGCATCGACCTTGTTGAGGGCGACGACCATGTACGGCACGTTGACCTGCTTGGCGAGGAGCACGTGCTCGCGCGTCTGCGGCATCGGGCCGTCGACGGCGCTGACGACGAGGATGGCGCCATCCATCTGCGCCGCGCCGGTGATCATGTTCTTGATGTAGTCGGCGTGACCCGGGCAGTCGACGTGGGCGTAATGCCGGTTCGGGGTGGTGTACTCGACGTGGCTGGTCGCGATCGTCAGGATCTTGGTCGCATCGCGACGTCCCTGCGACTCGGAAGCCTTCGCCACCTCGTCGTACGGAATAAACTTCGCCCAGCCCTTGTCGGCGGCGACCTTGGTCAACGCTGCGGTCAGCGTCGTCTTGCCGTGGTCGATGTGCCCGATGGTGCCGACGTTGACGTGCGGTTTGGATCGATCGAACTTCTCTTTTGCCATGTCTTTGTCCGTTCCTCGATTGCGTCTCTACCGACGTTTGATAGCCTCGAAAATCCTTTGCGCACCCCAGCCTCGCCTTGGCGAGCGAAGGTTGGAGCCGATGACCGGGATTGAACCGGTGACCTCGTCCTTACCAAGGACGCGCTCTGCCAACTGAGCTACATCGGCCCTCGCCGCATCGCGGCTACGGCCGACAGGTCGGTCCGCCTTCGGCCGCGCAACTCACTCCGCGCGTCACGCCGCGCGCTACGACCCCCAAACCGCCTTGCGTCGAATCATCTGGTCCGCCTGCGCGCTCTGCGCTTCGGTACGACAGCCTTCGCTCGACACGTGCTCACTGGCTTGCCTAGCCGAAGCTCGCCCGGAGGGCGAGCGAAGGCTGGAGCGGGAGACGGGGATCGAACCCGCGACCAACAGCTTGGAAGGCTGTGACTCTACCACTGAGTTACTCCCGCCTTCGCGCCATGCTGCGCCTGATCGCTACGGCGGGCAAGCCCGCTGCCTTATAGATATCGACCCGTCCCTCGTCCGCTTTCTGGCTTGCCAACCGTCAGCACTCGCGCAGCGTAGCGAAGGCTTGGTGGCGAGGGAAGGATTCGAACCTTCGAAGCCGCTGGGGCGACAGATTTACAGTCTGTTGCGTTTGACCGCTTCGCTACCTCGCCGATATCCACCGGCGAACGCGCCGGGGCTAACGCTGTTTGTGCTCTGGTTTCTGTTGTCAGGATTTGCGCCGCTCTGGATTCGTGCCGCCCCTGCTTCTCGTCTCTGCCCGGTTTCGCGCCGTCGCTTGTGCCGGGGCGGAAGCGTGGAGCTGGCGAAGGGATTTGAACCCCCGACCGGCTGATTACAAATCAGCTGCTCTACCGGACTGAGCTACGCCAGCCCAGACAAAACAGTATTTCTAGCACACTGCGTGCCACGGGCGCAAGGTCATGCTTCTGTAGAGGGTTACTGACAAGGGGAAACGAACCATTATACACCCAATCGGCGACCGCGCTGGCGGGCGGCCTCGAACAGCATAACTCCTGCAGCCACAGAGACATTGAGGCTGGAGACCTGCCCTCGCATCGGGATCGACGCCAGTCGGTCACACCGTTCCCGCACCAGCCGGCGAAGCCCCGCCCCTTCGGCGCCCAACACGATCGCCGTGGGCACGGTCAAGTCAATCTGATCGTAAGACTCCGTCGCCTCACCTGCCAGTCCGACGGTCCAGACACCAGCGTCTTTCAGCTCTTCGAGCGCCCGGGCGATGTTCACGACCGTGGCAATACGAACCGATGACACCGCCCCGGCCGACGCTTTGGCCACGATGCCGTCAAGCGACGCCGCGTGCCGCGCCTGGCGCACGGCGCCGTGTCCGCCAACCGCATCGATGCTGCGCAGGATCGCTCCGACGTTGTACGGATCTTCGACGCCGTCCAGGACGACGAGGAGCGGAGCCTCGGGCGCTGCGGCCGCCACGAGCTCCTCGATGCTGTAGTCGCGAGGCGCGTCGACATCCGCTGCGACGCCTTGATGCACACCCCCACGCGCCACCCGATCGAGCGACGCGGCGTCGGTCCGCTCGATCGGCACGCCGGCCTTCTTGGCCAGCGCGATCGCCTCGTCGATGCGGCGATCGGAGCGCGGCCCGACGCGCAGCTTCCGAACTCGCCCAGCGCGAAGCGCCTCAATCACGGGATTGAGACCGTAGACGATCATCCTCGCACTGCACGCGCGAACATTGCCGCGCGCTCGCGACAGCCGATCACCAAGGCAACGCCAGCCGAACGCGGCAGCTCCGCCCCGCGATCGATTGCCGGCACGGCCAAATCGAGCTCCGGTCCACCCGCTTCGCCGGTGAGCGCAACGCGAATGGGATGGAAGAGCGCCCTTCCCTTCTGACCGGTGCGCTGCTTCACACGTCCCGCGGCCGCGCGAAAGGCGTCACGATCCAGGCGTCCGAGGCCAGCGAGCTCCTCGGCCAACGCAAACACGACCTCGCGAGCGCCGGGAGTGTTCATGACTTCCGCCACGTCGTGTGTCGACAACGCGACCGCCGGCGTGAACTCGAACAGGAACCGCAGGCGATCGGGAATCTCCTCGAGCCGATCCACCGAGCTCACGGCCATCGGCAGAATCTGCGAGACGAACTCCATCGCCTCATCAGTGCGCCTGGTCACAAACCCACGCGCGGTGAAGAAGCGCAGCGATTCGGCAGCGAGCCGCGCCGGCGCCGCGGCCTTCATGTAGTGGCGGTTCATCCACGCCAGCTTTTCCATGTCGAACACGCCGGCGCTATGTCCGACGTTCTCGATCGCAAACCGCTGCGCCATTTCGTCGACCGGCAGCAATTCGACATCGTGCTCGCCGCTGCCGCCCTCGGTGCGCGGGGACCAGCCGATGAGCGCGAGGTAATTTACGAGGGCCTCCGGCAGGTAGCCGCGGGCTCGAAACTCCGATACTGATGTCGCGCCGTGACGCTTGGAGAGCGGCGTGTGATCGGGGCCGAGCACGAGCGAGAGGTGCGCAAACTCCGCTGGCGAGAAGCCGAGCGCCTGGTAGATCAGCATCTGCCGCGGCGTGTTCGAGATGTGATCTTCACCGCGAATGACGTGCGTCACCTCCATCAGGGCATCGTCCACGACGACGGCAAAGTTGTATTGCGGCCTGCCGTCGGAGCGCACGATGACGAAGTCGCCAATTACCTCGGTGCTGAACACGACCTCGCCACGCACCAGATCCTGAAACCGGATCTCTTCGGCCTCCGGCACCCGGAAACGCACGACCGGACGCTCGCCGCCCTCGATGCGGCGCTGGGCCTCTTCGGGAGCGAGCGACCGGCAGGTGCCGTGATACTTCGGCGGCCGGCCGGCGGCGAGGTCGGCCTGACGGTCCGCTTCGAGCATATCGGCCGAGCAGAAACAGTAGTAGGCGTGACTGCTCGCCAGGAGCTCGTTGGCGTACGAAGTGTAGAGGTGAAGACGCTCGGACTGTCGATAGGGACCGTGCGGACCGCCGACGTCGGGGCCCTCATCCCAGTCGAGTCCGAGCCAGCGCAGATCCTCGAGGATGCTTTGCTCGGACTCGCGCGTCGACCGCTCAGCGTCGGTGTCCTCGATGCGCAGCACGAACGTTCCGTCCTTGCCGTGGGCGAGAAGCCAGTTGAACAGAGCCGTACGGGCGTTGCCGACGTGCAGTTGCCCGGTAGGGCTAGGGGCGAATCTCAGGCGCATACTTCAGTCGTCGGTCGTCAGTCGTCCGTCGTCAGTCAATCAGTCGTCAGCCAGTCGTCAGTCGTCAGTCAGTCGCATCAGCAGTGCCACGGCCTGTGCGGCAATTGCCTCACCGCGTCCCACGGCGTCTACGCCTTCGTTCGTCTTGGCCTTTACGCTGACGCGGGCGGCGTCGATTCCCAGCGCAGCGGCGACGCTCGTTTCGATCGCGGGGCGGTGCGCGCCGAGTTTGGGGCGCTCGAGGATGACTACCACGTCGACGTTCGCGACGATGAATCCACGCGCTCGAACCAGCGCAACGACTTCCTTGAGAAGCACGATGCTCGACGCGCCCTTCCACTTGGGGTCGGTGTCGGGATAGTGCTGTCCGATGTCCCCGGCTCTTGCGGCGCCGAGGATCGCGTCGGTTACCGCGTGGCAGACCACGTCGGCGTCGGAGTGTCCGAGCGCGCCGCGGTCCGATGGGATCGTGACGCCGCCGAGAACCAGCGGGCGGTTCTCGACCAGCCGATGCAGGTCGTAGCCGATGCCCACCCTGTCCACGGCACCTACGTCAGCTCGCGCGCGCTCGAGATCGGCAGCCGTCGTGATCTTCACGTTGGCTGTATCGCCCGCAACCACATGCACCTTGTGCCCCGCGCGCTCGGCCAGCATCGCCTCGTCCGTTGCCGTGCCCGCCGCCTGTCCCGCCGCAATTGCAGCGCCGAGGACGCCGCGCTTGAACGCCTGCGGCGTCTGCGCAAGAAAGATCTCATCACGCTGCAAGGTTTCGACGATGACGCCGTCCTCAGCCACGCGCTTCACCGTATCGCTCACCGGTACCGCGACAATCGCCGCACCGTGGGCGGCCGCCGCCTCGATCGCCCGTGTGATGACGGCGGCGCTGACAAACGGCCTGGCAGCGTCGTGAACCAGCACGATGTCGGCGTCCGAGCGAACGGCCGCGAATGCATTCGCCACCGAGTCCTGCCGGCGCTCGCCTCCAGCTACCAGCCGCACGCCGTCGAGCCACGTTGGCGGCGCCGCCAGCACGTCCGCCGGCAACGCGACGATGACGTCGCCGATCGCCGGGTGCGCCTTGAACGCCTCAACCGATCGTTCGAGCAGCGATCGTCCGCCAACCTCGAGCAACTGCTTCGGAACCGGGGCGCCAAGACGCCGGCCGCTCCCGCCGGCCGCGATGATCGCCGTGACATGCATAGGTCGTGGCGCGGATTGAAAATCCAAACCTCTAATTATACCGCTGCCCTTCAGCAGCGGTCACGGAAAACACGCCGGAACGGCTACAGAAGACACGGATTACACCGAGTGAACCGGCCGCCGAGCGCTCGGCGCGCTCCATCAGCTCACATCATGCGCAACGGCCGCGTGAACGCGCTCGGCGAGTTCTCTTGCGCCCGCGCGGCCAACCCCGGCGGTCGGTATCGGGTCGTGAATCGTCATCGTGACGTCCCCGGGGCACGTCATCAATCGTCCCTTGAGCATCACGTGACGGCTGCCGGCGATGCTGACGGGAACGATCGGCAACCCCGCGTCGATCGCGACGAGGAACATGCCGCCCTTGAACCGCCCAACAGTGCCATCGACGCTCCGCGTTCCCTCCGGAAAGACGATGAGCGAACGCGCCCCGCCGACGAGTCGCGCCATCTTCTTCACGATGCCCGCCCCCGGATTCTTGCGATCGACGAGCAGATGGCCCGTCCGGCGCAGGTGCCATCCGAGAAAGGGGAAACTGCCCAGCGAATCCTTGGCGACGATCCGCAACTGCAAGGGAATCGACGCGAAGACGATCGGGATGTCGTAGATGCTCTGATGGTTCGACGCAAACACGTAGCTTCGGCCACGCTCGAGCCGCTCGATCCCTCGAACGGTCACGCGAACACCGGTTGTCTTGAGGATCAGCCACGCCCACGCGCGGGCGCACTTGTGGCCGATGTCGCCGCTCGGATCAACAAGCGATGACACGATGGAGATCGTGCCGAGCACGATCGTGTAGACACCGATCGCGGGGATGAGAAAGAAGACAGTCCGCCACCAGTGGTAGGGCGGAATCACTTCGCGTTCGGCTGGGCGCGGCCCGCGGACTGAACGACCCCCGGCGTCGCGCTCCCGGCCGGAACCGCAACCTGGCCGATCGCCGGCTGCTGCGCGCCAGGTCCTTCGATATATCGCCCGAAGATCATCTTGCCAGCGGTCGTCTGGAGAACGCTGGTGACGACGATGTCGATGTTCTTGCTGATCATCCGCCGCGCGTTGTCCACCACCACCATCGTCCCATCGTCCAGGTAAGCGACGCCCTGGTTGTATTCCTTGCCTTCCTTCAGGATGAAGACCTTCATGAACTCGCCGGGCAGGACCACCGGCTTGAGCGCGTTGGCCAGCTCGTTGATGTTGAGCACCTGCACGCCGCGGAGCTGCGCGACTTTGTTGAGGTTGAAGTCGTTCGTGACGATCTTGCCCTGGAGCGTGCGGGCGAGCTCGATGAGCTTGAGGTCCACCTCGCGTACCTCGGGAAAATCGATGTCCGAGATCATGACGTCGAGGCCAGACATCTTCTGCACCTTTTGCAGGATGTCCAGCCCGCGGCGGCCGCGGTTGCGTTTGAGCGAGTCTGGTGAATCGGCGACGAGCTGCAGCTCCTTGAGCACGAACTGCGGTATGACGAGCGTGCCGTCGAGAAAGCCCGTCTCGCATACGTCGGCGATGCGCCCGTCGATGATGACGCTGGTGTCGAGCAGACGGTAGCGCTTCTGCGGCCCGGCATCGCGGAAAAGCGACACGAGTCGAGCCGGCTCCAGCCACTCGCCCTTCCGCGCGCCCATAACGATGCCGAGATAGGGAAAAACGAGAAGAGTGAAGCTGTGCAGGAACGCGACCCGGGGGTCACTGGCGTCTGCCCAAAAAAGGGCTGCTCCAATCGTTTTCGCCAGGCCGAGTCCGATGGCGCCGCCAATGAGAGCGCCGAGAAGGTCGGTGACTTCGGCTTCGCGCAGCCGCGCTTCGACGCCGATGATGATGAGGCCGAGGAGCGCGCCGACCGCCGCGTTAGTCCAGACGTCTGCGGTGAACGGTCGAACGAGCACGGCCGCATAGGTAACGGCCAAGACAAAGAGCACACGGACGATGAGATGCCACGGCATGAACCAGCTCCACGGAAATCAAGCTCCGGGTATGAATATGAAGACGTCCCATTATGATACCGTCCCTCTGCTACCAATCGATCAGCTGGTCGAGCGCTTCCGATACGGTCTTGACCCCGACGATCTCGCATCCTTCGGGGGCGTCAGCCGGGGCCCCGTTGCCCTCCGGAACGACGCAGCGCGTAAATCCCATCTGCGCCGCTTCCCGCACGCGCAAAGACGACTGGCTGGTCGCCCTGATTTCGCCGGCCAGACCTACCTCTCCAAAAACAGCTGTCGAGGCACGCACAGCACGATTGCGGACGCTCGACGCGACAGCCGCGACGATTGCCAGGTCAGCAGCGGGTTCATCAACCGTCATGCCTCCGGCGACGTTGACGAAGACGTCTTCGGCTATCAGGTTGAGCCCGGCCCGCTTCTCCAGCACCGCGAGGAGCAGCGAGAGCCGATTCTGGTCGAGCCCGCTCGCCATTCGCCGGGCGTTGCCGTATGAGCTCGTGCTGACGAGCGCCTGAACCTCGACAAGGAGGGGCCGCGAACCTTCGACACAGCAGAGCACCGCCGAGCCGGGGGCGCTGGTCGCGCGTTCGGCAAGAAAGAGCTCCGAGGGATTGGGAACGGCCTTCAGACCCGTGCCGGTCATCTCGAAGACGCCGAGCTCGCTGACCGCGCCAAAACGGTTCTTCACCGCACGCACGACTCTGTGTGCGTGGTGCTTTTCGCCCTCGAAATACAGGACAGTGTCGACGATGTGCTCGAGTGCCTTCGGGCCTGCCAGATTTCCGTCCTTGGTGACGTGGCCCACGAGAAAAGTTGGGATGTTCTGCCCCTTCGCGGCGAACAGCAACTGTGTGGCGGACTCGCGGACCTGACCGATGCTGCCTGGCGCCGACTGAAACTTGAGTGAGAAGACCGTCTGGATGGAGTCCACGATGATGAACGCCGGCTTCAGCCTGGCGATCTCTTCGAGGATCCGCTCCAGGCAGGTCTCGGCAAGGATATAGAGCGGCGCCCGTTCGACGCCAAGCCGTTCACCTCTCGACTTGATCTGGTGCTCGGACTCCTCACCGGAGCAGTAGAGCACCGAGCCGATCGTCTGCGCAAAATGCGCCGCCGCCTGCAGCAGCAGCGTCGACTTACCAATCCCCGGCTCGCCGCCGATGAGCACCAGCGACCCGGGCACCACTCCTCCACCGAGCACCCGATCGAACTCGCCGATACCGGTCGGCAGGCGCTCGGCCACGACCGTATCGATATCGGCATAGAGCTGAGGCCCTGCCGCGCCCGCGAGCGCATAACGCTTCTCGGTTGCCCCGGCGACGATGGCCGCAGGAACCGGGCGCTCCTCGACCATCGAGTTCCACGCGCCGCACTCCGGGCACCGCCCCAGCCACTTCGCCGACTGGGCGCCGCACTCCTGGCAGGCAAAAACGGTCTTGGATTTCATAGAGCTGTCAGCTTCAGCGGTCAGCTTCCAGCTTAGAGCATCCAGCGCCTGATCGATCGACTTTGATCGGAGTCTTAGCTGACAGCTGAGAGCCGATAGCTGGAGCTACGAATACACCCGCTGAATCCTGCTCCCCACTCGGCACAGGAGCTCGTATGGAATCGTCCCAATGGAGGCGGCGACTTCTCGGACGCCAAGGACTTCGGCGCCTTGCTGGCCGATGATCACGACCTCGTCGCCCGGCGCCACCTCCGTGCCGGTCACGTCGATCATCGTCATGTCCATGCAGACTGAGCCGACGATCGGGGCTCGGCGGCCGCGCACGAGCATGAATCCGCGGCCGGCGAGCCTGAGGTCGAGGCCGTCGGCATAGCCCGCCGGCACGACTGCAATCGTCCGAGGTTCACTGACGGTAGTCTTGATGCCGTAACCCGTACCTTCTCCGGGACGAATGCCCTTCACCGCGACGATGCGGCTGTGCAGCGTGAGCGCCGGGCGCAGCGCGATCGTCGATGCGAGCGGGGGTGGCACGACGCCATAGAGCAGCAGTCCTGGGCGCACGAAGTCATACCAGATGCGTTCGTCGCGCAGCAGCGCGGCGCTGTTGGCGGCGTGGCGCACGCGCGCATCGATTCCAAATGCCGGAAGCCGCGTCAGCGCCGCTTCGAATCGCGTGCGCTGCTCGCCAAAGAGCGCGTGGTCCGGGTCGTCGGCGGTGGCGAAGTGTGTGTAGACGGCGTCGACGCGGAGATGGCGGCTGTCGGCGACTTCCGGCAAGGTCCGATCGAGGTTGTCATGCCGGAATCCCAGCCGGTTCATCCCCGTGTCGATCTTCAAGTGGCAACCGAGAACGACGTCTCGCGACGCGGCCGCAGCTTCGAGTGCACGCGCGGCCCCCGGCGTCGAGATCGTGGGCGTCAGCCGGTGCTCGAACACGCCGTCGAGATGACTGACGCTGAGCGCTCCGAACACGAGGATCGGTGCGCGTACGCCCGCCTGCCTGAGGACGATCGCCTCTTCGATGTCAGCGCACGCAAGCATCGCGGCGCCGGCATCCTCGAGAGCGCGCGCGACCTGCGGCGCTCCGTGTCCGTACGCGTTCGCCTTGACGACGGCAATGATTGACGGCGTCACCGCCTGTCCGGAGGCGACGTATGCGGCTATCGCTCGGTAGTTGCTGCGAATGGCGTCGAGGTCGACGCGGGCGACGGTCGGCCGGATCATGGCGATCCGTGCGCGAGGTTTTCGAACCGCGTGAACTCCTTGATGAACGCCAGCTTCGCCGTGCCGGTGGGACCGTTGCGCTGCTTGCCGATGATGATCTCGGCGACGCCTTGATCATCCTGATTCGGCTGCCCGTCATCGTCACGATACTGCTCGGACCGGTAGATGAACATGACGACGTCGGCGTCCTGCTCGAGGGCGCCGGACTCGCGAAGGTCCGACAGCTGCGGACGGTGATCGGAGCGTGTTTCCGGGGCGCGCGAGAGCTGCGACAGCGCGACGATCGGGACGCTCAGTTCCTTGGCCAGTCCCTTGAGCGAGCGCGAGATCGACGCGAGCTCGGCTTGACGGCTCTCGAATCGTCCCCGTCCCTGCATCAGCTGGAGGTAGTCGATGATGAGGAGGTGGAGACCGTGCTCGGCCTTGAGGCGGCGCGCCTTGGCGCGCATCTCGAGCACGCCAATCGACGCCGTGTCGTCGATGAACACGCGCGCCTCGGCGAGCGTTCCGAGCGCATGCGACAGCCGTCCGTAGTCCTTCTCGCTCAGGAAGCCGCTGCGGAAGCGATGGGCGTCGATACGGGCCTCGGCCGTGAGCATGCGCATGAAGAGCTGCTCTTTCGACATTTCAAGGCTGAAGAGGCCGACCGTCATGTCGGTGGACGTGCCGACGTGCTGCGCGATGTTCAAGACGAAGCTGGTTTTGCCCATCGAGGGGCGAGCGGCGACGAGGACGAGGTCCGACGGCTGCAGGCCGGACGTCATCTCGTCGAGATCGACGAACCCCGTCGGCACGCCGGTGACGAGGCCCTTGTGCTGCTGCAGCTTCTCGATCGTCGCGAAGCTGCTCTGCACCAGATCGCGCAGCGGCACGAAGCCGGCGCGAATACGATCCTCGGCAATGGCAAAAATCGACCGCTCCGCCTCATCCAGCAGCAGGTCCGGCTCCTGCTCCGCCTGATACGCCTCGGTCAGGATCTTGTTGGCCGAATGAATCAGGTTCCGCAGCGTCGCCTTTTCCTTGACGATGCGCGCGTAGTACTCGACGTTGGCCGAACGAGGCACGCCGTCGGCCAGCGATGCGATGTAGGCCGGACCGCCGACCTCTTCGATCTGGCCCGTGCGTGACAGTT
Source organism: uncultured Acidobacteriota bacterium (assembly GCA_963797715.1). Classification (GTDB taxonomy): domain Bacteria; phylum Acidobacteriota; class Vicinamibacteria; order Vicinamibacterales; family 2-12-FULL-66-21; genus DATBJJ01. The sequence goes on from CAWCQS010000007.1 coordinate 625,313, forward strand.
CCTCGCGCAGCGTGACGAAGTCGATGGGATCGTTGCGCTCGCTGAGCGCCACCATGCTGTTGAAGATGCGGCGGTGCGCGTCGCGAAAGAAATCACGCCCGTCGATGAGCTCGGCGGCGTGGTTGAACGCTTCGTTGTGGACCAGGATGGCGCCGAGGACGGACTTCTCAGCGTCGAGACTGTGAGGAAGTGTGCGCTCGGCGGCGACGTCCGGCATCAGGAAAAAGAGAATAGCAGATTCCGATCGCCTGCTATTACTCGACGCTGAAAGAGTACGAGGTCAGAAGACCGAAACATTGCGTTGGTCTCCTGACCTCGACGACGTGGTGTGAATCGTTACCGCTGTGCGGCGACGACGGTGACTTTGACCTGCGAGGTCACCTCACGGTGAACTTTGATCGGCACAGTCACTTCGCCGAGCGCCTTGAGTGGTTCGGCCAGCTGAATCTTGCGCTTGTCGATCTCGAAGCCCTTGGCGGCGAGTGCCTGCGCGACGTCGGCCGACGTCACCGACCCGTAGAGAATGCTGTTCTCGCCGACGCGACGGGGAATCTCGATCTCGGTCTGCGACAGCCGCAGGCTGAACGCTTCGGCCTGCGCCTTCTCCTCGAGCTCACGGGCTTCGGCGGCCTCGCGCTCGCGTTCGATCTGGCGCTTGTTGGCTTCGGTCACCGCGAGGGCGAGCTTGCGCGGCAGCAAGTAGTTGCGCGCATAGCCGTTGGCGACCTTGACCACTTCGCCTCGTTTGCCGAGGTTGTCGATGTGTTCTCTGAGAATGACTTCCATGATGTCCTCTTCGCTGTCGGCTATCAGCGGTCAGCTCTCAGCTGTCAGCGAAAGACAACTGAAAGCTGAAGGCTGACAGCTGAAAGCTAGTCAGTCACATACGGCACAAGGGCCAGCTGCCGGGCACGCTTGATGGCCGTCTGCAGCTTGCGCTGATGCAGTGCGCACGTGCCGGAGATCCGCCGCGGCTGGATCTTCCCGCGCTCGGGAAGAAACGGCGCCAGCAACCGGACGTCCTTGTAGTTGATGTAGTCGATCTTCTCGGCGCAGAACTTACATACGCGCCGGCGCCGGAAGAAACCGCCGCCGCGTCGTGCGCCGTCTTTGTTCTTGTCCTTGTCGCCGCCCTTGCCGCGGCCGCGTCCGCCTCGTTCCTCGCTCATCGCTGAACCTCCACGCCATCGCGATCGTCATCCATGTCCTGGTCGCCGCGCTTCTCGCCGGGCGCCGGCTCGGGCGGAAGCCCGCGGGCGATGCGGCGGCGAGCCTGGTTGGCCTTGCGCGCGTCACGCGTCCGCTCGGCCACACGAATTTCCTCGTCGACACGAACCACCAGATGCCGGATGACCTGATCGGTCACGCGGAGCCGGCGATCGATTTCCTTCATCACGTCGCCCGACGTGCTGTTGATGGTCTCGACGACGTAGGTCGCCTCGCGGTGATGCCCGATCTCGTAGGCCAGCTTGCGCCGTCCCCAGTTTTCGGTCTTCTCGAGCACCGTGTTGCTGCTGCCGAACCGCTGGACGATCTGCTCGATCTGCGTGTGCAGATCGGCGACCTCCTGGTCGGATGCGTCTGGTGTGATGAGGTAGACGAGCTCGTACTGTCTGCTTGCGCTCATGACTCTCCTTGTGGACTAGTGGCTACGTATCGCAGCTTCCAGCTGCCAGCTTCCGGCTCCCAGCAATGCTGGACGCAGAAAACTGAAAAATGGAAGCGTTGCGTAGCAAGGAGAAAACGGATTGTGTTTTCCCGTCTTCTTGCTTCCTACTTCGCTTCTGACTTCCCGCTTACTTCCGACTTCCAACTTCCCGAACTTCAGACGTCAAAGTTCAGACTTCAAACTTTCTGCCCCGCCGCCATCTTCCCGACGGTTGAACTTGTTCATCACCGGCCCGATGCCTTCGTTCACGAACGTCTCGACGGCATCAGCGGCTCGTGCGATGGCCTCGGTCACGACCTCGCGCTCGTCAGATTCGAACGTCGCCAGCACGTGATCGGCGAGGTCGCGCCGCGCATCCCCTCGCCCGACGCCCAACCGCAGCCTCGCGAACTGGTCGGTCCCCAACTGCTCGATGACCGATTTGAGGCCGTTGTGTCCGCCTGCCGATCCGTTGGCCCGTGCCCGCAGCCGCCCGAGCTCGAGCTGTGCTTCGTCGACGACGACGAGCAGGTCCGGCACCTCAATCTTGTAGTAGCGCAGCACGTCGCCGATCGCGTGACCGCTCAGATTCATGAACGTCACCGGCTTGACGAGGAGCGCCCCTGCGCCGCGCCACTTCGCCATGACCGCGTCGGCCGGCGCGCTTTCCCAATCCAACCGATGCCGCTCCGCGAGCACGTCGACGATCTCGAAACCCACGTTGTGCCGGGTGCCGACGTACCTTCCGGCCCGGATTCCCCAGGCCGACCACCAATTTCATCTTCCGTCGCTACCCGTGTACTCCGTGTAATCCGCGGCCCTACTCCGCGTCCTTCTCCTTGTCGGCCTTGCCCTTCTTGATGACCTCGGGCTCGGCCACCGTCGTCGGTGCTGCCGCCACCGCCTCCGCGGCCGGCGCCTCTTCCTCGACCTTGAGCGTGACGACGTGCACGATCATCGTGTCGCCTTCGCTCACCGGCTTCCACTTCGCGCCCTCGGTGTGCAGGTCGCGAACGCGAATGCCCTGGTTGAGCATCAGCTCGGTGATGTCGACAGTGATGTTCTCGGGGATGTCGCCCGGCAGCGTCTCGAGCTCGATCTCGCGATTGACGAAGTCGACGATGCCGCCCTGCTGCTTGACGCCCTTGGCCTCGCCCTTGAGCACGATCGGCACGGTGACCGTCAGCATCTTGTCCATCGCGACCTGGTAGAAGTCGGCGTGGAGCAACCGGTGATCGATCGGGTCGAGCTGATATTCCTTGACCAGGACGCGGGTATCGCGGGACGCGGACGACGCCCTCGAGCCCAATCAGCGTGTTGACGCCAGACTCAGAGTGCAGGATCTTCGACAGCGCCTTCGGATCGACGGAAATCTCCAGCGCTTTGCCCTTCTCTGCGCCGTAGAGTACCGCCGGTATGCGCCCGCTCGCGCGCAGCCGCCGCGCCTCGTTCTTGCCTCGTCCTTCCCTGGTCTCGAACTTCAGTGTTGCAGCAGCCATAGAAGCTATCAGCCTTCAGCTATCAGCTCTCAGCTCGCCCGCGAGCCGAAAGCCTACGTTTTCCCAAACTTGCCCATGTTGCGCCGTACTTCCCCGCTGAGAGCTGACAGCTGATAGCTGTGAGCTAGACAAACAGCGAAGAAACCGACGTCTCCTCGTTAATGCTCCGGATCGCCTGGCCGAGGAGCCGTGCGACCGACAACTGACGAATCTTCGTGCACCCGCGCGCCCGATCCGAATTGAGCGGGATCGTGTTCGTGATCACGACCTGCTCGATCGGCGAGGACTCGAGCCGCTCGATGGCCGGTCCTGACAAGACGCCGTGCACCGCACACGCGATCACGCGCTCGGCACCGTTGGCCTTGAGGGCGGTGGCCGCCTTCACGATCGTTCCCGCGGTGTCGATGATGTCATCCTGGATGATGCACGTCCGGCCGGCGACATCGCCGATGACGTTCATCACCTCGGCCGAACCATCATCCGAGCGCCGCTTGTCGATGATCGCCAGCTCGGCGTCGAGCCGCTTCGCGTAGGCGCGGGCGCGCTCGGCGCCGCCCGCATCGGGCGAAACAATCGTCAGGTCCGGCATGCCGAGCCGGGCGCAGTATTCGATGATCACCGGCGCCGCGAACAAGTGATCGACGGGGATGTCGAAAAACCCCTGAATCTGCGCCTTGTGCAGATCCATCGTCAGCACGCGATTCGCCCCGGCGGCACTGAGCAGGTTGGCGACCAGCTTGGCCGAAATCGGGACGCGCGGCTTGTCCTTGCGATCCTGGCGCGCGTAACCGTAGTACGGGATGACCGCCGTGATCCGCGACGCCGAAGACCGGCGGAATGCATCCATCATCACGCACAGCTCGACCAGATGCTGGTCGACCGGTGCGCTCGTCGGCTGCACCACGAACACGTCGGTGCCACGGATGTTCTCGTCGATCTGGAACGAGACTTCCGTGTCCGGAAACCGCATCAGCCGGGCCTGTCCCAGCTGGACGCCGAGAAACTCGCCAATCTCGGCGGCCAGCGCCCGATGCGCGCTGCCGGAGAAGAGCTTCAGCTGCCCGCGACTCATACCCTCGGCCTCAAATGGCTCTGTACTGGTTGGGGCGGGAGGATTCGAACCTCCGAATACGGGAGCCAAAGTCCCGCGCCTTACCGCTTGGCCACGCCCCACCGGCTGCACATTCATGACGTCCGCCGCATTCGCGGCGGCCGGCATGGAACTCTCGCGCCTGGGCGCGGCCCTTCACGCCATCCTCAGGCGCGTCCCGCGGGCCTGTCCGCAAACGGTAAGTTTATACCGAACGCGACTTTGTGGCAACCGGGCGAACCCGGCGTTCGTGTTCGGCGCGGCTCAAGGTGCGCGTCAACCGAGCCCGCGCGCCAGTTCGCGATGTCGACTTGACGGCACGCACAGCGGCCGACTGAGTGCGGAAGAGCCCGAAGACGGCGGAACCGCTGCCCGTCATGGCTGCGGCAACCGCTCCCGCCTCGCGAAGAGCGGACTTCAACGTCCCAATCTCCGGATGCCGCCGCACGACGGGGGGCTCGAGATCGTTGATCATCTGTGCCGCTCGCGTCGGCCAGGGTACTGGCAACATCTGCGGCTCTCGGGGCTCGCGCCAACCCGCGGCACGATCCTCGTCATACCAGGCGTAGGCCTCGGCGGTCGAGACGCCGTAGGGTGGCTGGACGATGACGATCCAGTGCGTCGGGAGATCCACGAGCGGATAGATCTCCTCACCACGGCCCAAGCCGAGCGCCGTGCCACCGGCGAGAAAGTACGCCACGTCCGAACCAATGCCACCGGCGACATCACGGAGGAGCGCGAGCGGAGCACCGCCCCACGCGCGCGCCAGCGCGCGCAACGCCGCGGCGGCATCGGCACTGCCGCCGCCAAGACCTGCGCCCAGGGGAATGTCCTTCTTCAGCGAGATTGTCATGTCGACCGGCTCGCCCGACCGGCCGAGAGCCGTCCACAAGGCCGACGCCGCGCGCCAGACCAGGTTGGACGAATCGAGCGGCACACCGGCGGTTCGGCACTTCAAGATGAACGGCCCTGGACTTGCCACGCACAGCAGCGTGTCGTACAGCGCCACCGATTGGAATACGGTACGAAGCTCGTGATACCCGTCAGTCCGGGTACCGAGCACGCGCAGGTCGAGATTGACCTTCGCGTAGGCACGTGCGCGAACCCGCAGCGGTTTGCGCGTTGCCTTACTTGCCAAGCGGCCCCGCTTCTCGCAGCTCCTGCAGCGTCATTGGCGTAGCTCCCGCGGGCACGTCGGCTTCGAACACCCCCGCATCGAGCGGTTGGTTGACGTCAATCTGCGACAACCGGATGGTGAGGTCGGTGGGTGCCGTCTGCGTCGTGGTGCGAAGTCGAATGGTCGATGACCTGCCGTCAACGAAGTCCGAGTAGCGAACATCGATGCCTTTCGCCGTGGCCGCCACGAGCCGCCAGGCACCGCCACCCTGCTCGAGCCAGCTCGTCGAACCGTCGACGTCCACGGCCGCCCAGCCCGAATCGAACGTGCGACCGCGGACCGGCTGGCCGCCGAATCCGCAGCCTGTCACAATCGTTCTGAGAATCGTCCGGACTCAGAGACACGCCGGCGAGTGCCTCGAGGGTCTCGGCAGGGGGAGCGTCGCGAAGCACGCGGCCGTCGCGAGGGAAGACGAGCGTCGCACGGTCAGCTGATGCGACGTACACGAAAATCGATCTGCCAGGCGCGGGGAGCTCGAGACGAACACGTGCGGGCGCCTCGAAACCGCCATCGATCTTCGCTCGAAACCGTTGTCCGGCGGCGCGACCGGAAATCGCCAGCACAGCGGCAATCGAGTGTACAGTTCCGGCATGCGTCGGTCGCTTGATCGTAGGCTGCTGCGTAATCGGGAAATGGAGTGCCCGCGCCCGACGGCAAAGCGACGAGGCGTGGTGCGCAGGAGGCGGATGCGAGGCTGACGATGGCAAGGAGCAGGGCGATCCTGCGATTCACATCCGTCCTCGAGCCTCGCGAATCTTGCTCTGGATCTTTGCCTTGTCGACCGACTGGCCGTCGCCGCTGAGGGCGCGCTCCCAGGCTGCAACGGCATCCGCGTAGCGCCGTTGCTTGAAGCGCAGGTCGCCGAGATGATCCTGCACGACCGAGTTGGAATTCAGCTTGTCGGCCGCCTCCGACAACGGACTGTCCGCGAGGTCGAGCTTTCCCTGCTGAAAGTACGCCCATCCCAGGCTATCGAGATATGAAGGGTTCCCGGGTTCGATCGTCAGCGCGCGCTTGAGGAATCCCACGGCCTCATCGAGACGCTCTCCACGCTCGGCGAGCAGGTAGCCGATCGAGTTCAGCGCGTTCGCGTCCATCGGATCACGGGCGATGAGATCCCGAAGCGTCCGCTCCGCACCCTTGATGTCTCCCTTGTCCTGCTGGATGAGCGACAGCACGTGGAGCGCCCTCGCGTCATCTGGGTTCGCAGCAATAAGCTTTTCGGCGGTGGCCTCTGCCGCCGCGAGATCCTTCGCGGACCGCTGGCTTTCGGCGAGGAGGTAGAGCAAGACAGGATCTTTGGCATCGGCGCGGCCGGACGCCAGCGCCGTCTGAAGCAAGTCGCGCGACTCAGGCGCGCGGCCTGCCGACAACAGCGCGACCGCGCGACGCCGTGTCAGCATCGTCGCGCGTGGATTGAGGGACTGCGCCCGTGCCAGGGCGTCGGCTGCCTCGTCCCACTGTTCGTCCTGCTCGAACACCTCGGCCAGGCGAAGCTGTGCTCTGAAGGAGCCCGGATTCTCGGCGAGCACTTTCTTGAGGGTCGCAACCGCTTCTTCGGACTGCCCCGCGCCTTCCTGCGCCGTTGACAAGAGGATCGCGGCATCCACGAGCGATGGCTGCCCTTCGACCACCCGCGTCAGGAGTGGAACCGCCTTGTCGTACACTTTGGTCTGGAGATAGAGACGGCCGAGCACCAGGTCAAGGCCGATGTCGAAACCTTCGCCGCGGGCCTTTTCGAGCGCGGCAATCGCGAGCGCTGTGTAGGTCGCCGGATCGTCGCCCTGACGCAGGGGCAATTTGCGCTCGGCAAACGCGGCATAAACCGTCCCGAGGATACGGTTCGCCTCCTGGTTGGATGGGTCTCTGGCTAGCGCGGCGTCTGCGTTCGCGACGGCTTCGACCGCGTTATCCTCACGTGCATACAAGCCCGCGAGCTCTGCTCGGAGCTCGGCCGAACCTGGATCGATGGCAATCGCGCGTTCGTACGCCTTTATCGCGTCAACGGCGCGGCCGATGTTTTCGAGATGTCTGGCCAGGAGAAAGTAATAGGCGGCATCGCCTTGACCCGTGGCAGCCGCCGGAGGCTGGCCAGCCGACAGCGCGGCTGGAACGAAGAGAAACACAGTAAGCAGAAACGGCCGCATCTACCTGACTATAATGACGTCAGCCGGCCGCAGGACGCAAACAGCAAGTGGTATAGTGCCGCCGGTACGCTGAGAAAACTCTATGCCCGTCGATCCTGAACTACTCGAGATCCTGGCCTGCCCCAACTGCAAGACCAAGGTGGAGCTCGTCAAGAACGGAACCGCGCTCAAGTGCGGTCAGTGCAAGCGCGTGTATCCGATCAAGGACGATATCCCGGTCATGCTGCTCGACGAGGCCACGGTCGAGCCCTAGTCGTACGGGCCGGAGGTGCCGGTCGCGGCAGACACGTGAAGATACTGCTCATCCGCCTGCGGCTCATCGGTGACGTGGTCTTCACGACGCCCCTCGTCGCGGCTCTGAAGCATTCGTTTCCGGACTCCCGCCTGACCTATCTCGTGGAACAGCACGCCGCACCCATCGTCACCGGCAACCCGCACCTCTCTGAGGTCATGGTCGTGCCGCGCACCCGTGGCATGTCGCGGGTTTTCGACGATCTCCGGCTGGTGAAACGGCTTCGCGCACGGCGGTTCGACGTCGTGTTCGATCTGCACGGGGGACCCAGGAGTTCCTGGCTGACGTGGGCGACGGGCGCGACACAACGAATCGGCTACGACATTCAGGGCCGAAGCTGGCACTACACGCAGACCGTGCACCGGCCGCGCGGCCTGCAGCCACAGCACTCCGTCGCCAATCAATGGGAGCTTCTGACGGCGCTCAAGGGCTGGAGCGGCGCTGCCGCGGACGCCGGCAGCTTTCCAGCTGAGATGGCGCTCGATCCAGCAGTCGACGCACGGATTGCGGCGCGACTGGCGGCCGCCGGCATCGATTCGTCGCCGCCGATCAGGGCGCGCCGTGAGGTGATCGTCATTCACGTGAGCGCTGGCAATCCGTTTCGGCGCTGGCCGGAGACCGCGTTCGCGGCGCTCACGACCGGGCTCGCCGCGGCAGACGACCGCCGCCGCATCATCCTGAGCTCGGGCCCATCCGATCGGACGGCCGCGGACCGCATCGCTCGGGCGGCGCGACGCGATCTTGGGCCCGCACGAGCCAGCCAGGTGCTCGACTTCGGCGACGTCAATCTCTCCGAGCTGCGAGCGCTCGTCGCACGCAGCGCGCTCTTCATCGGCGGCGACAGCGGCCCGCTGCACGTCGCGTCGACGACGACCACGCCGATTGTCGGAATCTACGGACCTACGCTGTCGGTTCGGTCGAAGCCGTGGCGCGATCCGGCGCTCGCGACAGAGTCGGTAGAAATTGATGGCCTCCCCTGTCGCCCGTGCGATCAGCGCGTATGCGCCCCCGGCGATTTCCGCTGCCTGACGCGCATCGATTCCGCGGCAGTTCTTGCCGCGGCGGAACGGGCGCTCGCCCCGGTTACCACAAGGATTCGATTGCACTCATGACCGTCGCAGCCAGGCTCGCCACCGATTCGCCGACCGATCACGCAAGTGGCCTCGAGCGCGCAGCCTACCTGTCGCTGCTCGCGTTTGCCGCGGCGCCGCAGTTCTCCATTGCGGCCTCGGGCATTCTCCTTGGCCTCTCGGCGCTCCTGTGGCTGGCGCTGGTGATCGTCAATCACGAGCGTATCGAAGTCCCACGGATGTTCTGGCCGCTCGCGGCGTACGCGGGCGCGACTCTCGTCGCGTCGTTCTTCTCGGTCGACCCGAGGATCAGCTTCGAAGACTGCAAGCAGCTGGTTCTGTTCGCGATCGTCCCGATCACCTATCGACTCTTCCGTGGCGAGCGCAGCCTTACCGCCGTGGACGTGGTGATCACGGTTGGCGCGCTCAACGCCATCTACGGCATCGTGCAGTACGGGATTCTCGATTTCGACAACGTCGCACGCCGCGTCCAGGGCAACCTTGGCCACTACATGACGTACTCCGGGGTCATCATGCTGGTCGCATGCACTGCGGTTGCGCGCGTGATGTTCCGCCGCCGCGAGCGAATCTGGGCCGCGCTCGTCCTTCCGGCTGTGCTCGTCGCGCTCGTGCTCACGCTGAGCCGTAACGCCTGGGTTGGCGCCTGCGCTGGCATCGGCACCTTGTTTCTGCTCAGGGACCTGCGGTCGGTCTTTCGCATGGCAGCGCTGCTGCCGGTGGTACTCGGATTGTTCATCGCCTTTGCGCCCTCGGCGGTCACCGACCGGCTGTATTCGGCGGTATCGCTCAAGGAGGCCTACGGCGACAGCGTGACCAGCACGTCAACCGTGCAATCCAATCGCGATCGCATCGCCATGATTAAGAGCGGGCTCCGGATCGTCAGGGACAACCCGTTGACGGGCGTCGGACCCGACATGGTGATTCAGGTCTATCCCGGGTATCGCGAGCCGACAGCCGTGAGCCAGCGGAATTCACACCTGCACAACGTTCCGCTGCAAATCGCAGCTGAGCGCGGGCTGCCGTCCCTGGCGATCTGGCTGTGGTTCGTCGTGGTCCTCCTCATCGATTTCGTGCGGCTGCGCAAGACGTCGTCGCTGCCGTCGCTTGCGTCGGCGGGCATCGCCTGCGTCGTCGCGATGCTGGCGGCGGGAATGTTCGAATACAATTTCGGCGACTCCGAGTTCCTGATGCTGTTCCTCGTGCTCATCACCCTGCCGTATGCTGCAGAACGCGTGGCGCCACTGGCGGCCGATTGATGTCCGCCGTGTCCGATCTCAACCAACTGCTCGACCGAATCGGTAATTGCTCCATCCTGGTCATTGGCGACCTGATGGTCGATCAGTTCGTCATTGGCACCGTCGACCGCATCTCGCCGGAAGCGCCGGTGCCAATCGTTCGGTTCGATCACGAAACCTGGCGCCTTGGCGGCGCCGCCAACGTCGCCCACAACGTCCTCGCGCTTGGCGGCCGCGTGGATGCTATCGGGGTCGTCGGGACGGACCCGGATGGAGCCCGGCTCCTCGACGAATTGTCCGGGCGGTCGATCGGCAGCGCCGGCATCATCAGCGACGCGTCCCGCTGCACGACGAGGAAGCTGCGCGTCGTGACGACACGCAATCAGCAGGTGGCGCGGATCGACTACGAGATCGACGCCGAGATCGACCCGGCAATTGAAGCGCTGGTTATCCGGAGAATCGGCGACCTGGCTGCTTCCGCCAACGCCATTGTGATTTCCGACTACCTGAAGGGTGTCGTCACGCCCAGGGTCGCAGCCGCCTGCGCGCAGGAAGCCCGCGCTCACCGTATCCCGCTCCTTGTCGACCCCAAAGTACCGCATATCGATCGTTACCGTGGCGCCACGGTCATAACGCCGAATCACCTGGAGGCCGAATCCATCACGCTCATGCGCATCAGGTCAGAGGCTGACGCTCGGGAAGCGGCGCGACGGTTCCGCGAGCGAGCCGGCAGCGATGCCGTCCTCATCACGCGCGGCGAACACGGCATGTGGTTGCTCGGCCGCGAGACTGAAGAAATGGCGCTGCCGGCCGAAGCGCGTGAGGTGGCAGATGTCACCGGCGCGGGCGACACGGTCGTGAGCGCGCTGGCGCTGGCGATGGCAGCGGGCGCCTCGCTCCCGGACGCCGCGCGGTTTGCCAATCGCGCCGCCGGGATTGTCGTCGCAAAGTTTGGGCCGGCAACGGTGACGGCCGATGAAATGCGACAGTCGTAGTCGGCGGTCGTCAGTCGGCGCTGGCTGCTACTGGCATTGGTTGGTGAGCAGCAGTACTTCAGGCAGGCGATCGCGCGACAAGACATTCTTCAACTTCACGTCGAAGGTCAGCTGCGAGCTCACGCGACACATCGGCGATGGTTCGAGCGGTTTGATCGCACGCTCATAGTCGTCTCTTGACACCATCAAGTAGAGCGGTCGCCCGGACTGTAGCAGTTCCAGCACCGGACCGTGATCGTAGAAGACCTCGATGTGCCGGCGAAGGTAGTACACGAGGCTCGGCAACGCGACGTTGTAGGTGACGAGCAGATCGCCGGGCCCCGCACGCTTCTCGAGCTCGGCAGCAAGGCCAGGCGCCGGCTTGTACTTTTCGAAGCTCGGTAATACCTGCCAGACAAAGACCCAGTTGACGAACACCAGCGTCGACACGATGACGAGAAGCGCCGCCGCCGACCGACGGCGCGCCAGCAGCATCGCCGTCGATCCACCAATCATGGCTCCCACGCCCACCAGCGCGGATCCGGCCAGCGCGTAGACGGCGAACGCGCTATTGAATAGCGTCAGGAATCCAGCGCCGGCAAAGATCAGCACTGCCGCGATCACACCGGTGACCAGGCCGACACGCGGCCGGTCCGCGGCGGTGGTATCGAGCGCGCGGTCGATCACGATGCCGGCGAGAGCAACGATCGCCGGAACGATCGGGTAGATGTAGAGATCTTGTTTGCCCGCGGAGAGTGAGAAGAAACCAACGATGACAAGAATCCAGATCCAGAGCAGCGTCCGGATGCGGACAGGGGCGCTCCCGGAATTGCGTCGACGGTCATGGAACCACAGAGCTGCGGCTGGGAAGAGAAAGATCGACCATGGGAACGAATCGCTGAATACAACGGGGAGGTACCACCAGAACGGCCGCTCGGCGTTCACGCCAACGCCTTCCATGTAGCGGGCAACGTTCTCCCCGAGAAAGAACGACTTGATTGGCGCCCAACCCGCCTGCTGATAGAGCGCCGCGTACCAGGGAACGACGATCGCCAGCACGATCAACGTGCCTAGCGGAATGAGCATGTCGCGCACACGTCCCAACTCCCGGTGCGCGGCGAGGTAGATCGCGAAGACGAGACCCGGCAGAAGCGCCGCGATCGGCCCTTTCGTCAGCATGCCCAGGCCTACGCTCGCGTACATCAGCACGAGAAACAGACGCCGTCGCTCTGGATATCGCTCCGCCAGTGCAAAGCAGAGCAACGTCAGCGCCATGAACATCGTGATGTAGATGTCGATGAAGATGCGACGCGAGAACATCAAAAGACGCGGCGACACGGCGAGACCAATCGCCGCCCACCACGCTGCCCCCGTTCGACCCTCTGGCGACGCCGCCCGCGCGAGCAGGAACGCGGTTGCAACGAGAACCATTCCCCCGATGGCAATCGGAATGCGCTGGACGGCCGGCGATACGCCGAACAGGTGATAGAACCCAGCCACGATCCAATAGCTCAGGACGGGCTTGTTGATGCGGGGTTCGTAGTTGAATGTCGGGTTGATGTAGTCGCCGCGCTCCATCATCTCGCGCGGCGTCTCGACATAGAACGCCTCGTTCGCATCCCAGATCGACGAATCTGCCAAGCCGACGAAATAGGGACAGAGCGCGAGGAAGAGCAGCAAGAAATGCTGAATGCTGAGGGATGAATGCTGAAGTGAAGGACGAAGGGATGAATTCAGCATTCAGCACTCAGCATCAGCATTGCCTAGTGCCTGAAGTGCCTGCGTCCCGTAAACACCATGGCGACGCCCTTCTCGTCCGCGGCGGCGATCACTTCGGCGTCGCGCACCGAGCCTCCGGGTTGGACGACGGCGGTGGCGCCGGCATCGGCTACGGCATCGAGCCCATCGCGGAACGGAAAGAACGCGTCGGACGCGGCAACTGATCGCGCCAGCGAGCCGGCCGCGGCCTTGGCCACGGCCACCTTGACGGCGTCGACGCGGCTCATCTGGCCGGCACCCACCGCGAGCGTGCGATCCGCGGACGTGAAGATCACCGCGTTCGACTTCACGTGACCGCAGACGCGCCACGCAAACCGTAACGCTTGCCACTCGTCAGCCGTCGGTGCGCGCTTGGTCACGACCTTCGGCATCTCGTCCTGCGGCCATGGCAGCCGAGCTTCGGACACGACGTCGCGTTCCTGCGTCAGCAGGCCGCCGAGAAACGAGCGCGACTCTCGCGCGAAGTCACCGTTGAGGCTTCGGAGCTTCGCGAAGTCGACAGTGGCCACACGCAGATTCTGCTTCGTTGCCAGGATCGGTTTCGCATCCTCGGCGACGGCCGGAGCGATCACGGCCTCGATGAACGTCGATGTCAGCGCCCGGGCCGTCTCCGCATCCAGTATCTGATTCAGTCCGACGATGCCGCCGAACGCCGACAGCGGATCGGCTTCGCGAGCGCGTACGTAGGCATCGGCGAGGCTCGTTCCGAGCGCCACGCCGCACGGGTTCGTGTGCTTGATGACGACGCCGACTGGCTCGGAGAACTCGAGTGTGATGCGGAGCGCCGCGTCGAGGTCCAGGAGGTTGGTGTAAGAGAGCTCCTTGCCCTGGAGGACGTCCCAGACAGGCGCAAACGGCGCCTGATTCGGCATCCACCATGCCTTCTGATGCGGGTTCTCGCCGTAGCGGAGTGACTTTGGCTGTGGATGGCTCGTCGGTAATGCCGCGCGCGACATCGTCCCACCCGCAGGATCGACCGTGCTCATCGTCGCCGCGATCATCGTGTCGTACCCGCCAGTATGCTCGAAGGCTTTCCGCATCAGCCGGAACCGGAACTCGATGTCCGGTCCGCCGGAACGGCCGAGCTGTTCGACCACCTGTTGGTAGTCGGCTGGATCCACAACCACCAGCACATCACGGAAGTTCTTGGCAGCGGCGCGGACCAGGCTCGGGCCGCCGATGTCGATCTCCTCCACCAGAGCGTCGAAGGCCGTGTCCGGATTCTGGGCGGCCCTGGCGAACGGGTAGAGGTTCACCACCACCAGATCGACCGGCCGTATACCGTGGCGGTTGAGGGCTTCGAGGTCGTCCGGCCGCGATCGACGGGCCAGGATGCCGGCATGGATGGCAGGGTGGAGCGTCTTGACCCGGCCGTCCATCATCTCGGGAAATCCTGTGACATCCGAGACGCTGAGGACGGGCAACCCGGCCGCGGAAAGTGCCGAAGCTGTTCCGCCTGTCGACACAAGTTCGACCCCAAGGGCGGCCAGGCCACGGCCCAGGTCGGCCAGGCCGGTCTTGTCAGAAACACTTAGAATTGCGCGCAATTTTGTCGATTTACTTGACATTTACAAGCAGAGCCTCTATTATGGCCGGTGGCTGGGAGGCCAGCTATCGTAAGTCGAGGCCGCGCACTCGCGGTCTTTTTTTGTGTCCACGGCCGTCGCAGGACGCGGTTGCCGTGGATGGGTTCATGCGGCGCCATGCGCCGCGGATTCGCAAGGCAGGAAATGGACGATGCGTATCACAGGTAAGGTCAAGTGGTTCAACAACGCCAAGGGTTACGGTTTCATTGAACGCGAAGGCGGGGCGGACGTATTCGTCCACTTCTCGGCCGTCCAGGGCAATGGCTTCCGGACGCTCGAGGAAGGTCAGGCGGTCGAGTTCGAGATCGTCGATGGCCCGAAAGGCCAGCAGGCTGGTAACGTAACGAAGCCCAGCTAAATCCCGTCCCGAGACCGGGACGCCCACCGGCGTTCCGGTCTCCCTTTCCTGTCTCCTCACTCCTTCGAATCCTTCATCTCCTTCATCGGTCTCACGGTAAAGGCGACCTTTCCGTCCTTCACCGCGACGCGGAACGCCACCTCGGGATTTCCTTCGTCACGTAGCTTCGTCACCTGATTCTTCACGAGCGCGGCAAACTTGTGGAACGGCACGACGTCCTCGCCGTGCTGCCGCCGAGCATCCATCAAGGTGTCGTAGAGCGTGTGCAGCTTGTCCATTTCCTTGACGGGATCGGTGAAGGCGGTGACGCTGACGACTTTCCCGGAGCCGGGCTTCGCGGCCTTGGCCGGCGCCTTTGGAAGCGGCTGGGCGAAGGGTCCCGGGCGCCCTTCCTCGCGCGCGCGGATGCCACAATCCCACAGCTCGACCAGCGACTGGAAGCGTGACTGCAGCATCTCGAAGCGGAACCGATCGCCGGTCCCCATGCTGACGCCGCGATCGTATCGCTTGATTACGGCCTCGACGCGGCCTCGCGTTTCCCAGGGCGGACGCGGTAAGCGCCCGGAGAAGTACATGTTGTATTCGCCCTCGAGCCGCTTGAGGTCGGCGGCCAGGAGCTGAAGGTCTTTCTGGATGTCTGTCTGTTCGGCCATGTGGTTCGACCAGTCCTTCAGGAGATCAGGAACCACATGAGCGGGAGCCACAATTCTCGAGCGTACGGCAACGGGCGATCGTCGATGAGCACGTCGCAGGCGTCCAGCCGTCCGACAATCTCGAACAAGGTGCGCAGGCGCAGCGCGTCGCCGGGATAGAAGCGGGCGCGATGGCGGAGTGTCGGACCACTACCGAGTTCGCGGTATTCGGCGGACGCACGGGCGAGCTCGAGAGCGCGCGCGTAGTCGGGTCCGGCGAACGGAGGAAAATCAAGCGATACCGAGAAGGGACGGCGCGGCGTGCCGAACAGCGCTTCGGCAAGCTCGGGATCGAGACTGGCCAGCTCCTGGTCGCTGGGCTGCTCGGAGAGCTCGAGGTACGGCCAGAACCGTTCGAGCGGCCGATAGTCAGGCACCTTCACCGCTGGAGGCGCGCTCGCGTCCAGCGGCGCGGAAGTATCGGCTGGCTTCATGGATGCTCTTCTATTGTACAAGCTTCCACAGCTCCGGGCTCGCGCTCGCAACTTTCATGCGTCCCGGGTTCGTGATTCAATCAGCCCTTGTGACACAGGCCCGAAGCATCCCCTCAATCGAACAGCTGCGCCAACGCGAAAGTATGCGGGAGCTCGAGGCGACCTTTGGCCGCCCGGCACTGGTCGATGCGTTGCGCGCCGAGACGAGCGCGTTGCGATCACGATTGACGACTGGGGATGACGCGCCAGCCGAGAAGACGCCGAATGCGATGAGCCTCCTCATCGAGATCGAGCGCGGCGTGCGTGCCCGGCTCGAAGCTGGCAGCGCCCCGTCCTTGCGGCCGGTCATCAACGCGACCGGTGTCGTCATCCACACGAACCTTGGCCGCGCGCCGCTATCTCCAACCGCCGCCAACGCGGCGGCCGCGCTGGCGGCCGGCTACACCAACCTCGAGTACGACCTCGAGAAGGGCCGACGCGGGCGCCGGGACGTCCACGCGGAACGCCTGCTCTGCCAGCTCACCGGCGCCGAAGCCGCGGTCGTGGTCAACAACAATGCCGCGGCAGCGCTCCTTGCCCTGGCGGCGCTGGCCAGTGGCCGCGAGGTCATCATCTCTCGAGGCGAGCTCGTGGAAATCGGCGGCGGGTTCCGCGTCCCTGACGTGATGGCGCAATCGGGCGCCATCCTGCGCGAGGTCGGTACGACGAACCGCACGCGGGTCTCCGACTACGCGGCAGCTATTTCTGAGCGCACGGCGCTCATCCTTCGCGTGCATCCATCGAACTTCACGATCGAAGGATTTGCAGAGCGGCCGGCGCTGGCGGATCTCGTCGCTGTCGCCCGCCGATTCGATGTGCCCGTCATCGAGGACCTCGGAAGTGGTCTGCTCTCGAGTCCATCGACAGAGGCACTGCGGGACGAGCCATCGGTATCAGACAGTCTGTCAGCCGGCGTGACTCTCGTCATGTTCAGCGGAGACAAGTTGCTCGGCGGTCCACAAGCCGGCATCATCGCCGGCGCCGAGAACGCCGTCGCTGGCGTGCGCCAGCATCCGCTGATGCGTGCTCTCAGGGCGGACAAGCTCACATACGCTGCCCTCGAGGCCACCCTGGCCGAACACGCGGCTGGCCGTGCCGCGGAGTCGATTCCCGTCGCTCGCATGATTGCACTTTCGACGGAGGAGATCGGTCGCCGTGCGCAAGCGCTGACCGACCGTCTCTCCGCGGCGAGCATCCGCGCCGATATCGTCGACGGCTTTTCGGCGATTGGCGGCGGCAGCGCTCCAGGCCGGCGCCTGCCCTCACGTCTCGTCGCTATTGCACTTCCCGCCGCGCGGCTGGAGGCAGCACTCCGGTCAGAGCGCCCCGCCGTCGTCGCCAGAATCGAGGACGGATGCGTTCTGATCGATCTGCGGACCGTAGCGCCGGAGCAGGACGAACTGCTGGCATCGCTCATCGCGTCGGCCGCGTCCAAGCTGTTGCCGTAAAATCACGGTCGACTGTCACCTGTCGACCGACGTTCACGACTGCCGACTGTCGTCATCCTCCCCCGCCTGTGGCAGGTTCAGCCCAAACCGCAGCGCCATCCGATAGAGCGTCCGTCGATCGATCCCCATCACCTCAGCAGCGCGCGTGCGGTTGCCGGCGACGGCGTGCAACACGTGAACGAGGTATCGCCGTTCCAGTTCGTCGAGCGACGGCAGATCGGTGAAGAGCTGTTCGTGGAGGTGGGTCGTCGTGCCGACCGAGCTGATGGTCGGCGGTAAATCTGACAGGTGAATGGACGAGCCGCGGCTGAAAAGCACCAATCGCTCGACCGTATTCTCGAGTTCGCGGACGTTGCCCGGCCAGTCGTAGGCCGCGAGCGCCTCGAGGGCGTCCGGCGCAAGATCGGCCGACCGGCCGATGCGCGCGCAGGCATTCTGCAGGAACTGCGCGGTTAACAGCGGAATGTCAGCGCGACGCTCCCGAAGCGGCGGCACGACGATGACGATCACGCTGAGGCGGTAATAGAGGTCCTGGCGAAAACGCTGCGCCGCAACTTCCTTCTCCAGATCGCGGTTGGTCGCTGATATCACGCGCGCATCGACTTTGACCACGCGTCCGGCACCGACAGGGCGGACTTCTCCTTCTTCGATGGTCCGAAGCAGCCGAACCTGCAGCGCAAGCGACGTCTCGCCGATCTCGTCGAGCAGCACCGTGCCGCCGCTCGCCTGTTCGATGATGCCTTTGCGGTCGGCGACGGCGCCGGTGAAGGCGCCTCGCGTATGGCCGAAGAGCTCCGATTCGAGCAGTGTTTCTGGGATGGCTCCGCAGTTGATGGCGACAAACGGCCGCGAGGCGCGAGGCCCGTTGTCGTGAATCGCCCGTGACACGAGTTCCTTGCCCGTCCCGCTCTCGCCGAGGATGAGCACCGGCGCCGTCGAATCAGCGGCGTAGGCAATCTGCTTGTAGACCTTCAGCATCCCCGATGTACGGCCGATGAGCCCCGGCGGCCGGACGTGGGCCTGCGGCGCGGCGATTTCGGACCGGCCGACGTGCGCGAGCGCTCGCGACACAGCCGCTTTGACCTCGGCAATGTTGAACGGCTTGCTGATGTAATCGAACGCGCCTTCGCGCACCGCTTCGATCGCCGTTTCCAGTGTTCCAAACCCACTGATCAACAGCACGTGTCCGTCCGGGTTCTCGGACTTGAACGCGCGCAGCAGGTCGAGTCCCGACTGCGACGCATTGAGGTTGATGTCGGAGATCATCAAATCAACGTGGCTGCCTCGCAGTGCCTTGAGTGCCCGCGCCGGCTCCTGCTCGGCGACGATCTGTCGGTCGTCGGAAGAAATGAGCTCGGTGATGAAGCGGCAGGTCTCGCGGTCGTCGTCGACGACCAGAATCGTGTGCATGACGTCGTCCGTTAACTTGCCACCGCGTTGGAGGGCACGGCGGCTCTGCTCCGCGGGAGATCGATCGTGAACACGGCGCCGCCAGCCGGCTGGTTGGCGGCGTGAATCTCGCCACCGTGCGCCTTGACGACCTCGCGAACGATGCCCAGGCCGAGGCCGGTGCCATGACCGACGGGTTTGGTCGTCACCCATGGCTCGAAGAGGTGCGGCAACAAGTCGGCGGCGATTCCGGGTCCCGAATCGGCGACCTCGAGCCGCACGCCGGCTCCTGTCGGCAGGCCACGAATGCTCAGCGTGCCCCCCGCCGGCATCGCGTCGAGGGCGTTCGTCACGAGATTCAACAGTGCGAGCTCGAGCTGCGGCGCGTTCGCATCGACGAGTGGCAACCCGTCGTCCAGCCGGACGTCGAGCTGCACGCCCGATCGCGCCAGCCGCGGCCTGGCAATCGTGCACGCGCGATCGACGACGAGGCCGACGCTGGTGGCGACGCGCGGTGAGGGCTGCCGCGCCTCGTCCAGCATCGTGCGCAAGATGCGGGTGACCTGCGATAACTGCGCCTCGACAATCTCGAGACGTTGGCGCACCACCATCTGGGTGTTGGGATCCTCGCGGATCATCTGGACGTAGCCGGAGACGAGGTTGAGCGGTGTGCCGACCTGGTGCGCAACCTTCGCCGCCATCTCGCCGACAGCCGCCATGCGTTCGGCCCGGGCCAGCGCCTCCTGCAAGCCGAGCACACGCTGATAGCTCTCCTCGAGTTCGGCGTTCCGCACCAACAGCTCCGATGTTGCTTCCCGCACACGCTGCTGGAGGACATCGCTCGACTGCTCCAGCCGGCCCAGCATCCCGTTCAGACCGTCGGCCACCGTTCCCAGCTCGTCGCGTCGCATCACCGCGGCACGAGACGTAAGGTCGCCTTCCGACACGCGGCGGATGGTGTGTTGCAGATTGGCGATCGGCTGATGAACGACGCGACGCGCGGCCACGTCGATGAGCAATGTCACGAGCAGGACCGTCGGTACGGCGAACCACATCGCAACCGCGCGGCCCCGGGTGCGCGCCTGTTCCACCGCGCCGAGCGACACCGATGCCACTACCGCAAGCGATCGGTCGGACTGCAGGAGCGGCACGGCCACCACCACGCGCCGGGCGTCCGCGTCCATTCGTTCGGCCCCTGAGGCCATCGCTTCGCGCGCGAGTTCCTGCGCTTCAGCGCGCTCTTCCGAGGAGGTGCTGGCGGCAATCTCGACGTTCCCGGCAACCGCCTCGAAGATCGACAGCGACCGCAACGCCTGGTTGGCTTCGATGAGCTCGTTGAGCGTGTCTCGCACGTCGGCGGTGTCGACGGCGGCGCCACGCGATTTCAGATCCTCGACGACGGCTCGCGCGGCGCGCCCGGCGGTGGCCACCAGCTCGCCTTCAAGCACGCGCTCGAAGGATCGCACCTCGAAGTAGGTGGACGTCGTGAGCACGACGGCCACCACCGTGGCAACGAGCAGCAGCAGGCGGGCGCGGAGAGTCACTGAACGCTCAATTTCGCCGCGCTGGGGCGGGCCTGTCCGGACGGCGGTGACTCCACCACACCAGCGCTCGTCTTGTAAGTCCCACAATACCTGATGTTTGCATCACCTATGTTGAGGGGGTAAATGGCGGCACGCCCGTTGATCATACGTCTGGCAGGGTTGGACATATTTTCAGGAGGTCCGCATGCAAATCGTCATCCGTCCCCTCACCATTGCCGTAGCGGCGCTGTCGCTGGCCACCCCAGCGCTCGCGGCAGCACCGAACGCGTCCTCGCCAACGGTGCCGTCACAGGCCGTAGCACAGCCGGTCAACACCTCGTCGACGAAGCCGGCCAAGTCGAAGTCACAGCAGACGACGCTCGTGGCAACCGGCAAAATCGTGCAGTTCGACGCGTCGGATCAGGCGCTCACGATCTCGACCTCGAAGGGCGAGCAACACTTCACGCTCGGGCCCAGATGCGAGGCTTCGTGACTCGTCGCACGCCATCAGCCCCGACGAGCTCGGCAAGCTGACCGGCCACAAGGCCACTGTCCGTTACAACGAATCTGCGGGAGCGAAGAACGTCGAGTCCGTTCAGGTCTCCTCGTCGGCGGCAAAGTCGAACAAGGGATGACCAGGGAGTTCAGCCATGAGAATGCTTGTTCGCAGCGCTATGATCGCTGCCAGCCTGACCGTTGTCAGCGCTGGCGCGGTGAGCGCACAGATGTCCAGACACCATGAAGTTCACGACAACGTTTCCATTCATGGTCGGTCACCAGCACGATGCCGGCGGGATCGTACACGGTCAAGCCGCTCGAGACTCGACCACTCGTGTATGGAAATCAGCAACGGTCGGACACGGCAGTGCTGCTGCTGACCGAGCGAGGACTTCCGAAGACCCGCCGAAGCAAGACGAAGTGATCTTCGCCAGCAGGGCGACACCTACGTGCTGCGGGAGATCTGGGACGCGGCGAATGTCACCGGCGCCGAAGCGATCGAGTTGCACGCGGGCCCGAGGCACACTCGACGAGAGCCCGAAAGGGCGGCATCCCGCTCTCGAGACGGCGAGGTGAGGCCGACGCCTCGCCGTCGACGGTCGACATTCGGCTCCTCGACCGTGCACTTCAACGGGGTTTCCTGTAGTCTCATCCTACCGGCTGGCTGGAGTGCCGGGAGCCTCGCCGAATGCGCCTCCTCGATCTCGTCATTGCGGTCACCCTGCTCTGGCCACAAAGCGCCGTGCAGGGTGGCCCAGCCCTCACCGCGGTTCCTTACAGGACGATCGTCGACACCTACCGTCGGATCAGCGTCAAGGAAATCGACCAGATTCTCAGCGCGCCCATCCCGGCCCTCACTGCCGCGGTGAATACGGCGGTTTCGTCGACCTCAGCGTGGACCTGGGAGGAGACGCGCGGCGCGGCCATGCTGCACACGGACGCCGCCGTGCGTGCGCTCCGATTGAAAGACACAGCCACCGCCGAATCGCACCTGCTTCTCGCGCGACGATTGCTCGATCGGACGGTCAGCATTACACCGTCGCAGCAGGACTTCGTCTGGCGCTGGTTACGTCACCATGCCGCACATGGCCACGCAACTCGGCGCGAAGGCAACTGCCAAGGAGCTGCTCGAATACTCGAAGAGACACTCGATGGCGACGTTCGCGCGCCGCGTGTACATTGAGGGCGTTGAACTTGAACAGCTGGGTATGAGGAATCGAGAGCAGTATGTGACGAGCACATCCCCCGCCAGCGCGCGCCTTGGACTCCAGAAGACGTGGTTCGGGGCCGCGTCCCATTTCGAGGAAGCCCTGAAGAATGACCCGACGGTCTACGGCGCCGCCTTGCATCTCGGCCGGATTCGAATGCTCGAGCAGGACCGCGCCAGGGCCGCGATCCTCTTTCAATCTGCGCTCGTCAGCCCGGATCTTCTCGATCGCGTATCTCGCGCGACTGTTCCTGGGGTCTCTCAAAGAGCGCGATGGCCACTTCGACGAGGCGGAAGCGCTCTATCGCGACGCGGGGAGACGCGTGCCTTACGGTCAGGCCGCGCCGCTGGCGCTCGCCCAGCTGCTGAGTCGGACGGGGCGTGATGCGGAGGCACGGGAAACCCTGGCCGAAAACGTTCTGCGCCGCGGCAGTCCCGTGGTGGAGCCGATGTGGGCCTATGGTCCGCCGTCCGAGGATCCAGTCACGCAGATCGACATCATGCGGATGGAAGTGTGGAAATGAGGATCGCGACGCTGGCAGCCTTGGCCATCAGCCTGTTGGCGTCGCCGCAGGTCACCCGGTTCAAGACCGGCGTCGAGGCCGTTCGCGTGGACGTCCTGGCCGTTGACGGCCGGAAGCCGATCGCCGGCCTGGTCGCGGACGACTTCGAAGTGATCGACAGCGGCGTCGTTCAGTCCGTCGACGCGATCGCCCTGACCGACGTGCCTATCAGCCTGATGGTGGCGCTCGATCTCAGTACCAGCGTGTCGGGCCTCACCCTCGAGCAGTTGAAGAAAGGCGTGATCACCGCGTTGACGTCACTCGAGCCGCGCGACCGCGCCGCCCTCCTGACGTTTTCGAGCGACCTTCGCTTGCTGTCGGACTGGACCGGAAACGCCGGTGCTGTTGCCGAGGACGTCGCCCATCTCGGCGCCAGCGGTGGCACGTCACTCGTCGACGCGGTGTTCGCGGCCCTGACCTTCGGCGATCCGGTCGCCGGCGTTCGCCGTCTGACCCTCGTGTTCAGCGACGGAGCCGACACGTCGAGCTGGCTGCCACGCGACGCCGTCATCGACAAGGCGCAGAGAACCGACACCGTCCTGTATGCCGTCACGATGAGAAACTCGACTGCGGGTCGGCGGCCCGGAATGATGTACTTCCGCTCAGGAATCGAGCTCTCGTCGAAGAACCGTCCCAGCTGGACTGATACGCCGTTTCTCGGCGACGCGGTGGAAGCGACAGGCGGACGCGCCTACGAAGTCACCGGGGCAAACGAGCTGAAGGATGTCTTCAGCCGCATCCTCACGGAATTCCGCACGCGATACGTGCTCATCTACACACCGAAGGGTGTCGATCGAAGCGGATGGCATCCCCTCGAGGTCAAGCTCAAGAACCGCAACGGGCGGGTGACCGCACGCCGGGGCTATGTCCGGTGAATCGCGCTGGAGAAAAAGCGTCGCGCTACTAGAAAATCGTGGAGATCGAATCGAGCGCCAGGTCGATGACCCTGGTCGGGAGGATACCGAGGTAGAACACCGCGAGGCGTCGCCAGCGCGAGACCGGCGGCGGCCGGAAGCGGGATGCGCGGGCGAACGATGTCGGCGCCCTCGGTCATATACATCATGACCACGATCCGCAGGTAGAAGAACACCGAGACGACGCTCGTCAGCACGCCGATGATGGCCAGCCAGTAGTGACCACGCTCGACCGCGGCGCTGAAGATGTACCACTTGCCGATGAAGCCTGCCATCGGCGGAAACCCTCCGAGCGAGAGCAGGAATACCGTCATCAGCGCCGCCAGACCCGGCCGGGACTTCGACAGGCCGGCGAAATCCCTGAGCTCGTCGTGCTCGTGCTGCGCCGTGCCGAGCAGCGCGACGATGCCAAGCGCGCCGAGATTCGACACCGCGTATGCCAGCAGATAGAACAGCACGGCCGCCTTGCCGGTGTTGGTCGTCGAAATGAGGCCGAGCAAGAGATAGCCAGCGTGCGCGATGCTCGAATACGCGAGCATCCGCTTGATGTTCGTCTGCACGACGCCGACCACGGTGCCGAGGATCATCGTCGCCGCGGCTATGACGGTCAGAATCGGGATCCACTGATCCTGCAGCGGCTCGAGCGGTGAGAGGAACACGCGAACGAAAGCCGCAAACGCCGCCGCCTTGACGCCGGTCGACATGAACGCCGTGACGATCGTCGGTGCGCCTTCGTACGCATCCGGCGTCCACATGTGGAACGGCACGGCCGAAATCTTGAATGCAAACCCGACGACGAGCAGCCCCACCGCCAGCAGTGCCATCGTCGATGGCTGCCCGGTGCCCTGCGACGACATCACCAAACCGAGCTCGTCGAGCCTGGTCGAGCCGGATACCGCGAACGCGAACGCCACGCCGTAAAGGAAGAAGGCGCTCGAGAAGGCGCCGAGCAGGAAATACTTGAAGGCGGCCTCCGCACCAGCCGCGCTCGTCCGCCGGATGCCGGTCAGCACGTAAACCGACAGCGACAGCACTTCGAGAGCCAGGAAGATGACGAGCAGATCAGTCGCTGCCGCCATCAGCATCATGCCGCTGATCGCAAAGAGCGTCAGCGCGTAGTACTCGCCCGGAGGCAACTGCTCGCGCTCGACGATCTCATCCGAGAAGAGCATCGTCAGCACGCCGACGATGCACAGGACGAGGTTGATGAAGAGCGCGAAGTTGTCCGACCTGACGACGCCAAAGCTCTGCGCGTCGCTGCCCCAGAGGAACACGCTGGCGAGCGCTGCACCGGCGAGGCCAATCAGTCCGAACCCGGCAATCGGCATGCGCTCGCCGCGCTGGCGAAACGCCTCGGCAATCATCGCGGCGCAGCCGGACAAGACGACAATGACGATCGGGATGATGGCGGTGAAGTCGCTCATTTGCTGCGTTCTGAGTTCGTAGTGCGAGGTTCGCGGGGCGAGGTTCGGCGTTCGGAGTTCGCCGCAACCGCTTCGCTGCTCGCGACTCGCGGCCCGCGCCGTGCCAGTCGCGCGTCACCGGCTGGGCGGCGATCGTCGACCCGAACGCGCGCCGGCTGGCTACCCACGACGCGATCGATCAGCTTGTTGACTGCCGGCTCCATCGGCTTCAGGAAAATTCCTGGCGCCACGCCCATGAAAATGGCGAGCGCAACTGTCGGCCCAAGCAGGGCCCACTCGCGCAACGACAAATCCGGGAGGTTGCGATTCTTCTCGTTGGTGATCGGACCGTAGTTGACGCGCTGGAACATCCACAGCATGTAGACGG
Organism: uncultured Acidobacteriota bacterium; assembly: GCA_963797715.1. Lineage (GTDB taxonomy): Bacteria > Acidobacteriota > Vicinamibacteria > Vicinamibacterales > 2-12-FULL-66-21 > DATBJJ01. The sequence continues at coordinate 650,687 of CAWCQS010000007.1, forward strand.
CCGAGAGAATCACGCCGGTCGCCGCCAGCGAGGCGAGAATCGGGCGCCAGCGGAACGCACCCACCAGAATCAGGAACTCGCCCACGAAGCCGTTGAAGCCGGGCACGGCAATCGACGACAGGGTGATGATCAGGAACGCGGCGACGAATTGCGGCATTACGCCCTTGAGACCGCCGTACTCCGAGATCAGGCGCGTATGCCGGCGATCCGACAGCATGCCGACGATCATGAAGAGGCCGCCCGTGCTCACGCCATGGTTGAGCATCTGATAAATCGAGCCCTGCACACCCTGCAGGTTCATCGCGCAGAGACCGAGGACCACGAACCCGAGATGGCTGACGCTCGAGGTACGCGACCAGCTTCTTCATGTCTGGCTGCACCATCGCCACCAGCGCGCCGTAGATGATGCCGACGACGGCGAGGAAGGCGATGACCGGCGCCATCGAGAGCGCTGCCTGCGGAAAGAGCGGAAACGCGAAGCGCAGCAAGCCATACGTGCCCATCTTGAGCAGCACGCCGGCAAGGATCACCGACCCGGCGGTCGGCGCCTCGACGTGGGCGTCAGGCAGCCAGGTATGGAACGGGAAGAGCGGCACCTTGATGGCAAAGGCGACGGCAAAGGCAAGGAAGAACCAGCTCTCCATGCGTTCGCTCAGGCGCAGGCCGTAGAGATCGAGCAGGTTGAAGCTGGGCGTTCCGTTCGCAGCCGCATGAGCCCAGGACAGGCCGATGATGGCGACGAGCATCAGCACGCTGCCGGCCATCGTATAGAGGATGAACTTGACGGCGGCATAAATCCGCCGCTCGTATCCCCAGATCCCGATGAGGAAGTACATCGGGATGAGCATCGCATCCCAGAAGACGTAGAAGAGGAACAGATCGATCGAGACGAACACGCCGAGCATGGCGGTCTCGAGCGCGAGCACGAAGAACGAGAACAGCTTGACGTTCTTGTGCACAGACTCCCACGAGCAGAGGAGCGCCAGCGGCGTCAGGAAACCGGTCAGCACGATCAGAAACAGGCTGATCCCGTCGACGCCGATCAGGTACTGAATCCCGAACATCGGCATCCACGCGTGGGTTTCGACAAACTGATAGTCGGCGCTCGTCGGATCGAACCGCCACCAGAGCACGAGCGTCACCGCAAAGGTCAGGAGCGACGTCGCGAGCGCGATGTTGCGAACGAGCGGCTCGCGCTCGGGCCGATCGCCGCGCCCGCCGGCCAGGAGCGCCAGGACCGCGCCCACGAGAGGAAGAAAGACGATTAGCGAGAGCATGTCTGTAGTCGGAATCGGAACACGGCGTCCATCGACGCTCCGGGCATCGCCCGGCATCGGTCGGCGCCGATCGTCAGCTCCACAGGTACCACCCCAGGATGAGGACCGCGCCGAAGAAAAGCGATGCCGCGTAAGTCCGCACCGACCCGGTCTGCAAGCGTCGTAACGAACTGCTGGCGCCCTGCACGGTGGCACCGACGCCATTGACGCTGCCGTCAATCAAGCCGGCGTCCATTCCCTTCCACAAGGCGCCGGTCGAGACCTGCTTGATCGGCTGGACGATCACCGCGTCATAGATTTCGTCGATGTCGTACTTGTTCTGGAGCAGGCGGTAGAGGCCGCCGAACTGCTGCGCCAGCCTCGCCGCTGCCGACGGCTGCCACAGCCAGAAGTACAGCGCGATGAAGATCCCCGCGCCGGCAACGCCAACCGAAACGGCCATCAGCATCCGTTCGGTCCCGACGTCACCAGCGGCTGCGGGCCCGTGCCCGGCCTCGGCTGGAATCGCCGGCGGTACCGGCAGGCTCGGTGACCGGCTGGGCCTCACCCGCCGTCGCGGCGCCGTGCACTTCGAAGACCGGCTCGAGGAACTCTTCGATGGCGTTGTGCCCGCCGAGGGCGTGCGGCACACCGACGAATCCGGCAATCGTCGAACCGATCGCCAGGATGATGAGCGGCACGGCCATCGACATCGGTGCCTCGTGCGGCGCGCCGTGATGGCCGTGGCCTGCAGCATGCCCGTGCGCGTTGTGGCCGTGCGCATCGCCGTGCCCCGCCGTCGCAAACCGCTCGGCGCCGTGGAAAGTCAGAAAGAGCAGGCGGAACATGTAGGCCGCCGTCAGCAGCGCCGTCGCCATGCCAACGATCCAGAGGACCATGCTGCCATGGTGATAGGGCGTCCCGACGAACGTCTTGTAGAGAATCTCGTCCTTTGAGAAGAAGCCCGCGAAGAACGGGATGCCGGCAATCGCCAGCGTGCCGATGAAAAACGTCCAGTAGGTGATTGGCAGGTACTTCTTGAGACCGCCCATGTGACGCATGTCCTGCTGGCCAGCGAGCGCATGGATGACCGCGCCTGAGCCGAGGAACATCAGCGCCTTGAAGAACGCATGTGTGTAGAGGTGGAAGATGCCGGCCGCGTAGGCCCCCATGCCCATCGCCAGGAACATGTAGCCGAGCTGCGAGACGGTCGAATACGCAAGCACGCGCTTGATGTCGTTTTGCACCAGGCCGATCGTGCCAGCCATCAGTGCGGTCGCGACACCAACGGCGGCGATGACCTCGAGCGTCATCGGCGCGTGAGAGAAGAGCACCGCGTTCCGCCCGATCATGTACACGCCTGCGGTCACCATCGTCGCCGCGTGAATCAGCGCCGAGACCGGGGTCGGACCTTCCATGGCGTCCGGCAGCCAGATGTGCAGCGGAATCTGCGCCGATTTGCCGGTCGCTCCGACGAAGAGCAGCAGCGTGGCAATCGTGAGTACGCCCATTGTCGACGTTTCGGGTGCCCGAGCGGCGACGGCCGCCGCGACCGCCTGGAAGTCCAGCGTGCCGAAGGTCACGAAGATCAGCAGCATCCCCAGGATGAAGCCGAAGTCGCCAATACGGTTGACCACGAACGCTTTCTTGCCGGCATCCGCCGCTGACTGCTTCGTGTAGTAGAAGCCGATCAGCAGGTACGAGCAGAGACCGACGCCTTCCCAGCCGACGAACATGACCGGGAAGCTTGCCCCGAGCACGAGCACGAGCATGAACGACGCAAACAGGTTCAGGTAGGCGAAGTAGCGAGCGTATTCGCTGTCGGTCTCCTCGTGCATGTAACCGGTCGAGTAGATGTGGATCAGGGACCCGATGCCGGTGACGACGAGAATCATCAGCGCCGACAACTGATCGAGCCGGAGCGCGAACGGCACATCCAGATCGCCGGACGCGAGCCACGTATAGACGACCTGTTCAACCGGGTGGCCGCCATGCCCGAGGAGGGGCCAGGCTGCCACCAGCGACACGACGAAGGCCGCCACCATCGCCAGGCAGGCGATACCGCCGGAGATAGTTTTCTGCAGCCGCCGTCCGAAGAAGGCGTTCGCGACGAAGCCCGCAAAGGGCAGGAGCGGAATCAGAAGCAGCATGTCACCACTTGAGCGACGTGAAGGCGTCGGGGCTGAGCGTCTCCCGATGCCGGAAGAGCGCAATCACGATCGCCAGGCCAACCGCGGCTTCGGCCGCCGCCACGGTCATCACGAAGAACGTGATGATCTGGCCGTCGACGGTGCCGAGCGAGCGGCCGACCGACACGAACGTCAGGTTCACGGCGTTCAGCATGATCTCGATCGAGAGCAGCACGGTGATGAGGTTGCGGCGGAGAAACACGCCGGCCGTCCCAATCGCGAACAGGATGCCCGACAGCACGAGATAGTGACCGAGCGGCACCATCGCTCAGTGCTCCTTCCTGGCAAGGACGACCGCGCCGACCATCGCGACGAGGATCAGCACGGACGTGACTTCGAAGGCGAACGCATGTTGCGTGAAGAGGAGGCGGCCGATGTTGGCGACCGAGCTCACCGACTCGGCGTACTGCGGATTGAACTCGGGCTGCAGCACACCGCCAAACCTGACGTGCGAGAGCGCCCACAAGAGTTCGATGCCGAGGAGGACCGACAGGACGGCACCCAGCCGCATGCCGGACGGTCCCATCATTCCTGCAATCGCGCTCGGCAGCGGCTCTTCGCGCGGCACGTTGAGCAGCATGACGACGAAGAGGAAGAGAACCATGATCGCGCCGGCGTAGATGATGATCTGCGTCACCGCCGTAAAAGGCGCGTCGAGCAGCACGTAAAGGCCAGCCAGAGCGCCGAACGACGTGATGAGCAGCATCACGCTGTACATCGGGTTGCGCTGCCCGACGACGAGCAACGAGGCCAGGACGGCAATGCTGGCGAAGGCGTAGAAAGCGATAGTGGTTGCCATCGTCGTTACCCGAGCCACAGCACGAGCGCGGCTGTGGCGAGCAGATTGAGCACTGCGGCCGGCAGCAGCCACTTCCAGCCGAACTCCATCAGCTGGTCGTAGCGGTAACGCGGCAGTGTCCAGCGCATCCAGACATAGAAGAACAGCAGGAGCAGGACCTTCACCATGAACCAGACCCAGGCCAGCCAGTCGGGAAGAAACGGCCCGAGCCAGCCACCGAGATAGAGGCTCGTCGCGACGGCCGAGACCGTGACCATGTTCACGTATTCGGCGAGGAAGAACATCGCGAAGCTCATCGAGCTGTATTCCGTGTGATATCCCGCGACCAGCTCCTGCTCCGCTTCCGGGAAGTCGAACGGCGCGCGGTTGGTCTCAGCGACGCCGGCGCACATGTAGATGAAGAAGCCGAGCGGCTGGAGGAAGAGGAACCACTTCGGGATGAATCCCCACCAGTAACCCGACTGCGCCAGTACCGTCTCGCGCAACGACAGCGAACCCGACAGCATGATCACCGCGGCCAGCGCCAGCGCGTACGAGAGCTCGTAGCTGATCATCTGCGCCGCCGAGCGCAGACCGCCAAGCAGCGAATACTTGCTGTTCGAGCTCCAACCCGCGAGCACGATGCCGTACACACCCATCGAGGCGATGGCGAAGAGCACGAGCACACCGACGTTGACGTCGGTGACCTGCAACGGCATCGGCTCGTCGAGCAGGCCGAAGAGCGTCGTGGAAGTGCCGAACGGCACCACCGAAAACGCGGCAAAGGCGGCACCGGCGGAGATGACCGGTGCAATCGCGAAGAGAAGCGCGTCCGCGGCTTTCGGGCGCAGCTCTTCCTTGGTCAGCAGCTTGATGACGTCGGCAAACGGCTGCAGCCAGCCGGCGTGCCCGACTCGGTTCGGTCCGACGCGGTCCTGGATGTAGGCACACACCTTCCGCTCCATCCAGACCATGAATGCGGCCGAGAGAACCAGCAGGTTGAAGATGACGAAGATGAGCCCGAAATGCGCGATGAGCGGTACTGGAGGCAGCCAGTCAGCCATCAGTGCGCCCCCACCGGCGTTCTGGCTGCGCGCCACGCGGACGGCACGGTGCAGCGCCCCTCGCGGACATGGGCCTCGAACTCGGCCCGGAAGTGCTTGACGGTCGTCAACGCCGGCGTCGCGGCGGCGTCGCCGAACGCGCACAGCGTCTTGCCGGCGATGTTGTTACCGATGCTGACGAGCAGGTCGATGTCACGCATCTCGCCTTCGCCGTTCTCGATGCGCGTCAGGATCTTGTACAACCAGTCGCCACCTTCGCGGCATGGCGTGCACTTGCCGCACGACTCGTGCTTGTAGAAGTAGAGGAGATTCTTCGCCGCCCAGACCATGCAGGTCGTGTCGTCCATCACGATGATGCCCGCCGATCCCAGCATCGATCCCGCCTTCGCCACATCGTCGAAGCTGGCCGGAATGTCGAGCTGATCGTCGAGAAGGATCGGGACCGACGAGCCGCCGGGAATGACCGCCTTGATCTTCCGGCCGTCGAAGGGGCCGCCGGCGTAGTCGTAGATCAACTCGCGCAGCGTCGTCTTCATCCCGGTTTCGTAGACGCCCGGCTTCTTGACGTGACCGCTGACGCAGAAGAGCTTCGGCCCGCCATTCTTCTCTGGGCCGAGCGACGTAAACCATTCCGCGCCGTTGAGGAGAATGGGCGGCAGGTTGCAAAGCGTCTCGACGTTGTTGACCGCTGTCGGGCAGTTGTAGAGCCCGGCGGACGCCGGAAACGGCGGTTTGATGCGCGGCTGGGCGCGTTTGCCCTCGAGCGATTCGATGAGCGCGGTTTCCTCGCCCGCATCGTAGGCCCCGGCGCCGCGGTGAATCACGATGTCGCAGTCGAAGCCGGTCCCGAGGATGTTCTTGCCGCAGTAGCCTTGCGCGTACGCCTTGGCCAGCTCGGCCTCGAGGATGCGCTGGACGTGAAAGAACTCGCCGCGAATGTAGATGTAGGCGACCTTCGCGCCGATGGCCCAGCAGCCAATGAGACAGCCTTCGAACAGCGAGTGCGGATTGCGCTCCATCAGCACGTGATCCTTGAACGTGCCGGGCTCGCTCTCGTCCGCGTTGCAGCAGATGTACTTCGGCAGCGGCGAGTCCTTGAGGACGAACTCCACTTCAAGCCGGTCGGGAAGCCCGCGCCGCCACGGCCGCGCAGCCCTGATGCCTTGACGAGATCGATGACCTCGCCTGGCTGCATCGTCAGCGCCTTGCGCAGGCCGTCGTAGGCCTGATGCTTCAGCGAGAACTCGAGCGTGAAGCTGTTCGGCTCGCGTACGTGTTTGGTGAGAATGGGATCCATGTAGCTTTCAGCTCTCAGCCATCAGCTGAGAGCCTTCTCATCGTTCGACTTCTAAATGACACCCGGAGAAGGCTTTCTCGCCCTTCGCCTTGATGTCGTCGACCAACTTGGAGACGTCTTCGGGCCTGACCTTCTCGTGCCAGTGTTCGTTGTTCACCATCACGATCGGCGCGCGGTCGCAGGCGCCGAGGCACTCGAACTCCTGCAAGGTGAATAGTCCTGACGAGTCGGTCTCCCCCACTTTCAGTCCCAACTTCTCCGACAGTGCTTCGGTGACGCGCTCGGCCCCCATCAGCGCACACGACAACGTCCGGCACACTTGAAGCACATGCTTGCCGACCGGCTCCTTGTAGAACATCACGTAGTACGTCGCGACGTCCTCGACCTCGGCCGGCGTCATGTCGAGAATGCCGGCGACGTGCCGCATGCCATTCGCGGTGATGTAGCCCTGCTGCTCCTGGACGAGATAAAGCGCGCCCAGAACGGCCGAGCGCTTCTGATCGGACGGGTAGTTCGTCAGCATCTCGTCGAGCGTTGCGCGGCGTTCGGGTGTGAACGTAAATGCCGGGCCTTCGTCAGCGATCTTGCGCTCCGACTTCTGGAAGCTTTGCCGATCGTAGACCATCAACGGATGGAAGCTCATCGATCCACGTCTCCCATGACGACATCGGTGGAGCCGATGACGGCGATGACGTCCGCGATCATGCCTCCGATGAGCATCTTCGGCAGCCCCTGGCAGGCATAGAACGACGGCGCGCGCAGCTTGATGCGGTACGGACGGTTGGTGCCGTCCGAGACAATGCTGAAGCCGTGCTCTCCGCGTGGGCCCTCGATCGGCACGTACGACTCGCCCGCCGGGACGTTGAATCCCTGCGAGTAGATCAGGAAGTGCTGGATGAGCCCTTCCATCTCGCTATAGACCTTGTCCTTCGGCGGCGGCACGATCTTGTAGTCCTGGATATCGAAGACGCCGCGCGGCGAGATGCGTGCGAGCGCCTGCTGCGAAATCTTCGTGCTCTCACGCATCTCGGCGATGCGCACGAGATATCGCGAGTAGACGTCGCCCGCGGTCTGCGTCGGCACCGTGAAATCGTAGGTCTCGTACCCCAGATACGGGAACACCTTGCGCACGTCGTACGGCACGCCGGACGCGCGAGCCATCGGACCGACGAGCCCGTAGCTGATCGCATCGTCGCCTGTGACGACGCCGACCGACTTCGTCCGCTTGATCCAGATCTGGTTCTTGGTGAGGAGATCCTCGTACTCTTTCAGGTGGTCGGGGAACGCGTCGAGCCACTTCTTGACCGCAGCGTGGAACCCGCTCGGCAAATCCTCTCGCAGGCCGCCAATCCGCAAGTAGCTCGGAAAGAGCCGGAATCCGGCGAGCATCTCGTTGAGATTCAGCAGTTGCTCGCGCTCGCGGAAGCAGTACATCATCACCGAGATAGCGCCAATCTCGAGGGCGTGCGTCGCCAGCCAGACGAGATGGCTGGAGAGGCGCTGGAGCTCGGCGATGAGGACGCGGATGTCGGTCACCCGCTGCGGAACCTCGATGCCCAGCAGTTTTTCGACCGCCAGGATGAACGCCAGGCTGTTCGACTGGGCGCCGAGGTAATCCATCCGCTCGACGAGCGGGATCACCTGCTGCCACTTCTTCTGCTCGGCGGTCTTCTCGATGCCCGTGTGAAGGTAGCCGATTGTCGTGTCGGCGGAAACGACCGTCTCGCCGGAGAGCTCCAACACCAACCGCAGCACGCCGTGCGTGCTGGGGTGCTGCGGCCCCATGTTGACGGTCATCGTCTCCGTGCGCAGCTCAGTTGCCACTCGGTACCCCTGCCTCCACAATCTCGCAAATCGCGTGAATCAACGTGATGTGAACTTCCTGCACGCGCGCCGTGCAATCGTCCGGTACGTTGATGTGGACGTCGGCGACGCGTCCTGCCTTGCCGCCGTCGCGGCCCGTCAGCGCGATCGTCCGCAGTCCCCGCGCCCGCGCCGCTTCGAGTGCGGCGACGACGTTCGGCGAGACGCCACTCGTCGAAATCCCGAACGCCACGTCTCCAGCCGCGCCGAGCGCGTCGACCTGCCGCGCGAACACGCGCTCGAAGCCGTAGTCGTTGGCGACGCTCGTCAGCAGACTCGTATCAGCCGTCAGCGCCACCGCGGCAAATCCAGCGCGCTCCTTCTGGAAACGGCCGACGAGTTCCGCGACCAGATGCTGCGCGTCCCCCGCGCTTCCACCGTTGCCAAACGCCAGTACTTTGCCGCCGGCTTCGAGCGCTTCGACAATCGACGACGCGGCCCGCATCACCTGCGTCAGGTCCTGTTCCCGCACCCGGCGATGGGTGTCGATCGCCGCTTCGAGCGTGCGCACGACGATCGCGAGCGCGGCGCCGCCATCGCCTGGCGGCATCAGCTCTTTCGCGCTGCGCGACGCGCCGACTCCATGTTCGCGACGAACTCCTCCTCCGACACCTGCAGCGGTTCGTAGGTCTTGACGGCCTGGTTGATCTGCACCGGGTAGTCCTTGCGCATCGGAAACCCTTCCCAGTCGTCCGGCATCAGGATGCGGCGCATGTCGGGATGCCCCTCGAACTGTAGCCCGAAGAAATCGTAGACCTCGCGCTCGCCCCAATTCGCCGACTGCCAGACGCTGGACACCGACGGCACAGACTGTCCGTGGCCGACGCGCACTTTCAGACGCAGGCGCTTCGGCGTGTCGCCATAGCCCGACACGCCAAGAGAGGCCAGGATGTAGAGAAGCTCGAATCGCGGGTCCCGCGGATGATAGTCCACCGCGGTCACGTCCGCCAGGAACGCAAACCGCAGTTCCGTGGCATCGCGCAGTACTCGGCAGGTCTCGACGAGCAGATCCAGCGGAGCGTAGATCGTCGGCATGCCGTCACGCGATTCGACCGCTTCGAATCGGCTCGGATCCGCCTGAAGCGCGCGTGACAGTACCTCGATGATGGCCGTCGCTTGCATATGAACTCAGAACGGTGGCAGGACGCGTCTAAACGAACGACCTCTGATTGTCGATTTTGCGCTGCAGCTGCACGATTCCGTAGATGAGCGCTTCGGGGCGAGGCGGACAGCCCGGCACGAAGACGTCGACAGGGACGACCTGTTCGACGCCTTGCACAATGGCGTAGTTGTCGAACACTCCGCCAACCGACGCGCAGGCACCCATCGAAATCACGTATTTGGGCTCCGGCATCTGATCGTAGATGCGGCGGAGCACGGGCGCCATCTTTCGCGACAGGCGTCCGGCGACGATCATCAGGTCGGACTGCCGCGGCGATCCACGGAAGACTTCAGCGCCAAACCGGGCGATGTCGTACCGGGAGGCGCTCATCGCCATCATCTCGATAGCGCAGCAGGCCAGACCGAACGTCACCGGCCAGACCGAGGAGCGGCGCGCCCACTGGACAACTTTCTCGACAGTGGTGGTGAGAATGGGAAGGTCGTTGTCACTCATAAAAGAAGACAGGCCTTAAGCTCGCTCGTGGCCCCAGTCGAGGACGCCCTTGCGCCAGACGTAGACGTAACCGGCCAGGAGGATCGCAAAGAACACAAGAATCTGCACGAATCCCGTCCATCCCAGGGACTTCAGGGCCATCGCGAACGGATAGAGAAACGCCACCTCGATGTCGAACAGCAAAAAGATCATCGCCACGAGGTAGAACTTCACCGGATGACGCTCGCGCGCGTCGCCCACTGGCGGCATGCCGCATTCGTAGGGAGCGAGTTTCTCTGGCGTCGGCTTGTGCGGCCCGATGAGGTTCGAGAGGATGATGTTGAACGCCCCGAACCCGGCCCCCAAGCCGATCATAATAAGGATAGGTACCCAGCCGTGCATGCGTAACCCGCGCAGAACGCCGCGGCTTGTGAATGTTTTCTCAAGCCCAGCGTAAAAAAAGGCGCGTCGCCCGTTCGACGCGTTCCAGAGCCGCCTAGCGTCCGCCAGCGGCCATCTGAGCACCGCATGCTATCACATTGCGAATCGCGGACTCGGGGCTCGGGCACTCGGGACTCGGCCTCGTTCGCAGCCGCGTTCCAGCGAGCCCCGAATCCCGAGCCCCGAGTCCCGACCCAGTACAAATACTCAGATGCCCCGTCTGGCCTGGTTCAGTCCGATGCCGCCGGTGGCGACTGGCGTCGCGGCCTGCAGCGCGGACCTCGTCAGCGCGCTGAGCCACACGCATCAGATTGACGTCTTTGTCGACGAGCCAGTGGCGAAGGTGGCTCCTGGCACGCGATCCAGCCACGAGTTCATCTGGCGTCACCGCCAGGACCCGTACGATCTGACGGTCTACCAGCTGGGAAATTCGTCCCACCACGACTACCAGTGGGCGTACCTCTTCAGATACCCCGGTTTGGCCGTACTCCACGATGTTCACTTGCATCATGCGCGGGCGGCAGCGCTGCTTCGCGCGCGTCGTGCAGCCGACTATCGAGTCGAGCTCGCGTGGAACCATCCGGACGCGAACCCGGATCTCGCCGAGCTTGCCATCGCCGGCTTCGACAGCCACATGTATTACGACTGGCCGATGACGCGTCTCGTTGCCTCTTCGTCCCGCGTCGTGGCGGTGCACAGTGAAGCCCTTGCCGAGCGGCTTCGCGAGGAAGTTCCGTCGGCCCGAGTGAGAACGGTCGCGCTTGGCCACGGCACACTCCTCTCCGACGCCGAGGGGAAGAGCGCGAGTGACCGGGCGCGCAGTCTGTACGGCATCGACCCGCAAGCGGTCGTGATGGGCTGCTTTGGCGGATTGTCACCCGACAAGCGGGTTCCACAAGTCCTGGCTGCGTTCTCGGCGGTTCGGCCGTACGTCCCGTCGGCTCATTTACTGCTCGCCGGCGCCGTGCCGAGACACTATGACCTTGGGCAGGATATCGAGCGGCATGATCTGAAAAGCTCGGTGACGGTAACTGGCTATCTCGAGTCGGATGCCGCCTTCACCGACGCTATCGCGGCGTGCGACATCGCACTCAATCTGCGATGGCCGACGGCTCGCGAGATCTCCGGACCATGGCTGCGCTGCCTGGCCGCAGCTAAGGCCACGGTGATCACCGATCTCGCCCACTTGTCCGGCGTGCCGACAATCGATCCGAGAACATGGCGGCCAACAACAGCCGAGCCCCCGTGTGCCGTCGCTATCGACATCCTTGACGAGGATCACTCGCTCCGCCTGGCGCTACGGCGCCTGAGCACCGATCCGACGCTGCGGCGGACGCTCGGGGAAGCGGCGCGAGCCTATTGGCAAGAACACCATTCGATCGCGACAATGGTGGATGGCTATCGTCACCTCATCGACGAGGCCCTTCGAGAACCGGTCGTGCCCGGCATTCTTCCGACGCTCCCGGCGCACCTCGGTGACGAGGGAGGCGGCACGCTTGATCGCCTGCTCGAGCCGTTCGGACTGCCCTCGCCGCTGCCGTCCGGGCGCTGAGCAATGAGGTATCCTGTGACGATCCGCGTAAATGGCGAACCGTTCGACATCGCTGGCCCCGTGACGATTGGCGGCCTGCTCGCCAGCCTGACCATCGATTCCCGCCTCGTGGCGGTCGAACACAACCTCATCGTAGTGAAGCGCGACAAGTACGAATCGGTGGTACTCAACGAGGGAGATGAAGTGGAGATCGTCAACTTCGTCGGAGGAGGCTAGAAGGCGCAAGCGGACGGACGCGACACATCAAGAGAATGAGCAATCCTATGAGTGGCGATCTACTGACCATTGCCGACCGTACTTTTCGATCGCGTTTGATCGTCGGCACCGGAAAATATCCATCTCACGCGATCATGGCCGACGCGCATCGCGCCTCGGGAACCGAGATGGTCACAGTCGCGGTGCGCCGCGTCAATCTCTCGGACCGCGGCGCCGAATCGCTGCTCGGTCACATCGACCAGTCGACAATCTTCCTGCTGCCGAACACCGCGGGCTGTTACACCGCGGACGATGCGATACGCACGGCGCGGCTGGCGCGTGAGGTGGGGTTGTCGAACTGGGTCAAGCTCGAGGTCATCGGCGACGAGCGAACGCTCTTTCCCGACAACGTGGCGCTGCTCGAGGCGACGCGCGTGCTCGTGCGCGAGGGCTTCGTGGTCCTGCCCTACACGAACGACGACCCGGTGATCTGCCGCAAGCTCGAAGAGGCTGGCGCCGCGGCCGTCATGCCGCTCGGCGCGCCAATCGGATCGGGACTCGGCATCCAGAACCCGAACAACATCCAGATCATCCGAGAGCAGTCTCGCGTCCCGGTCATCGTCGACGCCGGTGTTGGCACGGCGTCGGACGCCGCCATCGCGATGGAGCTCGGCGCCGACGGCGTCCTGATGAACACGGCCATCGCGCTCGCCCGCGACCCGGTCGCGATGGCGGCGGCGATGAAGCTGGCGGTCGAAGCCGGTCGTTTGGCGTGGGGCGCGGGCCGCATCGCGCGCAAACCGTACGCGTCGGCCAGCAGCCCGGTCGAGGGCAGCATTGCCGCACTCGCGGGCACGGGCCGGACCGCCTGACGCATCGATGTGATGGAAACGCTCGAGCAAACGCTGAAGCGACTCGATCAGGAACGTGACGAAGCCGATCAGCGCTACAACGAGGCGCTGACCGCCGTCGATCGCGCGCTGCCCGCGTTTCGCGACTGGCCACCATCGGCACCCTCGGCAGACGACTCACAGCTCGGGTCGATCAACGCCACCTGGGACATAGCCGCCACGGCACCGGGCGCCCAGGGCGGCTGGCGCGGACGCCTGACCGGCTTCATCTGGCGGACGATCGCGCCTTACCTGCAGCGCCAGGCGTCCTTCAATTCACGCCTCGTCGATCACCTGAATCGCAACGTCGCCGCGGCGCGGCAGGCCGATCAGCGCATCGCCGACACTACCGCGCAGCTCAGGGAGGAGTTCGCGCGGCTGGCGGAATTCCACGCTCGGACGATGGTGCATCTGCAACAGGTCACGGCGTACGTCGACACGCGCGATCGGCGCGTCGCCGGCGGCGCGTCCATCCTGAACGCTGCGATCAGCAGCCTCGCTGAGACGACAGACATGCGATGGGAATCGTTGGCGGTGCGCGATCGGCGAGCCGACGCGCGCGCCGCGAGCATGGCTGCGGCTCAAGACGACGTGCTCACAGTGCTCGGCAACTTGCAACAATCATCGCTCGCGCTGAAGCGGGAGCTGGAGCGCCTGCGGTCCGACAGCGCCGCGGAATCGCCGCGGGACCGCGAGCGGCGAGCGGCCGCCGCGAACACTCCAAGCAGCGGACAGGACGCCACTGGAATCTTCGCGCCGCTCGACACCTACAAGTACGTCGGCTTCGAAGATCAGTTTCGCGGGTCGCGTGAGGCGATTCGGAAAAACTTCGAGAGTTACGTGCCTCACTTTGCCGCCACGCCAGATGTCCTCGACGTTGGATGCGGGCGTGGGGAGTTTCTCGAGCTCCTGGCCAGCGCGGGCGTTCGGGCGCGCGGCATCGATCTCAATCACGAGATGGCCGAACTCTGCCGCTCGCGTGGCCTCGATGTCACCGAAGCCGATGCGGTTGGCTACCTGTCCGGACTGCCCGATGAATCGCTTGGCGGGATCTTTGCCGCGCAGGTGGTCGAACATCTGCAGCCCGGTTACCTGCTGCGGTTTCTCGAGCTTGCGTTCCACAAGCTTCGTCCCGGGGGCAGGATCGTGCTCGAAACGCTGAATCCCGCGTGCTGGGTCGCTTTCTTCGACAGTTACATCCGCGACATCACGCACGTCTGGCCGCTGCACCCCGAAACGCTGAAGTACCTCGTGCTGGCCAGCGGCTTCACCCGCGCGGACCTCGAATACCGGTCACCTGTCGCGCCGGAAGATCGTCTGCAAGCCATCCAGCTTCCCGAGCACGCTGACGCACGTCTCGCCGACGTGGCGGAAGCTTTCAACGCCAACGTCGAAAAGCTCAACGCCCGTCTGTTCACATACCGCGACTATGCCGTGATCGGCACCCGCTGATCGCCTGGTCCGATGACTTCGCTGCGTGAATGGGGAGCCAGGGGCAGCGCGGCGCTGGCAGCGGCCGTCTTCCTGACGCTCATCGCCTCGCTCTTCCGCATCGAGCCTATTTCCCCACTGATTCTCGGCGGTGTGCTCGCGATCGTTCCGCTTGCGGCGATCGCACCCGCGCACGGCACTCCTGGTGGTCGCCGGCCTGACACCGTTCGTCGCCTGGATCGGGCGGCATGGAACGGCTCGGTCTCGTGGCCTGAAACGCTCGTCGTGGCGTTTCTGTGCCGGCTACTGCGCCCGCCGTGCCGTCACGCGACAGTGGCGCGCGACAGCCTCGACGCGCCATGGGTCCTGTCGATCGTTGTTGTGCTCGCGTCGCTGGCCGTGTTCTATCTCATCGAGTCATGGCGATTCGGCGCCGCAGGCAACGAGGTCCGGCCTGTGGCAGCTCTTCACGTTTGGCTACTTCATCTCGTCGACGAGCGCGGATCCCATCGACGCCGGCATGCGTCTGCTCGAATCGCTCGTTCTCTTCAGAGCCGCGGCAACGACTCGCACGCGAGGCGCCCGGATATGCCTCGCGGCTCGGTGTCGTGGCTGTCTGCGGCGCCGCGGCGGCCGCCGCGCTCAATCTGCTGCGGGTGTGGGAGAGTGCCGCCCGGGTCGGCACGGCCGAGCGCTTCTTCCGCCTCTTTCTCACCGAACGCGTCAACGTTCACTACGGGGATCTCAACGCGGCGGGATCGTATTTCGTCATGGCCTTCTTCGCGGCCATCGGTCTGGCGATGCGGCCGCGCGGACTGCCCTGGTTCGTTTCGGTCTCTGCTGATCGGATGCTCGGTCTGGAAACGGGCTCCGCGCAGCCGTCGTTGCCGGCTGCTGGCGCTGCTCCTTCCGGCTGGCGCGCGAGTGTGGCGACATGCGCAGCAATAAGCTGCGAGGCACGACGCTCGCGGCGGCCGCTCTTGTCGTCGCCCTTCTCGCCGGCGTCGCCGCGTACGCCATACCCGAGCGGGGCAACCAGCGATCGGTGGTCACCGCGGCCCACGTGCGATGGGAGCTCGCCCGCACGAGCCTGCGCATGACCGCATCGAGCCCGTGGTTTGGCGTCGGCATCGGACGCTACTACTCGCGTTCGGGCGAATTCAGCTCGCCCGAACTTCTCGCGAGCTTTCCTCCCGCCGTCCATGAGAACGCGCACAACAATTTCCTTCAGGTCCTTGCCGAGTTGGGCATCGTCGGATTCGCGATCGTCCTGTGGCTGCTCGTGAGCGGCCGCTCACTACGTCCGCCGGCTTCTGGCGGCCGACCCGCACGATCCGCTGCGGTGGAGCGTCGCAACCGGACTCCTGGCCTTCGTGCTGTCGTGGCTGGCGGGTCACCCGCTCCTCATCGACGAACCCTCATTCGCGTTCTGGCTGCTCCTGGGCGGCCTCGCCGGCTGGGGCGTGTCGCCTCGACCCGCGTCAGGGCGGGATCGCCTTCGCGGATGGGTGGTGCCGGCTGCGGTCATCCTCGTGCGGTGTCGGTGCCAGTGCGGGCGGACCGTCAGAAGGCGGACTTCGACCTGGAGCACCGCGGCGTCGGGCTCTCGACATGGCATGACGCGATCGACGGCGTTCGCTATCGGGTGGCTGGCTCGTCGAGCAGCGTCTTCCTGCCCGCCGATGTCCAGATGGTGGTGGTTCCGCTTCGCGCCGTCGGTCCGCCGGCGAAGTGGGCTCGAGCTGCGGCTCGATGGCCGGCCCGCAGACGTCATCATCGTCCCGCGGACCGGTGGCATAGCTGCGGCTGACCTGCCGCAGGAGCGAAACGGTCCGCGGTTCCGTCGCCTCGATCTCCGCGTCGTGGACGCCCAGCCGACGCAGACAATGTCCTGATGATCGGAAAAGTGCAACCGAAATAGGACACTACCGGCTCGAGTCAAGGTTGCTTCTCCGCTGCTCTTCAGCGCGAATCCAGCGGCTTTCGAAATGAGGCTCGAGGCCGCGGATCTGCCGGCGCGTCGCGCTGCACGGCGCGTCTCTTCCCAGAAGGCGCGGCAGCCGAGGAACGCGGAGATCTTGCCTTCAATGCCGGCCCCGCTGCCCTCTGGCGGCGTAGTGGGCGACGCCGGCCATCGAGTAGACCACGTGCGCCGGAGCGTTCGCAGCAGGAGAGCCGGCGGCGTGTTCTTGAGGCCACGTCCACTCCAGATTCCGCTGGCCGTGGAACACGGCGGCCGCGCTCATCGCGCCGAGCGTTCCGCTGCCCGCGTGGCGGACGACGGCATCGGCTGCATACCAGCAGCGAACCCGGCCAGCCGCGCGCGGTACGAGAGGTCGACGTCCTCATAGACCATGAAGAAGTCGTCGTCGAAGCCCGCCAAGTCGTTCGAACAGTTGCCGTCGAATCGCGAAGCGGCGCCGCAGGCGCCAAAGACCTCGCGCGATGCCGTAAACCGGCGGCGTCACGCGCCGTGACCGTGCTTGAATGCGCCGCCCGCGCGCAGGTAGCCGTCGCCGGCGCTGTCGATGATGTCCGGACGATCGAGAAAGACGATCCTCGAGGTGACGAGCGTCCGATCCGGGCGCCTCTGTCAGCGCGGCGTGAAGACGAGCCAGCCAGTCCGGCGACGCAATCGTGTCGTTGTTGAGGAACGCGAGCGATCTCGCCGCGAGCCACTCGCGCGCCGGCATTGTTGCCGCCTGCGAACCCCAGATTGCGTCCGTTGTCGACAATCCGCACCGAAGGAAACCGGTCGGCGACAGGGCGGTCGATCCGTCGGTCGAGGCGTTGTCGACGAGCAGAATCTCGAACGGCGGCGCGCCGGACTGCGCCGTCAGCGCCGACAAGGCACGGCTCGAGCCACGCGCGGCCGTTGTAGGTGAGGACGATGACGGAGATGCGCGGAGTCACGAGTGCGCCGTGCCGAGTCAACTCGCGATATACGCGGGCTGTCTCCTCCGCGGTGCGCCGCCAGGAGAATTCGCGGGCGCGGTCGAGTCCCGCATCCCGCAGCCGTGCCCGGTGAGGGCCATCTTCGAGCACTCGCTCTATCGCGGCAATCCACGCCTCTCATCGTCCGGGTCGAGCAGTACTGACGCGTCGCCGACAACCTCCGGGATAGACGATGTCCGTGCGGCGATCACGGGTGTCCCGCAGGCCATGGCTTCGAGAAGCGGCAGGCCGAATCCCTCGTAGCGTGAGGGGTAGGCAAGCGCGGCCGCCGAGCGATAGAGCGCGAGCAGCTGCGGCTCTGTCGTCATGCCTGTAAACGTGACGAGCGGCGCGTCGCCCCGCTCCGGTCGTTCAAAAGCTGAAGATCGGCGGCCGTCCCGCGATCCACCCCGGCGAGGACCAGTCCGAGGGCGCCCACGCCGGCTTGCGCGATCGCACGGCCGCCACCGCCGTGGCCAGCATCGGGAGGTTCCTGCGGGCGTGGAGGTCGCCAACGTGCAGGATGTATTGCGTCGGCCATCCGGCCGGCAACGGCAGAGGCGGTCCCTCGCGGAAGGTGGGCGCCGCGGCAGAGGGACGACGGCGACCGATTCTGGCGGGAGCGCGTAGACGTCGAGGATTTCCCGCTTCGAGAACTGCTGAATCGGTGATCACCCGGTCGGCGCTTCGAGCGCTGTAGCGATAGAAGGCTCTGCGCAGCGGATCCCGTTTGTACGGATACCACTCCGGGTTTCGTTCGTAGCTGATGTCGTGGATCGTCAAGACGAGCGGCCTGGGCCCGCCGACCGGCGCGGTGTATGACGGGGCGTGAAAGAGATCGAGCCGTGCATGCCTGGCAGCCCGCGGCAGGCCCGTCAGCATCCAGCCGAAATTGGTCGGCAGGCTCTTGCACCGGCGGCGCCTTCGATCCCCGTCGGCACGGACACTCCGGCCGGAGTCCCGACGGCAACGATAGCGAGCGATGGATCCAGCAGTGCCAGCGCGCCAAAGAGCTCCTGCGCGTAACGGCGCATGCCGGCCGCCGGCGACGCGAGGGCGCGGCCGTCGAAGCCGATGCGAAGCACGGGGCTATGTTAGCAGCCGGTGGCCGGCTCGACCATCACATCACCGACTGGGTTCTGCAGGAACGACCGACTTCGACCGAAAGATGTATCGAATGCCTCTGCCTGCGGTCTAAAACACATGCACTTTCACCGTTCATTGAAGTGTGCGGTAACCGCACTCGCCCTGCTCCTCCTCGTCACGTCTCACGCTTCGGCGCCAACTTCGCGGTCAGGTTTACGTTTCGGGTCTGACGCACCCGGTGGCGTTCGTTCAGGATCCCTCGAACGCCGCGGTGCAGTTCGTCGTCGAACTGGGCGGAACGATTCGCGTCGTTCAAGGTGGCACGCTCCTCCCGACGCCATTTCTCGATCTGAGCGGCGTTGATCGGCGGCGGCGGCGAGCGTGGGCTGCTCTGCCTCTCGTTCCCGCCGGGCGCAGCCGAATCAGGCCGCTTCTTTGTAACGTTCGTGAATGCGAACGGCAACACCGTTGTCTCTCGCTTCTATCGCTCGCCTGGTGATCCGCTCGTCGCGGATCCGGCCACGCGATTCGACCTCCAGTGGTCGACCGGCGACCGTTTCATCTCGCACCCCGAGTCTCTCCACTATGGCGGGAACCTCGTGTTCGGCGCCGATGGTTATCTCTATATCGGAACGGGCGACGGCGGCGAGCCCAACGATGCGTCGCATCAGGCGCAGGACCTCTCGAAGCTGCACGGCAAGCTGCTTCGGGTCAACGTCAACGTCGGCGACAGCGATCCGGAGGGCCTCGACATTCCTGCCGACAACCCATTCATCGGCAGCGCCGCGGCGCCCGAAATCTGGGCGATCGGGCTGCGGAATCCCTGGCGGTTCAGCCTGGACGATCCGCAGCGAGGCGGAACGGGCGCGCTGGTCATCGGCGACGTAGGGGAAGACCAAACCGAGGAAATCAACTACCAACCAGCAGGCCGCGGCGGGCGCAACTACGGCTGGAGGAATCGCGAAGGTTCGAACATTCACGAGACCTCGCTGCCGCCAGCCTTCGATCCGCTCATCGACCCCATCTTCGCCTACGACCACGGCACCGGACGGTCCGTCACGGGCGGCTTCGTTTACCACGGCAGCGCCGCTCCGTCGATGGCCGGCCGGTACGTGTTCGGCGACTTCGTGCGCGGACGCATCTGGTCGCTTGCGCTGACGCTCGATCCGGCGACCGGCGAGGCGTCAGCCTCAGACCTGCGCGAGCACACTGCAGAAATCAGCACCGGGGCGTCCGTCGGGATGATCAGCTCGTTCGGCGTGGACGCTGCCGGCGAGCTCTATGTCGTCAACTACCGCGACGGCACGATCGTGTCCCTGAGCAGGCCCCCCAGGCGGGCCGCGCCGTTGGTCCGGATTGAGTCGCCAGCCGCGGGTTGGGTCGTTCGGCAGCCATTCGCGCTGTCGGGATGGGCGCTGGATGCCGGCGCCCAGAATCGGGGATCGCCACGCTGCACGTGTGGGCCTTTCCAGCGTCGGGTGCGGCGCCCCAATTCCTCGGGGTTGCCAACTACGGCGACAACCGCCCGACGTCGGCGGCGATCTTCGGCCCGCAGTTTGGTCCAACCGGATACCACTTGAACGTCAAGGGGCTCGCGCCCGGCGGCTGGACGATCGCGGTCTACGGGTGGGTGCATGCGACGCAGGGTTTCAGCATCGTCGCGACCGTACCAATCGTCATCGAACCGGCTGGTATCGTCGCGATTGACGTGCCCGGCAACTTTTCGACTGTGGATTCGTCGTTCGTGATCGGAGGATGGGCAATCGATCCCGCGGCGACGACGGGCACGGGGATCAGCACCATTCACATCTGGGCATTCCCGCCGACGGGTCTGCGCCAGTCTTTCTTGGCGTGCCGGGTTTCGGCAACCGACCCGACATCACCGCGGCCTTCGGAGCCAGTTCGCGGGAGCGGGCTACGGACTCGCGGTTACCACGCTTCCGCCCGGCGCTTACTATCTGGTCGTCTATGCGCTGAGCAGCGTCAGCGGCCAGTTCGATGCCGCCGGCGTCGTGCACTGGTGAACGGTCCGCTGACGACCTATCGCACCGTTACTTGCACGACCTTCGGCGGGGCGAACCCGCCGGTGACGTTGCTCCACGGGAACACGGCGATGTCGTAGTCGCCGTGCGCGAGTCCCTGGATGGCCAGCCAGTATCCAGTCTCGCGGAACTGATCGCCATGCACCGCAGCGACGTCCGGCCGGACGCCGCCAAACGCAGGAACGCCGAGGAAGACCGGCGGACCTCCTGCCAACGGATACGCCCAGACGTGGAGCGTGTCGATGCCAGTGCCCGCGGCCGCGTCCAGATCCGCAGCCCAACCCAGGATGTTGAATGGCTGGGCGATGTCCTGCTGTGCGCTCGGGCTGTCGATCTCGACCTGGGTGCCGACGAAGCCGGACGACTTCGGCCGCAGAATCATCCGCACGTTGTGCTTCGCGACGGCCTGATCGCCAACCCACCGGACGAAGACGAGATCGTAGGTGCCGACAAACCCAAGACCGGGTGACCACGTGAAGATGCCGCTCGTCGCATCGAGCTGTGAGCCTGCCGGCAACGCGGTCAGCGTGTCGCCGAAGCGGAGTGCTCCGGTGTAGCGACCGGGCTCGGCACTCACCCACACTTCGAAGCGGTCGAGCTCCTCACCGCGGATCACGGCGCGGCCCGACGGCCCGACGCCGTAGGCACGCCACGGCGCCGCCGGATCCCAGCCACGGCGGGCAACGATTGGCGCGAAGTCGGGGCTGGCGCTCGAGACTGCAGCGGCCGCCACACGCTCGTCGGTGGCAATCACTGGCGAAGAAAGGCCGTTCGACACGCGGAAATAACGGCTGCCAAGGCCTGCCGTAAACGCCGCCGCTGTCAGTCACCGTCCAGACAATCGTGTGCAGTCCGTTGCTGAGTGTGGTCGTGTCAATCGTCCTCAGGCCGACCGCACCATTGCTGTTCGCGAGACCCGGAAAAAGCGTCGCGATGTCGGAGCGATAGTGGTTGTATGACGCGGTCCCGACCGATGCGCCATCGACGAACACGGTAATCGTGGAGCCGTCAACGGGGATCGATTTGCCAACCTGCGTGAGCGCCCATCCGAAGTTGACGTAGGCCGGTCCGCTGACGGTCTCGCCCTGCCCTGGCGTGTCGATGGTCCCGAACGGCAGGGTCGCATGCGAGTTGTCGCAGCTGATGTTCCGCGATCCGAGCTGCAAGGAATGACCCTCACGATCGACGGCGTGCACGAAGAGCGTGTAGTTGCCGTTGCCCTGGCCGGGCAGCATATTGGTCAGGATCATGAAGCCCCATCCGCCGCGATAGTTCCGCGGTAGCGACGGGTAGGCAGCCAGCACGTCGGGCCGCGCATCCTCGATGAAGACGGCCTCACCCAGGTAGACCTGCGCCTGACTGCTGCAGCGTCCGTCGAAGCCGACGCCTTCTCCAATCACAGGAGCGCGACAGACATACACATGTGCCACATCCACGTCGTCGAGCGACCACCCCGTCACTGGAATGGCGCCCGTGACGCCGGTGGTGTTATTGACTGGTGTGTCGATGATGCCGACCGGGTTTGCCGACGTGCCCGTGGGCATCGTGACGAACGTGACGGCGATTGGACCAGCCGTGTTGCCGGCTCCGCTGAGCGCGAAGGTGATGCTGCCCGTCACGGCCGTCGACATCGGCAGGCCGGTCGGGTCGACGGTGACCGAAAGCTCGCGCGCGCCGGTGCCCGATGTCGGGCTGACCTGGAGCCAGGACTGATTCGAGTCGCCGTCCACGAGACCGCAGCTCCGCTACTTTGCGTGAGGCGCACCGTCTGCGCTGCAGTCTGAGCCGTCACCGCTGGACCGCTCAAGGCCGCACCGTAGCGCAGCGACAGGCGGTCGACGCTGACCATCGGTCCGGTGCCGAACTGGTTGACGGTGTAAGTCTGGCCAGCAATCGTCAGCGTTCCGGACCGGAACGACACGCCGTTCGATGCGACGCCGTAGCCGACGCTGCCGTTGCCGTTTCCGCTCACCCCCGACGTCACGCTCAGAAAACCGGAGTTGCTTGTCGCCGCCCAGTTACAACCGGTTGGCGCGGTCACCGAGACCGTCGCGGTTCCGCCGGCAGCCGGCGCGCTCGCTGACGTCGGGGAAATGGCATAGGTGCATGGCGCAGCCGGCCTGATTCACAGTGACGGTCTGACCGGCAACCGTCAGCGTGCCTGATCGCGCCGATGCAACACCGTTGGCGGCAACGCTGTAGCCCACAGTGCCCGAACCACTGCCGCTGCTGCCGGACGTGATGCCGAGGAACCCGGCGTTGCTCGATGCCGTCCACGTGCATCCTGCCTGCGTGGTCACGCCGATGCTTGCACTGCTCGCGCCGCCTGCTGCCGACGCCGTCGTCGGGCTGACCGAGTAGGTGCAGGTGACGCCGGATGGGTAGATGAAATTCAAACCAGCGAGGTCGTCCGGGCCGATGGCCGGCGGCGTCGGCGTCACGGTCGCGCAGCACGACGGATACATGATGTTTGACGTTGCGTTGGCGACGCTGCCGTCGGTCTGCGTGTGGCCAAGGCCGATCGCGTGCCCGATCTCATGCTCGAGGACGCGAGTGAAATTGAGCGACTGCCGGAACGACGTGCCCAGGTCGACGGCGTTCTGAAAAATGACATAGCCGCGCGAGAAGCCATTGAACGAGACGCCGTTGACCGTTCCGCCGGTGCCGCCGAAACCGCTGCCACCGCCGATGGCGAGCACCGAACCGCTGATCTCGTTGTTCGGATCTTCGAACGTGATGACGCCGCTTGCTGCGGGCAGGCCTGACCACGGCCCGATGGCGACGCTCTGGTTCGTTGTGCCTCCATACTGGAGGACGATCGATGCGGTCACCGGATTCGTCCAGGCGGCCAGGGCCGTCTGAATCTCGTTGACGGCGTCGCCGCTGAGAAGAGGATTGGCCGCGCTGATGTTCTTGTACCACGTCACCGGCGTTGCGGAATCGGCCTGCGCCCAACGCCACCCCGGCGATCCGCCGAGGAGCGTGAACGGTTGCTCGGCCGACTGCAGCTCGGCACCGGCTCGCGGCGCCCGGCCCGGACGCGCGGTCCTGCCTGTGACGCTCGACGCCAAAGCGCGGAGCTCCGAGAGAAACGGATCGCGCGCCACCGCCCCGCCAACGACCGCGGTGTCGTGAAGGTTACGGCGCAGGCGGCGTTCCCCGTTCACTGAGGGCAACACGTCGAACGTCGAAAGGCCCATCGCGACGCTGCGCAGCCCCTGAGGTCCGCGCTCGAGGCACACGACGACTTCCTGGCCGACGCGGTACTCGCACGGCACCGCCGACATAGAGGAACTCGTCGCCGATCGCGCCACCGAGCTCCCAGACATCAACGGTGTCGCCGTCGATGCCGGTGAGGTCCTCGATGATCTGCAGAGTGGTGACGGTGTAGATCGCGATTCTGTGGTCCGCCGCGTTCTGTGTGCTGCCGTACGACGCGACCGTGCACGACGCGCTCCGACAACGCAACGAGCTGCGCATCCGTGCGGAAGATGACCGTCGACGCCCGCAGCGGCGTCGCAACTGCGAAAAAACACAGGATAAAAGCCAGAATGGCGGAGCGAGAGCGACGCATAGGCGGTTCCGCTACAGCAAACCGAGCGCCAGTCGGGCTGTATGGCGCGGAACGTCCATCCTGCGCCCGCTCAACCATTTATGTAAGGGAGAAAGGAGCCGATTCAGGACGCCGGATTACAGGATTGCAACGACCCTCGCGCAATTGGAGCCGAATCGCCGTGAATCCAGGGCCTCAGCGTACTTCAAGACGTGCGAACGACGAAGCCCGTGGGGCGGCTCAGCGCACCGTGACACGTACGATGCGTGGCGGCGCAAAGCTCGCCGTCTCCGTGCTCCACGGGAACACCGCAAGGTCGTAGTCGCCGGGCGTGAGTCCCTGCGCCACCAGGCCGTAGCCCGATTCCCCGAATCCTTCGCCGTGCACGGCCGCGACGTCCGGCCGTGCGCCGTCAGTCGCCGTGGCACCGAGAAAGATGGGCGGTCCACCCGCCACCGGATACGCCCACACGTGCACCGTCGCGATGCCGGTGCCGGACGATGCCGTCAGATCCGCTGCCCATCCGGTGAGTACGAACGGCTGCGACACATGCTGCTGCGGTCGCGGCAGATCGACGACGACCTGTGGTCCGATGAGGTGACTTCCCTTCGGCTGCAGGATGACGCGCACGTCCCGCCGCGTCACGGCACCGACGCCGCGTCGCACGAATACCAGGTCGTAGGTGCCGACAAAACCAACGCCCGGCGCCCACGTGAACACACCGGTCTCGGGATCGACTCGCGAGCCAATCGGCAGTGCCGCCAGGCCGGTACTCGTGCGCGAGTAGCCATCCTCCCAACCGCGACCCAGGCGCAACTCGATCCGGCTCACTTCTTCGCTACGGACGATCGTGCGGCCTCGCGCGTCGGCGACGAACGTGCTGAGCGGCGCCTCGAGATCCCAACCGCGCCGTCCCGCGAGCGGACCACGCTCGAGGGGGAGCGTGTCGATCGAGGTGCCGGAACGTGAACGGCGAGGCGTGCGCATCGACTGGTCCGACGCGTCGCGCGAGAGTGCGTCCTCGACGCTCGCCGCCGTCAACGAGCCGACTCCGTTCGACACCACAAAAAACCGGCTGCCTATGCCTTCGACCGCACCTTCGTTGTCCACGACAGTCCAGGAGATCGTGTGCAGTCCATTGGTCAGCTGCGTCGTGTCGAGAATGCGAAAACCAGTCGCTCCGTTACTCCCCGCCGTGTTCTGGTAGTTCGGGAACAACGATTCGATGTCCGACCGCTCGTGGTTGTAGTTGACGTTGCCCACGGAACTACCGTCCACCAGCACGGTCATCGTCGATCCGTTGACCGGAATAATTTTGGGCTGAGGCGTCAACGCCCATCCAAAGTTCACGAAGTTCGCGCCGTTCGCAGGGCCGCCTTGCGCCGGCGTATCGATCGCACCAAAGGGCTTCGTCGCGTGCGCGTTGTCGCACGTCATCAGTCGCGTCCCAAGCAGCGCCACG
This sequence comes from uncultured Acidobacteriota bacterium, assembly GCA_963797715.1. Classification (GTDB taxonomy): domain Bacteria; phylum Acidobacteriota; class Vicinamibacteria; order Vicinamibacterales; family 2-12-FULL-66-21; genus DATBJJ01. The sequence goes on from CAWCQS010000007.1 coordinate 676,314, forward strand.
AAGCCTTCGACGTCTTGCGCGTAGACGAAGAACTCGTATGTCCCGTTGCCGCCTGCCGGCTGCCCCGCTGGTACGTCAGGCAGCATGTTGGTCAGGACCATGAACCCCCAGCCCGCCCTGCTGTTCATTGGCCTCTCCGGATACGCTGCCTGCACGTCCGGACGGGCACCGTCGATGAACACCGCGAAGCCCACGAAGATCTGCAAGGCGCCGCCGCAGTTCGGATGGTTCGTCGGCGCTTCGCCCGGCACAGCGCGACGGCAGATCATGACCCGCGTCACACCCACATCGTCGATCGCCCAGCCGGTGAACGGCACGGCACCAGTCACACCGGCTACGTTGGGAGCCGGCGTATCGACGGTACCCGCCGGCGCGGCCGATGTGCCGTTCGCGATGAGCGTCAACGTCACCACGATCGGGTTGTTGTACACGACGGCCGCACCGGCAACCGATACCGAGATCGAGCCCACCAGAATACCGCTCGTGGGCAACCCAGGCACTGAAACGACGCTGACCGTGAGGCCGGCCGATCCGCTGCCAGACGATGGCGTCACTTGCAGCCAGGGCTGGTCGGCCGTCGCGGTCCATGTCACGGCGCCGGCGCGAAACTGCGTCAAGCGTATCGACTGTTCTCCGGTCTTCGAAACAAATGCGGCCCCGGTCGTCACCGCGCCGAAGTAGAGCGGCGCCTGGTCCACGGTCATCACCGGCCCTGTCGGGTAGATGGATATCACGCCAGCGAGATCGTCATCTCCCAGGGCTGGCGGCACTGGCGTCTCGGGAAAACAGCATGACGAGTTCATGATGTTGGCCTCGGGTTCGAGGGCGAACGGGTCGTCGTCGGTGTGGCCGAGGCCGATGGTGTGACCAATCTCGTGCTCGAGCACGCGCGAGAAGCCGACGTTGGTCTTGAACTCCGCGTCGAGATCCGCAGCGTTCTGGAAGATCACGTACGCGCGGGTGAACGCGAGAAACTGCGTGCTGCCGATCGTCCCGCCGCTGCCCGGAGTCGTATTGGCGGCGCCGCCGCCGATAGCCAGGACGAGGCCGGCAAGCTCGTTGTTGGGATCCTCAAATGTGATGACCCCGCTGGCGCTAGGGATGCCGGTCCACGGACCCTTTGCAATGCTTTGTGAGGTTGTGCCCGCGTACTGCAGGGTGATGGTGGCCGACGCGGGACTCGTCCATGCCGAAAGCGCGGCCTGAATCTGAGGCACCGCGTCTCCGGCGACAGGTGGCGCCGCGGTTGTGTTCTTGTACCACCGTACTGGGAGTCCTGAGTCCGCCTGAGCCCATCGCCAGCCGCCCTGGAAGAGCACGAATGGGTCTTCGGCGGAGACTTCAACGGCTGGTGGTGCGGCTGCCGCCCGGCGCGATGGGCGTCCCGTGACGCTTGCAGCAAGCCGACGAAACTCGTTGAGGGTGCGCTCGACGGCAGGAACGCGCCCGCCGATCACCGCCGTGTCTCTGGTCGCGCGTTTCAAACCCTTGTCGGCACCAACTCCCGGCGACACGTCGAACTTCGAAAAGCCCATGGCAATGCTGCGCATTCCATGGGCCCGCGTTCGAGGCACACGAGGTATTCCCGCCCGACGACATACGTCACGGCGCCGCCGACGTAGAGCACTTCGTCCCCAATCGTGCCTCCGAGTTCCCACACCTCGATCTCATCGCCGCTTGCGGCCGTGAAGTCCTCGAGAACTCGAAGGGTTGTGACCGTATAGATCGTGGTGCCGTCCGGTCCGCCTCTCGCGACTCGCTGTGCCACGGCACGCGCGTGGACGACGCGCTCGGACAAGGCAATGAGCTCGGCATCCGTTCGATACATGATGGTTGATGCACGCAGGGGTTGCGCGAAGAAGACGATTCCGAGCAACCAAGCGAACGTGCTGAACCTGCGCATAGTGAGGACCTCACTCCTCCATCGAACCTGGGAAATGCCGCAAGTGGCGAACGGCGTGGGAACGAGTTACCGTATGCGTATTTTAGCTGGTCCGTAGATGCCGAGACGGCGGTGGCTCTGCGGGTACTGGCCTTGCAACCGGCGAGCCGGCTCAAATCCGCCAATAACGTCTACACGGCAAAAACTGGAGAACTAGATGATGTCAGAACTGCTCGGTGGCCGCCGCCGGATTGCGCTGGCCGCGATCGCGCTCCTCGTCACCGCTGCATCCGCTCGTGCGCAGCTGACATCGACTGTTTTCGTATCAGGATTTACCAACCCCGTCGCGTTCGTGCAGGACCCGTCGAACGCCACGTTGCAGTATGTCGTCGAGCAGGGCGGCGTCATCAAGGTCATCCAGAACGGCACGTTGCTGGCCACGCCGTTTCTCAACCTCACCTCGAACGTCGCGCATGGTTCTGAACAAGGGCTGCTTGGCCTCGCGTTTGCGCCCGACTACGGATCCTCTCGGCGGTTCTATGTCTGCTTTACGAACACGGCCGGCCATATCGTGGTCGCCCGGTTCCTTCGATCGAATGGCAATCCGCTCGTCGCCGATACCAGCACGCGGTTCGACTTCGTCTGGCCTAACGGACAGGCGTTCATCTTCCACCCGTTCGCGAATCACAACGGCGGCAATCTCGCGTTCGGACCCGATGGGTTTCTGTACATCGGCATGGGCGACGGGGGCAGCGGCAACGATCCAGACCACCGCGCACAGGACCCCGCGAGCCTGCTCGGCAAGATGCTTCGACTCGACGTGTCGGTCGCGTTGAATCACGCCAAGGGATACATCGTCCCGTCGAGCAACCCATTTGTGGGGCAAGCTGGCTATCTCGGCGAGATCTGGAGCTTTGGCCTTCGCAACCCGTGGCGCTGGAGCTTCGACGATGTCGCACACGGTGGCAATGGCGCCATCGTCATCGGCGACGTCGGGCAGTCGGCGCGTGAAGAGATCAACTACGAGCCATCGGGCCGCGGCGGGCGGAATTACGGGTGGCGCAACCGGGAAGGCACGCTCGATAACGTCACCGATCGAGCGCCCGCATTTCTGCCGCTGATCGATCCGATTTACGAGTACGGACGGAGCGTCGGTACCGTCGTCACCGGTGGCGTCATCTATCGCGGCAGCGCACTCGGTGCCACCTACCGAGGCCGATACTTCTTCGCCGACTTCGGCTCTCGTCGAATCTGGTCGCTCGCGCTGAACATCAATCGAGTGACAGGCGAAGCGACTGCCTCCGGGCTCGTGGATCACACCGACGAACTCGGCGGTCCGACGGCGCTCGGCAACATCGCCTCGTTCGGCGTCGACGCGGCTGGCGAGATTTACTTGTGCAGCTTCAACGGAAACATCCGCCGGATCGCCCCGCCGGTTCGCAGTCCGAACCCCATCATCAACATCGACCTGCCGTCGCAGGGCGCCGTGGTGACACAACCGTTCGTTCTCGCCGGTTGGGCGCTCGATGCCAACGCGACGACCGGAACAGGCATCAGCACAATCCATGTGTGGGCATTCCCAGCGGCGAGCTGGGACTATCAGACAGAATCTCCACAGTTTATTGGTGTGCCCAACTTCGGCAACCGACCAGACGTCGGCGCTTTCTTCGGCTCGCAGTTCACCCCCTCGGGATTCGGGTTGGCTGTGTCGGGGCTACAGCCAGGCTCGGTACAACTTCCGGCTGTTCGGCTGGGTCGATGCCATGGGCGGGTTCGGCGTCGTCCGGACAGTGGACGTCACGATTGCGTCGAGCACGCGGCTCACGATCGACCTGCCACCGAACAACTCGACGGTCAATCAGCCGTTCCAGCTGGCGGGATGGGCGATAGACACGGCGGCGCCGGGCGGCACCGGGATCGACACGATCCACGTTTGGGCGTACCCGATTACGGGAGGTCCGCCAGTCTTCGTCGGCGTACCGGCGCTTGGCGGCGGCAGACCAGATGTCGCAGCAGCATTCGCAGGTTCACGTTATACGCCGAGTGGCTACAACATGGCGGCAGGCGGCCTGCCCCCGGGCACGTACGATCTCGTCGTCTTCGCGCACAGCGTCGTCACGAACACGTTTTCGGCGGCGCAAGTTGTACGCGTGACGGTGAGGTGATGAGGTTAGCGACTGCGAATCGCAACATCGACCGGCCCTTCCGGGCGTCTCAGCGAGAGAACTCGATTCTCCGCCAGGGGTCGTGTGTCTCCGCGAATCGAGTCATGGGCTGCCCTTCGAGAGTGATACGCACGGGGATCCGCTCGCGGGTACCGTCGGCAAGCGTCCGGATGAACACAAAGTCGTAATCGCCGACGTAGCCCAAACCGGGCTGCCAGTAGAAAGCGCCACGTTCAGGATCGAATGACGATCCGATCGGCAGTTCACGCAGCCGCTCGTCCACGACGAGGTAGCCGGCATACTCCGCGCGCGAACTGGAGTCTGAGGGACCGGCCAGTCGAATCTCCACGCGATCGCGTTCGGGCGCTCGCACGTACCGTGCGTCCGCTCACACCGGCCTTGACCGTCTGCATCGAACGAAGCGTGCTGAACCCGGCACGCATGAGGATTGGGGCTTCGCTCGCCTTCAGCGCCACCTCGCCGTCCCACCGGCCAAGGTCGGGCCCAATCGGCCGCATCGCCGCTTCAGTGACCGACGAACCGGTATTGAAGATGGAGAAGAAGCGGCTGCCCACGCCCGATGTCACTCCTGCCGAGTCGGACACGACCCAGGCAATCGTGTGCAGGCCGTTGGCGTACTGCGTGGAGTTGATGCCGTAGACGCCGAGCGCCGTGTTCATCCCAGGGTAATCCGGGAAAGGCGGCAGTGAGGTCGGCGCGCTGGTTCCAGCCGACAGGGCTGCCGACGCCGACGCCATCGATATAGACCGTGACGGCCCCACCGCCTGGCGGATCGGCGCGACGGACGCGCGACAGCACCCAGCCGAAGTTCGCGTAGCTGCCGCTGATCGTCTCACCTTGCGCCGGGCGTATCGATCGCGCCAAAGGGCTCCGTCAGAAGGTCGTTCCGCGCGGTAACGTTCTTCGAGCCAAGCGCCGCAAAACGGCCATCGAGATCGAAGGCGTTCGCGTGGAACGTGAAGTTGCCTACGCCCTGGTTGGGCAGCATGTTGGTCAGCACCATGAAGCCCCAGCCGGCGCGATAGTTGAACGGCGTCGTCGGGCTGAGGCCTCACATCGGGCCGCGCGTCGTCGATCATCACGGCGTCGCCAAGGTAGATCTGATTGGGTCCGCACGCAGGATGTCCGCCCTGCTCGCCGGTCACGGGACTCCGGCAGACTGTCACGCGCGCGATGCCCACATCATCGACGGCCCAGCCGGTTACGGGAACCGAGCCGGTCACGGTGGCGCCGTTCGCAGGCGTATCGATCGTGCCAGCTCGGCGGAGTCGTCGACGCCAGAGACGCGAACGACCGTCTGCATGTACTGCGGCGAGTTGATGGCGCCGCTCGAGCTCACGCGGAGGTAGCCGGTGAAATCGCCCGAGCCGTGATACGACTGATTGACGAGGCTGACCGTCAGCGTCGCCGCGCCACACCCTGACGAGGGGGTCACGGTCAGGAAGCTCAGATCGGAGGTGGCGGTCCAGCACGGCTGACCCGGCGTCGCGTTGACGACCGAGAGCCGCAGCAACTGTTGCGGCGTCTTGATCGTGCCGGCGGCGATGCCGAAATTCAGCACCGGCCGGTTGAGCACGAGCCGCGCCGTGCTGGCTCCCGAGTGGTCGATTCGAACCGGCCATTTGCCGTAGGTCCCGTTGACGTTCGTGCCGTCATCGAACTCCACGTAGACGTAGTACTCGGCGTCATGCGGCAGGCCGCTCGTATTCCAGTCAGGCTGCCGTTGAGCAGACGATGCCGCCGTCGAGCCGATGAGCGTTTTCGACGGACGGGATTCTTGTCCGTGTCGTAGTAGACGCGCACGGTGCCGCCGGTCTTGCTCGACGTCCATCGAACCGTGTAGCTCGTGTGCGCCGTCTCGAACGCCGCGAGCTTGACGCTCTTGATGTAGAACGACGTCGGGTTGGCGAACTCGTGCGGATCGATCCTGAGGCTCTGAGATTCCCGGGAAGGGGCTGGCGCCCGGGACCCATCCCATCTGCGCCGGGCTCCCGGGATCGATCGGGATCGCGGCCATGTCGAAGTTCAGCTTGTTGACCACGTTGGCGCCGCCGCGGCTGTTCAGCGTGATGCCCCAGCTGTAGCTTTCGCTGGGCTCGCCCGCGACGTTCCAGACAACGCGGACGATGGAGCCCGCCACAGAGGTCGCGCGGCTTGTTGGGCAGCCCGATTTCGGCGGTGAAGATGCGGTAGCATTCGGATCGATGTGGTGGAGCGCGCCGCGGACGTTTTGATGCAGTGGATAGACGACCGGCTTGGCGAACTGCGCGCAGGGGCTCGGGTTCGAAAAGTCTCCAAGGGCGCTCGTGCCAAAGAGCGTCGTGATGTTGCCGAGCGGCGTGCCCGATTCGGTTTCGGCGCCCGGGATCGTCGCGATGCTCGCAGCTCGACAGGTTGATCGTGTGGTCGATGTCGGTCCGAGCCCGTCATGTCCCACGGATCATTCAGGTGGGTCGTCGCGAAGTCGTCGGCGCTGCCCTCCTCGGACGGGGAGGTGACCGTCAGCGTCGCCGGAGCGTTGACCTGGTAGAAGCCGGTCGAATAGTCGAAAGCTCCCACCGCCGCCGGTTGAATCGCCACGTAGTAGTTCCCCGGAGCCAGCGCGCCGGCATTCAGCGAGTAGCTCCCACCTGACACGCCAACCGCGACGGCGCCCAGCGTCCCGTTTCCCGCGTTCTGATCATTGTCGAGATGAATGTTGACCGCGCCCGCAGCCCGTCCAGTGTGACGTTCCGGAAGAGCGCCGGCTGATTGTCGACGAGCCGCACCCAATCGATCTCGATTTGCCCGCCGGCCGCGGCGTGGTCCTGGGCGGGATCGAGCCTGAGCGAGCGCTTGGTTCCATTCCACGCCTCGCTGCCGCTCAAGAGGCCAAGCGTCGCCAGGTCGACGAAGTAGATGCGCCACCCGGGCGTCGTCGTGACGACGTTCGAGACTTGCAGGCCCGGCGGGTCGTGCATCGTGTTGGTGGTCCAGTAAAACAGCATGTACTGCCCATCGGCAGGCGTCCGCATCCGGATCGCCACGATGCGGTAAACGTTGGCGTTGATGGGAAACGCCGCGCCGTTCTTGCCGATCGGCGGGAGGTTCGGGAAGTTGGTTTCGAGCAGCCAGACGTTCGGAATCCGCCGCGATGGTGCCGCTGAACAGCCCACCGCTGAAGGTGAAGCTGGAGAAACCGTGCTGACGGAAAGTCGACGCTATGGAGCAACCAGCCCAGGTCGCTCCGCTGGTTCATGTCCCACGGGTCCTGAAAGACTTGGGTCGCGAAGTCGTTGGCCGACGCCACGTCGTTGGCGCCGCCGGACGGCGCCGTCACGTATGATCTGCGCCGAGCGCACGCGTGGCGCCAAGCGCAAGCAGCGAGACAACACCACGACACACTATCCGCCTCATCGATAGGACCTCAGCGCCGCTCGAGGTGCAAGATGGCGGCCACTCGACGCGATTAGAGGGCGCCAGAAACGTTGCGGTGAGCGAATGTCGTCGGACCCACCATTCCCGCGGGAAACGAGCCCAGAACGAGCCGAAAATGGCTGTGCACATGCTGTTCAGGAACGGAGCAATCGCGGAGCGAATTGTAAGCGGCTGGACGCGCCAGAGCAGTAACCGCCACGCTCGTGCAAATGTTGCACAGCTTCTGCCGGGCTGCAGGGCAGCCCGCGCACTCGCGGGCGGTGCGCCACGACGTCAGTCTACGAACGCCCGGATGGTGCCGTGCGGCGTGTCGAACTTGCCATCGGCGCTCCGAAGGGCGAAGGTCGAGACCCGTTCGACGCGCGCAAAGCCAGCCGCGAGCGCCATCTGCTCGAGGCACGTCATGGTCGGAAACCAGAACGCCTGGCCCGTCGCCGTCCCGAAGAAACAGCGCGCGCGCCTGGTTCATGACGTGCAGGTGCGTGTCGATGCCGGTGCAGATGATCGCTTCGCCGCGGCAGACGCGCCGCAGGCCGTAAGAGCGCGCGCGAGCGGGATCGGTGAGATGCAGGAGCACGCTGGCGCAGAACACCAGATCGTACACACCGACACGCTCCGGCGTCAGGTCGTAGACGTTGCAGAAGTGGCGTTCGATGCGCGATCCGCGAGCCTGGATCGCAAAGCCCAATGCGCCGCGATGGTATTCGTCGGCTGATGCCGGGCCCTTGCTGTCGAAACGTCGCGCAGCGCCGGGCTCGCATCGTGCTCGACCCAATTCGGCAGCTCCGGCCGTCGCGACCTTCGCACCGCGCCGCTCGAACTCGAAGGCAAAGAACCCGTGAGCCGGGTCCCGACGTCGAGCACCGATCGCCCGTCGAGCGTCGCGGGCAGGCCGTAGTGCTCGACGACTTGGCGCCAGGTCGTACTGGCCTGGCGTGACGATGCCGTGGCCCGAGATCGATCGTGTGATACCACTCGTAATCCGATACTCGGCGCCGGATCTCCTCCGGCGAAAGTGCTGCGCTGTCGATGGTCATGTCGCTATCTCTCGAGCGTTTTTCGTGCGCTCAGTGGTCCTAGTATAGCGGCCGCGACGCCTTCTGGCCTTTTTGAGTGGGTTTCGCCTGATGCTTGGTGTATTCTCTCAGCTATGCCCGGCAATCAGTGTACCTGAGCTTTTTCGAACGCCGGACGACCTCCGCATCTCGTGAACGCTACACCTACCCTGCTGACGTTTCTCGGAGGCTTCGCGCTCTGCGACCGCGCTGACTCCGCTCGTGCGCACACTGGCGCGCCGAGGCGGCTTCCTGGCGCAGCCGACAACGCGACCGGTGGCATCCTGATCCGGTTCCGGTCCTCGGTGGCTACGCGATTGCCGCCGCCTTTTTCGGTGCGACGCGCTGAGCACGCCGCTTCAGCCGTTGGTGCCGCTGCTCGTCGGTGCCGGGCTGATGTTCGCGCTCGGTGCGCTCGACGACGTGCTGCACCTCGGCGCGACGACCAAGCTCGATTGTCCAGACGATCATCGCCGCGGTCGTCGTGTTTCTGATGCCGCCGGCGCACATCACCGGCTTCGCGCCGCTCGACGGCCTGCTGTCCCTCATCTGGATCGTCGGCATCACGAACGCGTTCAACCTGCTCGACAACATCGACGGACTCTCGGCGGGCATTGCGACCATCGCAGGGACGTTTTTCCTTGCGGCACTCGCCCCCGGGGGCGCGATGCCGCTGACACTCGCCGTCGCGGCCTTCGTCGGCGCTTCCCTGGGGTTCCTCCTCTACAACGCCCGGCCCGCCTCGATCTTCATGGGCGACAGCGGCAGCCTGTTTCTCGGGTCGTTCCTGGCGGGAGCGCGGCGCTGCTGGCCGCGCCGGGACTCAAAGCCGGCGTCGTCCCCGGTGGCGGCGATTCCGCTGTTCATCCTGCTCGTCCCGATCTTCGACACGGCGTTTGTCAGCGTGACGCGGCGGCTCGCCGGCCGCAGCCCGATGCGCGGCGGCCGCGATCATCTCTCGCACCGCCTGGTCGCGCTCGGTATCGACGAGCGGCGGGCCGTGCTTCGGCCTCTACCTGCTCGCCGCGCTCGGGCGGCTTCATCGCGCTCAGCCTGCAGCACGCCGACGTCGGCTACGCGGCATTGCTCGTCGCGCTCTACCTGATCCTGCTCGCCGGCATCGGCATCGTCCTCGGCCACGTCGAGGCGCACGCGCTCGACGCCGATCGCCCGACGCCGCCGCTCGTGTCGGACGTGGCCTATCAGAACCGCGCGTTCGAGGTGCATGCTCGACCTGGCGCTGCTGGCGATCGCCTACTACTGCCGCGTTCCGCTTCCGGTTCCAGGGCGAGCGTTCACGCATTTCCTGCCGTACTTCGCCACCTCGTTTCCGCTTGGTGCTCGCGTGTCAGCTCGGCGGGCTGGCCATCGCTGGCAAGTACCGGCAGGTCTGGCGACTGTTCGGCGCGACCGGAGATCGTCGGGCATCCTGAAGGGCATCGCGATTGGGTTCGCCGGGCTCGGCGCTGCTGATGCTGTACATGTACGGCTTCGTCGGTTTCTCGCGCCTGGTGTTCGTCATCGATGCAGCGTTGCTGGTGTTCTTGTGGTCGGCAGCCGGCTGCTGATCACGTCGCTCGATGCGTACCTGCGCACCCGTCGCGGCGGCGGGCGCCGCGTCCTCATCTACGGCGCCGGCGTCCGGAGGACGCCTGCTCGTTCACGCGCTGCTCGAGGATCGAACGTTCCTGCTCCTCCCGATCGGCTTCATCGACGATGACCCGGCGAAGCGGCGGCTGCACATCGAGGGCGTGCCGGTCCTCGGCACGATCGACGACCTGCCCGCGCTCCTCGCGGATCGATCAGATCGCCGAACTGGTCGTCAGCATCAAGACGCTCGACCGGACGCGGCTGGCCGAAGTCGCCGCGACCTGCCGCGACGCATGGCGTCACGATCCGATCGATGCGGTTCGCGCTCGAGGACATCGGACCGGTTCCCGCCATCCGTCATGTTCAGGGTCGGTGACCCGACCGGTGAGCGCCATGGTGAACCGCGCGGGTGACGCGCCGTCGATTCGGCGGACCCTGCTCGGACTGCGGCAGTACCGTCATCTCCTTCGCAATCTGGTCCTCAAGGACCTGAAGCTGAAATACCGCGGGTCGGTCGTCGGCTTCCTCTGGTCGCTTGCCAATCCGCTGGTGATGGCGTCGTCTACACCGTCGCGTTCACGAAGATCCTGCACGCCGGCTCGGAGGGGTTTGTCTTCTATCTGATGCTGGGGCTGCTGGCCTGGACATACTTTGCCAGTTCGGCCGCGATGTCGACCGGCTCGATCGCCGACAACGGCGGGCTGGTCAAGAGCGTCTGGTTCCCGCGCGCGATCCTGCCGACCGCGACGGTCCTCTTCAACCTCGCGCAGTACATCGCTGACCGTGCTGGTGTTCCTGCCGTTGATGCTCATCTACTATCGCGTGCCGCCGGCGGCGCCGATGCTCCTCTTCCCGATCTTCGTCGCCCTGCAGTCGCTCTTCACGATCGGCGTCGCGCTCATCCTGGCGACCAGCACGGCGTTTTTCCGCGATGTGCGCCACCTCGTGGAGGTGGCGCTGGCGGTGGCCTTCTGGACGACGCCGATCGTCTACCAGGTCAGCCGGCTTCGCGGCGGCCTGCGCCCGCTGATTCTCCTGAGCCCGATGTCGCCGTACATCGGCGCCTACCAGGACATCTTCTATTACCGGCAATGGCCTGACGCCGCAATCTGGTTGACCGCGATCGGGTATGCCGCCGTCGACGCTCGTGCTCGGCCTGTGGCTCATCGTCGCAACGAAGACAGCTTCGCGGAGCGTATCTGACTTGTCCCTCGTCCTCGAATCGCGAGACCTCTCCAAGCGGTTCTTCCTCCGGCACAACCCAGCGTCCGAGCTGAAGGTCAGGCTGCTCGGCCTGTTCGACCCTCGCGCCGGCAGCGGGTCGAGGAATTCTGGGCGTTGACCTCGGTCTCGCTCAATATTCGCCAGGGCGAATCGGTCGGCCTCATCGGGCAGGAACGGCTCGGGGAAGAGCACGTTTCTCAAAGTCATCGCCGGCATCCACCGGCCGACGAGCGGCAAACTGCTCGTTGCGCGCGGCGTGCGGATTGGCAGCATGATCGAGCTGGGCACGGGGTTCCATCCGGAGCTGACCGGACAGGAGAACGTGATGCTCAACGCGTCGATTCACGGCCTGTCGCGCGCCGAGGCACTCGACATCTACGATCAGGTCGTGAGCGTATTCCGGCCTGCAGCACTTCATGGATGTCCCGATCAAGAACTACTCGTCGGGAATGCACATGCGGCTCGGCTTCTGCGATTGCGGCGACGCTCGATCCGGACGTCCTGCTGCTCGACGAGATCTTCGCCGTCGGCGACGAGGACTTCCAGAAGCAATGCGTGGCGACCATCAAGTCGTTCGAGGCCAAGGGGCAAGACGATCGTCTTCGTATCGCACTCACCGACTGCGATTCAGGCGATCTGCGATCGGGCGTGCCTCCTCGATCGCGGACGATTGCTCTACGACGGAACCGTTGACGGCGGCCTGACCGAATACCGCCGGCTGACCTCCGCATCGCCGCACGAAGTGCTTGGACCGGTCGCAACGCGCAGCGCCCGTCGCGCCTGGCACCATCGGAAGACGCCGAACTGGCATGGCATCGCCTCGCGAGCGGGGGGCGGTGGGTGGAAGAGGGCGCCTGGGTGTTCGACTTCCTGCGCCGCCAGGGTCTCCGGCCGGACCAGTACGTCCTGGACGTCGGTTGCGGCAGCCTGTCGGCGGCCAGCCGGTCTGCTCAAGTTCATGGAGCCGTACCACTACTGGGGCTTCGAGAAGAGCATCGAGCTCTACATCGCCGGCGCGCACATCGAGCTGCCCCGCGCCGGCCTGCGCGCGGAACTTGGCCATTTCATCGTCAACGATGACTTCGACCTCTCGGAAGCGCGGCACCCCTTCGATGTCGCCATCGCCAGCTCGCTGCTTTCGCCGGCTGTCGCTGAACAGCATTGCCCGCATGATCGCGAGCGTGATCCGGGCGCTGACGCCAGACGGGCGTTTCTACGTGACCTGGGCCGAGAACCCCGACTCGCTGGCGTTCGATCGCATCGTGCAGGCCAGATGGAACCGCGACCTACAGCGATCGCGAGCCCTTCCACTACAGCTTCGCGATGCTGGCGGCCATGGTCGAGGCGATCGGCGGCCAGGCGGAGCGTCTGGACGACGCGCACGCATCCGCGAGGCGAGGCCGTCATGCTGATCACCCGCAGGAAGGGGGCGTGACGCGTGGCGGATGGCACGGCTCGCCAGACGTCGGAGACCGAGGCGCTCGAACGTGAGCTCGCCGCGGCGCGCGCCGAGGCGGATGGGTTGAAGCAGGAGCTCAGCGCCATCTGCGTCGAGTCGGAGGCGGCGCTCGAGGATCTGCGCCGGCTGGTGCAGAAATACCAGGAAGTCCAGCAGGATTCGGCGGCAACGCTATCGAGGATCGCTGCCATCCGCGCGAGCAACACGTGGCGGGCCGTCGAAACGCTACGCCGCATGCGACGAGCGCTCGGCCTGCAGCGCGGCCGTAACGGCGGACTCACGCTGGCGAAACCGGGGTCACGCCGTGCCGGCGTTCCTTCGTTCGTCCGCACAGCACCGCTCGGCGTCAACGTCGCCGGCTACCTCGACACGGAAAGCGGCATGGGCGAAGCGGCGCGCGGCAGCATTCGATCGCTCGAGGCGGCAGGAATCCCTGTCGCGCTCAACAACGTACCCTCGCGCCTGCGCACGCGCGACCGGTCGTACGCCGGCGCCTTCGTCACCGACAACCCGCACCCGTTCAACCTCGTGCACCTCAACGCGCGACAACATGGGGTGGTTCGCCGCCGGCCAGGGCCGCGCGTACTTCCGTCATCGGTATACGATCGGCTACTGGTTCTGGGAGCTCGCCGAGCTTCGAGACGACTGGGTGCCTTTTTTCGGGTTCGTGGACGAGGTGTGGGCCGCCAGCGAGTTCCTGCGTCAGTCGTACGCGGCTCGCTCGCCGGTGCCGGTCGTCCGTATGCCCGCTCCCCATCGTTCGTCCGAAGATTCCAGCGCTCGGCCGATCGCACTTCGGGATTCCCGAACACGCCGCCGGCCTTTCTCTACATGTTCGACGTGTCGAGTCAGGCAGAGCGCAAGAATCCGTTCGGCGCGATTGAGGCCTTCCGGAAGGCAGGCTTCGCACGCGACCAGGCAGTTCTCGTGCTCAAGTTCACCAACGCGGAATACGATCGTGACGCCGTCAGGCGGTTGCACGAAGCCGCCTCAGGTCTCAACGTCGTCATGCTCGATGGCTACATGGACCGTGCTGAGATCTGGGCGCTCCTCCGCGCCGCCGACTGCTACCTGTCGCCCCACCGGTCCGAAGGGTTCGGCTTGACGATGCTCGAAGCGATGTGCCTTGGCAAACCGGTCATCGCCACGGCGTATTCGGGCAACACCGACTTCATGACCGCCGAGAACAGTTTTCCGCTGCCGCTATCGCCTGGTGACGCTGACGCGCGATTACGGGCCGTACATGCGGGGCGCGTCCTGGGCCGATCCCGATCTCGATGAGGCCGCGCGGCTGATGCGGCTCATTGTCGAGCAGCCCGAAGTCGCACGAGCCCGCGGCAGCCGCGCCGAACGCGATATCGCCCAGGAGCGCGACCCGTCGGTGACCGGCGCGATCGTGCGCCAGCGCCTCGATGCCATTCGGAATGTCCGTGCCTGATCAACGCACCCCACAATCAGCACATGACGCCGGCGACGCGCGCGCGCGCGCCGACGCGCTGCGCCAGCGCTTGAAAGACGCGCTGCGCGAGGCTCAGGCATCGCTCGACAGCGCGCAGGAGACCAATCAGCGGCTCCACCGCGAACTGGACGAGATGAGCAGGTCGAGCGGGCGCCGCTGGCTGGTCGCGGTCCGGCAGAGCGGCACGCGCGCGGCGCGCGCCATCCGCCATCCTGCATGGACCACTGGCACGGTCGTCCGCGGGTTTCTCGATACGAGAGGCCCCGCCACCGCCCGTCGGGCATTGGCGCATCTCCGCCGGCGATCGCTGCCCTTGCGAGTCTCCTCACCCGTGCGCCGATGGTTCGCTCACGGCGACGAATCATTGGCCGTCCGCTGGATCGGTCCACTGAACCTGCGGCACCAGACGCTCGAGGCACTTCTCTGCCACCCGCCTGCCGGCGTCGAGTATCGCGTGACGGTTCCAGCCGGCTCTCGATTCGAATGCGCGTGCGCCCTTTCGCCGCAGGTCTGGCAGGATCACCCCCCGCGCGTCGAGTTCACCATCGCCGTGCAGGTGCCCTCGGCAGACTGGCGGCGCGACGTCACCCTTTCCATTGATCCAGGTTCGGTCTGGACCGATCGCCGATGGCATCCGGTGTCGATCGAGTTGCCGCCGGTCGAGGGCGCCATCATCGAAGCCGTCGTCACGCTGTCGACTCGGGTCGCCGGCGGAGCCAGCATCGACAGCGCGTGGGCGATCTTCGGCGAGCCCCGGTTCGAATGGAAACGTGCCACAGCCGAAGTCCGTCGATCGATCGCGATATTCGGCCAGCGTCTCAGAACCACGGGCCTGCGCTCGACCCTCGATCTTCTCAAGACGGCTGGCATCACCTCTGCTGATGCCGATGCCTATCCGCGGTGGGTCGCCCGGCACACGCCCGGCGACGCAGATCTCGAGACGCTCGCCCGCGAGGTGGCAGCGCTGCCACATCAGCCGACCATCAGCGTGATCGTCCCGGTGTACAACACGGACCCGCAGTGGCTCCGCGCCTGCATCGAATCAGTCCGCCGGCAGGTGTATGCGAAGTGGGAGCTGTGCCTCTGCGACGATGCCTCGACGTCGCCGGCGACCGTGCAGGTGTTGCGCGAGTACGAGTCCGACGAGCGCATCCGCGTGCACTATTCCTCGCTGAATGGTGGCATCTCGACCGCCTCGAACCATGCCCTCGAGCTCGCGAGCGGAGAATTCGTCGCGCTGCTCGATCATGACGACGAGCTTGCGCCGAACGCGCTCGCAGAAGTCGTGCGGCACCTGAATGCCAGGCCGGACGCCGACGTCATCTACTCCGACGAGGACAAGCTCGATATGCAGCGGGCGAGCGCTGCGACGTCTTCTTCAAGCCCGACTGGTCTCCCGAGCACTTTCTCACGTGCATGTACACGTGCCACCTGATGGTGGTGCGGCGCACGCTTCTGAACGGGATCGGCGGCTTCCGGACCGGCTACGAAGGCGCGCAGGACTACGACCTCCTGCTCGGCTGATGGAGCGGACCGAGCGTATCGATCACATCCCGCGCGTGCTCTATCACTGGCGCAAGCTGCCGCAGTCGACGGCCAGCGCCGGACAGGCCAAGCCGTGGGCGCTCGATGCCGGCCGTCTCGCGGTCGAGGACTACGTCAGACGCAACGGCATCGATGCCGATGTCGTGCCCGGCGCGGCGCCGGGGTTATACCGCGTGCGCCGGCGCATTCGCGATCGGCCGCTCGTGTCCATCGTCATCCCGACCGCCGGCCGGCCCCGCGACATCAACGGCAAGCCAGTGGACCTGCTTGCCAACGCGATCAGCAGCGTCGTGCGAAAGACCGCCTACGACGCCTACGAATTCATCATCGTCGCTGACGACGCCGGCGTCGCCGCCGACCACGCGCACAGGCGCTCGAGGGAACGCGGCACAGCGTTCTGCGATTCACGACGGCTTGGCCTGTTCAATTTTTCCGCCAAGATCAATGCTGGCGCCGCGGCGGCGTCGGGCGAGCACCTGCTCCTGTTCAACGATGACCTCGAAGCGATTTCGCCCGACTGGATGTCGGCGATGCTCGAGTACTCGCAGGATCCGGCCATCGGCGCGGTCGGCGCCAAACTGCTGTACCCGGACGGACGCCTGCAGCATATCGGCATGGTCCTCGGCGTCGCTGGCCTCGCCGCGCATGCCTTTCACCAGCACCCGGGCGTGTCGGCTGGATACGCCGGCAGTGCGATCATGGCGCGCAATTACTCGGCGGTGACCGCCGCGTGCATGATGACGCGACGGAAAGCCTTCGACGAGGTCGGCGGCTTCGACGAACGATTTCCAACCGACTTCAACGACGTCGACTACTGCCTGCGGCTGCGGCGCGCTGGCTATCGTGTCGTGTTCACGCCCTGGGCGCAGCTCTACCACCACGAGTCGGCCAGCTTCGGCGTGCGCCGTCAGGATCTCGAGGAACTCGCAGAGATGCGACGCCGGTGGGCCGACGTCATCGATCGCGATCCGTACTACAATCCGAACCTGACCCGGGACTTCCCCGACTTTCGCCCTGATGCCTGATCTCGCCGTGGATGCTCCCCGCCAGCGCGCGACTGCGGCCCGGCGGATCGGCATCGCCGCTGTTCGTCGCGCTGGTCGTGGCGCCGCTCGTCACCGTCGCCATTGCCAGCACCCGACTCTTCATGCCCGGCGGTCGGACGCTCGAAGTCCCGATGTCAGCCAAGGGCGGACATTGGGCCCAGATCTTCTGGAGCTCTAGCTTTGCGATGAGCCCGTCGGACTCTGGCCTGATCATGCTGCGCCAGCCTACAGGCGCCATTGAGACGTGGCGGTTCCCCCAGCTAGAGCATATCGACCATCAATGGCTTTCGAATCTCCCCTGAACGCTGATGGCGTCGCGGTCGCGTGCGCGATTTGCAGCAGCGTTACGACCGACCAGCGCTACGTGAAATCCGGCTATGCGATCGGTCAATGCCGCCAATGCGGACTGATGTATGCGAACCCGCGTGCGCCGGAGGCGAAAATCCTCAGCCGTTACAGCGCAGATTACTTTTGGAAAGAATACCTACCCTCGCTCGGAGTCCACAACGGGGCCTTCGACCTGGCGCAGTTCGATGCGCGTTACGCCGTCATGCTGCAGATGATGGGCGTCGAGGCGCCGGGCCGCCGACTGCTCGAGGTTGGCTGCGGTGCAGGGTTTTTTCTCAAAGCGGCGGAGCGAGCCGGCTGGCAGGTCGACGGCATCGAGCTATCCGAAGAAGCGTCCCGGTTTGCGATCGAACGCCTCGGGCTGCGCGTCCGCCGTGAACGCGCCGAGGAGGCGCCGATCGAGCCAGGATCGTTTCATGTTGCGGCGATGTTCGACGTGATCGAGCATCTGTTCGCTCCCCGCTCCGTCCTGACGGCAATCGCTCGTGCTCTCGTGTCGGGCGGCGCGCTGGTCGTCAGCACTCCCAATATCCACTCCGCAAGCCGTGTGCTGCTCGGCCGCGATTGGGCTGTGCTCAGTCCGCTCGAGCACGTCTACTACTTCAGCGAGAACAGCCTGAAGAGGCTGCTCGAGGTGTCGGGATTCACCGATGTCCGGTTCGTCCGCCAACACGTGATGTGGGGGCCGCAGGAAACGGTCAACTTCCGCTATACCCATGCGCCCGACGGGGCGCGCGCCAGGCTCACGGAATTCCTCGTGCGGACCGGCGGAATGACGCTAGCCAAACGGCTGCAACGAGCCGGCCGGCAAGACGCGTTGCTCTGCTTCGCGCGGAAAGTCTGACGATCCTGAACGGACGAGGGCGGCGCCCCGCGACGCGCGCGCCACGAGAGCTGCTGGCTGATTTGAGGACAGACTATTGACGGACTTGCCCGCCGAAGATCTCCGTGACTCACGCGGGATCAATCGACGAGTGCTTGTGTCGCCCGACCGCCGCGGCACGGTCCTCGCAGCCGCGCTGCTCGCGATACTGCTCGTCGGCCTGCACTACGACGTCGTGTTTGGCGGACGGTCACTGATCCATACCAACTACTACAACCCCATCGACTTTCGACCGGTAGCGGATAACTACGGTCCGCGGGTCGTGCCTCATACTGAGTGGGCCAATCGGAATCTGTGGTTGTTTGCGAACATTCGCGATCCCGCGGCATCGTGGTTCCAATGGGAACCGAGCACGAAGTTCCTCGAGCAAGCGATCGAGCGACGCGAGTGGCCGTTCTGGGATCCGTACATCGCCGGTGGAACACCAGCGATGGCCAACCTCGTACAGGCATTCTTCTTCCCGCCCTACGTACTGCTGGTGCTGCTTGGGGCAAACGCTGCTCTCAAGAACGCGTACTTCCTGCTCCTGCTGTGGGCCGCGTCGCACTTTACATATCTTTTCCTTCGCCGCCACAACTTGAGCGCTCTGACCGCCCTCTGTGGCGGCGCACTCGTGATGATGAGCGGCGCCATGCATCAGAACATCGGTGCATTTGCCGGCCAGACGATCGCATGCCTGCCAATCATGTTGTTTGCGACTCGCGCCTTTCTCGATCGACCGACTCCGTCCCGTAGCGATGGATGATGAATGCCGTGGTGTTCACGTTTGGGGGGCCGCGCCGGGCAGGACCCACTTCGAGCCCGAGCGCCTCGGCCACGTGGTTTATCGCGAAGCCTGCTGTTGAAGAAGAGGAGCGGAGCGGTGAGGTGTCGCGATGCTTGGGGGCGGAAAGTTGCCAAGCCGCCCATCCGTTGCAGGCGACCGCCTGTAGTCCCTGACAAGGTGCCTGAGGGCCAAGTGCTGTCGACCGGCACCCAACGCCATCCGTGGCACCGGCGGCTGGCCACCGTAGTGATGGCGTAGCGCAGCCTCTCGAGCGCCGGATTCTCGGCCACGACAACTACCGGAACGCCGGATCGACCGGCTGGTTGGTCTACAAGTGTCAACGGTAACTGGATGATGTCAGGTCGCAAGGCGGAGATGAGGCCCAGCGCGGCACCAAGGTGCACCGGGACGGGAGTCGCGTCGAAGTCCAGCCAATTGGACCCTCGGCCTGTGACGGCTCGGCGCCCAACACTCGGCAACGACCTCGACGGGTCCGGGCCAGCGCTCATTGAACACCGCGAGACCACTCAGGGTCTTGTCCGACTGGATCCGATTATCGGCGACCGGAATCGGCGGTACCACCAGTACGAGTCGAGACATCTGCGCCACCCTAGCCTCTCGGCAAGCCGGGCATCAGCCCACCGTTGGCCGTCAGCGCCAACGGTCAGAGCGCTAATGTGATGCACAGATCGACGTGCTCCAGCACATCCGAAGGAGGATGGCCCGCTTGCAGCGCCCCCCCCAGCAGGCCGTCTACGGCGACAACCCGCGCCACGAGGTCGTCCCGTTCCTGCCCGCGGGCGTGACGTCGGCGCTCGACATCGGCTGTGGCCGTGGCGGCTTCGGGGTGTCCCTGCGCACCGCCTACGGCCGGTCGGCTCGGCTGGTCGGCGTGGAGGCGGTGGCCGAGCAGGCGCACCGGGCCCGTCGGGACGACGGCTTCGACGAGGTCGTGGAGGGCTACTTCCCCGACGCGCTGTCCGGGCGTGAGGAGCGCTACGACCTGGTCACCTTCAACGACGTGCTCGAGCACGTCGTCGACCCGATGGAGGTGCTCAGCGCGACCGCTCCCCTTCTCGCTGAGGGCGGCCGGGTGCTCGCCACCATCCCCAACGTCGGGTACGCGCCGGTCGTCGTCGACCTCGCCCGGAACCGATGGGAGTACACGGACGAGGGCATCCTCGACCGCACCCATCTCCGCTTCTTCACTCGTGCCTCGTGCATCGGGCTGTTCGAGGAGGCCGGCTTCGAGGTCGAGCAGTGCGTTGGGATCAACAGCATCGGGAAGAAGTGGGAGGGCGACCCGCTGGCCCCCCGCAGGCTGCTGAAGCGCGGGCTCGCCCGGGCGCTGGGCGACCACCGGTACCTGCACTTCGTCGTGGTGGGCATCCGCGCCGTCGTGACCAGCGGCA
>CAWCQS010000008.1:0-803375 GCA_963797715.1 uncultured Acidobacteriota bacterium
ACCCTCAGTAGTCACTCACCGACACGCCGCCCGCTCTGGTGCCCTGAAGCGCACGATGGCCGCGGGTGAGTCTACGTGAACACGGCCGTGTTCTACAACGACTACAAGGATCTCAGCGCGCGGGCTTCGAGCCGCGAAGCCACCGGTGGGAGGTAGCCGTCTACGCGCGCAACGTCGGCAACGAGGCGTACATCACCGGCGCAATGGCGCCGAACGTCGGCTTCCCCGCGTCCAGCGGCCGCCCGGTGAGCCGCGCCAGTGGGGCACGCAGTTCACGGTTCGCCGCTGACATCACGTGTCGTCGAAGCGCTCAGGACGCGGTGCAGCGGACTGGCGCAACTGGTTCGAGCAGCAGATTGAGATTCGGTTCGCGCAATCGATCGCAAGATACACGCCGCGCGCCGACCCCTCCGACCTCGGCGAAATCGTCGCGCGTCGCGGGTCTCAATCGTTTCGCTCGTCAACTCACTCCAGGCGACGGCCGAGAACGGTTGCGCAGACCGTCGCGGTCAGATTTCCGTTCGTGTCGAAGAAATTGGCCTCGGTGGTTCCCGTGAGCTCGTCCGGGTTACTCCCGATTTCAAACGTATTCGCGAGTCTTTGTGTCGCCGTCCAGGCGCCGGCGGGGCTGAACAGGAAAACCATGGTCACCGCCGTGAACTCGTGGCCGCCCGCCTTTTCCCAGGTGCCGAGGCCTGTCGTGCGCAGCGCAGGATTGCCACCCGTGGTGACGTTTGTCAGCGTTCCTCCTTGCGCGAACGTCACGAGGGACTGGAAGTTCGACACTGGGGCGCCCGTTTGGCAGTCATGGGCGCTGACCTGCAAAACCCACGCTCCTTGGATCCCTTTCGCCTGGGAGTTGGGCGGCTGCTGCCCAGCAATTGCAACATGTCCCGTTGTGAGTGCCATCGTGCCGGCGAGCACGGAAAGCAGAGCCAGACTCCGCACCGAGCGCTGGATATTCGAATCCATGTTCAATCTCCTTTTGCGAGCTTCCCCGCGTTCCCTGCGGCCCGTGCGCCTGCATGGCGTCGGTTCCGCGCGCCTGGCAGAAGCGGAAGCGGGGCAAAAAGAGGCTCATCGGATTCCAGTCGAAAGCGAGGGAGTAGAATCAGGTCATCAGGAACGAGTGGCGTGCCTCACGAAGATGATGTGACGGGGTTGCTCGTGGCGTGGGGCCAGGGCGATCGAGCCGCGGACAGCCGGCTCATCGCCGTTGTGTACGAGGATCTGCGTCGGGTCGCGCGCAGGCGATTGCGCGCGGAGCGGGCCGACCACTCGCTGGCGCCGACCGCTCTCGTCCACGAGGCGTACTTGCGCCTCGTCGACCTGCGCCGCGTGCGATGGCAGAACCGCGCACAGTTCTTTGCGATTGCGGCGCGCTTGATGCGGCAGATTCTGGTGGATCATGCACGCGCGCATGTGGCCGCCAAACGGGGTGGCGCCGGCTGGAAGGTGCCGCTGGCAGACAATCTCGGCGCGACGATGCCGCGGGACGTTGATTTGCTCGATCTGGACGCTGCGCTCGGTAAGCTCGCGACGATCGACTCCCGTCTGGGCGACTTGGTGGTGCTGAGGTTCTTTGGAGGGATGACCGTCGAGGAAGCCGCAGAGGGCCTCGGTCTATCTCCCGCAACAGTCAAGCGTGACTGGTCGCGCGCCCGGGCATGGCTGTTCCGCGAGCTGCGGCGAGTGGTTCACTGAGCGCGATTCGGTCAGATCGCGCCGGCCGATGGACGCAGGCTGAAGGACCTCACCCCCCATGCACTCACCGCACTAACGATCGCGAATGACCTCGGACCGTTGGGAACACATCTTCGCGCTCTTCGACGCAGCCCTCGCACGGCCGGAGGCCGAGCGTGCGGCGTTTCTCACGGACCAGTGTCGCGAGGATGCGCACCTGCGCCAGGAGGTGGAGTCGCTGCTGGCGGCACACGGCGACTCCGAGGGCTTCCTTTCCGGCCGTCCGGCTCGCACTGGCGCGGCCAACCTTGACCAATCGGGACCCGCCCCACCGTCGTTGACGCGTGGGATGCGGCTCGGGGTTTTCGACGTCGAAAGCTTTGTCGGCGCCGGGGGAATGGGCGAGGTCTACAGGGCGCACGACACGAGACTCGATCGCCACGTCGCCCTCAAAGTGCTCTCGCCTGACGCGGCAAGCGATCCGCGTGGCCGAGCTCGCTTCGCGTACGAGGCCCGCGCCATCGCGCGCCTCTCGCATCCACACATCTGTGCGCTGCACGAGATGGGCCACCAAGATGGGGTCGACTTCCTCGTCATGGAGTATCTCGAAGGTGAAACGCTGGCGGCGCGGCTGCGCAAAGGGCCGATGCCGCTCGCGCAGGCCCTACGCACGGCCGTCGAGATCGCCGGGGCGCTCGCCGCTGCGCACGCACAGGGTATCGTTCATCGCGACCTGAAGCCGAGCAACGTCATGCTCACCGCGGGCGGCGCGAAGCTGCTCGACTTCGGCCTCGCGCGGCTCCGTGCACCCACCGGGTCCGCCCTGTCGCCGGGGAGCGGTGCACTCCCCAGCAGCCAGACAGCCCCAGGCCTCATCGCAGGGACGTTGCCGTACATGGCGCCCGAACAGCTCGAAGGAAACGAGGTGGACGCCCGAGCCGACATCTTCGCGTTTGGCGCGGTCCTCTACGAGATGATCGCGGGCAGGAAAGCGTTCGAGGGGACGAGTCAGGCGAGTGTAATCTCCGCGATCCTGTCGTCCCACCCTCCGGCGATCGCGGTGCTCCAACCACTGACACCACCTGCTCTCGATCAGGTGATTAAGAACTGCTTGGCGAAAGACCGCAACGACCGGTGGGCAAGCGCCCACGACGTGCAGCTGCAGCTAGACTGGATTGCTGCACATCTATCGGCTGTTACTGTAGCGACAGGCGTCGCCCAGAACCGACGTCGTGAGCGTCTCGCATGGATGACTGCCGCTGCCCTCCTCCTGGGTGCGGCGGCCCTTCTTGCAATCGCCACGGGATTGGCTTCCTGGCTCGGAGGACACTGGCCGACCGCGCACAGGGAGAGCGCTGTCGCCCGCCTGTCCCTGAAGATCGAGGGGGACACGGCCGAGAATCTTCGACTTCCGGTGGACAGGTTCTTCACGCCGTTCGCCCTCTCGCCCGACGGCACGCGGCTCGTCTTCCGCGCCCGCGGCAACGGACGATCCCAACTCTTTCTGCGAGAGCTGTCTGGGTTCGAAACCAGACCCATTCCTGGTACCGAGATGGCAACGACGCCGTTCTTCTCACCCGACGGCCACTGGATCGGCTTCTGGCGAGCGGAGGATCGTATCCTCCGCAAAGTCTCGCTCGCGGGCGGTTCTCCGATCGAAATTGCTCAGACCAACGTACCGATCGTTGCGCTCTGGACATCGAACGACGAGATCGTGATCGAAAGCGGCGATCAACACGGTGAACTATGGTCGATCCCCGCGAGCGGCGGCACGCCCAAAGCGATCGCCGTCCGGGATCGCTCCGACGGCGAATCGATTTCACTGCGAGGGCGAGTACCTGGTAGCAATGACCTTCTCGTCGCAAGCCCTGGCGACGGCGGAACCTGGCTCGATGTGCTGTCGCGTGAGACGGGAAAGAGACGACGATTGCTGCGCGGCGGCAGCAACGTCGTGGCGCGCTACACCGGGACGGGCCATCTCGTGTTCTCGGACGGCGACGCGCTACGGGCCGTGCCTGTGAACCAGCGATTCGAGCCCGTTGGTGATCCCACTCCCGTCCTGCATGGCATCGATCACGACTATCGGCACTCGAACGTGGCGCTGTCCGATAACGGCACGGTTATCTACGTAGCCGCCGATCGTGTCCAGGAGGCAGGACTCGTCTGGCTGGACCGCGACGGGAACGCCACTCCCGTGCCCGGCGGGCGAGTGCCGTTTGAGACCGCTGCCCTCTCGCCGGACGGCCTGGAGGTAGCGGGTGATCTCGTGGAAGGAACGAAGGTGCAGGTGTGGGTCCGCGATCTGGAGCGCGGTGCAAAGCGCGTGCTCGTCTCCGAGGGCGACAGCTATCAGCCGATCTGGAGCCGGGACGGCAGATTCATCACCTACTGGTCGACGCCCGGCAACAGCTCGGTTTTTCGGAAGCGTGCGGATGGGACTGGCTCCGCGGAGTTGCTGATGCGTGGCCGACCGTCTCTGATACTCGAGGACTGGTCTCCGGATGGCCGATCGCTTCTGTTCAGCGAGTACACGAATCGCGGCGATACGGACGTCTGGGTTTACTCGGATGGCAAGGCGATGCCACTCCTCTCCAGTCCGTCCAACGAGGCGGAGGCGAGGTTTTCTCTTGATGGCCGATTCATCGCGTTCGACGCCGACGACGGCGGTGTCAGCCACGTCTACGTGCAGCCTTTTCCGGGGCCCGGCCCTCGGACCGCTATCTCCGCGGAGGAAGGGGGCAGGCCTGTATGGATCAACGGCGGGCGGCTCCTGTTTCTAAGCGCAGGTCGAATGATGGTCGCCGACGTCCAGACCCATCCGGACCTGCGCGTGGGTCAAACGCGGCCGCTCAACGAACGACGTGATGTTCAGTGGAGGATCATGCCTTCGCCTGACGGACGTCGCTTTCTGATGCTCTCTCCAAGGGCAATGGAAGGGCCGATCGAGTTGCGCATCATCCTCAATTGGTTCCAGGAGCTCGAGCGGCTCGCCCCTCATCCGCCGCGCTAGTCGCCACGGCTCGCCGAACCGCCTCCAGACTTACCTCGCTCGCGGCGTCGCGTGGAGTGCAAGACTCGCCTCAGTGGGCCGACTCGCGAGGCAGATGTTGGACGGAACCTATCCGAGTAGGTTCCGACTATCCAACCCTCGTGGATAGAAATCGCTGCGCGATTTTCAGTAGTCGCCGTGCGCACAATCGTGCGCCGGCTGCTGTGGATCCCGGCTACCGCATCCTCGAGCAGATGCCACATGTCCTTATCTACAGAAACGCCCGAATAGACGGGACTCTTCGCGTGCGCCATGGTTCGCTCTCGCTGAAGCTGCGGGGCCACGCAGGTGATCCACGGACGATGTCCAAGCACAGCCCGGTCAGGGTGTGCAATCTCATCGTCATCGTTCGTCCTCTGAGGTCACGGCTTTGTTTCCAGATCCTAAGGGTCGGAAGGCGGCCTTGTTCGCGGCGCGGGCCTTCTCACTTGCGCGGATGTCTGCCGTCTGCTTCGTGCGCTGATCCAGCTCGCGCTGTCGCGCTTCCTTCGCATCCAAACGGCCCGCCTCCTTGATGGCGGCGCGGGCGGGCCTATTCAGGGTCTTCGAGGTCAGCATGAGTTGGTATTACGGCGGGTAGCTGCCGAGAGCAAGGGTCAGGAGCGACGACTGATTTTCCCAGCGGCCACGACGGCCCTGTCCGCCGCCATCTCGGCGGCCGGGACACTGCGGGCGCCTGCGGGCCGAAGCGGGGGAAATCTGTACGTCGCGGACACCGATGCGATGACGTCGTCGTTGGTCAGACCTTCCATGCGCCCGCGGTCGTAGGTGACAACAGCGCCCCGTTGTAGAAACGAAAGACGATGTCCTGGCCCGGATCGGCCCCTTCGGTTCCTCTCACGCGCGGAGCTCGCGCTGGATCTGTGTGGCGTTGGCGATGGGTTTCCCGCGGGCAGCGCTCACAGAGTTGTCCTTTTCTTGCCCTTTCTGAGCAACAGGCGCCAGCAAGGCGCAGCAAGGGCCGGCACAAGGCGAAGGTGCAAAACCGGTCGTCTCTACCGATCGAAACGCGCGATTCGACAAACCCCCGCAAGGGGACGCAAAGGCGAGGTAAAGGGAGACGATGTACCGGTCTTCAGCAACGAGGCTGGTGAGGCCCTGAAGCGGTTTCGCGACATCAACCTGCACTGGCACGACCTGAGGCATGAGTTATACGCTGGTCGAGCGCGGCGTTCCGCTCGCCCAAGTGTGCGCGACCTGCTCGGCCACGCGTGAATCCTCACGACCGAGTGCCACCGGTGATGTGAAGCAGGAGCCAAAGGCGATTCGGCCAGAGCCGCCCGAAGTTAGCCTCGCTTATGTCGAACGCGAAGTGCTCAATCGTGGCGACGTAAGTACTGGAGACCCTTGTACGCCAGGAAGCCGAGCGCCAGAGCGATCGCGGCTTTGCGCATCCCGGTGGGATTCTCCCATAACTGGCGCGAATGAATGCGGTTGGTATACCGGTACGGGGTTACGCGAAAGGTTGGAACGTGACATTTGCGGGGATCGCTGCATGACTCTCGCTGGCTCTGCAAAAAAAACGGCCGCCCTTACGGGCGGCCGTCCATGCGGTGCGAATGAAAGCCCGGCTGAGGCGCTGGCCTCTGTCGCTGGTGTCGAGAGGACTACGTCCCCGACGCCTTCATCGCGCGCGACCTCACCAACGCGTACCCCACGCCGTTCTGGTTAGACGTCGCGACCTTCTTGTACATCTTCGCGGCGCCGGCGGCGTCGCCCTTCAAGCGCATCGCCTCCGCCTGGTAGAACATCGCGTAAGGGTCCTCTGGATCAGCCCGCTTCAAGTGCGGAAGCGCTGCGTCATATTTACCCTGAAGGACGTCGATGACGCCCATCGCCGATTCGTAGTTCTCCGTTGCTGACCTCGGCAGGTCCGACGTCATTGTGGCCTTGGCGCGCTCCATGGTGGACGCGGCGGTCGCGAAGTCCTTGGCCTGCGCTGCCGTCAGTGCCTTCGACAGCAGCACCTGTCGGTGCCAATCGGCCTTCGCCCGATCGGTGAACGGCGCGCCGTCGATCATGGCCTCGGCCTTGTCGATATGCGCCCCGGCGTCGGTCGCCTTGCCAGACTCCGACAGCAACCACGCCTGGTCGAGATGCGAAGTCATGGCGGTAGGCGTGAGCTTCTCCGCGGTCGCGAACTCGCGTTGTTGTTCAAACGCCTGGATGGCCTCGGCCGGCTTGCCTTCGTGGACGAAGGACACCGCGGTCCAGTACAGGCTGGAGGCCTTGTCCGGTGCATTGCCCGTGTCGTAGAGGCGCTTGTAGCTGTCGCGCGCCTTGGCGTAGTCGCCCTTGAACACGTTGTTGTGGCCAATGCCGATCAATGACCCGGCGAACGCTGGCGATTTCGTCAGCGCTTTCTCGTACTGCGCGATCGACTCGTCGTAGCGGCCCATTCTCAGCAGCAGCTCGGCGTACGAGTCATACGGGTTGGCGGAATCGGGGCGATTGGTGATGTACTGTTTGAGCGCCTGCTCGGCACCCGGGAAATCGCCCTTCCGGAGTTGGATGTAGCCGATCTGATTGTAGGGCGCCGCGAACTTCGGGTCGATGGTCGTCGCGCGCTTGAAATGCGTGAGTGCCTCGGTGTCGTCCACCAGGCGGGACGCATTGCCGGCGAAGTAGGCGACGTGCTGATCGTTGGGGTGCAACTTCAACAGCTCGACGAGGTGTTGCTTCATCTTCAGAACGTCTCCGTCGGCCTGCGCCTGCGCGGCCATGATCCAGTGACGCTCCCCTGGCGACACCTTGTCGATCAGGCTGACGGCCTTATCACGGTTCTCCCGCGCCACGTTGAATCCCGCGCCAGTGACGGCGCGCAACGCATAGGCCATCGCGAAACCAGCGTCCTTCTGGATGGCCTGGTCGAGCAAGGGACGGGCGCTCTCGCTTTCGACGTTTTCGACGTAGTCGAGCGCCTTCTGATACAGCACCAGCGCGTCGGGGGATGCCGTCGTGATCGACAACTGCTTTTGCTGCGCCACCGTCGGCGACGACGCCAGCGCGATGACCGCACAAACCATTAGCGTGTTTCTCATGAATCTCCTGCCGTGAATGCGGATTCCGTCAGAGGGGCGCGGGCTCAAGGAGGACGCTAGCGGGCGTGCAGGAGCTTCGCCTAACTGGAGGGAGGTGTGAAGTATATTGCTCTTCAGCCTCGAGCGCAAGCACTATCTTGCGCTACTCGCGAGACGCCCTTTCAAGGACTCAGCGGCCCCGTCGACTCTCACGCGCGATTGACGGAGACGCAAGCCATTCAGAAGCCGCGCTAATTATGTTGCGACCTCGCGAACAGGCCAGTGTGAGTGCGGATAAGGAACTTCGCGTCCAGCAGGGTAGCAAGGACTGCGTCGCAGGTCTCAGCCTCGAGACCGAACAGGCGCTGGGCCTGCGGCGCCGTGAGGCGGAGACCGGGCATCTCGAGGTATTCCGCGCGAATTCGGCGCAACAGTTCTGCAGATGGCACGTTCAAACACGGACGCGAAGCCACAATGGGACTCCCCTCAGCAAGGGATCTCCCGCGAGGCGGGGTGGGAGAAACCTTTCCCTTACAAGCTGAACATGCGCGGCGCGAAAAGGAGGCGGGTTGATCGACCCGTCTCCTCTCTGCAGTAACCTACGCAGCGACTGCGATTCTGATCCGATTGGGCTTGGCATCCTCACGCAGCGGCAGCCGGACCGTCAGCACACCAGCCTTGTATTGGGCGCTGACCTTGCTGGCATCGACCGTGGGCGGCAGCGTGAACGTCCGAGCGAACGCGCCATAACTGCGCTCGATGCGATGGAACAACTCCTCGGTGACTTCCGTGTCGAGCTTCTTTTCGCCACTGAGCGTGAGTGTGTTGTTTTCAATCGTCAGCTCGATCTCGTCTTCCTTCATGTCGGGCAGCTCCGCCTTCAGCACCAGGTCGTGCCCGTTGCTGTAAATGTCGACGACCGGCACCCACGCGCCCCGGTTGAGGTCTTCCTGAGGGCGGCGGTAGTAGCCCTCGAACAGCCGGCTCAAGGTTTCCTGCTGCAGCCGGCTCAGGTTTTCCTGCTGTTGCACCGCGGCCATGTCACGGGACGAATCCCAACGAACGATAGTCATGGTAGTTCTCAGTCCTGATAGGGCACTATCGCGGCGCCACGACCACCGCCGATCTTGCGGACCGGTGATGGGCACAGCGCGGCCGAGAGTGCGATTACAGGAAAAGCTTTGGTGAGGGCTGTTGACCAGGATCGGGGAGGATTCCCCGGCGGGGTGCGGCAGTGCTCAGGAAAGCGGCGCGAATGAAGCATACGCCCTTTCCGATGCACAAGCAATGGACGAGAGCGACCCGCGCTGCCGATTCTGTGCGTGCGGCCGCGGCGGACTGTCGACTCGGACTGAAGACTGTGACTGAGGACTAACGACTGCCGACTGACGATTGTGGTACCGGTACGGGGATTCGAACCCCGGTCCCGTGGCTGAGAACCACGTGTCCTGACCCCTAGACGATACCGGCCCCTGGTCGAACGAAGACAGGAACCCCTGATGTTATCAAGATGATTCCTTCTATTTCAAGACCGCCGGCCCGACTATGATCAGCAGGATGAAATATCTCGTCGGATTCGTCCTGATCCTCCTGCTCGCCGCCGGAGGCGCCTGGGTCTACGCCGGCCGCATGCCTCCGCCGACAATCGCCATCGAAAAACCTGAGAAGTTCGTCGGCACGGCGACGCCGCTGCAGATCACCATTTCGGCGCCAGACGCCGCGGCAATGAAACCCATCCGCGTCGTCTTCGAGCAGAACGGCAAGCAGACGACGCTCTTCAGCCTCGACGAGCCGGGCAAGGCGCAGATCGCGCAGGACGGCACCGACAAGGTGCGCATCACGCACGAGATCGGCAAGGCCACGGTTCCCGATCTTCAGGCCGGTGCGGCAAAGATCCTCGTGACCGCCGGCCGTCCCGTGATGCGTGGCATGCGGACGGTCGAGTCGAACGCCAGCCGAGACCTGCAGGTGCGCCTCGAGCGCCCGCGCGTGTCGGTCACCTCGACTCACCATTACGTCAATCTCGGCGGCACCGAGTTCATCGTCTATCGCGCCACCCCGGACGATGTCGAATCGGGCGTCGTTGTCGGAGACGTCGAGTATCCAGGATTTCCGGCCGCAGGCGCCACCGTCGACGGCGTGAAGATTACCGATCCGTCAGCGCGCGTCGCGTTCTTCGCCCTGCTCTACGATCAGGATCTCAACACGCCGATGCGCGTCTACGCCCGTGATCCTGCCGGCAACACCGCGCGTGCCGACTTCGACCATCGCACGTTTCCAAAGCCGTTCAAGAAAAGCACGATCCCGCTCGACGACAAGTTCCTCGATCGCGTCGTGCCCGCCATCCTCGAAAGCACAACCGACGTCAAGCCAGACGGCGACAACCTCGCCAAGTTCCTCGTCATCAACGGCGAGCTCCGTCGAAAGAACGCCGAGAAGATCGCGAGCTTCGCCAAGCAAACGTCGCCAGAGATGTTGTGGCGCGGCGTCGTCTTCCACCCGTTTCAGAACAACGCCGTCGAATCGGCATTCGCCGATCACCGCACCTACCTCTATAAAGCCAAGGAAGTCGACAAGCAGGTCCACCTCGGCTTCGATCTCGGCGTCGTTTGCCGGCACGCCGATCGTCGCCGCCAACCGGGGTAAGGTGCTCTACGCCGACGAGCTCGGCATCTACGGCAACTGCGTGATCGTCGATCACGGGATGGGGCTGCAGTCGCTCTACGCGCACCTCTCGTCGATCGAGGTCAAGGTTGGACAGGACGTCGAGAAGGAGCAGACGCTTGGACGGAGCGGGATGACCGGGCTCGCCGGCGGCGATCACCTGCACTTCACGATGCTCGTCAACGGGCACATGGTCAATCCGGTCGAGTGGTGGGACTCGCACTGGATCGAGGATCGAATTCTGCGCAAGTTGCGCGGCGGCCCCGGGGGCACGTAAGAATGTCGTCGACAGTTCTGAACACGTCGCTTGCCGCCGCAGCGCTGGCGATCACGACCATCGCTTGCAGCGGTGGCGCTCCTGCGCCAGCCGCGACCACGCCGCCGCCGAACGCGAAACGTGTCGACGAAACGACGGCGGGGAGCGTGACAGGCAAGGTCACGTTCGAAGGTGCTGCCCCCGCGAGCGCGCCGATCAAGCTCGATAGCGATCCGGCGTGTGCGCAGCAGCATCCAGGCGGCCTGCCGCCGGACTCGTTCGTCGTGAGCAACGGCGGTCTCGAGAACGTGTTCGTCTACGTCAAGGACGGCCTCGGCGACTACTACTTCGAGACGCCAACGACAGCGGTCACGCTGGATCAGAAAGGGTGTCACTATACGCCGCACGTGTTCGGCGTCCGTGCCGGGCAGCCGCTCGAAATCGTCAACAGCGACCCGACGCTGCACAACGTGCACGCGATGGCGAAGGTCAACCAGAGCTTCAACCTCGGGCAGGCCATCCAGGGGATGAAGAACCAGAAGGTGTTCAAGACACCCGAGGTGATGGTGCACATTCAAGTGCGACGTGCACAACTGGATGAACGCCTACGTGGGCGTCCTCGATCATCCGTACTTCGCGGTCACGGCCAACGGCGGCAGCTTCGAGCTGAAAGGGCTCCCGCCGGGGACTTACACTGTCGAAGCCTGGCACGAGAAACTCGGCACGCAGACGCAAAGTGTGACGCTGGCGGCGAAAGAGAGTAAACCCGATCACCTTCGCGTTCAAGGCGAGCTAACCTTCCATGCTCTGGCTTCACCGATACGCCAAACTCGTCGTCGCCTGCACGGTTCTCCTGATCGCTGCGGGCGGAATGGTGACGAGCACGGGCTCGGGGCTCGCGGTTCCGGACTGGCCGAATACCTACGGCTAGTTCATGTTCTCGTTCCCGCTCGAGAAAATGGTCGGCGGCATCTTCTACGAGCACGGCCATCGAATGATCGCGAGCACGGTTGGTTTCCTGACGATCATCCTGGCGCTGTGGACCTGGAGGGTCGATCCGCGGCGATGGGTGCGCTGGCTTGGCGTGTCGGCGCTTGGCGCGGTCATCCTCCAGGGACTGCTCGGCGGCCTCACCGTGCTTCTTCTTCTGCCGGCGCCGGTTTCGATCGGGCATGCCGGCCTGGCGCAGCTCTTTTTCTGCATCACTGTCGGCCTCGCGCTCTTCACGTCGCCGGGCTGGATGCGAACGCAGTCGGCCGCTGACGATCGCGACGCTCCGCCGCCTGGCGTTCACGACGACGGCACTGATTTACTGCCAGATCCTGCTCGGCGCCACGATGCGCCATACGGCGCCGGCCTGGCGATTCCGGACTTCCCGCTTGCGTTCGGTCAGCTGGTGCCGCCGGTCTGGAACGCGGGAATCGCCGTGCACTTCGCGCATCGGATCGGTGCAATCATCGTGACGCTCGCCATCCTCGCGACCGCCGGTCACGTGTGGTATCACCACCGATCGCGACCGCGAGCTGGTCACGGCCGGCGACCCTCCTCGTGGTTTTCGTCGCTCACCCAGGTCACGCTCGGCGCGTTCGTCGTCTGGTCCGGCCTCCAGCCACTCATCAACACCGCGCACGTCGTCAACGGCGCGCTGGTGCTGGCGACGTCGCTGGTGCTGACGCTGCGCAGCCATCGCAGATTGTTTGCGACTGCGCCAGCGCGAACTGTCGTCCGCGGCGGGCACGGCGTCGTCAGGATCGGGTATGCTTGGCCGCCCCGGCGGCGAGCGGACCCGACGCATATGAAGATCGACGGCTTCTGCCGTTCACGGCGGCACCCTCGCGAGCCGCGCGACGACTTCGTCGCGCTGGCCAAGCCGCGGCTGAATCTGCTCGTCGTCGCCTCGGCGCTCGCGGGCTACGTCATGGCGCGGCGGCGACACGCACGACGTGTGGCGGCTGCTCTTCACTGTTGTCGGCACCGGTTTGGTGGCGGGCGGCGCATCGGCGTTCAACCAGGTGATCGAACGCGAGCCCGACGCGCTGATGCGGCGCACGCGCCTGCGCCCGTTGCCTGACGGCCGGCTGGCCACGCGCGAAGCGCTGGGCGTTCGGCGACGGCCCTGACCGTTGCCGGGCTGCTGATCCTCGCCGTCGGCGCCAACCTGCTCGAGCGCGCTGGTGGCGCTGGCAACGACCGCCGTCGTACGCGCTCGTCTACACGCCGCTCAAGCGGCGCTCCTCGTTCTCGACCGTCATCGGCGCGATTCCCGGCGCGCTGCCGCCGGTCATCGGCTGGGCGGCGGCGCGCGACGAGTTGTCGCAGGGCGCCTGGGTGCTGTTCGGCATCGTCTTTCTCTGGCAGCTGCCGCACTTCCTCGCGATCGCGTGGATCTACCGCGACGACTACGCGCGCGCGGGGTTCCCGATGCTGCCGGTGATCGAGCCCGACGGCCGCAGCACGGCGCGCCAGGCCGTGATCTACTCGCTGCGCGCTCCTGCCCGTCAGCCTGGCGCCGACGCTGATCGGCATGGCCGGCGCCGCTCTATTTCGCCGGCGCGTTGGTGCTGGCGCTGGCTGTTCCTCGGCCTCGCGCTCAAGTTCGCCGCACGCGGAGCATCCCGGACGCCCGGCGCCTGTTCTTCGGCTCGATCATCTATCTGCCGATGCTGTGGATCCTGATGATCGCGAACCGGACTAGTCTTCGTCGCGCGAGTCCGGCTGGAGCCGTACGCTGCAACATGATTTCTTCGCTCCGGCGCTCAACGCCACGCTGAACGCGATCGCGGCCGTCCTGCTGGTCATCGGCTACGTCGTTCATCCGCCGCGGCCAGATCCGCGCACACCGCGCGGTCATGATCGGCGGCATTCGCGACGTCGGCGCTGTTCCTGACGTCGCTACGTCATCTACCACGCGAACATCGGCTCGCGGCCGTTCACCGGGCAGGGCCCGATCCGCGTCGTCTATTTCACGATCCTGCTTACCCACGTCGTGCTCGCCGCGGCCGTCCTGCCGCTCGCGCTCATCACGCTGACGCGCGGCCTGCGCGCCCGCTTCGATCGCCACGTCGCCGATCGCGCGCTGGACGTTGCCGATCTGGCTGTACGTCTCGGTGACCGGCGTGATCGTGTATCTGATGCTGTATCAGATGTACTTAGCGGTGCCGGGATTAACGTGCCCTGCTCGCTCGCGCCGGCATGGCGTGCGCGCGGTTGCGGCGCTGGGCGCGCTTGTTGTCGTTGCATCCCGCGTTCTCGACCGTGGTTGGCGCGATTCCCGGCGCGCTGCCGCCGGTCATCGGCTGGGCGGCAGCGCTCGACGAATTGTCGCAGGGCGCCTGGGTGCTGTTCGGCATCGTCTTTCTATGGCAACTGCCGCACTTCCTGGCGATTGCCTGGATCTACCGCGAGGACTACGCGCGCGCGGGATTCCCGATGCTGCCGGTCATCGAGCCCGATGGCCGCAGCACGGCGCGCCAGGCCGTCATCTACTCGGCTCGCGCTCCTGCCAGCTGAGCCTCGCGCCGACGGCTCATCGGCATGGCCGGGCGCTCTCTACTTCGCGGGCGCGCTGGTGCTGACGCTGGCGTTCCTCGGCCTCGCCGTCAGGTTCGCGCCTGACGCGGAGCGTCCCGGACGCCAGGCGCCTGTTCTTCGGGTCGATCATCTACCTGCCGCTGCATCTGGATGCTGATGATCGCGAACCGGAGCTAGTCTTCGTCTGCGCAGTCCGGCTGGACCGACGCTGCAATGATTCTGCCGGCGGTCAACGCCACGCTCAACGCCATCGCGGCGGTACTGCTCGTCTGCGGTTACGTGATGATTCGCCGCGGGCGCATCCGGACAGCACCGGCGAGTTCATGCTGGCCGCATTCGCGACGTCGGCGCTCTTTCTGACGAGCTACTGGTCTACCACGCCAACGTGGGCTCACGGCCGTTCACGGGCGATGGACCGGTTCGCGTCGTGTACTTCACCATCCTGATTACACACGTCGTGCTTGCCGCTGCCGTCCTGCCGCTGGCGCTGATCACGTTGACGCACGGCGCTTCGCGAACGCTTCGATCGTCACGTCCCGATCGCACGCTGGACGTGGCCGATCTGGATGTACGTGTCAGTGACTGGCGTGATCGTGTATCTGATGCTGTATCAGCTGTACTAGCGGTGCCGGGATCAGCGCAGTGCCCTGCTCGCTCGCGCCGGCATGGCGTGCGCGCGGTTGCGGCGCTGGGCGCGCTTGTTGTCGTACATCCGCTCGTCGGCCACTTTGATCAAGCCCATCACGTCGCTGGTATCTTCGGTGACCTCGGCGCTGCCGATGCTGAGGCCGACGCCGGCGGCAGGACGCGGTCGTTGACGAGCGCGCGAAGTCCATCTGCAGCGCGGTGCCTCGGCGGCGTGCCTCGTCTTCGCCGCACGACAACAGAATCAGGAACTCGTCGCCACCCCAGCGGAAGACGTAGTCGGCCTCGCGGATGTTGCTGAGGAGGAACGCCGCGACTTCGCGCAGGACGCGATCGCCGGCATCGTGGCCGAGCGTATCGTTGATCGCCTTGAAGCGATCGACGTCGACGAAGAGGATGCGACATCGGAATGCCGTAGCGCCGGTGACGCTGCAGCTCGCGGCCGATGATTTCGTCGAAGAAGCGACGATTGCGGCAGCCAGTGAGCGGATCGGTAATCACCATCTGCCGCAGCTTCAACTGCGCTGCCTCGAGCCGCCGGTTGGTGCGGCGCAGCTCGTAGGTCATGTCCTCGAACGTCATCAGCTGCATGCCGAGCGCGGCGATCAGGTACAGCACGAGGCTGAAGCCGGAGCGTCGTCGTCCCAGGAATCCCGGGCGCCGGACGGCCCGACGCGAAGAACGTCCACATGTGCGAGCTGGCGATGAGCAGCAGCGCGACGCCGACCACGGCGGCGCCGAGTATCGCGTCTGCCGCAGCAGCAGCAGATGTCCGGCGCCTGCAGCCGCCAGGGCTCCGGCGATCAGGATGTGGCCGGGCACGAAGACGGCCCAGATGCCGAGAGCTATCGGCGCGAGCGCGAACCAGAACAGCACGGCGAGCAAGACGAGCGCATAGCCACGGCGTACGCGCGGCCGGGCGGGATAGGCGTCCGAGGCCACGACAAAGAACAGCGCGCTGAGGATGCCGAGAAACTGCGAGACGCCGAACCTGATCGCCCCGGCGCAGATCGCCCCTGAGGTCCGGAGCACCCAGGAACATCGACGCCGCCACGAGGAGCCAGCCGCCGGTCCAGAAAAGAATGTATAGGCGCCGCCGATAGAAAAACAGGAGCAACAGAAGGCCAGTGATGACGAGCGCACCCGCTCCGGCGACGCGGCAGAGGACGCGCCAGAGATCGCTGTGGGTCGCAAGAATGACGTGGGATGCACCCTGGCCGAGCGCGCGCGCTAAAGCCTCGTTCGGTGCCAAGGGCACCGCCGTCGCTACGAGCACGAGCACGCCTGCGGCCAGGACCATCAGCCAGGCGTGGCCCGGCACTCGATCCATGGTCGTTATTAAGGTGGGGAGCCTTACGCTTATCTTAACATTCCCGGGGGTTCAGGCAGTAGGATGTTGGTAGGATTCAACGACTTAACGGCCTGCGGCTGAGCCGCAACGGACTAGAACTGCCGCAAATGGCAACTCAGCCGCGGTGCGGGTCCAGCTCAGCGATAGAGGAGATACGGGGCGCGGAGCAGCCGCCAGCGCGACTCGGCGGCGCCCCACGACGCCGCTATCGACGCCGGATCCTCGCCAGCGCGAATGCGCGCGATGCCGTCGCGCGACCCGAACAAGCGTTCTGCGCCATCCAGCTCGAATGACGCCGCGTACATCTTGTGCAGCACCGCCGCAATCTCGACGCCCGAGCCGAACCGGCCGCAGCGCCGCGCGATCGGTCACGATCATAAAGACGCCCTTACACGCCTGGCCCGCATACTTGCTCGCCGTCGGCGTGAACCGCACTGGATAGAACCGCACGCCGGGAATCCGCCGCGCGTTGAGGGCGTCGGCCAGCGCAGGGCCGTCGATCCACGGGGCGCCGAGCTGCTCGAAGGGCGTATCCGTCCCTCGGCCGACCGACACGTTCGTGGTTTCGAACGCGCCGATGCCGGGATAGACCGTCGCCTGAATCAGATTTCGCATGTTCGGCGACGGGTTGATCCACGGCAGTGCCGTCTCGTCGAACCACTCGTCGCGCTGCCAGTTCTTCGCCGCGATCACCGTCAGATCGGCGCCGATCTTGTTCTCGCCGTTGAAGAGCTGCGCCAGCTCGCCGATCGTCAGGCCGTGGCGGATCGGCATCGGTGCGAAGTAGCCGGTGAAGCCGACCTGCGCCTTGTCGAGCGGCGGGCCCTTCGATCTGAAAGCCGTTGATCGGGTTGGGACGATCGAGCACGACGACCGCGACGCGCGCCTTGGCCGCTTCCTCCATCACGTACGCCATCGTCGTCGTGTAGGTGTAGAAGCGCGCGCCGATGTCCTGCAGATCGATGACGAGCGCGTCGATGCCCTGGAGCATCGCTGCGGTCGGACGGCGGTTCTCGCCGTAGAGCGAATAGATCGGCAGGCCCGTTTTGTCGTCGCTTGACGACGGCAACTTTGTCGTCGAGCGATGCCGCGGATGCCGTGCTCCGGGCTGAAGAGCGCGACGAGCTTGACGTCCTTCGCGCCGAAGAGCACGTCGATCGTCGACGCGCCGTCGCGAGCGACGGCCGGTGTGATTCGTGACGAGCCCGACGCGCTTGCCGCGAAGCGGCGCGAAGCCGTCGGCGCGCAGCACGTCGATGCCGCGACAGCACCGGCGGGTGCGCACGGGCGCGGCAGCGTGCCCGACGGCCCGAAGTCACGCCCGGTCATCACTGCGGTCGAGCGCGCTCGGCGGACAGGCTCGTCACCGCCGTCGCGGCGACGGTCGCGACGCGGGCCCGCAGCGGCGTGACGTCGCCGCTGCCGTCGGGATGCACGCGGTTCGACAGGAAGATGACGAACATGCCGGTCGCCGGATCGATCCAGATCGACGTGCCGGTGAAGCCCGTGTGGCCGAACGATCCGAGCGGCAGCAGCTCGCCGCGATTCGACGAGAACGACGAGTCGATGTCCCAGCCGAGGCCGCGGATGTTCGGCTCGAGGTCCGGCGTGGCGGCGCACGTCATCTTCGCGACGGCGAGCGGCGACAGGATGCGCGTGCTCTGCAACGCGCCGCCGCCGAGCAGCATCCGGCAGAAGATCGCCAGGTCGGCGGCCGTGCTGAAGAGACCCGCGTGCCCGGCGACGCCGCCCATGCGCCGCGCCGTCGGATCGTGCACGACGCCGCGCAGCATCGTCATGTCGGGGCCCTGACACGGCCAGCCGAAGCGCGTGCAGCTCTCCGTCGGCGCGATGCGCGACGCGAGCGACGCCGGCGGGTTGAACATCGTGTCGCGCATGCCGAGCGGCTCGAAGATGCGCTCGCGCGCGAACCGATCGAGCGGCTGCCGCTGACGCGCTGCACGATGTCGCCGAGCAGAAAGAAGTTGATGTCGCTGTAGACGAAGCGCTCGCCGGGACGCGAAGTGGGCACTTCATCGATGGCGAGTGCGATCGCCGTCTCGTAGCCCATCCACAGCGTCCGCCAGATCGACGTCGGGCCGCAGCCCCGACACATGCGTCAGCAGGTGGCGAATCGTAATGTCGCCCTTGCCGTAGCGCTCGAAGCCGGGAATGTACGACGCCACCCGATCGCTCAAGCCGGATGCGGCCCTGCTCGACGAGCATCATCACGCTCGTCGTCGTCGCGACGACCTTGGTCAGCGACGCCAGATCGAAGATGGTGTCGAGCGTCATCGGCTCGACCGACGGCGTGACGCGCGCGATTGCCGATGGCCTTCTGATAGAGGATTCGATCGCCTCGGCCGACGAGGACAACCGCGCCCGGCAGCTTCTTGTCGGCAATCGCCTCGCGTACGAGTGGCTCGATCGCATCGAGCCGGCGCACGTCTATTGGAGCCTGCTGCTCCGCGACACTGGCGCCAGAGCCGGTCGTCACCGGGGACACGACAGTAAGATGCGGTCCCTGCTGTTCCGAGGACACCTGAGCGAGCGTCAGGACCAGAACGGCCGCTGCGAAGCTGAAGGGCATGGACGGTAGGATTATACTTTGCCGATTATGAGGGGATTTCTTGCCGCGGTGCTCGTGTTGGCGGTGGGAGCGATCAGCGCCGACGCACAGGTAATTCGCGTCGCCGGCTCGATCAAGGACGACGTCGGCCGGCCGGTCCGGGGTGCGACGATCACCGCCGACAACCCCGACCAGGCGCCCTCACGCCTCACGGCAATATCGAACGCGAAGGGCGAATTCGGATTCATGGGCATCCGCCGTGGCGCCTGGACGATCAGCGTCGAGGCGCCGGGCTTCGAGCCCATCCAGTTCCGGCATTCCGTGACGACGGGGCGGCAGCAGCCGATTGCCGTGCGGCTGGCGCACACGGCCGCCCCGGTCGCACTGCCGCTCGACGGTATCAAGGCGTCAGATATCCAGCAGCGCATCGCCAGGGCGGAGTCGCTCGCTTCGAGCGGCGACATCGACGCGGCGATCGTCGCATGGAACGACGTCCTCGCGAAGGTGCCGGCTCTCACATCGGTGCACCTGCAGATCGGCGCGCTGTATGAAAGTAAGCCGGACCAGGCACGCGCGCTCGCGTCTTACCGCAAGCTCCTGGAGCTCGAGCCGACGAACGGCCTTGCTCTCGCCGCGATCGAGAGGCTCGAGAAGAAATTCTGAATGCTGACTGCTGAATGCTGAAGTGAGGAGCTAGCGGAGCGTCGTCACCACTTGCATCCTGCCCTCGGTCGCCTGCTGAAAGAATGTCTCCCACGCCCGACGGATCCGATCGAGCTTGGCGACTTGAGCGTCGTCCACAGTTCGTCCCCGCCCCACCACGAGCAGGAAGGCCTGGCGATGGACGCGAGGCGAATCGGTGGACGCTGGGATTCTCGGACCATTGATGGCGATGATGTCGTCGATGAGCACGTCGCGGCGGGTCCCGTTGAACGTTACGCCGACGCGCGGCGCCGACTCCGCCGTGCGGCCGCCGGCGACGTTCATCGGGTTCTCGACGTAGAAGAACGACGGAACCTGGGACGCGGGGACGAGGCCCATGGCGTACTGATCGAGGCGGCTGTAGCGCTGCACCGCGGCCGTCGTCCGGAAGGAACCGCCGCCGAGATCCTCGATGTCGTTGCCTTCCATGACCGACGCGTCGGAATCGACAAAGAAGCTCCAGTGCGCCTGGTCTCGCCCGAGGAGCGCTTCCGACCGTGCGCCGGTGTGGTCGCGGAACTCCAGGAACGCGAGCCATCGATGTCCCACTTCCTGGCCGAGGACGCTGACGGTGTTGTTCTCGCCGAGGAACGTCTGCAACGGGTCCTCGGGATACTTGCCAATCCAGTCCATCACTGCGTAGCTGTCGAGCCGGCCGGCGCTGCCGAAATCGTGCGAGGCGTCGAATTGAGACACGCCGATGCCGCGGATCTCGTTGGCGACGGTGACCTCGTACGCAAACGCGTCGTCGACGACCGTGGTGTCGGTCCAGATGACCAACTGATCGTAGTTGTCGGGGTGTGACTGATAGAACTTGCGGGCGACCTCGACCGTGTCGAGCTGCGCCTGGTCGGCAAACCGTTCACCGACGGCTCCGCCACCGCCAGCTGTCGGCCCGTTGTCGCTCAAATTAACCGGCGTGAAGTCTCCCGTGCGGCCCGGAGAGAGGCCGACCACTGCCTCGGCAAGCGTCACGGACGCAAACTTCATCTCGATCGAGCCGTCCGGAAGGAGCGTGAGCTGCGCGTTGGTCGTTCGCGTCGAGTCGAAACCACGAACGCCGCACCAGGTCACGGTGTACTGATCGGCGGCGGCGTTGCCATACACGCGGCCGTTGCCGGTACTTGGGTCGAGATCGGCAAGGAACGGGGCGACGCGTGGCGGACCGGTGAGCAGCCGCGCGACATTTCGATCGGTGCTCGCGCGATCCTCCTGCTCGAACGTGATGTTGCCGTCGGAGTTGACGAAGGCGGTGGTCTGTGTCTGGCCGAAGAACGGAAATGCGAACGCGACGTTCAGCTGAACGCTGTCGTCGTCCGTGAGCGTGAGGCGGTTGCCGAGCGTAGTCCGCAGCCCGCCGTCGATGCGACGAACGTCATAGCCGCCGGAGCCGTTACGGGTGAAGCGCAAGCCAATGTTTCGCAGATCGTACTGATTTGGAGATTCGATCAGATCGCCATCGTCCTGCACGACGGCGATCTCGCCGATGTCGATGGCCTCGCGCCCGGTGGCACGCGCGAGGGGACGATCGATCCGGTTCGCGCGTGCCTTGTTGAGCCACAGCGCGTCGTATAAACGGCCGCGCGGATTGCCGTCGGAACGCTCGGACTTTCGGATGGCGAGAGCGATGTCCTCGGGCGTGCGGGGCTGAGAAATGTCGAGGCCGTCGGCCTCGTCGCCCGTACCGCTGCAGACGTCGGGCGTGCCTCCACCGGAAGGTGGAGAGGGGGGTCCGCCGCCGGACCCCCCTGAACCGCCGCCGCACGCGCCGACGACGAGCGCGAGCGCGCACAGAACCGCGAGCGCCGAACTACTTGACGTCCTTGAGCTGTTCGAGAAGCTTCTTGGCATCCGGCAGCTCGCGCGCGTCAGGCGGGGCGATCGAGACAAACTTTTCGAGGTCGGCCTTCGCTTCGGGCATCTTCTTGGCGACGATGTTGGCGCGAGCGCGGTAGGTACAGAACGTTGGACTGCGTCGGGAACTGCTTGGCAACCTTGTCGAGGAGGTCGATCGCCTCGTCGGCCTTGCCGGCGTTGATCGAACTAATCGCCATGTTGATGAAGATC
Source organism: uncultured Acidobacteriota bacterium (assembly GCA_963797715.1). GTDB lineage: Bacteria > Acidobacteriota > Vicinamibacteria > Vicinamibacterales > 2-12-FULL-66-21 > DATBJJ01. The sequence continues at coordinate 21,538 of CAWCQS010000008.1, forward strand.
GTGGGGTCCTTCACCTGTGTCATGTCGACGGAATCGAGGACCTTCTGTGCCTCGTCCTTGAGACCCTTCGCTGTATAGAGCTCGGCGAGGAACGTCTTCATGTCGATGTCGCCCGGTTCCTTGTCGACGACGATCTTGAGGTACTCGATCGCCTTGTCGTAGTTCTTCTCCTCGGCGTACGTCTGGGCGATGAAGGCGTTCAGGCGGTAGGCCTCGGGGTACTTCGCGATCAAGTCGCTGATGATCTTGCGCGCCTCGTCGCCTTTCCCGCTCTTCTGCAGCTCCATCGCCTGTTTCATGCCGGCCTGGAGCTCGGCGTTAGGGTCAACGGCGGCCGTCTTGGTCAGCTTCATTTCGATGGGGGGGTTGCTTTTTGTCAACTCGAGCGACATCCGCTGCGGATCGAAGCCCTCCTTGAGGAACTCGAGGTTCCAGTTGCCCGTGGCGAGGTTTTCCAATTTCCACTCGCCCTTGTCGTTGGTCTTGGTCTCGACGGGTGCGGCGTCGCCAGCCTTGATGGCGCGAACCAGTACGCCAGCGGCGGGCTTGCCTTGGTCGTCGAGAATCTTGCCGTTGACCCGGGCATTTCCCTTGGACTGCGCCGACGCGATTGCCGCGAACAGGACGCAGAAAAGAATCAATGCCGTGTTACGTACGCGCGTCATTATTCTGGTCATGGGGCCGATTATACTGAGAATTGTTCCCGCGTTTCTCCTGCCAAGCTCTGCCCTGAATGCCGGCAACCCGTCCGCCCCACTCAGCTGCCACACGAGGGCTGTCGTTCACAGCGATCCTCTCGCTCATCTGTGCTGCCGTTGCAGCAGGGCTTGGCTTCTGGTGGTATTCAGCCACAGAACGGCGGGCGGGCGGGCCGGTGATTCTGGTCGTCATCGACACACTCCGCGCCGACCGCCTGCCGGTCTACGGCTATACGGCAGGACGGACGCCAGCGTTGACCGCGTTCGCGCAGGAATCTGTCGTGTTCGATCGCGCGTACGCGCACGCGCCACAAACATTACCGTCGCACGTCTCGATGTTTACCGGTCACCTGCCCTTCGAGCACAAGGTCCGCGACAACCTCGGATTCATACTTGCGCGTGACACGCCAACGTTGGCGGGCATGTTCCGGTCGGCCGGATACCGGACGGGAGGGTTCGTTTCGGCGTACGTCCTCCGATCCGAGACTGGGGTTGGACAGGGATTCGAGGTGTACGACGCGACGTTTCCGCCAATGGCCGCGGACCGATCCGCGGCGCAGGTGCAGCGCCCGGGTACGCAGACGCTCGCTGCTGCGGAGTCATGGCTCGGTTCGCTGACCTCGGATCGTTTCTTTCTGTTCCTGCACCTCTACGAGCCACACAAGCCGTATCGGCCGCCGGAGCGGTTCTCGAACCTGCCACCGTACGACGGCGAGGTCGCGTTCAGCGACGAGATCGTGGGCACCTTCTTCGACAGCCTGAAGAAGCGCGGATGGTACGACAATGCGACGATCGTCGTCCTTGCCGATCACGGCGAGGGGCTTGGCGATCACATCGAGGAGGAACACGGCCTGTTCCTCTATGACGAGGTGATCCGCGTGCCGTGGATCGTCCGGCTGCCGCGCGCGCAATCTGCGGGTCGCCGGGTGAAGGATCCGGTGCAACATATCGACCTGCTGCCGACGCTGTCGGCGCTCGCCGGCCTTACTCCTCCACGAGGGCTCCGAGGTCGCGACCTTTCTGACACACTGCTCGGCCGGGGCGCGCCGGCGCCGCAAGGCATCTACGCCGAGGCGCTCTATCCGCGGTATCACTTCGGATGGAGCGAACTGCTCTCGCTCACTGACGATCGCTTCCGCTACATCAAGGCGCCGCGCGAAGAGCTGTACGACCTCGCGCGCGATCCCAAGGAACACACGAACATCGCCGCCGAACGCACACAGGCGGCGACAGCGTTGCGGTCAGCACTCGATGCGCTAGTCGCGGGGCGAGACATCGATGCACCGTCGACTGTTTCAGACGAGGACCGGCAGCGTCTCGCCGCGCTTGGTTACGTCGGCACGCAGTCGTCCGCCTCGACCACGGCGGCCGGCGTCGCGCGTGCCGATCCGAAGGACAAGGCGCCACTGCTGCGAACGTATCGTCAGGCGGTCGAACGAATCGGCGAAGGACAGCTCGACGAGGGCGCGCGACTCCTGCGCGGGATTCTGGACGAGGACGCGGCGATGACCGACGTGTGGTCTCAGTACGCCGCGGTGCTCGGCCGGCTGGGCCGCTCTCAGGATGCCTTCAAGGCCTACGCTCGCGTGATCGCGCTCGCGCCCGACGAACCGAACGGTCCGCTCGGCGCCGCGAGCATGCTGCTGACGCTCAACCGCTTCGACGAGGCGCGTGCGCATGCGGAGCTCGCGCTCAAGAGCGCGCCGTCCGAAGCGCACCAGGCCCTCGCGCTCATCGCCGTCGCACGCAAACAGGACGACGAGGCGATCAAGCAGGCCGAAATGGCGGCTGCTGCCGATCCGGGACTCCCGATGCCGGCATTCATCCGCGGGACGATCGCGTACAACAATCAGCAGTTCGACCGCGCGGTTGTTTTTCTGCTCGAAGCGCAGAAGGGGTACGCCAGCCGATCGGCTCAGGCCAAGGATCTCCATTTCATGATTGGCGATTCCCTGGCGCGCCTCGAACGCTACAAAGAGGCCGAACCCTATCTGCGTGAGGAGGTCCGCCTCTATCCGCAGCACGTGCGCGCCCGCGTTGGACTGGCGATGCTTTATCAATCGACCGGGCGCGAAGCGGAAGCCGAACGTGCCCTTGCCGATCTCGTGCGCGACGTCCCCTCGCCGGAAGCGGCCAGCACCGCGGCGAGCGCCTGGCGAATGTTCGGCCGTCCCGATCGGGCGGCGGCAGTGGAAGCCGAATCGCGCCGGAGGTCGCGGTGACCGGACGCGGTCGCCCGCAGCCGGCGCGAACCCGAGACTCCCGAAGCCGCCTCGTCATCCTGGCGGTCTTCGCTGCTGCCCTCGTCGCCGCCATCGCGTGGTGGACCATGCGGGCCAAAGGGTTCGCGATCGTACCCGATTCGGATCGCAACGTCCTCCTCATCACGATCGACACACTTCGCGCTGATGCGCTCGCCTCGTACGGCGGTCGAGCGAGCACGCCGCGCCTCGACGCGCTCGCGGCACGCGGCGCGCGCTTCACCTTCGCCCACTCGCACGCCGTCGTCACGCTGCCGTCGCATACGAGCTTGCTGACGGGCACTTATCCGTACGAGCACGGCGTTCGCGATAACAACGGCTATCGGGTGAAGCCGGGGAGCGTCACGCTGGCGACACGACTGAAGGCACTCGGCTTTGCGACCGGTGCCTTCGTTGGCGGGTTTCCCCTCGATCAGCGCTTCGGGTTGAACGTCGGCTTCGACGCCTATGACGATCGGATCAGCGAGACCGGCAGCACGGTCGACTTCGCGCTACCGGAGCGCCGTGCCGATGCTGTTGTCACCTCTGCCCTGACGTGGACAGGCGCGCAGACGGGGAAGTGGTTTGCCTGGGTACACGTCTTCGATCCGCACGCGCCGTATCAGGCACCAGAGGAGTTCGCGCGACGCTATCCGAACGACCCGTACGCCGCCGAGGTCGCCTGGACCGACTACGCCCTCGGCCCGTTGTTCGACCGGCTCGCGAGCTTGTCACGAAAGACGCTGGTGGTGGTCACGTCTGACCACGGCGAGAGCCTCGGCGAGCACGGCGAGTTGACCCACGGCATCTTCGCCTACGAGCCAACGCTGCGCGTGCCATTGATTGTCGCCGAGCTCGGCGGCGGCACGCCCGCGGCGACCGGGATCACGATCGACACGGCCGTTCGTCACATCGACATCATGCCGACCGTGCTCGAAGTTGTTGCGGCACCCGCGACTTCGACCCTCCCGGGCACGTCGCTGCTCGATCTCATGCGTCGCGGCGGTGGCGACGATCGGCCGTCGTACTTCGAGGCGATGACGGCCAACCTGTCACGCGGGTGGGCGCCACTTCGTGGAGTGATCGTCGGCCGCGACAAATACATCGACCTTCCGATCGAGGAGCTCTATGCGCTCGCCGCTGACCCGCGCGAGGAGCGAAATCTCAGATCGTCTGAAGGCCCCCGCACCGAGGTTCTGCAGAATGCGCTTCGCGGGTTCAACACGGCGCCTCCTGCCCTGCCCGGTGAAGAGACAACGGCCGTTCGCGATCGGCTGCGCGCGCTCGGGTATACCGGAGGCAGCCCGGCCGCGCCGCGCGATCGCTACGTCGAAGCGGACGATCCCAAACGACTAATCGAGCTCGACGCGCTGCTCCATCGCGCCGGGGACTTATATCAGCAGGGCAAATTCGCAGAGGCCGCGCAGGCCTTTCAGCAGGTCATCGCGCGGCGGCCCGACACTGCCGATGCCTACCGCTATCTCGCGTTCGTCTATTGGCAGGGCGGACGCACGTCAGACGCGATTCACACGCTCGAAACAGCGCTGCAGCACGGCGTCACGCACCGCGACGTTCGGGTCAAGCTCGGTGTCTATCTCGCGGAGACCGGCAACGCCGAGCGGGCGATCCGCCTGCTCGAGGGCCAGGCTGGTGACGACATCGAGGCGCTGAATGCGCTCGGGATTGCCTACGGTCAAGCGCGGCGGTCAGACGATGCGCTGCGCACATTCCGTCACGTGCTGGAGATCGATTCGACTAACGGCCTGGCGTGGCAGAACATCGGCACCGTGCAACTACGCAGCGGCGATCGTGCCGGTGCCGAAGCATCTCTGCGCCGGGCGCTGAGCATCGACGACACGCTCGCTGGCGCCTGCACGACGCTCGGGGTCGTCCTGTCACAGACCGGCCGCGCGACCGAGGCGATCGACATATGGAAGCGCGCTGTCGCGCTCAACGCGACCGAATACGACGCGCTCTACAACCTGACCGTGACGCTCTTCGAGCTCGGCCGGCGCGACGAGGCACGCTCGTTCGGCGCACGCTATGTGGCTACTGCGCCGCCGGGTTTTTACGCGCGTGAGATCGCACGGGTGCGCACGATGCTGAAATAGCGTGCGTTGATTCCAGCCGTAGGTGGTTGACGTTGCACGTGCGATCGGAGCCGGATGGGATAGCATTCCACAACCTCAATGCTGACAAGTAGGCGGATCGGCGCTTACGAACTGGAGGGCCTGCTCGGTGCCGGCGGGATGGGAGAGGTCTATCGCGCGCGCGACACGAGGCTTGGACGCGATGTCGCCATCAAGGTCCTGCCGCACGAGGTCCTCGCCGATCCCGATCGCCTTGCGCGATTCGAACGTGAAGCGAAGCTCCTTGCGGCGCTCAACCATCCTCACATCGCGCAAATCTACGGCTTCGAAGATCTCCCGAATCCTGACTCGACCGGTTTGTTTCCCTGTCTCGTGCTCGAGTTGGTTCCGGGCTCGACGCTTGCCGCGCGACTGGCAGACGGCCCATTGTCGCTTGCGGAAGCGCTCGCGGCCGGCCGCCAGATCGCCGAGGGCCTCGACGCAGCACACGAGAAAGGCATCGTCCACCGCGACCTGAAGCCCGCGAACATCAAAATCACGCCCGACGGTACGGTCAAGATCCTCGACTTCGGTCTCGCGAAGATGCACGAGCCGTCGGCCGTCGACCAGGCGCTCGGCTTCGACCGTCGGCATCACACGCGACGGACTCATCGTCGGCACGCCCGCGTACATGAGCCCGGAACAGGCGCGGGGCCAGGTCGTCGACAAGCGAACCGACATCTGGGCATTCGGCTGCGTTCTCTACGAAATGCTCACCGGCCGCGCGGCATTTGCTGGCGACTCCACCACCGATGTCCTCGCTGCCGTCGTGGACCGTGAACCGAGCTGGGATCTTCTGCCGCCGTCAACGCCAGCCAACGTGATGCGCGTGCTGCGTCGATGTCTCGAGAAAGATCCCAGGAAGCGCGCACGCGATATCGGCGACGTCGCCGCAGATCTGGAGAACGTCTCTCCCGGCACTCCATCGACGAGCGAACGACTGCGTCCCAGCCGGTGGAGCGTGGTCGGCATCGCTGCCGCCGCTCTCGTCGGTGTGGGAGCAGTGGTTGCCGCAGCCATCCTCCTGTTGAACCGCGGCGCCACGAATCCAGCCGAGCGTCGCGTGCAGTTCGGGCTCACAATAGCGCAGCAGGCAAGCGACATGGTGGCGGGAATCATCCCGACGCCCTCGCCGGACGGTCAGATGCTCGCATTCGTGACGAGCGGACCCGATCGATCTGTCGTCTCGGTACGGTCACTCGACGGCATCGAAACGCGGCAACTTTCCGGGACGGAAGGTGCATCCGGTGCGGTCGCCTGGTCGGCGAACGGACGATGGATCGGCTTTTTCGCCGACGGAAAGTTAAAGAAGATCGCCCCCTCCGGTGGACCAGCGCAGACGATCGCCACGATTCCCGGCTTTCAGGACGCCGCATGGGGGGCGGCCGGCCAGATCGTCTTCAGACCGATAAATCGAGCGGCGATACTTGGCATCTCGGACACCGGCGGAGCGCCAAAAGCCATCACGGCGCTCGATGTGGCGCGGGGCGAGAATTCACACCGCTTCCTGCAGTTCCTGCCCGACGGCCGACGCTTCCTCTTCACCGCGCGGTGCGCCAACCGCGAAAACAACGCGCTGTTCGTGGGTTCGATCGACTCTCCGCAATCGACGCGCATCATGGCCGCGCAGTCGCGGGTGAAGTACGTCCCCGGGCAGTCCGGCCAGCCTGGCAGTCTGCTTTTTTTCAGAGACGGCGCCCTGATGCGGCAACGATTCGATGTGGACCGGCTGGCCCTCGAAGGCGAAGCCGAGGTCGTGTTCGACAAGATCTCGTACATCGCGGCCAGCATCATCGCGGGTTTCAACGCCTCCGACGATGGACGAACGGTAATTGTCGAGCCTGCTGGCGCGAACGAAACTCATCTGACCTGGTTCGGTCGCGACGGCACGGCACAGGGCGCCGTGGGAAAGCCGGGGGACTACCTCCAGGTGCGCTTGTCACCGTCCGGCGATCGGGTCGCGTACTCGAAGCCCGACGATCAGAGCGGGAACCGCGATATCTGGTACGTCGACATCGCGCGGGGGATAACGTCGCGGGTCACTCTCAATAGCGCCAACGACTGGTTTCCCGTCTGGTCGGCCAATGGGAAGGAGTTGATCTTCGTTTCGGATCGAGACGGCAACTTCCGCGGTCGGCCGTATTTCAAGAGAAGCCTCGACATCGCTGGCGCAGAAGAGGTCGTGCCCGACGGCGTTGAGTCGCCCTGGGATTCGACGCCCGACGGCCAGTGGCTCGTCTCGACTGGCGACGGCGATATCTGGATACAGCGGGTTGGCACGGGCGGGAAGCCGATTCAATTTCTCGCCACGTCGTTCCTCGAACTGGGTGGGCGCTTCTCGCCGGATGGAAAATGGATCGCCTATGTGTCGAATGAGACGGGACGGCCGGAAGTGTACGTACAGGCGTTCTTGGGACTGCCGGCGACGGCTGGAGGCAAGCTGCAGGTTAGCAATCGTGGTGGGGACTTCCCGGTCTGGGGACCGCACGGCCAGGAGTTGTTCTTCATGACCGCCGATTCCGGAGTCAACTCGGTGGACACCCGCAACCTGGGTCGTTCCGGTACGACGCCCGCGCCGGTTTGGCTCTTCCAGGCATGTCCGGATACCGCTCCTCACTTAGCGCCGCTCACCAACCAGTCTTACGGTAATCCGTTCGATACCCACGACGGGCAGACGTTCCTCGTGAACTGCCGCACTCACCCGTCCGGCCGCTACGTCGTCCTGCTGAATGCTTTGGGATCACCGCGCTGAAGCCGGACGCTACTTCACCGCAACGGCTTCTGCGGAAAAGCGAACGTCCCGCCACGTCGTTGACGACCGTGGTCTGGCGGTGTAGTAGCCAAGCTTCAGCGCCGAGGCTGGAACACTGACGGATTGCGCCCATCGCTCTCCTGAGATCGTGGCTTCCGGCTTCAGCCGGAAGATCGCCACCACAAGCGAGCTTAGTCCACCATTGTCGAGCAAATCTTCCAGGGAAACGGTGACAGGAGTTTGACAAACAAAGGGGCGCGCCAGTCAGGCGCGCCCCCGTGAAAGCAGCCGTATTCGAGCCGATCCGATTCAGCCGCCGGTCAGAAGCCGACGCGGACGCCGAAGCGGATGATGCGCGGGTTGACGATCTCCCGCACCTGGTCGTACCCGTCGGACGCCAGGTCGTAGTCGCGGCCGAGGACCGTGGACGTGTTGAACACGTTGAACATATCCAGGTCGAGGTTCACGTTCATGCGCTTGTAGGTGATGTTCTTGCTGACACGAGCGTCGAACGTATGGACCGTCGGCAGACGGTTCTTGCCGACGTCGGCCACGAGCAGCACGTTCTTCTCGGGCGCGATAGCGTCGCCGGCACCGTCAGTGTCCGACAGGATGAAGTAGGGCGCCGAGAAGCCTTGCCGCATGAGGTAGCTCCCCGCCAGCGTGATTCCCCAGTTGGCCTGGTAGGCACCATTGGCAATGAGCTGATACTTCGGCAATGCCATGTAGATCGAGCTCTTGCCGCTGCCCGTACTCGGAACCATCACCGGACCACCGTCAACATTGGGGTAGGCATCAGTGGTCGTGAAGACGGGCGTCGGATCCTCGCTGGCCCCAGGACCTTTGAGGGTACTCGCGATGATCGTTGGTCGACCATCCGAGCCGCATCATCCAGCGATCGGCCATGCGCTTGGTCGCCGAAATCTCGAAGCCGAGAAAGCGCTGGTAGTAGTCGCTCCTCGTTTCGTAGACCTGACCGAAATCCGCGGGCAAGGCGTCCTCGTTGACGTGGTAGTACGGCACGTTGTAGTTGCCGACACCCGCGGCCGTGCCGCTGAACACTCCAGCCTGGGTGAAGTCCGCGCCGGTGACGCCCGGATAGTTCAGCCAGTTGAAGCCGTTGTAGCGGCGCCACGTGACGTTGGCCGCCACGCCGAAGTTGCGAGCGATCTCGTGCTCGATGCCGAACAGGAGTTCGTGCGTCAGCGGCGAGCTGTAGTTGCCGATCTTGTCAGGGTTGCCGCCGAGCGGGTTGTCGGGATCGAACCCGGCCACGCCCTGGAAGGTCGTGAACTCACTGACGTCGGCGATCCGGTTCCCGTTCGTGTCCACTGCCGCGTAATACGCGTACCGGTAGTACGGGATAGCTGACACAGTGATCGCCGCGCGGTTCGAATCGAGCTGCGACGCAAACGCCGCGTAGCTGCCGCGCAGGATGGTCTTGCGCGATTCGTTCAACGCATAGGTGAAGCCGACCCGGGGCGTCACGTTGTTGTAGACGATCGCGTTGTCTATGCCCGGAGCGGTCAGCGCCGGCATCAGATCTGGAAGCGCCGGGCTGGCAGGAACCGACGCGGCAAGCACAGAACTCGCCGATCGATCCCAGCGCACGCCGGCATTGATCGTCAGCCGATCGAAGCTGATGGTGTCGCCGAGATACGCGTTCCAATAGGTGCCCTCTCCATCGAGCGCAAAGTCGCGAACGACACGCGCCTGCATGTTCGGATAGCCACGGAAGTAGGTGCGGACGCCGTTGCCGGGCCAGCCGCTCTCGGACGTGACGCTGGCTTTGCGCCAGCCGAAGCCAAACTTCAGGTCGTGCTTGCCCTTGAACATGTTGCCTTCGAGCGCGATGTTGTCCTGCGGCCTGAGCGTCTGGAACCAGCCGTACGAACCGTGATAGACGTTCGAATCATCGCGGTAGGACTGAACGTCGCGTCCGCCGCGCGGCTCGAGCGAGAACCCGTTCTTCGTGTGCGCATAGCGGCCAACGAGGAAGAGATTGCTGCCGACCGTCTGGTTGATCTCGGCCTTGTAGAGATCGGTCGGACCATCCTGGTTGTACGTCGTCTCGTCCGGACGGAAACCCGATGCGCCACGGCCGAACTTCAACTTGTTCCCTCGGAAATAGGTAAAGTTCGCCCGTGTCTTCGTTGATACCTCACCGGTGATCTTGGCCGAGATGTTCTCGAGCGTCGTCGCGTCGCGCGCGATCTGCGTGTAGTCGTTCAGCGTCGAGTCGAAGCTGAAGACGTTGATTGACGGTTCGGTCTTGCCGTACGCGCCCCACGCGAACAGACGATTCGGAATGATCGGCCCACCGCCTTCGAAACCCCAGTCCTTGTACTCGCCGACGCGGTTGTAGCTGGCGATCTGACCGAAGAGATCCGACGAGACGTTGTCCGACTGCAGATCATCGTTCTCGAAGTAGTAGCGGGTGGTGCCGCGCCACTTGCTGGTGCCGCTGCGCAGCACGAAGTTCAACTGCACGCCCGGCGTGGCGTTCGCCGGATCGGCGCCGCCCGTCGTCACCTGCATCTCCTGGAACATGTCGAAGTCGTAGTAGGTCGGCGACGCGCCGAGCGACCCCATGTCGGTGATCGCGATGCCGTCCATGTTCCACGTGTTCTGGTCCGGGTTCGCGCCCTTCGCCTGATAGTTCGACTGCTGGCCGGACTCGGCGCCGCCGACGTTGACACGGTCGACGACGATGCCGGGGACGCTCTGCAGTACGACCCATGGGTCGCGGGCGGTCGGGATGTTCTGGAGCTCGTCGAGGTTGACGTTTGTCGAGACCGTCTGCCGTTTGGTCTCGATCACCGGCGTCTCCGACACGACGTCGACTTTCTCGGACAGCCCGCCAACATTCAGCGTGACGCCGAGGGGAACAATCGAGCCGGCGTTGACCGGCACGTTTTCGTTGCGGTAGTCGGTGAACCCGGAGAGCTTGGCCGTCACGGTGTATCGTCCCGGGGCGAGGTTGACGAAGTGCGCCTCGCCCTTGGCGTCCGTGACCGTACTCTCGGTCTGGGTGCCGACAGCCTCGACCGTTACGCCGGGCAGCACCGCGCCGGTGCCGTCCTTGATCGTGACGTCGATGCGGCCCGTGTAGACCTGCGCCAACGCCGGCGCGGCGACAAGCGCGACGCACGCGAGCAGCAGGCCGACCAGGCCCAATCGTGTTTTCATCCGGTCCTCCTTTATGTAATCCGACAAGACGCCCCCCCGCACACCGGTGCGGGGACGGCCGGTCCACGAACGCACTGCGAGCCGCGCGTGGAGAGAGTAGGTGTGCTAGCCGCGTGGATATGACCGGCCGCGCCGGCCGTCAACAGGATTGAAGAGAAGTGCGCGCTGGCAGGGACGAGTGGCCGGGTTTTGGTGACTGACGGATCACCGGGCAAACCGGTCGAAGATGTCGACCAGCTCTGCCAAACGCCGACTCTGCTCAGGCTCTCCCTTGGCGATGCCATCGGGCACACACGTCTCGACGTGATGCTTGAGCACCGCGAGGCTGATCCGGTTGAGCGCCGCCTCGGCGGCCGCAAGCTGTTGCAGGATGTCGAGGCAGATGCGGGGTTCCTGCACCATACGGCGGATCCCGCGAATCTGCCCCTCGACGCGGTTGAGGCGAGTGATGAGGCTCTGTTGCTGCGTGTCGTCCAGCATGGCTCCCTCGAGGTTCGGCGACGGCGCTCACACTATACGCCGCCTTCGAATCTGATGAGGCTCTGCTCCAACGTGCACGTCATCACCGCGCCGTACGCGCGACACCGCGCTCAGGTGCGGAGCCACGCCGTGCAAGCACGCTGCCCTGCGCCCACGTCGGGCTCGTTGTCGCGTTCGAGTGACGAGTGCCTGTAGGAGGGTGACGAACAGTTCTGATGTGATGACGTGCCTGGCAACGGTCCCAGTGCTCGGCCCGCGGGCTGAGGATGGGATCCAAAATGGTGTTGGCGTGAGTTCAAACAATTGCAGCGATCGGCTTCGGGCGGAGGTCGTTCGCTGTCAAAGAGCCCTAATCGCGGAGTTCGCGGAGTGCGCTGAGACGCGCCGAGGAGAATACCAATTGCGATCCGAGGCCGGTCGCGCGACCGTCAGTACAGTTTGGCGAACTCGTCCTCAGCGGCCTCCGCCCCTCGGCGCCCTCTGCGATTAATGGTTTGGACAGTGAAAGGCCTTCGAACTAAAGGCGAAACGCGCGCTGCCTTGACACGACACCCGCCACTGAATGAACATTCATTCATGCCCGTTGCCACCGCCCGGCGCAGCTCGACTCCGAGCAGAATCGACAGAACCGACAAGCGCGACGCGCTGCTTCGCGCGGCGATCGACACGTTCGCCGCGCGCGGCTTCTTCAATGCACAAGTGGCCGATGTCGCCCGCGCCGCCGGCGTCGCCGCCGGCACCGTATACCTCTATTTCCGCGGCAAGGACGACCTCCTCATCTCGATCTTCGAACGGACGATGAAGGAGGCGATTGCCGACGGCCGGAAGAGCGTCGACAACCTCACCGACCCCGTCGAGCGGTTGCGGGAGATTGCCCGCTTGCATCTCGGCCGGCTCGGACGCGACCGCGCCCTCGCGGTCGTTTTTCAAGTCGAGTTGCGCCAGTCGACCAAGTTCATGGAGCGCTTCTCGTCGACGCACCTCCGCGAGTATCTCGGCATCATCAGGAACGTCATCGCCGACGGACAGGCACGGCAGGTCTTCCGCGCTCCGATCAGTCCAACCCTGGCCGCCAAGCTGTTCTTCGGCGCGCTCGACGAGATGGCGACCAACTGGATTCTCAGCCGCCGCAAGTACTCCCTCGTCGCGGAAGCCGACGCCATCGTCGATCTCTTCGTCGGCGGCCTGGCGCAACCTCGATAGAAACGGGTCACGAGGTCACGTGGGAACACGCATTCGCTCGGTCGCAGTTCTCGGCGCCGGTACCATGGGCGCACAGATTGCCGCGCACGTCGCCAACGCCGGCGTGCCGGTGCTCCTGCTCGACGTGACCCGCGATGCCGCGCGTGACGGGCTGCGTCGCGCGCAGGCGCTCAAGCCGGATCCCTTTTTCACCCAAGATGCCGCGACGCTCATTCGCACCGGCAGCCTCGAAGACGACCTGCAGGGCATCGCCTCCGCCGATTGGATCATCGAAGCCGTCGTCGAACGGCTGGATGTGAAGCAGAGTCTCTTCGAACGAGTCGACCGACTGCGCGCGCCGCATGCAATCGTCAGCTCCAACACGTCAGGCATCCCGATCGCCGCAATCGTCGAGGGACGTTCCCCGGCGTTTCGCGCCCACGCGCTCGGCACGCATTTCTTCAATCCACCGCGCTATCTCCGGCTGGTCGAAATCATTCGGACGGCTGAAACGGATCCTTCGGTGGAGCAAGCGATCGTCGAGTTCATCGACCATCGGCTCGGCAAAGGCATCGTTGCGGCGAAGGACACGCCGAACTTCATCGCCAATCACATCGGCCTGTACGGAGTCATGCAGATCTTCAAGGCCTGGACCCCTCCAGACGAGAGCTACTCGATCGAAGAAATCGACGCCATGACGGGGCCGGCGATCGGCCGGCCGAAGAGCGCGACGTTCAGGACGATGGATCTGGCGGGTGTCGATGTGCTGGCTCACGTCGTGCGGAATCTCGCCGATCGGCTGGAGCGCGAAGAAGACCGCGGCGTATTCGCCCTGCCGTCGGTTGTCGGCGACCTGATTGCGCGGGGATGGGTAGGCTCCAAGTCAGGGCAGGGCTTCTACAAGAAGGAAACAAAGAAGGACGGCGCCTCGGAGATCCTCACCCTCGATCCCGCGTCGATGTCGTATCGGCCCGAAGCGCCGGCGCGGCTGCCGTCGCTCGATGCAGCGCGTGGCACCGAGGACGCCGGCGCGCGTATTCGGACGCTGTTCAACGGTGACGACAAAGTCGGGCGGTTCCTTCGCGCGACGCTCGGCTCGACGCTCGTCTACACGGCGCGGGTGACGCCGTCGATCGCCCACTCGATTGACGACGTTGACCGGGCGATGCGGTGGGGGTTCGGCTGGGAGCTCGGGCCGTTCGAAACCTGGGACGCGATTGGGATCGAATGCGTACTCAAAGCCTGTCAGGTCGCCGAGCCGCCGCCTCTCGTGCGCGAGGCACTCGACAAGGGCGGGTTCCGGCCGAAGCAGTCAGGGCGAACCTACGAACAGGTGCCGCCGTCAGGGCCGGGACTGCAGCTCCTGCGCGAAGCCAGGGATCGATCGGCCGTCGTGCGGAAGAACGCAGGCGCGAGCCTCGTCGACCTCGGCGATGGCGTGCTCGCCGTCGAGTTCCACTCGAAGATGAACGCGATTGGCGGCGACACCATCCAGATGCTGCAGGCCGGCGTCAAAGAGGCCGCCGCCAACTTTCGCGCGCTCGTCGTCGGCAACGACGCACCAAACTTCTCTGCCGGCGCCAACCTCATGCTGCTTCTGCTCGAAGCACAAGAGGGTAACTGGGAAGAAATCGACTTGATGGTCCGCGCTTTTCAGGGCACGACGATGGGGCTCAAGTACGCGGAGGTGCCCGTCGTCGTCTCTCCTGCCGGGTTGACGCTAGGCGGCGGGTGCGAGGTGGCGCTGCACGGCGATCGCGTCCAGGCTGCCGCCGAGACCTACATGGGGCTGGTCGAAGTCGGCGTCGGCCTGATTCCTGCCGGCGGCGGAACCAAAGAGATGCTGGCGCGCGCGGTTGAAGGCGCACCCTCTGGGCAGACGGATTTGCTGCCAATCGTGCAGCGCGTGTTCGAGACCATCGGGTTTGGCAAAGTCTCGTCGAGCGGAGCCGACGCACGGCGCCTCGGCTATCTGCGCAGCGTCGACGGGATCACGATGAATCGAGAACGCCTGATGGCCGACGCCAAAGCCGTGGCGCTGACCCGTGCGGTGGACTACGTCAGTCCGCGGCCGCGCGCTGCGATCGCGGTTGGCGGCGAAGGGGTGCAGGCCGCGCTCAAGCTCGGTGTGCATCTCGCCTGGCGGGCCGGGCGTCTCAGTGATCACGACGTCCTCATCGGCCGGGCGCTGGCAAAGATTCTCTCCGGCGGCGACCGCCCCAACGCCGGAACGGTGACCGAGCAGGAGCTCCTCGATCTCGAGCGCGAAGCATTCCTCAGCTTGTGCGGTCAGCGGAAGACCCAAGAGCGCATCGCGCACACGCTCAAGACCGGAAAGACGCTCAGGAATTGACGATGTTCGACTGCGGCAAAGGACCGGCGCTCGTGGTCGTGCAGGGGCTGCACGGACGATGGGAGTGGATGAGGCCCGCGCTCCTCGAACTCGCGTCGCGGTGCCGGACCATCTCGTATTCGCTCTCCGGTGACATCGGATCGGGCGAGCGCCCCGATCCGGGACAGGGCTTCGGCAACTATCTTCGCCAGCTCGACGAGGTGATCGAGCGCACCGGCGCCGCACCAGTGGCGTTATGCGGAGTCTCATTCGGCGGCTTCGTCGCGTTGCGCTACGCCGCGATGCATCCGGAACGCGTCACGTCGCTCGTTCTGGCTTCGTCGCCCGCGCCGGGCTGGAAACCAAACGAACAACAGGCGCGGTGGCTGGCGCGGCCATGGATGTCGGCGCCGGCGTTTGTCGCCACGTCGCCGATGCGCGTCTGGCCGGAAGTCCGCGCGAGCTTCCCGACGTGGTCGTCGCGATTCGGCTTCTTCGTCCGGCAGGGGCTTCGCGCTGCGCGCGCACCGATGATCCCTTCGCTGATGGCGGAGCGGATCAAGTGGGCGCAGCAGAGCGACTTCGCGGCGGATTGCGCGCGCATCCGCGTGCCGACGCTCGTGCTCACGGGAGAAGAGCCGCTCGATCGCGTCGTGCCGGTATCGAGCACGCGGTCGTTCTGTAACTTGATTCGCAACGCCAGGTGCCGCGTCCTCGAGGGCACCGGCCATCTCGGCGTCCTGACGCAGCCGTCGAAGTTCGCGAGCGTCGTCGGAGAATTCGTTCATGCCCATAGTCACTGACCTGCGTGGACCCGCGGGTCGCCTGGAAGCCCTCATCGACGCGCCGGAGTCCGGTGCGGTTCGCGCCGCGGTCGTGTTCGCGCATCCGCACCCTCAGTACGGCGGTACGATGCACACGAAGACCGTGTATCAGAGCGCCAAGGCGCTGACACGCATCGGCTGCGCTGTGCTGCGGTTCAACTTTCGCGGTGTCGGCGCAAGTGAAGGCGCGTTCGACAGCGGGCCTGGCGAGCAGGCGGATTTTCGCGCGGCGCTCGATTACATGGCCGGTCGATATCCGGGCGTGCCGCTGTGGGCCGCCGGGTTCTCTTTCGGGTCGTGGGTCGCGCTCGAAGTCGGCGCCGCCGACCCGCGCGTCTCGCTCCTTATCGGCATCGCGCCGCCAGTTGCCACGTCGGTCTCTGGACAGAACTACACCTTCGACGCCACGCTCGAGTCGACCAAGCCCAAGTTCTTCGTTCAAGGCGAAGCCGACGAGGTCTGCCCGATCGAGGGCATGTGGCACTTCTACGGCAAGCTGCACGAACCGAAGGAGCTCGCCGTCATCGACGCCGCCGATCATCTCTTCGACGGCAAGACACAGGAGGTCGGCGAGGCCCTCGAGGACCTGCTCGCCGACTATCAACCATGAAAGACGCAGTCATCGTTTCAGCGGTCCGTACGGCTGCCGGCAAAGCGCCCGGCGGCACACTCAAGCACATGCGGCCGGACGAGATGGCGGCCACCGCCATCAAGTCTGCCCTCGCACGCGTGCCGGTATTCGACCCGGCCGAAGTGGACGACGTGATTGTGGGCTGCGCGATGCCGGAGGCCGAGCAGGGCCTGAACGTCGCACGCATCGCCAGCCTTCGCGCCGGCATTCCGGTCACGGCGTCGGCGGTCACGGTCAACCGCTTCTGCTCATCGGGTCTGCAGGCCATTGCCCATGGCTCGGAGCGGATCATGGCCGGCTTTGCCGATGCCATCGTCGCTGGCGGCACCGAATCGATGAGCCTCGTTCCGATGGGCGGTCACAAGATCGCGCCGAATCCGGCGCTCGTCGACTCATACCCGGACGTGTACCTGACGACGGGGCTCGTTGCGGAGAACCACGCGCGCGAAGCCGCGGTATCGCGCGAGGAGCAAGACGCCTTCGCGCTCGCGAGTCACCGCAAGGCAATCGCCGCGATTGATGCCGGGCGATTCAAGGACGAGATCGTTCCGCTCGAGGTTCGTCTGGCCGCGAACGGATCAGGACCAAAGACGACGACGTTCGAGGTTGACGAAGGCCCGCGCCGTGACACATCGCTCGAGGCGCTCGCCAAGCTCCGTCCGGCGTTTCACGTCAACGGCACGGTCACGGCGGGCAACTCGTCGCAAACGAGCGACGGCGCAGCCGCGGTTCTGGTGATGTCTGGCGATCGTGCGCGTGCCCTCGCCCTGCAGCCACTCGCTCGGTTCGTGGCGTTCGCCACCGCGGGTGTCGAACCGGAACGGTTCGGCATCGGCCCGGTGCCGGCGATTCGAAAAGTATTGAAGATGGCCGGGCTCTCGCTCGAGCAAATCGATCTCGTCGAGCTGAACGAAGCCTTCGCCGCGCAGGCAATTGCCTGCCTCCGCGAATTGGCCATCGACCCGGCGCGGCTCAACGTCAACGGCGGCGCGATCGCTCTGGGGCACCCGCTCGGATGCACAGGCGCGAAGCTGACGGCAACGCTGCTGCACGAGATGCGGCGCCGCGGCTCGCGATACGGCATGGTCACGATGTGCGTCGGAGGCGGGATGGGCGCAGCGGGGATCTTCGAACGGATGTAGGGCGCAACTTTAGTTGCGCCTCTCCGACTCTCCTGGCGCGACTGAAGTCGCCCTACAGGGAAGCACAATCAGCGGAAGGATTCTTATGACAACGGCAACAAATACAATCGCCCGCGGCGGCGCATGGCTCATCGAGGAGCCAACGGAACCGATCTTTACGCCCGAGCGCCTGACCGACGAGCATCGCTTGATCAGGCAGACCGCCGAAGAGTTGATCGCGAGCGAGGTCATGCCCAAGCTCGAACAGCTCGAAGAAAAGGATTGGGCTCTGGCGCGCGCACTGGTGCGCAAGTGCGGTGAGCTCGGCCTTCTTGGCACCGACGTCCCCGAGGCGTACGGCGGCGTCGAGCTCGATAAGGCGGCCTCCATTGTCGTCGGCGAAGCCGTTGGACGGTCGGCATCGTTCGCCACGACCTTCGGCGCTCAAACGGGGCTCGCGGTGACGCCTCTACTCTGCTTCGGCACCGAAGATCAGAAGCAGCGATATCTGCCGGGACTCGTCAGCGGCGAGATCGTCGGCGCATATGCGCTCAGCGAATCCGGATCGGGATCGGACGCGCTCGGCGCGCGCGCTCGTGCCGTGCCGCAACCGGATGGCAGCTTCCTCCTCAGCGGCGAGAAGATGTGGATCACCAACGGCGGCTTTGCCGACCTCTTCATCATCTTCGCCAAGGTCGACGGCGAGCAGTTCACTGCCTTCCTCGTCGAGCGAACCTTTCCAGGATTCAGCTCGGGGAACGAGGAGCACAAGCTCGGCCTCCACGGTTCATCGACGACACCGATCCTGTTGCAGGACGTGCGGGTGCCGGCGAGCAACGTGCTCGGAGAGGTCGGGCGCGGGCACAAGGTCGCGTTCAACGTGCTCAACTACGGCCGCTTCAAGCTGGCCGCGATGTGCAGCGGCGGCGCCAAGCTGGCAATTGCCGAAGCGGCGGGCTACGCTGCCGAGCGGCGGCAGTTTGGCCAGCCAATCTCGAGCTTCGGAGCGATCCGTCACAAGCTTGGTGAGATGGCAATCCGCGAGTACGCCGTGGAGTCGATGCTGTATCGCACCGCAGGTCTGGCCGACGCCATGCTTCAGGGCAGCCACGACAGTGCCGCCATGCTGGCGACGCTCGAGGAGCTCGCGATCGAAGCGTCCATCCTCAAAGTTGCGGCCAGCGAGATGCTGGACTTCGTGCTCGACGAGAACGTCCAGATCCACGGCGGCAATGGCTTCGTACGTGACTACCCGGCGGAGCGCCACTATCGCGACGCGCGCGTCAACCGAATCTTCGAAGGCACAAACGAGATCAACCGGCTGCTGGTGCCAGGCATGCTGGCTCGACGCGCGGTGAAGGGTGGACTACCGCTCATCCCTGCGGCGCGCAAGCTCCAGGACGAGCTGCTGACGCCGTCGGCGATGGAACCGGTTGGCGACGGCCAACTCGAAAACGAGCGGCGGACGGTGGCGGCGATCAAGAAGGTTGCGCTGATGGTGCTCGGCACGGCGATGCAGACCTACAAGGACGCGCTCGCCGACCAGCAGGAGGTGCTGTCTCTTGCGGCCGACATCATCATCGACACCTATGCCGCCGACAGCGTCGTGCTGCGCGCGGCACAGTCGGGGAAGGCGCTGCAGGCGGACGCTGCCGCCGTCTTCGTCAGCGATGCCGCCGCGCGCGTGGAGATTGCCGCGCGTCAGGCACTTGCTGCCATGTCGGAAGGCGACATGCTGCGCACGCTGCTCGCGGCGCTGCGGCGGGTGATGAAGCCGGCACCGGTCAATACGGTGGTGCTGCGACGCAGCGTCGCCGATGCAGTCACCGAGTCGAAGGGGTATCCTTTTTAGGGCGAGAACGGGGTTGGTTCGGGTTCTTCGTTCGTGGTTCTTCGTTCGGCGTTCGGGTTCTTGGTTCATCGTTCCGGTTCGGGATTCGTGGTTCATTGTGAAACGCCGAACCACAACAGCGAACCAGAACAACGAACCAGAACGCTGAATGGACCGGGAACCTAGAACTTCGAACCTGAACCCCGAACCAAGAACGACGAACCAAGAACCGACGCGCTCTCATGATCTTCCGCTTCATTGCCGCCGCCCTCGCCATCGCTGGGCTTAGCGCTTGTACGGCGGCGGAGATTCCCTACGATCAGGAAATCGCGGCGTGGCGAGCAGATAAGGATCGGTTCATGCGAGAGTCATCGGAGTCGCCGGTGGTTGCCGCCGATCGCGCCTCGTTTCCACCGCTCGCCTACTATCCGATCAACCAGGAGTATCGTGTGCCGGCGTCGCTCACAGTGGCGAGGGCTGACGACATCCTCGAGATGCAGACGTCGACGGGTCAGCGACGCAAGATGCAGCGGATCGGCGCGCTCGAGTTCACGGTCAAAGGACAGCCGCTGAAGTTGACGGCGTTTGCCGAGGCCAACGACACCGAGCTGCGCCGGCTGTTCGTGCCCTTCCACGACCTCACGAACGGGTCGGAAACGTATCCGGGCGGCCGCTACCTCGATCTCGATCGGACGGCAACCGGCGTGTACGATCTCGACTTCAACCGCGCCTATCATCCGTTTTGCGTGTTCAACGCGACCTACGACTGCCCCGTGCCGCCGCGCGAGAACCGGCTGCCGCTCCCGATTCGCGCCGGCGAGACGCTCGGGCGGCCCAAATGATCGCAGCGATCGTCTTCGACTTCGACGGCGTCCTCGTCGACTCCGAACCGTTGCACTTGCGCGCCTATCAGGAAGTGCTCGAGCCCCTCGGCCTGTCGCTGCCGCGCGAGAAGTACTACGCAAGCTATCTCGGCTACGACGATGCGGGCGTGTTTCGAGCGGTGGCCGAGGATCGCCAGCGGATGTTCGACGGTCGCCAGCTGGACGCCCTCATCGAAGAGAAGTGCCGCGTCTTCGATGCACTTCTCGGCGGCGGCGACATCATGTATCCCGGGGCGGTCGAATGCGTCACGCGCCTTGCGGCCGAGTGGCCGCTTGGCATCGCATCCGGCGCAGCCCGCCCAGAGATCGAAGCGGCGCTCGGCGGCCGCCAGCTCGATCGGTCATTTCAAGTTCATCGTCGCGGCCGGCGAGACTTTTGCGGGCAAACCCGCACCCGATCCGTATGCCCGCGCCGCCGAGCTGCACGGTGTCGCACCCGGCACGTGCGTCGCCATCGAAGACTCGCGCTGGGGAATCGAATCGGCCAAGGCCGCCGGCCTGTGGTGCATCGCCATCACACACACCTATCCCGTCGCAGAGTTGTTCGAAGCCGACGCCATCGTCACGTCGCTCAACGAGCTGACGCCACAGCTGATCAAGGGGTTGGCGTAAAAGCTTCCGCTTCCGGCTGCCAGCTACCAGCCGGGAAGTTCTCCGACAGGCTGGAAGCCGAAAGCTGGAAGCTGGAAGCTGCTACACTCGCCGTGTGTCCGTCTCCCTCCACCTTCAGCCGCGCGCCGTGCAGGTCGCGACCGAGCTCGAACTGGCGATGAACGCGCCGGGCGAGGATCTCGCGCCGGCGGCGCTGGCGATCGCCAAGGTTGAATATCCGTCGCTCCAGAGCGAGCCGTATCTGGCAGTGTTGGATCGAATGGGGGAGGAAGCATCGACGCGAATGGGATCGTCGGGCGACGCGCCGTTCGAGGACGCGGTGCGGGCGTTCAACGAGTACCTCTACGACGAGCAGGGCTTCTGCGGCAACCGCGAGCGCTACGACGATCCACGCAACAGCTTTCTCAACGAAGTGCTCAACCGGCGCACGGGCATCCCGATCAGCCTGGCGGTCGTCTATCTCGAGGTCGCGCGGCGTGCTGGACTGCGGGTCGCGGGCGTCAATTTTCCCGGTCACTTTCTGCTGCGAGCGCCGGTCGCAGCCGCGACACGCACGACTGATGACGTGCTGATCGTCGACCCGTTCCACAACGGCGCGTTCCTGTCCGAGATCGACTGCCGCGAGCTCCTGCGCCAGCATGTCGGCGACGCCGCCGCCTTCGATCGATCGCTGCTCGAACCAGCGACGAGGCATCAAATCGTCGTGCGGATGCTCGTCAACTTGAAGCGGCTCTACGTGCGCATGCGATCGTTTCCTCAGGCGCGTTTCATCTCGGGGTTGTTGCTGAGCGTCGACCCGTCGGCGATTGCCGAACTCCGCGATCGCGGCCTGCTCGCGTATCACCTTCAGGATTTCGCCGGCGCGCTTCGCGATCTCGAAGCGTATCTGCGCCTGCTGCCGAGACAACAGATCGCAGACAGTGATGAGCACGCTTTCGACAGCGACACCGACGATTCGTCATCGAGCACGACGAGCGAGCACGAGCAGATCTGGGAACACGTCAAGACGCTGCGCAAGCGCGTCGCGGGCTTCAATTAGATCCGCGGCTCGCTGCTGGCTGCTCGCGGCTCGCTCCGCGGCTCGCGATCGACTGCCTGCCATAAATCGAATCCATAAGCGCATAAGCATCGAGTCGTCGGCACGCGCGCTCACCGTGCGAACGTGCGATTCGGAAGCGTGACGACGATGTGACATCTGGCAACTGCGACCACGAAAGGCGAGCAGCAGATCACAGACGAGTCAGCGAGCAGTCTGACTCGAGACGCGAACAGCGAGCGGACTGCCGTGACCTGCCGGTAATCAGCCGCGAGTTGTCGGTCGCGCGTGATGACCGTCCACGGTTTTGGTTTTTGAAGTGCGACCGATTGGATCGACCATTTTTTCCGTCCCATTATTCGTCCCTCGTCCCTCGTCCCACCTTCAGTCACTCACGGCGATATATTGTCGTTTCACAACTATTTCCAAGCACTTGGACAATCCCACCGCGGGACGCTGCCCGAAATCGGACGGCTGGTACACAAGGTGCTCAGTTGAGGTCGGAGGATTCCGTCCGTCCGTTTTCCCGAGGGAGGCTGAAGATGAAAGTGCGTTTTACCGCCATGCTGGCTCTGCTGGCCATGTTGGTGGGTGCGATGCCGGCGCTGGCACAGGTCCAGACCGGGGAAATCACAGGCAGGGTCACCGACGACACCGGGGCTGTGCTGCCAGGCGCCACCGTAACGCTGACCAGCCCTGCGCTCATCCAGCCGCAGACGGCGGCGAGCAGCGAAACAGGGAGCTTCCGTTTCCCGCTGATTCCCATCGGCACTTATTCAGTGAAGTTCGAGCTGCCCGGCTTCAAGACGGTCGTCCGCGAGGGCATCGTCGTCGGCATCGGCTTCACGGCCCAGGTCAACCAGCAGCTGGCGATCTCGACCGTTCAGGAAACGGTGACCGTCAGCGGCGAGAGCCCAATCGTCGATACCAAAGCCACCGCGGCAAAGACGACCTTCGACCTCGAATCACTGCAGAACATCCCGTCGGCGCGTGACCCGTGGGTCATGCTTGCAGCGCGTCCCGAACATCTCGATGGACCGTGTCAACGTCGGCGGCAGCCAGTCGGGCCAGCAGTCGGGCTACATCAGCCGCGGCACCGGCAGCGGCAACAACAAGTGGTCGCTCGACGGCGTCGACATCACCGACATGTCGGCGACCGGCGCCTCGCCGATCTACTACGACTTCGACATGATGCAGGAGATGCAGGTCACGACCGGCGGCGCGGATGCGTCGCAGCAGACCGGCGGCGTCGGCATCAACTTCGTGACCCGCAGCGGAACCAATCGCTTCAAGGGCAGCGGCCGCATCTACAACACGAACGACGCGTTCGAAGCCGACAACGTGACCGACGAGATTCGCGCGCAGGGTGCAGGTTCGGGCGCACCGATCCAGAACATCAACGACTTCGGCTTCGAAGTCGGCGGCCCGATCATGAGGGACAAGCTCTGGTACTGGGGCAGCTACGGCAAGCAGGACATCAAAGTCGGCGTCGTCAACTTCTACAAGAACACGCCGACCTGCCGTCCGGCGGGCGTTCCCGTCAGCCAGATCGCCGCGACGCTCGGCAGCACCGAAGCGATCCGCGACTGCCTCGCGACCGACCTGACAACGCTCGACAACTACAACGTCAAGCTGACCTGGGCGCCGGTGCGCAACAACAAGTTCAACTTCCAGAACACCTGGGCGGGGCAAGGTGCGCAACGCGCGTGACGCGTCGGACACGCGGCCACTCGAGACCGCCTATCGCCAGAAGAACATCGACAGCGCGTTCGGCACGTGGGGTTGGGATGCGGGCCCGGTCGCCGATCTGGAAGGCGAGCGACCAGCACGTATTGAGCGACCGCCTGCTCGTCGACATCCAGTACGCGCACATCGGCAACAACTT
This sequence comes from uncultured Acidobacteriota bacterium, assembly GCA_963797715.1. Taxonomy (GTDB): domain Bacteria; phylum Acidobacteriota; class Vicinamibacteria; order Vicinamibacterales; family 2-12-FULL-66-21; genus DATBJJ01. Next base: position 45,364 of record CAWCQS010000008.1, read on the forward strand.
CACGCTGACGTTCCAGGATCCCGAGCAGCGCGACATCCAGCCGCGCTTTGACATCGCGTCGGGCGTCTGGGGCCGCTCGTTCAACGAATCGGTATTCGTCCGTCCGACGCAGAGCATCGACGTCACGACCAGCTATTTCCTGCCGGCGACGCTCGGCGGCGATCACGCGTTCAAGGCCGGTTACCGCTGGCGGACGGCGCTCGGGCGACTCGATCAGCCACACCGGCGGCAACGCCGTGGCTCGCTTCACGGATATCTCGAGCGCGGATCCTGCCCGAAGCACTTGCTCGAGCTTCGCCGGTGGCTGCAACGCCGACCTGTTCCGCGACGGCTTCACCGAGTTCGACCTGAAGACGCAAGCCCTCTACCTTCAGGACACGTTCACGGTGAAGCGCCTGACGTTGAACCTCGGCGTGCGCTGGGATCATCAGGGCGACGAAGCGCTCGCGGCCGACGTCGCCGGCGAACCCGCTCATCCCGGAGATCATGCCGGCGATCAGCTTCCCCGGCATCGACTCCGGCGTCGTCTGGAACGATATCTCGCCGCGCCTGGGCATGACCTACGACCTGACGGGCAACGGCAAGTCCGTGGCGCGTGCGTCGTACTCGCTCTACTACGGTCAGATGGCGCCCGGCCAGCTGGCGGGCGAGCTCATCTCGATCGGACAGGTCAGCATCCGCTATCCATGGGCTGACCTCAACGGCGACACGTTCGTTCAGGCCAACGAGCTCAACCTGACCAATTTCGCCACCTCGTTACCTGACCAAGAGCGCGACGTTCGATCCGGCGAATCCGACGAGCTTCCTCTCGCCCGGCGCGATCGATCCCGACCTCAAGAACGACCGCACGCAGGAGTTCGTCGTCGGCTTGCAGCAGGAGCTGATGCGGAACCTCGCCGTCGAGGTGAACTACGTCTGGCGGAAGTACGACCAGTTCACCTGGACCGACCGCACCAACTGGGATACGAGCAACTTCGTGCCGGTGACGCTCGCACCCGACCAACTGCGGCCCGACGGCGATCTGCAACCCGGTGACGTACTACCGCGCCACCTCGGCGCAACCGTCGGCCTACGTCCGCCGTAACCAGCCAGACCGCTTTCGCGACTACAACGGCGTCGAGTTCGCGCTCATCAAGCGCTACTCGGATCGCTGGGCGGCCAACGTCAGCTTCGCGTGGAACAACGCGGTCGACAAGTGGGACTGGGCTCGCCGGCGTCGAGGATCCGACTAACCTCGAGAACCTCAACGGCGCGTCGTTTGCCCCCGAGTCGGCCGGCTCCGGCGTCGACAACGTGTTCAACAACGCCGAGTGGCTGTTCAAGTCCAGCGGCCAGTACACGACGCCGTTCTGGGACATCGGCATTGCCGGCAGCGCCAGCGTGACGCAGGGCTATCCGTTCCCGCAGCAGATCGCGGTGACGAGCCGCGGCAACAGCGTGGCCGACACCTAGCGTGTTCCTCGTACCCGCTCGGTGACGTCCGGCTGCCGAACCTCTTCGTCGCGGACTTCCGCGTCGACAAGGCGTTCAACTTCGGCGGCATGCGCATCATCCCGAGCATGGACATCTTCAACCTGACCAACTCGAGCGAGATCCTGTCGCGCCGCCGGACGCAGTATTCGTACAACGCGACGACGGCCGTGGGCTCCTCCTCGACGACGCTGCCGCCGAACAACATCAGCAGCATCATCGCGCCGCGCGTCATCCGCTTCGGCGCGCGCGTGACGTGGTAGAAAGAAATGCTGAATGCTGAGTTCTGAATGCTGAAGTGAATTCAGAAGTCCAGAAGTAAGAAGCTCAAGGATCGAAGGCAAGAAGAAAGGGCCCGGTGGAGCAGATGCTCACCGGGCCCAGTTTTGTACGTACCGCCCGCCCGATCTTCGGCTTCTACTGCTTCCAGCCGACCATCTTCGCCACACGCTGGAAGAGGCTTGGATTCGTCTGCGCCAGCGTGGCCTGGTCGAGGATGTCGAGCGCCTCGCCGATCGAGTGCGCGACGCCGATGCCGAGCTTACGAGCGCTGGCAATCGCCGTTGAGCGTGTTTGAGGGACGATGAGGATGGTCTTGGCGTCGGAGTCGGCGCCGACGTCGACGCAGTTCTGAGGCCGGTCGTCGACGTGATAGTCGAGCCCAAGCGCCGCGGCGGCCTGGCCGCGCGACCCCTTGAGCACGATGACGGTCGGTAAATCGAACCCCTGGGCGACGAGCCAGCGCTGTGTCTGCCGCTGAACGGTTTCGCCCTCGGTGAACGGCCGCTGGGTGATGAAGAAGACTTCCCACCGGTGACGCAGCATCAGCTCGTGGATGCGACGTACCGCCCCCGCATCGAGCGGCCGCAGCGTCGTCCAGAAGTCTGACGTGCCTTCAATGGCTTTCCACACCGCGTCTTCTCGCCGGCGGCTTTCGGCCTGCACGCGAGCCTGACGCGCCTCTTCCTCCTCCGGGTCGAGTTCGCCCTCGCTACCATCGCGGCGGCGCTCTCGGACCTTCGGTGGCCCACCATCATTGGCGGTCGAGCCACACAGCCTCGACTCGTGCTCCCGAAACGCCGCCGCAAAATCGGCGAGTACACCGTCCATGTCGAAGCCAATGCGAAGGGGCATGGGAAGAAAGTGTGAAGGCTGAATTCTGAATTCTGAAGTGGAAGTTTGAAGTTAGAAGTGGGAACTGGGAAGTACGAAGTGGACCTTGCTATTTCGGGGTGACAGTCTTTTGATAGCGCCCCGACGCGTCCGGAGCGGTTTCGATCAGTGCCAACTCCGACTCCTTGTACGTCAAGCGCCGATCCGGGCGGCCGTCGTGATTCTCGTCGAATTCGACGCTGCTGACGATACCGGCGCTGTAGCGCTCCCACTTGTCGGCGCGGCCGTCGCCGTTCGTGTCCTCTTCCACCCGGCGCAGCGTCCCCGGATTGTCTGCCGCGCTTACCGGGCTCGTGGTTGACGGATCGTAGAACTCCCAGCGGTCGACTCGCGCAGGGTCGGCAACCGACGAAATCTCGATGCGATCGATGCCGCCGTTGGCGCCTGCGTACGCCCAGGCGTCGGGTGTATCGGCGGCCTTGCGCGAGAACCCAACCTTGGTCAGCTTGCCCGCGCCATCGTAGTACTCCCAGCGGTCGACGCGGCCATCCTCGTTGCTGTCGATGCGCGAGCGCAGCGGCCGCGTTCCGTCCATCTCGGTCCAGGTATCGATGCGACCATTCTTATTGGCGTCGTAGGTCAACTCGGTGAGCTTTCCCGTCGCCTTGTCGTAGGTCGCTTTCGTTGTCGACTTCAGGCGTTCGCGCTCGGGGTCGGCGCAGCTCTGGGCGAGAACCGCGCCGCAGACCGCCAGTGCCGCTACGGCGAACGGTCGCCCTCGAGCGGCGGCACCCCGCATCCTATTTCGTCCTCGCGATCTCGTCGTAGAGGTAGGCGGACGCGACGATGCCGCCGTGGAAGTTGCCGAGATCGAGCTTCTCGTTCGGCGCGTGCGCGTTTTCGTCGGGCAACCCGACGCCAAAAAGCACCGACGGCAGGTTGAGGAGCTCCTGGAACGTTGCCACGACCGGAATCGATCCGCCTTCGCGGTTGAAGACGGGCGTCTTCCCGAACCCTTTCTCAATCGCCCTGCCCGCTGCCTTGACGAACGGGTTGTCGAACTCCGTCATCCACGGCTTGCCGCCGTGCATGCGCGTGACTTTGACTTCAACGGTCTTCGGCGTGATCTTGCGAACGTAATCCTCGAACAGCTTGGCGATCGTGTCTGGATCCTGGTCGGGCACGAGACGCATGCTGACCTTGGCCATCGACACCGCGGGAATGACCGTCTTGGCGCCTTCGCCGGTGAAGCCGGCGAGCAAGCCGTTGACTTCGAGCGTCGGCCTCGCCCAGGTGCGCTCGAGCGTCGTGTAGCCGCTTTCGCCAAACAGCTTTGGCGCACCGAGTTCCTTGCGGTAGCGGGTCTCGTTGAACGGCAGGCGCTTCCATTCGGCGCGCTCCTCGTCGCGAAGCGGCCGGACGGCGTCGTAAAAGCCCGGCACCTTGATGCGGCCGCCACGATCTTTCATCTGCGCGAGCATTTGCGCCAGGACCATGGCCGGGTTGGCGACCGCGCCGCCGAATGAGCCCGAGTGCAAATCGCTCTTCGTGCCCCGCAGATCGATCTGGCAGTAGACGAGACCGCGCAGGCCGTAGCAGATCGACGGGATGCCGCGATCGAACATCGGCGAGTCCGAGATCACGACCACGTCGGCGCCGAGCTCACTCTGGTGGGCTTTGATGAAGTTGTCGAGGTTGGCCGAGCCTACCTCTTCCTCGCCTTCGAGGATGATCTTCATGTTGACCGGGAGCTTCCCAGATTTTTTCAGATGCGCTTCGATGGCCTTGAAGTGCATGAAGACCTGGCCCTTGTCGTCGGCCGAACCCCGCGCGTAGATCTCGCCGTCGCGGATAGTCGCTTCAAATGGCGGCGATTCCCAGAGCTCGACCGGATCGACGGGCTGGACGTCGTAGTGGCCGTAGAAGAGGATCGTCGGCGCACCTTCGGCGCCGAGCCAGTCGCCGTAGACGACGGGATTGCCGGGCGTCTCGATGAGGCGGACGTTATTGAGGCCGATACGCCGCATCTCGTCGGCGGTCCACTCGGCACAGCGGCGCACGTCGTCCGCATGTTGTGGCAACGCGCTGATGCTCGGGATGGCGAGATAGGCCTTCAGCTCGTCGACGTAGCGATCGCGATTGGTGTGAATGAAGTCGATGATGTCGTTCATGTTGGTGTGTCAGCTCGCAGCAGTTTTTACCGTAGTCACGGCCTCACGGGCTATCACGAAGGTCACGAAGCCACGATGATCACGAAGAAACAGAACTTCAGGCCTTCGAGGGCACTTCGATCGGGAGCTCCTCGCGATCGCCCCATTCCTTCCAGGATCCGACGTAGTTTCGCACTCGTGGATAGCCGAGCAGGCGCAGCGCAAGGTACGAATGCGCGGCGCGATAACCGCCCTGGCAATAGGTGATGACCTCGCGGTCGGGCGTGACACCGGCCTCCTCGTACATCTTCTTCAGCTCGGCGGCCGGCTTGAAATCGCCATCCGGAGTCAGGTTCCTCGTCCACTCGATGTGCACGGCTTTCGGAACCGCGCCGCCACGTTTGGCGCGCACTGTCGTCCCGCAATACTCACCGTCGCTGCGCGCGTCGACGATGACGGCGTCCGGACGGGAGATCGCGTCACGCACCTCGCGCCAGGTTGCCAGCGTCTGCCCTTCGCGGGTGCCGGTCCACTCGCTCTTCGGTGGCGGACCGGCGTCGCGCGTGACCGGCAGTTTCTCGCGCGTCCAGGCGCCAAAGCCTCCGTCGAGCACGCGGACCGACGCATGGCCGAAATACTCGAGAAACCAGAACGCGCGCGCGGCACGGACGCCGGATTGATCGTCGTAGGCGACGACCGGCGTCGCTGCCGTCACGCCGTGAATCTGGAGCACGTGCTCGATCATCCACATGAACGCCTTGAGCGGCGCAGGATCGGTGTCGGTCAGGCTCAGTCCCCAGAGATTGATCTGGATCGCACCTGGGATATGCCCCGCCGCGTACGCGTCGGCGGCGCGAAGGTCGAGCAGGAGCGGCCGCGAGGCCTCCGCGCCTGCGAGCTCGGCTGCCAGATCGCGGGGCGCCACCAGCAACTGCGGATTGGTGTAACCCTTCATCTCGCGAATCGTACTACATGGCCGGCAGTTGGCGGCTCGCGGCTCGCTGCTGCTTATAGGGGACGACCAAGCCTGTAATCAGCAACTGCGAGCCGCGAGCCGCCGAGCCGCGAACTGCAATCAGTTTGACTCCACCGACTTTGTCGTGCAAAGCTACAAGAGTCAGCATGGAACTACCGCAAGCGCTCGCCCAAATCGCCGAGATTCGCGCTCAGGCCGCGAAAGCCGACGTCTACCGCGGCTATCGGCCGGTGCCGGTGGCGGCATCCGGGCTCATCGGCCTGGTCGCCGCCTGGCTGCAACCGGCGGGACTGCCGGGCGACCCGATGGGGTTCGTCGTGTATTGGGTCACGGTCGCTGTCTGCGCGGGATTCGTCGGCATCAGCGAGATCGTCTACAACTACATCGTTCACGACGAAGCGCTGGCGAGGCGCAGAACGAGGCTCGTGGTCGGACAGTTGATGCCCAGCGTTGTCGGCGGCGCGCTCCTCACGGCCACGCTCGTCCATCAGGGCAGCGCGCTCGTGCCGCTCCTGCCAGGGCTCTGGGCGCTCTCCTTTGGACTCGGGATCTTCGCCTCTCGGCCCTACATGGTGCGCGGCAGTGGATGGGTTGCGCTCTACTTCTACGCCGCCGGCGCGGTGCTGCTCTGGACCGCGCAAGCGCCCGACACGCTGAGCCCCTGGACTGTTGGCGGGACGTTCGGCGTAGGACAACTCTTGGCGGCGGCGGTGTTGTACTGGAATCTTGAACAGGAAGAGCGCTGACGCGACGTATGAAGAAAAAGAAACCAACCGAGCTATCGCAGCCGGGACGATTCGCCTACGAGGGACTCGAGCGGGTCCTGCATGAGAAGGCACGCCTCGGCATCATGACCTCGCTCGTCATGAGGCCGGAAGGACTGATGTTCTCGGAGCTCAAGCGTCTCTGTGCGCTCACCGATGGCAATCTGAGCCGGCATCTCGACGTCCTGAAGGAAGCCGGGCTCGTCGAGGTGTGGAAGGGATTCGAAAATCGACGACCGCAGACCCTTTGCCGCCTTTCAGCAGACGGGCGCCATCGCTTCCTGGCCTATCTCGAGGAGCTCGAACAGGTCATTCGCGACGCGATGCCGAAGGTCGTGCGGCGAGCCGAACGCGTGCCGGAACTGCCGCCCGGTTTTCAGCCGGCCTGAACACTTACCCATCGGCCATCGCGCTCGGCCGCTCGACCCTCTCGCGCCAGTTTGATCAGGTGCGCGAGTACCGTCTCTGCGGCGGCTCTCGTCAGCTCTGGCGCGAGCGCGCCGTAGATCTTCGGCGCGATTTCTTCAGGCACCGAAGCTCCGCTCTTCAAAACTGAGAGGATTTGATGATCGCGCTGCGCGCGATGGCGCACGTAGCCATCGATGATGGCGTCGGGATTGTCGATGATCGGGCCGTGCCCGGGCAGCAGCCGCTCCGGCCGCAGACTGCGCACGCGATTCAGCGATGCCAGGTACTCGGTCAAATCACCGCCGCGTCCGGCTGGAATGACGATCGTCCCGCCGGCACGCGCGAGGTCGCCACAGAAGATGTCGGCGCCGGCACTGAAACAGCAGTGATCAGGAGAGTGGCCGGGCGTGTAAATGGCCGTCAACACTCCATCGCCAACTTCGATGGCGTCGTTGTCGAGGACAGGCTCGTCGCCGCTGCCGAATCGTCGCACTCGAGCAGCAGGCCACCTGGACACGATTGCCGGGATGCCTCCCGCGTGGTCGGGATGACCGTGCGTGACGAGGACCAGCGCAAGAGTGTCACCGGCGAGCTCGCGGGCGATGTCGTCGACGTGTTCCGGCTTCCCCACGCCCGCATCGATGAGCGTTGGCACGCGGCCGGGAAGCAAGTACGTGTTGTTACCGCCCGGTCCGGTCCACGTCGACGCGTTGCGAGCGGGAATCAGGATGTGCTTCAAAAGTAGTACTTCAGCCGCAGGTATGCGAAATCGCTGTCGCTGAAGCGGCCAATCAGATCCAGACTGTCCCCAGCGAACCAGCCGACAGAGCCCTCGAGCGCAAGGTTGTCCCGCAAGCTCGCCATCACGATGCCGCGGACGAAACCCGACCCGCCGCTGGCATTGTAGACACCGAACCCCCGGAATCGGTAGCGTTCCCGCGCCAACGTCCGATCGGCCGAGACGATCAACGACACGTCGGTGCGCCCATCACGCGTCTCACCTGACTGCGAGACGCTGAGGGGCGCGTCGTACGACTCCGAGTGCAGAAGCACGGTTCCGCTCAAGGTGTAATCACCCGCGCGCCGATCGACTCCGATGCCGGCGTCAAACGAGTGACCGGCGATCACGCGCAGATCCGCAGACTGAAAGTTGTCATCGACGAACGCGGCCACTTCGCCGCGCATCCCCCACTTGCCGCGAACGGCTTCGAAGTCGCCGCCAATCATCGTGAATCGCGGATAGACAATCGCGACTGTCGGCGCCGCAGGCGGGACGACAGTCGTGGCCTCGAGCGTATAGAGGCCAAAGGTCTCGAACCCGCGAAACACCGAAACGCTCCAATCGACGCGCCCGGTCGTCGCGGAGACACGGGCTCCGCCCTGGGCATTCTCGAAGGTAAATGCCGGCGCCTGCTCCGATACCACGATCGCGCCAGGCGTCGGACATCCGATCGCAAGGCACGCCACTGGCTCCTCTGAGACCTCGACCGGCAGGTTGAAGGGTGACGATGGCTCGGCGAGTTGATCGAAGTGACCACGTCTGAAATCGGGAAGGTAGATGCCGTCGACGTTCACGCTCTCCGAGAGGTGCAGCCGCAGGCGCCCGAGCAGCATCGGCAGCCGCGCTTCGCTCCTTCCGTCGAAGAAGAACTTCGACACGTCGAGAGGGTTGATGACGTCCGTTGGCTGGATCTCATCGAGCCGGCCCCAGGCAATCCGCGCGTAGCCGACAAGCACGTCGAGGCGCGACCCGAGAATGTCGACGTTGCCGTCCTGCACCCGCACGATCCCGTCCTCGACCGACTGAAGGCTCCCCTTCGATCCTGGCACGACCCGCCGCGCCAGAAGGCCTTCCACGAAACCGGATGCCGTCACGATCACCCGCGTCGAGGGCCCGAGCTCCTTGTCAATCTTCTCTTCGACGAACAGGCGGCCACGAAGCTCCACGGTGTCGTGGCGGTTCGGGAAGTAGTCGCCGAATACGCTCACGTTGCCCGTGGGGCCCTGCGCTCTAGCGGCTGTCGCCGGGAGGAGCGCCAGAACCACAGCAGCGAGCACGACTGATTGGCGAAGCATGCGGTGCGTCGAGCCTGACTATGCCGCGGCGCGGGAGTCACGGGGACGGAGCGCATCAGCTCCGAACACTCGCGGCAGAAGCTTGATCGTCGCGGGCAGAATGAAGACTTCGGCGAGAAACGCCGTCAGCATCGTCAAGGCCAGCAAGCCGCCGAACCATGCTGTCGGTTTGTACTCCGAGAGGAGCAGCACACCGTAGCCAGCGCTGTTGATGATCGCCGTGGTCAGCGACGCCCGCCCTTCGTGCGCCGTGGCGATCTCGATCGCTTCGTCGGTCGAGCGACCGGCCGCGGCTTCGCGCCGGTAGCGGTTGATGAAATGAATCGTGTCGTCGTCGACGATACCGAGAGCGACGCTGGCGACCATGACTGTGGCTACGTTCATCGATATATCGAGAAAGCCCATGATGCCCAGCACGGCCAGCACCGGAAGCAGGTTCGGAGCGATAGTCAACAGGCCGAAGCGAAACGAGCGGAACACCACGAAGATGACGCCGAAGACCGTGAAGAATGCCGTCGCGAAGCTACTGAGCTGCGACATGACGAGGTAGTGATCGAGCGTGCTGAACAAACGCCCGGATCCCGTCGTCAGGACTGTGATGCCGGCGCCAGCAAATGCCTCTTTGGCCATGCGATCGGCTTGCTCGACCTGTTCGAGCACGAGGTCAGAGCTCATCGACTGCAGTTTGATCGACACCTGAGCCCGCGAGTAGTCGCTTGCCACAACTCGCTCGAGTTCGTGACGCCCTTCGCCTCCGAGCGCAAATACGAAGAGCTCTTGCGCGATGGTGTCGGCATCGCTGGGCACGACGTTGGCGTCGGCGCGGCCGTCGTTCAGCTCGCGGTTGATGCGTTTGACGTAGTCGGCAACGGACGTCACCTTGCGAACGTGCGGAAACTGCCGCAGCTCCTTCTCGAGACGGTCGAGACGCTGCAGGGCGTCTGGCGTCTTGAGCGATTCCGGCGGCCCCTCGAGCATCAACTGAAAGCTGTAAACGCCGCCGAGCTCCTTATCGATGACAGCGGCTGATTGCCCGAGCGGATGGTCGGCGCTGAAGAAGCTGATGTGGTTCGTATCGACCCTCAAGCGCAAGATGCCCAACGCCGCGACTAAGGCGAGTCCCACCGAGACCACCAGTACTCTTCCCGGATGCGCAGACGAGAACCGCGCGATCGACTTGAGCGGAGCGAGGAAGTAGCGTTCGTGCGGCGCTGCCGCCGTCTCCGGCTTGACGAGCGACAGCAACGTCGGCATCAGGACGAGCGAGATAACGAAGTCGACCATGATGCCAACGGCCGATCCGATCCCGAATGCCCTGACCGCGACGACGTTGCTCGTCGCCAGCGACAGCATGCCGAGCGCGGTCGTCGCGCTCGCGCCGAGGAGAGGCGCAGCCAAATGTGCGATCGTGGCTTTGAACGCGTGCTCGACGTCGCCGTGCCGGCGCTCCTCGTCCCAGTGCTGCATGATGTGCACATCGTCGGCGATTGCGAGCACGACGATGAGCGGGACGAGCATGCTGGCGAGGACGTTGTAGCTGAACCCCATCAGCGAATACAGCCCGAGCGTCCACAGCAGGCTGATCAGGACCGCGAACATCGTCAGCATGGTCTTGCGCCATGACCTGAACGAGAAGTAAATCGCAACGACGGTGAACAGCAGGATCGGCGGCGTGAACTTACGCTGATTGTCGAGAGTGATGCGGTTGTAGGTCTCACTGATCTCGAGGCTGCCGTTGTAGTAGGCACGGACGCCCGCCGGCAGCTTCGGATCGACGATCTCGTGAATCTTCTGGATGACGCCAGCCCTGACCTCGTCGATCCGGTCCTCGTCGAACCCGACGATGATCGCTGTTGTCGAGCCGTCGTCGGAGACGAGGTCGCCACGAATCAGGTCGTCCTCGAGGGCGCGGCGCTTGATCTCCGCCGGATCGCGTGTTTCAAGGTCCTCGAGAAGTGGCCGGACTTCGAGTCCGCCGTCATCGCCGGCCGCGTCCGTCCCCATCGCCTCGACAATTGTCGCGGTGGCCAGGCTGTTCACCCGCTCAACGGTCTCGACACGTTCGATGTCGCCCGAGATCGCATCGATCACTCGCAGCGTCTCGCGCGAGAAGAGCCGATCGGCCGAATCGGCCTTGATGGCAATGATGAGGGCGCGCGTGCCGCCGAACTCCGCGCGAAACCGCTCGTAGTCCTGGTAAACAGGATCTGCTTTGGAGAACCACGCGGTGATGTCGTTGTCGATCCGCGTGATGTTCGCGCGCGGCGCCTGGGCAATCGCGCCGAGCACGATCAGGACTGAGAGCGGAATGCGCCAGCGGTAGACCCATCTGGCGAGGATCTGACTCACCTGGCTTCGAGCTCCCGGCGGCTGAAGTCAGCCTCCTTGAGACCGATGTTGTAGTCCGTCGATTCGACGACGAGCTCGGTGCGTGTTTTCTCGATGCCGTTGGTCATCTCGGAGTCCATCACCGTCCAGATGCCCTCGACCTGCTCGACGCGACGCACGGTGTAGACCTTTTGCTTCTCGCTGCGGCGGTTGTAGACGTCGGCGGCGACGACCACGAAAGAATCCTTGAGCACGAGCGACACGACGCGCGGAAACTCCGCGGAGCCATCCTTCCTTCGCGACTCGAGGCGCCAGGCAGGGCGCGCGGCACCGCCGCCCGGCGGCGCCCAGCTGGCAGTCTGACCGTCCGGCGCGGCGAAGGCATACGAGTAGTCGTCGAGCTCGCGTCCGCCGATGTCTTCGTAGGTAAAATCGCTGCCGACGAAACTTTCCTGTGCTTCGCTGCCGGCAATCCTTCGAACGCGCCCGAGCGACGGCAAATACAGGAAGCGCTCGTCGTCAGAGTTCGGGTGTTCCCAGACGAGGAAGCCGGTACCGCGGATATCGTTCGGGTAGGTGAAGCGAATGAGCAATCGATCGCCGTCGGGCGCGGTGGGCAGTGCGCCCGGAGCATCGCGCCCTCGCATCATGATGATCGAGAGTGCTCGTTCGCGGACGCGATTGTGTCGATCGAACAGCTTCATCCGCATCGACGAGCGGGAGTCGCGGCCGGAGTTGCGGTCCTGGATCTGACGGGCGACGGCGTCGGCGGTGAGCGGTGCGGCCTGTTCGCGATCGCGTGATGCAATCGGCCGCCAGTCAGGGGCACGAAACGGAAGCGCCGCCGAGCACACGGTCGCCAGGAGTGCCCATGCCAATCCGACGGCCGGCCAACGCCTGTCCATGGTATGTGAATCGTTTCACAATATATTTGAAATCTTCAACTTTTCGTCATCTTCTGCCGGATTTCGTCTGAAATCGGCATCGGTTTAGCCTTCTCGTAGTCGTACATGACCTGCACCGTCCGCGCCGCGGCGATAACGTTGTTGGCGCCGTCAACGATCTCGTAGTCATAGGTAAAGCTCGTCTTACCGATCGCCGCGAGCGACATCCGGACTTCGAGCGTTTGACCGAAGAACGACGGTCGCCGGTAGTCGATTTCGGCGCGGGCCATGATCACGCCAGGAACAGTAGAAGGCCGGCGTACCAAATCCCCACAGCTCGCGCCAGTAGTGAAGACGCGTCTGCTCGAGATAGGTCAGATAGACGGCGTTGTTGGTGTGGCCGAGCGAATCGCAGTCGCGAAAACGCACTTCGAGCCTGTGAGTAAAGAGGTGGGACATATCGCTGCTCGCAACTTGCTGCTCGCGGCTGGCAGTTCCTGGCTCATTCGAGCAGCGAGCCGCGAGAAGCGAGCCGCAACTCTAGTCTACAATGAGCAACGTGCTGACCCCGTCCGCTGTCGCCGAGACGTTCACCGACGCCGAGCGTCAACGCCTCGCTCCCTACTTCAGTAACCTCGACGGCCATGTATTTGCGCTGACGAGTCTCCCCGAGACGGTGAAGGGCGCGCTCTTCGCGCGCTACTCGCGGTCGGCCAAGTCGCTGCGGCGGCTTTTCCTGGACGAGTTTGCCGACAAAGTGTCGGCTGGCCCGTCGGCCGGATCGACCGAGACCGTCGGCGTGGCACGCGCGGAGAAGCTCTTCGACAAGGTCTTCAACGAGTACGGCGACGACTCCGTGGCGCAACTCGGTGGCGCGCACATCGCGTGCGAGTACGTCTCGAATATCTTGACCAAGCTGCTCGAATGGGGCCGGCTGATGGCCTACCTCGAGCAATCGACCCGTTACGTCCCCTACACCGACCAGCTGCACGGACGCTGGCGGTACCACATGCCAGCGGAGATTCAGGGCGGCGCGCTGCGCGATCAGTACACGCGGACGATGGACGCGGCATTCGAGTGCTACGCGAAGTGGATCGGTCCGATGCAGGAGTACTTCGGTCGACGCTATCCGAAGGCTCCATCGGATCCCGATGTCGTCCACCGATCGGCGATCCGCGCCAAGGCGCTCGATACATTGCGGGGCCTTCTTCCAGCAGCGACGCAGTCGAATCTCGGCATCTACGGAACCGGTCAGGCGTTCGAAGCCTTGCTCCTTCGGCTGCATGCGAGCCCGCTCGTCGAAGCGCATGAATGCGCCGACCAGATGCTGACGGAGCTGCGCAAGGTCATCCCCGCGTTCCTCGTGCGAGTCGACCAGCCAGATCGCGGCGGCCGCTGGAGCGAGTACCTTGCCGAGTCTCGCCGGCAGACATCGTCATTCGCCGCAACGCTTGTCAACGCCGCACCAGAGCCGCGGCCCGAGGTGACGCTGACGGATTTCGATCCCGACGGCGAGATCAGGATCGTTGCGGCAGCGCTCTACGCGGTATCCGATCTGCCTGACGATCAGCTGATGACCATCGCGCGGCACATGACCGCGGACGACCGCGCCGCGCTGCTGCGCGCTTACGTCGGTCAGCGCTCGAACCGGCGGCATCGCCCCGGGCGCGCCTTCGAGCGCACGGCGTACCGGTTCGACGTCCTCACCGACTACGGCGCGTTTCGCGACCTGCAGCGGCACCGGCTGCTGACGCTGGAGTGGCAGCCGCTCACGCCGAAGCACGGATACACCGAGCCTGAGGCCATTTCCGAGGCCGGCGCACAGGACGACTGGACGCGCGTAATGGACGCGTCGGCCGAGTTGCACGAAGCGCTCGGAGCCGCTGCGCTGCCTGAGGTCGCGCCTTACGCGGTCGCGATGGCGTATCGCGTCCGGTTCTACATGGAGATGAACGCGCGCGAGGCCATGCACGTCATCGAGCTGCGAAGCGCGCCACAGGGCCATCCCGCGTACCGGCGCGTCTGCCAACAGATGCACACCCTCATCGCCGAGCAGGCCGGGCACCGCGCGATCGCAGCGGCGATGCAGTTCACCGATCACTCCGAGGTGGAACTCGAGCGGCTCGGGTCGGAGCGAGCGCTCGCCCAGAAGCGCGGATCCGCGTAATCAGGGTCGCGGATCACGCGGGTCGCAGGCGCGGATCGCGCTACGGGACGCGGATCACGCGGATCACGCTTCGGGACGCGGATCGCACGGATTTCTGCGAGACGCGGTTACGCGGATTATTGCGAGCCGCGGATCACGACCGGGGTCCCTGCTCATCCCGTCCCAGGAATTGATACCAGCCGCGCCAGCCGGATCTTGCGGGTCGCGGATCACGCGGATCACGCGACGGGACGCGAATCACACGGATTTCTGCGAGACGCGGTTACGCGGATTATTGCGAGCCGCGGATCACGACGGGGTCCCTGCTCATCCCGTCCCAGGAATTGATACCAGCCGCGCCAGCCGGATCTTGCGGGTCGCGGATCACGCGGATCACGCTTCGGGACGCGGATCGCACGGATTTCTGCGAGACGCGGTTACGCGGATTATTGCGGGCCGCGGATCACGACGGGGGTCCCTGCTCATCCCGTCCCAGGAATTGATACGACCGCGCCAGCCGTATCTTGCGGGACGCCGATCACGCGGCTCACGCTTCGGGACGCGGATCGCACGGATTTCTGCGAGACGCGGTTACGCGGATTATTGCGGGCCGCGGATCACGACGGGGGTCCCTGCACATCTCGTCCCAGGAATTGATACGACCGCGCCAGCCGTATCTTGCGGGTGGGTGATTCCGCGATCCGCGTCTCGTGACGCGATCCGCGCGATCCGCGTCCCGTCACGCGATCCGCGCGATCCGCGTCCCGACGCGATCCGCGCGATCCGCGTCCCGTCACGTGATCCGCGCGATCCGCGTCTCGTCACGCGATCCGCGCGATCCGCGTCCCGTCACGTGATCCGCGCGATCCGCGTCTCGTGTGATCCGTGTAATCCGTGGCCCTATTCGGGCTTGACCGACTCTCCATCCGGGCCACTCCAATAGCGGCCGAACTCGTCGAGGAACGTCAGGGTCTGGAAGGACTTCATCCGATCGAAGAAGAGGATGCCGTCGAGGTGATCCGTCTCGTGCTGGATGACGCGCGCCGTAAATCCCGACGCCTTGATCTCGACGCGCTTGCCTCGTCGATCGTAAGCACGCACCGAAATCTGGCGTGACCGCGGCACACGGCCCCGGATGTCAGGGATGCTGAGACATCCCTCCCAGTCGTCGACGATTTCCTGACCGATCGGCGTAATCTCCGGGTTGATGAGCGCCATCATCGGCACGCCGCGGGCCGTGTCTTCGTCCTCCTCGTCGGGCGCGAACCCGGCAACGAAGACTCGTAGACTTTCATGCACCTGCGGCGCCGCCAGCCCGACGCCCTGATACTCATGCATCGTCTCGAACAGGTCGTCGATGAGCTGCTGAACCTGCGGCGAGCCAATCTGACCGGGATCGATCGGGCGCGCCTTCGCTCGAAGCACGGGATGGCCCATCCGTGCAACCTTCAGAATCGCCATATCGGGATTATATTCGTGGAGATGGAGCCGGTTGCTTATCGCTTCTGCCCGTCGTGCGGCGGCCGCCTCGAGCCGCGCCTGCTCAAGGCAACCGAGCCGGAGCGTCCGGTCTGTACGGCATGCGGATACGTCGTCTATCTCGATCCGAAGGTTGCGGTCGGCACGATCATCCGCACCGATGACGAACGGCTCGTTCTGGTCCGGCGCGCGATCCAGCCTGGGTACGGACTGTGGGTGTTCCCCGGCGGCTACGTCGATCGTGGCGAGGAGGTGACCGCGGCGGCGATCCGTGAGGCGCGCGAGGAATCGGGGCTCGAGATACGCATCGACTCGCTGCTGAACATCTATTCGTATGGCGGGCGCTCGCCGATCATCATTGTCTACGCGGCCACAGCACTGAGCGGCGAGCTCTGTGGCGACGATGAATGCCTGGAGACAGGATTGTTCCGGTCGTCCGAGATTCCGTGGGACGCGCTGGCGTTCCGGAGCACATCGGAAGCCTTGCGCGACTATTTCAAAATCGAGCGGCTGAGCTCGAAAGTGAAATAGAAAACCGCCTGAATCTGCGCACATCTGCGCAGGATGGGCCAAACGAGGGTGGTATACTTCTAGCCTCCACCCTGCGAAGCGACCACTCTTTTTCTGTCTGTGCCGGCCTCGGTGTGTCCGAGGATTGGGAAGGTTTGTTCAAGGTCATCGTATGAGACACGCACTGATCGCGTTCTGCCTCGCGGCTGCCGCATCCGCCTGCAGCGGCTACGAGCAAAAGAGCACGCTCGAACCTTCGGCCACCGGCGTCTCCGCGCTCCTTGGCAGCTGGAGCTCCGCCAGCCTCGTTCCAGGCGCCGACTCGTGCAGCGATTTCAAGTGGAACGTCACGCAGCAGACTGGAAATTCCGCGAGCGGCACGTTCAGCGCAACCTGTAAAGGCGATCTCAAGGTGTCCGGAACCGCGAGCGGAACGCTCTCCGGTTCGACGGTGACGTGGACGGCACAGGCCACCGCGTCTGTGGCCAACGTCCTTTCGTGCCCCATCTCGCTGAACGGCACCGCCGAATTGGGTTCGGATTCGATTCGAGTTCCCTACGCCGGCGACACGTGTCTGGGCAAGGTCAGCGGCGTAGAGATACTCAAAAAGAACTAGATCAGGCGAGTTCGTTCGCCGACTTCGCACCGTAGAACTCGAACCATGGGTGCGCCGGCTTGAGCCGGTCATTGACGTTGCTGATGTTCTTCACGCCTTCGGCTTCGAGCCACTTCCGGAACGCGTCAGCGCCGTTCTTGCCGTAGACGGCAATGCCGTCCTTCCATGTCGCCCGGCCGCACAGCACGCCCGAGAACCGCGTCCCCGCTTCCGCTGCAAGCTCCAGCGACTCGGTGAACTCCTGGTTGCTGACGCCGGCTGAAAGATAGATGAATGGCCGCGTCGCCACGTCAGCGGAGCGACGGAAGTAGTCCATCGCCTCCTGCTTCGAGTACGCCTTCTGTCCGCCGAAGGCCTTCGCGCCTTCAACGAACTTCATGTTGATTGGCATCTCGACCTTCATGACGTCGACACCGTAGCGGTCCTTGGTGAACTCGGCCATGCTGCCGGTGACGATCTGCGGCTTCTTCTTCGCGAACTCGAGCCCCTTCTCGTCGGCGCCTTCTTCATAGCCGACGAACTCGAGGAAGAACGGGATGTCGTTGGCGCGGCACTCGTCGCCGATTCGCTCGACCCAGGCGTGTTTCTGGTCGTTAACCTCCTTGGGGTCGAACGGCGTGTAGTAGAGAAGGATCTTGATGCAGTCGGCGCCGGCTTCCTTCAGGCGGCGCACCGACCAGTGATCGAGGAGATCGCCAAGCCGGCCTTTGGCCGTCGCATCGTAGCCGGTCTTTTCGTAGGCCATCAACAACCCGGCGTTCTTCGCGCGGCGCTTGCTCGCCGGCAGGCCCCACTCGGGGTCGAGGAGAATTGCGCTGGCGTGCGGCGTCAGGACTTCGGTGACGAGCGACTTGAACTCCTCGATGTCATGGTCGCCGACATTGCCGCCCTTTTCCTTGGCCAGGGCCTTCTGCAACGACCCACGCTGATCCATCGCCGCGGCGGCGATAACGCCTCGCTCGTTCGACACGGCCTTCATGCCCGCCAGCTTGCCCGGTGTAAATTTCACGATAGTCTCCTCGGGAAAACCTTCATCTTATTACAGGAAACTGGAAGTACTCCACGGCTGCCGCCGCGACGGCGCGATCGACGATCTCATCGATCGGCAGCGCCTCCTCTGCCCTCAGCACGTCCACCCGCCGCGCCTTGGTCGCCGGATGCTTCGGCGTAAACAGCGTGCAGCAGTCCTGATCCGGAATGATCGAGATCGGATACGTCCCGAGGCGCTGTGACTCCGCGGTGATCTCCTCTTTGTCCATACCGATGAGCGGCCGCAGCACAGGCATCGTCGCGACGTCGTTGATTGCCGTCAGATTCTCGATCGTCTGCGATGCCACCTGGCCGACGACCTCGCCGGTCACGAGCGCGCCTGCCCGATGTGCGTGGGCGATTGCCTGGGCAATCCGCATCATCAGGCGCCGGTAGATGACGACGCGGAGGGGCGGTGCCACCGAAAGAACCACTTGCTGCTGGATCTCACCAAAGGGCACGAGGAACAGTCGTGAGCGAAATTGGAACTGCGTCAGCAGCCGCACCAGCTCTCGTGCCTTCTCCTGCGACGCGCGGGACAGGATCGGGTAGCTGTGGAAGTGGACGAACAACACACGGCAGCCGCGGCGCATCAGGCGCCACGCGGCCACAGGCGAATCAATGCCGCCCGAGAGCAGGCAGACGACGCGGCCGCTCACGCCGACAGGCAGGCCTCCCGGACCTGGGTGCTTGCCGAAGAAGTAGAACGCCTCGTCCGACAACGTTTCGACATGGATCGTGAACTCGGGGTCGTCGAGGTCCACGTGCCAGCCGCGCGCTTCCTTGATGCGTCCGCCGACCTCACCTTCGATCTGCGGCGATGTCATCGGAAACCGCTTGTCCGCCCGGCGCACCGACACGCGAAACGACCGCGGGTCCTGCGGATCGAGATCTCGTAGTATCTCGGCGGCGATGGCATCGATGTCGAGCCGCGCGCGTCCAGCGCGTGCGAAGTTGCCGGCGCCAAACACTTTCGACAGCCGGTCTCGCACTGTGAGCCAGTCAGCGTTGTCGCCGAGCACCACTTCGATACGGCCCTGCAGCGCCCGTACCCTGGTTATGTCGAGATCGGCCGTTGCCTCGCGGATGTTCCGCACGAGGCGCGCGATAAACCAGGGCCGGTTGCGGCCTTTGAGCGCGATTTCCTGGTAGTGAACGATGATGGACTTCATGGAAATGCTGGATTCTGAATGCTGAATGCTGCAATGAATGATGAAGTTCAGAATTTACTTCAGCATTCAGCCTTCAGCATTCAGAATTGCGCGTGCCGCTCTGTGGCCGCTGACGACAGCGCTCTCTATGGTTCCCGGCAGCCCTGTATCGATCCAATCGCCGGCAAGCCACAGGCCCTTGAGCTGCGTCGATGTCCCGGGCCGCTCCGGCTGGCCAGCGGCGAGCGAGAACGTCGCATGTTTCTCACGGATGACCGTGCCTCTGACGAGCCGCGCAGCTCGCGCGCCAGGAAGCGCCTCCGCCACTTCCCGGGCGGCCGCCGCAATCACGCCGTCTGCTTTTTCCTGCGCCAGCGCGTCAGCGCCGCTCGCAACGAGCGACAGGTGGGATGTCTCGCTGCCGAACGCCATACGCTTGTCGAACACCCACTGCATGGACCGGCCGGGTAGCCCGACAAACGTCTCGTCCATCACCCGCCTGTCGTACCAGAGGTTCACGGTCACGATCGTCTTGGACTCCATGGCGGCAGTCTGCTGCAGAAGAGCCTCCAGCGTATGCGGCGCCTCTCCAGCGAACAGCGTTCGCATGCCAAACCACGGCACGGCGGCAATTACGTTCGGCACCACGACACGTTCGCCTCGCACGTCGACTCCCGTCACGCGCTGACCATCGGTGACGATGCGAGCAAGCGCTCCAATTCGCACGTCGCCGAGGTGAGCCTTTATGTAGCTGTCCGCTGGCACCGCGTACATTTCGTTCAACGGCCGGATCGGAACCGCGATTGCGGAGGCATCGCGATCTGGTCCAAACATCTGGGCGAGCACTCGAACGAACGGTGTGGCGAGTGCTTCTGCCGGTGACTGGTTGAGAGCGGCAAGCGCCAGCGGCTCCCACAACCATTCGATCAGTTGGTCGGTCTGGCCCCGAGCGCGCAGCCATTGCGATACGGTCAGGTCACCGTTCGTCGTCACACGCCCTGTTCGTGCGAGCTCGGTGCGCGCCTTCCGCAATGCCGGCGCCATCCGCAGAATCGATAAGCGATCGCTCAACGGCATCGCCGTCCACCTCAGCACCGCGCCGAGGAGGTGCAGCGGCGGCGGCAACCGCGGGCACTCGAGAACCGAACGTGTACCTGAACGATCGAGAAACGGCACGCTGAGCGCCGGCTGCTGCCTGACGAAATCCGTCGCACCGATGCGCCGCAGGAACGCGAACGTCTCGTTGTAACACCCGAACAGCACGTGCTGACCGTTGTCTACGAGCTCGCCGGTTACGCGATCGCGGAACGCCGTCGCCCGTCCGCCGAGCTGTGGCCTCGCCTCCACGACCAGCACGCGCATGCCTGCTTCGGCGAGTGCGGTCGCGGCGGACAGCCCGGCGAAGCCGCCGCCCACGACGACGGCGTCCGGCGTCATCGAATCGAAGCGTCCGCCCGCGTTCGGAGCATGCCGGGCAGGAGGAGGGTTCTCAACCACGTCGACGCGGCAATGACGGCGCGTCGCGGCCGAGGCACGCGAACGACCTCCGAGAAGACGTCGTAGTCGCGCTGCTCGATCCGGTCGAGCATGGCGCGATAGATGGCGCCCATGATCTCGGCTGCGACCAGGCGGCGGGCATCAGCCCGCGGCAGCGCACGCGCCGCGCGCGCGTAATACTCTCTCGCCCGCCTTGCCTGGTGACGCAATAGCGCGTTGACGGCCGGCGAACGCACACCATGGCCAGTATTTGCGGCTTCCAGGCGCAGGTCGTTCTCGTTACATCCAAAGGAACGCAGTTCTTCCTGCGGCAAATAGACACGGCCGTGCTCGAGATCGCCGCGCACGTCGCGCAGGATGTTCGTGAGCTGCAGCGCCACCCCGAGGTCAATCGCGTACTGGCGCGACGCCGGCTCGCGGCAACCGAAGATATCAAGGCAGATCAGACCGACTGCCGACGCGACGCGGATGCAGGTACTGATACAGCTCATCGAACGTTTCGTAGCGCCGCGATCCGAGATCCATCTCGACGCCTTCGATCAACGCCTCGAACGGCTCGCGACTGAGCCCGAACTCGGAGACGAGCGGGGCGAGCGCGCGACCCTGCCGGGTTTCTGGTGATCCATTGCCGAAGCAGGCCGTCAGCTCCCGCCGCCACCGCGCAATCTCCTCGGCTGCTGACACACCTTTCGTCACATCGATCTCGTCCACCGCATCGTCGACAGCGCGGCAGAAGTCCCACACGGCGATGATGGCCTGTCGCTTGGCTGGCGGCAGCACGAGGAACGAATAGTAGAAGCTGGTGTCGCGGGACAATGATCGGTTTCGGTTCTGGGTTCGTGGTTCTTGGTTCGTCGTTCAGGTTCGTCGTTCGTCATTCCGGTTCGAGGTTCTTGGTTCCGGTTCTGTTACGTCGCCCCGAACAAGGAACCTGAGCCACGGACCACGAACCAAGGAACCAGCGCCGTCAACGCCAAAGCACGGCGTCGCGAAGCAAGCCCGGCAAATCACGTGCTCCAATCGACGGTCGCTGGTTGAAGACGTCGAAGCCGTGCCGTTCGAGCTTGTCGAGGATGCGCGAGCCGCCAAGCCACGTCAACCGCAGCTCGAACTTGAGCCGCCCGCTGACGCCATCGCACACACCGCGGCCGGCGGCAAAGAGCGCCCGCGTCCGCTGGACCATCATCTGCATCACCCGGCGCCACTCGGGTGTCATGTTTCCCGCCGTCAAATCTTCTTCTCGCGCGCCTCCCGTGACCAGGTCCTCGCGCGGCACGTAAAGACGGCCGATCGCCCAGTCACGCCCAAGATCCTGCCAGAAGTTCGCGAGCTGCAACGCCGTGCAAACCGCGTCCGACTGTGTGTCGAGCTTCGGATCGTCATAGCCGGCGACGCGTAGCACGAGCCGGCCGACTGGATTCGCCGAACGACGGCAATAGTCGAGCACGCTCGTCCAGTTCTCGTATCTCGTCGTCGTCACGTCCTGCCGGAAGGCACTCAGCAAATCTTCGAACAAGCCAATCGGCAGACGACACTCTCGAATCGTCCGCCCGAGCGCGAGAAATACCGGGTCCGGATCCCCGTAGGGCGCGACTTTCGTTGCGCCGTCGGAGTCGCCGGAGCCGCCGAACTGAAGTTCGGCGCTGCGGGTGAGCCGCCGCCCCCAGTCGTCGAGCAGACGCAGTCGCTCGGCCGGTGCGAGGCCAGGCTCGTCAGCAAAATCGTCGGCCGTGCGCGCAAAGGCGTAGATCGCGGCGATGTGCGGCCGCATCGCGACCGGGAGGAGACGCGAGGCAACGGGAAAGTTTTCGTAGTGCTCCCGGGCACGCCGCTCGCACTGCGCATACGCGAGCGACAGCGCAGCATCGTGACTCACCACTCGAGCTCTGGCGCGCCGGCGCGACGCGTCGCCACACGCGCCATCACGAACAGAAAATCCGACAGCCGGTTCAAGTACACGAGGATCGTTCGATCGACCTGATCCCGACCGAGCGCGACGACGCCGCGCTCGGCGCGACGGCTGATCGTTCGCGCCACGTGCAACGACGCGCCTGACGCCGAGCCGCCCGCGAGGATGAACCGGCGCAACGGCCGCAGCTCGGACTCGAGCGTGTCAATCCAGTGTTCGAGCCGACTGGCGTCGTCGTCGGTGACGGCAGCTTTCTCGACGCGATTCGCCACTGACCCTCCAGGGTCGGCGAGCCGGGCGCCGATCGCAAACAGATCGCGCTGCACGTGCTCCAGCATCGCGGCAAGGTCAGAATCGAGCGCTCCGGAACGGACCAGGCCCAGCCACGCGTTGAGCTCATCTACGTCCCCGTAGGCAGCGACACGAGGATCGGCTTTGGAGACACGCGTTCCGCCGAGGAGCGCCGTTTCTCCACTATCGCCGGTCCTGGTGTAGATTTTCACTCACCAATTATAGGTGGCTTTGAGCGCGAGTTAGACCGCCGCGCGAGGGGGTTCAACAAGGGTGGGTTCCACACGAGAACTTCGGAGCGAGACGCGC
The DNA here is from genome assembly GCA_963797715.1 of uncultured Acidobacteriota bacterium. Taxonomy (GTDB): domain Bacteria; phylum Acidobacteriota; class Vicinamibacteria; order Vicinamibacterales; family 2-12-FULL-66-21; genus DATBJJ01. The sequence continues at coordinate 68,470 of CAWCQS010000008.1, forward strand.
GCAGCCAGACGTCCTCCTCGCCAACTTCCCCCTCCGGCCGACAGACAACGCTTCAGACGACGGTTGCTCGAGTGGTACCGTCGTTACGGCCGTGATCTGCCCTGGCGACAGACGACCGACCCCTATCACATCCTCGTGTCTGAAGTCATGCTGCAGCAAACGCAGGTCGACCGCGTGCTGCCCAAGTATGCCGAATGGCTCGAGAAGTATCCGACGCTCGAAGCGCTTGCCGACGCCGCCGAAGCTGATGTCTCCGCGACATGGCGTCCGCTTGGCTACAACATCCGGCCCAAAAGGCTCCACGCCATCGCGCGCGAATCGATGGCGCGCTACGGAGGTCAATTGCCATCGGACGAAGCGACGCTGCTGTCTTTCAAGGGCATCGGCGAGTACACCGCCGGAGCGGTCCTGAGCTTCGCCTTCGGCCAGCGCGCCGCCATCCTCGACACCAACGTCGCACGAGTGCTCTTTCGCATGTTCGTCGGCCGGGGCGATCTCAAGAGCCACGCGATGAAGCGGCACCTCTGGGACGTGTCGCGCGCTGTGCTGCCCCAACGTCATGTCTTCGACTTCAATCAGGCGCTGATGGACTTCGGCGCTACGCTCTGCACGGCGCGCAGCCCGAAGTGCCTGATCTGTCCGATGCGTCGGAACTGTGCCGCGTATCCGTTCAACCCCGAGCACGAGCGGGTCGGCCGGTGACGTCGGCCGCAGCGCCGGGACCGCCGCGGATCGTCGTGACTGCGGCCGTCATCGAACGCAACAACTGCTACCTTGTCACCCGTCGCCTGCAAGGCACGCACCTCGCGGGCTATTGGGAGTTTCCCGGCGGGAAGTGCGATGACGGCGAAGCGCTCGCCGCCTGCCTGGAACGCGAGATCACCGAGGAGCTCGCCGTCGACAGCCGTATCGGCGACAAAGTCTACGAAGTCGCCCACAGCTATCCCGAACGCATCGTCGAGCTCCATTTCTTTCGATGCGAGCTCGGTGGTGAACCGCGGGCGGTGCTCGGTCAGGAGATGCGGTGGGTGCCGCGAGCGGAACTCAAAACGCTGGACTTTCCGCCCGCCGATGCCGAGCTCATCGCACTGCTGAGTGCTGAAGGCTGAATGCTGAAGTGGAGACCTCAGAGGAACGGGAGAGCCGCTACGGCTGCCCGGATGCCAGCACCGATGGTCACGGCGGTGCCAGGCTGAACGAAATCGCGGTGCACGTAGCCGAGGGCAATCGGCCGTTCCAGCGATGGCGACAAGACCGCGCTCGTGACCGATCCAATAACGCGATCGCCAGCGGCGATCGACGCGCCGATTGCGGGGACGTCCGACGACACTTCGCACGTCAAACCGACGAGCCGCCGCGCCACGCGGCCGTGGCCCCGGTCCAACACGCGGATGATGACTTCCTGTCCGACGTAGCAGCCCTTCGTCCGGCTGATCGCGCGATCTTCGATGCCGGCCTCGAGCGGTATCGTGTCCTCGGTCATGTCCTTGCCGAAAACAGGACGGCCGGTCTCGACTCGGCGGATCTCGGCAGCATCCGATTCAACTCTGGTCGCACCGGCATCGACAATCGCCAGCGCCAGCGCATCGCCCTGCGCGGCAGAAATCCATAAGTCGAATCCGGTCTCCCCGAGGTCGTCACGGCGGACGACCATGACCACCTCGCCCGTCTTTCTCCAGGGTGACGTCCGATGGTCGAGAACGTTCAGACGATCGAAGTCGAGCGCCTCGGAGGAAAGAACGAGGTCGCGAAGAACATCCGCCGACTTCGGGCCAAAGACGCCGAGCTGGCGAATGGAGTCGCTGACGTCCGATACGACGACGTCCTCGCTGAACACGAATTGGTCGAGGTGTGCGACAACACGAGGCGTGACGTGCCGTTCGAGATCCATCAGTACGGCATCGCCAGTCTCGACGACGTACATGTCGGAGATCATCCGGCCCTGTGCCGTGAGCAGACACGCGTAGCAGCCCGTCCCAGGCGTGAGCGCGGCAATGTCGTTGGTCAGGAGGCCCTGAAGATAGTCGCGGCGATCCTTGCCGGTCAGGCGAATCCGGCCGCGATCGGACCTGTCCACGAGGGCTGCGCCCTGGCGCAGCGCCAGATACTGTTCCGGTGAAATCATGCTCGGCGTGCTGATATCCTCAAGGAATGGGGTTTCAGAGATATTGTACCGCCGCCGTGGTACTCGGCCTTCTGGCCGCGTCGCTGCCGGTTTCGGCCCAGATTGAGCCGATTCCCGGCGAAGCGACATTCAACATCTTCGTTCGCGGCACCGACGTCGGGCGCGAGCAGGTCAACCTTGCGCGATCCGGATCGCAATGGATCCTCACGGCCACTGGGCGCCTGGGCGACGCCGCCCTCAGCCGTTTCGAACTGAAGTACGCATCCGACTGGCATCCGATCGAGCTGCAGATCGAAGGGACGCAGGCGACCAAGCCTGGGGAGAAGGAGCAAAAGCAAGTCCGACTGGCCACGTCCTTCGCGCTCACGAGCGCCGTCAACGAAATTACGCAGAACGGCGTCACCAACAGCAAGACTGATCAAATCTCCGCGCGCACGGTCGTCCTTCCCAACAATCTCTTCGCTGGCTACGAGGCGCTTGCGGTCAGGCTGGCCAACGCTCAGATCGGCACGGAGATCCCGACCTACGTGCCGCTCAGCGGCGAGGTCAAGGTCACCGTCACAGGCATCTCCGACGAGGCGATCACGACGCCGGCAGGCACAATCAAGACACGCAAGTACGAGCTCACGGTGCACAACATCGGCGCAACGTTCACGATGACCGTCGCCGTCGACGATCGTGCGCGGCTCGCGCGCCTGGACATGCCCGGCGCCAACCTGAGCGTCGTGCGCAGCGATCTCGCAGGCGTCGCCGCAAGAACGCTCACGGCGCGCAATCCCTCGGATTCGGACGTCACCATTCCCGCCAACGGCTTCACGATTGCCGGCACGTTGACCAAGCCACCCGTCACCGGCCGTCTCAAGCTGCCGACGATCGTACTGGTCGCTGGTTCGGGTCCAGTCGACCGCGACAGCATGGTCGCTGGCATCCCGGTCCTGAGCCAGCTGGCTGGAGCGCTCGCGGAACAGGGCTATCTCGTGCTGCGCTACGACAAGCGTGCCGTCGGGCAGAGCGGCGGCCGCAGCGAGTCGGTCACGCAGGCGGACTACGCCGAGGATCTGGTCGGCATCGTTAAATGGCTGGCCAAGCGCGATGATGTCGACCCGCGACGGATCACCGTCGCCGGCCACAGCGAGGGCGGCACGATTGGGATGCTCGCCGCCGACCGCGAGAACAAGATCGACGCGCTCGTGCTCATCGCGACGAGCGGCACAACAGGTGCCGACCTCATACTCGAACAGCAACGGCGCGAGCTCGACCGGCTGAAGGTGCCAGAGGCCGAGCAGTCGCAAAAGATCGCGCTGCAGAAGCAGATTCAGGCCGCCGTCGTCAGCGGTACCGGATGGGACGGCATTCCCGATGAGGTCCGCAAGCAGGCCGACACGCCATGGTTCCGCAGCCTCCTGATGTCCGATCCCGCGGCGATCATGCGCGACATCAAGCAGCCCATCCTCATCATCCAGGGTGACCTCGACGTTCAGGTGCAACCGCACCATGCCGAGAAACTGGGCGAGCTCGCCAAGGCTCGCAAGAAGGCCGGACCGGTGGAGGTCGTTCACCTCGCCGGAGTCAACCACCTGCTGGTGCCAGCGACGACTGGCGAGATCAAGGAATACGCGGAGCTGAAACAGAAATCGATCAGCCCTGAAGTCGCATCGGCCATCGTCGCCTGGCTGAAGAAGTCGCAGCCGTGAGCGGAATCGATTAGACTCTTCGCCGAGATGAGAGTCGGCATCCCGAAAGAAGCCGCTCCTGGCGAGACACGTGTCGCAGTGATCCCCGCCGGCGTCGCCACGCTGGTGAAGGCCGGCCTGCAGGTCGCCGTCGAAACCGGAGCAGGTCTGGCGGCCGGATTCACCGATGCCGCCTACACGGCTCAAGGCGCATCGATCGTTTCACGCGCTGACGCGCTGGCCTCGGACATCGTCCTGCAAGTGCGCGCAACCCCACCTGCCAATGGTCTCCACGCCGGTCAAACTGTGATCGGGTTCGCGGATCCTCTGGGTGCGCCACAGGCCATTCGCGACGTCGCGGCAAGCGGCGTATCGATGCTGTCGATGGAGCTGATGCCGCGCATCACGCGCGCGCAGAGCATGGACGCGCTGTCGTCGATGGCGACGATTGCCGGCTACAAAGGCGTGTTGCTCGCTGCCAATCAGCTGCCACGCATGTTCCCGATGCTGATGACTGCCGCCGGCACGGTGTCGCCCGCTCGCGTTTTCATCGTCGGTGCCGGCGTCGCTGGGCTGCAGGCGATCTCGGCGGCTCGGAGGCTCGGCGCCAAGGTCGAAGCGTACGACGTTCGCCCGGCCGTCAAGGAGCAGGTACAGAGTCTCGGCGCACGGTTCCTGGAGCTTCCGCTCGAGTCAGCCGATGCCGAAGACAAAGGCGGCTACGCGAAGGCCCAGGACGAGTCGTTCTATCGCCGGCAGCGAGAGATGATGATCAAGGTCGTCGCGGCGAGCGATGTGGTCATCACCACGGCTCTGATTCCTGGCAAGCGTGCGCCGATTCTCGTCACGACCGAGATGGTCGAAGCCATGCAGCCGGGATCGGTGATCGTCGATCTGGCGGCCGAACGCGGTGGCAACTGCGAGCTCACCAGACCCGACGAGATCGTTGAGCACAAGGGCGTCACGATCATCGGCCCCTCGAACCCGCCGGCGATGATCCCCTATCACGCCAGCCAGATGTACTCAAAGAACATCATCACGTTCTTGCTGCATCTGCTCGGGAAAGACGGCGCCAAGCAGCCGTCCCTCCCCCTCAACCAGGACGACGAGATTACTCGTGAGACGCTCCTGACCAAGGACGGCGTGGTTGTCCATGCCCGGGTGAAGGAACTACTGACCTGACACGATTCGTCCGATAACCACGTGCGACCATGTGGTTAATCAATACCGACGAACAGGTCGACAGCGCTTTTACGTTCCGCATCAAGCCAGGAGCAATCAAGACCATCGGCCGGGCGCCGAGGGCTGATTTCCGCGTTGAGGCCGCGCTCGTATCGCGCGTGCACTGCCGCCTCACCGCCGGTGCTGCCGATCTCGAAGTGATTGATCTCGAGAGCACGAACGGAACCTTCGTGAACGGCGCGCGCGTGGACCGCGCCCTGCTCAAGATCGGCGACCGGCTCGGCGTCGGCAAAGTCCAGTTCGTCGTCTCGCGATCCTAGTCGCGCCGCGACGAGACCTACGCCCGTTCGTTCACGTACGGGTTGGTCTTCTTTTCCCTTCCAATCGTCGTCGGCTCACCGTGACCTGAGTAGACTGGCGTGTCGTCAGGGAAGCTGAAGAGAACTTCCCTGATCGACCGCTCAAGCGTCGGCAGATCTCCGCCGGGCAGGTCGGTACGTCCGATGCTCCCGGCAAAGAGCGTGTCGCCGACGAACAACGTCCGCTCGCTCGAATCCGGACGGCCTACCGCCAGGCACACCCCACCCGGGCAATGGCCTGGCGTGTGATACACCCACGCGCCGAACGTTCCAAACATCCACGGCCCCTCACCGTCGTAAAACTGATCGACCGGCGGTTGGGCATTGACTCGAAAGCCGAACGCCTCCCCCTGCTGCACCACGGCCTCGTACAGAAAGTTGTCGTCGCGATGCAGGACCAACCGGTGCGCCGAGCGCTTCCTTCGCGCGGCCGACGCCTGTGATGTGATCGAGGTGCGCGTGCGTCAGCAGGATGTATCGGATATCGAGGCCATGAGAGGCCGCGGCCTCCAGCAACTCTTCGACATCGTCTCCGGGGTCGATGACGATGCCCTCGCGTCGTTCTTCACAGCCAATGACAAAACCGTTCTTCATGAAGGGCGGTGCTGCTCTCGTTTCCAGGATCATGTGAGCCTCTAAATCCCTCATTTTCGCATTCAGGGGTATGGGAACAACTACGGGAAACACGCGGGAGACTCGCATTCAGGCCAGCCTTCTGGCAGGCCTCGAAAAGCGCGTGCTCATCTGGATGGCCCGGCGGCTGCCGAGCTGGGTGGGTTCGGACCATCTGACCGGACTCGGAGCCATCGCCATGCTCGGCGCCGGCCTGTCGTTCTGGCTCGCCGCACAGCATCCCCTGACGCTCCTCGCCGGCGTTGGCTGCCTCGTCCTGAACTGGTTCGGCGACAGCCTGGATGGCACGCTGGCGCGTGTCCGGCATCACGAACGGCCACGGTATGGCTTCTACGTCGATCATGTGCTCGACGTCGTCGGCATACTCTTACTCTTTGCAGGGATTGCCGCCGGTGGATTCATGTCGCCGATGATCGCGGCGGGCTTCCTGATTGCTTACTACCTGCTCACCGTCGAGATCGCCCTCGCCACACACACGGTCGGCACGTTCCGGATCTGGTACTGGAAGATGGGCCCGACGGAAATGCGCATCCTATTGGCAGCCGGCGCCATGCAGTTGCTTCGCTCGAGCGACGTGGTACTGCTTGGACAGCGAGTGTTGCTCTTCGACGTCGGCGGCGCGATTGGCATCGCGGCGCTCCTGATAACGTTCATCGTCTCGGCCATATCCAACGGACGCACGCTCTATCGGCTGGAGCCGTTGCCGCACAAGGGGGCAGCCCCGGCTTCGCGAACGATCGTAGTATCCTCAGCGACATGATCCTCGTGGCCGTGGACGACTTCCTCTTTCGTTCGAAGATACGCACAACCGGCAAGCAGGCGGGCGTCGAGCTGACTTTCCCAAAGACGCCTGACGATACGATCGAGCAGGCGCGTTCTCTCAAGCCTTCGCTCGTCATCTTCGACCTCAACAGCGCGAAGATGGAACCGATCGAGACGATCGTCAAGATGAAGCAGGATCCTGACCTGCGGAAGATTCGCACGATGGGCTTCGTGTCCCACGTCGACGCCGCACGCATCCAGGCGGCCCGCGCCGCCGGCGCTGACGACGTGCTCGCCCGTTCCGCGTTCGCCACGCAACTCGCCGAGATCCTGCTCGCCAACGCCACGGAGCGATCCTGAATCTGGACGACATCCGCGCCGCTGCCCGGCGAATCGAAGGCCGGGTACTTCGCACGCCGCTTCGCCATTCGCCGTGGCTGAGCGACAGTGTCGGGGCAGACGTGCGTCTCAAGCTGGAAGTGCAGCAGCCGACCTCGTCCTACAAAGTTCGAGGGGCGATGAACGCGGTGCTGCGACTGGCTGCCGGGCACCAGGGAGCGCCGCCTCACGCTCGTGACCGCATCGGCTGGAAATCACGGCCGGGCCCTCGCGTGGGCCGTGGGCGCGGGCGGGATGCAGCTCACCGTCTACGCTCCGGCGGATGCACCGAAGACGAAGCTCGAAGCCATCCGCACCAGCGGCGCCACGCTGGTAGCGTGCGACAGCTATGACGATGCGGAGCGGCGCGCCAAGGAGCATGCGGCGCGCGAAGGCGCTGTCTACGTGTCGCCCTACAACCATCCCGATGTGATTGCGGGCGCCGGCACTGTCGGGCTCGAGATACTCGAGGACTGGCCAGACGTCGACATCGTCGTCGTGCCGATCGGCGGCGGCGGGCTGATATCAGGGATTTCACTCGCCGTCAAAGGCGCGTCGACGACCGCGGAAGTCGCTGGCGTCGAAGTCGCCGCGTCGAACCCATTCACGCGCGGACTCGAAGCCGGACGTATCGTCACTATCGACGTCCAGCCGACACTCGCCGACGGCTTGGCCGGCAACCTCGACCCGGAAACGGTGACCTTCGAGATCGTGCGGCAGAACGTCACGCGGATCGCGCTGGTTGACGAACAGCAATTGCGCGACGCCGTGGCAGGCATCCTCGCTCGGGAACAGCTGGTTGCAGAAGGCGCTGCCGCCGTCGGTGTCGCCGCGCTCCGCGGCGGAACGCTGGACGTGCGAGGCAAGCGTGTGGCAGTCGTGCTTTCAGGCGGGAATATCGACAACGAAAGGCTTTCAGCTATCAGCTCTCAGCTTTCAGCACAGAAAGGGAACTGAGAACGTCAAGCGGATAGCTGATTGCTGATCGCTAGCCGGCGAAGTACCACCACACGACGGCAAGCACGACCAGGATCACGCCTCCGACAATCCAGCCCGAGCTCCCGGAGCGGCTCTGCGACTGACGTCCTCGTGGACGCTGGGGCAACTCGATCTCGCGTTCCTTGGCATCGAGTCCACCCGCAATCCGCCGCAGATCCGACGACAACGCAAGAATGCCGGACGCCCGTGACTCCACGGGCTTCGTGAGTGCCCGCGCGACCAGCGCGTCGAGATCTGGCGGCGACGAGGGAACGGACGATGACGGTGGTGGCGGTGCAAGCCTGATGACGTTCATGACCGTCGCCGACGGAGTCGCGCCAGCGAACGGGTTGCGGCCGGTCACCATCTCGTAGAGCAGGACGCCAAACGAGAACACGTCGCTCCGCTGGTCAATCGCTCCACCAACCGCCTGCTCCGGGGACAGATAGCCGGCGACGCCATGTTGATCGGTGCCTACCCCGGTCGGCGACGATGCTGCGACGCGAGCTTGGCCACTCGTCGTCCATTCGGTCAAACCGAAGTTCAAAATCTTCGGGCTGCCTTTTGGCGTGATCACGATGTTGTCGGGCCGCAGATCGCCGTGCACGAGGCCGCGCGAGTGCCCTTCGGCCAACGCATCGCCGATCTGCGCGGCCAGCTCGATCGCGCGCCTGAGGTTGACCGGACGTCCACGCCATCTCGTCGCGCAGCGATGGACCGGCGGCAAACTCGTAGGCGAGATAGCACCGGCCATCCTGCTCGACGACGTCGAAGAGCGAGGCGATGTTGGGATGGTTGAGCGTCTGCGCCGCGCGCGCCTGCGCCAGAAACTTGTCACGACGGCTCGGGCCATCGCCCGGCTCGAGGAGCTGCGACGGAACCAGCATGAGCGCGACCGTGCGGCCAACCTTGAGGTCGCGCGCGCGGTAGACTTCGCCGAGCGCACCAGTGCCAAGGCGCTCGAGAATGTTGAAGTGCGCGATCGTCTGCATGTCGGCGCGTGCTACTTCTTCGGCCGCGACGGCCGGAGCTCGATGCGGCTGGGAAGGCTGCGCGAGGGGAACGTCACGAGCTCGAGGACGAGTTCCGCCACGTCCTCCGGGGCAATCTTCCAGTCGGATCCCGTGTCGCCGCTGCGACCGCCGAAGCCTGTTGCGACCGAACCCGGCATGATGTAGCTGACGCGGATGTTGTCGTAGCGAACCTCCTGCATCAGCGCCTCGCTGAATGCGTTGAGGCCTGCTTTCGACGCGCAGTATGCGGCGCCGCCGACAAACGGATTGGCACCAGCGAGGCTGCTGATGTTGATTACCCATCCGCCGCCTCGCGCCTTGAGGTGTGGCAGCGCCGCGCGACAGCAGTGGAAGACTCCGGTCAGGTTCGTGTCGATCACGTCTTGCCAGTCCGCCGTGGTCATGTCGGCAACATTGCTGAACCGCCCGACGCCGGCGTTGTTGACGAGCACGTCCAGGCCGCCGAACTGCTTGATGGCCGCATCAACGGCAGCACCCGCATCGGCAGCATTCCCGACATCGGCGCGGACGCCGAGCACCGCCCCTGTCGGAAAGCGGGACGCGGCGCGATCCAGGTGTGATTGATCGCGGCCGACAATTGCCACGCGGGCGCCGCGTTCCACCAACGCCTGCGTGATGGCGAGCCCGATGCCGCGCGACCCTCCTGTGACGACGGCAACCGTCGAATCGAGCCGCGCCGGCTCCAACCCCATCGTTTTGGCGTCGTTTGCCATGACATTAGAATAGTCGAGTCGAATGGGTTTCATCGCGATCGTCGGCAGCGGCGCGCTCGGCGGTGCGGTCGCGCACGCGCTGGCGTCGCGCGACCGAGTGACCGAAGTGCGGCTGATCGATCCCGCCGGCCAGATCGCACGCGGCAAGGCGCTCGACATCCAGCAGTCCTCACCCGTTGATCAGTTCAGCACCAAGCTGACGGCCGCCGAATCAATCGACGGCGCCGTTGGCGCCGACGTTATCGTGATGGCAGATTCTTCAGCCGGCAACGTCGAGCATGCCGGCGACGCTGGTCTCGGTCTCCTTCGACATCTCATCAAGGCCGGAAACCGCTCGCCGATCGTGTGCGCCGGAGCTGGACAGCGCGAAGTGATCGGTAAAGCTGTTGCCGAAATGCGGATGGCGCGCTCTGCCATCCTCGGGTCCGCGCCTTTTGCGCTCGAGTCTGCGCTTCGCGCGCTCGCGGGCCTCGCGATCGATGGCTCTGGTGTAGAGGTCGGCCTGCGCGTCGTCGGTGTGCCGCCGCGCGCGGCGGTGGTGGCGTGGGAAGAAGCAACCGCCTACGGGCAACCCCTATCGTCGGAGATGCCGCCGCATCTGATTGCCGGGCTGTCGGGGCGCATACCTGGACTATGGCCTCCGGGGCCCTACGCGCTGGCCGCAGCCGCGGCCCGAGTGGTCGAGGCGATCGTCCACGGATCGCGCCGGCGCTTTTCGTGTTTTGTCGCGACGGAATGGGGACCGGATCGGAGCAGTGTTGGCGCGATGCCGGTAGAGCTCGGACCGCAAGGCGTTCAGCGCATCATCGAGCCTGTGCTCACGAGACTGGAGCGCACAGCCTTGGAGAACGCGCTCCAGAAGAAAGTCTGAGGTCTGAAGGCTGAAGCTCGTTCTAGTTCAGACTTCCCACTTCAGCCTTCAGACTTTCCCTGGCGTGTAACATCACGCCGCCGGCGAAATCGGCGAGATGCTCGCGGAGCATCAGCCGACCGCGGTGCAGACGCGACTTGAGTGTCTGCGGCTTGACCTTGAGAACGGCGCTCGCCTCTTCGGTCGACAATCCCTGAATGTCGCGCAGGATGACCGGCACTCGGTAGACGGTCGGGAGCTGCGTCAGCGCCTGGATCAGTCGATCGCGCATCTGACCGCGCAGCACGTGATCGTCGGCCAGCGCCGACCAATCGGCCGGCTCCGACGGCACCCGCTCCGACGGCTCCTGCGACGCGAGCTCGGGCTTCTGAATCTCGGTCGCGCGGCTTGCGCGAGTGCTGCGCAAGCGCGACATTGCCGTGTTGAACGTAATCCGGTAGATCCACGACGAGAGCGCCGCGTCACCACGGAACGCTCCGATCTTCCGGTACACCTTCATGAGAACGTCCTGGGTCACCTCTTCGGCGTCTTCCCAGTTCTTTACATAGCGGAGCGCCAGTTGTTGAATTCTCGGCCCGAACGTTGAGGCGAGGTCGGCCATCGCTGTGCCGTCGCCCGCCTGCATGCGGCCGATGAGCTGGCTGTCCGCATTTTGTTGACGCATGCTGGGGCCTCCGTAACGAACTGAACACCAAAAGGTGGGAGGTTATTCCAGGCAGGTGAAGACGGTTAATACCTTGTTTTGATTGGACTTAGGAAGAAATCCGCGCGTCCGCGAGCGGATTGGGGTCAAATTTTGTCGGATTTTCGATGGGAAAGCGGTCGAAGACGGCGGCAAAAGCGCCAACGCAGGCCGCCTCTACCTCATCCATAGCCACTTCTCGGCCCAGGAGCCGCTCCAGAGACGTCACGCCCTTGTCGGCGATGCCGCACGGCACGATCAGGCTGAACCCCTCCAGGTCGGTGTTCACGTTGAACGCGAAGCCGTGGCTCGTGATCCAGCGCGCGATCCTCACGCCAATCGCCGCGAGTTTCTCGGCGCTCGAACCGCCGTCCTCTGCCGGAACATCGACCCAGGCGCCGGTCAACGCTGGCTGGCGTGACGCCACGACTCCGAACGTTGCCGCGGTCCGAATCATGACCTCCTCGAGATCGCGCACATAGCGATGCACGTCGAGGCGATCGGGGCGGAGGTCGAGAATTGGATAGCCGACGAGCTGCCCAGGCCCGTGAAACGTGACGTCGCCTCCGCGGCCGGTCTCGACGAGCTCGACACCCTCGCGCTCGAGCTCCTCTGGCGTTGCGAGTACATGCGTCCGATCGTCGCGCGATCGCACGCCGAGCGTAATGACAGGAGGATGCTGGAGCAGCAGCAGCTGGTCGGGAATGCGGCCGGCCTTGCGCTCTTCGACGAGCCGTTTCTGGAGGTCGAGCGCGTCCGCGTACTTGATCGTTCCGAGCCGGCGTACTTCTAGCGGGCGTTCAGCCACGGGCGTGTGATCAGAGCCAGGCTTCGTCGAAGCCTTCCAGGCGCTCCTTGACGAAGGCGAGGAAGCGTCCGGCATCGGCGCCGTCGATCAGGCGGTGATCGTAGCCAAGTGTCAGGTGACACATCGGCCGAATTGCAATCGCATCGTCAATGACAATCGGCCGCTTTTCGATCACGCCGACGCCGAGGATCGCGACCTGGGGCTGATTGATGAGCGGCAGTCCATAAAGCGCGCCGAACACTCCCGGGTTCGTGATCGTGAAGGTCCCGCCCTGGACTTCTTCCGGGTTGAGCTTCTTCGCGCGCGCGCGCGCCGCGAGATCGCCGATCGCCCGGCTCAATCCGAGCAGGTTGCGTTCGTCGGCGTTCCTGATGACCGGAACGATGAGACCGTTGTCGAGCGCGACGGCAATCCCGAGGTTGATGTCCTTCTTGTAGACGATGTTATTGCCGTCGATCGAAGCGTTGACGATGGGAAACTGGCGCAGGGCATCGACGATGACCTTGGCGATGAATGCCGTGATCGTCAGCTTCGCACCGGCCGCTTCGAACTCGACCTTCTTCCGGTCGCGTAACGCGCTGACGCGTCCGAAGTTGATCTCGTAGACCGAGTAGACATGCGGCGATGTGTGCGCGCTGAGCACCATGTGCTCGGCAATCTTGCGCCGCATGACGCTCATCGGCACGACTTGAACGCTCTCGCCAGGCCGGTAAACGGGACCCGCCGGAGGAGCAGACGCCGGCGCCGCTTTCGCTTCCTTCTGCACAGCCGGGGCAAAGGCCTCCGCCTCGGTGCCTCCAGACTCGATGAAGTTGAGGATGTCCTGCTTGGTGACGCGTCCGTTGATCCCGGTGCCGTGGATTTTGGTGATGTCGACGTTGTGCTCGCGGGCAATCCGCCGCACGAGCGGCGAAGATTTCTGCCGGTGCGCGTCCTCGCCGGCCTCGGCTTCCGGTTCAGCGTCCTCTTCGACTTCAGTTTTGACAGCCGGGGCCGTCGCAGCGGGAGTGTTCGCAATGGGCGGCGCGGCGGCCGGGCTGGGCTGGGGAGCAGCCGCTGGAGCCGCGGCAGACTGCGCCACTTCTTCGGCGGCTCCGCCGATCACCGCGACGACGCTGTTCACGGGAACCGTTTCGCCCTCCCTGACCCGGATCTCGGCCAGGCGCCCGGCCACGGGCGACGGAATCTCAGCGTCGACTTTGTCAGTGGAAATCTCGAAGAGCGGCTCGTCCCGATCGACATCGTCGCCCACCTTCTTGATCCAGCGGACGATCGTGCCCTCGGCGATCGACTCTCCCATCTGGGGCATCACGACATTGGTGGACATTTTTTAGCTCTCAGCTTTCAGCTCTCAGCGCTCAGCTTCTATCTACCAGCTTCCCGCTGATAGCTGTGAGCTGAGAGCTGCCTATGCGTGGATCGCCGCGCCGTGCGCCGCGTGCGCGGCCTCACCTACTGCTTCCGACATCGTTGGATGCGCGTGGATCGTGCGAATCAGCTCTTCGACCGTGCATTCGAGCTTGAGCGCCAGCGTTGCTTCGGCAACGAGCTCCGTCGCGCGCGGCCCAATCATGTGGACGCCGAGAATCTCGTCGTACTTCTTGTCGGCAACGATTTTGACGAATCCCTCGATCTCGTTGGCGATGCGGGCGCGGGCCAGGATGCCGAACTTGAACGTACCAATGCGGACGTCATAGCCACGCTCACGCGCCTCGCGCTCGGTCAAGCCGACGCTGCCGATCTCGGGATCGCAGTAGGTGCAGCCAGGCACCTGATCGTAGTTGATGGGCCGGAAGTCCTGGCCGGCGATCCTCTCCGCCAGCGCCACGCCTTCCGCCGACGACAGGTGCGCGAGCTGCGGATGCCCGGGTGCGTCGAACGTAATGACGTCGCCAATGGCGGAGATGCCACGAACGCCGGTCTCGAAACGCGTGTTCACATGCACGTACCCACGCTCGAGCCGCAGACCGGCTTCCTCGGCGCCAAGACCGGACGTGACCGGGCCGCGGCCGGTAGCGACGAGCAGGTATTCGGCACCGAGCTTGAGCGCGGTGCCGTCAGGCGAATTGGCATCGAGCTCGACGCCGCCTCCGCTGGCACGCGCGCCTGCGACTTTGGTCCCCGTCAGCACCTTGATGCCCTGACGCTTGAAAGACTTCTCGAGTTCGGCCGAAACCGCCTCGTCTTCGACCGGCACGAGCCGCGGCAGCAGCTCGACGATCGTGACTTCGCTGCCGTAGCGCTTGAAGATCGATGCGAACTCGACGCCTACCGCACCGCTGCCGAGAATCACGATCGACTTCGGGATCTCCTTCAGGCCGATCGCCTCGTCGCTCGTAATGATCCGCTTGCGATCGATGTCGATACCGGGCACGCTTCGCGGCTGCGAACCAGTTGCGACGATGATCTCGCGCGTGGCCGATACGGCCTGCGCTTGCCCTTCGGTGATCTCGACTTTGCCGTTGCCGGCCAGGCGCCCGCTGCCCCTGATCCAATCAATCTTGTTCTTCTTGAACAGAAGTTCGACGCCGCCGGTCAGCCCCTTGACGATCTTGTCCTTGCGCGCCTGCACCTGATTCATGTCGAGGCCGATCGCCGCCTCGCCAATCGTCAGCCCCCAGTCTTTCCATTCCCGCGCGACCTTGAGTGCGTGCGCGTGCTCGAGCAGCGCCTTGGTCGGAATGCAACCCCAGTTGAGACACGTGCCTCCGAGCACCGGCGCGCGTTCCACGACGGCGGTGCGCAGGCCCAGCTGCGCGGCGCGGATAGCTGCCACGTACCCGCCAGTGCCAGAGCCAATCACTACGACGTCGTACGGGTTCTCAGTGGCCATATGACAAAACCGTCAGGGCTTCTTCTTGATAGAGGATAGAGGAACGAACGCGACCTGGGATGCCGACGCAGGCGGCTCTGCTGGCTCCTCCGGCTGCTGCTCCGGATCCAGCCGCGAGACTTGAGACCTCAGGCGAGTGAAGTCGTAGCGCAGCTCCCAATAGGACTGCGTCAGCGTGTCGAGGCGCCGGGACAAGCGCCTCGCCGACGACAGCGCCAGTGCGGCAACGAGCAGTGCCAATCCTGCGACGACCCAGAGAGCCACAACCGATCTAACTTAACGGTTCGCTTCGCGGGGTGTCAATTCGAGGCGCTGATCGCTGATGGTCCCGTTCGGCCGAGGATTTGGACGTGTCGGGGTGGGGCCTCAGACGCGGATCACGGGGTTCTATGCCACAGGGGGACGCGGATCCCGCGGATTTCACCCTGGACGGGACGCGGATCGTGCGGGTCACACTCGGGTGGAAGCCGTCCACGCCGATCTTATGCTCGGGGACGCGGATTACGCGGATCCATTGTTGCGAACGCGGATTACGCGGATCCATCGTTGCGGACGCGGATTACGCGGATCCATGTTGCGGACGCGGATTACGCGGATCCATCGTTGCGGACGCGGATTGCGCCGATCACATGACATGGACGCGATGCGCGCGATCACGCCGGTCACCGTGGACATGATCACGCGCGGTGCTGCATCGCGTGGCAGATCACGCACGATCCGCGTCCGTGGAGCAGACCGCGCCATCTGCGGCCCGCAGCAGGACCCGCCCGTGCGCCCGAGGAAACATCCGAGCGATCCGCGTTCCCTCGAAACAGATTGGCGCGATCCTCGGCCAGTGGCGAGAGAAATCCGTATGATCCGCGTTCCCGTGGGACAGAGATCCGCGCGATCCGCGTCCCGTGGGACAGAGATCCGCGCGATCCGCGCTTCCCGTGGGACAGAGATCCGCGCGATCCGCGTCCCGTGGGACAGAGATCCGCGCGATCCGCGTCCCGTGGGACAGAGATCCGCGCGATCCGCGTCCCGGGGACAGAGATCCGCGTGATCCGCGTCCGATGCGTGACACGGTACCCCTGATCCGCGTCTCAGGGCGCCTGATACAATCGCGGCTGTCGATGACCCCCTCCCCCAAGACCATCCTGATCTGTGACGACGATCAGGGCATGCGGGACACGATTGCAGCGATCCTCGGCCGCGATTACCGCGTCCTGACGGTCTCGAGCGGCGAAGCAGCGCTCACGCTGCTGCGCCAGGAAGAGGTGGACGTCATGCTCCAGGACGTGCGCCTGCCCGGAATCAGCGGCTTCGACGTGCTGAAGATCGTCAAAGAAAACTACAGCCTCATCGAGTGCATCATGATCTCGGCCATCAACGAGGTCGAGACCGCCGTGCAGGCGATGAAGCACGGCGCCTATCACTACATCACCAAGAACTTCGATTACGACGAGCTGCGATCGCTCGTGCGCAACGCGTGCGAGCGTCAGGATCTCAATCGGCAGGTGATGACGCTCAGCGCGCAGGTGGCCGAACAGAGCGACCGTGAATTCCACCTCGGGCCGAGCAAGCTGGTTCGCGACATCGTCGAGCTCGTGCACAAGGTCGCGAAGTTGTCGGCGACCGTCCTGATCCTTGGCGAAAGCGGCACTGGCAAGGAACTCCTCGCGCGGCTGCTGCACAAGGAGTCCGGGCGCGGCGACGCGCCGTTCATTGCCGTGAACATGTCGGCGATTCCGCACGAGCTCGTCGAGAGCACGCTGTTCGGACACGAACGGGGCGCGTTCACCGGAGCGTTGAAACAGCAACTCGGTAAGTTCGAGCTCGCATCCGGCGGGACGCTCTTCCTCGACGAAATTGGAGACTTGCGGCTCGATCTGCAGGCCAAGTTGCTGCGAGCCATCCAGGAAGGCGAGATCGAGCGCGTCGGTGGCGCCAAGCCTATTCGCACCAACTTCAGGCTCGTCGTTGCGACCAACGTCGATCTTGAAAAGGCAGTACGGGACGGCCGCTTCCGCGAGGATCTCTTTTACCGCATCAACGTCATCCCGATTCGCATGCCGCCGCTACGCGAGCGCATCGAGGATCTTCCCGAGTTGGCGCGGTTGTTCCTGGAGCGGTATCGCGTCAAGTTCCGCAAACCCGTGCGCGGGCTCTCGGACTCGGCGCTGAAGATCCTCGCGTCGTACTGGTGGCCGGGGAACATCCGCGAGCTCGAGAACCTGATCGAGCGGCTCGTGGCGGTCAGCGATCGCGAGTTCATCACTGACGAAGAACTGCCGCTCGAGTATCACTTCGCCAAGCTCGACTCCGGTCCCGCCACCGGCGACGCGCTGTTCCAGGAGGCGTGCGACACGTTCGAGCGCAACTTCATCCTGCGCGCCCTCGAAAAGAAGGACTGGAACGTCACCGCAACCGCGCGATATCTGGGCATCCCCTTGAGCACGCTGAAACACAAGATGGCGCGGCTCGAACTCACCGGTCTCGCCAGGAAGCTTCGAAACGCCTGACGGGCGCCTCGCCCGTCCCGCTACCCATCCCCTGCGGCGGGACGCGCGGCCAACCGTTGCCCCTACCGGCCAACTAATTGGCCGCTCTTCGGGTCCGAAAGCCGCCTCGTGGGCGAAAACGCACACCTGGGGCCTACGCGGTCCGTCATAAAGAGTCATACGACCAACGCAATATTTCCGCGGCGCTGCACGCAGGTGGATACACCGATGCGACTCTTTGGACAAGTCGCGGCAGCGCCGGACTATCGCTTGCACAAATCGAGGCGGTAAGGTGCGTAGACCCCGGCGTTCTTGGCCGGCGGCTACCAGGAAAAGACCCCATGCAGCCCTCGATTTTCAATGTTCGTGTCCCCCTCGCGGATCGCGACGAGGTGTTCCTGATGAACACCTTCACCGGACGCGCAGCTGATCGTGTCGCGCGAGGTCACTGACCTCCTCGACCGCATCGGCCGCGGCGGCTTTACGTTCAATCCCGACGGTCACGAGCGCGACGCCTTCAGCACGCTCGCCGAGAACGGCTTCATCGTCGAGAGCCGCGAAGCCGACCGACACAACGTCGAGAACTTCTTCAACGACTTTCGCACTGGACAGGATCAGCTGCGCGTGACCGTCCTCACCACGCTCCAGTGCAACTTCGCCTGCGACTATTGCATCCAGGGCGACCACGGTGAATACAACAAGACCGCGGCCAAGATGTCGATGGACACGGCCGCGCGTGTCGCCGAGTGGACCGAAGCGCGGATGGACGCGGTTCGCCCGAAGAGCTTCGCGCTGACGTTCTTCGGCGGCGAGCCACTCCTCAATCTGCCGGTCATGTACTTCCTGGCAGAGCAGATGTGGAACGCAGCGACCGAGCGCGGCGTCGAGATGTACATCAACGTCATCACCAACGGGCTGCTGCTCACGCCCGAAGTGGTGGACCGGCTCAAGCCGTTCGGCCTGAGCGGCGTCAAGATCACGCTCGACGGCGACCGCGAAACGCACAACCGGATGCGGCCACTGCGCGGCGGTCAGGGCACGTTCGACAAGATCCTCAACAACATTCGGCTCGTCGCCGACAAGTGCCGCATCGCGATCGGCGGCAACTTCGACGAGTCATCCGTCGACAGCTACCCGGCGCTTCTCGACTTCCTGCGCGAACAGGAGTTCGCCGACAAGCTGGCGAAGGTCGCATTCAAACCCATCATCCGCGAGCAGAAGCCGGCGCAGCCCAAGGGCCTCATCCCGCTGACCGCGGTCAGCGGCGATGGCAAGCCGCTGAACGGCACCTGCATGACATCGGCGGGCGCCGGCGTCACGACCTCGACCAGCGCCTGCGACTCGTGCCATTTCCTCGACGACAAGATGTCGTTCCTGCGCGAGGAGACGACCAAGCGCGGCTTCAAGACCGTTGACGGCGTGCACATGGGACCGTGCGAGATCCACAAGACGCACGCGCACACGATCGGCCCCGAAGGCTCGCTCTACGCGTGCCCGGGTTTTGCCGGCAACGTGCCCGAGTCGACCGGCCACATCGACGGACGGCACGACGACCTGCGGAGCGCCGCGGCGAAGCGCTTCGCGAAGATCACCGCCTGGGAAGAGTGCAACGACTGCGCATTCATCCCGGTCTGCGCTGGCGGGTGTTCCGCCGCCGCGCATACCGAGCTGGGAGACATGAGCAAACCGAACTGCCACAAGCCGAGCTTCGAAGCTGGCGTTGTCACGCTCGCGCATCAAGCGGCGCTCGCGATGGCGTAGCAGTTCACCGGTGTTTCAACTTCGAAACATTGACGAGTGTAGGGACGAAAGGAGTACGACCGTGGACGGCAAGAAAGGCACAAAGAAAAAGGGAGCGTTGCGGCCCTGGCTGGTGGACGTCTCGCTCGACCACCTGCGGTAAGACTGCACGTTTTCGGCGGAAACCAACAGATTTGCAACCGACTGAGAGGACTCTGACATGAAGATTCAGGTGATCAAGAAGGCAACCCCCAGGGCCGGCGCCGACGCCGTGTTGCCCGTGGTTCATCGACGTGCCGATGGCGCCGAAAAAGAGCTAAGTTCGCTGCATAATCCTGTTCTGGTGCCGTGCCGGCGGTCGATAAAGGCGTAAAATAGAAGCACTGGCGGCTGTATCGCCGGCCCCAGCACCAGCACAGATTTGCACAGATCCGAGGTAGTTCCGTCCGTCATTGCGTGCGCGGTCCGGCACGCATTCACGAAGGACCGAGCGGTGATCGGCTGCGTGTTGCTCGCAGCCGCGCTGTTCGTGTCTGCTTGCTACTCAGACGCCGCTCGAGGCCGACCGCAATCCCGTCACACTACGATTCGGCGTTGCCTCACCGAAGACCGGCCTCCCAACCGGCGGCGTTGCCGGCTTCATTGGCAACCTCCTGTCCGAATCGCTGATCGGCAACGGGTGGGACGGCAGGCCATTCGCGCGACTTGCGACCGAATGGAGCACGTCCGCCGACGGGCTGGCCGTCGATCTACGCCTTCGAGAGAAGCTTCAGTTTCACGACGGTACCCCCGCTGATGGCGCGTTCTTCAAGAACGAATTGCAGCGCATCTTCGCCAAGTCGCAGAACGAGAGCCACAAGAGCGTCACCTCGGTCGAACTCATCGAACCGAACCTGATTCGCATCAAGCTCGCGCGTCGCGAAGCGCTCCTCGTGACCGATCTCGCGAACTCGAGTCTCGTGCATCCCAAGAATCCAGACGTCGGCCTCGGTCCTTTCAGGCTTCTGAGACGCACGCCAACGGCGCGACTCGAAGCGTTCGACGGGTATATCGCGGGCGACCGAGCTTGGACTTCGTCGAGGTCCCAGAGTTCGAGGAGCAACGCAGCCCCTGGGCAGCGTTCATGCGCGGTGAAATCGACGTCGTCCACGAGCTGTCGCCGAGCGCCGCCGAGTTCATGGAGGCTGAAGGACAGAGCACCGTTCGCACGTTCCCGTTCATCGCTCCGTCCTACATCCACCTCGCGTTCAATCTGAAAAACCCCATTCTCAGAAACGCTGCCGTTCGCCGCGCGCTCAGCTACGCCGTCGATCGACAGGCGGTGATCGACACCGGCCTGAACAAGCAAGGTGTAGTGGCAGAAGGTCCGATTTGGCCCTTCCATTGGGCGCACAGCACGGCCCAGAAGAAGTACACGCACAACATCGAAGCGGCAACGCTGCAGTTCGATTCTGCCGGGTACCCCAAGAAGCCGTCGTCGAAGCCCGGCCAGATGCCGACCCGCTTCACTCTGCGGTGCCTGACGATCGCGAGGGAAGCACGCTACGAGAAGATGGCGACCGTGCTTCAGAAGCAGTTCTACGACGTCGGCGTCGAGTTGCAGATCGAGGCGCTTCCAGCCGATGAACTGTACAAGCGCTTGCAGACGGGCGACTTCGACACGGTCTTGATTCAGCGCACGAGCGGTCGTTCCTTGGGCTGGACGTACAACTCATTCCACTCGTCGAAGGTCCCGTTCGGCTACTCCTCGGCGGACGCCGTCCTGGATCGACTTCGCGGGACGACGACCGACGCCGAGGTCAAGACGGTCGTCAGCGATCTGCAGCAGGTGTTCCACGACGATCCGCCTGCAATCTTCATCGCCTGGCCGAAGGTCAAGCGCGCGGTGAGTACGAAGTTCGCCGTCCCGGTCGAGCGGGCGGGCGACGACTATGGCCGCGACGTGCTGAGCTCCCTGTGGCAATGGCGCCGGCTTGATTCCCGCAAATGAGACGAATCACTTCGCGATTCGTCTTGCTGATTGCCAGCGCTGCCGTCGCGCCGCTGGTCCTCTACGGGCTCGTCTCGATGTGGCGGCTGCAGACCGGCACGCGGGAAACCGTCACGACCGGTAACATCGGCGTCGCGACGCAGGTCGCCGAGCGCATCTCGCAGTACATCACGCACAACGTCCGTACGCTGCGATCCGTCGGGCTCGAGCTCGGCGGCGTCGATCTACAGCAATGGCAGCAGACGCGGATGCTCAAGGACTATATTCTCGAGTTTCCGGAGTTCAGTGAAATCACGTTCTTCGACAGCGGCGGGCGCGTGCTCGCGACGAGCCGGCTCGACGCGGCGAGGCTCTCGATCCCCGAGTCGGCGAGCGTCAGCACCGATGGCACCTACATCTCGCCGGTTCAGATCGACGAGGACGGATTGCCGCGGACCACGATTGCCGTACGTGTCATGCCCGCGGGCCGCGAGGCTGGGTGGGTCGTCGGCGAGATCGACCTCTTGGAGTTGTGGCACTACGTCGATCGCATCCACGTCGGCCAAGAGGGCTTCGCGCTCATCGTCTCCGAGCAAGCTCGGTTGATCGCCCACGGCAACCCGAACAAGAAGCGGCACGTTGCCTCGACGAACGCCCCCGGGCAGTCGCGAACACCGGAGCTGGCCTTCGCGGTACGGCTGATCGAAGACCGCAGCGCGCCGGCGAGCATCAGCGACGAATACGTGGACGAGACGGGCAGGCTCATGCTGGCCGTTGCCACCAAGGTGCAAAGCCCACCATGGGTCGTCATCGTCGAACAACCGACCGAAGAGGCCTTCGCCCTGGCCACGCGCCTCGGCCGTCAGCTACTCGTCGCCATCGGCCTCGCGCTCCTCGGCACGGTGATCCTCGGCTGGTTCTGGGGGCGCTCCTTCATCACCCGCATCTTTGCGCTCACTCGCGCCACTCAGGCCATTGCGGACGGACGCATGGACGAGCGCGTCGCGATAGGGGGCAAGGACGAGATCCGCCAGCTTGGCGACGCCTTCAACTCCATGGCTGACCGCCTCGTGCAGCTTCAGGAGGACGTCAGGCGCCAGGAACGCCAGGCGATGTTCGGCAAGATCGCCGCCGGCCTGGTGCACGACCTCTCGCACCCGATTCAGACCATCGTCACCAATTCCAAACTCATCGTTCGCATGTTTGACGATGCGGAGTATCGCGATACCTTCAAGCGGATGATCGAGCGCGAGAGCCTGGTCATCAAGCGCGTGCTCGAGGATCTTCGCAACATCGCGCAGCCGATTCCGCTCGAGCACTTCCCGGTCGACATCGATCGCTCGGTTGCCGACGTCGTCGAATCGATGAAGGTGCCGGCGGAAACCGCCGGCGTCAACCTGCGGGCGGAGCTCGGCTCGGTGGGCGCCCTCGTTCAGGGCGACATCTTCGCGCTTGGCCGCGTCTACCGCAACCTGCTGATCAACGCGATTCAGGCGACGGCGCCCGGCGGGGTGGTCGGTATCGCCACCGAGGCGACGGCGGAGCGCGTGCGCATCCGCGTCTACGACACCGGCTGCGGCATCGCACCCGATCGCATCGCGGCAATCTTCGACGACTTCGTCACCACGAAGCGGCGCGGACTCGGGTTGGGGCTGGCGATCTCGAAGAAGATTGTCGAGCAGCTCGGGGGTCAGATCTCGGTCTCGAGCGAGGTCGGCAAGGGCACGACGTTCGTGCTGGAGTTCCCGCGCGCCAAGGCGCGGCCGATCGCCCTGGCCGCCGGCTAACACCGCCACGGCCCTGTCTCGCGGAAGCCCCCACGGCGAAGGCGGGGTACAAAAAGGAGGCCCGCTGGCGCGCCCCACGTGGGTTCGCCAGGGGCCAAATTCCTTCCACGCCCACCCAAGCCGCAGGCGGAAGCGTTACTTGCGCGGCAGAACCGCGTCTTTCAGCTGCTTGGCGATCCGCGCCTTGACGACGGTCTTGGCGGGTATCTTGATCGCCTCGCCGGTGGCCGGGTTGCGTCCCATACGCGCCTTGCGCTTCTGGACGACCAGCTTCACCATGCCCGGAAGTACAGAACTCGCCGGCACGCTTGAGCTCCTTCTCTGACAGCGTGGTCAACTCGTCGAAGAACTCCCGCGCCTGCGTCCGCTTGACTTCGAAGCGATCCGCAAAGTGCGAGAACAGTTCTGATTTGCCCATCCTGCGGGCCTCTACCATCGGCTATTCCCCTTGCTTGGGCGCGCTCACTTCCATTCCGCGACGACCGCGCGCGCGTGCGGCAGAGGCGGCGAAATCCTGTAAAGCAGCGGGTATCCTACTCGCGGCGATTTGCTGTGTCAATCGAAGGGTTTTTCACCAGCCCCGGAAAATACGGCCTGAATGCTACAATTTTGGCCGCTCGATGATGTCGACGCTCGCGTCACGTCAACGAGCCCGAAAGGTCCTTCCGATGTCAAGCCCGACCCTCGAGACGTTCCCGAATCCAAAACCCGGGCGCGAATATCAGATCGCGATTCGCTGCCCGGAGTTCACGTCCGTGTGTCCGAAGACCGGCTTGCCGGACTTCGGCGAGATCCGTATCACCTACGTGCCCGACGCGACCTGCATCGAGCTGAAGGCGCTGAAGTACTACATGATCGACTTCCGCAACAAGGGCATCTTCTACGAAGCGGTCACCAATCAAATACTCGACGACCTCGTCGCCGCCTGCCGGCCGAAGCGCATGACCGTCGTCGGCGACTTCTCGGCCCGCGGCGGCATCACCACGACCGTTACAGCTTCCTACGAGCAGACCTAGATCGAAGTTTCGGGCGGCTCAGATGCACCGCATTCCCATCGAGGGCTCGATCGATCTCCACGCCTTCCAGCCGCGCGATATCAAGAACGTCGTCGAAGACTACATCGACGCCGCCTACGAGGCTGGACTGCGTGAGGTGCGGCTGATCCATGGCCGGGGGAAAGGCGTGCAACGCGGCATCGTGCAGCAAGCGCTGGAACGCCATGCTCGCGTGAGCGCGTTCTACGATGCGCCTGATGCGCACCTGGGCGCAACGATAGCCGTGCTAGGCGTAGTGGATTGAAGCTGACAGCTGAAAGCCGACAGCGTTAGAACAGCCCCGGAACAACACGCCAGCGGACTTTGGTTTGATAGGCGCAATAGGCATCGTCCTGCGCGAGCGTCTGTTCTTCGCACACGGCGCGGGCCATCAGCGCGATGTCGGCCGTCACGAGCAGCGCCACGTTCCACATCGTCGGGTTGGCGACGGTGAACGCGATGTGCGTCACGAGATAGCCGAGATAGATCGGATGCCGCACCACGCGGTAGAGCCCTGTTGAAACAATGCCGCGGTTGGCGGGAATCAGTCCAAAGCTGCGGCCGAGCGAGAGCTTGCCGCCAATCACAACAAGGAGGCCGAGCGCCGACAGCGCAACCGTGACGACCTCCGGCGCAATTGGCGTCACCGCCGACGGCCGCACGAGCGGCGGGCCAAGCAGCGACATCGTCGTCAGCACACGCGCGCGCATGCTGCGATCAACAGCCGCGGGCGCGCGCCGGAACACCGTGAACACGACGACCAATGCTTCGCTGGCGAGGAGCAACAATCCCGTGAGCCGGCCGGTCGCCAGGAAATCGGTGCCGATCCTGACGGCCATGAACGAGAACAATGCGATGACGAGGACGCGCGCGACAGTGTCGGCGACGTCGCGCGGGTGGACCTCCGCTGCATCGGACCTGGACGCCCGCTGGCGGCCGAGATCGATATCAAGACCCAAGCCTCCTGCCGCGGTGACCCGCGGTTCGGCCGCCTCTGCCACCAGCACAGACTTCATTGCTCGTTACCCTGTGAGGCCGATTCCTCGATGAAGTACGAACCGCACGCCTGATCGAGTAGTTCGCGGGTGATCGCGGGCTCGCGATCGTCGTAGCGGCAGCGGTCCACGACCTGCTCGATCAGGTCGCGAGGATGACATGCGCGCATCTGTAGCTTGCGCGGCTGGTAGTACTTCCGATCCAGATACTCGACCATCACCGGGTCGAACCTGATCCCGCGCTTCTTGCAGTTCATCTCGAAGATCTGGCAGGACCTCGTCCATCGTCGGGTTCTTGGCCAGAATCTTGTACGGAATACGGCGAAGAAACGCTTCGTCGGCGAGCGACGCGGGCTTGAGGTTGGTCGCAAAGACGACGAGGACGTTGAAGGGGATCTCGAACTTGCGTCCGGTGTGCAGCGTCAGGTAATCGACACGGCTTTCGAGCGGGACGATCCACCGGTTGAGCAGGTCGCGCGCCGGAATTCGCTGGCGGCCGAAGTCGTCGACGACGAATACGCCGCCGTTGGCCTTCAGCTGAATCGGGGCTTCATAGAAGCGCGCGATCGGATTGAAGGTCAAGTCGAGCATCTCGAGAGTCAACTCACCGCCAACGACGACGACTGGCCGCACGATCCGCTCCCAGCGGCGATCGTGGGCCGCTGCGGCCACGACGCTGCCGCTGTCGCCAGCCGCGCCGCTCGAGATCCGGTGGCTCACCGGGTCGTACATGATGATCGTCTGGCCGTCGACGTCGAGCGCGAACGGCATGTGCATCTCGTCGCCGTAGGCGCGGCCAATGCCCTCGGCGAGCACGGTCTTGCCGTTTCCGGGAGCACCGTAGAGGAAGAGCGACTTGCCAGAGTTCACCGCCGGACCGAGCTGGTCGAACATGCCCTTGCTGACGATCAGGTTGCCAAAGCCGCCCGCGAGCCGCTCTCGGTTCAGATACGGCTTGGCGGCCATGCAGGCGCGCACGTAGGCGTTGTAGTGCGTCAGGGGCACGGGCGCCGGGCCCACATACCGTGAGAGGTCGAAGAACTGGCCGGCGCGCTCTCGCCCGAGGTCGGTCAGGACGTAGCGATACCCTGCCGAACCGGCCCCGCTCGTGCCGCGGACTTCCAGGAGCTTCTCGACCCTGCCGTGCTGGATGAGCGCGTCGAGTACCGAGTACGGCAGGCGAAGCTTATCCGCGAGCGCCGTGCCGCTGGCCTCTCCGCCGACGAGGGTCTTCAGAAGGAGCTGCGCCAGCGTGTCGGGGTGCAGCCCCGTTTCTTCGAGCGTCGCTGGAGGAGGCGGCGGAGCAGGGGCAGGATTCGCGCTTTTGTACTCGGCGACGGCGACAGTCATCTCGTGGTCTCCTCGGAAGCGGTGTTGCCGTGCGTCTCGAATGTGATCCGGTGGCCGAGGGCGGTCCCCGATCGGCTGAGCGTACCCACCGGAAGCTCGAGAACGCCGGCGGTGCCACGCCGCGGCAGTCGAACCCGCCACGGCTTCAAGTTCGAGACGCGGTCGATCACGACGCCGCGATCGTCGAGCGCCACGATGTCGATCGCGAAGCGCATCCAGCAGGTGTGGACGCCGCGGCTCGGCACAATCCACAACCCTTCGCCCGGCTCGAACCCGGTCCGGTTGAGGAGCCCCACCGCCCGAGTCGCCCGAGTATCGGCCACTGCAACCAGGTTGGCGACCACCGATCCCGTATCTACGTTTCTGGCAATCAACGCCACGCGCGAGCCCTCACGCGAACCATGAAATTCGAACCGCGAGCTGCCAACCAGCCGCGATGGAACTACTTCGTACCCTCGACCATCGGCAGCAACACCTTGATGAACTTGATAGCGGCCGGACCGATGGTTACAACCCAGATTGCCGGAAAGATGCAGAAGACCAGCGGGAACACCATCTTGACGCCCGTCTTGGCAGCCGCTTCTTCTGCCCGCTGCCGACGCTTGGTCCTGAGCGTCTCCGAATAGACACGCAAAGCCTGGGCGACGCTGGTGCCGAACTTGTCGGTCTGAATGAGCATTGTCACCAGCGACTGGAGGTCGTCGACGCCGGTGCGATCGGCGAGATTCCTTAGCGCCTCGGGACGTGGTTTTCCTGCGCGGAGCTCGAGGTTGACGAGCCGCAGCTCGTTCGACAGATCCGGATACGCAAACGCGAGCTCGCTGCCGACGCGGGTCAGCGCCTGATCGAGACCAAGGCCGGCCTCGACGCTGACGACGAGCAGGTCGAGGGCATCGGCGAGCGCGAGCCGAATCTTGTGGGCGCGTCGCTTGGCCATCCGCGCGAGCACCATGCCGGGCAGGACGTAGCCAAGACCGAGTCCGCCGAGCGCAAGCGCCATGTTCGGCTTCATCACCACCGAGGTCGCGAACAGCGAGAACATCGCCAGCGCAAACACGACGCGGATGCCGAAGAAGATCGTCAGGGCCTCGTCGCGGCGGTAGCCAGCCTGCACCAGGCGCATCTTCAGAGAGCCGAGCTCCTTCGAGGTGCGCGGCGCCTTCTCGCCGACCCGCTTGACGAAGCCCATCAGCTTGTCGAGGCGCGGCTTCCCTTCGTCGTCGTCGCGAACGCGGCCGGTGGTCAGCTCTTCGAGCCGGCGATCGATCGCGATCGCGCGGTTCGGCATCAGCGCGAACGCCGCGGCGCCGACCAGTACGGAGCCGAAAATGAACGCCAGCAGTGGCATCAGCACGCTACACCTCGATTTTGACGACCTGCCGGATCCAGATGTAGCCGATGAACTGCATGGTCAGCGCGACCATCAGCAGCATCTGCCCCATCCGCTCGCGGAACAGGAGGTTCATATGGTCCGGGTTGATGAAGGCGAGCGCGATGCACAGCACCGCCGGCAGCGCCAGCAGCACGTAGCCGGTCATGCGTCCATGAGCGGTGTAGACGCGCACCTGCCTGAGGATCTTGAAGCGCTCGCGCACGACATGGGCGAGGTTCTCGAGGATCTCGGACAGGTTGCCGCCGGTCTCGCGCTGGATGAGCACCGCGGTCGCGAAGAACCGCACGTCGAGGCCGGGCACGCGAAGCGTGAGGTTCTCGAGCGCGTCCTTGAGCGGCAGGCCGAAATTCTGTTCGTCGAAGGTCTTTCGGAACTCTGGACCGATTGGCTCCGGCATTTCGTCGGCGACCATCTTCAAGCCGGTGATGAACGCGTGACCGGCCTTGAGCGCGCGAGCAATGAGATCGAGCGCCTCAGGAAACGCCTCCTCAAAGGCGAGCAGCCGGCGGTTGCGTTTCATGTTCAGGAACGCGAACGGAAGGGCAAACCCGAGCATGGCGCCGAGGATGAAGCCCCACATCGCCTTGAGCAGCATCATCAGCAGGAAGCCGACGACAAGTGCGTGCACCACCGCGAGGAGCAGGATGGCGCTGATCGTCGTCTTGACGCCTGACTGCTCGATCCAGCGGCCGAGCGCCGACCCGCGAGTCGTGCCGCTGACGAACTTATCGATGGCTGGAAGCGGCCCGCCTTCGATGGCTTTCAGCAGCGCCTTCGGCGCGCCGTCAGTACCCGTGGCCGGTTCGGGTTCCGACCCCATCGCCACTTCTTCGAGACGCGCCTCGAGTTTCCGCTGCAGGAGCATCCCCGGCATCTTGGTGACGCCGAAGTAGGAACCGAGCACGAGCCCGGCGCCGAGACAAAACGCCAGAGCAACCAGGAAGTAAAGCATGACCTATCGCACCTCCGTGACGCCTTCGAACATGTCCGGCGGCAGGTGGATGCCCGACGCCTTGAGGCGCTCGCAGACCTTCGGCCGCACGCCGGTGGCCCGGAACCGCCCGATGACCTTGCCCTCGGGCGTCACCCCGAGCTTCTCGAACGTGAAGATCTCCTGCATCGTGATCACGTCGCCTTCCATGCCCGTGATCTCCGAGATGCTGGTGACTTTTCTGGTGCCGTCGCTCATGCGCGACTGCTGAACGACGATCTGGATCGCCGACGCGATCTGATGCCGCATCGCGCGCTCGGGCAGGTTGACGCTGCCCATCGAGATCATCGTCTCGACGCGGGTCAGGGCGTCGCGCGGTGAGTTGGCGTGGACGGTCGTCAGCGACCCGTCGTGGCCGGTGTTCATCGCCTGCAACATGTCGAGGGCTTCCTCACCGCGGACCTCGCCGACGACGATGCGATCTGGACGCATACGCAGGGCGTTGATGAGCAGCTGGCGCTGCCGGATGGCGCCCTTGCCTTCGACGTTCGGCGGCCGCGTCTCGAGACGCGCCACGTGCTCCTGGTGCAGCTGCAATTCGGCCGCGTCCTCGATCGTGACGATACGTTCGCGCTCGGAGATGAAGCCCGAGAGCACGTTGAGCAGCGTCGTCTTGCCGGCGCCGGTGCCTCCGCTGATGAGCGCGTTGAGGCGGGCGCGAACGCAGACCTCGAGGAACTCGAGCATCGGCCGCGTCAGCGAGCGGATGGCCACGAGATCCTCGGCGCGCAGTCGCTCGGCCGGGAATCGGCGAATCGAGAGCAGAGGACCGTCGACGGCAAGCGGCGGGATGATCGCGTTGACACGGGAACCGTCGGCGAGACGCGCGTCGACCATCGGCGAGCTGTCGTCGACGCGCCGGCCGACGCCGCTGACGATGCGGTCGATGACGCGCATCAGGTGACGGTCGTCCTGGAACGTCGTCGGCAGGCGATCGAGCTTGCCGCTACGCTCGACGTAGACGTTCTTGTAGGTGTTGACCAGGATGTCGCTGACCGACGTGTCGCGCAGCAGGGGCTCGAGCGGGCCGAGTCCGAAGACTTCGTCGATGACGTCGCCGAGAATCGCGTCGCGCTCACCCATGCTGAGCGGCATGCTCTCTTCGGCGATGAGGTCGAAGAGAAGCGCGCGGATATCGGCTTCGGCGCGGGAACGTTCCGTCGACGCCAGCGCTTCGAGGTTCAGCCGGTTGAGCAGCTTGCGGTGGACGTTGGCCTTGAGCTCGATGTACTGCGGCCGCGGCGCTTCGACGCGCGGTTTCGCTGGCGCGTCCTTGGACGGCGGCGTATTCAGTGAAAGAGAGAAGCTCATGATGGTCGCGTGCCCCGGTTAGTTAGAGGATGCCGAGAAAAGCGCGCCGCTTCTCCGGTTCCTTTTCCTCTTCCGTTTGCTGCCCCAGCAACTGGCGCGAAAAGGCGTTGAACTGGGACGCGAGCTCCGAATGGTTCACGAGCGCGAGCGGCACGCCAGAGTTGAGCGCCGTCGATACCGTGCGGTAGTCGCTCGTAAACGCGTGATGGATGCCGTAGCCAAGCGCCGTCTCGATCTGCTTGGGCGCGATCAGGTTCTGGTCCGACGTGCGGTTGAGAACAATCTTGACGCGCTCCGCGCCGGCGCCGAGCTGCCGTACGCGATCGACGAGACGCTGTGCGTTTCGAATCGAGGGCACGTCAGGGTTGGCAATCAGGAACACCGTGTCGGCGGTGTAGAGCGTCGCGACGACAAACGAGTTGATCATGTTGCCGGCGTCGATGACGATGTGCTCGTAGGTACGCCCGAGCACGCGCAGGAGCTCTTCGATCGCCCCCGCGTCCTGCGCGTTCGGCCGATCGAACTGCTCGGAGCCGGCCAGGATGTCGAGGCCGGACTTGTGCTTCGAGACCAGTTCCTTCAGGAACTCCTTATCGAGCTTGTGCAGGCTCTCGATCGCGTCGAGCACGGTGAATCGCGGCCGGACGCCGAGGAAGAGCGCGACTTCGCCCAGGCACGGCTTGAGGTCGACAATGATCGTCGGCCGCTTCGAGAGCCGCGCGAGCTCAACAGCACAGTTCACCGAAACCGTCGTCGTGCCGGCGCCGCCCTTGGCGCCGAGAAACACATGACTGACGCAAGGCTGACGCGTGACCGACGCCTCGCGGCGTGCCGCCGTCTTGCGCACCGCCCCATGGAACGACTCCTCCATCGAGCGCGATTGCTGCGTCTGGCCGCCCACCGCCCATGGGAAGAACTCGTTGGCCCCGGCGCGCATGGAGCCGAGGATCAAGTCGGGCTCGGCGGCGAGGGCGATGGCAAAAATCGCCATCGACCCGTGCGTCGCGCGCAGCCGCTCGATGGCCGACATGCCCGAGGCCGCATCGGCGCGGAGGTCGACGACCGCAATGTCGGGATGCGAGCCGTCGGTGGTTGAACGTCCATCGACGATCCCAATAGGGACGCCACCCGCCCGCAGCAATTGCGCTGCCTGGCGTTTGAACTCGTCATCGTGGCTGACGATGAGGGCTGTGAGTTGTGCCATGTCGTTAATGCCGCCAGTGCGAAGTCAAAAGGATCGGGTCGTCGCAGAGAGAGAGCGACCCCAGTAACAGAATGGCAACGGCTATGCCGCGGGTGTCACACATTGAGCAACCACGCAAATGATTGACACCACACCATTTCTCGCCACGCCTGCCCGGCTGCCAACCTGTCGCCTACGGACCCGACCCACAGTTCCGTCGTTCGGCGGACGGTTTTGTCGAGTCCTTGCGCGGCGGTAACCAAAAGCGAACGGGGCCAGATACCGCTTTTCTGAATCAGAAGCCGTCAGTTCAGAAAATCGATATCTGACCCCGTGTGTCAGAGCCGCAGGGTGGCTTACTTGGTCAAACGAATAATCTGCTCGTGAAGTAAAGCTACCCTCCCCAGGTAGCTTTACTGTTTGGTCGTGGAGCCTGGCTTCTCATTGCTCCCGCCTTTCGTCTTCTCGACCTCGGCCTGATACTGGGCCTGCGCTTCCTTCAGCCGCGCCGCGGCTTCCGAGAGCGCTTTCTCGCGCTTCGCGTCGTCGTCGGCCTGCTTCTTCGCGACCTCTGCCTGTCTGCGCGCGATCTCAGCCTCTCGCTTCGCGCGCTCCTTGCCCAGACGGTCGGCCTGCTTACGGTCTTCTTCGGCCTTGGCCTGGGCGACTTTGTCGTCCTCTGCCTTCTGGCGCGCCTCGATGTCACGCTGTTTCGCTTCGGCCTCGGCGGCCCTGCGCTCCTGCTCGGCCGCGCGTAGCGCCGCTCGCTCAGCGGCCTTGTCGACTTCCTTGATCTCGGCCTTGACCGCCGCCGATTCCTTGCTCGCCGACGGCGCCGCCGCCTTGGTCGTCTTCGCGGCCGGTTCGGGCTCCGACTTCTTCACGGCCGGAGTCGTCGTCGTCGCGTGCGCGGGCTGCGCCGGCGCCGGCTTCGCGGACTGCGCCGCCGGCGTGCTCGGCGTCTGGGTAATCGGGCGCGACGGAACCGGAGCTGCTGCCGTCGGCGCGGGCTTCTGCGCCGGCGCTGCCGCCGGAGTGGTCACCGGCGCGAGTGGCGCCGGCATCTGCGCGGTACCCTGCCGTGGCTGCGTCGCCGCCGGACTGTTCCCCTCGTTCGGCTTGGCCTGGTCGGCGGGATAACGCGGCGAACCCGTGAACGGATCCGGGCTCGGATAGGTCTTGTCCGGCCGCTGGAGATACGGCTCGACGAGCGAAGGCAGACCCTCGGACACGCCCATCTGACCCTTCTTGATGATGGTCGGCGTGATCATGACCACGAGCTCGGTCTGGTTCTTCTGATGCGCCTTGCTCTTGAAGAGAAGACCAAGGATCGGGATGTCGCCGATGCCGGGGATCTTGCTCATCGTGCTGGTCAGCGTGTTGTTCATCAGGCCCGCGACCGCGAACGTCTGCCCGTCGCGCAGCTCGACTTCCGTCTCGGTGCGCCGCGTCGAGAGCGCCGGGACGCGGAAGCCGTCGATGACGACCGAGTTGGCGAAGTCGAGCGAGCTGACCTCGGGCTTCAACTTGAGGTGAATGAGATCACCACCGAGCACCGTCGGCGTGAAGCTGAGGCGAACACCGAACTCCTTGAAGGTGATGGTCACCGAGTTCGTGCCCGATCCAGACTGCACCACCGGATACGGATACTCGCCGCCGGCGAGGAAGGTCGCTTCCTTACCGTTGGTCGCGATCAGGTTCGGCTCGGCCAGGCTCTGGAACAGACCCTTGTTCGACAGCGCGCGCACGACGGCGCCCAGATTCTCCTTGGCGTTGAACACGAAGAGGTTGAGGAAGTCGCTGAAGATCAGCTTGCCCTCGTCGAACGTCGGCCCGCCGATGCCCGCTGGCGCGCTGCGGCCGTACCACTGGTCGCTCCCGCCAGAGCCGTTGGCAAAGAACGACACGCCGAGCTCCTGCATCGCCGAGCGGCTGACTTCTGCGAAGCGCACGCGGAGCATGACCTGGTTCGACGCCACGCCCTCCTGCTGCTTCAGCATGTTGACGACGTCTTCCTTCTTCTCGACGTAGCCAGAGGCGACGTCCGCGGCCTTCTCGATGACGTACTTGCTCGAGACCGTGCCGGAGATGACGACGTCCTTGCCGCTGCCAAGAACGGTGATGTCCTCACCAGGGAAGAGCTGCTTGACGTGCGCGATGAGCGGGGACAGGTCGCGGCGAACCTTGACCTCGAACGTGGAGATCGCGCCGCCCTTGTCCCAGACGAACAGCGAGATCGTCCCCGGCTTCTTGCCGTGGATGAGCAGCTGCGACTTTCCGGTCGGCAGCGCGTCGGCGATGTCGGGAACCGTGAGCGACACGCGCGCGATGTCCGAGCCGACGTTGAGCACGGTCGAGCGGCCGACCATCAGCTCGATCTCGGAGCCGCTGGCTGCATCGCGGACGGCGGCAACCGAGGCGCCGGTCGCGGTCGGGTTGAACGTCTGCGGCTGTTGCGCCTGTGGCGCCGCTACCAATATCACGATGATGTACACGACCAGCGCCGCGAAGAAGGCGGCCGGCCGCCGACCCTGGAGGGGCCGCGATCGCCAGAACTGAGTCGTGTGTGCCGCGAGCATGTTCAAGTCCTCCGATACGAGTTCGCTGTGTGTGGTCCGCATGAAGTCGCTCTTCACCTGATGACTTCGTTCTCGCGCTTGTCGCCGCGAATGATTTCAACCGTCGGGACGTAGACCGTCGAGTTCGGTGGGATGACTGCCTGGCCGGGCTTGGCTTTCGCCGAGGTGGAGTTCGGGGCCGGAGCCGGGCCCTTGGCCACGCCCAACAACACGGCGGGCTTGATGCCAGGCGTCGCGGGCGCGGTCTGGTCGAGCGGGTTGCGCAGCGCCAGCTGAATCTTGCCTTCCGTGCTGGCGAGCGCGAGGCGCTCCGCCTGCTCGGGGTTTACTGACATCGTGACGACCGTTACCTGCACCGGCTTCCCATCCTTCTGGTCCTGCTCCATCCGCGTGCCGGCAGTCAGCACCTGCACGTTCGCGAGGACGACCTTCGAGGTCATGTCCTTGGGATCGTTGGTCGGGCTGGCGGTCGCGAGCACGTCGACGCGCGTGCCAGGGAGAACGTAGCCGGCGACGCCGATGACCTCGTTCACGCGGACCGACACGGCGCGCATGCCCTCGGGGATGACCGGCGGCAGGCCAGCGCCGGCTTCTTTCGAGGCGAGCTTGGCCGGCAGGATCGGCTCGCTCTTGACAATGTTGACAACGACGCCGCGGCCGACGAGGTCCTCGGGCTTCACGAACGCGCCCTCAGGCGCGCCACCCTCGGGAAACTTCGCAACCTTGAGGTCCTCGAGCTTGATCTCGGCGCCCATCGAGAGGTCGTTGACCGCGACCACCACCGGCTGGTACTTCTGGTTCGTGACCACCGGTGCCTTCGGCTGGATCATGTTGTACGTGCCGTACGCCAATCCGCCGCCGGCGAGCACGGCGATGGCGAGCACGGCGAAGATTCGGTTGCGCATGAGCGTCGTCCCCTAGCTTTCGTTCCGCATGATGGCGACCGCTGACATCGTCAACGGAGCGCCGGTGGTTGTTGCCGGCTTCACGAACCGCACAGCCGGGTCGAGCAAGATGAACGAGAACGGATACTGAATCGTGACCTCGGAACCAGTGTTCGATCCGAGGGCGACCTTCCGGTTGACCGCGATCGGCGCGGAGCCGGCATTGCCCAGTCGTTCGGCGGCCATATAGCTGCGAACGGCAGTCTCGACCTCGAGGTCGGTCTTCCCGTCCGTCGCGGCCACCCGCGCGCCCTCGCGCGCCGCGTTGGTCAGCACCTGCCAGGTTTGGTAGGCGCGGCCGAACTCGAAGATGCCGACGCAAATCATCAAAACAATCGGCAGCGTGACTGCCGTTTCGAGGAGAGCCGCGCCGCGCTCCTGCCGGGAACCGCGCTCGGCGCCGGCCTGCGGCACCTCGCTTGTCTGTCCCGTGGCGTCCTGGCGTGGCATCAAGTCCTCTGAATCCCTCGAATCCTCGGTGCTCGTCGCGGCTCGCTTCTCGCTGCTCGCGACAGCGAACCCAGAACTCCGAACCGCGAACTCAGAACTTCCAACCCGAACGGCGGCTATTGCAACAGAGCCGCTAACAAGCTGCCGGCGGCGATTGCCGGCCCGTAGGCGAATCGGCTCGAGGCCGCCTTCGCTGCAATCTCTTGTTTGACTTCGCCCGGCGCGGCAATCATTCGACCCGTGCCCGCCAGCGTCGTTCCCAGTCGCTTTCTCTGCACCGCCACGATTACCGCGAGGACTCCGCCGGCAACCGCGCTGAAGAGTACGGCGTTCACGGTGGCGAGCGGGCCGAGCAAACTTCCCACCGCCGCCATCAGCTTCACGTCGCCTGCGCCGGTTGCGCCGAGCACATGCCCGGGAAGCATCAGCACCAGGCCAATCACGCATCCGAGAAGGGCCGCGCCAACCGAGAACTTCGTAAAACCGAACGCGGCGAGCGCCAGTCCCGAAGCCGCCATCGTGCCTGTCAGGACGTTTGGAATCCGCCGCGTCCGTAGATCCACGACGGTGGCAGCGATCAGCCCGACCGCCAGCACCGCGAACGACACGTTAAACAGTCTGAGCAATGACCTGCCAGAACACGGTGTTGATGGTGTTTCCGACCGTTGTCACGGCTCCGAGTGCGACGAGTGCAATCAGCGTGCAGAGCAACGCGTATCGAGTAAGTCCTGGCCCTCCTCCTCGCGGCGCAGTCGTGCGTTCGCGAGGCGTTTCAATTGCGCAACAGCAACCGGCGATGGCATGACTTCGTCTCCTCCCGTCGATCGCGAAACGACGGGCCGGCGCGATGATCGCGCCGGCCCGTCAACGATCCCGACGGACTACGCCGCCGCCGACGAGCTGGCCGGCGATGTTGGTGAAGATCGCCGAGACGCTCTGGCCGGCGAGGCCAACCGCACCGATCGCGATGAGCGCGATGAGCGCGACGAGCAACGCGTACTCGAGCAGGTCCTGGCCCTCTTCGTTGCGAACCGACTTCACGAGATTCAGCAGCATCGACATTGAATCCTCCCCCGAGGAATTAGCACCGCCTCTTTGCGGTGCGCACGTGCGGCAGCGCCGCATGTAGGTTGATAAGAGCGCCGCGCTTGCCGCGACACGGGGCGAGCCAATCGCAACGGCTGTGCCACGGCGTTAGGTTCGGCTCGCGCCGCTCGACGCAAGTGCTTCACTTGGCGACGATTGCCGGGCGCTCTCTCGACCAGCAGCGGCCCCCCGGAGCCACCGATTGACCCCTGCCAAGGACGCAGGCCAGGTGCAGTTTCGTAAGGCATCACGCGAATTTGGTGAGCGCAGGAAGCTCGCGCCGCCAACAGCCGCTGTGCGTGTCGCGCACACAGTCGCATCTATTTCCTGTATGCGCGCCACTTAACGCCCGCTGGCGCGTACAGATCTGTCGACGGCATACGCATTGCGAGTGCGGCGACTCAAGGATCACGCCATGAAATTTCGCCAGCTGCTCCTCTCGCTGACGGCATTCGGCCTGGTAGTGGGCGGCCTGATGTACGTCGACCCGCGCGTGCGCGATCAGTTCTCGCAGATCTTGTCGAGCGGCGGTGGCGTCTCGTCCTGGGACAATAAGCTGGTCGGACCTGGGTGGCACCCTCGTGTCGGCCCTTCGCTATCAGAGCCTCGAGAACGGACCGCTGCTGATTTTTGCCGTCGTCGGTGCCGTGCTCTTTCTGTTCATGGTAAGGACCTAACCCTTGGCGCTCGTCCTCGCCGTGGAGCCTGACCACGGCAGGCCAGAATCCTCAAGCGCGTCGTCCGCGACCGGGTCCACGCCGACCTCGTCGTCGTCGATTCGCGCGACGCTGCGATCGCGGCGCTCACCGCGCGGCATTCCAGACGTCATCCTGCTGACCGCATTGCTCTCGCCGCGAGACGAGGAAGAACTCGTCACCTACCTGCGCACGCTTGCGGGAGCCGGGCACATCCAGACACACACAATTCCGCAGCTCGCATCGACCGCTGCGGACATGGAGCACAAGAGCGGCGGCGGGCTGTTCGGCAAGCTGCTCGGCAAGAAGGAAGCAGGCGCCGAAGATATCGATGGGCGGTTGCGATCCGGATCTCTTCGCCGACGAGATCCGAACGTTCATCGAGACGGCAACCGAGCGCAAGTCGGAGTCGGCCGACCTGCTGCAGCAGCGTGTCGCGCATCTCGAGTTCCAGGCGCAGCCGCTCAATCAGTCGCAACCATCGTCGTTCTCGTCGGCTTCGCGCTCGTTCTTGGATCCAGACCCTGTCGTTTCGGCGTCGCAGCCATCCGCCGGTGCTGACGCAGCGGCCGAAGAACAGTCGGCTGGCGGGTCGTCTTGGGAGTCGCCCTTCGAGTGGCGCCCGGCAGCGCAGTCTGGGGGTCGCGGCTCGGGCGACTTCGCCCCTCATCACCAACGTTCCGCTCGCCGTCGTCGCCGAGGATCAGGAAGAGCAAGAGCAGGCTGGCGATGGAGCAGCGGGCACGGGAAGAAGCCGAGTTCGCCAGACGTCGCGAAGAGGAAGCCGAGGGCGAACGGCGGCGCGAGGCCGAAGCGGCGCGGGAGCGCGAGGAAGAAGACGCGCGGGCTCGAGAGGCCGAGGCCGAGCGCATGCGCGAAGCGGAGACGGCTGGCCGCAGAACGAAAGCGCGAGGAGCAGCTAGAGGCCCAGCGCAAACGCGATGCCGAAGCGCTCGCCAAGCGCAAGAAGGAAGAAGACGCTGCCGCCGCGCGCAAGCAGGAAGAAGAGCGCAAGCGGTTCGAGGCCGAGGCGAAGCGCAAACGGGAAGCCGAGGCGGCGGCGAAGCGAAAACAGGAAGAGGCGGAAGCACGCCGGAAGCGAGAGCTCGAAGCCGAGGCACAGCGCAAGCGTCAGGAAGAAGAAGTTCGACGGCGGCTCGAAGCTGAGGTCAAGCGCAAGCGCGAAGAGGCTGAGGCAAAGCGCAAGGAAGAAGAGCGCAAGCGACTCGAGGCCGAGGCCGAACGCAAGCGGCTCGAAGCCGAGGCCAAGCGAAAGGAAGAAGAGCGCAAGCGGCAGGAAGAGGAACGGAAGCGCCTCGAAGCCGAAGCCAAGCGCAAGCGCGAGGAAGCTGAAGCGGAGCGCAAGCGCCAGGAAGAAGCCGAGCGCAAACGCCTCGAGGCCGAAGCCAAGCGCAAGCGCGAGGAAGCTGAAGCAGAGCGCAAGCGCCAGGAAGAAGCCGAGCGCAAACGCCTCGAGGCCGAAGCCAAGCGCAAGCGCGAAGAAGCTGAAGCAGAGCGGAAGCGCCAGGAGGAAGCCGAGCGCAAACGCCTCGAAGCCGAGGCCAAGCGCAAGCGCGAAGAAGAAGAACGGAAACGGCTCGAGGCCGAAGCCAAGCGCAAGCGCGATGAAGAAGAACGGAAACGGCTCGAGGCCGAGGCCAAGCGCAAGCGCGATGAAGAAGAACGGAAACGGCTCGAGGCCGAAGCCAAGCGCAAGCGCGAAGAGGACGAAGCCAGGCGGAAACGCGAAGAGGCCGAAGCCGAGCGGCGGCGCGAAGAAGAAGACCGGCGTCGCAGCGAGGCCGAGGCGCAGCGAAAGCGCGAGGAGGCCGAGGCGCGACGCCGGGAAGGAGAACGTGCGGCGGCGAGCCGTGCCGAAGAAGAAGCGTGGAAACGGCAGGAAGAGCTCGCAGCGTCACATGCGGACCACTACGCCGAGTTCCGCGCCGAGCACGACGAGCCGAAGGGACTGCTCCGCCTCATGCCGCTCTCGGTGTGGGCACGAACTGAAAACGGCAATGGCAACGGCCACGGCCACGAACCAGCCGTCGAGGACGACCTGCAGGGCCTGATGGCAGGACTCCGTGTGCCGGCGACCGTCGCTTCCGTCACCTATCCGCGTGGCTGCCGGATTCGTCGCGTGCGGGTGAAGGCGCCGAAAGCCACCGGCACACCGAGCGACAAGCGCCGACCGGTGATCCTGTCGCGCCGCGCGCTGCGTGGCTCAGGCGACGACGTCACGAGCTGATTACCTCGATCGACGGGTCGGTAGCGGCATGGCAGAAACGGCAACGCAGCTGCCCTGATCGGTACGCATCGTTTGAAGCATCGAATCTCGGCTCGGCTCGGCCGCGCGCCCGCAGTTGGTCGCCGGCCGCACTGACAAATCGCTGATTCCAGGCGGCTTTTTCACCTTCACTAGCGGGCCGGACGTCCGAACCGCATCAAGCCGGCATTCGGGTTGCCACTCCAGGCCGCCATGGATTCGGCACGCGCTCTCGCCGCGGGCGAAGGATCTGGCGATCGAGTTCGCGTCCGCGGACGCGAGTGGACGGTTGAGGCGCGCATCCAGGCTTCGGACTGCGCGTCGATTCGGCTGCGCGGCAGTGGCCACGATCGAACGCTCACGGTGCTGACGCCGTTCGATCGGCCAATCCCGCTCGGACGCCCGACCCGAGCCGCGAATCTGCACGCCGCGGCGCTGGATGCACGACCTCGATCGCGCCCTCCTGCCGCTTCATCCATTCGGTTCGCTGCCCGCCGCCGCAGGCGCTCCCATTCGCCTGCTGTCGTATCAACTCGAGCCCGCGATGGTCATCGCCCGAGACGGGGTCAGCCGCGTGCTGATTGCTGACGGCGTTGGCCTGGGAAAGACGATTCAGGCCGGCCTCGTGCTACTCGAGCTCGTACGGCGGGACGAGGGTTGCCGGGCGATTGTCCTTACGCCCGCCGGACTCAGGGACCAGTGGCGGCTCGAGCTCTCGACGAGGCTGGGCCTGGCGACCGCCCTCGCGGACTCGCGATGGCTGCGATCCCTTGCCGCCGAGCGGCCGGCGCACATCAACCCGTGGTCGATGCCAGGCATCTATGTCGCCTCGCACGATCTCGTCAAGCGTGCTGAGGTACTCCGCCCAATCGAAGACGTCACCTGGGATGCTGTCGTCATCGACGAGGCACACGCGGCCACATCGGGAAGCGATCGGCGGGCGGCTCTGCACGCCATCGCGATGCGATCGCGGCACGTCGTGCTGCTCACAGCGACTCCGCACGACGCCGATCCGCGGGAGCGCGAGGCACTGATGCGCATCGGCCAGCCGGCGAACCAGGACGAGCCGATCGTGATCTTTCGCCGTTCGCGTGGCGACGTTCGCCGCTGCACGCTGCGGCGAACCCGAGTGATCGCCGTCACGCCGTCACGCGCC
Organism: uncultured Acidobacteriota bacterium; assembly: GCA_963797715.1. Taxonomy (GTDB): domain Bacteria; phylum Acidobacteriota; class Vicinamibacteria; order Vicinamibacterales; family 2-12-FULL-66-21; genus DATBJJ01. The sequence goes on from CAWCQS010000008.1 coordinate 108,913, forward strand.
GAGCGTCAGATGCACGAGCTGCTCGAGCGATACAGCCGTCAGGTCTGGAACGAGGCCGTAGCGCGCGCCGACGAGCGCGCGCGCCTCGTCTCGATCGTCCTGCGCAAGCGGGCACTCTCGAGCGCTGGCTCCCTTCTTACATCAATCGAACGAAGGCTGGCGATGCTGACCGATACGCAAGGCGAGTGGCAGCCCTCGCTGCCTCTCGGAATCGACAAAGACGAAGATCCGGTTGACGACGACGCGCCGACCGTCGATCTCGGCGTGCCGGGCCTGGGCGACATTCATCTCGAACGACATTGGTTGAATCAGATTGCGGCAGCCGCAAAGAGAGCCGCCGCCGATGAGCGAAAGGCTCACCGCCTTCTGCGTTTTCTCGCGCGCGCTCATGAGCCGGTCATTGTGTTTACAGAATACCGGGACACGTTGACCCGGCTTGCCGAGCGGGCCGTTGCCGCCGGGCATGACGTCCTCGTCCTGCACGGTGGCCTGAGTGCCCGCGAGCGCGCCGGCGTGCAGCGCACGTTCAACGAGCACGGCGGAACGCTGCTCGCGACCGATGCCGCGGCCGAGGGCCTGAACCTCCATCACCGGTGCCGCGTGGTCGTCCACTTCGAGCTGCCATGGAATCCAGCCAGGCTAGAACAACGTGTTGGGCGGGTCGATCGGCTGGGACAGGCCAGTGTCGTGCACGAGCTTGCCCTCGTCGCGGCGCACACGGCCGAACGGCTCGTACTGGCACCCCTGGCTTTTCGCCTCGCGGCCGCCGGTGCCGCTGGTGGCCGGACACTGAGCGCGCTGTCGGCATCGTCCGTCGCAACGGCTGTGATGACGGGCGAACCGCTGCCCCAGCCGGACGAACCCGCGCTTCTCCAGTCGGCTGCCGTCCCTCCGCCGACAGATCTCCCGGGCTTCGCCGTGGCCGAGGCGGCTCGCCTCGAACGGCATCGCTGTCTGACATCACGGTCGGTCGCATCGTTCGTGCGGAGTCGTCCGTCAGTGGTCGCGACTCGACTTCGCAGCAAGAAGCTCGCGCCCGGGCTCTATTTCGTATTTGCTGTGTCGCTGCGGACGAATGACGGTTCGATTATCCACGCCGAACCACGACTGATCCGCGTGGAACTGTGCCTCGAGGACAGCCTCGCAATTCAGTTCTCACGGCAGCAGCTACGGGATGTCGTTGCCGCACTCGCGTCAACCGACGAGGCAGTACTCATCCAGATCGCGAGCCAACAGGGCGGCAACGGCTTCGACGGAGTGTCAACCCTCGCCGATGCACGGAACGGCCGTCTTCGGCAACGCAGCGAGGTGATCGCGCGCGTGATCGCCAGCGCAGCGCCGCTTGCATCGCAGAGTCTCGTCCAGGCTGGCCTATTCGATCGACGCGCGTTGCGAGCCGCAGCACGTAACGCAGAGGCGACGGCGGCTCTCGACGACGGCCGCCGCGACCGCGACGCGGCAGCGACCCGAAATAGCACCGTCACCCGCTACGCCGAGCTGCTCGCCGCCATTCACGTGACGGCCGGTCGATGATTCCTGGCCTCTCGGGATCGCTGCTGTCGCACGACGTGCTGACACAGACCGTGCCGCGCGACCTTCATGGTCTCCTCGACGAGAAAGGACGCGAGCAAGCTCGCACGCGGCTGAAATCGTGGCACCAGTCACTCACCGGATGGCTCGGCCCAGCACTCGGGGTCCGTGGAGTTTTCGACCGCATCGCCATCCCGTTGATGTCTGAGCTCGGCTACGAGGTCACACCGATCGAAGCGAAACCGTCTCGCATGCGCGCCGTCCTGTCGGCGGCGGGCTCCGCTCGGGCGACGTTACTGGTGACGGCATGGGGAGAGCAGCCTGGCGCCGCCTGGCGCGATGCTGTCCACCTCGGCATCGCTCAAACCGGACGCTGGTGTTACTGCCTGACGGGACCGCGCCTTCGGATGATCGACACGGCTCGAACGTACTCGCGCCAGTTCGTCGAGATCGACCTCGAGGCCGCACTCGAGTACGAAGACACCTTTGCTGTCCTCTGGGGTTTGCTGCGCGGAACGGCGATGATGGGGACGCCCAGCGACAATCGTCCTCTGCTCGATCGCGCGATTGCGCTGACCGAGGCGCACCGTGCCTCAGTCCGCGCCTGCCTCCAACACGGCGTGCACGACGCACTGACCTATCTGTCGCGTGCGCTGTCGGCCGCAAGCCGGCGGACGGTCACACGCGACGCCGTGTCACACACGACGGTATCCGGATTCGACGAAGCACTCATCGTCGTGTATCGCGTCCTCTTCCTGCTCTTTGCCGAAGCCCGCGGCCTCGTTCCACGTTGGCATCCGATCTACCGGGACGGATACACGATCGAATCGCTCCGAGACCCCATCGAGGTGCTGCCGCGGCCCGCAGGGATCTGGGAAGCGCTGCAAGCTATCGCCCGGCTCGCGCACCGCGGTTGCCGGATCGGCGCACTGACCGTTCCACCGTTCAACGGCCGGCTGTTCTCTCCCGCACACGCTCCCCTCGCCGACCGGGTGCCGCTCGACGATGGCGTCGTCCGCCGAGCCCTGCTGGCACTGACGACGCGGCCAGGACGCGGTGGCCTCGAGCGGATCGCGTATAGCGATCTCGGCGTCGAGCAACTCGGCGCGCGTGTACGAACGCGTCCTCGATTTCGATCCGAGTGGCGTCGCTGCGGCCACATCGGTTGGCGCGTTTGTCCGTACCGAGCGGCGCAAATCGACGGGCGCGTTCTACACGCCGCGGCCGCTGACGGAATACCTGGTGCGGCGAACGCTCGCGCCGCTCGTGCAGAACGCTTCGCCCGACGAGATCCTCGGCCTGCGCGTGCTCGATCCGGCCATGGGAAGCGGCGCGTTCCTGGTCGCCGCGTGCCGTTATCTGGCCGCAGCCTACGAGGCCGCTCTGCTGCGGAATGGGGGATGGTCGGCCGACGACATCAGCGAGCGCGAACGCGTCGGAATTCAGAAGGACGATCGCGCAGCGTTGCCTTTACGGCGTCGACATCAACCCGATGGCCGTGCAGCTCGGACGGTTGTCGCTCTGGCTGGCGACGCTGTCGTCGGATCGTCCGCTGACGTTTCTCGATCACCGTTTGCGATCTGGGAACAGCCTCGTCGGCGCTTCGCTGGATGACATCGCCAGGCAAGCGCCGGGAGGTCGTCATCGGGCCAGACCAGGCGCACTTCCTCTTTTCGAGGAGGATGCCTGCGACGTCGCCGTGCGGCACGCGATCGCCGTGAGATCCCGCATCGCGCTGGAGCCCGGCGACACGCTCGAACAGGTGCGCGCCAAGGAGCATGCATTCGCGGCGCTGACGTCAGAGACATCCGCGATCGAGAAGTGGAAGGAGGTCTGCGACGGCTGGTGTGCCGCCTGGTTCGCGGATCACGGCCACCTGCGAGTGAACGTTCCGTTTGCGGCGCTGGCCGATCAGATCCTCGGACGCGGCACTCTGTCAGAGCGCCTCGCCGCGCCGATGATTCAAGTCTGCAGAACGGTCGCGGCGCGCGAGCGCTTCTTCCACTGGTCGCTCGAATTTCCCGAGGTCTTCCAGGGCGGTGCCAATGACGCGCGCGCTACGGCCGGGCTTCGACGCGATCGTCGGCAACCCACCGTGGGAAATGCTGAGAGGCGATCGCGGTGATGGCGAGACTCGGCAGGCAGCGCGAGCCGCCGCGGCACGTCTGACCGATTTTGCCAGAGGTTCGGGTCTCTATCTGCTCCAGGGCAACGGCCACGCCAACCTCTATCAATTGTTCCTCGAGCGATCGCTGGCGCTCGTCCGTGCCGGCGGCCGGATCGGCCTTGTCCTGCCATCAGGCCTGGCCACCGACACGGGCGCGGCTGGCCTTCGGCGCACCTTGTTCGACCGCACGCACATCGATAGCCTCGTGTCGCTCGAAAATCGCGACGCGCCTTTTCCCCGTGCACCGCAGCCTTCGAATCCTGCTGCTCTCGGCGACCAAGGGCGAACGCACGGTGACACTTCCCTGCCGTTTTGGCATTCGTACGTCGCGAGGCAGTCGACCGATTACCGGAGAGCGGCCCAGACCCAGACGCCGTAACGCTGCCTCTTCCTCTCCTCCGCAAACTGACAGGAAACGAGGTCGCCATCCCAAACGTGCAAAGTCCCCGCGACATCGAGATTCTGCATACCGTTACCTTTGCCGTCCCGGCGCTCGGCGATCAAGACGGCTGGCACGTCCACTTCGGGCGCGAGTTGAACGCCACCGACGATCGCCACCATCTCCGAGTGAGCAAATCCGGGCTGCCGGTCATCGAGGGCAAGCACCTGTCGCCGTTTGCGGTCGACGTCAAGGCGGCTCAACTCACGATCGAGCCACGTCTGGCGGCGACGCTCGTCGATCCCGCGCGCACATTCGCCCGGCGCAGGCTTGCCTACCGTGAAGTGGCGTCGGCCACGAATCGCCTGACGCTGATCGCGGCAATGCTGCCCGCCGGCGTGGTCACGACCCACACGGTGTTTTGCTTGAAGGATTTGCTGGACGACGAGTGCCAGGAATATTTGTGCGGGATTCTCAACAGCTTCGTGGCCAACTACCTTGTACGGATGCGCGTGAGCACACACGTGACGTCGGGCATCATCAGCCGGCTGCCAGTTCCTGTCCTGCCACGCGACGATATGCAGTTTCGTGAAGTCGTCGACCTCAACCGATCGATTGCGCGCGCTGAACGACGCTGGCACGGGTCGTGCTCCCTCGCCTTCGACGCTGGTGTGGGCGATGCGTAGCCGCGCACGACTGCAGGCGCTCGCGGCCACCATCTATGGATTGCGGTCGGCACACTTCGCGCACATCCTCGAGACATTTCCGCTCGTCCCGCGTAACGAGCGCGACGCGGCAATGACGGCCTTTTACGATATAGTTTCGTGATCTCACTGAGCAAATGCCCCTGCGAGAGGATCGAGCCCCAGTCTGGGCCATCTGGCTTCTGATCGCCTTCGGCGCGATCCAGCCACTTGTCTGGTTCCTCGTCGGCGGACCGCCACGCGATCCCGTGGCCCTCGCACCCCTGCTCGTGGTGTGGATCACACTCCTGGCGCTGGCCGCCATCGCCACCCGGCGGATCGCCTCGATCTGGCGCCGCCTCTCGCAGAAGGAGCAGGCCCATCACGCAACGCTGAACGAAGTGGATCAGCTCCAGACGCAGAACGAGATGCTCGACATCATCGCGCGCTCAGTCGACGTCCCGCTCGCGTTCCAGGCGCTCGCCGCGCGGGTCGCGCGGCTGGCGCCGTGCGATCGCGTCGGCATGGCGCTCCTCTCCGAAGACGGGCGCGAGTTCCAGACCTACACGGCGCGGGTGCAACAGGAAGAGCGCCGCGCGCGGCCAAGACCTGAGATCGTCTTCAAGGTCGAGCGGACGATCCTCGGCGGCGTCGTTCGATCGCGTGAGCCGATGATCATCGGCGACATCAAGTCCGCGGCGCCCGACTACCTCGACGCCAACATCCTCATGACGTCGGGCTTTCAGTCAGTGCTCCTCATGCCCCTCGTCTCACGCGGGCGCGCGGTCGGCACGCTGAACGTCGTCTCGCGGAAGCCAAACGCGTTCTCACAGCCGCACGCTGACGCGTTGCACCCGATCGCCGAGATTCTCGCCGTCGCCTGGGTCGCGCAGCAGCTGCACATGACGCTCGGCAAACATCGGACGATGGAGGTGATGTCGGAGCTGACGCTGTCGGTCGCGGCCGAGATCAACAGCGCGCTTCAGACGATCATCGGGCACTGCGACCTCATCGGCCGCGGCCACGACGATGTGGCACTCCAGCGTGACCTGCAGACGATCATGGGTCAGGCGCAGCGCATCGATGGGCTGCTCGACAAGATGCGCACGGCCTCACACGATCGCCTGCGCGATATGGCGAAGACGATGAATCAGGAAGGGATACCGACGAGCCCCGAGGAAGGTTTGAATTCTGAAGTCTGAATGCTGAAGCCTTACTTCAGTTCTTGATCTTCAGGGCTGACAGCACTGTTACCGACAGCTCGACGATGACGGCAAGCGTCGTCGCGGCGAAGAACCAATCCCGCATCCGCACGTATTCAACAATCGACAACAGCACGCGCAGCATGGGTGTGGCCATCAGGACCAGGAGGCCCGCATTCAGCAGTGCGTTCGTCGCCGGCTTCTCCGGCGCGATCAGGAACATCGCAAGCCCGGCGGCAAGGGTGACGGCGCTGATGGTCACGCCGGCGGTAAAGAGCTGGCCAACGTGATGTTCGAGACGTTCGAGCGGATCGCTTGAATTGGTCACAGCACTTTCACCAAGTGAACGACCGAGACGAGCGCGAGGATGGCCGCCAGCAGCATCTTCAGCCATCGTGCCTTTGCTCGGCCGCTGAACCACAAGCCGACGCGCGAGCCGCCAAGCACACCGAGCACGGCGGCAGCCGCCAGCGGCGGCTGGATGTAGTGATTGGCGTACTGGATTGGCGCCGATGCCGCCGCGGTAACGCCGATCATCAACGCGCTAGTCGCGGCGGCAGCTCGCAGAGGCACGCCGCACCAGGCGTTCAGTAGAGGCACCTTGAAAATCCCGCCGCCGATGCCGAGTGATCCCGAAACCACGCCCGCCAGCGCCGACACGACGAGGGCGACCGGCAACCGCTTGACCTGATACACGACCTCGCGGCCGCTTTCGTCATCGTAGAACCTGCCGCCCAGTCGTCCAGGGTCGACTGACGCGTTGAGCACGTTGCGCTGGTCGAGCCGGCTGAGCACCATCACGGCGATCAGCCCGGTCACGAACGCGAACCAGAGAAACAGCGTCTCATCAGAGAGAGCATGAAACATCAGGCCGGCCGCAACGCCGCCCGCGGCTGACGCGACCTCGAGCAGCATGCCCAACCGCAGGTTGATCAGGCTGCGCCCGACAGTACTCACCGAGACGACACTCGAGGTCGCAATAACGGTCATCAGGCTCGTAGCCACCGCAATCTTCATGGGCAGCCCGATCACCGAGTTGAGGAATGGCACCAGAAACACGCCGCCGCCAATGCCGAGCAGAGCCCCCAGGCTCCCGGCGACCGCGCCAGCGGCCATCACGGCGGCAATCGTCAGAGGCGTGATGACCAGGAGATCCACAAGTAACTGGTGAGAAAGAATGGAATGCTATGATCCGGAAGCGGATCTTACCTCATGTTTGAAAGGCTTTCCGACGAAGGCCTGGCGCAGACGTCGTATCTCATCGCCTGCCCGCGTACACGCACGGCCATCGTCATCGACCCTCGGCGGGATGTAGACGCGTATACCTCGATTGCAGCGCGACATGGCTTGACGGTCGCGTTTGCAATCGAGACGCACATTCACGCCGACTTCGTGTCGGGGGCGCGCGAGCTCGCGGCCGCCGGAGCCCGCGTGGTCGCCGGTCCCGGGTCTGCCCTTCGCTTTCCGTTCCACGAAGCGGCCCATCGTGAGACGCTCCATGCCGGAGACATCACGCTCGAAGTGCTCCACACGCCGGGGCATACGCCGGAGCACATCTCGCTCGTCGTCCGTCAGCCCGATGCTCCCGTGCGCGTGTTCACGGGCGATACGCTGTTTGTCGGAGCTGTTGGCCGCCCGGATTTGCTCGGCGCGAACTTGGCGAGAGGACTTGCAGAACAGCTCTACGACTCGCTCTTCGGTACGCTGCTGGCGCTCGACGACGACGTGGAGGTCTACCCCGGCCACGGCGCAGGATCGCTCTGCGGCGCGGGCATCGGCAATGCCGAACATACGACGATCGGTCAGGAACGCCGCTTCAACCCGCTCCTTCAGCAGACCTCCAAGGCGTCTTTCATCGAAGCGGTGCTGGGCGATCTGCCTGAAACGCCGCCGTACTTTCCCCGGATGAAGCAGATCAACCGGGACGGACCGGCGGTGCGAGGCTTCGCGCGACTCGTGCCTCTCCCCGCGCCGCTCGCCGCGTCCAACGCTGCGTCGCTCGCAGACGATGGCGCGCTCGTGATCGACATGCGCAGTCCTCAGGCGTTCGCCGCGGGCCATCCGGCCGGGGCGATGAACATCGGTTTCGGACCGCGGGTGGGTTACTGGGCGGGATGGATCGTGCCGCCCGCAACCCCGCTCATCCTATTGGCCGGTGATGCCTCAGAGGCGGAGGAAGCGAATCGCCAACTCCTCCGGGTCGGTTTCGACGACGTCGTCGGCCACGTCGATGGCGGATTCGACGCCTGGCAGTCGGCGGGTGGCAGCGTCTCGCGCGTAGAGATCATCACCGCGCGCGAGCTGCGCGACCGCCTGCAGCGGCGCGAGCGGCTGACGATCGTGGATGTGCGGACGCCCTCGGAATGGCTTGACGGCCACATCAACGAAGCGATCAACATTCCCGTCGGCGAGCTGCCGAAGCGAGCGCCAGACCTGCGAGGTCCCGATCCTGTCGCCACCGTCTGCGAGACCGGTTATCGATCGAGCCTCGCGTCGAGCTTGCTCGTGCGCACAGGCGTCCACGTGATCAACGTCAGCGACGGCACCGCCGCGTATCGGATGCTGGATTGAGGAACCTTTGGCCCCGCACTGCTTACTTCTGACCAACAGGCACTCGTGACCACGCTCGCTGCCGGCGCCCGCCTCGCTCAGTACCAGATCCTCGAGCCTATCGGCTCCGGGGGTATGGGAGAGGTGTATCGCGCACGCGATCCGCGGCTCGCACGCGACGTCGCGATCAAAGTCATGGCGCCGCACGTTGCCGCCGATCCCGAGATGCGGCGGCGGTTCGAAACCGAGGCGCGCGCGATTGCTGCGCTGTCGCACCCGAGCATCCTTGCCATTCACGAGCTCGCCGTCGTCGATGGCGTGCCGGTCGCCGTGATGGAGCTCCTCGAGGGGCACACGCTTCGGTCGCGGCTCAAGCAGGGCCCGATCCCATGGCGGGACGCCGTCAAGATTGGCGCGGCGATTGCCGAAGGCCTCGCGGTCGCGCACGCGCGTGGTGTCATCCACCGCGATCTGAAGCCAGAGAACGTCTTCCTCACCAACGACGGCTCGGTGAAGATTCTCGATTTCGGGCTGGCGCTGCGCCGTCTCGAACTGCCGTCGGTCGACAGCGACGGCCCGACGATGGCGCGGACCGCGCCGCACGTAGTTCTCGGCACGCTCGGGTACATGTCGCCGGAACAAGTGATGGGCGATCGGATCGACGGCCGCTCGGATCTGTTCGCGCTCGGCTGCGTGTTGTACGAGATGCTGAGCGGCCGCGCGCTCTTCGCGGGCAGCACACCGCAGGAAATCGTCGCGCAACTCGTCCACGACCGCGTGCCCGAGCTTCAGGAGTTCGACGCACTCGCACCGACAGAGTTGCGGCAGATCGTGCTCCGGTGCATCGAGCGGATACCGGCGCGTCGATACGAGTCTGCCAGCGACCTTGGACTGGCGCTTCGAGTGCTCCTGAGCGGTTCGACCGCGATCGGAGGGAGCCGGCGTCCGCGGGTCAGGGGTAAGTCGCTTGCCGTCCTGCCATTCGTGAATTCCGGGGCGGATCCGGCGACCGAGTACCTTACCGACGGCATTACCGAGAACATCATCAACAGCGTGTCGCAACTGAGCGGGTTGCGTGTCGTGCCGCGAAGCCTGGTGTTTCGTTATAAAGGCCTGCAGTCGGATCCCGCTACGGTCGGCGCGGCGCTCAACACGCGAACCATCCTGACCGGCCGCGTCAGCCAGCAGGCGGACTACCTCACGGTGCAAGCGGAGCTCGTCGACACGGCGACCGAGTCGCAGCTCTGGGGTGAGCAATTTCGTCTGAAGTTGAGCGAGCTTCAGAACGTCCAGCAGGACATCGCCTGGCAGATCTCGGAAGCGCTACGTCTGAAACTGACCGGGGAGCAGAAGAAGAAGCTGCGGAAGCGCACGACCGTTGCGCCCGAGGCCTACCAGGAGTTCCTGCGAGGGCGCTACTTCTTCAACTCGTGGTCGCCTGAAGGCTTCCGGCTCGCCCTCGAGCACTTCGAGCGTGCGATCGGACGCGACCCGACATACGCGCAGGCCTACGCCGGTCTCGGCGACACGATCGGGTGCATGTCGTACTACGGGCTCATCCCGTCGAGAGAAGGCTTCGCGCGGGCACACGCTGCGGCCGAGCGTGCCATTGCCCTCGATCCGGATCTTGCGGATGCGTACGGCACGCTGGCCCTCGACAGCCTCTTCCATCGAAAAGACTGGACCACCGCAGAAAAACACTTCCGTCGATCGATCGCACTCAATCCGAAGCTCGCGAGCGTGCGGGCCTTCTTCTCGATCTTTCTCGCCACCACCGGCCGGCACGCTGAATCCATCGGCGAAGCGCGAACCGCGCGTGACCTCGATCCGCTGTCGCCGCTCGTCAACATGAGCGTCGGCTGGTCGCTGTATTTCGCGGGCCGGCTGCAAGAAGCTATCGCCGAGCTCCTGCAATCGCGCGACTTGCACCGCGGCCAGAACGCCGACGAACCGCACAGCGTGATGATCGTGGCGTACGAACTGCTCGACCGTCTCGAGGACGCCGCACGCACCGCAATTGGCCACGCATGCTTTGGGGTGCCGGTCGACGGCGAGGCGCTCTTGAGAGCCCTCGACACCGGCGGGCCCACCGCGTACTGGCTCGAGCGTCTCGCTGCGCTCGATCGCGCGTCAGCAGACATCAAGCCGCTGATTCACTACAACTATGCCGCCGTGTTGACGCGCCTCAATCGCGGCGACGAGGCGATGGAGCACCTCACCGCGCTCGTCGACGGCCAGCAGGGCAGTATCGTCTTCGTCGCTGTCGAGCCGGCGCTTGCCGCCATCCGCGATCGGCGGGATTTCCAGGCCTTGCTCACGCGGATTGGGGTGCCCCGGCCGCCCACGGCTTCAGGACCGCATACAGCGTCGACGTAATCGGGACCGGCACGCCAGCTCGGGCGGCGCGGCGGACAACGGATCCCTGCAGCTCGTCCACCTCGATACGCTTGCCTTGCGACAGATCGATCAGCAGCGACGATCGCATCGTCCCCGGAATTCCGCCGACATATCCGGAAATCTTCTCGACAATGTCGGCAGCCACGGGAACGCCCTCGGCCCGCGCCAGCTGTTCGATCTCGCGACAGCCGTCGAGAAATCGTTCGCGGATCGACGGATCGGACCAGAGTGGACCGATCGGCAGCCGCGATGCGCCGGTGAAGCCGGCGAGCGACACGAGAAAGATGAACTTCTCCCAAATTGGCACGCGGCCGTCCTCGACCGCTTCAGCTTGAATGTCAGCCGCAACAAGCGCCTGCTGGATGGCTTGCACGCGCGCCGACAGGCGCGGCAACGTGCCGAAGACTTCACCAAAGACGATGCGGCGATGAGTGCCCGTCTGTTCGATGACGCCTGGCGCGGCTAGCGCCGTTGCGATGTAAGTGACGCCACCGAGGACCGGCGCCTCGCCGTACCGTGACGCGAGCAGCCCTACCGTATCGACGCCGTTCTGTAGTGGAAGAATTGCCGTCTGCGGACCGAGCATCGGTGCCATCAGCGGAAGCGCGGTGTCGTTGTCGTAGGCCTTGACGCCGACGATGACGAGATCGACTGGGCCGACGCGCGACGGATCGCTCTCAGCCGTAACCGGAACCGTGAAGTCGCCGACCATCGGGCTGCGGATTTCGAGTCCACGTGACCGCATGGCGGAAAGGTGGGCGCCGCGAGCGATGAACGCAACGTCGTGCCCGGCGCGGACGAGCTTGGCTCCGTAGTAACCGCCGACTGCACCAGAGCCCAGAATCGAAATCTTCATGTGGTGATCCTATTCGCTTCCTCGTCTCGAATCCGAACGCTGGTACGACGACCGCAATCAGAATCGACCTGGCCCCTCGTGTTAGAATCCGCCCAGTATGGCCGCCCGATTGACCGCCTACGTTGTTGTGGGAATCGTCGCTGCGACGCTCATCGCCGGCCTGATCGTCGGCGCGCAGCGCGGCGATACCGACGGTCCGGTCGACGTGATCGTTCACAACGCGAAGGTGTACACCGCAGGTCCGGACGGCACGATGGCGGAAGCCGTCGCCATCCGCGGCAATCAGATTCTGCGCGTTGGAAGCGAGCGCGAGATCATGCGGCTCCGCCGTCCGCAGACTTCGATGATCGATGCCAAGGGCGCTGCGGTCGTTCCCGGTTTCAACGATGCACACCTCGATTTCATCGCCGGTGGTCTCAGCCTCGATCGCGTCGATCTGAACGGCGCGGACACGCTCGACGAAGTGCAAGCGCGCATCCGGACCTGGGCAACCGCACACGCCGACTCGCCGTGGGTGCTTGGGCGTGGATGGGATTCGGAGCCGTTTAGCGGCGGCCTGCCGACGCGGCAGCAGCTCGACGCGATCGTTCCAGATCGCCCGGCGCAGATCGTCAGCCACGACGGCCATACGTCATGGGTCAACACGCACGCGCTCAAGCTCGCCAAGATTACGAGAAAGACGAAGGATCCAGTCAGCGGGACGATCGTCAGGGATTCGAGGACCGGCGAGCCAACGGGCGTCCTCAAGGAGTCGGCGGTCGCGCTCGTTGCTGGCCACGTGCCGCAGATGACTCGGGCGGAACGCGCGTCCGCGCTCCGCGCCGCGATCGGCGAAGCGCAGCGCCATGGCATCACCAGCGTGCAGAACGCCACTGGCCCGGCGAGCGACTTCGAGATCTACGCCGACGCGCGGCGCGATGGCGACCTCGGCGTCCGTGTTTTTTCCACCGTGTCGGCGCCACAAACGCTGACCGAATCGGCTCTGGCCGATCTCGGCCGGATCGGGAAGCAGTATCCTGACGACCCGCTCTTCAAAACTGGCGCTGTCAGCATCATGCTGGACGGCGTCATCGAAGCACATTCGGCGGCGATGCTCGAGCCGTATGCCGACGTGGACGGCGCGGCGGCGCTGTCGATCGAGGCTGCGGGAGCGCCGACGATTGAGGCCGACGATCTCAACCGAACGGTGCGTCTGCTCGACGCCGGCGGATGGCAGGTGATGACGCACGCCACCGGCGACCGTGCCGTCAACATGGCCCTCACGGCCTACGAACACGCGGTGCGATCGAACCCGCTCCCGGAGCGGGGTCGGCGTCACCGGATCGAGGGCGTCGAGGCCATCGATGGGGCTGACGTTCCGCGCTTCGGCGCGCTCGGCGTGATCGCATCGATGCAGCCGGGACTCGGCAGCCCAGCCGAAAGCCGGATGGATTTGTGGTCGAGAACTGTCGGTCCGGAGCGCTCATCCCGGGCGTGGTCGTACGGCAGCATCTCGGCGACCGCCGGCCGGCTGGCCTTCGGCAGCGACTGGCCGGGCGCGCCGCTGAGCCCGATGTTCGGCCTGCACACGGCGGTCACGCGCACGACGCCGGAAGGACTTCCGGAAGGCGGCTGGTACCCGAGCGAGCAAATGGCGCTCAAGAGCGCGATCGACGCCTACACCTTCGGCGCGGCCTGGGCCTCGTTCGATGAGCAGCGCAAGGGCACGCTTGCTGCCGGCATGCTCGCCGACCTCGTCGTGCTGTCCGAAGATATCTTCGAAGCGCCGCCGTCGCGGCTGGCGTCGACGCGCGTCGCCGTCACCATCTTCGACGGACGCATCGTCTATCGCCGTAACGGCGCCGAGACGAACTGAGGCGGCGGCCTCAGCGAATCACCTCTTCCACCACAAACTTTCCTGGCTGCGGCGCCGGCTTGAGTAACGCCAGCCGCGCCGGCTGACCGACGGCAATCGTCGTCGAGACCGTTGACCTCCACTCTGGGAGATCGAGCGTCTGACCGGCAGCAATCGAGTCGTCGGTCAGCGGCACGACGGTCATGCCGGTGGCGTCAATCGTCCGCAGCCCGCCCATCGTGCGTAGATCTCCGAAGTCCTCAATCGTGAGCGACATCTGCAGTTCCCTGCGGCCGTTGTTGATTTGCACTTTCCGGTTCGCGCACGACACCAATGTCGGCGACAAACGGCGGCAGTCCCTTGCCGTTGATGACCGAGGCGTTGCGCACGAGCACGTAGAACATCTTCGACTCGTTCATCGGCAGCGTTTCGTAACGCTGCGTATCCGATCGTTCGACCTGTCCGGTCGCCAGCGCGTCGAGCGCCGAAACGATGGCGACAAAGTTGAGGCGGACGAGTGCCGCGTCCGGGTCCGGACCAGGCCACGGCCCGGTTTCGATGAGGACCACTGGCGTGCCCCAAAGCGTGACGTTGTCGCCGAACGCTCGAACCTCGAACTCATCGTCGTAGCGCCCGATCTGTCCGGGCGCCGACGGCTCCAGCGCGTCTCGAATCACCGCGCACAGTTGCTTGGTCAGCTTGCGGCCAGCGTTCTCGCTCCGCTGTTCGTCGTAAGCCACCGACAACAGGGAGATCGACGCGGGCTGCGGCGGCGTGCCAACTGACGTTCGCCAACTCTGGTTGTGCAGATTGAAACCGACGCGCGGGTTCAGCCGATCGCGAAGCGCCTTCAACACTCGGCCTTCCGGAGTCTGCAACCGCAGCGCATCACGGTTGATGTCGATGCTCTGGGCATTTCGTCGCTCGAATCGCTCGGCGCCATCTGGATTGAGCATGGGAACGACGTGCAGCGTCAGGCGGGACAGGATGCGAGTGACCACCGGTTCCTGGCGGTGGCGTTGGAGATACTCGAAGAGATCGAAGAGCGCTGACGTCGCGCTCGACTCGTCGCCGTGCATCTGCGACCAGAGCAACACCGGCATCGGCCCCGTCCCAGCGCGGACGTGGTGAATCGATCGTCCTTCAATCGACTCGCCGATCTTCTCGATCGCGAATGCCGTTGGTGCTCGCTTGCCAATCTCGTCGAGCCGCTTGACGAGCTCGACATGATCGACGAGCGGTGGCAGCGGCGGCGAAACATGTTCGGCGTCCCAAATCGCGCCGAGCTCGCGCGCGGAAACAGGTTGCTCGATCTGCGACTGTACGGCGACCGGATGACCGGCATGAGTAAGAACAGCCAGCGTGGCCGTGCAGCACCAGGCCAGCCGCGTTCCTGCAAATGAACTGCGCGTCATAGTCCTTGTCGTGGTCGTTCTCGCCCAGTGACTCACCGGTAGTGAAGCCGGAGGAGTGACGACGCCGTGCCGCGACTGACCCCGCGGTTGACAATGAACAGGTTGTCAAAGTCGTCATCGCCTATCGTGACCGGCATGGATATCCCGAGGGCCTTGATGACATCCGGCACAGAGTTCGAGTGGCCTACCACCAGCGCGTTGCCCTTGGTCGCCTCGACTTGCTTGACTAGATCAGCCGTGCTCTTCGACGGAATGACTTTGACGGTGAGGCCGAGCGCTTTTGCCAGCGGCGCCGCGGTCTGCTGCGTGCGCTTGAACTCGGTCGCGAAGATCGCCGTAATTTTGGCGTCCTTGAGCAACGTCGCCAGCGACTCGGCGCGCGTCCGGCCAGCCTCGGAGAGATCGGGATCGGCGCCCATGGTGGGACTCGTCCCTGGAGCGCTGTCGGCGCGTTCGGCGTGCCGGACGAGAAAAACAGCCGGCTGGGCCGCCGACGGTGACGCCATGGCAAGCATGAGAAGGGCGAGGACCAACGCGAGCATCGAACGTTTCAACATCTTCACGGCTCCTGCGGAATCGGCGATGGATGAACCGGCGACCTGCCGCGCACGGCGACAAGGTACAGCATCGCACCGGCTGCGAGCGCGACGAAACCGGCTATGAGCTGATCGCGTCGCGCACCGGACAGCATCGCAAGCGCAATCGCGATCGCCGCAACTGGAATGATCGGCCCATACGGCACGACGAAGGTCGGCGCCTTTGCGCGACCGGCGAGCGCCGGGGACCGCAGCCGCAATGTTGCCGCGCACGTCGCTACGTAAACAAGGAGGCGGCTGATGGCGCTGACGAGTGCCAGATCGGCATACCGCCCCGACAGCGCCAGGGCCATCGTCGCCGCGGACGTGATGACGATCGCGTTGACCGGCGTCCGGAAGACTGGATGCACCCACCCGAAGACACGCGGCAGATCACCCTGCTCGGCGAGCGCGTAGAGATTGCGCGACCCCGACAGCGCGCCGCCCACGTTGTTGCCGGCTGTCGCCAGCACAGCCCCGGCTGTTACCAGCACGGCTCCGCCGGCGCCCATGAAGAGCGATGCGGCGTCAGCCAACGGCGTCCGAGACGACGCGAGGCCTGGGAGAGTCCCGAGGGCAACGATCTGAACCAGAATCGTCAACGCTGAAACGATGACGATCGTCATGATCAACGCAAAGGGAACCGCATGCCGTGGATCCCGTGCTTCGCCGGCCGGCACGGGAATCACTTCATAGCCGCCGAACGCAAAAATCAACAACAGTCCGGTTGAAGAGAGAGCCGCGAACGTTGGCGTCTCGCCTGGCACCAACGCGCTGCCGTCGACCAGGAACAGTCCGACGACGACGAAAGTGACGAGCGGTAGGAGCTTGCCCACCGTCAGAAAGTTGACGACAAAGCTGCTCAGACGGATGCCTCTGATGTTGATGCCCGCGATTGCGACAATCACCAGGCTGATAAAAATCGCCCGTAGCCAACCGGACGCGAGCGCCGGCGCATAGAACGAGAGGGCGGTCGCGAGGACGTTGATGACCGCAGCCCAGCTGGCGACGCGAGTGAACCACAGCATCCAGCCGACCTCGAAGGCCGCGAACCGGCCAAACGCGGCGCGTGCATAGAGGTACGGCCCGCCAGTGGCGTCGAACCGGCTGCTCACCTCGGCAAACGACAGCGCGATGAGGAGCGAGGCCACCCCGACGGCCACGACCAACCACAAGCTCCAGGCGCCGACGCTGGCGGCATAGAGTGACGGCTGGGCGAACAGCGCCCCGCCAATCACCTGGTTGATGCCGATGGCGGTGAGGTCCCAGCGGCCGAGTTCTCGCCGCAGCGCTGGACCCGACGCGGCAATCACAGACGGGCTGCTCATCGGGCAGGTTGTATCATGACATCTCATGGAGCCCGACGACTCGCGCGCCGAATCGGGAATCGTCGCCAAGTCGCGCGACGTCATGCCGGAAGGCGCGCGCACGCTGCCGGCGCGTTTCTACACCGACGGCGCGTACTTCAATCGTGAACTCGAGTCCCTGTTTCGGACGATGTGGTTCTGCGCCGGTCGTGTGGAAGAGGTCGCACGGCCCGGTCAATACGTGCTGCGAGAGATCGACGGCGACAGCATCATCGTGACGTCGGCGCCCGACGGGCACGTTCACGCCTTCCACAACGTCTGCCGCCACCGCGGCACACGCTTGTGCACCGAAGCGACAGGGGCATTCGCCGGCAGCATTCAGTGCCCGTATCACGCCTGGACCTATGGGCTCGACGGCCGGCTCCTCGGTGCGCCACACATGGACGAGGTGCCGCACTTTCGTAAGAGCGACTATCCGCTCCACCGCGTCCAGGCCGACGTCTGGGACGGTCACATCTTCCTCAACCTGTCGCGCGAACCACGACATCTGCATTCTCAACTTGGTGATCTACGGCGCAAGTTTCTACCGTGGCGCATGCAGGATCTGCGGCTCGGCCGCCGGATTGTCTACGACGTCAGGGCCAACTGGAAGCTGATTATCCAGAACTACAACGAGTGCCTGCACTGCCCCAACCTGCATCCAGCGCTCAACAAGCTCTCACATTACCTGAGCGGCGAGAACGAACCGCTGAACGCGGCATACATGGGCGGGCGCATGGACCTGCGGCCTGGCGTCGACACCTTGTCGATGGACGGTACTTGCCCGCGGGCGTTCCTTCCCGATCTTTCCGCCGACGATCGCCGGCGGGTGTACTACTACGCGATCTTTCCGAACATGCTCCTGAGCCTGCACCCCGACTACATGATGGTGCACACGCTTTGGCCGGTCGCCCCGGATCGCACGATCAATGTTTGCGAGTGGCATTTTCAACCGTCAGAGCTGGCGCGGCCGGACTTCGACGCCGCTGATGCGATTGATTTCTGGGATCTGACGAACCGGCAGGACTGGCACGTCTGCGAGCTGTCGCAGGCCGGTATCTCCTCGCGTGCCTATACGCCGGGGCCCTACTCCAACCGGGAAGATCTGCTCTATGCGTTCGACCGGATGATCGTGCAGCTACACGCCGACGATCAATTCTGACGCAGGGCTCGCACGCCACGAGGCACGATTCACGCCGGATTTCACGGATCACACGGACATTGGGTGTTCCGTTTCGCGCTGCTGGTCTGCGCAACAGTTACACAACCGGCGAAGCAGTCTTCCGGGGCGGGTTGAAGAACGGCGTCGGCACGACTGTGGCGTTGACGCGATGTCTCACCGCTTCGACGGTGATCTCGAACTCTAATACGGTGCCGTTGGCGACATGCGTCCGGTCGACGGTCGCGAGCGCGATCATCTTCTTGAGCACCGGCGACCACGTCGTCGTCGTGGCGCGGCCAACCTGGCGGCCGTGGCGGTACACAGGCACGGCGGTCCGTGATGCTGTGGCGCCAACCGTCGGCGGCAGGCCGACGCGCTCGTAGATCGCTTCGACGCCCGTCCAGTCGATTTCCAGCCCGACGACCTGGCGCGCCGGACCGCGAGCATTCTCCTCGCGCAGCGCTTGCTGACCGATGAAGCGGCCTTTGGTCAGCGACACGAGCCGGCCGAGGCCCATCTCGTACGGGGTGTATTTCTGCGACTCGATGAGAGCTTTCTTGCTACTGAAGAAATCGACGTCGATGAGGAGCAGGCCGGCCTCGACGCGTGCCACGTCGAGCGCCAGCATACCAACCGGCTTGATGTCGAACGGGCGTCCCGACGACATCAGCGCATCCCACACGCGGACGGCGTCCTGCGAGGCAGTCCAGATCTCGTACCCGAGGTCGCCCGTGTATCCGGTGCGTGAGATGTCGACGTGGGCGCCGGCGATCGTCCCGCTCGCGACGCGGAAGTATTTCAGTCGAGTGAGGTCGACATCCGAGGCTGCCTTGAGGACCCGTGCAGACGTGGGCCCCTGTAAGGCAAGGGCAGCGACCTCCTCCGAAACGTCCTGAATCTCGACGCGCAGCCCGGCGGCGTTCTGCCGGAACCAGCGCAGGCTGGGATCGGCTGCCGTCCAGCGGAACACTTGCTCGTCCAGCCGCGCCACCGTCCCATCGTCAATGACCTGTCCGTGTTCGTCGCACCAAGGCGTGTAGAACACCTGGCCGATCGCCATCTTTGACACGTCCCGCGTGATTAACCGATCGACGAATCTCACCGCATCGGCACCCGTGACCATGTACTTGAACAGCGGCGACACATCGATCAGCGCAGCCGCGTTGCGGATGGCGTTGTATTCGTGCTCGTGGTGGCTTTCGTAGGCGCTGACTGCGTAGTAACCGGACCATTCGCGGAAATTCAGGCTCTCGCACAGCGCCAACGTACGCTCATGAACGGCAGTGCCAACGGGCATGGGGGGAATATAGCAATTCTGAAGTCTGAATGCTGAATGCTGAAGTAAGGTCGAAGGCACAAGACCGGAGGGCGAAGAAGCATACAATTCAACATTACTTCAGCATTCAGCACTCAACATTCAGCATTCTTCCATGTCTTCCTACGACGTCATCGTCATCGGCGGCGGTCACAACGGGCTCGTGCACGCTGCCTACCTGGCTCGGGCGGGGCGCAAGGTCCTGGTCCTCGAGCGGCGGCATGTTGTCGGTGGCGCTGCGGTAACGGAAGAGGTATTCCCCGGCTTCAAGTTCTCCGTTTGTTCATACGTGGTCTCGCTGCTGCGGCCGGAGATCATCAGGGAGCTCGAGCTACCGCGGCATGGCCTCGAGATCCTGCCGCTCGACGGCACGTTCACACCGATGGCGAACGGCGACTACCTGTGGCGCGTCAACGATCACGCCAAGACACGCCGCGAGATCGCCAGGCACTCGAAGGTCGACGCGGAGGCGTACGACGAGTACGGCAAGGCGATGGTCGACATGGGCCGCTTCGTCAAGCCCATTCTCAACATGACGCCGCCCGATCCGACATCCCTCGATCCTCGGGGGTTGATGGATCTGCTGTCGCTCGGTCGCCGCTTCCAGGCACTGTCCGACGAGGACAAGTACAACCAGATTCAGTTGATGACGATGGGCGCGATCGACTTTCTCGATCAGTGGTTCGAGACCGACGTGCTTAAGGCGACGATGGCGGCATCTGGGATCATCGGCACGTTTCTCGGCGTCCGATCTCCGGGCACCGCCTACGTTCTGCTCCACCACTACATGGGCGAGATCGACGGCGCCTTCCGCTCGTGGGGCCTGTCACGAGGCGGCACAGGTGCCATCTCGGACGCGATTGCCGCCGCCGCGCAAGAGGCTGGCGTCGAGATTCGCACAAGTACTGCCGTCTCCAAAATCATCATCAAGGACAACACTGCCGTCGGCATCGTTCTCGACAATGGCGACTACGTGACGGGTCAGGTCGTGTCGTCGAGCGTCGACCCGAACCTGACGTTCCTGCACATGGTCGGCGCCGAGAATCTGCCCGACGAGTTCGTGTCAGACATTCGCCGCTACAAGTTTCGAGGGTCTTCCGGCAAGGTCAACCTCGCGCTCGACGGGCTGCCCAACTTCACGAGCCTGCCGGGACCCGGGCCGCACCTGCGTGGCGCGGTTTCGATCTCGCCAAGCGTCGACTACATGGAACGCGCCTACGACGATGCGAAGTACGGACGCTACTCGCGCCGGCCGTATATCGATATCGTGATCCCGAGCCTGACCGACCCCTCGATCGCGCCTGCCGGCAAGCACGTGATGTCGTGCTTCGTGCAGTACGCGCCCTATCACTTGAAGGAGGGCAGCTGGGACGACCATCGCGAGGCGTTCGGCGACACCGTCATCAACACGCTGGCCGAACATGCACCGAACATCAAGGACCTCATTCTCCATCGCCAGGTCCTCACGCCGCTCGACCTCGAGCGTGAGTGGGGATTGACCGAAGGAAACATCTTCCAGGGCGAGCTCACACTCGAACAACTCTTCTTCCTGCGGCCGGCACCCGGCTGGGCCCGATACCGAACTCCTGTCCGAAACCTTTATATGTGCGGCTCCGCCACGCACCCCGGCGGCGGCATCATGGGGGCGCCGGGGAAGAATGCTGCGGGGGTGGTACTGAAGGAGGTAGGAGGTAGGAGGAGGAGCCAGGAGCTAGGAGCTAGGAGCTGGAGGGTCGAAGTTGGAAGCTGGACGACAGAATGGAGAGTTCGATGGCTCGTCAGCCGGCGCAACGGTTCGAAGATCTGGTTTTTTGGAAGTTGAGCATGCGCTGACTTACGAATCTACCGGCTCACTAAGACCTTTCCCAAAGAAGAGTTGTTCGGCTTGACCTCTCAAATGAGGCGCGCGGCGGTGTCGGTCCCGGCGAATATCGCGGAGGGCTTCTCGAAGCGCGGACGGTCGGACAAGGCCAGGTTCATGAACACGGCACAGGCGTCTCTCGAGGAGGTTCGGTACTACTTCATTCTGGCGAGAGACCTCGGATACCTGTCGTCTGACGTGACCTGGAGCGAAGTCGATGATGTGGCGCGACTCCTGGGAGCATACTTGAGGACACTGCTGGCACCGAGCCAGCGCTAGTTTCCAACTTCCAACTTCTAGCTCCTAGCTCCCAACTCCCAGCTCCTATGTCTATCGCCATCATCATCGGTTCCGGCCACAACGGTCTTACCGCCGCCTTCTACCTGGCTCGTGCCGGCATGAAACCGTTGGTGCTCGAGCGGCGGCAGGTGGTGGGTGGCGGCGCGGTAACGCAGGAACTCGCGCCGGGATTCAAGTGCCCGTCGCTCGCGCATGCGATCGGGCCGCTCCGGCCGTCGATCGTCCGCGACATGCGGCTCGCGGCACGCGGTGTGGAGTTCATCGCGCCCGACCCGCGGCTCGTCGTGCTGTCGCCCGACGGGCGTGCGTTGGCTTTTTCTGTCGACGAATCTCGGACGGCTGCCGCAATTGCCGCGCTGTCGGAGGCGGACGCTGCGAAGTACGGCGAATTCTGCCAGGTCCTGAGCCGTCTTGGCGGCTTCCTCGGCGAGTTGCTTGAAACCACGCCGCCCTCGCTCGACGGACCCTCGGCAGCCGAATGGTGGGATCTGCTGAAGACGGGCCGCCGCTTTCGCGCCCTCGGCCGGGCCGACTCGTTCCGTCTGTTGCGATGGATGCCGATGGCAGCCGCGGATCTCGTCGCCGAATGGTTCTCGAACGATCTGTTGCAGGCCGCGATCGCCGCGCGCGGCATCTTTGGCGTGGCTCAAGGCCCATGGTCGGCCGGCACGGGCGCGAGCCTGCTGCTGAACGCGGCGGTCGATCCGGCGCCTGGCGGCAGCAGCATCACAGTCAAAGGCGGCGTGGGCGCGCTGACGCGGGCAATGGCCGAGGCGGCGGCCGAAGCAGGCGCCGAAATCCGCACCGGCGCCGGCGTGGCGCGCGTCATCGTTCGCGACGGCGCTGCCACTGGCGTTGTCCTTGACGACGGTCAGGAGATTGCCGCGCAAACGGTGGTCTCGAACGCCGATCCGAAGGCAACGCTGCTTGGCCTGATCGATCCCGTCGAGCTCGATCCGACATTCCTCACGCGCATTCGGAACTACCGCAGCCCAGGAACAACCGCCAAGATCAATTTCGCGTTGCGCGGGCTGCCGAACTTTGCCGGTCTTGGCGACGCGACGAGCCTGCGAGGCCGGCTGCAAATCGGCCCAAGCGTGGACTATCTCGAGCGTGCCTTCGACGCCTCGAAGTACGGCGAGATCTCGGCCGAACCATATCTCGACGTGACGATCCCTTCGCTCGCGGATCCGTCGCTCGCGCCAAGCGGCGCACACGTCATGTCGGTCTACGTTCAGTTTGCTCCGTTCAAGCTCGCCAACGGCCGTCGTTGGTCGGACGCCGCCAACGACCTCGAGCGCATCGTTCTGAACACGTTATCGCGCTACGCCCCTGGGATTGAATCTCTCGTCGTCCATCGAGAAGTGATCACACCCGCCGACCTCGAGCGCCAGTACCGGCTTGACGGGTGGCCACATCCTGCATGGCGAACCGTCGCTCGATCAGCTCTTCACCATGCGCCCGGTGCTTGGCTGCGCGCAGTACCGGACGCCGGTTCAGGGGCTCTATCTCTGCGGTGCCGGCACACATCCGGGCGGTGGCATCACCGGGGGGTCCGGACAGAACGCTGCTCGTGCGATCCTGAAGGGGACGCGAAAATGAAGGCCTCGCTGCGTCTCGCCGTCGCCACGGGAGTGGTCGGCGCCGCGCTCCTCACAGTGGCGTGGCACAAGCCGCGAACGGTGCCGTTCGGGTTCTCGCCAGCGCACGCGGCAGCTCACGCAGATGTCGAGCGGCGATTCCTTCACTCAACAAACACCGATCGCATTCGCGATGCACACGCGTTCATCGCCGGCGAACCGCATATGGCGGGCTCGGCGCGCGACCGCGCGCTCGCCGAGTGGGTACGCGACACCTTCCGCGGCGCCGGCCTCGAGGACGTCGCGATCAGCACGCACGAGGTACTGCTGCCTTGGCCGCAGGAGACGTCGATCGAAATGACATCGCCGCGACCGTGGCGCGCCGCGATGCGCGAGCGGCCGGCACGCGGCGATCCCTTCACCGAGAGCGACGGCGGGATTCCGTTTCATGCCTACTCGGCATCCGGCGAAATCACGGCGCCTGTCGTCTACGCCGGCAACGGTCAGCCCGCAGACTTCGACTGGCTCGCGGCGCAGGGGATCGACGTGCGCGGAAAGATCGCCCTTGTCCGCTACTCGGTCCCTTACAGCTATCGTGGCTTCAAAGCCTTCACCGCCGAGCGGCGCGGCGCCGCCGGAATCATCATCTATTCAGATCCTGCGGACGACGGCTTCGCCAAGGGCAAACCGTATCCCGATGGACCATGGAGCCCCGAGAGCCGCATCGAGCGCGGCGGCATCGCCTACGACTTCCTCGTTCCCGGGGATCCGCTGACACCAGGCTGGGCGTCTGTCGACGGCGCGCGGCGCGTCGCACGAGCGGAGGCGGCTTCCCTGCCCTCGATCGTCAGCGCACCGCTCTCGTTCGATGATGCGCGCGTGATCCTGGAATCGCTCGGTGGGCCCGCAGTTCCAGCGCATTGGCACGGCGCAGGACCGTTCGCCTATCGCGCTGGACCCGGCAACACCATCGTCCGCATGCGCGTGCGCACCGACGATCGCATCCGGCCGATCTGGACCGTGACCGGCATGATTCGCGGGAGCGACCGGCCTGATGACGCGGTGATCGTCGGGAACCATCGCGACGCCTGGCTCTATGGTGGCGTCGACCCTTCGAGCGGTACAGCCGCACTGGTCGAACTCGCTCGCACGCTCGGTGAGCTCACGCGTACCGGATGGCGACCGCGGCGTTCGATTCTCTTCGCGAGTTGGGACGCGGAGGAGTTCGCGCTGACGTCGTCGACCGAGTGGAGCGAACAGCATCACGACTGGCTGCGGCAGCACGCGGTCGCGTATCTGAACGTCGACAGCGCGGCGTCAGGGCCCAACCTGTCGCTGAAGGCTGTACCGGCGCTCAATCGTGTGCTCGACGAGGCGGCACAAGCGGTCAAAGATCCAGGCACGGGCCTTACGCTTGCCGCCGCCGCGCGCGACCGTCAGACGCGTAACACTGGTTCTCCGCCCTCGGGGACAGCCGACGACTTGGTCGTGAACCGAATCGGCGGCGGCTCCGACTACACGGTATTCCTGAATCATCTCGGCGTGCCGGTCGCGGATCTGTCGTTCGAAGGCCCCTACGGCGTGTATCACTCGATCTACGACAACCATGCGTGGGTCTCGCGGATCGGCGATCCCGGATTTCGCTACCACGCCGCGCTCGTTCAGCTGTGGGGGCTCGTCGCGCTGAGGCTGGCCAGTGCCGACGTCCTTCCCCTCGACTACGACGCCTACGCGCGTGAGATTGAGCGCTTCGTCGCAGAGATCGAACAGCGATGGATGAGCCGTCCTCTGGCCTCAGCCTCCGACTCGCTCGCGAGCGTCAAGGCGGCGTTGTCTGACATGAGGACCGCCGCCCGGCGTTTCGCCGCTCTTCGTGATGCCGCGCTCGATCGAAACGCGGCGCCGGACTGGTCCCGCCTCAACCAGCAGCTCATGGCCGCCGAACGTCGCCTGCTGGATCCGGACGGCCTCCCCGGACGGCCGTGGTTCCGTCACGTCATCTACGCGCCGGCATTCACTTACGCGCCAGAGCTTTTGCCAGGTGTGGCCGAGGCCATAAACCTGAACGATGTGGCGCGTGCGCGAGTACAGGCCGATCGTCTCGCATCCGCACTGCGGCGCGTGACGGCCACGCTCGACGCCCCAACCAACTGACATCGCCATTCGTCCCACGTAAGTGCGTGTGACGAAAAACGTAATAAAAAACGTTGAAAACTGCCGGAAGTG
The DNA here is from genome assembly GCA_963797715.1 of uncultured Acidobacteriota bacterium. GTDB lineage: Bacteria > Acidobacteriota > Vicinamibacteria > Vicinamibacterales > 2-12-FULL-66-21 > DATBJJ01. The sequence continues at coordinate 134,291 of CAWCQS010000008.1, forward strand.
CGTTGCGCCCGTGGCAAGCACGTCGCATACAATATGTGGCTTCACTGAGACGGAAACGCCGATGGATGCCAGCCTAGGTCCCGTCAACGTTTGGTGGATCGACCCCTCGACGCTCGCGTCACACGCTTGAGCCATGCGTGCACGGGCGCTCGTGGTCGTCGTCCTGCTTCTGTCATACGGGGCTGTCGGCGCCCGCCAGCCCGCAGTGCGGCTTGCCGTTCCGTTGCCGGCTCCCGCCGAGCGGATCGCTGAAGCGCTCGAGATTCTTTCGATCGACCGTAGCCGTTTCGTGCTCGACGTCGTGCGGACGCTCTACGCGGCAGGTCCCGCCGACGGCGATCTTCGACAGCGCGACAGGCTGAAACCGGTGCTCCTCGATTTCGCACAACCTGGAGAAACCGTTCCTCTTCCGCTAGACACTTCAATCTGGCGGGAGACGCTGCTGCCCCGTCAGGTTCCCGACAATCAGATCCTGACGGCGATCCTCTCCGACCGCAGCACCGCGCTCCTCTACCACGGCCTTGCCGGCCTCGACGATGAGACGTTGGCGTGGCTCGGTCCCGAGCGCGACACCTTGCGGCATCTGTTGCGACACGCCGGTGCGTTCAGCACGTTCGGACCGAGCGTGCGCGTCAGAGCAGGGCGCATTGCCGTCCCCGGTGGCGCAGACGACGAGCCGCTGTGGCAGGCAATCGTCGGCGCCGATCCGGCGAAGCCTGCTGCCTTCGTGCGCCGGCTCTTCGGCGACGAGTCAGGCCTGCTCGCGTGGTTCTACGACTCGCTGGCCGCTCTCGACGAACCCCACTTGCGATTTGCCACCAGCGCATCGATGCCGATGCCGACGCGCATCGATCGCGTTCGCGCGCTCTTCGACGTGTTCGAGCGTGCCGGTAGCGAGTGGCAGCCGGAAAAGCAGCCGTTCAGCCGCCGTCCGTTCGATTCGGCCCTGACCCTCGCCACGGTGCGCGTGAACGCTGATGGCACCCTGGCCGGGCCCAACCATCGCGGCCTGTGGGAGCGGGTCTTTTCGGAGAATGTTGGTCAAGGCGGCTCGCCGCGCGACACCGACCAGGTGCCGCTCGACGCCGCCTGGATCCTGTCGCATATCCATCGCGTGCCGGTCGACGTTGGTCGCAAACGGCTCGACACACTGCTGTTCGCGCAACGCGTTTTCCGCGACGCATCGGATCCGATGCTCGTCACCGCCCTCCGCGCGCAAGCCACGTTTCCGGCGTTGATGCTTACGCTCGAGCGCATGGGTGTGACGTCGGCATCGGCGATGGCGACGATGGCAGCACGCGCGCAGGGACTCAACGACATCAAGGACGATCAGCTACGCTCCCTGGCCCTCGTCGAGTTCCAGACCTCGCTTGGCATCCTCGATCGGATCGCCCGATCGGGCGGCCTGCCCGCTGGTGACATCGAGACACTGATGGCGAAGCTCGCGGCGATCGATCAAGCGGGCAAGGGTTACGGCGCCAGGATCGCGGCCTGGATTCAGAAGGACCTTGTCGCCAAGCTGCAGCCCGGCGACGGCGAATCCTTCGACGCGGGCGAGGACACGTTGTTGGCAGCAATGGCCGGCGTCCGCAAAACGACCACGCCGGATCGGGTCGTGGAATGGGAAGGCCGCCGCTATCGTGTGAACGCGGCGCGCGCTGAAGAACTGCGTCTGCATCGCGTTCGTCAGCGCCAGGGCGGCGTCACGCTCGGTCCCGCGCTTCAGGGTGTGCTGAGCCCGCAGAAAGTCGGCGGCGATCGCGTGCTCGCCGATACCCTGACGTCGATTCTCTACGCCGCGTACCTCGGCGATCCTCAGGGCCCGGCGGTCATTGGCGGAAACGTCGCGCTGCGTCACGAGATCGGCACCGTCGTCGCCATTGGTCCTCGAATGGCGTGGCGACTGCCGACAGAAGGTCACACGAGCAAGGGCTGGAAAGTCACCGGATCGCTTCTGGGACTCGACCTCGGGCTGGCGCGGCTGTCGTTGCGGCGGCTCGATTCGACCGTGATGCCGCCCGAGCCGCAGTTGGTCTCGGCGGAACGGCAGACGGTCTCGACGTCGGTTGCGCTGTTGAACCCGGGGACGCTGACCGACGCGACGCGTGACGAGATTGCCGCGGCGCTCGCGCGCGGTCGCGCGCGACTCGATGCGCTGGACGGAAGCGAGGCCGATCTCGAGCAGGTCGCGAAGGACGCCGGCTTGAGCGCGTGGCGGCGAGAGGCGCTGCGCTGGACGATTGCCCACGATAGTACGAACCGGGCCGCGCTGCTCTCGGTCGTCGAACTGATGTGGCTCGGTCGGCCGCGCGTGACCGCCGCGATTGCGCTCGACCCTTGGGGCGCCGCGACGTTGCCGCTCAACGGCTGCGCCTGTCTCGTGATGCCGCCGCCCACGCCTTGGGAACGGCTCGCGGGACGTCCGGCGCAGGGGTTGCTCGCGACGCGCGGGGCCGACGTCTCGATCATCGTCGCCGACACGCTCGCGTCGCTCGGCCTGCCGTCCCAGATCGCACCGGGTGTGATCGCGTACGCCGCGCAGGACGTCCTCGACCAGGCGCGGCCGGCACATATGGACGACTGGTCCGGATTCAGCCGCGCCGCCAGCGCGCTCTCGCGCGACAACCTCGTCGACTACATTGCCGCGCAAACCGCTGGAGGAGCACTCCTGCCGGCGGCACAGTCCGACGACCGACACGAGTGAGTGCCAGCCGCCGATGGTCATGCCGCACCGCCTGCTGCTCGTGGTCCTGGCCGTCGCCACCGGCGGCGCACTGACAGCCCAACAGCCGCCCTTCACGGTCCGCATCACCTCGCCCGCCGACGAGGGCTACGTGAGCGGGCTGTTCCGCCTCACCGCCGTGATCGAGCCGGCGACGGCCTCACGACAGGTCAAGGAGCTTGTGTTCTTCGCCGACGGCCGCAAAGTCTGCACGCTCAGCCGTGAGCCATTTCACTGCGACTGGGACGCCGGTGATCAGATCGTCGAGCACACGATCCGCGTGACGGCCGAGCACGTCAAGGGTGGACGAACGGCAACGACCGTCCACACCAAGGGCCTCAAGGTGTCGGAGGCGGTCGACGTCGACGTCGTGCAGTTCACCGCCGTCGTCACCGACGGCGACGGACGCTTCGTCAAGGGTCTCAAGCCGGAAGACTTCTCCGTCTTCGACAATAACCGGCCGCAGAAGATCACGAGTTTCGAGTCGGAGAACATCTCACTCGAGATGGTCGTCGCGCTCGACGTCAGCTCCAGTATGCGAGTCGCGCTGCCGCACGTGAAGGAATCGTCGATCAGGTTTCTCGCCGGGTTGCGTGGCACCGATCAAGTGACGCTGCTCGGGTTCAACGACAATGTCTTCACGCTCGCGCCGCGCAGCCGCGACCAGTCGGCTCGCGTCAAGGCCATCAACCTGATGCGTGCGTGGGGCGGCACGGCGCTCTATGACGTCGTGCTCAACGGCCTCAACGTCCTGAGCCGCTATCCCGGCCGGCGCGCGATGCTCCTCTTCAGCGACGGCGACGATCAGTCGAGTCACGCCACGCTCGAAGCCGCCGTCGCGCGCGCTGAAGGTAGCGACGCCACGATTTACGTCATTGGCCAGGGGCGAGCTGTCCGCGCGCACGAGCTGCAGACCCTGCTCAAAAGGTTCGCGTCGATCAGCGGCGGACGCGCGTTCTTTACCGAGGACATCAGCCGGCTCGACAAATTTTTCGAGGAGATCCTCGACGACCTCAGCAATCAGTACCTGATCTCGTACGGCTACCCGGATAACGAGCGCGATGGCCGGCTGCATTCGATCCGGGTGGAAGTCGGCGCTGGCAAATATCACGTGCGGGCCCGGGAGGGTTACCGTCCGTCGAAGAACTGACGCCATGGTTGAGCGCCTCGGCAGGTCTGCGGGAACACTGACAGAGGTTCACATGAAGGCTGTGACCATTGTCTCGGCGCTCACCGCCACGATCACGATCGGCACCTTCACCACTGCTGTCGCGCAGGATCCACCGCAACAACCGCCCGCGACTGATTCGCCTCGCGGTCGATCGCGTCCCCGTCGACGTCGAGCATCGTCGGCGACGGCGGCCGGCCGGTCACCGGCCTCACAGTCGACGACTTCACGCTCGAAGTCGACGGCCGCTCCAGGCGAATCGTCTCGGCTCAGTACGTATCCGCTGTCCGCGAGGGTCCTCCGCCTGCAGCGTCCCAAGCGACCTACAGCACGAATCAGGCGGTGGGCGGCCGTCTGATCATGTTCGTCGTCGATCGCGGCAACATCGCGCCTGGCCGCGGACGACAGGCGATGGAAGCGGCTGGACGCTTTCTGTCACGCCTGTCTCCAGCCGACCGAGTGGGTCTCATCGCCTTCCCCGGCGCCAGTCCGTCGATCGATTTCACGTCCAATCACTCAATTGTGCAGAGCGCGCTGACAGGGCTGACCGGTCTGACCGACACGTTCCCGACCTCGTATCGCATCGGAATTTCGGAAGCGATGGCGATCGTCCAGGGCGATCGGACGATGCTCAACACCGTGACGCAGCGCGAATGTGGTGGCCTGCCGAGCCCTGAGGAGCGCGACCTGTGCATCAGGCAGGTCGTGACCGATTCGAACGGCATCTACAGCAACGTCAACGAGCGAATGCAGACAGCACTGTCGACGCTGCGCGCGATTCTCGATCGTTTGGCCCATACATCGACGCCAAAGACAATCGTCTATATCTCCGAAGGGCTCGTGCTCGAGCGGCCCAGCGACGGCACCTCGCTTGGCGCCCTGGCCGCTCGCGGGCAGGTGACGATCTACGCGCTGCAACCCGAGGTGTTTGGCTCGGATGCGTCAACGGCGCGCGAACAGTCGTCTCCTGGGCGCGACAAGGCGCTGGCGCTCGAAGGATTGGGCATCATCTCCGGCGTGACGCGCGGAACCGTGTTTCCGGTCCTCGCCAACGGCGATGGCGCTTTTTCGCGTCTGTCGCTCGAGTTATCGGGTTACTACCTCCTCAGCTTCGAGCCCGAATCCGGCGACCGTGACGGCAGAGTGCACAAGATCAAGGTCGCAGTGCCGCGCCGGACTGGCGTCGACGTGCGAGCTCGCGCGCAGTTCTCGATCGAAGCGCCGGTCGAGAGGACAGAGGATGCCGTCCTCAAAGAAACACTGCAAGCGCCAATTCTGGCCAATGAGATCGGGCTCAAACTCACGACCTATACGCTGCGCGACCCGGCGAGCGACAAGCTTCGTATCCTGATGGCCACCGAGATCGATCGGACGGCGAACCCTGACGGCCGTCTCGCGCTCGCCTACAGCCTCGTCGACGAGCGCGGGCGCCTCGTCGACAGCCAAGTCGATCGACAGGTCAAGACGCCGATCTCTGAAACGGGAATGCAGCGGTACACAGGCTTCATTCTCAGCAACTCCACGGGCATGCACACGCTGAAGATCGCCGTCATGGACGAAGCCGGACGCCGCGGCAGCGTCGAGCATTCGTTCCGCGCGTCGCTCACACCGCTCGGAGAGCTGCGAGCCACAGACATCCTCATAGCGGACGAGCGCACCGGAACGGGAAGCGCCGCGCCCGCCGTCGGCAACGACTTTACCTCCGGGATGGCGACCGGCTACATCGAGCTGTATTCCGATGCCACCGAAGTCCTGAAAAACACCAGCGTCATGTTCGAGGTGGCGCAGGACGCGCAGGCGCGAGCGCTCGACGGCGCCGCCGCCAAAGTGCAACCGGCGACGGCCGACGCGCCGAACAGGCGCGCGCTCGAGGGAACGATTCCGCTGGCCCTTCTGCCGCCTGGTGATTACGTGATGCGCGCCGTCATCACGACGGACGGACAGAAAGTCGGTCAGGTCATCCGCCCGTTTCGAGTGGGCCGCATGGCTGCCGCTGCCAGCAAAGCAAAGCCAATGACGTTGGGAACGCGCATGACGTCCGCCAGGACGGCGACAATTCCCGTGGCAACGCGTACCGAGCGTTTCGAGCGCGCGTCCGTCTTGACGCCGCAGGTCGTCGGATTCTTCGTCGAGCGACTGAACGTCAGTGCTCGAGGCGAATCCAATCCTGGGCCGGTAGTCGAGCACGCGCGTGCCGGGCGCTTCGACGATGCGGTCAAGGCGCTGACGACGAGCTGGGCCGTCCGTGTCATCGGCATTCCTGGGCGGCCTGGCGGCGTACTCACGCGGCGAGCTCGAACCGGCGGCGGCGAAGTTTCGCGAGGCACTTCGCCTCGACTCCGAGTTCTTCCCGGCTGCCTTCTACCTCGGATCCTGCTACGCGGCAGGCGGCCGCGATCAGGAAGCGGTGGGCGCCTGGCAGCTGTCGCTCGTCACCGAGAGCGAAGCGCCGTTCATCTTTACGCTCCTCGGAGATGCCCTGCTCCGGCTGCGCGAAGCCGACCACGCCCTCGAGATCCTGAATCAGGCCGCAACCGAGTGGCCTGACAACGAAGAGGTGCAAGTTCGTATCGGCGCGGCACTCGCATTGTCCGGAAAGCGCGCTGATGCGCTGCTCAAGCTCGAGCCGTATCTGGAAAAGCATCCCGAAGACGTCGAACGGCACTTCTTCACGCTGCGCTTGCTGTACGAAGCGCGCACCGATGGCCGGCCGATCCGCTCGACGAACGAGGATCGAGCCCTCTTCGCCAAATGGGCGGCCGCCTACGCCGCAGCCAAGGGACCTCAACAGGCGCTCGTCGCGCAGTGGCAGAAAGCCATCAGTAAGTAGCTGGGAAGACAGCACATCGGCCCGCCGTTCAACCTGGCCTGACCGACGCCGGTCTAACCTTCCAAACGCGCCGGGTTGCATCTCGATTTTTGATCCTGCGCCGCCTCAGAGCATCGAGGGCTCAGCTTCCGCCTGCGCGGAAGCCGCGAGGTTACTCATGCGTGTATCTATGCGCCATGCGTTCGCTGTCGCTCTGACCGTTGGTGTATGGACGGCACCGTCCGGTCTCGCTGAGCACGTCAAGTCTGCCGTTCCACCGAAGGCCGACGACAGGACGATCGTTCACGTGCTGAACCGCATCGGTTTCGGCGCCGCGCCGGGCGACATCGAGCGCGTGCGATCGATGGGCCTGGCCGTCTACATCGATCGTCAACTGCAACCAGAACGGATCGACGGCGCGGCTCTCGAAGCGCGGCTCGCAGCGCTGACCACGCTCACCAAGAGCACCGAGGAGATGGCGCAGCTGTACTACGTGCCAGCGCAGATGGCCAGGCGCGAAGTGCAGCGTCAGCAGGCGGCGAAGGAGTCCTCGAACGTTAGAGAGATGATGACGCCGGAACAGGCCGACGCCGTGCGCATGGAGCGACAGGCGCTGGCCGAGTTGATGCAGGCCAAAATTCTTCGCGCCGCCTACAGCGAGCGGCAGCTCGAGGAAGTCATGGTCGACTTCTGGTTCAACCACTTCAACGTCTTTTCCGGCAAGGGTCAGGTCCGCGTCTATTTGAACGAGTACGAGCGCGACGCGATTCGGCCGCACGTGCTCGGATCGTTCCGCGAGCTCTTGCAGGCCACGGCCGAAAGCCCGGCGATGCTCTTCTATCTCGACAACTGGCAGAGTGCCGCTCCCGAAGGTGCGCGGACGTCGGCGGCGCGACAACAGAACGGACAGGTGAATCCGCGGAATCCAGACCGATTTCCGGGCCGGCCCGCAAACGTTGCTGCTGGCCAACGCAATCGGCCACGCACGCTCGCCGACCTGCCGCCAAACCTCAGGAATCGTCGCGGTGGGCTGAACGAAAACTACGCCCGCGAGCTGATGGAGCTGCACACGCTCGGCGTCGAGGGCGGGTACACCCAGAAGGACGTTCAGGAAGTCGCGCGTGCGTTCACCGGATGGACGATCGCAAACCCGCGGCAAGGCGGCTCGTTCAGGTTCGAGCCGCGCATGCATGACGACGGTGAGAAGGCGGTCCTGGGACACACCATCAAGTCCGGCGGCGGAAAGAAGGACGGCGATCAGGTGCTCGATCTGCTCGCCAGCCACCCGTCAACCGCGAGGTTCATTGCGACGAAGCTCGCGCGCCGGTTCGTGGCCGACGAGCCGCCCAAGGCGCTCGTCGATCGCGCAGCTGCCCGCTTCGGCGAAACCAACGGCAACATCCGCGACGTCGTGCGCACGATCGTCACGTCGCCGGAGTTCTTCGCCGCCGCGGCCTATCGCGCCAAGGTCAAAACTCCGTTCGAGTTCGTCGTCAGCGCCGTCCGTACGACCGGCACGGACATGGCGAACGCGATGCCGTTGGTTGCGGCGGTGCGCAACCTCGGAATGCCGCTCTATGGGTGTCAGCCGCCGACTGGCTATTCGGACAAGGCTGAGGCGTGGGTCAACTCCGGCGCACTCCTCAACCGAATGAACTTTGCGGTCTCTCTCACTGCCTCGAGACAAGAGCGCAGCGCGGGCGATGGCATCAGGCCGCGCCAAGGGCAAACCGGAGGACGGCCAACCATCACGAGCGAGGCACTGGTGGCCTCGGCACTCGCCGGCGAGCTCTCGGAATCGACGGCGGCCACGGTCGCAAAAGCGGAGACGTCGTCACAGGCGCTTGCGCTGGTGCTTGGGTCTCCCGAATTCCAGAGAAGGTAGGACGCCATGATCTCGAGACGCATCTTTCTCAAGGATGGAGGACTCGCGCTCGTCAGCCTCGGCTTCGCGCCGCAGTTCCTGGCGCGCGCCGTGGCCGAAGCGGCGCCACGACGGAAAGTGCTGGTGACGATCTTCCAGCGCGGCGCGGTCGACGGGCTCAACATGATCGTGCCGTTCGGCGAGCGCGACTACTACAGCTCGCGTCCAAGCATCGCGATCGCAAAACCCGGCACCTCGGCTGACTCGGCGATCGATCTGGACGGATTCTTCGGGCTCCATCCGCGGCTCGCGCCTCTCAAGCCGCTCTACGACGCGCGGCAGCTGGCAGTCGTCCATGCCTGCGGCTCTCCCGACGGCACGCGCTCGCATTTCGATGCGCAGGACTACATGGAGACGGCAACGCCCGGCGTCAAAAGCACGCAGGACGGATGGCTGAACCGTTATCTGCACGCGCGCGAACACGAACGGGCCACGCCGTTTCGCGCCGTCGCCATGGCGCCGCAGCTGCCGCGAGCACTTCAGGGTCTTGCACCGGCGCTCGCAATTGGCCAAATCGGTCAATTCGGTATCCGCGCCGGACAGGCAACCGACATGGTGCAGGCATCGTTCGAAGCGGAGTACGCTGCCGCTGCCACGAGCGTACTGAACCGAACGGGTCGCGAGGCGTTCGACGCCGTCAAGATGCTGAAAGACGCCGACCCATCCAAGTACTCGCCCGAGAACGGTGCGCAATACCCGCGCTCGCCGTACGGTGACGCGCTCAGGCAAATCGCGCAGTTAATCAAGGCCGACGTCGGGCTGGAAGTGGCATTCGCCGAAACCGGCAACTGGGATCACCACGCGCAGGAAGGCGCAGCCGTTGGTCAGCTCGCCAATCGCCTGGCGGATTTCTCGGGCGGGATCGCCGCGCTCGTGCGCGACCTCGGCGACCGCATGAACGACGTCATGATCCTGACGATGTCGGAGTTCGGGCGGACGGTGGCGGAGAACGGCAATCGCGGGACCGATCATGGCCACGGCAACGCCATGATGGTGATCGGCAGCGGCGTGCGCGGCGGCAAGGTGTACGGCAAATGGCCGGGCCTCGCACGGGAACAACGCTACGAAGGGCGCGATCTGGCGGTCACGACAGATTTCCGGACCGTGTTCGCGGAAGTCGCCGGCGGCCACCTCGGCCTGACCAACATGACGCACGTCTTCCCCGGATTCAATGGACCGACGGCGATCGGGACTGTTGGAAGGGTCCGGCTAAAGCCGGACGCCACATTCGTAGTGTCCGGCTTCAGCCAGACCGTCGTTCTCCGGTACACTGCACAGTCGTGCAGCTGAGCGACCTTCGCACCCCGTCCTGTACTCGTCGACAAACCGCGCTTCGAGCGCAACCTCGATCGCATGCAGGCGGCGGCGAGCGCCAAGGGCATCCGGCTCAGGCCGCACGCCAAGACACACAAATCGCCGGAGCTTGCGCGCCTGCAGATTTCGCGCGGGGCGGCTGGCGTGTGCTGTGCCAAGCTCGGCGAAGCGGAAGTGTTCGCCGACGCCGGCATCGAAGACATCCGGCTTCCTTACCCGATCAATCCCGTCAATGCCAGGCGCGTCTTGCAATTGCTCGACAAGACTCGCCTGTCCTTCATCGTCGATGACCTGGATGTGGCGCGGGGCTGGTCTGACGAAATGCGCGCCGCCGGCCGCGACGTCGACGTGCTCGTCAAGGTGGACGTCGGCTTTCACCGTTGCGGAATCGATCCGGCCAAGAAGGGCGCAGCCGAGCTCGTGGCCCGCGTCGCGGAGCTGCCGGGATTGCGTTTCCGCGGGCTCCTCAGTCACGCCGGCCACGCGTACGGCGCCAGCTCCGAGAGCGAGATGGCAGCGATTGCCGCCGACGAGGCGCAGACGCTGAAGACGCTGGCGAACGATGTCCAAGGTCTCGGCCACCGCGTCGAGGAGATAAGCGTCGGCGCCACGCCGCCCGCGCGCTTCAGCCTCGAGCAGCAGGGGATCACCGAACTTCGGCCGGGCAACTACATCTACTACGATCGAACCCAGGTTGCGCTCAACGCAGCGACGTTCGCCGATTGTGCATTGACCGTCCTCGCGCGTGTCGTCAGCACTCCGGCTGCCGATAGGATCATCCTTGACTCAGGCAGCAAGACACTGTCGACGGATCAAGCCCGCGGCTTTTGCAACACGCCGGGATTCGGCGTCGTCTTTGCGGGTCTGCATACGCCGGAAGCCGACGAGTCGTTGCTCGTCGAGCGGCTCTCGGAAGAGCATGCGACCGTCCGCGTGAGCGCCAGCACCCCGCTGCGCACCGGCGATCTCGTTCGCCTCCTGCCGAATCACGCCTGCGTCGTCTCGAATCTGGTGGACTCCGTGTGGCTGGTCGACGGCGATACGGTGCTCGAAGAGATGCGGATTGCCGCCCGCGGGCGGATCGCGTAGGACCACGGATCACGCGGATCACACGGACAAGGTATGAAGTAGAATACATGCCTCATACTTCATGGCGAAAGAACTGCCCGGCGAAGCGCTCGGACTGGTCGAAACCCGCGGACTCGTGGGAATGATTGAAGCCGCGGACGCCATGGTCAAGACGGCCAACGTCGTATTCGTTGGCTGGCAGAAAGTCGATGCCGGGTTGGTGACGGCTATCGTCCGCGGTGACGTCGCCTCGGTCAAGGCCGCGACCGATGCCGGGGCTGCGGCGGCGCGGCGCGTCGGCGAGCTCATCGGCGTGCACGTGATTCCCCGGCCGGCCGACGGCCTCGATAAGATCTTCCCGATCGGCTGACGCCGATCAGCCTGCTTCCTTTTTCTTCCGTTTTGCTTTCTTCCGCGCAGCGCTGCGTGCACGCGATCTGTTTGCGCTCGGGCGAGGCTTCGACGAAAGTTCTCGCCACTCGGGTTCCGGCGCGATGACGAGCAAGGGCTGCTGCGGATTGCGCAGCAGGTTGTAGAACTGACCCTTGGCGGTACGGGCATAGACGTCGCGGCCGTCGGTCAGCAGCGTCAGCGATCCCGCGCCGCCGATCGCGTCGAACAGGCGAACATTGAAGCGCGTTCGCAAGGTTTCGAGCAGTTGCCGAAGCCGCCCAACGGTCATGCCCTGCCGCCGCAAATCGGCGAGCACCATCAGCTCGAGAAGATCAACTGGCGTATAGCGGCGCTCGGTGAATCCACCGGCCGCTGTCGGCTTGGGCGCCACCGCTGGCAGAAACAACCGCCGCTCGTCCCACCATTGCAGCTGGCGCGCCGTGAGTCCTGTGAGCGCGGCAACCTCTCGCGAACTGTAGGTGTTCTTGAGCTGCATCAGCGTGCCGTGACTAGGCGCCGCCCATGCTCGCCGCCAGAGAGGACGCCCCCGCAGCTCCTGTGAAGTCCTTCTCGGTGAGCCCGCCTTCGCTGTGCGTGGAGTAGGTGAGCGTCACCCGCTTGTAGTTGATCAAGATGTCGGGGTGATGGTCGGCGGCTTCCGCGTCGAATCCGAGGCGGACGACGAAGGCCAACGCATCGGAAAAGCCGGCAAACGTGAATTTCCGCCGAATGGCGTTGCCGTCGAGCTCCCAACCGGGCAGGGCCTTGAGCCGCTGCATCGCCTCCGGTTCGCCAATGATTTCGTGCTTTCCCATGGTCAGAAGCATACCCCCGTAAGCCCCTGGAACCGTCACTGGCGTTCTGGCGTCTAACGGTGTTAGTCTATTGAACGGTGTTCAGTTGAATTGCTTTTGGAGGGTACTTGGGGGTCAAAGAACGTCAGGAACGGGAGCGGGAGGCGGTTTCGCGGGCGATTCTGGATGCAGCCAGGGACCTGTTCGTCGCCGAGGGTTATCACAACGTATCGATCAGGAAGGTAGCCGAGCGGATCGAATACAGCCCAGCTGCGATTTACAGCTATTTCCCCAGCAAGGACGACATTTTTTTCGCGCTGGCTGAGGAAGGTTTCCGGCTGCTTTTTACGGGACCTATTTCCCCGTTCGACGAGGCGGACCCGGTGGGATGGGTTCGTACTGTCGTGTGGCGGGTCTATGAGTTCAGCAAGACTCACCCCGAGTATTTCGCCCTTATGTTCCTCGACCGAACGGTTCCACAAATTACCCGCAACTGGGAGCGGTTCGAGTTCGTTCGCGACGGCAAGGCACTGCTGACCGCCGGCATTCAGCGGGCCATCGATGCCGGCCATTTTCCGGCCGGTACCCATCCGCACGCGGTGTTCAGGATTCTGGTTGCCGCCATTCTCGGGGCGGCTGTCACCCGGCTCTGCGGCCGGACCGCGCCGGGCGAGGACCCCGACGCGCTCGCGCGCGACACTCTCGAGGCGGCACTCACCGGGCTCCGGACGGGATTCGCCGCTACGTTTCATCCCCAGGCCTGCAATGAATCGTCAGTAGTTGAGTGAGGCACGTTTCGTCATGACTTGCACACGTACATTTCTTCACGCTGGCGCGAGCTTCGCTTTCGCCGCTTCCCTGTTCTCCGTGGCCGGTTGCTCCACGACCGCGGAAACCGCAGCCGATCCGAGCAAGGCTCCAGAGCCACTCGCCATCGGGACGACCGCCGTCGAAAGCCGTGCTATCGACCGTTACCTTCGCGTGACCGGCTCGCTCGTCGCTGACGCCCAGGCCGAGGTGAGCGCCGAGACCGCCGGCCGCGTGATCGAGACGCCGGTCGAGCGCGGCACGCGAGTCGCGCAGGGCGCGCTCCTCGTGCGCATCTCGCCGTCCGAGACCTCGGCACAGCTTCAGGAAGCGGAAGCGAACGCCGCCCAAATCGAAGCGCGCCTCGGGTTGACGGCTGGTCAACCATTCGAACGCACGCGTGTGCCCGACGTCATGAACGCGAAGGCCTCGCTCGACCTCGCCGAAGCCGAGTTCAACCGGATGCGCTCGCTCGTCGATCAGAAGGTGATCTCACAGAGCGAGTTCGATCAACGGCGTACGCAGCTCGAGGCGGCGCGCCAGAATTACCAGGCGGCGCAGAACCTCGCCGATCAGTCGTATCGATCACTCGAGGCCGCGCGCGCGCGCGTCGCGCTGGCCCGCAAGGCCGTCTCGGATACGTCCGTCCGGGCGCCGCTGACCGGGCTCGTCGCTGAGCGCGTCGTCAGCGTCGGCGACTACGTGACCAAGGGTGCCAAGGTCGCAACGGTCGTGCGGATCGATCCGCTGCGAGTCGAGCTCACCGTCCCCGAGCAACACGTCTCGCTCATCAAAGTTGGTCAGCAGGTACGGCTGACGGTCGATGCGTATCCCGGTGAGGAGTTCGCGGCCACGATCAAGTTCGTCTCGCCCGCGCTTCGCTCGGATCAGCGCGCACTCACGGTGGAAGCCGTAGCGGCCAACGCCGATGGACGCCTCAAGCCGGGCTTTTTTGCCACCGCGCTCGTGCGTCAGCCGGACGCCGCGCCGGCGCTCCTGGTCCCGGGAAGCGCCGTGGAAACGATCGCCGGCACGAGCCGCGTGTACACCGTCAAGGACAACAAGATCGACGAGCGCATCGTCACGCTCGGCGAGAAGGTCAACGACAAGGTCGAGCTCACGTCCGGCGTTGCCAACGGCGACGTCGTCGCCGCCGAACCCAAGGGACGGTTGTCCGACGGTCAACAGGTCAAGCTTAAGTAGCGGATTTCGAAAGATTACGTCATGCAGTGGCTCGCTAGCATCTCCGTTCGCCGTCCCGTCTTTGCCACGGTCATCACGCTCTCGCTGACCGTCATCGGCGCATTTGCCTTCACCAAGTTGGGCCTCGACCGCTTTCCAAAGGTCGACTTCCCCACCGTCGTGGTGACGACCCGCTTGCCGGGCGCCGCGCCCGAAGAGGTCGAAACCGAAGTCACCGACAAGATCGAAGAGGCCGTCAACACGATCAGCGGCATCGACGAGCTGCGCTCGAACTCGTCGGAAGGCGTGTCGCAGGTCATCATCGCGTTCCTGCTCGAGAAGGACGGCGACGTCGCGGCCCAGGAAGTGCGCGACCGCGTCAACCGCGTGCTGCCGCTCCTGCCGCGCACGATCGATCAGCCGATGGTCGAGAAGTTCGATCCCGACGCCGCGCCGGTCATGACCCTGTCGGTGTCAGCCAACGCGCCCATCCGCGACATCACCGAGTACGCCGACAAGACGCTTCGTCGTCAGCTCGAAAGCGTCAGCGGCGTCGGCCAGGTCGTGGTCGTCGGCGGTCGCGCCCGGCAGGTCAACATCCTGATCGATGCCGATCGCCTTCGCGCCCAGAACCTCACCGTCACCGACGTCTCGCGCGCGATCCAAACGCAGAACGCCGAGATACCCGGTGGACGCGTCGAACAGGGCGCGACGGCAATGACGCTCCGGACGCGAGGCCGCGTCGATTCCGTTGCCAAGTTTGGCGACATCGTCGTACGTCAGCGCGACGGCCATCAGATCCTGCTTCGCGACGTGGCCACCGTCGAAGACGGGATGGCCGAGCCCGAAACCACCGCCAATCTCAACGGCGAACCCGGCGTGATGCTCACCGTGCGCCGGCAGTCGGGCACCAACACCGTCCAGGTCGTGGACGCGGTCCGCGAGCGTCTGGCGGAAGTGACGCCGCTCGCCCCGGCCGGTTACGAGATTCGCGTCGTTCGCGACCTGTCCGAGTTCATCAGGGCCTCGATCCACAGCGTCGAGGAGCACCTCGTGCTCGGGTCCATCCTCGCGGCCGCGGTCGTGCTCGTGTTCCTGTGGAACTGGCGCTCGACGATCATTGCCGCGATCGCGATTCCGACGTCGATCATCGCGACCTTCGGCCTCATCTGGTACCAGGGCTTCACCTTGAACTCGATGACCATGCTCGCGCTCACGCTCGCCGTCGGCATCGTCATCGACGATGCGATCGTGGTGCTGGAGAACATTTACCGGTTCGTCGAAGAGAAGGGCCGGCCACCGATGCAGGCGGCTGTCGAAGCAACGCGAGAGATCGGGCTGGCGGTGCTGGCAACAACGCTATCGCTCGTCGCGATTTTCGTGCCCGTCGGCTTCATGGGCGGCATCGTCGGCCGGTTCATGACCAGCTTCGGGTTCACGATGTCCTTCGCAATTCTCGTCTCGCTCGTCGTCAGCTTCACGCTCACGCCGATGCTGGCGGCGCGCTGGATCAAGATGAAGCCGCGGCACGAGGACGCGGAAGGTCACATCGTTGCCGAGCGAACGTCGCGCGAATCGAGGCTCTTCGGCGCGATGGACTCAGGCTACGCCAAGATCCTGCGGTGGTCGCTGACGCACCGGGCGATCGTCGCCGGCATTGCCGTGCTCGTGCTGCTCAGCAGCGTTCCTCTGTTCATGGTAGCCAACAAGAATTTCCTGCCGAACGACGACCAGGCGGAGTTCGAAGTCGGCGTGCGAGCGCCCGAGGGCACGAGCCTCGAGGCGACGGAAATCATTGCCAACCGCATCGCGAGCAAGATTCAGCGCATGCCGGGGGTGAGCTATACGCTCGTCTCGGTCGCTGACGATCCGGCGCGGACCCGGAACTCGGGTACGGTTTACGTCCGGCTCACGCCGGTCAACGAGCGCGACAAGGATCAGTTCGAGCTGATGAACATCGTTCGCAGCGAGATCCTGCCGACAGTCGGCATACCGAATCTGCGCACGGGCGTCAGGGCGGTGGCAACGATTGGCGGCGGCGGCAACCAGAACGCCGAGATTCAATTCACCATCAGCGGTCCGGATCTCAAGAAGCTGGAGCAGTACGCCAACGCCGTGATGACGGAAGCGAAGAAGGAACCGGGAGTCGTCGACCTCGACACCTCACTGAACGTCGGTAAGCCCGAGCTTTCTGTCGAGCTGGACCGTCTCAAGGCAGCCGATCTGGGCGTGCAGATTGCAGACGCCGCCGATGCGTTGCGGCTGCTCGTCGGCGGCGATCAAATCACGACTTACAACGAAGGCGGAGAGCAATACGAAGTGCACATGCGTGCGGTGCAGGGCAACCGGCAGACGGCCGCGGCCATTGGTCAGCTGACGGTGCCGTCAAGCACGGTTGGCAGCGTGCCGCTCGTCAACATCGCCCGGCTGACGCCGGGAACGGCGCCGTCGGAAATCAACCGCCTCAACCGTCAGCGTCAGGTGACGGTCTTCGCTGGTCTGCTGCAGGGCGTATCGCAGGTTCCGGCGATGGATGCGATGACGCGGGCGGCCGATACGATCAACATGGGGCCTGGTTACAACACGCGATTCGCTGGCCGCTCGCGCGAGCTCGGCCGAGCGGCGCAGAACTTCCTGCTCGCGTTCGGACTGTCGCTCGTGTTCATGTATCTGATCCTGGCGGCGCAGTTCGAATCGTGGCTGCACCCGATCACGATCCTGCTGTCCCTGCCGTTGACGCTGCCGTTCGCGCTGCTGTCGATCATCATCACCCGGCAGTCGCTCAACATCTTCTCGGCGCTGGGGCTGCTCGTGCTCTTCGGCGTCGTGAAGAAGAACTCGATCCTGCAGATCGACCACGCCAACCAGCTGCGCGAACGCGGCATGGATCGCGACGCGGCGGTGCTGCAGGCGAGCCGCGACCGTTTGCGGCCGATCTTGATGACGACGCTGGCGTTTGTCGCCGGCATGATTCCGCTCGTGCTGTCGAGCGGCGTTGGCTCGGCGACCAACCGCGCCATCGGATTCGTGATTATCGGAGGTCAATCGCTCGTGCTGTTGCTGACGCTCGTTGCCACACCTGTCGCGTATTCACTGTTCGACGATCTGTCGAAGGTCCGTTTCTGGAGATGGCGGCGCGTTGCCGCTCCGGCTACTGCGAGCATGCTCGCGATCGCGCTGGCGCTGTGGCCCGCCCCGCTCCGCGCCCAGACGCCGGCGCAGCCGCCGGCCGGTAGCGTATTGAACACGCCACCGCCGCCGCAGCCCACGGGCACGGTGCTCAAGCTGACCAGAGACGAAGCGATCAGAATGGCCCTGCAGAACAATCCGGATCTGGCGGTCAGCCGCTTCGATCCGTCGATTGGAGACGCGCAGGTGGCCGCGGCGCGAGGCGCGTTCATGCCGACGCTGCAGTCCGGCGTGACCCGCACCGATCAGCAGCAGCCGCCGACGAACCTCTTCGCCGGCACTCAAGGCATACAGACCGACTTGTGGTCGACCAATGTCGGCGTCGCGCAGCTGCTGCCGAAGGGCGGCGGCACCTACACGGCCGGACTCGACGCCGCGCGAACATCCACCGACAGTCTGCTGACGAGCCTCAATCCCGAGCTCGGCGCCGGACTGACGCTGACGTTGTCCCAGCCATTGCTCCGCGACTTCAAGATCGACCAGCCGCGCGCGGCGCTCGACATCAGCCGCCGTAACCGTACCGATTCTGGGCACACAGTTTCGTGAGAGCACGGTCGTCACGGGCGCTGACGCCGAGCGGTTCTATTGGGCACTCGTCGCCTCACTCGCGCTCGTCGACGTTCAGCAACGATCGCTTGATCTCGCGCTCGAGCTCGAACGCAACAATCGCGCACGCGTGGACGTCGGACAGTCCCCGCCACTCGATCTCGTCGCCGCGCGCGCCGAGGTGGCACAGCGTCAGGAGAACTTGATCATCGCTCGTACAGTAGCCCTTCAGAGCGAGGACAACCTGCGGACGATCATCATCGATCCCAGCCGCGCCGATTACTGGAGCATTCATCTCGAGCCGGCGGATCGCGTTCCAGTTGTCGGCCCGCCGCCAGACGTGGATGCCGCGGTGCGCCGGGCGCTCGGCGAGCGTACCGATCTGGAGCGTGCACGCACGCAGATTCAGATCACCGACACGACGGTGGCGCTGACGAAGAGCCAGACGCTGCCGGACCTCCGCGTCCAGGCCAACTATCTCGGCGACGGCGCCGGCGGCACCAGGCTGGTCCGCGAAGGCGGCTTCCCCGGCACCGTCGTCGGCTCGATCGACACGAGCTTCGGCAGCGTGCTCGGTCAGGTGTTCACCTTCGACTATCCAACGTGGACGCTCGGGATGACGTTCAGCTATCCGCTTGGAAACAGCACTGCCGAAGCCAACCTCGCTCGCGCGAGGCTGGAACGCGATCAGGCAGCCGCACGCCTGCGCAGCAACGAGGTCGTGGCGGTTCGCGAGGTTCGTTCGGCTGCGCTCCGCGCTCGAGCAGAATCGGCAGCGCATCGAGACCACCAAGCTGGGACGTGAACTGGCCGAGCAACGGCTCGACGCCGAGCAGCGCCGTTTCGAGGTCGGGATGTCAACGAGCTTCCTCGTGATTCAGGCGCAGCGCGACCTGGCGGTTGCGAGGAACAACGAGCTGCAGGCGCTGCTCGACTATCAGCTGGCGGTGATTGCTTTCGAGACGTCACAGCAGACGTCGAGCGCCACGCCGCTGAGCCGAATCATTCAATAGCACTCCAGGGTTCTAGAGGTTCCAGGGGTTCCAGGGGTTCTAGGGTTCACGCGCAACCACTTGAACCACGTTGAACCTCTGGAACCCCTAAAAAATCCGGTCCGGCGCCGTCAGCGCCAGAGCCGGATCATGCCGGTCCTCCAGAATTAGATCCGACACGATTGCCGACGTCAGCGGCGCGAGCAACACGCCGTTGCGGAAGTGGCCGGTCGCGTAGATTAATCCCTCGACCCGCGGCGATGGTCCGATGACGGGCAGCGCGTCTGGCGTCGCCGGACGGAGTCCGGCCCGCGCCTCGACAAACGTCGCGCCCCACGCTTCCGGTATCAACTCGCAGACCGCATCGAGGAGATCGCGAACGCCGGCCGCCGTGGTTCGCTCGTCGAAGCCTACGTCTTCCATAGTGGCGCCAACGAGCACCGTGCCGTCACGCCAGGGCACGACGTAGCAGTCCTTGCCCCAGATCACATGAGACAGCGGCTGGCCTTTCCACGTGAGCCGCAGCAGCTGCCCGCGAATCGGGTGCACCGCGCGCGCTGCCGAGTCATCCTGCTGCAGTTGTCCCGACCAACTGCCGGCAGCAATCACGACGTGGCTCGCCGTCCATGCGGCCCCGTCGTCTGTCGTCACGTTCATTCGGTCGCCGTGCCGATCGATCGAACGAACGTGGCGCGCGTTTTCGAACTCAGCCCCGTGCCGCAGCCCCGCCCAGACGAGCGCCTCGGTCAGCGACGGCACGGCCACGTAGCCATGCGACGCTGCGAAGAGAGCGCCGCGAATCGAGTCGGGGAGCGACGGTTCGAGTCGTCGCGCCTCGTCGGTGCTCAGCCAGCGTAGCGCGCCGGAGTCGGCGCCGGCCGCGCGGCGAAACGCGTCGGCCGTCACATCGTCAGATGCAATCTCGAGCGAGCCACAGCGGCGGTAGTCAATGTCAACCGCCGCGCCCTCTGCCGCACGCGCGACAAAGCCGTCGTACATGTTCAGGCTGCGCAGGGTTAGATCGAACAACGGACCGCGGTCGTGGCCCTCGATGTAAGGGGCGAGAATGCCCGCCGACGCGTGGGTGGCGCCGCCGCCGACCGAGCGTGCCTCGAACACTCGCACGCGTGCGCCCCGCGCCGCCAACTCCCCCGCGATCGCGCACCCGATGATGCCCCCACCGACGACGATGACATCCGCGCCCGCGCGCATTCGTCGATCATACAAGGCGGGGACACTCAATCGGGACACTCAACATTGACTGTCCCCGAGTTACGGCGGCAAGCCGTTTGCGTCGTCGGTCGCAGCGAGGTCCTTCCAAAATGCCACGAACCGCCCGGCGACTCGTCGACGGCCTCCCGTATCACGTGCTAAATCGCGGAAATCGCCGTCAGACGATCTTCTCGCAGCAGTCTGACTACGAAGTGTTCCTGACAACCATGGCTGACGCCCTCGCGCGGATCCCGATCGCGATTCTTGCGTACGTGGTTATGCCCAACCACTTCCACCTCGTTCTGTGGCCGGAACGTGGATCTGATATTTCCGCGTTTATGCGATGGTTCATGAACGCACACATCCGGCGCTACCACCGGTTCGGAGAGTTGTGGGGGACCGGCCATCTCTATCAGGGCCGATTCAAAGCATTCCCTGTCCAGACCGACCACCACTTGCTCACGGTGCTGCGCTACGTCGAAGCAAATCCACTACGAGCTCGTCTCGTTCCGCGGGCAGAAGCCTGGAGATGGTCGAGTCTAAGTCGCGAGACTTGCCTCGATGGTCGCGTACTGGTGACGCCGCCACCGGTACGAAAGCCTGATCAGTGGGTGGACATCGTCAACGAAGGTCTGCCAATTGCGACGTACGACTCGCTACGTATGGCGGCGCAGCGCCAGATACCATTCGGCGACCCGAACTGGATCCGTTTTGTCGATCAGCAGAAGAAGGGCTTTCCTTCCGAGACCCTAAAAGCAGAGGATCAAACGGCGGCACCCTAGTTGCGCGCAAAAGCAACCGCGGCTGCCAAGTCAGTCTTGACGCCGGGGACACTCAACCGTGACTGTCCCCTGTGACTGTCACGGTTGAGTGTCCCGATTGAGTGTCCCCGCCCTTACTGCGCTGGCGTCGTTCGGCGGGGGGCGCCGAGGCGGCCGGCATCGAGATCGTTCCAGTTCAGGATCGTGTTGAAGCCGAAAAAGAACGTTCCTTGTGTCTGCCAGCGCCAGAACGGGCGGATGGCGAACATGACGACGTGGCCCTGACCGACCGGCGCATCGACAACCTGCGCGCGTCCCGCAAGTGACTGGCCGCCGACGAGGACGCCCGACAACAGCATGTCGTCGGCATTGGTCGGGAACGAGACGACGACGCGCGGACGGCTCTCGGTGGCTTCGCCACCGCTTCCGAACCCGCCGCGCCCACCACCGCCACCGCCACGACCGCCGAAACCAGCGCCTTCACCGCCGCGGCCCGCGGCCGGCGGCGTCGCCGCCGGATTCTCCGGATCCCACTCCGACAGCCGCTGCTGGCCGGCGGTCGCCATCGGCTGCGTGTTCATGCCGACGCCCGGAATGGTGCCGCCGCCGCGTCCGCCGAAACCGCCAAAGCCGCCGCCACCACCCGCATTGAGCACCGGCGCCTGACTGAAATAAACGGGCACCTGCGCGTCGTAGCCATAGGCGATGGGGCTCCGACGGTCCGACACGACGCCTCGCATCACCGACCCGCGCACGAAGAGGTTATCGGGATTCTCGACCGTGACGCCTGACGTCACGTTGTACTCAGGAAAGATCGTCGCCGTCGAGCCCTCGGTAATGAGCGTGCCGCCCTCGCGGACGAACTTGACGAGCTCCATCAACCCCTCCCAGCCCATGCCGCCGCGAATGTCGTCGGCTTGATCCTGGACTCCGAGATTCGGCGTCTCGGCAGTCTTCTTGTACGGCAGCGGCAGCGTCCCTGTCTTGGGGATGCCGTTGACCTGCGACTGCGCGTTGCCGCCGACGTGCGGAAAAATGATGACGTCGTACTTCTGCCGGAGATTGCCCTCGCGCAGCTTGATGTCGCCAAAATAGCTGTACGGCACGCCGTAGGTATCGAGCGCCGCACGCACCCATCCTTCGTTCTGCGTGTTGGACCACGCGTGCACGTATCCGATGCGCGGCACGTCGAGGTCGTGCGTCGCGACCGTCGGCGCAGATGCCACAGCCAACCCAGCAATCCCCAGCGACTTCATCGTCGCATCGAGCGCCGCGCGGTCACCAGCGGGAATGATGAACGAGCCAGCGCGGAACTTCCGACCGCCTGCCTCGAAGTCCTCCTCCGCCGCCTGCATCTTGACGGCGGCATGCTTGAAGCGAAACGCCATCAGCACGTTGTCCGTCGTGTGATCGACGATGACCACCGGTCCGGTGCCCTCGATGCCGCCCGCTGCCTTGGCCTCAGCCGTTAGCAGCGACGACGCGCCGTCGAGGATGGCCTTGTCGTTCACGGTCTTGATCACGACGTTCCGCATGTAAGGAAATGTCCAGCCGGTATCGTCGTACGGATTGGGATTGGCCGGCGCGTAGTTCTGGACCGAGAAGTACATCTCGGCAAGCGTGCGGTACGGCTGGTCGCCGCGGATCACGTAATCGCCAGACTCGACGCTCACGTTGCCGGCCTTGAACGCTGACGTTGCGCGATGGACCTCGAGGCCCTGACGGCGCAACTCGTTGACCGCATCCGCCGCGTCCTGCTTCCGTCGCTGCCCAGCGGGGATCACCCAGCCGTAGGTCGGCCCGTTCTTGCCGCGGTCCACCGCGCGCTTGTTCTTAATCCAGTAGTTCTCGAGGTACGTGTCCTTGTTCTTGGCCACGTGGTTGAGCGCGATGAGCAGCGCCGACTGCTGGATGTTGGTGTTGTTACGCGGTCCCCACTTGATTGAAGGCAGCGGCGGATTCGGGCGGAACCACTCGCGACTGGTGACGCCGCCGCCGGTCTGCTCGCGCAGATCGGGTCCGTAGGACGCGACCTCGTAGAACCGTCCGATGGCGTTGTGCGAATGGGCGATGAAGAACATGTAGTTCGGCACCCAACCGTCGTAGAACCCGTAGGTCCAGACGCCGGGCACGCCGCGCTTGGTCATCTCCATCACTTCGGTCTTGGCCAGCAACCACCACTCGTCAATCGTGATCGGATCGATCTGCTCGTTGTAGGGTCCAGTCCCGGTCGAGGCGTAGAGATACGTCTGCGCCTCGTGCAGGTCGTGGAGAATCGTCGGCTTCCATTCGAGGAACGTTTTGGTCGTGTTCTTCGTCAACGCGAGGAACTGTCCCATGCCGTCGCGGTTGTTGTCGTGGGCGACGTACTTGCCCCAGTACATCAACGGCAGCCGCGGCTCTGCCGCTGGACGCTTCTTGTTGAAGTAGTACGTGTCGACGTGCTTCTCGCGGCCGTCAACTTCGATCACCGGCGTGATCAGCGTGATGACGTTGTTGCGAATCGCCTGGATGAACGGCGTCTCTTCTACCGCCAGCCGGTACGGCAGCTCGAGCAGCATCTCCGGACCGCCGGTTTCTCCCGAGTGCATGCCGCTCGTCACCCAGTAGATTGGCTTGGCGGTGCGAATCAGCTGCTGCGCCTGCTCCTCGGTCGTCTTGCGCGGATCGGTGAGCGAGGCGAGCATGCCCTTGTACTTGTCGATCTGCTTGATCGTCGCTTCATCAGCCACCGCGAGCAGCACCATGTCGCGGCCCTCTTCGGTCTTGCCAATCGTCCACATCGAGATGCGATCGGACGCTTTGTCGAGCGCTTCGTAGTAGCGCTGGATATCTTTGGCGTAGGTCAGCTCGCCAGGCGTGCCCGGCATCCGCCCGAAGAATTTGAGCGGCGTCGGAATCGTGTCGGAAGCAGGAAGATGATCGACGAGCTCGGTACTGATCCGCGGGTCCTGCGTGTATTCCTTGATCTTCGCAGTGTACTCCTCGTCCATCTTCTGCTTGGCGGGCTGGTTACGCGACTGCGCGACGGGCCTCAGGCCTGGCATTGCCACGACCAGCAGCAGCACGACAAGAGTGAAGCGGGGCAGAGGACTTCGCAGCGGCGAAGGGGGCATGCATCCTCCTCGAAAAACGTGCAAGAAAACTCGCGTTATAGCACAACTGGCGCGTGCACGATAGCGAAGCCACGCACACGAACGCCCCGGACGCGGGTCTCGAGGTGAATGAAGGACAGGAATGAACGCCGCGGTTGCAGCAGCGTTCTACTTCGTCTGCTTTGTTGGCGTGGGCTGCCCCCAGGCGTCGGGACGGAGCTTGCCGCCCCAACCCCAGTAGACCGGCTCGGCACGTTTGTGCGGTTCCCGTCGCTCGACGAATGGCTCGACGAATGGATTGACTGTAGCCGTCGTTGGATCTGGCGGCAGTGTGAGCGTCGGCCGATACGTACTGTTCGTACGATCGAGAGACCGGCGGCGTGAGTACCCACCGACCGCGATGTAAACGGGAACTGGGACCGCGACTGGGACTTCCTGAATCACTGGCCGATCGACGACGACAACCTGCGGCTGCGGTGGATCGGGCGGCACCGATTCGATCGATGGCTCGGATTGAGGTTGTGGCGTGCGGCCACTTTTGACGATGGCGACGATGACCCGTGGGCTGACGCCGGCGGCCTTCAGCTCCTTCATCGTGTCCGGATCGATCGAGAAGACGCGTTGGTCCACCTCGATCAAGGCAAGCAACACATCCTCATCGAGCCCCGCCTTCGTCAGTTGGATGATTTCGGCAAGGGTGATCGCGTCAGCGCGACTCGCGCCAATCGCCAGCGCGGCGATCACCAGAAGAACCTTGGCACTCCAACCAAGCGACCGGCGCATGAGATCCTCCCCTTGCCCGATTCCGTATCCCCGTCGGCGCGAATGCGGTAACCTACGCTCCCGGCGAAACCCAAACCGCTAACGGCCGAAACACTATGGTGCAACGGCGGTGCCGATCTGTGAAGCCCTGTTTTCTGACGTACAAAACGGTCGTTCGGTTGGGGTCCTGAGGCGAGGACAGGGCGGTGTCTCCCCGAGAGGCCCGCCAGCGCGCCGGGCTGATTTTGTCGCGAAAACAGGCCTGAATTGAGGGGCCGGTGGTCGATTTCCGGGGCACACCTCTTGCTGTAATGGGCGGGTGTCCGCGTGAGAGGAAGCAAGACCATGATTTCGAAGCCCGTCGCCCTCGGATTGTTCGTTGCGGCGTGTGTCAGCGCAGCGGCTGGCGGCGCCTATATGGCCGTCCGGCAGAACCACTCTGGTCAATCCGTCCAGATTGAGGCCACCCCGGTGTCGTTGCCCGTCGAGCAGGGCAAAGTCGAGTCTGGCAAAGCTGAGCAGGCCGTCGCCGAAACCGAGGCGGTCGTCGCTCCGCCGCCGGCTGCCGAGACCGCCAGCCCGACATCCGCCCGAAACGCGTCGCGGCCGGCAGCGCAACCCGATCGTCCAGCTAACCCAAAGAAAGACGCGCCCCGTCCGGCGGCGCGTGCTGAAGCACCCAAGGCCTCGGCTCGCGCCACATCCGCGCAACAACCGGCGGTCGAGCGTCCGTCGAGCGTGCGAGAACCCGAGCCTGCTGCCGTGCCGACATTGCCGGCAACGCCACCCGAACCGGCTGTCACCGAACCGCCGGCGCCCGCGCGCCCGGCGTTCGTCGAAGTGGTCATCCCGTCGTCTTCTGTCGTCGGCCTGAACGTGCAGACGTCGATCACGAGCGAGACGGCGCATGTCGAGGATCGCGTCGAAGCGCGCGTCACGCGCGACGTGATGGCTGATGGCCGCGTCGCCATTCCCGCAGGCACTCGCGTGCTCGGCGACGTCACGCTCGTCGAGCGCGGCGGAAAGATGAAGGACAAGGCGCGATTGGGCGTACGCTTCCACACGCTCGTTCTCGCTGACAACAGCCAGGTGCCGTTTCGCACCGATGCGATCTTCCGCGAGGGCGCATCGCCAGGAAATGAAGCATCGCGCAAGATTGGTGGCGCCGCAATCGGTGGCGCTATCCTCGGCGCGATCATCGGTGGCGCGAAAGGCGCGGCGATCGGCGGCGCGACCGGCGCTGCTGGCGGCAGTGCCGTCGTGATGGCCGGCGATCGCAACGCCGCAACGCTGCCCGCTGGCACCATCGTTACCGTCCGGCTCAACGCTCCAGTGACCGTCGACGTCGAGCGCGAGCAGTAGCTCGACGTCTCCTTCCAAGCCCGACAATCCACTCCTCTTGTCGAGGTAGGCGGCATACCGCTTGCACCGCGTACACTGGACACGTCTCTACGGATGAGACGGCCGCTGTGCGCGGCGCATTGCCGTGCACCGAATTGGAGGAGAGACTACATGTCAGGCCGCAAGCTCATCGCCAGTGCTTCATTGATTCTGTTTACGCTCGTCGCCACGCCCTCGAAAGCGTCAGCGGACTGGTTAGTCACTCCGTACGTCGGCTGGAACTGGGGAGGTTCCGCCAACTTCATCAACTTCAGTGACTTCGACGACCAATTCGAGCAGCGCGCGAACTTCGGCGTGTCGTTCGGTTACATGGGCGCAGGCGTGATCGGCTTCGAATTCGACCTCGGGTACACGCCGAACTTCTTCCAGAACACGACCGGGTCGAGCAATTTCGAGATCGGCGATAGCAACGTCACGACGCTGATGGGCAACGTGATCCTGGGCATCCCGATTGGCGGCCAGCATGGTCTCGGCTTCCGGCCCTACGGCGTGGGAGGCATCGGGCTGATTCGCAGCAAGGTGGGCGGACCTGACGATTTCTTCGAGGTCGATTCGAACGCCTGGGGATTCAATGTCGGCGCCGGTGCGATGTTCTTCTTCACCGATCACTTTGGATTGAGGGGGGACATCCGTTATTTCCGTTCGCTCGAGGACGTCGAGCCCGACAACTTGCTCGACGTGGGCTTCGGCGATTTCCGCTTCTGGCGCGGGACCGCCGGAGCGACGTTCCGCTGGTGATAAGTTGACTGGCCACGGATGACACGGTCGAACTAGCCACGGAGTAACGGAGCTAGAGGCGCCAGGCCTCGCGCCACTTCTGACCCGCGCGCTCGAGTGCGATCATGCCGTGGAGCGGGAACGTCAGCAGCGCCGACTCGTCGCCGCGGACGAGAATAGTGAGCAGGCGCGGAAGGTTCGGCATGTGGCCGACGAGGACCACGTCACGCTGCTCGTCACTCAGCAGATCGTTCACCCACATTGGTGGGTCCGTGGGTTGAAGACCGCGAATCGCGCTGAATTCTGCGAGCGGATTGCAGAGGCGGAAGAACGGCTCCGCAGTCTGCCGGGCTCGTAGTTTCCCGCTGTGCCAGATTACCGCGGGCTTCACGCCTTTCGCGGCTGCCTTCTCAGCAAGCGCTTGTGCGTGTGCATGGCCAGACGCTGACAATGGACGTTGCGGTTCCACCTCGGGGCCGACCGCGTCAGCGTGATGGACCAGGTAGATCACCTGCGCGCCTTCACCCACTCTTGTAATTCCGACAGGGCCGTTCGCACGGCATCAGGGTGTGTCGATTGCGGCGTTCGCTTCTTGCCAACCGACGCCGCCGCCGTGATCGCCTGCTGCACGTCGGCGCCGAACAGCGATGAGTGCGCCTGCCAGTCTTCTACCGACAGATCGTCGAATGTCCTGCGCGCCTTGACGAGTTTTCTCACGAGCGCGCCGACGAGCTCGTGCGCGTCACGAAACGGCACGCCCTTGGCGACAAGGTAGTCTGCGACGTCTGTCGCGAGCAGCAGTCCTGATGCGGCACGCGCCGTAATGTCGCGATTGATAGCCAATCCACCGACGACCGACGCCGTGGCCATCAGCGACGCACGCAACGTGTCTTCCGCCTCGAACAGTGCTTCCTTGTCTTCCTGCAGATCCTTGCTGTAGCCGATCGGCAGGCCTTTCATCGTCGCCAGCCAGCCGCTCAAACGGCCGATCACTCGCCCAGCCTTGCCGCGGACAAGCTCCAGCGGGTCGGGGTTCTTCTTCTGCGGCATCAGGCTGCTGCCCGTTGCCGCCGTGTCGGCCAGCTCGAAGAACGCAAACTCCTCGGAGGTGAAGAGAATCGTGTCTTCTGCCAACCGGCTCAGGTGCACCATGGTCAGCGACGATGCGTAGAGGAAAGTCGCGACGAGGTCGCGGTCGCCGGTAGCGTCGATGCTGTTGGCGACGATCCGCGAGAAACCGAGCTCGCGAGCGAGCCACCGCACGTCGATCGAATAGCTGGTCCCGGCAATCGCACCCGAGCCGAGCGGCAGCTCGTCGGCATCGTCGAGCAGCGCGGCGAAGCGCGCGTGATCGCGGCGCAGTGCTGCAGCATGCGCGAGAAAGAAATGCGCGGCGAGGATTGGCTGCGCGCGCCGCAGGTGCGTGTACGACGGCATGAGCGCATCGCCAGCGCGTTCGGCGCTCGAAGCGAGCACGTCGATGAGCGCCACGATCGACTGTTGCAACACCGGCACGCGTCGTTTCAGATAGAGCCGGAGATCGACGGCGACCTGTTCGTTGCGCGAGCGGCCGGTATGCAGGCGCCGGCCGGCCTCGCCGATGCGAGCGACCAGTTCGCGCTCGACGAAGGCGTGAACGTCTTCGTCTTCCTGCGCGGCAGGCGAGTTGAAGAATGCCTCGTCGGCGCCGCACGCGAGCACTTGCTCGAGGCCGGATTGAATGGCGGCCGCGTCTGTCGCGGTCAGCACGCCTGCCTTGGCGAGCGCCCCTGCCCACGCGCGGCTGCCCTGGACATCGTCCTCGAACAGCCGGCGGTCGAATCCAAACGACCGGCCGAACGCGACCAGCGCCGCGTCGGGATCACCTTCAAAACGCCCTGACCAGAGATGTGCCACAGAATGACGCCTTACGAGTGAGTGGGAACGGCGCCGCTTGCCGACGTGCGATCGGCGGCGGCATCGGCGTGCGATGACTCGGCCGTTTCGCCGTTTCCGAACGGCGAGCGACGGCCGGCGACGCGGCAATCGCCTTTGAACAGCTTGAGACGAATGGCGCCGGTGACGCGAGGTTGAACGGCGGCAACGAACGCGTCGATCGCGGATCGTGTCGGCGAAAACCACTGACCGGTGCTGATGAGGTCAGCGTAGGTGCGGCCGAGCGCGTGCGACACCTGCTCGAGATCCGACGCCACTACGAGCTGTTCGAGCTCGCGATGCGCGGTATGGAGCACGACTGCGGCTGGAGCCTCGAAAATCTCGCGGGATTGGCCGCCGGCCAGCCTTGTCGTCATCAGATCGATTCGGCCGACGCCGTGCAGCCCGGCGATGGTTTCGAGACTCTCGATCATTTCGAGCGGTGACATCTCGATGCTGTTGACGCGAATCGGCCTGCCAGCCTCGAACTCGATTTCGACGTAGGCGGGTTGCGCCGGACAATCGCGCGGCGCGCGCGTCAGTTCGAAAATCTCCTCCGACGGCTCGACCCACGGATCCTGAGCCGGCGAGCAGAGCGTCGAGCGGCCCCAGACGTTGGCGAAAGACTTGTACGGCCCGTCGAACGAGGCCGGCACGGGAACGCCGCGCTCGCGAGCGAAGGTCAGCGCCTCGTCGCGCGTCATGTCCCACATGCGCGTCGGTGCGATCACGCGCGTCGCCGGACTGAGCCCGGCCACGAGTGCATCGAACCGCAGCCCATCGTCGCTCGCCGCGCCGCAACCGTGCGCGACCGCCGTCGCGTTCTCCATTCGCGCCACGTCGACGAGCCTCCGCGCGATGAGCGGGCGGGTGAGCGCCGTCGCCATCGGCGCGCGATCGGCGTGCATCGCGCCGGCCTGGAGCGCCGGCATGGCGTAGTCGCGAATGAACTCTTCGCGAACGTCGATGACATGCGAACGAGCCGCGCCGAGCGCCAGGGCTCGTTGACGAATCTCGACGAGCTCGCTGCCCGCGCCGAAATCGAGCGTCACGGTCACGACCTCGGCCTTGAAGGTGTCAGCCAGCCAGGGAATGGCAATAGAGGCGTCGAGGCCACCGGCGTACGCGAGAACGATTCGATCCATGTGTCTCTCTACTTCACCGCATCGAGCGAAATCGCTCGGCGATTGCCGTGGCGTCGCTCGCCGACCGGCAAATCACGAGAATGGTGTCGTCGCCGCCGATCGTGCCGGCGATCTCTGCCAGCCGCGCACGGTCGATAGCCACCGCCAGCGACTGCGCCTGCCCGGGATCGGTCCGCAGGACGAGCAGCTGCTCGATCGTTTCCTGCGTCCGGAGATACTCCTCGACCGCGCGCCGGAGAGTGGCCTCGCCTCCGCCGCCAGATCCGTCAGAGCCAGCCCGGCGATACGCGCCGTCAACAGCCCGTTTGACGAGTCCGAGCTCTCGGATATCGCGCGACAGCGTCGCCTGAGTGGCCTCGATGCCACGTTCGCGAAGCTTCTCGCGGAGCTGCTCCTGGCTGGTAATAGCCTCGCGCTCAACGAGTTCTACGATCACGGCCTTTCGGCGTGCCTTCATCACCATACGGTAACGAATAAGTATACACGATTATGCAGCGCTATACAGCAGAGACCCCATGTTTTTCTTGACTGACACCTGCATGTTCTGTATAACTAGTGGTTCGGATGAATAGCTATTCGCGAGTCAGGGTCGGGATCGCAGGGGCAACGGGCTACGCCGGAGTCGAATTGCTGAGACGGCTGGCGCACCACCCGCACGCGGACGTGCGCCTGGCGATGGGTTCGAGCACCTCCGAAGCCAAGAAAGTCGCCGCGCTCAAGAAGATATGGGACGCGCCGGTCGAGCGATTCGATGTTGACCGGCTTGCAACGGAAACCGATGCGGTCTTTCTTGCCGTACCCGATACTTTGGCGGCCGAGGTTGGCCCAGCGCTGGCTCGGCGGGGCCCACGCGTCATTGATCTCTCAGGCGCATTTCGGCTTCGGAGCGAGACCGAGCGCGCTCGCTTCTATCCGCATTCGCCGGACCCGGGTGTGCAGGTGACGTATGGCCTGACCGAGCGCTACCGCAGCGCCCTCGGCTCTGCGCCGCTTGTCGCCAATCCCGGCTGCTACCCCACGGCTGCGATCCTCGCCCTGCAGCCGCTCGTCGCGGCGGGCCTGATCAAGCCGGGCGTCGTCATCGACGCGAAATCGGGTGTGTCGGGCGCCGGCAAGACGCCGACCGAGCGGACGCATTTTTCCGAAGTGCACGGAAGCATCGCCGCCTACGGCGTCTTTTCACATCGGCACGAGGCCGAGATCGAGCAGGAGCTCGGGATGGACGTCACGTTCGTGCCGCACCTCGTGCCGCTCGATCGCGGAATCCTCGAAACGATCTACGCGCGCTTGACCGACGGCACAGACTTCGAAGCGATCGACCGCACATTGACCGCGGCCTATACGCAGTCGCCGTTCGTGCGGTTGACGGGCAGCGACCTGCCGGAGATCAAGCACGTCGCGCACACGAACTACTGCGACATCGGCTGGCGCGTCGAGCGGCCCGGCGGTCAGCTCGTCATGGTGTCGTGCATCGACAACCTGGTGAAGGGCGCGGCCGGCCAGGCGATCCAGAACTTCAACGTCGCATTCGGGTTCGACGAAACGCTGGGATTGAACTAGGAACGAGGATTCAGCGCGCCACGGGCGCGACCGCCCGAGCGGAGCGGGGCGAAGGGGGCCCCGCCAGCGACGGCGAGGGGGGTCCGGCGGGGCGAAGCCCCCCGGTTAGAAAAATGACGACGGTTCTCAAACTCGGCGGGGAGCTTCTCGAAGACGCGGCGGCAGTGCGCGCGGCGGCTCAGGCCATTGTCCGCCTCGCTGCCACAACACCAGTGGTCGTCGTGCACGGCGGTGGCCGCGCGATTGACGCCGAGCTGCGGGCGCGCGGTGAGGCACCTCGGTTCGTTGACGGTTTGCGGATCACCGATGCTGCGGCCCTGGACACTGTCGTCTCGGTGCTCGCAGGACGCAACAACACGATGCTCGTGGCAGCAATCGGCGCCGCTGGTGGCCGCGCGGTCGGCCTCACTGGCGCCGATGGCCGGATTGGATTGTCGCGACGGGCGGCTCCGCTTCGAACGGTATCGGGTGAGACGGCGGATCTCGGCCTCGTCGGCGAGCCCGAGGGCACCGACGCGTCGCTGGTGAACGATTTGCTTGGTATCGGCTTCATCCCGGTCGTGGCCAGCATTGGCGTCGACCCGGACGGCGTGCTGTTGAACGTCAACGCCGACGTGCTGGCTGGTCATCTTGCGGCCATCCTGCCTGCTCTCCGGCTGATCATCGCCGGCGGCACGGCCGGCGTGCTCGATGCGAACGGCCAGATGATTGGCGCCCTCGGCGTGGACGAAATCGACGTGATGATGGCGTCGGGCGTCGCCCACTCGGGCATGGTGGCAAAACTCGGCGCCTGTCGTCTCGCGTTTTCGGCCGGCGTGACCGATATATCAATCGTGGCGGGGCGGGGAGCGGCCGATTACGCGAGCGCCACCGGTACAAAGATCGTAATGACAACGACGAACGTGGAGACAAGGGACGTGGAGACGAGAGCATGACGACCGCGACCAGTAACGTGATGGCACTCGAGACCGAGCATGTCCTGCAGGTCTACAAGCGCAATCCGGTCGTCTTCGAGCGCGGTCGCGGTTGCTACCTGTACGACGCGGATGGCCGCGGGTATCTCGACATGATTTCCGGCGTCGGTGTCGCTGCACTCGGCCATGCGAATCCGCGCCTCGCTGCGGCAATCGCCGATCAGGCCACGACGCTGCTGCACACATCGAACCTGTTCTTTCATCCGCTGCAGGGCGAGCTCGCGGCGCGCCTCTCGGACCTGTCCGGGCTGCCGCGGGCGTTCTTCTGTAACAGCGGCGCTGAGGCGGTCGAAGCCTGCCTCAAGTTCGCGCGCCGCTATTGGTACGCGCAGAAAACCGCGCGGCCGGGACTCGTCGCCTTCGAGCACTCGTTCCACGGCCGCACCATCGGCGCGCTGTCGGTGACTTGGGACGATCACTACCGCGCGCCGTTTGCGCCGCTGCTCGCCGACGTCACGTTCGTCTCGCCGAGCGACCCCGACGCACTGCGCGCGGCGGTCACCGAATCGACGGGCGCGGTCATCCTCGAGCCGCTTCAGGGCGAGGGTGGCGTCAGGCCGTTGAGCCAGGCGATGGCAGATGCGGTGACCGAGGCGTGCCGCCGCACGGGCGCATTGCTCATCGCCGATGAAATCCAGTGCGGCCTGGGCCGCACCGGCCGGCCGTTCTACTCCGGCGTGCTCGGTCTCCAGCCTGACCTGATGGCGGTCGGCAAGGCGCTCGGCGCCGGCGTTCCGATCGCTGCCTCGCTCTTCAGCGAGCGGGTTGCGAAAGCGGCGGCGTTCGGTGATCACGGCAGCACGTATGGCGGCAACCTGCTCGCGTGCCGCGCCGCGCTGGTGTTTCTCGAAGAGCTGATCGACCGCGACCTCATCTCGCACGTGGCCTCGGTCGGCGCGCATCTCGAGCGCGGGCTGACCGCCATTGCCGCACGTCGTTCCGTGATTCGCGAGGTGCGCGGCGCCGGCCTCATCTGGGGCCTCGATCTCGATCGCCCGGCGCTGCCGGTGGTCGGAGCGGCGCTCGAGCTCGGCCTGCTCGTGAACCGCACGGCGGATACGGTCGTTCGTCTGCTGCCGCCTTTCGTCGTCTCGGAAGCGGAAGTGGATCAGGCATGCGCCCTGCTGGATCGGGCGCTCGGACAAGTGACGGAGGGTAAAGCACAGTGAACGCTTCAGTGATATTGCGGACCGCGGTTCCGTCGGACGTGCCGGCCATTCACCGGCTCATCACGGACAACCTCGAGGTCGGCCACCTGCTGCCTCGAACCATCGAGGACGTCGAGCGTCACGTGTCGCGCTTCATCGTGGCCTCGCTTGACGACGCCGTCGTCGGGTGCGCCGAGCTGGCGCCGCTCAGCGGCAAGGGCGCCGAAGTGCGCTCGCTCGTTGTCGCCGAAGCGTTCCGTGGCCGCCATATCGGGCCGCAGCTCGTGACCGAAGTCGCGACGACGGCGACTCGCGGTGGATTCTCGACGCTGTGCGCGTTCACACACGAGCCGTCGCATTTCGTCCGCATGGGCTTCACCATCGTTCCGCACATCTGGGTACCCGAGAAGATCTCGCACGATTGCACCGGGTGCGCGCTGTTCCGTCGGTGCGGACAGCACGCCGTCATGCTCGCGCTCCGCGCCGGCGTGACGATCGGCCCGGAGTTGCCGGCGGCCATCATC
Organism: uncultured Acidobacteriota bacterium; assembly: GCA_963797715.1. Lineage (GTDB taxonomy): Bacteria > Acidobacteriota > Vicinamibacteria > Vicinamibacterales > 2-12-FULL-66-21 > DATBJJ01. The sequence continues at coordinate 168,412 of CAWCQS010000008.1, forward strand.
CACGGCACGCGTTCAACCACGACGCGGCGGCTGCCGCTTCGTCCCGTTGAGGCCGCGCTCGATCCGGCCGAGGCGATCCCGGCATGACCCGCGTGGCGGCCCAGGCCGACATCACCTATCAGGCGATCGAGGGCGGCATCACTGCGCCGCGAGGTTTCCGGGCTGCCGGCGTTGCCTGCGGAATCAAGGCGTCGGGCAACCTCGATCTGTCGCTCCTCGTGTCGGACAGCGACGCCAGCGCTGCCGGGGTCTTTACGACAAACCTCGCGAAGGCCGCGCCGGTTCTGCTGTCGCGCGATCATCTGACGCAATCGGGAGGACGCGGGCGCGCGGTCGTGATCAACAGCGGCTGCGCCAACGCGTGCACCGGCGCCGACGGCCGCGATCACGCGCGCGTGATGGCCGCGCGCACGGCCGAGGCGGTCAAATGCGATCTCACCGGAGTGCTCGTTGCATCGACCGGGGTCATTGGCGTGAAGCTGCCGATCGAGAAAGTTGAGCGCGGCATCGTTGATGCGGCGGCGCAGCTCTCGCCAACGAGCGGCGCCGCGGCGGCGCGCGCCATCATGACGACCGATCCGTTCCCCAAAGAGGCGGCAATCGAAGCGTCCGCGGCTGGCCGAACATTCCGCGTGGGCGGCATGGCCAAGGGTTCGGGAATGATCGAGCCGCTGATGGCCACGATGCTCGGCGTGGTCACGACCGACGCGGCGGTTGCGCCAGGACTGCTGCAGCGGGCGCTCAAGGCCGCGGTCGACGAGACGTTCAATGCGATCACCGTCGACGGGGAGTGTTCGACCAACGACTGCGTGTTCGCGCTGGCCAACGGCGCGAGCGGCGTCGAGCTGACCGAACGCGATTGGCCGCTCCTCGTCGGCAGCCTCAAAGCGGCGTGCGAACCGCTCGCCATCGGCATCGTCCGCGGCGGCGAAGGCGCGACGAAGTTGATCACGATTCGCGTCAGCGGCGCCGCGTCGGACGAGGACGCTCGTCGCACAGCTCGTGCGATCGCCAACTCACCGCTGGTCAAGACAGCGGTGCACGGCGGCGATCCGAACTGGGGCCGTCTCATCGCCGTCGCCGGACGATCCGGTGCCGCTTTCACTCTCGAGCGGGCCGTGGTCCGTATCGGGCCGATCACGCTCTTTGCCGACGGTACGCCGTATGACGAGCGCGCGCCGCAGGCAGCCGACTATCTCCAGGGCAAGGAGATCGACCTCGAAGTCGATCTCGGGACCGGCGGCCAGGGCCGGGCGCACATGTGGACCTGCGATCTCAGTGCCGAGTACGTGCGGATCAACGCCGACTACCGGACATAGGTCTTGGACAAGGTCAGGAACAATCAGATGAAGCGAGCAGCACTCAAGATGGCGGTGGCCCCGGCGGCGCCGAGCCGTTTTCTCTCGGTGATCGACTTCGGCCCGGCTCAGTTGTCGGCATGTCTTGCCCGTGCCGCCGAGTTGAAGGCGGCGCGCGCCGCGCGGCGGCGCCACGAGCAGCCGCTCGAAGGCCAGCACATCGCACTCCTCTTCGAGAAGCCGTCGCTGCGGACGAAATCAACGTTCCAAATCGCCATCCGCGAGCTCGGGGGCCAGACGATTGAGCCATCTGAAGACGTGGCGCTCGGCGGCCGCGAATCGATTGTCGACGTCGCCAGGAATCTCGAGCGGTGGGTGGCTGGGGCGGTGCTACGCACATACGCTCAGTCCCGGCTCGAAGAATTCGCGCAGGCTGCACCGAAACTGCGCGTGGTCAACGCGCTGACCGACGAAGAACATCCCTGCCAGGCACTCGCGGACTGCCTGACGCTCATCGAGCGATTCGGGAGCCTGCGTGGACGGACGATCGCGTTCGTCGGTGATGGCAACAACGTCGCGGCCTCGCTGGCGCAGGCCGCGACGATGCTCGGCGCCACCGTGCGGGTAGCTTCGCCCAGCGGCTACGGGCTCCAGCCGGTGATGCAGGCGAGCGTGTCACGCTGCGCCACGGCCGGCGGCCGGCTCGAGCTGACGGCCGATCCGGTCGAAGCCGTGCGAGGCGCCGATGCCGTCTACACGGATGTGTGGACGTCGATGGGCCAGGAATCGCAGGGGCCCGATCGACATCGAATCTTCGCGCCATATCAGGTCAACGACGCGCTGATGGCGCACGCCGCTCGCGGCGCGCTCTTCATGCACTGCCTGCCCGCTCATCGAGGGGACGAGGTGACCGACGAGGTTATCGACTCGCCGGCCTCGGTGGTCTTCGATCAGTCGGAGAACCGGCTGCACACGCAGAAGGCGTTGCTGGCGATGCTGGCCGGATAACCTGATTCGGTCGGACGTCTGCTATCCTTCCGCCTTCACTTCTGGAGGTCTGCGTGATCCGCCGACAATTTGGGGTGCGGCTGCCCCTACGTTTTCTCGCGCTCGGGGCCTTGCTCGTCCTCGTGCCCCTTTCCGCAACGCGCCTCGACGGCCAGGCGACTCAGGCCGCGCAGCCGCGAATCGTCGCGCTGCGCGGCGGTACTGTCTTGACCGTCACCAAGGGCACGATTCCTAACGGCACCGTGGTGTTGCGCGACGGCAAAATCGCCGCGGTCGGCGCCAACGTCACCATCCCGGCGGGCGCCGAGATCATCGACACGACCGGCCAGTTCGTGTCGCCGGGCCTGATCGACGCGCACTCGCACATCGCCAACGACGCGATCAACGAGGGCGGCACGACCGTCAGCTCGATGACCGGAATGGAAGACGTTCTCGATCCGACCGACATCAACATCTACCGCGACCTCGCCGGCGGCTTGACCGTCGCCAACGTGCTGCACGGCAGCGCCAATCCGATCGGCGGCAAGAACCAGATCATCAAGCTGCGCTGGGGCAAGACGCGAGCCGAAGAGATCGTATTCGAGGGCGCGATGCCGGGAATCAAGTTCGCGCTTGGCGAAAATCCGAAGGACATGCCGATCGGTCAACAGAGCGGTCCACGTCGCTATCCGATGACGCGCATGGGCGTCGAGTTCGTGATTCGTGACGCGTTCACGCGCGCGAAGGCCTATCAAAAGGCGTGGAAAGACTACGACAAAAACAAGGCCAGCGGCGCGATTCCGCCTCGCCGCGATCTACAGCTCGAGCCGCTCGTCGAGATTCTCGAGGGAAAGCGACTCGTCCACGCGCACTGTTATCGCGCCGACGAGATCCTGATGATGATCCGCCTGGCGGAAGAGATGGGATTCAAGATCGCCACCTTCCAGCACGTGCTCGAAGGCTACAAGGTCGCGAAGGAGATCGCCGCGCACGGCGCCGGCGGCTCGACCTTCTCCGACTGGTGGGCGTACAAGGTCGAAGCCGTCGATGCGATCCCGCACAACGCCGCGATCATGACGCGCAAGGGCGTGCTCGTGTCCATCAACTCCGACAGCGCCGAACACGCGCGACGCTTGAACACCGAAGCGGCCAAGACCATCAAATGGGGCGGCATGTCCGAGGACGAAGCCTTCGCGATGGTCACGATCAACCCGGCTAAGCAGCTGCGGATCGAGACTCGGGTCGGATCGCTCGACGTCGGCAAGGACGCCGACGTCGTCGTCTGGAATCATCATCCTCTGAGCTCGTACGCGATTGTCGAACGCGTGTACATCGATGGAACGGTCTACTACGACCGGCAGGGCGAGGAAGGCCGGCTGACGGCGCTCAAGAAAGAGAAGTCGAGCCTCGCAGCGGCGGAGGGTACCGGCACACGTCCGGCAACGACGACGCCACAGGAAAATCCGCGGGCGACCGGCCGCGACGGCGAGGTTGGAGCGGGCGACGCGCGACAGGGCGGACCGCGAGCCGACGACGACAGTGCCAGGCCGGCGGCAACGAGTGGCAACGGGATGTCACAGGCTGGAACAGCGCAGCCGCAGACCGCGAAGCCGGGGCCGGCAGGGAGTGGCGCGGTCGTGGCGATCACCAACGCCACGATTCACCCGGTCACCCGACCGACGATCGAGCGCGGAACGATTGTGATCCGCGGCGCGAAGATCGAGGCGATTGGCGCCGGCATTCCGGTTCCTCCTGGCGCGCAGATCGTCGACGCCGCCGGGGCTGACGTCTATCCGGGATTCATCAATGCCCGCACGCAGATGGGCTTGAACGAACCGGGCCCGCGCGGGTTCGAAGACGTGAACGAGATGCTCGACCTCAACCCCTCGCTCCGCACTCGGGTCGCCTATCACAGCGAGAGCGATGCGATCGCCGTCGCGCGCACGAACGGCATCACGTCCGTTGGCGTCATGCCCGGCGGCGGCGTCTTCGGTGGCGAAGTGGCGGTCATGAATCTCGACGGGTGGACGTGGGAGGAAGCGACGCTAAAGGCAAACGCCGGCATCACGTTCAACTTCCCGACGCTCATCGCCGGCGGCGGCCGCGGTGGCGGCGGGGGACGCGGCGGCGGTGGTGCCGAGGGTTCGACGTTCGAGGAGATCAAGCGCAACCGCGACCGCAGGCTCGATGAACTCGCGCGCCTCTTTGACCAAGTTCGAGCCTATGCCAAGGCCGGCCCAGACAAGACCGTCGACTGGACGCTCGAGGCGCTCGTTCCCGTCGCCGAGCGCAAGCTGCCGCTCGTCACGACGGTCAATCGTGTGCAGGACATCCGCGACGCGGTGGCGTTTGCCGATCGCATCAAGGTCAACCTTGTCATCAGCGGCGCCACCGACGCCAACGTCGTCGCGCCGCTGCTCAAGGAAAAGAACATCCCCGTCATCCTGGGCAACATCCTCGCATTGCCGTCAGACGAAGACGCGTTCCACGCTGCGACCTATCAACTCGCTGGCGAGCTGGCGAACGCCGGCGTCAAGGTTGCGTTCTCAACCGCCGACAGCGCCTACGTGCGCATCCTCCCGTATCACGCCGCGATGTCGGTCGCATGGGGCATGAAGCGCGACGATGCCATCAAGGCGCTGACCGTCAACGCCGCCGAGATCCTCGGCGTCGCCGATCGCGTCGGAAGCCTCGAGGCCGGCAAGGATGCGAACTTCTTCATCTCGAAAGGCGATCCACTCGAGATCAAGACGGCTGTGACCAATGTCTTCATCAACGGGAAGGACGTTGGCCTCGACAACAAGCACGAAGAGCTGTATCGAAAATACATCGCCAGACCGTAGCGCCGTTTTTTGGGAGAACCTCGCCAATGACCCGCCCGATCCGATTTGGCGCCTGCGTTGTCGCCGGCGCCCTTGCGTTTGCCGTTCGACCGAGCGCCGACGCGCCACACATCTACGCCATTCACGGCGCGCGGCTCGTCACCGCCAGCGGCGCGCCGGTGCCCTCGGGAACGATCGTGCTGCGCAACGGGCTGATTGACGCCGTGGGCGCGGACGTCGCCGTGCCCTCGGACGCGACCGTCATTGACGGCGCCGGCATGACGGTGTACCCAGGCCTCATCGACATGGGGAATGCGGCCGGGCTCGACGCCGCACCACCGGCACCGCCGGCGACCTTCCGCACGCTCGAAGATGCAGAGCGATTCAAGCGCAGCGTTATCCTCAGGCCCGAGCTCGAAGCGGCAAAGGTCCTGCGGCCTGACGCGCCGGAGCTGTCACGGCTGGCGTCGGCTGGTGTGACGACGGTCCTCGCGACGCCGACGGCGGGACTCTTCAAAGGGCAGAGCGCCCTCGTCAACGTGTCGGCACCGGTCGACGAACCGCAGATTGGCGCTGTCGCGGACCCGCGGCGAGGACTGCAAGTCGTTCGGGCGCCGGTGGCGCTGCACGTTTCGCTGGGGCTCGGGCAGGGCGGCGGGCGCGGCGGCGGCGGCTACCCGGTGTCGCTGCTTGGTTCGATCGCGTTCGTGCGCCAGAGCTTCCTTGACGCGCAGCATCAGCAGCTCGAGAAGCAGAAGTACGAGAAGACGAAGACCGGCGTCACACGTCCCGCTTACGATCCGTCGCTCGACGCGATCCAGCCGGCCCTGGCGCGCGCGGTCCCGGTGGCGTTCGAGGCCGACCTCTCGCGCGAAATCCTGCGCGCGCTGAACATGGCGAAGGCCTTCAATCTCGATCCCCTGATCACTGGCGCTCGTGAAGCCGACCAGGTCGTGGCGGACCTGAAGTCGCAGAACGCGCGTGTCATCTACAACCTGGATTTCCCAACTCGCCCGCGCACGCTGGCGCCAGATGCCGACGAGCCGGTTCGCGAGCTCCGCGCACGTGCGCAGGCGTCGAAGACTCCGGCAGCCCTGGAAAAGGGTGCCGTCCTCTTCGCGTTCTCGTCGGGCAACCTGCAAGAGCCGCGTGATTTCGTTCGCAACGCTGCTCGCGCCGTCAAGGACGGGCTGACGCCTGATGCCGCAGTGCGCGCCTTGACCATCAACGCGGCGCGTATCGCCGGCGCCGGCGACCGCCTCGGATCGCTCGAAAAAGGCAAGATCGCCAACGTCATCGTCACTGACGGCGACCTCTTCGAAGATCGCACGCGAATCGTGCACGTGTTCGTCGACGGCCGCAAGGTCGAGCCCGAAGCTCCGGCGCCCACAGGTGGTCGAGGCCGAGGACGCGGTGGCGTGAACTAGCAGCGACGATCGCGCGTGTCGACGTCAACTACGGAGCGATGGGCGTATGTCGCGGCAGCGCTGGTCGGCGCGGCGACATGGGTCGTTGTTGCCGCGCTGAGCGGACGGCGCGAGGCGTGGGATTCGGATCTCTATTTCTCGATCGCGCTGCCGATCGTCGGCGTCGTAGCCGCCGTGCTTGGATTCCTGGTGCCGCACCGCGCGTGGCGCTGGGCGTTCGTGCCGTTCGGCGCTCAAGCCCTTGCCGCCTTCGTGCAGAATCCGACCGCCAATCTGCTGCCGATCGGTCTCATCGTCTTTGCAATCTTCGGCGTGGGGTGTCTGGTACCGGCGTACGTTGGCGCGCGGCTGGGAAGAATCCTGAGAAAAGGGTAGCGGCTGACCCGAGGCTTCCGCCTTCAGGCGGAAGGACGCATCGGGTATCCAGCAACCCGGTCTGCGCGATCATCCGCCAGCCATCCTGTAGCAACGTATAGATCTTGCAGGCGCGTCCGAGCCAGTGGAAGCTCGCGCCCTCATGCGTTCGCCACAGCGTATCAACGTCGACGACGGCAAACGCGCCGTCGCCCTGAGCCGATAAGGCAATCCGTCGCGTGATGCGGCGGTTGTGCACGAGCGTGTGCGTGTCGAAGAGCTGCTGCCAACCATGTCGCCAGCGAGCCGCATCGTACCGGCCCCAGTCGATCACCCAATCCATCGGATCGTGGGCGTTCACGTCGGGTGGCCAGGGCCACACCATGTCTGGATGGAGCACGCCCAGCAGTAGCTCGACGTCCTGTGTGTCCCACGCGCGGGTTTCACGGTCGACGATTTCCTGGATTTCGTGCTCTCTGCTTGGCATGGGTTGTATCCTTGGCGGCGACTGGACGACCTGATGTTCCTGCCAGTGCCTGCACGTGTATAAGACATCGCATCGCGCCGATTGTGACATCGCCTGAGCGGCTTGTGGGCTGAAGGCGACGAGCGCCCAAGAACGTTGCAAGGTATGACCGTTCGTCCGACCGCGAGGTGCCGTTCTGATCATGCGAGCTCTTCAATTCGTCGCAACGTTGGCCGCAGCCCTCTTCGCTGGCGCAGCGCTCTACATCAATATCGCCGAGCACCCGGCGCGAATGACGCTCGACACGCTGACAGCTGCGTCGCAGTGGGCGCCGAGCTACAAGCGCGCCACGTGGCTACAGGCGCCACTGGCCGTAATCAGCTGCCTTTGTGGCGCCTCAGTGTGGTGGCTCGATGGTGGCACCGGCTGGCTGGCCGCCGCACTCCTCATCGGCGCGGTCGTGCCCTTCACGCTCATCATCATCATGCCGACGAACAACCAGCTGTTGGCGCCCGGTCGAGACCTCGCGTCAGCCGAGACACGCGACCTGCTGGGACGATGGGCGCGCCTCCATGCCGTTCGCACCGTTCTCAGCTTGCTGGCTGCCGGTCTGTTCGTAGGGTTGCTGCTGCCGGGCTGACGATACGGACAACTCGTCGGGGTGAGTCGCGACCATGCGGGAGTCGATCGTGCTGTTCATGATCATCGAACACTTCAAAAACGGCGATGCCTTGCCGGTCTACCGGCGGTTCCGCGAGCGCGGTCGATTGGCGCCGCCAGACGTAACCTACGTGAACAGCTGGGTCGCAGAGGACTTGACGCGCTGCTATCAGATCATGAACGCCCCCGACCGTCGAGCGCTTGACGTATGGCTCACGCGGTGGACAGATCTCGTGGACTTCGATGTCGTTCCCGTCATCACCTCGGCGGAGGCAGCGGCCACCGTCGCGCCGCGGTTGTGACCGTTTCGGCAGCGAGTCGGCTACGACAGCACGTCAGGCGCGCCGGAGCGAACGACGGCACCGTGATCGAGGATGACGACGCGATCGGCAAAGCGCCTGGCTTCGTCGCGATCGTGCGTCACGTACAGAATCGGCACGCCAAGCTCGTCCCGCACCCGCTCGAGGTACGGCAGAATCCTCCGCCGCAACTCGAGGTCGACCGCGGCCAGCGGTTCGTCGAGTAGCAGCACGTCCGGCGCCGACATCAACGCGCGCGCCAGCGCGACGCGCTGCCGTTCTCCTCCCGACAGCATGCCGACGCGGCGATCGAGTAACGAGCCAACCTCCAGAATCGAGGCGACCGAGTCGAGCGACAGTTTCTGACCAGGCCTTTGCCCGTACGTCACGTTGCCGCGGACGTTCAAGTGCGGGAAGAGGGCAATGTCCTGCGAGACATAGCCGACGTGCCGCTTGTACGGCGGTGACATTGATCCGCTGCGCCGAGTCGAAGAGCGTCCGGCCGTTGACGGCGATCGTGCCGCGCATCGGCGTTCGTAGGCCCGCAAGCGCATCGAGCACGGTCGTCTTGCCCGAACCCGAGGGCCCGAAGAGGACGGTGACGCGACCGTCCAGTTGCTCGCGCATCGTCAATACAAAACTGCCCTGCTCGATGTGGACATCGACGGCGATCACGAGCGGATCCCTGCACGCGACGTGAGGTAATTCGAGATCCAGAGCGCGGCAAAGGCAATCGCTGCCGAAACCACGAGCAGTGCGGCGGCGTCACGATCGCGGCCGATCTCGGTGAAGGTGTAGATGGCGACGGGGAGCGTTCGCGTGACTCCCGGAATGCTGCCGGCGATCATGATCGTGGCGCCGAACTCGCCGATCGCGCGGGCGAAGCCGAGAACCGAGCCGGCAGCAAGCGCGGGATACGCCAACGGCAGCGTAATGGAGAAGAAGACTCGCAACGGCGATGCGCCCAGCGTCGCCGCGATCGCCTCGTAGCGCTGATCGACCTGTTCGAAGCCGGCGCGCACGGTGCGTACGAAGAGCGGCAACCCCATGACCGTCATCGCCAGGACGACGGCGCGCCAGGTGAAGACCACGTCGATGCCGACGCGTGCGAGAGCGCTGCCGATCGGCCCGCGGGGCGAGAAGAGCAGCAGCAGGATGAGGCCCGTCGCGACCGGCGGCATGACCAGCGGCAGCGAGACGAACGTCTCGACGAGGACACGGCCGCGGAACCGCCGCCGTGCGAGCAACCACGCGAGCGCAAGTCCCGGCGGCACCATCAGCGCGGTCGCCGCGAGCGCCGTCACGAGCGTAAAGCCCGTAATCTGCCAGAGGTCCATCGGGTTCAGACGGGGGCCTGACCCCGCTTCGGCACGACGAACTTGTGGCGGGTGAAAATCGCCGTGGCGTCGGCACTGCTGAGAAACTCCAGAAAGCGCTTCGCTTCGGGGTTTCGCGAAGTGGCGACCAGCGCGCCGGGATACACGATGCGCGGACCTTCGGCAGTCGGGACGGTCAACGCCAGCACCGCCGTCCGCGCTGCAGCAAGGTCGGTCACGTAGACGATCGCGGCGTCGACGGCGCCGGTCTCGACCGCCGTCAGCGCCGCCCTGACGTTCGTCGTCGGTACAATCCGCGGCTCATAGGACATCCACAGTCCTTTCTCCTCGAGATATCGACGCGCGTAGACGCCGGCTGGGACTGCCGCCGGATCGCCAATCGCCAATCGGCGAATCTCGGCTGGCGCACGTGCGAACTCGCGGCGCACGAAGTCAACCCGATCCGGCGTGCTGACGACGGCAAGCTGATTCTCGACGATGACGACGCGCGATCCCGGCACGAGAGCGCCGGCCTTCTCCACGACATCCATCTGCGCATCGTCGGCGCTGATGAAGACGTCGGCAGGCGCGCCGCTGACGATCTGGCGTGCGAGGACATTCGACCCGGCGAGGTTGAAGCGGACCGGCGCGCCGCCGGCCGCAGCTGTACGCCCTGGCAATCTCCTCGAGCGCCTCGGTCAGGCTGACAGCAGCGGCGACGGTAATCGGCTGCGGCGGTGTCACGCCCTGCAACGCCAGGGCGGCCAGAACGGCCGCCCAAACGGCTCTGACAAGCATCTATACAATTTACTGCGGATTTAGCTTGATTTACCGGCGGCTCAATACGATTCTGAAGCGTGGAGCTCGTCACCCCGCGCGAAGCCGCCCGCCGCCTCGGCGTCAGCTATCCGACGCTGAAACAATGGATTTACAAGGGCATCCTCCGGACCAGGCCGACGGCCGGCGGGCATCACCGTGTCCCGGACACAGAGATCGAACGGCTGCTGGCCTCGTCCGGGCGCCCGCTCCCCCGGCCGGCGCCGCGCCACAGCGGCGCCATCGTCGCCTTGAGCGGACGCAACCAGCTCCGCGGCATCGTCGACGAGGTGCGCAGCGAGGGACTGCTCGCGCAGGTCCGGTTGCGGATCGGCGATCAGCTCTTGACTGCCATCATCACCAAGGATGCGGTCGACGAGCTGAAGTTGCGTCGTGGTGACGAGGCGCTGGCCGTGATCAAGTCGACCGAAGTAATGGTCGCCCGGCAGGTAACGCGGTCCGGCGCAGGATCACGAGCGACCACGCCTGCACCGGGACGACGTCGCCGGCGTTGAGCTCGCGGCCGAGTCGCTCCTCCGACATTTCGTCGCCGCTCTCGAACGTGTCGAGCACGAGCGTCCATCGCCTGCCCCACGCCCCCGGCGGCAGCTTGAAGTCGACGGCCGCGTGATTGGCGTTGAACATGACGTAGAAACTGTCGTCGACCACGCGTTCTCCGCGCTCGTTTGGCGTCGGGATGGCGTCGCCGTTGAGGAACACGCCTAGTGACTTGGCGAAGCCCGCCTGCCAGTCGGCATCCGACATTTCGGTACCGGAAGGAAGGAACCAGCCGATGTCGGCCACGCTGGGTCCGTGCGGCTCGCGGCCCTGGAACCAGCGCCGGCGGCAGAACACAGGGTGACGATTGCGCAGCCGAATCAGCCGGCGCGTGAACTGCAGCAGGCGTGCGTCGGCATTGTCCCAGTCGTACCAGGAGACCGGATTGTCCTGACAGTAGCCGTTGTTGTTGCCGCGCTGCGTGCGCCCGATCTCGTCGCCGCCGAGCAGCATGGGCACACCCTGAGACATCATCAGCGTGGTGAGGAAATTCCGCTGCTGGCGCGCGCGCAGCGCCAGCACCTCGGGTTTCTTCGTCGGCCCCTCCTCGCCGCAGTTCCACGATCGGTTGTGGCTTTCGCCGTCGCGGTTCTCTTCGCCGTTCGCCTCGTTGTGCTTGTCGTTGTACGACACGAGGTCATTCAGCGTGAATCCGTCGTGCGCCGTAATGAAGTTGATGCTGGCGTTTGGGCTGCCGTGCGGTCCCCTGGTAGAGGTCCGAACTTCCGGTCAGCCGATAGGCGAATTCGGCGAGCGTTCGATCGGTTCCTCGCCAGAAATCGCGGACCGTGTCGCGATACTTGCCGTTCCACTCCGACCAGAGCGGCGGAAAGTTGCCAACCTGATATCCGCCTTCGCCGACGTCCCAGGGCTCGGCAATGAGTTTCACCTGGCTGACGACAGGGTCCTGCTGAATCAGATCGAAGAACGACGAGAGCCGATCGACTTCGTGCAGTTCGCGAGCGAGCGTGGCAGCGAGGTCGAAGCGAAAGCCGTCGACGTGCATCTCGTTGACCCAGTAGCGCAGGCTGTCCATGATGAGCTGCAGCACGTGCGGATGCCGCATGTTCATCGAGTTGCCGGTGCCCGTGTAGTCGACGTAGTAACGCCGCTGGTCGGGGACGAGGCGGTAGTACGCCGGCATTGTCGAGCCCCTTCAACGAGAGAACCGGCCCGAGATGGTTGCCTTCCGCCGTGTGGTTGTAAACAACGTCGAGGATGACTTCGATACCGGCCTCGTGCATGGTTTTGACGAGGTGCTTGAACTCCTGCACCTGCTCGCCACGCTGCCCGCTCGCGTACTCATTGTGCGGCGCGAGATAGCCGACTGAGTTGTAGCCCCAGTAGTTGGACAGCCCGCGATCGTGTAGCGTCGAGTCCTGCACGAACTGGTGCACTGGCAACAGTTCGACCGCCGTCACGCCCAAACGCTGGAGATACTTGATCGACTCGGGGTGCGCCATCCCGGCGTAGGTACCGCGCAAGGGTTCTGGTATCTGCGGATGAGTCTTCGTAAACCCTTTGACGTGCGTTTCATAGACGACTGTCCGATGCCAAGGCGTGCGCGGCCGCCGGTCCTGCCCCCAGTCGAAGAACGGGTTGATGACGACGCTCTTCGGCATGAACGGCCCGCTGTCGAGATCGTTGCGCGACGTCTCGGGAGAGCCAAAGTGGTACGGGAACACCGCTTCGTTCCAGTTCCATGTACCGTCGATCGCTTTGGCGTACGGATCGAGCAGCAGCTTGGCCGGATTGCACCAGCACCCCTGGTCGGGCATCCACGGTCCATGCACCCGGAAGCCGTACCGTTGCCCCGGTTTGACGTCCGGCAGATACCCATGCCAGCAAAGCGCCGTCCGTTCGGGCAGTTCGACACGCGTTTCCGTTCCGCCGTTGTCGAAAAGGCACAACTCGACGCGCTCGGCGACTTCCGAAAATACCGAGAAGTTGGTTCCGACTCCGTCGAAGGTGGCGCCGAGGGGAGCATGATGTCCTGGCCAAACGCGCATGTGCGGGAGATGGTAGCTTAGCTATCAGCTCTCAGCCATCGGCTTTCAGCACTTGGCTTCGAGCACGTTTGCTGAACCCCCAGCGCGCTGACAGCTGACAGCTGAAAGCTGATATAAGCTCCTCTCATCACGTTTGCACGTTTGATGGCCTGAATCGGCTCTCGTGGAGGATGGCATGTTGAAGAACGCGAGCGGCATAGCCCTTCTGATCGCCGGCCTGCTCTACGCCGGCGCCGGTAGACCCGCGGCGCAGGCATCCCAGGACAGTCCCCGTGACAAGGCGAAGAGCGATCGTCTGACGCTCGACCTGTACCTGGACATGGAAACGGTCTCGGATCCGCAGCTGTCGCCCGATGGCGCGCAGATCCTCTACACGCGCGGCTGGATCGACAAGGTGAACGACAAGCGCGAGTCGGCGTTGTGGATCATGAATACCGACGGCAGCCGTAACCGGTTCCTCGCCAAGGGCTCGAACGCGCGATGGTCGCCATCCGGCGATCGCATCGCCTACAGCGCGCAAGGCGAACCCAAGGGCACGCAGATCTTCGTTCGGTGGATGGATGCCGAGGGCGCGACCTCACAGGTCACCCGCGTCGAGCAATCGCCGTCCGCAATCGCCTGGTCGCCAGATGGCAAGCAGTTGTCGTTCTCGATGCTGGTCGAAGAGCGCAACGCGTGGCCCATCAAGATGCCCAAGGCACCGCCAGGGTGCGAAATGGACCGAAGCACCCCGTATCGTCGAACAGTTGAACTATCGGCGCGATCGCACGGGATTCACCGATAACGGATATCGACACGTGTTCGTCGTGCCGGCCTCTGGCGGCACGCCTCGCCAGGTAACGTCCGGCAACTTCGATCACACAGGCACTGACTGGACCCCTGACGGCAAGGCGATCCTCTTCAGCGGCCTGCGGAGCGAGAGTCCCACCTATCAGTGGCGCGAGTCAGAGATCTATGCGGTCGACGTCGCCAGCGGCGCCATCCGGCAGCTGACGACACGCAAAGGGCCTGACGCCAATCCGACCGTATCGCCGGACGGCAGGCGCGTCGCCTACACCGGCTACGACTGGACGACCGACACCTGGGTCGACAGCAAGGTCTACGTCATGAACATCGATGGATCGAACCCACACCAGGTGTCTGGCGACTGGGATCGCGCGCCGGGCGAACTCAAGTGGTCGGCCGACGGAGGTGGACTCTACTTCACCGCTCAAAACGAGGGCTCGCAGAACCTCTACTTCCTCCCGCTGAGCCCGGCGGTAAAGTCACGCCCATCACCAAGGGCACGCAAATGCTCACGGTGTCGGACATCTCCGCCAAGGGTCTCGCCGTCGGCACGCTTGACGGGCCCCACGCAGCCGGGCGACATCGTCTCGTTCGATCTGAAAACGCCAGGCGCAATCAAGCAGCTGACGGCCGTCAACGAAGACATCCTGACTGGCCGCAAGCTCGGTGAGGTCAAAGAGCTCTGGTACACGTCGGCCGACGGCACGAAGATTCAGGGCTGGTACATTACGCCGCCCGACTTCGATCCCGCGCGCAAGTATCCGATGCAGCTCCACATCCACGGCGGCCCGCACAGCATGTACGGCGTGGGCTTCAACTTTGGCTGGCAGGAGCACGCCGCGAACGACTACGTCATCCTCTACACCAACCCGCGCGGCAGCACCGGCTACGGCAGCGCGTTCGGCAATGCGATCAAGAACGCGTATCCGAGCAAGGACTTCGACGACCTGATGGCCGGCGTCGACGCGCTGCTCGCCAAGGGATTCGTCGATTCGCAGAACCTGTTCGTCACCGGCTGCAGCGGCGGCGGAGTGCTGACCGCCTGGACCGTCGGCCACACCGACCGATTCGCAGCCGCGTCGGCCAACTGTCCGGTCATCGACTGGCTGTCGTTCGTCGGCACGACTGATGGCGCCAGCTGGTACTACAACTTCGCCAAGCTGCCGTGGGAAGACCCGAGCGAGCACATCAAGCGGTCGCCGCTCACCTACGTCGGCAACGTCAAGACGCCGACGATGCTGATGACCGGCGTGAACGATCTTCGTACGCCGATGCCGCAGACCGAGCAGTTCTACAGCGCGCTCAAACTACGCAACGTGCCCACGGCCATGATCCGGTTCAACGACGAGTGGCACGGTACGACAAGCGTGCCTTCGAATTTCATGCGCACGCAACTCTACCTCCGCTACTGGTTCGACAAGTACAAGCGCGGGCCGGAGCGCAAGACGACGACGCCGGCGTCGGAAGCGCGGTAACGTTCCCGGTCGGCTGAACCGGGCCAATTTTCCACTCGCGACACCATGCGCCAACGCGTATTCCTGTTCCTCGCTCTCTTTCTCCTCGCATCATCGGCACTGCGCACGCAAGCCGATCTTGGAGTCCCGTCGAGAGACGGCCTCGTGGTCTGCGTCTCAGCGCCCGCCTGCGACGCCGGCGCATCGGTGCTCGCCAGGGGCGGAAACGCCGTCGATGCTGCCGTCGCGACCGCGTTCGCGCTCGCGGTGACGCACCCGTCGGCGGGCAACCTCGGCGGCGGTGGCTTCATGATCGTGCGCACGGCGGCAGGTGACGTGACCTCGTTCGACTACCGCGAGAAGGCGCCGCTCAAGTCGTACGAACGGATGTATCTCGGCGCCGACGGCGAAATCGTTCGCAGCCTGACCGCTGCCGGATACCTGGCACCAGGCGTCCCGGGAACAGTGCGCGGCCTCGAGACTGTGCATCGAAAGTTTGGGACACTGCCGTGGAAAGATGTCGTCGCGCCGGCGATAACGCTCGCGCACGGCTTCCCGGTCTCTGCTGAACTCGCGCGCAGCCTCAACCGCGAACTGCAGCGCGAGATGGCCAAGTTTCCTGCATCGGTTGCGGCGTTCGGTAAGCCGGGCGGCGGCCAGTGGGCAGAGGGCGATCGGCTGGTGCAGGGCGACCTCTCGAAAACGCTTCGATCCATTGCAGACGAGGGCGCTGACGCGTTCTACAAAGGATGGATCGCCGATCGCATCGCCGACGACATGAGGGCCCACGGCGGCGTTATCACCAAGGCCGATCTCGCCGCGTACAAGGTCAGACAGCTCGCGCCGATTCGCGGCACGTACAAGGGATACGAGATCGTATCGATGCCACCCCCGAGCTCTGGCGGCGTGGCGCTCGTCGAGATGCTCAATATCCTCGAGCCGCTCGATGTGAAGAGCAAAGGCCTGCTGACGGCACCGGCGCTACACCTGCAAATCGAAGCCATGCGGCGAGCCTACCTGGATCGTGCCCGCTACCTCGGCGATCCCGACTTCAGCAGCATCCCGGTCGCACGGCTGACGTCCAAGGACTACGCCAAGACCCTCGCTGCCACCATCAATCCGGAGCGGGCGTCGAGCAGCACCCAGTTGGGCGGCGACATCGTGACGCCTCCCGCGTCTGAGCCAGACGAGACGACACACTTTTCAGTCATCGATCGCAACGGCCTTGCCGTCACGAGCACCTACACGCTCGAAGGCAGCTACGGCTCGCACGTCGTCGTCAAAGGTGCGGGATTCCTCCTCAACAACGAGATGGGTGACTTCAACAAGAAGCCGGGCGAAACGAATATCACCGGGGACATCGGCACCAGGGCCAACGTCGTCGCTCCGCGCAAGACGATGCTGAGCAGCATGGCGCCGACCCTCGTCACCAAAGACGGACGTCTCGTGCTCCTCACTGGTTCGCCTGGCGGTCGCACGATCATCAACACCGTCTTCGCAATCGTGTTCGGCACCGTCGAGTACGGCATGAATGGGCGGCAGGCAGTCGACGCCGCACGCTTTCATCATCAGTGGCTGCCGGACCGGGTGACGTTCGAAGAGAAAGCCGTGCCTGACGATGTGCTCGAACGGCTGCGCGGTATGGGCCACGATGTCAGGGCACAAGGACGTCAGGGTGACGCTCACAGCATCTGGATTGGCCCTGATGGTACGGCTTACGGCGTCGAAGACAAACGGACCCCGGATTCAAAAGCGTCTGTGCCGGCGCGTTTGACACCGACTGCGGCAGGACGGTAGGCTACACGGAGCATGTTTCGCAGCTTTGCGCACCATGGACACCGGCACCACCATTCGCACCGCTCCGGCGGGCCGGTCGATCTCTGCGCGACATAGCTCCAGTTAGAAACGCCAGACGACTTCACCGAGCCTCGCCGAACAACGGCGAGGCTTTTTTACTTTTATGGACTTTACAAAGCTCGATGGCCTGATTCCCGCCGTTATCCAGGACGACGTGTCGAACGAAGTCCTGATGGTCGGCTTCATGAACCAGGAAGCGCTCGATCGGACCGTGGCGACCGGATTCGCGACCTTCTTCAGCCGCACGCGCGGCAAGTTGTGGACGAAGGGCGAAACGTCCGGCAACCGCCTCAAGGTCGAGCGCATCCTCGTGGACTGCGACGACGACACAGTGCTGGTGCGCGTGACGAGGCTCGGTGATGGCAACGTGTGCCACACGGGCGATCGGAGCTGTTTTAGCCGCGCCTACACGAGATGACCGGAGCCCTAGCCGGGCTGTCGGCGAAGTTAGATGGTACGTCCTATCGGCAGCGCCCGCGGCCCGAGCGAGGCGCGTAGCCGCCGAGCGAGAGCGAGTCGGGGCGTGGGGCCCCGCGAGCAGTGAAAAATGCCGACAGAAAGCCCCAAGACAACTGCGCGGTTTGCGATGACACAGAAACTCAAACTCGGCATCCCCAAGGGCTCGCTGCAGGACGCAACCATTCAACTGTTCGCGCGCGCCGGGTTCAACATCTACGCCAGCACGCGATCGTACTTTCCGGCCATCGACGACCCGGAGATCGATTGCATGCTGATTCGCGCACAGGAGATGGCCCGCTACGTCGCTGATGGCGTGCTCGACGCCGGCCTCACGGGGCAGGACTGGATCGCCGAGCACGCAGCCACGAACGGCGGATCTCTGGCGACAGCGTTGTGCCGCTTGCCGACCTCATCTACGCCAAACAGAGTTTCGGCAAGGTTCGATGGGTGCTGGCGGTGCCCGAAGAGTCGTCGTACAAACAGCCGCGGGATCTCGAAGGCGCGACCATCGCCACCGAGCTCGTGCGCGCGACGCAGGCGTACTTCGAACGGCTCGGGGTCCGCGTGAACGTCGAGTTCTCGTGGGGTGCGACAGAGGTCAAGCCGCCGACGCTCGCCGACGCCATCGTCGAGGTCACTGAAACCGGGTCATCGCTCCGCGCCAACCGGCTGCGCATCATCGACACGGTCATGGAGTCGAACACACAGCTCATCGCCAACCCGCGAGCGCTGGATGACGAGTGGAAGCGCACCAAGCTCGACAACATCGCGCTGCTGCTGAAGGCGGCGATCGAAGCGCAGGGTCGCGTGGGCATCATGCTCAACGTTCGCAAGGCGGACCTCGACGCCGTACTCGCGCTCCTGCCGGCGCTGCAGCAGCCAACGATTTCACCGCTCAGCGATGCGTCGTGGGTGGCGCTCAACACGATCATCGAAGAGCGCACTGTGCGCGACCTGATTCCGCGGCTCAAGGCGGCGCGCGCGCAGGGTATCGTTGAATATCCGCTGAACAAGATCGTCCTCTAACCACGGATTGCGCCACGGACTACACGGATCACGCGCCACGGATCACACGGATTGCACGGTTCATGGTCATCATCAAGTCATCGAACGTTCGCGCCGTCTCAGCACTGATTGACGCCAGGCCGGCGAACGATCCGGCGCTGCAGCGGCGCGTGGCGGCAATCGTCGATCGCGTGCGGCGCGAGGGCGACGCGGCGCTGCTGCGATACGCACGGCGGTTCGATGGATTGCAGGGCCCGATCGAAGTCACCCGGCGCGAGATCGAGAAGAGCACAACCGTCGTCGACGGCAAGGTCAAGAGAGCGATCGCGCTGGCCGCAAAGAACATCCGTGCGGTTGCCGAGCGGCAGCGACCCCGCCCGTGGACGATTCGACCTGTCGCCGGGGTGACTATCCGTCAGCGCGTGCTGCCGCTCGATCGCGTTGGCTGCTACGTTCCCGGCGGGCGCTACCCGCTACCTTCCTCGCTGTTGATGACGGCCATTCCGGCGCGGGTTGCCGGCGTGCCCGAAATCATCGTGATGTGCCCGCGACCCGACCCGACCGTGATGTTCGCCGCGCTCGAGGCGGGAGTCTCGCGTCTGTTCCGCCTCGGCGGCGCGCAGGCTATCGCTGCGATGGCCTACGGCACGCGCAAAGTTCCCCGCGTCGATCGCATCGTCGGGCCGGGAAACGCCTACGTTGCGGCGGCGAAAGCCATCGTGTCGCGCGATTGTGCGATCGACTTCTTCGCTGGACCGAGCGAGATTGCGATTCTGTCGTCGTCCGGAAAGGCGCCGTGGATCGCGGCCGACCTCATCGCCCAGGCCGAGCACGATCCGCACGCGCGCGCGATTCTCGTGACACCAAGTGCGCGTCTGGCGGCGGCAGTCGCCAAGGAGGTCAAGCGCCAACTGCCGTCCGAAGGTCCAGCGCGCCAGGCACTGGCGTCCCATGGAGGCATCGTCGTTACACGATCGCTCGACGAAGCCGTCGCCCTTGTGAACGCCTGGCACCGGAGCATGCCGTATGCGACTCGATGCTTGTTGCCGCACGGCTGACGCGCGCCGGCACCGTCTTCGTCGGCGACTACAGCGCGCAGGCGTCTGGCGACTACGTCACCGGCTCGAATCACGTCCTGCCGACGGGTGGCGCCGCGGCTGCTCGCGGCGGCCTGAGCACCACCGACTTCACACGCGTCACCACCGTTCAGGAACTCAGCCGAGCCGGACTGCAACGAATCGCGCCGGCCGGCATCGCGCTCGCGGTCGCCGAAGGGCTCGAGGCACACGCAGACTCACTTCGTATCAGAACAGTTGACGCTGGTAGGAGGGCGACGCGATGACCTACCAGTACGAGAAGGTCCTGACGCCGCAGACCGGCCTCCGGCTGCACCTGAACGAAAACACGGCTGGCTGTTCGCCAAAAGTCATCGAAGCGTTACACCGGTTGACGCAGACCGACATCAGCTTCTATCCCGGATACGACGACGTTATTGGTGCGTGCGCGACAGCGCTACGAGTGGCGCCGGAACAACTGGTGCTCACCAACGGCCTCGACGAAGGCATTCTCGCGCTCACCGTCGCCGCGCTGCGCGAGCGCGGCTCGGCATTGCCCGAAGCAATCGTCGTGGTCCCGGCGTTCGACATGTACGCGTCGACTGCCGCCGGCGTGGGCGCGCGCGTCGTCGAAGTGCCGTTGGGTGGCGATTTCAGCTTTCCAGCTGACAGGATTCTTGAAGCAGTCAATGCGCACACTCGCCTGCTTTTTCTGACCAGCCCGAACAACCCCACGGGTCTTTCGATCCCCAAGAGCGACATCGTTCGCATCGCGAGACAAGCGCCACATGTGACCGTGCTCGTCGACGAGGCGTACGCCGACTTTGCGCAAGCGACGCTGATCGGAGAGACGGACATCGCCACGCTGCCGAACGTCTACATCGGACGAACGTTCGCCAAAGCCTACGGGCTCGCCGGCGTGCGCGCGGGCGCGCTCATCGGCAATGCGGCGTCTCTCGAAACGCTCCGGCACATCGTGCCGCCGTTCAGCCTCAACATCTGCGCGTCGGTCGCGCTGACGGCTGGCCTTGCCGATACGGACGCCTACAACTGGTATCTCGGCCAGGTGCGAACATCGAAGGCGCTCCTCTATCAGGCGCTGGAGAAAGCCGGTGTCCGATTCTGGCCAAGCGACGCTAACTTCGTGCTCGCTGACTTCGGCCCGCGTGCCCGGGCAATCGTTGACGGGCTGGCGTCGCGCGGCGTGCACGTGCGCGACAAGTCTCGCGATCCGGCATGTCCCGGTTGCGTGCGGATCACGACCGGTGTCGTCGAGCACACACGAACGTGTATCCAGGCGCTGGAGGAGGTCCTGTGCGGCGAGGCGTGATCGAGCGGCAAACGACGGAGACCTCGATTTCGATCCGGCTGACACTCGACGGCAAGGGCCGCTATGACGTACGGACCGGTGTCAGGTTCCTCGATCACATGCTCGAGCTCTTCACTCGGCATGGCGGCTTCGATCTCCGGCTGCAAGCCGCCGGCGACCTCGACGTCGACCAACACCACACGGTCGAAGACATCGGCATTGCGCTCGGCGAGGCTGTCGAAGCCGCCCTCGGCACGCGCCGCGGTATCAACCGCGCCGGGTACTTCGTCATGCCGATGGATGAATCGATCGGCGTCGTCGCCATCGATCTCGGCGGGCGTGCGCACGCTGTCGTTGAGACACGCGTGAAGACTCAGAAAGTCGGCGATCTTCAGGCCGATTTGCTCACTGACTTCTTCGAAGGATTCGCGCGCGGGGCGCGCGCCAATATCCATCTCAAAGTGCTCTACGGCCGGTCCGATCATCACAAAGTCGAAGCGCTTTTCAAGGCGTTCGGCCGCGCGCTGCGAATGGCATGCTCGCGCGATCGCCGGTTGGCCAAGGTGATGCCGAGTACGAAGGGGCTCCTCTGATGGCGATTGCGCTCATCGATTACCGCGCCGGCAATCTGACCTCTGTTCGCAAGGGTTTCGCAGCAATCGGCGCCGAGCTCTATACGCCGCCAGCGGCGGCGGAGCTCTCACGCGCGTCGGGAATCGTCGTCCCGGGCGTCGGTCACTTCGGAGCGACAACATTTCTCGACGAGGAGTGGCGGCGTGAAATTCGCGCAGCCGTCGCCGACGGCGTGCCGCTGCTCGGCATCTGTCTCGGCTTGCAGTGGCTCTTCGACGGTAGCGACGAGGCGCCACTGCCCGGTCTGGGCGCTCTCGAGGGCCGGTGTCGACGGCTTCCGCCGACGGTGAAGGTGCCGCATGTCGGCTGGAACACGCTCGAGGTGACGCGCCGCTCGCCGCTGCTCGATGGTGTTCCGATCGGCACCCAGGTTTATTTCACGCACTCCTATGCCGCGCCGGTCACGGGCGACTGCGTCGCCGCCACGACGCATGGCGAACGGTTCGCGGCCGCCGTGCAGCGCGGTCACGTATGGGGCGTGCAGTTCCACCCCGAGAAGTCATCGGCCGCCGGCCTGCAAATTCTCAAGAACTTCACGCGGTTGGTCGGCGAGGCGCGCAGCGTCAGCAGCCAAGCGCGAACCGCGAGCAGCCGATCGCGAGCAGCGAGCAGCGAATCGCGCCCCCCCAACACGTAATGCTGTCCAAACGCATCATCGCCTGCCTCGACGTCCGAGACGGCTCGGTCGTCAAAGGCATCAACTTCCGGGGCCTGCGCCGGGCCGGCGACCCGGCCGAGCTCGCCGAGCGCTACAACGCCGAAGGCATCGACGAACTCGTGATTCTCGACGTCACGGCGACGATTGAAGGACGGCGGGCGCTGGAAGCCACCATCCGCGAGGTGTCGTCGCGGCTCTTCATTCCGCTCGCGGTCGGGGGCGGGATCAGGACCGAGGCTGACGCCGCAGCGGCGATTGACGCGGGCGCCGACAAGGTCAGCATCAATTCAGCCGCGCTCGCCGATCCGTCGCTCGTCACTACGCTCGCCGAGCGGTACGGCAGCCAGGCGGTCGTCGTCGCCATCGATGCCAAGCGCAACGGCCAACGCTTCGACGTGTTCGCCAGAAGCGGCAAGGTGGCCGCGAATCGCGATGCCGTTGACTGGGCGATCGAAGCGGAATCTCGCGGCGCCGGCGAGATCTTGCTGACATCCATCGACCGCGATGGTACGCGCGCAGGTTTCGACTGTCCGCTGACCTCGGCAGTATCGAGTGCCGTGTCGATTCCGGTGATCGCTTCAGGCGGCGCCGGCACGTTCGCACACTTCCTCGATGTTTTCACCGAAGGTAAAGCCGATGCTGCCTTGGCCGCGTCGGTGTTCCACTATTCCGAGCACGCCGTTTCCGAGTTGAAGCAGTTCCTCAAGGACCAGGGCGTGCCAACGCGACTCTGATGCTGATTCCATCAATCGATCTTCAAGGCGGGCGAATCGTCCAACTGGTGCAGGGCGAAAAACTGGCGGTCGAAACCAGCGACTTCGACGGCTGGATCGAAAAATTCGCCGGTTACCCAAAGGTGCAGCTCATCGATCTCGACGCGGCAAAAAATACTGGTGCCAACGAGCGGCTCATCGCTACCTTCTGCGCCAGACTTCCCTGCCGCGTTGGTGGAGGCATCAGAACTCCGGAACGCGCGCGCCAGATCGTTGGCCTCGGCGCCACGGGAATCATCCTCGCGTCGTCGCTCTTTCGGAACGGCGCCGTCGATATCGAGTTCGCTCAGCTGATCGCCGGCGCCATCACGCCCGACCGATTCATTGCCGCCGTCGACAGCCGCGGCGGCCGCGTCGTGGTCGACGGCTGGCGAACAACGCTGCCGCTGACGCCTGTCGACGCCGTGCGCGCGCTCGAACCGTACGCCGGCGAGTTTCTTTACACCCACGTCGATCGCGAGGGGCTCATGCAGGGAACCGACATGGGCGCAATCGAGGCGGTGCGGAACGCCACAACCCGGCGGCTGACAGCGGCAGGCGGCATCACGACGATGGAAGAAGTGAATCGCCTGGATGCGTTGGGCGTTGACGCGGTCGTTGGCATGGCGATCTATACGGGACGGATGAGCCTGTCGGCGCCGCCCGCGAAAGACGCCACGAAATAGGGTATCTTCGGCCGGATGCCGGCCCGAATCGTCAGGCTCACCCTGCTGCTAATGGCCGTCGCCGCCGCTTCAGCGTGTTCGCGACCGCCCGGTCTTTTCTCCGAACCAAACGCCCGGGCCCACGTCGGCATGCTGGCCGGAACCATCGGCAGCCGCCCGGTTGGGACGCCGGCCA
The DNA here is from genome assembly GCA_963797715.1 of uncultured Acidobacteriota bacterium. GTDB lineage: Bacteria > Acidobacteriota > Vicinamibacteria > Vicinamibacterales > 2-12-FULL-66-21 > DATBJJ01. The sequence continues at coordinate 192,253 of CAWCQS010000008.1, forward strand.
ACGCTCGCGCGCGCGCATACATCATCGACCAGCTGCGGCTATTTGGGTTCGAGGTTCGCGTGCAGGACGCAGATGCCCGGCGCGTCTCCATCGGCCGCACGGCTCGCGTCTCCAACATCATCGCCATCAAGCCCGGCCGGCGGTCGCAAGCGATTGGCGTCATATCGCACTACGACTCGGTGCCAGCTGGCCCCGGTGCCGGCGATGATGCGTTTGGCGTCGCCGTGTCCCTCGAGGCAGCCCGCGTGCTGGGTGCGCGTACCGATCGCAACTGGACGCTGATGGTGATCGTCACCGACGGCGAGGAGGCAGGCTTGATGGGCGCTGCCGCGGTGGTAACCGATCGCGAAGTTTCGAGCCGCCTGCAGGCCTACATCAATCTCGAATCCATCGGTTCTGGAGGCGTGCCGGCGCTGTTCGAGACTGGTCCCGGTAACGGGTGGTTGATCGGCCCATGGGCGCGCCATGTGCCGTCGCCGCGAGGCGCATCGTTCGGCGTCGAGATCTATCGCCGGCTGCCGAACGATACCGACTTCTCGATTTTGAAGCGTCAGGGCATTCCCGGCCTCAACTTCGCCGTCGTTGATGACAGCTACGCCTATCACACGACGCGGGATACACCGGAGCGCTTGTCACCGGTGACGCTCCGCGAGAGCGGCGATCAGATCGTCGCACTCGTCACGGCTCTTGACGGGGTCGACATCACGCAGCGCTCTCCCACCGAACGCACGTTCTTCGACGTCGCCAGTGCGTCGGCAATTTCGTACGGCCCGATCGTCGGTTGGGTTATCGCCGGTCTGGCATTCATTTTTGGCGTCGTTGCCTGGGTGCGTGTCCTTGGCACGGCGCTGCGGCTCGAAGGTGTCTGGCGCTGGCTGCTCACAGTTATCTGGACGCTCACGGGATCGACGGCAATCGTCGCCGCGATGATCGGCACGACGTGGGCGCTTCGGCACGCACGTGAGGTCTATCACCCATGGTATGCGCGTCCTGATCGATTGTTCCTCCTGATGCTCGCCGTCGGTGGCACCGTCGGCTGGGGGTTCGTCCGTCTTGGACACTGGCTGCCGGCCCGCGCGCATGGCATCAGACATCCGCTCGTCGTGTGGAGCATTGCGCTTCCCGTGTGGATCGCGCTCGCTGCCGTTGTGCTGACGGTCGCTCCCGGCGCAGCGTTCCTCTGGCTCGTGCCGCTCCTGATTGCTGGCGTGCTCCTGACGATCGTTCCTCCGTCGAGCGTTGGAGGCGTGCGTGCCGCCTCAGGGCTCATCCTTGTCGCTGTCGCGGCAATCTGGCTGCTTCCAACGATCACGATGCTGCGCTTCGTTGTGGCGATCTTCGGCCGCCTGCCGGTCGTGACCCCGGTCTTCGTCTACGCGGCAATCATCGCCGTCGCGGCAACCGTCATGCTGCCGCCGCTCATCGCGCTGATCGCGAGGACGCGTCCGTTGGTTCGCCCGGCCCTCGGCACGGCACTGGGGCTCCTCGCCGTGGCCATCATGGCTGGCCTGGCGTACGTCGCGCCGGCGTACACAGATGAACAACCGCTGCGCCGCGCAGCGCGCGCCGTGCAGGAGGCGGACGGCCCAGCGGTGTGGGACGTTGGGTCGGTCGAACCCGGCATCGATCTCGGTGAGGGCGCGCCGAGCGGGTGGCAGCCAGCAGGCGCTGGACCCACAGCCTCTGCACCCTTTCGACGGCTTCAGCAGCCGTTTGTCTTTCAAGCCACGGGACCGACGCTGGGCAAAGCGCCGATCTCGGTGGCGGCGCTGACGCTCGAACCAGTGCAGGCCGGCTCGGAGCTTTCCCTCACCGTCATCCCGCACAACCCGGGACTCGTCGTCTCCTTCGTGTTGCCCGAGGGCATCGAGCCGGCTCGATCGAATCTGCCCGGCGTACCTGCGGCTCGGCCGATGGACGGCAACCTACATCGCGCCAACCGCGGACGGACTGCTCTTCCGCGCCAGCGTTGGCCGCATCGATCCCGACCGCTTGCGTGACCTTCGCGTCGTCGTCACTGCCCTGGGCCCGGGCGACCGATCGGGATGGCAGCCGCCGCCATGGCTGCCGCAGGCCCGCACCGCCTGGACGACCGAGGCGAACTGGATCGTGGCGCCGTTCGCCATGCCGATTGCGCCCGTCCCTGCGCTACGTTAAACTACGTAACCGTTACGGTCTTCCGCGTAACGTCGATGACCAACCCTTTCGTTTACGGCGAAATTGTGCCCGCCGCGGCATTCGTCGACCGCGAAGTCGAGCTCGACCGTTTGGGGCGCGATCTCTATGCCGGGCAGAAGGTCTTCCTCATCTCGCCGCGGCGCTATGGTAAATCGTCGCTGGTGCGGCAGGCCCTGCGCGAGCGCGGCGAAAAGCGGGGCTTTGACGGTCGAAGTCCAGGTCAGTAGCTACAGTTCCTACGTGTCCTTCCTCGAGGGCTACGCCCGCGCCCTGGCGTCGGCAGAGACCCGGCTGGATCGTGCTCGATCGTGGCTGAGCGAGATGCTCGCCGGCGTGCGGTCGGAGGTTCGCCTCGAACCTGATGAGGCGGGCCGCGCACAGGTCGCCGTCTCCTTCCCCGCCGTCAGAACCGACCGCGACGTCTCGCACCTCGCGCAACAGGTCTTCGCGCTGCCCGGAAAAATCGCCGAGGCGCGGCGTAAGCGCATGGCGATTGCCCTCGACGAGTTCCAGGGCATCGCAGCCTTCAACGGAGGGAGCGTCGAGCACGCGCTGCGCGCCGCCGTACAGCAGCAACGGCAGGTCGGCTACGTGTTCTCCGGATCCGAGCCGGCGCTCATGGAGCGCATGCTCGGCAAGAGCCGACCCTTCTATAAGGCGGGACCCGTGATGCGGCTGCAGAAAATCCCGGCCGATCGCTTCGCGGCGTTCATCGAGGCAAAGTTCAAGGCGAGCGGTTTCAAGCCCTCACCAGGGCTTGGCACGGCGATCGTCGAGCTCGCAGGCAACCTTCCCTACGACGTCCAGCGGCTGGCGCACGAGGTCTGGGACGATGTGAAGGCAGGTGGTGGGCGGTCAGCAACCCTCGAAGACCTGCACGACAGCTTGAAGCGGTTGCTCGGAGAACACGAGACACTGTTCGAAGGCAGCTGGCAGCGGCTCACGCTCGCGCAGCGGGCTGCCCTTCGCGCCGCTGTGCTCGAAGATGGCCTGGAACTCCTGTCGAGCGACGTGCGGGCGCGTCACCGCCTCAGCGGAACGTCGACCGTGCAAGCATCGCTCGCGGCGCTCGTACGCGAGGACATTTTGACGCGCGAGGGGTCGCGTTACGCCGTGGTCGATTCGCTGTTTCGCGAGTGGGTGGCGCGGAGGACCTTCTAGACCACGGATCACACGGATTGCACGGATCACACGGTTTGCACAGAGTACACGGCTGAGCCGATACCCAAGGGCATACACTCGTGAAGCATCTTCTCGAACGGCTTGGCCTCGGCCGGCGCGACCTTCGCGCCTGGGCCATGTACGACTGGGCAAACTCCGCGTTCCAGACGACAATCATCGCGGCCATATTCCCCATCTACTTCCACAATGTCGTCGCCGCGGACCTCGGCGACGCGCTGTCTACGAGCCGCTTCGCCTGGGCGACGACGATTGCGATCGTGATCGTTGCGGTGATCGCACCACTTCTCGGCGCGATTGCCGACTTCGCGGCGATGAAGAAGAAGATGCTTGGCGTCTTCCTCGCGATTGGTGTCGTCTCGACGACTGCCATGTACTGGGTCGGTCCAGGCGATTGGAAGCTCGGGCTGACGCTTTTCATGCTTGGCAACATCGCCGTCGCCGCAAGCATCGTGTTCTACGAGTCGCTGCTGCCGCATCTCGTGAAAGATGATGAGCTCGATCGCGTGTCCTCAGCCGGATACGCGATCGGCTATCTCGGTGGCGGCGTCCTGCTCGCGTTGAACCTCCTGATGATCCAGCGCCCGACATGGTTCGGGATCCCGGATGCGCCAACGGCGGTACGGTTATCACTCGCCAGCGTTGGTATCTGGTGGCTGATGTTTTCGCTGCCCCTCTTCCGCTACGTGCCCGAGCCGAAACGTCAAGTCGAGATGGACGAATCGCCCTCAGGCAAGTCTCCTGGCGACAGGTGTCCGGCGGCTGATCGCGACGTTCCACGAGCTACGGCGCTACAAGCAGGCATTCCTCCTGCTCATCGCTTTCCTCATCTACAACGACGGTATCCAGACGATCATCCGGATGGCGACCACGTTCGGCAGCCAGATCGGTATCGACCAAAACGCCATGATCACGGCGCTCCTCATCACGCAGTTCATCGGCGTACCGTTCGCGTTTCTCTTCGGCATGATCGCCGGGCGCATTGGCGCGAAGACTGCCGTCTTTGTCGGCCTCGGCGTCTACGCCTTCATCATCGCGCTGGGCTACAGAATGACCAGCGCGGCGCACTTCTACGCGCTCGCGATCATGGTGGGAATGGTGCAGGGCGGGACGCAGGCACTCAGCCGGTCGCTCTTTGCCAGCATGATCCCACGCCACAAATCGTCGGAGTTCTTCGCGTTCTTCGGCGTTTTTGAGCGTTACGCTGGCATCCTCGGCCCGCTCGTCTTTGCCGCCATGGTCGATGCCACCGGCCAAAGCCGCAACGCGATGCTTGCCGTCCTTGGATTCTTCGTCGTCGGCGGTGTCGTGCTTCTCTTCGTTGATGTCGACGCCGGGCGCCATGCGGCCCGGCAGGCGGAGGTCGAGTTTCGCTGACATGTCCACGCGCGCGAACCCCACCGTCCGCTGGCTCGCGCGGCTCGCCTGCTGGATCTTCTATCGCGCCGATCGCGTTGGTGCGGTTCCCGAACACGGCGCCGCAATCCTCCTGCCCAACCATCCGAATTCACTGCTCGATCCTGCCGTGGTCTGGGCGACCGCAGGACGGGACGTCAGGTTTCTGGCCAAGTCCACGCTGTTCAATGGGCCGTTTGGCCTGATCCTGAGGGGCGCTGGGGCAATCCCCGTCTATCGAAGAATGGATCACGGCGTCGACACATCGAAGAACCTCGAGATGTTCGCCGCCGTTTCCGTGGCACTTGCGGCTGGCGATGCCGTCTGTATCTTCCCGGAGGGGATCAGCCATTCGACCGGCCGGCTGGAGCCTCTCCGAACCGGCGCCGCGCGAATGGCATTGGCTGCCGAACATGCGGGCACGCCGGTCGCGCTCGTGCCCGTCGGTCTCAACTTCGATCGGAAGACAGTCTTCCGCTCCCGCGTCACGATCGTCTTTGGTCCTCCGTTCTCGGCACATGACCTGGTACAGGACTCGGCTCACGGTGCATCCGAGGATGCCGGAGCGGTGCGGTCGTTGACCGAGCGCATAGCAAGCCACATGCGGCGCCTTCTCGTCGAGGCGGACCCGCACGCGGACGCAGCGCTCATCGAGCGCGTCGATCGGCTGTACACCGCGGCGCGAGCAAGGCCCCTCGATCCAGCCGAGCGAGTCGCACGCCGGCGCACCATCGCCGATGGAATGGGGCGGCTGCGCAGCGCTGACCCGGAGCGCTACGAGCAAATCCTGATGCGGCTGCGCCGATACGACCAGCGCCTGCAGCGATTCGGGTTGCGTGACCGACACCTCGACTGGCAGATTTCGCGAAGTGATGTGAGAACGTTTGCCGTCCGCGAGATCGCGCTTGGCATCGTGCTCCTGCCGCTCTGTGCGATTGGCTTGCTGGTGTTCTTCGTGCCATACCAGCTGACTGGCGCCGTGGCAAGGCGTGTCGCACCAAAGCGCGACATCCTGGCGACGGCGCAGGTCTTTGCTGGCGCCGCAATTTACGCGGCGTGGTTGCTCGCAATCGGCACGGGGATCTGGTGGATGGGAGGGCGCACGGTCGCGCTGGTGGTGATGCTGCTGGTGCCGATCCTGGCACTGGCGGCTCTTCTTGCCATCGAACGCGAATCCGCAGTGCTCGACGCGGTTCGTGCGTGGTGGCTTCTTCGCCGGGCACACCGCGATACCCGCGAACGTCTACGCCGGCGGCGATCCGAGCTCGCCGATCTCCTGGACGATGTGAATCGGTGGTTGAATCGTGACGCCGAGGGACAGGCTGCTGACGCGCAGCAACGGCTTCGAGGCGAAAACTGATGCGGCTCTCGGAACTCGCCCGTGGCTTCTCGATCTCGCCAGCTCACGCTGACCCCGACATCCTCGGAATCAGCGAGAACAGCCAACGAATTCAACCCGGCATGCTGTTTGTCGCCATCCGGGGCACGTCACTCGATGGGCACGCATACATCGGTGATGCGATCGCTCGAGGCGCCAGCGCTGTCGTCGCCGAGCGCACCGGCGCGATTCCCGTCGGCGTGCCGGTCGTACGTGTTCCGTCCAGCCGTGACGCCCTAGCACTGCTGGCGTCGCGTTTCTACGCCACCAACAAATTGGATTTGTCGCTCATTGGCTTTACAGGAACATTTGGCAAAACCAGCACGAGCGACGTCCTCCGGCAATTGCTCGATGCGACGAGCCAGCGGACCGCAGTGCTCGGCTCGCTCGGCGCGCGCTACCGAGCGTTTGTCGATCCGGGCGAAGGCCTGACAACACCGGCACCCGTTGAGCTTCATCGCGCGCTCCGCGGACTTGCCGATGCCGGCGCCACGACGGTGATCCTCGAGGTGACGAGCCACGCGCTTCGCCTTGAACGTGTGAACAGCCTCCTCTTCGACGGCGGGCTGCTCGCTGCGATCATGCCTGGTGAGCACACCGACTTCCATCGGTCGTACGAAGACTACGTCGAAGCGAAACGCCTGTTCCTGTCCTGGCTCACAACGGACGCGCCACTCGCCTACGATGCCGACAATCTTGCCGCGCGGAGGCTCGCGACGGAGCCGCACCAGGCCATAGGACGGCACAGGCACTCGCGTTCGCAAGTGGAGTGACGAGGGACGCGACGCGCAGGACATCCGGCCGATCGGCTTCACGCTCGAGGGCCGCAATACCGACTTACAGTTTTACGACATCCTGCTGGACGGCAAGGGAACGACATTCAGCCTCGGTGGCAGGACGGTGTCGACGCAATCAGGTATCCGGATGCACAGCCCGCTGCTCGGCCGCGGCCATTTGCGCAACGTCGCACTGGCGTTGACTTACGCGATCGGCATCGGCCTGCCCGCTCCGTCGGCGCGCGAGATCATCGCGTCGCTGACGCCGCTGCGGCGCCGGATGGAACGATACGATGTCGATGGGCGAACGGTCCTCGACGATACCGCCGGCCATCCGGACAGCCTTGCCGCAACGCTCGATGTTGCCGCAATGCTTCCGCATCGTGGACTCGTCGTCGTATATGCCGTTCGTGGCCGTCGCGGCCCGGACATCAACCGCCGCAACGCCCTCGCACTTGCGGACCTATGCCATCTGCATGGCGTCGACCCATTGATCGCCACCGCCGCGTCGGATCGTGTCGGTCCGGCTGATACCGCGACCGTCGAGGAGGTCGACGTCACGCGCCAGTCGCTCGTCGCCCGTGGCCGGCGGTTCGTCTGGCACGATGCTCTTGCCGACGCGATTGGAGAGGCGCTGGCGCGCACCAGGCCGGGCGATCTGATTGCGCTCGTGGGAGCGCAGGGGATGAACGGAGGGAAAGAAATGCTGAGTGCTGAAGGCTGAAGCTGAAGTCAGGCTGGATCACGGGTGTTGGGCGAACCCAACTACGTTCGCTGTCAAAGGCCTCAATCGCCGAGGACGCAGAGACGCAGAGGACGCGCGGAGTAGTGATCCAAATCACGGACAGACGGTCGCGTCGCCGGCTGTAAGCCGGCGAGTTGAATCGAGAGTGGGCGCGAGAGGACAAGCGCTCATCTCAGTCACCGAGCGCTTGTCTTCTCGCGCCCACTCTCGATTCAGCCCGCGCGTTCGCGCGGCGCGACCGATCGAATTGCGAGGATCATCACGAATTCTCTGCGTGTCCTCAGCCCCTCAGCGCCCTCTGCTAGAGGTTTGGACAGCGAACAAGTTCGGGGCAGGCTCAATCCAGCAGGAACTTCTGTACGAACAGCACCCAGGCGTACTGGTTGAAGTCGTTGGTTGCCTGCGTGAATTCCTCGTGGCCGGCGTCATAGATGACGTACCACACGGGCGTGCCGTTGGCGCGGACGGCCCTGACCATTGCCTCGGACTGATTGAGCGGCACACGCGTGTCTTTCCCGCCCTGGGCAACGAAGAGCGGCACCTTCAATTTCGAGGCGTGGGTCAGCGGCGAGATGCTCTTCAGGAACGCCCGCGTCTCCGGATCTGAGGGGTCGCCGTACTCGAGCAGGCGGTCACGGCGACGTGATGGATCGGTTCCGTCGAGAAACGCCACGAAGTCGCTCAATCCGAAACCTGCAAATGCGCAACGGATACGATCGCCGTAGGCGATCGACGCGGCGTAGGTGATGTACCCGCCGTAGCTCGAGCCAGTCAGCATCACACGGTTCTTGTCGAACTCTGGATGCGCCGCGATCCACTCGAGCAGCGCACCGATGTCCTTGACCGCATCCTCACGGTTCCGTCCATCGTCGAGGTGCTCGTAAACTTTGCCGTAGCCGCTCGAGCCGCGGATGTTCGGGTAGATGATCGCCATCCCGAGCTCGTTGCGGAAGTAGTTGCTGCGACCGAGTCCTCGCGGCCGCTCGCGCGTTTCCGGTCCGCCGTGGACGTTGATCATGACGGGCCGAGGCCCGGTAAAGCGCTTCGCGGGACGATAGAGAATGCCGGGAATCATCAGGCCATCGAAGCTCTTCCACTGGACGATCTCGGCGTCTGGCAGCGCATCCTGCCCCGCTCCACCCATCTCGCTCGTGGTCCAGCGCTCGAGCGCCAGCGTCTTTGCCGATACCGAGTAGACGTCGCGAAACGTGCGCGCGCCAGCGAACTCGATGCCGACAGCGTCGCCGGCAGGACGCCAGGCGACCTGCCAGATGACTCCCGGCGGAATCGATCGAACGATGCGGTGCTGGCGCGTCAGCGTATCGACAAACTGCAGCTCGCTCGTCGCGCCGCGATCGACGACAACGGCGAGCTGATTGCCAACGGGAGATGGGGCAAAGCCTTCGATGGCGAGGTCGGCCTTGGTGACCAGGGTCCACCTGCCGCTGGCAAGATCGCAGCGCCACACGCGCGTGAGGTCGGACTCGCGATCGCTCAGCGCAAACACTGCGCGGCCACCGTCGCCAAACGTCGCCGCGGTCCAGCGGGACGGCGGACCGCCTTTAGGCGTCACGAGCGTGCGGCGCTTCGAGTCCGCGTCGATACGCCAGAGGCGTGTTTCGGTGGACGCGGGGATGAGCTCGAGCGCCAGAATCTCTTTGTCGTCCGCCGACCAGTCGAGCGCGTCCCACGTGCCCTCGACTTCGGCAACCATGCGCTCCTTCTCGGGCTCGAGCGGGTTCATGACCCACAGATCGCGATCCCTGCCGTTGCGGCGGGTCGAGGCATACGCCACCAGACCGCGTTTATGCGACCAGACCGGCGTCCCGTTTCGCGACTTGCCGTCTGTCAGCATGGTGATGCGGCCGGAGCCGAGCTCGTAGCGGAAGAGCTGCATCGCCTCGCCGCCACCCGACGTGTCCTTGCGAAACAGGATGTAACGGCCGGCGGGATCGTAGGAGGCTCCACCAGTGACGCCGTCCCTGTAAAAGGTGAGCTGGGTGCGAGCGCCGCCGGGAGACCGGACCTCGTGAACCTGGGTAACGTTGCCGAATGCCGTCGAGATCAGGATTTGCCGCGCGGTCGGGTGCCAGCCGAGCAGCCGCGCCTGCCTGAACTGAGCGTACGGCGCGACGCCGTCGACGATCGACAGCGGAATCGGCGGAACGTTATCGACTTTGACGCGATCGGGGACCGCTAACGACGTTTCCTGTGCAGCAGCACACGCGGGCAACAGGATGATCAACGCGACGCGCAGGCACTGACGCATGGAGATCGGCCCGAAGGGGAGCCCTGAAGATTTGAGGAAAACGCTTTGACGATTATAGTGCAAACTCAACGACCGTCCCGCTCGTCAAACATGGGCACACGCGCTCGCGGGTAAGGTCGACGTCCGCGATCGCGCAACTGCACGGTTCTGCCGGGCACTGCAACATTTCAGCAAAGGCACCGCATGAAGATCGTGATCGCCGGCGGCTCTGGTTTCCTGGGCAGCCCGCTCGCTGAAATGTACGCCGAGGACGGCCATGACGTTCGCGTTCTGACTCGATCGCTCGCGCCAGGCGAGACACGTCACGATCCAGGCACGGGCGTTCCCGGCATCTCACGTGTCGGCTGGACGGTCGATGGGAACAGCGGGCCATGGGCGTCGGTCGTCGAGGCTGCTGACGCCGTGATCAACCTGTCCGGCGAATCGCTGGCGGCGAAACGCTGGTCCACGGAAACCAAGAAGAGGCTGCGCGACAGCCGGCTGCTCGCAACGCGCAGCCTCGCTGTGGCGATCAAAGCCGCTGCGGTCCCACCCGCGGTGTTCATCAGCGGGAGCGCCGTTGGATACTACGGACCGTCCGACAACCGGCCGCTGACGGAAAGCGATGCCCCAGGCTCGGATTTTCTCGCAACGATCTGCGCCGAGTGGGAGGCGGAGGCTCGACTGGCACAACGCGACAACATGCGCGTCGTGCTCCTCCGTACCGGCATCGCACTCGAACGATCTGGCGGCGCGCTGCCGCAGATGATGCGGCCATTCAAATTCTTCATCGGTGGTCCGATCGGATCGGGCCGGCAGTATGTGTCCTGGATTCACCGCCTCGACTGGATTGAAATCGTCCGTTGGATCGTGCAGACGCCTGGCGTCAGTGGTCCGGTCAACGCGACGGCGCCGCACCCCGTCACCAACCGCGAGCTCTCCCGGGCGCTCGGCCGGGCGATGCGACGCCCCAGCCTCCTCCCGGCGCCAGGCTTCGCCGTCAGGCTCGCAGTGGGCGAGTTCGCCGAGTCGGTCCTGACCGGCCAGCGTGTCGTGCCGGCGCGGGCGCAGAAGGACGGCTATCACTTCAGATATCCGGAAATCGACCAGGCGTTCAGGGGGATATTCGGGGATTGAGAACTGTATCGGTTCTGGGTTCGGGGTTCTTGGTTCGAGGTTCAGGTTCGTGGTTCTGGGTTCAGGTTCGTGGTTCTGAGTTCAGGTTCGCAGTTCGAGGTTCGAGTTCCTCAGTTCAAGGAACAGCACCATGAACATAGAACCGGAACGTCGAACCCCGAACCCGAACCCAGAACCACGAACGACGAACCAAGAACCGACAAGATTCACCTAGATAAACCCCGGCCCATTCCTGAAGTTTCCTCCAAGAATCGCCGACGAATCCTCGCCCAGCCAGTTGTCGATCACGCGCGCGTAGATGGATCGGAAGTCGGTCTCGTAGCGCACATCCTGACTGCCGTTCTCGAGGGTCGGGTTGTCGTTGCCAATCCGCAGGCTCGGCGCCGTGCCGTAGATGCCACCGCGCACGCCGCCGCCCATCGCCATCATCAGGCTCGCGGCTCCGTGGTCCGTGCCGTTGCTGCCGTTCTCATTGATGCGCCGGCCGAACTCCGAGAATTGGATGACGAGCGTGTCCGAGAGCAGACCCTGATTGAGCATGTCGCGATAAAAGGCGAACAGCCCGCCGTTGAGCGTCGTCATCAGCGTGTTGTACGAACCATTCGCGACGTTGGTGTTCTGGCCTGCGTGGGTGTCGTAGCCGCCGGTCTGCACCCAGTAGACGCTGGTGCCGATCCCGCGCGAAATCGCGCCTGCGACCATCTGCAAGGCTTGGGCAAAGCCGTTGTTCGGATACGTCACCGTCGGGGTGTAAGTGGCGACCTGCGCGACGCGATCGAGCGTGGCGAACGCGGCCTGGGCGGTCGAATTGATGAACGCCAGATGCGGTTGATCGACGGGCACGTGCGAAGCGATGCGTGTCGCGCTCTGCCGCGCTGCTTGCGCCTCGACGCCGCCGTTCGGGCTCGCGAACGCGTATTCTGCGACGCTTGGAATTGAGGCAACGCCAACCGTCCGTGCGAGGAGCGTGCGCGGGGTCTCGCGCACGGTCGACCACGCCGTCAGCGGATCGACCGGCGCCGGCATGCGATCGAGATAGCGGCCGAGCCAGCCGACACCTTGCGGCGTCGAGGGGTCGCCGGTCGACCAGATGTCAGTGCCTTGGAAGTGCGAGCGGCTCGAGTTGTTGTAGCCGGTACGCTGGATGATAGCGAGCCGGCCGGAGTTGTAGATTGTGCGGAGGTCGGTGAGGCGCGGGTTGAGGCCGAGCGCGTTACCGGCGCTGTCGGACCCAATCTGCAGGACGTTCGCCGCCGGAATCGCAAGATTCGGTCGGCGCGCGTAGGACCGCTGATCGGTGTACGGAATCAGCGTGCTGAGACCGTCGTTGCCGCCACTCAGGTACAAGACGACGAGGTTGCGCCGCGAGCGGCCCTGCGCCCGCGCGATGTCGGTCAGGAACGACGGTGCCGCAAACCCGACGGTAAACGCCGCCACGCCGCCCCGAACAAAATCGCGCCTGGTCATCGCCATCAGAGAACCTCTTGAACCTCTGGAACCCTTTGAACCCCCGGAACCTAAACGAGCTGATAATCCCCCGCCCCCGTGATCAAGTGCGCAAGCCCCGACGACTTGGCCGCGAGCTGCGTGTCTGATCCCGTCCAGGCAGCGCCGGATCGGGTGTAGTCGAGCAGGGCCGAGTACCAGCTCGAGTCGAACTCTGGCGGCGTCAACCGGTCGAGCATGAACGAGAGCAGGCTCTCGGGCGAATCGACTTTGCCGCGCGTTTCGTCGCGCAGGTTGAACCGTTGGTTCCCCGCCAGCAGTGCCGCGAAGTTCATACGCGCCAGCATGCCGCCACTCGAAAACCATCCAGGACCGAGCTCCCAACCGTTGACATCAGGCGGCTCGAACAGTTGCTGACCCATGTTGATGAGCGGGCCGAGCGTGCTGTTCACCGAAAAACCGTTCCAGCCGACTTCCTTCATCGATCGCACGACGAATTCGACTGGCCAGGAGTAGCGCTTGTAATAGTTCGACGGATCTTTGAACTGCGGCGAGAGGAGCAGCAATCGCACCATCGGCTCGATCTCGAAGTTCCTGACGTAGTATGTCCGCGCCAGCGCGTCGAGAAGGCCCTGGTCCGGCGCGTCGACTTCGTTGACGAAGAACGCATAGAGCTTGCGCGCAAGACGCGGGCCGGTCTGTGGATGCGCGGCGACGGCGTTGATTAGATCGATGCCGTCCTGCATCCCTTCAGCCGCGGAGCGCGCCTGAATCGTGCGCCTGCCGTCGGCGTAGATCGGAAACGTGAACTCTTTTGCAGCGGTGTCGTGCTGGCCACTGTTGTACAGAAAGTCGTATCGGGCCTGCCCCGTGTTCCGGTTCGCGAGCGTCAGGTTCCACCCCGTGAACACACGCGCGCCGGCGTAGACATCGGTCTCCTCGAAGTGGCCGACGCCGATCGTGAACAGTTCCATCAGCTCGCGCGCAAAGTTCTCCTGCGGCCGCGCCCGTACGTTGGTCCGGCCGTCGAGCCACACGAGCATGGCTGGATCCTTGGCCACTTCGATCAACAGATCTCGGAAGTTCCCGAGCGCGTACTGGCGAAAGAGCTCGATCTGGCCGCGAGTGCGGCTGCCGTCTTCATCGGGCTTGGCAGAAAACATCCGCGTGGCGATGGCGCTGTCGCCAATCTCGCCGTTGACCTTCGTATACGCGGTGGCGAAATGGTTGTGCCAGAAAAGCGCCATCTTCTCCTGGAGCGGACGCTTCGTATGCACCATCCGAAACAGCCAACGCTGGCGGGCATCGAGGATATTTGTCGCTGGCTGAAAACCGTTGCCGCTGCGTCCGGTGACGCCGACGTAGCCCGGACGTCCGATGAACGAATCGACATCGTCTGGGATGTCCGCATAGTTCAGGAGACGGGCAACCCCGGCGGTGTAGCTTGCAAACGAGAGATTGGTGTAGGCGTCGACTTCCTGCTGGCTCGCGCCAAATCCTGCCCGCCGGTAGAGATGATCGATCTCCTGTTCGCGACGGCTGCGCATGCTGCTCTTCTCCAGAGTCCCGTGGGAAACCAGATACTACGACCTTGCCTGAGTCGGGTCAAAAGACGAGTGCCACAGCCGACACGGAACACCACCGACGTGGAATCCGTGGAATCCGTGGCGCCCGCGACATCCGTGACATCCGTGACATCCGTGGAGCTGGACTTACAGATCCGTACGCCGACGGCGACGCCTCGCGCGTTAGACCGGGGCCAAACGGGCGACGTTACTTGAGGATGCGCGAAAAACCGAAGAGCTCGTCGCCCTTTTCCGGCGAGTCCTGGAACTGACGGAGCAGAACGCGTGCCGCGAGCCAGGCGACCGCAGCGCCATGACGACCATGGCCGAGGGCGAAAAGGTGGCGCGGGAAGTTTCGATGGAGGCCGACGTACGGTAAATCGTCGACCGTCGTGTCGTGTGTGAAGTCCCACGCCCACTCCGGCATCGCGCCGGAAATCGCCGGATAGATAGTGGAAAGCTCGTACATGAGCTGTCCCGAACGCTGCACCAGCATCTTCTCGCGGGCTCGCGCCGGCACCGGCGTCTGATCGGCGCCGGCAAAGAGCACGCGATCGTCCTTCAACCATCGCAGGCAATGCGGCGGCGTGCTGGCATCGGTCAGTGCCGCCGCGCGTCGTCCGAGCTCCCGTCTGACGGCTGCGGGCAGCGGCTCCGTGACGACGGCATAGCTTTGTTGAGGCGAGAGGTGCCGCCGAAGCGCTCGCAGATCGGGAAGCGCTGCCCCTCCGGCGACGACTACCGCTCGCGCGCGGATGGTTCCAGTAGCCGTCGTCACCTGCACCATCTTGCGTCCCGCGCGAATGCGACGAACTGCCGTGCGCTCAAAGATCGTCGCTCCGCGATCGGTGGCAGCCGCAGCAAAGCCAAGGCAGGCGCGAAACGGATCGAACGTAAACCCGCGGGTGCGGATCGCGGCACCGCCCTCGACCGCGGCTTCACGTGAAAGCGCTGCCGCAGTCAGCCACGAGTGCTCGAAGCCTGCGGCCCGTCGCGCGTCGTACTCACGCCTGAGACGTTTCACCGCATCAGCGTCGCGCCTGACGACGTGCAACAGGTCCTGCTGAGAGAGATCGCAGCGGAGCTCGAGGCGCCGGATTGCGGCGGCAAAGTCGAGCGACGCTCGGCGAAGCCCCTGCCAGAGAGTTCTCGCCGCACGCAGTCCGTGGCGGGCGGCCGTGTCCTGGAACGATGCGTCGAAATCTTCGCGGATGATCCCGAGAGACGCAGCCGTGCTGCCGGCACCGATCCGCTCTGCTTCGAGAACGATGGTCTTGACGCCCGCCGCCGCAAACGACCATGCAGATGCGCAGCCCGTCAGGCCGCCGCCGATGACAATGACATCGGCATCTGCGTCGCCGCGAAAACGCGGGTAGTCGGGTCGTCGGCTTTTCGGGAAGCGGTCCAGCCAGAGCGGCACGTGTCGGGGCATCGTTCGGGGGCTATTCTATCCGGGTTGTGGAGGATGCAAAGGAGGAGACGAAGACAACGGGTTCAGCCCGAAGCAACGGAGGCAAGCGGAGACGGCGCGGAGATCGTCGCGGTTCAGGGTAGACGACGAATCCATGCGCCCCTAGGAAATGGCTAACGATCTCATCCATCGCGTTAAAGAATGTTGCAAAAACTGCAATTCAACTACCGGTCCACTTCGTCCATTTCTGCACAGCCTTCGTGCCCGTCTCCGCCGATCTTCGTTGCTTCGTGTTGAACCCGTTGTCTCCAGGGAACTCCGTCCGATACGATGACGTCAGCGGAGGACGAGCCTGATGACGCGTACGATTGTGGCGGCAGGCGCCAGTATCCTGCTGTTGACGACCGGCTCCTGGAATCTGCACGCTCGACAGGGAAAACCCGACTCGACGCCGATGACTCCCCTCGCCGAACGCTACGTCAAGACGGTCCTGGCCCTCGGCCAGCACGACAAGGACTACGTCGACGCCTACTACGGACCACCGGAGTGGAAGCGCGAGGTCGAAGCCACCAAGAAAACGCTCGATGAGATCGCGGCGCAGGCGGGTGCGGCACGCAGCGATCTTGCCAGGCTCCCATCGGGCAGCGACGAGTTGAGCCGGCTCCGTCATCAGTATCTCGAACGCCAGCTCTCGTCCCTCGAGGCGCGTATCCGCATCGTCAAGGGCGAGAAGATGACGTTCGACGAGGAGTCGAAGGCGCTCTACGACGCCGTCGCGCCTACGTACCCGGTGTCGCACTTCCAGAAGATCCTCGATACGCTCGAGAAGCGATTCCCGGGGCAGGGCTCTCTTGCAGAGCGCTACGATGCGTGGCGCCGGCCCTTCGTGATTCAGCGCGAGAAGCTCGACGAGGTCTTCCAGACCGCCATCAAGGCCTGCCGCGAACGGACGCTCAAGCACGTCACGCTGCCGAGCGACGAGAGCTTCACCGTTGAATACGTGACGAATAAATCGTGGAGTGGCTACAACTGGTATCAGGGAAACTATCGGAGCCTGATCCAGGTCAACACCGATCTTCCGATTTACATCGATCGCGCCATCGACCTGGCGTGCCACGAGGGTTACCCTGGCCACCACGTCTACAACGCACTCCTTGAGAAGCACCTCGTCCGCGACCGCAACTGGGTCGAGTTCACGGTGTATCCGCTCTTCTCGCCGCAGTCGCTGATTGCCGAGGGCACGGCGAACTATGGAATAGAGGTCGCGTTTCCCGGGGGCGAGCGGATCGACTACGAGCGCGCAGTGCTCTTCCCGGCTGCTGGCCTCGATCCGGCCAGGGCGAGCGAGTACTACGAAGTTCAGACGCTCGTCGACCAGCTCGCCTACGCCGGCAACGAGGCAGCTCGAGGGCTGCTCGACGGCAAGCTCTCTTCGGCGGAAGCGGCGGCGTACCTCGAGAAGTACCGCGATGTACTCGCCGGAACGCGCCAAGCAGCGGGTCCGGTTCATCGAGCAGTACCGCAGCTACGTCATCAACTACAACCTCGGCAAGGACATGGTCCGGCGCTTCGTCGAGTCGCGCGGCGGCACGGCAGACAATCCGTCGAAGCGGTGGGACGAATTCGAAAAGCTGCTCTCGTCGCCGAGGCTGCCGTCGGGTTTGCAGTGATCGCCAGCTCTTGATGACCAGGCGCGTGCTGCTGGCGGCGGCCCTGCTCGCGGCCGCCGGATACGTGTTCGTCTACGCCACGGCGCGCGCCGATCCCCCTATCAGGTCCGACGGCTTCAGCTACTACGTCTACCTGCCGTCCTGGTTCCTGTACCACGATGCAAGCCTGGGCGCGGTCGCGCGTGACTGCTGCGGCGGTGAATACGATCCATTCACGGCCATAGTCCGATGGCCCGGAACGGGACGCTGGGTCAACGCCCACCCGATTGGCGTCGCCATCCTGCAGGCGCCGTTCTTTCTCGTCGGCCACGGCCTGACGAAATGGACCAACCTGTCGCCCGACGGCTTCACCTTCTATTACCAGCATGCTGCCGGCCTCGCTGGCGCCTTCTGGACCATCGCGGGCCTCGTCGTCCTCGCAGACGTACTCAGGCGACGGTTCAGCGATTGGGTGACCGCCGCAACGATTGTCGCGCTGCTCTTTGGCACGAACCTCTACCACTACGCCACCTATGACAGCTCGTATAGTCACGCCTATTCGTTCTTTCTGCTGGCGGCGTTTCTGTCGCTGACCGATCGATGGTTCCGCAATCTCCATTCCGAAACGGGCAGCAGTCAAGTGGCGACGACTGTCCTGCTCGGCGTCGTTGCCGGCCTCATCGTGCTCACCAGACACACGAATGCGATCTTCCTGATCCTCTTCGCTCTTTATGGCGTGACGAGTGCGGAAACGTTGCGCGCCAACATCGCGCGGCTGACGGCGCATTGGCGGGATCTCGCGATCATGGCGATCGTCGGCGCGGCAGTGCTGCTGCCACAGCTCGCCATCTATCGGGAGGCAACCGGACGATTGTTCGTGAGTTCGTACGGCACCCTCGGGTTCACGTTTGCGTCGCCGCATCTCTGGGGAGTGCTCTTCAGTGTTCAAAAAGGTCTGTTCTTCTGGTCTCCCGTTCTACTGGGTGCCGTCGCCGGCGTGATTCTTGGTGACAAGGCCAAGCTGCCATTCCTGTCCGGCACGGTGATCGTGTTCGCGATCGATGCGTATCTCATCGCCAGCTGGTGGGACTGGCAATTCGGTGGCAGCTACGGCCATCGGGGATTTGTCGACGTCCTGCCACTCTTCGCTTTTGGCCTCGCGGCATTGTTCGAGTGGAGTGCCGCACGCAGCGTGTGGCGCATAGCTGTCACGGCGCTGACGATCGCTGTCACGGCACTGTCAGTCGTGCAGATGCTGCAGGTACTGGAACGGTGTCCTGCCAATTTCCGACACTACGTGGCAGCAGTACCGGGCTGTCTTCCTGCAACTCCGCTGACATGGTGAGAAGTGTCCAGCTCGTCGTTTTCGTGGCGGCGCTGATCGCGGCGCTCGCGTATCTGCGCGATCCGCCGTGGCTCGCACGCATGGAGTCCGGGTTCCGACGGTGGGAAACAGCGAGCGACGGCACCCGCTATCGGTCGATGTCGGGCCACGCATCGTTCTTCGTCCCGGCTGACGCGAAGGCGATTGTCATCCCGGCGCGCACCACGTTTGCCGATCGAGAGGAGCCGCCGGTCGAGATCTCGGTTGCCATCGACGATCGTCTCGCGGATGCGTTTGTGCTGCGCGACGGCTCCTGGAAGCGAGCTGAGATTCGTTTACCCCCACCGGGAAGCCGGCGGCTTCGGCGCATCGACGTCCGCGTCGATCGCGTCCGCAAAGGGCTCCGCGGCGCCGAGATTGGCGAGGTCACCGTTCTCCGATGAGACCTCGCTTCGCGAATCCGATGCGCGCGTGGCTCTACGTGATTGTCGGTGTCGCGGCCCTTCTCCGCTTCTATCCAATCTGGTTTGGACTGCCGTTCGCGCACGCACGACCCGACGAGACGACCGCGCTCGGCCTTGCCGGCCACATTCGCGGCGGCGATCTCAACCCGCATTTCTTTCATTGGGGCTCGCTGACGCTGTACGTGTTCGCACTGGTTCATGGCATGGCCTCCGCAGTGCGGCGGGTGCTCGGCCTCGATCCTGCGCTGAGCTTCACGGAAATGGTCGTATCGGCCCGCGCGACCGTCGCGCTTGCTGGAACGCTGACTGTGGTTGTCGTGTACGCTGCCGGCCGGCGGATGGGTGGCGCGGTAACCGGGTTGCTTGCCGCCCTGTTCCTGGCGGTGGCAATTCTGCACGTGCGCGAATCCCACTTCGCCATGACCGATGCGCTGATGACGCTGCTGCTGACGGCGTCGCTCGCGCTTCTGCTCGAGGGGACCGAACGGACCGAAAGCGGGCGGGATGCGTATGCCCGGTGGTTCCTGGCTGCCGGCTTTGCCGGAGGGCTCGCCGCCGCGACCAAATACAGCGCCGCCGCTGTCCTGACGGCGATGGGCGCGGCGCAGGTGTTATTGCTCGTTCGCGATCGCTCGCGGATATTGTCGCTCGGGGCGTGGCTACCGAGCGCAGCCTTCGTTCTGGCGTTCATCGCCGGCTTCGTCACCGGCACGCCATACTCCATCCTGGACTTCACGCAATTCGAGTCGGACGTACGATTCGACATCACGCATCTTTCCGGCGGACACGGTATCAATCTCGGCCGCGGCTGGTGGTACCACCTCACATATTCGCTGCCGTACGGGCTTGGGATCCCGACGTTCGCAGCCGCGATTGCCGGCATCCCCTTCACTATCTACCGCTATCCGCGACACGCGTTCGTGCTCTGGACGTTCGCGGTTGCGTTCTATGCGTCGATTGGCAGCGGTCAGACGGTGTTCTTCCGTTACATCTTGCCGCTGCTCCCAGTGCTGTGTCTCTCGGCGGCAGTCTTCGTCCTGGAGGTCGCGTCACGAATCGCGGCGCGCGCGCACATCGCTCCTGCTGCGGCGACGATTGGTTTGGCGCTGCTCGTCGCCGGGCCTGCATTCGTCAACAGCCTCTGGTTCGACATCCTGCTGTCGAGGACCGACTCGCGCGTGCTGGCGGCCGAGTGGCTGACGCCGAGGCTCAATGCCGGCCACACGCTCTATGACAATGGCGGCTCGTACGCGGAGCTCAACCTGACACCGGCTGCCATTCATCGCTGGCAGTACGACGCGGCCTTGGGCCGCTTCGTCAACGCTGGGGACCGCACGCCAGACTGGCTCGTGCTGCAGGAGTCGCCGCTCAACCCACTGCCGGTGCTGCTCGAAGCCCTGGCGCGGACGCGCTACGATCTCGTGTTGACCGTGACCGCCTCGGCTCCAAAGGCAAGGTCAGCGGTATACGATTGGCAGGACGCGTTCTTCATGCCGATCTCCGGGTTTGGTTTCATCGAACGCCCGGGCCCGACGATTCGCATCTACCGGCGGCGGGATGGGTCGTCGCCATTGCCAGCCGGCACCGCCTCTCCTGACACACGACGATGAAAGCGATCGAAATCTCTCAGCCCGGACCGCCAGACGTCCTGCGACTCGTCGAACGGCCGACGCCATCACCCGGACCTGACGAGGTGCTCGTACGAGTCAAAGCCGCAGGTGTCAATCGTCCGGACATCATGCAGCGCCTTGGTCTGTATCCACCGCCCCCCGGGGCCTCGGATCTCCCCGGCCTCGAAGTGGCGGGCACGATTGCTGCGGCCGGCGCGAATGTCACGCGATGGCGCGAGGGCGACAGCGTGTGCGGGCTTGTCGCCGGCGGTGGTTATGCGGAGTACTGCGTCGTACCGGAACCGCAGCTTTTGCCACAGCCTCACGGCCTCAGCTCCGAAGAAGCCGCGGCGATCCCGGAGACGTTCTTCACGGTATGGACCAACCTCTTTGAACGCGGCCGGCTGTCGGAAGGCGAGAGCGTGCTCATCCACGGCGGTTCGAGTGGCATTGGCACGACCGCCATCCAACTGGCGCGCGCCTTCGGCGCCCGGGTTTTCGCCACTGCGGGCTCGGATGAAAAGTGTGCCGCGTGCGAGCGCCTCGGTGCTCGCGCGATCAACTACCGCACGGCCGACTTCGTGCAAGTGATCCGCGATTGGACCGGCGGAGCTGGCGTCGATGTCATCCTGGACATGGTCGGGGGCAGTTACCTTCAGCGCAACCTCGAATCGCTCGCGATGCATGGCCGCCTGCTCCAGATCGGTCTGCTCGAAAGCGCGAGGACCGAGATCAACCTCCGCGCGATCATGCACAAGCGGCTGACGCTCACGGGTTCGACGTTGCGCAGCCGCAGCGTCGAAGAAAAGGGCACGATCGCGCGAGCGCTCGAGGCGAAAGTCTGGCCGCTGCTCGTGGCACGGCAGGTCGCGCCGGTGATCTATCGCTCGTTGCCGCTCGCCGCTGCTCCCGAGGCGCACCGGCTCCTCGAGTCGGGAGAGGCGATCGGGAAGGTCGTGCTCGTCACCTAGCGGCGGCTCGCAGCTCGCGGCTCGCTACGGTTCGACTGACTTTCTGAGATAGACGAGCCACAGAGCGGCCACTACGACCCCTGTGGCGGCCAGCGGCAACCGATCGCCCGGCATCGTTTGGTGCGGCAAAACCGACCAGTAGTGCGTCTGAATTGTCGTCAGAGCCGAGGAGATGAGCGCCACACGCGCAAGCAGCAATCCTGTGGGCATTCGGTTCGATAGCGCGCGAACCGCCGCAACCGCCAGAGCGGCAACGGCGCCGTGGAGAAGGAGCTCCACGACGCCTGCCAACCCGCGCTGTCCGATAGAAGGCAGCGTCGAAGGACACTCGATGGCGAAGTCGAGCGGCCGCCACACGAGCAGCGTCGCGCACAAGAGCCAGACAGCACCACGAGACATCACAGACAGAGTGTAATGTCCGCGCGCTGCTCACGCTTACCTGCGGCTCTGCGGCGACGTCATGTTCTGCGCGTCCAGGGCCGCGGCGAGATCGATCAGTCGCACGAACTCGGCGCGGTAGCCATCCGGATCGTCCCCACGGAAGCGGCGCGCGAGGTCCTGTGCTGTCGACCAGCTCGCCTGCCCGCGGAACTCCGATTTTCGCAACAGCATGCCGAACTCGGCGACCGCCGACGCAAAACCGAGGTTGGGCGTGAGCTCACCATCTCGGTCGCGCACGGCAACCGAGATCAAGCGGCTCGTTTCTCCGTCTGGCTGCTTGTAGCGCAGCTTCACGGTCATGAGCTCGTCCGACTTCGACGCAGAATTTGGCCTGATCGGATCCTGATATTTGAGCGGGTCAATCGTGCCGCCTTCGATTGGCTGGCCCGGAGGTACGATCTCGTAGAGTGCCGTCACCGTGTGCCCGGCACCGATTTCGCCGGCATCCTTCTTGTCGTCGTTGAAATCCTGATGCTGCAGCATCCGGTTCTCGTATCCGATCAGCTTGTAAGCGCCGACGGCCTTGGGATTGAACTCCACTTGAATCTTGACGTCCTTTGCCACGGTGACGAGCGTCGCTCCCGCTTCGGCAATCAGGACGCGGCGGGCCTCGTGCAGTGAGTCGAGATAGGCATAGTTGCCGTTCCCCTTGTCCGCCAGCTTCTCCATCGTCGAATCCTTGACGTTGCCGGTACCAACGCCCAGGACCGATAGAAAGACGCCCTTCTCACGCTTCTCCTCAATCAGCCGAATCAGCTCGCCCTGGCTCGTGACGCCGACGTTGAAGTCGCCGTCGGTGGCAAGGATTACCCGATTGATGCCTCCCTTGATGAAGTGCTGCGTCGCAACGTCATACGCGAGCTGAATTCCCGCTGCGCCATTGGTAGATCCTCCGGGCTGCAGCTCGGCGATCGCACGCTGGATGTCAGCCTTGCGCTCGCCGGCCGTCGACGGCAAAACGAGTCCGCTGGCGCCAGCATAAACAACGATCGCGACGCGGTCAGACGGATTGAGCGTGTCCGCGAGCATGCGCATAGCCGTCTTGACCAGGGGCAGCTTGTCGGGCTCGTTCATCGAGCCGGAGACGTCGAGCAGGAACACGAGATTCCGCGGCGGCGTGCGGCCACTCTCGAGCCGCCGTGCCTGGAGACCGACGAGCGCCAGACGATGCCGCGGGTTCCACGGGCACGCCGCGACTTCTGTCGTCACCGAGAATGGCGCATCCTCCTGCGAATTCCTGTAGGAGAAGCGGAAGTAGTTAATCAGCTCCTCGATGCGCACCGCGTCAACCGGTGGAAGCGTGCCGGTATTCAGAAAACGGCGAACGTTCGAATAAGACGCGGTATCGACATCGATGGAGAACGTTGACAGCGGATCGTCGGCAACGCGACGGAATCGATGCTCGTCGATCTTGTCGTAGGCTTCAGTGTTGAAGTCGGCTGACTTCTGCTGCAATTGGTACGACATCTGGTCGTGCGCGATCTGCCCGCCGAGCGCCCCACCAACCCGCCCGGCAGTGACCGGCGAAGCCATTGGCATCTCGGCCGCGATTGAGGCGGGCGGTGGAGGTGGCGGCGCAGGCGTTGCGGCCAGGGCTGGCGCGGCCCGAACGACCAGCCGCAAAGCTGGAACCGGCCGCCCTTTCACCACGGTCAGCGTTGACACCGAATCGAGGAGTCCAGGCGCCGCCGCGTGAACCTCATAGGTGCCCTCGGTCACGTTCTCGAAACGAAACGCGCCGCGGCCATCCGTGACTGTCGTGCGCAGGATGGTCTGCCCGGTTCGAAGTTCGACGGTGGCCCCGGCGACACACTGTCCCGGCGTCGTTCGACGACGATGCCCGTGATGATGCCTGCGGTGGTGGGATTTGCGACCTGCTGGGAACCTACGGCGATGTAACCGACGGCGGCAAACGCGACAACAAGGGCGGACAGAACCAGACGCATGGCACAACCTCCAGGTGCGAGCGGAGTTGCCGCTCGAGTGCATGCCCGTCCGGCCGGATGGGGATGATGTCGTCGCGGAGCTTAGACACCAGCCGCTGCGATTCGGCCGGACGGGACGCCAGTTGTGCCTTGAACGATGCCGCTCAGTTTTCTTGCAGGCCTACCTCCGGCTCTGGCGGAGACGTCATGTTTTGGGGCCTCGAGCGCCGTCGCCAGTTCGATCAGGCGTACGAATTCGGCACGATAGCCGTCCCGATCCTCGCCGCGGAAACGCCGGGCGAGGTCCTTTGCGCTCGACCACGTCGCGCCGCCTTTGAACTCAGACCTCCGCTGAGGCGCCGCTGATCCGCACCTTCGGAAAACGATCCACGAAGACATCGCACGCGCGTCCGCCGCATATGGGCAATGAGAATCCAATCGAACACAGCTCGCCGCGTCATCCGCCGCGGACGACACGGATTTCACGGCTTCAGGTTTTCGTTGCGCAGGCTTGCCCCGGCTCAGTGTTATCCGTGCGATCCGCGGCCGGAAGCATTGAGCCGATGCCGACCGACGATCGGGCCTAGGGATTGTGACGCAATCGTCGAAGCGCGCCGCCAAAGAGCCCACCGACGGTAGCCAGGAATGCGCCGGGAACAACCACCATTACAGGTAAGGTGAAAACCTCAGCGAGTCCGCCGCTACCCTCAATCGCGGCGAATGTCGGCGCGTCATGCCACACGGCGAGCAGGAGCGTGACACCGACGATGCTGACGGCGGCACCGAGGAGCGCGGTGACGACTCCTGCGACCGCCCCCGCGCGAACGGAGGCGGTCCGCCAGGCCGCCAGATAGCCGGCGGACAGAAAAATCCCCGCGCTTCCTATCGTCGAGACCGCCGACCTCGCATGGAAGTCCGTCGTTGGCAAGAGCCAGTCCATCGCAGTTCTTGCGACGAACGCACCCCCTAAAAGGGCCGCCCATATTTCATTGCCCCGCCAGGCGAATCCCATAACCTGACCGAGGTACCACAGATCTGCGCCACGCCGTCCTCTCGCCGGAAAGATACTCTCGCGGTATTCCTCCAGCAGATCTCCTGACACCGTCTGACGATCTTGCGGCGGCAGAAGCATGTGAAGCATCTGCTCGGCCCACCGCGGAGGCATGTCGGCGTTCATGTTCGCCCTTTCAGCGGCCACTTGAAGCCGCGCCACAGAGTTTGAGCGGCGGCTCGCGCATCGTTCAGGGCTTGAACTCCCGAACGAGCCACGCGGTAGTAGCGGCGAGGGCGGCCGGCGCGAACCTCGGTCCCTGGGCCGAGCTCGGACAACAGCAGCCCCTTTTCCTCGAGCCGGACGAGTGTCGCGTGCACGGCTCCGGCGGCAACATTCCGCTCGAGACGCGCCTGGACCTCATTGAGGATGGCCCGCCCGTACGCGCCATCCGCCAACCGAAGCACGGCCAGCAATACAGCTTGCTCGAAAGTCCCCAATACGTCCGACATAGACTACATTGTAGCATTTGAAGGCTTGGGAAAGACATTCGCCGGTGTACTCATGTGCCGCATCGCGCAACGAGTGTGCCCACATCCCGCCAGCCATAGCCGCCATGAAACTCGCTCTCGCTGAGAAGCCGTTCGGCACCGAGCGCTTCGTAGAAACCATTGGCGGGGCTTGCTGCGTCACCAAAGAGCAGCATCGACGTAATGCCACGTTCCAGAAGCCGACGCGCGACCGTGCAAAGAAGAAGCCTCCCGAGTCCCTGACGTTGAACACGCTGCAGCAGGTAGATCTTGTTGAGTTCGCCGGCATATCCAGGAACGCCACCGTTGTGCCGTGTGGCCTTGCGAAACCGACTAACTCACTGCGATCGTCTTCGATGACGTAACAGAACCAGCTACCGTCCTGCCGTTCGAAGGCCTCGCGCCACTGATGTTCTCTCAATGCGTACGACGGGCCTCCCGGCTGGCCGCCCCGGTGCGTCTCGTTGAAAGTGTGCACGTGCAACCGCGCCAATGCCAGGAATGTCAGCTTCGTTCACCTCGCGAATCCGAAATGCCAAGGTGCTCATGCTCGATCGATCCTGTGGAAGCTATACGCCCTTACCTCGTCGCTCTTGCGCGATTCGCTCCACCTCGCGTTTCAGGTCGTTGGCGTAGGCCTCAAATATCGGACGGAAGTCCGGCAGCATCCTCTTGAAGAGCGCAAACATGAGACCGGAGAAGTGCTCCTCCATCGCGAAATCGGTGGAACCGTCGTCGCGCGGCCTGAGAACAAAGGTCCGAACGCCCTTGAAGACAAAGGGAATGCCATCGCTCCACATCATGTGCCGCGCTGGCACGACGCCTGTCACCTTGGGGGTGAACGTGCGGTTCGTGCCGGGCACATGCAGCCTCAGTCGCTCGCCCTCTCGAATTTGTCCTTCGATGCTGCTGACGGTGGAGTTCCAGCGCGGGAATCCCTTGGCATCAGTCAAGAGGCTCCATACGGTCTCGGCGTCCGCCACGATGTTGACCTCCACGCGGCACGTCATCGCAAGGGCACTGTTCGTCCGCGTGAATCTGGCTTCGTTCATTTCAGGGCCTTGACCCGGCTTTTGCTCCCACAACACCAAGTCCGTGATGCCTAGGGTCTCACTTTCGTGAGTTGCCAGACGTCGTTGCGATAAATGAAGCGGAGTGTCCCATTCTCCTTGACCGAGTACTTACCCCCGGTTAGATACAACGAATCGCGAAAGACCCACGCGGCGGGCGCGCCGCGCGGCGGCCATGGGGCCTGCTCCTCGCGCCATGTCGTGCCGTCGCCGGTGACGAGTGAAGCTGGAGCAAATGTGGAATCGCGATTCGCCCCGACCAGCCAGAGCTGGTCGTCAAACACGACGGGCGTGCCGCCCCAGGCGGGACCCGTCCGATCCGGCGCCTTCTCCCAGTGCACACCGTCCGCGGACGACCACGCCTCACGTTTCGCATTAGGATTCGGTTCGGACTCTCCGTCGATCACCCCACCGCCGATAATCCACAGCCGGTCCTTGAACACGACGGCAAGATCCACGTTGCGCGGGCTCCACCCCGCATTCGCCGTTGCGCGCATCCAGTGCACCGCATCGGCAGAAGACCACACATCGTTGTAGTACGCGTGTCCATCGTAGCCGCCGAGCAACCACACGCGATCCCGATACGTGACCGCGCCGTAGAACACGCGCATCGGCAAATTGGACTCGGGAGCCACGACTTCCCAGTTACGAAAGTCTCGCGTGCGAGCAATCCGTGACGTCAGTTGGAGGTTGAGATAGTTGCCAGTCATCGTGCCAAGCGCGTACACGGCATCGTGCAGAAGAACGTACTTCTGGTACGCGGCGTTGAGGCCGCTCAGCGGCAGCGGTGAACGGACCCACCGCTGGCCATCACTCGAGGACCAGTTGCCTTGGGGATGGAACGCCCACATTGCGCCGCCGACCGTGAAGACCGGGAAGTTGTAGGCGCCGGGAAAGGCGGCGCTGTCGGCTACCATGCGCCACGCATAGGTCGTGGGCGATCCGAGCGTGGAGGCGACAGGAACAGTCCTCACGAGCAGAAAAGACAGGCACGCGCAGAGGCAATTGAACATGGCAGACTCCGAGGGTGAGACTCTAGAGTCTCTCAGAAGTTCGCGACTCGCGACATGACCCGTTGGGTCGAGCTTGATGCCTAGCCGTTGCCGGATGGATCACCGCGGCGGTCGCACCGACGCTGAGAACGACGACTACAGCCAAGCTGCAAAGGACTCGCTTCCGACTCATCGGTGCTGAAGTCCGGCTAACGCTCCCAGTTCAGCCGCGGCGGCTCAAGATCCCGCGAGCCGCCGTCAAGATGTTAGACCGGCCCGTTTCGGCGTGCGATCCGCGCAATCCATCTGTCATGCAGGCCTGCTTGAGTCGCCGACTCGAGGATTTCGAAACCCGCCGATCGCAACGCTGAGTCCAGGTCGTCCTCCGACCAGTAGGTAAACCAGCGTGGAGCGTCCGGTCCGTATCTCGATGTCTCCCACACCTCGCCACTTCCGTATTTGAGCGACACGAAGAGGGCGCCGCACGAGCCCAGAACATTACGAATGCCAGACACGGCCGGGACAAGTTGGTCACGGTCGAGATGCAGCAAGGACGCGCACGCCCACACTCCGGCAAGGCAATCTGCCTGAAACGGCAACTGGCTCATATCCGCCTGCACACGTAGCCCGGGAATCTCCTCATGCGCCGCCATCAACATACGCCAGCTTCGGTCGACCGAGATCACGCGCAGGCCGAGCGACCGCAGCTCCGCGGAGTCCAAACACGGACCGGCACCCAAGTCGAGGACGGGGGCATCGGAAGGAAGCCGCGCCCTGAACCGCTGCATCCACGGACGCAGCAAGGAGCGGTCTCGACTGCGCTCAAGGTATTGAGCTGCAACTCGGTCGTAGCTGTCTTGATTCTTTCGGGCGCGATCCATGAACGCCTTCTCGCCGGTCTAACGGTGTGGCGCTCAGCCGCGGCGCCGCTCACCGATGTTTCAAACCGCACCAATTTCTTCTGCGGCGCCGTCGGGTGCAGCGGCAGTTATGCGGCCGTTCCCGCCCAGGTCCATGAGGTTCACGCTGGCGTGTCGGCGCGCCAGCGGCTCGTGACCGTCATCGTGCTCACAAGCGCACACAACGAAATGGCGAAGAGAAAGCCGATGACAATCACGAGCGCCCGCTCAGGGATCCAGTCCGCCTCCAGTGCCCCCGCCGACCAATCTTCGAGATGTCCGAGGAATGCCCCGCAAAGGAGGCTCGCGTTGAAAGCCCAAGCAGCGAGCTGGTATAGACGACCGGCGCTCCACTCGCGCTGGCTTCTCACACCGCCATACAAGAGAAAGCACCCCGCAACCCAGTCATGAATGGGCAGGGAGAGCCAGCTCCCGGGCAGCGCAAGAAGACTCTCGAAGTGCCGGCAGGTTTCCGCACACAGCAGAAACGCGCCAAACCCAATGGCAAGAATCGGATTCGCGAAGAAGGTCATGAATTGGGTTTCACGACTCCGCGAAGGCGCGGACGTCGCTCCCGCAACGTCCTGACGGCCTTCGTCGGCTGCAAGCGCTTGTTAGGCCGCCGCCTCACGGGTCCTCTTCGCTGGGGGCAGAGAGCGCGCTGATCGTGACGTAGTATCCGTCCGGATCCCGGAGTGAGAACTCCCTTGTTTGAGTGTTCGGGTTTACGTGGGGCTCCTCCTCGAATCGGGCGACGAGAGCGCGTGCCCTGTTCAGGGTTTGGTCGTAGTCGTCGACGCGGAAGAACAAGAGGAGCCCATTGCCAGGTAACCCCGCGTCCGGGCTCATCAAGGATGGATGCTCATGCGCGGCCCACTGGTGGAGGCAGAGCAGCACGGTTCCATCCGTATCCAGGATCTGACCAAAGTAGTCATGGCCCGGCGGCGTCTCGGGCTGGCCGAAGAGCGACTGGTACCACTTGAAGCTGCTCGGAACGTCACGTACGCCGATGATCGTCCATGTGCGTTTCATCGCATCCGCTGTCGGTCTAAGGTCCGCGTTTCGGCCGCGGCGGCTTGTGCATGCGGTAGTGCAGCTGGACTACGCCGTCTTCGAAGCGTTCGCTGGAGACCAGGTCCAGAGGCACGTGGCGGTGACGCCGCGCTATCAGTGGGATGCCGTCCCCAATGAAGACGGGGGTCACACTGATGACGAACTCGTCGATTGCCTGCTCGTCAAGAAAGGACGCGATGATCTCGCCGCCGCCCATCAACCAGATATCCTTGCCAGGTTGCTCTCGAAGACGGCTCACATATGGGCCAATTGCTTCGTTCACGAATTCCACGCTTGACGGGGCATCCGCTGGTGACGAATGTCGGGAGAAGACAATATATCGATTACGTGAGTCGAACTGTGCCCCCATTTGGAGGCTCGCCTCGTAGGTCTTCCGGCCAAGCACCTTCGTGTCGATCGACTTCATGAAGGCGTTCATGCCATAGAAACCCTCGGGTGCCGGGCGAGACGTCAGCCACTCGAGATCGCCGTCAGAACGCGCGATATAACCGTCCACGCTGGTCCCGATATGCACGATGACTTTTCGACGCTTCGTCATCAGTTTCGTCATCAGTGTCGATCTCGATTGGCGAAGGCTCGCAGAGATCGAGCATATCGCTCAGCCGTCTTACGCGCGGCTTCAGCCGCGGCGGCCCATGATTCCACCACCTGTCCTCGGCCGCAAGCCGAGGCTAGACGGCGACCGCATATTCACTCGTCACGAGGCCGCTAGGATACGCACGCGTCCTGATGTGTGTGAGGACGATATCGTGCGCGATGGCGCCAAAGAGCGGGATCCCGGTACCGATGAGCACGGGGACGCGTGTGATGATGAGCCGCTGAATGAGCCCGGCCTGAAGAAACCGCTGAATGGTGATCCCGCCATCCACGTAAATGTGCCTGATGCCGCGACCGGCTAGCTCCGACACGATATCGGCCGGGGCTCCGGACATGCGTTCCACCACCGCGCCCAACGGAGGCGTGGCGAACGGGCGGGTGCTGAGCACGAACACGGGCTTCGCATAGGGCCACGTGTCAAACGTCAAGACGGTCTCGAAAGTGTTGCGGCCGATCACCAATGCATCGACTGTGGCGATGAATTCATCGTACCCGTGGGGTTCACCACCATCTGGCGGCAGGAAGTCGAGAGCGCCGTTGACCCGAGCGATGAAACCGTCGACGCTCATGCCGATAAATACAGACGCTTTCATGACCACGCCCTCAGTGTCCGTCTAACGTCATGTCCGATCAGCCGGCAGCGCCATGGCGTCTCAACGTCGTCACGATCTTCACGATTCCGATCGATCTGTTTCACTTGGCACACCACTCGAACCCCTTCGAGCGCAATCGCGAAATCCGGCGTGCGCATCGCTGTTTGATCGATCGCGCGACACGGGACGCCGCCGCGTGAGCACATCTGCTCGGCTCCAACGCGGGTTAGTCATCGACGAAGATCCAGACGCTTGTGCCAAGCCCGACGGGCCCCTCACCCTAGCCTCTCCCACGTCGAGAGGG
The DNA here is from genome assembly GCA_963797715.1 of uncultured Acidobacteriota bacterium. Classification (GTDB taxonomy): domain Bacteria; phylum Acidobacteriota; class Vicinamibacteria; order Vicinamibacterales; family 2-12-FULL-66-21; genus DATBJJ01. The sequence goes on from CAWCQS010000008.1 coordinate 223,145, forward strand.
GACGCGACGTCTAACGACGACCCTCTTCCAGAGGGGGAGATTAATCCGCGCTGGGGATCAGGCGCGCACAGGCATGGGGTGGCGGGCGAGGAACGGCGCCATCGCCTCAGCGATGCCGCGAGGGTCCCGCTCCTCCAGCGCGTGGTTCGAGCCCGCGAGCACGAACGGCTCGGTCTGCGGCAACCACTCACGCAACCGATCCTGAACCTCGTTCCAGCCAGGCCAAGTCGAAGCGCTCTCCGCACCGAGCACGCCGAGGACGGGCTGGGTGATCCGCCGGGCGTCATCCCGCGTCAAATACCACTCCTGCAGCGACGGAAGCTCGACGCCGAAGAAGGTGTCGGCGTCGGCGACCAACTGCTGGAACGCGCCCGGGATCAGCCAATCGAGCCAGCCTCGGTAGTCTGGCCCAACCGCCCAGCGAAGGAAGCTGTCGGCCGCACCCTCCTTGTCACCGGCTCCGTATTGCGCCAGCACCGGCCCGAACGCTTCGGCGAGCAAGCCTCCGCTTGGGACGTCGAGCAGCGCGGGCTCGAGCAGGATGAGGGAGTGGACGAGTTCCGGCGCGTCGAGCGCCAGCCGCAGGGCGATGACCCCGCCGGAGGAATGGCCGACGACGTGGGCACGCTCGATGGCGAGGTGCCCCAGCAGGGCGCGGCAGTCGGCAGCTTGCTGGCTGAGACTGAACGGCGCTCTGACCGGGCTGCTGCCGGCGTAGCCGCGGCGGTGATAGCGCAGCAGGCGGTAGCGGCGGTTCAGCGCCGGCTCGGCGCAGAGCGGCGCGTACGCCTCGGCGATGAAGGCACCGTGGATTAGCAGGACGGGCTCGCCGGCGCCCGTGACCTCGAACTCGAGCTCCGCTCCGTCGCGAGCGCGCGCACGCTGCATTAGTTTGGTGCTCATTGATGCGTCCTTTCTGTGTTCGCGCGTACCAGGATCGTCAGGGTCACTTGTCGAGACGAGGTGGACCATCGTTCCGCGATCGCTCACTCGCGGCGGACGGTCGGCACCTGAAACGGCCAAATGCGATTCGGCTGTTCCGACCAATGCGACAATCCGAACGGCGTCGAACTCGACCAAGCGATTCACGCATGTCCTCGGCCTAACGAAGAGGCGGTTGATCATCGCGCCGGCCGCCGTCGGCTGCAAGCCCAAGTAGACCGGCTGGGCTTCCAGTCATTCAGGAGCCTCGACCCCGCTCTGTCTCGCACGAGACGATTCGAGACTCTTGGCAGTTCCACAATGGCCAGTGTCGTCAAGAACTTCCCGACCGGCAAACTGAAGAACTACCAGAACGTGGTTGGGCCTTTGATCGCTCCGGACAGAATGGCGTTTCGAACGTCGTCGATTGAGCCCAGGCCGCGTGGCGCGATACCGCCCCACTCGAACCGAGTCGCCGCTGGCGTCCAGTGAAACAGCGCCACGTGCCAGGTGTGGGCGATCCCGCCGCGTTCGTAATAGACGAGGCAGTGATCGGTCGAGCACCCCGCCGCGACCAAGCGACGTATCGGCAGCTTCGGATTGACGATCACGTCGGTGACCTGAAACTCGGCTCCGGGCTCAGCGATGTCGAGTGCCTTACTGCCGAACAACGTCTGCAACCCGTCTCGGACGCCGAGTGGCAGCCCTCTGATGGACGTGACGATCTCGAACCGCTCGTCCTTCACGTGAGCCCGCAGCTCCCGGGACAGTGCTACAGGAGCCGCGGCCTGGCTGCCGGCAACCAAGGCCGACCAAACGCTCACGCCAACCGCGCAGAGAAATCGTGTGCGACGCATGCAGACTCCCGGAGATAGGCTCACACGGACGGTGCCCCTGTGTCACGCTCACGGCGCACCGGAATCGGGCGATGCCTCATCATGCCCTCACCAACGGAAGAAGCACACCGAGTAGCACACTCGCACCGGCCAGCGCGTAGGGCGTGCGTAGTCATCCAAACGTTGTCCGCGATTGCTATTCAGATTCGACGGCTCATCTAACGTTAGACAGCCGCGGCGGCTCACTTCGGCAGTTACTCGCCTGCCGGTGAGGCCGGTCGCCCCGCGCGCAGTGATTGAAAGTAGCGTTCCCATCGACTTCGAACTTCGTCTTCGGTGAGGCCGAGATCGTATGCCGGTGAATCAATCGGCTGTGCCCGTTCAACCCGCACCAAAACGACTTCCCGGAAAACGCTCACCTTGGACCCTCGCTCTTTGTAGAACGCGATCGCCCTGTCGTAAAGCGCTCCGGACTCGAGAACTGAGGCGACGCCCTTGAAGCGATAACCCTTGCGGAGGAACGGATCAACGACGTTGATCTCTATGCTGCGGTTCTGTCGGAGATTCGCGAGCGTGCCCGGCGATCGGATGTTGGCGAACGCGAGGTGGTCGTCGTCCCAGACGGCGGTAGTGCCCTTGGGCGAGAGATTCGGAGTACCGTCGGGACAGACCGTGGCGACGAAGCCAAGGCGTTGCTCCTCCACGACTCGCTTCATGTCGGCAGTAAGCAGTCCCATGGCTCTCTATTCTCATGCCCGCCTGACGCCGGCGTTTCAGCCGCGGCGCGCGCATGATCGCACTTGTCGCCGCCGGCTGCAAACGCTGTTAGGCCGTGTCTGTCGCTAACGAAATGCGGAAACGGAAACTTTCGGCTCCGCCATATGAAGCGGGTTTGTAGAAGCGCTCGATGAGAGTACCGCCGTTCTTCTCGATCACGCGCTGGGATGCCGCATTGTCGGCGTCGGTGGTCAACTCCACGTACGAGAGTCCCTCGACTCGTGCGTACGGAAGCAGCAACTGCAACGCGCGCGTCGCGTGGCCGCGCCCGCGCTTCCACGGTACCACCGAATATCCAACGTGCCCGAGGCAGTACGCTGGAAGTTCGCTCGTGCCAGTTTGCCACCGGAAGCCAATTGACCCGCAGAACTCCCCATCCCACATCCACAGAGAGAACCCGGGCAGCCGAGGGGCGGTCGAACCGTCCGGAAGCTCGACAGGCGCCCCCTTCGCCTCACGGTCGACCTGCCTGGCAACGAAGTCGGCGGCGTCCTCGGCAATTTGCGCGAGATGCTCCTGCGCTGTTTCCGGCCGGAGGTTGTCAGGCGACCAGCCCTGTTGAAGAGCGTGAACATAGCCGGGCAAGTACTGCCTGGCAGGCCAGACAAGTTCCATCATATGAATGCCGAGGCGAGCTGCAACGCAGTGTTCGACAGCGCCTTCCTCCAGGAGTCGCTCATGGGACGTGCCGATAGGTCAGCCAGCTCGGTGTCGAGAACCGTCTCGACCTCATCAACGTCGACGACCCAACGGTCAGCGTCGCCGTTTCTCACGTCGCCCAGTCCGGATCTGATTCGGACCAAGAGAGCATCTGACGCTCGGCGTCGGACAGCGGCATTCGCTCGACTCGGGCCTGGGCAACGACCTTATCGACAAGGAAGCGCTTGGCCTCCGAATGAGTTCGAATCATTCCGATGTGTCTCGTCTCATGCGCCGTGGTCTGTCTGGCTAACAGACGGCGGCGAAGACCGGTCTCGAGTCAGCCAGAACGACGACCGCCGAAGAAGATGAGCAGCGCAGCCATGGCTGCGCCGAAACACATTCCGCTGGCGATCAATCGGACAACGTCGACCGCGTAAAACGTCGCGAATCTTGGGCTGCTGGCCATGTTCGAAAAGGCGGCGAGTCCCATGAGCGCGATGAACAGCGGAACGAACACTTTCGGGGCAGATGTATGCCTCATGGCAGGGCCTCGTTGAGCAGGGCGTTGGCACACATGTTTGATGGGCGAACTACACTATCTAGCCGCCCTCCCCACCTATTTTCCACGCGTCAAGATCTGTCACCGGGTCGGGAAGCCGACCTCGAAGCCACTCAGCACACTGCGCCGCCGTGAAGCCAACGTCCTGATTCTCGATGACCCACGACAAGAACTCGACGCCTCCATTGAGATACGGTGGTGGGGACACAGGCTTGAACACTGTCGGCAGGCGCTCGTCGCTCGAAAGGTAGTTCAGCACATGGCCAAGCTCCTGAACGACTCGCCACGCGAGCGGATGATTCGTATTGAGCGAAAACTTGACCCACCACCGACCATCGTCGACGACGCCAGCGCCGATGGACTTCCGACCGGCAGGGAGGTTGATAGCAGGCAAGCTCTCCAGGAACGCTAACAGGGGCTCGAGTTGCTCGGACTCGTTCATGTGTGGCTAGCATCCTGCCGCTCAGCTGCGAGCGGCCTGCAAGGTTGTTGCCCCTTGCGCGAAACACACCTCTTACACGTCGAGCTCCTCGGCTTCCTCCGCCCTTTCCATGATGAAGCGGAAGCGCGCTGACGGATCCTTGCCCATCAGCTCGTTGATCACACGGTCGGTGACGATGTGATCGGAGATTTCGACACGAAGGAGACGCCGCGTCTTGGGGTTGAGCGTCGTCTCCCACAGCACCTTCGGCATCATCTCGCCGAGCCCCTTGAACCGCGTGATTTCCGGGCTGCCGCGGCCATTGCCGTGCTGCTTCAGAATCCGATCGCGATGGGCATCGTCGAGCGCCCAGAACGTCTCTTTGCCGACGTCGATTCGGTACAGTGGCGGCTGCGCGAGAAACACGCGGCCCGCGGTGATGAGGCCCGGCATGTGCCGGTAGATGAACGTGAGCAGCAGCGTGGCGATGTGGTGCCCGTCGGAGTCGGCGTCGGCGAGGATGATGATCCGGCCGTAGCGAAGCCTCGCCAGATCGAAGTTCTTGCCCAGACCGCTGCCGAGCGCGGTCACGAGATCGGTGAGCTCCTTGTTCTCGAGCACCTTGGCCAATGAGGCGCTCTCGGTGTTGAGTACCTTGCCGCGCAGCGGCAGGATGGCTTGACGCGTGCGATCGCGTCCCTGTTTAGCCGACCCGCCGGCCGAATCGCCTTCGACGATGAAGAGCTCGCTTTCCTCGCGGTCCGAGGACGAACAGTCGCTGAGCTTTCCGGGGAGCGTCAGCCGGCTCGACGTAGCGCTCTTGCGCACGACTTCCTGCTGCGCCGCGCGGCTGGCCTCACGGGCGCGAGCCGCAAGGATCACGCGCGCGATGATCGACTCGGCGACGCTGATGTTGGTGTTCAGCCAGTGCTCGAGCGCGGGCCTGACCTGCGAATCCACCGCCGACATGACTTCGGGATTGTTCAGGCGATCCTTGGTCTGGCCCTGGAACTGCGGGTCCTGCACGAACACGCTCAGCACGACGACCATCCCTTCGCGGATGTCCTCGGCCGTCAGTGTCACGCCCTTTGGCGAGAGGTTGTGCGTCTCGATGAAATTGCGAACAGCCTTGCCAAGGCCGGCGCGGAATCCATTCTCGTGCGTGCCGCCCGAACCTGTCGGGATGCCATTGACGTAGCTACGGACGTGCTCGTCGGTCGACTGCGTCCATTGCAGCGCCAGGTCGAGCCGTAAGTTGGTCTCGTCACTTTCTTTTGAGATGGCGAATGGCGCCTCGTGTACCGGCACCGCCGAGCGCTCGGCGAGAATCTTCTTCAGGTAATCGGACAGGCCTTCCGAGTGCTGGAAGGTCTCCTTGGTATCAGCGGCCTCGTTCTCGAAAACGATTTTGACGCCCTTGTGCAGGTAGCTCGAGATCTCCAGGCGCTGCTTGATGACGTCGGCGTCGAACTCGACTTTGGGAAAGATGGTCGTGTCCGGACGGAAGAACACCGTCGTGCCGGTGCCGCGAGCTGGCCCCGTCTTCTTCAGCGCGCCAACCATGGCGCCCTGCTTGAAGCGCATCTCCCACTGCGCGCCATCGCGCCGTACCGTCGCGACGAGCTCCTTCGACAGCGCGTTGACGACGCTGGCGCCAACTCCGTGCAGGCCGCCGGCAGTCTTGTAGTTGCCGGCCTCGAACTTTCCGCCGGCGTGCAGCGTCGAAAAGATGACCTCGAGAGCGCTTTTCTTGGTCTTCGGGTGCTTGTCGACCGGGATTCCGCGCCCATCGTCGGTGATGGTGATCGAGCTCTCGTCCTCGTGCAATGTGACGGTGATGTTCGAGGCATAGCCGTTCATCGCCTCGTCGACCGAGTTGTCGAGGATCTCCCAGACCAGGTGGTGCAGGCCGGTGCTGCCGACGCCACCGATGTACATGCCGGGCCGCTTGCGAACGGGCTCCAGCCCTTCGAGAACGGTTATGTCTTTTGCTGTGTAGGTAGCCGCCATTAGGGTTCAACTGACTGTGTCTGAGGATGTTAGCATGCCGAAGTGGCGGCACGGACCACGATCGCGACGGCTGCCGTGGGCGCGCATACAATACGAAGATGAAGAGGAACCGCACGCTGAATCGATTGGCGGTGGCCGTGCTGATCGTCGCGTTGGGCACTGTCGCGGCTAGCGCTCAGCGTCGCGGTCGCGGACGATTCTTCGAGCCGATCCGCAGCCCCACGGCGGACACGTTTCAAGGCGCGTTCAACTTCTGCCGCATCATGTTCGGCCAGGCGTACGACGGCTTCGGCGCGAACTGGTCGGTCGACTACCCGCGCGCGGACGTCAACCTGTCGATCAGATTGTCCGAGCTCACAAAAACCCGTATCACGACCGACGCGCAGGGAGAACCGGAGCACATCGTCATCGCGCTGACGGACCCGGCCCTCTTCGAGTGCCCGTTCATCATGATGACGGAAGTCGGCAACGCGTACATCAGTCCGCAAGAAGCAGCGAAACTCCGGGAGTACCTGGAGAAGGGGGGATTCCTCTGGGCTGACGACTTCTGGGGCTCCTACGCGTGGGAGCACTGGGTCCAGGAGCTCGAAAAAGCACTGCCGGCGAAAGACTACAAAATCTTCGAGCTGCCGAAGGACCATCCGATCTTCCGGCAGCAGTTCCAGATCTCTGCCGTCAAGCAGATCGCGTCGATCAATTTCTGGGCGGGCACAGGCGGCACGTCAGAGCAGGGTGCCGACAGCGCTGTCCCGCACGCGATGGGCGTCGCCGACAAACAAGGCCGCCTGATGGTGTTGATGACGCACAACACGGACTTCGGAGATTCGTGGGAGCGCGAAGGCGACGACCCGAACTATTTCTACAACTTCTCGGTTGACGGTTACGCCTTCGGTATCAACGTCCTGCTCTACTCGATGTCGCACTGACCACCCAGGATTGGTGTCCGGCGTCAACCGGACCTTCATGGTTCGGTGTAGCGTCCGGCTTCAGCCGGACATTCATGGTTCGGCGTAGCGTCCGGCTCTAGCCGGACTCGTGATGGTTCGACATGGCACAGGCACCTGCTCTTTCATCCGAAATCTCACGCATCGTCGACGAGCTGCAGCGCGAGCACGAAGGCGATCCGTGGCACGGCTCACCGCTCAAGGCGATTCTCCAGGGTATCGACGCCCAGCGTGCAGCCGCGCGACCGCTAGCTGACGCGCATTCGATCTGGGAGCTCGTGCTCCACATGACGAGTTGGAAAAACGAGACCGCCCGGCGGATTCGCGGCGCGGTCGCCTGCATGCCGATCGAGGGAGACTGGCCGGAGACTGGATCGGCGACCGAAGACCGCTGGCAGCAAGCGAACGCGCGACTCGAAGCCGCGCACAAGGATTTGATCGCCGCCGTCAAGGCGTTCCCCGACGGCAAGCTGTACGAGCCGACCAACGACACGCGCAGCGCACCATTGGGCACCGGCGTATCGCACTACGTACTCCTGCACGGCATCGTGCAGCACGACGTCTATCACGCCGGCCAGATTGCGCTACTGAAGAAGGCGCGTTAAGTCGAGCGTCGCGCTACGCGATTCTTACTACGATCATCAACCCTGACGACCAGGCCAGGCGCACCGTAGCGAAACCTGGCTTGCGTTCTATCGCGTCGATGAGCGCCGGCACTTTCGGCGCGTGTCCCTCCGGCCAGTTGGGTTGCGGCAGCAAATCGTCGATGAAATAGATGCCGCCAACAGACAGCAGCTCGAGCGCCTCGTCGAGTTGCGAGAACTTCCCCGGCCACGCATCGGCGTAGATGAGGTCGTAGCGATCCTTCGTCGATCGGGCGATGAACTCCGCTCCGTCCATGTGATGGAACGTGACGCGCGGATCGGAGCCCAGATGCCGCCGGGCGATCTCCATCACCGTGCCATCGACGTCGACCGTATCGAGCCGTGCGGCGGCATTCATGCCCGACAACATCCAGGCAGTGCCGATACCCGTTCCCGTGCCGAGTTCGAGGAGTCTGCCTCCCGGCTTTGATGCAGCGAGCACCGACAGCAGCGCGCCGGTTTTGGGCTCGGACGCCATCGTGAAGCCTGCCGCCGCCGTGTCGGCCGTGATCGGATCGAGCATCGGCGGTATTCGACTGATTGCGTGATCGTTCATTGGTGTCCTGTAGATTGCTGGCGAGCGGCCGCGCCCGAGCGTTGTGGGCGCCGCGGCAGCCAGAGAGGCACCCGATGCTTGTACTCGAAGAACGCGGATCCGAACTGGCGTGCCAGATCCACCTCTTCGAACGGGCGCACGGCAACGTGCCATAACACGCCGCCAGCGATCACGTAGCCGACGATCGCGATCGAGCCGTGCCATAACGCGAGCGCGATGCCTTGCGTGAGGCCGGCAAGCGCCATCGGATTTCGCACCCACGCGTACGGTCCAGAAACGACGAGCGCGCGCGGCGCGTCAAGTGGCAGCGGCGTGCCTGCGCCATGGAAGGCCATGGTGAAGGCGCTGAGGAGGCCTAGCGCACTGGCAACGGCAAACAACGTCACGCCGACCATGCGCAGGAATGCCGTGGGCCGCGGCGGATAACCAACCGCACTCGCGGCATCGACGATGACTGGGGGGATCACAAAGAGAAACAGGCCCCAGAAGAGCACGACCTGCAGCGCGGTCTTGGCGACGTTCCAGCTAGCGTCGGCTGGTCGAGCGCGTCGAAACCACTGCATGCCACACCAACCTTAACCCGACTAGCGCCGCGACCATCAGGTACTGGTCCATTGGCCGGCGCCCCCGCACTGACCGCCCACGCGATCGAGAATGTGGTTGCGTAGATCCAGCCCCCAACTACCATCGGGAGGAGGGCTGTCGCTCGACCGCCCACTAACTGGACAGCGGCCATCGCTGTCGCCATGGCAAGAATCACGTCCGGCACGACGACGAATCGGAATGCCGGCCACGCCTTTTCTGGCACGAAGTAGCCACGCCACTCAGGCGACTGATAGAGCACGAGCCACCAGGCGGGAATGGAGGCGGCGCACAGGCCGACGAACGCGGCCGCGGCTCTCATTAACCCTAACGTGATGACGCGGCACCCTCACCGGCGAGGACGGTGCGGAAGCCGAGATGATTGGTGCCGCTCGAGACCTCGCCCTTGCCGCGCGTGCCGACCATGTAGCGCGAGCAGTACCTCGTCGGTGCAGAGAAACGAGCCGCCGCGGTGGACACGCTTGGGCTGACCAGGTTCTGTCGGATCGAAGGACGATGAAGGACCGGAGGGATTCTTTGCCACGCCGCCAGCGGCCGCGAGCTGACCGTAGTAGTCCTCACGATACCAGTCGCTCACCCACTCCCAGACGTTGCCGCCAACGTCGTAGAGTCCGTAGCCGTTCGCTGGAAACTGCGCCACCGGCGCGATTCCCGAGAAGCGATCCTCGGCGGTATCGCGCACGGGGAAATGGCCCTGGTGACTGTTGGCCATCCACTGTCCGTCTTTCTTGAACGTGCTGCCCCACGGATAGATCGCACCGGTCAAACCGCCACGCGCTGCGAACTCCCATTCCGCCTCGGTCGGCAAACGTTTGCCCGCCCACGTCGCATAGGCCACTGCGTCTTCATAGGCCACGTGCACCACGGGATACCCGCCTCTTCCGCTGATCGAGCTCCCGGCGCCAGACGGGTGGCGCCAGCTCGCGCCCTTGACGTACGCCCACCACTGGAAGTGATCGTTCAGCGGCACCGCGTGATCTGGCGGCGAAAAGACCACTGATCCCGGCACGAGGTTCTCGGGCGGCGCGCCGGGGAAGTCCTCTGCCCGCGGCTTGCGTTCGGCGACAGTGACATACCCCGTCGCCTTCACGAACGCGGCAAACTGATCGTTGGTGACCTCTGTCGTGTCCATCCAGAAGCCGTCGACGTAGACGCGATGAATGGGACGCGAGTCGACCGTCGCTCGCATGCCGACCTCATCGTTCATGTCGGGAGGATCGTGTGCGCCCATCGAGAACTCGCCACCTGGAATCCAGACCATTCCTTCTGGCGCCGGAGTGGATGGCCGCGCGGTGTTCTCGACCGTGGGTGCAAACGTCGTCGACGCCGGCATCGCGGGGGCTTCGGACTGTGGCGCCGACGCAGGCTTCCGCCACATCAGGCTCGCGAGAACGATCACAAGGCCCGCGAGCGCGACGAGCGTCAGCACGTTCGAGCGTGTGCGGTTCGAGGGGGGCGGCGACGCGATCCGGGCTCGCCTTGCGCGGACGTTTCTCATGTGTCTCGTTGATGGACGCTTCTATTCTGCCCCGAGACGCTTGGCGCGGTCTCGCCATCCATCGCGTCGCCGACCGTGCTGATACACTCCCCGCCGGGAGAAACGGCCCAGATGACTCCAGATGAATTTCGCGCCGCCGGCCACCGGATCGTGGATTGGATTGCCGACTATCGGGCGACAGTCGAATCCCGCCCCGTGATGGCACAGACCAAGCCGGGCGAGATCAAAGCCAAGCTGCCCATTGCACCGCCGCGACAGCCCGAATCCTTCGAAGCCATCTATCGCGATCTCGATTCCATCGTGGCGCCGGGCGTCACCAACTGGCAACATCCACGCTTCTTCGGATACTTCCCGTCGAATGGCCTGCTCGCCAGCCTGCTCGGCGACTTTCTCAGCACGGGCCTTGGAGTCATCGGCCTCGCCTGGCAATCGAGTCCGGCACTCACCGAGATCGAAGAGGTTACCACCGACTGGATGCGCCAGATGCTCGGCTTGTCAGCTGGCTGGAGCGGCGTGATTCAGGACACTGCTTCCACCAGCTCCATCGTCGCGCTACTGTGCGCACGCGAGCGTTCCACCAACTATTGCCTGGCTCGCGGCGGGCTGCAGACTGAACGCTCGCCACTCGTCGTGTATGCGAGCGCGCACAGTCACAGCTCGATTGAAAAGGCCGCGCTCATGGCCGGCTTTGGGCGCGACAACGTGCGCATCGTCCCGCACGACGCTTCCTACGCCATGCGCGCCGGACGCACTCGAAGCGCTGATTGAACGCGACCGCGCTGACGGAAAGATTCCGTGCGCGATCGTCGCGACGAGCGGCACGACCACATCGACCGCGTTCGATCCGCTCGCGCCGATCGCCCGCGCCGCACGCGCGCACGATGTATGGATGCACGTCGACGCGGCGATGGCAGGCTCGGCGATGATTCTGCCCGAATGCCGGCGACTGTGGGAGGGCGTCGAACTCGCCGACTCGCTGATCGTCAATCCGCACAAATGGCTGGGGTCGGCGTTCGACTGCACGCTTTACTACGTCCGCGACCCTGAGCACCTCGTGCGCGTGATGTCCACCAACCCGAGCTACCTGCAGTCGGCCGCCGACGGTCAGGTGAAGAACTACCGCGACTGGGGATTGCCGCTCGGCCGCCGCTTTCGTGCGTTGAAGCTCTGGTTCCTGATACGCGAACAAGGCATCGACAACCTGCAGGCGCGACTGCGCCGCGACCTCGACAACGCGCAGTGGCTCGCGGGCCAGGTGTCAGCCGCGAAGCACTGGCGCGTGCTGGCGCCCGTTCCGCTCCAAACCGTCTGCGTGCGTCACGAGCCGCCGGGACTGTCGGCTGACGCACTCGATCGTCATACGCAGGCGTGGGCAGCACGGATCAACCAGTCGGGCGCGGCGTACCTGACTCCGGCATTGCTCGATGGACAGTGGATGGTGCGCGTCTCGATCGGCGCCGAACAAACCGAGCGCCGTCACGTGGAAGAAGTGTGGTCGCTGATGCAGCGCGAGGCGGAGCGCGCGCGAACGAGCGGCAGCGAGTGAGCCTGGAGAGCGGAGCGGGGCGGAAGCCAGCAGGGGGGCCGGGGGCGTAGGCCCCGGATCACGCTAGTCGAGGAGCAGCGCCCCAGGGTCTTCGACCAGCTCTTTGACCCGAACCAGGAAGCGCACGGCCTCGGCGCCGTCGACGATGCGGTGATCGTAGGTGAGGGCGACGTACATCATCGGCCGAACGACGACCTGACCGTTGACCGCGATCGGGCGCTCCTGGATTTTGTGCAGCCCCAGTATGCCGACTTGAGGCGGATTGAGGATCGGCGTGCTCAAGAGCGATCCAAAGACGCCGCCGTTGGTAATCGTGAACGTGCCGCCCTTCAAATCGGCGAGCGACAGCGTGCCGTCCTCGGCGCGCTTGGCAAACTCGCGGATTTGGGTTTCGATCGCGGCAAAACTCATCCGATCGGCATCACGCAGCACCGGCACGACGAGCCCTTCGCTGGCGCCGACGGCGACGCCGATGTCGAAGTAGTGCTTCAGCACAATCTCGTCGCCCTGAATTTCGGCGTTGAGGCGAGGGAAGCTCCGCAGCGCGCCGATCGATGCCTTGACGAAGAACGACGCGATGCCGAGGCCGACGCCGTGGCGTTCCTTGAACGCCTGCTTGTGGCGCTCGCGCAACGCCATCACGGCGGTCATGTCCACTTCGTTGAACGTGGTCAGCATCGCCGCGGTGCTCTGCGCCTCGACGAGGCGCCTGGCAATGGTTGCGCGGCGCTTCGACATCCGCACGCGTTCTTCCGTGCGATCGCCTTCCGGGATGGCGGCAATCCTCGCCTACTGGCGGCACCGGCTGCGCCTTGGCCGCAGGCGCGGCTGGCGCCGGAGCCGCAGGCGCTGGCGCCGAGGTTGTGACGGCTTTCTCGACGTCACGTCGCATCACCCGGCCGCCGTCGCCGCTGCCGCGGACGTTGGCGAGATCGACTTCATTCGCGGCCGCCGCCTTTTTGGCCGTTGGCGTGGCCTTGGCGGCGCGGCCGGACTCCTGTTGTTGCGGCGCTTCGGCCGCGACCGTCGTCGGCGTCGCCGCGGCTTTGGCAGACTCTTCCAGTACACGCCCAGCACCTCGCCGACTTTGACGTCCTCGCCATCCTTGCGATCGATGCGGCTCAGCACACCAGCGTGTGGCGCGCTGACCTCGACGTCAATCTTGTCGGTCTCGAGCTCGACGAGCGCTTCGCCGGCGGCGACGGCATCGCCTTCCTTGCGCAGCCATTTGGCGACGCGCGCGTCCACGATTGACTCGCCGACTTCGGGCACCACAATGTTTGACGACATATGCGTGTGACTAGCGGGGCTGTGGCGCGGCCACGTCGGCGACGGCACGAGTTCGCGCGACGGGTTTGCCGCCGAACGCCTGAGCGATGAGCATCTGCTGATGATGCGCGTGCCGCGACGCCGACCCTTCGGCCGGGCTGGCGCTGCGCGGGCGCGCGACGCGTCTGACCGTACGACCACCCGACACTTCCGTGAGATGCGGGCGCACGAACTCCCACGCCCCCATATTCTCGGGCTCTTCCTGGACCCACATCACTTCGCCGGCCTCCGGGAAGGTATCAATTGCGGCGCGGAGATCGCGCATCGGCACCGGGTAGAGCTGCTCGAGCCGGCAGATGGCGATGTCGGGCCGCGTCGCGCGCTGCTCGGCTGCCATCAGATCGACATAAACCTTACCGCTGCACACGATCACGCGCCGGATCTCGTTCGCTCGTGCTTCTGCTTCGCGATCGGGAATCACCATCCGGAAGCGACCTTCGGCGAGATCACGAGGCGCCGAGGCGACGGAGGAATGCCGCAGCAGGCTCTTCGGCGTCAGCACGACCAGCGGCAGCGGGTCCACGAGCAGCAACGCGGCCTGGCGGCGAAGCAGGTGGAAGTATTGCGCTGCGGTCGTGCAGTTGGCCACCCGCATGTTGATGTCGGCGGCCAGCTGCAGGAACCGTTCGGGGCGCGCGCTTGCGTGATCAGGCCCTTGACCTTCGTGGGCATGCGGCAGCAACAGCACGAGCGACGGACGCTGCCCCCACTTGCCGCGCGCCGAAACGAGAAACTCGTCGATGACGACCTGCGCTCCGTTGATGAAGTCGCCGTACTGCGCTTCCCAGATCACCAGCCGCGACGGCTCCTGCACGTTGTAGCCGTACTCGAACCCGAGCACCGCGTTCTCTGTCAGCGGGCTGTTGTGAATCTCGAACGCCGCGCGAGCCTGCGGTAGCGACTGCAGCGCCACGTGCGTCCGGCCGTTGGTCGCGTCGTGGAGCACCGCGTGACGATGGCTGAAGGTTCCACGCTCGACGTCCTCGCCGGTGAGCCGGATGCTCACGCCGTCGCTGAGGATCGTCGCCAGCGCGAGCTCCTCGGCGGTCGCCCAATCCACTGTTCGCTCATCGGCTTCGTCGAGCATGTGCACGCGCTTCTCGCGCGCGCGCTCGAGTTTCTTATGAGGTGTAAAGTCCGACGGCAGTGCGAGGAGCGACGTGTTCAATTCTCGCAGACGCTCGAGCGATACCGTGGTATTCGCCTTGGCGGCGGCGCCGGGCGGTGGCGCCTCGGGCTCTGGCTCGACCAAATCCTGCTCAGGCCGGAGCGCTTCGTACGCTGACTGCATCTCCGCGACGCGCGCTTCGAAGATCACTGCTGCCTTCTCCGGCTTGACAATGCCACGTTCGGCAAGCCGCGCCGCCCAGACTTCGCGGACGGTCGGATGCGCCGCGATCCTCTGATACATCAGCGGCTGCGTGAACGCAGGCTCATCGCCCTCGTTGTGCCCGTAGCGGCGGTAGCCGATGAGGTCAATCAGGAAGTCGCGCTGGAAGCGCGCGCGATAGGCGAACGCAAGCCGCGCCGCTTCGACGCACGCTTCGGGATCGTCGGCGTTGACGTGGACGATCGGAATCTTGAAGCCGCGCGCGAGACCGCTCGCGTACGACGTGCTGTAGACGTCCTCGGGACCAGTCGTGAACCCCAGCTGGTTGTTGACGATGATGTGAATCGTGCCGCCGGTCGAATAGCCGGGCAGGCGGCTCAGGTTCAGCGTCTCGGCGACTACGCCCTGGCCGGGGAATGCCGAGTCGCCGTGAATCAGGATCGGCACGCTGCGCGCCGGATCGAACCTTGGCGCGCCAGGCACATCGACGCTCGTCCCCGCGGCTCGCGCCATACCCTCGACGATCGGATTGACGGCCTCGAGGTGGCTAGGATTCGGCGGCATGGAGACGACGAGATCCATCGCCTCACCGCCTTTGATCGCACGGTGCGCGCCGGCGTGATACTTGACGTCGCCCGTCCATGCCATGTCCTCGCGAAAATTCCGCGACACTGGATCTTTGAACTCGGCAAGGATCTGGGCGTACGGCTTGCCGAGCACGTGCGCCATCACGTTCAGCCGGCCGCGATGTGCCATGCCGACCAGGATCTGGCGGATGCCGGCCTCGCCCGACTCGGCAATCACCTCGTCGAGGATCGGCACGAGCATGTCGAGCCCCTCGATCGAGAATCGCGTCTTGCCGGGAAACGTCCGTTGGAGGAAGCGCTCGAAGGCTTCCACCTGGGACAAGCGATCGAGCAGCTTGACGGGATCGATCGGATCGGCGGGCGCGCGGAATCGGCCCTGCTCGGCAGCTTGACGCAGCCACTCGCGCTCTTCGGGCACGAACACGTGCGCGTAGTCGTAGCCGGTCGTCGAGAGATAGATGCGGCGGAGTGCCTCAATCGCTTCGTACGCCGTGGTCACGCCGTCGAGCGGACCGGCGACGAGATTGGCGGGAAGGCTCCTCAGGTCCTCGTCGGTGACACCGTGCGTCGCGGCGAGGAGAGACGGGTCGCCAATCGGCGGCCGCGTGCCGAGCGGGTCGAGTTTTGCTGCGAGATGGCCGTAGCGGCGGATCGACTGAGCCAGGTTGACCGCGCCAACGACCTTTTCGAGCGGCACCCCGTCCGCAACGGGATGAACATCGTCACCTGCCGGAGGCGTCCAGCGCTCGAACAACGCGCGCGTGTCGGGATCGACGGAAGTGGGATCGCGGCGGTACTTTTCGTACAGCTCGAGAACGTAGCCACGATTGAGCCCTGTAAACTCCTGCCAGCCCGACATGATCCTGGCAATTTTAACCTGTTTCTTGTCAGTTCTTGGTTCGTGGTTCTTCGTTCGGGGTTCAGGTTCTGAGTTCGTCGTTCTGGTGCCAAGTTCAAAGTTCGGGTTCAGAGTTCAGCTTCGAGTCCGGGCGCATTGGCTGTGTGCTCCAGTGCGCAGTTCCGCGCACAATCGACCGACACTGAGGCCTATGTCTAAACTCCAGCCCTGAACTCTGAACCCTTGTGAACCGGAACGCAGAACCTCGAACCTGAACCTCCGAACGAAGAACCACGAACCCCGAACCGACATGATCACTCGTAGCGAAGCGCCTCAATCGGATCGACTCGGCTGGCGCGTGATGCGGGGGCCCAGGCGGCGGCGAGCGCAACGGCGCCGAGGATGAGGGTGACGGTCACAATCGTGAATCGGATCGGCGGCGCGAACGCCGAACAGCAGGCTCTCGAGCGCGTTGCTGACGAAAAGAAGGACGACGATCCCGATAGCCAGGCCGATGGCCGACAGCTTGAGCACCTGGCGCATCACCAGCCACATCACGTCACGTCGCTGGGCGCCAATCGCGAGCCGGACACCCATCTCCTGCGTACGGGCGGTCACCGCGTAGGACATGACGCCGTAGATACCGATAGCGGCGAGAACGAGAGCAACCGCGGCAAAGATGCCGAGCAGGAGCGTCGAGATCCGCTGCTGGAACGACGAATCGGCGAGCGCGTTCTCGAGCGTCTGAATCATGTAGACGGGCTGTTCGGGATCGAGCGACGTCACGGCCTGACGCGCAGCTGGCAGGAGCGCTCCCGGCGCATTGTCGGTTCGAATCAGCATGAAGAGCTGGTTCCAGGCAGTCTGTTGTCGTACCGGAACGTAGATTTCCGGACGCACAGGTTGCGTCGTGCCGTTATTTCGGTAGTCGGCAACGACACCGACGATGGTCGTCATCGGACGCTCGCGGTCGGGGCTTCCGATCGTCAGCCGCTGACCGATCGGATCGACACCGGCCAGATAGCGGGACGCGAATGCCTGATTCACCATGGCCACGGGTGGAGTCTCGAGGCGATCGGTCGCGCTCAGGAGCCGGCCCGCGCGCACAGCAACGCCAAGCGTCGTGAAGTAGGCCGGCGTTGCCGTGGTGATGAGCGCGGTCGGCAATGTCTGGCCGCTGTCCGGGCCACGCTCCAGCCTGAATTGCGTGCCGAAGGACGACAGCGGCGGGAACTGCGACGCCGCCGACACGGCGCGGACGCCGGGCAACGCCGCCAGGCGATCGGACAGTTGCTCGAAGAACGCGCCCGCCGCCTCGCCAGGATAGCGATCGCGCGGAAGCGTCAACCGCATCGTGAGCACGTTGGACGCATCGAAGCCGCGATCGATGCGCTGGATATTGAGAAAGCTCCGCATCAGCAGGCCGGCGCCCAGAAGAAGTATCACCGACAGCGCGAGCTCGGCGACGACGAGCGTGTGCCTGACGAAGCGGCCGCGACGCGAGCCGCCGCTACGCGCGTCGGCCTTGAGCGAGTCGTGCGGATCGGTCCGCATGGCCTGGATCGCCGGCAGGACACCGACCAGCAGACCACACACCAGAGCGAGCCCGATGCTCCACGCGAGCACCCGGACGTTCAGCGCCGCCTCGAGGCCCAGCGTCTGGAACTGACCTGGAATAAGGCTGCCCGCACCCTTGAGGCCCACCCACACGACCACGAGACCGACTGCAGCGCCGGCCAATGCGAGCAGCAAGCTTTCGGTGAGCAGCAGTCGCGTCAACCGCCAGCGCGCCGCGCCGAGCGCCAGGCGCACGGCGAGCTCGCGCTGACGCGATGACGAGCGCGCGAGGAAAAGGTTGGTGAGATTGGCGCAGGCAATGAGCAGTACCAATCCGACCGCAGCGAGAAGCACGAACGCCGCGGGCCGGACGTCCTGCATGAGCGCTGCAGCCCAAGGCGTCGCCGTGAGTCGCCAGTTCTGGTACTCGGCATACTTCGCCTTCTCCGATTGCTCGGTGCGGCGCGCGATCGTCTCGAGCTCAGCGTTCGCCTGCGCGAGCGTCGCACCGGGGGCGAGCCGCGCCAGCACGTTGAATTGCCGAACGTTGCGAGGAACCGTCAGCGGATCGGCTCCCCAGGGGATCCACAGGTCGGTGCCAATGAGCACGAGTCCCGGCGGCATCACGCCAACCACCGAAGTCGTCCTGCCGCTGATGCGGATAGCGACGATTGAGGATCGACGGATCGCCACCGAATCGGCTTTGCCAGAGCCGATGGCTGATGATCGCGGCCGGCGGACCGTTCGGACCGAGCTCCTCCCGTGTAAAGCCACGGCCAAGCGCCGGCGTCATCCCCACGACCGGGAACAAGTCGTCGAGAAGTAGCGCGGTGAACACGCGTTCGGGGACGTCGCCACCCGAGATGTTCCGGTTCCCGAGATCGAACGAACCGACGTGCTCGAACGTGCGATTCATTCGGATGTCGAGATATTCGGCCGGCGACAGCGTCTCGACGTAGGTCGTGTCTGCCGACATCTTGGGAAACGTCACGCCAACCGCGACGAGCCTGTCGGGCTCGGGGTAGGGGAACGGATGGAAGACGAAGCCGTCGAGCATGCCGTAGATCAAACTGTTGCCGCCGATCGCGAGCGCCAGCGACAGGACGGCAATGGCCGTGAACCCCGGGCGGTGAACGAACTGACGGATTGCGTAGCGCAGATCCTGGACGAGCGTGTCCATCTCGGTCCTCTTTCGTGGTTGGGGCAAACGCGGCACGTCGTGCAGCGCGTTCGCGCGCGGAAGAAGCGAGCGCAGTTGACGGCGGCGAAGACGAAAAGAGGTCGCGGCAATGTCGGCGGCCATCGCCGTGACGAAGCGAAACGCGCCGGCGGCGCCCCGGTGTTGCGGCGACTGACGTTCGTCGCGCAGGAACGCGGCAATCTCGGCTGCGTAGCGCTCGCGAAACGATCGTGGCGCCAGCCACAACAGCGGGGCGAGCAGCCGGATCATGCGAGCCCCTTGCGCAGACGCGGATTCGCGCGCGCGACGTCGATGAGCCGGCCGAACGCGCGCAGGTCGTGCCGCAGCGACGCCCACCCCCGCTCGGTGAGCTGGTAGTAACGACGCTGCGCTTCCTGTCCGTGCGCCGGCGCGCCGGCCGCGTCCGGCGTTTCTTCGATCAGTTGGCCATCTTCCAGGCGCTGCAGCGCTTCGTACAAGGTGCCGGGTCCGAGTCGAATCGCACCCTCGGTGCGCTCCACGACCGCTTGCTTGATGGCATACCCATGCCGCGGGCCATCCGCCAGCGCGAGCATGATGTGGAGCACAGGTAGCGACGGAGGTTTAAGACGCGCCATAAACGTATCGTTAGACGATATGTTGGCGGTGGGAGTTTACTTTCGCGGCTCGGCTCCTCGCGGCTCGCGGGTTCTGAGTCGCGTTACTGCGCTGAGCCGCTCGAACGTGTAGCAGCGAACCGCGAGGTGCGAGCCGCCTATCTCTTCTTGGGAATGCTCAAATTCCTCCACTCCGATGACCGTAAGTGCTTGGCCATAAAGACGATCTGGCCCACGTGGTAGGCGTGATGCGTCATCTGTCGGTTGAGCTGTGCCAGCGCGGGAAGCGCTTCGCCGCGGACGCGCACGTCTTTTAGAAGGTCGTCAGGCCGGAGTGCGTCCAGTGCGTCGAACAGGCGGGCCCAGCCGCTCTCCCAGTCGGCCATGATGGCCGCCCGACCGGGATTGCCGGCCAGCTCGAACTCGCCGTCGCGGTTGCGGTTCGGCTTCTCGCCGTCGGTCGTCAGGAAATCGGTGAAGCGGGACCGAAGGTTCCCGGCGACGTGCTTCATGATCACGGCCAGGCTGTTCGACTCGGCGTCGAGCGAGACCACGAGCTCATCGTCTGTGACCTGTGCCACGGCGTCTTCCGCGAGCGCCTTCAGCTTGCGGAACTGGACCTGGATGTCGTCGAGATAGGTATCGGCGGCGGTCATGTCGCCGATGTTACTCCGACAGCGGCGGCGGCGCCTCCGGCACGACAGGCACGACACGTGTGAACTGACCGCGCTGCAACAACTCGCGTCCCTTGCCGCCACGGCCGGTGACGCCGTACTTGGCCGTGCTGATCGTCTGCTCCGCTCCGCGGCTCGTCTCGACCGTCATCAGGTCGCGATCGCCGGACGAGGCGATGAAGCCGAGGACACGGTCGGCCTTGCCATCGAGCTTGATCAGGATGACGCCGCGGCCCGGTCCCGACAGGAAGTTGACCTCGTCGACCTTGCAGATCATCGCCCGCGCTTCGCGCGTCGCCGCAATCACAGTCTCGCTGCCGGTGACTCGTGCCACGCCAACGACCTCAGCGCCTTCAGCCGTACGTGCGTACCGGCGGCCGGCCCTGGTGCTTGGCTCAACGAACGGCTCGAGGCTGAAGCGCATCGAGTAGCCGTCGCTCGTTACCGCCGCGGCGTGCACCGGCGGCACATCGCCTTCCTTCTTGGCTGCAATGGTGCCGACGACTCGCGGGTCGAGGCTGAACGCCGCGACAATTCTTTCGCCGTCCTTGAGCTTGAAGAAGCGCTGGATAGGCTCGCCGTAGCCGGTCGACGCCGGAATCTCGTTCAAGCGCGCGGAATAGGCCACGCCAAAATTGCTGAAGAAGACCGCCGTCGCGCGGGTGCTACCTGGAAGCACGGCCAGCACCTCATCGCCTTCGCGCACGCGCGTCGACGACACGTCCTTGACCTCTTTCTGCCGCTTCACCCAGCCGTCGCGCGACACGATCACGACGTTGTCTTCTTCGACGATGAAGTCGTCGGCGGAATATTCCGCTTCGCCGGCGTCGGACGCGATCGTGGTGCGCCGCGCATCGCCGTACTTCTTCTGGATCTCTTCGATCTCGACTTTCACGACACCCCAGCGTCCGGGCTCGTCTTTGAGCAGCGCGTTGATCTGACGCGCCCGCCGCCGCTTGTCCTCGAGCTCTTTGCGGATGATCAGGATCTCGAGCCGCGCCAACCGGTAGATCTTCAATTCGAGGATGGCGTCGGTCTGATCCGCATCGAGATCGAAGCGCTTGATGATCTGCGCCGCCGCGTCAGCCTTGCCCTCGGACTTGCGGACGATCTTGAGGATCTCGTCGAGCGCATCGAAGACTTTTTCAAAGCCCTCGAGGATGTGGACGCGCTTCTTGATCGCCTGCAGCTCGTGCTCGAGCCGCTTGGTCACGACTTCCAGCCTGAAGTGCAGGAAGTGCCACAGGATCGCGTGGAGGTCGAGGCGCTCCGGCCGGCCGATCTCGGGATTCTCGGTCGGAATGAGGCACGTCAGGTTGACGATAAAGCTGGTCTGGAGCGGCGTGTGCTTGAAGAGGTACACCATCACCATCTTCACGTCGGCGTCCTTCTTCAATTCGAGCGCAATCCGGACGTCGTCCGTCGAGACATCCTTGACGTCGAGCAACGGCGGCAGATTGCGGCCAGCCGCGATGTCGCCGATGCGTTCGACGAGCGCTGATTTGTTGACGGTGTAGGGGACGCTGGTGATGTAAACCGTCTTGCCAGTCCGAGTCGCCGGCCCCTCTTCCCACGTCGCGCGCAAGCGAATCGCACCGGAACCGGTCTTGTAGATCTCCTTGAGCTCCTCCGGCGAGTTGAGCATCTGGGCGCCGGTTGGAAAGTCCGGGCCTTTGACGTACCGGCACAACTGGACGCTACTCAAATCCGGGTTGTCGAGCAGCTTGATGAGCGCGGTGCAGACCTCGTTGAGGTTGTGCGGCGGAATGTTCGTCGCCATGCCGACCGCGATGCCTGTCGCGCCGTTGATCAGCAGGTTTGGAATTCGCGACGGCAGCACGACCGGCTCGGTCTTCGTCCCGTCGTAGTTGGGACGAAACGGCACCGTCGACTGATCGATTTCGGTGAGCAGCTCGTCGCTGATGCGCGCCAGCCGACACTCGGTGTAGCGCATCGCTGCCGCGCCGTCGCCATCGAGCGAGCCGAAGTTGCCCGAGCCGTCAACCAGCGGATAGCGCAGCGAGAAGGGCTGCGCCATGCGAACCAGCGTCTCGTACAGCGCGGTATCGCCGTGCGGATGGTAGTTGCCCATCACGTCGCCAACGACCTTCGCGCATTTTCGGTGCTTGACGTCGGCGGTGAGGTTCTGCTGCCACATCGTGTAGAGGATGCGGCGCTGCACCGGCTTCAGGCCGTCGCGCACGTCGGGCAGCGCGCGCGAGGTGATGACCGACAAGGCATAGTTGAGGTAACGCGACTGCGCGGCCTCGTGCAGCGCAACCACCTCCGGTCCGCCGCCTCCCTGCCCGCCTCCGCTCTCAATGACTTCCCCGCCGCCATCGTCGAACAGAGAGCCGCCGCCCTTTTTCCGCTTTGCCAACGAGAATCCTCCGTGAGTCGACAGGATAACGTACGGATTTCCCGCACAGACCACTGATCAATTGGCCGCGTGGCGGCGCCTGACGGTCTGTCATGCTCCGGCGAACGATCATGCTCAGATATCTCCACCTCGACGTCTTCACCGAACGCCGCTTCGAGGGCAATCAGCTCGCGGTGTTTCCCGAACCCGGCAATCTGACGCCTCAGCAGATGCAGACCATCGCGAAAGAGATGAACTTCTCCGAGTCGACGTTCATCTATCCGCCAGAGCGGGTCGGCACCGATCGTGGCGACGTCCGCATGCGCATCTTCACTCCGTCCGAGGAACTGCCGATGGCTGGGCACCCGACGATCGGCAGCACGTTCGCGCTGGCGCTCGAAGGAACGATCGCACGCGGACGCGATCGGTTTGTCTTCGAGCTCGGGGTCGGCCCGACGCCGGTGTCGCTCGAATGGAACGACGGTGGCCTTGCGTTCGCCTGGATGACGCAGCCGCTGCCCTCGTTCGGCGGCGTCATCCCCGATCGCGAGGCGTTTGCCGCCGCGGTCGGCTTGTCGGCTCGCGATCTGCTGCCCGGTGTGCCGGTGCAGAGGGTTTCCTGCGGCGTGCCGTTCCTATACGCGCCGATCGCCACGCGGGCCGCGGTCGACACCGTCGCGATCGACCGACGGGCACTCGCGACGTGCTCCCATGCCGCAGGGCTGCCTGACCTACCCGTCTTCTTCTTCACCCCGGAGCGTTCGGGCAACGGCAACGAAACCGTCTACAGCCGGATGCTGGCGCCGGGATTTGGCATTGCGGAGGATCCGGCTACTGGAGCGGCCAGCGGGCCGCTCGGTGCATACCTGCTCCACCACCGCCTCGTGAATGCAGACGCCGCGCGCAGCATGCTGAGCCTGCAAGGCGCGGCCATGGGTCGGCCGAGCCGTGTTCACATCTCGATTGACGGTGACGAGGACCGCATCACGCGGGTGCGCGTTGGTGGGGTGTCGGTGCTGGTGGGGCGCGGGGAGATTAGTCTCGAGTGACAGGCTGCGTACGGTTTCTGTGAGTGAATCGTGACCGTGCGACGTTCAGGCTACTCAACGACAAACGCCGGCACCTGCCCGCCACCTGAAGTGACATTGGCGAGCCCGCTCGCGCTCAGGCGCGTCAGGTAGCCGCCCATCCTGCCGCGGAAGAGATAGGGCGCGAAGTCCACCAGCATGTCGTTCATGCTAATGCGGCCGAGCGCATCGAACTGCGGGAAGATCTCACGGCGCACCGGGATGCGCTCCTGCACGATCCAGGTGCCGTACGGGTCATCGAGTGCCGCCTCGAGCGCCGACTCCCAGTCCCCTTCGCTCATCTCCCAACCAAGGTTGACGCCCTTGCCACCGTATTCGTCGTTTGGCTTCAGCACCAGGTGCTCGCGCCAGGCGCGCGCCAGATCAAGCAGCTCGCCACGCCAATCGCCCTTCACCGTTTCTACATCGTCCAGCACTCGCGTCCACGGGATATGCGCGTGGATCACCGCGAGCTCGCTCGCCGAAAAGAGCGACGCATGCGCAGGGTCGGTGAGAACGGCAAAGAACGCCTTCTTGTGTGCAAGCTTGCAACGAAACGAGTTGGCCATGCAGACGGCGCGGGCGGCGCACGCATCGACAAGCGCACGGCACTCGTCCGGCTTGGCGAGAATGTCGTTGACGAGGACCCGGCGATAGACGAGATCGATCTTCGTACCCTGCGCGGTGAGCACACCATTGCCGAAGACGAGCTCGCGCGGATCGCACACGATGGTCGGCACGCCCGCCAGCATGAACGCGTCGCGCAAGATCTCGAACTCGGTCCAGGTCGGCACGTCCCGCCAATCGACGATGGCCATCGTCGGTGGCGCTGCCGTGCCGCCCCACTCCTGATAACTGGCCATCAGGGCAGTGAGCAACGCGTCGATGACCCTGTGAAAACGGACCTGGCGCGTGTCGCGGAAGCGGCCCATCACCGCCGTCGCGTCGAAGAGCTCGCAGAGCCGTTGCGTGTAGGCAATGCCGGCCGGCGACTCGGCGTTGTATTCGGCAAAGTGCAACGAACCGGGCAGCAGGAAAGCGTCGAGCCTCGACGTCGTGCTCGCCGTCGGGTAGCCCGGCTCGATGTCGACGAGTGCGTCTTCGGCCTCGGTCATCCCGAGCTGATGGTAGATGTCGTCGTTCTCGAACGCGGCGCGGGTCACACGCTCACCGAGTATGGAAATCGTCTCGGCCGCGGCGCGAATGCGAGCCTCGTCGGCGGCGGTGAGGAAGAACGGCCGAAGAAACGGACAGTGCACGCGCTGGCCGAACGTCAGCTTCTTCGCGCGCATCGAGGCGGCGAACGCGGTGGTGAACTTTGGCGTCAGTTCTTCGTCGGGACGAAGCAGCGCATGCCAGTCGCTGATCAGGTCCATGAGACTTTCCTGTCAGGGCAGTCCAGGGGCCCCGGTAAAGCCAGACGCAGGCCCGATCCCGAGCATCTCTTCCCACCGCGGCCAGCATTGGGCCGGGTGGCCATTCAGCGCCCGATCGACGACGAGATGCGCCATCTTTTCGACAACATGCGAGAAGTAGAACGGCGTGATGCGATCGCGTTCGAAGTCGGGCGCCGGATTCAGGTAGTCGATCGCGTACGGCACGCCATCCTTGATCGCAAACTCGATCGTGTTCATCTCGTAGCCGAGCGCCAGGTTGATGAGCTGCGCGTCTCGGACGACGCGGGCGCCAACATCGGCGGACAGGTATTCGTGCTCGACGAGATAGCGGCGCTGCCGCGGGTCGTACGCCACTGGCGTGATGTCCGTCTTGCCGAACGTGAAGCACCGCACATAGAGCTCGAAGTCGATGAACTGCTGCAACGTCATGCAGTACGGCGAGGTGCGGTCGTAGGCTTCGAGTAGCTCGCGCTTGTCGGCGACCTTATAGACGTGCTTCCAGCCACCGCCGGAGTAGGGCTTGAGGATCGCCGGCCGGCCGACGTAGTCGAGGAGGCCATCCCAATCGATCGGGTAGAGCAGGTTGTGGAGGGAATCCCCGGTCAGATCGATGTCAGCCGGATAACCTTTCTGCGGCAACAACACCGTCCGCGGAATGGCGACGCCGAGCTTGGTCATCACCGAGTAGTTGAAGTATTTGTCGTCGGCGGTCCACCAGAACGGGTTGTTGATGACGTACGTCCCCTGGAGCACCGCGTGCTTCATCGCGCCGCGGTAGTACTCGACCTCGTGCGAAATGCGATCGACGATCACGCGGTAGCGCGCGGGTTCGTCCATCCTGGTGCCGCCGAGTTTGACCATCTGGCCGGTGATGCCGTGCGGCGCTCCGAGCTCGTCGACGCGCTGGATGAACGCAGGTGGAAAGCTGTACTCGCGCCCGCAGAGAAGACCGACGACTTGTGACGCCCGCTGCTGTTGCATGGCGTTAACTCACCCCATCCCGCGTTTGCCGAACCACGTGGTGCACGACAGCCTTGAGGTCGTTGGTCTTTTGGAAGACCGCCAGCTGCTGATCGGCGCTCGTGCCATCGCGCAGCACCGTGTGCACGTACTCGACTTCCTTGCGGCTACCGAGGTCGTCGACAACATCGTCGATGAACTCGAGGAGCTCGAGCGCGAGGTCGCGCATCGGCACTTCGGCGCGACGCCCGAAGTCGATGAGCTTGCCGTCGAGCCCGTAGCGCGCGGCGCGCCACTTGTTTTCTTCGATGAGCGCCCGCCGGTAAATCCGAAAGCCCTGATTGCGTACCCGAAGGTTATAGAGCTTGACAACAATCGCCTGGACCAGCGCGCCGAGCATCACCGCAGCTTCGGGACTCGTGGGCACGTCGCAGACGCGGAACTCCAGCGTGCCGAACGTCGGATGCGGCCGCACATCCCACCAGATTTTCTTGGCGTCGTCGATGCTGTGGAGATCGACGAGCAGCTGGATGTAGTTCTCGTACTCGCTCCACGACTCGAAATGATCGGGAACGCCGGTACGGGGAAAGCGGCGAAAGATCGTCGTGCGGTACGACTTCAGCCCGGTGTCGCGTCCCATCCAGAACGGTGAGCTCGTCGACAGCGCCAGCAGGTGCGGCAGGAAATACCGGACCTCGTTCATCAAGTCGATCGTCACCGACCGATCCGGCAAACCGACGTGCACGTGCAAGCCAAAGATCAGGAGCGATCGAGCAAGCTGCTGCAACTCTTCGACGATGTTGTCGTAGCGGATGCCGGGAGAAATGATCTGATCTTCCCAGCGTGAGAAAGGGTGTGTGCCGGCAGCCGCAACCGCGAGCCCCACACGCTCGGCTGCGCTCGCCAGCTCGCGGCGATTGCGAAAGATCTCCTCGCGCAACTCGCGCACATCACCGCAAATCCTGGTGCCGCACTCGACGATCGACTGGTGCATCTCGCGCTTGATCTGATCGCCGAGCATCGGCGCGCTCGACGCCAGGAGCTCGGACACGTGCGACCGCAGATCGCCGCTCTGAGGGTCGACGATCTGGAATTCCTCCTCGACGCCGAGGGTAAAGCGGTGCACGAGGGTGATGATACTTCAGTCGTTAGTCGTTAGTCGGCAGTCGTCAGTCGTCAGTCGCGAGTGGTCAGTCCCAGTCGTCAGTCCCAGTCGTCAGTCCCAGTCGGCAGTCCCAGTCGGCAGTCCCAGTCGGCAGTCGCAGTCGGCCGCTGGCTCTCTGCCGGCTTGGCATCCCAGATGCTATTCAGGAGGGAAAATGGCGCAAAGGGTTGAAGAGTTGCAGGTTTGGCAACGAGCGAACGAATTCGGGGTGGCAGTTAATGCGATCATCGGAAGGCCAGGCTTTCAGCGCGACCGCCGGCTCCGGGAGCAGATCCGTGATGCGTCCGACTCGATCTTTCGAATATCTCGGAGGGATTCGAACAGCCAAGTGACCGCGGTTTGTGCAGATACCTGTTCACCTCAAAGGCCTCGAACGCTGAGGCCAGGACTAGGCTGCTGATCGCGTGCAACCGTCGTTACATAAGCGCAGATGAATTCCGCGCCTGCGATCAACTCAGTGACGAGGTCGGCAGAATGCTTACTGGATTGATCAAGTATCTGGCGAAGAGCGACCGCCGGAATCGCCGGCGAGGTGAGGGAGCATCGCCCTAGACTTGAGGCTCGCGGCGATTCCCAACTGATGGCCCGTGACTGGCGACTCGTGACTGACGACTGTGACTGACGACTAGCGACTGACGACTGACGAGTGATGACTGACAGCTTTCTCGTCGATTCCGCAAACTTCCCCGGCGGCCACGCGAGCGGTGTGCTGTTCCCGCGGTCGACGGCGGATGTTGTCGAGGCTCTCGCCACATCGACATCTGTTCTGCCGATAGGCGCTCAGTCATCGCTGACTGGCGGCGCGACGCCTATGGGCGATGTCGTGCTGGCGACGACGAAGATGAATCGGATTGTCGACGTGCAGCCGGGACGAATCACAGTCGAGCCAGGCGTGACGGTCGCGGCGATCCAGGAACGGCTGAAGGAAGCAGGTGCGTGGTTCCCGCCCGTGCCGACGTTCACTGGCGCGTGTGCCGGCGGCATTGTCGCGACCAACGCCGCCGGCGCCGCCACCTTTAAGTATGGAAGCACGCGCCACTGGGTCGAGGCGCTGACGGTGGTGCTGGCTGACGGGACCGTGCTCGATGTCGCTCGTGGCATGTCGCAGGCCCACGAGGGACGGTTCGACATCGAAACCACGCGCGGCCGCGTGCGCGTGTTGATGCCCACCTACGAGATGCCGAAGGTGGCGAAGCGCTCGGCGGGCTATCACGCCGCGCCCGACATGGACTTGATCGATCTCTTCATTGGATCTGAAGGCACGCTCGGGGTTGTGACACGCATCACGTTCCGCACCTTGACCCCGGCGCCGAATATCGTCTTCGCCTGGATCCCGTGCACGAGTGAAGCAACCGCACTCGAGCTCGTGGGTACGTTGCGGGAGAAGTCGATCAACACCTGGCGCACCCGCGACGATGCGGGCATCGACGTCTGCGCGATCGAGCACATGGATCGGCGGTCGCTCGAGATCGTCAGGGAAGACGGCGCGGACAGACGCAACAACATTGCAGTGCCGGACGGAACTGCGCTCGCCCTGCTCGTACAGCTCGAGCTGCATCCAGCGATCGATGCCGCCCGTGCCTTCGAGCAGATTCAGGAATCGCTTGGAAGTGCCACGCCCGACAACGCGCTCGGCTCATTCTGCCGACTGCTCGACCGCTACGGCGTGCTCGAAAAGACCGAGCTCGCTCTTCCTGGCGATCGCCGCCGCGACGCCGAACTGCTGGCGGTTCGCGAAGCTGTGCCCGCCGGTGTGAATCAACGCATCAGTACGGCCAAGCGAACAATCGACGAGCGAATCGAAAAGACCGCCGGCGACATGGTCGTGCCGTTCGAACGTTGCGGCGAGATGATGGACGTTTATCGCCGCGGCTTCGAGTCGCGCGGGCTCGACTACGCCATCTGGGGTCATCTGTCCGACGGGAACGTGCACCCGAACGTCATCGCCCGTTCCTACGATGACGTCGTGAGGGGCAAAGAAGCGATGCTCGAGTTCGGCCGCCACGTCGCGCGCCTCGGCGGCTGCCCGCTCGCCGAACACGGTGTCGGCCGGAACCCCGTCAAGCAGGCACTTCTGGCACAGCTCTATGGACAAGCGGGAATCGACGAGATGCGTGCCGTCAAGCAGGCGCTCGATCCTGACAATCGCCTCGCACCGGGAGTAATCTTCTCCGTCCCTTGACGCGAGCCGCGAACATGCCCTGGCCATTCCTGACTCAGCTCACCACGCGCAGCGACGGCACCGGCGCCGACGCGAGGACGGCGCACACGCACGCGATCTTCATCTTCCGCGGCGAACCGGAGGAGTACAATCTGCCGGCGGTGCCAGACGTACCCACGGTTCATCTACGATCGGGCTGGCAGTCAGCTGCTGTCGCCGCCGGCTTGATGCTGGCCGGCGTCGCCGCCGCGTTCTTCACCCGCGACTGATGCTCAAGTTCCTGGCCGCCGCGCCCACGCGGCGCAGGCGGCTCCTGCTGGTGCCCGCCGCGGCGCTGCTGGCGCTCGGAGGCGACGGGATCTACCGTGCCGTCGAGGGCGGACGGCAGGTGGCAATCGCCTGCGACCAGTTCGCGCGCGAACGGCCGTCGTCGCCCCGGCTGCTTGTCGCCGGATGCGAGATCGATCCGTCCGCCGCCGGGTTTCGCGAATCTGGCGGCCAGGTCGAAGAGCTGTTTCTTCCCGCGCGGCCGGCTGGCAGCCGGTCACCAGCCCCAATCGTCGTCGCGACGCGCGATCCGGCCGCACTTGCCCCCGCCCGGCAGGCCTTCGGCGGCGGGCGGAACGCGACGAGCGAGCAGTCGCTCGATGCCATCCGCAAGATCGTCGCGCAGCTCAAGATCACCAGCGTGATCGACGGGCTTGCGCGAACGGGGTTCATCGAGCGTTTTCGATCGCGCCGAATCCTGTCCGGCCTTCCGCCGCCGCTTACCGGCGATGCCGTCATCGTCGATCTGCATGGGCGCCCAGATTTCGTGCAACCAAGCCTCGCGCTCGTTGGTGGCGGGCTGATGGCGCTCGCTGCTTTGTGGCCGCTTCGAAGCAACGCGTCTCGAGCCCATTCGGTTCCGCCGTCGTCGCCGGTGCCACTGCCGGTGCCAGATGCCGATCTGATGCACGCCAGCCAGTACGATCCCGAGTTCGCATTCGAGGAGCTCGCTGATGGCCGTCACGCGCGGGTAGCACCGGTGATTCCGACACCAAAGTCGAACGCCGTCAGGTTGCCGCAGCTGCTGTTGCTCGCGCTCGACGTCTGGGCTGGACCGGAAGCGATCGAGACGGCGCCGCCGCTTGGCTCGCGCGCCGAGGTCGCAACAATCCTGCACGGCGTCATTCCTGATCTCGTCGTCTCTGCAAGTCCGATCCTGATGCGCCGGGACGGCTCGGTGCGGATCGATCTGGGTTCTCGAGACCCTGTGCCGACAGCCGTGCTCGTTGCCAGTGGCGAAGCTGGCGTCGCGCTCGTCAAAGAAGTGCTGCTGATGACGGGCTGGCGAGCGTTTGCGCCAAAGACGGGACTCTTCGTCAGCGTCGACGACCTCGATGCGTTGGCGGCGCTCGCCGCTGAAGGACCCGTCGTCTGACCGGCTACTACGATCTCCCGGCACTCAAAGCGCCGGTCTGGACGTGGGAGATCCCAACGTCATTCGTCGTCGGCGTCGCGGCCGGGCACGAGTCCGCGAAACAGACTACGCGGAAGCAAGTAGAATCACGCCGGGTGGAGGATCAGATGACGAGACACCTGCTTGACACAGTCCGCGGCGTCGGTGCAGTCCATGCCGGGGACGTCCTCCTCAGGACGACATCCTACGAACTCTCTATCTGGTCGGCTGGAGGTTCCGCGCCTGACGATCCCGACGATGCGCTACCGAAAATCGAGGGCCACATCGACATCACCGGCATTGCCGAAGCCGCCGTGCTCGCAGGTCCCGGTACCTTGACGCTCACCCTCGACGATGGACGCCGGCTGTCCTTCAAGCTGACGAGCTCCGGCGGCGCGATTACCGGCCTGGCCTGGCTACCTTGACGCCGTGTGATCCGTGGAATCCATGGCAGGAGCAGCCTTGAGCCGTGCGATCCGTGGAATCCGCGGCCGGGACCGTGGCCTAGATGGCCACGGATCGCACCGGCAGCGCTCGGATCAAACACCCTGCGAGACGACGCACCGCGTCTTCGATCGCGGTCGGCATCACGCTCGAAAAGCAGAGTCGCAGTTCCTGTTCGCCCGCTGGATCCGGATAGAACGCGTGGCCGGGCACGAAGGCCACGCCGGCCGCCAGCGCATCATCGAGCAACGCGCGCGCGCTGACGCCGGATGGCACGCGGCACCAGAGGTACAAGCCGCCCTGCGGACGGCCGAAGCGCAGCGCGCCTGCCGGCACGTGCCGTTGGATGGCCGCGATCATCATCGCGCATCTCCGCGCGTGCTCGGCGCGAAGCGTGCGCAGATGCGCGTCGAAGTTGCCGTCGCGGATGAAGCGCGCCATCGCGAACTGCCCGAGGTTTTGCGTGTGCGGGTCGAGGCGCTGCTTGATGATCGCGATTTGATCGATGATCGACGGCGCCGCCGACAGCCAGCCGAGGCGCAACCCTGGCGCCAGTACCTTCGAGAAGCTATTGAGGTAGATGACGATGTTCTGCGCATCGAGCTCGCGCAGCGAAGGCGGCGGCACTTCATTGAAGAAGAGCTCGCGATAGGTCGCGTCCTCGACGATCGGCACGCGATACCTCTCCGCCAGCCGTAGCAGCTCGCGCCGTGCGCGGATTGGCATCGTCACACCGGTTGGATTCTGAAACGTGGGGTTCGTATAAATGAGCTTCGGCCGATACCGCACGAGCACGTCCTCGAGCTCGTCCATGTCGGCCTTGACCACGTCCCATCCAATCAGCTTGGCGCCCGCGGCGTTGAACGATTGAATCGCGCCAAGATAGCCGGGACGCTCGACGATGACGGCGTCACCCGGATCGATGAGACAGCGCGCGAGCAGATCGAGTCCCTGCTGCGCGCCGGCAAGCACGAGCACGCTCTCGGCCGGAACGCCGAAACGCTCCGCAATCGCCTCGCGCAGCGCCGGCTGGCCCTCGGTCGGGCCATGACGCCAGACAGCAAGTCGCTCGCGCTCGAGCACGTGATCGAGCGCCTGCTGGAATGGGCCAATCGGAAAGCAATCGATCGCAGGCTCGCCCGCCGCAAGCGAGAGTACCTTGGCGTTCGACGAGTGGCGAATCATGTCACTCAGTGTCGAATCGCTCGAGCGAAGCGCGGCGGCCGCGATCTTTCCCCGCCACGCGAACGGTGCACCACTCGGATCAGGCGCGGCACAGACGAACGTACCGCGGCCGACGTATCCACGCAGCAACCCGCGTGACTCGAGCTCGCGGTACGCGCTGACGACAGTGGTGCGGCTGATACGGAGCCGCTGTGCGAGCTCGCGCTCAGGTGGCACACGCGATCCCGACGGCAGATCGCCGCGCGAAATGGCCGATTCGAGAAGGCTGACGAGGTGTCCGTAGAGGGGCCGCGTGGTCCGGACGAACTGCCGGTCTATCGCTTGAATCATGTCCTGTTGAATCATGCCCGCCTCCGCCATGCTGCGAACGAGCCGGTAGTTTCCTCCCAACGCTCGGGCCAAAGATAGTCCAATCAGCGATTGGTCGGCTCTTGAGCGCAAGGATGCCCGCAAAAATGTGCCGAATTTTATTCTGTTCGTCTGAATTGGACTGGGACAAAGCCCCACTGGACTGTGACCAATGACGGAAGGGAGCCCGAGCGTTCAGGCTGAGGCGCGCGTGATTGCTTCGAAACGGGGACGACCGCGCAGGCCGTCGAGGTCGGGATCGCGCAGCGCTCGAGCGGCGGTCAACGCCGGGAGTTGGCCGTGCACGCGCTCGAGCACATCGAGCGCCTTCTCATGGTCGCCGCGGAGCGCGAGGAGACACGCGATGTAGTAGCGCGTGTAAGGATCGTCGGCGCCTTTCGCCACGCGTGCATCGAACAACTTGAGGGCGCGATCGAAGAACCGGACCGCCTCTTCCGGCTTCCCCATCCGGTGATAGGCGGCGCCGATCTTCATCGTGATCTCGATGCTCGTACGTTCTTTCAAGGCGTGATCGCTCGAAGCGACGAACGCCAGGCCGCGCTCGTATTCACGAATGGCTTCTTCGTAGCGTCCCTGCAGATAGAAGACGTAGCCAAGGCGCGAGTTCGCGCCAACGACTTGCAGGCCAGCGTTGCCAGAAATGTACTGGTCCTGGAGTTCGACGGCGCGGCGGCAGACGGCTTCGGCCTCGGCATACTGGCCTTCCCACGCCAGCAGCAGCCCGAGCTGGAGATACGAATAGCCAGCCTCGGGATTGAGCTCGATCGCTTTGCGGAAGGCGGGAATCGCCCCGGCGAAATCGCCCTTGCCGGCCCACAACGCGCGTCCGAGTGCCTGATGCGCCTGTCCGTTCTCCGGCTCCAGCCGCAACCCCTCTTTGATCGCGGCAATGGCATCGTCGACCTGCCCGAGGGCGAGGAGCGCGGTGCCGAGCCAGACGTGCGCGTCGGCGAGGTCGGGATTGAGAGAGATGGCGCGCCGTTCCATTTCGACGCCCTTGCGTACGAGATCGCTGATGGAGAGGAACGAGCCCTTGAGCGCATAAGCACCGCCGAGCGCCGCCCACGCCATCGCGTACTCGGGATCGTTCTGGACCGCGTCTTCGAAGGCCGAGAGCGCCCGCTCGATCGAGTCGCGAGAGGCGAGGCGAAGATTCATCATCCCGCGCGCATAGCTCTCATAGGCTTCGACGGACTGGGTCTCGCGCTTCTCGATGTCGGCGATCTCGGTTCCACGCAGGGCGAGGTTGAGGCCCTGGCTCAGCTCGAAGACGATCTTGTCCTGCAGCGCGAAGATGTCGCCGATGCGGCCGTCGACTTTGACCGTGCGTCGCACTTCACCGGTCTCGACGTCGACGAAGTTGGCGGTGATCCGCACGAGCTCGCCGATGCGCTGAAACCCGCCGACAACCACCCACGTGGCGCCGAGCCGTCGGCCGACGTCGATGGCGAGCGACTCGTCGAGATGCGCGCCGGAAGAGAGATTGCGCAACGCGTCGAAAACGCGCGCGCGGCCGATCACGCTCAGGCCGTGCACGCTCTTCAAATCCGAGCTGACGGTTTCGGCGATGCCTGTCCCGATCCAGTCGTCGGTCGGCTCGCGGGTGATATTGGCGAAGGTCATGACCGCAACCGATCGCTCGATCGCCGTCGACGACGGCTGTCCGGCGGCGACGCGGCTCGTGGTCCCGCGCGGCATCGTGTCGATTTCGTTCGAAACCTGGCGCAGGTCCTCGTGCATGTCCCGCGCGGACTGATAGCGAAACGTCGGCGACTTCTCGAGCGCGCGCGCCACGACGGCGTCGAACGACTGTGGCGCCGAGGGCGCGTATCGCGACGGCGCCGGCGCGATCTCGTGCAGGATGTGGTCGATGATCTCGGTGGGCGAGCCGCCGGTGAACGGCGTGCGGCCCGTCGCGAGCTCGAACAGCACGATGCCAAGCGAGAAGAGATCGGTGCGGTGATCGACTGGACGGCCGAGCGCTTGCTCGGGCGCCATATACGACACCGTACCGACGACCATACCGGCAATCGTCACCTGTGGCTGTGTGACGCGCGCGGCTTCGGCGCCGTCGGGCCTGACGAACTTCGCCAGCCCGAAATCGAGCACCTTGACCAGACCGCGCTCTGTGCGCATCAGGTTGGCACTCTTGACGTCGCGGTGCACGATCCCGCGCCCGTGCGCCTCTTCGAGCGCGTCAGTCACCTGTAGTCCGATTTCGATGACCTCGCGGATGGCCAGCGGCCCTCTCGCGACGCGCGACGAAAGCAGTTCGCCTTCGACGTACTCCATCACGATGAAGTCCGAGCCGCTGGCCTCGCCAATGTCGTAGGTCACGGCGATGTTCGGCGAGCGCAGGAGCGAAGCCGCGCGCGCCTCGTTGAGCAGCCGGGCGCGGCTTTCGGGATCCGCTTTCAGTTCATGCGGCAGAAACTTCAGCGCAACCGATCGTCCGAGCCGGACGTCCTCGGCTTTGTACACCTCTCCCATGCCGCCGGCGCCAAGGCGTTCGCCGATGCGGTAGTGCTGAACGGTGGTTCCAATCAATGAATGCACTGGCTGCTTCGAGCTGTAGAGACTACTCGGTACTTCGACGCGGGGGGCTGACGTGACGTTCCCGTGGGCACCAGTATATGACCCGTCAGACGGCAAGAGAACGGCCAAAGGTATGAGTTCCCGCTTGACCTTCCAGCCATGGCAGGGTCTAACTCCTAGAGCATGCGATCGTTCGTTCAGGCACGGGTCCTGATCCTCTGTGTAACGTTTCTGTGTCCCCCCACTCACGCTCGCGCCCAGACGGCAGAGCCGGCTCAGCACGATCACTCGGCCATGCAGCATTCGACGTGGCACCTGATGCAGGACGGTGTCGTCTATTTCAATTTCAATCACCAAGGGAGCCCGCGCGGCGGCGACGAGCTCGCGGTGCAGAACTGGTGGATGGGAATGGCCGAGCGGCCCGCGGGCGCGGGACGACTGCGGTTCACGCTGATGCTCAGCCTCGAACCGGCGACGCTCGGCAAGGACGGCTACCGGGAAATCTTCCAGGTCGGCGAAACGTTCAACGATCAGCCGCTGATCGATCGCCAGCATCCACACGACTTCCTGATGCAGACGTCCGTGACCTGGCGCACAGCCATCGGCCGCGGTTACTCGTTGACGCTCTCAGGTGCGCCAGTCGGCGAGCCGGCGCTCGGACCGGTGACCTTCATGCACCGCGCCTCCGCATTCGAGAATCCCACCGCGCCGCTCGCACACCATACTTTCGACTCGACACACATCACGATGGGCGTGCTGACCGCCGGTATCGACAAGGCACGATGGCAGGCGGAGGGTTCGATCTTTCACGGTGCCGAGCCCGACGAAGAGCGGTGGGATCTGATGGATCCTGGGCCGCTCGATTCGTGGTCGGTGCGGGGCTGGTTCCGCCCGACTGACGCATGGACGCTCCAGATATCGCACGGTTTTCTGAAAACACCGGAAGCGCACGAACCTGGTGACGTGAGGCGGACTACGGCATCGGCGTCATGGTTGCAACAGCGCGCTGCAGGATGGACGGGCGCCACGTTTGCGTACGGACGCAACAACAAGCTCGGTGGCGACTTCAACGCGTTCCTCGCCGAAGCCACGCACAGCTTCGGCGACAACAGCGTCTACGGACGATTCGAAGCGCTGCAGGTCGAGACCGACGTCCTGCGGTTCGGTAATCACACCTTCGTCGGCAGCTCGAAGCTGGTCGCGCACGAGCACGTGCCCGAAAGCGGCGAAGGCCGTGACGTCGTCGGCGCGCTGACGCTCGGCGGCGTGCGAACGCTGGCGCGGCCATGGGGTTGGGACTTCGGTGCCGGCGCCGACGTGACTTTCTACAGCGTCCCGGATCCATTGCGGCCGTACTACGGCAGCAGCCCGGTGTCGTTCCACGTCTTCTTCCGCATTCGGCCGCCAGCGCCGATGGGACGAATGTGGGGGATGACTCAGTCGTCGGTCTTCGGTCGCTAGTCGTCGGTCGTCGGGTGTCTATTTTGCTTTTGATCCGAGCCACGATTCGCGGAACGTCTTTTGATCCGCGGTCAGCGTGACGCCGGTCGATTCGACGCTCACGATATCGAGCGAGGGATCCTCTTTCAACGTGATCGACGCCGTGCCGGTTGCACCGCCGCGGCGTTTGAAGGTCACGCGCAACCGATCGCCTGGCGTGCGCGTCTTGATCGCGGCCTGCAGCACACCGGACGCCATCGCCTTGCCTTCGACGTCGATGATCACGTCACCCTGATCGAGGCCGGCGTCGAAGAGCGGCGACCCCCAGGGCAGCAGACTGTTGATGGTTCCGCTCGCATCAAGTTGATTGACTGGACCGAGCCACGCGGCGCCGGCGTTGCGCTTGCGCATCACGTAACCGGCGCGGAGAAGCAGACGCGCGTAGTCGGCAACCTCGCGCCCCTCGACATACTTGTCGAAGAACTCGTCGGCAAACGCCCGGTCGCCTGACACTTCCGCCAGGCGTGCACGGGCATCGGCAAGGGTGTACGGTTTGCCGACGAGGCCGGGTTGCGGACCGCCTGGCTTGCCGTGAACGCGCCACATCGCTTGCATGTAGTCGTCCAGCGTGATCGCGCCATTCGAGCGATCGCGGAGTGTGAGATCGAGCGCGAGCGCAACCGCGCAGCCGTAGGTGTAGTAAGAAATGAATGTGATCGAGTGGTTCGTCTTGTCGATCGACCGCGCCGCGTCCGTGAACGGCGCCAGTTGACTCATCTGCACGGCCGATCGGAACTGCCGTCCCGGATGGTTGATGACCGAGACCGCGGCGCGCGCCAGATCTGCGACTTCCTCCTCGCGCTTTGAAAGTCCCGACCGCGCCATGATCAAGCTGCCGTAGTACTGGGTGAAGCCTTCGGCGAGCCAGAGCTCGCCAGACATGTTGGCTTCCTCGAAATTGAACGGCTCCAGCGTCTTCGGACGGATACGCTCGACATTCCACGCATGAAAGAACTCGTGCGACACGGTGTCGAGGACGTTGGTGACCATGCCGGGCATCCTCAGCGACACGGGCGCTGCGACAACGGTGCTGTTGCGATGCTCCATGCCGTCACCGCCGCCCCACGGCACGTAGTCGCCGAGAAACGTGTAGTAGCCGGGCTCGAAGTCCGGCAGCTCGCCGAACACCGCCGCGTGTTCCTTCACGATCTTCTCGGCTCCGGCGACGTATTGATCGATCTCGATATCGCCAGCGTCGTGATGAATTGCGGCGCGGATCGTTTGTTCCTTGCCATCGCCGCCGCGAACCTTGAACGTTCGAATCGTCTGCGCACTCAGCTCGGTCGGGCTGTCCATCAAGTACTGGAGGTTTGGCGCCGTGAACGTCCACGGATCGTCTGTTGTGTAGAGCTGCGTCGCCGGCACCCATGACGAGTTCTTTGGCGGCTCGAACGTGATGCGAACGCTGCGGCTGTCGAACCCGCGAGCCCACAACAACGTTGCCGGCATGTTGATGTGCGCGTGCGTGGGATCAATGGCGAGATAGGTGCCGTCGACGTGATCACCGTAAATCTTGTAGACGATGCGGACGGTGCCGTCGTGACCGGCGACGTCCCATTGATATGGATTCGGCCGCGCCGCGATAAGCGCCTTGCCCTTCCCGTCGAACGCCTGGAGCTCGAAGACGTTCTTCGCGTACTCGTGCACGGCGTAGCGTCCCGGCGACGAGCGGCTCATGCGCGTCTCGAGCGTTTCGCCGGGAACGTTCGGAAACGTCACCTCGATCTGCGCGTAGTGATGTTCCGGTGCTGGAAACGACACGCGATACGTCACCGGCGCCTGCGCGAAAGCGCGAAGCGGCAACACGAGGATGGCGAGGACGAGCAGCACAGCGTGGGACCGAAGTCGCATGAAAATCCCTATCTCAAAGGACAGATGGCTGATCGTACCATGCGCTCGACGTGCGTCACGTGCGCGCACGAATCCGACGGCGCCGGAGGAAGATCCACGCATAGACGGCGACGAGCGCCACGGCATTTGGCCAGAAGATGCGCGGGTCCGACCACGTCAGACCTTGCATCTGCCATGACGACAACGGAAAGAACGGCTGCGTCCGATAGCGCTCGTGCGTCGGGATGTCCATCACGATGTGAAGCGCGTACGGAATGGCGAGCCACGCATAACCTCGCCAGCGGGTCATCGCGAGAGCAGCGGTGGCCACCGCCAGCAACACGAGGCTGTGCGAGTAGATGTAATAACGAAAGTACCGACTCGACGAGCTCAGGCGGCAGCGGCGGTCCATTCGCGAGCCACACCGTACGATCCGCGCCGATGGAGAGGCCGCTCCATCCTTTCTCGAAGAGCCGTTCGATCGTGCTCGGGATGAACCACAGCAGGTCTGGCGCCGCGCCACTGAGCGCGGCCCACCACACCAGGT
This sequence comes from uncultured Acidobacteriota bacterium, assembly GCA_963797715.1. Taxonomy (GTDB): domain Bacteria; phylum Acidobacteriota; class Vicinamibacteria; order Vicinamibacterales; family 2-12-FULL-66-21; genus DATBJJ01. The sequence goes on from CAWCQS010000008.1 coordinate 262,153, forward strand.
TCGGCTTGCGACTGAGCGTGGCGGACCCCCACGCGGCGTGAGAAAACGTATCCATCGCGTCAGTGCTCGATTCCCTGATCGATCGTCGCGAGCCATTCGATCGATTGCGAATCGGCACACGAACGTCGAGCCACGCAGGGATTGGAAAGTTGCGATTTGAGGAGGATTTCTGCCGTTTGACACATTGTGAAAAGTTTCACATTATTAGGTGGACGAGAGCCGATACCTCGCGACACTCGCACGAATGGCGACCGCTGGTGTCGCACTTCTGCTCGCAGCCCCCTTTCGAGTAGGCTCTTGGGGGCCGCGCGGCAAGCGACGCGGCGATACGCCGCTGCAATGGCCGCGAGCCTCGGTTCGCGGCCACGGCGACCAGGTCCAGGATCGCGCGCTCAGGTACGGCGGATGTCGACACGATGAGCCAGCTTTTCCATCGCAACACCAATATTTACTCTCGGGTCAGCATCGTCGCGGTCGTGGCATTCCTTGGATTCCTCGGCTGGGTCGTCACCATGCTGTATCTCTCGGGATACCACACCAAGCAGGGTGACTTCGTCGAGCAGCCGATTCAATTCAGCCACGCGCACCACGTCGGCGGCATGGGGCTCGACTGCCGCTATTGCCATACCTCGGTCGAAGAGTCGGCGTTCGCGAATATTCCACCGACCAAGACCTGCATGAATTGTCACTCCCAGATCTGGAACAACGCTCCGATCCTCGAGCCGGTTCGCGCCAGTTTCCGCGATAACAAGCCGCTCACCTGGGTCAGGGTCCACGATCTCCCCGATTTCGTGTATTTCAACCACGGCATCCACGTGAACAAAGGCGTCGGCTGCGCCACCTGTCACGGGCAGGTCGACAAGATGCCGCTCATGTATCAGCAGTCGACGCTGATGATGAACTGGTGCCTCGATTGCCACCGCAACCCGGCGAAATACATCCGGCCGCGCGACCAGGTCTTCAACATGAACTGGGAGCGTCCGTCCGACGATCCCGACCTCGGAACCCGGCTGGCGCAGGAGTACAAGATCGGCACGAAGGAGCAGCTCACGAGCTGCTCGACATGCCACCGTTAGCTCCAGCTTTCAGCTCACAGCTTTCAGCGGGTTCTGTACCGAAGGTGTTGAACTGACTCGGGTTAGCGGAATTTAGAAGCGTTGCCGATAGCTGAAGGCTGATAGCTGATAGCTGCCATATGGACTTCGCTGCAATTCGATCGCGTCTCGCAGGGTCTGAGGGCCGCCTGTACTGGCGGAGCCTGAGCGAGCTGGCCGATACCCCGGATTTCCGCGACTACCTGCACCGCGAGTTTCCTGAGCAGGCGTCGGAGTGGAACGACCCCAAGGGGCGTCGCAACTTCCTCAAGCTGATGAGCGCGTCGCTCGCCCTCGCCGGCGTCGGAGCGTGCACGACGCAGCCGCCCGAAGAGATCGTTCCCTACGTCCGGCAGCCCGAAGATCTGGTCCCTGGTAAGCCGCTGTTCTTTGCCAGTGCAATCCCGCTCGGTGGCGTCGCGCGCCCGGTCCTGGTTGAAAGCCACATGGGGCGTCCGACCAAAATCGAAGGCAACCCGGAACATCCGGCTAGTCTAGGCGCCACTGACGTGCTCACGCAGGCAGCCGTCCTCGGTCTCTATGACCCGGACCGCTCCCAGACGGTGACGTATCGCGGCGAGGTGCGGCCTTGGGCCGCGTGTATCGGCGCCATCCAGGTGCAAGTCAATGGGCAGAAAGCCCTCAAGGGCGCCGGGCTCAGAATCCTGACTGAACCGATAACGTCGCCTTCCCTTGCGGAGATGATGGCCAGCATCCTCCAGGATTTTCCGCAGGCGAAATGGCATCAGTTCGACCCGATCGCTGCCGATGGCGGCCGTCTCGGCCTGCGCCAGGCGACAGGCTCGGCGGCCGACGCTGTCTATCACCTCGACAAGGCTGACGTCGTTGTATCGCTCGAGGCTGACTTCCTCGGAGTTGGCGCCTCGATGGTGCGGTACACCAGGGACTTCGCCGATCGCCGTCGCGTCACCGACGACGCCAAGCACATGAATCGCCTGTACGTGATCGAGAGTTCGCCGACGCTTACCGGCGCGAAGGCCGAACATCGACTCCCGATGCGCTCGTCCGACATCGAAGGATTCGCCCGAAACCTTGCCGCCGCAGTCGGCGCAGGCGGTGGACAGGCTGGTGCGGCAAACCCGAACGTTGAAAAGTGGGTCGCAGCCGTTGCCAAGGACCTTCAGGCGCACAAAGGCACATCGGTCGTCATGGCAGGAGAGTTTCAGCCGCCAGCAGTCCACGTGCTCGCACACGCGATCAATCGGACGCTTGGAAACATCGGCACGACAGTAACTTACGGTGGAGCCCTCGAGGCACAGCCGGTCGCGCAGCACGCGTCACTCGACGAACTCGCGACCGCGATGGACGCCGGCCAGGTCCAGATCCTCGTGATCATCGGCAACAACCCGGTCTTCACGGCACCCGCGCATCTGAAGTTCGCCGAGCGCATGCGCAAGGTCGGGTTCGTCGTCTATCACAGCCTCTACAAGGACGAGACCTCGGAGTTCGCGCACTGGACCGTTCCCGACACGCACCCGCTCGAGACGTGGGGGGACCCGCGCGCGTACGACGGCACCGTCACGCTCATGCAGCCGCTCATCGCGCCACTGTACGACGCGCACTCGACGTACGAACTACTCGCCTCCCTTACGGGCCGACCGGCACGCAATGCGCTCGGCGTCATCAAGGACTACTGGACCCGGGCCTTCAGCGGCGCGTCTGGTTGGACCATCAAGAACGCCGATGGTGAGTCGTTCAGCAACGCCGACGCCTTCTGGAAGCAGGCCGTCCACGACGGGTTCATCCGCGGAACGGCAACGTCAACCGGTGGGCAGGCGACACCGTTCAAGCCAGCTCCGGCTGCGCCGGCAGGAGCACCTGGCGGCACTGCCGCGGCAGCAACGACCGCAGCGGCTGCGCCCGCGACGCCGGCGGAGGCACCTGCCGCGGCAGCTCCAGCGCCTGCAGCCACTCCAGCGTCAACGCCAACTCCCGCACCGCCCGCAGCGGCGCCGGCCGGAAGCCTCGAGCTCGTGTTCCGGCCCGATCCCGACTGTGTGGGACGGCCGCTTCGCCAACAACGGCTGGCTCCAGGAAGCACCGAAACCGCTGACGAAGCTCACGTGGGATACCGCCGCGTGGGTCAGCCCCAAGCTTGCTCAGGACAACAGCCTCGACAACGGCGATGTTGTCCAACTCCGGTATCGCGGCGCCACGGCGCGGATGCCCGTCTTCGTAGTACCAGGGCAGCCCGATCAGACCGTCACCGTGTTCCTCGGCTACGGCCGCAAGGCCGCCGGACGCGTCGGCACGGCGTCCACCGACGCCCAAGAGTTCAACGCCTATCTGCTTCGCACCTCTGACGCACCCTGGTTCGGCACCGGACTCGAAATCGTCAAGACCGGCGACCGCTACCTGCTGGCGACAACGCAGGATCACCACGCGATGGAAGGCCGGCATCCGGCCCGCGTTGTCACGCTGGCAGAGTACGAGCACGAGCCGGAAGTCGTGCAGCACATGCAGCACACGTTCCCCAAGACGCTCACGCTCTATCCGGACCAGGAGTACAAGGGCAACAAGTGGGGCATGGCGATCGACCTGACATCCTGCACCGGGTGCGGCGCCTGCGTTGTCGCCTGCGTTGCCGAGAACAACATCCCGGTTGTCGGCAAGGAGCAAGTCAATCGCAACCGCGAGATGCACTGGATCCGCGTCGATCATTACTTCACGGGGAACATCGACTCTGCCGAGTCGGTTCAGGCCGTTCACCAGCCGGTGCCGTGTCAGCAGTGCGAGAACGCGCCGTGCGAAGTTGTTTGCCCGGTCGCGGCAACGACGCACAGTTCGGAAGGCCTGAACGACATGGTCTACAACCGGTGCGTCGGCACGCGCTACTGCTCGAACAACTGCCCTTACAAGGTGCGGCGCTTCAACTTCCTGCTCTACCAGGACTGGAACACGCAGAGTTACTACCCGCAGCGTAACCCGGACGTCAGTGTCCGCAGCCGCGGCGTGATGGAGAAGTGCACCTACTGCGTGCAGCGCATCAACTACGCGCGCATCGAGGCCAAGAAGGACGGCAACCGCGACATCCGCGATGGCGAGATCGTCACCGCCTGCGAAGCGGTCTGCCCGGCCGATGCGATCGTGTTCGGCAACCTCAACGATCCAAACAGCCGCGTGAACAAGCTCAAGGCACAGCAGCGCAACTACGGCATGCTCGAAGACTTGAACACGCGCCCGCGGACGACGTATCTCGCGTCGCTGCGCAACACCAATCCCGAGCTCGAGCCGGCCGCCGCGGGCGAGCGAACGACACCACACTGATGGAATCGACATCCGCTCAGCGCTCGTCCTACAAAACGCCGCCGCCGGTGATCGAGCCGGGGCACACGTTCGAGTCGATCACGAGCAAGATCTCGTCGGTCGTCCTGACGAAGTACCAGCCGGTGGCGTGGGTGGTCACCACGCTCATCGCCTTCATGTTCCTCAACATGTTGCTGGTGTCGGTCGGCTACCTGTTCCTGAAGGGCATCGGCATCTGGGGCAACAACATCCCGGTCGGCTGGGCGTTCGACATCATCAATTTCGTCTGGTGGATCGGCATCGGTCACGCGGGGACGCTGATCTCGGCGATCCTGCTGCTGCTCAAGCAGGACTGGCGGACGTCGATCAACCGCTTCGCCGAGGCGATGACGCTCTTCGCTGTCGCCTGCGCGCTGATGTTCCCGCTCATCCACACCGGCCGTCCGTGGCTGGCGGCCTACTGGCTGATACCGTACCCGAACAGCATGAGCATCTGGCCGCAGTTCCGCAGCCCGCTCATCTGGGACGTGTTCGCGGTCAGTACATATGGCACGGTATCGGCGTTGTTTTGGTACACCGGGTTGATCCCGGATCTGGCAACGTTCCGTGACCGCGCCAAGAACAAGATTACGCGCTACATCTACGGCGCGCTCGCGCTTGGCTGGCGCGGCTCGGCGCGGCACTGGCAGCGCTACGAGAACGCCTACCTACTGCTCGCCGGCATGTCGACGCCGCTCGTCCTTTCGGTCCACACGGTGGTGAGCTTCGACTTCTCGGTCGGGATTGTCCCGGGGTGGCACACCACCATCTTCCCGCCCTACTTCGTCGCCGGCGCGATCTACGCGGGGTTCGCGATGGTGCTCTCGCTCGCGATTCCTCTCCGCCGGCTCTACGGGTTCGAGGACTTCATCACTATGCGCCATCTCGAGAACATGGCGAAGGTGACGCTCGTAACCGGCCTCATCGTGGTTTACGGCTACGCGATGGAAGTGTTCTTCGGCTACTACAGCGCGAATCAGTACGAGAAGTACATGATTCACAACCGCATGTTCGGCCCGTACGCGTGGTCGTATTGGATGCTGATTTTCTGCAACGGCATCGTCCCGCAGACGCTGTGGATCAAGAGCCTGCGCACCAACACCATCTGGCTCTTCATCATGTCGCTCATCGTCAGCGTCGGCATGTGGCTCGAACGCTTCGTGATTATCGTCACGTCGCTGCACCGCGACTTCCTGCCGTCGTCGTGGGGGATGTATTACCCGACGTTCTGGGATTTCTCGACCTTCTTCGGGACGATCGGGTTGTTCGTGACGCTGATGTTCCTCTTCGTCCGGGTGTTGCCGATGATCTCCATCTTCGAGGTCCGCACGCTCATTCCAGCGGCGAAGGTCAAGGGCGCGGAAGGGCACTAACCGATGGACCAGAAGCCAGCGACAGCGAAGGTCTACGGCCTGATGGCCGAGTTCGACGACCCGAACTCGCTCGTCGAGGCGGCCCGCAAGGCGTACGCCGCGGGTTACCGGAAGATGGACACGTACTCGCCGTTCCCGATCGAGCCGGCGTGGGAAGCGCTCGGCGTGCACGATCGGCCGGTGTCCTTTTTCGTGCTCTGCGGCGGCATCGTCGGCATGATCGCCGGGTTCGGCCTGTGCTACTGGGTCTCGACGACGGCTTATCCGCTCAACGTCGGCGGCCGCCCGCTCAATAGCTGGCCGTCCTTCATCCCAGTTACCTTCGAGCTGACGATTCTGATCGCGTCATTCGCCGCGGTGCTCTCGATGCTCGGTCTGAACGGACTGCCGATGCCGTATCACCCGGTGTTCAACGTGCCGTCGTTCGCCCGCGCCAGCCAGGACAAGTTCTTCCTGGCGATCGAGGCCGTCGATCCGAAGTACGACAGCACGAAGACGTTCGAGTTCCTGAAGTCGCTGGGACCGAGAGAGATCAATGAAGTCGAGAACTAAGTCGCGGTTCGCGGCTCGCTGCTCGCTGCTCGCGGTCGGGGCCAGCCTGTTTGTCATTGCCGGCTGCCGCCAGGACATGCACAACCAGCCGAAGTATCGGCCGCTCAGGGCGAGCGCGTTCTTCGAGGACACGTCGAGCGCGCGGCCGCTCGTCGAGGGCACGATTGCGCGCGGCACGCTGCAGACTGACACCGCGTTCTTCACCGGCAAGAACGGCGCGTTGCTGGTCAACGAGCTGCCGTTTCCGGTGACGCAGGACGTGCTCGACCGTGGACAGCAACGCTTCAACATTTACTGCACGCCGTGCCACGACACGACCGGCAGCGGCAACGGCCTCGTCGTGCAGCGCGGATTTCCGAGGCCGCAGACCTATCACAGCGATCGGCTGCGGAACGTGGAAGCCGGCTACTTCTTCGATGTGATGACGAACGGCTTCGGCCGGATGCCGGACTATCGCGCGCAGATCTCGCCGCGCGACCGCTGGAACATCGTCGCCTACATCCGCGCGTTGCAACTCAGCCAGCACGCGCCGAAAGCAGACGTCGACCCGACCAAGATTCAGAAGCCGGCGGCGGCAGCGGGCGAGCACGGCGCCGCGAAACACTAGGTTCGGAATATGGCAGCACCCACGTCATCCATCAGCATCAGCGATTCCCCGGCCTTGGCCGCGTTCCAGCAGCGGGCGCTCTTCATCGGCATCGCCGGCCTCGTCCTCAGCGCGATCGGCGCGGCGATGAACGTCGATCAGTTCATCCGTTCCTGGCTGATTGGGTTCCTGTTCTGCCTTGGGCTCACGCTCGGGTCGCTGGCGCTGCTGATGCTGCAGCACATGTCCGGCGGACAGTGGGGCTTGGTCAGCCGCCGGATCTTCGAAGCGGCGTCACGCAACCTGCCGGTGGTGGCGCTGCTCTTCATTCCGATCCTGCTGCGGATGCCGGCGATCTTCGAGTGGGTGCGTCCGGAAGCGGCGGAGAACGCGATTATTCAAGCCAAGGCTGGCTACCTGAATCAGGGGTTCTTCATCGTCCGGGCAGTGTTCTACTTCGCGTTCTGGATGACGTTGGTGGTGCTGCTCAACCGGTGGTCCGCCGAGCAGGATCGCGGGCGTGGCACGACGCCGGCCGACAGCGTCAGGTTCCGCACGGTGAGCGCACCGGGATTGCTCTTCCTCGTGCTGACGGTCACATTCGCCTCGGTCGACTGGATCATGTCACTCGACCCGGAGTGGTTCTCGACCATCTTCGGGCTGCTGACCATTGCCGGCTGGGGCCTCAACGCGTTCGCGCTGACGATTATCGTGCTCTCGATGCTGCAACGCTCGGGCGTTGCGGTCGACGTCCTCAAGCCGCGGCATTTTCACGACCTCGGCAAGTTGCTGCTCGCCTTCGTCATGCTATGGGCGTACCTGAGCTTCTCGCAGTACCTGATCATCTGGTCGGGGAACCTGCCGGAAGAGATTCCGTGGTACGTGAAGCGCACGACCGGCTCGTGGGGCTACGTTGCGATCGCGCTTGTCATCGGACACTTCATGCTGCCCTTCACCCTGTTGTTGTCGCAGGACTTGAAGAAGCGGCCGAAGATGTTGGCGCGCGTCGCGGCCTTCATCATCGTCATGCGCATGATCGATCTGATCTGGTTGATCGAACCGAATTTCCGTCCCGGCACTGGTTTCCCGATTCACTGGCTCGATATCACGGTTCCGGTTGGCCTGCTTGGCATCTGGCTGTTCCTCTTCGCGCGCAATCTGCGGAGCCGCGCCGTGATGCCGGTCAACGATCCGTACTTCAGGGAGGCGTTCGCACATGAAGCCCACTAGCCCGCCTCCGCACAAGGCTTCGGCGGGGCAGGCCGGCTCGCATGGCGCCGGCGCGCATCACTACTCGCCGGAAGAGATGCACAACGTCGACGTCGCGCACGAACACAGCGACATCAATATCTCGGCGCTGATCGGGTCGATGGTTGTCATGTTCGCGGTCGTCGTTGGAACGGCTGTGTTGATGGCGATCCTCTTCAAGTTCCTCGCGAGCCAGGCGGAAGCGCGAGATCCGAAGCTGTCGCCGCTGGCGCTGCCGGCGGCAACAATGCCGAAGTCCACGACCGAGTCGCCGTTCTTCGGCGGCGCGCCCGAGCCGAAGCTGATGACGGCCGAGCCGCGGCGCCTGCAGGAGGTGCGGACGAGCGAGCAGCAACAGCTGCACAGCTACGGCTGGATCGACGAAGCCAGCGGCGTCGGGCGTATCCCGATCGAGGAAGCGAAGAAGAAGCTGCTCGAACGCGGGTTGCCGGTGCGGCCAGAGCCCGTGAGCGACGACAGCCTCGGAACTCACCGGCCGGCAAGCGGCGAATCGTCGTCGGGGCGGACGGTGACGCAGAGCGTAGCGCCCGCGCCGACAGAGAGCACGCCCGCGCCGGCAGCGGCACCGGCGCACGACGCGCACAAGGGTGGGAACTGACGGGTTGGCAAGGGCGGCTCGCTGTTCGCTGCTGGCAGCTCGCAAAGATTCAGTAATGCCTATTCGAAAGATCATCATCGCCACGATATCGGCGCTGGCCTTGACGGCCGGGTCGGCGACCTACGCCCAAGGTCCGTCTGGACTGGCGGAGCCAGGCGCTCCGACGTCTGCCAAGCCGGGCATCCTCAGCAAGATCGCGATCGATCAGCGCATCGGTTATCAGGTGCCGCCGGACATCCCGTTCGTCGACGATCACGGACAGCCTGTCGTCATCGGCAACTACTTCGGCAAGCGGCCGGTCGTTCTCGCGCTCGTGTACTACGAATGCCCGATGCTGTGCACGCAGGTGCTCAATGGCCTGGTGTCCGCGGTCGGCGTCCTCAATTTCGAAGTCGGCCGCGAGTTCGACGTTGTCGCGGTCAGCTTCAACCCGAAAGAAGGCCCGGGCCTGGCGTCGCAGAAGAAGGCGAGCTACGTCGAGCGTTACGGCAGGCCGCAGTCGGCCAACAGCTTCCACTTCCTGACCGGCTCGCAGGAGTCGATCAAGCGCCTGACCGACGCCGTCGGCTTCCGCTACGCCTACGACGAGAACATCGGGCAGTTCGCGCATGGCGCGGCGATTGAGGTGCTTACACCCAAGGGCACGATCGCGAAGTACCTTCTACGGCATCGAGTACTCGCCGCGGGACCTCCGTCTCGGTGTGATCGAGGCGTCCAACGAGCGCATCGGCACGATCATCGACGACGTGCTGCTCTTCTGTTACCACTACGATCCGGCGACCGGTTCGTACGGCGCGACGGTCATGACCATCGTCCGCGCCGGCGCGATCGCGACCGTGTTCGCGTTTGCCGTATTCCTGACGGTCAGCCTGCGCCGGGATCATGCGCTCGCGATGGCGGCCACCACAGGCGCGGGGCCGGTGTCCCCGGGTCACCGAACTTAACGATGTTCACGAACCTTCCGTTCTTCCCGCAGCAGGCGTCGGCGCAGGCGATGCAGGTGGACGCGATCTACTTCTTCATGATCGCGGTCACAGCGTTCTTCTCGCTGCTGATTGGCGCGCTGGTCGTCGTCTTTGCCGTCAAGTTCCGCCGCAAAAACGACGACGAGGTCGGCGTCGCGATTCACGGCTCGCTCGCCCTCGAGCTCCTGTGGACGTTCATCCCGCTCGGCATCGCGATGGTGATGTTCGCCTGGGGCGCCAAGGTCTTCTTCGACATGTACCGGCCGCCGGCAGGAGCGATGGAAGTCTTCATCGTCGGCAAGCAGTGGATGTGGAAGGCGCAGCACGCCGACGGGCAGCGTGAGATCAACGAGCTGCACGTGCCGATCGGCCGGCCGGTCAAGCTGGTGATGGGCTCGGAAGACGTCATCCACAGCTATTACATTCCGGCGTTTCGCGTCAAGGCGGACGTCATCCCCGGGCGCTACAACTCGCTGTGGTTCACGGCGACCAAGCCGGGGCGCTATCACCTCTTCTGCGCCGAGGATCCTGCGGCACGAAGCACTCAGGGATGATTGGCTGGATCACGGCGATGGAGCCGACCGACTTTCAGGCCTGGCTCGCGGGCGGACCAGCGACGGCGTCGCCGGTCGCGGCGGGCGAGAAGCTATTCCAGGATCTGGCGTGCAACACGTGCCATCAGCAGGGGCCGGAAGGCCGCGGTCCGGTGCTCGCGGGTATCTTCGGCAAGACGATCGAGTTGCAGGGCGGCGGTACGGCCACGGTCGACGAAGCATACGTGCGTGAGTCGATCGTGAACCCGCAGGCCAAGGTCGTCGCGGGCTTCCAGCCGATCATGCCGACGTTCCAGGGGCTGGTGACTGAAGAGCAGCTGCTGCAGCTCATCGCTTACGTGCGGGCGCTCGGTCAGCAGGCCGCGTCGCCAGGGTCGGCGAAGCCGGGTTCCTAGACGCGGATCATGTAGACGCGGATCGCATGGATTCATTAGAGGCGCGGATCACGCGGATAATCTCGGGCGCAGTGCGTGACGGCGCCTTTGCTTGAGCCTCGTGCGATCGGCGTAGTCCGCGTTCTGGAATACCAAGGAATCATATGGAAACGGTGAGTTACCTCAACGACGGCCACGGCATCAAGTCGTGGCTGTTGACGAAAGACCACAAGCGCATCGCGCTGCTGTATCTCGCGTCGATCACCGCCTTCTTTGCTATCGGCGGGTTATTCGCGATGTTCGTGCGGCTGGAGCTGCTGACGCCGGCGGGCGATCTGCTGTCGAGCGAGACCTACAACAAGATGTTCACCATGCACGGCGTGGTGATGGTCTTCTTCTTCCTGATCCCGTCGATTCCCGCGGTGCTCGGCAACTTCCTCATCCCGATCATGATCGGGGCGAAGGATCTGGCGTTTCCGCGGATCAACCTGCTCAGCTGGTACATCTACATCCTCGGCGGCGCCTTCACGATGACGTCGGCGCTCGCCGGCGGCGTCGACACCGGCTGGACGTTCTACACGCCCTACAGCACGGCAGCGGCGAACTCGCACGTCATCACGGCGGCGCTCGGCGTCTTCATCACCGGGTTCTCGTCGATTCTGACCGGTCTGAACTTCATCGTCACGATTCACCGGATGCGGGCGCCGGGGCTGACCTGGTTCCGGCTGCCGCTCTTCGTCTGGGCGCACTATGCGACCAGCCTGATCATGATCCTCGGCACGCCGGTCGTCGCGATCACGGTGTTGCTCGTCGCGGCCGAACGTGTGCTGCACATGGGGATCTTCGACCCGGCGCTTGGTGGCGACCCGGTGCTCTTCCAGCACCTGTTCTGGTTCTACTCGCACCCGGCGGTCTACATCATGATCCTGCCGGCGATGGGCGTGATCAGCGAGATCGTCCAGGCGTTCTCCCGCAAGAACATCTTCGGCTACTCGTTCATCGCGTTCTCGTCGCTCGCGATAGCGGTCATCGGATTTCTCGTCTGGGGCCACCACCTCTTCATCGCGGGACAGTCGGTCTACGCCGGACTGATCTTCTCGTTCATCAGCTTCCTGGTCGCGATCCCGTCGGCGATCAAGACGTTCAACTGGACCGCGACGATTTATAAAGGCTCGGTCTCGCTCGAGTCGCCGATGCTCTTCGCCCTTGGCTTCATCGGCCTGTTCACGATCGGCGGCCTGACCGGTCTGTTCCTCTCGACGATGGGCCTCGATATCCACATGCACGACACGTACTTCGTCGTCGCGCATTTCCACTACATCATGGTCGGCGGCGCGATCATGGGCTATCTCGGCGGGCTGCACTACTGGTGGCCGAAAATCAGCGGCAGGCTCTACAACGAGGCGTGGGCACGGGTCGGGGCGATTCTGGTTTTCTGCGGGTTCAACCTGACGTTCTTCCCGCAGTTCGTCGCCGGCTATCTCGGGATGCCGCGGCGGTACCACGAGTATCCGCCGGAGTTTCAGGTGTGGAACGTGATGTCGTCGGCCGGCGCGTCGATTCTTGCCGTCGGCTACATCGTCCCGCTCGTCTACCTGACCTACTCCCTCTTTGCTGGCGAGAAGGCGCCCGCCGATCCCTGGGGCGCCAGGGGACTCGAGTGGGAAATCCCCTCGCCGCCGCCGACGGCCAACTTCGATGTGACGCCGATCGTCACCGAGGGCACGCACCAGTACGCGCCCAGTCACGAGGTGGGCATTGTCTAACAGTCATTCGCACACCGAGCATTTCCCAGGGCCGCTGCACAACCCGCCCGTGAACAAGGGCGGGGGGCGGAAGAGTCACCCAGAGCACCCGCATCATCCGAAGCTGCAGCACCACTTCGATGACATGGCGCAGCAGCTCGAGGCATCGACCCTCGGCATGTGGGTGTTCCTGGTCACCGAAATCATGTTCTTCGGCGGCCTGTTCACGGCGTACCTGGTGTACCGGTGGGCCAACCCGAGCGCGTTCCAGGAAGCCAGCGCGCACCTCGACAAGTCATGGGGCGGCGTCAACACCGTCGTCCTCATCGTCAGCTCGCTGACGATGGCGATGGCGGTGCGTTCGGCGCAGACGAGCGCCAAGCCGAAGACGCAGGTCATGTGGCTGGTGGCGACGATGTTCTTCGGCACGGCGTTTCTCGGCGTCAAGGTCGTCGAGTACGCCGAGAAGTTCACGCACCACCTCGTGCCGGGGCCGCACTTCCAGTGGACTGGTCAGTATCCGCAGGGCGCAGAGATCTTCTACTCGCTGTATTTCTGCATGACCGGCCTGCACGCGCTGCACATGATCATCGGGCTCGGCATGATGACCGTCATCACGATCATGGCCGCGCGCGGCAAGTTCGACGGCGACTACTACACGCCGGTCGAAGTCTCAGGGCTCTACTGGCACTTCGTCGATATCGTCTGGATCTTTCTGTTCCCGCTCCTCTATCTCATCGGGGCGCACTACACGGCGGGACACTGAGGCAGTCATGTCTGGTCATATTGCATCGACACGAAGCTACGTCCTGGTCTTCCTCGCGCTTATCGTTGGCACCGGACTGACGTATGCCGCGGCGCTCGTCGACTTCGGGTTCTTCAACAACGTCGTCATGCTCGCCATCGCGCTCACGAAGGCAGCCCTGGTTATCCTCATCTTCATGGGCGTCCGCTGGAGCTCGAGGCTGACGTGGGTCGTCGCCGCCTCGGGCTTCGTCTGGCTGCTGATCCTCTTTGGCATCACGATGTCGGACTACCTGTCGCGCGGGTGGATGGTGGGGAGCCTGAGATAGCCGACCTGGCGGCTCGCAGCTCGCGGTTCGCATTTGCAACAGCGAGCAGCCAGCTGCCAACTGCCGTCGGCCAGCCACTTACCGCCCGAAACCCACCGTTCACCGCTTTACACTGACCCCCCACAAGGCTCCCAACGTAGAAATAGCTATACTGAGCGTTGGCGGTTCGCCGAAATTTCGCGTTCCAGCCCCAAGCCAAGGATTCCTGTGTCGTGGCAACCCTAAAAGACGAGCTTGCGTCGCTCAAGATCGACCACAACGCCCGTGCCGGCGGCGGCCGTGGCGGACTGCTGGTGTTCGTGCTGCTGATCGTCATTGCCGGCGCCACAGGCGGCTGGTTCTACAGCCAGCGGGCGCAGGCGGCGACAGTCAAGGTGGGAACGGTCACGGCGTCGACCGGCGCCGGTGCATCAGCAGGCGCCGTCCTCAACGCGTCGGGGTACGTCACCGCCCGCAGGCGCGCCACGGTGTCGTCGAAGGTGACAGGCAAGGTGCTCGAGGTCTTCATCGAAGAAGGCAAGAGCGTCAAGAAGGGACAGGTGCTCGCGCGCCTGGACGACTCGCAGCTTCGCGCGGCGATGGCCGTGGCGCAGGCGCAGCTGGCGACAGCGCGCCACGCCGCCGCCGAGGACGAGGCCCGTCTCAAGGAAGCCGAACGCCAGTACAACCGTCTGTCGCAACTGGTCCAGGAAAAGGTTGTCGGACGCGCGGAAGTGGACACGGCGCAGTCAGCGGTCGAATCGCTCACGGCGCGCATCGCGCTTGCCCGACAGCAGGTCGAAGTTGCGCAGTCGCAGGTCGCGGCGCTCGAAGTCGACCTGGCAGACATGCAAGTGCGCGCGCCATTCGACGGCGTGGCGATCTCGAAAGACGCGCAGCCGGGCGAGATGATTTCGCCAATCTCGGCGGGCGGTGGCTTCACGCGCACCGGCATCTGCACGATCGTCGACATGACGTCGCTCGAAATTGAAGTCGACGTCAGCGAGAGCTATATCAACCGGGTGAAGCCGAACCAGCCAGTCGAAGCGATCCTGGATGCGTATCCCGACTGGCGAATTCCCGCGCACGTGATTACGACGGTTCCGACCGCCGATCGGCAGAAGGCCACGGTGCGCGTTCGCATCGGCTTCGAGGAGCTCGAGCCGCGCATTCTGCCGGACATGGGCGTCAAGGTGTCGTTCTTCAACGAGCGGCAGCCGGAGAATGCCGCGGCGCCGCCCAAGCCGCGGCTGCTTGCGCCCAAGAGCGCCGTGCGAACTGACGGCAACCAGTCGATCGTCTTCGTGGTTCGCGACGAGCGCGCGGAGCGCCGCGCCGTCACGGTCGGCGCCACCGAGGGCGATCAGGTCGAGATCGTCTCCGGCGTGAACGCCGGCGAACGCATCGTCGTCGATGGCGTCGCGACGCTGAGCGACGGCGCGCGGGTGAAGGAACGCTCATAACGGAGCGAACGAGCGGAAGCGAGTGAGCCACGCGATCGGAGCGCGCCGTCGGCAGCGGCGCGCGAGAGCGCGTGCTGGGGAGTCCGAGGGGCGAAGCCCCTCGGGAAAGATTAGGAGCTCGAATGGAAACGCTGGTCAAGGTTCGCGATTTGCACAAGGTCTACTATCGCGGCAGCGAGCAGATCGATGTCCTGCAGGGCGTGACGCTCGATATTCCGCAAGGCGATTTCCTGGCGCTGATGGGACCGTCGGGCTCCGGTAAGACGACGCTGCTCAACCTGATTGGCGGCCTCGATACGCCGACCAAGGGCTCGATCGAAGTTGGCGGGGATCGCATCGATACGCTCTCCGGCGGGCGGCTGGCCTCGTGGCGCGCGCGGCACATTGGCTTCGTTTTCCAGATGTACAACTTGCTGCCGGTGCTCACCGCGGCGCGCAACGTCGAACTGCCGCTACTGCTGACGAAGCTCGGCGCCGCCGATCGCAAGAAGCGGGTGCAGACGGCGCTGTCGGTCGTCGGGCTCGGCGAGCGCGCCAATCACTACCCGCGCCAGCTCTCGGGCGGTCAGGAACAGCGCGTTGGCATCGCGCGGGCAATCGTCACCGACCCGACGCTGCTGCTGTGCGACGAGCCGACCGGCGACCTCGATCGCAAGTCCGGCGACGAGGTGCTGAACCTGCTGCAAACGCTCAACCGCGACTACAACAAGACGATCGTCATGGTGACCCACGACCCCCGAGCCGCTGACTGCGCGCGGCGCACGCTGCACCTCGAGAAAGGCCTCCTCGTCGAGGAAACGGTGAACGCATGAAGTTCCTGCCCATCGTGTGGCGCAACCTGATGCGCCGGAAGATCAGGACGTTCTTCACGGTGATGACCATCCTGGTGGCGTTCGTCCTCTTCGGCGTGCTGATGGCGATTCGCGCGGCCTTCAGCTACGGCGTCGAGGTCGCGGGTGCTGATCGCCTGATGACGATCCACAAGGTGTCGATCATCCAGCCGCTCCCACAGAGCTACTTCCAGCGAATTCGCACGACCGAAGGGGTTAAGGAAGTGACGTACTCCAACTGGTTCGGCGGCTATTTTCAGGACACACGGAACACCATCCAGAGCATGGCAGTCGATCCCGAGAGCTGGATGAACATGTACCCGGAATTCGAGCTGCCGGCCGATCAGAAAAGCACGTGGTACAAGGATCGGACCGGCGCCGTCGTCGGCGCCGACCTGGCGAAGCGCTTCGGCTGGAAAGTCGGCGACCGCATTCCAATCATCTCGCCCATCTACCGCAAGCCTGACGGCTCGCCGTGGGAATTCACGATCGACGGCATCTACAACTCGACCAAGCAGGGCGTCGACAAGACGCAGTTCTTCTTCCACCACGACTACCTCGACGAAACCTTCCGGGGCACCGGGTTCATGAGCGGCATGGTGGGGTGGTACATCGTCAAGGTTGCAGATCCATCGACCGCCGACCAGCTGGCGAAGCGAATCGACGCGATGTTCGCGAACTCGCAGGCGGAAACGAAGACGGCCACCGAAAAATCGTTCGTATCGGACTTCGCCAAGCAGATCGGCGACATCGGTTCGATCATGATGGCCATCACCGGCATCGTGATGTTCTTCATCCTCTTCGTCGCCGGTAACGCCATGGCGCAGTCAGTCCGCGAGCGCGTCAACGAGCTGGGGGTCCTCAAGACGCTTGGCTTCGGCGACGGGCGGATCCTGTCGCTCGTGCTGCTCGAGTCCTGCACCATCGCCATCGTTGGCGGCGGGATCGGCCTGCTGCTGGCGTGGGCGGCAATCACGATGGGAGGCGATCCTACTGGTGGGTTGCTCCCGATCTTCCATCTGCCGCCGCGCGACCTGATTCTCGGCACCGCGCTGGTGCTCATCCTCGGCGTCGGCACTGGCCTGCTTCCAGCGATGCAGGCGAGCCGGCTCAAGATCGTCGACGCGCTGCGCCGGAACTGATTGGACTTCGCCATGAACTGGTTGTCTCAGACGATTGCTGTCACCGCCGTCACGCTGCGGTCGATCTCGCAGCGCCTCGGCTCCTCCATCGTCGCGATCATCGGCATCGCCGGCGTCGTCATCGTCTTCACGGCCGTGCTCTCGATTGCCGAAGGCTTCCGCAAAGCCATGCAGGGCACCGGCGATCCACAGACTGTCATCGTGCTGCGGTCCGGCAGCGACACCGAGATGACGAGCGGCGTTGGCGGCGAAGAGGCGCGGCTGATCGCGGAAACGCCTGGCATCGAGCAGGGACCGGACGGCGCGCACGCGTCGCCGGAGTTGTTCGTGATCGTCGGGCACCCGCTCAAGCGCAGCGGCACCGACGCCAACGTTCCGCTCCGCGGCGTCACGCCGGCCGCACTCGCCGTGCGGCCGACACTGAAGATCGTTGAGGGCCGGATGTTCCAGCCGGGCACCAACGAGATCGTCGTCGGCAAGGCGGCATCGCGGCAGTTCGAGCGGTTGACGGTCGGCACCGACGTGCGATGGGGCGACAGTTCGTGGAAGGTCGTCGGCGTGTTCGACGCTCAGGGCAGCGTCGCCGAGTCCGAGATCTGGTGCGACGCGAAGGTCCTGCAGCCAGCCTATCGTCGCGGGAACTCGTATCAGTCGGTCTACGTCAGGCTGGCGTCGGTCGACGGCTTTCAGGCGTTCAAGGATGCGCTGACGACGAACCCGCGGTTGCAGATCACCGCTATTCGCGAGCCCGATTACTTTTCGCAGCAGTCAGAGATCCTGCAGACGGTCATCCGCTCGATTGGCTTCGGCATCGCGTTTCTGATGGCGATCGGCGCGATCTTCGGCGCGCTGAACACGATGTACTCCGCCGTCGCCAGTCGCACGCGCGAGATCGCGACATTGCGCGCGCTTGGGTTCGGCAGCAGCCCGGTCGTCGTCTCAGTGTTGGTGGAAGCAGTCCTGCTCAGCCTGATCGGCGGCATCATCGGCGGCGGCCTGGCGTGGATTGCGTTTGACGGCTACCAGACGGCGACGATGAACTGGCAGTCGTTCAGCCAGGTGGCGTTCGCGTTCGCCGTCACGCCGGCGCTTCTGAGTCTGGGCTTGCTGTTCGCCGTAGTCATGGGCTTCATCGGCGGTCTGTTCCCCGCCATCCGCGCCGCGCGCCTGCCCGTCGTCACCGCCCTGCGGCAGTTATAGAAAGGCGGGGACAGTCAACCGGGACACTCAAGGTTGAGTGTCCCGGTTGACTGTCCCGCCCTATTTCAGCGCCGCCAGCAGCTCCGCATTGTCGGGCTGCTGCGGAATGTCGTAGACCTTCGCCCACTTGATTCGACCGTCGGTGCCGACGACGAAGATGGCGCGCTCGGAGATGCCATCCTTGGCGCGGTAGACGCCGTACTTTTCAGCGACGGCCCCGTGCGGATGGAAGTCGCTCAGCAAGTCGAATGAAATTGGACCAAGGGTCTTCGCCCACGCCGCTTTGGCCGGCTGGGCGTCGACGCTGATGCCGAGAACGGCGGCGTTGGTGGCGTCGAGCCGGCTCAGATCCGACTCATATCCGCACATCTGATTTGCGCACACCGGCGTGAACGCCAGCGGATGAAATGCCAGGACCACCTGGCGCTTGCCGCGAAAGTCCGACAGCTTGACCGTGCCTCCACGATGGCTTCGCAGTTCGAAATCCGGTGCTTCGTCGCCGACTTTCAGCATTTCCAGAACCTCTTTTCTCAATGCTCGCGGGGCCCGATACGACTATCGGACTCAATCTGGGTCAGTCCGGCTCCCGCAGTCTCTACTTCAGCGTCTCGACCGCTGTAACCTTGGCGATCTGCCAGTCGGCGGCGACGCGGCGCATGCCGAGCATGAACTCGCGCGCGTCGAGCGACTCTTCGCCGGTCGTGATGCTGCGGCGGATGAACTCGGCGGTCAGGTGCACATCGGCGGTATTGCCGTCAGGCGCCAGCACGACGGACACGTCCTCGAACTTCAAGCGAAACGCCGCCGTCCGCGGCTGCAGACGCTCGGCCATGCCGATGATCGTGTCACGGCCGCGGATCGCCGCCGCACCCTGACCCAACTCGACGTCGACGTCCTCGGTGAAGAAGGCACCGAGTTGCGCCGCCCGTGCCTCAGGACCGAGGCCGTCAACGGTGGTGCGGTTGACCATGTCGGAGAGCGACTCCAACCGCGCCCTGACTCCACGGCCCGCGTCGGACGAGGCGTAGATGAACCACACCCCTGCGGCCACCGTCACAACGGCAACGACACTCAGCGCGATACGCCGCATCAAAAGACGACCTTGCCCAGGATGCGGTCGATCTGCGCGCGCCCGAAGTCATGCTCGCCGACGGACATCCCACGATTGTCGCCGATGACGAAGTATTCGCGCGGTCCGAGCGTCACTTCCGGTACATCCCATGGCTTCCGATGCCGGACGTACGGCTCAGAGAGTCCGGTTCCGTTGATCTGCACCTGACCATCGGCAATCGCCACCCGCTCCCCCGGCAGGCCGACGATGCGTTTGACGTAGAGGACATGGGGACCAGCCATCTGGATGGCCACGACATCCCCGCGCTGCGGCCCTCTCGTGCCGTAGGCGAGGCGATTGACGAAGTGCAGCTTGTCGGGCGTGTAGGTCGGCAGCATGCTGCTGCCTTCGGTGCGAATCGGAATCAGCACCCACCTGAAGACGATGAAGCTGATGGTGGCGAGGACCATAATCCTCACCGCCGTACGGCGAGGATTCTGGCCGAAAACGAATCGCCTGATAACGCTCAAGCTCTGGTATCCATCCGAGAGTATACGGCTTCACCCCAGCCGCGACCGCCAATACCTGGCCAGCCCGTGCCATGAGTAGTCCAGGCGACCGGCGCGGCTGTATTGCTCAGCTTCAGTTTCGCCGACCGTCCGCCTGATGTCCTGCCGGCCTTCCTCGACGAAACGGCGCTCGCGTTCCTGATCGTCGATTGTCTGGTCGGCGAGCAGCCGCCGCACGCGTTCGCTCCACGCGTCCAGACGTTCGAAGAGCTCTTGAAAATGGGGACGGGCGCCACGAAATGGCCCGAAATGCGTCAGGAACAGCGTGTCGGGATCCCACGCGAGGATACGATCGGCGCTCGCGCGCCAGGCCTCGAGATCGATATCGGGTGGCGGCGTGGGCGGCATGATGTAGGTGCCGGCACCGCGCCTGATTCCAGCCGTGTCCCCGACGAAGGCGACACCGGCGGCGCGATCGAAAAACGCCACGTGATGCGACGCGTGTCCGGGTGTGGCCGCGACCTCCAGCTCGCGTCCGCCCGCCGTGATCCGCTCGATTCCCGCCAGCGACGTAACACGTGCGGCAGGCACCGGCCGCACTTCACCCCACAGTCGATCCATGTCAGCGGCATAGAGCCGCGTCGCGCTCGCAAGCAGCTTCGACGGATCGACGAGGTGGCGCGCCCCACGCTCGTGCACCAGCACTTCGATCTCCGGGTTCGCATCCACGAGCGTGCCCGTTGCTCCAGCGTGATCGAGGTGGATGTGCGTCAGCAAGATGCGACGAACGTCCCGGACCGCTATCCCTTGCTGCGCGAGCGCTTTGTAGAGCGTCTCAAGCGTTGTCGACGGGCCAGGGTCCACGAGCGCGACGCCGCCAGCATCCTTGAGCACGGCGGTAGCGATAATGCCGGGCCGCCCGAGGAAATTCAGATCGACGTAGTCCATACCGCCAGCGAGCACACTCATGAGAAGGGTTGGGAACTGTGGATTCTATGGTAACCCTGTTAAGATCAGGGAGATAGGCATGGCCGACCGCGAACGCCAGACTGACGGCCAGGTTCTCGAACGAACCAGGCAGGAGACAAAGAAACCGGAGCTCTTCAAGGTCCTCCTGCTCAATGACGACTACACCACCATGGAATTCGTCATCGAAATACTCGAGAGCGTGTTCCACAAGCAGCCGGCGGAAGCGTACCGCATCATGATGGCCGTGCACACGCAGGGGAAAGGACTGTGCGGAGTCTATCCACACGAAGTCGCTGAAACAAAAGTCGCCACGGTCATCGAGTTGGCGCGCGACAGCGGGTTTCCGCTGTTGGCCGCCATGGAACCGGAGTAGCGATCCGGGAGTCGTACGGGTAGAAAGTATCCCAAGGGTAACGCCTGTGTTCAGTCCTGCATTGGAAATCGTCCTGACCGTCGCCTATCGTGAGGCGACCGCGCGGCGTCATACGCACCTGACGCTCGAGCACCTGTTGTACGCGCTGGCGCACGATCCCGACGGAGAGCGGATCCTCTCCGCCTGCGGCGCCGACATGCCGCAGCTGCGCCGCGATCTGGACAAATACCTGCAGGATTCAGTCGAACAATTTGCGCGCGGCCAGCAGAAGGAGCCGGAACAGACGCTGGCGTTCCGCCGTGTTCTCCAGACCGCCGTGCTCCACGTCCAGAGCGCGGGCCGTCAGGAGGTCCATTCCGGAGACGTCATTGCCGCGACTCTGCAGCAGAACCGCTCGCACGCGGCGCAACTCCTCGCGGCCCAGGGCATTACCCGGCTCGACGTGCTCGAGTACATCACCCACGGCAAGACCAAGCTTCCGCCGACATCTTCAGGCGGTCCTGACACCAGCGAATCGGCGTCGGACGCCGAGGCTGGCGTCGGCGAGCGCGGCGGCGCAACGGCTCGCGATCCGCTGTCGGCGTATGCCACGGACCTGACGGCACGCGCTCGCGCTGGGGAACTCGACCCGCTCATCGGCCGCAGCGACGAGCTCCAGCGGACAATGGAGATTCTGTGCCGGCGCCGTAAGAACAACCCGGTGTTCGTCGGCGATGCCGGCGTCGGCAAGACGGCTCTTGCCGAAGGACTCGCGACGCGCCTCCTCGACGACGACGTCCCGGACCTGCTCGAAGGCGCCGAGGTCTTCTCGCTCGATACCGGCGCCTTGCTGGCCGGCACGCGGTTCCGCGGCGACTTCGAAGAGCGTTTCAAGGCCGTTATCCACGCACTCTCGAAGCGCACGATGCCAATCCTCTTCATCGACGAGATCCACTCCACCGTCGGCGCCGGGGCGACGACGGGAGGGACGATGGATCTGGCGACGCTCATCAAGCCAATCCTGACGACCGGCCAGCTGCGCCTGGTTGGCTCGACGACGCACGAGGAGTTCAAGCACATCGAGAAGGACCGCGCGCTCGCGCGCCGTCTCCAGAAGATCGTCATTGACGAGCCGTCGATCCAGGAGACGGTGAGGATTCTTCAGGGCCTGCGCTCCCGCTACGAAGGCCATCATCGGGTACGTTATACCGACGACGGCATCGAGGCCGCGGCCAAGCTGGCGGCGCGGCACCTGCGTGATTACAAATTGCCCGACAGCGCGATCGACGTTCTTGACGAGGCCGGCGCGAAGAGCCGAATGAAGCGCCCAAAGGCGGACGTGGTGAGCCCGGACCCCGCTCCCGAGCCAGATCGAGATCACGGCAGCGAACATCGAAGAAGTCGTCGCCCGCATGGCCCGGATTCCGGCGAAGCAGGCAACGGCATCGGACAGGGATCGTCTGCGTTCGCTCGAAGAGTCGCTCGGACGCGTCGTGTTCGGCCAGGAAGAAGCCGTCGGCACGGTTGCGCGCGCGATCAAGCGCGCTCGCGCCGGACTCGGTCAGCCCGACAGGCCTGCCGGCTGCTTCCTGTTCACTGGCCCGACCGGCGTCGGCAAAACCGAGCTCGCCAAACAGCTGGCCCTGCACCTCGGCAACGAGTTTCTCCGCTTCGACATGAGCGAATACATGGAGAAGCACGCCGTCGCGCGGCTGATTGGTGCCCCGCCCGGATACGTCGGCTTCGAGCAGGGAGGATTGCTCGTCGACGCCGTCCGCCAGCATCCGTATGCGGTCGTCCTCCTCGACGAGATCGAAAAGGCGCATGCCGACATCTTCAACATCCTGTTGCAGGTGATGGACCACGCCACGCTGACCGACAACAACGGCCGCAAGGCGGATTTCCGCCAGGTCGTCCTGATCATGACGTCGAACGCCGGCTCGCGGGAGATGAGTGCCGGCAGCATCGGCTTCAGCGAGTCTGGAACGGCCGCGCACGTGCAGGACGCACGTCAGAAATCGTCACAACTGCGCTCGAAGCAGGCCGTCGAGAAGGTGTTCAGCCCGGAGTTCCGCAATCGGCTCGATGCGATTGTCTCGTTCGGCCCGCTGACGCCAGGCGTGATGGAGACGATCGTCGAGAAGTTCATCCTTCAGCTCGAGGCGCAGCTCGCCGAGCGCCGCGTCGCGATTGCGCTCGAACCCGAGGCGCGCGCCTGGTTGGCCGAGAAAGGGTTCGATCCGATTTACGGGGCGCGCCCTCTCGCCCGCGTCATTCAAACCGAGGTTCGCGATCCGCTGACCGACGAGATTCTGTTCGGCCGCCTCGAAGGCGGCGGCACAGTCACCATCGGTCTCAAAGACGGCGCACTGGACTTCAGGTTCGAAGCCTCGGCGCCGCCAAAGACCACCGTTCCTGCTTAGACCGCCTGCGCAGCCATGTCAGATAACGACAAAGAGCACGAGATCCCTGTCAAGGTCGTCGACCGGCGATGGTGGGCCAACACGGACGCTTCCGCGTCATCTTCTTCGGAGGGATCGGCCACCTCGCTCAAACCAACCTACGTCGAGCAGCTCGAGCAGCAGGTTGCCGAGAAGGACAAGCAGATCCAGGAGTACCTGACGAAATACCGCCAGGCGTCATCCGAGTTCGACGAGATGCGGCTGCGCTTGCGGCGCGAGATCTCGAAGGACGTCGAGCGCGCCAGGCGCGACGTGATCTCAGAGCTGCTCGAGGTCCTCGACAACCTCGAGCGTGCACTCGACGCCTCACGGCAATCGCCGTCGCCCGAGGCGCTGCTTCAGGGCATCGACATGGTGCGGCGCCAGTTCCTCAGCAAGTTGGAGAACATTGGCGTCAAACCGATCGAGTCAATAGGTGCGCGATTCGATCCATCGCTGCACGAAGCCATCAGCACTGTGCCGGCGGCGTCTGCCGATCAGGACGGCACCGTCATCGGCGTCGTCCGGCAGGGCTATCGCATCGGCGATGAGGTGCTCAGGCCGGCGGCCGTCGCCGTCGCGAAATCCCCGTAGCGCGCTACGGGTGTCTATTCTTGCTTTAATACCACGATCGGATCGACCGCGGCAGCTCGCCGCGCAGGGATCGCGCTCGCCAGAACTGCACAGCCGCCAAGGAGCAGCCCGATCACTGCAAGGACCACGGGATCCGCGGGCCGGACTTCATAGAGGAGCGACCCGAGCGCACGCGACGCCGCCGCGGCGCCGGCAAGGCCAACCGCGAGGCCGATGACGATCGGCGTCAGCGCACGCATGACAACCAGCCGGATCACCTCCGCACGCCGCGCACCGAGCGCCACACGGATGCCGATTTCTCGCGTCCGTTGCGTGACGAGATAGCTCACCACGCCGTAGACGCCGATCGCGGCAAGCAGCAGCGCGACGATCGCAAACAGTCCGAGCAACTGCATCGGAAACCGGCGGTTGCCCATCGAGTCAGTGACCACTGCCTCCATCGACCGGGCGCGTGAGACTGGCATATCCGCATCGAGCCGTCTGAGCGCGCGCTCGCCCGACGCCGCCAGGGCCATCGGCTCACCAGTCGTCTTCGCGGTGACGGTCATCGAGGGCCACGCTGCCTGGCCGTACGAGCGGTAGAGCACGCGCGGCTTGACCGCATCCAGCCGGATCTGCCGGACATCGGCAACGACGCCAACGATGGTGATCCACGTTTCGTCGCTAATGCGTATGCGCGCGCCGATCGGATCCTGATTCGGCCAATAGAGCTTCGCCGTCGACTCGCTGACGATCGCCACCGGAAGAGACGTCGTGGTGTCGCTGGCGGTGAAGTCGCGGCCGCGGAGAACGGGAATGCTGAGCGATCCGAAGTACCCAGGACAGACCAGCCGATACCTGGCGCTCGGTGAGTTGTCCCCATCCGGGGCTGGCCGTCCATCGATCTCGAAGCCTCTGCCGGCGCCCGCGCCCTCGAGCGGCAACTGACTGACCGCGCCGACCGATCGCACGCCTGGCAACGCCGCAACTTCACGCTGCACGTCGTCACAAAACGTCGTGCGCACCGGCGGACCGTAGAAGTCCGGCTGCGGCAGCGCCACGTTCAGCAGCAGGACGTTGCGGGGATCGATGCCGGGGTCGACACGCGACAGGCGCGCGACGCTCTTGACCATGAGCCCTGCCGCGACGAGCACGACAACGGCGAGCGCAATCTCGGCGCCGACGAGCGCCGTGCGGACGATGTTCGAGCGTGACGTGCCGCCACGATCGCCGGCGGCCTTCAACGCGCTGCCGGCATTCAGTCGGCCGATGCCGATGAGAGGTGTCAGGCTGAAGAGCACTCCCGTCATCGCCGCGACGGCAGCCGTAAAGAGAAGCACCGGCGCGTTGAGGCTGATCGTCCCGCTGCGAAATGGTGCAAACGTCACGCTTGCTGGCAGCGATTGCGCGAGCGCCGTCGAACCGACCCACGCCACTAGCGCACCGACGATGGCACCTCCGGCTGCGAGGAGCATGCCTTCGGCCAGGAGTTGCTGCGCGAGCCGCCAGCGCGACGCGCCCAGCGCGATGCGGACGAGGAACTCCTTCTGCCGCACAGCCGACTGCGCGAGTAGGAGGTTGGCGACATTGACGCAGGCGATCAGCAGCACGAAGGTGACGGCGGCGAGCAGCGTCTTGAGCGTCTGGCCCATGCCGGCGACGCCAAAGTCAGATAGCGGGGTCATCGATACGCCATGACCTTCGTGCGTCTGGGACTCCAGCCGCCGGCCGAGCGTCTCGATTTCGTTCCGGGCATCATCGAACGATAGGCCGGCCTTCAACCGGCCGGCCGCGAGAAACGAGTGCGAGTCCCTGGCGGCATCCGCCTCGTTGAACTGGATCGGCTCCCACAGTTGAAAGCGCTGGTTCAGAAAATTGAACCCCGGCGGCATGACACCAACGACTTCGTGCGGCTCACCGTTGACGCGCAGCGTCTTGCCGATCGCGGATGGATCGGCGCCAAATCGCCGCCGCCATAACGCCTCGGAGATCACAACGACGTGATGGCCCGTCGCATCCTCGGCGTCCAAGAAAGTTCGACCGAGCGCCGGCGCGACGCCGAGCATCGGAAACGCGCTTGCCGATACGCGCATGCCGGCTACCTGTTCCGGTGCGGCGCCGCCGGAGATGTTGTAGGTCAGATTTTCCCAAATCGCGACGTTCGCAAACGACGTCGAGTTGTCGCGCCAGTCCTTCCAGTTCGGCGCGGACACGATGGTGATGTCGCCTCGATCGGTCAAGGATGTTTCCCACAGCATGACCAGCCGCTCGGAATCGGGGAACGGCAACGGCGCGAGGAGGAGCGAGTGCACAACGCTGAAGATCGCGGTGTTGGCGCCGATGCCGAGCGCCAGTGTCGCCACAGCGATGGCGGTGAACGCCGGGCGAGCCATCAACACACGCACGCCGTGAGAGAGGTCGCGGACGATGGACGAGAGGTGGTTGCTGCGAGCCGTTGGTGGCTCGGGCGCCAGCGCCGGACGCTGCCGCAGCCTTCTTGCCGCCTGAAGGATGGGATCCATCTGAGAGAGCTCGACGACCACGGCTCTCGTGCTGTCGGCCTCGCTGTTGCCGTTGGCGCGATGGACCTTATACAGCTCGTCGGCGTGTTGAGCGATCTCTTCGATGACATCGAGCGGCAGCGCTTCAGCACCCGGCTGCGACCGCACCATGGCCTTCCAGTCACGCATGTCGAATCCCCGCGACCTGCGACAGCGCGACCATGAACTCATGCCAGCGGCTACGCTGGCTGGCGAGCACCCGACGGCCTTCTGCGGTGATGCGGTAGAAGCGCTTCCGCCGCTGCCCCGGCTTTTCCACCCATCGCCCTTGAATGAGATGGCGGCGCTCGAGCTTGTAGAGCATCGGATAGAGGGACGCGATGTGGAACTTCAGGACGCCACCGGAGCGTTCTTCGATCAGCTTGCCGATCTCGTAGCCGTGACGGCCGCGGTCTTCGACGAGCGCCAGCACGAGCATTTCGGCGCTGCCTTTCTTCATGTAGCTGTCGTCCATATATATGGCAACGATACATATGACAGGAACGGGGAGTCAACCAGGAACCTCCTGAACCTTTTGAACCTCTGGAACCTTGGCCCGCTCCCCTTGTGCTTCTGCAAGAGAGGTGGTAGCCTCCTGTAGAAGGGCAAAGGGAAACCATGACCGAACAACGCCTCGATCTGCCGCAAGGCACACTCGATTTGCTCATCCTCAAGGCCGTGTCGCTCGGACCCATGCATGGCTGGTCCATCTCCGAGCGCATCCGGCAGGTCTCGCGCGAAGCGCTGCAGATTCCGCAGGGCTCGCTCTATCCGGCCCTGCACCGCCTCGAGCGGCGCGGCTGGATCTCGGCCTCCTGGGGCAGCTCCGAGAACAACCGCAAGGCCAAGTACTACGAGCTCACGCGCGCCGGGCGGAAGCAGCTGGCGTCGGGCGCCGACGACTGGGCGCGGCTCACAGCCGCTGTTGGGTTCGTTCTCGACATGAACTAGGAGGCGGCGATGCTGGCCGAGCTGTGGAACGACCTTCGCTACCGGCTGCGAGCGCTCACCCGCGGCGGCGATCTCGATCGCGAGATGGAGGACGAGATCCAGGCCCACCTCGCCAGAGAAGCCGACGCGCTCGAACGCCGCGGGCTGCCGGCGTCCGAAGCCAGACGTCAGGCGCGTCTCGCGTTCGGCGGCCTCGAGAACGTCAGGGAACAGAGCCGCGACATGCGCGGCACCAGGCGCCTCGAAGACCACATCCAGGACGTAAGCTATGCGTGGCGCCGCATCCGCCGCTCGCCGGCGCTCTCGCTGACGATCGTCGCTCTTCTCGCCCTGACGATCGGCAGCGCCACCCTCGTCTTCAGCGTCGTCAATGCCGTGCTGCTGCGGCCGCTGCCCTTCGGAGATCCCGATCGCCTCGCGCTCGTCTGGGAAACGCGGGCGAACACGGCGCAGAACGTCGTCGGCGGGCACGAGTTTCCGGAGTGGGCGCGCAGCAACCGAACGTTCGACGGGCTGTCGCCGATGATTTACGACGAAGGCGTGCACCTCACCGGCGCCGGCGATCCGGTGGCGCTCCTCGGCGTTCGCGTCGCGGCGACGTTCTTCCAGGTGATGGGCGTCGCACCAGCGATCGGCCGGACGTTCACCGCCGACGAGGACAGCGAAGGGCGCGGCGACGTCGTGATCCTGAGCGACCGGGTGTGGCGGTCGCGGTTCGCCTCCGACCCGTCGGTCGTCGGTCGCACGGTACGCCTCAACGATCGACCGTTTCATGTCGTCGGCGTAATGCCACTGTCGTTCGCGTTCCCGCCGGGCAACGCCGGCGCGACGCCGGATCTGTGGACCCCGATTGCCGACAACATCGAACGTTACGTCGGCCGCCACTACCTCTTCGTCGTCGGGCGGGTGAAGCCGGGCGTGACCATGGCGCAAGCACAGGCCGATCTGACTGGCGTCGCGAAGGCACTCGCGGTCAGGTATCCGGAGGACAACGCCGGCCACGGCGTGAACGTGGTTCCTCTGCACGACAACCTGGTCAAGGACGTACGCTCGTCGCTGGTGCTCCTGCTTGGAGCGGTCGGCTTCCTCCTGCTCATCGGCTGTAGCAACGTCGCGAGCCTGTTGATGGCGCGCGGCGTAACACGGCGCCGCGAGATTGCGCTGGAGCTTGCGCTCGGTGCGACGCGCTTCCGGCTGGTCCGGCAGCTTGTCGCCGAGAGTCTCGTGCTTTCGGTCGCCGGTGGTGTCCTCGGGCTTGCGCTGACATCCGTGCTGATCGACCTCGTGCCGGCGCTTCTGCCTCCAGGCTCTCTAACCGTCGATGCCGTGACACTCGACCGATCAGTGCTGGCGTTTGCCATTGGCGTGTCCGTTTTGACGGGTTTGATCTTTGGCGTCGTGCCGGCAATGCAGGCCAGTCACGTCGGTCCCGCCGACACGCTGGCTCAAGGCGGACGAACGCTCGTTGGCTCGCGAATGCGCGTGCGTCGTGGACTCGTGATCGCCCAAGTGGCGCTGGCGGTGCCTCTCGTGCTCGGAGCGACGCTGATGGCGCGGGGCCTGATCGCGCTGCACAGGGTCGATCCAGGGTTCGTCGTGCAGAGCACGCTTGCCGTCGATCTGTCGCTTCGCGCGACGACATACGCCCCGCTGCACCGTCAACGGTCGTTCTTCGACACGGTGGAGGATCGCCTGCGCCAGACGCCAGGCGTCTTGCAGGCCGGTTCGATCAACGCGGTGCCGCTCGGCGGTGGGTCGTCCGGCATCGGCATCCAGGTCGAGGGCAAGCCCGAGCAGCCGGGGCAATGGGTCAGCGCACAGTACCGTGTGGTCACGCCCGGCTACTTCAAGACCATCGGCGTGCCGTTCGTCGCCGGCCGCGATTTCGCGCCATCGGACGCACGCCTCGCACTGCCGCTCATTCGCTGGTTCCCACAACAGAAAATGCCGCTAGAGTTCGAGCGCCCGCAAGCCGTGCCGGTGGCCATCATCAACGAGTCGATGGCCATGCGCCTCTGGCCTGACGGCGCGATCGGCCGGCGATTCAAGGTCCTTTTCAGCCCGTGGATCACCGTTGCCGGTGTCGTCAGCGACATGCGCACCGTGTCGTTGCGCGCGAACACCGGCCCCGAGTTCTATCTGAGCGCCGCACAAGAGCCGCAGTCCACGATGAGCCTGCTCGTGCGGACCTCGGGAGCGCCGCTCGACCTCGCGCCGACGGTTCGCTCGACAATCGCCGCCGTCGATCCCGCCTTGCCAATTGCATCGATGCGGACACTCGAAGAGATCGTCGACAGCGGGTTCGGCCGTCCGCTTTTCGTATCAGCGCTGCTCGGCACGTTCGCCGGTATGGCGTTGCTGCTGATGACGGTGGGAATTTATGGCCTGCTCGCCTTCACCACGGCGCAGCGACTACCTGAGATCGGTGTACGCGTGGCGCTTGGCGCGACGCGTCGCCAGATCCACCGGCTCGTCCTGCGCGATGCCGCGATGATGACCGCGATCGGCGTCGTCGTTGGTCTCCTGGCTGCGCTGGGGCTCGGCCGCTTCATTGCCGATCAACTCTACGGCGTCACGCCAAACGACCCGGCGACGATGGCGACGGTTGCGGCGCTGGTCGTTGTCGTTGTCGGCCTCGCATGCTGGCGGCCGGTGCGGCGTGCGGGCCGCGTCGACCCCATCGACGTGCTCCGTCACGATTAAGGCCACGGACCACCACCGAAAACACGCCACGGACTGCACGGAATTCACAGGTCTGCCTTTGCCGAGACCCGTCTACCGTGTATTCCGTGTGTACTCCGTGGCGTGGACTCCGTGGCGTGGATTCCCGGACGTTTCAACTGAGCTCCGCAGCTAGGAGCCTGGCCGGACATATCCCTGGCGCGCCATACGCTCTCCCATTGCGTGGTAGGCCGCGTCGTCGGCCGGCGTCAGCGTCGCAAGACCGTCGACGTAGCGGTTGTACATGCAGAACGCGGCAGCGATGAGCACGGTATCGTGGATCTCGGTATCGGTGGCGCCTTCCGCACGCGCACGATCGACGTCGGCGGTCGTGACGTGCTTGCCGCCCTGCTGGACCTTCGCGGCAATCGCCAGCAGCGCCTTGAGCTTTGCCGACACCGGCGCCTGCTGATAGTCGGCGCGCACAGCGTCGACGAGCTCGTAGTCGCCGTCGAGGTGATGCGCGGCGGCGGCGCGGTGACTATC
Organism: uncultured Acidobacteriota bacterium; assembly: GCA_963797715.1. Classification (GTDB taxonomy): domain Bacteria; phylum Acidobacteriota; class Vicinamibacteria; order Vicinamibacterales; family 2-12-FULL-66-21; genus DATBJJ01. The sequence goes on from CAWCQS010000008.1 coordinate 292,849, forward strand.
GCGGCAGAACGCGCAATCGTTCCGCGCCGACACGAACGACGCGATCGTCTCGCGTTCGCCGCTCGTCAGCGTATTGGGCCCTCGCAGCAGGACCTCGGCCAGCTCGCGCATCGGCTTGGCGGTTTCCGGTCTAAAGGCAAAGGCGCCGGTGATTCCCGGCAGCCCCTCTGGCAGCGCAATGTGTGGCACACACCCTCCTGACTCCAAGCTACAATGAACCATGCCGATCTTCGAATACCTCTGTCAGGACTGCGGGCGGGAGTTCGAGACGTTCGTAACCGGCGAACGCAAGCCGTCGTGCCCGACCTGCCACGGCGCCAACCTGGGCAAGTTGCTCTCGACCCCGGGTATGGTCGGCGTCGGTGAACGCTCCACCAGCGCATCATCGCAGCCATCGTTCGGCGGCTGCGGTGCCGGCGGCGCCGGCTGTGCCTGCCGCGCCAACGCGCACTGAGATACCAGTTCGCGTGGCTTCCGCCTTCAGGCGGAGGTTAGAGCTTCCTTAGTCCTACAAAGGCTCCGTCGGCTTCTCAATGGTCGCGGGGCCGCTTTACGCCTCCGACGCTGTTTGCATTTCTTAGTGCTCGCGGGGCCCCACCCCCGCTCGCGGCGGCTCGACTCGCTACGCTCGCTCGCCGCAGCCGCAGGCGCTGCTGATAGACCAACGGTTCTACTATCAACGGCAGTGCAGCACGGACAATTGTCCGTGTCGGTCTCCTGTCTCCTACTCCTGTCGCGTCTCCTAGCTCCTAGCCCCAACTCCTAGCTCCTAGCTCCTATTTGCATGTGCTAGAGTTTTTCAACCTATGTACTCACGCGATGAAGTGAAGGCGATCACCGACAAGGTGATCAACATGGCGAAGGCCGATGCGATCGAAGTGGATTTCAGCGGCGGTGAACGTTCGGCGACACGGTTTGCGAACTCCAACATCACGGCGAATATGGTGCAGTACGACCGCAACCTGAGCATCACGGTGTACGTCGGCAATCGCTCGGCGACAGCGTCGACGCGGGACTTCGACGATGCCTCGCTCAAGACGGCGGTGGATGACGCGCAGAAGCGGGCAGAGGAAGCTCGCGAAACACCTGACGCGATGCCGCTCGTCGAAGGTCCGCAGGATTACGTGCAGGTCGATGCCGCGCTCGCGAGCGGCGTGAACTTCGGGCCGGCCGAACGGGCGAGGATGGTCAAGCAGAGCCTCGACATCTGCCAGAAGAAAGGCGTCATCGGATCGGGATACATTCCGAAGGTTCATCAAACGACGTGCACGGCGAACTCGAAGGGACTCTTCGCCTACTACCAGTACGCCGAGGCGAGCTTCATCCTGACCTGCCGCACGAAGGACGGAGGCGGCTCGGGGTGGGCGGGCACGACGGGCGTCAAGGACGTCACCCAGATCGACGCGGCAAAGCTCACCGAGGTGGCGTCCGACAAGGCGCTCAAGAGTCAGAAGCCGCGCGCCATCGAGCCGGGGCGATATACGGCGATTCTCGAGCCGCGCGCCAACGCGCGATTCCTTTCGCTGATGACCGGCATCTTCAACGCGCGGACCGCGGAAGGTCCCGTCGGAAATTACTTCAGCGGCAAACAGCCGGGCACGACCAAGGTCGGCGAGAAGCTGTTCAGCGACGACTTCACGCTCAAGAGTGAGATCGGCAACCCGATCCTTCGTCAGACGCCGGTCGGCACCGACGGCATGGCCGCGAAGCCGGTGGCCTGGGTCGAGAAGGGCGTGCTCAATACGCTCGCCTACGATCGGCAGTGGGCCAGGCGGCAGAAGAAAGACCCGACGCCGACGAGCATCAACCAGAGCCTCGTCATGGAAGGCTCGGACATGACGATCGAACAGATGATCAAGAGCACCAAGCGCGGCCTGCTGGTGACGTTCTTCTGGTACATCCGCGCCGTCGATCCGCAAACGCTGCTCAACACCGGGATGACGCGTGATGGCTTGTTCCTGATCGAGAACGGCGAGATTGCCGGTCCGGTCCAGAACTTCCGCTGGAACATGTCGCCACTCGTTGGCTACAACAACATCACCGCGGTCGGGAAGCCTGTGCTGATGCACACTGGCGAAGCCTACGACGGCGGCGGCACTGCGCTCGTACCGCCGGTCCGCATCGAAGATTTCTTCATGACATCGATTTCGCCTGCGGTTTGAGTTCGCTGACACGACATATCACGAAGAACACGAAGCTCACGAAGGCCACGAAGAAAATGCTTTCAACTGAATGTTCTTCGTGAACTTCGTGAGCTTCGTGGACTTCGAGAGTAAGCCGTAGGCCGTTACTGGAGAAGCCAGGGTAGGGCCACCCCCCGAGAGGACAAACAATGAAACGTAGAGACTTCGTCAAGACCGTCGCGATGTCGGGCATGGCCGTGGCGGCCAGCGACATGATTGGCGACCTGATGGCGCAGACGCCACAGGGCAAGGTCCTCGAATCGAAGTTCAAGGGCCTCTCTGATATCGCGCTCCTCGAAGCCAAGACGCAGGGCTGCACCTACGCCGACATCCGCTTCACCCGCAACACCAACAGCGGCGTCAACGCGAGCGGCGGCAATCGCGACTTCGAAGACTTCGGCGGAGGATTCGGTGGGCGCGGTGGCGGACGCGGAGGACGTGGTGGCGGCCGAGGCGGTGGTGGGTTCGGCGGTTTTGGCGGGGGTGGTGCGGCCGGGCCGAGCGGCGCCGCGGGGTTTGGCGTCCGCGTGATTCACAGTGGCGTCTGGGGCTTCGCCAGCAGCCCGATCGTCACCGAGGACGAGATTCGACGCATCACGCGAATCGCCACCGAAGTTGCCAAGGCGAGCGCGATTGCGAAGCGTATGGACGTCAAGCTCGCACCGGTGCCGGCGTACACCGAGTACCTGGGCGAGCCCGTTCGAGAAGGATCCGCGCTCGATCTCGCAGGACGACAAGCAGGCCTTCGTCCAGACGATCGTCGACGCCGTCGTCAAGACCAAGGAGGTCACCAACGTGAATGCGTCGGTGCAGCTCGAGCACGAGTGGAAATACCTGGCGACCTCGGAAGGCTCCTACATCGAGCAAGAGATCTTTACGACGACGCCGACGTTCACGGTCACGGCGCGGAAGGACGGCCAGACCCGTCAGCGCACGTTCAGCGGCATCGCCATGACCGGAGGATGGGAGGTCGCCGAAGCGGCAAAGATGCTCGAGAACGCCGAGCGCATCGCGGCGGAAGCGGTCGAGTACTGCACTGCCAAGCCAGTAGAGATGGGCGTCAAGGATCTGGTGCTGACGCCGTCACACGCGATGCTGACGATCCACGAGATCGTCGCGCACGCGACCGAGCTCGATCGCATCTTCGGGTACGAGGCCAACTACGCCGGCACGAGCTTCGTGAAGCTGTCGGACGTCGGCAAGCTGAAGTACGGCTCGAAGCTGTTCAACGTCACCGCCGACAAGACGAAGCGCGGCGGCATCGGCACGGTCGGATATGACGACGATGGCGTGAAGACGCAGGAGTGGCCGATCGTTCGCGACGGTATCCTCGTCGGCCTGCAGACCAACCGCGAGATGGCGCATCTCATCGGCGAAAAAGAGAGCCGCGGCTGCACGCAGGCGAATTCGTGGCGCGACTATCCGTTCCTGCGGATGCCAAACGTGCACGTCGATCCAGGGCCCGCCGGCTCACCGACGCCAGAGGAGATCATCGCCGACACGAAGGACGGCGTCCTCATCGACGGCCGCGGCAGCTACTCGATCGATCAGCAGCGCTACAACGGCCAGTTCGGTGGCAACGCATTCTGGGAGATCAAGAACGGCAAGAAGACGCGGATGGTGAGCAACGTCACCTATAACGCGATCACTACGGACTTCTGGGGCAACCTCGACGCGATCTCCGGGAAGGAGTCGTGGGAAATGCACGGCACGGGCGGCGATGCGAAAGGTCAGCCCACGCAGACCAACAGCATCTCCCACGGATCGCCGTACCTGCGTATCCGCAGGATCCTCGTCGGCGCGGCGTACGCCTAACCGTGTGATCCGCGTGATCCGTGGGCCTGCGGTACTCCGCGGCTGTCTTCCGCGGTCCCATAACCGGACAGAAGCCGTGGCGTTAATTCGTCACTGCATTCGTCACGCGACTAGCAGCCATCCACTGGCCACATCGACCGTGCCTAAAAACAAGCCAACAATCACCAGCACTTGCGACTCTGGGTCCGGCCTGCCTGGCTCAGCAGCAATACACCTGACCAGTATCAAACCGGCCTGACTTGACTGTCCGGCACCGGACAGCATACCTTTCGCGGATTACCGTCGCGCTGCCGGCGCGGGCGAAACCGGCATTCCTGAAGACACCGGTGGGATTTGTGCCCCCACCGCAGGCCACCACTTGGAATCGAAGGGAGGAGCGTTCCAATGAGGAAGGTTGTGCAGGTATTGGCGTCGGCGATCGCGATGCTGATGCTGATTGGTCTGACCACTATCCCCGCCTACGGTCAGGGCGGAACCACTTCAACGCTGTCTGGCATCGCTGTCGATTCGAGCGGCGCCGTGCTTCCGGGCGCCGACGTCACCATCAAGCATCTCGCCACCGCGCTGACCCAAACGGCCGTCACCAACGCCGACGGTGCGTTCTCGTTCCCTGGCATGAACGTCGGCACCTACAGCGTGACCGTCACGCTCTCCGGTTTCAAGACATTCGTCTCGAACAACGTCGTGTTGACGTCGGGCTCACCGGCCAACGTGCGCGCGACGCTCGAAATCGGCGGCATCGAAGAACAGGTTGTCGTCTCCTCTGCCTCTGAAATCGTCCAGACCCAGTCGACGACGGTGTCGTCGACGATCAACACCAACCAGATCACCAAGCTGCCACTGACCAGCCGCAGCGCGATGGATTTCGTCAACTTCCTGCCGGGCGTTTCGACCCCTGGCGGCAACCGCGACGCGACTATCAACGGCCTGCCGCGAGGCGTGATCAACATCACGCTCGACGGCGTGAACGTTCAGGACAACACGCTGCGCTCGACCGACGGCTTCTTTGCCATCGTCAGCCCGCGACTGGACGCCATCGAAGAAGTCACGGTCACGACGGCCAATCAGGGCGCCGACGCGGGACAGGGCGCGGTGCAAATCAAGTTCGTCACACGCTCTGGTACAAACACGTTCACGGGGAGCGGTTACTGGTACTACCGCAACGACGACTTGAATGCGAACACCTGGTTCAACAACCGCACCGGCACGGCAAAGGCCAACCTGCTGCAGAACCAGGGCGGCGTTCGCACCGGCGGCCCGATCGTGATTCCGGGACTCTTCGACGGCAGGAACAAAGCCTTCTTCTTCGTCAACTATGAGGAACTGCGACAGCCGAGCGACACGACGCGGCAGCGAACGATCCTCAACCCTGCGGCGATGGCGGGCAACTTCACGTTCGCTGGCAGCGGTGGAACGCAGACCGTCAACGTGCTCGACCTCGCGGCCAGGAACGGGCAACTCAGCTCACCCGATCCGACAATGACCGCGATGATGCGCGATATCAGCACCGCCGTCAGCGGCGGATCGCTCGAGACCATCGATGCGAACCTGTTGCGTTATACGTTCAACGTTCCTGTCGAAACCAAGCGCTGGTATCCCACGTTCCGGCTCGACTACAACCTGACCAGCAACCATCGGGCGTCGTTCGCGTACAACTATCAGAAGTTCACGGACTATCCCGACACGCTGAACAATTTCGACCAGAGCTTTCCAGGATTCCCTGTCGCCGCCGGTCAATCGTCGGAGCGCCTCGGTTGGAGCGGATCCGTGCGCTCGACGCTCTCGCAAAACATGGTCAACGAAGCGCGTGTCGGCTACAGCGGAGCACCGGTCACGTTCTTCGGCGAACTCAACACCGGCATGTTCACCGCCAGTGTCGCGAACCAACAGGGGTTCTCGCTGCGGTTCCCGACGATCAACTCGGCGCTGCAAAGTCCCGGGCCGAACCCCGCCCCGCAATCCCGCAATGCGAACAGCCTGCTGATCGAAGACACCGTGACCTGGCTCAAGGGCTCGCACAACATCAGCATGGGGGGCAGCTATACGCAGTACAACATCTGGGCGCTGAACTCGATCATGGTGCCGAGGGTCAACTTCGACATCCTCTCGAGCGATCCGGCCAACGGCCTCTTTACGAACGCCAATTTCCCCGGTGCGTCGAATGCCAACCTTCAGGCGGCGCAGCGGCTGTACAACCTGCTGACCGGTCGAATCAGCTCGATCACGGGCGACGCGAGGCTCAACGAGGCGACCGGCGAGTACGCAGTACTCGGCACAGGGCGCCAGAATGGCCGCCTGCGCGAAAGCGGAATCTTCGTCCAGGACTCGTGGCGGCTTCGTCCCAACCTGACAATCAACGCCGGTCTTCGCTACGACATCCAGAGGCCGTTCTATCCGCTCAACAGCCTCTACTCGTATGCCGACATCACGAACATCTGCGGTCGCTCTGGCGCCGCCTCCGACAACTCCTGCAACCTCTTCCAGTCGGGGAACATGCCGGGGCAGAGGCCAGTGTTCCAGCAGTACACCGCGGGCACAAAATCGTACGACGTCGACTACAACAACTTCGCGCCGACGGTTGGCATGGCGTGGACGCCTGGCCAGAAAAACGGCGTCCTTGGCGACCTGATGGGGACCGAGGGCGATTTCGTCGTTCGTGCCGGCTACTCGCGCGCGTTCAGCCGCCCAGGCTTGAACGACTTCACCGGCCTCTTCAACTCCAATCCGGGCATCACGATCACGGTCAACCGCGAAGAGGGACAGGGCAACCTCGGGCTCGATTCCGCTGCTGCTCCGCGATCAAGGCCGTCTTGGCCCTCCGGCGTTCCCCAACACACCCGTCTACCCGATGACCGACGTCGTCACCGAAGATATCCGGGGTTTCGATCCGCACATTCAGGTCCCGTACGCTGATACCTGGTCGGCCGGCGTCCAGCGCGGCATCGGCGGCAACATGGCGCTCGAGGTTCGCTACGTCGGCACGCGCGGTAAGGACCAGTGGCGCACGCTCAACGCGCAGGCTAGCGGCGAGATCGGCGTTCTCAATTACAACGAGTTCAACATCTTCGAGAACGGCTTCCTGAACGAGTTCCGTGTCGCGCCAGGCCAATCTGCAGGCCAACATCGCCGCGGGCCGCGGCAACACGTTCGCGTTCACCGGCGCTCCGGTACCGCGCCGCTGCCGACGTTCCTGGCCTTCTTCAACGGCCAGAATTCGTCGCAGTCCGGCAACTCAGCGCTCTACACCGGCACCAACTGGACCAACCAGGCGTTCCTGAACTTCCTCGCCGCCCGTAATCCCAATCCATTTGGCTTTGCATCGGCAGGCAACAACGGCCTGATGGGCAAGCGCCGCGCTTCCGCACGAACGCTGCGAACGCTGGTGTCCCGGCCAACTACTTCGTCGCCAATCCAGATCTGCTCGGCGGCGCGTTCGTCTCCACGAACATCGGGGCCACAAAATACGACTCGTTACAGCTCGAGCTGCGGCGACGGTACGCGCAAGGCCTGCAGTTCCAGACCAGCTATGTCTACGGCAAGCAGTATGTGTCGGACTGGGAAACGTTCCGTCGTCCTCAGTTCTACGTACGCGACGCCGGCACGCCGGGCGACATAACGCATCAGTTCAAGGCGAACGTCGTCTACGACCTGCCGTTTGGTCAGGGCCGACGCTTCGGCTCCAACGCCAACGCCGTTCTCGATCGCATCATCGCCGGCTGGCAGGTCGGCCTCAGCTCGCGCATTCAGAGCGGCCGACTCATCGATCTCGGAAACGTCCGACTGGTCGGGATGACCGCGAACGATGTTCGAGACATGTTCAAGCTTCGTTTCGACGACGCGGGCAAGAAGGTGTGGATGCTGCCCCAGGAGGTGATCGACAACACCATCCTGGCGTACAGCGTCAGTCCCACCACCGCGTCCGGATATGCCGGAGCGTCGCCGACCGGTCGCTACTTCATGCCAGCCAACGGACCTGACTGCATCGAGGTCGACAACGGAGCCGATTACGGCGAGTGCGCGTCCCGCTCGCTCATCGTCACTGGTCCGATGTTCCAGCAGCACGACATCCGAGTCTCCAAGCGCACGCGACTCGTCGGCAGGATCGACTTCGAGTTCGCCGCCGAGATGCTGAATGCTTTCAACCAGGCGAACTTCGTACCTGTCGGCGACCGTTTCACGACATCAAACATCGGCAGCACGCTGGCGAACTACGAGGTCACGACCCTGACGGGCACCAATACGTCTCGCGTCATTCAGATCGTCACGAGACTTAATTGGTGACGATGAAGGCCGGTGGCGCGATGTGCTGCCGGCCTTTTTCTTTGTCAATTGACGCGTCAGACAATGATCCCTTTTCGCACCGCGTAGAGAACAATTTCCGCGGTGTTGTGCAGGTTGAGCTTCTGCATCATGTTGCCGCGGTGCGTCTCAACCGTCGATAGTCCCAGGTCGAGGATCGACGCCACCTCTTTATTCGAGCGTCCTTCGGCCAGGAGCTGCAGCACTTCTTTCTCGCGATCGGTCAGCAGGTGATACGTGTCGGTGAGACCGCGGGCGCGGAGCTGGCGCATGTAGTCTTCGACCAGCACCGCGGTTACCGCCGGGCTGAAATACGGCTTCCCCGCCCCAACGGCCTTCACGGCCGGCAGCAGATCCTCGTCGGTGGCGTCCTTGAGCAGGTACGCGCGCGCGCCGGCGGCGAGCGCCCTGGTGATGTAGGACTCGTCCGAGTGCATGCTCAAGATGATCACGGCTGGTGGCCGCGCGAATTTCTGGGTCCGCGCCGCGACCTCGATGCCGTTCATCTTCGGCATGGCGATATCGACGATCAACGTCTCGGGCTGGTGCTCTTCACAGAGACGAAGCGCCTCGAGGCCGTCCGCGGCTTCGGCGACCACCGTCAGCCCGGCATCCGACTCGAGCAGGCTGCGCAGACCGCGACGGACGATGCCGTGGTCGTCAGCCAGCAGCACGCGCATGGGCGACCTCCACCGGCCGCGCCGGTAGCGGCATCCTCATCGTCAGCGTCGTGCCGGCGCCGGGCGCGCTCTTGATGGCGAGGATGCCGTGCAGCTCGCGCACGCGCTCCTCGATACCACGCAGGCCGAGACCGCTGTCGCGCTTCGCCGGATTGAAGCCGACGCCGTTGTCGGCAACGGTCACCGTGAGGCCATCCGCGAGGCGGCTGACGGCGACGCTGATGCGCGACGCGCGCGCATGGCGAACGCAATTCGTCAGCGCTTCCTGGACCGCACGATAGACGCAGGTGCGATGCTGCTCCGACAAGAGCTCGAGATCGCCGTCGACGGACAGCTCCACCGGCACGCCGAAGCGGCGGCCGACGTCGCGCACGTGCCACTCGAGCGCGGGCTCGAGACCAAAATCGTCGAGCATGCTCGGACGCAGGCCGAGCGCGAGATCGCGCACCGTGCGCACCATGTCGTCGACGAGCTGACGGCTTTCCGCGACCGCACCCGCGACGCGGCTGTCCGATGTCGAGCGCAGACGATCGATGCGCCCGAGCTCCATTCGCAGGGCCGTCAGCATCTGGCCAACGTGATCGTGGAGCTCGCGCGACAGCTTCTTTCGTTCTTCCTCCTGCGCGGCGACGAGCTGCTGCGACAGCTGGCGCATCAGACGCTCGGCTTGCTCGGCGACCTCACGCTCGTTGTCTGACCGGCGCTCCAGCACGCGCAGGCGGATGACAGCCGTGAGCGCGACGACAAGACCGAGAATCAGGCTGCCCCACAAGAGTCGGTGCAGCTCGGCGCTGAACTCCTTCTGACGCCGCGTCACCTCGGCTCGCTGGATCGCGTGGTTGGCGTTGTTCAGCTCTTCGATCTCCAAAGCGATCGCCAGCACCGCCTCGCGGCGCGGCAGAACCTCGCGGCGGAGGAAGCTCGCGCTCTGACTGATCTTCTCGACCAGCGTCCAGTCGAAGAGCGGTTCGAACGCCTGCCAGTAGTCGTCGAGCTTTGCCTGCAGCCGGGCAATGCGCTCGTCGTTGTCGGGACGGCCGCTGATGAGCGCGCGGAGCTCGGCGACGCTGGCAACGTTGTTCTCGCGGAATTCTTCGAGCTGTTTGCGGTAGCTCGGCGCCTTCTCGCGCTCGGGATCGAGCAGGTAATCGCGGATGTAGATGCCGGATAGGTGAAGGTCAGAGCGAAGCCGTCTGAGCTTGGTTTCGACCTCACGCTGATGCGTATTCAGCTGGTCGAGCTGGGTATAGATTTCCTGAGCTCGGTTGGAGGCGGCGAGCACCGACACCACGACCAGGAGGAGCAAACCGCCAAGCCCAAGCGCAGCGACCGGCCAGGTGCGAAACCGCATGCAGCCGACATCGGTCCTCCCATCCGCCAGAACGGTGGCATCCCCCGAACACCCGAGCGACCCGCAAAACTGCGTTGGCGCCGGCACTCCCCCACGAAAAGGGCCCGGCTCCCCCATCCACCGGATGGCCGGGAAGGTCGGCCTTCGCATCTACTGTGAGCATGCGAGCCCGACAAGCGGAGCCGACCCTCGTCAAACCCGGCGAGCCGGACGAATACGGGACGTGGACGTTCGACAGGCTGGATAACTGGCTCAGAACGTCGGTCCGCCGCGAGCCGGTCATCGTGCTCTCGCACCGCGCGCCGCTCGAAGGTGACGGGATCGGCAGCAACGTCGAACCATCCAGCGGCCTGGTGAATGCCGTCGAGCCGCTCATCCGTGCATGTTCCGGCGTCTGGGTCGCCCACGGCGTCGACGCGGACGAAAGCGCCACGGCGCGACAACCGTATCGCGTACGGCAACTGTCGTTCGAGGACGACGAGCAGCGCCGTTTCTACTACGGCTTTGCCAACGAGGCGCTGTGGCCGATGTGCCACCGCGCGCACATCAAGCCCGTGTTCCGGCCAGACGACTTCACGACGTACTGGAACGTGAACGGGCGCTTCGCCGACGCGGTGTGCGACGAAGCCGCGGGCGACTCGCCGCTCGTCTTCGTCCACGACTACCACTTCGCGCTCGCGCCACAGCGGATCCGCGAGCGCCTGCCGCAAAGCCGTATCGTCACGTTCTGGCACATCCCCTGGCCGCATTGGCAGACGTTCGAGATCTGTCCGTGGGGGCAGTATCTGCTCGAGGGACTCCTCGGCAGCAGCATCATCGGGTTCGAGACTCCGCTCGATTGCCGCAACTTCATCGAAACGGTCGAACGGTGTCTCGGAGCGCACGTCGATCGCTATCAGGATGCGTTGACCTACGGTGGCCGGCAGGTGCTGGTGCGCGCCTATCCGACCTCAGTGCGATGGCCGAGCTGGTGGTCGTCGTGCTGTCCCTCCGTCGAGATTTGCCGCGAAAGCATCAGACGTCAGCTGTGCCTGCCGTCGGAGACGAAACTCGGCGTCGGCGTCGATCGCCTCGATCACACCAAGGGTCTCGAAGAGAAATTCCTGGCGATCGAGCGCTTGCTGGAGTGCTATCCCGAATTTCGCGAGCGCTTCGTCTTCGCGCAGCTCGCCGCACCAAGCCGCGAGAGCCTGCCCGGGCATCGGGAATTGCGCGAGCAGGTCATGGCGGCACGCGATCGGGTCAACGCCAGATTCGAAACGGCGAGCTGGCGGCCGATCGTCATGCTCGAGGACCGGCACGCGCAGGCGCACGTGAATCTTTTCCTGCGCGCTGCCGATGTCTGCTACGTCGGCAGCCTGCACGACGGAATGAATCTGGTCGCGCAAAGAGTTCGTCAGCGCCCGAGACGACGAACGCGGCGTGCTCGTGCTGAGCACGTTTGCCGGCGCGTCGCGCGAGCTCACCGATGCGCTCGCGGTCAATCCCTATGACGTCGACGATGCGGCATCGATCCTCGCACGCGCGTTGACGATGAGTGATGAGGAGCAAGCCGACCGCATGCGCCGCATGCGATCGGTGGTGGCCGAGTTCAGCGCCTGGCGCTGGGCCGCCCACATCCTCAGCGATGCGGCGCGCCTGCGACGGGAACGTTGACGGGGCTGGCTGCCCGCCTGGCCCAAATCCGACAGTTTCCCGCGCAGGTGTGCCGCGTATTGAGTAAACGGAGAAATACTCACCGCAGAGTGAACGGAGGACACAGAGGCATTCAGGGAAAGGAGGCATGTCTAGAGGATCCGAGAGTTAGACGTGGGCTGGTCGGGCCGCGCTATGCGCGGTGGTGAGGAGGAAGGGTCGGCGGTGAGAGCAAGCCCCGTCAGGATGCGGCGGGGCTTGTTGTAACCGCCGACCCTTCCCCACGGGCGCCGGCCAACGGCCGGCGCCCGACCAGCCCGCAGAAATCTCGTCTGACGCGCAACTGCGTACGAATTTTCGTTTCGAACGTGTTTTTCTTATATTCCTGGCAGGTTCACGGCTTGCAGCTCGGCCCCCATGCCCAGCGATACCGGCTCAGCAAGTAAATCAGTCAACCGGCTCCATCATTACCGCCGCGATTAAGGTGCACAGGGCTCTTGGACCTGGCCTTCTGGAGTCCGCGTACAACATCTGCCTTCTCTACGAACTGCGGAAGTCGGGTCTCCACGTCGACGCTCAACGTGCGGTGCCGATCATCTACGACGGAGTGGCGCTCGATTGCGGCTACCGCCTCGACATGGTCATCGACGATCGCGTCATCGTCGAACTGAAGGCGATTGACGGCTTCGCACCCATCCATCTCGCTCAGATGCTCACGTATCTGAAGCTCACCGACTACGCTGTCGGAATCCTGATCAACTTCAACGTGCCGCTGCTAAAGCAGGGCATTAAGCGGGTAGTGAATTCGCGCGCCTCGATGGATGTGTCCCTCCCCTAACTCAGATGCGCTCCGTTAACCCATTAACTCTGCGGTAGAAATTCTCCGTTTCCTCCCCGGTCCGATGCCGCAGGAGCATCATTTGCCCTGCGGCTGGTCCCGGCCTCGCGAACCGACCTACAATGAAGGCTTCTGCAAGGAGCTTTCATGAGCATAGACGCACGTGGCTACGCACATCCCGAAGTGCTCGTCTCGACCGACTGGGTCGCGGACCACCTCAACGATCCTTCCGTCAGAATCATCGAATCGAACGAAGACACACTCCTCTACGCGTCCGGCCACGTTCCCGGGTCGGTCAACGTGGACTGGACGTCCGATCTGAACGATCAACTCCGTCGCGATTACATCACCCGCGAGGGGTTCGAGGCGCTGATGTCGCGCATTGGCGCGACGAAGGACACGACAGTCGTGTTCTACGGCGACAAGAATAATTGGTGGGCCTGCTACGCGTTCTGGGTGTTCCAACTGTTCGGCCACACGAAGGCGCGCGTCATGGACGGCGGCCGCATCAAGTGGGAGAAGGAGAAGCGGCCGGTCACCCGCGATGTTCCCAATTTCCCGAAGACGTCCTACAAAGCCGAGGAGCGATCCGACTCCAAGCATCGTGCGTTCCGCGACGAGGTCCTCGCGCACATGCAGGCCAAGCGTCAACTGGTCGATGTGCGCAGCCCAGACGAATACTCGGGCGCGCGCCTCCACATGCCCGACTATCCCAACGAGGGCGCGATTCGCGGTGGTCACATTCCTGGCGCCAAGAGCATCCCATGGGCACGCGCGATCAATCCCGACGATGGGACGTTCAAGACCGCGGACGAGCTGAAGAAAATTTACGTCGAGGAAAAGCAGCTGTCCCCCTCTCAGCCCACCATCGCCTACTGCCGAATTGGCGAGCGCAGCAGCCACACCTGGTTCGCGCTCAAGTACCTCCTCGGCTTCGAGAACATCAGGAACTACGACGGCTCGTGGACCGAGTGGGGCAACATGGTCAACGTGCCGATTGAAAAGTGAGACAGTCGTCGGTCGTCAGTCTCAAGTCGTGGGTTTCGAGTCGTTCAGTCCGATGTTCAGTTGGAATGGCAATCGAGACTTACGACGGGGACTGACGACTGGGACTGGGACCGACGACTCGTGACCGACGACTGACGACTGACGACTGTCATGGCCCTTGACAATCTGAACGCCCTCCTCGAAACATTCGACGAGTTCCCTGATCCGGCGGACCGCACCGACCTGCTCCTCAGCTACGCGGATCAGTTCAAGGAAGTGCCGCCGGAGGTTGCGACTCGCCCGTTTCCGGAGAAGAACCACATTCCTCAGTGCGAGTCGGACGCGTATGTGTGGGGACTGCAACAGCCGGACGGCACGCTCAAGCTGCACTTCGCGGTCGAGAATCCTTCGGGCATCTCTGCTCGCGCGCTGGCGACGATTCTCGACAAAACGCTCTCGGGGCTGCCGCCCGCTGAAATCGCGGCCATCAATTGCGACATCGTCGAACGCATCTTCCGCCGCAACATCTCGATGGGAAAAGGGATGGGGCTGATGGCGATGGTCGATGCCGTGCGCATGCTGGCCAGACGCGCGAGGGCACAGGAATAGCCATCGGCTCTCAGCCTTCAGCTATCAGCTATCAGGAAGTCCGGGCTCAAAGCTGACAGCTGAGAGCTGTTAGCTGACAGCTCTCAGTCTACTCCTGCCGAAATGTCAGATTGAACCGGCCTGGCCCAAGCGTGTCCGGCGCGGTGCCGGGAATGATGCGGGTGACGCCGTGATAGCGCAGGCGCGATGGCCCGCCCATCACCAGAACATCGCCGGACCTCAGCTCGATCGAAGACATTCGGTCCTTGCGCGCCAGACCTCCGACCACGAATCGCGCCGTATCTCCGAGCGAGACCGACACGATTGGAACGCCGGCCTCGATCGACGTGCGCGATTCGTCCTTGTCCTGATGCACGCCCATCCGGCTGTCGCTGTCGTAGAAATTCATGATGCACAGGTCCGGACTGAGCGAGAACCCGGCGCGATGAGCGGCGTCGCTGGCCAGGCGCGAGAAATCGTCGGGCAGCGGCGGAACGGCCAGACCGTCGAAGTCTGAACGTGCGTCCTCGTAGGCGTAATTGAGAGCGTTCCAGTGGCGTCCGAGGCACAGCATGCCGACGCTCATCTTCTTGCCGCCGCGTACCGTCGGCGTGTACATCGGGACGTCGCCCTCGGCGAGTGCCTTGCACGCCGACCACAGGCGTCGTTGCTCGTCAAAGCCGAGATAGTTCTGGAAGAGATGGAGTCCGAATTCGAGCTGCATGGCGCGGCGCGTTCACGGGCGACTGTCTATAGTGTGCACTGACGCCAATGCGATCGAAACGGCCACCACGACGTTCAGCGAGTCGCTGCGCGGATCCACTGGAATGCGAATGGTCGTCTCCGCCTCAGCCAGTGCCGCCGGCGTCAGGCCTGGCCCTTCGGCGCCGGCGAGCCACGCGATGCGCGCGCCCGCAGGCAAATCGGCTTTCAGCTCGTCGACTGTCCGATCGCCCGAGGGCGTCAGCGCTGCCACGAGAAAGCCCATCTCCCGAAGCGCGCGCAGCGCTTGGGGCCAGGGCTCCGCTCGTGTGAACGGCAGCCGCAGGACGGCGCCAACTGATGTCCTCACGGCTTTGCGGTACCACGGATCGCCCGACGTGGGATCCAATACGATGCCGTCGGCGCCAAGCGCTGCGGCGCTCCGAAACACTCCGCCGATGTTGTCCGGATTGCCGACGCCTTCGAGGACGACCAATCGCGTGGCGTCAGCGAAGCGCTCGAGTGGCACTCGCTCGACGGGGCGCCGCACGAGCGCCAGACACCCGCGGTGAAAGTTGAAGCCGGTGACGCCGGTGACGACTGCCTGGCTGGCGACGTGGAGGACGACGCCCTGGCGTACGAACGCCGCGAGCGCATCATGTCCCGCCGGCGTCACGAGGATGGAGTCGATGCCGTAGCCGCCGTGCGCGAGCAACCGCTCGACGACCAGACGGCCTTCGGCCACGAAGAGTCCGTGCGACGTCAGCCAGCCCGGGTCGCCGACGTGGCGATACGGCTCGAGTCGCTCGTCGTCTTCGCGGTCAATCAATCGGCGCGGTGGACCGAGCGGCGGCTGCGGTGGCTGTCGATCACGTGCTGGCCGAGGCGCTTGCTGAGAAACACCTTCGACTCGCCGCTGTCGACCGGATGCGGAACGAAGCGGACGACGTCGAACGCGAGCTGTGCGAGCGTGCTGCGCATCTCGTAGAACTTGTTCTTGGTCTTGACGATAATCTCGTCAAAACCATTGTCGAGCGCCCAGACTTCCTGTTCCTCGGTGAGGGCGCGGAAGTGGCCCTGGCCGCGCCAGTCTTTCCGCGTCCCGCCAATCCACTGATAGAGGATGCGGCGGCCTCGGAACTGGACGACGTCCTCGAGCTGGAACACGAGATCCGCCAGCTTGGGATCGGTCTCCGATGCCCGCAACTCGTGAGCGACCTTGAAGGACACGGGAACGACGGTCGACGGGTCGGAGGGCAGCTGTGCTTCGGCCATCAGGATTTGATGGTCGCGACTGCCAAGCCGCTGGACGACTTCTGATGCCGATTTCTTGCGCGGGAAGTCGAGAAAGAACTCCTCGATGTACTGGATCTCGAGCGCGCCCTGTTGAAGCCCATACTGCCGAATCAAGTATTCCACGGGCTTCTATGATACTTCGGAGTCAGGGCGGAAGCTGTCGGTACAGCCTCATAGCGACCAGCGGTCGTTGACGATGGCGTAAATTGCCTGGTTGCGCGGCCTGCCAAACTTGACGCAACTCGAACGCAGCACCGCTTCGGCCGTGAATCCAGCCTTTTCCAGCACGCGGATCGACCCAATGTTGTCGGCAAAGGGCAGGGCGAAAAGCCGGAGGAGCCCAAGCTCGGCGAACGCGTACCTGGTAAAGAGTGCGAGCGCTTCGGTCACGATCCCTCGGTTCCAGCAGCTCTCTCCCAGCCAGTAACCGACCTCCGCGGAGTAGCGTTCGACGTCGTGGCCCGGTACGTAGCCAAGCCCGCCGGCTGCCTCACCCGCGACTTCGATGGCGAAGTTGGCTGGAGGGTTTTCCTTCGCCACGGCCGACAAAAACCCGCTTGCATCCTTCGACGTGTAGGGATGCGGGAACCGGTCGCGCAGGTGCCGCGCGACGTTCAGGTTGTTGGCGTGATGTACCAGCGACCGCGCGTCGGCCGCTCGCCATGTCCGTAGCGTGCAGCGCTCTCCCTTCAGAGTCATCTCGGCGTGATTGGCGCTAGAACAAGGCTCGGCCGGTCGTCTTCAGCCAGCGTTCGGCGTCGCGAAACGCCGGGCACGCCGCCTCGACAAGACGCCAGAACCGGCGCGAGTGATTCTGCTGACGGATGTGCATCAGCTCGTGCAGCAGCACGTAGTCAGACACGTGCTCGGGCATCTGGACGAGGCGGAAGTTCAGCGCGATATTGCCATTGCGCGCGCACGAGCCCCATCGCGATCGCTGATTGCGAATCGTGACGGCCCCGAGTGCGAGCCCGTGAGCAGCGGCGAGTTCGCCGAGACGCGGTAGCAATACTTCTCTCGCCAGCTGGCGCAAATCGGCTTCAATCGCCCGCCGCACGTCGCCGCTGTCACGAACGACGATCCTGCGATCGCCATAAAGGACACGGCAGCCGCGCGAGTGTGACTCGACCGCAATGCGAACCGGCATGCCACGGAGCAGGATCGTGGTGCCGTGGGACCACTGCGGCGACGGCGATTCGGTGCGCACGCGAGTACGTTCACGCGCGATCCACTTTTCGTGCTTGAGAACGAATTGCTCCGCCTCGCGCCGAGATCCGCCACGGGGGACGGTGACGCGCAGCGTGCCGTCCTGACGAACGCGAAGAATGTAGCGGCGCGCGCGGCGCACGCGCACGAACTCAATCGCGAACGGGGTCGCGACTGGAGGCGCCGGCGCCTGCGGTGGCGCTGGCTCCGTGACTTGCAGAAACGGGAGATGAAGCTGCACCGATCACGATGATACGACGATCTAGTTCTCATCCGGGGGACTTCGTCCCCGGGACCCCCTTACACGCTCGCTCGCGGGGACCCCGACGCCACGCTCCGGTCGCGTGGCTCACTCGCTATGCTCGTTCGCGCTGCTTATGAGAGCGCTTCTAGTCGTTCCTCAGCGCGATGATTGGATCGACGGTCGTCGCGCGACGGGCGGGGACGTAGCTGGCGATGACCGCTACGATCCCGAGGAACACAGCGACGAGACCGAAGCTGGCCGGATCGGATGCGGTGACGTTGTAGAGCAGCGTCTTGATGAACTGCGTGACGCCGAGCGCGGCAACCACGCCGGCGACGATGCCGATGCCTGCGAGAACGATGCCCTGCCCGATCACCAGCCGCAGCACCGCCTTGCGATCAGCGCCGAGCGCCATGCGCACGCCGATCTCCTGGCGACGCTGCGAGACCGAGTACGACAGCACGCCGTAGACGCCAATCGATGCCAACAGGAGTGCGACGGCACCAAACGCCGAGAACATCCAGCCGAACAGCTTGTAGCGCCAGAAGCTGAACTGCCTCAGATCTTCCATCGTGCGCAGCTGGAACACGGGAATCGCTGGATCGGACAGGCGGATCTGCTCGCGTACGGCCGACGTGATGCGTGCGGGATCCCCCGACGCGCGCACCGTCAGCCCTGTGTTGAGCGCGGGCGAGAACGAGATACGGCACATAGGCCGACGGAAACACCGGCCGGTTGCTCGTGCCCTGCCCATGCCTGAAGTCGGCGATCACGCCGACGACGGTAAACCAGTCGGCCGCCTCTTCGGGACTATTCACCAGTCGGAACCGTCGGCCGACGGCATCGTCGCCAGGCCAGAGTTGCTTCGCCATCGTCTGGTTGACGAGTGCGACCGGCG
This sequence comes from uncultured Acidobacteriota bacterium, assembly GCA_963797715.1. GTDB lineage: Bacteria > Acidobacteriota > Vicinamibacteria > Vicinamibacterales > 2-12-FULL-66-21 > DATBJJ01. The sequence continues at coordinate 311,571 of CAWCQS010000008.1, forward strand.
TCCGCGTCGTTTCTTCCGACTCGGTCATGTCGCGGCCGCTGGTGAGCGGGACGTTGAGCGTCTGGCGCATCCGCGGCGTCGTCCCAATGAACGTGATCGGGGGTTCCTCGCCGCGCGGCACGGTCTTGCCTTCGGCGATCACGCTCCCGCCACCCCCGCCGGCGCCAAGCGGAATGAAGTTCGAGGCGAACGCGGCCTGCACGCCCGGCAAACCTTCGACCCGCCGCACGATGTCTTCGACCCGGCGCTCCTTTACACCCGTCGGCTCGTAGGCGGCGCCCGGCATGTAGAAGCGCAGCGTCATCAGCGGCGCGGTATCGAATCCGACGTTGGCGTTCTGCAGGTTGAGGAAGCTGCGAACGAAAAGCGAGGCGCCGATGAGAAGCACGAGCGACATCGCGATTTCAACCACGACGAGCCCGTTGCGGAGCCACGCACGGCGGCCACCGGTCGAGCCGCGCGCGCCCTCTTTGAGGCTGTCCTGCAGATTGCTTCGAGTCGAGTGCAACGCCGGCGCGAGGCCAAAGACGATTCCGGTGCCGAGCGAGATCGCGATCGTGTATGCGAGAGAACGCGCGTCTAGCGCCCAGTGGATGAAATACGGAATCGAATCTGGCGGTATCCCCTGGTCGAGCAGGAGCAGCGTGACCCAGGCGAACACGATGCCGAGCGGCGCGCTGAGGACGCCGATAATCACGGCCTCGGTGAGGAGCTGGCGGATGATGCGCAGCCGACCGGCGCCAAGGGCAGAACGAATGGAGATTTCACGATGCCGCACTGAAGCGCGCGCCAGGAGCAAATTCGCGACGTTCGAGCAGGCGATCAGAAGGACGAGCGTGACGGCGCCCATCATCGCGAGGATGACGAGCTGCACTTCGTCCGGGATCATCCAGTCGGCCAGCGGACGAATGACAGTGCTCCAGCCCTCGTTCTCACCCGGGTACGCCGACGCCAGCCGCGAGGATATGCCGGCGAGATCTGTTGCCGCCTGCTCGCGCGTGACACCCGGCTTCAACCGCGCGAACACCTGCATTGCGCGGATGTCGCGTCCCGTTGTTTCGTAATACGGCGCCAGGGCGACCCACAGCCGCTGGTTCTCTGGAAACATGAACTTCGGTGGCATCACGCCGATGACCGTATGCGGGAACCCATTGATCGAAATCGATCGCCCGACGATCGAAGGATCGCTGTTGTAGCGATTCTTCCAGACGTCGTCGCTGAGCATGACGACGCGCTCGGCGCCGGCATGATCGTCGTTTTCCGTAAAGTCGCGCCCGAGCGCGGGTGGCGTTCCGAGCAAGCTGAAGAGCGAGGCCGAGACCGGAGCGCCGTTGAACCGTTCCGGTTCAGAGGTCCCGTCCGACACGGTCAGCGATCGGCCAGAAAAGGCAGCGACACCTTCCAGTGTCGTGGACTGTTCCTTGATGTCACGGACGTCAAGCCACGACAGCACGCCACGGTTGACGCCGGCGCGCTGGTTGGTGGAGTTCAGCACGACCATCCGGTCGGCGTCCGGGTACGGAAACGGCTGCAGGAGGACGCCGTCGACGACGCTGAAGATGGCTGAGTTCAGGCCGATGCCGAGCGACAGGCAGAGGATGGCGGTGGCCGTAAATCCAGGATTGGCGATCAGCGTTCGGACGGCGTATCGCAGATCCTGAAAGAGCATAAGGACTTATACGGTTTTCGGTTCAGGTGGTTCAAAGGTTCCAGAGGTTCAAGAGGCGCGAGAGGTTCGGGGTTCGAGAGGTTCAGCCAACGCGGAGGCCTTCAATTCCGTCAAAGGGACCCGAGGAGCCATTTTCACCATGACGAAACGTGCACTTTCTCTCACCCTCCTGCTGGCGCTCTGCGCCGCCACCCTCCCCGCAACCGCCCAGCAACGGTCCGCTAGCGGGGACGACTGGTGCCGCAGCGAGCGGGACGGTAACAACGACCGCGAAAGCTACTGCGAAGTCCGCCAGTACACGGTCGTGGCGGCCGGAACCATGAACGTCAACGCCGAGCCGAACGGCGGGATTCAGGTCGAAGGCAGCTCTCGAGGCGACATTCAGGTCCTGGCAAAGGTCGTCGCGCAGGCCGAGACGCAGGCGCGAGCCAAGCAGATTGCCGACGCGGTCGCCGTCAGCGCCACGCCGGGCGATGTGTCGGCCAACGGTCCATCAGGGCTGGGCCGGCGGGAGGGGTGGTCGGTGAGTTATCGCCTCTCGGTGCCCTCGGTGTCGATGCTGTCGCTCAAGACGACCAACGGCGGTATCTCGATCCGCGACGTCGACGGGCAGATCGAATTCAAGACCGTCAACGGCGGCGTCAAGCTGACCAATCTCGCGGGCGACGTGAAGGGCCGCACCAGCAACGGCGGCGTCGACGTCGATCTCGACGGGCCCGGCTGGAAAGGCGAAGGCCTCGACGTCGAGACGAGCAACGGCGGCGTCCACCTCAGAATCCCCGAGCATTACTCCGCGCACCTCGAGACCGGCACCGTCAACGGCGGGTTCAACATCGACTTCCCGGTCACCGTGCAGGGACGCGTCGATCGTCAGCTCAGCGCCGACATTGGCGGTGGCGGCGCCCCCATTCGCGTGCGAACGCACAATGGTGGGGTGAAGGTGAGTAAGAAGTAGGAGGCAGGAGGCAGGAGATAGGAGATCTTCGAGCCGAGCTGTCGGTGGTCGATCCCGGCAGGTCAAGTCGGCAGCGCCTGCGGCCCGAGCGAGGCCGAATGGCCGAGCGAGAGCGCTTGGGGGTGGGGCCCCAAGCGCGTTGAAAAATGTGGACGCGAAGCTGGGAGCCTATCTCGCCTCCCAGCCCTACCTCACATCCACATCGAACGCGCCGGTCACGATCTGGCCGGCGCGTTTCATTTGAATCCACACGCGGTACCGCCCAGGCTTCGGAAACGCATAAGGGATCGACACGGCATTTCCGCCTATCGCACGATGCTGTGCGTGCAGGTCGGTGCCCTCGAACTTCTGCAGCGCCGCCATCGAAATACTGCCGGATGGATGGAGATGCGCGAACACCGATCCATCGGCATTCGTCACGGCGGCGTGGCCGAGCATGCCCATGTAAGGCTCGAGCGTCGCGGGCGATCCATCGGCGTTCGTTGCTACGAAAGTCAGCAACTGCTCCTTCCCGGCGACGAGGGGGTCACCACGTTGCCAGGTAATCCTCAGCCCATCGGAGCTGACAAACGCTGCCGACGCGGCTTCGGGCAGCGCCGGGCCAGCGAACCAGGAGTCATCCACATCGGCAGCCGGTGACACACCGAGCGGATCGCCGAGCGTCATGTTTGCAACGAGCGTCTGCGCGTAGCCGCTCTCGTGAACGATGTCGCCGTAGACGTGGTAGCGGCCAGACGGCAGCGGCGGCAGCACCGCGTCGAACACCTCACCCGCCGGCGACCGTGGCACGGGATGGATGTGCGCAAAGCCGCCGAGATCGTCGCGGACGAGAAACATGTGCATCAGCTTGCCGTGGTCCGGCATCAGCGCGTTGTAGCGGGTGATCGCGTTCCCAGAAGGCGGCCATCGACTATCGCGAATCATCATCGTGAGCACGCGTGAGCCGCTTTCCTGGTGTGTCGACACGTCGGCCGCGAAGGGCCGAAAGAGCACCGACTGCGCATATGCCGTCGCTTCGGAGTTCCACCACACTCGTCCGCCGACGATCGCAAGCATCAGCAGGACGGCCACGACCGCAACGGCTATCCGCGAGCGGCGGCGGCGCACGGGATCGGGAGTTTCACCAGGCGGCACGACGCTGTCCCGGACGGCAACGCCGACGATAGTGAGCAGGCCAACGCCGAGGAAGAGTCCGAGACCCGCGAGCACGAAGCCGAGCCCGCGCGGCATCTCGCGCTGCGCGGTCGCGAGCGCGACCACCGGCACCGTCGCCGTGCCTGCTCCTGCCGGGCCCTCCACTGTGACGAGGACGCGATACGACGTCGGGACCATCAGCCAGAGATCTGCGGAGTGGAGTTCCGGATCGCCGGGCACTGCCGTCGCGACGTCGGCAGGCGGCGCGCCCTCGGGACCAAGATTCCACTGAATGGCTCTGACGGTCACTCGCCGGATTTCTGCCGGCGACGTGCCTGGCACTCGGACGGCGATTTGCGCGAGACCCGGAATCACGCCGGGCAACCGTACCGTTACACGGACCGGATACGGTCCAGCAGTGCCAGTAAAGAAGGTGTCGGGGCTGCCGACGTGCGCCATCGACAGCAGCGCCAGGATACTAACAACTGCGCCGCCCCATCGGGTCATCGCTGCACTCGCGCCATCCAGTTGCCCCACGACAAGCCTCGGCGCGCCGACACGAACGCGAGCACGAGCGCGATCGACAACCCGAACATCAGGTTGTCGGGCGGGTTGATCCGATACCAGCGTTCCTGGACGACTGGCGGCACCATGTAGGCCATGCGGTCGGTGGCAAAGATCCAGTTCCTGGCCCACGGGCTCATGAGGAAGTCGGCAAACGGCCACTGGACAGCGACGAAGACGGCGACGAACACGATCGCGAGTATCGCGGACAACCGCCAGTCTTTACCGGTGCCAACCTTTCGCATCACGATGTCGATGACAATCGCCGGCGCGATGAGCAGCAGCGGCGGATCCGGCGGCAGGAAGCGCGTCATCTGCACGTAGATCGGGCCGAGGAGTGGACTACCGGGAAAGAACGGCAAAATCCACAGCATCAGCAACGTGATCGAGGAATACACCGCTGCGACAGTGGTGGCCGGCCAGCGCATTCCCGACGCGCGCGCGGCGCCCACGAGCACGAACGGAAACGTCCCGCACGCCACTTGATAGAACAGCGACTGGTGCATGTCCCACCGTCCGCTGTATTCGGTTGTCAGCGTCGCGATGTTGAGCAGCATCAGCCCGGCGCTGTAGAGAAACAGCAGTTGCAGCCAGCGCGATGTGCCACCGCTGCGGTTCTGGCAGGCGACAACCATCAGCATCGCGCCAATCTGAATGGCGCCGATGCCAGCCGCGAGGACGACGTGCGGCGGGCTGAGAATCTTGACGTCGAGGCCGTAGGTGTTGTGCCACCAATCGTCGAATGGCGCCGACGTGATCATCGCGAACGCACCCCAGATGCAGACCCACGCACCGAAGGGCGCCGAGAATCCCCAGAAGCGAACCGTCTGCGCGCGCTCGGCCGGCGTACCGCCAAACGTCAGCCGCAGAGCCAGCCAGCCACACGTCAGGCCGGCGACGATGCCCCCGAGATAAATCGCCAGGTGCGCCGGCGTCCAGAACGTATCGCGCCCGATCGTCTGGTGCCACGAGATGTCCCACACCACGCCAACGATGACGCTCGTCGACGCAAAGAGGACGGCATAGACAGGCCAAGGGACGGCTGACAGCTCGTTGGTCGCGGCTCGCGGCTGGCGGCTCGCTACTGGTGCTCACATCCACTTCAGACTTCCCGCTTCGCTTAGACTTCATTTCACTTCAACTTCCAACTTCAGACTTCCACTTCAGAATTCAGAATTCAGACTTCAGACTTTCAGCGAAGAGGTATTTGCCAAACCACTCCAGATTGTGTTCCATCAGCGCACGGCTCGACTTCGGCTTCGACGGTCCGTGCCCAATCCCTTCGAAGCCTTTGTAGACAATGAGCTTCGTCGGCACGCCGACGTCCTGCAGGCCCTGATAGAGCTCGAACGCGTTCGGCAACGGCACCCGCTGGTCAGTCGCGCCATGCTGGATGAGCGTCGGCGCCTTCGCACCTTTGATGTACGTCATCGGCGACGTCTTGGCGTAGATGGCCGGGTCATCCCACGGCGTCGCGTTGAGATACTGCCGCGTGAACGGATGAATGTCGGTGTTGACGTAGTAGGTCATCCAGTTCGAGATGCCCGCGCCCACCGACACGGCTTTGAACCTGGCGCTGTCGTGCGTGGTCAGAAAGGCGGAGATGTAGCCACCCTGGCTCCAGCCCATCGCGCCGACGCGATCGGCATCGGCGAGCCCGATCTTGACGAGATGGTCGATGCCCGAGAGAACGTCCCACGCATCACCGACACCGAGGTTGCGATAGTTGAGCGAGCGGAACTTCTCGCCATAGCCGGCGCTGCCACGATAGTTGGGCTCGAGCACGAGCGCACCCTGCGCCACCCAGAGATCGATGGGATAGATGCTCGTGCTGCTGTACGGCGTGGCGCGCGAGACACCGGTGGGGCCACCATGAATGACGACGAGGAGCGGATAGCGCTTGCCGGCCTGAAATCCGACCGGCTTGTGCAGGATGCCTTCGATCGTCGCGCCGTCCTGGCTCGCCCATGAGATCACCTCAATCGGCGCCGAAGGCCACGATGCCACCTGCTCTCCGGTCGTCGTGAGCTTCTTCGGCGTGAGGGTAGGCGACGTCGATGCGACGTAGATTTCCGTAAACGTCGACGCGTCGCTGGCGGTGAAGGCGACGGTCGTTGCATCGGCGCTGAAACTGAAGCCGGAGCCAATCCACCGATCAGATGGTGCGAAGCGCGTTACTGCCTTGGTCGCCGGATCCATCCGATAGAGGTAAGCCCAGGTGCGCGCCGACGCGGAAAAGAAAATCCCGGAGGGCGTCCACCGCACGATCGACGGATCCTCGTCGAACTGCGCTGAGAGATTCGCAATCGGTCCGCCGCCGGCAGCAATCGTCGCGATGCGACGGTTGGTGAAGAAGAACCTCTGGCTCGCCATCGACGATTCGAATGCGATCGTGCTGCCATCGGGCGACCACTGCGGGTTGCTGTCGGGACCCTCCTGCGTCACGAGCTTGCGCACGGCCCCGTCGGCGACGGTGACGACGGAGATATCAGCCGAGCCGCCGTTGGCCGGATCACTGTTGATACGGTGATCGAAGGCGATCTCGCGGCTGTTTGGCGACCAGTCGAACCGGCCGACGGTAAACGCGCCGCTCGTGAGCCGCCGGATCTTCTTCGTCTCGACGTCGACGACATAGAGGTGCGACATGCGATGGTCGGCGTCGATGACATCGAACTCGGCGTATTTCTTCTCTCGGTCCTTGAGCGCATCCGTACGCGGGTCGCTCGACGTGAACGCGAGCGACCGCCCGTCCGGCGCCCACGCGAACGCCCCGACCGATTCTTCGGCCGACGTCAGCTTCATGGCTTCGCCGCCGGCAAGATCGATCACGTAGATCTGCCGCTTGTCTTCCCGATCCGATCCAAACGCCAGCCGCTTTCCATCAGGCGACCACGCGGGAGCCGTGCTCGACTTGCGGCCGTTCGTGAGTTGACGCGTGGTGCCAGACTGCACGTCGGCGAGCCAGATCTCGGTCTCGTATGCGTTCTCGTCCCAGTTCGTTTCGCGGATCGTGTAAGCGACCAACTTGCCGTCTGGCGAAATGGCTGGCGAGCCGGCACGCTTGAGCGAAATCAACGCGTCGACCGTCGGCGAGCTCACGGCAGGTGCCTGCGCGCTCGGAGAAGCGATGGCCAGGAGCACGGCGACGGCCGCAGTGGAAATCAGGCGCATGGTGATTCTTCTTCTGATGCATTCTTCTTCCGCCTGAGGCAGAAGTCCTACTCACATAGTCACCGACCCGTAGTCTCTGCTGACGATCCAGGCTGTGTGTACATCGCCGCGTTGAAGAGGACGCGCAGCGTGCCGAACGGCTGGCCACGCCACTGCGGCCGGAAGCCGAAGAGGACAACGTGGCCGCGATCGACCTGGACGTCGAGCGCCGCCGCCTTGCCGTTCAGGTACTTCTCGCCGATCAGATAGCCCGAGAGAAGCGGTGAGCCGCTGTCCTGATACTTCGCCAGCACGTGCCCGGTGAAGCCGTCCAACGTTTCGAACACCGGGCTGCCGTCGACGAAGACCGCCGCCTTTGCGGGCATGCCCACCATCACCGGATGCGCCGGGTCCGTCGTCACTTCGACGACCGAGCCTCTGAGGAAGTACTCGTCGGGACGAAGGCCGCTGATGACGTTTCGCACGGGCAGCTTGAACTGCGTGATCGCAAACTGGCTCGCGCCGCCGAGACACACGACCGTGCCGCCGGTACGGACGAACTGGTCGAACCGCGCGAGGTCATCGGCCGTGACGAGATCGGCATACTCTGGCCGCACGCCACGACCGCCGTCGGCGCCGCGACCACGACCACCGCCGCCGCCCTCGATCGGCAGGCGCGCGTCCTCGGCGAGAATCACGACATCGACCTTGTCGCGGAGCGGCGTACGAAAATCGGCAGGCCGGAGCGTGACGATATCGAACCCGTATCGTTCCAGCACCCACCGCGTCCAGCCTTCGTCCATGCTCGAGCCCCACGGACGAAACAGTCCCACTCGCGGCTTGGCCACCGCCATCGCGCCCGCTGGCGCCGTGGTCCGTTCCGCCACAAGCGCGAGCGTTGATACGAGCTCCGTCTGCGTCGCCTCGGGGAGGCCGCTGACGACATATCGAGCGCTGGCGTCGGAACCGGTGCGCTGAACCGTGGCACCGTCCTGCCACGCGCGGTTGATCGCGCGAAACGAGTTGTTCTGTGCCGCGTCGAGCAAGAGGTCCGGGCCGGTCCCCGTCAATCGGCCCGCGGGCGGCACGATGGCGGCCGCGTTCGGATTCGAGTCGAAGCCGATGCCGGGGACGCTGTCGAAGGGAGCGGCGTCGCGCAAATCGGCCGTGTTATAGGGTGCGGGCTTGCGCTTCGGGTCTGGCGCTGGTCCAAGAAGCGACAGGTTCGCGCGCACGTCGTCGGAAAGTGGAGACGCGACGGCAACGACGCGGACGCCCATCTGGAGCGGTAGCGTCCAGCCAGCGGCATCGTACGGACGCAATGGCGGCCCACCGGGATACTGCCGCATGTCGGGGTAGTTCTGGACGTTGAGGACCTGCCGCGCCATCGCGGCGAACTCCTGATCGGTCGGCACAACCCACGTCCCCGCGGGAAACGTCTCGGCGCCTATCGTCGCTGGCGTCGTGAGTTGCGACACGCGCACGCCGCCAAACGCGAGGCGCCTCAGGAGTTCGACCGCGGCAACCGGATCGCGCTGCTCCTGCGGAATGACGTACGCATAGGGCGCTTCGCTTTTGCCGCGTGCGATCTGATCGCGACCGGCCATGTAGCGATTGAAGAGGAGCGACTCTTTGTACTTTGACGCGTACTCCAGGACGGCCAGCGACGCCGTGTGCATGTACGCGACCGCGTCGCCGAGACGCCACCAGCCCGGCCGCCACGGGCTTGGGTAGAGGCTTTGCGGACGGAGATCGCGATAGTCCTGCGGGAAATCCGCAATCGTGTACTCACGCGGCGTCGCGTACTGAAAGAGAGCGGTCTCGGTCCAGAAAGCCGGCACGTTCTTGAAGTTGGGCGCGTAGTCGATGTAGCCGGGATACCAGGCGTCGAACGCCAAACCCATGTGCGTGGCGCCCACCTGTCCTCTCTCCTCGAGGCCCTTGGCGATCGCCATCCCGATCATGTTCACTTCGCGCGACATCAGATACGGCGCATCGCTGCCAATCGGCTCGGAGAACGGTGGCAGCCAAATCCGTGTCGGAAACGGTGAAGACTGGTGGTGCACGTAGACGATGCTTGGCTCCCAGTCGCGCCACGCCTGTTCGATCACGCGCGACTCGATCATGTTGAGCATGTAGGCGTCGCGATTGTTGTCGTGGCCGACGTATTCCTGATAGAGCTCCGGAAGGCCAGACAACTCGTATGGCGTGCCGACGTTCTTCATGTACCACTGGCTGACGATCTGCTGACCGTCGGGATTGATCGTTGGCCAGAGCATCAGGATCACGTTGTCGAGGATCGCCTTGACCGTCGGATCCTCCGCGCGGTTCACCAGGTCGTAAGCCAGGAGCGGTGTGTGCTGGGCGCCTGCAACTTCAGTTGAATGCAGACCGCCATCGATGTGGATGAAGGGCTTTCCTTCGCGCGCGAGCTCACGCGCGGCTGTATCGGTCAACCCGGCGGGATGCGCCAGCCGTTGCGCGATCTGCCGGTACCGTTCGATTTGATCGAGGTTCTTCGGGTTCGAGATGAGCGCGAAGTACATGGTGCGGCCCTGGCTCGTGCGGCCGGCTTCGACGAGCCGGACGTACTTGCTTGCCGTGGCGAGCTTCCGGAAGTACTCGATTGACTGGTCGTACGTCGCAAGCTTGTAGTCCGCACCAGGCTTGAAGCCGAATATCGTCTCGGGATTTGGTACGGCGCGTGACTGCGCGGAGAGGACAACGGACGCCGCCAGCGCCCAGATCGCAAACACTCGTGCCGGAGATCTCATGGATGTCTCTTCTTCATCGTGTGTGAGCTTCCGCCTTCAGACGGAAGCTACGGGACCTCGACTCCTGCCTGGCTGCGCACAACCTCTCGGACCACGGACTGCGGGCGCTGATTCACCGTCAGGAACATCCGGCCGAGATATTCGCCGATGAGGCCCAGCATCACGAGTTGAGTGCCTGAGAAGACGAGAACTGCCGCCATCACCCAGCCCCATCCGTAGGCGGGGCCGCGCTGCACCATCCATAACCAGACAACGACGATGAAGGCCAGCAGGCCGGCGGCAGCGGTGACGACACCAACAGCCGTCGCCGCTCGCAGCGGCAGCAGCGAAAAGTTGAGCCAGGCGCTCAGCCACAGACGGATCAGCCTGCGCATGCGTGTAGCCGCTGGCGCCGGCGCGGCGTTCGTCGTGACGGACGGTGATCGACCCGATCCGCTGAGTCACTTGCAGCAGCAGGCCGTCGACGTAGGGATACGGGCCGGCGTAGTCGACGACCTGTCGCGTGACGAACGACGCTCACGCAGCGGAAGCTCGACAGGTAGAAACCCTGGCGGCTTGTCGAGCGCCCAGTCGGTCATCCGGTTGGTAAACCAGCTGCCCGGCATTACGCCACGCCGAGTGCCGCTTCACTTCGTAGTGTCCGAAGACGACGTCGAGGCCCTCTCGGCTCGCGTGCTGCCACAGCCGCGCGCGCCTCTGCCGGCGGGTTCTGACCGTCATCGTCGAGATTGACGATGTAGGCACCGCGGGCGTGCCGCCAGCCCGTGAGCACGGCATTGTGCTCGCCGAAGTTCCTGGCGTGTTCGACGAAGGTGATCGGAACACGCGCGCTCGCGCACGAGTTCGACGGCAGACCTGCGCACGTCGCATCGGCGCTGCCGTCGTTGACGAGCACGATCTCGTGGCCGCCGTCGATCGACAGCGCCTCGATGTCATGCACCACCGCGGCGATCGTGTCTGCGCTGTTGTAGAGCGGGATGACGAAACTCAGGGCCGGGTTCATCACCTACCAGCGCAAGAGCGGCCGCCCGTGCGGCAGGGTCGGCCACGGAATCGACGCAAGGATCGCCAGGAGCGCGAGCGTGAAGAAAATCGCGACGAGCCGGTGGCGTCGCCCGTCGTCACCCGTTTTGTGCACGCGGGCGCGCCCGATGTGGGCGAGCGCGATGCCCACGAGCATGCCGAAGACGTGCTCGACGGCCCAGAACCTGAGCACGGTGTCCCGCATGGCACCACCGAAGTCGTGGAACGCGGCCCACGTCAGCGGGCTCAGCACGGCATAGAGCAACAGTCCAAGGAGGAACTGGAGGTCGAGCGTCAGAGTGAACCAGAAGCCCGCGCGCTCGTCGGCAAGCGTCCACGGCCGGCGCGCGCGCCACCCGGTGATGCCGCGCGAGGCGGCCAGAATGCCGGTAATGAGCACAGCCCACCGAAGCAAAGAGTGAAGGGTCAGGACGATGCCGTACATGAGCCAGCATTTTATGCTGGAACATCGGCCGCGGTCTGGTGTCAATTACCACGGATCTGGCGGGATCAACACGCGCAGCCGCGGAAGACACGGATTACGCGCCACGGATCACTCGGATTACACGGAGCGGGCCCGGATCATGGCAAACGCCAGCGGATTGGAAGCTCACGGCCTCACGAAGTACTACTCGGCGATTCCGGCGGTCCGGGGGGTGTCGTTCCATCTGCGGCCTGGCGGGGTGCTCGGACTGCTCGGGCCGAACGGCTCGGGCAAGTCGACGACGGTCTCGATTCTGGCGGGGCTGCTCGAGCCCTCTGGCGGCAACGTTCGCTTCAACGGCGAGGACGTCCGCGACGATCTGCTCGCCTACAAGGCGCAGATCGGCTACGTCCCGGAAGAAGCGGTGCTCTACACCTACTTGAGCGGCCCCGAGTATCTCGCACTCGTTGGCAGCCTCAGGGGGCTGTCGCCGCGCACGATTGAGGCGCGCACCGACGGATTTCTCTCGCTCTTTGGCCTCGAGGACGACCGGCACGCGCCGCTCTCCGCCTATTCAAAGGGGATGCGGCAGAAGATCCTCATCTCGGCCGCGCTCATCCACAACCCCGCGATCGTCATCCTCGACGAGCCCAACTCAGGCCTCGACGTCACGACAACGTTCGTGCTGCGCAGCCTGGTGCAGTCGCTCGCAGCCGAGGGTCGAATGATCGTCTACAGCTCGCACGTGCTCGAGAGCGTCGAGCGCGTCGCGAGCGACGTGATCATCCTCAATGACGGCCGCGTCGTTGCCCACGATTCAGTGTCGCGGTTGCGCGAGCTCATGGAGCTCGCGTCGCTCGAGCAGGTGTTCCGGCAGCTGGTGATCGAAACGGACATCGATCGGGTCGCGCGCGATCTGGTCGGAGTGATGACGCTCTGACTCGCACCCTTGTCCTCGCCCGAACGTTCTTTGCCAGATTCTTCGAGAGCGATCTGCTGCCGCCTGGTGTGCCGCAGGCGCAGGTCGTCATCTGGAGCCTGGCGTTCCTCGCAACGCCTGGGCTTCTCCTGCCGATTCAGTTCGCGACGAGCAGCCTGCATGTCGACGGCAGTCCCGAGTCAATCGCCCGCGCTCTCAACACGTTCCGCCTGTTTTTCATCACCCTGACGATGACCGGCATCGGCTTCGTTGCGCTCTTCATCTGGGACGGCGTCTTTCCCGATCGACGCGACGCGCGAATCCTGACGCCGCTGCCGGTTCCAGGCCGTGTGCTCATCGGCGCTCGCCTGCTGGCCCTCGGTACGCTCTGCGCCATCTTCATCGTTGGCATCAACGCCTTTCCTACCGTCTTCTACGCACCGACAATCACGCACTTCGGCGGCGCCGCCAATCAGGTTCAGGGCCTTCTGGCCTTTGTCCTGGTCAACGCCTTTGCCGGCATCTTCGTCTTCGCGACGCTCGTGTTCCTGCAGGGACTCGCGCTCAATCTTGGCGGCAGGACGGCCGCCGATCGCTTGTCGGTCGTGATGCAGGTTCTCTTCGTTGCCGCATTGCTGCAGATGATCTTTTACATGACGCAAGTCGCAGCCATGCTGCCGATTGATCTCGCGAGCGGCAACCTCCGGGCGATGCCGTCCGTATGGTTTCTGGGGCTCTACGACGTCATCGGCGGGCGATCGGTGGCCGGCGCGCCGCTGCTGGCCGCTCTCGCGCTTGCAGTGACGGTCTCGACGGCAGCAGGAGCGATCCTTCTCTTCGTATCCACGCATGCCCGGCTGACGCGGCGCGCGCTCGAGTCGCGCGACGTCACGTCGGCAAGGCGGATTCCCTCGTTGCCCGGAATGGCTGAACGGCTGCTATTCAGCCCTGTGGCCCGCGCGGTGTTCGGCTTTACGGTGCGGTCGCTCGCGCGCAGCCGCAGTCACAGGCTGCTGATGGCGATGTATGTCGGCATCGCGCTCGCGCTGGTGGCCTCGGCGATCGTCCCTGTCGCGATCCGTGAAGGCCTCGCGGGTTTCGCCAGGCCCAGCGTGGAGTTGTTATCGGCGCCCCTGGTCCTCAGTTTCTTCACGCTCGTCGGGATGCGCGTCGCACTGGCGATTCCAATTGAGCCCAAGGCGAACTGGGTGTTCCGCGTGCGCGAGCCAGCGGATCGCATCGCCGCGATGTCTGGCGTGCGCGCCGCGATGTTGTTCGTCGGTGTGCTGCCGACGACAGTCATGGGGTTCGTCACCGCCGCGTCGCTCTGGGGATTCCGGCCGGCGCTCGCGCACAGTGCGATCTGCGCGACGATGGGAATGCTGCTCGCGGAGATTCTGATGATCAGGCTTCGCAAGCTGCCGTTTACCTGCACGTACTTTCCAGGCAACTCACGGGTCGGGACGTTGTGGCCGTTGTACTTGACGGGGTTCGGCACCTACGCCTACACGGTTGCCGCGTGGCAGGCCGAGTTCATGATGCGCGCGCGCCCGATGGTCATGTTCTTGAGCGTCGTCGGCTTGGCAGTCCTCCTATTCGCCTTCCTGCGCCGGCGATATTTGCGAGAGATCCCGAGCTTGGTGTTCTCAGAAACCGACCCGTCGGCGCTGTTCGAGGGGTTCCACCTGAGCGAGGCACTAGCCGCCCGGCCTGCCGCGTCGGGGTCAGGCCGTGAAACGTGAACGGGACTACTTTCCGCTCAGATACAGGACATTCGGCGCTCCCGATCTGGCGAGCGCGATGTCCGGAAACCCGTCCTTGTTAATATCCCCGAGCGCAAATCCGTAGGCCGCGCCCTCCTCATCGCCGAAGGACACGCGCTTGAAGTCGCGGCCGGTGCCGTCGTTGAAGAAGACCAAATGGGGCCCCTCTGTAAATCCCAACACGATGTCCGGGTATTTGTCATTGTTGAGATCGCCGGCAGCAATGGCGTAAGGCGTGCGACCTTGTCCGACAATGCGAAATCGGCCGGTGAGTGATCCTTTGCCGTCATTGAGGTAGACGATCATCGCAGCCGCCGCCTCCTCGCCCACGACAAGGTCTATCGAACCATCGCCATCGAAATCCGCGGCGGCAGCCGCCCGCCCTGCAGCATTCGTGGGTCCGAACGGTAGCGTCCTGGCGAATCGTGCCGTGCCGTCGTTGAAGTAGATGCGGCTCTGGCCACCGTCGCGGCTGGGCACGGCGAGGTCGATGAACCCATCCTTGTCGAAGTCAGCCGGCACGATGCTCGTCGCGGACTCCGCGGGAATCGCGATGCAGTCGCTCCCGAACCGCCCCTTCCCTTGGTTGAGGCACACGAAGCTTGGACCCGGCCGGTTGGCGGCGATGATGTCGATCCGACCATCACCGTTCAGATCCGCGACGGCAGCGTTCCTCGTCGACCACTCCGGCACTCCCCAGGTGCCGGCCATACTGAAGCGCCCATTGCCATCGTTGAAGTACACGAGCTTGCGGTCGGGCTGGTCGTTGCTGGTCACCACGTCAAGATCGCCGTCGCCATCGAGATCGGCGAGCGCTGCCGTGTAGGTCCGATCCGGTATCGGCCCGAGATCCGAGGCCGCGAAGCCGCCCTTGCCGTCGTTCAAGAGGACGCGGTCGAGAATCGGCGTATGCCGTCCCTTGGCCAGGACGATGTCGAGGTCGCCGTCGCCATCGAGATCGCCCATGCTCACGTTAGCGGAATCCTCCGAAGTCGTTTCGAGCGCGATGACGGCGTTGAAGGTACGGGGTGGGGCCGGGCGCGGTCCAGCCTGCACGGTACCAAGCAGTAGCACGACGACGCTGAGGATTCGAGTGGTCACGTTTGGCCTCCGATGAGCCTGCCCCTTACTGTTGCGCGGGCGATGTGCGCGGCGCGCGTTTTTGCTTTTCGACCATCGCCGCGACGTCAGCCAGCAACTGCTTCGCGTCGTAGACGATGCCATCTTTGATCGTGTACTTTACGCCACCGACCTGCTCCGGCCGGCCAGTCTTGTCGTTCAGCTTCAGTGCGCCGATCCCGTAGAGCACCTTGAAGTTCTGTAACGGATTCTGATCGACGATCACCATGTCGGCGAGCATGCCGGCACGCACGACCCCGAACTCCGGCGCCTTGCCCTTTGGCTCGGCGAGCGTGATGGCCCCGTTCATCGTCGCGGCCTGGATGACCTCGAGCGGGTGGAAGCCGGCTTCCTGCAACATCTCGAGCTCGTTGATATAACCGAAGCCGTAGGTCTGATAGATGAACCCGGAATCAGACCCCGTCGTCACGCGGCCGCCCATCTTCTTGTAGTCGTTCACGAGGCGGAACCACACCTGATAGAAGTTGCGCCATTCAACTTCGTCTTCAGTGGTCCAGTAGTACCAGTACGCACCGTGATTGGAGCGGCTCGGCGCGTAGAAGTCCATCAGCGTCGGCAGCGTGTACTTGGCGTGCCACTCGGCATTGCGGAACTTCATCAAGTCGCGGCCAGCCGAGTAGATGGTCAGCGTGGGATCGAAGACGGTCCCGAGCTTGAGATGTTCGGCAAGATACGCCTTCCACTCCGGCGATCCCGGCTCGTGAATCTTGTTCCACAGGCGCGCCACCTGCCCGAAGCGCCACTGCTCGTCGCTGGCGTTCATGTCGACCGGCCACGGCTGCACGACGTAGTCCTTGAGCAGCGACTCGAAGTGCCCATAGAAGTGCGTCACGGTGTTGAGCCCAAGCCGCGCCGCCTTGATGGCGTTCATCTGCGCGACGCCACCCTGCTGCAGATGCGCCGTCGATCCGAAGCCGACTTTCTTTGCTTCGTCGAGCAGTGCAGCCATGAGATCCGGACGCTCGGCGCCGAGCTTGAGTCCGTCGATGCCGTTCGCGGCCGCCCAGCGCACGTACTCGCGCGCCTGCTCCGGCGTGGTGATCTGCCCTTTGTCCCAGCCGCTGCCCGGCCGCTGATAGTTGTAGATGCGGGGCGCGACAATCTCGTTCCGCTCGCTTCTGAGCTTGTCGCCGACGGTCACGCTATTGGCGCCGAGCGGAACGCCGCGAACGGTGGTGACGCCGTGCGCCAACCACAGCTTGTAGGCGTACTCGGCCTCGGCATTCTTCGGTGCGCCGCCCGCGTGCACGTGCATGTCGACGAAGCCAGGCATCAGATACATGCCTGTGGCATCGACCTCGAGATCGGCGTTCTGCGGCGCGCGCCCCGTTCGCATCGCCAGACCCGGCGTGCCCGCCCCACTGACGGCCGCGATGCGATTGCCCGAGACGACGACGTCGACCGGACCCTGCGGCGGTGCGCCTGTGCCGTCGATGAGCATCACGCCGCGAATGACGAGCGTCTTGAACGGCCCGCGGCCCTCGTCGGCGCGACGGTTCGGCGCCGGCGTCAGGCCACCATCGCCGCTCGCCTGCCGTGCCGCCGGCGCCTGCTGTCCCTGCTGTCCCTGAGCCGCCTGCTGTCCCCCTGGCTTGAGGATGTGGTGACCGAGGCGCTGGCAAAAAAGGCAGAGATGATGAGAAGCGGAAAAAGGCGCGACGTTCGGGACATGGACCACTCCTCCTGACGGGTGGAGGTATGTTACATCGCGGCCAGCACACGGAAGACGACGAGAGCGACGGCCCACCCGGTCAACGCGTCAAGGAGGTAGTGATAACGTCCGAGTACGGCGCCGGCCGAGACAGCAAGCGCGGCAAGGAACATCAGCGCGACGATCGCCGGAGGGGCGCCGACGACCATGAGCGCGGCGACGAGGGCTTCGGCCGCGTGTCCGCTCGGAAAAGTGTTGACCTGAATGCTCGTGGCACCGAGCAGTCTCAGGTTGAATCGGCGAAGAGACGACGGCCACGGATCCCTGGCCTCGAGCGCGCGCGGCGGACGCGTCTGCACCCAGGGAAGGAAGCCAAAGCAGACGTAGTCGGTCACGAGCACGACGGCCCAGAACGTATCCGGCGACGGCGACGTAAGGTACGAGATCCGGATGGCCAGCGCGATCGGAATGAGGAGGTAGACACCCGCATACGCCGCCTCGAGGCTCTCGGCGATCGCTCTCGGCACGCGGCGAGCGACCGTGCTGATAGAGACGCGCCCATCGAGCCACGCCAGCGCCGCCTCGTGAGACGCACGGGGCGCAATGAAGAGGCGGCCGCTCGACCAATACCCGATCAACAATAGAGCTGGCGGCCAGATCCACAACGACAGCGTTCGGTTCTCGACGACGCGGGAGAGCGCCAGCACAGCCAGGCCGACCGCGGCACCGGCGAGCGCTTGCCGCGCGGCACGGCGCGACAGGCCCTGCCACAAGGATACGGCGGCGACGTAGAGAAAAAACGCCGCGCTCGCGAGCTGCCATAAACGCATCGACTGCATCCGCAGACTGTACTGCGCAAAGCGGACCGAAGCGGGCTCACGCGGCTTCGGGCGCCTCCACAGCATGATCACACTCGTCGTGTTCGACCTCGATGGAACCCTGGTCGATTCCAGCCGCGATCTGGCGGCATCGACAAACGCCTTGCTGGCAGATCTTGGCGGTGCACCGCTTTCGGATCAGGTTGTCGCAAGCCTGGTAGGCGATGGCGCTGCCGGTACTCGTCCGACGCGCGCTCGAGCGCAGCGGGCTTGGCGCGGACACGCCCGGTGCATTGGACCGGTTTCTGCGTCACTACGACGCCAGGCTGCTCGACACGACGCGGCCGTACCAAGGAATGCTCGAGGTGCTGACGCGTCTTCGACAGCACTATCGGCTTGCCGTACTCACGAACAAGCCAGTGCGGCCAAGTGCCGAGATCTTGAAGGGCTTAGGGATCGATGGCTTCTTCAGTGACGTCATTGGCGGCGATTCGTCCTACGGCCGCAAGCCCGATCCTGCCGGGCTGCTGGCACTCGTCGATCGTGCCGGTGTCACTCCAGCAGAAACGTTGATGGTCGGCGACTCACCAGTCGACCTTGCCACGGCCGAGCGCGCCGGCACGCGAATCTGCCTGGCGCGCTACGGTTTCGGCTATCGCTTCGACGGGTATCAATTTCGGGGCCACGAAATCTTCATCGACACGCCATCAGAGCTGACGGCGGCGGTCGACGTGATTGCCGGCTGACGGTTCAGATTTCGCCGCGCAAATACTCTCGCCGCTCGCGCTCGGGGAATCGCTCGATCGCGTATCGCAGCATCGTTCGCGGCATCGTCTTGTAGCGTGAGGCAAGAAACTCGCGCTCAGCGGCGCCGTCGCGTTTACCGACCTCGCGCAGCAGCCAGCCGACGGCCTTGTGAATGAGGTCGTGCTCGTCGTGCAGAAGCAGATCGGCGACGCGGAAGGTGTCGCTGAACTCGCCACGTCGGATGCCGTCGAACGTGGCAATCATCGCAATTCGACGCTCCCAGAGCGATTTCGACTTCGCCAGCCGCGTGAGCGGTGCCTTGCTCCGACTTCTCAGCCAGCCACCGACAATCTGGCCCGCCGAGCAGTCGACCAGGTCCCAATTGTTGATGTAGGCAGTATTCGCGAGGTAGAGCTCGTAGATTCGTCGCTTCTGCGCATGGTCTCCGGCGTTGAATGCGTCGACGAGCATGACCAGGGCCAGCGCGCGTTCTTCATGAATGGGCGAGTGGAGCAGCGTTTCCACCGCCTCGAGCGGCGCGCCACGGCACTCGCGGCACACCGCGCGAACGCCAGGCACCTTGACGCCGATGAAGCGATCGCCCTCACCGTACTGCCCGGGTCCGGTCTTGAAGAAGCTCTGGAGAATCGCGACACTGGCCGGATTCGCGTGTTGGCGCAGCTTGCGGCTGATCGCAGCGGCGGTGAGCATGAGACCGGCGGCCCTTTAGCGCTCGTACAGACTCGCGCCGCGCCGATGGCGACTGCCGGATCATGTACTTCTGCGGATCGGCCCAGAACATCGACCGCAACTCGGCCAGATTCGCCGCGCCGCCGTAGCTAATCGATGAGCACAGGTGCTTCATCATGTCGCGCAGGATGGTGCGCGCGGAACCGCGGGCGGGAACGCTGATCTTCCATTCCCTCGGCGCCGATGGCCTCGAGCTCGACCTTGTCGGCGTCTTCCACGTCGAGCCGATCGCGAATCGCCTCGATCGACGCCATGCCTCGCAGCACTTTGAACGGCACCTTGACGGTCTTCTGCGATTCGGGAAGAACCACCGACTTGTGGACGATCTCGCCGGGTGCTTCCTCGGTGCCGGCAAAGGCGCTGCCGAGCATCGCGCAGTCTCCGCCGAACATCAGCGCCTCGGCGAGCGAGCCGTGACGCTTGATGCCGCCGTCGGCGATGACGGGCACGCCGGAGCTCGCCACCGCGAGCCGACACTCGACGAGGGCCTGAAGCTGCGGCACGCCGAAGCTCGTCGTGATGCGTGTCGTGCAGCCGCCGCCGGGACCAATGCCAACCTTTATGCCGTCGGCACCGAGATCGAGAAGAAAGCGTGCGCCCTCGTCGGTCGCCACGTTGCCGGCAATCACCTCGACTTCTCCGAAGCGCTTGCGGAACTCGCGCATCGCCTTTTCCATCACGACAGAGTGGCCGTGCGCGATGTCGATCACGAGGATGTCGACGCCGGCACGCACGAGCTCCGCCGCTCGCTCGAGATAGTCGCCCGTGGCGCCGATGGCGGCGCCGACGCGCAGGCGGCCCTGCTCGTCTCGCGTGGCGAATGGCAGACGGCGCTGATGCATGAGATCGCGCGCCGTGATCAAGCCGAACAGACGCCCGTCGTCGTCCACCAGCGGCAGTTTCTTGACCTTGCGCTCGATCATGATGCGCTCGGCTTCGGCCGGCTCCAGCGGTCCACGATGGACCACGAGCCGATTCACCGACGTCATACGATCGGAGACGCGGGCCCCTCGATCGCTCACGAAGCGAACGTCACGCTCGGTCAGCAGGCCTTTCAGACGGCGCTCGCTGTCGACGACAACCAGCGTGCCCACGCGCGAGCGCGTCATGAGATTGATGGCTTCGCCGATCGTGGCCGACTCGAGAACGCTATAGGGATCACCGATCACGCCGTGCTGGGTTCGCTTGACGATCTCCACTTCGCGAACCTGCGGCTCGATCTCGCCTGGCCGGAAGCCGCGATCGATGATGCCGATGCCGCCCTCCTCGGCCATGACGATCGCCATCGGCGCGCGGGTGACGGTATCCATGTTTGCCGAGACAATCGGGCGCTTGAGGGCGATGCGGCGCGACAAACGGCCTGTCAAATCGATGGCGGCCGGGTCTCGACGGACCAGAACACTGCGCTGCGGTGCGAGAATGTAGTCATCGAATGTGCACCCGCGCACGCTGTCGAGGACGGAACGCCCGATGGCCGCGTCGATGACAGGAAACATGGCGTCATCGTACATTGGCGATTCACCGATTGGAAAGCATGCCGTCACCGCTTCGTCATCTCGAGCGCTCGTTGCAAGTCAAGCTGGCTGAAACGCTGCCCGGCGTTCAGGCGCAGTTGAAGTTCGCACCGACGCCCGCGAGGCCAGGCTGGCGCGCCGGCCATTTTCCACCTGACACCCGCACGGCGGCGGCGCTGGTGCTCATCTATCCGCGAGAGAATGACGTCGCCATTCCGCTGACCGTGCGCGCGAGCGGTCTTGCGCGGCACGCCGGCCAGATCAGCCTGCCCGGCGGTGCCACCGACGAGGGCGAGACGCTCAAAGACACGGCGCTGCGCGAAGCGTCCGAAGAAATCGGGGTCGACCCAGCCACGGTCAGGGTTCTCGGCGAGTTGACGCCGGTGCACGTCGTCGTCAGCGGCTTTACGCTTCACCCGGTGATTGGCGTCACAGACGAGCGACCGGTGTTCGTAGCCGCGCCGGGCGAAGTCGACGAGATCCTCGAGGTGTCGCTCGACGATCTCCGCGATGCGTCACGCATCGGCCGTGACATCCGCATCCGTGAAGGTGTGGCGGTCGAATGGCCGTATTTCGACCTGCTCGGTCATCAGGTATGGGGCGCGACGGCGATGATCCTCGGCGAGTTCATCTGCCTGATCTGATCGTCGCCGCCGCGCACGGGTCGTGCGTGCGGTAAACGCTTACTCGATTCGCACGGTGAGCGGCTCGCTGAGTCGAACCGCCAGCGTCGCGCCGCTACTGATGTGCGCGTCCTTCCCACGGGTCGACAGCACCACGGCCGTGCCCGCGCCACCTCCTGCTGCTGAGCCGATCGCGGCGCCCTTCTTGCCGTCGACGAGCGCGCCGATAACCGCACCACCAGCGGCGGGGATACCGATCGTCAACGCGTCCTTCTTCTTCGTTGCCGGCGCAACCGCCACCCAACTGTTGGTTCGCATGTTGTACGTGGCCGATTCATTCGACGGTGCGATGCGTGTAAAGCGCACGCCGACCCGGCCACGACCACGAACCTTTCCAGGCCGAGAGGCCTCGGTCACGTAGCCCGACGCCCGGCTGCCCGCCGGCAGTATCGTGCGTCCGCCGATGACAACGGCTCGCGCCAGCGTCGCCGACACTGGATCTTCGACGCGAGAAATATCAGATCCCACGCCGCGATTCAGGCGCAGTCGCAATACGGTCCCCGCCGGGATCGTGACTTCGCGAACGGTTCGCGATGCTAGCGACAGGCGCCGCAGTCGACGCGCTCTGAAGAGGAGCGATGGACAACAACAACGCCGTGGAAACAATTGCCGTGCGAGCAACAGGTCGCATGATGTCTTGCCTCCTGCTGCGGCTAGTCGCAAGGCATGTACCCGAGACGCGATGAATTAGGTCATTCGATAGAAATATCTGCGTGTCAGTGATTTGATGACACGGACTTGTTATGGATGAGCTAAGATCGGCTAACGGATTCGGCTGAGCCGCATCTCAAAAAGTGGTCAGCGCTACCAGGCGGATTATGCCCGCATGGCGAGCGTGGCATCGATGCGAGTCGCGCGCACAGCAGGAATCGCACCGGCAAACAATGTGACACCAATGAGCAGCGCGGCAACCGCGCTGTAGGTCACTGGATCGGTGGCCTCAACCCCATAAAGTTGTCCCGCGAGGACGCGCGTCAGCGCCATCGACGCGGCCATCCCCACGACCACGCCAGCCGCAGCTAGCCAGCACGCCTTCACGAGGACCATCGCGAGCACGTCGCGCGGTCTCGCGCCAAGCGCGCTGCGAATCGCGATCTCGCGCGTGCGCTGCACGACCGCGTACGCCATGACGCCATAAATCCCCACGACAGCCAGCGCCAGCGCAAGCCCTGCGAACGACGCAATCAGCGTCGACATGAACTGCGGCCGCGAGAGTGCGTGCGCAACGTGCTCCTCCATCGTCGACACGCGCGAGATGGGTTGCGCCGGATCGCGACGCGCAATTGCCGCCCGCAGCGCGGCGATGACTGCCGCTGGATCGGCGGACGTCCGCACGACGAATGCCATCGACGTAAACGACACCTGCCCGATGGGCTGATAGATCTCTGGACGCGGTGGCGATGCTGGCCCGAAATGGCGAATGTCGCTGACGACGCCAACGACGGTCATCCAGGGACTCGAGGCACTGCGTCCGAGCCGGACTCGCCGGCCGATCGGATCCTGTCCCGGCCATTGCCATTGAGCCATGCGCTCGTTGACGAGGACGATCGGAGCCGCGTGTGCCGTGTCAGAAACGAGCACGTCGCGCCCTGACCGGATGCGAATGCCCATCGTCTCGAAATAGCCGGGCGTAACGACCTGATAGCCGGCTGAGGTCTCGTGCTCCGCAACCAGTGCCGGTGCGCCCTCGACGACAAATGGCGTCGCGTAATCGTCGCCGCCGATCGGCAGCGTCGCAGCGGCGCCGGCCGAACGCACGCCTGGCGCCGATGCTATCGCGGCGAGCATCTCGTCGTAGAACGCGACACGGTTCTCGTGCCGCGCCGCGCGTGCGCCGCTGAGCGCCATATCGAACGTGACGAGGTTGCGCGTGTCGATTCCTGTATCGACGCGCGTGAGTGCGGTGAAGCTTCTGAGCAGCAGCCCAGCGCCGACGAGCAGGACGAGCGCCGTTGCGATCTGCGCTGCCACGAGCAAATCGCGCAGACGGCCGGATCGTGGCCCGGCAGTGCCGCGAGTGCTGGTTTCGTTCAGATCGGTGGCCACGGCTCCGGCCGACGCGTGCCACGCGGGGACCAGGCCGAAGGCAATCCCCGTCGCAATCGACACTGCGAGGGTAAAGGCCAGCACCGTGCCGTCGAGACCCGTCTCCGCGAGCCGAGGGATCTCGGCTGGTGCGAGCGAGACCAGCCAGGTTCGACCGATCCACGCGAGCGCGACGCCTCCACACGCGCCCAGCGCCGCGAGAATGAGCGACTCGGCCAGCAACTGGCGAACGACGCGTCCACGAGTGGCTCCGATCGCCAGCCGCAGTGCGATTTCGCGGCGCCGCGACGTCGCACGGCCGAGGAGCAGGCTCGCGGCATTGGCGCACGCGATGGCCAGTACGCACGCGGCAGCGGCCGCAAGAATCACCAGCGGCGAACGAACCACGCCAAAGAACTGCTCGCGCATCGGCTGCACGACCGCGCCGGTGCCGCCATCTTCGCGCGGGTACTCAATCGCCAGCTGGTTGGCCACGGCTGCCACTTCGCGCTGCGCCTGCGCGACGGTCGAACCCGCCGATAGTCGACCCACCGCTCGCAGGAAGCCGGTGCGTCGATTGGTCGAAAGGTCCTCGCTGGGGTTGTCGCCTGGCGTCCGCGGAATGTCGCGCGCTCCTGGCGCCAGCCACAGCTCTGGCGGTGCCGCGTTGCTCGAGCCACGCCCGGTGATGGCGGGCCACGCGAACTCACGCGGCATCACGGCCGCGACGCGCCGAGCGCGGCCGTTGATCACAATCTGACGGCCGACCAGGCTGCGGTCGGAACCGAATCGTCTCGTCCACAGTCCGTAGCTGAGGACCACATCGTCAACATCCGCGCGATCCTTGTGGAACGTATCGCCAAGAAGCGGTGCAACGCCGAGGACGTCGAAGAAACCGGAGGATACGCTCGATGCCGGGTACACGCTCAGCATTACCCGCCCCCGTCAGGTTGACCGAGAGATGGCCGATGCCCTCGAGGCTCTCGATTGACGTCAACCGCTCGCGAAAATCAACCAGGCGGCCCGGCGTCAGGGCACCGCGCTCGGAGTTGGGCGTGCTCGACCATATGAACACCAGCCGGCCAGCATCGCGGTACGGCAGTGGGCGCAATAGCACCGAGTTGATCACGCTGAAGATCGCAGTGTTCGCGCCGACGCCGAGCGCCAGCGTCAACAGGGCAACGGCCGTAAATGCAGGGCTGCCCGCCAGCGAACGACACGCGTAAGCCAGATCTCGAGGGAGGTCGCGGAACATGATTCGTTGGACGGATCGCCGGGGACCTATGGATAGCCGACCGGTGTAACCTGTTCGCGTGGCCGCGGCCAGCACGGTCATTTCAGCCACAGAGGACACGGATTCACTGACTCGGTCCGCTTTCGATCGCTGGGACATCCAGCGCCCCACGTCATCCGTGCCATCCGTGGCTGATCAACCGTGTGCTCAGTGGCGTGGGCGTGGCAGGTGAAAGGTGTGCTCCGTGCGGACGCAGGTCAGGCTCGATCGCGCGCTTTCCAAACTCGGCCTTGCCTCACGCGCCGACGCGCAACGGATGATTCGCGACGGCCTCGTCACGGTATCCGGGCGCATCGTCACCAATCCTGCACGGTTGGTCCAGCCGAACCCCGGGGCAGTCACGGTCGCCGGGCGCGCCACACGAACGCCTCGGTGGCGAACGATCGCCTTCCATAAACCGCGTGGCGTGGTTACGACGAAGCGTGACCCCGAAGGACGGCGGACCGTCTTCGACGCGCTCGGCGCCGATGCGGACGGGCTGGTGGCTGTCGGACGACTCGACATGGCGAGCACCGGCCTCCTTGTACTGACGACCGATACCGCGCTCGCCGCCTGGCTGACGGATCCCGCCAATGCGGTGCCGCGCCGCTATGTCGTGACCGCGCGCGGAGCGGTGACCGATGATGACGTGCGGGCGATGGAACGGGGCATTGACGGGCTGCACGCGCGCTCGGTGGACGTGCGAAAACAATCGAAGCGCGAGTCGCATCTCATCATCGAGTTGACCGAAGGCAAGAACCGCGAGATCCGCCGGCTCCTCGAGGCGGTTGGACACGAGGTCACTCGCCTCTTGCGGATCTCGTTCGGCACTCTCGGGCTCGGTACGCTGCAACCCGGCGAGTGGAGGGAGATTACCCGAGAGGAGCTCGTCGAGGCTTTTCCGCTCAGTCCGTTCGCAAGGCGACGAGCGGATCGATCGCCGTCGCCCGCCGCGCCGGCACCAAACCAGCGACGAGGGCCACGCCGAGGAGAATCGCCACGGCCGCGGCGAGCGTAGCCGGGTCCTGCGGCGACAGCCCAAAGAGCTGCGACTCGACTTGACGGCCAAGGAAGAACGCGCCGGCGAGGCCGATGCCGACGCCGGCCAGCGCGAGAATCGCGACTTCCTTCAATACCGATCCACATGACGCCGCCTCGTTCGGCGCCAAGCGCCATGCGGATCCCAATCTCGCGAGTGCGCCTCGCGACCGCGTACGACATCACGCCGTAGAGCCCGATCGCTGCCAGCAGCGTGGCGAGGGCGCCGAAGCTCACCGACAGCAGCCGCCACCATCCGCTCGACGTAGAGCGACTCGGCCACCTGCGCGTCCATCGGCTTCATATCGAAGATCGGGAGATTCGGGTCGAGGCGCTGCATCGGCCTGACGCACGGCGCTCGTCGCGGCCGCAGGGTCGCCGGTCGCCCGGACGAAGAACGTGAGCTGCGTCACGGTCTCGTCCTGCCGGTACGGGATGTAGACGAATCGACGCGGCTTGTCGCTGCAGCTGCAGCGATCGTGACGTCCTTCGACGACGCCGACGATCTCGATGTTGGTGCCGGCGTCGCGCCGAACCCGAAACGCCGGCCGACGCGGATTCGCTGTCGCCGAAGAAGTACTGCGCCATCGTCTCGTTGATGATCGCGACCTTGGGCGCGCCCGCCGCGTCCGTCGTCGTGAACTCACGGCCCGCAACCAGCGGAATGCCCATCGTCGCGAAGTAGTCGCGGGCCGACGCCGTCGACGCTCGGGTTCATGTCCTCGTCTTCCTTGGACTGATACCCGTCGACCTTGACGGTCATGCTCCAGCCGTTGCCGGTGAAGCGCCCATCTCCGACATCGAGACGTCGCGCACGCCGGGCACAGCGGCGAGCGCCTCCTGTGTTCGGTCGAAGAGGCTGAGTGCGCGCGGCGCATCGTAACCACTCAGTGTCGGATCGACCGAGAAGGTCAGCAGGTTATCGAGCGAAAAGCCCGCGTCCACGGACCGCAGGTTGAACAGGCTCCGCGCGAACAGGCCGGCGCCGGCGAGGAGCATCATCGACAGCGCGACCTGGCCAATCACGAGCGCCCGGCGCACCCGCGCCTGGCGGCTGCCGCCAGCGACGCTGCCAGCCTCGTCCTTGAGTGTAGTGACGACGACGGCCCGTGTCGCCGCGAGCGCCGGACCGATGCCAAAGACGAGCGCAGTGACGACGGCGAGCAGCGAGCGTGAAGCCGACGACACGCGCATCCGGACTGGCCGACAGCGTTTGCGTGGTGGGATCACCTGGCAGCGCCGCAAGCAAGAAGACGACCAGTCCACATCGCGAGCAGCGATGCCGACCGTGCCGCCGCATGACGGCGAGGACCAGGCTTTCGATGAGATGTTGCCGGACGATCCGGCCACGTCCAGCGCCGAGCGCCAGGCGCACGGCAATCTCCTTCTGTCGCGCCGTCGAGCGGGCGAGCAGAAGGTTGGCGACGTTGGCGCAGGCAATGAGCAGCACGACCCCGACCATGCACATCAACACGATGAGCGGTGTCGAGAACTGCCGCCGCAGGTCGGACACGCCGCGGCCGGCGTCGAGCACTTCGAGGTGCTTGGCGAGGAAACGCTGGCGGAATGCGTCGGAGACGTCGGTCAGCGCCTGGATTTCCAGCTGATTCGCCTGTCTGTAGACGACGTTCAGCTGCGACTTCGGCGGCGTCCGCCGTGACGCCGGGCTTCAATCGACCCATGATCGTCACCCAGCGGCTGCGACGATTGTCGAGGTCGTTCCAGGTTGGCGTCATCTCGGCCTTCATCATCATCGGCACCATGACGTCGCTGCGTCGTGCCGACCTGGAGGCCGCTGAAGCCGCTCGCGGCAACGCCGACAATCGTCAAAGCGTGGCCGTTGACGGTGAGAGTCTTATTGAGCACCGAGGAATCGCCGCCAAATCGGCGCTGCCAGAAGCCGTAGCTCAAAACCGCTATCGGGTGCGCGCCAGGCGTGCGGTCGTCTGCGGCGTTGAAGACACGACCGAGCGCCGGGCGGACGCCGAGCACATCGAAGTAGTTTCCACTGACCAGATCGCCGTTGACGCGCTCCGAGCGTCCGTTCCAGGCGACGGTCATCGCCGTCGGAAAGCGCGCAAGCACGCCAGTGAACACTTCGTTCCGGTCACGCAAGTCGGTGTACATCGGATACGAGAACGTCATCGCGTTGAACGTGCGCCCTCGAAACGCGCCGGGGCCGTCGAGGAACACGAGCTCGGACGGCGCGCGCACCGGCAGGCGGCGCAGGATCACCTGATCGAGCAGCGAGAAGATCGCGGCGTTGGCGCCAATGCCGCACGCGAGCGTCAGGACGACGACCAGCGTGAAACCGGCATTCTTCCGAAGACCGCGGACGGCGTATGTGATGTCTTTCATGGCAGAACTACGAAGTTCTTAGTACATACCCTTTGACGTGGATGATGGCAAGATAGTTGGTCGTGCGACGCCTTTTTCTCGTGCTGCTATCCGCGCTTCTGGTTTCGTCCTGTCTGGGCCGGCGCCCCAGAATCAAGCATCCCGAATATCCGAAGAGCGTCACCAGCCTGACGCTGGTCGGACAATTCAGCATCCCGGCGCTCACGCGCTTCCCGCCAGTGGTGGGTCTGCCGTTCGGCGGTATTTCCGGTCTGACAGCCGCTAGCGGAGGACGCCCGATCTATGGAGTCTCCGATGCGCCATTCGGCGGACGCATCTACGGCTTCACTGGCGCCGCTCCGGCTGGCGAGTTAAGCGTGACGACCGTCAGCGCGACGGCGATGACGATGGCGCCTGACGATACGCATCCGGACTTCGAGGGAATCGCGCTTCTTCCCGACAGCACGTTCGCGATCTCGACGGAAGGCACCGATCAAGCGCCGCGTTTACCGCCCTCCATCGACATCTACGGCCGTCACGGCGATTTCGTCAAGCGGCTCGAGGTGCCAGCGAAGTTCGTTCCCGAGAAAACTGGAGCCGCGACGCACGGCGCGCGAGGAAATGCGGGCTTCGAGAGCATCACGCTCACCCCCGACGCCTCGCGGCTCTTCACCGCCGCTGAGGTGCCGTTGAGACAAGATGGCGAGCCGCCGACGATCGACGCCGGTGGTCGCACGCGCATCCTCGAGTATGTCGCACGTCACGACACGTTCGAGCCGGCGCGCGAGTACGCGTACGACCTCGAGCCTCTTGGAAAAATGCCATTCGAGGCGGGCTTCGCGATGAACGGTCTGGTCGAGCTTCTGGCGCTCGACCGAACCACTCTGTTGGCGCTCGAGCGCGGCTACGCCGAGCACAAGAGCAATCCGTCGCAAGGCCGCAACCGCGTGCGGCTGTTCAAGGTCAGCCTCGCGGGCGCGACGGATGTCTCGAGTCTGGAGTCGCTGAAAGGGCAGACAGACATCCTGCCCGCGGCAAAGACGCTGCTCGTGGATCTGTCGGAGGTCAACGGGCTGAGCACCGAGCTCGGCCCGAGTCTCGACAACTTCGAAGGCATGACATTCGGCCCGCGGCTGCCTGATGGACGCGCCACAGTGCTCGTCGTCAGCGACGACAACTTCAGGGAGTCGCAGCGGACCTGGTTCCTACTCTTTGCGATACAGTAAGGGGTTTGTGAGGATGAGACAATGAACGTGCCCGTCGTCGAAGCGATCAACCGGCAGATCAACTCAGAATTGAGCGCGTCCTACTCCTATCTGGCCATGTCCGGGTGGTGCGAGGGTCAGAAGTTCACCGGCGCGGCGCGCTGGCTTCGGCTGCAAAGCCAGGAAGAGTACATGCACGCGATGAAGCTCTTCGACTTCATCCTTGCCCGCGACGCCAACGTCGATCTCAAGCCGCTCGAGAAGCCACGGCAGAAATTCAAGTCCCTCGCTGATGTATTCGAGAAGGCGCTCGCGCAGGAGCAGGAAGTCAGCCGGCAGATCGACGCACTCTACGAGACCGCGTTCAAGGAGAAGGCTTTCGCGGCTGTCGCCGAGCTGCAGTGGTTCCTCACCGAGCAGGTCGAGGAAGAGAAGACCGGACGCGAGATTGTCGCCAAGTTCCGCCTGATCGGGAACGACCCGGCGTCGATCCTCGACATGGACCGCGAGTTGGGCGCGCGGACCGCCGTCGAAAAGCCCTCGAGCGGGGCCGAATGAAAGTTGTCGCTCTTCTCGGAACGCTGGCCCTCGCGGCGTCTGCCTGTTCGCCGGCGGCACAGCCACCGCCGGCGGCGACAACAGCGCCTGCGAAGATCCCGCTCGCCAGCATGCCGAAGGTCGACAGCGCACGGATCCTCGGCCATACCAAGGTGCTCGCGTCCGACGAGTTCGAGGGTCGAGCACCCGGGACGCCTGGCGAAGACAAGACGGTTCAGTACCTGACCGCGGAGTTCCAGAAGCTCGGCCTCAAACCCGGCAACACCGACGGCACCTACATCCAGAAGGTGCCGCTCGTCGGAATCACCGGCGCCGAAGCCAAGCCGCTCGTCGTCACCGGCAAGGGCAAAGCCACCTTCAAATGGCGCGACGACGTCGTGGCGTGGACCAAGCACGTGGCCGACAGCGCCAGCATCGAGAACTCCGATCTCGTCTTCGTCGGCTACGGCGTCGTCGCGCCGGAATACAACTGGGACGACTTCAAGGGCGTGGACCTCAAAGGCAAGACGATGGTCGTCCTCGTCAACGATCCCCAGGTCCCAGACCCCTCGGATCCTTCGAAGCTCGATGCCAGAACGTTCAACGGCACGGCGATGACGTACTACGGTCGCTGGACCTACAAGTTCGAAGAGGCGGCGCGGCGCGGCGCCGCCGGCGCGCTCATCATCCACGAGACCGGACCCGCGGGTTATCCCTTCAACGTCGTCCAGGGCAATCTCGGCGAAAAGTTCGATCTCGTGACGCCCGACAAGAACATGGGTCGCGCGAGCATCGAGGGCTGGCTGTCGCTCGACGCTGCGAAGCGGCTGCTCAAGATGGGCGGACAGGACTTCGATTCGCTGAAGAAGCAGGCCGTCACGCGAGAGTTCAAGCCGGTCCCGCTCGGACTCAAGGCGTCACTGGCGATCAAGAACACGCTGCGGACGGTCGAGTCTCGCAATGTCCTCGCACGGCTCGACGGCAGCGACCCGGTGCTCAAGAACGAGTACGTGGTCTACACCGCACACTGGGATCACTTCGGCATCGGCGAACCGAAGAACGGCGACAAGATTTACAACGGCGCGCTCGACAATGCCTCTGGTGTGGCGTCGATGCTCGAGATGGCACGGGTCCTGACCGAACTGAAGCCGGCACCTCGACGGTCGATCGTTTTCCTTGCCGTGACCGCAGAGGAACAGGGTCTGCTCGGGTCGCAGTACTACGCCATCACGCCGCTCTATCCACTGGCCAAAACACTCGCCAACATCAACACCGACGAAATCAACCCGTGGGGTCGCACCAAGGACATCACCGTCATCGGCCTTGGCGCCTCTGATCTCGACGACTACCTGCGCGACGCGGCAGCCGAGCAAAGCCGCACGCTGCGGCCGGACCCCGAATCAGAAAAGGGCTTCTACTACCGGTCCGATCACTTCAACTTCGCCAAACAAGGTGTGCCGGCACTCTACACGGACAACGGCGTCGAGTACATCGGCAAGCCACCGGAATTTGCCGCGCAGAAGCGCGAAGAGTTCAACAAGAACGACTACCACCAGCCGTCCGACGAGATCAAACCTGACTGGGATCTGTCGGGAGCCGTCGAGGACACGGCACTGATGGCCGCCATAGGCTACCGAATCGCAAACGCCGACAAGTACCCCGAGTGGAAGCCGGGGAACGAGTTCAGGGCGAAGAGGGAAGAGATGATGAAGAAATAGCTCTCAGCTATCAGCTCTCAGCACGGGAAGCCCCCGCGATTGTGAACAGGATGCTTTTACTGATGGCTGAGAGCTGTCAGCTAAGAGCTAGACCGAAAGAGCTATTGTTCTTTCGGGTCTTCGAGATACGTGTAGCCGCCCAAACCCTCCTCGTAGAACTCGAGGAGGCGCCCGGACTCTTCGTAGCTGATTTTCCCCTGGCGTACGGCGAGCTCGACGTCATTCCGCAGCTTGCGGACGAGCTCGTCGGCACTGAACTCCACGTAGTCCAATACCTCTTTGACCGTGTCGCCCTTGATGACCGCGTCCAGCACGACGCTGCCGCGATCGTCGAGGCTGACGTGCACGGCATGCGTGTCACCAAAGAGATTGTGGAGATCGCCGAGGATCTCCTGGTACGCGCCCACGAGGAACACGCCCAGGTAGTACGGCTCGCCGTTGACGGTGTGCAGCGGCAGCGTGCGCTTGACGTCGCGGCGATCGATGAACTGGTCAATCTTCCCGTCCGAATCGCAGGTGATGTCACCAAGCACGGCGTGGTGTGTTGGCGGCACGTTCAGCCGGTGAATCGGCATCACCGGAAACAGCTGCTTGATCGCCCAGCTGTCGGGACAGGACTGAAAGAGCGAGAAGTTGCAGAAGTAGGTATCAGCCATCGTGTCGTCAAGGTTCTGCAGATCCTCGGGCACGTCTTCCATCTGCGCGACGATCTTTTTCAGCTTGACGAGAATCGCCCAGTAGAGGTTCTCGGCCTCGCAGCGCTGGTCGAGCGGCAGATAGCCGCCGGTAAACAGGTTGAGCGCCATGTCGAGCGCCTGCTGCGCGTCGTGGAAGCTCTCGAGGGCGTTCCGCGGCGACAGGTTCTGGTACGTCTCGAGGAGATCGATGAGCGGCTGCTCCGCTTCGTCCGGCTTGATCGACTCGGGGATCTTCTCCTCGCCAAATGCCGACACCCCGAGCACGTTGAAGATGAGGACGCTGTGATACGCGACGATCGCACGACCGCTCTCCGACACGATCGTCGGATGCTTCACGCCGGCATCGTCACACACGGTCTGGATGTGGTAGACGACGTCGTTGGCGTACTCTTCGAGGGTGTAGTTGACGCTCGACTCGAAGTTGGTCTGCGAGCCGTCGTAGTCGATGCCGAGCCCGCCGCCGACGTCGAGGTACTCGAGGCCGGCGCCGGCCTTGACGAGCTCGGTATAGATACGAGCCGCCTCGTTCAGCGCCCCTTTGACGATCCGGATGTTGGGAATCTGGCTGCCGAGATGGAAGTGCAGCAGCTTGAAGCAGTCCTGCATGCCGAGCGCCCGCAGCTCCTCGAGCCCGCGCAGCACTTCGGTGACCGTCAGGCCGAATTTCGAGCGGAAGCCGCCTGACCCCTGCCAGCGTCCGCCGCCTCTCGAGGCCAACTTGACGCGCATGCCGATCTGCGGCCGGACGCCGACCTTCTCCGCGTACTTCAGAATCAGCCCGAGCTCGGTGTACTTCTCGACGACGGGGATGACCGTTCGCCCGATTTTCTGGGCCAGCATCGCCATCTCGATGAACTCGGCGTCCTTGAAGCCGTTGCAGATGATAGGCGTGTCGTTATACGCCTGCGCCGCCACCGCGAGGAGCTCGGGCTTCGAGCCGGCCTCGAGACCAAATCCGTACTCGCGGCCGAAGTCGAGCACTTCCTCGACGACCTGGCGCTGCTGATTGACCTTGATCGGATAGACACACATGTAACGGCCTTCGTACTGGTGCTGTGCGATGGCCGATTTGAAGGCGTTATTGATATCCCCGAGCCGGTGGCGGAGGATGTCGCGAAACCGGATGAGCACCGGCAGCTGAATCCCGCGGAGCATCAGGTGGTCCGTCAGCTGCTTGAGATCGATGGCTTTGGCCGGGTCCTTGGTCGGATGGACGAGGACATGGCCTGAGGGCGAGATCGAAAAGTAGCCTTTCCCCCACCGATCGACCTCATAGAGCTCAGTCGCGTCGCTGACAGTGAAGGTCTCGCCCGTCTGCCACGTGCGGTGCGCGCGGGAGACAGAGGTACTCACGGGCACATGATAACAGCAATTATTAGAGTCGTCAGTCGTTAGTCTTCGGTCAGAGTCGTCAGTCGCAGTCGTCAGTCGCAGTCGTCGGTCGCAGTCGTCGGTCTCAGTCTCCAGTTCAGTCGCGAGTCGGCGGTCAGTCCGACGCTTGCTTTCTCCGCCGCAACGACCTGCGATCCCTGAGCGCGGTCACGGCGGTCGAAGCCTGTGGACCAGCGTCCGACCTCTCGACCGGTATACGACTTCGCACTGACTGGCACTTGGACTGACGACTGCGACTGCCGACTGCGAGTGACGACTCTGACCGAAGACTGCCGACTGCCGACTAAAGTGTCTCTTGTCCATTTTCGCGCGCTCTGAACACCCAGTCCTGGGACGAATGGCAGCCATGGTGGGACGAAATGGCGCTGGCCACGGACGG
Organism: uncultured Acidobacteriota bacterium; assembly: GCA_963797715.1. Classification (GTDB taxonomy): domain Bacteria; phylum Acidobacteriota; class Vicinamibacteria; order Vicinamibacterales; family 2-12-FULL-66-21; genus DATBJJ01. Next base: position 345,851 of record CAWCQS010000008.1, read on the forward strand.
GGTTGGGACGAGGCAGAGGACTCGTCGGTTACGCCAATGTTTTCAGGGGTTTTTTACTGCATTTGGCAAGACGAAATGCCCCTTTCATACGTCTAACTCCACCGAACGTCCCCAACACTGCCGCAGGCTTGTCCGTCAAATCGTGAGGGCCCTGCGCGTCGGGGAATTTAACGATGAAACCACCGGCGGATCGACAGCTCGACCTTCAGGGCAGCGGCACCGACGTGCCCGCGGCAGCGCCACTGCGCTACGGTGTGCACTGGTCCGTCGTCTTCATGGCGGCGACGCGTGCTGGCGCTCTTTTCGTCGCTGATGGCGTGGCGCTTCACGGTGTCGCTCGGGCGCGACACGAGCTACTGGCGCACGCTGGTGGTGGTCAACACCACCTACTGGTATCTATGGGCGCTCTTCACGCCCGCCATCATCTGGCTGTCGCAGCATTTCCGGTTCGAACGGCAAGGCCTGTGGCGCGCCGTCCTGGTCCACGTGCCATCGGTCGTCATCTTCTCGCTGGCGCACATCCTGACGATGTCGGGCGTTCAGTGGTGGGTCTGGCGGGCGCAGGGCCGGTCGTTTGCCTGGTGGCCGGAGGCGCAGAAGGCAGCGCTTCTGAACTTCGACTGGGAAATGATGACGTACTGGACGATCGTCGGCCTCAGCCACGCCGTCCTTTATTACCGCGAGTCGAGGGATCGCGCGCTCCGTACCGCTCAGCTAGAAACGCGACTGGTCGAGGCGCAGCTCAAGACCCTGCAGCAGCAGCTCCACCCGCACTTCCTCTTCAACACGCTGCACGCCATCTCCGCGCTGATGCACCGCGACGTCGAGGCCGCCGACCGCACGCTGACGCGCCTGAGCGACCTCCTGCGCCTTACCCTCGAGAACATCGGCCAGCAGGAAATCCCGCTTCAGGCGGAGCTCGACTTCCTCGCCAAGTATGTCCAGATCGAGCAGACCCGTTTCGCGGATCGACTCGTCGTCCGTTTCGACGTGCAGCCGGAAACGCTCGACACGATGGTGCCGAACCTGATCCTGCAGCCGCTCGTGGAGAACGCCATCAAGCACGGCGTGGCCAAGAAGAGCGGCCCCGGACACATCGACATCTCCGCGCGGCACGAGGGCGACAAGCTGCGGATGGAAGTCCGTGACGACGGGGTGGGTCTCTCCGAAGACGCGCTGACGGCGCTCCAGAAAGGCATCGGCGTGTCGACGACGCGGGCGCGCCTGCAGCACCTCTTTGGCGCGGACTACCGGTTCGAGTTCCACCGTCAGTCGTCGGGACTGTCGGTCGTTGTCTCGATTCCGTGGAAGGTCGAGGTCCGGCCGCGGATGGAACAGGCCAGCCCGGGAAAGATGGAACCCGTTATTCAGCATTCACGTCAGCCTTCAGCACTCAGCACTCAGCCTTGAGATGAGGTAACCATGGACACGAGTCACGTCACCGCACCGAACGCCGCGGAGCATCCCGTTCAAGGAAACATGCATCGGACGACCGCCGTGAAGAAGATCAAGACGCTGATCGTCGACGACGAGCCGCTGGCTCGCGAGCGGCTGGCGGCGCTGCTCGCGAGCGAGGCCGACATCGAGCTGGTGGCCCAGTGCCGCGACGGCGAGGAGGCGGTCTCGGCGATCCACGATCACACGCCGCAGCTCGTGTTCCTCGACGTCCAGATGCCGCACATGAACGGCTTCGAGGTCATTGAAGCGGTCGGCAGCGAGCGCATGCCGCTCGTCATCTTCGTCACCGCTTACGATCAGCACGCGCTCAAGGCGTTCCAGGTCCGGGCACTCGACTACATCCTCAAGCCGTTCGACCGCGAGCGGTTCACGGATGCGCTGCAGCGCGCGCGGCGGCAAATCGAACGCGAGGAAACGGGTGATCTCGGACGGCGCTTGCTCGCGCTCGTCAAGGATCTCCGCCGCGATCAGCCGCGCACTGACCGCCTCGTCGTCAAGTCCGGTGGCCGGCTGTTCTTCCTGCGCATGGACGAAATCGACTGGATTGAAGCGTCGGGCAACTACGTCCGGCTGCACGTCGGCACGACGTCGCACCTGCTGCGTGAGACCATGAACGCGATCGAAGGGCGGCTCGATCCCGAGAAGTTCTTCCGCATCCACCGCTCGCGAATCGTCAACATGGAGCGGATCCAGGAGATGCAGCCGTGGCTGAACGGCGAGTACGCGGTCGTTCTGCGAACCGGCACGCGCTTGACGCTCAGCCGCGGCTATCGCGAGAAGCTGCAGGAGCGGTTGGGGAAAGGAATTTAACCAAGGAGCTCGGAGCTGGGAGCTAGGAGCCGGGGGCTTCTAGCTCCTTCACGACGGGCATGCTGAACAGCGCATCATCCATCGGCACATTGAACTGCACGTCGTCGTACGTCACCTCGGTCATCGGCTGGCCGTTGAAGGTCTGCCGGATGTGCAGCGGAATCGTGATGCCGTCAATCGTCTTGTAGTTCGAGAACTCCAGCGCCACGATCCCTTTCCGCCCGCCCTGTTCGACCTGCATCACCATCTTCGATTCCAGCATCGTCTCGGCGTTCAGGTAGACCTCCTGAATCTGGCCGTTCTTGCCGGTGACACGCAGGCGATGCATGGCGATGCCCTGGACCGGCTCGGTTCCCACGAGCTCGATCACGCGGCCCTTTGACTTGTAGTCGAGAAGCAGGCTGTCGAAATCGTCGGCGTCCTGACGCGTCATCTCGGCTTGCGGACCGGTGATCTCGCGCGCGCGAGCGCTCATGAGGGGATTGATGCCCCACACGGTTTTGCCGTCGAAACCGAGCACGAACGTCTGTCCTTCTCGCACGTTCTCGCGCCGGCGAAAATTGGGGCGCTTCGCCCACGACGTCACTGGCTCGACGCCGGCGGGGCCTTTGATCCGGCCGGTCATCTTGACCGACGTCAGCGCGCGCAAGGCATCCGCGCCGCCTTTCGCAGCCAGGTTCTTGGCGACCAGATCGTCGACGCTCGGCGTTTGCGCGAACGCCGCGGAGCCGATGGCCACGAGCGCCAGGGCACACCACTGTCCACGTAAACACACCACGTGCTCACCTCGTACGGTCACGGTTACTCAGGGATGAGAACAGAGGGCAACACCGTATGACAACCATCCGGCATTGCCCCGGAAAACGACGGGAGCCGGCGATCAGGCGCTTCGCTTGGTCATCATGCGATAGAGCGCCAGCAGGATGATGGCGCCGACTATTGACATGATGTAGCCGGCAACCTGATCGGGGCCGTAAAAGCCCATGGCGCGGCCGAGGAATCCGCCCACCAGGGCACCGGCAACGCCAAGCAACACAGTCACGATAAACCCGCCAGGGTCGGTGCCAGGCATGATGAACTTCGCCAGCGCGCCGACGATCAGCCCGAATACGATCCACGAAAGAATGGCGATCATAGGTCTGTCCTCCTCGTTCCCATCACCGGGGATGCAAGCGGTCGACCACCACGACTCTGCAGGTGGAGAGCCTACACCAAGATGGGGTGCGGGAGCGCGTGAGGGCGGGAGGCCCACGCGCATCAAGAAATAGTGCGTGGGGGGCAACGAGCGTCGAGTCTACGCGTCGACACGCTCCAGCTGATCGACCCTGCCGAGACGAAGCTTCGACGAGCCGGACCCCTCTGGAACCTGGCCGAGCAGCGCGACCATCGGGCTGGTGCCGGTCAGGAGTACGCCGGCAGCGTAATACGCGGCGATGAGAATCACCGGCCATAAAAGACGCGAACCCGCGGCGGCGCTGCCAAACGCCAAAACCATCGCAACCGCCATGTCCGCAGCGGTCCCGAGATAACGGGCGCGCGGACTGGGCGCACCGAACCCGCGATAAACCCCGGTGGCCTGCGCCAGCGCGACGACTTCTGCCGGCGGCTGAGCCAGCTCAGATGTCGTAGCCGCCGTCGTCGATGTCGGACTATGTTGCCGCTCGAACCGGCGGTAGACGACGTCGGGATTGAGACCGACGGCTTCGGCGTACGAACGGACGAACGCGCGGCGGAAGATCCCGCCCGGCCAGCGCGAAATGTCGTCTGATTCGAGCCCTTCGAGAAGCGGCAGCGAAACTTTCGTGCTTTCCGAGATTGTCCTGAGGGTCAGGTCTCGGCGTTCGCGTTCGGCTCGGAGATAGGCTCCGAGCGTGGGTGTATCGTCCATCAGCTCCAGCGCAAGTGGTTGCCCGCAGGGTACTCTGGGGAGTATGCGCCACTGTACGGCCTGTCTGCAAGCTGATCCTTGAGGGTATAGTGACCCGGTGCGGCCCGCCCTGGCGCTTTTCGTCCTCGTCACGCTGCAGGGACTGGCGTCCCAACCACAACCCACTCGTCCGAGGAGCCGGATGGAGACCGAGATAGCGGCCATCGCCACTTCGTTCCGAGGGCAATTGGGTGTGGCCGCCGTGAATCTCGGTACTGGCGAAACGATCGCCGTGAACGCGGACGCGCGCTTTCCAACCGCGAGCACGATCAAGACCGCGGTGATGGTCGAGGCGTGGCAGCAGATTGCCGACGGTCAGCTGACCCTCGAGACGGTTCTTCCGCTGCGGGAGTCTGAGAAAGTTGGTGGGGCAGGCGTGCTGCGCGGCATGCACGACGGCCTCGCCCTGACGGTCGCCGATCTCATCGACCTGATGATCGTTCTGAGCGACAACACGGCGACGAACATGCTGATCGGACGGGTCGGCACGGCGCACGTCAACCAGCGGCTTGAGTCGGTACGGTCTGACCGAAACGAAGCTCTTCCGCCCGACGTTCCGCGACGGCCGCGCCGACGTCCTGCCCGACCTCGAACGCGAGTTCGGCCTCGGCATGACGACGCCGCGCGAGATGGCGCGGCTGATGGGCCTCATCGCCGAAGGCAAGGCCGTGAGCCGTGCCGCGTCAGAGGCGATGCGTGCGACGCTCGTCCGTCAGCAAGATCGGGCCATGATTCCGCGGCTCCTGCCCGCCGACGATCGCCTGCGTATCGGAAACAAGACCGGCACCGACGAGGAAAAGCACGCGCAGAAGGACGGCGTCAAGCGTCACGTGCGCGCCGACGCCGCGATCGTTACCGGTCCGGACTTTTCGTACGTGATTGCGATCTATGCGCGGCAAGTCGAAGACAGGCGCTGGACGATCGACAACGACGCGTTAACCACAGGCGCGCGCGTGTCGAAGCTGATTTACGACCACTTTTCGGGGGTCAGGCCGTGAATCGTGAACGTGCGATTTCAGCCAGAAAACGACTGATTCACGATTCACGGCCTGACCCCTAGAACAGACGCGCGCCCTCGTGCTGGAGGAGCCAGCGCTTTCGGTCCAGACCGCCGCCGTATCCCGTGAGGCTCCCGTTGCTGCCGATGATGCGGTGGCACGGCAGAACGATGGCGACAGGATTGGCGCCGTTGGCGGCGCCGACGGCGCGAACGGCGGACGGCGAGCCGACGCGATCAGCGAGCTTCGCGTAGGACGTCGTCGTTCCGGCAGCCACGCATCGAAGCGTGGTCCACACGCGCTGCTGGAACGCGGTGCCGTGAAGCTCGACCTCGATCTCGTCGAGGCTGTTCAGATCGCCGTCGAAGTAGCGCGACAGCACCGCCGCGGCGCCAGCGGGATCGGTATCGTCGACAATCTGCGCCTCCGGATACCAGCGGGCGAGCGACGCGCGAACGGCCGGGCTGGCCGGCCCGAAGTGCACGAGACACACCTTCGATCCCCGCGCCGCAACCGTCAGCTCACCGATTGGTGAATCGATCGTCTTCAACTTGACGGGTTCCATGGAAGGATTCTAAACCCCTCGCAACCTTCGACACAGCTAGACCGTCTGATAACCTAGAGAATCTAGGCTTCATCGAATCAGGGAGTTCATGGCTGACAACGCCGACATGTTGCACGGCACGCTCGACGCCCTCGTGCTGAAAACACTCACGTGGGGCGTCCGGCACGGCTACGGCATCGCCAAGTGGATCGAGGACGCAACGGGCAACGCCGTTGTCGTCGAGGAGGGCTCGCTCTATCCGGCGCTCTACCGCATGGAGAAGCGCGGCTGGATTGAAGCAGAATGGGGGATCTCCGAGCTCGGGCGCAGGGCGAAGTTCTACAGGATCACGCCGAAAGGTCGCCGGCAGCTGGCGGCCGACACGGCACAGTGGGCACGATTTGCGACCGCGGTCTCAAAGGTGTTGCTGCCGGCATGAAGTTTGGTCAACGGCTGCGCTCGAAGTTCTGGCGTTTGCGCGTCGAGGACGAGGTCGACACGGAGTTCGCCTTCCACGTCGAGATGCGCGCGCGCGAGCTCATCGATCAAGGGATGGATCCTGACGACGCCCGCGAAACGGCCATCAGGCGGTTCGGTGACATCGCTCGCGTGAACACCACGTGCCGCGCCATCGGCAGACAGAGGGACAAGACGATGCGGCGTACCGAGTACTTCTCGGAGCTCGTGCAGGACGTGACGTTCGCGTGCCGCCAGCTCACCGCGAATCCAGGGTTCACGATCGTCGCAGTGCTGACGCTCGCGCTCGGCATTGGCGCGACGACGGCGATATTCAGCGCCGTCCAGTCGGTCGTCCTTCGGCCACTTCCCTTTCCCGACTCCGATCGTATTGTGTCGATCTACGAAGGCACGAACGGCAGCCGTGATGCCTGTTCCGCCGGCAATTACACCGACGGGATCGAGCCGGTCGGTGCATTCAGCGCCGTGACCGCGCAGCAATTCTTCAGCTTCAACCTCTCGGACGGCCGCGACACCGAGCGCGTCATCGGTGGGCGCGTGACCGCCGGCTTCTTCAACGTCTTCAACTTGCCGCCGGCGCTCGGACGCGTGTTCGCAAAAGAAGAAGATCAGCCGGGCCGCGAACAAGTCGCCATTCTGAGCCATCGACTCTGGACCCGTCGCTTCGGCGCCGACCCATCCATCGTCGGCCGTCAAATCACGCTCAACGAACGTCCCTACGACGTCATCGGCGTGATGCCGGCGCGCTTTGACTACACCGCCGACGGAATGGAGCTCTGGGTACCAATAGCCTTCACGGCCGAACGCAAGGCGATGCATGACGAGCACTACCTCCTGGTCGCAGGACGGCTGAAGCGCGACGCCACCGTCGAGCAGGCGCTCGGAGAGCTCCACGCCAACGCGATGCGGCTCCGCAGCGCCTTTCCGCGCGATGCCCAGGATCTCGATTTCACCGTCACACCAGCGCTGCAGGACCTGGTCGGCGACTACTCGCGGCGTTTGCTGATTCTTCTCGGGGCCGTCGCGCTCGTCCTCCTCATTGCCTGCGGTAATGTTGCCAACCTGCTGTTGGCGCGAGGCGCCGCCCGTGCCGGCGAGCTCGCCATTCGCGCCGCGCTCGGCGCCGGACGTGCCCGCATCGCCCGCCAGCTCTTGACCGAGAGCATCGTGCTCGCGCTCCTCGCGGCCGTCGTCGGTCTCGGCCTCGCAGCGTGGGGCATCCGCGCCCTGGTGGCTGCCGCGCCGCCGGGAGTGCCGCGGCTCGAGCAGACGACACTCGATCCGTACGTCCTCGCCTTCACGCTGCTCGTGGCGTTGGCGAGCGCCGTCCTTTTTGGTGTCGCTCCGGCGTTGCGCGCGGCGAGAGTGGACGTCCAGACGGTCATCAAGGCCGGCGGCCGCAGCGCGGGCATGGGCGGCATCCGAGACCGGTTGCGCACGGCGCTCATCGTTGCGGAGCTCGCGGTGGCCCTGGTGCTCCTCGTCGGCGCCGGACTTCTCATCAGAAGCTCGCTCGCGCTGCAACGCGTCGACCCCGGCTTCAATCCGGAGGGCGTGCTCTCCACTCGATTCGCGCTTCCAGCAGCTGCCTATCCTGATGCGGCAACCATCGTGCGCACGCTGCACGCGCTCGCCGACTCTGCGAGCCGCATTCCTGGAGCGACCGCCGCCGGCGTCACGACGCAGGTGCCAATGGCTCCTGGCGGCAACGGCAATGGCCTGATTCCCGAGGGCAAGACCATCGACCGGCGAAACGCGATCGGAAGCCGCCTCCGCATGGTGACTCCGGGTTACTTCGCCGCGATGGGCATCCCGATCGTCAGAGGCCGCGGCCTGAGCGACGCCGATCGCCGCGGTGCCCTCAAGGTGATGGTGATCAGCGACGCGCTCGCGCAGGCGGCGTTTCCAGATCAGGATCCGATCGGCAAGCGGATCGCGTGCTGCGAGTCGGCACCGGACGGCACATCGCCGGACTTCAAGGTCGTCGTCGGCGTCGCCGGCGACGTGCGTTCGCGCGCGCTGGGAGAGCCGCCGTCACCCGAGTTCTATCTGCCGATCGATCAAGTTCCGGCCGAGGGCTGGGAGTGGATTCAGCGCACCGCTTACATCGCCGTCCGCACAACGCTCGATCCACAGGCGATGGCAGAGCCAGTCCGGCGCATCGTCAGCGAGATCGCGCCAGGCGTGCCGGTGTTTCAGGTGAGGACGATGGAGGAACGGCTGCGCCAGTCGATGGCGACAGCACGGTTCAACACGATGCTACTCACGCTCCTTGGTATCGTCGGGCTCGTGCTCGCGGCCATTGGCGTGTATGGCGTGATCGCATATTTCGTCACGCGGCGAACGCAGGAGATCGGCGTCCGCGTCGCACTCGGCGCATCGCGAACGCACGTGCTTGCACTGGTGTTCCGCCAGGCAATGTGGCCCGTCGGGCTTGGGCTCGTGGCCGGCATCGGATTGTCCGCGGCGGCGACGCGAGTATTGTCGACGCAGCTCTTCGGCGTCACGGCCTACGATCCGCTGACATTTGCTGCGGTCGTGGTGACGCTCGTCGCAGTCGCGTTCGTGGCGAGCCTGATCCCGGCGAGCCGCGCGTCGTCCGTCGATCCCACGGAAGCCCTGCGGACGCGCTAGATGATTTCAGAGACCGCTCACGACCCGTCCGCGAGTCGTTTGTCGATCTCGGCCTTCGCCATCCATCGGCCGTTGACCATGACGCCAGCGATCTTCATGCTGTTGTCGATGTTCTGAAGCGGATTGGCGTCGAGCAGCACAAGGTCGGCTCGCTTGCCTGCCGCGATCGTGCCGGTCGTCGACTCGGTCTTGAAGTAGGTACCAACGTTCTTCGTGCCGGTTGTGAGCGCCTGAAATGGCGTCAATCCCGCATCGACGAGCGAGCGCAGCTCGCGGTGTGCCGAGAACCCGGGGACGTTCCAGAGCTGGGGCGCATCAGAGCCGAGCGCGAACGGTACGCCCGCGTCATGGAGCGCCTTGATGAAGCGGCGGCGAATACCGAGCAGCTTCGCGCGATCGGCCTGTGGAATCTGCTGGAACTTGTCGCGCTGGGCGATCCAGTTCTTGAGCGCCTCCTGCGGAATCACAAACTTCATCTCCGGCCGCTCGGCGAGCGTCGTGGTCGGCAGATCGTTGAGCAGGTTGTCCATCAGCACCTGCGTCGGCACTTGCCAGACGCCGGCAGCCTTTGACGCCGATACGATCCCGGCGAACTTCGATTCGTCCACCGCGCTCATCAGGTTCGTCCCGAAGAACTGCGAGTCGGCGGAGGGATTTGGCGTCAGCGCCTCGACGTAGCCGTCGAGGTGGTCGATGCTCGCGTACTTCGCCTCGAGCGCGCGCGTGAGGCCGACCGCGGCCGGGACGTGGCCGGCAAACGGAATCCTGAGCTCGTCCGCCTTGGCAGCGAGCGCGTCGAACACGTCACGCGGTACACCCGGATGAATTTTCAACAAGTCGTAGCCGGCCTTCTTCTGGGCGATGACCGCTTCGACGGCCATCGGAATGGTCGATGCTGTCTTGCCGTTGAAGGAAGGGCCCGACGTGTAGATGCGCGGGCTGACGATCTCGCCCTTCGCGGCTCGCTCGCGGTAGACGAGGTGACGCGGATCGCCGAGCATGCCCCGGATAGTCGTGATGCCGTTGGCGGCGTAGAGAAACAAGGTGCGTTCGACTGCCTGATCCGTTGCCGCGCCACCTGGGATGTGGGCGTGCATCTCGGCCAGACCCGGCATCAGGAACTTCCCTTTGCCGTCGACACGCGCGGCGCCCGCGGGCAGCTGCGCCTTCGCAGCGGGGGCAACCGACGCGATCTTTCCATCGCTGACGATTACAGTGTGATCGGCGAGCACGGCGTCACTGTCCATCGTCAGGACACTGACGCCGACGAAAGCGGTCGTGGCGGATTGCGTGACGGGCTGCGAGGGCGAAGCCAGCACAGCGGCGGCAATGGCGGCACCGAGTAGCGTGCGATGTTTCATGGTGCGGGAATGCTAGCAGCTTCCCGCTTCCGGCTTCCAGCTCCCGGCCTTATCTAACCACGACCGTACTTTCCGCGACGCTGCCCCGTTCGTCGCGCGCGGTGATGCGGTGCGTGCCGGGCGTCAGCGGCCACATCAACGGCGCTTCGGATGACGAGGTGCCAACGACGCGGCCGGCGACCTGCCATTCGATGGTCCCTGGTGTCGTGGCCACGACGCGGAGCGGCAGCGACTGGAACTCGCGGCGCAGCGTGGGATCGATGAGGTAGGTAGCACCCGAGGGCGGGCTGACGATCTCTAGCGGTGTATGCGCTGTGGCGACGGAGCGCGTCGATGACGCACGTGCGACAGCGGTGGCTGTGGGACGCGGCTCGACGAGCAGGCGATTCTCGCGTGCCCATTGCCGGTACACGGGGCGGCCACACAACGAGCAGGCTGTCGTCACTCTGGTGATGCCAGCTGCACGGCGGGCCATCGCCGGATGGGAGGTGCTCGCGTTGCCGTGCGGGACACCACGGGTTTGCTGGCATGCCCGATAGTGCGCAGATGTCATGCTCGCCAACGCCATCGGGCGCTCGAACAATCGGCTGCACGTCGAACGGATTGACGCCGCGTAACCGCCGCGTGGCCGCGAGCATAGCCGCGTGGAAGATTGGCGCCGCGCCGGTGACACCGGTCGATGACTTGAGCGGGGTGCGATCGAAGTTCCCCACCCAGACGCCGATAGTTACGTCGCGGCTGTAGCCGACGGTCCAATTGTCGTGATACGCCTGCGACGTGCCGGTCTTCACCGCCACTGGAAACGGAAATTCGAGGCTTCCTCCTCGTCCAAAGATGTACTCGCGTGCATCGTCATCCGACAGAACGTCGGTGATCCAGTAGGCCGTGAGCGGCGACACGAGGGGATGCGGTAAACGATCCGCGCTGCCGGTGACGGTGTGACCAACCGACCATGTAGGCTGAAGCCAGTCGCCACCTCGTGCAAAGGCCGAATACGCCGCGACGAGCTCGTCCAGCCGCACTTCGGCGTTGCCGAGCGTCAGGCCCAGGCCGTAGTACGACGGCGTGCGATCGAATGTCGACAGACCGGCCCTCGTCAGAAAGCGTTGCAGCGCCGGCACACCGAGCTCTGACGTCAGGACGACGGCCGGAACGTTCTCGGATCCGGCGAGCGCCTTCCGCGCCAGCAAGGGACCGCGGTATCGGCCGTCGTAGTTGCGCGGGCTATAGAGGACGCCGGCTTCGGCTGTTGGAAAGTGCGCCGGCACGTCGGCGAGCACGCTGGCCGGCGTGAATCCCGATTCGAACGCGAGCGCATACGTGAATGGCTTGAGCGCCGATCCTGGCTGCCTTGGTGTTCGTGGCCCGTTGATCGCCCCTCCGTGCGCGACGTCGGCGTAGTTGCCCGAGCCTTCCCAGGCCAGCCATTCCCCGCGCGCGTTGTCGAGCACGACGACGGCGACGTTTGACGCGCCGTGACGATCCAGCGCCGCGCGATAGCTCCTGATGATCCCGGCGATGTCGCTCTGCAGGCCGGCGTCGATCGTCGTCTCGATCCGCGCGGGCGGGTTGGGTCCCGCGGCAGCGATCACCATTTCGACGAAGTGCGGCGCGAGGAACGGCGTGGTCGTGCGCGAGAACTGCAGCCGCTCGTCTCGCGCCTCCTCGGCGCGCGCTGCCGTCAGCACACCCGCGATCTGCATGCGCTTGAGCACGGCGCGCTGCCGGGCCAAAGCCTGCTCGCGGCGGCGGAATGGGTTGTAACCGGAGGGACGCTGCGGCAAGCCGGCGAGAAACGCCGCCTGCGCCGGCGTCAGCATCGAGGGATCGGTGCCGAAATAAGCACGGCTGGCGCGACCGGCGCCGACAATCTGGTTGCCGTAGGCCGCGAGATTCAGATACAACGCGAGCAGCTCGCGCTTGCTGAAGCGGTGCTCGAGCCGCAGTGCCAGCATGGCCTCGCGGATCTTCTCGCGCACACCTCGCGAGCGCTTCGGCGCCTGGCGGTTCAGCAGAAGCTTGGCGACCTGTTGCGAGATCGTCGATCCGCCTTCGACGACGCTGCCTTCGGAGATGTTTCGCCGGAGTGCCCGCGCGATCGCGATCACATCGACGCCGGGGTGCGACCAGAATCGCCGATCCTCGGCGGCAATCGTCGCGGCAACGAGCACCGGAGGCAAGTTCGCGGCGTCGAGGTGCACGCTGCGTGTGCCGTCACCAGACAGCGATTCGTAGAGCGGCACACCGCGCCGGTCCACCACCACCGTCGACGTCGCATCGTCCAGATTAAGGAGCACTGGATCGATGGGCCCGAGGCGCAGCCAGAGCGCCCCGGCCACGACGGCCGTGAGGCACATCGCGGCTACCGGGCGCCAGCGGCGGCGGAGGGCGCGATATAGGCTTTTGAGTTTCGTCATCGACGCTGTCTGCTTTTTGTCAATGCGCGTGGGGCCCCGCTGCTTCTCTCAATGCTCGCGGGGCCCCACCCCCGCTCGCTTCGCGCGGCGACTGCGCGCCGCGCTCAAGCCGCAGGCGCTGCCGATTTGACCTGTCGGGATTAATCGACTGCAGCTCGGCTCGAACCCATCTGTCTTCGTTATGTCCTACCTCACCTCCTGTCTCCTACCTCCTGACTTCGATCACCGCCGTCGCCGTGCGGCCAAACACTTCCGGCGAATACATTTCTTCCGCGCGGGCGGGGGCGGTGCGGAACGTGCCGGCGGTGGTCGCGCGGACGACGTACGTGAACTGATGGCGGCCCTCGGCGAGCCGCGTAGCGAACAGCTGAACGCGATCGTCGAAGCGCTCGACGTGGTCGAAGCCGCCGCGCTGCCACCACGAGAACCAGTCCTGACTGCGATCGCCTTGATCGTCTGTTGCCTGCGCGAGCGAGCGTGCAGTTGTGGCGAACCAGGACTCCACCGCTTCGAAACCGGCCGGAAGCGGATCGGTGACGGCCACATAGCGCCGTTCCTTGGTCAGATTGAATGACAGCGTCACGCGAATTAGATCACCGGCCTTGTAGGCCGTTGCCGCCGGCTTCGTGCCATCCTCAACGAATGGCGCGTACGAGCGCGCGATCTGGATGCCGCTATCGAGGCCGTCGTGAAAGAGCTCGTCGGCCGCGTAGCGTAGCCGTGTTGCGTAGAAGAGCGTGCCGGTGCCTTCGCGGCTGAACGTCAGCGCACGATTCGTCCCGGCCAGCCCCTGCGCGAGCACCTGGGTCATCGGGATCTCTCGCGTCTTTGCCGATGTCGACCGGCCCTTGAACTCCTCGCGCGACAGATCATCGGTGCCAAGCTTCACCACCGCGCGAAAATCTGGCGGTGCCGCCTCGTACTCACGGTAGTAGGCAACGAGCGCTTCCATGGCCAGCGCGTTTTCCTGCGTGTTCCCCCAGCGTCCGTCCTTCCGCACCTGCATCATCCAACGCACCATCTGACGCACCGGCGCGTCGTTCACGTTCGACTTGATGAGCGAGTTGAGAACGATCGACGTGGTGCGAACGTTGGAGTTCCAGAACCACAGCAGGTACGGATCGTTCAGCTCTTCGACGTGCGCGCCTCCCGCCTTCCGGCAGGATCGCATTCGCCATGCGGCGTCGCAGGTCCTCAATCCGGGCCGCGTTATCGGCCGAATTCCCACCGCGCGCGACGAGCGCGTCATGCAGGTACGCCAACCCGAACACCGGCATCCGTTCGCGATAGCCGTAGAGGCGTGTCAGATTCGAGTCCTGATTGCGGCCGCCTTCAACCAGCACTTTCACCGCAAACGACTGCCACGCTGTATACGCGGGCCACCAGCCCTCGTTGGTCGGCGGCTTCAGTGACAGGATCTCCTCGAGGTAGTTGTAGGCGCGCGCGCGCATGCCGGCGTTGACCTCGTACTTGTGGTCTGCCGCCGTCTTGAAGACGTGAAGCAGATACGCCGTGAGGTACGGCGACGTATTGAGACAGTCGCCAGGCCAGTACCAGAAGCCTCCGTTCGCACACTGAAATCTTTCCAGGTCTTTCAGATTCTGCTGCGCCGACGGACGCATTTTCTTGGTGTCTATCCCCGGCAGCGAGAAGGCGTCGCCGAGGTCGGACGCCAGCACGAGCGCAAGCGTTCTGGATCCGCGCTGCTCCGCGCAGCCGTACGGATACTCGACGAGATATCTCGCACCTTCGCCCAGACCGACCATGGCCGTGGACGCGACCTCGACATGAAGCCCGCCGACGCCGGGTACCACACTGGCGGGAATGGTTAACGTCTCCGTTGCAGTGGCGTTGGCATCGGTCGTCTCTCCGTAGGCAGCCACCGTTTCGGGCGAGACCAGCAGCTCGACGGGAATCACATCTTCGAACGCGTCGGTCTCGTCACCCGACTTGACCGTCATCCGCACACGCGCGCGCCCGACGCGCTTCCCCGTCGCGTCGAACCGTGCTTCGACTGATCCGCCGGCCGCGATCTGCAGCGTCTGTTCGGCGCCGGCGGCAAATTCCAGGATGTCGGAATCGAGGCTGGTAATCGTGACCGTGGCGGCGCCGGCAGTCTTCAGCTGACTGGTGACAACCGCACCAAAGTACGCCTTGTCGCCGAGCGCGAGAAAGCGCGGGAACGTCGATTTGAGCGTCAGCGGCTTGTTGATCCGCACTTCGGCGTCGCTCGAGCCGAAGCGTGACGCGCGGTCGGCGGCCACGGCCATGATTCGATAGGTGGTCAGCGATTCCGGCAGCTTGACCTCGATCGATCCCTTGCCGTGCTCGTCCGTCGTGACCGAGCCCAACCAGAACGCCAGCACGCGGAAGTCCTTCCGCAAGGTTCCGGCGCCTGCATCGTCGCCACCCCCACCGCCTTCGGTCTCGCCCTTCGGGGTCAGCACGCGCCGGCTGATGATGCGCTGGCGGTTGTCGGCGTTGTTGACTTGCAGCGCCTTGTGGACGTACACCGAGCCCAGAACATCTGGCGTGCGATAGGCCGTCAACGACAGCACGCCGTAATCCACCGCCCACAACGTGACCTCGCTCGGCGCACCGCGGCCACTCGCATCCTTGACGTTGACCTGCACCGTTGCCGCGTTGGCAGGACGGTATTCCTCCTTGTCGGCGCGCACAGCAACCGTGAGCCGCTTGGACGCATCCTCGACCTTGAGTTCGACGTAGCCGAGCCGGAACGACGGCTTGCCTGGATCGGATGGATCGGCAACCACGGACGGGCCAGAGTCGACGTCGTACTCACCCGGCTTGGTGGCCGTCGGTTCGGCGGTCTTCGCCTCGGTCTGGCTGCGGCCTTTCACCAGCAGCACCGAGACGTACACGTTCGGGATGTCGTCTTCGGCCACCGGAATCGAGATCGACTGTTGCGTTGAGGTCAGCGCGAACTGGCGATGCGAGCGCACGCCTTCGCGCTCGGTGGTGACAAGTGCGGTTGCCTGCTCCCACGGCGACTGGATCATGATGCGCGCCGTGTCGCCGGGCTTATAGGTACGCCGTTCGGGCACGAGCTCGATCCGGTTGTGATCGAAACGTGCCCACGCCGTGTAACCGTCGCCGAGTGCGTAGAACGACGTCCGCGTTACGGCGAAGCGCGTGTTCGTGTCGCGCGCCGTCGCCTCGAGGACGAAATAGCCGCCGTTCGGCAGGGGAACGTCGAGCGGAATGGGCTCGGCGCCAGTGGTAATCGTCCACGTCCCCGCGGGGACTTCCGTACGCGTCGTATCCCAGGTGTAGAAACCGTTGCCTTCGTGACGCCGCGTGCTGTTCCACTGAATCTGCGTCAACGTCACCGTCACCGTTACACCGGTGGCAACCTGGCCGTCGGGAGCGACGGTCACAATCTGCGTCCTCAGCCCTGACTTCTGTTGCACGAAGTACCCTGCCCGACGAAGGCCGATGTACCACGGAGCAGGATGTACCAGCAGGCTCGCGCGGTTGGCGATGTGTTGGCGTGACACGTCTTCGACGTCGCCCTCGAGCGTATACATGTACGGCACGCCGGCGTCCGCCTGCGGCGTCATCGACAACGGGAGCTCTCCCGTCTTGGTCAGCGTCGCTTCGTCGCGACCGAGCTCGCCACTCGTCACGCCATCAGGCCGCTCGCTCCAGCCGACGAACTCCCACTGCTCCTCGGAAAACTTCTCGACGATGGCGGGCGGAGCCGAACGGATGGGCGACCGCGTGAACGTCCAATTCACCGGCCGAGCACCCATCGCGGCGCCGAACAGGTAGCGCGCCGTCACCGCGCCTTTGAGCGGTTCACCGGCCATCTGCCGATCGCTTTTGAGTGTCACGTCGACACGGAAGTCGGGGCGCCGGTAAGCAGCGACGAGGAACGTTCCGCTCACGAACTTCTGGTACGGCACTTCGTCGTCGAGCTCGGGACTCGGGGTGTCGCCGGGCCGCACGTCCTCGGGCGCCTTGGCTTTCGGCTTGTCGCTTTCGAGCACGGCACGCACCGAGTAATTCCCCAGCGCGCCCTCCGCCGGCAACGTCGTCGTCCATTCGGCGCTGCTCCAGTCGTTCACGCTCACCGTGCGCTCATCGACGACGCGATACTGGCTGTCGCGGAGAGTGATCGCGACAGCGGTACCGGATCGCAGCAGGCGGATACCGTTCGGCGTGTTCTGCCGAAGGATCGCCTTGAAGTGCACCTCTTCACCCAGGCGATAGACGCCGCGATCGCTGAACACAGAGCCACGAAGCATCGGTTCGGCTTCGTCGCGGTTGAACGGCATGCCGAAGTCCCACGACTCGATGCCCTCGTGCCAGTTGCTGCCGACGTAGGCGATGTCGCCGTCCTTTTCGGCAATCACGACAAAGTCCGGCCGCTCCCACTCGGCGTAGTCATCTTCGCCGGTGTAGCGCCGCTCGCGATACTCGACGCCAGGACCCGTCACGACGCCATCCGCGCCAGTTGTCCCAGTCCAGTGCAGGCTGTTGTCGCGGTTGACGATCGAGACCTTTGCCCCTGAGACGGGCGCAGCGTTGTCGAGACGGGTGACGAAGACCAGGGTGTTGTGCGGGCTGTCCTTGACCGTGACGCCGAGATTCGTCACCTGAACGAGCGACGCACGTGCGGCCTGCACCGAGCGCCTGGCGTTTGGAATCGAGGTGCCGTTCTCGACCGCCGTCCACACGAGCCCTGTACCGTTCGGACCAAGCGCCTTCGACACGTCGAGCCCGTGCGACTGAATGCGATCGTTGGTAACGCCGAGTCTGCGATTCGTCGGATCGGCTGGCGGCCTGATACTGAACGTCGGCGTCAGTTCACGAATCGTCGGCATCAAATCGTCGGCCTCGAGCGGCGCGGCCCACTGCTTCACGTCGAGGAGATTCCGTGAATAAAACGGCAGGACGCGACCGCCACTCGACTCCCACACGCCGTGCCCATCGCCAAAGCTGGTGAATGCCGTGCGGTGCCAGTTGTCGACGACGCCGGCCCATGTGTATCCAAGCGTCTGACCGTCAATTGCCGTCGAGACTTGGGTCGATTGTCACGAAGTACGTGGTCGCCGGGGGCTGCGCGTTGAAGCCGCCATCCTCCAGAGTCAGATGGGCCGCCGAGTCTCTGTGGTAGCGATTGGTTGACGCTGCCGGTTCAGGGGCGCGCGGTACATCCTTGGCTGTCGACGCGCTGATATCAGAGAGCCGCAGCGCCTTGCCGAAGTCCGTCACTTTGACGAGACGGTCAAGCGTGATCGTGTTGCGTAGATCCGGATCGCACTGAGCGGCGCAGTAGAAGCCGCGCACGAAGAACATCGGCTCGGACTGAAGGACGTACTCCTGTACACGGCCCGGGGTCGCCACACCGGCTGGCGTCTTTAGTGTTGGCCCCAGCGCGAGCTTCACCCAGCTCTGGGATGGCACGCGCGTGACCGTTTCGAACACGACGAGCGTGTTTGCGGGTGGGTGCGCCTTCTTGTCCCAGTCGTTGGTCAGCCGTAGCGTCACCGGTGCAGTCGACGACGCCGCCGCGT
Source organism: uncultured Acidobacteriota bacterium (assembly GCA_963797715.1). GTDB lineage: Bacteria > Acidobacteriota > Vicinamibacteria > Vicinamibacterales > 2-12-FULL-66-21 > DATBJJ01. The sequence goes on from CAWCQS010000008.1 coordinate 364,017, forward strand.
TCGCCACGGCGAGTTTCGCGTTGAATCGATCAACCGACGTCTTGTCGATGGCGGTCAATCTTTTCTGAACGTCGGACGGAATCGACGGTCGATCCCATTCGTGAGGCTGAAACTGCGCAGAAAGAGCCGCGGCAACGTCAGCACGTTCAACCGGCTGATTGAACCGCATCAGCACGACGAAGGGCGCGTCGGCACGTCCGCCGCGACGATAGGTCTCGGTTTGCAGCAGCTTGACCGTCGGCGTGGTGAAGCTGAAGGTGTACGGTTTGCCAAGCGTGCGACCGCTCACGGCGACGGCCGTCGCATCAACCGTGACGTCGTATCGCGTCGCAAACGGCAGCGGCGTCTTCGCATCGGGCGTGAAGATGAGAATGGTAGTGCCCGACCAGCGAAAGGCGCCGGGAATGGCTGGTGCGATCGTGACGTACGGCGGACGCACTGACGGCGGGATCCTTCCGAGCGTCACCATCGGTTCCGAGAAGACGATGCGGACCTCGTTCGCTTCGGCGAGACTGCCGACTTCGCCGGTTGGCCCGGCAGAAACGACAGCCAGGCTCTTGCCCGTTGCCGGCGGCTGCGCGCCAACTCGTCCCGGGACGAAAGACAGGAGACACACCAGGAGCGCAAGACAATGCTTCATAGAAAGGATGTGGGAAAAAGGAGGTCGACCGCAGACGCGCGGACGGTTGCGGTACTGGCTGAACGTCGGGCCATACACCTGACCGGGTCGCAGGGTCCCGGCTCTATTGCTTAGACACCGCTTTTCAGAATTGCCTTCTAAGCGTGTGCGCGGTGGGAATCGGCGACGTCGAACAGCGATGGCAGGCGGTGACGCAAGGCCTCGACCACGCGCAGGCCGGGCAGCACGCCGAAGGCGATGGTCATGCCGGTGTAATACATGACCGTGATCACGCCGGCGACGGGCCAGAAGCTGATGTCCATCAACGCCGCGACGGCACCGGCGATCCCGAGCGAGACGACCGCGTCGAGGCCGGTGGCGACGGAGCGAGCGATGAGCCGCACCCGCAGGATCGCCGCGTCGTCAACAGGTCGCTGCGGCGCGGCCCGGCGATCGCCGTGAACGGGCAGCGCTCCGCTCTCGGCATACGCCAGGTGGTGTCCGATGAGGTGCGCCTGCGCCTGGATCAACCGGCTGGCGCGACGATCGCCGAGCGGGAAGAGACGGCAGAACTCGTCGACGACTTCGTCGGCGTCAAGGCCGATGGCCCGCGCGTAGTCGCGCACGAACGCGCGCGCGAAGATTCCCGACGGCCACCGCGAAAAGTCATTGCGCTCGAGCCCGTCCCACAGATCTCCACCAACCTTGGTGACCGATGCGATGGTCTCGATTGAAATGCCCCTGCGTTCGCGCTCCGCGCGAAGTCGAGGCCCGAAGGTGTCTCTGTCGGACATGAGAGGCTCTGAGAGGACAGCAAGACGGAGGCCGTGCCAATTCCTTGAATTCCCTGTGCTTCCAGCGGTTTTGGCCGACGGACCCGGCCACTTCTGTAATCTGTAATCACAAAATGGAACACTCGAGCTTGCGCCTCCATGCCGGGTATCGCTGCCGCCACGCCGGCGCGTGCTGCACGGCGGGCTGGGCGATCCCAGTCGAAGGGACCGTGCACGAACGTCTCCAGCTGCACTTCGGGACCAGTCACGACCGAGTGTTGTTCGCGTCCGGCGGTGCGCCCCCAGACGGCGCCGCCGCGGTGCTGGCAACGGACCCGGACGGCAGGTGTGTGTTCTTCGAGCCAGCTCGCGGCAACCTGTGCGCAATCCATCGCGAGCTGGGCCCCGCCATGCTGCCAGGGGTCTGCCGGCAGTTCCCACGCGTGGTGTTGAGAGACGGCCGCGGCACACGTATCTCGCTTTCACATTTCTGCCCAACGGCGGCGGGACTTCTGACATCTCCCCAACCCGCAGCCTTCGACATCGTCGAGGCTCCCACTGCGTTGGGGCTTGACGGCATGGCGGAAGGTCTCGATGCGCGGAACGTGATGCCGCCACTGCTCGAGCCGAAGATGCTCACCGACCTCGAAGGTTACGACGCGTGGGAACGACGGGCGATCGCGCTGCTCGGTCGAGCGGATCTCAGCGCGGCCGGAGCGCTCGCCCGGATCGGCGTCGCGACGCGTGCGGTGCAGAGGTGGCGGCCGAGCCGGTCAAGCCTTCGCGACACAGTCGAGCGCGAGTTCGACGTTGCGTCTTCGATGAAACCAGACGAAGATCTGGACGCAGACGGCGCGAGTACCGCCGCAGTCCAAGCACGCGTCGATCTGGCTCTGCGATCCATCCCCGAGGGTCTGGCGCATCCGAGCGCAAGCGAGACGTTCGAGGCGGACTGGCAGCGCGTCGCTCCCTGGTGGCATCAGGTTGACGACGTGCTTCGCGCATATCTCGCGGCGCGATTGTTTGGAAACTGGGTCGCATATTACGGTCAGGGCCTGCACGTGGTCGTCGAGTACTTGCAGGTGGCGCTGGCCGTCGTGAAGATGGAAGCCGCGAAGGGCGCGACGACACCACCGTCATCACCATGGCAGACCGTCACCGCAGCCATTCGAAACGCCGATCTCCTGCTCGTCCACCTGTCGGATCCAAAGGCGCTGGCCGGCCTGCTCGGATCGAGCCGGCGGGCGTAGCCACATCGGTGCTCGACCGCTTCCTGCGCTACTGCATGATCAACACGCGGTCGGACGAGGCGTCAACGTCCTGCCCCAGCACGCCCGGTCAGTTGACGCTGCTTCGCCTCCTCGTCAACGAGCTCATCGCCGTCGGGCTGACCGACGTCACGATGGACGATCATGGCTACGTGATGGCAACGATTCCGTCGACGACCGCCAAGCTGCATGTGCCGGTGATCGGCTTCATCGCCCACGTCGACACGTCGCCGGAGATGCAGGGCCACGAAGTCCATCCAATCGTGCACAAGAACTATGACGGGCGTGACCTCGTGCTGCCGGACGATCCCTCAGCGGTGCTGCGCGCATCGGCAGACGCGTCCCTCGCGGCCCACATCGGCCACGACATCGTCACTGCCTCTGGGCACACACTGCTTGGCGCCGACGACAAGGCCGGCGTCGCCGAGATCGTCGCGGCGGCAGAGTACCTGATGGCGCACCCGGACATCCCGCACGGTGCAGTACGCGTGGCGTTCACGCCCGACGAGGAAATCGGCCGCGGTGCGAACCGGTTCGACGTCGGCAGATTCGGCGCGCTGTGCGCCTACACCATGGACGGCGGCAACGCTGGCGAACTCGAATGGGAGAGCTTCTCCGCCGACGCGATGACCGTGACGTTCAAGGGCTTCAACACGCATCCAGGCTACGCCAAGGGCCGGATGGTGAATGCGATCAAGCTCGCAGCGGATTTCATCTCGCGGTTGCCGAAGGATCGCCTGTCACCAGAGACGACCGACGGGCACGAGGGCTACGTACATCCGTATGTGATGGACGCTTCGGTGGATCGGACCGCGGTGCGGATCCTGATACGGGATTTTTCGACCGCCGGGCTCGAGGAGAAGGAAACGTTCGTCGAAGAGCTGGCGCGCAAGGTGGTGGCCGATCATCCCGGCGCGGCGGTCGAGATCATGATCTCGGAGTCCTACCGGAATATGCGGGAGATCCTCGAGGGCTATCCCGAAGTCGTGGAGTGCGCCCGCGAAGCCATCCGGCGCTCCGGCCTCACGCCCGTGGAACGGCCCATCCGGGGAGGAACCGATGGATCGCGACTGTCGTTCATGGGCCTGCCGACGCCAAACCTCTTCGCGGGCGAGCACAACTTCCACTCCCGGCTCGAGTGGGTCTCGGCGCAGGACATGGACAAAGCGGTCGAAACGATCGTCAACCTGTGCCAGGTGTGGGAGGAGAGGACGTCCTAGCTATCAGCTGTCAGCTCTCAGTTATCAGCCGTTAGATCGTACTAAGGGCTGACAGCTGAAAGCTGACAGCTGAGAGCTTTACTGCATCGTGAAGTTCACCGTGACCGTCATGATCACGGGAACCGCCACACCATTCAGCTGCGTCGGCTGGAACTGCCACTCCTTGACAGCATCGAGAGCAGCCTGGTCCAGCATCGGAATGCTGCGGAGCACACGAGCGCTCGACACGAATCCGTTTGTGTCGATCGTGGCCTCGATGATGACGACGCCTTGCACCTTGGAAGCCTGTGCGTCGGCCGGGTAGATTGGCGGGACATCCCTGAGCTTGACCGGTGGCTTGATGTTGCCGCCGACGCGAACCGGCGCCATGCCGTCGGCTCCTGGAGGTGGAGGTGGCGGGGGTGGCGGCGGGGGAAGCGTTCCTTGTTCGAGCGAGGGGGCAAACGCCATGGTCGGTCCACCCCGCGCCTTCTGAAGCTCCATCGCGCGGTTGCGGAGCGCATCGGCCTGCGCGAGGAGCGTCTGGCGGATCGTCGGGTCGGCCTCCAGGTTCGCTTTATGTCGCAGCAGGATGCTCTTGTAGACTATCGCGTCCACATAGTTGTCCTGTACCGCCAGCGCCCTGTCGCTCGCCTCGATCCCTGAATCGATGTACGCACGCTTCTGCGCGTCGGAGAGCGACGGATCTTTTGAGGCTTTCTCCCAATAGAACGTCGCCAGGATCTGATAAATCTGCGGCGTCGACGGCTCCGCCGCCGCCAGCGTTTCGAGCGTCGCAATGGCCTTGTCGAAGCGGCCGGTCCGGTTGTAGAACGCTGCCAGCATCGTTTGCGCGTATCGGCTGACCGGCGTCCGCGTGGCGGCCAGCAAGGTAGTCTCCGCTTCAGCAATCGCGCCGCGCGTTTCCTGGAACCGCGCAAGCTCGAAGTACTGTTCCGGCGTCGCCGAGCCCGATTCGATAAGTTGCTTCAGCTCGCGTTCCCGGGTCGTCTCCGGTCCGGCCTCGCCGGGACGTCGGTCCCGCGGAGGAGCTTGCTGGCTGAACGCCGCCACCGGCGCGACAGCAGGCACAGCTTGCAGCGGAAACACTGACGAGCCATAGACGGCGGTCCCGACCAACACCGCGGCCATGCCGACGGTCGACGCAGCAATTCTCCTGGACGACATCACAGCCTCCCTGGAAATCAACAGCATGCGATGGAACAAGTGACGACGGCGAGCGAAGGGCGCGGCAGGAAAGAGCGTGGGCTGATCCGCGAACACGAGCAACGCTTCGAGATACGTCTTTCGCGAATTGGTCAATTGAACGGTCAACTCGTCGACGACTTCCTCGCGCGACGACTGCACGCGCGAGAGCAGCCACCCCATCACCGGGTTGAACCAGAACGCCGCGCGAATTGTTTCCTCGAAAAGCACCCACCCCCAGTCGCGGCGGCGCACGTGCCAGAGCTCGTGCGCCAGCACGGCGCGTTGAACCCCTTCCGGCATTTCGGAAAAACATGCCGGTAGCAGCACCGCTGGCTTGACGATGCCGAACGTCACTGGCTGTCCGAGACGATCAACGTGGCGGATTTCAGCGCCCGCCTTTATGAGTGCGGTGATCTCGTGATAACCGGTACTTGCGGTGGTCAGCTGGCCAGTGCGCCGCAGGCGCTGAAGACGCGCGATGCCCATGACCAGCCACACCAGCCTGAGGACGACACCGGCGGCAAGGACGAGTGTGACGTAGGAGGTCCAGTGCACACGCACGTGCCTGACTACGCGCGCGAGCACCGGCGCGCGGCCAACCGCGCCGTCGATCCCGAAACCAATCGTCGGCGCGGGCACGACGATGTCGATGGCTTGTGAAACGGGGGCAGCGACCGAGCGCCACGGCTGGACGAGGGGCAGCAGCAGGCACGCGGCCAGCACGATGCGCCAGAACGTGTGGCGGATGGGGGGCGCACTCACGCGAAGGAGGTGCATCAGCGCCGCCGATGCAACGACGAGCAATGCCAGCTGCAGGTTCCACCGTACGAGGTTCTCGAGCGTCGTGACATTCATCACTCGGCCTCCTTGCTCTTCTTCCGATCCTTGCCCCCGGCATCGTCTGCATCCTGCATGAGGCGGGTGATGTGATCGCGCTCAGCGCGAGTCAGCTTGCCGTCCCTCGCCAGGTGCAGCAACAAGCCTCCCGCAGCGCCGTCAAAGACGCGATCGACGAAATCGCGCACCATGGCACCAACGACCTGCTGCCGCGGCCGTGCCGGCCTGTACACGTACGCGCGATCCGACTGGGATTTCTTGAGGTACCCCTTGTCCTCGAGGATCTTCATCATCGTCATCACCGTCGTGTAGGCAATGGTCCGCTTTTCGCGGAGTGCCTCGTAGACGTCTCTGACCGTGGCTTTGTCGAGCCGCCAGACTTCTTTCATGATGGCGAGCTCCTGAGGGGTGAGCGTCGGGTGCGGCGTTCGCATTGCCTACTAACTATTTAGTACTTAGGAATGTTTGTCAAGAGGCGAAACTCGGGGCTCGGGGCTCGGGGCTCGGGGCTCGGGGCTCGGGGCTCGGGGCTCGCGAAGAGGCTACCAACAGAACACGGCCTGTGTTGTGGCTTCCGCCTTCAGGCGGAAGAACACTACGTCCGGAACTCAGCAATCACCGGCGCGTGATCGCTCGTTCCGAATTCTCGCTGGACGATCGAGCGTTCGACACGGTCGAAGAGCGATTGGCTGGCGAGCACGTAGTCGAGGCGCCAGCCGATGTTGCGCTGCCGCATCTCGCGCCACGGTGCCCACCACGTGAACATCTGATCGTTGTCGGGTTCGAGCGCGCGCCCGACGTCGACGAGACCGTGGTTGATGATGGCTTCGAGGAGCGCCCGCTCTTCGGGCAGCTGTCCAATCGCTCTCGGCTTGCGCTCTTTTGGATGGACGTCGCGATCGGTGCGTGCCACGTTGAGATCGCCGCAGATGATGAGCGGCAGCGTATCGGTGCGGCTGTCAGCGGCAAACCGCTCCAGCGCGTTGAGGAACTGCATCTTCGCCGGAAAGTCCTTGCCACCGTTTGGCACGTATACAGACGCGATGGTCGCGCGATCGGTGCGCACTGTGACAATCCGGTTCTCGTAATCGAACGTGGGATGTGCAAACGCCGGGCGCTCCGGTGACAGCTCCTTTCGCACCAGCAAGCCGACGCCGGAATATCCCTTCGCGCCGTGCCAGTAGCACCAGTAACCCTCGAGCTCGCAGAGGAACATCGGGATTTGATCCGGCGAGGCTTTGATCTCCTGCAAGCAGAAAATGTCAGGCTGTTCCTGCTTGACCCACGACTCCACCTGATCCAGGCGAGCGCGGATTCCGTTGACGTTCCAGGTGCCGATCTTGAGGAGGGCGCCGGACGAGGGTGGCACGAAGACGATCGTATCCCAGCGAGACTCCGCGTAAACGCTCTGAACGCTCGGACGGCAGTAGCTAGCGACGTTCGAGCACGAGGCGAATCGGTGCCAGCCCGTCTGCGGCGGTGACGCGAAGCGTATTGGTAGCGTCGATCGCGGCAGTGCGGCCGCCAGCGCGCGCCCGCTCGGCAAAGACACCGTATTCAGTACCGGAGCGGGCGGCGACGACGAATCGACCCATGAAATCGGCGATGACCGGTTCCGAGACGATCCGATCGTTGTCTCCCACACCCTTGAGGAAGACCCGTGCGCCTTCGGCGGGCGCGCCACCGGCATCGAGCACGACGCCCGAAAGGGGAACGTAGCTGCGATGCGCAGGAATGCTGAAGTCGGCGAGGGTTTGACGCTCACCCTCGCCGAGCGTAATCCGGCCAGCCGCGGCGACGGTATCGACGCCGGGAAAGTAGACCCGCGATCGCGTGTCGGACAACGGCGCGGCCGGCACGCTCAATGTGTACCGGCCGTCGGGAATCCTCGTCAGCGCGTAGCGCCCCTGACGGTCGGTGACTGTGCGCCGGCCAGCGCCACCAGCGGCATTGGCGATCTCGAGCGTCAGCCCGGCGAGCGGCCGGCCGTTCGCGTCGATCACCCGACCCTCCAGGTGCCCATCGGCATAGAACGTTGTTCGGACGTCGGCGCACGCACGCCCATCGCGCAGCGTGATCTCTCGTGATGGCTCGTCGGCGTAGAAACCGTCGGGCACTCCGAAGCTCACGCGATACGTGCCGGCACCAGGGGCTGTCGATTCGATACCAGCCAAAACCACCACCGCTTGTCCTGGTGGTGGCAACGACGGCGCCGTCTTTCTGCAGGTTCACCGTCAGCATCGGCGCACTGCCGATGGCCGCAATCGCCTTACCCGCCAGCGTTCGATGACCGACGATGACGCCGCCTGTGATGTAGCCAGGCGAGGCCGTTCCCTGCCGCACCGCACGCGCGTACTCGAGATCGCGCGCCGGCATCCTCAATCCGCCGCGTCCGCCCACACGCATTCACTTGCAGCATGCCGTCCGGCCGGTCGTTCCGCGTAAATCAGGGTCCTCGGACCCTCGTCCGAACGACTGGCGCAGTACCTCCTGGCGCGGCATGACAAGCGCTGCGTCAAGGGTGCTCGACGACACGCCACGAAGAGATTCGACAACCGCGAAAGACAGCGTGCGATTCGTGCCCTCTCGTTTGACTGCCTCGACGCGGCCGACGAACACTGCCGCCGCAGACCAATACATCTCGCACGGCGGCTGTGCCGACGCTGAAGTCAGCGCGAGGGTCATCATGACGGCTAACGTGTAGCAGAAGAGATTGTCTCCGCATCTCCCGCCTAGCTCCTAGCTCCTGCCTCCTACTTCCGCTTAGACCCCGATTTCGTCGTCCGGGCCGTGGGTGTTGCCGTCCAGGGATCCTCCGGCCACGGATGCTTCGGGTATCGAGCGCGAAGTTCCTTGCGGACTTCGGGATACGTCCGTTCCCAGAAGCTGCGGAGATCTCGCGTCAGCTGCACCGGCCGACCGTTTGGCGCCAGCAGCGCGAGCAGTACCGGGACGCGTTGCGGGCCCACCCGGGGCGTATCGGCGAGGCCGAAGAGCTCCTGCAGCTTGACGCTGGCGCTCACCGATCCATCAGCTTGATATTCGAGCTTCGACTCGCGGCCGCTGGGCACGCGAATGGTCAGCGGCGCCACCTCGTCGATCCGCCGTCGTTCGTCGCCGCTGAACCCACGCGCGAGGTCGATGTCGTTGAGTGAACGGCTACCGTGTGCGGCGCGGCCGACAATGGCTGGAAGATCGACGGTCGACGCCGGCGAAGCGCGCCCGCCGCAGGACTTGCTCGTCTCCGTCGTTGAGCGGCCGCGACAGATACGTGTCCGTCAGCAGCCGCTCGACCTCTTCAGCGCTTGGCGTTGCCGGACGATCGGCGAGCACGATCGCGTCGAGGTAGTCACGTGATACGGCGCGGACCGTGCCCGACGATGGATCCAACGTGTGCTCGAGACGTGAATGAGTCGGCGACAACCAGCTTCGCTCGACAACGCTCGCCATCCGGATGCGCGCCTCGGCGATCTCTCCGGTGCGCGCGGCGGTGACGTCGAGCGCGACGATGAACTCGCCATCCCTCACGCCGCTCTCAGGTCCGACGACGGCTCCGTGCCCCGACGCGAGCAGCACGCGCGGCGAACCACGCTCGCGCCGTCGAGCGACACGATCGGGATAACCGGCAAGCACTGCGCGGCGGAATCCGGGTTCATCGAGTTTCCGTCGCGCACCGTCCTCGACAAGTGACTGCAGTTGTTGGGCCGTCCTCAGCACATGCGCCGGCAGCTCGCGCTCCCGCTCGACAGCGCTCAGCAAGTCGCTCGTCGTCGTGGGCTGCGGCCCGCGGTCCGGCTGATAGTGACGTTCCGACAGCAACGCACAGGCGAGCGCGGCTGCGCGTGCGCCCCCGGCCGCCAGCAGGATCGCGGCGAACCGCGGGCTGACGGGCAGCCGCTGGATCCGGTAGCCAAGATCGGTCAGCCGATGATCGGCGATGGCGCCGAGTCGATCGAGAAGATCGAAGGCGGCGCTCACGCGATCCGCTGACGGCGCCTCGAACCACTCGAACGTGCGCGGATCGCCTCCCCACGCGAGGATATCGAGCAGCGTCGCCGACAGATCGATGCGCTGGATCTCGGGCTCGCGATGCGGGCGCAAGCGATCGGCCTGATGCCACAGCCGGATGGCGACGCCCGGCGCGAGCCGCGCCGCGCGGCCGGCGCGCTGATTGGCAGCGTCGCTCGAGATACGTTCCGTCTCGAGGCTATCGATCGCCCGATCGGGATCGTACCGTGCGACCTTGTGCAGGCCACTGTCCACGACAGCCGTGACACCGGGAACGGTGAGCGACGTCTCGGCAATGTTGGTTGCCAGAATGATGCGGCGCCGCAACGTGGGGGCGATCGCGGCGCTCTGCGCTTCCGCGTTCAGCGAGCCATGCAGCTCGACGATCTCGGTGTCAGCTGGAATCGACGCGCGACGTCGAAGATCCTCGAGCTCGCGTGCGGCGCGAGCAATCTCTCCAGCACCGGGCAGAAAGCACAGCACGTGCCCGGCGGAGTCGCGCTGGCACGATGCCGCCGCGTCGGCGAGAGGCGTCGTTGGGGCGTAGCGCACGTCCAGCGCGTGCGCCGCGCCCGGCACGTCGACGACAGGACAACCATCGAGGTATGCGGAGACGGCTCCCGCGTCGAGGGTCGCCGACATGACGACAAGCCGCAGGTCCGCACGCGCCAGCCAGGCCTGTTTGGCGAGCGCGATGCCGAGGTCGGCGTGGATGCTGCGCTCGTGAAACTCGTCGAGGACGATCGTGCGAAATCCGCCAAGGAGCGGATCCTTCATCAACCGGGCCGTGAGAATGCCCTCGGTTGCAAAGAGCACGACGGTGCCGGGTCCGAACTTCCGCTCAAAGCGGACGTGCCAGCCCACCTCGGCACCAAGCGTCCATCTCTGCTCGACAGCCACGCGCGCGGCCAGGCTGCGGGCGGCAACACGGCGCGGCTGCAACACGATCACTGGCCCGTCGACAGCAAGCGCTGGCGGCACACGCGTCGTCTTGCCGGCGCCCGGCGCTGCTGTCACGACGACGGCGCGCGAGTCACGAGCGCGCGCGAGGATCTCTGGGACGAAGCCGTCGATCGGCAGTGGAATCAACGACACGCGCGATCTTTGCACACCGATCGGCCGGCTCACCAGGTTCCGGAGGTCCCAAAAGTTCCGGAGGTCTTAGGCGACGCACTCCGCGAGAAGCGCCATCGACGGTTCGGCGGCGGGAGCGGCGGGCTTGTCGAGCTCGATGACGGCAGCAGTCATCCAGGCGGCGGCCTTGAGCAGTCGGAACTCCTCATCCGTCACGTCGTGGCCGCCCTCGAACATCACCTGCAGCGTACGACGGGCGCGGTCGTCGCCAGGCACGTCGAAGTAGAGCGTCTCTCGACCGCCGGCCCCATCGGCTGCACCCGAGCGCACCTGCACGTCCCGCGCCGCGATGAGCTGCTGCAGCCCGTGAGCGAAGCGCGCGTGCGCGGGCTCGCGGCCGTCGCGCGGCTTGTCGAGCACGTCGCCGAGCAACATCGCGAGGTCCTGAGCCGGCGTCGATCCGGAGACTGAGCGACGGCGTGGACCGTTCAGATCAATCTTGTTAGCGAATGCAGCGGCCGCGTGGTACCGCACACCGAGGCCGTTGATGCGCGCCACGTCGCTGCGGATGACGCGCGCCGGCACGACGAGGTTGGTTTCCGGCCCGCTCAAGTGCAGCTCGGTCGTGCTGCCCGGCGCGAGCTTGGACCCGGTTTCGACGAGGACACCAGTGCTGGAGATGTTGACCAGCTTCAGCTCCTGCCCCCACGACAATTTGATGCCCGAGAGCCACGGCACGTCGCCGCGTCCCTTTCTCAGGGCCACGCGCCGCTCGTCGCGCGCGGCGTCGCGCAGCTGCTGGCTGACGAATTCGTCGCTCGCCTGCAGATCGATGGATCGCACGAGCTGAGTCGACAAGGCGGCCCGCTGCGCCGCCGCCTCGTTGTAAGCCAGCGCCCACGCGTACTCCAGCCGGTACTCGCGGGCCCGCTGGAGGCCATCGGCGATCTGCGTGGCCACCATGTTGCGGTCGTACTTGAGACCAAGCGACACCGCGCGTCGGCCAAAGACGGAGCCAAAGAGGCCGCGGCGTGCCGACTCTTCGCGCGGCGCGTCAACCAGCATATCGAGCGCGGGAAGCGTCACCATCTGCACGTAGGGCGCGTCGTGCAGCTGCTTCATGTGGGCCCGGAGATCGGCTTCGTCGGCTGGCGCGAGCAGCGTCGGCGCGACGATGAGATCCGGGGTCCGTTCGGCAATGGATGCGATAGCGGCGCCCACCGACGCGACGACGAGTAGATCCGCCTTGACGTGCTCACGCACGAGGGCGGTCAGCACGTTTCGGCGCTTGGGATCGGCTTCGATAGCAAGAATGCGCGGCATGGTCGTCCCTTCAATCAATCTCGGGTTCGCGTCGCCTCCTCCCGAGGCGCTGCCACGTCTGCCGCAAAGCCAGTGCCTGTAGAGCTTTTCCTAGCAGCGCTCGTAACCACTTGAAAGAGCAGCCGTTAGGCGTTCATCACAGAACTGGAATCAGTAATAGTCTGCCGTAGACAAGACTTTGTTCGGCGATGGAGGCTTCCAGAAGTCTTCCTGAAGGACTAATTCTGCCGAGGGGCAGACTGCCGCGCCAAGTATTAGCCCCGCTGCTCGATGCGGGCCCAGGTGTCCTTGAGGGTGACCGTGCGGTTGAAAACGAGGCGCTCGGCGGTCGAGTCGCGGTCTACGCAAAAGTACCCAAGCCGCTCGAATTGGTAGCGCGTGCCGGGTTCGGTCCCGGCCACGCTCGGCTCGACCCAGCAATTCGACAGCACCTCGAGCGACTTCGGATTGAGCGCCGCGCGGTAGTCGTCGATGGCCCCCGGATTCTCGTTGGTGAAGAGCCGGTCGTAGAGCCGCACCTCGACCTTCAGCGCGTGCGCGACGGAAACCCAGTGCAGCGTCGCTTTGACTTTGCGCCCGTCCGGCGCATCACCGCCTCGAGTCGCCGGATCGTAGGTGCACTTGAGCTCGACGATCTCGCCCGTCGCCGGATCCTTGACGACGTCCCTGCAGGTGACGAAGTAGGCACCGCGCAGGCGCACTTCCCTTCCGGGGCTCAGGCGGAAGAACTTCTTCGGGGGATCTTCCCGGAAGTCCTCTCGCTCGATATAGAGCACGCGTGAAAACGGCACCCGCCGCGTACCCGCCGCATCGTCTTCGGGGTTGTTGGCGACCTCGAAATACTCGGTCTCGTTCTCCGGGTAGTTCTCGATGACGATGCGAAGCGGGTCGAGGACGCCCATGACGCGCGGCGCGCGGCGGTTCAGATCTTCTCGCACCGCATGCTCGAGCAGGGCGACGTCCACCATGTTCTCGCGCTTGGCGACGCCGATGCGATCGCAGAACGCACGGATGGCTTGCGGCGTGTAGCCGCGCCGCCGCATGCCGACGATGGTGGGCATGCGCGGGTCGTCCCAGCCCGACACGTGGCGTTCCTCGACGAGTTCAAGGAGCCGGCGCTTGCTCATCACCGTGTACGTCAGATTCAGCCGTGCGAACTCGATTTGGCGCGGCTTGGACGGCACTGGCAGGTCCTCGATCAGCCAGTCGTAGAGCGGCCGGTGATCCTCGAATTCGAGGGTGCAGAGCGAGTGCGTGATGTGCTCGATCGCATCGGACGGCGGATGCGCGAAGTCATACATCGGATAGATGCACCACGCGTCGCCGGTGCGGTGATGATGCGCACGGCGGATCCGATAGAGCACAGGATCGCGGAGGTTGATGTTCGGCGAGCTCATGTCGATCTTGGCGCGGAGCACGAGCGCTCCATCGGCAAACTCGCCGGCGCGCATCCGCGAAAAGAGATCGAGGCTCTCTTCAGTCGGGCGGTCGCGGTACGGGCTCGGCGTGCCGGGCTCGGTCAGCGTGCCGCGGTGCGCGCGGATCTCATCAGCCGTCAGGCTGTCCACGTAGGCGAGGCCGTTGCGAATCAGGTGCTGCGCGTACTGGTACAGCCGCTCGAAGTAGTCCGAGGCAAAAAACGGCCGGTCGTGCCACGTGAATCCCAGCCACCGCACGTCTTCCATGATCGAATCGACGTACTCGACGTCTTCTTTCGTGGGATTCGTATCATCGAAGCGAAGGTTGCAGGTGCCGCCGAACTCCTCGGCGACGCCGAAATTCAGGCAAATCGACTTGGCGTGCCCAATATGCAGGTAGCCGTTCGGTTCGGGGGGGAAGCGAGTGGCCACACGACCGCCGTGCTTCCCGGCCCGGATGTCCTCCGCAACAATCGTGCGGATGAAATCCAGGGGCCCAGCGGTCTCACGAACCGGCTCGGTGGTCGGCTTGTCCATGGCGGTCAACCTACGATTATATAGGGCGTCTTCGCATTTTCGGGTCAGACGGGCCGAGATCCCGGCTCCGAGGAGACCGCATGTCCACCACCGCTCGCACCATCCTGTTGACCATAATCCTGGTGTCGGCCGCACTTCTCGGCGGGTCCAGAGAGGGGCGGGCGCAGGGAGGCACACAGCCAGCCCCCGACGTCCTTTCCGCCTTGCTCATCGAAGTACGGGGCCTTCGCGAGGCGATGGAGCAAATGGCGTCTGCCGGCCCTCGCGTACAGCTCGCGCTCGGCCGCCTGCAGCTGCAGGAACAACGCGTCAACACGCAGCTACGCCGGCTGGAAGAAATCAAGTCGAGCCTGGCGCAGGCCCGGCGGGAGCTCTCGCCGCTCAACGATCGCGTTGCCCTGTTCGAGCGCCTGGCCCGCGAGACCAGCGACGCAGAAAAGCGTCGCGAAATCGAGGGCGCGCTCGCGGCAACCCGAAGGGAGGTTGAACGCGCAGCGGCCGAGGTCCAGCGCCTCCAAACTGAGGAAGCCACGGTGTCGCAGGATATCTCTGCCGAGCAGGCGCGCTGGAGCGACTTCAATCAACGCCTGGAGGAACTGGAGCGTGCGCTCGGACGATGACGCGGATGTTCTGCGGGGCCGCGGATCTCGCAACTCTTCGCGACGGAACGCGGATGCCGCGGATTGTTTTGTGTTCAGGGCCGCGGATGTCGCGGATTACTTTGAGTTCAGGGACGCGGATGCCGCGGATTACTTGTGTTCACGGGACGCGGATGCCGCGGATCTACATGCGTTCACGGGACGCAGATGCCGCGGATTTACATGCGTTCACGGGACGCGGATGCCGCGGATCCTTATCATTACGGCGAGGACGTCGGGTTAAAGGTGGAAAAGGTTAAGACATCACCTGACAGTAAAGAACCCGCGCGCTGCGCCCGCCGACCTCCTTCGCCAGCCCCAGACCCGATCCGTCAGATCCGCGACCCGTTAGGCCCGATCCGTGCGATCCGCGACCGTTAGACCCGATCAGTGAGATCCGCGACCCGTTAGACCCGATCTGTGAGATCCGCGACCCGTTAAACGCGATCCGTGAGATCCGCGACCCGTTAAACCCGATCCGTGAGATCCGCGACCCGTTAAACCCGATCCGTGAGATCCGCGACCCGTTAGGCCCGATCCGTGAGATCCGCGCCGTACGCGCCGCGCGCTGACTCTGAACACCTGGCCGCATCGCGCCGATACTGGCGACAGGCGAGATGTTCTACTTCTTTCAACGCGGAGCCGAGTTTCTCCAGTGCGAGATTCGAGGCGACGATGCTTCGGGATACGAAATCGTGATCACCGAGCCCAAGCGGCCAGAGCGCCGGGAGTCCTTCCCCACGTCCGACGAGGCATATAAACGCTGGGTAGAGCTCCAGGACTCGCTCGTGTCCGCCGGATGGTGGGGTCCGCACGGCAGGGACTGATCGGTTTCAGAGAGTTCCAGAGGTTCAGCACCTTTGGCACCTTTGGCACCCTTAAGTTCCGAATCAGCACAGCCGCCGGGCACGCGTTTTTCACTGGGTTTTCAGAGCTCAGCGCCGGAACCGTTAGCCAAGCGTCTCGATCTGGAGCACGCGACGCTGCTCACGTACCGGCGCGTCCACCTACCGATCCCCTCAACCGCTTCCACTCCTGCTAGTTACAGCCGACGCACTTCTCGGGCGTCGATCTTGCCTTCGCCCGGTCGGTTGATCTTCGCCGATCGCCGGAGACGACCTCTACCGAAGGGTTTAGCTGGAGCTGGACGAGATGAAACCGAGGTTCGGTCGCATCGAGGAAGTGAACAAGGAACTCTGGCTGCTCCTGTCCCTGTTCGGCATCTGCCTGCTGCTGAACCTGGCAGTCGACGGGCAGCGGATGGTGCTCAGTTTCTACACGCTTCCGACGCTCGGCTCGGCGTACCTCTATGGACGGCGTCACGCGACGTTGACCGCCTTCGGCAGCGTCCTGCTCGTCTGCCTGATGACGTGGTACAACCCGGTGCTGCTGGCCGCGTCGGCGAACGCACCGCTCATATCCGAACGCTGGCTCGACATCGCGGTCTGGGGCGGCGTCCTCCTTGTCACCGGTTACTCGATGGGGACGCTCTACGAGCACAGCGCGTCGCAGATCTCCGAGCTGCGTCAGACCTATCACGGCGTGCTGATGATCCTGCGGCACTTCATCGCCAAGGACACCTACACCGAGAATCATTCGTATCGCGTGTCGGTGTACGCAGCGACGATTGCGAGCGAACTCAATCTGGCGCCCGGACGCGTCGAGGATGTGCGCTCGGCGGCACTCCTGCACGACATCGGCAAGCTCGATATCAGCCGCGAGCTGCTCTACAAGGCCGCCCGGCTCACCGAAGACGAGTTCAAGCACATGCAGGAGCACGTCAACAAAGGCGTGTCGATCCTCGAGCCGGTCGGCGGCTCGCTGCGCCGAGTCATTCCCATCGTGCTGTCGCACCACGACAAGTTCGACGGATCGGGATACAACCCCACCAAGGGCGAGAACATCCCGCTCGAGGCGCGCATCATCTCAGTTGCCGACGTGTACGACTCGCTGACGAGCGACCGGCCCTACCGCAAGGCGATGTCGACGTTCGACGCCAAGGAGATCATCGTCAAGGGATCGGGTACCGACTTCGATCCGATGGTGGTCGCTGCCTTCGTGGAAGCCTTCCGCAAGGGCGAGCTCGAAGTTCCGACGGTGGTTGTCTAGCGCCACGCGCGAGGACCGAATGAGCCCGCTCGAACTACTCGCACCCGACACTGTCGAAACCACCCCGTTCTCGGTGCGTCTTGCCGAGCGCCGGCTGCTAGGCGGTGCGGCGGCACGCAGTGATCGCCGCGCGCACCTGCGGCGAAGCGCCACCGATCTCGAGTGGCTGCGCGCAGTGCGGCTGAGTGGCGGTAGCGGGTACGACGTCACGCTCGTTGATCTGTCGGAAGGCGGAGCGCTGATCGAAGTCGATTCCCCGCTTCGGCCGGGCGTCGTCCTCACGCTCGAGCTCTCCGGCCCGGGAATCGAAACCGCGGTGCCCATCGAGGTGCTGCGCTGCTACCTCTCGACGCTGCACGGCACGACGGCGACGTATCGTGGAGCGTGTGCGTTCTCGCATCTCATCGAGTTGCCCGGCGCCACCGCGCGCGCGGCGGAGCCGATGCCAGGTTTCGTCGGCGCCGATGCGGCGCTCGAGCATCTGCTCGCACGTTTCACGGCAACGGTGGACAACACCGGCATCACGCTCGCTCGTGCGGACGTGCTCCAGATTCTTCAGGCGCTCCAGGCACGCACGTGCGGGCGGGGCAACGATCCTCTCAACCGATTCACAGCGGACCTGCTCGGATCGATTCTCCCAGCGCTCCGAGGCGGGGCTTCGCGAGAAGTCGTGACTGCGGCACTCGAGTCGCGGCGGCGTGCGATACCACAACGGTTTCGCGCTGAGCTCGAACCGGCGATCGGCCGGCTGCTGTCGCTGGTCGATCAGTTCACCATCGCTGCTCCACTCGCACCCGCACCTGTCGAGCCCGTCCTGTCGCAGGCGCTCGAGACGTCACTCATCACATCGAGCCTCAGGAACGCGCCGAGCGGGTCGATGGCCGTCACCGACAGCGGAACGGCCGATCAGGGCAAGAGCGGTTTCCAAAAGATCGTCGTACGATATTCGGACGGCAGGATCCTGAAGGGCCACGTACAGGATTTCCATCCGTCCCGGCCTCAGTTCTCGCTGTGGCCGTCGATCAGCGCGACGCCGAAAGAGCGCGTGATCGTGCCGATCGCCCGATTGAAGGCGGTGTTCTTCGTCCGTGATTTCGCAGGCAACCCCGGCTACAAGGGGCAGAAGACGGCCACGTTACCCGGACAGGGCCGTCGCGTCGAAGTGACGTTCAACGATGGTGAGTGCATTACCGGCACGACACTCAGCTACCGGCCTGACGGACAAGGGTTTTTTGTCAGCCCCGCAGATCCCGCCGATAACAACAAACGAATTTTCGTCGTTGCCGCCGCTCTTCGGCGTGTGCGGTTTCTGTAAGGTTCCACCGCCCGGATTCGAACGCGCCCGCCCGGCCCGAATCCTAAAGCCCGCGGCGCCCGAACCCGATACCCCCGGTCGTCGGGGACAACTCCGAGGTTCGAGGCGCATTCATGGCAAAACTGGCTGGGTCTCGGCCGATCAATGTTAAGGTAGAGCTGCCGTCAGACTCGAAACAGCACTCGACAAAAGTGAAATCGACGGTCCGGAGCCAGCGCGACGCGTCGTCGGCAGGCGTAGCGCTGCAGTCCGGCTCAGTCCGGCATCATGGTTGCGTTGACCTGTCGTCACCCGCGAACCTGGCCGGAGAGGAGAGCATGCCTTCGAAGGTGCTGATCGTCGACGACGACAAGACAACCAGGGAAGGCCTCGCCGAATTCCTCGAGGAAGCGGGCTACGAAGCGGTTGCTGTCGGAACGTTCGAAGACGCGACGCGCATCCTGCGCTCGTCGCCGCCGGACCTGCTGATTGCCGACGTGCGGCTCGGTCCGTTCAACGGACTGCAGCTCGTGATCAGCAGTCCGAAACCGATCCCCGCGATCATCATCACCGGCTTTGCCGACCCCGTGCTCGAGGCCGACGCGCGCCGTCGCGGCGCCGATTACGTGCTAAAGCCGATTTCGCCTGCGCGCCTGCTCGATCTCGTGGCGCAAAAGCTGACGTCTCCTTCCCGGCCTGGATTTGGTATTCCACGGCGATGGGAGCGGAAGCCGGTGATTGGCGGACTACCGATCAGCGTCGACGACACGCCGGCGCGAATCATCGATGTCAGCTACGGCGGACTGCGCTTCGAGATGCAGCGCAACGAGAATCCGCTGCCCGCGTCTCTCAGCATCACGCTGCCGACAGCGCAACTCTCTGTCAAGGCCAAACTCGTGTGGGAGAATCTGATTGGCGACAGCACCTGGATGTGCGGTGCGGCGCTCTTTCAGGAAACGCCAGAGTGGCAGGGGCTGGTCGACGCCATCTAATCGCTAACCCATCTCCTCGAGCGCGCGCACTCCCGATCGCATTCCCCACCACCAGGTTCCCAGGCTCAGCGCTGCGCCAGCGCCAAAACACAACCACATCATCCGGAGCTGCCGTGTCACGAGCGGGACGCCACGGGCGCGATGCCAGAGAGTACACCGACGACGGCCCTCCGACGAGCACGCATGCCACGATCACGAAGAGCACGGCGACGACCCTGAACATCACGCCGCCATACGAGCCGGCAACCACTCGGGCCGGTTTCGGGATCGAGCAGGAAGTCGAAAGATTGCTGGACGAAGGCGCGGTCCACGTTCGCAGTCGTGCGGATACGCACTGGCGAGACTGAGCCAAAGCGCCATCTTCAGCCGGCCGTCTTCCTGCAGTTCGAAGCCGTCAGCCGTCGGCGCCACTTGGCCGACCGAAAACCCGATCTTCTCGCTCTGCCTGTACAAATGAAAGAGGGCCAGCTCACGCTGGCCCCCTCACTGATCCATCGGTCGTTCTTGCCGGCGATTTAGCTGGCGATCGGCTGCTGGGCCTTGCGTGCGCTCAGCTTCCGCCGCGCTGCGAGGGCAGCAACTCCCGACCCGAGCAGCAGCAGTGTTCCCGGCTCGGGCACCGGCCGCGGCGTCGTGAAAGTCGCGCCATAGTCGTTGTAGTCGCGGTCGTTCAGCAATGCGTTGATATCAATGTCTTCAACGCCGAGAAAGTAAGTAATCGACTCGCCCCCCACCAACCGAAAGAGCGCGAATTGCCCGGGGTTGTCCCACGAGTTGTAGACGTTCCCCGCCCCGTTGTCATACACGAACACGTCTCCTGACCTGGAGAGAGTGCCGTTTGACCACGCCGTAACCCCAAAGATTTTGTTGAGGCCGAAGATCTCGTCGGTGAACCTGAACGGCGTATAGTTGCCCGAACCGTTGTTGAGGTACTCGAGCATGGGGCAACCCGCACACGTGGCACGGGGCTCAATGAGGTCACCCGCATTCCGATTGGGTCCGTCCCAGGACTCGCCGTCCCAGAATCTGTCCGCGCTGAGCAATCCGAGCTGGTCCGACTCGTCACCTCCACCAGCCGAGACCACAGACCAGACGCCCACCGATATCGGCTCGGCCATGGCCATCGACGGCAACAAAAGGGCGATTAAAAGGGCAGCAGCACGGCATCTCATTTTGATGTTCCCTTGAAAAATCGTCAGCCAAAAAGCAGACTTTTAACTGCGTTTCGCGTACTAACCGGCTTACTAAACAACTGAAAGCTTTCAACTTCTCGCTTTCAGCTCCGGCACATAGCTCTAGTGCAAGAACCGTTGCCATCTGCCTCCAGCCAGACTTTCTTGGAAGTTCTGGGGCGGCGCAGGGTGGAAATGAGCGCGAAACTGGCCGGATTCTTGGTGGTGCTGGCGGTGGCGACTGCCCCCGGCCAGCAGTCGACGTCGGGGATCGACCTGTTGCTGCTCGACGCGACAGTCCGCCCCCAGGATGACCTTTTTCGCGCTGCCAACGGCAAGTGGAAGCGTGGCGTCAGCCTCGTCAATGGGTCTCGGCGACGCCCTCGGCCGTCTATACGTCGAACGTCACTTCCGCGATCGTCACGTGCTCGCGTGAAAACAATCGTGACAAACCTGGTGCGCGCGTTTCGCGAGGCGGTCGCCGACTCGCCGTGGATGTCCGAGCGCGCCAAGCGGGCGGCGCTCGGGAAGTTGGCGACGCTGACGGCACAGGTGGGGTATCCGGACCGATGGCGCAGCTACAACGGCCTCGAGATTCGCGCCGACGATCTCTTCGGCAACGTGCAGCGCGCGCGTCAGTTTGAAGGTGCGTCAAACTGCAGCGTGTCACCAATCCCGTGCCAAACGGGGAATGGCTGGTGACGCCGCAGACGGTCAATGCCTACTACAATCCGGTGCTGAACGAGGTCGTGGTACCTGCGGCGATGCTGCAGCCGCCGCTCTTCGATCCCAACGCCGATGATGCGGCGAACTACGGCGCCATCGGCGCCATCGTCGGTCACGAGATCGCGCATGGGTTCGACGACCGCGGGCGCACGTCAACGGAGCGCTGACGCTGCACGAAAACGTCGGCGAAGTGAGTGGACTCGAAATCGCGTGGCGTGCCTACAAGCTCTCGCTCGGAGGAAGGCCGTCCGCGATCATCGACGGCTTCACCGGCGAGCAGCGATTCTTCTTCAGCTGGGCGCAGGCGTGGAAGGGTCAGATGCGCGAGGAGTATCTCCGGCAGACGCTCGCGTCGACGCCGCACGCGCCGCCGGAATACCGAGCCAACGGACCGGTGAGCAACCTGCGCGGCTTCTACGAGGCGTTCAACGTCGCTCCGGGCGATCGCCTGTATCGCGATGCAACCCGGCGAGTCTCGTTCTGGTGAGCATGCCACTCTCGCTACCTGAAGTGCGCGGCCACATCGATCGCCACTACGCGCGCCCGCTGACGGTCGGCCGCCTGGCGCGACTCGCGGGGTTGTCGACCTACCATTTCATCCGTGCGTTTCGCGCTGAGGTTGGCCAAACGCCGCACCAATACCTGCGCGCGCGAAGAATCGCCCGTGCCCGAGAACTGCTCGTCACGACGCCGACGCCGGTGACCGAGATCTGCGCCGCGGTTGGCTTTCAGAGCCTGGGATCGTTCAGCAGCCTGTTTCGCAAGCTGACCGGCGAGACGCCGGGTGCCTATCGGGCGGCGCGGCGGAAGTCGGCGCCAATCCCGACATGCTTCGTGCGGATGTACCGAGCCGATCGGTGAGGCGCAATTTTAGAGAAGCACACGGCTTGGCGGAGCTGGAAGCTAGGAGCTGGGAGCTGGAGCTGGAGCTCAGGAGGCAATCAATGATTCAGAAAATGTCCCACGTCACGCTCTTCGTCAACAACCAGGACGAGGCCAAGGATTTCTACGTGAACAAGCTGGGCTTCGAGGTTCGCACCGACCACACGATGGACGGTGGCTTCCGCTGGCTCACGGTTGGTCCGAAGACGCAGCCGGATCTCGAGATCGTGCTGATGGAGCCAAAGGCGGGGCCGATGTTCGACGAAGAAGCAGCGCAGGCGATTCGCATGCTGCTAAAGAAAGGCGTCCTCGGCTCGGGTGTCTTCCAGGTGGACGACTGCCAGAAGACGTACGAAGATCTGAAAAAGAAGGGCGTCCAGTTCGCCGGCGCGCCTGAGGATCGCTTCTACGGAGTCGAGGCGATCATGAAGGACGGCGTCGGCAACTGGTTCAGCGTGACGCAGCCGAAGAACTGGCAGTAGCCGGCGTCAGCAATCGATGCAGCGAATCTCGCTGAAGATGTCGTCGAGTCGATCGGGGTTCTCGCGGGCGTAGTTCACGAGGCAGCGCACCGCTTTACCGATGTCTGCGAGCCCGTACTTGGTCGACATCTCCTGCAGGAACTTCACTTTCTCTGATTCGAGCTCGATGGTCCGCGGGCTGAGGTCTTTCATGGGACGCATTATCTCCGATCGCGTGGCGCCGTAGCTGGACTCAGGCCACGATCGCGTCGAAGGATGTGATGGCGTCAAACCCCGGCGCATCTGGCGCTGGCGCCGGCTGCCGGACGGACAGCAGCGTCTGCAGGCCGGCCGTGCGCGCCGCGTCGAGCTCCGACACGACATCGGACAGAAAGAGCAGGCGCGCCGCCGGAGCGCCGACGGCTTCGACAATGCGCCGGTAGCTGTCAGGCTCGCCCTTCGCGCCAACGCGCGTGTCGAAATACGCGGAAAGAAAGCGCGTGAGGTCGCCGGCAGTCGAGCGGCCGAAGATCAGCTGCTGCGCCAGCACGCTGCCGGATGAAAAGATCGCAACCCGTACGCCGGCCGACGTCCATCGTGCGAATGCTTCCGGCACGTCGGCGTACACCTCACCCTTGAGCTCGCCGCTCGCATAGCCGTCCTTCCAGATGCGTCCCTGGAGTGCCTTGAGCGGGCCAGATTTGCGATCGCGATCGATCAGGCTGTGGATGTAGGGGACGATGTCCGCGGCTCGCTGCTCGCGGTTCGCTTCTCGTGGTTCGCTGCTCGCTGCCCGCTGCTCGGCGCGGAGGTCCTCGACGATCGCGCGAACTTCCGGATCATCGCTGTGAGACTCGAGGAAAGTCTGAATGCGCGCACGGGCGTACGGAAAGAGCACGTCGTGCACGAAGGAGATCGGAGTGGTCGTGCCCTCGATGTCGCAGAGGACGACGGCGATGCCGGCGGCCGAGAGACTGAACGTCTGCGCCACCCCTCAGGAGTGCGGCTGGACCATCGGTGCGACGTACGCCGGTCCGAAGCACAGCGGTTGGAATCCCTGGTCGACGCCGCTCTCCGTGTAATGCGGTGTCCATCCCGATGGATTCTGAAAGAGGCGTATCGCCCGGATGCGCTTCTCGGCGCAGAGATCGAACCAGTGATGCGTGCCGCGCGGAACGCGGATGAGATCGCCGCGGCTGACTTCGAGCACGAACACGCTGTCACCGGCATTGACGTGGAACAGCCCTCGGCCCTCGATGATGAAGCGCACTTCGTCTTCGTCGTGCCAATGCTCGCGGTTGAACTTCGCGAGCATGATGTCGAGGTTGGGCGTGTCGGGCTTGACGTCGATGACGTCCGCGGTCACATATCCACCGCGTTGCTTGAGCGCCTCGATCTGGTGCCCGTAGGCCTCGAGGATCTCCTCGGCGGGCGCATCGGCTCCGACGTCGCGGCTCGGCGTCCAGCGCTCGTACTCGATGCCGCGAACGGCGAGAAACGTCGTGACGTCCTGCGCGTCAGTCAGCGTGACGTTGTCAGACGGAATCTTGATGGCGGCCATGTTCTGCTCTCATTCGAGGTCGGGAAGTAGAACCATCAGCTGACAGCTGATGGCTGACAGCTGAAAGCTTGTCTTCCCACCGCTTCCAGCAAGAACTCGAGAATCTCCACGTGGCGGACGGCCTGCGAAAGATCGACGCCCCAGGTATACAGGCCGTGGCGACGCAGCAGCACGCAGTGCGCGGCCGGATGCGCGTCGAGCGTGTTGCGCACGGCGGCGGCGAGCCTCGGCATGTCCTGGTCGTTCTCGACGATCGGTAGCCACTCGCGGTGCTCGTGCGAGCGGACGCCCTCGAGCCCTTTGAGCATCTCGTAACCCTCAATCGCGAACCCGCCCTCGTCGCCGAAACGGCCGGAGAGGAGCGTGCTCCAGATCGAATGCGTGTGCAGCACAGCGCCGGCGCCGCGGGCGCCGACAATCTCGACGTGCAGCAGCGCCTCGGCTGAGACGCGAGCGCCGCCGACGGCCTCGGCCCGCTCGTCCATCTCGAGGATCTGGGCGGCGTCGAGCTCTCCCTTGAACGTTCCACTCGGCGTGATCGCCAGACGCAGCGGCTGCCGCGCAACGACGGTGCTGAAGTTGCCGCTCGTCCCCATTACCCAACCGCGTTGGTCGAATCGGCGGCCGACTCGGACGAGGGCTTCTGCTGCTGCCTGCAGAGCCGGCGAGGTCGCGTGCTGGACCGTCGACACGACCCGATTATAGCGCTCACCGACATCGTTCGACTGGCGGCCGAGGACGAGCCGCGGGACCAGTCACCACGGTAAACGCGCGCATCGAGCCCAATGTATTATCCTGAGCGGTCTTTCAGATTCGTATACAAACGTTTCGATTAGTTCAGGAGTGGTTTCATGAACGCACGAGGAATGGTCAGGCGGGCCGGGCTGACCCTGGGGGTCTGCCTGCTGGCCGTCACCGCGTACGCGCAGGCGACGGCAACTCAGCAACCTGCGCCTGCGCAGCCGCAGTCGTACGAGCCGAAAGTCGGTCAGGCCGGAAAAGATGTCGTGTGGGTGCCGACGTCGCAGGCGCTGGTCGACAAGATGCTCGATATGGCCAAGGTTACACCGCAGGACTTCGTCATGGATCTCGGCTCGGGCGATGGTCGCACTGTAATCACCGCGGCCAAGCGCGGCGCGACGGCGATGGGCATCGAGTTCAACCCCGACATGGTTGAGCTTTCGAAGAAGAATGCGGTGAAGGAGAACGTCACCGCCAAGGCGACATTCGTGAAGGCCGACCTTTTCGAGACCGATTTCTCGAAGGCGACGGTGATCACGATGTTTCTGCTTCCAGATATCAACCTCAAGCTGCGGCCAAAGATCCTCAATCTCAAGCCGGGCACCCGCGTCGTGTCGAACTCGTTCACGATGGAAGATTGGGAAGCCGATCAGACGGAGACGCTGACCGGCGATTGCACGAGTTGGTGCACGGCGCTCCTCTGGATCGTTCCAGCTAAAGCCGAAGGCACGTGGACGACGCCGCAGGGCGACCTGAAGCTCACGCAGACGTTCCAGAAGCTCTCGGGCACGCTCGGCGCGAACAAGGTCGAAGGCAAGATGAACGGCGACCAGATCACGCTGACGGCAGGCAAGACCGTCTACACCGGTAAGGTGAACGGCACGTCGATTCAAGGGACCGTGTCGGGCGGCGGCAGCTGGACGGCAACCAAGAAGTAACGGCCGTGCTCGAGTAGTCACGGCGTGCATCGCGAAGAACGCGAAGCTCACGAAGTACACGAAGCACCATGACGTGCCTTCGAGACTTCGCGAGCTTCGTGCGCTTCGCGACTGGTCGTGACAGCGTGGACGCCGCCCGTCAGATACGTCGAGGGAGGAGACAGAATCGATGCGCTCGATTGCGCGCGTGGGTAGTGCTTTGGTGTTGATGGCGATCGTTGCCGCATGGCCGGCCGCGCAGGCGCAGCGACAGCAGACGGCCGCGCAGGCTCCCGGGGCCGCCGCCGAAGCCGATGACCCGGTGCGCACGCTCGTCGGACGGCTCGACCTCGAGAAATACAAGGCCACGATCAAAGGCCTGACGCAGTTTGGCGATCGTCGCCAGGGCACGGATCGCAACCGCGCGGCGGTGGAGTGGATCGAGGCGCAGCTCAAGAGCTACGGCTGCACCAACACGGAACGCATCAAGTACGACTATCAACCGCCCGCGGGCCGCGGCACTGGAACGGCCGCCGCAGGACAAGCGGCAGCTGGTGAACGCGGTGCCGGGCGTGGCGAGGGTGCCGCGGCTGGCGGACAACGCGGCGGGGGGCGCGGGCGAGCCGGCCAAGGTGGCAGCACCATCTTCGGCAATCGCGCGCCGACGGGCGTCAACAACGATCCGATGAAGCAGCCTGACGCCACGCTGCGAGAGCTCAACTCGCAACCAACGACGCCGGGCCCTCGCGAACAGGTTTACTGCACGAAAGTCGGCACCACGAGGCCCGACGAGATGTACATCATCGGCGGCCACATGGACGGTCACGGCTGGGGTGAAGCCGCGAACGATGACGGATCAGGAACAGCGCTGGTGATGGAGCTGGCGCGAATCTTCAGCAACGAGGACGTGCAGACGGAGCGATCGATTCGCTTCGCCCTGTGGAACAACGAAGAGACCGGCCTCAACGGCGCGCGCGCCTACGTCGAACAGCGGCAGGCGCTCCAGGGCAAGGAAGACCCGCCCGGATCGAAGCGCTACCCCGAGCCGAAATGGCTCGGCATGATTCAGCACGACATGATGATGTTCGATCACGGCATGCCCGGGGCTGACGGCAAGGTCAGTCCCGAGCAGCGGCCGGAGGCGGACGTCAACATCGAGTTCCAGTCGACGGCCAAAATGGTCGACGGGGCGCAGAAGCTCGCGTGGTTCTTCAAAGCCGCGAATGAAAAATACGCGACCGACTACCCCGCCGCAGTCGGTCCGCACATGACCAACACCGACTCGACGCCGTTCATGGACATCATCCCTGCGATCAGCCTTCGCGAAAACGAACGCGGCGCGCAGATCGGTGGCGGCTGGGATCCGCACTGGCATCAGCCCACCGATGTCTACACGACATTCTCCGACAAGGATTTCCGGCTTGGACTGAACGCCGCGCAGACAACGCTGGCGGCGGTCGCGCAGCTCACCGGGGCGACAGTAAAAAAGTAGCGAGGCGCCGAATGGAGCCCAACAAGACGGCTGGCAGGCTGTTGGCGCGCCGGCGATTGCTGCAGCTGGCGGCCGCCAGTCCGCTCGCCGCGGCCGGCCTGCTTCCGTCACGGCTCGGCGGGCTGCTTGCCAAATCTCCACAGAGCACTGCCTTGCCGTCGCCGGGACAACCCGAGGCTAGACTCATCACAAAGGCCGGCGACGCGCTCGACGTCTTCGACTTCGAGGCCGTGGCGCGAAAGACGCTGCCGCCTGGCCACTTCGGGTACCTGACGACGGGCACCGATGGCGAAGACACCATTCGCGCCAACCGCGAGGCGTTCAACCGCTATCAGCTGCGCGTGCGGAGGCTCGTCAACGTCGCCAGCCTGGACACGTCGGTCACGCTGTTCGGCAGAACCTACGAATCGCCAATCGCCTTGGCGCCGATCGGCAGCCAGCGCGCGTTCCACCCTGACGCAGAAAACGCCGTCGCCAGGGCCGCCCGGGCCCGCAGGCATCTGCAAATTCTCTCGACCGTGTCATCGACGTCAGTCGAGGCGGTAAACGCGGAACGCGGCGAGCCGGTGTGGTACCAGCTCTACCCGACGAACGACTGGCAGGTGACGACAAGCCTCGTCGCACGAGTCGAGCAGGCGGGCTGCGCGGTGCTCGTGCTGACGGTCGACAACCTCGGCAACAACCGCCTCACGCAAGCGCGGATGACGCTCGGTGATCCGCGCGCTTGCGACAGCTGCCACGCGAAGCCAGGTCCGCGCTACTTCGTCGTGCGGCCGATGTTCACAGGTATCGACCTGTCCCGGGCTGAGCGGCTGACTCCGTCCGACTGGAGCTGGGACTTCATCGATCGGCTACGCGCGATCACCAGGATGAAGATCGTGCTCAAGGGTATCGTGACGCGTGAGGATGCGGAGTTGGCGCGTGCCCGCGGCGTCGACGGCATCATCGTGTCCAACCACGGCGGGCGTGCCGAGGACAGCGGCCGCGGCGCGATTGAATCTCTGCGCGAAGTGGTCGACGGCGTCGGCGGCGCCATGCCGGTCCTCGTCGATAGCGGCTTTCGCCGCGGCACCGACATCTTCAAGGCCCTGGCACTCGGGGCCAGCGCGGTCTGCATCGGCCGGCCGTATGTCTGGGGTCTCGCCGCGTTCGGCCAACCAGGCGTCGAAGAAGTGCTCAACATGCTGCGGCGCGAGCTCGAGCTGGTGATGCGACAGGCGGGAACGCCGTCGCTCGCGCGAATCGATTCGAGCTACGTCATCGACCGGGGCCATTGGTAATCCAATCGAGTGATCCATCCCGCTCTCACGTCCGTAATCACATAGTGGCGCTCCGGCGCGGGGCCGGGCGTCAGCATCTCTTGGCGAGTGATAAGCATGAAACGTGTCGCAAAGTTCCTTCTATATACAGTTCTGACAATAGTTGCGGTGGCCGGCCTCGCGCTCGGCTACGCATACGCCTACACCAGTTGGAAGATCGGGAAGACGTACTCGGTAACGCCGCCGCGCGTTACCGTCGCCCTTGGGAATCCCGCAACGATAGAGCGCGGCAGATATCTCGTGCGCAACGTCTCGATGTGCTTCGACTGCCACGGCGACGACCTTGGCGGGAAAGCCATGATCGATAGCCCCATCATGGCGCATCTCTATGCCACCAACCTGACGAGCGGCCGTGGCGGGCTCGCCGCCAGTTACTCGGATGAGGACTTCGTTCGTGCGTTGACGCACGGCGTCCGCAAGGACGGCCATTCGGTAATGTTCATGCCGTCGCAGGACTACCGGTTCTCGGCCGCAGACATCGCCGGGATCGTCGCCTACCTTCGCTCGCTGCCGCCCGTCGATCGCGAGACGCCGCCGCCGTCAATCGGCCCACTGGCCAGGGTGCTGACGGTGTTCGCGGGACTGCCGCTCTTGCCCGCGGAATTGATCGACCACAGCGCGGTCACGCTGCAACCAGACGCCGACCTCTCAACACGGGCGACAGCCGGCCAGTCGCTCATCGCGGCTGGAGGCTGTCGCGGTTGTCATGGGCCTCAACTGACGGGAGAAGGAGGCATGGCCGGTGCCGCCAACCTGACGCCGGCTGGCCTGATCGGCTGGAGCGAGTCTGACTTCAAGCGAGCGCTGCGCGAAGGACGACGCCCGAACGGCACGGATCTCGTGCCGGACATGCCACGCGCGTTCGGCGCAATGTCGGATGAGGACCTGTCGAAGATCTTCTCGTACCTGAAGACCCTGCCGCCGGCCGGTGCGAAGTCGAAGCGTCAGACGGGCTAACGTGTTCTGACTTGCGGCGGCGGCTGACAAAGGTGTATCCCTTACTCAGCAGGAGACACGCCGCCGATGAGCGTCAGAAGTCTTACCGCCAGCTTCGCGCTCGCACTCGCCGTGCCAGCGCTGGCATCAGCGCAGCAGTGGGATCCGCGTGACGCGGCCATCGAGCGCTGCAGCCAGGAGCTGCAGTATCGAATGTCGCGCGATGTCGGCGGCCGACAGCCGGATGCTCGAATCGACCAACGGCGGGCGCAGTTCAGCCAATCCGGCAGCGAGACACGCGTCCGGGGCAACGGCCGTTACATGCGCGACTACAACGACCGCGGACGTGACTTCACGTTCGACTGCACGTTCAACTCGCGCAACAACTCCGCCCGTGCGAACTACAACTGGTCGGGTTCGAACTGGGACGGCGCCTATCCTGATCCCGACCCCGGTTACGGCCGGCCGCCGTCTAGCGGCTACCCGCCGAGCGGTCGTGTATTTTTCAGCGGCGGCATCGTCAGTCGGGTGAGCAACAAGTGCCTTGACGTCGAAGGTGCGAGCAACCGCAACGCGACCAACGTCCAGCAGTGGGGTTGCAGCGGCGGCGCGAACCAGCTGTGGGACATCGTCGACCTCAGCCGCGGCGAGTACCTCGATCATGAGCCAGCGCAGCAACAAGGCGCTGACCGTTGGCGGTGGCGGCAGCGACGGCGCAAATGTCGAACAGGATCGGTGGCAGGGCGGCGACAATCAACGCTGGCGGCTCGAGCGCGCCGGCAATGGCGCCTATCGCATCATCAGCATCGCCACCAACTCCTGCCTCGATGTCGAGGGCGCCAAGCGTGAAGATGGCGCGAACATTCAGGTCTGGGGTTGCAGCGGCGGGGCGAACCAAACCTGGCTACTCCGAAAGTAACCTCGTGACTACACAAACTGCGGTTGTTCATTACGCGCTCGAGCCGCTCGCGGTCGAACTGCGAGAGGTTCCCGTTCCAACGATTGGCGACGGCGAGGTGCTGCTCGAGGTCGGCGCCGTCTCGGTGTGCGGCTCGGACGTGCACCAGTCACGCAACACACACTCCTGGCCGGTCAACATTCCGGTCGTCCTCGGCCACGAGTTCTGCGGCACCGTCGCCCGGCTTGGACGTGGCGTCGCCGGCTTCAAGGAAGGCGACCGCGTCGTCAGCGAAACCGCGGCCGAGATCTGCGGCACGTGCCTGATGTGCCGGACGGGACGCTACAATCTCTGCCCCGATCGCAAAGGATTCGGTTACGGAGTCAACGGAGCGATGGCGCAGTTCGTAAAGGTTCCAGCGCGCTGCCTGCACAACATCCCCGACACGCTGCCGTTCGACATCGCGTGCCTGGCCGAACCGCATGCGGTCGCCTATCAGGCGATGTGCGTCAACTCGCACATTCGCCCCGGCGACTTCGTGGTCGTAATCGGCCCAGGCCCGATCGGGTTGCTGTGCACGCGCATGGCCGCGCTATCCGGAGCCAACCCGCTTATCGTCGCCGGACTCTCGGTTGACACACCGCGGCTCGCAACCGCGCGCCAGCTCGGCGCCACACACACCGTTGACATTCAGACCGAGAATCTCGAGGAGATCGTCCGCGACATCTGCCCCATTGGCGCGGATTTGATCTGCGACGCCTCAGGTGCGAGCGCAACGTTGGAGGTGGCGTTGCGACTCGCCCGCCCCGCAGGACAAGTGTCGAAGGTTGGATGGTCGCCCGACATCGTCACGACCGATGTCAACCCGCTGGTGTTCAAGAACGTGCACCTGCAGGGATCGTTCAGTCATAACTATCCCGTATGGGAGCGGGTCATTCACCTGCTCGACCGCGGCGTGACGTGCGCTGACACGATCGTTGGGTTCCGCTCGCCGCTGGCCGGCTGGCGCGAAGCGTTCGATTCCATGCACGATGGACGCGTCATCAAGTCGGTGTTATTGCCACGATCGTGAACGCGGATGAACCAGAACCCAGAACCAAGGAACCAGAACCAAGAACCTCCGAACCTGAACCACGAACCAAGAACGACGAACCAAGAACCACTACCGCGCCTCGTCGTCATCGGCGCGGGAGCGGCAGGCAGCATGGCGGCGATATTCGCTGCCTCGTCGGGCGCCGGGACCCTCCTCCTCGAACGCACCCGCGACGGCGGCCGGAAGATCCTCATCAGCGGCGGCGGCCGCTGCAACATCCTTCCGGCGCGTCTCGACGAATCGCGATTCGTGTCGGAGGCAGCACCGCACCTCGTGCGCCGCATCATCCGGTCGTGGCCGCTGCGCGAGCAGATTGGATTCTTCGAGCAGAAGCTCGGGCTTCCCCTCATCGAAGAGGTCGAGTCGGCAAAGCTCTTTCCCGCGTCGCAGCGGGCGCACGACGTCCGCGACCGCCTGCTGGAACTCGCGCGACGCAAGGGCGTCGAGCTGCGCATGGAGACCACCGTCACCGGTCTTCAACCGGACCAGGCCGGATGGCGTGTTCACGTCGACGGCGGTGAGTCGATCGCTGCGACGGCGGTCGTCGTCGCCACAGGTGGGCTATCGGTGCCAAGCACCGGCAGCGACGGCACCGGCATTCGCATCCTCGAAGGTCTCGGCCACACGATTCGCCCGACTTATCCCGCCCTCACCCCGATCACCGCGGAGCCGGCGCCGTTCGCGTCGCTTGCCGGCGTGTCGCTGCCGGTCACGATCACGGCGCGTTCGAGACGGTCTCTTCTCGACAGCCACTGGCGGCTTTCTCTTCACCCACCGCGGCTACAGCGGTCCGGCCGTGCTCGACGTGTCGCACGTTGCGGTGCGGTCGCGTCTCGAACGGGCGAGTCCGGCAAAGGTCACTGTGCGTTGGACGAGGCTGACCGATGACGAGTGGACGGCAATACTGTCGGCTCAAGGGTCACGCACTGTGGTATCGGCCATTGCCGCGCAGATGCCGACGCGACTCGCGGAGGCGCTCGTCGACGCGTCAGGCATCGATCCCCGGCTTCCGCTTGCCAATCTCAGCCGCGCCAACCGACTGCGGCTGACCGAGGTCCTCGTTCGCGGCGAGCTACCGTGGACAAGCGACGAGGGCTACAAGAAGGCCGAGGTCACCGGCGGCGGCGTGGACCTCGACGACCTGGATCCGAAAACGATGGAAAGCCGCAGGTATCCGCGCCTCTTTCTCTGCGGCGAGCTGCTCGATGCATTCGGTCCAATCGGCGGCTACAACTTCCTGTGGGCGTGGGCGACCGGCAGGGCGGCCGGATTGGGGGCGTCTGCTATAATTAAGGGTTTACCGTAGGCTGGGGACGGCCAATCGGTGTCAGCTCGAGCAAGGAAGGCGTGGTTTCGATGATTTCCGTAAGCGGCGTTTCGATGCGGTTCGGGTCGAAGATCCTGTTCGAGGACGTCACGACGACGTTCACGAAGGGCCGGCGTTATGGCCTGACGGGCCCTAACGGCGCGGGTAAATCGACGTTCATGAAGCTGCTGACGGGCGAGGTCCAGCCGCAACGCGGGACGCTCGTCCGGCCGGCGAAGCTTGGCGTGCTGCGTCAGGACCAGTTCGCGTTCGACGACTATCGGGTCATCGACACGGTCATCATGGGCAACGAGCGGCTCTGGACAGCGCTCCACGAACGTGATGCCCTCTACGCCAAGACCGACATGACGCATGACGACGGCATGCGGCTCGGCGAGCTCGAAGGCATTGTCGGCGAGGAAGACGGCTACTCAGCCGAGAGCGATGCCGCCGGTACTGTTGCAAGGCCTCGACATCCCCGACGCTCTGCACCAGCGAAAGATGGCGGAGCTCCAGGGTGGTCAGAAAGTGCGCGTGCTGCTTGCGCAAGCGCTGTATGGCAACCCCGAGGCGCTGCTGCTCGACGAGCCGACCAACCACCTCGACCTCGACTCGATCCACTGGCTGCAGGCGTTCCTCGAGCGCTACGACGGCACGCTCATCGTCATCTCGCACGACCGGCACTTCCTCAATCAGGTGTGCACGCACATCGCCGACATCGACTATCAGACGATCATCGCCTACACCGGCGGCTACGACGATATGGTGCTGGCGAAGACGCAGATTCGCTCCCGTGTCGAGGCCGACAACGCGCAGCGGGAAAAGAAGATCGCTCAGCTCAACGACTTCATCGCCAGGTTCGGCGCCGGCACACGCGCGAGCCAGGTGACGTCACGCCGCAAGGAAGTCGAGCGGCTGCAAACGACAGAGCTGGCGCGGTCGAACATCCAGCGCCCGTACATCAAGTTCGCGATGAAGCGGCCCTCTGGGAAGGTCGCGTTCGAGTGCAAGGGCATCAACAAGGCGCACGGATCGTTGAAGGTCGTGTCCGACTTCGACGCGATCGTCAACCGCGGCGAGAAGATCGTCCTCGTCGGGCGCAACGGCGTCGGCAAGACGACGCTGCTCAAGGCACTGCTCGCCGATTCGCCCGATCGCCCTCCCTCGCCAGCCGATCTCGACAGCGGCTCGATCCGTTGGGGACACGAGGTGTCGATCGGCTACTTCCCGCAGGACCACACGGGCGCGATCGAAAAGGGTTTGACGGCGGTCGAGTGGCTGCATCGATTCGATCCGGATGCGTCACGCCAGGAGATTCACGGCCTCCTCGGTCAGATGCTGTTCAGCGGCGAAGAAGGCTTGAAGCCAACCGAAGCCCTCTCGGGCGGCGAGACCGCGCGGCTGCTCTTCTGCCGCATCATGCTGCTCAAGCCGAACGTGCTCGTCCTCGACGAGCCGACGAACCACCTCGACCTCGAATCGATCAACGCGCTGAACGTGGCGCTGCAGAAGTTCGAAGGCACGGTGCTGCTCGTGACGCATGACCAGGATCTTCTCGAGGAAGTCGGCACGCGCGTCTGGCATTTCGAGGATGGCGAGATTGAAGATTTCAAGGGCACCTACGAGGAGCTCACCGGCACCGCGGCGTCTTAGCCATGCTGAGTGCTGAAGGCTGAATACTGAAGTCACGGCTGAAGGATCAAAGTCGAGGTGCGGCATGGCTGACGGAGTGTGCGGGCACATCGAGGCGGTCACGAAAGTGAAGCACCCCAAAGCGCACGTTTGCGAAGAGTGCGTGAAGATCGGCGCGCGGTGGGTGCACCTGCGAACGTGCCAGAGTTGCGGCGTCACGCTCTGCTGCGACTCGTCGCCGAATCGCCACACGACGAAACACGCCAAGGCCAGCGGCCACCCAGTCGTCGCGTCCGCAGAGCCTGGAGAGCGGTGGCTCTACTGCTACCCGGATGATCAGATGGGAGAGTATTAGCTCTCAGCTTTCAGCTCTCAGCTTTCAGCAGCTAACGAAGATCTGATAGCTCAGCTGATAGCTGATAGCTATGTCGTTAGCGCCTCTTTCCTCCGTTCGTGATACTCGCGCAGCGTGCCGTTCGCCTTCGCAATCACACCCACCTCCCTGACGACGTCCGCGAGGCGCGCGCCGGGGATCATCAGATACAACTCGTCGTCGCCAATGGCGGTGTAGACGCGGTTGCCGATGCAGCCGCCACTCATCACCGCTCCGTGCGCCATGGCGGCGGGGAGCGCCATGCACGTCGGTCGGCCAAAGAGCGGCAACGAAGACGCCGCGCCGGCGCGAGCCGCGGCTTCGTGCAGCCGCACCAGCGAGGCCGGGCGACCGCCGGCGATTACTACATCGGGAGCGACGACCGCCTTGCCGAGCGGTGCGTAGTAGACGAACGCCGGCGTCTCCGGTAGGCGCGGAATCGACGGTGCCTCATCCATCTTCATGTAGCCGATGTCGGCCATCAGCGTCAGTGTCTGTTCCAGCTCGCCTGCCCGTCCGGCGGGCAGATCGATGGCGTGTGTGTAACTGCCGACTGGACAGTTGAGATGATCGCTTGGCACGGTGTAGAAGCCGTTGCCGGTCGAAGCCAGACGCCAGAAGGTACAACCCGATGGAACAGTGCCAGAGAACTGGGAAACGCCGGCCGGGGCCGTGGAGAGATAAGAAACGGCGACCAGACGCAGTGGTCCGATCGCCGATAGGAATTCGCGCTCGAAAGCGGAGTAGCCGATGGACATTTCGCTACTCTATCGCTATGACGCGTGTAAATGGAGATTACGCTTTAGGCATCGGTTCGTCGGCGCTGGCGCCGTAGATTGCCGGTACCTTCGACCCCATCGCGCGCAGATACGCCGCCAGCTGGCCGCGATGGTGCACGGAATGGTTGTTGGCAAAGCCGAGATAGGTGACGTTCGGCATCTTCATCAACCCGAAGAAGTCGACCGGCGACGCGAGCTTGTCGCCCGCCATCGCGCGGACCTTGTTCAAGGCCGCCGGAAACTCCTGCTTGTAGAACGCCACGACGTCGGCGACGTTGGCGAACTTCGACTCACGTTCCTTGGCGGCGGCAGGATCGAAGACGAATGATCCCGAAAGAATGCTGTCGATGAACCAGATGTCTGCCGTCGCAATGTGCGTGGCGAGCTGCCAGGCCGTCCGCGATTTCGCGTCCGGCTGATAGCCGCGTTTGTCGTCTGGAACTGCGCCGATGACCTTGCACGTCGCCGGGAACTCGCCCTCCCAGAGCTGACAGAGATAGTTTCGCGAGGAATTGTGCCTGACTGTGTTCCATGTCGTCTCCTGACGCGCGAGAGTGCTGCTCGCGGCATGGAAACAGTATCGAAGCGTCAGGTAGGCGTCAAACTGTCGCACGAGCGACCGGCGAGACACCAGCCGCGAGCCGTGGACGCCCTTTACTGCTGACGCAACGCGAGCATGGGATCGCCATGCGCGGCACGGCGGGCCGACAACCAGCACGCGGCGGTGGCGACGGCCATCAAGAGCAGTGGGACGCCGACAAAGATCGGGACATCCAGGTCGGCGCCGAGCAGGATGACACCGCTCAACGCAATCGACCAGCCGGCGAATGCCCCAACCGCGATAACCGACAGGCTCTCCTTGACGAACTGCCGGACGACGGCTTGCGGCGTTGAGCCGAGCGCCAGCCTGACGCCGATCTCGGTCGGTACGCTGCGAGACGGTGTAAGACACGACGGCATAGATGCCGATTGCGGCCAGCACGAGCAGCATCGGTCCCAGCACGGCAAACATGCGCGCGGGAATCCGCCTGAAGAGCAGGTTGGTCTCGATGTGTGTCGAAAGCGTGCGCACGTTGTACACGGGCAGCTCTGCATCGAGGTCGCGCACTGTGCGCCGGATCGCTGCAGCGGCCGCGGTCTCGCCGCCGGTGCGAGTGCGGATGTGGATTTCGCCGGTCCGCGACGGACCATCACGGAACGAAAAATACATAATCGGCGTCGGCGGCTCGCCAAACGCGTTGTACAGCGAGTTGCGGGCAACGCCCACAATCATGTACGAGCGTCCACGTGCCTGCAGGCGCCGCCCCAGCGGCTCGAGTCGTGCCAGGTAGCGCCGCACGAACTCCTGATTGACGATGACTTGCGGTGGCGCCGCCTTCGTCATCGAGACGCGCGAAGTCAGAACCGGCGACGAGAGGAATACCCATCAGTGCCAGATAGCCTGGCGTCACCGTGTTGGCCAGTGCTTGATCGAAGCCCGCGTCGGCACGCGCATAACCGTTGACAGTGAAGACACGTGAGGGCAGCCCATGGATGTCGAGGGGGACAGAAGACGCGATTGCGACCTGTTCGATCGAAGGCAGTGCCCGCACGCGCTCGAGCAGACGCTTGGCGAAGTCTCGCGGGTCGGTGCTGCGCCCGGTCAGATCGTAGGCCGCAAGCAGCACTCCCTCGCGGCGAAAACCCGGATCGGTGTCTCGAGTCTCGAGAAAGCTCTTGAGAAAGAGTGCCGCGGCAACCAGAACCACCAACGCAAGCGTGACCTGCGCAGCCATCAAGCCGTTGCGCAACCGGCTGCGTCCCGAGGTCGCGCTGGCGCGAAAGGCCACCTGCGGGTCGAGCCGCGCGAGATGCAGCGCCGGAGCGCTGCCGACTAGGGCACCGCATCCCAGGCCGAGCACCGTCGCGAACACGAGCCCTGCCGAATCGACGTGCGTCTCGAAGTTGACCGGCAATCCGATCGTCAGCGGAATTGCCGCCATCGCGCGCGTTCCCCACACGCCAATGGCGACGCCCAGTCCCGCACCGAGAAGCGCGAGGATCAGGTTCTCGGCGAACAACAATCGCACGATGCGTGCCGGGCCGGCGCCAAGCGCGAGCCGCATGCCGATCTCGCGCTGACGAGCACTCGCCCGCGCCAGCATGAGGTTGGCCGTGTTGCCACACACTGCGACCAGGAGCAGCAGCATGATGGCCTGGAGAAATGCCAGGGCCGTCACGAGGAACCGCTGCGGTCCTCTGGAGAACTGCCAGAACGGCAGCACGTCTGCCTGGAGTGTCGCGTTCGTCTCTGGATATTCTGTCGACAGCTGCCGCATCACGCCGTCGACATCGCTCTGCGCCTGCACCCTGGCAATGTTCGAGCGGAGCAGGCCCGTCGCCGTATATCCTCGACTGCCGCGCTGATCCAGTTCCCGCGATCCATTTAGCAATACCGGCGCCATCGTCGCAGGCAGCCACAAGTCGAACTTCAGTCGCAGCACGGTGCCTTGGAATCCGCGCGGGGCAACACCAACGATCGTCAACTCCCGGCTGTTGACGCGGACGGTCTGCCCGACGACGGTCTGGACGGCTGCGAAGCGACTGTGCCAGTAGTCGTGCGAGATGACGACCACCGGCTCCGATCCGGGCCGCGCAACTTCATCGGGCCGGAAGAATCGTCCGAGCGCAGGTCGCAGGCCGAGCGCCGAGAAATAGTTGTCGGACACGAGCAGACCGTAGGCGCGCTCAACCTGCCCGGGCTCGCCGACGTAAAGGGCCGTCATTCTAAATGCCAGCAGGTCTTCGAACGTGCGCAGGCGTTCGCGCAAGTCGCGGTATTCGAGCCAGGACGTACCGGGATTCATCCCGTTCTCGGTTCGTGGCTCGACCAGGTGATAGCTGGCCGCGCGCGCAACACCTGGGATCGGCTGAAAAACGACGGCCTGAATCCACGAGAAAATGACGACGTTGACGCCAATCCCGCATCCGAGCGAGAGCACGACGACGGTTGCAAGGACGGGCATCCGCGCAATCATCCGGCAGGCGTGCCGGATGTCGCGCTGGGCGGCTTCGAGGAGGCGCAATCTCGGCCGCCGTTACTTCGTCGTGGTCCGCCGCGCGGTCCATGTCATGTCGCCCATCTGGCTCGAGAGGTAGCCGTCGAGCGTGCCGTTCTCTATGAGTTTGGCCGTCATCGTGATGCGCGAATCGCCGGGGCCCGGCGTCGACAGGGTCAACGTGTTTTCCGTGAACTCGCCCGTGACTGGCAGGACATCACCGTGCGGCGTCGCCAGTGTACCGGTAATCTTCTTGCCTTCCTGCGTGAGGTCGAGCGCCATCCCGACCTCGCCGTGCGGGCTCTTCACATTCAGGGTCCACTGGCCAGCGACGCTCGGGCCGCTCGTCTTGTCCTTATTCTGACGGGCGTGAACAAGGTGTCCGCCGTCGCCCGGCAGAACGATCGCCAACGTCGCGACGATGGCGGCGACAACTATCGATTTCATTGAACCCTCCGTTAAGGCTCTTCTTCAGTGACCATGAATCCGCTGGAACCAACTGGCGAGCGCGCCGCCGCCATGCCCGCGCACCGCTATCGCGGACCCGATGAGCAACGCCGCGGCGATAACAACGATGACGAAAGTACGCTTAGACACGTCGCCACGAAGATTACGCCCTGCCGGCTGAACGCGAGGTGAATGCGGCGTTCAGGTACCGTTCAGCTTTGGTTGCGCTATAACGGTCTGGTGCGGATCCTGGTCGTCGAAGACGAGGCTCGTTTGTCGCGGCAGCTCGCGACTGCGCTCGGCGACGCCGGCTACGCCGTTGATTGCGCCGCCGATGGTGAGCGGGCCGATTTTCTTGGGCGTACGGAGCAATACGACGCCGTCGTGCTCGACCTTGGCCTCCCTCGCATCGATGGCCTCACCGTGTTGCGGAGATGGCGCGAAGAAGGCCTCGCTGTGCCGGTCCTGCTCCTGACCGCCCGCGGCAGCTGGCACGAGAAGGTGCAAGGTATCGACGGCGGCGCCGATGACTATGTCGCCAAGCCTTTTCGAATGGAAGAAGTGCTGGCCCGCCTGCGTGCACTCATCCGTCGTGCCACGGGACAGGTGGTGCCCGAGCTCCGTTGCGGGTCGATCGCGCTCGATCCTCGCGCCGCACGCGTCACCCGAAACGGCACGCCCATCAAGCTGACGAGCCACGAGTTCCGCGTGCTCTCATACCTGATGCACCATCGCGGCCGCATCGTGTCGCAGAGTGAGCTGACCGAGCACATCTACTCGCAGGGTTTCGATCGTGACTCGAACACCGTTGAAGTCTTCATCGCCCGCCTGCGCCGCAAGCTGGGCGCCTCGTGCATCGAAACCGTGCGTGGTATGGGATACCGCGTCACCGACGGTCAGACCTCATGAAGCTCGGTTACTCGCTGCGCGCTCGCGTTCTTCTCGGCGCCTTCCTCTGGACCGCGGGCTTGTTCGCGGTCGTCGGCGTCGTGACGACGCAGGTGATGTTTCATCAGCCGAACGCGCCGCGAATCCTGCACCGAGTCTTCGCCCATGCCACGCTTCTCTCGGCGCTGGCGTTGCTGTTCATGATTGCCGGCTTGTTTCAGGTGCGAGGCGTGCTGTCAGCCGTCAACCACTTGCGCGCGCGGCTGAGCGCGGTCCATGACGGACGCGAGCCGCGCGTCGAAGGCACCTATCCGGCCGAGGTCCAGCCGCTCGTCAACGACCTCAACACGCTGCTCGATCACCAGGAGCAAGCGGTGAGGCGAGCGGTCTCGCGCGCCGGCGACCTTGCGCACGGCCTGAAGACTCCGCTCGCCGTGCTCTCGCACGAAGCGGAACGCGCGGCCGCGGCCGGGCACACGGAGATCGCTGCCGCCGTCGCCGAGCAGGTCGAGCGCATGCGGCGTCAGGTGGAGTCGCACCTGGTGCACGCTCGCGCCGCAGCCTCCGGCGCAACGCCTGGCGCGCGCTGTCACGTCGCCGATTCTGCCGCAGGCCTGGCGCGAACGATGCTGCGGCTGCATGCGGATCGCGGACTCTCCATCGACGTGCAGGTGCCGCCGGAACACGCGGTCCGCTGTCAACGCGAGGACCTCGACGAGATGCTCGGCAACCTGCTCGACAATGCCTGCAAATGGGGAAAGTCGCGGGTCGGCATTGCCTCCGTCGCCGCCGGCCCGTCGGTCGTCATGTCCGTTGACGATGACGGTCCCGGCCTCGATCCGTCGATGCGCGCAGTCGTCCTCCAGCGGGGCGTCAGGGCGGACGAGGCGGCACCAGGCTCAGGCCTTGGCCTGGCCATCGTTCGCGATCTCGCCGAGCTTTACGGCGGCACGATTTCGCTCGATCGATCGGCAGGCGGCGGACTCCGCGCGCAGTTGACGTTACCGGCGGCGTGAGAGCGTGGTGACCAACGGCCTCACGATCCATCACGAAGATCACGATGACACGATGGTCACGATGGAACGTGGGTACGCTTACGGCCATCGTGCACATCGTGGCATCGTGATCTTCGTGCGGAAACCGTTTTGACCGTACGCTGGACTAATTCCACCAGAACCGCGGCGCTGGACGCTTCGAGCCCGCCATCTCGGCCAGCGTCTTTCCGTCGTAAAGCCGCCCGTTCATCATGACCATCGCGATCGCTTCGGTGTTGCGCACGTTCTCGAGCGGATTGCGCTCGAGGACGATGAGGTCCGCGAGCTTGCCTTTCTCGAGCGAGCCGATGTCGCCATCGAGGCCCAGGTAGCGGGCGCCGGCGATCGTGGCGGCGCGGAGCGCCTCCATCGGCGTCATCCCGCCTTGCTGCAGCATCCAGAGCTCCCAGTGTGCGCCCATGCCCTGCAGCTGACCGTGCGCGCCCAGCTGCACGCTGCCGCCGGCATCCATCACCTGCTTCGCTCCGCGCGAGATGAGCACGTGATTGAAGTCCGTCTCGGGCGCCATGATGCGGCGGCGCGAGCGCGCGTCGATGACCTCCCGCGGCGTGAACTGCAGCAACCGCTCGTTTTCCCAGACGTTGGTGTGCTGGTACCGGTAGTACTCACCCGACAACCCGCCGTAGCCGACGATGAGCGTCGGCGTGTAGCCGACCGAGCTCTTCGCAAACAGCTCGATCGTGTCCTTGTAGAGACGTGGTACCGGCAGCGAATGCTCGACTCCCGTGTGTCCATCGAGGATGTGCGTCTGGTTCATGTAGAGCAGGGATCCGCCTTCGGGCACGTCGAGGAGCTCGAGTTCTCGCGACGCCTTGACGAGCATCTGACGCGCGTCACGCCGCTGCTGGTTGTAGCTCTTGATGCTGATCGCCCCGAGTGCCTTCTGCCGCCGCACGTGTGACAGCGCATCCTCGTAGTTTTCGACCACAGCCTTGAACGGCGTTTCGGCGCCGTACAGGATGGTTCCCGTCGAGAACACGCGTGGACCGAGCTTGGCGCCCGACCGGACCAGCTCGGCGTTCGTGAACACGGTTTCGCTGTCGTTCGACGGATCGTGCGACGTCGTCACGCCGAACGCGAGGTTGGCAGCAAACGGCCAGCTCGTCTGACCGATGAGTCCGCTCGACTCGCCGCCAAGATGCGCGTGGACGTCGACAATGCCGGGCATGATCGTCTTGCCCTTGACGTCGATCCGCGTCGCGCCAGAGGGTATCGTGACGGACGATGCCGGACCCACGGCGGTGATGCGATTGGACTCGACGAGAATCGTCGCGTTTTCGATCACGCCGGGCGTCCCCTGAATCGCACCGGCGGGCGCAAGGTTCGCCATCGAGATCACACGTGCGCCGACCAGTGCGATCGTGCCCGACGGGATATCGGCCTTGGCCGTGAAACCGATCGGGACACCCTTCGCCTCTGGATCTGCGGCTTTCGCCTGTCCGCCTTCGACGAACCCAAACGTCGTCGAGAGCTCGCGGGTGTAGAGGTCAGGGCCGAGCGCCCAGTGGAGGCGGCGGCTGTCGCCCGACCAGTGCAGGTAGAAACCCGCGTCACGCGACACA
The DNA here is from genome assembly GCA_963797715.1 of uncultured Acidobacteriota bacterium. Taxonomy (GTDB): domain Bacteria; phylum Acidobacteriota; class Vicinamibacteria; order Vicinamibacterales; family 2-12-FULL-66-21; genus DATBJJ01. The sequence goes on from CAWCQS010000008.1 coordinate 406,593, forward strand.
CGCTGCACCGGATACGTGGCGGTCGCGGGGCCGACGTCGACAGGCCGGCCGGTGCGCGGAAACGCCGCCACGTAGGTTTTGAAGCGCTCTTCGAACGCAATCCAGCGTCCATCCGGTGAAGGGACGATCTGCGTCGCGTTGTCGCTCCGAACGTGCTCGATTTCGTCGCGGCCCGGAACCGGAGACGATGTCGTGGGCACGCCGATACTCAGCAGCGTGTACTTCTCGTTTCTGACTTCGCGTAGGTAGATCCTGGTACCGGTGTGATCGAACTCGGGATCGGCTCCGGTCTCTCGCGCGAGAAGCGGCGTACCGCCACTCGCTGCCACGACGTAGACGCCCGCGTCATCGCCGTAGTAGGGGCCCCGAATCGAGTCGCCGCCGGCGTGGCGATAGACGATGAGTTTGCCGTCGGGCGAGAACGATGGCTCTACGTAGTGGCCGGGCCGCGAGACGACGTCTCGTCCGCCCGTGCCGTCCGGCTTGATGATGCGGACGCGCCCGAACTCGGTGTCGGTCCACGTCGTGTAGACAATCCACTGACCGTCGCGCGAGAAGGCCGGATAGAACTCGTAGCCGTCCTTGCCGTCGGCCGCAGCCGCCGTCAACCGCTTGGGCTCACCTGACGGGAGGCGCTTAGCGTAAAGATGGCCCAGCGCACTGTACACGACGAGTGAACCGTCGGGCGAGACGCACACATCGCGCAGCATCCTGACCGGAAACTCGGCAGGGTGCACCGAACGCTGTACGTGCACGCCAGCGTTGAGCGTCTGCTCCACATGCGCCTGGAACGGAATGGGCTGACCCTTCCCGCTGGCGGTATCGACGCGCCAGATTTTGCCCTCGCCCCAGATGACGATCGACTTGCTGTCGGGCGTCCACGCGTATTGGGGGTAGAGGCCGTGGATGGCCCACGCTTCCTGGAGATCCTTGTCGACGTTTCCAAATACTTGTCGATCGCGCCCGGATTCCAGATCGCGGACGAACAGGAAGCTCTGCAGGCGTACCCGGCGAAGATACGCGAGCGACTTGCCGTCGGGAGACACCTGCGGTGTCACCGAGCCGCCCTGTACGCTGACGGCGCGGCGCTCGCGGCCGGTCGTCAGATCGCGCCGGATGATCGCGTAGATGGTGCCGTTCGGATCCTTGTTGTATTCGAACGTCTGCCCGGGCGTTACATCCTTGCTGTAGTAGAGCGTGGAGCCGTCCGGCGAGATATCCGGTTCGCCCGCATCTTTCTGCCAGCTCGCGCGCTCCGTCACCTGCAACCCATCACTCGGGCCAGCAGCGTGATACATCCAGATCTCGCCGGCGCCGAGCGAGCGTTCCTTGACGAAGTGACGGCGGGCGTAGATGTAGCTGCCATCTGGCGACCAGGTCGGGCTGTTCACGAACCAGCGGCGCTCGCGCGAGATCTGTTTGGCGTCCTTGCCTTCGAGGTCGATCGTCCAGATGTTCCACAGCCCGTCGCGGTCGCTGGCGATCGCGATGCGCTTGCCGTCAGGGCTGAACCGTGGCTGCATGTCGAACACCGGACCGCTCGTCAGACGTCTCGCTGGCGTCGAGGTCCCGGCAATCGGCATGGTGTAGATATCTCCGAGCAGATCGAACACGATCTGCGTGCCGTCGGGACTGACGTCGACGTTCATCCACGTGCCTTCGTTCGTATCGAACGCCAGGGCGTTGGTCGGGCCGGTGGGATCGGCAACATCCCATTTCTTGGGTTCGGGTTTGCCGTCCTGCACGGCACCCATTCCGCTCGGGTTCACACCGATCGCCAGGACAACGACGACCATCAGGCTCTTTCGAATCATCTCGGACCGTCTCCTCCGCCCTCATGCTATCCGAACCTCGCGGATATACTGCGCGGATGCCCAGCGACGACATGATTCGACGGCCCTGGTACCGGCGGCTGCTGCGGTGGGGTCTCTGGCTGGTGATCGCGCTGCTCCTGATCGTGGGCACGGTGATCGTCGGCGGAGCCTTCGATGCCCGGTACCGGCTCGGAGATCTGCAGCCGTGGCATCGCTATTCGCCGCCGAGCGAGTTGCGTGCGAGCGATATGACGGATCGCTTCACGCTCGGCGACTTTCTGGCGCGAGAGAACCGAGTGTTTGACGAGGTGCGCACCGGCGTCGAGGATGTTGTCAGACCGACCAGCCCGTTCGAGGTGAACCGATACGTCCGCAGCAGCCGATCCAGCCCGACGCGACTGGAGCGCGACTACAACCGTACGTTCGAGGTCGAACCGGCCACCGTGCGCGGCGGTGCCCTGCTGATTCACGGACTCACGGATGCGCCGTACTCGATGCGGGCGATCGCCGATGTGCTGCGGGCCGAGGGCTATTACTGCCTCGTCTTGCGGATGCCCGGACACGGCACCGTGCCAGCGGGACTCGTCACGAGCGGGGCCGACGACTGGAATGCCGCGGTCCGTCTCGGTGTGCGGCACGTGCAGTCACGGATCGGCGCGGGGAAGCCGCTAGTCCTCGTCGGGTATTCAAACGGCGGAGCACTGGTGACGCGCTACACCCTCGACTCGCTGGAGGACGCGTCGCTGCCGCGTCCACAGCGCCTGGTGCTCGTCTCGCCGATGATCGGCGTGACGCCCATGGCACGCTTGTCGAGCGTCATCAGCGCGCTCGGGCCGATTGACTACTTCGAGAAGGCGCGCTGGCTCGACGTTGTCCCCGAATACAACCCGTTCAAGTACAACTCGTTTCCCGCCAATGCCGCGCGTCAGACCTACGACGTCACGCGTGACCTGCAGGCACGTCTGACGCGACTCGGAGCCGACGGCCGGCTGGCGCAGTTTCCACCCGTGTTGACGTTCCAATCGCTCGTCGACGCAACCGTCAGCACGCCAGCCATTGTCGGCAACCTGTATGACCGGCTGCCACAGAACGGGAGCGCGCTGGTCCTCTTCGATTTCAACCGGCACGCGCGCCTCGATCCGTTCATCCGGCCGGCGGACCTCACGCTGATGGCGCGGATGTTCGAGAAACGGCCGCGGCCGTATCGCGTCACCGTCATCTCGAACCGCGCGTCCGACACGCTGGAAGTGGCCGCGCGTGACGTGGCGCCGGGCACGGTGTCGCCTGTCGACGAAGCGCTCGGCCTCGCAGTGGGCGCGCGACGTCTTCTCGCTTTCGCACGTCGCACTGCCGTTTCCGACCGACGATCCTGTCTACGGAAGCATGGCGGAGGAACTGCCGAACGGTCCCGTCGCGCTCGGCCTGCTCAGCCCGCGGGGCGAGCGCTCGGTGCTCACCGTTCCGGTCGACGTCTTGATGCGCGTTTCGTCGAATCCGTTTTTTCCCTACATGGAGCGGCGGATTTCTGAGTGGGTGCGATAGGGCGGGGACAGTCAACCGGGACAGTCACGCTTGAGTGTCCCCGAACGCGAAAGCCGTGCCAGTGCTGCAGAAAATGCTCAACCCGGCCTGGAGACGCACTGGCGAATTTGCGTACGGCCGACAGAAGTGCCCAAGTCACGGGCAAACGTGAGCGATGCAGGGACAGTCAACGTTGAGTGTCCCGATTGACTGTCCCCGAACTTGCTCGAAAGACCAGAATGTGGCCCGCGAGCGCCGCCAGGACCATGACGGCCGGCAGCCAGACGAAGGGCGCCTGCGTCACCCAGACGTTCAGATGCTCGGGCCCGAAGTAGGCGAACACCGGCGTTCCAAGAATCGCGACGGTCACGACGTTCACGAGCAGTGCAAGTCCCAGGCAGTTCCAGGCGAGCACCAGCCCGCGCCCTCCACGTCCGGATCGCACCAGCCACGCCACGAGGATCGCGGTGACGCCTGTAACGATGTCGAAGTTGCGACCGGAATAGCTCATTTGGACCGGCATCACGCCGCGCTCGTACATCTGGTGCATCGCGAGCTCGAGTGGCAGGCGAAATGCGTGCACGCCAACGAGCATCCAGAGCGGAATGTATTTCGAGAGCCGAGTGCCGACCGGACCAAGGGCGAGCACCACCGCGAGAACCAGCGTCGCGAGAACGAGAATCGCAAATGGTGGCGGACGACGATCCCACTGGCCGAGGACGCCACTGGCTGCCGCGATCCACGTCGCTGTCATCCAGACAGCGGCGGCAGTCAGCGTCAACGCCGCGGCACGGCGTGATGCGGGCAATGAAGCGCCGGAGCGACGCCACGCTTCGAAGGTCGCCCAGCCGAGCGCGGCGACGAGCGCGACCGGTAGCACGACAAACGTCAGCACCGCCAGATCGCTCACATTTCTTTCAGATACTCGTGCACGAACTGAATCGCCATCGAACCTTCGCCGACGGCTGAGGCCACGCGCTTGACCGAGGCCGCACGAACATCACCCGCGGCAAACACGCCGCGGCGGCTGGTCTCGAGCAGGAACGGCTCGCGACGCGTCGCACCGTCGGAGAGTCGCTCGACCGCCGGCCCGGTTCGCACAAATCCACGGCCGTCGGTCTCGATGTCCTTCGGCAGCCACTCGGTGCGCGGCACGGCGCCGATAAAACTGAACAGCGCGGCCGTCTTGAGCGTTCGCGTGTCTCCGGTCTTGCTGTTCAGGACCCCGGTCGCCGAAAGCTGCCCGTTGCCGACCATGTGCTGGACGGACGTGTTGAGCAGGACCTCGATATTGGGCGTCCGCTCGATGCGTCGCGCAAGATAAGCGGACATCTGCTTGTCGAGATTGTCGCTGCGCACGAGAAGGTAGACCTGACTGGCTTGACCGGCAAGGAAGACGGCCGCCTGTCCGGCGGAGTTGCCGCCGCCGACCACTGCCACACTCGCGCCGCGGCACTGCTGCACCTCATTTGGTGTCGCCGCGTAAAAGACGCCGCTGCCTTCGAACCTGGCACACCCTTCGACGTCCAGCCGGCGGTACTCGGCTCCGGTCGCGACGAGCAGACACTTTGCCACCACAGTCTCCCCGTCATCGAGCGAGATGACGGAATAGCCGCCGCTGAACGTCAGGCTTGTCACCGGCGCCGGAATCGAGAGCACGGCGCCGAACTTGTTGGCTTGCAGGACGGCGCGCTCGGTGAGCTCGCTGCCGGTGAGACCAGTGGGAAACCCCAGGTAGTTCTCGATGCGCATGCTGCTTCCGGCCTGACCGCCAGGAGCGGTGCGTTCCAGAATGACCGTGTTCAATCCCTCAGAAGCGCCATAAACGGCGGCGGCGAGACCTGCCGGACCCGCGCCGACAACAGCAAGGTCGTAGACCGTCCGGTCGAACAGCTTGTGGATTCCCGCCACATCGGCCAGCTGACGATTCGTCGGGTTGCGCAGGAAGCGCTCGCTGCAGGCCACGATCGGCGTGTCCGCTTCGGTCACCCCAAAGTGCTTCAGCAACTGATCGACATCCGAGTTTGCTTCGAGATCAATCCAGGTGAAGAGCACGAGGTTCTTGGCAAGGAAGTCGCGAATCCGAAACGTGTCGGGCGAGAAGCGCGATCCAATCACGCGCAGGCCCGTGAACGTCCCGGACTCGCGCACGAGCTGACGGCGCGCCATGAACGCGCGCAGGATGATGTCGCCAAGGTCGGGGCATTGGTTGATGACTTGCTTGAGCAGGTCACCCGAAATGGCGTAGACCTCGCACTCGCTCAGGGCGATGGCGGTAAAGATCGCCGGCGTACCCGTCAAGTGCGAGACGTCACCAGTGAACTCGCCGCGGCCGTGCACCGCGAGGGTCACAGGCCGGTCGCCTGTCTGATCGAGAATCTCGACCTCGCCGGAGCGAATCACGAAGAACATGAAATTGCGGTCGCCGACGTGAACGAGCACGTCGCCGGCAGCGTGGGTCGAGAGCGACGCGCCCGTGCAGCCGCCAAGCTTCGCCATCTGCTCGTCGCTGAGCGTTGGAAATGCTATCTCGTGGAGATCGAATTGCGCCATGGTTCCTTTGTAACACCGTACCTCGGACCATGCCAGGTGGCAGTGGGCTAAAATGTGGAGTTATGGCCAGCCTGATCGAGGCAATCGACATCAAGCGGAAGATGTTTTTTGAGTTCGAGAACGCGCCCTATCACTGCATCGACGTCGACGTGTCGAAGCCGACCGCCCGCGGCGGGCAGACGCTCGTGCGCATCAAGATGCGCAACCTCATCACGCGCGCGGTCTTCGACAAGACGTTCAAGGCGGGTGAGAAGTTCAGCGAACCCGACCTCTCGACGGTCGACGCGACGTTTCTCTACTCGGACGGCGACGGACACCACTTCATGGATCAAGAGACGTTCGAAACGGTCACCCTCGGCTCGGCCATGGTCGGCGATGACCGCCTTCTCCTGGTCGACAACGTGCTGGTGCAGATCCAGAAGTACAACGGCAACGCGATTGGCCTGCAGTTTCCGCCCCACGTCGAGCTCACCGTCACATCGTCGGAGCCAGGCGCCCGGGGCGACACCGCCAGCGGCAGCGTGACCAAACTCGCCACCCTCGAAACCGGACTCCAGATTCGCGTGCCGCTCTTCATCAAGGACGGCGAGAAGGTCAAAGTCCACACCGAAACCCGCGAGTTCGCAGGCCGCGCATAGCCGACACCGAGCTGAAGCCGCGCATAACGGCAATCTGCAAGCCGCGAACAGCGAGCTCGTGCCCCCCTGCTTGACAGTTGTACTAATCTACTAATACAATAGAGCACGTGGACATCGTCTCCATCGACCCGCGCGATGCCACGCCGATTTACGCGCAGCTCGAGCGCGGGTTGCGTGCTGCGATGGCAACGAGCCGCCTGCGGCCCGGCGACCAGCTCCCGACGGTGCGGCAGCTCGCCGTCGAGCTCCAGATCAACGCCAACACCGTGGCTCGCGTGTATGCCGAGCTCGAGCGCGCAGGCGTCATCGAAACACGGCGCGGCGTCGGGTCATTCGTCAGCGCCACGCCCACCGAGGCGCATCCTCCACGCGAACGGGATCGACGGCTGCGCGCCTTCATCACTCGCGTGCTGGCCGACGCTGACGTGGCCGGATTCGGGGCCGACGATGTGATCGCGGCGTTGCAGGCGCACCGGCGAGAACCGCGACGTGAACGTTAACGCGCACCGCGCGAGAGGAGAAACGTGATGGCTCCCGTCATCTTCGCCAGCTCGGAAGGATCAGGCGTCAGACCTCGGTTGAATGTCGTCGCTGCGGCCATCCTTCTGACGGCTGCCGTGGCCGCCGCTCTTTTTTGGCGGGCCACGGACGACATCGTGCTCCCGGCAACGATCGTTGCCGCCGGGCTCGTGCTGATGCAAGCGCCGCGTGTCGCCCAGCAATGGGAGCGGGCCGTTGTGCTCAGGCTCGGAAGGTTCGTCGGCCTGCGCGGGCCTGGCTTGTTCTGGGTAGTGCCGTTCGTCGATCGGGTGACGGCATGGATCGATCAGCGCACCGTCACGACCAGTTTTGCCGCCGAGCAGACGCTGACGTCCGACACGGTGCCGGTCAACGTCGACGCCGTTCTCTTCTGGATGGTCCACGACGTCAAGCGCGCCGCGCTCGAGGTGCAGGACTACGCGCAAGCCGTGAGCTGGGCGGCACAAACTGCGTTGCGGGACATCATCGGCCGCACGACGCTGACCGAACTGCTGCGCGGTCGCGAGCATATCGAGGCCGAGCTGCAACGCTTGATCGACGAACGCTCGAACCCCTGGGGTGTCACGGTATCGTCGGTTGAAATGCGGGACGTCGTAATCCCCGGGGCGCTCCAGGATGCGATGTCGCGAGAAGCACAGGCGGCCCGCGAGAAGCAGGCGCGCATCATCCTGGGACAGGCCGAACTCGAGATCGCGCACTCGTTTCAGGAGGCGGCGCGTTCCTACCAGGACAATCCCACGGCGCTGCACCTGCGGGCGATGAACATGCTCTACGAAGGGTTGAAGGAAAAGGGCGCCCTCATGCTGATTCCCAGCAGCGCCGTCGAATCGATGGGGATGGGAGGCATGCTCGGCGCCGCCGCCATGCGACAGGCGTCGCTCGCCGGCGGACGCGAGGCCTTCGCGAAGCCCGAGTAGCACTGGCGGTCGTCAACTCGGCAAACAAAGGAGGCACGATCATGGTCACCAATTCTCCGGATCGTCTGGCGCTCCACATCCGTTGGATCCTCGTCATCCTCGGCGCATTCCTCTGCATCGTCGGCTGGTATCGCTGGTTCGCGTGAGCAGCTGAGCAACGTCAGCCGCGACGTCGCCCGCACGCCGGAGGACACATGCACTCGCTCCGTTTGGCGATACGTTCACTCTCTGCCGCTCCCGTCTCGACACTCGTGATCGTGCTCACGTTGGCGCTCGGGACGGGGGCGAACACCGCCATCTTCTCCGTCGTCAACAGTCTGTTGCTGAGGACGCTGCCGGTGCCGGAACCCGATCGGCTCGTCACCATCTCCTCCGACTTCGCGCTCGCCCACGGCTTCAAGTCCGGCGTCGGCTGGAGCTATGCGATGTGGACGCGCATGCAGCAAGTCCCGCCGATGTTCGACGGGATGCTGCTCTGGTCGCAGCCGACATTCAACCTGGCGCAGGGCGGCGAGCGCGATCCGGCACGCGTGCTCCTCGTCAGCGGCAGCTTTTTCGAGACGCTCCGTCTGCGACCTCGCGTCGGACGTCTGCTCGTGCCCGATGATGACGTCCGCGGCGGCGGCAGCGACGGACCAGTTGCGGTGATCAGCTATCGGTTATGGCAGGACCGCTTCGACGGTCAGAATGACGCCGTCGGCAAGACAGTCACGCTCGAAGGTGCGCCGTTCACAATCGTCGGAGTCACGGAAGCCAGCTTTCTCGGCCTCGAGGTCGGTCAGGCATTCGATCTTGCGATTCCTCTGGGCACCGAGCCGCTCGTGCTCGGGACGCGTGCCTCGATCGACGAGACCAGGGCCTTCATCTTCGCCCCGCTCGTCCGGTTGAAGCCAGGTCAGTCGCTCCAAGCTGCGACGGCAGCGCTTCGCTCCGTCCAGCCGCTGGTGCTCGGTGTGTCTCCCGAGCGGATGGCTGACGTGAAGCCGCAGTTCCTGCGCGAACCGTTCCTCGCCGTGGCAGCGCCCACAGGCACATCGGACTTCACGCGCCTGCGGACGCAGTACCAACGGCCGCTACTCACGTTAATGGTTTTGGTCGGCTTGGTACTCGTCATCGCCTGCGTCAACGTTGCGGGAATGCTGCTCGCCCGCGCTACGGCCCGGCAGCATGACGTTGCCGTGCGCCTCGCACTCGGCGCAACAAGAGGACGTCTGGTACTGCAGCACATGATCGAGAACGTTCTGCTCGCCGCTTCAGGCGCAGCGGTTGGATTGCTGTTCTCGACGTGGGCCAGCCAAATACTGGTCGCGCAGCTGTCACGGCTCGACGCGCGCGTCGTGCTCAACCTGGTGCCAGACTGGAGCGTGCTCGCCTTCACCGTCGCGACGACGCTCGTGACGGCGGTGATTGTCGGTGTAGCGCCGGCGCTTCGCGCGACACATGTCACCCCTGTGTCGGCACTCCGCGGACCAGCCGGCGCACGGCCAGCATCGCAGAGCAACGCGCGCGTGACGAGCACCTTCTTGATCCTGCAAGTGGCGCTCTCGCTCATCTTGAGCGTTGCCGCGGCTCTTCTGGTTGCAACATTCGGGCGTCTCGTGCACGTGCCCCTCGGCTTCGACAGCGAGCGCGTACTCATCGCCACCGTCGATACATCCAAGGCCGCGGTCGATGCCGCCGATCGCACGCGATTAGGCGAACGCCTGGTCGAAGCCGTCAGCCGGGTGCCCGGCGTCGAGAGTGTGGCCTCATCCTCGGACACTCCGTTGAGCAAGGCCAGCCAGTCGCCGGTGATGTTGAAAGCCGAGCGTGTTCAGAACGCGGTGTCGCCCCGCTGGTTCGCGACCTATAGCACACGGCTCCGCTCGGGACGAGACTTCACTCCACAGGACGGGCCGGGCGCGCCTCCCGTCGCCATCGTGAACGAAGCCTTCGCGCGGAAGTACTTCGTCGGCCGGAACGCCCTCGGCGAGACGATTGAAGGCAAGACCATCGTTGGCATCATCGAAGACGCGGTCTATTCGACCGTGCGTGGCGGCGTCCGTCCCACGCTCTACAGTCCGCTCGCGCAGGCTGGCGACACTGGACTTTCGCGACGCGCCGACGTCGTGATTAGCGTTCGCGTCGCGTCCGGACGCCCGGCGCTGTTGGCGCGCAACCTTTCGGCCGCGCTGACGGCGGTCGACCCTCGACTCACCTTTTCCTACACGCCGCTTCAGGAGTTCGTCGATGCCTCTGTCGCAGAAGACCGGATCGTCGCCGGCCTTGCAGGGCTGTTTGGCGGACTGGCGATTCTACTGACTGCGCTCGGGCTCTACGGCGTGACGTCCTATACCGTCAGCCGGCGGCGGTTCGAAATGGGCGTCAGGATGGCCCTTGGCGCGCCGCGGTCGCACGTCCTCGGCCTCATCCTCGCACGTAGCCTCGTCCTCACCTCCATTGGCGTGCTTCTCGGACTCGCCGCCTGCGTTGCGACGACCCGCTATCTCGAAGCGTTGCTCTTTGGTGTCGCGCCGATGGACCCGGCGACGGTCGGCGCTGTGGCGGTCGTCCTGATCGCCGTCGCTACGGTCGCTGCCCTTGTTCCCGCGGTGCACGCGACACGCATCGATCCGCTCGTCGCGCTCCGGACAGAATGAGGACGATACAATGAGCACGTTCTCGGGTCGAGTCTCGGGATCGAGTGAACTCTCAGACGATGACTGCTCGCTTGCGGTATCAATGGTGGGGCGCAGGTCTGTGCGTTCTTGTGATGGTTGCCGCGATGGCCTCGGCGCGCGCCAGGACACAAGCACCGGCGATCGAAGACGGTATCCGGTTACGCATCGAGCAGGCGCGCCAACAGCCGGCCGCTGGAATTCGCGGCACCCGTCTCCAGCAGCCTGAGGCAATCGCGCGGTTCTTCGAAACGCGAGCGTTTGCGCCAGCCTGGAAATTGCCCGCGGCGGCGGCGCAAATGCTGACCGCGATCCGCAACATCGAGCAGGACGGGCTCACGCCAGCCGAGCTCGGGATACATTCGCGTCGCACACCCGCTGGATTTGGCGGCGACGCTGCTGGAGGGTCAGGACAACTGGACGCCGGCGCGCATTCAGGAAGCCGTCGACTATACCGAGCAGCAGACCGTCTTCCTCGTGACGCCGCTGCCAGTCCTGATCGTGTATTGGACCGTCTCGGTCGGCACGACGGCGAACTGCGCTACGCAAAAGACGTCTACAACCTCGACCCCGCCGTGCTGCGAGCGTTGGGGCATTCGGGGACACTCAATCGGGACAGTCACGGTTGAGTGTCCCCGAAGCGCGGCGTCAGTAGTCCGTCATCTCTAGCCGTCGCGATTCGAGACACACCTGGCGTGACGTGTGTCGCATGCTTGGACAATTCGTTGGTTGCGTTGAAGAAACTGCGTACCGAGTACGTTGGTTCTGCGCACGTGACTGTCCCCCGTGACTGTCACGCTTGAGTGTCCCGATTGAGTGTCCCCGCCCTAGAAATACTTCCCAAGAAATTCGAGGAAGGCTGTCCAGTCGGCGGGCGTCGCAGTGTGACCGCCGGTATGGTAGTGCCAGCCCAGATCGCCCGTGATCACGGGCGTGTCGAGCGCGGGGAGGTCGGTCACACCGAGGTCTTTCCGGCCGAGCAGGCGGTACACCGGTCCGGCGGCGACGGCGGCTTTGAACATGCCGGCTGGATCGGCCCACTGATCGGTCGTGCCGCCGCTGATGAACACCGGACGCGGCGCGCTCAGCGCGATCAGCATGTGCGCGTCGACGGGCATCTCGTTCCAGCGACCGACCCACTTCTGAAAATTGCCCGCGAACTGCCACGGGAAGTTCTGCGCCATGTCGTCGACCGTCTCGCCCCAATCGCGCCGCGCCAACGCCGCACCCATCTCACCGGAGCAACTCGAAAACGCCGCGGCGATACGCTCGTCCTTTGCCGTCGCCCAGAGCGCCGTCTTCCCGAGCCGTGAGTGACCGAACAACGCGATCTGTTTGGCGTTCACCGCCTTGTCGGTTTCGAGATAGTCGATCATCCGGCTGACGCCCCATGACCAGGCGCTAATCGTTCCCCACTCGTCCGGGCCCGGTTGCTCCTGACCCGCGGTCAGGCTCGCGCCAATGACACCCTGCATGAACGTGTTGATTCGATCCGGCTGGATGTCCTGGTATCCCACCGTCGCGTAGCCCCATCCGCGCGCAATGATCTCGGTCGCGACGGGCGGATCGGAGGGAAAACCCGCGCCCCCTCTGCCCTGGGCCGCGGGCGGTGGCGTACCGCCGCCGAAGTTGACCAGCAAAATCACCGGCACGGGCTTTTTCGCGCCTGCGGGTGTATAGAGCGTCAGCTTGATCACCGGTGCCTCGGGTGATGACCCGATCGCGCCCGCAATCTTCTTCATCACCGCCGCGCCGTCGCGCGCGTGCTCGTCGGTCTCGGTCACCTTCCACGTGACCGCCGGCGTCTTCGCCGGAATCCGCCCGTAGATCTCGGTCTCGTACATCCGCAGAATCTCGGGCCGCCGCTGCTTCACCCAGGTCTCCTTGTCCCTGACAGGAGTGCCGTTGGCGAGTACGAGCGGATCGGGAAGCGTGAACGAACCGACCTTCGCCTCGTCGTAGTTCGACACGTGGCCGGTCTTCAGCGCGCGTCGCAGTGGATTCCCGTTCGGGTCGGCGCCAAGGTTCGTGGCTTGCGCATTCGGAGCAGCCTGCCCGGCAGGAGCCGGTGCGCCTTGTACCGGGCCTTGTGCCGGCGGCGCTTGCTGACCGCCGAGTGGCAGCGCCGATCCCACGAGCACGACCGCCAGCACTCCGAAACGCTTCCACATGCCGCCGCTCCTTTCCTGCCTGTTTTCCACGCTTCGCCTCATCGCCCGCCAGCACTATACAGCGCGAACCTGCAAATGCGCACTCGTCAACGGCTTACGGTGTTACCTCGGTTTGAGCTGGAACTCACCTTCCTGTCATTGCCGCACCGCGTACGGATGCAGACACTTGCACCGTTCAAGACATCAGGCGATCGCCGGCCGAGCGCGATTCGGATTTCAACAACTCCGAAGCGATCCGTCAGGACCCTGTGGCAGCGCGGCGGAATACTCACGTCTGGTGGTGCCCAGGTTTGAAAGAAGGGCCCGATGAAAGTCCCGAACCGATTCCTCTACGTCACCGCACTAACCGTCTCTCTGGCGTGCGCGTTCTCGTCCACGAAGGTGCAATCGCAAGTGCCGGGCGCGCTCGAGAACGGACCGCCGCCGAACCTCAAGAGCGGCCCGTTTCGATCGGTCGTGGACTCGATGTGGGCGTATTCCGCGAAGTTTAGGCAGCAGTGCCAGCGGCTCGCGCTCGCCCGCGAGCTGGTGGTGGTGCTCCTCGTCAACACGACGGATAAGCGGTCAACCGCCCATGCGTCAACCGAGATGTCGCGGAAGAACGGCGTCTTGACGCTGGCGCGCGTCATCATTCGTCGGCCCGACGAGAGCGTCGAGCTCATCGCCCATGAGATCGAGCACGTGATCGAGCAGCTCGACGGTGTCGCACTAGGCGATCGCGCCGACGCCAGGAGTACGCACGAAGCCGGCCCCGCCTACGAGTCCGGTCGGGCGCGAGAGGCCGGAAGGTTCGTCGCCAGTGAAGTTCGTGAAGGCCGGGGTCGCGTCGTGTCCACAGTGCCCGGACACGATCCATCAACGAGCGCAGTCGATCCCGCACCGGCGAATGTCAGCGCCGACGGACGATTCATGGTGTTCACGTCGCTGGCGCGCCTGACTCCAGACGATGAGGACGATGCGAGCGATCTGTACGTGTTCGACATTTACAGCGGCCGCACGACGTTGGAGTCGCCGCCGGCCGGCTGGGCGCAGCGCTATCGGCCGCAGCTGTACCCGCGCGTCAGCGGTGATGGCCGCTTCATCGTCTTTCAGGCAGTGGACGAGCAGGGGCCAGCGTGGTGGCAGACGCTCGTGCTCGATCGACGTGACGGCTCGGTGCGCGTGCTCAGCGTGAGCCGCACCGGCGATCTCGCCAACGGCCACTGCACGCAGGCAGCGATCAGTGCTGACGGATCGACCGTCGTCTTTGAGTCGTTGGCGACAAACCTCGCAGGCGCAGACGCCAATGGTCAGGTCGCCGATATCTATGCCGTACGGCTCGACGACCGCGACGTCACGCGTGTCAGCGTTGCCCGCGACGGTTCTCAACCGAAGGACGGGCATCCGCTCGGCGGCTTCGGCATTCGCAGATCTTCGTGCGTGACATGGAGGCGGGCCTCACCTCGCGTGTCACGGTGTCGCCCCAGGGCACGGAGCCGAATGGCCCGAGTTCGTGGCCGGCATTGAGCGGCGACGGCCGCTACGTCGCCTTCGTGTCGAATGCGACGAATCTGGTGCCCGACGATGGCAACGGCCGTGCGGACGTCTTCCTGCACGAGACTGCGACCGGTCGCACCGAGATCGTGAGCCATCGCGCCGACGGACGTGTTGGAACCGGCCCGAGCGCCACGCCGGTCGTCTCGTTCGACGGCCAAACCGTTGCGTTCCAGTCGCTCGCTTCGGACCTGACGTGTGGCAGCCGCTGCGGCACCACCGACGGCGACATCAATTTGCTGTGGGACGTCTTCGTCACGACCGATCAGCCAACGCGATGGTGCGCGCCAGCGCCGACGAGGGCAGCGAGTGGATGGAACCAAGCCGCACGCCGTCGATCGATGCGTCCGGCAAAGTGATGGTATTTGCATCACGCCATCCGATAGATGCCGATGATGTCGGCAACGATGACGATCTGTATGTGTGGGTGCGGGGCAAAGCGATCGTCGCGTCGGGGTTCAGCCGCCGGATCGCAAAACCGGCTGCGGTCTCCTAGCCGCGCGGGCAGGCCTCGATTACCACTCTTGCCGCGCGTCTCGACTAGACCTTGAGTCGCAAGCCGAAGAAGTCGGCCGCCTCGGTAACCAGCGCGTCATCAATGACGAGCGCGCGCACCGCCCGGAGCCGAAGCTGCGGGGCCGCACGGTCGAAGAGCGTGACGTTCAACCACAACGACTCGAAAGTCGACCACCACCGCAGCCCCGCGATTCGAGGGTGACGGTCGAACAGCCGAACGGCCTGGGGCTGCGTCGTGGCACGCTGGCGTGTGGCGACAACGGACGGCCGCAGGCGCTCTCGTCTCAGCACGGCGGGATTGTCGAAATCGATCAGATCCGCGCCGTCGGCGAGCTCGAGCTCGGCCAGGGCGAGCGGCAGGCCGCGGCGGCGCAGCAGCGATGGCAGGAGGCGCTGGCCGCGAAAGCGAGCCAACTGCTCAACGACGGAGGAGACGGGCTGGCTCGACAGGTAGAGGCAGCCGTAGCGATCGGGATTGTCGTGACGGCCGTCGCCCTGGAAGCCCCGCGGAAACCACAGCGGCCCGTCCTCGTCTCGATGTCGCGCGCGCTCGTTCCACGCGAAGCAGCGGTAGAGAATCACGCGAATGTGTCCGAGCGTTCGGCTCGGATTGCCCGCATCAGCTCCTCGGCTCGTCCGAGGCGGATGAGATCGATTGGGCGCCGATCCCCGAGCAGAGGATTGACGCCGAAGAGCCACTCGAGCGCCGCATCGCGCTCGTAGAGCCGCAGCACATTCGACCAGACGAGCTCGAGGAGATCCACCTTCTCGGCGTTGAGGGGATCGATGCCTGCACCCTTCAGCCAGCGCGTGACCTGCGATCGGCTGACGCCGAGCAGATCGGCCAGGCGAGCCGCCGAGCGGAAGTCGACGCGCAACGCCTGGATTTTCTCGGCAAGTGCTACTGGCATACGCCTAAGTTTAGCGCAACAGATTCTGTTGCGCAACGGATGCCGTTGCGCGGACTGGGCGTCGGCGCCGGTGCGTTCGCCCGGCCGCTATACTCCAGATCGATGCCGCGCTTTGCCGCCAACCTGAGCATGATGTTCACCGAAGTGCCGTTCCCACAGCGCTTCGAGGCCGCCGCGCGATCGGGATTCGACGCCGTCGAGTTCCTCTTTCCTTACGACTATCCCGCTCGCGATATCCGGCGCTGGCTGCGGGACAATGATCTCGTGAACGTGTTGTTCAATCTTCCACCGGGCGATTGGGCCGCGGGCGACCGCGGCTGCGCCTCGATTCCCGGACGCGAGGCTGAATTCCGCGCCGGACTCGATCGCGCCCTCGAGTATGCGGACATTCTTGCCACGCCACACTTGCACGCGATGGCCGGGCTGCTTCCGCCTGGCGCTGACCGGCGGCGGCATCGCGACGTCTACGTGAACAATCTCAAACGTGCGGCGCCCCTCGCCGGAGCGCAGGGCCGCACGCTCCTCATAGAAGCCATCAATCCGCGTGACATTCCCGGCTTCTTCCTCAACACGCAGGCCGAGGCCCACGCGATTCGCCACGACGTCTGCCAGGAGGTCGATGCCGCGCACCTGAAAGTTCAGATGGACTTCTACCACGCGCAAATCGTCGGCGGCGATCTGGCGACAACGTTCCAGACGTATGTGGATGGGATCGGGCACGTGCAAATCGCCGGCGTGCCGGAGCGGAGTGAACCGGATCGTGGCGAAGTGAACTACGCTTTTGTTTTTGACCTGCTCGACGAAGCTGGGTATCGCGGCTGGGTGGGCTGCGAATATCGGCCGGCCGGGAGGACCGAAGACGGACTCGGATGGCTCGACAATTGGCGCCAGGGACGCCAGACCGCATGAACATCGTGATCACTGGAGGAGCGGGATTTCTCGGACGTCGCCTCGCCGAGACGTTGCTCGCCCGAGGCGTGCTTGGCGGCACCGATGGACGCCCCCAAACCATTACACGCCTCACGTTGGTCGATGTCGTCTCTTCCACGGGACTCGACGACCCGCGCGTGAGGCAGATTACGGGCGACATAGCCGAGCGCAAGCTCCTCGAGCAAGCGATCGACGCGCAGACAACGTCAATCTTTCACCTCGCGGCAGTCGTGAGCGGTCAGGCGGAAGCGGACTTTGACCTCGGCATGCGCGTCAACCTTGACGCGTCCCGACATTTGCTCGACGTCTGCCGTCTGCTCGGCCATCGGCCGCGCGTCGTATTCACGAGCTCGGTCGCGGTGTACGGAGGCGCGCTCCCAGCGACCGTGCCGGACGATCTGGCGCTGACACCACAGACGTCGTACGGGACGCAAAAGGCCATCGCCGAGCTCCTGCTCAACGACTACACGCGCCGCGGCTTTGTCGACGGCCGGGCGCTGCGGCTGCCTACGATCAGCGTCCGCCCGGGCCGGCCGAACGCTGCCGCATCGTCGTTCGCGAGCGGCATCATTCGCGAGCCGTTGAATGGCGAACCGGCGATCTGCCCGGTGAGCCCGGAGACTCGGATGTGGCTGCTCTCGCCACGCACGGCGATCGAATGCTTCATCGCTGCGCACGACATCGACGGGGCCAGGCTTGGATCGAACCGGATGATCAATCTGCCTGGCCTGTCGATTTCGGTCCGCGACATGGTCGCAGCGCTCGAACGCGTCGCGGGCAAGGACGTCGCCGCGCGCGTTCGATGGGAGCCAGACCCGCGGATCGCGCCGATGGTCGCCACCTGGCCGGGCGAGCTCGCCGCTTCGCGAGCTCGCGAGCTGGGCTTTCCGCGCGACAGCGATTTCGACGACATCATCCGCCGCTACATCGAGGAGTCGGGCGTGCTCCAGGCAAGGTAGACCGCGGCGATGGCCGTCACAACAGTCCTCGACGGCGGACCGATCACGGTTGTCGACTACCGGTGCGAGGCCAGGCCCGGCGACACCCCGTTCGTCGAGTGGCACGAAGCGTTCACGATCAGCTACGTTCGTGCCGGCAGCTTCGGCTATCGGTTCCGCGGCGAAGCTTTCGAGCTTGTCGCCGGCTCGTTCCTCATCGGCCACCCAGCCGACGAGTACATGTGCACGCACGACCACGTCGGCGGCGACCGGTGCCTGTCGTTCGCTCTCGATCCGGCGCTCGTCGACGAAATTGGCGCGTCGGCCGCGTGGCGCATCGGCTACGTGGCACCACGTCCGGACCTGATGGTACTCGGCGAGCTCGGGCGATCGTCAGCCGACGGACAGAGCGCGATTGGAGTCGACGAGGTCGGCCTGATGCTCGCGCGCCGCTTCGTCGATGCGGTATCCGGCCGCGAACGGTCCAACCGCGCGCCCTCCGCGGTCGACCGCCGGCGGGCCGTAGAGAGCGCCCTCTGGATCGATGCCCACTCACACCGAGCGATCGGGCTCGACGATGCCGCTCGTCATGCCGGACTGAGCCCCTTTCACTTTCTGCGGATCTTCTCCGACGTGCTCGGCGTCACGCCGCACCAGTACCTCGTCCGCTCACGCCTGCGCCACGCGGCACGCCTTCTCGCCGACGAGGAACGAGCGGTCACCGATATCGCGTTCGACGTCGGGTTTGCCGATCTGTCGAACTTCGTGCGCACCTTCCACCGCGCCGCGGGTGTATCGCCCCGAGGCTTTCGGAATGCCGCCCGTGGCGATCGCAAGATCTTCCAAGATCGGCTCGCGGCTGACTGCGTACGATGACCTCCTGTTACAGGAGGCACCATGAGCACGACAACCCCGACAGTTCTTACTGATCTGAATGTCCGAATCCTGCAGGAAGGATACGGAGCCGAAGCGTGGCACGGCCCCGAGATGAAAACGGCGCTAGCCGAGGTGTCGTCCGCGCTCGCGTTCTGGCGGCCGGGCGAGGGTCGTCACAACATCGCCGAGATTGCGATGCATCACGCTTTTTACGTGCACTCGGTTCGCAGTCGGTTGTCCGAACAAGCGCCCGAGGCATTCGCGCTGAACGGAGAAGATTGGTTCCCACTTGCCAGTGCACGCGCCCTCTCCTGGCCCGACATTACCAGCGTCGTCGACACGGAGCAGTCTCGCCTCGCCAAGCTCGTGGCCGACATCGATTCAGGTCGCGTCACATCACCGCTCTCCGAGTCCGAACGGTTCGCTCTCGTGCTCGGCATCACTTGTCATGCGGTGTATCACGCGGGGCAGATACAGTTGATCAAGAAGCTGCGCGAGTAGCTATCAGCCTCGCGGCTCGCTCGTCGCTGCTGGCAGCTGCGAGCTGACAGCCGACATTGACCAAAACGCCGCCTCTCGGGGCAGATAGGGCTGACGGGGCTTGGGTGCGCGACGGCCCATCCGGCACGGGGCGACTGCACGACGCAAACAGCAGAAAACACACGAGTACCGAGAATCGACGGACAATCATGGGCACCGTCTGTGATACTACGCGAACGTTTGAGGGTCAACCGACGTAGGGATCCCAAGAAATCCAGAGGTTTGCTTATGACTAGACGCGCTGCGGTCGGTTTGCTTGGAGTGTCGCTGTTGTTGTTCTCGAACGTTGGCGCCTCGGCGCAGGCGCCGGCGGGACCGGCAGGTTCGGGCCATTGGGAAGGCACGATGAACGTGCAAGGCAAGGACCTCCGTCTCGAGGTTGACCTCGTGGCGCGGACGGCCGACCAATGGGAAGGTGCTGCCGCGTTTCCCGACATGAACGCCAGGGAGATCGGCCTCACGGGCATCACGGTGAAGGATTCCGCGGTGACGTTCGGTGTCAAGGGCGCGCCGGGAGATCCGATGTTCAAGGGCACGCTGTCAAAAGACGCGCGCACCCTTTCCGGAGATTTCACCCAGGGTCCGGTCGCCGGAACGTTTACGCTCGCGTGGAAGGGCGAAGGCAAGGTTGCCGCCGCCGTCAAGAACGCCGCGCTGACAACGGACTTCGAGGGCACGTGGGAGGGAAGCCTCGACGTCGGCGGCACGGTCCTGCGGCTGAGCCTGACGCTGGCGAACAAGGACGGTGGAGCCACAGGAACGATGGTGAGCCTCAATCAGGGGAACGCCACGATTCCGCTCAGCGTGATTACGCAGACGGACGCGCACCTCACCTTCACGGTACCGGGCGTCGGCGGGTCGTACACCGGCGACCTCAAGGAGGGCCAGATTGCCGGCACCTGGACGCAGGGTCCCGGCTCGCTGCCGCTGACATTGAAGCGCGCGGCGAAATGACCGCGAGCCTCAGAGTCCCGCAAGATTACCTCTAGACATTCGACCCGAGGAGTCCTATTCTTCGGGTTGAATGTCAACCCGTAAGCGTCCGGACGATGACTTTGCGCAGGAAATTCTCGCGCACATCGAGCTCGAGACCGAGCGGCTGATCGACGAGGGCATGCCGCCGGACGAAGCGCGCGTCGCGGCACGGCGGCGCTTTGGCAACGTCACCTCTGCGCGCGAACGCTATTACGAGTCCGGCCGCGTGTTGTGGCTGGATCATCTCGTTCAGGACGTCCGCTGCGCTGCGCGCAGCATGCGCCGCTATCCCATCGCGTCGCTCGTCGCCGTGCTGTCGCTCGCGTTCGGTATTGGCGCGACAACGGTCACGCTGACAATCCGGAACGTGGTCTTCCGCAAGCCGCCAGCCGCGTACGCGCAGCCCGAACAACTGTCGGTCGTCCAGGTCGGGTCCCCGCGCAATCCCATCCGGGGACCGGCGGGTAACGCCGTCCCTGCTCCGCTCTACCTGAAATGGAGAGAGGACCTCGGCTCCGCGATTGCGGCGGCCGCGTCGCGCGGCGACCAAACGGTCCGGACTGCCGATCGGACGGAGACGGTTCGCGAACGGGCCGTTTCGCCCGAGCTGTTCTCAGTGCTCGGCGTGGTGCCGTCGGCTGGCGTTGGGTTCTCGACATCCGCAGCGGCGCCGAACGGCCCGGCGCCGGCGATCCTCAGCGCGCGCGCCTGGCAACAGCTCTTCGATGGCCGGACCGACGCCATCGGCCAGGTCTTCTGGATCGACGACAGGCCCCACACCGTCATCGGCGTGATGCCGCGCAACTTCTGGCACTCCGAGATGGACTCTCCAATCTGGACTGTCCTCGACGTGCGGACGCTCATGCCGGATGCGACGGTCAACGTGATCGCGCGGCGTCCGCCTGGGGTTACGCCCGCGATGCTCGAGGCGCGCCTCCAGGCCGGCCTGGCCGACTACGCGTCGCAGCTTCCAGCTGGCCAACGACAGCTGATGCTCAAAACCTCCGGTGTCGAAGGCACGCCGATAGGCCACCAGATGTCCTTCGTCCTTCCTTACGTGCTGGGCACCGCCGTGCTGCTGACGCTGCTCATTGCCTGCGCCAACGTTGCGATCCTGATGATGGCGCAGTGGACGGCGCGCGAGCAGGAGATTGCGATTCGCGCCTCGATTGGCGCGACTCGCGGCCGCCTCGTCCGGGCGCTCCTGACTGAGTCCGTCCTGATGGCCGTGTGCGGAGGCGCACTCGGCATCGCGACGACGCTGGCGCTGCGGGGATGGATCGTGCATACCCAAGGTGGTGGCGAGCTGTTCTTCGCTCTCGAGATCGACCCGATCATCTTCGTCGAAACGGCGGCGATTACGCTCATCACCGGCGTCCTTGCCGGCATCATGCCGGCGATCTACGAAACGCGGCGGCTCCACCTCAACCCGCTGCGAACCATCGCATCCTCCGACGTCGTGCGTCAGCGCTGGCGTCACTCGCTCGTCGTGCTGGAGATTTCGGTCACGATCGCGCTCCTCGTCGTCACGTCGGCCATGATCGAAGGCTACTGGCGAACGATCCACGGTACGGTGGGGTACGAGACCGCTCCTCTCATGACCGGCCGGGTCGACAACTCTCAGGGGGTGCCGACGCGCCAGATTCTCGAGACGCTCGCTCGCATGCCGGGGGTCGTCTCGGCCTCGGCCTCGACGTCGGTACCCACCCGCGCCGCTGGGGCACGCGTCCCGGTGACGGCAAAGGCGTCGGACAGCGAGCCGGTCGTCGCTGAACGCGGCGACATCACCGAGGGCTTCTTCGCTACGCTCGGCGTGCCGCTCCGGGCCGGACGCGGGTTCTCCAACGCCGACACCGCCGCGAGCCGCGTCGCGGTCGTCAACGAAACGCTCGCGCGCCAGCTCTTTCAGGATCGGAACGCGGTCGGCTCCAGGATCTGGATCGACGACGTCGCTCACGATGTCGTCGGCGTCGTGGCCGACTATGGCAGCAGCCCATTTCGGGCCGCGATCCCCCAACCACGCGTTTTCGTGCCGCTCGGTGCCGATTCGAGCGACGTCAGGCACATGTCATTCCTCATCAGAACGGCGGGCGATCCCTCCCCGCTCGTGCGCGCGGTGCGGCAGGAGATGCGTTCGGTGGGCGCAGGGACGGTCTCCGCCAATGCGGAGACCATCGACCAGGTCATCGAGATCATGGGGCAGGAGATGATGATTGGCACGGCGCCGCTCTTCCCGCTCGTCAGTATCGGCTTGATGCTGACGATGGCGGGGATTTACGGCGTGCTGGCGTTCGCGATCGCGCGGCGCGCGCGGGAGCTGGCGGTGCGCGTCGCCGTCGGCGCGAGCGGCCGCGACGTCGTCAGGGTCGTCGCCTCGCACGCGTTACGGCTGGTCGCCGCTGGCGCGATCCTCGGCATGTTCGTGATGCTCGGCCTGGCTCGAGTGGTTCGTGCCGGCGGTGGCGCTGGTAGCATCTGGGATCCGTCGCTGCAGGCGTTTCTCCTGCCGGTCGCGGTCGTGGCGATTGTCGCGGCCATCGCGACGTGGATTCCCGCGCGCCGTGCGCTCGCGATTGATCCGGTCGTCCTGCTGCGATCTCAGTAGGTTCCAGAGGTTCAAAGGGAACCTCTGAACCTATTTAAACCGCCAGTTCCGCCTGACTCGGAAGCCCGTGCACGCGCCTGGTTTCCTCGCCTTCGAAATTCGCCGAGATCTTGTAGAGCTCGAACCGTCCGTCGACCGACACGTTGCGCACGCGCCGCAGCAGCGCTTCCCGCGCGCGAACACTCATCGGCTTGAAGCCTCGAGCGACGGCGACATTCTGCTTCAGCACCTTCATCGAGTCGATGCCGCTGACGACGGTCGCGACTGGAAGACTCATCGCGTAGCTGAGCGCCTCCTCGGCAGAGACGATCTTTGCTTTGACCGGACGGCCGTCGCCGCTCAGGCTCTTCATCCCGATCGGCGCGATGCCTCGCCGGTTGAGCTCGGGCAGCACGAGCCGCTCGAAGCTCCGGAAGGTGGCGTCGAAACAGTTGAGCGGGAGCTGACATGCATCCCATTCGAAGTCGTGCGCGAGCATCGCCAGGTGCAACAAGGGATCTTTGTGGCCGGTGAAACCCACGTAGCGCACTTTCCCCTGCTGGCGCGCGCGCTCGAGGGCCTCGACCACTCCCCCGCGCGCGAAGTGCCTGGCCGGCTCGTCGTCGAACACAACCTCATGGATCTGCCACAGATCGAGGTAGTCCGTGCGCAACCGGCGTAACGATTCCTCGAGCTGACGCATCGCGACCTTGCCGTCGCGGCCGTGCGTACAGACCTTGGTCATCAGAAACACCCGATCACGCCGGTCGGCGATGGCCTTCCCCATCCGCGTCTCGCTCAGGCCGTCGTTGTAGTCCCACGCGTTGTCGAGAAACGTCATGCCAGCGTCAATGGCCGCGTGCGCCAGACGCACAGCCGCCGCGTCGGTGTCGGGGACGCCCAGATGCCAGCCGCCGAGGCCGATGCAGGAGACTCGCTCGTCGGTACGGCCGAACCGGCGAGTGGGGATTTCTGCTGCAGATTTCGTCATGGACGCTCACTTTATCCCATCGACCGAGTCTGCTATCGTTCAAGATTGCATCAGCTAACAAGGAGCGGGCCGTGAGCATCAGTCGTCGCCAGTTCGTATCCACGTCTTCTTTGTCGGTCGCGGCGCTCGGCCTCGGGCGACTGCCGGGCTTCGCGCAGGCGACCGCCCAGGCACCGGCTCCGCCGGCGCCGGCGCCTCCAGTCACGAAGTTCGAGGAAATCCGGCGCGGCGTGGGCTACTTCTCGGGCAACGGCGGCACCATCGGTTATCTCGTGAACAAAGACGGCGCGATTGTCATCGACAGTCAGTTCATGCCAACTGCCGAGATTTGCATCGCTGGACTCAAGCAGCGGGCGCCGAAGGGCATCGAACTGCTCATCAACACGCATCACCACGGCGATCACACGAGCGGCAACCCGGCGTTTCGTCCTATCGTCAAGCGCATCCTCGCGCACGAGAACTGCGTCCTGTGGCAGCGCAAGGTAGCCGAGCAAGCGGCCGCCAACCCGCAGCCGCCGGCCCCGGGCGCGCCGCCGCCGGTGCCGCCCGTTTACGCAGACGCCACGTTCAAGGACACCTGGACCGTAGACTTCGGCGGTGAGAACGCGCACGTCCGATATTTCGGTCCCGGACACACGAGCGGCGATGCCGTCATCTTCTTCGAGAAGGCGAACGTCATCCACGCCGGGGATCTGCTCTTCCGGCGAGTGCATCCGCGCGTCGATAGCCCGGCCGGCGCCTCGGTCGTCAACTGGTTGTCGATCCTCCAGAAGATGACGTCGGCGCACGGCGGCGACACGGCGTTCGTGTTCGGCCACGGCAAGGACGGCGTCGTGCTTGGCAAGAAAGCCGACGTCGAGTACTTCCGCGACTACCTCTCGGCCGCGCTCGATCACGTGCGCGCGGGGCTCAAGTCCGGGCAGTCGAAGGAAGAGATCGCCAAAGCGCCCTCGCTCAAGGGATTCGAGGATGTGGCGCAGATCAATGAGCGGATCGGGCTCTCGGGAGTGCTCGAGTCGGCCTACGACGAGCTGGCAAAGAAATAGGGGTGCTGCGGATCGCCTTTCTCGGGTGCGGATTCATCACCGCCGTCCATAGCCGGGCGTTGCGTCCGCTCCGGCACGCTATTCAGCGTAGCTACGCGAGCCGCGACCGGGCGCGCGCGGACGAGGCGCTACACGCCACCATCGGGACGTGACCCTTCACTACGACATCGTCATCATCGGTAGCGGCGCCGGCGGCGGAACAATGGCGCGAGCGCTGTCTGACAGCGGCGCGCGAGTGTTGGTCGTCGAGCGCGGGCAGGCCGTGCCGCAGGAAGACGACAACTGGAACCCGGCCGCCGTCTGGAAACAGCTGCGGTACCGCGCGACGGAGCGCTGGCTCGATGCGCGCGGCGAGGAGTTCCTTCCGTACACGCACTACGGCGTCGGCGGCAACACGAAGTTCTGGGGCAGCGTGCTCTACCGCCTGCGGCGCGAGGATTTCCAGGCCACCGAGCACCTGGACGGCGAATCGCCCGCGTGGCCGATCGACTACGACACGCTCGAGCCGTACTACGATCGGGCCGAGCGCCTGTATCACGTGCACGGACAGCATGGCGTCGACCCCACCGATCCGCCTCGGAAGCCGTTCCCCTTTGCGCCAATCCCGCATGCGGCCGGCATGGCCGCGATTGTCGACGAACTCGAGCGCCAGGGTCTTCATCCATCGCACCTGCCGCTCGGTCTCGATTCGGCCCGGCGAACCGGGCGGATGTGTGTTGTGCAGCACGTGCAATTCGTTCCCTTGCCGGATTCACGCGAAGAGCGACGCCGAAGTGTGCGGAATCGAGCCGGCGCTCGCCCAGGGGACCGTCGAGCTCTGGACCAACGCGCTCGCACGGCGAGTCCTCACGAACCCATCGGGCAAGAACGTCGAGGCCGTCGAGATCGAACGCAACGGCACGGTGGTGAAGGTAGGCGCGTCGCTCGTGATCGTCTCGTGCGGCGCCGTCAACTCTGCGGCGCTGCTCTTGCGCTCGAAGAACGACAAACACCCTGAAGGCCTCGCCAACTCGTCTGGCCTGGTCGGCCGGCGCTACATGGCGCACCTTGCGACGATGATGCAGGGGTTCCATCCGTTCAGGACCAACGACACTGTTTTCCAGAAGACCGTCGCGATCAACGACTTCTACTTGAGTGGCCCATCGAGCAAGTACCCGCTCGGCCACATCCAGTCGCAGGGACGCACGCACGGCGTCATGGCACAGACCGTGGTGCCGTGGATTCCGTTGTGGGCGTACGATGCCTGGGTGGCGCGCGGCGTCGACTGGCTGGCGATGTCCGAGGACCTGCCACGCGACGAGAACCGGGTTACCGTCGGCAGCGACGGCCGGATTCAGCTGCACTATCGTCCCAACAATCTCGTTGCCCACGATCTGTTGGTCCGTGAGACGAGACGCATCCTTCACCGCCTCGGTTTCTGGAAAGTGATGACCCACTCGCACAAGAGCAAAAACACGACGCATCAGTGCGGCACGTTGTGCTTCGGTAAGGATCCGCGCCGTTCGGTCCTCGACCCGTGGTGCCGCACCCACGACGTCGTCAACCTCTTTGTCATCGACGCCTCGTTCTTCCCTTCGTCGGCCGCGGTCAATCCAGGGCTGACGATCGTGGCCCAGGCGCTTCGCGTCGCCGACCACATCAAGTCACGCGATCTCTCGTAACACCGGACATGGAGACCAGATGAAAGCCCGCTCCTTCAGCCACGTTGGCATCACGGTGTCGGACTTCAACCGGTTCGTGCAGTTTTACTGGGACGTCTTCGGCTGCCCGCTCGTTGGCGTCGCCGACACGCCGCCAGAGCGCGTACGCACCTTCTTCAAGGTGGACGGGCCGCAACCCGCCTGCAAGATCGGCTGGGTGCGCGTGCCTGGCGGTGCCATTCTCGAAATTTTCGAGTTCCAGCCGCAGCTGCCGCCGTCGGCCATTCCCTGGAACAAAGTCGGCCAGACGCACTTCAGCTTCAACGTCCGGAACACGCAGAAGTGGTACGAGTACCTGATGAGCAAGGGCGTCGAGTGCCTCAGCAAACCGGAGCGATCGCCACGCGGCCACACGTTTTTCTTCGTCAAGGATTTCGACGGCAACCTGATCGAGATGATCGACCTGGGTTACATGCACTATGTATTGCAGTGGCTAGGTCCGCTTGGGGGATTCATTTTCCGGCGGGGAATGTATAAGCGGTACTACGAGAAAGTCTGAATTCTGAAGTCTGACGTCTGAAGTTTCACGGAAGTGGGACGTATGAAGGTGGAAGCTCCAAGCAGGAAGTTTGCGATTCCGCGGGAGGCTGGGAGCAGGAAGCTGGGAGCTCTCTCCATCACCGCGCAGCGGCTCCGGAACCAGAAGCTCGTTCGCTCAGACGTCAAGACACCGGCCGAGATCGTCTCCTGGCTCGGGGCGGTGCAGTCGCAGGACTATGCGGGCGCCAAGTGGGCGTTGGGGTTGCGGTCGCCGTCCTTGACGGACGCCGACGTCGATCGCGCGTTCGATTCGGGGGCGATCGTACGCACCCACATCCTCAGGCCGACGTGGCATTTCGTCCTGCCGGAGGATCTTCGCTGGATGCAGCGGCTCGCCGGACCCCGGCTCAAGGCAGTCAATCGGCACTATTGCCGTTCGAACGGTCTCGACGACCAGACACTTGCGCGCAGCCGGAAAGTGATCGAAAAAGCGCTTCGCGGCGGGTTCTTGACGCGCACCGCGCTCGGGGCCGTTCTGGCCAAGGCCGGCATCCCTACTGATGGTGGTCAGCGGCTGGCGTACATGATGATGGACGCGGAGATCGATCACGTGATCTGCAGCGGGCCGCGTCAGGGCAAGCAGTTCACATATGCGCTCGTGGACGAACGTGCGCTGAAGGCGCGGGCGCTCAATGCTGACGAAGCGCTCGCCGAGCTGACACGGCGCTATTTCACCAGTCACGGCCCGGCAACTGTGCCTGACTTCGTCTGGTGGTCTGGACTGACGGTAAAGCACGCGAAGACCGGCCTCGAGATGCTGCGAGGGGCCCTCGCGTCGGAAAACGTTGACGGCAAGATCTACTGGTTTGCACCTGACGGCACACGAACAACGCCACAATCGGCACGGCCAACCGTCTATCTGCTGCCGAACTACGACGAGTACCTCAACGCGCTCCGCGATCGAAGCCTGGCTTTCGATCCGGGCGGCTCAGCCCCGACGACGAGCGCGTTTGTTGGTGTGCCGCACCAGCTCGTGATCGACGGGATCCTGCGAGGCGCCTGGAAGCGGGAGATCACCCCACGTCAGGCTCGAATCTCTGTGCACTCCTTCAGGGCGCTGAGCCGGGCCGAGAAGCAGGCATTGAGCCGCGCGGTCGCGCGCCTCGGCGCGTTTCTGAAGCTGCCGGCAGAACTGACGATCGTCTGACGGATCGCGCGTCCCGACGCGTGTCGCTTTCAGCCGAGCGTGTCGTCCCGCGTTTCGCGTGTCGCCAGGAGTCCAAGCAGGGTAATTGCCGCGGCGGCCGACAAGTAGTAACCCACGTACTGGAGGCCGTATGTCCTCGCCAGCCATGTCGCGATGTACGGCGCGAGGGATGCGCCGAAGATTCCGGCAAAGTTGAACGTCAGCGAACTTCCCGTGTACCGCACCGATGTCGGAAACAGCTCTGACAGCACGGTTCCGATCGGCCCGTAGGTCATCCCCATCAACGACAGGCCGATCGCCATCGTCAGCACGGCGCCGGCGGTGCCAGATACGAAGAGCGGCGCCATGATGAGGCCGAACAGAAAGATACCCACCGTGACGCCGATGAGGGTCGCGCGCCGGCCACGCTCGGCCAGGATCGCCGAGATGGGAATCGTCAGCGCGAAGAAGAGAATGCCGAAGAGCTGCATCAGCAGGAACTTCTGGCGTGTGTATCCGAGGGCTGTCGTGCCCCACGACAGGGCGAACACGGTCATGAGGTAGAAGAGGACGAACGTCGCCAGCGACGCCATGATGCCGACGATGAGCGTGCCGAAGTGGTCACGGAAGACGGCCACCATCGGCACCTTGACGCGCTCGCTGCGCGTGACGGCCTGCTGAAACACTGGTGTCTCGGTGATCGTCAGGCGCACGTAGAGGCCAACGAGCACGAGCACCGCGCTCGCCAGGAACGGAACGCGCCATCCCCACGCGAAGAACTGCTCGTCGCTCAGCCACCGCGACAACAGAAGGAACACGCCGCCGGAGAAGAAGAATCCAATCGGCGCGCCGAGCTGTGGGAACATGCCGTACCACGCGCGCTTCCCGGGGGGAGCATTCTCGATTGCGAGCAGCACCGCGCCGCCCCACTCGCCACCGAGCCCCAGGCCCTGCCCGAACCGGCAGATGGCGAGCAGCAACGGCGCGGCGACACCAATGCTGTCGTAGGTTGGCAACACGCCAATCGCCACGGTCGAGATGCCCATCGTCAGCAGCGCGGCGACGAGCGTGGTTTTACGGCCGACACGGTCGCCAAAATGACCGAACAGCGCTGAACCGACAGGGCGCGCCATGAAGGCAATCGCGAACGTGGCGAGCGACGCGAGCGTCGCCGACGCCGGATCAGAGGCAGGAAAGAAGAGCTTCGGAAAGACCAGCACTGCGGCGGTGGCGTAGATGTAGAAATCGAAGAACTCGATGGTCGTGCCGATCAGACTGGCGAAAAGAACCTGGCCGGGTGTGTTGATGGGGCGTGTGGATGTGCCCTGGGTCTGAATCATCGCCCCTCAGCTCGCGTCCGGCGCTGGCCGAACGGCGTTCAAGCATAGTCCAGCCTTCCGCCTTCGCGGGGAACGCGTCGGCGGCCGCGCCGTAGCCTCGGCAGAGACGGGCGAACTGTGGGCAGTTAAGAAGAGATCAGCTCAGCACCGCGACTGCCGCCGCCGCTCCCATGGCATTCGCGATGTCGATCGGCCGAAGCCCGGATGCGTCGCGGTGTTCTGCCGAGGCGCCGTGCTGAAGGAGCCACTCGACCATCGACGCGCGGTTGAACGCGGCTGCCATGCCGAGAGGTGTGCGGCCGTCGGCCGAAAACGCATCGATGTGCGCGCCGGCAGCGACGAGCAGTTCGGCAATATCGATCAGACCCTTGAACGCAACACCGGACAGCGGCGTTTGCCCCTTGGCGTCAGTCTGGTGGGGATCGGCGCCACGAGCGAGCAGCAGCCTCACGGCTGCGGCCTGATCGTAGTACGCCGCGAGCATCAACAATGAGTCGCCGCGCGGGGTAGCCGTGTTGACGGCCACCCCGGCGTTCAGCGCCCGTTCGAGCGTATCGAGATCCCCACGGCGCGCCGCGTCGGCAGCCATGCCGGCGAGTGCCGCGCGGACATCTGGAGTGATGGCGATGCCTCCACCGTAGTTTGGCGTCACTCGCCCACCCCGACAGTCGCCGCCGCGCCGCGACGCGCGGCGATGCCGTCGGCAATCCGGCGGCCGAACTCGGCGTCGGCTTTGCGGAAGTGCTCGACCGATCGCGCGATGATGTCGTCGCGCGAGACCTGCGCGAGGCTGCCGGCGATGTTGTCGACGAGCCGCTGCTGCGCGTCCCTCGGCTGCAGGCGATACGAGATCGCCCGCCTGCTTGAAGTCGTCTACTTCGCGCGGCACCTGCGCGTAGTGGCCCGTCGTGCCGGTCACGCGCGAAGCCGGCGTAGTGCTCCTCGTTGGTCTGCACCGGCCCGTCGAACAGTTCGGCTCGTAGTTCTTCGACGCGGCCGCCGCGGCCGTCGAGCGGCATGGCGCCGTCGCGACCGTAGTTCTGCGCGCCGCCCGGCACGCCCTTCGGCGTGTTCACCGGCAGCCGCGTGTGGTTGATGCCCAGGCGATAGCGATGCGCGTCGCCGTAGCCGAACAGGCGCGCCTGCAGCATGCGATCGGGCGACGGCCCGATGCCGGGCACGAAGTGCGCCGGATCGAATGCCGCCTGCTCGATCTCGGCAAAGAAGTTGTCGGGCGTCCGGTTGAGCACGAGCTTGGCGATCGGGATGAGCGGGTAGTCGCTGGTGGTTCCAGACCTTGGTCAGGTCGAACGGATCGATGCGGTACTTCGCGCGCGTCGGCCTCGGGCATCACCTGCACCTTGAGCGTCCACGACGGGAAGTCGCTGCTGCTCGATCGCGTCGTACAGATCCTTGTGGCAGTGGAACTGATCCTGCCGCCGACGATCGCCGCTTCCTCGGACGTGAAGCGTCTTGATGCCCTGATTCGGTCTTGAAGTGGAACTTCACCCAGAAGCGCTCGCCCTTGCGCGTTCACCCACTGGAACGTGTGCGAGCCGAAGCCGTCCATGCAGCGGTACGACGCCGGAATGCCGCGGTCGCCGAAGAGCCACGTGAACTGGTGCGTCGCCTCTGGCGAATGCGAGAAGAAGTCCCACACGTTGTCCGGCTCCTGCCGGTTGGTGTAGGGATCCTGCTTCTGCGAGTGGATGAAGTCGGGGAACTTGATGCCGTCGCGGATGAAGAACACCGGCGTGTTGTTGCCGACGAGATCCCAGTTGCCGTCCTCGGTGTAGTACTTCATCGCGAAGCCGCGCGGGTCGCGGGCGACGTCCGGGCCGCCGCGCGAGGCGGCGACGGTCGAGAAGCGGATGAACATGTCGGTCTTCTTGCCGACCTGCTCGAAGATCTTCATCTTCGTCCACTTCGGGACGTCCGGGCTCGTGACCTCGAGGTACCCATACGCGCCAGTGCCGACCGCGTGGACGACGCGCTCGGGGATCCGCTCGCGGTTGAAGCGCGCGAGCTTCTCGATGAGGTACTGGTCCTGCAGCAGCGTCGGGCCGCCAGGGCCCGCGGTCTGCGAGTTCTGGTTGTCGGTGACGGGCGCGCCGCTTTCGGTCGTCAGCGTCGGTTTCTCGGACATATCGGGCCTCCGGAGGTCTTCCGCGGGTGGACTCGTCGACGGAACCGCTCATTCTGACGTGTCGCGACCCATGAGATATCAAATATATCGATCATGTCGTGATGATAGACTAAGACTATGGCTCAGCTGCGACGTGTCTCTGCGCCAGCTCGAGTACATCGTCGCGGTCGCCGACCTCAAGGGCTTTCGGCGCGCCGCGGAGGCCTGCGACGTCGCGCAGCCTTCGCTCAGCATGCAGGTGGCGCTCGCCGAGCGGCAGCTCGGCGTGCAGATCTTCGAGCGCGATCACCGCGAGCGTCCGCCTCTCGGCCGTCGGCGCGGCCATCGTCGAGCAGGCGCGGCGCGTGCTGCTCGCCGCGCGCGAGCTGCGCGAGCTCGCGCGGCAGTCGTCCGATCCGTTTCGACGGCACGCTGCGGCTCGGCGTCATTCCGACGATCGGGCCGTACCTGCTGCCCGAGATCACGCCGCGCGCTCGCGCGCGCGTTTCCCCACCTGCAGCTGCTTTGGACCGAGGCGCGTACCGGCGACCTGGTGCACGAGCTCAAGGAAGGCGGGCTCGACGGCGTGCTGCTCGCGCTCGAGGCCGACGTCAGCGATCTCGACTACGAGGTCATCGGCCGCGACCCGTTCGTCCTGGCGGCGTCACCGACGGCACCCACTCGTCAAGGGCCGAAGCTCGACACGCGCCGACGCGGACGTCCTCAAGGGCCAGGCGGTGCTGCTCCTCGACGATGGACATTGTTTCCGGGAACAGGCGTTGAGCTTCTGCACGCAGGCGAGTGCCGGCGAGCACAGCTTTCGCGCGACGAGCCTGGCGACGCTGGTGCAGATGGTGAGCGCCGGGCACCGCGGTGACGCTGCTGCCGTCGCTGGCCCTGCCGGTCGAGAACCGTCGCGGTCAGCTGCGCGTGCGCCGCTTCGTCGGCCCCAGAACCGGGCCGCACGATCGCGCTCGCGTGGCGCCGCGGGTCGGCGATGCGGGCAGCCGCTCGTCAAGATCGCGCAGATGGTTCGCGAGAGCGTTGAAATAGGGCGCGTGGGCACGCGCTCGCCTCGTTAGTCCTGATACAACCCAAACGCGGCGCCATGAGGATCGTCACACGCCGCCGCCCGCGCACCGGTGGGCGCAGTCACGGGCGCCAACACGAGCGCGCCGAGCGCCCGAGCACGGGCGAGCGATGCGTCAAGATCGGTGACGCGGAAATAGAACTGCCAGTGCGTGTGGATGTGTGGCAGAAGCGCCGTGTTCGCTACGCTGCCCAGCCCGCCCGATCCGTTCCAGGCAAACATCTGGTGGCATCCGAGTTCAGGGCCGAGATCGACGAGTTCGGTTGCGCTCCAGCCGAAGAGCTCCGCATACATGGCGGACGCTCGTTGGTGATCTGTCGTGTGCAGGAGGTGCCACGCAACAGGCAAGGAGCGAGCCAGGGACATGCCGGAGCTGACGCCCACGACGGCGCCAAACGGATCGCGCAGTGCCGCGAGAGAAGCGCCGTCGCCGTCCTGGCGTGTCGGCCCGAGTCGCTGACCACCTCGCTCCACGATCCGCAGCACCATATCTTCGACGTTCGGAACGTCGATGAAACCGAGCCAATGCGATGGCGCGCCGCGGGCTGCGGCCGGCTCCGGCAACGGAACAACTGTCACATGCTCGCTCCAGAAAGCTGCGCCAAAGAGCTCGCTGTAGAAGGCGCCGGCATTGGCCACATCTTTCGTTCTCAGCTCATAGTGGCAAAATCGTCCGTCATCCATGGTCCGCGATCCTAGGTGCGTGCATGTGCGATAGCAAGCGCCCACCCCCCCGACTACAATGGCTGCCACTGTGTCGCTGACCAGCGGTACCCAACTCGGCCCCTACCAGATCATCGCCGCCATCGGTGAAGGTGGCATGGGCCAGGTGTATTCGGCCCACGACACACGGCTACGGCGGTCAGTCGCCATCAAGATTCTTCCCTCGTCGGTCTCGACCGATCCCGATCGGCTGCGGCGTTTCTCACAGGAGGCCCGCGCCGCCGGCGGCCTCAACCATCCCAACATCCTGGTGGTGCACGACGTCGGCGAGCACGATCGATCTCCCTACGTCGTCTGCGAGCTGCTCGAGGGCACGACGCTGCGGGAACGATTGCAGGGCGGGCCGCTGCCCGCTCGCAAGGCCATCGACTACGCCATCCAGATCGCACGCGGCCTGGCCGCTGCCCACGAGCGTGGCATCGTCCATCGCGATCTCAAGCCCGAGAACCTTTTCGTGACCAACGATGGA
This sequence comes from uncultured Acidobacteriota bacterium, assembly GCA_963797715.1. GTDB lineage: Bacteria > Acidobacteriota > Vicinamibacteria > Vicinamibacterales > 2-12-FULL-66-21 > DATBJJ01. Next base: position 440,357 of record CAWCQS010000008.1, read on the forward strand.
CACGTCAAGATTCTCGATTTCGGCATCGCCAAGCTGACCGAACGAGAAGATGTGGAGGGATCGCAGACGCTGACCAAGCAGGGCGCCACACACCCCGGATTGGTGCTCGGAACCGCCGGCTATATGTCTCCAGAGCAGGTGCGTGGCCAGCGGGTCGACCATCGCTCCGACATCTTCAGCTTTGGCGCCGTGGTCTACGAAATGCTGTCGGGACAGCGAGCGTTTACAGGCGCTTCGACCGTCGAAACCCTGAATGCGATCCTGGCGAACGAGCCACCAGAGCCTCCGGTGGCTGGCGCCGCGCCGGCGTTGCAACGTGTCTGGCAACACTGCCTCGACAAGAGTCCGGAGCACCGGTTCCAATCCGCGCGCGACATCGCCTTCGCGCTTGAAGGCGTCACCGATTCATCCGGCGCGACGCCGGCGGTTACGGGTCGCTTCAGACGAAGGAATCACGCGGCCATCGCCTGGACGACGGCTGGACTCTTCATGCTGGCAACAGCCGGTCTCGCGTACGTGGCGCTTCGGCGCCAGCCGCCAGACGTGCGTCCAGTCCGCTTCGAGGTCCGGGCGCCTGATGGCGGCTGGTTCCAGTCGATCCTTGGCGTCTCTTCCGCCATCTCGCCCGATGGGCGCTCGCTGGCGATGATAGTCACGGCGCGCGAAGGTACTCGCCTGTTCGTGCGGAACCTGGACTCGACCGTCGCGCAGGCACTAGACGGCACCGACGGCGCCTCCAGTCCCTTCTGGTCGCCCGACAGCCAATGGATTGCGTTCTTTGCCGACGGCGTACTCAGGAAGGTCAAACGAATTGGCGGCACAGCTCAGCCGATCTGCAGGATGAGCAGCGGATGGCGGGGCCCTGGCAGACTGGAGCGTGGGGCTCGGCCAACATCATCCTGTTCCGCGACAGCGCGGGCCTCCTGAAAGTGCCGGCCGACGGCGGTGAGCCAACAGCCATCCCGGGCACAGGCAACGGTCGTGGTGGCCGGCCTTCTTGCCCGACGGCCACACTTTCTTGTTCATGACCGTGGGCATCGGCGGGCCCAGCTGAAATCCGGATCGGTTCACTCGATTCGACCGACACGCAGGTGCTCCTGCCGGCAGACTCGAGAGCCGTCTACGCTGCGCCGGGATATCTTCTGTACGTCCGCGAATCGACCCTCATGGCTCAAAAGTTTGACCCGACGTCGAAACGATTGTCGGGAGAGCCCCAACCGGTGGCGGAGGACCTGCTCTACTTTCGCGACCTTGGCCAGTCTGACTTTTCCGTGTCGAACGATGGCGTCCTGGCCTATCAGGCCGGACCGACGGCGTCCCGCCTCGTCTGGTTCGATCGCGACGGCATCGAGACGGGCCAGGTCGGCGTGCCTGCGCATTTCACTTTCCTGCGGTTGTCGGCAAATGCACAGAAGGTGGCGGTCGACATCCTCGATCGCCGTCGGGGCACGACCGACATCTGGTTCTACGATCTGGCGCGAGGCGGAGACCCGTCCCGGGTGACGCTCGATTCGAAAGCCGACTGGGCTCCAGTCTTTTCGCCGGACGGCAATCAGCTCGCCTTCGCGTCCGCGCAGAGGGGAGCACCGCACGTGCACGTGAAGAATCTGACGGAATCAAGCGACCTCCAACAAGTCGTGCCACCGTCGACCACCGTGCAGTTCGTATCGGACTGGGTACAAAGTCCAGAAGGCGGTTACATCATCTATATAGATAGCTCGAGCACCGGCATCGATCTGATGCGTGTCCCCATGTTCGGCGATCGCAAACCGCTGCCGCTCGTGCAGACGGCGGCCGACGAGACGAGTGGCGTGGTGTCGTCAGACGGCAAACTGCTCGCCTACGTGTCAAACGAGTCTGGTCGCAGTGAAGTGTACCTGCGCGCCATGAGCGGAACCGCCAGGCAGAAGGTGTCGACGGGCGGAGGCGTCAGCCCGCGCTGGCGCAGTGACGGCAAGGAGTTGTACTACGTCGCCACGTGGTCGACGATGGCTTTGGGGGCGACGGCACCGGAGGCGAGGCTGATGGCGGTGCCCGTCAGCGCCGACGGGGTACCTGGTATTCCCGTGCCGCTCTTCACCATCCGTGCCCGAGGCAGCCAGTACGACACCAGGGACGGTAAGCGTTTTCTCGTCAACTTCGAAGACGTCAGCTCGGCGTTGCCCATCACCGTTGATCTCGACTGGACGAGGCAACTGCGACGGTAGCGCTCGTGGCCTAAAGGCCTACTTCTCGTACTCCGCCGCGAGCTGGACCTCCACGACCTCGCCCTGCTTTACGCGCACGAGAACACCCGGACTGACGACGACGCCATCCCGCTCGACCCAAATCTGGGCGTCGCCAGGCGGCAACACGAGTTGGTACGGCCCCCATCGATCAGGTGCCGTGACAATCCGCTGCCCGCCGACGACGCCGACGATCTGCATCGCATCCTCAACAGCCTTGAGGACCGACTCTCCGGCGGGCGTTGTCACCCTTCTGAACACCTGGCCCGAGACAACACCAAGGGACTCGCCGCGCGCAACGCCCTCCAGGTATCGGAGATCCTGAGAGGCCTCTGCCTGCAAACGCGTGCGCTTGCATTTGTGCGTGGACACCACGGCGTCGCGGACGTCCGCATAGATCAGCCAGGACTCCCCACGAGCGAACGTGAAATCGCAGCTGTTGCCACTGCTGCTCCGCATCGTTATCGATTCTGTTGCGACGCCGCGGAAGGTGCGGACCACGCTGAAACGCACCTCGCTGGGCTGGGTGCCTCCCGAGATGGTGATGGAGCCATCGGCGTTCGTGCGCCTCGTGCTGTAGTGGGGGCTGCTGACGCTCACAACGGTTCCAAGGAACACGAGGTCGCTCGAGCGAAGTGCGCCTGGCGTCGATGGCGTGCCGGCGCAACTGCAGGCGGCGGCCGGCCTCGGGAACAGCAGCAGGCCGAACGTCACGATTGTCGCGGCCATTACGTTTTGCGTATACATTGCGGCTCCAGAACGCGGCTTGGCGCTGAAGCATCCGGTTACGCGAAAGCCCTGCCGTCCGCGTAAGAACTAAGACACTGCGCCCAGTCATTTGGCCGTTGTGGCAGAATCTCGCTCATGCTGGATCGACGAGACGCCCTCTCATTGGCCGGTCTTGCTGCCCTGTCTCCGCTCATGCACCGCAGCATTCACGCCGCCGCATCACAGAGCCCCGGCGATCGTCGTCGAGAGCTCTACTCCCTCCTCGGCGACCTCCCGGATCGCAAGCGGCCGATTGGCGGCAAGAAGCGAAACGAGGAAGAGCGCGACGGCTACATCCTCGAGACGTGGGATTTCGATCTCAACGGCATCGAGAACGTCCCTGCCTATCTGGCGCGGCCGCCGAAGGTCAGCGGACGCGTTCCGGCAGTCCTCTTCGATCACTCGCACGGTGGCGGTTACACGATCGGCAAGAAGGAATTCATCGAGGGTCGCTCGTATCTCCAGCCAGAGCCGTATGCGAAGACGCTGACACACCTCGGTTACATCGGCCTCGCGATCGACCACTGGGTCTTTGGTGAGCGCAGCCACACCACCGAGCTCGATATGTTCAAGGGCATGCTGTGGAAGGGGCAGGTGCTCTGGGGCATGATGGTCTACGACAGCCTGCGCGCGATGGACTGGCTGGTGGCGCGGCCGGATGTCGACGCGGCGCGTGTCGGCACGCTCGGCATGTCGATGGGCAGCACCATGGCGTGGTGGCTGGCCGCGCTCGACGAACGCGTCAAGGTCACCGTCGACATCTGCTGCCTCACGGACTTCAACACGCTGGTCGCGAAGAAGGGGCTGTCAGGGCACGGCGTCTACTACTATGTTCCGTCGCTCCTCAAGCACTTCACGACGTCACAGATCAACGAGCTCATCGCGCCGCGCGCGCACCTCGGCCTCGCCGGCCTTCAGGACAAGCTGACGCCAGTCGAAGGACTCGACATCATCGATCGCGACCTGACTCGCGTCTACAAGGAGATGGGGCAACCGGAACGGTGGAAGCTTCTCCGCTACGATGTCGGCCACCAGGAAACGGCCGAGGGACGGCAGGAGATTATCGCGTTCTTGAAACGGTTCCTCTGAAGCCCGCTGCTCGCCTCTCGCGGCTCGCGGTTGCTACTCGGTGCGAAGCGCCAAGATCGGATCGATTCGGCTGGCGCGATGCGCCGGGATCAGGCCTGCCGCAGCCGACACGAGCGCAAGCAACACCGTCGTCGATGTGGCGATCAGCGGATCGTGCGGCTTGATGCCGTAGAGTTGCGAAGAGACATACTGTCCCAGCAGCATCGCCGCAGGAATGCCGACGGCTAAGCCAATCCCCAGCAGCATGAGCACCTCGCGCATCACCATCCAGATGACGAACCCGGGCTGCGCGCCGAGTGCGAGGCGGATCCCGAGCTCCTTCTTGCGCCTGGCGACGACGAACGCCATCACGCCGTAGAGGCCAATCGACGCGAGGACGGTCGCGAGCATGCCGAAGCCGGCCGAGAGCAGCGCAATGAGGCGGTCGGTCAGCAGGGTCTCGTCGAGCTGCGCCTCGAGCGTCTTCAGGCTGTAGACCGGGAGTGCCGCATCCTGCTGGCGCACCTCGTTCCGCACCAGGTTGTACGCCGCCGAAGAGGACATGGTCGTGCGCACGTACACTGCCGCGCTGCCGTTCCCGGACTTGGGAATGAACACCTGGCGGTGCACGCCCTCGCGCGGACCTTCGTACAAGGAATCGGCGACGACGCCGATGATCTCGATCGTCAGCTTGGTTTGCGGCCCGACGCCCTGTCCGATGTGTTTGCCGACGGCGCTCGTGCCTTTGAAGAAATGCTCGGCGAAGCGTTTGTTGACGATCGCAACCGTCGGCCGCTCCTGGAAATCCAGGCGGGTGAAGTCGCGACCCTCGAGGATCGGAATCTTCATCGTTTTGAAGTAGCCCGCCGAGAGAGCGTTCATGAACGCCTGCATGTCCTCGCCGTCGGCGGGACGGTGACCTTCGACCGACATCGAGCTGTCCCACTCATCGCCGCTGAGGATGGACACGGCGGCGATGCCCGCCGACGTGACACCCGGAGCCGAATTCAGCCGTTCGAGGAGGGACTCGTAGAACTGGCTGGCGCGCTGATTGTCGTAACCGCTCAAGGCCGGCGAGAGCTGAAACGTAATCAGGTTGTCGAGCGCGACGCCGGTTTCGGTACCTTGGAGATTCTGCAAGCTGCGGACGAACAACCCGGCGCCGAAGAGCAGCAGGAAGCTGAGCGCGACTTGTGCCGTGACCAGGCCCTTGCGCAGAAAGAGCGACCCGCCCGTGCCGGCAATCGAGCCCATCGTGTCCTTGAGCGTCGACCACGGGTCGGGCCGGCTCGCGCGCAGCGCCGGGAGCAGCCCGAACACGATGCCGGTGAGAAACGTCAGCGCCATCGTAAAGGCGAGAATCCGGACGTCGGGCTCGGGCCGAATCAGGAGCGGCTGCCCATCCTGCGGAATCAGCGTCAGCAGGCCTCGTGTGAGCGCGAATGCGAGGCCGAGACCGGCGACGCCGCCGGCGCACGAAAGGACGAGGCTTTCGACCAGCAGCTGGCTGACCAGGCGTTTTCGCGAAGCGCCAAGCGAGAGACGCACGGCAATCTCTCTCTGCCGCATGAAGCCGCGCGCGATGAGGAGATTGGCGACATTCGCACAGGCGATGAGGAGCACCAGGCCGACCATGCACATCAGCACGACGAGCGGCGTGGAGAAGTCGTTCCGCAGCGGCGAGAACCCCATCGCCGCGCTGCTCACGAGGAGCTGACCCTTCATGAAGCGGTCGCGCGAGAACGCCGACCAATCCTTCGCCGCCGGCAGCGTCATCTCGTACTGTCGGATCTGCGTGAACAGGCCCTGCAGCGGCGCACGCGCCGAGTCGATCGAGTAGCCCGGCTTGAGGCGAGCAAACACCTGCACCCACCGCGCGCGCCGGTCGTCCATCCTCAGCCAAGTCCACTCCGGCGTCATGACCGGCTTCATCAGCACCGGCACGCGAATCTGCGGCGAGCTGGCTGGATCGATGCCGGAAAACCCAGCAGCAGAAACGCCGACGATCGTCATCGGCGAGTCGTTGACGAGAATCTTCTTCCCGATCACATCAGGGTCACGGGCAAAGCGGCTGGCCCAGTAGTCGTAGCTGAGCACGACCACCGGGTGGCCGTTGTACACCTGGTCGTCTTCCTTCGAATTGAACACGCGCCCGATCGCCGGCTGGACCCCAAGCATCGTGAAGTAGTTTCCGGACACCAGCTCCGCCTGCAATCGTTCGGTCCGGTTGTCTACGCTGACGGACGCTGGCACCAGCCGGCGGCAGAGCACTTCGGCCAGCGGCTCCGCCTTCTGCTGGTAGTCCTGGTAGATCGGATAGGAGTGCATCCGCGTCCCCATGTTGCTGCCGTTGTGCGAGCCCTGCTGGTAAAGCATGACCAGCTCATCAGGGCGAGTCACCGGCAGCTTGCGCAGGAGTACCTGGTCGATCAGCGTGAAAATCGCAGAATTTGCGCCAATTCCAAGCGCGAGCGACAGGATCGCGACGATCGCGAAGAGGGGGCTCCGGCGGAGGCCGCGCACGGCGAATCTGAGGTCGGAAGAGAGAGTGCCCATCGTGATGCTTTGACGGTGAGGCACCCCCAACGGTTTACGTCGCCTTCAAATCAGGGTCATCCGTGTCCCTTTCATCCGCGGGGTTTGTCGGGACCGCGATACAGAATGACTTGCGCCCGTTCGACGGTGACAAGTCCTTCCTGCACCATCGCGTCCAGCTCGGGCAGGAACGCTTCGATCTTCTCTGGCGCGTCGACGATCTCGATCACCACCGGGAGATCCTGCGATAACCGCAGAATCTTTGCGGTGTGCAGCCGACTATGCGCACCAAACCCCATCGTTCCTTTCCAGACCGTCGCTCCCGCCAGCCCGCGCCGCCTCGCTTCCTCGACAATGGCCTCGTAGAGCACCCGGCCGTGCCATCGGTCTGCTTCGCCAACGATGATCCGCAACAACTTTCCTTCGGTCGGGATTCTCATCACGTCCCCTGCAACGCGCGGCCGAGCGCGAATCCGATCCACAGCGCCGCAAGTCCCAGCACGACTTGCCCGACGACATTGCCCGCGCCGAGCATCCATTCGCCGTCGCGCAGCAATTGCACGGTTTCAAAAGCGAATGATGAAAACGTCGTGAACCCGCCGAGAACGCCGATGAGCAGGAAGGTGCGTGCTGGTGAGCCGACCACGAGCCGCTGTTCTCCGACCCCCAGCAGCAGACCGAACACCGCACAACCGGTGACGTTGACGACGAAGGTGCCAAACGGGAACGTCGGCGGTAACCAGCGGTACACCGCGCCGTCGAGCGCATAGCGAAGTGTCGATCCGATCGCACCGCCTACAGCAACGAGGACAAATCTCATCTCTGATTTCACGCCAGCCTGAAGGTCCGCCAGGCCGGCAGACACGGGACACCGCGCGAAGCGTTGGACGATCCAGCACGGCTACGATCTGAGCAGTTTGTTCCACATCAACGCCAACATCAAACCGGATCGCGGGGCGCGCCGAGCAGCAGGCGGTTCTTTGGCGTAACGGCTGCGGGAATCATCTGCGTCCAGACCCGATAGCCCTGTTGCTGCAGACTCAAGGCTCGGGTGACATCGACCGCCAGGGATCCATCGATCCACCCGGACAACCCACCGGCGTCGCACGCCTCCAGGTCGTGACAACAGGGCAGCACTGCGACGCGCGCCGACGCGCGAGCCGCGAGCTCGATCGCGACGTCCGTCAATCTGCCGCACGCGTGGCTCGAGACCACGACATCACTGTCGTGGAGGTCGACAGCGTCGAGTCCGCTCGCGACGAACGTCACGCGCCCGTGCAGACGAGGCCACGACTGCACGATCGCTTCGCGTACTTGAGCGCTCGACGCCGGCAGCGCCTTGTCGACCACGAGCGCTGACGGCGACGAGTCGTCCAGGATGAGCATGATCAGCGCGAGCAGTCCGTGTCCACCGCCAAGATCCACGACGCGGCCGCCACGGAAGAGCCGCCGCACGCGCCTGGCTACTTCCCACGCCTCGTAGAGCTCTTTGCGTGGGAGACACCCCGCGTGGCACACGGCGCGCGCGATGCGATCGAAGAGGGTCTCACCAGCGAAGCGGCCGAGATCCTTGTCGGTCAGCCGGCCGCGGGATGAATGCGAGAACACGCGAGCATTGTCACGCGGATCAGCGTTTCCGGAGACGCGGATCGCGCGGATGATTTTCTACGAGACGCGGATCACGCGGATCATTTCGCTCTTGGGACGCGGATCATGCCGATTATTGGTTTTTTGGGACGCGGATCGCGCGGATCATTTGTCTCTTGGGACCCGAATCACGCGGACATTTCGCTCTCGGAACGCGGATTACGCTTGTTTAAGTTCGAGGAGACGCGGAGCACGCGGTTATCGTTCTGACCCCGCAATGGGCCAACACGGAACGCCCGCAGCGACTGCATGTCGCTCACAAGCTGAACTGATGTGAAGAGAACAGGTGTGGGGACTCTGCGCCCTAGAAAAGGCCGCGAGATCCCGCGTCCAGGCGTAAAGATCCGCGTGACCCCCCTCCCGTGAAAGCCTGAGCCGTGATCTGGCGTCCACTGAATTCCGGATCACCGGATGGATTTGCCGCGGTGATCCGCCTCTTGTCAAACCAATCCGGTGATCCGCGTCCCGTGAAACCCGGATCCGCGCGATCCGCGTCCCGTGAAACCCGGATCCGCGTGATCCGCGTCCCGTGAACCCGATCCGCGTGATCCGCGTCCCGTGAACCCGATCCGCGTGATCCGCGTCCCGTGAAATCCCAATCCGCGCGATCGGCGCGCATTGGCATATCCTCTCTCGGAACGACGGAAGGATCCCCGATGCCTCTGCACCCTCTCGCTGGCAAACCTGCTCCTCCGGGAGCGCTCATCGACGTCGCCAAGCTCGAGCGCGAGTTCCTCAGCCGCCGCCCTGATCCCTCGAATCCGCGCGAGCGCGTCAAGTTCGGTACGAGCGGCCACCGCGGCACACCGCTCGACGGCAGCCTGACCGCCGCGCACATCCTCGCCATCACCCAGGCGATCTGCGACTACCGACGCGCGAACGCGATCGACGGCCCGCTTTACATGGGCAAGGACACGCACGCCCTGTCGTCGCTGTCGCAGGATGCGGCGCTCGAAGTGCTCGCGGCCAATAGCGTCGAGACCATCGTGCAACGTGACGACGGCTTCACGCCGACGCCGGTTGTGTCCCGCGCCGTCATCGTACGCAACCGTGGCCGCTCGTCGCACCTCGCCGACGGCATCGTCATCACGCCGTCGCACAATCCGCCCGAGGACGGCGGCTTCAAGTACAACCCGCCGAACGGAGGGCCCGCCGACACGGACGTCACGCGGTGGATTCAGGACCGCGCCAACGAGCTGCTGGAAGCCAGGAATCGCGACGTCAAGCGCGTATCGTTGACGACGGCGCAGAAGGCATCGACGACGCACGAGGAAGATCTCGTTCAGCCCTACGTCGACGACCTGAACGCAGTCGTCGACATGGACGCCATCCGCAGCGCGCGTGTCACGATTGGCGTCGACCCGCTCGGTGGCGCGTCACTACCCTATTGGCAGGCGATCGCAAACAGCTACCGGCTCGAGATCACGATCGTGAACCCGAAGGTCGATCCGACGTTTGGTTTCATGACGCTCGACCACGACGGCAAGATCCGCATGGACTGCTCCAGCCCGTACGCGATGGCCGGACTGGTGGCGCTGAAGGACCGCTTCCAGATTGCCGTGGGCAATGACCCCGACGCCGATCGTCACGGCATCGTCACTGCTTCGGCCGGGTTGATGAATCCCAACCACTATCTCGCGGTCGCCATTCAGTACCTGCTGGGAAACCGTCCGGAATGGCCAACGTCCGCCGCCATCGGGAAGACGATCGTCAGCAGCAGCATGATCGACCTGGTCACCCGGGGCGCTGATCGTCGCCTGGCCGAGGTGCCTGTCGGATTCAAGTGGTTTGCGGCGCCGCTCTTCGAGGGTCACGTGTGCTTTGGCGGCGAAGAGAGCGCAGGCGCGAGCTTCCTGCGGCGCAATGGGACAGTGTGGACGACCGACAAGGACGGCCTGATTCTGGCGTTGCTCGCCGCTGAGATCACCGCGCGAACTGGCAAGGATCCCGGCGAGCACTACCGTGCGCTCGAAGCGAAGTACGGGACCGCGTATTACACGCGTATCGATGCGCCGGCGACGCCTCAGCAGAAAGCACAACTGCAGAAGCTCTCACCTGACGCCGTGACGGCGACTTCGCTTGCGGAAGAGCCGATCGTCGCCCGGCTGACGCGCGCGCCAGAGAACGACGCGCCGATTGATGGATTGAAGGTGGTGGCGGCGAGCGGGTGGTTCGCCGCTCGCCCGTCTGGCACCGAGGACATTTACAAGATCTACGCCGAGAGCTTCAAAAGCCGCGAGCACCTCGAGGACGTCGTCAGCGAGGCCCAGCGTATCGTCACCGCTTCGCTGGCGTAACGCCGCTCACCGCGACGCCGTCTTCGGCACGATGTCAATCTGAAGCGTCGGATCTGCGGCCGGCACGTAGGTCTGCGTAAGACCGAGCTCCTGGCGCACGATGTTGCAGCCCTGGGCGATCGCGGTCGCCTTGTGAAATGCAATCTCGCGGTTGCAACCCTGACGGCCAAAACCGCAGTCGCTCGAGACGATGAGCTGCTCTGGCGCGATGTGCTTCAACGCGGTGCGAATCGAGTCAGCGACGTCGGCGGCGCGATCCGCCTGCAGCGAGCGATGACTGACGGCGCCGACACACACCTTCTTGGGTAGCTTCCCCTTGTAGCGGCCGAACAGCTCGACGTCCTTGAAGCCGCGATCCTTGGTCTCGATCGTCCACACGTCGCCGCGAACCTCGTTGAGATAGAGATCGAACGACGCCTCGTAGCTCGTGTCCTCCATCACGCGCTGCATGTTGGGGTTTCCCCAGCAGGTGTGAATCCAAATCTCGACGTCGTCGAGGCCCTGGACTTCGCGGTTGTAGCACTCGACCATGAACTTGACCTTCTCGTGCTTGGCTCCGAAGGTGTTGGCCATGAAGTGGAGCGTCGGTTCCTCGATCTGAATACAGCGGCAGCCGGCGTCGCGCAGCGCGAGCAGCTCCGTGTTCATCGCCACCGCCATGTCCCACACGACCTCACGTGGGTCCTTGTACTTGTCGGTATGGATGTCCAGAAACAGCGCCATGACCTGCGAACAGCACGTCCCGAAGCGGACGGGCTTCTGCGTCTTGCTCTGGGCGAGCCGCCAGATCTTGGCGTAGTCGAGCGGCCGATGTTCGATCTTGCCGGTCACGCGCGGCCAGCGCCAACCGGTGTAAATCTCGTTGAGCAGCGTGCCCGGCGGATAGCGGAGCCATTCGCTGCGCGTCTCCTCCGACTGGAGGTGATCGCCTTCGAGCCCGGTCCAGCGCTGAAGCGGGTAGTGGTGCCAGCTTCTGCCGCCGAAGTCTTCGTCGCAATGGAAGTCACCGTGCGTCAGGATGTCGAGGCCGGCGCGCTCCTCGTCGCTGATGACGACCGCCAGTGCGTCCTGGAACTTCTCGCGAAACCGGATATCCATCATGCAGGTATCGAGCGGCTTCGCCCACATGCTGACGTCGAACCACCGTGGGCGCGGCCACGAGCCGGTGACGGTTGCCGGCAGCATGAGATCCTTCGTGACGGTGAAAGCCACGTGTCCTCCTATGATGATGAACGCCAGGTGAGTACTGGCGACTCCATCTGCACCGCGCAGCTTACCATCTGAGGAACCTGAGACATGCGGCTCTCGTCCCGAGCGAACTCGAGAATTTCCGGGACATGTCGATTCTCGCGGGCACTCTGAAGCCCGCGGGACTATAGTGACGTCGACCGACTCATGCGAGGGCCCATGCCCAACATGCCCATGCCCACGGCAGACCGACACACGTTGCAGGTGACCTCAGAGGGAGCGATCAGCCTGGAGTCCGCATCAGAGGCGCTGCCCAGGGAAGACCTGGGACCGATTGCCGCGAATCAGCGGATCGAAGCCCTGGATGTCGTGCGAGGGGTCGCCCTGCTCGGCATCTTTCTGATGAACATCGAGTTCTTCAATCGTACGTTTGGGAGCTTCGACGAGGGGATGCCGCGCGGCCTCACCGGTATCGACTGGTTCGCCAGCTGGTTCATCGCCTATTTCGTGCAGGGCAAATTCTGGACGATTTTTTCGCTGCTGTTCGGCATGGGATTCGCGGTGATGATGCTGCGGGCGGAGCAGGCCGGTCGCGAATTCAAGAAGGTCTATCTGCGGCGCGTGCTCGCCCTGGCCATGTTCGGCGCGGCGCACTTCGTCCTTCTTTGGGAAGGCGACATCCTGTTCAGCTATGCAGTCGCTGCGCTGATGCTGATGGTCGTCCTCTACGGGAAGCCAAAGCCGATCATCCTGGCCATCGCCATCGTGGCCGGCCTGGGCTTCATCCCCAAGTGGGGCAACATCTTTGCCGTAGCTGCCGGCCTTGCGGCGGCCGGGCTGGTCGCGCTCTATCTTCGCAGTGCGAAACACGTGAACATCCGCGGCCGCGGTGTGCCACTCTTTTCGTTCCTGCTGTTGTCAATCGGATCGCTGGTTGCGATCGCGGCTGCAGTCTTCTGGTTGCTGCCCGATGGACCTGTAGGGCCGCGCCTGCCACTCTCGGTCTTCGGGCCACTGCTCCTGATCGTGGGAGGGTTGTCGTGGAAGTACTACGAGCCAGGGGAGAAGCGGAGTGTTCGATTGGCCGTCAGCCTCTACCTGTTCTTCGCGATAGCGATGACGACGGCCGGAGTCGTTCAGCGCTTCGCGCCCGATCCAGACGCCGGGATCGCCATCGCCGGGCAAAATCCGGCCAATGCCGTCGCGCCCGTGACGCCGCCCGCCGGCGAGAAAACAGAAGCGAAGGGCGTCAGCGACAAACCTGCTGAAGCCACCGTCGTACCGCCTGCGGGGGCTTCTGCGGCAGCCGTCACGAAACCCAATGAATCGGACAAGGCCTCTGCGGACAAGAAGGTCGAGGACAAGAAGCCGAAGACCAAGGAAGAGCGCGCCGCGGAGCGCAAGGCGGAGCGGCAGAAGGAACTCGCCGAAGCGAAAGCAGAGAACGAAAAGGAGCTTCGTCTCTTCACGAGCGGTGGCTATTGGGAAACTGTCAAGTGGAGTGCGGGACGGTTCCCGGAAAAGGCCGCGAGTGATTTCGCTTTCGCGATGATCCTGATCGGTATGTTTCTGCTCGGGGCCTGGTTCGTGCGCTCGGGTGTCATGACGAACACCGCCGAGCACCTGCCATTCTTTCGCAAGCTGGCTGTGTACGGCCTGCCGATTGGCATCGGGCTGGGATTGCTCAGCAGCCTGATCGCTATGTCTCACACGCCGGGCGATCGGTACGATGGCTGGCAAATCGCACGCGGTCTTGCCCTCATCGGCAATCTTCCCGCCTGCCTGGGGTATGTCGGCATGGTCGTGCTCATGCTCCACAGCAACACCGTGTTCTCGCGCATCCGAGTGGTGGCGCCACTGGGACGGATGGCACTGACCAACTACCTTATCCAGTCGCTGATTTGCGCGATCTTCTTTTACGGCTATGCGATGGGCCATTGGGGTATGCCGCGAGCGCAGCAGGTGTTGTTTGTGCTGGTGGTCTACGCGGCGCAGATTGCCTTCAGCCACTGGTGGCTGTCCCGCTTTCGCTACGGCCCGATGGAATGGCTCTGGCGCGGGTTCACGTATTGGCACGTGCCGCAATTTCGCCTGTAGACGGCGCCACGTATGAGAGGACCTCAGGCGAGCAGCGGCGTCACGACGGCGCCGTGGACGTCGGTAAGGCGGAAACGGCGGCCCTGGTAGAAGTACGTCAGCCGTTCGTGATCGATCCCGAGCAGGCGCAAGAGCGTCGCCTGGAAGTCGTGCACGTGCACGCCGTTCTCTGTGATGTTGTAGCTGAAGTCGTCGGTCGCACCATAGACGAGGCCCGGCTTGACGCCGCCGCCCGCCATCCACACCGTAAAACAACGCGGATGGTGATCGCGGCCGTAGTTGGTCGACGTCAGCTTGCCCTGCGAGTAGCTCGTCCGTCCGAACTCGCCGCCCCAGACAACGAGCGTGTCGTCGAGGAGACCGCGGCGCTTGAGATCGATGACGAGCGCGGCGCTCGCCTGATCGGTCTCGCGACACTGGCGTTCGATGTCGCGCGGAAGATTGTCGTGCTGGTCCCAGCCCTGGTGATAGAGCTGGATGAACTTGACGCCGCGCTCGGCAAGACGCCGCGCCAGCAGACAGTTCGCGGCAAACGTCCCCGGCGTCGTCGAGTCCTTGCCGTAAAGCGCGAACGTCTCGTCCGTCTCGTTCGATACGTCCATCACCCCAGGCACGCTGGCTTGCATGCGGTACGACATCTCGTACTGCGCGATGCGCGCGTCGATCTCGGCATCGCCGCTGAGTTCGGCGGCGTGCGCGTGGAGTTCGCGCAGTCGGTCGAGCAACAATCGCCGGCCGTCGCGGCTGACGCCCTCAGGATTCGCCAGATAGAGCACAGGATCACGCCCGCTGCGGAACTGCACGCCTTGATGTTCCGCTGGCAGGAAACCGCTGCCCCACAAACGCGAGTACAAGGGCTGATCGACCTTGCCGGGCGTAATCAGGACGACGAACGCGGGCAGATCTGCGTTGTCGCTGCCGAGCCCGTAGTGAATCCAGGCCCCCATGCTCGGCCGCCCGGCGATCTGCGATCCGGTCTGGAAGAACGTGATGGCCGGATCGTGATTGATGGCCTCGGTATACATCGAGCGGACGATGCAAAGGTCATCGACGATGCGCGCGGTTTGTGGAAGGAGGTCGCTGACCCATGTGCCGTTCGCGCCGTGACGGCTGAAGCCGAACTTCGAACCCGCGAGCGGCAGCGACGATTGGTTGCCCGACATGCCGGTGAGTCGCTGCCCCTGTCGTACGGAGTCGGGTAGCTGTTCGCCGTTGCGCTGGCCGAGCACGGGCTTGTAGTCGAACGTCTCCATCTGCGACGGCCCACCGGCCATGAAGAGATAAATGATGCGCTTGGCCCTGGCGGGCACATGCAGTTGCCCGCCAAGGATGCCGCGGTCCTGGGCAAGCGCCGTCATCGGGTTGACGAGGTTGGCGAGCGCGATCCCGCCGAGCCCCAATCCGAACCGGCCGAGGACATCGCGCCGCGACATCGAGGCAGCTGGCAGCGGCCCGACGCATTTCTGACAGCTCATGTCACTCTCTCCGTGGGGTCTGACCCCGGTCTGACCCCATCAGCGCACGACGACGAACTCGTCGAAGTTCATGATCGCGGCCGTGACGGCAGCCATGGCAGCAAAATCGGCGCGCGGCAGGCTCTCGTCCCACGACGACTCACCCACGCTCAGCCAAAGTGCCGCACTTGCGGCGTCTCGCCCGTACAATTGTCGCTGCTCGTCGAAGAGCTGCAACAGAATCTTCGATTCCTTCTCGTCCGGCTCACGGCCGATCAGCGTTCGAAACGCGTCGCGGTTCCTGATCGTCGCGTCGGACGGATACTGCTTCATGAGGCGTTCGGCCAACACGCGCCCAGCTTCGACGAACTGTGGATCGTTCAAGAGCACCAGCGACTGCAATGGCGTCGCGGTCACCTCACGCTTCGCCGTACAGACCTCGCGTGTCACCGCGTCAAACGTGATCATGGACGGCGGAGGCGAGGTCCGGCGCCAGAACGTGTAGAGGCTCCGTCGATAGAGCTTGAGCCCGTGATCCTGGACGTACGACTTCCCCGTTCCCGATTGCTCCCACAACCCCGCGGGCTGATACGGCTTGACGCTCGCTCCACCGATCGTGCGGTTGAGGAGACCGCTCGCCGCGAGCGCGCTGTCGCGAATCTCTTCGGCCAGCAGTCTCATCTTGGGCCCGCGCGCGAGGAGCAGGTTGTCGGGATCGCGGCGAACGGCATCGGCCGACGCAGCCGACGACTGCTTGTATGTCTCGGACGTCACGATCAGGCGATGCAGTGCTTTTACATCCCATCCATGATCCATGAACCAGCCGGCAAGCCAGTCGAGCAGCTCGGGATGGGTCGGCAGCTTACCCTGACTGCCGAAGTCCTCGGGCGATGCGACGATGCCCCGACCGAAATGCTGGCGCCAGATGCGATTGACGACAACCCGCGCCGCGAGTGGGTTGCCGCGATCGGTCAGCCAGCGCGCCAGCCCAAGCCGATCGCGCGGTTGATTCTGCGGAAACGGGGGAAGACTGCGCGGGGTATCGCGCGTGACGATCTCCCCGGGTGCATCGTACGCCCCACGCGCGAGCACATGCGCCGGACGTGGTGAGGCCATCTCCTCCATCACCATCAGCTCGGGTACGTCGGCAACGAGGCGATTCTCCTCTTCGCGCAGACGTCGAAGTTCCTGGAGTGCCATGATGGAAGGCTGATGCTGCCGCGCCAGGTAGTGCGCCAAGGACGCGGCATCGCTCGAATCACGGCGAAGGACGCCCGCGACTTCAGCGTCTGTGAGCGCGACGTCGAAGACCTGAAAGTCGTCGATCAGCCCGTTCTTGAAGCCACTATCCCGGAAGCGGGCGCCGATCGTCAGCGGGTGCGTGTCCGACGATCGATCTCCAGCCTCGCGCCGATAGCCGATGTCCTTGTAGAGATGGTCTCGGACGACATCGGTTTCGAGCCGCGTACCGTCGAGATAAAGGCGAATGCCGGCGGCTCGACTCGAGCCGTCGTAGGTGATGACGAGGCGTGACCACCGGTTCAGGGGCAGCGGTTGCCTGGCGCGAACTGCGATCGCGTTGCCAGGCCAGAAGTGGATGAGCCCGAAGAAGGGCCGGCCGCGATCGAGCGTCAGCTCGAAGCCACGGCTGCCGGCGTCGGTCCACGCGCGGGACTGATGGAAGATCACCGCGCGATCCTGTGCCTCCGTCGGCTTGATCCGCAGGCTGAAGGAGAACGCGTCGGTGCGAAGGAATGACGGCACCGAGGACGCCACGACGGCACTGTCTCCAGAAAAGCGCATCGCAGCGTTGGACGGCGATTGCGGGGACGGTTCTGTGACCAGGGTCAACCCGTCCTGCACGTCGGCCTTGCCGCCGGTCACGCTGTCGAGCGTTCGCCCGTCCGTCACCACGTCAAAAGCAAGACCTGAAACCGGCAGAGGCGGCGCGAGCTCCGCCGCTGCGATCCACCGTTCGAACGCAGGCCGTGCCGCGCGCGCCTCGGCAGGCAACCGGGTCTCGAGCGCGGCCATGCGCACCTTCAACTCCTGATGCTGCTTCTCGGCGGCCTCAGGCCACAGCAGCATCGAGGGCGAGGGCGTGGCGTTGGTGAAGTGCGAATAGAGGCCAGACTCGTCGATGCTGTTGAAGAACGCGAACAGCGAGTAGTAGTCACGCTGAAGGATGGGATCGAACTTGTGGTCGTGGCAGCGGGCACATTCCAACGTCAGCCCGAGCATGGCCGTGCCAAACGTGTTGACCCGGTCGAACACATACTCGGTGCGGAACTCCTCCTCGACGCTGCCGCCTTCGTTCGTCTGCCGATGCAACCGGTTGAAGGCGGTCGCAATCCGCTGCTCCCGCGTCGGGCTGGCGAGCAGATCGCCGGCGAGCTGCCAGGTAAGGAACCGATCGTAGGGAAGATTCTGGTTGAACGCACGAATCAGCCAATCGCGGTATGCGGACATGTCGCGATCGAAGTCGTTCTGATATCCGTATGTGTCGGCGTAACGCGCGAGGTCGAGCCAGTCCATGGCCATACGCTCGCCATAGGCCGGCGACGCGAGATAACGATCGACCAATCGCGCATACGCGCCAGGCGATCGATCGGCGACGAACGCATCGATCTCGGCGAGCGACGGCGGCAAACCGGTCAGGCCGAAGGCGAGCCGGCGGATCAGTACCTCGCGCGAAGCTTCGGGGGCGGGCCGCAGGCCGTCGCGATCGAGTCGCGCGTGCACGAAGGCGTCGATTGGATGCCGGCCGGCCGCGGAGTTCGGGACCGCGACCGAATGCACCGGTATGAGCGACCAGTGCGGTTTGTACTCGGCGCCTTCGGCGACCCACTGCCGGAGCAGCGCCTTCTCGTCCGCCGAAAGCGTCAGGTGCGACTCAGGCGGCGGCATCACGTCGTCCTCGAAGTCGCTGTTGATGCGGCGGATGAGTTCGCTGCTCGACGGATCGCCGGGCTTGATTACCCACCAGCCGTCGCCGATGTCCTTGACTGCGCCGTCGCGCGTGTCGAGGCGCAGCTTCTTCTTGCGCTTGGACGCGTCGGGGCCATGACACCGGAAACAGCGATCGGAGAGGAGCGGCCGGATCTGCCAGTTGAAGTCAACGCGGGCAGGATCGGAGGGCCGAGGCTGGCGGACCTGCGCGGAGGCCGACAGGCCGACGAGCGCGGCAGCCGCACAGACGAGTCCGACGCACAGCCTCACCGGCATCTGGCGCATTCTCGAAGCGACGGCCCCCCGCTGTCAACGCGACGGACGTTTCTTCCGCCTGGGCGCGGGCAGCGCCACGATGGCTTCCCACGCGAGCGTCATCGCGGCCCGAACGGTGGCGCGATTGGCCGCGTCGAGCCGGACGTTGGTGCAACCCTGCCGGCCCCAGGCGCCAGCCGACGGCTCGAACATCCTTGGATGTTTTCGCATCAGCTCGCGCTGCTCGGCGGGCGACAGCTTGACCATGCCGTACGTATCGTTGGTATGGAGCGTCGCGAAGATACGTCCGTTCGCCCGGAAGTCGGGATGATTCATGTGCGCGCTCTCGATGACGCCATCGAGGCTGAGCGCAATTTCGCGAAAGTCGTCGGCGGTCATGGTCTGCGCTCGTGCTGGCTGCCTGCGATTCGCCGCTCGCAATGGCCAAGCCGCAGCGATTCTGGCACACGTGTCGTTCATGAGATAGGTTCTTAACGTGTCCACGACGACTTCGACGCGTCCTCACGTCCCGATTCCCGGCGCCCGGCTTTCCGCGCGCATGACCGCGCGATCGCCGCACGAGCCGCACCGCGCCTCCACACCGCTCGAGCTCTTCTTCGATCTCGTGTTCGTCGTCGCCATCGCGCAAGCCGCAGGCGCCCTGCACCACGCGATCGCAGAGGCTCACGCGCTCCAGGGTCTCGTCAGCTTCGTCATGGTGTTCTTCGCCATCTGGTGGGCGTGGATGAACTTCTCGTGGTTCGCGTCTGCGTACGACTGCGACGACCTTCGTTACCGCGTAGCCGTGTTCGTGCAGATGTTCGGCGCCCTCATTTTCGCCGCGGGCGTGCCCGTGATGTTCGAGACGCACGCCCCAACCACCGCGACCATCGTCGGCTACGTCGTGATGCGGCTCGCCATGGTCACGCAGTGGCTGCGCGCGGCCGCCGGCGATCCAGACCGCGCAGTTGCCGCGCGCCGTTATGCGCTCGCCATCACCATCGTGCAACTTGCGTGGATCGGCATGTTCTGGATTCCGCAGTACCTGGGGTCCCGGCTTCGTCACGCTCGCGGCACTCGAGCTGGCGATCCCAGTCTGGGCAGAGCGGAAGTCGAAGACGACGTGGCATCCACATCACATCACTGAACGCTACGGTTTGCTGACGCTGATCGTGCTCGGGGAATCGATACTGTCGGCGACCGTCGCCATTCAGTCAGCGTTGTCATCGGGCGAGGCGCTATCGTCGCTGCTGCCGCTCATCGCCGGTGGCTGGTTGATCGCCTGCTCCATGTGGTGGATGTACTTCGATCGACCCGTTCACGATCTGCTGACGAGTTTCCGCAAGGCGATCGTGTGGGGCTACGGGCACTACTTCGTGTTCGCATCCGCGGCAGCCGTCGGTGCCGGACTGGCGGTCAATGTCGACCAGGTGACGCACCACGCGAAGATCGGCGCGGTTGAGGCAGGAGCGGCCGTCGCAATTCCGGTTGCCGTGTTTCTCCTCTGCCTGTGGTTTCTCCACGACCGGCCTGAGTACCGGCAAACGCGTTGGTTCGGCCCGATTGCCGCCGTGCTCGTGCTACTAACGCCGTTCAGCGGCCACGGCGTGCTCCTGACCGGCCTGATTGTCTCGTCGATTGTGGCGATCAAGCTCGTCATGCGCAAAATGTAGTGTGCAGCTTCAGCCGGACCTGATCGTCCAGCAAAGGCTGGACACTACCGGTCCCAGGTGTCGAACATGATTTCCAAGCTCGTTCGTCGCACGCACATGTACCTCGCCCTGTTTCTCTTTCCATGGGTGGCGATGTACGCGCTGAGCACGCTCGTCATGAATCACCGGGCGACGTTTCTGGCTCGCTACGGCGACGGCCCGATCCCGTACGAGCGCGAGCGACAGATGGTGTACGACGGCACCTTCCCAGCGGATGCCGATCTGCGAATCGTCTCGACGCAGATTCTGACGTCCGTAGGTCTCGACGGAGCGCACAACGTATCGCGGCAGAAGGACGGAACGATCGTCATCAGCCGCAACGATCTCACGACCCCACGTCGGCTGACCTACTCTCCCGCCGATCGCTCTCTGTTGATCGAACGTCAACAGCGACGTGCGAATGCGTTCCTGGAACGGTTCCATCGGCGCCGCGGCTACGCGACGGGCTACCGGCTCGACACTGTGTGGGCAGTTTCCGTCGACGTGTTCATCGTCGGCATGGTCTTCTGGGTGCTCTCTGGCCTGTGGATGTGGTGGGAGATGAAGATCACGCGACGGCTTGGCCTGACAGCGATTGCGAGCGGCATCGCGCTGTTCGCGTTCTATCTCGTCACGTTGTAGAACCATGACGCTCTCGCACATCAACCGGCGCCTGCACCTCTATCTCGGCCTCGCACTTCTGCCCTGGTTCTTCATGTACGGCATCTCGTCCATTCCCTTCGCGCACACGCCGTTCTTCGAGCGCCGGGATGCCGCCAAGCGGCTGCCACTCTGGACCTTGCGCGCCGAAAAGACCGTCGACGTGCCGGTGCCCGAGGATGCTGGCGGCCTTCGACCGCTCGGCGCAGCGCTTCTGCGCGAGGCCGGCGTCAACGGCACGAGCTTTGGCACCTACCGTCAGAGTCCGACTCAAGTAAACGTCTACGCGTATTCGTTCTGGCAGTCGACGCAGCTGAAGTACTACGTCGATCAAAAGAAGCTGACGGTCGAAGACCGGCGATTTCGCTGGGATCACTTCCTGACCGGCGTGCACGCGCGCGGAGGGTTCGAGCAGGACAGCCTTCTCGATCGCTCCTGGAGCCTCGTCGTCGATCTCGTGTCGCTGTCGATGCTCCTTTGGATCGCGTCGGGACTCTACATGTGGTGGGAGCTGCCGGGACAGCGTCGATGGGGCTGGCTCGCCATCGCCGCGGGCACGGCATCCTTCGCGTTCTTCACCTTGCGGTTGTGACAGCCTTGTCGCCCGGATCCGGTGACACGCCGCGCGTCGCCTTCGGCGCTATGCGGCTTTCGACTGAAGTCGCGCGCGACGACGACGAGTCGGTTCGGGTGCTGCATGCGGCGTTCGACGCCGGCATTGCTCTCGTCGATACCGCGGACGCGTACTGTCGCGACGCCAGCGAAACCGGCCACAACGAGCGCCTCATCGCGCGAGGCATCGCATCGTGGCACGGCGACCGGTCACGTCTGCGCGTGGCGACCAAGGGCGGCTTGACGCGGCCGAATGGCCTCTGGATTCCCGACGGACGCGCCAAGCACCTGGCCGTGGCATGCGAAGCCAGCCGCCGGGCGCTCGGCGTCGATCGGATCAACCTTTACCAATTGCATGTCGTCGACCCACGCACGCCACTTGCGACCAGCATGCGAGCGCTCGCGGCGCTCAAGCGCGACGGCGCAATCGAGGACATCGGTCTCTGTAACGTCACGGTTGGACAGATCGAGGAAGCACGGCAGATTGACGACATCGCCGCGGTGCAGGTCGAGCTCAATCCGTGGAAAGACGAGAACGTCCTCAACGGTGTCGCGGCGTACTGCATGTTGCACCGGATCCCGTTGTTGGCGCACCGGCCATTCGGCGGACCGCAGCGGCGCCGCCGCGTGGTGGGTGACCCGGTTCTGAATGAGATCGCGGCCCGGCACTCCGTATCGCCGTTCGAGATCGTGCTGGCGTGGCTGCTGCAACTCTCGGAATTCATCGTGCCCGTTGCTGGTGCGACACGCGTCGACACCGCCCGGTCGATCGCTCACGGCCCGCGCGTCACACTCGACGCCGAGGAACGGTCGCGCCTCGACGAACACTTTCCGGCAGGCCGTGCGATGCGCATGCGCGAGGCGACCACGTCACGGCGCGTTGCGCAGCCCGTCGATGGCGAGGTCGTTCTGATCATGGGCCTTCCGGCCGCCGGCAAGAGCACGCTCGCCGAATCGTTCGTGGCGCGCGGCTACGCCCGGTTGAACCGCGATACAGCCGGGGGCTCACTTTCCGATCTGCTGCCTGAGATCGACCGTCTCATCGCCGCCGGCGCTGCTCGTATCGTCCTCGATAACACCTACGTCTCACGTGAATCGCGCGCGCGGGTCATCGGTGCGGCGGCCGACCGTGGCCTTCCGGTGCGGTGCCTCTCGCTCGAGACCAGCGTCGAGGATGCGCAGGTCAACGCGGTGCACCGGATGCTCGCGCGGCATCGGCGGCTGCTGACCCCACACGAGATTCGCGCAACATCCAGGCGCGACGTCAGTGTCTTCGGTCCGGGCGTGCAATTCCGCTATCAGCGCGAACTCGAGCCTCCGGATGCATCCGAAGGATTCTCAGCGATCGACACCATCCCGTTCGAGCGCCGTCTCGATGGGTCTTTCGTCAACAAGGCGCTCATCGTGTGGTGCGACGGCGTGCTGCGCCGCAGCCGATCGGGCGCGCGGACGCCGCAGTCGATCGACGACGTGGAGCTTCTTCCCCATCGGCGGGAAGCGTTGCAGGAATACGCCGCCGACGGTTGGCGGCTGCTCGGACTGTCATGGCAGCCCGAGATCGCGGACAACACCATGAACGTCGAACTCGTAAACGCGATCGCCTCCAGGACCGGCGAACTGGCCGGGGTTCCATTCGAGATCTCTTACTGTCCGCATCCTGCGGGACCGCCGATCTGCTGGTGTCGAAAACCTTTGCCCGGCCTCGCCGTCGTCTTCATCGAGCGCTACCAGCTCGACGTCGCTCAATGCATCTACGTCGGCGCAGGTACTCAGGATCCTGGGTTCGCGAGGCGGCTCGGGTTCCAGTATCGTGACGCCGACGACTTTTTCACACCGTCCTCGTAGTGACGCGGCCCGTCCAAGCCGGCCGCGCGACACTGATGTCGTAACATCGCATCTGAGATGACCGCTCGATATACGGTTGCCGTCGCCCTCGCGCTTGTCGGGATCGGACTCAGCGCCAGTTGCCGAAAGACCGAGCGCGACCCAACTGGTTCAGCACCTGCCGAATCGCCCGTCGCAATCACCGAAAAATGGCGGGCGAAGCACGAGGCCGACTATCGCCGCGACTGGGTGACCATCGCGGGACTCTATCCGCTCAAGGCCGGTACCAGCACGGCCGGAAGCGCCGGCAACAACGACATCGTGCTTCCGCCGTCGGTCCCGGCGCGCCTCGGCCGATTCGTGAGAAATGACCGGGTCGTCCGGTTCGAGCCGGCGGACGGTGCAAAGGTGCTGTTGCACGACAAGCCGGTGACCACCGCGATTGAATTACGCGACGACAGCGTGCCGAAGGCCGACGAACTGGTCGTCGGCGACGTCCGCCTCGTCGTGCATGTCAGCGGCGACACGAGGTCTCTTCGAGTGCGCGATCCAGATGGCGCGCTCGCGAAAGGATTCCTCGGCTTCGCCTGGTTTCCGATCGACCTGACGTATCGCGTCGTCGGCCGTTTCATCTCCGACCCGCAACCGCAGCAGATCAAGGTGCTCAACACGTTTGGCGAACTCGATGAATACAAGAGCGAAGGCGTCGTCGAGTTCACGCTCCTGGGCCAAGTGCTGCGGTTACGCCCGTTCACGACGCGGCCGAAGCGCTTCTACTTCGTCTTCAAGGACGCCTCGAGCGGCGAGGAAACCTACGAAGCGGCGCGGTTCCTCTACGCCGATCTGCTCGACGATGGGACGACAGTGCTGGATTTCAACCAGGCGTACAACCCGCCGTGCGCGTTCAATCCCTACACGACGTGCCCGATTCCAGTGCGGGAGAACCGGATGCCGATCAAAGTGCTCGCCGGCGAAAAGGCCTATCCCGTCCACGTGCCGCTTGGCAACGAAACGAAGCGGTAGGCGGTTCAGACCGTCAGTTCCCCGGATCGAAATCTTCGAGCTGGCGAATCTCCACCTCGCCTTCCCACTTCCCGCCAAGGACCTGGGAGTGCAGGCTCATGAACTCCGAGCCGAGCCTGACGGCTTCGTCCTTCGACGCCGCCTTGACGATGGCGTAGCCGCCGATGAGCTCTTTCGCCTCGGCGAACGGTCCATCGGTGACCGTGAGCTTGCCGTTCGCCACTCGAACGCGCGCGCCTTTCGAGCTTGGTAGCAGACCGCCCGTCTGCAACACGACGCCCGCTTTGATCATCTTCTCGGTGTACTCGGCCATCGCGGTCATGAGCTTCGGATCCGGAGGCGCCCCCGCTTCGTAGTCCGTATCCGCCTTGACCATCATCATGAACTTCATTGAATTCTCCTGAAATGTCAGTCGTCAGCTTGTCCTCTACCCTGACGTCGAACGGCGGGGGTGGGAATCGACAACTGCTCCGCGCTTCGAGTATTTTTCATGCAGCCCGAATCAACGGTGGTCGCACAGAAGTGACGGACAGCCATGTCCACAAAGGATGCCATGCCCGCAGACCGGCGGACGTTCGTGAAAACTCTCGGCGCGGCGACGATTGCGCTTGGCGCACAGGCGCCGGGCACGGCGACGGCGCAAACACCGACCGCCAAGCCGGCTTCTCCTGTCCGGTTCGGCGTCGACATGTTCAGCCTTGGCGCGCAGAACTGGACGCCGTTCCAGCAAATGGATTTCGCCGCGAAGTGGAACGTCAAGGTGGTGCACTTCAGCGAGATCCGGTTCCTTGGCAACCTCGAGCCCGACAACTTGAAGAAGGTGCGCGCGCGCGCTGACGAGCTTGGGCTGGACCTCGAGATCGGGATGCGATCGATTTGTCCGACCTCGGCGATGTTCGACAAGGCGCAGGGAACTGCGGAAGAACAGCTGGCGCGGATGGTCGACGCGGCAAAGATCCTTCGCTCGCCGATCGTCCGCGCCGTCCTTGGCAGCGCCGCCGATCGCAAGACCGGCATCGAGAAGCACATCGAGTCGATGATCGCGGCCCTCAAGAACTCACGGTCGAAGGTGATGGACGGTGGCGTCAAGGTCGCGATCGAGAACCACGCCGGCGACATGCAGGCGCGCGAACTCAAGTCGTTGGTCGAAGGCGCCGGCCCGGAGTTTGTCGGCGTCTGTCTCGATTCTGGCAATCCGGTCTGGACAATCGAGGATCCGCACCTCACGCTCGATACGCTCGCGCCCTACGTACTGACCAGCCACATGCGCGATAGCGCCTTGTGGAATACGCCGGAAGGCGCGGCGGTCCGCTGGACCCGGATGGGCGACGGCAACATGGGCATGGAGAGCTACCTGCGCACCTACATCGAAAAGTGTCCGGGGAAAGCGGTATCGCTCGAAGTGATCGTCAGCGCCAACCCGCGCATGTTCAACTATCGCGATCCGAAGTTCTGGGAGCTCTACAAGACCACGCCGGCGTGGGAGTTCGCGCGGTTCCTGACGCTCTGCGAGCAGGGCAAACCGACACCGGCAGCGCCGCCCGATCCGGCGTCGACACCGCAGTCGCGCAACCTCGCAGACGTCGAGGCGAGCATAAAGTGGACGCAGGCATTTCTCGCCAAGCTCTAAAAGGGATGACACCTGAGAACGGAGCCCGCACATGAAGCTGTATTACCGTGCTGTCGGTCTGACGGTCGCCATCGCCGCCGCGTTGTCGCTCCCGATCGACGCCGACGCGCAGGCGCGCTACTCGGCCAAGCAAACGGGCGACGTCGTCCAACTCCGCGACGCCCAGACGGACACGACCGTCTCGGTGATGACCACCGTAAGCAACGCGTATGAGATGGTCGTCAAGGGACAGAATGTCATCCGCATCCCGTTCGCGACCGTGGATGACTTCCGGGCGCGTCCTGGCCTGAACGGCATCCCGCTGCTGGCGCCGTTCGCCAACCGGCTCGACGAGACGGCGTTCTATGCCAACGGCAAGAAATACAACTTGGACATGGAGCTCGGGAACGTGCGCGGGCCGATCCCGATTCACGGCTATTTGAGCAACGCCAAAGATTGGAAGATGGTGGAGGCCAAGGCAGACGGCAAGGCGGCCTGGGTCACGAACCGTCTCGATTTCTATCGCAACCCGCAATGGATGCAGCAGTTCCCATTCGCGCACACGCTCGAGATGACGTATCGCCTGGCCGACGGCATTCTCGAAGTACGGACCAAGATTGAGAATCTCAGCATCGAACCGATGCCGGTGGCGATTGGCTTCCATCCGTACTTTCAGCTGACCGATTCGACACGCGAAGATTGGGTGCTCTCGATTGGCGCGAAGACGCAGTTTCTTCTGGCGGACAACAAGATTCCGACCGGTGAAACCCAGCCCGCCGACAAGTTCTTCCCCGATCGCAAGGCAGTGCCGCTCAAGGATTTCGATCTCGATCACGTGTTCGGCGATTTGGACCGCGACGCGCAAGGACGCGCGGTGATGAGCGTCAAAGGCAAGGCGCAGCAGCTCGATGTCCTGCTCGGGCCGAACTACAAATCGATCGTCCTCTATTCGCCGAACCCGGCGAACGCGCGCGGCGGCGGTGGTCGCGGCGGGGGCGGTGGTCAGTCCACGGCGACGCCAGCGCCGTCAGGGATGCCGGAGATCCCTCTGACAGCGGCGAAAGATACCGTCACGAATCGCGGGTTCATCGCGTTCGAGCCAATGGTCGGCATCACTGACTCGATGAACCTCGCGCACAAGGGTCTCTACAAGGAGCTGCAGAGCATCCCTCCGGGAGGGACGTGGCAAGAGAGCTTCTGGCTGAGGCCGACGGGGTTCTGAGCTGGGAATCAGCGCGGCGACTGAACAAGCGGAGCCGCGTGCCGCGATTCGATGGGGTCAGCGGCCCGTCAGGTGCTCGCGCAGGTAGCGGGCCACGTCGGTGACGAAGCGGTGCACCGATGCTTCGGCAATCCGGTGCCCGACGATCGCGTTCATCGCGTCGCCGACGACGCCGAGCGGCGGATCGTAGTTGCCGAGGAAGTCGAGCTGCGTTTCGGTCGCCGTCAGTGGATAGATCGTCAGCACAGCGGTCATCAACGGAAAGAACCGTGGGTTGCGCGCCGCTTCCCAGGAGATCGGGATTCGCGTCACCGGGGCGCCGTGCGGCCCGCCGGTCGCGTCCTCGATGGTCCCGATCGTGAAGACAATCTCCGCGGCGACGTCGACGCCGCCGACGGTCACTCGGAGTTCAGCGGCCACCGAGCGCGCGCGGTCCGCCGCGACCCGCGTCGCGGCTCGAAAGATGCCCGCAGCGTCGGCGACGAGCGTCTCCCGGACCTTGGCGTACGGGTGGTTCACATAGTCGTAGCTGCGAATCTCCTGATCTGGCATCGGTCTGACCTTGTGGCGAGTCGCGCGCGCATGATACCAGACCGCTCCCGAAGGGGCGCGATCTCACAGCTCGGTCATCGCGACCAGCTTGCCGACGGTGTTGATGTTGCGCACCGTCGCAACGCCGGTTGATTTCGGCAGCTTCAACTTCGACCGGCCCATCCCGTCGGGATAGTGGATGTAGATTTCCTGCCGGCCAGCAACCACCCGCTCGCCGCCCGGCGCGACGACGCCTTTCGCGAAATCTTTTGCGAGTGGCGTCGCGCAGAAGACGACGGCGACCTTCGAAGGTTGTTCCTTGGGGAACGGATTGCCGTCGAGCACGCGCCGCAGCTCCGCTGCATCGCGCACGATCACGTCGACCGGTTTGCCCATGTGGTTTGCGAGCGCCCGTTCGAGCGCTGCCCGCACCTTGTCAGCCGTCAGGGCGCTTTTGAACACCACGTTCCCACTCTGGATGTAGGTCTGCACGTCGGCAAATCCGATCGTGGTGCAGAGTCCGGACAGATCTTTCATCGCCAGCTTGCCGGTGCCGCCGACGTTGACGGCACGCAGAAGCGCCACGAACGCGGTCGATCGCGCCACAAACACCTCGCTGAGGGACGCCCGAAGCGCGTCATTGTAACGCCGTAAACGCCGCGCGACCGGGGTCTTACCCCGGTTCGACCCGAAGCGCCCCGAGCTGTCCGCCCGCCTTTGGAACGACTCCGGCACCATCCACGTCATATACTTTGTCATGCAAGATATCTTGCCTAACTCGAGCGCAAATAATGGGCGAAAAACCTGAAAACGTCGAGCCGCTCGAGGCGCGGAGGAGCATTGGGCGCGAGCTCAGGCGCGGGTCCCTCGAGCTCATCGTGCTCCACATGCTCGAGCCGGGCGAGGCCTACGGCTACGAGATCGTGTCCAAGCTGACCGCCGAAACCGACGGGGCGCTTGGCGTCACTGACGGAACGCTCTACCCGGTGCTCTATCGCCTCGAGCGCGGCGGTTTCGTCGAGGTGCGCTGGGAAACGCAGCCACGCGGCGTGCCGCGGAAGGTACTACCGGCTGACAGACGCAGGACGTCGCGAGTTGATTGAACTGACTCGGGAGTGGACGACTTTCGCCGATGCGATGGGCCGGCTGCTCGGCCAGAAGAGGACAACGTCATGACGACCGCCGACGATTACATCGCCCAAGTGCTTTCGCACCTGCCGCGCGCGATGCGCGAGCGCGACAAGATTGCGCTCGAGCTCCGCAGCCACATCGAGGAACGGGTCGCTCACGGTCAACCCCTCGCGGCCGTGCTGCAGCAGCTCGGCGATCCCGCGCGTCTCGCCGAATCGTACACGAGCGCGGTGCCGCTCGAGCCGGCATCATTCTTTGCGCGCGCCGGCGCCAAACTGATCGACGTCGCGCTCGTGCTGGCGATTGTCGTTCCGACGCTCGTTCTCACTTGGTATTACATGCCTGAGGTGCTCTTCCCCTGGGCGTTTCTCGTCACCGTCGTGGGCAGCAGCCTCGGGTTCTGTGTCTACACGGTGACCGCCGAGTACTGGATGGGACAAACGCTCGGCAAACGCATCGCCGGCCTGTATGTCGTGCGCGAGTCAGGCACTCCGATCAGCCTCGGACAGTCGATCGTGCGACTGCTGCCCATCGCGTTTCAGTTTTACTGGGTCGACGTGCTGTTTGCGCTCTTCACCGAGCGCCGGCAGCGCGCGTTCGAGCTCCTGTCGAAGACGCGCGTCGTCCGGACGACGCCGGTGGCCGGCCGCGCGTGAGCTCTCTCAGCGCGTCCTTGCCGATCCATCGGGCCGACGCGTCGGACGATGCGGCGAGCTTCCCGGCAACGTCGATGGCCGCGGCGCGCAGCGTGGCGCTGCGGGTGCCGATTCGGCGCAAGGCCCAGTTGACGCCCTTCTTGACGAAGTTGCGCTCGTCGGTCGCGGCGCGTTCGATGAGTCGTAGCCCGTCGAGAAACGGCCGGTCGCCGGACGTCTTGTCGTGGCCGGCAAGGCTCGCCAGGAGCGCGAAGGAGGCGCGCTTGCCGAACTCGTCGGACTTTCCGCTCCAAGCCTTCACCTTCGACCAGGCATGCGGTGACTGATCGAAGAGCTTGAAGCACACGGTATCGCAGATGCCCCAGTTGTCGAAGTCGCGGCACCAGCGATCCATCTGCGCTGACGTCACGAGCGCCGGCTCATCGACGAAGGCCGCCAGCATACGCGCTTCGTACTTGCCGGTGTCCCACAACGCAGCCGCGAGCGCGTGACTTCGCCCGAGTTTCTTCGCCAGCACTTGAATGTTGGCCATCGACACGCCGTAGGCGTGCTTCGCGTTGATGCCGAAGCGCACGAGGTTCGCACGATCGCGGTCGGTGCTTTTCTTCTCCAGCCACTCGAGCGCCATGCGGACATCGGCGTTGACGTCGCGCGGCGCCGCGGTCCGGCTTCTTGCGGGTGACGTTCGAGATCGTGGTGCGCTCATGATCGACCCGGCCGGATACGGGACGGATCGGACGGTCGAAGGGTCGGGCACGCTGACGGCTCGACGGTCCACATCATGTTGGCGATGCGCAATGCCTGGGGAACGGCAGGCGTGGACATCGCAAGGGTGATCAGTAGGGTTTTAAGCACCGGGATACTCTACCGCGGCGCCGGAGAACTTCCGCCTGAAGGCGGATGCCACAAGGACGGCAGGAGCGGCGAATGCCGCGGGAAGGCCCTGATTGCAGGGGTGTGATAAGGTAGCCGTCGGCCCAATTCTGAACATTTTTGTCATCGCAGGACAGATGAGTCGACAGCTGTTGACGGTCACCGCGGTGCTGCTGGCGTATGCGGCGACGGCGTTCGCCCAAGGGACGCAGTCCGCACAACCGCCGCGTACTGATCAGGATGCGCCGCAGCCGTTCCGCGTCTCTGTCGACGTTGTTGCCGTTGACGTTCAGGTCATCGATCGCAACGGCCAGCCTGTGCCCGATCTCGGGCCCGAGAAGTTCTCCGTCACCATCAACGGCCGCAAGCGTCGCGTCGTCTCCGCAGAGCGAATCTCGAGCGACACGGGCGAAGAGTCGGTATCGAGCGGCCCCACTGCCACAGTTCGCGGCCGCGTGATCATGCTCGCCGTGGATTGCGTCAGCTTCGATGCGACGGCCTCGCGCGGCGTCATCCAGGCGTCCAAGCAGTTCGTTCAGCAGCTGACGCCGGATGATTTCGTCGGGCTGGCCGCGTACCCCAACGGGCCGAAGCTCGCCCCGACGCGGGACCACGCCGCCGTTCTTCGCGCGCTCGACAACGTCGTCGGTCAGCGCGATCTCGCCGAGCTCGGGCAGTTCAACCTGCGCCCCTCGGAGATCATCGACTTCACCCGCGAGCTGCAACGTGGCGGCGGACCCACGGTGGACTCGATCACCAGGAGAGAATGTGGCGATCCCTACGATCCCTTCTGCCAGCACCGGCTCATTACCGACACCACCGGGACCGCCCTCTACATGGAAGGCGAGGGGACGGCGAGCCTGGGAGTTCTGAAGATCGCTCGTGTCGGAGATGTCCGGTTTCCCGGGACGCAAAACGGTGGTGCTCGTGAGCGGCGGCATCATCGCCAGCGACACACCGGGAGGCCGGCCTGATCTGGCCGATCTCGGCATCATCATCGGCAAGGAAGCCGCGCTGGCAAATACCGCGGTCTACACGCTCTTCATCGATTCGAGCTTCATCGACCGCTTTACGGCGCAGACGCGCAAAGGCGACAAGAATCTCGGCAACTGGAATCGGGACAGCGCGCTCCTCTCGCGGTGGCTCGAGCAGTTCACTGGCGCCGCCGGTGGCGCGCTGTTCAACATTCAAGTCGGCAACGCCGAGTCCGCGTTCTCGCGCATCAGAAGCGAGCTGGCATCCTACTACTTACTTGGCGTCGAGCCGGCCGACGAGGATCGCGACGGACGCACGCACGAGATCTCGGTAAAGACCAGCCACCCGAACGTCACGATTCGTGGCCGGCGCTGGGTGATGGTGCCGCTGCGGCGGGGCGGACCAAGCGGCGCGACGAAGGCCGCAGCGAAGACGGCGGCACCCGCCGAGCCCACGCCTGCGCCCGCGGCCGAACCCGCGCCTGCCGCACCCGTTCCTCGCGTCGTCCCCGCTGAAGTGCAGGCGATCGCCGACGCCTTCGATCGCGGCAATTATGCGGCGGTCGAAAAGGCGCTCTCGCAGCCGAACAGCCTCGCCAATCTCCTCCGGGCGTTCCGCGTATCGGACACCCCCTGGCCGAACGATCCGAAGCGGACCGCGGTGTTCGCGCTGGAGATGGCGTTCGCCGGACTTCGCAGCAACAACCTGCCGGCGCGCGAAGAGGGTGCGCGGTTGCTCGCCGAATATCACACCCGCGTGCGCCAACCAAACGGCGCCGATGCGTTCGAGTGTTCCTGGTTCCTGACAGAAGCGGCGGCGCTCGAAGGGTTGTTCATGCCAGAGAGCGCCCTGACCTTCATCCCGCGAGCCGTACAACGCTGCCCGACGACACCACGGCTTCAGCTCGCGTACGCGTTCATCTCCGAGCAGCAGTGGCTGCGCGGCGGCATGACGCCGGCGCAGCAGCTGGAAGTCGTGGACCGCTACGAAGCGGCGATGAAGTTCCCCGAAACCGAGTTCGAGGCCCGCGTGCGCGGCGCCCGCTATCTCTACGGCCTCGGCAATTTCGACAAGGCGCTGGAAGTCCTCAACGGCGCCACGCGGAAGACGAGCGACAAAGAACTTCTCTACCTTGCCGATCTCGATTCGAGGCCAGGTGCAGCGGGCTCGTGGCCAACACGACGAGGCGGTGGCGGCCTTTCGGTCGGCGCTCGCCACCTGGCCGGGCGCACAGTCCTCGCGTGTGGCGCTCATGACGCTGCTCGTCAACAGAGGCGATCGCGAGGGCGCCGCGGCACTCGCCGAGGCAGCGCAGACCGCTTCGGACGACGAGTTCGATCCGTGGTGGACCTACTGGCTGGGCGATTTCCGGTCGTACCCAGCGATGCTCGATCACTTGCGCGGTCTCGGGCGATGACGCGCCGCACTACGTCCGCCGCTGGAATTGCGCTGACTGCCTCGCTGCTGACGACGGCGCTCGGCGCAACTCAGGCCGCACCCCCATCTCAGGAACAAGCCCCCGTGTTTCGTGCCGGCACCGACGTCGTCAGCGTCGAGGCGTCGGTCCGGCGAGATCGACGCGCGGTCACCGGACTGAAGAGCACAGACTTCGAGCTCCTCGATAACGGTGTGGCGCAAGAGATCACCGAGGTCAGCTACGAGAAGCTGCCGATCGACGTCACCGTCCTCCTCGACACCAGCGCCAGCGTCACGGGAGCAGCGCTCGACCAGCTCCGCAACGCCCTGCGGCAGCTCCGTAGCGACCTCGGTGCCAAAGATCGCCTGCGGCTGATGACGTTCAACATGAGGGTGCAACGCCTCATCGATTTTGGTGATCCGACGGCGGTCACCGACAAGGCACTGGCGTCCCTCGGTGGTGCCGGCAGCAGTGCTGTGTTCGACAGCCTCGCCGTGGCGCTTGCGGGGACGACGCCACCAGGCCGGCGGCAGCTCGTCGTGCTCTTCAGCGATGGACAGGACAGCAGCAGCATCAGCGACGCCGACACGATTGTCGACGTCGCGCGGCGCAGCACCCCCACCGTTGCCGTCGTGCTGTCGGCGGCGTCGCGCCAACGGCCGGCGGCGCTGCTTCGCAACTCGACGAAACTGGCCTCGGCGACTGTCGGCGAGCTCGTCGATCAGATTGCCAGCGAGACCGGCGGCTTCGTGGCCGCGATCAGCCCGGAAGATGACGTCACTTCGACGTTCCGGCGAATCCTCGAGCAGTTCCGTACCAGCTACGTCCTCTACTTCACGCCGAAAGGCGTCGAGCGGCAGGGCAACCACACGCTCGACGTTCGCGTCAAGAACGCGAAGGTGGAAGTGCGGGCGCGTCGCGGCTACATCTGGCGGTAGATGATTCGTCGGTTTCGGGGTGCAAGCCCTCTTCTCGTCGCACTTCTTTTCGCTCTCGAATCAAACTGCGCTCCACGCGCGCAGCCATCTGCGACCGCTCCGCCAGGCCTGGTCACGATTTCGATCGTCGGAACCAATGACCTTCACGGCGGTCTGCTGGAAAGAGAAGGCCGCGGGGGCCTCGCGCTTCTTGGCGGTTACCTGAAGCAACTGCGTGACGTGCGCGCCCGCGACGGTGGCGCGGTGCTGGCGGTCGACGCCGGTGACATGTTCCAGGGCACGCTCGAATCGAACCTGACCGAAGGCGCGTCGGTTGTTGCCGCCTATAACGCGCTCGGCTACACCGCTGCCGCGGTCGGTAACCACGAGTTCGACTTTGGCCCGGTGGGCCCGGCGTCCACGCCACAAGTGGCCTCGGACGATCCACGCGGCGCGCTCAAAGCACGGGCAGCCGAGGCCGCATTTCCATTTCTCGCCGCCAACCTCATCGACACGACGACGGGGCAGCCGGTCGCCTGGCGGAATGTCCAGCCGACGACGGTCGTTCGCGCTGCGGGCATCAACGTCGGCATCATCGGCCTGATGACGCGCGACGCGTTATCCGCCACCATTGCGGCCAACGTTGGCGGGCTGTCGGTGGCTCCGCTGGCCGAGACCATTCGCACACACGCATCTGCGTTGCGCGCTCGCGGCGCACAAGTCGTCCTCGTCACGGCCCACGCTGGCGGGCGGTGTTCGAGCTTCGAACACCCTGACGATCTCTCGTCATGCGAGTCGAATGCGGAGATTTTCAATGTCGCGCGTGAGCTGCCGAAGAGTCTCGTTGACGCGATCGTCGCCGGCCACACGCATGCGGGCGTCGGCCACGTAGTGAACAGCATTCCCATCAGCGAGTCGATGGCAGGTGGCCGCGCGTTCGGACGAATCGATCTGGTCGTCGACCGCGGCGCCGGACGCGTGGAGAGTTCACGCGTTTTTCCGCCTCGGGATCTGGCGGCCGCCGAGTACGAGGGCGCCGCCGTGTCGGCTGATGTCACAATCGATCGAGTCCTCGCCCCGGCACTGGAGAAGGTGCGCGCGCTCAAGGCACGACCGCTCGACGTCGTGCTCGACACGCCCGTCCGACGGCTTACGCCGGAGTCACCGCTGGGCAATCTGTTCACCGATGCACTGCTGGCATCAGTGCCCGGCGCGGACGTCGCCCTGCACAACGCCAGTGGCGGCTTGCGCGCCGACTTGCCCGCCGGTCCACTCAACTACGGCGCGGTATTCGAAGTGATGCCCTTCGACAATCTGGTCATGTCCGTCCCCCTGACCGGCCTACAACTCAAGCAGGTGTTCGCCAACCATTTGCAGACCACCCGGCGACTCATTGGCTTTTCGGGGATTCGCCTACGGGCGACATGTGCTGACGGTCGTCTCGACCTGACGATGACACGTCACTCGGGCCAAACGATCGGCGATGCCGAGACATTGAACGTCGTCGTCAGCGATTTTCTCGCGATGGGAGGCGATGGCATGCTGACGCCCGTCATTCCGCCAGCGGGATTCCCGGTGCCGCCGACCGCGCCGCTGGCGCGAGACGTCTTCGCTGATTACTTGAAACGGCGGGGCGGTCACCTGAGCGAAGAACAGTTTCGAGATCGCCGCCAATCCTCGCTTGATGCTGCCTGGCCCCCTGCCTGTCACGTGCAAGGCGCACTGAACGCCGGCAACCAGCGAACGACTGACGTCGGCGCGGAACTCAGCGAGGAGATGCGGCAGCGTGGCTTCGGCGTTCGGCCAGCGGAACCCACGTGAGATCACGCGGTCCCGCGGTACTCCGACTGCGGACGGATGATCCGATTGGCGCGCCGTTGCTCCATCGCGTGCGCGATCCAGCCACTGACGCGGCTCATGGCAAACACCGGCGTAAAGAGACCGGTTTCGAGGCCGAGGCCATGCAGCAGCAACGCGGTGTAGAACTCGACGTTGGTCTGCAGCCTCCGTCCAGGCTTGTGCTCTTCGAGCAGCCTCAGCGCCGTGGCCTCGACGGCTCGGGCGAGCCGATAGAGGGACATATCGCCGGCGCGCGTGAACAGGCGCTCGGCAGCCGCAGCCAGCACGTCGGCTCTCGGATCGCGCACCTTGTACACGCGGTGGCCGAAACCCATCAGCTTGTCGCCGCTCTCGAATCTTTCGCCGCAACACGTCTTCGGCGCGTGACGCGTCGACCGATCTCGAACACCATGTCGAGCGCCGGCCCCGGCGCGCCGCCATGGAGCGGACCTTTGAGGGCGCCGAGCGCCCCGACGATCGCCGACACCAGATCGGAGCCCGTCGACGTGATGACTCGCGCTGTAAAGGTTGACGCGTTGAGGCCGTGATCGATGACGGTGTTGAGGTAGGTCTCGAGGCCGCGCACACGCTCGGCATCCGGTGTTCTCCCCACTGAGCATGTAGAGGAAATTGGCGGCGTGGCCAAGATCGCGCAGTGGATCGATTGGCTTGGCGCCCTGACGGAGCCGCCAGAAGGCCGCGATGATCGTCGGTATGCGGGCCACGATCGCGGCGGGGCGATCGGAGACGAGCGAGATCGTTCCGGCGGCGATTCGCAGCGCGTCCATCGGTTCGAGCGAGCGCTCGGCACAGTCGCGGAGCAGGCGAACGGTAGCTGCTGGCAACTCACGCTCGGACGCCAGCTCGTCCCGGAACGTCGGTCAACTCGGGTTCGGAGGGCAGCCGGCCATGCCAGAGCAGCCAGGTTGTCTCCTCGAATGTCGCTCGCTGGGCCAGCTCGTCAACCCTATAGCCGGCAATGACCAGTTCGCCGCGCTCGCCGTCGACGTCGCTCAGCGCCGTCGTTGCCGCAACCACGCCCTCGAGGCCGCTGTGCACCATGATCGAAACGTAGCGCCAGTGTATGATTGTGTCAACATTGATTGGTCAATCAATATGAGTCGCCCCTGGATGTCCGCCAGTGACGCGGCGGCCGCGCTGCGCGTCAGCCGGGCCACGCTCTACGCCTACGTCAGCCGCGGCTACATCCGATCGCAGGCCACGGCTGGATCGACCCGCGAACGGCAATACTCCCGGGACGATGTCGAGAGGCTGAGACGGCGGGCCGAGGAGCGCCGCAATCCCGATACCGCCGCGGCGCACGCGCTGCAATGGGGTCTGCCGATTCTCGAGTCGGCCATCGCCCTGATCGATGGATCGCATCTTTACTACCGCGGCCACGAGGCCGTGCGACTCGCTCGCGAGCGATCCATCGAGGAGGTGGCATCGCTCGTGTGGTGCGGCAGCTTCGCTTCAAGGTTCGAGCGCAAGCCGGGCGAGCGTCTGGTGGATCAAGGCGCACCAGGAGGTGGCACGCTGCCGTTCGTGGCGCGGGCGCAACGCGCACTGGCCGCGGCGTCGGCGCGCGATCCAATGGCGTCCGATGTGCGGCCCGAGGCGGTCGCGCAGTGTGGCTGGCGTATCCTTCGGCTTCTGACCAGCCTCGTCGTCGGAAAGCACCGGATGGCAGCGACGATCGAACTGTCTCTAGCGCGGGCGTGGGACATTCGTGCCGGCGGCGTCGACATCCTGCGCGCGGCGCTCATTCTCTGCGCCGATCACGAACTGAACGTGTCATCTTTCACGGCCCGCTGCGTCGCCTCGGCCGGTTCGAACCCGTACGCGGTCGTCATCGCCGGGCTCGCGGCGCTCGAAGGGCCACGTCACGGTGGCGCGGGCGCACGGGTCGAATCCATGTTGACGTCTCTCCGACGGACTCGCGACCTGCGAGCCGCGGTCGATGCACGGTTGCGGCGCGGCGAGCGGCTCGAAGGCTTCGGCCACCCGCTCTATCGCGACGGCGATCCTCGGGCAACGGCGCTCTTCGACCTGCTGCGCCGGCAGTACGCGACGTCCACAGAACTCAGGTTCGTCCTCGACGTCACTGAGGCCGCCGCGGTCGCGAGCGGTGACGCACCGAACCTCGACTTCGCTCTCGCGTCGGTCGCCCGCGTGCTGCGCCTGCCGGACGGGGCGCCGCTCACGCTCTTTGCCATCGGGCGAACGATCGGCTGGATCGGTCACGCGATCGAACAGTACGCGACGGGCCATCTGATCAGGCCGCGGGCGAAGTACGTTGGGCCGGTGCCGGCGCCGACCGCCGCCCTACAATGAAGCATGGCTGGCCACCAGTGCTATCACTGCAAGCAGTGGGTCGACGAGGGCGAAGCGCACGACTGCTGGACGACGACCGAATCGGCGCTGACCCGCGAGCTTTCGGAGGATCTTCAGGAAGCCTGGGAACGTCTGCGCGATACGGCGGCTGCGTTCGGCGAGCAGCGCATCTACGCCTCGCACAAGTCGATCATGTTCTCGCGCAAGTCGTGCTACTTCTTCGTGCGTCCCGAAGCGCGCGTTCCTCGAAGTTTGCGTCTTTCTCGGGCACGGCCTGAAGTCGCCGCTCGTGCGCCGCGTCGACCGCGCGTCGAAGTCGAAGGTCGTCAACATCATTCACATCCGGCATCGCGACGAAGTCGAAGCGCCAATCACCGAGTGGCTGCAGGCGGCCTACGCGCTTCAGGATGTCGTGAGCGCGAAACCAACGGCGTCGCGCCCGGCATCCAACGCCAGGCCACGGCGCGGTGAAGAAGACGGCCGCCAAAGAGCGCGGCGAAAACCAAGAAGAAGCGATCGACGCTGTTAAGAAGCGTCCCCGGGTTCTGCACTACTCCCCTGATACGCCTGTCTGCAGCTTCGCGAGATCGAGCTTGTCCATCTGCATCATCGCGTTCATCGCCCGGCCGGCCTTGGCGCCATCGGTATCGCTCAGCATGCTGCCGAGCGAATTGGGGACGATCTGCCATGACAACCCGAACTTGTCCTTGAGCCAGCCGCAGCGGCTCGGGGATCCGCCGTCGGCGATGAGCTTGCCCCACAGCTCGTCGATCTCCTGCTGCGTGTCGCAGCCGACGAAGAACGAGACGGCCTCGTTGAACGTGAACGTCGGCCCGGCGTTCAGGCCCATGAAGCGCTGGCCTTCGAGCTCGAACGTCACCGACATCACCTTTCCCTGCGCGCGGTTGACGGCAATCACCTTCGAACGCTTGAAAATCGACGTGTAGAGCTTCATGGCCTCTTCGGCCTGGCTGTCGAACCAGAGAAACGGCGTAATCGTCGGCATCTTCGGTCTCCTTCCGATCAGCCGGACGGTATGTCCGCGCTTTGCGAGTAAGTCGGAGCCGGCGTCCGGTTCTCGACATTGGGATCTGATTTCTAGCCTTTCGACACAACCTGACCCCGAAGTATCGTTTTTGGGGACATTGAAACCGCCTCGGCGAGGTCGGCGTCGGATCGATAGGTGGCGCCCAGCAGTTCCCTGGCCTCAACCTCGAACGGAACAGGGCCCGCAAAAGGACCGGGAGTGACGCTGACGACGCGTCCGGCCCCTTCCACGACCCACCCGCCAAACCGTTGCGGCTCGGTCCAGCCGGCGCAAAAGACGAGCGAGATCAGGTCGCCCAGCCGGACGAACGGGTAATCCAAGGCGAGATCGGCAGGTGTTCCCTGGCTTACGTCGAGCATCCCGTCGCGGAGCGCGGTCAGCTCGGCAAAAAACGCCCACCAGGCGGCATCGGCGCGGAACCGGTCGTACACGGTCAGCGCATGCTGTGCCACGAGCGCCGCGGCCCACGGATCGTGCGACAGGCGGCCGATCGCCCGGGGCCAGACGCGATGCCTGACGGCGAGCGGTGCGCCGACGAAATCGACGACTCTGCCCGTCTCGAGATCGACGGCCGGCGATGCGTCCTCTTCTTCCCAGCCGTTGTCGTGCTCGCCGATCGCCAGCAGGATCGAATCGGCACGAAGGCAATCCCGCAACGATACGCAGCGCTCCATGATTCGCCGCGCGAGGTGCGCGTGATCGGGCTGCGTGATCAGCCGTATGCGATCGGCCAGCTGGCACACGATCATGCGGACGCCCCCCGAAGATGTGCCTTCAGGAACTTTCCCGTATACGACGCCTTGCACGCGGCTATCTGCTCGGGCGTCCCCGTCACCACGACCCGGCCACCGGCGTGGCCGCCTTCTGGTCCAAGATCGACGACGTGGTCAGCGGTCTTGATGACGTCCATGTGATGCTCGATCAAGAGCACGGTGTGGCCGGCGTCGACGAGTTGGTTGAGTGATGCCAGCAGACGCTCGACGTCCGCCAGGTGCAGGCCGGTCGTCGGCTCGTCGAGGATATAGACCGTGTGCTTCGATCGCTGCAGCTTGCTCAACTCCGTGGCGATCTTGACGCGCTGCGCCTCGCCCCCGGACAGCGTCGTCGCTGACTGCCCCAGGGTCAGATAGCCGAGGCCGAGATCGTTCAGCACCTCGATCTTGCGTGCCAGCACCGGCTCGCCGGCAAAGAAGGTTACGCCTTCTTCAATCGACATGTTCAGCACGTCGTCGATGGTCTTGCCGCGCACGGTAACTTCGAGCGTCTCGCTGTTGAACCGCGCGCCCTTGCACGTGGCGCAGGTCACCTCCACGTCCGGCATGAAATAGAGCTGCGTGGTGATCACGCCTTCGCCCTGGCACTCCTCGCAGCGCCCGCCCTTGACGTTGAAGCTGAATCGCCCAGGCTTGTAGTCCCGTTCGACCGACAGCGGCGCGTTGGTGAAGAGATCGCGGATGGTGTCGTAAAAGCCGACGTAGGTCGCCGGATTCGATCGACTGTTGCGGCCAATCGGCAACTGGTCGATGCTGACGACTTTGTGCACGTGCTCCATGCCTTCGACCGAGTCGTGCTGGCCGGGAAGCGAGCGCGTGTCCTCGAGCTTCTTCCAGAGCGCCTTGAACAGAATCTCGTTGACCAGCGTGCTCTTGCCAGAGCCAGACGCGCCGGTTACGGCGATGAGCGTGCCCAGCGGGAACGAGACATCGACTTTCTTCAGATTGTTTTCACGCGCGCCGCGCACGACGAGCGTTTTGCCATTTCCTTTCCGGCGCTTCCGCGGCACGGCAATCGAGCGCCTGCCGCTGAAGAACTGCGCGGTCGGCGACGCTTTCGATTTGAGTACCTCGGCGAGGGTACCTTGGACAACGACGCGGCCGCCGTGGACGCCTGGCCCTGGACCCATCTCGATGACGTGATCGGCGGCGCGAATCGTGTCCTCGTCGTGTTCGACGACGATCACGGTGTTGCCGATGTCGCGTAACCGCTCGAGCGTCGCGATCATCTTCATGTTGTCCTTGGGGTGGAGCCCGATGCTCGGCTCGTCGAGGACGTACAACATGCCCATCAGCCCCGAACCAATCTGGGTCGAGAGCCGGATGCGCTGCGATTCGCCTCCGGACAGCGTGCCGGATTTGCGGTTGAAGTTGAGATAGTCGAGCCCGATGCCGAGCAGCAGCGTCAGGCGCCCTCGGATCTCGTTGAGCACCTGGCGGCCAGCGTCGGCACCGCGGCCCGTGGGCTTCAGCGTCGAGAGAAATGCCTGGAGCTCGTCGAAGTTGAGCTGACCGACGTCGTGAACGCTGCGGCCATTCACCGTGAACAGCAGACGGGTCGCACGCAGCCTGGCGCCGTTGCAGTCCGGACACGTGTGCTCGACCATCACCTTGTCGAGCCATGCTTCCATTCTCGAGTTCGCCTCGCCACGTTGGCGATAGCGGCGGTACCAACGCTCGATGCGGCGCGCGATACCGGTGAAGCCAACTTCCTTGCCGTCCTGATCGTCACGCCGGACCTTGGCGTCAGGCGGCGTCGAGACGACGAACTTTCGCGGCTCGATGCCATAGAGAATGGCACGATGAATCGCGTCGGGCAGCTGGGTCCACGGGGTGTCGAGCGCGAAACCGAGCGCCTGCGACAGGCTGAACATGACGCGGCCATCCCAGGTGTCGGGGTTATACCTGAAGGCCTCTCGAACGAAGCACCCGCCGAGGATGCTGCGCTTCGGATCCGGGATCAGGAGCTCGGGATGTGTGAGCTTGTCGACGCCAAGCCCACCGCAGGTCCGGCAGGCGCTCTCGGGGTTGTTGAAGACGAAGTACTCCGGACCGATGTCCCCGTAGACGAAGCGATGCGTCGCGCTGCACAGCGTTTTGTAGAAGCGATCGGCCTCGGCCTTGCTCGCGCCCTTGACGACATGCACCTGCATGAGGCCGTCGCCGACGAGCAGCGTGGCGGCAATCCCGGCCTTGATCGCCTTCTCGTGCTTGCGGCCGACGGTAAGGCGATCGACGACGGCGTCCATGTAGCGGACGTCTGACGCCTCGAGGTCGACATTCTCTGACAGATCGACATTCTTACCGTCGATGATGAGCCGCCGGCAGCCCTTCTTCCGAATCTCGGTAAAGACCACGTCGAGGTCCTCGCCGTAAATCTTCGGCACCGGCGCGCGCAGCTCGACCTCCGATCCCTCGGGCAGCGACAGGATCGCCTCGAGAATCTGGTTCGACGTGCGGCCGG
This sequence comes from uncultured Acidobacteriota bacterium, assembly GCA_963797715.1. GTDB lineage: Bacteria > Acidobacteriota > Vicinamibacteria > Vicinamibacterales > 2-12-FULL-66-21 > DATBJJ01. Next base: position 482,439 of record CAWCQS010000008.1, read on the forward strand.
GCGTCGGCTCGCCGGTTCGCGGGCAATGTGCCTGACCGACGGTCGCGTACAGCAGGTTCAGATAACTCGCGATGTCGGTCATCGTCCCGACAGTGGAGCGGGGGTTGTTGGCGAGTGTCTTCTGCTCGATCGAGATGACGGGTGACAGGCCGAACACGAAGTCGACGTCAGGCTTGGTGACCTGGGCGATGAACCGCTTGGCAAACGTCGACAGCGACTCCATGTAGCGGCGCTGGCCCTCGGCGTAGATGGTGTCGAACGCGAGGCTGGACTTCCCTGAACCGGAGAGGCCAGTGACGACCACGAGGCTGTCACGTGGAATCTCGACTGAAATGTTCTTGAGATTGTGAACGCGCGCGCCTTGCACGGAGATCGTCGTGCGGGGGGCCGCGCGCTTCGTGGAATTGGGCATGGAGCGGCTACTCACCGAGATAGACGAACGCCTGTTCCTGGATGTCGACGTTGCTCTTTTTGGTCAACCGTGCCGCCAGCGACACCTTGCCGATCAACCCCCGGTCGGCCAGATATTCGCATGCCATCGAGGCGTGCCCAACGTCGTAGTGTCGGGTGAAGTGGGCGTCGAGCTCGCCGCTCGACCGCGCCTCGCCGGCGTCGCGCAGGTAGTCCAGCACCAGCGAGAAGAGCTGCTGCGTTCGCTCCTCGACGTAGCGATCGACGGCGTCGAGAGCGGCTTGAACCAGCGCGCGGCTCTTCTTGCGATTCAGGAGATCCGTGTAAATGGTCGTGAAGAACGCCGGGTTGATCGAAGCCGCCAGCGGGATGACTTCGCGGTCGACGAGGCGGCCGGCGCTGATGACCTCGATCTCGGCGAGCGACGTCGCCGCGTAGAGAATCCACAGTGCGGTGTAGTCGAGATCGCCGCGCGTGATCATCCATTTGTGCGCCTTGTAAATCGCGGCGAGCGCGTGCGCGCCGGAACGCAGCAGCTGGACCTGACGGTCGCGCGCACCCATCTCGCGGAGACCCTCGCACAGCCTGGCGATGGTGTCGTCATGCGTGTAGAGCAACCGGCCCTTGGCGAGGAGCGAGTGCATGAAGGTGTGCTGGATCGAACCTTCGACCAGCCGGCGGAACTCGGTGCGTGGAATGATGAACGCGTGGACGTTGACGCCGTCGGCGTTGAGCGCCATCATCCCACCCTCGATCTTGCGATCGTCGACGGTCACGACGGCGAGATCGATGTCGGACTTCGCCCACACCGTGTCGTGGGACAGGCTGCCGCACAAGAGGACCGCGAGCACGCTGCGGTCCTGCTTCAGCTGCGCGACGAGCGTGTCGAGTGCAGCGGTAAACGTCCGGTGGATGGCGTTGTCGGTCATGCGACGCCTGCCAGCAGGACAGCGAGTGTAGCCGAGTTTGGAGACACGCGGGCGAGCGGCGTCCGCGCGCTCACGTCATCCGAACGCAGAGCTCGGAGCCAGCGCTTGGCGTCTTTCTTGAAACGATCGAGTGTGGGCATAAACCTTCCTTCCGTTGAATGCCTGGGGTCCGCTGATAACAGGCCGGAAGAAGGTTCGACGAACGGGTTGCCGCGGACAGGAGGCGCCCCCGAAGCGCGCTGGCCCCATGTTGAACAACGCGAGAGGTCGCTGTCAATCCCAACGGAGGATAGCCATGTTGCGGGATCACGCGATCGTTCCTTACATTCCGGTCGCCAACGTGTCGCGGGCTCGGAAGCTCTACGAAGAAAAGAACGGGCTCACGCCGAAAGGGACGTACGCGGGAGGCGTGATCTACGAGTGCGGCTTCAAAGACTCCGAAGGAAACATCCTCGCCGTGAGTCAACGGCTGTAGGGGCCGACGACCTGCGCACGGTCCGGGTTCCAACGCCAGATCGCGTTGCCGGTGGTGAGGTGCACACCCCCCAACCACTTGTCGATGCCACAGAGCGTGACCCGATCCTGCTTGGCGTCGAGGACAGCCCGGCCCATGTCGGTGAGCATCACGACGGCATCGAGCAGGCGCGTCGTGGCCGATGCTCGCAGCCGTTCGACCGTCAGCAGTGCCGGCGATGTCGTCGCCAATGAGCTGGCGAGATCGTGGAGCGACGAGTCGGTCATGTAATAGGCGGTCTCGCCATCCTGCATGCGCGGAAAGGCAGATGCCAGCGGTATGGCACCTCCCGCCGCCAGTTCCAGCAGCCGGCGCTCGAACCTCGAGAGGCCGTCTGTCGTCCACGGGTACTCCTCGAGGAATCGTCGAACGGCCGCTGCAAGAAAGGGCAGAGCGGACGTGTCGCTCCGGAGCAGGCCCGAGAGCGCTTCTGGCGTCGACGCGCGATAGGCCTCCCACGCACGGCCCGCAACGTTGTACTGCGCACCATCCACGGGCTGTCGCGCGTCGAGCAGCGGCGCCAGCTCGCCGGGCGTGAGCTCACCGAGCCCTTTGAAGTGTGGCCGCCCTGGAAAGGAGCCGATGCAGATCAGGCTGATTGGCTTCGAGACGCGCGCGTGGCGCCCAATCCAGGTAAGCAACTGGATGAGGTTCAACTGGTCGAAGAGGTCGTGCTCGTACCAGAGCACGAGCTCATCGAAGGCTCCTTGGCTGATGACGCTGCGCCAGCGCTGCAAGTCGCTCGCGACCTCCGATTGCGGATGTTCCGGTCCGCTCAGAAAACGCGCGCGGACTTGGAGCATCTCGCCGTCGCCGAGCCCGGCTGGAACCGGGCCCTCGTAGAGCGGGTCACACCACACCGACAACGTGCCCGGAATCCCGGCAGCAGCGATCAGCCCTGTCGTCGACGTGCCGTTGGCGACATGCAGGTAGCGCGTGGATGGAGACACCATGACTTCGCTGCTCACGATGATAAACCGACGCTTCTCGTCGGCACAGCTTCTCCTCTTGAAGTTCTACAGGACGCAGACGTATGCTCTTGTCGAAGGACAAGGGGAGTAACGCGTGGGCAAACCGAGAGGCCGATGGGGAACCGCGATCCGCGCCTGGCTTCGGCCTGAGACACTCGAGGCCGAGGTATCGGAGGAGATCCGCTTTCACCTCGAACGGCTGACGGCGCGACACATCGCATCAGGCATGTCACCTGACGATGCTCACCGCGAGGCTCGTCGTCTCTTTGGCAACGTTGTCGCCATCCGCGAGGAATCCCGCGCAGCGCACCCGGGCGCGTTCGCGCGGCAGGTCGCGCGCGATCTGGCGTTCGGGATCCGCCTGCTGCGCCGCGCACCTGGTGTCGCCTTCATCAGCGCACTCATCGTCGCGCTCGGCGTCGGGAGCACGACCGCCATCTTCAGCGTCGTATACGGTGTCATGTTGCGCCCGCTCCCCTATGCGCAACCCGACCGGCTGGTCGCACTCTGGACGCGATTGCCAGCCTCCGCTCAGCGCACACGAGCCAACGCCGCCGACTACGAGGAGTGGCGGCGCAGCAACACGGTGTTCGAGGACATCGCCCTGGCGAATGCTCCGCAGAATTTCAACCTGATCGGAGCGGGCGAACCCGAGCGGCTGGTCGCCGGCCGATTGTCGTCGAACCTGCTCTCTGTCCTGGGGGTGAGCCCGGCACTCGGCCGCGGCTTTACTCCGGCCGAGCAGCAGACTGGCAACGAACGCGTCGTCTTGCTCGGTGACGGCCTCTGGAAGCACCGCTTTGCCAGCGACCGCTCCATCGTCGGCCGCAGCATCAACCTCAGTGGCAACTCCTACCTCGTCGTCGGCGTGATGCGGCCCGAGTTCCGCTTTCCCGAGGCTGACAACCAGCTGTGGATTCCGCTGACGATTGATCCGAGGCAACTCTCCAGAGCCGTGGCCGGGTTCAACGTCGTTGCGGTCGCGCGTCTCAAGGCCGGTGTTTCCATCGCGCAAGCGCAGCGCGAGATGGACGTCATCGCCGCGCGGCTCGAAACGCAGTACCCGGCGACGAATCGACAGGTTCGCGTCGAGGTCGCATCGCTGCCCGACGAGTCGAGCCGCGAAATCCGTCCGACGTTGCGCGTGATGCTGGCGGCCGTTCTCTGCCTCCTCCTCATCGCGTGCCTCAACCTCGCGAGCCTGCTCGGCACGCGGGCAGAAAGCCGCGCGCGCGAGTTCGCGGTTCGCCTGGCGCTCGGCGCATCTCGCAGCCGGCTCACACTGCAGGCGTTGGCCGAAGTCATCCCGATACTCGTGATGGGCGGCATCGCGGGCGTCGCCGCTGCCAGGGCGGCCATCAGCATGTTCCTCCCCGTCGCGCCGCCCACGCTGCCTCGCGTCGACAGCATCGACGTCAATGGAGCCGTGCTGGCGTTCTCGGCCGGCGTCCTCGTGCTGACAGGTGTCATCGCTGGACTGCTGCCGGCCATGCATGCCTGGCGGGCGAACGTCCCTGCTGCCACCAAAGGCACACGCTCGGCTACCGCGACGCGCGAACACGTCAGAACGCGGAACGTGCTCGTCGTCGCGCAGCTTGCGCTGACACTCCCTCTCCTGGTCGGCGCTATGGCGCTGACTCGGAGCTTTGCGGCGCTGATGGCCGTCGAGCCAGGATTCCAGACGCACAACGTCCTGACCATGCACATGGCCATCCCGCGCACGAAGTACAAGAGCGACGAGCAGATTGCCGCGTTCTACACGCAAATCGTCGAACGGGTTTCGGCTGTGCCTGGCATCGCGTCCACGGCGATGGTCAATCGGTTGCCCTTATCGGGTAACAACCAGGTGCTGCCGATACAACTGCCGCAGTTCGGCTCCGCCCCTCGCGAGCCCGTCCAGGTGCAGTCGCGGTCCGTCACGCCGGACTACTTCAGGACGCTGAGCATCCCGGTCCTCGAGGGGCGCGTGCTGACGGAACAGGATCGGGCAAACACGCCGCTCGTCGTTGTCATCGACGAGCGCCTGGCGAGGGCGCTCTTGCCTGGACAGCGCGCCGTCGGTCAGCGGTTCCGCGTCACTCTTCCGGGACAACAACAACCAACGACTGCCGAGGTCGTCGGCGTCGTCGGCAACGTCAGGCATGCCGGGCTCGAGAACGACTCCGACCGCCAGATGTATTTCAGCCACCACCAGTTCACCGACGGACGGATCGTCCTCGTGGCAAAGAGTCGCGAGGATGCACGCGCGGTGATTCCGGGGGTGATTGAGGCGATTCGCGCGCTCGATCCGGAGCAGCCCGTCTACGACGTCAGAACAATGGACGACGTGGTTGAGCGCTCAACCGCACAGCGTTGGTTGAACATGGCGATCGTCGTCCTGTTTGCCGGATCGTCGCTGCTGCTCGCCAGCGTCGGGCTGTACGGCGTGATCGCGTACGGCGTGACGCAGCGTATCAAGGAGTTTGGTGTGCGTCTGGCGCTCGGTGCCACGCCGTCCGACCTGTCGCGGCTTGTTCTTCGCAAGGGCGCCATGCTTGCCGCGATCGGCTCCGCTCTTGGGCTCGGTGGAGCCGTCGTCCTTGCCCTGGCGATGAGGAGTCTGCTCTTCGGCGTGCAGCCGCTCGATCCGGTCGGCTTCGTCGCCGCCGGCGTGTTACTTGTCGGTGTAGCGCTGGTCGCGAGCTATCTTCCGGCACGACAGGCGTCGCTGACCGATCCCGCGCGCGCCCTTCGGGCGGAGTGAGCTTCGAGCGGGGATGGCCGGTTACTGCAGTCCGCCGCGTACCGACGTGATCCGTTGCGTATTGAATCCCAGCCAGTGCATGCGGCCGACGTATCGCGCGTGCTCGACCTTGAGGCAGCGATCCATGATCACCGTGAGCCCGCCGTCCTCTGCAATGCGTCCCCCTTCGGCGTTGACGACGGTGAATTGGCACCAGAGGCTCTTGGCGCGCACAGCCACGGCTTCCCTGGCAATTTCGGGCAACGCGTCAGGCGCGCGGAAGACATTGACGATATCAATTGGAACGGGAACATCGGCGAGGCTCTTGTAGGTCTTCTCGCCGAGGATCGCTTCCTCACCCGGATTCACCGGGATGACGTGGTATCCGTGGCGTTTGAGGTAGTAGCCGACGAAGTAGCTGGCGCGCAACTCGTTCTTCGACAGGCCGACAATGGCGATGGTTTTGGCGCTGTGAATCACGCGCTGGATGGTCAGGGGGTCCTGGTAGCGGCGGACATCGAATGCCGGTGTCATCGTGACGCGACCTCGCTTGCCGACGACGCCGCGACGCCGCGAAATCCCTGTTCCAGGTCCCAAATCAAGTCGTCAACGGATTCGGTGCCCACCGAGAGCCGTATCGTCCCGGGGCCGACGCCCGCGGCGCGGAGCTCCTCTTCGTTGAGCTGGCGGTGCGTCGTGCTCGCCGGATGGATGATCAAGCTCTTCGAGTCGCCGACATTGGCGAGGTGCGACCACAGGCTCACGCTACGAATGAAGTCCTGGCCGGCGGTGCGGCCGCCGCGACAGTCGAACGAGAACACCGCCCCGGCTCCGCGCGGCAGATACTTGTCGACGAGCGGCCGGTAGCGGCTGGACGGCAGACCGGGATACGTCACGTTCGACGCAAGCTCGTGCGACTCGAGGTACTTCGCGACGGCAACCGCATTCTGGACGTGCCGCTCCATCCGCAGCGAGAGCGTTTCGAGACCTTGCAGAAACAGGAACGCGTTGAAGGGGCTCATCGCCGCGCCAAGGTCGCGTAGCGTCTCGGCGCGAAGCTTCATCAGATACCCGTAGGTGCCGAACGTCTCGTGAAACTGCAGGCCGTGATACGCCGGCGACGGATCGGCAACCACCGCAAAGCGGCCGTTCGACCAGTTGAACTGCCCGGAATCGACGACAACGCCACCAATGCTCGTGCCGTGGCCGCCGATGAACTTGGTCGCCGAGTGGATGACGATGTCGGCGCCCCACTCGATTGGCCGGCAGAGGAATGGCGTCGCGAACGTGTTGTCGACGATGAGCGGCAACGAGTGATTGTGCGCGATTTTCGCAAGCGCCTCGATGTCGAGCACATTGCCGCCCGGGTTGCCGATCGTCTCGCCGTAGAACGCCTTGGTGTTCTCCTTAACCGCCCTCTTCCAGGCATCGGGATCGTCGGGGTCGACCCACGTGAGCTGCACCGACATCTTGCGCAGCAGGTGCTTGAACTGGTTGACGGTGCCACCGTAGAGCGCGGATGACGACACGACGTGGTCGCCGGGCGTCAGCAACGTGAAGAGCGCCGCGGCCTGCGCCGAAATCCCGCTGGCGAAGGCGACAGCACCACAACCGCCTTCGAGGTTGGCCATGCGCTCCTCGAACACGGCGACGGTCGGGTTCATGATCCGCGAGTACGTGTTGCCGTACTCTTGCAAATTGAAATACGCGGCCGCCGATTCAGGATCCTCGAACACATAGCTCGTGGTTTGAAAGATGGGAACGGCGCGCGCGCCGGTATTTGGATCGGGTCGCTGACCCGCGTGCACCTGACGCGTTTCGAACCCAAAGTGACGGGACTCTTCCATGTTTTACCGGGGCTCTGCCCCGGACCCCGGCTCGGTCGCTTGCGGGGGCCCCATTGCCCCGCGCCGCTCCCTCGCAGGCGCGCCGTGCGCGCCTCGTGCGTCGTTCCTACCGAGCAAGAAACTCCTGAATCATGGGAGTCTTCTTCTACCGGGGCTCTGCCCCGGACCCCGGCTCGGTCGCTTGCGGGGGCCCCATTACCCCGCGCCGCTCCCTCGCAGGCGCGCTGTGCGCGCCTAACGCGCCAAGAATCTCTGAATCATCGGTGTTTGGCGCGCTTCCTCTAACAAAAAACAGTCATGCCCATACGGCGCCTCGATCACGTGGAGCTCGACGTTCTTGCCGACGGCGCGTAGTGCCGCCGCGAGCTCTTCGGATCCTGACGGCGGGTAGAGCCAGTCGGAGCTGAACGCAATGAGCAGCGTCCTGGCCGATACATTGCGCAACGCGTCCGCTAATCTGCCGTTCCCGTATTGCCGACCGAGGTCGAAGTACGACAGCGCACGGGACGTGTACAAGTAGGTGTTCGCGTCGAAGCGCTTGACGAAGCTGTCGGCCTGGTGGCGCAGGTAGCTCTCGACCTCGAACTCGGGCTCGGTGAGCGTGTAGCGAATGTCGTCGGCAAACTGCAACCGCCGGCCAAACTTGTCGGCGAGGGAGCCCGCCGACAGATACGTGATGTGGCCAACCATCCGCGCCACGCCCATCCCCGCGTTCGGCGCGCGGCCGGTGCCGTAGTAGTGTCCGCCCTGCCAGTTTGGATCGGCGGTGATGGCGTTTCGCGCGATCGCATTCCACGCGACGCCCTGCGGGTGCAGCGCGTGCGTGCTCGCAATTGGAATGATGGCGTCCACCCGATCGGGTACTGGACGGCCCATTCGAGCGCCTGCATGCCGCCGAGCGATCCGCCGGCGACCGCTGCCAGCCGTTCAATCCCAAGCTCATCGAGTAGCGCGCGCTCCGCGCGCACCATGTCCGCGACGGTGATGACTGGGAAGTCCGAACCGTATGGGCGGCCGGCCGTGGGGTTCTGCGATGATGGTCCGGTTGTCCCGCGGCAGCCGCCGAGCAGGTTGGAGCTGACGACGAAAAAACGATGGGTATCGAAGGCCTTGCCCGGACCGATCATGCCGTCCCACCATCCGAGGCCGCGGCCGCTGCCGGCATCGCGCTCGTCGGCACGGAAACCGTCCCTGGTGCTCGCCGCAACCGGAGCAGCCGTGTAACCGGCCGCGTGCGCATCCCCGCTGAGCGCGTGACACACCAGAATGACGTTGTCGCGTGCCGGCGACAGCGTCCCGTAAGTCTCGTAGGCAATACGAATTGGGTAAAGCTCACGCCCGCAATCGAGCGCCAGCGGGCGCGGAAGGTCGAGGAACTGCGTTTCGACCGTGCCGACGGAGCCCGCGGCGGCCTTGGACGCTGGCGTGGTCATGCGGCCGATCATATCCCCGCCCGGCGGTTGCCGCCGATGGGGCACCGGACGCGCGTTGCGCTCGTAACTACCAATCGTAGGGCCGATGTATGATTCGAAGCTTGCGCCCACCGGTTTAGCACAACTATTCGGACGGTATAGCACCCGTCATCGATCATCGAGGAGGCTCACGATGGCAAATACGAGCGTCAATAACGGCGTCAACGTCGACGCACTGCTGGCGGCACGCGAAGCGTTGAAGGCCGCGCCGCAGGCAGCCAAGTTCACGTGGCGGGCGTCCTGCAAATGGCAGAACGGCACGCACAGCAAGAGCAATGTCGAAGGCTTTCACGGACTTGGCCAGGAACAGAAGCACAAGACGGCATTCAGCTTCGAAACCGACCACCCGGAAATCTTCGCCTCCGAGGACCTGGGCGCGACCCCGGTCGAGCTCGTGCTCGTCGGCCTGGCCAGCTGCCTGACCGCCGGCGTCGCCGCTGTCGCGCAGAACCGCGGCATCCAGCTGCGATTGGTCGAAGCCAAGCTCGAAGGTTCGATGGACATCCAGGGAATCCTCGGCATCGACAGCGACGTCCGCAACGGCTACGACGACATCAAGGTCACGTTCAACATCGACGCCGATGCGTCGAAGAAGGACATCGAGGCGCTGGTCGCACAGTCGCAAAAGCGCTCGGCGGTGTACGACATCGTGACCAATCCGACCAACGTGACGGTCGAAGTGGTGTAACGCCATCGGATCCGTCGCCACCGTCGTCATCGGCGCCGGACACACCGGTCTGGCGACGAGCCGCTGCCTCAGCGAGCGCTCGATCGATCACGTCGTGCTCGAACGCGGTGAGGTGGCCAACTCCTGGCGTCACGAACGCTGGGATTCGCTTCGGCTGCTGACACCCAACTGGCAGAGCCGGCTTCCTGGTTACCGCTACGATGGATCCGATCCCGACGGGTTCATGACCATGGCCGAAGTCGTCGCGTTCGTCGCTCGTTATGCGACGGTCGCGACGGCGCCGGTTCGGACCCACTCGCCTGTCACCGCGCTTCGCCAAGTCGACGATGGCTATCACGTCATCACACCCGTTGGCGCATGGAGCTGCCGCACCGTCGTCATCGCGAGCGGCGCCTGCAATCTCGCGCACATCCCGTCTCTCAGTCAGGCCGTCCCATCGTCAATCGCCGCCTTTACGGGCCTCGACTACCGCAGTCCCCGTAATCTTCCGGATGGTGGTGTGCTGATTGTTGGCGCGTCAGCCACTGGCGTCCAGCTGGCTGACGAAATCCAGCGCTCCGGACGCCGCGTGACGCTGTCGGTCGGCGAACACGTACGGCTGCCGCGAATGTATCGCGGCCGTGACGTGCTCTGGTGGATGGACGCCTCAGGCGTCTGGAATCAGCGCTACGACGAGATCGACGATCTGACGCGCGCGCGAAGGCTGCCGTCACCACAGCTCGTCGGAACGCCCGATCGCACGACGCTCGACCTCAACGCGTTGAGTGCGGCCGGCGTCGAAATCGTCGGGCGTCTCGCCGCCATCCGCGACGGCCGAGCCCTCTTCTCCGGCGGCCTCCGCAATCATTTTGCGTTGGCCGACCTCAAGATGAATCGCTTGCTGGACACCTTCGACGAGTGGGCACGGACGAACGGGCGCGACGCCGACGTCGCCGCGCCCGAGCGTTTCGAGCCGACGCGCGCCCCGGCGTCATCACGACTCTCGCTGGACCTCTCGAGCGGCGAGGTCCGGTCCATCGTCTGGGCGACGGGTTTTCGTCCAGACTACAGCTGGCTCGATGTACCCGTCGTCGATGCCAAGGGACACCTGAAGCACGATGGCGGGGTAGTCGACGCACCGGGACTCTACGCCATAGGCCTTCCCTTCCTGCGACGCCGCAAGTCGACGTTCATCCATGGCGCGGAGGACGACGCCCGCGACATCGTCGAGCATCTTGCGGGGTATCTTGGATCGCGCAACTTTTTACCTGCTCGTGGCTTCCGGCTTTAGCCGGAAGATTTCCCGCCTGAAGGCGGAAGCCATAAGAGAGCGAGGTCGTCGATGAGCACAGTTCTCGTTACCGGAGGATCGGGGTTCATCGGCACGCACGCGATTCTGCAGCTGATCGCGGCCGGTCACCAGGTGCGGACGACGGTCAGGAACCTGAGCCGCGAGTCTGATGTTCGCACGATGCTCAAACGCGGCGGCGCCGAGCCTGGCAAGGCGTTGTCCTTTGCGGCCGCCGATCTCGAGCGCGACGCCGGTTGGCCCGCGGCGGTGGCCGGCTGCGAATACGTGCTCCACATCGCCTCACCGTTTCCGCCAAGCATTCCGAACGATGAGAACGAGTTGATCGTACCGGCGCGCGAAGGCGCGCTGCGCGTTCTGCGGGCGGCGCGCGACGCCGGCGTCAAGCGCGTCGTCCTGACGTCGTCATTTGCTGCCATCGGCTACGGCCACCCGCCGCAAGCCACCCCGTTCACCGAGACGGACTGGACGAACACGAACGGGGACGACGTGCGGCCGTATGTCAAATCGAAGGCGCTGGCGGAGCGCGCCGCGTGGGACTTCATAGCCCAAGAGGGACGCGCTCTCGAGTTGTCGGTCGTGAATCCGGTTGGTGTGTTCGGGCCGGTGCTCGGGCCCGACTACTCGACGTCAATCCTGATTGTGCAGCGCTTGATGGACGGCGCGGTGCCCGGCTGTCCGCAAATCTATTTTGGCGTTGTCGACGTCCGCGACGTCGTCGAGCTGCACCTCCGCGCGATGACCGATCCCGCGGCCAAGGGCGAGCGCTTCCTCGCGGTGGCCGGCGACTTCCTGTCGATGCGAGACATCGCCATGATCCTCAAGCGGCGAATGGGCGAGGCGGCGAGACGAGTGCCGACAAGGCAACTGCCGAACTGGCTGGTACGGCTTGCCGCCTGGCGCGATCCAGCGGTGCAACAAATCGTGCCGGAGCTCGGCAAACGGAAGAACGCCACGAACGAGAAGGCCAGGCGTGTCCTCGGCTGGTCGCCGCGGTCGAACGAGGAGGCAGTCGTGGCCACTGCCGAGAGCCTGGTGCGGCTGGGACTCTTGAAGGACGCGGCGAAGCCCTGATCGACAGCCTCAACGCAATCTGAATCGCTGCAGCTTCCCGGTGGCGGTTTTTGGCAGCTCGGGAACGAATTCGATCCAGCGTGGATACTTGTAGGGAGCGATGCGCGACTTCACGAACGTCTGGATGTCGTGCGCGGTTGCGTCGTCGGCAGGTATGCTCGGCTTGACGACGACAAACGCCTTCGGCTTGATCAACCCGTCGGTGTCGGTGAGGCCGACAACTGCGCACTCGAGGACCGCCGCATGCGTCAGCACCGTGTTCTCGACCTCGACCGGCGACACCCAGATGCCACCGACCTTCAGCATGTCGTCGCTTCTGCCGCAGTAGTGGTAGAAGCCGTCCTCGTCGCGAAAGTACTTGTCACCCGTATTCACCCAGTCGCCCTGAAACGTGGCTTTCGTCTTCGCGTGCTGATTCCAGTAGCCGGCAGCGGCGCTGTCGCCCGAAACCATCAGCGTTCCAATTGCGCCTGTCGCCACGGTCGCTCCATCGTCGTCGACGATTCGCGCCGCATAGCCCGGTACCTCGACTCCGGACGTTCCCGGACGGCAGGCTCCAGGGCGATTCGAGAGGAAGATGTGCAGCATCTCGGTCGATCCGAGACCGTCGACGATCTCCACGCCAAAGCGCTCCTTCCATCGACGGAAGATCTCAGGTGGCAGCGCCTCTCCAGCCGACACGCAGAAACGCAGCGACGACAGGTCGAAGCGGGCCGCAGCGTCTTCGATTTGCAGCATCGCGGCGAAGAGCGTCGGAACGGCAAAGAAGATTGTCGGACGATGCCGATCGATCGCTTCGAACATGACCTCTGGCGTGGGCCGTCCAGCAACGACGATCGCTTGCGCCCCGACGCCAAGGGGGAACGACAGGCTGTTGCCAAGACCATAGGCAAAGAACAATTTCGCCGCCGACAAACAGCAATCGCGCTCGGTCATGCCCAGCACGCCGCGGGCGTAGCCATCGATCGTGTAGACGATGTCGTGTTGCAGATGAATCGCGCCCTTCGGCGTCCCCGTGCTGCCGGAGCTGTAGAGCCAGAATGCCGGTTCGTCCCTGTGCGTTGGTGCAGCGTCGAGCGCCGGGGGTGCCACATCGATCAACGCTTCGAACGACGGATGACCGCTGAGCGTGCCGCCGGAGACGATCAGGTGCTTCAGACACGGGAGCAGGTGCGTTATCGGGAGGATCTCGGCAATCAGCGGTTCGCTGACGATGGCCACGACCGCTCGTGAGTCGTTGAGGATGAACTGATAGTCGCCCTGCCGCAGCAAGGTGTTGATCGGGATTGGCACGGCGCCAATCCTGATCGCGCCCAGGAACGCAGCGTAGAACGCCGGGCCGTCGTGCAGCAGCAGGACGACCCGCTGTTCGCGTGCGACGCCCAGGGCGCTGAGAGCATTGCCGGCGCGATTGACGAGATCGTTCAGCCCGTTGAACGTCATCGAGCCGGCCGCGGTGATGAGCGCGGTCCGCTCGCCGTTGCCCTCACGCACGTGGCGCGCGAGGAGATAGTCGGCGACGTTGAACAGTTCCGGAATCGGTGTCGATGTGGCGCCGGACACGACTGTTCATAGTATGCGACGGGCGTGATGTAGCATTCTCGGGTTATCGACGTACACCGCGACACAACCAGGTGCCCAACCGTGACTTCAACGGATCTCATCGATCGGCTGGCCGCGCACAAGACTCTCGGCAAGGCACCGCGCGCCGAGCTCGAGTGGCTGGTCGCGCACGGGGCGCTCCGGCATCTGAACGAAGGCGAGGTCTTGACCGCGAAAGGCGTGCCTGTGGCAGGCCTGTTCGTCCTGTTGTCAGGCCATGTCGCGATCTTCGTCGACCGTGGCGCCGGGCGGCATAAGGCGATGGAGTGGCGAGCTGGAGATGTCGGCGGCATGCTGCCCTACTCGCGTCTCGTCAGCCCTCCGGGCGACTCCATCGCTCAAGAGCCGAGCGAGATCCTCGCCATCCCGCGCGACGACCTGGCGGCGTTGATTCGCGACTGCCACGAGATCACGTCGATCCTCGTGCATACGATGGTCGATCGCGCCCGCTTCTTCACGTCGAGTGGCCTGCACGACGAAAAGATGGTTTCGCTCGGAAAGCTGTCGGCAGGGCTCGCCCACGAACTGAACAACCCGGTTTCGGCCATCGAACGCGGAGCGTCGCTCCTCGAAGGCCGGCTTGAAGAGGCCGAGCAGGCGACGCGCGCGCTCGGTGCAACGAGGCTGACGGACGAGCAGCTTGCCGCCATCGACGCGGTGCGCGCGTCGTGCCTGGCCCAGCGCGAGCCTGGCGTGTTGTCGCCGATTCAGCAAGCCGAACGCGAGGACGCCATCGCCGACTGGCTCGCCGACCACGGTGTCGACGAAACGCTTGCCGGGCAGCTCGCCGATACGTCGGTGACGCTCGACGCGCTCGATCGCATTGCCGCTGCCGTCGATGGTCCGGCGCTCGCCGCGGCGTTGAGAGCGGTCGCTGGCGGATACGCGGTGCGCGAGCCTGGCAGCGGAAATCCGTGAAGCGGCCAGACGAATTTCGGGCCTGGTCACCGCAATCAAGGGGTTCACCCACATGGACCAGGCGATGGTGGCCGAACCAGTGGACCTCGTCACCAGTCTTGGCAATACGGTCGCCGTCCTCAACTCCAAGGCGCGAGACGAAGTCGATCACGGTCACGATCGCGGTGGAACCCGGGCTCCCGCTCGTTCGCGGGTTTGCCGGCGAGCTCAATCAGATCTGGGGAAATCTCATCGACAACGCGCTCGACGCGGTCCCGGATTCCGGCCGTGTCGACGTGTCCGCGCAACTCGAGCGCCATCGCGTCGTCGTCCGCATCGTCGACAACGGCGCCGGCATTCCAGCCGACGTCCGCGAACGCATGTTCGAACCGTTCTTCACCACCAAGCCGGTCGGGAAGGGAACGGGCCTTGGCCTCGACATCGTTCGCCGTCTCGTCAGCCACAACGACGCCGAGATCGAAGTCGAGTCGGTTCCCGGCCGCACCGAATTTCGCGTCACGCTGCCAGTCGCCGACTCCACGAGGCACGAAATCATCGTGAACAAACCGGCTCTTCTCGTTGTCGACGACGACGCACAAGTGTTGGCGGCGGTGCGCCGCGATTTGCGGTCGCACTACCGTCAGTCCTACACCGTCATCAGCGCGTCTTCCGGCGAAGAGGCGGTCGCGACGATCAAGGAACTCAAGGCGCGAGGGGACTCGCTCGCCATCGTCATCAGCGATCAGCGCATGCCGGGGCTGCAGGGCACCGACGTGCTGGCACAGTCGCGCGAGTCCTATCCACTGGCGCGCCGCGTGATGCTCACCGCGTACTCGGACATCGACGCGGCGATCAAGGCAATCAATGTCGCGCACCTCGATCACTACCTGTCGAAGCCGTGGGATCCACCCGAGGAATGCCTGTTCCCGTGATTGACGATCTGCTCGACGCCTGGCAGGCCGCGTATCTTCCGGAAGAGCAGGGGCTGAGGCTCGTTGGACACCAGTGGTCGCCACGGTCGCACGTGATCAAGGACTTTCTTGCCGGCAACCTCATCCCGTATCGCTGGCTCGACGTAGCGCGCAACCCCGATACGCGCGGCCTGCTCGACGCGGCCGGCATTGACGCCGGCGAGCTGCCCGCGCTCTTCTTCGAAGACGGCACCGCGCTCCGCAACCCCGAACCGCGGCAGGTGGCCGAGCGACTCGGCCGATCGCTCTCCGCGGCGCTCAACATGTACGACCTCGTGATTGCCGGCGCCGGCCCGTCCGGGCTGGGGGCGGCGGTCTACGGCGCATCCGAGGGTCTACGAACGCTGCTGCTGGATCGACACGCGCCTGGCGGGCAAGCCGGAACCAGTTCGCGGATCGAAAACTATCTCGGCTTTCCCGCTGGGGTCAGCGGCAGCGAACTGACGCGGCGCGCGGTTGCCCAGGCACAGCGGCTTGGCGCCGAGATGCTGGTGCCGCTGGAAGTGGCGAGTGTGTCGATTGATGCGGGATACAAACACCTGACGCTCAGCGACGGCCGCACGATCGTGACGCGCACGCTGCTGGCGGCGACGGGCATGGAGTACCGAGAGCATCCCGCGCCAGGCGTATCCGCGCACACTGGCGCCGGTGTCTACTACGGCGCCGCGACGACCGAAGCGCCGGTTTTCAGCGACCAGCGCGTGCTCGTCGTCGGCGGCGGGAACTCGGCGGGACAGGCGGCCATGCACCTCGCCCGCTACGCCAAAGAGGTGCACATCGTCGTGCGGCGGGACTCGCTGCGGGACACGATGTCGCGGTACCTGATCGAGCAGATCGAACGGACGCCGAACATCCGGCTGCGGACTCGAACCGCGCTCGAGCACGTCGAGGGAGACGGCCGCGTCGAACGCGTAAGGCTGGCGCACGAAGGCGCTGAGCGAAGACGAGGCCATCGACGCC
Source organism: uncultured Acidobacteriota bacterium (assembly GCA_963797715.1). Classification (GTDB taxonomy): domain Bacteria; phylum Acidobacteriota; class Vicinamibacteria; order Vicinamibacterales; family 2-12-FULL-66-21; genus DATBJJ01. The sequence continues at coordinate 498,785 of CAWCQS010000008.1, forward strand.
GTCTTCGTCTTCATCGGAACGAAGCCACGGAGCGAGTGGCTGCCAGACGACGTCTTGCGCGACGAGAAGGGTTTCGTCATCACCGGCCGCGATCTCGCAGCGGATCCGCGGTTCGCGCGGGTATGGAAAGAGCGCCGCGAGCCAATGCCGCTCGAAACGAGCGCGCACGGCTTGTTTGCGGCGGGTGACATCCGCGCTGGCGCAATGAATCGCGTCGCGTCGGCCGTCGGTGAGGGATCGATGGTCGTCCGCTTCGTTCACGACTACCTGTCGCTGACCTGACGCCGGCGAGTGATAGGAACTGTCATGACGGACTGGAAGTTTCGACACGCGTCGCTGTCCGGCGGTCCGCGGCTTCACTATGCGGAGTACGGCGATTCCGCCGGACGGCCGATCGTCCTTCTGCATGGCTGGCCTGACTCGTGGTTCTCGTACAGCCGGCTCGTGCCGCTGCTACCTGGCAACTTCCGCGCATTCGTCCTGGACCAGCGTGGATTTGGCGAGTCGGAACGTCCGGCGCGCGGCTACGGCATGGACGAGTTCGCCGCCGACGTCGTTCGCTTTCTCGATGCTGTCGGTGTCGCGCGCTCGCTGGTCGTCGGTCATTCGTTCGGCAGCTTTGTCGCTCGTCAGGTCGCCGCGACGTATCCGGAGCGCGTCGAGCGATTGGTACTGATTGGCACCGGGTTCTCCGCGTCGAACCCCGTGACCAGAGAAGTGCAGGCGTCGATCCGCGAACTGTCCGATCCTGTGCCACGCGATTTCGCCCGTGACTTCCAGGCGAGCACGGCCTACGTCCCTCTCCCGGAAGCGTTCTTCGATCGGATCGTGTCGGAAAGCCTCAAGCTGCCGGCTTATCTCTGGCGTGAGATCTTCGACCAGCTGCTTGCCCACCATCCCGAGCCAGCGTTGTCACACATCACCACCCCGACGTTGTTGATGTGGGGCGACCGTGACGCGCTGTTTTCTCGAGAGGATCAGGACCGCCTGCTGGCGGCAATCCGCGGCGCGCAGCTCACGATTTACGTCGAGACTGGCCACTGCCCGAATTGGGAACGTCCCGAACGCGTTGCCGCTGACCTCGCCGCGTTTGCCGCTGGCCAGCTGACGACACGGTCTCCACCATCACAGTTGTTTGAACATGACGAGAGCGTCGACAAACCCGAGCTGCGGATGATTGAAGGCGCCGGGTAGCCGTCCGACAGTCTCGAAGCCGTACGCCTGCCACGTCTTCACCGCGCGGTCGTTCGTGCTCACCACGAAGTTGAACTGCATCGCTCGAAAACCTCGCGCCCGGGCATGCGCGAGCGAGTGTTCGAGCATCGCCCGTCCGACGCCCTTCCCTTGCGCCGAGGACGACGTCATGTACCCGCAGTTGGCGACGTGGCTCCCGCCCCCGAGCTGGTTCGCGCGAAGGAAGTAAGTGCCGATGATATGTCCGGTGTCTTCGGCGACGAAGACGTCGTGGTCCTGCCGGTACCAGTATGCAAGCGCGTCATCGCGGCTGACGTCTCGAGGCAGCGTGTAGGTTTCGCCCGCGCGCAGCACAGGCTCGAGGATGACCCAAATCGCGTCGTCGTCATCATGTCGCGCTGGACGAATGGAGAACACACGGCATTATCCTGCCTTCCAATGGGCCCTAGTCCCGAGCCAGCTGCTTCTCATACCGCCACACATCCAGCGCAAACGCGCCAGCTGACGTTTCCGCGAGGTTGACGACCGTACCCGTGCGGCGCCAGCCGGACTTCTCGTAGAACCTGGCGGCGCGATCGTTGCCAATCGCGCATGCGAGCCATGCAGTGGCGACACCGCTGGCCGACAGCCTCGCTTCAGCATCGGCGAGCAGCGCTGCCGCAACACCAGTGCCGCGAGCCTCCCTCGCTACGAAGAGCTGATACACCTCGTCGCCTTTGACGACGCAGAAGCCGAGCGGCGCGCGAACGTCACCGACCGTGCGTGTGTCTGGCAGCGCCGCCTGCAACCTGTCGCGAAAGCTCGGCAGCGTGCGCACGCGAGTCAACTCGACCGGCACGATTCGGGCGTGCGCCTCGTGCCAGCAGTCGAACCACACTTTCGCGAGCTGATCGAGCTCAGTCGCCTCTGCTGCTCTGACTCTCATCCCATACGCAATCCCTAGTGGACTGTACTCACTGAAGTACTACCAATTCGATGCGCCGGGTTGCGATAGGCCCAGCGGATCGGCTTCGGTGCTTTGTTGTAGCGATGGATATAGCGACGAATCTTGCGGGCGAGGTCGGCGACGGACGTAAAGATGCCGCGCGCCAACAGGTCTCGCTCGATCTTCGCAAACCAGAGTTCGACTTGGTTGAGCCAGGACGAATAGGTCGGCGTGAAGTGCAGCTGCACGTTCGGATGCTCGAGCAAGAAGGTGCGCACGGCCTGGGTCTTATGCGTCGAGAGATTGTCCGCGATGACGTGAATCGCTCGTCGTTTCGGCTGACTGGCGACGATGTCGTCGAGAAAGTCGACAAAGGCGGCACTCGTGTGCCGCGGCACGGTCTGGCCGAGCACTTCGCCCGACTGGGTGTTGAGGGCGGCGAACAACGAGAGGGTGCCGTGCCGGTAGTATTCGAAGCCGTGGCGCTCGGCGCGGCCGGGCGACAGCGGCAGCACGGGATCGAGGCGGTCGAGCGCCTGAATGGCGGTTTTCTCGTCGACGGCGAACACGGCCGCGTGGTCGGGCGGATTGACGTACAGGCCGATCACGTCGGCGGCCTTCGGTTCGAAGTCCGGATCGTCGGACTGCATGTAGCGCTCGAAGCGATGCGGCTGCAGGCCGGCGCGCTCCCAGGCTTTGCGGACGAGATTGTGGTGAATCTTCAGCACCCGCCCCAGCTTTCGCGTACTCCAATGCGTGCTGCCGTCCGGCGGCGCTTGTCGGGTCTTCTCCAGCACGCGGGCTTCCATCGCGGGCGTCAGCACGGTCGGCGTCGACCCGCAATACCGCGGGCGGAGCCCCTCCAACCGGCTGGCGAGAAACCGGCGTCGCCACCGGTTGATGTAGTCGCGGTAGCACGGGATCGCCGTTTCGATCGTCGAGTACGAGGCGCCATCCGCCAACATCAGGATCACCCGCGCACGGCGCGCATCCTCCGATCGGATTTTCAGACTGCGCACGCGTCGCTGAAGTTCAGCTCGTTCGTCGGTTGTCAATGTCAGCGCCATATGGCGCGACAGCGTACCAGTACTTCATCCGTGAGTACAGTCCACTACCGTCTACCCAGAGATTGCCGGGATGAAACTCAGCGGCTCCCGGTCGGCAGCCGGAACGCAGCCATCTCCTCGCCGTTGCGCACGAGCAGCACGTCGCCGACTAGTACCGGGTGATTCCAGGTCTTGCTGTGCAGCGCGGTGAAGCGCGAGAGCTCGCGGAACTGATCGGGCGTCGCGCTGACCAGGGCCAGCTCGCCTTCCTCCGAGATGCACCAGCAGGAGGTCCTGATCGGCGAGCAGCACGAGCTGGCCATTGCCGTAGCGCCCGCCCTTCCACTTGCGCGCGCCGTCCTCGAGGTCGATGCACGAGAGGATGCTGCCGTCGAAACCATAGGCATGGCCGTTGTGAACCACGAAATCATTGAAGTACGGCTTCAAGCCGTTCGAGGTCCAGCGTTCTCGATGCGGTCCATCCGTCGGGCCCGTGCGTCACGGCGAGCCGCTTCAGGCCGAGCCCGCCGGTGCTGACGATCGCATTGACCAGGATGTCGTCGTCCGCGATCACGGCCGGTTGCACGATCGGCGTGCCGCCGTCCCACTCGTGCTCCCATAGCAGGTGCCGTTTGCCGGCGCGACGCTCGCCGCGCCCGATGCCGTCAGCAGCAGGATCTGCGCCACGCCGTCAATCGTCGCCCGATGCGGCGAGCTGTAACTCCCGCGCTGACGCGGACCGACCCAGCGCTGTTTGCCAGTTGCGAGATCGTAGGCCGCCAGCGTTCCCGACGCCGCAACGATCACCTCGTCGTCCATCACCAGCGGCGAACTGGAGAATCCCCACTCGGGAATACTTCGGCCAGTGTCCTTTGCCACGTTGCGAGACCACACGACGGCGCCGTTTCGCGCCTCGAGCGCGTTGAGGAGGCCTGTCGCACCGAAGGCGTAGACGCGCCCGCGATGCAGCGTCGGCGTGCCGCGCGGACCGGCGCCGCCATTCGACTCGTAGAACCGCACCGGATCGCGATGCCGCCACACCGGCTCGCCGGTCGACAGCCTGTAGGCGGCGACGATCTCGTCATCTCCGCGCTGCTCCTGTGTGTAGACGAGATCGCCCAGGACCGCGAACGATGACCAGCCAGGGCCAACGGGCCGCCGCCAGATTTCGACCGGCGGCGATTTCGACCAGTCGGTCTCGATTCGCACGCCGCGAACTACGCCGTCGCGGTCGGCGCCGCTAAAGCCTGGCCATTCGACTCGCGCGTACGGATCGTCGCTTGGAGCCGGCGCTTCGACTCGCGCGGTCTCTGCTTTCGTGACTGACGCGTGCGCCGCGGCCGGTGCTTTCCCGAGCCGTAGGAGTCGCGGCTGTGTTCGGTGTCGCGTCGACGGCAGGTTCCTTGGCGTTTCCGTCGCAGCCGGTGCGGGCAGCGGCTTGGGGTCGTCGTGAACCTGCGCCAGCAGCCGTTCTTCGGCTGTCGGCGTCCAACGCCATGCGAACTGCGAGCCCGCACCGAAACTGCCATCAGTCCGCAGCAGTGTGAACACACCGCACCCGAGCAGGATCGCGGCCGCCATCGCCGCGCGACGACGCGTCTCGGAAAGTCCCCGACCAGCGACAGCGCCGGCGACGATGGCCAGGCTCATGACCGGGATCGCGTAGACGAAGATCAGATTTCCCATCATGCCGCCGGCGATCGACGGGTGAACGATGCGTCTCGTCACCGCGAGCCGCCAGCGACGATCAGGGCGAGGGCAGCAAAGCGGTCGACCCAGGGCGCCCGGCTGAAGAGCAACCACCACACCACGACAATCAACCCGCAGAGGACGCCGCCGATGAGGCCGATGAACTCGGCTTCGGCGCCGAACGCCGGCACGGCGGGTACGACCACCCAGAAGAACCACTGCAGCACGACGAAGATCACACCCGGGCCACAGCCGAAGCGGCCGTGCGAGTGCGTTGATTCGTTGTTCATCGGGAAACCATTTCCGGCGCGCCAGCGCCGCTCGCCTGATGCATCGCACCTACTCCGACGGAGCGCCTGCAGGACGTCGATGCGTGAGGCCCTGGCGGCGGGCATCAGCGATGCGAGCACCGCGGCGCCGACGAGGACGAGAGCGGCCGCCGACGAGCGGCAGCGCCCCTGGCAGGCGCAGCGTTGCCGAAATAAGACGCGGCGACACTGGCAAACGCGTAGCCGCCGATCGCGCCCGCAAGGATTCCGAGCGCTACGATTACGCATGCCCTCGAGCAGCACGCCTACGAGCAGGTGACGCGGCGATGAACCGATCGCGAGACGAACGCCGAACTCGCGCGTGCGGGCGCTGACCGAGAACGCCAACACGCCGGCGACGCCCACGACCGCGATCAGCAGCGCGACGCCGGCAAATCCAGACAACACGAACGCGTTCAGCCGCTCGGGTGCCAGCACTTCGGCGCGCACGTCCTCGAGCGTCGCGGCGCGCTCCACCGGCTGGTTCGGCCGACATCTCGTGAACGACGCGCGTAACCGTCGGCACGAGCGCGTACGGATCGCCCGCGGCATGAACGAACAACCGTCCGCGCCACGCCGATCTGCTGGACCGGGTGATAGATCGTCATCGCCGGTCCGCGCACGACGTTCTCGTCGTCCACGTCAGCCACGACGCCAACGATGCGGCGCGGCACCGGCTTGCCCCAGAGCGGGTCGGTCCACCAGAGCTTGCGGTTGAGCGCGTCGCCGGTCGGGAACAGCCGCTGCGCGATGCTCTCGCTGACGATGACGACCGGCTCGCTGCCGCGACGGTCGTCGTCGGTAAAATCGCGGCCGGCGAGAATCGGAACGCCGAGCACCGCAAAGAAGCGCGGCGCGACGATGCGGAACCGCGCGTGCGGGTTCTCTTCGCCGTCCGCCGGCGTGTACCCCTCGACGGCGAACGTGAAGCTCAAACGTGCGCGCCGGCGTCGCGCCACGGCACGAAGCTGCCAAGCGCGACGCCTTCGACGCCCGGCAGCTCGCCGACACGGCGTGTAGACTTCCTGATAGAAGTCCACCTCCTTGGCGTCGCTGGCGCCGAGCGTGGGCGTCGGCAGATCGATCGCCAGCACCTGCCGCATGTTGTAGCCGGTATTCGCCGACTGCAGGGCGACGAGCGTGGCGAGTAGCGTCGCCGCACCAGCGAGGAGCACGAACGAGAACGCAATCTGCGTCATCGCGAACGCGCGCAGGCGACGGTTTGTTCCTGGCGTGATCCGCAGGCTGCCGCTCGTCAAACCCAGACCAGTTGGGGCATGCGGTGATGGAAGACGCGGGATGTAGGCGAGCACGACCGCCGCGGCGATCGACAGGCTGGCACCGACCCAGAGCACACTGGAGTCGACGGTGACTTCAAGGGCCCGCACGGAGAAGCGCGAGGCAAACCGCGCGACGACCGACACGAGCGGCGATGCCATCAGCACGCCGAGAACCGCACCGGCGCCACAGAGCACGAGGCTTTCCGCGAGCAGCGTCCGGCGCAGCGCGCCGTGACTCGCGCCGAGTGCCGCGCGCACCGCGAGCTCGCCCTCGCGACGCACCGAGCGCGCCAGGATCAGATTGGCCACGTTCGAGCAGGCGATGATGAAGACGATGGCAGCGGCGGCAAGCAACACGAGCAGGATTGTGCGCGCCGGCGACGTGATCTGCTCGCGGAGGGGCTTCACGCTCAATCGCACATCAGCCCCCGTCGAATACGCCTCGGGGTTCTCGCGCATCATCGCGGCGTGCACCGCCGTCAGTTCGGCGCGGGCATCTTCGACCGAGGCGCCTGGCGCCAGCCGCCCGAAGAGCTCTGTCATCCGGTGCGTCCGCTCGTTGACCATCGTCGCGCCAAGGTGATGCGGACTCGTCACCATGTTCGCGATGATTTCCGTGTCGGCGGGATAGGGCACCGAAGGTTCGAGGACGCCGACAACTGTCGCCGCGCGCGCGCCAAGGCTGATGGTCTTGCCGATCACGCCGGGATCTTTGTTGAGCGACGTGGACCAGAACCGATGCGTAAGGACAGCGGCCCCAGCCGCCTTTGGCCCGTCGTCGCCGGCGTTCAGCAGCCGCCCGAGGACGGGACGAAGGCCCATGACGTCGAAGAACGAGCCGCTGACGACGCCGGCCTTGACGACGCGGGGCTCGCCGAAGCCGAGCATCGTGAAATCGATCGTCGAGAAGTCGCCGAACGCGCCGATGGTCGTGGCCCGCGACGCGAAGTCGTTGATCTCGGCCATCGAGAACGTCGTGTTCGAGATGCGGATGCCCGGCGCGCTCTGGCGGATGTAGATCAAGCGGTCCTCGCCGCGATTGACGAGCGGCCGCAGCAGCACGCCGCGGACGACGCTGAAGATCGCGGCGTTGGCGCCAACGCCGAGCGCCAGCGTCACGACAACCGTGGCGGCGAGTCCCTTGGCGCGTCTGAGCGAGCGCAGGCCGATGCGCATGTCCTGCCCAAGGGCAATGACGGCATCGAACCACCGGCCGTACCAGACGCCGCGCATCGAATCGAGAATCGCCGGCACGTAACCGAATTCCCGAAGCGCAGCCAGACGAGCGGCCTCTGGATCCTCGCCGCGCTCGATCCGCTCCTTGATGCTTATGGCCATGTGGCCGCGGATCTCTTCGTCGAGTTCGCGCTCGTCGGGTCGCATCGCTAGTCCTTGCTCCCGTTTCCCGGGCCGGATCCTGCTGGCAGCGGGTTCATGATTCGTCCGATGGCGTGTACGAGCTGCGACCAGCGATCCTGCTCGCGAGACAGCTGAGCCTTTCCGGCCGCCGTCAGCCGGTAATACTTGGCCCGCTGGTTGGCCTCGCTGACGCCCCAGTCGGACTTGAGCCAGCCGCGCTTTTCCAGCCGATGGAGCGCCGGGTAGAGGGAGCCGGTTTCCACCTTCAGGAGGTCGTCGGACTGCGATCGGATGGCCTGGCCGATGCCGTGGCCGTGTTGCGGACCCCACTGCAAGGTCCGGAGGATGAGCATGTCGAGTGTGCCCTGGAGCAGCTCCAGGCGCGGATCGTCTGGGGTTTTCGCCATAGCCGTAGACAGTCTACGGCCTTAGACGTAGAGCGTCTACGCCTTGTTCCGCGATCAGATGACCAAAAGGTCCTTGCCGAGGATGACCCTGCCCTTGAAGTGCCGTTCGGCCGCTTCGGTCCACATCCGATCTGTGACCTCCGGATCGTCGGGCGGCACGAGGTGTGAGAGGACGAGCGTCTTGACGCCGGCGGCCTGAGCCACGCGGCCGGCGTCCTCAGCCGATGTCTGGTGGGCGAGGATGCTGGCTTTGAGCGAGGCCGCGTTCGGCACGCGAGCGACGAGCCGATCGATGGCTGGCGGATACATCGCCGAATGCACCAGGACGTCGGCGCCGCGCGCGAGCTCCACGATGCGGTCCGACCGCGCCGTATCGCCGGAGATCACGATCGAACGGTCGCGAGCGTCGAAGCGATAGGCGAAGGCCGGAACCACCGGCGGGTGATCGGCAAGCGCCGCCGTCACCCTCAGGTTGTCATCGGACATGACCACGCCAGCCGACTGGATTTCGTGAACGTGCACGAGCGGAACAAGAGGCGTCCTGCCCTCGTTGGTGACTCTCGTGTCGATGTCGTACGCGTTCATCTCGAAGAACAACGTCGTCATTTTGGCGAGCGGTGGCGGGCCCCAGGTATCGACGCGGCTGCTCAGCCCTGCCGTCCACGCCAACCAGATCAAATTCCCATAGTCGGCGTTGTGGTCGGAATGCTGGTGCGTGATGAAGACGTGACGCAGCGTCGTCAGCGGTATACCGGCAAACGCGAGCTGTCGCGCCACGCCGTCACCGCAATCGATGACGTAAGCCACGTCGTTGCTGACGATCACCTGCGCCGAGCCCGAGCTCGCCTTCCGGGGCCGCGGACCTCCTCCGGTTCCAAGGAGAATGAGCTTCGTGCCAGAGCCCTGCGCGGCGCCCAGCGGCGGGCGTAACGCCGCAGCCAGCGTCGAGGCGAGGAATGCGCGGCGCGTGGGCACCGATCACCTCGCCCGCTGCCCGGCGCGTGGGACGAACTTGTCGTAGTGGAGGTGCACGGCGCCGAAGGCCAGCAGCGCCGCAATGATCGCAGTCAACACAAACCACAGCAGGCGCGGGCGTGATCGCGGCCGGGTCGCGGAACGGTCGATCGCGGGCGCGACCACTTCAACCGGCGCGAGGAATCGATAGCCCACCGTTGGGATGGTTTCGATAAAGCGTGGCTGCTTGCCGTTGTCACCAAGCGCCGCTCTCAGCCGGTTGAGCGCCGCGTCGACGCTGTGGTCGAAGTCCACGTGCGTGTCACGCCAGAGCCGTTGCCGGATTTCGTCGCGCGTGACGACCTTGCCAGGACTCTGCAGCAGCATCACGAGCAGGTGCAGAGGCTGCCCCACCAAGCGCACGTCGCGGCTGTCCTTGCGGAGCTTGAGAGAGTCGAACGAGAACTCGAATGCTCCGAACCTGAGGTCCATGGGCGCCTGCCATTCTACCGGCGGCGGCGAATGAGGCGAACGCGAGGCCGTATGAGCTGATCGTGAGGCGAAACACGCGACCTGTCACCGTATCGTCCGCCGAGCGCGCATGAGTACGCGCTGAAGGGAGTTCCGATGACTGTGGCAAGCCTGGCACGCTGGAGTCTGAGGGCGGCGCTGTCGCTGGTGTTTCTCGTCGCTGGTGCGACCAAGTTCGTTTCGCCCGGCTGGGCCGTGCGATTCACGGCCTGGGGCTATCCTGGTTGGTGCCGATGGGTCATTGGCACTCTGGAAGTCGTGGCCGCCATCATGCTGCTGGTATCCCGCACGCAGAAACTCGCCATCTTCTCGCTCCTGGGCGTGATGACCGGCGCCGCCGCAACGCATCTTCTCAACGGAGAGACGCCGCGCGCGGTCGTGAACGTTGTTATCGCCGCGCTGCTGATCATGCTGCAACGAACTCGTGGCGCCGGCCGACCACGGGTAGACCTTCTCGACGGCGCCGACTAGACTTGTCGACACCATGATGACCCGAAGAGCGTTCATCCAGACCAGCGCCACCGCGTCGGCCGCATTCGTGGTACCGCACATGATTCAGCAACCTTCCGTCTACAAGATGGGCCTGCAGCTATACACGATGCGCGCTGCCATGGCGCAGGACCTCGATGGCACGCTCAAGCGCATCGCTGCCCTGGGATACGAGGAGGCTGAAACCTACGGCTTCGACCCGCAAGGCCTCGGCTACTACGGCCTTCCGGCCAAAGCGTTCGCGCAAAAGCTGGGCGACAACAAGATCACGACGCCGAGCGGGCACTACGATCTCAATCGCTACGCGTCGGCTCCGATGGAGCAACTCACGCGCTACGTCGATCGCTGCATCGAGGGTGCGCACGCGCTCGGACAGTCCTACATCACCTGGCCGCTGCTGGACGCCGGCGACAGGACGATCGACAGGTTCAAGGCTGTTGCCGAGCGGCTGAACATCATCGGCGCGCAAATCAAGAAGGCGGGGCTCGAGCTCGCCTATCACAATCACGACTTTGAGTTCGTCGAGCAGAACGGGCAGATCGGCTACGACATCATCCTCAAGGAGACCGATCCGGCGCTCGTCAAGCTACAGATCGACTTGTACTGGATTGCGCACGGCTCGAAGCTGTCTCCGCACGAATGGTTCACGCGCGCGCCCGGCCGCTTCGTGATGTGGCACGTCAAGGACATGCACAAGGTCAGCCGCGACTACACGGAGCTTGGCAACGGGTCGATCGACTTCACGCGGATCTGGCCCGATAGAACGCTTGCCGGCATGAAGCACTTCTTCGTCGAGCAGGGCGGGAACTTCACCCACGATCCCTTCACCAGCATCACCGACAGTGCCGACTACGTGAAGCGCGTGCTCTTGAAGTCGTAGCACAGGCTGGAGGCAACGACATCGACGATGGTCCCAGCACCTTCCCACGGCTAGCGCGCAGCCACAAGGATCCGAACGCTAGTGCGACTGATAGAGCATCAGGTGCACGCCTAATGACGCAAACCGGCCGAGGACTTGCCGCGGCCGGTCAGCTCCCCGACCAGCCAATCGTCGACATCGTCCACCTGCTCCTGCGTGGTGCGATGGCCGGTGTCGTACGCGAGCATCAGGCGCTTGGGGGCGGTAATCACGTTGTACGCCGCGTACATCGATGTCGGTGGACACGTCTCGTCGTTGAAGCCCCACGAGTAAAGTCCCGGAACGGTCACGCGTCGGGCGAAATTCACGACGTCGTAGTAGCGGGTCGTCGCGATCTTGGCTTCGTCGCGATGAACGTTCGGCCCTTCGGTGGCGCGAAACATGTGCGGCCAGCCGCCAGCCCGTGACTGCAGGTAGCCGGTAACGTCCGACAGCGCTGGATAGTACGCCGCCAGCCGCGTCACGCGCCGATCGAGTCCTGCCGTGACGATCGCCAACGCGCCTCCTTGACTGCCGCCGGTGACGCCGAGATTCTTGCCGTCCCACTGCGGCAGCGACGTCAGGAAATCGTTGGCGCGCAGTGTTCCGGTGTAGACACGGCGGTAGTAATACCGCTCGCGCGAGTCGAGCCCGAACGTCTGATAGCCGCTGAGGCCACCGCGGCCGAGGCTGTCGTACACCTCCTGCGGCTGAATCACCGGAATCCCGTGGATGCCAATCTGGAACGTGATGACGCCGCGGCCGGTGACCTCGGCAAGCCCGCGGTACGGCCGAACGCCGGCGCCTGGCACGGCGAGCAGCGCCGGGTATTTCCCCGCCGCTCGCGGCGTACACAGAATGCCGTAGAGCCGGCTCGTGCCCGCTGTCAGTCCCACGTTCTGCAAGTTGACCTGCGAGCACTCGGCATCGGCCGTGCCGTAGTCGGGTAATGGCGTCCACCTGGCGTCGAGCGGCAGCGCGGCAAGACGCGCCCGCTCGCCATCCCAGAACGCATCGAAGTCGGGCGGATTGATTTGCGTCGGCTGGATGCCCTCAGGCGCAAAGCCGGCCGTGCCGAGACCGCGATACGTCCGGCCGTCCACGTCGGCTGTTGCCACGAGGCGCAGGAAGCCAGGCTCCTTCATCGTGCCGCCGTCGATCATCAGCGGCGCCGTGCCGACAACGGCGGTCGCTTCGGTCGATGGTGGCATCGTCTCCGGCCCAACGCCGTACTTCACGGTGGCGCCGGTCACTTGATGCCCATCACGGATCACGTCAACGCGGAATCTGACGGCCTCGCCGGGCTGATACGTCCAGTCGGCATGGTCGGGCGTGACGGTCACCGCGATACGACTGAATGGTTGGCGAGGCGCCTGCGCGAACGGAACGGCGACGAGAGACGCGACGACGACCAGACAGATCAAGAATGAGCGGAGTGATCGCATTGATGCTGCCTCAGGAGCCATGGGTTATGTGGTCGGGACGTCACCACTGGACGCACATCTGTGTCCGAGAGTCTCCCGCCAGCCTGATGGACTCGCCACGCTCCCAGGCAGGCGTGTCCTCTGGCGGATGGAATATGGCTTCCCTGACGTCCCGCGAGGAGAGTCGGACCGGTGCAAGGCCTCTCCGCTCGAGCATCGCAAAGTAGCCGCTGCCAATCTCGTGATACTTGATGTCTATTTTCTTCCTGGCGGCATGACCGAGTGTGTCAGCGTCCGCCATCAAGACGTGCTTGGTCACCCAATCGATGCGACCGACGAGACTGAACGGATCGTGCTCCAGCGCCTGAAGCGTCGTGCGCCACAACCTGACGATCTCCCAGGACTCGAGCGAGGCGACGCGCTCGCTCGACAAGTACGCTTCGGCCCGTCGCAGATACCAGCGCTGAAGCTCGAGCGCGGTCATCGAGCCGCCATCCGCAACGGCAACACGCGTCCGCAAAGTCGGGTCCCTGGATATCTGCTTCAGGGCCTTGACCGGTCGCAGAACTCTCGGCGCATTATCGAGGAACCCTGCTTCGATCATGTCGAGGACCAGCGACGTTACGCCAACCTTCAGGAACTCTGCCGTCTGCGCGCAGTTCGAGTCGGACGATCCGAGCTGGAGGCGTTGACGACGGGAAAACAGCCCTGTGACAGATCGCACGATTCCATCGTTCATGAAGAGACGCTTGAGTAGGTTGGCGGTGTCGAAGAGCGACCGGCTACGTTGTCGCACCGACGTCCGGATCGTGCTCGAGATCGACTCGGCCCTCTCAGACAGCCCGAATCTGCCATCGTCGTGGAGCGTGCCTGCGCCGGTCACAACCTGGCGGGTAACGAGGAACGCCATCCCGCGCGAGCGGATGGCATGAAATGCCGTGAGACGCAGCAACAACAAGAACGAGAGCGCGACCGGCGACGCCACTGCCATCGTGATGACCGCGGATACGCGCAAGAATCCTGGCGGACAATCCGAACGTAAGTCACCCCCGCGGGACAAGGGCGACGAGTCCTGATCAAAACCCCTGAAGTAGTGTCGGGCGGCAGGAAAGACGAGCGCCATCGCTGCGATTACGAGGATTGCCAGCACGCCGGCGATGACAGACAACACCAGGAGCAGCGCGATCACCGGCAGGAGGATGGCGAGGCCGCTGCGGTACAGCAGCAGCCGCCAGCCACGAGCGATCTCGACTTCATAGTTCTCCTGGGTACCAAAGACGTGGCCGTCTGCGTCGCGGGAATTCTTGACGACCGCGAGGTCAACGTCGAAGCCGCGCGCCGCGAGCCGGGCGCGCGCGAGTGGCAGCGCTCGTTGGATGACGGCCTCCTGCGCCCGTTGATACAGAAGCAATTGCGACGCGCCGCGGCACTCCGGCGTCGCTGATTCCAGCAAGCCGTCGTTCGAGCCGATGGGCCCGACTTCGAACGAGAATGCTCCACCGTTCTGCACGAAGTGTTGAAAATGTGGCTCCCCTGCGCGATTCCCTGGCGCCGCGGGAACGACGCGATCGACGGCGCGAAGAATGGCGAGGCAGACGTCTTTCTTCGTTGGCCGATGCGCAAACGGGCTCGGGCTCGAGCATCGGACGCAGAACTCCGTCTCGAGTCCCATCAGTCGATGCGGCATCTTCTTCGGCCACTCGTTATTCGCCGCCGCCGGGGACGATGGTCTCGGTCAGGTATGTTTCGGGCGTGTCCTGCGCATCTGCCTGGATCTGCGCCGTCGCAGCAGCAAGAGCCTCGGTTTCCGGCGTCGGTGGGGCGGGTAGCCGGTCAACTTCCGCAGCATTGTCCCTGGGTGTTGCCATGTGTGCCTCCGTGTGAGGAGGACTGTGGCGCGGAGCGGGGCGCGTGTCAAATCGCCGCTTGTAGCTCGATCGTCGTTGACGGCCGAGGTTGAGACCCTCGCCGTTGGTTAGTAAGGTGGATCGGATCCTTTTCGGTCGAGGAGGCCACACATGAGTCAGCACGCAAAGGAAACCGAATCTGTCGTCGAGATGATGACCGCGAAGCCCGAACGGCAGCATCGATGGCTGGAAAGGCTCGTCGGTGAATGGATGTTCGAGACGGACGTACCGGCTCAGGCGGGCCAGCCGGCGTCGAAGTCAACCGGCAGCGAATCCGTTCGCTCGATTGGTGGCCTGTGGATCCAGGCGGAAGGCCACGGCGAGATGCCCGGTGGCGGACCTGCAACGAGCGTGATGACGCTCGGCTACGACACGCAGAAGAAGAGGTTCGTCGGTTCGTGGATCGGCTCGATGATGACTTACATGTGGGTGTATGACGGCGAGCTCGATGCTGCCGAACGCGTTTTGACGTTGAACTCGGAAGGACCGAGCATGTCAGGCGACGGCACGATGTCGTCGTATCAGGATGTGATTGAGTTCACGAGCAATGACCACCGGACGTTGACCGCCCGGGTGCGGACGCCCAACGGCACGTGGCAGCATTTCATGACGGTGGACTACCGCCGAAAGAAGTAGAAACCGGCACGGCCGCCGGTGATTCGCCCGGCCGGCTGCTCGTGGGTTCACGCCGGCCGGACGTATGGAACAGTTCTTCCGCGACCTCGACACGCGCGGAGCGTACTTCGGTACAGGTACCGACGCAGTCCGTCGCTTACGCCTTCTTCGCGTGCAGCGCGAACGCCGCGCCCTGGGGATCCATGGCATTGACGATCCAGTCGCCGCCGGGGACTTCCATCGGACCGTTGAGGATCTTGCCGCCGCTCGCCTTGATGCGGTCGGTCGCCGCGTTGATGTCGGGCACGCGGAAGTAGATCATCCAGTGCGGTGGCATGTTGGCCATCTCGGGCGGCTTGTTCATCATGCCGCCGATCATGCCGTGCGGGCGGTTGAACATCTGATATTTGCCCATCGGACCCATGTCCATCGCTTCGCTGGGCTGCCAGCCGAAGACTTCTTGATAGAACTTCATCGCCGCGGGGGCGTCGGTGGTCATCAGTTCGTGCCAGGAGCCTTCGCCGACTTCGGGCCCGGTTTCAGGACGGTCTTCTCCGCGCGGCGCCGGCTGAATGATGTAGAAGGCGGCGCCTTGCGGGTCCGTCAGCATCTGCATCCGGCCAACCGAAGGTACGTCGATGACGGGCGACAGTTCCTTGCCGCCAAGCCGCTTGATGTGCGCCACGGCGTCCTCGAGCTTCGGCACGGCCACATACATGCTCCAGAACGGAGGCATGTTCATGCCGGCGGGCGTCTTCAACAATCCAGCGACCTGAACCTGGCCGCTGCGCTTGAATACGGTGTAGGGATCCGGCGAGCCTTCAAACGGCGCTGACGTCCAGCCGACAACGT
This sequence comes from uncultured Acidobacteriota bacterium, assembly GCA_963797715.1. Classification (GTDB taxonomy): domain Bacteria; phylum Acidobacteriota; class Vicinamibacteria; order Vicinamibacterales; family 2-12-FULL-66-21; genus DATBJJ01. The sequence goes on from CAWCQS010000008.1 coordinate 514,663, forward strand.
TCTTGTAGAACGACTCGGCGGCAGCAGGGTCGCTCGTCATCAATTCGTACCACACGGGGCGTCCGAGCATTGGAGAAACGGCTGTGGTCATCGAAAAACCTCCAGGACTGAAACGCATGACATTGAAAACACCTGGGAAGGTGCAGCCATCGCTTAGTCTGCCACAGGCAATTCACGAGTGAGCATCACATTTTCTTGACGAAATGCATGCCGGGCAGCCGTGCGCCGATGGTGTTCGAAGCTCGTCGTTTCATCCCGTTCTGGACGCCGTTGATACCCCTTGTGGAACGTTCCGCCCCCAACTCTGGCGCCATCACGGTTGACAGTTTCGGCGCTGGCTGGCATCCTTCACTAGAATGCCAAGTGATAACAAGCAGGTCGAGCTGCTGCAAGGCGCGCTGGACCTGATCGTCCTTCGCGCGCTCTCGACGATGGGCCCGCTGCACGCTTACGCGCTTGCCAGCCGACTCGCGCAGGTGTCCGACCATCCGCTGTCGCTCAATCAAGGAACGCTCTACCCCGCGCTCGTCCGCCTCGAGCAGAAAGGCTGGCTCAAGGGGACGTGGGGCCGGACCGAGAGCAACCGCGAAGCCAAGTTCTACGCCATCACCAAAGCCGGCGAGCGGGAGCTCGGCCGGCAGACCGAACGTTGGCGCCGGCTCGCCGGCCTCGTCGATACGCTCCTCCTGCAGCCCTGATGCGGCGGGGCCAAGGAACTTCCGAGAGCACGAAACACAAGACAAACACCTGGGCCACGGAACACACGGCTGTGCCACGATTTCCGTGGCGCTGCGGAGTGATTCGACACGATCGATGAGTCTCGTGCCGGCAAGCCCGTCACGCTGCCTGGAGGACGATCATGGATCTTCGACTGCAGGGAAAAGTTGCGATCGTGACGGGAGCCAGCAAGGGCATCGGCCTGGCTATTACCAGAGCGCTCGCCAGCGAAGGTGTTCGGGTCGTTGCCGCGGCTCGAGAAACCGGCGGTGCGCTCGCTGACCTCTCCGCGACGGCAACGGTGACACCTGTCGCGGTGGACCTGGGCACGGCCGATGGCGCCGACAGACTCGTCGCCGCCGTACGCGACTTCGGCGGCCTCGATATTCTGGTCAACAACGTCGGCGCCCTGGCGCCGCGGCTCGCGGGGTTCCTGTCCGTGACCGACGAGCAGTGGTGGGCATCCTGGAACATCAACCTGATGACCGCCGTGCGGACGACGCGCGCGGCGCTGCCGCTGATGCTGGAACGCGGCAGCGGCACGATCGTTACGATCAGCTCGGTGAACGCGTTCCTTCCCGACCCGGCCATCATTGACTACACCACCGCGAAGGCGGCGCTGACCAACTTCTCCAAAGCGCTGTCGAAAGAAGTGGGACCGAAAGGCATCCGCGTCAACACGGTGAGCCCTGGCCCGGTGGAGACGCCGCTCTGGCTCGGCCCACAAGGCCTGGCGGCGACGGTGGCAAAAGCCGCCGGTGTCGATCCGGAAACGGCGCGTCAGCAGATCGTGCAGAGCCAGGGAGGTTTTGCCACCGGCCGATTCACCCACCCGGACGAAGTTGCGGATCTGGTGCTGCTCCTCGCCAGCGACCGCGCGGGAAACGTCACCGGAGCGGACTTCGTGATCGATGGTGGCCTGATCAAAACCCTCTGAACGTGGCAACGGACCACACGGATAACGCTGAGGAGCCGGCAACCCTGCAACGGAAAATCTGACCCTGTGAAATCCGTGGCCTCCGTGGCTGAAGTGTCGGTGTAATCCGCGGATCGCCAACCACCGGCCGATTTCGCACATCGGGACCGAATGCGGTACTCTGCCGTGGTGCGTGACCTGCGATTGATGTTCCGCCACCAGTTTGTCTGCGTGCTGCTGACGCTGTGCGCGCTCGGCTTGACGACCGCCTGCCGCTCGACACCGGCAACGCCCGCCGCCGTGTCCGCCGACACATGGGCCGTCGTCGACGGGCACGCGATCACGCGCGAGGACGTCGACAAGGCCTATCGGCGCACGAGAGACATCGCTCAGACGATCTCCGAGGAGGAGATGCTGACCGCCAAGCTGGGCCTGCTGAACGATCTCGTCCTCCAGCAGATCTTGGTGGCCAAGGCGGCCGCACTCAAGCTCGATGTTCCGCAGAGCGAGCTCGACACGGCCTACAACAACGCCAAGAAAAACATCACCGATGCGGCCTTCGAACAGGAGCTGACGAAGCGCAGCCTGACGGCCGCAGACATGCGCGAAGGGCTGCGTCGCGAACTCCTGACCCAGAAGGTCATCGAGAAGGAAGTCGGATCGAAGATCGCGGTGACCGATCAGGAGATCAACGCCTACTTCGACGCCAATCGCGCGCAGTTCAACGTCCCGGAAGAGGCCTACCACATCGCACAGATCGCGATTACCCCGGTGCGCGAACCGCAAGTGACGAACCAGAGCGGAGACGATGCGGCAACGCCGCAGGCGGCGGTGGCGAAGGTTCGGATGTTGATGGAGCGCCTCAAGGGTGGCACCTCGTTCCGCGACCTTGCGGTCGCGTACTCAGAGGATGCGGAATCGGCGCCGCGCGGCGGCGACCTCGGCCTGGTTCCTGTCTCCAGGCTGAAGCAGGCCCCGCCGCAACTGCGCGACGCGGTCCTCGGAAAGACGCCGGGATCAGTGAACGTCGCGAGCGCCGGCGGCGCGTACACGCTGGTGCTGGTCGTCGCCCACGAGCAGGCCGGGCAACGCGACCTGTCGACGGCGGGGGTAAAGGAACGGATCTCGGAAACGCTACGCTCGCGCAAGGAACAGTTGTTCCGCGCCGCCTACCTCACCGCCGCACGCAGCGATGCGACCGTCGTCAACTACCTCGCTCGCCGCCTGGTCGAGTCGAAGGGCGCGGCGCCGAATCTCATGCCTTCCGCGCCCCGCCAGTAGCAACGACTCGAATGGCATCCCTTCTATCGCCGCTGTGAAGCCAACGGCACGAGCAGGGCGTGGCAGCAGGGCCGCGTGCATCGTTGCAATTCTCGCCGCATCGTCTGGCATGGCGCGGGCGCAGACACCTGTGCCCGGACAGCCTGTCGACGAACAGAAGCCCACGACGTGGATCACCGGTTCAGCCCGCACCATTCAGTTGTTTCCGCCGGGCGAGATCTATCCCGTTTACGTCGCGGATCCGCACCGGCCAACGAACGCCGTGATGCAGGGGTTCTACGCGGACACGCGTGTGCCGGAAACGAGCTCGCCGCAGACATTCCTGGCGGGCGGGGGCCACTTTGGCATCCTCCGGTTCGAACCGTCACCGCAGGGCGGGCGCTATTGGCAGGTCAGCATCGACGCGGGCCTGGACGCACTCTTCGACTCACAGTTCAAGAACGATGCGATCGGATGGGATGGCAACTACGGGTTGACGGTCACCACCGCGACCTCCACGTCGCCGCTCGCGTTCAAGATCGCGCTGCTCCATATCTCCGCTCACCTCGGGGACGAGTACGAGGAACGGACCGGCGTGAAGCGGATTAACTACACGCGAGAAGAGGTGGCTCTCGGCTTAGGCTGGCGCTTTCGACCTCGCTGGCGCGCGTATGGAGAACTGGGGCTCGCCTACCGCATGCGCAGCGACGATCAGGATCGCTGGCGTTGGCAGTCGGGAGTCGAGTACCGAATCACGGCCGTCCGTTTTTGGCGGGCGGATGGCGTGGTTCGGCGCCGTTGACTTCTCGGCGCTCCAGGAACGGGACTGGCGGCTGGATACCGCTCTGCAAGGCGGGCTGGTGACACGGTCGCGGGGTCACACGTATCGGTTTTTCGCGCAGTGGTACGACGGCCGCGTCACCCTCGGGCAGTTCTCGCGCTATACGGAGAAAGGGTTCTCAATCGGTATAAAGATGGACCTTTAGCCCCTTGGTGCTAGCCTACGCCTATGGACGCGAAGGCTCACTGGGAGAGCGTCTACCAAACCAAACGCGCAGACAGGCTGAGTTGGTTCCAACCGAGGGCCGAGATCTCACTCGATCTGATTCGTCGCGTGGCTCCAGATCGCAGATCGCGTGTCATCGACGTCGGGGGTGGCGCATCAGTACTCGTCGATGGGCTGTTGGGGGACGGGTACAGTCGAATCGCCGTGATGGATCTGTCCTACGCTGGATTCAAGGTGGCACAAGCCCGTCTTGGAACTGCGGCCGAAGCTGTCGAGTGGATCGAGGGCGACGTTCTCAGCACGGCATTACCGAAACGCGCGTTCGACGTCTGGCACGACCGGGCCGTCTTTCATTTCTTGACCGCGCCCGCCGATCGAATCGCCTACATCGCACAGGTGTGCCGGACGGTTCGGCCACGAGGCTACGTGCTCGTTGCGACCTTTGCCGAGGATGGACCAACGAAGTGCAGCGGACTATCGGTGGCCCGGTACTCGGCCGGCTCGCTGCACGGCGAGTTCGGCGACAGGTTCCGGCTCGTTGACAGCGTGAAGGAGCGGCACGTCACGCCGTCCGGCGCAACGCAATCGTTCGTGTACTGCCTGTGCCAGTTCGTGCCTCGCGCTGGCCACCGAGCCGCGTAACTTCGCAACCGTCGGACTGCTGATGGCGCTCAGCGGGCTCGATCTGGCGCGCCAGTGAAGTCACTCGCGCGCGCCGCCCGATCGCAACGGCACGTATCGCGAGACCTCTTGCGCTCGTCCAACCCGTCCAGTATCTTCAGCGCCAGTTGCTTCGGGGCGGGCCGGGGGAGCAGCGAGGAGCGCGTGTGAGCGATCGGGATTGTTCCGAATTGGCCGACGAAAGAAACGCGACGGCGGGCATCAGCCGCAGGCGTTTCAGCGCCACGGTGGCCGGCGGTCTTTGTGCGGCGGTCAATCCATTGCTCGGCGGGCCATCGACGTCCGCGCAGGCACCGCCGCGGCAGGGTCCATCAGAGCTGTGTGAGATGACCGCCGTCGAACTCGCGGCGCGACTCGCTCGCAAGGAGGTCTCGGCGCGCGAAGTCATGACCGCACATCTTGCGCAGATCGAACGTGTGAATCCGAAGGTCAACGCCATCGTCACGCTCGTCGCCGAGCAGGCGATGGCTGGCGCGGTCGCCGCCGACGAGGCACTCGTCCGTCGCGGTGCCGTCGGCGTGTTGCATGGTCTGCCGGTGGCGCACAAGGACCTCGTGGACACCGCAGGCATCCGGACGACTCTTGGATCGCCGTTCTATCGCGACAATGTGCCCTCGCGCGACGCACTCATCGTGACAAGGATTCGCACGGCCGGGGCCATCACCGTCGGCAAGACGAACACGCCGGAGTTTGGCGCCGGGTCGCAGACCTTCAATACCGTGTTCGGTGCGACGCGAAATCCATACGACGTCACGAAAACGTGCGGAGGCAGCAGCGGTGGCGCGGCTGTCGCCGTGGCCGCGCGGATGCTGCCGATCGCCGATGGCAGCGATGCTGGCGGGTCGCTGCGCAATCCCCCGGCGTTCTGCAACGTCGTCGGACTGCGGCCCTCGCCAGGGCGGGTACCCAACGAGTCCTCCTCATGGTCGCCATTCGCGGTGTCGGGGCCGATTGCGCGCACCGCCGCCGATATCGCGCTCTTCCTCAGTGCGATTGCCGGACCTGACCCGCGTAGCCCGCTATCGATTCAGGAAGACCCCGCGCGTTTTCGCGCCCCACTCGGGCGAGATTTCAAGGGCGTTCGAGTCGCCTGGTGGCGCGGCCTGGGTGGGATTCCCTTCGAGCCAGAGATCCGCCGAGTCGTCGATGGCAACCGCAAGGTCTTCCAGGACCTGGGGTGCGTCGTCGAGGAAGCGGAGCCGGACTTCACCGGTGTTGACGAAGCGTTTCCGGTGCTGCGCTTCGCCGCCAACTATCCGCGATATGCGCCGCTCGTCAAGGAACGACCGGAGTGGGTGAAGGACACGATCAAATACGAGGTGGCGCAGGCGGAGCGAGCAAGCGGGGCCGATGTCGGTCGAGCGCTCGCGCGGCAGGCACGCATGTTCGACCAGAGCCGCCAGTTCTTCGAGCGTTACGAGGTACTTCATCCTTCCCGTCACGCAAGTTGAACCGTTCGACGTGAACACTCCATATCCAACCGAGATTGCGGGCACCAGGATGACGACGTACATCGATTGGATGCGGGCGTGCTGGTACGTGACGATGATGTCGAACCCAGCGATATCCGTACCGGCCGGATTCTCCGCAACCGGGCTACCGGTCGGTTTACAGATTGTTGGCCGCCATCGCGACGAGTGGAGTGTCTTGCAGCTGGCCCATGCGTTCGAGCAAGCCACTCGTCACGGAGGACGCCGGCCGTCACTGCTCGGCTAGTCCTGACCCCGCTTGAACTATCAGGGGCGTGTTTCGCACGCGGCGGCTGATCGCGGCGTGAGGCCTGATCGTCGCGTTCGCTGGCGCCACGGCACCTGAGAGGTGCGGTTGCTATTGACGCACTCGATCTTGCCCTGCCGCTGGCTCCCGATCGATTGCACAAACGACCCGGCCGCTGATAGCAGCCGATGATGCAGCGACGAGAACGCATCCGCCTTCGCTGAATACAGCGTCAGCACGACCTTGGTACCCCCCGGTCCTGAACATGGAACCGCGATGGCGGCGCGCAGCGCCTGTGCGGGAATATCCAACAAGTCGAGACCGGCTTCGGCATTGATCATGGGCTGACCCGTGGCGGCAACCCAACCGCTGATGCGGTCGCCCACTGCCATCGAGAGTCCCTCGAGCCGCCGAGCATGAGTGCCAGAGGTGCGGGCAACGACGAGGCGGTGTTGGAGCTCGTCAACCACGAAGATCGCGACGGTATCGACCCCGGGAAGCTGTTGCAGAGCGTCGGCGAGCTGGCGCCACGGATGCTCCGGCTCAGAGATTCGGGCGAGCGCCGCTCCAAGGCTCAGTGCAAGCTGCAAATCATCAACGCCGTCTGGCGTTGCACGCTCGCTCTCACCGCGGACTGCCGGCAACGTGGCGAGCGCCGCCTCGGTTTCGTTCACGGCATCGGACCCGCCCACTGTCGCTGACGTGCACACGTCGCGAAACGCGTCGACGACTGCCGGGTCGTACATCGTCGACGAGCGCGCCTCGATGATCGCGAAGGCCTCGTCCGCCGGCAGAGCCCGCCGGTAGGGCCGGTCGGAAGTCAGCGCGTCGAAGCAGTCGACGACGGAGAGGATCCTCGCGCCGATCGGAATATCGGTGCCGCTCAGCCCGTCAGGGTACCCGGTGCCATCCCAGCTCTCGTGATGGTGACGGACGATCGGCACGACCGGATAGGGAAAGTCGACCTCAGACAGAATCTCCGCGCCGACCCGCGCGTGCGACTTCATGCGCTCGAACTCGGCTGCCGTGAGCTTGCTCGGCTTGTTGAGGATGTGCTCGGGGACGGCAAGCTTGCCGATATCGTGCAGCAGGGCGGCGGCCTCGATCGCGCGGAGCTCCTGCTCGTCCTCGACACCGACGCGGGCTGCGAGCGCGACGGCCAGGCTCTGGACGCGGCGGATGTGCCCGTGCGTGACCGCATCTTTGGCGTCGATGGCATGCGCCAGCGCTTCGATCGTCGAAAGATGCAGCCGGTTGACCTCCGCGAGGTGATGCAGCTGATCGGCGAGGCGTCCTGTCGAGTTCCGATACGCGAAATGCAGAATGAGCGCGAGCAAGAGCGGCACCGAAAGGAGCACGATGGCATATGAGCCGCGCTGCAGGGCAAACACGACGAAGCCGGCAGCGAGGGCGCCGCCCAGAAACGTCATCCACAAATGTTGAAAGTACGCCCGCCAGATCGCAAACGGGTTGGCGCGCTCGTGCAGAGCAATCGCGACGGCAATTGCCGACGTGTTCAACACGAAGTACAACCCGGCAAAGACGAGCAACCACGGGCCGACGAGCTCGAGGCCAATGGGCTGCGCGAACAGCGGCGGAAAACCCGACGCATAGAAAAACACGCGGGCCGATATCCACATCGCCACCGGCGGCGCCGCCGCGTTGAACAGGATGCGCTCGACTGGCAACCCCGTGCGCATCAATCGCGCCGAGATCGCCATGCTGTCGATCGCGACGAGCACCGTGCCGGCTGCAGGGCCGAAGACCACCGCGCTGGTGAGCGTAAAGACGTCAGAGATCGAGAAGCTCGCAGTAACCGTTGGAATCCTCAGCACCGCGGAGCCGCTGATCAGCGTCAGCGCGATGAGCAGCCACCATTCGACCGGTGGGAGGCTGGTCGAGATCTCCGCCATGGAACCGGCGAGAACGACACATCCAGTCAGCAACACGATCAGCACGTACGGGCGCGCTCGCGAGCTTGCCGCCCGGCGCAAACTCGAATCCGATGCGTTCGTGACTGGCGTGTACCGAAACGTTCCACCGTCCGCACACGATCCGACTGATGTTTCTGCTCCAGTTTCCATGTGTGTTCCGTTCAAGGACACCTGAGTGTGTCAAGCCGGTACTCGTAACCGGCGCCGCCCGCGGCCGAGAGCTCGTAATCGCCACAAACTCAACGACTTACATTTCTTGCGCGCCCGGGTCCCGGTTTTGCCAAGGCTGAGTCTGCAATTCATCGACCGAGCTGACTGAGGTTAAAGATGATGATGAGACGACGCCCGCTGTCGTACGCCTTGCTGTTCACGGCAGCGCTAATCGCTGCGCTTTCGTATCCCGCGGTCAATCAGGCACGGGGCGGCGCACCCAAGGAATCGCATTCCAAGCTCGATCGGGTCTTGCGAAAAGCCGCCGCGACCGGCGATACGTCGTCGCAGCGCGTCATCGTGCGTGCGCGCGCCGGACGCTCGGCCAGCGTCGCGGAACGTCTTGCCAAACACGGCGATCGAATCGAGGCGAAACACCAGCGGCTCGAATCGCTGACGGCTTTCGTACATGGCGACGACCTGCGAGCCCTCGAGGCCGATCCCGATGTCGAGGCCGTGTCGGTCGACGCCGTCATCAACGCCGACCGCACCGTCCAGAGCGGCGGTGAGGACTCAGACGCTCAACTCGAGAACGTGCTCGTCAGTGCGCTCGGACTCTCGGACACGGAATACGACGGCGATAAGGTCGGCATCGCGGTCATCGATTCGGGTCTCGAGAAGAGCGAAGACCTTTCCGGGGGCCGCGCGGATCGATTCTTCGATTTCACCACTGACGGCAAGTCAGGGCACCCATACGACGACTACGGCCACGGCACGCATGTCGCGACGTTGATTGCCGGCAGGGGCAAGGACTCGGAGAACGACGTCGAGCGGTTCAATAACGGCAGATGGCAACGCTCGAAGCTCGCCCTCTACCGAGGTGTCGCTCCTAATGCGCGCATCATCAGCCTCAAGGTGCTCGACCGCAACGGTGCCGGGTTCACGAGCTCGGTGCTCCGCGCGCTCGAGTTCGCGATCGAGAACAAGGACAAACTGAACATCGACATCATCAACCTGTCGCTTGGCCACCCCGTGTACGAGTCGCCGGGCACCGACCCACTGGTGCGCGCCGTTGAGGATGCGGTACGTGCGGGAATCGTGGTGGTGACGTCGGCGGGGAACTACGGACTCAACCAGGAGACTGGTGAAGCCGGCTACGCCGGCATCACGTCACCCGGCAACGCCCCGTCGGCGATCACGGTTGGCGCGCTGGACACGCACGACACCATCGATCGTAGCGACGATACCGTCGCGCCTTACAGCTCGCGCGGGCCGGCTTGGTATTCGGGATTGGCCAAACCGGATCTCGTCGCCCCCGGACATCGCCTCGTGGCGGTTGGCGCATATCAGGGCTCGTTGTACGAGCGATACGCGGAGCGACGCGTCGTCGGACGGAGCGGAGAGAAGAAAGCGCGGTACCTGCGCTTGAGCGGCACCAGCATGGCTGCTGCAGTCACAAGCGGCGTCGTCGCGCTGATGGTTCAGGCGAACCACGAAGCGCACGACGCGCCGCTGACGCCCAACGCGGTGAAAGCCATTCTCGAATACACCGCTCTGCCGTTGACCGCTGTCGATCCACTGACGCAGGGGGCAGGCGGCTTGAACGGAGCTGGCGCCGTCCTGCTGGCTGAAAAGATCGACCCGCAACAGGCCGTGGGCGAGTGGTGGCTGACTGAACCGGTCCTTCCGATAACCACTATTGGCGGGCAAACCCTGACCTGGTCGCAAACCGTTGTCTGGGGTAACACCGTCGTGTGGGGAAACGTCGTCTTCGAAAACCACCTGGCGTGGGGACAAACGGTCGTCTGGGGCTCGACTGTGGTGTGGGGCAACACGGTCGTCTGGGGCAATACCGATCTCGTGTGGGACGACCCGTATCTCTGGAGCCAGACCGTGGTGTGGGGCAACGCGATGGTTGGCACTGACGGCAGCGGAGCGCTGGCACCCACGACTGTCGTCTGGGGGAACCTCGTCAAATAGCGAGGTTCTCGAATGCCAGCAGGTGTGCCTTCACGTCGAGGCCACCAGCGAATCCCGTGAGGGCTCCCGTGGACCCGAGGACGCGGTGGCACGGGGCGACAATCGAAACCGGATTTCGGCCATTCGCCGCACCGACTGCGCGCGCGGCGCGCGGATGGCCGATCTGCCTCGCGATTTGTCCGTAGGATCGCGTCTCGCCAAACGGTATGGTCAGCAACGCGTTCCACACCCGACGCTGAAAGTCAGTCCCTGCGAGATCCAGTCCTAGCGAAAACTGCTTCCGACGCCCGTCGAAATACTCTTCGAGCTGGCGCTCGGTCTCGACAAGCACCGGGTGGCGGTTGTTCTCCGCCGCGATGTTCAACCGCACGCGGCTCGGGTGGTCGTTCTCCCACAAGATCGCCGCGAGCCCGTCATCGGTCGCCACCAGCGTGAGCCTGCCAACTGGAGACTGCACTCGCTTGTACACATGCCGCTTTTGCCGCGTGTTCTCACCCTTGCCCATGGCACGCCTCCTATCAACCGAGACATCGAGCTTGTCGAGTCTCACCGCCGACATCGTTGTTCTCCTATTCATGCGCCTCTGAAGATAGCGCGCGCGCGGCGGATGTTCTCGCCGTTTTCGGACACCTGAACGGCATCGTTGACATGTCCGAATATGGCTAGCCAATCGCCCCTCCTCGCCGTATCGTAAGGGAATGACCGCGGACCACCGCAGCCTCTACAGCGCGCTGACGACCCGTGACGCGCGGTTCGACGGCATCTTCTTCGTCGGCGTCACATCCACTGGCGTCTACTGCCGGCCAATCTGTCGCGTGAAGACGCCCAAGGCGGCGAACTGCCGCTTCTTCGACACGCCGCAGGAGGCCGAGCATGCCGGCTTCCGCCCATGCCTCCGCTGTCGCCCGGAGCTCGCGCCTGGGAACGCGCCCGTCGACGACGCGCAGCGCATTGCCCAGCTGATCGTGCAGCGTCTCGAGGAGGGACAGATCGATGATGAGGCAGGGCTCGAGGCGATCGCAGACCAATTCGAGCTCAGCTCTCGGCAGATTCGCCGAATTGTCCAAAACGAGCTGGGTGTCCCGCCGATCCGGCTGCTGCTGACGCGACGCCTGCTGCGCGCCAAACAGTTGCTGACCGAGACATCGTGGCCGATCGCCGAAGTCGCATTCGCCAGCGGCTTTTCGAGCCTGCGCCGGTTCAACGACGCCTTCAGTCGCCGCTACGGCATGCCACCGACGCGCCTGCGCCGAAAGGCGAATGACGCCTCGGAGACGACCCCCGAGCGCGAGACGTCGATCCTGCGGCTCTCCTATCGCCCGCCGTACGACTGGACGGGGGTCCTCGCGTTTCTCGCCGCCCGCGCGCTCGGTGGTGTCGAGCACGTCACGGATCGTTTCTATTCCCGGACCGTGCAGCTTGGAAAAGCCACGGGTTGGATCCGCGTGACGCACGCCGCGGCCGAGCAGGCGCTGCTCGTCGAGTTTGCTCACAGCCTGACGCCGGTGCTGCCTGCGTTGCTCGCCCGGACGCGGGCGCTCTTCGACCTCGACGCACGCCCAGACGTGATCGCGAAGCGCCTCCGCAGAGACGCGCGGCTCGCCGCTGCGGTCAAGTCAAATCCCGGCCTGCGCGTGCCCGGTGCCTTCAACGGTTTCGAAATGGGCCTGCGCGCGATCCTCGGCCAGCAGGTGACGGTGCGGGCCGCGAGCACGATCGCCAGCCGCTTCGTCGACGCGTTCGGGGAGCCCGTCGTGACGCCGATGGCCGAACTGAATCGCCTCACACCCACACCGACCCGGATCGCCCAGGCAAATGTCGACGATATCGCACGGCACGGCATCATCGCCGCGCGGGCCAGAAGCATCATCGCACTGGCGAGAGTGCAGGGATCAGGTGCTCTCTCCCTTGACTTGGGGGCACAGCACAATCCGGACGACACCATGAAACGCCTTGCCGAGCTGCCCGGAATCGGCCCTTGGACGGCGCACTACATTGCCATGCGTGCGCTGCGATGGCCCGACGCCTTTCCGAAGGACGATATCGCGTTGCGCAAGAATCTTGGGGGCGTGACGGCGGCAGAGGCGGAGGCCTTGTCGCAGGCGTGGCGGCCGTGGCGAAGCTATGCGGTCATGCACGTCTGGAACATGTCACCCCGTGCTTCGGTCCCGCAGCGTTAACAGCTGGAGTTCGACAACCCGTTGACAGCTGACCACCGCACGCGTTAGTGTCGATAGTCGACACCATGACGCGCCGCCCCATCCCCGACCTTCTGCCCGGCACGCTCGACATGCTCATCCTGCGTACTCTGCAAGCGCAGGAGCTCCATGGCTGGGCAATCGCCGAGCGGATCCAGCAGATCTCCGACGATGTCCTGCAGGTCAATCAGGGCTCCCTCTACCCGGCGCTCCATCGCCTCGAGCACCAGGGCTGGATCGAAGCCGAATGGGCGGTGTCGGAGCTGGGCCGGCGAGCCAAGTACTACCGGCTCACGCCCTCCGGGCGCCGGCAGCTGGCGGTCGAAACCGGCGAGTGGGAACGGATGTGCGCCGCCATCGGGCGCGTGATGAAATTGGCATGAAGGCCCCACGCATTCACAGCACGGCTGCGGCGAGCTATGTGCGGCCCTGATTCCTGCGCTGCGCGCAGGACGGATCGACCCGGTCGCCGCCCTCAGGCAGGATTGATCCGGTCAGCCGACGTGTAGCACGCGACGCGGCGCGCACGGTATTTCGTAGGCCCTCCGGAGAATCGGGGGATCTACGCCGCGCCCGGAGGCAAAACCCGTGGCACGCGTGAAGATTCCTCAATGGTTCCGGCCATTTCTCCGTTCATCCCTTTACGGCACGCGGTCTGCTGCCGGTGTGCGCCGCCGGTGGCCGCTGTGGAAGACGGAAGGCGCCAGCAAAGGAGTGCGCCGTGTTATCAAAACTTTCTGCGGAGTTCCTCGGAACATTCTGGCTCGTTCTCGGCGGGTGCGGCAGCGCGGTACTCGCGGCCGCGTTTCCCGAGGTTGGCATTGGATTGCTTGGGGTATCCCTGGCGTTCGGTCTCACGGTGCTGTCGGGGGCGTACGCCCTCGGCCCGATCTCAGGCGGGCACTTCAATCCCGCTGTGTCTGTCGGCTTGTGCACGGGAGGTCGCTTTCCCTCCAACTTGCTGTTGCCGTACATCGTGGCGCAAGTCCTCGGTGGCGTCGTCGGCGCCGGCGTGCTCTTCCTGATTGCGAGCGGCAAAGCGGACTTCAGCCTTGCCGGTGGATTCGCGTCCAACGGCTACGGCGCGCACTCACCGGGCGGATACTCGCTGGTGGCGGGGTTCGTGTGCGAAGTCGTGATGACGTTCATGTTCCTGATCATCATTCTCGGCACGACGCACAAACGCGCTCCCGTTGGATTCGCGGGCCTCGCCATCGGCCTCGGGCTCACGCTGATCCACCTGATCAGCATCCCGGTGACGAATACCTCAGTCAATCCGGCGCGCAGCACCGCGACGGCGCTGTTCGTTGGAGGCTGGGCTATTCAGCAGCTCTGGCTTTTCTGGCTTGCTCCGGTGATCGGGGCGGCGATTGCGGGCGTCGTACACACGGCGCTTCTCGAAGGTGTCGAGGAACCTCCGGTGACAGGACGTCGCTAGGTGCGCTTGAGGCCGAGCGCACGAATCCGCTTGTGGAGCGCCGTCCGTTCGGTCTCGAGTATCCGCGCCGCCGCCGACACGTTCCAGTCGGTTTGGTCCAGTGCCTGCCGGATCCGCTCGCGCTCGGCTGAATTGCGCACGTCCTGAAGCCCCGTCGCCGCGCGAGGGGCGTGGCTGGCCGTGATCTCCAGCGGGATGGCGTCGGCGGTGATCCGTTCCCCTGGGGTGAGGATCGCCATCCGCTCGACGACGTTTCGCAGCTCGCGGACGTTGCCGGGCCAGGTGTAGCGTCCGAGTAACGCGACGGCGTCCGGCTCGATCGTGCGCGGTCGGAAGTTGTTCCTGGTGCAGAACTCGGACAGGAAATACGGCACCAGCTCGGGGATGTCCTGCGCGCGCTCGCGCAGCGCCGGCACTCGAATCGGCACGACGCTCAGTCGGTAGAACAGATCCTCCCTGAACCGGCCCTCCGAGACGAGCTCGTCGAGCCGGCGGTTTGTGGCGGAGATGACGCGCGTCGTGACCCTAATCGTCTGCTCGCCGCCAACGCGCTGGAGCTCGCCATCCTGGAGGACACGAAGCAGCTTCGCCTGGGACGCTTCGTGCAGATCGCCGACTTCGTCGAGAAAGATCGTGCCGCGGTCGGCCAGCTCGAACTTACCGCGCCGGAGCGCGGCCGCACCAGTGAACGCCCCTTTCTCATGGCCGAACAGCTCGCTCTCGATTAACTCGGTCGGGATCGCGGCGCAGTTGACTTTCACGAACGGGCCTGCTGCGAACGGGCTTTCGCGGTGGATGTGCGCGGCGAGCAGCTCCTTACCGGTACCGGACTCTCCCGACAGCAGCACGGTCACGTCGGATCGCGCCACCTGCGTCGCCTGCTGCACGGCCTGCTGGAATACCGGGGCGGAGCCAACCATCCGTGGCGCTTCGCCGACCAGTTCCCGGTAACGCTGGTTCTCGCGCCGCAGGTCCGACCACTCGAGCGCGTTTTTGACGACCAGCAGCACGCGGTCGCGCGCGAGCGGCTTCTCGAGAAAGTCGAACGCGCCGATCCTCGTCGCCTCGACAGCGTCGGTCACCGTCCCGTGGCCGGAGATCATGACGGCGGCGGCTCGTTCGTCCCACTGCCGCAGCAGCCGCAGCAAGTCGATGCCGTTACCGTCGGGGAGTCGTACGTCGAGCAGATACATGTCGGCGGCCGCGCGGTTTCGCTCGGCGAGGAGGGCCGTCATCGAGTCGAACACGCTGACGCGGTATCCCTCTCCCTCCAGGATCAAACGAAGCGAGCGGCCGATGTTGGGCTCGTCGTCAACGACGACGATGTGGCGTTTGCGTGTCATGACGGCAGTGAGACTCTGAACCCAGCGCCGCCAAGCTCGCCGGGGATGACCGTGACGTCTCCATTCGACAGCAGCGCGTTCTTCTTCGCGATGGAGAGGCCGAGCCCCATGCCGCGCTTCTTGAACGTAATCGTCGGCTCGAACAACGTGGCGGAGACCTCCTCGCTCAGGCCCGGTCCCGAATCGTGGACGTCGATGAGCACGCGCTCATCATCGCCGCGGGTCAATACGATGACCTCGCCGTCGGGTCCGGCCGCTTCCGCCGCATTCTGCAGCAGGTTGGTCAGGATTCCATTGACCATGTCCGGCGCCGCGTGCGCGCGCGGACAACCGGCGTCGAGCCGGAGATGATACGTCACTCCTGGATGCACCGGGCGCAGCAGTGTGACGCGTTCGGTGACGACCGCGTTGATGTCGAGAACCTCGGGACGGACCAGCGGCTCGCTCGCGAATTCCGAGAAGGCCCGCACGCGCCGCTCGAGCGATTCAATTTCGCTGACGACGATCTGAACGGCCTGTTCCATGAACGCGCGCTCCGATGCCGGGTGCCGCGCCAGCATCTCCTCGACGGTCAGCCGTATCGGCGTCAGCGAATTCTTCAGCTCGTGCGCGGTCTTGCGCGCCAGCGACTGCCAGCTGGCCATGCGCGTCAGGTGCACGAGCCGCTCGCGATTCTCCTCGAGTTGATCCGCCATGTGGTTGAACGCATCGACGGCCCGGGTCACCTCGTCGCGTGGCGGAACGCCGGGTTTGCCACCGGTCTCCAGCCGTCGCGACCAGTCTCCGCCAGCAAAGTCGGTGAGCGCCGCGGTCAGCTGCCGGATGGGCCGGCTGACGCGGTGGGCGATGAGAACCAGGGGCAGCAGCGAAATGAGCCATGCGGCACCGAGCAGGACGAGCAGCGTCAAAGTAAATCCACGCCGCAGGTCACGCGCATCGATCGCATCCACGAGGCCGCGCGTTTCTCGAACCTGGGTCGACAGCTGCTCCATGCTGACACCGCCCAGGTCACGGCTGAAGACTTCGACGCCCGGCCTGGCGGCGTGAGTCTCAACTCTCCTCATGTAGTCGACACGCTCGCCGCTGACCCCGGATACGCCGAAGCGCTCGGGCTCCCCGCTATCCCAGAACGACCGAATGGACTCGGGCCATTGCGACGCATCCGCCGCCAGATACATCGTCGGAGCCGTCCGGCCGGCGAGCGCGTCCCGTTTCAGCGCATCGCGTTCCCGCTGGTAGAACTGCTTCGCGGTGCTTTCGAGCGTCAGGGAGAGCCGATGGAGCTCGCCCGTTGTCGGGTACCTGGAGGCTCCGGTTGAGCAGTGTCGTCGTAATCCAGACAGTTGCTCCGAGCGGCAGCAGTGTTGACGCGAGGAAGGCCACGATCAGTCGGGCGCGCAGAGTCATCGCGGCGAAGACGGCCCGCGAACCGGCGTCCTGAACGGACCAGCCTCGAGAGCGTGCGTGGACGACTCGGTCTTCCGGCGGCGACTCAAAGCATCGATGAGCGCCTGCAACGTGTAGCTCGAGTTCGACGGATCCGAGGCGCTGTCGCCATCAGCCTCCACGATGCGGTACTCGAGCCGAATCCAGAACGGCAGGCCGCGGCCCAGGGCGCCAAGCGTGCTGAGCGGGATCGCAAGCTGCTCGACGCACCACGCCTCGGCGGCCGCCAGCGCAAGGTGCGAGACCGACTGGGAGCGCGCATCCACGGCGGTCACGGCGAATCGTTCCTCCCAGAGATCGTAGCTCACCGCGAACATTCGACGTATCGTGGCCGCAGGTGACTTCCCGGGGCCGGAAAGTCACCATCGCCGAGAGCTCCACACGCACGGATCGCCCGTCCTTCAATCGAGCCAGCGGGTCTCCATTCAGAAAGCTGAACGCGGGCGCGCGGATCTTCAGCGCATCGCCGACGGTATCGACAGTCAACACCTGTGCAGACGCTGGCAACGCCAGCGACACGAGCACGGCAAGCAGCGCCACGGCCGCCCGCAACGCCGGTGCTACCACCGGATCCCAACCCCCTGAATCCGTAAACCAAGTGTGACAATAGCGCGCAGGTTCTCGGTGTTCAGCGGGAAGCCAACGACGACGAACGCCGGCCCGGCGTGGAACCCGAACCCGGTCGAGACGCGGACCTGTCGTTCGCTGTTGGCGTTCCAGACGGAACCGACGTCGAGGAAGAGCGCGACTCCGGTATAGCGATATTCGATCGACGAGTAGACCACGCGGTCACCGCCAGCCGGCGCAATGTCGTACTTGTCCCAGCCGCGAAGCGTCCGTGAATCGCCGAGCGTGAACCGTTCGAAGAGCGGCGCGTGTCCGGTGATCCCTCCGGCCATGCCAATCGCCTGGACGTGGTGTCGTCCAAAGTCGAATCGATACGCGCCCTGGCCGAGATATCTCGTGTAGACGAGATCGCTTTCGAGTTCCCGAGAGCCGGCGCGCACGCCGAAGCTGCCCTCCACGTTGTGCGTTACGGCGGAACGGTCCGTCCAGCGGCGGCTGAAGTCAATCGAAGCGACCGCCGCGTTTGCCATCTGTGAGTCGGTCGCCGGGGACAGTGGCTCCAGCTCCGAAATGCTCACGCCCGCGGCGACGCTGAGCTCCGGGGTGACGGCGAACTTCAGCAACGGTGTGAACGTCGAGCGAGTTTCGTACGCAGGCGGAATTTCGGGCTCGAGCGCGAGCGTGTCCAGCGTGGCGGCACGCCAATCCTCATCGAACCTGGACCACTCGAGGCTGGCACCGAGCCGGCGGGTACCCAAGTTCCTCGTTTCGAAACGCAGGCCGAAGCCGGAGTACTCCTCGACAAGATCGTCCGCGTTGTCGATGGCGACGAGTGGCGTGAAACGGATGTTGCGGTCACCGATGCCGAGATCCAGGTAACTTCCCCACCCCTGGTCCGAGTGATAGAGCGCGTTCGATCGGAGCGGCTCGAAGCGCAGCCAGTGTGGCAACTCCTTTTCGCGCGCCTCATACACGAGGCGGATGTGTCCCACCTCGCTCCCGCGCTGAATGCGCCGCGACACCTCGTAGCGCGGGAGCTCGCGGGCGATGCGCTCCTGCAGCCGATCCGCCTCTCCCGAATCAAGGCGCTGTCCGACGAGCGCACGCAGGTCGTCGCGCAGCGCCTGCGGCAGCTCTTCCTCGGGCACACCACTGATGTCGGCCTGCTCGACGATGTAGCGGGCGTTGATATTGTCGTTGTCGTCGTGGCCGGGCGCGTCCTTTCGGCCCACGACGAAGAACACGCGTGCCTGACCGCCGGGATCCATGACAGCGCGCACCGCTGCGACGTGACGCGGCCGCTCGGCCTCGATGCGAGCGGCAAGTGCGTCGAGGCGCTCCTGTTCCAGAGGCGTGCCGGCGAGGTTGCGGATCTCCTCGCGAAGCCCGGGGCTCAGGCGATCGATGTCAAAGCCGGTCACCTGTGCCGAGGTGATGAGCGTCCCTTCCGGGACGACAGGCTTTTGATCCGTCGCGGCCTGGGGAGTGGTGACCAGTAAGGTGACGAGCAGGGCAAGTGTACGCATGCCCTCGGCCAGAGCAAGGAGTGAGCCCATAGCAAAGCTGTTTGCGCTCAAGAAGATAGCGCAGTTCCGGCGTGACTGTCGGTCACACCTGTGCGCGCGTGGCAACATCGGCCATGACGAGCACGGCCGCACGCTCCTCGTCCGCGACTCCTTGCGCGCGAGCGCGACCAGCAAATATCGATGTCGTCACCGCGTGCGGAAGGTGCAATTGACATCGCTTCCCTCTCCCCCCTATGCTCGGCCCTTGCTGCTCTAAGGGCCCGATCCGAATCAATGGGAGGCATGCTTGAGCCTCACTCCGAAAGACCTCACGCCCGTTTACCAGGAAACGATCGGCAAGGGCGCGGGCGCCCGTCGATGGCAGCGGCCCGTCTTCGTGGACCATCTGCCGCCCTGCAATCACGCCTGCCCGGCGGGGGAAAACATCCAGGCATGGCTGGCGCTGGCGCAGGCGGGCGACTACGAGCGCGCCTGGCGCAAGTATGTGGAGGAGAATCCGCTGCCCGGCACGCACGGCCGCGCGTGTTACCACCCCTGCGAAAGCGCGTGCAACCGACAATTTCTCGATTCGTCGGTCTCAATCCATTCGCTTGACCGCTTCCTCGGGGATCTCGCCAACGAGAAAGGCTGGACGATCGCTGCTGGCCAACCCACCGGCAAGCGCGTGCTCGTCGTCGGCGCCGGCCCGGCCGGTCTGTCGTGCGCGTATCAGTTGCGTCGCTTCGGGCACGACGTGGAAATCCGCGATGCGAACCCCGAGCCGGGTGGCATGATGCACTACGGCATTCCCGCATACCGCCTGCCGCGTGAGGGGCTCGACAAGGAAATCGCCCGCATCGAGGCGATGGGGATTCGGATCCTTCGCAATACTCGCGTGAACGACGTGCTGGCCGAGAAGGCCGCGGGATCGTTCGACGCCGTGTTTCTGGGCATCGGCGCCCAGGTCGCGAACCACCTCGACATACCGGCCATGGACGGCGGCAAGATCATCGATGCCGTGACGCTCCTGGAGCGCGTGGAGAAGGGTCGGGCCCCGGCACTGGGGCGCGTGGTCGGCATTGTCGGCGGCGGCAACACCGCCATGGACGCTGCCCGCATGGCGAAGCGGCTCGGGGCCGAAGAGGCCGTGATCATCTTCCGCTTCGACAAGGCGCAGATGGAGGCCCATCCCTATGAAGCGATGGAAGCCTTCGCCGAAGGCGTGAAGATCAAGTGGCTGTCCACGGTCAAGCAGTTCGGCGAGGACGAGATCGTCGTCGAGCAGATGGAGATGCTGCCAGACGGCTCCGGCTGCGTCGGCACCGGGCAGTTCCAGACGCTCAAGACCGATTCGCTGGTGCTCGCCGTCGGACAACACTCCGACGTCGAGTTTCTGAAGAAGGTTTCCGACATCCGCATCGGCCGTGGCAACGTCGTTGAAGTGGACGCGCACATGTGCGCCAGCGCCGGCATCTTCGCCGGCGGCGACATGATTGGCGGTCCCCGGACGATGACGGCGGCAGTCGGCCACGGGAAGAAGGCGGCGCGCAACATCGACGCGTGGCTGCGGGGCGGCGTTTATGAGAAGCCGCCGCAGCACCCGCCGGTCCCGTACGAGCTCCTCAATCTGACCGTGTTCCTCGACGCCGATCGGCGCGAGCACGCCGAGTTGCCGATCGCGAAACGCACCGGATTCGATGAAATCGTCTCAGGTCTCTCGGAGCGCGAAGCGCGTTACGAGGCCACGCGGTGTCTGTCGTGCGGCAACTGCTTCGAGTGCGACAACTGCTACGCGGCGTGCCCGGAGCAGGCGATTGTGAAGCTGGGCAAGGGCCGGTTCTACCGTGTCGAGCTCGATCTGTGCACCGGATGTGCCGCGTGCTTCGAACAGTGCCCGTGCCATGCGATTGAGATGACGCCCGAGCCGGGCGTCCAGGCACCGGTTGAAGGCATGAACGCGGAACGCGTGCCCGCTCGCTTCACCGTCCGCGCGTAACGCGAGCGCTGAGAAAAGAGGGTTTTCCATGTCCGCGCAGTCGGTCGTCATGGACGGCAACACCGCCGCCGCCCACATCGCGTACCGCGTCAACGAAGTCTGCGCGATCTTTCCAATCACACCATCGTCGACGATGGCGGAGCTGGCCGACGCGTGGGCCGCCAAGGGCGTCAAGAACATCTGGGGTCAGGTCCCGGTCATCCAGCAGATGCAGTCGGAAGGGGGCGCGGCCGGTGCAGTGCATGGCGCGTTGCAGAGCGGCGCCCTCACCACCACGTTCACGGCGTCACAGGGTTTCCTGCTGATGCTTCCCAACATGTACAAGATCGCGGGCGAACTGACGCCCTGTGTCTTTCATGTGACGGCGCGGGCGATCGCCACTCAGGCGCTGTCCATCTTCGGCGATCACTCGGATGTGATGAGTGCGCGCATGGTCGGGTTCGCGATGCTGGCTGCGGCTTCGGTGCAGGAAGCGCACGATCTGGCGCTGGTGGCGCAGGCGGCGACGCTCGAAGCCCGCGTGCCTGTGATGTTCTTCTTCGACGGGTTCCGCACGTCGCACGAAGAGAACAAGATCAATGTGATTCCGGACGAGCAGATCAGGGCCGCAATCGACGATGACCTGGTGCGCGCGCATCGGGCACGGGCCCTGACACCGGAGCGGCCTGTGATACGGGGCACGGCGCACAATCCGGACACCTTCTTCCAGGCCCGCGAGTCGTCGAATCCCTTTTACGCCCGCGTCCCCGACATCGTCCAACGCGCGATGGACCGCGTGGGTGCCCTGATTGGACGCTCGTACCGCCTGTTCCGCTACGCCGGTCATCCCGAGGCGGACCGGGTCGTCATCGTCATCGGCTCGGCCTTCGAAGTGCTCGACGAGACCGCCGCATGGCTGAATTCTCACGGCGAGAAGGTGGGTGTATTGCACGTGACGCTCTACCGTCCATGGGACGCGGAGCGATTTCGTGCGGCGCTGCCGCCAACGGTCCAACGGATCGCGGTGCTCGATCGAACGAAGGAACCAGGGGGGCCGGGTGAACCGTTGTATCTCGACGTCGTCACGGCATTCGCTGAAGCGCTCGCCGCGGGCCGCATCTCGTCAATGCCCGTGATCGTGGGGGGCCGCTACGGCTTGTCTTCGAAGGATTTCGATCCCGCGATGGCCAAAACGGTCTTCGACGAGCTGAAGAAGCCAGAGCCGAAGCGCGGGTTCACGATCGGGATCACCGATGACGTCTCGCACACCAGCCTGACGGTCGACGCGAGCTTCGACATCGAGCCGCCTGATATGGTGCGCGCGCTGTTCTTCGGTCTGGGCGCCGACGGCACGGTCGGCGCGAACAAGAACTCCACGAAGATCCTGGCCGCGGATCCGAACCGCTATGCCCAGGGCTACTTCGTCTACGACTCGAAGAAGTCCGGTTCCTACACCATCTCGCACTTGCGGTTCGGCCCGCGGGCCATCCGCGCGCCGTATCTGTTGAAGTCGGCGAACTTCGTCGGCATCCACAAATTCGACTTCCTGTACAAGCTCGACACGCTGGCGGCCGCCGCGCAGGGCGCGACGGTGCTCATCAACAGCCCTTACCCGCCAGACACCGTCTGGAACGAGATACCGAGGGAAGTCCAGCAGCAGGTCGTCGAGAAAAAACTCAAGCTCCACGTCATCGATGCGTCCGGCGTGGCGTCAGGCCTCGGCCTGGGCTCCCGGGTGAACACCATCCTGCAGACCTGTTTCTTCGCGCTGTCGGGCGTGATGCCCCGCGACAAGGCCATCGAGGCGATCAAGCGCGCGACGGAAAAAACGTATGCGAAGAAGGGGAAGGCGATCGTCGAGAAGAACTTTGCCGCGATCGACAATGCCCTGGCGAATCTGCACGAGGTCCTTGTTCCAGCGAAGGCGGCGGGCCAGCGCATCCGCCTTCAACTGGTCCCGGACACGGCGCCGGACTTCGTGCGCAATGTCACTGCGCCAATCCTCGCGCTTCGCGGGGACACGCTTCCCGTCAGCGCACTCCCCGTGGACGGCACTTACCCCACCGGCACGACCAAATACGAGAAACGGAATATCGCCGAAGAGGTGCCGGTCTGGGAATCCGATCTCTGCATCCAGTGCGGCCAGTGCGCCATCGTCTGTCCCCACAGCGTGATTCGGGCGAAGTACTACGACGAGAGCCGCCTCGAGGGCGCACCGAGTGCCTTCAAGGCCGCGCCTATCAACGCGCGCGGCTATCCCGATTCGCGCTTCACCCTCCAGATCTACGTGGAAGACTGCACGGGGTGCGGCGTGTGCGTGGAGAACTGCCCCGCGCACAGCCCGACCGACGTCGCCATCAAGGCGATCAACATGAAGGATCGGCTCCAGCACCTCGACGACGGCCGCGAGAGCATCCGCTTCTT
This sequence comes from uncultured Acidobacteriota bacterium, assembly GCA_963797715.1. Taxonomy (GTDB): domain Bacteria; phylum Acidobacteriota; class Vicinamibacteria; order Vicinamibacterales; family 2-12-FULL-66-21; genus DATBJJ01. The sequence continues at coordinate 537,919 of CAWCQS010000008.1, forward strand.
CGAGACGCTGCCCTGGGCGGACCGCACGCGCGTCAACTTCGCCAACGTCCGCGGGGTGCAATTCCTCGAGCCGCTGTTCGAGTTTTCTGGCGCCTGTTCCGGGTGCGGCGAAACACCGTATCTCAAGCTGATGTCACAGCTGTTCGGCGACCGGCTGCAGATTGCCAACGCGACGGGCTGCTCGTCGATTTACGGCGCGAACCTGCCGACGACCCCGTGGGCCGCGAACGCCGACGGGCGCGGACCAGCGTGGAATAGTTCGCTCTTCGAGGACAACGCCGAGTTCGGCCTCGGGTACCGGCTCGCGATTGACAGCCAGACCACGCAGGCGCGTGCGCTCGCCCAGAAGCTCGCGTCGCGGATCGGCGAGGATCTGGTGACGGCGATCCTCCAGGCGCCGCAGATCACCGAGTCGGACTTCCGCGTGCAGCGCCAGCGCGTCGTCGCGTTGAAGGCCGCGCTCGCCGGCGCGACGGAGCCGGATGCGGCCAACCTGCTGGCGCTCGCCGACTTCCTGGTACGTCGATCGGTGTGGATCGTCGGCGGCGACGGCTGGGCGTACGACATCGATTCCGGCGGCCTCGATCACGTGCTCGCGACAGGCAAGGATGTGAACATCATCGTGCTCGACACCGAGGTCTATTCGAACACCGGCGGGCAGGCGTCGAAGGCCACGCCGCTCGGCGCCATCGCGAAGTTCGCGGCAGCAGGCAAAACGACACCGCGCAAGGACCTGGCGCTGATGGCCGTCGCCTACGGCAAGGTCTATGTCGCCCAGATCGCCATGGGGGCGAACAACGAGCAGGCGCTCGTGGCCATGCGCGAGGCAGAGGCCTACCCCGGAACGTCGCTAATCCTGGCGTACTCGCAGTGCATCGCGCACGGCATCGACATGCGCCACGGTATGAAGCAGGCCGCCCGCGCCGTGGCCTCCGGCTACTGGCCACTGTTCCGCTTCGATCCGACCATGCGGGGACGGGGCATGAATCCGTTCCGGCTCGATTCACCGCGCCCGCGCATTCCACTCGAGGAATACCGCTACAACGAGGTGCGTTTCAAATCGCTGGCGCAGACGCACCCGGATACGGCAAAACGGATGCTCGACGAGGCGCAGCGCGGCTTGTTGGAGCGCTACAGGGTGTACGAGGATCTGGCGTCGCGCGACGGCAGCCGGTTCAGTCTCGCGCCGGAGGACGTCCCATCATGAATCTCGCGACACGCTATCTCGGCCTGCCGCTCGCGCACCCGATTGTCGCAGCGGCATCTCCACTCACCGCCACGCTCGATGGCATGAAGGGCCTCGAGGACGCCGGTGCGGCCGCCGTGGTGATGACCTCGCTCTTCGAGGAACAGATTCGCGCGGAGGACACAGCCTACGCCCTCTACACGGAGCACGGCTCGAACAGTCAGGCGGAGGCGGGCACGTATTTTCCCGAGCTCGACGACTACGACGGCGGGGTGTCCGGACATCTCGAGACGCTCCACCTTGCGACGCAGGCGCTCGACATCCCCGTCATCGCCAGCCTCAACGGCACGACGTCCGAGGGATGGATTGAGCACGCCCGCAGTCTCGAGCAGGCCGGCGCCGCGGCGCTCGAGCTCAACGTCTACTCGATTCCGGTCGATCCCGCGGTCAGCGGCGCCGACCTCGAGCGACGCTACGTGGACGTCGTCCGCCAGGTCAAGGCCAGCGTGCGCATTCCGGTCTCGATCAAGCTCGCGCCGTACTTCACGTCGATGCCGCACATCGCAGCCGAACTGGTCCGAGCCGGCGCGGACGGTCTCGTGCTCTTCAATCGCTTCTACGCACCTGATATCGACCTGCTGACGCTGCGCGTGACCAGGTCGCTGCCGCTGTCGACGGCCGCGGAGCTGCCGCTCTCGCTGGTGTGGATTGCCCTCCTGTCGCGCCGAGTTGCCTGCTCTCTCGCGGCCAGCCGCGGCGTCGAGTCGGAGGCCGAGGTCGTCAAGTATCTACTCGTGGGCGCAGACGCCGTCATGACGGCTTCGGCCCTGTTGCGGCATGGACCGCAGCACGTCGCGACGATGAGGGACGGGCTCGAACGCTGGCTCTTCGCGAACGGGTTCGACTCCGTCGACGCGATTCGCGGCCTCAAGGACGCCACGCACGTCGAGGACGTCGATGCGTTGATCCGCGCGCAGTACGTCGCCGCGCTCACCGACTACCTGCCCGGCAAGCTCGTGTAGGGTTCTGGGCTACGCCGTGCCAGAACCGGCTGCACGACGCTCAACGCTTGTACTCATCGCGGCGACGCCACCAGGCGCCCGTTTCGTTGCGTCCCTTTGGTGCACGGTCCAACCACTGGTACATGCCCCATAGGCCGTCCAGTCCGCGCGCGTACGTCGAATAGGCGTGGTAGACGACGCCGTCCTCGAGCGCGAACGCACTCATGCCTGGCCTCTCACGCGTGTAGGTGGGCACGTCGGTTCCGACCATCGCCGCAAACTCGGCGACAGGTCCCTCGACCGGTGACGCCTCCAACGCGTGGCCGCCGCGCCGGTAGTTGTATTCGGCGCCTCCCTGGCGCTGTTGCTCCGCGGTCAACCCGACGCTGAAGTCAACGTTGAAGTCGCTGCCGAACGAGGACGCCCAGGGAAACGTCCACCCCATCCGCCGCTTGTATGCCTGCAGCTTTGCGAGCGGCGCGCGCGACACGGCCATGAGAGTGACATCGTGATTGGCCAGGTGAACGACGGACGCATCGAAGCCGTCCGCGATCGCCGAACAGGACGGACACCCAGCCTTGTAGTCGGGCCCGAACATGAAGTGGTAGATGAGGAGCTGCGAGCGCCCGCGGAAGAGGTCTTTCAGCGCGGCGCTCCCCTCATCGGTCTCGAATCGATACTCCTTGTCCATTCGAACCCACGGCAGCTCCTGCCGCCGCCGCGCCAGCTCGTCGCTGCGCCGCGTCAGATCCTTTTCCGCCTCGAGTAGTTCAATCCGGGCTGCGAGCCACTCGTTGCGTGTTCCGGTCGTGTGTGTCGTCATTGCTGTTCTCTCCATCTCGACGATCTGGTCGCCGTTGGTCATGAGATAGATTGAGGTCTGGGCTTCGAAGGGTGGGAGTGACAAGTGTGACGGGATTTCCGTGGACTCATTGATCACGGCCGCGGCGCGTGCACTCGCGGCGGGCGATCCCCTCGGCGCATTGAAGCGGGTGGCCCTGCGTGACGACGCGCCGGCTCTCGCGCTTCGCGGCATCGCGATGGCGCAGCTTGGCGATTTCGGTCGAGCGAAGGCCCTCCTGCGACGGGCGACGCGTGCGTTCGGTCCGAAGGAGGCCGTAGCCCGCGCGAGGTGCATCGTCGCGGAAGCCGAGGTTGCGCTCGTTTCGCGCGACCTGGGTTGGTCTGCGAAGGCGCTCGACGCGGCGCGGGCGACGCTCGACGCGCACGGCGACCGGCTCAACGCTGCGCACGCGCGGTATCTCGAGATCAGGCGCCTCCTCCTGATTGGGCGCATCGACGAGGCCGAGCGCATGCTCGCCGAGCTCGAGCCCGCGTCCTTGCCTCCGACGTTGAGGACCGCGCACGAGTTAGTCGTCGCGGGAATCGCGGTGCGGCGTCTTCGTGCGAAGCCTGCGCGTGCTGCGCTCGCTCGGGCCGAGCTCGCGGCTCGGCAGGCACGAATCCCGGCGTTGACGGCGGAAGTCGAAAGCGCATTTCTCGTGTTGAACACGCCCGCTGCGCGCCTGCTGACGACTGGCGAGGAACGACCGCTCCTGCTCGAGGACGTGGAAGCGTTGCTCGCGTCGAACACATTCGTCGTCGACGCTTGCCGCCATGTCGTGCGCCAGTCACGCAAGGCCGTCTCGCTCGCCAGGCGTCCGGTGTTGTTCGCGCTCGCACGCGCGCTCGCCGAAGCGTGGCCGGACGATGTATCGAGGGACACGCTCGTCGCGCGCGCCTTTGGCGCCAGGCGCGCCGATGAATCGCATCGCGCGCGCTTGCGAGTGGAGGTCGGCCGGCTTCGCGCAACGCTTCGAACGCTGGCCGACGTGCGCGCGACGAAAAAAGGGTTCGCGCTGACGCCGCGCCGAGCACGCGACGTCGTCGTGCTGAAGCGGCCCTTGGAAGAGGATGAATACGACCACGCGAGGGAGCACGCGGCGGTGCTCGCCTTCCTCGCCGACGGTGAATCGTGGTCGAGCTCGGCTCTTGCGCTTGCGCTTGGAACGAGCCAGCGCACCGTGCAGCGGGCGCTCGAATCGATGGCAGCCGCAGGCAAGGTGCAGGCCATTCGGCCATGGGCGAGCTCGTCGCTGGATGACCCCGCCCGTGCCGGGATTTACGACGACCTTGTTACTCCCCGTTCCTCTGCCAAATGATTAAGCTGGAGGCATGCTTCGACAAAGAGCCGAGATCGTCCGTGAATATGGGCCCTTTGAAGGTGCCGACCACGTGCATGGCGTCACCTATGACGGCCAGCATGTCTGGTTTTGCTGCTGGAGACACGCTGACCGCCTTCGATCCCGCGAGCGGAAGGATGCTGCGTGTCGGTGGACTATCGATATTGATTCGCGCCAGGCGAGCGTTCGCACAACTGTCGAAGCGCAGCGAGGCGCTCGAGAAGCAGCTCGGGAGGAGCTGAAATGGTGGCCAGGGTCCCTCCGAGGCGACTTCGTGGACGTTCGCCTACCCGCGTCCACACGACACAGACTCGCACCGCCATCAGTTCATGTCGTTCAGACGCTGGTCGGATCTTCTAGACTTGTCGCGAGTCCTTTTGCGGTAACGGCAACGAGCTAACATCAGCGCCCCGGAGCTCACGAGCAGCAGCGTACTCGGCTCCGGTATCGGGCTGACTGTGGCGGCAAGCCCCGTGCTATCGTTGGAGAACGATCCGTTTCTTCCAAAACCCACCGCAAAATCGATCGTGTCGCCCTGACGGAGGCTGAGACGTCGAGCGAAGCTCACGTGGCTGCTGCCGGCAACGCCCTCTACGAAATCGTCGAAAACAGCGGCGCCGTTGAACAACACGTGAACGTCGGTCGTGGTTTCAAACAAGTCCTGACTGGCAAACACGGATTTGATGGACGCCTGGCCCGGGGTCGGCGCGACATACCGAACGATGGCGTATTCACCGTCTGGTCCTGGGTGCAGCCCAAACTGACCAGGCTCGTAGCGTGCGCTCCCCCCGACCACGATCACGGCGTGCGTGCCGTTGTGGTACGCGGCGGGATTGCCGTCCGGGGCAAGATTCCCGCGCCATGTGTCGACTCCCTCCCGCACGCCTGGGCTGCTGCTCAGGATGAATGGAGAGCCGAGTGTAACTGACCAGCCGTAACTCCAAACGCCGTTGGATGTTGATGGCGTTCAGCTGCTATGCGGTCAGCTGCGGAAGCCCGTCAATCGCCATTCGGAGGATCGCGTCGCGCTGGATGTGGGAGATGTTCGTCAGGCTGTTCTGCAGTTCCTGAACGGCGCGGTCCACCTCCTTGCGCGTCTTCCGAGAAAGACCCTCACGAGGGAACTCGAACATCAGGAGATGTCCGCCCCAGCCAGGTCCTGAAAACGTCGGGTCTACCCATTTGTAGTGGGTATCACGGCCGACGCAGCCCCAGCCGTCGGGTGTCAGGACTGGACGAAACACCGACGGCCGGTTTTCCGCGACTGCCGCATCGAGCTCGGTCACGAGCTGCTCGCAGAAGAAGTCGCGGACGCGTGGGTCGACCGCGCCAAACGCAGCACTCTTGAACAGTCGTCGCCGCACGCCGGTCCGCGCGCGCGCCGCGATCAGCGTGCGTGGGACGATGACCAGGCGGTGGAAGGCGATCGTGCGCCGCGGGAGACCCGGCGCGTGACTGGCCTCGACGATCATCGTTGCAAACTGGTCAGCTTCGGCCTGAATTGCGTTTCTCAGCGATTCGCTGCGCGCCGCGAGATCGAGCTCGCGCCACATCCGCCGGCGGGCTCTCGAGCGACGGAAGATGTAGAGGCGATCCTGAGCGACTCTCGCGTCAATCGCCGTCGCACCCTCGCTGGTCTTTGCCCAGGCGGCGTAAGGCGCGCGCGACAGATGGCCGCGATATCGCAGGTGATTTGACGCGACTCGAAACCAGGCCATGAAACGCGCGCTGTGCGAGGATCGTGCCGCCCGTTCTGGCTTGCACCATGGCTGCTGATCGCGGGCGAGGGTGGCTAGACGACGACAAAATTCGCGAGTCGGCAGTGAAATCTGTCGTTCAGCTTGGTCCGGGCGGTTCATCACCCACGACGACATTGTTACTCCCCGCTCCGCTCCCGATTGACTAAGCTGAACGCATGCGTCGATCGGCCGCCGAGATTGTTCGTGAGTACGGACCCTTTCCTGGCGTGGACCACGTGCATGGCGTGACGTATGACGGTCAGAGCGTCTGGCTTGCTGCCGGAGACAAGCTGCACGCCTTCGATCCCGCGAGCGGGAAGACGCTGCGCTCGATTGATGTCGCCGCGCACGCAGGAACGGCCTTCGACGGCCAGCACCTGTTTCAGCTCGCCGAGGATCGCATCCAGAAGATCGACCCAAAGACCGGCCGTGTGCTCGCCACGATCCCAGCACCGGGCGGCGGCGGTGACTCGGGGCTTGCGTGGGCCGAAGGAACGCTTTGGGTGGGGCAGTATCGAGACCGGAAGATCCACCAAGTCGACCCGGAGACGGGGGCGATCCTTCGCACGATCGAGTCCAACCGCTTCGTCACCGGCGTCACGTGGGTTGACGGAGAGCTCTGGCACGGCACCTGGGAAGGTGACGAGAGCGATGTGAGGCATATCGATCCGCGAACGGGCGAGGTCCTGGAGAGACTCGAGATGCCGCCGGGAGTGAACGTGTCGGGGCTCGAGTCGGATGGCGGCGATCGTTTCTTCTGCGGAGGAGGACGGAGCGGGAAGGTGAGAGCAGTCCGAAGGCCAAAGCGGGAGTCCTCCCTTACCTGACCTTCGGCGATTGGCTGACGGTGACCGCCGCATGCGGGTGATGTGACGCTTACTTGGCTGGCCCCGCGACCTTCTGCGGCTTCGGCCCCGTCCACGTCCAGGCGTGGATCAACCAGGATCCGGCGGTCTTTTTCAGCGCGAACGTCATCTGGGCAGCCTCGCGCATTGCGACGCCGCGTTCCTTGAACGTGTAGACGGCCGGTACGACCACATAGGCCTGATCGCCGCTCGTTTCGCTCCTCGTGGGTACGCTGAGCGTGACCATCTGATCGGTAATCCCTCGTTTCTTGGCGTCGCTCTCCAAATCGGCGGCCCACGCCTTCAACGCCTGCGGCCCTCGCCACAGATACGGCGACACCTCGTCGGTGATGGACAGATCGGCCGTGGCCGCGTGCGTGGCCGCCGCTCCGGGCATGTCACCCTTGTTGAAGCTGTCGATGAACTTCTGAATGGGCGCGATCACCTGCGCGTCCGGCGCCTGGGCGCCGGCAGCACCGGCCAGGGACAACACGACAAGCCCAACTGTGAGACACCGCATCGGTCCGCCTCCTTCGTCCAATGAATTCACGCGATTGCGCCGGCAGCTGCGACTGTCCTCGGCTGGACGCATGCGGATTAGGCCTCTATCGGCGGCGTTTGTCAACGCGGGGCGCCCACTTCAGTATGCCTGCTGACTTAACCCGACGAAGCAGATGGCATTGCCATCCAGGTCGCGGACGATGAAGTCACGTCCGCCCCATGCTTGCTTTCTCAGCTTCTGCTCGAACGTCACGCCGGCCGCCACGTAACTGGCGTAGAGCGCTTTCACGTTCTCCACTTCGATGAAGGCCATGATGAATCCCTCACGGTCCTGTGTGCCGATGGCGAACACGGGCTCATGCACGAATTTCAGGTGCACGCAGGCGCCGTCGCGCGAGACGGCGCCGTAAAAAGGCGGATGGCCGTGAAGGAAGTCGATCGAGAAGCCCAACGTGTCCCTGAAGAACTCGGCCGATGCCTGCACGTTGGCGACGAAGATGATCGGCACGGCACGGGCGAATCGAGGCGTGGGCGATACGCGCAAGGCCGGCGTTGGCTGGTTCGCGATGTTGGCGACGGCGGCCTTCAGCGCTGCCCAGCTCGCATGGCCCGCCTCCACCGCGATGATCTCCTGCGCCTCTCTGAGCGGGAACGGGAGCGCGAGTGCCTCGCGATCGGTCAATGTCTTGTAGCGGGCGAGGCCACGAATGCGCCCACCGATCGAGTGATTGCCCTCGCGATGCCAGCGAACGAGCTGTTTCGCCTGCTTCTTGTAATTTTCGAGAAGAGACATAGACACACCCTCCTACGTTGCGTGCGGTAGGTGGGCCGTGCCCTTTCGGCTGGAGCCGATGCGCCCTACGGATGGAGGTTGATACGCGTGACCGCCACCAGCGGTCAGGCCCTCCAGTAGCGCGGACGTATCGTAGTTGGTCAGTTCCCCAGCGTCAAACGTACGCTCATCCTCGCTTTGCTATTTTGTGCTCGTTCGGGCACGATGCGTGCGCGCCTAGGCCGACCGAATGTTTTCGCAACTCCTCATCGCATGGGGCCTGATGGCCGTGTGTGTGGTGATTCATGCCCTCGGTGTGACCTCGGCACTGCGGTGGCTGCGTTATCCAGTTTCCGGGACGCACCAATTCTGGCGGGGCACATGGTTGTTCATTGCGCCTGGCAGGCTGGATTATCCTCCTCCACCTGATCGAAATCACGGCGTGGGCGGTCTTTTACGTGCGATCGGACGCCATGGCCGACCTGCAGTCCGCCCTCTATTTCAGCGCCGTGACCTACACGACGACCGGTTACGGCGACGTCGTACTGCCGCACGAATGGCGATTGGTTGGGGCAATAGAGGCGCTCACGGGCATTCTGATGTGTGGGTGGTCGACCGGCTTCTTCTTCGCGGTCGTGACCCGCATCTTCCGGGCGCAAGTCAACCCGCTTGATTCGTGAACATGGCGACACTGCTGTCGGAACTTCGCCACAATCCGCTGCTCTGGCTGCTCGTCCTCGTGCCTGTCGTGTTCGTCGCGCAGTCACTGAAGCCCGAAGCACACACCTTGCTGTTCGTGTTATCCGTTCTCGCGATCGTACCGCTCGCCACGTTGCTGAGTCACGCCACCGAATCGGTAGCGGCGAAGACCGGCGACACCGTCGGCGGGCTGCTCAACGCGACGCTGGGAAACCTCACCGAACTGGTGATCGCACTCGCCGCGCTTCGTTCAGGCCAGTACATGCTGGTCAAGGCGTCGATCGCCGGCGCGATCGTCACCAATTCATTGTTCATGCTGGGTGCATCGTTTCTCCTCGGTGGGCTGAAGTACCACATGCAGGAGTTCAATCGCGTCAGCGCCCGTCTTCAGGCGAGCCTGCTCTTCCTGGCCACAATCGGGTTGTTGATTCCATCCGCGATCAGGCTGGCCGATGGCGGGCCGTCAGCGGCGTTCACGCAGCAACTGAGCCTCGGGTTGTCCGGTTTACTGATCGTTGCATACGGGCTCGGCATGGTGTTCTCGCTCAGGACACACCGCGAGTTGTTCGCCGCGGCAGGAGAACACGATGAAGAGCCATCCTGGCCGATTGGCGTGGCCCTCGCCACCTTGGCCGGCGTCACGGTATTGGTGGCGCTGGTGAGCGAGGTGTTCGTCGAATCAGTGCAGCAGGCGGCCGAGGCATTCGGGATGACGCCCGCGTTCGTCGGTTTCATCGTGGTCGCGCTGGTTGGCGGTGCGGCGGAGATGGCGTCGGCGTTTGCCGGAGCGCGCAAGAACCGGCTGGATTTGAGCGTGGGCATCGCTCTCGGGAGCGCCTCGCAAATCGCGTTGTTCGTGGCCCCGATGCTGGTGCTCCTCAGCTATGCGATCGGCCCCACGCCGATGGATCTGCGATTGTGGCCCGGCGCTGTGATGATGGTGCTCATCGCGACGCTCACCGCAGCGCTCGTGACCAACACGGGACGATCCGCGTGGTTCGTCGGCGTGCTCGTCTTGATGGTCTACCTGATCTTCGCGATGACGCTTTACCTCTTGCCGCCCAGCGCGCAATGACGGCGCTGCCAGCAGTCTGTGTTTAGGCCTGCCCGCGCTCAGGAAACGCGTTTAGGCCGGCGCGATCGCAATCACACGGAGAGGACTGCCGCTGCCGTTGACGATTTTGAGCGGCGCCGCAATCACAACCGCCCCGGTCGGCGGCAACTGATCGAGATTGCACAGGCTCGCCAGGCCGAATTTGCCGGCACCGTGCATCGTCGCGTGATTGGGAAACGGCGGATTGAACGTGCCCGCCTGACCGGCGTCTGTGCCGATCGTCTCGACTCCAACCCCGAGCACGTCCCGGTGCTCGGCGAGCACCTTCGACGTGCGCGCATCGAAGCCGGGGCTGTGTGGCCCGTCGTCGCGAGCGTTGATGAACGACTCGGCGTCGATCCGCCGGCTCCAGCCTGTCCGCAGCAGGACCCATGCTCCGCGAGGAATCCGTCCGTGCTCGGCTTCCCACTGCTCGAGCCGCTCGGGGGTCAGCAGGAAATCGGGATCGCGCGACACCTCGGCGGTGACGTCGATCACGCACGCGGGTCCGACGAAGCGCGACACCGAAATCGTGTCGCACGCGCTGTTCGGAAGATCCTTGCCGGTGATCCAGTGAATGGGCGCATCGAAATGCGTGCCGGTGTGCTCGCCCAGCCGGATCGTGTTCCAGTACCACGCCGGCCCCTTGTCGTCATACCGCGAGATCTCTTCGATCGTCAGGCCAGGTGACGGCGCGAACATCGGCGGCAGGCCGATCACCGGTGTCGACGGTCCCAGCGGCTGCGTCAGATCGACCACCTTCAGTGTCCCGCGATTCAGCTCCTCGACCAGTTGGGTCAACACTCCGCTCATGGCACCTCTCTTATCCGAGGGGCTTCGCCCCTCGGACTCCCCTACACGCTCTCTCGCGCGCCGCTTCGCCGGCGCGCTCCGGTCGCGTGGCTCGCTCGCTTTGCTCGCTCGCAGTTGGAAACGAGCGGCAGTCTTGTGAGACAGCTTCTAGTCCGCGTGGCCTGGCCCCGCAGGGGCCACAGATTTCCTCCCGGCGATCCACCGTTTGAATCGAAACGCGTTTTCCGGCAGCTGTAAATCCATGCCGTAGTGATTCGGGCCAACGGCCGCTACCTTTGCGACGATCACGCTGAGATCGTTTCGCGCGAACGCCTCGATCGCTGCCTCGCCGAAGGCCATCACCGAATCGACCGCGGCGACATGCTCGATGCCGGCGCCGCGCGCGATCGCCGCGAGATCGGTGATGCCGGACGTCGTGTGCGAGTCGAACCCCCCCGTCGAGAGCAGGCTGCCGTTGTCGAAGATGAAGTGGACGAGATTCCGCGGCCGGTACCGCGCCAGCGTCGCGAGTGTGCCGAGGTTCATCAGTACCGAGCCGTCGCCGTCGAGCACGACGACCTTCTCGTGTGGTAGATGCAGCGCCAGCCCGAGCCCGATCGAAGACGCCAGCCCCATGGCGTGCTGCAGATAGAAGAAGTTCTCCCTGTGGCCGAGGTCGTACAGCTCCTGCGCGCACGCACCCATGATCGTGACGACGACCTTGTCGTCCAGCTCCGGATAAAGCATCCCGACGCACTCGGCGCGCTTCACAGCGCGTCCTCTCTTACCCGTCCGCGCTTCACAGCGCGTCCTCTCTTACCCGTCCGCGCTTCACAGCGCGTCCTCCATCAAGTCGCGTGTGAGGAGCAGCGCGACAGGCGACAGCGAGCTTCGCGAGAACGTGTAGGCCTCGTGAATCTGCCGTCCGACCGCGTTCGGATCGCGCGCGTACTCGAACGGGATGTTCAAGGCTCGCAGCACGCCCTCGGTGACGATGCCGCCGCGCGTGTGCCAGGGATACGGCTCGCCCCAGTGGCCGCGGAGCGCGATGAGCATGCACAACGGAATGCCGTACAGCATCGCGAGCGAGACAATCCCGTTCATCGCAGCGAGAAAGCCGTGGTTCTGCATGAGCAGGACATGCCGTTCGCCGGCGAAGTAGGCGCCCGCCGCGATGCCAATGGCCTCTTCCTCTTTCGCAACCTGGATCAGCGTGACGTCCGGATCCTTTTCTGCTTGCTGCAGCAGCAGCCCGAGCCATGTCTCGGGCAGCGCCGAGAGCGAGGTGATGCCGGCGTCCTTGATCCCCTGGAAGACGACCTTCGAGTTCTCGTAGGAGACGGACATGCGCGGATTCTAGCTCAGCGCCTTCCTGCACCGGAACAGACCTTCGTAGATCACCGGTGCGGAACCCGTGAGGAGCGCTCCCTTCGGAGGCCGATTGAGCTCTCTGAGCGGAAGCGACGGGTCAGGCTCGAAGCCGCACGCCGCGAGTTCTCTGACGAGTTGTTCCTCAGTTAGAAAGCACTGCGGTTCGCCTGAGAACTGCGTGAACACAAAGGACTCTCCGGGGAGCGGTTCGGCCGTTTCAGGGAGCGTGCTGCGCGAGAACGTGAACAGAAACAGCGCACATCCGTCTCGCGCCACGCGCGCGGCCTCTCGCACCGCCTGCCGGAACTCACCGCCAGTACGCGCGAGGTTCCAAATCCCATGCGCGACGATAAAGTCGAAGCCAGCAGACGCCAACGGCAATAGGTCCATCGACGCCCGCAACAGGCGCACACGATTCGCGAGCGCAGCATCCGCCACACGCGCGGCAGCCGCCGTCAACATCGGGAACGAGAGGTCGGTGCCAACGACCTCCCAGCCGGCGTGGGCCAACGGCAACGCGTTCCGGCCGGCGCCGCACCCAATGTCGAGCAACCGCGCCGACGCGCGCCACTCTCGTGCGGCGACCTGCTGCAAGGTGTCGTTCGGCGATGACCGCACGAAGCCCGCAACCGTACTCGGCTGGCTCCAACGTGAATCACTCATGGGGCGGCGATTGCCTGCGCGCTCGTCGGTAACATCCTGGCCCTCTCCCGTCTCGAGTGTAGTGCAGCGGCACGAAGAACCGCTGTATGCTGCTGGCTTCTGGAGCCCGGACGGCGGGTCAAATTCCGACACACGCGTGTGTGAGCTGAACTGTTCGGCTAGATCGAGCGGCATCCTTGACCGGTTCGCGAACGGTGGCGTCAGACTACAAGCATCACAGCGGACGATGCGCGACAAGTCGTCTCGAGAGCGGGCCACTCCGGTCGGCCACTCGGCGGCACCATGTGGCCGGTGCTGCCGCATCGCCGACGCGCGCCCTGGTCCTCGCGACAATCTCGTTCACCCTCTCGTTCGCCGCCTGGGGCCTCATTGGCGGACTCGCGTCGATCTTCACAGGTCTCTACAAGTTGAGCGCGTCGCAGACGGCGTTCTTGGTGGCGGTGCCGGTGCTGCTGGGTTCGTTGGCGCGCCTCCCGATGGGCATGCTGACGGATCGATTCGGCGGACGCCTGGTCTTCACGACGCTCCTCGCCTTCTCCTCGCTTGCCGCGTTCGTCGTGCCGATGACCGACAGCTTCGGCTCGCTCCTCGTCGCCGCGTTCCTCCTCGGCATGGCCGGGTCATCTTTCGCGGTGGGCGCGGCCTTCGTGTCCCGCTGGACGCCTGCGGCTCGCCAGGGCACGGCGCTCGGCGTCTACGGCCTGGGGACGATGGGGCAATCGCTGGCCGTCTTCGTCGGCCCGCTGGTGGCAGCTCGCCTGGGCTGGGAAGCGGTGTTCCGGGGCACGAGCGCGCTCCTCCTTGGTTGGGCGGTCGCGTACTTCGTGTTCGCGCGGAATCCCCCGCATGCCGGGCGTCCGGCCACGGTTGCCGCGATGATGGCCGTCCTGCGGCGCGCGCCCACCGCCTGGCTGCTCGGCGCCTTCTACTTCCTGACATTCGGCGGCTTCGTCGCGTTCTCGGTCTATCTGCCGACGCTGCTGCGTGCCGAGTTCGGCCTGGCCCCCGCGGACGCCGGATTCCGGGCGGCTGGATTCGTCGTGCTCGCCACGCTCATGCGGCCCGTCGGTGGGTGGCTGGCGGACCGGATCGGCGGCGCCCAGGTCCTGTCGTGGGTCTTCGGGGGCGTCGCCCTGTTCTCGCTGCTCCTGACGTGGCCCTCGATGGTGCCGTTCACGGTCGGCGCGCTCGGGTGCGCGATGTTGATGGGACTGGGGAACGGGGCGGTCTTCAAGCTGGTGCCGGAGCACTTCCCGAAAGACACCGGCACGGTGACCGGCCTCGTCGGCGCCCTCGGCGGCCTGGGCGGGTTCTTCCCTCCGCTTCTGCTCGGCGTCTTCAGCGATCGCATCGGGGTCATCTGGCCCGGGTTCCTCCTCTTGTCCGCGACCGCCCTGGTGCTGCGCGCAGCCAATCAGCGCGTGTTCCGCCCAGGCGACGTCGAATGGACTCGGTCTCTGCCGGCGCCCGCGCGGCAGGCGCTCGAGCGTGTCAGAGCCGGCGCATGGGCGGCGCTCGTCACGGCCACGCTGGCCGCGGCGATCGTCGTCGGGTCGCGAAACCTGCAGCACTTCGACGCGGCGCTCGTCGGCTATACGTTCGGGACGCTCTTTGCGGCGTTCGCGATCAGCTATCGGTACGCGATGTGGCTGCAGCGTCCGCCGACGCGGATGTACTGGCGTCGCGGGTGGCAGGCCTTCTTTTCGCGCCGCGCGTTGGCCGGCAACACCGTCAGCCTGGCTCGCCGCGCGCTGCTGGAGTTTGCCGCCAACGCCTACATCTTCCGGCGCGGCCGGCTCCGCGGGCTCGCGCACTGGCTGATCATGTGGGGCTGCGTGCTCGCCGCGGCGATCACCTTTCCGCTGGTCTGGGGCTGGATCCACTTCGAAACAGTCCCAGGCGACCTGCACATGTACCGCACGTTCGTGTTCGGGATCCCGATGCAGGACTTTCCCGTCGAGTCCGTCTTTGCCTTCGTCATCTTCCACGGGCTCGTCTGGTCGTCGTTCCTGGTCATCGCGGGCGTGATGCTCGCCTTCAGGCGACGCATGATCGATCACGGCGCCGTCGCCGTGCAGCAGTTCGGGCAGGACATCCTGCCGCTGCTGCTGCTCTTCGCGATCAGCGTGACCGGTTTGATGCTGACGGCCAGCTATACGTGGATGCGGGGCTACGCCTACGAGTTCCTCGCGATTCTCCATGCCGCGACGGTGATCGTGACGCTGCTCTGGCTGCCATTCGGCAAGCTGTTTCACGTCTTCCAACGGCCGGCGCAGCTCGGCGTCGGCTTCTACAAGGACGCGGGCGCTCGCGACCAGCAGGCGACATGCCGGCGCTGCGGGCAACCGTATGCCTCGCAGCTGATGGTTCGCGACCTCACGACGGTCGAGCAGGAACTCGGCTTTCGCTACGAGTTGCCCGGCGGCGGGCACTACCAGGACGTCTGCCCCAGGTGCCGCCGCGCGCTCTTCGGCCTGGCGCAGGGGGCGTTGTGGCAGCACTACCTGAACGCCCAGCCTTCGCCTGGCGGCTTCGGCGAGGCAGGTGACGAACGAGAGGCAGGGTAGCCAGCGTGGCTGAAGTTCCGGTCGATCCCCTTCGCATCATCGAGCAGTTTGGACCGCACTTGTCCGCGATGACGGGCGTGCGGCTGTCGACCAGCGTCGAGCCCGATCGGCTCGTGAAGACGCACTGCTGTTTCTGCGGGCAGCAATGCGGGATTCAGCTCAAGGTTCGTGGGAACGAGGTGATTGGCTTCGAGCCGTGGGAGGACTTTCCCTTCAATCGCGGCATGTTGTGTCCGAAGGGTGTGAAGCGCTACCTGCAGGGCTCGCATCCTGACCGGTTGTTGACGGCGCTGCGGCGAGATACGTCCTCGGCGTCGGGATTCAGCCCGTTGCCGTACGCCGAGGCAATCAGCCGCGTGGCCACCGAGATCAGCCGCATTCAGCAGACCCACGGCGCCGGCGCCATCGGCGTCCTCGGCGGCGCCAGCCTGACGACCGAGAAGACCTATCTGCTCGGCAAGTTCGCGCGCGTCTGCCTGAAGACGCCGTTCATCGACTACAACGGCCGTCTCTGCATGGTCAGTGCCGGCGCGGCGAACAAGAAGGCGTTCGGCATCGATCGCACGACGAATCCGTGGTCCGACATGGTCGGTACCGATGTGATCTGGGTCGCTGGTTCGAACGTGGCCGAGTGCTCGCCCATCACCACGAACTACATCTGGCAGGCGCGCGAGCAGGGCGCGAAGATCATCGTCCAGGATCCGCGCATCACGCCCGCGGCCCGGACCTGCGACTTGTACCTGCCCGTGAAGCCGGGGCGTGACGCGGCCCTGTTCGCCGGCGTGCTGCAGATCATGATCGAGCGCGACTGGCTCGACCACGCGTTCATCGACGCGCACACGGTCGGTTTCGAGCAGGTGGCCGAGTACTGCCGGGAATGGACGCTGCCTCGGACCGCGGAGGTGACCGGCGTGCCGCAGCGTGCGCTGATGCAGGCTGCTGAATGGTGGGGGACGGCGAAGACGAGCTTCCTCTTCCATGCCCGCGGTATCGAGCACCACTCGAACGGTGTCCAGAACTCACTCGGCACGATCAACCTCGTGCTCGCGTCGGGACGGATCGGCAAGCCGAAGAGCGGCTACGGCACCATCGTCGGCCAGGCCAACGGACAGGGCGGTCGCGAGCACGGGCAGAAGTGCGATCAGCTCCCGGGCTGGCGCGACATCAGCAACCCTGAGCACCGGCGATACATCGCCGGCGTCTGGGGGATCGACGAGCAGGAGTTGCCGGGCCCTGGCGTTGACGCCTACGAGCTCTTCCGCAAGATCGATCGCGGCGAAATCAAGGGACTGCTGTCGATCTGCTTCAACCCGATAGTGTCGCTGCCGGACAACGCCTTCGTCACGCGGTGCCTCGAGAAGCTGGAGTTCTACACGGCGATCGACTTCTTCCTCAACGACACGGCCTGGCACGCCGACGTCGTGCTGCCGGGCAGCCTGCATGAGGAGGACGAGGGAACGGTCACGCAGGTCGAGGGCCGCATCATCAAGATCAACAAGGCCGTGGACTGCCCCGGCGACGCGCGCGAGGATTGGCGCATCATCCAGGACATCGCGCAGGCGCTCGGCCGGCCGCACGGTTTCACGTTCACCGAGCCGCGCGAGATCTTCGAGGAACTGCGCGTCGCCAGCAAGGGCGGTGTCGCGGACTACTCAGGCGTGACCTACGAGAAGATCACCCAGCAGCTCGGGGTCTTCTGGCCGTGCTACAGCGAGGATCCCCGGACCGGTGCGGCGCTCGATGACCATCCGGGCACACCGCGGCTCTTCGAGCACGGCAGCTACAACCCGGTCGCCAAGGGCAATGGACCGTTCTACTTCCCGGACGGCCGCGCGCGCTTCAACGTTGCCGACTATCGCCCGCCGGTTGACGATGCGAGCGACGAGTACCCGATCTACCTGACCACGGGCCGGGTCGTCAGTCAGTTTCTTGTCCGGCACCCAGACGCGCCGGATCGGGCCGTTGGTCAAGCAGTACGCGGAGCCGCGGATCGAGATGCATCCGCGGCTGGCCGCGAAGCTCGGGATCGCGGACGGCGATTGGGCGACGGCCGAAACCCGGCGCGGGACCATCACGCTCAAAGCGCAGGTGGTGACTACGATCCGTCCGGACACCATCTTCATCCCCTATCACTGGGCCGGCCGGAAGAGTGCGAACCAACTGACCGTGGCCGCACAGGACCCGATCAGCAAGATCCCGCAGTACAAGGTGTGCGGGTGCCGAGTGCGCAAGGCGGATGCGGCGCCGGACTACGCGGCGGTGCTGGAGCCGCAGCAATAGACGGGCAGGACCATCACATGGCCAAGCCGGACTACCTGCACTTCTTCATCGATCCGAACCGGTGCATCGGCTGCCAGGCCTGCGTGCAGGCGTGCTCCGAGTGCGACACGCATCGCGGCGAGTCGATGATTCACCTCGAATACGTGAACCGTTCGGAAAGCGTGCAGACGGTGCCCGTCGTCTGCATGCACTGCGAGCAGCCCACCTGCGCCGAGGTCTGTCCGGCGGACGCCATCAAGCGCACCGGCGACGGCGTGGTGCAATCGGCACGGAAGCCACGCTGCATCGCCTGCGGGAACTGCGTCGTCGCCTGCCCGTTCGGCGTGCCCGAGGTCTACGAAGACCGCAAGATCATGATGAAGTGCGACATGTGCTACGACCGGTCGAGCGTCGGGAAGAAGCCGATGTGCGCGACCGTGTGCCCGAGCCAGGCGCTCTTCTTCGGCACGCGCGAGCAGATCGAACAGTTGCGGCCCCTCTCGACCCCCGTCAACACCTTCCAGTTCGGCCATCAGACGATCACCACGCAGGTGTACGTCATGGTGCCGCGAAAGCTGGCGACCGTGGCGCCGCACCTCGATGTCACCGCGGCGATGGATGAGCAGCCAAGGAGCCGCGCAGTGTCGCTCAAGGTGGTCAGCGCGCCCGCTGCCGCGCCCGTTGAACACGATCCGTTCGCCGAGGTCGAGGTGTAGCGATGACCGACGACCGTCCCGATCCACGCCGCCCGCTCGATCCCGCGATCAATTCGCCGGGACGTGAAGGTCTCACCGGAACGGCGCCCGCGAGCCTCTACGCGCCAGGGGTCGAGCGCGAGCAGATCACCATCGCACCGAATTACGCGCCGGCCGACGTCCAGCCCGCCTGGCGGCAGGATTTCCCGATCGATTGGCCCCAGGATCTCTACGTCGAGCGCCGGGACTTCATGAAGTTTCTCGTGCTGACCAGCGCCGCGTTCACGCTGGGACAAGTGTGGATCGGCGCTCAGAACTGGTACCGGAAGCGCAGTGGCCAGCCCACGATGCAGCGGATCGCCTCCGTCGACGATGTGGCCGTCGGCGGGACGGTCGTCTTCACCTACCCGAACGAACACGAACCCTGTCTGCTGGTGCGGCTGACCACGAGCGAGTTCGTGGCCTTCAGCCAGAAGTGCACGCACTTGTCCTGTGCCGTGATTCCCCGGCCGGCCGAAGGCAGCTTCTACTGTCCGTGCCACGAGGGACGGTTCGACCTGCGGACGGGCGCACCTATCGCCGGGCCGCCACGCCGGCCGCTGACGCGGATCGTGCTCGACATCCGGGGACGGGACATCTATGCCGTCGCGATCGAGGAGAGGACCACATGAGCGCTTCCGCGAAGCGGCCGTTCAGCCGCGACCAGAGGACGACCATCGTCTACGGGATGCTCTTCTTCGTGCTGATTGTGGTGGTCCTGCAACTCTGGCTGCTGACAGCAACCATGAACGCGTGGCTCGGTGGCGACGATTCGTCGTGTGGCCGGCGGCGGCAGTGAGTGCTGGAGGATTGGCGCTCAACGTCGGTCTGCTGCAGGTACCTTGGACGCATCGAGCGAACGCGCAGGGTTGGAGTGTAGAGGCTGGTTAGTCCGTCCCCGTCGTTTCCGTCGATGGCTGCGTCGATAGGATCCTGAACTTCAAGCGCACGGACACCAACACGGAGCTGATCCCGGTCCGAGAGCAACACGGCCGCTGTAAGCCTCTTCCCGTTGACGAAAGTGCCATTCTTGCTGCCCAAATCCTCGAGCGCCGCTTCGCCGCCGCTGATAAGAAGGCGCGCGTGGCGACGCGACACCGAGGACGAGTCCACGCACAGTTCGAGCATCGGGATCTCGCCCGAGCACGTGCTCACCCTCGCCGAAGGTTGCTCGTCCACCTTCCCATACCAGTTGATAAAGGATCGCAGACCGTCGATCGGCGGCCGCGCTGACTGCTGGTAGCGCCTCACGGAACGCATAACCGAACCCGTGCACGGTCCGGACGAACCGGGGCCGCCGGGGCTCGTCACCGATTGCCGCGCGCAACTCACCGATCAGGTTCGAGAGGTTCGCCTCTACGACGAACGTGTTGGGCCAGAGATGCTGGTAGAGCGTCTCTTTCGAGAGCGCCCTCGGCCGCGCCGTAACCAGCACCGCGAGGAGTTGAAACGCCTTGGGCGAGAGATGAACCGCGCGCGAGTCGCGTGTCAGCTCCCGAGTATCGGTGTCCAGGACGAAGTCGCCGAACCGTATCTGCATCTGATGCCCGAGGGGACGACGCGAGCTCAGCAGAGAGTTCCCGACGAGGGCATTGTATCGTTGCCCGTTCCCGGCGATACAGGTGTATCCTGCGCCGCAGCCGCCATGCTCCTCAGCGCTGGCACTCGTTTGGGTTCATTCGAGATCGTGTCCGGACTCGGCGCGGGTGGCATGGGCGAGGTCTACCGCGCGCGGGACACGCGACTCGGCCGGACAGTCGCCGTCAAAATCCTCCGTCCAGACAAGCTGGGTAGTCGTGAGCGTTTTCACCGCGAGGCACGCGTGATTTCGCGCCTCAGTCATCCCCACATCTGCTCCTTTACGATGTCGGCGAACAGAACGGGACGCCGTTTCTCGTTATGGAGTACCTCGAGGGACAGACAGTAGCTGATCGTCTGGACGACGGTGCGATCTCGTTGTCGCAAGCGTTGAAATACAGCGTCGAGATCTGCGAGGCCCTGGCCGAAGCCCACCGTCACGGAGTCGTACACCGAGACGTGAAGCCGGGCAACGTGATGTTGACTCGAGAAGGAGTGAAGTTACTGGATTTCGGCCTGGCGAAGCTCAGACAGGCGGACGTTGAAGATGCGTCCCGAGAAACGATCGAAACTCTGCATCTCACCGAAGAAGACGCGATCGTGGGGACGGTTTCCTACATGTCGCCGGAGCAACTTGAAGGGCGTCAGGTTGATGCCCGCACAGATCTCTTTCTCTCGGCGCAGTTTTGTACGAGATGGTCACCGGTCGCAGGCCGTTCGCAGGGGAAAGCAGGGCCAGCGTGATTGCGGCGATCCTGACTTCGGATCCGCCGCCTATGTCGACGTTTCAGCCAATCACACCCCCCGCGTTGGAGCGTGTGGTCCGGAGATGTCTGGCCAAGAACCCTGAGGACCGCTGGCAGACGGCACGCGATCTCGGCTGGGAGCTGAAGTCGATCGCGGAAGAGGGCGCGCATGCCTCGACACTTGTGAGACAAGCGCAAGGGACGCACGCTTCTCGCGGGCACGCTGATTGGCGCCGGACTGATGGCTGCGGTCACGGTCGGCAGCCTGGATGCTCAGGCCGGGCGACCCGTCGCCACCTTCATACCAGCGACTCACGTTCGGGCGCGGAATCATTTCCTCGGCCCGCTTCGCGCCTGATGGCCAGACGGTCGTTTTCAGCGCCACCTGGGATGCACGACCGTATGAATTGTTCTCCGCGCGGCTCGGCAGCACGGAATCGCGCTCGTTGGGGCTGGCGAACGGCAGAATCCTCTCGGTGTCGTCGACAGGAGAAATGGCGGTCCTTCTGGGATCTCAGTCTTTTTTTGGCGGGATCGGCACTCTCGCGCGGGCGTCGCTCGCCGGCGGCCTGCCTCGTGAGGTCCTCGAACGTGTCACTGAAGCCGACTGGGGTCCGGACGGCACTCTCGCTGTGGTCAAGCAAGGCCAGAACAAGATGGAGCTCGAGTTTCCACTCGGCACCAAGCTGCACGAGGCGAAGTCGATCTGGTCGATGCGTGTTTCGCCAAAGGGCGATCGCGTGGCGTTCTTCGAGTCGCGCGCTCCAGGCGTAGCCTCAACGGGAGAGCTGGTCGTTGTGGACCGTTCCTTCAAGACGACCACCCTCGCGAAACCATTGATTGCTCTCGGCCTCGCCTGGTCCCCTCCAGGTGATGAAGTGTGGTTCAGCGGCGCTCGATCCGACGGCCCGCCAGCGATTCGCGCCGTGTCGCTCTCCGGCCGGGAGCGGCTCGTGGAGCGCGTACCGGCGCCATTGAAGATCAATGACATCTCCCGCAATGGCCGCGTGCTCGTGACGAAGGGGCTGAACCTCGGGGGAATCACATGTCTAATCCCCGGTGAAACGCGAGAACGCGAGGTCGGATGGCTCGATTTTGCCTACGTCGAGGGACTCTCGCCGGACGGCAGGACAGTTCTCTTTGGCGCAAGAGAGGGTACTTGGACACCAGGCGTGTACACCAGAGCAACGGATGGAGCACCCGCTATCCGACTGGGCGACGGCCACCCCGAGTCGCTGGCGCCCGACGGCAAGTGGGTGCTGGCGAGGGCGCCCGGAGCGCCTACGGCGTGGGGGCGCGAATGGGCACTGGTACCTACGGGGCCGGGCTCGCCACGATTGCTCCCGCGAGGGGCAATCACCCAGTTGGTCAACGGCGCCTGGCTCCCCGATGGAAAGCGGATCGTGTTCACCGCGATCGAGGAAGGCCACGGCGGCGCGAGGCTACGTTCAGGACGTCGAAACGGGGCACATGCGGCCCATCACTCCTGAAGGCGTCCACATGCCCGAAAAGGCGGCCACTCCTGACGGCAACTCAGCGCTGATGTTACTGGATGGGAAGTGGCTCCTCTATCCCATTGACGGCGGGCAACCCCGCCCCATTTCGGTACTCGACACTGGCGATAATCCGCTGCAGTGGAGCGCTGACGGACGTTTCCTCTACGTCGCGAGCCGGCGCGGCGGCTTTGTTCCTCCGGTCGCGATCGAGCGATTGGATGTCACCACCGGTCGCCGCGAGCCGTGGAAGACGCTCGTCCCGTCCGATCCGGTCGGCATCGAGTATCTCGATCCTCCCGTAATCAGCCCCGACGGGCGCGGGTACTGCTACTGGTACGCTCGCCGCCTCCACGAACTGTATGTCGCAGACGGGCTGAAATAGTCCCATTCACCTGAGCAGCTTCACGAACGCCACCATATCGGCTTGATCCTGCGCCGTAAACACGAAGCCGGACGTACTCGGACTGGTGAGAAAGAAGAAGGCGTAATGTTCCGCGACGTCCTCGAGCGTCTTCGCGGAGTTGTCGTGGAAATACGGAGCCGTATCTTTCACGCCCCACAGTGTTGGAATTTTGAAGAGGTTCGCGAAGAACGCCCTCGGCGGCGTCGGGAACCCAGACCCTGGGGGCGGCGCGGGTACCGGGTTGTTTAGCATCGCGCCCGGGTCTGGAGTATTGATAACGACAGTGCTTCCGTCCGGATTCGTGACCACGAACGAGTAGACCGGGTTGCCGATGCAGATTCCGTTCTTCGATTCCAATGCCGGCGCGGCGCCCGCCAGGAGGCCCCCCGAAAGGATTGCCCGGGGCGAACTGGTTCAGCATCGGCCGGAGTGACACGTGTTGCAGAGGCCCCTCGTCGTCAGGCCATCGAACGGAACATTGTCGAACATCGCACGCCCGCGTTTTTCGGATTCCGTTGTACCGGCCGGGAGTTGGGGCGGAGGACCGCCGTTGGCAAAATCCCTGAGCGCCTCGGAGGAGAAGAAGCGCGAGTCCGTCTGCTGGAACTCCTTGATGAGGTCGAGCTCCAGCGCCGTGGGCTCGCGTGTGTTTTGCGCATGACCGTGGATGGCGTTGAACGCCTGCTGCTGCAGGTTCGGCTCGCGCGTGTCGTACATCAGGAAGCGATCGAGCGCGGGCGTGTTCATCGTCGTGGGCGTGCCTCGATTGAAGATCACGCTCCTGCGGGTCGGGTCGTCCGCCAGGATGACATCCGGAGGTAGCGGAATCTCGATCCGGACCGTTGCGTGCTCGGTGATCCGGCGTCGTTCCCGCAACCCCATCGTCGAGGCCGTCATGAAGGAAGAGCGGGTCGTTCGGGTCTTCGGCCAGACGCGCCAGGGCCTCTTCTGGCGAGAACGTGCCGGTCTTCTTGCTGTGGCAGGTCCGGCACGTGCGTCCATTGCCGCCGAACGTTTCCACGTCAAAGAGTTTCCGACCCTCCTGAAGCCGCCGTCTGCGCGCACCGATCCGACAGGCTGGGATCGCAATCCAAGGCTGAGGGGCTGTTCGACGGTACTGACTACTGATTTCCTGCCCGATCGCGCCGCCATACGGCGCTGCGGCAACCAGCAGAACAACACATGCGACGGTAGCGACCTCACGAAGCTTCGGATCCATCGGGGCCTCCCTTCGCTCGCGTGCGAGCGACCTTGCTTCGCCGAACGCTCCTGCGCGCTCGGTCAGTGGCAGCCGGCGTGGCCAGATCGCGCAACGTTCGGACGGGTGCAGGGTAGGCTGTGAGGTGTATCCGAGTCTCAGGAGGTACCAGGAAAAGCTCACCGATTTTTCAGGGAGTACGGTCCGCACAAATGGCCTGGATGGGCTACGATGCAGCCTCCTGTCACTCGAACACGAACTGATGGTTCTGTTGCCACTGGAGTCCAGCATATGAACGACGACGTCACGCTCAGCATCCGTCAGATTGACGGCGCCTGGCGGCTGATGTGCGCCGGAGCACCGAAGTCCGTCGTCAAGTGCGAGTGAAGGGATTCAGTACATTTTCAGCGGCCTGCCCGTCAGCTTCTTCAATCTCGCGCTACTGACGGGCTCGGGCCTGTCCGCCGAAACGCTGAGCGCGCGCGGGCGCGAGGCGTGCGCATGGGCCGCCGCTCAGTCTGTTCCATGGATGTTGGTGGTCACGCACGAGCGGTTGGAGTCTGGCGTCGACGCCGCAGCAACACTTGACGCGTGTGGTCTGGCGGCGGTGATGCCGATGACAGGGATGCTTGCGCAGACGGTTGCCGCCGCTGCGGCCGTTCCGGGCCTGCAGCTGACCGTGCCGCAGGACGATAGTGGCTGCGCGGCGATCGTCGACGTCAACGCGCTCGCGTACGGAATGGATCTGGAAGCCAGCAAGGTAGCGATCGGTTCTCGAACGTTCTGGAAGGATCACTTTCCGGTTCTTGGTGTGACGGGCGGGAAGCCTGTCAGCTGCGCCACGGTCATGATGGTCGACGGCCATCGCTACGTCGCCCTCGTCGCCACCGAGCCGGGCCAGCAGCGTCGAGGGTTCGCCGACGCGGCGATGCGGCGGGCGTTGGAGAATGCGGCGAAGACCCACGGGGAGAGACCGACCGTGCTCCATGCGAGCGAGGCGGGCCGGCCCGTCTACGAGCGCATGGGGTATGCGAGCATTTCGACGCACACGCTGTTGATGGAGAAGCGGTTCCTCGAGGAACACTGAGGGTTTGTCACATGGAGCTCTGGCGCGCCGCTCACGCCAGCTCGGCCTCGACAATGCTCACGTCGGAGGCTGTCGGAAACACGCGCGTCATCTTCAGTCCGGCGGCGGCCAGCAATGTTCTGTACTCCGCGGCGGTCCGCTCTTCCCCGCCGGGGATCGTCAGCATCACCATGTCAACGATCTTGCCGAAGTGCGGCGTGTCGCCCTCCGGTAGCACGAACTCGACGATCAGCAGCTTGGCGCCCCGCTTCATCGCTTTGCGGCAGTTGCCGAGAATCGTCAGGCACTGATCCTCGTTCCAATCGTGAATGATGTGCGACAGGATATAGGCGTCCCCGCCCGCAGGAACGCTGTCGAAGAAGCTGCCGTGCTCGATCGAGACTCGGCCTTCCACTCCGTGCGCGCGCAGCAGCGCCGGCGCTTCCGTGACGACATGCGGGCGATCGAAGAGGATGCCTCTCGGCTGGGAGTGCCGCTTGAGGATGTGGCCCAGCATGTTCCCGGTGGCGCCGCCGACATCGACGATCGTGGCGAGGCGCGAGAAGTCATAGGCGGCGGCAACCGCCGGCGGCTCCGCGCCATGGATGCCGACCATGGCTTCGCTGAACTGCGCGGCCTCCTGCGGATGCTGCGCCAGATAGTCGAAGACCGGCATGCCGCAGACTTTCTCCATCGCGGTCTTGCCGGTCTCGAGTGAATACTGGAACTCGGCAAAGGCGCTCTGAAATGTCGGTCCTGCCATCGTGAGGACGGTCGCGCGCGCAGCTCCCGGCGCATCGCTCTTCAGTGCGGCGCCGAGGGGCGTGAGGGCGAAGCGGTCGGTGTCCTGCGTCAGGATGCCAAGGCTCGTCAGCGTCCGCATGAATCGATGCAACGCGCGTGGATTGGCGCCGGTGACGGCCGCCAGCTCGCTGGCCGATCGCGGACCACCAGCAAGGTGGTCGGCGAGACGCATGTTGGCCGCAGTGTAGACGAACTGCGACACCCAATACGCGGTGCCCATCTGAATGATCTGCGCGTGCGGTGGGAGCGATGAGGGAGAGCCTTTCGAATCGGACATGGTGGCGGCTACGCTATCACACGCGGTCCGGCCAGTGGCGATCGCGACGTAAGCAGGATGATTGCGGGGAAATGGAGAGCGCAATTCACCCTGGCCATGCCCTATCATCGCAGCATGATCCTGCCGCTCGCCCTCCTTCTCCTCGCCAGTCACGCACAGCCGTCCTCGGCGGCCACTGCACCCTGGTTAGGCCGATCCGCGGAGCTGGCGCTCGCCTGCGTTCACAAGGAATACCCCAACAAGATCGCCCACGTGCTGAACGGCGATTCCGACGTGAGGGCGCCGCACGAGCTGACGCCCGCGTTCTACGGGTGCTACGACTGGCATTCGTCCGTTCACGGCCACTGGCTGCTGGCGCGCGTCGCGCGCCTCCACGGAGACGCCCCGTTTGCCGGCCGCGCGCGAGCGGCACTCGACAAGAGCATCACCCCGGCGAATATCGCCGCGGAGGTGCGCTACCTGACTGGAGCGGGCCGCGTCTCCTTCGAAAGACCGTACGGGCTGGCGTGGCTTCTCCAACTCCATACCGAGCTGCACGAATGGGCGGCAGAGCGGCCGGCTGACAAGGACGTTCGGAAATGGGCTGAGACGCTCGAGCCGCTGACGAGCGCAGCGATCTCGCGGATCGCCGACTGGCTGCCGAAGCTGACGGCGCCGATCCGGATCGGCGAGCACTCGCAGACGGCCTTTTCGTTCGGGTTGATACTCGACTGGGCACGCGCGACGAGCGAGAAGGAACTGGAATCGCTGCTGCTGTCCCGCTCGCGCGATTTCTACCTGAAAGATCGCGCGTGCCCGCTTGCCTACGAGCCGTCCGGCGAAGACTTCCTGTCACCCTGCGTGGCGGAGGCCGACCTGATGCGGCGCGTGCTGCCGGAGGCGGAGTTTACGCACTGGCTGGGCGACTTCCTGCCGTCGTTACCGACCGACGGTCGAGGCGACTGGCTCGCGCCCGGCGTGGTGACGGACCCCACCGATCCCAAGCTTGGGCATCTCTACGGATTGAACCTCTCGAGGGCATGGATGCTCCTGGCCATCGGGCAAAGCCTCCCCGCCTCCGATCCGCGCCGCGCGGCGCTCATGGCCGCCGCGCGGATTCACAGCACCGCTGGAATGACGGGCGTCACAGGTGAGCACTACGAAGGTGGCCACTGGCTGGGCACATTCGCCGTCTACCTCGAATCCGGCCGCGGCCTGCCGGTTCCCGGCGCGAGGCGGTAGCCACCGTGGAAAACGCCGTCGAGATCCGCAGCGTCGCCGGGCGTTGGGGCCTCGTCTCGCTGCTCCTGAGCGGAATGACGTTCTGTTACGCGCAGCGCGGCACCCTCTCGGTCGCCGCGCCGTTCATGATGCGCGACCTTGGAATCAATGCCGAAACGATGGGCCTCATGCTTGTCGGCCTTTTCATGGTGCTACTGCTTCATGCAGGTGCCATCGGGCTGGATTGTGGACCGCTTCGGCGTCCGACGCGCCTACGCCTGTGGCTTCACGCTGTGGTCGATTGCCTGCGCGCTGACCGGCGCGTTTCGAGACATCGCCGCGATCATGTTCTTCCGCGTCACGATGGGCGTCGGCCAATCGGTCGCGTTTCCGGCGAGCGCGCGCACCGTTGCCAACTGGTTCCTCGACACCCAGCGTGGGCTGGTGAATTCCAGCTACCTTATCGGCGTCCGGCTGGGACAGGCGTTGGTGAATGCCGCCGGCGTTGGACTGATTGCGCGCTACGGCTGGCAAGCGTTCTTCGTCTTCAGTGGCGTCGCGCCATTGCTGTGGATCGTCCCGTGGATGATGGTCCTGCGGCGTTGGGAAACTCCGGCAGTGGACGCCGCCGCGCCGACCGGCTCGAACCGCTTTTCGTTTGCCTCGAGCTTCGGTCTGCTTCGACATCCAACAGTCCTCGGGACGTTCCTCGGATTCTTTGCCTTCGACTACGTCTGGTTCGTGTTCGTCTATTGGCTCCCCGGCTATCTCCGACTCGAACGTCACTTCACACCCGGCCAAATGGCGTTTCACGCTTCCGTGCCGTTCGTCGTAATGTCTATCGTGATCGTGCTGTCCGGCATCGCGACCGATCGACTCATTGCCGCCGGCTTCCGTGAGTTGCGCGTGCGGAAGACGTTCATCGCGATCGGCTTCGCGATCGCACTCGCTATCGTGCCGGCCGGGCTGGTCCAGGACAACACGACGGCACTCTGGCTGTTGCTGACCTCCCTCTGCGGTCTCGGGCTCGCTTCACCCAATACCTGGAGCATCACGCAGGCGTGCTGCACGAAGCGTCTCGTGGGCACCGTGTCGGGCATTCAGAACTTTGGCGGGAATGTGGCCGGCATCATCGCGCCGTGGCTGACGGGTGCCATCGCCCACCGGACCGGCTCGTTTGCTTCAGCCTTCGTCGTCTGCGGATTCGTCCTCATCGCCGGCGCGCTCGCCTATTGGCTGCTTGATGAACGACAAGGTCGGTCTCGCCTGAAGAGGCCTGATGCTTCCATCCCGCCTGCTCATCGTCCGTCAGAACTTCCCCGACCTTCGCCTCGGCGATGTCCGCGGCGAGGCGCGCCAGCAGCTCGAGCACAGCGAGCTTCGCGGCGCGGCTTCGGCCCGGCGCTCGCGTGGCGATCGGCGTCGGGAGCCGCGGCATCGCCAATATCGCGACCATCGTCCAGAGCGCCGTGGAGTACTGGCGCGCTCGCGGGATGTCGCCGTTCGTGTTTCCCGCGATGGGAAGTCATGGTGCGGCGACGCCGGAGGGACAGGCGGAGGTCCTCGCTCATTTCGGGATTACCGAGCAGTCAATGGGCTGCCCCGTCGTCAGTCGCGCCGAGGTCGTATCGCTCGGCAAGACCGACGACGGGATCGAGGTCTTCATGGATGCCGCGGCGCACGCGGCGGACGCCGTGATGATCGTGGCGCGCGTGAAGTGGCACACGACCTTCAGCGGCCGAATCGAAAGCGGCCTCATGAAGATGATGGCCATCGGCCTGGGGAAGTTTGCCGGCGCGCAGAAGTACCACACGCACGCTCAGCGGCTCGGCCTCGAGCACGTCATCCGCACGGTGGGCCGCCGCGTGCTGCAATCGGGAAAGATGATCGGCGGCCTGGCAATCCTCGAAGATGCGCACCACAACACCGCAAGACTCGATGCCGTGCCGGCCGACGGCATGGAACAGCGCGAGGAAGAGCTTCTCGCGCTGGCGAAGTCCTGGATGCCCAGGCTGCCGTGCGATCTCGACGTCCTCATCGTCGACGAGATGGGCAAGAACATCAGCGGCACCGGCATGGACGCGAAAGTCGTCAATCGGGGACCCGACGGCGAATACAATCCCTGGCCCGGATTGCCGTCGATCGGGCGGATCTTCGTCCGCGACCTCGATCGCGCGGACGCTATGGCAATGCGATGGGAATCGGGATGGCGGACGTCACGACTGACCGGCTCGTGCGCCGGATCGATTGGGAGCCGACACGGGTCAACGCGCTGAGCGCGGGTCGGCCGTCGCGAATTCGCGTGCCCGCGCACTTTGCCAGCGATCGCGAGTGCCTGCAGTGGGTTGCGGCAACGGCAGGGAAAGTGGATCCCGCGGACGTGACGTACGGCTGGATTCGGAACACGCTCGAACTCGATCGATTGGCGATCAGTCCCAACCTGCGCGCGCAGATCGAGGGGCAGCCGCAGGTCGAAGTCGAGCGTGAGATCGACGTGCCGTGGGATGAATCGGAGAATCTCGTCAGTCCCTTCGTTTGACCTCACGCTCGCGTCACGGTCAACCGGTGTAGCCACGGTCGCGCGCAAAGACGATCGCCTGAGCCCGAGACCACACACCGAGCTTGTCAAAGATGTTCGACGCGTGGTTGCGCACCGTCTTGTCGCTGATCTGCAGCCGCTCGGCAATCTCCGCGTTGCCCAGGCCTTCCGCCATCAACGTCAGCACCTGGCGCTCGCGTGCCGACAGCGCGGCGAAGACCGCGTCGTTCGTCGCCGGCTGATCCTGTCCCACGAACGCGAGCACCTCCGCCCCGAAGCGCTGCCACGCCGGTTCGTGCTCGAGCAGCACGTGATTGCGCGAGTCGAGCTCGACGAAGTGCGCCCCCTGGATGCCGCTGGCCAGCAGGCGTCCTTCCCCGACCGGCACGACTTCGTCACCGCGCGCGTGCATGACAAGTGTCGGCGTGCGTACATCCCCGAGTGATGCGGAGATGTCCATCACGGCGCGGGCCTCCAGCAGCCTGGCCGCGATCTCGGCAGAGGTCGTCTTGAGGCAGAGCTCGTTGAACCACTGGAGCTGCTCCGGACTGCCGCCGGGGATGAAGCGCGACGTGAAGACCTGACGAAACGTCGGGTTGTCATTCCCCCAGTCGGCGCGCGCGAGGTCGACCATCGCTTGGTAGGCGCGCTCCCTGACCGGCGTCCCGCGCCGCATCGCGCCCCGCGCATAGCCGCCATAGAGAATCATCCTGGCGACGCGCTCCGGGTGACGGATCGCGTAGGTGATGCAGGCCACCGCTCCTTGTGAGATTCCGAGCAGCGTCACCGGCTCCGCTGGTCGCGCCGCATCGATGATCGATGACAGATCCTCGGTCCATCGCTCGACGGTCAAATGCTGGTCGTTCCACTCGCTCATCCCGCAGCCCCGCTCGTCGTGGCGCACGAAGCGGAAACGCGCCGAGAAGAACTGCATCCAGTGTCTCCAGACGGGGCTTTCCCATTCGTACTCGAGATGCGTGAGCCAGTTGGCCGCTTTGACGAGGACAGGACCGGACCCAGATTCCGCCCAGGCCAGCCGGGTACCGTCTGACGCAGTCACGTAATGGATGTGCTGCCGATGCTTCGCGGGCGTGCTCATGGCGTGACCGGGACATTTGTCTCACACCCGAAGGCCGGTTGTCAGCCCGACCGGGACAAACCGCCGATACCATGCGCCCCGCTGCGGCGGCATTCTCTCTGTCACCAGGAGGGAATGCATGTTGAAACGTTCACTGTTCTTCGTCTACGGCGTGGCGGCGTATCTGGTCTTCCTTGCGACCTTTCTTTACGCGATCGCCTTCGTCGGCGGCTTCGCCGTGCCGAGCCGGCTCGACGGCCCGCTGCAGACGACGTTGCCGGCAGCGCTCGCCATCGACTGCCTGCTGCTGACCATTTTTGCCGTGCAGCACAGCGTCATGGCACGACGCTGGTTCAAGGAGCGCTGGACGCAAATCGTACCGTGGGCGATCGAGCGCTCGACCTATGTGCTCTGCGCCAGCCTCGCCCTGCTCCTGCTGTTCTGGCAGTGGCGTCCCATCGGCGTGCAGATTTGGCTCGTGGAGAACGCGACCGCGCGGGTCGTCCTCTGGGCACTGTTCGCCGCAGGCTGGGCGACGGTGCTGATCGTGACGTGTCTCATCAGCCACTTTGATTTGTTCGGCGTGCGCCAGGTATGGCTGCCGCTCGTCGGCCGGCCTTACACCAAGGTGGCCTTCCGCACGCCGATGCCCTATCGATTCGTCCGCCACCCCCTCTACTTCGGATTCCTGCTCGCGTTCTGGATGACGCCGTCGATGACGCTGGCGCACCTCGTCTTCGCGCTCGCCACGACCGCCTATATCGTTCTCGCCATTCAGTTCGAGGAGCGCGATCTCGTGCACGAGCACGGCGCAGCCTACCAGGAGTATCGCCGCCACGTGCCGATGCTGCTGCCCACAGGCAGAAGCGCGCGTCGTGTCCACGTCGACAAGCGGAGAGCCGGCGCGGCTACGGCCGTCGGCATGCTGGTGCTACTGAGCAGCTCGCCGTCTCGCCTGCTGGCGGAGGAGCAGCATTCGCACGCGAGCAACGCCAACGCACTCGTCGCCGTCGTGAAGGAGTCGACTGAGCGCTTCAAAGACCTAGCTGTCGCCGAAGCCGCCGGCTACGGCCTTATGTTCGGTTGCGTTACAGGGCCCGATTGGGGAGCGATGGGTCTGCACTACGTGAACTTGCCCCTGGTCCTCGACGGCGAGCTGGATGCGGCGCGGCCCGAGATCGTGATTTACGAACCGCTGCCGAACGGGCGGGTGCGGCTGATCGGTGCGGACTACCTCGTGCTTGCCGACGCCTGGCACGCGAATCATCCCGAGCCTCCGCAGCTGATGGGACAGCTCCTGCACCTGTTCGAGGCACCGAACCGGTTCGGTCTCCCGGCGTTCTACACGCTGCACGTCTGGGCGTGGAAGGACAACCCGAGCGGCACGTTCGTCAACTGGCACAAGAACGTCTCCTGTGACGCGTTCGACGGCGGCCAGTGACACTTCGCGAGACGATCATGTCGCGGCGGCGAGCGAGTCTCGTCGTCGCGACGACACTCGATCGGCGGACGTGAGTGCCGTCAGGATCAATTGTTATGGTAGTATTACATCGTTATGGTAAGGGTCACGTTTTCACTCGATGAGGTCACGGTCGCGCTGATCCGCCAGACCGCCGCCCGCCTGCAAAGGCCGCAGAGTCATGTGGTACGTGAAGCTGTCGCTGAATATGCGGCGCGCGCCGACCGGCTCAGCGAGCGCGAGCGCCTCCACGCACTCGGAGTGCTGGAACGGCTGCGGGAAGCAACGTCCACAAGGCCGGCCACGGATGTGGACCGGGAGCTGCGCGCGCTCCGCGGCTCCCGCCGCACCGGCGGCCGCCGCCATCGATCCGCATGATTGTTCATGTGGACACATCGGCGCTGATCGACGCGCTCACCGGCCCCCGCCGATCGCTCGACAGGCTGATCGCGCTCACGGATCGAGGACATCGCACCGTAATCTCGACGATTGTGCTGTACGAGTGGTTGCGGGGTCCGCGTTCGCGGGCCGAGCTCGCGGCGCAAGCGGAGCTGTTTCCGGCAGAATCCGCGTCGCCGTTTGGGGCCGCCGAAGCGTCACTCGCCGCGCGACTCTACAAGCAAGCGCCGCGGGCGCGCGGCCGCGAAATCGATCTCGCGGTTGCCGCGTGCGCCATCGTCGGTGGCGCCGCCATTTGGACGCTCAACCCGGGCGACTTCCGCGACATCCCGGATTTGCGGCTGGCCTGAAGGGACCCTCGTGCACGTCTCCACCGCACCCGCCTGGCGCCAGTAGAGGAGCACTTCACTATTCACCAATCAGGCGGTGGTAGCGTCCCATCCAATATGGCAGCAGGAAGTACGCCCCATCGTCTTCCCCGCGTCCGCCGTTGCCGCCGTCGAGGCTGTACGGATTGCCGTTCCACTTCATCATCGGCAACTCGTCGTACGGCAGGACGATCAGCGACTGGCGGCGCTTGAAGCGGTCGCCCAGTGGATCCGTCGGCACATCCAGCCGGTGCGAGTTGGCGACCGCCCACTCGATCGTGTCCATCGGAATCTGCTGTAGCGTCTGAAGTGACTCGGCACGATCAAACTCCGTCGCTCCAGTGCCTGCAGCGTAGATGAAGTTCCAGAGCGGGTTGCGCTCGGGCCGCTCGATCTGCCAGCTGCGCGTCAGGCTCTGCTTGTACACCTCGAGCAGCTGCGGGTCGGTCTCGTACTGGAGCAAGGGGTAAAAGGAGAGAAACGCCAACTCGTCGTCCGAGTGATTGATGCTCCCTGGCACCATGATCTTCTGGTTGCGCGTCAGCAGGTGATATTTGTGGTTCGTCACGAGATCGTCGTACGCGGCCTGGTACTTCGCCCGGTACTTCGCATCCGCGGTCAGGTGCAGCGCCACGCGCAGGTGGGAGAGGATCTCCAGCGCGCGCAGGCCCGTTTCGTCCGGATCCTCCCAGATCGCGCGGGGTCCCCACCAGCCCCAGCGCGTCCGCTGTCCGTCGACGTCGACGAGTTGGTACTCGTTGTCGATGATGTGGTTCGTGATCCGGTCGACGACGGCGCGAAGCGCGGGTTTTTCCGAATCTTCCGCGACGAGATCGACGTAGATCGAGTAGGCGAAGTAGTGGCCGACGATCTCGTCAGAGCTGGTGTCGCCCTTCCACCGCCACGCCTTGTCCACGGTGTCGTGCCACTCGCCGCCGCTGGGCTGAACCTCTTCGCCGATCTTGATGAACGAGCGGGCAGGAAACCCCGGCAATCCTGTGATCGATTCGAGCCGCACGATCGCCTGCATGCCACGCCGCGCGTTCTCCCGGGCGTTGGTGGCACCCGTGACCTTGTATCGGAACGCCTCCGACGCCACATACATCGCTGTCCAGAGCCCGTCGTTGTCGCTCGGCACCATCTGATTCGTCGACAGGTCGCCGGCCACGCGGAGATGAGAGTCGGCGGTCAATCCCCAGCGGTTGTGCCGCGCCTGCACGCGTTCTACGAAGACGCGGGATTTGGCCGCCAGAGTCGTCGGCCCGTACTCGATTCGCGCAAACCCCTGCGGCGTCTCCAGCCAGGTGGCCGTACCGTCGAACCCGATGCCGGTGACGTGGTCGTCAGGAAGCCACCGCCGGCCGTAGAAGTCCTCGCGCTGCTGGCCGTCGCGGCTGACACGAATCGCGCCCTGCTCGGTGCCAATCCACGTCGTTGACGGAGATTCGACGGCAATCACCGTGAGGCTCGACACAGGAAGCGGAGCGCTCTGCCGCAACATCGTTTCCTGCCGCGGATCCAGATTCCGCTGCAGCGCCGCTTTGCCGCCGGTTATACGAGTGAACTCTTCGGTGGTATGAAACGAACGCGTCTTCTGAAGGTAGGTGCTCTCCGGCGGTCCTTGGATCCAGACCGGAAGACGCAAACAACCACGGAAGCAACCAGGCAGTCGGCATGCGACCGAGCCAGGCGAAGCGATTGCCGGCTATCTGATCAGCCGCGCCCACTGCGCAGTATCCGTGTACTGCTGGAACGTCACGGCCTTGCCGCTGTGGAAGCGGTACACGTGGCAGAAGGGTGAGTCGAGCGTCGCGCCGCCGGCTTTCATCGTGCCGCCGTAGCGACCGAGCACCACGACGTGGTCGCCGCCGTCGATGAACGTGCTGGGGACCGCGGTGAAGTTGTCGAGCGCCGCCAGCAGCCGCGCGAACACACCTTCGCCTACCGCCTGAGGGCCAACGTAGGGATTGCGGTCCGCAAGAGGGTTGCCCTCAGCTTCGTTCCAGGTGATGGCTGGGTCCATGGCCGCGAACAGCACAGAGGGATCGTTTCGGCCTAACGCGGTGTACGCTGCCTTGATCGTTTCGAATGCCGACATGATGCTGACTCCCTACTGCTAAGCAAACGTGTGTCGGCAGATGCTAGCACAGCGATTGCGAATGGCTCTTGCATTTGGTGCCCACGGGCCGGCTGACACAATACAGGTTCCGATCTCGCGAACGAGCACACCACACATCAAAGGACATTCAATGAGCAAGGTTGCGATCGCATTGGCACTTGCGCTTATCAGTTCGCCAGTTGCCGCCTTGGCGCAGCCCAAATCGTCAGAGGCCGCCTCACCTCAAGAGAAAGTGGTCCTCAGCTACTTTCATGAAGTTCTCGATGGGCGAAAGATCGGGCTTCTCGACAGATTGTTTCTCTCTGACTGTGTCATCTACCGCCCCGAGGGCACCGTCAGGGGCATGGCTGGCATTCGCGGCGTTGCTGAACGGAACATGGCGGCCTATTCGCAATTCGCGACCGAAGTGCATGACGTCTTCGAAGCCGGCGATCGTGTTGTGGTTCGCATCACGCACCGGGCGACAGGAGCCGGAGTGTTTCGCTCGAGAATCGGCGACTACGATGTGCGAGGAAAACAGGTAACCTGGAGCGCAATCGCGATTTTCCGAATGCAGGATGGGAAGATCGCAGAAGAGTGGGTCAACAGGGACGAGCTCGGGATCTTGCTCAGCGCTGGCGTTCTCGAGATGAAATAGCGGGGTGCGACGACCCGTGGTCAGGCTGGCGTGTTCCAGCCGCCGACGTCAGCGACGAGCTGGTCGGCTTCAGCGGGTCCCCATGACCCGGGCTCGTACTCGAACATCGCACCGGGATCCTGAAGAAGCGGATTCACAATTCCCCAGGCGGCTTCGACGAGATCCTGGCGGGCGAACAATGTGGCGTCCCCCGCGATCGCGTCGTCGAGCAGGCGCTCGTAATCACCGCGCATGGCTGCGGCCGGCTGCTCCACGATCGACAGCTCGACCGGGCGTCCGGTCATACCCTCTCCGAATCGTTTGACCCGCCCGCCGAGCGCGATCCCGACTTGTGGTCCCAGGCGAAATCGCAGGTAGTTGCCGACCTCCGGCGCAGGCTCGCTGAAGACGACGGGCGGCGGCTTCCTGAGCTCGACGAAGACCTCGGTGACAGTCGTCTTGAGGTGCTTGCCCGCCCGCACGTAGAAGGGCACGCCCGACCATCGCCACGAATCCACGTGCAGGCGCAGCGCCGCATACGTCGCCACCGGCGAATCCTTCGCGACGCCCGGCTCGTCGCGGTAGCCGCGGAATTGACCTCGGATGATGTGCCGGGCGTCCATCGGCCGCACGGTTCGCAGCACCTTGGCCTGCTCGTCGCGAATCGCGTCCGCGTACATCGACGACGGCGCTTCCATGGCCAGGTAGCTCACGATCTGGAACAAGTGGTTCTGGATGACGTCCCGGATAACCCCTGTCTCGTCGTAGAACTTTCCGCGGCCCTTCACACCGAAACGTTCGGCCATCGTGATCTGCACGTTTTCGACGTAGTGCCGATTCCACACCGGCTCGAGAAACGCGTTGGCGAAGCGGAAATACAACAGGTTCTGAACCGCTTCCTTGCCCAGGTAGTGATCGATTCGAAAGATGGATTCCTCAGCGAACGCGCCGCGCAGGATGTGGTTGAGTTCCTTGGCAGACGCCAGGTCGCGACCGAACGGCTTCTCGACGATGACCCGCGCGTTGGTGGCGCAGCCCACTTCGACCAGTCGCCTGATTACGACCGGAAACATGCTCGGCGGAATCGCCAGGTAATGGGCAGGACATACACACCCGTTCAGCTCCGTCCGGAGCTGCGCGAAGGTGCTGGCATCGTTGTAGTCACCGTCCACGTAGCGGAGCCGGGCCACCAGCGCCGCAAACGCGTCCTTGTCTTCAGCGCCGTGCTCCGTGACAGAGGCGTGCGCGCGGGCAATCAGCTGATCTCTGGTCCACGACGATTTGGCAACCCCCACCACGGGGAAATCGAGCTTGCCGCGACGCGCCAGAGCCTGAAGCGCCGGGAAAATCTTCTTGTAGGCGAGGTCGCCCGTGGCGCCAAAAAACACGAAGGCGTCCGAACGAGCCCCTGCTGTCGCGCTGGCGATCGTCTCCATCCGATGCGATGTGAATCAACGTGTGTGCCGGCCTTCAACGCGCGGCGGTCAAGTTCGCACGGCCGTCGGAGCCCGGCCACCCCCGTTATTCCGTGGGTCCTCCGGCGAGCCGTGGGTCAACTGGACTGCGAGACTTCGCGACCAGACGCGAGCTACCAGCCGAACACAGTACCGTGCGGCACGCCGGTTCCGGTCCCTCCGTGGGGCCAGGCCGCGCGATCGAAGGCAATCCCCGGGCGATCGGAGTCCGCGTCACGGAACGCCCGATCGAGTGCGAGCTCACCGGTTGCCCGATTCACGGTCAACATCCACATCCGGCGCTCGGCTGTCGGAACCGGTTCGTTCACGACCACGATGCGAGAGCCGTCGGTGGCGAGCC
This sequence comes from uncultured Acidobacteriota bacterium, assembly GCA_963797715.1. GTDB lineage: Bacteria > Acidobacteriota > Vicinamibacteria > Vicinamibacterales > 2-12-FULL-66-21 > DATBJJ01. The sequence continues at coordinate 575,485 of CAWCQS010000008.1, forward strand.
AGTGCGGCCGTTGACGCTCGTCGAACGAGATGGACGACACCGCCCGGACGTCATTCAGGTCGCGAATGTCGAGCGCGAAGACGCGGTGGTCGGCAGCATTGGCCTGAACCCAGAAGTCCCCGATCACGACGGGCATCGCGCATCCGCGCGGCGGCTCATGATGGACCATCTTGAGTTGCGGATCCATCCCCTCGAGACCCGTGACCTGATACAGCCGGCACTCGCCGGTGTTGACGAGTACGGTGCGGCCGTCTCGAAGAACCCGCGGCTCGTTGGGCCCGTCGTTGGTATCCAGACGAATCGTCTTGATCAGTGAGAGGTCAGAGAGGCGATAGACCTGCACCTGATTGCCGTTGTGATCGTGGGCGATTGACGGTCGCAGGGGGTGCCACGTGGGAATGCCCATATAGGTCAGTGCAACAACCACGCGATCGAGCGAGGAAACCACGGCCAGACTGTAGGGGCGCAATGTCGTCTGGTCGGCAGAGGGGTCCGCGGCGGACCGCGATCGGACCAGGCGCCCGTGTTGATCCATTTCCGCAATCCCGCCGGGGCTCACGTTGTCGGGGCCGTGCGCCTGAAATGTCGCAAGCACGTGGCCGTTCGGCAGCCTGGCAAAGCTATGCAGAAAGCTCAGATCACCGACGCCATCGAAGCGCTCGACCACCTGCGGATGCCGCGGGTCGTGAAGATCGAACAGCAGATTGCGATTGGCCGAGAATCCGTTGGCGAAGAGCATCCGGCTCGCGCCGAGCTCGTGCTCCGTGTGATGCGGCCAGAGTCCCTTTTCGCCGACGGGCGCCGTGGCGACGATCGTTCCGTAGTGATCTCCGTGGCGGGCCAGATCGACGACCGCGAGGAAGTCGCTATCCTCGCGGCCCTCGTCGCCAACCCAGGTGAAGAGATAACGCGAGGGCGCCTGGTCAGTCTGATCGGCGGAGGAAAACGCATAGCCCACGCAGGCCAGCGCGACGATTACGACCAAAAGTAAGCTATTGCTTCTCGTAGACGGCGGTGGTGTCAACCTTCTGCCCCTTGCCGTCCGTGCCGGTGGTGCGAATCGTCCGAGTCTTTGCGCCGGCCGACACGACGAGCGTTTGCGTGATCGTGACTTTTCCATCGAGCTTCGTGACGACTTCGAGGTGTGCGCATCAATTCGACGAGGGTGTGCCGCTTTGAACGTCGTGGTCGACGCCGCCACGTTGAGAGTCCACGTGCCGACGAAAGGATCGGCGGCCTGCGCTCCCCCACTGACGGTCGCGAGACAGGCACGAAGCAGCACATGGGACAACCGCGTCGATGACGACATATGCTCCTTTGATGTGGCGAGGCAGTAGTCTAGCCGATTGCAGATGAGTGCGTCGGTTGCCAGTTGCAACGTGTGCCCTATGAGCGACGACGTCAAGAACTACATCACCCCTGGCGGCTTCCGGCGGCTGCAGGAGGAGCTCGCACGCCTCTGGAAAGTCGAGCGGCCGCCGGTCGTTGCGACCGTGACGTGGGCCGCGGGCAACGGCGATCGCTCGGAGAACGGCGACTACATCTACGGGAAGCGCAGGCTGCGCGAAATCGACCGACGTATCCGCTATCTGTCGAAGAGTCTCGACCGGGCGTTTGTGGTGGACAACGCCGGCAAGACGCACCAGCGGGTGCACTTCGGCGCGACCGTCACCATCCTCTACGAGACGGGCGACGAGCGCGAGGTCACCATCGTCGGCGTCGACGAGCTCGATTCGAACGACGCGCGCGTGTCCTGGCGCTCTCCCCTGGCCAGGGCGCTGCTGACGGCAAAGGTCGGAGACACGGTGACGCTTCGCGCGCCGCGCGGACCCGAGCGCCTCGAGATCATGGCGGTGCGCTACGACGATCTGCGCTAGCTCGACTTTCCTTCTCCAAATTCGTCGCTTACTCAGACCGGATCGCCACCATCAGCGGGAATTCCGCAGAGGGGTCGTGCACTAGCAGCAACGCGGCGACTCCGTTGGGTTATTCAACCCGGAGAATGCGGCTATGGCTAGCGTGACATCAGGACGACGTCGCTTCTGTTGATGCCACTGGCGAGCGACAGCCATCGGCCATCGGGCGACCACGCGAAGCTGAAGATCTTTCCTGTGCTGAAGTGCGTGATCTGCGCAGGTGGCCCGCCGGTGAGTGGCTGCCGCCAGATATTGGACACGCCGCTCCGGGTCACGACGTAGTCGAGGCCGCTCTCGTCCGGGGCCCAGAGCGGCATCATCCCAATCGTCGCGTCGCCGGGTACGTCGAAACCAAACAGCGGCGTAAAGTCGGTGGACAACATGACGAGCCACCGTGCCAGTCTGATGCGAACGGGGCGCTGCTCCCATTCGTACGTCGAGTAGTAGACCATACGACCGCTCGGTGACGGCACCGCGTCGAAACTCTCACCCTGGACCAGCGGCGTCGGCTCCCCGCCCTCGATCGAGACCCGCCAGAGCGAGGAGCGGTCTAGTCCCTGCGAGGCGTACAGCACCCACTTTCCGTCAGGAGAACACGCGGGATTCGAGTCGATAAAGCCCCTGGTGAGTTTGACCGCGCCGCCGGCGTTGGGCGTGACGCGCCAGATGTTGTTTCCCGGGACTGCTTGAAAGACGACGTTGCGGCCGTCGCCGCAGGCGGAGATGCCTCCCACCGCCTTGTGACCATCTGGCAACGGCAGGCTGAATGCTCGGCCGTCTTTCTGGACGGCATTCAGACGTCCGCTCAGATCGCGATACACGATCGTGTCGTTGTCCGGTAACCAGCTGTGACGCGTGATCACGGGATGGCCCCAGGTGAGCTGTCTAGGCACGTCCAGGTGGTCGGCGGGCGCAATCCAGAGGTCCGACACGAGCGAATTGAGCACGCTCGCGACCGCGCTGCCGTTCGCCCCGACGTCCAGGCAACAGGGGTCGTAGTCGGCCAGATCGGACGTGAGTCGTTCGGCTCGACCGCCGGGTACCCGATGCGCCAGATCGTCCCTCCCGTGAGACGGCCGAATTGGCGCGGCTCCTCCAGCCCTTCCGAGACAACCGTCAGCAGGCCAGAACCGTCAGGGAGCCAGCGGACACGGCCGAGGCGACCGGCGCTCGTGTAGAGTTCCCGGCTGTTGCCGCCGTCCACCGGGAGAAGAACGATGGAGTGCGGCCCGTTGCTCCTTTCGATCCCGGACGCGGCCACCACTTTGCCGTCGGGGGACCAGTCCGGCGCGAAAAACGAGAACGCGAGCGGGGACCTTCGCGTCGCCAGGATCCGTTGGGAGCCGCCTCCGGCGGCGGCAACGACGATGTGAGTCTCGGGGCCGGCGCCTCGCATGAACACGAACTCGCGTCCATCGGGTGAGAAGCTGATCGGCGTGTCGACATCGTCAAGAATTGGCGTCGCGAGACCGCCGATGGCCGGGACGCGGGAGAGAACGAATCCGCCCCGCCGCGGCGTGCCGCGGCTGAAATAGATGTACTCGCCGTCCGGGCTGAAGCTCAGATACGTCAGCACGAGCGGCTGGCGTGGGACGACTTGCGTCTTCCCATCGGTGGCGACCTGTTTCACCCACACGCTGTACTCATCGCCATCGTTCTCGACATAGGCGACGTACCGGCCGTCGGGAGAGATGGCGCCATACGTGGCCTTGCCGCTTTCCGTGACTTTTGTGCTGCGAGCGTTCATCCAATCCAGCGGCGGGCTTGCCTTGTCCAGCATCCAGGTCGAGCCAAGCACCATCGCCAGAAGAGCGAGGATACCGAACACGATGAGGCCTCCACCGATGAACTTCGAGCGGCGACTCCATGCGGTCGACGGCGCTTCCGCGGCGCGCGGCGCGACCTCGGGGGTGGCAGGGTCGTCCGCGATCGCCGTCACGTGTGCCGTAAAGCGGTACCCGTGACCCGGAACTGTGACGATGTAACGCGGCTGCTGCGCGCTCTCCCCCAGTGCCTTGCGGAGCAAGAAGATTTGCTGCGTCAGGTTGCCTTCTTCAACCGCGACATCGGGCCAGACCGACCGGAGCAGTTCGTCTTTCGTGACGACGCGGTCGCGGTTCGCGATGAGGAGTACGAGCGTATCGAACGCCTTCGACGTCAACGGGACCGGTGTGGCTTCGCTCAGGAGCAGGCGCATCTCCGTCAGCACCTTGAATCCTTCGAACTCCCAGTTCGTACCGGAAGGGGCTCTGAGCATGGCGTCGGGGCGGATCTTACTGCCTTCCAAGGATTCATCGCACATCGGACGACATCATGTCGATGCTCGCGATCGCGACGGTGGCCAGCCGCTGGGCGAACTTATCGTCTCAGGTCCCGCTGCCGTTCCGCATCCTCCAGCCACTGAGCCATCTTCTCGTCCTTCTTGCCGTAGAGCGCCCACCCCTGTGCGGTACTGTTCCAGCGGTAGTCCTTGATGGTCATGTCGATGCCGCGGTCGATGAGGAATCGCATCGAGTCGTACGTGCCCTCGAAGACCAGATGGTGCAGGATGCTCGCCGGCTCATGGGAGTTCCAGGTGGTGTTGATATCGGCGCCGTGGTCGAGGAGGAAGTCCGCGACGTCGAAGTGACGGTTGATAACGGAAAAGGCGAGCGCCGTGTCGAGCACCTGCTGCGCCGTGGGCGGATCCCACTGGAGGTGGCCGCGCGCGCGCGGGTCGTTGTAGGGATAGTGGTCGTCGAGATCGCCAAGCGCAGGGGCGCCGGACTCGTCGAACCAGTGCTTCACCCGCGAGAGGTTGCCCATGGCTGCCGCATGCGGCAGATCATCCGGCAGTGGCCAGATGCGGGTGAGCACAGGTAGCAGGTGTGTCTTCGCGTAAGTGACCGCGAACTCGATGGCCTGCGATTGCGGTGGCGGCTGGCGCCGCAGTAGTGCGGGCTCGAGGTCGAGAAGTGCGACGATGAATTCCCCGCGATCGTTCAGCGTTGCCGCCTCGATGAGCCCTGTCTGAAACCACACGTACGCTTCACCAAGCAGCCACGGCTCATGCTGCAACCCGCCGACGAACGCGGTCAGGTCGCCGTCGTGGACCGCGCGCGTGACCTGCCCCATGAGAAACGCCTGCCACGGTCCGGCCGCGCTGGCGTGCGCGGATCGCCTTTCGATGAAGTACTTGAGGAAAGAGAACCGGTCCGTGCTTTCATCGATGTGTTTGCCGAGCTCGGGATCGAGCGCGATGGATCGCTCCAGCAGGAGTGACGCGACCGCCTCGTGCTCGAAGCTGCACGCGCACACGAACGCGTCATTGACGGCGGCCAGGTCGTTTCCCTTCTCCTCAAGAACGGTGCGAACAGCCTCGAGATCACCTAGCGCCGCAAAGAATTTGAGCGTGCGAGGAAGCAGGCCCTTCCGCTGAAACAGCTGCAGCAACCCCCTGGCGCGGGACTCGAGGAGGCCCTCGCACACCGATGACGTCACGACCGCGCCGGCGTCGATCAGCAGCTCCGCACACGCGGCGCGGGTGAACCACCGTTCTCTCTCCGGGTCGCCCGCGTCGCCATAGGCGCCCGTGGCGATTCCCAGAAGGCCGCCCTTACTGTCCCCTGCGTCGCCCTGCCAGGACAGCAACGCCGGGTATTCAGCCAACAATTGCTTCAGGCCTTCGATGTCCTTCTCGTGAATGACGCGTCGAGCCTGCGCAGCGGCCCACTCCAGACTGTTGCCGAGGCGTTTGCTCACTTCAGCGGTGAGGTCTCGCCAGCCGGCGTAGCCGTACTCGCGCGCGATCACGAGTTGCGCGTTGCGCTGCTTCAAGGGCAGATCCACATTCGGCAGTTGCGCCCGCGCACGGGCGATCGCACCTGCGTCACCGGCGCCGATGTCGCGCGCGAGTTTCTTTGCCTGTTTCCGGAGGGACTCGAGAGACGGACGAGCAGGGAGAGACTTCGACGCCGTCATTGCGACCTCCTTTCATCAATCGCCTGTACCCCGCTGAAACCAGGCTGAAAGAAGGTGCACACGCACGCAACTTCGGACCAAACAGGTGGGAGTGTTCCCTTGCCGCGGGTGGGTGGCGCCCTGTCAGCGCGCTCCCCGCAGTATCACGGGACCGCCGTTTCGATGTCAACACGGCGACGGAGGGAGTGAGCGGCAAAGCCCCGCACGTGTTTCCCGAGCCAGCCTTGGATCGTCGTGAAATACGATGGCGCGAATCGTCGGAGCGACTTGACCTCGGCGTTACTCCCGACTGTTGCCTCGAGCATGGCGTGGTTTGCCCTTGGAATCACGACCAGCGTGTAGTCGCGATTGCCCGCGGCCTTGAGGGCCATGTCCCATGCCGGCTTGTTCTTGTCGGCCACGATGTTATTGTCCAACTCGCCCCACATCGCGAGCGTCGGCACTGTGAGCTGGCGCAGCGTCGGCAGCGGATCATAAAAGTACGTTCGCTTGATGACTTGCCATTGCAGATGCTCAGGCGTGCTGGGAAAAGCTGTTTCCGGCGGAGCGCCGCCCATGCGGGCCACTAAGCTCTTCCGCGCTGCGGCGTAGGCCTCCCAGCCGTTGCCTGTTCGGGCGAAGTCGTACTGCAGCCGCATGAGCGCGACGATGTCTGCGACCGCCGCCGCCGGCATCCCTGTCATCGTCATCTCATTTCGCGCCTGATCGATGGTCGTTTCGGCCGGTGTCACGCCTGCGCCGGAGATGCTGATCAGAAAAGCGACATCCTTCGAGCGCACGGCGGCGAGCGGCATGATCCAACCCGCCTGGCTGATCCCCAGCAACCCAATCTGTGCCGCGTCAATATCGCGGCGTGTCTTCAAGTACTCGACGGCGGCGACCGCGTCGCCCGCCAGGTCCTCGTAGGTGGCGGCATTCCAGTCGCCGGTTGATTCGCCCACGCCACGTTTGTCGTAACCGAGCACCGCGATGCCATGACGAATCAGAAATCGCGCCCAAGGCAACATGTACTCACGGTTCTCCGCGCCGGACCCGTGGATGAGGACGATGGCCGGATGTCTGCCGCCGGCAGAAGGCGCGATTAACGTACCTGTCAACTGCACGTCGCGATTCGTGAATCGGACGTCTTCCCGAGTTTCGATCTCGACACGTCTTGCAGTCCGCGGCGCCGCACCATCATGCTGCCACGTGAGCGAGACAATCCGGTGGGCGCTGTCGCGCTGAAACGCGATGCGCGACTCGATCGAGGCGGACAGCGCGGCGCCCGGGCCGGCGAAAAACTGGTTACCGTCGATCGGATACAACGTGCGCACATCACCGGACTCGTCAAACGCCACCAGTTGGGGCTTGCCGAATCCGCTGAACTCGTCCCACATCTGCAAGTAGACGAACGCGTTCGGTCCCCACTCGTACACGCCCGTGTGCTCACGCAGAACCGTTTCATCGAGAGGCTTCACGACGGGAGCCTGACGCGCTGAAATCCCGAGAAGTCCGCCGCAAAGGGCAGCGAGAATCCTTGCGCCGATCGCTACGCTCGCTCTGGTTCGAGCACCCATTTGAATGTCCTGCTAGCTTGGCGATGCTACACCCGATCTGCCAGAACTGGAGGTCAGCCGGCTTCATGCGCGAACCCGTGACCTCCTCAGTGCCATTCCGGCATCCCGGCGATTTGCTGCGGGCGATGTGGGCCGCAGGCGCGTATAGTGAAAGCTTGCGGCACGATGCCGAGGTCTTGATCCGGGCACTTCGTTTGACCGTTCCCCTTGCCTTGAAGAGTTCCCCATGAAAAAGAGAGCGACGCCCACGAGCCGGCGGCGGTTCATCCGGAGCTTGACCGTCGGATCGCTGGCCGGAACGGCAGTCCTCAGCGGCCCCGCTCGAGCCGCTCAAACCGCCGCGTCGCCCGGTGTCATCGTTCATGGGAACGAGGGGCTGAAGATTCCAGCAACCCCGGACGGCCGCGTGATCACGATCAAGATCGACTCGGAACAAACGCCCGGTCTTCGGATGTCGATGATCGCGGAGGATCTCCCGCCGAAGGCGGAGATCAGGGTGCATCTGCATTCGAACGAGGACGAAATCATCTTCATCCGGATGGGGACCGGTGTCGCGACGCTCGGCGATCGCGAGGTTCCGCTCGCGGCCGGCGCCACGGTGTACGTCCCTCAGGGCGTGTGGCACGGGCTCCGGAATAACAGTCAGGACATGCTCGGCATGACGGCGATTTACTCGCCGGCGGGGTTTGAGCAGATATTCAAGGACCGGTTGCTCCATCCGAACAGGACACCTGCGGAAGCCGCGGCGGTGCGGAAGAAACACGGCATCGTCTATCGGGATGGCCCGTAACGACGGCGGGACACCCGGCATACCACGCGTTGACGGCTGCTTCCCCTCGACCGATGAGGCCGGAACATCGGCGTCGCGTGTCTCGTCTCTGGTTGGAAGGTCAGGAGAGCGCCTCAAATGACAGGAGCGTGGCGCTGGATTGACGCGATCTTGATCGATTCACGGCTTGGCGTCCGCATGCTCGTCAAACATCGCGGACTCACGCTGGTGGGTGTGTTCGCGATGGCCGTCGCCATTGCCGTCGGCGCGACGCTGTTCGAAGTCTTCTCGGAGATGCTCGATCCCACCCTTCCGTTTGCCGGCGGGGACCGGGTTGTCTCGCTGCATTACATCGGGGCGAATCCGGCGAATCCGGAGCGTCGCGTGCTGCACGACTTCGCGGCCCTCCACGACCAGCTCGTCTCGGTCGAGCACTTCGGCGCCTTCCACGATGCGGAACACAATCTCGTCTCCGCGACGACGGCACCCGAGCCCGTCCTGGTCGCGGAAATCACCGCGTCCGCCTTCGCCATCGCGCGCACGCCAGCTCTACTCGGCCGCCATTTGCTGGACACCGACGAGCTCGAATCGGCACCGCCCGTCGCCGTGATTGGATATCAGGCGTGGCAGCTGCGTTTTGGCGGCGACAGCAACATCGTCGGAAGGACGATCCATCTCGGGGGCGTTCCACGCACCGTGGTCGGCGTCATGCCGGAGGGCTTCAAGTTTCCCGTCGATCATCAGTTTTGGATTCCCTTTCACGACAAGGCGCTGAACTACCAACGCTGGCAGGGACCGCCGATTTACATGTTCGGTCGGCTGGCGCCGGGAGCCACAATCCAACACGCGCGGGCGGAATTTGCCGCGGTATCGCAACGGACGGCTGTTGCCCATCCTGAGACGCAACCGCACCTGGTGCCGGTGGTCGTTCCGTATACCTACGACCATAGCGGCATCGGCGATCCGACTTTCCTCTGGGCGCTCCGGGTTGGACAGCTTCTCGTCGGTGCCCTGACGTTCGTCGTCGCGATCAATCTCGCGATTCTCGTCTATGCCCGCACGGTCACTCGTCTCGGTGAGATTGCCGTGCGCAGCGCACTCGGCGCGAGTCGGCGCCGAATCCTCGCGCAGTTGTTTATCGAAGCGCTGGCGCTGTCGATTCTTGGGGCGGGCACGGGGCTCGTGCTCGCGTACTACGCGCTCGATGTCATCCAGACACTGAGCCACCCCGGTATGCCGTTCTGGATCAATTTCAAGCTGTCGATCGGAGCGGCGCTTTACGCGTTCGGATTGGCGCTCGTTGCGGCGGTCATCATGGGTGTGCTGCCCGGCATGAAGGCCACGGGCGTGGGTTTGACGGCAAGTCTCCACCAATTGAGCGGCCGGAGCGGATCACGGCTCGGGCCGATGTGGACAACGCTCGTGGTCGCGCAAGTTGCGGTGGCGGTCGCGGTGTTGCCGGCCGCGGTGTACGTGACCTGGCACGTGGTGCGCATGGAAGCGGCGGGGCCTGGTTTCGCCGCGGACAGGTTCGTCGTGGCAAGGGCGACACTGAGCGAGGGGCCGTACGCTCCAGATGCAAACCGTATCCGGACACGCCAACTCGAGCTCCTCTCGCGTCTGCAAGCCGAGCCTGGCGTGATCGGTGTCACGTTGTCGGAAAGCATTCCGGGATATGCGCCAAGCCGCCAGATCCGCTTCGAAGACGGGGTGCGGCTGCGAGAGCCGGGCACGCTGTCGCCGAGTAAGGCGGATGTGGGTGTCGACATGTTCAGCACCTACGGCGCCGAGATTCTTGCGGGACGGACGTTCAACGCGAGCGACGTAGCTGCGGCCGACGCTGTCGTCGTGAATCGCACCTTTGTGGACACCTATCTGCAGGACACCAACGCGTTGGGTCTTCGCTTCCATTACATCCGTGGCGGGACCGAGGCCGCGGCAACCGAGCAATGGTTTCAGATCGTCGGCGTGGTGCGCGACTTTCCAAGTTTTCCCCTCAACCTCGCCAGGGAAGGCGAGCCGACGATTTATCATCCCGCCGCGGCGGGCGACATCGATCCCGTTACGCTCTCGGTTCGATTCGCCGGCGAGGTTCCTGCCGGCTTTATCGATCGCTTTCGGCACATCGGCGCTGAGATCGACCCGGCGTTGCAGTTGCACGGTGTCGGCTCGCTGGCGGACGAATACACCGACGTGCGATCGGCCTGGCGCACACTGGCGTGGGCGATCGGGCTCGTGACTGTCAGCGTCTTGCTGCTCTCGGCGGCAGGCATGTATGCGTTGATGTCGTTCACCGTGGCGCAACGCACGCGAGAGATCGGCATCCGAACGGCACTCGGTGCGCAGCCGCGTCGCGTCCTGTTGAATGTGTTCGCGCGAGCCATACGTCAGCTCACATCTGGCGTGCTCATCGGCGCGGTCTTATCGGCCGCGGCGTTCGTCGCGATCGGTCTCGGTCTCTCGAGCGCGACGTCGTTGTCGCTCGCGGTGGCAGCGCTCATGTCGATCGTCGGGCTGCTCGCCGCCCTCGGCCCGGCGCGACGCGCACTACGCATTCCCGCGAGCGAGGCACTCAGGGCCGACGCGTAGAACGTCCGCAGCTGGCGCCGACAGTCACCTCGAGAGATGACGGCGCAGAAACGCCACCATGTTCGTCAACTCATCATCGGTACTGAGTCCTGTTCGCAAAAAAACTGTCGTGGCCACCTCGCTCGTAGTAGATCGCTTCGACTGGTTTCCCCTCCCGACGCAATGCCGCCTCGAACTCTCGCGCCATTCTGTACATTTGTGACCGCGTTCCCGCCGTTAGCTGGACTATCTGCCGTCCCGTGCAATATCAGGATGGGGACGTTGAACTGAGCGGCGTGGTCCGCGGGTTGGGTGCCATACCCTCCGGAATGGACGCCGACGGTCTGCACGCGGCCAAGTTCTAAAACATAGTTCAAGGCCGCTCCACTACCTCGTGAGTGGCCGATCAGTCCGAGGCGGTCCGCCCGTACGCCGGGCAGGCGGCGCGTCGCCTGCACGAGCGCGTCGACAATTTCCACGGCGGTCCGCCCGCTTTCAGCGTTCGTCATCGCAGGCATGGGAGGCGCTTCGGGACATGGAATCGGTGCCGTGACGATACGCGCGCCGTTCCCGCCTCCGCCCGAGAACCAGCAGGCGGCGACTACAGGCAGCCCCCTGCGCGCCAGATCCTGCACCATTTGCCGCTGACCGCAGCCGCCGCGACTCGCGGCGTCAGGGCGCCGCGCTGCGCACAGACACGCTCCTTATGGCTACGATAGCCATATTAAGGTTCTCGCCTTCTGCCCCGGATTGACGCTAAGGTAGCCACATCCCGTCATGACCACCGCTCGCCCTTCCGAACCGTCGTCTCATGACGTCACGGCACTGCTCGTCGCCTGGGGCGACGGCGACGAAACGGCGCTGGCGCGACTCATTCCGATCGTCCACGACGAGCTCCACCGGATTGCGCGCGGGTGCATGGCCGGAGAGAAAGGCGACCATACGCTCCAGGCGACCGCGCTCGTCAACGAAGCCTACCTGCGGCTGATCCAGACCCAGGGCATGAACTGGCAGAACCGCGCGCACTTTCTGGCGATGGCGGCTCGCCTGATGCGGCGCATCCTCGTCGATTTCGCGCGCTCGAAGCAGTACCTGAAGCGCGGGGGCGGCGCCGTGAACATCAGCCTGGCTCCCGACTTCGCGCTCTCCGCCCAACCGGAGCGCGACTTGGTCGCACTCGACGACGCGCTCGACGCGCTGGCGAAGGTCGACGAACGAAAGAGCCGCGTGATCGAGATGCGGTTCTTCGGAGGCTTGAGCGTACAGGAGACGGCCGAGGCGCTGCACGTCTCCGCCGAGACCGTCATGCGCGATTGGAAGATGGCGAAAGCCTGGCTGCTCCGAGAGCTCCGCGGCGCCGGCACGAACGCGCCAGGCTGATCCCGGCGGATTGGCGGCGCGGACCCAGGTTCCGGCGGCCGTCGGACCTCTTGGACATAGAATGGGGCGCTGCAGCCATGACAGAGCGCTGGTCCGCGACCGAGCGGATCTTCCATGCCGCGCTGGAACGCCCGGTCGAAGCCCGCGCCGCCTTCGTGGCGGAGGCCTGCGGCGGCGACGACGCGCTGCGACGGGACGTCCAGTCGCTCCTCGACCAGGCGTCGGCGCCGGCGTTTCTCGGGCAGCCCGCCCTGCAGGTCGCCGCCGGGCTGGTAACGTCAGCCAGCCTCGCGCCCCTCACCGGTCAACAACTCGGGGTCTACCGCATCACGGCGCTCCTCGGCCGCGGCGGCATGGGCGAGGTCTACCGGGCACGCGACACGCGCCTCGGGCGCGAAGTGGCGATCAAGGTGCTGCCGCGGGCGCTGACCGGTAATCCCGATCGGCTGGCGCGCCTCGAACGGGAAGCGCGCGTGCTGGCGTCGTTCAATCACCCGCACATCGGCATGCTGCATGGCCTCGAGGAGAGCGACGGCCACCTGGCGCTGATTCTCGAGCTGGTCGAGGGCGAGACGCTGGCCGAGCAGCTGGCGCACGGGCCGGTGCCGGTGAAGTCGGCGCTGAACTGGGCGCGCCAGATTGCCGAGGCGCTCGATGCGGCGCACGAAAAAGGCATCGTCCACCGCGATCTGAAGCCGGCCAACGTCAAGATCACGCCGCAGGATGTCGTCAAGGTGCTCGACTTCGGGCTGGCGCGGACGTTCGCGGGCGACTCGGACGTCGACGAGCAGGCCCGGTCCCCGACGATCACGATGGAGGGGGCGGCGATCGTCGGGACGGCCGCCTACATGAGCCCGGAGCAGGCGCGGGGGCAGGCGGTGGACAAGCGCGCCGACGTATGGGCGTTCGGCTGCGTGCTCTACGAGCTGCTGACGGGGCGGATGGCGTTTGCCGGGGCGACGGTGCCCGACACGCTGACGGCGGTGTTGCAGGGCGAGCCGGACTGGACGGCGCTGCCCGCGGGGGTGCCGCCGGCGGTGACGACGCTGCTGCGGCGGTGCCTGGAGAAGGACGTGCGCCAGCGCCGCCGCGACATCGGCGACGTGCGCGCCGAACTCGTTGACGCCCTCTCACAGCCGAGCCAGGCCGCGCCGCCGGCGTCGGCGCCGCGTTCGACCTCGCGACGGTTCCTGCCGCTCGCAGTCGTCGCCGGCGTGATCGCTGCCGGCCGGGCTAGGGGCTTGGGCAGGCCGTTGGTCCAGGCCGGCGGTGTCGGAGGGGCGGGTGCGCCAGATCACGGACCTCGTCGGCATGGAGGAAATGCCGGCCGTCTCGCCCGACGGCAAGGACGTCGCATTCGTGGCGCCGGTCGACGGCCGCCGGCAGATCTGGCTGCGCCGGCTCACGGGCGGCCAGGCCCTCCAGGTTACCCACGATGCCGTCGATCACGACTATCCCCGATGGACACCCGACTCGAGCACGATCGTGTACTTCACGCCGGCGGAGAAGGAAGGCGAAGCCGGCAGGCTCTGGGAGATCCCCGCGCTTGGCGGCACTGCGCCGCGCAACCTGGCACGGGCGACCACCGGAGCCGATGTCAGTCATGACGGCCTTCGGGTCGCGACGTTTCAGAAAGTGGCCGGCGGCGCCTCACTGACGATCCTCGACCGCAATGGAGCGCAGGTCGGGACGGTCACAGCGGCTCCGGCGCTCGAGTATTTCACGCCTCGCTGGTCGCCGGACGATCGCTCGGTGGCGTTCATTGCCAATGAAGGGAACGTCCAGAACGTCATCTACGTCGCCGACACGGGTGCCGGCACGACGCGCGAGATCGCCCGCGCGACGGCCCTCAAAGGCCTTGCCTGGCTGCCCGATGGCTCCGGTCTCGTGTATGCGTCCGCGGCGGGCAGCACGCTCAGGTACCCGCCGGTTTTCAATCTGCGCACCGTGTCGCGGCACGGGGGCAACGATCGGCAGCTCACGATCGGCGAAGTGCTCCTACGTCGATCCGGAGATCGTTCAGCCCGGCAAGATCTTCGCGAGCCGCATCCACATGCAGTCGGATATCTGGCGGTTCCCCATCAGTGGTCTCCCGCTTGAAAACGTTCGCAACGCCACGCGGCTCACTCGCCAGACGGCACAGGTGCAGACGCCCTCGCCGAGCCCTGACGGGAAGCAGATCGCGTATCTCTCCAACAGCGGCGGGCAGGGGAACGTCTGGGTGGCAAATACCGACGGCTCCGGGACGGCGAGGTCGCTCACGACCGAAAGCGACCCATCCGTCGTCGTCGGCTTGCCGCTCTGGTCTCCGACGAGCGACTGGATCGTCTACATCAAGACCCGTGCCGGGCAGAGTAGCTCAGTGGCTGATCCGATCGGATGGCAGCGATCACCATCAGCTCACGGACCGGGGCACCGGTGCGGCCTGGTCTCACGATGGCCGCTGGGTGTACTTCAGTGTGTTCACGTCGGACACGAAGTCATGTATCTACAAGATTCCGGTCGAAGGTGGCGATCGAGTCCAAATCCGCTGTGACGCAGCGATTCCGCTGATGTCGAGTAACGGCGCCACCCTGTACTACTCGCCCCGGCGACCGGAGTCGGCCAACGAGATTTTCAAAGCCAGTCCTCCCGATGGGGAAGGCGTCCGGCTGCAGTCATACGCGGCATCGCGCATTCCCTGGTATCCCACCGGCAACTCGCTGTCCCTCGACGATCGGTGGATCGCCATGCCACTCAAGGACGGCGCCACGACCAACATCTGGGTGACGCCCACCGACGGCGGGCCGCTGCGCCAGATCACCGATTTCGGGCGGCGCGCGATCCTGATCGCCCGGAGCGTCAGCTGGTCGAGCGACAGCCGGTCCATATACGCGGCCGTCGCCGAGATGGACGCGGACATCGTGCTCCTGGAGGGGATCGGCGGCATCCGTCGAGTGACAGTTTTCATCGCGTTTTCCCGTCTATTGGGGTGAACCCTCGTCTCGGACCGGTATTCCGAAGGAGTCGGAGTGATGGGAATCATCAGCCGGGCGGCCCTCGCGTGTGTTCTGATCTTCAGCCTTTTCCCAGGACGCATACTCGGACAGGGGTTGTCCGCGTCGCTCAGCGGGTCGGTCAAAGACGAACAGGGGGGAGTCCTGCCAGGTGCCACTGTCACCCTGGCGTCCCCGGCGCAGATCGGCGGTGACCAGCGCACGACCACGAACGACAAGGGTCAGTGGCGGTTCCCCGTCCTCGCACCGGGCCTGTACGTCCTGGTGGTCGAGCAGGCGCCGGGCTTCACGGCCTATCAGGAAGTAGGCATCAGCCTCGGCGCGGGTGCCGCGATCGAGCGGCCGGTCGGTACTGAAGCTGGCGGGTCTTGCCCAGTCGGTGACGGTCACGGAGGGGTCGAGCGTCGAGTCGCGTTCGAGCGGAATCGAGACGCGGTTCGGGCCCGACCACCTGGAGACGATCCCGACGCGACGGTTCAGCATGTTCGACGCGATCCGGAGCACGCCGGGCATGTCACCCACATCGCCGTCGAGCGGCACCGTCAACACCGTGTCTTCGTTCGGATCGGGTGTGAACGAGAACGCGTTCCTCATCGACGGCACCACCTTCACGTGCCCGTGTTCCGGCGTCTC
This sequence comes from uncultured Acidobacteriota bacterium, assembly GCA_963797715.1. Lineage (GTDB taxonomy): Bacteria > Acidobacteriota > Vicinamibacteria > Vicinamibacterales > 2-12-FULL-66-21 > DATBJJ01. The sequence goes on from CAWCQS010000008.1 coordinate 591,263, forward strand.
GCGGGCCGAGCCGAGCGTCGACGTCATCCAGGAGGTGCACGTTCAGTCGATCGGCGCGTCGGTCGAGTTCGGGAACATCCAGGGCGCCGTGATCAACGTTGTCACCAAGCAGGGCGGCGCGCGGTATCAGTCCGAGTCCGGGTACTACGGCCAGGCGTCTGGGTTGACGGCGCAGCCGATTGTCCTCCCGGTGACGAACGGGACGCAGCCCTCGAGCGGCTACGAACGCGTTCGATACCGTGATTTTTCGACCGGGCTGGGCGGCCCGGTTCTCCGCGATCGACTCTGGTTCTACGGCGCCTACCAGTACCTTCGTGACTACGACAGCCAGCCGGGCGCGGACCCGGCGTTTCCGAGAAAGTACGAGCAGAACAAGGTCTTCGGCAAGCTCACGTGGCGGCTGACGCCGTCGCTCGGGATGATGCAGAGCTTTCATGAAGAGTTCTGGGAGAATCCCGATCCGCCGACGCTCGCCACGCCGTTCGAGGCGACGCTCCGACGCCATGCCACGGTGCCGAGCTCGACGTTCGCAGACGTGACCTATGCGCCGTCGGGTCAGTCGGTGTGGGATCTGCGCATCGGACGGTACGTCTTCGACGAGCAGGACGACCCGAGCACCGGGGACCGGACCACGCCGAACCGGTTCGATCGCATCACCGGGATTTCGAGCGGCAACGTCAGGGAAATGGGTGGGCTGAGGCTCGATCGCATCACCGCCAAGGCCGTATTCACTCGTTATCAATCCGGATGGCTCGGCGTGAACCACGAGCTCAAGGCCGGCACTCAGGTCGAGCGAGGCGAACATCGCGCGCCGGCCGTGATCCCCGGCGGTGTGCGCTACGTCGACAGCAACGGCGCGAAATTCCAGGCGATCTACCGCACGCCGTCGATCGCCGGCGGACGCTCGGACATGGTCGCCCTCTTCGCGAGCGATGCGATCGCGCTGAACGACCGCGTCACGGTAAATGCGGGCATCCGGTTCGATCACAGCCGCGCCTCGAGCCAGGATGTGCCGGCGCTCGACGCCTCCGGCGGAGAGACAGACCAGACGATCGCCGGCTTGGGCACGCTCTACACCTGGAACGTCGTGTCTCCCCGGCTCGGCGTCACCGCCAAACTCAGCGCCGATGGCCGGACGATGCTGCGCGCGAGCTACGGACGCTTCAATCAGGGCGTGCTGACGGGAGAGCTCAGCCCCATCCATCCCGGCGTGACGCCGACGAGAACGATGGCGTTCGACGCGGCCACCGGCGACTACACGCAGCTGGTCTCGGTTGTCGATCCCAAGATCAACCTTGCGCTCGACGCCCGGACCCGAACGCCGCGGACGGACGAGTACTCGGTAGGCGTCGAGCGCCAGTTGACGGCGCGACTCGCGGCGTCGGCCGCGTACATCCGGAAGAGCGGCGCGAACTTCATCGCCTGGACCGACACCGGAGGCACCTACACCGAGGAGACCCGCACGCTCGGCGGCTACTCCGTGCCCGTGTTCGTGCTCGCGAACGCGCCGCGCGATCGGCGCTTCCTCCTGACCAACCCGGCGGACTTCTCGATGGACTACCACGGGCTGGTAGTGGCGCTGAACCGGCGGATGTCGAGCTGGCAGGCGTCGGGCTCGTACACGTTCTCCCGGGTCGGGGGACTTCAGGCCTCGAGCGGCACGACGGCTGATGGCGCCCAGCTCAGCACCGTAGCTCCGGCGAACCTCTTCGGCAGCGATCCCAACAACCTCACGAACGCGGACGGGCGGCTGCCCAACGATCGCCCCCACGTTCTCCGCATGGCCGGCGTCGTCCACGTGCCCCGTATCGGGGTTCTCGTCTCGGCAAACCTGCAGCACTTCAGCGGCAAGCCGTGGGCCGCCACCGCTCAGGTGTCGTTGCCTCAGGGGGATCAGCGGATCCTGCTCGAGCAGCGCGGGTCTCGCCGGCTCTCGTCGCAGTCCATCCTCGATCTCCGCGTCTCGAAGACGCTGCGGTTCGGCGAGGCCACCCGTGTGGAGTTGCTGGTGGACGTGCTCAACCTGCTCGACGACACCGCGGAGGAAGCGCTGGTGTCGGACGTCATCGTCAGTGGCACGTTCGGACGACCGCGCTCGTTCGTCGATCCGCGGCGCGCGATGATCGGCGTCCGGCTGCATCTCGGCCGGTGAAGGACCATGAGGTTCGAACAGACAGCGCACGCGGTGGCGTGCGCGGCGACGCTGCTGGCGGCAGCGATCATGCCGGGATGCAGCAGCGCCGACCCCGCAGCGAGGGCGGCTGACGCCGCGAGCGCATCGGTGACCGAGCGGGCTGGCATGCTGTCGGTAACCGCGTTCCACTTCACCGGCTGGCACGACGACAGCTTTCACTACCTGCCCGCGCTGTCGGTGACCGCCCCTTCGATCGGCCGCCCCGTGTTCGTCCAGCGAGTCGACTTCACCGCTGATGAGGCCGGTAGCCGGCGACTGCTGAAGGGCGTCCGTTACACCGCCGCGAAGCGCGTGCAGCCCGGCGACACCGTCGAACTCGTATCGGACGCCGGGGCTGCCGATCCGTCGGAGATTGCTTCCCCGCTTGCCCTCGCGTCGGTCTCCGCGATCGTCTTCTTCACCGATGATGAAGGTCAGCCCGGCATCGTGTCGGCGGTGGGAAGGGTCCCACACGTGCCCGATCGCGCCTCTCTCGCCTCACTCGTGATCCGGCAATTCACGATCGACCGCCGCCAGCACCAAGGGCGTTTTCTCTACTGGCCGAAAGTGACGCTCGCCGAGACGTCCGGGCGCAGCCGCGCGTCGATCCGGAAGATCGTGTTCGAGCTGCTCGACGTCGGTGCGGCCGGACAGGCCCAGCCCGTCTGGAGCGCCCCTGTTGTGCCGGCCGGCGACACGGTCAGCCTTGACACCGGCAAGGACGGCCGAGCGCCGTGGTTCGAGATCAAGAGCAGCGCCGATGCGTCGCGCGTCTCGGTGGCGATCTCGTTCGTGGACGACGCGGGCCGCGGCGGCCTGGTCAGCGCCATCGCGCCCGTATCCCGGTAGGATCGGCGCGCGGCGACGTAGCCGAAGCTCGTGCGAAGCGTGAGCGGAGGCTGCTGGGTGTTACGGACCGGGACTGACGTTCAACGCGAGCGACGTAGCTGCGGCCGACAGTGTCGTCGTGAATCGGACCCTTGTGGACACCTATCTGCGGGACACCAACGCGTTGGGTCTTCGCTTTCGTTACATCCGTAGTGGGGCCGAGGCCGCGGCAACGGAGCAATGGTTTCAGATTCGATTCGCCGGCCAGGTGCTACAAGCGCCGACGTCTACTCCGGCTGTGCTGGATCGAGGCGTTCGCGATGTTCCGGGGTTGGGCGGACCTTCGGGGACAAAGGGCATGAATAGGAGCGGATAGAATCCATCCGCAAGAATGGCATCCTGAGAATGATGGACTTCGGGTTGCCGAAGTCGATCGAAGCCACGGGTGTCCCATGCACAGCCCTTCCAGCGTACTTCACGGCCTTCGCCACGCAATTCGGCTGCTTCGCAACAGCCCAGGCTTCTCGGCTGTCGCGATTGCCACCATCGCGCTCGCGATCGGCGCCAATACGGCAATGTTCAGTCTTGTGAATGGCATGTTGCTGAGTCCTTTGCCATATCCCGACTCGGATCGCATCGTGCGCGTCCTCGAAAGGCTTCCGAACGGCGGGCCCAATGGCATCTCCACCCTGAATTATCTCGACTGGGCGAACCAGAACACCGTCTTCGAGTACATGGCCGCAGAAGCTGGTTGGCGTGCAACGTTGACCGGTGGGGACGAGCCGGTCCTGATCCGAGCCGCGCGCGTCTCTGCGCACTACTTCGATATCTTCGGAGTGAAGCCAGCGCTCGGCCGCACGTTTCTTCCCGACGAGGACCAGCTCGGCAAAGACCACGTTGTGCTGCTGAGCCATGCGCTCTGGGAAAGCCGCTTCGGTTCCGATCCCGCAATTCTGGAACGGGACATCTTGTTGAACGACGAGGCCTATGCCGTAATCGGCGTCCTTCCGAAAGGCGGTCCTTTCGATCGCGCCGCGGCCCAGATTTGGAGACCGCTTGTTTCGCAGTCTTCGAACATGACACGTGATTTTCGCTGGCTCGGCGCGACAGCCAAGCTCAAGCCGGGCGTGACGGTCGAGCGGGCGCAGGCCGAGATGGACGTCATCGGGCGGAGTATTGCCAACGCCTATCCCGACTCGAACAAGGGTTGGGGTGTTGCCGTCGACCGTCTCGCCGACGTGCTGATCGGCCCGCAGTCGCGCACGGCCGTCACGGTCCTGTTCGCCGCCACGGCGTTCGTGTTGCTGATCGGTTGCGCCAACCTGGCGAATCTCGCGCTTGCCCGCGGCATTTCACGGGAATCGCGAGATGGCGGTGCGCGCTGCGCTTGGCGCGAGCCGCTGGCGTTTGGTCCGACAGCTCCTGATCGAGAACGTGGTGATCTCTGTATGCGGCGGCATCGTGGGAGTCGGCGTCGGTTACGCACTGATGAAATGGATCCAATCGTTGATTCCTCGTGACACGCTGCCTCCCGCCGTGGACATTAGGATGGATACGTCCGTACTGCTGTTCACGTTGATCGTTGCCGTCGTGACCGGGCTGCTGTTCGGCATTGCGCCGGCCGCGCAGACCACGAATCCGAACCTGGTCAGCGCGCTGAAGGAAGGCGGACACGGCACCAGGGCGGGCAGCCCGAGTCGGCGCATGCGCGGCGCTCTCGTCGTCGCTGAAATCGCGCTCGCATTCGTGCTGTTGGTAGCCGCGGGGCTGCTGATGCGCAGTTTCTTCAAGCTACTCGACATCGATCCCGGATTCGACGCGACGAATGTCCTGACGGCCGGTCTGCCGATTAATCAGGAGCAGCACCCCGATCCTGTCGAACTGAACACATATCTGGCTTCGATCCGCGCGGCGGTGGAGGCCGTGCCGGGCATTCGCGAGACGGCCGTTACCTCGGTGTTGCCGCTGGAGGGCTGGGGCTACGGCATGCCCTACTCGATCGCCGATCGCGGATCTACGGACCGGGTCAATCGTCGCCGTGCATTCTTCAAGATCGTCAGCCCGTCCTACTTTGACGCCCTGGGAATCAAGCGACGTGCGGGACGCGTGTTGAGCGACAACGACACGATGGGCTCACCGCCCGTGGCACTCATCAACGAGACGCTTGCCAATCGGGAGTTTCCTGATGGGAGCTCGATCGGCCGCCGCATCCTGACGCAGGAAATCGTGCCGGGCAAAACCGAGCTCGGCAAGGAGATCGCCTGGGAAATCGTTGGCGTCATCGCGGGTGAGAAGATCACCGGGCTCGGCGATGAGGTCAGCGCCGGCATGTACGTTTCGAACCAGCAGAGCCCGACCTACAGCATCAACCTGATCGTGCGAGCCGACATGCCTCCGCAGTTCCTGCAGGGAGCCGTTCGCTCGGCCGTGAATCGCGTCAACAAGGACCAGGCGCTAAGCGATGTCCGCACGCTCGAACAGATCGTGCGTCAATCCATGCTGGGCAACCGCGTCGTGAGCATGCTCTTCACCGTTTTTGCTTCCATCGCGCTGCTGCTGGCCGCTTTGGGCATCTACGGCGTGATTTCGTACACGGCCGCGCAGCGGACGCACGAGATGGGCATTCGAGCGGCTCTTGGAGCCAGCGCAGGCAGCCTGCGCACGTTGGTATTCCGGGACGGGATGCGGCTGACGCTCGATCGGGCTCGCGATCGGACTCGGCGGGACGTTTGCCGCGACTCGCGTCATGTCGTCGATCCTGTACGGCGTCGGCGCCCACGACCCGCTGACAATCGTTATTGTGGCCGTCGTGCTCTCGGCGGTCGCAGGGCTGGCGTGTTTCCTGCCAGCCTGGCGGATCACGAAAGTCGATCCAATGGAAGTGCTGCGGTATCAATGAAACTCGTGCGGCTCTCGGCACGAGCGAGGGTTGGCCCCGACTCAAAGCGGGGCCAACCATGGAGGTCTGAATAATCGCGATCTTAGTTCGTTCCGCCCTTGCAGAGTCCGAGTTTGCCTGGGGCGCCCTTCGGAAGCCCGTAAAACTTCCAGGAGTCCGCCGCGGTTTGAACCTGCGACACCAACTGGCCCATCGGGTCGCCCTGCGTCGAGGTCATTCAGCCCGCTGAAGGCGCAGGCCGAGTTCGCGTGTGACGGAGCGCCGGTCTCGTTTGTCATTGTTGAGAGTGCCTGGCGGTCCCTTCACCTCACCCGCGACCGCCATGCCAGGTCCCGACACCAGAGCTGCCAACACAAGCCGCAACCACAAGTAGTCGCTTCATCTTTCCTCCTTACTCTTCTCTGACCGATCGAAAGACACGATACGCCTGCAGAGACGCGGTTTTCAACCCTCGAGGATAGGAACCATTAAAGGCCTTGGCGACAATAAGTTGTGGCTGGGCGACTCGAAGGTATGAACGAGCCTTCGTCTGAATCACCTTACTCATTGCGGAGCGCTTCGATTGGATTGATGCTCGCCGCGCGACGAGCGGGCAACAGCGTGGCGACGAACGCCGCCACCAGCAGCGTGATCATCGCAGCGGCATACGCACGCGGATCCCTGGAGTCGAGGCCGGCGACAGGCGCAGCGACACGAGGCGCGAGCGGATGTGCGACTTCCAATCAGGCATGTTCGCCTCGCGTAACCAGACGGACGGCCTCGACGAACTCGTCCCAGGTCTGGCGCTGTCGCGCCAGCACACGCTGACCTGTCGGCGTCAGCCGATAGAAGCGGCGCCGGCGTTCGCCCGCCTTCTCGACCCACGTTCCCTTGATCCAGCCGCGCTCTTCGAGGCGATAGAGCAGCGGATAGAGCGAGTCGAGGTGGAACACCAGCCGCCCGCCCGACTGCGTCTCGATGAGCTTGCCCAGTTCATAGCCGTGCCGGGGTCTGGCTTCCAGCACAGACAAGAGGAGCAGTTCGGCGGCGCCCTTTTTCAGTTCGCGGTCGAGCGCCGAGAGGTCGATGTCTGTCATAAGCAGATACTAGCCTATCAGACGACAGCGCGACCGTGTTGGTTGGCTTCAGTGTTCGGAGAACGCGAAAGACGAACCACAGCGGGGGTGGCCCGACCAATCTCGACCGCAGCACAGCGGTCGCGACGGCCGGAGCACTGAAATCGAGATGAGCCCCGGCGGCGAGGAGACGCCGTTCGTGCCGGAAGGGCCTTTGCGCAATGGATCGCCCAGATCTCAGCGCTTTGCGGGACTCTCAAACCGCGTGAGAAGAATTGAGCCCGTTTGTGAGGTGCGCCTGAGGATTTCGTGAGCCCCGCCACGTCACCGTCGCTTCCGCGAGGACGCCTATCCGTCCCCGCGGGAGGCCGCTATGTGGCGAGGAATGGTCGGCGTCATGCTCATGACAATCGTGACGACTGGGGGACGAATCGTGAACGCGCAAACCGAGTCACCCAGGGTTCGGCCTGAAGGCGCCGCGATCCGCGCGCTGATCGACCGAGGCATGGAGCGATCCGCGACGTTTCGCGATTTGAACACCGGGCTCGACAACGCAAACGTCATCGTCTACGTCAGGTTCTCGCGCTGTTCCACAGGCGTACCGGCGTGTCTGCTCTGGGCTTCGCCCGACACGAACGCGCGACGGCTGTTGATCAAGATCGACAGGTTCGGCCACTCAACCGACGAACTGACGGCGTTACTGGCGCATGAGCTTCAACACGCAAATGAAGTCGCTTCCGATGCGGAAATCACGGACTTCGCCTCCTTTCAGAATTCATTCGCGTCGCGCGGCTGGAAGCACGCGGCTGGATTCGAGACGGAAGAAGCGGGCACGATCTCGAAAAGGGTGGCGGCGGAGTTGAGTCGCGGAAAAACTAAAGCGTCTCCAAAGCCGGAATAAGGTTCAGAATAGCTGCATACTCAACACAGTGCTTACGCTCATCAAACATCTTCTAGTGCCCTTCGCGGTACCATATCTGGTCTCAGACGAGCACGGGCGTCGTAATACCGCCGTGGTGGCGGTCCTGCGGGCACTTCTCGAAAAGCGGATTCTCGACAATGCGCATCGCATACCTCTCTCGCTTTCTCCTCGCACTCTCCCTGTCTGCCTTCGCCTTCACCGCCCTGGCCGCTGAGCCCCAACCCCTGCCGGCGATACGCGGCATCGTGGTCGATTCGAGAGGCGCGCCGCTACCGGGAGCCGTTGTCTCGCTGGATCTCCCGGGTATGACGACCGTCACCGCGGCTGACGGGCGCTTCGCAATCACGTCCAGTACGCCTGGGAAGCGGCGCGTCAGGGTCACGCTCGCGGGATTCGAGCCGTCAGAAGTCGCGGTCGTGCTGCCGGCGACGGCCAGTGAGGGCGCACTCGAGGAGTTGCGGATCACCCTCGTGCCCGTGTCCACGACGCAGGCACAGCCCGCACCTGCCAGAGATTACCGCTGGAGCGTCGATGCCGGGATTGGCTTTGACAACAGCATCAGCGGGAACATCAATTCGGGAGCGATCGGCACTCTGAACAACCAGGCGGTGGTCTTCACGAAGAACACGTACGAGGACGTCTACGGCACGGGGTTCCACCTCCGTTTCGGCGGCGGGTACTTGCTGAACGAAGACTCCGAGATCCGGGCCTACTTCACGTATCAATCGCTCGGCGCCGATCTCACGCGGATGGGCGACGTCGGGCTCTCGAACCTGTACGGCCAGTACGACGACTACAAGACACTCGGCCTCGATTTCGGGTACCGCCGTTACTCGCGGCAGCGCTGGGGCCGCGTGACGCCGTACGCGGAGGGTGCGCTCGGCATCGCGTTCATCGACGAGATCGACGTCCTGCTCGCGGCGCCGCAGGCGAACGTAGTGCAGAACGCGACCGATTTCTACGATCGCACGGCCGCGTTCACCCTTGGCGTGAACGGCGGGATTCTCGTCCCCATCGCCGATCGAGTCGACCTCGACTTCCAGGTCGGCCTTCGTTACGTCACGGGACTCTCTCAGGTAGATGCCCTCGTTGGTACCGGCCTCGAGGCGATCAACGACGACAGCGCGCGGTGGACGATCCCGTTCGTCATCGGCGTCCGCACACGCTTCTGAGGCGGCTCGGAAACTGGAGGACCTCCACACCTGGGGTACCTCCAGCGCTTCAGTCGCCCTCAAGGCGCCCGCCTCAGCCACACCCATGCTGGCGCTCACGCTGCTTGGCGCGCGCATGGCAGCCGTGCCTGCTGGCGACGCGCCGCGGGCATGTCGCCGCGCGCCTGAAGCGATGCCGCGCAGCCAAGCGACCGAGCGGGAATGTGAGGGAGTGTGGCTGGGTGTCAGGGACGATTTCCGCAACTGGCTGCTCACCGCCGCATGACCGTCTTCTCACGACCTTCGCAAAACTCAGTCACTTCCCACGCAGAGATCTCGAGGGATGATCGAGTTCATTTCACGGAACCAAACACCGCTCCATGCGCGAAAGCCGGACCGGTTTTGCCGTGGGGCCATTCATCACGGTCATACCGGATTCCGGGAATTGCGGATCCAGCGGCTGGAAGATCGCGAGCGAGCTGGAGCTTTCCGGTCTCTGGATCCATGTCGATCAGGTAAACGCCACCGGCCAGTGTTCCTCCGCCGGTCATCACGATGCGCTTTCCTCCGGGTTCGAGCGCGAGCCAGTGTGGGCGGGCATCAACGCCGAAAGCGAGTTCGTCTGCGATCACTGGCTTCTCCGGTGTGGACACATCCAGCACCACGAGCGATCCGGTGGTGCCGACGGGCTGAACCCAGAAACGACCAGACCGCACGGGCACGTTGCAATCCGTGTCCTCGCCCTCCACCGCCGACCACGGGAAGGAACGCGCTAGTTTGGCGACGGGCATTCCGTCGAGCTCGGAGAGCACGTACAGCCCGCAGCGAAACGTTGCGACCATCACAGATGTTCCATCGCCAAGGACTCTCACTTCGGCGGGATGAAGGTGCTCGTTGCCGCGCGGTCCTGGCGGCAGCAGCACGGTGTGCAGCAGGGTCAGGTCGGAAAGGCGCCACACTTGAACCGACCGCCCGACTGTCACTCCGTGCATGTCGGCCGACGTTGTGACAACGCGGTCGAGTTGGGGGACCACGGCCAGACTGTATGGGCGCAGATCCCGATCGACAGGATTTGCTGCGCTCGCGGCTCGGAGCATTCGCCCACGGTCGTCCAGTTCAACCAACCCGCCAGTTGCGCGGTGATCGGCGGCGAGACCTTGATAGGTGGCGAGCACAGTGCCGCTCGGCGTGCGGGCGAAACTGTGTGGATGGGAATATGGTCCCGCATCGCCGAAGTCACTGAACAGACGCGGGTGCATTGGGTCGCTGAGGTCGAAGACGAACGTGTGCCCCGTTTCGAACGAGTTGGCGAAAAGCTGGCTCGTGGACATCTCGTATTCGACGTGGTGCGCGCCGCGCCCGCCCGGCGCCGGCAATGTGCGGAGGACCTGCCCGTAGGTTGCCGAACGGCGATCCACGTCGATGACCGCCAGAAAATCGTCAGCGTCCTTGTCGACGTCCCAGGCCCAGGCAAACACATGGGTGCTCCCACTGGATTCCCTGGGCGTCGCCAACGGCGAACAGCCCGACACTGCCAGGAGGAGCAGGCCGATAACATGGCGGTACGATGTCCGAACTCGATCGGTTCGGGAGTAGAACGGACTGGCGGATGCGGTGACCGGTTCAGGCCTCATAAAGCAGAATCGAGCGGGACGCCAAAGACAATCCAACGGAGTGTCAGGGCTCGTCAGTGCATAGGGATTGAAGCGCTGGCCCAACCGCAGCGTATCATCGGATCGCCGTGAACGTCTGACCGGGATTCGAACTAGCCGAACATCGCAAACATCTGGATAGGTCTGGCGTTCGACGATCACACTCCTGGGACGCCTTCACGGGTCCGAAGGAGATGCTCGAAATGGAACTGGCAACTCATTGGCCTGAAGGGCCTTGGAGTAGCAGCGTCAAGTTGGCTGGGTATTCGGGACGATTTCCGCAACTGGTTGTTGACCGCGGCGTGAAGTCCCCCGGGTCATGTTGCCATGGCTGGCAGCTTCATACGCGCAGCGAGCTCGGGCCAGCGAGGATGCCCGCGCAAGGGTTCGACAACGGACGCTCTTGCGTACACCAGGGCAAACGGATCGCGGTGTTCAATCATGCGACCGTACCAGTCGGCCGCAACTCCTCTCGAATCCGGGCATGCCAGTTCATGGTCGTTGCAGTCCTGCGACGCGATCGAGCGCCACAAAGAAGTCTTGCCAGACCGATCGCTCGCTCGCGAGACGCCTACAGCCGGCCGGAGTGAGCTTGTAAGTACCGCTGGCGACGCTGGCCGGTCTTTTCCACCCATCGCCCCTCGACGAGTCCTTGATCTTCGAGTCTGTACAGCGTCGGATAGAGCGAGGCGATGTGGTAGGTGAGTGCGCCGTCCGAACGTTCGGCGATCAGCCGGCCGATCTCATAACCGTGTCGATCGCGGCCCTCGAGCAATGCGAGGATCAGGAGGTCTGCGGACCCTTTCTTGAGTTCCTTGGGAAATGGCCGTGAATCCATATGTGGATTATAACTATATCGTATGTGGACGACGAGATCCAATTCTGAAGAGCAACCGGCCCGCCGGGCTGGAGTCGGCTGGCGTCGCTCGCCAAATCGCATGTAAGGTTTCCCTCCGATCTCGCGTTCATACAAGTAGGGACGGCAATTTCAGAAGTGCCGCTTGGCGAACGCGCGGCCAGAGCCGGTCTTCAGGTAGCGTTCGAAGCGGGCGGCGTGGGCTTCATCGGGGAATTCCAATGACACGATGACCGACCACGGCCGGTGATTCTTGGTGTAGCCGGACGGACCGTCGTTGTGCCACGCGAGCCGTTCGTCAACATTCGCGGTGCGGCCAACGTAGTGGCGCTCGGGATCGCTATCGCTTCTCAGGATGTAAACAGATCGGGCCCCGACACCTCGCATGATGGAGGGCAAGGCATCGTGCGCGCCAAGGTGGACTCGCTGGAAATGCAGGGGATACCGCTCGACCGAGCGGAGGGTACGCGGAAAACGCTCGTTCGAAGCGTCCGGGACGTAGGCAAGAAACTGAGGTCCGCCTTCGCTGCCAGAACTGAGCGCAGCTACGGCGAGACAGCCTTCGCGTGATGGAGAGCTCGCTTCGTGGATACGTCGGCCGCGAAGCGGCCGACCCAGCCGAAGCTCGCGCGAAGCGCGAGCGAAGGCTGGCTGGGACGTAGGGATTCGAACCCCAATAACCGCGTCCAGAGCGCGGTGTCCTACCGTTGAACGACGTCCCAGCAAGGGGTCCGAAGGTTAGACCCGACCTTCAATTATAGGTGCTGCCCCGCCGCCCGGGCAAGGGGGTGGGGCGGCGCTCCCCTGCGTCTGACCGTCGCGCGAATTCCTGGCGTTGGCCGCAACGTGATAAGGGGCTCGGGCTGAATCGTCTGACCGGGCACCAGCTCGATTCGAAACCGCTGCGCGATCGTCGCGATGATCAACTGAGCCTCCAGCATCGCGAACTGATTGCCGATGCAGCCGCGCGGGCCTCCGCCAAACGGTATGTATGCGAATCGCGGACGCTGGGATTCGTGCTCCGGTGCGAACCGATCCGGATCGAAGCGGTCCGGCTCGGGCCAGAGCTTCGGTCTGCGATGGACGACGAATGGGATGAGAAACACCATCGACCCCTTGGCTACCCGATATCCGCCAATCTCGTCATCGGCAAGCGCCAGGCGGGAGAAGCCCCACGCGGGCGGATAGAGCCGCAACGATTCCTCGACGGCGCGTCGGGTAGAGATCAGATCGGTCAGCATGGGCAAACGCGGGCCGTGCGTTGCCGATCACCCGATCGACCTCGTCCGCGATGCCTCGCTCGATGTCGGGATGTTGCGACAGCAGATAGTACGTCCACGAGAGCGCCAGTGACGTCGTCTCGTGCCCTGCCAGCAACATGGTCATCACTTCATCGCGAAGCTGACGGTCCGTCATGCCGGTACCGGTCTCGTCGTCTCGAGCCGAAAGAAGCATGGCCAGAAGATCGTGCTCGTCGCGGTGCTTCTGGCGGCGGTCCTCGATAATCCGATAGACCACGGTCTCCAGCTCGCCCATTGCCCGGCTGAACCGGCGGTTGGCGGGAAGCGGCAACCTCGTCTCCAATTTGGTCGACCAGAACGTCTCACCGATCCTTCGATTGATGATCGGCCACGTGCGGTTGACGATCTCGGCAGTGGCCCCGAGGTCCGTGCTGAACATCGTCCGCACGATGATGGCCTGCGTCAGGGCCATCATCTCTTCGACGACGTCGATTGTCTCGCCGGCCGAAGCGATCCGATCCCACCGCTCGAGCATTCGCTCCGTGCAGGAGACCATTACGTCCGACATCGCGATCAGTCGCTGATGGTGAAACGCGGGCTGCACGAGGCGCCGCTGACGCAACCAGAACGCGCCTTCGCTCGTGAGCAGTCCGTTGCCGATACCGTCCCTCAGCCGCTCGTAGAGCGGGCTCTTGTGGTAGTTGCGAGCGTTGTCGTGGAGCACATGTTTGATGTCCGCCGGATCCAACGCAAGGAATCCATGATAGGGACCGGCTTTCAGATGAACGATCTCGCCGTATCGATCGGCGGCGTCGAGAAACGTGCGGATCGGATCGGAGCGAAGCTGCGGCAGGACACCGAGGATTGGATATCCGCGAGGTCCGGGAGGATACTCGGATGAACCTGAACGGGCCCTGCCGATCACTTCGACACGATTATAGGACCTTGCCGGCGGACATGGGTTGAACCGCGCCTCGACCAGTCAGTGCTTGCCGATGTGCACCACCGTACGCATCCATGGGTGGATGCAGCACTGATACTTCTCGGTTCCCTGCTCCTCTTCCGTCTCACGCGACGTACCGCCAGCGGCAATGAAGTCGGCCGGCTGCAACTGCGTGCATTCTGGTGCGACGGTCGTCATACCCGAGAGCTCGTTCAGCAGCGGCACGATCCCGCCACCGAAGTCTTCGACCTCGGTAAACGTATGCGTTTCACCGCCTATGTTACGGGCAACGAGATCGTCGCCAACCTCCATCTGCGCCTGCACTGGCGTGAAGTGCCAGGCGCCAACGCTGTGGTGGCGTGCCAGCTGGTCGAGGAAGATGTCGAGACGAACGCCGCCGTTGCGAACGCAGGTGCCGGCGCCGAACCGCGCATTGAAGGATTCGGGATCGCAGGCGTCGAGCATGGTGATGGTGCGCTGGTTGTGGCCGCCAGCTGCTGATGCGACGGATGCGCTCGTTGTTACAGACCCTGCCGAGCTCGGTGTGCTCGGTGCGCTCGCGCTCACACCAGCGGTCGAAGACGAGGGACTTGTCGGTGACGTACTCGAGTCACCGCAACCAAGGACAACGAAAGAGCAGAGTCCAAGCACGACCACTAGCGAACAAAGACGCGTCGAACATGATGAAGACCTCCGGCCGCAACGCGAGGCAATGGCTGCGCCAGAGATCGTTGAACGATCGGCGGCCGATCGTGACGTGGTGCGTGACGCGCCAACGTCCGCGCGCTTACGATGCGTGGCGTTGATTTACGGCGCGCGTCGAAACCGCTCTACCTCGTGCATTGATCGCTTCTGCTTGGGGTCGCGCCGCCAGGAATGCGAGCTCGTGAATAAAGGCCTAGCAGGTGACCCGAACGTCACGAAGTTTTTGTTAGTTTGTTTCGCTTGGCGGGTAGGGTCGTGGCCGGAACAGGTTCGTTGTCCAGGCTGCGCCACAGGTACCACGACGCCACCGACCGGAACGGGCGCCATGCCTCGCCGATCTTGCGCAGGCGATCGGCCCTCGGCCGCTTGCGCAGGCCGTAGGCACGTTGCACCGCGACGACGATGCCGAGATCGTCGACGGGCAGCACGTCGGGACGATGCAGCCGGAAGATCAGGAACATCTCTGCGGACCACCGGCCGATGCCCTTCACCTTCACAAGCGCATCGATCACGTCCTCGTCCGGCAGAACGTCGAGCGCGTCGAGATTGACGACACCGCTCGCGATCTTTTCGCAGAGGTCGCGTAGATAACTGATCTTCTGCCAGCTCAGACCCGCTCCGCGCAGCGCCTCGTCGGTTGCGCACGCGAATCCCTCGACGGTTGGTCCACCGCCAGGTGTCGGGGCGACAAGCGGGACCACGCGTCCGTAGATCGTCGACGCCGCTTTTGTCGAAAGCTGCTGACCAGTAATGGCGCGAACGAGCGCCGAGAAATGATCGGCGCGCTGAGCGGCAGCAAGGCCACATGGGCCATGCCGCCGAATCAGCGCCGCGAGCACGGGATCACGACGGACGAGGATCCGTCGTGCGCGCTGATAGTCCGCTGGAGTCACAGCGCGCGATCATAGTGCAGTTCACCTCTGCCGTTCCCTATTCGATCGTTCGTGTGGTGAACGATTCCCGTGTCCACGTCACGAGACTCGCCGCCCTCTCGCTGCTCGCGACGCCGGCGATGGCTGGCGAGACCGCCCTTGCGGCCCGCGTCCCGTGCCTCTTCACTCGTCCACTCGTGCGCGGTTCCCTTTTGGTGGGCTGCCTTCCCACCCTTACTGGCAATCTCTTTCTGCCTCACTCGATCCATGGATGCAAAGCCACGGTCTTCTTTAGCCACGTCGAACCCCCTTGTACTCGTTCGGCATACCCGTCGAGCCAGAGAGTGCAACCGAGGTGCCACGACGTGACGAATTTGAAAGTGGCGAAAAAGCAATGGATCTTCGTGCGCCGCCGAGCTGCGCTCAGAGCTCAGCAGGCGTGTGCGCTGACACGGTCGCGGCGCACACCGTGTAACTCCTTACTCGCTCGCCAGCAAAGATGCGCGTGCGAAGCGCTGCCGCACGCGATCACGGCCCAGCAGTTCGAGAACTTCGTAGAGTCCGGGGCTGACACTTCGTCCAGTCACCACCACGCGCGTAGCGTGTATCAGTGTCGCAGGCTTGACACTGCGCGCGTCGGCGACAGACCTCAACCGTATTTCGAGCTCTGCAGCGTCGAACGGCTGCGCTGACACGAGGGCCGCGGCAAGCGCGTCGAGGTGACCTCGCATGCCCACGGTGGCGAGGTGCTTTCTCACCGCGGCATCGTCGAACGTCACCTCATCCAGGAGGAACGGCCGCGCGTCTTCCACGAACTGCCCGAGCTTCTTCGCGCGCGGCTGCAGCAGCCCGAGCACGCGGAGGAACCAATCGCGCTCGACTGCCGCGAGCGCGTTACGCCAGAGGCCGGCCTCTTCGAAGAGTGGCTGCACCCGAGACGCGAGCTCTTCTGGCGAGAGCCGCATGATGTGCTGTTGGTTGAACCAGTCGAGTTTGTCGGGACTGAAGACAGCGTTGCCGCCGCTGATGCCGTCGAGCGTGAACGCCGCCACGAGCTCATCGCGCGTGAACAGCTCGCGATCGTCGCCTGGTGACCAGCCGAGGAGGGCGAGGAAGTTCACCATCGCCTCAGGCAAGTACCCGAGGCGGTGATATTCCATTACCGAGGTCGCGCCGTGACGTTTGCTCAGCCGCTTCTTGTCCGGTCCGAGGATGAGCGGCACGTGCGCGAAGCGCGGCGTCGGCCGGCCGAATGCCTGATAGAGCAGGACCTGCTTCGGCGTGTTCGAGATGTGATCGTCGCCGCGCACGATGTCCGTGATCTGCATGTCGATGTCATCGCAGACGACGGTGAGGTGATACGTCGGGTGGCGATCGGATCGCAGGATCACGAAGTCTTCGATGTGCGCGTTGTCGAAGACGATCGACCCGCGCACGCTGTCGTCGAATCGCGTCTGTCCCGGCGCCACTTTGAATCGGACGGCGGCAGGAGCTCCGGACGCATCGAGGGCGGCGGTCTCCGCCGGCGACAGCGCCAGACACGTGCGGTCGTACATCCAGCCGCCGCCAGCGGCTTCGGCCGCCTGCCGCTTCTGTTGGATGGTCTCTGTCGAGCAATAACAGCGGTACGCGCGACCCTCCGCAACGAGCCGATCCGCCATGGCGCGATATCGATTGAGCCGCTCGGATTGAAAGTACGGTGCGTGTGGCCCGCCGATGTCCGGGCCTTCGTCCCAGTCGAGGCCAAGCCATTTCAGGCCTTCGACGATGCCGGTGACCATCTCCCACGAGGAGCGCTCGGCATCGGTGTCCTCGATGCGCAGCACGAACGTGCCACCGTGCCGGCGCGCGTACAACCAGTTGAAGAGGGCCGTACGGGCCCCGCCGATGTGGAGATACCCGGTCGGAGACGGGGCAAAGCGGACGCGCTTCATCAAGAGAATTGTACTGTTTCGCGGCTGGCGGCTCGCGGCTCGCGGCTTCTGGTTCAACGTTACACGGCAACACGTGCGGTTGCTTTCCCGCATCCGCGAGCAGCCTGCAGCGAGCAGCGAGCCACGAGCCGCGGCCCTACGCTACCATCTCCGCCATGCTCAACTACATCTGGTTCGGCCTGATGGCGATTGCCCTCGTCGTCGCCGCCATCAAGGGCACCGCCGGAGCCGTGACGACGGGCGCCGTGGACTCGGCGACGACGGCCGTGCAGATTGCCATTGGCCTGGTCGGCATCATGACGTTGTGGCTCGGCATGATGCGCGTCGCTGAAGCCGCCGGCCTCGTCACGATCGTCGGACGGGCGCTCCGGCCGCTGCTGCGCTGGATGTTTCCGGACGTGCCCCCCGAGCATCCCGCCGCGGGCGCGCTCGTCGTCGCAATCGCCGCAAACATGCTGGGCCTGAACAACGCCGCGACGCCGCTCGGCATCAAGGCGATGGAAGAGTTGCAAGAACTCAATCCCGACAAGGACACTGCGACGAACGCGATGGTCACATTCATGGCGTTGACGACGTCGGGCGTGCAGCTCATTCCCGCGACGATGATTGGCGTGCTGGCGGCGGCAGGATCGGCAAACCCCACGGTGATCATCGGCACATCGCTGGTGGCGACTTTCATTGGCACGTTGGCCGCGGTGGTCGCGGCCAGAGTGCTGCAGCGCTTCTATCCCGTGGCGAAGAGAGCGGAGGCGCACTCGTGATCCGCGCCGCGCTCGACGCCATCTCGCTGTGGGCGATACCAGTGCTCCTCGTCGTCATCCCGCTGGCTGGGTTGATTCGCGGCGTAAAGGTCTACGACGTCTTCATCGAAGGCGCCAAAGAAGGCTTCGAGGTCGGCGTGAAGATCATCCCGTTTCTCGTCGGGATCCTGGTGGCGATCGGCATGTTCCGCGGGTCCGGCGCGATGGAGCTGCTCACCTCTGCCCTACGGCCTGTCGCGGCGGCCACCGGGTTTCCCGCCGAGCTCGTGCCGCTCGCGATTCTTCGGTCGCTGACCGGCAGCGGCTCGCTCGCGTTCACGACGGATCTGATCAAGACGTCCGGCGCGGACTCGCTCCTCGCCCGCACGGCCGCCACGATGTATGGCTCGAGCGAGACGACGTTCTACGTGCTGGCGGTGTACTTCGGCGCCGTCGGCGTCCGCCGTACGCGTCATGCTGTCCCCGCGGCGCTCGTGGGCGATGTCGTCGCCGCGATTGCGGCCGTAGCGGTGTGTGCCTGGATGTTCTCGTGACGCGGACAGGTGATCCGCGGAATCCGCGTCCAGCGACCCTGATCCGCGGAATCCGCGTCTACGTGATCCGCGGAATCCGCGTCTGCGTGATCCGCGGAATCCGCGTCTGACGTGATTCGCGGAATCCGCGTCTACGTCATGATCCCGAGGAAGAAGAGCACCAGCTCGAGCACCAGGATAAGAATGATCGTGATCTCGAGGAAGTGACCGCGAGACACGGCCAGCTGCTCGACGGCAAAGCGATAGATGTCGTCGAGCGTCTCCAGTTTCTCCTTGACGCTTTGCTTCCAGCTCGCAAGGCCGAGGCGCGCGCCCGTCAGGTGGAACAGGCGCGCCGAATAGATGTCGCCGAACATCTTGAGCGTGTTCTCGGTGCGATCGGTGATCTCGTTGACGTCGATGAAGAGGGCGTGCAGGTGTGACGTCGCGGCGACGTAGCCGCGCGCCAGGAACAAGAAGCGCGGCGGCTTTTCGAGCTGATGGTAGATTCGGCCGAGCTCGTCGTCGAGCAGCTGGTCGTAGTAGCGGAACTCGAGGAGCTGCGAGTTGGCAAACTCGAAGATCTCGAGCGCCGCCTGAACGCCAGCCTCGGTGTCGTAGACGAACGCGGCGTTCCAGGTCGGCACGACCAGGTCGTCGGCGAGGTAGGACAGACGGTTCTTCATGATCTCGTCCTGTTCCTGCCGGCTCAGTTTCTGCCGCTCGCCGCGGACCAGCGTGGCGATTTCTTCGGTCCGCGCTGCCACGAGATCGTCGGCCGTCGTCGGCGTCGCGAACGCGGTCACGGCGACAACCAGATAGTCCTCGCTGAGAAAGGTGGCGCGACCGGCCGTCATCACGGTGGCAAAGCGCTCGGTGATCTTGCGCGCGACCTTCTCGGCTCTGCGCTCGAGCTCGACGTTCTCGACGTAGATCTGGCTCAGCCCGAGGAGCGTCGGCCAGTCGCCGGCAAACGGCCGCGTCAACGCCAGCGAGAGCACACCGTAGTCGTAAAACTTGACCCGGAGCTTGAAGCCATCGACGTCGGCGATGTCGAGCGCCTCGCCATCGACAACGACGGGCGGCGTCGCGTACTGCAAGTACGACGGCGCGGCCGACTTCGTCGTCAAACGCGCGTTGATGGCGCCGCCGCCGATAGCGGCGCGGAGCTTGGTGAGATCGATCCCTTCGGCGACGTCGAAGAGATAGAACGCCGTGATCGTAGCGGAAGTGATTGCGGGCACGGCCGGCAGTCACGCGGCGGGCGGCGACTGGAGCCGCCGCCCGCGCGTGTCGGTCGTCTGCGACGGGAGTCTGTGGCGTTCGCTGACTGCTACAGCCTCGCGTCGTTCCTATTTCGCAGCTGGCATCTTCAACTGTGTGGCCGTGATGACGTCGCCTTTCATGGTGCCGGTCAGCTCGACTTCATGACCTGCGTGGGACGCAATCTGCTTCGAGTTTTGGTTCTCGATCTGATAGACCTTGCCGTCGGACACGAACACGTATTTCGCGCCCTTCTTCACGCAGACGCCGGTGCAATCGGCGTCGGTCATCTTCTTCCCGTCATGTTCGCCGCCCGGGTGCTTGTCCTTGCAGTTGCTGTCGCTGATCTTGCCCTTCCAGGTCTGTTCTGGAGCCTTCTGGGCCGAGGCCGAGACCGATACCACGACGGCGAGCGCCACGACCATTCCCACGACACTTTTCATGATGTCCTCCGTTCCCGAGATATTGATCTACGAGCTGGGTCCCAGCGAACGGGGAAGTATACGCCCAAGCACTGAAGGGGGCTAGGC
Source organism: uncultured Acidobacteriota bacterium (assembly GCA_963797715.1). Lineage (GTDB taxonomy): Bacteria > Acidobacteriota > Vicinamibacteria > Vicinamibacterales > 2-12-FULL-66-21 > DATBJJ01. The sequence continues at coordinate 611,560 of CAWCQS010000008.1, forward strand.
TTGGGTTCCGCCAAGGCACAAAACGCTCACCCAGGCCACAATAAAGGCAATTATGGTCGGGACAGGAGTTCGCGTCCGCCCCCACGAGCGTGTGAAGCTCATCGGCAGGGACACCCGAGCCCACACACACACCCAAGCAGCAGTGTCTTCACGACCGGCCCAGCGAACGAGAAGCGCAATTGTGGGCTGAGCCTGGTGGCACTCGCTTTGCTCCGCTGCGTGGCTGACGCGACGCGCTTACTTTTGATGGTCTCCCAAGCTTTCGACACCAACCCGCAGCTCCCGGCAGCAGCGCCCGTCACGGAACCCGAGCCCTCCGTCTACGATCGCCCGCTCCGCATCGGCGTGCTGCTCGACGGGCTGACAGCCCCGCGGTGGGTCGCCAAGATCCTGCAGGACATCAACGCGGCGCCGTTCCTCGCCTTGTCCCTCGTGATCGTAGACGCCAGCGACGACACGCCGGCAGCCACGTGGCGCGAGTGGTTCGCGCGGCAGCGTGCGGCGGCGCCCTACAGGCTGTGGGAGTGGTATCTCGCCGCCGATCACAAGCGGTTTAGCGGCGAAGGCGCCGACCCGTTCGAACCGGTGGACGTGACGCCGCTCGTGCGGGAGGCCGACCTGCTCCGCGTGAAGCCGCTGCGCAAGCGGTTCGTCGATCGGTTCCATCCGGATGACGTGCAGCGGGTGCGCGACGCGCGGCTCGACGTCATGCTGCGGTTCGGCTTTCGCATCGTGAAGGGCGAGATTCTCGACGCGGCCGCGTGCGGCATGTGGTCACTGCACCACGGCGACAACCGCGCGTATCGCGGCGGGCCCGCCCTGTTCTGGGAGATGTACCAGGGCAACCCGGAGTCGGGGACCATCCTCCAGGTGCTGACCGATACGCTCGACGGCGGGAAGGTGCTCTATCGATCGATTGCCGGTACGCAGTTCGGGTCATTGCACAAGAACCGGCGCGAAACGTACTGGAAGAGCGCGGAGTTCATGATGCGCCGGCTCGCGGACCTGCACCGCGACGGATGGGGCGCGCTGCAGCAGCTCGAGACCTATCACGAACCGAACACGTACACGCGCGCGATCTATCGGCGGCCGACGAACCGGCAGATGGTGCGTTTCCTGGCACAGACGTACGGGTATCGACTGCAGCAGAAGGTGCTCGGCGCGCTCCAGGAACAGTGGGTCATCGCGTTCCGTCGTCGCGGATCGAACGACCGGTTCACGATCGTAAACCCGCCCGCAGGCCACTTCTACGCCGATCCGTTCCTGGCCGAGCAGGACGGCCGCACGTTTGTGTTCTTCGAGGACTACTCGTACCGCGACGCGAAGGGGTCGATCGCCGGCGCCGAGCTCGGACCGAACGGGATGCGGCAACCGTTCACGGTGCTCGCCGGCGCGGAGCACCTCTCGTATCCCTCGCTGTTTCAGTGGCGCGGCGAGTGGTTCATGATCCCCGAGACCGGCGCACGGCGCCGCGTCGAGAATCTGGCGCGCACGCCGGTTTCCTGACGAGTGGGAGCTCGAGCGCGTCGCCTTCGACGGCGTCGATGCGTGCGATGCCACCGTGTTTGCGTACCGATGACCGCTGGTGGATGTTCGTCACACTCTGCGTGCCCGGGGGCCCGCGCGCCGACGAGGTCTCGCTCTTCTATGCCGACACGCCGCTCGGGCCGTGGCGCGCGCATCGCGCAAACCCGGTCGTGTCGGACGCGGCCCATGCACGGTCGGCCGGCGCGTTGTATCGTGAGGGCGACGCGCTCATTCGACCCTCGCAGGACGCCCGCCGCGGCTACGGCCATGCGGTCACACTGAGCCGGATCGATCGCCTCACCCCGCGCGAATTTCGAGAGACGCCGATCGACGCGGTCAGGCCAACTTGGCATCCCCGCGTGCGCGGCACGCACACAATCGCGCGGTCGTCGCTCTTCGAGGTCGTCGACGGCCGGCTGCTGCGTTTCGGCCGGCGTGCATAGCCGTCTGGCAGTTCGCATACGCCCGTTCTCGGCCCCTGCTCAGCCGAGTCGGGGGTTCGGCTTCCGCAACATCCCGTCGTGATTCCACAGAGGAAGGTTCAAAAAACCCACGTATGACGCGCGGCGGCCGTGCAGAAGTTTGGAGACGGTTTGGAGACGGGGAGAGCCTCCGAAGGAAAGACCTAATGGTTAGAACAACTTAACTGGCGGTGAGGCAGGGATTCGAACCCTGGGTAGGAGTTTAAAGCCCCTACAACGGTTTAGCAAACCGCCGCTTTCGGCCACTCAGCCACCTCACCGTGCGTGGATTTCCTAATGATTTTGCGGTTTCTCGCCGCCGCCTAAGGCTAAAGATGGGCCAGCAGCCCGCCAGTGTGCCCAAGACGACGAGACGCGTCCCGCAGATCTCCGTCGCTCACGACATTATAGCGGTCGAAGACGCTCCGGGTCTTGTGACCACTCAATTTCATTGCTACGCGCTCCGGGATGCCGCTGTGCGATGCTACGCGAACGCCCGCTCGGAGGCATCGTAGATGATCATCGACAAAATCCGATCGTCTGACACCGATGGGTGCAGCACCGTCGAGTGCCAGGTCACGCTGGAAACTCGCGGTGAAGGGTCGCAGTACCATCTTTGCCCGCACCGAGCCTCCCCATACGCTGGAGGCAGATCCCAATGGGTTTCTCCTCGGCGCATTCCTTCCGGCATGGACGTCCGGCGAGTCACGGATTCATATCGATGGTGCAATTTGCCCATTGCTCGCGGCCAACCTGAGCGATTGCGGCCTCGACAGTCGGAAAGTGGTTCACGGATCTGGGTCCGCCCCCAACGATCGAATGTGACTACGAGTATCGGCCGCCAGGCACGAGGAGCGCGGCGTTTCTCTCGGGCGGCGTGGACTCGCTGGCAATGATCCGAAGCCTCACCGCTCGCAAGCCGCCGGGGCATCCGGATCGGCCTTCCGCGGCGATTGTCGTTGACTACCAGCATGTCGGCGGCATCGAGCGCAGCGAGACGGACGCGCGATTTGCGAGGAGCCTGTCGACGAGCCACGAGATATGCGCCGACATCGGTCTCGACGTCATCCCGATTCGTAGCAACTTCTGTGCATTGAACCCGAACATGAGGTTCTGGATGTATCAGTATCACGGCGCGTTTCTCGCCAGCATGGCGCACTTTCTGGGTCGCGAGTTCCGTCTCTCTTACATCGCCTCAACCTACCCAGCGACGCACTTGATTCCGTGGGGATCTCATCCTCAACTGGATCCGTTCTATTCCAGTCAGCACGTCCGCATCTCGCATGACGGTATCGAGCTGTCGCGGTTGCAGAAGGTCGAGACCCTGCGGGATTGGCCTGTAGCGCTCGACCGCATGTATGTATGCACCTCGAACACGAGCCAGGGCCGGAACTGTGGGTCCTGTGAGAAGTGCGTCCGAACGCGCGTGCACTTGCTGGTTGCCGGAGTGCTGGCCGACGCCGGCGCGTTCGCCGGAGTCGATGTCAGTGAAAGTGAGATCCGGTCGGTACGATTCAAGCGCGATTACGCCTGCATGTGTTTCAAGGAAGCGCTGCCCGGCTTGCGGCAACTTGGTCGGCCCGATCTAACTGCGGCGGTTGAAAGCGTCGTCGCCGACTACGTGCGGATGAAGACGGAGAGCGCGCGGCACACGCAACGCCGCCTGCTGCGCCGCGTTGCGCGGAAGCTGACTCGATTCTTCGCGCGCTGAGAGCCGGTGGAGTGACGCCGCAGCCTCGAACTCCTTCAGCCTGCACTCCGCTCCGTGTTCGCGTTGACTCAACCTACTCCGCAGCCTACCATGTGCGCTCATGTCCTCGATGGGGCCGGTGGTCGGCCAAGTCCTGGGCCACTATCGTATTCTCGAAGAGATTGGCGCCGGCGGCATGGGCGTTGTCTACCGCGCCCACGATGAGCGACTGGATCGTGACGTCGCGCTGAAGCTGCTGCCGCTGGGAGCGCTCGGTGACGAGCGAGCGCGCAGACGACTGCGTGAGGAAGCAGTCGCACTGGCCAGGTTAAATCACACGAACATCGCCACTATTCATGACTTCGACAGCCAGGGCGCGCTCGACTTCCTGGTTATGGAGCACGTTGTCGGGGTGACGTTGGCTGACAAGCTGGCTGGAAGGCCACTCCCAGAGAGCGAGTTGCTCGCTCTGGCCGAACAAATCACCAAGCCGCTGCAGGAGGCCCACGAGCACGGTGTTATTCACAGGGATCTCAAGCCGGGCAACATCATTGTGACCGCCAAGGGACAGCTGAAGCTGCTGGACTTTGGTCTGGCGCAATTGCTCGCCGCCGGCGGATCTCGACCGACCGAGACGACTGCATCACAGCACATCGTAGGCACTCTTCCGTACATGGCACCGGAACAGTTGTCAGGCCAATGCGATTGCCGGACAGATATTTATGCCGTAGGCGCCATTCTTTACGAAATGGCGACGGGACAGCGGCCATTCAGGCAGCAGTTCGCCGGCGCACTTGCCAGCGACATCATCAACACGTTGCCTGTGCCACCTGGGCAGGTCAACCCCCGTGTTTCGCGGAAGCTCGAAGACGTCATCTTGAAGTGTCTGGAAAAGGACCCAGACAATCGCTACCAATCGGCTCAGGAAATCACCGTAGACCTCCGGCGCCAACAGAGCGCCACGCACTCGTCAGCGACCATCGGGACTGTCGTCGACCGCCGGCGACGGCGGCGGGCGGCGTTGGCGTCAGCGCTGGGCGTCCTGGCGGTGCTCGCGTTGCTGGTGGGCTCGAGATACTGGCGTGACCCTACCGTCGTGAGTCCGAACCGGATCCGGTCGCTGGCCGTTCTGCCTCTCGACAACCTGTCCGGCGATCCGGAACAGGAATACTTCACGGAAGGAATGACCGACGAGTTGATCACGGCACTGGGCCAATACAGCGCGCTGAACGTGATTTCGCGTACGTCAGTGATGCGCTACAAGGGAGCGCAAAAGACGGTGCCGGAAATCGCGCGCGAGTTGCATGTCGACGCGATCCTCCAGGGGTCGGTATTGCGTTCGGGCAACCGTACCCGAATCACCGCCCAATTGACCGACGGTGTGAGCGATCGAAATCTGTGGGGCCGGAGCTACGAACGTGACATGCGGGACGTGCTCGCTTTGCAGGACGAGGTCGCAAGAGCCATCGCTGACGAGATCGAGGTTCGATTGACAGGTGCGCGGACGAAAGCGGCTACCGCGGCTGTCGTTGCCCCGGAGGCCCACGAGGCGTACCTTCGCGGACGCTACTATTGGAACAAGTGGACGCCTGATGGTTTTCAAAAAGCTGGCGACTACTTCCAGCGCGCGCTTGCGATTGACGCGAACTACCCTGCTGCACACGCGGGCCTGGCCGACGCCCACGCCCTGCTTGGCTACTACGGAGTCGTCGCTCCAAGAGACGCGTTTCCTAAAGCCAAGGCTGCGGCGCTCAACGCGCTGGCGTTGGACGAAACGCTTAGCGAAGCCCATACAGCCCTCGCGCTGGTCGCCGACTACTACGAATGGGACTGGGGCGGGGGCGAGCGTGAACTGGCGCGAGCGCTTCAACTCAACCCCAGCTCGGCGATGGCACACCTCTGGTATTCCTACCATCTCGTGTGGATCGGCAGGTCCGACGAAGCCGTCAAAGAAGCGCAACGGGCCCAGGCGCTGGATCCGCTCTCGCTCGTCACCAACACGAGCGTGGCGAACATCCTGTACGACGTGAAACGTTACGACGAAGCGATCGTCGAGTGCCGGAAGGTCCTCGATATGGACTCCTCTTTCCGCTGGGCACATCACTCGCTGGGAGAGGCCTACGTCGAGAAGGGTCTGTTCAAGGAGGCGGTGACGGAGTTGACTCTGGGGCTTGATCAGGAGCGACGCAACCCGCACTTTCTCGCCGCACTTGCTTATGGAATGGCGCGAGCTGGCGATCGGGTGGGCGCCTTGAAGATCGTCGAGGAGTTGGAGCGCGCGTCGCAAGAGCGGTACATACCGGCCACTCAGATCGCCGGAGTTTACGCGAACCTCGGAAAGATACCCGAAAGCCTGGCGTGGCTCGAGAAGGCGTATCAGGCCCGGGACGCATGGCTTCCACAGTTGACCGTGACACCACCCTTCAGGTCGCTCCACGCGGATCCCCGATTCCCAGAGTTCATGGCTCGAATAGGTCTGCGCGTTGTCGACTAGGGCTCGGTCCCAAACTCCAAGTCTCAATGGATAATGAGAGGTCGCGCTCGACTGACCGCGCGCCCCGCAATGGAGTGTACTGATGGTCCAACACCAGCCGCGCTCGCACCGCACCTTTCCTGTCGTGGCCCTCACGCTCGCCTTCGCGGCGACACTGGCATCGTGCGGCCGCAGTGGCGACACACCACCGGCCGGCACACCGGCGGCTGCAGCCATCGCCACTCCGGCACCTGCACCTGCGCCAACGCCTGCACCCGCGCCGCCGCCTCGCGAGCTCACCTGGAGCAAGAAGGTCGACATGAAGCTCTGGTCGACGGTCCGGGTGAAGGCCTACAAAGCCGCACTGGAGCGAGAGACGCCACCTACGCTCGCCATCCTGCGCATCCCGCGGCTCGATCTCGAGGTGCCGGTCTACGACGGCACAACGGACGCGGTGCTCGACCTCGCCGCCGGTCGGATTGAGGACACGGCCCTACCCGGGACGCCGGGCAACGTCGGCATCGCGGCCCACCGGGACGGATTCTTCCGGGTGCTGAAGGACATCAAGGAAGGCGACGCGCTCGTGCTGGACACGCCCGTTGCGACCGAGCAATACCGGGTCGAGTGGATCCGGATCACCATCCCGACCGACGTCAGCGTAATCGACGCGACGCCAGGTCCGGCCGTGACGCTCGTCGGTTGCTACCCGTTCTATTACCAGGGCTCGGCGCCGCAGCGATTCATCGTGCGCGCGGTACCCGCGGCGGGATCGCCCGCGGGCAGCTGACGTCCCAAGGGATCGTGGAGAACGTCGTCACGCGGGGATCCAGGCCGCGATGCACGTCCACTACCATGCGGCGATGGCAGGTCCTTGCGTTAACCGGTTTCACTCGCTCCGTCGCGTTTCCTCCAGTGGCTCAAGTCGCGACCGGTCATCGCTTCCAATTCGTCGATCTCCGATCGCAGCATCCGCAGGACAAGCCGCCGATACGAAGGAGACAGAACCGGCTTGCCGTGAAACGCTCGCGACGAATTGTCAGTCATCATCCGCCAGAGCGGCGGTGCGTACCGTCGTACCTGCGAGAGCATGCGACCTGGATTGTCGTATTTGTAGTGGCGTTTGTGGCCGCCGATCGATTCGTTCGCGTGGACGCCGCCGACGTCGCCGAACCCGTCTGGATCGATACCCAGGAAGATCGCGAGCTCCCGCGCGAGCTTATTGGCGTCACGAAGAAGGTCCTCGAACAAGACGATGCGCACCCGATCAGGTCCGAAGCGTTCGATGAACGGCGCGATTTGAGTGGCGTAACGGGTAACATCGAGAAGGATCGGATCGCGAACCAGCGCCCGCTCGAACGAGAGTTCGGTGTATCCACGCTCGTACGAGTGCATATAGCCTGACGTCACCCGCTCGATCGGGTCGCGCACGAGATAAATGATCTTGAGAGCCGGGTTGTAGCTGTGGAGGTCGTCCCAGAGATCGAGCTTGCGGTGAGGGTAAAACGTGTACGTAGGAGACGCCTCGAAATAAAGCGCCCCCTCGCGCCGACGAAACATCTGTTCGTACTGCGGGAGCTCCGCCCGCCAATCCTCACACCTGCTGAAGAAGTTCGGTTCCTTCTTGTCACAGCGAACCAGAGCCGGATGGAGGCGCAGGATGTCGCTGAGCGTCGAGGTACCGCACTTCTGCGCCCCTACGATCATGAAGTCGACGGTGAAAGGCTTTGTGGTCTGACTCATGTGCATGCACGCGAGCACGTTCGCCAAAGGCGCTCGACGATGGTTGCGAACGGGCGCGCCGTATCGTATCGCAACCATCCTGAAAGCGTCGCCTGAGGGGAAAGATCTCCGGCCGCCGCATTTCGTGAAAAATGATGCGTGCCCCGATCGTCTGTGTTGATCCTCGAGTACGATCGCGCGCCTCTTCGTAACCCGGCCGACCGTGACGAGTCGAGGCGATGACATAAGCTCAGCAAATCGCACAATTTCCTTCGACTGCCGCACCGGCAATGGGTTTAGACTCCGCCCGCGCAATTCCAAGGAGGGTCCGAGGACTGGTACAGCTACAGGCAGGCGGGTAGGTGTGCTGGCTTTCGTGGCGATTGGGATAGCCATCTTCGGTGCAGGCCCGAGTGGACGCGCGCCCGCGGTTCGAGTCGTTGACATGCTGGATCGGTGCGATCCGGCTTCGTTCAACGCCGTGTTCGGCGCGGGTACCTGCGTGTTCGATCACCCGGGCGTCAACCTCGACGCGTTCCTGAGTGTGCTGGGAACTCCGGCCAGATTGGTTCCTGGCACTTCTCACCGCGTCAAGTCCGACTGAAGGAAGGACAGGCGGTGCAGGCGCATAACAGTGGCGGCGAGGTCCACACCTTCACCGAGGTCGCCGAGTTTGGCGGCGGAATCATCCAGGATTTGAACGACCTGACTGGCAACCCGGTACCCGCGCCCGAGTGTCTCGCTCCCAACCTCGAGTTCATCCCCGCAGGCGGCTCGAACGATCCTGACGTCGAAGACATCGGTGAGCACAAGTACATGTGCTGCATTCACCCATGGATGCGTGCGACGGTGACGGTGAAGTAGGGTCTCAGGTCCGCGAGGAATCTCGTGCGGGCCGACGTGTGAACGGCACTCATCCGATGGGCTCAGTCGAACCAGAAGTACTTCCAGTGCGCGTGCGGCGTCTGATGAACCGCAAAGTAGCCGCGCGCGCGCTCCAGGCGCTCGGGTGAGTATTGGAGGAGATCCATCGCGTGGCTGGTGGCGACCTGCTCATCGCGCGGGTTGTAGACGACAAACTCCCGCGTCGCGAGATCCGCCGCGGGCTGCTCGAAGAGCAGGTTGTACGCTTCTCCACTCCGCTCGTAGTGATACTTCTCGATGCCGATGACGGCGGGCGAATAATCCTTCCACACCGACAACAGTGACGCCGGATAGGTCCCTCGCGCTGCACGGTGCCGTTCGATATCAGCGATGAGCGACGCGGCGTTGCGAATTGCGCGATCTCGGCTGAATTCCACCGCCAGCGGTAGAAGTGACTGCTGCACCAGAAACACGGCGAGAGGCACGATAAGGAGGTAGAGAGCCGGTGCCCTGCGCCTAGCGGGCCCGGCGAATCTTATCGTTGCGATCCGCCGTCTCAAGCTGAACACGGCGTATGCCGCGAACGCCAGCGTGACAACGCCGAGCAACAGGCCGACAAGTGCGAACGCAGCCATCGACAGGATGCCCGAAACAATCGCCCAGACGATCAGGGCCGCGATCGCAAACGCGTACTCGCGGTCGGAAAAACGACGCCAGTAGGCCGACGCCGTCCAGAGCGCGCCGACCGGCACGAACAAGAGGCCGGCGAAGCCGAACACCCTGGCCATCGCCGATAGCGGCGCACTGAACGGATCGTAGCTGCCCGGCATGAACGGCAGCAGCGTGACGAGAACGATCAGCGCCGTGGCCGCCGCGATGCAGAGCAGATGCACGGTCATGGTGTGAATGTAATCACAGGCCGCGGATCGGCGGCGCCCGAGAGGTTCAGGATTCGACCTAAACTGAGGGCGCTGCTCAGTCGTGCGAACGCCGAAGCGGGCGCGCCGGCCGCTCGCGACCTCGACGGCGTCAGCAGGCGCAGCTGTTGCGTACGGGCAAAGCGGCGTCTGGATCGCGCGCGTTCTTCTGGCATCTGCCGCACTACACTAAGCAGGGCAGCCGCCCTGCCGGCGCGATGCGCGATGGCCGCTGGAAGCTCGTCGAGCACTACGACACCGGACAGGTGGAACTCTTCGATCTCGACACCGACGTCGGCGAACGTGTCGATCGATCGAACACCGACGCAACACGGACGGCCAGTCTGCGTCAGCAACTACGAGACTGGCGGATAGCTGTGGGCGCCCAGGAGAACACACCGAACCCGCTGCCGACGCCGCACTCTTCAACCAGCTCTACGTCGAGTTCGACCCGACCCGCTTCGATCCGCTCGGCGCAGACAGCGGCGCGTGGCGAGCTGTGGCGGTCTGGCGGGAACGAATGAACGCGGCGGTCAAGCCGGCGGCGAGATAGGAACGAGTCACGTCAGCGTCGCGAATCGCTGCCAAGCGGACGACGGCCGTTGGACTGTCGCGGTGTCTCGACACACTGCAGCGTCGGTGATGTCGAGCGAGCCGATCGTCATGATCGAGACGCTCGATTGAATCGGGCACGATTCGCGTCGATTATCGTCAGGCCGGAGGCCACGGCCGAGCAACAATCCTCGACGCCGAACGGCTTGGCGCTCTTCCAGAGAACTGGCTATTCTACGTGTCATCTGAACCCGCGCCGTGAGCGTCCGGGCGGATCGACAGCATCCACGAACGGATCGGCATTGAAGGAGGTCGCGTGGCGAAGGCATCGCAGGTTGATACGAGGAACACGGCGTGGAATTCGACGGCTCCCCTGGGCGAGTTCCGGCCGTACGTTCCCGAATCGGCGAACGTGCCGGAGTTCACGTTCAAGGCGGTGCTGTTCGGCGCGATCTTCGGGATCATCTTCGGCGCGGTGACCGTCTACGTCGGCCTGCGCGCCGGCCTGACGGTCTCCGCGTCCATCCCCATCGCGGTCCTCTCCATCAGCCTGCTGCGCGCGTTCGGCAAGGCGACCATCCTCGAGAACAACATCGTCCAGACCGCGGGGTCGGCCGGCGAGTCGGTGGCGGCCGGCGTGATCTTCACGCTGCCGGCGCTCATCTTCCTGGGCTTCCCGCTCGAGTACTCGCGCATCTTCCTGCTGGCGCTGATCGGCGGCTGGATCGGCGTGCTGTTCATGATCCCGCTGCGCCGGCAGCTCATCGTGAAGGAGCACGGCAACCTGCTCTATCCGGAAGGCACGGCCTGCGCCGACGTGCTGGTCGCCGGCGAGAAGGGCGGCTCGTTCGCCAGCCGCGTGTTCTGGGGCCTCGGCCTCGGCGGCGTCTACACGCTTCCTGATGGCGACGCGTGCAGGTGTGGAAGCAGCGGCCGCTCTACGAGCCGGCGTGGCTGCCCGGGCGCGTCGTTCCGCGCCGAGATCACCTGCGAGTACCTCGGCGTCGGCTACATCATCGGCCCGCAAGATCGCCGGGACGATCTTCGCCGGCGGCGTGTTCTCGTGGCTGGTGCTGATGCCGGCGATCAAGTTCTTCGGCGAAGGGCTCGCCGACGCCGCTCTATCCGAGCACCGATCCCGATCGCGACATGACGCCCGGACAGATGTGGGAGAACTACATCCGCCCCATGGGCGCCGGCGCCGTGGCCATGGCCGGCCTCATCACGCTGATGAAGACGATGCCGACGATCGTCAACGCGCTGCGCGAGCGGCATGAAGGACATCCGCTCGCAGCAGGCCGGCGCCGACGGCCGGCGCGGGCCGCCTCGACCGCGACATTGCGATGAAGTGGGTGCGTGCTCGGCTCGATCGGCGATCGTCGCTCGCGATGTGGCTGATGCTGACCTTCAACCCGATCGCCGGCGCGCGAACGTCGGCGCTTCGAGAACCTCGTCGCGTCGCTCTTCGTGGTGATCTTCGGCTTCCTCTTCGTCACCGTGTCGTCGCGCATCTGCGGCCTGATCGGCACCTCGGCCAACCCGGTCAGCGGCATGACCATCGCGACGCTGATGGCGACCTGCGCGATGTTCCTGGCCATGGGCTGGACGGCGCCGGCCTACTCGGCGCTGGCGATCACCATCGGCGGCGTCGTGTGCATCGCCGCCGCGAACGCCGGCGCGACGTCGCAGGACCTGAAGACCGGCTTCCTGATCGGCGCGACGCCGTACCGCCAGCAGTGGGCGCTGATGATCGGCGTCATGGTGTCGGTGTTCGTCATCGGCGGCACGCTGATGCTGATGAACTTCGGGCTCTCCGAGTTCCGTCCGGTGCAGCGCGCGCTCGACATCGACAAGGTCCGCGCCGAACAGGGCCTGCGCGGCGCGGCCGTGCGCGTCGAGAAGGAACTCGACGACCCGCATCCGCAGACCTACCGGGACAAGAAGTACATCCTCGTCAACGCGCTCGGCTCGCGCGAACTGCCCGACGGCAAGTATCTCTACGATCCCGACACGAAGCAGATCGAGGTCCAGTGGATCACCGGCATCGGCAGCGACAAGGCGGCGGCGCCGCAGGGCCGGCTGATGGCGACGGTCATCACCGGCATCCTCAACCAGCGGCTGCCCTGGCGCCTGGTCGCGATGGGCGTCTTCCTGGTCATCGCGGTCGAGCTGCTCGGGATCCGGTCGCTGTCGTTCGCGGTCGGCTCCTACCTCGGGCTGCACACGACGCTGGCGATCTTCTGCGGCGGCATCGTGCGCTGGGCGGCCGAGCGCGGCCGGAAGCCGAGCGGCGGCCACGCCGAAAGCGACGTCAGTCCGGGATCGCTCTTCGCCAGCGGCCTCATCGCCGCCGGCGGCGTCCTGGGCCTGATCGCCATCGTCATCAACGTGCTCGGCGATCCGGAGCTCGGCATCAAGGCTGATTCCGCCGGGCGTGCTGGCGTTCGGGCCGAAGATCGCGCCGGGGCTGGCGACGTCGAACCTGTTCGCGGTGGTGATGTTCGCGCTGCTGGCGTACTCGCTCTACCACTTCGCGCGCAAGAAGCTGGACTAGTCAGCGTCAACGCAACGTTGCGATCGAGCGCCCAGATCTCACGCCGCAGGCTGTTGACCAGCAACTCGGGATTATCGCTGCGGTCCGGACGAGAATCCCTCGCTCGAAGGCAGCCGGTCAGCGTGAAGGGGATGAACACCTCTGGCGTCACGGGGTCTTGAATGCCCTGGTTCTTCGCGTCCTTGACGACGCCGATGATCTCGAACGTGGGATCCGGAACCGGGCCCTCCTTGAACGTTTCCAGCATAGTCAGCTTGATCCGCTGCCCGAACGGATCTTCCTGGCCGAAATAGCGTGTCACCAGCGTTTGGTTGACGACAGCGAGCTTGCGAGCACCGTCCACTCCGCCTCCGAGAAAGTCCGGCCCTTCATCAACTGCAGTCCCAGCGTCTGGAAGTAGCCCTCGCTGCACAGCTGGAAAATCGCTCTCCACTTTTCCGTCGGTGTCTTCCCCGGAATGGCGATGTCGGTACGGATGCCGCCGTAGGGGGCAGCGACGTCGTTTCGGTCGCGACGACGACGCCTGGCAGCGACTCCACGCGACCGAGCAACGTCACGGAAGAAGCGCTGTTTGTCGGCCGCGTCGTGTACTGGCCGCGCGGCAGAGGAGGATACGCGCGACCAGGACGTTTTCGGGATCCAGACCGAGGTCGACAGTCTGCAACGCGACGAAGCTGCGCATGAGCAAGCCGGCGCCGACGAGCAACAGGAGCGACAGCGCAACCTCGACCACGACGAGCGACGCTGCGAAGCTTCCCGCCGCGGAACCCGCCGCTGACGCCTTTGCCGGCATCCTTGAGCGGCTCGACGAGGTCGCGCCCGCGCAGTGTGGAGCGCCGGCACCAGTCCGAACAGCAGCGTCGTCACGCATCGCGATGAGCACGCTGAACACCAGAACCGGCGCGTTGAGGCGGATCACCGCTTCGCGCGGGATCAGCCCATCCGGGATGAGAGCGGTGATCGCCTTCGATGCCACCGAACGCAGAAGAGGCAGCCGAGCGCGGTTCCGCCGGCGGCCAGCAGCAGGCTCTCGACCAGCAGTTGGCGAACGAGGCGATATCGGCTCGCGCCGAGCGACGACGCGAATGGCCATCTCCTTTTCGCGAGTGGTCGCCGCGCGCGAGCAGCATGTTCGCGACGTTACTGCAGGCGATCAGGAGGAGCAGACCGACCGCGGCGGCGAGCGTAAACAGCGTCGTCTTGAACTGGCCGACCAGGCTGTCCACCCAGCTGACGACGCTGACGGCGAACTGCTGCGGATAGTTGTCGGGGTAGACCTGTCGCCAACCGGCGCGCGATCACGTCGGCGTCGGCCGCCGCCTGCTGCAGGGTCACGCCGGGCTTGAGGCGTCGCCTGAAACATGAAGTACCGTTGACTGATCGCGGTTGGCGCGATCCAGAGACGACGGGCCTCCACAGATCGGCGCCGAGCTTCGTGAACCGCCGGGGCATGATGCCGACGAGCGTTGTCGGGACGCCGTTCAGCACGAAGGTCTGGCCGAGAATCCCCGGATCGCGGTTGTATTGCTTGAGCCACATCTGTTCGCGGCTGACGCCGAGGGCCGGCGGCTCCTGATGTTCCGAATCGGACTGAACCCCTACGGTCTGGCATACACCGTCGGCCTGCAGGGCTGGGGCACGTCGCGCGCCAACCCGCGAGCGATCGGCCTGTCAGGCTTCGTCGATCTTGCCAGGCAGATTGGCGCGCAGTGTATCGAGCTGGACTGGCGGTGGCTGACGCCGCTCGCCGACGCTGACCTCGGTCGGCTTCGGGGAGAGCTGGCAGAGATGACGCCTGTCTGCAGCTTCTGGTTGTCTCAGGAGCGAGCCGAGACGCTGACCGAGGCGATCCGGTGCGCGGCGGCCCTCGGGGCTACGCTCGTCCGCCTTCACCTCACCCCCGTGCTCGAAGGGCGGCGGGCGGAATGCGGTTCGCGATGGCAAGAGATGGTCGAGCACGCCCGCGCAACGCTGCGCCGGGACGCGCCGCACGCTGCCGACGCAGGCCTGACGCTGGCCATCGAAGACCACCAGGATCTCGGAAGCGAGGAGCTCGTGGCCATCGCGGAGGAGGCGGGGCCGAACGTCGGCATCACGTTCGATACGGGAAACCCATTCGCGGTTGGCGAAGACCCAGTCGAATTCGCGAGGCGCGCAGCGGCGCGAATCCGCCATGTGCATCTGAAGGATTATCAGGCGCAATTCACCAGCCAAGGCTTCCGGCTCGTGCGCTGCGCTGTCGGCGATGGTTGCGTCCCCTTCCAGGAGATCGCCCCGATCCTCGCGTCAGCGGCGCCGTTTCTCACGGCCTCCATCGAGCTCGGAGCGCTCGACGCCCGCCACATTCGCGTGTTCGAACCCGGATGGTGGAGCGGTTATGGACGCCGCGAGGCGCGTGAGCTCGCGACCGCACTCGGGCGTCTGCAACACCATCGCATCGAAGCCGACGCTGACCATTCCACGCCGTGGGAACGTGTCGCGCCAGGTGACGCCACGGTTGAATACGAGATGCACCAACTGCAGCGCAGTCTCGAAAACCTTCGGTCACTCGGCTGGATGCCGCTCAAGACGACATGACGCTATCCGGCACATCGGCATCGGCCGGACGCCCCGAACGCTCGCGTGTGCGGAGCTGGCGGATGGCGTCCTCGACGCGCTCGGCGCGCTCCCGTTCGACGTGCAGCGCGCGAATCGTATTCTGCGACTGCTGCACCGAGAACTCGAGTCTCGCAATCTGATCGGAGACATACTCGATCTGTGCCTTCTGCGCCGCCACCATATCGAGGTTGGCGCTGACGTCCTCGAGCAGATTCGCAATCATCTCGGTCCTGGAATGCACTTCTTCGACAAGTCCGCGCCGGGACTCGATCGTCGCGAGACGCTCGTCGGTGTCGCCGAGCGCATGCGCAAGCCCATCGAGCCGTGCTTTCAGGGCCTGCAGCTCCTCGCGGCGCTCGATGATGGCCTCGACGTCGCGCTTCGTGGCGCCGGCGACCTGCTGCACCTGCTCCACTTCGGCCTTGACCGCCGCGACCATCAACTCGCGCCCGGCGATGGTCTGAAGCTTCACGTCGGTCTCGGCCGATAGCCGCGCGAGTATCTCGACCTGCGCCTCGAAGGCGGACATCCGCTGTTCGGCAGCGATCAGCGCCGACTGACGGTCGTCGAGTTGCTGGCGCAGTGCGTCGACGTGTGTGAGCCGCTCCTCGGTCGCGGCCATGCGCGCTGCCGTTTCCTGATGCTGCGCCTGGACGTGGAGGAGATCCGCGAGCAGCTCGTTCTTCAGAGCGCTGCCGCGGTTCAATTCCTCCGCAAGCGCCTGGAGATGAGACATCCGTTCGGCAGTCGCGGCATCGTAGTCGCGGATGCGCGAGACGAATTCCTCGAGACGGCGTTCCTGCTCGACGAGATCCGCGTCGGTCCGTCGGAGACCGTTCAACTTTGCCTCGAGATGATGGACATCGTGCGCCAGGGTCGCCGCGCCTTCCACAATCACCGGCAGCTTTTCCTGTACCGTACAGAATGGCATCCAGCTTCTGGTGCGCATCGCCGATGTGCTGACTGATTTCGTCGGTGCGCGTCCGCAGCCCCTCCAAATCGGCCCGGCGCAGAAGCTGGTCTTCCATGCGCCGCCCGACCTCCGTATTGAGCGTGTGCAGTCCGTTCAGCCGGCGTTCCACCTTCTCGACGAACTGAAGCTTCTCGCTCGCGCGTTCGAGTGTCGCCTCCAGTTTCGTGACGGTCTCCGTCATGCGCTCCGCGACGCGATCGGCCTCGTCGAGGACACCGAACTTCTGCAACACCGCGTCGATCCGTTGCTCGATGGCCGGTGCCTCGACTGAAAAACGTGCGATGCTGGCGCCAGCCGTTTCGAGGGCTGCCCGATCGGCGGTGAGCTGGTTGCACAGCTCCGCGGCCGACGCTCGCGAGGTGTGAATGGCCTCGAACTCGGCGCGCAGCTCCTGGAGCTGCTGCCGGCCGGACTCGAGCCGGGCCTGCCGCGCCTCCGCTTCGCGGGCCACCACCTCCACGCGCGAAAGGCGTTCCCCCAGCGCGTCCACGTCGGCACGCCGCCGTGACAGTTCCAGCAGCTCAGTCGAGAGCTGCTCCAAGGTCCCGCCAAGCGCCTCCACCTTCCGATCGAGCGTGCTCACCACCTCCTGATGTCCGAGCACCGCTTCGAGCTGACCTTCGGCAACGCGAAGAGCATCCTGCAGATCGGCAATACGCTGCTCGTTCGCGTTGAAGCTCTTCCCTTCGATCGCCAACCGCTCCATCTGCGCCCGCACGGCCTGAATCAGTTGTGTGCCGTCCTTCTCGATTCTCGCGGTCTCCCTCGTGAACTGATCGCGCCGTGCGGTGGCGGCGTCGAGCTCGTCCTGCACATGTTCGGCGAGCTCTTCGGCCTGCCGCAGCACTTGCTCGGCACGCCCGACTTGCCGGTTTCCGTCCTCGAGCTTTCCGATCTGGGTTTCCATTGCCCACACCATCTCGTTCAGCCGGCTGGCTTCGGCGGCGGCGTGGTCGATGGTGACGCGCTGCGTTTCGAGCGCTTTCGTCTTGACGCTGACGTGCTCGGCGAGCGCGTTCAGCGACTTGAGCCGCTCCTCGGTCGTCGACGCAAGCGCGTGGAGCGTACCGAGGGACGCAATCTTCGATTCGATCTCATTGACCATCCCGCTGACGACGGTGGTGTTTTCGAGGGCCTGCGCCGCTGTCTTGCTAACGGACACCTGGTCGTGCACCAGCGTCGACGCCTGGTCGTGCAGCTGATCGAGCTCGTGCCTGATAGCGGCCGCCTGATCGGTGGCACTGCGAAGATCCGCGTGCGACCGCTGGAGCTCGACTTGCGCTTCGGTGACGCGCTGCCGTTCGATTCCAAGCGCCTCGATCGCGGCCCGCGTCTCACGATATTCGGCTGCGAGCTGGTCCATTGCTTCCCGGTGCTTCTGTAACTCTCCACCGGACCGGGAGATGAGGGCGGCAGCCTCTTGTGCCTGCGCCACGATGTCGGCCATCTCGTGCACCTGCGCGCCGACCGCCTCGAAGCCGGTCAGTCGCTTGTCGAGATCCGCGATCCGTCCGGCAATCGTCGCCAGCTGCTCGGAGGCATTGACCGCCTTGTCCCTGACGTGCTCGACGGTCGTGGACACCTCGGCCAGCTTGCCGCCACGCCCGTCGAGCTGACGAAACATGGATTCGATCGCATCGCGCTCGTGACGGGCGGCGACGACGATCGCGTTCAATTCATCGGTGCGCTTCTTTGCCTTGGTGCCGAGAGACAGCTGCTCGAACATGTTCGTCTCCTGTCGGCTGCCCTGGCCGACGCGGATGCGGATAGCGTGTTTGACGAGGATGACGAAGACCGGTGTCGCCGGCGACGCAAAGCGAGTGCCGACGGCGTCGCTGGCCGAACTCCAGCGGCGGCTTCGTTTGGCAGCGACGAGGGAGCAGACAGGAATACAGTTTCGCGGGCGCTCGTTCGAAACTGTCGCTGAGGTGGCCGCTAGGGATGTTCGCGCGGCTGGCGTGTTCGCGGGAAATCTGTCACGCAGGAGCGGGTTCCAGGAAGCGGATGACGAGGGCAAATGCCACGTAGGCGGTGAGAGCCGCAATCGCCGCGGCGCGGTCCGAGGTCGGCGGAGCGCCAAAGAACGTCACGGCATGCACGCCAAGCATCGCGAGCCCGAACACGATCATCGCAACCTTACGGCCAACACCCATCCGAAAGTAGACGTACATCCCGGCGAAGAGCAGCGCCGCTTCGACGGCAAACGCGAGAGCGGCAACGTTCCAGAGGCCGAGACCAACCTTCGCGGTATTGTCATACAACGGCAGATCCGGGCGATGCACGACGAAGTCGAGGATCCAGTGCGAGAACACCGCTCCTGCGATGACCATCGCCGCAACAGGATTTCTGCGTCCAACGGCGAAGCCGTACGCCAGATATGCAGCGGCCGACCACAGCAGCGCGGCGACGAGGCTGTGCGTGTATGGCATGTAATAGAGGTCGAGCGGATTCGACGCCGTGATGCCTGGAACGATTCGCACTCTCTCCACTCCCAGAAGAACGAGTGGCGCCCACATCACATCCAGCCACTGAACCGCAATAAAGAGCAGCCACAGCGGGATCGTGCGATCGAGCTTCTTGGCAGCGAAACTGACGCCGTAGTGCCCAACGAACATCTGCTGCCCTCCTCAATCCGATGTGTATGCGGATGGCTCGAGAGTAATGGTCGAGCCGTCTGGTGCGTCGTCGCGCACGAGCGCTGACTGGTACAGGGCGGCGCCAGCGCGAGCATCGTCGAGGCTGGCGATGCTCGCGCCGAACCAAAGGGATTGCTACTGCTTCTCGTAGAACGACACGCCATCGACTGGCTGGCCCTTGGCGTCGGTGCCTTTCACGGTAGTCGTGCGTGTCCTTCCATCGTCAGACACGACGATGGTCTGCGTGACTGTCACCTTCCCGCCCTGCTTGACGGTGATTCGCGTGGTCTTGGCGTCAACGCGCGTGAGCGCTACGGTATCGCCGTACGGGTTCTTGCCCGTGACAGGATTGTCCTTACCGTCGTAGTTCGCGGTGAAACCCCAGTTCGAGGTGCCGTCCGGGCCGACCAGTTCAACCGTGAACTTGACGCCGTCACCCGCGGCTTCGACCTTTGTGCCGCCGCTCGTGAACGCGATGCCCTTCGACTTTGCGGCGTTCAGTTTCCAGGTTCCGACCAGAGGATTATCGGCCTGGGCGAACGCGGTTGCGGTGACGACGAGGAGGAGTGCTGCTGCCGTACGGAGGTGTTTGGTCAAGGATCTTACCTTTCTGCTGAGGGTTTCGATTCGTCTACGAGTTACGCCGGACGTCCTCGTCGACGTACTTTACGAAAACGACCTCGTTGCGCTGCTCGTTGTACAGAAGTTCGTCCACGGTCGAGCGCACCGAGAGCAGGCCAAAACCGCCGGGCCGCAGCCCTTTGGCCTCACGCACTTCCATGTGCGCGATTGGATCGTCCGGCGGCTGACCTATCGCCGCGTGCGGCAGGTCCTCGATCGAGAAGCCGACACCGGGATCGGCGATGCGATACAGGATCATCCGCTTGGCGCGCAGGCAGGAAATGCGAACCTTTCTCGTCGGATCGAGCTTGCCGCCCCATTCGACCGCGTTCATCGCCAGCTCGCGAAACGCAAAGCCGATCGACTCCCGCAACTCGAGAGGAAGATCAGTCTCGAGCTGCGCCATCACCGCCTCGATGCGGCCGACAGCCTCGCGCGAGCAGGGCACCAACAACTCGACCCAGTCGGGCCGCGCCGAGAGCACCTCGATCCGAGGCGGCTCCGGTGCGTCGAGCGCCTCGCGAACCGTCGTCAGGAGTTTCGACGGCTCGACCGGCTTGTGCACGTAGCTGAACGCCTGCTCCCGCACGGCCTTGAGCATCGTGTCCGGGGTGTCATCGGACGTCATCACGACGACGCGTGGGGCATGATCGAGAGTTCGGAGCGCGACGAGCAGATCGAGGCCGGTCATTCTCGGCATCCATACGTCGCACACCATCAGATCGAAACGATCACTGCGCAAGATCTCGAGTGCTTCGACGCCGTCCCTTGCCTCGGACACCGAGAAGCCCGTTTTTGCGAGCAGTCTGCTGATGATCAGCCGCGTCGTGTCGTCGTCGTCGACTACCAGGATTCTGCTCATGATCGTCTCTTCTTCCCGCGCGCGGGACGGCGACTGCGGGTGACAACGCGCCGTTGCGACCGTGGCATGAGGCGGGCGGTGACGAATGCGCGGTCAAGCTCGGAGATGTACGTACTGAGTGAAGAGTACGCGGTCCGCGCCGCGTCGAAGTCGGCGTCGCTGGCGAGCCGCTCGAGCGTCGCCGCTGCCTCCCGCCCGGCCGACGAACCGACAGTGGCAATCGCTCCTTTCAGCGCGTGCGCGGACATCCGCAGCGCTTCCCCGTCGTTCCGGCTGAACGCATCATCGATGCGGCGCTGATACGCCGAACAGCTGGTGCGGAACGTGGAGACCACTTCCTTCAGCAGATCGCGGTCGCCACCGGCACAGGCCAAAGCAGCCTTCTCATCGAAGACCGCCAGCGCACTCTGGGAGGGCTCGGCGCGCGGCCTGCCGCTCGCACCATCTGCAAGCGCCTCCACGGTCGCGATGAGTTCATCAACGTCAATCGGCTTGGAAAGATATCCGTCCATGCCGGCAGCGAGGCAGCGCTCGCGATCGCCTTGCATCGCATGCGCTGTCAATGCGACGACAGGCAGGTGCCGGCCGGTCCCGGATTCACGCGTGCGGATTGCCGCGGTGGCTTCCAACCCGCCCATCTCGGGCATCTGCAGATCCATGAGCACGACGTCGAATCTGCCATCCCCGGTGTCAATCGCCTTGACCGCAAGACGCCCGTTTTCGACGGCCGTCACCCTGTGACGGCGTTTCCTCAGCAGCGTGGCGACGAGCTTGCGGTTGACAGGGTTGTCCTCGGCGACCAGGATACGCAGCGCACGGCGCGGGCGCTTGCCGAGCGCGGGCGCGGCGGGATCTGTCCGGGGGTGGCGGGTCGACACCCCGAGCACGGTCGCGAGCGCATCCAGCAGGTCCGAGTGCTTCACCGGCTTGGTCAGATAGGCATCGACGCCGGCCTTCGTGCCGCGGACGTCGCCGTCGCCGTACCCGAGCGACGTCAGCATCACGACGGGCGTCCGGGCCAACTTCTTGTCCTGCCGGATACGCCGGGTGAGCATGAAGCCGTCGACGTCTGGCATTTGACAGTCGGCGATGACGACATCGAAGCGCCCGCCGGCCGCGGCTGCACGCCGCAACGCGCTCATCGCCGACACAGCATCGCTCGTCACAACCGGCCGCATGCGCCAGCTCGTGAGCATCTCCTCGAGAATCTGCCGGTTGGTCGCGTTGTCGTCTACGACGAGCACCGTGATCCCCTCGAGCGCCTGTGGCTTGACACGCGCGAGCTGGGTCGTCGGTGCAACCGGCCGGTCGAACACGGCGACGAAATGGAACGTGCTGCCCTTGCCCACTTCGCTCTGGACCCACATGCGTCCGCCCATCAGCTCCACCAGACGCACCGCGATTGCGAGCCCCAGGCCGGTGCCGCCGTAGCGCCTCGTCGTCGAGCTGTCGGCCTGGGTAAACGCCTTGAAGATCTGCTGCTGCTTGTCGCGGGGAATACCGATGCCGGTGTCGGTGACCGTGAAATGCAGCTTCAGCTGCGCGGCGTCGGACGAGTCAGTGCGGACGCGGACAACGACCTCTCCGGCGGCGGTGAACTTCACGGCGTTCCCGATGATGTTGAGCAGCACTTGCCGGAGGCGCCCTGGGTCGCCGAGTACGCGATCCGGAACGTCGGATGCGATGTGGCACGCCAGCTCGAGACCCTTTTCACCGGCGCGCAGCGCCAGCAGCTTCGCCGCGTCGCCCACTTCCTCGCGGATATCGAACTCCGTGCGCTCGAGGTCGAGGCGGCGCGCTTCGATCTTGGAAAAGTCGAGGATGTCGTTGATCAACTCGAGCAGCGCTTCTCCAGAAGACTCCACCGTCAACAGGTACTTACGTTGCGTCGGCGACAACCTGGTCCGCAGCGCGAGTGCTGTCATTCCGAGAATCGCGTTCAGCGGCGTGCGGATCTCGTGACTCATGTTGGCGAGGAACGCGCTCTTGGCCTCGGTGGCCTCCTCTGCTCGACGCTTCGCGATCTCGAGTTCCTTGACCAGCTGCGCAAGCCTCGCCGCCTGATCGCCAAGCTCGCGCTGGTTGACCTCGAGCTCTCGCGCGTATGCCTCGAGCGTCTCTTCCGCGGCTTTGCGCTCTGTGATGTCACGGGCGGCGGCGTAAACGACGTTCTGTTCGCGGTAGGGTGTCGACGTCCACATGAGCCATCGCATCGTGCCGTCACGATGGAAGTAACGATTTTCGAAGTAGATGACCTCATGCCCGGCCCGGAGCTTTTCCATCTCGGCAATCGTCGCCTCGCGATCGTCCGGGTGGACGAAGTCGAGGAACGGTTTCGAGAGGAGGTCAGCCTCGGTGTAGCCGAGGCCGCGTTTCCACGCGGGGTTGACGCGGCGAAAGTAGCCATCGAACCCGGCGATGCACAGCATGTCGAGCGACAGGGTGAAGAACCGATCGAGTTCTTCCTGCGCCCGTTTCCGGTCGACGAAGAGGCCGATTTGTGTGCCGACGCTGGCGAGCGTCGACAGCAGATCCTCGTCCGGCGATCGGATCTCGCCGCTAAAGAACTCCAGCACGCCGAGGACCTCGCCGCGAAGGAGGACGGGAAAGCCGAATGCGGCGTGCAACCCCTCGCGCGCGGCAATGGGAGCGCGCGGGAAGTTCGGCTCATGGACCACGTCGGGAATCCAGACTGGCTGTGCCTCCGCCCAGACGCGCCCGGGCAGACCGATGCCGCGCGTGAAAGTGGTCTC
This sequence comes from uncultured Acidobacteriota bacterium, assembly GCA_963797715.1. Classification (GTDB taxonomy): domain Bacteria; phylum Acidobacteriota; class Vicinamibacteria; order Vicinamibacterales; family 2-12-FULL-66-21; genus DATBJJ01. The sequence goes on from CAWCQS010000008.1 coordinate 634,760, forward strand.
GCGGCTGGCGGCGTCGAAGTCGGGGAAGCTGACGGACGGCGCCGTCCAGATCTCGACGCACCGCAACGACCTCGGCGTCACGCTCGATCATCCATAGCGCGCCGTGCTCCCAGCCGAGCGACTCGCAGATCGCCCGGAGGATCTTCGGCGCGGCCTCGGCAAACGTGGCGGCATCGAGCAGCGCACGCGCTGCGACGTGCTCCGCCGTCAGTCGGCGGGGACCGGTGTCCTGCGACCGATCGAGGCGCATCGAGCGGCATCGCCTTACTCTGGACGCCTCAGCGCCGCATCGTCAACCACCATTTCATGGTCGACGTCACGAGCTCCGCGGCGTCCTGCTGGACGAAATGCCCGGCGCCGGGAATCGTGACGAGCGTCAGGTCCTTGTCGAGCCAGTCCCACGTGCCGGCGAGGCCGTTCCGATGCAGCGCACGGTCGTTGAGACCGTGGAACATCAGCACCGGTGCTTTGACCTTTGGCCAGTCGGGCAACGTCGGTGTGTCGGCGCCCGACGCCTTTCGGGTAGTTGGCCTTGTAGTAGTTCAGCATCGCGTCGAAGTCGGAGCGCCCGAACGCTTCGATGTAGCGCTTGCGCGCGGCCGCGTCGGTGACCCAGCCCGACATCGTCTCCGGCGTCATCGGCATGCCGAAGAAGATCGTCGCGTCTTTCGGCGTTCCGCGCTGGAACGTGCGCGCGTACTCGCTGTTCGCGATCTGCTCCGGGTTGGACTTGAGCTCGCGCAACAGTCCGTTCGGGTGCGGCAGGTTGAGCACGATCAGACGTTCGGTCATGTCTGGCAGATTCATCGCGAACTGCCAGGCGACCATCCCGCCCCAGTCGTGGCCGACGATCGTCGCTTTGTCGCGACCGAGGTGGCGGATGACGGCAGCAACGTCCGCGACCAGCAGGGGCATGCTATAGCTCTCGACCCCTTTCGGCTTGTCGCTCAGGTTGTAGCCGCGCTGGTCGATCGCGACGACCTGAAACGTCTCCGAGAGTGCCGCCATCTGGTGCCGCCACGTGTACCAGAAGTCGGGGAAGCCATGAATCATGACGACGAGCGGTCCGCTGCCGAGCGTCGCGTAATGAATCTTCACGCCGCCCTCAGAGACGGCGTAGCCATCTTTCACACGGTCGAAGACATCTTGCTGACCGGAGAGTGCGAGCGAGGACAGCAGGCACGCTGCCAACAACATACTGGCGAAGCGTATGGACAAGGTCGTGACTCCTTCCGGGCGGAATGATAGCCTCTATCGCCACCCATTAAGGAGACTGTTCATGCGCCTGGTCAAGAGTGCTCTGCTCGCGCTCGTCGTCGTGACGGCGACCGGCGCACAATCGCCGGATGCTGTGCTTTCGGACACGCGGCTGGCCGTTCACACCCTCGTCCGCGAGGACATCTTCGCGGGATTCCGGAACGACAACATGGAGCGGCTCGCCAGAGCCGAGCGCAACATCGAGATCCTGATGAAGGAACGCCCGGAACAGCGGGCGAACCTGCTGGCCTGGAAGGCAGGCGCGACAACCTATCGCGCCGTGCGCGCGCACGAGTCGGGACAGGCGGAGGAATTCGGTCGCCGTTACGCCGAGGCGCTCGACGGCTTCGCTGCCGCCGCAAAGCTCGAGTCAGGCAACGACGGCGTCGCCGCCATCACCGGTGGGTCAATGGCCGTCTTCGCGGACCGGTTGCCCGAAAAGCAACGCGCCACGGCGTGGTCGCTGGCCTACGACAACTACTCGAAGCTGTGGAAGCAACAGGGCCCCGGGATCGACAAACTGCCGCTGCACCACAAGGGAGAAGTCCTGTCTGGACTGACACAGTCGGCTCAACGCACCGGGCGCACCGAAGAAGCGTCTCTCTACCTCGACAAGATGCTCACGGTCCTTGCGGACACGCAGTACGAGCCGATGGCAAAGCAGTGGAAGGCAGATCCCGCGAGCGCCGCAACGACCAACCTCACGTGCAAGAACTGTCACACGCCCGGGCGCCTGGCGAATCGGCTGGAAGCGCTCAAGTAATGAGTCCCGGGGCTCTCAGAGAGGTCCCCTGGCGCTCCCGCGTACACTCTCAAGGATGACCACGCCGACGAGTTCGTCCGCAGACCTGCGGACGATGGACCTGCCTGTCAGTGACTCGGACGTTCTGGCGCGCGAAGTTGCCCGACGCCGGACGTTTGCCATCATCTCCCACCCCGACGCCGGCAAGACGACGCTGACCGAGAAGCTGCTGCTGTACGCCGGAGCCATCGAGCTCGCCGGGGCGGTCCGGGGACGGAGGACGCAGCGCCACGCGGTGTCCGACTGGATGGAGATGGAGCAGCAGCGCGGCATCTCAATCAGCGCTGCCGCGCTCGAGTTCGAGCTCGACGGGCACCACGTCACGCTGCTCGACACGCCCGGCCACCAGGACTTCAGCGAGGACACCTACCGGACGCTCCTCGCGGTCGACAGCGTCGTGATGGTGCTCGACGCAGCCAAGGGGATCGAGCCGCAGACACTCAAGCTGTTCGAGGTGTGCCGCGCGCGCGGGCTGCCGGTGCTGACCTTCATCAACAAGCTGGACCAGCCGTCGCTCGACCCCTTCGAGCTGCTGGATCAGATCGAGCGCGTGCTCGGCATCGCGGCGGCGCCGATCAACTGGCCGCTTGGCGACGGCAGCGCATTCGCCGGCGTCTACGACCTCGACGCGAACGCCGTGCTGCTCTACGAGCGCGGCGCGCAGCGGGCGCCGCACAGAACCAGATCGCGGTGGCCGATCCGCGCGATCCGGCGGTCGAGCGCCTCGTCGGCGCCGAGCGGCAGCACCGGTTGATCGAAGCCGCCGGGATGATCCACGGCGCCGGGACGCGCTTCGATCTCGAGGCGTATCGCCAGGAACGTCAGACGCCGGTCTTCTTCGGCAGCGCGCTGAACGACTTCGGCGTCGAGCCCTTTCTGCGCGCGCTCCTCACCCTCGCGCCGAGTCCCGCCCCGCGCACGAGCGACGTCGGGGTGATTCTGCCGACCGATCCGGACTTCTCGGGATTCGTGTTCAAGATGCAGGCGAACATGAACCCCCGCCATCGCGACCGCGTCGCGTTCCTGCGCATCTGCTCGGGCCGACTGACCAAAGACATGGTGGCGACAAACGCGCGGCTCGGCACGGCCGTCCGGCTTTCGCGCGTCTACCGCTTCTTCGGCCGCGATCGCGAAACCGTCCCGGAGGCATATCCCGGCGACGTCGTCGGCCTCGTCAACCCGGGCCGCCTGGCCATCGGCGACACGCTGTACGCGGACCGGCCGGTTCGCTATCCGCCGATTCCGCAGTTTCCCGCCGAGCGCTTCGCCTACCTCCGGCCGACCGACGTCCGTCACAAGCGTTTCGACGAAGCCGTCCGGCAGCTCGAGGAAGAAGGGCTGATGCAGGTGTTCGTACCCGAGACCGGCCTGCGGCATCCGATCATCGGCGTCGTCGGCCCGCTACAGTTCGACGTCATCGAAGCGCGGCTGCGATCGGAGTACGGGATTCGTTCGGTGCTCGAGCCGCTGCCCCACGTCGCCGGCCGGTGGCCGGTGCCGGAATCGCCGACGGCGAAACCGTTGGCGCTGACGACCTCGGGCGTCCTCACCGCAAAGGATCGTCTCGGTCGTGACGTGGTTCTCTTCGAGTCGCCGTGGGAGCTGAGGTACGTGATGGAGAACAATCCCCAGATTCACTTTCACGACTCGATGTAGCGTCTCGGCGTGCTGGCCGTCGTCTACGCCGCCAGCGCGGCGAGCGTGTCTGCCAGCACAGCGACGCCACGCTTGATCGCTTCCGGCGACGCGTACTCGTCTGGCCTGTGACTCACGCCGCCGCGGCAGGGGATGAAAATCATCCCTGTCGGCGCCACGCGGGACATGAACAGCGAATCGTGGTACGCCCGGCTGATCAGCGGGACGGCACCCACTCCTCGTGCCGTAGCCGCTGCGGTGACCGCCTCGATGACGGCCGGCGAGCATTGACAGGGTGCGTCGGCAGTAATCGTCTCGATGACGATCGACACGCGACGTCGTGCCGCGATGTCGGCGGACGCCCGTCGAATCGCGGCCAGCGCGGCGTCGCGCCGGCCACCGTCAATATCCCGCACATCCACGCCGAGCGTCGTCCGGCTCGGGACACTGTTGATGGCCCCGGGAAATACGTCGCAGACGCCCACCGTGCCGACCGTGTCGATCGAGCCGGTCCCACGTGCCGCCGCTTCGACGGCGAGCGCGACTTCGGCGCCGGCGAGGAACGCGTCGCGGCGCTCAGGCATGAGCACAGCGCCGGCGTGACCGCCTTCGCCTTCAATGTGTACGCGCAGGCTCGCGGGCGCGGCGATTGCGGTCACGATCCCGATGTCGAGGCCGCGGGCCTCCAGGATCGGTCCCTGTTCGATGTGAAGCTCGACGAATGCGGCATAGGCATCGGCGCCAAGCGCGACGGACGAGAGCGCTCCGGTGAATCCGGCGCCCGCCCGGGCGTCCGCAAGCGTGCGGCCATCGCGGTCTTTGAGGCCGTCAACCGTATCCGGATCGAGCCCGGAGGACATCAAACGGCTGCCCAGGCAACCAACGCCGAAACGCGTCGGTTCCTCCGACGTGAAGAGAATCACTTCGATCGATTTGCGGGGACGAAAACCTGACCGCCGGAGGGCACGGACGGCCTCGATGGCTCCGAGCACACCAATGGTTCCATCGAATCTGCCGGCATTTGGTATGGCGTCGATGTGCGATCCCGACGCGACCGCGGGCAGCGTGATATCGGTTCCAGCCCAGCGAGCGAAGGTGTTGCCGACCGCATCTTCGCGAATGTCGAGGAATTCCTCGCGGAATAACGCCTTGACGTAGTCACGCGCGAGACGATCAACGTTACTGAAAACGATGCGAGTGACGGCGGGGGCCGGAACCGCCGAAAACCGGGCGAGCTCGTCGAGCTCACGCCAGACGCGATCGCCGTCAATCGCGATCGCCGCAGGTGTCCACGCGCCTGAACTCATGACGCATTATAGAAGCCTGAATTGACGTCACGAGAAGATACTCCCCGAATGCACCGACCTGGGTTACCTTCCCGTTATGCTCTCCAGACACTCCTTGATCGGAATGACCGTCGCGACGTTGCTGACGGCGACGGTCCAGAGCCAGCAGATCGATCGCACGGCGGCGCTGCGCGCCCAAATCGACCGGATCTTCAAAGAGCAGGTCTACGCCACGCCGCAGTTTGGCCCGGCCCGCTGGCTCCCGGACGGGACAGCCTATGCGATCGTGGAGCAACCCAAGGGTGGCTCCGGATCCGAAATCGCACGCTACGACGCGGCGACCGGTGCGAGGACCGTTCTCGTAGATTCGTCCCGCCTCATCCCTACCGGCCGGAAAGAGCCGCTCAACATCGACGACTACGCGTGGTCGGCGGACGGTAAGCGACTACTCATCTTCACCAACACGCAGAAAGTCTGGCGAGACAACACCCGCGGTGATTACTGGGTGCTTGATGTTGAAACCGGCGCGCTGCGACAGCTGTGGGTCCGTCACCAGGGTGCCACACAGGGAGGCACGAACGGAACGCCGTCGTCGGGCCTCATGTTCGCGAAGTTCTCTCCCGATGCAACCCGGGTGGGCTATGTTCGAGGGAACAATCTCTATGTCGAGCGTCTCGACACCGGGAAGGTGACAGCGCTCACGACAGACGGTTCCGAAACCACGATCAACGGCACATCCGACTGGGTGTACGAGGAAGAGCTCTTCCTCCGCGACTGCTTTCGCTGGAGCCCTGACGGCCGTCGCATCGCCTACTGGCAGTTCGATACGACTGGCGTTGGCATCTTCTCGCTGATTAACGACACGTCCTCCCTCTATCCAACGATTTCGCGCATCCCGTATCCGAAGGTTGGGACGACGAACTCTGCCGTGCGCATCGGGGTGGTCAACGCTGAGGGCGGTAAGACTCGCTGGTTGCAAACCCCTGACGATCCAAGAAACAGCTATCTCGCCAGCCTCGACTGGATCGACGAAGAGACCGTGGGGATGCAGCAGTTGAACCGGCTTCAGAATCACAACGACTTCCTCGTCGGCGACGTGAAAACCGGCAGCGTTTCACGGATCTTTCGCGACGAGTCGAAGGCGTGGGTCGACGCGATGGATGGCATCAACTGGATTGATGACGGGCGCGCGTTCTTGTCGGTGAGCGAGCGGGATGGCTGGCGGCATGTCTATCGCGTGTCGGTTCCGTCAGCAAAGGGCAATGGTGGCGAAGCCACGCTCCTCACGCGTTTCGACGCTGATGTAACCGAACTCGTCGGGCTCGACATCAAGCAAGGGTGGCTCTACTTTACGGCCTCACCATCGAACGCCACCCAGCGCTATCTCTATCGCGCGCCGCTCGATGGATCGGCGCCGCCAGAACGGGTCACGCCCGGCGATCAGCCCGGCTGGCATGGGTACATCATGGCTCCGGGCGGGCGGCTGGCGTTTCACACCGCATCGCGCTTCGACGCGCCGCCGCGAATGGACGTCGTCGAGTTGCCGTCGCATAAGTCGCTGCGTTCCTTGACCGACCCGTCGGCCCTTCAGGCAGCTATCGCGCCCCTCGTCAGCCGGCCGGTCGAGTTCATCACGGTTGACGTCGGCGACGGCGTCAGCCTCGACGGCTGGGTGCTGAAGCCGTCTCAGTTCGATCCGTCGCGGAAGTATCCGGTCATCGTGTTCACCTACGGGGAGCCATGGTCGCAGACAGTCGTCGATCAATGGGGTAGTGCGACGATGCTCTTCCACCGCGCGCTTGCCGAGGCCGGCTACGTCGTTGTCAGCTTCGACAACCGCGGCACGCCGGCACCGAAGGGCGCAGCGTGGCGGAAGGTCGTCTACGGGAGCATTGGCGAGTTGTCGTCGAGGGAGCAGGCGGCGGCTATTCGCGCCCTCGCATCGCGGCATTCGTTCGTGGACACCGCCCGCATCGGCATGTGGGGCTGGAGCGGAGGTGGCACGAACACCTTGAACGCGATGTTTCGTTTCCCCGACGTCTACGCCGTCGGCGTGTCCGTCGCGCCGGTGCCCGACCAGCAGCTCTACGACACCATCTACCAGGAGCGCTATATGGGGCTCCCGAAGGACAACGTCGAGGGCTACAAGCGCGGCTCGGCGATTAACTTCGCCGATGGACTGAAGGGAAAGCTGCTCCTGATCCACGGATCCGGCGATGACAACGTGCACTACCAGGGCACCGAGCGGCTGGTGAACCGGCTCGTCGAACTCGGAAAGCCGTTCGACTTCATGGTCTACCCGAATCGCACGCACTCGATTTCAGAGGGCCCGGGCACCACGCCGCACATCTATCAGTTGATCGCGCGCTACTTCGTCGAGCATCTGCCGCCGGGCGAGCGGTAACGGGCCGCCGCCGTTGGAAACGACACGCAGGAGCCAACCTTTCGCCATGAAAACCCTCGCGCACAGTCCTGCCGTGCTCGCGCTGTGCGTTCTCGGCCTTGCACTCGCGCCAACAGCCGACGACCTCGACACTTTTATCCAGTCGGAGATGGCCCAGCGTCAGATCAACGGGCTCTCTATCGCCATCATTCAGGATGGAAAGATTGATGCGCGCGCATACGGAGTGACATCTCCGGGCGGCGCACCGGTAACGACGACCACACTCTTTCAGGCAGGTTCGATCAGCAAGCCGGTCGCGGCCATGGGCGCGCTGAAGCTGGTCGAAGCGGGCCAGCTGTCGCTCGATAGCGATGTGAATGCGCAGCTGAAGACATGGAAGGTTCCCGATAACGAGTTCACGACGACGCAGAAGGTGACGTTGCGGCGGCTATTGAGTCACACCGCCGGGCTGACTGTTCACGGCTTCCCTGGTTACGACGTCAAGGAACGTATGCCGTCTGTCGTGCAGGTGCTCAACGGCGAAGGTAACACGGCGCCCGTGCGCGTGGATGTCGTCCCAGGCTCGATGTGGCGCTACTCCGGCGGCGGCTACACCGTGATGCAGCAACTCGTCAGCGACGTCACGGGCAAACCGTTTCCAGAATACATGGCCAACGCCGTGCTCACGCCGTTGGGCATGAGCCAAAGCACCTACCAGCAGCCGCTGCCGGCCGCCCGCGCGGCAGAAACCGCCTCGGGCTTCTTCGCCAACCGCTCGGCGGTTGCGGGACGATGGCACGTCTACCCGGAAATGGCGGCTGCGGGCCTGTGGACCACGCCGTCGGACCTGGCTCGCTTCGCGATCGAAGTTCAACAAGCGCTGGCGGGCAAATCACATAGGGTGCTGTCGCAGGCGATGACGCGTCAGCAACTCAGCGCGCAGATGAACAACTTTGGCCTTGGCCTGGCTCTTTCCGGTACCGGCAGCGCAAGGACCTTCGGCCACAACGGCCGCGACGAGGGTTTCGACGCGCAGATGCTCGCGTTCGCGGAGACCGGTCAGGGCGTCGTGATCATGATCAACGCCAACGACAATAGCCGCATGATGAGCCTCATCGTCGACTTTGTCGCCAGGAGGAACAAGTGGCCGCTGCGCGCGGCGGCGTGATCGGCGTCCAGCGCTCCGAACACCGCTCTTTGCAGCCACGACAGACACGGAACACACTAATCGCGCCTGATCGCTCAATGCCGTCCGTGGCGAGCTGGCCGTCGTCGCCGGTTGTGCTAGCGTTCCTCACCTTGACCAATTCCGCCGCATCGTCCGAGCAGTCTCTCCGTCGCTCGATCGGTCCCCTCGCCCTCGCCGCCAGCATCGTCAACCTCACGATCGGCGGCGGCATCTTCCGGCTGCCGGCCGACATGGCGGCGACGCTCGGCGCGACTGCACCGATCGCCTATGTGCTCTGTGCCATCGCCATGGGGCTCATCGTCTTGTGCCTGGCTGAAGCCGGAAGCCGGGTGTCGATGACGGGCGGACCGTATGCGTACATCGAGGTCGCGTTCGGCCCCTTCGTCGGGTTTCTGGCTGGATTCCTGTTGTGGATGGTGCTGACGTTTGCGATGGCGGCGGTGGCGACGGTACTCGTGGCGAGCCTCGGCGCGCTCGTACCGGCGCTCTCGCCACGATGGGCGTCAGCGGCCGTGCTCATCGTGATCTACGCGGCGTTCGCGACTATCAACATCCTCGGCGTCGGCCCCGGCGCCCGGGTGAACAACGCACTGACGGTCGCGAAGATCCTGCCGCTCCTGCTGCTCGTCGCCGGCGGCATCTTCGCGATCGACCCCGACAATCTCGCAATTGTGAATCCGCCCGATCTACCGACGCTCGCGCGCAGCAGCATCCTGTTGATTTTCGTATTCGCGGGAGTCGAAGCGGCACTGGTGCCGGGCGGAGAGGTCAAGGATCCCGTGCGCACGGTGCCGCGTGCGATCGTCATGGCGATGGCCACCATCACTGTGCTTTATGCCTCGCTGCAGTTCGTGGCCCAGGGCGTGCTGGGCCCGGCACTCCCGACCGCGAAGGCGGCGCCGCTCGCGGAGGCCGCCGGCGTCGCACTCGGCGGATGGGCGCGGCAGGTGCTGCTCATCGGCGCCGTCGTCTCGATGCTCGGCCACGCCGGCGGAATGATCCTGGCGACGCCCCGCATGCTGTTCGCGTTCGCACGGGACGGGTTCTTCCCGTCGACTCTGGCGCGGCTTCATCCCACTTATCGCACGCCGGTTGCTGCGATCCTTCTGCAGTGCGCGCTCGCGGTCGTGCTCGCCATCACCAGCACGTTCGAGCGTCTCGCGATTCTGGCAAATCTCTCGACGCTGATGTTGTATGGCGCGTGCTGCCTCGCGACCTGGCAGCTCCGCCGCCGCGACGTGCGCGCCGGCGGCACACCCTTCCGAGTCCCGGCGCCAGGAGTGGTCGTCGTCCTGGCACTGCTGCTGATCGGGTGGATGCTGACAAGCGTCACACTCGCCGAATGGGCCGCTTTCGCCATTGCGCTTGCAGTGCCGTCGGTAGTGTTCCTCCTGCGGCGAAAGCCAGAGCCGGAACGACGGCTGGCGGCAAGCTAGAACACCGATGCCCACGCGAGGATGATGGCGAAGGCCGGTAATGACGCGATGAGGTAGATGACGCCGATCGCCACTGCCTTTGCCACCGTGATGGTCCAGCTGCCGCCAAACACGGCGCGAAGCGCCATCAGCACATAGGCGGCAAAGACAACCGTCATCACTGAGGCAACCGTTACCGCAAAGCCGACCGAACCGGTCAGCTTCGCCGCCTCGGACAGCGTAAACATCGCAAACGCGAACGCGTGCAGGTGAACCGCAAACACCAGCGAGGTCGGAAAGCGGCGGCCACGATAGAACAGGGCGACGATCGCCGCAAAGACCGGCAAGAGCGCAAAGAACACGCGCGGCATGATCGTCAGGACGCGAGCGCGAAACGCAATCGGGTCGGTGGCGACGGCGCGCAGGAGCGGTCTGAGAACCCACGGCGCCTTCTCGACGCTGGCGAGCAAGTCCGCGCGTTCCTCCGCGCTCAAAGCGGCGCCATTCGCCGACCCGGTGATGCCAATCTGAACACCGCCAGGCGCTGCGAGCTCGCCGCGGCGAGTCGTGGACATCGTTGGCGGTGTCGATGACGCGGCGAGAAAGTAGATCACACTCACGATCAGGTACAGCCTCACCGGCGACAAGTAGCGAGCGCGCCGGCCGGCGACGTACTCGCGGGTCAGGTAACCCGGACGCAGCAGACCGCGAATCGTTGCGGCGATGCGACCATCGTAGCCAGACAGTTCCTGCCAGGCATCGCCGGCGAGCTCGGTCACGCTTGGATCGGGCGGAACCGCACGCTGACCGCACGTCGAACAGAACGAGCCGTGCAGCGCCGCGCCGCAATTGAGGCAATCAGCAACCATCGGGTTGTCGGAGCTGGATGCTAGCACCGATGACGGGCGTTGAGGGACTCGCGAGTGGCGCGCTGACGCCTGTCAACCAACACCTCTGATGGCCTACCGGTCACATTCCCCCACCACATGGACGAACCCCGAACTACGCTTCGGGCGGGAGATCCGACCATGCGCCTGCCCATTCCGATGTTGCTCGGCGTCAGCCTTCTCGTTTCCGCCACTTCACCGCAATCCCCTGCGGACGGGCCCGCCGCGCGGGGTGGGCACGCCATGACGTACGACAGCAAACGCCGGCTGACGTTGGTGTTTGGCGGCGGGAACCGCCAGCACGCACTCAATGACCTCTGGGGATGGGACGGCGATCGCTGGCGGAAGCTGGCTGATTCAGGTCCGTCCCCGCGCGATTCGGCGACGTTCGTCTACGACTCTCAACGGATGCAGGCGGTCGTCGTCGGAGGCCGAACCAGCAACGGTCTCCTGGACGATACATGGGAATGGGACGGGACGATCTGGCGTGAGCGAAAGGTCACGGGGCCCGGCATCCGTCTCCATCATTTCGCCGCGTTCGACGAACGACGTGGACGACTCGTCCTCTACGGTGGCCTGAAGCCAATCGAGAAAACCGTGGAACGGCTGACGGATACGTGGGAGTGGGACGGCGTGAGCTGGACGAGACGCGACACGGAGGGGTTCGCAGCGTTCCCAAGCTCGATCGCCTATGACGAAGAGCGTCATCAGGTCGTCGTCATCGCTGTCGACGCGACGACACCGCCCGACGGCGAGCGGCCGTCGGCGATGTGGGGGTGGGACGGAAGACGGTGGACGAGAGTCAGCGCCGCGTTTGGTGAGCCGACGCTCAGCCCATCGCAACCGACATCGCCAGGGCCCGGAGGACTGGTGTTACTCGACGGCGCGATGCACAAAGGGAATGTCGCCATGACATGGCTGTGGCGTGGCGGACGTTGGCTGCGCAGCGACGCTCCGCCGCCGACCCCGCAACGCGTGAGCCACGCGATGGCCTACGACACTGTCCGCAAGCGCGTCGTCATGTTTGGCGGCCACGCCGGGTTCATGCCGGGGCGCAATGGCGAGATGTTCGGCGACACGTGGGAATGGACAGGCGGCGCCTGGGAGCGCGTCCAGCCGAGATGACGCACGCGCAGATCAGCTCCCGGCACGACGCCTGGCCCCCAGCGGCCGTTGGCGGGCTGGCATCCCGCGCGCCGCGAGCAGATCGATGAACGCCTGCACGTAAGCAACGCTCTCGTCCGCTACCAGTGTCGCTGCGCTCCACTGTCGGCGCACGCCCTTCGCGGTAATCGGGACGGCCCGGACGTCACCCGCGCGCAGCGCCGGCTCGATCGCCCACGTCTGCATCACCGCGACCCCGAGGCGAGCCTTCACCATTTCGAGAATTGCCTCAGTCAACATGACGAACGAGACTCGGCGCGCCGTAACCCCCGCGGGCCGCAGGATTTTCTGAATCGTGAAGCTGTCATCCGGCGAACTCGAGTAAAGCAGCAGCCGCTCGGCGGCAAGATCGACCGGTCCGACGAACGAGCGCTTCGCGAACGGATGGTCGGGGACCACGATTGCGGCGTGCTCGTCCTCGAAGAGCGGACGGACCCGCACGTGCTCGTGACGCAGGGACTCGGTGATGATGGCGACGTCCAGGCGGCCCTCGAGCAGCGCCTCAATCGGCCGCGTCGTGCACTCGAGGGCGAGCGACACATCTATCGTTGGATGCCTGCGCCGAAATACGTCGACGAGCGGCGGCAGCCAGTGATAGCCGGTATTGCACTGCGCGCACACCCGCAGCACTCCGGCATCGCCGGCACCCAACCGCCGCACGTCCTCTTCGGTCGCTTCAATCTCGTCGAGGACGCGATGCGCCGTCGCCAGCACGCGTTCGCCCGAGACGGTGACGACCATACGCTTCCCCAATCGCCGGAAGAGCGGCGTGCCAAGCCGATCCTCGATCCCTCGCAGCTGATGGCTGACCGCCGACTGCGTCAGATGCAGCTCGCTCGCCGCCCGCGTCACGCTTCCGGACCTGGCAATCGCGGCGACCATTCGCAGATGTCTGATGTCAATGTCCATGAATCACATTCATTAATAACATGAAAAGAATGAGTTTTTGTATAGCAGCCTGCAGGCGTACCCTGCCTTCATGACCTCCTCGCGAATCTGGCAGACCAGCCGCCGGCTCGGACAGCAGCCGCTTTTTGCCTTCGCCGTGATCGCAGTGCTTGCCCTCGCCATCGGCGCAAATACGGCCATGTTCACGCTGGTCAACGCCATCCTCCTCCGCCCGTTGCCGCTCCGCGACCCAGACCGCTTGATCACGTTCACGATCATGCGGCCTGGAACCGATCGGCAGCCGCTCTCGCTGCCCGACCTCGCGGACTTCCAGCAGGGTAGCCAGACGCTCGACGGCGTCGCATCGCTGTTCGGCTGGAGTGCAAACCTCACTGGGGGCGGCGAAGCTGAGCGTCTGTCGGCGATGCGGGTGTCGCCCGACTACTTCGACGTAACGGGGGCGGCAGTCGAGCTCGGGCGCGGGCTGCGGCAGGATGACGAACGGCGCGCCGTTGCGCTCATCGGCCACGGCATGTGGCAACGGCGCTTCGGCGGAGCCGTCGACGCGATCGGCCAGAAGCTGATCCTCAACGGCGAGGCTTTCACGATCGTTGGCGTGTTGCGGCCCGACTTCGTCTCGCTGGTTCGCGACACCGAGCTCGTTGTGCCCTATTCCCCTGCGGCGGACGTGCGGCGCAGCAATCGGGCGCAAGGCTTTCTGCGCGTCATCGCGCGCGTGAAATCGGACGCGACGATCGCCCAGGCGGCGGACGACCTGTCGGCGATCGGCCGACGGCTGCACGATGCCTATCCCGATTCACACGGCTCTGACACGGCGATTCGCGTCGCTTCACTCCATGAGGAGGTCAGCGGGCGTTCGGCGCCCATGCTCTGGATGCTGCTCGGAGCCGTCGTCCTGGTGCTGCTCGTGGCGTGCGCGAACATTGCCAACCTATTCCTCGTTCGCGGCACGGCTCGCGCGCGCGAGCTCGCCGTCCGCGCCGCTCTCGGCGCGTCGCGTGGCCGGCTCGTCCGACAACTCCTCGGCGAGGCGACGCTGCTCGGCCTCGCCGGCGGCGCGCTCGGGCTCGTCGTCGCGCGCGTGCTCGTTGACGTCCTCATCACGGCGGCGCCCACGAGCCTGCCACGATCGTCCGAAGTCGCCGTCGATCTCCGCGTCGCGCTTTTTACCCTGCTGGTCTCGCTGGTAACGAGCCTGCTCTTCGGCATCGCGCCTGCATTGCAGGCCTCGCGTGCCCCGTTACGTGACGCCCTCCAGCGCGGGGACCGCGGCTCGAGCCGTGGCGGCAATCACATTCGTGGAGCGCTCGTGTTTGCAGAGGTCGCGCTGTCAACGGTCTTGCTGATGACGGCCGTCCTCCTCGGACGCAGCTTTCAGCAGGTGCAGGCGGTCGATCCTGGCTTCCGACCATCGCAGGTCCTCACGATCCGACTGTCGTTGCCGCGCGGGCGGTACAGCAGCGCGGCCGCGATCGAGAATTTCTACAGCCTGGCACAGCCGAAAATCGCAGGAATCCCGGGCGTCCACTCCGTTGCGTCCGCTAATGTCGTGCCGATGAATGGCTATCTTGCGACGACGGCGTTTTTCGTGGACGGCCTGAACACGAAAGATGCGCCTGAGGCTCACTACAGGATGATCAGTCCTGATTACTTCCGCACGCTGGGCATTTCACTCCGCAGCGGACGAAGCTTTACCCCTGCGGATCGCGCACACTCTGCGCCGGTGGCCATCATCAACGACACGTTCGCCCGGCAGTACTTCAACGGCGATCATCCCGTCGGCCGGCGCATGCGCCTCGACGATGGAGAGAAAGTGCCCCGGGAGGTGGAGATCGTGGGCGTCGTTGGCGATGTCCGACACTTCGGCCTCGAAAAAGAGGCGACGATCGAGGTGTACGTCCCGATGGCGCAGGTTCCGGATCCAACGACCATCTGGCTCGCGAACAACATGTATTGGGTGGTGCACACCGATGGCGCACCGCTCGCGTCCGCCAATGCTGTGCGGCGTGAGATTGCCGCCGTCGATCCCGGTGTGCCTGCGTCGTTTGTCCGCAGCATGGATCAATGGATGGATGGAACACTGGCGCCAAGGCGATTCAACCTGCAGCTGGTCGAGGCCTTCGCAGCGGCGGCGCTGTTGCTCGCGGCCGTCGGCGTCTATGCCGTGTCGGCAGCGGCGGTGACATCGCGCACCAGGGAGATTGGCATTCGAGCGGCGCTCGGCGCGTCGCGCAGCGAAGTGATTGCGCTCGTGCTGCGCGGCGGACTGTCGCCTGTCATTGCTGGCCTCGCGGCCGGAACCGCCGTCGCGATCGTGGCGGGGCCTTTGATATCGGAACTGCTCTTCGGCGTGACACCGGCCGATCCGCTGTCGCTGACCGCGGCGGCGGGGATGCTCGTGCTGGCGGCGCTGCTCGCGACATGTGTTCCGGCGCTCCGTGCTGTCCGAATCGATCCGGTTGTCGCGCTTCGAGTGGAGTGATCCGTCAGCGGGTCACTGTGTGCTTTTCATTCGGCGTTCAATGGCTCCCAGGCCCGCCAGGATGATGACGGCCAGAGCCACAGCCACGATTGGCAGCCAGAGGTGGCGGATGCCGACCGCCGCCGTGAGCCAGAGACTCGCCGCGGTCGTGAGGCCCTTGATCTCCTGCTGTCCGGTCGGCTCGCGGGGGTTGATCGGCCGCTCTCTAGCCAGCCAGGCGTTGTGCGTCGCGCTCGTCTGCGTTCAGCCGTGCCCGTTTGATGTCCCAGGCCAGCCCGCACGTTTCGAGCGTGCGGATACCGATCCAGTTGAAATCGATCTCGTACCACGCCAGCCCATGACGTGCGCTCGTAGGATGGGCGTGATGATTGTTGTGCCAGCCTTCTCCGAACGTCAGGAGCGCAACCCACCAGTTGTTGGTTGAGTCGTCGCGCGTCGCAAACCGCCGCGAGCCCCACTTGTGCGTCGCGGAGTTGACCAGCCAGGTCGCGTGCAATCCAAGCGTGACGCGCAGGAAGATGCCCCAGAGCACATACGGGATGCCACCGAGCAGCAGCAGTGCAAGGCCGACGATCACGTTCGAGGTCCAATGCCACTTGGACAACCAGACCTGCACCGGGTCGCGTCCAGATCGGGCACGTAGCGCCCGAGCACCGACGCATCGTGATGCAGGCCTTCGCCGCTGAGGATCCAGCCGGCGTGCGCCCACCAGGTGCCCTCGCGTGGCGTGTGCGGATCACCCTCTCGATCCGAATGCTGGTGATGAATGCGATGCGTTGCCACCCAGAAGATCGGGCCGCCCTCGAGCGCCAGCGTTCCGCACCAGGTGAGGAAATATTCGACCGGCTTGTACGTCTTGTAGCCGCGATGCGTCAACAGGCGGTGATAGGCCATGCCGATGCCGAGCATGCCGGCAACGCAGTACAGGATGGCTGCGGTAACGATCGCCCCGATGTCGACAAAGAAGAACGCGAGGAGCGCACCCATGTGAAACGCGACCATCGCGATCGTGGTCGTGACGTTCAGTCCGGTCTGATATCGCCGCCCGTATTTCAGGGCGGTCGCGGCGCTGGCTAGCCCATCGGTCATGGTGACTCGCCATGAACGATAGCAGCAGGGGGCCAGACCGACTGTAATAGTTCTGTATCGGCGTCAAGAGCCGGGTGCTACGCTACGGACATGATGACTATTGCACGCGCTGTGCTTGCATGTTCACTGCTGATCGTTACAGCCTGCCATCCCGGCCCCGTTCTCCCTCCTGGCCCGAAGTTGGCGGTCGGCGGCACCATCGCCGGTATAGTCTCGAATGCCAGCAACGCCCCGGTTCCTGGGCGCAAGGTCACCGCAGTCAACGTCGCGACGGGGGCACGCTTCGAGGCGATCACCGGCGTCAACGGCGGTTACACAATCAAAGTGCCCGAGGGCACCTACAAGCTGGACGTAGAGGTCCTCTCGAGTGAAGTCGTGGCCAAGCAGCCGGCCGAGACGCACGTGAACAAGTCCGATCTGGATCCCAAACGGGACTTCACGATCGCGGTAAAAGCGCCGTCCAGGCCGTAACCCCGCTAAACGATTCGGCGCGGAACGCCGTCTAAGCGGGCAGCCATGGCTTTCGACGACCTCCGGCAGGATCTCAAATACACCGTTCGTACGCTGCGCCGCGACGCCGGCTTCACGACGTTCGCCATACTGATTGCCGGTCTCGGCATCGGTGCCAGCGCCACCGTCTTCAGCGTCGTCAACACGCTGCTGTTGCGCCCATTACCCTTCGCCGAGCCTCAGCAGTTGGTCTGGATTGCCAACCGCGAGACGAGCGGACTGTCGGGTCAGACGACACAGGTCGGGCACATGCTCGATTTGAGGGAGCGCACGCAGTCGTTGTCGGCTGTGACCGGCTATTTCGCGTTCTACGGCGTCGGTGACAACCTGCTCAGCGGACGCGGAGAACCCGAGCGCCTTAGCGGCGTGCCGGTGTCGGACAACTTCTTCGACGTGCTCGGCGTGAAGCCCCTCCTCGGACGCGTGTTCAGCGCCCAGGAGTGCAAGTGGAACGGGCCGAAGGCCGTGATGCTCGGTCACGGATTGTGGCAGCGCCGGTTTGGCTCGGATCCCGCGATCGTCGGTACGACGCTGACACTGAACGACGAAGCCCACACCGTCGTCGGCGTGCTGCCGGCTTCGTTCGACTTCGCCTCGATCTTTTCGCCCGGAAGCCACTTCGACTTGTACTTTCCCTTCCCGCTCAGCCAGGAAACGAATCGCTGGGGCAACACGATGGCGATGATCGGGCGCCTGAAGCCCGGGGTGTCGGTCGCCGAAGCGCAAGCGGAGGTACGAACGCTCGCGGTTCAGATCACCTCCGAGCATCCCGAGCGCAATAGCTTCCAGGGCTACGTGAAGTCGCTGTCGGAAAAGGTCAGCGGGCAGATTCGTCTGGCGCTGTGGGTGCTCGCTGGCGCGGTGGCGATGGTGATGCTGATCGTTTGCGCGAATCTCTCGAACTTGCTGCTGGCGCGAACCGCATCGCGCCAGCGGGAAATCGCGATTCGTACGGCGCTTGGCGCCGGGCGGCGCCGGCTGCTGGCGCAGATGCTCACCGAAGGCATCGTGTTGTCGTCGAGCGGTGCGCTCCTCGGCTTCATCCTCGCAACTGCAGGGACACGCGCGCTGGCGCGGTTGGACGCGGTCAGCATTCCGCTTCTGCGCGATGTTCGCACCGACACAACCGCACTGGTCTTTACGTTGGCGGTGGCGATCATCACCGGCATCGTGTTCGGCCTTGCGCCGGCGCTCCAGGCCCGGGGCGGCGCGCTGACAAGCGCGCTCAAAGACGCCGCTCGCGGCTCGACGGAGGGCCGGCGCCGGGGCTGGGTGCGCAACGTGCTCGTCGTCTCCGAGATCGCCTTTGCCTGCGTGTTGCTCGTCGGCGCGGGGCTTCTCATCCGCAGCCTGATTCGCGTGCTCGAAGTGGACATGGGCTTCCAGCCGGCGCAGGCGATGACAATGCGGGTCGACCCCGATAGTCGCTACACGACACGAGAGCAGAGAACCGCGTATTTCGACGAAGTCCTGCGCCGCGTCAAGGAGATTCCCGGCGTCGAGAGCGCGGCCATCACCGACGCGCTGCCGCTCGGACGCAACCGCACCTGGGGCTCGGGGGCAAAGGGGGTCACCTACGAGCGCGGCCGCTATCCCACCGCATTCGTCCGAGTCGTCAGTGACGGCTACCCCGCCGCGCTCGGGATTCCGCTCCGCGCCGGCCGTGACATTCTGCCGAGTGACACGGCCACGAGTGAGCAGGTCATCGTGATTAACGAGACGATGGCGCGCACGTTATGGCCGGGCCAGGATCCCATTGGGAAGTACGTTCTCGGCGGCTGCGCCAAGGAGCGCCGCGTCGTGGGTGTCGTCGGCGACGTCCGCCATCTCGCGCTCGAACAGGGGTCCGGCAACGAGATGTATCTGCCGATGCGTCAGTGCCCCGATCAGGCGTCCGCCGATCTGGTCGTCCGCTCTGCTTTGCCGACATCGCACCTCGTCGGCGCAATTCGCGGCACGTTGCAACCGATCGCAGCGAACCTGCCCGGAACCGATTCCCGCACGCTGCAACAGCTCATCGATAAGTCCGTCTCGCCACGGCGGTTTCTCGTGCTGTTGCTGTGCGGATTCGCCGGATTCGCACTGATCCTCGCCTCGCTCGGCATCTACGGCTTGATTTCGTATTCGGTCAATCAACGGACGCAGGAGATCGGCATCCGCATGGCACTCGGCGCGTCGGCCGGCGACGTGCAGCGGCGCATTCTCCTGCAGACGCTCTGGCTGGCAGCCATTGGCATGTGCATCGGCACCGCTGCGTCCTGGGCGTTCGCGCAAACCGCTGGCGGACTGCTCTTCGGCGTCACCGCACGCGACCCCGGAACGTTCGTCGCGATGCTGGTCGTGCTGACGATCGTCGCTGCCGCTGCCGGATACTTCCCCGCACGCCGCGCCTCGCGCATCGATCCGATGGTGGCGCTGCGCGCCGACTGAACCTCGTAAATTCGAACGATCTCGCCGCCACTTGACAGGTCGCCTGCCCTGTTGTATTAAACTAGTAAGTTAATTAACCCGTTGGTTTAATGCGCGGTGGTCCAAGACACATGGCATCCGACCAGTTGAGCAGCACGTTCTCGGCGCTCGCAGACCCGACGCGGCGGGCTATCCTCGCCGCGCTCGCGTCGGGGGAACGTTCGGTCACCGAGCTTGCCGAACCGTTCGATATGAGCCTTCCGGCGGTCTCGAAGCACCTGCGCGTGCTCGAGCGCGCCGGCCTCATCTCCCGCGGCCGGGAAGCCCAATGGCGCCCCTGCCGCATCGAAGCGGCGCCTCTCAAAGAGGTGGCCGAGTGGGCCGAACACTACCGTCACATCTGGACGGCGCGCCTCGGTCGCCTCGATACGTATCTTCAGGAACTCACAGCAAAGGAGAAACGACATGCCCGTAAGCGCCGCAAATAGCTCCACGTTCAAAGTTACGACACCGTCCGACCACGAGATCGCGTTGACGCGCGTGTTCGACGCACCGCGCCAGCTCGTATTCGAAGCCATGACCAGGCCCGAGCACGTCCGGCGCTGGTGGGGCATCCTCGACGAACGCTACTCCGTCACCGTGTGCGAGATCGATCTCCGCCCGGGCGGGGCGTGGCGTTTCGTCGGTCGCGGTCCCAAAGGTGAGGTCGCGTTCCGCGGCATCTACCGCGAGATTGCCGCGCCGGAGCGGCTCGTCTACACGGAAATCTACGAGCCTTTTCCTGACGGTGAGTCAATCGTCACCCAGGTCCTGACCGATGAGGGAGGAAAGACACGCCTCACGGTAACCGCCCGCTATTCAACAATCGACGTGCGGGACATGGTGCTCAAGACTGGAATGGAAAAGGGTGCAGCCATCAGCTACGACCGCCTCGAGGACGTCGTCCGCGAGCTGCAACGGTCGTAGCCGAAGTCGCTATTCGGCCCGCAAGGCCACCATCGGATCGATGCGCGACGCGCGGCGTGCCGGCAGGTACGCCGCGATCGTCGCCACAACCACCAGCGCCAGAACAGCACCGAGCATCGTCGCGGGATCGGTTGCGTCCATCCGGAAGAGCAGCCCCTGAATTCTGTTCGACGCGATGCGGCCCACCGCCAGCGCCATCGGCACACCAGCGGCAACGCCGATAGCCACGAGAAGCCACGCTTCGCGCAACACCATCCACACGACGTCGCCGCGCTGGGCGCCAAGCGCCATGCGAATGCCCATCTCGCTCGTACGCTGAACGAGCGCGAACGCCAGGAGTCCGTAAAGCCCGACGCAGGCCAGCAACAACGCGAGGCCGCCAAAGATAGTGGAAAGAAGCGCGACCAATCGCTGCTCGACGAGCGCCGCGCCCATCTCCTCGGCCAACGTGTGCACGTCGAACATGGGCATCGTTGGATCGACAGCGGCGACCGCTTCCCTGATCCGTTGCACTACCTGTCCCGTGGTGCCGGTCGCGCGCGCGTGCAGCACCATCTGGCCGCGCCCGGTACTTGTCTGCAGGAACGTCATGTAGATGAGCGGCTGCACCTCGCCTCGCGGATTGCTGTACCGCGAATCTCTGACGACGCCGACGATGGCGAAGCCTTCTGAAGGCGGAAACGTCAGGTCGCTATTCTGAAGTCGCGCGCGCCGGCCGGTGTAACACGGCTTGCCCAGCGGATCCTCGCTCGGATACACCTGCCGCACGAACGACTCGTTGACGATGCACACCGGCGGCGCGGTCTCGGTTATGTCCGCGGCGCCGAAGTCACGCCCGCTCACGAACGTCATGCCAATCGTCGCGAAGTAATTCGGGTAGACCATCAGCATCGGCATGCGTACCTGCTCGCCCGATGGCAGCCGTACCGGCGCCCCGGCGCTCGACGTCGGCACCGTAGGGGTGACGTTCGACATGCTGGCTTTGACAACGCCCGGGATTTCTCCAGTTCGGCGAATGAGCTCGCGATACGTGCGATCGAGGCGCTCGGTCGTACCGGGAATACCGCGCTGATCGCTTCCCCGTGGTTCAACGCGCAGCACGACGACGCTCGCGCGCGACACGCCTCCATCGTCGCCACTCAGCTTCTGCAAGCTGTGCACGAAAAGTGCCGCGGCCACGAGCAGCAACAGCGAAAGCGCAAGCTGCGCCGTCGCGAGTATCCGTCCAGGGCCAAGCCCGCGCGTCAACGACCCTCGCACGTTCTTCAGGGCCGGCGAGAGGTCGATCCGGGTCGCGCGCCAGGCCGGCGCGAGTCCAAACAGAATGCCGGTAGCCATCGATACCGCGGCGGTGAAGCCGAGGATTCTGAGATTAGGCGTGAGATCGAGCGCGATCGGCGTCCGTCCCATCGAGATGAACATGACGAGTGCCTGCGTCGCCCAGCGTGCCAGCAGCAGGCCACACACACCGCCGAGCACGGCCAGCAGCGTGCTTTCAACGAGCAGTTGCCGAATGACGCCGGCGCGTCCAGCGCCAAGCGCGAGCCGCATCGCAATCTCGGGGCGCCGTGCCGCCGCGCGGGCCAGCAACAGGTTGGCCGTGTTCGCGCACGCGATAAGCAGCACGACGCCAACCATCGCCAGCAGAATGAACAACGGCTGCGAGAACTGCCGGCGCAGCGACGACACCGCCGATGTAGAGCTCAGAACAACCCTCGCCGGCGGGCCGGACGGACCTTTGCCGGGCGAGAACCGCGACTGCTCTGAACCCTGTATCGCGGCGTCCAGCACCGCCGCGGCCTGCTCGCGCGTTACACCCGACTTGGTTCGCGCGATCGCCTGAATCCAGGTTCGGTTGACGATCGGGTTCTCGAGCAGGTTCTCGAAGGCCGGCATCACGGTCGGCTGCATCATCAACGGCGTGAAGATGTCCGGCGACTTCCCGATCTCGACACCAAAGAACTCTGGTGGCGCGACCCCGATGATCGTGATAGGGACGTCTGACACCCGAATCGTCCGGCCGACGACAGATGGATCGCGTGCAAAACGCCGCTCCCAATAGCCGTGACTGAGCACAGCTACGGGATGGCCGTTTGGCACGCGGTCGTCGTCAGGGCCAATCGCACGCCCGATCACCGGCTGCACCCCGAGGAGCGCGAAGTACCCGCCCGACACGAGCTGCCCCTGAATGCTCGCCTCCGGCGTGCCGTCGATGCTGATGTTGACAGGTGCCGTGGCGTAGCCTTCGACATCGGCAACGGCGCTCGCGTCGCGCAGCACGCGGTAGTTCGAATAGTTGAACCCCGTCCACACCTCCGTGCCTTCCTGGCGGGCAACGACGAGCAGGTGCTCGGCGTCACGGATGGGAAGCATCCGCCAGAGAGCGACGTCGAGCAGCGTAAAGATCGCCGTGTTGGCGCCGATCCCAAGCCCAAGCGACAGGGCTACAGCCACCGTAAAGCCAGGATTCCTGCGCAGCAGCCGTAGGCCGTACACGGTGTCTTTCGCGATCGACTGCATCACGCCCTCTCAATCGGGGAGGATAGCCGCCCCGATGTCATTGGACGAACCACCAGAGGCCTTGGATGATCCGCGGCCAGCGTTGCGCGCACCTCGTGCGGTATGCCTCATGTCGTGTTTATTGTATGCGTCAGTTGGCGTATATTATACATATGATAGACTGGCATGTGTATGCGTACAACACTGATTCTGCCCGACGGTTTGGTTGACGCGGCGCGCGTAGCGGCTGGTCTTTCGTCGAAGACGGAAACGGTCGTCTATGCATTGAGAGAGGTGATCCGCCGCAAACAGCTCGAGGAATTGAAGGGGATGTTCGGAAAAGTGAATGTCCGGCTCGACCTCGACAAAGTTCGCGGCCGTCGCAAGGCGTCGATTTCGTGATTGTCGTCGATACGTCGGTGTGGATCTCGGCGCTCCGCGTGCCGAAGAGCCCGGACGCCGAGACCCTGCGCGGCTTGCTCGACGCCGATCAGGTCTTGCTGCCGGTGTCGGTCCGGAGTGAACTCCTGATGGGGGTCACCGGCGCAACACGGAAGCAACTCGCCGAGCGGCTTGGCGCGCTCTCGCTCCTTTACACCACGGATGAAACGTGGCGGACACTCGATTCCTGGACCGAGCGAGCGAGTCGCCGCGGGCAGCTCTTCAGCCTGGGCGATCTCATCGTCGGTATCCTCGCGTCCGAGGTCGGTGCGCTCGTCTGGTCGCTCGATGCTGATTTCGGGCGGATGGAGAAACTCGACCTGGTGCGGCTTTACAGCTAGCGACGGGATCCAATCACGACTACGCTACGCGATCACGATTTTGTCGCCGAATAGCGATGATGCCGCCGTTTTGTCGGCCGTTTCGAAGGTGGGGTCACGGTGCGGGACTTGCAAACGCGTGGAGTGTGCCTACCACTGTCCGGGCGATGGCTTTGCTGTGTGCGGTCATCGCCGCCGCAAGCGGTGCACAGCTCGCGGCGGAGCAGGTAGGCGACACGCCTCGCACGCGACTCGTGCGTGCCCTCCAAGCACTCATCGCGAGTGGACCGAAAGGTCACGCAACGCATGACGACCTCGAGTGGCTGCAGTTGGAGATCACTGATGCGATCAAGCGGCGCGATGCAGCAATCGAGCGGCTGGCAATCCGAGCGGCGTCGCCGCTGCGGGCGCGCATCGTTAGTCCAGTCAGCGGATCGGACAGCGCGACTCATATCGAGATTGACGCGCAGAAGGTCTTGACCGTCCCGCGACCGGTTCGCTACACGGCGCGGATCTTTGCCTCACTCGACGGCGCTGAGTTCGTCCGACTTGGTGACGTGCAATCCGAGAACAGCGATCACTTCCGCGTGACGGAGGCGCTCGGTCCGGCCGCCGTCGTCCCCGGATTCCACACGGTGCAGGTACGCGCGCAACTGGTATTCGGACGAACCGAAAGCACCACGCCCTGGACCGAGACGAGAGAGCTCCCACGGCTGTTCTACGCCGTCTACGACGGAAAGCCCAGCGCGGCATCGATGGAAGTTCGTGCACTTCTCGAAGGTCCAGGCGCCGTGTCGGCGCGTCATTTCGATCCCGATCTCGACGACGTGCCGTTCAACGTCGTGGTTGGTAAACACGCTCTCCGCTCGCGGCGGCAACCACGACAACGCTGGCGCCATGTGGCGCTCGCAGTACTGCAACGAGCGGACAGGCGAGGACCGGCGTGACACCCGATCCGACGGCCGTGTGCGCGGTCCTCGACGTGCAGCTCCGTCGGCAAGTGGGGCCAGATCTGGTTCCGGACCGCGGACGTCGTCGTGAACGACGGCATCGCCATCTGGCAGCGCACGACACCGCCACGATTCGAGGGCTTCGTGCTTCACGGCTCGGCGCCCGAGAGTTCGCGTCTATCGAAACTTCCGACCATGCTCGATACGGAGCCGGCTTCGAGACCGGCCGGGGACCTCTCTATCGATCCTGACGATATTCTGGTCACGCCGGCAGTTCCCAAGCCGGGCGAGTCCTCGCGCCTTACGATTGCCATCCGCAATCGAGGCTCGGGCGATGTCTTCAAGGCAGCGGTTCACGTTATTGTGGCGACGAGCCTCGAGAACGCCGCGGCGCGGACGTTCGTGGTCGATGTACCCGCGCAAGGCGTGACCACAGTCACGCTCCAGGCAAGGTTTCCACAAGGATACGGTGTCGTCTCCGCGACCGCGTTTCAACAAAGCGAGCACTCACCGTTCGAGAGCTCGACCTCGGACCCAACGCCAGAGGACGTCTGCGCGTACCGCGTCGTCAATCCGCAGCTGGCGCCGCCGGGATTTCTTCAGTCCTTTCCAAACGCAGGCGGTTGCCGCGGTAAATAGAGATGGTACCCATGAGATCGACAGGGCGCGCGATAGCGTTGGCGATCGCGGTCGTCTACGTCAGCGGGCAAAGCCTGGCGTGGGCGCAAACGGCGGACTCGCCGCGGGCGCGGCTTGTACAAGCGCTCGAAGCCTTGATCGCTACCGAGTCGAGCGGTCACACCACCCACGACGACGGCGAGTGGCTGCAGTTGGCCGTTACCGACAGCATCAGGCGCGGTGATCGCGAGATTGAACGGTTGGCGGTTCGTGCAGCGGCACCGCTGCGAGCACGCATCACGAGGCCCGTAAGCCCAACACACGATCTGCCGGCGCTCGACATTGTTACAGGAAACGTCCTCAGTGTCCCCCGGCCGATCAATTATCGAGCGCAGGTGTTCGGCGCCCTCGACGGCGGTGAGTTCATTCCCATACACGAGGCACGCTCCGGGGTAGGGTCGGGTGCGCGCATTGACAGGGCTCTTGGTCCTGCTGCCGTTCTGCCGGGATTCCATACGCTTCGCGTCAAAGCGCGGCTGACATTCGGCGCCAACCAGGCTGACGGAGACGCGTCGTGGACGGAAACGCGCGAGCTGCCGCCGCTCTTCTATGCCATATACGACATCGCCGGACAGCCTCAGGCTACAGCCGAGATGCGTGCTCTCGTGTATGGCCCCGCGGCAGTATCCGCCCGCACATTCGATCCGTCGCTCGCCGATGAACCGTTTGCAGTCTGGCTGACGTCGGTGCTGTCAGCTCGACGCAGGGAAGCCGTCCCAGGCCCGGACTGGGTCTCGCAGTTCTGCAGCGAGCGGACTGCTGAAGCCGGTGCGGCGTCGGACCGCACAGCCATCTGCGCGGTTGTGTACTTTCAGGCCGTGAGTCGCATCGGCCAGATCTGGTTTCGCACGGCTAACGTGCAGATCACCCAAGACGGTGTGCGGTTGGACCCACTCGCGGTGCCCCGCTTCGAAGGATTCGTCATTGGAGAATCAGCGCCTGAGAGCCAGCGTCTCTCAGCCCTGCCTTCCGTGCTCGACACCGATCCCGCGCTCAGACCGATTGGGGATGTGTCCATCAGCCCGGACGACATCCGGGTCGTGCCAACGAATCCGGCGGCTGGCCAACCGCTCACTGTGGCGATCACAGCTCGGAATCGCGGCACCGGAGACCTGTTCAAGGTGGCGATTCACGTCGCGCTCGCGACCAGCCCAACCGAAAAAGGGGGATCGCGCCAATTCGTTGTCGACATCCCCGCGAACGGTTCGGCGGAGGTCACACTCCAGTCGGTGTTTCCCTCCGGCTACGGCGTGATCGTGGTCCAGGCGATGCAGTTGAGCGAGCACGCACCCTTCGAGAACTGGACGCCCGATCCGACTCCCGAAGATGCCTGCGCGTTTCGCGTCGTCAATCCCCAGTTGACCCCACCTCGCTACATCGAATCAGTCGGGGCCGACAGCGGCTGTCGCGGCAAGTAACGCTCGCGCGTCAACCCTGCGGCTCCTCGACCGGAAACGGCTCCGCAATGCGTGCGAGGGTATCGCGGCCAAACCGCTTTCCCAGACGAACAAGCCGCAGAAACACCTGCGCGGTGATGAACGCGTCACCGGTTGCCGTATGTCGATCGTGCGGGATGACGCCAAACATCCCGCACAACGCATCGAGCGTGAACTGCTTGATCGGCGGACGGCCGGCAAACGCGCCATCTCGCTCGAGGTGAAGCGTCAGGTCCATCGTGTCGAGGCTGCGGTTCGAAAGCCGGGTGCGCCAATGGCGCTCGAGAGCGGCATCGAGCGTCGCGATGTCGTGGCCGATGTGATGGCCAACGATCACTCCGTCACGCAGATAGTCGAGAAATCGTTCGATTGCTAGCGGCTCCTCCACGCCTTCTAGCGCCTGGTCTCTTGTCACGCCGTGTACGGTCACCGCAGACGTGTTTTTGGCAATCTTGATCAATGCGGCAAACGCGTCGTCGAGACGGATCTCGCCGTCGAGTACGGCGACGGCTCCGATCGTGATGATTCGGTCCGTCGCCGGATTGAGACCAGTCGTCTCCGAGTCGAGTACGATGAATCGAACTTGATCGATCGGAACGTTATCGGCCCACGTCGTCTCGAAGCAGGCGCGGTAGCGGGCGAGAAACGCGGCAGTCGTCACAACTGGGCAACCCAACCGCGATCGGCCGTCAGTTCCAGCACGCGCACGATCGAGCGAAACCCGCTCTTCAAGATATGCCGATCGTGCCGGCTGAGCAGCGCTGGCGGCAAATCGCTGCCATCGGTGCCTTGCGTGATGCCGACGCGGCCCTGCTGCCACAGCACGACACGAAAGGTCTCGGATGCTTCACGGAAGACGGCTTCGTGCTCAGGCAGGATCGTCCGGGCAATGTCGAAACGCTCGAGCGTTGAGCGACCGAACATCTGTCCGGCGGCCATTCCAAACACGCGCGCCGCGTCGACCAGCGGACGCACGGCGCTGTGCTCGAGATGAAACACCGCGCTCTGCTCGCCCGCGGTATCGACGACCGCATCCGCGAAGAACGTCAGCGGTGGAAGGCTGGCCAGACAGTCGTTGGCCAGCACCTGCACGAAGTCCAGGTCAACACCCTGGGTAACCGCTGTGTCGAGGCGTTCGCAAAGCTCGCGGCGGCCGTGCACGGGACGCAGATCAAAGAGCGACCGCACCCTGTGCATCTGCTCGCCCACAGGATCGGAGATCCACCTGGCGTAGCGTCGCTTCCACTCGTCCACAGTCGCGACATAGAACGGCGGCGTGAACGGCAACTGCATACGTGGGAGGTAGTCGCACACCCGGAGCGACTCGAGCACGCGCTCGTACACTGCCAGCGCTGCCGCGTCCTCGTCCTCAAGGATGAGCAGGACGTGCGGCACGAGCATGGTCAACGACTCGGCACGACCCGATGAACCGGCAAAGCACCAGCAGCCGTCGATCGTGTCCCGATCGGCAAGGGCGATGATCCTGGAGACGATGTCGACGTCGGCGTAGTGCGCGAACGCCGAAAGCCAATCAACCGATCCCGCCGATGCCAGGTGTTCGAGGACGAACGCGCGGCAGCGGTGATTCAGACCGCGGAGTTCCTCGACGGTTCCAGCGCGACGAAGGTCGCGCAGCAGATCAAGCGGGCGGTCCCCAAACGCAGGCCCGAGATCGCGCGCGGTGACGACCGTCTGCAATCGTCCAGCCGGGGTGCCATCGTCGGTCAGGGCCAGCGCGTCGACGTGCGAGCCGCCCATGCGGAGCACGGAGTCGCTGACCGAGGCGTGAGGCGCAACAGCCTGCGGCGGCGCAGTCAGAAGGCTCTCGATCGATTGCCGGGCATTCCCACCGCCGGCGGCGACCCATTCAAGAATCGTATTGGCTGTGACGACGGAGAGGGCGCGGTGCTGAACATCGACAACGGCAATGGCTTCGGCACGTGCGGTCAGAAGCGACCGTGCGACGTCGGCAATGCTGTCTTCGGCCCGGCAGGTCGGGCGAGGACCTGACTTCATCACCTCGTCGAGAAAGATCCGTCGCGGTTCACGACGGCCGGCGGATGGCTGGTACTCCGCCGATACTTCCGCTTCGGCGGCAATGTACTGCGCCGCGTGCGGATACTTCAGCACGTAGGTTTCGAAGTCGTGGTCGGCAAAGGCGTAGACGACGACGTCGCTTTCGGCGCGGGCCGAGTGCAGACACGAGCGAGCGCCGTTGTAGCGCTCGAGTCCGAGCATATCGCCCGGGCCGCGCACGTCGCGCAGCTCGGCTCGATCGGCCGTTTCGTCCCAGAGAGAGACCGTGCCCTGCTGAATCACGAGGACGAACGGCCGATGCGGTTCGCCCTTCCACAGGATGTATTCGTTGGGCTCGTGAAATCTGACGCGCCCGTGCGCGGTCAGCGCGAGAAGGTCCGCGTCTGCGACAGCGTTGAAGGGAGGATGATCCCTGAGAAAGTCTGCGACGCGATAACTGATGCCGGCGGTTTCCACCCAAAAACGGTATCACCGATACGTCACCGCATCGCAAGCTTCCGCACGCGCCGGAACCATGCGCGATTCCGGCGCCGTGGCAACGTCCGCTGTTCTACAGCTGCATGTCAGCGACAGCGCTGCGTTCGGCCTCGAGCACCTGGCCTACCAGCGCAGCCAAGAAGTTCTACGTACGCACGCAACTCTTCGTCGAGCTCACGTTCACGGTTGCGCCAACGCATCCAGGACTTCAGCCACGCCATGGCTCACCTTCCCTCAGAAGTCGCGTCGCTTCGCCGTCAGGACGTCGTATCGATTGCCAGACCGATGGCGAAAGCCGTTCGCTGCCAGGCGCGCACTTCGACTTCGAGCTGGCGCTGACCGGACTTCGTGATCCGGTAGTACTTCGCGCGGCGGTTGGTCTCGGACTCGCCCCAGGAGGACGATAGCCAGCCGCGCTCTTCGAGCCGATAGAGCGCCGGGAATAGCGAGCCCGGCTTGACGTCGAATGTGTCCTGCGTCATCTGGCTGATGCGACGGGAAATGCCGAGGCCGTGATTCGGACCGAGGACAACGGCTTTCAGAATGAGCAGGTCGCGGGTCGTGGCTCGAGGCTCGCGACTCGACAGTTCGCAACTGGCTCAGTTGGACAGAGTGCCGGCCACGATCATGTCGCCGGTCGGCGCGGGCACGCCGCCGGCTGGCTCGAGCGTCACGGCGACGGTGCCGACACGTGGTGATGCGCCGGGTGCACCGAGTGTGATCGCTGTTCCGTCGGATTGCCGCTCGAGAAGACCCGCACTGACCGGGTTGCCGCCGGGCGGAATCACCCAGAGCTGATAGACACGATCGGTTGTTGTCGCCGGCAACTTGTCGAAGGCGACTACCATGCCCTGCGTTGGGCTCCAGAAGGCGCGGCCGAACGCGCCCGGCGCCGTCTTCTGCCCCGCAAGATCGATGCGACGGAGATCGGGTGCGGCGAGAATCGCGCGAATCTGCAGCGCACGATCCGACGCCACGCGGTACTGGACGAGCTGCCGGTTGATCTCGGTGGCTCGCGCCGAGGCGATCCGCAGTTCCTCCTCGAGCACCCGAATCCGCTGTTGCAGCGACACGGCGTAGAGGCCGAGCGCGATCGCCGCGATGGCTGCAGCGGCTGACAGCATCGCGAACAGTCCCGAGCGGCGTGTCGACGACGGCGGTGCGGGCGCAGCGTCTGGCCGATGGCCAGCCGTCGCTGCGCTGAGCACGCGCGCGCGCAGCGCCGCCGGTGGATCCACCTGCGGGACGGCGTGCGCCAGCCCCGATGCGACGGCCACCAACTCGCGCACTTCGCCGGCACACTCGGCACAGGTCGACAGATGCGCCTCGAACGCACGGCGGTCGGCATCGCTCAGCGCGCCGAGCGCGTAGCCACCCGAGAGCTCGCGAAGGTCGTCGTGGCTCATTTTCTTAACCGCGGGGCTTCGCCCCGCCGTACCCCCCTACGCCGTCGCTCAACCGTTCGGCTCACGGCCCCTCGCCTCGCAGCGCTTCACGAAGCTTCAGCAGGGCCGTGCGCATCCGTGTCTTCACCGTGCCGAGCGGCTGCTGCAACGCCTCGGCAATGTCGCTCTGCGACAGTCCTTTGTAATACGCCAGCTCGATGGCCTGCCGCTGCCCTTCCGGCAGCTCGTCGAGCGCGCGGCGCAGCCGGTCCGCCTCCTCGTGGCTGATCGCCTGCAGTTCCTGACCGGGGCCAGGATCGGCGGGATCGGTAGGAAACGTTTCCAACCCGATCGGCGCCAGGCGTGAACGACGTGCGCGCAGCCGGTCGAGCGTCCGCGCCCGCGCCATGACGAGCAGCCAACCGACGACTGGCGCTCGCGAGGCGTCGTAGCGGCTCGCCTGCCGCCACGCCTGGGTGAAGACGTCCTGCACGACGTCCTCGGCCTCGCTCGCGTCAGCCAGCATGCGCACCGCGAGCGAGTAGACCGCGCGGGCGTGGCGGTCGTAGAGCTCGCCGATGGCAGTCTCGTCGCCGCGCGCCATGCGGATAACGGCGGCGCGGTCGGCGTCGAACGCGGCAATGTTCGCGCTGGGGGCCATTAATCTCTACGCGGGATCCAGGCCTTTGGATGAGAGCGGATCCTATTCCTTATACGCGTCGATCGTGGCGATGGTACCGTCGGGCCGGTGTGTCAATTCCGTCATCTTGATATTGCGCAGGTGCGTCTGGCCGCCCGAGAGCTGTGAGTCGTGATAGAAGAGGTACCACTTGCCCTTGAACTCAACGATGGAATGATGATTCGTCCATCCCAACACCGGTTCGAGAATCTTCCCACGCACCGTGAACGGACCGTACGGCGATGTCCCCGTGGCGTACATGATGAAGTGCGTGTCGCCGGTCGAGTACGAAAAATAGTAGGTGCCGTTGTATTTGTGCAGCCATGACGCTTCGAAGAACCGGCGGCCGTTCTCGGCAGCGGTCAGCGGCTTGCCGTTCTCGCCGAGCAGGACGACGTCTTTCGGCGCTTCGGCGAGACTCATCATGTCGTCGGCGATCCGCGCGACCTTGGCGGAAAGCGCCGGCTGATCCTTGGCGGGATAGACGTCTTCGGCCTTGTACGAACCCGACGCCCAGCGCTGAAGCTGCCCGCCCCAGATACCGCCAAAATACATGTAGTGGGTGCCGTCGGTGTCCTTGAAGACCGCCGGGTCGATGCTGTAGCTGCCCTTGATCGGCTCCGGCCGCGCCGTGAACGGCCCTGCAGGGCTATCGCCGATGGCGGCGCCGATACGAAAGACATCCTGTTTGTCCTTTACCGGAAAGTAGAGGTAGTACTTCCCGGCCTTCTCGGCCGCATCCGGCGCCCACATCTGGCGCCCCGCCCACGGCACGTTCTTGATGTCGAGCGCGACGCCATGATCGGTAACACGGCCGCCGACATCGTCCATCGAGAACACGTGATAGTCGCGCATCGCGAAATGGCTGCCGAGATCGTCGGCGGGCACTCCGGCATCAATGTCGTGCGAAGGATAGATGTAGATCTTCCCGTTGAAGACGTGCGCCGAGGGATCGGCGGTGTAGATGCCAGGGACAAGCGGCTGATTCAGGAATTTCGCCGGATCCTGCGGCTTGCCTTGCGGCTCATGGCTTATCCCCGCGGATCTCGCGACCGGCCCGGACAGTGAGACGGCTACGACGAGTAACGCGACGGCCAGTGCGAATCGGCTCATGATCCTCTCGTCTCTTAACGGTCAGGCAGCGGGTTTGACTTCGGAGGTGCACGCCGGGCACCGCGTCGCCTTGAGCGCCATCTTCGACACGCAGAACGGACAATCGCGCGTGTCGATCACGACCGGGCCCTTCAGCCGGTTGAACTGCTTGACCAGCAGGAACACCGCGAACGCAACGATGATGAACTCGAGGCAGGTATTGAGAAAGATTCCGTAGTTGAATGTCGGGGCCCCTGCAGCCTTGGCTTGAGCGAGCGATGCATACGTGCCGCCGTTCAGCGCCACGAACAGGTTGCCGAAATCCACCCGGCCGAGGGCCATGCCGATCGGCGGCATGATGAGGTCGTTGACGGCGGACGTTACCACCTTGCCGAACGCCGCCCCGATGATGACGCCTACCGCGAGGTCGATGACGTTGCCCCGTGCGGCAAAGTCCCTGAATTCCTTCAGCATCGGTCATCCCTTCCTGAAGCGCTCGCCGCTATGACTGGTTTCGCTGCCGGGCGATAGATTACGTCGAGTGGCCGGGAGCCTCAAAACAGCCCTCAGGCCCTGCTTGAAGGCCATTTCGGGTGTGTGCTAAGTTCATAGCACCTTTTTCCGACTTCCTCCGTCTAAGGGTTGTGGACAAACAAACACCCATGAAAACGCCTCCCCATCACGAGCTCAGCCGCAGGGAGCGGCAGATTATCGACATCCTCTACGCCCAGGGACGCGCCACGGCCGCCGAGGTGCAGACGGCACTCCCCGACCCGCCCAGCTACTCAGCGGTTCGCGCGATGTTAAGGATTCTCGAGGAAAAAGGCCATGTCCGGCACGACCAGGATGGTCCCCGGTACGTCTACCTGCCAACCGTGGCGCGCGACAACGCCAAGAAGTCGGCACTGCGGCACATGCTGCGGACCTTCTTCGACGGCTCAACGGAACAGGCGATCTCGGCGCTGCTCGACGACGCCTCGACGAAGCTTTCCGACGGCGAGCTCGACCGGCTGGCCAGGATGATCAGCGATGCCCGAAGTACGGAAGCGCGGTAGCCACCGCGGAGCGACACAATGATTCCAGCTGAACTCACCACGCTGCTCACCGGACTCGACGGCCTCGTGCTGCCCGCGGTCGACGCCCTCGTCAAGGTCACGCTCGTCCTTGCCAGCGCCGCGCTGGCGGCCGTCGTGCTCGGTCGAGCGTCGGCAGCAACGCGTCACCTCGTCTGGAGCCTTGCGCTTACGAGCGCAGTCGTCATCCCTGTGCTCTCGTTCGCTCTTCCTCGCTGGCAGCTGCCGATCGTCACCCTGACGGCGGACACGGTGCCTGCGGTTCCGGCTTCTGACAACCTTCCGAGCGCGCCGCCACTGTCGCGCCGCACGCGTGCAATCGGACCATCGTCACTGGCGGCAGCAGCCGTGGCTCACAACGCAGCTCCTGCCGCCACATCCACCGATTCGAATCGATTCGTGCTGCCGCGCATATCCGTCACGAACGCGTTGCTCGCTATCTGGGTCGCGGGCGTCGTCGCTGTGCTGGCGCGCTTGCTTCTGGGCCTTGTCGCGGTGCAATGGATGTCGCGACGGACGGTGCGCGTAGTCGATGCGCCGTGGTTGCCGCTCGCCGAGGAACTCGCCGACGATCTCGGCATCACCCGGCGCCTGACGTTCCTCGAGAGCGCTCGTGCCAGCATGCCGATGGCTGCCGGCGTCTTTTCTTCCGCCGTACTGATGCCGGAAGATGCGAATCGATGGCCGCTCGAGCGGCTTCGCATCGTCCTTCTCCACGAGCTCGCGCACGTGAAGCGCCGTGACTGCTTGACCCACGTCATCGCGCAAACCGCCTGCGCGCTGCACTGGTTCAACCCGCTGGCGTGGATTGCGGCCCGGCACATCCGCACGGAGCGTGAGCGTGCGTGCGACGATCTCGTGCTCGCGTGCGGCACCGAGGGTCCTGACTACGCGGAGGAGCTGCTCGAGATCGCTCGTGTGATGCGCGGCGGCCGTTTTCCCGCGGTGCTGGCCGGTGCGACCCTGGCGATGGCGCATCGCTCGCAGCTCGAAGGCCGGCTGATCGCAATTCTCGATCCGAAGGTGCCACGCTCCGGCGTATCGCGGACGCGTGCTGTAATCGCAACGGCGCTTGTCGCCTGTGCGCTCCCGCCGCTTGCGACGATGCAGCCCTGGGCCGTGGCGACTGTTGAAGGTGCCGCGATGGTTGCACCCGATGCGCCCTCAGCACCGGCGCCGCAGATTCCGGCGCCATCGCCATCGCCTGCGCCGCAGCCGAACGCGAACCCCAATCCACAACCGGCGACGCACGTGAACGCGCCGCAGGCCGCGCAGGCCATCGCCGACGCGGTCAGCGTGAGCGCGAGCGAAACCATCAGCCAGCACGCCCAGGCGATCGCGGAAAGCGCCGTCCAGGGCGCAATCCAGGCGGGTGTGCAGTCAACGTGGCAATCGGTGGTGCAGAGCGTCGTCCAAGGTGCGGTTCAAGGCGCGGCCAATGCCGTGCAGACATCGCAGGACGGCAAGCGCGGGGCCGACCCGCGCATGATCGCGGCGCTGACGGCGGCGCTCAAGGACTCGGACAAGGACGTCCGCGAAACCGCGATGCACGCGCTCGTGCAGCTCCGCGATCCGTCGATCTTCGAGCCGCTGGTGCAGGCGCTCAAGGATCCGTCACCCGACGTGCGCGAGCAGGCGGCGCATGGACTCGGCCAGCTGCACGACAAGCGCGCGGTCGATCCCCTGATGGGGGCGCTCAAGGACACGAATCCCAGCGTTCGTGAAAATGCCGTGCACGCCCTCAGCCAGCTGCGTGACCCGCGCGCGGTCGACGCACTCATCGCCGCGCTCAAGGACGAGAACCCGAGCGTCCGCGAGCAGGCGGCGTTTGCCCTCGGCCAGCTGCGCGACGCGCGTGCCACCGACGCGCTCATCGGCGCGCTCAAGGACGGCAACGGCGACGTGCGCGAGCAGGCGGTCTTTGCGCTCGGGCAGTTGCGTGACAAGAAGGCCGCGTCGGCACTGTCGGCCATGATCAAGGACAGCGACGCGGACGTGCGGGAGCAGGTCGTGTTCGCGCTCGGCCAGCTGCGGGATCCCTCGGCCATCGACGGCCTCGTTGCTGCTCTGCGCGACGCCAAACCCGACGTCCGCGAGCAGGCCGCGTTCGCCCTGGGCCAGATTCGCGATGCGCGCGCCGTCCAGCCGCTGATCGCGTCGCTCAAAGACGAGAACGCCGACGTGCGGCAGCAGGCGGCGTTCGCGCTCGGCCAGATCAAGGATCGCGCCGCGGTCGAAGCGTTGGTGATCGCGACCAAGGACTCGGCCGCGGACGTGCGCGAGCAGGTGGTCTTCGCGCTCGGACAGCTGCGCGACCCGCGCGCGATCGACGCGCTCACGGAAGCGCTCAAGGACACGAGCGCCGACGTGCGTCAGCAGGCCGCGTTCGCACTCGGTCAGCTCATTCGGTAGGGATCCGTCACAGAACAGCAGCGTCAACGCCGGTCATCCGGTTCAGATCGCTGCGGGCGTCAGTGCTAGTTTCTTAGCAGAAGAGAGGGGTCATGAGTCCGCTAGCCGTCTTCTTCCGAACGCTCAGCCGATCGAGTGCCATCTGCCTCGGCATCGGCCTCGTGATCGTCAACCCGCCGCTCGAATGGTCGCCTGGCCACGCGATGACGGAGGTACGGTGGACCGGCGTCACCGCGCAGAAGAGTCCAAACGAAGCCGCCATCGACGCGCTGATCGGCGCGTTGAAGGATACGGACGCCGGCGTCCGCAAGCAGGCAGCGGTGGCCCTTGCGCAGTTGCGCAGCCCGCGCGCCGTTCCCGGGCTGATGGAAGCGCTCAAAGATCCGCAGACTGACGTCAGGCTGCACGCAATCTCGGCGCTTGGCGAGATCGAGGATCCGCGAGCAACTCCGGCGCTGATCCAGGCGCTCAAGGACAACGAGCCTCGCGTTCGCGTCCGTGCGGCGCAGGCGCTCGCCGAGCTCCGCGATCGAAGCGCGGTGCAGCCGTTGATCGCCGCTGTCAAGGACAGCAACGTCGACGTGCGGAAGCATGCGCTGATGGCGCTGGCCGAGATCCGCGACGAAACGGCCCTCACCGCAATCACCGGAGCGCTCAAGGACGAAGATGCGAGCGTCCGGCGCGCGGCAGCCATGGCGCTCGCCGAGCTGAGCGGCGGCGACTGGCATGACGGAGCGCGTCCGCACCCCCATCCCAATCCCCATCCCCATCCGAACCCGAACCCGAACCCGAATCCGATTTCCCGGCCGAACCCGGGCGGAGTTCACTGACGTGCTGCGCAGCTCGATCGTCCTGTGCGCGTTGCTGACCACCGGGCCGTTTGGGGCGGGCGGACGATTCCCCGGGAACGATAGCTCGGCACAGACCGCCACTGCGCAGGACGCCCGGCCGGCGCGGGATCTCATCGCCGACCTCGGATCGCCTGATGCCGCTGTGCGCACACGCGGTGCGTGTGGGCTGCGAGAGCTGGGCGATCGCGCGTTCGACGCGATTGGCGCACTGGTGCGGCTGCTGCCGGACGGCGCGCCTGTCGATGGCACCATCTGCGGCCGCCGATGGTCGCGGCATGGCGAAGAGAACCTGACGAGCCCTGGCGAAGAGGCTGCTGCTGCGCTCGTCGCCATCGGTACGCGCGCGTTCGAACCCTTGCTCAAGGCTCTCAAGCAGGACGCGTGGATCGCGCGCCGTAATGCCGCGTGGGCACTGGGCGCGCTCGACGACAATCGCGCGGTCGCGGCGCTCAGCGAAGCGCTCCGCGATCGCGAAGCGCCGGTACGCGAACAGGCGGCGTGGGCGCTTGGCGCTGTCGACGATCCCGCAGCCGTACCGGCACTCATCCCGGCGCTCGACGATCCGGATCCGCGAGTGCGGCGCCAGGCCGCATGGGCGCTCGGCGCGCTCGACGATCCGCGGGCGGTCGCCGCCCTCACCAAGGCACTGAACGATGCGGACGACAAGGCGCGAAGCCAGGCGGCCTGGGCGCTCGGTGCCATTGACGATCGCTCCGCCGTGGCTGCACTCGCGCGCGCGCTCGCCGACAAGTCTCCGACAGTCCGCAAGCAGGTCGCCTGGGCCCTCGGCGCCATCGACGACACCGGCGCCGTCGAGCCGTTGATGCACGCGTTGACCGACGCGAGCCCAGATGTCCGCGAACAGGCGGCGTGGGCGCTTGGCGCGATTGGCGACTCCCGCGCAATCTCGAGCCTGCTCGTGGCGCTCAAGGACGACAGCGTCGGCGTCCGACGGCAGGCGGCGTGGGCGATCGGAGCCATTGGGCGCTGATTGTCGCGGCTCGCTTCTCGCGGTTCGCGGCTCGCAAAAGAGCGGCCGTGCCGCACCGATCGTCGATTGATCCCAGCGGCAGTATCGGCAGCGCCTGCGGCCGCGGCGAGCGAGCGACCAGCCTCCGCCAAGGCTACGGCGGTCCGCCGAAGCTTCAGCGAAGGCGGAAGCGAGTCGAGCCGCCGCGAGCGGGGTGGGGCCCCGCGAGCACTGAGTAAAGAGGTCAAAGTCGATGACTTCACTCCTCACCGATCTTCGCTACGGACTGCGCACACTGACTCGGGCCCCCGGCTTCTCCCTCATCGCCATCGCCGCGCTGACCATCGGCATCGCCGCCAACACCGCCATCTTCAGCGTCATCAACACGCTGCTGCTGCAGCCGCTTCCCTACCGCGACGCCGATCGCCTCGCGATTGTCTGGGAGCACAACACCGTTCGTGATCGCAAGAGCAACGTCGTCGGCCCGGCAAACTTCATTCATTGGCGCGAGATGAATTCGTCGTTCGAGGACCTCGCCGCAATCACGATCACCTACAGCGTGACGGTAACCGGTGGCGGCGAGCCCGAAGAGCTCCAGGCGCAATCAATCTCGGCGGAGCTGTTCCCGATCCTTGGCGTTTCACCCGGCATCGGCCGCGGATTTACCGCAGACGAGAACCAACCCAACGCCCGCGTCGTCGTCATCAGCGATCGTTTGTGGAGGCGACGATTCGGCGCCGACCCGACGATCCTCGAGCGCCCGATCGTGTCCCAAGGAACCCCGTACACGGTCGTCGGCGTGATGCCGCCAGGCTTCTCGTTTCTCGACAAGAACGTGGACGTCTGGTTGCCGATCGGCTTTACCGCGCAGTCGCGCACCCCACGCGGGCGATCGCTCATGGTTGTCGGCCGGCTCAGGCCTGGCATCAGCGCGGAGCGAGCGCAGCTCGACATGACGCAGGTGTCAGCGCAGCTGACGCAGATGTTTCCGGACTTCAACACCGGTTGGACATCGCGCGTCGTGCCGGTCCGCGAGCAACTGACGGGTGACGTGCGTCCCGCCCTTCTCGTCCTCGCCGGCGCCGTCGCCTTCGTTCTCCTCATCGCGTGCGCCAACGTCGCGAACTTGCTGCTGGCGCGCGCCACTTCCCGCCAACGGGAGCTCGCCGTCCGGGCTGCGCTCGGCGCCGGACGAGGCAGGCTCGTTCGCCAGCTGCTCGCCGAAAGCGTGGTCCTGTCGCTCCTCGGCGGCGTCTGCGGATTGTTGCTGGCGTGGTGGGCGCTTGGATTTCTGCGAGCCGTAGTCGCCGAGCGACTCCCCATTCAGCGCCTCGAGATGGTCGGCATCGACGTGACGGTTCTGCTATTCACAGTAACGGC
Source organism: uncultured Acidobacteriota bacterium (assembly GCA_963797715.1). GTDB lineage: Bacteria > Acidobacteriota > Vicinamibacteria > Vicinamibacterales > 2-12-FULL-66-21 > DATBJJ01. The sequence continues at coordinate 673,823 of CAWCQS010000008.1, forward strand.
ATCCCTCGTCTGTGCGGCTCATCTTCGGCGCCGTTCCTGCGCTGACGGCGTCGGGCACGAGCCTGACCGACTCGTTAAAGGATGGTGGGCGCTCCGGGTCGGCCGCGAAGGGAAACCGCACACGAGCAGCGTTCGTCGTCGTCGAGATGGCGCTGGCGCTCGTGCTACTCGTTGGCGCAGGCTTGCTGCTGCGCAGTTTCGTCCGCCTGCTCGATCAGAATCCCGGCTTCGATCCGACGCGCACGGTGACGATGCGGCTGTCGTTGCCGCAGTCACGCTACGGTCAGGATCAGCGCGGGCAGTTTCTCGATCGCTTCTTCCAACAGGTCGATGCGCTTCCCGGCGTGAAGACTTCGGGCGCCATCAGTTTTCTGCCGTTGACCGGCCTCGGTGCGGCGACGTCGATGCGCATCATCGGTCAGCCGGAGCCACCGAAGGGCCAGGAACCCGTGACTGACGTGCGCGTCATCACGCACGACTACCTCGAAACGATGGGCGTGCCGCTCCTCAAGGGCCGATTGTTCAGCGAGCGCGACGCCGCCGACGCCAAGGGCCGCGTCGTGATCAACGAAACGATGGCGCGGAAATACTGGCCGGGCGAGGATCCGATCGGCAAGCGCGTCAAGATCACCTGGGATGATATCGAGGACGAGATCATCGGAGTTGTCGGCGACGTCCGTCATGCGGGACTTGACGCCGTAGTCCGACCGATGACGTATTGGCCGTACGCACGCAATCCGTACGGAACGATGACGATCGCGGTACGGACGACAGGCGACGCAACACTCGTCATCAACTCAATCGTCGGCCTGGTGCGCCAGCTCGATCCGGAGCTCGTCGTCGCCAACATCAAGACGATGGACGAGGTGGTCTCCAACTCCGTCGCCGAGCGCCGTTTGACAACGTTGCTGCTCGGCATCTTCGCCGGCGCGGCGTTGGTGCTTGCGGCGGTCGGCATTTATGGTGTCATCGCCTACAGCGTGACGCAGCGTACGCAGGAGATCGGGATTCGGATGGCGCTCGGCGCGCAGCGCGGCGATGTCCTGCGCATGGTCGTCCGACAGGCCCTGGTCCTCGCCGTGGTCGGCATCACCGTCGGTGGCGCCGGCGCGCTGTTTCTGACTCGGCTGATGGAACGGCTGCTGTTCGACGTCACGCCGACCGACCCGCTGACGTTTGCCGCGGTCAGCGGGCTTCTCGTCGGCGTCGCGCTCCTGGCGAGCTATCTTCCAGGCCGCAGGGCGACGCGCGTCGATCCGGTGATCGCGTTGCGGGCGGAGTGACGTTCGATCGGGGCTCGGGGCTCGGGGCTCGGAAAGTAGGATCGCTTTCAGGGATCGGGTGGCAAAGAGCCCCGGCTGAATTGCCGCAACGGCAGAAGTGGGCTGCAAACAGCGGGTTACGAGGGTTCGAGCCCCGACCCGGACTCCCGAGCCCCGGACCCGAATCCCGAACCCCGGCCAATTTCACCCGCTTTGCAGTACGATCCCTGACGAATGCTGCTGGCGTCAGGGATCATCACCCTGCTGATCCTGCTGACGGCGCTCTTCGTCGCGGCGGAATTTGCCGTGGTGGGAGCGCGCCGGAGCCGATTGCGACGGCTGGCTGAAGACGGCAACGCTTTGGCCACCCGGGTGCTGCCTGTCGTCGAAGACCCGCACGCCCTCGATCGTTACATCGCTGCCTCCCAGGTTGGCATCACGCTCTGCAGCCTCATCCTCGGCGCGTACGCGCAGGCGTCAATCGCGCCGCGCGTGGCGCCGCTCCTCCAGCGTGTGGCCGGGCTGGAAGCCGAAACGGCAGTCTCGACTTCTGCCGTCATCGTTCTTCTCGTCCTGACAACGCTGGCGATGATCGTCGGCGAACTCGTGCCCAAGTCGCTGGCGCTGCAGGACCCCACTCGCACGGCAATCTGGACCGTCATCCCAATGCAATGGGCAGAGCGCATCTTCGCCTGGTCGATTGCGTTCCTGAACGGCAGCGGCAACCTGCTGCTGAAGCTGATGCGCGTGAAGAACACGGGACATCGGCACGTGCACTCCCCGGAGGAGATCGAGCTTCTGATCGCTGAAAGCCGCGACGGCGGGCTGCTCGAGCCCCAGGAACAGGTTCGACTCCACCAGGCGCTTCGACTTGGGCTGCGCACGGCGCGCGAGCTGATGGTGCCGAGCGCGAGGCTCGCATCCATCGAGGTGTCGACGCCGCTGCCAGAGGTGCTACGGCTCGTCGCCACGAGTCCCTACAGCCGGCTGCCCGTGTATCGACGGACGCCTGACGACATCATCGGCATCCTCCACACCAAAGACGTCGTGACGCGCTTCATCACCGACGGAGAGGCGACGCCTCTGACGTCGCTGCTGCGCCCGATCGCGCGCGTTCACGACAGCCTTCCCGCCGATCACCTGCTCGCGTACATGCGAGACAAACGGATTCACCAGGTGCTGGTGGTTGCCGAAGGCGGTCAGGTGGCAGGGATGATCACACTCGAGGACGTTGTGGCGGAGCTTATCGGTGGCGTCTCGGACGAGTTCAAAGGCGCACCGGCCCGAGCGATTCTTCTTCCCGATGGGAGCGTCCGTGTACCCGGTGCGATGCGGGTGGATCAGGCGGCGCAGGTTCTCGGCGCGCCCTGGAAAAGCCACAGTCCGGGCGAGACCGTCGGCACATTCATCACGCAGTCGCTCGGTGGTGTTCCGGCTCCGGGTGAACAGGTCACGCTCGCTGGCGTCGAGCTCATCGTTGAGGCAGTCGAGGGCGACGCCGCCTCTTCGGCGGTCGTCCTGCCACCGGGATCCGAGGCTACCGAATGACAGCCTTCCTGATCATCACCGGCCTCATCCTGTTGAACGGCGTCTTCGTCGCGGCGGAGTTCGCGATTGTCGGGGCACCGCGCGCGTCGATTGACGCACGGGCGGCAAAAGGCAACCGCCTCGCAAGGGCCGTGCAGGACGTGCTGCGGGACCCGACGCGTCAGGATCGCTACATTGCGACCGCACAACTCGGCATCACCGTCGCCAGCCTCGGGCTGGGCATGTACGGCGAACACGTGCTCGCCGACTGGCTGTACCAGGCGATGGGCCGCGCCGGTGCTCCAGTGTGGCTCGTGTCGCATGGCCTTGCATCCGTGATCGCGATCGTCATCCTGACGTATTTCCACATCGTCGTTGGCGAGATGGTGCCGAAGTCTCTGGCGCTTCAGCAGGCGGAAACGATGGCGCTCTGGATCACGCCGCCGATGCTGTGGATCAAGACGATTGTCTTTCCGCTCGTCGTCGGCCTCAACGGCATCGGCAATGCCTTGCTGCGTCTGCTCGGCGTCAATCGCCAGGCGCAGAACGCCGAGCAGTACTACACGCCGGAGGAGCTGCAGCTCATCGTCCAGGAGAGCGAGGAGCTCGGGGCGATTCGGGCAGAATCCGGCCAGATGCTGCAGGTGCTCTTCGACTTCGCGAACCTCACGGCGGCCGAGGTCATGGTGCCGCGAGTCCGGATCACCGGTCTTCCACTCGGCAGCTCACCGGCACGAATCCGCGAGTTGCTCGGCCGGTCGCCGCACACCAGGTATCCCGTCATCGAACGCGATCTCGACCATATCGTCGGGATGATTCACATCAAGGATCTGCTGCGCCTGCTGCTGCGGAACGAATCGATCGGCCAGGCGCACGCGCGGCCGCTGCCGCTCGTGCCGGAGACGGCATCGATCGACACGGTGCTCGCTGTGATGCGGCGCGAGCGTACGCAGATGGTCGTGGTCCTCGACGAGCACGGGGGCACGGCTGGCATCGTCACGCTCGAGGATCTCTTCGAGGAAGTCGTTGGCGACATCGACGCCGGGCCGGGATCAACGCCGCAGCCGTACCGAGACCGCGATGGCTGTCTGCGCGTGCCCGGCACGATGCGGCTCGACGAGCTCGGGCAGAAGTTCGATCTCGACCTCGAACACGAGGAGGTCGATAGCGTCAGCGGCCTCGTGCTGACACTGCTCGGCCGGCCGCCGCAGGTTGGCGACACGGTGCGTTACGACCGGCTGTCACTGAAAGTGACAGCGGTTAAAGGGCGGGGCGTTGAGGAATGTGCCGTGACGCTGGCTGCGTGACTGCCTCTATCCGACGTGAATCCGCGGCCGCTTGAGCGGGTTCGACTCGTTCTGCCGCAGCACTTCGCGGGTGACTGGCGCCGTGTCGCCCTCGCCGAGCGCCAGAAACTTCATCAGATAGACGATGGGATTTCCTTCAGTCCAGCCGAAGTACGCGTGTGGAATCTGCCGGGTCTCGTCGCGAATGTAGAGGAGGAGCGCGGCGATGGCATTCGGAATAGCCGAGCTCATGCTGCGAAGCACGCGATGCGGCCCGACTTCGACCCCCTCGACGTGAAGGCGTCCGGCAAATTCCGACACATCGCCAGGCCGCACTTCCAGAAAGAGCACTTTTTCGTCTAGACCCAAGTGGTGTGAATCCCGGGCCTCGCGGAGTTTGTGCTCGTACTCCTCGGGCAACCCCGTATCAGGGCGATTAGCGATGATCCGGATCGCGCGGCCACCGCCGGCGTCGTGGATGAAACGCAACGCTGTCGCATCCGGTTCAACCGACTGCACGCGCAGTTCTGTCGAACGCAGCACGCGTGAGATGAGCGACGTCACGATAATTGTCACGATGAACCAGGAAGCGATCTTCACGCCATCTGGTCGCTCGACGATGTTGACGATCGTCGTGTAGATGAACACGAGCGTGATGGCACAGTAGGCCAGCCACAGGCGGTAGTGGGCCCGGACCGACAATGTCACGGCCACCGACGCCGACGTCATCAGCATCAGCACTCCGGTCGCGTAGGCGCCGCCCTGCGCCTCGACGTTCGCATCGAAGATGATGGTGATCAGAAACGTGATGAAGGTGAACAGCACGACCAACGGCCGCGACGCACGTGCCCACTCCGGCGCCATGCCGTAGCGGGGCAGGTAGCGCGGGACCAGGTTCAGCAAACCGGCCATCGCCGACGCGCCAGCGAACCAGAGGATCGAAATCGTGCTGAGGTCGTATGCCGTTCCAAACGCCTCGCCGAGATGCTCGTGCGCGAGGAACGCCAGCGCGCGACCCCAGGCGCGGCCGCCCTCTTCGAATTCGTGCGGCGGGATGAGGAGCGTCGTGATGATCGAGCTTCCCATCAGCATGACCGTCATGATCACGGCGGCCGTGCGCAGCAGCTTCTTGGTATTCCGTATCCGCCCGGCGGGCATATGCGGGTCGTCGCCGGGATCGCCCTCGACGAGAGGCATGACGGCGACACCCGTCTCGAAGCCCGATAGTCCCAGGGCCAGTTTAGGAAAGACGATGAGCGCCGCCGCCAGCATCATGATCGGACTGCCATGTGTCGCGATCAGGCCATCGCGCCAGCGCGGGAAGTACTCGGGATGGTGCGACACCTCGAGAATGCCCCAGCCGATGATGACGACATTCAGCAGCAGGTAGACACCAACGATGAACACCGCGAAGCCGATGGCTTCGCGGAAGCCTTTCAGGAAGACCGCCGAGAGCAGCGCCAGCAGTAGCAGCGTCAGCGCAATCGGGTGATTGAACTGCTCCGGAACAAACGGGTTGCCGACGATGTGAGCCGTGGCGTCGGCCGCTGACAGCGTGATCGTGATCACGAAGTCGGTGGCGGCGAACCCCAGCAGGCAGAGGACGAAGACCTTGCCACGCCATCGCGGCAGCAGCTCCTCGAGCATCGAGATGCTGCCCTGACCGTGCGGACTGTTTTCCGCGACGCGCCGGTAGATAGGGAGCGCGCCGAAGAGCGTCAGCAGGATGAGCACGAGCGTTGCGATGGGCGACAGCGCGCCGGCGGCAAGAAAGGCGATGCCAGGCTGGTAGCCGAGCGTCGAGAAATAGTCGACGCCGGTGAGGCACATGACCTTCCACCACGGCGACTGGTGGACCCTTTGAGCGTGCGGGCCGGCGGGCTCGCGAAGGCCCTCGAGAAACCAGCGGTTGAACCGGCGCCGCTGCCGGTTAGACAGTCCAAAAGGCATAGCGCTCCGGCTAGATTTCTCCGCGGGCCGCCGCGAGCTCGAGGGTCTCATCACTGGCCTCGCGGAACTCGCCTTCCCACTTGGCGACGACCACCGTCGCGAGGCAATTGCCGACGACGTTGACCATCGTCCGGGCCATGTCCATGAGCTCATCGACGCCAAGGATGAGCGTGACGCCCTCGAGCGGCAGCCCGTAGCTCGCAAGCGTGCCGGCGAGGATGACCAGCGATGCACGCGGCACGCCGGCAACGCCCTTGCTGGTCAGCATCAGCGTGATGAGCATCGTGATCTGTTGTCCCACGGACAAGTGCACGCCGGCTGCCTGCGCGACGAAGATTGACGCGAGCGACAAGTAAAGCGTCGTGCCGTCGAGGTTAAAGCTGTAGCCGAGCGGCAGAACGAAGGCCACGATCTTGCGCGGGACGCCGAGCCGCTCCAGCACTTCCATCGCCCGCGGCAGCGCGGCTTCACTCGACGTCGTCGAGAACGCTATGACGGCCGGCTCCTTCACCGCTTTCAGAAACTTGCGCAGCGGTACCTTGAAGATGAGCGCCACCGGCAAAAGCACGAGCAGGACGAACGCCGTGAGGGCCACGTACAACGTTGCAACCAGCCAGGCAAGGTTGACGAGCACACGCAGCCCACCGTGCCCGACGGTGTACGCAATCGCGGCGCCGACGCCAATCGGCGCGTAATGCATCACGATGTTCGTGAACTTGAACATCGTCTCCGCCACGGCTTCGCACCAGGCGACGACCGGGCGTCCTTTCTCGCCAATCATGCCGAGCGCGATGGCGAAGAGGATGCTGAAGACGACGATTTGGAGGACGTCGCCATCGGCCATCGCCTTGATGACCGACTCCGGGACCGTGTGCAGGAGGATTTGATCCCACGTCTGCGCCGCGGCTGAGATTTCTGATTTCTGCCCCATCGGCAGGTTGACGCCGACACCGGGCTTCATGACGTTGACGGTGACCAGTCCGATTACGAGCGCCAGCGTCGTCACGACCTCGAAGTAGATGATCGCGCGCAGCCCCATGCGGCCAACGACCTTGAAGTGACCGGCGCCGGCGATTCCTGCGACCAGCGTCGCGAAGATCAGCGGCGCGATGATCATCTTGATCAGGCGCAGGAAGATCTGACTGAAGGGACGGAAATAAATCGCAGCCGACGGGTGGTATTCGCTGACCAGCCAACCGGCAACGATGCCGATCGCCAGGCCGATGAAGATTTGCTGCGTTAGCGTCGGGCCGCGGCGCGCAGACGGCGCCGCGCTATCAGGTTGAGCCATTCGCCAGAATCCTCGGCCGGCTGGCCGTCGTCGCTAGGGGAGCGGTCATCACGCCCATAGGTTCAGACAGATGGTGATGATCACAGCATTGATGAAATCGATGAAGAACGCTCCCACCAGAGGAACCGTGAGGAACGCCCTTGGTGCGGGCCCATATCGCTCGACGAGCGCGCTCATGTTCGCCATGGCATTGGCGCTGGTGCCGAGCATGAACCCGACGAAGCCGCCTGCCATCACGATACTCTCATAGTCCCGGCCCATCACGCGCAGCACCGCCAGCGCGGCGACGATGGCGACGAGCGCGAGAGGCCAGCGCCGGCCAGCGCTCTGCTGACGAAGCCGCCGATCCACATGGCCACGAGCATCAGCACGAGATGTTTGAGCAGCACGTACGCTTCGGGATCTTCACCCGCGGGTGGTCCAAGTCCGATCGCGACCACCGCGCCGACGACGTTCTGCAGGATCGCGATCGCAGCCGCAAAGAGAAAGAAGCGGATGACAAGCGGGCCACCGAGACGCAGCAGCTGGACGCTCGCGCCGAAGCCAATCGACGTGAAGAACGCGTTCTGAAGCGATGTCTGCAGAGTGGTGTCGAACCGCAGCAGGTGCGAGCCGCGGGCGTGGCCAACCGTCATCGCAATGGCGACGATGAGACCACCGACAACTGGCGCTGGGATGTTCAGACGAGCGAGAGCCGGAACAATCCGGCGAAGCCCGTAGCCGGCGAAGAGGACCACACCCGCAATGGCGATGGTGTTGACGAGATCGAGGGCCAGCATCAGGGCCGGACGGGGCACCGAGCGCCCCCTCCGACAGGGCTGATTATCACACGAGGCGCGCCGCAGGCCGTGAGCGCTCGAACTACAGGAACAGCGAGCGCGCCGTGAGCTCCCGGGGGTCGAGCCCAGCCGCGCGCGCCAGTGCCAGCGGCGTAGGTGGCAAGGCCGCCGGAAATCGCCACTCGTCGGCACGGCCGCCAGCGCTTTCCCAGGCTGCCTGCCAGCTGTCCCACCATGCGGCAACGCCCGCCAGGCGCCGGGCGATCGGCTCGATGACAAGCACTCGCGCACCTCGGCGGTGTGCGTCGAGCAGCGCAGTTAGAAGCGCGGAGCGCCCGTCCGGCGGAAGCTCGTTCACAGCATACGCCGCAAGGATCCCCGTGCCACGACGAGCTGCCTGCAGCGTGCGCTTGGCGCTCGAGGCATCCGTCACCGCAAGGTTCGCACGGACGGCGCGGCCGTCGAGCTGGAATTGACGGTAGGTCCAGTTGGCCTCCTCGACTGCCCAGGGGTGAACATCCAGGCCGCGAATCGAGCGCGCCCCCGACGCCAGGGCCCACGCGACACCCGCGGCACCAGTACCGCACCCGAGATCGACGATCTCGCTGATGGCTTCTCTCGCGACCGGCAACGACTCGACGATGCGGCGCGTCACGAGAAGGTGCTGAGGGCCATAGAAGAGGGCAAACGCCGCGCGCTTGCCGGCGGACGACAACGCACCGCCTTCCGCCAGCTTCGCCCGGCGCTGGACGTAGCACGACGAGAGCGCGCTCAGGGCCCGCGCCACCTCGCGCCTGGTCAAATCGGCGAGGTGGCGGCGCTCGAGGGCCTCGATCCAGTGGTCAGTCACAGGGTCCATACGGGAGCGACAAAAGTCACTTCTGAGGGCGACTCGACAGCCGTAACTTACTGAAAAACAATCAGTTGAAAAGATACGCTCTTTGCAGTGCAATAGCGCAAATGGTCGTGTCCAGGGTGATGCTGCTGCTGTTCCTCACGACGCAGGGCTTCGATGGCCTGTTCACCTACACGGCTGTACATGCCTACGGGCTTCACGCTGAAGGCAACATCCTCATCGCCACGTGGATGGCGCTCGTCGGTCCTGCGGCCGCGCTCTTCGGAGCCAAGGCTGTCGCTTGTGCGTGCGGCGCGCTCCTCTACGCACGCGGCATGCACCGCACGTTATCTCTCCTCACCATGGTCTATCTCGTCGGCGCGATCGGCCCGTGGATGATGGTGTTTGTGAACCACTAGCTGAAAGTCCGAAGTCAAACTTTCACTCGTCGTCGCAGCGCCAGCAGCGCGAGATAGATCACGATCGCCGCGATTGTGTACATCGACACGTGGCGCGCGGCATTGAAGCCGGAGCCTCCTAACGTCAGCGGCGACAATCCCGTCGTCAGAATCGCCGCCGCCCAGAACGCGTATAAGCCGGCGCGGCCGAGCAGCCGCCGGTCGCGGCTGTCGTAGACGATGAGAAACGCCGGGAAGAGCAACGTCCAGTAGTGATCCCACGCGATCGGCGAGAGCAGGATCGCAAGCACGGTGACGGCAGTGATCTCAACGGCAACTGCCGTGCGCGTGGGACGTTGCACCAGCGCCACTGCCACGCAGAGCGCATAGCAGCAGAAGAGCAATCAGCACAAACACCGCCATCGCGACTGGCGCTTCGCTGGCGACACGAACGCCGGCATGGTTGTCGACGCCCGACGTCAAACGATCAATGGCTGCGATGAGCGATTGATTGTTTCCTCGCACCGGCCAGCCACTCGTGCTGAGCCGCCAGAATGTTTGCGCCAGATCGACAAACCCGTTGACGCCGTATACCCCAAGCGGCACGACAACACTCAAGCCCCCGGCGGTAAGCGCGGCGACCGTGGCGGCCGCCCAGTACCGGCGCGCGATGAAGTAAAGAATCACGAGCGCCGGAAACACTTTGAGCGCTGTCGCCGCGCCGACGAGCGCGCCGGCGACGAGAGCCGATCCCAAGCGTGAGCTGCCACGTTGCGGCGGTCGAGCAGCGCGAGCAGAATCGCGTTCAGGTTCTGGTGTTCGAAGTTCGTCAGGAGCGGTAAGAGAACCGCCGCCAGCGGTGCCCCTGCAAGCGCGAGCCAGGAACGTGGGGCGAGCCCTTCATGCTTGCGCGCGGCGTTCCACCATCCGACCGTCATTGCCACCGAAAGCGCGAGACACGCCACATTCAGCGCGTGCCAGATCAATCTGGCGGCGACAGGACTCAAGCTGGCAACGGCCGCAAAGGGCGTGAAAAACATCGCCTGAAAGGGCGGGCCGATGAAGCCGTCGGCAGCGCTGCTGCCGGCGTAAAGCGGCTCGGCGTTGAGAAAGCGTCGGCCGCCTTCGAAAAACACCGCGGCGTCCCCGCCTTTGTTCATAGCGTTCACCGTCGTCAGAACGGCAAAAACCAGCGCGAGAAAGGCGAAGATCCGGAACCCCATTGAGACTGAGGAAGTATCGCTTGATCCGAGTCTTACATTTTGTAAGACTATCGAGGTGAAGACGGCCCGACTCCCGACCCTGTCCGCCAAGGAACGCATCGTCCTCGACCTCCTCGTATCGTCGGGCGCGAAGTACGGCCTGCAGCTCGTCGACGAGTCGCGCGGGCGGCTGAAGCGCGGGACCGTCTACGTCACACTCGGCCGCATGGAGCAGAAGGGCCTGGTCGAGTCGCATCACGAACCGGCGTCGCGCGATCGGGATGCGCTCACTCGTCGCATGTATCACGCGACCGGACACGGCCGGCGGGTACTGGATGCATGGAATCTTGTGGCGCGCACGCTCGCGCCGGAGCCAGGACGATGACGAACGAACCACGCATCCCGGGGTCGCGGCTACGTCGGCTGGCGGAGCGGACGTTCGATCGCGAGACGCTCGAACGCGTGCTGCTGCCGGCGCTGGCCGATCTGCAGCACGAATGCGTGAGGAGCGCTTCGCGTCTGGTGTACCTCCGCGCTTACTGGGGATTCTGGAAGGCGATGGCGATCTGCAAGATCGCAGACACCTATCGCCACGCGCGTCCGACCTTCGAGAGCGTGTCAAAGCGCATGGCGATCATCCTTCCGATCGTCATGTGCGCTGCCATGGTTCCAGCGTTGAATATCGCGCTCAACGGACAGCACTCTCCTGGCTGGTTTCTGTTGACCTCTTCGCCACAAGCTTTCGCGTTAGCGCTTCTGGTCGCGTATTACTTCGCCGTGACGCTGGAACAATGGCCGACGTCGCCGCGTCGCTTGCTGCCGGCCATTTCTGCCATGTCGGTGGTTTGCACGCTCGTGATGCTAAGCATGACGATGTCGATCCTGCCGCTCGCGACTCAGGCGTATCGAGCGTCGGTCGCCGACCGCCTGCGTGCTTCTGGTCGAACTGTCCAGGCGGAGACCGTGACATTTGGATCTGGGAGTGGACGTTCACCGACTTGATCCGCCACGCCACGAGCGCATCGTCTGAAGCCGACCGCGCCCGCGCCCGTCAGGAGTTCGCGAAGCGCCTGACGACAGCAACGATGCCGATCATGCTTGGATTCATGGGGCTGGGCATCTCGGGATATACGCGCAAGATCGCGCTCTTCTCGGGGGTCTGGGTACTGATTCTCTACTTCGCTGCGCTTCGCGCCGCGGCGTCATCCTCATATCACCCGCCGTCGATCCAAGGCGTATGGCTGGTGAACATGATCTTCACGCTGGGAGGATTGTGGTTGGTGTGGCTCCGACCGCGACCAGACGACGGCGAGCCGAGAAGGCAGATCTCGGTTGGGTGAGGAGACGCCTAGACGGGCTACGGCGGACACCCTTCGCTTGGTTGGAGAGAGCGAAGGTGGCGGAGAGGAAGGGATTCGAACCCCTGGAGGCCTTTCGACCTCAACGGTTTTCAAGACCGCCGCCTTAAACCACTCGGCCACCTCTCCGCGCGGCGACCGTCGTGCACGTCACGACGGTCACATTTATTCTACTGTCGAGCGGTGAGGAGCGGTGGCGTCTCACAAACACTAGCAATACTGGCCGGTGCACGGTGGTGGCGGCTGTCCACTCGAACTCTCGATCGAGCCGATCATTCCTGGATGGATCGTGCAGTGATAGTTCGCCCCGCTCGCAGGCAGCTCGAGCGGACGTGATGTCGCGCCGGGCGCAATGTCGCCTGTGTCTGCCGTGCTGTCGTTCAGCATAATCCGGTGCGTCACGCCGTCGTTGTTGCGCCAGACGACGGTCTGACTCGTGGCGGGCATTCCAGGATTGGGAGTAAACGACTGCGCGCCACGGTTGCCGACGATACTGACGACGCCAGGGCCCGAGGCAGGCGGCGGCGTTGAAGGTCGCGCTGGGACTACTGCCTCCGTACCCTCCGCCGCCGCACGCAACGAGAACGAGAATCGCCACGGCGCACACTACGGCCAATGGAACTCGCATACTGCCTCCTTCGGACGAACAAAGGGGCAGAATACGTACCAACAAAAACAGCGGCGATGTCGATGCGACTAGGAGTGCGCGATTTCGTCAACCGTAAGGGCTTTCCGGCGACGTGTGTCGCGCGCAAGGCGACGGGCAGGCTCCTTCAGGACGAGGCCGGGCGGATGACGTCCGTGCCAGCGTACGGGCGCAGCGCCTCAGGAACTACGACCGTGCCGTCCTTCTGCTGATAGTTCTCGACAATCGCGATGAGCGTCCGGCCGACGGCCAGGCCCGAGCCGTTCAATGTATGCACGAGCTCGGCCTTGCCGGTGCCTGCTGCGCGGAACTTGATCGACGCACGGCGCGCCTGGAACGCCTCGGTGTTGCTGCACGACGAGATTTCGCGATACGTCTGCTGGCTCGGCAACCAGACCTCGATGTCATAGGTCTTGGCCGACGCAAATCCCATATCTCCCGTGCACAGGAGCATCGTCCGATACGGCAGCCCCAGCCGCTCGAGGATTGATTCGGCGTTTCTGGTCAGCGACTCGAGCTCGTCATAGGACTGATCGGGTGTGGTGAACTTCACGAGCTCGACTTTGTCGAACTGGTGCTGGCGAACCAGCCCGCGCATGTCCGCACCGTACGTGCCGGCTTCGCTGCGAAAGCAGGGCGTGTAAGCGGTGTAGCGCAGCGGCAGCAGCCGGCCGTCGAGAATCTCGTCGCGGTGCAGGTTGGTCAGCGGCACCTCAGCGGTCGGAATCAGGTAGAGGTCCCAGTCGCCAGCGATCTTGAAGAGGTCCTGTTCGAACTTCGGGAGGTTGCCCGTTCCGCGCAGCGATGCCGTGTTGACGAGAAATGGCGGCTCCACCTCGGTGTAGGCATACTCCCGCGTGTGCACGTCGAGCATGAAGTTGATGAGGGCTCGCGCCATGCGCGCCCCCGCTCCCATCAGCACCGCGAAGCGCGAGCCGCTCATCCGCGTGGCCCGCTCGATGTCGAGGATGCCGAGGTCGAGGCCGAGGTCCACGTGATGCTTGGGTTCGAAATCGAACACCGGCGGTTCGCCGTACCGGCGGACCTCCGTGTTGTCCTCCGCAGAACGGCCGACGGGAACGCTCGCGATGCGGAAGGTTGGGAAGCGTCAGCAACAGCGCCGTGCGCTGCTGCTCGACTTGATCGAGCTGGATCTCGAGCTGTCGGATTTGCTGCGCCCGCTGCTTGCTGGCGGCAAAGAGCGGTGTCGCGTCCTGCCCCTGGCGCTTGGCGCGCGCGACCTCGTCTCCGGCCGCATTCTGATCGCGCTTGAGGCCCTCGATTTCGGGGATCAGCCGCCGGCGCCTGGCTTCGAGCGTCGCCAGTTGCTCGAGATCGGCGTCGGCGTTGAGGCCGCGGTTGCGATACGCGGTGCGCACCTCGTCGAGCCGATCGCGCAGGAGAGCGGGGTCAATCATGAGTAGATCCTAATGGATCGCGGCGCGGCTTGTCGCCGCGGTCGGCGGGTTGATAGGATGCACGGCGATGTCTTCAACACAGGATCCCGGACGCAAGAAAGTTCGCAAGGCGGTCTTCCCCGCCGCCGGACTCGGCACGCGGTTTCTCCCCGCGACCAAGGCCCAGCCCAAGGAAATGCTGCCGCTCGTCGACAAGCCCATCATCCAGTACGGCGTCGAGGAAGCCGTTGCCTCCGGCGTCGACAACATCATCCTGGTCACCGGCCGCGGCAAGAACGCGATCGAAGACCATTTCGATGTCTCGGTGGAGCTCGAGACGTTCCTCGAAGCCCGCGGCAAGAAGGATCAACTTGCCGAGATTCGCGCCATCTCGAACGCGATTAATTTGTCCTACGTGCGCCAGGGCGAGCCGCTTGGCCTCGGTCATGCCGTACTCGTGACGCGCACTCTTGTCGGCGACGAACCGTTTGCCGTCATCCTCGCCGACGATGTGATCGACGCCACGCCGCCCGGGCTGGCGCAGATGATCGACATCTACAACGAGTTCGAGGGACCCGTCCTCGCCATCGAAGAAGTGCCGTGGGAGGCCGTGAGCAGCTACGGTATCATCGACGCCGAAGAGATTCGCGACGGCGTCTACCGAATCAAGGACATGGTCGAGAAGCCGCCGCGCGCCGAAGCGCCGTCGAACCTCGCCATCATCGGCCGCTACATTCTGACGCCGGACATCTTCCCGATCCTCCAAGCCACCAAGAGCGATCGCACTGGTGAAATCCAGCTGACCAACGGCATGCGCCGCCTGCTCCAGGATCGGCCGATTTACGGCGTCCGTGTCAACGGGACGCGACACGACACCGGTAACAAGCTCGGGTTCCTGAAAGCGGTGGTGTACTTTGCTCTGCGCCGGCCGGATCTGGCGTCGCAGTTCGCCGAGTACCCTGAAGTCGATCGATCTGAATGGCGGGCCGCGGCGCTGACGTGTGCCGCCGGTTCGTCTGACCAGGGCGCTTAGTCGCTCTTTGCTGGAGTGGTGGCCGGCTTCGAGTCCGACGACTCGGACTTCGTCGATCCGCCCGACGACTCACTCTTCCCCTCGGCCTTGCTCTCGCCCTTGGATGATGCCGACGAATCGACGCTGCCGCTCTTTTTGGCGTAGTCGGTGATGTACCACCCGGAACCTTTGAACTGAATCGCGGGCGACGAGAGCAGCTTGCGAACTTCGCTGCCACACGTCGGGCAGACGTCCACGGGAGGATCCGAGAACTTCTGGATCCGCTCGAACCGATGGCCGTTCGTCACGCACTCGTATTCGTAAAGGGGCATAAGGACGTATCTCTGAAAGTCTGAACTCTGAGGTCTGACGTCTGAAGTAAGTAAATGTGAACTCTGACGTGCGAAGCTAAGCGATAAGGCGGAAGCTCACCGCTTCTCAGACTTTCATTCAATCGCTTCCCCGTTCTGTGGTCCGAGCATCAGTGCGCGATGCAACCAGATCGGGACGGTGCCGTTTCCCAACAGGGTATCGTGAAACGTGCGCAGCGAGAACTTCGCGCCGGCCTGCGCTTTGTAATCCTCGCGCAGCTTCATCAGCATCAGTTTGCCGGCGGAATAGAGGATGTACGACGGGTCGAATGTCCCGCGCTCGGCTTCGCGGCGGGCGTTCGACTCCTCGAGGAATGCCTCGTCCTTGAAGAAGCGAACGGCCTGCTCGACGGACATGTCCTCGCAGTGCAGCCGGATGCCGACGATGCAGCGGCAGAGACGAATGAGGGACTCGGCGAGCTGTCCGAGCCGGACGCCAGTGTCGTTCTTCCGGAACCCCTCGTCGATCATCATCTGCTCGCAGTAATGCGCCCAGCCTTCGACGAGCGCCGTCGACGAGAACAGAATCGACTTGCGCAGCGTCGAGCCGACCTGGCGCAGGTGCTGATAGTGAAGGAAGTGACCCGGGAATACCTCGTGAATCGAGATCGACCACAGTGCGCCGTAGTTGAAATCGCGCAGGTGCTCGTCCTGACGCTCCGCCGGCCACGTCGGATCGACGTCGGTGATGTAGTAGAACGCGCGCACCGGCTTTGACTCGAAGGGACCTGGTGTCCACATACTTGCGGCGGTCCATCGATAGAAGCGCGGTGTTGGACGCACGGTGACCGGCGCGCCTTCAGGCAGCGTGATGATGCGCTCGCGGCGAATGAAGTCGGCGAGCTCCGCCAGCTGCTCTTCCGCCACCGACACGAGTTTGCCCGCCGGCGGATGATCGGCCTTCGTCTTCTGCCACGCCGCGACCGGATCGCCACCGTTGACCCGCGAGGCGACACGGCGAAACTCGTCCTGTGTCTTCTGCAGTTCGCGCGTCGCGATCGAGAGCAGGCGATCCGCGCCGATTGTGAAGCCTTCGTCGAGCGTAAACTTCCGCTCGAAACGCTCGCGGCCAAGACGGAACGAGCCTTTGCTGCGCGGCGCGAGATCCGTCTCGAGAAACTCGACACAGCTGCCGATCGAGGTCGATGCTTCTGTCGCCGCATCGGCGAGATCGCCAAGCAGATGCAGATCGCCGAGGTCACCAAACGCACGCGGCAGGTCGTCCTGGATGAAGCGCAGGGTGCCGCGGAAACTCTCGAGACCAACCTTGACGAAAATTCCAGGCGGGTCCTTGAAGTTGTCGCGAGCGGATTGCACCAATCGCGGCACCTGACGCAACTTGGACAACACGCGGCGCGCACGCTCGGCAAGCGGCGCGTAGTCGAAGAGCGCCTGGCCCGCGAGGCTCGTCGCGAGCGTCTCCGCCAGCAGCTGTGGATTCCGCTCCCAGGTGCGGACCTCCTCGAGCTCGAACACCCGCGCGCGGATGCTCGATTCGAGCGCGGGACGTTCGAGCCGCTCGACGTCGGTCAGCCGCGCCGGGTCGATCGCGGCGAGCCGCCGCGCAAACCCGCCAAGGGTGCGCACCTGCGCGTCAATGGCCGAACGGCTGAAGTCCTCGAGCAGGTCGTCGTGGACGTGAACACCGTCGAAGGTGGCCGTCGTGGGATTGATCTCGTACAGGTACGCCAGATATTCGTCGACGAAGTGGGGTAGGGGTTCGGCTGAATACATTGAGTACAATCGCCCGGGGAGTCATGCCCGGCACTCTGTATGTGGTCGCGACACCCATCGGCAATCTCGAGGATGTCACGTTGCGTGCGTTGCGGATACTGCGCGAAGTGTCCGTGATCGCTGCAGAGGACACCCGCCGGACGTCCCGGCTCCTCCAACACTACTCGATCTCGACGCCGACGACGAGCCTTCACGAGCACAACGAGACGGCGCGGACGCCCGGACTCATCCAGCGTCTGCTCGCGGGCGAATCCATTGCTGTCGTGTCGGATGCGGGCACACCTGTCGTGTCGGACCCCGGAGCGGGACTAGTGGCCGCGGCGCATGCCGCCGGGATTCGAGTTGAGCCGATTCCAGGACCAAGTGCGGCGTTGGCGGCAATCTCGGGCTCAGGCATAGGAGGCGACGGATTCCTGTTCGTGGGCTTCCCGCCATCGAAGGCAGGTGCACGGCGTGGCTGGCTCAGCAGCCTCGCTGACGAGGGGCGGCCTGTGGTGATGTATGAGGCTCCGCACCGGATCCGCGCGACCCTCGAGGATATGCTGGTCGCGCTCGGTGACCGAACGGTTGCGCTCGGACGAGAACTGACCAAAGCGCACGAACAATTGGTTGTTCGACCAATTTCAGAACATTTGGCGAAAATGTCTGAGGGGCGCGGCGAGTTCACGCTGGTCGTCTCTCCAGCAGTTGAGGTCGAGCCAACAGTGACCGTCCCTTCAGCGAGTGATGTGGGACGCGAATTTGGTCGATTAACAGAAATAGACGGATTGAGCCGACGTGAGGCCATCCGCAGCCTGGCCGCGAAGTACGGGATCAAGGCGCGGCAAGCGTACAATCTGGTAGAGGAGCACCTTAAATAGGCTCGAATGACCTATTAACACAACGCTTCAGCTCGACGTGAGGTCGCTTGACCCGTCCTTAGTCGTTTGCTACTGTCAAGGGCCAAAGGAGGCCGGCCAGCACTGCATGGCTAAACAGCGTCGCGGGGCAGCGAGCCGGTCGCCCACCCGATCGGTCACCAGCAAGTCGAGCCCCAGAGCTTCGAAATCATCCGGCAAGCCATCGAGGGCTCCAAAGGCGCTGACCCTGGCAAAAAAGGCCAAGGTTTCAGCACCGACGGATAAGCTCAAGGCCAAACCGGTCGCCGCAGCTTCAGCGGTGCAGGCGGCGCCGCCAGCGCCACCTCGTCGGCCTGCTTTCTACGAGGCACTCGCTATCTACGAAACAGGAGTACGAGCGCTGCAGCGGCACGACTTCGGGGCAGCGGCGGATAGCCTCCGCGGGGTTATTCAGCGGTATCCAGGAGAGCGCGAGCTCGTCGAGCGTGCGCGGCTCTACCTTCAAGTGTGCGAGCGCGAGACCGCCCGGCGCCCCTCGGGCCCTCAGACGCCGACCGAATCAGTCTATGCCGCGACTGTGGCGCTGAACGCCGGCGACATCGAGGGCGCCCTCGCGCATCTGGGTCGAGCGCTCGAGAAGGCTCCTGACAGCGACCACGCACATTACATTATGTCTGTTGCCCTAGTGGACAAGGGCGATATCGCGATGGCGCTGGTCCATCTTCGACACGCGATCAGTCTGAATCCAGAAAATAGGTCTGTTGCACTACAAGATCCCGATCTTGGCCCCCTTCACGACCTCCAGGCGTTCCATCAGGCCGTCGGCGCTGCCACGGAGACGGTCGTCCCTCGCACGACGAAAGCCCGCCGCTGACAGCCAGGAATAGCCATGGCCGCTGATTCGCGGTCTCAGGTCCCCGCATCGGCACTTCACATCGTCGTCCTGGCTGCCGGGAAGGGAACACGGATGAAATCATCCCTTCCGAAAGTGCTGCACCGCGCAGCCGGCATGCCTCTGATAGATCACGTGTTACTGTCAGCCGCTCCGCTCGGACCGGCCTCGACGGTCGTCATTGTTGGTCATCAGACCGAAATCGTGCGGGAGCACTTCGGCAAACGGCCGGACGTCCGGCTCGCGCTCCAGGAACCGCAGCTCGGGACCGGGCATGCCCTATTGCAGGCGGAACCCTTCCTCCTGGGGAAGAGCGGCACGGTGCTATTGCTATCCGGCGATGTTCCGTTGCTGCGCGAAAGCACCGTCCGCGCGCTGGTCGCCCATCACGTTTCGCAAAACGCCGCGGCCACGGTCCTGACTGCCATCGTGGCTCGCCCTGACGGCTACGGCCGCATCGTCAGGCAGGATGGCGCGATTTCTGCGATCGTGGAGCACAAGGACGCCAGCGCCAGCGAGCGTGCAATCGCGGAAATCAACAGCGGGGTCTACGTTTTCGACCTTCCACCCCTGTTCGACGCTCTCCGCGAAGTGGGGTCGGGGAACGCCCAGGGGGAATACTATCTTCCCGATCTGGTCAGAATTCTCCGCGCGAAACGGCTTTCGGTGGAGACGGTGCGGCTCGACGACGCGAAGGAGATCATGGGCGTCAACAGCCGGAAGGAGCTAGCGGAGGTGTCTGCGATCCTGCGGGACCGGAAGAACGAGGAGCTCATGGCTTCGGGCGTCACGATAGTCGATCCCGCCACGACCTGGGTCGAGCCAAACGTGTCGATTGGCCAAGACACGGTGCTTCATCCGGGCGTCTATCTGGAAGGGCAGACCAGGATCGGCTCGGGCTGTGAGATTCACTCGGGAGTGCGCATCATCGATTCGACTGTCGGCGACGGCGTCGTGATCAACAACTTCTGCGTGATTCGACAGTCAACGATCGAGGCTGGCGCCATCGTTGGTCCGTTCGCGCAGCTGCGCCCGGCGTCACACGTCGCCGAAAACGCGCACGTCGGCAACTTCGTCGAGCTCAAGAACACGACGCTCGGCCGTGGATCGAAGGCCAACCACCTTGCCTATCTCGGCGACGCCACGATTGGCGAGAAGGTCAATGTCGGTGCCGGAGCGATCACGTGCAACTACGATGGTGTGGCGAAATACCCAACGGTGATTGAGGACGGCGCATTCATCGGCACTGACAGCCAGCTGATCGCCCCGGTGCGGGTGGGCAAGAACGCATACGTCGCGGCCGGTTCGTCGATCACCGAAGACGTCCCCGAAGACGCCCTCGCGATCGGCCGCGGCAAACAGGTGAACAAACCCGGTTGGGCAGCCAACCGCCGTAAGAAACGTGACTGACGACCGACTGACGACTGACGACTAACGACTGGCGACTGATGTATGTGCGGAATCATCGGCTATATCGGCAGCAAGCAAGTTCTCCCGATCCTCATCGACGGCCTGCGGCGCCTCGAGTACCGCGGCTACGACTCGGCCGGCGTCGCCGTGGTTCGCAACGGCACGATCGAGCTGCGGCGTAGCGCCGGCAAGCTTTCGCGCCTCGAAGATGCGCTCGCGGTCAACCCGCTCGACGGCGATTACGGCATCGGGCACACACGCTGGGCGACGCACGGACGCCCGACGGAAGAAAACGCACATCCACACCGCGACTGCACCGGCCAGATCGTCGTCGTCCACAACGGCATCATCGAGAACTATCTCGATCTGAAGCGCCAGCTCCAGAAGGAAGGCCATCGCTTCGTCACTGAAACTGACACCGAGATTGTCGCGCACCTCGTCGAGCGCGAGATGCAAGGTGACGGGCTGGAGAATGCGGTGCGGCGCGCGCTGCTGTCGCTGCGCGGTCTTTTCGCGCTCGTCCTCATCTCGGCTGACGATCCCAACAAGATCGTGACCGTCCGCAACGGGCCGCCGATTGTCGTCGGCCTTGGCGACAACGAGTTACTTCGTCGCCTCGGACATTCCGGCGGTCCTCAGTCATACACGCGATGTCGTGTTTCTCGGCGACGAGGAGATGGCGGTCATCACTCCGTCTGGCGTGGAATTCACCGACTACTCGGGCCGCGCGGTGTCGAAGAAGAGCACCCGTGTCTCGTGGGATCCGGTCATGGCGGAGAAGGCCGGATACAAGCACTTCATGCTCAAGGAGATCTACGAGCAGCCGTGGGCCGTCAAGGAGACGGTGCTCGGCCGTGCGTCGGTCGAGAGCGGTGAGGTCTTCCTGCAGGAGATCGAGATCCCCGATCAGGTCCTCCGCGAGGTCGACCGCGTCGTGATCCTGGCGTGCGGAACGTCGTGGCACTCGGCGCTCGTGGGCAAGTTCATGATCGAGTCGCTCGCCCGCGTGCCGGTCGAAGTCGACTACGGCTCGGAGTATCGCTATCGCGATCCAATCGTGTCGAAGAACACGCTGGCCATCGTGATCACGCAGTCAGGCGAGACGGCTGACACGCTGGCCGCGCTTCGGGAGGCCAAGAAGAAAGGCGCGCGCAGCATCGCTATCTGCAACGTCGTCGGCAGCATGGCTACGCGCGAGACCGAGGGCACGGTCTACACACACGCCGGTCCCGAGATTGGCGTCGCGTCAACCAAGGCGTTCACGTCGCAACTCGTTGCGCTGCACCTGCTGGCGATTTACCTCGGACAGATTCGCGGCACGCTCACGCCCGACGCTGCACGGCCGCATCTGGACGCGCTGACGCAATTGCCGCTGCTCCTCGAGCAGGCACTCAAGTGCGAGCCTCTCACGGAAGAGATCGCCAGGCGCTTCTATCAGAGAAGCGATTTCCTCTACCTCGGCCGAGGCATCAACTATCCAATCGCGCTCGAAGGCGCCCTCAAGCTCAAGGAGATCTGTACATTCATGCCGAGGGCTACCCCGCCGGTGAGATGAAACACGGTCCGATTGCGCTCATCGACGAGCAGATGCCTGTCGTGACGATCGCGCCGCACGATCATGTCTTCGAGAAGATGATCGGGAACGTTCAGGAGGCCAAGGCCAGGGGCGGTTCGGTTGTGGCGCTCGTCACCGAGTCGCGATTGGGCCACGGCTTCAGCGAGCTGCTCGATCCGGCGCAGGACTTCCTCATCACCGTGCCGGACTCTCACCCGCTGTTGACGCCGGTGCTGATGGTCGTACCGTTGCAGCTGCTCGCGTATCACATCGCCGTGCGTCGTGGCTGCGACGTCGACCAGCCGCGCAACCTGGCGAAGAGCGTTACCGTCGAGTAGGAATCAGACGGCTGCGGCGATGGCCGCAGCCATCTCTCGCGTTCCCACTGCCTGACCGCCGCCAGCCAGATCAGCGGTGCGCAATCCGCTTACCAGCACTTTCTCGATCGCCGCCTCGATGGCGCGTGCCTCAGCGTCGAGCTTCAGCGAGTGCCGCAGCAGCATCGCCGCCGACGCGGTTGCGCCGATCGGGTTGGCGATGTTCTTTCCCGCGATGTCGGGTGCAGACCCGTGAACGGGCTCGAAGAGTCCCGTGCCGCTTCCCAGGCTCGCTGACGGCAGCAGGCCGAGCGAGCCGACGATAGCGCCCGCCTCGTCGGACAGGATGTCGCCAAACATGTTCTCGGTCAGGATGACATCGAAGCTCGAGGGCGCGAGTGCGATCCGCATCGCGCAGCTGTCAACGAGCATGTGATCGAGCGTGACGTCTGGATACTGAGTGGCGATGTCGGTCACGACGGTACGCCACAACCGCGATGTCTCGAGGACGTTGGCCTTGTCGACCGACGTCACGCGCCGGCGCCGCAGCCTGGCGGCCTCGAACGCGTGCCGGGCGATCCGTTCGATCTCGTGGCGCGAGTAGCGCATGGTGTTGTGCGCCGCGCTCCCGTCGGCCTCGATGCCGCGCGGCTCCCCGTAGTACAAGCCGCCAGTCAACTCGCGCACGACCAGCATGTCGGTGCCGTTCAGCACTTCTGGCTTTAGCGGACCCGCCGTCTCCAGACTCGGCCACACGCGCGCCGGCCGCAGGTTCGCATAGAGTCCCAACGCCTTGCGGATGCCAAGGAGCGCCGCCTCAGGACGACCTGACGATGGGCCGCGATCGAATGCTGGATCTCCGACTGCGCCGAGCAGAATCGCGTCAGCCGCGCGCGCGGCAACAAGCGTAGGCTCCGGCAGCGGCGGGAGCTCGCGCCGCAGCGCCGCCGCGCCGATGATCGCCTCCTGCAGGTTGAACGTATGCCCGAATTTGGTGCCAATAGCGCGCAGAACCGTTGCCGCGCCAGCGACGACTTCCGGTCCAATGCCGTCGCCTGGAAGAAGGAGGATTGTGGCGTTCACTGGAGTCGGATTGTATCTCGGGGCTCGGGGCTGCGGAACGGCAGACGCTAGAGGTTGTGTCGGTGTTCAGCCTGACTTCCGGATCCCGAGTCCCGGATCCCGAACCCCGACACCGTTACACCCCGTGCCCGTAGCCGCTCTCCGCGGGTGTCGTCGAGAAGTCGTGGCCGACGGCTGCAGAGGCTGTCGGGCGCTTCACTTCGCCGCGCACGCGCGCGATGATCGCGGTCAGATCCTTGTCGCTCACGGTCTTCTCGCGGTCGGCATGCGTGATGACGCCACGGTAGACCTGATCGAGCTCCTGGCGCTCGAGCGTGACGCCCAGCTGCTCGCAGCGGCGCTGGACGGCGTGGCGTCCTGAGTGCTTACCCAGAACGAGCGTCGCCTGTGGCACGCCGACTTCTTCCGGCCGCATGATCTCGTAAGTTCGGCGATCCTTCAGCATCCCGTCCTGATGTATCCCTGCCTCGTGCGCGAAGGCGTTGCGGCCGACGATGGCCTTGTTCGCTTGCACGTTCTCGCCGGTCAGGGCGCTCAGCAGCTGGCTCGACGGATAGATTTCCTTGGCGTTGACCGCGGTGTCGAAGGGCAGGCTGTCTGCCCGCACGCGCGTCGCCATCACGATCTCCTCGAGCGACGCGTTGCCGGCGCGCTCGCCGACGCCGTTGATCGTGCACTCGACCTGCCGCGCGCCGGCAGTGACCGCGGCAAGCGTATTTGCCACCGCCAGACCAAGGTCGTCGTGACAGTGGGTGCTGAACGTGGCGCGCGACGCGTTCGGCACACGCGTCAGGATGGCAGTGAAGAAGGCGGTGATCTCGTGCGGAACGGCAAAGCCGACGGTGTCCGGCAGGTTGATCGTCGTGCAGCCGGCGTCAATCACCGCCTCGACGACACGGCACAGAAATTCGAGATCGCTGCGCGTCGCGTCCTCCGCCGAAAACTGCACATCGTCGGTGTACTGCCGCGCCTGACGAACTGCCGCGACCGCCGCTTCGAGGCACTTCTCTTTCGTCATCCGCAGCTTGCGCTCGAGATGCAGATCAGACGTCGCGATGAACGTGTGGATGCGGCGGCGAGGCGCCGGCGCCAGCGCCCAGCCGGCGCGATCGATATCCGCCGGGTGACAACGCGCCAGCGCGGCAATCACCGGGCCCTGCACGTTCGTCGAGATCAACCGCACCGCCTCAGCGTCCGCCTCAGACGTGATCGGAAAGCCAGCCTCGATGATGTCGACGCCAAGCGACGACAACTGGTGGGCCATCTTCAGCTTCTCGTCGATCCGCAGCGAGAAGCCGGGCGCCTGCTCGCCGTCGCGAAGCGTCGTGTCGAAGATGGTCAGGCGGTTGGTGGTCGTCATAGTGAGAGATACCTGAGTACCTTTGTAGCCTGGCTCGGGTCTGCTGTCCAATTTATACTTGTTTGATTTGAATAACGCCAGATTATAATTCGCGCTGTGCAACTGCAGGATTTGGGCACATTTGTCACCGTTGCCGCCGAGCGGAGCTTTTCGGTGGCCGCAAAAAAGCTCCATCGCACGCAGCCAGCGGTGAGCCAGGCGATCCGGCGGCTCGAGGAGGAGCTCGGCGATCGGCTCTTCGATCGCTCGGTCAGGAACGGTGCGCTGACCGAAGCTGGCCGTCTGCTCCAGGAGTATGCCAGCCGGCTGCTCACGCTTGCCGCCGACGCAGAAGTCGCCGTGCGCGAACTGCAGCAGGTCCGGCGCGGGCGCGTCATCGTTGGCGCCAACGAGGCTGCGGTGCACTCACTCCTGCCGTACCTCGATCGGTTCGCGAAAACCCATCCTCAAGCGCTGGTCGAGGTGCGTCGCGTGCGCTCGCGCGCCATTGCCGCCGAGCTTCTCAACCGCACGCTCGACTTTGGCGTCCTCACCTTCCAGCCGGTGGATCGCGGACTGCAGTCGATCGTGCTCGGAGGCGACGAGCTGGTCATGCTGGCGCATCCCAAGCATCCGCTCGCGGGCCGGCGCCGCGCCACGATCGAGGAGGTCGGGCAGCAGACCGTGATCGCTCACAACGATCCGTCGCCAACGCGCGAGCGCGTGCTGCGCGCCTACGAGCGGCGTCACACGCCGATCAACATTCAGATGGCGCTGCCGAGTCTCGACGGCATCAAGCGCGCGGTCGAAATGGGCATGGGAGTCGCGGTGCTGCCACGACGCTGCGCGCTCAGCGAGATTGCCAACGGTCAGTTGGTAGCGATCAAGGTGCCTGGCCTGAGCACGCGACGTCAGGTCCGTCTGGTCTTCCGCCGCGGCGAGCAGTCGCATGCCGCCGACGCGTTTCTCGACATCGTGCGAACGTCCACCGACACCCGGGCGTCTGCCGACACGCGTAGCGCCGAACCTTAGTTCGGCGTCAGAATCCGCTCACGTAAGGCAATCGCCTCGCGACGGTCTCGACTTCCTCGAACCGGTCGAGCAGCAACGCCGTCGCATCCCACGTCCCTTCCAGGAAGGCGTCACGCGCGGCGGACGGCAGCGTGATCGGGAATCGATGCGAGCCAGCCGTGACCTGCAGCGCTGAGAGATCGATCGTCACGTCGAGCGAGGGATCGCGCGCGATCATCTGCATCAGCGTATCGATCGCGTCGTGCGTTGCGACGACGCATGGGAGACCGAGGGCGACGGAATTGCCAAAGAAGATCTCGGAGAACGATTCGCCGATCACCACGCGCATGCCGTGACGTCGTATCGCTTGCGGCGCGTGCTCTCGGGAGGAACCGCAGCCGAAATTGGCGTTGACGACGAGGATCGTCGCACCTGTGAAGCGGGGATCGTCGAACGGGTGCGGTGCGCCGCCCTGAGCAGCCACCTGCGCGCGATCGTCGACGAAGAGTCCTTTCTCGAGACCTTCGAACGAGATCGACTTGAGAAATCGCGCCGGGATGATACGGTCCGTGTCGATGTTTTCGCCCGGCAGCGGCAGCGCCCGGCCCTGCACCGTGCTGATTTTCTCAATTACCACGTGTCATCTCCCTGACGTCCACGACTTCGCCAGCGATCGCCGCCGCCGCCACCATCGCCGGGCTCATGAGCAGCGTACGCCCGGTCGGGCTGCCCTGCCGCCCCTTGAAATTGCGGTTGGATGAAGATGCGCAGACCTGCTGGCCTTCGAGGCGATCCTGGTTCATCGCCAGGCACATCGAGCAACCGGCGTTCCGCCAGTCGAACCCGGCTTCGGTGAACACGCGGTCGAGGCCTTCGCGTTCGGCGGCCGCGCGGACACCCTGCGAGCCCGGCACGACCAGCGCTTTGACATGCGGCGCGACGTGGTGCCCGCGGACGACTTTTGCTGCTTCGCGAAGGTCCGAGAGCCTCGCGTTGGTGCACGACCCGACGAACGCAACGTCGATCCGCGTCCCCTTGATTGGATCGCCGCCGTGGAACCCCATGAACTCGAGGGCCTCGGCGAGCGACGCACGCGAGGCGGGATCGAGGTCCGCCGGCCGCGGCAGCCGTTCGTCGATGTAGACCGATTGGCCGGGATTGATGCCCCAGGTGACCGTCGGCCGGATCGCTCCGGCGTCGATCCCGACGGTGTCGTCATATCGCGCGCCCGCGTCCGACGCCATGCTCTGCCACCACGCGACGGCCTTCTCGAATGCCTCACCCTGCGGCACAAACCGTCGTCCGCGCAGATAGTCGAAGGTCGTCTGATCGGGATTGACGTAACCCACGCGCGCACCGCCTTCGATCGACATGTTGCAGATCGTCATCCGCTCGTCCATCGACAGGCCGTGAATCGTGTCGCCGCCGTATTCGTAGGCGTAGCCAACACCACCGTTGACGCCAAGCCGGCGAATGATCTCGAGGATGATGTCCTTGGCATACACGCCGGGCGCGAGCCGGCCCGTCACCTCGATCCGGCGCACCTTGAGGGGCTCGAGCGCCAGGCACTGCGAAGCGAGCACGTCGCGCACCTGGGACGTGCCTATACCAAACGCCACCGCGCCAAACGCGCCGTGCGTCGACGTGTGGCTGTCGCCACAGGCAATCGTCATCCCCGGCTGCGTCAGCCCGAGCTCGGGGCCAATCACATGGACAATGCCCTGCGAGCCGCTTTGGAGATCGAGCAGCGGCACGCTGGCCTCACGACAGTTGCGCTCGAGCGCCGACAGCATATCCTCCGCCATCACGTCCATGAACGGCCGCCGCTGGTCGCGCGTCGGCACGATGTGATCGACCGTTGCAATCGTGCGGTTGGCAAACCGCACCTTCCACCCCCGCGCCCGCAGCATGTCGAAGGCCTGCGGGCTCGTCACCTCATGCACGAGATGGAGTCCGACAAAGAGCTGCGTCTGGCCGTTGGGCAGTTTCCTGACCGTGTGGGCGTTCCAGACTTTTTGGAGAAGGGTGGTAGGCATTACAGGTTCGATGGTACAACGCTGCTCGTGGCTCGGGGCTCGGGCTCGCTGGGCTCGGCGGCTCGCGGGGCTCGGGGCTCGGGACTCGTGCGGCGCACTGGGTCTTGGGGCTCTGACTGGGCTCGGCGCCAGGCTCAGCAATCAATTACTTAGCGGCACTGGTTGCAGAAACTGAACTCTTCACCTCTTGTCGATGTTGCGCTGGACGCAGAAAGGGGCATCGATGGCAAGCGATTACGTTGCTTCCGGGATCTCGACGCATGGCAGGCGGCAATGGATCTTGCGGTCACAGCGCATCGATTCGCTGGTAGCTGCCGCCTCCCCATAGTTTTGAGCTTGCATCGCAGATGCGAAAGTCGGCGACGTCGGTTCCCAGCAACATCGCCGAGGGACATCGCAGCGTGGAGATCGCATCTTCCTCCGGCACGTCCGCATTGCGCTTGGGTCGCTCGCCGAACTCGAAACGCAAGTGGAGATCGCGATGCGATCAAGCTTCTCGACGAGAAGGATGCGCGAAGCCTCCGACTTGACTCGGCGCGAACGGGCAAACTGCTGCACGGACCTGGAGCGACTCCGCTGTGGCAACGTCAGTATCTTCATCCCTTTAATAGCAGGCGCTCGGGTTCAGCTTCTGGCCGATCGCCAGTCGCGTCCAGAACCGCGAGAAGCAGCCGCGAGAACCGGACTGCGGCAGCTATAATGACAGCAGCCCCCCATGGACTTCCTCTCCAAACTAAACCCTGAGCAGCGTGAAGCCGTGCTCCATCGCGATGGACCGCTGCTCATTCTTGCCGGCGCGGGCTCCGGGAAGACACGCGTCATTACGTTTCGCATCGCTTACCTCATCGGCGATGGACACGCCGAACCCGACAATGTGCTGGCGGTTACGTTCACCAACAAAGCCGCGGGCGAGATGCGCGAGCGTGTCGAGGCGCTGATCGGCGACGAGGCGAAGGGGGTGTGGCTCTCGACCTTTCACGCGCTCTGCGCGCGGTTGTTGCGTCGTGAGGCACCGAAGATTGGCTTGACACGTGATTTCGTGATCTACGACTCATCCGACCAGGTCGCGCTGATCAAGCAGATTGAGAAAGACCTCGGGATCGACGATAAGTTCGTGCCGCCGCGACAGGCGTTGTCGCGCATCAGCCACCTGCGCAATCGCATGGAAGGGCCGGAGGCGCTGCGCAACACCTACAACATCCGTGACGAGCAGATCGCCAAGATCTTCGAGCGCTACGTCGCCGCGCTCAAGGACTGCAACGCCCTGGATTTCGACGACCTGTTGTTGAAGACAGTCGAGCTCTTCGAGTCGTCGGAGCAGACGCGGGAGTACTACGCCCGCAAGTTCCGCTATGTCATGATCGACGAGTATCAGGACACGAACCGGCCGCAGTACCTGCTGATTCGCCGCCTCGCGGAGGGGTACAGGAACCTGGCGGTCGTCGGCGACCCCGATCAGTCGATCTACAAGTGGCGCGGTGCCGACCTGCGCAACATCCTCGACTTCGAACACGACTTTCCGGAAGCCACAATCGTTCGGCTCGAGCAGAACTATCGCTCCACGCAGATCATCCTCGACGCCGCCAGCGCCGTCATTCGCCAGAACCGCAACCGCAAGGACAAGCGCCTCTGGACGGATCGCACGGGCGGCTCGCGCATCGTGTGCTATCGGGGCAACGACGAGCTCGAGGAGGCCGACTTCATCGTCCGCACCGTCAAGCAGGCGCGCGCCGAAGACGTCGACAGCACGGTCGCCGTCCTTTATCGCATCAACGCCCAGTCGCGAGCGATTGAAGACTCGCTGATGCGCGAGAGCATTCCCTACAAGATCATCGGCGGCGTTCGCTTCTACGAACGCAAGGAAATCAAAGACTCGCTCGCGTACCTCAAGCTGATTATCAATCCGCATGACGACGTCAGCCTGCGGCGGGTGATCAACGTGCCGGCTCGTGGCGTGGGGAAGGGCGTCATGGATGGCCTGCAGGCGATCGACCCTTCCGCCGTCCACGCCGACACGCCACCGCTCCTCGCCATTGGGTTGCAGGAGGCCTTCTCGTCACGCTCGTTGTGGGCCCGGCTCGTCTACGCCGTTGAGGAAGCCAGGCTTCCGCCACGAGCAGTCGCGTCCCTCAGAACCTTCCGCGACCTGATTGCCAGCCTGGCCGCAGAAGCCAGACGCGAGCCCGTGTCGATCGTCCTCGGCAAGATGCTCGATCAGACGGGCTACCTCAAGGCCTTGCGCGACGAGAACAGCGAGGAAGCGAACGAGCGTATCGAGAACCTGATGGAGCTCGTCTCGGCGGCACGGGACTACGAAGCGCGCGAGGCGGATGCCTCGCTCGGCGGGTTCGTCGATCGACTGTCGCTGCTTTCGGAGGCTGACGAGGAATCCGGCAGCCGTAACGCCCGCGTCTGGCTGATGACGATGCACGCCGCCAAGGGGCTGGAGTTCCCGGTCGTCGTCATCGCCGGACTGGAAGAGGGATTGTTTCCACACTCGCGCGCGGGCGAGGACGAGGAAGAAATCGAAGAAGAACGGCGCCTGTGCTACGTCGGCATGACGAGAGCGCAATCGAACCTGGTGCTGACGAGCGCCGCCCGACGCCGTGTATTCGGCGAGTACCAGTCGACCGAACCCTCACGGTTTCTCGACGAGATTCCGTCGGAGCTGGTCGATCGCATCGCACCGACCTGGAACACCGCGTATCAGAGCTCGTTCAGCCACAGCCACTACGAGTTCCGCACGAATCCGTACGCTCGTAAGGGTCGCGGACGAGTGCGCGAATCGGAGACGGCGTACGCATACGAGAACGAGGATCAGTCCGCGCTCGGCTTGCGCAATGGCATGCGGGTGCGGCACCCACAGTTCGGCGTCGGCACCGTCGTCGCAGTCGAGGAACAGAACGACGACGTCAAAGTGACGGTGCGCTTCGCGTCGGTGGGCGTGAAGAAGCTGCTATCGAAGTACGCGAAGCTCGAGCCGGCGTAGGGCGCTCAAGGCTTAGGGCTTAACAGGATCTTCGAGTATGTGGTCGAACCGTTTGCCTGAGCCTTGAGCCGTGAGCCCCTCACTCAGGCACCCCACCATCAGGCGCCGGTCCGTTCTCGGGGCTGCCGTTCTCCGGCGTGCCGTTCTCGTCCTCGCGTTCCGCCAGCCGAGCCACTGAGACGACCTCATCGCCTTCCTCGACGCCCAGCAGCCGGACGCCCTGCGTCGCCCGTCCAATCGATCGGATATCCTTCGTCACCATCCGCAGGATCTTCCCCTGCTGGCTGATGAGCATCAGCTCGTCATCGTCGTGCACGTAGGCGATGCCGACGACCTTGCCGTTGCGGTCGCTGGTCTGAATGTTGATGATGCCAACGCCGCCGCGGCTCTGCTTGCGATACTCCTCGAGCTCGGTTCGCTTGCCGTAGCCGTGCTGGGTGACAGTCAGCATCGTGCCGCCCTCGCGCACGACTTCCATCGCGACGACTTCGTCGGTATCGCGGAGTGTGATGCCGCGGACGCCGTAAGCCGTCCGGCCCATCGGGCGCACGTCGGTCTCGTCGAAGCGGATCGCCATGCCGTCACGCGTGCCGAGAAACACCTGTTCGCTGCCATCCGTCATCTCGACGGCAATCACCGAATCGCCCTCTTCCACCCCGATCGCGATTATGCCGCCCGCGCGCGGATTGCTGAATGCGGTCAGGTCGGTCTTCTTGACCACACCCTTGCGAGTGCCCATGACGACGAACTGCTGGTTCTCGTCGGCCGGCCATTCCTTGACGGCGAGGAGCGCCGCGATCTTCTCGCCTTCCTCCATCGACACGAGGTTGGCGATGGCCTTGCCCTTGCCACCAGGGCCGACGTCCGGAATCTCGTGCACGCGCAGCCAGTAGGCGCGCCCCCGATCCGAGAAAATCATGATGTAGGAATGCGTCGACGCGATGAACAGGCGGCTGACAAAATCCTCTTCGCGCGTGCGCATGCCGATTCGGCCCTTACCGCCACGGCGCTGCATCCGGTAGGTCGAGATCGCGGTTCGCTTGACGTAGCCGGTGTTGGTCACCGTGATTGCCATGTCCTCGTCGGCAATCAGATCTTCGATCCTGAACTCGCCACTCTCTTCGATGATGACCGTTCGTCGTTCGTCCGAATAGTTGTCCCGCACGGCCTTGAGCTCGGCAAGGACGACGCCCATCAACAACTCTTCGCTCGACAGGATGGCGCGCAGGCGCTCGATCGTCTTCAGCAGCTCCACCAGCTCGTCGACGATCTTCTGCCGCTCGAGACCGGTGAGCCGCTGCAGCTGCATGTCGAGGATGGCCTGCGACTGCAGCTGCGACAGCTTGAAGCTTGTCATCAACCCTTCGCGGGCCTCGGCCGGCGTCTTCGACCCGCGAATCAGCTTGATCACCTCATCGAGATGATCGAGCGCGATCTTCAAGCCCTCGAGGATGTGGGCACGGGCTTCGGCCTTGCGTAGCTCGAATTCGGTGCGACGGCGCACGACCTCGCGTCGGAACTCGAGGAAGTGCTCGATGATGTCAACGAGCGGCAGCACGCGCGGCCGGCCGCCGACGATCGCCAGCATGATGATGCCGAACGTGGTCTGCAGCTGTGTGTGCTTGTAGAGGTTGTTGAGAATGACCTCTGGCACTTCGCCGCGCTTGAGCTCGATGACGATGCGCATGCCGTCGCGGTCGGACTCGTCACGCAGATCGGAGATGCCGTCGATCACCTTCTCGCGGACGAGCTCGGCGATGTTCTCGAGCAGCCGCTTCTTGTTGACCTGATAGGGAATCTCGGTGACGACAATCGAGATCTTGTCGCCCTTCTTCGATTCCTCGGTCGTCGCCTTCGCCCGGATGGTGAGTGCGCCCCGGCCAGTCGTATAGGCGTTGAAAATACCGTGCCGGCCGACGATCGCGCCGCCGGTGGGAAAATCAGGGCCGGGAATGGCCTTCAACACCGCCTTGAGGCGAGCTTCTTTCGACTGACCGCGATGTTCGACCAGGGCGATCACGCCGTCGATGACCTCCCGCATGTTGTGCGGCGGGATGTTGGTGGCCATACCGACGGCGATGCCCGATGACCCGTTGACGAGGAGGTTCGGATAGGTGGTCGGAAGGACGGTCGGCTCTTCGGTGGTCTCGTCGAAGTTGGGAACGAAGTCGACCGTTTCCTTGTCGAGATCGCCCATCATCTCTTCGGCGAGCGCCTCGAGACGGGCTTCAGTGTAACGATAGGCGGCCGGCGGATCGCCGTCGACGGAGCCAAAGTTCCCCTGGCCATCGACCAGGACGTACCGCATGTTGAAGTCCTGCGCGAGGCGGACGAGCGTGTCGTACGCCGGCGCGTCGCCATGCGGGTGATAGTTGCCGATCACTTCGCCGATGACCTTCGCGCACTTCCGGTACGGACGGTTGGACGCCAGTCCCATCTGGCGCATCGCATACAACACGCGACGATGCGCCGGCTTCAACCCATCACGCACGTCGGGGAGCGCTCGCCCGATGATTACGCTCATCGCGTAATCCATGTACGAGCGCTTCATCTCGTCTTCGATGTTGACGGGGAATTTTGTCGTGAGGTCGGTCATGGTTGAGGGTTGCGACTCGCTGCTCGCGGCTGGCTGCTCGTGGTTCGAGGCCGCGTCGTGCTCGGGTGGCAGTTAGAAGCCGCGTGCGAGCCGCGAAAGGCGAGAGGCGAGTCGCGAACTAGATATCCAGGTTCTTCACGTCCAGCGCGTTGTCTTCGATGAACTTGCGTCGCGGTTCGACCTGATCGCCCATCAGGGTCGTGAACATCAGGTCGGCTTCCATCGGATCCTCGGCGCGGACCTGTGCCAGGGTTCGCGTCTCGGGCTTCATGGTTGTCTCCCACAGCGTGTCGGGATTCATCTCACCAAGGCCCTTGTAGCGGTTGATGGCGACGCCTTTCTTGCCGGCTGCGGTGAAGAACTCCACGAGGTCATCGATTGACTCGATGCGCACGTCCGCGTCCTTCGCTTTCGGGGTTTTCGCTCCGGCCGACGAGTCGACTGGCTTCGGCTCCGCGGCCAGCTTGGTCGCTTCGTCGAGCGGCGCGCCGCCGATCGCCGTGTCGTTGGCCGTGGCCGTACCTTCGACAGCGTCGACTTCGTCAACTGCAGCCGCGGTCGTCTTGACGATCATCGGACCGCGCACGCCCTTGACGTCCTGATAACTGGCTGCGAGCGTCCGGAACTCGCCGGTCGTGACGAAATCCTGGTCGACGCGGTGGTGCCTCGGATACCCGCCGCTGCGGTCCTCGATGGCCAGCGCCAGCGCCTGGTGCTCTTCGTCCTGCTGAACGGTGACGGTGCGCACCGGCGTCGTCAGCGATTGGGCCAGGGCTTCGACGCGCTCGCGATCGGCAAAAAACGCCTTGTCGCGCCCCTCGCGTTCGAGGAGCCCCATGATTACATCCTTCGACGGACCGCGGCGTTCAACGATCTGCTGGTACTTGCGGAAGGCGATCAACTTCTCGAGCTGGTGCTCGAGTTGCTCGCCGCTGAGCTCGGTGCCATCGGGAAGCACGACGATGCGTGATTCAACTGCGCGCTTCATCAACCATGTCTCGAGCGCGCGCTCGTCACGGATGAACACTTCCGAACGGCCGCGTTTGGCGCGGAAGAGTGGCGGCTGCGCAATGTAGATATAGCCGCGCTCGACGAGCGCCCGCATCTGCCGGTAGAAGAACGTCAGCAGCAGCGTGCGGATGTGCGATCCGTCCACGTCCGCGTCGGTCATGATGATGATGCGGTGATACCGCGTTTTGTCCGGATCGAAATCCTCGCTGCCAATCCCGCACCCGAGCGCAGCGATCATCGTTTTGATCTCGTCGCTGCTCAGCATCTTATCGAAGCGCGCCTTCTCGACGTTCAGGATCTTCCCCTTGATCGGCAGGATGGC
Organism: uncultured Acidobacteriota bacterium; assembly: GCA_963797715.1. Taxonomy (GTDB): domain Bacteria; phylum Acidobacteriota; class Vicinamibacteria; order Vicinamibacterales; family 2-12-FULL-66-21; genus DATBJJ01. The sequence continues at coordinate 708,271 of CAWCQS010000008.1, forward strand.
CTGGAAGCGCCGGTCGCGGCCCTGCTTGGCCGATCCACCGGCCGATTCGCCCTCGACGATGTAGATCTCGCTCAGCGCGGGGTCGCGCTCCTGACAATCGGCGAGCTTGCCGGGCAGGCTGCTGCTGTCGAGCGCACCCTTTCGGCGCACGAGATCGCGAGCCTTGCGTGCTGCCTCACGCGCCCGGGCTGCATCGACCGCCTTGCTGATCACGCGCTTGGCGACCGAAGGATTCTGTTCGAGATAGGCGCCGAGCTTGTCGTTCAGAATCGCCTCGACGATGCCCTTGACTTCAGTATTTCCGAGCTTCGTCTTGGTCTGGCCCTCGAACTGCGGCCGCGGAATCTTGACGCTGACGACAGCCGTCAAGCCCTCGCGGATGTCGTCGCCGCTGATGTTGGCGTCCTTCAGGTCCTTCGCCAGGTTGTTCTTGCCGGCGTAGAAGTTGATCGTACGGGTCAGCGACGAGCGGAACCCCGAGAGGTGCGTTCCGCCTTCGTGCGTGTTGATGTTGTTGGCGAACGAGTAGACCGTCTCGGTGTAGCCGTCGTTCCACTGCAACGCGATTTCGACGTCGATACCGTCTTTGTCGCCGTGCATGTAAATCGGCTTGTCGTTGACGACCGCCTTGTTCTGATTCAAGTAGCTGACGAACGAGTTGATGCCACCCTCGTACAGGAACTTGTGATTCTTTCCGCCATCGCGCTCATCGTCGATCGTGATGGTGACGCCGCCGTTGAGGAACGCGAGCTCACGAAGGCGCTGCGCCAGCGTGTCGAAGCTGAACTCCATGGTCTCGAAGATCTGCGTGTCTGGCTTGAACGTGACCTTCGTGCCGCGCTTTTTCGTCGTACCCGTGACCTCGAGGCTACCATTCGGGTTGCCACGCTCGTAGGACTGCTTGTAGACCTGACCGTTGCGCCAGATCTCCAAATCGAGCGCCTCTGACAACGCGTTCACAACCGAGATGCCGACGCCATGAAGACCGCCGGACACCTTGTAGCTGTCGTTGTCGAACTTGCCACCGGCATGGAGCACGGTGAGGACAACTTCGGCAGCCGAGCGGCCGCTGGTGTGCCGATCGACGGGGATGCCGCGTCCGTTATCGACGACGGTCACCGAGTTGTCGATGTGGAGCGTGACGTTGACCTGATCGCAAAAGCCGGCGAGCGCTTCGTCGATCGAGTTGTCGACGACCTCGTAGACGAGATGGTGCAGGCCCTGAGCGCCGGTCGAGCCAATGTACATGGCCGGTCGCTTACGGACCGCCTCGAGGCCCTCCAGGACCTTGATTTTGTCCGCGCCGTAGTCGTCCGCGCCAGAGCCGTTGTTGCTGCCGTGCCCGGAGACAGGCGTCTCGCCTTCAACCGCCGGCTCCGCTCCCGCGGCCGGCAGCTGCTCGTTCTTTTCTGTTTCGAATTCAGACATGTATCAGATGGGTCTCACACGCGCATCGGCATGATCACGTACGTGTAGCTGTAGCCGTCAGCGCCGATCGGTGACATCACGGCCTGGCTCATCTCGTCCTTGAACTCGAGCGCCACCGAGTCGGTCTCGACCGCACCGAGGAAGTCGATCACGTACTGCGCGTTGAAACAGATCGTCACCGGCGTCGCGGTGTAGTCGACGATGATGACTTCCTTGGCTTCGCCAAACTCCGGGCTGCTCGAGGCAATCTCGACTTTGCCCTTGTCGATCTGGAACTTGACGGCGCGCGAACGTTCGTTCGACAACAGCGCCACGCGGCGCACCGCGCTCGTCAGCCGGTCGCGATCGAATTCGACCCGCTTGTCGTTGCTCTTCGGGATCACGCGTTCGAACGCCGGAAACTGTCCGTCGATCATGCGCGAGATCAGAAGCCTCCCGCCAATGTCGAAGAACAGATGGTTCTCGCCGTGCTCGTACTGAATATCTCCGTCGCCTTCGCCAAGAAGTCGACCGAGCTCGAGGAGCGTCTTGCGCGGCAGGATGACGCGTTCCTCGTCCTTCTCCGCCTTTTTCCCGTCACTCTTGTCGCGCGGCACGCTGATCAGCGCGAGCCGGTGACCGTCGGTGGAAACCAGCGTCATCGAGTCGGGCTTGAGGATGAAGAGCGCGCCGTTGAGAAAATAACGCGTGTCTTCCCCGGTGATCGCGAACTGCGTTTTCGCAATCATCTGCTTGACGACATCACGTGAGAGCTTGGCGCTAAAGGAGCCGCTCGACTCCGGCAGCGTTGGAAAATCCTCGCGCGGGAGCGTCTGCATCCGCGAATCGAAACGATCCGCCGCGACCTTCACTCCGTTCTTGTCTTCCTCGATCCGGACATCGGTTTCCGGCAGTGCCTTGACGATCTCGTACAGCTTCTTCGCCGGCAACGTCAGCGCGCCGCTCTTGGTGACGGACGCGGTGCACGTGCTGCGCAGGCCGACTTCGAGATCGGTCGCAAGCAACTTCACTTCGTCGCCCTTCGCATCGAGCAGAACGTTCGCGAGGATCGGGATCGTGTTCTTGCGTTCCACGATGCCCTGGAACAGTTGCAGTTCGCGCAACAGATCGGTCTTACGGACGACCAATTCCATGTGGTAGTGACCTCGCGGGAAAGCGCCGGACCGGCGCGTAGATCTCTTTACTGAAGAGGAGATCAAAGAACAAGAAATTATAACAGGAAGAAGGTCCTGTTGAAAACATTAAAACGGCCGATTACTCCTTTAAATTCAGCGTTTAGGCTGTGGACTCTGCTGGCGACCAGTCGCGGGTTTTCTGATGCGATCCCAGCCCTTCCGTAGAGCTCTCGAGCCCGTCCACAGAGCGTCCTCAGGCATGTGTGCGAGCGGGCTGTGGAAAACATGGAAAACGTGTCGATGGTCAGCGAAAAGACTCCATCAACGTGCTGACGAGGGTGTTGAAATCAGCGTCCCGCTGCCGCAGGTCCTCGATCTTGCGGATGGAATGGATCACCGTCGAATGGTGTTTGCCGCCAAAGCTCCGGCCGATCTCTGGAAGCGACGCGTTCGTCAGAGACTTGCACAAGTACATCGCGACTTGGCGTGGCAGCGCGACTGACTTCGAGTTGTTTCGTGACTTCAGCTCCGCGAGTTTGAGCTGGTAGTAGTCCGACACGAACTTCTGAATGATCTCGATCGTCACCGCTCGGTCGTCGTGCTGCAGCACGTTCCGCAAAACGTCCTGGGCGAGGTTGAGGGAGATTTCCCGTCCCGTCAGCGATGCATAGGCGATCAGACGAATAAGCGAGCCTTCGAGCTCCCGGATGTTCGACTTGATCTTTCCCGCGATGTAAAGCGCAACGTTGTCGGGTAGCGGAATTCCTTCTGTTTCGGCCTTTTTCTTGAGAATTGCGACCTTGGTCTCGAGATCGGGCGCCTGGATGTCGGCGATCAGGCCCCATTCGAATCGCGATCGGAGGCGCTCTTCGAGCGATGGTATCTCGTGCGGCGGACAGTCGCTGCTGATGACGATCTGCTTCTGTGAATCGTACAGCGCGTTGAACGTGTGGAAGAACTCGTTCTGGGTACCTTCCTTGCCGGCGATGAACTGAATGTCGTCGACGAGCAGCACGTCAACGCTGCGATAGCGCTCGCGAAAATCGAGAATGCGGTCGTAACGTACCGCATTGATCATCTCGTTCATGAATCGTTCTGACGAGATGTACGTCAACTTGAGACTCGTGAGGTGCGTGAGCACGTAGTGCCCGATCGCGTGCATCAGGTGTGTCTTGCCCAACCCGACGCCGCCGTAGATGAACAGCGGGTTGTACGAACGCGACGGTGCCTCGGCGACGGCGCGGCATGCGGCATGCGCAAATTGATTCGAGGGTCCGACGATGAACGCGTCGAAAGAATAACGAGGTGCGAGGCTGCCCGGCGATCCACTAACGAGGTCGTCGGGCTCGGCACTGCCTGTCGTCAGCACTTCGGGAGCAGCTGTTGTTACGGTCGCGGACGGCGCAGCAGTCTGTTCGGTTGTGACGAACGACACGACACAACCTTCGCGATGGACCTCCGTCAGTGCTTCTCGCAGGACAACCGAGTAGTGCTTGTTCAGCCAATTACTGAAGAGAGCGTTCGGCACGCGCACACGCAGCTGATGCCCATCGTCGGCTACGAACGAGGTCGGCTTGAACCAGGTCGAGTAAATGTGCTGATTGACTTTGGTTTCGATGCGGGCAAGGACCTGGTCCCAAATGCTGGCGGTCATGTTCACGCTTGTGCTTGCCTCTGCAGATCCCTGCGAAACTGACAGTTTCGGCACTTTCGCCCCCGGGAGACCTTATCGTTACGGCCTGTTTACCGGTTTGACGCAGTCACCGCCTGCGAAACCGCGGTTCCCGCGGCCTTCGCCCCGTCGAAAGCCGCATCACTACGCTCTCGGGTGCCGGAAGCGGGGCGAAAATCGTGGCTTTTCCACATTTTTTTCCACAGTTGTGGAAAACTCGGGGGGAGACCCTACGGTGCCGCAGGGGAGGCGACTGTAGCACACGATTTCAACGCTGACAAAGGACCTAAACAGGCAGGTCAGCCGTTGATTGACACTCAATGCGACGGTTCGCTATTATTTAGGTTTCTCCGCATTTCATCGACCGTTTCAGGGGATTCGACATCATGAAGCGTACGTTCCAGCCGAACCGACAGCGCAGGGCCAGAACCCATGGGTTCCTGGTGCGCATGAGCACCAAGAACGGGCGTCTTGTCCTCAAGCGCCGCAGGGCCAAGGGACGGAAGCGCCTCACGGTTTCCTCGTCCTAGGGGCGTCTCGGCCAGACAGCCCGCACGTGAGTCCCGCCCATCGTGACTCCTCGCTCGGAGACGGCGTCCCGGACGTTCGAGAAAGGCCGGCGACTCAGGCGGCGAGCGGAGTTCCAGCGAGTTTTCGACGGTGGGCAGCGGATTCGGGGCCGGTTTCTCACGGTGATCGTGGCGCCAGGCGAGACTTCCGGCGGCGCCAGACTCGGCCTCGTGGCGTCGCGAAAGTTGGGTGACGCTGTTCGGAGAAATCTCGCTAAACGTCTTATTCGAGAGATATTTAGACTGAACCCTCAACCTGGCGACACGAGGGGAGTCGATATCGTGGTCATACCGCGCGTTGAGTTGTTCGATGCCGCCTACACGACCCTCGTCGAGGACTACCGGAGCGCGTTGTCACGCGGACTCTCTCGTCTAAGAAAACTATGAGTCTTTCCCGTATGCCTGACGTGCGCCTTTCTGGCGGCCAGCGGGTCATGCTCTGGCTCATTACGGCATATAAAGTCGTTTTGTCTCAGATGTTTGCGGGATCGTGCCGGTTCGTACCGTCGTGCTCGGAGTACGCGCGGGATGCGGTCATCGAGCATGGCGCCGTCAAAGGCGCGTGGCTGGCCGCGCGCCGGCTGGCACGATGTCACCCGGCGGGATCGTTTGGCGTCGACCCGGTTCCGCCGCGCGCTCCGCGGCCCTCACGGTAAATCGCAGCGGGTCGAATCCCCAGGGGCTTGATGCAGAAACAGTTTCTCCTCGCGATCGTTCTCAGCTTCCTCGTGATCTACGGGTGGCAGGCGCTCTTCCCGCCGAAGCGGACTCCGCCTCCAGCCCAGCAAGCGCCGCAGCAAGTCACGTCAAAGCCTTCCGGCACGCAAGCACCAGGGGCCCAACAGGCTGCTGCGGTCGAAGCCGCAAAGCCCACTCCTGTTGAAGCGGCACCACTGGTCGCCGCAGCAGGGGAACAGGACATCGTCGTCGAGAACCCCCCGGTGACCGCGGTCTTCAACACACGGGGCGGCGTGCTGAAGAGCTGGCGCCTTCACAACTATCGCGATGGTCGTGGTGAGCCGCTCGACCTCGTACCCCAGAACGTGCCCGGCGAGGCGAAGCCGTTCACGCTCGAGGTGGACGACAAGGCAACGTCGACCACGCTGCAGAACGCGTTGTTCAAGTCGAGCGCCGAAGCGCTCAAGGTCGAAGGCTCGCCGGCGACATTGGTGTTCGATTACCAGGATGCCGCGGGACTATCCGCCCGAAAGGAATTCTCGTTCGATCCGAAGCATCCGTATCTGGTGCGATTCGGCACGAACGTCAGCCGCAATGGCGCAGCTCTGAATCCGACGATCGAGTTGGGGGCAGCCCTCGGCACCGGAATCGTCTCCGGCGGTATGAGCTACGGGCCTCCACCGCAGCCGATTTTTTATCGCGATGGCAAAGTCACGCGGGTTGCGATCGGGGACATCGAAAAACACCGGCGCGAGGAGGGCACATTCGGGTTTGTCGGTGTCGACGATCACTACTTCCTGAGCGCGCTCGTGCCGCCCAGCGAACGACTGGAAGTGAATTACAGCCCGGTCAGCCAGCCGGTTGAGGGGCAGGACAAGCCGCTGCAGTTCATCTCCTGGGGGCTGCGCGCGCCGGCGCCGTTCCATGCAGCAGACTTCTTCTTTGGACCGAAAGATTTCGACGTTCTGCAGAGCATCAAGCCGGATCTCGTGCGAGCGATTCATTTCGGCATGTTCGACTGGCTGGTGGTGCCGCTGCTGCGCGCGCTCAAGTGGGTCAATGCCTACGTCGGCAACTACGGCTGGTCGATCATCGTGCTGACGATCCTCATCAACATCGCGATGTTCCCGCTGAAGCACAAGAGCATCGTGTCGATGCGGAAGATGACTGAACTACAGCCGCAGCTGAAGGCGATCCAGGATCGCTACGCGAAGCTGAAGATGACGGATCCGGGGCGCCAGAAGATGAACGAAGAAGTGATGGCGCTTTATCGGCAGCACGGCACTAACCCGGCGTCGGGGTGCATCCCGATGTTGCTGACGATGCCGGTGCTGCTCGCGTTCTACGCGCTGCTCAGCGTGGCAATCGAACTCCGCGGAGCGCCATTCGTCGGCTGGATTCACGATCTCTCGGCGCACGATCCGTACTACGTGACGCCAGTCCTGATGGGCATCACGATGTTCATCCAGCAGAAGATGACGCCGTCGGTCGCCGATCCGGTGCAGGCAAAGATGATGATGTTCATGCCGGTGATGTTTACCGGCATGCTGATGCGGGCGCCGAGCGGCCTGGTGATCTACTGGACGGCAAGTAACCTATGGGCGATCGGACAGCAGTTACTGACCAACCGGCTGATTGGCCCGCCGCCACAGCACAACGTGCGGCCGCCGGCGGAGCGGCAGCTGAAGAGCGCCGGCGGAGGCAAGTCGGCACAAGCGAAGGAGCGCAACTGATGGATCTGCACGGCCGCGTGCGAGCGTTTCTCGAGCAGACGCTCGGGGCGATGGGTCTGCCGCTCGACATTGTCATCGCGGATGCGGCAGACAGCGTTCGCGTCGATCTGTCGGGCACGGGCGGCGAGACGCTGTTGCACCGCCGCGGCGAGACGCTCGACGCGCTGCAGCACCTCGTCAACACCGCGTACCGTCGTGAGCTCGACGGCGAGCGTTCGTTTGTCGTCGATTGCCTCGGCTACCGCCGAGGCAAGGACGCCGAGCTGCAGCAGATGGCGCGCTTCAGCATGGAGAAGGCCAAATCGTCCGGCACCCCGCAGGAGATCGGGCCGCTCAATCCATACGCCCGCCGGCTCGTGCACATCACCGTGGCCGAGGACGCGCAACTGACGTCGGAAAGCATCGGCGACGCGTTCCTCAAGACCGTCATCATCTCGCTGCGCCGGTGACCGCGGCGGCGGCCAAGTCATGTTCAGCGTCGACGACACGATCGTCGCGGTGGCGACGCCGGGCGGGCGCGGCGGCATTGGCGTCATTCGAGTCAGCGGTTCGCAGTCGGTCACGATCGCGACGGCGCTCACCGAGTCGCGCGTCTCTCTGGCGCCGCGGCACGCGACCTTTGCTCGTCTGAGCGCCGCCCGCGGTGCTGCCGATCAGGTCATCCTGACCTTCTTTCCAGGGCCGCACTCTTACACGGGCGAAGATGTCGTCGAAATCAGCGCTCACGGCAGCCCGGTGTTGTTGCGCGCGATTGTCGACAAAGCGATGGAACACGGCGCTCGGCTGGCCGAGCCAGGCGAGTTCACGCTGCGCGCGTTCCTGCACGAACGGATCGATCTGGTGCAAGCCGAAGCCGTCCGCGATCTGATCGAGGCGGTGACGCCGCTTCAAGCGCGGGCGGCGTACGATCAGCTCGAAGGCACACTCACCGCGCGGATCGCGCGGCTCGACGGCCAGTTGTTCGATCTCACGGTACGGCTCGAGGCATCGCTCGATTTCCCCGACGAGGGGTATCACTTCATCGAATCGGGTGACGCAGCGCGCGAGATCGGCTCGATCGTGTCCGAGCTCGACGCATTGCTGCGCTCCGCGGCGCAAGGCCGGCTGATTCGAGAAGGATTGCAGGTGGTGCTCGCTGGCCGGCCGAACGCAGGCAAGTCGAGCTTGTTCAATTGCGTTGCCGGCGCGGGCCGCGCGATCGTCACTGAGACGCCGGGCACGACTCGCGACTTGGTGACTGAAACCGTCGACGTGAACGGTATGCCGATGACGTTCGTGGATACGGCCGGCGTGCACTCGGGCGCCGTCGACCCGGTGGAGCTCGAAGGCATCGCGAGGGCGGTTGCCGTGCGCGACGTTGCCAGCGTCGTGGTTATCGTTCTGGACCATTCGCGACCGCTCGATGCCGACGATCACGCGCTGCTCGAGGCGACGCGCGCCCGCCCGCGCGTTGTCGTCGCCAACAAATCCGATGCGGCACCGATGTGGGAGACGGCGTCGCTGTCGGGCACGGATGCAGTGGACACGTCGGCAACGCTCGGTACGGGGATCGATCGGCTGCGCACGGCGCTCGTAGAAGCGGCATCAGGCGAACCGCTGCGCGACGCGCCGGCGATCACCAACGTCCGTCATGTGGCGCTGCTCAGGGATGCACGTGCGGCGTTGGTGCGCGCGGAGAAGGCGACGCGCGCCGACACGCCCGAGGAGTTCGTGCTCGCCGACTTGTCGGAGGCGAGGCGTTACCTCGAAGAGGTCACCGGGGTTCGGACGTCCGACGATGTGCTGCGAGCGATCTTCGAGCGGTTCTGCATTGGCAAATAGGGCCACGGATCAAGTGCAAGGCGGAACACGGATTACACGGACTACAACGAGCCACGGAAGACACGGATGACACGGTAATATTGCTCGCACAAAGTAATTTATATCGCAAATGACTGGTCTCGATTTCGACGTGATTGTTGTAGGGGCAGGCCACGCTGGCGTCGAAGCGGCATGGGCTGCCGCACGCATGGGCCGCGACGTGGCGATCTGCACGCTTTCGGATGCGACGGTCGCGCACATGCCGTGCAATCCGGCGGTTGGCGGTACGGCGAAGGGCCACCTGGTTCGCGAGATCGACGCGCTCGGCGGATTGATGGGGCTCGCGATCGATGCGACGGGCATTCAGTTCAAGCTGCTGAATCGCAGCCGCGGGCCGGCCGTGTGGTCACCGCGTGCTCAGGCCGACAAGCGGCGCTACAGCGAGTGGGTGCGCCAGGCGCTTCTCGCAGAGCCGCGCATCTCGTGGATCATCGGCCGAGCCGGCCGGCTTCTCGTAGAAGGCGGCCGCGTCACTGGACTTGCCCTCGAGAGCGGCGAAACGTATCGCTGCCGCGCCGTTGTGCTGACGACCGGCACGTTCCTCAACGGCCTGGTCCATGTGGGCCGCGATCAGCGGCCGTCCGGTCGCGCGGGCGAACCACCGTCACGCGATCTTGCTGAATCGATCAAGTCGATCGGGTTCAACTGGGGCCGCCTCAAGACCGGCACGCCGCCGCGACTCGATCGACGGTCGATTGATTTCTCCCGGTTCACTGTCGAGCGTGGCGACGATCCGCCGGTTCCGTTCTCGTTCACGACCGATCGTATCGTTCGCGATCAGATCGACTGCTATCTGCTCCACACGACCGAACGCGTGCACGAGCTCGTGCGGCGTCATATCGGCGAGTCGCCGCTCTTCAACGGTCAGATCAGCGGCATCGGACCGCGCTACTGCCCGTCGCTCGAGGACAAGGTGATGCGGTTCGCGCATCGCGACCGGCACCAGCTGTTCCTCGAGCCTGAAGGCCTCGACGTCGATGAGATCTACATCAACGGTTATTCGATGAGCCTGCCAGGTTCGGTGCAGGAAGAGCTGGTTCATGCGCTGCCTGGGCTGGAGAGCGCGGTGATGATGCGGCCGGGCTATGCCGTCGAATACGATTTCGTTCAACCGACCGAACTGATGCAGACGCTCGAAACGAAGCGGTTGGATGGCCTGTTTCTCGCCGGCCAGATCAACGGCACGTCAGGCTACGAGGAGGCGGCCGCTCAAGGTCTCGTTGCCGGTATCAACGCTTCAACGCGGTCGGTCGGCCGCGACGCAGTGATCCTCGGACGCGAGAACAGCTACATCGGGACAATGATCGACGACCTCACGACTCGAGGATGCCTCGAGCCGTACCGCATGTTCACGTCTCGCGCCGAGCACCGGTTGCTGCTCCGCATCGACAACGCTGACTTGCGTCTGACGCCCGTCGGGCGAGCCGCCGGTCTGGTAGACGATGAGCGCTGGGAACGATTCTGCCGGCGGCGGGATCGCTTCGAACGGAACCGGGCCGTCGTCCAGCGCACGAGCGTAACGTTGCCTGGCGGTGAGCGACTGCCGGCTGCCCGCGCGCTGAAGCAGCCGGATGTGCGGCTCGTTCCGTTCCTCGAGCAGGGTCAGATCGCGTTGGAGGTTGATCAAACGTGCCGCGACATTGACGTCGCCAGCATAGAAACCATCTTCAAGTACGAGGGGTATCTGAAGCGGCAAGAACAAGCGGTCGAGCGCCAGCGGCGCCAGGAGTCTCGGGCGATCCCGCTGGCGTTTGCGTTCGAGGGGATCCCCGGCCTGTCGCGCGAGATGGTTGAGCGCCTTTCCACCGTCCGTCCACCGACGCTCGGCCAGGCATCGCGCATACCTGGCGTCACTCCAGCCGCGGTGGCCGTGATTGCCGCCTATCTGGACCGGCCACGCCGCGCCGCAGTTTGATAGTCTTCACTCCGTGCGTCAGCAGGATGTCCGGAGTCGTCTGGTTCGCCGCGCCGCGAAGACGAACCTGTTCATTGCAGACGCGCTTGCCGACAAGTTAGCCGCCTATTACGACCTGCTCCTTCGCTGGAATCGAAAGATCAATCTGACTTCGATCGAGAACGTCGACGATGCCATCGATCGGCTGCTCCTCGAGCCCATCGCAGCCTCGCGGTACGTGCCGGCAACCGCCGGATTGCTGATGGATGTTGGCTCCGGGGGTGGGTCACCGGCCATCCCGCTGAAGCTGGCCGTCCCTCGCCTCTCCCTGACGATGGTTGAGGTAAAGGCGCGGAAATCGGCGTTCTTGCGAGAAGCCATCCGGCAATTAGCCCTGGAGTCAACGCACGTTGAGAACGCCCGTTACGAGGAGCTGCTCGCCAGGCCCGAGCTGCACGAACGCCATGACATCGTGAGCCTGCGCGCTGTCCGAACAGAGACCCAAGTCTTGACATCACTCCAGGCCTTTCTGTCTCCTGGTGGCGTGATGATGCTTTTCCGTGGGCCCAGCGGTCCAAACACTCCTACTTCGCTCGTTCCGCCGCTTGAATGGACGGCCACGCATCCGCTTGTGGAAACTCTTCAGAGCCGGGTGACGATCCTGACGAAGCGCCAAATTCGCTAAAGCGTAGCCTCGGTTGTTCCACGTGGAACACAGCCAGGTGTCTTTTCTTCTTCTTCCCTGCTTGTCCCTGCCCGCGTTCGCCGCTTCAACCGTTCCCGATCTAATGTGCAGGCACAATTGACCGCGGACTCTCTAGGCCCTTATCCTAGGGTGCGCTTACGAGCGATCAGACTAAATTAGGTCAAACAACAAAATGTCAGCGCGGATCATCACCGTCACCAATCAGAAAGGCGGCGTCGGCAAGACCACGACGGCAATCAACCTCGCGGCCGCGCTTGCGATGGCCGAGCAACGTGTCCTTGTCGTGGATCTGGACCCGCAGGCAAACCTCACGAGCGGCCTTGGCCTGAAAGGCCAGGCAACCAGCACGGTCTACGACGCGCTGACCTCCGACACCGCGCCATCCACAGTGCCCATCGTCGAGACCAGGATCAAGAATCTCTCCCTCATCCCGGCGGATCGGCAACTCACCGGCGCTGAGGTTGAACTCGTGTCGCTCTCAAATCGCGAGCGCCGCCTGCAAGCAGTGCTCGCGCCGCTCCGCGACTCGTTCGACGTCATCTTCATCGACACGCCACCATCGCTCGGGCTCCTCACGCTGAACGCGCTCGTCGCCGCCGACGCGGTCCTCATACCTCTCACCTGCGAGTACTTCGCGCTCGAAGGACTTGCGGATCTCGTGGCGACGCTCCGCCGCGTGCGCGGTACGCTCAACCCGTCCCTCGATATCGCCGGCGTGCTCCTGACGATGTACGACGAGCGCACGAATCTCGGTCAGCAGGTCGCGAAGGACATCCGCGAGTTCTTCCAGGACCGCGTCTACAACAACGTCATCCCGCGCAACATCCGTCTCGGAGAAGCGCCGAGTCACGGCGTGCCGGCAATTCTCTACGACGTCAAATCGCGCGGTGCGACGGCCTACGTGGCCCTCGCTCGTGAATTCCTCGCCCGCGCCCCATCCGGTCGGCCGCCCGCTTACACGGAGCCTCACCATGGTTGAAAAACGTCCTGCGCTCGGCCGTGGCCTGAGCGCGCTGATTCCAGACGCACCTGCGGCGCCGCAGTCCGGCCCGCGGCCCCTCGAGGTCGATAGCGACCTCTTGATGCCGAATCGTTTTCAGCCGCGGACGACGATGGACGATGCGCGGATCGAGGAGTTGGCTCGATCGATTCGGTCGAACGGCATCATTCAGCCGATTGTCGTGCGCAAGGCGGGTGAGGGCTACGAGATCGTTGCCGGCGAGCGCCGCTGGCGCGCGTCGCAGCGCGCCGGGCTGCTCAAGGTACCGGTCGTCGTTCGTGACATTCCCGACGACAAGCTGCTCGCGGCCGCGCTCATCGAGAACCTGCAACGCGAAGATCTCAACCCGATTGAAGAGGCGCACGCGTATCGCCGCCTCGCCGACGAATTTCACCTCACGCAGGAGCAGATCGCCGACGCGGTCGGCAAGGATCGCTCGTCGATCGCCAACGTGACGCGTCTTCTCAAGCTTCCTCTGGAAATCCGCGAAAACGTCGCGGCTGGTGCGATCGCGATGGGCCACGCACGCGCGCTCTTGAGCCTTCCCGACGAGGCCGCGCAGCTTCGCTGGGGCCGTGACGTGGTCTCGAAGCAACTCTCGGTGCGCGAGATCGAAGTGCTCGTCAAGAAAGCGTTGGCGCCGGAGCAGACCCGCGAGGCGCCGGCAAAAGATGTTCACACGCGCGCCGCCGAGGATCGCTTGCGCTTCGCGCTCGGCACGCAGGTGCGTATCATCCGCAAGGGCAAAGGCGGCCGGATCGAAGTCGATTTCAAATCGGAAGACGAGCTCCAGCGGCTCTACGAGCGGCTGGTGGAGAAGCAATGACCAGCAGAGAGATGAAGCGGCTGACCGACTATTCGTCGTGCGCCGGTTGAGCGAGTAAGCTCGCGGCAAGCGAGCTCGCCCAGGTCCTGGGCGATTTGCCCGCGCCGAACGACCCACGGGTCCTGATCGACTATCGGACATCCGACGATGCGGGTGTGTACCGGCTAGACAGCGAGCGGTCGCTCGTCCAGACAGTCGATTTCTTTACTCCGATCGTCGACGATCCGTTCGTCTACGGCCAGATCGCCGCCGCCAATGCTGTCAGTGATATTTACGCGATGGGCGGACGTCCGCTCACCGCGCTCGCGATTGCGGCGTTTCCCAAAGACGCGGACCGGTCAGTCCTCGCTACGATTTTCAAGGGTGGACTGAGTAAGCTCGCGGAGGCAGGCGTGGCCTTGCTCGGTGGCCACACCGTGCAGGACGCCGAGATCAAATTCGGCTACGCCGTCACCGGCGACGTGGCTACCGACAGGATCTGGTCGAATGCCGGCGCACGGCCAGGCGACGATCTGCTGCTGACCAAACCGCTCGGCACCGGTGTTGTCGCGACCGCGCTCAAGTTCGACCGCGCTCCAGGCGACGTCGTCGATGCGGCAATCGCCTCGATGACGACGCTCAATCGCGTTGCCGCCGAAGCGCTGCAGGCGCTGCCACAGGGCGCGGTGACCGCGTGTACCGGATGTCACTGGCTTTGGCCTGATCGGCCATGCCTCGGAGATGGCGATCGCGAGCGCGTGCACGCTCGAGCTCGAGGCGGCGGCGATTCCTCTGCTGCCGGGCGTCCGGGCACTGGTGCTGGGGAATGTACCGGGTGGGGGGCGAACAAACGCGCAGCACTTTGGCACTGGCGCAAGGGTGTCGGATGACCTCGATCCGGAACTGGCGCTTCTCCTTTACGATCCACAGACGTCCGGTGGCCTTCTGGTGTCGGTTTCGCCGGAACACACGGGCGCGGCCGCCAATGTCCTGCATGCCGCCGGCGTCCGCGCCGCCCGGATCGGACGGGTGCTGCCATCGACCGGCGCGCGGGTCTCTGTGCGGTAGACGCCGGGGTCTGAGCCTTGGCAGCTCAGCCCTCCAAATGGTATAAATTAATGTTTTGCGTCGCAGCGTTTATCGGCCACAGAGGCGTCCCGGCAGGTGCGGAAAGTGCCTGCACGTGCGGCTTTGGGCCATCGTCCTGCCCCAGGTGCGGCGGGTCTTCTGAGCCTCACGGTTTTCCACTGCTTTCGATGCCGTCGATGATGATCCAGCATCCAGCCGCGCCGCTCCAGCCAGCCGGCGCTTGTTCGGACCGAGCCGGCGTTTTTTTAAACCGAGCCGGCGTTTTTTCGAGCCGGCGTTTTTTTAGACGCCGTAGCCGAGGCGTTTTTTAGACAAGGTGGCGCGGTGACGAGTCATGGCGCTGCCGTCCGCTACGCGCGGGCGCTCTTCGACGTGACTCAGGCCGAGGGCAAAGACCTCGTCCAAACCGAGCGCGACCTCAGCGCGTTCGCGCACGTCATTACCGGCAACGAGTCGCTTCAGCGCGCGCTGATCAACCCCGCCATTCCCGCGTCGCGGAAGAGGGCGGTCGTCCAGGAGTTGATTTCGCGGGCCGGCGCCGTACAGGCGGCCGTTGTCAAACTGCTTCTGTTGTTGGCGGAGCGGGATCGGCTGGCAATCGTGCCGGACGTGGCGCAAGCGTTCGTCAACCGTCTGATGGATTACCAGAAGGTTGTCAGGGCAGAGATCGTGACAGCCGTGGCGCTCTCGCCCGAACGTGTCGCTGCGCTGGCCGATGAGCTGACGCGGGCGACCGGGCGCAACGTGCAGGTAGCCACGCGGGTCGACGAGTCGATCATCGGCGGTGCCGTCGCGAAGATTGGCAGCACCGTCTACGACGGCAGCATCACGCGGCAACTCGAGCGCATGAAAGAAACGCTCGTGAGCGCCGACTAGAAGCAAAGACATATGGACATCAAAGCCGAAGAAATTTCCAGAATCATCCGAGACCAGATCGGCAGCTACGCCGTTGACGTCGACGTCGCCGAAGTCGGGACGATCGTGTCGGTGGGGGACGGCATCGCACGCGTGCATGGCGTCGAAAAGACGATGGCCGGCGAGATGCTCGAATTCCCGCACGGCGTCTTCGGGATTGCCCTCAACCTCGAAGAGGAGAGCGTCGGTGCGGTGCTCCTCGGCGACTACAAGGAAATCAAGGAAGGCGACACGGTCAAGCGGACCAAGCGCATCATCTCGGTGCCCGTCGGCGAAGAGCTCGTCGGTCGCGTCGTCAACGCGCTCGGACAGCCGATCGACGGCAAGGGTCCGATCTCGTCGGGCAAGTTCAGCGAAATCGAGCGCCTGGCTCCCGGCGTCGTTGACCGCAGCCCGGTCAAGGAGCCGATGCAGACCGGCCTCAAAGCCATCGACGCGATGGTGCCGATCGGCCGCGGCCAGCGCGAGTTGATCATCGGCGACCGGCAGACCGGCAAGACCGCGGTTGCCGTCGACGCGATCATCAACCAGAAGGGCCAGGACGTCATCTGCATTTACAACGCGATCGGTCAGAAGCAGTCGACGATCGCGCAGGTGGTGCGCACACTCGAAGACGCTGGCGCGATGGAGTATTCGATCGTCGTCGCTGCCGGGGCGTCGGATCCGGCGCCGCTCCTCTATATCAGCCCGTACTCGGCGTGCACGATG
The DNA here is from genome assembly GCA_963797715.1 of uncultured Acidobacteriota bacterium. Classification (GTDB taxonomy): domain Bacteria; phylum Acidobacteriota; class Vicinamibacteria; order Vicinamibacterales; family 2-12-FULL-66-21; genus DATBJJ01. Next base: position 724,443 of record CAWCQS010000008.1, read on the forward strand.
GGCGAGTACTTCCGCGACAGCGGACGTCACGCGCTCTGCATCTACGACGACCTGTCGAAGCACGCGCAGGCGTATCGTGAAATCTCGCTGCTCCTTCGCCGGCCGCCGGGCCGCGAGGCGTACCCTGGCGACGTGTTCTATCTGCACTCGCGGTTGCTCGAACGTGCGGCGAAGCTTCGGAAGGAACTCGGCGGCGGCTCGCTGACGGCGCTGCCGATCATCGAAACGCAGGCCGGCGATCTTTCGGCCTACATCCCGACCAACGTCATTTCGATCACCGACGGGCAGATCTTCCTCGAGTCGGACCTGTTCCACCAGGGCGTACGCCCGGCGATCAACGTCGGCAACTCGGTGTCGCGCGTCGGCGGCTCGGCGCAGGTCAAGGCGATGCGTCAGGTGGCAGGCTCGCTGCGACTCGACCTGGCCCAGTACCGCGAGTTGGCGGCGTTCGCGCAGTTCGGCAGCGATCTCGACAAGGCGACGCTCAATCAGCTCAATCGCGGTCGCCGGCTCGTCGAGGTCCTCAAGCAGCCACAGTATCAGCCGCTCACGGTCGAAAAGCAGGTCACGATCATCTACGCCGCGGGCAACGGGTATCTCGATCCGATTCCAGTCGAGGATGTGCGCACGTACGAGATTGACCTCTACCAGTTCCTCGAGACCAGCCGGCCGCTGGTTCTCCAGGCCTTGGCCCAGAAGAAGCAGATTGACGACGACGTGAAGAAGGCGCTCAACGAAGCGTTGACCGAGTTCGGCAAGCTGTTCACGGCGGGCCGGAAGACGGCCGCGGCGTAGGGGAGAACAGAAGGACGGGGACGCCGAACTGAAGGTTCGGCGCTACAGGGATGCCCTCATTACTTGATATTCGTCGCCGCGTGCGCGCGGTGAAGTCGACGCAGCAGATCACCAAGGCGATGAAGATGGTCGCCGCGTCGAAGCTGCGGCGCGCGCAGGAGCGTATTCAGCAGGCGCGGCCGTATGCCGCGCAGATGCAGCGAGTGCTCAATAGCCTGGCGTCCCGCGTCGATCCGTCGGCCCATCGGTTACTCGATGAACGTCGGGAGCAGAAGGCGGGCGGCCGCGCGCTGCTCTTCGTGATCACCGCCGACCGCGGACTGTGCGGCAGCTTCAACACGAACGTCGTCAAGGCGTCGGCGACGTTCATCACCGAGAATCGCGATCGCGAAGTGGTGCTCGGGCTCGTCGGCCGACGCGGCCGCGACTATTTCGCCCGCCGCGGGTTCCAAGTGCGTTACGAGCAGGTCAACCTGTTTGCCGCGCTCAAGTTTGCCGACGCCAAGGCGATGGCCGCCGTTGCCATCGACACGTTCGTCAAGGGCGAGGTCGACAGCGTGCATCTCGTCTACAACGAGTTCAAGTCGGTGATGCAGCAGCGTGTTGTCGTCGAACGGTTGCTGCCGATTCCCCGCGGGACATTCGACGAGACCGCAGGGACGCCGACGGTCGAGTACCTGTACGAGCCGTCACCCGCCATCCTGTTCGAGCACCTGATTCCGAGCCACGTCGAGGTCCAGATTTACCGGGCCCTGCTCGAATCGGCGGCCGCCGAGCACGCCGCCCGCATGACGGCCATGGACGCCGCCACGCGCAACTCGGCTGAAATGATCGACCAGCTGACGCTACATATGAACAAGGTGCGTCAGGCGGCCATTACGAGAGAGATTATCGAGGTCGTGTCGGGGGCGCAGGCGCTATAGACAGCTTCCAGCTATCAGCTGTCAGCTCTCAGCCTGGTGATGCTGGGCTGGTGGAGTTCGAAGGACGGTGTTGAATCAGCAGCGCCTGCGGCCCGAGCGCGGCGCGTAGTCGCCGCGCGAGAGCGAGCGGGGGTGGGGCCCCGCGAGCATTAATCGAAGTAGACAGGAAGCCTATAGAACCATGGCAGTAGCAACAGGGACAGCAACAGCAGCAAAAGTCGGCAAGGTCGTTCAGGTCATCGGCCCGGTCGTGGACGTGGAATTCGAGGGCGGGCATCTGCCGGCGATTTACAACGCGGTGCGCATCACCAGCGGCTCGATCGACGTCATCTGCGAGGTCGAGCAGCACCTCGGCGAAAACCGCGTGCGCACGGTCGCGATGAAGCCGACCGACGGCATGCAGCGCGGGATGGAGGCGGTCGACACCGGCGGGCCGATTTCGATGCCCGTCGGCACGGCAACGCTCGGGCGCGTGATGAACGTGCTCGGCGAGCCGGTCGACTTCCCCGATCGGCCGGTCCTGTCCGCTGAGCGCTGGTCGATTCATCGTGCCGCCCCGTCGCTCGAGGATCAGTCGACCGAGCTGCAGATGTTCGAGACCGGCATCAAGGTCATCGACCTGCTCGAACCGTATCTGCGCGGTGGCAAAATCGGCCTGTTCGGCGGCGCCGGCGTCGGCAAGACCGTCATCATCCAGGAACTGATTCACAACGTCGCGATGAAGCACGGCGGCGTGTCGGTGTTTGCCGGCGTCGGCGAGCGCACGCGCGAGGGCAACGACCTCTGGCTCGAGTTCCAGGAGAGTGGCGTCATCAACATGGAGGACTTTGCGAAGTCCCGCGCCGCGCTGGTCTATGGCCAGATGACGGAGCCGCCGGGGGCGCGCCTCCGCGTGGCGCTGAGCGGCCTGACTGTCGCTGAGTACTTCCGCGACGCCGAAAACAAGGACGTCCTCCTCTTCATCGACAACATCTTCCGCTTCACCCAGGCGGGTTCGGAAGTGTCGGCGCTGCTCGGCCGCATGCCGTCGGCCGTCGGTTACCAGCCGACGCTGCTCACCGAAATGGGCGAACTGCAGGAACGGATCACGTCGACCAAAAAAGGATCAATCACGTCGGTGCAGGCGATTTACGTCCCCGCCGACGACTACACCGATCCGGCGCCGGCGACGACGTTCGCCCACCTCGACGCCACGACCAACCTCTCGCGCGCGATCGTCGAGCTCGGCATCTACCCGGCGGTCGACCCGCTGGCATCGACCTCCCGTATCCTCGACGCGCGCATCATTGGCGACGAGCACTACAATGTGGCACGCGCGGTGAAGCAGGTGCTGCAGCGCTACAAGGACCTGCAGGACATCATCGCCATCCTCGGCATCGACGAGCTCTCGGAAGAGGACAAGCTGACCGTCGGCCGGGCTCGGCGTATCCAGCGGTTCCTGTCGCAGCCGTTCTTCGTCGCCGAACAGTTCACGGGGTTCCCCGGGAAGTACGTGCCGATTGCCGACACGGTGCGCAGCTTCCGCGAGATCGTCGACGGGAAGTACGATCACCTCCCCGAGCAGGCGTTCTACATGGTCGGGACGATTGAGGAAGCGGTCGAAAAGGCCGAGAAGATGAAGGGCTAGTTCGTGGCACTGCCGACGCATCTAACGCTGCAGATCGTGACGCCCGACCGGCTCGTGGTCCGCGAGGAGGTCGACGAGGTGGAGGTTCCGGGCGCCAACGGCTACTTCGGCGTCCTGCCGGGCCACACGCCGATGCTGGCGGCGCTGACGGTCGGCGAACTGTGGTACCGGAAGGGCAGCGAGCGCACGTACGTTGCGATCGCGTACGGCTTTGCCGAGGTCCTGCCCGACGGCGTCACGATTCTCGCGCAGTTGGCGGAGCGCGCCGATCAGATCGATGTGACACGCGCCGAGGCGGCGCTCAAGCGCGCGCAGGAGCGTCTCGCCGGTCCGGGCGAACAAGTCGACTACGAACGCGCGCGCACGGCGCTCCAAAAGGCACTCAGCCGCCTCGAGGTATCGTCACGAGGGGGCGTCAGCCCGCGCTCGGCCGTGCTCAATCAGGTGCGGCCGCAGGGCTGAGGCCGGCCATGACCGCTACGCGTCCGCTGTCGTTCAGCTGGGCCGTTACGACCGATAAAGGTCTGCGTCGTACCAGCAACGAAGACAGTCACTGCGAGCGCGCGGACATCGGTCTCTTCGTTGTCGCCGACGGCATGGGCGGTCACGTTGCCGGCGAAGTCGCTTCGCGCGAGGCCGTCGACGCCATCCAGGCGTTCATCAACGACACGGCGAACGCCGACAAGAATCGCACCTGGCCCTTTCCGTTCGAACCCAGCATCAGCCTCGAAGCCAACCGTCTGAAAGCCGCGTTCCGACTGGCCAACCGCAAAATTGCCTCGGCGATCGCCGATTCGAGCGATCTCCGCGGGATGGCCACCACCGCGTCGGCGCTGCTCGCGGGTGCCGCTTCGGCGTGCGTGGCGCACGTCGGCGACAGCCGCGTCTACCGCTTGCGCAACGGCACGCTCGATCAGCTCACGCACGATCACTCGTGGGTCGAAGAGCAGGTCCGGGCCGGGACGATGAGCGCATCGGCCGCGCGCCAGCATCCGTGGCGGAACGTCGTCACGCGTGCGCTCTCGGGTGGCGACGATCCGGAGGTCGACGTCACCGAAGTCGAACCGAAGTCTGGCGATCGGTATCTCCTGTGCTCCGACGGCCTGTTTTCCGTGGTGACCGACACGCAGATTACCGAGATTCTCGGCGACAAAGGCAAATCGTTGCAGGACATCTGCTCGACGCTCATCGACGCGGCCAACGCCGGGGGCGGCCCCGACAACATCACCGCGCTCGTGCTCGAGGTCGATGCTCCATAACCTCGCGCGACTGACCCGCTATCGCGGTCTCATCCAGAGCCTGGTAGCACGAGAGCTGAAAGCACGATACCGGGGTTCCGTACTCGGGTTCTTCTGGTCCTTCATCAATCCGCTGCTGCTGCTGCTGGTCTACTCGTTCGTCTTCAGCTACGTGATGCCGGCGGCGCACGACGAGCGGATCGAGCCCTACGCGCTCTTCATGTTCTGCGGCATCCTGCCGTGGACCTGGTTCTCTTCGTCGCTCGCCGAGTCGTCTGGCGTGCTCATTTCGGGCGGAAACCTGATTAAGAAGGTGTTGTTCCCTGCCGAGATCCTGCCGATCGTGACCGTGCTCGCGAACATGGTCCACTTCTTCTTCGGCCTGATCATCCTCGCTGGATTCCTGGTGTGGTATCAGCGGCCGCTCAACCTCAGCGAGCTGGCGGTGTTTCCGCTCGCCGTCGCCGTGCAGTTGATTCTGACGCTCGGCTTCGCGCTGCTCTTGTCGGCGCTGACCGTTCACTTCAGAGACATCCGCGACATCCTGTCGAACCTCCTGACATTCTGGTTTTTCGCGACGCCAATCATCTACCCGTATTTCATCTTCCAGGATCCGAAGAATCCCGGACACGAAGTGTGGCAGGCGCAGCTCCTCAAGCTGAACCCGTTCACGCACCTCGCGATCACGTATCAGGAGATTCTGTTTTTCAACGGGCCCGTGGGCCATCTGCCATGGTTGCTCGTCCTCGGCGTGTTGTCGGTCGCGTTCTTCTTCTTCGGCTACTGGGTGTTCGACCGGCTGCGCGATACGTTTGCGGAGGAAGTCTGAGCGAGCTATCGGCTGTCAGCTGTCAGCTGTCAGCACGAAACGTTCACTCTAAGATCTGAGAGCTGATAGCTGAAAGCTGATAGCTGAGATGAACGCCATCCAAGTCACCCACGCCTCGAAGGTCTACCGGCGCTACAACCGCCGGCGGCAGTTTGCGACGTTGAAGAGCGCGCTGCTGTCGAGGAGCCTCGTCCGCGATCTGGAGCCCGACGAGACATTCGCCGCCGTTCGCGACGTGACGTTTACCGTGCCGGCGGGGCGCACGCTCGGCGTCATCGGCAGGAACGGCTCGGGAAAAAGCACGCTGCTGAAGCTCGTGGCGGGCATTACCAAGGCGACGAGCGGCAGCGTGGTCGTCAATGGCCGCATCTCGGCGTTGATCGAACTGGGCGCCGGCTTTCACCCTGAGATCTCTGGCCGCGAGAACGTGTTCATCAACGGCATCATGCTCGGGCTCTCGAAGAAGGAGGTCGCGCGCCGGTTCGACGAGATCGTCGATTTTGCCGAAATCAAGGATTTCATCGACGCACCAGTGAAGACGTATTCCTCCGGCATGTACATGCGCCTCGGCTTCGCGGTGGCGATACATGTCGACCCGGACGTCCTGCTGGTAGACGAAGTACTGGCGGTGGGCGACGAAGGGTTTACTCATAAGTGCCTCGACAAGTTCTCGGAGTTCAAGCGGCGCGGCAAGACGATCCTCCTCGTCACGCACTCGCTTGGCCTGGTCGAGCGGTTCTGCGACGAAGCGCTGTGGATGGACGGCGGGTCGATGAAAGGTCTCGGCGATCCCAAGCGCGTCGTCGGCGCGTACGTGACCGACGTCGAGATCAGTGAAGAGGAACAGTTGGCGGCGAGTGACGCGAGGGCTCAAGAAGCGGCGACCACGGTGTCGCCGGACGAACCCGCGTCGGCGGTCCTGCCCGACAATCCGATTGAGAGCGCGACAGGACCGGCGGACATGTTCCGCGCCGCCGAGGGCCGCTGGGGCTCTCGCGAGATCGAGATCGTCGACGTCAGCCTGACCGGCGCAGACGGCGAACGCGCGCACGTGTTCCACAGCGGCGAGGCACTGCACGTTCGTCTGCGCCTCCGCTCCCCGGTGGCGATGGAGGACTTCGTCGTCGGGATCGGCATTTTCAACGCCGAAGGCGTGTGCTGCTATGGGACCAACACCGACATCGAGGAACTACGAGCGCAACGGATTCTCGGCGATGCCGAGGCCGTGTTTTCAATCGAGAGCCTCGATCTGGTTGAAGGCACTTACAAGCTGGATGTGGCTGTGCACAAGCTGGACGGGTATCCGTACGACTACCACCGCCTGCTGCACACGTTCCGAGTGAAGTCGCGGACGAAGGATGTCGGCATTTATCGGCCGAAGCACGCCTGGCACTTCTCCGACGCGATGACCTTCACCCACGCGGACGATAGTCAGAAGCGATGAAGGTGCCGAGCGGCGGCAACACGCGAGTGATGTCGCGCGACCAGGCGGCGGCGCTCGTCGCCTCGCTGCGGTCGGCTGGCAAGACAGTCGTCTTTACCAACGGCGTCTTCGATCTGCTGCACCCCGGCCACGTCCGTTACCTGGACGTCGCGCGGTCGCTCGGCGACGCGCTGGTTCTCGGTCTCAACGCCGACGCATCGGTCAGGCGCAACAAGGGGCCGTCGCGTCCGATCATCCCGGAGCGCGAACGCGCGGAGGTGCTTGCGGCGCTCGCGTCGGTCGATGCGGTCGTGATCTTCGACGAAGATACCCCGGCAGAAATCGTCGCCGCGCTCCAGCCGGACATACTGGTGAAGGGCGCAGACTGGCCCGCCGATCAGATTGTCGGTCGCGACACCGTCGAAGCGCGCGGCGGCCGTGTCGTCCTGGTCCCGGTGGAGCAGGGGTATTCGACGACGTCGATCGTCGAGCGCGTGCGTACGGCGCAGCAGTCAGGCTGACCGCCGGACACTACGCCTGTTCTTTAATCGCGGCTGAGATCTGCGAAACGACGCTCGGCGGAATGATCGTCATGTTGTGTTCCTTCCGCGCGTGCTTCTCGGCCTTGGCCAAGACCTCGTCTTCGTCTTTCCCCACAATCACAGTGTCGCAGCCGGGCATGAGATCGCCGCACTTCAGCACCTTCGCCATGCAACACCTTCTTCGGACAGCTCTCAGGCTTCAGCTGTCAGCTATCAGCGATGTGGTGGCCGTCTGCCGCTGAGAGCTGACAGCTGATAGCTGAGAGCTACAGTACGCCCGCCCACCCACGCCGTCAACAGCAGCTCAGCCAATTCGCGAGCACGGCCGTGGGCATGGAGTAAGATCGAAGGTTCACGCCCTCGCACGGGCCGTCGCTGTGTCGTCCTACACCTCTAGTTCACTCACGCTTCGGGCCGTTCTGAAATCGGCTGCCGGCCGAGCCGGCATGGATGAGCGCGCCCGCGCGCCGAAACGGATCGCTGGGTTGACGTCGCCGGCCAAGGCGATGTCCGCCGCCGTGGCCGCATCGCGCGCGCCGGTTGTACTCGTCGTGCCGAATGACGCCGAAGTCGAGCGAATGACGGTCGACGCGCGGTTTTTTCTGGCGGCGCTCGAGGGGTTGTCCGATCAGGACGTCGAGCGCGCGGTGCTTCCGTTTCCGTCGCATGAAGTCGATCCCTATCGCGGGCTGAAACCCCATTTCGACATCGCATCGGCACGAGCAAGAGCGCTGCATGGCATCGCGTCAGGGGGTGTTCGCGTCCTGGTCGCATCGGCCGCTGCGCTGCTGCCTCGATTGGCACCGCCCGATCGTCTGCTGCACGCGGCAATCACGGTGACCCCGGGACGAGACATCGCGCCAGAGGCCCTTGCCGACCTCCTCGTGGAAGCTGGCTACACGAGACAGGATCCAGTCGACGAATCAGGCGAGTTCTGCGTGCGCGGTGGCGTCGTGGATTTCTATCCAGCCGGCGCCGTTGAACCGATTCGGCTCGAGTTCGTCGGCGACACCATCGAATCGATTCGCTCCTACGACCCGGCGACACAGCGGTCGACGCAGGCCCTCGATCGTGCTTCGATTGCACCGCTGCAGGAACTGCCGGGCGACTCGGACATACCCGATCGCAGTGCGACCGTGTTCGAGTACCTGACCAGGCTTCGGCCGACCGTGTTCGTCTCGGAGCCTGACGAGGTCGACGCGCAGGGCCGCAAACTTCACGAGCAAAACCAGGCGAGCTACGAAGAGGCCGTACAGAAAGGCCAGCGTGTTCCGCCCCCATCCGAGCTCCTGATCGACTGGGACACCGTCGCGACCTGGCTCGACGGCGCGACTGCACTCGATACGCTTGCCCTTTCAGACGACGATCCGGGCACCGTACACGTGGCGTGTCAGCCTGCGGTGGAGTTCTCGGGTCGCGTTCAGGACTGGGTCGAGGAAATTCGTCGCGGCCGCGAGCGGAGCGACACGATGGTCGTCGTCGCCCACTCTCCCGGCCGCGCCGAGCGGACGATCGAGCTCCTCGCTGACTACGACATCTTTGCTGTCCCGATGGAGCGCGCCGAGGATGCGCACGCTGCCGCGGTTCTCGTTGGCGTCGGCCACCTGACGCGAGGATTCCGACTTCCCGACGCGCATCTCCAGCTGTGGGCTGAGACCGACGTCTTCGAGGAAGAACGCAAGGTCCACGAACGGCGCAAGTCGGCAACGCGAACGTTCCTCTCGGACTTCCGCGATCTGAAAGCCGGCGATCTCGTTGTCCACGTCGATCACGGCATCGGTCTGTTTGTCGGCCTGAAGCGAATCGACGTCGGCCTCGAGCCGCAGGAGTTCATGGAGCTCCGCTACGCAGCTGAAGACAAGCTGTTCGTGCCGGTCGAGCGGCTCGACCTGGTGCAGAAGTACACCGGTGCCGCCCGTCCAGCCCTGGATCGCCTTGGCGGCACGACTTGGGAAAAAGCCAAGACGCGCGTCAAGAAAGCGATGCGCGATATGGCAGAGGAGCTCCTCAAGCTCTACGCCGCGCGCAAGGCTGTCCCAGGTCACGCATTCAGCACTGACACCCATTGGCAACAGGAGTTCGAGGACGCCTTCGAATGGGAGCTGACCCCGGATCAGCGCACTGCTGTCGCCGACATCAAAGGCGACATGGAAGCGTCATCGACGATGGACCGGCTGCTCTGCGGCGACGTCGGCTATGGCAAGACCGAGGTGGCGATGCGGGCGGCGTTCAAGGCCGCAATGGATGGAAAGCAGGTGGCGTTCCTCGCGCCAACGACAGTACTTGCCTTCCAGCATCTCAAGACGCTCAAGGATCGCTTCGCCGCCTTCCCCGTCCGTATCGACATGCTCAGCCGCTTCCGCTCGAAGGCCGAACAGAAAGTGACGCTCGACGATCTCGCTGCCGGTAAGGTGGAGATCATCGTCGGCACGCACCGGTTGCTGTCGAAGGACGTGCAGTTTCGCGATCTCGGGCTTCTCGTCGTCGACGAGGAACAGCGATTCGGCGTGGCGCACAAGGAACGCATCAAGCAGATGCGGCGGCGCGTCGACGTGCTGACGATGACGGCGACGCCGATTCCGCGGACGCTGAACATGTCGCTCGCCGGCATCCGCGACATGTCGATCATCGAGACGCCTCCGCGCGATCGGCTGTCGATCCAGACCAACGTCGTCAAGTTCGACTCGAACGTAATTGCCCGCGCCATCCGCACCGAGATGGAGCGCAGTGGTCAGGTGTACTTCGTCAACAACCGCGTCGAATCGATCTACTCGCTTGGCAATCTCATCACCCGTCTCGTTCCCGAAGCTCGCGTGGCCGTCGGCCATGGGCAGATGAACGAAGAGCAGCTCGAGCGCGTGATGGTGGACTTCGTCGCGCACAAGTACGACGTCCTGCTCGCGACCACGATCATCGAGAACGGCCTCGACATCCCGAACGCCAACACGATCATCGTCAATCGCGCGGACCGCTTCGGCCTGTCGCAGCTCTACCAGCTTCGCGGCCGCGTCGGACGCTCGGATCGCCGCGCCTACGCGTATCTGCTCGTGCCTCCCGAGGATTCGCTGTCGCCGGTTGCCAAGAAGCGGCTGGCGGCAATCCGGGAGTTCAGCGATCTCGGCAGCGGATTCCGCGTCGCAGCGCTGGACCTCGAGATTCGCGGCGCCGGCAACCTGTTGGGCGGCGAGCAGAGCGGACACATCGAAGCCGTGGGCTTCGACATGTACATGAAGCTCCTCGAAGACACGATCCGCGAGCTCAAGGGCGAGGAGCTCGAGGACGACGTGCGCGCGGCAGTGAACCTGCGCGTCGATCTCCGGATCGACGAAGCATACATTCCGGACGTCAACCAGCGCCTGACTGTCTACCGCCGGGTCGCGGCCGTTCGCAACGAGGCCGATCTCGATCGAATCATGGACGAGGTGCGGGACCGCTACGGTCCTCCGCCAGATTCCGTACCTGAATCTTGCCCAATACGCCGCCATCCGTCTCATGGCGGACCGGATTCGCCTCGAGTCGCTCGACCGGGACGGGCATGTGGTCGTCCTAAAGTTCAGGCCCGACGCGAAGCTCGACCCGGCCTGGCTGCTCCGGGTGATTCAAACCAGGGGCGATGTCACCCTGCTGCCGCCGGCCACGCTCAAGCTGGACTTGAAAGCCGCCGAAAGAAGGCCAGACAGCCGTCAGGACAGGCCCGCGGCGGGCCGAAGCGAGCGGAAACCTCCGAGAAAGGGCGGGGATCCGGTCGCGGGCGGGTCTTGGTGGGCGGCCCGTGCAAAAGCTGGAGAGGTGGCCCCCGGGTTCTCCCGGAGCGAGATTCTCAAGCCGGCCAAGGAGGATCCGCGAGCGGAAGGCGGCCTCTTTGGAAGGGTCAGTGGGCTTCTCCGGGAGTTGAGCAGCGGCGGCTCGATCGGCTAAAATGTTGGGTTGCAGTTATTTAGGTGTTGAAATGAAGATACGTCACTCGAGCGTCAGAACGATCGGTGCGGTGGCGGTTGCCGCCGCAATGCTGGCGCCGGCCAACCGCGCGGCCGCCATCGGTCAGCAGGCGCCGCCGTCGTCGCCTCAGATCATCGAGCAGGTGCTGGTGAAGGTGAACGGCGACATCATCACCAAGAGCGAGCTCGAGGAACGGCAGATCAGCGCGCTTCGACAGCGCAACCTCAATCCCGACGTGCTCAAGAACGACGACCAGTTGAAGAAGGCGCTCGCCGAGGTGACGCCGCAGCTGCTCGTCAACGCGATCGACGAGCTGCTCGTCATCCAACTCGGCCGCGAAAAGGGACTGCGTCTCAGCGACGAGCAGTTCAATCGCTGGCTGACGTCGATGCGCAAGGATCAGAATCTCGAAGACGACAAGCGGTTCGAAGCGGCGCTGAAGCAGGAAGGCATGACGATCAGCGACATTCGCCGTAACGTCGAGAAGCAGTTCCTGCTGCAGCAAGTTCAGACCGAGGAGTTCGGCGGCAAGCTGCAAATCACCGAGGAAGAGGCGCGGCTGTACTATCAGGCCAATCCCAAGGAGTTCATCGAGCCGGCTACGATCACACTTCGCGAGATCCTGATCGAGGTGCCGACGACCACGCAGCAGGGGCGGGCGATGGTCAACGTCGGCAAAGACGATGAGGCATTGAAAAAGGCCGAAGCGATACGCGCGCGCCTGACGGCCGGCGAGGACTTTGCGACCGTCGCCGCGGAGGTGTCCGCGAGCCCCTCGAAGGCCAACGGTGGTTTGGTCGGACCAATTGCGACGAGCGAGCTCTCGCCGGATCTGGTGACGATGCTCGACAAGATGAAGCCGGGTGAGATCACGCAGCCGATCCGGGCGGCGAAAGGCTACCAGATTCTCAAGCTCGAGAACTCGAAGCCGACGACGCAGCGGCCGTTCGACGCCGTCCGCGATCTCGTTGCCGACCGCGTCTATCAGGAGCGATCGCGTACGGAGATGCGCAAGTTCATCGAGCGCGTGCGTCGCCAGGCGATCATAGTCTGGAAGAACGAAGAGCTACGGAAGGCCTACGAGCAGGCAGTTGCCGCGATGGCGACGGGGAACCCCGGCTAAAACGCGGATCGCGCGCCACGGATCACACGGTCGCTGACGGCTTCTCGAGCATGAGTGCATCTCCGGCGTGGTACGCCATCTGGACGCGATCGCGGCACGAGCAGGTCGTTCGGGAACAGCTTGAACAGAAAGGCTACGACGCCTTTCTCCCGACGGTCGCGCGTTGGAGCCGGTGGAAGGATCGGAAGAAGAAGATCGATTGGCCGCTCTTTCCCGGTTACTGCTTCGCGCGGTTCGATCCGAAGGAACGACTCCCCATCCTGACGTGCACCGGCGTTGTCAGTATCGTCTCGTTCGATAGCGAAATCGCCCCGATCCCCGATCAGGAGATCGACGGCATTCGCAAGTTGGTCCAAAGCGATCTTCAGTTCGATCCCTGCCCTTTCATTCGAGAGGGTCAGATGGTCGAGGTCATCGGTGGACCACTGAAAGGTGTGTTTGGACGGCTGGTCAGGAAGGGCGCTCACGCGCGGCTGATCCTCGCGGTCGATCTGATCGGACAGGCCGTGAGCGTCGAAGTCGACGCCGCGGATGTGAAAGCGTATTGATGAAAATCGGATCCATCGACCTCTCGCCTGCCTTCGCGCTCGCCCCGATGGCGGGCATGACGGACACCGCCTTTCGCCGCCTCGTCAAGCGCGAAGGTGGATGCGGCCTCGTCGTCACCGAGATGGTGAGCTCCGAGGGGCTGGTCCGCGGGATCGATCGGACCCTCGAGTACGCTGAATATACCGAAGAAGAGCGACCCGTCTCGATTCAGATCTTTGGCGGCGACCCCGAGAAGATGGCGGCTGCGGCGCAGATCGTCGAAGGCATGGGCGCCGACATCGTCGACGTCAACATGGGATGCCCGGTCCCGAAAATCGCGAAGCACAATGCCGGCTGCAGCCTGATGCGCGAGCCCGAACACGCCGCCAGCGTCGTGCGGGCGATGGCGAAGGCGGTGAAGATTCCGGTCACGGTCAAGATGCGCGCCGGTTGGGATGCGAACGAATTGAACGCCCCGGAGCTGGCTCGCCGTATAGAGGACGCAGGCGCGTCAGCGGTTGCCGTGCACGGACGGACCGCGGCGCAGTCGTACTCGGGCTTCTCCGACTGGGATTTCATCGCCCACGTTGCGCGCGGCGTCACTATCCCAGTGTTTGGCAGCGGTGATTGTATCGAGCCGGAACAGCTGGTCGACCGCCTGGGGCACGCGGGCGTGTCTGGCGTTCTCGTCGGCCGCGGTGCGTTGCGCAATCCGTGGATTTTCAGGCAGGCCGCGGATCTCGCAGCTGGACGCACACCGCGCCAGGTAACCGATGCCGATCGTGCTCAGTTCCTGCTCGCCTACATCGACATGCTGCAGCAGGAGCGGCTGCACGAAGAAAAAGGCTTCCGTCACGTCGCGCCCGGCCAGGAGGGTGCTCAGCAGGCGGAAGGCCCTGCGCGCGGCCACGACCGCTGGGTCATCAACAAGCTGCGAGCGCTGAATTCCTGGTATACGAAGGGGCTCGACAACGGCTCGCATCTACGAGTCGCAATCAACGCCGCATCGTCGATTGCAGAACTCCGCGACGTCATCGAAGACTTTTTCCTTCAGACCGTCCAGTCTTCCACTTCGTAGTCGTACGCCAGCGCCGCGTCCGACGCCTGCATGAAGTGGCCGCCGATTGCGGCGTGCTTCGGATGCGTGAGATACGCGGTCAGCCCTTCGACGTTATCGAACTCGATGATGACGACGAACTCGAAGTCCTCGCGCATCAGCTGCTCGTAACCCGGACGCCCGTGGCGGATGCGCCGGCCGACGCGCAGCTTGCGAATTGACGGGATCCCCGACGCCGCCGTTTTCAGATCGGCAATGACAGCCTGACGCTCCGTTTCCGTCAGTCCCGTCGTTGGCTTGAAGAGGACGACGTGCGCAATCATCGCGACGAGCCTCCCCCTCCACCGCCGCTTCGGCGTCCGCCGCCTGGCGGCCTGCGGCCACGCTCGCCGCCGTGGCCGCCTGGACGGCTCGGTGGCCGGTTTGGCTTCCAGCCTCGATCGCCGGACCCTGTTCCCTGTCCCTGGGGCCGTTTCGGCTTCCAGGCTCGATCGCCTGCGCCAGTTCCCTCGCCTTTTGGCCGGCTTGGTTTCCAGCCTCGATCGCCGGAACCCGTTCCCTGTCCCTGGGGCCGGTTTGGCTTCCAGCCACGATCCCTGTCGCCGCCGCTGCTGGCGCCAGGAGGCCGGTTCGGCTTCCAGCCAGGTTTGCGGCCCGACGGCGGGCCAGATCCTTGGCCTGGCCCCGTCCGATCCTGAGGCTTACGCCACGGCTTGTCGCCATCACGCCGCGGCGGGCGCTCTCTCGACCACGGCCGCGCAGCAGGCGTTGGCCTCGGCCCCTCAGGTCTGGGCGGCCGGTCGTCTCGATCGAGAGCCGGAACCTCGCGATCCTCAGGCTTGCCGTCTTTGAACAGACGTTCGCGGAAGCGACGGCGCTTCTCGTCGCGCGGAATCTTGAATCGCGCGCGCGGATCTTCATGCGATCCTCCCGGCCGCCACGCGGGTCCGCGGCGCTCCTCGACCGGCCGCTTCCGCACCAGCGCCGCTCGCGATTCCTCCTCGGAGTTCCAGAGGCGGCCGCGCGCAAACCACATGAGCACTGCGTCGGGATGGCGCGACTGCAGCTGCCGCAGCGTCGGCAGGAGCTCCTCCTGCGTGTGCGCGCGAAAGGCCGTCGGCTTACCCTCGAGAATGATCGTCCAGTACGTGTGACGTGGTGGCATGAGCCCGGTGTGCTCCGTTGTTTCGCGGCCGTGGTCCTGTGTAATCCGTGGTATCCGTGTGATCCGCGGTGTCTGTGTGATCCGCGGCCCTAATTCAGTGGTTCCAGGCGCTTGAGCTTTTCGACGAGTGTCGTGCGCTTCAGATTGAGCAGCTTTGCCGCCTGTCGCTTGTTGCCACCGGTGCGTTCGAGCGACTGCTTGATCAGCGAGCGCTCGATGGTCGAGATGTACCGGTCGAAATCAAGGCCTTCGTCTGGAAAGGACACGTCGGCGGACGACTCCGGCGGTGTTTGACCGGAATACGCTTCCGAGCTCAGATCCTGCACCTCGACCTGCGGCCGTCCCTGGCTGAACGCAATTGATCGTTCGATGACGTTCTCCAATTGGCGGACATTGCCGGGCCAGTGGTACGCCATCAGCCGCCGCATCCCTTCCTGCGACATCGTCAGCGGGCCACGGCCGGCGTCTGACGAAAAATGCTGCAGGAAGTGCTGCACGAGGAGCGGGATGTCGTCGCGGCGCTCGCGGAGCGGTGGCAGCTTGACCGGAATGACGTTCAGCCGATAGTAGAGGTCCTCGCGAAACGACCCTTCGGCAACCATCTTCGCGAGATCAGAATGCGTGGCGGCAATCACGCGAACGTCGATCTTGATCGTATGAGAGTCGCCGACGCGCTCGATCTCGCGTTCCTGCAACACGCGCAGCAGCTTGGCCTGGAGCGCGGGGCTCATCGTTCCAACCTCGTCGAGGAGGAGCGTGCCTTTGTTCGCCTGCTCGAAGCGGCCCTGACGTGTCGCAATCGCGCCGGTGAACGCGCCGCGGACGTGCCCAAAGAGCTCGGCCTCGAGGAGCGTTTCAGGAATCGCGCTGCAGTTGATGGCGAGGAAACGCTGCGTGTGCCTGGCGCTGTTGTGATGGATCGCCTTGGCCGCGAGCTCTTTCCCGGTGCCGGTTTCGCCGGTGATGAGCACTGTGCTCGACGTGGCGGCAACGATCTCGAGGAGTTGAAACAGATCGCGCATCACACGGCTGCGTCCAACGAGGCCGTCGATGCGATACCTTTCCTGCAGTTGCGATCGGAGATACGCGTTCTCCGATTTGAGCCGCCGCTGTTCCATCGCGGAGTTCAGCACGTGCAGCAGCGCGTCGAACTGGAACGGCTTGGTGATGAAGTCGGCGGCGCCCTGCTTGATGGCGTCAACGGCGTCCTTGACCGTGCCGTAGCCGGTGATCACGATGGGAACGATGTCAGGGTAGCGTTCGAGTGCCGCCTCGAGCACCTGCCGGCCATCGATGCCTGGTAGGCGAAGGTCGGTGATCAGGACGTCGTAGGCGAAATCGGTCAGGCGTCGAAGGGCTTCTTCCCCGCTATCGGCCTGCTCGACAACGAAGCCGTGGTCCGACAGGCGCTCGGCGACGGCCTCGCGCAGCGGCTTTTCGTCGTCTACGATGAGCAGATGTTTCGGTGGTTCAGACATTTAGTGAGGTTGCCGGTATTTTGACACATCTCCCTGCGCAGGGTCAGGCCGTGAATTCACGCCCGAAAAAATCGAGATTGCGATCCCGGGCTATAGCGTGCCTTCGCAGGCTCCGATAACAGTTTCCGGACGGGGGTTCATGGTGAATGGTCAAGAGTGACCAGCCCCCGGAAATTGCGATGATGATGATTGAACGAAAAACGATCTCGATCATGAAGGCGTGCGAGTTGGTGGGCGTCAGCCGGCGCACCATCTACAACTGGATCGCGAGCGGGAAGATCGAGTACGTCCGCACGGCGGGCGGCTCGGTCCGTATTTTTGTCGACACGCTGTGGCGCGAGCCCGGACGGACGGCAGACTTCCACCCCAAAGAAGCTTCATGATGCCGGCGTTCGAGCGCCAGCCTCCCGGGACTTCCGTGGACGAATCGTCAGACCTCGGCCTACTCTTCCACCGCCTGAACAACCAGCTCGGGATCATTCTCGCCAACGCCGAGCTGCTCGAAGCGAAGCTTGCCGACGACACGAGCCGCGCCCGCGCGGCCCAGGTCGTCGCGAGCGTTCTCGACGCGATGGCGACCGCGCGCGAGATCCGGCTGCGCAGCCAGTAGCGTTCGCCACTCCAACCGCTGATTGCTGATCGGGCACTCCCGGCGCGTCGGCGCGTGTCTCTCGGCGTCTCCTTCTATCGAGTCAGCCTCCCCCTTTCGTCGTCAAGAAAATGGCGACCTTGGTCGTCAACCGTCAAGGGTTTGACCATTTCAGCAGATCCTCCCTCCCCAGGGTTCACAGGCCTTCCCGCTACAACACACTTATAAACGCTTCAACATTAATAACTTAGCGCTGTGGTAACAGTGGCCAGCTGATGGGACCTCAGCCTTGGTACCAGCGTTGCGCTATGCCCGCCTCGTCCGCGCCCTCGCGGGTCGCACGGGACGGGAAGCCCGGCGGACACATGGAGGAGAGGATTCCAATGCAGCGTCAACCCCTTGCCCACGATCAGCGCGAGCGCATCGCCGCCGGTCTGCCGTTCGTTGAATCGCTCGCCAGGCGCGTCGCCTCGTCGATGCCCCACTCAATCGAGCTGGGTGACCTCGTACAGGACGGCATGCTTGGTCTGATTGACGCCGCCTGCCGCTTCGACGAAGCGCGGGGGATCAAGTTCGAGACCTTTGCGGAACGCCGCGTGCGTGGCGCGATGATCGACGCGCTCCGCCGCGACGCGTGGCCGCGCGGAGTGCGGCGACAGCGCCGCGAGCTCGAGGCTGCTCGCGAGCAACTGCGGCGCGAGCTCGGCGCCGAGCCGTCGCTTGCCGATCTCGCCGCACGTGTCGGCTCGGATGAGGCGCGTCTTGGCCGCACGATAGTACGCATCAATACGATCGAGTCGACGTCGCCGCTCTCGGCTGGCGAGAACGTGGACGGCGCGTCATTGCCGCCCGCGCTCGTGCCGTCGGAGCCGCAGTCGCCGGACAAGGCCTACGAAGAGCGCGAGGTGCGCGATCGCATCCGGGCCGCGATCACGTCGTTGCCGCCGCGCGAGCGCAAGGTCATCGGCATGTATTACTACGCGGAAGCGACGATGAAGCAGATTGGCGCCGCGATTGGCGTCAACGAATCGCGCGTGTCGCAGCTCCACGCGCGCGCCGTGCAGCGCCTGCGCAAGGCGCTCGGCGCCGATTGCGCGGCCACGGATGCCGCGGCCGCGTTGAAGGGCGCCATCCTCTCGTTCCAGCACACGATGCGCCGCATGAAGATGGCGAAGACCAACGCCGACGGTCAGCCCGGCGTGGTGCTCGCCTACAAGGCCCCCGTCAAGCCCGCCGCCAAGCGCCGTATGCCGGTGCCGCAGCGGGAACGGATTGCGGCAGCGCGGTAGACACCATCGGGGTTCGGGATCCGGGACTCGGGATTCGATCGGTCGACGTCGAATCTTCCGAGCCCCGAGCCCCGAGCCCCGAGCCCCGAGCCCCGACCCGAGCCGAGCCGAGCCCGATCTCAACCCACCATATCTCTCGCCGCCCGTAGCAGGTCCTTGAGCCGGAAGGGCTTCGGGAGCCAACGCGTTCCGGTCTCTTCCAGGAAGCGCTCCGCGTCGGTGCCCGCGACATCGCCGGTCACGAACATGATGCGGCGTGTCATTTCGGGTTGCGACGATTCGAGCTCGCGGTAGAACTCCATCCCGCCGACTCTCGGCATCTTCAAATCGCAGATGATCAAGTCGAAGTGCTGCTCACGCACGCGTTCGAGTGCCTCGAGCCCGTCGTTCGCGCGCGCGACGACGAAGCCGGCATCCTGCAGGGACTCGGCGACAGCGGCACCGAGGGCCGCCTCGTCCTCGACGACGAGGACCGCCGCGCCTGCGACCGAAGACGACTCGGGATTGCGGTCGATCGGACGCGGAATGGGGGCCTTGAGTGCTCCGGCACCGACGGGTAACTCAACCGAGAACGATGCGCCCCGTTCTGCCTCGGAGCTGATTGTGATCCGGCCGCCGTGTTCCTGGACGATGGCGTAGGCGACCGTCAGGCCAAGGCCAGTTCCTTTGCCGACTTCCTTTGTCGTGAAGAACGGATCGAAGATCTTCGGCTGGACGTCTTCCGGCACGCCCGGCCCATCGTCGGTGACTTCGAGCACCACGGCGTCGCGATCGAGGTCGTGCCACGTGCGGACCACGAGTGTCCCGCGGCCGTTGGCGCCGATCATCGCCTGCTCCGCGTTGATGATCAGGTTGAGCAGCACCTGCTGGATTTGGTGCGGATCGGCGAACGCCTGCGGCAGACCCGCGGCCAGTGCCTCGATCGTGGCAACGTTGTTGACGCGCTGCTCGTAGGAGCGGAGCGCCAGGGTCTCGCGGACCACCTGGTTGAGATCGACCATCGCGCGCGTCGTGTGTCGCTTGCGCGCGAACGTCAGCAGGTTGCGCACGATCTTCGCCGCGCGTTCCGACTCGCTGAGGATCGCGTCGAGGCCGCGGCGTGTGTGCTCGTCGGCAGGGCGCTGCGAGAGCCGCTCCGCCCAGGTGAGAATCGTGGCGAGCGGGTTATTGAGCTCGTGCGCGACGCCTGAGATCGTTTGCCCGAGTGCTGCCAGCTTTTCGGCCTGCAGCAGCTGGTGGTAGAGATCGCGCGCCTGATCCTCGAGGCGCTTGCGCTCGCTGACGTCACGCATCAGTGCCTCGACACGCCACCCTTCGCGGCCGCGTTCGGCGTGCGCGGTGACCTCGACCCACATCGGCGTCTTGTCGGCGCGGCGCAGACGCAACAGATAGTCGCGGACCGCGCCGTCACGCTGAAGCCGGCCGAAGAAACCGTCACGTGCCTGCGGATCGACAAAGCGATCGAGCTCGAACGGCTGCACCTCGCGCTCATTTGCGTCGACGCTGTAGCCGAACATCACTTTCAAGTGAGGATTTGCCGCCAACGTCTCACTGGACCCGTCGTCGACCGTTCCGATGTAGACGCCCTCGTGGACCGACTCGAAGAGCCGCGCAAACGCGTCAGCCGACGGCTTCGTGACCGAGACCTTGCTGCGAGTCCGTGTCATCGGTGAAATCCGTGTGATCCGTGGTGTCAGTTAGTGCGGATGCGGTGTCGGCGTACTCGTCGGATATTCGGCCTTGTACTTCTGATCGATGGCCCGCCTGATGTCCGCCACCGGTGTGCCTGCGGCGTGCATCTTGCCGGCCGCGACCGCGACGTCGATGCAGATGCCGCAACCGATGCCGTGCGGGCTCCACTCCGGACTGTTGTCGGCATTGCGTCGCGCGATGAAGCAGTCTTCGTTATTGCGATGGCCGTTGCGCTCGCAACCGCAGAAGCAGGGGATGTGCTTGAGGACCTCAGGATGACGGGCTGCGAACTCATACGCCGCGCGCGTCACCGGCATGGGGCGGGCGGACGCAAACTGCACGACCGGCAGCGGCGGCAGCGCGCCCTCGAACGCCGGTCGCGCAGGCGCCTCCGCGGCGGGCGTGCTCGCCGCTGGCGGCGCCGACGCGCCGCTGCACGCAGCGACGAGACTCACGAGGAAGCCGAGTATCGCGTGGCGCATGGCGCGATAGTAACACCTCGTGGAAGAAGCGGTGCCGGCGCACGCGTGGCGTGGACAGGACCGCGGCCGCGGCGATACAGTGTGGCCGACATGTTCGGAGAACGCTCGCTCGAAGGGAAGGTCGCAATCATTACCGGCGGTGGAACCGGCATCGGTCTCGCCATCGCCAAGCGATTCGGATCGCTCGGCGCGACGCTCGTCATCGGCAGCCGGAACGCGCGAAATCTCGAACGCGGAAACGCCGAGCTCCGTCTCGCCGGCTACGACTCGCTCGCCGTGCAGATCGACGTGCGGAAGACCGAGCAGGTCGATGAGATGGTGCACCGTGTCATTCATCACTACGGCCGCGTCGACATCCTCGTCAACAACGCTGCCGGCAACTTCATCAGCCGCGCCGAAGATCTTTCGCCGAACGGCTGGGACGCGGTCATCGGTATCGTCCTCAACGGCAGCTTTTACTGTTCCCGGGCTGTCGGCCGCCACATGATCGCGCGCGGCAAGGGCGGGGCGATCGTGTCGATACTGGCGAACTATGTGTGGACCGGGAGCGCCGGAACCATCCACTCAGCCGCCGCCAAAGCCGGTGTCATGTCCATGACACAGACCTTGGCAGTCGAGTGGGCTCGCCACAAGATCCGCGTCAACGCGGTGGCGCCTGGCCCGGTTGAGTCCCCCGGCGCCGCCCGGCAGCTCTGGAACAGCCCTGAAGCGGTAGAGCGCATTGCCCGGACCGTGCCACTCGGGCGGTGGGGGAAGCCCTCGGAAGTTGCTGACGCTGTGGCCTTTCTGGTGTCAGACCACGCCGCATTCATTACCGGCGAAACACTGACGATCGATGGGGGTGCCCGGCTCGGGCCCGGATCTTTCGGCTTTCTTCCGCAATAGCAAATGAGCAGTCCAACCGAATAATTGACTGCAATAGAGCAGTCCAGCCGAATATTGGTTGGTAGAACGCCCGCCTGTCAGTCATAATCGACTGTATTGTGCAGAACGACAGAACGCTCGACGATACAGACCTTCAGATCCTCGAGTTGCTCCAAGCCAATGCCCGCGAAACGCAGGTAGAGATTGCGCGCGCGGTCGGGCTGGCACCGTCGGCGGTGCTCGAGCGCATCCGCAAGCTCGAGGCGCGCGGAACCCTCAAGGGCTACGCCGCCCAGATCGATCCCAAGGTTCTCAACCTGGGCCTGCTCGCGTTCGTCGCGGTGCGAAGCGACGAGGCCGGCTCCGAAAACCGCATCGCGCAAACCCTGGCCGAGCTCCCCGAGGTTCTCGAGGTCCATCACGTGGCCGGCGACGACTGCTACCTGATTAAGGTGCGCGCACGCGACGCCGAGCATCTGGGCTATCTCCTTCGCACGCGCTTCGCGCGCGTGCCTGGCGTCCGCTCGACGCGCACGACGATCGTGCTCGAAACAGTAAAAGAGACACCGCGACTCCCGAT
This sequence comes from uncultured Acidobacteriota bacterium, assembly GCA_963797715.1. Classification (GTDB taxonomy): domain Bacteria; phylum Acidobacteriota; class Vicinamibacteria; order Vicinamibacterales; family 2-12-FULL-66-21; genus DATBJJ01. The sequence goes on from CAWCQS010000008.1 coordinate 746,606, forward strand.
TCCGAAACGCGAAGAGGCACGGGCATGACGCCTGCGGCGGAGCGAAAGCGGCTTGCCTATTTTGCATGGGCGGCAGTGTGTCTGATCTGGGGGACGACGTACCTCGGGATCAGAGTAAGCCTCGAGTCAGTACCGCCGGCGCTGATGGGCGGCATCAGGTGGATCATTGCGGGCGGATTGTTGACGGCGTACCTCGTCGCGCGACGTCGCCCGTTGCCGCCCGTGTCGCAGTGGGGCGGGATCGCTCTGCTCGGCTTCCTCATGCTCGGTTTGGGTAACGGCGGTGTGGTGTTTGCTGAACAGTACGTGCCGAGCGGCCTCGCGGCGGTGATTGTCGCGACCTCACCGTTTTGGATGACGGCCGTCGAAGCGTGCCTGCCGGACGGCGAGCGGATGAGACGTTCAACCGTTGCTGGACTCGTGATCGGGTTCAGCGGAATCGTGCTGCTGGTGTGGCCTGACCTGACGCGCGGCTCGACCAGCGGCCGCGGCTTTCTCGCGGGAATCGTCGCGCTGCAGATTGCGTCAATCGGGTGGTCGATTGGGTCGTCGTACTCGAAGCGTCACGGCCGCAAGGCCGCGACGAGCGCCCCGCACGTCGACGGGATTGACGAGGTGCTCGGCACCACGGCGTACCAGATGCTCGCGGGCGGCCTGATGATGACCGCAGTCGGTACGCTTCGCGGCGAATGGAGCACACTCTTCTTCACCACGCGAACGACGGTCGCGATGTTGTATCTCGCGACGATAGGTGCAGTGGGTGGCTTCGTCGCGTACGCCTACGCGCTCCGGCACCTGCCGGTGTCGTTCGTCTCGCTTTATGCCTACATCAACCCCGTGATTGCCGTGGCGCTCGGCGTGCTCGTGTTGCACGAGCCGTTCACGTGGCGCATGGCGATCGCAGCCGCGCTCGTATTTGCCGGCGTGGCGGTGGTGCGCTGGGAGCCACGGCCAAGCGTGGCTCGTACGCCAGCGCCGGCCGTTACTCCCAGTGCGGCGCCGGATTCCCAGCCGGCGCGCGATCGGCGGAGCGTGGCGTAATCGTCGGCGCTCCTGATCGACTGCTGCCGCGCCGTCAGACGCGTCGGCCGCTGACCAACCGCACCAGGAACAGCACGATCGCGATGACCAGCAGGATGTAGATGAAGTTCCCCATGGTGTAGCCGCTCACCAGTCCGAGCAGCCAGAGAACGATCAGAATGATCGCGATGGTTTCGAGCATGTTTCGTCTCCTTTGCGCCGTGACCGACGCGTCATGTGCCGGGCGAGACTCGAGCAACCTGTATGCCACGGTCGAGCCGGGCAATCGACAGTCGCCAGGAATCGCCTTACTGCTGTGCATCGTGTTGTTTGCGACGGTAGCGGGGGAGATAAGTGCCTTAGCTCAGCAAGACGAACCACCGCGGGCTGTGAATCGGACTGCTGCAGTCGGTGGATTCCTCGGAGGCATAGTGGTCGGACTGGCTGCCCACGAGAGTGGGCACCTGCTCTTCGACGCCATCTTCGACGCTGATCCAGGCATCAAACGCGTCGAGTACCACGGCATCCCGTTTTTTGCCATCACGCACCGAAACGATCTGCCGCCTCGAGAGGAGTTCACCATCTCGGCGGCTGGTTTCTGGGTGCAGCAGGGGACCAACGAGTGGCTGCTGACCGCGCGCCCGCGTCTCCGCTACGAGCATGCGCCCTTTGCGAAGGGGGTCTTCACCTTCAACGTCGGCGCATCGGCGATGTACTCGGTTGCGGCATTCGCGCGGACCGGACCGCCCGAACGCGACACTCGTGGGATGGCCCAGTCAGCGAGGATCGACGAACGTTGGATCGGCGTCGTGGTGCTGGCACCGGCGGCGTTCGACACGTGGCGCTACTTCGATCCGGAGAATCGGTGGGCGGTGTGGCTGTCGCGCGCCGCGAAAGTGGGATCCGTGCTACTCGTTTTGCGTTGACGCCTCGCCAGCCGCGTCCGAGCGAGGGCCGAGGGCGAACGTCATCGTCCCTTCGACGACGACCTGACCATCGACGCGGGCAATGCCGCGGAGCACGCCGACCCTGGCGCGCAGCCGCCGCACCGTCGCCTCGATCACGACGACATCGCCAGGGTGAACCGTGCGTCGATAACGCACACGTTCGATGCTGCGGAAGAACGGCAGCTTGTCGCGATTCTCCGGCTTGGCGAGGATGAGAATCGCACCGACCTGCGCGATCGCTTCGGTCAGGATCGTCGGCGGCAGCACCGGCCGCTCGCCCTCCCGATGGGCGAGATAGCGCTCGTTGAGCGTGACGTTCTTGATGCCGACGATCCGCTGATCGGGCACGAGCTCGGTGATGCGATCGACGAGCAGGAACGGATAGCGGTGCGGCAGAATCCGTTCGATCGCCGAGTAATCGAGTGGCAGCGTGATATCCATTGCGTGGTGTGTTGCGCGCCGCTGCCCTCGTGCGATCGGGCAGTGCGGCGGGAACTTGCAAGTATAATTCGAGACTGGTTTGGCAACAGAGGGCCATTTCGACAGGTGAGTCACCACGAATCTTCAGCCGAAACGCCGCCGGCACACGACGAGCTGACAGCGTCGACTGCCGTCGAGCACGAGATCGTCAAAACACTCTTCGATCTCGGACGCCAGGTCACAGCCGTTCTCGATCTCGATGATCTCCTCGCGAAGATTCCGCTGCTCATCGGCCGCCTCATCTCGTTCGAAGCGTTCGCCGTCTATCTTCTCGACGACCGCCGCGGCGAGCTGAAAGCCGCCTATGCCGTCGGCTATCCCGGAAAGCGCCGAACCGATTCGGCTGAAGCTCGGACAGGGCCTGGTTGGCGCCGCTGTCGCCAGCCAGCAATCAATCGTCGTCAACGACCTCGCGTCCGATCCGCGCTACGTCGAGTTTGTCCCCGGCATGGCCTCAGAGATCGTCGTGCCGCTGCTGCACAAATCGAAGTCGATCGGCGCGCTCAACCTTCTCAGCCGCAATCAGAATCACTTCACCAACAACGACGTTGCGGTGTTGCGCCAGATCGCCGCCCACGTCGCGGTTGCCCTCGTCAACGCCCGTCTCTTCGAGCAAAGCCGCCTCGACGCCGAGGCGCTCGAGACACTCGCCGAGATCGGCAGGGAAGTCGCGTCGGTTCTCGATCTCGATCAACTCTTTGCCCGCATTGCGCAGCTGACCAAGCGCGTGATCGATTACCGCACTTTCGGCATTCTGCTCTTGAACGAAGCCAATGAGCTCGAGATCAAAATCGCCTTGCAGTTCGGTGAACGCCGCGATCTACCGCGGGTCAAGCTAGGCGAGGGCATCGTCGGCTACGCCGCACTCCATCGCGAGCCCGTGCTCGTATCCGATGTGTCGCAGGATCCGCGTTACATCGAAGTTGTCTCCGACGTTCGCTCGGAGCTGGCGATACCGATGCTGATCAAGGATCGCTGTATCGGCGTTGTCGATCTCGAGAGTCCCGAGCTCGATGCGTTCAGCAAGCGAGATGTCGAGATTCTGTCGCTGCTCGCGAGCCAGGCGGCGGTCGCGATCGAGAACGCCCGCCTCTACGAGGAGCTGCGCGCCAACGAAGCGCGTCTCGAGAAGGAAGTTCGTTTCGCGCAGCGAGTCCAGATCGCGCTGATGCCGACCGAGCCGCCGAGGCGCCTCAAGGGCGTCGAGGTCGCCGCCTCGTTCGATCCCGCGCGCGAGGTCGGCGGCGACTTCCACGACTACCTCGCACCCGAGTCGAACACGATGGTCGTTGCCGTAGGCGACGTCTCGGGCAAGGGTGTCCCAGCGGCACTCTACAGCGCGTTTGCCGCCGAACTCGTCCGCGGCCGCACATTCCGCCGGCGCTATGTTCCTGAGCGCTCGAGCCCGGCCAGCGTGCTCGCGTCGATCAACACGATCCTCCACCAGCGTCAGCTCGAGGAGTACTACTGCACGCTCTGCTACACGATCTTCGATCTCAAGCGGCGGACGATGACGATGGCGAACTCCGGCTTGCCGTATCCGGTGCGTTGCTCCGCCACCGAATGCGTGCAAATCGAGTTGCCGGGTGTACCGCTTGGTTCGTTTGCGGGATCGACCTACGACGAAGTCACGTTCTCGCTGCAGGCGGGTGAAGTCTACGTGTTCTGCACCGACGGTGTGTTCGAAGCGATGAACGAGCTCGGGCAGGAATTTACTGCGGAGCGGCTACTCGACGTCGTCGGACGCTCCCGCCAACTGCCGGCGGCGAAGATCGTTGCAGCGATCTTTCAGGCCGTCGGCGAGTGGCGGGGCGCCGCAGCGCCGAACGATGACATGACTGCGGTCGTCGTCCGGATCACCGCCTGAAGTCGAGGTCGGTTTCCCGAATGTGGAGGCCGACGCTCGATCCGCCGAACGTCGCCATGTCGCTCACGCGGCCGGTCACTCTCACATGCGAGCCGCGGGTCGGCGTCCGTCCGCCTTGCGACACGATCGTCACCTCGCCGGTCCCGTCGTCTACTTTGTAGAGCCTGAACGGAACGAGCGGCACGCCCCACGCGCTCGTCACCACGCCATCGATTGAAACTTTTCGGTCGTGATAACGGCCGGGGTTGTATTTGATCTCTTGCACCGTCGAGTGCCGGGTGGTCAACGCGCATCCCGAAACGAGAATCGTCAGCGCCGCCGCGGCGGTCGCACGAGAGAGCAATCCGCGCATCGTGACAACTCCTTGGATGTCATGCCCTGGCCGGAGAGGAGGGGTTTCCGGCCAGAGACACAAAAGGCCGCGCGAAATCGGGTTGACTTGCGACGGGATGCGGCGATGCCAGCGCCTGCCTGAGTTAACGCACCCCGTTGATTCCGCGCGACCGACATTGACATCATCAATTCGCGTGCCCACTTCCCATCGCAAAATCCCCGTGATTTCGCATGCATGCGTGGTCCGCCGTCCCTGAACGCGGACAGGACACTGACCTCCCCGCCGGACGCCGCAGACAACCTTTTCAAAAAGCCCTGCGTCTGACTGTCATTAATCAATGCTCGCGGGGCCCCACCCCCGCTCGCTCTCGCTCGGCGGCTTCGCGCCTCGCTCGGGCCGCAGGCGCTGCTGATACATCGCTCGGGTGTTGTCGACCTGTGTCTCAGCGCCGCCAACAACGAGGTGTGGGTCGCTCGGCAGACTCGCTGCCGCCTGACAGGCTGGCCGTGCTGAGCGATTGTTGATTGTGCCCAGTAGAAGGATCAGCAGCGCCTGCGGCCGCGGCGAGCGAGCGTAAGCGAGTCGAGCCGCAGCGAGCGGGGGTGGGGCCCCGCGAGCATTGATAAAGGAGACAGCGACTATGACCGGTTGGATTGTTGCGACCGCAACTGCTGCCACGCTGGCGGCGGTTGGGGCGGGGACGTTTGCGACACGGGCAAGTGCACAGGGCCCGGCGTGGGTCGGTGGTGATGTCGATATTGCCGCCGGATTGCCGGGAGCGGAGCAGGCGGTACGAATCCTTGCGATGTCGGGAACGCGCGTCGGCGTGTCGATCCGCGACCTCAATGAGGACGAGCTCAAGGCCGGGAAGGCCGGCGGCGTTGTCGTCGAAGAGGTTGAGACGGACAGCCCGGCGCAAAAGGCCGGCTTCAAGCCGGGCGACATCGTCGTCGATTTCGATGGCGAGCGCGTGCGCAGTTCTCAGCAGTTCACGCGGCTGGTGCAGGAGACGGCGGGCGGGCGGTCAGTGCAGGCCACCGTCATGCGTGACGGGCAGCGCGTGACCTTGACCGTTCAGCCGCGCTCCGCCGAGCCCTTCAAGTACTGGAACAACTCGGGCGACGAGGCGTTCAAGATGCCCAAGCTGGCACCACCGATGGTCCTCAAGCGTGACGCGTTTCCTCCGAGTTTCGAGAGCCTGATTGGCGGCGTTGGCGGCCAGCTTGGCATCTCTGTCGACGAGCTGTCCGCACAGCTCTCGGAGTATTTCGCAACAAAAGAAGGCGTGCTTGTCACCACGGTCAGGGACAACTCGAACGCGAGCCGCGCGGGCGTGAAGGCTGGCGATGTCATCACCTCGATCAATGGTGGAACCGTCACGAGTGCTGCCGACCTGCGCCGCCGCGCGCAACGGCTCGAAGGCGGTGACGAGTTCACGCTGGGGATCGTGCGCGATCGAAAGCCGATGACCTTGAAGGGGAAAGTAGAGGCGATGCAGCCGAGGAAGTCGTCAGTGCGGACGATCGTCTAGCTACGCGCCGGACACGCTGCGAGCTTGTGGCCGTGCTGAAGGCGGGCCGACCAGCGTTGCGAGCTGAGCGGCAACGATGGTCGCGGCGGCGAGCTTGGCGTCCTGCCGTTCGGAGTCGTGCCTGACCTCGGCGGCCATCACGCCGACACATCCTCCTGGCGTCACGAGAGGCGCCGCGATCGCGCCACCAGAGATGTCATCCGCCATCACGGTTTGAAGCAGAGACGTCCGAAACGCGGCAGCGGTCGCGTTTTCGGCGTCTCTCGGAATCGTGCCGAGGCGGTTCACCAGGTGCTGCGGATAACCCTGGGCAAAAATCGGGTTGAGCTCGCGGCCGTCCGGATCGGCGATCCAGAGAATGATGCCGGAGGCATCGAGCAGCTCCGCGGTGCGATCGAGAAGGGATGGCAACGCCCGCGTGTCAACGACGCGAGCGAGGTCGATGCAGAGCGAAGCGACACCGCCGAAGTCGGTCTGCGGAGCCGCAGGCATCGAGGCCAGGACAGACGCAGGCTCCTCTTCCATCTCTATCTCGAATGCGGGAACCATAAGTTCTGATGTCGCCGACGGTTCCAGCGAAGCCAGCACAGGTTCTGGTGCGGGGGCTGGGTTCGGGACACCCACGATGCCGTTGTCGAGTTCGTAGTCTCGGAGGAGCTCCTCCGTTTGTGGCGGCTCAACGGTTTTCTGCACGACAACCGGCGCCTGGCTCGGATGCAGCCTCGCCACGGGCACGAGCAGCAGCACGACCAGCACTGACGCCGCGGCGCCGGCCGCGACCGCAAAGCCCTGACGGGTTCTGAACATCGAAACTGAGGCATCTCGGGCCTTCAACTCGGCGTCGCGCGCCTGAGCCATCGAGTCGAGCGCCGCTCCCGTCTGCTCCAGCCCTTCGCCAAAGACGACATCGGAAGCCAACGTCCGATCGCCGTTCTTCGCGTATGCGGCTGCGCGCACGTTCGACTTCGCGAAGTCGTTGAGCGAGCCGGTGACCCGGTCCAGCGCCGCCTGTGCCTCAGGTGCGGTCGCTTCCGCTCGCAGCGACTGAACTCCCGCACGCACGGTTTCGAGCTCGCTGGCGACTTTCCCCGTCCATCGTTCGGCAGGTTGATTGGCGGAGGCGTAAGCAGGTTGCGCGGCGCGAAGGTTGAACAGTCCGCGTTCAATCGTCTGCACGGCGTCGTCGAATGTCTTGCTCGCCAGCGCCGCGCTCGTCGCCGCGCTGCTGCCTTTCCGGAAAAGAAATGTCGAAGTGAGGATGGCCGCGACAAAAAGCAGCAGCAAAATCAGGCGAACCGCACGACTCTGCATGAGACGCTACTATAACAGCAATGCAGAAAGTCTGATGTCTGAAGTCTGAAGTTCGAAGTTGGGGGAAGTCGGAAGTACAAGTCTGAAGTGTAAGGGCGGAAGCACGAAGCCTAAGTACGAAGCCTGAAGCACGAACGTTGGGGCTATAGCTGCGAGCCGCGAGAGAGCAGCGGTCTCCGCAAGACTCCATGCAGAACGCGCGCATCGCGGCGATCGTCAACCCGGTGTCCGGTGCGGGCATGGATCCGCATGCCGCGCGCCACCGCGTCGAGATGATCCGTGACGAGCTGAAGCGCCGCGAGCTCAGCGCGACGATCGATCTCACGACGCGCGCGGGACACGCGCGCGACCTGGCTCGCGTTGCCGTCCGGTCCGGCGCTGATCTCGTGATCGTGTGGGGCGGCGACGGCACCGTCAACGAAGTCGGCGCGGAGCTGGTCGGTACGTCCGCGACGCTCGGCCTGATCCCTGCAGGTTCTGGTAATGGATTGGCCGGCGGCCTCGGGATACCGCGAGGCCCTCGTGAGGCCCTGGCAACCGCGCTCGGGACGCGCACGATGGCCGTCGATGTCGGTATGCTCGACGACCGCCCGTTCTTCAATATCGCCGGAATTGGCTTCGACGCCCACATCGCACGTCTTTTCAACGAGCGGCCGCGTGGCCGCCGCGGCAAGCTCCCCTATGTGGTGATAGGCGTCCGCGAAGGCTGCCGATACCAGGGGAAGGAGTACGCCCTCACGCTTGACGGCCGGCCGCACGCGTGCCGAGCTCTGCTGATCGCGTTTGCCAACGGCCGCGAGTACGGTATGGGCATGCAAATCGCGCCGGGCGCCCGGCTGGACGATGGGATGCTGGAGGCGTGCGTCGTAGAGGAGCGGCCGGTGGTGGCGCGGTTCCGCGACGCGCGGCACCTCGCGCTCGGGTCAATCCATCGCGCGCCAAACACGATCATCCAGCCGGTTCGCCGCGCCACGATTGAGTCGGAGGGGGACATCGAGTTTCACCTCGACGGCGAGCCGGGAGTTGTGCGCGATCGTTTGACGATCAGCGTCAAGTCCGGGGCCCTGAACGTCAAGGTGTGAGCCGGTGGCGCTGGTTGGAAAGCCAGGTGCGGGCGCTATACTGGGCCCACATGGCCTCAGTCGGGCTGGTCGGCGGGCTAAGGCCCGAGTCCACCATCGACTACTACCGTCGCGTCCTGGCGGAGTGGCAGCGCCACGATCCTTCGAGCGCGCCGTCGATCGTCATCGACAGCCTTGACGTCCGGCGCGGCCTTCACCTCGTCGAACACGATCGGCCTGGCCTTATTGCGTACCTCCTCGCATCGGTTCGCCGTCTGGCTGGCGCCGGGGTTGATTTCGCGGCCATGACGGCGAATACGCCGCATATCGTCCTCGACGAGATCGCACTCGCGTGCGCCAGTGCCTACGCTGAGCATCGTCGGCAACGACGACGGCATTGATGGCGTCATCCTGGGAGGAACCGAACTGCCGCTGCTCGGAACGCAGCAGGACAGACTGTCTGAGGGAACTCTCGGATTCGCGCTCGTGCTGGGTGCCATGTATGCCGTTTACGCGATGACAGCAGATGCGGCGACGAGGATGACTGTCTACCAAAGCCTGCTTCGCCTCGTGCCGGCGCTGGCCGTAGCCGTCGGCGTCATCTTTGCGACGTGGCCGTGGCTGGCTGGCCCAGCCGCCGTCGGCGTTGCGTCTTTTGCCGGCACCGCTGTATCAAACGTCATCGACGACCACCTGGCCGAGCGGCCGTTCGCCTGGGGTCTAGCCTTCGGTCAGGGAGCGGCGTGCGGTATCGCGTCGTGGCTGATGCTGAGATGGCTGACAGGTTGAGTGTCTGGAACCCAGGAGTGCAGTGTTATGCCGAAACCGACGACGAGGCTGCCGCACCACATCTGGTTGCTGGCCGGGAACATGCTTTCGGGCGCAATGGCCTTACTGCCATTGGCGGTCGTTACGTTGGCGCTCGGCATGGCAATCTATCACTACGTCGAGGGGCGCGACTGGTCTGATTCCTTCTTGAATGCAGCAATGCTGCTCGGGGGAATGGGTCCGGTCGACCGGCTGGAGACGACGGCTGGTAAGTGGCTGGCCGGTTTCTACGCGCTCTTTGCCGGCATGGTCTTCCTGGTATTGGCTGGCGTGATGCTTGCGCCGGTGATTCATCACGTGCTGCACAAGTTTCACCTGGAGACGCAGGGCGGTCGAAGTCAGTAGAACCGACGTCTCCTGGCCGAAGAGGTCGCGAACTTCGCGGGCAGATCGACAAGATCGCGGACCGAACGACAACCTGCTCAATCATGTCCATCCGCATCGTCCGCCTTGGCAGCGAGCGCGCGCGTCACGAAGGCACGCGCATTGGCACCGTGCGGCATCCGCCGCGCGGGGTGCCGAAGGATCGGCACGCGGCCGAGAACTGGTATGACGTCTGGCTGCCCGAGTTGGCGCCGAGCGCCGAGCTCGTGAAGTCGGGCAGGGCGGCACAGTCGCCGCGTGAGTGGGCGGCATTCGTCAAACGCTATCGTGCGGAGATGGCCGCGCCGGAGAAGGAGCACCTGCTGCGGTTGCTGGCGGCCATGTCACGAGACGTGAACTTCTCAGTTGGCTGCTATTGCGCCGACGAATCGCGTTGCCATCGTTCGGTGCTGCGCGAGCTGCTCGTCGAACATGGCGCCAACGTAGCAACGGCCCACATATGATTGGAAACGAGAAACACGCAGAACTATCTCGCGTCGGGATCCTTGCGAGGCTGAGCGCGTACGTTGCCAACGCGCTCCGCTACTGGGAACCACGTCGTCTGATCTACAACGCAGTCCTCGCGATTGTCGTCGTCGCGCACGTCATCGCGGCGTGGCCGGAGTCACGAGCGCAACTCACGTTCGATTCCCTGCTTGGCGCCTTCATCCTTGCCGTCCTCGCCAACATTGCGTATTGCGCCGTGTACGTGCCGGATATCTTCGTGCAGTTCTCCGGTCTCGATGCGCCATGGAGTCGAGGAAGAATCGTCCTCTTGATCGTAGGAACGGCATTCGCGGCGACGATCACGCATTTCGTCATGCAAGGGATTTTCGTCGGCTAGACTTCGGCAACGCTCATTCGTTGCTGAGCGCGACGATAGCATCGACCCGAGTCGCCCGCCGCGCCGGGATGTACCAGGCCGCCAGAGACACCGCCGCCAGCACGATGACCACCGCGGCGAACGTTGCCGGATCGTTCGGCGCGACCTCGTAGAGGAGCGCGCCCATAACCCGCGTCGCTGCCAGCGACGCAATCAAACCCGCCGGCAGTCCTGCACCGTAATCAGTGCCCCCCGGCTGAACACGAGCGACAACACGTCGCGTCTCTGAGCCCGGGTATCGCCGACGATCGACTCGCGATCGACGGCCGGTGTCGCCCAGGCGATGAGGATGAGGAAGAGCGCGAGTTTCGTCACAATGCCTTCAGCCGCCGTTCGACGCCGGCCGTCATCCCCACGAACGCATCGTAGGCGGCCTTCAATGCCCGCGCCCCGAGCGGCAGCAGCTCGAAATGCTTGCGACGCCGGCCACCCCGCTTGGGCAACGGCTCACCGACACGCGATCGGACGAGGCCCTTGTGCTCCAGTCGCTGCAGCGTCGTGTAAACAGCGCTAATCGCGAGCTCACGTCCCGTCCGCTCCTCGATCTCGCGACGAATCGTCGCGCCGTACGCGTCGGCGCCGAGCCGAAGCAGCGCCAGCAACACCAGCTGCTCGAAATCACCGAGGACTGAAGACATGGGCAATATAGTCTACATTGTGGACAATATCGTCAAGCCGTCGCAATGGAGCTACGATGGGTGGATGGAGTGCCAGGGTTTGGCTGCGGTTCCTATTCAGGATCGCGCGTCGTTTATTGCGATCGCGCTTCTTGGCGCAGTGGTGGCATGCGGCGCTGGGACCGAGAACCAAGGGCAGTCAGGCTTGGACGCCATGCGGCGTCGGATGGTCGATGAACAGCTCAAAGCCCGCGATATCCAGAATCCTCGAGTCCTCGGCGCGATGCTCGAGGTTCCGCGCCATCTCTTCGTGCCGGATGCGCGGCGCGCCGAGGCGTACGAGGATTGGCCGCTGCCCATCGGCCACTCCCAAACCATCTCTCAGCCCTACATCGTTGGCTTCATGACCCAGGCGCTCGATGTTGCGCCCGACCATCGCGTTCTCGAAGTAGGAACCGGCTCCGGCTATCAAGCCGCGGTGCTCGCCCGGTTGGCACGCGACGTGTACTCGATCGAAATCGTGCCGGCGCTGGCGAATCGCGCTCGCGAGACGCTCAAAGCTCTCGGGTACGCCAACGTGCACGTCCGCACGGGCAACGGGTATCTTGGATGGCCAGAGCATGCACCGTACGACCGCATCATCGTCACCGCGGCGCCAGACGAGGTTCCGCCGGCGCTGTTGGCGCAGCTGAGGGTCGGAGGACTGATGGCGATACCAGTCGGGACGGTAAGCCAGGAGCTTCGCATTCTCCGGCGCACGGCCGCCGGCACGGAGACGTTGACCACGCTGCCTGTCCGGTTCGTCCCGATGACGAACAAGCCCAGAGAGTAGCTACGCTGTGGGCTTCTGGCGGTGAACGCGGACACCGTGCCCTACCTGCTGAGCGTGCGCGTGAAGCCCGAACGCGTGCCATCGAACGATTACCCGTTCAACCTGCCGCTCGTGCGTACGCTCGAGATCGACTTCAACTCACCGGTCACGTTCTTCGTTGGCGAGAACGGCACGGGCAAGTCGACGGTCATGGAAGGGAATCGCGGCGTTATGCCGGCTGCCCGTGTCTGGCGGCAGCCGTAACGAGCTTGCCGCAAACCATGGCCCCGATGCGGCCAGCCCGCTGGCACCGGCGCTGCGGCCGGCATTCAGGCGCCGGCCGACGGACTCGTACTTTCTTGCGCGCCGAATTCCAGGCGCATTTCGCGTCGCTGCTCGACGCGCGAAAGGCCGATCCAGACTTCGGAGGCGATCCGTACGGCATCTATGGCGGCCGTTCGCTGCACACCCGCTCGCATGGCGAGGCGTTTCTGGCGATTCTCAAGCACCGCATCCGCTCGGGCCTGTTCCTGTTCGATGAACCCGAGTCGGCACTCTCTCCTCAGCGCCAGCTCGCGCTTCTCGCCCACATGGCGGCACAAGTCTCGACCGGCAAGGCGCAATTCATCGTCGCGACGCATTCACCAATCCTGCTGACGTTCCCAGGTGCCCGTATCCTCAGCTTCGACGGCGATGCCGTGCGGCCGATCGCCATCGAAGAAACGTCGCACTACCAGATCACGCGCGGCATTCTGCAGAATCCGGCTGTGTATTGGAAACACCTGCAACCGGCCGATGTAAAGGATGCGAAGCCAGCGCGATCGAAGAGTCGTCTTGCGGGGAAACGGCGGGGCTGACATCATCCGAGACAACGGTCGAGTTGGCACCACGTTCGTGGCTCGTGCGCGACGGTGACCGGCGCTATCATTTGCCACGGCATGTTGATGCGAGCCGAAGACGAGGCCTGATTGTGACAGCCAGCACGGAACTTGTGATTGGTGACGCTGGTGGCCAGCACGTGCTCGTGCGCGCAGAGTCGCGGCACCACCCGCATCTCTTCGACAGTTCGGACGCCAACTGGATCAGCTCAGAGGTCACGGTCGTGGCTGGTGGCATGCGGGCCGCGTTTCGCGCCGAGCTGCGATCCGAGGAATTCCAAACGTTCCTCGACGAAGCGGAAGCCCTGAACCGAGCGCTCGATGGCGTGGCCACGTTTTCGTCGATGGAGGGTCAGCTGACGGTGTCGCTCAGCGTCGACTCAGCCGGGCAGGTGCGCGTCGAAGGAGAAGCAATCGACTCGCCCGGCAGCGCCAACCGCCTTCATTTCGCGTTTGTGATCGACCAGAGCTGTCTGCCACAGATCTGCCGGTCGCTGGAAGTCTTGTTGGCGGCCTTCCCAGTGGTTGGTGCGGCGGAAGCCTGACGTTCGCTATCCGCCAGTCGGACCTCGAGGTTAGTTGTCCAAATTCCGTCTCGATATTTCGGTGTCACTCGATAGCTTCGTCAAGTTCGCGAGGCGCTGACGGTCATGCCTGTATCGCTTCGATCTGCGTGTGTGGACGATGCCGGCGAGATCTCTCGGCTGACAGGGCATCTGGGCTACGAGGTGTCGCCAGCGGATGTGTCCGCCCGCTTGTCGCGAATGCTGGGGCGGGAAGATCAGCAGTTCCTCGTCGCCGAGCTGGACGGACGCCCGGTCGGTTGGATTCATGTTGGCGTGGCGGAATACCTCGAGACCGGTGCTTTCGCGGCCGTCAACGGGCTCGTGGTCGACCGCGACGTGCGCAGCCGTGGCGTTGGCCAACTTCTGCTCGAACGAGCCGAGGAGTGGGCGAGGGATCGAGGCGTGCCGCTGATCCGACTCTGGTCGACGACCAGCCGCGAAGGCGCGCACAGATTCTACGAGCGGCAAGGCTACATGAAGATCAAGACGCAGTACGCTTTTGTGAAATCGCTGCGCCCTGGCCAGAACGACTTCGGGTCGCTCATCCCGCGAGTGAAGCCGTAGCAGGCGACGGAACGACCGCTGAAACCGTGTGATCCGTGGCTGTGATCCGTGGCTCTATTTGACTTCTTTCATCGGGATCGCCGCGAGTAGCGACGACAAGCCGTGACGGCCTTCGAACTTGACCGGCGGCAGATCCTGGAACATGAAGTCCCACTTCCAGCGCTCCGACGGGTTCGAGGCCTGCAGCCACGTACGCGCCGAGACCGGACGCGCGAACGTAATGGTCGTGAGGTTGGCGTACGTCGGATTCCCAGCCATCGCCGACGCGAGTTCAGCGCGAATGTCGGCGCTGCCGGGATAAGTGATCGCTGCGCCGAGTGCCAGGCCGACGTCTGTGAGGATCTTCCAGTCGTCCTGCGCTTGGCCGGGCGCTGACATCGCACGAGCCGACGCCTGGAGCTGGCCGTCCATGTTCACGTAAGTCGCGTCCTTCTCGACCCATGCCGCGCCCGGGAGGACGACGTCGGCGGCCTTGGCCAACTCCGTCATCAGCACACCCTGGACGACGAGGAGCGGAAGACGTCCAGCCTTCCTGGCGTTGATCACCCAGCTCAAATCGCCGATCGATCCATCGGGCCCCGGATCGAACACATACAACGCCTTCACGCGGCCGGCCTCGACGTCGGCACGGAACCCCGAGAGGTCGGCGTCACCCGAAGAACTGGCGCTGATGGGGAAGCCAAGGTCACGCGCGCCGCGCACGTTCGGCGCGTCAACAGGGGGCACCTTGAACTTGACGTTCGGCGGCTGCGACTTCGCGCTCGTGCGCCAGCTGATCGCAACCCCGGTCTCGGGCAAATTGAATGCGCCGCCAAGACGGCCGAGCACCGACAGCTCTTCGAGCGACGCGTGCGCGGAGATGAGGAATCGAAGCGCCGAAGGCCCGCCGTTACCGGCGACACCTTCCGACAGTTTCGCAAGCGCCTGACTCCAACTCGCGGGCGCGCCAGAGACCATCGGCTGCGTCAAGCGATCGTCGGACTCGACCCAGTGATAGTTGAAGCGGCCGATGTCGCACATCCAATACCCGTTGACGTCGGGATTGAAGCGCGGTGTCATGCGCGCGAGGCGAGCGCCTTTCGCCCACTCGGGCTTCGCCTTGAGCCACGCCGTCGTGTTGCAGCCCTTTTCGCAGAGTGTGCAGATCGTGTCGACGGCTTCGGGGTTGTCCCACGGGCGCGCCTTGAAGCGGTAGTCTCGCGTTGTGATAGCGCCGACGGGGCAGACGTCCATCAGGTTGCCCGAGAGCAGCGAGTGGACACCCTGCTCCTGGAACGTCGCGATTTCGCTGCCGTAGCCGCGATCGGTGATGTTGATCTGGGCGTCGGTATCGACTTCCTTCATGAACCGCACGCAGCGTGTGCACAGGATGCAGCGGTTGCGGTTCAGCATGAGCGTCGGGCCGAAGTCGACGTCGGCCTTGACGCCTTCGCCGTCGAACACGCGCCGGGCGAATCCCATCCGGCTCTCGTTCGGCCCGAAGCTGTACGAGAAATCCTGCAGCGGGCACTCGCCACCCTTGTCGCACACGGGGCAATCGAGCGGGTGATTGATGAGCAGGAACTCGAACACGCTCGCCCGTGCGTCGACGACATCCGGGGTCTGGGTAGAGACCACCATGCCTTCCGCCACGGGCGTCGAGCACGACGTCTGCAGCTTCGGCATCTTTTCGATCTTGACGATGCAGACGCGGCAGGAGCCGTCGATCCCGAGTCCGGGGTGGTAGCAGTAATAAGGAACCCTGATGCCAGCCTCGATGGCCGCTTGGAGGACCGTCCGGCCCTTGGCGGCCGTGACGGTCTGCCCGTCGATCGTGAGCGAAACGGTGTCCATAAGCCCCTAATAATATATTGTTCCAGCGGTCTTGACTTGCCTCCGGCCCCGGCCTACATTGGGTTCTCTCCTCGGCCAACCGTAGTTTTCAGGGAGGCCCGTATGGACGCCCTTCGGATCCGGCCCCGTTTCCCGCTCGCGCCGGTGTTCGAGTGGGTCGTCGCCGCGCTCTTTCTCGTGGCCACCTTCGCGGTGGGCTCGATGATCGTCCGTGAGCTTCGCCCGAATCCCGTCGTTCAGGCTGTGCCGCCGGCGCGCCCTGTCATCGCAAGCATTCCCGCGGCGGTTCCCGCCAGAGCCGTATCCGTGCCGGTGCTGCCATTTCTCGATGGGAAGGAAGTCCGCATTGGCGAGACCGTGACGGCGGTAGCCACCCGACTCGGCCGTTCCGCCGAGAGTGGCCGTCAGGAAGTCGATCGCGGAAGCCTCGGGGAACGGCTGACCCGCTTTTACGAGTACGACGGCGCGCGTTTCATCCTCGTCTTCGAGCCCTTCGAACGAAATGGCGAAATGCGCGTGGCCGCGATTTATCTGCCGTAGAGCTCTCAGCTCTCAGCTCTCAGCTGTCAGATCTCTAAGATTCATAGGGTTTAACTGAGAGCTGACAGCTGAACTGAGAGCTGTCTATGACCCCTGCTTCTCAATCTCCACGAGCGCTGCGTTGTCTTCGTTGGCGTCGACCTTGCGCAACGTGCCTTTGACGGGCAGCGTGCGCTCGACGACCTTACTGGTGACGGGCACGATGACGGACTCGGTCTCACCATTCGTGTAGGTGAGCGTGACCGTGATCGGGACTTGAGCGACTTCACCGATCTGTTCGAATTTGATCGCGACCGACTTGGCGTCCGGCGATCGGTAGCTGAACGCGAGCCGCGGGACCGCGGCGCCGTAGATCCACGTTTCGAAAAACGCGCCGAGGTCACGTCCCGACGACGCTTCCATTGCGGCGCGAAAATCATCTGTGCCCGCCTTCTTGAACCGCCACTCAGCGTAGAACCGTCGCACTCCGAAGAAGAACGCATCGTCGCCAACCAGGCGCCGGAGCATGTGCAGCACGACTGCCGACTTGTTGTAGACGAGCGCACGGAAGACTTGTCGCTCGCCGCGAATGTGTCCTAGCCGATAACCGAGATACACCGGCCCTTGCGCCGAATTGTCGATCGCTGAACGCCGCATCTGGCGCAGCACCGACGGGAAGACGTTCGGCTCGAGCGCCTTATCGGCGTAGAGCGCGGCGAAGTACTGCGCGAACCCTTCGCTCAGCCACTGCTCGTGATAGTTCTTCCAGCCGACCGCCTGTCCCCACCACTGGTGCGCGAGCTCGTGCGCGAGGTAGAAACCCGGGAAGCCCTCGAAGTTGACCGGGTCGCTGCGCCAAAGAATCGGCTGCGTCGGCAGCACCTGGTTGAGGACAGCGAAATACGCCGGGCTGTGTCCTCCCGGGACCTCTGCCTCGGTGACGGCCAGCGCAAAGGTCGGATATGGAGCCTCGCCGACAATCGAGGCGTAGTACTGGAGGATCGCGCTCGCCTGTTCCGAGAGCGACCGTGCTCGGCCGGTCTGTCGCGGGTTGGCCTTGACCGTCAGGATGACATTCGTCTCGTCGTTTGTCGGCGCCACGTCGGCGCTGGGCTCGGCGACAACGGTCGACGACGAGGATCGCGACCCCGCAGCGGGTGCAGCCGGATCGGGGATGGCGACGCGCACGTCGCCGAAATCTCCAGCCGAGGCTCTGATCGGAAGCCGCGTCGTCAGGACAGGATTCATCCGGCTGATCACGCACGAGAGATAGCGCACGGGCCGATCGTTGTGGAACACGAACGTCTTCTGCGCGCCCTGATTGCGGATGGCTACCGTATCGCTCGCAGGCTTGGGCGGCCCTGCCAGCGTCCCGGTGGCGACGACTTCGTAGTCGCTCGGTACGGTGAGCCGCAGTGTGCCGAGCGCGTAGTCGGTGACCGTCGACTGCGGATACCAATAGGAGTTGTTGCTGTAGATGTAGCGCGCCTCGAGCGGAATCGTCGTCGGCTCACGTTCCTGTTGCGGCGTCTGGAGATCGATGGCCTCGCGATCGAGCTCGCTTGGCTCGAGCCGTCCGCTATAGACGACCGTCAGCGCGAACTCGTTGTCGCGAAACACAGGCGCAGGCAAATTGACGATCAAACTGTTCTGGTTGACGACGCGCAGGTGGAGCAGGCGGCCGAAACCGGGCGCATACACACCGCGCACGGTGAACGCCTCGGCCAGCTTCAATGTCATCGTCGTCATCGCGCCGGCGCGTACGCGAACGCGAAGGTGCGCCGTGCCGTTGATCCAGTAGCGTTCCGGCGAGAACGTCGTCTCGACCTCGTAGGCCATGACGTCGTAGTCGACGAGATCGTCTTCGCTGTAGAAGCGGCCGCGTGACGCAAGCTTTTCTGCCGAGGCATACAACGAGACGTTGCGACGCCGCTTGCGGTCGAAGACGGTGATGTCTTCGGCCTCGTTCCCCGATTTGGCGTAGGTGAGGCTGCCGAAGCGCCGCGTGCGAACTTCAGCGATGAGATCGCCCGACGACGGGATGAGCGACCAGCGGTCGCGGCTGAGATCCGTCAAGTCGATCTGAAGCGTGCGCGACAGGTACTCGTCGAACACTTCGGTTGCGCGCCTGAGATCAGCGGGCG
This sequence comes from uncultured Acidobacteriota bacterium, assembly GCA_963797715.1. Taxonomy (GTDB): domain Bacteria; phylum Acidobacteriota; class Vicinamibacteria; order Vicinamibacterales; family 2-12-FULL-66-21; genus DATBJJ01. The sequence continues at coordinate 765,163 of CAWCQS010000008.1, forward strand.
CGACCGCACGCGGGACCAGCGACTCTGTGCCGAATCGCGACGAGAAGTCCGACGGCCGGATGCGAAGAAAGGCCGCGTCGAATTCCGACTGCAGGTCATCGGCGCCGGTGAAGAGCCGAATCTGCGTTCGCTCGGCGGGATCGGGCGGCGCGAATTTCACGCGGCCGCGCCCGAGCAGAACGATAGCCGTCGGGCCATCAGGAATCTCGGCGACGAATGCCATGCCGGTCGGCATCTCGAGCGTGACGTCGGTGCCGTTGACGACCAGGTTCCGAACATCGTACTGACGCGTGGCGTTCAGCGCCAGACGATACAGGCCGGCGACGTTCGATATCGCCTCCACGCCTTCGATCCGCCAGTCGTTCGGATCGGCCTTCGGCGCCGGTGGCCGGAGATCGACACGCCATGTCGACAGCTTGCCTTCGATTCCGCGTTCGACGAAGACCTCGATGAGGAGCTGCCGGCGCTTGTCCTCGAGGGTCATCCGATCGCGTTCCTTGATGACCACACGCGTCGGCTTCTCGCCTGCCGCTTCGACGAACTCGTCCAGCGTCGATGCGTCGGTGTCCTTGACCGTCAACGCGAGGAGCGCGTTCCGGTCGCCACTCTGGAGCACCTGCTCGAGGCGAGCGACCAGCTTCTCGATCGCGTCAGGCGGAGACGGCTGGGCCCGGGCGGAGGCGGCCACAGACAGGCACGCCAGCGCCAGAACAAGGCGAAGTGCCATGGGTGTTCACATATTAGACTCCTCGGGCCCGGTTGGGGAGTCCAGGGATGAGCGCAGGGACGAGTTACAGAATTCTGGGGCGGTTCGCTGCTCGCGGTCCGCGTTGCTGGCGCGCTTGCTAGCCTGAGCGGAGCCTCAGCGGGCCATTGTTGAGCTAGCTTCGTTGACTTCGCGAGCTGCCAGCGGCGAGAAGAGAGCGCGAGCATTACCCCGCCCGCTTGACCGCCAGGATCGTCAGGTCGTCTGCGAAACGAGCGCGGTGGGCGTGCGCCTGCACAGCCGCCAGCACCTCGGACCCGATTGCGGATGGCGGCTTGTCGGCGTGCCGTTCGAGCACCAGCTCGAGGCCGCTCTCCTCGAGCGGCTGACCCGTCGGGATCTTCGGCTTCGGTAATTCCGTCGCTGTAGAACACGAGCAGGTCGCCCGGTTCGAGTGTCGTTTCGGCGGCCGCGTACTCGGAGTGCTCGAACAAACCTAGCGCAATGCCGGTACCGTGGAGACGATCGAATCGGCCGTTTCGGCGCCGTATGAGTGGCGGGTTCTGCCCGGCGTTCACGTACGTCAATCGACCAGTCGCCGGTTCGTAAAGCGCGTAAACGAGCGTGATGAATCGCGACGCCGGGCTGTGCCGGCAGATCTGGATGTTGAGCCTCGCGACGAGTGCGGCCGGCTCCATGCGTTCTTCGACGAGCGTGCGCAGCGCCGCCAGCAGCAGCGCCATCAGGAGCGCCGCGGGACTGCCCTTGCCTGCGACGTCGCCGAGCGTGAGGACGATGCGGCCGTCGGCCTGCGGCAGCACATCGTAGAAATCGCCGCCGACGGTGTTCGCTGGTTTCGTGAAGCCCGAGACTTCGATGTCACAAGTGGTGTACGTGCCGCGCGGCAGCAGCGCGAGCTGGATCTCGCGAGCGACCTCGAGCTCGCCTTTGAGCGAGAGCCGTTCGGCAACTTCGAGCAGGACGAGAAGGTTGACGAGTATCAGGCTGAGCACGAGCAGGAACGTTCCATCGGCCCAGACCGGCAGAAGTAGAGCGATCTGAAAGATCGGAACGCCAAGCGGTACGCGCACGGCCTCGAAGCCGCGGAACAACTGGAACACGCCAATCAGCGCGATGAAGAGCGCCACGAAGTACACGGCTCGCCGGGCCGCTGGCAATCTGAGCGTGAAGGCGACAAAAACCTGGCGGAAGCGCAGCGCGATGCGGCGCCACCAGGGAAGAGCCACGAGCTCTTCTTCGTCGAGGCCGCGGGCGAAGAAGTCGTAGGCGTCGCGCGTGTCGTGGGTGAAGAGGCGCTCGAGATCCTCGCGCGACAGATCGCGCGTGTAAGTGTGGAACCACTCCCGGGCACGGTCGGCCGGCGTGGGCGCAGACGCCATAAACAGAGTATACGGACGAGACGCTCCCCGAGGTCGATCGGAGCTTCCGCCAGCAGGCGGAAGCTCCACAGTGATCTCAGTTCAGGAACGTGCCCGTGAACTCCGCGATGTCGTCGTAGATCCCCGAGAGCTCCTCGGGGGAGGCCAGAAACACGATGCGGAAGAAGCCGTCTTCGGGCCGCGTGCCAAACCCCGAGCCGTAGACGCACAGGATTCCCGTCGCCCGCAGAAGGCCGAGGACGTAATCCGCATCGGTCTTTCCCGGCGGCAGTGCGACGCGCGGCATGGCGTAGAACGCGGCCGTCGGTGCAACGACCGACATGCCGGGGATTTCGCTCAGCCGTCGAGTTGTCACCTCGGCGCGGAGCTGAAGCGCCGCGCGAAAGGCAACCTGGTGGCTGCGATCGCCGTTGAGCGCGGCGACGATCGCGTGCTCCATCGGTCCGGTCGCACACAGCCGGCCGTCCGCGAGCTTCTTGATGGCGGCAAGCGCATCGTCCATGCGCGGCGTGTTGCCGACGGCCATCCAACCTGCGCGCCAGCCCGGCGCGAGATACGCCTTCGAGAGCGACGAGAAGGTAATGACGGGCGCGTCGGCGTAATCCTCGGCGATTGCGCGGACGGGACCATCGAACGCGAGATCCGCGTAGACCTCGTCTGCGAGGAGAGGAAAGTTGTGTCGGTCGGCCAGCTCGACGAGCTCGCGCCGAACGTTGACGGGGTAGGTCGCACCCGTCGGGTTGTTCGGGTCGATGACGACGAGGGCACGCGTCGCGGGCGTGACCAGGCTTTTGACGTGCTCGACGTCCGGCATCCATCCACGGGACGGGTCGGTCCTGTAAAACACAGCCTTGGCGCCGATTTTTGCCAGTACAGCTGTGTACAATGGATAAGTCGGCACCGGGACCAGGACTTCGTCGCCCGCCTCGGCCAGAGCGGTCAGCGCCAGTTCGATCCCTTCCGAGGTCCCCGACGTGATCACCACGCGATCAGGCGAGACCGGCATGCCCCGCCGATCGCACTCGTCTGCGACGGCCTCTCGGGCGGCCAGGATTCCGACCGACGGCGCGTACCCGTTCAGACCCGCGCGCATGGCGCGGTCGACCGCTTCGATCATGTGTGCAGGCGTCTCGAATCCGAAGATGATCGGGTCGCCGATATTGAGGTAGCGAACGCGCCGGCCGGCAGCCTCAACCTTTCGGGCTTCCGTCACGATATTGCGGATTGCGTAGACGAAGCCACCAATTCGTGACGCGACGGGAACGGGAGGCGACGTTCGGGCTTCCATTCCCGCAAATCTTAGCAGGAAAAGCCATCTGCCCGATCGGGCGCGGCTTTTGTAGAAATAACAGTCGGAGATCTCGGCAATCGCGTAAATTCTACGCGACTTGGTGTTGTTTTTGGGTGCGACAAGTATGTCATCTTCTTTAAAATCAACGCGTTATAGCTATGGCAGGCTCTTTGGAAGAGCTACTGGTATGCTGGGCCGTCTGGGTGTCCTCACGGCGTCAGCGGCGTTGGTTGTGTGGCCCGGTCCCAGCCTGGGTATCGAGTCCAGGGTGCAGGCTCAGTCAGCAGTAGCCGCGCCCACGGACCAGGATGCAGCCCAGGCGCCGCGGTTCAAGTCGGCGGTCGACCTCGTCTCGGTGTCGGCGGTCGTCAGGGACAAAAAGGGCCGGTTCGTACCGCATCTCTCCCGCGAGGATTTCATCGTGGTGGAGGGCGGCGAGCGCCGACGCATAGTTGGGTTCAACGCCGAGGCCGACGGACCGGTCAAGGTGGCGGTGCTCTTTGACATTAGTGGAAGCATGCGAGTCGGGACGAAGGCTGTTGACGCACAGCAGGCCGCCCGCCACCTCTTCAGCACTTTGAAGACTGGCGATCAGGCGGCTCTTTTCGCCTTTGACACGCAACTGGAGAAAGTCACCGGGTTCACGACCGACTTCAAGGGTCTCGAGTCGAAAGTGGATAAGGTTGACCCTCCGTTTGGGCAAACGTCCCTGTTCGACGCGATTGCCGAAACGGCCAAGGCCGTCGCCGAATCAGTTGGCGGCAACGGTCGGGTCCCGCCGCGGTCGGCCATCGTCGTGCTGACCGATGGCATCGATACCAAGAGCCGGTTGACGGCGCCGGAAGTCTCGGCCATCGCGAGCAGCATCGATGTGCCGGTCTATATCGTCGCGGTGATGTCGCCAGTCGACGACCCGCGGAATCCGGACTACGGCACCGGGGCGCTGAGCAGTGGGTTAACTGATCTGGCGCGGTGGACCGGGGGTGACTTCTTCATCGCGATCTCCCCGGCGCACGCCAGCATCGCGGCTCGGCAAATCGTCGGCGAGATGCGGAATCAATACATGCTCGCGTTCGAAGCATCGGCGCGAGGAGGTTGGCGGGCGTTGGAAGTGCGCGCGCGCGATCGGGATCACACGGTGCGGGCGCGAAGTGGGTATACCGCGGGGGGTGCAACGCCATCCCCGGACGTGGCGCGGCAGCGGTAGGAGCTGGGTCGGAGAGGTCGGCATGGTTCTGGCGTTCGCGTTCCCGCGTAGAACGCGAGTTCATACTGGAGGAGTTGAGTCATGAAGAAGGTCGTGCTGGCGGTACCGTTGCTCGCGCTGGCTCTTGGTGGCACCACGGCGTGCGCAACCAAGAAGTTCGTGCGCGGCGAAGTCGGTCAGGTAAACAACAAGGTTGATACGCTCTCGCGCTCCCTCGAAGAGACGCAGGAGCGGACCAAGGCCAACGAGGCCAAGATCGGCGAGGTCGACCAGAAGGTTGCCCAGGCTGATCAGAAGGCCGTCGCGGCTGGAAGAAGCGCCGAAGCCGCAAATGCGAATGCTACGAACGCGAACAACCGCGTCGAGGCAGTTGACAAAGCGTCGAAGCGCATCGTGTACGAAGTGGTCCTGAACGAAGAGAAGGGCAACTTCAAGTTCGGCAAGGCGACGATGCCCGAGGACGTGACGCCTGAGCTCGATCAGCTCGTGCAGAAGCTGAAGTCCAACCCGAACGGTGCCTTCATCGAGATCGAGGGTCACACGGACAACGTTGGCAACCCGGACATCAACTACAAGCTCGGGCTCGAGCGCGCCGAAGCCGTGAAGCGCTACCTGTATGAGAACCATCAGGTGCCGCTCCACAAGATCAACGTGATCAGCTACGGCGAGGACAAGCCGGTCGGCGACAACAAGACGAAGGACGGTCGCGCGCAGAACCGTCGCGTCGTGATCAAGGTGCTCGCGTAACAGCAGCGCCTGTCCACCTCGGCGGAACCCTGTCTCCCGTCCAGGGTTCCGCCAGGTGGATATTTTTGCGTCGTCGGTCGTCAAGTCGGTCGTCGGTCGTCAGTCTTCAGTTACTTAACTTCTCAACCTCGCTGCAGTCGGCCGGGGGCGGAACGCTGGGGGCCATACCGGGCTGGTCCGGTATTGGTGTCCATGATTAACGTCAGCACTTTCGCAGGGTGCTTCGCGCTCCGCCTCCGGTCGACTGCAGCGAGTTCTTTCTTGCAGACTCCCCGCACCTTCCGGACTGCAGTTCGTCCGTAATCCTGCCGATACGGGGGAGACATGCGACTTCATCTCTACCAACTGGCTGGGGCGGCGCTGTGCGCGGCTGCGACCGTCCTGGTTGCGGCGCCCGCAGCCGCACAGGGCTTCGGCGTAGGCGTCCGCATGGCGTGGGTCAAAGCGGACACCGAGCTCGAGAATGATACGGTGAGGTTCATCGGCGGCCAGATCCGGCTCGGCCTGTCGCAGCGCATGGGTGTCGAAGTATCCCTCGACAGCCACAGCGAGGACTTTGAACTTCTCAACCAGAAGGTAAAGGAGCGCCCTATTCAGGTATCGCTCCTCCTCAAGCTTGCGGGCGGCAGCGTGCAGCCCTACCTGCTCGGCGGGCCGGGGTGGTACAAGCGCAGCGTCGAGCCGCTCGAAGGCCCAGGCGAAAACCTCGAGGCCAGCAAGACTGAATTCGGCTGGCATGCGGGAGGAGGCCTCGAGTTCCTCCTGGGGAGACACGTCGGCATCCACGGCGACTACCGCTACACCTTCCTCGACTTCGGCAACGACGACGACGACGGAGGCTTCATCGGTAACCTGGTTCCAGGTCTGCCAGGCCACCGGGGGTCGATGTGGACCCTCGGCGCTACGGTGTATTTTTAGCGTCCAGCTCCTGCTCCCAGCTTCTAGCTCCTAGCTCCAAGCTCCTAGCCTAGCTCCTGAGGTATCCTCCTCCAGCACAGGAGGACGGATGAACCGTTTACGTCGTTGCCTCGCCGCGCTCGCGGTTGCCGCGACACTTGGCCTCGCCGCCGCGCCGGTCAATAAGATCCAGTTCACTGACACGAAGCTCAAGAACGGCTTGCGAGTGATCATCTCTGAGGATCACTCCGCGCCGGTCCTCGCCGTGGCCGTCAACTACAACGTCGGCTCGCGCGACGAACGCAAGGGCCGCACCGGGTTCGCCCACCTCTTCGAACACATGATGTTCAAGGGATCGGCCAACGTTGGAGCCGGCGAGCACCCGCAGCTCGTTTTTGCCAACGGCGGTTCGATGAACGGCACCACGAACAAAGACCGGACGCTGTACTTCGAGATCCTGCCGTCCAATCAACTCGACCTCCCGCTCTTCCTCGAGGCCGATCGCATGCGATCGCTCGACATCACGAAAGAGAATCTCGACAACCAGCGCAACGCGGTGCAGGAGGAACGGCGCCTCGGCGTCGACAACCAGCCCTACGGACGCACGTTCGAAGTCCGAGACGAGCTCGCGTACGAGAACTTTGCCTACGAGCACTCGGTCATCGGCTCTATGGCGGACCTCAGCGCGGCGACCGTGGACGATGTCTCCGCGTTCTTCAAGACCTACTATGCGCCGAACAACGCCGTCCTCAGCATCGTCGGCGACGTCGACTCGAAGGTCACGCTCGAGAAAGTACGGAAATATTTCGAGTCGATTCCATCGCAGCCGCCGCCGCCGGCGGTCGATATGACCGAGCCGCCACAAACCGAGGAGCGCCGGACGACGATTGAAGACGGACTCGCGAGATTGCCGCGGCTGGACATGGTGTACAAGACGCCGCCGAGCGGTTCGCCGGATGACGATGCGCTGCAGGTGCTCGGCACTGTGCTGTCGAGCGGCCGGAGCTCTCGCTTCTACGAGAACATCGTTCGCCAGAAGCAGCTGGCAGCCAACGTCTCGGCGTTTGCCGGCGAGAGCCGCGGGCCGTCGCTCTTCACAATCGTCGGCACCGTCAATCCTGGGAAGAACGTCGCCGAGCTCGAGGCGGCGGTGGAAACCGAGATCGAGCGGGTGAAGTCAGGCCCGATCGAAGAGTGGGAGATCGAGAAGGCGCGCAACAACGCGCGCACGCAGCTCGTCAACAGCCTCGGCAGCGTTCTCGACCGCGCGGTGACGCTCGGAGAAGACGCGCTCTTCTACGACGATCCGGGGCGCATCAACACGAGAGCCGATCGGATCGCAAAGGTGACCGCCGCCGATGTGCAGCGCGTGGCCAAGCAGTATCTGGTAAAAACGGGACGAACCGTCGTGATCACTATGCCCAAGGCTGCGCCGGCCAAAGGAGGTCTGTGATGAAACGGTTCGCATTCTCAGCCATCGCCATCGCCTCCTGTATCGTCGCGGCAATCGCGGCACAGTCTGCACCCGGCGGTCAGGCGCAGCCGCCCTCGACCACGGGCGTCGTCGTCAAGGGCAAAGCTCCGGTCTCGAACGACGTGCTGAAGGTGACGCTGCCGAAGCCGCAGGAAGCAGACCTCCCGAACGGTCTGCGCCTCATGGTGCTCGAGGATCACCGCCTGCCGCGCGTGGCGTTTCAGATCATCATCCCGGGTGCCGGCGGCTATTTCGACCCGCCGGCAATGATCGGCCTCAGCACGTACACGGCGCAAATGATGCGCGAGGGGACGGCGAAGCAGACCTCACAACAGATTTCGCAGGAGCTCGAGACGATGTCGGCGTCGGTGACCGTCGGCGGCAGCCTGTCCGGGCCGTTTGCGACGGTGTCTGGCAATGCGCTCGCAGAGAGCCTACCGCGCCTGTTCGATCTCACGGCCGACGTCCTGCTCACGCCCTCGTTCCCGGCAGACGAATGGGAGCGGCTGAAGGTGCGCACGCGCGCTGGCTTGATTCAGCAACGGACGCAGCCGGCGTTCCTCGCCGCCGAGCGGTTCTCGAAAGTGATCTTTGGCGATCATCCGGCGGGCCGCGTCTCGGCCACGCCAGAAACGATTGACACGATCACCCGCGAGGCGATGATCGAGTTCCACAAGACGCGTTTCGTACCGGACCACGCGCTCATCGCCTTCGCCGGCGACATCAGCCTCGCGGACGCGCGCAAGATGACGGAGACGAAGCTCGCCGCATGGAAGAAGAGCGGCGCGCCGAAGCCGACGACCACCGAACCGCCGCCGCTCGGACCGGCAAAGGTGTACCTCATCGCACGTCCCGGCTCGGTGCAGACAACGCTGACTGTGGGGACGCAGTCGATGGTCCGCACCGATCCAGACTACGTGCCCCTGACCGTCGCCAACCGCGTGCTCGGCGGCACGATGGGCCGGCTCTTCATGCACCTGCGGGAAGTCAAGGGTTATACCTACGGGATCAGCAGCGGTTTCTCAGCGACGAGCTTCCGCGGTCAGTGGTCGGCGTTGACCAACGTCCGTACGGAAGTGACTGAGCCGGCGCTGAACGACCTGATGGCCGAGATCGCCGACATGCGCGACAAGCTGGTGCCCGACAAAGAGCTGCAGGACGCCAAGCGCGCGATTGTCGCGAGCTTCGCCCGCGATCTCGAGAGCCCGACACAAGTGCTCGGCTACTACGTCCAGAACTGGTTGTACGGGCTGCCGGCCAACTATTGGGACACGTATCCGGCCAAGATCAACGCCGTCACTTCACAGCAGGCGCAGGCCGCCGCGGCGAAGTACTGGGAGGCGTCGAAGCTGCAGATCGTCGCCGTCGGCGACGCCAGCAAGATCACGGACATCATGAAGGCGAAGGGCCCGCTCGAAGTGTTCGACGCTGACGGCAAGCCGATCAAGTAGGTTCTAAAGGTTCCAGAGGTTCGAACGTCTTGAACCTCTGGAACCTATAGCTCCCCGCTCTTCGCGCAAATCTCTTCCATCGCCCCCGCAAACGTATCGATCTCTTCGAGCGTCGTGTAGACGTTCGGCGTGATCCGCAAACCCTCGGTACTCCTCGTGCACGATTGGGGTTGCAATGATGCGCCACTTCTCCCATAGGCGCGCGACCACCTTCGGTGTTGGCGCGCCTGTGATCTGCACGGTTCCAATCGCGCAGGACTGCGACGGATCCAGGCTGGTGTGGATGCGGATCTTCGAGTTGGCGCCGAGCCGTTTCGCCCAGCGATCCCGCAGGTAGCGCAGGCGCGCCGCCTTGCGTTCGATGCCGATGCCTTCGTGGAAGGTCAGTGCTTCGGCAATCGCGTTGTGGTTCGCCGCCGGGTGCGTGCCTATCTCCTCGAACTTCCGGATATCCTTCGACTTTGAGACGGCGGCCGGCGTCAACGGCCACAGCGACTCGATGTTCTCGCGGCGAACGTAGAGAAAGCCGGTTCCGATCGGCGCCAGCAGCCACTTGTGCAGGCTGGTGCCGTAATAGTCGCAGCCGAGGTCGCTGGCCTTGTACGGAAAGTGTGCGTACGCGTGGGCGCCGTCGACGACGGTCTTGATGCCGCGCCGCCGCGCCTCGTCGCAGATCTGCTTCACGGGAAAGATCTGTCCCGTCAGATTCGTGATGTGGCAGAAGTGCAGAACCTTTGTCGCCGGCGTGATCGCACTGACGAGCCGATCGGCGAGATCCCCCATTGATTTCGGCGGTACCGGAAAGGAAACCTTCGTCAGCTTGATCTGATCGCGGCGGACGCGTTGCTCCCAGGTGTCGAGCATCCGCCCGTAATCCTGGTTCGTGGTCACGACTTCGTCGCCGGCCTTGAGCGGGATGCCAAGCTGCGCAATCTGCAGTGCTTCGCTGGCGTTGCGCGTGATGGCGAGCTCCTCGGGATCGCAGCCGAAATCCGCGGCCAAGCGTCGGCGGACGCTCTCGATGTTGGGCTCGAGAATCTGCCACATGTGGTACACGGGCGCCTGATTCGAGACGTCCAGGTAGCGCTTGAGCGCCTCGTGCACGACGCGCGGGCTCGGACAGCAGCCGCCGTTGTTCAGATTGATGATGGTGCGGTCGAGCGTGAAGGCCTGTTGAATCTCGCGCCAGTAGGTCTCGTCGGCTGCGACGTTGACCGCCGGCTGCGACGCAACGCGCCGCCCCGCGGCCTGCATGCGGGCGAGCCCGGCATCGGTGAACGCGGCCGTCGCCGCCAATCCGGCGGTGCCGGTCGTGCGAAGGAATCCACGCCGGGTCAGGGTCATAGGGAGGCTCGTATTGGTTCTGGGTTCGTTGTTCCTCGTTCGGCGTTCAGGTTCGCAGTTCTACGTTCGGATTCTCGGTTCCTTCGCGATGGTTCCCGTTCTTGCGCAGGCACGCGGAACCGCGAACGGGAGCATCGAACGACGCACCTGAACCTCGAACGAAGAACCCGAACTCCGAACGAAGTACGACGAACGTCGAACTGATCGGTTCAGTACGCCCGAGGATACTGTATTTCCCGCCGGGAAGGATGACACAATACGGCCTCGTGACGCAGGTCGGTCCACTCGTGTTGCGGCTCGCAATCGGGGCAGTGTTCGTCGCGCACGGGGCGCAGAAGCTGTTCGGCATCTGGGGCGGTGGCGGCCCGACGGGCACGGCCGCGTTCTTCGCCGAGCTTGGCCTCACCCCCGCCTATCCCCTTGCGCTTTTGGTCGGGATCGTGGAGCTCGCCGGCGGGCTGCTGCTGATGGGGGGCGCGTTCACACTGATCACTGCTGCGGTGTTGACCGTCCATATGCTCGTCGCCGTCTGGACCGTTCATCTCGCCAGCGGCTTCTTTCTCAACTGGACCATGGCGCCTGGGCAGGGTCATGGCTACGAGTTCAACCTCGTGCTGATCGCGGCACTCGTCTCGCTGATATTGACCGGACCCGGGGCGCTGTCCTTCGATCGGTATCGCGCGCGGGCGGCCGAGGCCGATGCCCTGGGCCGCGCCAGGCTCAGGACCGGGAAAGTCTGATCGCCGGATGACCCTTACCGACAAGACCGTGCTGATCACGGGAGGCAAGCGAATTGGTGCCGTCGTTGCGCGCGAGCTCGCCGAGCGCGGGATGGACGTCGCGCTGTCGTATCAGCGATCGCGCGACGAGGCCGAGGCGGCGGCCGAGACGGTGCGCGCGGCCGGACGCCGTGCCGTCGTGCTGCAGGCCAACCTGTCGCGCGGCGACGAGTGCGGCGCGCTCGTCAACGGCGCCGCGTCGGCGCTCGGCCGGCTCGACGTTCTCGTCAACATGGCGTCGGTCTATCGCGAGTCTCCGTTCGACGAAATCGACGAGGCGCGGTGGAATGAGGGCCTGGACGTCGATCTGAAGGCGGCGTATCTCTGCGCCCGTGCGGCTGTGCCGCACATGCGCGCGGCCGGCGGCGGGCGCATCATCAATTTCAGCGACTGGGTCGCTGCAAGTGGCCGCCCGCGCTACACCGGCTACCTTCCGTATTTCGTCGCTAAGCGCGCGATCATCGGCCTGACCGAAGCGCTTGCCCTCGAGCTCGCCGCCGATCAGATTCTGGTGAACGCGATCGCGCCAGGGCCGATCCTGGCGCCGCCGAACACCAGCGATGAAGAGCTGAAGTCGGTAGAGTCGGCAACCCCTGTGGGCCGATGGGGCGGCGAGTCGGAGATAGCCACCGCCGTCGTCTTCTTCATCGAGTCAGGGTTTGTGACCGGCGAGACGATACGGGTGGATGGCGGCCGGCACGTGAGGTAATGCTGAATGCTGAATGCTGAATGCTGAAGTGAACTTCGAAGTCCTGAATTTCAGAATTTCCTTCAGCATTCAGCGTTCAGCATTACCAGAGACTCCAACGCCCCCGTCAGCTCCCGTCGATCCCGCGCAAAGCAGAATCGAATATAGCCTTCGCCGTTGTCGCCGAAATCGACACCCGGCACGCAGCCGATGCGACCGCGAGAGATGAGTTCCTGGGCCAACGCCCACGACAGCGAACCACCGGCGGTGGCACCGTCCGGCCGCCACGACGGATTGATGCGAAGGAAGGCATAGAACGCGCCACGCGGTGGTGTGCCGCTCAGAATGTTGCCCGCGTGCCGCGCAATCCCGTCATAGAAGAGATCCCGTCGTGCCTGGAGCTCGGTTCGGAAGGCCTCGATGCACGCCTGCGAGCCCTCGAGCGCGCCGATGCCACCGTACTGAACGATCGACGAGATATTGCTCGCCGTGTAGAACAGGACTTTCTTCATGCGATCCCGAAGCGCCGGGTCTTTTACCGCGACGTACCCCAAGCGCAGCCCCGTCATCGCGTAGGTCTTGCTGAACGTGTAAAAAGACAGCGTGCGGTCGTACATTCTTGCAAGCGATGCCGGACTGATGTGCTCAGCGCCGTCGTAGAGCACGTCCTCGTAGGCCTCATCTGAGATGATCCAGAGCTTTCGCGCCTCCGCAATCGCGGCAATCCGTTCGATATCGGATCTCGTGAGGACCCCGCCCGTGGGGTTGTGCGGCGAGTTGATGTAGATCGCCTTCGTCTTGCTCGTGATCTTCGACTCCAGCTCGTCGAGATCGAACCGCCAGTCGAGCCGTTCGTGCAGTGGGCACGGCACAACCACGCCGCGCGCGAGCTTGATGTTGCCCATCGAGGGGGGCCATTCGGGGTCAGGCACGATGACCTCATCGCCGGGCTCGAGCAGACCGTGGCAGAGGATGTACAGCGCGTGAATGCCTCCGGTCGTCACCAGAATTTCATCAGGAGACCCAATCGGAATCTTGTTGGTCTTTCGCAGCTTTTCGGCGATGAGCTCCAGCAGCCGCGGCACGCCAGTCGTCTGCACGTAGTGACTGCGGTTCTCCTCAATCGCGCGCCGCATCGCGTTTTTGACCGTGTCCGGCGCGTCGAAGCTCACGTCCCCCTGGTCTAGCCGAAACGGATCTTTGACGCTGTACATCATGTCGCGGATGCGGATGATGCCGGACAAAGGCACAGAGTCGATGAATTGGGCCATGAGGTGATGGTAGTTGAATATCGCGGCTCGCTGCTGGCAGCTAGCGGTTTCAAGCCCTCGCTACGGTTTAACGTAGCGTCCGGCTTCAGCCGGATCACCGAGCAGCCAGCTGCGAGCCGCAAGCCGCTACAATGGCCCTGTGGCGCGAGCAGGCGATTCGATCGAAGACTACTGTCGGGCGTGCAAACTGGATCGAATGCACACCGTCGTGGCCGCCGACCCCAACGGTGTGCCGATCCGGGTGGCGTGCGGATATTGTTCGAGCGAGCACAACTACCGCGGTGGGCCGCGGACGCTTGTTGGACCGGAGTCGGCGCCCGAGCCCGAGCGCGAGCAACGACCGTCGTTCGGCCGGCCGCCAGCCGGATCCTCCGCGCCGCAAGCGGCCCGTGCGGATCGTCAACCGTTTCCTATCGTCAGCGAGCGTGAAAGGGCAGGATCTCCCATGGCCGTCGACCAGATCGACATCGAAATGCTGCTACGCCGCATCATCCGTGAAGAGAGCGGCGTGACGACCGCCGCACCGGCAGAGAAATGGCGCGGCGGCAATCTCGTGCTTCGGCCCGGCAACGGTTCTCAGGAGAAGACCTGGCCCATCGAGACGTTCTTCCACAAGATCGTCATGATCCGGAATCGGCTGCGTACGCTCGAGCAGCAGGTCAACGGCATGGACACGCCGGAGGACGTCAAGATCAAGCTGCAGAGCTACATCAGCGGCTGCTACGGCTCCCTGACCAGCTTCAATGTGCTCTTCGCCGACGAAGACGATCAATTCAAAGGCGCCGGGGATTAACGGGCTCAGATGGGTCGCCCAGCCGGCTACGCTGCGAGCGTCAAAATGCGCCGCAACGTTGCCGCGGCCTTCCCGATCGGCAGATTGCTGATATAGAAGTGTTTCACGCCTGCCGCGCCGAGCTCGCGGATCGAGCGGGCACACACCTCTTCCGCGCTCGCGCCTGCGCCGAATTCCTTGGTCAACGCCTCGGCAGGCACGGGCAGAAAATTCTTTAACGTGTCGAGCGTCTTTGGGTTCGCCGAACGGTAATAGAACACGCCGAAAAGACCCGGCAGCGCCAGGCCACGCCGCCCCGCCTCGTTGAGAAACGCCTCGACCTGCTGGCGGCTGTGGTGCGAAACGATCTGCGTCAGGTAGAACTCGGCTGTCGCCCGATCGGCCATGAGGTGGCCGACCTGCGCCATCGCGTCGGCATGCGGATTGGCCCATCCGCCGAGCGTCAGGTCGGGACGGTGACGGCGGATGTGCTCGCGAAGCTGCCACGCATGGTCCATGCACCGCGCCGGTCCGACGCTCTTGTCGCCGCCCAGGACGACGAGAGCCTCGAACCCGTGCTGATACGCCCGATCCGCGTACGCCAGGCAGGTACTCGAGCGAATGCTTCGTCGTGAGAAACGGCGCGATCCGCGCACGCGGCACGTCGCTTCCGAGGTTGTTGACGAGATGGCGCAGGTTGTCTTCCTCTTTGAGGCCGACGGCGCTGTCGGTCAGGAACACAAACGTATCGTCTCGAGTCAGGCTCTTGACGGCATGGTATGTGTCAATCCAGGCGTCCATGCTTGCGGCCGTGGCCAGCTCGGCGCGCGGCGGCCTCAGCTCCGCCGAGATCACCGACGGTTGTGATAACAGGCATTCGAGAAGGCGGGACATCAGCTCTACTATCATAACGGGGTGTTCGGCGCGCTCGCCTCGCTCCCGTCCGTCCCGTTCGCTCCCGAGCCAACCGCAGTCGAAGAGATGCCACGACTGCGTGCCGCGCTTGGTGGCGGTCCGCGGCTGCTCGTCAAGCGTGACGACGCCATTGGGTTTGCGTTTGGCGGGAACAAGGTGCGCAAGATGCGCCTGATCGCGGCAGACGCGCTGTCGCGGCAGGCCGACACGCTCATTACCTGTGGCGGCGTTCAATCGAATCACGCACGGGTGACCGCGGCGGCCGCTGCCAAATTAGGCCTGCGCTGCGTGCTCGTCGCCAACGGCACGCCACCACAGCCGCCGACCGCGAACGCCTTGCTGGCGAGGTTGCTCGGCGCCGACATCAGGTACGTCGCCGACCGTGATGCGCGAACGCCGGCGATGGAAGCAGCGGCGGAAGAAGAGCGCGCCGCTGGACGAGCGCCGTACGTCATCCCGCTCGGCGCGTCGACGCCGCTCGGTGCTGCGGCACTTGCTCACGCAGCGACGGAACTCTTCGAACAGATCGCGCCTCCCGACGTCATCGTCCACGCCTCGTCTTCCGCCGGCACGCAGGCGGGTTTGGTGGCGGGGTGCGCGTGGGCAAACGTGCGCACGCGAGTCATCGGCATCAGCGCCGACGAGCCGTCAGCGTCGCTGACGGCCAGCATCCGCGAACTTCTGTCAGGGCTCGCCGATCTCGTGGGACCTGCCGAAAGCCCGCACACGCGAGCGCTGGCCGACGCGGCGATCGAAGTCGACGACAGCTTCGTTGGTGACGGTTACGGCGTACCGACACCAACGTCGATGGAAGCGGCCTCGCTGCTCGCGCGAACCGAAGCACTGTTCCTCGACCAGACGTACACGGCAAAGGCGATGGCCGGACTCATCGCCCGCGTCCGCAGTGGCGCTTTTCGCGATGCCGAGACGGTTCTCTTCTGGCACACCGGCGGGCAGGTGGGGATGTTTGCGTAACGCTGTAATGCTGAAGGCTGAATGCTGAAGTAAGGAACAATGACTGAAGACCGACGACTGACGACTGACGACTGACGCATGCCCACCCTTACATTTCTCGGCGCCGCCCGCACCGTCACTGGCTCCAAGCATCTGCTCGACACCGGCCCCTCGCGCGTGTTGATTGATGGCGGACTGTTCCAGGGGCTCAAGGAACTTCGCGAGCGTAACTGGCACGATCTCCCAATCAAGCCCGCGGACATTTCGGCCATCGTCCTGACGCACGCGCACCTCGATCACTGCGGCTACCTGCCGCGCCTCGCCGCTCAAGGGTTCCGCGGCCGTATCTTCTGCACGCCCGGCACGCAGGACCTCTGTCGCATCGTCCTGCCCGACTCGGGGCGCATCCAGGAGGAAGACGCGGAGAACGCGAACCGGCACTCCTACTCGAAGCACTCGCCGGCGCTGCCGCTCTACACAGAGGCGGACGCGTTCCGGGCGATCTCGTTGCTGCAACCGGTCGGCTACGACCGGCCTGTGCCGGTGGCAGAGGGCGTCGAAGTGGACTTCATCAACGCCGGTCACCTGTTGGGATCGTCGTACGCGCGCGTACGCACGAATGGGTTGACCATCCTTTTTGGTGGCGACCTCGGCCGGTTCGGCCGTCCCGTACTGCCGGATCCGACGATGGTCGACGAGGCGGATTATCTGCTCGTCGAGTCGACGTACGGCAACCGCGTCCATGAAAAGGACGACAGCGGCGAACGGCTGGCGCAGGCGATCCGATCGACCGCGGATCGCGGCGGCAAGATCATCATCCCCGCGTTTGCCGTTGGCCGCGTCGAGGAAGTGCTGTACTGGGTCAAGCGGCTCGAAGACGAACGACGCATTCCGGTTCTTCCCGTGTTCGTCGACAGCCCGATGGCGACAGAAGCGCTCAGCCGGTACACCGAGCGCGTGCAGGAGCTCGACCCCGATATGCGGCCAGAAGAGCGCGACGAAAAAGCGCCGCATGGTCCCGCTGACCGAACCGATCCACGAGAAGAGCGTCGGGAGCACGCGCGCCGCGAGCGTCAGGTCTGCGTGTTCTGCACCGAGCGCTTCCGAACCATTTCGTCGGTTCAGGAATCGAAGGACTTGACGAACTCGCGTATGCCGGCGATCGTCATCTCGTCGAGCGGCATGGCAACCGGTGGCCGCGTGCTCCATCACCTCAAGGCCGCGCTGCCCGATCAACGCAATTCCGTCCTGCTCGTGGGCTTCCAGGCGGCCGGCACACGCGGTCGCTCGCTCGCGGACGGCGCGCCGGCGGTCAAGATTCACGGGCAGACGATCCCGGTTCACGCCCACATCGAGAAGATCGATTCGATGTCAGCCCACGCAGACTCGGAGGAGATCATGCGTTGGCTCGGCGGCTTCACCCGTCCTCCGCGCATGACGTTTCTCGTGCACGGCGAGCCCGTTGCTATGGAAGCACTTCAGGCGCTCATCAAGCGCAAGCTCGGCTGGAATACGAAGATGCCCGTGCATGGCGAGAGAGTTGACCTCCCATGACCGAATAAAATTGACCGATATGAATTCGAGACGTGTCGCAGGAGTGATGGGAGCCGTCGTGATGTCCGTGTCGATTGGATGCAGCAAAAGTAGCGAGAGCAACACGCCGTCAACTGATAGCGCGAGGCCAGCGGTCGCCACGCCAACCGCAGCCGCGCCTGCCGACCGAAAGTACCTGCTCGAGCAGGTCGATGACGCAGCAGTGGTCCAGCTCTACGCAGATGGGTTCGACAGGCTGCCGCTGAAAGAGAAAACGCTCGTCTGGCACCTCTACCAGGCTGCGCTCGCCGGTCGCGATATCTATTACGACCAGCGCTACGCTCACAACGTCGAGATGCGCGACGTGCTCGAAGAGATCATCACCCATCCCGAAAACGTCGATCCGCAAACGCTCGACGAAGTCCAGCGGTATACCAAGCTGTTCTGGATCAACACGGGTCCCTACAACAACCTCACGGCACGAAAGTTTGTACTCAAGTGCACGCCCGAGGCCTTCGCCGCCGCCGCGCAGGCGGCGCAGAAGAGCGGGGCGCGGTTTCCGATTCGTGGCGAGGAATCGCTCGAAGGCATGCTGAGGCGCATGCAGCCGCTCTTCTTCGACGCGAAGGTCGATCCGATCGTCACCAGCAAGACCCCAGGTGCTGGCAAGGACATCCTCTCGTCGAGCGCCAACAATCTCTACGTCGGCGTGACGATGAAGGAACTTGCCGGTTTCAACGAGCAACATCCGCTGAACTCGCGCCTGGTCGACAGGGACGGCCGGCTCGTCGAAGAGGTCTACCGTGTCGGTGGCAAGTACGACGCGCAGATCCGCGCGATCGTCGGACACCTCGAGGCAGCGATTCCGTTTGCCACCGAGCCGATGGCGAAAGCACTCAGGGCACTCGTCAAGTTCTATCAGACGGGAGAGATCGCCGATCGCGAGGCGTACGACATCGCCTGGGTCCAGGACAAGGAGTCGCCCGTCGACACGATCAACGGCTTCATCGAAGTCTACATGGACGCTCGCGGCATGAAGGGCTCGTGGGAATCGCTCGTCTTCTACGTCAACCCGGAGAAGGCCGCCGAAATCCGCAAGCTTGCGGCCAACGCGCAGTGGTTCGAGGATCGGATGCCTTGGGATCCAAAGTACCGCAAGCAGGGCGTGACCGGTATCACCGCGAACGCGATCGATGTCGTGATCGAGACCGGCGACTCGGGACCAATCACGCCGGTTGGCATCAACCTTCCGAACGATCAGCACATCCGTGAAAAGTACGGCAGCAAGTCAGTATCGCTGTCGAACGTCAACGAGGCCCACGACCGTTCGACGACAGCCGAATTCCGGCGTGAGTTCGCGTGGACCCCGGAAGAGGCTGCGCGCGCGGAGAAGTGGAGCAGCGTCGCCGGCGAGCTGACGACCAACATGCACGAGGTCATCGGCCACGCGTCGGGCAAGATTGGCGAGCATCTCAAGGGGAGCCCGCAGACAGCGCTGAAGGAGCAGTACTCGGCCCTCGAAGAGTCGCGCGCCGATCTCGTCGCCCTCTACTTCCTGCCCGATCCGAAACTCGTCGAGCTTGGCCTCGTGGATGCCAAGGATCAGCAGGAGATCGTGCTGACCGAGTACGAAGGCTACACGCGTAACGCGCTGGTTCAGCTGCGCCGCGTCCGCGAGGGTACGCAGATCGAGGAAGACCACATGCGCAACCGGCAGATGATCGTCCGGTGGCTGATGTCGAACGCGAAAGCGATCGACGTCCGCGAGCGCGACAACAAAACGTACTTCGTCATGGTTGACGCCAAGGCCTTTCAGGAGGGCGTTGGCCGGCTGCTCGCCGAAGTACAGCGGATCAAGGCCGAGGGCGACTACGAGGCGGCGGTCAAGCTCTTCGAGACCTACGGCGTGCACTTTCCTGCCAAGCTCCGCGACGAGGTGGTGGCGCGGGTCGATCGTGTGAAGATGCCCTCCTACACGGGCTTCGTCCAGCCGCGCCTGACGGCGACAAAATCCAACGACGGCAAGGTGACCGACGTCAAGATTTCGTATCCGATGGATCTCGCCACCCAGATGCTCGAGTACTCAGGCCGCCGGAAATGACGATCGCCGGCGTCGCGCGCGCGTCGGCGCTCGCGTGTGCTCGGACTGTGTGGCGCCGGTCTGTACGCAGAGCAGAAGCAGGCGGCTGCGGATCAGCGCGAGACGACCCTGCCTGCGATTCTCGCCATTGAAGACGACAGGGCCTCGACGCGCGCGGACCTCGACGTGCTGCTGTCGGCGACGCGCGGACCATCGAGTCAAGCGGCTATTCGCGCGCTTGGCCGGCTGGAACGCCGGGACGTCATCACCGATCTGCTGCCTTACCTCGCCAATGCTGGAACGCGCGCCACCGCCTCGGTATCGGTCGGTCTCGCGCTGACGGGCCCGGCGCTGGAGGGGGTTCCGCGGGGCCAGCAGGAGCGTGCCGTGCTCGATGCGCTCGTCACGGCTGGCGACCTCGACCTGGCGGCCACCGATCCGAGCGCGCTGACGGCGATCGGCCGCTCGCTCGGCCGCCTGCCGTACGACAACGTCGAATCGTTCAAGGCCGCTGAGACGTTCCTGCGAAAAGTGCTCGAGCGGCCGTTTCCCAAGGAATTCGACGAACCGCACATCGGCGCGGCGCGGGGACTCGAATCGCTCGCCCGCCTCAATCGAAAGATCGGCACGCTCGACGGCGACACGATCGATCGACTGCGAACCGTTGCCCGGACACTGGATCCACGTCGAGCGAGCCAGCAGCGCAACGCGCTGGCTGCACTCATTGCGGCGCAGGGCGTCGACGCCGACACACTGGAGGTCGTGCTGGCTCGAGAGGACCCCGAGGTCCGACGCCTGGCGACCCTGGCGCTGGCTGGTTCCGGTTCCGCCATTGGCGACGACGACCGGCTCTTTTACATTCGGAAAGCGTTGTCCGACTCCTCGCACATCGTCCGGCTGGAGGCGGTTCGTGCGTGGGCGCGCCGCGGCGTCAAGGACCACGGCTGCCAGCCGCTGCTCGATGCGCTCAGCGACAAGAGTACGCACGTTGTCCTCGTCGCCTTCGACCTCCTTGGCGACGTCTGCCGCAACGATGAGTCGATTACGGTGCGGCTGGCGTCCGAAGCGCGCACGCCACGACCGCTGGGAACCTGGCAGCGCGAGATGCACGCGTTCGTGTCGTTGGCCAAGCGCGACCGCGAACGCGCGAGCATCAGCCTGCTCCCCCTCGCCATGCACCAGACGTGGCAGGTGCGCATGTATGCCGCCAGAGCGGCCGCGATCATCGACGACGTCGCAGTGCTGACGCGTTTGGCGGCGGATGCGGAAGACAACGTCGCCGAGGCCACCCTCGCACCACTTCGGCGCCTGGCCGGTGCTGAGAGCGATCAGTTGTTTGTCCATGTCCTCAACCGGCGCACGAAGAGGAGCCTCAAGCTCGCCGCTGTACGGCCGTACGAAGTTATCCGCACGGCGGCGTTGGCGTTGGAGAACGCCACGCCGACAGCGCCACTCGTGGCCGCACTGGCTGGCGCACTCGAGCGCATCTCCGCGGAACAGTGCGAGACGTCGCGCGACACACGCCTCGCGCTCATCACACGTCTGGCCCAGCTCGGCTCGCCGGCGCAGGTCGAGACGTTGATGCCGCTCTTGAAGGACATCGATCCGGACGTTGCCGACGCCGCTGCCGGCGTCATCGCTCGATGGACGGGAAAGGCCGTCGAAGTCGAGACGCCTCACCAGCGGTCCTCAGCCATCCCGACCACAGGAGAATTGGCCGAGGCGGTGCGCGTCGTCTTCGAGATGGACACCGGCGGCAAGTTTGACGTCATGCTGAACCCCGTCGAGGCGCCGCTGACGCGAACGCGGTTCCTCGCCGCCGCGCGGGCCGGCTACTACAACGGCCTGACGTTCCATCGCGTTGTCCCCAACTTCGTCATTCAAGGCGGCAGCCCTGGCGCCAACGAATACTGCGGTGACTGTCCCTTCATGCGCGACGAGGTCGGAGGCGATGCACGAGCGTGGCACGCTCGGTATTTCGACTCGTGGCCCCGACACGGGTGACGCGCAGATTTTCATCAACCTCGTGGACAATCCGCGATTGGACTTCGACTACACCGTGTTTGGCAAGGTGTGCACCGGTATGGGAGTCGTGGACGAAATCAAGGAAGGCGATCGGATCGTCCACGTCGAGGTTCTCCCACCGATCAAGACCTGCGCCGGGTAGCGCTGACGCCTCGCTCGAGCCGCAGGCGCTATCTAATGCTCGCGGGGCCCTACCCCGCGTTCTCGCTCGGCGACTTCGCGCCTCGCTCGGGCCGCAGGCGCTTCCTAACCATTTGCTAACAACTTCGTGAGCGCCTGCTCATGCTCGCGGCGCCCGTCTTTCGTATTGTTGGGTATGTGGCTTCGGCGCCCCTCGGGGTCGGCGGAGCAGTGCGAAAGGCGAGGCCCCTCATGTCAGTAGCGGCAGTCGAGAAATCAAAAGCCGAACAGTTCGGCGAACGGACCTTCCAGATCATCAACGACGCCGGGCTCGCGCTCATGATGAGCGTCGGCCACCGAACGCGGCTGTTCGATATCATGTCCACCCTCGCCGCCTCGACGGCGGCGGAGCTCGCCGAAAGCGCCGGATCCTCAGCGAGCGCTACGTTCGCGAGTGGCTTGGCGCGATGGTGACCGGCGGCATCGTCGAGTTCGACGGGCGCCTGAGACGCTACCGCTGCCCGCGGAGCATGCCGCGTGCCTGACGCGCGCGGCGAGCCCGAACAACATTGCCGTGACCGCGCAGTGGGTTGCGGTGCTCGGCGGCGCCGAAGATGCGATTGTCGAAGCGATTCGTCACGGCCGGGGCGTGCCCTACAGCGCGTATCCGCGGTTCCACGACGGTGATGGCGGAAGAGAGCCAGCAGACGGTTGTTGACGGCCTGCTGCAACACATTCTGCCGTCTCGTACCGGACTGACGGATAGGTTGGCGACCGGCATCACACGCTCGACGTCGCCTGCGGCAGCGGCGCCGCCATGATCGCGATGGCAGAGACATTCCCGCTCAGCCGATTCACCGGCGTCGACATGTCGGCCGAGGCGATCACCGACGGGACGAGCGGACGTGGCAGCGCGCGATCTGCGTAACGTCACGCTGGTGCAGGCCGATACGGCCGAGCTTGGCTGCAGGGCACCTACGATCTGATCACGGCGTTCGACGCGATTCACGACCAGGCGCGCCCGGCGCGCGTGCTCGAACGGATCTACGCGGCGCTCCGTCCCGGCGGCGTGTTTCTGATGCAGGACATCGCCGGCCACACGCATCTCGCCGACAACCGGCAGCATCCACTCGGCGCCGTTCATCTACACGATCTCGTGCATGCACTGCATGTCGGTGTCGCTCGCGGCGGGTGGTCCGGGGCTTGGCGCGATGTGGGGCCGTGAGAAAGCCGTCGAGATGCTGGCCGCCGCCGGTTTCGCGACGTGCGGGTCGAACGCTCCCGCACGATCCGATCAACTACTACTACATCGCGGAAAAGCCGAGCTGAGCCGGTTTTGGCGGGCTGAAGCCGTTCTTTGTTCGGTGTGCGGTTCAGGGTTGAGGTCTGCCTTCGGGCGCGGTGCTCGGGTTGGGCGCAATGCTGGCGTCGCTGCGGCATCCAACCCGGCCCGTGCCCGGATCAGATCCCGTACCGGCGATCTGGCTGTCGCGGACCCAGCGACCTGACGCCGGCAGCCAACGCCGGACCTCGACACGAATGACCCAGTGCGGTCCAAGCAGTGGTAGCCTGGGTAGAGCCAATGTCCTCCTGCACTTTTGGTCCCTTCCGTTTGGACCTTCGGCCGGGCTGCTTCTCCGTGGCGACGCGGTTTCCGCTGGCGCCGAAGGCGTTCACGGTCCTGCAACACCTCGTGGCGCGGAGCGGGCAGCTCGTGACGAAGGACGAGCTGCTCGATCTGGCCTGGGCGGACGTCCACGTCGGCGACGGCGCGCTGAAGGTGTGCGTCCGCGAGATCCGGCGCGCGCTCTGGCGACGATCCGCGGACGCCGCAGTACATCGAGACCGCGCATCGTCGCGGCTACCGGTTCGTCGCCCCGGTCTCGATGGAAGCGCCACCTGCCGCACGGCGCACGGGCTGACGGTGCGTGCCCCGCCGGTCCGGCCTACGAGCGTGGTGTCGGTGCCCGAGACACACTACGCGCGCAGCGGTGACGTCAACATCGCCTATCAGGTGATCG
This sequence comes from uncultured Acidobacteriota bacterium, assembly GCA_963797715.1. Lineage (GTDB taxonomy): Bacteria > Acidobacteriota > Vicinamibacteria > Vicinamibacterales > 2-12-FULL-66-21 > DATBJJ01. Next base: position 788,838 of record CAWCQS010000008.1, read on the forward strand.
GCGGCGGTCCCATCGATCTCGTCTTCGTCATGGGCTGGGTAGTCGCATCTCGAGTATTTCTGGGCGGAGCCCTCGTTCGCGCGATTCCTGCACCGGCTCGCCTCGTTTTCGCGGCTGATCCTGATCGACAAGCGCGGCACCGGCCTCTCCGATCGCGTCACCGAACTTCCGACGCTCGAGCAGCGGATGGACGACGTGCGTGCGGTGATGGACCAGGTGGAGTCGAGCTACGCAGCGCTCATCGGCGTGTCGGAAGGCGGCCCGATGTGCGCGCTTTTTGCCGCGACCTATCCGGAACAAGACCCGCGCGCTGGTGATGATCGGCACGTACGCGAAGCGCCTGCGCGATCGCCGAGTATCCGTGGGGACCAACCGACGAAGCAGCGCGAGGCCTTCTTCGACAAGATCCGCGACGACTGGGGCGGTCCGATCGGCCTCGAGGAGCGTGCGCCGAGCGTCGCCGCCGACCCGGCGTTCCGCGCGTGGTGGGCGACCTACCTGCGCATGGGCGCCAGCCCCGGCGCGGCGCTCGCGCTGACCAGCATGAACGCCGAGATCGACATCCGGAACATCCTGCCGCTCGATCCGCGTGCCGACGCTGGTGCTGCACCGCACGGCACGACCACCTGCTGAAGGTAGAGGAAGGCCGCTACGTCGCCAGCCGGATTCCCGGCGCGCGGTTCGTCGAGCTGCCGGGCGAGGATCACCTGCCGTTTGTCGGCGATCAGGATGCGCTCCTCGACGAGATCGAACGCTTCGTCACCGGCGTGCCGGGCTCGGGCGCGCGGCCGCCGTTCGACAGCGTGCTCGCGACGATCCTGCACGCTCGTGTCGATGGAGTTGCGGGCTGCGCATTCGTCGATCACGCGGCGCGTGAGTGCGAATGGTTCCGCGGCCGGACGCTGGCCTCGATCGAGGGCCAGTTCGTCGCGTCGTTCGACGGACCCGCGCGCGCGATCCGCTGCGCTGCCGCGCTCATCGACGCTGGCAGCCGCTACGCCGTGCAGGTGCGCATCGGCATCCATACCGGTGAATGCACGATCGAGGACGGCATGGCGTCAGGCCCGCCGCTCGATCTGGCGTCAGGCATTTCCTATCACGCCGGCGTTGGCGAAGTCTTTGTCTCCCGCACCGTCCGCGACATCGTGGGCGATGCCGGCCTGCCGTTCGACGACCGCGGCGTGCACACTATCCCTGGCCTGGGGGAGTGGCGGTTGTTCAGGGTCTGAGTTCTCGGGGCTCGCGGCTCGGGGTGGGGCCTGTGGCTTCCGCCTTCAGGCGGAAGATGTATCCTGAGTCCAACAGGTCATGCGACTCCATCCGCTTCGTGCTGCTCTCGTCCTCATTTGCTCTTGCGCCGTGCCGCTGGTGGCTCAGACGAGCCAGAAGCCGCCGAAAAAAGGCGATGCCATCATCGTGCGTGGGTGTCTTCGTGGCTCAGCAGTAGAGCAGGCCGATCTCCTCATCGAGGACCCGGAAGGCGATCCGAAGCAGAACGATCAGGTGCCGGCGCTGACGTACCGTCTCCAGGGTGAGAAGAGTGTGCTCAAGGAGCTCAAGGACAAACACGATCGGATGGTTGTGCAGGTCAAGGGCATCCTGCGCTCAGAGCTGTCCCGCAGCGCCATGGGCACCAACGTTGGCAATACGCGTATCACGATTGGCTCCGACCCGCGCAACCCCACACGCGGTGCCGAGCAGCAGATGCCGGTCCTCGAAGCGATGTCGTTCGAAGGCACGACCGTGAGCTGCGGCAAGTAGCCGCCGGGGCCTGCAAGCGCAAGCCGCGAGCTGCGAGCCGCCAAGTCACATATGACCGCCACCCGTTTGTGTCCCGTTGGAAGGTTGACACGCGTGGCGACACGCACGTACGCTGAGTGTTGGTAGGGAGTAGCCAGCCTGCACCCGGCAGGCGGTCCAGTCGTCAACACGAAGCACTCGCTTCCGGCTGGAACCATCCGATCCGAGCGACCAGCGAGACTACCACGAACTCCGGAGGTCCGTGGTGATCGTGTGGCTCGCGTTTCTGGCGTTCATCGGCATCCTGCTTGCGCTCGATCTCGGTGTCTTTCACCGCAAGGCACACGTCGTGTCCGTGCGCGAGGCGCTCGGCTGGACCGTGATCTGGATGACGACAGCGCTGCTCTTTTCGGCGTTCGTCTACTTCGGCTACCAACAGAACTGGCTCGGGCTGGGGCTCGCGCCTGACGCCGTCGATCGGGCACCGGGGTTTCCTGACGGCCGTCCCAACGACGCGCCGTCAGCGCTGCTCAAGTTTCTCACCGGCTACGTCGTGGAACTGTCGCTCAGTGCCGACAACGTGTTCGTGATCGCGATGCTGTTCAGCTACTTCCACGTGCCGCGGGAGTATCAGCATCGCGTGCTCTTCTGGGGCATTCTCGGCGCGCTGCTGATGCGCGGCGTGATGATCGGTATTGGCGCGGCGCTCGTATCCGAGTTCTCGTGGATTCTGCTCGTGTTCGGCGTCATCCTCATCATCACGGCGGTGCGGATGCTCTGCATGGGCGACGGGCACGGCGATCCGTCGAGGAACTTCATCCTGCGGTTCATGCGGCGTCACTTTCCATTGACCGCCGAGTTTCACGGCGAGCATTTTTTCATTCGTGAGCCGGTTGCTGCCGCCGCTGTGCCGGCCACACCGGCCGTGTCGACTCGTGGCCGCGGTCGGCTGATGATGACGCCGCTTGCGCCGGCGTTGGTGATGGTGGAGACGACGGATCTCGTATTTGCTGTCGATTCGATTCCAGCGATCTTTGCGATCACCGCCGATCCGTTTTTGATCTTCACCAGCAACGTGTTCGCGATCCTCGGCCTGCGCTCGCTCTACTTCGCGCTCGCGGGGCTGCTGCATACGTTCCGCTATCTGAAACACGCACTGGCCGTCGTGTTGCTGACCGTTGGCATCAAGATGTTGGCGCACCACCAGATCGAGGCCTTCCTGGGGCCCCATTTCAATTTGTATCTGCTGGCGACCGTCGTGCTGATTCTGGCGACTGGGATTGGCGCTTCGCTCGCCGATCGGAAGTGGCGGCGGGTAGGATAGGCACGTCTCAGTGTGCGATGTCCGCTGCATGTCGCGGGCTTGAGCCCGTGCGCGCGAGCGTCTATTCTGATTGCACCCCGTGCACCAACAACCGCACAGAACCACAAAGGCACGGCCTTGGGGGCTTGCACGCCGAAGTGCCAGCCACATCGCCTGGGCGGGCGCTCTCGCGTGCCTGCTCCTCGGCACAACACGTGCCCAGCCGCTCGACCTCCCCGAGCCGCGTAACATCGCGCCCGGCGTGCTTTTGTACCATGTGGACACGCCGGCGCTGGTCGACCCACCGGGCCCGCTCTCGATGTGGATGCTTCGACTCGACCGGACAAGGATCGATCTGCAGGCGGTCCTCGCCAATGACGAGATCATGGGCGTGGAGACGGTCGGCGACATTGCCGCGCGCCATAAGCCAGTCGCGGCGATCAACGCCGGGTTCTTTCTGCCCAACGGCGACCCGGCAGGCGTGATGACGATCGACGGCCGGCTCGTGAGCGACACACGGCGTCCCCGCGGCGCGGTCGGCATATCGAGCGACAAGACAGGCGTGAAACTTGTCTTCGCACGGCTCAAAGCGACGGCGTCCCTCGTCCTGCAGAACAAGACGACGCCGTCGAATGACGGGTCCGCCATGGCAACCGTCCCGATCGACGGGATCGATACCACGCGGCTCCGCGGTCAGCTGATGCTTTTTACGCCGTCCTATCACGCCGACACCGACACGGCAAAGGGCGGCCTCGAATGGGTGATCGACCGTCAGCGCGGCCGCCTGGTCAGCGGCCCGCACCGCGCGGGGAAGACGCGCATTCCGCCGCGCGGCTACGTGCTCTCGTACGGCGGCGAGGTTGTGCCGGAGTCGCTGCAGCTGCTCGGCCGGAACACGCGTGTCCGGCTGGACATCCGTTACGAGCCAGTCGAGGGTGAGCCAAAATCCTGGCTCGTCGCGCAAGACATCGTAGGCGGGGCCGGCCTCCTGATCCGGGACGGCCGCGACGTCGAGGACTGGAGCGTCGAACAGTTCAACCAGGGTTTCGCCGAGAATCGCCATCCGCGTACGATGATTGGCACCACGGCGGACGGTACGGTCTGGCTGGTGACGGTCGACGGCCGTCAGCCTGAGGTGAGCGTCGGCATGTCGCTCGTCGAACTGCGATCGCTCGCCCGTCGTCTCGGGCTCGTGAACGCGCTCAACCTCGATGGCGGGGATCGACGACGATGTGGGTGCAGGGGCAGGTGGTGAACAAGCCGTCGGATGCGACCGGACCGCGGAAGGTGAGCGATGCGCTGCTGGTGTATGGCGCCAAGCGGTGATTGCCGTCACGTGTGAAGCAAAACGCTTTGCCCATCGTGCCCGTCGTGTCATCGTTCATCGTGGTTGAGTCGTAACAGTAAACATCGTCGATTATTGAACCCACCGTGACTTACCGCTTCGGCCCTTACACGCTCGACCCGGCGGCGTACCGGCTGATGCGCGACGCTGACGTCATCCAGCTCTCGCCGAAAATCATCGATCTGCTCCTCTATCTCGTAGCGCGCCAGCCGGCGCTCGTGTCCAAGGACGATCTGTTCAAGGCGCTCTGGCCCGATGTCGCCGTGACCGACAACGCGCTGACGCAGGCCGTCTCGGAATTGCGCCAGGCGCTCGGCGATGACGCCTCGAAGCCGACGTACGTGCAAACCGTGGCGCGGCGCGGGTATCGCTTCATCGCGCCCGTAACGACGCCGCGCCAGTGGCCATGGCCGCTGGAATCGAGCGCGGCGACCGACATCGCAGCCATTGAGGCGATTTCACGGCAGCCGACGATCGCGGTCCTCGACTTTGCCAACGTCAGCGGCGACCGCGAGCTCGCGTGGCTGTCGTCAGGAATCGCTGAAACAGTGACGAACGATCTGCGCGCCACCGCACCACTCCGCGTGGTCGATCGCATGCGCGTCGTCGAGTCGGTCAAGCGTGGTGGCCCTGAGCTGGCCGCGGTGAGAGCCGATCTTCATCTCGATCTTTGCGGTCACGGGAAGCTTCCAACGCGCCGGTTCGCGTCTCCGCATCACCGCGCGTGTGGTTGACGCCGCGAGCGGCGAGGCAACGGCCGAAGCGAAGGCCGATGGGACCGCTCGACGGCGGCCGGATCGCGGGGGTGCCGCCGTTCGACGGCGCGCCGGGCGGCCGGGCGGCCGGGCGGCCGGGCGGCCGGGGGGGGGGGGGGGGGGGGGGGGGGGGGGGGGGGGGGGGGGGGGGGGGGGGGGGGGGGGGGGGGGGGGGGGGGGGGGGGGGGGGGGGGGGGGGGGGGGGGGGGGGGGGGGGGGGGGGGGGGGGGGGGGGGGGGGGGGGGGGTTTTTTCGGAAATCCTGAGCGCGTCGGCGAACTGCGACACGATGCGATCCTGCAGCTCGAACGACCTCTTCCGCCATGGCCTTCAGCCGCTGCCTCGCCGCTCGCGGCGTCAACCACACGCGCGGTGATGCGGAGACGCGAACCGGCGCGTTGGAAGCTTCCCGTGACCGCAGGAATCGAGATGAAGATCGGCTCTCACCGCGGCCAGCTCGGGCCACCACGCTTGACCGACTCGACGACGCGCATGCAATCGACCACGCGGAGTGGTGCGGTGGCGCGCAAATCGTTCGTCACTGTTTCAGCGATACCTGACGACAGCCACGCGAGCTCGCGGTCGCCGCTGACGTTGGCAAAGTCGAGGACCGCGATGGTCGGCTGCTGTGAAATCGCCTCAATGGCTGCGATGTCGGTCGCCGTGCTCATTCCAGCGCTCGCCACGGCCACTGGCGCGGCGGTCGTTACGGGCGCGATGAAGCGATAACCGCGCCGCGCCACGGTTTGCACGTACGTCGGCTTCGAGGGGTCATCGCCGAGCGCCTGGCGCAATTCCGAGACGGCCTGCGTCAGCGCGTTGTCGGTCACGGCGACATCGGGCCAGAGCGCCTTGAACAGATCGTCCTTGGACACGAGCGCCGGCTGGCGCGCTACGAGATAGAGGAGCAGATCGATGATTTTCGGCGAGAGCTGGATGACGTCAGCGTCGCGCATCAGCCGGTACGCCGCCGGGTCGAGCGTGTAAGGGCCGAAGCGGTAAGTCACGGTGGGTTCAATAATCGACGATGTTTACTGTTACGACTCAACCACGATGAACGATGACACGACGGGCACGATGGGCAAAGCGTTTTGCTTCACACGTGACGGCAATCACCGCTTGGCGCCATACACCAGCAGCGCATCGCTCACCTTCCGCGGTCCGGTCGCATCCGACGGCTTGTTCACCACCTGCCCCTGCACCCACATCGTCGTCGATCCACCGCCATCGAGGTTGAGCGCGTTCACGAGCCCGAGACGACGGGCGAGCGATCGCAGTTCGACGAGCGACATGCCGACGCTCACCTCAGGCTGACGGCCGTCGACCGTCACCAGCCAGACCGTACCGTCCGCCGTGGTGCCAATCATCGTACGCGGATGGCGATTCTCGGCGAAACCCTGGTTGAACTGTTCGACGCTCCAGTCCTCGACGTCGCGGCCGTCCCGGATCAGGAGGCCGGCCCCGCCTACGATGTCTTGCGCGACGAGCCAGGATTTTGGCTCACCCTCGACTGGCTCGTAACGGATGTCCAGCCGGACACGCGTGTTCCGGCCGAGCAGCTGCAGCGACTCCGGCACAACCTCGCCGCCGTACGGAGCACGTCAGCCGCGCGGCGGAATGCGCGTCTTCCCCGCGCGGTGCGGGCCGCTGACCAGGCGGCCGCGCTGACGGTCGATCACCCATTCGAGGCCGCCCTTTGCCGTGTCGGTGTCGGCGTGATAGGACGGCGTAAAAAGCATCAGCTGACCGCGGAGCCGCGTGGTATCGATCCCGTCGATCGGGACGGTTGCCATGGCGGACCCGTCATTCGACGGCGTCGTCTTGTTCTGCAGGACGAGGGACGCCGTCGCTTTGAGCCGTGCGAAGACAAGTTTCACGCCTGTCTTGTCGCTGGATATGCCGACCGCGCCGCGGGGACGCCGTGTGTCGCTCGCGAGCCGGCCGTCGATCGTCATCACGCCTGCCGGGTCGCCGTTGGGCAAAAAGAACCCGGCGTTGATCGCCGCGACTGGCTTATGGCGCGCGGCAATGTCGCCGACCGTCTCCACGCCCATGATCTCGTCATTGGCGAGGACCGCCTGCAGATCGATCCTTGTCCGGTCGAGTCGAAGCATCCACATCGAGAGCGGGCCCGGTGGGTCGACCAGCGCCGGCGTGTCCACATGGTACAAAAGCACGCCGGGCGCGATGTTACGCGGCTCGGGGAGGTCGAGCGGCTGGGCACGTGTTGTGCCGAGGAGCGGCACGCGAGAGCGCCCGCCCAGGCGATGTGGCTGGCACTTCGGCGTGCAAGCCCCCAAGGCCGTGCCTTTGTGGTTCTGTGCGGTTGTTGGTGCACGGGGTGCAATCAGAATAGACGCTCGCGCGCACGGGCTCAAGCCCGCGACATGCAGCGGACATCGCACACTGAGACGTGCCTATCCTACCCGCCGCCACTTCCGATCGGCGAGCGAAGCGCCAATCCCAGTCGCCAGAATCAGCAGGACGGTCGCCAGCAGGTAGAGATTGAAACGGGGCCCCAGGAAGGCCTCGATCTGGTGGTGCGCCAACATCTTGATGCCAACGGTCAGCAACACGACGGCCAGTGCGACTTTCAGATAGCGGAACGTATGCAGCAGCCCCGCGAGCGCGAAGTAGAGCGAGCGCAGGCCGAGGATCGCGAACACGTTGCTGGTGAAGACCAGGAACGGGTCGGCGGTGATCGCGAAGATGGCCGGGATCGAGTCGACCGCAAAGACGAGATCGGTCGTCTCCACCATCACCAACGCCAGCGCAAGCGGCGTCATCATCAGCCGACCGCGGCCCCAGTCGACACGGCCGGTCGTGGCCGGCACAGCGGCGGCAGCAACCGGCTCACGCATGAAAAAGTGCTCGCCGTGGAACTCGGCGGTCAACGGGAAGGAGCGCCGCATGAACCGGAGGATGAAGTTCCTCGACGGATCGCCGTGCTCGTCGCCCATGCAGCAGCATCTTCACCGCCGTGACGATGAGGAAGACGCCGAACACGTAGAGAATCCACGAGAACTCGGATACGAGCCGCGCGCCGATACCGATCATCGCGCCGCGCATCAGCAGCGCGCCGAGAATGCCCCAGAAGAGCACGCGATGCTGGTACTCCCGCGGCACGCGCGAAGTAGCTGAAGAGCATCGCGATCACGAACACGTTGTCGACACTGAGCGAATTCTCGACGACGTAGCCGGTGAGAAACTTCAGCAGCGCCGACGGCCGTCGTTCGGACGGCCGTCAGGAAACGCCGGTGCTGCGATCGACGGCGTCGGGCGCGAGCCCCAGCCCGAGCCAGTGTCTGTTGGTAGCCGAAGTAGACGAACGCCGAAAAAGAGCAGCGCTATCGCGATCCAGACACGGTCCAGCCGAGCGCCTCGCGCACGGACACGACGTGTGCCTTGCGGTGAAAGACGCCGAGGTCGAGCGCAAGCAGGATGCCGATGAACGCCAGAAACGCGAGCCACACGATCACCACGGACCTCCGGAGTTCGTGGTAGTCTCGCTGGTCGCTCGGATTCGGATGGTTCCAGCCGGAAGCGAGTGCTTCGTGTTGACGACTGGACCGCCTGCCGGGTGCAGGCTGGCTACTCCCTACCAACACTCAGCGTACATGCGTGTCGCCACGCGTGTCAACCTTCCAACGGGACACAAACGGGTGGCGGTCATATGTGACTTGGCGGCTCGCAGCTCGCGGCTTGCGCTTGCAGGCCCCGGCGGCTACTTGCCGCAGCTCACGGTCGTGCCTTCGAACGACATCGCTTCGAGGACCGGCATCTGCTGCTCGGCACCGCGTGTGGGGTTGCGCGGGTCGGAGCCAATCGTGATACGCGTATTGCCAACGTTGGTGCCCATGGCGCTGCGGGACAGCTCTGAGCGCAGGATGCCCTTGACCTGCACAACCATCCGATCGTGTTTGTCCTTGAGCTCCTTGAGCACACTCTTCTCACCCTGGAGACGGTACGTCAGCGCCGGCACCTGATCGTTCTGCTTCGGATCGCCTTCCGGGTCCTCGATGAGGAGATCGGCCTGCTCTACTGCTGAGCCACGAAGACACCCACGCACGATGATGGCATCGCCTTTTTTCGGCGGCTTCTGGCTCGTCTGAGCCACCAGCGGCACGGCGCAAGAGCAAATGAGGACGAGAGCAGCACGAAGCGGATGGAGTCGCATGACCTGTTGGACTCAGGATACATCTTCCGCCTGAAGGCGGAAGCCACAGGCCCCACCCCGAGCCGCGAGCCCCGAGAACTCAGACCCTGAACAACCGCCACTCCCCCAGGCCAGGGATAGTGTGCACGCCGCGGTCGTCGAACGGCAGGCCGGCATCGCCCACGATGTCGCGGACGGTGCGGGAGACAAGGACTTCGCCAACGCCGGCGCGATGGAAATCCCTGACGCCAGATCGACTGGTGGGCCTGACGCCACGCCGTCCTCGATCGTGCATTCACCGGTGTGGAGCCCGATGCGCACCTGCACGGCGTAGCGGCTGCCAGCGTCGATGAGCGCGGCAGCGCAGCGGATCGCGCGCGCCGGTCCGTCGAAAGACTGCGACGAACTGGCCCTCGATCGAGGCCAGCGACCGGCCGCGGAACCATTCGCACTCGCGCGCCGCGTGATCGACGAAGCGCTGCCCGCGACGCCATCGACGCGAACGTTCAGGATCGTCGCGAGCACGCGGTCGAGCGGCGGGCGCGCGCCCGAGCCCGGCACGCCGGTCACGAAGCGTTCGATCTCATCGATGAGCGCATCCTGATCGCCGACAAACGGCAGGTGATCCTCGCCCGGCAGCTCGACGAACCGCGCGCCAGGAATCCGGCTGGCGACATAGCGGCCTTCCTCGACGTGCAGGCAGTGGTCGTACGCCGGTGCAGGACGAGCGTTGGCACGCGAATGGAGGGCAGGATGTCTCGAATGTCGATCTCGGCATTCATGCGGGTCAGCGCCAGCGCCGCGCCGGGGCTGGCGCCCATCCGTAAGTAGGTCGCCCACCACGACCGGAACGCTGGGTCGCGCGCGACGGTCGGCGCACGCTCCTCGAGGCCAATGGGACCACCCCAGCCATCGCGAATCTTGTCGAAGAAGGCCTCGCGCGCTTCTTCGGTTGGTCCCCACGGATACTCGGGATCCCAGCGGCGCTTGGCATACGTGCCAATCATGACCAACGCGCGCGTTCGTTCCGGGTAGGTCGCGGCAAAAAGCGCGGACATCGGTCCGCCTTCCGACACGCCGATGAGCGCTGCGTAACTCGATCCCACCTGGTCCATCACCGCGCGCACATCGTCCATCCGCTGTTCCAGCGTCGGAAGCTCGGTGACACGATCGGACAGGCCGGTTCCACGCTTGTCGATCAGGATCAGCCGCGAAAAGGACGCGAGCCGGAGCAGGAATCGCGCAAACGAAGGCTCGGCCCAGAAATACTCGAGGTGGCTTACCCATCCCATGATGAAGACGAGATCTCGCGGGCCGCTGCCGATCACCTGGTACGCGATGTTGACGTCGCCGCTTCGCGTGTAGTGTGTCTCGGGCACCGACATCACGCTCGATGCCGGACCGGCGGGCAGCCACCGTCAGCCCGTGCGCCGTGGGAGGTGGCGCATTCAATCGAGACCGGGGCGACGAACCGGTAGCCGCGACGATGCGCGGTCTCGATGTACAGCGGCGTCTTCGGATCGTCGCAGAGGGCGCGTCGGATCTCGCGGACACACACCTTCAGCGCGCCGTCGCCGACGTGCACATCAGCCCACGCGAGCTCGAGGAGCTCGTCCTTCGTCACGAGCTGCCCGCTCCGCGCCACGAGGTGTTGCAGGACCGTGAACGCCTTCGGCGCGAGCGGCACAACCGCATCGCCACGGCGAAGCTGCCCGGCCGAAAGGTCCAACCGGAAGGGCCCGAACGAGCAGGAGGACATTGGCTCGTACCGAGGGTAACACTGCTTCGGACAGCATGGCGTTGTTGGTTCGGGGTTCAGGTTCTGGGTTCGTGGTTCCTGTTCGCGGTTCGGGGTTCTGATCCGGGCACGGGCTCGGGTTTGGATGACCGCAGCGACCTCAGCATTGCGCCCAAAACCAAGAACCGGAACGCCCGAACGCAGAACCTGAACCCAGAACCAGGAACACCGAACAAAGAACCGGTTCAGCCCGCCAAAACCGGTTCAGCTCGGCTTTACCGCGATGTAGTAGTAGTTGATCGGATCGTGCGGTAGCTCGGTCACGCGCACGTCGCTGAAACCGGCGGCGTTCAGCATCTCGACGGCTTTTTCACGGCCCCACATCGCACCAAGTCCAGGTCCGCCCGCCGCCAGCGACACCGACATGCAGTGCATCGTCGAGATCGTGTAGGTGAAGGGGCCGAATGGATGCTTACGGTTGTCGGCGAGCTTCGTGTGTCCGGCGATGTCCTGCATCAGAAACACGCCGCCGGGACGGAGCGCCGCGTAGACCCGTTCGAGCACGCGGGCCGGGCGCGCCTGATCGTGAATCGCGTCGAACGCCGTGATCAGGTGGTAGGTGTCCTCCAGCCAAAGCTCGGCCGCATCGGCCTGCACCAGCGTGACGTTACGCAGATCGCGGGCTGCCACGTCCGCTCGTCCCGTCGTAATCGCTTCAGCCGACATGTCGACGCCAGTGAATCGGCTGAGCGGAAATGTCTCTGCCATCGTGATGATGGCGGCGCCGCTGCCGCAGGCGATGTCGAGCGTGTCGATGCCGGTGGCCAACCTATCGATGAGTCCGTCACGAGATCGGCAGGATGTGATTGAGCAGGCCGTCGACAACGGTCTGCCGGCTCTCTTCCGCCATCACCGTGTGGAACCGCGGATACGCGCTGTAGGGTACGCCCCGACCGTGACGAAACGCGTCGACAACGGCATCTTCGGCGCCGCCAAGTACTGCAACCCACTGCGCGGTCACGGCAACGTTGTTGGGGCTCGCCGCGCGCGTCAGGCACGCCGCATGCTCCGGTGGCAAACGGTACGTCTCTGTCGCCGCATCGAACTCGACGATGCCGCCGGTCACCATCGCGCCCAGCCACTCGCGGACGTAGCGCTCGCTCAATCCCGACGCTTTCGCCACCTCTGCCGCCGACGATGCGGGGAGGTTGGCCATGGTATCGAACAAGTGAGTTCGGTGCCCGATGCTCATCATGAGCGCGAGCGCCGCATCGTTGATGATCTGGAGGGTCCGTTCGCCGAACTGTTCGGCTTTTGATTTCTCGACTGCCGCTACTGACATGAGGGGCCTCGCCTTTCGCACTGCTCCGCCGACCCCGAGGGGCGCCGAAGCCACATACCCAACAATACGAAAGACGGGCGCCGCGAGCATGAGCAGGCGCTCAAGAAGTTGTTAGCAAATGGTTAGGAAAGCGCCTGCGGCTCGAGCGAGGCGTCAGCGCTACCCGGCGCAGGTCTTGATCGGTGGGAGAACCTCGACGTGGACGATCCGATCGCCTTCCTTGATTTCGTCCACGACTCCCATACCGGTGCACACCTTGCCAAACACGGTGTAGTCGAAGTCCAATCGCGGATTGTCCACGAGGTTGATGAAAATCTGCGCGTCACCCGTGTCGGGGCCACGAGTCGAAATACCGAGCGTGCCACGCTCGTGCATGCCTCCGACCTCGTCGCGCATGAAGGGACAGTCACCGCAGTATTCGTTGGCGCCAGGGCTGCCGCCTTGAATGACGAAGTTGGGGACAACGCGATGGAACGTCAGGCCGTTGTAGTAGCCGGCCCGCGCGGCGGCGAGGAACCGCGTTCGCGTCAGCGGCGCCTCGACGGGGTTCAGCATGACGTCAAACTTGCCGCCGGTGTCCATCTCGAAGACGACGCGCACCGCCTCGGCCAATTCTCCTGTGGTGGGGATGGCTGAGGACCGCTGGTGAGGCGTCTCGACTTCGACGGCCTTTCCCGTCCATCGAGCGATGACGCCGGCAGCGGCGTCGGCAACGTCCGGATCGATGTCCTTCACGAGCGGCATCAACGTCTCGACCTGCGCCGGCGAGCCGAGCTGGGCCAGACGCGTGATGAGCGCGAGGCGTGTGTCGCGCGACGTCTCGCACTGTTCCGCGGAGATGCGCTCAAAAATCAACCAGCCAGTGCAGCCGCGAGTGGCGCTGTCGGCGTGGCGTTCTCCAACGCCAACGCCGCCGTGCGGATAACTTGGTACAGGCCGTACAGCGGCGAGCTTGAGGCTCCTCTTCGTGCGCCGGTTGAGGACATGGACAAACAACTGATCGCTCTCAGCACCGGCCAGGCGCCGAAGTGGTGCGAGGGTGGCCTCGGCGACGTTGTCTTCCGCATCCGCCGCCAAACGCGTCAGCACTGCGACGTCGTCGATGATCGCGGCCGCTCTGGCGGCATACATGCGCACCTGCCACGTCTGGTGCATGGCGAGGGGGAGCAGGCTGATGCTCGCGCGTTCGCGGTCGCGCTTGGCCAACGACACGAACGCGTGCATCTCGCGCTGCCAGGTTCCCAGCGGTCGTGGCGTGCGCGCTTCGGACGCCAGCCGCACCGTAATCGACTCATCGTTGCGGCAGACGTCGCCAAGGAGGTCGAAGGCGACGAGGACAACATGGTCCCTCTCTGGCTGCCCGAGCGCATCGAGCAGCGGCTGGCAGCCGTGGTCCTTGACGCCGCGGCGCGCCCACGCACGAACCGCCTCCAGCCGGACGATGTGCGAGGAGTCGGACAACGCTTTCCGAATGTAAAAGAGCCGGTCGTCGTCGCCAATGGCGGAACCGGAACCAGCCAGCGCCAGGGTCGCCAGGCGTCGGACCTCGGCGTCCTCTCGAGCCAGCACGACCTCCAGTGTGTCGGCGTCGACGCCCTGCGCCGCAATGGATGTTGCAGCCAGCGCGTTGCGCTGCTGGCTCGCTCGACGTGGATCCAGTGTCCGGGCAACGGTTCGCAGTCGATCGATCGTGTCGCCGTCGAGCGTGCCGATCTTTCGATTGAGGCGGGCGAGCGATTCAGTCCCCGCGCCGCGCCGATGTGCGGTTCGTCGAATTCCTTGGGAAACGGCCGCTCAACGCGATTCGCAGGAACGTCTCAGCGGCCTTGAACGCTCCCGACGTTGTCGTCCGGCAGGCGGCCGAGCGAGCGGCCGATCGCCGTCAGCGCGCTCGGATCGGTGGCCGCCAGGTCGAGGTCGCCAGCCGTGACGAGCGCATCGAGCACGGCACGCTCCTGCTGGCCCCGCGGAACCCCCTCCAGCGCCGGGCCCGTCAGCGCGAGACCGACCGATACCGAGGCGGTGGCGCGCGTTCCAGCATTGGCGAGGTAAGGCAGCAGATCGGTGATGACGTCCCGGCGTTCCAGCCGGCCAAGCGCGCGAATAGCCGCTTGACTCGATGGTCCGCGCGTCGCCGACAGCAGCACGTCGAGGTCCGCG
>CAWCQS010000009.1:0-93514 GCA_963797715.1 uncultured Acidobacteriota bacterium
AGTGCGACAGCCGATTGTAAGCAGGTGGCGAGCTATGTGCTCACCGTGATTAAAGCGGCGAATGCGTCGGGTTCGTCCATGAATCCGATGCTGAAGGCACAAATGCTGGCCACCTCGCTCGATACCTACTTCAGCGATCCGACTCTCGGCGGAAACAGCATCGGCGCTCCCGCCCCAATTGGCGGGGTGCGTATCGATTTGACGAGGGTCTGTGATAAAGGCCCAGCAGCCTGCGTCGACGTCAGCGCCGCGTTCGGGATAGCGGCGCCGCTCAAAGACGCCAGCGTGAGCTATTTGTTGTCTTACGCGAGCGCTCAGTCGAATGCGGGCGGGAGCATCTGGTATGGAAACTCCAGGAGCATTCAGGGCCTGGCAAGCAACACGTTTCAGGCAATCAACAATCAGCAGGCGTTCACTATCACGCCAACGTCGAACACCACTCCGGCCGCGATCGGCATCCCTGTCACGAATCCCTCAGCGATAACGGCTGATGTGCCAGCAGTAGTCACGGTTTCCTCGTTTCTGAACGCCCGTGGCAGCGGCGCACCCGTTCCGACCAGCGTGTGGTTGGAGCAGGTGGATGGTAGCGGCGGCATCATTGCCATTCTGGGAAGTCTCAACGATGCCGCTACCAACGGGGACGTCTCTCCCGGTGACCAGATATTCGCCGGAGCGTTCACCTTCAATGTCGCCGCTTCGGGCACCGTTTGGCTGCGGGTCTCGGCAACTTTCACAGGTGTTTCCGACCCGGCGCGGTCTGCCAGCAGGCCCCTCGAAGTCTTGGCTCCTCGCATAGCCCTTCAAGCGCGGTATTTCCCCGACAGCGAGGTGGTCGCCGACACAAGTGGCCGCCAGATGCCATGTGACCAGGTGCTTGCGCTTTTCAAACCAGGGACGAATTTCGCCGACATCAACACGTTAGCCTCGAGTATTGGAGGGAGCGTTGTCGGCTTTCTGCCGGGCGCACAACTGCATACCTGGCAGATTCAGATCACCTGTACCACTGCGCTGGATATGATGAACGCGGTGAATTCGCTGCTCGGTTCCCCGCTTGTTGCAGCCGCCGAACCTAATTACATCGTTCACGGGACCGGGGTGAGGCCCAACGATCCTGGATTCATTCCTTGCCAAATCGGGACCGCCCTCGACGACGGCCGCACGTGTTTCGGAAACTCTGCCGCGCCCGAGTTGACTTATATCGGAGTTGACAGGGCATGGGCCATAACTCAAGGGAGAAGCGCCGCTGCTGATTTCGACATTTCAGAAGCCGGACCGATCATCGCCGTTCTTGACACAGGGGTCGATTACACCCACGAGGATTTGGCCGAGGCCGGAAAGGTTATCAAGGGATTGAATTTCGTGGCGGGTAACAGCGATCCCATGGACGACGAGGGCCATGGGACTGCGGTCGCCGCCGTCGCCGCCGCCTCAGGTAACAACGGAATCGGGATACCTGGCGTGTCGTGGGCGAGCCCCATACTCGCGGAGAAGGTGATGAACTCCGCGGGCAAGGGCACGCACCTGACCGTGGCTGCGGGGATCGCTGACGCGATCATGCGCGGGGCCAAAAATCATCAATCTCAGTCTAGGCGACGGGCTGGAATCACAGCCCAACGCAGCTCACGCGAGTGCTATTGACGCAGCAAACCAGGCCGGGGCACTGGTAGTGGCCGCCGCGGGAAATGATTATTGCTCCGTGCGCCAATACCTGGCTATGGTCCGCAAACGACAATTGGTGGCACGACATTCAACACGACCGTATTTTCAGTGGGCGGAATCGACATCCGCAGTGGTGCTATCGCCCACTCGAGCGATAACACTTGCACGAAGGATCAGGGATCAAATTTCGGGTCGTGGGTGGCACTCTACGCTCCTTGGGATGCTTACACCGCGCAAGCGCACCAGTGCATGATTTGCTCGGTCGGCAGGAATTACGCCGTCGTCGGCGGGACGTCTCTTGCTGCGCCATTTGTTTCTGGAGCGGCTGCTTTAGTGTGGGCGGCAAATCCGCCGAGATGTCTGCCGGGGACGTGATGAAAACCCTTGTGGACACCGCCCGCGGGCGAGCCTTCGGGGGAACGGTCGGCACGGTGGATGTATTCTCCGCCGTGTTGCAGGCGGCCGCGACACGGTGTAGCGAGTGCTCGGAAGAACCGGAAGCGAGCGTAGTTCCGTCCGCTCTATTGACCGGGCCTACAATCAACGTCGGGAAGGTCAGAGCGTCTGGAGAGCTTCAGAGTAAGAGTGTGCACGGTGTCTCTCTGCCACTCATGCCCATTAGGGGGCCGCACGGGAGTTTGGGGACTATTACCGGCCGCATACGATATCTCCCTGGGGTACTATTTCGCGACTTGGGACTCGTACGCCTGCTGCTCCAACATGGGCAAAGGATTCTTCGATTCTTTTTCAGTCAGCACGTCAGTAGTCCCGTACTGGCAGCTGGAATTGCAAGGGCCGCTTTCGCTGTTCTACACCGCCGAGCTACCATCTTCACCCGGCCAACCACATCCCTGCGAGTCGATGGGGTACCCTGCGGTGGGTGCGCACGCTACGTGCCAATTCGACGCGGCGCTTCTTCTTGGAGGGCAGAACCGAGGAACAGGGCTGCAAGAGTCGCGTACAGTCTGTAGCAGGTGTCCATTCCACTCTCCCCGGTGCCTTCGCATTTGGGCGACTCGTAACGCGGCTGAATTTCGTCCTGGACACCGCCACTCCCCCAGACTCAGACAACCTCTTTCCGTCGTATGGATTTTTCGTTGTTTACGACATCACACCTCTTTGCTTCAACGGGACTGGAGTGTTGAGTCAGTGCAGATAACCTAACGACCGGATAATTTGCGAGGCGATTTCCGCTGCGACGATAAGGGGATGTAAGAACGATCTCGTCCCTCGAGCATCAAGTGGATTCTCGAGCCCCGCGCTGAACCCTGCCGCGATTACGCCGCGTCCACCTCACCGAAGGCGTAATATTCGCACCATGGCCCTTCCCCCCATCGGCCCCCTCACCGGACGCCCACCCGAGGACATGGGCTTCGGCTCAGTCGTCGCCGATGCCACACGACGGCGGTTCCTCAATCGCGACGGCACATTCAACGTCAAGCGCACGGGCCTGAGCTTCGGCGAGTCGCGCTCGCCCTATCGTTACGTCCTCTACATCTCGTGGCCGTCGTTCATATTGCACGTGGTGTACTGGTATCTCATCACCAACGCGATCTTTGCACTCGCCTATCTGGCGTGCGGTCCGGCGGCCCTGGACGGACCTGAGGACTACGGCGTTGGCTGGCTGGGCCATTTTCTTTCGGCGTACTTCTTCAGTGTGCAGACGCTCGCCACGATTGGTTACGGCCGCATCTCGCCCGTTGGCATTCCGGCGAATCTGATCGTTGCGATCGAATCGGTGGTCGGTCTGATCACCTTCGCACTGATCACCGGCATCGCCTTTGCCCGGTTCTCCAGGCCGCGGGCCAGTATCCGTTTCAGCGACTACGCCGTGGTCGCGCCGTACCAAGGCATCACCGCGTTCATGTTCCGGCTGGTCAATACGCGCGACAGCGAACTGTTCGACGTCAGCGCAGAGGTCGCAATCGCGCGACGGCGCACCGGCGGCGCCGCCAAGGAACGGCTGTTCGAATTGTTGCGCCTCGAACGCCCGTCGGTGACCTTCCTTCCGCTGTCATGGACGGTGGTGCACCCGATCGAGGAATCGAGCCCGATGTCCGGCCTCACCGCCGAAGACCTGACCGATGCCGAAGCGGAGTTCGTCGTGCGGCTGACAGCCTACGACGAGACCACGGGCCAGACGGTGCACATCCGCAGCAGCTACAAGGCCGACGAAGTGAAGTGGGGCGCGAAGTTCGTGAACATCATCGACCGGGACAACGCCGATGGCATCATCCGAGTGGACGTGACGCGGCTCGACGAAATCGAGCCTGCTGCCTTGCCAGCGGGAAGTCCTTCCAGTTGAGATTCTAGCGAATGCAGACCGACTACGCGGCCTGCGTCCGGTCCTCGAACACGATCCGCGACGGATCGATCGCAGCCCAGCAGACGGCGCCGACCAGAAAGAGCGCGCCCATCAGTACAACGGAAGATCCCAGTTGGCGAACCACGCGACCGAGTAGGCCACGATCAGCGGGTTGAGCATCGCGACCAGGTTGCCGATCGAGTTCATCGTCCCGCCGACGACGCCGACGTGGTTGCCGCCGATCTCCATGACCGTGCCCCACGCCGCGCCCAGCGTGAACATCGTCAGGCCGGTGGCGACGGCGATCAACACGGCCGCGAGCACCGGCGACGACACGAGTCCCGCCGCGATGAGAGAGAGCCCCACGACGACGTACGCGGCTCCGCCCAACCCGCAGCGGCCGACCCGGAGGCCGTAGCGGCTCGAGAGCCGGTCGGTCAGCCAGCCGCCGAGCAGATCGCCGGGCATGCTGACCAGCAGCGGCAGACCGGCGAAGAGCGCCATGCCGGAGATGTTGAAGCCGTGGCGCTCGAGCAGGTAGGTCGGCAGCCACGTGATGCAGAAGTAGAAGATCATGCAGTTGGGGATGTACATCACGCTGAGCGCGATCATGTTCCGGCTGCGCATGAGCGTCCGCCAGTACGTCCAGCCGCTGCCGTGGTCGGTCTCGCGCGGGCGGTCCGCGACGATGGCGGCGAGCTCGCCGGGGCTGACCGAGGGATGTTCGGAGGGGTCGTTGCGAAACCAGTAGAGCCATACCGCGACCCAGACCAGGCCGACGAGGCCGAAGGTCACGAACACGCCTCGCCACGACATCACGGTGAGCATGCCCGGCCACGCGCTGCCGAGCAGCCCGCCGCCGACGATGACCGCGGGCGTCAGTCCGGCTACCATGTGGGCGCCGCAGAAGAAGATGCCCTGCACGCGGCCACGCTCGTGCAGCGGAATCCACCGCGAGAAGGTGCGCGCCACGCACGGCCAGGCGCCCGCTTCGCCGGCGCCGAACAGGAACCGCACGACGAGCATGACCACGTAGTTCATCGCGACCGCCGTCGCCATCGTCATGGCGGACCACCAGATCACGATGCGCGCCAGCACCGATCGCGTCCCGACGCGATCCGCCCAACGGCCGGTAGGGATCTCGAACATCCCGTACGCGAGCTGGAACGCGGTGAAGACCCAGCCCATCTGGACGGTGGTCAAGCCGAGGTCGCGCCGGATATTGGGCGCCAGCGTGCCGATCGCGACGCGATCGAGGTAGGTCACCATCGCGAGCGCCGTTGCGAGGGCGACGACGCGGTAGCGCGTGTGCGTGGTAGTCGTGGGCGGCATGTCGTGTGTCGGACGAATCACCTGGCCGGATCAGATCCGGTTGAATTTCTTGATGGCTTCCTGCAGCGACTTGAACTGGCGGATGAACGGATACATGCCGCTCTCGCGCGCGTCGATGGACTGGGCCTCCTTGAGGACGTCGGCGGCGCGTTCCTGCGGCACCACCACCACGCCGTCCTCGTCGGCGACGATGATATCCCCCGGACGGACGGTGACGCCACCGCACTCGACCGGCACGTTCTTGGCGACCGTCGCGTAATGGCCGACCGCCGTCCGCGGCGATTTCGACCGGGCGTAGACCGTCAGGCCCATGCGGCGGATGTCCCACATGTCCCGGATGGCGCCGTCGAGCACCATGCCGGCCATGCCGCGCTCGACGGCGGCCGTGGCCATGAGATTGCCCATCGCGGCGATGTCCAGCGAGCCTTCCATGACGATGACGCCCACGTCTCCGGGCTTCGCCTCGTCGATGATCTCCACCGAGTGCTTGACGGCCAGCGCCGGCGTGGCCTGGTCGGCGGGCGCCGGCCGCGCCAGCGACGTGACGGCCCGGCCGACGAGATTCGTTCCGGCCATCAACTTCATGTCGTAGCGCATCGTCCCGTTCCTGCCGGTCACGATTTCGACCGCGTCCGACACCGAGGCCGCGTAGGTGCTCTTGAACGCGGCGATCAGGGGATCGCCGGAAGCCTCGGGCGTCTGCGCCGCGCCGAGGGCGACGAAGGCGACCGCGCCGACGAGCGGCACGCCGATGACGATCGAACGGGAGAAACGCCGAATGTTCATGACGGTGGCTCCTTTGAGTGCCGGGTATAGTAACGTAGCCGGCCGGCCGTCAGCGGCCGCGCCCACCGGGGACGACAACGGAGGATCCGATGGCTTGGCCGAAAGGGCTTCTGCTGCTGGCCCTGAACCGCCTCACCAGCAGTGGTCCGATCAGCAGATCGATTCGCCCGAGCCTGGGCCGGTGGTCCCGTCGTTCACGCGGCTCAACTCGTTCTCGAGCTGCTTGAGCTTTTGGCGCTCGCCCATCGCGATGAGCACGTCGCCGCCCTCGAGCCGGACGTCGGCCTGCGGATTGAACTGCATCGTGCCACTCTGCCGGCGCACCGCCAGCACGATCACGCCGTAGGTCCGCCCGAGGTGCCCCTGCTCCAGCGTCTTCGACGACAGGAAGCTTCCGGCCGCGACGGGCAGCTGTTCGATCTCGAGGTCCAGGTCCGTCCTGCCGAACGCCGACGCCACGTCGAGAAAGCTGACGACGTGCGGCCGCAGCAGTGACTGCGCCAGGCGATGGCCGATGTAGGTATAGGGCGTCAGCACTGTGCTGGCGCCGGCGCGCTGCAGCTTCTCTTTCGCCTGCTCGTCGCTCGCCCTGACGGCGACGTGCAGCGACGGGTTGAGCACCTTCGCCGACAGCGTCACGTAGACGTTTTCAGCGTCGCTGCTGATGGCCGACACGAGACCGGCCGCCGTGTCGATGCGCGCCTGGCGGAGCGTTTCATCCTTCGAGGCATCTGCCGTCAAGGTGATGATGCCCAGCGACTCGCCCCACTTCACCCGCTCGGTATCGTTGTCGATGAGCACCACCCGCGCTCCGCCCCGCAGCAGTTCGAGCACGACGCTGCGACCCACGCGCCCGGCGCCGCACACGATGTAATGTCCGGCGATGTGCTGAAGCATGCGAGTTCTCCGTCGGCGGTCGAAGTAGTCGGCGAGTTCGAGGCGCAGCAGCGTGTCGCCCAGGATCGCGAACGACACGAAGACAGTCGCCACCCCCACGAGCATCAGAAACGACGCGAACACCCGGCCGTGGAACGACAGCGGATGGACCTCGCCGTAGCCAACTGTCGTCAAAGTCATGAGCGCCATGTAGAACGCGTCGAAGAGCGGCCATCCCTCGACGAGGCGGAACCCGAGCGTCCCGATCAACGTGGCCGACACAAGCACGCCGCCGACGGCGAGGAACCGCCACCTGAGGATCCCCGCTGTGCGATCGAGGTCGCTGCGCACCGGTGCATCGTATTCCATTCGCACGGGAGACTTTTCCGAATTGAGGTTGACGACGACGGGCCTCGTCTTGCGGACGTCGAACGGCAGCAGAGTCGCACCCGATCGGCGTGCTGGTGTCAGTAGGACCAGCGCAATTCAGCCGTTCAAGGCGGGGGTCGCGCTGGCAGGCATGGTCTTCAGAGAACGGAGCGACGTAAACGCGAGGAAGATGGCGCCGAGGGTGACAACGGCGCCACCCAGACCCAGCGTCGCCCTGAGGCCGATGACTTCACCCGCCAGCCCCGCGACGAGGACGCCCGCGAGGCGTGCAATCGAACGCAGGAATTCGGCGCTCGAGTTCACGCGGCCCATGAGGCCGGGTGCAACGATGGTCTGACGCAGGCTGACCTCGTTGATCATGAAAACCGACACCGCCCCATCCCCCAACTGCTGGACGAGCAGGCAGACCGCAGCTAACGCGCCATGTCCTTGCGCTGCCGTCAGCGGCATCAACAGCAGTCCCGCCACCAGTAGCCCGGCGATCATCGCAAGACCCACGCCCAGTGCGCGAGTCACCCGCCCGGCAAGGACGGAGCCCAAAAGCGAGCTGACGCCTCCGACCGCGAAGATCATTGCGAGCGGCCCGGCTTCGAAGCCCAGCTCCTTGAGCGCGAACAGGCTGATGATCGTCCCGAAGATGCTGAAGCCGAACCACAGCGCCGTGGATGCCAGAGCCGTCGCCCGCAACAGCGGCTGGCGCCACATATGGCTCAGGCCCGCGACAATCTCGTGTCGCATGCGGGACCGTACCTCCGGAGCTGGCCCCATCTCGTTGACCCGCACACTGCGCAGCAACACGGCAGACGCCAGGAACGACACGGCGTCAATCAGGATCGCGCCGGGACCACTGAGCAACTGAACGAGCCAGCCGCCGATGCCAAAGGCGCCGATCTCCGAGACGGACTGAGTGGCGGAGGTCTTGCTGTTGGCCTCGAGCAGATCTTCGCGCGACACCAACGCCGGCAGGATTGAGATCTGCGCGACGTTGAACAGCACCGTCAACGCACTGGCGACGAGCGCGACGGCGTAGAGCTGCACCAGCGTCAGCGCGTCGAACGCGGCCGCAATCGGTATCGAGACCAGAACCGACGCCCGCATCACGTCCGCGGCGATCATCAGCGGCAAACGCCGCCGCCGGTCCACCCAAACACCGACGGGCAGACCGACCACGCACGACGGTATGAGATCAGCCATCACCAGCAATGACATCTCGAAGGCGCTGGCATCGAGCACGAGAATGGCGGTGAACGGCAGCGCGATGCGCGTTATGAGAGACCCAAACACGGAGACCGTGTCGGCTGCCCAGAAGCGCAGGAAGGCCGGATTACGCCAGAGGCCGTCGAATTGCGTCATTTGTGGCGAGCCGAGTTACCCTCTCTGAAGCACGCGAGCCTTCGAACGGAGACGTGGAATGACGCTGGAAGCCGACTTCCTGACGAGCGCAGCCGACACACTGGCTGAAAATCTGGACCGCATCGAGACCTGTCTGACCGAGCTGCCGCCGCCCGCTCTCTGGGCACGCGACTCGGAAAACGAGAATGCGGTCGGCAACTTGCTGCTGCATCTGGAAGGGAACGTCCGACAGTGGATTCTTTCCGGCATTGGAGCTGGACCCGATGGACGTGACCGCCCTGGCGAATTTTCGGCACGCACCGGCGCAAATGCGTCGGTGTTATTTGCAAAGCTGCGGGGCACCGTGGGTGAAGCCCTGGCGCTCATCCGCTCTCTGCCACACCGGCGGCTCGCCGAAGAGGTCTCCATTCAAGGCGACGAGACCACCGTGCTCTCGGCCATCTTCCACGTCGTTGAACATTTTTCGGGGCACACCTATCAGATCATCCTCCTCACCAAGCGCTTCACGAAGAAGGACCTCGGTTTTTACAGTTACTTGGACAAGACGGGCCGGAGAGAAACCGAGCCACACCTGGATCAGGATCTTCGGTAAACTCGCAGCCGCAAATGGCGGTCATCCCCTCTGGGCGACGTTCCGCGTACTTGCTGTTGGCGGGGATCCTCGCCGCCGGCTCTCCAGTCTTCGTTCAAGACACCGTCGAACTCTTCGCCGACGACTTCTCCCGCTTCCCTCCGGGCATGCTGTCCGCGCCCATCGGCCAACTGAACGGCGCGATCCAGGAATATCACTACATCGAGCACCGCGGCGTGCGGACGTTCCCGTGGCGCAACCCGATCGTGCACTACGATTCCTGGGCCGCAGGGGATGAAGGCACGGATCCGTATCTCGAGCAGCACCTCATCAACGACGATCTCCGCTTCGCGCCGCTCTTCGTCACCGGCGACAGGGAGTGGCGCGACTACCGCGTCGACGTCTCGGTGCGGCCGCTGTCGCTGCAGAAGGAAGCCGGCCTGGCGTTTCGCTACCGCACGTCGCGCCATTACTATCGGCTCGCGCTCGAGGACGGCAAGCGCCTGCGGCTCGCGATCAGACTGCCCATCGACGAGGAGTTCCGCGTCAGCGCGTGGCGCGAGCTGGCGGTGGTGCCGTTCCCGTACGACACGAAGACCTACTACCGTCTGGCGGCCGTTGCCGAAGGCGATCGGCTGCGCGGCTTCGTCGACGGCAAGCCGCTGATCGACGTTCGCGACAGCGAGTTGACCGCCGGCATCGCCGGCATCACCGCGAACATGCCGGCGCGCTTCAAGGCGTTCACCGTGACCGCGACGGCGGCCGCCGCAGCGGACGTGCGCCGCCGGATCGACGCGCGCGAGCGCGAGCTCGAGACGCTGCGAGCGGACAATCCGCAGTCCAAAGCTGTGGCGCCAGTTCGAAACCAAGGGCTTCGGCACCGGCCGGAACGTGCGGTTCGGCGATCTCGACGGCGACGGCCGGCTGGACATGCTGTTCGCGCAGCAGGTCGCCGAAGGTGCGCGGCGATGCGTTCGATCAGATCAGCTGTCTCACCGCGGTCACCCTCGATGGCAAGGTCCTGTGGCAGCAGGGCCGGCCGAGTCCGAAAAACGATCTGCTGACCAACGACACGCCGTTCCAGATCCACGATCTCGACGGCGACGGCCGCACCGAGGTCGTGCTCGCGCGCGATTTCCAGCTGCAGGTGCTCGAAGGGCGAACGGGCCGACTACTGCGCCGCGAATGGCTGCCCCAGATGTCACCGGAGCTGAAGGACCGGCCGTACGAACTGAACATCGGCGACTCGCTGCTGTTCGCCGATCTCAGCGGCGTCGGCACGCCGCGCGAGATCCTGCTCAAGGATCGCTACGGCACGTTCTGGATCTTCAACCAGGACCTGAAACCGGTCTTCGAAGGCCGCGGGCAGACCGGGCACTATCCGTTCGCGATCGACACCAACGGCGACGGCCGCCAGGAGTTCCTGATCGGCTATTCACTCTGGGAGCGCGACTGGCCGGCAGCGATGGACCCACGACACCGAGCTGAAGGATCACGCCGACGCGCTGTCGATCGGCAGCTACGGCCCGAGCTCCTCGAGGGCGGCGCGATGCGGGCCTACGTCGACGGATCCGATGAAGGGTTTCTGATCTTCGATCTGAACGGCAGCCTCCTGAAGCACCTGCGGCTCGGACACGCCCAGACGCAGAGCGTCGGCCGCTACCGTCCCGATCTCGACGGTCTGCAGATCGCCATCGCCAACTTCTGGCGCAACCCCGGCATCGTCACGATCCTCGATCACGACGGGAAGATCCTCGCGCAGGACGAGATGATTCCGGGCTCGAGCCATCTCGAGCCGGTCAACTGGCGCGGCGACGGCCAGGAGTTCGCGCTGCTGTCCGGCAACGTCCGCGAGGGCGGGATGGTCGACGGGGAGCTGCGCCGCGTCGTGGTGTTCCCCGACGACGGGCATCCGGATCTGGCGTCGGCGGTGCGCGATGTCACCGGCGATCAGCGCGACGAGATCATCCTGTGGGATCAGGGCCGGGTCTGGATCTACACGCAGGATCGGCCGTTCACTGGCTCCCGCATTTACGCGCCGGCGCGCAACCCGCACTACAACGATTCGAACTACCGCGCCTCGGTGTCGCTGCCAGGTTGGGCTGATCGCTGAAACAGGGCTGCGCAAAATGACTGAGCTGTCTTCCCCGCTAACAAGTGCGCCGACGCGACGCGCATTTCTCAGCTACACCGGGTGCCTGGCGGTGACCTCCGCCTGGGCGAGCACGGCACTCTCTGCGTTTGGCGGTCAAGCCCGCGTCACGCTGCCCTTTGACAACGGCGAGCGCGACCTGGTGGCATACCCGCAGAAGCGGCCCCTGATCGTGCTGACAAGTCGTCCGCCGCAGCTCGAAACGCCGTTTAGCGTCTTCAACGACGGCCTCCTGACGCCGAACGACGCCTTCTTCGTTCGCTATCACTGGAGCGCGATCCCGGCGTCGATTGATCCCGCCACGTATCAGCTTCGAGTCGGAGGGTCCGTCCATACGCCGCTCGATCTGTCCCTTGATGCGTCAAGCGGCTCGGCGATCCGGTCCAGATCGTCGCGGTCAATCAATGCTCAGGCAACAGCCGCGGCCACTTCGTACCGCGCGTGAATGGGGGGCAGCTGTCGAACGGCGCGATGGGCAATGCACGCTGGACTGGGATCCCGTTGAAAAGGGTTCTGGAGAAGGCGGGCGTCAAATCAGGTGCGGTGCAAGTGACCTTCAACGGGCTGGACCACCCGCCGGTCGGCGACGGCCCCGATTTCGTGAAGGCCCTCGAGATCGATCATGCGATGGACGGCGACGTCATGCTCGCCTGGCAGATGAATGGCAGCGACCTACCACTCCTGAATGGTTATCCGCTGCGGCTGATCGTGCCTGGGTATTACGGCACTTATTGGGTGAAGCACGTGTCGGAGATCAACGTCGTCGATAGGGTGTTCGACGGCTTCTGGATGAGCACGGCATACCGAATTCCTGACAACGCGTGCGCCTGTCTGGAGCCGGGCACTGCACCCACGAAGACCAGACCCATCTCTCGCTTCAACGTGCGGTCGTTTATCACCAGCATCACCGATGGAAGCCGGGTCACCGTCGGGAAACCACTCATGGTTCGAGGCATCGCCTTCGACGGCGGCTACGGCATCACCAACGTCGAGTTCTCCGCCGACGGCGGCGCGACGTGGCAACCGGCAAAGCTCGGGTCTGACCTCGGGCGCTACTCGTTCCGGGAGTGGACGACGTCATTCGTGCCGCGGCATGCAGGTCCATACGAATTGAAGGTGCGCGCCACGAACCGCATCGGCCAGACACAGCCGGCCACGGGCATGTGGAACCCGATGGGCTACATGCGCAACGTGATTGAAACCACTCGAGTGGTCGCAGCGTGAGGTAACGATGACTCATTTGACTCGCAGCCTGATCCTCTGCGCGCTCGTGACGGCTGCACTGACCAGCGGAACCGGTGCGCAGAAAAGGCGATGCCAGCGGAGACGGCGACGTACCGCGCCAGCGACCTGCCGGGCTATCCGCTCGTGTTGCGCAATTGTCTGACGTGTCACTCAGCGCAGTACGTGTCGACCCAGCCGCCGACCTCCCCGCGGAGCTACTGGGACGCGACCGTACGGAAGATGCAGAAACCATTCGGCGCGCTGTTCCCGGCCGAAGATGTCCCGGCCATGGTCGACTACCTGTCGAAGGAGTACGGGGCCGAACGCCCGTCTGGCGCGTCCGGTCGGCGTCGTCCGTCAGCGAAAAGCCTCGGCGGGTCAGTATCAACGTCAAGGCCTCTCCCCTTGGTCGTAGGCACCGTTGAAGCTTTGTCGACATTGGCTTGCACGGCCACTTCGAATCTGACCTAATCTGCGCCATGCAACGCCAACTGCCATTGATGCTGCTCGCCCTCCTCGTCGCACCAGGAACAGTCCTCGCGCAGGACGGAACATTCGTCAGCGCGGGCCTCGAACTCCACTACCGCAGCACGGGCGCAGGGACTCCCATCGTTCTCCTCAGCGGCGGCCCAGGCTTCGACGTCGATTACATGCAGCCGGTCGGTGATTTCCTGCCAGTCGACTACCGGCGCATTTTTCTCGAGCAACGCGGAACGGGGCGGTCGCGGGCAGCGAGCCTCAGTCCGGAGAGCATGACGCTCCAGACGGTGGTCGAGGATCTCGAGGCGCTGCGGCAACACCTCAAGCAAGATCGGCTAGTGCTCCTCGGCCATTCCTGGGGCGGCATGCTCGCGATGGCTTACGCGGTCGCGCATCCCGAGCGCGTCGATCGACTCATCCTCATCGGCTCGGGCGGGCCGACGCTCGAGTTCGCGCAGTGGTTCAGCGACAACATCGACGCGCGCCTGCGGCCGGAGGATATCGAGGCAAGGAGTTATTGGCAGGCGGCGGTCAAGAACGGCGTCGACCGCGACAAGGCGGCGCTCGAAGAAACCAGGGCGATCGTGCCGGCGTATTTCTTCGATCGGAAGAAAGGTCTGGCGTTTGCCGGAGCGCTCAAAGACGGCGAGCTGCACGCGGACGTCAATCGGATGCTATTCACCGATCTGGCGAAGCGCTACGACCTGCGAGCCGGACTGAAGAAGCTGGATCGTCCGGTGCTGATTGTTCAGGGGCATCAGGACCCCGGCGGTGACAAGACCGCCGAGGACATCCACGCGCTGATTCCGGGTTCGACGCTCTCCTACATCAACAAGTCCGGTCACTTTCCGTGGTTGGAACAACCGGAAGAATTTCGGCGCGTCGTCGGGGCGTTCCTGGGAAAACCCTAGGTCATCACACCGGACTCGCGCTTTGAGCTGGAGGCGCGCTTGCCTCGCGCCCGCGCCACGCCCCGCGCTCGGGCGGCTTCGACTGCTGTCCTACGCGCGAGCCGATCCGCTGCAGGCGGTCTCCTTCGACGAGCGCGGCGATGGTCGACAACGGGCCGGATGCCGGACGGCCCGAGCCGGCGCTGCAGCGCCGCCAGCGGCGACATCGTACCCGTTAGGATTTGCTGCGCCCAGGTGCCGTCAACGTGGGCCTCGGCTACCACCGTGCCGGGCTCATCGGCGTCGCTCGCGGATTGCGCGGCGACGACGCGCATGCGGCCCGGGCGCTCGTGCAGCTCGAGCACGTAGCCGCAACGCTCGAGATCACGGCCCCCCGTATCAAAGCGGTGGACGAAGTCCACGGCGGCCTCGCCGGGCCGCTTGGCTTCGGGCTTTTTCGGTGACGCGTGGCTGGAGGCGGCCGGAAGTGGCTGCTCGACTTTGCGCGGCGCAAGAACCGAACGCTCCGCAGCGACGACGGAAGCTGCAGGCGCTGTTTCTGCCCCATCCAGCTGCACGACGAGCGCGTCGAGCGCGTAACGCAGGCGCCTCCACCGCCCCGCCGGCTGATTGGCGTCCGCACGCGCGCTCAACTGCGCCTGCAGCTCGTCCCATACGCACGCAAACGCCGACGTCGCCGCATCCTTCGGCGCGAACGCTGCCAGCGGCATCCGCCGGATCGTCATCTGCTCCACGATGCTGGCGTAGGGAACCTGGGCGTTCAGGAAGAGCTCGGGAAGATCGGCCGACCACTCGCTCGCG
This sequence comes from uncultured Acidobacteriota bacterium, assembly GCA_963797715.1. Taxonomy (GTDB): domain Bacteria; phylum Acidobacteriota; class Vicinamibacteria; order Vicinamibacterales; family 2-12-FULL-66-21; genus DATBJJ01. Next base: position 14,841 of record CAWCQS010000009.1, read on the forward strand.
CGCCGGTGGAGCGACTTCCGGCGGTCGACCATGCTGAAGAAGGCTGCCAGCGCCGTTGGCGATTCGGAGCGGTCGGCCCACTTGACGAGCCGTGCCACCATCCGCAACGACAGCATCGTCGGAATCGTCGGCACGAGCACCGCGTCGGCGGCGTGAAAGATTCCTTCGGTGAGGAGCGAGAAGCCGGCCGGGCAGTCGAGAAGAACGACATCGTAGTCGCGCCCGAGCGCCTCGAGCAGCTTCGCCACCACGCGCTCGGGCTTGCCCACGCGCGCGATCAGGCGATCGAGCTTGCGATAGGTGAAGTCGGCTGGCAGCACGTCGAGGTTTTCGTAGTCGGTCGCCTTGATGGCCTTCGCCAGCGCCCGGCCGCTCTCGAGATGCTTCCTGCCAAACCCATCGACACGCGGCCGAATGCGGAACGCGAAGCTCGCGGCCGCCTGCGGGTCGAGATCCCAGAGCAGCGTCCGCCGCCCGCTGACGGCAGCGAGATAGGAGAGGTTGACGGCGGTGGTCGTCTTGCCGACGCCACCTTTCATGTTATAGACCGCTACGATACTCATCCGCGCAATCCCTCCGAACCGGCCTTCCTGAACGCGCGCCGCAGCGCCGATCGCGTCTCGCGATCGCGGAAGCGCGCCAGCCCGTCGACGATCTGCCCGCGCGCGCGCTCGCGCCGCTCGCGGCTCCGCTCCGCCAGCCGCCCCACGGCGACGAGCACCGCAGGCCGCGCAGCCGAAGCCGCGAGCGCGTCCGTGCAGTCGATGAGACGGCGCTCCTGCACCTCGGCGTCGTTGAAGTCGCCGAGCACGCGCTGCAGCTTCTTGAGCGCGACGAGGATGTGCTCCAGATCGGCGGCCCCGTAGAACCCCGGGGTGACGTCGACGAGATAGCGAAGCTTCTTGGCAGCGATTCGGACGGCGTGGAGCTCGTCGGCCGTGCTGCGGCCGTCGACGGCGTCGGCACCCCGGGCGATCCGGCGGCTGAGCCGCCAGGCCCGCTCCGAGATCACATCGGCCAGAGGACGCGCTCCGTTCGCGGTGCCGGACGCATCGGAAGGACGATTCAGGAATGCCTGCCACTCGGACAACAGCCGGCGATAACGCGCGCTCGCCAGAGCCTCGTCGAGACGGACCTGTTCCCGCCCCCGCGCGTCCTCGAGCACGGTCGTCAGCGCCCGAAGATCGCGGGCGTCAACACCCTCGATCGGGCCCCTGAGAGCCAGGAGGAGCACGTCGAGATCGCGCGGCGGGCCGGTGAGCCGCCCAATCCACGAGAACTCCGATGAGAAGCGTTCGACGGCAGCAGCGGGAAACACGTCCCGGATCTGGCCGAGCAGCGATCGCGTACGACGCAGGGCAACGCGGAAGTCGTGGAGGAACTCGGTGTCGAGCCGCTCCCGCACGCCGGCCTCGTTCGCGAGCAGGATGTCGGCAATCGCTCGATGAATCTGCCTCGCACCAACGTCGGCACGAACCGACGACGGCATGTCGAGGCGGAGCGACGCGACGTCGAGCGGCTCACGTACGCCGAGCTGGCGGAGGATGACGCCATCGAGCCCTTCAGGACACCGCTCGATGCCGGGACGGCTGAGGATCAGCGGCACGAGGCGCGCATAGGCATCTTCGTAGCCGCGAAGAGCGCTCAGCGTCACAACAGTCGGCAACGGCTGCCAGGCCGAACGCGACATCGGCAAACGCGCCCGGCCCGACGCCACGCGCAAGCGCGCGACGGTCTTGCCCTCGCCATCGAGGATCTCGAGCAGCGATCCGTGCTCCTCCGCCTCCGCCTTGGCGATCAGACGACGCACGCCAACGACGGATGCCATCTCCTCATGGAGCGGACCATCAGGAAGATCCCAGACGAATCGCGGCGCCTGCTTGACGCGGGTCGATACGTGGCGCCCGTGGCGGCTCTGCCAGTTCACGGTTGCGCAGGCCGGGCCGCCGCGCGTCAGGCGGGCGCCGGCGCGCCGCACGCGGCCGTCGAACGTATCGAGCAGCGTGAACCGGCGCGTGGCGATCGCATGACGCCGCGTCGGCAACAGCGCCTGCAGGCTCGCGGCAATCGTCTCGGGCGGGACCTCGTTGCGGACGACGTAGGCCGACTCGGGGACGCTCGACGGATCGGCACTCACGTTTGACGTGTTTGACATGCTTGCCATGCTTGACATGTTTGCCATGGCCGTCACGACTCCAGCTCGACCACGCCCTCGATGGCGGTGAGGAACTGCCGGAGCTCCTTGCGCACGCGCGCCGCGGCAACCGGGATCCGCATCCATCTCCGCTCGCGGAGATCGGCCTCGAGCCAATGGTCGAGCACCCTGGTCACGCGCATCAGATAGACATCGACCTCCCACGAACCGTCGCCGTTGACGTGCAGGTAGCGGCCAAAGGGCTTCCGCGGGAGGACGCCGCGGAGTCCGGCTTCCTCCTCGGCTTCACGGATGGCGGCGTCGCGCGCGCGCTCGCCGCTCGCGATCGTGCCTTTCGGAACGATCCACCCTCTTCCTCGCGACGTCGTCACCAGCGCCACCTCGACCTGATTCTTGCGAATCCGGTAGGGAATCACCGCCGCTTTTCGGTGCACGGCCACGCGTTCCTCCTGTCGTTCAGACCCAGGGACCCATTCAGCGCCGGCCGCGCGGACGGCCGGCGCGCGGCTTCGGCAGCGCGTTCCGGGCCGGCACAACGGCCGCTACGCCCGCCTGCTGATCGGCGCGGCGGGCTTCGTCGTCGCGCTGCTTGAGGAGCCGGAGGGCTTCCCGCACCACCTCGCTGGCGGTGTGATAGAGGCCGCTCCGAACCTTCTCGTTCACGAGCGCTTCGAGTTCAGGCGTCAGCGACACGTTCATGAGGCAGGCTTCACGACGGCGTGACGTTAACAAGAAATGACCGTTTATGTCAAAAATTGTCTTCTTCTAGCTAAACATGTCCATGCTTGCTATTCGGAGCGACCTGTAGCGTCCGGCTTCAGCCGGACCTCGGAGGGATTCTGGCGGCTGGTGAAGGAGGGAAGAGACGGTGAGCGGAGAGGGTGGAAACGACGAGTGCTGGAGTCCGGCGGCCCGCCTTCGCCAAGGCTACGGCGGGTCACGCCGAAGCGCTTCGCGCGAAGGCGGAAAGCCGGACCCTACATCAATGTGTCTCGATCATGCGATGCCGCCGCGTCGTGATCGATCGATCCGACTCAATCGTCAGCGGACCGCGAAGCGCCACGCACTCGCGCCACACACGCGCCATGACTGACGGCTTGAACAACGTTGGCGCGGGCGCGAGCAGGTTGGCCACATCAAAGAACGCACGACACACGTGACGGTTGGTGGACGCGGCCTGGTGGACGCGCGACAGGTACCAGTTCACGAAATCAGTGCCCGCGGGCTTCGGGCCGGTGACGCCTTCGTAGGCGAAGTCGTTGCCGGCGGCAATCATCCACGGCGTATCTACGATCTTCCCCGCCGCCTTGAAGAACGGCTTCCACACGTCGCGCACTGAAGGAGCAGATTCGAGGCAGTCGCGCAGCGCCAGCGCCTCGAGCGTGGCGACGCTCATCCCCTGCCCATACAGAGGATTGAAGCTGCACATCGCGTCGCCCATCACCAGGAAGCTGCTCGGGAAGCGCGTGTACTTCTCGTAGTGGCGCCGCAGGTTCGACGGAAACGCATACGTCACCGCGTGCGTCAGCGGCTCGGCCCGGCTGACCACGTTGTAGATATCCGGGCGCGCGAGGCTCTCGGCGAACTCGAGGAAGCTTGCCGGATCGGGCGGGCAGTGATGACCCATCCATCCGCCCAGCGTCACGATCCAGCGGTTGTCTTCCATCGCCAGCATGAACCCCACGCGCATCTGTCGCGGTGGTTTCGGCGCGATGATTGCCCCGACGTCACCGTCGAGATGCGTCGGCTGCCGCTTGTAAATGCGCGTCGTGTAGCCGATGCCGACGTTGACCTCGTCAACCGTCGGCCGGCCGTATCCGAGCTCGTCGAGCCAGTCCGGCGTCTTCGAGGCGCGGCCGCTGGCGTCGATCACGAGATCGGCGCCGAGATTCATCTTCGCCTCGCGCAGCTGCTGCATGCGGATGCCGCGCACGACGCCATGCTCGACAATCAATCCCATCACCCGCGTGTTGTCGACGATGCGGACGTTCGGCAGCTGCTGGACACGACGGCGCAGCGTGCCCTCGAGCAGCGGACGGCTCAGCAGAATACCGTTGAGCCCGCTCTGGAACTTCGCCTTGTAGTAGCCGTGCTGGAACCAGCGGACGTTGCCGACGACGTCGCCGGAGACCGCGCCGGCGTCGAGCAGCTCGCGCTCGAGACCCGGAAAGAGTGTCGTCAGGCCGTTCAGGCCGCTCGCGAGCAGTCCATGTCCATGATGGCCTTGCGGCACCGCGCGCCGGTTGCCAATGCCGGAAGGCAGGGCGTCACGATCGAGGATCGTGACGCGATCGAAGTGCGCGCTGAGCACCCGCGCGGCGAGAAGACCGCCGATACTGGCGCCAATCACGATGGCGTGCCCGCCGTGGAAGCGGCCGGGCGGCAGGTTCAAGGGGTTCAAGGAGGGTTCAGGGGGTTCACAGGGTTCTGGGGGGTGCCGTGCACGGTGTTGCTTCTCCTGCCAGCTGTCAGGTCGCAGTCCTGAGTGCTGACATGATCAAGTTACGAGGGTCGGGGCTGGAAAGTCCTATCGGGGGTGTTAGGAAATGGTAAGCGTCGGGGGCGGCTGCTCGCGGTTGGCGGCTCGCTGTTGCTAATACCACTTGAGGTGCGGGTTAGCAACAGCGAGCAGCCGAGAACCGAGCCGCGTAGCCTAATTGACCCAGTCCGCGATGAACACGTTGGTCTCCCCTTCCGCCTTGGCGTTGCGGTTCGACGCGAACACCAGCTTCTTGCCGTCGGGCGAGAACATCGGGAAGCCATCGAACGTGTCGTTGAACGACACGCGCTCGAGGCCGGTGCCATCCAGGTTGACGAGATACAGGTCGAAGTTCCGGCCCTTCGGATCCTCGTGATTCGAGGCGAAGATCAGGCGCTTGCCGTCGGGATGCCAGGACGGCGCGAAGTTGGCGCCGCCAAGCTTGGTCACCTGACGCAGGTTCGAGCCATCACGATTCATCACGAAGAGCTCGAGCGACGTCGGCCGCCACAATCCTTCCTTCAACAGGCCCTTGTATTCGTCGAGCTCCTGCCCGGCACCGAGCATGCGGCCGCGGAAGGCGATCTGCTTGCCGTCCCATGAGAAGAACGGGCCGCCGTCAGGCCCAGGCCGCTCGGTCAGCCGCTTGACGTCCGGAGCCGTCCGCCTTCATCGAGTAGATCTCCATGTCGCCGTCGCGCACGCTCGTGAACACGATCAGCCCATCAGGCGCAATCGTCGCCTCGGCGTCGTAGCCAGGCGTCCGCGTCAGCGGCTTGAGGCCGGAGCCATCGGGATTGGCGCTGTAGATGTCATAGCCGTCGTAGATCGGCCAGACGTACCCGCGCGCGTAGCTCGGCTTCGGCGGGCACTCCTTCGACGCTTCATGCGTCGACGCATACAGAATCTGCTTCCCACCCGGATAGTAGTAACTGCACGTCGTCCTGCCCGTGCCAGTGCTGACTCTTCGCTCGTCCGTGCCGTCGGTCTTGATTGTGTAGATCTGATCGCATGGATAGCCGTCGCGCGTCGATTGAAAGATCAGGTGCGAGCCGTCAGCCGAGAAATAGGCTTCGGCGTTCTCGCCGCCGTGCGTCAGCTGCTTGATGTTCTTGAGGTGCTTCTCTGCTGGTTTCGCCGCTGGCGCTTGCGCCATGGATTGAAAACCGAGCGTGACTGAAATACCGGCGGCGACTATGAGACCGGACAGGATGAGACCCGAGTGAGACGATTTGAGCATGGGTCATTATGGCGCGGCTCGCTGTTCGCGGCTCGCTGCTGGCTGCTCGCTTCTCGCGGCTCGCTGTTGCTAACTCCAACCATCGGCTTCTATTAGCAACAGCGAACCGCGAGCCGCTAGCAAGCCGAGGCGGCGAGCCGCCGGCAGCGAGCCGCGAGCCGCGGCCACTGGCACCAAACCTGCCCCCCTTCGACCGGCTTCGGCATCGGGACACCTGGCGCCTGGCGAGCCAGTAGGCGTTAAGTCACTCGAAATACAACAGGTTTTGGCCGCGACCTCCAGGGTGGGGGAACCAGAATGGTTCGGGCGTGCATTACAGAACCGTGGGTGCGTGTGTTGTCCCGGGTACCGATCCGGACACGCTGGGCTTGCGCGTGCGCCGCCGCCCTCACCGCCGTAGCTACGGTGACGACGGCGACGGCGCCGGCACCGCCAACGACGGGCCGCATCGAGGGCGTCGTCAAACTGGTCGCGGCGATTGACGCGCCGATTCCTTCCGGTGCCTATCCTTCCCGCCGCGTCACCCGCCCATCACCGAAAGCTTCCGAAATCAACAACGTCGTCGTCTTCGTCAAGGATGCGCCGCGCAACTTCACGCTGCCGACGATGAAGGCGGAGATGCGGCAGGAGGGTGAAGACTTCGTTCCGCGGCTGGTGGCGATTACGCGCGGATCGTCGGTCGAGTTCCCGAACGCGGATCCGTTTTTCCACAACGTCTTTTCGCTGTCGCGCGGCGCAACGTTCGACCTCGGGCGCTACCCTCGCGGCGACAGCCGATCGCGCACGTTCACCAAGCCTGGCCTCGTCAAGGTCTACTGCCACCTGCACTCGCAGATGAGCGCGAGCATCATGATTTTCGATCACGAGCACTTCGTGATTCCCGGACGCGACGGGCACTTCGCGCTGCCCGACGTGCCGGCCGGCGAGTTTCGCCTGAGCGCGTGGCACGAGCGCATCGGCGAAAGCGCGAAGCAGATCGTGGTCGAAGCGGGCCGCACAGTGAGGATCGAATTCGCCCTTCCGGTGGAGACGCAATAATGGCCCGCGGCGCTCCCCCACGATTCGTCGTCCGGACGACTGTCGCGACGCTGATCATGGTGGCGGGCGTGCTGACGGCTGTGTTCGTCGGCGTCACCTTCGACGTGCGCGAGCGGGTGCACGGCTCGGTGATGGACAAGCTCGAGGCGGGACAGCGCATGCTCTCGGCGCTCGAGCAGCGGCGCGCCCGCGAGCTTGGCGTGCAGGTCGCGACGCTCGCCGAGAATCCGACGCTCAAGGCCGCGGTCGATACGTATCAAGCTGAGATCGGATCGGCCAATGCGGCGTTCCGTCGGGAGATGCTGGCGACGGTCGATCGCGAGCTGGAGAAACTTGCGGCGCGCATCGCGCCGGATGTGCTCGCGGTGACCGACGCGTCCGGGATCGTCCTTGCCGTTGCCGGGCGCCGCAGCGCCGACTGGCCAATGCAGGCACGCGTGCACGCGCGCGCTGACAATCACGGCGCGCGGTGGGTCACGCTGCCATCCGGCGTGTTCCAGTTCGCTTCCTCGCCCATCGCACTGCAAGACACAGAGATCGGATCGCTGCAGCTGGCCAAGGCGCTCGACTCCCGTTACGCGCAGGAACTGGCGACGTTATCTGGCGCGGCGACGCTCATCGCCAGCAACGACGCGGTGATTGCGAGCACGCTGCCGCCGGACGTCGTCTCAGGATTGACGCCGTCGGTGCTGCGCTCGCTGCCGCCGGGCGGGAACGTATGGCTCGGACCGTCGGAGTACGCGGTCAGGCTGCTCTTCCAGGACGGTGGGGCTGCGGTCTACGCGCTCGACTCGATCGGCGCGTCGGCACGCGAGCCCATGAAGCGAGCGCTGATCTCGGTGTCCTTGATTGCCATCGGCTCGTTCGCGCTCGCGGCGTTCGCGAGCGTCTGGCTGGCGCGCACGATCTCGCGGCCGATCGGCACGCTGTCGCAGTCGCTGTCGGAGATGACGAAGTCGCGCGACTTCGACAACCCGGTGCCAGAGACCGGCTTTTCGCTCGAAGTCGATTCACTGACCGCGGCGTTCAACACGATGATGCAGTCGGTCAGCGCCGCGGAGGCCGAGACGCGCAACGCATACGTCGGCGCCATCCGCGCGTTAGCGCTCGCGCTCGACGCGCGGGATCCCTACACCGCCGGTCACTCCGAGCGCGTCAGCGCGGTCTCGGTCGCCATCGGACGCCAGATGAAATTGTCCGACGATGAACTGGACACGCTGCGCCTCGGCGCGCTGCTCCATGACATCGGCAAGATCGGCATCAGCGACGCCGTCCTGCGCAAGCCGGGAGCGCTGACGCCGGAAGAATTCGCGGTCATCGAAACGCACCCGAGCGTCGGCGCACGCATCCTGCGCAGCGTCCATTTCCTGGCGCCGCACCTGCCGATCGTCGAGCTGCACCACGAGCGGCCCGATGGGCAAGGTTACCCGCACCGGCTGCGCGGCGACGAGATTCCGCTCCTCGCGCGCATCGTGCACGTCGCCGACGCCTTTGACGCCATCACCTCGGCGCGCGCCTATCGTCCCGCGCGCGGGTCGCCCGACGCGTTGCGCGAGTTGTGGCGGTGCGCTGGATCGCAATTCGATGCCGAGGTGGTGCACGCGCTGGCAGCGGCCATGCCGGCGATCGAGCTCGCGCCGCACGAGGATGTGAGGGCGCTGACGTCGATTACGGCGCCAAGGTTGGTGGTGAGTGGGGGAAGAGCGTAATGAGCGCTCTTCCCTGTTCACGTAGTAATCACGAAGATCACGAAGCCACGAAGATCACGAAGAATATTATTGTTTTAGTTCTTCGTGGTCTTCGTGTCATCGTGTTCTTCGTGATTGCGCCGTGACAGTGGGAGCTGCTGGGGTTGTGTTGCTCTTCGCGGGCATATCCAGCCTCTGCCCAATCCTTTCTCTCCCAACACACCTCCTTCGAATTTGCCAGCGCTGTCACCTCATCGTCTCCGGCACCTGATGACCCGTTCGTCGTGTTCGATGCCACGGCGACAGTGCGGGTGATGGACTCGCTCGACGTGATCGTGCGGCCGTGGATTCGGCGGCTGCCGGGTGGGGACTGGTCGAAGGAGATGTATCAGCTGCAGGTGCGCTATCAGCCGGCGACGCGCCTGCCGCTGCGCATCGACGCGGGCATCATCTCGTCGCCGCTTGGGATCATTGCTCTCGAGATGCGGCCGGATCTCAACCCGCTCATCGGGTCACCCTCTTACTACTTCTCGCCGCTGCCATCGTTCGACGGCAAGTTCGATCGCGTGCAGCTACTGTCGGGCGGTTACCCGCTCGGGGCAATGGCCAGCGTGTCGGGTCAGAGGTGGGATGCGCGTGCGGGGGTCACCGATGGCACACCGGCGCGCAATCGCAAGATGATGTCGTCGAACCGGCCGCCGGCGGAGCCGCAGCTCGTCATGGGCGGTGGCGTGACGCCGGTTGCTGGCCTGAGGCTCGGCGCCGGTTACGCTCACGGCATTTATCGGGAGCCGACCGTTGCCTCGGCGTCAGCGCCGCTGCCGCAGACCGAAGCCAAGAGCGCAACGGTGTTCAACCTCGAGGGCGAATACGCCATCGGCTATACACGCATCGCGGGAGAGTGGATTCTCGATCATTTCGAGACCGTGACGACGACGCCGGCAGTAGCGAGGGGCTTTCTGCTGGAGGCCGTGCGCACGCTGTCGCCACGCTGGTATGTCGCAGGCCGCGTCACCCGCGCGTCGACGCCGGTCTTCACCGCCGGCACCCGCGTCCGCCGGTCGAACGGAACGGTGGACAGTAACGTCGGGATCCGCATCTCACCGGAACTCATCCTCAAAGTCGGCTACCAGGGAGCAAGGGCCTACACGCGGGCGGATTGGGACCATTCGGCAGCAGTGTCGCTGGTTGTGTCGAAGAGATTTTTCTAAAGTCGGGGCTCGGGGCTCGGGGCTCGAGAGTCGCTTCCCGCAGCTCGCGGCTCGCGGTTGCCAATTCGATCTCTTAGATCAACCCGTTCGGCGCCAGCATGACGTTGGACGAGGCAGCAGCGAGCAGCGAGTAGCGAGCAGCTGCCCTGAGCCGCGAGAAGCGAGCCGCGATGTAGAACATTTCCCCATCCCTCGACGTATTACGAAAAGATTCGTAGCCTACGCGAGGTCTATATGCTCGAGGACGCCCGGTTTGCCATCCGTCTCCTCCGCAAGAGCCCACTCTTTACGCTGACGGCGGCGCTCTCCCTTGCCATCGGCATCGGCGCGAACACCACCATCTTTTCTGTCGCGAGCGCGCTGCTCTTCCGGCCGTTGCCCGGACTCGAACGGCCCGACCGGCTCGTCGACCTCGGCCGGACGACGAACGGTGATGGCTTCGATACGGTCTCGCATCCTTATTACCGCTCGGTGCGAGCGCAATCAACGTTGGTGAACGTCTATGCGTACCGGCTGGAGCCGATGCCGATGAGCCTCGGCGGCCGTGATGCGGCGGACCGGGTCTATGGCACGGTCGTCTCTGCCAACTACTTCAACGTGCTCGGCACGCGTCCGGTCTACGGCCGCATGCTCGAGGATCGCGACGATCAGACGGTCGGCGCGCACCCGGTCACGGTCATCAGCCACGAGCTCTGGCAACGCCGCTTCGACTCCGACCCGAACATCGTCGGCCAATCCATCCTCCTCAACAGCCATCCGTTCACCGTCGTCGGCATCGCGCCGCGCGGGTTCCAGGGGACGACGGTGCTGAGGTCGGATGTGTGGGTGCCGATTTCAATGACGGGCGTGGCGATTCCGCGAAACCCCATCGGGCTGGACTCGCGGCAGGCGGTCTGGCTGGTGATGGGTGGACGTTTGAAGGACGGCGTCACCATCCAGCAGGCGCAGGCTGAGATGAACGCGATCGCTGCGGGACTTCGACGCGAGTTTCCGCAGGAGTACGGCGATCGCGGCGTCGTCGTCGCCAAGTCGGCGCTGATCCCGGGCCGCATCAACATCGTCGCAGCGTTCATGGGGCTGCTGATGACGATCGTCGGCCTCGTGCTGCTGATCGCGTGCGTGAACGTCGCCGGGATGATGCTCGCGCGCGCGGCGAACCGGCGACGGGAGATTGCCGTGCGCCTCGCGATTGGTGCGGGACGCGGCCGGTTGATCCGGCAACTGATGATCGAAGCCGTCGTCCTCTTCGCGGCTGGCGGCGTGATCGGATTGGTACTGAGCCGCGCCCTGACGTCGATGTTCCTGCGCGTGCTGCCAGCATTGCCTGTACCGATCGGCCTCGACATCCCTACGGACTGGCGCGTATTGAGCTTTGCCATCCTGCTGTCGCTGGCCACTGCCCTCCTCTCCGGACTCGCACCGGCCCTGCAGGCGACTGGCGCGAACCTCGTGCCCGCGCTCAAGACAGAGGGCATGGATTCAGGACCGTCGAAGTTGCGGCTTCGCAGCGCGTTCGTCGTCGGCCAGATCACGATGTCGCTGCTGCTCGTCATCGCCGCCGGGCTCTTCCTGCGCGCGCTGCAGCATGCGGCCAGCCTGCAACCAGGATTCAACCAGGATCGCGTCGACGTGCTGACGCTCGATTTATCGATTGCCGGCTATAACGAGCAAACCGGACGGCCGTTCGTACGCGACCTGCTGCAGCGGATATCGTCGATACCTGGCGTCGAGTCAGCGACTGCATCAGTGGATCTGCCGCTCGACGGCGGTCGAATGGGACTTGGTGCCGTCCGGCTGCCCGGCGTCGACGGCGACGCTGGCGATGTCAGGGCCGACTGGAACGTCGTCGAACCCGGCTTCTTCCACACGCTGCAGATGCGGCTCGTTCGCGGCCGTGATTTCGCGGCAACCGACACGCTCACGTCTCCGCGCGTCGCGATCGTGAACGAAGCGTTTGCTCGACGGGCGTGGCCCAATCAAGATCCGATCGGACAGCAGCTCGACACGGAGAACGGGCCCGGACAGAGCGGGATGCGGCCCGTTACGGTGATCGGCGTCACGGTTGACGCGAAGCTGATGTCGCTCAACGAAACGACCACGCCGTACATCTACGTTCCGCTGTCGCAGCACTACATGTCGTCGATGTCGATTCTCGTGAAGCGGAGTGGCGATGCCAGCGCCATCCCGCAGGTGCGGGCGCTGCTGCGCGAGATGAGCCCGAATCTGCCGTTGACCGTGGCGCTGCCACTCAGCGACGTCACGGCAATCGGTCTCATCCCTCAGCGCGTCGTCGCATCGGTCGCCGGCAGCCTGGGGATAGTCGGACTCGTGCTCGCGGCGATTGGGATTTACGGCGTGACCGCGTATTCCGTCAGCCGCCGCACGCGCGAGATCGGCATTCGCGTGGCACTCGGCGCCGACGAAGGCCGCGTGCTGCGGCTCGTCCTGCACCAGGGACTCGTCCTCGCCGGCATCGGCGTCGCGATCGGCGTTGTTCTCGCCGGCCTGGGATCGTCCTTGCTCGAGAGCCTGCTCTACGGCGTCCGCGGCCTCGATCCGCTGACGTTCGGCGCCGCGTGCGCGTTGTTCGCGATGGTCACGCTCGTCGCGACCTACATTCCGGCCCGCCGCGCGGCGCGGATTGACCCGATCGTGGCGCTGCGGGCGGAATAGCGTCGCTTCTCGCGGCTCGCGTTTCGCTGTTGCTAACTCGTGGCACGGGGTAGCTATAAACAGCTCCGTGGCGGCCTGGCGAACCAACAGCGAGCAGCGAACAGCGAGAAGCGAACCCCGGCAGCGAAGCGTCTAGACCTCAGCGTCTTCAAATACGCGACGCTCTCCTTCGTGAGCTCCATGTTCTGCTCGACGAAGTAGTTCTTCACGCCGCCGATCTTGGCGGCCTGGAACGTCTTCACCCAGTCGATGCTGCCTTTCCCTGCTGACGTCTGCGCGCCTTTCGGTCGCCGCGCGTTCGGCGGCGCGTTGGGCGACGGTGGCGGCGGCGGCGCGTTCAGATCGACGTCCTGCACGTGCATCGAGAAGAAGCGGCCGGGATACTTCGTGAAGTAGTCGGCGGCGACGAAGCCGTAGCCGATCGTCGACATCTGGAACTGGAACTTCACGAGCTTCGGGTCGAGCAGCTCGAACAGGATGTCGTAGGTGCGCTTGCCGTCGACCTCCGACATCTCGAACCCTTCGTTGTGCAACCCCTGCTGCAGGCCCGCGGCCGCCGACACCGCGGCGATCTTGTTGTACTCGTCTGCTGCCTTCTTCACGTCATCCATCGTCGGCGTGTTTCCGCCGCCGAGTGTCGCGGTGATGATCTGCGTGATGCCAACGTCCTTGGCCCAGGCGAGGCTCGCGTCCTGCTTCTCGCGCAGCTCGCGCATGCTGAAGTGACAACTCTCGCACTTCATCCCGGCGTCCGCGATGATCTTCGCGGTCTCCTTCCCATCGGAGAGCGGTGCGAACTCGCCGTAGCCGATCGGCGAGCACAGCTCGACGTTCTTGACGCCGATGTCGGAGAGCGTCTTCAGCAGGCCAGCAAAGTTGCCTTCCTTGATCATGGCTCGATGCGGATAGGTCTGACTGCCGATCGGCATTCCGAGTGGTGCTGCCATGATGCGTGCGCCTCCTGCGGCCAGTAATCCCGCGACGGCCATGTCGGTGCTCGCGGTCTTCAGGAATTCACGTCGAGAAATCGCAGCCATCGTGCGCCTCCCTTTTCGGGATGGAGGATACCGGATCTTCCGCCTGAAGGCGGAAGCCACGAGTCAGGCATTCTTCACTCGTCGATCCAATATGTCGTTGGACCGTGTGCGCTTTTTGGATCGCGTCACAACTGTCCATCACGAGTTTTCGGCTATCCAAATGCAAATCCAGGCATTTAGCGTCATTTTTTCGGCCATTCGTCCCAGGCGAGCTGGTGCGCTTGTTGCTGACACCCACCGACAGCGCCTGGCACCTGGCGTTCATTATTTCCCAAATAATCGGAGGCTTTTAGGCATGAAAAGGGTCATCACGTCGATGATCGTCCTGTGCGCGGTTCTGCTGATGGCGGGCCCGGCGCTCGCCCAGCAAACCACCGGGACAATCACGGGCCGGGTCGTCGACGCTCAGGGCGCAGTCGTCCCTGGCGCGACGGTCACTGGAAAGAACGTCGATACGGGATTCACGCGTTCGGAGGTCAGCGACGGCTCGGGCGTGTACCGCCTCGCCGCGTTGCCAGTGGGCACGTATGACGTGACCGCCGAACTGCAGGGATTCAACCGTGTCGACAGCAAGGGCATCGTGGTCTCTGTCGGACAGACTCTCGACATGCCGATCACCCTGAAGCTGGCGACGCTCTCCGAAACCGTCACGGTGACGAGCGGCTCGCCGCTCATCGAGACGACCTCCTCGTCTGTCGGCGGCGTCGTCGACACGGGCCGCATCGAGAACCTGCCACTCAACGGCCGGCAGTTCGCGAACCTGGCCGCGACAATCCCCGGCGTCGGGCTCGGGTACCACTCCGATCCCACGAAGAGCACGCAATACTCGCCCCAGATTGGCGGCGGCAACGGCCGCAACCTCAACTACCAGATCGACGGCGGCGACAACAACGACGATACGGTCGGCGGCCTGCTGCAGCTCTTCCCGCTCGAAGCCATTCAGGAGTTCAACTTCGTCACCTCGCGCTACAAGGCCGAGTACGGCCGCAGCAACGGCGGCGTGATGAATATCGTGACCAAGAGCGGCACGAACAACCTGCGCGGCAGCTGGTTCACGCTGATGCGTGACACCGCGATGAACGCGAAGACGGAGACCGAGAAGCTCACCGACAGCGAGAAGCAGGACTACAGCCGGTGGCAGTACGGCGGCTCCTTGGGTGGTCCGATCGTGAAGGACAAGGTCCACTACTTCGGCGCGTTCGAACGCACCCAGCAGGACACCTTCCAGGTCGTCGACACGCTGGGGCTGTTCCCGAGCGAGGACGGCACGTTCGCCACGCCGTACCGGGAAACGCTCCTCACGGTGAAGGGGACGATGAACCTGAACGCTTCGAACTACCTGTCGGTTCGCTACGGCCGGAATGAGAATTCGCAGCCGTACGGGGCATCCCCCACAACGCCCGTCAGCGGCTGGGGCGTGAGCGGGAATACGTTCAATTCCTTCAACATGAACCACAACTGGGTCCTGGGCGGATCGAAGCTGAACGAGATCGTGTTTCAATACGCCGACTTCAGCAACAACATCAGCGCCAACAGCAGCGACCCGACGGAGAACTTCCAGAACGGCGTTTCCGTGGGCCAGAACGGCAACACCCCGCAGACGACTCAGCAGAAGAAGTGGCAGTTCCGGGACGACTTCTCCTGGCACATGGAAGGCATGGGTGGCGTGGGGCACGACATGAAGACGGGGTTCAACTACATTCACGAGCCCACACTCTTCATCACGTTCAACACTGGGACGAACGACTACACGTACAACCACCTCGACAACAACCTCAACGGGCCGCTCTCGACCGTCACCCGCAACGGCGGCGCGGCGGAAGCCAATATCCCGCTGAATCAGTACGCGTTCTACGTCCAGGACGACTGGCGGGTCAACAACCGGCTGACCCTGAACCTCGGTTTGCGGTATGACCTCATCGACGGTGTTCAGATCGATCAGGCACTCAATCCGAACTACGTCAAGGTTCAGGCTGCGGGCCGCGCGGGCCTTCTGACGGGCATCAAAGGGTTGGAGAACGCTGGCCTCGAACCCCAGGAGGACACGAACAACTGGCAGCCGCGCCTGGGATTTGCCTTCGATGTGCGGGGCGACGGGCGCGACGTGGTACGGGGAGGCTGGGGTGTCTACCAGGACGTGGGGTACACGAACTCCAACAACCTCTTCGCCGCCATCGACGCGACCGGCATCGGTTCGGGTTCGGTCTTCAATGTGGATAACGCCGATGGAATCCGCAACCCCGACGGCAGTTTCTATCAGGTGGGACAGCCCATCTCGAACATCGCCAGCCAGAACCAGGCGAATCCGAATGCTCTGCCCCTCATCGGGCAGTGGGTGGATCCGCGCCTCCAGATGCCCTACACGCGTCAGGCGGCGTTCGGCTGGTCGCACCAGCTGAACTCCAGCACGATGTTCAGCGCGGACTTCGTCCGCAACGACGGACGGGATCTGAACGTGCGCCCGCGCATCAACACGCGTCCGGTCGGTCAGCCGACTGCCGCGCGACGCCTGGCCTTCCTCGACCTGCAGCCAAACGCCGTCGGCACGCGTCCCGCGGTCAGCCGGGGCAAGAGCGAGTATACGGCGCTCATCATGGGCATCAGGCGCCGGATGTCCAGGGGCTTCGATTTCTCGGCCAGCTACACGCTGGCGGAGGCCAAGAGCACGATCGGCACGGCGGGCGACGAGCTCAATTCGAACAATATGCAGGAAGCCGAGCTGCTCTACGACGACCCCAGGGTCTTCGGTCCGACGAGCCGTACCGACGCGCGGCATACCGTTTCGGCAACGATGGTCTGGCAGGGGCCGTGGGGCATCAGCGTGGCGCCGCTTTTCCTCGCCCGCTCGGCGCTCCCGGTGTCCATTACGGAAGGCCTCGATCTCAACGGCAACGGCGAGAACAACGACCTGCCCGCCAAGGCTTATGCCTTCGACGGCGTCGGCAACGCGCCGAAGGAGATCGGTAACTGCGAGACGTGGAACTGCGGACGAGGCGCCTCGCGCTGGCAGATGAACCTGAAGGTCGCGAAGTCGTTCCGGTTGCCTGGGTCGATGCGGGTCGAAGCGATCGGCGAGATCTTCAACGTGTTCAACGCGACCAACCCGGCCACATTCAGGACAACTCGCCTGCTGGGCACCGGTGCACCCAACCCGGATTTCCTGCAGCCGGCCGAGTACTCGGGGGACTTCCAGAACCCCGAGCAGCGCGTCGGGCAGATCGGATTCCGATTCTTGTTCTAACCGAGTTGCCCCTGCCGTGTCGGCGGCATGAGGCAAGGGAGAGTGGGAGGAGATTGTGGGCCCGGGGGCATGTCCCCCGGGCCTTCGTTTTTGCTCGACGATTGCCAGCCAGGCGCCAGCCGGACGTTCCAGTTATCATTTCGCGATATCGTGCCCTGGTCCGGTTCTGGAATGCTCCCATGTCACGCCGGCCGGCGTAGCACGGTCCGGGTTCTGCTGCTCCTGACGGTGGGCATGGCTGGCGCGTGCGGTTCACCTGCACCGTCACCCCAGCAGGCCGCCCTGCAGCCGCGACATTTCGTCCTCGTGACGATCGACACGCTGCGCGCCGATCGCGTTGGCGCATACGGCTACGTACGCGCGCGCACTCCCACCATCGATCGCCTGGCCAGAGGCGGCGTCCGGTTCGAAGCCGCCTATGCCACGGCGCCGATAACGCTCCCGTCGCACGCCTCGATCATGACCGGCCGGTATCCTCCTGGCCACGGCGCCCGCCACAACGGCCTGCGCGTCGACCCGTCAGTGCCGTCGCTGGCGAAGACGCTGTCAGGCGCCGGCTTCGTCACGGGGGCGTTCGTCAGCGCGTTCCCGCTCGATCGCCGCTTCGGGCTCGGCGAAGGGTTCAGCACCTACAGCGATCGCCTGCCCCGCGGTGCGCGTGGCCGGCCGGAAAACGAACGGCCAGGACGCAGCACGGTAGACGACGCGCTGACCTGGCTGAGCAAGGCACGCGGCAGCGGTGGACGTCTCTTCCTCTGGCTGCATCTCTTCGAGCCGCACGCACCCTACGGTCAGAGTGGATCCGGTCGTTCGGTCGCGGATCGATACGACGATGAGATCGCGGAGAGCGACGTCCAGGTCGGGCGTTTGCTCGAAGCGCTCGGAGCCGACGCGCCGTTATCGCTCATCGTTGTCGCCTCCGATCACGGCGAGGCCTTTGGCGAGCACGGCGAGGTCAGCCACAGCCTGTTCGTCTACGACACGACGCTGCGGGTGCCGCTGATCATCGCCGGTCCCGGCGTGCCGGCGCGGACCGTGGCGTCGCCCGTATCACTCATCGACATTGCCCCGACCGTCCTGCCGCTGCTCGGCGTCGCCGGGTTCGACAGCGACGGCATCAACCTCGCGCCGGCCATCGGCGGCGCCGATCTCCCGGCACGCGACCTCTACGCCGAATCGTTCGCTCCACTCCTCGACTTCGGCTGGAGTCCGCTCCGGGCGCTGCGGTCGCAGGGCTACAAGTACATCGAAGCGCCGCGGCCCGAGCTCTACGACCTCCGAAGTGATCAGCGCCGAAACACACGACATCTCGTCGAGCGACACGCGGCGAGCAGCCGAGCTGAGCGAGCGAGTCGGCCGCTACTCGTCAGCGGCGCTCGATCCGGCGCATGCGGCTATCGATCGCGACGCGCTCGCGCGACTGCAGGCGCTCGGCTACGCGTCCGGCTCGTCGCGGCCCGCGGCCGCGGTGCGGCCCGACCCCAAAGATCGACGGGCCATTGCCGCGAGGCTGTCGACCGTGATCTCGGGCGAGCTCCAGGGGCCGGCGCTCGAAACCGCGCTGCGCCAGATCCTCGCCGCCGATCCGTCCAACCCGCAGGCACACCTTCGCCTCGGCTACGTCCTCGTCGAGTCGAACAGATGCAGCGATGCGATCCCGCACTTCAAGGCGTCGATCGCCGCCCAGATGCCTACGGCCGATGCCCACCTCGGGCTCGGCTTGTGCCTGGCCTCGGCGCGCCGGCTCGACGAGGCACTGCAGACGCTGCGCGACGCCGAGCGCGTCGAACCCGACAACCCGGTGGTCCTCGCCAACCTCGGCATCGTCCTGTCTGACGCGGGTCACCACGCCGACGGCATCGCCGCCCTGCAGCGGGCAGTCGGGGTGGACGCCGACTTCGACGAGGCGCGCTTCAATCTTGCGCGCGTCTTCGCCCGAGCCGGACGGCGGACTGACGCGGCGCGCGAGGCGCAGGAGCTGCTCCAGCGGCTGCCGCTTCACTCGCCGCAGCGATCGGAAGTGCAACGACTGCTCGACGCTGTCCGATAGGACCGCCACCCACCGCGAGCGGTGCTTCTCCGTGGCCGTGGATCAAGGCCACCGGCAGATTGGATCTGGTACCAACACTATTCTCGACGCTGTGACGAAACGCCATTTTTTAGGGACCGACAGGCAGTATTGGGCTGTCAACACCGTGACTAACGGCGCCGCCAGTGGTCCGGCCGTTGCGTATCCCAGCCTGTCGTTGATTCAGCCCTCGCGACGGATCGGGCATCCCGCCCGTACCTCGCAGGCAGGAGAACCAATCCTCATGAGAAGAGTTTCCGCACCGCTGGCGTGGCTGTGCATGCTGGTGACACTGTGCGCGGCCGGCGCAAGGCCCGCATCCGCGCAGCAGACTACAGGCATCATCACTGGGCGCATCGTCGACGATCAGGGCGCTGCGGTCCCTGGCGCAACGGTCACGGGCAAGAACGCCGCGACCGGCTTCAGCCGCACGGACGTCTCGGACGGCGAAGGTATCTTCCGTCTCAACGCGCTCCCGGTCGGCACGTACGACATCACCACCGAGCTGCAGGGGTTCACCAAGGTCGAGAACAAGGGCATCGTGGTCAACGTCGGCCAGACGCTCGACGTCAACCTGACGCTAAAGCTCGCGACGGTGCAGGAGACGATCACGGTCAACGCGGAAACGCCGTTGATCCAGACGTCGTCGTCCTCGGTCGGTGGCGTCGTCGACATCAACCGCATCGAAAACCTGCCGCTCAACGGCCGGCAGTTCGCCAACGCGGCGGTCACGATCCCGGGCGTCGGCCTCGGCTTCCACTCCGACCCGACCAAGAGCACGCAGTACTCGCCGCAGATTGGCGGCGGCAATGGCCGCAACGTCAACTACCAGATCGACGGCGGCGACAACAACGACGACACGGTCGGCGGCCTGTTGCAGCTCTTCCCGCTCGAGGCCATCCAGGAGTTCAACTTCGTCACCCAGCGCTACAAGGCCGAGTACGGCCGCAGCAACGGTGGCGTGATGAACATCGTCACCAAGAGCGGCACGAACGACTACCACGGCAGCTGGTTCACCAACATCCGGAACACCGACCTGAACGCGAAGACCAAGACCGAAAAGATCGGCAACCTGCCCAAGGGCGAGTACGAGCGCTACCAGTACGGCGGCTCGTTCGGCGGACCGATCATGCAGAACAAGGCGCACTTCTTCGCCGCCTACGAGCGGACGCAGCAGGACACGACGCAATCCGTCAACACGCTCGGGATGTTCCCGGCGCAAGACGGCGCCTTCCCCACGCCGATGAGGGAAAACCTGTTCACGGCCAAGGGCTCGTGGAACATGACGCCGACGCAGTACCTGTCGGTCCGCTACGGCCGCAACACGAACTCGCAGGTCTACGGCGCAACGACGCGCCGCGTGTCGGACAGCTGGGGAGACAGCGTCAATACCTTCAACTCGTTCAACATCAACCACAACTGGGTCCTCTCCGGCGCCAAGCTGAACGAGTTCGTGTTCCAGGTCGCCGACTTTGCGAATAACGTCGCGGCTCGCACCGGCGCCCCACAGGAAACGTTCCCGAACGGCGTCACCATCGGCTACAACACGAACACGCCGCAGACGACCGAGCAGCGCAAGTACCAGTTCCGCGACGACTTCTCGTGGTCAGCGTCGGGGCTCGGCGGGCTCGGCCACTCGTTCAAGGCCGGCGTCAACTACATCCACGAGCCGCGCCTCTTCGTGACGTTCTCATCGGGCAGCACCGACTACGCTTACACCCACCTCGATCTGGATACGGCCGGGAAGATCAGCGCGGTGACGCGAAACAAGCCGGGCGCGTCGGCGAACCTGCCGATGGATCAGTTCGGGATGTACGTCCAGGACGACTGGCGCGTGACCGACCGGCTGACGGTGAACGCGGGACTGCGCTATGACATCGTCACGGGCTTCGACATCGACCAGTCGGGCATTCCCAACTACAACATCCTGACGACGTCGGCGCAGGCCGGTCTTTTCAACGGCGTGCCGGGCTTCGAGGAGTTCGGGAACTCCGCTGGCGAGGACGTCAACAACATCCAGCCACGGATCGGCGCGGCCTACGACCTGCGCGGCGATGGCCGCGACGTCATTCGCGGCGGCTGGGGCATCTACTACGACTTCGGCTACACCAACGCCACGATCCTCTTCCCGGGTCTCAGCGCCCAGGGCGGCTCGGGCACGGTGTTCAGCATCACGGGCAAGACGGCCGGCATCCTGAACGCCGACGGCACGTTCTTCGCCGTGGGCCAGCCGATCCCGAACATCGCGAGCCAGAACGAGGTCAACCCGAACGGACCGTTCTACGGCACGCAGGTGACGCCGCCTGGCATCCGCCAGCCGTGGACCAGCCAGCTCTCGGCCGGGTGGTCGCACCAGCTCGTCGTCATCGACGGTCTTCGACGTGGACTACGTTCACATCGAAGGCACCGACCTCGGCGTGCGGTGGGCACTCAACACGCGCGTCAACGGCGGCGATCGCCGTTATCAGAGCCTGGGCCTGAACCCGGCGAACCCGACGTTGAACATGAGCGTCGGCGAGAGCAAGTACGACGGCGTGAACTTCAGCGTTCGCCGGCGGCTCAACAAGGGCATCTCCTTCAGCGCGTGGTACTCGCTGGCAAACGCCAAGGGGCTTGGCGGCCAGGGCACCGACGAGCTGACGACGAACCTCGTCCAGGACTCGACCAACCCGTACGCCGATGTGCAGTGGGGCCCATCGCAGCGGACCGACGCGCGTCACAAGATCTCGTTGAGCGCGGTCGTCAACATGAAGTGGGGTATCTACGTATCGCCGACGTTCCGCTACCGGTCGGCGCTTCCCCTCTACATCTCGACGGGCTATGACCTCAACGCCGATGGCCTGAACAACGACATCTACTCGACGGCGTTCCAGCTCACGGATGTCGACGATCTGGGCAACCCGACCTACAAGGACATCGGCGCCTGCACGACGATCAATTGCGGGCGCGGCGCCGCACTCTCGCAGTTCAACCTGCGCGTGTCGAAGGTGTTCAGGCTTCCATACGGCATGAACGTGGAAGCGATCGCGGAAGGGTTCAACCTCTTCAACGCGATCAACCCCAACTACGGCGCGGGCGTCGCCTGCTGCTGGCGCGTTCTTCACCGGCACCGCGGCCAACCATCCGGCGAACGCTGTGTTCATGAAGCCGACGGCTTACGCCGGCGATGCTGGCCAGGGCGAGCAGCGCGTCGGACAGTTCGGATTCAGGTTTACTTTCTGATCCTGTCTAGGAGACAGGAGTTAGAAGGTAGGAGATAGAAGGCTTTTTGAGTGGGCCCGGGGGTGTTCCCCGGGCCTTTTTTTGTGCCCGCGCCAGTCGATATGATCTCGAGAATGCTCCCATCGTTTTCGAAAGAGACGCTGTCCTTCCTGCGCGCGCTCAAACGCAACAACAATCGCGAGTGGTTTCGCAGCCGCAAGGACGACTACGAGCGCGTCGTCCGCACGCCGATGATTGCCGTCATCGAGCAACTCGCGAAAGACTTCAGGCGCATCGCTCCGGAGGTCGTCGCCTCGCCGAAGGCATCGCTCTATCGCATCTACCGCGACACGCGGTTCAGCGAGGACAAGACGCCGCTGAAGACGCACGCCGCGGCCGTGTTTCCGTGGAAAGGCCTGGCGCGACACGAAGGTGCGGGACTCTATTTCGAGATTGCGCCGGGCTGGGTCTGGATTGGCGGCGGCATGTATGCGCCGCAGCCGCCGCAGCTCGTCAAGGTCCGCGAGCACATCGTCGAGACCTGGCCCGCGATCAAAAAGATCGCCGGCGCGAAGACGTTCGTCAGCCGCGTGACGACGCTGCACGGAGAGAAGCTGACGCGCGTGCCGAGAGGGTTTCCGGGGGATCATCCGGCGGTGGAGTTTCTGAAGCACCGCCAGTTTCTCGCCAGCCGCGAGTTCCCGCCGGAGCTGGCCACGACACCCGAGTTCTACCCGACGCTTCTCGCGACGTTTGCCGCGATCGTTCCGCTCGGTACGGTTCCTGAATGCGCCTCTCAGCACTCCAGCGGATCGCTAGCTTCGCGCTCGCCGTCTGCGCGACGGCGGCGTACGGATGCTCGGCGCCTCAGCCGAACGCGCCTCCTCGCACGGAACCCGCGCGACATCTCGTGCTCGTCACCATCGACACGCTGCGCGCCGATCGCGTCGGTGCGTATGGCTACGCGCGCGCGCGTACGCCAACGATCGACGGTCTCGCTCGCCGCGGCGTCAGATTCGACTGCGCGTACGCCACAGCGCCAATCACGCTGCCGTCGCATGCGTCGCTCATGACCGGCCGATATCCGCCTGGCCACGGCGCGCGCCACAACGGTATGCACGTCGACAGCAGCGTGCCGACCTTGGCGAAGACGCTCTCCGCGGCCGGTTTTGCCACCGGCGCGTTCGTGACCGCGTTTCCTCTCGACAAGCGCTTCGGCCTGAATGCCGGGTTCGATGTGTACAGCGATCGCCTTCCACGTCACTGGGAGCCGGCCGGCGAACGAGCGGCCCGGCCGGGAAGCGGTCAACGAGGCCGTCGAGTGGCTGGCAACGGCACGCTCGTCATCCAAGCGCCTCTTCGTCTGGTTGCATCTCTTCGAACCGCATGCGCCGTATGGCGACCCGAGATCGCAACTGCCGGTTGCGGACCGGTATGACGACGAAGTGGCGGAGAGCGACGCGCAGATCGCGCGATTGGTTGCTGCGTTGGGACCAGAAGCCGCATCGTCCATCATCGTGATCGCATCGGATCACGGCGAGGCGTTCGGCGAACACGGCGAAGTTACGCACAGCCTATTCGTCTACGACACGACGCTGCGTGTGCCGCTCGTCATCGCCGCGCCCGGCGTCACGGCGCGCACCATCGATGGACCCATCTCGCTCGTTGACGTCGCGCCGACAGTTCTGCCGCTGCTCGGACTGCCTGGATTCGATGCCGACGGGATCAACCTGTCGTCAGCGATCAGTGGCGGTGCTCTGCCGACTCGCGATCTGTACGCTGAATCGTTCGCTCCCCTGCTCGACTTCGGCTGGGCGCCGCTGCGATCGCTGAGAGCCGGTGCCGTCAAGTACATCGATGCCCCGAGAGCGGAGTTGTACGACACGCAGAGCGATCCGGGCGAAGAGCGCAATTTGTCGGCGTCGCAGGGCGCGCGCGTCGCCGAGCTGCGCGATCGCGTCGCTCGCTACTCGGAGGCCAAGATCGACGCGTCAAAGCTTTCAGCGGAGGACCGCGAGGCGCGCGCGCGGCTGCAGATACACATCCGGCAGCGGCGGATCGACGGCCGCCCCACGTCCCGATCCGAAGGATCGACGCGCGATTGCGGCGCGGTTGTCGGAGGTGACGTCCGGCGAGCTCAGCGGTCCAGCGCTCGAGAACGCGCTACGGCAAGTCCTCGCCCAGGATCCGAACAATCCGCAGGCCAATCTGCGTCTCGGCTACGTGCTCCTCGAGTCGAGTCGCTGTCCGGCGGCGATGCCATTCTTCGCGCGGGCTATAGCGGCGCGGATGCCCTCCGCTGACGCGCACCTGGGGCTGGCGATGTGCCAGCTGGAGGCGAGGCAACCCGAGCGCGCCGAGAAGACGCTGCGCGAGGCGATGCTCGTCGAGCCGGATAACCCGGTCGTCCTCGCCAATCTCGGCATGGTGCTCTCCAACATCGGCCGTCATCGTGAAGGCATCGAGCTCTTGCGGCGGGCGCTGACAATCGATCCGCTGTTCCACGAAGCGCGGTTCAACCTGGCGCGCGTGTATGCGCGGGCTGGCCAGCGAGCTGAAGCCGCGCGCGAAGCGCAGGAATTATTGTCGCGCCTCCCCGCTGACGCGCCGCAGCGAGCGGAGGTGGAACGGTTGCTCGTTGCCGTTCGGTAGATCCCTTTTGCCGACGATTGCCAGGTCCAGCGCTGTTCGCTGTCACACTCTCCAAGGGCATCAATCGCGGAGCACGCAGAGTGCGCAGAGGGCCGCAGAGGCTGCGCTCGCTCGAAGGGATACCGAGCTCGTCGCACGCCGGCCCACACGGGCCGGCGTCGGAGAGGTGTGCGCGTGGGAGATTGAAAGCCCCAGAACGTTTCGAACGGGCTTTCGATCTCTCACGCACACACCTCTCCGCACCGCGCGAAGCGCGGTGGCGACGAGCGCAACATTCTTCGCCGTGGCGCGCGTGCCTCGATCCCGTGAAATCAGTGTGTTCCGTGGCGATGTGTGTTCGGTGGCAAACTTCTTTGCGTCCTCCGCGCCTCCGCGTCCTCGGCGATTACAGGTTTTGGACAGCGAACATCGCAGTTAATGTGCGTCCGCGTATTTGAAGAGCGGACCGCCGTGCGCACCTTGGCAATCACGCCTTGAACTGACCAGCTCTCCGTGGCCGTGGATCAAATCCACCGGCAAATTGGATCTGGTACCACCACTGTTTTTCGCGCCGTGATTAGACACACATGCGAGGTACGAGGTGTCCCTCTCACGTGCTCAATCGAGGGACGAACTCCAGCTCCGTGGTCCATCCGTTGCTTGGTCCCGCCAACGTTGATTCAGCCCTCGCGGCGGATCGGGCATCCCGCCCGTACCACGCAGGCAGGAGGACCAACTCTCATGAGAAGAGCTTCAACATCGCTGGCGTGGTGTGCATGCTGTGACGTTCGCGCTCTGGCCGCCGCCGCGCCGGCACACGCGCAACAGACAACCGGCACCATCACCGGGCGCCTCGTCGACGGGCAGGGCGCGGCGGTCCCAGGTGTGACGGTCACAGGACGCAACACGCAGACGGGATTCGTGCAGGACGAGCGTGACCGACGGCGAAGGCGTGTATCGGCTGACGGCGCTGCCGATCGGCACCTACGATGTCGTCGCCGAGCTCCAGGGGTTCAGTAAGGTCGAGAACAAGGGCATCGTCCTCAACGTTGGCCAGACGCTCGACGTCGATATGGCGCTGAAGCTGGCGACGGTCCAGGAAGCCATCACGGTGAGTGGCGAGCTCGCCGCTGATCGAGACGAGCTCGTCGTCCGTCGGCGGCGTCGTCGACGTCGGCCGCATCGAGAGCCTGCCGCTCAATGGCCGTCAGTTCGCGAACCTCGCGGCGACGATTCCGGGCGTCGGCCTCGGCTTCCACTCCGACCCGACCAAGAGCTCGCAATACTCGCCGCAGATCAACGGCGGCAACGGCCGCAACGTGAACTACCAGATTGACGGCGGCGACAACAACGACGACACGGTCGGTGGACTGCTGCAGCTCTTCCCGCTCGAGGCCATTCAGGAATTCAACTTCGTCACGCAGCGGTTCAAGGCTGAGTACGGCCGCAGCAACGGCGGCGTGATGAACATCGTCACCAAGAGCGGCACGAACAACTATCACGGGAGCTTCTTCACGCTCTTCCGCGACAAGTCGCTCAACTCGCGCACCTTCAGCCAGGAGATCGCGAACATCGAGAAGACCGACTATCGCCGCTACCAGTTCGGCGGCTCGTTCGGCGGTCCGATCGCGCTCAACAAGGCGCACTTCTTCGGCGCGTTCGAACGGACGCAGCAGGACACGAACCAGGCGGTCAACACGCTCGGTCTCTTCCCGACGTCTGATGGCGTCTACCCGACGCCGTATCGCGAGAACCTGGTGACGGTGAAGGGAACGATGAACCTGAACCCGGCGCACTATCTGTCGGTGCGCTATGGCCGCAACAACAACTCGCAGCCTTACGGCGCGACGCTGCGCAACGCGCCGTCGGCGTGGAGCATCAGCGAGAACGAGTTCAACTCGTTCAACGTCAACCACAACTGGGTGATCGGCGGCTCGAAGCTGAACGAGGTCGTGGTTCAGTACGCCGACTTCAAGAACGCCATTCCGCTCAGCAGCAGCGACCCGTGGCTGATCTTCCCGAACGGCGTGCGTTCGGGTGCCAACCCCAATACGCCGCAGGCGACCGAGCAGACGAAGTGGCAGTTCCGCGACGACTTCTCGTGGAGCATCACTGGCATGGGCGGCATCGGCCACGACTTCAAGGTCGGCGGGAACTGGATCCACGAGCCGCACCTCTTTGCGACGTTCAACGGCGGCGCGACGCCGCAGCTGACGCTCAACTCCGACTCGCTGACGTCGACGGTGCGCCAGGTGCTCTTCAACGGAGGCGCTGCTGACGTCAACATCCCGCTCGACATGTATGCGTTCTATGTCCAGGACGACTGGCGCGTCACCGACCGGCTGACGTTCAACCTCGGCCTGCGTTACGACTACGTCGACGGCGTGCCGATCAACCAGGATCCGAACGCGAACTTCCAGGTGATGCAGCAGGCTGGCGTCGCCGGCCGCTTCACGAACGTCCCGCTGCTCGAGGATTTCGGCCAGTCACCGCAAAACGACGGTGACAACTGGCAGCCGCGCGCCGGCTTTGCTTACGATCTGTTCGGCAACGGCCGCGACGTGATTCGTGGTGGCTGGGGCGTCTACACCGACTTCGGCTTCACCAACTCCAACGTGCTCTTCCCCGCCATCGATGTGGCGGGCGGTCACGGGCAGGTGTTCTTCGTCAGCAATCCGGCGGGCATCCGCAAGGCTGACGGCTCGTTCTACACCGCGGCCGACCCGATCTCGTCGATCGCCTCGCAGAACGAAGTCGATCCGACACTGGCGCCGGTCTTCGGCCAGGTGGCCTCACCGCGGCTGGAGCAACCGTATACGCGTCAGACCAACCTTGGTTGGGCGCACCAGCTCGACTCAGCGACGGCGATCACGGCCGACTACGTGCGCGTCGACGGCCGCGACATCAACATCCGCTTCCGTCCGAACACGCGCGTCAACGGCGGCCCGCGCCGTCTCGCCGATCTCGCCATCCGCCCGAACACGCTGTCGTTCCGCACGGCCGTGAGCAAGGGCGAGAGCACCTACGATGCGCTCATCATCGGCCTGCGCCGCCGCATGTCGCACGGCTTCGACCTGAGCGCGTCCTACACGCTCAGCGAGGCGCGCAGCATCATCGGCACGGCGAACGACGAGCTCGACGCGAACAACATCCAGGACGCGGCTGACCCGTTCAATGCGGTCAACATCGGGCCGTCCACCCGCACCGACGCGCGTCACCGCGTGTCGATCAGCGCTGTCGTGCAGGCGCCGTGGGGCATTCAGGTCGCGCCGTTCTTCATCTATCGCTCGGGTCTGCCGACGCTGACGTTCGAAGGCATCGACACGAACAACGACGGCAACGTCAACGACATCACGGCGCAGGCCTATCAGTACACCGGCCTCAACGACGATGGCACGGCGACGTTCAAGGAGATCGGTGCGTGCGCGAACGTCAACTGCAGCCGCCGCGCGCCGTTCTCGCAGCTGAACCTGCGCCTCAGCAAGTCGATCCGCATCAAGGGCAGCGCGCGGATCGAAGCGATTGGCGAGGTGTTCAACCTGTTCAACGCGAAGAATCCGGCACTGCCGATCACGTCGCAGCGCGTCAGCGCCGCGGGCGTGGCGCAGGCGAGCTTCATGCAGCCGGTCGCGTATGCGGGTGACATCGGTCAGCCCGAGCAGCGCATCGGCCAGATCGGGTTCAGGTTCTCGTTCTGAGACACTGCCGGGACTGCGGGGACACTCAACCGGGACACTCAAGGTTGAGTGTCCCCGCACGTCAGCGAATCGCTAGCAATTCCAGCGGTTGGCCAAGCGGTACGCGCGGGTTGGTCGTTCGGAATCGCCCGGACCGATCACTTTCTGCACAATTGGCACGGTCTTCGCGGCCGGGGACACTCAAGCTTGACTGTCCCGATTGAGTGTCCCCGCCTTTTGGAAGCGGGCGCTGGTTGCCAGCTTCTCGTGCAGCGACAGCAACAGCTCGGAGGTGCGCGGCCAGTCGATGCACGCGTCGGTGATCGAGACTCCGTAGCGTAGTTGGCGGACGTCGGCCGGAATCGGCTGATTGCCGGCGTGCAGATGACTCTCGAGCATCAGCCCCACCAGCGACCGATTGCCTTCCAGCACCTGGTTGACGCAGTTCTCGGCGACGAGCGGCTGCAGGTTCGGATCCTTGTTCGAATTCCCGTGACTGCAATCGACCATGATGTTGACGGGCAGTCCCGCCTTCACCAGCTCCTGCTCGCACAACGCGACGCTCACTGAATCGTAATTGGTGCGACCGCCGCCACCGCGCAGCACGATGTGACCGTACGGATTGCCGCGCGTATGGAACACCGCGGACTGACCCTGCTGAGTGATCCCTAGAAAATGGTGCGGATGCCGGACTGACTGCAGCGCGTTGATCGCGACGGTCAGCGTGCCATCGGTTCCGTTCTTGAAGCCGACCGGCGTCGAGAGGCCGCTCGCCATCTCCCGATGCGTCTGTGATTCGGTCGTGCGCGCCCCGATCGCTGTCCAGGTGATCAGCTCCGACAGGTACTGCGGCATGATCGGGTCGAGCGCCTCGGTTGCCGCGGGCAGGCCCATCTCCGCGAGGTTCAGGAGCAGCTCGCGCGCGAGCGCGATGCCCTTCTCGATGTGGAACGAATCGTCCATGAACGGGTCGTTGATCAAGCCCTTCCACCCCACCGTCGTCCTCGGCTTCTCGAAGTAGACCCGCATCAGCAGCAGCATGGTTGGCTCGACGCGCTGCGCCAGCCCGCGCAGGAGCCCTGCGTATTCCCGTGCGGCCTCGAGTTCATGAATCGAGCACGGCCCAACAACGACGAAGAGCCGCGGATCGCGGCGATCGAGAATGGCGCGGACGGCGGCGCGGCCGCGAAAGACAGTCTCCTCCGCCCTATCCGTCAGCGGCAGTGCGCGTTTGACTTCTTCGGGGGTCGGCAGAAGATCGCTGGCGACGACGTTGACGTTGGAAAGACGATCGAGCTCGTTTCTGGACATGAATCTATTTCACCACCTGCCGCAGCAGGTCACTCGCGGCGCTCCGCTCGCGCGAAAACCGAGCCGGCGCGCGGGCAAGAATCTCTCGATAGACGACGGCGGCCTTATCGCGCTGACCGCTTTCCTGCAGCGCAATGCCGAGATTGAGTTTCGCTTCGTAGAACTCGGGCTCCTGCTGGATCGCGCGTTCGAACCACGTCACCGCGTCGGCGGCGCGGCCGGTCTGCACCAGCACTGACCCCAGGCCGTTGGCGGCATCAGCGTATTGTGGATCGGCCTCGAGCGCGCGGCGATAGGCGGCTTCCGCTTGCGGCAGATCTGACAACTCGCGCCGGGCGTTGCCGAGATTCGTCCAGTAGGACGCATTCGACGGGTCGAGCGACGTGGCCTGCTCGAATGCGCTCGCCGCGTCCCTGGCGCGACCGGCCTCGGCGTGCAGCAAACCAAGTCCGTTCAGCGCCGCGGGATTCTTGCCCTCGAGCGCCAGCGCGGCCTGTTCGGCCTTGAGCGCTTCGGGGAGATTGCCGGCGGCGCGCGCGGCGATGGCGAGGTCGTGGAACAGGGCCGCGTCGGGAGTGCGGATGACGGCCTGACGATAGACCGCAACGGCTTCCGCCGGTCGTCCAGCGTCTTTCAGCGCCCGCCCGTAGGTCGAGACGAAGACCGTTGCATCGGGGAATCGAGTCGCCAGTGACTTGAGCGCCGGCAGCGCTTCTCGCGAACGGCCAGCATTGACCAGTGCGAGCGCGGTCTCGAGCTCCGCCCAGGCGGCGATGACCTTCGCGGGATTTGGGGCGTTCGGATCGACAGTCGCTCGAGTCGACGACCCGCTGACGTATCCAAGCGCGCGCAGACGCTCGGACGCGTCAGAGGCGACGGCGGCTGGCGCTGCAGCCCTTGTCTGAATCTTTTCCAGCCGCGTCGTCATCCCCTGCACGACGCCGGCATGATCGCCAGCGACGTTCTTCTGTTCCCCCGGATCCGTCGGCAAATCATAAAGCTCGGTCTCGGAAGACCGAATCAACTTCCAGCGTTCCCCCGCCAGGACAGCCAGCGGATGCCAGCCGGCCGCACGAGGGTATTGGGTCTCCGCGTAGATGTCGCGTTCAGCGAGTTGCGGCGCAAGCAGATTTGGACTCGGTCCATCCGGCGGGAGGCCCGCGGCATGTCGCAGCGTTGCGGCGACATCGCTCAGCGACACAGGCGCGGTAACAATCCGCTTTGGAGCCGCTGCGCCAGAGAACACTAGCGGCACGCGCAGCGTCGAGTCGTACGCCAGCATGCCGTGCGTGTGCTCGCCGTGCTCACCAAGACCTTCGCCGTGATCGCCGGCAACCGCGATGACTGTCTTGTCGATGAAGCCGCGCTGGCGGAGCGCGTCGACGATGCGAGCGACCTGCGCGTCGGCGTAGGCGACTTCACCATCGTAGGCGTTGCCGCCGGCCTTCGACGCGAACTCCGCCGGCGGTTCGTACGGCGCGTGTGGGTCGTAGAGGTGGACCCAGAGAAAGAACCGCGACGACTGCTGATTGAGCCAGGCTATCGCCGCATCCGCAACCTCGGATCCGCGGCGCTCGGCCTCGAGGTTGACGCCTTCGTCGGCCTTCCGCCGAATGCGATCGTCATAGACATCGAACCCATCTGCCAGGCCGAACCGGCGATCGAGGACGTAGGCGCCCACGAACGCCGCCGTTCGCAGACCGGCCTGTTGAAACACGCGCGCCAGCGTCGGCGACGTTGCCTGTGGCGCGAAGACAACGCCATTGTCGCGAACGCCGTGCGTGGTCGGTAGCAGGCCGGTCATGATCGTGACGTGCGACGGCAGCGTCAGCGGCACCGCCGACCGCGCGTTGTCGAACCGCGCGCCCGACTCCGCCAGGGCGTCGATGGCTGGCGTGAACCCACGCCGCAACCGATCGGCACGCAGGGTGTCGATGGTGATGAGAACGATGTTGGGGGGTTGGGCAACAGGTGGCGTCTCACGCCCGGCGCGGCAACTAGCGGCAGCGCCGAGAATGAGCGAGAGGAGAGAAGCGGGTCGATTATAAACGAGGACCCGGCTGAATCCTCAGCGCCGTGCGGCTGGCCGCGAACGGGGCTGCCCCGGTGGCCGCGCAGGGCCGTCCCCCGTGATCACGGGCTTTTCGGCCGAGCACCCACTGGGGCTGTTCGCGGACAGGACCCGCGGCAGTCCAAGGATTCAGCCACGAACGGTCACTGAACTAGTAGCGATAGTGCTCGGGCTTATACGGTCCCTCGACCTTCACGCCGAGGTACTCCGCCTGCTCCGCACGCAGCTTCGTCAGCTGCACACCGAGATGACCGAGGTGCAGCCGGGCGACCTCCTCGTCGAGGTGCTTCGGCAGGATGTACACCTTCTTCTCGTACTTGTCGTTGTTCTGGTGCAGCTCGAGCTGGGCGATCACCTGGTTCGAGAACGACGCCGACATCACGAAGCTCGGGTGGCCGGTCGCGCAACCGAGGTTCATCAGCCGCCCTTCGGCCAGCACCATCACGCTGTGGCCGTCGGGGAAACGGAACTCGTCGTACTGCGGCTTGATGTTGATCCGCTCGATGCCCTTGACCTTCTTCAACCCGGCCATGTCGATCTCGTTGTCGAAGTGGCCGATGTTGCCGACGATCGCCTTGTCCTTCATCTTCGCCATATGGTCGGCGGTGATGATGTTGAGGTTGCCGGTGGCGGTGATGAAGATGTCGGCCGTCGAGACGACGTTGTCGAGCGTGTTCACCTCGTAGCCTTCCATCGCCGCCTGCAGCGCGCAGATGGGATCGATCTCGGTGACGATCACGCGGCAGCCCTGGCCGCGAAGCGCCTGCGCGCAGCCCTTGCCGACTTCACCGAAGCCGAGCACGACCGCGACCTTGCCGCCGAGCATGACGTCGGTGGCGCGGTTGAGGCCGTCGATCACCGAGTGACGGCAACCATAGATGTTGTCGAACTTGCTCTTGGTGACCGAGTCGTTGACGTTGATCGCCGGGAAGAGGAGCGTCCCGGCTTCCATCATCTGATAGAGCCGGTGCACGCCGGTCGTCGTCTCTTCGCTGACGCCACGGAGCTCGGCCGCGACTTTCGTCCACCGCTTCGGAGCCTCGGCAATGCTCTTGCGCAGGAACTCGAGGATGACGCCCCACTCTTCGGGCTCACTCTCGGGCTTGAACGCGGGCACCTTCCCGGTCTTCTCGAACTCGACGCCCTTGTGCACCAGCAGCGTCGCATCCCCGCCATCGTCCACGATCAGCGTCGGACCGGAGCCATCCGGCCACATCAACGCCTCGCCCGTGCACCACCAGTACTCGTCGAGCGTTTCGCCCTTCCACGCAAACACGGGCGTACCCTTCGGGTTCGCTACCGTACCGCCGGTCTCAGGACGGCCGACGACGACCGCGGCGGCGGCGTGATCCTGCGTTGAAAAGATGTTGCACGACACCCAGCGCACGTCGGCGCCGAGGTCGGTGAGCGTCTCGATGAGCACGCCCGTCTGAATCGTCATGTGCAGGCTGCCCATGATTCGCGCGCCAGCAAGCGGACGCTTGCCCTTGTAGCGCTCCCGCAGCGCCATCAGACCCGGCATCTCCTGCTCTGCGAGCCTGAGCTCCTTGCGCCCAAACTCGGCCAGAGACAGGTCCTTCACCTTGTACGGCTCCCGGCCAGCCTTCTTGGCTGCCTCGAATGCGTGCATGTCTTTCACTGCGGTGGTCATTTCAACTCCTAGTCTGCTGTTACCTGACGTTCGCTTGTCTTCTTCATTTTGCTGCTGGCAGCTGGCTGCTCGCTGTTGACGGTCAGCCGTCAGCCCCATTTAGCAACCGCGAGGCGCGAGCCGCGATGCGAGCTGCCAACGTCAGCTCCTCGTGGCTCCCGCCACAAAAAGAGCTGGCCCCTTAGCTTCCGCGTCGGTTGGCAGCGCGGTCACGCGGACTTTCTCGAACCCGGCATTTCCGAGCATCTTCTGCAGCGCATCCTCGCTGAAGCCTAGCCAGACGTGGCCCATCTGCTGCCGATAGGTTTCGCGATCGTGCGGCAGCATGTCGCAGATGAGCAGGCGGCCGCCCGGCCGGAGGACACGCGCAGCTTCGGCAAGCGCGGCTGCCGGATCCGGCAGATGATGCAGCACGAGAAGAAGCGTCGCTGCATCGAGCACGCCATCCTGAATCGGCAACGCCTCGAGTTCGCCGCGCCGGACGTCGACATTCGGCAGGTCGCGCGCGCGGCGGCGGGCGGCCTGTAACATGTCGTTCGAGCGATCGACGGCGATCACCGAGGTCACAAACGGCGCCAGCGCCGCCGCAACCTGACCCGTGCCGCAGCCGAGGTCGCCGACGGTCCACTCGGGATCGAGCAAACCCGGCAGCGCGTGGAGATACGACGCACGCCCGAAGAGGTCCTGGCGCAGCTTGTCCCACTGCCCCGCTGCCGAGGCGAAAAATTCCTGGGACTTGCTTTGACGACGGCCGAGGACGCCGCGGAGGCGCCGCGCGTCCTGGTCGGCGCCCGGCGTCAGGCTGACCTGCTCGCGTAAAAGCGCCCACAGCCGACGAGTCGCGGGCCCGCGATCGTCGAGGGCGAGCGTGTAGTAGCGGCTCGTCCCGTCGCGCCGCGACGAGACCCATTGCGCGTCGAGAAGCGTCTTGAGATGACGGCTGACGGTGGACTGGGGCAGCTGGAGCACGGCGCAGAGCTCCGAGACCGTGAGCTCATGCCGCTCGAGCACGAGCAGCATGCGGCTACGCGTGGCGTCGGCCAGGGCGGTCAGGTCATCGAAGATGGCGGCTTCCATCCGTATATCCGGATGAAGTGTTACATAGGTCAGGCGCCGCGGTCAAGGGCTGGCGTATCGGCGATAACATCTACCGGTCAGAATAATCTGTGCAGAACCCGGCTAGTGCCACCGTTCCCGGCTCTCGAATCCGAGCAATCAACCAGGCAGCACTTCGACCCGCCGCGAAATACGTCCTCTACTGGATGACGTCGGCGCGCCGACTCGAGTGGAATTTCGCACTCCAGCACGCGGTCGACTATGCCGTCCGCTGGAGGAAGCCGCTCGTCATCCTGGAGGCGCTGCGATGCGACTACCCGCACGCCAACGACCGCCTGCACCAATTCGTCCTCGATGGGATGGTGGTCAATCGGCAGCGAGCGGCACGTACCAACGCGCTCTACTTTCCCTACGTCGAGCCGAAGCGCGGCGACGGCTCGAAGCTCCTCCCCACGCTCGCGTCGAACGCTTGTATCGTCGTGACGGACTGGTATCCGGCGTTCTTCCTGCCACGCATGATCGAGGCGGCGGGTCGAAAGCTCGACGTGCGGCTCGAGGCGATTGATTCGAATGGGCTGATTCCACTCGCGGCACACGGCAAGGCTTTCGCCGCCGCACGGTTCTATCGCGCGTTCGTGCAGCGCGAGCTTCGCAATCACCTCACCGATGTGCCCGAGGAAGCACCGCTGCAGCGTCTGCGTGGCATGCCGAGCCTGCGATCGCTGCCACCGAGCATCGCGCGGCGATGGCGGCCGGCGACTACACGCGTGCTTACCGGCGGCGTTAAGGCGTTGGCGGCGTTGCCGATCGACCACGCAGTCGCGCCTGCTCCAGCCAGAGGTGGCAGCGTTGAAGGTGCGAAGGCACTGCGTCGCTTCGTGGATGAGAAGTTGGCCCGCTACGGCGAAGCCCGGAATCACCCTGATGAGGACGCGACCAGCCGGCTCTCCCCCTATCTGCACTTTGGACACATCTCTGCCCACGAGGTGTTCGCCGCCGTGATGACGCGCGAGCGCTGGACGACACGGCGGCTGGCGAAGACCGGGGGAGGGAGACGCGAAGGCTGGTGGGGCGTTGCCGGCGGGGCTGAAGGCTTTCTCGATCAGCTCGTCATCTGGCGCGAGCTCGCCTTCAACACGTGCGAATACGTCGCGAACTACGCCGACTACGAATCTCTCCCGGAGTGGTCGCGAAAAACACTCGCCGCGCATCGCCGCGATCGGCGTCCGCACGTCTATTCACTCGAGCAGCTCGAGTCAGCCGACACGGCAGACGAGATCTGGAATGCGGCACAGCGGCAACTCGTCGCCGAAGGCTGGTTCCATGGCTACTTGCGCATGCTTTGGGGCAAGAAGATCCTCGAGTGGTCGAAAGACCCCGCCGAGGCGCTCGCGAAGATGCGGTCGCTGATGGATCGCTACTCGCTCGACGGCCGCGATCCCAATTCGTATGCGGGCTACGGCTGGGTATTAGGACGCTACGATCGACCCTGGCCAGAGCGGTCGATTTTCGGCACCGTCAGGTATATGTCATCAGGAAGGGCAAGGCGCAAGTTGAACATGAAGCGGTTTCTCGACGAGTACAGCAAAGGCTGAGGTTAGTGCGAAGGGTACGGGAAATGCAGCAGCTGGGTTGAGTGAGGACCGCACTACACACCTGAGTTTGCGACGGGTCCGACATTCGCCCATTCAGAATTACTTCAGCATTTCAGAATTCAGCATTCAGCATTTCCCCGAGGAGCGTCCGATGGATGGAACAAAGAATCTCATGGTTCCGCGCGGCGAGAAGAGCGTCTGGGATCGCCCGAGCCTCTCGGCGTCGCTGACGGAGTACGACCACGAGCGCTGGCTGATGGCGGCCTGGGGATCGGCGCTCGCCATGATCGGCGCACGCCGGGGCGGATTTGCTGGCGGACTTGCCGCGATGGTCGGAAGCACACTGGCGGTTCGCGCTGCCATGGGTAGGCACGACCTCCACGTCGCGCGCCAGGCGCTCGATCGGGCCCTTGGCGACCGCGGCTGGCGATCCAAGGACGTCGTGATGGACGCCTCGGAGGAGTCGTTCCCCGCGAGCGATTCGCCTGCCTGGACCTCCGTCTCCGGCGCCGCGCCGAACAAATAGCCCGCGTTCTCGACCGGAAGGATCAGGTCCTGAAAAATCAGGACCTGATCTGAAGCTCATCCGTGGTAGGGTAGGTCTCACCTGCCGATGCCCGGCGCGCCCGAGATTACCTACGCCGACTTCGACAAGGTCGACATCCGCGTCGGACGCATCGTCAGCGCCGAAGCCTTCCCCGAGGCACGGAAGCCCGCCTACAAACTCGTCATCGACTTCGGGCCGACGATCGGCACCCGCACATCGTCTGCGCAGCTGACTCGCCACTACACGCCGAAGGATCTCGAAAATCGCCTCGTGCTCGCGGTGGTCAACTTTCCTCCGCGCCAGATCGGACCGTTCCAGTCGCAGGTCCTCACCCTCGGCGTCCCCGACGCCGACGGCGGCGTCGTCCTCCTCGTTCCGGACAAGAAAGTACCAATCGGCGGCCGCCTGTTCTGACGCGGATCGCGCGGATCACTCCACGAGACGCGGATCGCGCGGATCACTCACGAGACGCGGATCGCGCGGATCACTCACGGGACGCGGATCGCGCGGATCACTCACGAGACGCGGATCGCGCGGATCACTCACAAGACGCGGATCAAGCCGGATCTGTTTAGCGTCAAAAGTTCACGCGTGGCGTCGGAGTTCGGATCTGGTGGACATACTTCAGAAAGGTGTGGGACGAAGTGACCATGGTGCGACGAGGCACGCCGCTCGTACACTCGTTCCTTAGGTGCTGCTGCTCGAGGAGTGGCTCTGGACGGTGGCCGCCGCGGCGACGCGGTGGCCGTGACGGAATCGCCCTGCGGATGTGAGTTGTAGAAGCGCGATCGATGTACAACGGCAACGACGGTGTAACGCAGAGCTCGTCGATTCTTGAAGAGAATCTGCTTCTCTGGAGATCGCAGACGACGTGGCCTTCTTCGACGAAGCTGATCGTAAGATTACGATTCATCGCCGCGGAGAAGGCATTGTCCAGGCCGTTACGATCCTCTGCGGCGTCCTCCACGTCACGGCGCAACGGGTTCTAGCCTGGCAGAAGCGCCCCGAGAGTGCCCACACGCGTCGCCGATCGGCAATTGCGCGTGCTGGTGCGAGCCTACTCACCAGGCAACCGCCGGACTTACGGCCGCCCCGCGTGTGGGCCGACCATCACCGCGCTGGGCCACGCGATCAGTCGCAAGCGCGTCGTGCGCCTGATGCAGGAGGATGGGATCGTTGCCCGAAACCGCCGACGATTCAAGGACACCAGGATGAGCGACCCCGATCAGCCGATCGCCGCGAATGTGTTGGACCGTCAGTTCACCGCGGCGGCGCCTCGGAGTTCCTCGTCGGGTCGAGCGGCAAGATCTACGTGGCATGCGATCCTCGAGCTCTTCTCGCGCTACGTCGTTGGCTAGGCGGTGAGTGCCGTCAACGATCGACACCTGACAGTCAGGGCGCATCGAGCTGGCGATCAAACGGCGCTGTCCCCAGGCTGGCTTGCTGCATCATTCCGACCAGGGTGCCACCGACGCCAGCGAGGCCTACCAGCGGTCGTTGGCCACGACGGGCTCACCTGCAGTATGAGCCGTCGTGGCAATTGCTACGACAACGCGGTGATGGAGAGCTTCTTCGTCGACGAACAAATTCGAGCTGCGGGAGTACTTCGAGAGCTGCGGCGACGCCAACATGCAGTTGTTCGACGACATCGAAGTGTTCGTAACCAGCGGCGGGCGCGTGATCCGCGTGCGCGTATCGCGTCCCGTAGTGATCCGCGTAATCCGCGTCCCGGAGTGATCCGCGTAATCCGCGTCCCGTGAGTAATCCGCGTGATCCGCGTCCCGTGAGTAATCCGCGTGATCCGCGTCCCGTGAGTAATCCGCGTGATCCGCGTCCCGTGATGATCCGCGTGATCCGCGTCCCGTGAGTAATCCGCGTGATCCGCGTCCCGTGAGTGATCCGCGTGATCCGCGTCCCGTGAGTGATCCGCGTAATCCGCGTCCCGTGAGTAATCCGCGTGATCCGCGTCCCGTGAATGATCCGCGTAATCCGCGTCCCGTGAGTGATCCGCGTAATCCGCGTCCCGTGAGTAATCCGCGTGATCCGCGTCCCGTGAATGATCCGCGTGATCCGCGTCCCGTGAGTAATCCGCGTAATCCGCGTCGCCGTGAATGATCCGCGTGATCCGCGTTACACTGGCCGCGGTAACGGGAGGAACCGCATGTTCAGCGTACGCATCCGCACAGTACTCGTCTGCCTGATCGCCATCGTCACGCTCACCACTCCACGGTTCGCACACGCGCAAGGCACGCCCGAAGCGCAGGGCGGGCGGCGGGCAGGCAGTGAGCCAATCACGTCGATTGAAGAACGTACGAAGAGCCTGAAGAAGATCGACGGGTTTTTCCCGCTCTACTGGGACGAAACCGCAGGCAAGCTGTGGCTGGAGATTCCGAAGCTCGATACAGAAGTGCTCTACTCGACCGGCCTTGCGACGGGGCTCGGCTCGAACGACATCGGCCTCGATCGCGGCATCCTGACCGGTTCACGTATCGTCAAGTTCGAGCGCGCCGGGCCGCGCGTGCTGATGGTGCAGCCGAACTACCAATTCCGCGCCGTGACGACGAACGCGGCCGAGGCGAAGACGGTGCGGGACGCGTTCGCGCGGTCGGTGTTGTGGGGTTTCCAGATCGCGGCCGCGACCGGCGACCGCCTGCTCGTCGACTTCACTGAGTATCTCGTCCGCGACGGCAACGACATCGCCGGACGTCTGCGCCCGGGATCGTATCGCTTCGACGCGACGCGCAGCTCGCTCTATGCGCCGATGACGCTCAACTTCCCGAAGAACACCGAGATGGAAGCGGAGCTGACGTTCGTGCGCAACGCTGCCGGTGCCGGCGGTCCTGGCGGCGGTCCTGGGGGTGGTCCTGGCGGCGGACCTGGTGGTGGTGGCCGCGGTGGCGGCGCTGGCGGCGGCGCGTTTTTCGAAGGTGTGGGCAGCGTGGCCGCGACAGCCGAGGCCGCGAGCATCCGCGTCCACCACTCGATCGTCGAGCTGCCTGACGGCAACTACAAACCGCGCCGCTTCGACCCGCGCTCCGGCTTCGGCAGCATGGACTACGAAAACTATGCCGCGCTGCCCGGAGAACAGATGACGCAACGGTTCATCCGGCGTCACCGACTTCAAAAGAAGGACCCGTCCGCGGCGGTCAGCGAACCGGTAAAGCCGATCATCTACTATCTGGATCCCGGCGCGCCCGAGCCGATTCGATCGGCGCTCCTCGACGGGGCCCGCTGGTGGAACCAGGCATTCGAGGCGGCCGGCTACCGCGACGCGTTCCGCGTCGAGTTGCTGCCGGA
Source organism: uncultured Acidobacteriota bacterium (assembly GCA_963797715.1). GTDB lineage: Bacteria > Acidobacteriota > Vicinamibacteria > Vicinamibacterales > 2-12-FULL-66-21 > DATBJJ01. Next base: position 54,708 of record CAWCQS010000009.1, read on the forward strand.
AGGCGTCAGCCCGCTCGACATCCGCTACAACGTGATCAACTGGGTACACCGCTCGACGCGCGGTTGGAGCACGGGTGGCAGCGTCAGCGATCCACGCACGGGCGAGATCATCAAAGGCGTCGTGACGCTTGGCTCGCTGCGTATCCGTCAGGACTACATGATCGCGGAAGGGTTGCTGAGCCCATACAAGGAAGGCACCGAGACGCCGAAAGAGCTGATGGAGTGGGGGCTCGCGCGCATTCGTCAGCTGTCGGCGCACGAGGTCGGCCATACGCTCGGGATCGGGCACAACTACTACGACAGCACCGCCGGCCGCATCTCGGTCATGGATTACCCGCACCCGCTCGTCACCATGAAGGCTGACGGCACGCTCGACTACTCGAAGGTCTACGACGTCGGCATCGGCGTGTGGGACAAGGTGGCCATCACGTTCGGCTACTCCGACTTCCCCGCCGGTACGGACGAAGCCAAGGCGCTCACCAGCATCCTCGAAGAGGGACACAAGAAGGATCTCTTCTACCTCTCGAATCAGGACGTCGAGGCCCACCCGCGCGTCGACCAGTGGTCGAACGGCACCGATCAGGCAGCGGAGTTGAAGCGGATGATGGCCATCCGCAAGGCGTCGCTCGCCAAATTCGGCGAGCAGGCGATCAAGCGAGACCAGCCGATGGCGACGATCGAAGAAGTGCTGGTGCCGCTCTATCTGCATCACCGCTATCAGGTCGAAGCCGCGGCGTCGACGGTCGGAGGCATCTACTTCGGCTACGCAATGCGCGGGGATGGACGCGAGCCGGTACGCTTTGCGCCCGCCGCGGAACAGAAAGCTGCACTCGACGCGCTCATGGAAACGCTCAAGCCATCGGAGCTGGCGCTGCCGCGGGCGCTTCTCGCCAAGATTCCGCCGCGCCCATCCGGATATGGAAACTCGCGCGAGCTCTTCCCGCGCTACACGGGTCAGATGTTCGACGCCATCATGCCAGCCGTGATCGCGTCCGACATGACGATTGGCTTCTTGCTGGACGATGCGCGCGCGGCGAGACTGGTCGAGCAGCATGCAATCGATGCGACGCTGCCCGGGCTCGATACGGTCATCGATCAGCTGTTCACGTCGACCTTCGGTGCCACGAGCGCCGACACCTACGAGGCCGAAGTCTCCCGCGCAGTACAGCGCGTCCTCGTCGAACGGCTGATGACGTTGGCCGCAAACGCCGACATGCCGCAGGTCCGCGCGATTGCGACACAGAAACTGCAACAGCGCGCGCAGCGCTTGTCGTCGCTACCCGTGACCGCTGCCAGCGCCTCAGCGCACGCGACGCTCCTGGCGTCAGACATCAAGCGGTTCCTCGATCGCCCGTTCGCGCCCGCAACACGCACCGAGATCCCCACCGCGCCTCCAGGGGCGCCGATCGGCGATCCGGGGATGGATTATCTGGGGCGGTTCGCGCCGCTCTGTGAGTGGGTGGAGCGGTGAGTGAGATCGCGGCTCGCGGTTCGCTGTTGGCTTTTGCTAAGGCGGACTGCGAGCTGCGAGCCGCGACGATGTCTACTTCTTCCTCGCGTGCACGGCGAACATCGCGCCTTGCGGATCCATGCACTGCGCAATCCAGTCGCCGCCGGGTACTTCCATCGGGCCGTTCATCACCTGTCCCCCGCCGGCGTTGACGGCTTCGACGGCGCGATTCACATCGTTCACCAGAACGTAGTGCAGCCATCCCGGCGGCGCGGGCATCTGCGGTGACGAGTTGAACATGCCGCCGAGTACGACGCCGTTGCGGCCGAACATCTGATACACGCCGGACGGTCCCATATCCATGGCCGACGTCTTCTCCCAACCGAACAGCCGTTCGTAAAAACGAAATGCCGCGGGATAGTCGTGAGTCGCCAGCTCGTGCCACGAGAACTCGCGAAGCTCGGCTTCGCCCTCGTGTCCGGGGGCGTCCGCCTCCGGAACAAAGGCGGCAAACGAAGCGCCGTGCGGATCGTTCAGGACGGCAAACTTACCAACGGTAGGAATTGGAGTTGGCGGCACGAGCGTCTTGCCACCGAGGTCCACGGTTTGTTTGACCGTCTGGTCGATATCGGGCGTCGAGATGTATCCGAGCCAGTGCGGTCCGCCCTCTCCTGGCCGCAGTTTTCCGATACCGCCGAGCGCATTACCTCCGTTCATCCACATCGTGTACGGCGTCGGCCCATTTCCCGACCACATGCTCGTCCCCCAGCCCGTCACGCTCGTGTAGAACGCCAGCGCAGCGTCCGGATCAGATGTGATCAGGTCGAACCAGACGAATCGTCCTCGGGGCTTCGAGTCCGTCATGCAGCTCCTCCGTTCGGTTTCCTATTATCGATCTGCGGTGATGTATGTACCGGGCAGTGTGACGAATGGCTTGGGATGAAAGATGGGATAGATGTCGTCGATGATCGTCAGTCGGCGGTCGTCGGTCGGCGCTTCGCGTGAACGACGGCGCGGTCCTGGCGATAAGCCTCAGCCAGAGAGTTTCGTCCCTGCAGACGATGCTTGATGGCGCGGGCAGCGCGGAAGGGGGCGGAATGTTGGGGAGTGACGGTCTTCACATCTTCGAAGCCCACGGCGTTGAGCATCGCGTGGAGACCAGGGACATTCGGCGACCACCAGTTCGTCGGGTCATTGTTGAGCTCGCGGCCGGGATAGAAGGCGGCGGCGGGACGACTGATGCCGACCATGTCGACGACGGTTTCGAGGATCAGGAGGGTCTTGGTGACCGCGGCAATGCGCTCGAGAGCGAGGAGCGGGTGGCGCAGATGGTAGAGCACGCCGAGGAACAGCACGACATCGAATCGGCCGACACGCTCGGGTGAGAGATCCATCACGTCGATGTCGATGTCCTCCACCTTTGATCCAAACGTCCGGCGCGCGAGCTCGAAGCCGGCCTTCGATCCCCAGCCCTCGCCGTGCCACGAGAAGTAGTCGGCGGCAACCACTCTCGCCGCGCCGCGCCGCTCGGCCTCGAACGAAAAGAATCCGTCCCAGGCGCCGATGTCGAGCACCGTAAGGCCAGCGAGCGATGCTGGCAGACCCAACCGCGGCAGGCGGACCGATGTCTCATCGACACCTTTCGTGACAACGCCGCCGCCTAGATCGATGGTGTGGTACCAACGGATCTCCGAGGCCTGCTTTGCGAGGAGGGACACGGGAGTATTGTAGCTGCCAGCTACCAGCTCCAGCTGCCAGCTGAACATTCGAACTTAGTCGAAGCTGCCGAAGTCTAGCACGGAAGCTGGAAGCTGGAAGCTGATAGCTGATAGCTATTGTGGCGGCGCCAGTGGCGTGCGATAGAGCTCGAGGCCCTCGGCTTCAGCCACGAACGTCGTCTGAAAGACGCGGCGGGTGAAGGCGACGAGCTCCGGGGAGGAATGCTTCGGATCGATCACGACGTACCCGACCTGTAGCCGATTCAGGTAGCGGTCGGCGCGAGAGAGCGCTCGATCGTACAGCTCGGGCTCGACGGGCGCGTCCTCGCTCAGTCGCAACAGGACCGTCATCAGACTGTTGTTGCGGTACTGGTCGAGGCTGGCGCCGGGCAGTCGAGAGATGTAGCCGCCGACGAGCCGCTTTTCGTGGAAGGTCTGATAGAACTGCGAGCTCGACGAGTAGTTCCCGCGCGAGCTCAGGCCGTCGCGGACGCCGAACGGCAGCGACAGCACACGGATCGGCCGCGGATCGGCCGCGATCATCTTGTAGACGGTCGGAATCTCGGCCGAGTGCAGCGTGCGCGGCGCGGGCAGCAGCTCGACGAAGAGCAGCACGCCAATCGTTGCGGCAATGAGCTGCGGATGCTTCGAGCGGCTTCGCAGGTGCGCGATCGCCCAGGCGAGCAGCATCGACACACCGAGCATGACGACGATGGTCAAGCGCGTCGGCATGCGCGCCGCGCCGATGATTGGCAGGTATCTCAGCAGCGCCCACAGCGTCGGCACGTACGTCAGCTGCTTGGCCACGGAGATGAACGGCCCGAGAGCAAGCGACGCGAAGATCAACGTGAAGATGACCCAGCCCTTCATCGGCCGGAAGCCAGCCCAGAGCACAGCGCCGACGATGACGCCGAGAGCGACCCACGGGAGCGACGCCACGTTCTCGTTGAAGCCGCCGGGCAGCGATGTGATCCAGTCGTACGACACCCAGCCGAAGAACGGGTTCAGGGGATTCGGGGCGAAGAACGCCAGCAGGTCGACGCCAGCGGCGCTGTTGCGCCACCACACGTCAGGGCGAATGAAGCCGCGCTGTCCGACGCTCGAGGTCGTCACCGACAGCAGCGGCGACAAGATCGCGATGCAGGCCAGGGCAGCGATGGCTGCAAGCCGGGCCTGCGAGAGCAACGGGATAACGGTGATCACGCGCGGGCGGATGGTCATCCAGATGCGGATGGCAACCATCAGCGTGAGCACCAGCACCGGGGTGTAGAGGCGCGTGAAGCTGACGCGGACGCCGAACACGTCGACCTGCCCGCCGCCGCGCAGCAGCATGCCGGCGATCAACCCGACCAGGCACAGGATGGCGAGATCGATGAGCATGCGCGGCCAGATGCGGCGCACGGTCGCCGGCCGCGTTTCGACGCTGAACATCGTGTAGCCGGCCATGTGCGCCGCGATCAGCAGGCAGTAGACCGCGTAGTAGACGTCGCAGAGAAACGCCCACGCCACCGTGGCGCCGGCCGCGCAAGCGATGCCGAGCGACGGCTGCGAGTAGAGCCGGAACATCAAGATGCCGAAGATCGGCAGCGGCGCCGCCAGCGTCAGGCTGAAGTGCTCGGCGGCGCGGGCGCTCATGAACGGCGAGAATCCGAACAGCGAGACCACCCAGCCATCCGGCAACGGCATCGCCCGTGCGCGTCCGCGCGTAGTGATACATCGCGTACGCGGTCATGACGCCGCTGGCCAGCACGAGCACGTTGAACGTCCGCAGCACGCCGATGATCGGGATGAGCGGAAACGCCAGGACGTTGGCGAACGTCGTGTAGTTGTGCAGCGCGAGTGGAACCGGTGGACTGAGCGCGAGGATCTCGCGAGGTCAGAAACGGCAGATGGTGATTCGCCACGATCTCATGGCGAAACACCCACAGGTTCCAGACGTACACACCCGCGTCACCGTTCGGCAGCCCGAGCATCGCGTCCGCGAGGCGGAGCGGCAGTGGCCACGCGAACAACAGTGCGACCGTGATGTATCCGAGTAGCGCTGCGGCCTCTCTCCGCATCGCCATGAAAGGCATTGGCTCGGGTATTAAAAGCTCGGCTGTGATGAATTGCAACGACTACTTCGCCCGGTAGTAATAGAAAAAAATCGCGCCCGCCGACTGTGCCGCGGAGACACATCAGAGTCCCATTTCGCTACACTGAGGCTAAAGTTATTATCTGTAACATTTAACAGCTATTATACCATTCTGTGTGGTCTATTCAGGAACATCCAACAACCTCGTAATCGGCGTCAGAAGGCGCAGCTAAACCACTCGCCTTCAAGTGGTTTAGGCCTCTCGAGCGACCCACGCTTCTGCTCAGGTCCGCTTCTTGCCCTCGGCTAATCGCCTGAGCCTCGTGTTCTCACGCGGGTGCTCGTGTCGTACCACGAGGTGCATCGATGCGTCGGATGCTGGGTGTTGCTCTGTTTCTCGGTCTCGTGCTGCCCGCGGCTCATACCGAGGGGCAGCGCGGTCCGACGCTTTCAGACGATTTGAAAGCGGCTCTCGCAAGCGGAGTTCGTGCGCGCGTCATCGTGCAAGGGGAGGAGGACGCGCTCTCCACACTCCGTCTTCGCTTGGGCCGGGGGCTCCGGCGTCAGCTCGCCGGGGCCCTGTCGCTCGATCTCAGTCCGGCCGAGTTGAAGAGCCTCGTCGCCAACGGCGGCATCGCGCACCTGTCTGGCGACCTTCCAGTCGTCGCCGACGCGTCGATCGTCAACCAGGTGACGAGAGCCGAGACTGTCTGGAGCGGGCAACGCGCCCTGCTTGGTCTCCTCGGTCAACCCGGCGTGACCGGTGTCGGCATCGGCGTCGCCGTCATCGACTCGGGTATCGCCGACCACGCCGCGATCTCGGGCCGCGTGGTCGCGCGCGTCAACCTCGTGTCGGACGAGCCGAACGTCACTGGCGATCCGTTCGGCCATGGCACGCACATCGCGGGCCTGATCGGCGGCAGCGCCACGGCCGCGGCGCGCGTGACGCCGGACTACGGTGGCGGCAGCGCGCCCGGCGTCCACTTCGTCGACGTTCGCGTGCTCGGCAGCAACGGCGGCGGCTACACCAGTGACGTCATCGCCGGCATCGACTGGACGATCGCCAACGCGCGCCGCTATGGCGTCCGCGTCATCAATCTTTCGCTCGGCCATCCGATCGCCGAGCCAGCTGCAACCGATCCATTGTGCCGCGCCGTTGCTCGCGCTGTGCAAGCGGGGCTCGTGGTCGTCGTCTCGGCCGGTAATTACGGCCAGACGGCGGCCGGAGCCCCGGTTCTTGGCGGCATCACGTCGCCTGGCAACTCGCCGTTTGCGATCACGGTCGGCGCGCTCGACATGGCGGGCACTCTCGACCGCCGCGACGACCGCGTCGCACCCTACAGCTCGCGCGGCCCGACGAAGTACGACTTCTCGGTCAAGCCCGACGTCGTCGCTCCCGGCGCGGGCCTCGTGTCGCTCGAGAATCCAGGCTCGTGGCTGAGCACGCGCTATCCGAACTGGCATGTGGCCGGCTCCGGTCGTAACGCCTATTACCGCTTGAGCGGCACCAGCATGGCGGCCGCGGTCGTCAGCGGCGGCGTCGCGCTGCTGCTCGACACGACGCCGGGACTTAATCCTGCGCAAGTGAAGATTGCGCTCCAGACCGGCGCGCAGTTCCTGCCGGAAGCCGGGCTCGTCGGCGCCGGTACCGGCAGCGTCGACTTCGCCGCGTCGCAGCGTCTTGCCCAGGCCGGGCTCGTCGGCTCGACGCTCACAACGCTCACGAACGCGCTCGGGTTGAGCGGCGGCGCGAGCTATCGGGACAACGGCACGCTCATCGATCGCCTCTACGATCGCACCGGCATTCGCCTCCTGAGCCTGCTCGACCTGCGTGGGCTGCTCGGCGGCACCAGCGATGCGGAATGGGGCGTGCTCAACCTGCTCGGGCTGTCGAATCCAATCGCCGGTGTCGCGCCGAACTACATCGTCTGGGGCAGCGTCGCTGACTGGAGCAGCAGCTACTACATCGTCTGGGGCAGCGCGATCGAGAACACCGACGGCGAATACATCGTCTGGGGCAGCGGCGACTACTCGGGCGAGTACATCGTCTGGGGCAGCAGCGTGCCGCCGGGCGGAGGACAGTAGGCGGCCGTGTCGCAGTCCGGAACCAACCTGCCGGCGGCTGGCCGGGCGCTGGTTGGCGCCGTCGGCTGCGCAGGCGTCGCCGTCGTCCTCTACAGCCTCCTGTCGCTGACGCAGAGCGCGCCGCCGTGGCACTGGATCGCCTTTTCGATCCTGACGTTCCTCACCGGCGCGCTGACGCTGAAGATCCCGTCCATCGACATGGCGTTCTCGATGGCGGAGGTCTTCGCGTTTTCGTGCCTGCTGCTCTACGGGCCGGAAATGGCGGTCGCGACGCTCGCGATCGACGTCCTGCTGCTCTCGCGCAAGCTGCGGCACACCGCCGCGCAGACGATCTTCAACTTCGGCAACCTCACGGTCTGCGTCTGGATCTCGGGGACCATCTTCTTCGCGGCGGCCGGCGTGGAGCCGCTCTATCTGAAGCCGACGCTGAGCGGTTGGGTGCTCGTCCCGCTTGGCCTGATGGCGGCCACATACTTCCTGATCAACAGCGCGCTGGCGGCAGCGGTCATCGGCCTCCAGTCGCGACGACCACCGATCGCGATCTGGCGCGAGCACTTCATCGCGCTGATTCCGCCCTACGCCGCCGCGGCGTCGGTCTCGTTCCTGCTCGTGGTGGCGCTCGGTCAGTTCCACTACACGGCCATCCTTCTGATTCCACCGCTCCTTCTCGTCACGTATCTGACGATGAGGCAGTCGTTCGGGCGGCTGGAGGACGCCAAGCGTCATGTCGAGAAGCTGAACCGAATGTATCTGGCGACGGTCGAAACGCTGGCGACCGCGATCGATGCCAAAGACGAAGTCACCCACGGCCACATCCGACGCGTCCAGTTTGCCGCCATGGGACTGGCGCGCGAGATTGGGATCACCGACGAAGAGACACTGAAGGCCATCGAGGCTGGTGCCCTGCTGCACGACACGGGCAAGATCGCCGTGCCGGAACACATCCTCAACAAACCGGGCAAGCTGACTCCGGCCGAGTTCGAGAAGATGAAGCTGCACGCGCCGATCGGCGCCGAGATCCTCTCCTCGATTGACTTTCCGTATCCGGTCGTCCCGATCGTTCGCCACCACCACGAGAACTGGGACGGCACCGGGTATCCGGATGGGCTCCGCGGCTCGGAGATTCCTGTCGGCGCGCGAATCCTCTCAGTGGTCGACTGCTTCGACGCTTTGACCTCGGACCGTCCGTACCGCGCGCGAATGACGAACGAGGCCGCCATCGCGATCCTCACGGAGCGCCGCGGGACAATGTACGACCCAGCCATCGTCGACGCATTCGTCGCCGTGCACGAGCGGCTGATGCCGGCGGAAACGCCGATGCATCCGGCGGCCAGGGCGGTTGGCGGCGCGCGATCGCGCGAGCGCGGTCTGGCACAAGGCACAATCGCCGCGATGCCGACGAGCGAACCGACTGCGTCCGAAGAAGTGCTCGGCGTCACCAGCCTGGCGCGTGCGCTCGGCGGCGATGCGAACCTGGCAGACGTCGGCGCCCTGAGCTGGATGATGCTCAAGCAGGTGCTCCCCTGCTCGTCGATGGGGCTCTTCGTGCCGGACGAGAAGAACGACCTCGTGATCGGCGGCTACGCGGCGGGCGAGCATGCCGCGCTCATCCGCGGTCTGGAATCCTGTCCAGGTGACGGGATCGTCGGCTGGGTGGCCGGACATCGCCGGCCGGCGGTCAACGCCGAACCGGCGCTCGACTTCGGGCTCGGAGCGGCAACGCTGCAGCCGGCCCTTCTCTCGGCGCTGGCCGTGCCGCTGGTGCACGACGGCAACCTCGTGGCCGTACTCGCCGTCTACGCGACGAAACGCCATGCCTTCTCCGAGGATCACGCTCGCTTGCTCGACCTGCTCGGGCCAAAGCTGGCGGCATCGATTGCGTCGGTGAGCGCTCGGTCGAAGAACGCTTTTCTTTCGCGGCCTGGGAGCCTACACTACCAGCCGTCGTGGACAACATCGCGGCAGAGGCCATCGGACCGGTCCCCGGCGAAGACCGCATAACCGTCATCGACTGCCTGCGCGGCGCCGCGCTCTTCGGCATCCTCACGGCCAACATGCGTGGCTTCAACGCGCCGTTGGCGGCCTACATGGATCCGAGGCTGATGTGGAGCTGGCTGCCAGACCGCCTGATGCAGGCAGCGGTCGACTGCTTCGTCCAGGGCAAATTCATCACCATCTTCGCGGCGCTCTTCGGTATCGGCTTCGCCATCCAGATGGATCGCGCGGCCGCCCGGATGCAGGGCGTCGGCTTCTACCGGCGACGGATGGCCGGGCTGCTCGGCATCGGACTCGCGCACTCGTTCCTGCTGTGGTGGGGCGACATCCTGGTGCCGTACGCCATCTGCGGGTTCTTGCTGCTGCTCGTTCCGCAATCGCAGCCAGCGCACGATCTTCGTCTGGGCGCAGATCATGTACTGGTTCGTGATCGTGCTCATCGCCGGCTTCTACATCGGGACGCTGTTCGGCGCGTCGCCCATGCAGCCGCCCCAACACAGTATTCAGGAGACGATCAATGCGTACGCCCGCGGCACGTTCGCGGAAGTCTTCCGCATGCGCGCACAGGAATGGTCGGAGGTCAACTCGTTCGTATTCTTCCTGACGCGGATTCTGGGTATCTTCCTCTTCGGCCTGTACCTCTGGCGCAAGGGATATCTGCGCCAGCCGTCAGAACACCTGGGGTGGTGGCGGCGCGCGCAAAAGATTGGGCTGACGGCGGGAATTCTCGGCAACGTCCTCTGGGTCGCGATCGACTGGGTGTGGCATCCCAATCCGATGCAGCCGACGCCGCTGACGATATTCCTTTTTTCCCTGCAGTCGGTCGCGCTGCCGGCACTCAGCCTCGGCTACGCTTCGACGATTGTGCTCTTGTGGCAGAACCCGGTGTGGCAGCGCCGGCTGATGCCGTTCTCGTACGTCGGGCGAATGGCGCTGACCAACTACCTGCTCCAGTCGCTCATCTGCACGACGATCTTCTACAGCTACGGCTTCGGCCTCTATGGCCGCGTCGGGCCACTCGCCGACTTCTTCATCGGCATCGTCATCTACGGCCTCCAGATTCCGTTCAGCATGTGGTGGCTGAGCACCCATCGCTACGGGCCGATGGAGTGGGTCTGGCGGCGACTGACGTACGGCTCGGTCCAGCCAGCGGCGGTCACGACTTCTTCCGCAGCTCTGTAACTTTCTTCTCGGCGCTTTCCCGCACCAGCTTCTTGAAATCGTCGGAGGCCTCGGCATCCTTCGGAATCATCTCGAGCGCCTTCTCCGCGTTGCGCAACGCTTCGTCGCGATTGCCAAGGGCGAGGTACGCGTCCGACAGGCTGTCGTAGGTGTTCGCTGACGACGGGTAGGCGTCGACGTTCAGCTTGAATACTTCGACCGCGTCCTTCGCATTCCCGCTTTGGAGAAGCTGATATCCGTACTGGTTGGTTTCGTTCTCAGAGAATCAGAACGTCGTGCTTACCGGCGCGACGGCTGTCGTCGAAGACCTGCCGCGCCTTGGCCACACCGCCGGGCGACGTCAGCAGCGTCCAGAACTCTTCGGCAGGCGAGGGCTTCCCCGCCGCAACCGCTGGCGGCGTCGCGGGAGCGTCGCGAAGATACGTCGTGAACCAGTCGAGGATCGCTGGCTCGAGCCCCTTCTCGACTGCGAACATCTCGGTGCCGTGGCCGGCCGCCTTGTACTCGAGGAAGCGATTCGAAGGATTGCGCGACCAGCCAAGCATCCAACGCATCTGATCGACCGCGCCACTATCGCCGCGGCTGGCGGCGGCAAAGATCGGCAGCGCCGGCGTGTCGCGCAGGAAAAGGCGCGCCGCTTCGTTGACGCCACCGCTCAACAGGACGACCGTCCTGACCTCCGGATGCCGCTTGGCGAGCTGCACCGACTGATTGACGCCGCAGCTCGCACCGATGGCCGCGACTCGCGTCTTGTCGACCTGCGGCTGACTCGTGACCCACGTGAACGCCGCGTCGACGTCGCCCGGCCACTTGCCGTCGACAATCGCCTGCTGTTCGGGTCCAGTCGTCGGCCGCTCGCCGCCGCTCTCGCCGAAGCCGCGGTAGTCGAGGGCAATCAGGTGGAACCCACGGGCTGCCGCTGCCGTCGCCAACGATACCCACGACCAACGATCTTTGTTGCACGCATGCAGCATGACGATGGCCGGACCTGGCTTGCCTGCATCGTAGTAGATCGCCTTCAGATTGGTGCCGTCAGGCGCCTTGAGGTCGATGTTCTGCGGTGGCGTGTCGCCGGCGAGAGCCGATGTCGAAAGTCCGAGGACCAACGAGCACGCGGCAAGAAGTCGTGTGTAGCGCATGAAAGCGATCCTCCGCCGAGCCGACCTCCGGATCGAGCACATTGGGACGAGGTGCGGGCTTTACGGGTTGAGTGGACGGCCCAACGAGCCATTCCGTCGTGTCAGCGGCTAGAGCGCGTATCCAGCTCTGTACTCCCTCGTCAGAAAGTCATTTGCCGCGAGATTATTCGTGACCCGCATGTTGGCGGCGTCGTAATACAGCTTCGAGTTCGCGCGTAAGGACACGATGCCGAGGAGCATGATCTCGGTCAGCTTCGCGGCGTAGTCGAACGGCGCCGAAATCTGATCGGTGCCCTTGATTGCGTGTACCCAGTTCATCTCGTGATCGGCGTGCGGCACGCGTACGAGGCGTTCCTTGGGCGCGCCGTAGGAGTTGTGCTTCGACGTCGGGATCAGCCGTGCCATGTCGCTATAGTGCAGCAGCTTGGCCTTCTTGCCGACGTAGAGCACGCCGCCGTTCGCGTCGAGCGTCTCGTTCTCGAGCTCTTCGGGATCGGGCGGCAGCAGGCCGCCGTCGTACCACGTCAGCTTCACCGGCGGCATGCCCTTCCGCGCCGGGAACTGATAGTAGGTTGTCGTCGCATTGGGATAGCAGACGCCGTTGAACGGCGTCGTCTCAGTCTCGATCACCGTCGGCAACCCGAGATCGAGCGACCACACCGGAAAATCCATGAGGTGCGCGCCCATGTCGCCGAGCGCGCCCTGCCCCCAGTCGACCCAGCCGCGCCAGTTGAACGGATGGTAGATGGGGTGATACTCGACGTCGGGCGCAACGCCGAGAAAGAGATCCCACGACAGCTTGTCGGGCACGGGATACGGTCCGTTCGTGCCAGCCATCGCAGCGCCGAGCCGTTGCATGACGCCGCCGTTGTCCCAGCGGAGTCGCCCCGGATCCGTCGTGAGACGCGTCGGCCGCGGGATGCCTTGCGGCCAGAAGCCGAGCGGCCGATTGGTCCAGACGTGCACTTCCTTGACCTCGCCCAGCGCGCCGCCCTGAACATATTCGATCCCGCGCCGTGAGTTGTCTCCCGAGTGGCGCTGGTTGCCCATCTGCGTGACGACCTTCGGGTTCTCCTTCGCCTTCTTGGCGAGGTGCCGCGCTTCGTGCACGGACCAGCACATCGGCTTCTGCACGTAGACGTGCTTGCCGAGGCTCATGGCATTTGACGCGATCACCGCGTGCATGTGATCCGGCGTCGCGATGATGATGGCGTCGAGGTCCTTCTGCTTCTCGAGCATCTCGCGGTAATCGCGATATTTCTTGAGCCGGGGAATCTGCTCGTCGACGAAGCGCTTCAGCGTCGCGGCATTGTCTGGAGCCGGAAAACGGGCGTCGGCCGCGACCTGTGCCTTTGAGGGACCCCAGTCTTTCCACGGCGTTGCCGGCGGCGGCGGTCCGGCCGGACGGTTCTGCGCCGGCTGCGGCGCTCTGCTCCATGCCTCGAGGCGATTGTCGAGCAGCGCGAAGTCCACGTCGCAGAGCGCGACGATGTTCTGGCTCATGACGGCGCGAGTGTTCACCGCGCCCATGCCTGACACGCCGACCGTCGCGATGTTGACCAGATCGCTCGGCGCCTGAAAGCCGCGCCCGAGCACGTGACGCGGAACGATCATCGCTGCCGTCGCCGCAGCGGCTGTCGTCTTGACGAAATCACGGCGCGTGACGCGCGGGTTCTCGCTCGACATGGGTCCCCCCTGCTTAGTCCGATGTGGTGTCCGCCTTTAGGCGGACCGCGCAGGTCCGGCTAAAGCCGGACACTACACATTCCTGTGACGACATTACTTCGGCAAATTCAACGCGACGAGCGACGTGTTGCCGCCGGCGCCGATCGCGAACACGATGTACTGCTGCCCCTTGTGCAGGAACGTCATCGGAACGGCGCTCGTGCGCGACGGAATCGGCACCGTTCCGACCTGCTTTCCGGTTGATTTCTCGACCGCATACAGCTGCGGCTTGGCGTTCGGCGGCCCTCCAGCGCGACCAGTGCCGTAGATCACGAGCGACCTCGTCGTGATGACCTGAGCCTGGCCGCGGCCCGGAGCCGCAGGAGGCAGCGTCACGTCGGCAAACAGCGGATCTTTCGGCTCGGCCGGGAGCAGCTGGCCGCCGTTGGGAATCCACCAGGCTTTTGCGCCGGTGCTCATGTTGTACGCGGTGATGCCGCCGAGTTCCTTGGGCTTGAGAATCGACACACCACCGATGTTATTTGCTGCCGCCGTGCGTCCGCCCGCACCTCTGCCATCGTTCTTCTTGTATCCCGGTGGCGGCGGCAGCGCACCGCGCTCACCACAACTATCGTGCGGCGAGCTGTAGCGAAATTCCGAGCAGGGGTCCTTGACTACCTGCATCGTGCTCAACCCATTCTGCGCCGCGACGTAAAGCAGACCTGTGTCGGGATCAACCGCGGCACCGCCATCGATGTTCACGCCGCCGCTGGCGCCGGGTGCATACCACGAGCACGTCAACCCGCTCGGGCCAGAGCCGTCAGCCGGCGACGCCGGTATGTAGTACGGGCCCATCCGGCACGCCTTGGCCAGCTTCAACGCCGCTTCCTTGATGGCCGGCGTGTAGTCGATCAGATCTGCCTCGACGAGCCCCTGCTGCGCGTAGGGTGCGGGCTTCGACGGAATCGGCTGTGTCGGCGACGCCTGCTCGCCCGGAACCTCACTTTGCAATACTGGCGTTTCCACAATCGGCCAGATCGGTTCGCCCGTTACTCGATCGAACACGTAGAGCCAGCCCTGCTTGCTCGACTGCGCAATGATTTTTCTCGGACGCCCATCAATCGTGACGTCGAGGAGGTTCGGCGCCATCGGCGCGTCGTAGTCCCAGATGTCATGGTGCACCATCTGGTAGTGCCACTTGCGCTTGCCCGTTTTCACATCGAGCGCGATCAGGCAGTTGCCAAACAGGTTGTTGCCAGGACGATGGCCGCCGTACTCGTCCATGAGGGGCATGCCGACCGGAATGTAGACGAGGCCCAGGTCAGGATCGGCTGAATACGGCGCCCAGGCATCGACCTTTCCAACGCCGGGCGTTCCAGGCTTCGTTCCATTCACCCACGTATCAGCGCCGTACTCGCCGGACTCGGGGACGAGATTGAACTTCCACAGCTGCTTCCCGGTCTTGACGTCGAACCCTCGGATGTAGCTCGGCAGATTTCGCAGGCGAATCGGGTAGTAGCCGTGAATGTGCGAATTGCCGACGATGATGACGTCGTTGACGACGATGGCCGGCGAGCTGGCGCCGATCTGACCGAGCGCAGGGTCGATGCCGACCGTGCCGTCGGCGCCGGTCTTCGTCGCCTCGTTCCACGTCTCTCCCGGCTTGGCCTTACGCGCGGGTGCCGCGTCGCTGATGACGAGCGGACCGTCATCGTCCACCGCCAGAGGCACGAGCGGATACCCGAGCCCGTCCATCAGGTCGACGATGCCGTTCTTGCCGAACCTGGGATCGGGAATCCCCGTCTTCGCATCGAGCGACACGAGGTGATAGCCGGGCGTGGTGACGATCACTCGCTCGTTGGCACCGTCGGTCCAGTACGCCGGTCCGCGGCCCGAGAACTGACGCGGCGCTTTCTGCCAGCGGATGCCTTCGTCCATCCGCCACATCCACAGCGTCTCGCCGTTCTCCGGATCGATCGCCGCGGCGATCCGCCGGGTCGTCGCGACCGTCAGCAAGCGGCCGTTGGCGTAGAGCGGAGTGGTCCGGTAGTACTCGTCCTGGCCGAAGGCGCCGGCGTTCCACTGCCAGGCAATCTTCAGCTTGCCGAAATTGGTGGCGTTGATCTGATCGAGTGGGGAGTAGCGCGTGCTCCAGGCGTCGCCACCCCAATATCGCCACTCACCCGGGACATTGCCCCGCACGAGCGACGGGCCCGGCGCGCTCGACTGCCGGCCGGAGACCGCGAGCGAGCCTCCCGCGCCAACGATCCCGAGGACGGCGATGGAAAGCAGTGTTATGACACGGCGGTTGCGATTCGAGGCCATGCTCGTAGCTGCTCCTCCACTAGGCTGCACGACATTACTGAACGGCTGGTAGTTCGATACGAATCTTCTTGAGCGCCTCGCTCTCGGAAGGCAACTCGTGATCACCCGCCGGAGCGTCGTTGATCTTGAGAATGTAGGCGACCAGCTGAGCGTACTCGCCAGGCATCAGGCTTCCAGGGTCGTTCTTCGGCATCTTCTCGCGAACGAAATCGAAGAGTTCGGAGAGTGGCCGTCCCGTCCACGTCGCGCGAAATGCCGGCGTCGCATACGTTCCGCGGGGGTGGCACGACACGCACGTCGCCATGTAGGTTTCTTCGCCGCGCGTCGCTTGCGCCGCGGTGAAGACACCGGCGGTGGTGGTCGATGCCGCAGGATCGCCGGTGGACTGCCGGTCCCGCATCACGGCGTTGACGTCCGCAGCGGCCAGCGCCGCCGCAACGACGAGCACGAGGACCGTCGGCCACACCGAATACCAACGCGGGCGTCTTTCAAGGGCGTTCAAGCGAGTGAAACACTAGCACAAGGGGTTCTTCGCTGTCGGGGCTCGGGGCTCGGGGTTCGGGGCTCGTCGTTCTCGGCTAGCTGCTGGCGGCTCGCCACAAGCTGCTCGCTACTCGCGGCTGGCTGCTCGCGGTTAGCGGCTCGCACATACGGTCGCCTCGGCTTGAAGCCGGTAAACGAAACCGCAAGCAGCCAGCCGCGAGCCGCCAACGACACAGTTCCTCAGCTACCTTACGAGGCGGCCGTATTCGCCCGTCCGTCTGACCAGAATCTCTACCGACCCATCGTCATAGACGCTGGCCCAGGTATCGGGTGGAAATCGGCCGACGCCGGATAGGGCATTGGGACGAGGCAACGACACGATCGCCCAGTCGACACCGGACACGAGGGCGTTCCAGGCCGGTAGGGATCGCGAGGCTTCGAGAATCGCGCGGAAATGCTCCGGGGGATAAGCCTGAAGCCGGCTGTCCTGGAACACGCGCACGTCCGGATACATCGTCCACGCGAGCCAGCCGCCGAGGTTGTGACTGTTGAAGACCGGGCCCTTCAGGCCGTTCGCGCGCATGAAGTCCAATGCGGCTCGCGGAAAGTACACGTCTGGATGAACCCCTCCAACGTGAACAGTCCTGACCATCGCGGTTACCGGCATTCGCGAAACGAACACTGCCGCCACAACCGCCGCCGCGATCATCGCGCGACCGTCGATGCCGCGAAGCTGCCAGGCCGTGAGCCTGATGGCGACCATCGGCGCTGCTACGAGGGCGATCAACGGCGTCAGCCGGAGAAACCTGAACCCGAGCGCCGCGACGAGCACGGCCACGACGATCTCCCACAGCGTCAGCGTGCGTGGCAGCGACACCAATGCAATGGCCGCGAGAGCCGCGAACGCGAAGAACGCCCGGTAGACCGGCAGGTAGGCGGGCCGCAACTCGGCAATGCTGAGAACGCTCGGCACCGAGATGTTCTCGTACATGTACTGGACGAGGCCCCAGCCATAGGGATTGACGAGCAGTGCAGCAGCGCTGGCCGCCGCAATGACCAGCGCGCGGCGGGCCTCATGTCGCGTCAGCGAAGATGGCTGTGCGAGCTCGCACGCAGCAAAGAGTGATAGCACGACCACGCCGAGGATCGCTTCGCCGTGAAGGTTGCTCCACGCTGCGACTACAGGTATCGCCCATATCAACGGTCTTGCCGACCGCGTGGCGATTGCCCACTGGATCAGCCACGAGCACGCGGCAAAGCCCACGAACGATGCCAGGTGCGGTCGCGGGATCACGCGCGGCTCGAGCACGAAGAACGCGAGCACCAGCACTGCTACCGATGGC
The DNA here is from genome assembly GCA_963797715.1 of uncultured Acidobacteriota bacterium. Lineage (GTDB taxonomy): Bacteria > Acidobacteriota > Vicinamibacteria > Vicinamibacterales > 2-12-FULL-66-21 > DATBJJ01. Next base: position 72,167 of record CAWCQS010000009.1, read on the forward strand.
AGCGCCGCCGATTGCACTCGACACGCGGCGTAGACGAGGGCAAGTGAGAGTGCCACCGCTGCGGCAACAAGCGTTTGAATGCCGGCATCCCCCGCTATGCGCCAGGCAACGTACGCGCTCGTGTCGGCCAGCCACGTCGTGTAGCGCTGGCGGTAGTCGGGATATGTGAAACTGAAAATATTGGTGCGGACGATGTGGCCGGAGAAGTTCTCGCGTCCTTGCGCGAGATGCCAGCCGAGATCGGGTTCGTAGACGGAGCGGAAGCTGACAATCGTGCTCGCCGCCAGGATCGCTAACGCGATCAGGATTCGTTCCGCGCTCTTGCTCACGGCACAACGTTAGTCCAAGTTGGGCCCCATCGATGTTCGCTGTCAAACGCTTCATCGCAGAGGACGCGGAGGCGCGGAGGACGCGCCGAGTTAAGAGCTCGATCGGTCATTCTGCCGAAGGTTTGCGCGGCTTCGATGCTGGTGGCACCGCGCTTCGCGCGGTCGGATCGTGGGAGGCTGCTGGATCACAAGCCCGCCCGTGATTGCCGCGGGTTTGTGATCCAGCAGCCTCCCACGATCCGGACGCCGGCCGAAGGCCGGCGTGCCACCAGCCGCACGCCAAGCAGTCCGCAGATTCTGATCTCCGGCCTGACACTCCATGCTGAAAAATCAGCGTACTTTCACTGCATCTGTCGGCATGTGGCTGCAATCCACAGCGGCACTCTACTTGCTCATACCCGGGCATGACCGACATCGCTGCGATCAATGCCATCACCGACGACATCATCGGCAATGCGATCAAGGTCCACAAGCGATTCGGACCAGGCCTGCTCGAATCCGTGTATCACTTGTGTCTGGGTTATGAGCTCGTGCGTGCCGGGCACCAAGTCGACGTCGGAAAGCCCATAGAGGTCGAGTGGAAGGAGTTCAAAACCAGTTGCGCGTATCGCATTGACCTCGTCGTCGACGGCCAGGTGCTCGTGGAGGTGAAGTGTGTCGACGCGCTTGCAAGCATCCACCGAGCCCAGATGTTGACGTACCTGAAGCTCACCGGCTGCACCGTGGGACTCGTCATTAACTTCAATGTCGAGGTCTTGAAGAACGGTATACGAAGGGTCGCCAACGATCTGCGCGACCACAAAGGGCAGCGAGTGTAAGTCGAAACGTTCGGAAGCTGGTTGCACCGCGCTTTGCGCGGTTGGATCGGGGGAGGACACCAGATCACAAACGCGCAAGCACCCTTCAAGCGCGCTTGTGATCTGTCGTCCTTCCCCGATCTGTACGCCGGCCGAAGGCCGGCGTGCAACCAGCCACGTGACGTTCGTGCCCGAGACCTATCTCTGCGGACTCTGCGCCTCTGCGCCCTCTGCGCCTAAAAGGTTTTGACAGCGAACGTCGGGCGCCTGAAGTTCTACGCCGCAAGAACCCGCATCAGCGTCGAACGATCGATATTCCCGCCGCTCATCACGCACACGACCTTCTTGCCCTTCAAACGATCGGCAATCTTGACGGCAGCGGCCAACGATGCAGCGCCGGCGCCTTCCGCGAGGCTGTGCGTCGTTTCCAGGGCGAGGCGAACACCACCGGCGAGTTCCTCTTCGGTCAGCGTGACGATGTCGTTGAGCTCGCGTTGGAGGATGCCGAACGTCAAATCGAATGTGACCCGGGTCGCCATGCCTTCGGCAAACGTCGCCACGCGATCGCCGGTGACGCGCGTGCCGGTGCGCCACGAGCGGGTGAACGCATCAGCGCCCTCGGCTTGCACGCCGATCACCTCGGTCTTGCGGCCGAGCCACGTGCGCACGAGCGCGCAACCGCACGCGCCGCTGCCGCCGCCGATCGGCACGAGTATGACGTCAACATCCGGCACGTCGTCGAAGATCTCGAGCGCATACGTGCCGACGCCGGCAATCAGCATCGGCTCGTTGGCCGAGTGCACGTAGCGAAGGCCGTTCGTGCGTTGCAGTTCCTCGACGCGCTCGCGCGACTGGTCGAAGTCGCGGCCGAACTCGATGACGTTGGCCCCGAGCGCTCGCATCGCGGCGGTCTTGTCAGGATTGTTGCCAATCGGCACGACGATCGTGCACGGCACGCCCTCGCGCTGGCAGGCCAGCGCGATCGACTGGCCGTGGTTGCCGGTCGTCGCCGTGATCACGCCGCGGCGTTCGGCCGGCGACAGGCTGGCGACGAGGTTCAGCCCGCCGCGCACCTTGAACGCGCCCGTGGGGTTGTAGTTCTCGTGCTTGACGAGGATGTCGAGGCCGGTCTTGGCCTCGAGCAGCGAGTGCCGCAACAGTGGCGTGGGCTTGAGGGTACGGTAAACCACGGCCTTCGCTGCCTGTACGTCTGAGAGTTGCATGGGCCTCCAGCGCGAGCGCGGCGCGACTACCGCAGCACGTCGGGGTTCAGGAGATCCATCTTCCCAAACTCGCGCGCCTCGGCAAGGACCAAGTTCTGGACGGCCCGTTCGGCCATGCCGCGGTTGGCCTCCGGCGTGGTGCTGCCGACATGCGGCGTCAGGATGACATTCGGCAGCGTCCGGAGATCCCGGCCGGCATCGGCCGGTTGATAGGGCTCGCGGTCGAAGACGTCGAGGGCCGCCCCGCCGATCTTTTTCTCCTCTAGTGCGTCGTACAGCGCCACTTCGTCGACGACCGCGCCGCGGGCGGTGTTGATCAGCCACGCGTGCGGCTGCATCATTGCCAGGCGCTCGCGGTTGATGTAACGCGCGTTCTCGGGAACTCCAGGGATGAGCAGGCTCACGAAGTCCGCCTGTCGTAACGCATCCGCCACATCGTCCGTGACGAGATCGAAGTCCGTTCCGTCTGGTGGTGGAGACGACGAGCCCTTGCGCCGGCAGCCGATGACACGCATCTCGAAACCGCGCTTGGCAATTCGCGCCACGGCAGAGCCGATGCGGCCGGCGCCAACGATCGTCAGCGTCTTACCGAAGAGCTCGCTGCCGAGCACCGGCGACCACTGACCGTTCCTCGTCGAATCGGCGATGGTCGTCAGCCTGCGCGCGGCGGCCGCGACGAGCAGGAAAGTCAGCTCGGCAACAGATTGGTCGAGCACCGACGGCGTGTTCGTGCAGAGAAGCCCGGCTGCCGTGGCTTTCGCCTTGTCGACCCATTCGTGACCAACCCCGAACCGCGCGATGACGCTGCCACGCGGCAGCGCCTCGTACAGCGCCTCACGGTAGGGCTGACCACCGATGATGACGTGGCGAGCGCCCGAGTCCGCGATTTCGCGCACGAGCGCGGTTTCCTCGGATGGCGCCGGCTTGAACGTAAATCGGGTCGAGGTCGTGAATACGGCTTCGCCGCGTCGATATTCTGGCTCAGTTACGAGAACGAGTGACATTCAGCTTCTAGCTCCTAGCTCCCAGCTCCTTGCTGCTAGCTCCCGAGTAGTCGCTTATCATATGCGGACGCGCGATTCCCATGCGGCATATGGCCTTGAACGCACATCGGTCCCGTTCTCTCGCGCTCATCGCGCTCGCGGCAGGGCTGTGGGTTGCGGCAACACTGGCTGCTAGCCAAGGGGCCGCGGCCGCCGGACAAGCTGGCGGAGCGCTCGTCGACTTTCAACGGCAGGTCCAGCCGATCCTCGAATCCTCCTGCTCCGAGTGCCACAGCCAGGAGCGACGCAAGGGTGGGCTCTCGCTCGCAACCTACGCTGACATCCTCGAGGGCGGACGGAACGGCGCGGTCGTGCGTCCGGGCAACAGCGCCAACAGCTTGATCGTTCACCGTCTTACCGGGGCGACCGAGCCGCAGATGCCGAAAGACGAGGTGCCGCTCGACGCCGCGTCAATTGCGCTCATCAGGCTCTGGATCGATGAGGGCGCGCGCGCGACCCCGACGTCGGCTCCGGCGCCGCCGCCGTGGGAAGCGCCTTTGACGCTCGAGCGTCCCGCGACGCCGGCGGTGACGTGGCGCGAATGGACGTCGACCATCGATCGCTTTGCCGCGGACTACATTGCCACCCGGCAAGCCGCGGAGCCAACACTCGTTTCGGATGCGCTCTTCGCTCGCCGCGTGTATCTCGACATCTGGGGCCTGCTGCCTCGGCCCGAAGAACTTCGCGCGTTCCTCGACGACCGCACGCCGACGAAGCGGGAAACGCTCGTCGCGACGCTGCTGGCCGATGACAAGAAGTACGCCGATCATTGGATCTCGTTCTGGAACGACCTGCTGCGCAACGAAGACGGCGTCACGTATTTTTCGGAGTCCGCCAGCCGCAAGAGCATCACCGACTGGCTTCAGCCCGCGCTGACCTCGAACCTTCCGTACAACCGTTTCGTCGACAAGTTGATCAACCCGTCAGCGCCGGGCGATCCAGAAGGGTTCCTGATCGGAGTCAACTGGCGTGGCGAAACGAGCGCGGCGGTCACGCCGTGGATGCAGGCGTCGCAAAACACCGCCCAGGTCTTTCTTGGCGTGAACCTGAAGTGCAACGCGTGTCACGACAGCTTCGTCAGCAAGTGGAAGCTGAAGGACGCGTACTCGCTCGCGGGCTTCTTTTCTCCCGAGGCTCGTTTACGTATGTACCGCTGCGACGTGGCGCAGGACGCCTACGCCGAACCGGGATTCCTCTATCCGGAACTGAACCGCGTGCCGCCGTCCACGGCGCTGCCCGATCGGCGCGCGACCGCCGCCGCGATCTTTACCGATCCCCGAAACGGTCGCCTCCCGCGCACGCTCGTCAATCGCATCTGGCAACGCCTCCTCGGCCACGGCATCGTCGCCAACCCTGACGAGATGGACGGCAAGCCGTGGAGTCCTGGCCTCCTCGACGCATTGGCGAGCGACTTCGTCGAGCACAACTACGATCTCAAGTACCTGATTCACGCCATCGTCACGTCCCGCACCTACCAAATGCCGGCCGTTTCGCGGTCAGCGGAAGTGCAGGCCCGTGGGTACGTCTTCGAAGGACCAGAGGTTCGGCGGCTGTCGGCGGAGCAGTTTGCCGACGCGGTCGGGTCGATTACCGGCGAATGGAGCGTCTACCCGACACGTGGCGGAGGGGGCGGCGGAGGGCGCGGCGAACCACCACCCACCGATCCGCCGACGGCCGGCGCCTACGGCAGGGAGTGGCGGGCGGCCTCGAGCAACCTCACGCGCGCGCTCGGTCGGCCGATCCGCGATCAGATCACCTCGTCACGTCCAACGCAAGCGACGACGCCGCAGGCACTGGAGCTGGTGAACGGAGAGATGCTGACGCGCTCGCTGTCGCGTGGCGCACGGCGCATGATCGGCGAGCTGCCGCCCGAACGCCTCAGCCTCTACAACAAGACCGTCGCCGGCCGGAACGCCAGCGCCAGCGCGTTCGACATCGACATCAGCAAGGCCACGCGACTGTGGCTCGTTGCCGAGGACTATGGCTCGAACGCACCTGAGCGAGTCGAGCCGCTGTGGTCGAGCGCCGAGCTGGTCGACGCGAGTGGAAAAAGCACGACGCTCGCGTCTCTCAAGCCGGTCGAAGCACAGGGACTTCGCTCTTCGTCTGGTTCACCGGCTGCGGGAAAAGATGGGAGCGTGCGCGTCAGAGCGCCGTCACGACTGGTGTACGACGTCAAGGGAAAAGGCTTCGTGCGATTCCGCGGCAGCATCGCGCTCGATAATCCACGATCCGACATCGGGGCGACGCTCAACCCGGCGATCCGCTTCTATGTGTTCGACAGCCAGCCGAACATGGATCGGTTGCTGCCGCCTGCGCCACAGCCTCCCCTGCCGCCGGAACCAACCGTGCCGACAGTCGCAAATGCCGTCGACCGCGTTTTCATGCACGCGCTCGGTCGCGCGCCGTCGTCTGCCGAGCGGCGGCTGGCGGTGAGCGCGATTGCCGATCCGGCGCGGCCGGGCCGTGCGTCCGCCGAAGGACTGGCAGACTTGTTGTGGGCGGTACTGATGAAGCCCGAGTTCCAACTGATTTACTGAGGGTCCCATGTCCGCAGCACAGCACGACCTGACTGGACTGAACGCCGAAGAGCGCCGCATTTTCGCGCGCGTGAGCCGTCGCGGCTTCATGGGCGCAACCGCCACCGCGACGCTGGCGGCGCTCGCGGGCAGCGAACCCGCCTTCGCCAAGGCTTCGGCGCGGCAGGCCCCGCAAAGCGACGGCCGATGCGGTCATCGTGCTCTGGATGGCCGGCGGCATGGCGCAGACCGAGACGTTCGATCCGAAGCGCTACACAGCTTTCGAGCCCGGCGTGGCGATCAAGGATGTGCTGAGCACGTTCCCCACGATCGACACCGCGGTCGACAACATCAAGTTCACACAGGGACTCGAGCAGATTGCCAGCGTCATGGATCGCGGGACGGTCATCCGCACGTTCAACGCCGCGGATCTTGGCTTCATCCTCCACTCGCGCCATCAATATCACTGGCACACCGGCTACATCCCGCCGCAGCCGATGGCCATGCCGCACATCGGCGCCGTCGTCTCGCGAACGCTCGGCCCGAAGAACCCCGACGTGCCGGCCTTCATTGCCATCGGCCAGACCGTCGAGGGTGCCGGAGAGATCGGCACGCTGAAGGCGTTTCACACCGCTGGTTTCCTGGGCTCTGAACACGGTCCGTTCCTCATCATCGACCCGCAGGACGCGGCGTCGGCGGTGAGGCCGCCCAAAGAGTTGGGCACCGAACGATTCCGCACGCGGCGTCAACTCTTCGAAAAGCTGCTGGCGCAGGAGCCGGTGCATCAGTACGGCAGTGACTTCCAGCGCACGTCGCTCGTCCGCTCGCTCGAGGCCGCCGATCGCCTGCTGACGTCGCCGTCTGCCAAGGCGTTCGATCTGTCGCTCGAACCGAAGAAAAGCTTCGACGCCTACAACACCGGGCGCTTCGGCCAGGGCTGCCTCCTTGCCCGCCGCCTCGTCGAAGCCGGTGCCCGCTACGTCGAGGTCACGTCGGAATACATCCCGTTCGTCTACTGGGACACACACGAGCACGGTCACGACCGCGTCGTCGCGATGAAGAAAGTGATCGACGCGCCAATCGCGCAGCTGATTCGCGACCTCGACGAGCGCGGCCTGCTCGATCGCACGCTGGTGGTGCTGGCGAGCGAGTTCGGGCGTGACGCGATGACCGAAGGCAAGGTCGGCAAGGAAGTCCGCGACCAGGCGATCAACATCCCGGACGTGATGACCGAGCCGCGCCACTACGGCATGCACCGCCACTTCACGGCCGCCGGCTCGGTGCTGATGTTCGGCGGTGGCATCAAGAAGGGGTTCGTGTACGGCAAAACCGCCGACGAGCGCCCGTGCACGACAATTGAGAATCCGGTGATGATGGAAGATCTGCACGCGACCATCTACCACGCGCTGGGGATCGCGCCGGACACCTCGTATGTGGTCGAACGCCGTCCGGTCTACGTCACGAGAGATGGGGTTGGGAAACCGATTGAGGCTTTGTTCGCGTAACACGACGCGTCACGACGTTCACACGATGATCACGATGACACGATGAACGTGGCAGAGAACCCAAGAGTTCTTCGTGCCATCGTGCCATCGTGTCCTCGTGCGAAAGCGTGATTCGTGACGGCGACGCAGTCCATTATTTGGAGCATTCATGAAAACCACCCGACGAGAGTTTCTCGGAGCCGTCGCGGCGTCGCCCATCCTCCTCGGCATGCAGGACAAAGGCGGCACGAAAGCCCCCGTCATGGGCAGCGGTGCCTACACCTACGAAGCCACCCACGACTGGGGCGTGCTGCCGCCGCAAATCAAGTGGGGCAACACCCACGGCGTCGTCGAAGACTCGCAGGGTCACATCTACGTGCACCACACCGTGAACGCAGCGAGCGACAGCGCCGACACCGTCGTCGTCTTCGACTCGAAGGGCAAGTTCGTACGGTCGTGGGGCAAGGAGTATCGCGGCGTCGCACACGGCTTGTGGCTGCGCAAGGAAGGCAAGCGACGAGTTCCTCTACCTGACGGTCAACGCCGCCAATCCGAAGATGACGCCGCAACCGGCGATGCAGGCGGTCGTCGTCAAGACGACGCTGACCGGCGAGATTGTCTGGAAGATTGACGGACCGCCGCCTATCGACGAGTACAAGCCGGGCCCGGACGGCGCGCGCGAAGCCGCTACAACCCGACCAACCTCGCCATCGCGCCCAACGGCGACATCTATGTTGGCGACGGCTACGGCTCGTACTACATCAATCAGTACATCGAGCAAAGCCGAGTACATCCGCACGTTCGGCGGCCGCGGATCAGAGCCGGGCAAGCTGGCCGAGCCGCACGGCATCTGGGTCGATACGCGTGACAAGCAGCCCGTCCTCGTGGTCGCCGATCGCCGCAACAACCGCCTGCAGCGATTCACGATGGACGGCAAGCACATCGACTTCGTGCCCGGGTTCCGCCTCCCGTGTCATTTCGACGAACACAAGGGGCTGGTCGTGATTCCCGATCTGCACGGGCGCGTCACGCTGATGGACAGCCACAACGCGCTCGTCGCGCAGCTCGGCGACTCGAACTCGCCGGAACTGGAACAACCCGCTCCGCCGCGAGCCGCGAGACAAGTTCATCCCCGGCCAGTTCATCTGCCCGCACGGCGCCTGCTTCGATCACGACGGCAACATCTTCGTCGTCGAGTGGGTGGAGGTGGGCGGGTGACGAAGCTGCGCAAGAGTCTAGAGGCGCGAACGAGCGGAAGCGAGGAGCCTCGCGAGCGGAGCGCGAGGCGGCGAGGGCACCCTGCGAGCGAGCCAGTAGGGGGGTTCCGGGGGGCAAAGCCCCCCGGACAAGTGAAGCCTAGAACAGGAACCTGAACCCGAACTGGAAGTTCCTGGGATTGTAGTTGCCCGCGGTACCCGTGATGCGACCCGCGTTGGGATTATCGTTACCGGGAACGCCAACTTGGGAATCGGGGTTGGCGAGGTTGACGTGGTTGAAGACGTTCACTGATTCGATGCGGACCTCCACCCGGCGGGCGGCCCCCATCGAGAAGCTTTTGAAGATCGACATGTCCACCTGCCAGAATCCAGGCCCACGTAAAGCGTTGCGCCCCAGATTGCCGAACGTCCCCTTGGCCGGACGGCCGAATGCGCTGCCCGGTGAACCAATTGGCGTCGCGTTGAACCACTCGTCGCGGGTCTGTGGGCCGTCGGGGTCTCCGATGAGGTCCGGCCGGTCGGAAAGTCCGCCCGTACCCGTGTCGCGGTCCTCACCCGCGTTGCGATAGCTGCACGTCGAACGGCGTACCACTGAGGATGAACAGGTTCGTGTTCAGCTGCCATCCACCGAGCAGAGCCTCGGTGGCACCCGACCAATCCGTGCCATGTTTCTTGCCCCTGCCCCATGGCAATTCGTACAAGACCGCTGCTGTGAAATTGTGCGTGCGATCGAAATCTGCCGGCCCTTTGTTCAAGTCGGGGTCGTAGATCCAGTAGTCGTCATCGTAGTTGGTCGCCTTCTGGAGCGTGTAGTTGACCTGCGCAGACCAGCCTTCCGAAAAGCGCCTCGTGAATCTGGCCTGCATGGCTTTGTACCAGTTGTGCGCCTCGTTGAAGTACGCCTGAACTCTCCCAGTCCACCCGAAGTTGCCTCCCACACCCAGGACGTTCGGCACGATCCCACCGGCGAAAAACGGCCGCCGCTGGTTGGCGGGTATGCACGGTGTTGCCGTACAGCCAGGTGTGAGGAACCCCTCCAGGGAAACGGTGTTGAAATCGTCATCCGGATTGTTGCCGGAGAACACGTGACGGCCATAGTTCCCGACGTAGCCGACTTCGACCGACATCGTGCTGCTCAGCTGCCGCTGCACCGTGACGTTCCATGCGTCGACTTCTGGTGGGCGCTGCTTTCGAGGCAATACCAGAGGCTTCACGCCATCAGGCCACGTGAACGTGCCATCGGCACCAGGCTCCACAAAGGTCGGATCAGGAGGACCCTGGGCCAGATTGAACACGGCGGCAAACTGGTTGGGCGCCGTCAGGCTTTGGGCTGCCAGAACGGGCAGGTTCTGCGTGACTGTGTGGCCGAACAGCGAACCGAACACACCGATGTCGTAGCTGCGCCCGTAACCGGCGCGGATCACAGTCCTTTCGTTCACTTGATACGTTGCGCCGACACGCGGCGCCCAATTGAGTCGGTTTTCGGTATTTCCGGACAGGTCGATGTCGCCCACACCCCCCACGAGACCGCGACCGGTGGTGAGATCGACCCACGTCCCGTTGCGCGCCTCGTTGACCGTTTGCGGGTTGATCACGTCGAGGCGCAGCCCGTAATTGAGCGTCAGCTTCGAGTTCGGGCGCCACGTGTCCTGGGCATAGTAGAAGTGGCGCCATTGCAGCTCGCGCGCATCGAGGCTCGTACTGACGTACCGGCCGAATGCTCTGTCGGTGCCGTTCGAGACGTCTCCTAAAAGAAACGTTGCCAGACCGAGCCCGCCCTGGCCGGCGTTACTCGTACGCAGCGCGTTGAACGTCAGCTCGCCGGAACGATGTCGGTCCGAGGGAATGCGCAAGTTGTACGCCCGGCGGATGTCCACGCCAAATTTCGAGGTGTGGCTGCCCCACAGCTTTGTCAGGTTGGTGACAACCTGCCATTGTTTTTCGTTCTCATTGAGGGGGCAGTTGCAGCGGCCCGCATTGTCGTTGAGGCTCCAGCCCCAATCCATGTCGGCCTGGTTTCCGCGGATTCCGAAATACGGCAGGCCGCTCGTGAAATTCGTATCCTTGTTGAGATTCGGGATGCCTGCATCGGCCGCCGGCGTGGTCCCGAAGTCACCCGGCAAGACATCGACCTTGTACTGGAACCAGCCGAAGCGGAAATCGGCAAGCAGGCTGGACGAAATCGCGTAATCCACGCCGTACGCGAGACTCTGGTTGCGTGACTCGGAGATTCCACCCAGATTGCCCCCACCGATGACTGCCGGACCGCCGCCGCGGCCGAACGCCGAGGTGCCCTCCCGGTGAAACTTGCCGAGAGAGTAGCGGCCGAACGTGTTGATCGAGTCGCTCAACCGGCCGTCGATTCGCACGTTGGTTGAGTTCTGGGTAAACGCCTCGATACCGGATGCCGTGAAATTGTCGCGTGTGCCGTTCTCCCTGCCGGGCGCGTTCGGAGTGGGAATCAACTGAATGATATTGAGCGCCTGAGGTGATAGCTGACCTTGCGGGATGGTCGCGTTGGCGTACTCCTGTCCGGTGACGGGATTGAAAATCCGCTGGCCGTATTCGCTGAAGTTTCCCGTCCGCGCGAGTACCGTGGGCACCGAGGTCAGAACCGACCCGCCCCTGTCCTGGCGCGTACCCTGATAGTCGCCGAAGAAGAACCACTTGTTCTCGACGATCGGGCCGCCGACCGTGCCGCCGAACTGGTTCTTCTTCGAATCAGGAATGAACTTGCCCGTGGTCGGATCGGGCCGGGACTGCGTGAACGGATTGCGCGCCTGCAGCGCTTCATTCTGGAAGAACTCGAACCCGCTTCCGCGGAACGAGTTCGACCCGGACTTTGTCTGCACCGCAACCACGCCTGCTGTTGCCTGCCCGAACTCCGCGTCGTAATTCTGCGACGTGATCTTCGTCTCCCCGATGGACTCGAGATTCGGGTTGATGACGATGATCCCCAGGATTGGGTCACGGTTCTCGGTGCCGTCGAGCTGGTACCCGGTTCCGCTGAAATGCTGCCCGTTCACCTGCGTCTGTGTGGATCCCTGCGGGTTCTCGGAAGGGGCGTGCTGCCATCCAAGCTGCTGTGCTCCGGGGGTCAGCAGGATGAACTTGGTGAAGTTTCGGTCGAGCACGGGAAGCTCGGTCAGTTCTTTGGTGTCGAAGCGCGACGATACGTCGGCGCGGTCGGTCTTCAGGATCGGTGAGAACCCCTCGACGGTCACGGCTTCGGTGACTGCGCCGACCTCCAGCTTGACGTCGAGTGTCGTCTGCGTGTCGACGTTCACCCGGATGTTCGGGTAGACCGACTGCTTGAACCCGGAGAGCTCGATCTTCACCTCGTACGTACCGGGCAGCAGGCGCTCCTTGACGTAGTGGCCAGTTTCGTTGGTCACGACCGTGTCGGTCGTCTTGCGCTCGACGCTTGTGACAGTGACCGACACTCCGGGCAGCGCGCCGCCCGATGGGTCCACCACAGTACCGGCAATGCTGCCGTAAACTGCCTGCGCCGCAGCGCTGCGCGGCAGGGCTGTGAGCGCGATCAACACGGCTACGATGGCAATAAGCCGATGTGGGGAAAACGCGCTGGGCGTCTGAAGGCGACGGAACATGAAGCCTCCTTCTTCGCTCTTCATCGCTTCATCGCAGCCGGTGCAGGATGTGGTGAGGCTGCGTGATGAAGGGCGCGGTGTGACGTGTCGACAGAAGATCGTAGGTGTGCTCGGCTCCGAGGGTCAAGTGGATAATGCGATTTTGTGACGAGTGCGACGAGTAATCGACAAGCTCAGCGGCCCCAAACAATCAGCTGTCGAGGTAGCGCCGGCGAGATCACTGTTTGTCTTTGGTGTCGGCGGGCGGACGCAGATACGGTGCGAGCCGCTGCGCTTCAGCGAAATGGGTGCGGGCTTCCGTGCGCGCGCCAGTCTGCTGCAGCGCGAGTGCCAGCTGATAGTGTGCCTGCGCATTGTCAGGCGCAAGTCGGACGGCCTCGCGGAGTTTTGCGACGGCGCCGGCGAGGTCGCCTGTCTTGAGCTTCTGAAGACCGACGCCGACAGCAAACGTCGAAGCCTGCTCGTCCGCCTTCTTCCGATTGAGTCGTTCCGCTTCCCGCATTTCAGCGGCGGCTGCGTCCGCCTCTCCGGCTTGCCGCAACATCTCGCCGAGACTCAGATGAGCTTCCGCCGATTCCGGCCGATACTTTACGGTTTCGCGAAACTCGGCGAGCGCCTCTGCGGCGGCGCCTTGCTGTTTCAGGATCGTTCCGAGCATGTAATGCGCATCGGCGTAGTCCGGGCGGCGGGTGATGGCTTCACGCAGCGCACGCACGGCCTCGTCTGCGCGGCCGGTCTGCCATAGGACAACACCGAGGGTGAAGGGAGCGTCGGGAAGAGACGTGTCGAGCTCGGCTGCGCGCCGCAGCTCGGTCTCGGCGCCGGCGAAGTCGTCCTGTTGCTTGAGCGCGAGACCGAGGTTGTATCGCGCTTCCGCATTCGCGGGCTGCAGTTCGATGGTTTCTCTGAACACCACGACAGCAGCATCCAGATCGCCGCGCTGCAGCAGCGACGTGCCCAGGTTCAGACGAGCCGTCGCGTTAGCCGGCTCGTTCTCAACGAGCGCACGGAACGTCGCGATCGCCTCCTCGGCCTCTCCCTTCTGCATCAGCGTGAGGCCGAGACTGTTCCGTGCATCCGTCGACCGGGGGTCCAGCTGCAGCGCGGATTTCAGCTCGTCGATCGCCCCGTCGAGATCGCCGCGCTCGCGCAGTGCAACACCGAGCTGCACGCGCGCCGGGACGAGCTTCGGGTTGGCGCGCACTGCGCGCCGGAGCTGCTCGATGGCTTCGTCGACGCGCCCCTTCTGCCTGAGCGTGAGCCCCAGATAGTACCGCGCCTCGGCGTGGGCGGGTTGGAGCCGTACGGCAGCCTGCAGCGCGATGAGCGCGCCATCGAGATCCTTCGTCCACCATCGTGTCGCACCGAGGTGGTATTGAGCGTCGAACAGATCCGGAGCAAGCTCGGTGGCACGCTCGAATCCGGCAAGAGCCTCGTCCGTGCGTCCGAGGAGCCCCAGCACGAACCCCAGGCGATCGTGCGCCAGCGCCAGCTTCGGATTGAGGTGTATGGCCTCCTGATACGAAGCCGCCGCGGCGCTCAGATCGTTCTGACGCTCCGCGATGATGCCGAGCAGGTAATGGGCCTCCGCCGAGGCGGGATTCTGAGCGAGGGCGGTTTCCAACCTGGCGCGCGCGCCCGCCAAGTCGTTCGCGGCGAGCAATGTCCGCGCCCCGGCAAGCGCCTCGCTGATCGTGAGCTTTGATGCCGGCGGTGGCGATTGCGCACGTGCTCCGGAAACAAGAAGCACGAAAGCGATGATCACAAGAAACCCGTGTGCGCACGTCAGCTCGCACCGCTGAAGCATCCGCCTACATGCTCGGGACCGCACGCTCTCGCTCGCAACTCACGCTCGACTGCGCCGCGCCTCGCTCGGGCCGCAGGCGCTTCGACGATCGTGACCACTCGTCTCGCGTCAACGTTCTTCATCTGCTGCACTGCTCCGTTCGGCCATCGCACTTCAATGTCGTCGACGCGCGTGGCTGCGCCGAGACCGAAGTGCAGACGCAGATCGTCGTGCGAGTAGTAGCTCGATTGACTCAATACGGCTCGCGCCTGCTTGCGGCCGCCAGCCGTCACGATCACCGTCGCGCCGATCGCAGCGCGATTCGATGACCGGCCTTCGAGTAGCACCTCGATCCAGTTGCCGCCGCTTCGTGAATCGTTGCGCAACAGCGATGGCGGCTCGTTCATGTTCATCACCAGCGCGTCGACGTCACCGTCGTTGTCGAAATCGCCGAACGCGGCGCCTCGGCTCGAGTGCGGCGTTGTCAGGCCTGGGCCACCTGCGCTACTGACGTCCTCGAAGCGGCCGTTGCCGGCATTGCGGAACAGGATGCGCGGGCCCTTGTGTGGATACTGCCCTTCCATGCCGGCCGCGCGCTCGATCTCCGGATACACGTGCCCGGTGACGTAGAAGAGATCCGCGAGGCCGTCGTTGTCGAAGTCGGCCAGCCCGGTGCCCCACTGCACGTAGCGGTTCTGAACGTGCAGACCCGCCGCGACAGCCGCATCCTCGAACAAGCCCTTGCCGAGATTGCGATAGAGCGCCGGAATGTCGTCGGAGAAATGGGTCTTCGCGAGATCGAGCCGGCCGTCGCCGTTGTAGTCGCCGACGGCGACGCCCATCCCCGCCTGCGGGCTGCCGTGCTCGCTGTAGGCCGTTCCGCTCTCGACCGCGATGTCGGTAAACGTGCCGTCGCGATTGTTTCGGTAGAGGATTGCCGCCGTCGAATCAGACGCGACGTAGATGTCGGGCCAGCCGTCATCGGTCAGATCGGCGCCGACTGCGGTCATCGAGTAACGTCCGGTCACGCGCGCGATGCCCGAGCGCTCGGAGATGTCCGAGAACTTGCCGTTGCCGTCGTTGTGATAGAGGAGGTTCGTATCAGTGGGCAGTCCCTTCGGTCCGCAATTGACGGGGATTCCTTTCCACAGACAGTTCGGACCGGTTCCGGGCTCGGGCGCACTTTCGAGGTCGAACTTGAGATAGTTGGCGACGAAGAGATCGAGCCGCCCGTCGCGATCGAGATCGACGAACGAGCAGCCAGAGCCCCACCGCACACCTGTGGTCGCTAAACCGGCCGCCGCTGTGACGTCCTCGAACCGTCCTTCACGATTTCGATAGAGCACGTTCTGGCCGTACGCCGTCACGAACAAATCGATCCAGCCATCGTTGTCGTAGTCACCGGCGCAGACGCTCGAGGACCAGGCAGTGCGTCGCACGCCTGCTCGTTCGGTGATGTCTTCGAAGGTGCCATCGCGTTTGTTGCGATACAGCCGGTTGGTGGCGTCAGGCGCTCCGTCGAGCCGGGTTCCGCCAAGCACCAACGCGTCGAGCCAGCCATCGCGGTCGACGTCAACGAGCGCAACCCCCGCGCCATTGGTCTCGATGATGTACCGCTTGCGGTCGATGCCGCCGTAAATCGACGGATGGACGAGGCCCGCCTCGCGCGCGACGTCGGTGAAAGAAATGGACGACGCCGGTGCGTTCGGCGGCTGTGCCGATCCGATCGCTACCGCACACGCGCACGCCGAGGCCACAGCCATGCACCGCACCGTGGCCCTCATCGTCCTGGCGGCTGCAGCGATTCGGCGATGGCAAATTCTTTCTTGGCCTCCTCGGTGCGGCCGACCCGCTGCAGGAGTTGACCGAGAAGGTAATGCGCCGATCGATTGTTGGGATCGTACTGGATGGCCCGGCGCAGCATGCCTTCGGCAGTTGCTGGCTGGTCCTTCGTCATATAGAGGCGCCCGAGCAGGATGTAGGGAGCGCTGTAGTACGGGTTGAGCCAGAGCGACTTCTGCAGCGCCGCCATGGCCTCGTCTGGCTTCGACGCGCGAAGGTAGGCATCGCCAAGCTGATGGAAGCGCCATCGCGTCACTCGGGTTCGACCGTCAGCTCTCTTTCCGTCAACCCGATCGCTTCGTCCAACTTGCCTCTGAAGAGCGCCAGTCTGGCCAAGAAGGTAGTTGCGCGCGGGGAATTCTCGGATCCTTCTCGACGCCCGCTTCAGTTCGGCCTCTGCCTGCGGCTCCATCTCGATCCGCAACATCATCTGCGCGGCAACGACGTGCGCGCGCGGCCGACTCCGGCGGCGAGCCGGAACGTGCGCGCGAGCGAGGCACGCGCCCGCTCCGGCTGGCGCATCTGGATGTAGGCCTGACCGAGGATGTATCCGAGTTCGAGGTTGTCCTTTGCCCAGACGCGCGTCTCTTCGAGCAGCGGAATCGCCTCTGGATACCGCCCGGTCAGGTAGTAGCAAAGCCCAAGGACTTGAATCGCTTCGCGGCGCTCGATCGATCCCTCGGGCAGCGTGCCGGGAGTGGACACCAATGGGACCAGCTGCTTGATCGCTCGCTGGTGGTCGTCGGCGTGATAGTACGCGACACCCAGCAGCCGGGCGACTTCGGGCACCGACGTGTCGAGCGTCTCGAGCCTCGCGACCGCCTCTCGCGGCTTGCCATCGTCGACGAGCTTGCGAGCTTCGACGAGGACGGCCTTGACCTGGCTCTCCGCAGTCGACGCTTGCGGCGACTGCGCCTGAGCGGTCTGAGCAAGCCACCGCGGGCCCTTCACTCGCTCGCAGGACGATGCCAAGCAGGATCAGATGCGGCGCCAGGCTCAAGAGCGACTTCACGGCGCCTTCCTCTCGGTGCCCGAACCCTCCTTGAGCGTGTGTGACTTATCGATCGCGAGTGCCGTCCATGTCTCTTCGCGGCCGTTTGGCCAGCGCACCTCGAGACGGTCAATGGCCGTCGCCGATCCAAGGCCGAAGTGCAGTCGGAAGTCGCTCTGCGAGTAGTAGCTGCCGCCGCCCCGAACTTCCTGTACCTGAACGCCATCGGCCGTGACCAGCTGCACCCGCGCGCCAATCGCGCTGCGATTCGACTCGGCGCCAACGAGCTTGACGGCCAGCCAGTGACGGTCACCGGTCTGGTCCAGCCGGTAGAGGTCCGGCGTATCGTGGACGTTGTTAATGACGACGTCGACGTCGCCGTCGTTGTCGAAGTCGGCGAACGCCGCACCACGACCGGCTTTGGGAATCGTCACAGGCGGACCGAGTTGCTCCGTGACATCGGCGAAACGTCCGTTCTTCAGGTTCCGGTAGACGACCTTGCGCTGCTTGTAGCCCGCTTCGGTCTTGAGGCGATCGACTTCCGGATAAACGTGTCCGTTGACGAGAAAGAGATCGAGCCAGCCGTCGTTGTCGAGATCGACGAAGCCGACGCCCCAGCCGAGCCACCGCGTGTTGAGGCCGATGCCGCCGGCAAACGTGCGATCCTCGCAGGCGCCCTTGCCGGTGTTGGCGTAGAGCGTCGAGGTGTCGCCGGCAAAGTTCGTCTTGAAGATGTCCAGCGTGCCGTTGCGATCGTAGTCGCCGATCGCAACGCCCATCCCCGCCTGCGGCTTCCCATCCTGGCTGTAGGCGCAGCCGGCGGCGATCCCGATGTCGGTGAAGGTGCCGTTGCGATTGTTGTGGTAGAGCGCGCTTGGGTTGGAATCGTTGGCGACATACACGTCGAGCCAGCCATCGTTGTCGAAGTCGACGGTGGCAACGCCCAGCCCGTAGGTGCCGCGCGCGGCCGCAATGCCTGACGCATCGGACACGTCCTCGAACGCGCCATTGCCACGGTTGCGATAGAGCACGTTCTTGCCGCCCGGCAGGCCCGGAGGCCCGCAGGCGACCGGCAGGCCTTTGTAGCGGCACAGCCCGGAGGACGGAAGCGGCGTCGCCTTGAGATCGAGATCGATGTAATTGGCTGCGACGATGTCGAGGAGGCCGTCGCGGTTGTAGTCGAGGAAGGCGCAGCTGGCGCCCCAGCGGGTGCGCGGCTGGGTCAGGCCGGCGCGGGCCGTCGTATCTTCGAACGCACCGTCGCCTTTGTTGCGATAGAGGCGATTCTGGCCCCAATAGGTGACGAAGAGATCGTCATGACCGTCGTTGTCGTAGTCGCCGGCGCAGACGCCCTGCCCCCATCCGCCCTGCGCAAGGCCGGCGCGAGTCGTCACGTCCTCGAACGTGCCGTTGCCCTTGTTGCGATACAAGTGGTTCGTCGGTTCCTTGCCGGCTGGAAATCCCTCGAGCGTCGTGCCGTTGACGAGAAAGATGTCGATCCAGCCGTCGCCGTCATAGTCGAACGCGGCCGCGCCGGTCCCGGTCGTCTCGAGCAGGTACCGGTTGGTATCGAGCCCGCCGTAGATCGTCTTCGCGACGAGACCAGCCTCGGTCGCGATGTTCTTGAACGAAAAGCTCACTCCAGTCGTCTGCACGCGCGCGGCCACGCGGTCCGCGCCGAGCAGCGCGCCAAATCCGAGAACGGACCACATCAGGAGGCCTGTGCCCTGAGAACACATACATCGTCTGAATTGGTGCTATCTCAGCGTTTGACCCACTGCGCCGCTGGCAGATCGTTCCTGCGCTCTGTCGCGAGTCTTTTTTGATAAAGCGCTTGGGCCGCCGCGTGGCCGAATCCTGGCGAGCGCGAACATAGCGCAGCCATCTGGCCATTTACGACTCATCTCGCAGGCGACCTCCGGCGCGGCAAGGCGGAGTCGTAAGTGGCGGGTAACCAGGTCAGCCAGTGGTGACAAGGAAAAACGCCGGACGGAGGTAGCCCCGTCCGGCGAGGGTCGATCGTGTCGATACGACGTGTCCTGCGGCTCAGAACATGAATCGAACGCGAGCTGAATGTCCCGCCGGTCATCAGCCTTCCGGTGACACGGCCGAACGTCGCGCTCGTCGGGTTCGGTCCGCGCCGTCCAGTTCGCGTGGTTGATGAAATTGAAAATCTCCGCGCGGAACTGCGCGGTCTTGGTCCCGCCCAGGTTGACGTTCTTGAACAGCGCGACGTCCCACTGGTACTGGCCCGGATTGTAGATGTTGTTTCGCGGGCCGTTGCCGAACGTGCCTGCTCGCCGGCCTCGTGAAGACCGGCGGATCGAACCAGAAGTTCTGATCGGCCCCTGCGCCCGCCGAAAACTCCTCGTTCGCGTTGCCCTTAATGTCGCCGTTGAGATTCCAGGGATTCCCGAACGTATCGCCAGTGCCGGCAATGTCCGCTCCTTCGGTGACCCAGAGCGGCGTGCCCGACCGCATGAACGTCGCGCCCGAGATCTGCCATCCGCCCAGCACCTTCCCGACGACCCGGCCGGGTCGCGATAGAAGGGCAGATCGTAGATGTAGTAGAAGTTGAGCGCGTGGCGACGATCGAAGCCCGAGTTGCCCCAGAAGCCCGAAGCGTCGTAGTTGTTGAACAGGACGTCGCGGAGTCCGCTCGCGTCATCCTCGGATTTTCCCAACGTGTAGGCCACGCCGAATTTGAATCCGTTCGTGTACCGGCGATCCGCACTGATTTGCAGGCTGTTGTACATCGAGCCGGCAGCGTTCTCCGACAGACGGATCACGCCGTAGCCTTTGTACGGCCTGAGGGCGGCGACGTTGACACCAGGGTTCGCCTGAACGGTTCCAGGCAGCAGCTGATTGATATCGCGCTCGCGCACGTTGTACAGGCCGCGCCGGCCGACATAGGTCACGTCGACGATGAAGTTGTACGGAATCTGCCGCTGCACACCAGCCGACCACATGTACGCGGTCGGGTGCTTGAACACGCGATCATGGCCGTCATGCCGAACGGCAGTGAGCCGGCCGCCGCCGACGCCGCCGGGATTGTCGACAAGCCCGTCGCGACGCCGACCTGCGGCTGAAACGGCGGGTTGCCGCCCAGGAACATCGAGTCGCTCACGGTGACGCGGTTGTGAAAGACGCCGCTGCTCAGCTTGACGATGGTCTTGTCATTGATCGAGTACGCCGCCCCAATGCGCGGCTCGAACACGTTGGCGTGGGTATCGGCGAAGCCGCGGGGCGCATCCACGAACAGCGCGAGCACCGCGGGATCACTCGCCACCGCAAGGTCGTTCCCATCGCCCTCGAATCCGTCGCCAGGAAGGACGATGCCGTTGTAGCGAGGGCCTGACACGATCCGGCCCGTCGACGGGCTGACGACGGCCTGGTTGGTCGTGTCGTAGGCCGCTGGATCGAAGGTGGCGATGTTGTTGGTCAGTCGAGTACCACGGCGGCCAGTACGCCCAGCGCACGCCACCCTCGACGGTCAGCTTGCCCGTCGGACGCCAGGAGTCCTGGATGAAGAGGTCCGTGCTGAGCGAGCGATACTTGGTCAGTGCCCGCTGCCCAATCTCCGCGTAGCTGTTGAACATTCCCAGCGCGGCGTTCGCCATGCCCGTTCCGGTCGAGGTCGCACCGGCCGTATCGTTCGGGAATTGAAAGCGCCCGTTCTGATTGTTAGTGCTGCCGGGGATCGGCTGGACGTTGATCTGATCGAAGTCGTCCTGGCCCGAATACTCGACGATGACGCCGGCCTTGAACGTATGCCGTCCCTTCAGGAAGGTCGTGGCGTTGTTGAACGTGTAGATCGGCCCGCGCGACGACGAGGGATACGGACCACCGTCGATCTCCGTTAGATCTGGCAATCGTGATCGTCGGGATCTTGTCCGGGATCTCTTTGTTCTCAGGGTAAATGTACGGATAGTTGATGCCGTACTTGCTGCGTTGGTAGAGATCCGTGCCCTGCCAGCACGTTGATAAAGACTTCGTCGAGCGAATGCGTGAAGCTGAATTCATTGATCAGCGTGCTCGAGATCGCCCTGGTCCAACTCGCCGTCTGGCGTGACGTTGGGCCGATCCCAATCCGTCCGCGCGTACGGGAAGGTCCCGCGGAACGCGTCCACCGCTACCCAGTTGTATTGCCGTAGCGATAACTGAATTGATCCTTGTCGCTCATCCGGTAGTCGAAGCGCAGGTTGTCCTTGCGCTGATCCTGCGGGTTATCGCTCGACATGATGTGAGTTCGCGGTGCCCTGCCTGAAGCCCGGCGTCGGCAGCGGAAACGCGTTCAGCATGGCGATGCCGTTGGGACTCAGCCGGTTGCCCGGGATGATGTTGCCGGGGAACGCCTGGCCGGTCGTCGGATCGATGATCGCCCGCGCCCCCGTGAAAAATCCGTTGTTCGGGTCGAGCAGCTCGCTGAAGTTGCCGGTGCGCATCAGCGCGGTGGGAACGGTGGCGGTGTTGGTCTGGATCGCGAAGTAATTGACCCATTCCTGG
>CAWCQS010000010.1:0-117301 GCA_963797715.1 uncultured Acidobacteriota bacterium
GACTCGGCTGGACGTTCGTCCCGAGCCGCGAGGGGCACAAGACCGTCGGTGGACGAACGATCTCCTTCGCCTTCGACGCCGCCGGCCATCGCGTGCGTAGCGTCAACGAGCCCGTCGATCCGCACGGCCACGATGTCTTTGCCGGCGAGTCGGTGATGCTCGGAGAAGGGCTGAACTGGGACGAGACGATCCCCGCGCAGGTTGGCGCGCTGATGGAGGTGCAAAGCGCGAACCTCGCGGTGCACGGCTACGCGACAGATCAGTCGTACTGCGCGTCGAATCCGAACTGCCGCGCTTTCAGCGGCCCGTCGCGCTCGTCACGCTCTTCATGACCGCGCTCTTCGGCCGGAATCTCGACGACAATCGTCCGCATCTTGGACCGGATTGATCTGGCTGCCGGCGGTCCCGCACGGGCGGCTGATGTCGCTTGTGACGCTCATCGTGCCGTATCGCCACGAGACGACGATCGAGCGCGGCATTGCGGTGACGTGCGAAGTGCTTCGCGCGACTGCGGCGCTCGCCACGGCACGCGGCGCCACGCCACTCATCGTCGTTCCCCAGCTCAATCGAGAAGATGACGTCGAACGGACCTTACGGCGACGGATTCTTGACGACGCTGGATTGTTGTACGTGTTCGTGGAGTTCGACCATGGGTGGCGGATTCCAGGGGACTTGCACCCGAACGCGCTCGCCGCTCGCAGGATCGCAATGGCCATCGCCGATCGGCTTCGGGCCACTCCAGTGTCAGCGAGCACTCGCGACTGACTCCTGACGACGGCTTACCTGGCGCCGTAACTTGTGGGTCTTGGGTTGCGGCAGGTTGCGGAACTGCGTCGGGCGGCGTGACGCCACGGGGCCGCCGCCCTTAGCAATGCATCCGACCAAGTAATCGGCCTGACTGTGTCGCGGCATGAAAGCACTCGCACCGTCAGCTGGCGGCGTGCGGTGGCCCGTCTGTGCGAAGGCCAGGCGCGGTGCCGGCAGGACGCGCATCGTCGAGCCAACCCGGTCGATGCCCCGCAGCGCGAGCGTCGTGCGCGCGTAACGCTGCGCATTGATCGTGACGACAATGGTGACAGCCACATGAGGGTCACCACAGCCGCAGCGTGGCCGATTGAGCGATGCCAGGTGCGAATGCGACTGCTCCTTACCGTCGTGCGAAGGGTCGCTGAGAACCGGCTCTACGAGAGGCCTGTTGTCTTGGTCATCGTAACTCCGAACTCGACCCACCGCGAACGTGACCTCGACCTGACGACACCCGTTTGCCGCCGACCGGCGCACTTTCGAGATACTGCGCGAGCAGCTTTCGCGCCACCGCGCCATCGCGCCGAGGATCGACAACGGTCGTCGCATCTTGACAGGCACGATCGCCACACCGGAAGACGACGACCTCGAGACCGAAATCGCCCCCGTGAGCACCGGTTCGGGCAAGAGACCGACCGGAGCGCCTCACGGATTCATTGCCGAGGGAGGTCGCGTTCAACGTTCGCACGCGTAGCGCAAAGGGGGACATCGTGTCCTCTGGCTATCTCCACGACAGTCCGGATCGCGTCCACAACGACCTCTGGTTGGTCGACCGCCACGACGTGACCGGACTCTTGAGCGATCGATCAGACATCCTCGTTCTGACAGCGAGGCTTGATCTCGTTGCAACTGTCGCCAATTCTCGTCGGCTCCTCGGCCACCGGTGATGACGAGGACAGGGATGGTGAGCTTGCGGCGCGAGCTCCTGACTTCCGACGCGCTCTCCCGAATATGAATAATCTCGTCAGCCGCCGCCTGGTATCCGGCTGCGCGGAAACTCGTCGCCCGCGCGAATTGCCGCACTGATGGAGCCAGCGATTCGATTCGCTGGCCGAACGATACGCCGAACAGTCGGAGGACGCCGATCGTCGACAGCAGAGGAACAAATCGCGCCATCGGCGGCACTTCATGTGCCTGGTCTTCGTGGGAGGCATCCACGAGCACGAGACCTGCGGCGCGCTCAGGGTGATCGGAAGCGAACACGCGGACGTCGAAACCCGCGATGGAGGCCCCGACGAGCACCACAGGTCCGCCAATGCCGCTGCGGACGAGGAGTTCGGCCAGCTCGCTCGCGATGCGGCGTGCTGTCCGCGGCGACGGGCCGGGATCGCTGTAACCCATACCTGCCCGGTCGTAGGAGCAGACACGCGTGAATCGAGCAACATCAGGTTGGACGAAGCCCCAGTCAGCACTCGAGCCGCCGAGTCCCGTGTCGAGGATGACGGCAGGCGCGCCGTCCCCGGTGCACCACAGATGCAGCCTGTACCCTCCGATGTCGACGAGATGTCCGGGAGGCGGAGTCGCCGCGAAGTCCTGTCGAGTCGCAAGCCATTGATACGTGGCGCCGGAGAGTGCGGCAACGATAAGGAACGCGCCCAGCACGACGAAAATGCGCATCGTCCAGCGCCACATGTCGACATCTCCCGTAAAATCGTGCTTTCGGCCGACTCACTCAGGTGATGAGTGGATTTCCAATTTGCACTGGGCGGACCGAAGCGTCAACCTGCGCGGGCGCTCCGCAGTCACTCTTATTTCCGAAGGTAACGCGCTACCAGGGGAGCGCCAGCGAGCGGTGACACGCCGGTGGCGTCACGCGGTGGCTGGACACCGAGCAGGTCGGCGACGAGCGGTGCCACAGCAATGCTGCGCAACGGACCGAAGCTCTGCCCCGCGCCGACGCGCGGTCCCTTGACGAGCAGAATCGCCTTCATGTCGGGACGCGACGGGTCCAGTCCGTGCTCGCCGCGGGGTGGATACACCTCGGCTACCACGGCATCCGTTCCCGAACCTCCGATACCGACACCGGGTACGGGATCGAAGCAGAGATCGGCCCCACCCGGTCCGTCGTGGCCGAGCTCGTTCATTTCGTCTCGGGTCGAGTAGATCCTGGCAACGGCCGGCGTTCCCGCGGCAGTGCGTAGCTCGGTGAGGGCGCGCCGGACGCGTCCGACCGCCGCGTCGCGATCGGCGGGGAGGATCGTGCCGTCCTTGCGATCGCTGGTGTTGAGCACGATGCAGGAGTGCACCGAACTAGCGACCGATCGCAGTCCCGCCGCATCGAGGAGCCGGTCGACCGCGATGAGCTTCGTCACCGCTGCCATGCCGTGGTCGCTCGTGATGATGATGTGGTCGTTGGGCGTGGCGAGCGACGTAAACGCCTGCACCGCCTGATCGATGGCCATATAAGCCCATCGCCTGAACTCCCTGAACCGGCCCACGCCGGAACGATCGAGTCCATACCAGGCGTGGTCCACTTCGTCCGCAGTGGACAGATAGCTGATGTGCAAGCGCGGCTGCCGCCTTCTGAATAACCACGCGGACTGCGCGATCTGCTGGCGGACGACGAGCTCGAGCGTCTCGAGATAACGTCGCTCGGCCTCGCCGCTGCCGCCGGCAAGCGCCCCCGGGCCGAAGCTGCCGGCGGCATAGCTCCCGCCCGCGCCGTTGCCCACCATCGGGCCCGTCTCCGCCACCAGCGAGGTCGCCAATGATGGATCGGTCGTCGCCACCGCCGATGCGGTCAACGGCGACTGCGCGAGTAGGAACGTACCGCGCGCCGCGTTCAGCTCGAACAAGCGGAATGTCAGGCTCGCGGCGACACCATCAGGGAGGCCAGCTACCAGCAGTGGGGTACTCCAGTACCTCGCCAGTGCGCGCCTTTTTGGCGGTGTTGTCTCGGTGGCTCGCCGCACGACCTCGATCGCCGCGGCACCCGCGGCGTCGGCAATCACGATGCGATCGGGAAGCAGCGCGGCCCGAAGGCGTCGGTCGCCCGCGTCGCGGCCGAGGCTCCACTCGACGCACGTCGTCGCTCCTCGGGCATGTGCGGGCAGCTGGGCGCATGGGATGGTATGAACGTCGGCGTCGACCGGGCGTACCGTCCGCCAGCGCGTGAACATTTTCGATTGAAAGCCATTGACCCCGACGAGTCCCGGCATCGGGCGATCTCCGATCGTCTGCGGCAGGAACGGTACGATCTGCGTCACCTGATGCGCGACGACCGGTACGCCCTGCCGCGCCGCGGTCAACCAGATCGGCTCCGCGGTCAGCGAGTCGGACAGGTAGCCGACGACGCGCTCGGTGTACGTATGTTCGGACCGCGGCAAGGGCGGCGTCGAATTGTAAAGAATACCGTTGCGCCCCGCGTAGGTCCCGGTCCAAAGGGCCGCGTGGCTGTTGGCGGTCGAGGCCGGGAAGGCCGGACTCAGACCTTCCGCGCGGGCCCCGCTCTTCAGCAGCGCGGTGAGCGTCGGCACCTCGGCGGCGACTGGATCCTCAGTCAACCGCTGGTAGCCCATGCCGTCGAGCGACAGCATGAATACCCGGCCGGAGATCGGTGGCTGCGGAAGCATCACCATCAATATCAACGCCAGAAGCACAAGCGCAGGCCGGGCCAACATCATCAAGAGTATTCACCAGTCACATCAGGTCCGCGACCTCGGGCCGTTCTCGGTCAGCCCGGACGCATCGCGGATCGCCTTTACGCACGAGCGCCAACCAGACTGAACTCTGAGCCCTTGATGTCGGGTGGGTCTGGGAGGGGAAACGGTAGGAATCAGTACCGTCGGACGCTTTGGCAGTCAGGCAATAACGATGCGAGTCGCCGGCGCGGTTGTGTCGGCTCCGCAAATAAGTCCGACGATTACTCGTGCGATCTTTGCCCCGCCCACCGACGACGGTTCGATCTGGTTGGCATAGTCGTCAGCGGTGACACACACCGAGCGCAGGTCTATCACCGGCAGAGCGTGCTCGACGGCGACTCGGATGATCGCGTCGTTGAACATCGTGAGTGTTGCGGATGCGAGGCGTTGGAAAGACGGATCGTCGAAACACCCGTTGTAAACGGTACACACGGCCAGGGGCAGAGCGGTGTCGAGACAGGCTGTGATGGCCACACGGTAGCGTCGCTCGAAATCGGACGCGATGTCCGCCAATGCCGCGATGGACTCCGCCATGGACGATACCGGAGCCTCCAGAATTCTCTGGTGCATCAGGGCATCGTTGCCACCGACGCTGAGCACGAGGTGTGTGGCCTCCTTTGGCAGGCGGCCGAGCTGACCTGCCACATGATCAGTCGTCGATCCATCGACGGCCGACAGCGTGGCTTCCCAACCAGGCGGCAACAGTCCCCGGACCTGTGACACCACGTCGGGCCCGCCGCGCGTATACGCGGCGTTGTCAAAGATAGAATCGCCGATCAATACCAAGTGAGGCATCGCAACTCCCCCATTGCACCACTGAACAAACGCCGGAGCCAAGAGCGCGGATGGAGCCTTCAGCAGGTCAAGGGTGTGCGCGACGCCGGAGATTGCGCAGCAGCGTTATTCGTGTCGGCGCAGCCACTCGACGAGCGCGTTGACCCAGCGCCACTCAAAAATCGCATGCGACGCAATAGCCAGTCCGATCACGATGAGGATCAGGCCGTGCCGACTCGCCGTGCGGCCGACCATCCGCTCGTCCTCTTCCTCGACATCCTGGGCCACGACCGCGTAGATGCCTCGCGCACAGGTGCCGAGGCCGAACACCAGCAAGACGATGCTGACTGCGCTCACTGCGTTTGCATCCGCGAGGCGTTTTCCTTTTGTGTCATATTTTTGTGGTTCGGTCCAACCGGCGGGAAAGCTTTTCGGACCAGAGGCAGGGCACTATCCCCTGCTCGAGCCGAGAAGCCGTGCGGCCAGCGAACGGAACCGGTCGCGGTGGCGGCTGGTGAGGAACATCCACCGCAGCGTCCTGACGCTCAGCGGTGCTCGGGCGTCTGACGGTAGCATCTCGTCGAGCGTCTCGAGCGGTCGGACTCGAAGGCGGTCCAGGAGCGCGACCCTGTGGACGCAGGAGACCGTGCACAGCGGCGCGCAGGACTTCTCGGCCCCCGCCTCCCGTTCGACGTCGGCCGTCGTGTACTCGGCCAGCGGGATCCCCGGATGGCCCCTCTGTTGCGAGCACCAGTGCACGAGCCCGTCTTCGCAAACGTACAGATACCGTCCGCCCGCTCCACACTGCCAGACGTTCCGGCGGCCGTGTGCCAGGTTGCGTTGGAAGTCGTTCTGGTTCTGCACCGAGTAGAAAGGAGCGGTCATGCGCGCGATCTCCTCGGTACGCGCGTAATTGACCGGGCGATAGCGGCACCAGCTCACCGCGTCCGTTATGAATGAGGCCCACTGTGGCGGTCAGCCCAAGTTCGATCGCACGACGGGCCACGGTCACCGCATCCTCAGGATCGCGGAGCGTGCCCCCGAGCACGGAGTTCACGTTGACGCTGAAGGTCGCATGACGGGCCAGCATCGTCAGTTTCTGGTCGAGAACCTTGAGGCTCTTCTTGGAGGTCTCGTCCGGCGTGACGTTGTCGATGCTGATCTGCAGGTGGTCGAGTCCCGCATCGTTCAAGCGTTCGATCCGCTTCGGACTCAGCAGGTATCCGTTCGTGATGAGCCCCGCCAGCGCGCCGTGCAACCGGATACGGCGGATGATGATGTCGAGCTCTGGATGCAGCAGCGGCTCGCCGCCGCTGAGCTCGATCGTGGTGGTACCGAGACGCGCCAGATAGTCGATCCGATCGAGCATCGTGTCGAGGGGCACCGGTGACGAGTGGTTGTCGAACTCGTTGCAGTAGGCACAGGCGAGATTGCAGCGGCGAATCGGGACGATCTGGGCGAGCACCGGATGCCGGGACGACTGCAACCCCCTCGCGACCATTCGCGCTTCGCGCCATTTTCGGTTCGCGGTCGTCAGCATGCGGAGTCCTTCGCCAGTCCAGTAATGTGAAATCGGGGGCGCGAACGGCTCACCACTCCAGCCGGCCTCTTGTAGACTCGTCCAGGTGGCGCGATGACGGAATCCCAGTCTGGCTTGCCCCCGCGAGCGACTTCCGTCACCGTGGCCTATCTCCTGGTCACAGCGGCCCTCGCCGCGATCTTCCACGAGACGATCGCACAATGGCCCGCGATTGTCATCGTCCACGTAACGCTGTGCGCGGCACTCGTGCGGCTGGATCGTACCGAGTCGTCATCGGCCGTCGTGCGCGCGCTCCAGGACTGGCACGCCATCCTCCTGCTCCCGCTCCTCTACAAGGAGGTCGAGCTGCTCGCCGCTGGAGTCGGCGACTGGCAGCTCACCGAGACCATCCCGGCACTCGAAGCTACCCTCTTCAACGGCCAGCCAAGTCTCTACCTCAGCGAGCGCTGGAACTCCGTCGGGGTCTCCGAGTATCTGCACTTCTGTTACCTATCGTACGTGCTGGTGATTCCTGGTGTGTGCGGCTACTGGTATGCCACACGACGGCTAGTGGCCTTTCGAGAACTCGTCCTGCTCCTGGCTGTGACCATGTTCGGCAGCTACCTCTTCTTCATCCTCTTTCCTGTGGACAGTCCGTACCACCGGTCCGAGCGGTTGGGACCGCCATTTGCGGGGAACTTCTTCTTCGATCTTGTACACGAGATTTCTTCCCGAGGCGGTGCCCGCGGAGGAGCGTTTCCGAGCGCACATGTCTCGGGCGCGGTTGTGACCTGGCTGATGGCCTGGCGACACCAGCGGCCGCTCGCCGTGCTCCTGGCGCCGCTTATCGGCGGCGTCGTTGTGGCTACGGTCTACGGGCGGTTCCACTACGCGCTGGATACGGTGGCCGGTCTTCTGCTTGCGATTGTGGTGGTGACCGTTTTCACGAGCGGCTTCTCTCGAAGGCACGTCTTTTGACTTTCACATAACCGGCAGCTACGCTCAGCGCCGATGACGCTGGCTGCCGGAGCGCGCCTCGGACCGTACGAGATTCTCGAGCCGCTCGGCGCCGGAGGTATGGGCGAGGTCTACCGGGCGCGCGATTCGCGCCTGGGCCGCACGGTCGCCGTGAAAGTGCTGCGGCCGGACGTCGCCGCCGATCGCGACCGCATCGAACGTTTCGAACGTGAGTCGCGCGCCGCTTCAGCGCTGAACCATCCCAACATCGTCACGATCCACGATGTCGGCGTCGCAGAAGGCACGTCCTACATCGCCATGGAATGGGTGGACGGATCGGCGCTGCGCGATCTGGTTGCGCCCGGCAAGCCTCAGCCTATTCCGACAGTCGTCAGCCTCGGCGCGCAGATCGCGGAAGGGCTTGCCAAGGCTCACGCCGCAGGCATCGTGCACCGTGACCTCAAGCCCGAAAACATCATGGTGACCGCCGACGGCCTGGTCAAGATTCTCGACTTCGGCCTGGCGAAGCTGGTGGCGGGTGGCGACAATGCGATGTCGCTCGTCACGAAGTCGGGCGGAACGGGTGCGGGGATTCTGCTTGGCACGGTTGGCTACATGTCGCCGGAGCAGGCCACCGGCCGGGAAGTCGACCACCGATCGGACCAGTTTGCGCTCGGAGTGATCCTCTACGAGCTCGCCACCGGCGCCCGCGCGTTCAACCGTGATTCGGCTCCTCAAACGCTCGCCGCGATCATCGAGGACGAACCCGAACCACTCGAAGCTCGCAACCCGCGAATCCCGCCGCAGCTGTCCCGGATCGTCGGCCGCTGTCTGTCGAAGAAGCCGGCAGACCGCTACGAGTCCACGCGGGATCTCGCGCACGATCTGAGAGATCTCGTTCACGACAGCTCCGCGGCTCGTGTGGTACGCAGACCAGCGCGGCGATCGGTTGAATGGGTCGCGATGGTTGCAGCGATCGTCGTGCTCATTGCCGCCGCCGGAGGGTTGTGGTTCGTGCGGTCGCGCCCGGCGGCCGCTGCCGCTGACAAGGCGCGGCGCATCGTCGCCGTGTTGCCATTCCGGGACCTCACCGGTGATTCGTCGCGGTCCTATTTCGCGGCGGGGCTGACCGAAGAGATCCGGGGGCAGCTCACGAGAGTGTCTGCGCTACGGCTCGTCAGCCGCAGCGCGGTCCAGCGGTACGGGCATGAAGCCATTCCGCAACTGCGATCGGAACTTGGGGCCGGCAGCGCACTCGAAGGCAGCGTCCGGCTGGAGGGCCAGCGAGCGCGCGTGTCCGTGGAGCTCATCGACACGGCCACGGAGCAAACGCTGTGGTCGGAGCAATACGACCGCACGCTCGACGACGTGCTCTCCGTCCAGAGCGATGTGGCACTTCGAATCGCCGCGGCGCTGAATACCACGCTCGGTCCCGAGGAGCGGACACGGGTGGCACGCCCGCCGACGACAAACCCTGAGGCCTATGAGCTCTATCTCCGTTCCCAGGAGCTCTCGAGCGGCGAGCGACAGCAAAACCTTCGTGCGATCGAACTGCTGAAGAAGGCCATCTCCCTGGATTCGAGTTTCGCGGCCGCGCACGCGCGGCTCGCGTATCGCACGTTCCTTCTCGGGTACTACGGCGATCCCACATACATCGACAGCGCCATCGAGATCGCAAGGCGTGCCCTCGAGCTCGATCCCGATTTTGCGCCCACCCATCTCGCCCTCGCCAGTGCGTATGGCTCCAAGGGCTGGGCCGCGAAATCGCGCGCGGCATTCCTGAGAGCCCACGAGCTTGACCCTGGTAACACCGGGGTCATCTCGAACATCGCCGTACTGGAGTCAGAAATTCTCGGCCGCCACGACGAGGCCCTGATCTGGGCGCGCCGCCTCTTGGAGATGCCTAAGTTCGATGCCGGGGGCCTCTATCACCTCGCCTGGCCGCTACTGTTTCTGCGCGACGATGCCACCACCGACCGATGGCTGATGGAGGGTGAAGCGCGCGCGCACGACGATCAACGCCTGCAGTATCTGAAGGCCGCGCTGGATTATCTGCGAGGCAACGAGGCCGCCGCGCTGGCGCGCACGCGCACGATCGTCGAGACGCACCCGGCGTTTGAAGAAGGCCTGATGGTCTCCGCAGAGTTGGCGTTTCTGACCGCGGCTCCCGACGCCGAAGCGCAGATAGAGCGGTTGTCTCGTCGGGCCACGGGCCTCGAGTCGGCATGGGTGCTGAAGCAAGAGAGCCATCAGACGAGCTACGCATACCTCCTCATGCTGCGCGGCGAGCGCTCGCACGCGGCGACGCTCCTTGCCGAGGCCCTGAAGCGCGCCCATACAGCGCTCGAGAACGGCAACGAGAACCAGCGAGTGCCGTTCGAGATCGCGGCGATCCATGCCACGAGAGGCGAGAACGACCAGGCGGTCGAGTGGCTCGCCAAGGCGTTTGCGGCCGGCTACAAAGACTACGCGACGCTCGCGCGGCACCCGATCTTCACGAAGGTGCGGCACGACCCGCGGTTTCAAAACGTGCTGAAGCAGATGGAGCAGACCGTCGCCGACATGCGCGAGCGATCGACGGTGCTGGCCGAGCTCAGGACCATGCCATTTCCCGACATGCGGCGCTGACGATTGGCGCGGGCGCCGAGACTCACCAGCACTATCTCAGCTTGCCGACGTCGGCCGTCCCTCCAATAGTGGGCCGGCAGGACGGTCCGGCGTTCGCCGGCTCGCGCAGCCGGTCATCGAGACAGAGCGCCCACTTGTGCAGCAACGTTACGTCCCTGCGCCATTCCTGCAACCTGTCCATATGCGAGTCGAACGCCGGCGCGAGGCGTTTTCGGTCTTCCGTGTAGAAGACGTGCGGATCTTCTTTCATGCGCGGGAGGATTTCGTTCTCTGTGAACACCGTATAGCGCACAAACTTCTGCCCGACTCCGTCGCGTTCGTCGTAGTAGAAACAAATTTCCCACAACAGCCTGGGATCGATCAGTTCTGAGATTTGGGCCTGGAGCATGCCCAGACAGGGGCTCCGCGGCGGTGTGTCTGAGCCCGAAATGCGCAGGAACACTGGCGGCGGCGTCTCGCCGCGCTCGCGGGCCGCCTTGAAAGCGGCCAAGGCAGGCTCGAGCAGCTGGTCGAATTTCTCCTCGACGGCGATCGAGTCCCGCAGATCTTGCCGCAGCGCGGCGACCACCTTCCCGATTCGCTGCTCCTGCTGGTGCGCTGCCTGCTGGTCGCCCACCCAGACCGCCACGTAGACGCCGAGCACGACGATTACGAAGTCGATGGCGACCGCGAACCAGTCGTGCGTGCGGACATGGGCGTAGAGGCGGCTGGGGCGCACGTTCAGCTGTCGGGTTCACGCGCCGGCGGTAACGCTGACGGCCGAAGCGCCCGCGGCCGACCCTCGCCTGGAGGCTACATCGAGCCCGAAGTCCTTCGCGACGCGCTCGTACCACGCATCGTCGGCAAGGGCACCCCACTCGACCCACTGCTCGTCGGTCAGCGACGCCCGCCAGCCAAGAAATCCTTCTGCGTCCGGGCCGACGGGATGCCGGAGCTTCTGCGTGCCACTCTCGATGATTTCGCGAATCTTCTCCGCGACGATCGTTGGCGGCGTCGGCTTCTCGAGCGACGCCTCGAACATGTGGCCGAAGCGGCGGACCTGCGGGTAGACCGCGTCGGTGCGTGCATCCTCGATTCGCCGCGCCATGGCCGTGTCGATGATCCCTGGTTGAACAACGGCGACGCGGATGTTGAAGGGTTTGACTTCTTGAGCAAGTCCCTCGCTGAGCGCTTCGAGCGCGAATTTCGACGCGCTGTACGGCGTCAGCGGCGAACACGCGATCCGACCAGCCACCGACGTCACGTTGATGATGCACCCACTCTGCCGCTTCCGCATGTCTGGCAACCAGGCGCGAATCGAGCGGAGTGGGCCAAAGTAGTTGGTCTCCATCGTCGCCCGGAAATCGTCGAGCGCCAGTCCCTCGATTGACCCTTTGCGCTCGATACCGGCATTGTTCACAAGCACGTCAATGCAGCCGGCCTGGGCGGCAATCGCGGACGTAGCCGCGTCGACGGATGAATCTGAATCGACGTCCATCTGGACGATTGAGATCGGTAACTGTTCCTTCTCGACAACCTCCCGAAGGGCAGCGCCTCGTTCAAGGTTCCTCATCGTCGCAAAGACGGTGTGACCGCCCCTGCCCAATACGAGAGCGGTCTCGAAGCCGATGCCCGAGCTGGTGCCGGTAATAAGGACTTTGGACATCGCTGGTCTCCTTGGGCGGCGTGCGGCAATTCAAACAGTCTACTCGCACGTTCCCGGCATGCCGCCGTTTTGTTTTTGGATCATCTGCTTCGGTTGGAGGCCCTGCGGGTGGCAAGATGTTCTAGAACCATGGCGCACCTTATTTCTTTCCGAACGACCAAATTCAACGTGACCGCGGAGACGCCGAACCCGATCAACCCGATCGCCGGGCAGAGCGTGCTCAATTGGCTTCGGACTCAGCTCATGAACACCGGATACGCCGCAACCGAGCCGGACACTGAGGATTGGGGGTGGTATACGAACGTCGAGGGTGACGGCGCTTCCTACCTGGTCGGCGCGAGCGCGGATGCCGAGAGCTCCAGTCCGACCGTCGAGTGGGTCGTCCAGGTGCACAAGCACCGGTCCATGACAGACAAGCTCCTCGGTCGCAATCAGATGGCCACTGATGACGCACTCGTCACCGTGATCGAGCGGATTGTTCGTGCTGACGCTGAGATTCTTGACGTCACGGTTGAGAGGAACGTTTAATCAGCGCGGCCAACGTTCAGCTCGCAGCCGGCCGCGATGGTGCCGGTCGCTGATCACCCCGTGCTAACATCCGCCCGCACGTCGATGGAGTCCGATGGACATTGCGAAGTTGCAGGAGTTCGCAAGGCAATACACGGCGGCGTGGTGCAGTCAACACGCGGGGAGCGTCGCGGCGTTCTTTGCCGAGAGCGGGTCATTGAAGATCAACGACGGCGCCCCTTCTGTCGGCAGGACAGCGATCACCGCGGCGGCTCAGGGCTTCATGAGCGCCTTCCCAGACATGGTCGTGGCGATGGACAGTGTCAGCCTCGAGGGGACCCATGCCGTCTACCGCTGGACGTTGACCGGCACACACGCCGGCCCGGGAGGTACGGGCAAGGCCGTGCGTATCAGCGGGTTTGAGGAGTGGACCATTGGCACCGACGGTCTCATCGCCGAGTCGAACGGGCATTTTGACGAGGCCGAGTATCAGCGTCAGTTGAAGATCGGCTTCGCGGGAAACCGATGACGCCGCCTGGCGGCGACACTGGAAGTCGGTCGGGCGCGACGACTCTCCGATCTGTCGCCGCAGGTTCAAACTCGTCACCCGCACGTGATCCAGATTGTGACACTCCCTTCGAGACTCTCGTGTTGACGGCCGGATTTTCACACCGGTTGCGCGGGCGCATCGATTGCACACTTTCGCCGTTCGGGCCGCAGCGCTTCGCGCCTCGCGGCCTCGAGCGCCATGGTCAGACCTATCATCCGAAGGCGCAGGCTGACCACGAAGGCCATCCTGACACTCGCCGCGCTGACCGCGGCGATTCCGGTGGCCGCGTGGAACGTCGCGACACGCCGCGCGAGCGCGAACGTTGCCGCCGCGGCGTCGGCTCATGCGCCGCGCGCGGCGGAGAACCCCGTCGACGCGCGTCGGCGTGCCGACTTCGCCGCCATGCAGGCCTTCAGGCCCGGCTACGCGTTCTGGCAGCACGTCTTCACTATGCCCGACGGCTCGATCGCGTTCGGCAGCGCCGTTGACGGGCGGCTTCTTGCGACCTTTCCCGCAAAGGGCGTGTGGACACGCCAGGCCGTGTGGAGCGATCCCGCTATCGCCCGCATCCTCGACGGTCAACGGCTCGCTCCCAAATTGCGTGAACGGCGAGAACAGGTGGCGCTCCTCCTGGAGAGCGCGACAGGACCGGTGCTGCAGAACTCAACGCGTGGAGACGCACTGCTGCCGAACGCGCGCAGGTACGGCGCTTTCCTCGCGGAGTGGGGCGCCATCTACGAGCGGTTCGGCGTGCCCGCGGACATCGGCCTGGCGCAAGTCATCTTCGAATCGGGCCTGAATCCGACAAGGCGGTCGGAAGCCAACGCCGTGGGTTTCTGTCAGTGGTTACAGCGGAACTGGAAACGACTGAACTACTTCTCGCCGACACCAATCGAGGGACGGAATCAGACGACGCAGGCGCCTTACTGCGCCGCGTACCTGTCCGTGCTCGCCACCAAGTACGGATCGTTCATCCCTGCCCTCTCGGAGCACAATGCGGGCGGCACAAATGTCGGGCGAGCGCTGATCAACGGCGAGTACCCTCGGTGCCGAGGATGTCCGGACCCGATACTTTCTCGGCTCCAAGCTCGCCCGTGACCTCCGGGCTTTGCCGGGCAAGGATTACAAGGACATCCACAAGAGCTATGGCCAGCGGTCGTATCTCTACGCCGAGATGGTGTTCGGCAACACGTTCAATATCAGAAAACTCATTGCGTCGACGCCCCAGATGTCGATCAGCGCGATGCGTACGCCGCGTCCGATTTCGCTCGCTGAGATCAGCGAGCGGACGCGTCTCTCTGCGGACGAGGTGCGCCGGTTCAATCCCGCGCTCACCGAACGCGTGCCAGCTCACGCCACGCTCTACCTTCCAGACCACGTCAGCGAGTTTGGTCCTGATGTCGCCTTCTGGCGCCGGCCGCCCAGTCCTTTGTATGCGGCCGTTCTGAATGACTTCATGCGCCTCGACTCCGGCCCTGAACAGTGGGACGATCCGGCCTTTGCGCCGGTACTGAAAGAGTTCAAGCGCCGCTTCAGGGAGACGAACACGGAGGAAGGCGCTGGTGATGGAGACGGTGCTCGCGTATGCGATGGATCAGGCATATGCGAGTAGCCGCCGTACGCTATTGTCCGAATACAGGAACAGCGAGAAAGTGCGATCGTTGATCGAGCGAGGAGTCCTCCAGCTCGACGCCCTGCGCAAGGCCCGGACTCAGGGTATCGCTGCAGCAACGGGTCTGACCACTCCCGAATGATCTGGATGCCCCCCGGCAGCAATCGCCTGACAGACCCGGGTGTCAGGTGTATAGTGCCGCCATCTTCAAGGAGGGCGTCGACACCATGGTCAAGAAACTGATGCTCGGACTGGCGTTGGTGGGTTTCACCGGCACCTTGTTGGCGGCGGATGCGTTCACCGGAACGTGGAAACTGAACGTCGCAAAATCGAAGCTCGCACCCGGTACGGAGGTGAAGGAAATCACTGTCGTCGTCGCCGAGGAGGGCGCCAACCTGGCGGTCGCGGTAAAGGGCACTGCCGGCGACGGCACACCGATCGCCGTAAAATACACGCTTCCAATCAAGGGCGGGCCCGTCGCCTATGTCGAGGGCGCCCCTCCAACAGGCGCGACGGCAACGACCAAGCGCGTAGACGCGAACACGATCGACAGCACGAGCTCGCTGAATGGAAAAGAAGTCGGCAGTACCCACACCGTCGTCAGCGCCGATGGCAAAATGCTGACGCGGACCGTGAAGGGGATGGACGCGCAGGGCAAGCCTTTCCAGAACACAGAGGTGTACGAGCGACAGTGAGGCCTTGGGCACGGCCTCTTCTCACTGTTGTGTGTGAGTCGAAACACAGGAGCGAGACATGACAGACGGGACAACGCTTCGTGTCACTCCAGGGGACGAAACCATCCTTTTGGGGCCGCTCACTGTGCGTTTCCTGCTCACGCGCGAACACTCGAATGGCAGCCTCGCGGCCTTTGTGCTGGCGGTCCCCGCATCGCAGCGCCTGGCAGCTCCCGCGCACAGCCACGACCATTTCGAGGAAACAATCTATGGCATCGCCGGCGTCTTGACCTGGACCGTCGACGGAACACCCATCGATGTCGGACCGGGGCAGGCTCTGTGCATTCCGCGTGGGGCAATTCACCGGTTCGACAACAAGGGCAGCGAGGACGCGAGCGTGCTCTGCCTGATCACGCCGGCTGCGATCGGGCCGCAGTATTTTCGCGAGGCGGCTGCGGTGATCAGCGCGGCATCCGGCGGGCCGCCGGACCACGCGAAAATGGCAGAGATCATGCGCCGTCACGGCCTTACACCGGCTCCGCCCCCGCGTCAGCCGTAACGCTCCAATCGGACGTACATGAACCTTCTCCGCTGGATACTTCTGGTATTCCTGGCCCTGACCGGCCTGATTCAGATTGTCGAGGGCGTCGCGTCGATCGCCGATCCAGCTGGCATGATGGCTGGGCTGAACCTCGCCATGGCGCCAGGAGTGGAAGTGCCCCTCACGTTTCTCGGCATCTCCATGATCGTCCGCGGCGCGGTGACGGGAATCGCGCTGCTCTGGATCCTCCAGGGTAAAGCCGAGGGCTTGTTCCTGGCTCGCTTCACGGCGCTGACCATTCTCCTCAGCGCGCCGGTCGTCTATTTGAAGCTACACCGGCCAGAGTTCGCGATCGGCGATCTCGTCCAGGGTTCGCTGTTGCTCGTGCCGGCACTCCTTGTGCGGCGCCCGAGCAAAAGTTCCTGACGCTAGTTGGGCCAGGAAGACGCCTGTGGGCGCGTGTACATCACACGCGCCCACAGGAACATAAACCGGGGTGGTTTACATGTCGTGGTTGTGATCGCCGTCTTCGTCGTCATCATCAACCACTTTTACCCACGCGTACATGCCATCGATGAAATGGCCGCGCACGTTGCAAATGACGAGATACTTCCCAGGCGTCGAAAACGCGACGGCGTCTGTGCGGTTCATCGCGCCCGACAACGGGAACGGACCGCCGTCAGAGAAGGGGGGAGTGGCCGTCGGCGTTCCAGGGAATACCCGGCGCATGCGCAAACGTCGTCCCGGAGGTGGACGGTCGCGGTCGACGTCTTACGCAGGCAAAGAGCGACTGGCGGGAGATCAGGCGTTGGGTTAACGATTTCCCTGACGGTTTCGCGCTCGGTAAGGCGACCTTCAATTCAGAAGCCGCTCACGACTTTGAATCCCATCTGGGTTCAGACTAGCTACGTCATGAACCACCATTCCCTTCTGTTCTGGAGCCCGCGGTTGCTGGCCTTGGCGGTCAGTGTCTTCTTCGGCCTCTTTGCATTGGATGCGTTCGCGCCAGGCAAGTCGCGCGCGGACGCGTGGATCGACTTCGCCTTGCATCTCGTGCCCGCAATCACGGTGCTGACGGCCGTCCTGCTGTCGTGGCAGCGGCCATGGATCGGCGCCATCGCGTTCATCACGCTCGCGCTCGCCTACGCGATGACGGCCGGAGCGCGCTTGGACTGGATCCTGGCGATATCGGGTCCGCTGATGGCGGTCGGGGTGTTGTTTCTCGTGAGCTGGCGAAACTCGGCCAGTCGAGCGTAAGCCATTGTGGCGGCGACTTTTGTAGACCCCTGAAAAGACATCGCCACCGAAACTCACGCACCTCAGTGATTTACCAAGCGTGCCGGGGGTGCCGCTCTTGCACTATGCTGGGTCACCCTGGCAACCCGACGCGCACCCTGGCTCACTGTTTTGGTACTGGCGGCACTCATGGCCGCCGCCCATCCGTCTGCCGCACAGGATTCCGCTGCGCTCGCGCGTGCGGGCACACAAGCGATCGAATCCCGGCGATTCGGCGACGCCCTCGAGGCGTTCACCAAGGCAGCGGTTATCCGTCCGGGGGATCCGAGCCTCTGCTTCGGGGCGGGACTCGCAGCGTTCATGCTCGGCCAGGACGACGTCGCGCGGGCTCGCTTCGAATGCGCCCTCAAGCTCAATCCGCAACATCTTCCAGCCGCGATGTGGCTTGGCGACTTGCATTACCGGGCGGGCCGATTGTCCGAGGCGATCGCGGTGTACGAAGCCGCACGGCAGCGCGCGCCTGAGGACCGCCAACTCCTGCAGAAGCTCGACGAGTGGCGCAAGGAGTACGACCTCCAGCGGCGCTTCCTCGACGTCCGCTCGGATCACTTCAGGGCCTTCTTCGAGACGGCGAGCGACGAGCCACTCGCGCGCGAGGTCGTCGAGCGGCTCGAGGCGGCCTACTGGAGGGTCGGCGGTACGCTTGGCGTCTACGCCTCTGGCCCGATTGCAGTCGTTCTCTACACGCGAGAGCAGTTCAACAATGTCACGAAGCTGGCCGCGTGGTCGGTGGCCGCGTACGACGGACAGATTCGCGTGCCGCTCGGCGCGTTGCAGCAGCCCGACGAGTTCGATCGCGTGCTGTCACACGAGTTCGTCCACGCCGTCATCGCGAAGGTCGGGGGACGCACGGTGCCGGCATGGCTGAACGAAGGGCTGGCCAGCGTGCTCGAACCCGCGGGGTCGGAAGAAGTCGAAGCCATGCTCGCCGGCGCCGCTGCCCCGACAGCGCTGACCAAGCTGCACCGCAGCTTCGTGGACATGCCGAAGCGCGACGCCGAAATCGCCTACGCCTCGTCGGCGCGTGCCGTTCGTCGGCTGATCGAGCAGCATGGCGCCCCCGCGCTCGTCGCGCTGCTCCAGGATCTCGCGCGAGGCGAGCCCTTTGAAAAGGCTTTCCAGCGTCGCACGGCGATGCGCTACGAAGAGTTCGCGTCGCTGGTCGAGCAGCACTGACTTACCGCTGGCGTCGCCACTGTCACGTCAACGCAGTGCGCCAATCCGATCGACAGTCGCCACACGCCGTACGCGCCGCGTCATCTGCGCGACCGGCGCGGACATCAGCATCAGCGCGACGACGAACATCCACCAGTTGAACTGCGTCGGCAACACCGTCCGTGCCGCATCGACGCCCAGGTGCGCGACGTGAATCGCGTCGGCCATGAAGGCATAGAGCGCGAGCGCAATCCCGAACCAGCCGCTCGCAAGCGCCGCGCGTGATGGAGCCCAATCGCCATCTGCCTGTCGGGTGACGAGAGTGCCCCAGAGGATCATCAGCGCCGCGATCGACATCGGCGCGATTACCGGACCCCACCATGGCAGCGGCAGCAGAAAGAGGACGTCCCAGTCGAGCAGCGATCTCGGCCAGTCGTAGATCGCCTTGAGGAACACGTAATAGAAGATGTCCCAGACGCCAAACGCGACGGCGGTGTAACCCAGGCGCGCCTGCCAGGTACGACCCGCCAACATGCCGACAGTGAGCAGCATGAGGAGCGTCGCTGCCTCTCGAACGAGCTCGACCTGCCCGACGGCCCCGCTCATCGGCAACGGATTCGCCTGGTAGGGCTCCAGTCGATCGACCAGGAGCCGAAGGTAGTAGACAGTCGCCGATTCGAGCCATGCCATCGCCACGGCAAAGACGACGACGACCATCCAGCGCGTACGTGCCCGAGTCATGAACTTCATACGCCGCTCCCGGCAGGTATAAGGGCGTTGGCGAGCTCTTTGATCCGTTGCTCGACGCGATCGATTACGTCATCGGGAGTCGAGGTGCCCGCGGTGAGGCCGACGGTCGCCGCCGTGATGAACCAGTCGGGCCTCAGATCGTCCGCCGTCTGTACATGATGCACCAGCGCGCAATGGCGCGCGCATGTATTGACCAGCTCCCGCGTATTGTTACTCCGCGCGCCGCCAATCACGATAACGACATCCGACTGGCGCGCGAGATCGACGGCCGCCGTCTGACGCTCTTTCGTCGGCCGGCAGACGGTGTCGATGAACCGGACCTCCGATTGTGGAAATTGCCGTCGAATCAGCTCGACCAGGTGCCGCACGCGCTCGACCGGCTGCGTCGTCTGGGCCGCGACCCCCAGGCGCGGCCGCGGCTGCAGCGAGGGAATATCACTCTCGTCCAGGACGACGTCGAACTGATCGAGATCTTCGGTGAGCCCACGGACTTCGACGTGGGCACGCTGACCAATGATCACGGGGTGATAGCCGTCGCGAATCAGCGCCTTGATGGCGCGGTGCGCGACTTTGACCAACGGACACGTCGCTTCGACAATCTGGAGGCCAAGCGCGCGGGTCGTGGCCAGGCGCCGCTCGGAGGCGCCGTGAGCCGTGATCATCACCGTCTGTGTCGTAACCTGGGTCGGATCCAGTGCGTTGACAATGCCCTTGTCGCGCAGCCGCCGCAGCACCGCGTCGTTGTGCACCAGGTCGCCGAGGATCGTCAGCGGCGCGGTGTCGGCATGCTGGAGTGCCAGGTCGATGGCGTCGCGGACACCAAAGCACATGCCGAGGTGTGCGGCGCGAATGATTCGAGGAGCGTGGCGCATTAGCAAATTACTTTGTAGTGTAAAGTAAATGCCGTACGCCTGTCAAATGCCTAGCGAAACATCCCGTGCGCCCAGAGGATTACCACGATGACGAGCATGACGCTGACGACGGTCAAGGCCCGGCGCCGCCGCGTGCGGCGATAGGCCTGCCACGACTCTTCGTGCCAGTAATAGGACTCCCCTGCCACGGACCGGACGACTCCCGCGCGCGTCAAGCGTGCGAGTTGCCAGCGCACCAGAGGCGAACGTTGAGCGATCGCCACGGCACGCGCCGGCGAATCGGCGTGCGCACGCCGGAGGTCACGCTGAATCCGCTTTTGGGCTCCCCGGATCGCCGCGCCGATCACCGGTGCCAATGCCGCAAGGACTCGCCACATGAAACGAAGTGTTAATTCTGCGGTTTCTTCACCGGGCGCTCCACGACCATAGTGCGTAGCGCACGCCGTACACCAGCCACGGAACGGCCGCCCCAACGATGAACGGCGCGACGATGAGACCGTTGAGGCCCGCTGCCGCCTCAGAATGCCCTATTCTAGCGGCGCAGCTCATGCACTTCGTCTACATCGTCCGCTGCGCGGATGGATCGCTCTATACCGGTTACGCCCGCGATCCGGCGGCCCGCACCCGCGCGCACAACGCCGGTCGCGGCGCGCGATACACCTCTGGGCGACGGCCGGTTCGGCTTGTTTATTGGGAAGCG
Source organism: uncultured Acidobacteriota bacterium (assembly GCA_963797715.1). GTDB lineage: Bacteria > Acidobacteriota > Vicinamibacteria > Vicinamibacterales > 2-12-FULL-66-21 > DATBJJ01. The sequence goes on from CAWCQS010000010.1 coordinate 20,626, forward strand.
TGTGAGACGCTCTCGCAAGCGCTCAAGCGGGAATACGAACTGAAGCAGCTGCCGCGCGCCCGGAAGCAGGCACTGCTCCGGAACGCGCGGCGATCTATTCGGACAACGCCTACTTCTTCTTGACGCCCAGCTCGTCGAGCTTCTTGATCATGACCTCGCCGGCGGTTCCGGTCGTCGGCGACTTGTCGATCGCGACAATCTTGCCGTCGGGACCGATATAGAACGTCCACCGCGCCGCGAACTGTTTCTCGGGAGGGACGTCGGTACGAATGACGCCGTAGGCCTTGGCGGTGTCCTTCGCTGGATCGGCGAGGATGGGAAAGTCCGCCTCGTGCTCCTTGGCGAACCTCGTGTTGTCTTCGAGGGTGTCGACACTCACCATGAAATAGGCGATGTCGTAGGTCTGCAGAATCTGACCGCTCGCACGGAGCGATCGGCATTCCGCCGTTCAACCACCGGTGAAGGCTTTCGGGAACCACGCCAGCACGACGGTCTTCCCCTTGTAGTCGGACAGCGAGTGCGTCTTGCCGTCGGAGCCCGGAAGCTTGAAATCGGGCGCCGGGTCGCCGACGTTGAGCACCGCCGAATACTGCGGCGGCGGCTGCTGTTCCGGCTGCGGTGGCTGGGGGTCTGACCCTGTGCGGACGCGGCCGCGAGCGCCGTCAGCGCGAGGCCGGCGAGCGTCGGGACGGTCGACAGTTTTAGCATGCTGGCATGGTACCGCAAATGGCCGGGAATGTAATCTGGCCGGCGGGGCCCGAGCTGCTCACTATTTGTTCACCGGCCGGTCACGACTTCCGGCGGCGACGGCGATATCGTAAAGAAAGACATGAACGCGCCAATCACACGAGTCGTGGCGCTCGGCGCCAGCAACCTGACGCGGGGACTGGAAACGGTCGTTTCGACCGCCCGAACGGCGTGGGGACCGGAGGTCGAGGTCCTTGGCGCGCTGGGACACGGGCGCTCGTACGGTGTCGAGAGCCGGGTCGTCATCAGGACCTTGCCCGGAATCCTGCAGTCCGGCTTGTGGGACACCCTTTCTTCGATGCCCCCCGCGGCGACACGCGGCCTCGTGACCGACGTCGGCAACGACATCCTGTACGGGTTCCCGCCACCGATAGTTCTCGAGTGGGTCGAGGAGGCTGTCGACCGGCTTCACCGGATCACGGACGACATCGTCGTCACCGGCCTGCCGCTCCACACCATCCGAAATCTTTCGGCGCCGGCCTTCATGATGTTCCGCTCGATCTTCGCGCCGACGTGCCGGTTGTCGTTCGTCGACGTCGTGGACAGGGCCGAACAGGTCAACGATGGCCTCGCGTCGATCGCGTCGTTGCGGAAGCTGCAGTTCGTGCGGATGCAGCCGAAATGGTATGGCGTCGATCCGATTCACATCCGGCCAGGCTGGTGGCACCCAGCCTGGCAGTACATTCTGGGTCAGGAAGCGAGCGTGCGCGGCGACTCGGGATGGCTGGAGGGGCTGAACCTCTACTTCATGCCGCCCGAGCGGCAATGGCTGTTCGGCCTCGAGCGGACGTCGCCTCAGACTGGTTACACGCTACCGCACGGGGGTAAGGTGTGGCTGTTCTGACGCGTCGGCGGCGGCTTTGATCGAACTCGGACTGAACGCGAGCACGAACTCCTTGAACTCGCGGTGCAGGAAATCAGCGCCAAACTTGTACTGCTTCATTTCCTTGAACGCGTCTGCGGCGTTCCAGCCATCCTGTGTCATGCGGTAGACAGCTGTCATGACGCCGGTGCGATGGCGGCCGCCTACGCAGTGAACATAGACCGGCTGCCTGGCCGGGTCGGTGACGATGCGTAGAAACTCAACCAGCTGCACTGCGGTTGGTCCTACATGTGTGGTCATCGGAATCTGGACGTGCGACATGCCGGCGCGCCGCGCCAAATCCTCTTCATCGGCCATCGCATCGTCGCTCGTCAGGTTGATGAGTGTCTTGATGCCTAACGCCGCCAAATCGGCGTAATCCCGGTCGTCGGCTGAGACCCGCGGTAATAGTTGGGGTTGATGCGGCCGAAATTCTCGATGTGAATCTTGGAGAGCGCAACCTCAACGGTCGATTTCGTTGCGGGCGGAGGCGGTGCCGCGATCGCCGGTACAGCCAGCGTCGACGCGAGCAGAAGCACCGCCGTATGAGTACGCACGAGTTTGATGCTCGAGCTCACGGTTCACCTACCTCGGATTATTTAGGATGGCAACTCGACTTCAATTACAGTGCCATCCAGCAAACGCGTGTTTGAGGGAGAAACAGAGGCCCGGCTGTCACCTGTTCGCTGCGGGCCTTCCATATGTTAGGACGCTCGACAAGACGCTCTAGTCGTGCCGCAGGCAACTCGGCTGTGCCATTTATAATCCCGAGGGACGGGCACGTTACCCGTCGCGAAACCTGATGCGCAGCTTCGTCGTAACGTACCGAGAAACGATTGAAAGGCATCCACACCATGTCAGTCGCCGCCAGCCTCGAACAAATTACCGCCACCTTCACCGGCCGAATTCTCCAGCCGGCAGATTCCGGATACGACGACGCCCGCCGCGTCCACAACGGTCTCATCGACAAGCGGCCCGCAATCATCGCCCGGTGTCACGGCACGGCCGACGTCGCCGACGCCGTAAAGCTCGCGCGCACGCTCGAACCTCGAGATCGCCGTCCGCGGCGGCGGACACAACGTCGGCGGACGCGGAACCATCGACGGCGGGCTGATGATCGATCTCGCGCCAATGAAGGGCATTCACGTCAATCCGTCCACGCGAACGGCGCGCGCTCAGGGCGGCGTCCTGTGGAAGGAGCTCAATCGCGAGACGCAGCTCCACGGTCTCGCAACGACCGGCGGCGTGGTCGGCACGACCGGCATCGCCGGCCTGACGCTCGGCGGCGGCCTCGGTTGGTTGATGCCGAAGTACGGCCTCGCGCTCGACAACCTGAAGTCCGCGGAAATGGTGATGGCAGACGGCACGGTCCGCCGCGCGGCGGCTGACGAGAACCCGGATCTCTATCTGGGCGATCCGCGGCGGTGGCGGCAACTTCGGCATTGCCGCTTCGCTCGAGTACGCGCTGCACCCGGTAGGGCCGATGATCGCCGGCGGTCTCGTCGCGCATCCGTTCCCGAATGGACGCGATGTCCTACGGTTCTTCCGCGAAACGTGCGCAACGCTCCCCGACGAGATGATGATGGTCGCCGGATTGCTGACCGCACCCGACGGCTCGGGGAACAAGCTCGTGGGCCTGGTAGCGGCCCACTGCCGGCTCGCTCGCAGACGGCGAGGCGGCGCTGAAGCCGATTAAATCCTTCGGACCGCCGGCGATGGACGCGATGGGGCCAATCTCGTACTGCGCGCAGAATGGCCTGCTCGATGCGTCACTGCCAAAGGGCGCGCTCAACTATTGGAAGGCGCACTTCGTGAAGGATCTGAGCGACGACTGCATCGACGCGATCCTCGACGCTTTTGCGAAGTGTCCGTCGCCGATGAGCCAGCTCGTGATCGAGCATTTCCACGGCGCGGCCAGCCGTGTCCCTGTCCAGGACACCGCCTGCGCGATGCGCATCACCGGATTCAACGTCGTCATCATCTCCCAGTGGACGGATCCCGAAAGACAACGACCGCTGCATCACCTGGTGCCGCGAGACATACACGTCGCTGCCGCCGTACCTCGGCACGACGCGATACGTGAACTATCTGGATACGGACGAAGCTGGCGATCCAGCGGCCGTCGCCTACGGCGCCAACTACGCGCGCCTGCGCGAGCTGAAGGCGAAGTACGACCCGGAGAACGTGTTCCACGTGAACGTCAACATCCGTCCACGTTGACGCGACGGTCGAGGACGCCGCCGGCACGCGACTGCTCGCCGATAGCCTCGCGCCGCGAGGATGTCTACTGCCCTCGAAAGGGATTCACGACGAGCACGCCACCATAGTCGTGGCCGTCTTGAAGATCCTCCGAAAGCACTTCACGACAGCCGGCGGCGCGAGCCGCCTCGATGATGGCGGCGTCCCAGTAGCTGATGTGATAACGGTCCTGCTCTCGAGTACCACCTCTGCGACTCTCAGACGAGCTTCGTCTTCGAGATCGGCAACTCCCTGACGCGCTTCCCAGTCGCGGCAAAAATTGCGTTGGTCAGCGCCGGGACGATCGGTGGAAGTCCGGGCTCGCCAACGCCGCCGGGCGGCGCGTCGCTTTCGACGATGTGGACGTCAACTTGAACCGGGGCGTCGTTGATGCGCGGCACCTGGAACAGGTGGAAGTTCGTCTGCGTCACCCGGCCGCCCGTGGCTGAGATTTCGCCGGTCATCGCCAGGCCGATGCCCATGACCGCCGCGCCCTCGAATTGCGCACGCACGCGATCCGGATTGACCACCGTGCCGGCGTCGACCACCTGGATCACGCGCGGGATGCGCACGCGGCCCTGACCATCCACTTCGACTTCGACGACTGACGCGATGTAGCTGGTGAAGCTGCGGGCAGCGACGATGCCCATGCCGCGCCCCTTGGCCTTGGAACGCTTGCTCCACGCCGCGCGCTCGGCGGCGATCTCGAGGACGCGGCGCAGCCGCCGCGTGTCGTAGGGATACTTGTCCGCCGGCACGCCGTAGTTCCAGTAGTTGGCGACGCCGTCGGCCTTGAAGTCGAGCACGCCGCCTGGTCCGATCAGATCGAGCTGGAACTCGACTGGATCGCGGCCGGCCGCATGCGCGAGTTCGTCAACGAAGCTCGATGCCGCAAACACCTGGTAGATGTTGGCGACGGAACGGAACCAGCCGATGCGCACGTGCGCTTCCGCCGGGCAGTTCTCGGCTCGGTACGCCGGAACATCGAACGGCATGTCGGTCAGTCCCATGCCGAGCTCGATGTCCATCGCATAACGCTCGCCGGCAGTGAAGGTCGAGGCGATGGGCGGGAACGCCGAGCGCGCGAGCCACGCAGTCGGACGTCCGCGGCTGTCGACGGTAGCCTTGTGCGAGACCGCGGCGACGGCGTGGTAGAAGTCGAACTGCAGGTCGTCCTCGCGGGTCCACACGACCTTGACCGGCTTCCCCACCTTCTTCGAGAGGAGCGCGGCCTCGGCAACGAAATCAGGCTTCGACTTGCGCCCGAATCCTCCCCCGAGCAACGTCACGTGGCACACGACGTTGCTCTTGTCGATGCCGAGCGCGGCCGCGACCGTGTCCTGTGCGGCCTGCGGATTCTGGACCGGTGCCCACGCCGTCACCTTGCCGTCGCGGAAATCAGCCACCGCGACCGGGGGTTCCATCGTCGCGTGTGCATGATGCGGCACGTAGTAGTTCGCCTCGATGACTTTGCCGCCTTTGGCAAAGACGGCATCGACGTCACCACGGTTGCGGGCGACTTTGCCTGGCTTCTGGGCCGCGGCGAACAGTTCCTTCTTGTAGGCCGCGGAATCGTATGTCGCGTGCGGGCCAAGATCCCAATCGAGCTTCAGCGCCTTCCGGCCCTGGAATGCGGCCCAGGTGCTGTTGGCAATCACCGCGACGCCGCCAAGCGGCTGAAATCCAATCGGCGGCTTCCATGGATCGAGCGTCACCACCTGCGTGACACCTTTCACTGCGAGCGCGGCCTTGTCATCAACGGACTTCAGCGTCGCGCCAAGCACGGGAGGATGTTCGATCGACGCGTACACCATGCCGTCGACCTTGGCGTCCATGCCGAAGACCGCCTTGCCGCTGACGATGGTGCGGAGGTCGTACGCCTCGCGATCCTTGCCGATGTACCGCCAGGCGCTACGCGGCTTGAGGGTGAGCGTCTCCGGCTTCGGCACCGGCAGCTTGGCGGCCGCCGGCACGAGCGTCCCGTAGGCGGCTTTGCGATTGGTCGGCTTGTGGACGACTTCGTGCAGGCCGGTCTCGCACTCGGCGACCGGCACATTCCACTGCGCCGCGGCGGCCTGCACGAGCATCAGGCGCGCGGATGCTCCGGCCTGACGGAAGGCGTCGAAGAAGTCGCGGATCGATTTCGATCCGTCGGTGTTCTGGTCGCCGTAGCGTACGTCGCCTATGCCCTGCTCGATCTTGACGCGAGCCCAGTCGGCGTCGAGTTCGTCGGCGGCGACCATCGGCAGCGAGGTCCGAATGCCGGTACCCATCTCCGATCGATGCGTGACGATGTGCACCGTGCCATCGGGATCGATGCCGAGGTAGACGCTCGGATGGAGCGCGGCCTGGTCGGCCTGCGTCCGGAAGGACGCCGTCTGTGCGAAGAGCGAGTCGGGTACGAAGCGTGAGGCCACGACAAATGCCCCGGCCGAGAAGACGCCGCCGAGGAAATGACGGCGGCTGACGTTGACCGTGGCGATCGTCCGAGCGGTGGTGGTCGGAGTCATGACCGTCCTCCCGCCGCCTGCTTGATGGCCGCTCGAATGCGTTGATAAGTGCCACAGCGGCAGATGTTGCCGGCCATGGCGGCGTCAATTTCGGCGTCGGTGGGATGCGGCTTTTCGGCCAGGAGCGCCGACGCCTGCATGATCTGACCGACCTGGCAGTACCCGCATTGGGCAACGTTCCCAGCCACCCACGCTCGTTGAACGGGATGGCTCTGGTCGGCGCTCAGCCCTTCGATGCTGACAATCGAGCGACCCGCCACGGCCGACATCGGCGTCTGGCACGAACGGACGGCCTTGCCGTCGACGTGCACCGTGCATGAGCCGCAAAAGCCGCCCCCGCACCCGAACTTGGTACCGGTGAGGCCCAGCTCGTCGCGCAGGTACCAGAGCAGAGGCATGTCGGGGTCGCCGTCGAACGTGCGGTTCGACCCGTTTACTCTAAATGTGGTCATTGGCCCGTCCTGTTTGGTAGAGATAAGCTAGCCGCGCGGCGCCGTTATCGCAAGTGATTCCTTGCACGGTGGGTAACCCTCGCGTGACGCGGCAGCAAGAATCTCGTCGGCGAGGTTGACGAACCCGGTCAAACGCTCGTCGGTGGCTGTCGGGTGCAGGTGCGACGCGATGCCGCGAAACAGCGTCATCGACGAGACAAGCTTGGTCGCGTCGATCGACGAGCCCATCAGATCGTCGATTGCGACGCCATTCCTGAGCTGCGCCGCGACCGCCGCAGTCATCTCGGACAGCCGTGGAAAGAGGACCGGATGGCGGAGGTACGCTTCAGCCTCGTTGCGATCGCGAATGGCGTACATCCTTGACATCGTGGACATGCCGAGCCCCGCAATTTGCGGGAAGACGTACCAGATCCAGTGGCCGCGTTTGCGGCCAGCCTTGATCTCTTGTAGAGCAGCCTCGTACTGACCGACCTCGTCCTGTGCTTCGACGAATCGTTCGAGATTAGTCACATCAGCTACCAGCTACCAGCTACCAGCTTCCGGCTTCCGGCTTCCGGCTTCCGAGCCGCGAGCCGCGAGCCGCGAGCCGCGACCGAGGGTACTCGTTACAATGTGCCATGCCGCTCAGTACCGGCACCCGGCTCGGCGCATACGAGATCATCGCACCGCTCGGTTCCGGCGGGATGGGTGACGTCTACCGCGCTCGTGACGGCCGCCTGGGCCGTGACGTGGCGATCAAAGTGCTGCCGCCGGCGTTTGCTGCCGACCCCGAGGCGCTCGCGCGCTTCGAGCGCGAGATGAAAACGCTGGCCGGTCTTCCACATCCTCATATCGTCGCCATCTACGACGCCGGGCACGAAGGCTCAACCACGTACGCGGTCACCGAGCTCGTCGACGGTGAAACGCTCGCCGACCTGGTCTTGCGCGGGCCGCTGCCAATCCGCAAGGCGATTGAATACGGCGTCCAGATCGCGCGGGCACTCGCCGCCGCGCACGATCGCGGCATTGTCCATCGAGATCTCAAGCCGGCCAATGTCATCGTCACGCACGACGGACACGTGAAGGTCTTGGACTTCGGTCTCGCCCGCACGGCTGCGGTTGCGGCCGATGGTGCGACGACCGCCAACACCGCGCCTGGCCTGGTGATGGGAACGGTCGGCTATATGGCGCCCGAACAGGCGCGCGGCCTGCCTGTCGATCATCGCGCCGACATCTTCGCGTTCGGCTGCGTCATTTACGAGCTGATTGCCGGAAGGCGAGCTTTCGACCGCGGAAGCGCCGCTGACACGCTCTCGGCCATCCTGCGCGAAGATCCGCCACCGCTTTCGGCTCAGAACCCGGGCGTGCCACCAGCGCTCGAGCGAGTCGTGCAACGATGCCTCGAGAAAGACCCCGCAGAACGCTTTCAGTCGGCGCGGGATCTCGCGTTCGCGCTCGATGCGCTCTCGTCCGGTGCGAGCGGACCAACGAGCGGCCGAGCCGTCATTCCCCCCGCGAGGAAGTGGAAGGGCACGCTCGTCGTTGCCGCCGCCCTGGCCGCAATCGCCGGAGCGTTTGCAATCGGCCGTTCGCTCACGCCATCAAGTCCAGCGCCACCGACGATCACCCAGCTGACTTTCGACCGCGGCGTCATCCGCAGCGCGAGGTTTGCGCCCGACGCCGAGACGATCGTCTACGGCGCACGCTGGGGCGACGAGCCGTTGAAACTTTTCGTCGCACGTGCCGACACCGGCGAGTCGAAGCCACTCGATCTCCCGAGCGGCGAGGTCGTCGCCGTCGCGAAAACGGGAGACATGCTGCTCTCGCTCCAGCGCCAGGTACCTGGGGCCGTGGACGGCCGAGGGCACTCTCGCGAGGGCGCGACTCTTCGGGTCGAGCGCCCGCGAAATACTCGAGCGCGTGCGCGATGCCGACTTCCTGCCCGGCGACGCGCTTGCCGTCGCGCGACGCGTCAACGGTCAGGATCAATTGGAAGTGCCGCAAGGCAACGTCGTGTTCCGGACGCCCGGCTATATCAGCAGCGTCCGCGTATCACCGGATGGTAAGCGCGTGGCCTTTCTCGAGCACCCGCTCTTCGGCGACAACCGCGGCTACGTGGCGGTGTACGACGGGCGCGGCGCGCGCCGGCTGACGCCGGAATACAGCGGCATCGAGTCAGTGAGCTGGACTCCGGACGGCAAAGAAATCTGGTACGGCGGTGCGAGCGACGAGACGACCTGGCCGATCAAAGCGATCGATCCTGACGTGACGACGGCCCGCCACGGCCGAATCATCTGGTATGTCCCGACGAACCTGATGCTCTTCGACATCGACGGACGCGGCCGCGTGCTGTTGACTGCAAACGACGCGGCCGAGCTGACGGCGGGGGCCGTCGCCGGCCAGGCGCGCGAGCGAACGCTGTCATCGAGTGGCTGGACGGTACCGGCCGACATCTCGTCTGACGGCCGAACGGTTTTGCTCTTCGTCTCTGACACCGACCCGGACTATAGCGTGGTGATCCGAGGCATGGACGGATCGGCGGCGGTCAAGATTGGCAGCGGTCGCGCACAGGAGCTGTCGCCCGACGGCAAGTGGGCGCTGTCGATTACGCCCTCGACGCCGTACAGAGTGCTCCTCCTTCCGACCGGCGCCGGAGAATCCCGTCAGCTCGACATCGGCGACATCACCCCGAACGTGGGAGTCTTTCTACCAGGCGAACGGATGCGCGTCGCGCTCGTGGGCGCGCGCAACGGCTCACCGATCGCCGCAATCATCGACGCGACGTCTGGCCAACGCACCACGATCGATCTGCCGGAGCTTCGCGGCCGCGCGTTCAACGTCCGCCGCTACGTCCGTACGCACGCATCGCCCGATGGATCGCTTCTCGCGGTGCAAGCCGACGATGGCAAGGTGCTGGCGTGGCCGATCACCGGGAACGGCGCCGCGGCGCGCACGCTGGCGACGTTGACAGGCGACGAAGCGTTCGCCGGCTGGTCGACGGACGCCGCGCGCATCTACGTTGCCTCGTGGAAGGGGCCGCAGGGCCGGATCGAGTCGCTCGACGTCACGAGCGCCCGGCGTAGCGTCATCCGCGAGATTACGATGGACGATCCGGCCGGCGTGCTGACAACGCCGGAGCTGTACGTCAGCGCCGACGGCCAGTCGTACGTGTACGGCTCGCCACGCATGCTGAGCACGCTCTACTTGGTGACGGGATTGAAGTAGTTCTTCCGCCTGAAGGCGGAACCCACAGTGCCTAGGCCAAGCAAACGGTGCAACACAGGGACACGTGCGCCCTCGTGTCCTCCGTTTCTGATCACACCTCGCGTCGGAGCGCCAGCGTCGGATCGATGCGGGCCGCGCGCCAGGCGGGTAGCGCGCAGGCCATCAGGACCGAGAGCGTCATCACGAGCGCGGCGCCGATGTAGCTGACCGGGTCGGCGGTACCGACGCCGAAGAGGAGGCTGCGCAGCGCGCGCGCCAGCGCGAAAGCGCCGGCGAGTCCGACCAGCGCGCCGATCGTCGACAACACGATGCCCTGAAGCAGAACGAGCCGCAGGACCGCACCAGGCGTGGCGCCGAGCGCCATGCGGACGCCAATCTCCGGCGTGCGTCTCGTCACCACTTGCGCCATCAGACCGAAGATGCCGACGGCGGCGAGGAGCACCGCGAGCACAGAAAAGAGCGCGAGCAGCCAGGCCTGGAAGCGACGGATGGCCAGCGACTCGGCAATCTGGCCGTCGACCGTCGCGAGGGCGGTGACGGGCGCCGACGGATCGAGCGCGCGGATCTCCGCGCGCACCGCCGGCGCGAGCGCCAAGGGATTTCCATTTGTCGCCACCAGCAATTGCATGTTACGGCTCGCACCCTGCGTCGTCGACATGAACGTTTCGAGCCGCGACCCCTGGTTGAGGCCCCGCCGGCGCATATCGCCGGCAACGCCGATGATCGTCATCCAGGGGTTGTCGGGCCGTGGAGATCCGAAGACGAAATGCTTGCCAACGGGATCCTGGTCAGGCCAGTAACGGTTCGCGAGTGTCTCGTTGATCACGATCACCCGGCCACCATCCTCGCGGTCGCGCGAATCTGGGAAGCGGCCGCGAACCAGGCGCACCTGCATCGTCTCGAAGAAGCTTGGCGATACCCGGTCGATGGTCGCTTCGATTTGCTCGGACGGCGGAAACGGCGGCCGGTCCTCAAGCGTGAACGTGCCTGAAGACGGAGTGTTGCTCAAGAAGAGATCCGAGGTGACTGCGGCATTCGTCACGCCCGGCAACGCGCGGACACGCTCGAGCAACTGATCGTAGAACTGGGTCAGCTGCGGCGGTTGTGGGAACGACGCGCGCGAGGCGTTGACCCGCATGGTCAAGACGCCAGCCGTCCGGAACCCCACGTCCATGCCGCGGAGCGCACCGAGCGATCGAATCATCAGGCCGGCACCAGCAAGGAGCAGGATGGCCAGCGCGCACTGCACGATGAGGAGCGCCGACCGAGTTCTCGCGGCCGCATGCGAGCCGGACACACCCCGGCCGCTGTCCCGGAGCGCCTCCTGCAGATTGACCCGGGAGAGACGCCAGGCTGGCCACAAGCCGCACGCGATCGCCGTCACCGTCGTGACCACGATCGCAAACACGAGAACGGTCGCATCCAGGCCGATCTCGTCGAGACGCGGAAGATCGCGCGGCGCCATCCACACGAGCGCGCGGACACCGATGTAAGCCACGACGACTCCCGCCGCACCGGCGACAACCGCAAGGGCGCCGGCCTCCATCAGCAACTGACGAATCAGCGTGCCCCGGCTCGCACCAATCGCGGAACGGACGACGATCTCGCGACTGCGCGACTCCGATCGAGCGAGGAACAGGCCGGCTACGTTGACGCACGCGATCAGCAGCACGAACCCCACGGCGCCGAGCAGCACGTAAAGAGGTGTCCGCACATTGCCAGCGACGTGATTCTCGAGCGGGTTGACGTAGATCCCGTAGCCAGCGTTGTCCTCCGGATACTGCTGCTCGAGCTGCGTGCCGACAACCGCCATCTGGGTCTGCGCCTCGAGCGGCGGTACGCCGGGCTTGAGACGACCGACCATCTGCAGCCAATAGCCGGTACGTCGCTTGGCGCGCTCGTTGACGACGAGCGGCGCCCAGAATTCGCTCTCCTTCGAGGGGAACGCAAAGCCCGCCGGCATGACGCCGATGACGGCGAGACGCCGGCCATCAAAATCGAGCGTGCGGCCGATCACGTTGGCTCCACCGAATCGCCTCTGCCACAACCCCCAGCCGATGACGACCACGTTCTCCTTGCCGGCGATTTCCTCGTCGGCAGTAAAAAGCCGTCCCTGCGAGGAGGTCACGCCGAGGACGTCGAAGAGATCCGCTTCCGCATATGCACCGCGAATGCGTTCGGGTTCGCCATCGCCGATGAGGTTGACCGTGGGCTCCGTAAACGCCGCCATCGACTCAAACGATGTCCCAAGCCGCTTGTAGTCCTGATAGTTGAGGTAGGACGCCCAGTCCTCGCGCATTTGCAGCCGGCGATTGTCCATCCAGACGCGCGCCAGCCGTTCCGGTTCGCGGTACGGCAGCGGCTTGAGGATGACGTGCCGGACGACGCTGAAGAGGGCGGTGTTGGCGCCGATGCCGAGGGCCAGCGTGATGATCGCAAGGGCGGCAAAACCCGGATTCAGCCGCAGTTGCCGGAAGCCGTAGCGGAAGTCCGAGAGCAGGCGTTGAAAAGCCATGGGCTGATCCTCGGCAGCTAAGACGTCCGTCGCGTGCCCCTGGTTGGGACGGAACGGCCAATCGTAACGCCGAATGCTGAGTGTTGAAGCAACTGTCGGGGGGAGATCACTTGTCCAGTGAATTCCGTCGACGCCCCACACTGTCAAAGGCACAATCGCAGGGTTTTGACAGCGAACCACGCCGATAAAGCATCCTGAAACAACCACTCTGTTTGACAATCTAATGGAACTAAATCGATACTCCATTAGTATGTCTAACGGACGCAGCGCGGAGGCGTGATGACATCGGGAAACATCTGGGCCAGGTGCCGCGAGTGGGCCGCCCGCGTGCGAGGCGTTTTGAGCGGCCGCCGCCGCGATGCCGATCTCGAGGATGAGCTGCGTCTCCACCTCGATCTGGCAGCCGAAGACACGCGGCGTCACACCGATCCCGCTGACGACGCTCGGCGAACGGCGACGGTTCGACATGGCGCGGTGGCACAGACGATGGACGCCCTGCGCGATCAACGCGGCCTGCCGTGGATCGACGACCTCGCCCGCGACGTGCGCTATTCGGCCCGCACGCTCGCCCGCACGCCCCTCTTCACCACCGTCGTCCTGGTGACCCTTGCGATAGGCGTCGGCGCGAACACCGCCGTCTTCGGCGTCGTCAACAGTGTCCTGCTCCGTCCGCTGCCCTATCCGAACGCCTCCGAGCTCGTCGCGATCTGGCATACCGCGCCTGGAGCGTCTGGCATGTCGAACCTGTCCGGCGACCTCCGCCTGTCGCCATCGATGTATTTCACCTACGCCGAGCAGAACCGTACGTTCCAGCACCTGGGCGTGTGGTTCGCAGGCACCGCGACGGTGACGGGCGTCGCCGAACCCGAGCAGGTGCGAAACCTGTTCGTGTCAGATGGCACGCTGCAGGCGCTCGGCGTGCAGCCGCAGCTTGGCCGATGGCTGCTCGCCGCCGATCAGGCGGTTGGCGCGCCCCGGACGATGATGCTTGGCCACGGCTACTGGCTGCGGCGCTTTGGCGGCGACCGATCCGTCCTCGGCCGGCAGATCACTGTCGAAGCGCAAACGCGCGAGATCGTCGGCGTCATGCCAAAAGGTTTCCGCGTCGTCGATGCGGAACCAGACGTCATAGTCCCTTTCGGCCTCGATCGCAGCCGCGTCACACTGCCGGGTTTTGGTCTGCAGGGAGTCGGCCGTCTGAAGGCCGGTGTCTCGCTCGAGCAGGGGAGCGCTGACATCGCGCGGTTGGTGCCGATCTGGATGCGGTCGTGGCCCGCCGCGCCGAGCGTCGACCCTCTTATCTACGAGAGTTGGAAAATCACTCCGGCACTGCGGCCACTCGCCCAGGATGTGGTGGGAAACGTCAGCCGCGCGCTCTGGGTACTCATGGGCACCATCGGCATCGTCATGCTGATCGCTGGCGCGAATGTCGCCGGGCTGCTGCTGGTGCGGACCGAAAGCCGTCAGCAGGAGCTGGCGGTTCGCGCGGCGCTCGGTGCCGGCCGCGGCCGAATCATTCGGGGGCTGCTCGTCGAGAGTCTCGTCCTCGGGCTTGCCGGCGGCGCGCTGGGACTGGCCGTGGCGAGCGTGGGCCTCGACATCCTGGTTTCTCGTGGACCCGAGTCCTTGCCGCGCCTGAATGAGATCGGGATCGACTGGCGAGCGATCGTATTTGCCCTCGTCATCTCACTCGGCGCAGGGCTCGTGTTCGGACTTCTGCCGGCGCTCAAGTACGCCGGGACCCGAATCGCGACGTCGCTCGGTGGCGCCGGGCGCACGTCAACCGCAACTCGCGAGCGGCATCGCGCGCGTAACGCGCTGGTCGTCGCTCAAGTCGCGCTGGCGCTGGTGCTGCTCATCAGCTCCGGGTTGATGATTCGCACGTTCCAGGCGCTCAGAAATGTCGACCCGGGCTTTGTCCGGCCCGACACGCTGCAGACCGTCGAAATATCGATTCCTCCGTCGCTCGTGCCAGAGCCCCAGCGCGTGGCACGCCTGCAGAACGACATCGTTGACGCGATCGCGGCGATTCCTGGCGTGACGTCGGCAGCCTTCGTCAGCGTCATGCCGATGGTTCCGCGCACCCCCGACTGGGATGCGATCAGTGTCGAAGGCCGAGTCTACCCGGCCGGCGAGATCCCGCCGCTCCGGTTTTTCAAGTCGATCTCGCCGAAGTTCTTCGAAACGTCTGGCACCCGTCTCGTCGCCGGCCGCGATCTCACCTGGGCCGATATCCACGAGCATCGCAACGTCGTGATGATGTCGGAGAACCTCGCACGAGAGTTGTGGGGATCGCCACAGGAAGCCATCGGCAAGCGCATTCGCACCGTCGACATCTCACCCTGGCGCGAAGTCGTCGGTGTCGTGCAGGACGTGCACGACAACGGCGCGCACGAGCCTGCGCCGACCACGGTGTACTGGCCGACGCTCAGCGAGAGCTCGGTAAGCGCCGGTAAGCTCAATGTCGAGCGAACGGTGACGTTTGCAATTCGCAGCCCGCAGGCTGGCAGCGATTCGCTGCTCGGCCAGGTTCGATCTGCGGTGTGGTCGAAGAACGCCACCCTGTCGCTCGCGGCCGAGCGCACGATGCAGCAGATTTACGACGCGTCGATGGCACGAACATCGTTCACGCTCGTGATGCTGGGAATCGCTGGCGCGATGGCCCTCGTGCTCGGTGTCGTCGGGATCTACGGCGTGCTGTCGTACGCGGTCTCGCAACGCACGCGTGAGATTGGCATCCGCCTCGCGCTCGGCGCACAACGCGCCGAGCTCAAGCGGATGTTCGTGCGTCACGCGCTCACGCTCACAGCCATCGGCACGGTGCTCGGCCTTGCTGCCGCCGCCAGCCTGACGCGGGTGATGTCGTCGCTCCTCTACGGCATCAGCCCGCTCGATCCACTGACCTACGTGGCAGTGCCAGTCGGTACTGTTATCAGCGGCGCTCCTCGCGAGCTACTTGCCGGCGCGGCGCGCGGCGGCGGTCGATCCGGTGCTCGCGTTGAAAACCGACTAGTTCTCCTGACGCGCGGCCTGGCCGGCGGGAGCTTGCGGCAGCGCGAATGCCATCAAGCTGTCGTCGGTGAGCGGCGCGCCGAAGAAACCGCCGCCGGTCGACGAAATCACGACGTACTGCTTGCCGTCCTTGCCAAGATACGGTACTCGGCGTCGCATTGGCGGCGCCGGTGAGCTTGAACGTCCACAGTTCCTTTCCCGACTTGGCGTCGAACCCACGGAATCGCCCATCGTCTGTGGCGCCGACGAAAACGAGGCCGCCGGCAGTCGCAATCGTGCCGCCGTTGCCGGGTCGGCCCGTCTTCTGCTTCTCAGGCGGCAGGCTTTCGGTGATCCCGAGCGGGACGCGCCACGCGAACTCGCCGGTGTTCACGTCGACCGCGGTCAACTGTCCCCACGGCGGCTGCTGGCACATCATGTTGCTCGCCTCGTCTTTGAACCGCCCGCCACCGGCGATGCCCTGGTAGGGACCGTCAGGATGCACGCGGTTGCCCTGCCCGGCGCCTTGCGCAGCGCCCGTCCCGGCAGGATCGCGATCGGTCACACCCGCGAGTTGTCCGAGCTCGTTGGTGTTGATGAACAAATACCCAAGCTGGGGATTGAACGAGACGCCACCCCAGTTGACACCGCCGTGATTGCCTGGGAACTGCAGTCGAAGACGCTTGTAGCCCTGCGGCAAATATGGCCCGCCGATCTGCACACCTTCGATCAACTTGCGGCACGCAGCCTCGAGCTCCGGCGTGACGGTGGCGATATCCGCCAGGGTCATCGACATGCGCGAGAGTGGCGGCGGCTTGAGCGGAAACGGTTGTGTCTTTGCGGGACGCTCGAGCGGCACCTCGCTCGGCGGCACCGGACGGTCCTCGACGCCGTAGATCGGCTTTCCCGTGACGCGATCGAGCAGAAACAGAAGGCCAGGCTTGTTGATCACGGCCACCGCCGGGATCGTCTTGCCGCCCTGTCTGACATCGATGAGCGCGGGCGCGGCCGACAAATCCGCGTCCCAGATATCGTGGCGTACGACCTGGAAGTGCCAGAGATATTTCCCGGTATTCGCATCGGCAGCGACGATGCTCGTGCCGAACAGGTTGTCGCCGGCGCGGTCACCACCGTATTGATCGACTGACGGCGCGCCAAACGGCATGTAGACGATCCCGCGCTGGACATCGACAGTGATGAAGCCCCACACGTTCACGCCCGAGCGGTTCTTCCCACTGTCGCCCGTCCAGGTGTCGCTGAACTTCTCGCCGGCGCGCGGAATCGAGCGGAACGTCCACACCAGCTTGCCGGTGTGGATGTCCCACGCACGTACGTCACCCGCCGGCCCGAGGGGCGGATTCTCCTGCGTGCGGCCGCCGGTGATGACCAGATTGCGGTAGACGGTCGGCGGCGAGCTGAGCCCGTTCGATCCAGGAAGACCTTGAAGAATCTCGGGTGTGTTCAAGTCGATGCTGCCGCTCTCGCCGAACTTGGGATTGGGAACGCCCGTCTTGGCATCGAGCGAATAGAGGCGCCCGTTGCTGGTGCCGAAGACGATTTGCGGCGGCGTCTCAGCATCACCTGAGAAATACTCAACGCCTCGCGTCGACGGGTTGCCGCTCGGCAACTGAAACGCCCACGACTCTTTTCCAGTTGTCGGATCCAGCGCGACGACGCGGTTGTAGGGCGTAGCGACGTACATCAGCCCATCGACGACGAGCGGCGTGACCTCGCTTTGGGAGAAGCCCGTACCGCCGCGGCCGCGCCCTCGTCCCTGCGCAGACGCGCCGGCCGCCGTGGCGGCTCCACCGTCCGGAGGCGGCGCCGGCCGCATGTGATACACCCACGCAACCTGGAGCTGATTGACGTTGCCGGGCGTGACCTGGGTCAGCGGCGAAAATCGCATGCCGCCCGGGTCGTGACCGTAGGTCGGCCACTCGCTCGACGGCGTGGTGGGCTTGGTCGATCCAGTGCCCGACTGGGCGGTAATTTCAGGAGCGGCCGGCGACGCGAAGGTGCCCGCCGCGATTGCTACCGCGAGGAAGGATCGCTTCATCCGGGTAGTTTCTCATGGCTTGGTGCGCCGGAGGCGAGGCGGGCGATCCAGCCCGGGGACGCATGTTCGCGTCGCTCACCGACGTCAGCTCACGCCCAAGCCGGAGGACCGCGCGGCGCGTTGCTACGCGCGCCGCGTTGCTCGAGGGAAAACCGAGCAGGGCCGCGATCTCGTCGTAGTTTCGCTGATCTTCGACTTTCAGGGCGACGAGCTCGGCGTCTCGCGGTTTCAGGCGCGCCAGCGCCGCGCGATAGAGCGCGAGGCGCTCGGCGCCGACGACATAGTCGAGCGGACTTCGACCGCCATCCGGCTGCTGCTCGTCGAGCGACACCTTCAGCGGCTGGCGGGTACGGCGTCGAACGTAGTCGATGATCAGGTGTCGGAGGATCGCCCGCATATAGGCGACCAGCGCGCCTGGATGACGAACCTCGAAGTCGTTGAGGCGAGACATGCCGCGGTGCACGGCCTCGTTGACGACGTCCTGAGTGTCGAGCATGTCGCGGACCTTGGGAGGGACCCGCCCGACCGCATACCGGCTGAGTGAATGCAGGCAGGACTCGCAGAGCGCTTCGAGGGCGGCCTGATCTCCTTCACGCGCACGCTTCGTCAGCTCGACAATATTCGTGAGATCCGGTTGTGTGCGCATCGACCGATCCTCCTCTTTGGTCCGACACACACGATTAGACGCTCGCGAGTCGCAAGTTGCTTCGCTGCGGCCTCATTATTCACACACCTGAAACCCGCACACGCGCGCACACGGTGTGATTTGTTTTGTTCGCGGGGACGACTAAGGGGGGCGAGCGCCTGGAAGGCGGGGAAAGCGCTATCGCCCCCGCAGGGCGTCGAGCACGCCGGTGTAAGCCGGCTTGGGGGAATATCGGGCGTCGAACAACAAGGGCGTGTCGCCGCTGATCCACGTGTGCGCGTCGCTGACGCCCCAGAAGGTCATCGCCTCGCACCGCGGCTCCGACAGGCACACCGCGACGATGGATTTGTACGCAGCCTTCTGCGCTTCGAGCTTCTGCTCGCCCGAACCGGCGACGCCGTTCACCTTGACGTCCATCTCGCTGATGTGGACGACGAGACCCAGGCTGGAGAGGCGGCGGATGTTGGCGGCAATGCTCCCGTCGCTCGGCCGGTTGTTTGCTGAGATATGCATTTGCAGGCCCACGCCGTCGATCGGAACGCCGCTGGCGAGAAGATCGCGAACGAGGTCGTAGATGCGGTTCGATTTGCTGCCAGACCCTTCGCCGCCGTAGTCGTTGTAGAAGAGCAGCGCACCAGGATCCGCTTCGCGCGCGAGGCGGAACGCTTCCGCGATGTAGCCGTCGCCGAGCTTCTGACGAAACACGGTGTCACGCAGGTTCACCCCATCGTCTGACACGGCCTCGTTGACGACATCCCACGCGTGGACGCGGCCACGAAAGTGTCCGGCGACGTCGCGAATGTGAGCGGCGACCGCCGCGCGCAGGTCGCTCGGCGAGAGACCGCTCACCCACCCTGGAAGCGACTGATGCCACAGCAGCGTATGCCCCTTGACCTCCATGCCACGGCTGCGCGCGAACGCCACAATGTCGTCGCCGGCGGCGAAGTTGCTCAAACCGCGCGTCGCCTCGATCGCCCCCCACTTCATTTCGTACTCGGCGGTGAGGTAGTTGAATTCTCGAGCGGTGGTCTCGCTGTACCTGCGATTCGAGGAGCAGGCCAGACTGCACAGCGGCGCCGATGCGGCGTCCATTGGCCTGTGCCGCCAACCGCAACGAGTCGCCATCCGGCGACGGCGTGGGTTGCGGCGCGGGCGTCGGACCAGCCGGCCCACTGCCGCCGCAGGCGACAACGAGCAGCCCGGTTGATGCGATCACCGCGATCACGCCGCGAGACGACCACACGCTCACACCGCGTACTTTAGCGTCTCGACGGAAGGCCGCGGAATACGTAGTAGGATGCCGTTCCTACGATCAAGGAGGGCCTGTGAGAAGGTTGACGTTCGCGGTGGTGGTCGCATCGATAGCGGGAACGCTCCAACTGCCGGTCGCGGCGCAGCAGCCGCAACCCGCGCCGCCGGTACCACAGAATCGCGGCCTCAGCGGGCTCTTCCCCGAGGCCGAACCAGATGATGCGGCCGGGTTCGTGCCGATCTTCGACGGCAAAACGCTGAACGGGTGGGACGGAGACACGACGTTCTGGCGGGCTGAGAACGGATCAATTGTCGGCGAGACGACGCCAGAGAAAGTGGTCAAGCTGAATAACTTCTTGATCTGGCGCGGCGGCACGGTCAAGGACTTCGAGCTCAAGGTGGAGTTCCGGTTGAGCGGCACCAACAGCGGCATCCAGTATCGAAGCGTGGAGATGCCCACGATCGGCAAGTGGGTGCTGAAGGGTTATCAGGCCGACCTCGACTTCACGGAAGGCTTCGTCGGCAACGTGCACGACGAGCGCGGCCGGTCCGGCACCGGCGAAGGACACGTCGTGCTCTCCCCGCGCGGACAGGTGACGCGGATCGTCGAAGGACCGAAGTACAAACTCGTGGGAAAGATCGGCGACCCGACGCTGCTGCGGGGCGTGATGAACGTAAACGGCTGGAACCGGTATCACATCATCGCGCGCGGACCCATCATCCTCCAGTTCATCAACAGCCAGCTGATGAGCGTCGCGATCGACGAAGACACCGCCCACGCGGTGCCGGAAGGAGTGCTCGGCTTCCAGATGCACACCGGGCCGCCCTTCAAGATCGAGTACCGCAACGTGCTCTACCGGAAGCTTCGTAAAAAAGCCCCGCGGGATGCGTCCCGCGGGGCCACCAAACCGCCATCCGTGTTATCCCTGTCTCACTACTATCCGCGGCCCGTGTGATCCGCGCCCGTATGTATCCGTGCGATCCGCGACCCGTATATATCCGTGTGATCCGCGCCTCGTGTGATCCGTGGCCTAGAACCGGAGCCCAAACGTCATGCGGAACGTCCGCGGCGAGGTGAAGGCAAACCGGTTCAGCGGCGTGCCCCAGTTCGTGTTGTAGTTCCAGTTGACACCCTGCACCGGCGTTTCGGTGAGCGGGTTGAAGGGCCGCATCGACGGTGAGTTGACCGGCGTCAACAGACCGCTACCGATGCGCGACAGCGCCACGTTGCCGCCGTTGTTGAAGACATCCGCACCGCACGCGCACATGTCCTGCACGTTGAAGACGTTCAACACTTGCGCCTGGAAGAACGCCTCGAGCGAACTGCTGCCCGGCACGCGGTAGACGTAGTTCGCAGCCATGTCGGTACGGCGCGACGATTCGGTGCGGAACGCGTCGCGTGCCGTGTAGTAGTAGGTCTGACGATCGCCGCCCTGCGGCGTCGCGTAGCCGGGGTTGGTCACAAAGCTGCGCGCGTCGACGACTCCGCTCGCCGAGAAGCCCGACTGTCCGGAGGCGAGGCCGCCACCGGCCCCGTACGGCAGACCCGTCGCCAGGTCCTGCAGCACGCTGATCGTCAAGCCTTCGAGTTTCGGCACACCGTAGTTGAGCCACAGCAGCGCGCGATGGCGCTGATCGGCAGCCAAGTCGCCCTCGGGAGCGAACCACGACTGGTCACGATACTCGGGATACTGGAACAGGTCCGTCGTCAGCGGCCCGCTGGCGACGTTCTCACCGTCGAAGTTCCCCCATAGACGAGAGAGCGTGTAGCTGCCCCCGGCATCGCTGCGCGAGTTGATGCGGTAACGGCCCGAGATCGTGACGCCCGAGTAGCGCCGTTTGAGGTCGTTGGTGTTCTCAACCAATGCCAGGTCGGCACGATTGCCGAACTGATCGGTGACGATCCCGGTCGAACGGTCGATGCGTGACGAATAGAAATCGCGGTAGTCGCGATAGGAGTAGTCGGCGCGAATCACCGCGCGGCTGGTGAGCTGGCGGCTGATGCCGGCAGCGTAGGCGCGTACATTCGGCGAGCTCAGCCCCGCAGGAATTTGCACCGACACGCCTGGCACCGACGAGCTCGTCGGTGTCATGTTGGTGCCACCGTTGGCGTTGAACCAGGCAAACAGCTGCTGCAGGGCGACGTCTGGAGTCACGAGCGCTGCCGCAGCGATGTCAGGATTGATCGCTGGGCCCTGATAGGTGTATTGCAGCGTCGCCGGATTGCCGGCAGCGGAGGAGGAATCGGCGATCGAGTTGTTGAGGCCGGCGACATACTGCGCGAAGCTGCCGGTCACCGACCACAGGCCCTGGCCGGTGGGATCCCAGGCAACGCCCAGACGCGGGCTGAAGCCGCTGTCGTCGGCGACGGTTCGTCCGGCGCTGTCCTTGCCCTGGTTCTTGTCCCAGCGCAGGCCGAGGCTGAGCGTGACGCGGTCCGTCCACCGCCAGTTGTCGTTGAAGAAGATCGCATTGGTGCGGAAATTCGTGCCCAGGCTGCCTTCGGAAATCGGGTTGTACTGGATCGTCGTCGATCCCGGCAGCCAACGCGGGAAGATGTCCGCGCCCCGGACGATGCTCGAGGTGCCGAGGATGCGGTAGTCGCTGCCGGACTGGTGATTGTTGGCGAAGCGCTGGTCGTTGAACGTATCGTAGCCGGCGAGGAACGTGTGCGAGCCGCCATTGCGCGTCGACAGCACGTAGGTCGCCTTGACGAACACTTCCTCGTTGTCACGCTTCTCCGGGTCGCAGACGCCGCAGAACGTCGGCGACCAGTAGCGCAGGTTGCCGCGGGCGCTGTCGATGAGGAGCGTGCCCTGAATCAGGTCGGTGTACTGCGAGCCAGAACCGATGAAGCTGAAGTGGCGCAGCGAGTAGCGGCCTTCGACGAAGAACGTCGGGGAGATGACGCCGCTGTAGCCGATGGTGAAGAGATTCTGCGGCAGCTCGCGCGTATACAAGCTGCGCAGGTCCATCGACGTTGCCGTGCTGAACGTGCCGTTCACTTCCTTCTGGTCCACCTTGGTATAGGCACCATCGAACCGGTGGCTCGGGTTGAGCGAGTAGGTCAGCTTTCCTTCGTAGCGCTGGCTCTTGTCTTCGAACGTGTAGGGCAAGCTGACCGGCGCGACCGTGTTGCGGCCGACCGGTGCGTTGCGGAAGCGGCCGGCGTTGAAGAACCACAGCCGATCGCGCTGGATCGGTCCGCCGAACACGTACTCATACTGCGGGATGACTTTATCCACCTTGGTCGTGTCGGTGGTAAACGGATGGTCGTCGTTGCCGGTCACCCTCGCGCGCCAGTTGTCGTTGTAGAGCGTGTCGCGGAACGAACCGCTGAAGCGGTTACCGCCAGACTTGGTGATGACGTTGATGACGCCGCCGGCGAACCGGCCGTACTCGGCCGAGATGCCATCGGTCGCGACCATCGTCTCCTGAACCGCATCCTCTATATAAAGGTTGTTGGCCTGGCCGCGGAGGTTCTCGTTAACGTTGACGCCATTGACGAGATACAGCGACTCAAAGGACATCGAGCCGGCAATCGAGTAGCTGCCATTTGGTCCCGACGGATGCACGCCAGGCGCCTTGAGCACGACGGCATTGATGTCACGCGTCGTCGGCAGCATCGTCATCAACTCCTGCTTGAAGTTGGTGGCGACCTCCGGCGTGTTGCGTCAGCACCTCGCCGGCGCCGGGCCGAACCGTGACGTTCTCGGTGAGCGCCGCCGGACCGAGCGCCGCGTTCAGCGTGAACGCCTGGCTCAGCGCGACCGTGACCGGCTTCTGCTGACGCTCGAATCCGCTCAGTTCGAAGGTCACGGTGTAGGTGCCGGGCGGAACCCGCGGCACGATGTAATCGCCGTTCTCTGCCGACACGGCTGTCAACGAGCCTTGCAAGTTGGGACCGGCGACCGTCACCGTGACACCGGGCAACGCCAGTCCCTGGCTGTCGACGATTCGGCCCGAGATCGTGCCGGTCGTCGTCTGCGCCGCTGCGCCTGACGTCAGCAGCGCGACAAACGCAAACCCGAAGAATGCCTTGAACCACCGCATGAACATGTCTCCTCTCGCGGGAAGCCTGAACGAGGAGACTGCTGCAGTGAATGTGCCTCGACCGTGCGGACACTGGTCAACCGGCGACGACCACTCCAACCTCTGAACTGCGGTTCGTCACCGATCGTCAACATGCCTTCAACGAATTGGATTGCAGGCCTACTGATTCTTGGACCGCGGCCGTTATTTGACTGTTATCCGTATCCGGGGCATAGCTCTTAGACTCAGACCATGTCTAGGTCATCCCTGGCTCGAGGTGTTGCCGGCGTTGCAGTGATTGTGATGGCGGCCGTGGCGTGGGTAGCCGCACAAACACTTCAAGGTGCGATCTCATCATCAGCGGCTCAGAACATCGAGAGCCGGTGGTGGATGCGTGAGCCGGTTCGGTTTCTGCAAACTAATCTCAGCGAGAACGATTCAACGGTCGACCCGAAGGCACTCGTCGACGCCGTCGCTCGGTTCGGCGCCAACACCTTTCTTCTGAACATGGGCGGCATCGTCGCGCAGTACCCGACGCGCGTGGCGTTTCACTACGCGAGTACGTTCCTGCCGCCCGGACGCGATCTCTTTGGCGACGCGCTCCGCGACGCGCATGCCCACCGCATTCGCGTCATCGGCCGCTTCGATCTCAGCAAGACGCAGAAGCCGGTGTACGACGCGCACCCTGAGTGGTTCTTCATGCGGGCCAACGGCGAGCCGGCGATTTACAGCGGCTTGTACTCGACGTGCATCAACGGCGACTACTACCGGAAGCACGCGCTGACGATTCTCGAGGAGGCGCTGACGCGGTATGACGTCGACGGTCTGTTCTTCAACATGTTTGGCAATCCGTCGACCGATTACAGTGGCAGTCGCGATGGGACCCGTGTCAATGCGATGCCTGTCAGACGCGCTATCGCGCCAGGTACGGCAAGCCGATCCCGGCCGCCGCCGACGCCGACTACCGCGCCTTCATGGCCGATTCATCGAGAGAAGTCGCCGCGATGATCGCGGATCTGATTCATCGGCTGCGGCCCAACGCCGCGTTCCTTACCTACATCAAGGACCACACCGACGGCATCATGTCGGAGTCGAACACGGCGGTCGGACGTGCCGCTGCCGTTGTGGCCCTATTCGGCGAGCGACAACGTGAACCGCTCGCTGGGATCCGAGCCGGACAAGATGGCTTTCAACCTCTCCATGAGCTTCGTCGATTTCCCGTGGCGATACGTGCACGTGCCGCAGGCGGAGATGCAGCTGCGCCTGTACCAGAACATGGCGCACGGTGCGCCTCCGGCGGTAGCGGTGGTCGGGACGATGGATCAGGAGGATCGGCAGGGGCTGCTGGCGGCCAAGCCGGTCTTCGAATGGCACGCGGAGCACGAGGAGCTGTACGTCGGCCAGCAGAACGCGGCGCCGCGTGCTGCTCGCTGGCGACGGAAGACACCCCGGCCTATCGCGGGTTCTTCCGGCTGCTGACCGAGCAGCACATCCCGTTCGCGGTGTCCGAGAACGATCGATGGGCGGACGACGCCGCCTGACACGTTCGACCTCGTAATCGTGCCCGGACGAGCGCCCGCAGGAGCTCGATCGGTACGTGCGTCGCGGCGGACGTGTGCTCGTCGCTGGAACCGCACCGCCCCCGCTGCCGATAGGCACCGTCGTCGGCCGGCGATCGCGACGCAGGGATACTGGCGAATTCGCGAGCGCGATGCTGTTCCCGTCGTTGCAGCGACACCAATCTGCATCTTTCTCGACGGCGACTACATCGAGCTCTCGCCGTCCTCGCCCGCTGCTCACGCTGATTCCCTCGGCGATGTTCGGACCGCCCGAGAAAGTGTGGAGCGACAAGGTGGAAACGCACGGTGCCCGGCGTCGTCTTCGCGGATCACGAGCAAGGCAAGCTGGCGTACATCCCGTGGGATGTCGGCGCGCTCTACTACCGCCACAGCTCGCCTGGCCATGCGGGGCTGATGGCGGACGTAATCGACCGACTACTGCCGCGCGGGCGTGTGTTGACGACGAACGCACACCCGCTCGTCGAGATGACGCTCATGCGACAGCCAGCTCGAGACCGCACGCTCATCCATCTCGTCAACGGCACCGGCCACCAGGATACGGCCTACTTCCCGCCGGTGGAGCTCTCCGACATCCGCATCGAGCTGCGTGACAACGTTCGCCACGCCCGCGCGGTCGGGCTCGGGGTCGACCTTCCTGTCACCACGACCGGCCAGTCGAGGTTTTTCACCCTACCCCGTCTGAAGGCCTACGAAGTCATCGTCCTGGAATAGAGCCGTAAAGGCGGCCGCCAGCTGTGAACCGCGAATCCCGAGTCCCGAACCCCGAGCCCCGAGCCCGAGCGACCCCGATCAACTATTTCTCGCGAAGGCCTGTCTATATACTATCTGCCTATGACAGACATCGACACCCGCGCACTCGACCGTGAGCTGAAGAAGGAGTCCGCCGCAAGACCTGGGAAGCATTCGTGGAGGCCGTCCGTCGCCTGACTGGAGCCGAACATGCCTGACGATTCAACGCCGAGCAACGAGGGCTCGCGCAGGGCGATCTGGAAGCAGGAAGTGCGCGCACGCCTCGAACGGGTGCCGCTCTCGCCCGCGCGTGAAGCCGAGATTGTCGAAGAGCTCTCAGCAGCATCTCGACGACCGCTGGCGCGAACTGGTGGCGTCGGGGACGGACCCGGATGCCGCGGGAGAGGTGGCGCTCGCCGAGCTGCACGCCGATGCGCTGACACGCTATCTGTCGCCGCTGCGGCAGGCCCGATGGACC
This sequence comes from uncultured Acidobacteriota bacterium, assembly GCA_963797715.1. GTDB lineage: Bacteria > Acidobacteriota > Vicinamibacteria > Vicinamibacterales > 2-12-FULL-66-21 > DATBJJ01. The sequence continues at coordinate 46,917 of CAWCQS010000010.1, forward strand.
GACCCTGCGCCGCCAGCCGCCGGCCGTCCCTTTTCGCGCGAAGGCCTGATGCTCGATCTGCGGCAGGCCGTGAGGGCTCTGCGAGCGACTCCGGGCTTTACGATCGCCGCGCTCGTCGTACTCGCGCTCGGTATCGGCGCGACGACTGCCATCTTCTCGGTCGTGGATGCCGTGGTCCTTCGTCCGCTCCCGTTCGATGAACCTGATCAGATCGTTGCCGTCGGAGAGCGGTTGCGGACGCCGATGGGAGCCCCGAAGGGCAGCCCGAGTGGGCCACCCAGCAAGAGCGGACCGGGCGGTCTGGGTCCGGTGGGCAAAGGGGCGCCCGCCGGCAAGTCCGTCCCAGTGGGCATGCCCGTTCCACCAGGGATGGACGCGCGCGACCCACAGGCGCTCAACCGCATGCAACCCCAGAATTTTCTCGACCTGACGGCGCAGCAGGCATCGTTCGAGTCCATGGCCGCGATTGCCGACGCCGAGATGGCGTTGCAGCTGCCGGGTTCCGTTCCCGAAGACGTGACCGCCGAACGCGTGTCCGCGGGATTCTTCGATGTGCTTCGGATTCGGCCGGCAGCTGGCCGCGTCTTCACCGCTGAAAACGAAAACGATGGGCGCGATCGCGTTGCCATCGTGAGCGACGTCTTCTGGCGCCAGCGTCTCGGCGGAACTGACGATGTGATTGGTCGAACGATTCGGCTCGACGGCGACAACTACGAAGTGATTGGGATCCTCCCGCCACACGTGACCTATCCCGTCGGAGCCGTGCGGCCGGCCGAACTGCTGGTCCCCTACGTTGTTCCGGAGAACGAGCGAACGCGCGGGCGCGGCATCAGCATCTACCTGCACAGCATCGCACGGCTGAAACCTGGGGTCACCCTTGCACAGGCGCAGTCGGAGTTGGACCGCATCGCCGACGCGATTGCCGCCGCCAACCCGGGCGAGCGGAGGCTCAACCAGTTTGGTGTCAGGCCGCTTCACGATCACCTCGTTGGTGCGAGCATCCGATCGTGGATGGTGATGCTACTCGCCGCCGTGGGAATCGTGCTCCTCATCGCCTGCGCCAACGTCGCCAACCTGCTGCTCGCTCGCGCCAGCGCTCGTGAGCGCGAGGTTGCCGTGCGGGCGGCGCTCGGCGCCGGCCGCTGGCGCCTCGTGCGTCAGTTCCTGGTCGAAAGCCTGGTCCTGGCGGTGGTGGGGACCGCGCTTGGCGTCATCGTCGCGTGGTGGGTCGTGCAGGCGCTGCGCGGTGCCATGCCCGAGGGCGTGCCGCGTGCGATGGACATCGCGCTCGACCTGCGCGTGCTCATCGCGGCTGTCGCCGTATCGGCGATGACCGGCCTGCTCTTCGGCATCGTGCCCGCGCTGCAACTGTCACGGCCGAACCTCACGGAAGCGCTGAGTGACGGCACGCGCAGCGCCAGCGCTGGCCGCGGTCGTCAGCGTCTGCGCGCCGCGCTCGTCATCAGCGAGGTGGCTCTCGCGGTGGTCCTCCTCGTCGGTGCCGGGCTCTTCATCGGCAGCTTCATCAGCGTGATGCGCGTCGATCCGGGCTTCAGCTCCGATCGCGTCATCACGATGCAGCTCTACGCCCGCTCGCAAGAAGGACAACGTCCGCCCGACTGGTCCGGGGCCTTCGAACAAATCGTCGAGCGCCTCAATCACACCTCAGGCATCGTACGCGCCGGTGCGGTGTCGCCTGGAATCCCACTGCGCGTCAATCTGCACATCGACGGGCTGGCGAGACCTGGGCGACAGCTCGAAGGCGACACGTCGATCAGCCTCAAGGCGGTGACCCCTGGCTATCATCAATCGCTGAGCATTCCCTTGAAGAGCGGTCGGCTCTTCGACGCGACCGATCGCGCCGAGAGTGCAAAGGTTGTGATCCTCAACGAGTCGGCTGCCAGGACGTTCTTTCCAGACGAGGATCCGGTCGGGACGTACCGTCATCCTCAGCCGCGCCGAGCGCACGGTGGTTGGCGTTGTGGGCGACGTGCGGCAGTGGAGCCTCGAGACCGGGCCACGGACCGAAGCCTATCTGCCGATGGCCCAGGCTGGCAGCGGGTCGGGCTACCTCGTCGTCCACTCGACCGACGATCCGCGACGCCTGCTGCCCGCGATCAAGACCGCGGTGGCTTCCGTGCTGCCGGACGTCCCGCTGCGCTACGTCGCCACGATGGAGAGCCTGGTGGCGCAGCAGACCGCCGAACGCCGGCTCAACATGCTGATGCTCGGACTGTTCGGGCTGTTGGGGCTGGTGATTTCGGCCGTCGGCGTCTACGGTGTGATGGCGTATGCCGTAGCGCAACGCACCCGCGAAATCGGTGTCCGGATGGCTTTGGGTGCGACGCGAACGCGCGTCGTCACCATGATCCTGACGAACGCCGCGCTGTTGGTCACTATCGGCCTCGCCATCGGCGGAATCGCCGCATGGTACCTGAGCGCGTCGGCACGCGCGTTTCTCTTTGGCCTCGAGCCAACCGACGTGCGCGCTTTTGTCGCCGCGGCGGGCACGCTCGCGATCGCGGCGCTTATCGCGAGTGCGATTCCGGCACGCCGCGCCGCCAGCGTAGATCCATCGGTCGCTCTGCGGGCCGAGTAATCTGTGGCGGAGTGCCTTACTGCGAGCGCCCGACCTTGACGAGCAGTGACTCGTAATACGTGACGTCGATGGTGTCGCCGACCTTCACGCTCTGAAGCTGCGTCGGATCGCGCACCATCATCGTCTCGACCCGGCCTTTCGGCCCCTTGACCGTAATCGAAGGCACCTTGGGATCGATCGCGGTGACGGTAACCGGGAATGTTTGCTCCCGTCGCGTTTCCGACCCCGGTGTCCCCTCTTTCCTCTGCGTCACCGTCGTCGGCGCTGCGGTTGGATCTGGATCACCGGGCTTGCGGACGCGCACGGCCACCGCCTCCATATACGTCGCGCTCACGACATCGCCGACCTTCAGGGTGCGGAAGCCCTCCATGTCGGCGGGCGCTTTGACGTCGACGCTGTCAGCCCCGGCCCGCTTCAGTCTCACGATGCGATTCTCCCGATCGATGGCCTCGATTCTGGCGGTGACGGTCACGGGCCGGGATTCAGGGACCGACACCTGCGCGGCGGCGCCAGGCGATGGAGCCACACCTGACAGCACCGCAGCCAGGACCACATTCGCGAACAGCGTCATGAGTCAGACCCTCCTGACCCCACAGTCTACGCCAACAGCTCTCGGCTCTCAGCCTTCAGGTGTATCAGCTGTCAGCTGTCAGCGAAAAGGGCGACGAACGCCAAATCTAGAGACTCACTCGCGCAGAATGCTGGCTGGGTCGAGTCGAGCCGCTCGCCGGCCCGGCGCGACACAGGCGATCGCGGCAAGCGCCACGAGCGTGATCGCTACCGCGATCATCATGCGCGGATCGGTCGGGCTGATGCCGAAGACCACGCTCGTCAGAAATCGCCCGCTGAGAAACGCGACGCCCAGGCCGATGGCCACGCCCAGGACGACGAGCTGCATGCCCTGCAGCACGACCATGCGGCGAACGTGCGAAGGCTCGCCGCCAAGCGCAAGGCGAATGCCGATGTCGCGCAGGTGCTGCTCGACGAAGTGCGCCATCACGCCGTAGATGCCGACAACCGACAGCAGCAGGGCCGCCAGCGCAAAGACGCCGACGAGCACCGTCAAATAGCGAGGAGCTGCAAGCGACGTTGTCACCAGGTCATCACCCGTCGCGACCTGCGTGAGCGCGAGTCCTGGATCGAGGTCGCGAACGGCGGCGCGGAGATCTCCTGCTGACTGGGCTGGATCTCCGGTTGTTCGCAACACGAAGTAGCCGTTCGGCATGTCGACGAACGGGAAGTAGACGGTACCGGTGTCGGGCGCGTCGAGACCCGTCCACTTGACGGTGCCAACCACTCCAACCACGGTCGTCCACGGACAGGACGTGCAACCACCGCTCTTCAGCCTCCGGCCCAGCACCTCGGTACCTGGGAAGAAGCGATCGGCCCACGCTCGATCGACAACGATCACATCGTCCTCGAGGGAACGCTCGTCGAGCAATCGTCCACGTTCGAGACGGAGGTCGACGGTGTCGAAATAGGCCGGCGATACACCGACCCAGGTGCTCAGCGGCTGATTCTGCCCCGGCGGCGTCGGATGGTCCTCGAGATCGAAGTTGTTGGTTTGGCCGGCTTCGCTCGGCGGACGGCTGTCGGCAATCGCCGCGGCGCGGACGCCGGGCAGCGTCTTCATCCGCTCGAGCGAGCGCTCCCAGAACGCCCGGCGATCCGACTCGCTGGCATAACCGGGCCCCGACAGCGACACGGCCGCTGTCAGCACGTGAGCGGTTTCCACGCCGACATTCACTCGGCTCAGACGGTCGAGGCTGACGAGGACGAGCAGCGCCGCTACGAGCAACGGCGTGGCGAGTGCGAACTGCCCCGCCACCAGCGCGCGACGAACGCGCCGCGCGGCCGGGCCATCCGTGGTCGAACGCGTGCCCGACCGCAGAGCCCGATCGAGCTTGAGCCACGAACCGTAGACCGCGGGCACGAATCCGCCAACGAGAATCGTGAGGCCGCTGGCCATGCCCAACACGACCAGCCAGCCGATCACCGCGGGCGACAAGCGGATCTCATCGACGCGTGGAATGTATGACTCGCCGTACTGACGGTACGAGCCCGATCGCTGCAATGGCCACGAACATGCCGACGACAGCTGCCCCGAGGGTGAGCACGCCACTTTCGGCAATCAGACTCTGAATCAGGCGGCCGCGCGAGGCGCCAAGCGCACTACGAATGGCGAGCTCGCGACCGCGACCGAGCGCGCGAGAGATCAACAGGTTGATGGCGTTGGCGCAGGCAATGAATAACACGCACGCCACGGCGCCGAGCGAGACGAGGAGCGTCGAGCCGATATCGCCGATGACGCGATCTTTCAGGTCGACGAGACCCCACGTCGCCTTTTCGTCCTGGTAGGACGATTTCCACATCGGGAACAGGCGCCGGTTCGTCGCCCGCAACGCATCGAGCGCAACCGGCTTCGAGGCGCCAGGCGCGAGACGGCCGATGGCCATCGTGAAGAACGGGCCCTTGCGTTTCGGCGGCGGCCAGCGGGCGGCCGTAAAGAGCGCCACGTTTCGCTCGAGCGGCCCCACCGCTCGTTGCAGCACGCCGACGATCGTGTAGCTCCTGCCGTCGACGCTGATCGAGCGGCCGAGCACACGTGGATCGCTCGCGAAATGGCTGGCCCAATACGCCGCGGTCAGCACCGCGACGGCATCGTTACGCGTGTCGTCGCTGGCGTCGAACAGGCGGCCGATGAGCGGCGCCTGGCCGAGCAACGGGAAATAGGATCCGGTGACCGACTTCGCCGTGGCGCGCTCGGCGCGTCCGCCGTCGCTGACCGTCACGCTGCTCGTTTGGTACGCCGCGACGCCGCTGAACGTCGGATGCTCCGCCTCGAGCGCACGATAGTCAACGACCGAAAACCTGAATCGGTACGGTGGATTATCGGTGTAGATCCAGTACAGATTCCCTGCGTCCGTGTACGGAAGTGGCTTGATCAACACCGCTCGGATCACACCAATCATTGCCGTCGTCGCGCCGAGGCCGAGACCGACGGTAATGATGATGGTTGCCGCGACGGTAGGCGTCCGGCCGAGACTGCGCGCGCTATACAGGGCGTCGCGCCAGAGACTCGGGATGACGCCCACCGCGTCACCGGCTGCCGCGCGCACGCGGTCCGCGAGCACGTGCAGCGGGTAGACGAGGTGCTGACGCCGCAGCCATCGCGCCGCGGCTCGTTCGCCGTGCTCCCGCCGTCGCAGCTCGTAGAGCTCGGCCAGATCGCTCTCAACCGCGCGTCGATCGGTTTCGTTCAGGAGGAGTCGCAGCAGCCAGCGCATGTGGTTACGCCCTGTGTGTGCGCAGCAGGCGGTCGAGGCCCCGCCAGAGCCGCGCGTGTTCGAGACGCGTTTCTTTGACGATGCTGATGCCCTGCCTGGTTAGCTTGAAGTAACGGCGGGCGCGCCCGCCATCGCGCTCGTCGAGCCGCGAGGCCACCAGCCCCTTGCGCTCGAGACGGCTGAGGGCGATGAAGACAGCGGCCTGTGACACCGAGCGTTCCATCCGCTTTTCGAGCGCGACGACGAGCGGCACGCTGTAGGTCTCCCCGCCCTCGCGCAGCATCGCGAGGAGCACGTGGAGCTCGAAGTGCTGAAGAGTCTGCTTACTCATACGGATGATTGCCGGACACTCACTAACGACGTTAGTGGTGATGGTGCGCCAGCCGTCGCGCTGATGTCAATAGCAGCGTTAGTGACATCAGGCGGCGGGCAGCCCCGTGGCGCGCTTCCCGGTTGCTCGTGCGACCAGCCCTCCGGAGCGGTACTATGTGACGAGCAATGCCCAACCGCACACCCGCCAAGACGTCCGCCGCCGGATTTGCCGCGCTCGGACTCGACCAGGCCATCCTCGACGCCGTCGCCTCGCTCGGCTACGAGGAGCCGACGCCCGTTCAGCGCGAGACGATTCCGCTCCTCCTCGACGGCCGCGACTTGTTGGCGCAGGCCGCCACCGGCACCGGGAAGACGGCCGCATTTGCGCTCCCTTTGCTCGATCGCATTTCGCGGCTCCCGGCCGAGGACCAGCGTCGGACCAACGGCCTCGTCCTGGTGCCGACGCGCGAGTTGGCGATGCAGGTCGCCGAGGCCGTGCACAAATACGCCCGCGGCAGCCGCCTGTCGGTCGTGCCTCTCTACGGCGGCGCGCCGATGCTGCAGCAGATCCGCGCGCTCGAGCGCGGCGCCCACGTCGTCGTCGCCACGCCTGGCCGGGCGCTCGACCACATCAGGCGTGGCACGCTGAAACTGAGCCGCCTCGACGTCCTGATTCTCGACGAGGCCGACGAGATGCTGGACATGGGCTTCGCCGAAGACCTCGACGCCATCCTCGAGGCTACGCCACGCGAACGCCAGACGGCGCTCTTCTCGGCGACGATGCCGGCGCGCATCCTGTCGATTGCCGAACGGCACCTGAAGAACCCGACGCGCCTGGCCATCGCGCGCGAGGCGCCGGGCAAGGTGCCGCGCGTCCGCCAGGTCGCGTATATCGTCGCTCGCGCGCACAAACCGGCGTCGCTCGAGCGCGTGCTCGAGACGGAGAATCCCGACTCCGCGCTGGTCTTCTGCCGCACCCGCCTCGAGGTCGATACGCTGGTCGAGATGCTCAACGCTCACGGTCACCGCGCCGAGGCACTGCACGGCGGCATGGAACAGCGCCAGCGCGACCGTGTCATGGCGCGCTTTCGCGACGGACAGGTCGACCTGCTCGTCGCGACAGACGTCGCGGCGCGCGGGCTCGACATCGAGCGGCTGTCGCACGTCATCAACTACGACGTGCCAGCCTCGGCCGAGAGTTACGTTCACCGCATCGGGCGCACGGGCCGTGCCGGCCGTGGCGGGACAGCCATTACGCTCGCCGAGCCGCGCGAACACCGTCTGCTGCGCGCGATGGAAGCGGCAACGCGACAGAAAATCGACGTCGCGCCGATTCCGACCGTCGCCGATCTCCGCGCTCGTCGGCTCGAGATCACGAAGGCGTCGCTGCGCGAGCGACTTCTGGCTGGCAATCTCGATCACACGCGCGTGGTCGTCGAGGCCCTGGCCAACGAGTTCGACATTGTCGATATCGCCGCCGCGGCGGTTCAACTGGCACACAGTGCTGCCGGCGGCGACGGCGACGACCATGAGATTCCGGCGCCGGCGCCACCGTCGATGACAGCCGCCCCACAGAAGCGCGCACTGAAGTCGGCACGCGGCCGTTTGCCGGACGAACGATCGAAGCGGCCATCCGACGACGACATGATTCGCTTGTTCGTGGGCGCGGGACGGCGGGCGGGCCTGCGGCCGGGCGATCTCGTCGGCGCGATCACCGGCGAGGTCGGCATCCAGTCCCGGTCGATCGGCGCAATCGAGATCAACGACGGCTTCTCGCTCGTCGAAGTGCCAGAAAGGCTGGCCGACGACGTCATCGACGCGTTGCGGGCCACTAAGATTCGCGGCCTGAAGGTCACTGTGCGCCGGGAGCGGTGATCAACGCCGACCTCCGGCTTCCAGTTCCCCGCCAGGTCGCTCCAGGTTCTGCTCGTGCCGACGGGCTTTGCGCCCGATCGCAGACGCATCGAAGAACCGTACGATGTCGCAACGAGGCTGGCTGGCCCGGGCCGTCTCCGCTCGCCGGGAACGCGACCTACGCTCGTATCCTGCCGCTGCCGCGTCGTGTAGGTGGTGACGTGTAGAGCCGTGATCAGGCGCCCTCGGACCGCCGCAGCTACTCGTCAACGGCGCGGATCACACGGACGGAACACGACGCGCGGAATCGCTCCGGCCGCGTTCCCGCTGCGCAGCGTGCTCGGCTCGCTCCACGGCCCTGGCCAGCCAGCCTCGTTGTGACATCGCAGAGTACGCCGAACGTTCGTTGCGCGCTCGGGCACCGGAGCGAAGCGGTCGGATCGGCCGACTCTGAGCGCCGTGACAGCGAAGGCACTAAACCAGACCCGTAGCGGTACCGATCGGCGGCGGCGCAGTTTCGTCTCAGGCGGTCACTCGGCTTCGTTGCTGAACCGATGCTTTACCGGCATCCGGCAAACCCCAGCCGACGCCGCATCGTCAGGTCCTCCCGCGGAGGGCCTGGTTTTCCACGGCGCGAAGCGGAGCGCCGAGCCGACCGTTTCGCTCCGGCGGATGTCGGTGCGCGCCAGTCGATCGTCGACAACTGCGATGTCGCAACGAGCCAACTGCGAATTCGTCGAACATGCACAACGCCACCCACTGCACGTTACCTCACACGTCAGAGGTTCTTTCGCGCAGAATGCGATCGTCGCAAGTGTCCGGGAAGATGGAGCTTTCAGCTTTTACCAGCTGACAGCTGATAGCTCAGAGCTGAGAGCTGACGTTATCTTCGGACGTCAAGCCTGAGCGTTGCATCGGCCCCCGCCGCGCGCTAGTATTCGCGCACGTGCGCAGCCGGGGCCTCTGGATCACTTCACTTGCACTTGCTCTCGGGCCTGTCGCAGCCTTCGGGCAGACCCCTGCCCCCCGCCCGACCCTGCCGCTCCTGACGACGATCAAAGCAATTCGCTCGCTGTCGCAGGACGAGGGCGCCCGGGGTTACTTCGTACGCGTGCGCGGGATCGTGACGCATTTCGATGAGCAGGCCGACACCGGCTTGATCATCCACGATGGCCAGCTCGGTCAGTACGTGATGGACCCCGACCCGAAGGCGAGCATTTCGATCTGGGCGGACCTCCAGCAGGGAGACACGATCGAAATCGAAGGCCGCACCGCGCGCGGAGGGTTTGCGCCAAACATCATCCCAACGGGTGTGCGGCGGCTTGGCCACACCCAGCCGCCCGAGGCGAAACACATCAGCTTTCAATCGATGCAGACGGGTCGCCACGACTGCGACTACGTCGAGATCGAAGGGGTGATCCAGCGGGCATGGCGGTCGCCGGACCCCAACATGAACACGCTCTTCGCCGACGTCGCCTACGAAGATGGCGTGCTTCGGACGACGTTCTGGGCCTACAAGCCTGACGACTTCGAGCGCTTCATCGACGCGCGGGTGAGGCTGCGCGGCAACGTCGGCACGCTCTTCGGAGCGACGGCGCAACTGCGCGGCGTGTCCCTGTTCGCCGGCCGCACGTCCGACATGGAGTTGCTCGAATCGCCTCCAGATCCGTTCCGGATGCCCGTCCGCTCGATCACGAGCCTGTACAACTATTCAGCCGGTGGCGAGGTGAGGCGCCGCATCCGAATCAGCGGCGTGGTTACCGGCTATGTTCCGGGTCGGCCGATCGAAGTCAGCGACTACACGAGCACCGCGCGATTTCGCTACCTCAAGCACGTCATCTATGTAGACGATGGCTCGGGTGGCGCCCGCATTGAGACCGAGCAACCGCTCCGTGTGCGGCCGGGCACGCTGATCGAAGTGGCCGGGTTCCCAACCGTCACGCCTGGCAAACCGATTCTGACCAACGCCATCTTCCGGGTGTCGGGCGAAGGACGGCAGCCAGCCCCAGCCACCGTGCAAGCCGACGGCGTGCTGACGCCGGACAACGACGCCACGCTCGTGCGCATGGAGGGCCGTTTCCTGAGCATGCTCACGAACCCGAACGAGCGGAGCTTGATCGTCAGGATTGGCGAGACGGTGTTCGACGCGAACCTCGAGGCCGATGCGGCCACGCCCGCGGTCGAAAACATTCGTCCCGGAAGCCTGGTCTCCGTCACCGGTGTCTATTCCTATCAATCGGGTCCCCCGCCGGTGTTCCACCTCTTCCTGCGCTCGGCCGATGACGTGCGGATCGTCTCGCAGGCGCCGTGGTGGACCCTCCGACATACGGCCGTCATGATCGTCATGCTGTCGTTTGTTGCCGGCGGCGCGGCGCTCTGGGTCCGCACGACTGCGAATCGCAAACGGCAGGAATACCAGGCGGTCCTCAGCGAGCGCATGCGGGTCGGCCGCGAGTTGCACGACACGTTCGAACAGGGCCTGGCGGGCATCGGCCTGCAGCTCGAGGCCGTCGCCGGAAGCCTGCAGACGTCACCGGAGGCCGCGCAAAAGTCGCTCGACGTCGCGCGCCACATGTTGCGCTACAGCCTCGAAGAGGCGCGGCGCTCGGTCATGGATCTGCGATCGCAGGCGCTCGAGAGCCGGGACCTCGCGGGCGCGCTCTCCGACATGGCGCGTCAGATGACGCAGAACACGTCGGCGCAGGCCGAGGTACGCGTGGAGGGCACGGTCGTCCGGCTCGACGCGTCGGAAGAGCACCACCTCCTCCGCATCGGCCTTGAAGCGCTGACGAACGCCATCAAGCACTCCGGCGCCAAGCGCATCACCATTACGTTGCGGTTCCGAACCGACGCAGTCGAGCTCGCGGTCGAGGACAACGGCTGCGGCATCGGTCATGGCTTGCCGGACAGCCCCGGTGGCCTGTTCGGGCTGCAGGGAATTCGCGAACGGGTCGACAAGCTCGGAGGCGTTCTGCATCTCGACAGCGGGCCCGGGTCCGGGACGCTGCTGTCTGTGGTCGTGCCGATCGGGCCCGCCCGGCCGGGGCGACGCGACGCACATACGTTGGATGAATCATGGCGGACAAGCTGAAGATCATGCTCGTCGACGATCACTACCTGGTCCGGATGGGCCTGGCGAGCATCATCGCGCTCGAGCCGGACATGACCGTCTGTGCCGAGGCTCCTTCCGGCGAGCAGGCGCGCGCCCTCTTCCGCGCCCACCGCCCGGATGTCACCCTGATGGATCTCCGACTACCAGGCATGAACGGCGCCGAGACCGTCCAGGCCATCCGCTCGGAGTTTCCCGACGCTCGGATCGTGATGCTCTCGACCTACGTCTGCGACGAAGAGATTTACGGCGCGCTCCACGCCGGCGCGATGGCGTACCTTGTGAAGTCGGTCCAGCGTGAAGAACTGATGCACGCCATCCGGAAAGCTGCCGCCGGCCAACGGCACATTCCCGCCGAAGTCGCCGAGCGCCTGGCAGATCGGGTATCGGGTTCCCAGCTTTCCGCCCGCGAGCTCGAAGTCCTGCGTCAGTTGGTGAGCGGACGCCGAAACCGCGAAATCGCGACCGCTCTCGACATTACAGAGGGAACGGTCAAGCTCCACGTCAGCAGCATCCTCGGCAAGCTGGGGGCAGCCGACCGGACCGAAGCGGTGACCCGCGCCCTTCAGCGGGGCATCGTGCAATTAGAAATGTAGCTTCCGCCAACTCGAGTAGCCCCAACCTCTAGTGGCCTCAGCCTTTAGGTTGATGACTATGTCTTTCGATATATTACCTACCCCATCTTCAGCGAGTTGACGAATTTGTTCGTACCCCCTACAGTGCCCCCAGCCCGACGTGTAATAGTTTTCAGCTAGTAGGAACTAGCTAGCTAGCGGGCGCCAGAACTGACCGCGAGGTCCGAGGAGAGTTATGGTGCAACGTTTCGTTCGTACATGCGGGATTGCGGCGATCGTCGCTGCTTTCATCGTGCTCGCGTCGAGCACCCCTGCCAGCGCCCAAACATCAGCCACGATCCGAGGCACCGTCCAGGACTCGAGCGGCGGCGTTTTGCCAGGCGCAACAATCACGCTGACCAACGCAGGAACGAAGGCCGCGCAGTCGACAGTCAGCGACGCACGCGGTCAGGTACATCGTGACGGGGCTTTTCCCCGGCCACTACGACATGAAGGTCGAGCTGAGCGGCTTCAAGTCGTACGAGCAGAAAGATCTCTCGCTCAGTCCGAACGACAACCGCGGCATCGACGTCCGGCTCGACGTCGGTCAACAGACCGAAACGGTAACCGTCACGTCGAATGCCGAAGTCATTCAGACCCAGACCGGTGCGCGCGAGGGCCTGATCACGTCCAAGCAGATTGAAAACCTGTCGATCATCGGCAGAAGCGCCCTCGAGCTGATGCGCATCCTCCCTGGCGTCGTCGCCGACTTCAACGTGGGCGAATCGATAAGCTTCGGATCGGGCGGTAACAACACGCAGGCCTATACCGTCAACGGCATCCGAGCGTCGGGTAACACTGTCTCACTCGACGGCTCGTCACTCCTCGACATCGGCAACAACGGCGGCGTCATCGTCTCCCTGAACAACGACATGGTTCAGGAAGTCAAGGTGCAGAGCTCGAACTTCGCCGCCGAGTACGGCACTGGCGGCATGAATATCAGTGGCGTGACGAAATCCGGCACGTCGAAGTTCCACGGTTCGGCCTACGACTATTGGCGCGACTATCGCCTGGCTGCGAACGACCGGTCGAACAGCATCACGCTGACCGAAAAGCCAAAGAGTTCATATCAGTACCCGGGCGGCAACGTCGGCGGCCCGATCGCGTTCGGAGACAGCTACACGAAAAACCGGGACCGCCTGTTCTTCTTCGTCGCCTTCGAGGGACAGCGGCAGCAGGTAGACTCCGGGGCGCACTTCACGCGCACTTACTCGCAGGCGATGCGCAACGGCGACTTCAGCGAGCTCCTCGCCAACCGCGGGTCGAACCTGAACAGCGTCCCGCAGCTGCGTATTCCGAAGGGGTATCCGAACGCCGGCCAGCCGGCGCCGAACAACGACCTGCGGCCGTATGTCAGCAATACCGGCAAGTACCTCTCGAGCCTGTATCCTCTGCCGAACTACAACGACCCGGCCAACCTGTACAACTACGTCTACAGCGAGCTCGAGCCCAACAATCGGCACGACTTCAAGGCGCGGTTCGACTGGAACATCAGCAACAGCACGAAGGCCTACGTCCGCATCGCGAACGAGGGCGAGACGGCAGAAAGCCCCCGCGGTGTCTGGTGGGCACCGGGCGACGTCGTGGCGCTGCCGACGCCGAACGTCGGCGAGAATCGCGGCAAGTCGTACGCCGGCAACATCGTCAGCGTGCTCAGCCCGTCGATGACGAACGAAGTGCTCGTCAGCTACAGCCGGCTGACGCTCGACAACCACTTCAAGGATCCGAACCTGCTAATGCAGGGCGCCGGCGGGGTGAATTTCCAGGGTATCTTCACTCCTGCCCAGTCGAGCCCGTACCTTCCAACCGACCTCTTGCATGGATGGGGCGGCAGCGGCCAGGTGGGCCAGCTCTGGGCAAAGGGCAATGACATGTACGCCCACAACGATGCGCTGCAGTTCAGCGACAAGCTGACGAAGCTCGCCGGAACGCACGGGATGAAGTTCGGGTTCTCGGTCGAGCGCGGGCAGAAGCAGCAAAACTTCCAGAACCTCGAGGCCGGCCAGCTGTGGTTCGGCAGCGAGAATGACACGGGCACTGGCAACTCAGGTGCCGACATGCTCGTCGGCCGTGTCGGACAGTTCAATCAGGGCACAGCGACCAACGGCGCCCCGGCGCCCGGTCAGCCCTCCGGTAAGTGGCGCTACTGGAACGTCGACGCCTTCGCCCAGGATGCCTGGAGGCTTCGCTCGAACCTGACGCTCGAATACGGCGTTCGCTTCGGCATGTGGACCAACAACCGCGAATTGAGCGGTCTCGGCGGCTACTTCACGCCGGACCTCTACGACCCGACCAAGGGTTCGTTCCTCGACCCGGGCACCTATCAGCGGTTGAACGGCGTCTGCTACGTCTACAACGGCTGCGCGCCCGACGGCATCATCGAGGATCGCTCGCCGTTCGCACTGCCGCGGGTCAACATCGCGTGGGACATCGACGGCGAAGGCAACAACGTCGTCCGCGGCGGGTACGGCATCTTCTACAACCGCAACATGGGCAACGTCGAGTACGACAACACGTTGCGGTTGCCCCCGAACGCGTATCAGGTGGCAACGGACTTCTGGGCCGGCGGCGGATATGGGAACGGCCTGGGTCTGACCTACGACACGGTTCATGAAGCGACGCTGGCTAATCGCATTGGCAGCATCGCCATCAACTCGCTGACGCCCGACTCGTTCCTCTGGCCGATGACGCACAGCTACAGCATGTCGTATGCTCGCCGCATCCCGTGGAACCAGGTCGTCGAGGTGAGCTACGTCGGCACCAAGGGCCGAGACCTGGTGAGCCGGAGCAACGGCAACGTCATGCCATATGGCGTGATGAGCACCGGTACCTTCAATGGCGTAGACATGACTGTACCCGTCAACCGCTATGCTGTCGCGAATGTGGGCGGCGCGAACCTCGCGGCGTTCCGGCCCTACAACGCACTGGCTGGCATGACACTCTACGACTTCCGCGGCGAGTCGAACTACGACTCGATGCAGGTCACCCTCAGCCGCCAGACGGCTCGCAACTTCCAGTACTTCGTCGCCTACACCTACGGCGAGACCCGCGGAACGCTGGGTGGCGAGTACTCGGTGATTGATCCGTATGACCCGAAGCGCACTTACGGTGTGCTCAACGAGGACCGCACGCACATCCTGAACGTGTCGTGGAATGCCTTCCTGCCCGATGGCGCCAAGGGTGCGATGGATAACGCGTTCGGCAAAGGCCTGTTGAACGGATGGCAGCTGTCGGGTATCTCGTCGATGGCCAGCGGCCTTCCATTCCGGCTGAGCTTCTCAGGCGCGGCGGCGTCGAACGGAACGTCCGCTGCTTATTTCGGCACCACCGACGTTGTCGGGCCGACTAATGGCGGCGGCAACGGTCTCTCGCCCACCTATACGTGCGACCCACGGCTCAGCGGCAGCGACGTCGGCGAGAAGCTGCTCGATATCGGTTGTATCTCCGTCCCCGCCTTCGGGACGAACGGCGATCTCGTGCCCCCGAACAACCTGCGACAGCCGACACGCTTCAACCACGACCTGACGCTCTTCAAGAACTTTGAGATACGAGGCGATCAGAAGCTGCAGTTCCGGGTCGGCTTTTTCAACCTGTTCAACCAGGCGTTTGCCACGACCGCCGTGGACGGCAACGACATCAACCTGGTACTCGACACGACCTGTAACGTGCTGAAGAACGGCGTGCCGGATGGCACGGGCGCTTTCGTCGACAATGTCTGCGACCCGACGGGCGGTTACAGCTTCACGCCGCAGACGGTGTCGAACTTCGGCAAGGTCAACCTCAAGCGCGGACACCGCGTCGTCGAGCTCGTGCTGAAGTACTACTTCTAGAGACCACGGATTACACGGAGCGCACGGTCGCTCCGAGTCAGGACCAACCAAACGGGGGCGAGGGCCGGGAGGCTCTCCCCCCGTTTGGTCTATCTGGCGGCTATACTTCATAGAAGCCTGCGAATTTCCTATGCTCCGCCTGGCCATCCTCTTCGCCGTCGTGGCTGGCGCTCCGACCTGGGTTGCCGCCCAAAGCCCGCAGAGCGCCGACAGCCTGCTGGCGCGCGCGATGGAGCTGCATCAGGCGGGAGACCTCCTCGGGGCGATTGACAACTACAAGGCGGTCCTCGCCATCGAACCGGAACGCGCAGATGCGCTGTCGAACCTCGGCGCCGCCTACGTTCGACTCGGACAGTTCGATGATGCGATCCAGCAGTACTCCGCGGCGCTGAAAGTCGACACGACGAATACGCCCATTCGTCTCAACCTTGCGCTCGCCTACTACAAGTCGGCGCGCCCACAGCTCGCCATCCCCGAACTCAAGCGTGTCGTGGCGTCGGAACCGCAGGCGAAGAACGCGTATCTCATCCTGGCCGACTGTTATCTGCAGACCGGTCAGGACAAGGAACTCCTGGCACTGATGCGGCCACGCGAGCAGATGTTCGAGAACGATCTCGCCTACGCGTATCTCGTCGGCACGGCGCTGATCCACACTGACGATCTCGTCGACGGGCAGAAATATGTCGACCGCGTGTTCGGGGCCGGCGAGTCAGCCGAAGCGCGGCTCCTCATGGGCATGGCGTACCTGGCGCGCGACGACTTTCGTTCGGCGAAGGCGGAGCTCGAACGTGCGGTCAAGCTCAATCCGAAACTGGCGACGGCGCAGTCGCTCTACGGTCGCGCACTTCTCGCGCTCGGCGAGCAGGACGCCGCCGAGCGCGCGTTCCGGCGCGAGCTCGAATTCAACGTCAACGACTTCGAAGCCAACCTGCAGATGGGCCACATCCGCCGCAACGCGCAGCGCCTCGACGATGCCTCGACCTACCTCGAGCGCGCGCTGGCGATCCGCCCCGATGACCTCACAGTGCGCAAGATCGTCGCGAGCCTCAAGCTGCAAACCGGTCAGACCGAGGAAGCGGCGGCGATGCTGGAGTCGATCGTCAAGGACGCGCCCGATCTGATCGAAGCGCACGTCCAACTCGCGACGGCGTACAACCGGCTGAAGCGCCCGGCGGATGCGCAGCGCGAACGCGAGATCGCCGACCGGCTGACCGCCGAAGCACAAGCCAAGCAGCCCGGGGCCAAGCCGGCAGGCAAGGGCGGGAGCGAGCGATGAGGCTCGAACGGTTCACAGTGTTAACTGCAACCCTCCTGCTGGCAACACCTATCCCCTGCCTCGCGCAGTCGGCCGACAAGCGGCCTCCGGCGACGCAGAAACCCGCCGCTCCGGCACCGCCGAAGCCGGCCGCGAGCACGGCCTCGAAGGCCGAGTTCGACAAGGTGGTCAACGCCGCGACCGTGGCGCGACAGGCCGAGCGCTGGGAAGAGGCGATCGATCTCTACAGCCGGGCCGTGAAGCTCAAACCTGACTTCGTCGAGGGCTTCTGGTATCAGGGCACGGCGTATTACACGCTCGATCAGTTCACGCAGTGTCGCGAGTCCTTCAGAAAAGTCCTGCGGCTCGTGCCAAAGAACGGCGGCGCCTACGCGTTTCTCGGCCTCTGCGAGTTCGGGCTCAAGGACTACGACCGTTCGCTGCAGCACCTGCTGCAGTCGCGCCTGCTCGGCGTCGGCGACGCTCCAGACCTCGGCGGAGTCGCGCGATATCACGCCGCGATTCTCATGTCGCGCATCGAGCAGTACGAGCAATCGCTCGAAACGCTCGGCGAGTTTGCCGCCGAGGGCAACGACAACCCGCGCGTGATCGAGGCGATGGGCATCGCCACGCTGCGGATGCCGCTGCTGCCGAGCGAGATGCCGCCGGAACGGCGCGAGATGGTGCTGATGGCCGGCCGCGCCAGCAACCTGATGGCGACGCGCAACACGGCGGCGGCGGACAAGGCGTTTCAGGCGCTCGTCGCGCGCTACAGCGAAGTCCCGAACGTTCATTACGCCTACGGCGTATTCCTGCTGCAGGAACAAGCAGATAAAGCGATCGAGGAGTTCACGAAGGAGCTCGAGCTCCAGCCCGAACACCCGTGGTCGCTGATGCAGATCGCGTTCGAGTACGTCAACCGCGGCGATGCCCAGACCGCGCTGCCGTGGGCACAGCGCGCCGTCGCTGCGGCGCCGAACGCGTTCCCTGCCCGGAAGGCGCTCGGCCAGGCCTTGCTCGAGACGGGAGACGTCGAGGGCGCGATCCGCGAGTTGCTCACGGGCATCAAGCTCGCCCCCGAGAGTCCGGGGCTCTTCTACACGCTCGCCCGGGCCTATCAACGTGCGGGCCGCCTGGACGATGCGGAGAAGGCGCGCGCCGAGTTCACGCGGCTGGACAAGCTGGCGCGAACGCAGCGCACTGGAGCGCAGTCAGTAGGAGGACGATGACAAGTTTTCGCGTGCCGTTTGCCGTTGCAATCGCCGTCCTGGTTGCGGCACCGTCGGGATCCGGTCAGCAGCAAACGCCCCCGAAGGCGGGCACGGTTGCCGAAGCCGTGCGCGCCGTCCTGGTCGACGTCGTCGTTCGCGACAAGAAGGGCCAGCCCGTCCGCGATTTGACGCAAGCGGACTTCGAAATCGTCGAAGATGGCGTTCCGCAGAAGCTCGGATCGTTCACGACGTTCTTCGAAGAGCGCCGCCGAAGGCACCCGCTGCCGCTCCGGCTCCCGCCACGTCTGCCGCGCCGCCAAAGCCGGCCAGCTGCCGACCCTGGTCCGATCGTCACGGCGCTCGTCTTCGATCGTCTGAGTCCGGAATCGCAACGCCTCGCTGTGCAGGCGGCGCAAGCCTATCTCGGTAATAAGGAAGAAGCACCGAACTATATCGGCGTCTTCAGCATCGACCTGGCGCTGACGCCGTATTCGCCGTTCACCCGCAGTGGCCCAACGCTGCGCCAGGCCCTCACCAAGCTTGGTAACCGCAGCTCGTCGTCTTTCAACAACGCGGAGCGCCAGCAGCGGAAGGTGGCGCTAGATCAGCAGGCCAGCGCGTCGGCGCAAACCGCAGGCAGCGGCGCGGCGGCGGGCGGCCCTGGAGCGTCGGCTGCGATCGGCACGTCTTCGGCGGCGGCGCAGCTGGCGCAGATGGAATCGAACATGATTCGCGACTTCGACGCGATGGAGCGCGACCAAACGGGCTACTCGACGACCAATGGGCTGTTTGCCGTCATCGGATCGCTGGCGAAACTTCCAGGACGAAAGAGCCTCGTGCTCTTCTCGGAGGGCCTCTCGATTCCGCCCGCCGTTGAACGCCTCTTTCGTGGCGTCGTCGACGCTGCCAATCGCGCCAACGTCACCATCTACACGATGGATGCCGTCGGCCTCCGCGCCGAGAGCACGCAAGCCGAGATCCGCGACAAGGTCAATCAGGCGGCCGGCTTCGGCATCAACACCGCCTACGCGGGGAGCGGCGCGAGCGACGGGCCATTGACCAAGGGACTCGAGGAGAACGAGAACGTGCTGCGGCAGGATCCGCAAACCGGACTCGGGCAACTTGCGCTCGAGACCGGCGGCGTGCTCTTCAACAACTCGAACAACCTGCGCATTGGCTTCGAGCGCATAGACGACGACCTGCACAACTACTACATGCTCGGCTACACGCCGAGCAACGACGCCTTTGACGGCAAGTTCCGGAAGATCGACGTCAAGGTGAACCGGCCGGGCGTGACCGTCTCGTCACGGCGTGGCTACTTTGCCGTGCGCGACGTCGGCGGTGCGCCGATCAACACGTGGGAGGCGCCGGCGCTCGGCGCGCTCGAGCAGAAGCCGCTGCCCAATGCGTTCCCGGTCCGCGCTGCAGCCTTTCGCTTCCCCGAACGCGATCGCCAGGGGCTGGTGCCGATCGTCGTCGAATTCAAGACGGCAGGGATCACGTTTCAACAATCGGCCGACGGGAAGACCTACACCTCAGACTTCGCCGTGATCGCGCGCTTTCTCGATCAGGACAATCAGGTCGTTCGCAAAGTCAGCCAGCACTACGAAGTCAATGGGTCGATTGACAGGCTCGAGAGCGCGAAGCAGGGCGACGTGATCTTCTATCGCGAGCCTGAGCTGCCGCCCGGCACGTACACGATGGAGGCCATCGTCTACGATGCCCCTTCAGGCAAGTCGAGCGTCCGGTTGTCGACCGTCGAGGTGGCGAGAGACCCGGCCGCCAAGCTGCGCGTGAGCAGCCTGGTGATCGTCAAGCGGGGAGAAAAGGTTCCGGAAAATGATCGGCGGCCGGAGAATCCGCTGCTGGTGAAGGACATCCTGCTCTACCCGAATATCAACGAGCCGATCAGCAAGGCGGCCAAAGAGGTGGCGTTCTACTTCGCTGCCTACCCAGTCGCGGGCGGACCTGCGCCCGAATCGGTGATCGAGCTGCAGCAGAACGGCAAACCGGTGGCGCAGATCCCGATGCCCTTTGGCGCTCCCGATGCCACCGGCCGCGTGCAGCAAGTCGGGCGGCTGCCGCTCACGGAGCTGCCGCCTGGCACGTACGATCTCCGCGCCATCGTCAGGCAGGGGCCGGAGCAGATTGTGCGGTCGACGTTGTTGAGAGTGGTGGAATAACGCGGCTCGGGTCCGGCTGACGCCGGACACTACATCAGTGGCGTCCGGCTTTTGCCGGACTCGCGAGCAGCGACAAGCGAGCTGCCAGCAGCCAAGAGCGACAGGGAGCTGGATCATGCGACTTCCCGGAGCGTTCGCGGGTCTCGTCGTTCTTTCGCTGTCGCTGCAGAGCCAACCGTCTGCTCAGACTCCAACGAAATCCCCCCAAGCCATCACCGCCAACGCCACGGCCATCCTCGTCGATGTCGTGGTCCGTGACAAGAATGGCCGGCCGGTAACCGATCTCACGGCGCAGGACTTCGTCATCGCCGAGGATGGCGTGGTGCAGCGGGTCGACTCCTTCACGCGCGTGACGAAGGGCGGCGGCATTGGTGTCAGCGTCGCCTGGCGGACTCCAGACAGCACGATTGCGGTGACGCCGGCGACAGCGAGTGCTGCAGGCGAATCGGCGGCGGCGACCACTCCCCCGGTCGAGGACGGCACGACGGCGATCGTATTCGGCCAGCTCTCGTCGGAGTCGCTGCGGCTGGCACAGCGCGCCACGCTCGGCTACATTCCGATGAACGGCGAGTCGAGCGTCCGCGTTGGCGTGTTCAGCGCCGACCCCGGCATGCGCATGCTGCAGCGCTACACCACCGACCGCGCCGAGGTGCGGCAGGCGGTCGCTCGGGCGATCCCTTCGGCGACGTCGCACCAGGACCAATCGGCGGAGCGGCTTGACGAGCTCGTGGCACGTCGGCGGGAGCTGCAGAACGCAGATTCGAGCGCCACGTCAGCCGGCGCCGCCAGCGGCGCCGGGTTAGCACGCACCGGGGCCGAGGTCGGACAGCGTGAAAACGAACGCCGCCTGATCCAGACCGAGCTCAACATGATTCGGTCGTTCGACGCCATCGATCGCGACCACCGAGGCTACGACGTTGCCAACGGTCTGAGAGCCGTTGTCGACACGCTGGCCTCCTACCCCGGACGCAAGACCATCGTCTTTTTTTCTGAGGGACTACCTGTCTCGCCGTCGCTCTCCGCCAACCTCGACACGCTCATCGACGCCGCCAACCGCGCCAATGTGACGACCTACGCCGTCGACGCGCACGGCCTGCGCGCAAAGAGCACCGCCGAGAACGTGCGCAAGGAGATCACCGTCTTTGGCGAAGAGCGTCTGATCATGAACGCGACCGGCGTCACCAAGACGGAGCAGCCGCTGAGCATGTCGTTCGAGCGCGTCGAAGACATGATGCAGCTCGATTCTCGTGCGGGGCTGGCGCGACTGTCGGATGACACGGGCGGGTTCCTCATCGAAGGATCGAACGACCTCTCGTCCGCATTCCGGCGCATCGACGAGGATCACCAGTTCCACTACCTGCTGACCTACGCGCCGACGAACACCGCCTTTGACGGCAAGTTCAGGTCGATTCGCGTCGAGGTCAAGCGGCCGGGCACACAAGCCTTCGCCCGCAAAGGCTATCGCGCGCTGAATGGCCCGCGCCGCGCGGACGCCGATGGCTACGACCTTCCGGCGCTGACGTTGCTCGAGCGCACGCCGCCGCCGAACGCGTTCCCGATACAGGCCGCAGGATTCAGCTTCCCCGACGCCGCTCGCCCAGGGCTGACGCCAATCATCGTGCACGTCGACACCAACGTTCTCCGTTTCGACGTCGACGATCAGCAAGGGACATACTCGGCGCAGGCCGTCGTCGCCGTCCGCCTGCGAGATGCGGCCGGACATGAGGTCCAGAAATTGACCCAGCAATACCTTGTCGCTGGCGACGCCAAGGACGTGACCGCCGCCCAGCGCGGCGACATCATCTTCTATCGCGAGGCCGACCTCGCGCCCGGGGTGTACACGATGGAGGCGATCGTCTATGACGCGGTCGCACAGTCCGGGAGCGTTCGCGTATCGACGCTGACCGTGCCGGCCATCGATGCCTCCGCGTTCCGCGTCAGCAGCCTCGTAGTGGTGTCGCGAGCGGAGGAAACGAAGAGCGCCGCCGTCGAAGCACCGCCGACCGCGCCGTTCTACTTCGGCCGCACGCTGCTTTATCCCAATCTCGGCGAGCCGATTCGGAAGTCACTGACCACCGAGCTGTCGTTCTACTTCACGCTCTACGGGGACGTTTCTGCGGCGAAGGCATCTGCGGTGCTGATGCAGCATGGGAAGGCGCTGGCCGAGGCGCCGGTGCAGCTGCCGCCGGCCACCGGGTCACGAGTCCAGCACGTCGGCAAGCTGCCTATTGCTGCCCTGCCAAACGGGACCTACGAGTTGTCGATTCGCGTGACCGACGGCCAGCGGGTGGTGTCACGCAGTGCGTTTTTTACGGTGGGAGAGTAGCTATCAGCCATCAGCTATCAGCTGTCAGAAAAGAACTTGCTGATAGCTGAGAGCTGGCAGCTGAAAGCTATCGCTTCCGCTGATTGACCCACACATCCACCCAGTCCGTCGGCTTCTTCTCCGGGCCCGCCGGCTTCTTCTCCGAGATCGAGAAGTTGCCAGCGACGATGTCGAGGTCGCCGTCGGCGTCGACGTCGGCGACGTCGATGGTCGCGTGGCGGGGCGTTCCCATCTCGATCGTGTGCCGAGCGAAGACACCGGGCTTGGTCTGCTCGAGCCAGACGAGCGCGGGCAGGGTTGATTCGTCTACGTCGGCGCCACCGGCCACCAAGGCGCCGGCGACGACATCGAGGTCGCCGTCGCCATCCATGTCGGCCGCCAACGCGCGATGCACGCCCGGCATATGCGCGAGCGGGCGATCCACGAACGGATACGAGCCGGTGTTCTCCAGCCACTGGATCCCGTGGTACGGCTTGACGATCCCGTCGTCGAACGAATCGCCGTGCGTCAGGAGGACATCGAGGTCGCCGTCCTTGTCGATGTCGACGAGCTGAATGCCGGATGAGCCCCAGTTCGGATGCGGGGCGGCGTAGATGACTTTCTGCTCGAAGGTGAAATCGCCCTTACCCGTGTTGATGTAGGCGATCACCGTCTCGTGCTCCTGTGCGAGCAGCGTGACGAAGTCGAGCGCCTTGTCGCCGTTCAGGTCAGCCGGAATGATATGGATGGCGCCCGGCCGTCGATCGATCGTGTGGTTGACGAAGTCTGGCTGGGTCGCCTTCGCCGTGCGGTTCTCGACGATCGTGACGTGCCCGGTTGTCCGCCAGCCGAACGCGGCAACCGCCAGATCCGTCCGTCCGTCGCCGTTGAAGTCGCCGCCCTCGACGTCGGCGACGCGTGGCCAGCCATCCAGCCAGAAGGCGCTGAACTTGCCCTTGCCGGCAGCACGCAGCCAGATGACCGCGCCTTTGTTGTGATCGGCCGGATAGAACTCGCCGAGATCGCCGACGAGGAGATCGCTTTGCCCGTCGCCGTCGATGTCGGCGAGCGAGACGTGCGATGGGTGCGGGATGCTGGCGACGACCGAGAGCGCTGCGTCGGCTCCGCTGAGCGGTCCGCTGAACACCAAACCCTGCCGCATGTCCGTGCCGAGCACATCGAGCCGACCGTCGCCATCGAAGTCGAGAACACGCACGTGGGATACCGCTGGGGTCGGCGGCATGTCCTTCATCGTGAGGGTTCGGGAGACGAATTGGATTGGCGATTCGCTGGCAGGCGGCCACGCGTCTGGCGCCGGCAGGCGTTCAGGCGCGCGGCTCGTGTAAAACGCGAGCGCCGCCTGCATGTCGGGCTGGAGTTGAACCGGGGGCATGCCCGGCCGTGGCGGCCCGGCCGGTGGAATTCGTTTCTCGCGGATGAATTGCATCCGCTCGACCTCGACGCGCCAGTCGTCGCGCCTCAGGATGTCTGGCGGCGGAAAGGCGTGGCAGCCGCCGCACGTCGCGCGCACCTGGCGCTCAGTGTCGTCTGGTTGCGAGGCCGGCTGGACGGCGATCGCCAAACCGGTGATGCCGGTCGAGAGCATGACAACAGTAAGAATCCTGGGGATGAGATGACCGACGGCGGGCACCGAGCGATGCTAGCACAAGGGTACAATTAGGTCCGGCTCAAGCCGGACACTACACCATACGCCCGCATGACACATCATTCGCTGATCCTCCCGTCCCGTCGGGACGTTCTCCGACTTCTCGCGTTCACCGGTGCATCGACATTCGGCCCATTGCCGCGGCTCGCGTCGGCGCAGGCGACGAAGCCTCTCTTCGAGGAGATCCCCGCGTCGGCGAGCGGCATCACCTGGGTTCACGACAACGCGATGTCGCCGGACCGCCACCTGCCTGAAACGATGGGGCCAGGCGTTGCGTTTTTCGACTACGACAACGACGGCTGGATGGACATCTTCATGGTCAACAGCGGCGCTGCGGATTTCTATCAGCCGAAGACGCCGCTGAAGAACGCGCTCTACAAGAACAATCGCGATGGCACGTTTACCGACGTCACCGACAAGGCCGGCGTCGCCGGCGGCCGTGAGTTTGGCATGGGCTGCGCGATTGCCGATTTCGACAACGACGGCTACCAGGACATCCTGGTCACGGCCTACGGCCGCTGCACGCTCTACCGCAACAACGGCAACGGCACCTTCACCGACGTCACCGCCAAGTCAGGGCTGGCGAATCCTGGCTGGACGACGAGCGCCGTGTGGTTCGACTACGACAACGACGGCCGGCTCGATCTGTTCTTGTGCAGCTTCGTCGAGTGGTCGCTCGGCAACAAGGTTTTTTGCGGCGACAACAAGCTCGGCAAACGTTTCTACTGCATCCCGCGTGTCTTCAAGCCGACTCCGAGCCTGCTCTTTCACAACAACGGCGACGGCACGTTCACCGACGTCAGCGACGGCACCGACATCAAGCGCGCGCTCGGCAAGGCGCTCGGCGTCGTCGCGACCGACGTCAACAACGACGGCCTGCTCGATCTTTTCGTCGCCAACGACACCGTTCAGAATTTTCTGTTCATGAACCGTGGCAAGGGCAAATGGGACGAAGTCGGGCTGGCCGCGGAAGTCGGCTTCAGCGTCAACGGCCGGCCGCGCTCGGGCATGGGGGTGGATGCCGCAGATATCGACGGCGACGGCAAGCAGGATCTCTTCGTCGCCAACGTCGATCAGGAAATGTTCTCCCTCTACAAGAACGAAGGTAACGAGTCGTTCTCCGATGTCGCCGCCTTCCACGGCGTCGCCCAGGCCACACGCCTCCTCAGCGGCTGGGGACTCAAGTTCTTCGACTACGACAACGACGGGCTCGTCGATCTCTTGCTCGCCAACGGCCACCCGGACGACATGATCGAGAGTTACTCGAAGCAGGTCGGCTACAAGGAGCCGCTCGTGCTGTTTCATCACGACGGCAAGAAGCTGACGAATGTCACCGCCCAGGCGGGACCGGTGTTCGAGAAGAAATTCCCGGCGCGCGGCCTGGCCGTCGGCGACTACGACAACGACGGCCGGATTGACGTGCTGATCGGCAACAACGGCGAGCCGCCAGTGCTGCTCAAGAACAACGCCGCCGACGGCTTTCACTGGCTCGGCGTTCGATTGCAGGGTACGACGTGCAATCGCGACGCAATCGGCGCGACGATCGCCTGGTCCGCCGGTGGCGTCAAGCGAAGCCGCTTCAAGACCCACGGCGGCAGCTACCTGTCCTCGCACGACACGCGCGAGGTGCTCGGCATCGGTTCAGCGGCCAAGCTCGACTGGGTCGAGATCAAGTGGCCGGCGCCCAGCACGCGCGTGGAACGGCTCACCGACCTCCCGATCGACCGCTACGTCACCATCGTTGAAGGAAAAGGGAAAGTCGAGGGTTGAAGGAGGTGACCACGGCGGCGCCCACGACTGATCGCGGTCTGAACTACGGTCGACCGTAGTTCAGCGTCACTCAATCCCGCCGGCTCATCCGCCGGCATCTGCGATTCTCCGGTGTTTTCGGCCGGAGACGTCGTCGCGTTGTGGCGGAATTTACACTCGCCCCGCCGTTCCCGGACGGTCGACTGGCCTAAGTTTTGGAGCCTGCTCTTGGGGACACCTCTCACTGCGACACTTTCGGAAGGTCGGCATGATCGCGCGTCAGCTCCACTCCAGCTCCCCAATCGTTCACGTTGTCGAGGACGACCGTGCGGCCCGTGAGGCCACGGCCCGATTCCTTCGCGCCGCCGGTTACCAGGTCCGCATCTATGCCACGGCGACCGAGTTTCTCGAAACTGCGCCAATCAACGTTCCAGGCTGCGTCGTCCTCGATCTACAGCTCCCGGGCCTGAGCGGTCTCGACCTCCAGCGTGCCCTGGCATATCGGGAGGATCCACCGCCGGTCGTGTTCTTGAGCGGGCGTTCGGGAGTTCAGCAGTCCGTCGAGGCGATGAAGCTCGGCGCCATCGATTTTCTGACGAAGACCGCTGACGGCCTCGAGCTCCTCGCCGCTGTTTCGAGAGCCATCGCCCGGGACGCCGAAGGTCGCGAGGAGCGGGGACGGCTTCGGCTGCTTCGCGATCGTCACGCACGCTTGAGCCCGCGTGAGCGCGAAGTGCTCGCGCATCTCATCAGCGGTCAGTTGAACAAGCAGGTCGGCTTCGACCTCGGAATCTCCGAGCAGACGACGAAGATTCATAGGCATCGCATCCTCGAGAAGATGCAGGCGCATTCGATTGCCGATCTGGTCCGGATGGCTTCCGACCTCGGCATCATGCCGATCGGCGCGGTCCGCTAGGGCGCGTCCGACGCCTTTCACAAAAAGACGGCACCGCTCGTGACGATAGCCTTGGTTGCGATTGCCGCCATCCTCGTGCTGGCGGCGCTGTGCGCCACACTGCTCTTCGAGCATCGACGGCGGCGACGTGCCGAAATCCAGGCGCGCCGGTACCTGTCAACAATGGCGGATCTCGATCGGCGCGCGGCGATGGGTCAGCTGACAGCGTCGCTGGCACACGAGCTCCATCAGCCCCTGAGCGCAATCCTTCGCAACGCAGAAGCGGCGGGCATGCTGCTCGATGCTGGTGCGCCGGCTGAGGACCTGCGAGAGATCGTCAACGACATTCGCGCGAGCGACAAACGCGCGGCCCAGATCATCCAACGCATGCGTACATTGGTGCAAAAGCACGAGTTCGGAGAAGAGCCGCTTGAACTCAACGATGTCGTGCGCGAAACGATGGAAGTGATTGCGCCCGATGCCGCATCGCGTGCCGTTCGTCTGCAACTGGCGCTCGACAAGCCAGCTGCGGTGCTGGTCAGCGGCGACCGCATCCACCTGCAGCAAGTACTGCTCAACCTGGTCCTCAACGGACTTGACGCCATGGCCGACACGCCCGAGGACGAACGACGGCTCGTCGTGTCAACCGCGGCGCGAAATGGTCAGGTCGACCTGGCGGTACGAGACGCCGGGTCAGGCATTGCAGAGCACATCGTGCCGCGCTTGTTCGATCCATTCTTCACGACCAAGCGCGACGGCATGGGCATGGGTCTTTCGGTTGTGCGCAGCATCGTCGAGGCGCACAACGGCAGGATCGAAGCGCACAACAACGCTGGCCGCGGCGCCACGTTGAGAGTGTCCCTTCCTGTGCGCAAGCCTGATGCCGCCGCTCCGCTCACGTACTGAGCGCGAGTAGCACCAAGAGGCTATCGCACTGCGGCACCGGCGGACGTAGGCTCTGCCACGGTGCTGATGATGACGGACCGCCGGCTCATCGCAGTGGTCGACGACGACGCCGACCTCCTCACCGCCTTCGGGCGCGTCCTGCGGGCTGGTGGTTTCGAGCCGGTTCTCTATGAGTCGGCCGAACAGTTTCTTGCCTCTCCGCCGGCACGTCCGGTCCATTGCCTCGTGGTCGATGTCAAACTTGGCGGCATGTCCGGGCTCGATTTGCAGCGTCAACTGAGAGCCGAAGGATCGACGGTGCCGATCGTGGTCATGACCGCGTTCGAGAGCGCGCGCGTCCGGGATGAGGCGTACCGACTGGGATGTGCCGGCGTCCTCGACAAGCAAGCCGACATCGACGAGTTTCTCACGCTGATTCGTTCCTTCTAGTCCGTAGCGCCAAAGTGCTATAGCGGCCGCTCGGTGCCGCTCCTTATATTGCCAGACATGACTAGAACCAGTTTCGGGAAGGCCATTGGTAGTGCCACCCTTGTCATTTCGTCTGTACTCGTGACCGCCGCGCCGGCACTGGCGCAGCTGAACACGCAGCACGTCAAAGGTTCGGTCGGCCTCAAGGCGGGATCGCAGCCACCGCCTGGCGGATACATCGTCGCTCCGCTTCTGTATTTCTATTCGGCCGACGAGGTGAAGGACCGTGACGGCCGCACCCTGCCGTTCGACGCCTCGCTCAACGCGTCGATGTTCGGCGCCGGCTACTTGTACGTCACGAAGAAGAAGCTGCTGGGAGGGGATTACGCGTTCCAGGTGCTCTTCCCCATCGGGGCGAACAATCGGATTCAGGGGACGGAGATCGACCAGAATCCCGGTGCCGGGCTGACGGACTCGGTGATTGAGCCGCTCAGTCTGGGCTGGCATTTCAAACGAGCCGATGCCAACGCCTATTACCTGCTCTACGTGCCGACCGGTCGCTACACCGATGGCGCGCAGAACAACACCGGGCTCGGCATGTGGGGCCAGGAGCTGGGGTTTGGCACAACTGCTGTACTTGACCGAAAACAAGGAGTTCCACGCCGCGACAATGGCCTCCTTCAATTTTCAGTCGAAAAAGGAAGACAGCGACACCCAGGTCGGCAACGTCATGAACCTCGAGGGCGGCCTGGGCGGCGACTTCCTCAAAGGAGGTCTGACCGCCGGGCTGGCGTACTACGCGACGTTCAAACTCAGCGACGACACAATCGAAGGGCTGCCGGGAATTCTCATTCGTGGCAAGAACAAGGTGTTCGCGCTTGGCCCCGAGGCAACGCTGGCGCTGGCGCGAAAGAATACCGTCTACGGCTTTCTTCGCGTCGCCTACCAATGGGAAGTCTACGCGCGCACGACGACGCAGGGCGGAGCCTTCTTCGTCACCGCAACGTTCCTGCAGAAGCCACTCAAGCTACCAACGAAATAGCGCGACCACTTTACGTGCGAGACCGGCGGCGGCATCACGTTCCGGTTCCACTGAAGCGCGGTTTTTGCTCGGTCAGGAGGCAAACATATGGCGGACGCGAAGAAGCCCAACATCCTGGTGATTTGGGGCGACGACATCGGACAATCGAATCTGAGTTGCTATACGCACGGATTGATGGGTTATCAGACGCCAAACATCGACCGCATCGCCAAGGAGGGCATGCTGTTCACCGACTCCTACGGCGAGCAGTCGTGCACCGCCGGTCGATCGTCGTTCATCACCGGTCAGAGCGTCTACCGTACCGGGCTGTCGAAAGTCGGCATTCCTGGCGCCCCTGTTGGTATGAGCGACAAGATCATCACCATAGCGGCGGCGTTGAAGAATCAGGGCTATGCCACGGGGCAGTTCGGCAAGAACCACCTCGGCGATCTCAACAGCATGCTGCCGACCGCCCACGGCTTCGACGAGTTCTTCGGCAACCTGTATCACCTCAACGCGCAGGAAGATCCGGAAAACTCGGACTACCCGTCAACGAAGGAGTTTCCGAAGTTCTTCGAGACATTCGGACCGCGTGGCGTCATCCATTCGTACGCAACCGACAAGGACGACACAACCGTAGAACCGCGGTGGGGCAAGGTCGGAAAGCAGAAGATCGAGGATACGGGCCCACTCAACACCAAGCGCATGGAGACCTGCGACGACGAGTTCGTCGCCGCCGCGTCGGATTTCATCAAGCGGCAGCACAAAGACGGGAAGCCCTTCTTCATGTGGCTCAATTTCACCCACATGCACCTGTACACGCATACCAAACCATCGAGTATCGGACAGGCTGGCCGCTGGCAGTCTCCGTACCACGACACCATGATCGACCACGACAAGAACGTCGGCCAGGTGCTCGACCTGCTCGATCAGTTGGGCATCGCCGACAACACATTCGTGATGTATTCGACCGACAACGGCCCGCATCGCAATTCGTGGCCGGACGGCGGGATGACGCCGTTCCGCAGCGAGAAGAACACCAACTGGGAAGGCGCCTTCCGCATCCCGTTACTGGCGCGCTGGCCTGGCAAAATCAAGGCAGGATCGATCGCCAACGGCATCGTGCAGCATCACGACTGGTTCCCGACGTTCCTGGCCATGGCGGGCGATCCCGACGTCATGGAAAAACTGAAGAAGGGCTATCCGGCGATCGGCCGGACCTACAAGAACCACATCGACGGCTTCAATCTGGTGCCTTACCTCACCGGCAAGGCCAAGGAGTGTCCGCGCAACTTCTTCTTCTACTTCAGTGACGACGGGGACGTGCTGGGCATGCGCTACGACAACTGGAAAATGCTCTTCATGGAGCAGCGGTGTCATGGCACGTTGCAGGTCTGGGCGGAACCGTTTACCCGATTACGCATACCAAAGCTGTTCAACTTGCGCACTGATCCTTATGAGTTTGCCGACGTCACCTCGAACACGTACTGGGAGTGGTACATGAGGCACGGCTACCTCATCATGTTCGCGCAGGCGGCCGCGTCAAAGTTTGCCGACACCTTCAAGGACTTTCCGGCGATACAGAAACCCAACACATTCACCATCGACGATGCGATGGCGAAGATGTCCGACATGGCCAGTAGCGGTGGCCACTGAGAAAGGGCGGCGGGCGGGTACGCTCGCCGTCACCTTCCACAAACGAAGCGGCGAACTCGTGTCGCCGCTCCGCCTTTTGCACCTGATATCGTTCCAGCACAGGACTGAGAAGCCGATGCGAAGATCTTTCTTTGCCGTCATCCTCCTCGGCGTTCTGACTGCCGCGCCGGCGTGCCGCGGCCAGGCGCCGACGGTGCAGGCACCGGGCGTGACGCCAGCGCCAGCTCCCGCCGCCGATCCCCTCCCCTCCTGGAACGACGGAGCGTCGAAGAAGGCCATCGTCAGCTTCGTGACACGCGTCACGACGAAGGGCGGCGCTGACTTCGTACCCGCGCCAGAACGAATCGCGACGTTCGACAACGACGGCACGCTCTGGTCCGAGCAGCCGATTTACTTTCAGCTCGCATTTGCGCTGGATCGGGTGAAGGCGCTCGCTCCGCAACACCCTGAGTGGAAGATCGAAGCAGCCGTTCAAGGGCATGCTCGAGCACGACATGAAGGCGGTGCAGGCCGCGGGCGAGAAGGGCTTGCTCGAGGTCATCGCCGCAACCCATGCCGGCAACACGACCGAGGAGTTCGAAAAGATCGTCACCGACTGGATCGGCACCGCGCGCCATCCGAAGACGAACAAGCCCTACACCGAGATGGTGTTCAAGCCGATGCTCGAGCTCCTCGCCTATCTGCGGGCCAGCGGATTCAAGACCTACATCGTCTCGGGTGGCGGCGTCGAGTTCATGCGGCCGTGGACCGAACGGGTCTACGGCATTCCGCCGGAGCAGGTGATCGGCAGCCGCGCCAAGGTGAAGTACGAACTGCGCGATGGCCGGCCGGTGCTGCTCCGTCTTCCCGCCGTCGACCATATCGACGACAAAGCAGGCAAGCCGGTCGGCATCCACCAGATGATCGGCCGCCGTCCGATCGCGGCCTTCGGCAATTCCGACGGCGACTTCGAAATGCTGGAGTGGACGACGTCCGCGCCCGGCGCGCGCTTCGGCCTGATCGTCCACCACACGGACGCCGAGCGCGAATGGGCCTACGATCGCGACTCCCACATCGGCCAACTCGCCCGCGGCCTCGACGAAGCCCCCAAACGCGGCTGGACCGTCGTCGACATGAAAAACGATTGGAAAGCGATCTACCCGGAGTGAAGTCGTCATTACGACGTTTTCGCGGCTGGGCTGACCGGCCTATGGCACTTTGGTCGTACGTCGCTCGACAGCCTTTTTCACTACAATCACCCGTCACCTCTTCAAGGACGGATTGCATGAGGCACACCTTGCCCTTCCCGCGCACCGTTTTTCGCCTCGCCTTCGCCGCGGGGCTGTCGGCGGGACTTGTCAGCGCTTGCGGAGAGCGCGAACCGCGGACCGACGCCGAGCGCCTCACTCGCGGCAAGGAAGTCGTTGAGCGGATGAGCGCACGCCTGGGCGGAGCGCAATCGTTCAGCGTCACGACCCGTGAGGTCCGCGATCAGGTCAAGCGCAGCGGCCAAGAGCAGAAGGTCAATCTAACCCGTGAGACGGTCGTCCGGCGACCCGATCGGCTCTATACCAAAACCGCCGGCGACCTGCAGAACGAATCGTGGTACGACGGCATCGGCTTGACGATCGTCCTGCACAAGGACAAAGTCTTCGGTCAGGCGCGGATGCCGGAAACCCTGGACAAGACGCTCGACGCCATGCACGAACGGTATGGTGTCGCGACTCCGCTCGCCGATTTCGTCTACACCTCGCCCGCCAAGGCGCTGCTCACGGATACGACAACCGGCGGATGGGTTGGCCGAGAAACCGTCGACGGCAAGCAGGCCGACCACGTCTCGTTCAAGGACACAGGCGTGAACTGGGATTTGTGGGTGGCGGCGACCGGAGAACCGCTGCCGATCAAGGCCGTCGTGGAGTTCACCGACACCAGGCGCCTGCGCAAGGTGGAGTTGGTATTCTCCGACTGGAATCTTGCGCCGCAGATTGCCAGCGACCGATTCACGCCGTCGGTGCCCAAGGACTACGAGGGGATTGCGATGGTCCAGCGCGCTCGTGTGCTGCGAAACGTCCCTGAAGGCGAAGCCGAAGCCCCACCCACGACCGGCGGCAAGAAGTAGCACGGTGACATCATGATGAGAACGACGACACTGCAAAAACTCGCGGCCGCCGTGGCCATCGTCACGACTGGCGTGTGGCTCGCTCCGGTAGCCGCCCAGGTTCGCGGTGGCCGCCGGACGGCAACTGTCCAGGGCGAAGAGGGAAGGGCGGCGGCGGCCGGGCCACGAGGCGTCGCCGTGAAGGGCGAAGAAGGCTACGCCGCCGCCGGCCGACACGGCGCAGTGGCCAAAGGTGACGAAGGCTACGCCGCCGTCGGGCGGCATGGCGCCGTGGCCCAGACCGAAGATGGCTACGCCCGTGCCGGCCCTCGTGGCGCGGTGGTCGCGGGCGAAGAAGGCTACCAGGCCGTTGGGCGCCACGGCGTCGTCGTCGGCAACAACTATGAGAGCTACGAGGCGTGGCGCGCGGTTGCCGGCGTCGGCGTAGGCATTGCCATCGGCACCATGCTGGCGAAGCCACCAGCGGCGGCGGCGCCAGTCGTTGTCGAAGGCGCGAGCTACTACTATGCGGACGGCACGTACTACACGCGAGTGATGTCCAACGGCACCATGGTGTATCAGGTCGTTGCGCCGCCCGCCGGCGCCATCATCACGACATTGCCTGCGGGCTGTCAGTCGGTCCGCGTCGGTAACGCCACCTACAGCCAGTGCGGCGGGGTGCACTACGAGAGAGTGTCGAACGGATATCGCGTGGTAGTTCTCTAGCGAATGCCGGCGCGACAGCTGCTCGTCCGGAAGTAACGGGGGCATTTCCTTTCACTGCGCCGCAGCGAGGAACGCGAGCAGGTCGGCCAGCTCGCGCGGCGTCAACTGGTCGGCGAGGCCCGCGGGCATCAGCGACACCGTGCCTGGCTGGATGTCGACCACCTGGTCCCGAAGAATTCGCGTTTCGTCGCGCAGGCCGGTCGCAAGGACGATCGCGTCGCGAGTGTCGCTACGCAGCACCCCGCTTCGCGTCTCCCCTGACCTGAGGGTGACGACGACCGGCTCATAGCCGCGCGCGAAGCTGGCGCTCGGAAAGACAATCGACTCGAGCAGGTCGCGCTCGCCGCGGACTCGTCCGATGCTCGTCAGGTCGGGTCCGATGCGGCCGCCCATGTAGCCGATGGTGTGGCAGGACGAGCACGCGGCCTTCTGACCGTTGAAGACGTCCTGGCCGCGGCGGCGATCGCCGCTGCCAAGCGACCCTAACAGCTGTGCCAGGCGGTCGGCGTCCTTGGCGGCGTCCGTGTGCAGGAGCTCGAGAAGCGACTCGCCTTCGCGCCGGACCGGCTCTGGATACCTCTCGAGCCGCGGCCGCAGCACGTCGGCCCGGACACTCGAACGTGACTTCGCACGCGTCAGTGCCCGAACCATGGCCAGCCCGACGGTCGCATCGCTGCTGTTGTCGTACGCGCGCAGCACGCGAGGCAGCTCCAGTGGGCCGATGATGGCGAGCGCTTCGGTCAGACTGAGCAGTTGTTCCCGGTCCAACCTGGCGGTTTCGAGAACGCTCGCGGCCATGGTTCTCACCGGCAGCGGACCACTCGGCCAGAGAGAATTGACCACCAGCGCGAACTCGTCGGCATCGATGCGCTCGAGCCCGCCACGAATCGACGCCAGAGCATCGAGTCGAATCAGCGCCGGCCGCGATCCGTCTCGAGCCACGTGCATCAACGTTGTGCGCA
This sequence comes from uncultured Acidobacteriota bacterium, assembly GCA_963797715.1. GTDB lineage: Bacteria > Acidobacteriota > Vicinamibacteria > Vicinamibacterales > 2-12-FULL-66-21 > DATBJJ01. The sequence goes on from CAWCQS010000010.1 coordinate 81,542, forward strand.
GCTCGCCATCGAAGGCTTTTGGAGCTGGTGCCGCTCGAACGACGGCGAGTGCTCGAGTGACCGCCAGCGTGTCCGCCGATTCGAGCACGCTACCGAGCGGCGGTATCCAGGCTGCCGGCAATTCCTTTGCGCGCGTCGCAGCCATAGCGCTCAAAGCGATCGCTCGAGCATCCGGCGATGGCGGCTGCGCGACGGTGTTCGCCAGCAGTGTTTGGACAGCCGCATTGTCCGCAAACCGGCCCAAGCTCTCGACCAGCTCCTTTCGGCCTGCAGCATCGCCATTCGCGGCCGCGAGCCGTCTCTCGAAAAGCGTCGCCAGCGATGCACCCCACTCCGGATGACGTCCGGCAATCCACCACGCCGTGCCGTTGACGAGCGGATCGGAGGACTCGAGGAGCGGCATGACGATGGCGGCGTCGAGCTTCGCGCCGGTCATCTGATCGAGAGCGAGAAGGGCGGTGCGGCGGGCCCGCGCCGGTGTTTGTTCTCGCAGACCGTCTGTCGATGTCGCCGTCGCGTCGCCGATCTCGATCAGCGCGTACGTCAGTGAGTGTTCGAGGATTCGGTCGTGTTCCTTGGCGGCGACGTCGAGGAGAGGGCCGACCGCCCGAGCGTCGCCGATGCGTCCCAGAGCTTCGGCGGCGGCACGTTGCGCTGCGGGAAGTCCACTCGTCAGCAGGCCCAGCAGGTCGGAAACGGCCTCGCGATCCCGCCACAGTCCCGCGGAATGCGCTGCGGCTTGCCGCACGCCTGGATCGGTGTCGACCAGCGCCCGCCTGACCGCTTGCCGCGCCGATCCGCTGTCGATACGCGTCAACGCCCAGACGGCGTTGCGCCGGGCGTCGCTCGAACGAGCCGAGCCCAACGTGCGAGCGAGCGCGGGCACGGCAGGCTCGCCAAGGCTGGCGAAATACCGGAGCACGCGGCTCTGCACCGCAGGGCGCACGTCGTCCAGCAAGCGCGCCGCGGCGTCAGGCGACAGTGTCGTCCAGTCGATTCGCGAGCCACGAGGATCTGCCGGCGGTTGCGTGTTCTGCCGCCGGACGCGGTAGATTGCGCCGGGAAGATCGGGTTTGGCCAGCTGCGATGTCGGGCAACAGAGCTTGTACCAAGGCCCGGTATCGAGGACGAGCAAGCTGCCGTCGGCGTCTTCGATCACGTCGGTGGGATGAAAGTCGCGGCTGCCAGACACGAGAAAGTCCGTTGCCGTCGCCTTGAACGTCGACCCAGCCGGCTCCAGCGCGACGCGAATGACCTTGTGCAGGTTGAAAAGGGCGGCAAGGAACGTGTCGCGGTAGTCGGCGCCGAACGCTCGAGATTCGTATCTGGTCAGACCTGCCGGCACCGCTGGACCAAGGCCGAGAAGCTCCGGCATGAGATCGCCGGTGCGTGGATGTCCATCGATGACGGCGTGCGGCTTGCCATAGACGCCACCGTAAATCGCGTGGATCAGACCGTCGCGGCGGCCCTCCTGCGGATGTTCGATGAAGGTCGACGTCAGGATGCGCTCACCCGCCGGCGTGAACGCGACATCGACCGGATTGTCCATCCCACCCGTGAGCACGACCTCGATCGTCGTGCCACCGGGGCGACGCCTGAACACGTGCGCGGCTTTCGTGACGAGCGGCGCTCGGCCGGGCCGTTCGTAGGTCTGCTCGGCAAACGCGCCTTTCGTCCAATAGATCCATCCGTCGAGGCCGAGATACGGCCCGTGCAGATCGTTCGCACACCCGGTCAGCGTCTTGCCCTGGAACCATTCTTCGCGCACGTCGGCGACGCCGTCGCCGTTCGTGTCGGTCAATTTCCAGATGCTCGGCGGCGCCGCGACATACAGTGAACCGTCGAACCACATCGTCCCCTCGGGAAGCATCATCTTGTCGGCAAAGACGACGCTGCGATCGAAGCGGCCGTCCCCGTTCGTGTCCTCGAGGCGAACGATGCGATGCGGACGATCGACGACCTGCTTGTCGGGTTTGTCGTTCGATCCAGAAGAGTCTGCGACGAAGAGCCGGCCTTCGTCGTCGAAGTCGGCGACAATCGGGCGATCGACGAGCGGCGGCCCGGCCACCTGTTCGACAACGAAGCCGTCAGGAACAGTGATGTTCTGCTCCGGTTGCGCGGCCGCCCGCCTGGAGCTGGGAAACACGAGCGCGGCCAGAAGGGCCGTCGTCGTCCAGGCCGTGAACATTGCCCACCGTGCCGGCGAATGCATGCTCGCCTCCGTATGGCTTCCGCCTTCAAGCATGGTATCGTTGAAGGGTCAGTTGCGCCGCGCTATCGCGTCGGCGCTAAAAAAAGGCTGAGCGACCACGCCCTGTCGTCCACGGGCCCAGCCAAAAAATCGGTCGCGGCCGGGAGGTGCGCCTATGCAAAACACCACCGGGAGTAGTCGTTAGACACTCCCCACGGAAGAAGGAATGGCCGGCGGAAACGCCGGCCATTTTTTTGCCCGGCGCCGTACGCATGTGCTCACTCCGATCGCAGGGCGACCGTAGGATCGACGCTGGCGCCAATCCCACACTTCAGGACGAGGAGCGCGACGACCTCAAGATTTCCACAACCATCGAAGTATGTCCGGCAACAGCGCTCCGCCATGCGCATCGGAGTGCGCGCCGTCGCCCCACTCGGTACTTGACCTCGTACCGCGGCCCCGGCAGCTTCTTTTGGTCGGCGGCGCTATTCGCGTAGTTGAGCGCCGCCAGCATCTGCTGGTTGGCGAGGAACCAGCTGCCGTGCTGGTTGTCGAGATCGGCCGACCCGTCCTGCAGGAAGATCTTGATCGGCTTGATCGGATTCTTGCGGATCAGCGTCGGATAGAGATCGCCGCCGGGCACCATCGGCTGACCGTCCTGTGCAGGACGATAGCCAATCGAGGTATAGCTACCGATCATGCTGATGACGTTCTTGAATTGATCCGGCTTGTGCCAGGCGACAGTGAACGCGCAAATCGCGCCGCTGCTCGTGCCGCCAATCGCGCGCCGTGCCGGATCCTTCGTCAGGTTGTAGGTCTTCCCCACCTCCGGCAGCATTTCCTCGACAATGAAGCGCGCGTAGGCGTCGCTCAGCGAGTCGTATTCAGCAGCGCGGTTGTTCGGGTTGCCGGTGCCGAGATCTTCAGGATACGCGTCACCGCGCTGGCCAGGCGTGATGAAGATGCCGATCGTCACCGGGATGTCTTTTTTGTGGATCAGATTCTCGAGCACCTGCGGCACACGGAGGGCGCCAGTCGGATTCGTCGCCCGCTGCCCATCCTGAAATACGAGGACGTTCGCAGCCGTGGCGGCGTCGTACTGCGCGGGCACATAGATCCAGTAGCGGCGAACAGTACCGGCGAGGATCTGGCTCTTGAAGATGAGCGGGCCTTCGAGCTTGCCCTTCGGCACACCGTCCTGCGGCAACGAGTCCGGGCCGAGCGGGTACGTGCCGGGCTGACGTTGGCCGGCGCCGGCGCCGGTGCCTGCGCCTGCGTGTTCTGCGCTGCCGTCCGCGGCGTGAGGATGACGGCGGGAACGCCAATCGCAACCAACGAAAGCACGAGGCGAGTTCTGAGGATCATGTCGCTCCTTCGGTGACGCCGAGATTGTAGAGCAGGAACGCGTAGACATCGGCCACGGTTTCGAGCTGCTTGGTCAGGTTGCTCGGGCCGTGGCCCGATCGCGTCTCGACTCTGATGAGCACGGGCCGGCCCGGACCGGCCATCTCCTGGAGCGTCGCCGCGTATTTGAACGAATGGGCAGGAACCACGCGGTCGTCGTGATCGGCGGTCGTGATGAGCGTCGCCGGATAGACTGCCCCGCGCCGGATGTTGTGGATCGGCGAATACGCGAACAGGACCTGGAATTCTTCTGGGTTGTCGCTCGAACCGTAGTCGGCGATCCAGTTCCAGCCGATGGTGAATTTCTGAAACCGCAGCATGTCCATCACGCCGACCTGGATGATGGCGACGCGGAAGAGGTCCGGCCGCTGATTGATCACCGCGCCCACCAGCAGCCCGCCATTCGAGCCACCCTGGATCGCCAGCCGTTCGGGTGAGGTGTAGCGGTTGGCGATCAGCCACTCGGCGGCGGCAATGAAGTCGTCGAAGACGTTCTGCTTCCGCGACTTCATGCCCTGCTGGTGCCAGGACTCGCCGTATTCGCCACCACCACGGAGGTTCGCCTGAGCGTAGACGACGCCGCGTTCGAGAATCGCGAGGCGCGCGGCGCTGAATGTCGGCGACAGCACGACGTTGAAACCGCCGTAGCCGTAGAGAAGGGTTGGGTTGTTGCCGTCGAGCGTCAGTCCCTGCGATGGACGAGGAACATCGGGACGCGCGTCCCGTCCTTGCTCGCATAGAAGATCTGCTTTGTCTCGAAGTCGTTCGGATCGTACCCGGGCACGACAGAGCGACGCCACACGACGGTCTCGCGCGTTGCCAGATCGTAGCGATAGATTGTCGGCGGCACGCTGAGCGAGTTGAAGGTGTAAAACACGAACTCGTCGTCATGCGAGCCGCCATATACGGTGGCAGCACCAGGGCCTGGCAGTACCAATCTCGTGCTCGAACGTGCCATCGAGTCCGTGCACCGATGCCGTGGTCGCGACATCTTTCAAGTAGGTGGCAAACAGCTTCCCTCCGGCCGTCGCCGCGCTCTGCAGCGGCTCCTGACGTTCGGGCACCACGTCGACCCAGGCGGGCTCGTCGGGACGAGCCGGATCAATGCGCACGACGCGCCAATTCGGCGCCTGGCGATTGGTCTGCACGAGCAGGCGACTGCCAACGTTGTCGATGACCACGAACGTGTCGTTGGAGATGACCGGCACGACAGGATCGAATCGTAGTGACTGCCGCGGGCGTTCCGGTGGCTGCTGCGACAGGTCGCAGACGTAGAGCGCGTTACCGTCCGCACCCTTCCCGCGATCCGAGATTGTCAGAATCGCGAAGCGTTCGTCCTCGGTTGTCAGCAGGGTGTGGAAGCGCTGCGGGTTCGCGGGGTCCTCGTAGACGAGCCAGTCCTCGGTCTGCGGCGTCCCGACGCGGTGGAAACACACCTGGTGATGTTCGTTGATCGAGGCCCGCTCTTGTCCCGGCGGCGGCGCCGGGTAGCGGCTGTAAAAGAAACCGTTGCCGTGCCACGCGACCCCGGACACCTTCACCCATTCGATTGTGTCGTCGAGTGTTCGCTTGGTCGCAAGCTCGATGACCCGGTACTGCTGCCAGTCCGAGCCGCTGCGCGACACGCCATAGACCGCGTACCGTGCATCCTTGGATGGCACGAACGCGCTCACGCTCACGGTGCCATCGATCGACCAGGTGTTTGGATCGATCAGCACTTCCGGTGTGCCATCCAAGCCCGCCTGCATGTAGAGAACACTCTGGTTCTGCAGCCCGTGATTGCGGCTGAAGAAGTACCAGGACCCCTTGCGCAGGGGTGCCGAATACTTTTCGTAGTCGTTGAGCTCGAGCACGCGCGCCCGCAGGTCGGCGCGAAACGGTATGCGCTCGAGATACGGAAACGTGACGGCGTTCTGGGCCTCGACCCACTGCGCTGTTTCTTGAGATGTATCGTCCTCGAGCCAACGATACGGATCCGGCACCGTAACGCCATGGTAACGATCGACGTGATTGTCTTTCCGAGTCGTCGGCGAATTCATGGCTGGCTAACTCACCCGAAACATCGATCTCCGATGGCGGTAATTGGGCTAGGGAGTTCAAGGGGCAAGAGACGACTGAGAAGCCAGGCCTCGATACCAGGCCGTCGCATTCAGAACAACGATCGGACCAAGTCCCGCACGACGAAATAGGCGAAGAACGCGTAGAAACCCGAGCACGCGAGCAGGCCGATCTCGCGCCAGAGCGGCGCGCGCACGGCTTTGGGCAGGAACCGGCGGTTGACCAGGAAAATCTGCACCCCCGCGACGAGCAGAACGATGCCGGCCATGTTCGCCAGGATCTTGAACAGCTGGAACGGCGAGGCCGAGCGGATCACGAACACGCCCCACACGGAGAACGCGAGCAGGATGCCGTAGTAAATCGCGCGGATGCCCATCGTCCACTCGCGCGCCCGCTTGCTCGACATCCAGACGGCATCGGTGATCGTCCGCACCAGAATGTCGGTGTTGCCCAGCTGTGTCTTGAAGAGAATCCAGAAACCGTTGAAGAGAGTCAGGAACCAGAAGCCCGGCCAGATCTTGCTCAGATACTCGGCCTGGTACGCGCCGGCCGCCAGGCCCTGCAGATCGGTGCCGTGCGGGATGATGGCGGTTGCCAGGTTGACGTTCAGGAACATGCCGAAGAAGCAGAACAACCCCCACACCCAGAGCTGATCGGCATGCACGTAGCGCATCCACTCGCGCCAGCGCTCGAGGTTTTGCGGCGTCGCCGGAAAGACCGTGCCGACGTGGGAGAGCTGGATGTTGTGACCGCCAACCGCGCTCGGGATCGCGCCGACTTTGGCGCCCATGCCGAAGCCCTTGTCGCGGATCCAGTTGGTGACGGTCAGGTTGCCGAGGCCGCCTGATCCGGCGGTCGCCGCCAATGCACCGATGAGCCCCCAGTCGATCGGCTGCGGCAGCCCGGTGAAGCTGAAGAACCCGGTGAAGGTCTGCCACCAGTGTGCCATCGGCACGAACGCGATGTTGACGGCGATCAGAAAGAGGAAAACGACGGCGAGCATCGTCCAGGCGAAGTACTCGAGCATGCGTTCGATGGTGCCGCCGAACGACAGGATGAGCACAACGAAAAGGATGAGGCCGGTCGCGACCCACGCCTGCGCTGCCTGATCGGGCGCGCCCGGCATGCGCCCCATCCACGCGCCGAGGAGCGTCGCCGCGGCGCTGCCGGCGAGCGCCGGCCAGCCGAGCTGAAAAAAGCCGATGACCGTGTAGAAGGCCGCCCAGAATTTCGGACCGGGCTTGAGGCGCATGATGCCGCCGTAAATCGGTTCGCCGGTGTAGACCGTGTAGCGGATCGCCTCCAGGTTGAAGATGACCTGCAGCACGATCGCGATCGACGGCAATCAGAAAGATCGCGGTCGAGTATTTGACCGCCGCCGCGGGACCAACCAGCCATTCACCGCCACCAATCGAGGTGGCCGCCATAACCGCGCCCGGGCCAATGATCTTGAAGAGATTGCGGGCGCCAAACGGTGGCGGGGCGGGCAAGTCGGCGACATCCCATCGCGGGAGCTCTCCGTGGCTGGGGGGAAGCAATCCTTCGGCTGCTGAACCGCGGGCGGTCGCCGTCTGCATGCCGACACCATACCACCGGTCGCTGGACCCTCGCCGTCCCTCGACGGCGCCTCGAAAAGCAGGGCTGGATCGACACCGACTGGAAGCTGAGCGCGAACCGTCAGCGCGCCAAGTACGACCGTTTGACGGCCGCGGGCAAGAAACAGCTGGCGGCCGAACATTCGCGGTGGATGCGGATCGTCGAGGTCATTGGGCGAATCATGAAGCCAGCATGAGCCAGCGAGAGCGGAGGGGAAAGAAGGGACGACCATGCCAGTAACCAACCCCGACGATCAACTCGCCTTGAGCAGGTGCTCGTGCAGTGCGCGGGCACGAGCCAGTGCCGCATCGACGTTCGGGCAGACGTTGTCCGCGCCGACCATCTCCACGAACCCGGCCTGCTCCATCACGGCGCGCGGCTGCTCGCGCGCGCCACAGAAGATCGCGGTTCGGCCAGTCGCGCGCAGCTGCGCGGTCAGGTCCTCGAGCGCCCGCAATCCCGTCGCATCGATCGCCGTCATATTGCGCAGCCGGACGACGACGATCGGCGCGAGCGCGTCGATGCGATCGAGGACGCCCTCGAGCTTGTCGGTCGTGCCAAACAGAAACGGGCCGTGGATCCGGATGATGGTCACGTAGTCAGGAATGTGTTTGTCCTGGAGCGCGTGCGCGCGGCCATCTTCGACGTATTTCGCCGTCACCTGATCGACGGTCGTCGTGGCGGCAACGCGGCGGATGTAAAGCAACGCCGCCAGAATCATCCCGACCTCGACCGCCACGGTGAGGTCTGCGAAGACCGTCAAGGCAAAAGTCGTCAGCCACACCGCGATGTCCGTCTTCGTCTGACGCAGCAGCTGCGGAATCTCGTGCCATTCGCCCATGTTCGCCGCGACGACGAAGAGCAGGCCGGCGAGGACGGCCATGGGGATGTGCCCGGCCAGGCGGGCACCGAAGAGCAGAAGCGCCAGCAGCGTCAGCGCGTGGATCATGCCGGCAACGGGAGTGCGTGCGCCGGAACGAACGTTGGTCGCCGTCCGCGCGATGGCTCCAGTCGCGGGAAGACCCCCGAACATCGGCGACACAATGTTGGCCACGCCTTGCGCGACGAGCTCGACGTTTGGATTGTGGCGATCGCCGCTCATGCGATCGGCAACGACCGCTGACATCAGCGACTCGATCGCACCGAGCATGCCAACGGTGATCGCCGGCGACAGCAGCGTCAGAATCAACGACGGCTTGAAGGCCGGCACGTGCAGCTCGGGCAGGCCTGAAGGCACGGCGCCAAAGCGCGAGCCTACGGTTTCCACGGAGAGTCCCGCCGCCCACGCCACCACGGTACCGCCAACAAGGCCGATCACGGTTCCGGGGATTACCTTGACAAAGCGATTCGTGAGAACAACGAACGCGAGCGTCAGCACCGCCAGGCCCACAGCGGCAGGATTGAGCGAGTCAAGATGGCGGCTGATCGCCGCCAGTCGGCCGATGAACTCGCCGGGATTCTCGGTCATGCGAAGACCGAGAAAATCTCGAATTTGCGTGCTGGCGATGAGCACGGCAATGCCGTTGGTGAATCCAATGACGACCGGCCGAGGGATGAACCGCACCACCGATCCCGTGCCTGTGACGCCGAGGATGATCAGCAGGACCCCTGCCATCATCGTGCACATGAACAGGCCGGGGATCCCATGCTCGGCGACGATGCCCGAGACGACCACCACGAAGGCGCCGGTGGGGCCGCCAATCTGGACCCGCGATCCGCCGAGCGCGGAGATCAGGAACCCGGTGACGATTGCGCAATAGATGCCGGCCTGCGGCGTCAATCCCGAGGCGATGGCGAAGGCCATCGCCAGCGGCAGCGCCACCAGGCCAACGGTCATTCCCGCGAGCAGGTCGTGGCCAAACGTCGCGCGATCGTAACCGCGGAGCGCGATCACCGACTTGGGCAGCCAGGCTTCCCACGCTGCGGTCGCGCCCGCTGCCGCGCTCACGCATTCCTCCGCTCGCGCTTGAGCTCGCGCAACATCGATTCGCTCTCGGACTGCTGTTCTGACAGGTGATGGTTGAGGAAGTCGCGCGCGACGCGCAGCAGGTCGGCGATGAGCGGGCTACGCAGCGCGTAGTGCGCCTGCGTCCCCTCCCGCCGCACGGTCACGACATTCCTCGCGCGCAGTGCCGCCAGATGCTGCGACACGATGGGCTGGTCGAGCGTCAGCGCATTCTGCAAATCCTGCACGGACTGCGGCCCGGGCACGAGCCGCTCGAGAATCCGGATGCGGGTCGGATGCGCGAGGGCGCGAAAGAGATCGCTCTTGAGCTCCTGCAACTGAGTGGGCATATATAGATATTACTATATATAGCACCGATGCCGATTCCCTATCTCTTGCCCTTGGACATCTGGAGGGTTTTCACGATCTCCGCGGGCGGCAGCGGCTGGGCCTGAGCATCGACACCAATCGCAAAGCGATCGCCGGCGTTGTGGATAACAAGCTTCCCGCGCGCGAGCGCGGCCGCGGTCCGCAGATCTCCGGCGCGGCGCAGCCCGGGCACGTACAGATGGTCGAGATAGGCAGCATCGTTCGACGTATCGAAGCGCCCAACGTCGAGTATGGCCACTGGCACTGGCGCGACGCCGGCGGCGAGAATCGCCGCGAGCGCGACGTCACCCTCAGCAACGATGGCCGCTCCAGGATTGGCGCGGACCGCGGCGGCGATGTCGGCGATGCGCTGGCCGGCAGCCGTCCGGTTGTAGGTGTCGAAGTGTTTGACCTTTGCCGCCGCTGCAGCATCGAACGGCGTCAGCGCAATCGGCTGCACGCGGAACCCGGCGCTTGCGATCGCCTTCTCGACAGCCGGATTCGAATGCGCCACGAGAACCGTGCGGGTGAACGCCGGCACCGGATCCATCGTCGCCGCCGACGCTTCGGAGCCGATGGCGTGGCGAAGGGCGAGCGCGGTCTCGGCCGACGGCGGATTGGTGAGCTGACGTTTCGCCGCCTCGACCCACGCCTCGGTGAACTGCGCCGGCGTCAACGCTTCAGCGGGCAGGGCGCGCCGGTAGAACACCAGCAGGTCTTGCAAGGGCTCGACGCTGAAGGAACGTTCCTCGATCTTCGTCCCGGCCGCGGCGCCCTGGAACCAGCGCGCCATCCACGCGTACATTGCCTCGCGGCTGTCCTCGTTGTAGTTGTGCTCGGCGGTCATGCGCACGGCTTGCACCCTGTCGCCAGCACCGAACAAGTCGTAGACCGCGCGGACGGCCGGATACTCGACCTCCATCGTCTCGTTCGTCCAGTCGCCCGTCGCCGAGACCATCAGCATCGGTCGCGGCGCGATCGACGCGGCGATGTCGACATTTGTCAGCTCGAGGCGCAGTCCTGGCGGGTTTTCGCACAGGCAACCGCCCTGCATCTTCAGCGAGATCATGTTGACCGGCACGGCCACCTTCACGCGGGGATCGACGGCGGACAAGAGAAACGTTTGCGATCCGCCGCCCGACTCGCCGGTCATACCAATGGCGTCCTGCCGGACATCGGGCAGCGTCTCGAGAAAGTCGAGCGCACGGAGGCCGTTCCAGAGCTGCAGGCCGCCGAGACTGAGCCCCCAGATCTTTTCGGCATTGCCGCCAAAGGTGTGCGGCAGCTGCTGGCTGTCGTTGTAGCCGATCATGTCGTAGGTAAAGACGACGAATCCCTGGCGCGCGAGGCCGATCGCGCGTCCAGGGCCGGAGGTCAACGACGTGTTCTCGAGCCGGCCGTACGTCCAATGGCCGTGCGGCGAGAGAATCGCCGGAAATGGACCGTTGCCAAGCGGCCGGTAGAGATTGCCGGTGACGAAGAAGCCGGGAATGCTTTCGAAGTAGACCTTGGCGATGCGATAGTCCGCACGTGTCAACTCGTCGAAGATTACCGGACGCAGCGGCGTTTTCTCCGGCATCGGCAGCAGGCCGGCCGACGCCAGCACGTGCGCGCGCACGTACTCCGCGTGCGTCTTCCACGCGTCGATCGTCGTCAGGCGCGGCGGTGCAAATCGATCGTCGAGGGTGCGGAATGGCGCTTGGCGCGCCCCTATGGAAGGGAATGCAATCAAGCCGGCAACGACACACGCGATGGCGAACCGTCGTGTCATGGTTCAGTGCTCCTGCAGCCTGTGATTCCGGGTTCGGGGTGATGATCGCACCGCGGCCGAATCTGTGCTAGTGTCCCGGGCATGAAAACTCAGGATTTTTCTCGACGCGCCTTCCTCGCCATGGCCGGCGCCGCGCCGTTCGCAGCGTCCCTGCTCGCACAGGGCAAGAAGGTGCCCGTCGGCATCGAGCTCTACTCGGTTCGCGGCGAGCTTACCAAGGATCTCAAGGCCAGCGTCACAGCCGTGGCCAAAATCGGCTACGAGGTCGTCGAGTTCTACTCGCCGTATTACAGCTGGACGCCGGACGCAGCCAAGGACGTTCGCAAGCTACTCGACGACCTTGGCATCAAGTGCCTGTCGACGCACAACAGCCCGCAGTCGATCAGCCCGGAAGGCATCTCGAAAGCCATCGAGCTCAACCAGATCATCGGCAGCAAGGCCATCATCATCGCCAGCGCCGGGAAGGTCGCCGACGTGGACGGGTGGAAGGCGTTCGCGGCGTCGCTTGCCGCTGCGCAGGAGAAGTTGCGGCCGCAGGGGATGATGACCGGCTTCCACAACCATCAAACCGAATGGCGCCCGATCGGCGACACGCGGCCGATGGACATCATCGCCGGCGGCACGCCGAAAGACGTCGTGCTCCAGCTCGACTGCGGCACCTGCGTCGAAGTCGGCGTCGATCCCGTCGCGTGGATTAACAAGAACCCGGGCCGCATCAAGAGCCTGCACCTCAAGGACTGGGGCGCCGGCGACGGCCGCGGCTACAACGTCGCGTTCGGAGAAGGCGACGTTCCGTGGAAGGGCATCTTCGCCGCCGCGGAAGCGACCGGCGGCGTCGAGTATTACCTCATCGAACAGGAGAATCGCCGGCGCCGACGGCGAGTTCGCCATGGCGAAGAAGTGCCTCGATAACTACAAGAAAATGAGAGCGTAGTCTTGGGGTTCGGGGCTCGGGACTCAGGGCTCGACTTTGGGAAAGATTCCAACAATTCCCGAACCCCGAGTCCCGAGCCCCGGATCCCGAGTCCCGGCGGCGTCAGATTCCCGCCTTCTTCATGACCGCCAGCGTCGTCTCGAGCCCGAGGCGCGCGCCTTCTTCGGCGGGCATGTCCTGCGGCACGCGGCCGAGCGGCTCCGGGCTCACGCCGTCGACGTATCCAATCTTTTTCAGCGCCTGAAAGAAGCCGATCAGATCGATCACGCCTTCACCGGGCATGTGACGCTGGTTGTCGCGCACCTCCTCTGGAGGCGCCGGCTTCGCGTCCGAGACATGGACGTGGACGATGCGTGCCTTCCCCGCCGCGAGGATGTCGGCGGTTGTACCGTTCGAGTGATGCCAGTGCCAGGCGTCGAGCACGACGCCGATGTTCGGACCACACTCGGCTGCGAGCGCCGCCGTCTCTGGCAGCGTGTAGATGAACGTATGCGGCGACTTCTCGTTCGACCGGAAGTACATCGGGCCGAGGAACTCGAGACCGAGCCTGATGTTCGATCCCGCGAGCACGCTCGGCAATCGCGGTCACGCGATCCTTGACGAACTTGTAGCGCTCGTCCTTCGGCACAGGGCTCGCCGGCGACATCACCGCCATGAACCGGTTCAGTCCGATGGCCGCCGCGAACTTCGCGTTGTCGTCGAGCTGCTTGAGCCCGTCCTGAAATGCGGCGTCGTCCGGCGTCGCGAACGGAAACGGCAGGTTCGCAATCGCCGGCTTGATGTTCGTTTCCTTGAACAACGCCACTGTCTTCTCGACGCCGTCCGTTTTGGCGGCGTTGAAGTTGACGTCAACGCCGCCGTAGCCGAGCTTCCCCGCCAGGCGGACGAAATCCGGCCACGGCATCTGACGCGTGAGCGACCCGTTGAGGGACACATACATGCCGTCCGCGGCCGCACCGGGTCTGGCGACCCACAGCAGCGCGCCAGCCGAAGCCGCCCCGCCGAGAAACGCCCGCCGACTGACGCGTGCCATTTACGCTCCTATGTGCCTCATGAGCACTGAGTGTCGACTCTCTTTCAGCCGAGTGTGGCTGACGACCGTGACTACTTGCCGTCGGTTGCCGACTGCTGACTGTTGTATTTCGCTCCGACGTTGTACAGGACAAACGCATAAATGTCCGCCGTCGTCTCGAGCTGCTTGGTGAGGTTGCTCGCGCCGTGGCCGGACTTGGTTTCGATTCGAATGAGTATCGGATTGTCCGGGCTCGCCAGCGCCTGCAGCGTCGCCGCGTACTTGAACGAATGCGCCGGCACGACGCGATCGTCATGGTCTGCGGTGGTGATGAGCGTGGCGGGGTACTTGACGCCCGGCTTGATATTGTGCAAGCGGTGAATACGCGTAGAGCGCCTTGAACTCCTCGGCGTTGTCGCTCGATCCGTAGTCCGCAATCCAGTTCCAGCCAATGGTGAACTTGTGGAAGCGCAGCATGTCCATGACGCCGACCTGCGGGATGGCAACACGGAAGAGGTCCGGCCGCTGGTTCATGACCGCACCTACGAGCAATCCGCCGTTCGATCCGCCCTGAATCGCCAGCCGGGCAGGCGAGGTGTACTTCTTTGCGATGAGCCACTCGGCCGCCGCAATGAAGTCGTCGAAGACGTTTTGCTTCTTGAGCTTCATCCCCTGCTCATGCCACTTCTCGCCGTATTCGCCGCCGCCACGGAGATTCGCTGACGCGTAAACGAAACCCTGCTCGAGGAGCGCGAGGCGTGCGGCGCTGAACGTCGGCGACTCCACGACGTTGAAGCCGCCGTACCCGTAGAGGAGCGTCGGATTGCTGCCGTCGAGCTCAGCCCCTTGCGATGGACGAGGAACATCGGAATGCGGGTGCCATCCTTGCTCGGGTAGAACACCTGCTTCGTCTCGAACGCATCGTCGTTGTAGCCGGGCACCTTCGGCTGACGGAACACGGTGCTCCTTCGTGTCGCGATGTCGTAGCGGTAGATCGAGGGGGGCACGTTCAGCGAGTTGAAGGTGTAGAACACGAATGGCGCATCGTTCGGGCCCCCCAAACCCGCCTGCGCTGCCTGGCCCCGGCAGCGCCACCTCGTTCTCGAGCGTGCCGTCCAGCCTGTAGACGTATGCACGGGTCATCACGTCCTTCAGGTACGTCGCAAACAGCTTCCCGCCGGCCGTGGTGACGGCGTCGAGCGGTTCCGGCTTCTCGGGAAGAACGTCTTTCCAGTTCGTCTCCTCGGGATGCGCGGGATCGACGAGAACCACGCGCCAGTTCGGCGCCTTCCGGTTCGTCTGCACGAGCAGCTTGTCGTCCACATTGTCGACCACGCCATACGAATCGTCGTCGATGGTCGAGACAACCGGCCTGAACTTCGCGTCGCCCTTCGACAGGTCGCGGATATACAGGGCGTTGCCGTCCTTCCCTTTGCCGCGTTCAGAAATCGTGAGCATCGCGAACCGTTCGTCCTCAGTCGTCTCGACGGTGTGGAAACGCTGCGGGTTCGCCGCGTCCTGATAGACCAGGACGTCCTCGGCCTGCGGCGTGCCGACCTTGTGGAAATAGACCTGGTGGTTTTCGTTGATCGACGCCTTCTCCTTGCCCTGCACCGGCGCCGGATAGCGGCTGTAGTAGAACCCGTCGCCGTGCCACGCGACGCCGGACACCTTGACCCATTCGATCGTGTCTGGCAGCGTCTTCCTGCGTGGCGAGCTCCATCACCTTGTATTGCTGCCAGTCCGAACCGCTGCGCGAGACGCCGTACACGGCAAATCTGGCGTCCCGGGACGGCGCGAACACGGCGAGCCGTGCCGTCCCGTCGGCCGACCAGGCGTTGGGATCGATGAGCACCTCCGGCTTGCCGTCCTCCCCCTTCTGGATGAAGAGCACGCTCTGATTCTGCAGGCCTTCGTTCTTTCTGAAGAAGAAGTACGGCCCCTTGCGCGACGGCGCGGAGTATTTCTCGTAGTCGTTCAGCTCGATGACGCGGGCCGTCAGCTGTTTCCGAAACGGGATCTTCTCGAGATACGGGAAGGTGACCTTGTTCTGCGCCTCGACCCAGGCCTGCGTGTCCGGCGAGGTGTCGTCTTCGAGCCAGCGATAGGGATCGGGCACTTTCGTGCCGTGATAGGTGTCGACGTGATCGACCGTCTTCGTCCGCGGATAGGAGATCTGCTGCGCCAAAAGGGCTGACGACGCGAGCGCCGCCGCGCCGATGAGCACCGTACAACGAGCCGCTCGAGTGCGAACAATCATGGTCGTGACTCCAGCTGATTCTGACCAACGTCCGGGACAGGTTGGAGGATTATGCCACCGGATCGGGCCTGGGCCGCGCGGGCTCGTCCTATTGTGATCCGCGCGGGAATTCGTTATCGTCCGCGGCGGAGGCAGTGCATGAAGCAGGTCACACAGTCGGGAACCGTCCATGATGTGATCGTGGTCGGTTCGGGCGCCGGAGGGGGTACCGTCACCAAGGTACTCGCCGACCTCGGCGTCTCCGTGCTCCTGATGGAAGCCGGGCCGATGCTCAGCATCTCGGACCTCAAGGAGCACATGTGGCCGTACAACGTGCCGCATCGCGGCGCCGGGCCGAAGGGCGAGGCGTACTCGAACCGGCCGACCGGCTTCACCTACAGCGCCACTTACGGCGGCGCGCAGTTGCCGGGCGAACCCTACACGGTGGCGCCGGGCAGTGACTTCTCGTGGTTCCGCTCACGCATCCTCGGCGGCCGCACCAATCACTATGGCCGCGTCACGCTGCGATTTGCGGACTATGACTTCAAGCCGCGCACGCGTGACGGCCTCGGGTTCGATTGGCCGATCAGCTACGAGGACCTCTCGCCCTACTACGACAAGGCCGAGCGATTCATCGGCGTCGTCGGCAGCGTCGAGAACATCAGGAGCGCGCCCGACGGCATCTTCGACACGCCGGCACCGCTGCGCGCGCACGATACGCTCGTGCAGCGTTCGTGCGCGAAGCTCGATATCCGCGCCGTGCCGGCGCGGCAGGCCGTGACCACGTCGCCGCGAAACGGACGGCCCGGCTGTCACTACTGCGGCCAGTGCGGCCGCGGCTGCATGACGGCGTCGAACTACGCCTCGAGCTACGTGCAGATCTTTCCGGCCATGAAAACCGGGCGCGTACAGGTCGTCGCCAACGCCATGGCCCGCGAGCTCATCACCGACGCCTCCGGAAAAGTCACAGCGGTCTCGTATATCGACAAGAGCGACGGATCGGAAAAGCAGGTCCGTTGCCGCACCGTTGTCCTGGCCGCCAGCGCGTGCGAGTCGGCCCGGCTGCTCCTCAACTCCAAGTCGTCGCGCCACCCGCAGGGATTGGCGAACTCGTCGGGCAAGGTCGGCCGTTATCTGATGGACACTGTGGGGTCCAGCATGTCGGCGATGGTGCCGGCGCTCTCGGGCATGCCGCACTACAACTCCGACGGATACAGTTCGCATGTCTACGTGCCGTGGTGGGGCTGGGACAAGCAGCAGGAGCTCGGCTTCCCGCGCGGGTATCACATCGAAGTCGGCGGCGGCTACGGCATGCCCGGCGTCGGCTCGTTCACCGCCATCGTGAATCGAACCGAAGGCTACGGCGTGAAGATGAAGCAGGCGATCCGCGACGAGTACGGGACGACGATTAATCTGTCCGGCCGCGGCGAGATGATTCCGAACGAGCAGTCGTACTGCGAGATCGATCCCGAGGTGAAGGATCGCTGGGGTATCCCGGTGCTGCGCTTCCATTGGGCGTGGAGCGACCACGAGCTCAATCAGGTCCGGCACATGCAGACGACGTTCCGCGCCATCCTCGAGGGGCTCGGTGGCCAGATCGCCACCGGCGGAGGCCGTGGCGGTGGACGCGGCGGAGCTGCGGCCGACCCGAATCGGCCGCCGATCTCGCGCGGCGGCGCGATCATTCACGAGGTCGGCACCGTGCGGATGGGCGACGATCCGAAAATCGAGCGTGCTCAACAAGTATTGTCAGGCGCACGACGTGAAGAATCTGTTCGTCGCCGACGCGGCGCCGTTTGTCGGCAACCCCGACAAGAACCCGACGCACACGATCGTCGCGCTCGCGTGGCGCACGGCCGAGTACGTCGCAGAGGAACTGAGGAAGGCCAATGTCTGAGATCACCCGACGCGACGCCGTGCGCCGCCTGGCGCTGGCGCTCACCGGCGCCGGCCTCATCGATCGCGTGGCCGCCGAGGAAGTACATGCGTTGGCCGCGCAGGCCGCCGCCGCGACTGGTGGGACCTACACCCCAAAGACGTTCACGCCTGCGCAGTTCAAGGCGCTCGAACGGCTTGCCGACATCATCATCCCGGTCGAGAACGGCAAGCCCGGCGCAGTCGCGGCCGCCTGTCCGGCGTGGATCGACATGATCTCGAGCGAGAACGACGAGCTCAAAGCGAGCTACGCCAAGGGATTCGGCTGGCTGGACGAGACGATGAAGAAGCGCGGCGCGACCGACTTCGTGTCGGCCAGCGCCACCGATCAGATCGCGCTCGTCGATCTCATCGCCTATCGCAAGAACGCCTCGCCGGAGCTGACGCCGGGCATCGAGTTCTTCGCCCTCGTCCGTCGCATGACCGTTGACGCGTTCTACACCAGCGAGATTGGGATCAAGGACATCGACTACCGCGGCAACTCGCCAATGGGGTCATACCCGGCGCCAACAGAGGCGATCGCGTACGCGCTGAAGCGGAGCCCATTGGGCTGAAGCTCTCAGCTGTCAGCTATCAGCTATCAGCTATCAGCAAGAGAGGTTGCCAGCTGAGAGCTGAAAGCTGAAAGCTGAGAGCTGAGAGCTACTTGCTGTTCCAATATGTGTTCTGCCCGACGTAGTCGTCGTCGGGGAAACTCTTGAGAATGAGCCGGCGGGTTTCGAGGATGTTCACGCGGCCGGTGCCGCGGTAGAGCACCTTGCCGCCGGGCGCGATGACCATCGAATAGGGCACGCCGCCATTCCAGTCTTTGTCGAGCGCCGTGACGATATCTGACGGTTCCATGATCGACGGCATCAGGTTGCGCGCCGAGGCCTTTTGCTGGTCGAGGAACGTACGGACCGCTTTCTCTTCATCCGGATAGTTGACCGCGACGGTGACGAGCTGGAACGGGCGCTTGCGGTACATGCGCCACGTCGTCATCAGGTCGGGAAATTCCTCGACACAGGGCGCACACCACGTCGCCCAGAAGTTCACGAGCAGCGTCTTGCCTGTTGTGTTCGCGGCAAGCGCTTTCATGTCGGCGACGGTAATCTTCTCGAGCGTCACCGGCTCTTTCGCGAAGCTGGCTTCTTCGGCGTCGTGCAACGCCTTCTTGTCGAGCCACTTGACCGAACAGCCGATGGCCGGCGTCTTCTCGACCGCGACCGGTGTGCCGGCAAGCACGGCGTCGAGGGCGTTGCGCGCGTCGGGCACCTTGGCGAGGGCTTCGCGGGGGTTACTGTCGATGCGGCCGTGATAGCGGAGCTTCCGCTGCTCGTCGAAGACAAAGATGTGCGGCGTGGCCACCGGGCCGTAGAGTTTCGAAATCTCCTGCGTCTCGCCGTCGTAGAGGAACGGGAAGTTGAACTGCCGGTATTCGGCGCGGATCTTCATGTCCTCGAGCGAGTCGCCGAGATCCGTGTACCCCATTTCATCGAGGCGGAGCGCCACGGCGTTGTTGGGCTGAATCGCGACGAATGCGACACCGCGTTTTTGGTAGTCGGTCACGAGCTGCTTGATCCTGCCCTCGTAGACCTCGGCGGTCGGGCAATGGACGGCGGTGAAGATCACGGCCAGGACTTTGCTGTCCTTGAAGCTCGAAAGCGAGTACGTCTTGCCGTCCACAGCCGGCAACGAAAAATCCGGCGCCGGCGAACCCATCGCCAGCGGCTCGGGATGCGTCGCGGGCTTGGCCTGCACCGCGCCAGCCGGTGTTTCCTCGGATCGTCCGGCCGCCACCACGCCCGCTACCAGGCCCGCCATCGAGAGCGCGCCGCACATCAGAAGTAGCACCGACCGCATCCCGACCGATTGCTGGCTGGCCATCGTCTGTCGTCCTTTCGCCTGAGGCGTGCCTGGCGGCGCGCCGGTGCGTGCATGATCGCGGATCTTCGGCTGCCGGAGCAAGCCCACCTCTGCCAGGAGGAACGGCCGCTGTTTGACACAGGCCGGCGACATGCCACACTCTCCCGGCATGCGATGGCTCCTGCTCCCGGCAATCGTGCTTGCGGTATCGGCAGCGCCGACTCAGGGCACACGAAAGGGTAGCCCGGAAGAGAGCCTCCCGCCGAACATCATCCGGCTGACGCATTTTGGCGAGCGCGCCTCGTGGTCGCCCGACGACAAGCGCATCGTCTTCATGGAGAAGAGCTTTGGCGACGTCTTCGAGGTCGACGTCGCGACGAAGGCTATCCGGCTCCTCACCCACTATCCGCACGCTGGGTTCCTTCGCGCCCAGTTCCTGCCAAACGGCGACTACTTCCTCATCGGCGCGCGAACGTTCACCGATATCAGCACGACGCGGCAACGCGATCAGGAGATGTGGATCCTCAAGGCCGATGCGAAGCCCGGAGATCGGCCGATTGCCCTCGACCACAAGATCTCGGAAGGCGTCGCGATCTCGAAGCGCTCGTTGAAGATCGCGTGGTCGAACACACGCGGCCAATATCCGGATCTGCTCCAGCAAGGCGAATCGGTCATCTACATCGCCGATATCGTCTTCGATGGCGCGCAGCCGCGGCTCACGAACAAGAAGGAAGTCATCCGCGCCAAAGCTCCCGAGTGCACGCTCGAGGCGCAGGACTTCCGTCGCAACGACAGCGAGCTCATCTACACGTGCTATCGCACGCCATTCGCCGACGTGTTCGGCATCGACCTCGCCAGCGGTAAGGTCACCCAGTACCGGAAGCTTCAGGGCGAGTACAACGAGGTCGAAGGGATTTTCCCCGATGGCGAATACGCGCTCGTCGAGTCGAGCCGCGAGCAGCTCGAGCAGAACTCGAATTACATCGACATCTGGAAGCTGAAGCTCGAGCCGGACAGCAAGGACTTTACGCGGGTGACGCGCTGGGGCGAATATCCCGGTTACAAGGCGTCAAACCCCGTCGTCAGCAGCGACGGCCGGCGGATCGCGTTTCAGTCCGCGCGCAGCAAGGATGCCGCCGGCGTCGGCTACGGCATCTTCGTGATGACGATCAATTGAGTCGAAAGAGGAGTCCGACGTGAAAAGAATGCAGTGGATCGCCCTCGGAGTCCTCGCGCTAGCGCTCACGACCATTCCCGGCACCGCCGCGAGATCTCCAGAACAACACTACCTCTACGTCGCGACGCCGGGTATCCGCAACTATGTCGAGTACGGCGGCATTGGTCTCATCGTCTACGACATGGATAACGGACACCGCTTCGTCAAGCGGTACCCGACGTTCGACCTGTCTCCGGGCGACGCGCCGGAGAACGTGAAGGGCATTGCCGCCAGCGCCAAGACGGGCCGCGTCTACATCACGACACTCAAGCGGCTCGGCGCCTTTGACGCGACAACAGGCCAGCGGATCTGGGTCAAGGAGTACGAAGGCGGTGCCGATCGGCTGGCCTTATCGCCGGACGGCACGATCCTCTATCTCCCGTCGTTCGAAGGCCCGCACTGGACGGCGATCGATGCCATGAGCGGCGACGTCATCAAGAAGCTGGTGCTCGACTCCGGCGCGCACAACACGATTTACGGCGCCAGCGGCAGGCACGTGTATCTGGCGGGGCTGCGTTCGCCGACACTCTCGATCGCGGACACGAGCACACACACCGTCTCGGGTGGTGTCGGCCCGTTCAGCGCCTCGGTCCGCCCCTTCACGATCAACGCCAAGGAAACACTCTGCTTCGTGAACGTCAACGACTTGCTTGGCTTCGAGATCGGCGACATCAAGACCGGCAAGGTTCTGCACCAGGTCAAAGTCACCGGCTACGAGAAGGGGCCGGTGAAGCGACACGGCTGTCCGAGCCACGGCATCGCGCTCACGCCGGATGAAACCGAGATCTGGCTCGCCGACGGCGCCAACAGCAAAGTGCACGTCTTCGACGCGACCGTGATGCCGCCGAAACAGACCGTCACGATCGACGTTCGCGATCAGCCCGGCTGGATCACGTTCAGCCTCGACGGACGGTACGGCTACCCGTCAACGGGAGAAGTCGTCGACACGAAGACGAAGAAGATCGTTGCCACGTTGTCCGACGAGGACGGCAAACCGGTCCAGAGCGAGAAGGTGGTCGAGGTCGTCTTTGCCGACGGCAAGCCGACGGCCACCGGCGATCAGTTCGGGATCGGCCGCAAGCGCTGACTGCAGCGCTGCGATAGCATTCATCGATATGGATGACTTGACGGCAGCACCGGCCACCGATCCAACGCCCATCTACCGAAGCCGCGACGAGCTCTACGCCGACGACATGTTCATCGCCGCGCTCAAGGGCTTCGACTTCTTCTCCTGGCTCGACACCACACCGAGCTCGGTCGAGGACATCGCCTCGCACTTCGGCTTTCACGCGCGGCCGGTCGACGTCATGACGACACTGTTCGTCGCAAGAGGGCTGCTTGAGAGGCGCGGCGACGTGCTGCATCTGACCGCGCTCGCGCGCGAGCACCTCGTCTCCTGGTCGCCGTGGTTCCTTGGCCCGTACTTCCCAAAGGTGACCGACCGGCCGATCGCCATCGATCTCCTCGAGGTCCTGCGCACCGATCGGCCGGCCAACTACTCGCCAGCCGGAAGGACACCGCGACTGGCACAAGGCGATGGAGACCGAGGCGTTCGCCGAAGAGTTCATCGCCGCGATGGACTGCCGCGGGCAGCTCGCCGCCCAGGCGCTGGCCAAGCACTCGACCTGCGAAAGCGGCGGCGCCTGCTCGACATGGCCGGCGGTTCCGGGATCTACGCCTGCTCGCTGGCGGCGCAATTCCCCGAGCTTGCGGCCTCAGTGCTCGAGAAGCCGCCAGTCGACCGGATCGCCCTGCGCGCGCATCGAACGCGTGGCTTCGGCTCGCGCATCGATGTCGTCGCCAGCGACATGCTGACCGATCCGCTGCCGGCAGGGTACGACGTCCACCTGTGGTCGAACGTGCTGCACGACTGGGACGTGCCCGATCGTGCGCCAGCTGCTCGCCGCGTCGGCTGCAGCGCTCCCGCCCGGCGGCGCAATCGTCATCCACGACGCGTTTCTCAATGCCGACAAGACCGGGCCGGCGCAGATTGCCGCCTACTCGGTGCTGCTGATGCACGTCACGCAGGGCCGGTGTTTTTCGGTCGCGGAGATGGCGGCGTGGCTGGCTGAGGCCGGGTTTTCAGCGCCTATCGAAGTGCCAAGCGCCGTCGGGCGCAGTGCGCTGGTTGCGAAGAAGATCTAAGGAGGAAGACACCGATCATCGAACGCACATCAAAACATCCCAGCTCTGACCTGATCCACGAGCTCGGCCAGCGACGACACGCGATCGCAATCAACGTCGGGATGTAGGCCGGTTTCGTCGAGAAGCACCGGGCGTACTCCTGCGGCCCGCGCACCGACGACGTCGACCTGATACAGGTCGCCAACGTGGATGGTCGTTCTGCACGCGCGCCGGCACGCGTGAGCGCGATTTCGAACAGCCGTGGATCGGGTTTCTCGACGCCCTCGTCGCACGAATCGATGACGATGTCGACATCGAGCGCGAGGCCGATGCGGTCCATGTGCTTCCGCAGCGTGCCGTTGGCGTTCGACACGACGACGAGCTGCAGGCCGTGCTCGCGGAGCGCCGCCAGCGCCGGGCGCACGCCGGCCGGCACGAACTCCCACAGATTGTTGGCCTGATGGTAGGCGTGGAGCTCGGTCAGCGCAGCCGCCGTCGCGCTCGGATCGGGGAATGCCCGCCTCTCGAGAATCAGATCGAAGAACAGCCAGCCACGGCTCGCGTCGGTGGTCGTGCCGATAGTCCGCCGATCGTCGAGTTGCTTTCGCGCCCGTGGTTCCGCCTGGAGAGCGCATCGGCCGATACGTTCACGCCGTGTCCGGCCAGGGCTGTCGAGACGCGTGTCCAGTTCGGAAAGAGGAGCACGCCGCCAGCGTCGAGGAAAACAGTTTGAAGCACGACGGTATTGTATCGTCTGCCCCACGCTCGGCCGCCGGGGGCTATCACTCGAGAGAAAAGCAGCAGGTCGAACCGTGCAACCAGCATGAAGCGACCGGCTCGTGCGCATCGCGGCGCAGACGACTGAGCTGCGGAAACGGGTTCGTGCCGCAACGCCTGCCCGAGCGCGCCATTGAGCGCTTCGTCGCGCAGGCCCAGTGCAGAATAGATCGCAACCATCGTGACGAGCGACGCCTCACAAGCCCCATCAACGTTCTTGGTGACGCGGACGACAACGCCCTTGCCGATCGTGGCCCCCATGGCGACCGTGAGCGGCAGCACGATCCGGCCGCCCGGCGCGAGCGCGTCGAACCAGGATTCGTGCGGATGGGTCACACCAGCATTGATGAGAATGGCGTCGAACGTCTCACTGAATGGGCCACGTGCCATCTCCGCCCGCGAGCTCGATCCAGCGCATCGATGCAAGGTTGGCACGCGCCTGACGCGCCAGATCCGGATCGACCTCGATTGCCAGCACGCGACCAGACGGCCCGACCGTGGAGCCAAGCAGAGCTGTGTAGTAACCAAGGCCCGCTCCGACATGCAGCACATGAGCGCCCGGGGTCAGCCCGAGGCGATCGATGAGCGTCGCGACAAAGCCTGGCGTGCCGTTGAACAGTTGCCGTGCTGAATCGATGGCGATCGAGTAGTTATGGTAGACGTGCTGCGGATCGTCGTCCGGTGTCGCGCGCGCCCCAGAAAAGTAATCGCCTTCGCCTTTCACCAGCCACGGGCCAGGCAGCAGAAATCGTTCGCGCGGAACTTCGGCCAGCGCGTCCACGAGGTGTGTCGTCGAGATGCCGGCAACGGCGGCAATCTCGTCCGCGAAATAGCGGCGACGATCGGCGAGGTCGGTCATGGCTTCGGTCGCTTTCGCAGGGGTGGGCGTGTGGTTGTGCCAGGTTTGCGATCGCTGCGGATGAACTCGGCAATCTCCGGCCCCAGCGCAATCGCGCGCACCGGCTTGTTCCACAAGTACGCGCCCTGACTCGGGCCGCCGACCAAATGCCGCAGCTCGCCTGACTCGTTGAGGCGCTTGAGCACGGTGTGAATGCCGGCCAGCTCGTTGGAGTATTTCGAGAGATCGAATCCAATCGCCAGCAGCCGCTCGCGAACGTCCATTGGCGTCATCGGCAACCCGCTGCGCAGCACGACGCGGCAGGCGTCGGTGAGTCCCCAGGGTACCGTTGGGGTGAGGCCGCACAGGCGGGACAGCGTGCTGATGGTCTGAGCGAGCTCGGACAGCCGCTTGTCGATGTCCTGCCGCTGCTGGCCGAGTGATTCGTATTCGCGGATGGCCGCGTCGAGGGCGCGGCGGTAATCGTCCGTGGTCACAACACGAGTTTATACATCATGTGTAATATCGTGTCTACTGGCACTGATCGGAGTCGGTTCTGGGTTCGTGGTTCTTCGTTCGGGGTTCAGGTTCGGGGTTCGGGGTTCCGGTTCAGGATTCATGGTTCGGTTGAACCAGCATCCGAGAACCCAAACGCAGAACGAGAACCCCGAACGAAGAACCACGAACCAAGAACCAACAGCTCTCACCGTCTCGTCACCCTCACCACCTGCAGCGTGATGAGCACGGCGAGCAGGACGAGCAGAGCGCTCAAGCCGTGCGAGAGCGAGCCGGTCCGGCTCGAAATCGCGCCCACGAGCCATGGGACGATTGCGGCGCCAAGCGAGCCGAGCGCCACCATCGGCTGCGCGACGTTCGGCGGCATTTCGCGCGACAAGGCCGCCATGGTGACCGGGAACGACGGCGAGAGACCGAGCCCGCACAGAACGGCGACGGCAAAAACCGGCGACAACCCTGATACGGCGAGCAAGGTAGCGAGCGCCGCGCCCACGAGCAACAGACCCGCAAAGAGCGTCGCATTCTCGAACCGGCGGGTGAGGGCGATGGCCGCCAACCCGCGGCCCCCCGCCAGACCTCCCCAGAACGCCGAGGCGATCGTCTCCCACCGCATCGTCGCGGCCTCGATCGTCAGACGGCGCGTGTACTCCGTGATCCAGCCGCCGAACGCCGACTCGATGCCTGAGTAAAGCGCAATGCAAAGACCGAACACCGCAAGCCGCCGGCCGGACAGTACGGCGGCAGGCGCGCCGGCGGCGACGCGCAACGCGTGTACCGGAAAGCGGGCGCCAACCATGCGGGCCGCGACGGCCATGAGGAGAAACGACGCCAGCAGCAGCGCCACGTGAACACCTGGCACCGGTGTGCATCGCGAAATGATCACGGGCCACGTCGCAGCGCCGATGCCCCAGCAGAAGTTGAGCGCGCCGAGCGCCGATGCCGCGCGCTCGGGCGCCAGCCGCGCCACGAGCAGGTTGGTCGTCGGTACGACGCAGCCGAGTCCAATGCCGGCGACAGCAATGGCGATGGTGCCGATGGTGCGATCGCCGAGCGCCAGGCCGGCAAATCCGGCGGACATCAGCACGTAGCCGGCGCAGAGCGTGCGCGTGCTACCGAAGCGGCCAACGATCAGTCCCGACAGCGCACCGACAACGATGCTGCCGGCAAACTGAATGGTGAACAGTGCGCCAGCGGCGGCGTCGCTGAGATGCCACCGCGCGGTCAGCCATGGCAGCACTGGTCCGAGGAGCGTCGTAACGAAACCGGTGACGACGAAGCCGGCAAAGAGGAGCGGGCGGCCGCTCACATGCGTGTGGCCAGGCTCACTCATCTCGGGAGGGGCACACGAACACGGCAGGCAGGACCAAAAGCGACGATGGGGACCTCACGATGGCCGGTGAGCGGGTGCCGGTGACGTAGTGTCCCACAGAATCGTTCGACCGCGCTCGTGTTGACATTCGACCCGAGAGTGAGCGACGCTGGAGTCGATGTCAATCCGCAAGCGCACCGATGGCGAGTACAGCGCTCACCTGCAGGGCACGCTCGATTTGCTGATCATGCGAACGCTGATTTTCGGGCGGCAGCACGGCCAGGGCATCGCCCGCGCCATCCAGATGCAGTCCGACAACGTGCTGATCGTCGAGCACGGTTCGCTCTACCCTGCGTTGCAGCGACTCGAGGAACGCGGATTCATCGATGCCGACTGGGGTATGTCGGAGAACAATCGCAAGGCGCGGTTCTATACGCTGACGCGCACCGGTCGTCGGGAGCTGGCGCGCGAGCAAGGAGCATGGCGACGGGTCGCCGCCGCGATCATGCGCGTCCTCGGTCCTGAGTCCGAGACCGCCTGAGCGTGGCCTAGCGCGCCGCCGATCCGAGCGAGTTGACCGCTCGCACCCGACGGCGGAGCGCAGGGTCTTGCTCGCCCGTCACCTCCGTCCAGGATACGGCGTTCACGTCAACCGCAGGCCGCCCGGAATCATCGACTCGCACGGCTGGTGTTCGGCCGATACTTTTCCCAAGCAGGTTGCCTGCCAGCCCACCGGCGGCGGCGCCCACCAGCGCGCCCGTCCAGACCTTGCGATCGCTGTTGACCGAATCGTCGAACGCGTTCAGGCCGATAAACAGGCCGGCGGCAAAACCGGCGCCGATGCCAGCCACCGTCCAGAGTACGCGCTTCGATCCTGAAGTCGCAGACGCTTTCGCTTGCCGGGTCGCGGGCCGATCGCCAGGATCAGCCGAAACCGGGGCGGCGTGAAGCATGAGTCCAATGAGTCCGACCGAGCAGACCTTACGCAACATGTCTCGTATCCCTCTGGAACGCCCGAGCATCGCTCTGATCCGTAAGGCGCAGAAAGCACCATCCAACGGCTCATCTCCTAGCTCCTAGCTCCCAGCTCCTATTAAGATTTCCCCGGTGATTAAACTTGAGCTCCATGCCCATACAGATGCGGATCCGGCCGACAGGATCTCCCACTCGACCCGCGACCTCGTCGATCGTGCGGCATCGCTTGGTTATGGGGCGCTCGCCGTTACGCTGCACGATCGCTTCTTCGACCCGGGGCCGCACGCCGCCTATGCCCGCGAGCGGGGCGTCGTCCTCCTGCCCGGCATCGAGAAGAACATCGGCCGGCAGCACGTTCTCCTCATCAACTTCCCCGCTGCTTGCGCCGAGGTCCGGACGTTCGACGACATCGCGCGCCTGAAGCTGAAATTCGACGGCCTCGTGGTGGCGCCACACCCCTTCTATCCAATTCCAAGCGCCCTCGGGTCTGCACTCGATCGCCGCCCGCCGCTCTTCGATGCCGTCGAAGTCAACGCGATGTACACGCGCTTCATCGACTTCAACCGCCGCGCCGTGGCGTGGGCGCGCACGCACGGCAAGCCGCTCGTCGGCAACACCGATCTTCATTTGCTCGATCAGATGGGGACGACGTACTCGCTCGTCGCCGCCGAGCCGCATCCCGATGCCATTTGCGCCGCGATTCGTGCCGGACGTGTCGAGCTGCGTACCGCACCGCTGTCGTCATTCCGGGCGGCGACGCTCTTCACGCGGATGTGTTGGGGCGGTCTGGTCGGTCGTGTGTTCGGGAGTCCGCATCACTAGCCGAACATTCCGTTGACTCGCCCAAGTTCGCGAAATACAGTCGAGGAGGTCCCTGAATTTTGGGAGGAGGTCCGCTCGATGTCCCGCCGCACGTCTGTCTGGAAACTGTTCTCGTTTTGCCTGATCGCCGCCGTTGTCGCGGCCACAACCGCCCGGCCGGCGCACGCGCAAAGTGCCACCGGAACGATTGAAGGATCGATCGTCGATCAGACCGGCGCCACCATGCCCGGTGTCACTGTCACCGTCGTGCAGACGGCGACCGGCATGTCCCGCACAACGGTTTCGGACGAGAACGGCCTGTTCAGCCTGCCGCTGCTCCCGGTCGGCGTCTACGACGTCACCGCAGATCTTTCTGGCTTCACCTCGCGCAAGCTGCCCGAGCTAACCCTCACCATTGGCCAGACCGTCACGCTGAGAATTCAGATGGCAGTGTCAGGCGTGGCCGAAACGGTCAACGTGTCCGGCGGCACGCCCGTCATCGAGTCCAGCCGCTCGCAAGTGAGCTCGACGATCACCGAAACATCGGTGCAGAACCTGCCGGTCAACGGCCGCAACTTCATTGATTTCGCGCTGCTGACGCCCGGCGTCACGCGCGACGTGCGCACGGGCGACATCAGCTTTGCCGGTCAGCGCGGCACGCTCAACAGCCTTGTCGTCGACGGCGCCGACAGCAACAACACGTTCTTCGGTCAGACAGTCGGCCGCACCGGTTCGGGACGAGCACCGTACCAGTTCAGTCAGGATGCGGTCAAAGAATTCCAGGTCAACTCGAACTCGTTCTCGGCGGAGTACGGTCGTGCCGGCGGCGCGGTAATCAACGTCGTGACCAAGTCTGGGACGAATGATCTTCGCGGCTCGGTCTTCGAGTTCTATCGCGACCAGGCGCTCAACGCCAACAACGCGATCAACGAACTCAACAACCGGCCGAAGTCGCCTTATCACTACAACCAGTT
The DNA here is from genome assembly GCA_963797715.1 of uncultured Acidobacteriota bacterium. GTDB lineage: Bacteria > Acidobacteriota > Vicinamibacteria > Vicinamibacterales > 2-12-FULL-66-21 > DATBJJ01. The sequence continues at coordinate 110,371 of CAWCQS010000010.1, forward strand.
CGGCGGCACGCTCGGTGGACCGATTCGACCGAACCGCGACTTTTTCTTCTTCAACTACGACGGCCAGCGGAATACGCAGCCGAACGTCGTCTTCCTGAATCTCCCGGCAAACACGCCGAACGATCCAGCCACGCAGGCCGGCATCGCGCGCCTGCAGCCGCTCGCCGAGAGCTGGAATCGCAAGCTCGATCAGGACGTCTTCCTCATCAAGACCGACCATCAGCTGAACGACACCAACCGGCTGTCGTTTCGCTACAACCAGCAGAACTTCACCGGTGACGGATTCGAGAACGGCGGGCCCCAGAACTCGAGCGAACACACCGGCGCCTCGCTGGTGAAGACGAACACCTTCAACGCGAGCTGGACCAGCATCTACGGCACCGCGGTCTTCAACGAGCTGAGGTTCCAGTTGGCACGCGACAAGGAACCCGGCCTGGCCAACAGCGCCAATCCGGAAGCGGTTGTCCAAGAATCGGGCACGACCGTCCTGACCATCGGGCGCAACAACTTCAGCCCGCGCGAGACCACGATCAAGCGATGGCAGATCGCCGACACGGCCACGTGGCTGCGCGGCCAGCACAAGTTCAAGAGCGGTTTCGATTTCCAGTTCGACGACATCCTCAACAACTTCCCGGGATTCTTCAGCGGCTCGTACACGTTCCGCACGCTGGCATCGTTCTCCAACGGGCGCCCGATCGGCGCCAACGAGTTCTATCAGCAGAATTTCCAGGGGCCTGGGACGACGGGACCGGAGACGCACCCGAACATTCACGAATACTCGTTCTTCGTGCAGGACGAGTGGAGGCCGCGAAGCGACCTGACCTTGAATTTGGGACTCCGCTACGATCTGATGAAGACCGACCCGCCGCCGGTCCACAACCCCGATCCGCAGCTCGCCGCCGCGGACATCGACACCAGCCGTCTCGACGCCGACACCAACAATTGGGGTCCGCGCCTCGGCATCGCGTGGAGCCCGCTCGGGGCCCGATATGTGGTTCGCGGTGGCTGGGGCCTCTTCTACGGCCGCACGCCCTCGATCATGCTCGGGACGGCACACTCGAACAACGGCATCAACATCGTCGCCCTGACGTTCACTGGCGACACGGTCCCAACCTATCCCAACAGCTTCGGCCAGATTCCCTCGGGCGGCGTTGCTGCCCGCCCGAGCATCTTCTATATCGACAAGGACTTCGCCAATTCACAGTTGATGCAGGGCAACGTCGCCTTCGAATGGGAGCTGCGGCGCGACACGAGCCTGACCGTCACCTATCTCTTCGTCGACGGCACGGACCTTCCACGATCGATCGACCACAACCTCGGGACACCGACGATCCGAACATTCACCGTCGCTGGAAGCGGCGAGACGTTCCCGTATCACTTCTACGGCGCCGATCGGCAGTTCTCGAACTTCACGCGCGTGATTGGCTTCGAGTCGACGGCCGAATCGCGCTACAACGGCCTGACGTTCGAGCTGAACCGCCGGCTGGCCAACCACCTCCAGTACCGTGCTGCCTATACGCTCGGCAAGGTTGAAGACACCGTGCCCGACGCCACTGCCGTCGTCCCAGGCAACGCCGGTGACGATGCGAAATACGCGTCGAACCCGACGAACTTCGACGCCGATCGCACGGTTGGCAACAACGATCAGCGACATCGTCTCGTGCTGAGCGGCGTCTACGACACGAATGGGCTCGGGAGCGGAGACGGCCTGATGAAGGCGTTTGTACGGAACTGGTCGTTCAGCGTGATCTTCACGGCGCAGTCCGGTCAGCCGTACACCGGGCGCGTGGGTGCGGTCGATCTGAACGGCGACGGCAATACGAGGAATGACATCGCGCCCGGGACTGTCCGCAATCAGTTCCGCCTGGACACGCTCGTCACGTTCGACCCGCGGATCGCGCGCGACATTCAGATCGGCACGACCAAGCTGCAGCTGATCTGGGAAGCGTTCAATCTCTTCAACCGCGACAACATCAACGGCGTCGACGCGACGTACTACAGCGTCGCCGGTACGACGCTGACACGGTCGACGACGTTCGGCCGGCCGCTCGCAAGCTCCGGCGAACGCATCATGCAGCTGGCGGTGAAGCTGACATTCTAAACAGAAGCTCGTAGGGTCCAGAGGAACCCCTGGACCCTTGACACGCTCACAAAACCGCGCCATGCTTCCCATCGTTAGACGATGGGAGAGGGGACGTGGGACGGACGAATACGCCACCGGACTTGCTGCCGGGGACGCTGGATCTGCTGATCCTTCGGACGCTGGCGACGGGACCAAAACACGGCTACGGCATCGCGGAACGCCTGCGCCAGGTGTCCGAGGACGTGCTGCACGTCGGCGAGAGCTCGCTCTATCCAGCGTTGCAGCGTCTGCTCCTGAACGGCTGGGTCAAGGCCGAATGGGGCGCGTCGGAAAACAATCGCCGGGCACGCTACTACACGCTGACGGCGGCTGGACGCAAGCGTCTCTCGAGCGAACGCGAAGAGTTCGAGCGACTGGTCGTGGCGATTCAGCGCGTGCTCCACGTGGGCTGACGGAGGCTCGCCATGGGCTAGGGCGGGGACACTCAATCGGGACAGTCAACCTTGACTGTCCCCGGTGCCCCGCTGATCGGCGTAGGCTTCGCCTTTGACCGTCGCTGGGCCGGCGGCGGAGGACGTTTTCTGAGTGCAAAACACGCAAGTTACGCAGTTCGTGCGTGGTTATGTACGCTGGCTGTCGGGGACAGTCACGGTTGAGTGTCCCCCGTGACTGTCACCTTTGAGTGTCCCGATTGAGTGTCCCCGAAGGTCGGCGCAGAGCCAGGACGGCGACGACGGCGGCAAGGAGGACGAGCCCCGACAGGATTAGGATGCGGCCAGGGACGACTTCGAGCAACCGCTCGGCAAAATACGCTTGCGCGTAGCACCAGGGCGCGAGACCGAAGAGCGTACCGAGCGCCACTTTCCACGGCGATACTCCCGCAACACCCGCGGCGTAGGACACCAGATCCGACGTCGTCAGCGGATTGAGTCGCAGCAGCAAGACCAGCCACAGGCCGCGACGCTCGAGCAGTGTTCGGTAGCGCACGAGCTGTGATTCGTCGATGCGCATGGCCAGCACGCGATCGCCGATCATCCGGCCGATGACACAGCAGATTGCCGCGCCGATGACGTTGCCCACGAGCGAGAGCGTGCCGCCGACGAATCCGCCGAAGATTGCGCCCGCCGGCGCGTAGAGGAGCGTGCCGGGAATCGGCGCGACAATGACTTCGACGACAACGGCGAGCGTGTAGACGACCGGCGCCAGCCGTCCCCAACCCGCGACGCGTTTCTCGCACCCGGTCGAGCCACGGCCCCTCGTCTGGCGATCCGCTGAAGAGCACGAATACAAAGCCGGCGGTCCAGTACCGAGTAGAGCGCCCACCCCACGAGACCGACCACAGCAATCAGGAGCAGCAACGACCCGCGGCGCACGAGCAACTCTAACTGAACCGTGGCACTCCCAGCACTTCCGACCTCTCTAGAACCTCTAGAACCTCTGGAACCCGCCGGAACCTCCGGAACTAAGATCCGACCTATGCGATCCGTCAACGGCCTGCACCACATCACCGCGATCTCCGGCCCGGCGCAGGAGAATCTCGACTTTTACAGCGGCGTGCTTGGCATGCGCCTCGTCAAGAAGAGCGTCAACCAGGACGACCCGGGCACCTATCACCTCTTTTACGCCGACGCCGAGGGCCATCCGGGCACAGATCTCACGTTCTTCCCGTGGGCGCAGATGGCGCCGCCGCGAATGGGGCATGGTCTTGCGGTCGAAGTCGCGCTCGAAGTGCCGCGCGGACAGCCTCGACTACTGGGGCAGCCGGCTGCAGAAGTACGGCGCGCGAGTGAATCCGATTGAGACTCGCTTCGGCGATCGGACGCTCTCGCTCGTCGATCCGCACGGGATGCGTCTGGCGCTCGTCGAGCCTGGACGTCCGACGGGGCGTTCGTTTGCGCCATGGGAGCAGAGTCCGATCGAACCCGAGCGTCAGGTCCGAGGCCTTTACGGCGCGCAGCTCTGGGAGCGCAGCCTCGCGCCGACCACCGGCTTTCTGACGTCGGTGCTCGGTTTCAAGAAGATCGGTGAAGAGAACGGCTGGACGCGCTACGGCTTCGACAATGCGACGGGCGTGCTCGACATCCGCGAGGCGGCCGACGCGCGGCGCGGCGCGTGGGGTGTCGGCAGCGTTCACCACCTCGCGTGGCGCGTGGACGACGAAGCGCACCAGCTCGCGATCCGCGGACAGGTGGAAAGCGGCGGACGTCAGCCGACACCGGTCATCGATCGCTTCTGGTTCAAGTCGGTCTACTTCCAGGAGCCGGGCGGCGTGCTCTTCGAGCTCGCCACTGACGGTCCGGGCTTCGCGGTTGACGAGGATCGCGCTCACCTCGGCGAAACGCTCGTCCTCCCGCCCTGGCTCGAGCCTTCACGCAGCCGCATCGAAGTCGGTACTGCCTCCGCTCAAGCCCGCGGCCTGAGACCCGTGGACGGCGCCTTGGCCACTGGCCCCTGGCCTCTTATAGCGACGCTATTTCCGCCGGCCCAGACGATCGAAGAGCGATTTGATTTCGTCCTGCGAGCGGTTGCGAATCGCGCGCTTGAGGGCGGCTGCGACGTCGACGAACACCGTCGGCGACGCCACGGTGCCGGTGATGCGCGCAGGCAGCACGACGCGATCGCCCTCGCGCGCGAGACGGTAAAGATCGCGGCCAGCCTGCGCGCTCAACTCCGCGCGACAGCATGACATCGGTGCGAAGATCCAGCGCCTGGGTGGCGAGCGACAGCGTGCCCTCGCCCGTCATGTCGACATCGCGGACACAAACGTCAGATCGTTGGTCGAGAGCGCACGTCCACCAACATCGCAGCGTCGCCGCGAGCCGCGAAAACACTTCGCCCGATCCGCCCGGGCCGCTCGCCCGTCGGCCGTCCGAACGCGAGCACGACCTTGCGAACGAGATCGAGACTCGGCACGCGGCCGTCGGTGACGACGACGCGCGCCGTGCCGCGGGCGCGCTCGAGAGCGGCCTCGACGGATCGAGGCCTGAGGCGGCGAGCGCCATGCTCCCCGAGCAGCCGGCCCGTCATCGAGCCCGGTGAACCCGCGAACGCGACGAGTGCCGGGCACGTCGAGATTCTCGAACGTGCCGCGCCATCGTACTTCGGCGGTCGCCTGAGAACCGTCGAACGGCGACCGACCCGTCGAAGCGGCCGCCGAAGAGATCCATCTTCAATCCCTCGAGCGCGATCGCGCTACCACGCACGCGCGCGGCCGTCTCGACATTGTTCGAAGGCTGCGCCGGCGGCACGTCCCGAGCGGGCCTTGACCGCGATATCGAGGTGGAGCGGGACAACCGGTGGCGGCGGCGCGCTGGCGCCGACGGGACGCTCGGAGGCGCAGACGCCGCGCCGGCTGGCGTTGCCGCGGTCAGAAACGCAAGCAGGCCGTCGAGATCGAGCGTTTCGCCATCGATCGCAAAAGTGCCGGTCCGCTTCGCCAGGCTCGTCAGCTCGCCGGACGCGATCAGATTCGAGCCTTCAGACACGCCGCGCAGCCGGCGAACGACGAAGCGATCGCCGCCACTCAGTGCCGAGTCGAGATCGACGACCAGCGTTCGCGCGCCGGCGACGAGCGTGATGTCGCGAAGCGTCAGCGAGCCGATCGAATCAATCGTCAGCGCCGCCGGACGCCGGCGCGCCCGCTGTTGAGCCGATTACCGCGAGAGCGCTCGAGCAAGCTCGAGCGCCCACCGCAGATCGATTCGGCTGCGCTCGATCGAGATGTCGGCGTCCTCGACGCGCCGGCCGAGCAGGGCGCGAAGCCCGGTCGTCAGCCGCGCCTGCTCGATCGTCACCTCCTGCGCAGTGCCAATCGCGATGCCGGTCAGCTCGATGCCCACACGCGGCAGGAGGTGAGCCGTCGCGGTTTTGATCGAAACCGGGCGGCCCAGTGCTGCCGTGGCTTGCGCTTCGAGTGCCGACTTGATGCGATCGCCGCCAAGCAGCACGCGTACCGCGACCGCAAGGACGCCAGCAATGGCAACCAGCAGACCGATGGTGATGGCAACCCGGGTCGACCGCTTCATCGTAGGGCTGCTGCGCTCGTCCTCCCGTAGCGTTGCGTGGCGTAGCCGACGATCAGGCCGAGCACGCTGCCTGGCAGCATGATCTGCCACCAGTAGTGCGTCCCGTCCGGTTGAGGGATGGCCGCGATGAGGAACGCGAAGAATGCGCCGACGAGAAGTCCAGCCAGAATCACCGTCTGCGGCGATCGCACCCTCGTCGCGATGTAGCCGATGATCGCCCCGGCGACAAGGCCCTTGATGGTCGAACCGATCACGATGCCCAGGATATCCGGTGCCGTTTCTGGCGCCGAGACGAGAGCGCTCAAGCCGTCAAAGATCCCCAGCACGCCGCCGAGCAACAGTCCCAGAACCGGTTTGTTCATACGGTCATCCTCCACCGAATCTCTTACGCGTGTCCGGAGATCTCTTTAGCCACCGAGTGCACGGATACACGGGCATCTGGGGTTCCAACGCGTCACCTGCCGGCGAGGAGCGCGACGGCCGCCCGCATCAGCATGTATGCCAGCACGAGCAGGATTGCCGTGACGATGCGTCCGCCCAAACCGCGCGGCGCGTTCAAGTGTTGTCTCGCGGTAGGGGAAACCGCACGCCCGTTGCGATAGGCGGCCACATCAGCGGCGAGTTCGGCCACGGTCTGGTAGCGCTGCTGCGGATCCTTTGCCAGCGCCCGCGCGCACACCGCCGAAGCGGCCGCGCGACGCCGCGTTGCCGCATGAGCGCAAACGGATCGGCGTCAGGCACAGGGCTGCCGGCCGTGAACAGAAAGAACAGGATGCCGCCGAGCCCATACACATCAGCGCGCTGATCGGCGGTCTCCCCTGCC
>CAWCQS010000011.1:0-241404 GCA_963797715.1 uncultured Acidobacteriota bacterium
TAGTTAGCATAATGAAAATCAGAATAATCAGCGGTAAGACAAAGTGCCACCACTGAAGTTCAATTCTTTCAGAAAAGTTTTGCAAGTATTGTTGTGTGAGGTAGTACGCCAGGGGAATTCCGATTACTGCTGCAAGCGCGATTTGTTTCGCAGTAGTGTTCAACAAGAGTTGAGCAACCTGATACAACTCGGCTCCTAACACTTTGCGGATTCCTATTTCTTTTGTCTTTTCCGAAGCTTTATTCGAAATCATACCCAGCATACCCAGACAGGCTATGCCAATGGCAATGCAGGTAAAAAACAGTATTTGATTGCGCCAGATTTTCTCGCTCGTATAGTGCCGGTTTACATGGTCATCCAGGAAATACCAACGGAAAACATTTCCAGGAAATATTTCATTGTACGCTTGTTCAGCCGTACGCATCACAGCGTCGATTTTTCCCGGTTCAACACGTGCGGTAAATCTCTCAGCCTGCAGGTTAGGGTTTAAATAATTTTTATACGTAAGTATGATACCCGCGTCGGCTCTTAGATCATGATCCCCGGAAAATTTTAACATCGGCCTTAGACGGTAACTTTTCACCACACCAACGATTTCAGCGATATTCCAGGCTTCAGCGAAATCACGCCCTTCTACCTGTCGCTTACGTTCTTCCTGGTCAACTACGAGGGGACGCGAATCGATCGCGGCGCGACGAACTTCTACACGGTGCCGACACCGGAGGAGCTGACGGGACACTTCAACACGCCGATTCGCGATCCGGCGACGGGCACGCTGTTTCCAAACAACACCATTCCGCAGTCGCAATTTTCGCGACTGGCGCAACTGGCGATCCGGAACAGCTGGTTCCCGGCACCGAACAGCACAGCGGCGCAGGGCAACTTCCAGTCCGTGCGCACGTTTCCGCAGGTCCAGGACCAGTACACGATTCGGGCCGATCAGGATCTCGCCAAGTACGGCCGTGTGTTCTTCCGCTATACGAGCACGACCTACGAGAACACCACGTCGTCAAACTTGATCGAGGCGGGCGACCGAGTGTTCGTACAGGACACGCACAACTGGCAGGTGTCCCACAGCTGGCCGATTCTGAACACGCTCGTCAACCAGTTCCGGATGGGCCGTGTCGACGCGCGCGCCGATCAGCACGGCATCCCGTGCCCACAGGCAGACGTGGACTTCCTCAACGTGTCGGGCGTGTTCACGAGCATTCCCGATACCCAGCGGGAGTGTCCGAGCATCGGGATGCAACACGTACTGACGGCACGGGCGGCGCGATCAACGCCTACACGGCCAGCAATCAGCCGATGTGGGACATCAGCAACACGACGACCTGGGTCAAAGGGCAGCACACGTTCAACTTCGGGTTCAACTACCGGCGCTGGTGGCTCCAGCGCGATCTGGCGACGGGGTTCCTCGGCAACTACGCCTACAACGTCGGGTTTACCGGCAATCTGGTCGCCGACATGCTGCTCGGGTACTACTCGGGCGTCGGCGTGTTCCAACCGGCGGCATTCAGCGTGCCGGGAGCAGCCGGCAACCCGCGCGAGTTCAACTTCAAGTACTTCGCGCCGTACTTCCAGGACGACTGGCGCGTCAACTCGAAACTGACGCTCAACCTGGGCCTCCGCTGGGACTACCGGAACGTGCCCTACGAGACCAACAACCGCATGGCCTGGCGCAACCTGGACTACGGGCCCGGCGGCCTGCTGGTGGCCGACGAATCCCTCGGCGCCGGGGGCATCGTCGACGGCGCCTACTACCAGGAGGCTGGCCGGCGGAGCCCCGAGAACCCAGACCGCTTCAAGGTGTTTGCGCCGCGAGCCGGGTTTGCCTGGCGGCCGATTGGCGAGAAGACCGTCTTCCGCGGCGGCTACGGCCTGTTCTTCGACTCGGCGGAGGGACGAGAGATCGACGGCGCGGCCGACGTGTATCCGTACGTCAGCCGCGGCAACTACATGCAGTCCGTCGGCCAGCCGACGCCGCTGCAAACGTCGGACTCGCTGTTCCCCAGCTTCGCGGCGCCAGGACTGGCCACGCCGGCGGCCAACACGTTCCTTGCCGTCAGCCAGTCACCGCAGCCGAGGAACCCCTACGTGCAGCAGTGGTCGCTCGGCGTGCAGCACGAGATCATCCCGCGCACCACGTTCGAGATCAACTATATCGGCACGCACGGCTCCAATCTGCTGATGCGGCGAAACATCGCGCAGGCCTTTCTGTTCGATCCGACGAATCCGCAGTCGGTCGACGCGCGCAAGCCCTTCCCGAACTTTGTTGTCTACATCGACAGCGACTGGAGCGGATGGTCGGATTACAACGCCCTGAACACCAAGCTCGAGCATCGAGGCGCGGGCGCCATCCTGACGTTCGCCTACACCTGGGCGAAGAGCACCGACTCGAAGTCGGCCGCTGCCGGCATCGGCGCGAGCGGGTTCAACGGGTGGCAGGGCTTCCTCGACAACCACGATCCGGACCGCGACCACGGCCTGTCCGACTTCGACGTCGACCAGCGGCTGGTCGGCAGCTTCGTCTACAACCTGCCCTTCGGCAGCGGTGAGAAGTTCGCTGGCGATGCGACCGGCGTGAAGAACGCGCTGGTCGGAGGATGGCAGGTCAACGGCATCTACACCTGGCAGCACGGGTTCCCGATCACCATCACCGCCGCCGATCTCGGCGGGCTCAACGACACGTTCGGCACCAACCGGGCCAATCTCGTGGGGGATCCAAGTGTCGGCGATCGGACCGTGAACCGGTGGTTCAACACCGCCGCCTTCCAGCAGCCAGCGCCGGGCGTCCTCGGGAACCTGGGACGAAACACCGAGCGCGGGCCCGGCGTGAACAACCTGGACCTGGCGCTCTTCAAGAATTTCTCGTTCACACATGGAGTCCAACTGCAGTTCCGGCTGGAGTCGTTCAACGCGCTTCAACCATACGCAGTTTGCGAATGTGTCGACGAATCTGGCCGCGCCCAATTTCGGCGTCGTGACGTCGGCACGTCCGGCCCGGATCAATCAGTTGGGTCTGAAGGTAATATTCTGAGTCTGGCTCGACCGAGCCGTGCCGCCTCCGAGTCTGGACGTTGTGGATCCTCCTCCCCCACAGCGTTCGGATATTCGGCAGGCGGTGCGGCTCGAGGCTTTTGGTCTAGGCTCAAGGAATGACCATTGCGCGGCGGATGACGTTCCGGCTGGCTTGCGTTGCCGCAATCGCGGCCTTCCTCATGGCCGCAGTAGGGCCTCTCCACGCGTGGCAGCAACCTGACCCGGCGGTACTGCAGCGACACGCGCAAGAAGGCGAGCGTGCGCTTGCCGAAGGGCGGTATGCCGACGCGCAGAAGGCGTACGAGACGCTCCGCCAGCTGACCCCCGGCACCGCCGAAGTCCAGGCACGCCTCGGATTGATCTACTTCCAGCAGGGCAAGTTCGCCGACGCCGTCGCGCCGCTGCGCGAGGCGATCCGGTTGAAGCCGACCCTCCCGAAGGTTGATGCGCTGCTGGGCATGTCGCTGTCAGAGCTTGGCCGCTACGATGAAGCGCTGCCGGCCGTGACAAAGGCCTTTTCACAGGCCGGCGATCCTGTCCTGCGGCGAATGGCGGGACTCCATCTGCAGCGCATCTACACGGGGCTCGGACGAGATCGCGATGCCGTCGACGTCGCGCTGCGCCTCTCGCAGCTCTACCCTGATGACCCCGAGGTGCTCTATCACTCGGGCCGGCTGTTCGCGAACTTCGCCTACCTGCAGACCATGCGGCTCGCGACTGTCGCGCCCAACTCGGTGTGGCTGCATCAGGCCGCGGGTGAAGCGAACGAGAGCCAGGGTCTCTACGACGCCGCAATCCGTGAATATCGGCAGGTACTCGCGGATGCCCCCCGCCGCCCGGGCATCCATTTCCGCATCGGTCGCGTCCTGCTCGCACGGTCGAAGAGCGACGCCTCAAACGCCAATGTGAGCAACGACGTGGACGTGCTGGAAGCGCGTCGCGAGTTCGAAGAGGAACTGGTCGTGGATCCCACGAACGCCAACGCTGCCTACGAGCTCGGGGAGATGAATCGAACAGCGGGGGAGCTCGAGCCGGCGCGCAAATTCTTCGCGCAGGCGGTGACGTCCTATCCGGCGTTCGAGCAGGCGCTCGTCGGACTCGCGCGAACGTTGATCGCGCTCGGCCGGCCGGCTGAAGCGCTGCCGTATTTGCAAACCGCTCTCAAGGGCAACCCTGAGAACGACGTCGCCTGCTATCAGGTGGCGCAGGCCTACAGGGCACTCGGAAACACCGCCGAGCAGGAGAAAGCGCTCGCCGAGTTCAACCGGGTGCGCGCGCTCGCCGCCCGGCGCACGACAGCGGTGCCCGAGACACTGCGGGATGTCACCCCACAAGTGCTCGACATCAAACCTCCGAAATGACTGCAAAGGGAACTCACGAGGTCATCAGAAGACTCTTCGTGATCTTCGCGAGCGTGGTCAGCGTCGCGATTGTCCGTCACCTCGCGGCGTCAGAGAACGTGACGTTCACCGACGTAATCAAAGAGAGCAAGATCACCTTCTCGCACGTCTGGTCGCCTGATAAGAAGTACATCGTCGAATCGATGAGCGGAGGGGTCGCGTTACTCGACTTCGACAAGGATGGCCTGCTCGATATCTACTTCGTCAACTCTCCGACAGTCGAGACGGCCAGCAACCCCAAGACCGCGCGGAGCGAGCTGTGGCGAAATCGAGGTGACGGCACCTACATCGACGTCACGGACAAGGCCGGCGTGGGCTACCCGGGGTGGGGCATGGGTGCCGTCGTCGCCGACTTCGACAATGACGGCTGGGACGACCTCTACGTCACCTGCTACGGCCCGAACCGGCTGTATCGCAACAACGGTGACGGAACATTTGCCGACGTGACCGAGAAGGCGGGCGTTGGCGACCCGCGATGGTCGACCGGCGCCGCGTTTGCCGACTACGACGGCGACGGTTGGCTCGACCTGTTCGTGGCCAACTACGTCGACGTGCGCCTCGAGGCGCTGCCGGCGTTTGGCAAGGGCAAGTTCTGCGAGTTTCGCGGCATCCCCGTTCAGTGCGGCCCGCGCGGGTTGAGCGGCTCTGGCGATTCTCTCTATCGCAACAAGGGAGATGGCACGTTCGAGGACGTGTCGAAGAAAGCTGGTGTCGCCGATCCGAGCGGGCGGTTCGGTATGGGTGTCGTGTGGAGCGACTTCGACGGCGACGGGCGTCCCGATCTCTTCGTCGCCAACGATGCGGGCCCGAACTTTCTCTACAAGAACACTGGCAACGGCACGTTCGTCGATGTCGCCCTGCAGGCAGGGACTGCGCTCAGCGAGGACGGAAAAGAGCAGGGCTCCATGGGTGTCGCAGTCGGGGACTACGATCATTCAGGTGGTTGGAGCATCTTCGTCACGAATTTCGCGGACGAGTACAACGCATTCTATCGGCACGCCAAGGGTTTTCAGTTCACCGATGTCTCCTTTGCGTCGCAGACAGCGAAAGCCAGCCTCCCGCTCGTCGGCTGGGGCACGCATTTTCTGGACTACGACAACGACGGCTGGCTCGACCTGCTGGTCGTCAACGGTCATGTCTACCCGCAAGTGGAGAAGGCCGGGAACGCGGCGCGGTACGCGCAGCGAAAGCTGCTCTACCACAACAACCAGAACGGCAGCTTCACGGAATCAACATCGACGGCAGGCTCCGCTCTCAGCGCACCGTCCGTGAGCCGAGGTTCTGCCATGGGCGATCTCGACAACGACGGAGATCTCGACGTTGTCATCAACAACCTGGATGGCGCGCCGACGGTGCTCCGTAATGATGGCGGCAATCGCCAGAATTTTCTCGTGCTGGAACTCGAGGGCCGTTCGGGCAATCGCGGCGCCGTTGGCGCCGTCGTCACCGTCAGGGCAGCCGATCTCGTCCAGCGCGGAGAGCGGCGCAGCGGGGACAGCTATCTGTCGCACAGCGACGCCCGGTTGCACTTCGGACTTGGAACGCGAACGAAAGCCGACTCGGTCGAGGTCCGGTGGCCAAACGGGCCGGTCCAGGTATTTCGTGAAGTTCCCGCGAACGCCTTCTTGAGGATTGTCGAGGGCGAGCAGTCGCCACAGACGATCCTCCGCGCAGGCGCGCGACATTGACGACGCAGGGAAGCTCTTCCGGTCAATGAATCGCTGAACGTCACTACAGTAAAAAAGTCCAGCCGGCGTCACCAGTCCCGACCGCTGCGCCAGCGGTACAGCTAGAAACACACGCATTTCGATCACTACGGCCGCTGGCACTCCGATGGCAACACAGCCGGGGAGGTGTCTCTCGAAACGCTGAGCTCGAAGGTGCCGAGTCTTTAGGTAAGGATGAGGCAGCGATGAACACACGCGCTACCGTCACGTGCCGCGCGAAGCGCCGACTGTGCTGGGCGCATCGGCTTGGCGTTACAGCCCTCTTCCTGTTGACGGCGGCGCTGCCCACCGCCGCCCAGGAGCGGCTGTGCGACAACTCCTACGAGGATTGCCGCGCGACTATTCTCAACATGATCAGAGCCGAGAATGTCGGGCTGGACGTGTCGATGTGGTTCATGACTGACACGCGGTACTCGACCGAGATCATCAAGCGCTGGCAAGCCGGCGTGCCGGTGCGGATTCTGTTGGACCTGCGCGCCGACGCGAACTACCCCGCCAACGCCACCGTCCGCCAGACTCTCATCAACGCGGGGATTCCGATCCGCCACAAAACCACGAACGGCATCAATCACTGGAAGATGATCCTCTACGCCGGCCAGGCCCAGGTGCATTTCAGCGCGGCGAACTTCGCGAACGGATCCTATTCGCCGGTGACGCCGTACACGGGCTACGTTGACGAAGCGATCTATTTCACCGGCGATCCAGACGTCGTGCACACGTTCATGACGAAGTACGACGATCTCTGGACCGACACCACGCACTACGCGAATCTGGCGAACGTCGGCACGCTCACCAGACACTATCCGACCTATCCGATGGATCCGGAGCTCAACTTCCCGCCGGATCGGGACTACGAGAATCGACTGGTGTCCGCGATGCGCCTGGAAACGCAAGCCATTGACGTCGTGATGTTTCGCATCACGTCGGGCAAGGCTGCCCGACGAACTGATTCGTCGCGCGCAGGCGGGCGTCCCCATCCGCCTGATCACCGACCGACGGCAGTACCGCAAATCGCACGTACTTCTGGCACGCATACAACATCGACCGCATGTTCGCCGCGGGCATTCCCATCAAGTGGAAAGTCGACTCCACCGATCAGGACATGCATCAGAAATCCGTGGTCCTTCACGGCCGGAACATGGCCGTCTTCGGGTCCTCGAACTGGACCGGGTCATCGTCTGACACGCAGCGCGAGCACAACTACTTCACCCGCAAGTCGTGGTTCGTCGACGTGGTTCGCCGCGCAGTTTCTTCGCAAATGGAACAACCAGCAGATCGACGGCACGCCCATCACCCCGACGATGTTCCACGACTACGCGCCTGGCTGGCCAGAGACGCCCGTCAACGTCACACCGGCGAACGGCGCGCTCGTCGCGCGGGCACTTCGGTATCGCTCCGGTGGGAGGGCGGCTGGTGGGCGCACAAATACGACGTCCACTTCGGCACGACCAACCCGCCGCCGCTCGTGGCGCAGGACTACATGCCCGGCGCGGCGACCGCTGGCGTCCGTTCCACCAAGGAATCCTTCAACCCCTGTTCGCCCCCTCCGCCATTCGCCTCGGTGTGTCCGTCAGGGCTCTCGCCCGGGACCACGTATTACTGGATGATCCGCGGCAAAACCATGTTGGGAGACGCGCGGAGGATTACGGGGCCTGTCTGGAGCTTCACGACGAGTGCGGCAATTTCACCAACGGTGTCGTTGGACAAGACCTCGCTTCGTTTTGGCGCCACGACGACGGGAACAGCGTTCGCGGCGTCAGACCGGAGCCGCAGGACGTGCGGCTGACGCAGAACGGGCCTGGCTCGATGACATGGACGGCGACGCCCACCCAACCGTGGATCCAGGTCACGCCCTCGTCCGGCACCGGCCCAGCAAACCTGTCCGATCAGCGTTGCCGCAGTCGGCGGGCTTCCGCTATCTGGCAGCGTCGCTGGCGGAGTGCAGCTGAATTTCACCGGCGCCGCGACCAGCACGAGCGACGATCGACGTGACGTTGGACCTCATGGCAGCCGGCTCGTCCCGTCGCTCCGTTCGGGAACATCGACACGCCAACGGACCTTCGGACAGGTGTCACCGGATCCGTTCCGTTCACGGGGTGGGCGGTCGACGACATCGAGGTCACACGAGTGATGATCTGCCGCGAAGCTGTCGGGGCAGAGGTGGCGCAGGCGGATCCAAACTGCGGCGGAACGGCGCAGATCTTCGTAGGAGCTGCCGCGTTTCATCGAGGGCGCCCGGCCGGACGTGGCGGCGCAGTTCCCGACGTCTCCGCTGAACGGCCGCGCGGGCTGGGGCTTGATGGTCCTGACCAACATGCTGCCGAATCAGGGGAACGGCACGTACGTGTTCCACATCTGGATCGAGGATCGTGAGGGCAACACCGTGTTGTTGGGGTCGCGGACGATGACCTGCGCCAACGCGAGTAGCACGCTGCCGTTCGGGGCGATTGACACGCCGACGCAAGGCGGAGTGGCCTCGGGCACTGGCTTCGTCAACTTCGGATGGGCGCTGACGCCGCAGCCGAAGGTCATCCCGATCGATGGATCGACAATCACGGTCTTGATAGACGGCGTCGCGCAGGGCACGGTCAGCTACAACCACGAGCGTCCGGACATCGAGTCCTTGTTCCCCGGCTTTCGCAACACCGCCGGGACCAACGGGGCGGTCGGGTTCCGGATCATCGACACGACACGGTTGACGAACGGCCTGCACACGATCTCCTGGACGGTCATTGACGATCAGGGAGCGGTCGAAGGGATCGGAAGCCGATACTTCACCGTGTCAAACGGGGTGACCGCGGGCACAGCGGCCGCGGCGCAGGCGGCGGCCGCCGGAGTGACGGCTAACGCCGCGGCGATTGCGACTGCGACGCGCAGCCGACACGCGCGGTGCTGGGGCGCCGAGGGTGGGATCTGGCGGGACAGTGGCAGCGGTATGGCGTTGACAGCGAGGGCCGGTCAGTTATCCGCGGCGAAGAGATTGATCGGTTCGAAGTGTCGCTGGGTACATCGAGAGGCGAACGCTATACGGGCTATGTGCGCGTGGGCGACGCGCTGGCGGCACTGCCAATCGGCTCGCGGCTGGACGCAGAGACCGGGTCGTTCACATGGGCGCCCGGCGTGGGCTTCGTGGGTTCGTACGACCTCGTGTTCGTGCGGTGGGCAGGAACGCGCGCGGTGGCGCGCCACGAGGTGCGAGTAATCCTCGCGCCGAAGGATCGGCCGGCACGCGCAAACTGAGTCGCCGGCTACCCACGCATCATTACCTGCGTTCCAAGCGGGCTGGAAACCCCAACCAGCTTGAGCGCTCCGGCGTTGGCAAGCATTTTCCATAGTCTCATGTCGATGTGGCGTGAATCTAATGTCCGCGGATTGCGCCTGCTGGGGTTGATCGCTGCTGTAATCGTGGTGGTCTTCGCGGCCGGACGGTCCGTCGAATCAGACACCTCGACGGGGATCCAGTTCGGCTTGGCGTCGTGGTACGGTCCAGGTTTTCACGGCGAACAGACTGCCAGCGGCGAGATCTTCGATCAGCGTGAGATGGTTGCGGCGCACCGCACTCTGCCGTTCGGCAGTGTCATCCGCGTAACCAACCTCGAGAACGGCCGCCACGTCACGTTGCGCGTCATCGATCGCGGCCCATACGGCCGCAACTTCCGTAAAGGTACCATCGTCGACGTGTCGCGCGGCGCAGCCCGGAACCTCGGGTTCATCAAACGGGGTCTGGTGCGCGTGCAGCTCGAGGTGATGAACGTCCCCGATTGACCTGGTGCGCCTACCAGCAGAGTTGTTTGACGCGATAGGTGATGTACGGCGGCTTGGGCGGATTTTCGCCGAGGCCCAGGGAGTGAAGCACTTCGTGAATGATCGTGGCCCGGCCCTCGGGCGGATCGCGCTGTGAGGCTCTGGCGAATGTTCGGCCGCACACACGGATGACACGGCTGTTGGCGGCTGTATAGGCCAAGATCCCCGGCCGTTCGCATGGGGGATGCCTTTCACCGTCTTCGAAGACGAGGATCCTGAGGTAGGCGCCCAGCGTCAGGGCCAGGGCCCCCAGCCTTTCCCTCAGTAACCGGCCGTCCTGGTCGGCAAATTCAGAAAGCAGCGACTGGCACTTCGCCGATTTCAGCCAGTCCGCGGCGCCATCGAGCGAACGACCGACCGCATCGCGCACGTAGACGTCGTCGATATAGATGCGAGTCCATCGCGAGTCGAATGATGGTTCAACGTTCGGCCCGGGCCTCCCGTTTTGCGCCGTCGTGCCTTTCACGAGCGTGATATGGCCTCCATCAGGCGCCGCCAGTAGGCCGATGGTGGTACAAACCACGGTGACTAGGCAGAAGAAACCGGCGCGGAATGGCATGCGGCCACCCTGCCGCGGCGCGCCGGTGTTGTCTTGAAATTGCCGCTGAATTCTGCCTGAACCTTGCCGACATTCCTGCTACAGCCCGCTCGAGTCCCTACAATCGGACGGCCTCCAGCCAGGAAATGGCGCATACTGCGTCAATCCATGCGCAGCGAGTTCCGTGTCGGCGACTGGCTGGTGCAGCCTGACCAGTGCCGCCTGTCGAGCGCCGGTCGGATCGTCCAGGTGCGGGCAAAGGTCATGGATTTGCTCACGTACCTGGCGGCCCGCCCGGGTGAAGTCGTGTCCAAAGAGCAGCTGCTCGATGACGTCTGGGGCTCGCGAGTGGTGAGCGAGTCCGCGCTGACTCGGACCGTCACCGAACTGCGCCAGGCACTCGGCGATAACGCCGAAGCGCCACACCTCCTCGAGACGATTCCGAAGCGTGGCTATCGGCTGATTGGATCCGTTGTGCCGGTGGACTCCGAGGCTGGAGCCGGCAGTCTCAGCACCGAGCGCTGCGACCGCACCGCAGGCTCGGCGCGTTCGTGGCGGGCGGCGTCCTGCTCATCGTCGTGGTCGCGCTGGTGTGGCTTCGCGGGAATACTCCCATGACGCCGGTGCGGCTCGCGGTGTTGCCGTTCGATCACATCGGCGTCGAGCCAGCCCGTGAATACCTCGCCGACGGTCTGGCCGAGGACACGACCGTGTCCCTCGGCATGATCGACCCTGCGCGGCTGGTCGTCATTGGGCGCACGTCGACGCTCCGCTACAAGAACACGACGAAGTCGTTGAAGGAGATCGGCAGGGAGTTGGGCGCGGACTATCTCGTCGAAAGCGCGGTTCGGACGGAGGGCATCGCATTCGGCTGACGTCGAAGCTCATTCGTGTCACGGATCAGGCGCTGGTGTGGTCGCAGTCGTACGAACGTGAGCTCACGAGCGTGCTCGGGCTGCAACTCGAAGTCAGTGCCGCCATCGCCGAGCAGGTACGCGTTGGGATTTCGCGTGAAACGCGCGCGTCAATCGAGCGTCGCCATAGCCGAAATGCCGACAGCGTACGACCTCTACCTCCGCGGCCGCACGCTCTGGAACGCGCGAAAGCCAAAGACGACCATGCGGGCGCTCGAGCACTACAGGGCGGCCATCGAGCTGGACAAGGATTACGCGCTCGCCTGGTCGGGCATCGCAGACGCGAATTCGGCTGGTCCGGTGAACGGCGATGCCGAGCCCCTGATCTCGCGGCGGCTGGCCCGCGAGGCAGTGAATGAAGCCGTTCGTGCCGACGCTGGCCTGGCGGAGGTTCAGACCTCGCAGGGCCTCTTGAACGTCTGGTTGGAATGGAACTGGCCGTTGGCAGAACAGAAGTTCCGTCAGGCCATCGTGCTGAACCCCGGCTATGCGCTCGCACACGTGGCGTTGGCGAACGTCCTCTCGCTTTCCGGCCGGCACGGCGACGCCACTGAGGAATCGACCCGCGCCCGCCAGCTCGATCCGCTCGATCCGATGGTGCACGCGATTTCTTCCCAGCTGGCTTTTCAGCGCCGCGACTACTCGAGCGCCTCAGCACACGCACGCCAGGCGATTCTGATCGATTCGGAGTTGTGGGTTGGCCACGCGCAGCTCGGGCAGACGCTTGCCCAGATGGGGCAGACCGATCTCGCGTTGCAGTCGCTCGTCGAGGCCGAGCGGCTTTCTGGAGGCAACAGCAAAGCTCTTTCAATGCGGGGCTATGTTCTCGCCAAA
Source organism: uncultured Acidobacteriota bacterium (assembly GCA_963797715.1). Lineage (GTDB taxonomy): Bacteria > Acidobacteriota > Vicinamibacteria > Vicinamibacterales > 2-12-FULL-66-21 > DATBJJ01. Next base: position 12,257 of record CAWCQS010000011.1, read on the forward strand.
GCTGGAAGGGCGAGCGAGGCGCGCGTCGTCCTCGAAGAACTGATGAAGCGCGGAGAGGAAGGCTACGTGCCACCGTACGCCCTGGCGCTCGTGTACGCCGGCCTCGGCGACCGCCAATCGGCGTTCGACGCCCTCGACGCAGCACTAGCCGCGCACGACGTTCACCTCGTTTTCCTGACGGTCGATCCCAAGTGGGACGATTACCGCCGCGAGCCGCGGTTCAAACAGCTGCTCGAACGGTGCGAGTTCATGAGTCCGCGTTGAGGATGGTGCTGGTGGTTACTCGCAGTTTCTTCCGAGCGCGGACGATCGCCGCGAGGCGCTGCGGAACGAATAAGAGTGGCGCGAGTCGTCGAATGGACCGGCTGGTTCGCCCAGCCGCGTCAAAACTTGAACGTCACGCCCACTTGTGCATTCACGAAAATCGGGTGGAAGCGAACGGGCGCAAGCCCTTCGAGCAACTCGGCGAGAATTTCCGCTCCGTTCCCGGCGCCGAAGCGTAACTCATACTCGCTGAAGTAGAAGGCCCGGACCTCGCCCATCAGCGCCACGCGTCCTCCGACGCGGAGTCCCGCGCCGCCGTTCACCCCCCAGCGGTGCTTGGACTGATCTGGCACGGCGCGGAGAGTCAGCGTCGGGTCGAAGCCAGAGGGCAAATCGATGCCCGGTATTTGCACTCGAACCGGAACGGACCCGGTTACGGTGATGTCATTGAGATAGCTGAGGCCGCCGGAGGCAATCAGAGACACAGTGCCCGGCGTACGGATTCTCGCGTTGATGGAGACGAGCGGGATGCTATCGGCGTCGAATTTCCCATCGGCAAACGTCACGCTCGCGGTGAGGCCCTCGAACGGCGGCTCCAGGCCGCGGAGGTTATACCGCGCACCCGTGAACGCAAGCCCGACTTCGGTTGCATCGAGCCGCCCCTCGATGCCGAGAATGCCGAATTCGTAGGCGAATGCGCCTCCAAACACCGGTCCGCCGTCGGCTTCGATCAGCGGTGATCCCACCACGCTGATGTCGACGCCTGGCACCGCTGGAGTCGACGGTCGGAGTGTGAGCCGCTCGTCGTAAATTGGGTAGGCTCGTCCGACGAAGAACGTGAGGTCGAACCCTTGTGCCTCGGCGCGCCCGCAGGTCGCGAGTACGATGCTAACGGCACACACGGCACGCGCAACCAGGACGATCTTCAACACGTCAACTCCTTCTTACGACCACGGCAACGATGACGATTCGCATGGAGAGTCGGGAGAGGCGAATTCGGCAGGGGCTGCGGCTGATCTCACAGGGGTGTGTAGTATACGCGCACGATCACGCGCCCGGTCGGCCCGTCACTCTCTCGTTCCCAGCTCGCGCTTCAATGCGTCGCGTCTGCTCATCAGCGACGCCATTCTGCGCCGCGCACGCATCAACACGACGACGGCCACGGCAAGCAGCCCAACGCCCAATAGCGATGCCGCATATGCGCCCGGACGGCCGGTCGACAGACCGACGAGCGCCGCGCCGAGGACGAAGGTCGCTGTAAACGTCACCGCCATCCACCCGGCAAGGACGCCATCGCGTCCCAGAAGGACGCGACGAGTGGTCAGCGCCCAGACCGATAGGCTCAGCCACGACAACCCGATGACGCTCATGATCAGCAGTGCGATCTGAGTCCGTAGTGGCAAGGCAGGTTCGGTCAGCCACAGCGACGTGACGACGACGGTCATGGCCGACGACGCCAGCAGTAACGCGACGTAGCCGAATCGCGAGCGGCGGGAGAGCTCCGAATCGAGCAAACGGCGCATGTCAGGAGCGTTCGCCAACACTGAAGCTTCGGTCCGCGTCATGTGCGTAGTCCTTTCTGATCCAATCCACGCCGCAGCATGTGCCGGGCGCGGAACAGCCGTGATTTCACCGTGCCGACCGGAACGCGGAGTACATCGGCTACCTCCGACAGCGATAGTTCCTGGAGGTAGAACAGCGTCAGCACTTCTCGTTCGGTTTCCGGAAGACGAGCCAGCTCGTCTTCCAGAGCCGTCATGTCTTCTTCGAGCGGGTCGGGGATCGTGTCGCCGCCGATGTCTGAAAGATCGATGTCGGCCGGTGGCGGTGAGGCGTACCGTTGCCGCAGACGATCCATCAGAACGTTACGCGCGATTCCGAAGAGCCAGGGCCGTAGCTTCGAGCCATCGCGCAGCCGGACGATCCCCCTAGTACCCTGAGCCACACATCCTGAATGGCGTCGCTAGCGGCGTCGTCGTTTCCTGCGACCCGCCTGACGTACTTCCACAGGGGCAGATGCCAGCGTTCTGTCAGCTCTTCGAAGGCGGAACGTTCGCCCAGCTGGCATCGCACGACGAGGAGCTCGTCCTCTTTGTGCGTCAGGCTGCTTGTCTGGTGCTGGCCCAAAGGGTCCACTGTTATCGCCTCGAATGGTAAGTCGCGGATGTCGCCCAAAGGTTCACAGGAGTCCGCCCGATCATCGAGGTTGGCTTCGCTTTACGCGTCATATCGTCATTTCCAGCGGAGCACGCTCATTCTGACATTCGAGCCGACTCAGCCTTAAACGCCGGAACGCTCGTTGCAAGAAAGGCTGGGTTTGACTCCCTGCACATGACTGAAGCCGGTCAGCTGCCCACCGTCACGGTCGTCATTCCCTGCTTCAACCAGGGGCGATACCTCGCAGCGGCCCTCAAAAGTGTGTGGGATCAGAGCCATCGACCAGCCGAATGCATCGTCGTGGACGATGGATCGACCGATGACACGGCGACGATTGCCGCGCGCTTCGGCGCGCGCGTCATTCGTCAGCCGAACCGGGGTGTGTCCGCGGCGCGCAATGCAGGTCTCGCGGTCGCCCACGGCGACCTGATCGTCTTTCTCGATGCAGACGATGTGCTCCTGAGGGATGCGCTTGCGATGGAAGCCGTCGCGCTCTGGTCCAATGAGCATGCCGCGGCGGTTGTGACGCGTTGCGAGGCGATGGACGAAGCCGGAACGCCGCTGCCAGTGCAGCATCACGAGATCGACCCGGAAAATCTCTATCGCGACTGGTTGTCGAGAAACTTCGTCTGGACGCCAGGCGCCGCGATGTTCCGTCGCTCGGCGCTGGTGGAGGCCGGTGGCTTTGTCGAAGACCTCGGACCGGCAGCTGACTATGCCATCTATCTTCTACTGGCCAGGGACGGGCGGGTGGCGTTCGTCGGCGGCTGTGCCGTGCGATATCGCCAGCATCCCGGGAGCATGTCGCGCGATCCGGCGCTGATGCTGCGTGCGACGCTGCAGGTGTTACGCCGCGAGAGCGTGGAGGGGCCGCCGTGGGTGCGACGCGAGGTCAGACGGGCGCGCCGGGTCTGGTGCGCGTGGTACGGAGAGCAGATCGTTCACGACCTCCGTGTGCATTGGCACACGCGGACGTGGGGCGCCAGGCAGCTGAAAGCCACGCTCACACTGCTTCGGAATTGTCCGGCCGTCGTCTTGCGCCATGTCTCGCGCAAGATGCGACGCGCGGTGGTGCCGGCGCCGAGGTCGTCATCGACGCCCGGCCGGGCGTCGCGGTGAGGTCTGTCGTGCACCACGCGACGGATGCGGAATCCATCGAGCGCGACGATCGCGTTCTTCGGCGGTCACGCCATCCAGCCGCCGCAACAGTCGGCGTCGTAATTACGACCTGCAACCACGCGCATTTTCTGAATGATGCCCTGTCCAGCGTTATCAGCCAGGTGCGCGCTCCTGACGCGGTGGTGGTCGTCGACGACGGCTCGTCTGATGATCCAGGCAGGGTCGTCCGGAGCTACCCGGGGGTACGGCTGATCCGTCAAGAGAACCAGGGGCTGGCGGCGGCGCGCAACACGGGTCTGTCGGCCCTCGACACGGCCTATGTGACGTTTCTCGACGCGGACGATCGGCTCGAGCCGCGCGCGATCGACGCCGCGCTCGCGTGCTTCGCTCGGACGCCGGAGTGTGGCTTCGTTTATGGCGGCCACCTGTACATCGATCGCGACGGAGCGTCGATTGGAGAACGCTACGAGCCGCCGGGCGAGCACCCCTATGTGCGTCTGCTCCGCGGGAACTTCATCGCGATGCACGGCACGGTGATGTATCGACGCGATCGGCTCGTCGAGGCCGGAGGCTTCGATGCCACGCTGCGCCGCTGCGAAGACTACGACGTGTATTTGCGCATGGCGAAGCGTTATCCCATCGCTGGCTACGCCGACCTTGTCGCCGCGTACCGGCTTCACGGCGCCAACATGTCCACGGATCACCACGAGATGCTCCGGGCCGCACTGCTCGTGCACGCGCGCCACCGGCCGACGGCTGATGCCAGGCCAGAGATGCTTCAGGCCTGGCGTGACGGGCGTCGGGGGTGGCGGACCTACTATGCTCGGGAGATGGCGCTGGCGCGGTATCGCTCGCGCCAGGCCGGCGGGTCGATGGCACGTTCGCTGCCCCAGCTGGCGAGACTGGCGGTCGTGTCACCGGCCACGGCGATGCGCGAGGCATTCTCCGGTGTGAGGCATCGCGCCGCACGGTTCTTGCCTCGTCGTGTTCGGGATCGCATGCCGCGATGGCTTGGCAAGGTGCCCGGCGTTGGCCGGATCCGGTTCGGCGACCTCGACGGCACCGTACCGATCAGCCGTGATTATGGGTTCGACCGAGGGACGCCGATCGACCGGTACTGACATCGAGCGGTTCCTGGAGCGCCACGCATCGGAAATCGTTGGGCGGGTCCTCGAAGTCGGCGGTGACGAATACACCCGCCGCTTCGGCGCGGCGCGCGTCACACGTATCGACGTCCTGCACGTGCGCCCCGGCAATTCGCGCGCGACGATTGTGGGAGACCTCACCGACCCTTCGGTTCTTCCCGAACGCGCCTTCAATTGCATCGTCCTCACGCAGACGCTGCAACTGATTTACGACGTCCGTCTGGCAGTGGCGGCACTGCATCGCGCGCTCGCCCCCGGTGGCGTCGTGTTGGTGACAGCACCGGGTATCAGTCAGATCGATCGCGGCGAGTGGGGCAGCTCGTGGTTCTGGTCGTTTACGCCGACGGCACTCGAGCGCCTGTTCGCCGAATCCTTCGGCCGGGACGAAGTGCTGGTCGAGCATCACGGCAACGTGTTTGCCGCGACGGCATTTCTCCAGGGCCTGGCGGTCGAAGAAGTGGAGACCGCGAAGCTCGATCCCATCGACAGGTCGTATCCGGTGCTCGTCGCCGTGCGCGCACGGAGGAGGAGCGACTGATGCGGACGTTCGTGCAGCGTCTCCGGCAGCGCGTGCGACGGCTGCGGCCTCACCCGCTCATCCTCATGTATCACCGGGTCGCCTCTCCCGCGATCGATCCGTGGGGCCTTGCCGTACACCCTGATCGCTTCGAAGCGCATCTTCGCGTGCTGCGCCGGCGGCGGACGCCGCTGACCGTGAGCGAGATGGTGCGCCGGCTCGAGGATGGCACGCTCCCGGAGAACGCGGTCGCCGTCACCTTTGACGACGGATACGCAGACAACGTTGTGGCGGCCCGCCCACGTCTTGCCGCGGCAGACGTGGCGGCGACGCTCTTTCTTGCCGCCGGGGCGATCGGACAGCCGCGCGAGTTTTGGTGGGACGAACTGGCACGCGCAATTCTCGGCCACCGCACCGCCCTCGACTGTGACGTCGTGGTGGATGGTCGCCCGTACCGGATCGCTTTCAGCGATGCGCAGGACGACGCGCGCTGGCGGGCATGGCAGGAACCTCGCACCGAGCGCCAGCGCGCCTACCTGGAGATCTGGGGCCGTCTTCGCTCAGCGCGTGCCACCGAACGTGAAGCGGCAATGACGCGCCTTCGCGACGCGTGCCCCGCGCCGCCTCCCGACCCGGGGGGACTGCCGATGACGGTGAACGACGTCGAGCAGATCGCGCGCGAAGGCCTCTTCGAGATCGGGGGGCACACGTTGACGCATCCTGTACTTCCCCTGCTCGACGCCGCCGAACGGCGTCGCGAGCTCGTGGAGGGTAAGAAGCGATGCGAGGAGCTCGCCGGTCGGCCCATTACAGGGTTCGCGTACCCGCATGGAGCGGTCGATGACGATTGCCGTGTTGCCGTGCGCGAGAGCGGCTTCAGCTGGGGGTGTACGACCGCGTCCGGATTCGTCACCGCTTCATGCAACCGCTTCGCGCTGCCGCGTCTCTTCGTGCAGGACTGGGACGTGGACGCCTTTGAAAGGGCTCTGTCGTGAGCGGGTCCCCTCGAGTGTCGATCGTGACACCGTTTCTCGACGCCGCTCGCTTCATCGAAGAAGCAATCGAGAGCGTGGTCGCACAGACGTACGCCAGCTGGGAACTGCTGCTCGTGGACGACGGGTCGAGCGATGGAAGTAGCGAGATCGCGATGCGCTACGCGGCTGCGTGTCCATCGAAGATTCGCTACCTGTCGCATCCGATGCGCGCCAATCGTGGCGCCAGCGCCTCGCGTAACCTCGGCATCGATCACGCGCGTGGCGAATACCTGGCGTTTCTCGACGCAGACGACGTGTATTTGCCGCGCAAACTGGAAGATCAGGTGCAGATTCTCGACGCCGAATCCGGGGCGGATGTGCTGTATGCGGCGACGGAGTACTGGTACGGCTGGACCGGCCTGCCGGGCGATCGGGTTCGGGACTGGACCTGGCGCCCGCACGGCCTCGACATCGACCGGGTCATCGCGCCGCCCCACGTGCTCGTCGCGTTCCTGCGCGATGGCGGGACCGTGCCGTGTATGGGCAGCGTGCTGGTACGGCGCCAGACTGTCCTTGCTATTGGTGGTTGGGAGGATTCGTTCCGCCGCATCTGCACCGACCAGGTGTTTCACGCCAAGCTGACGCTCCGGTTTCCTGTGCTCTTCTCTGGGAAGTGCTGGGACCGCTACCGTCAGCACCCCGACTCGTCATGCCAGAAGATCGCCGCGGAGGGAAAGACCGACGCTGCGTTCGAGACATATCTGCGCTGGCTCGAGCGGTACCTCACCGAACAGGGGGTCAGCGATCGGTCAGTGTGGCTGGCGCTGACGGCGGCCTTACGACGTTACGAACACCCCATCCTTCACCGACTCGAACGCCGGGCCATGCGCCATGGCAGGCGAGTAGCCGATCTGCTTGGAAAGGTTCGCCGGTCGTCGCGCCCAGGAGTCGAAGGGCAATGACGGCGGCCCGATCGAAGCCGCTCGTGTCGATCGTGATCCCTTGCTACAACCAGGCGCGATATCTCGGCGAAGCCATCGAGAGTGCGTTGGGACAGACGCACTCGCCGGTTGAAGTGATCGTCGTGGACGACGGCTCTAGCGACGAGACTGCGCGCGTCGCGCGGAGTCACTCATCGGTGCAGTACTTGCGTCAGCGGAACAGCGGCGCGCCGCGCGCGCGCAACGCGGGCCTGGCCGCATCCCGGGGTGAGTTCGTGCTGTTCCTTGACGCCGACGATCGCCTGCTTCCGGAGGCGGTGGCCCGAGGCGCCGCCGCACTCGCCGCCAACCCCGACTGGGCTTTCGCAACGGGCCACGTCCGCCTGATCGCGAACGACGGAGCGGTGGAGGGTGCGCCGCCCCAGGCGCATGCCGGGGGCGATCAGTTCCTCGCGTTGCTCCGCTCGAACTACATCTGGAGTCCGGGCGCCGTCCTCTATCGCCGCTCGGTTCTCGAATCCGGCGGTGCGTTCGAACCTTCCGCCAGAGCGTCCGCGGACTACGAGTTGAACATTCGAGTTGCCCGGCAGCACCCGGTCGGCTGCCACCATGCCGTCGTGCTCGAGTACCGGCGGCACGACGCGAACATGAGCGGCGACATCGCCGAAATGCTGCGGTCGGCGGTTTCGGTCCGTCGAGCCCAGCGCAGATTCGTCGCCGGCGATCCTGTTGCCGAGCAGGCCTGGAAAGCGGGACTTGACATCGTCAAGGCGGATTTCGGCGAGCGGCTTCTCGACCGTGTGAAATGCGACGTCCGCACGAAAGGACGCAGGGCCCGGGCGTTCCTTGGTGTGATTCGCCTTGCTCAGTACTACCCCGTCGGACTGCTGAGGACACTCGCGGGCGGGGGAGGAGGTTCCACGGCTACACCCTGAACGTGCCGCCACGCATGTGGGATGTGCAGCCGGGCGTCCGTCACCGGCTCTCCGCCCACGTATAGTCTCGTCTCGCCATCCCACCACGCCAGCGTCTTGCCCGTGCTCAGGTCTCGCACCAACGCACCGATGTAGTAACCGCCAGGCTCGAGCGGCAGCGAGCCACACGTGAACTCCAGCGTTCCGCCCGGCGGTTCGATGCGCAAGCGCTCGCCACGCTCGCCGGTTCGAGCCGCGGCGAGGCGAGTCTTGCCGTCTGCGCTGTAGTAGACGATCTCGAACTCAATCGATGCGAGCGGCCGGATCGCATCGTATTTCAGCGAGACGATAAGCGGACCGCCGCTGCGGAATGACACGGCTCGCGGCGCGTGTGGATCGTGTATCGAGATGTTCGTCAGGGCGACGCCGGTGGTCATCGCGGCGGTGGGTGGTCCGCCAGGCGCGTTGGCCTCCGCGATAATGCGGCGGTGGTACTCGGCCACCACGTCGCTCGGTTTCCCGGCCCGAGCGATCTCCCCGGCCTGCAGCAGCACCGCCGTGTCGCAGAGCCGTTCGATTGCCGTGAGGTCGTGCGAGATGAACAGGCTCGTCGTTCCCTGTTCTTTCAGCTCCTGAATCCGCTGCAGACACCGGGCCTGGAATTCGGCATCGCCAACGGCGAGGACTTCGTCGACCAGCAGGATCTCGGGCTCCAGTTGCGCCGCGATGGCGAAGCCGAGGCGTACATACATCCCAGACGAGTACCATTTGACGGGCGTGTCGATGAAGCGCTGCACGCCGGCAAACTCGACGATGCTGGTGAGTTTGCTCGCGATCTCCCGCCGCTTCATGCCGAGGAGCGAGCCGCTCAGGAACACGTTCTCGCGCCCGGTGAGCTCCGGATGAAAACCGGATCCGACCTCGATGAGCGCCGCGACGCGTCCGTTCAAGACGATGCGGCCGCGTGTCGGGGCGGTGATGCCAGAGAGCAGCTTGAACAACGTGCTCTTCCCGGCACCGTTGCGTCCGATCACACCGAGCGACGTGCCGCGGGGGACGTCGAGAGTCACGTCGCGGAGAGCCCAGAACTTCGTCGCTCCGCGTGTGGAGCTCAGTCGATACTCCTTGCTCACCGCCTGCACCGAGACATCCGGCGCGGTCATACCATGTCCGCCATCGTCAGCTCTGCGTACTTGAAGTAGAGATACGCGGCCGGGAGCAGGAGGCCGGCGATGGCCGCCGAGACACCGAGCGCCGCGTAGTCGGGCGGCTGATCGAGAATGACCGCCCGGCGGAACGTATCAACGATGCCGGCGAGCGGATTGAGCGTGTAGATCTGGTAGAGCGACGGGGGCAGCGACAGCTTCACCGCGTCCAGAGAATAGAGCACCGGAGTAGCAAAGAGCCAGACCTGGACGAGCACCGGCATTGCGAGCCCGACGTCGCGAAACCGCACTTGCAGCGCGGCGACGAGAAGCGCAACACCGACAAGAAATACGATAAGCACCAGGAGCGCTGGCGCGGCCCACAGCGCCGTCCACGTCAACGGCACGCCGAACCACGCCATCATCGCGCCGAGCACCACTGCCGCGACCGCGAAGTCCGTGAGTGCAGCCACGACGTATGTGAGCGGCAGGATCTCGCGCGGGAACGAAATCTTCGTCAGGAGCGAGGCGTGCGACGTCAGTGCGCCGGACGCGGCCGTCAGGCCCCCCGAGAACATCGTCCACGGGAGCAGGGCGGAGTACACGAAAAGTGGAAGTGGCACCGAGCCAGCTGGCGCGGCGCGAAGGACGGTGAACATGAGCGTGAACGCCACCATCATCGCCAGTGGCTGAATGACCGCCCAGAGGATGCCGAGCCGCGACTGCTTGTAGCGCACGCTGATGCGATGAAGGCTCAGCGTCACGAACAGATCGGAGAATTGCCGCAGGCGGTCGAGCGCCGCGAGGAATGAAATTCGTCGCAGGGCCGGCGGTTCGTACACTGTCGGCCTTCTCATCGGATCAGCTCCGTGCAACTCGAGTGCCACGATTACGTGTCGATCGTGCGCTTTCACGGGCAAAACTCTCTCGCCGAACAACCTCATCCGTGATAACGTTCGGGCGCTCTGCTGCTTCGAACAGGCTGGTACTGCCTCCGCATCCGGCCGATGTTCGAGCGCTCGAGCTAGGAGGTTCGCGATGAGATCGACCTTCACGTGTCTCGTCGTAATCGGCGGGGTTGTCGCTGCGACGGCAGCCTCGCCACAGAACGCGCCGGCCGTCGCGGCGACCGATGTGTATCACGTGCACTTCACCAAGTCCGCGCCCGGGCAGGCGGCGGCGCACGCGAAATCGCTGATGACGCCAGACAAGACCTCTCCAATGCCCGAGCATTTCGTCGTGCTTCGGCATCAGGAGGGCGACGACTGGGACTACGCGGTAATTCAGCATCTGGGATCGAAGGCCGAGGTCACCCTGACCGCTCCACCCACGACAGATGCACAGCGCGCGCTTTCAGCCTGGCACTCCGACACGTTCGTCTCCGGACCATCGTGGGCGGAATTTACCAAGCAAATGGGCATTGGAGCAGCGGGTGGGGCGCGCCAGGTCTATATCGTCGGCGTCCATCGCTCAGTTCCCGGGCATCGCGAACAGCTCCTCACGTCGCTCAGCGCGACTGGGCCGGCGAGCAAGATCGAATCCGGCAACATCATCCTTCAACACCTCGAAGGCAGTGAGTGGACCTTCGCGACGCTGACCCGCTACAACTCCTGGCAGGATCTCGGGAGCGATCGGGCGGCAGCGGCTTCCTCAACCGGGGATACCACACCTGGCGGCTGGGCGGATATCAGGCAACATTCGGCATTCCATCGCGACACGATTGCCGATCGGATCTATCCAGCCAAGTAGGCCCGGTGGGCCCGGCGCAGCGAGGCAACTCGAACTGACGCATGGTCGGAACGCTATTGGCAGACCGCCGCGACTTCTTGCATGAAGCCGTCGGCTGGCGGCCGCGGCTCGCCGCGCGCGTCCATCTGCTGCTCGAGGAACGTGCCGTTCCACGCCTTGCCCGCGGGTTCGGCGCGATAGGCGTCGTCGGATGATGCGTCGTCGAGCGTCGTGAGAGTGAAGCCGCGCGCCTCGAGGAGCGTGAGGAGCCGCGGCAACATCACGGTTTCGAAGCCGCCGATGTGCAGCAGCATGATGTGCTTGATGTCGCGTCCGAAGAGCGTTCGGGCGTCAGCTTGTCCTTTCGTCAGGCTCCGCTCGGCGCGCGCGAGATAGCTCTTCTGCAGCCACTCGATCCCGTTCGTATCGTTCTTCGCCAGGCACCGCGCGTACGGACCGTTGTATGCGTAGTCGTCGAAGCTGAGCGTGACCTGCGCGACGCGATACTTCTGCTGCTGGAGAAATGTTCGCACGGTCTTGTATTTCTCGGGCGTGTCGCCTTCGCGCAGGTACGGGTATCGAAACCAGTGCCAATCCGAGCTGCCCATGAACGTCCGCAAGGCAGGCTCGTTCGCGGCAATGTCCTGTTCGAATGCGTCAGCCGAATTGGCATGGAGGTCCATGTGTGAGAACGCATGGTTGCCGAGCGGAAACCCCGCCGCGCGCCACAGCTTCAGCACTTCGGCGTCTTCTGGCTTCTTCTCCAGTTGGCCGGCATTGATGAACCCGTAGACCGGGGGAGACTTGGCATCCCGCAACGCGGCGATGATGCGCGTGGCGATCTCGGCTCGCGACGATCCAGGCGGTATCGGACCATGTGACGGCAGATCGTCCATCGTCAAAGCCACGACTGCCCGCTGGGATGGCTGCGGTGGCGGCGTTTGCGACGCCAGCACACTCAACCCGGCCGCGAGGACACCGCTTCCGACCAGCCATCGCCACATCCGCCGCATCGTGTGCACCTCAGGAACGCGACATCCGGGAGCGTGACCGTGACCGTCGTGCCGGCGACCGCGTAGGCCCGACCCACGAATGCCAGAGCATACATCGCTGACGCTCGGCACGCGCACGAGCGCGAGGACTTTTCCGCGCGATGGCGGACTATTCCCCACGGCGAGAGAAGAGGACGCAGCAGATCGCCAGTCGTGACGACTCGTGTACGGTTTTCCGGAGGGGCACATGGGTTGCACTGGAGATCGCGTGGAGGCGACTATGAGTGTCAAGCCCTCGATTCTTTGCCCGGTTGACTTCTCGGACGCCTCTGCTGGGGCGCTTCGCTACGCCGCCGCCGTGGCAACCCACTTCGGTACACGGTTGATCGTCCTGACTGTCGAGGACCCACTGCTGACAGAGGCTCTCGACCTCGGAACGGGCATCATGTGGACCCCGTCCCATTCCAAACGAGAGCTCGCGGAATTCGCCGCCAAGATATTCGGAGACGCGCACATCGGCGCCAGCATTGAACATGAGGTGGCGGTCGGGAAACCCGCGTCGGAAATACTTCGGGTGGCGCGCGAGCAGTCCTCGGATCTGATCGTCGTCAGCACGCACGGGCTGACAGGGATGCGCAAACTGTTCTTTGGTTCGACGACGGAGCGCGTGCTCCGCGAAACGACGACGCCGGTGCTCGTCACGCCCGCGCATGACCCAGGTCCGATCCGTTTCGAAGATGGCAAGCAGTTGCTCGGCCGGATTGTCGTGCCGGTCGATCTGACCCCCGCGTCGGTGCATCAGATCGAGGTCGCGCGGGGCATCGCCGGCGCATTGGCCGTTCCCCTGATCCTGGTGCACGTGGTCGAGCCGCTGCGGAGCCGATTTGCGGCACGGCTGCACGTGGCTGGCATCGAAGGCGATCGCCGAGCGGTCGCCGAAGATGCGTTACACGAGTTGCTCGCGTCCGCGTCCTATCCTGGCCATGCTGAGGCGCTTGTCGCCTATGGCGACCCAGCCGAGGAGATTGCCAAAGTGGCTCGCGATCGTCAGGCTGGCCTCGTCGTGATGGGGTTGCACGGCTCGCCCTTGCTCGGGCCGCGGATGGGTTCGGTGACCTATCGCCTGCTGTGCTTGTCCTCGACACTGGTGCTGGCGCTGCCACCGAAACGCGCCGAGGTGGTGACGGCCGCGCCGGCCTTTGACGTTGCGACCGTGCCGGCAGTCAGTCCACTCTGAGGCATTTAGGGCATGGCCGGTCGGCCATGACGAGCGGCTCGCCGTGACGTCAGTATTCGACGCGACGGCTTCGGCTCGCGGGACGTCCGGAGTCCACGCGAATCCTCGCGTCTGCGACGCACGCGCCCGTCGTGAGGACGATCACCGGGTTCAGATCCAGCTCCTGGATTTCCGGTGCGACGTCCATCAACTCAGAAATGCGGAGCAGTACCTGCTGCAGTGACGGCTCATCGGCTGGCGGAGTACCGCGGTAACCGCGCAGCAGCCGCGAGCCGCGAAGATTGCCAATCATTTCCTTGGCGTCCGAGGTCGTCAGCGGATGAAGCCGGAAACTGGTGTCCGCCAGCACGTCGACGAGGACGCCGCCGGTTCCGCACGCGATCACGGGTCCGAACAGCGGATCGTGCAGAGCGCCAACGATCATCTCCACACCGCTCGGCACCATCTGCTGCACGAGCACGGCGGTCATGTCCTCGCCGAGCCTGGTTCTGAGATCCTCGTAGGCCGCCTCGACGTCCGTGGCGGTTGCGAGATTCAGGCAGACCGCGCCGCGTTCGGTCTTGTGGAGCAACGCAGGTCCGAGTGCCTTCAGCGCGACTGGGTAGTCGATGGCTGCTGCGGCCTTCAGAGTGGTATCGAGGTCTGTCGTGACGCGAGACGCAGCAATCGTGATCCCGGCCGCCGTCAACAGGCTCGCGGCCTCGTCAGCCGTCGTCCAGCCGCCGCCACGCGAGAGGACGCTGTCGATGATCGTTCGGATCCCGGCCCGATCGAACCTGTCGAGGCGAGCGCGCGGTTCGTGTGGCTGCGCGCGCCACTCCCCGTATTTCACGACGCGCGCGAGCGCCAGCGCCGCAGATTCGGGAAAGGCGTAGCACGGAATCGGCGCCAGTGTCGGCGGCGCACCCTCGGCCCGCATGAAAACCCCGAGGAGGGGTTTGCCGCCGGCGGTTCGTCCGGCTTCGGCCAGCGCAGCGGCGACGTCTGCCGGATCCGTCACGAGCGGCGGGATGAAGATCGTGATCACGCTATCGACCTGTTCATCACGCAGGATCGCGGAAAGCGCGCGGCGGTAGTGATCGGCAGGCGCCGAGGCCAGCATGTCCACAGGATTACCGACACTGGCCGCGGCTGGAAGGAAGGTGCGAAGCTCGGCACGCGTCGTGTCGGCCAGCACGGGAAGGACGAGCCCGTGCGCCTCGCACGCGTCAGCGGCGAGAATGCCGGGTCCGCCCGCGTTCGTCAGTATCGCGACCCGGCGTCCGCGAGGCACGGGCTGGTTCGCCAGCAGTGCGGCCACGTCGAACAGCTCTTCGAGCCGTTCCGTTCGGATGACGCCCGCCTGGTAGAACAGAGCATCCACGACGGTGTCGCTCGAGGCAAGGGCACCGGTATGGGAGCTCGCTGCGCGCGACCCTGCGGACGACCGCCCAGCCTTGACGGCTACAATCGGCTTGGTCCTGGCCACGCGTCTGGCGATCTCGCTGAACTTTTTCGGATTTCCGAAGCTCTCCAGGTAGAGAAGAATGACGGAGGTTCGCGGGTCTTCGGCCCAGTACTGAATCAGATCGTTGCCGGACACGTCGGGCTTGTTTCCGACCGAGACGAAGCTGGAAATACCGATGTTGAGGCGCTTGGCGTAGTCGAGGATCGCCAGTCCCAACGCTCCGCTCTGTGTCGACATGGCGACCCGACCTGCTGGCGGCGATACAGGAGAGAACGTCGCGTTCAAGCAGACAGCCGGATCGCTATTGAGCAGGCCCATGCAGTTTGGTCCGATCAGCCGGCAGCCCGCCCGCCGGATGCGGTCGACGAGTGCGGCTTCGCGGACACGACCGTCTTCGCCAGACTCGCCGAAGCCGGCGCTGATCACGCAGATGGCGCGCACTTCCTTGCTGATGCACTCGTCGACAGCTGCCAACACCTGATCCGCAGGGACGACGATCACCGCCAGATCGACAGGTCCAGGGACGTCCCCGATTCGAGGGTAGGCACGGATCCCGTCGATCTGCTGCGCACTGGGATGGACCGCCACAATGGTGCCGGTGAAGCCATAGGCGACGAGATTGTGCAGGATCTCTGATCCGATCTTGCCGCGCTCGCGATTGGCACCGATGACTGCGACGGTGCGAGGTTCGAAGAATGCCTTCATCGACGCCGTCGCGGCGGCCCGCGAGCGCGCCGCGGCCTTATCTGCGAAAGCATCGGTTGTCGAGAGCGACAGGATCACTCGGTAAACGCCGTGCTCGACCCGTGCCGCCATGCCGAAGCCGGATTCGCGAAATACCTCGAGCATGCGCCGGTTGTCAAAGAGCACGTCTGCGTCGAACGTGTCGATGCCGTGTTCACGAGCGATGACGGCAAGCCGTTCGAGCAGCCGAGTGCCGATGCCGTGACCTTGCAGGGCGTCGGACACGACGAATGCCACTTCGGCACGATTCTGATGCTGCGCATCGCGATAGAAGCCTGCGAATGCGACGATGCGGCCTCGAGCCTCGACCACGAGGGCCGTTCCCCGGGTGCCGTCCGACGTGGCCAGCGCGCGGACTCGTGACTCGGTGAGAGCCGGCAGACCCATGAATCGGTGATAGCGGCTGTCGGCCGAGAGCGATTCCAGGAACTCTTGCAACGCTGGGACATCGGATTCGGCGGCGCGTCGAAGGCAGACGGTGGAACCGTCCCGCACCACTACGTCGATCGTGGCGACATCATTCGTCATTGCGGAGCCTCAGCCGAACTCAGTGAGCTTCTTGCGGCGTCAGCCCGAATTTCTCGATGCGATACCGGATCTGGTCGCGATTGAGACCGAGGAGACCCCCGGCGCGCGTCTGGTTTCCATGGCAGCGTCGCAGCGCCTGAATGAGCAAGCTCCGCTCGAGCTGTTCGAGGTCCACGCCCGTGGCCGGAAGCTCGAACTCGTTTCCGGCGCTGACAGCCTTTGCCATCGCAGAAAAATCGCGCGCGTCGAGTCGATCGCCGTCGGACAACAACATCGCTCGCTCGATCACGTTGCGAAGCTCCCGCACGTTGCCGGGCCACCCGTAACCTTGAAGCAGCGTGTAGGCCGCCGGCGTCGCGCCGAGCACGCGCTTCCGAAATTCAGTGTTGAAGCTGTCGATGAAATACTCAACGAGCAACGGGATATCCTCGGCATGGGAGCGAAGCGGCGGCATCGAGATAGGGAGGACGTTCAGACGAAAGAAGAGGTCGGCCCTGAACTGATGTTTCTCGACCTCCTTCTCGAGATCGCGGTTGGTCGCGGCGACGACGCGAACGTCGACACGAATATCCGACGATCCGCCGACGCGCCTGAAGCTTTTCTCCTCGAGAAACCGCAGCAGTTTGGCTTGGAGCCCGGGGGTCATCTCGCCGATCTCGTCGAGAAATACGGTCCCGCCATCAGCGGTTTCGAGCAATCCCTTCTTCTGCATACGCGCGTCGGTGAACGCGCCGCGCTCGTGACCGAAGAGCTCGCTTTCGAGTAATGGCTCCGGAAGCGCCGAGCACGTGATGTTCATGAACGGCTTCGACGACCGGTCGCTGGCATAGTGAATGACCTTGGCGACGAGATCCTTGCCGGTGCCGCTCTCGCCGGTGAGCAGCACCGTCGAAGCCGGACTGACCGCGACCCGGGCGACAAGATGCCGGAGCGCAGTAATCGCCGGAGAGGCGCCGACGACACGCTGCAGGCTGTACGGCCGGGCCGCATTGGTCTTGAACTGCCGCACTTCGCGCCGCAGCCGCGTTGTTTCCAAAGCGCGGTCCACGGTCGCGGCGACCTCGTCCAGGTTGAACGGTTTGTTGGCAAAGTGGTACGCACCGAGCTTCATCGCCTCGACGGCCGTTTCGACGCTGGCGTACGCCGTCAGAAGGATGACCAGGATGTCCTGGTCGAACTCCTTCGCCTTGCGAAGGACGGTGACGCCGTCAGTATCGGGAAGCCGATAGTCGAGAAGAATCAGGTCGACGCCTTCAGGCAGTTTGTCCAGGGCGGCGCGCCCAGTGTCGGCTTCGAGCACGTCGTATCCGTCCGCCTTGAGGCGCTCTGCGAGCGACCAGCGGATGAGGGCTTCGTCGTCGACAACTAGAACCGTGGCTTTGGGCATGATGGGATCCGCAAGATAACGAGTTGAGGGTCCAGCTGCAGCAGTGGTACCGGCTCGAATCCATCGTTTTAAGCCAGATTCTGCGGCATAGCAACAGGGAAGTGGGGAAATTTTCGCAGTCATGGGAAATTTTCCCCTGGCGGTTTCCAAGGTTCCTCGAGCAAATTCGCGTCCGCCGCCAAGGGACCTGCCCTCCAATTGCTGGCATCCGATCTGCTCCGTTGGCGCTCGAGGGACATATGGCCGCTCTCGACCAGCTGATTCCGGATCCTCACCTAGTCGAACTCGATCGCCTGCGCGTCTCGGCTCCAGCCGAGGCGGTATGGGAGACGGCCCGGCACAGCGCGTTGGCGCAAGCCTGGCCGATTCGTGCGCTGTTCGCGTTGCGCAGTGCGATGATGCGTGACAGTGCCGGATCGTCGCCGACGATTCGCATCGACGATCTGCGATCCTCGGCCGACCGGCCAGGATTTCAGATCTTGATCGACGATCCGCCGCGCGAGCTGGCGGTTGGCGCGATTGGCAAGGTGTGGCGGCTCAAGATTCCATTCGTGCACGTTGCGGGCGCCCACGACTACGCGCTGTTCAGAGCAACCTGGCTTTGTCAAGGTTGCGTGGGCACTGCGGGTGACACCGCTCGACACGCCTGGCGCCTGCGACGTCGAGGTCGAGGTTCGGGTGCACGCGACGGACAAGCCGTCCTGGCGGAAATTTCGCTGCTACTTCTGGGTGATCGGGCCGTTCTCGCGTTTCATTCGCCGGTCGCTGCTCAAGGCAATTGCCCGGGCGCACACACAAGCTCCCAGGCCGCGACCTCTGGAGGTGGCCGCGGCCCGGCGGTCTCATTCATCATCAATCAGCAGCAGATCGGGCATCAGCAGCGGATTGGGTTAGCTCCCTATTTCACCGCGGCCGCGTACGGGTTTCCGCCGAGGGCGTTCGAAATATCGGCGATGGCGCGCTGGGCGCGAATGCTGTTGCCGGCATCATCGAGCGGCGGGGACACGACGGCAATGCCGAACTTGCCCGGCGACACGGCAATGATCCCTCCGCCGACGCCGCTCTTGGCCGGAAGGCCGGTGTGATAGAGCCACTTGCCGGAGTCGTCATACAGCCCGGCGGTAGCCATGACCGCCAGCACACCTGGAACCTTGGCCGCGTCCATCACCTGCTTGCCGGTCACGGGGTTCTTGCCGCCCGCCGCCAGCGTCGCCGCCATCGTTGCGAGGTCCTTGGCGTTGACGCCGATCGAGCACTGACGGGTGTAGAGGTCGACGGCCTGCTGCCAGTTCGACTTGATATAGCCGTAGGCGAGCATCAGCGCGCCGATCGCCTGGTTGCGCTGGTTGGTGTCCGACTCCGACTTGTAGACGTCCTGCAGCACGTTCAGCGACCGTCCGGCCGAGTCGTTGTGGAAGCCGATGATTTTCTTCCACACTTCATCGGCGCTGCTGCCGGTGACCATGCTGGTGGCGGAAATCGCCCCAGGGTTCACGAGTGGATTCATTTCGGGCGCACCGGTGCCAACGACGGTCCGAACGCCTTCGACGGCGATGATCGAATTGAACCGGGCGCCGGTGGCATCGACGCCGATGCGTTTCTCGATCGAGTCGAGCCCCTGCTCCTGGATGACCTGCGCCATCGTGAAGACCTTGGAGATCGACTGGATCGAGACCTCGGTGTTGATGTCGCCGGCCGTGTAGACCTTGCCATCGGCGGTGACGACCGCGATGCCGAACAGGTTGGGATCGACTTTGGCGAGCGCCGGAATGTAGTCGGCGTTCTTGCCTTCCTTGAGTGTTCTGAATTTCCCGTAGGCGGCGTCGACGGCCTTTTGCACGTCAGCCGGCGCCTGCGCATTGACCGCCGTCAGTGCCAGCGCCAGCAGCGCCGACACAGCGCCGAGCCCACGATATCCTCGCATCATGACTAGCCTCCAAGCTTCCACGAGAAGTTGTACTTGAACGAGAACTGGAGTTTGAACCCGTCGCTGTGGAAGCCGTCGGAGAAGTTCTCGCGCCGGCCCCACTGAAGTTCGCCACCCATCATCACGTTCGGGACCGGGTAGTAGAGCAGGTTGCCGAGTGCGTACTTTCCGACCCTGAAGGCGTCAGGCGCCTGCCCGTCGGTGTTGTCGTTGTCCTGGGCTGAGTACCCGATCGCGCTGCTGAACTTCTCGCTCCAGGTGTGATCCAGGAACACGGCGTACGCGACGATCGGTATCGGTTTGCCGAGAAGTGGCGTCACCGGGTTGGAAAAGTTGTTCTCGATGCCGATGTCGACCGGCGAGTCGTTCATTTCGTTCTGAACGCCTTCGCCGAATGTGAACTGCATCCGCAGGACGTCGCCTTTGCCAGCCTTGAGGTTCGAGCTGACGTTCAATCCCCACCCTGTGGCGTCACCGGAGAGATCGAACGCGTCGTCGAGGGTATCGTCCCATTTGATCCGCCGCAGTATTCCAGCGGCGCGAACGTAGCCCCAGTCCTGCGTGGTACTTGTACGCTGCGACAAAATCGGGCAGCGGGAATCGGGCCTGGATGCCCGCAAGCTCGATGCGGTCGGCATACGCCCCCTGGTCGCCGCTGGCGCCGGGGCGCGCGAGAGCGACCATCAGATTGCTGGTGGCGCTGTTTATCGGCGTGTAACGGAGCTGCACGTTGCGGTACCATGGAATACCCGTTGGGCCCCGGTACTCCAGCGAGTTCGGGTACACGTCCGTATCGCTAAAGGGGCTCCAATACTGACCGGCCCCGAACGCGCCGAGCTCTCCCCACGCATGTCGCAGACGGAAGGTCGTCTGGCCTTCGTCGACACCAGTGCCGAACAACTCGAACTCGAAGATCGTCTTCAAGTCACCCATCTTGGTTGGCGTCGAAGACCTGAAGCCGAGGCGGCTCTGTCGCACCCCGGAGAAAAAGCTGCCGTCCTCGCCGTACTGATCCGCGAACGTCGGCAGCTTGGTGACGCGCAGGGTGTCGTACCAGTTCGGGTTGATCTGCTTGAAGTCGAACCCCATGTCGAGCATCGCGAATCCGTAGACTTCGAACGTCGACTTCGGCTTCTCCTGCTCGACCTTCGGCGTCGCGCCATAGGGATTGCCGTCGAGCGCCTCCGAAATCGCCTCGATCGTGCGCTGCGCCTTCACGCTATTACCGGCCTCGTCGAGCGGTGGGGCGACCACGGCAATCCCGAACTTGCCTGGCGAGACAGCGATGATGCCGCCGCCGACGCCGCTCTTGGCCGGAAGGCCCGTGTGGTACAGCCACTTTCCGGAGTCGTCGTACAGTCCGGCCGTGGACATGACGGCGAGGACACTGGGGACCTTGGCCGCGTCAATGACCTGTTTGCTGGTAACGGGATTCTTGCCGGCCGATGCCAGCGTCGCCGCCATCGTGGCGAGATCTCGTGCGTTCACGCCGATGGAGCACTGACGGGTGTAGAGGTCGACCGCCTGTTGCCAGTTGCCCTTGATGTAGCCGTAGGCGAGCATGAGGGCGCCGATGGCCTGGTTGCGCTGGTTGGTGTCGGACTCGGACTTGTAGACGTCCTGCAGCACGCTCAGCTGTCGTCCCGCGGAGTCGTTGTGAATGCCGAGGATCTTCGCCCACACCGCGTCCGACGTCCCTCCCGTCACCATGCTGGTCGTCGAGATCGCACCGGGATTCACTAGCGGGTTCATCTCCGGCGCACCGGTCCCGGCAACCGTCCGGACGGCTTCAACCGCGATGATCGAGTTGAACCGTGCGCCGGTGGCATCGACGCCGATACGTTTCTCGATCGCTTCCGGGCCCTGCTCCTGGATGACCTGGGCCATCGTGAAGACCTTGGAGATCGACTGGATCGAGACCTCGGTCTTCACATCACCGGCGGTGTAGACCTTGCCGTCGGGTGTGACGAGGGCGATCCCGAACAGGTCCGGGTCGACCTTCGCCAGCGCAGGAATGTAGTCGGCGTTCTTGCCTTCTTTGAGCGTCCTGAACTGTGCGTAGGCCGCGTCAACCACCTGCTGGATCTTGGCTGGCGGCTGTGCGCTGGACGGTATCGCGAGCGCGAGCGTCCCCAGGCCGAGCAGGAACACTCGGACCGAGAAATTCCGAACACGTCTACCCATTTCTATCCTCCAAGGTTTTCGAGAATTGCGCCTTCATTTCACGTGTGCCTTTTCCCATGCGCGGACCTTGCGTCGTCCTTCGTCGAAGAGCCGCTGGTAGTTGCCTTTCCGAACCTTCAGGCTCGCCTCCGGCGTCAGCTGTGCCCAGACGGGAGCCCACATGTCGAACACGGCGAAGTACGGCTCCGGCGTCGCCGGGGCCACCGTGTCGGTGCCGAAGAGGAAGCGATCGGAGTGAGCGTTGAGCATCCTGGAGACACGCGCGATCGATTCCTTCGACGCGATCGCGTACTTGGCGACTTCGTCCCACGAGATGTCGAAGTTCACGTGGCTCAGCTCCGGATCGGCAACGATCGCCTCGACGATCTCGAGCTGCGTTGTCGACCGTTCGGCTGCTTCCGCCGACGATCGGACCGGATGGACGATGCGCCCGAGACCGACGTGGGCCCAGATGATCGAGGCGTTGCGGTGCCGCTTGAGCAGCGCCTTCATCTGCGATAGATACGCGGGCTCGGCGTTGTCCTTGGCAAACGGCACGTCGATGTCGTTGTGGAGGATGACGACCAGGCCGGATTCGGCGGCGAAGTCGAGGATGCGATCGAGCGCCGGGTTGGTGAGGCTCGCGGTTTCGCCGGAGATTTTGGCCGAGACGAACTCTTTGTGGATGCTGAACTCGCCGATGCCGGTGAAGACACCGGGGAAGACCTCGAGGACTCGTCGAATGTGATCGACGCCGTACATGTCAGCCGGGTTGAAGCCGGTGATCATCGGATCGAAGCGCGCCTGTTCGGCGGGGGAGAGCGAGCGATAGACGCTGGCAATGTACGCGTCGGTGAACGAGTAGTAGTAGAGCGGCGCGTCGGTCTGCAGGTAGTAGGTTGGCGCGAAGTCGCCGGAGTTGGCGTACGACCACTGCTGTTGCAGCGGGATGCCGAAGAGCGTCGAGCGGCCGACGCGCGTGCCCATGATCTCGAGGAACTTGCGGACGTCGGTGCCTTTCTGGACGTAGTTGGTCAGGTGAAAGTGCGAGTCGAAGAACTCGTTGGCCGCACCCTGACCCTGTGCGTCGAGCGGACGCGCGCGGACGAGGAAGAGCGCCAGCAGCGTCAGCCCGAAGAGAGCACCGAGAACAGCCGCCGAACGGGACGAAGGTCTGCGAGTCATGTCACCTCGTCGATTAGAAATTCATCTCGAGGTTGATGTGGAACACCGTGCCCTTGGCGCCGACCGGGTAGGGATAGGCGGTGTATCCCACGGGTGATCGGTTCACGTACATCAACTCGCCGTTGAGGCGAATCCCGCGCTCCTTCATCACGTACCAGTTCTCTCCGCCTCGCACTTCCCACTGGTCGCCGTAGTGGCCGAAGATCTGCGAGCGCGCTGAAGTACAGCTGAAGGGTCTTGGGAACGACCATCGCCGACGACTGCAGCTGATAGCCGTGGTCGTTGATGTTGGCGATGCCGCTCGGTGTTGACGCCGGTGAAGTTGCTCAGCCAGCGCCAGTAGTACTCGCCCTCGAGCAGACAGGCCCTTGTACTTGACGCCCGCATCGACGCTCGACATCCGGTAGTCCACTTCGTTGACGGTGATGCCGGGTCCGAACGAGATCCGGCGTGAAGATGATGCTGCCGTCGGTCAGCCGGATCTGGCTGTTCTCGATGCCGTTGGTTCCCGGCTGGCTTTGCTTGTCCTCGAGGCTGTGGGTGTAGTGCACGCCGATCCGCGTCGCGACCTTCTGGTGATCGTCGTAGTCGCCGAACGTGTTCCACAGGCCGAACTCGCCGGTCGTCGGCAGCCATGCGACCGAGTAGGACTGCGTGTCGAGCTTGTTGTCGAGCTGCGCCGCGCTCACGCCGAGCGTGCTCAGGTTGTTGGCGAACATCACCTGGTACTTGACCTTGGTGTGGAGCTCGCCTTTGAGCCAGACGCCGGAGGTGTACGACCCGCGGAAGAACTCGTCGGCAATCAGGCGGTCGTCCACGCCGAGCCAGTACCGGGAACTGACCCTCGGTGCTTCGCACGGTGGGCAGCGACGTGATGCCGGCACCCACGCTCACGAACCGGTTGAAGACCCAGGTCAGGTTGCCCGCGCCCACGACCTGCGCCGGATCGCCCTGCGATGGGTTCGACGACCAGACGTAGAGGTAGTAGCGCATCTTCGGCGTGAGGAACCACCCCGAGAACGGCGCGAAGAACTTCTGCAGCTGGATGTCCTGGCGCTGCTCAACGGTGTGCGTGTTGCCGAAGGCGTCGACGTAGGACTCGTCGAGATTCCGCTGGTTCAGATACCGCGCGTAGCTGAAGAGCCGGAAATAGACCTGGCCCTTTGTCGTCGTCGACGAGCAGAAAGCCGACGTTCGGAACGTACGAGGGGGGCTTGGGCTTCGTCGTCTCCGGTTCGACGGCGACGCCGGTGACGAACTCGGCGCTGCAGCCGTCCGACACCCAGACGCTGGTCTGGTCGTAGCCCCAGGTCCTTCCGAGCAGACACGGCGCCTCGCCCATCGATCGCAGCAGCACGACGCCCTTCGACGTGTCGGCGGCGCAACTCGAGCGTTCACCGGGCTTCGAGGAGCACGTCACCGTGGCGGCTGCGACCGGCGCCTGTGTGGCGTTCTGGTCAACCGCGTCGTCGGCCGGTGGTGACGTCGTTTGTGCCGCGACCGTCGCTGGCAGCAGCAGGAGAAGAGCGAGCGCGTCGCGTACGGAGATGTGGAGGAAGCGACTCATCGCGTCTCCGTTGAGCACGGCTGGTGCCACTGACTGAGAGGCGGGTCGATTTTTGCCGCAACCCATTGATGCGACGGCGTTCGCACAGCATCACGGCAAAGCGCGTCAGTAGAGTTGCGACCTCCGGCATTCCGGAGCCACTCCGAAGAACCGGGGGCACAGTGACTGATCAGCGGAGAGAAGAATCAGTCGACGTCGCGAAACGGGTGGATCGCATCGCATGACAACGTGCTGACACATCGGCTGTCCCTGGCATAGCCGATGCTCTGGCTGCTCGCGAAAGGATGTGTCATGCGGAACAAACGGATCGGAACAATCGTTGCGGTGTTATTGGCAATCACTCCCACCCTGGCCTCTGCTCAAGACAAGAAGTTCTACTTCTCGCTCGGTGGCGGCTACACTCAGCCGAATGCCGAAGTGAGCGACCGCCTCGGTGGCGGCTACAACTTCAATATCGGCTTCGAAGTGAAAGCGACCCCGGTCGTTGGCATCGAGGGCCTCTACAGTTTCAACGGCTTCGGAGATAAGAACCTGCCGCCGCTCAATATTGCCGGCAACCCTGGCGGCGCCACGAGTCTGGCGGACCTGTCCGGCGACATGAGCATGCAGTACGGAACGGCCAGCGTCATCGTGCAGAAGCCGAATGGCGGGGTCAGGCCGTACGGACTCGTGGGGATGGGCCTTTACTATCGCAAGGTCCGCTTGACGTCGCCGGGTGTCGGGTGGGTGCCGGGCTACTGCGATCCGTGGTGGTACGTCTGCTACCCGGGTGGATGGGTCGAAACGACGAACATCCTTGGCGATCGCAGCTCGACGGACTTCGGGATGTCGTTCGGTGGCGGCGTGAACTTCGGCGCCGTGTACGCCGAGCTGCGGTATCACTACGTCTGGGGGCCGGAGGTGCAAGTGAACCAAGCGACTCCGCCCATTGCGGGTGTGACGGCGGATCCCCGAAAGGCCAACGGCCAGTTCCTCCAGACGACCTTCGGCGTTCCGATTCTGACGGTCGGCTGGACGATCCTTCTGTGACCTCCCGCGGCGATGCTCCGCTCGTTCGGCCGGCTGCACATGCCGGCTGGCCGGACCTGAGGAGTCTCGAGTGTGTCCATGACCGAGATGCCGAGCGGCAACACCAGTCCACCACCTGCGCGATTCGATGCGGCCGCGCAGGTGATCGACGGCCTCCTGCAGCGCGTCGCGCACCGCATCGAGCGGGCACTCGTCTGGAACAACATCTATCGCGCCACGAGCTACCTCCGATCGGCGCTCTGGATCATCCCGCTCCTCTCGATTGTGCTCGTGCTCGTCATGGCTCCGTTGCTGCGCGTCCTGGACGCGTGGCTCGGATGGCGGCTGTCGGGCCTGGGTGTGTCCGGCGCCCAGGCGCTCTACCAGACAACGATCACGCTGACGCTGTCATTCGTGGTGTTCACGTTCGGATCGCTGCTGGTTGCGATCCAGGTGGCGGGAGGCCAGCTGACGCCGCGCATCATCGCGACGACGCTGCTGCGCGACAACGTCGTCCGCTACAGCGTCGGGCTGTTCGTCTTCACGCTCGTGTTCGCCATCATGGCGCTCAATCGTCTCGACAGGACCGTGTACGAGATCGTGTCCCTCGTCACCGCCGTGCTCGCCATTGCGTGCATGGCGACGTTCCTGTTCCTCATTGATTATGCGGCGCGGCTGCTCCGGCCGATCAGTATTCTCGCCCGTGTCGGCGACGAAGGCGCGAGCGTCATCACGGCTGTCTATCCCGAGCCGGCAAGCGCGGTACCAGAGGTCGAGATGGCGTTTGTCCCTCCTGAGGGACCACGGCGTTTCGTCCTGCATAGCGGTTGGTCCGCCATCGTCCTTGCGGTGGATCTCGACACGCTGGTGGCTGAGGCCCGGCGCGCCGGCGGCATCGTCGAGTTCGTACCGCAGGTGGGGGATTTCGTGAGCACCGGCGAACCGCTCTTCGAGCTCTATGGCGGCGGGGTGTCGATCGCCAACCATCGCTTGGAGTCGAGCGTCGCATTTGGCCCCGAGCGGACGATGGAGCAGGATCCGCTCTTCGCCTTCCGCATCATCACAGATATCGGGCTCAAGGCCCTCTCGCCGGCGATAAACGATCCGACGACCGGCGTGCTGGCCCTCGACCAGCTGCATCGCCTGCTACGTATCGTCGGCCGACGCCGGCTGCGCAGCGAGACGATTGTCGACCGAAAAGACATGCCGCGCGTCATCTTCCGGACACCGAACTGGGAGGACTTTGTGGCCGTCGCCTGCACCGAGATTCGTGCGTATGGTGCCGGCAACGTGCAGATTGCCCGGCGCCTCAGGGCGATGCTCGACAATCTGATCCATGTGCTGCCCGCCCACCGGCACGCTCCGCTCGAGGCGGAACGCCGTCGTCTCGATCTGGCGATCGCGTCGCTCTACGCTCTCCCGGAGGACCGCGAACTCGCCGCGGTTCCGGACATTCAGGGGTTGGGAGGATCGTCGGCGTCGCGCGTGCCCGGCCGGCCGTAACGGCCGCTCGAGCTCAACTGGGGCTCAACTCAGGAGCGAGACGAACGTTCGTCGGGCGCGTGCCTCGCGTACGGCGTGCACCAAGTCAGATGCGAGCCGTGCCTTGATCACATAGCCGCTCCCGCCGGCGGCCAGGGCCGCTTCGACGACCTCGGTGTCGTTGTGCACGCGTGAGGAACATAATCGCTGCCCTCGACCCGGCGCTGCGGAGGCCTGACGCGACTTCGAGACCCGACATCCCCGGCATCGAGATGTCCAACACGATTACGTCCGGCCGCAGTGCCGCCGCGGCAACGAGGGCGGCTGCGCCATCCTGCACTTGTCCCACAACGACGCACGTGGCCGCGAGCGCCGCGGCCGCCCGGGCGAGCATCGCCTGGTTGTCGTCAACGAGCAGCACGCGAGTCTGCTCGGGCCGCGATTCCGGCCGCGATTCAGACGATATGGTGCTTGACTGCATACTGGACGAGCTCTGCCGTCGACTTGATCTTGAGCTGCTCCATGATTCGGTACTTGTGGAACGCTACCGTCCGTGGCGTGAGATTGAGGAGGTTGGCCACTTCTTTCATCGACCGGCCCTCGGCCAGGAGTTGCAGCACTTCCCGCTGGCGCGGCGTCAGCTCCTGGCTCGGGGCGCTCCCGTTGGGGTGCATGAGCGAGCCCACCAGCCCTTCGGTGATGAGCGGCGTCACGTACGAGCGTCCCTCCATGACCTGCCGTATCGCCGTCAGGAGCTCCGACGTCGCTGACTGCTTGAGGACGTAGCCGGATGCGCCGGCTCGGAACGCCTCGGCGGCGAGATCGGTGTCCTCGTTCATCGTCACGAAAATCAGCTTCACGCTCCGCAAGTTCTGCTTGATCTGACGCGCAGCTTCGAGGCCGTTCAGCAGCGGCATCGAGATGTCGAGCACGATGATGTCGGGTCTGAGCTGGTCGGCGGCGGCAACGAGCGCCCGGCCGTCGGAGACTTGACCGACGATGTCGCAGTCTTCCGCCAGCAGCTTTTCAAATGCGCCGAGCAGGAGCGCGTGGTCGTCGGCGAGCAGGACGCGAGGTCGAACCATACCAGGCACTCTATCCAGTCCGATGGGATTGATCGCGAGCGGTGTCGGTTCGGTCCCCAGAGTCATCACGACGGTACGCTACGCGCCGCACGCCGCGCATGCTATGCAGAATCGGCATTGCAGTCGACGAATTATCCGACGCGCTCGACTGTCGCCGCCTCGCTGCTCTGCTCGATCGCAAGTGGCACGTTGATCGTCAAGGACGTGCCTCCCCCGGCGTCGACCGAAGGTCGAGCGTGCCTCCGATCGCCTCGATGCGTTCGCCGATGCTGATGAGGCCCAGCCCCTTGCCCCACGACGCATCGACATCGAAGCCGACGCCATTATCCGAAATTGTAAGTGCGAGGCTACGCGGGTCTCCACGCAGGTCGACGTTTACCGCTTGAGCTCTGCTGTATTTCAACGCGTTCTGCAACGCCTCCTGCACGACGCGGAACAGGGATAGGGTCAAGTCGGGAGGTAGGTTCGCCGGGACGCCCTCGTGCGTGAACGTGATCGCCGTTTCGGGCCGGGACAATTCGCGCTGGAGCGACTGCAACGCGGCGACGAGGCCGATCAGGCGCAGCTTCGTTGGATGCAAACGATGCGAAAGGTCGTGCACGCTCCTGACAAGTTCCTGCGTTCGGTTCATTGCCTCGTCGGCAAGCGCTTCGCCGTCGGGCGGAACCACGCCGCTCAGCAGCTCCAGATCGATTGAGAGCAGAGCGACCTGCTGGCTGATGTCGTCATGGAGCTCGCGCGCGATGCGGGAACGTTCGGTATCCTGTGCCTGGAGCAGCCGCGAGGCGAGATCGCGGATGCGCTCGTAGCTGTTCCGCAGCGCTTCTTCATTGCCACGCACCTGAGCCTCTGCCTGCCGCCGCATCCGTCGCTGCAGCAGCAGCCCGGCGATGAGGAGCGTTTGCGCCAGCAGCACCGCAGCAGCCGTGAGGATGTAGGGCCAATAGCGATCCCACACCGACGGGTTCCTGAAGAGCACTCGCGTGTCCTGAGGTACTCGTGACTCGCTGATGCCCCATCGGCGCAGCTGTCGCCAGTCCACTTGCCTGACGTTGAGATAAGGTGAAGACACGGGAATGCTGCCAGCCGGTTGGCCAGACAATACGCGGAGAGCCAGCTGTCCAACGGCTTCGAGCTGTGCTGCCTGATCCTTCAGGCTGCCTCCGACGATGCCCCGGCCGATCGCCGAGTCGACCCAGCAGTACACGGGCGAGTTGGCGATGGTGACCAGGCGGTCCAGGTACTCGAGCGGATGAACGTTCCCGCCGTCACCGTTGCGATTGACCATCAAATAATAGACAGCGGAGTTGGCCGGCAGGCTCGAGATCCTGGACTCGAGCGCGGACGTGGGCAAGCCATTGAGATACCTGATGGCGAACCGGGTTTCGAATGGCCGGAACTGGCTCCGTGCGAGGCTTTCGTACTCCTTGTCTGACGGCGTCGCCCCGGTGACCACGAAGAGCTCGCGAACCTCGGGCTGCAGGTCGGCGATGAGCGCAAGCGTGTCCCTGAAGTCGAACGCGGTGACGAGGCCCGTCGCGTTTTCGATGCGTGCGGTTACGGGAGACGTCGCGAAGAAGACGATTGGCGAGTCACGAAACAACTCGTTCCGTGCGCTGTTGACGAGCTCGAGCGCGGCGTCCTGAATGGCAATGACGGCGTCGAAGCGCACGTTCTTGTACTTCAGGAGAAGGAAGTCCTTGAAGGCAGCCTGGTACGCGGTATCCGGAAACCTCGCCTGGTCGATGTACTCCGAGTAGTAGTCCACGTGCCCCAGACCCTGCTCGAGGATTCGCGACAGTTCGCGCTCACCGATGGCAACAATTTGCGCATCGCGCCGCGTGGAGTACACGACGAGCACCTGCTTCTCGGACTGCGCCAGTGCCAGCACCACCGCACCGAGCGGGAACGCCAGCAGCGCAAGCCACAGGCCGATTCCGACGAGCCGCCGTCGCATCGCGTTCAGAAGTCGACCTCGCCTGTGATCTTGATGAGCCGCGGCGTCATGATCGTCAATGGCTGCGGCCACGTCCCGCCCGGCACGAACGCCGGATTGTATGACAGGACGGCGCTCGAGTTCAGCGTGTTGTAGACGTCGATCGCGAGCAGCGTGCGTAGCCGCCGATATCGCAGCGTTTTTGCCACGCGCACGTCGAGCTCATTGATCCGATCTCCATACATCGTCCCGGGTGCCACGAGATTCACCGTGACGTTGGCGGCGTTGCCCGAAAGGTTTCGTCCGAGCGACGGCACGACGGCGGCGTTCGGCACCGCGTAGTTCGCTGCCTGCATGGGGCCAGGCTTGCTCTGAAAGGTGGCCGACAGCTGCATGTCGATCTTCGGCACGTCGTACGAAGAGAAGCCGCGCAGCTGCGTAAGCATCCCAAACGCGACGTGACAGTACGGACTCACTGGCGTGACGGCGGAGCCACCCAGCCCAGGGCCGAAGGCGCTCGTGCCCGTCGTGGTGGTCGCGAACTCTGGGAGGGTCGCGCGCACTCCGCAGCTGTCGGCGATGGTTTGACCTGTACTGGTTCCTGCGGCGATGGTGAATCCCTTGACCGAACGGACCCTGACCGTCACGTCGAGCCCATTGAAGAACTGATACCAGCTTCCGTAGGCCGTCGAATTGGCGACGAGGTTGTCCACCACGCCCGACTTCTCCGGCACGACATCGTAGAGGCCGGACACGACGTAGCCTCCGCCATCAGGCAATCGAGGATCGCTTGGCGCCACGATGCTGAATGGTGTCAGGTCGGACGGCTGCAGCGCCTGGTTGTCGACGAGCGAAAAACCGTCGTACCAGCGACGGGTGTAGGTGACGGCGATCGACGAACGCGAACCGATCTGCTGCTCGATCGAGACGCCAAGATGCCAATCGGACGGCCGGACGCCCCAGCCTTCGAGCAATCCCGGATCGAAATTGTTCGTGAGCACGTTCCTGCCGAAGCTCGTGTTCGAGACGACGCCGCAGAGGTCGCCTCCCGCCGCGCGAAGATCCTGTGCCGCGCCGTTCATCAGATCGCAGTCGGCGGCGAAATTCTGATTGGCGTCGGTCCAGGCGCGCGTCACCCCGGCGGTGCCGAACACCGACGTCGTCTGAGGCATGCGTAGCGTGGGATTGGTGTTGGCGTAGGTGCCGGACACACCTGCGCCCTCGAGGTATTTTCCGAGTGTCATCTTCAGGGCGGTTTTGCCGCTGCCGGTGACGTCGTACGCCACGCCCATCCGCAGCGTCACGTCCTTGTAGCTGTCGACCCCGCGTGTTTCGGCGATGACGATCGGCGTCGGCAGGAACCGCGACGGTCCCTCCTGTTGCCTGGGGAACCAGCTCCACGCGCGGTCGAATCGCGCCGCTCCTTGCAGCGTCAGTCGATTGCGCGTCCATTGATCCTGGACGATACAGTCCCTGCCAGGCCACCCGGGCATTGTTGACCCACGGCGAGATGGATTGCGTCAACTGGTTCGGCACGCCGTTGTTGAATCGGTACGTCAGGTTCTGGTCGTTGGTCATCCACGTGCGGTCGTCGGTCATGAAGGTGTGCTGATACCCGACCTTCAGACTGTGGGCGCCGGTGACGTAGGTCAGCGCGGCCCGCCAGAGATACGAACCGGTATGGGCGACGCTGAAGTCCTGCGATCGGTAAACGAGTCCGGGAATGTTGCCATTCGCTGCACAGCCGCTGGCGCACTGTTCGGCGACGCGGATCAGGCCGCGGGTCGGGTTTGGTTCGCGTTCGAAGTTGCCGACGCCAAAGAATGTGGCGCCGAAACCTGCGTCGAGGAGAAGCCGGTTCGTCAGGGGAGACGACCATGCCGCCTGGGCGACATTCAATGGTCGTCCGAGCACGCCGACGGCCTCTGGCGAAACCCGCTGCGGCTCGGCAAGGCCGGGCGTCGCTCCCGTGCAGGCGCGGCACAGTTGCTGCGTATCCCAGAACCCGCTGATTTTGTGCCGGGGCGTGACTTGCCACGTCACGCGTCCGCTGGCATTCTCGAACGTCCGGTCTGAGTATTCCGGCCTGTTCAGGTCAGGAGCATAGAGCCACGTCGACGACTGGGCGGCGTTCAGGTTGTAGAAGACGTTTGCGCTCGCCTTCGTGCTGCCTCCGGCGTGCGCGTTCACGAAGTACCACAGGCGATCTTTCGCTATCGGTCCGCCGAGCGCTGCCGTGACATCGTAAACACCGGTCAGCGGCGTTGCGGCCGTCACGCCCTGGGCTCTCAGCGCGGCTGTCAGATTGTCGGACTGCAGCGCAGCGCTGCTGGCGCTGCCGAAGACGGAGCCTCGCACCGTATTGCCGCCGCTCCGCGGGACGATGTTCATGACGAGCCCGGCCGTTTCCGTTTCGCCGAGACCCGTCGCGGTTCGAAACGTCACTTCCTCGGACATCCCGGTGTCGATGACGTAGCTTGTCGCCGAGTTACCGCTGGGGGGGCTGCCGATGTTCAGGCCGTCAAGCATGAGGCGGCCCTCGTTGGTCCGGCCGCCATGAACAGGGAAGGAGGTCGTCGCTGTGCCGGTCACGATATCGTTGCTGGTCGTGGCCACGCCGGGCACGAGCACGAGCAAGGCGTTGTAGCTGCGAGCGGTGGGAATCGACCTGATGACGTCGCTGCTGAGCGCGAGCTCACGGTTCAGGCTGTGCGCGTCGACGACAGGAAGCTCACCAGTGACGGTGATCGCCTCCGCCACGGCCCCCAACGTGAGCTCCGCGTTGACGACGACGGTTGACGAACCCGATAGCTCGATCCCGTCTCGCTGATAGGTCTTCCATCCATTGAGAGCGAAGCCGATCGCATAGGTTCCGGGTCGGAGGTTCTCCATCCGGTAATGGCCCCGGCCATCGGTCAGCGCAAGGCGAGACTTTTCAATCAGTACGGGGCTGGTCGCCTGCACCATGACGCCGAGCAGCGGTAGGCCCGATCCGTCTTTTACGGAACCGGCAATCGCGGCTTGCGCGAAAGAAGAGGACGGAACGGCAGTCATCACCGCCAGGATATAGAGCGCTCTCATCGCTCCAGCACTCACCCGGGGCTTTGAAAGCCCAATGTTTCTAACGATACGGGCAACTACGACTTTAGGCCTATTACAGGCTGACAAACGGTCGAAGTATATTACCCCTGTCACTTTTACCGGGGGACTCTACAGACCTGCACAGTTTCCATACGTCATGGCCAACGGTAGCGTTACGGCCATGGATGGTGCGGTCCGCAGCCTGGCGAGAAGGCACGCCTCGATGTCACGGCTGGAGGCCGTTGAGCGAGCTGAGGCGTATGTGCGGGCCCACATCGATACCCCGGTAACGTTATCCATGCTCTGCCGACTCGTCGGGCTGAGCGAGCGAGGGCTTCGCGACGCGTTCTATAGCGTGAGGGGCATGGGCCCTAAACGATGGATCGTGGCGCGTGCGGCTCCAGGGTGTCAGGAGCGCCCTGACCGACGAGTGCGGTGAGGCGACCACAGTGACGGATGCCGCCGCAGACTACGGGTTCTACGAGCTTGGAAGATTCGCTGCGATCTACCGGGAGGCGTTTGGAGAGGCGCCGTCCGATACCCTTCGGTCTACGAATCATCGGACCGCCGCAACATCGAAAAGGATAAGGACACGCCAATGCTTGCGCCAGCACGTCCCGTAACCAGCCCCTTTGCCCATTCGACCGAACGATCGGCTGACGTCGTGCCGATCCACCACCCGAACGACGGCGACCAGCACGTCGCCGGATCCCTCGGAGCGTATCGGTCACTGCGAGGTCGGGACGACCTCCAGGCGGAGAATCACTACCTCCGTCGGGAGGTTCAGGAACGCCTCGGCTCTGGCGTCATCGTTGGACGAAGCGCCGCCATCCAACGCGTCCTCGATCAGGCGCGCCAGGTGGCCGCGACCGACTCGACGGTGCTGCTGCTCGGCGAAACGGGCACCGGCAAGGAACTCATCGCGACGCAGATTCACGAACAGAGCTCGCGGCGCGGTCGCGTCATGGTGCGCATCAACTGCGCGGCGATTCCGAGCACGCTCATCGAGAGCGAGCTGTTCGGCCGGGAGAAGGGCGCCTTCACCGGTGCGTTGGCCAGGCAAATCGGCCGCTTCGAACTGGCGGATCACTCGACGATCTTTCTCGACGAGATCGGCGACCTGCCCTTCGACGTGCAGGTCAAGCTGCTGCGCGTGCTCGAGGAACGCCAGATTGAGCGGCTCGGAAGCCCGAGGTCCGTGGGCGTCGACGTCAGGATCATCGCGGCGACGCACCGCAACCTGGAACAACGTATCGCCGCCGACG
The DNA here is from genome assembly GCA_963797715.1 of uncultured Acidobacteriota bacterium. GTDB lineage: Bacteria > Acidobacteriota > Vicinamibacteria > Vicinamibacterales > 2-12-FULL-66-21 > DATBJJ01. The sequence goes on from CAWCQS010000011.1 coordinate 46,195, forward strand.
CGTTCCGGCAGGACCTGTACTACCGGCTCAACGTCTTCCCGATTGACGTACCGCCACTGCGCGAGCGGACGGAAGACATTCCGATGCTGGTGTGGCGCTTCGTCGATGAGTTCTCGAAGTCGTTCGGCAAGCGCGTTGACGCGATTTCACGGGAAAACATGGAAGCGTTGCAGCGCTATTGCTGGCCGGGAAACATCCGCGAGCTGCGCAACGTCGTGGAACGCGCGATGATCGCTGCCGTCGGGAACAACCTGACGATTCCGATACCCGCGCAGTCCGCCGTCGACACTCAGGCGCAGCGTCAAGATGGTGGACGTCGAGAAGGAGCACGTCCTCAGCGTCGTCGAGGGGTGCGGCTGGCGCATCCGCGGCGTCGACGGCGCGGCGGAACGCCTTGGACTTCGGCCGACGACGCTCGAGACGCGGATGGCCAAGCTTGGGATCAAGCGCCCGGCGCAGGCGTGACCGCGCAGGACGAACGCGACGTCGCCGACGCGTCGTTCATGACCCTTATGCGGCAGGCGCTCCAGCCACCTACACCGCCGATGACGCGCTGCGACGCCTCATCGACGGCAACGAGCGGTTCGTCCGCGGCGAAGCGCGGTTTCCGACCGTGCAGAAAGAGATCCTCGCCGAGCTCGCCAAGGGCCAGCGTCCGTATGCGACTATCATCGGCTGCAGCGACTCGCGCGTGCCGCCGGAGCTCGTCTTCGACGCCGGCTTCGGCGAGCTGTTCATCGTGCGGGTGGCGGGCAACGTCATCTCGCCCGAAGTGATGGGCACGCTGCAGTACGCGGCCGTCCACCTGCACACGCCGCTCTTTGTCGTCCTCGGTCACGAGGGATGCGGGGCGGTGCAGGCGGCGCTGGCGACAAAGGATCACCGCGCGCGTGAGCGCGAGCGCATCGAACTGCTGTTGGCGAACATCCTCCCGGGGCTGGAGAGCCTCGATGCCGACGTGTCCTCTCCGACGCGTCTGGCATCGGCCGTCGAGGCGAACGTGCGATGGTCGATGCGGCAGCTTCGCGAGACACCGGAGGGGCAGGCCCGAATGGCCGAAGGCATACTCAAGCTCGTGGGCGCCGTCTACGAGCTCGAGACCGGCCGCGTGCGGTTCTTACCCGATTGAACCCTTCAAACCGCGTTCAGCCCCTCGCTTCTGAAGATCGCGAGCGTCCGTTCGACGAGATCAGTCGACGGCGCCGCTGTCTGTTCGAGCGAGTAGGTCATCCCCAGCTTGTGCCATTTGTAGCGGCCCATCTGGTGAAACGGCAGCACGTCGACGCGTTGGACGTTGCCGAGGCCGGCGGCGAACTTCGCGGTCCTGGCGATGTCATCGGCATCGTCGGTCAAACCGGGCACGAGGACATAGCGGACCCACATCGGCCGCTTACGGGCGCCCAGACGTCGCGCGAACTCCAGCGTTGGGGCGACATCCATGCCCGTCAAGCGCTTGTGCCGTTCCGGATCGAACGTCTTCAGGTCGAGCATCACCAGATCGATCAGGCCGAGCTCGTCGTCGGTGAGCCGGGCGCCGTAGTAGCCGTTGGTGTCGAGCGTCGTGTGGATGCCCATGCCGCGCGCGGCGGTGAAGAGCTTCACCGCAAAGCGATACTGCATCAGCGGCTCCCCGCCGCTCAGCGTGAAGCCGCCGCCCATGACCTTGAGCCCTTGCCGGTACTTGCGAAGTTCCTCCGTGGCCTTGGCGACGGTGACCGGCAAGCCGTTCGTCATCGTCCAGGTATCGGGGTTGTGGCAGTAGAGGCATCGCCACATGCACCCCGCGGTCCAGGCCACGACGCGCACGCCCGGACCATCGACCGTCGATCCGGTCGTGAACGAATGCAGGAACCCCATGTCGCCGGTGGCGAGCGCCGTCCGGACGTCGGACTCGGGCACGTTCTTGCCCAGGTCGACGCGCAGCTCGAACGGGCTGTTCGCCTCGAGGGGAGTCTCCGGGGCCGCGGACGGTTCAGACATGGTTCCTTACCGCTACTTCTTTGCCGTGGCCGTGATCTCGATGTGCCCGGGTCCGACGAGCTTCGCGACGACTACGGTGGTCCGGGTTGGACGCGGATCCTTGAAGTAGGTCGTATAGACGGCGTTCATTCGTTGAAACAGAGCGCCGTCGGTCAGGTACACCTGAACGCTGACGACGTCGGCCGGCGACATTCCGCCGGCATCGAGCACGACGCTGATGTTGTCCAGCGCCTGCTTTACCTCGGCTTCGAAGGTGCCGGGAACCTTGCCGTCCTTGTCTTCGCCGGCCTGACCCGAAATATAGAGAGTGCCGTCGATCAGGATGCCGGGACTGAAATTGCCCCCCGGCGCCGTGCCCTTCGGCCGGACAATTTGCCTTTCCGCTCCAAATGCAGGACCGGCACAGAGCGCGACGATGGCGACTGCACAGCCGACCTGGTCAGCGTCGAGCGTCGCGGGGATCGAAGCGATAGTGCGGCGGGAACAGTGTGGGAGGTCCTCATTGCCGATCTCCATGGAACGTACGGTTGATGACGTCCATCTGCTGCTCGCGCGTGAGGCGGACGAAATTGACGGCATAGCCGGAGACGCGAATCGTCAGGCTCGGGTACTTCTCCGGATGGTCCATCGCATCGAGCAGCGTGTCGCGATTGAGCACGTTCACGTTCATGTGGTAGCCGGTGCTTCCGAAGTACGCGTCGAGGATCGCCGTGAGGTTGGTGATGCGATCCTCGGCGATGCGGCCGAGCCCGGTCGGTACGAGCGTGGCGGTCAGCGAGATGCCGTCGGCGGCGTCGCGGTAGGGGATCTTCGCCACCGAGGCGGCCGCGGCGTGGATGCCATGGCTGTCCCGGCCGTGCATGGGATTGGCGCCCGGCGCGAACGGCTCGCCGTGCCGGCGGCCGTCGGGCGTGTTTCCGGTGGCCTTGCCGTAGACCACGTTCGACGTGATCGTCAGGATCGACTGCGTGTGCAGGGCGTTGCGATAGGTCGGATGCTTGCGCAACTTGCTCATGAACGTGCTCACGAGCCAGACGGCAATCTGATCCACGCGATTGTCATTGTTGCCGAAAACCGGGAACGTGCCCTCGGTCTGATAGTCGGTGATGAGGCCGGTCTCGTTGCGGACCACCCGCACCTTCGCGTACCTGATGGCGGACAAGCTGTCGGCAACGACCGACATGCCGGCCATGCCGAAGGCCATCGTGCGGAGCGGCGCGTAGTCGTGCAGCGCCATCTCGACGCGCTCGTACGCGTACTTGTCGTGCATGTAGTGGATGACGTTCATGGCGTTGACGTAGACGCCGGCGAGCCAGTCCATCATCGCCTCGAACTTCGTGACCACGTCGTCGAAGTCGAGGTAGTCGCCCTTGACCGGCTCGGACTTCGGTCCGATCTGGTCGCCGGTGATCTCGTCGCGGCCGCCGTTGATCGCGTAGAGGAAACACTTGGCGAGATTCGCGCGGGCGCCGAAGAACTGCATCTGCTTGCCGACGAGCATCGGCGACACGCAGCAGGCGATGGCGCCGTCGTCGCCCCAGGCGCTGCGCATGATCTCGTCGCTCTCGAACTGCAGCGAGCTCGTGTCGATCGCCACCTTGGCGGCGAAGCGGCGGAAGCCGTCGGGCAGACGCGGGGAATACCAGATCGTCAGGTTGGGTTCCGGCGCCGGGCCGAGGTTATAGAGCGTCTGCAGGATGCGGAAGCTCGTCTTCGTCACCAGCGAGCGGCCGTCGTCACCCATACCCGCGATCGATTCGGTCACCCAGGTGGGATCACCGGCGAAGAGCTCGTCGTACTCCGGCGTGCGCAGGAAGCGGACGATGCGGAGCTTGATGACGAAGTCGTCGATGATCTCCTGCGCCTGCGCCTCGGTGATGGCGCCGGACGCGAGGTCGCGCTCGAAGTAGATGTCGAGGAACGTCGACGTGCGGCCGAGCGACATCGCGGCCCCGTTCTGCTCTTTCACGCCGGCAAGGTAGCCGAAATAGAGCCATTGAACCGCTTCCCTGGCGGTACGCGCCGGACGGGAGATGTCGAAGCCATAGGCTGCCGCCATCTTCTGCAGTTCCTTGAGCGCGCGGATCTGCTCCGACAGCTCCTCGCGATCGCGGATGATGTCCTCGGTCGACGGTTCCGAATCGAGGCTGTTCTTCTCGTGCTGCTTGTGCTCGATGAGTCGCGATACGCCGTAGAGTGCGACGCGGCGGTAGTCGCCGATGATCCGGCCGCGGCCGTAGGCATCGGGCAATCCGGTCAGCAGATGCGAGCTGCGGCAGCGCCTGATGTCCGCGGTGTACGCGTCGAATACGCCGTCGTTGTGCGTCTTGCGGTACTTGGTAAAGGCTTCGACGACGTGCGGGATCGGGCTCGTAGCCGTAGGTTTTCAGCGCGCTGGCGACCATGCGGAAGCCGCCGTTCGGCATGATCGCGCGCTTGAGCGGTGCATCGGTCTGGAGGCCGACGATGATCTCGTTGTCGCGGTCGATGTATCCGGGAGCGTGCGCGGTGATGGAGCTCGGAATCTGCGAGACATCGAGCACGCCCTTCTTGCGCTCCTCGACGAACAGATCCGTGAGCTTCTTCCAGATGCCCTTCGTGCGCGCGGTCGCCGGGGCGAGAAAGGCCTCGTCGCCGTCGTACGGCGTGTAGTTCGTCTGGATGAAGGCGCGAACGTTGATCTCTCGTTGCCAGAGTCGCCCTTGGAAATCCTGCCAGTCGGATGCCGCGTCGGCGGCTTTCGTGGCCTGCGCTTCCGTCGTAGCCATGAAGTACTCCTTTTGCCGGGTCACACGCTTCGGATCCGACTCCCAGATTCAGCAACGCCCCGGTGTGCCGGGCAATGACGAGCTCCTCGTTCGTTGGGATCACCCACGCCGACACACGGCTGCCTGCCTTGGAGATTCGAGTCCGTCGCGACTCGTTCGCCTCCCGGTCGAGCTCGATGCCGAGCCAGGCCGACGCCTCGCAAATCCGCCGGCGGATCTCGGCCGAGTTCTCGCCGATGCCCGCGGTGAAGACGAGCCCGTCGAGTCCGCCCAGGACTGCGGCGAGCGCGCCAATCTCCTTGGCGGCCCGGTAGACGAAGTAGTCGACCGCCAGACGCGCTTCCGGCTCGCTCCTGCCGAGCAGGTCTCGCATGTCGTTGCTGATGCCCGAAATGCCGAGCAGCCCCGACTTCTTGTAGAGCAGCGTCTCGACCTCTTTCGCGCTGAGCCCGAGGTTCTGAAAGAGATAGAGAACGACGCCAGGATCGAGCGCCCCTGGCCGCGTGCCCATGCAGAGGCCGTCGAGCGCGGTGAAGCCAAGCGTGCTGTCCATGCTCTTGCGGTTCTTCATCGCGCACATGCTGGCGCCGCTGCCGAGGTGCGCGACGATCACGCGTCCGTTGGCGATTTCCGGCGCCTCCGCTGGCAGCACCGATGCGATGTACTCGTAGGACAACCCGTGGAAGCCGTAGCGCTGGACGCCTGCCGCGCAGATCTCTCGCGGCAGCGGCACGAGCTCGGCAACCGCCGGCTGGCCGCGATGGAAGCTGGTGTCGAAGCACGCGACCTGCGGCACGTCAGGAAGGCGCGCGGCGACGGCGTCGATCGCCGCCAGGTTGTGCGGCTGATGGAGAGGTGCGAGCGGTATCAGCGCCCGCAGTTCGTCGAGCACTTGCGGCGTGACCACCGTCGGCGCGGCGAACCGCGGACCGCCGTGGACGACGCGATGGCCGACGCCGAGGACCCGAGCGCCGCTGTAGGTCGAGCGCAGCCAGTCGCCGAGCGCATCGAGCGCCGAGCGGCCATCGCGCACGACCGCGGTGTCGAGGTTGGTATCGGCGAGCTGCGCGCCCGCGCCGTCCTTGGCGGAGAACCGCGGCGAGGTGCCGATGCCCTCGATCTGTCCGCGCGCCTCGAGCCGCCACTCGGCTGGCCTCGGGCCGGCGATAGATGCAGAACTTCAGGCTCGACGAGCCAGCGTTGACGACGACTGTGTAGTCGTCCATTGCAGCCTCCGATTCTGTGTTACACCGTGGCGGGCAGCGCTTGCCGACGCGCATGCGCGGCCATCATGGCGACGGCGCAGCTTGCAATTCGCGATCGCACGCTGTCGGCCCGGCTGGTCAGGATGATCGGCACGCGGGCGCCGAGCACCAGCCCGGCGCTGTCGGCGTTGGCGAGAAACGACAGCTGCTTGGCCAGCATGTTGCCGGCCTCGAGGTCGGGCACGAGCAGGATGTCGGGATCGCCCGCCACCTCCGAGACGATGCCCTTGATGCGTGCCGCGTCACGGCTAATCGCGTTGTCGAAGGCCAGCGGGCCATCGAGCAGGCCATTGGTGATCTGCCCACGTTCGGCCATCTTGCACAGCGCCGCCGCGTCGATCGTCGCCACCATCTTCGAATTGATCGTTTCCACGGCAGCGAGAATCGCGACCTTCGGCTTCTTCACGCCGAACGTCACCGCAAGATCGATCGCGTTCTGGCAGATGTGGGCTTTGTCTTCGAGGGACGGCGCAATGTTGATCGCGGCATCGGTGATGATGAGGACCTTGTGATACGTCGGCACGTCCATGAGGAACACGTGACTGATGCGGCGCGCGGTACGCAGCCCCGTCTCCTTGGCGACGACCGCGCTGAGGAGCTCATCGGTGTGCAGGCTCCCTTTCATCAGCAGCTCGGCCTCGCCCTTGCGCACGAGCTCGACGGCCTTGGCCGCCGCGGCGTGGCTATGAGGGACGTCGACGATCGCCGTCGTGCCGAGCGCGATGCCGGCCTTCTGCGCGATCTCGTGAATCTTGGCAACGGGACCGACGAGAATCGGCGTGATGAGTCCTTTCGCGCCGGCCTCGATCGCGCCCGCGAGCGCGGACTCCTCACACGGATGCGCGACCGCCGTCGGCACAGGCGGAAGACTTCGGCATCGTTCCAGCAGCTGTTCGTACTTTCCGGTTCCAGTTGTTGCAGTCATGATCGTGCTTTCGTGGTTAAGCGGCCGCGCGGCGAACCGCCGGCCCTGTTTCTTTGAGGAAGAGCGCGAGAAAGATTAGCGTAGGGCCACGCCGATCATCACGAAAAAGCAAGGTCTGCGCCTTGTCCCACGTGCGAGAGAGTGTAGCCGTAAGTACTTGGAATACTCTTGGCTTTCGGCGATATCGAGCCATCCGGCTGCTTCGAGTGGCGCCCGCGATTCTCCGTGGGACCGGAGATCCCCCTGTATTCCGGAGCGTTGCGCCTCGCCTGCCTGCCAGGCGGCCTCGGGCTACGTTCTGCGACGCCGCTTGATCTGCAGTTGCGCGAGCGAGCGCGCGAGCGATGCGTTGACGGACGCGATTTCTTCGTCGGAAATCTTTTCCTCTAGCCGGGCGGCGGCACGCGCGCGCGCTTCCTCCACCTTGGCCTCATCAATCCTGTCCGACGGAATGGCCATGTCCGTCACGATCGCGACGTGGTCGGCGGCGACTTCCACGAGCCCTTCGCCGACGGCGAGATATCGCTCCTGGCCGTCCTTGGTGACGATGATTTCGCCCGGCACGAGCTGCGTGATCAGGCGCACGTGATGAGGGTAGACACCCATCTCCCCGTCGATGGCCGGCAGCGTGACCATGTGCACGTCCTCGGAGAAGACCGTGGCCTGAGGCGTGACGATTTCCAGTTTGAGGGTGTCAGGCATAGCTCAGTCAGCTTTCAGCTATCAGAGAATCTCCGGCTCCCAGCTGATAGCTGAGAGCTGATAGCTGATAGCTATGTTTTTATCTCTTCAATCCCACCCTTCATATAGAAGTTCCCCTCCGGCACGCTGTCGTGCTTGCCGTCGAGGATCTCCTTGAAGCCGCGCACGGTGTCCGCGACAGGGACCTGGCGGCCCTCGCGTCCGGTAAAGACCTGTGCCGAGCTGAAGGGTTGGCTGAGGAAACGCTGGATCTTCCGCGCGCGGTAGACGGTCAGCTTGTCATCGGGTGAGAGCTCGTCCATCCCGAGGATCGCGATGATGTCCTGCAGATCCTTGAAGCGCTGCAGGACGCGCTGGACGCGCCGCGCGACATCGTAGTGCTCCTCGCCGACGATGTCGGGCGCCAGCGCGCGCGAGGTCGAGGCCAGCGGATCGACGGCCGGGTAGATGCCCAGCTCGGCGATCGAACGCTCGAGCACGATCGTCGCGTCGAGGTGCGCGAACGTCGTCGCCGGCGCGGGATCGGTCAGGTCGTCAGCGGGCACGTATACCGCCTGGAACGACGTGATCGAGCCCTTCTTCGTCGAGGTGATGCGCTCCTGCAGCATGCCCATCTCGGCGGCGAGCGTCGGCTGATAGCCGACGGCGCTGGCGGTGCGGCCGAGGAGCGCCGAGACTTCCGAGCCCGCCTGAGAGAAGCGAAAGATGTTGTCGATGAAGAGCAGCACATCCTGGCCGCGCTCGTCGCGGAAGTACTCGGTGATCGCGAGGCCGCTCAGCGCCACGCGCAGCCGCGCCCGGGTGGCTCGTTCATCTGGCCGTAGACGAGCGCGATCTTGGACGCCCCCAAATCCTTCTGGTTGATGACTCCCGCCTGCGACATTTCCTGGTAGAGATCGTTGCCCTCGCGCGTGCGCTCACCGACGCCCGCGAATACCGAGACGCCGCCATGGAGCTTGGCGATGTTGTTGATGAGCTCCATGATCACGACGGTCTTGCCGACGCCAGCGCCACCAAACGCGCCGACCTTGCCGCCCTTGAGGAACGGGCATACCAGGTCGATGACCTTGATGCCGGTGGACAGCACCTGCGGCGAGGTGGATTGGTCGACGAGCGGCGGCGGCGGACGATGGATCGGGTAGCGCTTTTCCGCCTGCACGGGACCGCGCTCATCGATGGGTTGTCCGGTGACGTCGAAGACACGTCCCATGACGCCGTCGCCAACTGGCACCGTGATCGGACCGCCAGTGTCCTTGACGTCGTAACCGCGCTTGATCCCTTCTGTGCCGGCCATCGAGATCGTTCGCACCCACCGATCGCCGAGGTGCTGCTGGACTTCGAGCGTCAGCGAGACCGGCTCGTTCTCCACGCGGTAGTCCACCGTCAGCGCGTTATAGATCGCTGGCAGCGCCGCCGGAAATTCGACGTCGACGACCGGCCCGACGACTTGAACGATTTTGCCAATATTCATTGTCTGCCTGCTCTCAGCTCTCAGCTTCAGTTCAGCTTCGTCTTCTTTGTGACTTCACAGCTGACAGCTGATAGCTGATAGCTGACAGCGAAAGGCAGTCAATTCGCCTGCCCGCCGGCAATCTCGAGCAGTTCCTTGGTGATGTTGCCCTGCCGGAGCTTGTTGTACTCGAGCGTCAGTTCCTTGATGAGGGTCTCGGCGCTATCGGTGGCGTTCTTCATCGAGACCATGCGCGCGCTCTGCTCGCTCGCCTTGGCGTTCAGCAGCGCATAAAAAAGGTAGATGTTCAGGTACTGCCCGAGGAGGTAGCCGAGGACGCTCCTCCGGGCTCGGCTCGAAGACGGTTTCCGCTGTGTCGGCCTGCAGCGTCTCCTCAGGTTCGGCGCCGACGACCCTCATTCCCCTGATTTCGCCGATCGGCAGGTATTCCATCGCGACCGGTTCCTGCGTCAGCGTGTTCACGAAGCGCGTGGTGGCGATCACCACCTGATCGACCTCTTTGTTCAGGAAGAGGTCACGGGCGAACGCGGCAATCGCCCGAGCCTCGGCGTAGGTCGGCGAATCGCCGTACGCGAACTCGGCCGCGAGCGTGCGCCCGCTGCGACTGACGAACTGCGCCGCCTTCCGTCCGGCAGTGATGAAGACGGTCGATTCGATCGGGTATTGCGCGGCCAGGCGGAAGACGTTGGTATTGAGCGCGCCGCACAGGCCCTTGTCGCCGGCGACCAGCACCACTGCCCGGCGCCGTACCTCCCGGACCTCGAGCAGCGGGTGCCGAAAGTCGACCGTCCTCGTCGTCGCGCTCCGCTGGATGCGATAGAGCCGCCGCGCGAACGGGGCCGAGGCGATCGCTGCCTCCTGCGCCTTGCGCATCTTCGACGCCGCCACCATCTGCATGGCTTTGGTGATCTGCGCCGTGCCGCTGATCGACTTGATGCGCCGTCGGAGCTCGCGGGGGGAGGACATAGTCAGCTTCCAGCTTTCAGCTTCCAGCTTCCAGCGCTTAACTTCCAACTTCTAACTTCCGTGAACTGGAAGCTGGAAGCTGGGAGCTGAAGCTGGGAGCTACTTCTTCCACGTCTGCTTGAACTGATCGGCCGCTGCCTTCAGCTCGTTCGTCAGCTCGGGGCTCAACGCCTTCTCCTTGACAATCTTCGCCAGGAGCGCGACCTTCTGCGTCGTCAGGAAGTCGGCCCAGCGCCGCCTGGAATTCCTTGACTCGCTCGACCGGCACATCGTCCATGTAGCCGTTCTGCACGGCCCAGATCACGCCCACCTGCACTTCGACGGGAATCGGGCTGTACTGCGGCTGCTTGAACAGCTCGACGATGCGCTTGCCGCGGTCGATCTTTGCCCTGCGTCGCGGCATCGAGCTCGGAGCCGAACTGGGCGAACGCCGCCAGCTCGCGAAACTGCGCCAGGTCGCCTTTGAGCTGTCCGGCGACCTGCTTCATCGCCTTCAGCTGCGCCGCCGATCCCACGCGCGAGACCGAGATGCCGACCGAGATTGCCGGCCGCACGCCCTGATAGAAGAGATCGGTCTCGAGGAAGATCTGGCCGTCGGTGATCGAGATGACGTTGGTCGGGATGTACGCCGACACGTCGCCGGCCTGCGTTTCGATGATCGGGAGCGCGGTCAGCGAGCCGTTGCCGTACTGCTCGCCGACGCGCGCCGCGCGCTCGAGCAGCCGGCTATGGAGGTAGAAGACGTCACCGGGATAGGCCTCGCGGCCCGACGGCCGTTTGAGCACCAGCGAGACCTGGCGATACGCGACCGCGTGCTTCGAGAGGTCGTCGTAGACGATGAGCGCGTCCATGCCGTTGTCCATGAACCACTCGCCAATCGCCGCGCCGGCAAATGGCGCAAGATACTGGCTCGTCGCCGAGTCGGAGGCCGCCGGCGGCGAGGATGATGCTGTAGGGCATCGCGCCTGCCTGCTCGAGCACCGACATGATCCGCGCGATCGTCGACTGCTTCTGGCCGATCGCGACGTAGATGCTGTAGAGCGGCCGGTAGCTCGTGTCGCCGGAGGCCTCGGCCGCCTGGTTGAGGCGGGCCTGGCTGATGATCGTGTCGAGGCAGATGGTCGTCTTGCCGGTCGAGCGGTCGCCGATGATGAGCTCCCGCTGCCCGCGGCCGATCGGAATCATCGCGTCGATCGGCATGATGCCGGTCTGCACCGGCTGGCCGATCGGACTTGCGGCGGATGATGCCGGGAGCGACCTTCTCGACGGGATAGGCGACGTCGCTCGGGATCGGACCCTTGCCGTCGAGCGGTTCGCCGAGCGTGTTGACGACGCGGCCGAGGAGCCCCTTGCCGACCGGCACCTGCAGCAGCTTGCCGGTGGCCTTGACCTCGCCGCCTTCTTCGAGCTTGGTGTAGTCGCCGAGAATGATGACGCCGACCTCGGTCTCGTCGAGGTTCAGCGCCATGCCGGTGATGCCCTGCCCGAAGTCGAGCATCTCGTTCAGCATCACGTCGCCGAGCCCCTCGACCCGTGCCACGCCGTCGCCGATCTCGCGGATGACGCCGACGGTCTGCTTGGCGCCTGCGGCCTTTGCCCCGGCGATGTGTGCTTCGATTTCCTGGACCAGATCGGCCATGGTGTTCCTACCTCACTCTCACAGACCGGCGTCGATCGCGGCCAGCCTGGCGCGCACGCTGCCGTCGTAGACATCGCTGCCGACGCGGATCCGCATGCCGGCGATGAGCGCGGGATTTTCGGTGAACGACGTCTCTAGCGCGGCGCCGTAGCGTCGTGCCAGGTCCGATCGCAGCTCGTTGCGCAGGTCGTCAGGGAGGGGAGTCGCGCTTTCGACGATGGCTCGATGCTCGTCGCGATCGAGGCGGACCATCCGCTGAAAGTCGCCGAGCACCGCGAGGGACCCGCGGCGCCCGGATCGGGCCACGCGCTCGGCGATCTGTCGTACTCGCGACGGATCCAGCTGTCCGTTGACGACGCACAGCCGGAAGAGATGGCGCGCAGTCCGTCGCGCTTTGCGGGTGACCTTCATCGTTCACCTCAGCTGCCGGGCGGTTTCTTCCGCCAGCCGGCGATGGTCGTCAGGCGTCAGCACTTTTCCAGTGACGGTCGCCGTCGTCTGCACGACGAGGCGCCCGACTTCGCGACGAAGGTCGGCGAGCATGCGGGCGCGATCGCGTTCGGTCGCCTCGTGCGCCCTGACGAGTACCTGTTCGGCAGCGGCGATGGCCTTCCGCGTCTCCTCGGCCTGGACGCGCGCCGCCGCGGCGCGGGCTTCTTCAATCAACTGCTTGCCGTCCTCGCCGGCTTTCGCCAGGATGGCATGGCGCTCGGCCTCGATACGCGCCAGTTCGGCCTTGATCTTGTCGGCGTTGGCAAGGCCGTCGGCGATTTGCTGGCGCCGGGCCGCGAGGATCTTCAGGATCGGTGTGTAGGCCAGCAGATACAGCACGGCACAGACGATGCCGAAGCTGACGATCTGCGCCATGAGGTGCGGCCAGTCGACCCCGAACGTTCGGGCGATCTCCTCGATCTGGCTGCCGCCTTCGGCCGCGGTTTGCAGGGCTAGGGCAAGCATGTTCGTGCACTCATCTGGTTACCGACAGGTCCGGACGGCGCTCGGCATCGTGCGCTCAGCGCACCAGGAACAGGGCGTAGAACACGATCGCCTCGGCAAAGGCGATCGCCAGGATCGACTGCACCATGATCTTGGTGGAGGCGCCCGGATTGCGCCCGACGGCGACCGACGCGCCCTGCCCGATTAATCCAACGCCGATCGCCGCGCCCAGGGCCGCCAGGCCGACGTGCAAGCTTCCGGTCATCGTCTTTGTCCTTTCTGCGTGTTCGAGCTACTTCCGCCTGAGGGCGGATCCAGCTCCCGAGGCTCCGCCGTCAGGCGGAAGCTCCATGCGCTCCCGCCGGCTCCTCGTGGTGCTGGCAGATGAGCAGCGTGAAGACGGCGGTCAACAACATGAAGACCATCGCCTGGACGATCCCGACCAGCAGCTCCATGAAATAGAAGGGAATCGGCAGCAGCCATCCCAATCCCGGGACGATCGTCGCCATCGCTTCGAGCATGTTCTCGCCGGCGAAGACGTTGCCGTAGAGCCGGAAGCTGAGCGAGACCGGCCGGAAGAGAATCGACACGATTTCCAGGCATCCCGCCGCGAAGAAGACGACGATCATGAGCAGCTTCATCACGCCGGCGGTGTCGCCCTTCGGGGCGAAGAGCTCGGTGGCGATGCCGCGCACCCCGACTTCCTGCAGCGCCCAGACGATCCAGCACGCGAAGAAGACGAGCGCCATCGCCAGCGTCAAGTTGAGATCGGCGTTGGCGCCGCGAAAGAGCGGTTGATCGACGACGAAGCCTTCCGCCGTCGAGTGGCCCCAGCCGATGGTGCCAACTCCCGGAAGCAGGCCGATCCAGTTGGCGGCGAGGATGAAGATGAAGATCGTGCCGAAGAACCAGAACGTCCGCTGCACCAGGTGCGGACCGATGATGCTTTCGAGGAGGTTATAGAGGCTTTCGATCAACCACTCGAGGAAGTTCTGCGCGCCGCCAGGCACCTGAGCCATCCGCCGCGTCGCGATCTGCGCAAAAACGATCAGGCCGACGGCGACGATCCACGTCACGACCATCGAGTTCGTGATCGGGAACCCGAAGGGCCTGCCGAGTTCGACGGCCTTTTGCGGAAGGCCATGCTCCACCGGCGCGGCGAGGGCGAAGTAGACGGTGGCGGCGGCGTCCATGCCGCCGACGCGTTTGAGCACGGTGCATGCCAGCACGACAGCGCGCAGCTATCGGCAATCGACCGCCGATTCGCTCGGTCGATTGGCGCCCTGCCAGCAGCGCCGGATCGAGCGGCGCTCGGTCTCCTCCGGCATTCCGGATGTGCTCCGCGATGCCGGAGGGATCCGGGAAGCTCACGCCGCCGCGTAACGCAAAAACACGCGCTCTGCGTGCCGTTGATCGTTGGCTGAGGCTGTCGGCGAGTTTGGTACAGCTGCTGCAGTTTCGCGCCTGTCCGGCGGGCGACGCCGGGGAGGGAGCCATGATGTTTCGACAGACAGTGAGGATGTGTGGGCTCGCGCTGGCCGTGTGGACGATTGCCGCTCTTCCTGTGCACGCACAGTCCGAGACGTTCACCGCGACCGCCGCAGTCAAGACGGCCGGGGCCGCGTCCGCGAGCGCGCCGGTCACCATCGTCGTCGACCGCAAGATGCCGCAAAGCGAAGTGGACGGCTACCTTGCGGCCTTCAAGAGCGGCGGGGCAGCCGCACTGCGCAAGGCCCTCGCCGGCGTCGCCGCCACCGGCTCGGTGCGCGTCGCTGGCGGTTCGCCGACACCGACGCGGCTGACGCTCGAGCGCCCGACCGGCAAGGGCCGGCTGCTCACGATTGTTACCGATGCGCCGGTCGCGTTCGTCGGCGCCGGTGTTCCTGGTGCGAAGCCAAAGGAAGGCTATGACTTTGCCCTGATCGATCTCGAGCTGGACAGCGCGGGGAACGGCAGCGGCACGTTCGCGCCCGCGGCAAAGGTGACGGTCAAGCAGGGGGTGTTCGTCGTCGACGACTACAGCGGCGAGATCCTGAAGCTGACCGGTGTGAGCCGGAAGTGAGAGGCGACATCGGGGTGGTTCGATTGGCCGATTCTCGAGAGAACCGCGGCTTGGAACAACGATAGCGACAGGTGTGACCATGGTGCGGCTGACCGTTATGCTCAAGAGCTCCGCACGCGGTGCGCCAGATCTGGTCGAGGCGTTTCGTTTCCTGATGGTGAGCACGCGACTCGATCCGGGATGCCTCGGATGTTCGGTGTGGGCGGAACCGGATTCGACCGTGCACTACCTGGAGGAATGGAAGACGGAGGCGGACATCCGTCGTCGCGTGCAGTCGGAACGATTCACGTCGGTGCTCTCCATCCTCGAATCGGTTCACGATCCTCCGCATGTGCAGTTCGATTTCGTCTCGACCACGCGTGGGCTCGACTACGTCGAGGAAGTCCGGCGCCCCAATGTCCAGTGAGAGGCTTGCGCACAAGCAGGGACGGACGCGATGAAACGAAAGAAGTACGAGCAGCAGCTACGCAAGCTTCAGGTCCGGTTGTGCCACCTCCAGGACTGGGTCAAGGAGAAGGGGCTCCGGGTCGTCGTCATCTTCGAGGGCCGTGACGGCGCCGGCAAGGGTGGAACCATCCGCGCCCTGACTGAGCGCGTCAGCCCACGCGTCTTCAGGGTCGTTGCATTGCCGGCTCCTTCCGATCGGGAGAAGAGTCAGGTCTACATGCAGCGGTACCTGCAGCACTTTCCCGCTGCCGGCGAGGTCGTCATCTTCGACCGGAGCTGGTACAACCGCGCCGGCGTCGAGCACGTCATGGGGTTTGTCTCAGACAAGGACCACAAGCGCTTCCTCGAGCTGTGCCCGCAGATCGAGAAGTTCCTGGTCGACGGCGGCGTCACCCTGATCAAGCTGTGGCTCGAGGTCAGCGACGACGAGCAGAAGAAGCGCTTCGAGGCGCGCATCGACGATCCGGTGCGGCAGTGGAAGCTGAGCCCCATGGACCTGCCCTCGCGGACTCGCTGGTACGACTATTCGCGGGCACGCGACCAGATGCTGGCGAAGACCGACACCCGATTTGCGCCGTGGTACCTCGTCCGATCCGACGATAAGCGGACCGCGCGGTTGAACACCATCGAGCATATCCTGTCGCTCCTTCCCTATAAGAAGGTGCCGCGAAAGAAGGTCAAGCTGCCCAAGCGGTCAACCAAAGGCGCGTACGACGACGAGAAGTCGATCGCACGCCGCCGGTGGGTGCCCGAGCGGTACTAGCGGTACTACACGATGGGCGAGCGGCTCGACCGGGCCGGAGCCAGTGCGCCGCTCGGTGCCTCGCTCTGGCGCGACGGGGTCAACTTCAGCGTCTTCTCCAGGGACGCGTCGCTCGTGGAGCTACTGCTCTTCGATGATCCGGAGCGTGGGCCCGAGCGGGTCATTCCGCTCGATCGGCACGTCAACCGGACGTATCACTACTGGCACGTGCTGGTCGAGGGGCTCGAGCCAGGACAGATGTACGCCTATCGCGCGCACGGTCCGTTCGCGCCGCACCGCGGGCTACGCTTCGATCCCGAGAAGGCGCTGCTCGATCCATACGGACGCGCGGCTGTGGTCCCAAACGGTTACGACCGTGACGCTGCCAAACGACCCGGAGACACCGCGGCCACCGCGATGAAGAGCGTCGTTGCCGATCCCAGCCGCTACGACTGGGAAGGCGATCGGCCGCTCAGGAGGCCGCTCGTCGAGACGGTCATCTACGAGCTTCACGTCGGCGGCTTCACGAGACATCCCAGCTCGGCGCTGCCGCCGAACCTGCGCGGAACCTATGCCGGGGTGATCGAGAAGATCCCCTACCTTCGAGATCTGGGCATCACCGCTGTGGAACTCCTGCCGGTCTTCCAATTCGACCCGCACGATGCGCCCGGAGGCCGGCCGAACTACTGGGGATACCAGCCGGTGTCGTTCTTTGCGCCACATCACGCGTACAGCTCGCGCAGCGAACCGCTCGGCGTGCTCGACGAGTTCCGCGACATGGTCAAGGCGCTCCACCGCGCCGGAATCGAGGTGATCCTCGATGTCGTGTTCAACCACACCTCGGAGGGCGGGCATGACGGTCCCACGTTGTCGCTACGCGGTCTGGCCAACGATTTCTATTACATCCTCGGAAGTGACCGCTCGCGCTACGCGGACTATACCGGTTGCGGCAACACACTGAACGCCAACGAGCCGATCGTCCGCCGTCTGATCCTCGACAGCCTGCGTTATTGGGTCACCGAGATGCACGTCGATGGTTTCCGCTTCGATCTCGCATCGATTCTGACCCGTGACGACAGTGGCCATCCGATGCCGAATCCACCGGTCCTCTGGGACATCGAGTCCGATCCAGTGCTTGCCGGTACGAAGCTCATTGCCGAAGCCTGGGATGCCGCGGGCCTCTATCAAGTCGGCAGCTTCGTCGGCGACACATGGCAGGAATGGAACGGCCGATTCCGCGACGACGTGCGGCGTTTTCTCCGTGGTGACAACGGCTCGGTGCCAGGGATGGTCGCGCGGTTGCTCGGCAGCCCCGATATCTTCGGCCATGAGGAAAGGGAGGCGGAGCAGAGCATCAACTTCGTCACGTGTCACGACGGGTTTACTGTCAACGACCTGGTGTCCTATAACGAGAAGCACAACACCGCCAACGGCGAGGAGAACCGCGACGGCGCCGCCGACAACGCGAGTTGGAACTGCGGCGTCGAAGGGCCGACCGACGATCGAGCGATCGAGGCGCTTCGCGAACGTCAGATCAAGAATTTTTTCACGCTGTTGCTGCTCGCTGCCGGAACGCCGATGCTGCTCATGGGCGACGAGGTCAGGCGAAGCCAGGGCGGCAACAACAACGCGTATTGTCAGGACAACGAGGTCAGCTGGTTCGACTGGACCCTGCTGGAGCGGCACGCCGGCCTGCATCGCTTCGTCAAGGCGCTCCTTTCGCTCAGGCAACGCCGTGACATCGTCCTCGGCAACGACCGGCTCAGTCTCAATCAGCTACTCGATCGGGCGAAGATCGAATGGCACGGCGTGGCGCTCGGCCAGCCGGACTGGAGCGAACACTCCCACTCGCTGGCGTTCAGGCTGCGGACCCTTCGCTCGCGTTTCGACCTGCACGTGATGAGCAACGCTTACTGGGAGCCTCTCACGTTCGAGCTGCCGCCCGTGCCGAGAGGGCTCAACGGCTGGCGGCGGTGCATCGACACGGCGATGCCTTCACCCGATGACGCCGTAACCTGGAACATGGCGCCAACCGTTACACGTGGCGAGTACGTTGTACAGCCGCGCTCTACCGTACTGCTCGCGCTCGGGCTCGCGTGACCAGCGACGTGCCAGCGCAGTGTTCGGCCCAGCGCAGCGATTGACCCAGCGCAGCGATTGACCCAGCGCAGCGATCGACGACGTGCAGCAACGTCGGCGGAGGAGTCATGGAACACGTCAACTCGAAGAATCGCGCGGCCGGTCCGGGTTCACACATCGGCCGCGATGACATGCGCGCCGGGCGCGAGGCGGCAGCCATCAGGGCCGCTATCATCGACAACCTTCACTATCTGCAGGCGAAGATGCCGCAGCATGCGACGAGGCACGACTGGTATGTCGCACTGGCGTATGCCGTTCGCGATCGCATGCTCGACCGCTACATCGGAACCGTGGATGCGACCGCGAGACCTGAGTCATCCGCGAAGGTCGTGGCATACCTCTCTGCGGAGTTTCTGACCGGGCCCCACCTCGGCAACGGCCTCGTCAACCTCGGGATCTGGGACGCTGCCGCAGAAGCACTGTCGAGCGAAGGACAGAACCTGGCCGCCAAGCTGATCATCAAACTCGTCAATGCCGTCGCCTCCACCGTTAACAGCGATCCGCATGTCTCGCAGGCCCTCAAAGTCGTGTTCGTTCCTGACTTCAACGTCAGCGCGGGTCACAAGGTGTATCCGGCGGCCGATCTCTCCGAGCAGATCTCTACAGCTGGCAAGGAAGCGTCCGGCACAGGAAACATGAAGTTCGCCATGAATGGGGCGTTGACCATCGGCACGTTGGACGGAGCCAACATCGAGATTCGTGACGCGGTGGGGCATGACAACTTTTTTGCATTCGGTCTGACGGTTGACGGCGTGACCGAGCTCAAGGCGAGTGGCTATCGCCCACGCAGCATCTACGAGTCCAACGCGAGCCTCGCGGAGGCGATTGACCTGATTGCCGACGGCGCATTTTCGAACGGGGACCGTGAGCTGTTCCGGCCCTTGGTCGATTCGCTGTTGACGCGTGACGAATACCTGCTGCTCGCCGACTATCAGGCGTTCGTGGACTGCCAGGAGCGGGTGAGCGACGCGTACCGCCGAACGACCGACTGGACTCGAATGGCGATTCTCAATACCGCCAGGGTCGGCCGTTTCTCATCGGATCGGTCGATCCGCCAGTACTGTCGCGAGATCTGGCACGTGACGCCGGTCGATGCGCGCGAGAGCCGATGAAGCAGGCCGGACCCTGCCGAAACAGTCGATCATCGATAACATGGCGTATGCCCGCCGGCATGGTACCGATCGGCCGGAGCTCGCCAACTGGACCTGGCCGTACTGAAACAATCTGGTGACCCATACGGCCAGACGGAGGATCTCCGGCGGGGCGGAGTTCGCTCCGCCGGCCACGGCGACGGCGTCAGGTGACGAGGCACGGCCAAGTCATTCGCCGAACGTTAGTTGTCGCTCGACGCGCGCTCGGGCCGGTCGGAGTACGCGTCTTGCTACTTGCTTCTATGCAAGGCATCACTCTATGCAAAAGGCTTTCGCTCTCGCTCTCACGGTCACGCTCTCGGTCATGGCGGCGAGTCTGACGTGGTCGGCCAGTTTGGCAGCCAGGGTTCAGGCAACGCCGCAGTCTCAGGAGCTCGATCGGTTGCTCGCGCCAATCGCCCTCTATCCCGATGCGCTTCTGGCGCAGATGCTCCTGTGCGCGGCAAAGCCCGCCAAGGTCGCGGCGCTCAACGAATGGATGGCCGCGAATCCCACGCTCAAGGGCAGCGACCTGCAGGAGGCGGCCACGAAGTCCGGGTTCGACCAGAGCTTTGCCGCGATCGTTCTGTTTCCCGACGTCGTCCAGGCCATGGCGTCGCAGATGGAGTGGACCACGCACCTCGGCGAGGCGTTCGCGGCCGACCGCTCGGCTGTGTTTGCCAGCGTCCAGCGGCTGCGGACGAAGGCGAGCCAGGCAGGGAAGCTGAAAAGCTCGCCGCAGCAGGATGTCCAAACCAAGACAACGTCGAGCGGCGAACAGGTGATCGTCATCGAACCAGCGAACCCGCAAGTCGTCTACGTGCCGCAATACAACGCGCAGACGGTGTATGTTCCGTCGTCATCCACCGTCGTCATAAAGGAGGACGACGACACCGCCGAGGCCGTGGCCGCGGGCCTGATTGGCTTTACGGCGGGCATCGCCCTAGGCGCGGCGATCGACAACGACTATTACTACGGACCGTACGGGTGGCACGGCGGCGGCTACATGTACAACGACGCGTGGGACGACTATTACGACGCCCGCGAGGACGCTCGTGACGACTGGCAGGACAACCGCGAGGACATGCTCGACGAGCGGGGCGACCGGCGTGAAGACATCGCGGATGAACGCGGCGACCGCGCGTCCACGACGCAGCAACAGCGCACCGAACGTCAGCAGAACGCGCAGCAGCAGCGAACGGAGCGGCAGGCCAATCCCGAAGCGCAGGCGCAGCGACGTTCCGATGCGAGCGCGAAGGCGTCTGAGGCCCGCAGCACTGGCGGCGCGAGCATGGAATCCCGCGGCTACAGCAGCGGTGACAAGTCCACAGCGCGATCGCAGCGGCACGAAATCGGATGCGTTCTCGGGCTACTCGAGCGGTAAATCCGAGCGGGCGGCCAGCTCGCGCGGTCAAAAGAGCCGCAGCAGCAGCTCGCGCAGCGGCGGGAGGCGGCGATGAGCACGCGTATCCTGACGCGTTCCCGTTGCGCGATCGCTCTCTTGTGCGTGGGCGCGCTCGCCGCAATGCTCGCGTGCCGGTCGGCGAATCCAGGACCACGAACGTTTGCCTCCCCGGAGGATGCCGCCAAGGCGCTCATCGAGGTCGCCAAGGGCAGGCAAGCTCGAGGAACTGATGGCGCTCCTGGGTCCGGACGCGCAGCCGCTGGTCGATGCGTCCGATCCCAAGACGGCGCGCCAGCACCGTGAAGTCTTCGTCGTCGCCGCCGCCGAGGGGTGGCAACTCACCAACAACGGCCCTGACGGCCGCGTGCTCGTCGTCGGCCACGAATCGTGGCCCTTTCCCGTTCCGATCGTGAAAGACGGGAACCGCTGGCGATTCGATACTGCCTCCGGAGTCGAGGAGGTCCTGGCTCGGCGCATCGGCCGCAACGAGCTCGCCGCCATCCGCGCGTGCCGCACCTACGTCCTCGCCCAACAGCTCTACGCGCGCCGCGGACACGACGGGAAGCCGGCGGGCCTGTACGCGACCGCGCTCAGGAGCGATCCCGGCCGGCAGAACGGATTGTATTGGCCTGCCGCTCGCGGTGAGAAGCGGAGCCCGCTCGGAGACCTGATCGCGGACGCCGCCGACGAAGGGAAGTCGCCGTTTCACGGCTATCACTTCAAAATTCTGGCGCCGCGGGAAGCGAAAGGCTTTGCACTGGTTGCGTGGCCGGCGACCTACGATGCGACGGGCGTCATGACGTTCATGGTCAATCAGGACGGCATCGTCCGCGAGAAGGACCTGGGATCAGAGACGTCCCGCGTCGTGGGAGCCCTGACCGCCTACACCGCTGACGATACGTGGGACACGGCGCAGTGACGAGCGCAGCGAAATCAGCTACCGCCGGCGCCGAGGACCAGCGGCTGTCTGCTGCGCGAGAGACGGGCGCGCCGTGGCGAAAGTGGGGACCGTATCTCAGCGAGCGACAGTGGGGCACCGTACGCGAGGACTACAGCGACTCGGGGAACGCCTGGGACTACTTCAGCCACGACCAGGCACGATCGCGCGCGTACCGTTGGGGCGAGGACGGCCTGGCGGGGATCTCGACGACCGTCAGCAGATCTGTTTCTCGCTCGCACTGTGGAACGGCAAGGATCCCATCATCAAGGAGCGTCTGTTCGGGCTGACGAACAGCGAGGGCAATCACGGCGAGGACGTCAAGGAGTACTACTTCTATCTCGATTCGACGCCGACGCACTCGTACATGAAGTATCTGCAAGTACCCCCAGGCGGCGTACCCGTACGACGAGCTCGTCAACACCAACCGTACTCTCGGCCGCGATGCCCTCGAGTTCGAGCTGCTCGATACAGGCGTCTTCGACGGCGATCGCTACTTCGACGTGTTCGTCGAGTATGCGAAGGAGACGCCGGAAGACATCGTGATCCGTATTACGGTTGCCAACCGCGGACCCGAAGCCGCGGCTTTGCACGTCCTGCCTACGATCTGGTTCAGGAATACGTGGTCCTGGGGTGATGCGGGCCGTCGGCCGAGCCTCACGCAGGTGGACGCCAGCCGGCTCGCGATATTCCATCCCGAACTCGGGGACCGGTCGCTAAGCGCCGGCGGTACCCCCGAATGGCTGTTCACGGAGAACGAAACGAACACCGAGCGTCTCTACCGGACGCCGAACCGGTCACCATACGTCAAGGACGGCATCAATAATTACGTCGTGCACGGCCGTCAGGACGCCGTCAACCCCAAGAAGGAAGGCACGAAGGCGTCGGCGCACTACGTGCTGAACGTCCCGCCGGGCGCGTCGGAAACGATTGCTCTGCGGCTGGCCAACGGCGCGGGCGGTCCGCGCACGGCGCAGTTCGCCGCCGAGGTGGACGCGATTGTCGACGTCCGGCGGCGGGAAGCCGACGAGTTCTACGGGACCGTCATCCCGTCGACGCTCGATCGCCGACGCGGCCAACGTCATGCGGCAAGCGCTCGCCGGCATGTTGTGGTCGAAGCAGTTCTACAACTACGACGTCGATCGCTGGCTGACGGAGCGTGGCTCGGATCCCTTCAAGCGCCAACGCCGCGCGGCTCCCCGGAACGACCGCTGGCACCACATGAACAACGCCGACATCATCTCGATGCCGGACAAGTGGGAGTACCCGTGGTACGCGGCGTGGGATCTCGCGTTTCACGTGCTCGCGTTGACGCTCGTCGACGCGGACTTTGGCAAGCACCAGCTCGACTTGATGCTGCAGGAGCGCTACCTGCACCCGAGCGGACAGATCCCCGCCTACGAATGGAATTTCGGCGACGTCAACCCTCCGGTGCACGCCTGGTCCACGATCTTCACCTATCGATTGGAGCAGAGCCGCGTCCGGGAAGGGCGATCTCGATTGGCTCGAGCGCTCATTTCATAAACTGCTGCTGAATTTCACGTGGTGGGTCAACCGCAAGGACCGCACCGGCAGCA
The DNA here is from genome assembly GCA_963797715.1 of uncultured Acidobacteriota bacterium. Lineage (GTDB taxonomy): Bacteria > Acidobacteriota > Vicinamibacteria > Vicinamibacterales > 2-12-FULL-66-21 > DATBJJ01. The sequence continues at coordinate 69,286 of CAWCQS010000011.1, forward strand.
ACGTGTTCGAAGGCGGCTTCCTCGGGCTCGACAACATCGGCGTCTTCGACCGCAGTGCGCCGCTGCCAACCGGCGGGTATCTCGAGCAGGCGGACGGAACCGCATGGATGGCGCTCTTCTGCCAGAACATGCTGGAGATCTGCTCGGAGCTGGCACTGTCGAAGCCCGCCTACGCTGACATGGCGCTCAAGTTCGTCGAGCACTATCTGTGGATCGCCTCGTCGATGATCCACGCCGGTGACGATGCCGGGATGTGGGACGAGCAGGACGGCTTCTTCTACGACGTGCTGCGTTTGCCCGACGGCCGCGCCGAGCGTCTCAAGGTGCGTTCGATGGTCGGCCTGCTGCCGCTCTGTGCGGTGACGGTGTTCGAGGGAGCGCTGCTCAAGAAGTATCCCGAGCTCGTGCCGCGCCTGATGCGCTTCCTGAACGCCCGGCCCGAGCTGAGCGCGCTCATCCACGATCCATCCGCGCGTGGAGAGAAGGACCGCCGGCTTGGCGCCATCCTCAACGAAGAGAAGCTTCGCCGCGTGCTGTCGCGGATGCTCGACGAGCACGAGTTCCTCAGCCCGTACGGCATACGATCGCTCTCCCGGTATCACGCGACCCACCCGTACAGTGTAAACGTCGGCGACCAGGAGTACGGCGTCTCATACCTGCCGGCCGAATCCGACAGCGGCATGTTCGGAGGGAACTCGAACTGGCGCGGGCCGATCTGGATGCCGGTCAACGCTCTGATCATTCGGGCGCTCCTCCAGTACTACTCTGTACTACGGCGATCGCTTCACGATCGAGTGTCCAACAGGATCCGGCCGGCAGATGACGCTGTACGAGGTGGCCAAGGACATTTCCGCGCGCCTGGCCGGTATTTTTCTGCGAAACGGCGACAGTCGTCGACCCGTCTATGGTGCGGCGAAGAAGTTCCAGGACGATCCGCACTGGCGCGATCTCCTGCTCTTCTACGAGTACTTCCACGGCGACAACGGCGCCGGCCTCGGCGCCAGCCATCAAACCGGGTGGACGGGGATCATCGCGCGCTCGATGCACTTGTTCGCGACGACCTCTCCGGCTCACATCGTCGAAGCGGGCCGCGCGTTCGCGTCGAAGGGGCGGCGGCGCGCGACCGCGCCAAAAGCCTGAGCGGCGATGAGCGTTCAGCCGCCAGGAGCGCGAGCGCATCCTCGATCCGGTCGCCCGCATGTCCGAGGTGCTCTTCGGGCTGATCATGGCCCTGACGTTTACGACCACGCTCGAACTGACGGCCGGCCGCGACGACGTGAGGACGCTGCTGGTGGGCGTGATCGGCTGCAACATCGCCTGGGGGCTCGTCGACGCGGTCATGTTTCTCATCGCGTCGATGACCGGCCGCGGTCATGGATTTCTGACGATTCGCGCCGTCCGGGCGGCGTCCCGGCCCGAGGACGCGCATCGCGCTATTGCCGGTGCCATGCCCCCCATCCTGGCGAGCATCCTGACGCGCGACGACTTCGATCGTGTGCGGCAGCGGCTGGTGGCCATGCCGGATATCGCCCCGCCGACGCTGACACGCGACGACTGGCTCAGGGCGCTCGCCGTGTTCCTGCTCGTGTTCCTGTCGACCTTCCCGGTCGCCGTGCCGTTCCTCATCTTCTCGGACGTGCCGGTGGCGGTTCGATTGTCGAACCTCGTAGCGATCGTGATGCTGTTCGCCGTCGGCTACACGCTGGCGAAGCACGCCGGCTTCAGTCCCTGGTGGACTGGCCTTGGATTCGTGGCGCTCGGCGTCGTGCTCGTGGCGATCACGATTGCGCTGGGCGGGTAGCGTCTGGCGCTCGCTCACGCGCGGGTGCCATCTGCTGATCGCGCACCCCCGAGGCCATTCGCTGTCCAAAACCTTCAATCGCGGAGGGCGCCGAGTTCGCTGAAACGCGCAGAGGGCTGATCTCAGTCGATCGTTATCATCGGCGATCGGTCGCGCCGCGCGAACGCGCGGGCGGCATTGAAGGAGGGCACAAATCAAAACACCATCCGAGTGCTGTGGTGCTTTGATTTGTGCCCTCCTGCCATGCCACTCGCCGGCCGTCCGGCCGGCGACGCGACCGTCTGAAGCGTAAAAAGGATCGCCCTCTGCGCGTCTCAGCGGCCTCGGCGCCCTCAGCGATGAGAGCTCTTGACAGCGAAGACCGTTGACTTCACTAGGTCGAACTTTTCGCGGCCCACTTCTCGTGCCGCTCTCGCAGAATGTCGATCGCTTCATCGCCGCTCTGACACGCAGATTGGAATTGCCGCATCGGCCAGTGCAGCAAGTGGTGGATCCTCGGCGATCATCGAACGGCGCACCCACTCGATGAGGCCCGGCCACATCTGGCCGACCAGGATGAGCGGCGTGTCGTGCAGGTGTTTGACCTGCAACAGCTGCCACACCATCATCGTTTCGAGCACCGTCCCGATGCCGCCGGGCGCGACGACGAAGGCGTCGGACGTCAGAACGAACTGGTGCAGGCGAGTAAAGAACGTTCGATGTTCGAACGCGTCGCTGACAAACGCGTTCACCTCCTGCTCGAAGGGCAGGTCGACGCGGATGCCGACCGACTGCGCGCGTCCCGGCCACGCGGCGGCGCCTTCGTTCGCCGCCTGCATCAGCCCGGGGCCGCCGCCGGTGATGATGTCGCAACCCATTCCGGCGAGCGCGGCGGCCACACGCTTGGTCTCGTCGTAGGCGAACGTCCCGGGCTGGACACGAGCCGAGCCGAAGATGGTGACGCGATAGCGGTCGCGACGCGAGGGTGCGAGCCGGGTGAGGTTGTTGACGACATCCCACAGGCCAAGGACCGCGGCCGAGACGGCCTGCCTGACGGCCTCTTCGTCGCCGAGGCTGATCGCGTTGGGACGTGCGCTCGGTGGCTTCAGTGTTTTCATACCACGGTCTCCTGACTAGAAGCTGTAGCCGACATACACCATCCCGTAAACGAAGTTCTTCGTGCGGCCGGTTGCCTGCTGGACCGCCTTGCCGGGATCGGCATACGCCCCAAGCAGACTGATCGTGAACGTGGAGTTCACGTCCCAGTCGACGTAGGCGTCGATTTCCGATGCGACGTCGGTGGCGGTGACCTGCGGTCCGTATGACTCAGGCTGATCGAGGCCGAACTTGTAGAAGATCAGCCCGCCGCTGAGGGCCTCGCTCGGCGTCACGTGGGCGCGCAGTTGATGCGATTTCAGGTTCGAGTTGGACAGGAAGTACTCGCCGGCGATCTCGCCCTGCCACCAGGTGCCCCAGTCGTAGAAGCCCAGGAACAGTGGATCGAACGCTTCGTTTGCCGCAGTGGCCGGGTCATCGCCTTGGAAGAACGCGTAGCGATATGAGAGCTTCGGCTTCCACGAGACGTCGCTGAACTCATAGGCGCCCTGCAATGTCCAGGCGTTCGAGTCGAGGGCTTCGCCGTTCCGCTCCGACGCATACTCGAACTCGAACGAGAGGTCAGGCGCACTTCGAGAATGGCGCCGTGTAGGCGCGCAGGTTGACGACGTTCAGTCCGTCGCGCTCGGGCTTGATCGCGGCTTGGCGAACCACTTCATGTAGGTCGCGCCGAGCGTCGTGTTCTCGCCGGCGTTGAATTCGTAGTTGGTTCCCCAGAGCCGGCTGCCGCTGTCGCTCTCTTTCAGTTCGTCCTTATCGAGATAGAAGAGCTCGGCGACGTGTGCGGCCCGGCTTGAGGCGGGCGATCGCGGCCAACTCGAACGCCTTGCGGGCGTTGGTCCAGTAGCCGCCCCTGCTGCCGCCTTCCGACGCGCCATCGAAGATCAGATAACCGTGGCCGAGACGATACTGCGATCGTCCGACTCTGAAATCGAGCGCGTTCTCGCCGTTCGTCAGCGATGTGCCGGATCGCCACCCGATGTAGAGATCCTCGGGCCCGAACGACGAAACATCCCGACCGTAGAGATCCGGTATCGAGCCATAGGTGCGCTCGCCGACGACGCTGACCTTTCCGTAGATCTCGCCAGTCGATGTCAGGGTGTAGCTCGCCGACAGTGCCGGCTTGACGTAGCCCTCGAACCACTGATCGCTCAGATCTTCGTCGACGCCAGGATCCTTGGGGTTGTTGTACAGGGAGTTGGCGAATCCAAACGTGCCCCAGCCCGCGTCGAAGTTGAACGTCCACTTGACGCGCGAGGGAAGGCCTGTGGGCCGTGCCTCTTCCTGCTCCTCTGGCTTCGCGGGAGGGGCCGGGTCCTGAGCGCTCGCTGCGGCGGGCGCGACGGCGATCGACATAAGGCACAAGGCCGCGCGAATGCTGCGAGTCATGAACGCTCCGTGTCGAGTCACCAGCTGAGCGTCACGGATACACGCGGCGCCGCGACCCCGCACTCACCATAGCAGCGAACCTGCCAGCCCGCGTTCCCAAGGCCAGGCATGCTAAACCGTTGGACACGTTGCCGTTTCGCCGCCGCCACCATGCCGGCCGCGAGCGCCAGCCCGGCCATCCATACGGCATGTCGTACCGCCTCCGGCATCTCGGAGCAGCAACTCGCGCGACGCACGAGATCGTCGCATTCAGGGGCCAGGCGATCGGCACATGGTTGGCAGACATCCCCTCATGCCTCATTCAGCTCAGCGCGTGGTGCGCGCAGTCGGAGCAGGGCTGATCCTGCGCATTCCTGTGCGCAGCCGGAACGCGGGCCCAAACACCCACTCGACGGCCCCAGCGGCGGCGGCCCCGCTGCCGGTCGCACCCCCGCCCGATCCGCTTGGCCGCGACACACCGAGGGGAAGCGTGCTCGGCTTTCTCAACGCCGCACGCAAAGGGGAGGACGAGATCGCTGCGCAGTACCTCTCGACGCGGCTCAAGGGCCCAGCCCGCGGCGACGCTCGCGCACCAACTGTTTGTCGTCCTCGATGCGCGGCTGCCGGCCCGCCTGACGCAGGTCGAGCGACGCACCCGAAGGGTCGCGGGCGAATCCGCTCAAGCCGAACGAGGAAATCGTGGGAGCGGTTCCGGCCGCCGACGGCTCCGATCGACATCGTCGTGGAGCGAGTGCACGGGACCGGACGCGAAGCCGATCTGGCTGTTCTCAGCGGCGACACTGGACGCCGTCCCGACGCTCTACAGCGAGGTGACGTTCGGCCTCGAGCGAGAGAGCGCTGCCGCGCATCCTGACCGGCACGAAAGTCGGCGGCGTGCGCGTGCTCGAATGGCTCATCGTCTGCTCGCGATTCCGCTGTTCTATTTCGTCACGGTGCTGCTCGACCGGCTGCTCCGGCCGCTGGTCGCCGGACTGTGGCGAAGGCTCTTCAAGGATTCGACGTTGTTCGCGAAGCACGTCCTGCCGCTGCCGATCAGGCTGCTGCTCGTGGCGGTGGCGACGCGATGGCTGCTGAGCAGCCTGCCGCTGCCGCTCATGGTCCGGCAGTTCGGGTCCAACGCCGCGACGCTCCTCAGCATCGCGGCGCTCGTCTGGCTGCGTGATCCTCCTCAATCGTGAGATCGAAGCCACGTCATCACGGCGGTTTCCGCGGGCCAGAGGGGCCGCGGCGCAATCGCTGCGTGCGTGTCGCGCGCCGGGTGCGTCGACCTCCTGGTCATCTTCGTCGGAGTACTGGCGACGCTGCGCCACTTCGGCGTCGATCCGACACCCGCGCTGGCCGGGCTCGGCGTCGGCGGCATCGCCGTGGCGCTTGCGGCGCAGAAGACGCTCGAGAACGTCATCGCCGGCGCATCGCTCATCTTCGATCAAGCGGTCACCACCGGAGACTTTCTGAAGATGGGTGAGATCTCCGGCACGGTGGATCACATCGGCCTGCGCTCGACCCGCATCCGCACGATCGACCGAACCATCGTCAGCGTGCCCAACAGCCAGATCGCCAACGCCGCCCTGGAAACGATCTCGGCGCGAGACAAGTTCAGGTTCCAGCACGTCGTCGGACTTCGCTACGAGACGACGCCCGACCAGCTGCGCGCCGTCGTCGATGGCATCCGCGGCGTGCTCGCCAGCCACCCGCTCACCGATGGTGGACTCCGTGCGAGTGCGATTCCTTCGTCTTGGTGCGTTTTCGCTCGACGTCGACGTCTTCGCCTATCTGCGCGCGGTCGACTGGAATCATTTCCTCGAGTTGCAGGAGTCGCTGCTCTTCGGCATCACCGACGTCGTCGCGCGCGCCGGAGCCGAAATCGCGTTTCCGTCGCAGACGATGTATGTCGATAACGCGTCGAGCGTCGCTCCGCACGAACGTGAAAAGTGAGGAGAGAGCCTGACGTCAGCTGCTCGCGGTTGGCTGCTCGCCGTTGGTGACTCACAGCAGCCGCGACAGCGAGCCGCGACTACTTCTTCTTGCTCCTGCTCTTCTGTCGGCGGTTCAGGTCGCGCTTCGAAGCTGCCGCCGAGCGCCAGGTGGAGGTTGACGCGCTGCACCCGCTGCTCGGCCTGCATGCGGATGAGGGCCGCGCTCGTCGTGTTGAGGGCGAGCTGCCGCTCGTTGACGAAGCGAAGGTCGGTGCTGCCGACCTTGAACTGCGTCTGCACGATATCGAGGGCGCGCTGGCTGTGTGACAGCGTTTCCGCGAGGATTCGCTCGCGGTCGCGCGCGGCGAATCTCCGCCGCCAGCGCGTTTTCGACTTCGCTGAACGCGCGCAGGCCAATCGAGGCGTAGGCGGCGACGGCCTGCTTCTGCTCGACGGTCCTGATTTCGACCTGGGTCTTGAGCGCGCCGCCTTTGTAGATGGGCGCGAGGAGGCTGGCACCGAGGTTCCACACCGGGTTCTCGTGGTCCTGGAGCACGAAGAGCTCGCTCGAGATGCTGCTGACGCCGGTCGTCAGGGCGATCGTCGGCAGTCGCGCCGCCTTGGCCTCGCCGACGCGGTTGAAGGCGGCGGCGACGCGACGCTCGGCGGCCACGACATCGGGGCGGCGCTCGAGGAGCTCCGACGGAAGCCCGGCCGGTACCGCGTCCGGCTGTGCGGGCAGCCGCGCGCTGACGCTGGCCGCGGCGGCGGGATAGCGGCCGATGAGGATCTCCAGCGCCCTGAGCGCCTGCTCGCGAGCCAGCTCGAGCTGCCGGAGCGCGTCGCGGTAGGAGCCGACGTTGGCCTGCGCCACTTCGACATCCTGGTCGTTGGCGACGCCGACGCGCGATCGCGTTTCGGCCAGCCGCACGAGCTCTTCTCCGCGGCCGACGGTCTGCCGGGCCAGCTCCGCCTGGAGGCCTGCCTCGGTGGCCAGGAACCAGCTGCGTGCGACGAGCGCAGCGATCGACTGCCGCGCGTACTCGAAATCGGCCTGCGCGGAGGCAGCGTCGGCGGCTGCCGCGGCGCGGCCGTACCTGACGCGGCCCCAGAGGTCGAGCTCCCAGCTCAGGGTGATCGCCCCTCCCTGAATACCCGAGCCGTCTCCCGACATCTTGGCGCCGCCGCGCGCGAAGAAGTCGACCGACGGATAGAGCTTCGCACCCGCCAGCTTGGCGTAGAGCAGCGCCTGCTCGACGCGTGCCGCGCCGACGCGCAGGTCGGCGTTGTGGGCGATCGCCTCGGCGACGGCCGCGTTCAGCTGGTCGTCGTGGAACGTGACCAGCCAGTTGTCGGCGACCGACGCCGGCGCCGGCGCCTGTCGCCGTCCACTGTGCCGGCAGCGTGGTCGCCGGCAGCGCTTCCTCCTTGATCGCGGCCGCGTCGGGTGGGCTTCTTCAGCGCGCATCGCGGCGGAGAGCGTCAGCGCCGCAGGCCGCGAGCGCGGCTGAACACCAGGCGACTCAGTTGCGAGCGGTGTCGAGAGCGCGCGTCGGTGTATCACAGGCCACGTCAGTGACCCAGGCTGATGCTGTGCTTGATGATGACGTAGTCGAGATACGACGATACGCGCAGCAGCACCTTGCGAATGATGTGTACGAGCGCGAGATGCTCGGTGTAGATCGCCGACGCCCCGCGCGCGCCGGCGGCAAGAAACAGCGGGCTGTCCTCCTTGCCGACGACGAGCTTGACCGGGAACTGTCCCGGCGGCGGGTTGAAGCCGGTGTTGCGGCAGGTTGCCGGACGCGTCCAGCTGTCCCTGCGACTGCGCCCAGATGATCGAATCGACGTGAGCCTTGATGATGCGGCCAGGATAGGTGTCGAGCGTAATCTCGGCCTCGTTGCCGGGCGACGACCTGGTGCAGCTCGTTCTGGTTGAAGAGCGCGAAGATCTGATACTCGTCGTCGACGAACGTCATGACTTCGTTGAACGGCATGCCGGCGACGAAGAATCCCGGCCGCAGCATGACGTTCACCATCGTGCCGTTGCCGGGCGCGAGCACCGTCGTCTGCGTCAGATCCCACTTCGCGTTCTCGAGTTGCGCCTTGGTCGTCTCGAACTGCGCCTGCGACGCCTTCACCTGCGCCTGCGCCGTCGCGATCTGCGCCTTCACCTCGGCGACCGACGCGAGGTCGCCCTTGACGCGACCGGAGAGCTTCTCGCGAACCTGCTGCTCGGCCGCGCGCGCCGCCGCCAGCTGCGCGGTGAGCTCGTTGACGTTGGTCTGCGCCTGCTCGAGATCGAAGCGATTGCCGGCGCCGGCCGCCACGAGCTCGGTGTTCTGCTTGACGCGCGTGCGCGCCAGCTCGAGCGACGCCGAGAGCGAATTGACCTGTCCCGTCGCCTGATTCAACTGCTCGTTCAACTGCCGCTCGCCGGATCTGCGCGTCGGCGAGCCGCGCCTGCACTTCCGCCATCCGTCTGCTGATCGGCGCCGACGCGCGCCTCATCGGACGCCAGCTTGGCTTCGAGCGAATGCACTTCGTTCTGATAGGGCGTCGGATCGATGCGGAAAAGGACGTCGCCCTTCTTCACGGGCCGGTTGTTTTCGACCGGGACCTCGATCACGCGTCCGCGGACCTGCGAGACGATCGGCACGATGTACTTGACGACGCGGACGTCGCTCGTCGTCGGCGCGAAGATGTTGAGGAGGAGCAGCATGATCACGATCGCCACGACCGGGAAGATCGCCACGGCAACCTTCCACGGCGTCGTCCACGGCAGGAGCTTCAGCTTGATGAAGATCAGCCAGACGAAGAAGGAGTAGATGCCGAGCAGCAGGATTTCCATCTAGTGGCCGCCTCCTGCAAGCTTTGGCTTCGAGCGCGTCGAGATCGGCATTGAGCGTCTTCAGGTCGGCCTCCGAGAGCCCTTTCGCCTCCAGGCGTGCCAGCCGCTCGCGCAGACCTTCGCTCGCGTCGGGGCCGTTGTCTCTCCGGCGTACTCCTCATCGTGCGCGGCCGTGTCCGTACCATAGGCGAGCTTGTGCATCACCGGCTTCGAGTACGCCCAAATCCAGGCCAGCGGCCACAGCAGGCCGCCGAACACGAGCGAGAGCAGACAGAGCGTGCGAATCGCCTCGAACTGCGGGATGGTGCCGCTTGTGCGCGATCTTCTCCGGCAGGATGTGCACCATCCAGAAGAGGGTGATGAGCACGACCGGCACGACGAAGATGACGAAAAGGGCGATGTACTTCGCCAGCGCGTCTTCGGCTTCGGCCGAGAGCAACGAGGCGTGCACACGTCCCGGCAGGAGCAGCAGGAGGGCAGTGGCGGCGATCAGCTCACGTCGTCTCATGGCAGGAAGGTGTGGAGCAAAGCAGCGGCCGTGCCATGCCAGCGAGTGCGACGCGGCCTTGAAAATGTTGCCAGCGTGCCAACGAGCGTCATCAAAGGTGAGGAGGGCGCCGTTCGTCGCCTCCGCTATTCCGGGCGAACTCCGGGATGTCGGAGGGTCACGATCGGATGCTCACCGCGGCGCTGAGCTGAAACTGCAGGCGCGTTTCGGCGGGCAGCTGGAGGTGCTCCTCGCCTCCGGCCGACACCGCGGCGCCGGTAGCGCCGCCGATGGCGGCACCGATCGCCGCGCCCTCGCCGCCGCCGGCAATCCCGCCGACGATGGCGCCGAGGCCGGCGCCGCCGGCGACCTTGCGGCCGGTCTTCTTGCCTTCGCCCTTGCCCTTGGTTTCGACGTAGGTCGTCGCGACCTGGTGGACCATGCCGCCAAAGCTGACGGCATTCAGCTTCAGCGTGATCTTGTCGCTGCCCTTCATCTTGCCCGACTGCTCGACTTTGACCGCCTGCAGCATGGCCGACGCGCCGCGGGGTATCGCGATCGAGCCGCCGATCATCACCGGATCGTCGACCACGCCCTTGAAGTTCATGCCGGCCTGCGAGCTGTCGACGTCGATGGCCTGGGTCAGCCGGACGTTGATTGGCGTGCCGGCCGGCACGGTGACGACCTTCGACGCGGGAGCGGGAGTCGCGGCTGCGGGCGTTGCCGCTGCGGCTGGCTTGGGGGCGGGCTTTGGTGCCGGCGTGGCGCCGGCTTGCGCGCCGAGAACTCGACCGAGACAGCGTCGGCAATCGGTACTTCCGACACCTGCCCGTCGTCGAGCAGCACGCGGACGGACTTGCTGTCCGCGCCCATGAACATGCCTTCGATCACCTTGCCCGATCGGAGCTTCACGCGATCGGCCGAGAGCGACACGCCGGTCGCGAGCACGAGCAGCATCGCCAAAGAGAGCGGTCGCCGAGTGTTCCTCACGGTTCGTCCTCTCTTCACTTGACGATCGGCAGCGAGGCCGAAATCTGCAGGTCGATGATCAGCAGCAACTGATGCTCGACCTGCAGGAATTTGAGCGCCATCTTCGGCGACAGCGCCGTGCCGATGCGTGTGTAACATCGTTCGAGCGCGGCGGTCCGCCGTTTCTCGAGATCCATCCCGCGCGTCGCGAGCGACCGCGCGACGTCGTCGGTGATCGCGGAATACACACGCGCGTACTCCGCGATCAGCGCGACGCGCTCGTCACCGAGCTTCGCCATCTCGGTGTTGTAGTCGCGATAGATTGGCCAGAACGCCTTGTCTTCGCTTTCGCTGAAGCCCATGACCTCGGTCAGGATGGCAATCTTTTGCGCTTGCACGTCGCTCCGCAGCAGCTCGGCGTACGCACTGAGATTGAGCATTTTGGTCTGCTCCTCGTTCACCTGCACCTGGCTGGGCTGACTCTGACCCTGGGCAGCCAGGCTGCTCACGAGCAATACGATGAGCGTGGCCGTCGATCGTCTGATCACCGGAATGCCTCCACCGGCGGCGCGCGCCGTTACGTCTTCTGCTTCGGCGGATAGTTCTTGAAGATCTTCTTCATCGTCTCGTTGATGCTCTTGTCACGCTTTTCCGGGCTGGCCTGCGTCTGGACTTCCTTGACCGCCATGCCGCGCCAGGCCAGCTGTGCCCTTCTTGGCGTCTGCCAGATCGACGACCAGCGTGCCGACCAGGATGTCGCGCACCTGCGTCGTCGACGTCGTCGGCATGCCGCCGCCCCATCCCCAGCCGTACGGGCCGTAGCCGCCGCCGTAGCCGGAGCTGTACGTCGAGATGTCCTTCTGCTTGTCGAACGCGACGTGGTAGACGACGAACACGTCCGGGTTGGTCTCGGACTTGGTGAAGCCCTTGGCGGCCATCTGTGCGTCGATGGCCGCAACGATGCGCTCGTCGATCAGTGGCTGGCCGACCTTGGTGCCGTCCTTGTGAGCGTAGGTCTTGAAGGCGGCGAAATTCGCCGACTTGTCGTAGTCGTAGCTGACCTTCTGCGCCATCGCCGCCGCTGGGACGAGCAGGGCGATGAGTCCTGCGGTCACGAGTCTTGTCTGCATGCCTCTGTTCCTTTCAGTCGTTCACGCGTTGGTCGGGCACCGGGGCGCAGTGCAATTGTCGAGCCCCGTATCGCCGGCCGGAGGAGGAGGAAATGAAGTGGCGTGGCAGCGGTCTCACCCGATATTTCGGAGATCCTCCGGTCCGTCGGAGGCGCCTTCGAGCGGATCGGACAGTACCGCCCACGCTGTGGGCGTGATTGCTGCGACCTCTCGCGGCAACTCGACGAAATGAGCCACCGGCACAGTCCCTGCTATTCAGGCAGCATGCCGATTGCGCTCGAAGAGGAACCCGGCAACGTCTTTCGAGTCGAGATGCGCGGCTGCTCCGCAAGGCCGAACTTGATCGCTGCCAGGCTCGCCTCGCCGGCTGAAATGGGCCGCCCGGCTCCGGTGCGGCTCCTGTTCGTCCTCGACGGGTTCGAAGGGTGGGAGCCGCGCGACAACTGGAGCGATCTGACGTTCTATGCCAAGTATAGTGATCGCATCGACCGCATCGCGATTGTCGGCGACGAGCGGTGGCGAAGTGAGGCGCTGATGTTTGCCGGGGCCGATTTGCGCCGCGCTCCGGTCGAATTCTTTGCCGGTTCGTCCAGCGACGACGGCGCCGCCCGCGCGTGGCTGACTGCTTAGCAGATGCGCCTGGCGTACCCGAGTGATCGAGGAAAGGAAAGGATTCTGTTATGCCCCGCGCGACACGCAAATCACGGGCGGTAGCCGCAATTGCGGCCTTCGGCCTGTTCATCCAGACCACCGCTCCGATGCGTGTGACGGCGGCGCAGGCCGGCGCCAAACCGTCGCCGACGACGCAAGCGCCCGCGCCGGCACAACGGCGCCCCAGGCGCCAGCGGCGCGACGGCAAAGCCGGCGGCAGCGTCGCCGCCGATCGTCGACGGCGGCTGGCCGCGAATCTACGACTTGCCGAGCGGCGGGACGATGCTCGTCTATCAGCCTCAGGTGGCGAGCTGGGAGAAGCAGAAACATCTCGTCGCCTACAGCGCCGTCTCGCAGCGCGCCAAGGCCGGCGACAAGCCCGCGATCGGCACCATCAAGATCGAAGCGGACACACAGGTGTCGGTTCCCGAGCGCCTGGTGAGCTTCAAGCAAGATGAAGATCGTCGAGGCCAATTTCCAGACGCTGCAGAAGGAGCAGATTCGCGAGATTACGACCGAGATCGACAAGGCGATTCCTGACGACGAGCGCATCATCGCGCTCGACCGCGTCCTTGCGAACCTGGACAAGAGCTCAGGTCATCCCCAAGAACGTCGAAGGCGTGAAGGCGGATCCTCCGACGATCTTCTTCAGCACGACGCCGGCCGTGATCATGAACCTCGACGGCGAGCCGATCTGGAGCCCGATCAAGGAGAACGACCTGAAGTTCGCGGTCAACACGAATTGGGATCTGTTCCAGTACACGCCGACGAGCACGTTGTACCTTCGCAACAACGACACGTGGCTCAAGGCGACGGACGTGAAGGGTCCGTGGTCGCCCGCGGGCAAGCTGCCCGCGAGCTTCTCGAAGCTGCCGGCGGAAGACAACTGGAAGGACGTCAAGGCCAACCTGCCGGGCAAGCCTGTCGCAGCGTCGGCAGTCCCGAAGGTCTTCGTCAGCACGCAGCCGGCGGAGCTCATCCTGCTGACGGGCGCGCCTGCGTATCGTCCGGTGCAGGGCACCGGGCTGCAGTGGGTCAGCAACACCGAGAGCGACGTCTTCCGGATGGGAACGACGGGAGCCGTGTATTACCTCGTCGCGGGCCGCTGGTTCACGGCGTCCGACTTCACCGGGCCATGGACGTTTGCGACGCCGACCTTGCCGGCCGACTTCAAGAAGATTCCGCTCGAGCACGAGCGCTCGCGCGTCCTCGCGTCTGTTCCCGGAACCGATGAGGCGATCGAAGCCGTGCTCCTCGCGCAGATTCCGCAAACCGCTCGCGTGAACAAGAAAGAGACCAAGGCGCCGGACGTGGCTACCAGGGCGATGCGCAGTTCACGCCGATCGAGAAGACGACAGTCGAGCGCGCCGTGAACACCGATAAGGACGTGTTCAAGGTCGGCGATCTGTTCTACATGTGCTACCAGGGCGTGTGGTTCGTCGGCAAAGGTGCTTCCGGTCCCTGGGAGGTCGCCGAATCGGTGCCGGAGCAGATCTATCAGATTCCCGTCAGCTCGCCCTCGCATCACGTCACCTACGTCACGATCGAGGAAGACAATGACGACGACTGGGTCGTCTATGCCGCGGCGGCTGGCTATACCGGCATGATGGTCGCCTGGGGCTGCACGGTCTGGGGCTCGGGCTGGTACTACCCGCCCTACTGGGGCTACGGTGGCTACTATCCTTATTACTACGGGCACTTCCCGACCTACGGCTACTCGGCCTGGTACAACCCGTGGACGGGCGCCTACGGGCGCAGCGCCGGCGTGTATGGACCGTACGGCGGCGCCGGGGTTGGCGCGCGCTACAACCCGCGCACCGGAACCTACGCCCGCGGCGCAGCGGCGTACGGCCCCTATGGCGCGCGCGGAGTGGCACAGGCGTATAACCCGCGCACCGGCACCTACGCGCAGACGCGGCAGGGCTCGAACGTCTATGGCAGCTGGGGCTCGACCTCCGTGCAGCGCGGCGACGACTGGGCGAAGACCAACCGGTATACGAACAATCGGACCGGAACGACGACGAGGACAGTGCAGGACCGACGAGGGCAGCGCCGTCTCCCGCAAGGGCGCCGACGGCGGCAGGGTCGTCGCCGGCGACGGCGGCAACATCTACGCCGGCAAGGACGGCAACGCCTACCGCAAGCAAGACGGCACGTGGCAGAAGTACGACAACGGCAGGCTGGTCGAACACCGACCGGCAGCCGAGCGGCGACCGGCCCACGCCTACGGATCGAACGGCGGGCGAGCGGCCCTCGACCACCGATCGCAGCACGGTCGATCAGTTGAATCGCGACGCGGCGGCGCGCAGCCAGGGCTCGCAGCGGACCCGCGACTCCGGTACCTACCGCAGCGCCCCAAGCAGCACCCCGCGGAACATGGGCGGCAGCTACGGCGGCGGCGGTGGCAGGTCGCGTGGCGGCGGCGGCGGCGGACGACGATAGGGCTGGCTGCTCTCTCCTCGCGGCTCGCTGCTCGCGGTTCGCTGTTGGCACGCCGAACACCGGGGTTCGATTTAGCAACAGCGAGCAGCGAGCAGCGAGCTGCGAACAGCAAACAGCGAGCCGCGAGCAGTGACAAGACTCATTGACGGAATAATTCGCACCGCGCCGTCTTTTTCCGCGCCCGCCCACCGCCTTCGTCGCGAATAACTGACGTTCTGGCAGAGCGGCCGAGGTACTTGCCTTGCACCTTGCCGACGGCAGGGGTGCAAATGCGACGCCGCCTGTTGTTGTTGGCGTTATGTGCCGCCGGCGCGGCGTGCGGTTCCGAGGTCTCTCCCACACCGGTCTGCACCTACACCGTCTCGGCCACGCAGATGTCCATGCAGGCCGCTGGCGGCTCGAACTCCGTGACCGTCACGACGCAAAGCGAATGCTCGTGGACTGCGCGGTCAGATGCGAGCTGGGTGACGATCGCCAGCGGCGCAAGCGGCACGGGTTCCGGCAGCGTGGGCGTCAACGTCTCGCCCAATACCACCCCCTCCACACGCACGGGCGCGCTGACCGTTGCCGGCTTCGCTGTCACCGTGAACCAGGCCGCCGCCAACGTTACGTGTGAGTACACCGTCACACCCGATCGCACATCCTTTTCGAAGGATGGTGGTACCGGCGCGGCAACGGTCGACACCGCCGGTCCCTGCGCGTGGACTGCCGCCAGCGATGCTCCGTGGCTGACGATCACTAGCGGCGCACAGGGCACCGGCGGCGGCGTGGTGTCGTACTCGGTTGCCCGCAACCTCGATATCGCCGATCGCCGTGCCGGACTCGTCATTGCGGGGCACACGTTCGACATCCTTCAGGCAGGGGATACCGGTGGCTGTCAGGTACTCCGTCGCACCGGTCGAGTTGAACGTGTGCATGTCGGTACCGAACGAGCTGACGACAACGATCACGACGCAAGCAGCGTGTCCATGGACAGCGACCGCGGGTGTGCCGTGGCTGACAGTGGTTGCCGGTCAGAGCGGTACGGGCTCCGGTTCCGTGCGCTTCCGTGTGTCGGACAACTGGGACGCCCCGAGGGATGCGCCAATTCAAGTGCGGTGGCCGACGCCCACGGCAGGACAGAACGTGCGCGTCTTCCAGGCCGGGTGTCTCTACGCGGTCACGCGGTCCGCGATCGCGATGCCGGTGTCGGGAGGCTCGTCCACCTTCGACGTGCTGCAGCAGAGCGTGCCGAATACCTGCGGCGGAGCGACGCAGAACGCGTGTGTCTGGACCGCCCAGGCCGACGTGCCCTGGATCACCATCGTCACGTCCATGCCGCAGGCCGGCGACAACCGTGTGTCGTTCACCACTGCGGCCAACACCACCGGCGTTGCGCGCACCGGAAACATTCGTGTCCGCGACAAGACCGTCGTCGTGACGCAACCCGGCCAGTGATGGACGGGTTCGTCGCGGTCCTTAGAAAATCCGGCGTCATCGGACGTTTCCGGAGACAGTCACCGTTCCACCGACCTGCCGCGCCTGTGCGAACGCCTGGGCGTCCGCATTGGTGAAGCCGCGATTCGACGTGATCGCCAGGTTGCCCGCGACGTCGCCGAAAGTCAGCGCGCTCAGTCCTGCCTGCAGGTTGCTCTGGGCGATCGTCACATCGCCGGCGATAGCCCCGGCGCTCAACGTCGTTCCGACATTGCCGCTGTAGATAAGAGTCGTCGGCGCGGCTCCCGTGACTTCGACCGAGCCCGCCAGGTTATTGAGGATGCTGAGGTAGCCGCGTGAGTTCGCTGCGTTGAACTTGACGGTGTTGGACTGGTTCACGGGCCCGAAGGAGGAGCCGACGAACATGAAGCCGGTGCTGGTCACGCGCACGTCGATCGATGACGATCGGCTGTTGATGATCTGGACGCCCTGGTCGACGATTCCCAACTGGAGGCGGGTCGTGGACTCACAGACCAGGACATCGACCTGGCCGTTGCCATTGAGGCCGGGATTGGCGGGATCCCGCCGGACGTTCCCGGCCGTGAGATCACGTTCCCGCCGCACGCGGCGCTGATGGCGATGTGGCCGACCTCGCCGACGGTTAGGTTCAGGGTCGATGGGCTCGTCGATCGCGATCCTCAATGCGCTGATCGAGATGCCCGAGAGCGCATGTGGTCAGGCCGCGAGGACGGCGCCGCTTTCGCGATCGGACGCGTCAGATCGAAGCCCGTAGCGAAGATGAGCGGCCCTGATTTGTCCGGCTCCCGCGCTGGGGCCGCCGACGGCGATGAAGACGTTGGATCGCACCGCTGCGGCGGTGACAGTCACCGTGGCGTTCCCGAACGCACTCGGATCGACAACGCTGATCGCCCGGACGACGTAGGTTCCCGGAGTCGTGCCGGCCGTGAAGAATCCAGTCGCTGAGATCGTCCCTCCACCGTTGGGCAGGACCCACGTCACGCGGGGATCGGTTGTCCCGATGACCGTCGCGGCAAACTGCTGCGTGCGCACCCGCGGCCAACGTCACGCTTGCGGGGTTGACGGTGACGGCGATGGTGCCGCACCGATTGGCGAGCAGCGTCTCGCGCCGCTCCTCGAGCCCGGTGTACAGCGGCGAATACGCGTAGTAACAGAGGATCTGCAGATCCGTCAGGCTGTTTTCGTTGAGGCTCACGCGGACGCCGCCCAGGTCGTACTCCACGGCGGAGTAGATCGACCGGCCGAACTGCGTGGAGCCGGTGCGATCGAGGTCGAACCGATCGACGCCGGTCCCCCCGGTGAAGCCGTCGCCGTTCAGATCGAACTGGCCGTAGTCGCGCACGGTCGGTTCGACCGGCAGCGTCGTTCGGATCGAAGTAGTGCCACAGGAACTGGTCCACGTCGTCATCCGTGAACGAGCCGTTACCGTCGGCGTCGAGCAGGGCCATCCGAATCGGCGCCGTGGCCGGTGTCAGCGCGCCGGCGGCATCGAGAGACAGCACCGCCGCGTAGGCGTCCAGGATCGGCAGGATTACGGACGTCGTCCGGACGTTGTCCTGGATCGCGCGGACGGCGTCAGACGACGACCGGTTGTCGCGCAACTCCGGTGACAGCAGCCACAGGTAGGACAGGAGCCCGGCGACCTGCGGCGCGGCGAAGCTGGTCCCGTTGCTGCACCGGTAAGGGGTCCAGGGACATCACCACGCATTCCCCCACGGCGAGCACGTCGGGCCATGCGTCGGAGAACGCTGATTCGGCGAGCGTTGCGGCGTCGACTCCTCTCGTCGTGCTGCCGACCATCAGGGTGTTGAACGCCGCCGGGACGAGATCCATGCCGCGGGCGTGCGCATCGCTGGCCAGTGCGATCAACTCGTCCGTGGTGGCCGACAGGGTGGGAAATTCCGGGCCGGTCGGCGGGCGGAACGAAGTACCCGCCCTGTCCGGCGAACGTGAGAGTCGGGTCGAGCATGGTGGCAAGCGACGCCGGCGTTCCAAACGTCGCTATTCCGAAAGCGGCGTAGATCGCCGACAGCGGCTTGTCGCGCTCGTTCCCGGCGGCAACCGCGATGGCAAAGTCGTTCCACTGGGCGGACGTCGCTTCCTTCCACGTGAGCGTGTCGTAGGCGCGTTCCACGCCGGTTGCCTCGATGTGCGGGGATGTCCGCTGGAGCACAAGGAGCAGTCGTCGCTGTAGCCGAAGCGACTGGTTGACGACGGCCTTGGCGCCGGCCAGCGACCGTAACTCCGCGGACAGTTGCAGGCTGATCGCGTCAAACGAGAGTCCGCTCACGCTGAGCGGCCGCAAGTCCAGGCACTGCTGAAATGGATTGGCGCCGGTCAGTGGGTCCGCGTCGAAGTTCGCGGCCAGGGTCGTCAACACATCGAAGCCATGCGTCGGCGACGATCCGTCGGTGGCGAGGCTGCCCGGCGCCAACGTCGGGAACTCTGGCAGCCAATCGCTGCTGGCCTGGCCGAAGTAGTCCTGGACGATCACCGGCACCGGCCGGCATCCGATCGAGCAGTCGCTGATTCGGCCCCGGCGGCGTTCCAGGCCGCCGGAAAGCGTGAGGGCAGCAACTGGTGCATGACGTCGACCTTCGTGAAGGGCGGGAACTGCTCGGCACCGTCATCGGTGCCCGTAAAGGGCAGGACCTGCGTCGGCCGACTGCCGCCCGGCGCTCGCCAGGCGAATTCCCGGCAGCGCTCCGAGTAACGCGGCCTGATGCCGCAGGTCGGCCGCGGTCGGCTGCCGCGGCACGCCGACGACGACCGTCAGCACTCCCCGCTGCATCCCGACGATGCCGCCGTTGACGCCGACGAGCGCCGCATTGAGCTCGCCGACGGTCGCATCGGGCGTCAGCCGGACGTCGAGCCGCGTGAGAAGGAAGCCGTCGGCATCCACGTCCGCGGGGGACGCAGGTATCGGGCGCAGATCCGTGAGTGCGTCAGCTGACGGGCGCAGCCGAGATTGCCCTGCAGCAATACGCCCTCGAGCACGCGGAATGGAATCGTTCCCGCCTGTCCGCCCGGATTGGTCGCGACAACGGCAACGACACCGGCGGGCGTTCGCGTGGGCACCACGAACGTCGCGGTGCTGCCCGTCGCCCTGATCAGCAGCGCCGGCACGCCGGCGACAGTCACGCGCAGGTTCTGCGGCGCCGAAGCCGATGCCCGTAATCGTGACTTCGTCTCCGGGACGCCCGGCCTGTGGCGTGATCGTGGCGATCCGACCGGCCGGTTGTGAGGTTCCGCCCCCACGACGGCCGCTGGCGTGAGCGCCAGGACGAGGACGGCCGTAAGACGCCGGAACAGGGCAGGCTGCGTAATCAAATGAATCCCCCAGGAATATCGAGCTCATCAATCCATGGCGGGACGCGGACGCGATTTGGCTCATCGCCCCGATTTTTCGAGGTGAGCTAAGATCGCCCGCCAGCACGCCATGTATGGATGACGTCACGGCGTTACTCGATCGGTGGAACGCCGGCGACCCCGAGGCCCTCAAGGCACTGATCGGGGTGGTGCACGGCGAGCTGCGTCGGCTCGCCGGCAGCCTGCTCAGGCACGAGCGGCCGGATCACACGCTGCAGCCGACCGAACTCGTTCACGAGGTGTATCTGCGGTTGTCGGGACTTCGCTCCATGCCGCTGAACGGGCGACGACATTTCTATGGCGCGGCGGCCGAAGCGATGCGGCGGATCCTCGTCGACCATGCGCGGCAGCGCGCGGCCGAGAAACGCGGCGGCCCCGACGCCCAGAAGGTCCCGCTCGACCTCGCGTTCAATCTGCCGATCGATCTGCGCGTCGATTTCGTTCGCGTCGACGAAGCGGTGACCGCCCTTGCGGCGGTCGCCCCCGAGAAGGCGCGCGTGGTGGAGTTGCGGTATTTCGGCGGACTGTCGATCCAGGACACGGCGGATGTCATGGACATCGCCCCCGCCACCGTCAAGCGCCACTGGACGTTCGCCCGCGCCTGGCTGTTCCGGGCCTTGAGCGAGTGATGCGGCCCGACGATTTCAGCCGCATCGAGGCCATCTTCGCCGAGCTCGTGGATCTCGAGCCGGCCGCCCGCGCCGACGCGCTGGCGGCAGCCTGCCCCGATCGGCCCGATCTCCGCGCCGAGATCGACGCGCTGCTTGCCGCGCACGACCGAATTGGGGACGCCGACGACGCCCTCGACGCGTCAGCCGATGCCGATCAGATCGGCGCCGGCACGCAGCTGGGTGCGTTCCGGCTGATCGAGAAGATCGGGGAGGGCGGCATGGGCGCCGTCTTCCGGGCCGAGCGCGCCGACGGCGCTTTCACCCAGGAAGTGGCGGCGAAGGTCATGCGGTCGGCCGATCGTCGACGCCGATTCGAAGCACCGCTTCAAGGTCGAACGCCAGATCCTGGCGTCACTCCGCCATCCCAACATCGTCACCCTGCTGGACGGCGGCACTACGTCGGCGGGGCAGGCCTACCTGGTGATGGAGTTCGTCGACGGGACGGACATCATTCGCCACTGCCGCGAGCGGTCATTGCCGCTCGGTGAGCGTCTGCAGCTCTTTCGCACGCTCTGCACGGCGGTGCAGTTTGCGCACCAGCGCGGCATCGTCCACCGCGACCTGAAGCCGGCCAACATCCTGATTGGATCCGACGGCGTTCTCAAGGTGCTCGACTTCGGCGTCGCGAAGCTGCTGATCGAGTCTTCCGATGGCGCCGCGACCAGGCAGGGAATGCTGCCCGGGCCGCTGACGCCGAACTATGCCAGCCCCGAACAATTGCGAGGCCTTCCGGTCACGACCGCCGCCGACGTCTACGCGCTCGGGATCGTGCTGTACGAGCTGGTCGCCGGCGTCAGGCCGTACGAAACCAGCGGTCTGACGCTCGATCGCGTGCTCGACGTCGTCGTCCACACCGAGCCGCCGCGGCCGAGCACGGCACAGGCGCAGCTGCGCGGCGACATCGACGCGATCGTGATGAAGGCGATGAACAAGGAGGCGGCCCAGCGGTACGATTCGGCCGGCGAGCTGGGCGGCGACGTCGCCCGGTTTCTCTCCGGCGAGCCCGTGCTCGCCCGCGGTCCGTCGGCCACGTACGTCCTGCGGCGGCTGGCCGCGCGCAACAAGACAGTCGTCGCGGTGAGCGCGCTGGCGCTGCTGGCGGTCGTGACGACGTCGGCCGTGGCGTTGTGGCAGCGACAGGTCGCGCGGCGGGAGCAGGCGCTGGCCGAGCAGCGGTTTCGCGAGGTCCGGCAGCTGGCCAATGCCCTGATCTTCAAGGTCCACGACGCCGTCGCGCCGCTGGCTGGATCGACGCCAGTCCGCCGGACAATTGTCGACGAGGCGCTCGTCTACCTGGAGCGGCTGGAACGCGAGTCCGGATCGAATGACGTCACGCTGCGCCTGGAGCTGGCGGCCGCGTATCGCCAGATCGGCGGCATCCTCGGCGATCCCGCAGCGCGCCAACCTCGGGGACCGTGACGGAGCGCTCCGCCAGTACGAGCGGGCACGCGCGATCATCCTGCCGCTGGCAACCGAGACGGCGCCGTACGACGTCGTGAGTGCGCTGAGCCGAATCGACGCTCCGCTGTCGACGCTGTACAGGCTCAGGAAGGACCAGGCGCAAGCGATGGCCATCGCGCGCGAGGCTGTTGACTACTCCGCGCGCTATCACGCGGCGACATCCCGACGATCGACGCGCCCTGAAGACGCTGGCCTGCGGCTAGTTTCCACTGGCGTGGACCACGCCGCAGCCGGAGCAGATGGAGCAGTGGAAACTGACGCTGGGTTACTACGACCGGCTGCTGGCGGACGAGCCGGGTTCGGCCGGACGCGCAGCGGAACGTGGCGCTGGTCGAGAAGTATATCGGCAGCGTGGTTGCCGCCGGCGGAATCGGCGCCGCATCTGAAGCGCGCGGTCGAACTCGATGAGGCCCGCCTGGCGGCGGCGCCGGACAATCGCCAGGCCCAGCTGGACACCGCGATTTCGCTGGCCGGGCTCGCGCGCGTCCTCGAGTCCAAGGGCGACCTCGAGGAGAGCGGCCGCCTGTACGATCGCAGCGTCGAGATCCGCCGGCGCATTGCCGACACCGATCGCGCCGACGTCCAGGCCGCGGGCCTGCTCGGCTCCGCGCTGATCGACGCGGCGAGAGTGCAGCGGAAGCAGCGCGCCGTGCCGGCTCGCGAGAGCCCGCGCCGGCGAGGCGGTGAAAATCCTCGAGGACGTGCTCCGCGCCACCAGCGACCACTCGGCGGAAATGCGCCTCGCCAATGCGTGGCTCGAGCTCGGCCGGGCCGACGGCGCCGCGGGGGATCGCTCCGCGTCGTGCCGCGCGCTCCGGCGGGCGAGCGACATGTATCGCGCGATCGCGCCGGAGGACGTCGAGCCGGTATTGAAGACAGAAGCGACGCGAGAAGCGGCCGCGTGCCAGTGATCGGTCGGACCTTCAAAGGTCGTAAAGCGATGCCGCCAGCCGCTCGAGTCCCAGACACGTCATGTTGGAGGTGCCTCCGGTATGCCGGAGGCACTCGACGAGCGTGATTTGGCTATTCCAACAGATGCTCAGACGTTGGTAGAACCAACGTAACCGGGCACGATGTCTGCGTGCGGAAACGCGCGCGCATGTCCTCAACAGCGGATTATTTCCAGTTGACCAAGCGCGCGGGTGAGCTATCCTGACGTGCGAAAGTGATAGGGTCACCTGACCTCTTTCAAGGGAGCCGACGTGAATCGGAATAAGCTCCTTTTCGGATTCGCGCTGATCGTCTGGTTCGGCGTGACCGCGGGCCGTCTCGTCGATGCGAGGCAGGCGAGTGCGCAGCAGCCACCGGCGCAGACAGCCACCGGCGCAGCAGACTCCTGCCCAGACGCCCCCCGCGCAAGCTCCGCCGACCACGTTGCCGCCGGGCTACGCCGGCACCGATACCTGCGTCGTGTGTCACGAGCCTGAGGAAAAGAGCGTGACGCACTCGCGGCACGGGCAGGTCAAGGACCCTCGCTCGCCGGCCGCCACGCTCGGCTGCGAGAGCTGCCATGGTCCGGGCCAGGCGCACGTCGACGACGATGCCAAGGGCAAGATCAAGAAATTCAAAGAACTCAAGCCAGCCGAAGTCAGCGAGACCTGTCTGACCTGCCACAACCGCGGGACGCACGCGGGCTGGGAAGCCAGCGCCCACGCCGCGCGGAATCTCTCGTGCACCACGTGCCATAGTGTGCACACGCCGAAGTCGGATGCAGAGTCAGTTGGTCAAGCCGACCGAGACGATGGTCTGCGCCACCTGCCATCGCGTGCAGGTCGTGAAGACCGAGCGAGCGGTGGCGCACATGCCGGTTCGCGAAGGGAAGATGACGTGCTCCTCGTGCCATAACCCGCACGGGTCGATCAGCAACGTGAAGAACCTCAAGGTCGGCAGTTCCATCAATGAAACGTGTACGAGCTGTCACGCGGAGATGCGCGGGCCGATGTTGTGGGAACACACGCCGGTGCGCGAGAACTGCACGACCTGTCACGACCCGCACGGTTCATCGAACGATCGCATGCTGAACGTGCGCATGCCGATGCTCTGTCAGCGCTGTCACGTGGCGACGAGGCATCCGGCGACGGTGTACGACAACGCCGCGATCACGACCGCCAAGAGCAATCGCATGTTCGGGCGGTCGTGCGTCAACTGCCACTCGAACGTCCATGGTTCGAATCACCCTTCGGGCCAGTTCTTCATGCGGTAAGGGCGAAGGCGTATGCGACTCTTTGTCTCGCGTGTAGCTGGTCCGCTGTCCGTCGCCGCGTCGGTCCTGGCGCTGACGGTCCCTGCCGCCGCGCAGACCTCGGCGGCCGCCGGGTCCGCCGCCGACTCTCAAGCATCCAGACGCCGCCGCCATCGCAGACAAAGCCTCCTCCGGCCGATAAGGCTGCGCAGCCGGCGGCGACGCCCGAGCCGGCGGCCGAAGACACGAGGAGCCTGTTCGCGCCCACGTGGAACATGTTCCAGCTCTCCGGTCGTGTGAGCAGCATCTCGGGCGACCCGGCGCGCTGGCAGCGATACCAGGACCTCGGCGACGGGCTGCTGTTCACGCAGGGACGCGTGCTGCACGAAACGCCCGACTGGAACGGCAGCTTCAGCGCCGACAACGTCGGCTGGCGCGACCAGCGTTACATCGGCAGCTACGAACGGATCGGCTTCCTCAAAATCAACGGACTCTTTGACGAGATCCCGCAGTTCTACAGCGTCGATACAAAGACCGCGTTCGTCGAGAGCGGCGACGGTGTGCTTCTGCTGGACGACAACGCACAACGCGCGGCAAACCTCAACGCTTACCTACCGATCTCGCCGCAATTCGACCTGCGCGAGAGCCGCAAGATCGGCACGTTTCGCGTCACCGCCACACCGACGACCCACCTCGACTTCACCGGCGGCTTCACGACGACGAAGCACTCGGGGGAGTTGCCGTGGGGGGCGAGCTTCGGGTTCGGCAACGACAACGAGGTCGCGCTGCCGTACAGGTCGCGCACCAACGACGTAGACATGGGCCTTCAGTGGACGAATAGCAAAGCGATGTTCCGCGCCGGCTACAACGGTTCGTGGTTCAACAACGAAGCCGACACGCTGACTTGGGACAACCCGCTGGTGCTGACGGATTCGACGTCCGCCTCCGGGCATGGCCGGACGGCCCTGTGGCCGTCCAACTCGTTACAGACGCTCAGCGCGTCTGGCTACGCGAAGTTCGCGCGTCGGACTCAGCTCACCGGCTCGCTCGCGTTTGGTTTTGCGAACAACGACGAGCCGCTGCAGCCGTTCACGATCAACACTGCGCTGCCGCAATTCGCGCTGCCGCGTGCGTCGACTGACGCGTCGGCGACCACCGTTGCCACGAACATCAGCCTGGTGTCGCGCCCGGCCAACGTCTGGCGTCTCAGCACGCGGTTCCGCCGCTACGACTACAACAACGACACGGCCGAGACGGCGATTCCACAGTTCATCAACTACGACACGTCGGTCAAAGACAGCTCGACGGGCGGTCCGGAGCTCGTCGCGCACGATCGCAATACGTTCGACGCCGAGGCCACGTGGACCCGCTTTCCTCAGGCGGCCCTCACGGCCGCCTACACGAACAACCACAATGGGTACGACCATCGCATCTTCGCGTCGACCAACGAGAACGTACTGCAGCTCAAGGCAGACTCGACCGGTTTCGGGTGGGTGAAGTTCCGTGCGCGGTACCAGTACGGCAATCGCAGCGGTTCCGGCCTGGATGAAGCGTCGCTCGTGCAGATCGGCGAGCAGCCGCAGATGCGGCACTACGACCTCGCGGATCGCACGCGTAACAGGTTTGTCGGGCAGGTGGACCTCGTGCCGACCGAAGCGCTGACGTTCAGCGTCAGTGGCGGGGTCGGCTCGGATGAGTTCGACGACAGTTACTTCGGGTTGCAGGACGCCGATTTCCGCAACGTGACGATCAGCGCCGACTACATGACGCCGCAGGGCTTCGGCGTGGGCGGCAGCTACGACTACGAACGCTACTCGGGTATGCAGCAATCGCGCTCGGCGAGTCCGGGCCAGACACCCCCCAGGAGACCGATCCCAATCGCGACTGGACCACGGATTCAAAGGAACGCGTCCAGTACTTTTCAATCTACGTGAACTCACCTCGGATCGGCGGCAAGACCGAGGTGCGTTTCGCCTACGAATACGCGTACGCGCGCGGGAACTTTGTCTACGACGTCGGACCGGCGCTGCCGCCGCCGTCGCAATTGCCGGAGACGTTCAACAAGCTCCAGGACTTGCGGCTCGACGTCCGCCATCGCATAAATCAGCGGCTGGTCGGCCACGCTCTCGTACGTCTACGAGCCGTCCAAGATCTTCGACTTCGCCTTCGATCCCAGCGTGATCAACAGCATCGTGCAGCCGAGCTCGCTCATCCTCGGCTACACCTACCGTCCATACACGGCAAACACGTTCGTGTTCGGCATTCTGTATTATTGGTAAGCTTTCAACCCGCGCAGGAAGGGGAGACACAATGCAGAGAGTGTCGATTACCGGTGGTCTATTCATGGCAGCCCTCACCGCCACGCTCGTCGTGGGTACGCCACGAGTGGCGCGATCGCAGGATGCCGAACTCATCAAAAAAGGTACGCAGGTATACACAGCCCAGAAATGCTCGACGTGCCATGCCATCGCCGGCAAGGGCGGCAAGCAGAGCCCTCTCGACGGGGTTGGAGCAAAGCTCTCGGCTGACGACATCCGTCAATGGATCGTCGATCCGGTCGCGATGGCGAAGAAAGCAAACTCCACGAAGAAACCGCCGATGCCGAAGAAGTACGACAAGCTTCCGGCCGCCGACCTCGACGCGCTCGTCGCCTACATGCAGAGCCTGAAGTAAGGCGTTCGCGTGCCGACTCCGTGATCTAGCCCGACATCCAGTCTCACTGGCGGGCGTCGTGTTGACCACGGCGAGCGCGGTAGTGTTTATTGCCCTGCTGATCGCGCTCCTGTTCGGCCTCTTCGACAACCCGTACGCCGCGCTGGTCGTCTTCATCGCCCTGCCGGCGCTCTTCGTACTCGGCCTGCTGCTCATTCCCTTCGGCATGTGGCTCGAGCACCGCAGGCTGGTGCAGCACCCCGGCGCGACGCGGGAGTGGTTCGTCATCGATTTCAGGTCGGCGACGACACGCCGGCAGAGCCCTGATGCTCGTCGCCTTGACGGCGGTCAATGTCGTCATCGTGCTGGTCGCGGGCTACGGCGCGCTCCACTCGATGGAATCGCCGTCGTTCTGCGGCCAGGCGTGCCACGAGCCCATGCATCCCCAGTTCACGGCCTGGCAGGACGCCCCGCACTCGGAGGTCGCCTGCGTTCAATGTCACATCGGTGAAGGCGGCCGCGCCTTCGTCAAGTACAAGATGAACGGTTTGCGGCAGCTGTATCACGTCGTCACGCGGCAAATCCCTCGGCCGATCCCCGGCGTTGCCGATCTGCGTCCGGCGATGGAGGTGTGCGGGACGTGTCATTGGTCGGGCAAGGGATTTGCCGACGTCGTCCGCGTCAAGCGGGAATACGCCGAGGATGAGACGAACACGGAGACGTCGACGTTCCTGCAGCTGTTCCTGGGTGGGCCGGGCGCGCCGACGCGCAGCGGCCGTGCCATCCATTGGCACGCCGATCCACGCGTGCGCATCGAATTCGTCTTCACGGACGAGCAGCGCCAGACCATTCCGTTCGTCAAGTACACGGATGCACAAGGTGGCGTCCACGAGTACACCGCCGAGGGCACAACGCCGGAACAGCTCGCGAAGGGCACCCGGCGCACGATGGACTGTGTCGACTGCCATAACGTCGTGGCGCATCGCGTCGCGCCGACACCGGAGCAGGCGGTAGATAGGGCGCTCGCCGCGGGGCAAATCGACCGCGGGCTCCCGTTCGTTCGCCGTGAAGGCGTGCGCCTGATGAAATCGACCTACCAGACCGGTGACGAGGCCGCCCGCGTCATCGACGCGGATTTGCGAAAGTTCTACACGTCACGCGGCCGTGCCGTCGACGCACAGGTCACGGGTGCCGTGACGGCGCTGCAGGAGATCTACCGGCGAAACGTGTTTCCCGTGATGAAGGTCACGTTCGGCACCTATCCAGACAACCTCGGCCACACCACATCGGCGGGGTGTTTCCGTTGCCACGACGGCAGCCTGGTGGCCAAGGATGGCAGTTCGATCAACTCGGACTGCGAGTACTGCCACAAAGAGCTCGAGAAGCCGAGTCAGTAACCTCGTGCATCCGCACCGGCGCATTACGCCGCTTCGCTGGCTGCGATCGCGTCGGCTCGAACAGTCAGCACGGGACAGTGAGCGCGTCGCACAACCGGTTCGACCGTCGATCCGAACAGGTACTCGATCGAGCACATTGCGGCCGTGCATGCCAAGGACCACGAGGTCGGCGCGCCATTCAGTGGCGACGCGAAGGATTTCGTGGTGCGGCTTGCCGCTGACGACGATCTCCTCGATGTCGAGCGACGTCCGGGCCGCAGCCGGGATGACGTTGCGCAGGCGTTCACGGACGGTGGTCTCGCAGGCTCGCCGATATCCTGGCAAATCGATAGGCGGGCCGATGAGTGGGTCGTAGGCCGGCGGCGCGAGCTCGATCGCGTGGAGCACTGCGAGGCTGGCACTCGACTCTTCGGCGAGTGCACGGGCGTAACGAAACGCCGTCATGGCGCAATCGGAGAAATCGAGCGCACACAGGATTCGCGCGAACGGCCGGGCTGCGGTGCGCGCGTCCGCCGGTGCCGCCGCAGGCACCGTGAGCACAGGCGGTCGCGCCTTGCGCAGAATCTTCTCGGTGACCGAGCCCAGCATCAGCCGTTCGACGCCCGATCGCCCGTGGGTTCCCATGACGATGAGGTCGGCGGGCAGACGGTTCGATTGCGCAAGAATTTCCCGCGGCACATCGTGCGCTGCGGTTGTGTCGAGTGCGACCAAGTCACCGAGGGTGTGATCGGGCTCGAGAAAACGACGCAAGTTCTCGAAGATGTGCGTGCGTTCGCCGGGCGGGATCTCGAACGGGCCGAGGCTGGCGGGCTCGACATAGGGCAGAATCGGTGTGGCGAGCGCGATCGGCACGACGTGCAACGCGGTCACGGTGGCGTCATGGCTGCGGGCGATCGCCAGCGCTCGATCGAATGCATGCCGCGAAAAGTCCGAGAAATCGATCGGGCACAGGATGCGTTGTATTCGTACCATGGCTGGCCTCGCTGCTCTCAATGTGCGGACACGTCCCGTTCAAGGCACTACGGTGATGCGGTTGTCGACGATAGCCACACCCGGCACCAACCACGCCGCGCGCTGTGCCTCGTCGCGCTCCATCCAGGAACGGACGCTGCCGGAGAGCGTCACGCGGTTACCGTCGGTGTCGACGTGAATGCGGCGCGCGTCGACGTCAGCGTGGCGGTGCAGCGCCTCGGTGATGCGCTTCTCCACGTCTCTCGGCACGACCGCCGGATGCAGCGAAATCTGGTTGAAGATGCCTTTGACGCCGCGCAGGTACTTCACGGCGCGCTCGGCGGCGATCTTTTGATACATCCACTCGACGACGCCGGAGAGCGTCACGAAGCCGTTGCGGACTGTCACCGCAATACCGAGCGGGACGTCGGCGTGGTTCTTTAGGGCCTCGAGGGCGGCGCGCGCGATCTCGGGATCGATGCGTTCGGCCGCCAGTTTGACTTCGAGCTCGTTGGCGACCGCCCGTACGCCGTAGACCCGCCGGCAGGACCGTTCGGCCGCCAGCTTCTCGACGTACGAGTCGACATAGCCGCTGAGCGTCACGACACCCTCCTGGGCCGATACGCCAATCAGCGAGGCGTCGACCTGCGGATCGGCCAGGAGCTGGTGCATCACTGAATCGCGGAGCCGCTGATCGAGAATGGTGAGTGTCGTGCTCATGTCGCTTCCCTCCGTGTCGCTGTGCTGGCCTGGCGGCAGCGTCCTCGTGCTGCCGCACTCGATTCGCCAAAGAGACGGAGCAACGTGTGTGCCCGCGACCTCCGGGCCGCAGGCAATCAGAAATCACGGTAACCGGGCGAATGCGGTGCGAAACTTTCCGCGCTGGTGAGAAACTTCTCGCGAGCCGCGAGCCGCGAGCCGCGAGCCGCGAGCTGCGAGCGGCAGCTGGCAGCTGGCAGCTGGGAGCTATTTTGCATGTCCGTTGATCGAACGCGATGGGTGCGTTCGAAAGGCAGGTCGTCATGCTCGCGATGGGGAACGTTCCCGTGTTCTGTGCGACTACCGAGGGTCAGACTCGCCGTATTGCGGCAGAGATCGCGGCGACATTGAGGGAGCAAGGTTTCGTCAGCGACGTGCATTGCCTCTCTGAGGCGATGCCGGCGGTCGATTGGTCGAATGTTCGCGGCGTTGTCGTGGGGGCGTCCATTCACGCAGGCCGCCACCAGAAGGCCGCGGCTGATTTTGTCAGGCGCGAAGCGGGCCACTTGTCAGCCTGCCCGTCAGCGTTTTTCTCAGTGAGCCTGAGTGCCGCGTCCCGAAACCCCGCCGAAGTCGACGCGGCACGCGGACTGGCCACGCACTTCGTCCGCCAAACTGGCTGGGAGCCTACTCGCGTTCTCTCGGTCGCGGGAAAGCTCGCGTACAGCCAGTACGGTTTCCTTATCAAACAGATCATGCGGTTCATCGCCTGGCGGGAAGGGGCCCCGACCGACACCAGCCGCGACTACGAGTTCACGGACTGGAGCATGGTGCGTCAGTTCGCACTCGACGTGGCGACGGACGTGTTCCGCCGCAGCAGCGCAGCAGAGATTCGGCCTGCCGTCTGATGATCGCGCCGGCCGGAGTGGGGATTTTTCAGCCAGGCGGGAAATTTTCCGCACCCACGGCTCGGAACGACCGGCGTTTAGGCCCGCCTACGGGCGGCATGGAACCTGCCTTCAGCAGGCGGCAGGAGAACCCGATGATTTCCACAGCTGATCGACGCCTCGTGGTGGACAAGGGTTTCGACCGAACGGTCGAGACCGTGCTCCAGGCTTTTCTGAATGCGGGGTTTTCCGTCACACCCATCGAGGGCGGCGACCTGCATCAGAAGGGTGGGCCCAGCGGACGTCTCCGCTACGCGCTCCTCGAAGCCACGCTGCCGGAGCTGTCGTTCGTCAGGAGTTCGTGCTGGCCGGAGTTTCCGCCCATTCTCGGCTGCCGCATCTCGGTATACGAGGTCACCAGCAGTTGCAGCTTCGTGACGACGTCGAATCCGCTGGCACGCTACCCGCTGCTGGCCTCGCTCGTGCCACGCCTCTCTGAGCGGACCCGGAGTGCGCTCGGACTCGTGGCCCTGGAGGGCGCCCGGCTCGAGGCGGCGTAAGTGAACGCGCACCATTCCGAGCGAATCGTCGACGATCCCGTACGCCGGCTCGAGGAGATGCAGCAGGCCCTCGACCAGGCCGCGATCGTCGCGACCACGGACGCGCACGGCGTCATCACCTACGTCAACGACAAGTTCTGCCAGATCTCGAAGTACTCGCGCGACGAGCTGATCGGACAGGATCACCGCATCATCAACTCGGGGTATCACTCGAAAGAGTTCATCCGAGACTTGTGGCGCACCATCGTGCGCGGACGGGTCTGGCGAGGCGAGCTGCGCAATCGCGCCAAGGACGGGACGTTCTACTGGGTGGATACGACAATCGTGCCGTTTCTGGACGCCCACGGGAAGCCGCGCCAGTACCTGGCGATCCGAACCGACATCACCCAGCGCAAAAGCGTCGAAGCCCGGTTGCGCGAGCAGGAATCGTTGACGCAGCTCGGCCAGCTGGCCGCCGTCGTCGCGCATGAAGTCAGGAACCCACTCGCCGGACTGCGCGGTGGGCTGCAGATCCTCGCAGCGCGGCTTCCTGCCGACATGCGTGAACGCGAGATCATCGGCCCGATGATTCAGCGCATCGACGGCCTGAGCAAGACCGTCGAAGACATTCTGCTGTTTGCTCGCCCGCAGCCGGCGCGGCGACAGGCGGTCGAGTTCCGCGCCGTCATTGGCGAGGCGGTGTCGAGCGCGCGCGCCGCCGCACCTGAGTTCGGTGACGTCGTCGTCGCCGGAGTCGATGCGATCGTGCAGGCGGATCCCGAGATGCTGCGCGCGGTCCTGCTGAACTTGTTGCTCAATGCCGGCCACGCGTCCCCGGGCGAGCCGATCGAGGTCGAGATAGCAGTCGACCAAGGTTCCTGCCGGATTACCATTCAGGACCGGGGCCCGGGCATTCCCGATGAGATCCGCGACCGCATCTTTGAACCGTTCTTTACGACCAAGAGCAGTGGGACCGGTCTCGGATTGCCCATCGTCAAGCGCTTGATGGAGGCGCAGGGTGGTTCGGTATCTGTGCGGCCTCGCGCTGGCGGCGGCACCGTGGTCGATCTCTCTTTGCCGCTCCAGCTGTCGTGACACCGTTCGTCCATCGCGCGGAGGCTGAGGCATGCGGATCAAAGAGCTGACGGCAGACGAGTGCGTAGCGATGTTGCAGGCTACCAACCTGGGCCGCCTCGCGTGCGTCCGCTACAACGCGCCGTACATCGTTCCCATCTACTACGACTATTACGACGACGCGCTCTACAGCTTCGCCACCGTCGGCAAGAAGATTCAGTGGATGCGCACGAATCCTCGCGTGTGCGTCGAGGTCGACGACATCGTCGATCGCTTCAACTGGACCACGGTCGTCGTCAAGGGCAAGTACGAGGAGCTGACCAAGTCCGCCGCACACCAGGCCGCGAGAAAACGTGCCTACCTGCTCTTCGAGCATCGGCCTGACTGGTGGTATCCCGCAGCTGGCAAAACGGGGACGTCAGAGATTCGCACGCCAGTGATCTATCGCATCCAGATCGAGCAGGTCAGCGGCCGCCAGGCATGCCGCGATCCAAAGAGAACCGTTCGCTCCAAGCCGGCTCCAGCGGTTACGAAGGCGCCGCACTGGTGGAGTCATGTTCTCAGCCCGCTCAAGTAAATGCTGAGTGCTGAATGCTGAATGCTGAAAGAAGGCTGAATTCAACGGTCGGTACGTCCCGTATCCGTGACCGGGACCGCGATGCCTTCGGCACGGCGAACTGTCTCGACGATCTCCGTCCGATCGCTCCTTTCGGTAAGGCCCGCGGCGTCTAGGAGCTCGAGGGCACGTTGGAGAAGATCCGGCACCTTTCGGTACGGATCTGGGTGCACCTCGAGGTACACATCGGTTCCGTCGTAGGCGACGAGCACCGGTTCGTAGACGATCCGCCCGAGATCTCCCTCCGACACCTGAGCGTACAGGGCTTCGATGTCGTCGTTTGCCAGCCTGATGCACCCGTGCGTGGCGAGACTGTAGATGCTGAGCGGCGCGTTCGTGCCATGAATGCCGACGCTATCGAGGCTCAGCCCCAGCCAGTATTTGCCGAGCGGATTGCTTGGACCCGGTGGCACGCGCGTCAGGACCCGCTTTCCCGCACGCCGCATCTCGTCCTGTATGGACGCGGGGACATCCCAGGTCGGATTCTCCTCTTTGAGGGCGATCGCGAAGGCGCCAACAGGCGTTTGCCAGTCGTGGCCGCCGGCGGCAATTGGATAACGCGCCTGAAGACGTCCGTCAGCGAACAGGAAGAGCAAGCGTTGCGGGATATTAACCACCAGGCCAGTGCCGCTGCTGCCGGACGCGAACACGACGTCCGGAACGATGTGCCTGTTGTCGACGACGATGATGTCGCCGGTCCTGAGCTGAGACTTGAGCGTTCGCTCGTTGCGGGCGGCCAACACGGCAGGCGTGATGCCCTCGCGGGCACCGATCGTCGTCCACGACTCGCCGGCGACGACAGTGTGAACCCA
Organism: uncultured Acidobacteriota bacterium; assembly: GCA_963797715.1. Classification (GTDB taxonomy): domain Bacteria; phylum Acidobacteriota; class Vicinamibacteria; order Vicinamibacterales; family 2-12-FULL-66-21; genus DATBJJ01. Next base: position 102,782 of record CAWCQS010000011.1, read on the forward strand.
CTCCGCGCCGACCAGTGGAGGACGCGCCGGGACGTCCTGCGCCCCGGCGCCGCAGAGTGCCGCTGATGCTAAAGCGACGGTGAGGACGTGAATAATCACCGTGCGTCCGGAGATGGCCGCGGCGTTTGGCATCAGCTCCTCCGGTTGAGAGCAATGCATGCGCGATGCCGTTGAGGTTGCAGGAACGTGGCACGACGCGTGAAGCCGTCGATGCATGCCACGCATATCGCTCCATCGCGAACCGGCCGGCCTGGTCCCGATCGCCCGGCACTACATCCGCGACATGGTCTACGGCGCCAACGACGGCATCATCACCACCTTTGCCGTCGTCGCCGGCGTCACCGGCGGGTCGCTCTCGCCGCGCGCCGTGCTCATCGTCGGCGCTGCCAACCTCTTTGCCGACGGGCTTTCCATGGGCGTCGGGAACTATCTGAGCATCCGGTCCAACGAGAGTGCTCGCGAGGCCGAAGATCTCCCTGAAGAAGAAGCCAGTCCGGCCAGGCACGGCATCGCGACGTTTCTGTCGTTTTTCGCCGCCGGGGCCATTCCGCTGGCGCCTTACGTGACACCGCTCGTGGACGGCCGCCGGTTGGCGGCCTCGATCTTTCTGACGTTCGGCGCGCTCTTCCTCATCGGTTCGCTTCGCTCGGTCGTGACCGTGGACCGTTGGTGGGCGGCCGGCCTGGAGATGCTCGCACTCGGAGCGGTGGTTGCAGTGGGAGCCTATGCCAGCGGCGCGTTCGTCAGTTGGCTCGTTCCGGGGTTCGGATAGCGCGGGAGTTTTCACCATGACCAGAAATATTCCGCACCTTCACCGCCAGGTCTTTCGAGGGCTCGTCATACTTGCGGCTGGACTGACCTTGTCGGTAACACCCGCCGCTCAGACCACCCCTCCGTCATGGCCGATCGCCGAGGCGCCAGGCGAACTGCGCGCGGTCGTGCCGCGGGCCGATCTGATCGTCGTCTCGATGCACGATGCGGTACTGCGCGAGTTGACCGATGCGCTGTCGCGCGGCGGTCCGGCCTCGGCGATTGGCTTCTGCCATCTCGATGCGACGTTCTTGAGCCAGCGCATCGGCAAGGAAGAAGGCATTGCCGCCGGTCGGACGAGCGATCGCCTGCGCAACCCGACCAACGCCCCGCGTCCGTGGGCGGCGCCTCTTGTCACGGCCAACGCCGGGCGGCCAGCGAAGAGCGTCGACGGCTTCGTCGTCGATCTCGGCGATCGCGTCGGCGTGCTCCGGCCGATTGCTGAGCGGCCGATGTGCGCGGGGTGCCACGGGCCGGCTGACAAACTGAGCCCGGGTGTGTTGCGCGTCCTCACCGACCGCTATCCGCTCGATCGAGCAGTCGGCTTCAGAGACGGGGAGATCCGAGGGTGGTTCTGGGTCGAAATGCCGAAGCACCGGCAATGACGCGGCCAGGGCCGGCCGTCGCTGCGAATGCGGCGACCGAACCTGTCGCGGCGTGGCACGCGCTGTCGATCGATGCGGCGCTTGCGATGGCTCGATCGACGCGCGCAGGTCTGTCCGACCCGGAGGCACGCGCGCGCCTGCAGCAGTACGGACCCAACCGTCTCGCTCCAGCTACGCCCGCGTCTGCGCTCGTTATCCTTCGCGATCAGCTGACCGGCGTCGTGGTCGTCCTGCTTCTGGCGGCGGCGCTCGTGTCGCTGGCACTCGGCGATCGGCTCGAGGCCGCCGCGATCGGCATCGTGCTCGTGATCAACACGGTCATCGGTTTTACGACCGAATGGCGAGCCAGGCGGGCGATGGAGGCGCTGCGTCGAGCTCGACGTCCCGCGAGCGACGGTGATTCGTGACGGGCAGCTCCGACTGATCGATGCGCACACCCTCGTGCCGGGCGATGTGATCGAGACGAGCGCGGGCCATCGAGTGCCGGCAGACGCCCGCCTCCTGTCGACCACCGATCTCCGTCTCACCGAGGCCGCGCTCACTGGTGAATCGCTGCCGATCTCGAAGCACGCCGATCCTGTCCTTGCGGACGATGCGCAGCTGGCGGATCGCGTCAACATGCTCTACAAGGGTACGACCGTTGCGGTTGGGACCGGACGTGCGGTGGTGGTGGCAACGGGCGCGGCCACGGAAGTGGGCCGCATCGGCACGCTCGTCGGATCGATGCCGGAGGAGCGCACACCCCTCGAGCGCAGGCTCGACTCGCTCGGCCATCGTCTCGTCTGGCTCACGCTTGCGGTCGCCGCCGTTGTTGCCGCGTTGGGCGCGGTACAGGGTGCGCCGCTTGGTCTCGTCATCGAGACCGGCATCGCCCTGGCTGTCGCCGCCGTTCCTGAAGCGCTTCCAGCAGTCGCGACGATCGCGCTGGCCGTTGGCATGCGACGCATGGCCAGGCGGCACGCGCTCGTTCGCCGCCTTCCGGCCGTCGAGACGCTGGGCTCGACCACCGTGGTCTGCACGGACAAGACGCGTACGTTGACGTCGGGCGAGATGTCGGTGGTGCGCGTCTGGACCGGGTGGTGGCGAACTGGACCTGCGGTCCGATGGCGCCGCATCGGCGCGAGAAGACGTCCTCGCGCTCCTCAGTATCGCCGCCGAAGCCAGCCGGCAGCAGGCGTCCGCCCGCGACGATCGCCAGGCCGCAGGATGATGGCCGGAACGTCACCGCCGCTTTGGTCGATCCCGTCGATCGTGCTGTGCTGGACGCGCTCGATCGCGTCGGTGGTGCGGCGGCGACGGGGCGTGATCCGGTGAGCGTGATCCCGTTCTCGAGCGAGCGCAAGCTGATGGCGGCGTTCTATCCTGCCGGTGACGCGTTGCGCGTCTCAGCGAAGGGTGCGCCGCGCCGCATCCTCGAGCTGAGCTCGAAACTCGCAACTCCCGAAGGCGAGTTGGCGATCGATGACGAGCTCCGCAACGCGCTCGTTGCCGTGAACGATCGGCTCGCGGGTGCCGGACTGCGCGTGCTGGCGGTCGCCCGCGGCGAACGTGAGCGCCGCGAAGGAGGACGCACTCCGCGGGCTGACCTTCGTCGGCTTCATCGGCCTCGCCGATCCGCCGGCCGCCGGCGTCAAGGAGACAATCGCGCGGCTTCGCGCGGCCGGTTTGCGGACGGTGATGCTGACTGGCGATCAACGGCTGACAGCCGAGAGCGTCGGCCGCGAGCTCGGCCTGCTTGGCCCCGCCGATCGCAGCCTGGATGGGCGAGAGCTGGACACGCTGACCGGAGCCGATCGCGATCACGTCATCGGCCGCACCCAGGCCTTCAGCCGCGTCACGCCCGAACACAAGCTGATCATCGTCGAGTCGCTGCAGTCGCGAGGCGACATCGTGGCCATGCTCGGCGACGGTATCAACGATGCCGCGGCACTGAAGAAGGCCGATGTCGGGGTGGCGATGGGTGGCCGTGGCACCGACGTCGCGAAGGAAGCCGCGGCCATCGTGCTGCAGGACGACCGGTTCGAGACCGTGGCTGCGGCGGTTGAAGAAGGCCGCATCATCTTCGACAACATCCGCAAGTTCGTCTTCTATCTCTTCAGCTGCAACGTCGCCGAAGTGTTGGTGCTGCTCGTTGCCGGCCTCGCCGGGCTGCCGCTGCCGCTGGCACCGCTCCAATTGCTCTGGCTGAACATGGTGACGGATACATTTCCGGCATTGGCGCTGGCCATCGAACCGGGCGACGTCGACGTGATGCGCCGGCCGCCGCAGAACCCGCAGGATGCGATCCTCTCGCGGCAGTTCCTCACGCGTGTCTTCGGTTACGGCCTCTTGATCACGCTCTCGACGCTCGCGGCGTTCCTGTGGGCCCTGCGCCACGCCCCAGCCGCCGCACCGACCGTCGCGTTCATGACGCTGGCGCTCGCCCAAATTGCGCATCTGGGAAACGCGCGCAGCCGCGGACCGGTGCTGCGGCTTCGCCGTGCGTTGGCCAACCCGCATGCCATCGTCGGTGCCGGCGATCGCTGTGCTGTTGCAGTTGTCGGCCGCGGCGATTGACCCCCTCGCCCGCGTCCTTCGCGTGACGCCGCTCGAGCCGATCGATTGGCTCGTCATCGTCGCGCTCGCCGCGGTGCCCGCCGTGGTGGGCCAGATGCTGAAGGCGCTGGGGCAGCGTGAAACGGGGTGAGCTTTCAGCTCTCAGCTCTCAGCTTCAGACTTCTAACTTAGCTTCAGACTTCAGACCTCCAACTTCTCACTTCAGACTTCAGACGTCAGACTTCAGACTTTCTCAGATCATCACGAGGCTCACGACTGCCAGCAGCGCCATGACTCCGAGCGTCAGGCCGACGATTTTCTGAAATCTGGGACTTCCAAGGAGCAACGCGAGCGCAAGCTTCAGGCCGGTGTTCGAGAGGACGCCGACCGCGATGGCGATTGCCGCCGTGTCTAGCGAGACCGCCTGCGCGACACCGCGAGCCATCGACACGGTCAGCGCATCGACGTCGGTCAGTCCGAGCACGGCTGCAGAACCGTAGACGCCTGCCGATCCCCATGCCGTTCCGGCAAGATGCACGAGCATCAACATCGCCTGGAAGGCGAACGCCATTTGAAGAGCAGACGTCAATTGCAGCGGGTTGGCGATGTTCGAGGTCGTAGAGTTCTCGTCGTGGGAGCGCCGCAGACCGACCACTGCGGCCGTCACCGCCGCCAATGCTGGCAGCGCCAGGTAGCGCGCCGCCAAAGGAAGCAGGGGCAGGTTCAGAACGGCGAGCGCCAGCAACACGCGTGGGTACAACATCGCGTTCGCGGCGATCGCGCCGTAGGCCAAGGCGTCATCCGACGCGGGCTCCGCGCGGCTCGTGCGGGCGAAGGTGAAGGTGACATTGGTGGACGAGACGAGGCCGCCGAGCAGGCCAGCCACGAGATAGCCCTGATTGGGGCCCAGCATCCGGCGCGCGAGATATCCCAGAAAGCTGAACCCGGAGAAGAACAGGACCAGCGCCCAAAGCTCACGCGGCCGTATCCCGCCAAACGGGCCGTAAGGCCCCTCCGGGAGCAAGGGGAGCACCACGAGCGCCATGACGCCAAACCGCACGCCGGCCCGAAGGGCGACGTCATCGATCCGCGCGACGAGCGAGTGCAGCCGGGACTTCTCAATCAGCAGCAGGCACGTCACCGCGATGACGGCACTGGCCAGACGATATGACCCGACACCGGCGAGGAATCCGGACGTCAAGACGACAAGGGCGGCGGCTTCGGTGGTGCCGTCGACGTCGTTGCGGCTGGCCGCGATGTAGGCGGCAACACAGAGGGCCGCCGTGCCGCTCAGCACGACGACTGCGGGACCGGCGTCGCCCAAGGTCCAGAGCGCTCCACCCAATCCGCCAAGGCCGCCAATCAGCGTAAACGTTCGAATGCCCGCAAAGCGTGCCCCGAGACCGTCAGCGTGTCCAGACCACTGACGCTCGATTCCGACAGCCGTCCCACCCAGCGCGGCAATGCACAGTCCCACGACATCAACGGCGGCTACAGGCACGCAGTCACCTCCTGCGTCTGGCAGCGGGAAACGCAAAGTGCACATCGCACGCAATCGTGAAATTGCCGCGCGGCGATTGCGAATGGGCCTCCGGTCTTGCACCTGCGTTCGGCACGACCACGTGCGATGAGTCACATCCATGAGCGACAACATTGAAAAAGTCACGTATTGGCACCGCGAATTGCCGCCGTTTAAGGCTGAGATCGTCGGCGAACACACCATCGAGGCCACGAGCACTCGTGTGCCCGGCACCATCGCGCACCGGGATGATCTCTGGCGCACATGTTACGACGACCTCATGAATCAGGCGCGGATCCGCGTCGAACAGGAAGTGTCGCGCCTTGGAGGGCACTACGCACACGTCTTCGACGAGGCGATCGATGTCCGGCGGGATGGCGCGAAGAATGAGGCGTGGCTATCTGGCCGGTTCTCGTATGTGCTTGTACCGACGCCAATAGAAGTTTCGTAGCATAAAAGACACCCCCGCACGCATTCTCACGACCGGGGCTCTGAGCCAGCGATCTCCATTGGCTGCACCGAGCAAAATCCCGCACCGCACGAGAAGTTTTTCGCACCTCAATAGCTGAATACCGAGCGTGGACCTTGACGGGAAGGTGGCACCGAGTGTGCTCGATCCGATGTGGCGGGGCACCGACGTTTCGCGTGCGGTCGGCCTGCGACGTCTCGTTCCTGCGTAGCTGAAGATCGAGGAGAGCGTGTCATGCGTGCCTTACTTGGCGGAGCGCTGGTGGTGCACGGCGTCGCGCACCTGGTTGGATTTGTCGTGCCGTGGAGGATTGTCTCGTCCGGCGAAGTCCCGTACCGGACGACCCTGCTCGGGGTTGACATCGGCCAGGCGGGCGTGCGCGCCGTGGGGTTAGCGTGGCTCGTCGTCGCCGTGTTATTCGTCGTCCTTGGGGGCGGCCGTCCTCAGGCAGGCGGCGTGGCAGTACGAGGCCATTGTCGTGCTCGTCGCGGTCTCGGCCGTTCTTTGCGTGCTGGGCTGCCGGAATCGCGCCCTGGGCTTCTCGCCAATGCCTCGATCGGTGCGCTACTCCTCCTCGGGTGGTTCCTGGGGACCTATCCGGAAATGTGATCCAGGACCTGCTGCCTGCTGTGGCCACGGAGAGCGTGGTCATTCCAGCCACGGACAACACGAGTTCAGTCCAGCCACGGACAACACGGATTTCACTGGGTCGAGACTTTCGTCTGTGCAGTCCCCACCCGCCTCAGTGTTATCCGTGCCATCCGTGGCTGAAGAGCCGTTTGCTCCGTCGTTCGCCTCCGGTGCCCTTGTTCTACAGGACCGCGCTGACTGCCTCGGACCGTGCCCGTTCACTCGACGGGATGCCCTGTGGGTAGATCGCGACTTTCATGACGGCGTCACGCTGATGACTGAACAGGTCGTACGCGTCTTTCAGGTCATCGAGGGCGAAGCGATGGGTGACGAGTGGCGTCAGATCGACGCGCCCGGTGGCCACCATAGCCATCAACCGCCGCATTCGCTCCTTACCGCCTGGGCACAGTGTCGTCACGATCCGTTGATCCGCGAGCCCTGCGTAGATCGCTTCGTACGGTGCGACCAACTTGCCGGAGTACACACCGAGACTCGACAAGACGCCGCCCGGTCGCACTGAGCGCAGCGCCGCCTCGAACGTCTCCTGCCGCCCGAGCGCTTCAATCGCGACATCGACGCCGCGACCGTCGGTCAGGCGTTTCAGTTCCTCGACGACGTTGCACGCATTCGGGTCGATCGTTACCGACGCGCCGAATCGCGCGGACATCGCCCGGCGCTCCGGCATGGGATCCACGCCGACGATGAGTGAGGCGCCCCGAAGCCAGGCGCCAAGAGTGGCGCAGAGGCCGATCGGACCCTGCGCGAAAACGGCGACGGCGTCACCGGTCCTCACGCCACCGCTTTCCGCGCCCGAGATGCCAGTCGAGGCGATGTCGGGCAGCATCAACACCTGCTCGTCTGTGAGGTGTTCGGGAATCAGGGCCAGGTTGGCCCGGGCGTCGGGCACGAGCAGGTACTCGGCCCAGGCGCCGTTGATGGTGTTGCCAAAACGCCATCCGCCGAGTGGACCATGGCACTGCGAGTGCACGCCGTTCAAGCAATAGAAGCATTGCCCGCACGGCGTGATGGCGCCGACAATGACACGCTGGCCGACTGTGTAGTCTTCCTCCAGGCCGCTCCCGAGCTCGTGGATCACGCCGACGGGTTCGTGGCCGAGGATCAGTCCCTGTTTCACCGGGTACTCGCCCTTGACGATGTGCACGTCCGTACCGCAAATGGTCGTGGCCGTGATGCGGATAACCGCCTCGCCAGCCTTCGGTCGGGGAAAAGGAACATCCTGCACTCGCAAATCACCGACCCCATGAAACACAACCGCCTTCATCTTCTGCATGGCAACCCACTCCGATCCGCCGCATCGCTGGCTCACTGCGTATTGCATGCGGCCTTGAACGTGATGACGCAAGCGCAATGCCGGAACGGACCGCCGGTTATGGCGCGAGAAGAAGGCGATGCGGGAGCCGAGTCGGGACCGGCGGCACGGAATTTCTCTACCGGCGCGGATTATTCCGCGCCGCAGACATGATCGCGGGATAGAGTCATCCTCGACAGGCTTCGCGACTTCGTCGTCCATATGTTCAGCTGCAATGTTGCCGAGGTGTTGGTGCTCTCTGGAGTGGTGGCCGTGAGCCCCGGCCCTCGCGTGGTGCAGACGCGGAGCCGGTGATGCCAGCGTCGCTCTTCGAGATACGCGAGCTCACCAAGGTCTATCACATGGGAGAAGTCGAGGTTCACGCGCTCCACGACGTGAATCTCACGCTGAACGAGGGCGAGTTCGTCGTGCTGCTCGGTCCCTCCGGCTCCGGCAAGTCCACCTTGCTGAACATCATTGGCGGCCTGGATGTGCCAACCAGCGGACACGTGTTCTATCGCGAGATGGAGCTGACTCGTGCCGACGACGACGCCCTTACGGCCTATCGCCGCCGGAACGTCGGCTTCGTCTTCCAGTTCTACAACCTCATACCCAGCCTCACCGCTGCCGAGAACGTGGCGCTCGTCACCGAAATCTCCGAGGATCCGATGTCCCCCGAGGCGGCGCTCCGTCTCGTCAATCTCGAGCCGCGAGCGACGCACTTTCCGGCGCAGCTCTCGGGTGGCGAACAGCAGCGGGTCGCGATCGCTCGCGCGGTGGCGAAGAAGCCGGCCGTTCTGCTGTGCGATGAGCCGACGGGCGCGCTGGACATCTCCACGGGCATCGTCGTGCTCGAGGCGCTGGCGCAGGTGAACGCCGAGCTTGGCACGACGACGGTCGTGATCACCCACAACGCGGCGATTGCGCAAATGGCCGACCGCGTTGTCCGGCTCGCCGACGGTCGGGTGACGTCCGTCGAGGTGAATGCGTCGAAGGTCTCTCCGCAGGCGCTGTCATGGTGATGCCGTTTCGCATCTCGGCACTGAACCGAAAGTTGTTGCGTGACCTTGCCGCGATGAAGGGGCAGGCGTTCGCGATCGCAATGGTGGTCGCAGCGGGGGTGTCGGTCTACGTCATGTACCTCTCGAATTTTGCCTCGCTTCAGAGCACGCGCGCCGCGTACTACAGCCAGCAGCGGTTTGCAGACGTGTTCGCGTCCATGAAGCGGGCGCCCGAGCGTGTTGCCAACGAGATTGCCAATCTGCCGAACGTATCGGCGATCGAGACGCGAGTCGTGGCGAACGTTACGCTGGATCTCGAACACCTGGAGGAGCCGGCGTCGGGCCGGCTGATCTCGATCCCGGTCGATCGCCGCCCGCGCGTCAACGATCTCTTCCTGCGCCGCGGACGATGGATTGAACCGGGCCGCCGCGACGAAGTCCTCGCCAGCGAAGGGTTCGCGGCCGCGCACGGCCTGAATCCCGGAGACCACGTGCCGGCCGTGATCAACGGCCGGCTGCGCCGGCTGAGGATCGTCGGCATCGCCCTTTCGCCCGAGTTCATCTACAGCATTCGTCCGGGTGAGCTCGTACCGGACGACAAGCGGTTCGGCATCTTCTGGATGGACCGCCAGGCGCTCGGCGCGGCCTTCGACATGGAGGGCGGTTTCAACGATGTCGTGCTGAGGCTGGCGCCAGGCACGCCACCGGACGAGACGATCGCGCGGCTCGATCGGATCCTCGAACCTTACGGCGGGCTCGGCGCGATCCCGCGGGCCTTACAGCTATCGCACTGGACCGTCGAGAACGAGCTCGCACAACTCCAGAGCTTTGGCTTCATGCTGCCGCTCGTATTTCTCCTGGTGGCGGCGTTCATACTGAACGTCGCGCTGACGCGGGCACTGGCGCTGCAGCGGCCGCAAATCGCCGCACTGAAAGCACTGGGATACTCGAATGTCGCCATCGGGTGGCATTACCTCAAATGGGCATTGGTCATCGGTGTGCTGGGCGTGGCGATTGGCATCGCTGCCGGCGCGTGGCTCGGCCACCTGATCATCGGTCTCTACAATCAGTTCTTCCGCTTTCCACAGTTGCTCTTCAGCGTCCCGATGTCCGTGGTGATTGGCGCGACGGTATTGACGCTCGCGGCGGCGGGCGGCGGCGCGTTTTCGGCAGTTCGCCGCGCGGTTCGAGTGCCGCCCGCGGAGGCGATGCGGCCAGAGGCACCCGCCCGCTATCGACGCTCGATGCTGGAGACTCCCTGGGTGGCCCGCCGTCTCGGCGCGGCCGGGCGCATGGTGTTGCGGAACGTGACCCGGCATCCGCTCCGGGCGTCGGCCTCGATTGCCGGGATTGGCTTTGCCGTTGCGATCCTCATGATCGGATTGGTCTTCTCGGACGCGATGGACCGGTTGATCGAGACGCAGTTTTGGATCGCCGAGCGGCAGGACGTGACCGTCTCGTTCGTCGAGCCTCGTGCCGATGCGGCGCGACTCAGTCTCGCACGCCTGTCGGGCGTGATCGCGGTGGAGCCGCAGCGCAGTGTTGCCGTACGCGTTCGCGCCGGCCACCGCGAGCGATACGTCGCGCTGACCGGCGTGCCGCCGAACCCCCGCTTCAAGCGCATCGTCGATCGCGATGGGCAGACGCTGCCCATGCCGGCCTCGGGTATCGTGTTGTCGAAGATGCTGGGGGACGTTCTCGGCGTGATGCCTGGCGACCAGGTAAGGCTCGAAGTGCTCGAGGGAGTTCGACCGGTGCGCGATATGCCCGTGGCGGGTTTCGTCGACGACACGATGGGGTTGGCGATGTATCTGAACCTCGACGACGTGCACCGGCTGATGCGCGAAGGCGATGTCGCGTCGGGGGCACTGCTGTTGATCGATTCCGCGAGTGCAGCGGCGGTCGCGCGGGTGCTCAAGACGTTGCCGGCCGTGGCAGGCGCCGGCTTCAAACGCGCGGTGCTCCAGAGCTTTCGCGACACGATGGCGGCGAACATGAATCTCAGCATCGCGATCAATCTCGTTTTCGCCGGCATCATCGCTTTCGGGGTTGTCTACAACGCGGCTCGCGTGTCGCTCTCCGAGCGCAGCCGCGAGCTGGCGAGCTTGCGTGTGCTGGGGTTTACGCGCGCCGAGATCTCCATGATCCTGCTGGGCGAGCTGGCGCTTCTCACACTCGCGGCGCTGCCGGTTGGTGCCGTGTTCGGCTACGGATTGGCGGGTCTCATCGTCGGAACGATTCAAAGCGAGGTGTATCGTTTCCCGTTGTATGTCTCACGGCAGGCGGTGGCCTGGTCCTTCCTCGGCATCATCGCCGCCACGGCGATTTCCGCGCTGCTCGTCCGGCGGCAGCTGGACGGGCTCGATCTCGTGGCTGTGCTGAAGGTGCGGGAGTAGGCCGTGCGCATACCGAGGAGTCCGCGATTGCTTGCCGGGGTGACGATCGTCCTCGCCATCCTCGCCGTCGCGCTGTGGCCGAGCGCTATCGAGATCGACGTCGCCAAGGTCGAACGCGGTGGGATGCAGGTAACGATTGATGAGGAGGGAGAGACCCGCGTTCGCGAGCGGTTTGTCGTCTCCGCTCCGGTGATGGGACGGGTGGAGCGGATCGAGCTCGAGCCGGGAGACCCCGTGGTTCGCGGTAAGACCGTTATCGCGCGGCTCATGCCCGCGGCCGCGCCGCTCATCGACGTCCGCACCCAGGCGGAGCTCGCCGCCGCTGTCGAGGCGGCCCGTGCCGCTGTCGGTCAGGCACAGGCCGAGCTGCAGCGTGCGACAGCGATGCGGACGCGCGCGCAGTCGACGGTTGCCCGGCTGCAGACGCTCTTGAAGTCCGGCGCGATCTCGGGCGACGAGCTCGAGGCGGCACAGACGACGTTGCGGAGCGCCGAGGAGGCAGTGCGCGCGGCGGAGTTCGCGGTGGCACGAGTGGAACACGAGCTTCAGCTCGCGCGGGCGCGCTTGAAGCCATCGGGAACGGGGGGCGGGCTCGTCACGGTGGTCGCGCCGGTCGACGGCGTCGTGCTGAAGCGGCTGCGAGAGAGCGCGACGGTTGTTCCCGTCGGTGAACCTCTGCTCGAGATTGGCGACCCGGCGAGCCTCGAGATCGTTTCGGATCTGCTGTCAACGGACGCCGTGCGTGTGAGCCGCGGCGCCCCCGTCATCATCGACCAGTGGGGCGGTAACGCGCCTCTCGAGGGGCGCGTCCGCCGTGTGGAGCCCTCCGGCTTCATGAAGGTGTCGGCTCTCGGTGTCGAGGAGCAGCGCGTCAACGTCATCGTCGATTTTGCCGGCGAGACATGGCCCGGGAACCTCGGCGATGGTTATCGCGTCGAGGTGCGCATCGTGACGTGGCAAGACCCCTCAGTCCTCAAGGTGCCGGTAGGCGCGCTGTTCAGACGCGGCGAAGACTGGGCGGTCTTTCTGGTCGACGGCGGCCGGGCGCGATTGCAGCCGCTGCAGATCGGCCAGCGCAACGATCGCGAAGGGCAGATCCTGAACGGATTGTCCGAAGGACAGACCGTCGTCGTGCACCCGCCGGACACGCTCACCGACGGCGCTCGCGTGCGTGTGCGCGGCGGGTAACCGACCGATAGCCGGCGGTGGCGCTACGCCGCTGCTGACGCCGCGTTGACCTCGCTCCGCACAGTCAGGACCGGACACGTAGCCCGGCGCACGACCGGCTCCGCGGTCGAGCCGAAGATCATCCGTCCCAGCGGATTCCTGCCGTGGATCCCAAGGACGATCAGATCGCTCTCGCGTTCGGCCGCGATCCGCAGAATCTCGTGGTGCGGCTTGCCGGCGGCGATGATCTCCTCAACGCCGATGCGACGGCAACTCCGCCACGACGTAGTGCAGCCGTTCGAGTCCCGCTGCTTCAGCCGCCATTCGGTAGCCAGTGAGATCGGTTGGCGGCCCGAGCAGCGAATCGTGCGCAAGAGGAGGCCACTCCATGACGTAGAGTGCCGTCAATTTCGTGCCGCTCGGCTCGGCGAGCGTCGCGGCATAGCGCAGGGCCGCGAGCGAGCAGGCCGAGAAATCGATGGCGCACAGGATTCGTTTGAATGCGAAGTCGTGGGCCGACACGACGTCGGTGGCCGCGCCGACGGTAAGCACCGGTGGCTGCGCTGTTCGCAGCACCTTCTCGGTGACCGATCCGAGAAACAGACGTTGAAAACCGCTACGACCATGCGTGCCCATCACGATCAGATCGGCCGGCAGCCTCTCGGCCTGGGCCAGGATCTCGTGGTGGACGTTTGGTGCGTCGACGACCTCGCACGTGACCGGCACACCGATCGGCTGGTCGACGGCGAGGAAGCGCTTCAGCTCCGTCGTCAGCTTGTCGCGGTCGCCGCCGGAGAGCATGAACGCCTCGACCTCCCGTGGTTCGTGGTAGGGGTAGATCGGTGTTGCCTGGAACGGCGCGACGTGGAGTGCCGTCACTGATGCGCCCACTGCCCTTGGCAATGGCCACCGACCTGTCGAACGCATGACGAGAGAAGTCCGAGAAGTCAACCGGGCACAAAATCCTGTTGATGCGAACCATGACGGCCTCCGTTCCTAGAACGGCGAAAAGCCAGCCGAGCCATACCGTGCGAGCTGCAGGTGATTCCACAGTGGCGGGCCATAGGCGACGAGCACAAGGATGACGGCCGCCGCGGTCCAGAGCCCAAGCCGATCGAACATCAGCGCGCGAGGGCCCGGAGCCTCGAGCGCCTCCGCGAACTCCACCAGCTCGACCTCACGAATGCTGCCAAACAGCGTGAAGACCATCACCAGGACGAAGAACAGCGCGCTGACGAAGAGCAGCATGCCGCCAATCGCGGAGACGTCCGTCAACAGCTTCCACGAGAGTGCCGTCGGATGGTTGCCATACGAGGCATCGAACACCCTGCGGGGCATGCCCATGACGCCGGTGATATGCGTCGGAATCGAGAAGAGCAGCATGCCGACGAACCAGATATACGGTTGAACCTTGGCCATCGGCGCAAGCTCGAGGCGCCTCTCGATGCAGGCGCGGCAGCAGCCAGTACAGACGCGCCCATGAAGGTGAGCGCCGACGCGCTGCCAACGGTCGTGTGGAAGTGCCCGGGAATCCACGACGTGTTGTGCACGACGGCGTTCATCCCGAACGAGGCGTTGATCGCTCCGCCCCATCCCCCGAAGGCGAACAGCAGCATCGAGAAGATGACGCTCGACACCAGCGGATCGCCCCACGGCAGTTTCCTTATCCACCCGAACAGCCCCTGGCCGCCTCGTGCCCTGCCCGCGATCTCCAGCGAGGCGATGATCGTGAACGCCGTCACGAAGCTTGGATACAGGATCCAGAGCGTGTTGAACGTGTGCAGCATCTTCCACTCGGTCGCGATCCCTGGATCCATGAACTGATGGTGGAATCCGACCGGCGTCGACAGCAGGATGAACAGCGCGAAGACGAGCCGGCCGAGCGGGTCGCTGAAGAGGCGTCCTCCCGCGGCACGCGGCAGCACCGTGTACCAGATGACGTATGCCGGCAGCAGCCAGAAGTACACCAGCGGATGGCCGAACCACCAGAACAGCATCCGCGCCAGCTCGGGATCGACGGTCTTCGTCAGCCCCAGCGACCATGGAATCAGCAGGAACAACATCTCCGCGGCGACGCCGGCCGTTGCCAGCAACCAGACGATGACCGTCGCCACGAAGCCGTACATCGCCAGAGGAATCGGCTGCCCGGCGTTGTCCTTCCGCCATCCCCGCAGCGACAGCAGCATCACCACCGACCATCCCCATGATCCGACCACCACCATCGTCAAGCCGATGTAAAAGGCGGGATGCGCTTTGAGCGGCGGGTAGAACGTATAGAGCACCGTCGCCTTGAACGTCACGATCGCCAGGACCGTCGCCAACGTGCCGGCGGTCGACACCCAGAACGACGCCCATGCCAGCCCCCGATACGGCACCGCGCGCCCGAGCGCGCGCTCGGCGACGACGTAGCCAAAGCCCATGATGAAAAAGGTCGTGAACACCAGCGCCATCAGCGTGCCGTGTCCAGTAACCGACATGTAGTACATCGATGCGCTTCTGAACGGCAGCTCGAGATTGGCTCGCGACAGCGCCTGCATCATCGCCATGGCGGCCGCGACGCCAAACGCGGCCACGGCGACGCCGATATGCGCAAGTGCGAGGCGTCTGACGCCGATGGACGCTGCGTCCGGCGCCGGCGGGGCGGTTACGATTGTTGCAGCGTCCATCAATGGGCTCCTTGATGCGCCGGCGCTGCGCCGGTGGCGACTGGTGCCGCGGCGTCGACGATGATGCGGCCGTGCATGGCATGGTGGCCGGTGCCGCAGAATTCATGACAGATCAGCAGGTAATCTCCCGGCGTCTCGAACGTCGTCGTGAACTGACTGATGTAACCCGGCACGATCATGGAGTTGGCGTTGGTGCCGGCGATCATGAAGCCGTGCGTGACGTCGCCGCTCGTCAGCCGGAACCGGATGCGCCGCCCGGGCGGCACGCGGATCTCGTTCGGCACGAACGAGAACATGATCGCGGCGAGTTGGACCTCGATCGTGCCGTCCGGCAGTTCCGTCGGAGTGCCAATTCGCGAGAAGCGCGGATCCTGAAAGACTTTCGTCGGATCGATCGTCTCGATGTGGCTGGGCGGATGGAGTCCCTGGCCGAATGTTGACGCGCCGACGAACGACATGAACAGCACGACGATCGCCCCCGCCATCCACATCCAGATCCGCTCGTAGAAGTCGATGTTCATGGCGTGACATGTCCTCGTGACAGGAAGACGAACAGATACATCGCCACCCAACCACCGACGAACAGCAGGGCGTAGATGACGACGATGGCCAGCGTGCCGGACGGATGGTGATGTGTCGGCGATGCGATCGGTGACATGACACCTCGATGGGGAAGTGGATCACGATCGGTTTGTGCAAGAGACGGTCCGGGGTAGTGTTCGAGAAACCCCCAGGCTGGCCTAGTGCCGTTGCTGTGCGGGCGTGGACAAGTTCGCGGTGCCGCGAACTATTCCGCGCGCCGTCTCCTCCATACGCAGGAGCCTTGCGGCGAGCACGATGACCCAGAGCAGGAACACGCCGAGGTTGATGCGCTCCCAGACGCCTATCCACGGCGTAGCCAGATTGGCGGCGACCCCGGGTGCATCGTGGAAGGTCAACGCACCAAAGGCCATGAGGATCACCAGGCTCACGATGGAGTAGAGTCGAAACCGCTCGTCCGAATGCTGTCGCCCCGAACGTGAGGGCGAGCAGCATGAGCACGACGGTCAGGCTTGCGAGAACGAGGTGCATGGTGTCGCTCAGCGTGCCCCCGCCCGCGGCCAGCGTTTCACGAAGGTGCATCGGCGCGAACGGCCACAGAAGGCCCAGGGCACCGTAGGCGACGATCAGACTTCCGACGATTCGCAGGGCAGGGGCTCGAGCGGCAGATTTCCAGACGCCCCACCCAAAGGCGGTCACAAGTACCGGTGTACAACGCGCCCGGTACGACCCATAGGGATCTCGTGGGAGCGCCGATGGCCGACAGCTCGCTGATGGTTTGCGAGGCGGAGCTGTAGGCGTCCCACTGCATCGCAACGAAGATGGTCATGGCCACATAGAGCAGGGAAGAGAGGATTCCGCAGACGAGCAAACCCCTTCGTAACATGTGTCACCTCCCGAGGTGATCCTTCGTTCCGCGTGGGGCGATTGCCACTCTCAGAGGCACGCGCCGTGCCAGAGCAATGGAGGGCGTCGCTCGGCGTGCGCCAGCCACTTCGCGTAACGGCTAAGGTGTTGGGCGGCGGCACGGCCCGGATACACTTCCGCGGGCGCGTGCGAACGCGGGCCGACCTCGGCGAGCACTTACAAGACCCTTACTCCCTTTAGCGACACGGTGCTATGCGCGTACTTGTAGTGGACGATGACGTTGCCACTCGGACGGGACTCTCGGAGCTTCTCGAAGAAGCGGGATACGAGTCCACGTGCGTTGGCTCCTTCGATGATGCCCTGCGAATTTTGCAGACGACGCCGCCGGACTTGCTGATAACGGATATCGGTCTCGACGGCGGCAATGGCCTTCAACTGGTGATGAATGACCCGAACCGGGTGCCGACGATCGTGCTCACCGGTTTCGACGATGAGGTGCTCGAATCCGATGCGCGGCGTGAGGGCGCGGTGTTTATGGTCAAGCCGGTGAGCGCAGAAAAGCTGCTCGATCTCGTCAGAAGCATGCTCAGCGGCAGTGCATCGGATGGCGAGTAGATGTGGTGGCCATCCGAGTGGCGTCAGCTTTGCTGTTCGTGGTCGTGTTGCGAGCTGATGAGGAGGGCGCGTGGAGGACCACAAAGACGCCAAGCCGACCGAAAATGCCCTGGCTGACTGTGAGGAGAAGATTGAACATCTGCGGGAAGAGAACGCTGAGCTTCGGAAATCCGCTCAAACGTTCGGCGATCTCGCAGAACGCCTGAATAGCAGCCAACGAGCGCAGCGCAGGCACGTCGATCGCTCGCCACGGCCGGCGACGAATCAGCAAACCTGAAAGTACAGTCCTTATGCCAACGATTCAACGGCTTGTGGCATTCGCTGCACTTTTCTGCCTCGTCGTTGCCGCAAATGTGTTCAAGGGAGGACCGAGGCCGTAGCCCTCGCTCGTGCCCATCATCGCGGTCGCGCTGCTGCTCGTGGTCCTCGTCCTCGTCGGCATCGCGCTCCTTCCGGTCAGCTTGGTGATGCGCTACCGGGTCGGCACGGCGCGACGGCCGGCGCGTGGCTGGTTCATCGGCCTCAACCTCATTGCCATCCTCATATCCACTGGAATATTCCTGCTTGGCGCCGTGGTTACGACAGCATGGGTGCCGGACACATTCGCCTATACGCTCATTGGCTTCGCAGTCGGGTGCCTCCTCGGCATGCTCGGGCTGGTGCTGACGCGCTGGGAATCCGACTTGCGCTCGCTGTACTTTACGCCCAATCGCCGTCTGGTCCTGCTGATCACGCTGCTCGTGACGGCGCGCGTCGTGTATGGATTCTGGCGCAGCTGGCATGCCTGGAGCGCCGGCCTTCGCGCCTGGGGCGCGGCGTTCGGCGTCGCCAGTTCGATGGGCGCCGGCGCAATCGTCCTGGGGTACTACCTCACATACTGGCTCGGCGTGCGCAGGCGGTTCATTCGCCACAGGCCGCGCGGCAGGATTGTCTGAGGGACGAAAAGCTTTCCCTACCACGAAAGAGGCGTACGGCTCACCCTCGATCTGGCGATGTGGTTTGCTCCATCGCTCGATACAGTTCTTTTCCTGGCCTAACGAGTGAAGGCCAAGAGCAAGGAGAGGCGCGACATGAACACGGTCACCACGAAAGACGGCGTTGAGATCTTCTACAAGGACTGGGGCAAAGGTCAGCCCATCGTGTTCAGCCACGGCTGGCCGCTGTCGGCCGATGACTGGGACACGCAGATGCTGTTCTTCGTCAATCAGGGCTATCGCGTCATCGCCCACGACCGGCGCGGCCACGGACGTTCGACCCAGACGAGTAGCGGCCATGACATGGATCATTACGCCGACGACCTCGCGGCACTGACCGCACATCTCGATCTCAAAGAGGCGGTGCATGTCGGCCACTCGACGGGCGGCGGCGAAGTGGTGCACTACCTGGCACGCCACGGCGAAAGCCGTGTGGCCAAGGCGGCGATCATCAGCGCGGTGCCGCCGTTGATGGTGAAGACGGCGGCCAATCCGGGCGGATTGCCCAAGGAGGTGTTCGACGGCCTTCAGGCGCAGCTCGCCGCCAACCGAGCCTCAGTTCTACTACGACCTGCCTGCGGGACCGTTCTATGGCTTCAACCGGCCTGGTGCGAAACCCTCTCAGGCCGTGATCTGGAATTGGTGGCGCCAGGGCATGATGGGCGGCGCCAAGGCACACTATGACGGCATTGTCGCTTTCTCCCAGACGGACTTCAGCGAAGACCTGAAGAACATCACCGTGCCGGTCCTCGTGATGCACGGCGATGACGACCAGATCGTTCCGTACGCCGATTCTGGCACCGCTGTCGGCGAAGTTACTGAAGAACGGCACACTGAAAACCTACAAGGGTTTTCCGCACGGCATGCCCACGACCGAGGCCGACACCATCAACGCCGATCTGCTGGCGTTCCTGAAGGCGTAACGCTCACCGGCCCCTTGACGCATTCGAGATGTCAAGGGGCCCATGAGTGCCCGCATCATCTCACCGGTAAGATACCTGGCCCGTTGCTCGACGCGGAGCGCGAACGTTTGCCGAACGCCGTCGACCCACTCAGAAGAATGGCGATCGCCGAGGCGATGAAGACGGTCGAATACGTTCCGGCCGCGACGCCGACGAGCATCGTGAACGCAAATCCCCGCAGCGCCTCGCCGCCGAAGATGTAGAGTGCGACGACGGAGAGGAACGTCGTCCCGGCGGTGATCACCGTGCGCGACAGCGTCTGATTCACGCTCAGATTGACGACCGCCTCGAGTCCTTCACCTGGCACCCGCCTCGCATTCTCGCGCACGCGATCGAATATGACGAGGGTGTCGTTGACCGAGTAGCCGACGATCGTGAGCAGTGCGGCGATGACATTCAGCGACAGGTCGTAACCAGCCAGTGAGACGCAGGCAAGCGTCACGAGCACATCGTGCAACGTTGCCGCGACCGCACCGGCGGCAAACGCCGCACGGAAACGTATGCCGATATAGACCGCGATAGCGGCAAGGGATGTGCCGACGGCGTATATCCCGCGGCGCTGCAAGTCGCTGCCGACGGACGCACTGACGAGCTCGCGCTTTTCAACGGAGAACTCGGGAAGGCCTGAAGCCTGCAGCGCCTGCGTCACCCGTCGAACTGTGCCGTCCAAGCCCTCCGTAGCCAACGGCGCGACCGGTAGCCGAATGAGGAACTGGTGTTCGGCAGGGTCCCCGTACCGTTGTACGACAGCATCACCAGGCAATCCCGAGACCGCCGTCCGCACGCGCTCCTCGGTCACTCCGTCTTGTGGAAATTCCACGACTACCATGGTGCCGCCGGAAAAGTCGATGCCCAGGCTGACGCCCTTGGTGAGCACCGTCGCCAGCCCAGCGCCGACGATGACGAGCGACAGGGCGAGCGCGTGCCAACGCCACCGCGTGAAGTCTGCGCGCGAGGTGGCGAATAGTTGTGAGCGTCCGACGCCAAGCGTGTGAGACGTGGGACGGCGTCGCAGCGCCACCTCGAACAACGTGCGCGAGACGAACACCGCGGTGAAGACGTTGGCCAGCAGGCCGATCGCCAGGGTTGTCGCAAAGCCGCGAATCGCCGTGGTGCCAAACTGAAAGAGGAAGGCGGCGGCAATCAACGAGGTGACGTGCGTGTCGACAATAGTCAGCCAGACGCGCGTGAAAGCGGCTTTGACCGCGGACCGTGGCCCCTGGGCCGTGGCGAGCTCTTCTCTGAGCCGCTCGAAGATCAACACGTTCGAATCGACACCCATGCCGATGGTGAGAATCAAGCCAGCGATCCCCGGCAGCGTAAGAGTCACCGGGATGTAGGCCATGATGGCCAGGAGGATGAGCAGGTTCAAGACGACGGAGATCAACGCGTTGACGCCCGCCAACCGGTAGTACGAGAGCATGAACAGCAAAACGAGCCCGAGGCCGCCGAGCGACGCCATCACGCCGTCGCGAACCGACGCGGCACCAAGACTCGCGCCGACCGTGCGCTCCTCGACATACTCGAGATCTGCCGGCAGCGCACCCGAGTTCAGGTTGATGACTTGCTCGATCATCTCTTCCCGGCTGACGCCAGCGATTTGCCCCTGATCGTTGATGCGGGACTGAATCGTCGCGACCGACATGACGCGGCTGTCGAGCACCGTCGCGAGCGGGCGATTGATGTTGCGCTCGGTGATGGCGCCAAACCGCCGTGCCGCGTCCGGCTTGAGCGTGAAGCCCACCGCCGGACGGTTGAATTCGTCGAGCGCGTGCCGCGCGCTTCGAAGGTCGGTGCCCGTAAGCGCCGGCGCCCGCTGGACCACGTAGAAGAGCGTGCTGCCCGGTTCGCCTCGGTCCGTCTTTCCCGGCAGAATCTCCAGCTCCGACGGCAGCGTGTTGCCATAGGCCAGGAGTGCGGCGTCGCTGCTTGCGAACGGCCCCTGATCGACCAGTGTCAGCCGGAGCTGCGCCGTTGACTTGATGATCTCTTTGGCACGATCGACATCTGAGACACCTGGCAGCTCCACGAGGATCTGGTCGGCAGCGGTATAGCGCGCGACCACCGACTCGGCGACGCCCAGTTCGTTGACCCGCCGGTCCACAGTGCGGAGGGCCTGCTCGACAACCTCATCGCGAAGCGCGCTCGCGACGCCCGCAGGCAGGCGGAACGTATAGGTACCAGTCGATGAGGTGCGTTCGATACGCCGGGGCAGACTCGTCTGCCGCGCGCCTGAGGCCTGACTCATCTTCGACGCCGTGAACACGAAACTCCGTTGCACTGACGGCTTCTACCGCGGAGAACGAGACCTGCGCTTCGCTGAGCGTGGTGCGCAGCCGCTCTGCAGCGGCCTGCGTCTGAATCAACAGCGCATCGTTCGTCTTTACGCGTAAGACGAGCTGCACCCCGCCGTTCAGGTCGAGCCCCAGTTTGAGCGACGTCTGGAGTGGATAGATCATCCAGAGCGCTAGTGCGATGACGCCGATGATGGCGAGCACACGATTGCGCGTGCTCGCGCCGACGAACGAGATTTTGGTACGCATGACTGATCCTCCTGCCCACACGAAGACACACCTGTAGTTGCGTGGCCGCGAAGAAGGGATCGCGGATCAGATCAGGAGGGGCGTGTGTCGGAGGTAGACCGGTCCGGAACGAACCGACGGGTGTTGCGGGCCAGACGGGCGTGCCGTCTCAACGGCGCGCGCCGAAAGAACGGCGGCGAGCGCCGCGTGCACCGGCGCGGACTTCCAAACGGATTCAGAGACCGCCGCAATCGTGCGACGTTGTGCTTGCCAATGCTGATCAGAATCGCTGTGGCCGTGCGAGCTACCCGCGAGCAGACAAGGGCCGACCGCGGACATCGTGCTGATGTCGTCGGCCGGCGCGGGCGCCGTGCGAGCGGCGGCCCACAGAAGAGCGGACACGCCGATCGCGAGAAGGATCAAGCGACGCACTCGGCTATTCTGACCTGTGACAGCGATACCGTCAAACCGCGGATGCAACCTACGGCGTAACCACGAGTTGTGGGGCATTCGCAGTCTCTCGCGCGCTGAACGTGACGTAGGGCAACGTGTCCGCGGCGCCCTTGATCGCAATGGCGACTGAGTTCGTTCCGGCCGCTCGCAAGGCCTGGACCTGCGATGTGATGTTGATTTCGTACCATTTCGCAGTCGTGCCCGAGACCGTCACCGTTGGCCACGTACCTGGTCCAACAGCGGGCCTGTTGTTCCACGTCACCGCCGTCTCGGTCCAGCCGTTCGTGGCGACCGGGACGATGGCCGCCATGACGCTCGACACCCGCGTGTCTGAGAGTTTTCCGAACAGCCGCAGGCGGACGGTCTGTCCGGTTTTAACGGCGCTGATATCCAGCCTCATGTACGATTCGCGCAGGTACGCGGCGTCCGTGCTGTATTTGACGACGAGCTCGGTGCCGTTGCCATAGTTGGTGTTCGCGTACTGACCGCCTCGGACGTAGGCATCGGCAACGATGCGGCTCGCATCGCTCGGCGGAGCCGGAGCGCTTCCGGCCGTCGTAAAGGCCCAGATCGAGCCGGCGATCGATCGAGCCGGTGCGTTCAACGGCCCGCCGCCGTCGCCAATCATGGTCTTGCCACGAACCCTCCAGAGGTACGTCTTGCCAGGGGCGAGCCCTGCAGGGCACGCGGAGACGAACGGTGCCGGCGGCGCGCACGGATTGAACGATTCTTTGTTCGAGCTGACCCCCGCGGTGGCCGAGCCGGGCATGAAATTCTGCGCGATGAGCGGCGGTGGGTTGGTCGTGCCGAAGTAGATATCGTATTTGTGCGCCCACCAGCCGCCTTCCCACTTCAGCGTGACGGATGACGCGATGCCGACGGCACCGTTTGCCGGCGAGGAGTTCACCGGTGTGTCCGGCAAGCCCGGCGTGTAGTTGACGTATTGCGCTGGAGTGACGGCCGTCCCGTCCGCTCGGGTGTTGTTCCACTTTCGCAGAAACTGTTCCTTGAGCCAGTCTACGAACCAGGTCTTTCTCGTGAAGTAGTTGTGCTCGCGCTGAATGTCGAGGATGATGACGTCCAGTTGGACGAACCGAAGATCCCCATGTCCACGCCGTGGAGCACGACCGACTTCTGGTGCATGTCCTGCTCGGTACCGCTGTCTTTCCATTTGATGGGGATGCCCGCCAGGTACATCCGGTCGACGTTGTAGGAATGCCAGAAGTACGTCGTATTCCGATACTGCCGCCGGTCGGTGATGAGGCGAACCGGAACTCCCGCCTTGACGCGACGAATCATTTCGTCGGTAGGCTTGGCGGACGTGATGCGGAACATGACGACGTCGATTTGCTGCGTCTCGTTCTTCATCTGGGCGATGAGACGATTCATGGTAGTCCTCGTCTGGCGGAAAGTTCAATTCTGGATCCAAGTCATTCTCCGAATACGTCGGATAGGTTCGCGTCAGCGGACCCGAGATGTTCGCGAGGTTGCGGTAGTGCGTGGTATTCGTCCAGAGGTCGTCGTACTTGTTCATGAAGGTCTGGACGACTTTTTCATCGGTGGTGAAATAGATCGCCTCGTCCACGTACTTGAAATATTCTCCGCCCGCTTCCGACGGCGAGTACGAGCCGTTGGCGAAGTTCGCTGCGCTGAAGTGGACGGCGCTCTGTCCTCTGTACAGCATCATCTTCCAGTGATTGATGCCGTTCGTAAACTTGTGGCGGATCGGTATCCCGGCATCGATGAACGACTGCCTGATGGTCACTGAAGCCGGGTAGAGCAGTCGGAGCGGAGATCGAGCAGGATCCTCACCGGGACGCCAGCCTTCCACCTCTTGATGATCTCGCTCGAGTAACGCCAATCGGTCATGAACCAGTACCAGACATCGATTCCGGCCTTCTCGTTCCGGATCATCTGGAGGATTGTGGCGCGGCAGTCCTCGTACGCGTTGTCGCAGAGCCTATCGGCCGGCGCCACCACCTGGGCAGGGGATGGCGTTGCAGAGATCAGGATCAGAGTGAGCGCTGTCACCGCGGTAGTGCAGCTGAGCAGCCTTGAGGTGCAATATCCGAGCTGGGGGATCACGTTCGGGGTCCTTTCGTGCATGCGAGCGGGTCTCGCGCCGCGCAGCACTACCTTCCTGCATTAATAACGTTCGAAAGGCTCGAGCGAATGCGGCTGAACGAAAATTGTTCGTACAGTCGGTACTGGCAATCACTGTGCCCTTTTGCAGCGAGCAAAAGCGGCGCTATTTTCAGAGTCTCGAGGGCGAGACGATACGGCCACTATCCTTTAGGTGATAGCGCTCGCCTTTTGGATCGTGCCGCCGGAGGAGGCTTGACTTGTGAATGGGCCGCAGTGCTCGTCATTTACGACGATTCGACGTCGAAACGCCACCACGAACACGTGCGCGCAAACCCTGGAGATCTTGCACGAGCAACTACGTAATCCCAGAGCTAATCGGAGTATTTTACCATCGTCAGCTCATCGAGCGATACACACGAACGTCACAGCTGCCTGGCTCACCGCCGGATACGCCTCAGCTGAGCTCTCGAGCCACACGTAGTTCGCGGCTTGGCCCGCGCGTACGCGAACTGCTCCACAGCGCACGCGTGTACCTCGCGCTCGCACCCATTCGCCCTAGACCAGAAGCCGGAACGACGACGCTACCTGCTGGAATAGCCGGGGGGCGACTGGTCACTTACTCCACCCTGAATCGCACGGCGCGGCCGCTCGTGTGCCGATTAGCCGACGCGTCTAGCCTGAGGAGATACTCGCCCGGCGTGAGCGTCGCGAGCGGCAGGGTGATCACGCAATCCGTCCGGCGACTGGCGAAAGAGGACTCAGGGAACGGCAGCGACTGATCCCGCAGCGCAGTGCCCTTGGCGTCGAGAATGCGCACGCGCATCACGACTGGCACCAGCGCGTCGGTGCGCTGCGTGCCCTGATAGATCTGAAGCACTCCACGCACGACATCGCTGCGCTTGAATGCGCGGCGGGTAGTCGGCTTCGCGGCACCCGCATCATTGCTCGCCGTCTCGACGCTCAGCCCGGACAGCGAGAGCGGCGCATTGTCAAAGTCGGGAACCGTGATGTCCGAGAACACGCTCGCCACTTTGCCCGAGGCCGCGTCCGAGACCGCGACGCGGAGCCCGTAATCGCCAGGCTGTAGTTCGAGGTGCGATTGTACGTTCACCTCGATTGGCGAACCCGACGTGAGAAGCATCGCCGTGATCGTGGACGTCTGGCGCGCGGAAGCGACAGGTTTGCCAGTTCGGTCGACGGCAGCAACGGCAACGTCCAGCGGCACGGGGGCGCCATCGCTGCGCGCAAACGCGCCGGCGTCCACGTTTACGCGGACGAGAGGATTGGCCTTCCCGGCGTTGGAGAATGCGGTGACGCCGAGCGACAGCGGCACACCAGCGTTGGGCAGCAATCCGCTCAGCGCGTCCTCGACGGTCGACGGCGCCCGCGCGTCATCGGCCTGAGCGTTGGCTGCCGGCGTTGCCGGGACATACTGCCGTTGCGCGACCACGCGAAGCCCCTTACGACCGACTTTGACCTGGAGCGAGCGCGCGGCGTCGGGCCGTGCAGACACCGCACGCTCGACACCGATCACGTAGTAGGCGTCGCTCTCACGGAAGATGTCGGGAATTGTCTGCTCGGGGTTGTTATTTCCCACCACGACGCGGCCTCCCGTGCGATCGGGCAGAACACTCAGATTCTCGCGGTCGAGTAGCGTGTTGCTCAGGCCGGATTGCAGCGATTGCAACGCAGACGCCGGCGGGCGGTTCGTCGCTGATGCCTGCGACTGCGGTGCTGCGTTGACGAGGCCCTGTGGATCGATCGAGTGCACGGTCAGGTTCGCTCGGTCGATCGCCGTGAACATGACGCCCCGAGCATCCTTGAGCCGCGTCTCGCACCCGGGATCCTGATAAGCGGTCGCGATCGGACGGTTCGCTTGCCAGATCATGCTGCTACCGATGAAGAGGAGCACCTTTCGCCGCCGCGGCGTGCCCTGCACGGCCTCGGCCACCCGCGTGATCGTCTCGAGCACGCAGAGTCCACACAAGCAGCGAGAATCGTTCAACGGGTCGATCTTGAACGGCGCCTGCGGCGGATTCATGATCCCCAAGGCGGTCCCAGACATACCCGTGCTCGGATCGGCCGCGTTGATGGCGTCCAGCAGCCTGGCGCGGTCCACGGTCAGGTTTTGAACCGCGCGCGTCTGCACGGCGCTGTTGTTCGTGGAGACGACGGCCGCCAGGTCGTGAGGGCCCAACAATTGGACCGCGGTCGTGGCGATCTTGCGCGCAGTCACTGTCGGTTGCTCCTGAGGAATTGTCCGATCCATCAGGATGACGACCAGCCGTCCGTCCTCTTCGCTTATCTGGTTTGTGACGACGTCGGGAGCAACATCGCCGGCCCAGACTGCCTCGTTCGCGCGCGGCCGCGCCAGCTCGATCGGCGTGAATGCGCGAATCGGCGTCTCGACGCCGTTGTCGAGTACCGGTGAAGTCCGCGGCGGTAAGGCCGCTCACGGGTTGCCGCTTGCTATCCAGGACGACGACGTCGAGCTGGAGCAGCTCGACGCCGGCGCGGAATTGCGGGCGTTCGCTCTGCACTTGCGCGAGGAGGCCCGCCGACGAAAGGATGGCGAGGCCACCGAATCCGATAATGCAGCTGAGTGAGCGCAGACGCATGGCTACTCCCGGACGGCAGGCTTCGCTCGGGCAGGGTGGCTGGCGCGCCAAGTGTAGCGTCTCACCACGCCCCTCGCTGCTGAATTCGTCTGGTGTTATTTTGGGGGCTGCTGAATGGGTGTTCCCTGTGCAGAGACGATCTGCCATGTGCCGCCGCGACGTACGAAGACATCGGTCCAGCGAAAACGTCCGCTGATGTCCTGGCCCTTGTACTTCCCTTTGTCGCTCGTCACATACGTCACCACGGCGGAGTCGCCGTAGGCGCGCACCTTCATGTCGGAGATTTCAGACGACTCCACGACCAGGTCTCCCGATTTCAGGTCGGCGACCAATTGTGACTTCGTCTGCAGCGAACCATCGGGAGTAGTCAAGGCGGCGTCGTCGGCGAAGACGCGCGCGAACCCGGCAACGTCGTGCTTGAGTAGAGCCGCGAGCGTGTCGTGCTCGAGGTTCATCAGCGTTTGCTCGACGCTTCCGGCGGCTGGCTTTGGGGTCGGCGGTTTCGGTTTGGTGTCGGGTGCCTGGGCGGAGGCGGCGGGCGCCATCGCCATCACGAGCGCCACGATGAGTGGTGCGATCTTCATAACGTTCTGCTCCTTGTGCGTTGTGTTGTCCGGGGTGAATGCTCGCAGCGAGCAATGCAGAGTAGCCTAGTTGACGGATGTTTTCACGAAATTGATGTGGTGCAATCATGACGCTGATTCATACGCGCAGCCTGTCGGAAACGGTCGACGCCGTGAACGAGGCGGCCTTCTATGGCCACGCCATTTCTGCCCCGGACCGTCGGGAGGTCGCGCGTTGGATTGCGGCGCGTCAGGGTGCGCCGGGCGCGTACGGCCAGCTCTTTGCCGGATTTCCGTCGGAGTCCGCGTCAGGAATCCGGTTGTTCACAGGTGAGCGAGTCACGTCGGCATCCGCGCGTCACATCCTCGGGGAAGAATCATGTCGCGCGCTGTTACTGCTCGAGAGCGATGACGCGATGGCGACAGCCGCGCTCAACCGGGCGATGGCCTGGATCATCGACCGCGTGGAAAAGGCGGCGTCGCATGCGCCCAGGAACAACGCCGGCGTGTTTTGTTGTGGCAAATGCACGGTTGGCGTCTGGCGGAACATCCTCGCGGGCGGATTCGATCGGCCCGATCAGCGGTTGCGAC
The DNA here is from genome assembly GCA_963797715.1 of uncultured Acidobacteriota bacterium. Classification (GTDB taxonomy): domain Bacteria; phylum Acidobacteriota; class Vicinamibacteria; order Vicinamibacterales; family 2-12-FULL-66-21; genus DATBJJ01. The sequence continues at coordinate 130,679 of CAWCQS010000011.1, forward strand.
TTGGGCTGGCGAAGTTGCATTCGATGCGTGATGGCAGGGGAGAGTGGCGCGCCTTTCCGTTCTGGTACACGGTGCTCGCCCTGGCCGACATGGATCTCGACGAGGCGCGCGCCGAGTTGCGCTACGCCTCGGCGCGCATCAACGCAGAGGCGAAGCGGGCCGCTGGCGCGAGCCCATGTGCGAAACGTCGCAATGCGCTGGCTCGTGCCGCGGTCAAACGACTCTGAGGTCCTCGCTCAGCGTCCCTACCGACGACTCGATCTCGCGTTTGAGCTCCGCAAGAGTGCCGGCCCATTGCCTATCTGGATGTCGCTCGATCAGGTGGTCAAGCAGCTCGAGGGCGGCAACCGAGCCTCCAAGATGGTCGTTCAGGTACGTTGTCAGTGCTTTTGTGGACATTCCCCTCTCCATTCGAAGCACACCCTGCAAAGACGCTGACGCCGGGTGTTGCGCCGTCTACTTGGGCTGCGTTTTGCAGAATCAAAGATGCTTGGGCGCGGCCACCGACGTGAGTGGAAGGGCGGAGAAGGAGGGGAGATATGTCACAGCTATACAAGATGTCGCGAAAAGGGCCCAGTTTCGGCAGCTACGCAGTGTCAATCATCGCCGGGGCGGTGCTGGCGTCGATTGTCGTGTGCGTCGTCGCGAATCTCCGTGACATCAAGCGATATATCCGGATTAGCACGATGTAGCTCTGTCTTCGCCTGACGATGTACCTGCCATTGGCGGCCCCGCGGTTGAGTTAGAGCACCGGCTTCAGTGCTGCAGGCGGCCGCCGACACTCAGCCCGCTTGGCACGCGCTCCGGGACACGTCGATCGAAGTTCGGATCGTCTAACGCACTCAGGAATGCAATGACGTCCTGCTGACCCCGGCCGCGCATGTTCAACTGACGTGCCAGCGGGTCAATCTGATCGCGGCCCACCTGGGCGTTGATCGCACGTGCGCCGCCACCGCCTCGACGTCCCACGCCGCGGCTGATTCGCTGATAGAAGTTGATGACCTCAGGAAGAGTCGCGAATGCGCCGTTGTGCATGTACGGAGCGGTTGCGCTCAGGTTGCGCAGCGAGGGCGTGCGGAATGCGTATGTCTTGTTCACACCCGAGTCCGATTCCGGCAGCTTTGCGTTGTCGGGCACTGCGAGCACGTGCGTGGCAAAGTCCGATAGCATCGGTCCGTTGTGACAGTTGACGCATCCTATGGACTGGAAGCGCTCCAAGCCACGGACCTGCTCGGCGTTCAGCGCAGTGGTGTCGCCGCGCATGTAGCGGTCGAACGGTGCGTCTGCAGCCACGAGCGTCCGTTGGAACGCCGCGAGCGCGCGCCCAAGGTTGCGGTCATCCACGGGCCGGTTTCCTCCGAAGGCGCGAGCAAACCTTCGCCGGTACTCCGGGATGGCATTCAGCCGCGAGACGACGGTCGAAACGGCGCGGTCCTCGGCATACGTGCCGCCACGCATCTCATCCAGTGCCTTGATCGGCTCGAGCGCCTGCGCTTCCAGACTGCGAACCCTGAGATCCCAGAACATCGGTGCTGTGGCTGCGAGCGCCTCGGTCCCGGTCGTCAGTCCATTGAACGCGACGTTCAGGATGGTCTGGCTGTTGCGCTTGACGAGTCGCGGCGCGTGTCCGCTGACGAACGTCCTTGCCGGGCCAAGTCCGGCGCCGCTGGCGCCGATCGACAGATCGAGCCCGTCGGAATACCCGAACGCGGGATGATGGCACGTTGCGCACGCGACGTCCTTCTGGCCCGAGAGAATCGGATCCCAGAACAATAGACGACCCAGCTCAACACGTTCCGGCGTCGATGGATTGTCGGCCGGCGCGGTTGCTTCGGCCGGAAGGGCAGCGAGACGAGCCTGCGCAGCTGTTGTCGACCGGCTCGCCGAGCCGACGATCACCGTGCCGCAAGCCACCGACACCGAAACGACCCGCAGTAAGCCCATCCTCCGCATGCGAACTCCGTTCGCTAGTCGCGCCACACGACGCCTCGTTGGGCGAGGACGTCGCGCAGGCCGTAAATGTCCAACCCGAGTTCCCCGGCTTTTAGACGCTCGCGCGTGCGGTTTTCTTTCGCGAGCCGCTGATCGACCGCGGCAACGACAGCTTTGGCCGAGTCGCGCGGCACCACGACGACGCCATCGGCATCGCCAACGATGACATCACCAGGCGAGACGGAAGCGCCGGCGCAGACGATAGGGACGTTGACACTGCCGGCGTTCGTCTTCGAGGTGCCTTGTGCCGAGACCGCCTTGGACCAGACGGGGAAGTCGAGGGCAGCGAGCTCGGTCGTGTCGCGTACGCCGGCGTCGATGACCAGCCCAGTCACTCCATGGGCCAGGCACGATTGCGCCATCAACTCGCCGAACATGCCGTCGGTTGATTCGGAGGACGTCGCGACCACGAGCACATCTCCGGCCTGAACCACGGCGAGCGCGGCGTGAATCATCAAGTTGTCGCCGGGAGCACAGAGCACCGTGACGGCGCTGCCGGCGACACGCGCGGCGGCGTAGATCGGCCGCATGTATGGACGAAGCAGCCCATTCCGCCCTTGTGCTTCGTGGACAGTGGCCACGCCGGCAGAGCCGAGTTGGCTGATATCACTCGGATCGGCGCGGGCGATCGTTCGAACAATCATCGGCGTCATGACAGCTCGCTGGTCACGTGTGGAAAGACACGTTGGTATGCCTCGGCGTGCGCGATCCCCTTGCGTCCGGAATTCCGCACCGCCTGCGTGCCGCGCCGACGACTGAGGTCGGAGTAGTAGTCGACCAGGTGTCGCTGCGCTTCCATCGATTCCATTGCCTGGCGCTTGCGATCCCAGACGGGTGTGATGTCGAGCAGCACGTCAGGTTTGAAATCGCACTGTTCCGGCTGGTGCGGCTCGAACATGAACACCGGCGGTGCGCCCAGCGGCGGTCCCGGCAACGGGTAGCCTTCGGCCTGCGCGAAGACACGCGTCTGGAGAGAAATCTGATTTGCTGCCGGGTGGTCGGGATTGTAGGGATCGTTGTAGGTGTGCGTCAGCACGATCGCCGGCCGGCAGGTGCGGTACTCCTGAACCAGCGCGTCGAGCAAGTCGTCGGTTGCGCGCAGCGGATAGTCGCCGGCGTCGAAAAACCGCACCTCAGCGCCGAGCAGACCGGCCGCGCGCTCCGACTCGGCGCGGCGAATCTCCTTGACGCGCTCGACGGTCATGCCCGGCTCTTTCCACGCGCCCTGGCTTTCGCCGCGTTCGCCGAACGACAGGCACAGGATGCGCACGCGATGCCCGCGCGACGCGTAAAGGGCAATGGCGCCGCCGGCACGCCAGACGAAGTCGGCGGCGTGGGCGCTGAAGACGATGACAGTGGAGGAGTCGTTCATGGCGCGACGCGACCGATTATAGGAGCCGATTGAACGCCTGTGCAATCCGGCGGTATGATGGCGCCCGTGACGACGATTCGACGAGCCGCCCAACCGTGGGCGGCCTCCGAGCCACCCGCGTCCGAGACACGTGAGTTGCTCCTGGCCGCGGCCGAACGCCTGTTCGCCGAGGGCGGTTTCGCCAGGGTGTCGGTGCGGATGATCGCGGCCGAGGCCGGCGTGAATTGGTCGCTCGTCGGCTACCACTTTCGCGGCAAAGACGGATTACTCGCCGAAGTGTACCGGCGTCACTGCACGACGTTGAACCGCGAGCGTGTAAGGCTGCTGACGGAAGCCCGGCGCGCTGGCCTGGCGCTCGAGTCTGTGATCGAAGCGTTCGTCCGGCCCGCCCTCACCGAGATCCGCGGCGGCGATGGCAAAAATCACTACTCACGGTTGCGCGCCATGCTCGCCGCCGAAGACGCGCCGCTCTTTACGCAACTCGTGACCGAGAATTTTGATCAGTCCAGCCGGACGTTTGTCGCCGCGCTGCGCGAGTGTCTGCCCGGCCTTCCCGCGGACGAGGTGCTGTGGCGATTCCATTTCATGCTGGGGACGATCTACTACTCGGCGAGCAGCCCACAGCGCATCAAGGCGTTTTCGCGCGGCCGCTGCGATCCCAGCGACGTGGAGGCCACGGTGCGGCACCTGGTGCCGTTCCTCGCCGCGGCGTTCCGTTCCGGGGCGGTCGGAAGCCCGGCCACTCGTCGTCGTGGCACACGGGCAAAGCGTAGTGGCCCGCACAGCCGCCGGCGCGCCGGTGACGCCAAGGGCTAGGAAAATGCCGACGCGCGTTCCATGGCGCACGCTCCTCGGCGACTATCCGACCACACACGCGTTACGACAAGGCACGCTTGCGTCGCCCGTCGTGGCCCTCGACTTCGCCGACGTGGCGGTGCCGAACAAGGCGTTCAAGCGGGTGGTTCGCGATCTCGAGTTCGACGTCGCGGAGTTGGCGCTCATGACGTTTCTCATGGCCCGTTCCCGTGGCGTGCCGCTGCGCCTGCTCCCGGTCGTCGTGTTCAGCCGCAACCCTCTTCCGCATCTCGTCTGCGACGCCGAGCGCCGCCGGATCGCACCAGCCGAGTTGGCCGGATGCCGTATTGGCGTCCGCGCCTACACCACGACGACCGCGGTGTGGGTCCGTGCGCTGATCGGCGATCAGTTCGGCGTGGCGAGTGATGGCGCGGCATGGATAACGCTCGAGGAAGGACACGTTGCCGGCGTCGTGGATCCGAAGACGGTCAGCCGCGCCGGCCCTGGTGCCGACCTGATGACGATGCTGGGTAATGGCGCCATCGATGTGGCCATCGTCGATCCGGTGCCGCCGGGACCGCGATTTGCCCCGGTCGTCCCGGACCCGGAAACAACGTTCCGCGCGTGGCAGCACACGCATCACGCAGTCACGCTCAACCACGTGATCGTTGTGCGCGAGTCGCTCGCGAGAGACGACGAGGCCATGCAGGAACTGTTCAGGCTCTTTCGAGAAAGCCAGGACATCGCCGGCGATGCGGTCGACCGCGGCTCGACGCCGCTTGGACTCGAAGCCAACCGCCGCAATCTCGAAGTGGCTATCGCCGTCGCCGATGCGCAAGGTCTGCTGGCGCGTCAGCTCACTGTCGACGATCTCGTAACGGATGTCGTAGCGTCACTTCAATAGTCACTCGCGAGAGGACCCATAGAGATGACCGGTCTGTCGTCCGCCATTCCATTTCCCCGCTTTGGCGATGTCGCCCACGTTGGCCACATCGAGCTGTTCACGCCGAAGCCGGATGAGAGCCTGACATTTTTCACGTCGGTGGTCGGACTCCACGAGTCGGGGCGCGCGGGAGATTCCGTGTACCTCCGAGGCTGGGGCGACTACGAATGGCACACGCTCAAGCTGACGGCGCACACGACGTCCGGCCTGGGCCATCTGGGCCTGCGCGTCCGCGACGACGCGACGCTTCAGCGTTTCGTTGCGCGGCTCGAGGCGCATCACGTGCCCGGTCGGTGGATAGAAGATGTCGCGCACGGGCCGGCCTACCGGTGCGCGACGCCGGATGGTCACGCGGTGGAGTTGTACTGGGAGACGCGACGGTTCACGGCAACGCCTGACGTGGCGACGGCATTCAAGAATCAGCCCCAACGCTACGTGCCACGCGGCATCGCGCCGCGCCGGCTCGACCACCTCAATATCCTCGCGCGGGACGTCTCGTCGACTCGCCGCTTCTTTCACGACCTGCTTGGACTGCGGCTGACGGAGCAGATCATCTTCGACGATGGGACGGAGATGGGCGCGTGGCTCTCGGCGACGAACAAGTCGTACGACGTCGCCATCACTCACGACCGCAGCGGAGCGTCGGGACGGCTGCACCACATCACTTACGCGATGGACAGTCGCGAGGACGTGCTCCGAGCCGCAGATGTCCTGCGCGATGCCGATGTGCCGATCGAAACCGGTCCGCACAAGCACTCGATTGGCCAAACGTTTTTCCTGTATTGCTACGAGCCCGGAGGGAACCGGTTCGAAATCGGCGCGGGCGGTTACTTGATTCTCGATCCGGACTGGAAGCCCGTGGTCTGGACGCAGGCAGAACGCGCCAAGGGACAGGCGTGGGGGCTGCAGACGGTCAGTACGTTTCACACTCATGGTACGCCTCCGGTGCCAGCCCCCGAACCCAGTGCTCGCTGAACGCACCAGCCTCATGCGCCATCGTCTCGCTCGGTTGACGATCGCAGCGATCGTCACCGCATGTCTCGTCGCGCCATGTGCACAAACGACGACCGTTTCGCCGTCCGTGAGTTGTGAATCGCTGGCGAAAGTGGTGCTAGCGCAGGCGACGGTTACGAGCGCCGAAGCCCTCGCCGCCGGCTTTACGCCGCCGTCAGGGCGGGGCGGTCGTGGCCGCGGCGGCACAGCGCTTCCGCTCCCGCCGTTCTGTCGCGTGGCGGCGACGCTCACGCCGACAGCGCAGTCGGACATCAAGGTGGAAGTGTGGCTGCCGCTCGACTGGAACGGTCGTCTACTCGAAGTGGGCAACGGGGGCTGGGCCGGCTCCATCAATTACGGAGGCATGGGTACGGCGCTGGCGGCCGGCTTCGCGACCGCCAGCACGGATACAGGACACACCGGCGGTAGCCCGAGTTTCGCGATCGAAAGGCCTGAGGCCGTCATCGACTACGGTTATCGTGCCGTTCACGAGATGACGGTCAAGGTCAAGGCGCTGATTTCGTCGTATTACGGACGGCCGGCCCAGGTACTCCTATTGGGACGGTTGTTCTACTGGCGGCAAGCAGGGACTCACGTCCGCGCAACGCTATCCGGAGGACTTCAACGGCATCGTCGCCGGCGCGCCGGCGAACTACATGATTCATCTGCACGCGGCGCAGACGGCGATCGCGCAGGCGCTCGACCGAACCCCTGGGAGCCGTGTTCCGGCTGAGAAGTTTCCGATGCTCCATGCGGCGGTCGTGGCCGCTTGTGACGCAAGTGACGGCTTGATGGATGGCGTGATCGATGACCCGCGGAAATGTTCGTTCGACCCCGGCACTGTGCAGTGCAAGGGTGGTGATGAGCCGACGTGTTTGACCTCCGATCAGGTGGAAACCGTGCGTATGATCTACCGGACGCTTACGCACCCGAAGACCGGCGCCGAGATCTTTCCAGGCCTGATGCCAGGATCCGAGGCGCTCTGGCCGACGTCGGTCGCCCAGCCGATTCCGTTTCCAATGCAGACCTTTCAGTACGTCGTGTTCAAGAACCCGGCGTGGGACTACCACACGTTCAACGTCGCGACGGATGTGGATCTTGCAGACCGGGTCGACGGCGGCGTCAACAACGCAATCGATCCGAACCTCGCGCCGTTCTTCAAACGCGGGGGCAAGCTCCTCATCTACCACGGTTGGAGCGACCACCACATTTCGCCGGTCAACAGCATCAATTACTACGACAGCGTGCTGAAGGCTGTCCCCGATCCGACGGTGACGTCCTCCTCCATCCGATTGTTCATGGCGCCCGGGATGGCGCACTGCGGCGGCGGCGATGGTCCCGATACGTTCGATCGTGTCGGAGCGATTCGCGCGTGGGTTGAGAACGGGTCCGCGCCGGATCGGCTGGTGGCGACGAAGGCCTCTGGTGGGCAGACGACGCGCAGTCGGCCGCTGTGTCCTTACCCGCAGGTCGCTCGCTGGTCCGGTACCGGCAGCATGGACGACGCTGCCAATTTCAGCTGTGTCATGCCGACGGCCCGATGAATCCGTTTCACCGAAGTGAGGGTGCTTGTGATGAACCGCAGAGAATTCCTCGAAACAGTCGCTGCCGCCGCCGTCGTTCCGGCGCTCGCCCGCCAGGGCGCGACATCGAACGAGTGGGGCTCGCCCGTGTTCGACCTGCACTTCCATCTGCGTCCACAACCGGCAGCCAACCTGGCGCATCTCGACGGAGCCGGCGTGACCAAGGCAAATCTGCTCACGCGCGGCGCCGCGCTCGAACAGGTGAAGGCGGTGCAGGCCGCAGCGCCTGGCCGATTCACCTGGTTCAACAGCTACGACGTGACCAAGCCCGATGCCGAACAGGTGCTGACGCAGGCGGTGAAGGATGGCGCGCAGGGCTTCGGCGAATTGAAGTTTCATGTCGCGGCCGACGGTCCGGAGCTGCGCCGCATCTACGCACTGGCCGCCGATCTGCGGGTGCCGATCCTGATTCACTTTCAGGAAGTGGATCACTTCCCGAACGAAGGTACGTGGAGCACCGGGTTCGCGAAGACGTTCGATTCGATCCTCAAGGCTTATCCGAAGACCACCTTCATCGGCCACGCGGATGCGTTCTGGGCCAACGTCAGCGCGGACTACCACAACGAGGCGGCGTATCCTTCTGGTCCAATCGCGCGAGGCGGGCTGACCGACAAGTGGCTGGGCGACCATCCCAATCTCTTCGCCGACATGTCGGCAAATTCCGGCAACAACGCGATGTCCCGCGATCCGGAATTCACGGCCGACTTCATCAAGCGTCATCAAGACAAGCTGCTCTTCGGTAGCGACTGCGCCTGCGTCGACGGCCACGGCGGGGGAGTCAGCCAGAACAACAACCCGGCGGCGGCCCGGATGGTCGGCAAGTGCGTCGCGCGCGAGACTTTGAGCCTGCTGAAACGTTCCACGTCGCCGCGACGTATTCCAGAAGGTCGTGTGGGGCAACGCGCACAAGCTGCTGCGGATTCCGTCCTAGCGCGGCTCGGAGCGAATTGCACGCTCGTTCAATCCAGGTGTATGATGCGCGCCGCGTGTTCCCCGTCAGTCATTGGAGAGCAAGCTGATGTCTAAAGAGAACTCCACCGGACAGCCACGACCAGTCGCAAGCATCGATCGCCGGCGATGGATCACGACGACCGCGGGCCTCGCGGTCGGCGCCGCAACGGCGCCGTTGCTGTCGCGCGGCGTCGACGGCGCAGAGCAGGCATCGCCAGCCGCGAAGCCGGCCACGTCGCGCACGGTCGTCGCGCCCAACTCAGGCAACATCGTCGAGACCGAGTGCGGCCGGATCCGCGGGTTCTCTCGCAATGGGATCCTCACATTCAAAGGGATCCCGTACGCGGCGTCAACTGCCGGGGCGGGCCGCTACATGGCGCCGGCGAAAGCCACGCCGTGGACAGGAGTCCGAAGCTCGATGGCGCTCGGCTTTGCGTGTCCGCAGCCGTTTCACGTGCCGGAAGGCCGCCGTGTCGGCTGGTCGCGCGACGAGGAAGCGTTCATGTTCGAGTGGGACGACGGGGAACCGGGTGAGGATTGCTTGCGGGTCAACGTGTGGACGCCGTCCACGGCTGACGCGACGCGACGGCCGGTGCTCGTCTGGATCCACGGCGGCGGATACACCTCCGGCTCGTCGAACGAACTGCGGATGTACGACGGCGAAAGCCTCGCGCGGCGCGGCAACGTCGTCGTCGTGAGCCTCAACCACCGGCTGGGGCCGCTCGGTTACATGAATCTCCAGGACTACGGCGACAAGTGGAGCAACGCCGTCAATCTCGGGCAGCTCGATCTGATCGCCGCGCTGGCGTGGGTGCAGGACAACATCGGCCGGTTCGGCGGCGATCCGTCGAAGGTTCTCATCTTTGGCCAGTCGGGAGGCGGAGGCAAGATCTCGACGCTGATGGGCATGCCGGCCGCCAAGGGGTTGTTCCAGCGCGCGGTCATTCAAAGCGGATCCAGCCTGCGGCAGTTGACGCCGGATCGATCTGCCTCCCTGTCGGCCGCAACCCTGCAGGAACTTGGGTTGTCGAAGGACACGATCGATCGACTGCAGGAACTTCCGGTCGAGGCGATCATCCAGGCGGGGCTTCGCGCGCAGCGAAAACTCCAGCCGGTGCCGGCGGCTCCCGGGACGGGCGCCGGGCTGAATTGGGGTCCAACGGTCGACGGCAAGTCGCTTCCGCGTCACGCCTGGGATCCAAGTGCTCCCGAGTACTCGGCAACTGTGCCGCTGATGGTGGGCAGCGTCCTCAACGAGTTCGGCAACAGCATCCAGGCGGGTGATCCGTCACTCGACACGATGACCGCGGACGAGATGCGGAAGCGTCTTGGCGATCAGCGGGGCGACAAGGCGGCGGCGCTTCTCGAGGTATTGCAGCGCAAGTTCCCGAAAGCCACGCCGTACGAACTGCTCTCGCGCTCAACTGGCATGACAGCGCGAATGAACGTGATCAATCAGGCGACTCGGAAGGTGCAACAGAACGGCGCGCCCGCGTACGTGTATTGGTTCGAGTGGCAGACACCCGTGCTCGATGGCCGGCCGCGCGCCTTCCATTGCGCCGAACTACCGTTCGTGTTCGCGAACACCGATCGGTGCGCGGCAATGACCGGCGGCGGAGCCGATGCGCGGGCGCTCGCAGGCAAGATGGCTGATGCCTGGGTGGCATTCGCTCGCACCGGTAACCCCAATCACCCTGGCTTGCCACAGTGGCCGGCATTTTCGGCAGAGCGGTGCGAGACGATGGTCTTTGACACGACCTCCGCCGTGAGGAACAACCCGGATCGTGAGGAGCGGGCCGCGCTCGCGTGACCTCCGATGTCGTCGGTACTAATAGAGATGGAAAGGGAGCTTCGTTCGGCGACATGATATTGCCCTGCATGCATAAATGACATGTCAGTGGCTCTTATATGGGCCGCCATATCCCGCCCGTTGGGGCGCAGTCACTCGCGTTTTGCGCGAATACACCGCGAAATAACAGGTATCTGTAAGGATGCGGCCGGATCGGCGAGCTGCCGTGTCCTCTCCCGCCGGCTCGCCTTACGATTCCCGTGTTGCATGCAGAAATGAAGCGTGCTACTTTCCGCCAATCCTATACAAGTGTTCAAAAGTTCGTCGCCCCTTGACTCCGCGCGTGAGTTCTTAACAGATTGTGGCCATTGCACATCGCGGTTGGCGCGGTGACAGATTCGGGGCGTATCGGTTGCCGCGATCGCCGCGGATGAGGTGACATGAATTTACGCGGGCCAGTGACCCTTCTCCTCGGAGTGTTGTGCGCCAGCATTGGCGCTGCGACTGCGGGACAGCAGCAGCCGCCCGCCGGGCAACAACCGCCTGCCGGCTGCACGGGCTCAGCAACCGCCCGGAGGCGCGCGTGGCGGCGGCGGAGGCGGGCGCGGAAATGCGACGGCCACGCTCTTCGCGAACACCTGCGCGCCCTGTCACGGCACCGACCTCGCCGGCGGCCGCGCGCCAACTCTTTTCTCCGAACGGCTCCTGGCGTCGAACGACGACGACACCCTCGTCGCGAAGATCAGGGACGGCGTGCCGAACACCGCGATGGTGCCGTTCAAGGGCACGCTCGACGACCAGCAGATCTGGCAGCTCGTCGCCTACATCCGCACGCAGGCGGCGAATCTGAAGGACAAGCCGGTCTTCGTCCCCGATCCGAACAATCAGATCATCAAGTCCGAGAAGCAGACGTTCCGGATCGAAGTCGTCGCGCCGGGGCTCGAGACTCCGTGGGGCCTGGCGTTCCTTCCCGACGGACGCCTGCTGGTGACGGAACGTCCCGGGCGCCTGCGCATCATCGACAAGGGCAAGCTCCTCGCGGATGCCGGTGCAGGGCACGCCGAAGGTGTGGGAACGGCAGGACGCCGGGATGCTCGACGTCGCGGTTCATCCGCAGTACGCGAAGAACGGCTGGATCTATCTCGCCTACACCGAGGTGGTGCCGGCTACGTGGCGCCGCCGCCGCGCCGCCCGCGCCGGACGCCGGACCGGCGGCGGCTGCGACGGGCGCGGCGGGGGAGGGGACGAGGTGGGCCGCCCAGCCCTCCGTCGATGACGGTCTTCGTCCGCGGCAAGATCGACAAGAACAATCACTGGGTCGAGGAGCAGCTCATTTACCGCGCGCCCTCCGAGCTGTACACGCCCAGCGGCTCGCACTACGGCACCCGGTTCCTGTTCGACAAGGACCGGGCACGTCTTCTACAGCCTGGGCGAGCGCGGCGACATGACGAACGCGCAGGATCTGTCGAAGCCGCTCGGCAAGATCCATCGCGTCAACGACGACGGATCGATTCCCAAGGACAACCCGTTCGTGAACACGCCGAACGCGCTGCCGTCGATCTGGACGTACGGCCATCGCAACCCGCAGGGGCTGGCGTGGGATCCGGCGCGGCCTGCTGTGGGAATCCGAACACGGTCCGACCGGTGGCGACGAGATCAACATCATCGAGAAGGGCAAGAACTACGGCTGGGGCGTGATCTCGATGGGCGTGCAGAACGGGATCACCGAGCGCAGCCACGAAGGCATGGAGCAGCCGATCGTCTACTACACGCCAACGATCGCGCCGAGCGGCATCGGGTTCTACACCGGCGCGAAGTATCCCGGCTGGAAGAACAACCTGTTCGTCGCCGCGCTGGCGGGACAGCAGCTGCGCCGTCTCGAAATCAGCGGACGAAAGGTGACGCATCAGGAGGTCGTGTTCGAACAGTTCGGCCGCGTGCGCGCCGTGACGACGGGACCCGATGGTCTGCTCTATGTGCTGCTGCAGAATCCGACCGGGTCGGGCACCGGACTCGGGCTGGCGGCGTCGACGCCGGGCATGGTCATTCGACTGGTGCCGGCCGGCCAGAAATAGCAGACGTCACGCTTCCGACGTATTCACTGAGACAGATCATGAATCGTACACGCATCGTCTTCGCTCTCGCCGCCAGCTGGCGTCGTCGGTCTCGCGGCCGCGATCGCCGGCGCAGGGCACCGCCAAGGCGCCGGGCAACATCTGGCCGCCCGGCCAAGAAGCAGATGGAGAAGTCCATCGCGTTGTCTCCCGAGGAGGAGATGAAGACCTTCTCCCTGCCGCCGGGATTTCGCGTCGAGCTCGTCGCCTCGGAACCGATGATCGAGTCGCCGATCCTGATGGACTTCGACGCGGACGGCCGGCTGTGGGTGCTCGAGATGCTGACCTTCCTGCCGGACACGTCCGGGCGGGACTCGCAGCGAGCCGCTCAATCGCGTCAGCGTGCTCGAGGACACGAACGGCGACGGCAAGATGGACAAGAAGACCGTGTTCGCCGACAAGCTGGCGATGCCGCGCGCGCTGAAGGTGCTCGATCACGGCGTGCTCATCGGCGAGCCGCCGAACCTGTGGCTGATGAAGGACACCGACGGCGACCTCAAGGCCGACACCAAGGACCTGGTCGTCAACACCTACGGCAACCCGAACGGCGGCATCGAGCACAACGCCAACAGCCTGTTCTGGGCGATGGACAACATCATGTACTCGTCCGAACACGTCTGGGACCTGCGGTGGAAGAACGGCAAGTTCGAATCGCTGCCGGCGCTGAGCCGCGGCCAGTGGCAGATGTCGCAGGACGACGCGGGCCGCATCTACCGCAACGTGAACGACTCGCCGCTGTTCGTCGACTACACGCCGTCGCGCTACTTCCTCCGCAATCCCAACGGCGCCCGGACGCGCGGCCTCTACGAGCTGCTGATCGAGCAGACGGATGCCACGGTGTATCCGGTGCGGGACAACCGCGGCGTCAATCGCGGCTATCGCGATCCGTTCTTCCGCGCCGGACGAGACGTCGATCGTCATTCAGGGCGCCAGCGGGCCGACGATCTATCGCGGCGACGCCTATCCCGAAGGAGCTGCACGGCAACGCGTTCATCCCCGACTCGCCGACCAATCTCGTGCACCGCATGGTGCGTGACCGACGATGGCTCGGGCCGGCTGACGGCGAAGAACGGCTACGCGCAAGGCGAGTTCCTCGCCTCATCGGACGAGCGCTTCCGTCCGGTGAGCCTCGTTCGACGGGCCCGACGGCAACATGTACGTCGTCGACATGTACCGCGGCGTCGTGCAGGCCGGCGGCATCTGGAGCGCCTACCTGACCGACTACATCAAGTCGCACGAGATGGAACTGCCCGTCGGCAGAGGGCCGGATCTGGCGCGTCGTGCACGGTGCCAGCCCAGGCGCAGCGCCCCGCGGCGCCGGCGCTGTCGAAGGCGACGCCGCAGCAGCTGGTGCAGACGCTGTCGAATCCGAAGGGCTGGTGGCGCGACACGGCGCAGCGGCTGCTCGTCGAGCGCGGCGACACGACCGTCGCGCCGGCGCTGAAGACGCTCGCGGCAAGCGCGCCCGACTGGCGCACGCAGCTGCACGCGCTGTGGACGCTCGACGGGCTCGACGCGATCGAAGTGGCGTCAGGTCCAGAAGGCCCTCGCCGACGCGAACGCCGACGTGCGCGCGTCGGCGGTGCGGCTGTCGGAGCGCTGGCTCGGCCAGGATCGCGGCGCTCGAGGCGCACGGTGCTGAAGCTGCTGGACGACAAGAACTGGAACGTGCGGCGGCAGGTGGCCGCGTCGATCGGCGAGATGCCGGCGGCGGACGCGCGTCGATCCCGGCGACGACGCTGCTCACGCGCGACGGCGCGGATCCGATCATCGTCGACGCGACGATCAGCAGCTTGAAGGGGCTCGAAGCCGACGTGCTGACGCGCGGTGATGCAGGCGAAGACCGCGCGCAGCGTCGCCGACCGAGGCCGTGGCGATGCTGACGGCGGCGGTGGCCAAGAGCGGCGACGTGGCCGCCGTGCAGCGCGCGATCGACGTCATCGCCGACGCCTCGCAGCCCGGCGTGGCAGCGGCCGGCGCTGTTGCAGGGACTCGACGCCGGGTTGCCGGCGCTTGGCGCGCCGGCGGCGGTGGACGTGGCGGGCGCGGCGGCGGTGGTGGCGGCGGTGGCCTGCCCGGGCTGAGCGCGCCGGGCGGCCGCGTCGCGGTGATGCCGGGCCGCGGCGTCTCGCTGCCGGCCGAGCCGCGGCGCTGACGAAGCTGGCGGCGGGAACGGACGCGATCGCGCTGCTGGCGAAGAACGTCTCGGCCAAGCTGGATTGGCCGGCCGGCCGGCGCCTGTCGTCACGGCGGCGCCGCTCACCGCCGAGCAGCAGAAGCGCTTCGATGCCGGCGCCGAGATCTACAAGAACATCTGCGCTGGGCTGTCACCAGGAAGATGGGCGCGGCAAGGAGAAGCTCGGCGCGCAACCTCGTGGATTCGCCGTATGTGACCGCCGCCGACGCGTCGGCGATGATCCGGATTCTGGTCGGCGGCAAGGAAGGGCCGATCGGTCTGATGCCGCCGCTCGGACCGGCGTTGACCGACGAGCAGATCGCCGCGGCGCTCACCTACGTCCGGCGCGCGTGGGGCCACACCGGGCTCGGCCGTCGATCCGCTGAACGTGATGGAAGTGCGCGGCCTGTCGAAGGGCCGGACGAAGCCGTGGACCGATGAGGAACTGAAGGCGGCCGCCGGTCGCGGCGGCCGCGGCGGTGGTGGACATGTGGCGCATGAAGTGCCGCGACTTCCATGACTCACGATCAAGACGTGCGGTCGTCGCGGCACTGCTCTGTGCCGTCACACGCAGGCGTCGGCGCAACAACGATCCGCGCAACGTGAACCTCGACTGGAACGGCCGTCGCAAGAAGGATCAGAACCTGACATCCGTACGGCGCCAGCGTCATGTCGCCAAGGTTCGCGGACCGATCGCACGGTGGCGGATTCCGGCTCAAGGCGCCAGACGGCAAACGGTTACGAAGACGATGGCCGCATCCTGTCGCGAACGCAAAGGCACGACGCGATGCGATCGCGACGGCCGACCACTGGCACAGCCCGATGACGATCGAGGCCATCGCTGCCGGCAAGGACATCTACTGCGAGAAGCCGGTGTCGAACACCGTGGATGCGGCGGTTCGCATGCGCGACGCGGCGCGGAAGTCGAACCGCATCATCCAGATTGGCACGCAGCAGCGCAGCTGGACGCATTTCGTCGAAGCCGCGCGGCTCTTCCATGACGACTACATCGGCAGCGTCCGCCAGATCGTGATGAGCCCGCCCGGCGGCGGTGGCGGCGGCGCGGCGCCGACACGCCACAGCTCGACGGCGGCGCAGATGCCACGTCGAACACGTCCAGCCGGGTTCAACTGGGATCTCTTCAGGGACCGGCACCGCATCGGCCGTTCCTGGCCGCTCGGCGGCAGCTGGCGAGGCTGGTACGCGTACGGCGGTGGCGGCGTCACCGACTGGGGCGTGCACCTCGTCGACGTCATGGCCTGGTTCATGAAGCTCGACGACAAGGCGCCGCTGCTGACAAGCGCATCGGCGCAGAACGTCAATCAGGTACGTGCACCCCGAGCGACGCCGAAACCTACGCCGTGACGTGGCAGATTCGAAAACTTCGTGACGCGACCTTGTCGAACACGATCATTCCCGGGGTCGAGAAACCCTGAGGAGAATTACGGCAACTGGTTCTTCGCGCAATCGCGGCGTGATGCTCGTCAATCGGTTCGGCTACGACATCGCGCACTCGTCCTGCAAGTCGGCGGCGGACTGTTGCGGTCGTCGCGGGCGTGGCGATGAGCGCCGGGGACGCGGCGAGGGAGGAGAGCACGCCGGAGTTGCTCCGGCACCACCGCCGCCGATCGAGCCAAGAGAGTGTGGGACCTAACTGGTCGTCGGAAGCTCGCGGCACGAGAGTTCGCCTCGCCACCAGACAACACGTCGCAACTTCCTCGATCAGCGTCAAGTCCCGGCAGAAGCCTGTCTGCGACGTCGACACTGGGTTTGCGGTGACGGTGGTCATGATTGGGGAACGTGGCGCGCCCACCTCGTCTACATGCTTCCGAAGCTGTGGCGCGCGAAGTCGGCGCAGAAGACTTCGTCGTCCAGGTAGTTCAGCTCTCAGGAGAAGGAGCACGCATGATGGCTCGAACGATTTGCGGTAGTGATGCTGGCGGCTGTTGTCAGCGCTGGTGCTGGTCGCGCAGCAACAGCCGCCCGCGGCCGTGCCCTCGGCGGCGCCGACGGTGCAGGCGGGCGACACGCGTCCCATCACATGTGTACATCCGCGCCGGCCTGAAGTCGCACGGCGAAGGCGCGCACGACTATCCGCAGTTCAGCGCCGACTGGAGCAAGCTCCTCACCGACAAAGGCGCGCTGGTCGACGGCTCGTTTCACTTTCCGACCGCGCAGGAGCTCGCCAACACCGACGTGATGGTGATGTACAAGGGGGACGCCGGCTACATGACCGCCTCGGAGCGGCAGGTCATGGAGGACTACCTCAAGAGGGGCGGCGGGCTCGATCAGCATCCACGACACGCTCTGTGGCGACGACCCGCAGTACTACTCGACGATTGTCGGTGGGTCCAAGCTGCACGGGGAGCGGAATTTCTCGTCGGGCGCGATCAAATACACCATCGTCGACAAGGCGTCGCCGATCATGAAGGGCATGTCGGATTTCGAGATCGACGACGAGGCGTTCTTCAAGATCACGTGGGCGAAATCGCCGGAGGTCCACGTCCTGGCCACGGCGCCGATGCCGGCGGGTGGTGAAGTGGTGCCGCAGATGTGGACCTACGAGCGCACGATCTTCGGCGGCCAGCCGTTCCGGGCGTTCGTGTGGATGCAGGGACACACCTATACGAACTTCAAGAATCCGCAGGTCGAGGGGATGCTGCTCCGCGCCATCGCCTGGGCCGGCCACTATCCGGTTGATTCGCTCGTGAACGGCAGCGCGCCCGCCCGTACAGGTGGACGAGGCAGGGGCCGGCAGGGTGGCAGTGGTACCGACGCGCCCGCTGCACCCGGCGGTCGGCGCGGTGGGCAGTGACGCACCGAAAAGAGGTAGCCATGAAGATGAATCTTGCACGTGTACATCGCCGCCGCTTCGGTCGTCGCCGTCGTTACCACAGCGGTCACCGCGCCGCTCGTGGGACAACAAGCACCGTCGCCCCCCGTGCCAGCGCAAGCGGCCCGCCCGGCGCCGCTCAAGTCACCTGAAATCCACCCGGATCGGTCGGTGACGTTCCGGCTCACGGCCCCCAAGGCGACCGAGGTCACGCTGAACGGCAGCTGGGACAACGGCACCGACCTGAAGATGACGAAGGACGAGTCCGGCGTCTGGTCGACCACGATCGGCCCGCTCGCCCCACAGCTGTGGGGTTACTGGTTCATGGTCGACGGCGTCAAGGCGCTCGATCCCAACAACGGAGAAACCCAGCGCGACGGATCGCGTTACGACAACCTGTTGATGATCTCCGGCCCGGAGTCGGAATGGTGGGACTTCAAGGACGTGCCGCACGGCTCCGTTCAGGCGGTCTGGTATCCGTCACCGACGCTGAAGATGGCGAACCGCCGGATGATGGTCTACACGCCGCCAGGCTACGAGACCAACACGCAGAAGTATCCGGTGCTCTACCTGCTGCACGGCGGCGGCGGTGACGAGGACGCGTGGCTGACGATGGGGCGCGCGAACATCATCATGGACAACCTGATCGCGGCCGGCAAAGCGAAGCCGATGATTGTGGTCATGCCCAACGGCAACGCGACGCAGTCGGTGTCGCAGGGGTTCGGCTACGGCCCGACTCCGGCGCGGCAGTCGGTGCAGGCGCCAGCGCCACCGCCGGTGCAAGCGGTACAGGCGCAGGGCGGTCAGCCGGGCGGAGGCCGTGGGGGAGCACCGCAGCCGTACGCCGGCTCGTATCCCGAGAGTCTCGTCAAGGACGTGATTCCGTTCGTCGAGAAGCGCTTCCGTGTGCTGACCGCCAAGGACGACCGCGCGATCGCTGGTCTCTCGATGGGCGGCGGGCACACGCTGGCGGCCACGAACAACAACCCGGGCACGTTCGCCTATATCGGGGTCTTCAGTTCCGGCCCTCAAACGATTGACGAGACGGTGCAGAAGCAAATCGAGGCGGTCAAGTCGGGCGGCGTGAAGTTCTACTGGCTCGGCGCCGGCACGACCGACACGGCGCGCGAGCGAACGGTGAACCTGTCAGAGCTCGTGAAGAAGGAAGGGTTCAACACGTCGTACCGTGAGATCCCCGGACGCCACTACTGGTTCCTGTGGCGCGACTTTCTCGCCCAGTACGCCCAGATCGCGTTCCAGCCGCCGATGAAGTCGTGAACCTTGCGGCGGTTTCACCGGCGGCTATTTGCGCTGGGCGTTCACCTGAGCGACAAGTTGATCGACCAGTTCAGTGACGTGGCGGCGGATAGTGCTGTCGGCTTTTGAAAAATCCTCGCTCGGTGGGGGAACGTCGTCCCACTTGATCAAGGTGCCCTTCGGTGCTGGTAAGCGACTGAGATCGCAGCCCAGCGAGATCACGACATCAGCCTTCGCCATGTCGGATGGCGTTGCGAGCCGCGGTTTCTCGGTGGGAACCGGATAACCCTGCTTAGCCAGGTGAGTGGCGACCGCCGGCGCGATCGCGGGGTCAGGCTCGGTGCCAGCCGACTCGACGATGACATTGAGGCCGCGCTCCTTCGCGAGCTGGCGGAAGTACGTGGAGGCGAGGACGCTCTTGGCCGCGCCGTGCGGACACATGAAGAGCACGCGCGTGCTGTTCGGCGGCGGCGGTGCCGTCCGCTCGTTCTGCGCCTGGATTGGAAGCGACACGATAAGAAGAGCCAGGGCCGTCGTCACTCGCATCGCGGTCGAACCGTCGCGTTCTCGAAACGTCGGGGTCATGCTCTTTTTCCTCGGTAACGAAGCGAGTTGATGTAACCCACTGTACACTCTTCGGCACTCTGTGCGTGCGGCGCGGATTCTCCTCTCGGGATACGGCCGGGAACGGTCTCGAGAACAGAGCCCCTCGTGGTCTCAGATGTCGGCCTCTTGCTTCACGTGGACAACCCGCCAGGGCTAGCCGGTCGTAGGTCCGATTCACTCCGCAGAGCCTGAAACCTCATCGAAGCCTTACCGCTCCCTTACTTCTCCACAGATCGCCCGAAGCGGCCGGTCCGTCCAATCCAATCGACGGTAGAAGAATGGTTTGGATTGTGAACGAGGCATCTATGGCAACTGTGGAACATGTCAGCGGTACGGCGTTTGTTGTGGCGGAGTTCAGAGCCGAAGAAAACGCCGAAGCGACACCTCTTTATACAGATCCGATCGTTGAGCTCTTTCTGAACGACGACAGCAAGCGCGCCGCCAGGCGCGTCGCCGGCGACTTTCCCCTCGTCAAGGATCTCGTCAAGATCCGGACGAAGTACTTCGACGACACGCTCGAGAAGCACCTCCTCGCGGGCGTGCGTCAGGTCGTGATTCTCGGATCGGGCCTCGACACCCGAGCGGTTCGCAAGGCGGCTCCGGGCGTCACCTACTACGAGATCGACGATGCGGAAACGCTGGACGTCAAGCGCGCTCGCTATGGCGAATTGGGCTTCAGTCCCGATCTGAAGCTGATTCCTGGAAACTATGTCACCGACGGGCTGATCGAGTCTGCTCGAGCGGAACCGCTTCGACTTCGACCTGCCAACTTACGTCATCTGGGAGGGCAACACGATGTATCTCCCACTCGACCGGATGAAATGGGTTCTGACCGAGCTTGCCACTCACGTGATGCGATTTCGTCTCTCGTTCGACTACATGGCGGAAGCGGTCATTTCGAAGACCACGGGCGATCCCGGCATCACCAAGCTGGTCGAGAGCTTCGCGAACATGGGTGCGCCGTGGCTGTCCGGCATCAGCGACATCGGCCGCCTTGCGTACGCGCACGGCTTCAGCCTCTTCGAGAATTTCCAGACGGCCGAGCTGTTTCGAACCTACCGTCCCGGACGCCTGATAACGTCCCCGATTTTCAACTTCTACTCCGTCTGCACCCTTGGACAGTAGCCTTTTTCGGCGATTACGACTGATTGGAATGGACAACATGAGAAGACAATCTCGGCAGCGAGCGAAGCAACTGATCGCGGCTGGAATCCTGATGATTCTGGTGACGCTGGTGAGCGCCGGTTATGCGCAACACCAGGTCCAGGGCGAAGAGATGACGACCACCGAAAAGAACAAGGCGCTCGCGCGCCGCTGGAGCGAGGAGCTCTGGAGCCGCGGCAATCTTGCCGTGGCCGACGAGATCATTGCAGCCGACTACGTGCGCCATGATCCCGGCGATCCGTTCCCGGCGCACGGTCCAAACGACGTCAAGCGGATCGTGACGATGCTGCGCACGATGCTGCCAGACTTCCATATCGAGGTCGAAGCCATCATCGCCGAAGGCGACATCGTCGTCAGCCGCTACACGGCGACGGCGACCGATACCAACGGCTACATGGGAAAGCCGGCGACCGGGAAGACGATCCGGACAACCGCGATGCAGATGTTTCGAGTGGCGAACGGCAAGATCGTCGAGAGCTGGGCTGTTCGCGACGACCTCGGCACGCTACGACAGCTCGGACATCTGCCTACGACGACGCCGGCTCGCTGAGGAGAGCGCACCCGCTCAACGCCCCGAAGGTTTCTGCAGCGCGCGCTGGAAGACCTCGCGGGCGCGCGGGTGGTCGCTGACGTGCGCCGACTTGTCGCTGAGCGCGATACCCTTCCGGATTGTCGCGAGTGGGCTGGTTGCCCCCGGGTCGCCCAGTGATTCGACGGCCTCGGCGCGGATTCGCTGGCCAGGGTGCGTCTACTGAAGCTATTCTCTGTGGGCGTTGGTCCGTTCGATCGCTTCGCTGCCGGCAGGGTCCGCGTCCTCGAGGGCCCCTGAGGGTTGCCGAGATTCTCGGTTGGGTCGGTGTCTCCAGCGTTTCATCGCCTCGCGCCGTCTTCGGCTCCGGATGGCGTGCCAGATCGGGGGGGGCCGCCGCGCGCGTCGCTCAGATCGCCGAGCGTTTCTACCGCTCGCGCTGGTCTCGACACGGTCTGCCGAGCGATCCGCAGGGCGTTAGAGCTTCGGTCTCGGATTGAGCTCCAAGTGCTTCGACCGCCTCGAGCCGTGTCGGCGTGTCCTGCTGCGAGCGCGCGAGCGCGACGAGCGCCGTTGCCGCTTCAGGCATTGCGAGATCACCCAAGGCCTCTGCGGCTTCCTGCCGAACGCGTCCGGCTCTGTCGGTGCGGGCGGTGCGATGAGCACGTCACCGACCTTGAGATGGGGTGCCACGCGATCCCCTCCGCAGCCTCGGCACGCAGCGCGTCCGCGTCACCGCTCGCGACGCGCCGCTCGAGCCATGCCACGACCGCATCGGATGCTCGTGCAACTCACAGCGACGATGACGTCGTGCTGGATGTCCTGCGTGGAGGCTCGCCCGTAGAGGCGATCGAGATATTCGATGCTCTGACCAGCCTCCGCAGATCCGAGCCAGTAGACGGGTAATCCTTGGTGTCGATCGGCAGTGTCATGTTGCTGACGTGGACGGCGGTGAGGGCTGGTGTTCCTCGTCGCGTGTCGAACGCGAACAGGAGCTTGATCGATCGATCCGCGGCCGGCACCGAGGCGGCGGCCGGGGAACCTGAGCCCATCGCTGTCGCTGCTCACGAGGTGTCCCCGCAGCTCATGGATTCACCGAACACCACGCTCGAGCGGTCCGAATACACGACCGCAGGCAGCGTGCGGACCGGCGAGATGCTGTAGCCAATCGAATACCGCGTCCGCCGCGCCTCCCGCGCTGCGCGCTCGGCTTCAGCCCAACGGGCGCCGAGCGGCCCGGTGACGTCGGCGGACACGACGACTGAGGATGCGGAACGTCTTGTACGCTGCTCTGTTGGACAGCAGCGCGCGGCTCCGAATGATTCGATGCGGGAAGATTGACTTCTTCGAGCACGGGCGCTTCTCTCATGGCAAGTTCTTCTGGCGCGAACGAGGCGCTGGCACCGGCAACGGCGACGACGGTCAGTGCGATGACGCCGGCTGCGAGAAGGGGTGAGCCCGGCTGTACCTCCGTCTGCAGGAGCAGGCGGCGCGCGCGAGAAAGCAGCGAACCGCCCGTGGCGCCGAGCGCGAGCGCGCCGGCCGATGTCCTGAGGTCGTCGCTCCTCAGCTCCTCGAGGCCGAGGAGCGCGTGCACGTAGCCGGCGCGGCTGCTGCAGATCGGTGACGGCGAGATCGTCGCAGCAGTGCTCGCGTGTCCTCGCGCACCTGGCGCGAACCCACCAGACGGCGGGATGGTAGAAGAGCAGTGTCTCGACCACCGTTTGCGCGAGGTTGACCAGCTAGTCGTGGCGGCGGACGTGCGCGAGCTCGTGCGCGACGATGGCCTCCAGCTGACTGGCGTTCATGCCGGCGACGACGGCCGCCGGCAGCACGATGACCGGCTTGAGGTGGCCGAGACGATCGGGACCGTTACGCGGAGAGAGGCGACCATTGTGACCGGTCGCGTGATGCCCAGTCGCGACGAAAGATTCGCGAGCTGCGTCAGACACGACTCGGGAACTGGCGCGATGCCGACGCGTCGAAGCACGAGCGTCCTCCACCAGCCGCCGACGAGCCTGACAGAGAGGAACAGAACGCCGACCGCCCAGATGGCAACCACCCATGGCATGGCGACCACGACAATCGCCCGGACCGCCGAAGCGCCCGGACTTGGGGTCTGCTGAGCGTTGAACGTTTTGCCGACCGTCTGCAGAGCGCTCGAGGTCGTGGCGGCCACCTCGTCCGAAGACGCACGTAGCGGGGAAGTGGCTGCCGCGTCGTCGGCCGACGGCTGTTTCGCCGATGGTTGGCTCAGCGCTCGTGATCACGGTCACGGCGGTTGCTACCGTTGCCATGAGCATCACGGTCAGAGCAGCGCACGCCAGCGCGTACCGAAGCGTGGCTTGTGCGGTGGACGTCAGCGCCAGCAGCGAAGCCAGGACGAGCGCGATCGCAGTGCCCTGCCAGACGAAGTGCACCAGCACCCAGCCCACGCTCTCGACCATCGTCATGACCGGCCTCCTTCGATTTCATCCAGCAGTTCCCTGAGCTTGCGCACGTCTTCTGCAGAGGCCGGCTTGGCGGACAACGCCTGCATGACCAGGTTCATCGCCGATCCCTCGAACACGTCATCGAGCAGATCGTTGACGAGCCGCCGCTTCACCTGGTTCTCCGCGACGGCGGCACGGAAGACGTGCGGTCGAGTGGACTCGTCGCGCCGCACGAGGCCCTTCTCGAACATGATCTGCAGCAACTTGAGCACTGTCGTGTAGGCGACACGATCGCCGCGCTTCAGCTCCGGCTGCACCTGGTGGACCGTCGATGGACCGCGACGCCACAAGACGCTGAGGATCTCGAGCTGCTGGCGCTGGGTTTGGGTTTTGCCACGACGGGGATGCTATTACGAAGCGGTTCGTAATGTCAATACGAAGCGGTTCGTAATGACGCGGATGACCTCAGCCGCGGATGACATCCAGTCAGGGATGACATTCAGCCACGGGCGTCGTCTACAAGGGCGCCACGTCATTTCATCCGGTTGTACTTCTTCAACGTCGCGACGACGCGGTCGCCAGGCAAACCAAAGACGCGGATGCCGTCAGCGCCAGTCATCGTCTGTGCCGCGAGCATGGCGTTGACGACCGCTTCCTCGGTGGCATCGATCGTCGCCTGAAAGAGCGGATCGATTCGATCGTTCGGCAGCATGGTGAGCGCCGGCGTGCCCTCGGCCTTGGCGGCGCCGGGGTTGGCGGTGGAAAACGCGAGAAACAAATCCCCCGATGAATTGCCTGCGAAACTGCCCAGTCGTCCGAGCCCAAGGCTCACGCGCCTGGCGATGCGCTCGAGCTGGTGGGGTAGCAGCGGCGCGTTCGTGGCAACGATGACGATGATGGATCCGCGGCCTTCGTGATCGGCGATGCTCCCGTCGTCCGCCGCACCTTGTCCTGATGCCGGGCATCGAGGAATGCCGGCCGTCCAGGGTCTGCTCAATGGTGGCGAGAGTACCGTGCAGGTTCGAAGGTCGGTGATCTCGGAACGAATCGGCACGCCGAGGATTCTGAGGTCGCCGCCGTAATTGCATTGCACGAGCACGCCGACGATGTAGTCACCCTGAGCAGGCGTCAGCACGCGCGATGCGGTACCGATGCCACCCTTGAATCCGTTACAGCCCATTCCCGTGCCGCCGCCGACCGCCCCTTCCTGGACCGGTCCGGTTCTCGTGGCATCGAGCGCCGCAAACGCGTGTGCAGCCTTGACGTGCTCGCCGTTGGCATCGTTCAAGAAGTCAAACGTCTCAGCGACGATCGGATAGGTGAAGATGAACTGGCGGCCGTTCTTGATCTGCCATTGAATCGCCGCGTCGCGCACGGTGCCGACGCTGTGCGTTCCCGTCAACAGGATCGGTCCCTCGAGAAAACCGGATTCCTTGATCCAGTTGATGCCTGTCATGTCGCCGTTGCCGTTCTGGTTGAACGTCGCGGCAAACACGGGATCCCAATTGCCGCGCGGGCGCGGGAGAATCGCTGTGACGCCTGTCCGGATCGGGCCTTTGCCCGGTACGAGTTTGCCCTCGCCTTCGATGAGCGTCACATGTCCGACCGCGACACCAGGGACATCTGTGATGGCGTTCAGCGGACCAGTCTGGCCAGGAAATGGAATTCCTAGATCGCGACCGCGCGGGCGAGTCTGTGCCGCGCCCGAGACTGCGGTGACTGCAGCCATTAAGAGCCCGACTACCAGTCGCATGATGGCTGCTCCTTGTCTTTTACGGCAGACCCTTTTGATAGAGCGCGAGCAATCGGCTCCAGGCTTTCTCGGCCTGTGGCTCGTTGTAGACGCCTGAATCGGGTGGGCACCAGCCGTGCGCCGCGCCCTCGTACACTTCGATCTCCGCCGGCACATTCGCGCTGGCAAACGTCTCCTTGAGGACATCCTTCTCCTTCGGAGACCGCGCGTCGTCGTTCGCGGCAATCGCGACCAGGAACTGTGCCTTCGTCTTCGCTGCCAGCAGGTGCGGACTGTTCGGCGTGTCGTTCACGAGGCCGCCGCCATGGAACGACGCGACCGCGCCGACACGGTCGGGCACCGCCGCCGCGGTACGAAACGCTATCGGGCCGCCCATGCAGTAGCCCTGGGTGCCAACCTTCCGGTTCTTGGCAACCGAGGGCTGCTGATCCAGCCATGCGATAAAAGCTTTCGCGTCGGTCATCTGCGTTGTTTCGTTGAGCGCCTGCGCGAGTGGCCGCAGCTCGGGGATCGGCGTTGCCGCGCCCTTCTCCGCGGTTGGCGCCTTCTTGACGCGATAGAACGGATTCACGACCAGGACCGAATAGCCAGACTCGGCGAGCCGCTTGCCCATCTGGCGGAACGCAGGCCGAAGTCCGAAGATGTCCGGCCAGATCAGGACACCTGCTGCCGCGCCCGTCGCCGGGTGCACGAAGTAGCAGTCGGCGGTGCCATCGGGCGTCGTCACGGTCACGTCCGATTCTGTTACCGCGACCGCATTGGCGACCTGCGGGAGCATCAGGGAGATCCCCGCCCCGACGAGCACGCCGAACTGCCGGCGTGTCACCTGGCCGAGGGCCTCGAATTGCTTCCGATCGTCCTCAAAATGATCTTGATCGCACATGTGCGCTCCTTCTCGCTAGTGATTGCCGTGCAGGCAGAAGTATGCGTCAGGGCGGGCGGATTCGCCAGCCGGGATGGACCGGGGTTCTTTGACAGGAAGCGAAGAGGACGTCGAGCGCTATTGGTCGTCGTCTTTGATCGTGCCAACCGCGACGCCTGCGGCAATGGTCGCGTTCTGCGGCAACGACAACTGCAGCGTGAACGTTTCCAATGTTTCGCTCAGGTTGTCGCCGACGATCGGCACTTTGATCGTCGCCGTCCGGCTCCCGCGGGGGATATACAGTGTCCCCGAGGTGGCCACGAAATCCACTCCGCTTATTGCCGAGCCACTCGACGTTTGGTAAGCCACGGACACGGAGCTTACCGCTGGCGGCGGACAAGGTGACGGTAAAGACGGCATTGAACCGTGTTGTCGGCTTCGGTGACCGTCATATTGGCGATCTCAATGGACGGTGCGGGGTCGTCGTCGAGTACGGTACCGACGACGGATACAACCTTGATCGTGGCATTGACGGGTTCACTGAGCGCCAGCCCAAACGATTCGTCGGGCTCGTCGGTCGCGTCAGCGATGACACTTACGGGTACAGACATGCTGGTCACGCCAGGCGCGAACGTCAGCGTGCCGGCTGCAGCGGAATAGTCGATCCCCGCCTTCGCCGACTTGTCGAACGTGGCATAGCGCACTGACACGGTCTGGCCCGTCGCCGCACTGAGTTTTACCGTGAACAGGATCGTCGGCGCCGGGCCGGTACCTTCCGTAATGGTCTTGTTGCCCACGCTCAGCGAAGGCGCTGTTCCCGGGACGAAGACAGCCCGATAGGTCGTCGCCGTTGATGGCGCGGTGACGTTATGACTCTGTGCGTCGCCGTCCGACCAGCTGCTGAACTTGTAGCTCGTCACCCCGAGCGACTGCGGCGCTGGCGCGCTCAGCGAGTTGCTCGATCCGACGATGACTCGCCGAGTGAATGGCGCAACTGTCGAATTGGTGCCTACCGCGATCCGTAAACCCGCCGGCGCACTCTCGAACGTCAGATCGACGGTCTTCGGTTGCAGCGTCACCATGGTCGTGCCGGTCGCGCCGCCACTGTCTCTGACAGTCAGGCGCAGCTCCAGGTATGACGGATATTCGTGGTCGGGTGCCGTGAACTGTCCGTTCGCGACACCATCGAACTCCTGGATGGAGTGCTGATGGCACGTGGACGAACAGTGCTGCATAGTCAACGTCCACGTCATGGCTGAAGCCGGCAGCGGTCCGTCCTCCGGATCGGTCGCCGTACCGTTGAAGGCGATCACATCGCCAACTTTCCATGTCAGCGTCGAGGACGGATCGACGATGGCGGCAGTCGGACTCGCGTTGTCGACGGAGATAGTGAGGGTCGCGATGTCGCTCAGTCCATCGCTGTCGGTGACGCGCAATCTCGCCGTGTGGTTGCCAGGCGCGGTGTACGTATAGCCGGCAGTCGGTTGATTGCCGTCGTCAAACACGACCATCGTCGTCGAGATCCCAGGCGTAAGTAAGCGACGAGTCGTCGGGATCCCCGGAACCCGCGGACGTAAACGACACGGTGAGCGGCGCAGGTCCCGATGACGGCGTTGCCGCCGCCACGGCTTTCGGCGCCTTGTACTGCACGCGCATGATGCGCCCGCCCGTCAAGTCGACGTAGAAGAGATCGCCCGAAGGCCCAATCGTCAACTGCACGGGGTTCGACGCGCCGGCCACGAACGTCAGTCGACGCGTCGGATCTGGAAGGCCCGAGGCGCCGGGCAGCATCGCCCAGATGCAGTCGCGGCTGTAGTCGGCGAAGAAGAGCGCGCCGTGATACTGCGACGGGTACGTGCCCTGACCGTAGAAGGCCAAGCCGGAGATCGACGAGCCTCCGACGGGACAGGTCTCGTTCGCCACCACTGGCTCGCTGTGGCTATAGGTGTAGTACGGCGGCGTCACCGCGGTGAAACCGGCGCCGGCGTACAGCTTCTCGCAGATATCCAGATTGGCGGCGTCGTAGCCCGACTGGCGGCCGGCTCCCTCGTAACACGGCCAGCCGAAGTTCCTGACCGATCCGTCAGTCGGAGAAACGATTCGATTGATCTCTTCCCAGGAACCCTGGCCGACATCGCCGATCCAGATCTCGTGCGTGCCCGGCCGAATCGTGATCCGGAACGGATTGCGAAGCCCGTAGGCGATGATGCGATCGTCGTCGGTGAAGAGTCCCCCGGCGAGGGGGTTGTTCGGGAGCGCTTCACCAGTAAGGGGATCGATGCGCAGCACAGTGCCGCTGAAGCCGGTGGGGTCGCCCGTGACCTCCCGGTCCTGGCTCCGGAGCGCTCCGCCTTCAGCGGAAGGCGGTGTCTGGGTACCGCCTTCACCGACGGGCGGATCGCCACAGGGGTTGACGGGACCTCCATCCTGACCGTAGTCAACGAAGTTGAAGCTGGCGCCGTCGCCTCCACTGACGTAGAGCGCGCCGTCGCTGCCGAACGCCAGGCTGCCGATCGAGTGGCTGGGATACTGTTGACACCAATCCTCGAGGAAGATGATCTCCGGACCAACCGCGGCGTTCCCGGAGGCCGTGAGACGTGACAGCCGCGCGCCGACAACGCATCCGTCCGCGGTGGCACCGGGCGGAGTCGGGCACGGGTCGGTCGTCATGCCAGCGACGCCCCATCGCGGCGCGACGCCGCCGATCGGCGCATCCAGGCTATACAAGACGTACACATAAGGTGTGGTGGGGAAGTCGGGGTGCAACTCGAGGCCGAGCAGGCCGCGATCCCAGAAGTTGTGCACGTTCGTTCGCAGGTCCGCGAAGACGGTCGGCGTCGTATCCGACAGGTTGGCGAAGACTTTGATCAGGCCGCTCTTCTCGGCGACGAAGACGCGGCCGTCTGGCGCGAACTTGACGGCGGTCGGTTGCGTCAGCCCGGTGAAGACTGCCGTCTGCTGAAAGCCCGCAGGGAGCGTTTGCGCGTGCACCGTGCGCGGCAGCAACGCGATGGCGATGGACAGCAAGAGAACGACTCGAGACGCAAGTGGCATGAAGAAACCCCAGTCGGCCCGTTGATAAAATTGCATGCGAGTCGAGCTAGAGTTGTGCCACGTGCGACTTACAGGAATCGCACGAACTCGGTTCAGTTCTGAAAGCTGGTTGTAAACGTCATGTAGAAGTCAGACAAATGTCTGCGCGTTGGGGGTCTTTATTTCAAAAGCACTGCTGACGCAGATTTTTGGGTTCGGATATGGCTGAGTTCTCTTGTCGAGCACGGCAAAAGCATTTTACGCCATCAATAATAGGGAGGGACTTGCAGCGAGACGCCTTGAACCGCCGCCACGTTACTCAACTACCAGACACGACGCTCGATTCGAGAGCGGCTCTCGAGATCGCACGATGAGGATGGCGCAGGGGACTGTCATCAGCTCGTACGAGGTGGTTGACGTCATCGGCGCGGGAGGCATGGGCGAAGTCTATCGAGCGCGCGACGTGCGCCTCGGGCGTGATGTCGCGCTCAAGCTTCTCCCCAGCGCTGCCGCGAGCGATGTGGAGCGCTTGCAGCGATTCGAGCAGGAGGCGCGGGCGACCGCGGCGCTCAACCACCCGAACATCACCGCTATCTACGACGTCGGCACCCACGACGGGCAGCCGTTTGTCGTGTCAGAGCTGCTCGAGGGCGAACCCCTTCGTGAGGTGCTCGTCCGCGGTCCGCTTCCGGTCCGAATCGCCGTCTCGTATGCGCAACAGATCGCTCGTGGACTGACGGCCGCCCATCGCAAGGGTATCGTCCACCGGGATTTGAAGCCGGAGAACCTCTTCGTCACGCGACAAGGCTTCGTCAAGATCCTGGACTTCGGCCTTGCCAAGCTGACGGCGCCGCTCGGTCCGTTGAACGCGGACAACGAGACGACCTCACCAGGGTTGATCCTCGGCACCGTCGGGTACATGTCACCCGAACAGGCGCGAGCAGATCGTATCGATCATCGTTCCGACATCTTCGCGCTTGGCATCGTCCTCTACGAAATGCTCTCCGGGCGCAAGGCGTTTCACGGCGCATCGGCCGCAGACACGCTGTCGGCCATTCTGAAAGAGCAGCCGCCGGAGCTCAGTCAGATCGTCAGGGATGTGCCACCTGGCGTCGAGCGAATCGTCACGCGCTGCCTCGAGAAGGATCGCGAGGATCGGTTTCAGTCCGCATCCGATCTCAGCTTCGCGCTCGAGGCAGTGTCAGGGTTCTCCACACCACCCGTTGACGTTTATATCCCCAGGAAACGGCGGCCGTGGAGGTATGTTGGCGCTGCGATGCTCGCTGCGGTCGCGGTTGCCACGGGGGCGCTCGCCGCGGGCCGCTGGTTAGCGTCGAAGGAGCCGCCGCAATTCCGGCAGCTGACGTTCCGCCGCGGAACGGTGCAGGCGGCCCGCTTTGCTCCTGATGCCCAGACAATCGTGTACGCTGCCGCGTGGGAGGGCAATCCTGCCGAGCTCTTCTCGACACGGCCGGAAGCACCCGAGGCGCGCTCGCTGCAACTGACCTCGGCTGGTTTGTTCGCGCTGTCGTCGAAGGGTGACATGGCGCTGGCCCTCGAGCCACGCGGGTTTGGCCTCGTCGAAGGCACCCTCGCGAGGGCAGCGCTCGCCGGCGGCGTCCCGCGGCAGCTCGCAAAGAACGTGCTGGCCGCAGACTGGGCGCCAGATGGTTCCGAACTGGCGGCGGTGCAGTCGATTAAGGGGCACAGCGTTCTGCAGTATCCGATCGGCAAGACCATTCACGATCCGGCGCCCGCCAACATCACTCATATCCGGTTCTCGCCATCGGGCGATGCGATCGCGTTCCTCTCTCATCCCGTCGCCGGCGATACCGCAGGATCCGTGATGCTCTCGGATCTGGAAGGCAGGACGAAGACGCTGTCGACAGGATGGAACAGCGTTCTCGGACTCGGATGGTCGCCCGACGGGCGTGAAGTGTGGTTCACGGGCACCCGATCGGGAGCGGCGCAAGCGCTCTACGCGGTGACGCGAGCGGGTGTCGAACGTCTGCTCGTCGGCGCGCCCGCGACGTTGACGTTGCACGACGTCTCGAGCGACGGACGGGTCCTGCTGACGCGGGACGCGTGGGGTGCCGGCGTGATCGCGTTGCCACCAGGCAGCGGCCGCGAGCGAGACCTGTCGTGGCTCGATGGGTCGACGGCCTGGGATCTCTCCGCTGACGGGGAGACGATGATCCTGGAGGAGTCGTGGGAGGCGGGTGGCGCTGCGCGGGCCATTTACCTGCGCACCACCGACGGCGCACCCGCGATTCGGCTTGGCGAAGGGGTTCCGCTGGCGCTGTCATTCGACAAGCAATGGGTGATCGCCACCAGCGTCGCCGGCGATCGGATGACGCTGCTGCCAACGGGCGTCGGTCAGCAAAAAACATTGGCGCGCGGCGGCATTACGAACTACTTTCCAGCGGCGCGCTGGTTGCCGAACGGCCGCGAGATCCTGTTGTCGGCGACCGAAGCGGGCAAGCGAAGCCGAATTTATCTGCAGTCGGTCGACGGAGGAGACCCGAGGCCGATCACGCAGGAAGGTGTTTTCGGACGCATGGCCGTGCTTCCCGACGGCAAGCGGTTCATCACGCGAGGGCTCGATCGAAGGCTCGCCGTGTTCTCGCTGGATGGCGGCGAGGGCAAACCGATCGCTGGCGCCGACGCGCGCGATCTGCCGATCGTCATCAGCGCCGACGGCACGTCGCTCTACGTGCACGCGGGTGCTGACATGCCGGCGCAAATTGCCTCGATAAATCTCCGCACCGGCGAGCGCAACATCGTCCGCACGTTGCTGCCGCCGGACCCGTCTGGCGTCACGAGCATTCTTCGGATCGTCATGACGCCGGATGCCCGTTCGTACGCGTATACGTACGTTCGGGCGATATCGGCGCTGTACCTGCTTGCGGGAATTCGGTGACGCAACGCCCATGACGACCATCCTTCGCGACGCGCGGTTCGGCCTTCGGCTCCTTCGCCGGCATCCCGGCTTCACGACGGTCGCCGTCTTGACCTTGGCGCTCGGCATCGCCGCAACGACGGCCATCTTCAGCGTTGTCTACGGTCTCTTCCTGGCGCCGCTGCCGGACCACAAAGCCGACCGCCTCGTCATGGTCTGGGAATATCAGCAGGGCGAGCGCGCAGGCGCGTCGCCGAAAAGCTTCACGGAATGGAAGCGTGAGGCAACGCCCTTCGCCGACATCAACGCCTGGGGCGGCCGCAGCGTCAACCTCGCGACCGCGGATCGGCCCGAGAACGTTCCGGCCGGCGTCGCGACGCCAGGCTTTCTCGCCATGCTCGGCTACGGCCATCCGCTCGCGCTCGGCCGTACGTTTCGCGAGGAAGAGGGCAGACCCGGGCAGGACCGCGTCGTCATCCTGACTTACCGGCTGTGGCAGGACCGCTTCGGCGGCGATCCGCAAATCGTCGGA
Organism: uncultured Acidobacteriota bacterium; assembly: GCA_963797715.1. GTDB lineage: Bacteria > Acidobacteriota > Vicinamibacteria > Vicinamibacterales > 2-12-FULL-66-21 > DATBJJ01. Next base: position 163,287 of record CAWCQS010000011.1, read on the forward strand.
CAGCACGTTCGCGTGAACGACGAGCCGCACACCGTTGTCGGCGTGCTGGGGGAGGGACCGGCCGACCATCAACAGAACAAGGTGTGGTTGCCACTGGCATTCACCGAGGCGCAGCGGCAGTCGGACAACACGTCGCTGCTGGTCATGGCCCGACTCAAGGATGACGTCACCGTAGAGCAGGCGAACGCGAGCATGGCGGCTCTCGGCGCACGGCTGGAGCAAGAACGTCCGCAACGGCGCGAGGGCTGGACGGTACGCGTCCAACAGTTCCGCAACAACTTCGTCCGCGACAGCACCAAACGCGGAATCTGGCTCCTGCTCGGCGCCGTGATATTCGTCCTGCTCATCGCCTGCGCGAACGTGGCGAACCTGCTCCTGGCGCGAGGCGCTTCGCGTCAGCGCGAACTGGCGATTCGGGCGGCCATCGGCGCGACGCCCTCATCCATTGTCCGGCAGCTACTCGTCGAGAGCATCGTGCTGGCCCTCGCCGGTGGATTGCTCGGCGCGTTGCTCGCCTCGTCCATCGTTGACGCAATCGTGGCGCTGATGCCTCCGTTCACGCTCCCCTCCGAGACGGAGATCACGATCAGCATTCCGGTGCTGCTCTTCGCCTTCGCTGTGTGCACGCTGGCGGGGATCGCCGCCGGCCTCGCTCCGGCGTGGCAGGCATCGCGGGCGAGCGCGGCCGAAACGATGAAGGAAGGCGGCCGCACGATCGGCGATCGCCGCTTCGGCCTTCGACGCGCGCTGGTCGTGGTGGAATTCGCGCTGGCCCTGACACTGCTCGCCGGTGGCGGCATGGCCGTCCACGCGATGGTGCGGACGATGACGGTCGATCTCGGCTTCACTGCCGATCATCTGACGACGTTCGAACTTCCGGTGCCGCGTGGGCGCCTCACGACGCCAGAGCACGCGCAAGGCTTTTACGCGTCGCTGTCGGAACGAATTGCGGCGCTCCCGGGCGTGACGTCGGCATCAGTCTCAACTGGCATGCCGGTGCGGGGATCTGGTTTTTGGCGGCCGGTCGAAGTCGCCGGCGCGCGCGGTCGCGAGTCCCGACGCTCGGCGGTGGATCCCCGTGAACATGGTGACACCGTCCTATCACGCCACCTTCGGCATCGACATCCGTCGCGGACGCACGTTCACCGAGACCGATGTCGCTGGTGGCCGGCCGGTGGCCATCGTCAACGAATCCTTTGCCAGGCTGTTTCTTGCCGGACGGGATCCTCTCGGGCAGCGCATCCTGATGTCACCGTTCACGTTCGAGACTCCTGGCGCACCGATGCCCGCGCCGATCGAACGGGAGGTCGTTGGCGTGCAGGCCGACGCGGCCAACGCCGGGCCAGGCCGTCCCGCCAACCCAGAAGTCGTCGTGCCGTTCGCGCAGAATCCGTGGCCGAACGCACTCGTGGCCGTGCGGACGGCAGGCGTCGCGGCGCCGCAGACCGCGATTGCCGACATCCTCCGCACTGTGGATCCGACGCTGCCGATGACGCGCGTGCAGACGATCGAACAGACGTTGAGCGAGTCGACCGCGGCCGATCGTTTCTACACGGTATTCTTTGCCGCGTTTGCCGGCGTCGCGCTGGCGCTCGCGTCGATCGGGATCTACGGCGTCATGTCCTTCGTGGTCGCACAGCGCACGCACGAGATCGGACTGCGCATGGCGCTCGGCGGCAACACGAGTCAGGTGCTCGCCCAGGTGCTGCGCGAAGGCATGACGACGGCGCTGGCCGGGTGCGCGCTTGGCGCGATCGGCGCAGGGCTCATTGGACGGATGCTCGAAGGCGCAATCTACGGCGTCGAACCCACGAATCCGATCACCTTTGCCGCCGTCGCGGTGACATTGCTGCTGGCGGCATTCGTCGCGTGCGTGGTACCCGCGCGCCGGGCGGCGTCAGTCGACCCGATGGTTGCGCTGCGCCAGGACTGACAGTACGCACGCTGCGAGACATTCCCTGTCAAAAGCATTAACGCTGAGGACGCAGAGCCGCAGAGGAAACGCGAAGATCGCTCGGCCGATTGCGCGTGCGGTGGATGTTGGTCAGGGGAAAGTGGCGATACGAACGCCAGCCGATCGCCGTTATTGATGCACCTGTCGCCTCAGCGATACGGCGCTGGCGGTTTCCTCGCCGCTGACCTCGAGGGGCTCAGCATCATCACGGCGCGCCCGGCCAGACGCTGATGCTGGCCTCCAGTCAGGGCGACTCGAGCTTTCACTACTACCACGTCGGACCTCACCAGATTCGGCATCTCGGTTCGTTTCTGGTCGAGGGTGTAGGCGAGACCGATGGCGTGCACTACGCGCCCGTGCCGCTTGGCTCGAAGTATCCTCTCGGACTGCTGGTCGTCCAGAATGGTGATGCTCCGGATCCCGACGACACCAGCCCGATCAATGGCTATGAGTTCGACGGCGCAACCCAGTTCAAGTACGTCAGTCTGGCAGACACGCTGAAAGCGCTACGCCGCTGACGCGACCCGCTCAAGCCGTCCGAGACTTGCCGGTGACCACGACGTCGACTTCAACGAGAATCTGTAACGCCACGCGCCTGGAGACCGTCAGCGCGTTGTGACTGCACCACGCATAGGATGAGGCTTCGGATCGGCGTCGGTCATTCCAAGCGCCCACCGGATCGCTTCGAAATACATCTGTTGAACGTCGCGGATGTCCCAGATCGAGGATGCGTGGCCGAACGACGAGAAGAAAACCCGCCCCTTGCCATACGTCTTCGCCCAGGCCAGCGGATAGTCGCCGTTCAGGTGCAGGCTTGGGTTGGGCGGCACATTCGAGAGGTCGAGGCGCAGCAACACGTCGATCTTCTCGCGTGAATGGTCCTTCGGCTGGTAGAACTCGTCGTTGAAGGCGAACGACGAGGGAAAGTGACGCGTTGCAGGGAAGTCGGGGTTCTCGTTGACGATCGTTCCCGCCCCGACGATCGGATGCTGATCGAAACGGGCGCCAATAAGGTCGAGGAATTCAGGCCAGGATTCGAACGCGGTCAAGGCGACGTGTGCAGCGATGAAGCCGTGCCCGTCGCGGACGAACTGCAGCAGTTCTTCTTTCTGTGCCGCATCGATCGGAACCTCGCGATGGCCCATGAAGAAAATGGCGTCGACGTTGGCCAGGCTCGGCCCGCCGCTGGCAGGTGTACCGTCAGTCTTCTTTGGCGTCTTGGCGATGATGTTCGAGTCGGTGCGAATCAACGTATCCCACAGCCCCGAGTCATAGCCGAGGCGCTCGATGACCGCCAGCGCGTGACCGACTGACTCGTGCTGCGCCTGTCCGTTGCGCGTGTCGGCCCACGCGAGCACTCGCTTGCGTGGTGTCCCAAGCGTTGCCCGTGTTCCGGCCGGCGCCTGGGCGCCCCCGCCAGTCTCTGAGAGCACGACACACACCAACACCAGCGCCGTGACGCCGATCGCGTACTCTCTCATGCCGCTCATTGTTATCAAGGCTTTTGCTGACCCTCTCGCGCAATCTCGACGACGGCGCGCAGCGCAGTCGTGTACGAACGCCAGCCGAGACCCATGACTGTCCCGCGCACGGCTGCTGTGATGATGGAGTCCTGGTGAATCGAGTCTCGCGTCGCGAGGTTGGACATGTGCACTTCGATCACCGGAAATGGCATGGCCTTGATCGCGTCGTGGATCGGCACGCTGTGGAAACTCAGGCCAGCCGCGTTGATGATCGCGCCCGCCGCATCGTCCATGTGCTGCTGCAGCGTATCGACGACCACACCCTCGTGGTTGGTCTGGATCGTCACGAGGGTGACGTTCAGTTCTTTGGCCACCGCCTCGATCTTCGCGTTGACCTGATCGAGCGTCATCGAGCCGTAGATCGCCGGCTCGCGGCGGCCGAGCAGGTTCATGTTGGGGCCGTGAATCACCAGGATGGTGAGCCGACGGGCCGGCGCACCCTGTTGTGGCACTTGGGTCGCCTGCGCGGCCGAGATGGCAATGCCACACACGCCGAGCAGAAAAGCGATGACGGTCGTCCGCATTGACGAGTCTCCTGACGGAGGATTCTACGCTGTCTGTGGCCGTCGGTGGCCATGCATGATTTTTGCAGTGGCGACGCTTTCGTGAGCGCCAGCGGCCGGATCGGCAATCGAACGTCACGGGGTAGACATCAGAATGCCCTCATTGCAGAGGTTTGCTGCCCTCTGTGCAGTGGCCGCCATCTGTGCCGGGTGTTCGCGGGAGCTGCCAGCCGCACCGCCCGCGACGTCGGCCTCGCCGGCCGACGCGCCGGCGACCAAGCGTGTTGTTGGACCGCTGTCGGAAGCAGACGCGCAGGCGCTGGCGACGATGAACGATCGGATCAAGGGCTATCTGGCCCTGCACGACAAGTTGGAGAAGTCCTTGCCGAAGTTGCCGACGGAGGCCACTCCGCAGCAGATCGACAGCAATCAGCGCCAGCTTGAAAAACTCATGCGGTCGGTGCGGGCCAACGCGAAGCCCGGCGAGATCTTCACTGCCGACGCCCAGCCCGTGATTCGCCGTCTGTTGACCACGGTGTTTGGCGGACCAGACGGCAAGCAGCTGAAGGCCTCCATCATGGACGAGAACGTGGTGGATCCCGTGCAGCTCAAAGTCCGGGTCAACGCGCGATACCCGGATAGCGTACCGCTGACGAGCATTCCGCCGCAGGTCCTGCAGACGCTGCCGAAGCTGACCGAGGACCTGGAGTACAGGTTCGTCGGCGATTGGCTGATTCTGCTCGACACGCACGCACACATCATTGCCGACTACATCGAGGACGCGCTGCCGAAATAGCGTGATCGCCATGAAGACGCTGCCGAAAGTGTTCGTCGTAATCGCATGTTCATGCCTGGTGAGCATCGCCGGATGTCGAGGCAACGATGTCGAGGCTACCGCTGTCGCTGCCGAAGCGCAGCCGTCGCAGCCGGCAACGGCGCTGCCGAACAAGAGTGGATCCCTGAAGTTTGCCGTGCTCGGCGACTTCGGAACCGGCGATCGGACGCAGATGGAACTGGCGCAGCAGATGGCGTCGCTGCACCAGCGCTTCAAGTATGACTTTGTCGTGCTCGTCGGCGACAACATCTACGGGTCGGAGCGGCCCCAGGATTTCAAGAAGAAGTTCGAAGATCCGTACAAGCCGCTGCTCGACGCCGGAGTGAAGTTCTACGCGTCGCTTGGGAACCACGATGCTCGCGAACAGCGGTACTACAAACTGTTCAACATGGAAGGCCGGCTGTACTACACGTTCAGCCCGAAGTCAGACGTCCGGTTCTTCATCCTCGAGAGCACCTATCCTGAACCCGAACAAATCAAATGGGTGGAGCAGGAGCTTGCGTCATCGGGCAGCGACTGGAAGATTGCCGTCTTCCATCATCCGCTGTACTCCTCAGGCGACCGTCACGGGTCCGACCTTCGGCTGCGCGACGTTCTCGAGCCTCTCTTTCTGAAGTACAACGTCAGCGTGGTGCTCACCGGCCACGATCACTTCTACGAGCGAGTAAAGCCTCAGAAGGGCATCGCCTACTTCGTGGTTGGATCGGGCGGTCAGTTGAGGGAGGGGAACATCGATCGGAGCACCGGCCTCACGGCAGGCGGATTCGACACGGATCTTGTGTTCCTGGCAGCCGAGATCGATGGCAACGACATGTATTTCAACGCCATTTCTCGCAAGGGATCTGTCGTCGATTCAGGAATGCTCAGCCGCCGGCAGCCAACGTTGCCCTGACTCGTCACAGTCAGGACGATGAGCGCGACCCCGCCGCGAGCGCCAGGACGACAGACACGACGGTGCTGTGGGTGATCGGCTTTGCAACGTGATAGTCGTAGCCTGCGGCCAGTGCCTTCTTCCGATCCCGGTCGCTGGCGTAGGCGGTCACCGCGGCAGCAGGCAATCGGGCTCCTGTCGGTGCCTCCTGTTTCCGCACTTCTGCGATCAGCGCATAACCGTCCTCGCCAGGCATGCCGACGTCGGCGAGCAAGACATCCGGCCGTGTCTGTTCGATGATGCGTAAGGCGGCGGCGGCCGACGCCGCAGTGTCGACACGCGCGCCGACCTTGGTCAGGATGGCGGCCATCAAGTCCCGCGCATCCTCCTGATCGTCGACGACGAGCACCCGATACCCGTCGAGCGGACCGGCCATCGGAGGCTCAACAGCGGGAAGCGCCTGCGGGGCCTCGCTCTCGATTGACGGCAGGCTGACGGTGAAGGTCGAGCCTTGCCCGGGACCCGCGCTTTCGGCCTGCACGCCGCCGCCGTGAAGTTCGACGAGATGCCGGACAATCGCGAGCCCGAGCCCCAAGCCGCCGTGCAACCGGCTGGCGGAGCCATCGCCCTGGCGGAATCGCTCGAAGACGTGTGGCAGAAACAGGGGCTCGATGCCGGCTCCGGTGTCGCTGACGCTGACGAGCACGCGTCGGGCGCGATCGTCACGCAGTTCGATCGTCACGGTTCCACCGGTATCGGTGAACTTGACGGCATTTGAAAGCAGGTTCCAGACAATCTGTTGGAGCCGCTGCGGATCGCCTTGCACCTGTCGCGCGGAGCCGGCGAGATGGGACACGAGGCGGAGGTTCTTCGCCGCCGCCGCGGGACGGACTGCGTCGAGCGCGGCACCAATCACGGAGGCCATGTCGACCGGACGTGGATCGAGCCGCAAGCCACCAGTGATGATCCGCGACACGTCGAGGATATCGGCCACGAGCCTGGCCAGCAATTGCGCGTTGCGATCGATCACCTCCAGGGCACGCGTGGTGCTCCGCGGGTCCATCGTGCCATCGAGCAGCAGTCGAGTCCAGCCGACGATGGCGTTGAGGGGCGTCCGCAGTTCGTGCGAGAGCGTTGCGAGAAACTCATCCTTCGCCCGGTTGGCGGCCTCGGCTTCGGTGCGAGCTCGAGCCTCGCGCGCGAGCAGTTCCTCGCGTTCGTGTTCCGCCTGCACGCGCGCCGTGAGATCGCGCACGAATCCGGTGAAGAGCGTTGCGTCGCCTTCGGATACCTTGCTGATGGCGACCTCGACCGGAAATTCGTGCCCATCAGCGTGGCAGGCGACTGTCTCGACGCGGCGGTCGATGAAAGGCCCAATTCCCGTCGCCAGGTACCGGCTCAGGCCATCGCGGTGCTGCTGGCGTAATCGAGCCGGGATGATCGTGGCCGCGAGGTCCCGGCCAAGGACGTCGTCGCGGGAACAACCAAACATTCGGACCGCGGCAGGATTGAACTCGGTGATGGTGCCGGTCTGACTCATCCCGATCACCGCGTCAATGGCCGTGTTCACGATCGCCAACGTCCGTCGCTGTTCTTGCGCGACGGCCTCCTCCTCGCGCTTTCGTCCGATGAACTGGCCAACCTGGTTTCCCACGGCCGACATGGTGCGGAGCAAGTCGGCATCCGGAGGCACGATGGTGCGGTGAAAACACTCGATGACCCCGAGCACCTCGTCGCCCAGGGAAATCGGCAGGCCGAATGCACCGTGCAGGCCGGCCTCGCGCGCGCCGCCCGCCCGCGGGAAGTTGACATCTTCCACAACGTTTTCAATCCACGCCGGTTCGGCGCTCTCGAGCACACGTCCCGGTAGACCAACGCCCGAACGGAACGCCAGCTCGCGTGTCGCCTTTTCGAAGGCGGGAGCGGATACCCCGGGTTCGGTCCAACACGCAACCGAGTGCAGTCGTCGATCGGAGGTGTCCAGGAGCCAGAGGGCTCCGGCCTGCCATTCAAGGTTCTCGCAGAGTCCGCGCAGGATGGCCGGGGCTGCCGTCGTCACGTCTGGCGCTTGCGCGAGCACGTCGCCGACCGCGTGCGCGGCGGCGCGGCGGCGTTCGCCGGTCTTGCGCTCGGCGATGGCAGCGGCCAGCAGCAGGCCGGTACCGGCAAGCACGGCCATGAACACCTGCAAGAGGATAAGGCTGTCGTGCAGCTCCGCACCGGCGAAGGGCCCGGCGCCGCGAACGGTGTGCCACAGCGTGACCGCGGACGCCCCGAGCACCACTAACGATGTGGCCGGCTGTCCACGACGCACCGCCGCGGCAATGACGAAGGGAAAGATGACGTATTCCAGCGGATGGTGGGCGGCCGCTGGTCCGAACGCCTCGCCGAACACGACATGCAGCGCGAGCACGGCGCCCGCGATCAGTAGAAGTGTTTCGAGAACCTCAGGTCGTGACCATCGGTGCGCTCGCAGCGTCAGGATCGCCGGCGCAACGATCAGTACGCCGACGGCATCGCCCAGCCACCAGTCGCGCCACAAACGTCCGAAGCGCTCCAGCGGTTGCACGCCAGCCAGCGCGAGCGTTGTGACACCAACGGTCGCACTAATCGTCGTGCTGGCGACAGCGCCGAGCGCGACGAGCGCCACGACATCCCGTATGCGTCGAAGGCGGGAGTCGAATCGAACGACCCGGCGCAGGAGCCACGCCGCGGCAACGGCCTCGAGGGTGTTGCCGGTCGCGACAACACCGGCAGTCCAGATCGGTGCGACGGCGCCGGCGTTCGCGACGAACGCGCCGACCCAAATCGCGGGCCAGAGCGATGGTCCCCACAGCAGCAGCGCCGCGAGACCGATCCCCGCTGGTGCCCAGACCGTCGTGACCTGCTCGGCGACGAACGCAAACCGGAAGCCGACGAGCGCGGCGGCGACGTAGGCGACGGCGACGGCCACGCCGGCGCCAATCAATCCTGGTGCAACGTGAGTGCGGTTGGACTGCGCCGAGCGATGATCAGCCATGGTGACGCGGAGCGCGCCGACGCCGACGTAACGCTGCAGCCATTCTGCGGCTCCGCATCATACCCGCTGCCACCGGTTCCCACAACGAATCCGATACGTGCTATCACTGAGAGAGCAATGCCAGCGCGAACGAAGGACATACGCCCATGAACCGATATCTCGCGTCCGCGGCATTGATCGTGTGTGCCCTGATCGCTGTGAGCGCCACGCAGGAACCCCCGCAGCCGCAGCAGCGGCAACCCGTGTTTCGCGGCGCAAGTGAAGCGGTGCGCGTCTTTGCGACGGTCACGGACCGCGATGGCCGGCTGGCCACGAACCTGACGCAAACCGACTTCGAGGTACGCGATGAAGGCAAGCCGCAGCCGATCACGCAGTTCGACAACACGCCACAACCGATACGCCTCGTCGTGATGCTCGACGTGTCCGGCAGCATGGAAGGCAACATTCCGCTGCTCCGCGCCGCCGGCGCGCAACTCTTCCCGCGGTTATTGAAGGACGACGTCGCGCGGATCGGGAGCTTCGGCCACGAGGTGACCATCAGCCCGGCATTTACCAACGACAGCCGCGAGCTGACCGCCGCATTGCCAACCATGATCATGCCAGACGCGCCCACGCCGCTCTGGCGAGCCATCGATCAGGCGATGGGAGCGTTTGGCACCGAAGACGATCGGCGGAAGGTGATTCTCGTGCTGAGCGACGGCAAGGACAGCGGCCCCATCAGCTTCCGCGAGCGGCCGTCGAGTCAGGCCGACGCCATCGATCGGGCGCGGCGCGACGACGTGATGATCTACGCGATTGGCATGCGCAGCCGGCCACGACAGCGCCAGATACCGCCTGGCGGAATGGGCCCCGGCGGGCTGCAGGCCATGCTCGTCGCCGATTTGCCCGACGCGGGCCTCGCTCGGGTCGCAGAGGAAACCGGCGGCGGCTACATCGAGATCCGCTACGGCCAGGATCTCGGCGCCGCGTTTGCCGGCGTCGCCGACGAACTCCACACGCAGTACTTGCTCGCATTCACCCCGCCCAAGCGTGATGGCAAAGTGCACGAGGTGAGCGTTCGGGTGACGCCGGGCGGCCTCAAGACACGGGCCAAAAAGACCTACGTCGCTCCGAAAGATTAGAGCCGCGGATTCCACGGACGGCACCGAGGGACAATGCGCCACGGATGACAGCCACGGATTACACGGATGAGACCGACGGGCACCGGCACCGCCACGGACTCTGACACTTTGCCATGGCACGGAAGGCAGTATGACGTGGCTCCAGGGCGCCGGTGAACCCGAAACCCGATGCGTGCCGTCTTGCGAGTAGTTGATGCATGAATTCGCCAGCCGGCCACTCGGGACGCTCGTGACGCTCAGCGCCGACCTCGAACAGGAGTTCGAGGACCGGTTACGCGAATCGTCCAGCTTGGCGGTCCGGGTCGCCTACGGCGTCCTTCGCCACCGCCAGGATGCCGAAGAAGTCGCGCAGGAGGCCTTCGCCAAAGCCCATTCCCGCTTCCTGCAGCTCCGCGATCGGAACAGCTTTCGGGCGTGGCTGGTTCGGATGACGTGGCGGTTGGCGATCGACCGCTGGCGTTCGGATCGTCGGCGGACCGCTCGTGAGCAGACGGCGCAGAGCGAGGCGGGAGAGGACACCGCGGAAGGCATGGTCATCGCGCGCGAGCGGGCAGAGCAGCTCTGGCGAGCGATCGAGGATCTGCCCGACAAGCTCCGTGAAGCGATTGTGTTGTCGGCGATCCAGGGTTACGACGTGCGCGAAGTCGCGCAGCTCCTCGGCCTGCCTGAAGGCACGGTGAAGTCGAGGTTGTTCCTGGCCCGGAAGGGCCTGGCTCAGAGGCTCCAATGTCTTGTGAACGACACACAGGCGCGATAGTCGATTACGCGTGCGGCGCGGAGATCGCAGCAGAGGCCGCCGCGCATTTGCAAACGTGCGCGTCGTGCCAACGCATGTTCGCCGAGCAGCAGCGCTTGGTGGAGGGGATCGATCAAGAGCTGCAGCTGGCGCTCGAGATCGAGCCGTCGCCGGGGTTCGTGCCCGACGTCCTGGCGCGCGTGCAGCGCCCGGCGTTCCCGTGGCGCACCGTGATGTGGTGGGGCGCCCCGGCGGCTGCGGCTGCCGCTCTGATTCTCGTCGTGCTTGGCTGGCCGCGAGTGACCGGCAGCAACCTCCCGATCGGCACGATCCTCCGGTGCTGTCGACTGACCGACTCCACCCGCGCTGGATCCTATGCCGCCGGCGGTGGAACCTGTGCCATCGAAGGTCGTGACGTCGAAGAGTCCCGGAGGGCAGTCGCGCCGCAGAGTGAGGCGCGAGGCGGCGTTCGCGCCCGCGAGCCGTGGTCGAGCAGCCGATGCATCGTGTCGAAGCCGAGGTCATGGTCCCGCAGGAGCCGGCGCGGGCGGTGTCGCGTTACTTGACGCTCGTCCGCCGAGGCGCGATCGACACCTCGACGCTCGTGGCTCCGTAGAGGGGTCAGCGTTGACGTCGCACCAACGGAGCTGGCCATCTCGCCGATTTCTGTCGACGCGGTCGTGATGACAGATGCAGAGAACAGAATCGGTCCCGGCGGCGATCGACGCGGGCCGGGATTGCGATAAGGAGTGTGTGGCATGAGGAAGGTATTCGGTCTGGCAGTGGCAATCGCTGTGGTGGCGATGATGCCCATCGCTGCGCAGGACAAGCCGCAGCCGGCGCCGCCACCGGCGCAGGCGTCTCCCTCGGGCGGGGGACGTCAGGTGCCCTTGAAGGTTCAGCTCACCCTATCGAAATTCATGGGTGAAAAGAAAATCAGCAGCGTGCCTTACATGATGGGCGTCCTGACGAACGCGCAGAAGACGAGCCTGCGCATGGGTGTGCAGGTGCCGGTCATGCAAACGGTGTTTGGCGCGAAGGGCGACGGCACTGCCGGCACCGTGCCCCAAAGCAGCTACACCTATCGGGACGTCGGAACGAACATTGACTGTCAGGCATCCGACGTCGGCAACGGCTTGTTCAATCTCGTCTTCACGATTGACGACTCGACGATCCATTCGGATGCATCGGGCGAGCCGGCCGACCAGAAGAAGATCATGCGCGACGTCCCGGCATTTCGCTCATTCCGTGCCAGCTTTGCCATGCTTCTGCGGGATGGTCAGTCGATGCAGTACGCGTCAGCGACCGATCCCATCAGTGGCGAGGTCATGAAGATCGACGTGATGGTGTCGCTGGCCAAGTAGCTCCGAGCCAGGGACTGGGAACACACGACGAGTCGCCGGCGGTGGCGGGCGACTCGTCCTCGAATACGGTTGGAAGGGGACGCGTCTTGTCCAGAGACTCTGCTCATCCGTTTGTGGACGGCACTGCCAAGGCGGTTGAGACGAGATAGTAGATGTCCGTCCGAATCCGAGACGGATCGTTATTCCACTCGGTTTGCCAGTGACCGTATATCTCCCAACTGGGACCGGCGAGACGGTGATTGTTCTCGACACACCACCGGCGAACAGCATCGTGCGCTGCGCCGAGGCCGCCGTACGGCCCGTAGTGGGTTGTCGATGCGACGGCACCCGCGGGAGTTGAGGACCTCACGACTTCACCGTCCTCGGCAAACGGTCCGATGAGCTCGACGCCGACCTCGAGCCGAATGCTGCCATCCCAATAGATAGCGACGTGACGACCGGCCTCGGTCTTTTGCGCACGCACGACGTTCCACACCAGGCCACAGCATTCAGGTACCACGCGAGCGAGGTCTCGCGCATTCGCCTGTCGCCGAACGACCGCGAGCGGCACACTTTCGAGCTGGTTGAGTTGGACGTCGTAACAAGTCATCACGTTCTTCTCGATGTGCTGAATTGCTGCTGGCACTGGCTCATTCTGGACGCAGCGCGCGGATGGGCTCGATGTTAGCTGCACGACGAGCGGGCACGATGCACGCCAATCCAGCGGCGAGAGTGAGCACGAGTGGGACAATCACGAACGTCGTGCGATCGAACGGATCGACGCCGTACAGGATGTTCGACAACAACCTGACGAGAACCGCGGCGGCGCCGAGTCCAACCGCGAGCCCGGTTGCCGTGATTGCGACGCCTGACCGCAGGACGAGTCCGACGATGTCTGCCGTTTGCGCACCGAGCGCGGTCCGGACGCCGATTTCTCGCGTCCGCTGACCGACACTGTACGACAACACGCCAAAGAGTCCGACGATGGCGATCGCCAGCGCGAACGCGGCAAATCCACCCAGAACGACCGCGTAAGCGCGCGGGCGCGACAGGCTCGACATCAATCGGTCGTCCATCGTCATCACCGAGTCGAGCACGAGGGTGGGTGCCTCCTCGCGGACGACGGTGCGAACCGATGCGGCGAGAGCCGCCGGGTCCCCTGCCGCACGGGCGATGAAGAAGACGCTGTCAGGACGCATTTCTCCAAACTGCCGATACGACGAGAACATCTCGGGCTGTGAGGCGTCGGCGGTGCGGATGAAGCCGGCCGTTTCGAGCCCGCCTTGCTTCATGTCGTCGACGACGCCGACGATTTCCCAGTCGGCCTTGCGGTACAGAGAGAGCGAGAGACGGCGTCCAATGGGATCGTCACCAAGATACTGATCGGCGAACGATTGATTGACGACGAGGGCGGGTTGCGACGACTCCGTGTCGCTGTCGGTGAGGAGGCGTCCTGACCGCAGCCGGAGGCCCATCGTCGTGAAGTATCCAGGCGACACCGTGCGATGGAATGCCTGCACCTGCGCCATCGTCGAGGGATCGCGCGGGAGGCGTGCGTTGAATCCCGTCATGCCACCGGCCGAGACGAGGGGCAGCGCGTTGCCGAACGACGCCGAGGTGACGCCGGGCAGTGCTCGCAGGCGGTCGGCGATGTTCTCCAGCATGCCCGCGCTTTTCGCAAAGGTCGAACCGGCTCGCAACGGCAAGCGAGCCGTCAGAAGATTACTGGGATCGTACCCTCGGTCGATGTTGATGAGCGATTGCAGGCTACGGCCGAGCAGGCCGGCACCGATCAGGAGAATGCACGCGACGGCAATCTGGCCGGCCATGATGGCGGAACGCAGGCGCGTCGCGGGCGTTCGCAGGCCGCCACCGACCGGCGCCAGGTTGTCATCTGCCAGCGACCGCACGAGGTCGATGCGGCGCGTTTGCAGTGTCGGGACCAGCCCGCACACGGCGATTGCCGCGAGCGTCGCCGCCGCGGCGGCAAACGCGACGCCCCAGTCGAGCGCGATGTCGTTCACGCGAGGGAAATCAGCAGGCAGGATCGACGGCAAGGCCGCGATCAGCAGTTTCGCGCACGCGATACCGAGCGCGCCTCCGGCGCCACCGATGAGTGAACTCTCGGTGAGCCAGTGTTTCGCCAGCCGCGTGGTGCTCGCGCCGAGCGCCGCTCTGACGGTCATCTCTCGACGTCGCGACGCGGCTCTGGCGAGCTGCACGGTGGCAACGCTCGCGAGCGCCGTCGTGAAGAGCAAAAGGACCGCAGCCAACAGCACGCGAATCGCCGGGCGAACCTCGGCGATGACGACGTCCAGCGCCGGCGCCGCGGTGATGGTTGGCGGCTCGGCGCTGCCAAATAGCGCCAGCGCCGCAGTCCCAGGGTCGCGTGTATCACGAGCGCGACCCGTACCTTCGGCGGCCACCTGCGCTGGCGTGACGCCCGCGCGCATCCGGGCGATGGCACCAAAGATCTGGAGTGAGATTCGCGAACCGTCGTCGCTGTGGACCGGTGCGATGTAGGCCGGAATCCACGCCTGCGTTTCACGATCGGGGAACACGAACTCGGCCGGCATCACTCCGACAACACTATGGGGTTGATAGTCGACATCGACGGAGCGGCCCACGATATCAGCAGCGCCGCCGAAGCGGCGTTGCCAGAGCCCGTGCGACAGGATGATGGTGTCGACCTGCCGGGTCCTGGCGTCCCGGGGCTCGAAGACGCGGCCGAGAAGCGCGTGCGCGTCGAGGACGCTGAATACCGTAGGCGTCAGACGCCCGAGCCGGATCCGTTCAGGTTCGCCGCGATCGCTCAACGTACTCGAGAGCGACATCCAACCGCCGATCGCGTCGACGGTGGACGACTCGCGCCAGGCGAGGTAGGTTCCGTTCGTGATGGTCCAGGGGATCCGGCCGCTGCGGCCTCCACGCCTCTCCTCGAGGCGCACCAGACGATCGGGTTGGCGCCAGGGCAGGGGTTTCATCAGCACGCCGTAGGTCACACTAAAGAGCGTCGTGGTCGCCCCGACTCCGAGCGCGATGGCCAGCACCGCGAGCGCCACGTAGCCCGGCTCGCGGCGCAGCAGGCGGACGGCGTGCCGGAGGTCCTGAAGCATCGGCATGGGCTTCACTGTGCCACAATCGCGCCTTCGGTGGCGCGAGATGAGAAACACAGCGCCATGGGCGAAGGAGGAGTCAGCAACCTCGTGCTTCGCTGGGTTGCGACGGCGTGCAAGGCGAATCGCCTCCGTGCACGAAATCGTGACAATCGCACGCCATCTGCGTCGATAAGAGCTGAGGTGTGGCGATCGTCCCCGGGCCGCGCAAATTGCCTCTCGAAGGCGTCGCTCGATTAGGTATCGATGTTTAGGTCCGTGCGGTATCCGCACATTCGAAGGATGCGAACACTGGCATTTATTTCGCACACGCAACGAACATGTTGTTCGTTCGCACCCTATCCAGTCTTGTTGCGCGAGGCCGCCGGCTCGTAACCAGGCGGCCCAAGAGAATTCGCATCTCAGCACGTCGAGCCAGGGCTCTGCTGAAAGCGCTGGGAGAAGATCGACGGCAATCAGAGGTGGCGATGTTCCTCCGTGCCATCGCTGGTTACCGGCCTACCACCCAGCGTTCTTGAACTGACGGCCGATTGCCGGCGGGCCAGCGGCTCATCAGTTGGAACCAACCTCAGTTGCCTGGCCCCGCTGTCGAGTCAGCGCCAGCCCCTATCGACGAACGCGGCCTTCCAGGTGTCTGACGTGGTGAGGAGCTCGTCGCTCGTACGACAGACGGCCGAGCGACGAAGGTCAGACGCGTCCACGAACAACAACAGTTCCCATCCGAGATCGTGCTTTCGCAGTTCGCACCACGCCTGGCGGGCGACGCCGCACGATGTTTTGTGAAGGCGCCATGCTTCGCCCAGATGAACATCGCCACTGCCATTGTTCTTGCGGGCGCGAACCTCGTCAGCCGGTGGCTGCATGCCGATAGTCTACTGAACGCGCGTGACAGGGAAGGTCACGGTCCAGGCCGACCGTCCACTTGACATCCCAGTGCAATCGTGACACTTTCACTTGAATGGCAAGTGAAAGAATACGCCGTTTTGTCCTGAGACTGCTGTCGCATGTCCAGTCACGACACGCCGAGCGCGAGCTCACACGCGAGATCGACTCGCACCTGCAGCTGCTCGAAGAGACCTTCCTGGCACAGGGCATGAGCGGTGTCGAGGCCCGCCAGGCGGCGCGGCGCGCGTTCGGCGGCGTCGATCAGGCGAAAGAGCGGCAGCGGGACGCGCGCTCGTTCCGGTGGCTCACCGGCTGGTCGATGGATCTCCGGCTCGGCGTGCGAATGCTGGTCAAGTATCCCGGGCTGACATCCATTGCGGTCGTTGCGCTGGCCATTGCGATCGGCGCCGGCGCCGCCTACATGGAGTTCGTCACCGACCTCGCCAATCCCACCTTGCCGTTCAAGGATGCAGACCGCCTCGTCGGCATCGTGAACTGGGATCAGGGAAGTGGCCGGCCGGATAGGCGCGCGCTGCACGATGTCGCACGCTGGCGGCAGGAGCTGAGAACGGTCAGCGATCTCGGCGCTGCCGCCTCGCTGCAGCGCAACCTCATCACAGACGATGGGCGATCGGAGCCGGTGCGAGGCGCCGAAGTCAGCGCATCGGTCTTCCGCGTTATCCCGACGGCGCCGCTGATTGGCCGATCGCTGACCGAGGATGACGAGCGCGCCGCCGCTCCACCCGTCGCCGTAATCGGCGAGCAGCTTTGGCGCACGCGCTTCGACGCCGATTCCCGGATCCTGGGACAACGCATCCGGCTGGCACGGACCGCCTACATCGTCGTCGGAGTCATGCCGCGCTCGTTCGGGTTCCCGGTGAACCAGGTGCTCTGGGTACCGCTCCAGGGCGCTGGACCCAACTTTGAGCGTGGAGAGGGGCCAGACGTCACGGTGTTTGGACGGTTGGCGCCAGGCGTTGGAGTCGAGGCGGCGCAGGCGGAGTTGAACGCACTGGCCGGTCGCGTGTCCGTTGAGACACCCGGAGCGCCGCGTCTGCAGCCGGTGATCAAGCCATACGTGGCGTCGATCTGGTCGACGATCGAGGACGGGAACATACAACGGATCGTGCTGTACTCGGCCAACGTGCTGTTCCTTGCGCTCCTCGGCATCTGCGGAGCCAACGTGGCTACGCTCGTCTTCGCACGCGTCGTGACGCGCGAGGCGGAGATCACGATGCGCACCGCGCTTGGCGCTAGCCGCGGACGGATCGTCAGCCAACTGTTCGCCGAAGCGCTGGTGCTTGCGACGGTCGCAATGGCGGCCGGCCTGGCGATCGCGTCGTTCGCCGGGCACTGGGCCAAAGACAAATTCATCGAGGCGGAACGCTCGACTCCTCCGTTCTGGTGGAGCGATCAGCTCGCACCCGAGACATGGCTGTACGCGGCCGTGCTCGCCGTCATTGCCGCGGCTCTCGTCGGCGTCGTTCCGGCGCTGAAAGCCACAGGACCGGGGATGCAGGCACGCCTGAAGACGGCCGGTGCTGCCGGTCCGGGCATGCGATTCGGCGGTGTCTGGACGGTGGTGATCGTCGGGCAGGTGGCCGTGACCGTCATGTTCCTCTTGACGGTGGTTTCCGTCGGGTGGAACGCCGTTGCGAGTCCCTACGCGTCCGGTAACTTCGCGTTTCGTACCGACAAGTACCTCACGGTTCGGCTCGAGATGGATCGTGATACCCCTGCCAGCGTGTCTTCCGACGCGGCACGAGCGGAGGATCAGACCCGCGTGAACGATACGTACATGGAGCTCGAGCGCCGTTTGGAGCTCGAGCCAGCGGTTGCAGCGGTGACACACACGACCCGTCTGCCGGGTGGAGGGTGGCAGTTCATCCTGGACATTCCGGACGCCTCGCTTCCACCGCGCGACGCGGGCAATCCTCTGTGGGTGCGGAGCGCTTACGTCGGTGCTGATTTCTTCGACGCGTTCCACGCGCCCATCGTCGCTGGCCGCGGGTTTACAGATGGGGACGCGGCGACGGCGCGGCCTGTCGCCATCGTCGATCGCACGTTTGTCAAAGAAGTGCTCGGCGGCCGCGATCCCATCGGCTTGCACGTTCGAGAGAAGGAATCGGAGGAGCGTTCGACAACAACCTCTCGGTGGTACGAGATCGTCGGCGTCGTGGCCGACCTCGGCATTCGTCCCGGCAAGATATCCGACGACGCGATGATCTATTTCCCGTCCACAGCCGGAGCGCAACAAGGCCTCACGAACGTCGTCGTGCTGGCGCGGGGCGACGCGTCGTCGCTGCCGGCAACGGTCGCCCGCATTGCCGCTGAGGCCGATCCCACGTTGCGCTTGTACGACGTGATGTCGCTGACTGACTACTACCGTGTCGAGACGATCGGATACGCGTTCCTGCTGCGTGCGCTTGCCGTCGTCTCGGCGGTCGCCATGCTGCTGTCTCTTGCAGGCGTCTATGCCTTGATGTCGTTTACGCTATCGCGGCGCAGACGCGAAATCGGGATCCGGGCAGCGCTTGGCGCCGCGCCACGTCGGATCGTCACCACGATCTTCTCGCGCGCGTTCCGGCAGGTCGCCATCGGGATCGCGGTCGGGTGTGTGCCGGGGTACCTGCTGCTATCGCACGGCGCGCCCGAGGTGGCGCGCGGCGGCGGCGCCTTCGTGGCGATGGTCGCGACTGCCGGCGTCGTGGTGTTCATCGCACTCGCGACCGCGGTGGCATGCGCCGTGCCCGCACGACGTGCGCTGCGCATCCAACCGACCGAGGCCCTACGGGCGGAGTGATGGATACAGTGATGTGATCTCTCGCCCAAGTTCCGCGTTCACTGCTTCAGCCAGATGTTCCTGAAGTTGATCTTCCCGGTCCCGTATTGCTCGATCTGCAACGCGATGACGCCTTTCATCTTCCGAGCGTCCGGGTCGTCGTCTATGAGGACCGCCATGACCTGGCCGTTGACGATATGCGTGAGCTGGTTGCCGCGGGCGATGATGTGCAGCGCGTTCCAGTCGCCGCTGACGATCTTCTCCATCAACGCGTCACGATCGCCTAGTGAGCCAATGGAGCGCGGTCGCTTCTCTGGCTCCATTCGCACGACGTGGCCGCGCCAGACGATTTGGGTCTCGCTGCGCCCGCCCGTGTCCTGGATGTTGCCGTCGTTGTCCCGCGCGTAGTCGAAGTCGAGCGAGTAGCCGGTCACGTTCCATTTGGCGTCGGCCGGTACAGCGAACGACGGCTGCGGGCGCGGCGGTGTCGCGCCAGCACCGCGGGCGGGGGCGCCCGGTCGCGGGGGATTCGGACCGACCTTCCCGCGGTAGAAGACGCCGCTGTGGATGTCTGAGTCGGCCTTGATCTCGAGCTTTAGTTCGAAGTCCGACGGTTCACCACCGCGCCAGATGATGTAGGTCGTTCCCAGCCGCCGCTCCGCGGTACTTACCGCGGTGATCGCGCCGTCCTCGACCTTCCAGACCTCCGGGTTACCATCCCAGCCGGCGAGCGACTTGCCGTCGAAGATTTGCGTCCATCCGGTGTAATCCTTCGCATCGATGGGTTCTGGTGCGAACCCGCAGCCGGGGCATGGTGATTGAAGCGGGTTCCTCGGCGCGATCCCGGCGACGGATCCCGATTGCGACGGCGATGAAGCCTCGGGCGCGAACATCGCGGGTCGTTCGACCCAGAGATTCAGAAGGGCGGCGGCACAGACAAGGGCGCTCGTTCGAAGCGCGGTGTTCGCGGGACGGGTCATGAGATTCAGCTCCGCGTGAATGCTAGTCTAGGGAAGCGGATGGGACAAACTCTCGCGATTCCGCTCGTGTTCGCGGCTCATATCCTCGCCGCGCCGTCCGGGCAAGTGCCGGCGGCGGGACGTCCCGACGTCGCCTATGCGCCGACCGCTCCGGTTGTCGTCGACGCCATGCTTCAGGCCGCCGGCGTCAACGCCAACGACATCGTCTACGACCTCGGCTCCGGCGACGGCCGGGTCGTGATCATGGCCGCGAAGAAGTACGGCGCGCGTGGCGTCGGCATCGAGATCGATCCGGCGCTGGTCAAGAGCTCGCGTCAGGCGGCAATTGAGAATGGAGTCGCCGATCGCGTCACCTTCGTCGAAGGTGACATGTTTAGCGCTGACATCACACCCGCGACGGTCGTCACGCTCTTTTTGTGGCCGAGCGTGAACAACCGCCTGGAGTCGAAGCTGCGCTTCGAGCTTCGGCCAGGAACGAGAATCGTCTCGAATACGTTTGGCATCGGCCATTGGCGGCCGGACGAGATCACGCGAGGAGTCGCCGGTTCGGACGTGTTGCTGTGGCGGGTACCCAGGGCGCCCGCTCGCGTTCCTGACGTCGCATTCGAGCCGACGAGCGACGTGGTCGTGCGCGAGATGTTGCGCTTCGCCGATGTCACGGCTCGCGACGTCGTCTACGATCTCGGTTCGGGAGACGGCCGCGTTGCCATCGTGGCTGCCCAGACGCACGGGGCGAAGAGCGTCGGCATCGAGCTGGATCCGCGATTGATCGACATCTCTCGACAGGTCGCAAACGATGTCCAGCTGGGCGACGCCGTCAGGTTCGTCGAGGGCGACCTGTTTGCCGTCGACATTTCGGATGCCACGGTCGTGACGCTGGCGCTGTCGCCGGCAGTCAACGCGAGGCTCGAGCCGAAGCTGAAAAAAGAGCTGCGGCCGGGTGCACGAGTGGTGTCTCATCGCGATCCAGTCGGTAGCTGGTCTCCGGATAAAGTAATGAAGGCCAGCGATGGTACCGAGTTGCTGCTGTACATCGTTCGCGAACGGTAGCGCCGCCACGAACCGGCCTGATTACAGTTCGCGCCGGTGCCTGTCAGACCTGTGATCAGAACACGAAAAAACCCTGGCAAATCACGTCTTCGCGTCGGTACGGCGCTTGCCATGACGGATCCGTTTGCTCATCGATTTGCCGTACTCCGCGCCTCTGGCCGCGACGGTGGCCCTGGTGCCCGCCGTCCTTCGCTGGTGGTGGGGGAGGAGCCTCGCTCCGCTCGCCGACGATCCCGCATTCCCCGAGCGGCTCGTCGCTCATCGGATGAGGGGCGGCCGCAGCTTCGGCGTCTCCTGTGCGTTGCTGCTGGTCCTCTTCACCGACACGCTGCTCTGGTCGCTGCCGCTCCTCATCCTGTCGTGTACAACCGCGAGCTTCCAGTTCCGGCGAGTGATCTATCAGGAGAGCTGGGGACTCGGCGCATACCTGTCTTTTGTGGTCCGCGCGATCGTTGCCGTGTTCGGCTTCTGGTTGGTGCTGGCGGCGCTGCCGGCGCTGGCGTCGCTCGCGGCACCGCGTGATTGGCTCGCGGCGCTGCTGCTTGGCGGCGTCCTGGCGCTTTGGAACGCGCGCTACACCGAGACCGTACGGTTTCTGCTGCGCGCGAAGCCCGTAGACCACCCGGTGCTCGCCGAAAGGTTCGTCGCGCTGGCACAGGCGAGTACTGCGGGGATGCCGCACTTCGAGCAAGTGACGCTCGGCGGCGGCGCCATTGCCAACGCCATCGCGTTGCCGTCGGTTGCACGTTCCGCCGTGCTCTTCACCGACACGCTCCTCTCACGGCTCGACGAGAACGAGAGCGTGGCGATCTGCGGACACGAGCTGGCGCATCTCGAGTACTACGACCGGCAGCGGATGCGACAACAGTACGTCGGCAACCTGCTGCTGATCGCTGGCAGTCTGGTGACTGTCGCCGCCGCCCGCGCGATTGACTCATCGTGGATCCCGCTATCGATCGTCTGGCCTGCCGTCGTTGCTGCCGCGTTGGGATGGCGCGCGCGTCACCGGCAGCAGCACGAGACCGAGAGCGATGTGCGAGCCGTCGCGCTGACCGGCGATCCCGATGCTCTGGCGACCGCGCTCACGAAGATTCACGCCTACGCTCATGTTCCACGGCGCGTGGATGCCGAGCTCGAGCAGCACGCCTCGCATCCGAGTCTCGCGCGACGAATCCAAGCGATTCGAGCCGCCACGCCCGGCCCGAAGCCACCGGCGACCGCCAGCGCGACGTTCGTCGGAACCGACGGTCACACGCAGGTGACGTTTGCCGACGAGCGCCTGGAATGGCGCGAAGGCGACGCCGCACTCCACAGCCTGGCCTACACGCGGCTGACCGAGTTGCGCGTGCAGGTGCCGGGATCCGGCCAGCCACGCCTGCTCGTCGTCGAGCGCGGCGGCAGACGTTGGCACATGACTCTCGCCAGCGACGATGTCGCGCGAGCTCAAGGCGTTCTCGATCTCGTCGACGGAAACCTCGCCGAGCCCACAACCGCTCCGACGGCATGGCCCGCAGCGCAACGAGTGTTCACGCTCATCGCCATGTCGCTTGCCGTGTTGTCGGGCCAAATCGCGACGATGATCGTGGCGCTCATGGCGATGTTTCGGCCTTCGACACCGCTCGTTGCCGCCGCCGGCGCCGCCATGATCGCCGGCGCAGGGCTGTCACGTCGCGAGGCCGACTGGGCTGGTCTGGATCTGCGTCTGCTGCCGCTCGGACTCGTCGCCACCGGCGGCTTCCTGCTCTGGACGGCGTGGAAGGCCCGTGCTGCCGACACGCCGGCCACGACGGGTCGCATCGTGGTAGCGCTCGGCCTCCTCTCCGCAGTTGCGCTTGGTGCGGTGGTCGCTGGAGGTACCGACATCGTCCGCGCGCACCAGTCCGCGAGGATGCTGCCGGGATCGGTCGTATGGCCCATCGCGTTTGCCGCGGCGCTTGCCTGCTACCCTGTACGCACGAGCGCGAGCCGGCGCGGCGGCCGCGATTCTCGTCGGTGTGGCGATGGCTACGCTCGGCTCGATACCGTTCCTCGATCGGTTCGGCAACGATCCGCTGTTGCTTCCCGCCGAAGCGATGACGCAGGTGCATGTCGCCGACGCACCGGCCGCCGAGTTTGCGCTGCCGTTCTACGCGATCGACGTACGCCTTTCGCCCGGCGGCGTCTACCTCGCGGCACATGACGCCCGCCGTGGCTACGACCGTCAAAACGAGCGATCGTCATTCGAGATCGGTCGGTTGGGCCGGCAGTTCTCGTCGGTGAGCGCCGGCGAGGTGGCTTTTCTGGATGACGAACATCTGCTGACGGTTCGGGAACACGACGAGGGAACCGAGATCGACGACCGCTCCCTGACGCACCTCGATGTGCCAGTCTGGCGGCAGCTTGTGCCTGGTCTTTTCGGCGCCAGCATGACGCTCGATCGTCAGGCGCACCGCTGGCGCCTACTTGGATGGGACGCGGAGCATCGCATCCTCCGGGCCCGTGGAACGATCGGTTCGCCTGACATCGAGATCACTCGATGGCCTTCGCCCATCGATCGGAAGATCTGGGCGACGATCGTTGGCGTCTCCGAGAATCACGCCCTGGTGGTCGAGACACAGTACGACCTGGGCGGCCTCGACATGCTCTCGGTGCGGACACTGGCCGCGGTGCTGAATCCTGGCGCGACGGTGTCGCGGCTGTGGCACGTTGGCCAGGACAGCCAGAAAGATCTCGGCACCTCCCGCATTGTCACGGATTGCACCGCCGAAGCCACGACCGACGGCGGTCTCGTCTGCACTGCCTTTGACGGCACCCGCACGCGCCTCGTCGAGCTCGATCCTGCGACAGGGGAGCGCCGCGCGATTGGCGTGATGGACGGACGATTCGCCGGCGACAAACATCCAGCCGCCGGCTGGCTGACGGGATGGCGCGACTCGACCCCGGTCGCGATCCGCCTCGCCACGCGTCAGGTTGTGACCCTTCCGCAACACCAATACGGGCTCGCTGGCATCGCGACCAGCGAACGCTGGCTGGCGACAGTCAGCGTCGACGGTGCAAATTCCAAGGTACGGCTGTTCCCTCTCCCGTAGCCACAGGTTCCAACGGACCCCACGCCACGGATTCCACGGACGACGCGGCGATCCATTTTTTATCCGCTGACGCCGGGGCGCGGGACTGGCGTGTTCTCCGTGACTCGTCCGGTCAGTGACACCCGTGTGTTCCGTGGCTAGCTGGAACGTGTGATCCGTGTTATCCGTTTATCCGCGTCTCCGTGGCTGTGAGCCTGTTTATCCGTTCAATCCGCGTCTCCGTGGCTGTGAGCCTGTTTATCCGTTCAATCCGCGTCTCCGTGGCTGTGATCCTGTTTATCCGTTCAATCCGCGTCTCCGTCGGCTGTCATCCTGTTTATCCGTTCAATCCGCGTCTCGCCGCGCGGCCGTGATCCGTGTGATCCGTGTCGTCCGTGGCTGTGATCCGCGCTCAGGTGGCTACAATAGGCGGACCCAGGAGGGCGTATGAACCGGAGAGGTGCGGCCGCGCGTTTCGTGCTCACGATGGCGGCGTGCGGAGTGGCCGTTTACACAGGCGGCGCAGGTGGGGCAATGCCACAGCAGCCGGCGGCGCCGGCTGGACAGGGGCAGGGCCGCGGCGGCGGCGGAGGGGGCGGTGGCGTGGCCGCCACGCTTTTCACGCTCGTCGATAGCAACAAGGATGGCGCCGCTGACTCGCGACGAGCTGAATGGCTCGTTCGACAAGTGGTACACCGAAGTGGGACGCGTCGAAGGGCAACGCGCTGACGCTCGAGCAGGTGTTCATCGGCATTGAACGGAGCCTTTCCGCCGCCGGCACCGCCGGCCGGCGGCCGCGGCGGCCCACCGCCGCAGAACCAGACGCCGCGGCGCGGAAGATGTCGCCGCGATGATGGCGGCGCTGCCTGATAGCGCGCCGGCCAAGCCGAAGCAGCCGCGGAAGGTACTCGTCCTTGGCCGGGCCGCGGGTTTCGTTCATTCGTCGATTCCGCTGGCGGCGCGCACGATCGAGGAGATCGGCAAGAAGACAGGCGCGTGGTCGACGACGATCACCTACGACGCCGCCGACATCAACGACGCCAACCTCAAGCAGTACGACGCCATCTTCCTCGCCAGCACGACCGGCGAGTTCCTCGACGACCCGAACGATGCGGCGGCGACTGCGGCGCGCCGCAAGGCGCTGCTCGACTTCGTTCGCGGCGGCAAGGGCCTCGCCGGCATCCATGCCGCCACCGACTCGTACCACCAGAGCTCGGCGGCAGCCGGCCGGCGGCGGCGGCGGACGCGATCAACTTCGCCATCGTGCCGGTGGTCATGCAGATGATGACTGGCGACAAGAACAGCGACGGCCGCCTGACGCGAGAAGAGTTCACCGGCTTCGCCGACTCGTGGTCTACGACAAGCTCGATCCCGACAAGAGCGGCCGGATCGCGCAGGCGGACTTCCCGCAGCGCTTCGCCGCGCTGCCGCACGCCGCCGCCGCCTGGCGGAACGGGCGGCGGCAACGGACAGGCGGCGGCGACCGACCTCGGTCCCGACACGCAGATCGGCACCTGGCCGGAGTTCAACAAGATGATCGGCGGCTTCTTCAAGTTCCACTGGAACGACGGCCAGACGATCACGGTCAAGATCGACGACCCGAAGCGCCCGCTGAACGCGCCGTTCAAGGGCAAGGAATATGTGATCGTCGACGAGACCTACACGTTCGGCCGCGACACCTACTCACGCCAGAACCTGCACGTCCTCACCAGCATCGACTACGCGAAGATGAGCGCCGAGGACAAGGCCAAGGAGCAGAACCCGCGTCCCGACGGCGACTACGCGCTGAGCTGGATCCGCCGCGAAGGCAAGGGCCGCGTCTTCTACGAGGCGCACGGCCACAACGAGAAGGTCTACGCGATCAAGCCGCTGCTCGAGCACATGACCGCCGGCATGCAGTACGTGCTCGGCGATCTGCCGGCGGACGACAGTCCAAGCGTGAAGGGCTCCAACGGTCAGTGACTCAATCGTGCCGTACGGCTTCCATCGGATCGATGGAAGCCGCGCGGCGCGCTGGGACGAAACAGGCAAGGGCGGCGACTGCCATCAGCAGAGCGGTGACGCCTCCGAGGATCAAGGGATCCCGCGAGCTCTCCGTCACCCACTGCGACGCGAGCTTGTCGAATACCAGGCAGAGGATCAGTCCCGCGAGCAGCCCCGCGGCAACGTTCCACGTCGTTCCTGCCAGCACCATGCGCACGACGTCGCGTGCTCTGGCGCCGAGCGCCATGCGAATACCGAACTCGTTGGTTCTGGTCGCAACGCCGTACGAGACGACGCTGTAGAGGCCGACGGCGGAAAGCGCCAGTGCCAGCAGCGAAAAAACGGCAAACAGGTTGGCCACGAGGCGCTGCTGCGCGTACTCCTGCAGGTTTGTGATCCAGCCGTTCAGGTCACGTACGCGCATCACTTGCTGTTCGCGGTCGACGCGCACGATCTCGGCGCGCACGTCGGGTAGCACCGCCAGCGGGGGCACTCCTCGAGTCCGCACGAGGATCTGCGTAAACATGCGCATCTTCCACGTGTACGGCACGTACATCGCCGGCTTGATGGGGTTCCGCAATCCGTCGTTTTTCGCGTCCCCGACCACGCCGACGATCTCGAGCCATTCGCCAACTGCCGACGAGGCGGGATGTACGGCGGCTCGTCCTTCAGTCCAGGAATTCTCACCTGACGTCCAATCGCGTCCCCGTTCGGCCAGAACTGTTTGGCCATCGTCTGATTGATGACGGCGACTGGCGCTCCTCTCTTGGTGTCGTCTTGATCCCACAGCCGTCCCTGCGCGAGCGGAATGTGGAGCACGGTGAAATACTCCGGGCTGATGTAGTTCGAGCGCACGATCGGTTTTTCCGAGCGAGCTGACGCCACGGATCTCGATAGTCGTGTCGCCGCCGTTCGCCGGTGGCGTCGCGTTGGTCGAGATGCCGGCGGAGACGACCTGCGGCATGGCAGCAACGGCAGCGCGGAGTCGCTCGAAGTACTCGGATCGTTCCTTCCACGTCTTGTAGGTGCCGTCGTGAACCGGAATCGGGAGCGACATCGTGTTCTGCGGGTCGTACCCCAGATCCGCAGTGGCAAGCCGTAAGAAGCCTTTGGCCGGCGGCGCCCGCGGCCGTCAGCATCAGGAGCGTCAAAGCCACTTGGACAGCGACCATGACGCGGTGAAGCCGTCGTCCCTGAGCGCTGCCATGGACACGCCGCGTGCTGGCCTGCGCCACGCGCCCCAGATCAGGCCGCGACAGCTGCAGCGCTGGCCACACGCCGAACACGATTGCCGTGATCAGTGCCAGCGCCGTGCTGAAGACGAGGACCGGAACGTTCATCTCGATCACTGACTCGGCGGCGAACGAGTTGGTTGGCACCCACGCCACGATCAGCCCCAGCCCCCGCCACGCGATAAAGACGCCGAGCGCGGCGCCGACGACAGCGATCGCCAGCGCTTCTGTCAGAAGTTGTTGGACGATTCGGCGGCGGCCGGCGCCAAGAGCGGCGCGAACCGCGAGCTCCTGCTGGCGATGGGTTCCGCGCACGAGCAGCAGGATCGAGACGTTGGCGCAACCGACGAGCAGCAGCGACGCGACGGCGCCGAGGAGCAAATACAGCTTCGGGCCCATCGGTCGCGCGAAGAGCTCGACGATGCTGCGGAGGTTGACGCGGAACGTGTCTGGATAGCGCGTCGGTGTCTGCTTCGCGAATTCCTGGAGGATTGGCTGCAGTTCGGCGTTCGCCTCCGCGATGGTGACGCCGGGCTTGAGCTTCAACGTCGTCCCGTAATAGATGTTCGGTTCGAAGCTGGTCTTGAGCGGGACATAGATGTCCGCTTCGCGCCATCTGAACCGCGGGGGCATCACGCCGACGATCTGATAGTCCTTGCGAACGAGCTGGATCGTGCGTCCTACCGCAGTGGGGTCTCCGCTGTAGTAGCGCTGCCAGAACTGGTACCCGAGGACGACGACCCGTTCGGGATCCTGCCCGGGAGGGGCGTCTGCCGGCACCAGCCATCTTCCGAGGAGGGCGGGCGTGCCCCAGTGGTTTGGCGCATTCGGTGAGATGTACGACGCCGAAACGTCTTCGGGAATGTTCCCATCGGTCGTTGTGAGGTTCCACCCGTCTTCGGCAACGACGCTTTCGACCGTGCGCGCCTGCCTGAGCTGCAGGATTTGGTCGCCGGTCATCCCGGCACCGCGCAGCCGCCCCGCGGGGTCCCGGAGCGAGATCTGCATGATCCGTTCGGCACCGACATACGGGAACGGATTGATCAGCACACCATACACGACGCTGAACACAGCGCTCGTGGCGCCGATCCCGAGCGCGAGGGAGACGATGGCCGTGAGCGCGAAGCCGGGACGACGGCGGAGCTCCCGCGCGGCGTAGCGCAGGTCGGACAGGATGGATGGCATGTGGGCTTGGACGATGGAAAGCGGCCGTGAGTTGGCGAGGCCGGGGCAATTCAGAGTTACACTGGCCACGCCTGCCAGCTCTTCCTCCCAATTAAGGAGTAGGTATGCGTGTGCGCCGACTCTGCGTGGTGGCGCTCTCTCTGTCCGCCACCGCCGGTCTCCCGGCTCAGAACCAGAACGAACTGCCGCAGTTTCGCGCCGGCGTCGAGCTCGTTCAGCTCGACGTGGCCGTGCTCGACGACAAACGGCAACCGGTTCGCGGGCTGACTGCAGCTGACTTTACCGTCCTCGAGGAAGGCGTCGCCAGGCCGATTCGGGCTTTCACGGCGGTGGACTTGCCGGCGCGGACAACGTCGATCGAGACGGCGTGGTCGAAGACCGTGCAGCCAGACGTCGTGAGCAATCAGGTGGGCGAGCAGGAAGGACGGCTCGTCGTCATCCTCATGGACCGGTCGATCCCGGTCCAGCAGCCGACAGTTGTCGCGCGCCGGATTGCGACTGCCGCGGTCGACGCGCTCGGTCCCGGCGACCTGGGGGCCGTCGTGTCCACCAGCAACGGTGCCGTCCAGAACCTGACATCGGATCGCACGCGTCTGCTGCGCGCGATCAACCACGGCGATCCGAGCACCGGCATCGCGCCGGAACAGCAGGTCGGGACACTGCCGCCGGACGATCCGATGGCGGATGGCCGGTGCCTCTGCGGACTGTGCGTGCTCGAGACGATCACGCGCGTGGCCGAGGCCGTGCAGGATACGCCGCAGGCGGCGCAAGGTCCTGCTGTTCATCGGCAGCAATCTGTTCTTCCAGTGGTCTCGGCCAGTCGTGGCGACGGGGCAGGACACCGGCTGCGAGACGCCGCTCAAGGACGCGCGCAACGCCATGTTCGCAGCGGTCGATCGCGCCAACCTCACCGTGCACTCCATCGACCCACAGGGGCTCGTCAACATTGGAAACGCGTCACGGGCCGGGGTCAGTGGCGGCGGCCTCGATATTCCAAGCCCCTTGAGCGGGCCAAACAGGCGGCTCAATCAGTTCCGGACCGAGACGACAGATACGATCTCGCACCAGCAGAACCTGAAGGTGCTGCCCGAGCGGACCGGGGGCAGGACGATCGTCGGCGCGAACAATCCTGAGGAAGCTGTGCCGGCGATCTTCCGCGAGAGCGAGGCGTACTACGTGATTGGCTTCGAGCGCGGAACGGCGAATCCCAACGACGTGGTGCGCTCGATCGAAGTCAAGGTCGGACGGAAGGGCCTGCGCGTCACGGCGCAGCGCAGCTACGTCGTGCCGCCGTCGTTGAACGGCGCCCCTCCCGTTGCGGCTTCAGCTGCGCCGTCCACGCCAGACGAGGCGTTGAGCCGCCTGCTTCCGAGCGCGAGAAAGCCGCTGGCGATTTCCGTGACGCCGTTCGCCAGTCCGGACGCGTCAAAGGCCATCGCCCGCGTCAACGTCGACGCACGCGCCTTCGCGCGCGAGGACGCGGCGGTGGCGCTCCAGATCTCGGTGATGGCTGTGGATCCCACGGGCAGGGTCGTTGCGTCGGCCAGTCAGACGTCGACGGTGTCGGCTGCGACGTCAGCCGCTGCCAATGTCAACGTGCAATCACACCTGGAGCTCGCGCCGGGTGAGTACGAGATCCGTGCGGCCGTTTCAGACCCGGCCTCGAACACCGTGGCGAGCGTTTTCTCCGAGGTCAGCATCCCGAAGTTCGCGAGCGCGCCGCTGTCAGTCTCCGGCGTCGTGGTCGATGTGGCGGCAAGTGCGACCGCGACGCCGGCGGCGACGACACGGCGCGCCTTCCGGCGCGGCGAGCGTGTGCGCGCACTGATGCAGATTTATCAGGGAACGGAGCGCACCGAGGCCATCGTGCCAGTGTCGATGCGGGTGCAGATTCTCGACGCGAAGGGAAGCGCAGTGCGTGATCAATCGCTGCCGTTCGCCGAGACGGCCTTCGCGAGCCGTCGGGCGGATTGCGTGATTACCCTGCCGCTCTCGAGCCTGCCCCCAGGCGACTACTTGCTCAAGCTGGAAGCGTCAGCCGACCGGCAGTCGGCTGGGCGGGCGCTTCGCTTCGCCGTGGAATGAGTGCGAACGTCAACGGCTCTGCGCTCGATACGGCTCGAAGTCCTGCCAGACCCGCTGGATTACGGCGGGATCGACGACTTTGGTTTCCGCCTTGTCCGGCTCTTTTTCCGAGTAGAGCACGAGTTTGACGCTGCTGCACTCGGGCCCTAGCGCGCCGGCGTCGAAAACGTACAAGCCCTCATAGATCGGGTCGTCGCTCCCGGGGAACCGCTGCTCGAGCTTGAAGGGGTGAATCGGCGTCACTTCGTTGTCGCCGCAGAACGCGCGCATCCGATCGAAGCCTGATTTGATGCGCTTGATCGGTGGGATCGACATGCCCTGCGTTCGAGCCGCGCCGCGCGCCACCATCGTCCAGAAGCCTTCCACCATTCGTGGCGTTACGCGGACCAAAACGACCGGCGGAGAATCAGAGACGTAGTCGGACCAGTTGCTGAAGTCGAGGAGCGGCCGAACGAGATCCCGTTCAGGCTCAGGTTTCCGCGTATCACGGCTCGTCGTCCGGGCGGGCGTCTTTGACCCGTACTGGGCGGCGTATGTCAGCACCGGGGTGATGAACGTCACGTCGAATGCTGAGGAGGCGATCTGGTACGAAGTGATCGTGGTTGCACCTGCCTTTGCCGCAGCTCTCAACACGTCGACAGGAAACGGCCGCGCGGGTTCGACCGGCAGTTCCCGGGCCGTCGGCGCCGCCGCTGTCTTCATCTTTTGCCGTGCAGTA
Organism: uncultured Acidobacteriota bacterium; assembly: GCA_963797715.1. Classification (GTDB taxonomy): domain Bacteria; phylum Acidobacteriota; class Vicinamibacteria; order Vicinamibacterales; family 2-12-FULL-66-21; genus DATBJJ01. The sequence goes on from CAWCQS010000011.1 coordinate 194,255, forward strand.
GCGATGACCTCGCAGGCGTCGAACGCCCTCACGATTCTGGAATTCCAGCGCGAATCGCCAGCGCCGCCGCCCTTCTCCTCGTCGATGAGCGAGGAGATCCCGACGACATCACCGCGAGCCGTGAAGACCGGACCGCCCGCCGTCCCTGGGGCAAGCGGCGTGTCGGAGAGGATCGCGTGCGCGTCGACCCGGCCAGCGACACCAGTCGCCATGGCCTTCGGTCCGCGCAGCGGAGCTCCGATCGTGAACAGCGCTTCGTCGCTCGAGACCGCCAGCTTTGCGGCTTCCGTGCACCCCAGATCCACCGGTTTCACGGACGCGATGGTGTTCGGATCGATCCAGATGACCGACGTGTCGTGCGCCTGATCGGCCGCGAGGACGGTGCCGGCGACCTTCACCGTTGGCGTGAGTTGAACTTCCACCGACACGTCGGCGCCGATGACGCGCTGGTTGGTGACGATCAGTCCCATGCCGTCGACGACGAAACCCGAGACGCGGTTCGTCGGTGTCCACACGGCGACGACGCTGTCCTGCCACTTCGGCAGAAGGAACGCAGGGTCGGCTTCGAGTGGCGGTGGACCGCCGGCTGCGGCTTCCGTTGCCGCCGGCGTGCTCGCGGCTGCCGAAACCTCCGCGTTCGCCGCCGTCAGTTCCAGGGCACTGTCGCGGCCGGCAACAACGTCTACCGTCTGGCGCCATTCGTAGGCCTTGCCGTGGAACGTCACCGGTCGGTCTGACTCGATAGTGTAGTTGCCCGGGCGCAAGCGTACGTCGGCGGTGCCATCAACGGCCGTCACGATCAGCCTGGGTGGAGCACTTGCCGGGTTGTCGCTGATGAGCAGCGCGTGCCGAGGCACAGGCGTCAGGTTGCGGTCGGCGTCGACCAACACCACCTTTATGTGGAGGACGCTTGCGGCCTGGTTCCCGGTTGCCTGGGGCACGAGAGCCATGATCGTTCCGAGGACCAGCGCACGGACCATGAGCTCATCATCGATTCCCGGCGCCTGGCTGTCAACAAAACCGAACGTGCCGTTCCGCGTGTGCGCCTCGGCTCCAAATGCTCTGTGTTACGCTGAGCTCATCATGCCTGCACCCATCCAAGCCACACGTGCTTTTGCCATCGATCTTCGCGACGCTGCGTCAGGCGCATTGCTTGCTGTTGCGCTGGTCGTGCCATCGGAGAAGTACGCGTCAATCTTGAGCAATGGCGCGACGACGATTGTCGAATCGCGGTTGGCCGACGGATTGTGGGACGATTTCGCAACATGGGTCAGCCGTGGTGACGCCGGTCTGCCTTCGCGCCCAGCGCCGCTTGGCCGCGAGATCGTCGACGCGTTGTTCCCGCATCAGCCTCCTTCGGTCATCGCCGAGCGATCCGCGTCAATTCCTCTGGCGGCCGCACCAGGTTCAGCGCTGACCCCGTTCGCCCATCGGATTCTGCCGGAGCTCCTCGCGACTCACTGATCCTCCCTCAGACTCGTGCGTCATTCGGGCGACATCTCCGTCGGGAAGAATGGACACATGAAACCCTTGCGCGCTCTCCGGGCGATGGTCGTTCTCGCGACGGCAGTTGTCGCTGCCGCCAGTGCAGCGTCACAGGCTCAGGCGCCGGACACCCGCCACGTCGTCGTGATCTCCATCGACGGCCTCAAGCCGACGACGTACACAGCCGACGGCCCATCGAAGGTGCCGACCCTCCGCGGTCTGGCCCGCGAGGGCGCATACGCCGAGGGCGTCATCGGCGTGACGCCGACGGTCACGTATCCATCGCACACGACGATGATGACCGGCGTGCCGCCGGCGATCCACGGCATCTACAACAATCGGATTCTCGACCCTGAAGAAGTCTCGAACGCGAGTTGGTACTGGTATGCGCGCGACATTCAGGTCCCGACGCTTCCAGCCGTGGCCAAGGCTCGCGGTCTGCGAACCGCTGCAGTCAGCTGGCCGGTAACTGTCGGCGCCGACATCGACTACCTCATGCCGGAATTCGGCGGCGTCACCCGCCATCGCAAGTGGCTGGATCTCATTCGCGCGATCTCGGATCCTCGCGATCTGCTCGACAGCTACGAACGCCAGGTGAAGCCGCTGGCGTGGCCGCTGACCGACGACGATCGCACCGGCGTTGCCGCCTGGATCATTCGCACCTACCGCCCGCAGCTGATGCTGCTGCACATCTTTGCTACCGACGACGCACAGCACGCGTTCGGGCCTGGGTCGCCGGAGGCGTTGGCGGCGATCGAGACTGCGGACGCGCACGTGCAGCAGATCATCCAGGCGGTTGCCGATGCAGGCCTGACGGATCGCACCGACATCGTCGTCTTGTCGGACCATGGATTCCTGCCGCTCGAAAATCAGCTGAACCCAAACAACCTGTTCAAGCGTGAAGGGCTGCTGGAGGTCGATGCGGCGGGCAAGATCGCCCGATGGGATGCCTACTTCTATCCGGCCGGCGGGTCGGGCTTCGTGATTCTCCGCGATCGCACTGATCCGAGTCTTCGCGACCGAGTGGGGGCGCTTTTGCAGAAAATGGCGTCGGATCCCGCCAATGGCATCTTGACGGTGTGGACTGAGGACGATCTGCGCCGTCTCGGGGCCGAACCGCGCGCGTCGTTTGGCATCGATATGCGCAACGGTTTCTACTCAGGTGCCGGTCACGATGCGCTGCTGAGCAAACCCTCGTCAAAGGGCGGCCATGGTTTCGCGCCGACGCGTCCGGAACTGCATGCGTCGCTCATCATGCAGGGACCCGATGTCGGCCGCGTCGGCAACCTCGGTGTCGTTCGTATGAGCCAGATTGGTCCGACCCTGGCGTCCTGGCTTTCGGTGACGCTGTCGCCCAAGGCGGATGCTCCTCTCGCGCTGGCGTCGAAACCTACGACGACCGGCATTCCTGTCGAGCCCTCGTCCTCGTCTCCCCCCTCCTCAGTGACCGTGGCCGTGTTCAGCGCGCCACTCGAGGGCCCGCCCTCTGGCCGCGCGATGCCGGCGGGCTGTCGCCTGATCGAGACGACCCGTCCGGTCGACATGACGGAAGTCGAGATGGAAGGACAGAGGGATCCCTATCGCGTCGAGCGGAAGAATGCCTCCGCCGCGGGCGCGAACGCGCTCCTCGTGTTGTCGAAGATCGTCGTACCCAGACACGACTTCGACTGTCCGCGCGGCCTGCGGATTACGGACTGCCCGGCCAGCTCCGGCGCCCGGCTGCAGGTCGTGTTCGAGAGCTATGCCTGCAGCGACGAGGCTCTGCGAACGCTGTCCACGCCAGCGCCGAAGCCCCCAAAGGGCGGCTTCTGAAACCGACGACAGACAATTGGAGTACGCTTTGGTATCCAAGTCGAGATACGGAGCGGACCTCAGATGATCATGATTCGTCAGACGCGCATTCTTGCTCTCGCAGCGTTAGGTTTGTGCCTCGTCGGACCAGCAGCACCTGTCGCGCAGCAGCCACCGGCTGCCGGAGCCGCGCAACCGCCCCCGCCGGCAGCGCCGGGCGGCGGCAGGCAGGGCGGTCGCGGCGGCTTTGGCGGCATTCAGATCCAGCCGGGAGAGGAGTGCCCGCCGGGGACGACGGAAGTGCGCCCGCGGTCGTGCCAGGCCCCGAGCACGCCACCACCGAGCATCGTCGACTACCGTCCACGATCGACACTCGTGACGGCGACCCATCCCGTGCCGAAATCGAAGTTCCCGTCCATCGATTTTCACGGGCACCCGCAGCGGATGCTGGCCTCCGCCGAGAGCCTCGCGAGCCTGATGGGATCGCTCGACAGCCTGAACGTGCGCGTCATGGTTGCCGCCGACAACATGTCGGGCGAACGTCTGCAGCGCGCACTGGATCTCGTGAAAGGCACGCCGTACCAGGATCGTCTGCGCGTCCTGGCCGGCATCGACTTCAGGGGCGTCGGCCCAGGCTGGGCCGAGAAGGCGATCCAGCAACTCGAAGCCGACGTCAAGGCGGGAGCGGTGGGCGTCGGCGAGATCAACAAAGGGTTTGGCCTGTCGATCACGAAGGCCGATGGCTCACGCCTCAAGATCGACGATCCGGACCTCGATCCGATTTGGGACGCCTGCGCGAGGCTCAAGCTTCCGGTCTTCATCCACACCGCAGATCCGCAGGAGTTCTTCGAGCCCATCGACATGAAGAACGAACGGTGGCTCGAGCTGTCGCTTTTCGGCGACCGTCGCTACCAGGACCCGAAGTTCCCGCGATTCGAAGAGCTGATGGCCGAGCGCGACCAGTTGTTCAAGAAGCATCCGTCGACCAGGTTCGTGATGGCCCACATGGGATGGCACGCCAACGATCTGGCGCGGCTCAGCCGCCTGCTCGACGCGATGCCAAACGTGTCGACGGAGGTCGGGGCAGTCCTGTATGACATCGGCCGTCAGCCGCGTGCCGCACGCGAGTTCTTCATCAAGTATCAGGACCGTTTGCTTTTCGGCAAGGACTCGTTCCAGCCGGAGGAGTATCCGTACTACTGGCGTGTCTTCGAGACGTCAGACGAGTATTTCGACTACTATCGCGACTATCACGCGTTCTGGAAGTTGTTACGGTATCGATCTGCCGGACGAGGTGTTGAAGAAGCTGTACTACCAGAACGCGCTCACGCTGACGCCCGGGCTGCCGCAGGCTGGCTGGCCGTAGCGAATGCTGAATGCTGAATTCTGAATGCTGAAGTAAGGCTGAATCTTGAGGTTCTGAATTCAGAATTATTTCAGCATTCAGAATTCAGCACTCAGAATTACACCTGCACCGTAAGCGCCCGTATCCGATGCGCCTCGCTGTCGCCGACGTAAAGCGTGCCGTCGGCAGCCGCGTACAACCCGTGAGGACGCGCGAGCTTGCATTGAAGCGGATCGTGTTCGGGACCGTCTCCCCGAACACCGGTACCTAGCACTGTAGTAATCGTGCCGCTGTCGAGATCGACGCGACGAATCGCGTGGTTCTCGGTGTCGGCGAGATAGAGAGCCCTCCGAGACAGCGCCAACCCTTTTGGTCCGGCCAGGCGCGCGAGCCGAGCCGGTCCGCCATCGCCGGTATATCCCTGCTCGCCCGTTCCAGCTACGTGATGGAGCGTGCGTATCTTCGGCGCGATGCGATAGATCGCATTGCCTTCGCGCAAGGCGAGGTAGATCGTGCCGTCGCGATCGACGGCGAGTGTGCGCGGGCCGTTGAGGGGTGCGTCCGTCAGCGGCGCACCATCTTTGGTCGGGAGACGCTCGCCGGTTCCGCCAATCGTATCGATGACACCAGTGGACAGGTTGACGGCCCGAAGGCGGTGATTGCCGACGTCGCAGATGAGCAAATGTCCGTCACGGTCGAGCGCGATGCTGTGCGGCTGACGAAGTTGCGCGCGGGACGCTAGACCACCGTCGCCGGAGAAGCCGGCCACACCCGTGCCAGCCAGCGTCGAGATGATCCCGGTGGCGCCGTCGACCTTGCGTACGACGTGATTGTCGCGCTCGGCAATGTAGAGGTGGCCCCCCGCATCCAAGGCGATCTCGTGCGGCATGTTCAGCGCGGCGCCGGCGGCCGGACCTCCGTCGCCGCTATACGCGCGTTGGCCGTTTCCAGCGACGTCGGTTGTTCGATGAGTCCGCAGATCGAGCCGGCGGATGCGTTGGTTGTCGAGATCGCAGAAATAGAGGGCGCCGTCGCGGCCAATGAGCAGACCGTACGGGTTGTTGACCTGCGAGTCCGAGTAGCCAGGCGAGCCGTTTCCAATCACTGTTGACACTGCCGGCGCGGCAAAAGACCGCGCCGGCAGCAGCGTCAACAGGATGGTCTGGAGGACCTGACGTCGATCGATCAACGCCCCTACTTCTTCTTGCTCGGGCTGTCGTCGGCCTTCAGATCGCCGATCGCGTACTGCATACCCGCCAGCAGGTGCGCCAGCATGTCCGGGTTGTTGTAGTAGATCGACTCGTGGTGGCCGAGCGCCTGGTAGAAGACGCGGCCCTGACCGACCTTCTGAATCCAGCTCAGCGCGAAGTCGTGGTCCTTGCGTGGATAGGCCTCGATGCCCTTGTCGCAATCGGTCATCAGGTTGTAGTCGATGCTCATCAACACGCGCACGCGCTCGCGCGAGAACGAGCTCTCGTTGAACGTATAGACCTCGTCGATGGTGTTGAAGGACTTGCCTTTGAAGGCCGCGGTGATCGGACTCTTCGGGTCGTCGATCTTGACCGTGATCGGCGTCGGGTAGTTCCAGTGGAACTTGAAGTAGCCGCCGATGGCCTCGTCCCACCACGGCCAGAGTGGTTCCGCAGGACGCTCTTGCTTCTGCGCGTCAGATACCGAACAGGGTGCAGCCGTGCCCCTGCCTCCACCGGCCGGAGGAGCTGCGGCGGGCGCTGCTGCCGCCGGGGTTCCGGCTGCTGGCGCAGCGGCTCCTGGTGCGGCGGCGCCCGGCGCTGCGCCGGGCCCACGGCCGCCCGCCCCTCGGCGGCCGCCGTGATACGAATCGCCGGTGGCGTGGATGCCGGCGACACCTTTGCCGCTCGTCAGGAAGTCCTGAAAGGCTTTGCGGCGCGCGTCGGTGACCGCCTGATCGTCCGGATCGTCGAGGAACGTTCCCGTCGTGTTCGAGAGGAAAATGGCGTCGTACTGTTTCAGGTTCTCTTCGGTGATGTCCTTTACGTCCCAGGACGTCGTCGACGTCCATGCTCCGGTTTTCTTCCCGAGCTCCTCGATCGTTCGCGCCGCGAGCGGAATCGACGAGTGCTGCCAACCCGAGGAGGGGATGCGCGACCAGATCAGCACTTTGCGCGGCTTCTGCGGTGTCGCCGGCGGCTTATCCGGCAGCAGGCCGACGGTCGCAATCATCTTGACCACGTCATTCGGGCACGCTTCGCGGGGCGTGTTGCTCCGGCCGCCGCACGGATCGTTCAGGCCGCCCTGGCCGCCGCGGCCAGCGGCCGGTTGCGGTGGTGCAGGCGCCGCCGCCTGTTGTGCCCGCGCCGGCGGCAACGTCGCCCCGGCCAGCAGGACTGCTGCGGAGACGGTGCCCACCATCACCCGCAGTGCTCTCTCAACTCCCATAACTCGCCTCCTTGCGACGCGCCGGCGCCGCACCACATCATCCCGGCGAATTGTATATGGAATAGGTCGGGGCCGTCGGCGCACCAGTCCGGTCAGTTGCTGACGATGAAGAAGCGGCTGCCCACGCCCTGTACGGCGCCGCCGTCGTCGCGGACAACCCAGGAGATCGTGTGCAGGCCGTTGACCATCTGCGCGGAATCGAATTGAAACACGCCGATGGCGCCATTCGAGTTCGCGTAGCCAGGGAAGAGCGCCGCGATGTCAGGCCGGAAGTGGTTGTACGACGGGTGGCCGGCGAGTGCGCTGTCTATATAGACGTCGATCGTCGAGCCGTCGAGAGGAATCGTCTTTGGCGGCGGCGTGAGCGCCCAGCCGAAGTTGACGACGATCCCCGAGACCGTGGCGCCCTGGCCCGGTGTGTCGATCGTGCCGAAGGGCAGCACGCTCGAAGCGTTGTCGACTACGATCGCGCGCGTGCCGATCGTCTGCGTTTCTCCTGCTTGAGATCGGGCGACGGCGTGCAATGTGAAGGTGCCGTTGCCGGCGTTCGGCAGCATGTTGCTGAGGATCATGAATCCCCAGCCGGCGCGTGACACGCCTGGATATTGCGGAAACGCCGCGACGATATCCGGTCGTGCGCCTTCGATCATTGCCGCAGCGCCAACAAACACCAGGCCGGTTGCGTCCGTCGGTTCACCAGGCAGAGGCGATCGGTAGATGCGAACGTCGGCGATGCCGCTATCGTCGACCGCCCATCCCGTAAACGGAACCTCGCCTGCCACGGTGGCAAGCGGCGGAGGCGTATCGATAGTGCCGAGCGGGTACCGTTGCCGGAACAGGCGCGGCAATGCGCGTGACAATTGCCTGTTGACACACTTTGCAGAACGGCACGCTGAGCGTCTGCATCTTGCAGTCGTACTCAGGACGGTAGGCGCCGCAGTGAAAGTAGTGCGCGCCTTCGAAGAGCCCGACGGTGCCGGCGGGAGCAGTGCTCGGACGCGTGTCGATCGCCCCGCAATTCGGATTGCTCATCGTCGGCAGCGCGGTCGAGACGCCAACGGCCCAGCCCCACTTCAGCGTCTGCCGATCCGAATTGATAGTGACGTTTGGTTCCGACGGCTCGAGCGGCGGGTGATGATCGTGATCAGGCTCGATGCCGCCTGCGTAATACGGATACTCGTCTGCGAGCCCGAACGCGCTGTGCCCCATCTCATGCAGCGCGATTTCGGTGGCGCCTGCCGCCAGGGAGAAGACACCGACAGGACCACCGCTGCCGCCGTAAATCTGAGAGTTGACGACGATCAGAACGGTCGAGAATTCCGGCAACTGCGCCAGCGCGACCTGCAGCGCGATCGATTCGTTGCAGACGAGGAGGCGTCGTAGGCCGTTGGCGCCGAAGCGCGCGTCGAAGTATGTGTTGCGGACGGCGCCGGTGCCGCCAGCGGACACCGGATCGTCGGCGCCGGACTCGTTCGATGCCACGTTGACGCGGAACACGTTCAGGCCATGAGCGACGTGGCCGAACGGATCGGTTCCGGTGAGCGCGGTCACAAACGCCGAGCAGGCGACGTTGAAGTCGTTCTGCTGCGGGGTGGTGAAGCCCTCGGCCAGCAGTACGACGTTGAAGGCCTGAGTCCTCGGCGCCGTGCCGAAGATCTGTGTGGTACCGATGACGACACCGTCGGCGGTGCTCATCGCCCGGCCAGGGGAAAACGTGCCAGGTCCACCACGCGCAGCTGCGCCCGTTCGACGCCGGCACCACGGTCGGCAGCGTCGACGATGCGGACCATGGTGACGTGGTCGGCGGCCTCGAGCGCCGGAAGCGTCACGGTGAAGGCGCCGCGCTCTTGTGGCACGTCGATTCGTTGAATCGGCTCCTCGTGGCGTTCGGGGAAGACTTCAGCGCTGCGGCCGAAGGCACCTCGTGCGGCTACCCGGGCGAGCGTGCGCTCCGTGGCGTCGCGGGCGTCGAGATAGTAGCCGGGAGTTCGCGCCGTGGCTGGATCGGCGTCGGCAACCACCATCTCGACGGCCTGCTGCCTCACCAGGCGTACGTTTTCGCCCTCGTACTCGAAGATGAGCCGGATTGCGCGGCGCGGCTGGAATCGTGCGCTTTCATTACTCATGATGAAATCTTCCGCCTCGAGACGGAAGCCACAAACCAGAACTTCCTCCTAAAGGCGGAAGCCACCCATGAACGAACTAGTTGCGCACGACGCCGTGTGTGCGCAGCCATCAGGCGATGGTTGACGCCCGGGATCGCATCGATGGTAAACGCCTTTGGCTTGGCGTGCGACAGCCGTGTCAGCACGTCGACGGTCCGGCGCAGCGGGATGCTTCGATCGTTCTCGCCGAGGATCCAGAGCGACGGCGTGGTGAGTGACGAGAGCGCAGTCGCCGGATCATATCCGTACGGGCCATGAAATCCGCTCATACGACGCGCGATGTCGCGTTGCCGCAAGCACTGCGTCACAATTCGGAATCGTCAGCTCGTGTGTAGCGCTCGCGAGGAAGACGACCGCAAGGAGGAAATGCCGGATCATTTCTGCAGCGCACCGAGCAGGAAATCGAGCTTCGCGGCTTCTGCTGTGTCCATGACTCCCGTTCGGACGCCCAGCTGCATCGTCTTGTGACTGCTAGCGGAGTAGGCGGCCCAACTCGGAAGTCCCGCGCCGTTCGGGTCACCTGTTTTCGCGAAGTTCGTCCAATAGGACGAGACCGTGTCCGACACGGTTTTGTCCGCCGGCTCCCACGGACGATCGAGCGTGTCGATCGTCTGGAAGACATACGGCACTTCCGATGTATGGAAGGCGCCGAACTCGGGATGCGCTGGCCACGGCAGCACGCGATCGAAGTAGTACGTGTAGACGCGCTTGCTGGCCTTCATCTGGTCGGCCGCCCAGAGATCGACCGACACACGAGCGCGATCGCGGGCGGCTGATTTTTGCACCGCGGCGACCTCAGCGTCGGACGTAACGGGGTAGAGCTTGAGGAACGCAGCGCTCTTGTCGCCGTACAGCCGCTGCGCCTCGTTCTCGAAGTTGGCGACCGACGGCTTCGACGCGGGCCCGAGTCCGCCGCCAATGCCGATGTCGTCGGCAACGAAGCCCACCATCAACGGCACCTGATCGGCCGGATCGGTTGCGGGCACCACCCATCCGTCTCTCAGTGGACCGTTCGGCAGAGCGGGCCCGCCGCGTCCCCCTGACGGGGGCAGGAGTTCAGCCGCCTGGAGAGTCCGCAGGTCGGCGAGCGAACGGCGCGCCCTTCGCTTCGGCGTACTTCAGGCCAGCAGCTTCGCGCTCGGCGAGTGTCGCGTTGCCCCCGGCCGCAGCCGCGGGCAGCAGACCGGGACCGCTTTGAGCAATCGCACGAATGAAGAGGCCCTTCGCGAGCGGCGAACGCATCAGGCTCCTGACTGACAGTGCGCCGGCCGACTGCCCGAAGATCGTGACCGCGTTCGGATCTCCACCAAAAGCCGCGATGTTCTCGTGCACCCACTGCAAGGCCGCGATCTGATCGAGGATGCCGTAGTTGCCGGAGACGTGGTGCTCGGATTCTTTCGACAGCTCAGGATGTGCCAGGAAGCCGAGCGGACCCAGGCGATAGTTGATGGTGACGACGATGACACCTTTTCTGGCCAGCGCTGAGCCGTCGTACACCGCGACGGAGCTCGAACCTTCGTTGAATGCCCCACCATAGATCCAGAACATGACGGGCAGCCTCGCGTTCGACGACGTCGCGGCGGTCCACACGTTGAGGAACAGGCAATCCTCGCCGACCGCTCCTTGCGTCATGAACTCCTCGGTCCACGGCAACCGCGAGCCCGGCTGGTTCTGCATACAACTGGTGCCAAATCGATCGGCCCTGCGGACGCCCGTCCACGGCTTGGCAGGTTGCGGCGCGCGCCAGCGCAAATCGCCGACCGGTGGCGCGGCGTAAGGAATGCCGAGGTATGCGACGACTCCTCGCGCAACCGGAGATCCAGACACTGTCCCTGTCTCCGTCTTCACCGAGGTCAGCTGCGCGCCCGGAACTGCCGGCACGGCGAAGACGATTGCAAACGCGATCAACGTCGCACCCACGTATCTCGACTTGGTCATCATGGTTCCTCGATGTTGGCTCGGAGTCATCACGAGCGGATGCTGCTCAGCTCTCGCGGAACAGTCTACGGCCGTTTATTCCTCGCGGTCGTTCCTCGCCCGATCGCGCCGAGCGAGAGGCACATCGATTGCTGCGTGTGCTTGCGGAGGTACCGATGCCAAGATCGACAGCGGCCGAGAACGCGGCACCCTGGCAGGCGGGGTTTAGGCTAGCAGCAGGCGAAAGGGCCGACCGCAAGGCCGGTGTGCCTGGAGATGAGCAGGGCATTTCCAATCGGCCGGACGATGACGAGGACGATTTCGAAGACGGCGACGATGTTGATGAAGATGACGATGAGAGTGACGACTCCGACGACCTGACTGAGCCCGACTAGAAGCAGCGAGGTTCGGGCGGTCTACGGTCCGCCCGAACCTCGCTCAGCAAGCGAACATCATCGGCAGAGCTTGGCTCTGACTGCTTGATTGGAGATCTGCTCGCCGCGTCCCGGCTGCGCCGTATCGTTGCGATACGTGGAAGGGCCGTGCTGTGACACAAACCGAGCACGACTCGGGGCGACGTGCCGTGCGGTCGTCAGCGAGCGGCGGGCGAGGGAGACGTCGCGTATCAGCCTGTGATCTCTTTGCCGTAATACCCCGCAACCATCTGCTGTCCGTCGGGTCGCGTATAGACGTCCGCGCGACGGCTGTCGACGACGTCAGCGATGACGGCGGCAACTTCTTCGGCCGTCTGCGCGCCCGGGAAGGCACGGGAGTCCGGCCCGCCGTGTTTTGCGCTCAGCCCGAAGTCGGTGGCAACGACGCCGGGAGACACGAGCGAGACCTGGATCCCTGGGTGAGTGGCGTGAACTTCCTCGCGCAGGTTGGCCGTCAGGCTATTGAGGAAGTGCTTGGCTCCACCTGTACGCCGATCGAATCGGTGCGAACGGTATTCGGCCCAGCATCGACGAAATATTGATGATGTGTCCGTCGCCGCGCCCTTTGAAGTGCGGGAGGACGGTCTGTACGCCGTACATGACGGACTTCACATTGACGAGGATCATGTCGTCGATGTCCTCGTCGGTGAGCTCGGACGGCATCCGCGAGATGCCACGGCCGGCGTTATTGATCCACACGTCAACACGGCCGAACCGTGCGACCGCACGGTCGAACACGTCCTTCACTTGATCGCGGTGCGTGACGTCGGCGACCACAGACTCGACGTTGCCGCCAAGCCCACTAAGCAAAGTCGCGACCTCCTTCAACAGATCGCCCCGGCGCGCGACAAGTACAAGGTTGTGCCCGCGCCGAGCCAGGACTTCCGCCGTGGCGCGGCCAATGCCGGCACTCGCGCCGGTGATAACGATCACCTGGGGTGTCATGGCGATCGATTATAGCGGCCCGAACGGCGGGTGCTACGGCCGTGATCATGAAGCAGGGCGCAGGCTGGGGTCTGTCCCTCGTGAGGATCGCTGGAGCTTCTCGAAGGCTCGTGCCGCCCTTCGACCGATCATGCGCCGTCCAGCCGGTGTTCTCTGCCCCGGACCTTTGCCGTATGGGGACGCGTGCTCGATCTCGGCGTTCAGCTCAGCGCCGAAAAGCAACGCGAGGCCGGATACGTAGAACCACAGGAGCAGAACAATCACACCGCCCACGGCGCCGTAGGCGGCGTTGTAGTTCGTGAAATGCGCGATGTAGAACTTGAAGGCGAGCGACACGGCCACCCACAACACCGTCCCGGCAAGCGCCCCCGGCGTCACCCACACCCAATCCTGCTCGGCATCCGGGCCGAAGTAATAGACCAGCCCAATGGCAACGGAGATCAAGCCCAGCACGAGCGGCCACTGCAGCACCAGCCAGGCCCATTTGAACGGCGCACCCCAGCCAGTCACCCGCGCCAGGTAGTCGGCAAGCGCCGGACCCGCCAGAACCAACGTCAGGCCGATCAGAACGAAGACCGCCACGCCGAGCGTCAGCGCAATCGCGATCAGCCGCACCTTCCACCATGGGCGACCCTCCTCGATGTTGTACGCGCGGTTGAGGGCACCAACGATCGAGACCGTTGCCGCCGAGCTGCTCCAGAGGGCGGCCAACACACCAAACGTGAGAAGTCCACCACTCTTCTGTTGCGCAAGACGCACCATCTGATCGCGGATGAGTTCGAGCACCTCGGGGGAGACAAACGGTCTGAGGACGCGCGAGATGTCGTCCGTGAGGTTCTGCAGCGGGAAGAAGCTGGCGAGCGCGAGCAGAAACAAAATGGCGGGAAAGAGCGAGAGAAAGAAGTAATAGGCCAGCTGCGCCGCGAGGCCGAAGCAGTCGTCCTCGATCGCATCATTCAGCGTACGTCGGATCAGCTCGGGCCAGGAGATCGGGACGGCAGATGCGATAGGCACGCTGCCAGAACTGCAAGCGAGAATCCAGCCCACGTTCGCGCGGGACCAGTCTGCCTCGCGAGCTTAGGCGGGTGGCGATATCGGCTGTGCCCGGCCAGGTCGTGGTCGTGATACACGCGGCTCGGCCTGAAGGTGCAGGACGAGCAAGAGCTCCTCAGGAGTGTTCTGCGCGACGACGATTGTCGCACCGATCGGCGCCCGCTCTCTGGGACGGATCGTGACCGCGAGCTCGTGAGTGTCGGCCGAGCGCTCGACGTCTTGCAGGACGCGGAGGAAATCAGGACGGGCGCCATCGAGGAAGAGGCTGAATTGCCGCCCGGCCACGAATCGCGGCGCGGTGTTGAGGAGGGCCGCCGCCGCCGGATTCATATCGGTGACGACGCCGGTGCGATCGATGACGACGCACGGCGTTGGAACGAGGCGGAACAGCATCGCGCCCCGCTGTCTGATCGTTTCAGCCTGTTCCCTGGCTCGCGCGTGTTCGGACATCGCCTGCGTCAGATCTTCAAACGAGACCTGCAGTTGCCTGACGAGCTTCCGTGTTTCGTCGATGGTTCTCGACAAGTCGGCGGGCGAACTCGTCGAGGACAATCGATCGTCGAGCAGGGCCACGCGCTGCAAGGCGGCGCCAATCCGGAACCGAAAATCGGTGTCGGTCGTTCGCATTGATCCTGCTCCTCGGAGGTTCGAAAAGCATAGGCCCCGCGAAGTGTCGTCACATCAGGGAAAACAACTAGCCGATAGGGGGATTCACCTAGACGATAGAAGGAGGAGCACTACAATACCCGCGGCAGACGTGATCGAATTGGCCGCTGTCCGGCTTAACAACGACGCTTGCGGAGGTGTCGCGTGCTCATGAAGCGCATGTTTTTAGTCCTGCTGCTCGCGGCCACTCCGGTTCCAGCACCGGCTACGGCGCAAACTGCCTCGCCTGAGCAGGCAAATACTGTCGAAACCGGCGCGATCAACGGCGCGCCGTTCTACATCGAGATTCCAAAACAGTGGAACAAGGGATTGGTGCTCTACGCTCACGGCTATACCGTCGCCGGTGGCCAACCGCCCGCGATGGAATCTCCGGGCATGAGAGGCATCATCGATGTCTTCGTGTCCCGTGGGTTTGCCTTCGCCGCATCGTCCTACAGCCGGCAGGGTTGGGCGGTGAAAGAGGCGCTCGAGGACACCGAGGCCTTGCGGCGGTATGTCGTCTCGAAGTACGGCGCCGTTTCGGAGACCTACATCACTGGGCATTCCATGGGTGGTCACATCACGATGGCGACGATCGAGCGCTATCCCGATGCCTATCAGGGTGCGATGCCGATGTGCGGTCCGCTTGGTGCCGCCGTGGACTTCCTCAACACCGGGCTCTTCGACATGCTGGTCACATTCGAGGCGGTGTTTCCCGGCACCATCGGTTCACCGTACCGAGCCGGCGGCAGACGTTCCCAACAAGGTCAAGGCGGCGATTGCTGCCGACCCGGAGCGCGCCGCCCGTTACGCGCAGCGTTTCGGGCGGACACCGGCGCAAGTCGCCGGTGCCTTGCCGTTCTTTCAAATTATCGCTGCCGAATTGAAGCAGCGCGCCGGGGGCGAGCCCTTCGACAACCGGAATCGCATCTACTCCGGCTTCGGCGACGATGCGGCGATCAATCGGACAGTGAAGCGCTACACGGCTCTGCCAGCCGCTCGCGAGTACGTCCGGCTGTACGCCACACCGACGGGGCGCATCGCCGATCCGATGCTGACCATCCACACGACGTCCGACGCGCTGGTGCTTGGAAATGACGTCACCGCCTACGAGGTGCCGGCTGCCCTTGCGGGAACGTCGGATCGATTTGTCGCCAGGTTCGTCGAGGCCACGGGGCACTGCAACTTCACACCGGCGCAAACTGGACGAGCGTTCGATGCCTTACTGGCGTGGGCGCGCGAAGGGAAGCGGCCGGAAGGTGGCGAGCAGAAGTAGCCATCATGTGCGTACGGCGACGACTCGAAAGCCGATATGGTCTGATCGGCGCGGCGGTTCGTAGCGCAGCCGGAACGCCGACCGGCAGATAACCCCGTCGTCGTTCCACGCGCCGCCGCGGCGGACTCGAGAGTCACGTGCCGTCGCGATTCGGAAGTCCTCGAATCGTGTACAAGTCCGGATCGCTGCCGCCCGGCAGCCGCTCGTGATACCAGTCCCGGCACCACTCGAACACATTTCCGTGCATGTCACAGATCCCCCAGGCATTTGCGGGGTAGCTCCCGACTTTCGCCGATCGTCGTTCAGCGGGACCGTCGTCACCGCCATCGAGCGGTGCTCCCCCGAAATTCGCCTGCCGGCGTCCCAGCCGGTTGCCGAACGCCGTGGCGGTCACGGTCCCCGCACGACACGCGTACTCCCATTGCGCTTCCGTCGGTAGTCGAAACTCCCAGGTCGAAGGCAGCGCCGACGATCCCCGTCGCGCCCGCTCGGTCAGGGCGCTGCAGAATCCTTCCGCCTCCTCGAAGTTGATCCAATACACAGGAACGTCGTCACCCTCGCCGAACGTGGCCGATGGCGCCTCGTTGGGAAATGCTCCGACGA
Source organism: uncultured Acidobacteriota bacterium (assembly GCA_963797715.1). Taxonomy (GTDB): domain Bacteria; phylum Acidobacteriota; class Vicinamibacteria; order Vicinamibacterales; family 2-12-FULL-66-21; genus DATBJJ01. The sequence continues at coordinate 210,332 of CAWCQS010000011.1, forward strand.
TCCGCCGCCACTGTCCCTGCGTGGCTTCGTCCTTGGCCGTCCAGAAGCCTCTCGTGAGCGTCACGCGCACCTGAACCTCGTCAGCGCGATGCCCGGTTTCTTCGGGTGGGCTTCCCATCATGAACGAGCCCGGCGGGCACCAGCAGAGATCGATTCCCTCGATCTGCCGTATGTCGCCTGCGCGGCTGCCCTCGAACGTTTGAGTCTGGGAGAGGACCGACAGCGCGAAGCCGCCGCTCGCGGCGGAGACCTGATTCAGGAAGGCGCGCCGGCTCACCATCTCAAACCTCCAAAACATCCGGAAAAGAGCGCCGTTGACACCTGTGTTACTAAGTGTATACTGTGCATATTCAACATGAACAGCGGTGAGCTTCTGATTTCGCAGGCCGACAGGCGGCCCATGTATCTCCAAATCATGGAGCAAATCAGGCACCGCATTGCCATCAGCGACTGGGAGCCCGGTCGCGAGCTGCCGTCGATCCGTGCGCTCGCGGCGTCGGTGCAGGTCAGTGTGATCACTGTCAAGCGCGCGTATCTCGAGCTCGAGCGCGAGGGCGTCATCGTCACGCGCCATGGCATCGGATCGTTCGTGGCGGATCGAGCCGACCTCAGCGTCCAGCTCCGGCGCAGCGAACTCGACGAGCATCTCTCCGCGGCAGCGGATATCGGCCGGCAGTTGGGCATGACGCCCAACGAGCTCACGTCACGCCTGCAGTCGGCGATTGCGCGCGGCAATGCGAACGACGCGAAGGACGAGAAGGACCAATGACCGAGCCCGTGATCGACATACAGGGCGTGTGGAAGAGCTACCGGTTCTTCCAGATGCGCGACGTTGCGCTGCGGTTGGAGGCCGGCCAGATCCTCGGCTTCGTCGGACCGAACGGCGCCGGCAAGACCACCACCATCAGGATCCTGATGGGCATGATCCGGCAGGACCGCGGCACGGTCCGAGTCCTCGGATGCTCCATGCCGAGCGAACAGGCAGTGGCCAAGCGTGACATCGGTTTCGTGTCGGAAGACATGCGGCTTCAGAGCTCGGCGACGCTCGGCTGGCACATGCGATTCATCGCCTCGATCTATGCCGGCTGGGATGCGAGCTACGCCGACGTCCTGCTTCGCCGGTTCAACCTCCACGCGGAGCAGACCATCAAGGGGCTGTCGCACGGCGAGCGGGTCAAGGCAACGCTGCTCCTCGTGCTCGCCCGGCGTCCGCGCTTGCTGCTGCTCGACGAGCCGACGACCGGGCTCGACCCCGTGGCACGGCACGAGATCCTCGCCGAGCTCATGGACGTCGTTCGTGACGAGCAGCGCGCGATCGTGTTCTCGTCCCATAACACGCAGGACGTCGAGCAGATCTCCGACCACATCACTTTCATCGATCGCGGACGAATCATCGATTCGAGCGACAAGGAAACGTTTCTCGATCGCTGGCGGCGTATCCACCTCGACGTGCCTTCCGGCGCGGTGCTCCCGCCGCTTGCCGGCGTCACCGACACGAGCGCAAGTGGCCGGGTCGCGATCGTCACGACAAAGGCCTACGTCCCCGGGCTCGAAACGACCTACACACGGTCCGGGATCACCGTCCGTGACGTACAGCCGATGACGCTCGAGGAGATTTTTGTTGCCAATGTCCTGAGCAACCGAGGGGAACAGCCATGAGCCGTTCAGTCGTTCGGCAACTGATTCTCAAGGATCTCTACCTGACGCGCTGGATGGTCGTCAGCGCGATCGCGGCGGGTGTCGGCGCACTTGCGGTCATGCCGCTGAGCGTGGTGTCGGGCTACGTCGCAACGGTATCGCTCATCTGCACGCTCGTCATCCTCAACATCTTCCTGGTGATGAGCGGCGTCAGCCAGGAGCGAAAGGACAAGGTCCAGCTGTTCTTCGTCAGCCTGCCGGTGTCGACCGCGCAGTACACGATGGCGAAGATGATTGCCAACGCGATTGCCTTCGTCGTCCCCTGGGCCGTCCTGACCGTTGCCACGCTGGCCGTCATCGACGTGACTGCGATTCCGAACGGGATCATGCCGTTCTGGACCGTCGTGCTCGTGTACCTCTTGACCTACTACTTCGTGCTGCTGTCCGTGGCGCTTGTGACTGACTCCAGTGGCTGGCACGGGACCTCGATTGCAGCCGGCAACATCTCGGTCAATTTCCTGATCCCGTTTCTCTTGTCGCTCCGCTCCGTGGCCGAGCATCGCACCGGACCCACGGCCGTCTGGACTCCCGACATCCTGGCCATCATTGCCATCGAGATCGGCGTTGCCATCGCGGCGGTATCAGCGGCGGTCTACGTCAGGTCGCGCACCAGCGACTTTGTGTAAGGAGCTCGTCATGTCACAGACCGATCGGTTGCACTCACTCGACGCCGTTCGCGCGTTCGCGCTGTTGCTCGGCGTGGTGTTTCACGCCGGGTTCTCGTTCCTTCCTGGGCTCATCCCCGGCATCTGGGCGATGACCGACAACTCGCCGAGCTCGTCGATCGCCGTGCTGCTGTTTACGTCGCACATCTTTCGCATGTCGCTGTTCTTCGTCGTTGCTGGATTCTTCGCGCGGATGCTGTTCCATCAGCGCGGTGCGCGCGGCTTCTGGACGAATCGGTTGAAGCGCATCCTCGTGCCGCTCGTCGCCGGCTGGGTCGTGCTCTTTCCAGCCATCGCCATCGTGTGGGTGTGGGGGATCACGAAGACGTTTGGCGGGACATTGCCGTCGCCGCCGCCCGCCGCGCCGCCGTCGCCACCCGGAGCGTTTCCGCTCACACACCTGTGGTTCCTGTACTACCTGCTGGTGCTGTACGCAGCGGTCGTCACGGTGCGCGCCGTCGTAGTGGCGATCGACCGCGCAGGCACGCTGCGTCGCGGCGTTGACGCCGTCGTGCGGGGCGCCGTGTCAACCGGCGCGGCGGCAATCCTGCTTCCGCTGCCCCTGGTTGCTGCGTTGTACTTTCGCGATGACTGGGTCGTCTGGTTTGGCATACCCACGCCGGATCACTCGCTCATCCCGGAGGTCGCGTCGCTCGTCGGCTATGGCACGGCGATCGCGTTCGGCTGGATCGTTCACCGTCAGGCCGATCTGTTAGCGATCTGGCGCAGACAGTGGCAGATGCATCTTGCCGGGGCAGTGGTCGCAACAGCGCTCTGCCTGTGGATGGCCGGCGTCGCTCCGGTCTTCGCGCCGCACGAGCGAAACCTCCAGAAGCTGGCGTTTGCGCTCTCGTACGGCGTCGCGATCTGGTGCTGGAGCTTTGCGGTCATCGGCGTGGCCGTTCGCTTTCTCTCGCAGCCAGACCGGAGAATTCGCTATCTCGCCGATGCCTCGTACTGGATCTATCTTGTGCACCTCCCGATCGTGGCGGCCTTTCAGGTGCTCGTTGGCCGGCTGCCGTGGCATTGGAGCGTCAAGTTCCCGCTGGTTTTGATCGCGAGCATGGGGCTGCTGCTGGCAAGCTACCGCTACCTCGTGCGCTCCACCTTCCTCGGGCAACTGCTGAACGGGCGAAGATATCCGCGATCGCTGCCGGATCTGGCGTCGGGGACGACGGTCCTGCCGATCTCGAGCCACGATGCCCGTGATGGGCAGACGGGTCCGAGCGGTTCGACGCCGCTCGCCACCGACGCGCCGCTCGCGACGCTCTCCGGTGTGCACAAGCGCTACGGAAAGACCGTCGCCCTGGCCGGCCTCGATCTCAGTGTGCGGCGTGGCGAACTGCTGGCGCTGCTCGGTCCGAACGGGGCCGGCAAGTCGACGGCGATCTCACTGTGGCTTGGTCTCCTCGAGCCGGACGCCGGCAACGCGCAGCTGTTCGGTGGGTCGCCGCTCGACGTCGAGACGCGCCGCCGCGTCGGCGTGATGATGCAGGAAGTCGGGCTGACGCCGGAGCTGCGCGTGCGCGAGCTGGTAGAGCTGACAGCCAGCTATTATGCCGAGCCGTTGGGCACGAACGAGACGCTCGCGCTCACGCGCATCGAGGCGCTGGGCGACCGGTTCTACGCAAAGTTGTCGGCCGGTCAGAAGCGGCAGGTGCAGTTCGCGCTCGCAATCTGCGGCCGTCCACCCCTGCTCTTTCTCGACGAGCCGACCGTGGGTCTGGATGTCGAGGCGCGCGAAACCATGTGGCGGACGATCCGCGAACTCCTGGCCCAAGGATGTTCCATCGTGCTCACGACGCACTATCTCGAAGAGGCCGAAGCGCTGGCGGATCGCGTCGCCGTCCTGGGGCACGGGCGTCTGATTACGTCGGGCACGGTCGACGAGATCCGCTCGATCGTGTCGCGAAAGCACATCAGCTGCACGACCAGCCTGGCCGTGGACGAAATCGGCCGATGGCCAGGCGGTACTCGCCGTCACGCGTTCGCTCCACAGGCTGCAGCTCACCACGTCAGACGCCGAAGCCGTCGTCCGGCGACTATTGGCTGCTGATGAACGCGTTCGCGATCTCGAAGTTCGGCAGGCCGGCCTGGCGGAAGCGTTCAGTGAATTGACAAAGGAGGCTGCGTGATGTCCGCGACATCGATGCCGTCGTTGGTTGGCGTAGCCGGGCGTACCGAGATGCCCCTCGGGCGCGTAATCAAGGCGTATGCGAACGAGGTGAAATACGAATGCCTGCGCATGCTGCGCTCGCCGGGCTTCGTGATTCCGTTGCTGCTGCTGCCGGTGCCTGTCTATCTGTTCTTCGGCGTGCTTCTCGCTGCGCCGGCAATCGCCAAGAACCCTGGCATCGGCAACTACCTGTTTTCCGGCTTCTCGGCGTTCGCGATCATGGGGCCGGCGCTCTTTGGCGTCGGCTGCACGCTTGCGCTCGAGCGCGACGCCGGTTTTCTCCGGTTGAAGCGGGCGCTGCCGGCGCCGGGCGGCTGCGTACTTGTTCGCCAAGATGGCCGTGGCCGTAATCTGTGCCGCATTGACGATGACGTCGATGCTCGTGGCGGCACTCATCGCTGGCAAGGTTACTTTGTCGGGTGGCCAGCTGGCCATCATCGCGACGGTGATGATCCTCGGGTCGGTGCCCTTTGCGGCTATCGGTCTCTTCATCGGCGCGTTCACGTCGGGATCGTCGGCGCCGGCGTATGCGAACGTTGTTTTCCTGCCGATGCTCTGGCTCTCCGGGCTGTTCATCCCGTTGCCGAAATTCCTGGAGCCATGGGCGGTCATCTGGCCGGCATTTCACGTCAATCAGGTCGCGCTCGGTTTCGCCGGCGTATCCGAGTTCTCGTTCATGGCGCCATCGATCTCCGCTGCAGTGCTGGCCGGCGTGACGGTTCTCTTCGGCGGACTGGCCATTCGTCGGCTTGCGCGGAAGGGGTAGTCTGTACCTTGCTCCGACGCGGCCCGCCTTGAGAAACGAATGCCCGCAGAAGCAAGCGTACTCAACGAACCCGTCGCGCTCCGTCACGCGGTGCACGCCGAAGGAAGCACAACAACGTGTGACCGCACCGGCACCTTCGGCCGGTCTCCCGAGAGGCGGCCAATGGCGAGCGGGTCGGAGATTGGCTCACCTACCTCGCCGTCAGCATCTGGCCGATGACGCGATTGGTATCGAAGTACACCTGCCAGTAGTGATCGTTGTGACAACACGGCCGCACCGCCAGCGTGCAGCCGGCCGGCGTGATCGTCAGGATTTCGACGTCCGGCCTGAGGCTTTGTCAGGACGTGTGGGATGCTCGTCAGCGACGACCGCAGGCTGGCCATGGCGCGTTCGATGTCGAGGACCGGTGGGAGCTGCGCCGTGAGATCCACGCGCCGGAAGTCGTTGGCGCTGAAGTTCTGGACGTTGTCCGAGAACAGCTTGTTGTTACCGACGAAGGTAAGGACGTGGTCCGGCGTGTCGATTGACGTGACGAAGAGGCCAATCTCGCGGACGGTGCCTGTGATCCCACTGGCGGCAATGGTGTCGCCGACTCTGAACGGACGGAAGGTGAGTAGGAACAGTCCAGCGGCGAAGTTGGACAGCAGTCCCGACCATGCCGCACCGATCGCAATGCCGGCGGCTGCGAGGAGCGCAGCAAACGACGTGGTTTCGACGCCGAGGACGCCGAGTACGGCGATGAGCACGAGCAACTGCAGAACGACCGTCGTGCTCGTGTCGAGATATCTCGCCAGCGTCACATCGATGTGACGCAGACGCATCGTCCGCCGCAGTCCGCCCCTGAGGAATTTGATGGCATAGTTGCCGATCAACCAGACCGCGATACCGCCTGCCACCTTCCACGCCATAGGGATGAGGTAGAGACGAACGATGCCTTCGACTTGAGAAGTGAGTTCCTGGTGCATGTCGACAGAGGAGCACATCGAATGCCAGCGCCGCGGGGCATTCTGGCGCCTCTTGCCGGCCGATCGTGACTGGTTTTCTTGCGCGCTTGAAGGTTTTTCAGACCGGCGGCAGAATGGTCGACTCGGCTTCGAACGGTGTAATGGCGAGGCCCATGCAATCGGGGCAGTCACCGGTACCGCGCAGCAGCTGGCCATGGCAACGCCGGCAGAATCCCATCATGCCGGGCTCTCGCGTGGGCGGCGCGACGAACACGGGTCCCAGTGCCGTCGATTCCAGCAGCTGGTCGATCTCGCGCGCGATCGTCTCCTGCCGGGGCGTTGCGTCCTCGAAGTACAGGAGCCGCGCGACCTCACAGAACTGATCCGCCGGCGCGACCACGCTCATGACCCGCACACCGCTCATGTGCCGTAACGCGTGCCGGGTCAGTCGGTCCGCTGCGCGAATTGCGCCTGGCGGCGACAGGATCATCAGCGCAGCATCACCGCGCCACCCGCGTGCGTCGTCGGCATAGAGTGCCCGCCAACTCCGTCGGTACGTCATGGCAATCGCCACGACCCACACGATCAGAATGGCCAGGAGCACCGTCCATGTTCCGCTCAAGCCGCGCCACGCGACCGTGACCGGCGCGAGGATGAACAGAAAGATCCACAGCCCTTCGCCCAGCCGCCGAAGTGAGGTTGAGAGCTCCAGCGCCTGACGAACCCGGCGTTCGATGTCGGCACGCTTCACCGGCCGCGCTTTCGTATCGACGGTCGCAGTGAGCTCACATTCGAACGAGCACTGAAAGGGCGGGACGAGCGACGAAGCGAAGAAGCCTCGTCCGTCTTTGACGTCGAGGGATGGTCCGCGACGCGCGCGAAACTCGCCGAGGCGCGTCCCGGTGAAGAGAAGCGCGTCCGACGACGTCCACCAGACGGCGTCGGACACGTAGACACACCACACCACGAGAACGACCGCCAGCACGTCCATCGTTCAGGAAGCTGTATTGGCTGACTCTTCGCCCCGTTTGCCGCCGAAGACCGCCGCGAGCACGCGCTTGATGGCGGCGAGCGCGGCGATCGCGCCGAAAACGATCAGTTTCCAGATCTTGCCGAGAAGGCCACTCTTGGCGAGCGCCGCGCCCGCGCCGCCGGCGACCAGCGCCGTCAGGCCGTACGCGGCCACCTTGTCGCCAGCCTGGAACTCGGCGTATCTGTTGCCCGTCGAGAACGTGAACCCGGTCAACAACTGATTGAAGTCGGGGACTGCTGCCGCCACATGCGTTGGATCGAGCACGAGATCTACGTCCATCACGCCACGCCGGCCGAGCAGGCGAACGGAGTAGTTGACCGACTCGCTACCCTCGCTCGCTCCGCGGATAGCCCAGGTGAGGTTGTTCGTCAGGGTGTCGTAGCGTGGCGGCGTGTGCCAGCCGAGAATCTCCATCGTCGGCCAGCCGCGCTTGCGGCGTTCCTCGTTCGAGTGGGCGGTGCCAGTCTTGATCGAGTCGAGGATGGCCTTGGCGTTCAGGTCGTCCTTCTCGTCGTCTTTGACGTAACCGACCGAATTGAACTCGAAGATGACAAACCAGCGATCGCCCGAATCTCGTGGCGGAATGACGACGCCGAGCTCGCCGCCCGAGACCGGGTTCTGCGTCATCTCCAGAAACTTGCGTACGCCATCGCGACCCGAGAACATATACCCCTCAGGAAGCTGGAGTTGCGCGATGTTCCCCAACTGCCCTGTGCCCGGTCCTGATTGCCACGCGATGTCATCGAGCGGGTTCTTGCCCTGGGCGCGCGATGCGTCGCTGAAGATCAAGGTTAGGCCGACGATCACGCTCACACACGCGAGTGCTCTGGTCTGCCTGGTCATGTCGGTCCTCTCAGTACCTCTGTAACGGATGCCTGGGGACGGGCGTACAACTCCGACGCTCACGAGCACGTGCGTGAGGGGAGACGGGGGAGCTTGCGAGGGGAACCGAAATATTGTGCGGGTATCCGACTCAGCCGTCAATGGCTGGTGCCGATCCGTGCAAGGGTGTATCTCTAGCGATCACGGACAGCCAGCCAGCCTTCGACCGAAGTCGCCGCCCGGACGCCACGAACGATAGCCTCGGCGACGAGGTCGGCCGCGAGCGAGCCAAGCACGGTCAGCGGGAGGTCGGGCCGCGGCAGTTTGCCGGTCGATACGGCGAACAGCTGATCGCCGTCGCCCGTCGTGTGGTACGGACGGATGGCTCGCCCGGCGCCGCAGTTGGCCATCATCGCCATCTTGGTGAGCGAGGTCTTCGTCAGCTCGACGTTGGTGGCGACGACGGCGAGCGTGGTGCTGCGAAGGGCGTCGATCCTTGAAGCGCGCCCGCGCCAGGCGTCTTGCGGACGATGCTGCGCATGAACTCGACGCTGTCGGCGAAGACTGCCATCCGCCCGCCGGGCACCCGCGACAATCCTTCCGAGCGCCAGTCCAGAATGTCGCCGGCCGCGTTGACGACGGCCAGTGCGCCGATTACGACGTCGCCAAGCTTCAGGCTCGCTGTTCCGAGGCCGCCCTTCATCCCGCGGAGGCCGCGCCCGCGATGCATCTTCCCAACGGTGGCGCCGGCGCCGGCTCCGACATTGCCTTCCGCGACCGCTGCATGTCGAAGCGGCCGCGCAGGCCTTGTATGCGGCCGTCCTCGTCGGGACGGATGCGGGGGTTGCCGACGGCAAGGTCGTCGATGACGGCTGACACGACGATGGGGATCCTGACGTCGGGCGTGCCCCAGTCGAATCCCACTTTGCGCTCGCCCAGATAGCGCAGCACGCCGCCTGCCGGCGGGCAACGCAAGCACGCCACCTCCGGTAAGAAAGAAGGCGTGGATGCGGTCGACGGGGCTGACTGGCTGCAGCATGACGACTTGCGATTCGCCAGGCGCCGAGCCGTTGTAGTCGACGCCGGCGGCGAAGGCGGCGTCGAAGAGAATCGCCGTGCAGCCCGTTGGCCGTCGCGTGTCGGTGAAGTGACCGACCTTGATCCCGGGAACATCGGTCAGCGATCCGCCTGGCGTCTGCTGCGTCGTCGCTTGCACCGAACCATGAAACGCGACCGGCGCCGCGGCAGCGGCGAGCCCCTGCGTTGTCTGTCGAATCCAATCACGTCGATTCACAGCCGGACCTCATCGTTATGCGAGTCGCGCCAGGTGATTTACGAGTAGAGGATACGCCGTGAGTCGGGGTAGTGGATCCCTTGACGTGACTTTGATGGCCACGATAAAGTGCCGACGGCTGTGCAGGCAGCCGTCGGTCCGCGAATCTCGATGTCTGCTTCGCTCCCACCCCGCCCGAGCCTCGAATGGCTCAAGAAGACCGCGAAAGATCGATTGGAACTGCTGCAGCGCAGCGAACCGCTCGCCAAGCTCGCAGAGGCCCAACTCGCGGTCGCACGCGACTACGGGTTTCCCAATTGGCGCGCGCTCAAGCGTCATGTCGAAGAACTGCCGACGTCGCAACAGGTGCCGAGCGCCGAGCAGATTGTCGCGGCCTTTCTGTTGCGAGTAGGGCAGGGGCGTCTCGACGATGTGCGAGCGTTGCTGACGGCGGTGCCTCGGTTGGTCAATGCCGTCGGTCCGCACCCGTTCTGGGGTGGAAGGCTGCAGGCCCTGCACGTGGCCATCGAAGGGAAGCGCCGGGACATGTTCGACCTGCTCCTCGAACACTCAGCCGACCTCAATGGATCGAACGGCGAATACGATCACTGGTCGCCACTGATGCTCGCCATCAATCGTGACGTTCCCGACATGCGCGACGACCTGATCGCGCGCGGCGCGCGCGTTGGCCTGCTCGAGGCGCTCATGCTCGCCGACGACGCTCGCGTGGACGCGCTGCTCGCGTCGGCAGGGCTTCCTGAGATTGAACCAAACGCCGGTTCCATCCTCGCGTTCGCGCGGACGCCGTTCGCGATCGATCGCCTCATCGATCTGGGTGCGCCAATAGACAAGAAAGATCGGTGGGGATCGACGCCAATCGACGCGATGAGCCGGCTTGGCCGGCCAGGCGAAGCTCTGGTGAGGCATATGGTCGGACGTGGCGTGGCCGCAAGCGCCAGGGAGTACGCGCGGCTTGGCGATCTGTCGATGCTGACTCGGCTGGTCGAAGCCGATCCCTCAGTCGCCAAGATTGATGCCGTGATGATGGGCGCTGTCGACTTCGGCCACCGGGCGATGGTCGAGTGGCTGCTGGCGCACGGCGCCAACGTGAACGCGAGATCGGACGCCGAGTCGCGCCACACGGCGCTGCACTCGGCGGCCTGGAACGGTGATCTCGAGATGGTCAAGCTGCTTGTCGCGGCTGGTGCCGATCGCACCGCGCGCGACGCCCAGTACGATGGCACGCCGCAAGGGTGGGCCGAGACCTCGATTGAGGTCTCGAACAATCCGAAGTGCGCGGATGTCGTCGCTTATCTCGACGCGCTCACTTGAGTGTGAAGGTCATCTCGACTTCGACCTGGACGGCGACGGGCTGCTGGTCCTTCGTGCCTGGCGCGAAGAGCCATTGCTTCAGGGCTTTCACCGCCTCGTCGTCGAGACCGTAGACCGTGTCAAGGGATTTGGTGACGGTGACGTCGCCGACGGTGCCGTCTTTGAGTACGACGGCCTGGAGCCAGACGCTCCCCTGAATCTTGGCTTTCTTTGCCTCGATGGTGTACTGGGGTTTCACTTCACGAACGATTCGTGGAACTGTGACGCCGTCGCCCGGCTTCTCGACCTGTTCCTTCTGCTGCGGACCGCGTCCGTGGGCGACGGCACCGGCCGCCACCGGAACGCCAGCCGTAAGCAGGACGAGCGCAACTGGGACGAGGTACGTCCACGCTCGCGTGCTCGACGCCCTCCACGTCAGGATGCCCTCGACGCGGTCGCTGAGCCCCGCGCCCCCCACGCCAGCGACGAACGCCGCCGGTGCACGCAAGCAGAACCCGCAAACTTTCACGATGCCCTCGGCATAACTGCGATTGTCCGTGCCCATTTCCAGAACCTCCTCGTCGCAGGCGCGTTCGCGTTCATCGACGAGCCGCGCGCCAATCCACCAGACCATGGGGTGAAACCAGAAGACCGTTTCGACGATCACGTGCAGGAGCGCGGCAAGGTTGTCGCGTCGCCCGACGTGGCAGATCTCGTGCGCCATGATGGCGTCCAACTCGGCCTCCGACAGCCGGTCGGTCAGACTCGCGGGCCAGACGAGCCTTGAGTGCACGAGTCCGAGCACGCCTGGCTCGATACGGGATTCGTGTTGGAGCAGCGCGACGTTCGCGCCAGGCGAATGTCGTGCGATCGCCCGGCCGAGCGCGTCGGCTTCACGGCCTGTCGCGAGCGCGGACGACTGCCGGAGCATCGCCGACAGCCGTCGCCATTCAACGACACGCCTCGCCGCCAGCACGAAGATGCCCACAAGCCAGGTCGCTATCAGTGCAACGATTGCGCCGGTGGCGCCATCAGAAGTGGCGGCGGGCGCGGCGACGACGTCGAACCGCCAGAAGGCCATTGAGCGGTCGAGCCAATGCAGGGCCCCCGATGCCGGCAGCGTCGTAATCGACGACATCCAGCCGCCGATGACGCGACCGGCAGCGACGAACAGAGACAGCGGCATCAGGAACTTCACCGACGCGACGAGCCAGATCGCATGGCGTGTCCGAGCCGACGATCGGCGGAGCCCCCAGGCCAGCAGCGCCGCAAGCGCGGCAAAGAGCGTCGATTGCCAGAGATGGGCTGCGAACGTCATTTGCCGTGCTCCTTGGCTCCGAGCCGTTTCAACGTCTTCTCAGCTTCGCGGAGATCCTCCAGCGTCAGCTTGCCGGCCTCGATCAAGTGCGCCATCACCGGTTGCGAGCGGCCGCCGAACACGCTCAGCAGATCGTCGATGAGCCGGCGGTGAGCCGCTGTGCGCGAGACGACTGCCTCGAAGATGTGCGCGTTACTGATCTTCCGCACGCGCCGGATCGCATGCTTGGTTTCGAGGCGATACATCGTGGTTTGAACCGTGGTGTAGGCCGGGCGCGTGGCCTCGGGGAACGTTTCCTGGACTTCGCGTACCGACGCCGGTCCGTGCTGCCACAGCGCTTCCATGATCCGTAGTTCGAGTTTGCTCAGTCGCCTGCCTGCCATCGTCGGGGCTAGCTCCTATCAATGTCTGTGAATCTACTACAAATGTAGGTGGTATGCAAATGACCTGCTGTCGGGACGTGAACCGGCCTCGGTACGAGGCCACGCTGTCCATCACGAAGATCAAGAAGGCACGAAGATCACGAAGTGATCAGGGTCGGGGTTCTGTACGATCCGAATGTGTATTCGTCGTGGTTTGATGCCGATGCCTTGTCACGAACCCAAAACCGATACCTTCGCGCTAGTATAGCGACCGTCGGTTCACGTCCAGAATTTTCGGGAGGGTGCGATGGCCAGCCGTCGAGCGTTTCTCACGTGTTTGAGTGCCGGCATGGCGACGATGGGTCTGCCCGGCTCAGCTGTTTCAGCGGGCGTGGCATCGACGACTCGATCGCCGGAGCAGCAGCCTGCCGCCGGCATCAAGAAGTCGACCCTGATGTCGATGCTGCCCAAGGACGGCTCAGTCGCCGAGCGCTTCGCCATCGCCAGGGAGGCGGGATTCGAGGCGATCGAAATCCAGACCGTTTCGAGGGATGAGGAAGCCGCCGAGATTCGCGAGGCGTCGCAGAAGACCGGCCTGCGCGTGCACTCGGTGATGAACGCCGATCATTGGCGCTATCCGTTGTCGAGCAGCGATCCCGAAACCGTCAACCGCAGCGTGCGCGGGATGGAAACGTCGATCAAGAACGCCACCTTGTGGGGCTGCGACACCGTGCTCCTCGTTCCCGCCGTCGTCGATGCCAACACGCCGTACCGCGAGGCGTGGACGCGTTCGCAACGTGTCATCAAGGAGCGCCTGCTGCCGGCCGCGCGCGACGCCAAGATCGTCATTGCCGTCGAAGAGGTCTGGAACAAGTTCCTCCTCAGCCCGCTCGAATTCGTGCGCTACGTCGACGAGCTGGAGTCGCCGTGGGCGAAAGCGTATTTCGACGTTGGCAACGTCGTCATCTACGCGTATCCGCAGGATTGGATTCGCACGCTCGGCCAGCGCATCGTGAAAGTCCACCTCAAGGACTTCAACTTCGATCGGCAGAACGGTCGCTTCACCTGGAAGAATCTCGGCGAGGGGGACATCGACTGGCCGGAAGTCCGCCGCGCGTTTCAGGAGATCGGATACAACGGCTACGTCACGACCGAGTTGGCGGCCGGCGACGCGGCCTACCTCAAGGACGTGTCGGGACGCGTCGATCGGTTCCTGGCCGGCCTGAAGCCAGTGGGGTAGGGCATCCCGTGGCCTCCGCCTTCAGGCGGCAGTTCCCTGCGTCAGCGCCGCCTGCAGCATCGCGCGTGCGTAGCCCACGTTGTAGATCTCGCCTGAGAATCCGCCGCCGCCCGGATACTGATTGCGAATCGTCCCGAGCACGCGGTCGACGTCGAGCGCGCGCGGGTGCTCGGGATAAATCGCGCGCGGATACTTCTGCCGCACCAGCTCCTTCATGACGCCGAACAGGTCGACGACGCCGTTGTCGAGAAATACTTCGGTGTAATCGATGTACGGCGTTCGCACGACGACGTTCCTGAAGTGCACGTGGTTGATGCAGTCACGTTCGCCGAGATATCTGCAGACGGCAATTGGATCCTCGCCCATCTCACGGGTGACGCCACAGTCGAACGTCATGCCGTTGTACGGACTCTTGACGAGGTCGAGGTACTGTTTCCAGTGCGCAACAGTTGCCATCAGCTGTTCCGATCCGCGGCTGACAGGCACCGGTGGGTCGTTCGGATGCAGCGCCAGTCGGACGTTGGCTTTCTCGGCCTCCGGGACGACGGCTTTGAGAAAATGCTCGGCGCGTTTCAGCTGCTCTGCGCGTGTATGGGTACCAACGCCTTCCTTCGGCGGCAGGTCCTTCGAGAGCGAGTAGTCGTACGCCGTGTAGCCGGCGCCGGCTCGCCCAGTCTCCTCCTTGTAGCCTTCCATCAGCCGGTTGGCGTAGAAGTTGTACTCGACCACTGGCAAGCCCGCCCTGCCGGCGGCGCGAATCGAGGCGATGACGTCAGCGATCTGCGCGTCGGCTCCGGGCCGTCCCCAAATCACGTCATCGAAGCCGGAGATCATGAGATTGCAGAGCGTGAGGCCGCCAGCCGTGAGGCGCTCCATGCGCGAGCGGATGTCGGCCTCGCTCCATGGAATTTTCGGGCCGCCGCCGAGGACGTGGTCGACGCCGATCTGCTTGATACGCCGCATGCCGTCTTCGTCGAGGGTCGCTGCGACGCCGAGACAGATCTTTGGCGTGTCTTTGCCTTCGGCCGGCATTCCGGCGAAAGTCGGCCGCGTCTGCGCCGACGCCGACGGAGCAGAGGCGGCGATTGCGGCCGTGCCCACCGCCTGAAGCAACGTTCGTCGCGACACTCGAGACGTCATAGGGCCTCCAGTCCTCCGCGTGGACGAGCCACATCCTACATCTGGACGTCGCCTTGCCGTCAGGCAATCGTTCGACGCACAGTAGCGAACGACTGATGACCGGATCAGATCTCAAGAAAGCTGTCGGGACACGGCTGACGGACGGCGTCGTGACGCGGTTCGCGCCGGCGCCGACGGGCGCGCTGCACATCGGGCACGTGGTCAACGCGCTCTACGTCTGGGGCCTTGCGCGTGCGCTCGGCGGAGAGGTAATTCTCCGCGTCGAGGATCACGATCGCCAGCGCTCGCGATCCGAGTGGGAGCGTCAGATGCTCGACGACCTCGACTGGTTGGGCTTGGCTCCTGACGTCTACCCGACGGATGCGTATCGTCGAGGCGCGTGCGATGGCCGCCAGAGTGAACGTGATGACCTCTACCGGCGTTCCCTCGCCCCGCTCATCGCCGAGGGCATGGTGTACGGTTGCCGCTGCACGCGCGCGATGCATCAGGGCGGCCAGAACGCATCGTCGACGACGACATCTGGCGAACGTTTCTACCCGGGCACCTGTCGTGACGCCGGCATCCCGCTCGACGATGACGTGGGTTGGCGGCTGCGGCTCGACCCAGGACAGGAAACCTTTGACGACGGATTGATGGGGCGGCAACAGCAGGATCCGGCGGCCCAGTGTGGAGACTTGCTCGTGCGTGACCGGAGTGGCAACTGGACCTATCAGTGTGTTGCCGCAATCGACGATGCCGTGCAAGGCGTGACGCTCGTCGTCAGAGGGCAGGACCTGCTGGCGTCGACCGGCCGGCAGATGCGGCTGGCCCGCCTCATCGGTCGGAATGTTCCGGCCCTCTTCGTGCACCATCGGCTCGTCATGAAGTCGGCAACGCAAAAACTCAGCAAGTCCGATGGCGATACCGGCGTTCGTGACCTGCGTGCCGCCGGGTGGAGCGCCGATCGGGTGATCGCGCACGCGGCCGTGCTTGCGGGCCTCACGAGCACAACGGCATCACTGTCACCCCGCGACGTCGCGGATCTATTCTGACCTTGCCACCGAAGACTCGTGACTGACGATTGTCGACCGACGACTGGAGACTGGTATGGAAACTATCCTTGGCCGCTTCGCCCCCTACTTCTACGGTTTGCTCCGCATCGTCTCCGGCCTGCTCTTCGCCTGTCACGGCGCCCAGAAGCTCCTTGGCGTGCTCGGCGGCCAGCAGGTGCCGGTGATGTCGCAGTTTGGTCTTGCGGGTGTCATCGAACTCGTTGGCGGTTTGATGATCGCCGCGGGAGTCTTCACGAGCCTCGTCGCCTTCATCGCCAGCGGCGAAATGGCAGCGGCCTACTTCCAGGCGCACGCGCCGCGCAACCTCTGGCCGATTCAAAATGGCGGCGAGCTCGCGGTGCTTTATTGCGTTCTCTTTCTCTACTTCGCCGCTCGCGGCAACGGGGCGCTCAGCATACAAGGGGGTAAGAGGTAGTCGTCGGTCGTCGGTCGTCAGTCGTGGCGGACCAGAACCCATGAGAGCGATCCGGGTAATCCGCGTCCCATGAGAGCGATCCGCGCAATCCGCGTCCCGTGAGCATCCGCTGCGCGCCAGGCGATCCGCGTGATCCGCGTCCAATAGCGGCGATCCGCGTGATCCGCGTCCCCGTTCAGAAAGAGCCATCCGCGCAATCCGCGTCCCGTAGCGAACGAGCGCTCCGCGTGATCCGCGTCCAGTTTTTGAAGAAATCCGCGTCTCGGCGAGGCGTTTCACACGCACCGATCGAGAAGTCGGACACATTTGTCTTGACGCCTCGAATCTCTTGACAAGAATGTTCAATGCGACTAATTTGTCCTGACTTTAGGCAAATGCGCAGGATGTAATCGGTGTAGATCAGCCAGGCTAGACGTTACTGAAATCTCTATTTCCGTCGGGCTGGCCCAATTAGTCCAGATCTAAGACTAAATGCGAAAGATCGATCCGGTTCGCTTTCAGATCGCTACCCAGGGCACGTCGCGCGAGATCAATCGCCAGATCGTCCTGAACCTCGTGCGCGCGAACCAGCCGATTTCCCGCGCCGACCTCGCTCGCACCATGGGCGTCCGACGCGGCAGCGTCAGCCTCCTCGTCAGCGATTTGCTCGAGAGCGGTCTCATCGTCGAGGGCGCTGCCGGCAAGACGCTTCGCGGCCGCAAACCGACCTTCCTCTACATCGATTCGAGACGCCGAACCGTCGTCGCCGTCGACGTTCGCGCCAGTCAGACCTATCTGATGCCGACGGACCTGCTGGGGAAGCCGCTGAGCGGCGTCGTCGGATTTCCCACGGTTCGCGACCCGAAGGCACTGGCGACGTCACTCGGCATCAGGATTCGCGCGCTGCTCGACGACCACGGCGGCACTGCGGCGTGCGAAGGCGTTGGCGTTGCGATCCCGGGCATGATCGAGCACTCCTCCATGCGCGTGCTGCACGCGCCAACGCTCGGGTGGCGGAACGTCGACGTGCTCGACCTGCTCACGACGGCGATTGGACTACCGGTCCATATCGAGAACTCGGGCCGGGCCTGCGCGCTCGCGCAGCTCTGGGCGATGCACGGGGCGCCGTCGTCATCGGCGGGTGACTTCGTGTTCGTGAGCGTGTCGGACGGCCTCGGCCTTGGCGTCATCGTCCGTGGTGAGCTCCTGCGCGGCCGTCACAACGTCGCCGGAGAGTTCGGGCACGTGCCGCTGTCGATGGACGGTCCGCGGTGTTCGTGTGGGGCGACGGGCTGCTGGGAGGCGTACGTGTCGAACCGCGCGACGCTCGCGCGGTACTTCGGACGTCCGGCTGAGTTCGGCGATGCGTCGCCGGCGTACGAGCGGGTGTTCACCGTCGAGGATTTGATCTCGCGGGCGCGACGCGGGGATGCGAAAGCCCGCGCCGCGATTCAGGCGACGGGCCGGTATCTTGGCGCCGGGTTGGTGTCGGTCGTCAACGTCTTCGATCCCACGCGGGTGTATGTGGGTGGCGAGATTGCCGCCGCGTGGGATCTGATCGAGAGCGACGTGCGCGCCGCGTTTGGCGAGCGCGCGCTGACGCCGGCGGCGGCGGCCACCGAAATCAGGCCGGTGGCGACGTCGGAGAACTCGCGGCTGCAGGGTGCGGCGGCGCTGGTGACGGCGCCGGCCTTTGCCGCGCCGGTCGTCGCCTGAGCGTGTGAGAGACCGAGTCGGAGGTCGAGCAAGTGGAAGGAGCGGTCAACATGTCACGGGACGACAGGTCCAGAAGACGACCACGTCGGGGGGAGTGATCATGAATGACGTAAGTATCGTTGATGACGTCACCAAGCGTGCGGCGATGGAGGAAGTGCTGCAGAGTGCGACCTTCGTCCGCGCCAGCCAGGTCCGCAACTTCCTGCGCTACATCTGCGAGATGGAGCTGGCAGGGCGGGCATCGGCACTGCACGAATACTTGATCGCGGTCGAAGCGATGGGGCTGCCGAGCTCCTATTCGACCGACGATGACTCGAGCGTTCGGCGTCGCGCGTACGCGCTACGCCAGAAGCTCGATCGCGTCTATGCCGACGAGCTCACGGACGCGAAAGTGCGCATCGAGGTGCCGAAGGGCAGCTACGTGCCCCGGTTTGTGCCCGTAGAAGCCGCGTAGGCTGCCGGTGGGGTAACAACGCAGCGACGTCAGGCGCGTGGCCGGCCGCGCGCTTACTTGAATCGCCGTGCGTCGATGCCGTAGCGCCTGACCTTGTAGTTGAAGATGCGCTCGGTCGTGTCGAGCAGTCGCGCGGCGTGGGCGCGGTTACCGCGCGTCGTCTTGAGCGCGTCCTGCAACAGGTCGCGCTCGAAAGCCGCGACGCTTTCGATGAGCGATTGGCGCTGCACGGTGTCCGAGGCTTCGGCTGTCTGCAGCGTCGGCGGCAAGTGGTGGCCGTGGATGACGCCGCCATCGCAGACGAGCACCGAGCGCTCGATCGTGTTCTCGAGCTCGCGGACGTTGCCGGGCCAGTGGTACGACGTCAGCATGTCGATGGCCGGCGTCGACACCCGCCGGATGCGCTTGCCGTGCTCGCGCGCGTACTTCTCGACGAAGTGGTCCGCCAGGAGCATGATGTCGGGTTTGCGCTCACGAAGCGGCGGCGCGAAGATCGTGAACACCGCCAGCCGGTAATAGAGATCGGCGCGGAACCCGCCTTCTTCCATCAGCGTCTCGAGCGGCTGGTGCGTGGCCGCAATCAGCCGGACGTTGATCTTGATTGACGTCGTCCCGCCCAGGCGCTCGATCTCGCGCTCCTGAAGTACCGCGCAGCAGCTTGACCTGCGTCGACGGGTTGAGGTCGCCGATCTCGTCGAGGAAAAGGGTTCCGCCTTCCGCCAGCTCGAATCGTCCCTTCTTGGCGGCCTGCGCGCCGGTGAAGGCGCCACGCTCGTAGCCAAAGAGCTCGGACTCAATCAACGATTCCGGCAGCGCCGCGGCGCTGACCTTGATGAACGGCTTCTTCGCGCGCGGCGAGTTGTAGTGGATCGCGTGCGCGATCATTTCCTTGCCGGTGCCCGACTCGCCGCGAATCAAGACGGTCGTGTTCGTGCGCGCAACCTGCGCCACCTGCTCGTAGACCTGCTGAATCGGCGCGCTGTTGCCGATGATGTTGCGGAACGCATATCGTTCGCGCAACTCGTCGCGCAGATGCTCGTTCTCTTCAGCCAGTTTGTGGCGGTCCGCCTCGACCATGCGGCTGACCTTGATCGCCTGCGCGATCATCGACGCGACGACCTTGTAGAACTCGAGCGAACGCTGGTAGTCACGGTCGGACTTGAAGGGCAGTACGACCTCGATTGTGCCCGTCGGCCGACGGCCGAGCACGATCGGCACGGCGATGAAAGAAAGCTCGCGCAGCTCGCGGCCGCGATCGCCCGGCGCCGGTGCCAGGTTTGGCTCCTGGCTGACGCGGGGCACCACGACGGCCTTGGCCGAGTCGAGCACGCGTTCGGTGACGCCGCTGCCCTCCCCACGGTTTCGACCGCGATGGCCCGGCAGCCTGAGACCCCCGGCGGCCTCGGTATGGACTTCTTTGCTGTCCCGATCGACCAGCATCACGGCGCCGCCCGCGACCTGGTGCCGCCGCTCCAGGATGTCGAGCACGGAGTGCAGGGCGGCCTTGAGGTTCAGGACGCCGGATAGCGCCTGGCTGATTTCCAGGAGCGTTGCCAACCGGCGGGTTTCGTTGGTGTGGTCCTTGGCCTGAGTCACGACGCTGGCGTGGGGCATGGGCGAACAATCTTACAGGATTGTAGGAGTCAGTGTTAACCCGCGGGGTCAGGCCAGATTTCAACAGCCGGATTCACGATTCACGGCCTGACCCCCGACGGCCAGACGCCGTCGGTCATCGGCACTGGCGTCAGTCGCGCGGGGTCGATGACGGCGTGCTTGACCCGCTGACGTTTCCACGTGTACGTCACGTGAACCTTGCCATCGGCACCCTGAATCACCGCCGGATATGAATACTCGCCCGGCTCGCGTTCGAGCACGAGCGCGGCGTCCCACGCCACGCCGTCGCGCGAGATCGCGACGTTGAGCGGCGTGCGCCCCTTTGGCGTGTGGTTGTAGACGATCAGCTGACGGCCATCGCTAAGCGTTGCGGCGTCTGTGCCGGCGCTCGGGTTGGGGAGCGAAGTGACCCGCAACGGCGACCACGTCCGGCCGGCATCCTCAGACCATGTCTGGAAGACGCGGGCGGAGCGCGTGCGGCCGACAGCCTCCAGCTTGCCGCCGGGATATACAAGGATGCTCGGCTGAATGGCTTGCAGCTCCGGCGCGCCTGCGTCGATCGCAGGACGGACGATCGACCACGTTTTGCCGCCGTCGCTCGAGCGCTCGAAATGGACGCGCCACAGGCTGGGCTCGGCGTTCGACTCGGTGCTGCTCGGGCTGACGATAGTGCCGTCGGCCAGCCGGACTGGCTTGTTCTTGATCGGGCCGAGGATGCCGTCGGGAAGCCGCTGCGCGTCGCTCCACGTACGCCCGGCGTCCTTCGACGTCCGGAGCATGCCCCACCAGTTCCGGGGATCCGGTCCAACCTTGTAGAAGAGCGCCAACGAACGATCCGGCATTTCGAACAGTACCGGGTTCCAGCACGGGTGACGCTTGCCGTCAGGCTGCACGCCGGTTGCGACTTCGACGGGCGCCGTCCACGCGCCCTTCACGTACCTGGAGACCCAGATCCCCACGTCAGGGTTGCCCTCCCCCGTGCCACCGAAAAACGCCGCGACCAACCCGTCGCGGGTATCGACGATGGTCGAGGCGTGAACGCTTGGGAACGGCGCGGTCTCGTAGATGAACTCGGACTGCAGGATTGGCGACGAACTCGCTTGTTCGGGCGAATCGATGGAAGAGGCCACGTGAGTCGATGTCATCAGCACAATGGCGGTGATCGCTAGTCTCATCAGCGCACCCAATCAAGCGGTCAACGAACCGGAACGTGGCAGCTCATTTGGCCTGCTGCTCGTAATTGATGAGGATGACGAGGTCGTCGGCACCAGTCTGCTTGAGTCCGTGCGAGCTGCCCGGACGCGTGAGGACTGCGGTGCCAGCCGTGACGTCAAAGCTCTTGCCGTCGATGGTCATCACGCCGCGGCCGCTGAGGACGTAGTAGATCTCGTCCTCTTTCTGCTCGTGATACCCGATCGCAGAACCCGGTTTGAGTGCGCGTTTGCGAAAGACCATCTTCAGTCCAGTGGCCTTTGCGAAAAACGAATAACCGATCGTGTCGCCGCCGCCCTGGTGTGTGCCCGGCTCGGCTTTGGCCACGTCCGCGTCGTGCTCGAGGATGAAGCCTCCCTTGGGCATTTGCCGCTCGGCGGCAGCCGGGGACCATGAGGCCGCGCATACCGCGAGTATGAGCAGTGCCCAGCGGGCCTTCTGACGGTGCATGTCTCGCTCCTTAGGGTGAAGCGTCCTGTGAATTCCAGACCGGCCCGTCCGGGTAGCGATACTGCACGCGGGACTCTCGTTTGATCTCGGTGCCGTATCCCGGCCGCTGCGGCGCGATGTATCTCGCACGCCTGATCACCACCGGGTCGACGAAGTGCTCGTGGAGATGATCGACGAACTCGGTCACGCGATTGTCCATCGACCCGGTAATGGCGATGAAGTCGAACATCGAGAGGTGTTGAACCAGCTCGCAGAGCCCGACGCCGCCGGCGTGTGGGCACACTGGGATGCCGAACTTGGCCGCCATCATCATGACGGCGAGGTTTTCGTTGACGCCGCCGAGGCGGCAGCTGTCGATCTGGCAGAAGCTGATCGCGTTTGCCTGGAGCAGCTGCTTGAACATGACGCGATTGGCGCAATGCTCGCCGGTAGCAACACCGATCGGTTGTATGGCGCGCGCGATCGCTGCATGACCCAGCACATCGTCCGGGCTCGTCGGTTCCTCGATCCAAAGTGGCTTGAAGCGCGCGAGGTCGGCCATGCGCGCGATGGCTTCGCCGACGTCCCATCGCTGGTTGGCGTCAATCATCAGCGTGCGGTCGGGACCGATGGCGTCGCGCACGAGTCCCACCCGGCGCGCGTCATCCTTCGGATCCGCCCCGACTTTGACTTTGAAGTGCGTCCATCCTTCGGCAATCGCCTCGCGACAGGCAGCGCGGACCTTGTCGTCCGAATATCCCATCCAGCCGACCGACGTCGTGTAGGCGGGATAGCCGGTCTGGAGAAGCTCGGCCTCGCGGTCGGCTTTCGTTGCGGCGAGGCGGTCGAGCATCTCGAACGCTTCTTCAGGCTTGAGCACATCGGTGATGTAACGAAAGTCGATGCACGAGACGAGTTGCTTCGGCGTCATGTCCGCGAGCAGCTTCCATACCGGTTTCCGTTCCGCCTTGCCGTAGAGATCCCAGACCGCGTTGACGATCGCGGCGAGCGCGAGGTGGACGACGCCCTTTTCCGGGCCCAGCCATCGCAGCTGCGAATCACTGGCCAGCCGCCGCCAGAACCCGCCGAAGTCTTGCGTGATGTCGTTCAGCGTAAAGCCGACGACGAGGTGCCGGAAGTCCTCGATCGCCGCCGCGCAGATGTCGTTGCCGCGACCGATGGTAAACGCGAATCCATGGCCCTCGAGCTCGGCGTCGGTCTTCAGGATGACGTAGGCCGCCGAGTAGTCGGGGTCCGTGTGCATCGCATCGGTGCCATCCTGCGTGCGCGACGTAGGGAAGCGGAGGTCGAGGGTTTCGAGGCCAGTGATTCTCATGAGGCGAAGGGCATTTTATCGTCTGTTGCTGCGAGGGGCGCCACGTTCGCGTTACTTCCCGCTCTCAGGGGCGACTTCGACGACGAGCTCGATCTCCACCGGAATATTGAGCGGCAGCTCGTTGACGCCGACGGACGTCCGCGCATGCTTGCCCGCTTCGCCGAAGATCTCGACGAGGAGATCGGACGCGCCGTTGATGACCCACGGTTGCCTGGTGAATCCGGGAGCGCTGTTGACGAACCCGACGACCTTCACGATGCGCCGGACGCGATCGAGCGATCCGATCTCGGCGCGCAGGACGGCGAGCGAGGTGAGGATCGTGGCCCGTGCGGCTTTGTTCCCTTCCTCTTCGGTCAGGTCGGAGCCGACTTTGCCGGTGACTGTTGGTTTGCCACCGACCAGTGGCCCTTGCCCGGCAAGAAAGATCAGATTGCCAGTTCGCACTGCGGGCACGTACGACGCGATGGGTGTTGGAGGTGCCGGCAACTGGATGCCGAGTGCCTTGAGCCGAGCTTCAGGCGACGCGGGCTGTTGCCCGATCGCCGGCGAAGTGAGGACGAGGATAAGCGCGAGCGCCAATTGTGCACAACCGCCCAGTGTCATTGATGTACCTCTGTAACTTGGAACGAGTTTCTATTCGGTACGGCGCGGCTGAGCCGTCAACGTCTTGTCCATCAACATCGGGCCGCTGTGTTCGGTGATTGATTGGAACCACGCTCGACCGTCGAAGCGGTGCTCTGCGTACGAGCGCCGCGCACGTTCGACGAATCCCTGTTTTCTAAAGACGTGTTGCGACGTCTTGTTTGTTGCCTCGGTGATGGCGGTCTGGTATCCGTGGCGCGCGCCGTTGGCGACACAGCTCGCGACAAGCTGCTGCGCGATCCCGTGGCCCGCGAACGGCGCGGCAACGCCAAGGAGAAAGAGATGGAGTGCTTCGCCAGGTTCCGGGACATGAGTCGATGTGTACTCCGCATCCAGCTCGCTCAGTATGTCGAAGATCGGGTGAAACTTCGTGCTCACGAGCTCGACGCCTGGTGGTGGAGGAGACGTGGCGTCTTCAGTGAGCAGCGCGCCAACCATCTCGCCGGTGTCCGCTGAACGCGCGACAATCGTCAGCCCTTCGGCCGCCGCCTTCGGACAGAACAGCCGGACGAGCGGCTCGAATTCAGACGGCGTCAGGCCGACGGCGACGGCGGGCGGGTCACGAGCGGTGAAGACCTCGGCCAGCAACCGGGCGATCTCGTTCTCGTCGGATGCCTGAAAGACGCTGAACGTCGTCTGCATATCTGTCACGTGGCGCATCGGTCAGGGCTCAAGGCTGAGGGCTCAGGGCCTTCCCCTACACCTTCTGCCGCCACCGATCCAGCGCCACCGCCAGCACGATGATTGCGCCGGTGACGATCTGCTGAACCCAGTTCGGTAAGCCGCGCTGCGCGCACCCAATCTGAATCACCGCCATCGTCGCGGCTCCAAGTATCGTCCCGGGCACGGTACCGCGGCCACCCGACAGGCTGCCGCCCCCGATGATGACGGCGGCAATGACATTGAGCTCGAGGCCGTCAGCAACGGTCGGATCGCCCACCGACAACCGCGAGAACTGGAGGACGCCGGCAACGCCGGTCAGCGCTGTGGCGATCGCGTACACCGCAACTTTGGTGCGCTCGACCGCGACACCGCACAGCCGCGCCGTCCGTTCGTTCGAGCCAATCGAGAAGAGATGGCGGCCAAATCGCGTGTACTGCAGGGTGATCGCGACGAGCACGGCGAGGAGCGCGACCAGCCAGATGCCGGCGGGCACAATGAAGCCGCGGCCGGGTTCGAGCGTCCGCAGCAGGTCGTTCAGCCACGTCGCGGGCGCTTCGAGCCGGCGTTCACCCGACAGCCCTTTTGCCGTGCCCCGGACGAGCAGCATCATCCCGAGGGTAACGATGAACGGTACGACGCGCAAGCGAGTGATCAGAAGCCCGCTGATCAGCCCGCACACCGCAGCAGAGAGCACCCCAGCCGAAGCCGCAGCCATCGGCCCATAGTCGGCTCGCAGTAGCAAGGCGACCACCACCGTCGTCAGCGCGACGATCGACCCGACCGAGAGGTCGATGCCACCGGCGACGATGACCATCGTCATGCCCAGCGCCGCAGTGCACACGATTGCCGTCTGCCTGGCGATGAGCTCGAGGTTGGTGCCACGGAAGAACTGGGGCCCTACGAGAGAGCCAAAGATGAGTGCCACGAAGAGGAGGCCGATAAGTGGCCCGGCGGACTCGAGCAGGGTGCGCGGCTTCACCTATGCGTCTCCGCTGCCGGTGGCTTCGAGCATGATTTCGTGTTCGGTCAGTTCGCCGACGGGGCGTGGCATGCCGAGCCGTCCTCGGCACATGACGGCAACGCGATCGCAGAGGCCGAGAAGCTCCGGGACGTAGCTGCTGATCATGAGCACGGCGCGTGGCTCCTGACCATTCGGCTGACGCTCGGCGACCAGCGCGTCGATGAGCTCGTAGATCTGCGCTTTGCTGGCGACGTCGATGCCTCGTGTCGGCTCGTCGAGGAGCAGCACGTCCACGTCGTGGTGGAGCAGTCGCGCAATCGCTACCTTTTGCTGGTTGCCGCCGGAGAGCTCGGCGACGCTTTGTCGCGGGCTGCGTGATTTGATCTGCAGCCGCTCGATCCATCGTGAGGCTGCTCGGTCCTGCGAGCGCGGAACGACGAGCGGTCCGGGCCCGAGTCCCTCGAGACGTGACAGCGTCATGTTGTCAGCGATCGACAGTCCGGCGGCTAATCCTTCTTCCTTTCGATCCTCGCTGACGTAGCCGCAGCCGTGCTGCCAGCGCTGGTGGGGCGCGGCTGGGCCCGACCACGTGCCGACGCGAACGCGACCGGACCGCACCGGCGCCAGGCCAAAAATCGAGCGGACGAGGCGGGTCCGGCCGGCGCCGAGCAAGCCGGCGATGCCAAGAATTTCGCCTCGGTGCAGGGCGAAGCTCGCGCTCGATACGCCGAAATCGGCGACCTCGAGGATGACGGGCCCCAGGCGGCGCGGCGTTCGCGGATAAAGGGCTTCAACCGATCGCCCCACCATCAATCGGACGATGTCAGCCGGCGTCAGATCCTGTGTGCGGCCGCCGCCGACGACCTTGCCGTCGCGCAATACGACGATGCGGTCGGCGACCTCCTTCACTTCCTCGATGAAATGCGAGATGTAGACGATCGCGTGGCCGGTGCGCCGCAGCTCGGCGATTAGCGCGAACAGCCTGCGCGTGTCAGCCTGTGTCAGGCTACTCGTCGGCTCGTCGAGCACGAGCACGCGACAGCCCACGGCAAGCGCGCGGCCGATCTCGACCAGTTGTTGTGCGGCCGGAGAAAGCCCACCGACAGGCGCGTCGCTCGAGATCTCGGGGTGCCCGAGTTTGGCCAGCACGTCGTGCGCGATGCGACGCATTTCGGCGCGCTGGATGAAGCCAAAACCAGCCGGCTCCATGCCGAGGAGGATGTTTTCGGCGACCGTCAGGTGCGGTGCGAGCGAGAGCTCCTGGTAAATCATCGCCACGCCCGCCCGCCTGGCATCGAGTGGATGGGCAGGACGATACGGTGCGCCGTCGAGCGTCATCGTCCCCGCGTCCGGCTGCAATGCACCGGACAGGATGCCCATGAGCGTGCTCTTGCCCGCGCCGTTCTGGCCGACAATCGCGCACACTTCACCCGGCGAGACGGAGACGTCGACGCCGTCGACCGCGGCCGTGGCGCCAAACGCCTTGCGGATGCCGCGCATCTCGAAGCGCGGGGTGGCCATTCGATCCGTGTGATCCGTGCGTTCCGTGGCCCTATTTCCCCTTGAGCCAGCGATCGAGATCCGGCTTCAGCAGCGCTTGCGCCTCGGGCGTATTCATCTCGTCATGAGAGACGACGCGGACACCGGTGTCGACGTGGCGCTGGACTGGCTGACCCTTGATTTGAGCAACCACAGTCTTGACGCCGAGGTAGCCCATGTTCATCGGATCCTGGACGACGAGCCCGTCGATGTGCCCATCCCCGAGCGCTTTGACCAGGTTGGCGGACGCATCGAAGCCGACGAACTTCACCTTACCGGCCCAGCCGTTGTCCTGCAGGACGCGCAGCATCCCGAACGTGCTGCTTTCGTTGGCACAGAAGATCCCGTCGATCCCGAGGGTGCCGTCGGGCCGCTTGTGCTGGCTGAGAATCGCTTCGCCCTTCTTGTAGGCGCCCTCGACGTCTGCGCCCGCGTACTGATTCGAGCTGACGACTTCGATCCCGGGGTTGACTTTCATCGCGCTGAGGAACCCCTCTTCGCGCTTCGTCGTGCTGTCGCTGCCCTCGGCGTAGCGGAGCAGGATGACACGGCCTTTGCCGCCGAGTAGCGCCGCCAGCTTCTCGCCGCCCAGGCGCCCGCCCTTTTCGTTATCGGTAGCGACGAAGCTGACGTAGTCCTCGCCCTTGAGCCCCGAGTCGATGATCACGACAGGGATCTTCTGCCGCATCGCCGCGCTCACCGGCGCCACCATCGCCGCATCGTCCAGCGGCGCCAGAACGATGCCCGAAGCGCCGCGGCCCACCGCGTTTTCGATTTCGGCGACCTGCGCGTCGCGGTCGTCCTCGCGAAGCGGCCCGCGCCACGCGATGTCGACGTCGAGCTCCGAGGCCGCCTTGAGCGCGCCGGCGTGTATGCTTTGCCAGAACGCGTGCGACGTCCCTTTCGGAATCACCGCGATGGACAGCCGTCCGGGTGTGCTGCTGCCCGAACACGCGGCGCTGACCATCGCCGCGAGCAACGCTAATCGTAACCAGGAACTCGACATCATCCCTCCCGACCCTACAATAGGACTTCACATGATATTCGAGCTATCACGGGTTGCGCTTGCGTTGCTCCTTGGGAGTCGATTCGGCTGCGCGATCTGTGGGCGCTGGCGTTCGCTGCGACGTCAGCGAGGCCAGGCCAGTGCCCGAACCCTTCAGTCTTGTCCAAATGTCAGGCGGGCCTCCTGGCCGTCGGTCGAGTGGCGCGTCGCGGTGACCAACGCCCAGTTCGCGCCACAACTATGGCGTAATCAGTAACTGAGGAGCAGTCGCGGTCTCTCGCGCACTGAAGGTGGCATACGGCAGCGTTTCCTCCATACCCTTGAGGGCAATGGCGACTGACTTCTTTCCGGCCGTTCGCAGCGCCTGGACCTGCGTCGTGATGTCGATCTCGTACCACTTTGCAATTGTGCCAGACACGGCTACCACTCCCCACGTTCCTGATCCGGCGGTGGGCCTGTTGTTCCACGTCACCGCCGCCTCGGTCCACGCGGCCGTCGAGAGCGGGACGATCGCCGTCGCCGCGCTAGCCGTCCGAGTGTCTGAGAGTTTTCCGAACAGTCGCAATCGGACCTTTTGTCCGGTCTGAACGGCGCTGATATCCAGCCTCATGTACGCCTCGCGCAGGTACGCCGGGTCTTTGGTGTTCTTGACGATGAGCTCGGCGGCGCTTCCATAATTGGTGTCCGCGTCCTGACCGCCTCGGACGTAGGCATCGGCAACGACGCGGCTCGCCTCGGGAGGCGGAGCGGTTCCGGCCGTTGTGAAGCTCCAGACCGGCCCGGCAACCGATCGAGCCGGCGCGTTGAGGGGCCCCCCGCCGTCAGCAAGCATGGTCTTGCCACGAATCGTCCAGTAATACGTCGTGCCTCGGGCGAGCCCTCCGGGGCATGCGGAGGCAAACGGCGCGGGGGGCGCGCAGGGGTCGAACAATTCTTTGTCGGAGGGGCCAGCCGTCGCCAGACCGGGCATGAAGTTCTGCGCGACGAGCGGCGGCGGGTTGGTCTTTCCGAAGTAGACGTCGTATTTGTGCGCCCACCAGCCGCCCTCCCACTTCAAGGTCACGGATGACCCGACGCCGAGCGCGACGTTCGCCGGCGAGACGTTGACTGGTTTCTCCGGCCAGCCTGGCGCGTCCTCGACATATTGCACCGGCAAGATTCTCGTCCCGTCTACACGGGTGTTGTTCCATTTTCTGAGGAACTGTTCCTTCAGCCAGTCGACGAACCAGGTCTTGGTCGTGAAGTAATTGTGCTCGCGCTGACTCTCGGAGGATGAGAGCGTCCAGTTGGAGGAGCCAAAGATTGCCATGTCCACGCCGTGCAGCACGACGGACTTCTGGTGCACGTCCTGATCCATGCCGTTGTCTTTCCATTTGATGGGGATGCCCGCCAGGTACATCCGGTCGACGTTGTAGGAATGCTCGAAGTACTTCGAATTCCGATACTGGCGCCGGTCGGTGATCAGGCGAACCGGTACACCCACCGGGCCCGACGAATCATTTCGTCGGGAGCCTTGCCAGACGTGATGCGGAACATGACGACGTCGATTTGGCGCGTCTCATGTGTCATCTGGGCAATCACGCGATTTTCGTAGTTCTCATCCGGTGGGAAATTCAACTCCGAATCCGACTCGCTTCCCGAATAGGATGGGTAGCGTCGCGTCAGCGGACCCGAGATGTTGGCGAGGTTCTCAAAGTGCGTGGTATTCGTCCAGATGTCATCGGTCCTTTTTCATGAACGTCTGGACGACTGTCGTGTCGGTAGTGAAATAGATTGCCTCGTCGACATACTTGAAATATTCGCCGCCGGCTTCCGATGGCAAGTACGAGCCGTTCGAGAAGTTGGCTCCGCTGAAGTGGACGGCGTGCTGCCCTCTGTAGAGCATCATCTTCCAGTGGTTGATGCCGGCCGTGACCTTATGCCGAATCGGGATTCCGGCGTTGGTGAACGACTCGCGGATGGACACTCCCGCGGGATAGCCCGGGTCGGCGCGGAGGTCGAGCAAGATACGCACGGGGACGCCAGCCTTCCACCGCTTGATGATCTCGCTGGTGCCCTTCCAGTCGGTCATGAACCGGTACAAACATCGATGCCGGCAGTTTCTTGCCGAATCATTTCGAGGACTGTGGCGCGGCAGTCCTCGAAGGAGTTGTCACAGAGCCTGTCGGCTGGCGCCACCTGCGCGGAGGATGGCGTCGCCATCGTCAGATCAGCGTGAGCGTTGTCACGGTGATGGTGCCGCTGAATAGTCGTGACGTGCGATATGCGAACTGAGGAATCACGTTTAGGTCCTTTCCTGCATCCGCCTTGCTGCTGGTAATGGCTTTCGGAGTCGGCCGGGTTTCGGCCATGTAGCAGCGACATGGGCAACGGCTGTACCGTTCTGCGGGAAGGAAAGGCGGCGATATTCTCAGGGTTTCAGCAGCGAGGTCGCACCACCTCTATCCTTCAGATGAGGGTGGGCTCGCCTTTTGGATAATGCCGCCATTCGACGTCGTCATTCGAGCAGCCTTCGAACATCGTTTACACTCGTCCCGTGAAAGCGATGTTCGAGCTCACGGGGAAGAGTGCCCTTGTCACCGGTGCCGGTTCCGGGATTGGGGCGGCCATCGCGGAAACCTTCGCGCGCGCAGGGGCGCGCGTGTTTGTCACCGACGTCCAGATCCTGACGGCGGCCGAAACAGGCGGATCGCATCACAAAGATGGGCGGCACGGCGGTGCCATTCGCGCTCGACGTGCGCGACGAGGCTGCGTGTGCCGAGGTCGGCCGTCAGACCGGGCCGCTCGACGTCCTCGTCAACAACGCCGGTATCGGCCACGTCGGAGGCGCTGACGACGACAGGCGCCGACCTCGACCGGCTCTTGACGCCGTCAACGTCCGTGGGATGCTGAACGTCACCAGGGTGTACCTGCCGGACATGGTGGCGAAGCACAAAGGCGCGATCGTCAACATGGCTTCGGTGGCCGGCCTGGTCGGCATTAGGATCGCCTCGCCTACGCGACGACGAAGTTCGCCGTCGTGGGGATGACAAAGTGCATGGCGCTCGATCACGCGGCGTCCGGAGTCCGATCAACTCCTGTCCAGGACGGGTGGAGACGCCATGGGTCTCTGCGCGGGTCAAGGAGTATCCCGATCCCGCGAAGGCATACCGCGAGATGGCGGCGACGCAGGCGATGGGTCGCATGGGGACGCCGGAAGAGATTGCCGCTGCGGCGCTCTATCTCGCGAGCGACGAGGCGTCGTTCGTCACGGGATCGGCGTTCGCGATCGACGGAGGGTGGAAGGGTTAGTGTTCGACGCCGTCGT
>CAWCQS010000012.1:0-442466 GCA_963797715.1 uncultured Acidobacteriota bacterium
ATTGTCGGTCTCTACACGGACATGATGGACGGCCGTAACAAAGGCTATCTGTGGACGAGGGCGGCACATTGACCCCACTCGAGGTGCCCGACAGCACGTCCACGGCCGCGTGGGACATCAATCCTGCCGGGGTGGTGGTCGGTGTCTTCAACGATGCGGCCGGTGCACATGGGTTCACATTCGATGGCGTGCAATTCACCTCACATCAACGTTCCGGGCGCCACGGCGACGCGCGTCTTCGGAATCAACGCGGGCGGCGACGTCGTCGGAAATTACACGCAAGGCGGGGTCACGCGCGGATTCATCGGACGCTGGACGTCGACCGAATAGTCGCGTCGTTCAACGACCATTTTCGGAACGAACGCGATTGAGCTGGGAGCGCCGCAAGGGGCGCTCCCAAGCCTCACCACCCGCCAACCGTCTTCTGCGATAGCCCATCAACTCCGACGACGCCGCGCCCCCGCGCCCGTTCGTTTTTTCAAGTCCTCACTATTAGGCGACTTCATTTCTCATCACGCGCGCTCGTGATCGTGATGCAGCGGCGCGCAACGCCGCATCGCGTGCTGCTTTCAGCGCCACGATCTCCGCTTGTGCCACGCGCAACCGCGGTTCGAGCCGCGCGCATCCGTCTTTTCTGTTTTCAGCGCCGGCACAGCACTGCTCGAAGTGGGACGCGGATCCTCTCTGCTCTGGCTCGATCACGAGCTCGTATGTCAGTTCGCTCAACCTGTTCCATCCTAGTGAGACCGGCGGCGTCCATCGACTGCTTGTGGGCGAGGACTCACCTTTAGCAGTCTGCGGGGACCGCCGGTCCCATTACCCCCGCCCTTCTCAAAAACCAGTGGGCTGTCCAGCGTTTGCGCCGTGACCGCGAGGACACGCTAATGCCACGGCTGCCGGGACTGGAACGACCGATTTACCCGGCGACTACCTTCTACTTCTTCAGCCCTAGTGCATAGGCTTTGAGAGCCGTCCGCCACTCTTCGATGCCGGTGTGCGATCAGTCCGGATCCCTCTACCAGCGTACAGACACCATGACAGCGCGGAGACGCGGTCCCACCGCGGGGGCGAGCGTCACTCGAGCACCGCCAGTGCGCTGGAACAGGTTCGAGTCCTTTCTGATGAGCGCGTCAATCCCAACGCCTATCGCGGCGCCGAGGCCGCCCAACACCAGCGGTGCGGCAATGTAGGCTCCCGCAGTGGGGTCGGAGCAATAGAAGTATCCAGGTTCGCAGTCGTGCTCTTCTGCAATCACCAACGACAAGCCAAAGGCTGCGCCGGATGCGAGCCCGATCAGCGCTCCGTTGGCGAGACTATCGTGGGGACGATCGATCCTGAGGATCGTCTCGTACGGGAGGTCCGTTCGCTGGCGATCGTGCGTGACAACGGTGAGGTTGTCAGGTGCGAGGGTGCCGATACGACCGTGCCACTCGCGCCCCTGATCGTCGGTGATTCGCACCTTCTGGCCTTCCTTGACTCGTTGCCGGATTCTGTCGGCATCGCTCTGGGCAGACGCGGCTTGGACGGCCGACGTGTTCTCCTTCGCCAGAACGATCGACTTGCCGGGATCATCTGATCCGGACGCGAGCATGGTCATGAAGAGCAACGCCGAGAAGACGGTGGTCATGGGCTCCCCTTGTTCTGCCGACATACCGCTCCGTTGCCGAACGGCTCGCGGCCTACAAGTATCTAAAGCGTGAGCCGCTGTTTCATAACAACGGGTTGTGGTTATACGAGCGCTTGCGGGTGACCGCCAAGCGGGCACTCGGTTTGGAGTCTTGAGATGTGGCGCCCCCTACAGCGACGATCCGTTTACACCACTCGTGGCGAGGGACTGCGCGTGCTGGCAAGGCTGACGAAAGGGATCGCTCCGCACGACTTCGGCCTTACAACCCGCGCCGACGCCCCTCAACTTGGCGCAAAATCGTTTGTGGCTCAGCTGGCACATTCCGTGCGGGAAACGATCCGAACATGCAGAGCCCCAGCGACGAGAGTGGTCGCCCTGTCACACTCTGCCCAAAATGCCAAGCCGCCGACGTCAAAGCGGTAGCCCTCTCCAGCAACTTTGTGTACCTGGGTTGTAGCGCGTGCGGCTTTCTCTTCGTCATTGAAGACCGGCGCAGTGGTGTCCGCCCCGAGCATCAGAGCCGGATCTTTTCCTAGATGGCACCTTGTCCGGCATGCACGCGGGACGAGGCCATCTATCTGGGCGAGCGTTCGCACTTCTGGTACTACCGCTGCCCCTGCGGACATGGCTGGTGCGTCCACAAGGAGCAGCCCTCGGTGATCTGCCACATCACGCCACTTCCCCCGAATCCAAACGTCGCTCCCGAATAGCGCCACGACCATCGACGTCATTCTCGGTAGTCCTCGCGCAGCCAGCGGCCGTGGATGTCCTCGTGCAATTCAGACTCGAGCTCGACGATCTCTTCGAGCGGGTTCGTCACTGGACACCAGCGCGCTTCTCGCTGATGGCGATGTTGAGCGCGGCGACGACTTCAGCCCGCGGGTATCGGAGCGCTTGCAGCGCGCCGTAAACGAACCGCGCACGGCTGCGAGGATCGCAATCTCTGCGTCGTCCGAGTGCCCGAGCGCTCGAGCCATCGCCGGAGCCGTGGCCGTGGCGCTTGTTCCGGGTAGTCGCAATCACGTCCTCGATACTCCTCGCGATCGTTTTGGAGAGCGTCCCAGAACCCCTGTGGAGACTGGGAGGCCCCACGCGGTGGGACCTGTGTAATCCCCCAAGGCTGACGAAAGGGATCGCTTACCACGACTTCGGCCGTACAAACCGGCCGCTACGCCCAGTAACTTGGCGCGAATCGTTGTGTCTCAGCTGGCACATTCCGTGCGGGAAACGATGCGCTCCCAACATGCCGAACCCAAGCGACCAGGGTGGTCGCCCTGTCACACCCTGCCCAAAATGTCAGGCCGCCGACGTCAAAGCGGTAGCTCTCGCGAGCAACTTCGTGTACCTGCGTTGTAGCGCGTGCGCGTTTCTCTTCGTCATTGAAGACCGGCGCATTGGTGTCCGCCCGGAGCATCAGGGCCGGATCGTTTCCTAGATGGCGACTCCGCCTTGTCCGGCATGCGCGCAGAATGCGGCCATCTCTCACGCGCAAGCAGGGTGAGGATCGAGCGGATTCGTACTTCTGCGTACTACCAATGTCCCAGTGGATATGTTCGGGCCGTGCACAAGGACAAGCCGTCGTTGATTCACCACGTGACACCCGTTTCCGAAAAGCCTCGCTCCGGGGGATTCCCTGATAGCACCCCAGCCATGAGCGGGACATGATGGCCTCCACAGGCATGGCGGCGGTCCCGAAGTGTCCAGCGTGCGACGGTGAGCTGGTCCGGTTCCTGCCTTCCCTGAGCGAGGGCTTTCGCGCTGACTACTACCGTTGCCCTTGCGGCCACGTCTGGAGTGTGGACAAGGAGACCAGAGAGCTAATCCAACACGTGACGCCACTGCCAGACAAGCTGCACACCCCGCCGCTGAAGTAGGCCGAGGACCCCGATGCCGGGCAGGGGTTCCCGGGTCTCGCGCCGGCTGTCACGGAAGGGACTATCTGCCCTTGTGGGTATTTCTGGTGCGTCCACAAGGCCTCGGCGATCTGCCACATCACGCCGCTTCTCGAGACGCCAGACGCCACGCTCGTGGAGTATCGGAAATTCCCTGATACGGCGCTGGCTTTCACGGATACCGCGCCCGCTCTTACGGAGCAATGATTGGTGTCTTGGGCATGGCGAAGGTTCAAGATTGTCCGACGTGCGGAAGAGGCTGGGCCGTCCCTCTGGTGAGGGCAAGTACGGACTCGTACTTCCGGTACTACGGCTGTCTCAGCTGCGGACATGTCTGGGGCGTCCACAAGGATTCCTCGCGGGTGATCCACCACGTCACGCCACTCGAGAAGCCCGATGGCCCGCCCGTGGAATAGGCCGACCTGGTCAGCAACTAGGACGAGGCTGCTGTGTCTGCTGCTG
Organism: uncultured Acidobacteriota bacterium; assembly: GCA_963797715.1. Classification (GTDB taxonomy): domain Bacteria; phylum Acidobacteriota; class Vicinamibacteria; order Vicinamibacterales; family 2-12-FULL-66-21; genus DATBJJ01. Next base: position 3,982 of record CAWCQS010000012.1, read on the forward strand.
CGCATCTACATCACCTCGCTGTAGGTGCGTCGTAGCCAAACACCGCGGCGCAGGCCGCGGATGAAGGGGCACGCCGTCAGGCGCCCGGGAATTCCCTATGCCCAACGGGGCTTTCACCGATACCCCGCCAGCTCTCGAGCGAGGATCATCGCTGCCACGTCATGGCGGCGGTCCAACATTGTCCGGCGTGCAGGAAGAGCGGGGCCTTCCATCTGGTGAGGGAAAGCACGGACTCGTTCTTCCGGTACTACGGCTGTCTGTGCTGCGGACATCTCTGGGGCTTGCACAAGGACCACCCCCGGCTGCTGTTCCACGTCACGCCAGTTCTCGAGAGAAAGCGGGAAGCCTCGCCCCGTGAGTAGTGCGAGGAGTTCGCTTGCAACCAGTACGACACGTGTCAATCGTGACGCACGCTCTCTCACGTTCTTGGCCACCTCCGACATGGCGGTGGTCCCCAACTGCCCGGCGTGCGAGTGTGCGTTCATTCGGTTCCTGTCGTTCTCGAGCGAACACACTCGCGGTGCCTATTACAGCTGTCATTGCGGGCACCTGTGGGGCGTGGGAAAAAGAGTCCCCCATCTGATCCACCACGTCACGCCACTCCCCCAAGAAGCCAGACGCCTTGCCCAGCGAGTGAGCCGTGGACACGAGGTCGCCCAGTTTGATGTGTGGACTGTAGAGGGCGAGTAGGCAATCCTTCGGGTAGAGCCACGTCGGCTGCACTGGCGGAAACGCGAGCCGCCGATTCCCTTCACCGTCACGCACCTCCCGTCGCCATCGCTTTCACACGAAGCTCTCCGCTCTCGATCCAACGGAGTGCGCTTTCTGGCTTCGTTCGCAGCCAGATTGCTCGGCTCTTAGTGGACGCGGGGCAGGAGCGCGGCTGCGCGATAGCTTTCGCCACGCTCGTATGGAAGAGCGACATTCCCGACACGACTGTCTGGTTCGACTCCGACATTGATGGAGATTTCAATTTCTGCGCTTGACGCAAATCTCGCCGCAGCTATATGGTCCGGCTCGCAGCGCAAAGTCATGGCGCGAACCTGCTGTCCAACGTGCGGAGGAATGGAACTGCGCGTCGTGCCAGGTGCGACGGCGTTTTCCTCGGTTGCCTACTTTCGTTGTCCCATCTGCACTCACGTCTGGTGCGTCAACAAAGAAGAAGGCTGGCGCGCGCAACGAGTCACGCGCTTTGCAGACAAAGAGGCGCCAGAGGATTATGTCGCGTTGTTCACGTGTCCACATTGCGATAGCACGCTGCATTTCCAAGGTTATTGGGGAGCGACGGACGGTTCCCATCAGCGCACGATTCCTCTGTTCTTCTGCAACGGGCACGGATTCTTCCGGTTCATCAATCGCATGGGACTCGTGCCGGGACTTCAGTAGCCTCCTTCTGTGGTAGTCGTTGGCTTGAAATGTTGCGGGCGAACATAGATCGAAAGTATTACAATTGCCAGCCAATGTCGCTCCGCGTGTGCACGGTCGGCTTCAAGTCTCCCACCGGCATCAGCCATTCTGTCGAGGTGGAAGCTGAGACACTTTACGAAGCCGCCGGTCTAGGCCTTGCGCGCTTGAAGAAGGATGGGTGGATTGAGGGGCTCGGCCCCGCGACCAGACTGGAGATCGTCGTGCGAGCACCCGCCGCGCGTCACACGCTCACCGTGACCCAGCTTCAGAAGTGGGTCAACAGCGTGAACACGGGTGCGGGCGAGACATTGAAGAAAGCCAAGATCAAATACTTGCTGGGCTACTAATTTTGGCGCCTCTCCTCGCTGGCCTTCGTCGTCCACCAGCACTTGCCGTCCGGCAACCGCGATCTTGATCACTGCTTGAGCGGCCCGAGCGGGCTCGGCTCGCACTTTGCCTCCATCGTAAAGGCACCTCCGGCGATCTTCCATCCTTCATCCGTCTTTATCAGGTCGAATGCATCGACGCCGCAGTGGCTATACTTGCCGTCGACCCAGAGGTCATACGGCGCCCACACCGTCGCGATCAGTCCATGCACGCGCACTTCCGGATTCCAGATCCGTTCGCGGCTCGTGTATTTTGATTTCTCCAACCGCGTGAAGTACTCCTCGTTCGAGAACGACTGTGGATCACTTTTCGGCTTGCGCATGTCCATTGCGTAGAAACGCCCTTCAGGAACCAGGATCTTTCGAGCGCCTTCCGCGTCTCTCGCCGTCATGGTGTCGAAGAAGATCTGGACCACCTTCAGCACGGCGTCACGGTCATTCGAGTTTTGTGTGCTGCTCGTCGGCACCATCGCAATCAAGATGATCGTCAGGACGTGTCGCATTGATCGCTCCTCGCGCGCAGCTTACACGACCGTCGCCCGCGATGGGTTGAGGGGTTTACAATTCGATCGCGGATCAGCGGTGGCGTCAGCGCCGACCACGATCGAATTCCGCGATCAACCGCCTGCCAAGCTCTTTCTCGGCGCCGTTCAAGCCGCTCTCTCCCGGTGCCTCCAGCCGAATCCGGAGAATCTCATAGTCGCGTTCGTCGCGAATCGCACCTCGTCCGAGAATCGCCGTCGACGCGCGCCATTGCGGTAGCGGCCCGGACCAGAGGTAGACGTCATAAGTACGATCATCACTGACGAGCGGTTCGCGCTGTCCGGCATCGGTGCTCTCGCGCCATCCGCGGCTGCGGGACGCATCGATCGCTTGCCAGAACACCAGGCGATCAGCAAACAGGTGTTCGAGAAATCGAACGACGTCCCTCGTCAGACGCTCAGCCCGCTGGACGGCAGAAAGGTGGGTGTCCAAGTTGATGAACTCGTCAGCGAGGATGTCGCCGACCGCGACCGCCGCCGAAGCGATTTCGCCGATTGAGCTCGGGGCGAACTTCGGATCCGAGACAGTGGCGTCACCGATGTCGGCATGCTTTGCGGGGAACACGGCAGTTGGTTGCGGCGGCACGCCCAATCGGAAACCTTGGTCGCCGAATCCATCCACGAGCGCTCGCACCAGAATCTCCCGGGAATCCATATCGCGCTTACCTTATCGCGACTCACCTCGAACTTTTCATCGTTTCAACGTCGAGGGCGTCGGAGGAGCGCCTCGGCGATCCTCTGAATCGCCTGGGCAGCCACTCGGCGTCTGTCGATGCGAGCCGGGCTCGCCGGACGATTCGGCGGCAGGTTGCGTGGCCGATCTGATGTCATCTTCAGTCGCATCTCCGATGGCGAGGTCGGACGTGATGCGCCGGCCGAACAGCAGGCGGTCGGCCCAATAGGCGTCGTTCAGTTCGCTGCGCCGTACTTTCCCGTATCGCTTGCTTGCTTCGATCATCCATCCGCTTCCCTCGTAGATGCCGACGTGCGTCACCGGCGATTCACGTGAATTGTCGGAGAAGAACAGCAGGTCCCCGCGCTGCAAGCGCCGCCCGACCGGGTCGCCGACCCTGGATTGGCTGATCGCGCGTCGCGGGAGCTCGATGCCAAACTGCTGATAGACGTATTGGGTCAGGCCCGAGCAGTCGAACGCGCGGGGCCCTTCCGCGCCCCACACGTAGGGACGCCCAATGAGGCTGGCGGCGAAGTCGACGACGTCTTGCGCCGCGGCGAACGAGGGAACGAACAGCAGACACACGGGTATCGCGCAGAAGGTTCGTGCGGTCACGGGTCACCTTGGATCGTGGCGGCAGGCTGCCCGACGTTGCGTGTCGCATTGGGGCGGACGGCAAAAGTAGCGCCACAGCGTGTGGCGCTCTAGTCAGAGAGTCTTCTGGTGACTGTGTCGGATGAGCTGTCCGCAAAAAGAAAGGGCCATTTCGCGCGTAGGTGACAGTCCGAGTCGCACGTGATTAGCCGATACTGGCGGTCGCTCATCGCGCAAGGTTATGCTGCGCGAACAACGAAGGAGGGGTCGAATGATTCACCTGCTAACGGCCGCGGACAATCGTGAGGGCATGAGCCCCGAGCGCCAGAGTCGGAGGGCGACTGCCTCGGTCCACGGGAAGGGACCGATTACACTCGCGCTTGTCCTGCTGCTCGCTAGCGCCGGCGTCGTATTCGGGGCTCAGGACGTCGTGATCACCACCAGTGGTGACAAATTGGTCGGCGAGATCAAGAAAGTCGAGAAGGACGTGCTGATCTTCTCGACCGACTACTCGGATTCGGATTTCAAGATCAAATGGGAGAAGATCGCCTCGATTGAAAGCACGCGGCAATTCGTCATAGAAACATTCGACGGACAACGTCTATCGGGATCGTTGAAGCCGGATCCGGAGAAGAAGCCACTCGTGCAGGTCGCTGAGACGAGCGTCAAGTTGCCGGACGTGTCGACGGTACAGCCGTTCGAGCAAAAATTCTTGTCGCGGATCGACGCCGGTCTGGACTTTGGCTACAGTCTGACGCGTACCAACTCGGCGGCGCAACTCTCGCTGGCGTCGAACCTGTCGTATCGGGATGAGCACCATGTCGATGTCCTCTTTGCCAACATCTTCAGGAGCTCGCAGGACAACGCGCCCGACACGAAGCGCTGGGACCTGGCGAACGACTTCCGCCGCCTCCTCGGCAGCCGCTGGTATGTCAATACCACGCAGGACTTCCTGAACAGCGAAGAGCAGGGCCTGGATCTGCGCACGACGATTGGCGGCGGTGGCGGCCGATACCTGCTGCGCTCCTCGAACCAGTACCTGGCGCTCGGGGGCGGACTGGCGTGGACCAACGAGAACTACACCGACGCGGCGTTGCCCACCAAGAACTCGGCCGAGGCCTATCTCGGCACGGAGTTCATGACCGAGAGGCTGAAGATCACCGACCTCCTCACTCGGCTGACCTACTATCCCAACCTGACGACCTCTGGCCGGTACCGTTTGACCTACCGGTTCGACCTGGACTTCAACCTGCCCGGCGATTGGTACTTCCGCGTCGGACTCTTCGACAACTACGACAGTAAGCCGCCGGAAGGGTTTTCGAACAACGACTATGGCTGGTCGAACGGCTTCGGCTTCAAGTTCTGAGCCCCGCAGGCCAAACACCTCATATGGAGCCACACATCCTGCGTGGAACGCCGTTCGACACCTCTCGAACCGACCTGCAGCCATTGCCAATCGACCCGAGCTGGATCAAGAAAGGCGCTCCGGTCGCCCGCTCTTTGACGTTGAGCAGGTCGCCCGACGCCCTGCTCACCGCGGGCCTTTGGGATTGCACAGGCGGCACCTTTACCTGGATCTTCCGCCGCGACGAGATCGTTCACATCCTCGAGGGCGAGGTTCGCGTCCACGATGGCGGGACGATGCATGTGCTGATTCCCGGCTGCGTCGCATATTTCCCGCGCGGTCTCGAAACGGTCTGGGAAGTGCCGACGTACGTCAAAAAGGCGTTCGTCCTGCGTGCTCCACCGCCTTCACCGCTGAGCCGAGTCGCGACTGCTTTGAGAGCACGGCTCGCCGCTCTCAAGCTCCGCACTTGAGCCGCGCATTCGACTACCGTCAGCTCCAGCATCACGGCCGTGCTTGCACGTCGATGCGCGCACCTCACATGATGTCGTGCAACGCCGAGCGCGACGGTTGACGCGTCAGGGTAGGTCCGAACTGGAAGGAGACGTCACATGGCGGGAGGCCTTCGGGATTCCACTTCCGCCTCCTCGCAGTTGATGAGCCACGGGATGCCGAAGCGATCGACGACCATGCCAAAGCGCGCCGCCCAGAACGTCTTCTCGAGCGGCATCACGACCGTGCCATCCTTCGCCAGCTGTTGAAAGATCTGTTCGGCCCGCGCCGTGCTGTTCATCTGCAGCGACAAGGAAAAGCCTCGAGGTTGCTCATAACGGTCCGGCGCCACGTCGCCGCCCATCAGGACCTGGCCGCCGATCGTCACGCTGGCATGCATGATCTTGTTCTGCCAATCCGCCGGAACCTGATCGGCCATGGGTGACCCGGCATAGCGGAACATTTCCCCCAGCCTGCCCTCGAGGGACTCGGCGTAGAACGTGAACGCGGCCTCGCAGTTTCCTTTAAAGCTCAGATAGGGATTCATCTGCATGATTCACCGCCCGAAGTTAGAGTCCGCCAATCCAACGGCGACCGCGGCAGCCGTCGAAACTTTCCGAGAGTCGCCTCTCGCCGTCCGTTGATGAATCCGCATCAGAGACGACATCATCAATTGCGAACCGGTCGCCGTCTTTGGCGACGATGACGATGTCCCTCCATGTAATCAGATCCGCGATTTCCTTGCGCACGAAGTCGACGGTGACCTTGTATCGGCCGTGCGGCAGCGCCTCAATCGGTCCGAGCGTGAAGGAGGTCGGCAAGCCATCGGGCATGGTCGAGAAGAAAAAGCCGTCCACGAAGGGCGGCTTGTCCGTCGATCCCTTCGGCTGCTGCCGAACCCAGTCGGCCTGACACGCACCCGCATCGTCCAGCACCCGCCGCAACCGTGTGGTCAGGAACGGAAACAAGACACGCTTCGCGCTACCTTTGAAGAAAGAGTCAGACGTGTCCAGCTTGACGTACTTCGAGTAAAAGCGAGTGACGAGGTCGTGCGGTGGTGAGGCGGTCTGCGCAAGCAGCAGCGACAGCAGCAGCATCGGAATCATCGCCTCCTCACATCATTCTCTCCGCTTACGGGCGGAGATAGATCGTCTTGGGCCGCGCCGGGTCCAGGATCGCTTCGTCAACGCCACCGGCCGCCCAGCACATCGACGGCTCGTGCCTCTCGCTCGTCGACGGACCCGGTCAGCAACGTGTAGGCGATGCCGCGCCGCCGCAGTTCCTCCATCGTCCACTCCTGAAACTCACGACGATTCGCCTCACCCGACCGATCCCAGGTGTCTTCGTAAGGAATGTCGTCGTCGCAGAGAAACGTCAGCGCGTAACGCGACGCTGTTGCGTCGGCGAGCTGCTCGAGCCTGGGGAGACCATATCCGTGATAGTGACGCGCGAACAGCAGCGTCGTCAGGGCGTTGGTGTCCGTGAAAAGGTAGCGGTTCGACTCGAGCAGCAGCTGGTCTTCGCGTTCGATGTGGCCCTCGCCGATCTCGACGAGCTGCTCGGGAGTCAGCCGGCGATCCTGCTGATGCGTCTCCCAGTACTCGCGGCCGTACTCCGGCATCCACTGGGTTTGATAGCGGAGCGCCAACCGCTGACAGAGCGTCGTCTTGCCCGTGGACGGGGCGCCCATGAACACGACGTTGCGGATCAGATCGCGATAGACCCGTGGCGCAATCCAGCTCCGGTACTGGTACGGCGATTCTCGGACCCGTGTCCCCGAGATCGGAAACCGTGCGCGTTGCGGATCCACCCGCCGATCCTCGGCGCCAAGGGCGCGGCTGACATGGTCCCCGTAGAACTCGCTCGAGTAGAAATGCGTGACTCGCCGCCCTGCCAGCATGCGCAGGATGTAGGCGTCGTGCGCTTGGGTGATCTCGGGTTCCGTACCTACTTCGCCCGGCCCATCAAGGGCTTCGATAACCTCGACCTCTGGATAGAGATCCCGTATCCACCTGGCGCGAACATGTAGCGCAACGTCAGTCACGTCCGGGCAGTCGTAGATCATCACGATCAGCCGATCGACTTCCGACAACGCAGTCTCGATCAGATGTTGGTGTCCGCGGTGGAGCGGGGCAAACTTGCCGAGCGCCAGGCCAACGCGGCTCTCGCTCGAGCCGTCACTCATGCCGGTGCCGCCGCGACCGCCGGTCCTGTGCGGTTACGCTCGTAGGAACGCCACCATTCAATCACGCCAAGCACGCACAGGACGAGGAAGATGGCGTAAAGGCCGGCCGTGAGCTTGAGATCGCGCGACCAGTACACGGCGATGGCGACGACATCGACCACGATCCAGATGATCCAGTTTTCGATCTTCTTGATCGCCAGCAGGTACTGAGCCACCAGGCTGGCCGCGGCGATGAACGCATCGGCGCGAGGCGCCGCCGCGTTCGTGTAGCGAATCATCACCTCGCCCCACACGAACGCCGCAACAGCGATGACCGCCGTCCAGCCAGCGGCCTCGACAAACGAAAGACGCGAGACCGGAAGAGCCGTGCCACTTCTGCCCTGCCGCCAGTTGTACCAGCCGTAGATCTGCAGGGTGACGTAGATCACGTGCAGAACCATGTCGGAGTACAGACGTGCCTCGTAGAACACGAATACGTAGAGAGAGACCTGTACGAGGCCCGCCGGCCAGCACCACAAGTTCTGTTTGATCGTCAGCGCGACGGCGACGACGCCAAAGACGACGGCGACCGCTTCCATCCAGTTCATATGGCAGCGTCCGCGCAATCAGCGGCGGACGCAGCCATCATAGAACCAGCGACGACTCGGGGGGCGCAGCCCGCTCATTGTTTAGTGTTTCGTGACACGAATCGACATGGCGCAATCGTTGAAGCTTCCGTCGCAGGGCCCGGGCAGACTCTTGAGGTTTGGCGTGTCAGCGGTAATGGTGACGCTCCTGCCCTTGAAGTCATCGTCACGAAAGAGTGTCGCAGACCATCCTGGACGCAGATGGATGGACGACACGCACTTCCTCCAGTTCGGCACCTCTCCCTCTTCCCCGCTCGAACACGGCCCTTGCGCCTTGCTCAGATCCGCGACGTCGACGGCGAGCGCCTGCGACGGGCCGGCATAGTCCGCGTGAAGGTAGATGACGATGCCCTGATCGGGCGGTGTCGGACCAAGGGGAGTGACTTCGGAACCGCACCGGGCAAGCAGTAGTGGAAGAACGAACGCAACAGCGCGTCGCATACGCGGCATCGCGCACCGCCTTGTCAGACCCGGTCCCGCAGACGCTGGCGACGAAAGGCGACCGGGACCTCATGGTGCGCTCGAGACGACGATCAGTCAAGCCAGTCGGGTCAATCGGAGCTCAAAAACTCAACCGCTGGCGTCGCACGAGGCTGCAGCATCGCGTAACCTATGCGCGGAGACAAAACCATGCACGAAGGTGTGAAGTCAGGAATCAGCTTCGGCAGCGCACTCGCGATCACGATTTCGTGGTCGAAGTGGCACTCGATCCTCTGGGCAATGATTCACGGTGTGCTGTCCTGGGTGTACGTGATCTACTACGCGCTGACGCGCTGAGCGGGCGACGCGTCTTCGCGGACATGCGAAGCGATCAATGGACACGCCAGGTAATGAACGCGAGGATGTTGCCACCACCTTGGGCGACGATCCGCTGCGGCCCGGTGTTGATGTTTCGCCAGCCATCGAACGCCGCATTGTTCGTCGAGAAGACTGTGGACCCGCTTGTCGGAACGCTGGCACCGCGACTGGTGAAAAAGGCACCCACTTCGGCTGCGAGTGCCGGATCGACGTTCTCGCTGAAGTTGATGTCACCTCGCCCATCGGGCGTGCGCAGGAAAGTCGTGCGCATATCGCCGTCGCCTGCATCGTTGAACAGCAGCTGAAACGCCATCCCGAGGGCGAGCGCCTTGTACCACGGAAAATTCACTTGGAGTCCGAGTCGCATCTCTACGGGATGCACCAGGCGTTCGACCGGCATTCCGGAGGCGATGTAGCGCGTGTAGTCGAACTCGCCGATAAACCAGACCTGCTGCCGCATGATCGCAAATGCTGGCAACGACAGGCCCATCGAGAACGCCAGCTGGTCGTGAAGGTCCAGCTTGACCTCCTGGGGCGGACCGACGAGGAACTCGCCTGGCTCCGTGCGCGAGGAATCGACGTACTGAACCTCGAGCCCTCGCGAGGGGTCCCCGACGTGCTTGTAGCCGACGTTGACGAGGAGCTCCGTGTACCGGAACCGCTTCGCGGCCAGCAGTTCGACGCCGGTATTCGTCTTCCCCGACACTCCCGTGAACTGCCGCCAATGTTTCGAACCGTCGTTCGGTGTTTCGGTCGGGATCTCGACGTAACCACGCACGCCCAGGCCGAAGCGATTGCGGCGGTCTTCGGACAGCACATTGAACTTGCCGCCGATCACGATGTCGCCTGACGACTGGCCAAATGCGCCGTGACCAGGCGGATCGATGATGACGTTCCAGGCGTCGTAGGACTTGAAGGGAACTTCCTGGGCAAAGAGAAACTGCGGGCCGAGCCGTGTTGCCGACGTCGGATAGGTGTCGACGAATTGTGTCAGCGGCGGCACCGGGAAGCCGACGGGATCCTGCCCCACGCTGTTGGTGCGAACCACCGGACTGGCTCTCAGAAACACTTCGGCGCGCCTGGAGATGCCAAGCGCAATCTGAAAACCGAAGTTGAAGAAATCGACGTCGCCCGGGTTGCGATCGAAATTCAACGCCGACCCGCCGACCGCGAACTTGCCGGCGCCAAGCGTGTACGGCGATCGCGTTTGCAGCAGTCCACGCCCGCCGAGCACCGAGAGGTTGAAGTCGCTCGGTCGGTAACTGCGAGGATCGGCGGATGGGATCGTCGAGGCAGGCGGTTTGGGAGCCGGATCCGCCGGGTCGGCGTTCGCATTGGCGGCGTCCGCACCTTGAGCGCGCGCCGGGGATGGCAGCGTGAGTGCCATTCCAGCAATGAAGACACCGATCACGACAATCGATCTGCGACTCACGATACGACATACTAACAGGGACCGTGCCGTCGGCTCACCGAACATGTCGTTCGCTATCGCTGTCGCGGTACTTCGCATGCTAGGTGGGTTCCGCGTGAAGGTGTATGTGGCCGCTGCCGCACTCGTGATGGTCATGCCCGCTGTGGCGCGGGCCCAGACAGCAGATTCACCGGGCGATCCCTTGACCCGTGGCCGGACGGAAATCGGAGTAGGTGTGGGGTTTGGCAATGCCATGGACATCTGGGGTGGCTTGCCAGACAGCGAGTTCCTGACGCTCGGCGTCGACATCGGATACGTACTCACCGGACCGATCTTCGCTGGTCCTTGCCGAGGCAACCTGCTAATTTCCGGCGAGTTCTATCCGGCGATTGCGTTCCACGAGAACGTCGGCACGACCTACGCCCTCTCCACGGCGCTCATTTTTCGCTATCACTTCACACCGGGCGCGCGCGTGCGGCCATTCATCTCGGCGGGCGCCGGAGTCGTCCTCTCTGACAAGCCGATACCGCGCAACATTTCGCGCACGAATTTCACGCCGCAGGGCGGAGGCGGGCTGACCGTCGCGATTCGGCGCAACTCGCTTCTCTCGTTCGAATACCGCATTCACCACATGTCCGACGGCATCCTGACCACGTACAATCCCGGCGTGAACTCCAACGTCTTTCAGGTGGGTTTCTCGTGGATTCACTGAATAACTGTGCGGTTACCGGCTGTGTGTTGATCGTGATCCGGCGGTCGGCTGTGTCGAGGTCGCCAGCCGTCCCTCCGAAAAGCTTAGACCCGATCACCTGGTAGGGTTCCTACCGGAACGTAAACCCGACGCCGAACTTGAAGTCGGGGCTGTCGTCGACGCCGATCTTGAACTCGAAGAACAACCCTTTCCTGTTCTCGAGTCCGCCGACGAAGTTGAAGCCTGCTTCCGTATCGTCGTTCGGCCCATCGAACTGATAGAAATTGATGGCGGGACCGCCGCCCGCATAGAAGCCCCAGTCCGATCGCCGGCGTGGAAACTTCCAGACGAACTCGAAGTTGAAGGCGGCAAGCGTTACGTCGTCGCCGAATCCAATCTCGGCGTTCGGGCGAAACACGAGGTGCTCGACGATCGGATTGGTCTCGAGGTGACCACCGACGTAGAACTGGTCGGGGTCGATGCTCAGGCCAGCGCGTACGCCACCCGTCACCTGCGCCGATGCCGCAACAGGAGCCAACCAGCAGGCCACTGCCACAATCGTGTATCGCAAAACCGATTTGTAACGTCTCGTCATGGGCTGCACGATTCGACACCCCTCCTCATTGGTGAATCGATTCCACCGTCAATTGGGTGTCTGGGTGTGCAAGTTCCGTGCAGCCGGTATTGGGATGGCGCAGGATGGAACAGTTGGAGGAACGTGCGCGAACGGATGACCGCGCTACTTCGGAGACTCGGCCTTGGCGCGAACCGCCGACCAGGTGCCGCTGCCGGCGCCCTCGAATTCAACCTTGCCGCCCATCGTCGCACCATCGACCGTGCCCTCGAACACGCCGGTCGTCTGCGTGCCCTCGGCCGTGAACGAAACAACGAACGCGATCTGGTTGTCTTTGACTTCGCCTTCGAGGGGAGAGGGGCCGTATCGCCCTTCATAGGTCCCGGACAGCTTTCCGCCATCCTGTTTAAACGTCAGGATTGGATGCCCGGTAATCGATTCGAGCTGCAATTGGGCGTTCCATTTGCCGTCAACCTTCGCCGGCTCGGCCAGTAGTGCCGCCGACACGACAAACCCCAGAAACACCACTAGCGCCAGCCGAGCCATTCGAACCATAGGCCTATCCTAACTCGCACCGGCCCCGCTGGTGTTATCCTTGAAGACTGTGGCTGCACGGCCTCCAAGCGGGCAGTATCACGCCGTCCAATTCTACGGCAGCGAGGATCGCCTGTTCTCGACTGTCTCGGCTTTCCTTGCCGAAGGGCTCATCATCGGTGAGCCGGCGATGATCATCGCGCCAGCCGCGCATCGCGACGGTATGCTGGGTCAACTCAGCGCCCGGCTCATCCACGTCGATCAAGCGCGCAAGAACGGCGACCTCCTCATCATCGACGCCGACGACATGCTGGCACTCTTCATGGTCGATGGCCGTCCCGATCCCGAGCTGTTCGAAACGCACGTCGGAGGATTCGTCGAGCAGACACTGCAGGGGCGACAAGGCTCGATCCTGCGTGCATATGGCGGCATGGTGGATGTCCTCTGGAAGCAGGGCCGCATCGAGGCGGCGACTCGTCTCGAGATCCTGTGGAACCAGTTGGCGGCAAAATTCGAACTGGCGCTGCTGTGCGGCTACGCGATGGGCAACTTCTTCAAGCAGGTCCCGCAGCTGCACGACATCTGTAGCCACCACACGCACATCTTCGGTCCCGAGAACGTTCGGCCCTTCAATAAACCTCGGACACATTGATTGCCCACACATTCTGAAGCCGTGATCTCACGACGCGCATTTCTCTCCGGTGTCGCCGCTGCGACCGTGGCGCCCGCGATCATCAGCGCCAGACAACGACCGCCGCAGTTCCCCATCAGCTTCTCCACGCTCGGTTGCCCCAAGTGGACATGGACGAGAATTCTGGAGCAGGCCGCAGCGATGGGATATGCGGCGATCGAGCTTCGCGGGATCGAGGGCGAAATGGATTTGTCCAAACGCCCTGAGTTCGCAGGTGCTCGCGTCAGTGAGTCCAAGAAGGATCTCGCTGCGGTCAATCTCAGGATCTCCGATCTTGGGGCCTCGGCACGGATGCATGAAGCAGAGCCTGCCGTCCGTGCTGCGCAACTCGACGAAGGGCGCCGCTTCATCGATCTTGCGCACCGCCTCGAGGTTCCCTACGTGCGGGTGTTTGGAGACAAGGTACCTCCCGGCGACACGAGGCCCGCGGCTATTGCGCGTGTCGTCGACGGACTCCGAACGCTCGGTGAGCACGCGAAAGGCAGCGGCGTCGCCGTCATCATCGAATCGCACGGTGACTTCACCGACTCACCCTCGCTCGCCGAGATTCTGCGTGGCGCAGCCATGCCGAACGTCGCCCTGCTCTGGGACGCGCATCACACCGTCGTCGCGGGCAAGGAAGCCCCGGCGGCGACGTACGCAACTCTCGGCTCGTACGTGCGGCACACGCATCTCAAGGACTCTCGGCCTGAAGGTGCGGATGTGAAGTACGTGCTGACGGGTTCGGGAACGGTGCCCGTGCGGGAGACCGTGGCCGTGCTGGCCAAGGGTGGCTACAAGGGGTTCTACGGGTTCGAGTGGGAGAAGGCGTGGCATCCGGAGATCGAAGAACCCGAGGTGGCGTTCCCGCACTACGCGCAGCTCATGCGCCAGTGGCTAAGCGAAGCCGGGGTAACGCCGACACGGGCCTGAAAATGGCCTGATCCAGGGATCGGCGGCGGTCGCCGTGTTACGATGCTGCGGCCTTTCGGAAAGGCAGTCAGCAGTCCGGCAAGAGTCAAGAGGAGGTCAACGTGGCCAACGACGGGCATGACAAGAACGGCATTTCGCGGCGTGATTTCACGGCGCGTCTCGGCGCGGCGACCGCCGGCCTGGCGATCGGCGGCGATCTTCTCCGGCCCGGCGTGAGCGCGGCCTCACAGGGTCGCGTGCTCGGCGCCAACGATCGCGTTATCGTCGCCAGCATCGGCATCCGCGGACAGGGGAATGCCGTCAAGCGCGGCTTCGCGCAGCTTCCGAACGTCACCATCAAGACGCTCTGCGACATCGACGCCAACCTCGCGCCTGAGCGCGTCAACGATCCGCGGCTCACCAGCGTCGCGACCTACAAACCGAATTTCGTGCAAGACCTCCGCCGCGTGCTCGACGACAAGGAAGTCGACGCGGTCATCATCGCGATGCCGAATCACTGGCACGCGCTCGGAACGATTTGGGGCCTGCAGGCCGGCAAGCACGTGTATGTCGAGAAGCCGGCGTCACACACCGTCTGGGAAGGCCGCAAGATGGTGGAGGCGCAACAGCGCTTCGGAAAGCTCGTGCAGGTTGGTACGATGAACCGCAGCCGGCCGGCCGTCCGCGCCGCAATCAAATTCATGCAGGATGGCAACATCGGAAAGATCTACATGGCGCGCGGGCTGTGCTTCAAGCCGAGGGCGTCAATCGGGAAGTACCCCGATGGTCCGATGCAGGCCGGCGAGAAGTTCGCGCTGACGGTCGGCTCGACGAACTACGAGCCCGCCTACGATGCGCAGTATCTGTCCAAGGTCGATTACGACCTGTGGATCGGCCCAGCGCCGAAGAAGCCGTTCAACCGCAACCGCTTCCACTACAACTGGCACTGGCAGTGGGACTACGGCAACGGCGACACCGGCAATCAGGGTCCGCACCAGTTCGACATCGCGCGCTGGGGCCTCGGCAAGCAGGAACACCCGGTCAAGATCACGTCAGTTGGCGGGTACTTCGGTCCGGAATCGGCGCAGGAAACTCCGGATGTGCAGTCGGCCTTCTATGAGTACGCGGACGGCACGATCCTCGAGTTTGCGACGCGCGGCGAGCATACGAACGACGAGGGCGGCCAGCGCATCGGCAACCTCTTCTACGGTTCGAAGGGCTGGTTGTGGATTGACGAGACCGGCCGTCGCTGGCAGTCGTACATGGGTGCCGTTGGCGTCAAGAACGAGAAGGGTCCGGGCGCCGAGCCGGCACCCGATTCGAACGCCGAGCCGGTCGGCCTGACGACGACGGAGTTCCCGCACTATCAGAACTTCATCGACGGCATTCGCGCCAACGACCCGAAGATCCTGACGTGCGACATCATGGAGGGCCACCTGTCATCGGCGCTCCCCCACTTCGCGAACATCTCGTACCGTGTGGGTCACGGGCTGGTGTTCGACGGCAAGAGCGAGCGGTTCGTCGACGACAAGAAGGCCGACGCGCTGCTCACCCGCGAGTATCGAAAGGGCTTCGAAATCCCGAAGTCGTTCTCGTAAACCCGTTGGCGGTCAGGCCGTGAATCGTGTTTCACGGCCTGACCCCTAGGCTTCTGCTGGCGCGGTCAGGCGGCGCCGCGCAAGATTCGACCGGTAGTTCTGTTCCAGGTAATCCACGCCGTCCGCGGTGATCTGCAGCCGCGCCTGATCGTCCCGCGTCACAAACTTCCTCTGCGCCAAGTACCAGATCGTGAAATCGAGGTGCTCTCGGGGCCGGCCGATGAGTGTCTCGAGATCGCTCGTCATCAGCGCGGGATTGGTTGGCTCCATGCGGCGGCGCGTGTACAGCGCTTCCAGAAGCGTCAGCCGTCCGATCTGCTCCATCTCGAAGTCGTCTTCGGCGTGGGACCCGTTCGAGACCAGACGCCACCGGTCCTGTCTGACCTTGTGGTAGACGACGTCGTACTTCGCCCGGCGCTCGGGATCGCTGAGGACGGTATACGCCTCGTGGATCTCATGGAAGCGCCCGGCGTCGCCGCTCTCCTGATTGTCGGGATGGAAGCGCTGCGCCAGGAGACGGTAGACGCGATGAATCGTGTCCGGCTCGGCGCTGGCACTCACCTGCAGGACTTCGTAGAGGTCCTGACCGCTATCACTTGCCATCGATCAGCCCTACCCAGCCACAGCGAGTACTGGTTTCTTTGTCTCGCGACCCGGCATCTGCACTTTCGCTGTGATCTGAGAGCCGTCAGCGACGACGAGGTGCGCCGTGCTCAGCGTTCCTTTGACCTCGGCCGTATTCTTGATGTCCAGTCGCTCTTTTGCCTCGACGGTGCCCTCGACCTTTCCGGACACAACCACTGTTCCGGCCGCGACTTCCCCGACAACGTGAGATCCAGCGGCGAGCGTAAGCACCCGGCCGTTGAGCGTGATGCTGCCCTCCACCCGACCCGCGATGACCAGATCTTCGCTGCCTGAGATATCGCCCTTGACCACGATCGACTGCCCACTGCTCATTACTCGCCTCCAGAAGGGATCATCCGCACGTCCGCCGCGCGTATAGGGATACGCGCGCGCTGAGGCAAAGGCTGTTCCTGCCAAAATTCGTCATTTTTCCGGACAGATCTCGCCCTGCGGATCGAGCCGATCCGAATTCTGTCGGTCGATTACAGGTTTGAAATCGGGGCGCGAGGCTCGGGGCTCGGCTCGGGAACCTAATGCCCATACTTCGCGAGTCGCGGGCCTACCAGCGCAGCGGTTCGGGGAAGAACTCGTCGACCAGCTCGTGGTAGTACGGCATGAGGGCCGGGACGTCGGGCCGCGCCGACCCCTTCGAGTACAGGTCGTAGCGGTTGAAGGCGCGCACCCATTTCAACATCGCGCGGTCTTTCTCGTTCGTGAGGTGTGTGTACTCGTTCTCTTTGTGCCACGGGTAGAACGAGTGATACCGGAGCATGTACAGCGCTTCCTCCGGCAGGTGATCCTTGACGACGTGGTAGACGTACTCGTCGTGGCCCCACGACATGTGGACGGCGTCGAGGCCGCAGCCTGGCTCGTAGATGCCGTTCTCGGTTTGGTACTCAGGTATCAGCCGGTCTGGATTGTCGGAAAACAGATTGCTGTAGACGATCTTCTCCGACCAGCGGCACCCGACCGGGAACGTGTCGCCGACGACCGCCCACTGCGGCTCGCCGAACAGGCAGAGAATCTTGCCGAGATCGTGGACCAGGCCAGTGACGATGAACCAGCGCGGCTGGTTGGCAGCGCGGATGGCCTCGGCCGTCTGCATCGCGTGCTCGATCTGGGTGAAATCGATGTCGGGATCGCTGTCGTCGACGAGCGTGTTCAGGAAGTCCAGCGCCTCCCAGACCGTCAGCGTCTGGCGATTACGCGCCAGGTACTCGCGCTTCTTGGCCAGCACGAAGTCGAGCGTCTGGTGCGTGTGGTTGAGCGCGTAAAACTCTTCGACGCGCGGCCGCGCATGCGCGTAGTCGCGAAACTGATCGATGGGCTTCGGCAGGAGCGGGCTCCCAGACTCTCGTGCGTGCATGGCTTACCTCAAGGGGATTTTACAGCTTCCAGCTTCCAGCTTCCAGCGACTTCAGCCTTACTTCAGCACTCAGCACTCAGCATTCAGAATTGTCTCAGCCCCTGCCGATAAACGGCATCTTCGTCGCCATCACCGTCATGAACTGCACGTTGGCTTCGAGCGGCAGGCTCGCCATGTACAGCACGGCACGGGCCACGTGCTCGACATCCATCAGCGGCTCGATGGCGATAGTGCCGTTGGCCTGCGGGACCCCTTTGGCCATCTTCGCCGCCAGCTCGGTCGACGCATTGCCGATGTCAATCTGCCCGCAGGCGATGTCGTGCGCGCGGCCGTCGAGCGACGTCGACTTCGTCAGGCCGGTGATCGCGTGCTTGGTGGCAGTGTAGGGCGCCGAGTGTGGACGCGGCACGGAGGCTGAAATCGACCCGTTGTTGATGATCCGTCCGCCCTTGGGAGTCTGACTCTTCATGAGCGCAAACGCCTGCTGCGTGCACAGGAACGCGCCGGTGAGATTCGTGTCCACGACCGTCCGCCACTGCTCTACCGTGAGCTCATCGAGCGGGACGCCTGGCGCGCCGATGCCGGCATTGTTGAACAGGAGATCGAGCCGGCCGAATCTTTCCTTCGTCCGCGCGAAGAGCGCCTTCACCGACTCAGGATCGGCGACATCGGTCGCCACGGCCAGTAGCTGCCCTGCGTGCGCGTGCCCATCGCGAACCGCCTGCTCGAGCCGATCGGCCCGGCGTCCGGCCAGCACTACGGCGTAACCATCGCCGGCAAGCGCCAACGCAACGGCCTTCCCGATGCCACTGCCAGCACCGGTGACGACGGCTACCTTGTGAGATGTACTCATGCCTCTATTAGTGGCAGCGCTACCGGCGCGCCCCGACGCTCGGCCGATCGATCCGCGGCGAGACACACTTCCATGGTTTTCTGCGCGTCGAAGACGTCGAGCGACGTGTCGCGGCCCTCGAGCACGCAGGTCACGAGCTCGTCCATCTCGGCCTGGAACGGATGGTGGCTGACGTCTGCGGAGCCCGGCATCGGGCAGACGATCCTGACTGCCGGACGATCCAGCCCGTCGAGCGCCGGAACGAGCGTGACCTCCGGGAAGGGATTGGCTGCGCGCAGCGCCTCGATGTCAATCGTCCCCTCGAGCGACTGCAGCAAGTCCTGCCGCAGCGTGAGCGCGTCGCCCATCAGCTCGACGTTGAAGTTGTACGGCAGCATGAAGTCGGTCGAGCTCGTCACATGACCGAGCGCGCCGCCCTCGAGCTTTGCATTCACCACGATCGACGTCGGCCACTCGTAGCCTTCAGTGAAGTGGGTGTGGAACGCGCTCACTGCCTCGACTTCGCGGCCGGAGCACCAGCGCAGCGCGTCGACGGCGTGACAGCCAGCCGCCAGCAGGTGGCTGCGGCCGCTCTCGCGCGTACGAACCCAGTCCCAGCCGGGATACCAGTCGGTGACTCTCGACAGGTATTGCGTGCGGGCGAAGCGCACGTCCCCGAGCCACCCCGATGTGCGCAGCCAATGCGCGAACTTGAGGAAGGGATTGAATCGCAGCTCGAACGACACAATCGTCCGGACGCGCGCGGCCCGCACGGCATCGCGGATGGCGACGAGCTGTGCTTCGTCGAGTCCCGTGGGCTTTTCGACCACCAGGTGCTTACCCGCCTTGGCTGCGGCGACAGCTTGCGCGGCGTGGAGATGGTTTGGCGTGGCAATCGACACGATGTCGACGTCAGGCGCCTCGAGCAGGTCCTCGTAGCGCGTCGTCAGTCTGGCGTCGGGGAGCGTCAGCTGATGTTTCTCGAGGGTTGCCCGCGCCCGCGCTTCGTCCCGGCCGTGGAGCCAGGTGACGCGCACATGGGGATTCTTCTGAAACGCAGCAATATGCTGGGCCGCACACCAGCCAATGCCGGAGACGGCCACACCGAGTTTTCCATCACGAGTCGGCACCGGCTTAGCCTAGACTAGACCGCGCTATGAGCGCAAAACCTCTGTTCATTGCCATCGGGGCGATCGGGGCGGCTGCCCTGCTCGCCGGTTCGGCGGTCTCGACGCAGGGCGGCGTCACGCCGCTCTTCAACGGCAAGGATCTGTCCGGCTGGAAGGTCCCTGCTGGTGACAACGGCCATTGGAAAGTGCTCGATGGCGTCATCGACTACGACGCCGAGAGCGAGGCTCCCGGCGACGACAAGGCGCTGTGGAGCGAGCGCGAGTACGGCAATTTCACGCTCACAGTCGACTGGCGCATCAAGAGCACACCGTACATCAATCCCAATGTGCCAATCATCCTGCCGAGCGGTCTGCACAAGAAGGACGCCGACGGCAAAGAGATTCGCACGAGCGTTCCCGACTCAGACTCTGGAATCTACCTGCGCGGCAGCAACAAAGCCCAGGTCAACATCTGGTGCTGGCCGATTGGCTCAGGTGAAGTCTACGGCTATCGCATGGACGACAAGATGCCGCCGGCCGTGCGTGCCGGCGTCACGCCGAAACGCCTTGCCGATCGCGACATCGGCCAATGGAATTCGTTCGAGATTACAATGCGCGGCGATCGCCTCACTGTGATCTTGAACGGCGAGGAGGTCATCAGCAACGCCCAGCTCCCAGATGTGCCGGCGCGCGGCGCCATCGCGCTGCAGCACCACGGCTCGAAGAAAGGCGGCGTCTGGGTGAGCCCGCCAAGCCTGGTGCAGTTCAAGAACATTTCAATCAAAGAGCAGTAACGCGCGGATGACACGACACAGGCGCCCGAATCTGTGAGATAAATTCAGCCGCGACAGCATGTTCGGTCTCTTCTACCCATACGGCATCATCCTGCAGGCGATCGCAATCGCGCACTTCGCCCGCCGCCGGCCGGACACGTACTGGCTCTGGATCATCCTGATTGGCGGCGGCCTCGGCGCCGCCGCCTACATCCTGCTGGAGATTGTCCCCGACGCGGGATTGCTGCGCAGCTCGTTCCAGGTCTTCCCGCGCCGCCGCCATATCAAACAGCTCCGGGCCGCGATCATCGACAACCCGTCGATTGGCAACTACGAGGAGCTCGGGGACCTGCTGCTCGAGGACAAGAAGGTACGCGCAGGCGCGGGAGTGCTACGACAAGGTGATTGCGTCGCGGCCCGACTCGCTCGATCCGTTCTATCGCCGCGCGCTCGCGGCGCTCGCCCTCGACGATCCGAAGGCCGCCGTCGCCGATCTCGAGCACGTCGTCGCGAAGGACCCGAAGTACGACTATCAGCGCGCCGCCGGGCTTCTGGCGCACGCCCTCGGCAAGAGCGGCCAGCCAGAGCGCGCGCTCGCACTGTTCGCAGAAACGCTGGAGCTCTCGACGCTGTCCGAGACGCAGTGCAACTACGCGGCCCTGCTCGCCGAGCAAGGCCGCAAAGAAGAAGCACGTGAGTGGGCGGACAAAGTTCTCCGCAAGAAGCTGACGATGCCGAGCTACCTGCGGCGTCGCGAGCGGCCGTGGTTTAGAAAAGCGGCGATGTTGAAGCGCTTTTAGGCCTCGCTAGAAACCCACGATCTTGAAGAGCAACGCCCCCAGGACGCCGCCGATGATTGGCCCGACGATCGGAATCCACGCGTAACCCCAGTCAGAATCGCCCTTCCCCGGAATCGGGAGAAGAGCATGTGCGAGGCGCGGCCCGAAGTCGCGCGCCGGGTTGATGGCGTAGCCAGTCGGCCCTCCGAGCGAGACACCAATGCCGAGCACCAGGATGCCGACGAGCAGCGGCTGCAGACCGTGGCTGAAGACCACCGAGAGATCGATCTCGTTCGGGCGCGTCAACGACTGGGCGTTGGCGCCGATCGCGAGTACGCCAAACACCAGCACCGCCGTGCCGATGATTTCGGTGGTGACATTGGCCACGGGATTTCGCACGGCTGGTCCGGTTGCGAAGACACCGAGCTTGGCGCCCGGGTCCGTCGTGATCGCCCAGTGCGGTAAGTACGCCAGCCACACCAGCGCGGCCCCGAGGAACGCGCCCAGAACCTGCGCCGCGATGTAGCCCGGGACGTCGGTCCATGCGAAGCTGCCGATGCTCGCGAGTCCGATGGTCACCGCAGGATTGAGGTGCGCCCCGCTGATACGCCCAACGGCATAGATCGCGACCGCCACGGCAACGCCCCACCCGACGGTAATCACGATCCAGCCGGAGTTATGCCCTTTCGAGCGCGCGAGCAGCACGTTGGCGACCACGCCGCCGCCGAGTAGCACGAGCAACGCGGTCCCGACCATCTCTGCGAGCAGGTTGTCCATGAATCCTCCGAGCGAACGCGGCGGTCATCCCGTCTCGGGATGCCGCGCGTCCGGCGGAGGCTGACTTTAGCAGGTCGCCGGGGAGTTCGGCCAGCGAAGCGTCAGTGGGTGGCGTCGGGCCGCGCCGCGTCACGCAAGCGGCCCTCGAGCTCGCGACATCTGGCCTCGCTCGCCTGCAATAGCCGCCGGCCTTCGATCTCGTGCATCACGCAGCCGGCAAGCTCCTGGAGCATCTCGATGTCATCGAAGCTCCAGAACCGCGGCTTGCTGTCAATCACGCAGAAGCTGCCAAGCGTGTGCCCCTCGCTCGTGATCAGCGGAATGCCGGCGTAGGCGACGATGCCGAGCTGCTCGACCGCGGGATTCAGTCTCACGAGCGGGTTGGTGCGTGCGTTCTCGACGATGAGCGGCTTGCCGGTCGCCACGACGTGCTGGCAGAACGAGTGCGACACGGGCGTCTCCCGCGCCGAGGCGAACGGCTCCGGAAGACCGACGCAGCTCTTGAAGAACTGGCGATCGTGGTCGACGAGCGAAACGAGACCGATCGGGGCGTGCATGACGCGGCACGCCACTCGTGTCAGGCGATCGAACGCTGCCTCAGGCGGGGTGTCGAGAAGATCCAGCCGCTGCAAGGCAGACAGCCGCGCCACGTTCCTGACAATCGACAGAAGCTCGACAGACATGACAAGCCTCCTTCACGGCTACAGCCAACCCGAGCGCCGGAATCCGAAGAAGAGTCCCGCGCACGCTCCCACCATCAATAGCATGATGGCTGGATATCCGTACTCCCAATGCAGCTCGGGCATCGTGTCGAAGTTCATGCCGTAGACGCCAGCGATCATCGTCGGCACGGCGATGATCGCCGCCCAGGCAGCAAGGCGCTTCGTGTGCTCGGTCTGCGCGACCGAAATCAGCGAGAAATTGGCTTCGAGCGCGGTCGTCAACAGCTCGCGCACGTTGTCGATCATTTCGTTGATGCGCACGACGTGATCGTAGACGTCGCGGAAGTAGGGGCGCGTGTCGTCCGGAATCAGGCTGAGGTCGTATCGCATCAACCGGCTGCACACGTCCACGAGGGGCGACACCGCCCGCTTGAGTGCCAGCAAATCCCGCTTCAGCCGATAAATCCGCCCCGTCGTCTGGCGGTTGAACTGCTCCCCGAAGATCTCTTCTTCGAGCGTTTCCAATTGCTCCTCGAGCGCTTCGACGATCGGCAGGTACTGATCGACGATGAAGTCCATCAGCGCGTAGAGAACGAATCCCGGTCCCTTGCTGAGGAGCTGCGGTGCGGCTTCGCAGCGGGTGCGCAGGGTGACGTGCGACTTGAGCGATCCGTGGCGCACCGAGATCACGTACTGTTCGCCGACGAACACGTGCGTTTCACCGAATTCGAGACCAATGCCGCCCGGCAGCAGCTGCGCGGTGCGCAGGACGACGAAGAGCGATCCGTCGTAGAGCTCGAGTTTCGGACGTTGGTGGGCGCTGAGCGCGTCCTCGATCGCGAGGTCGTGGAGGTTGAACTCGCGCTGCACTTCTCGCAGGATCTCTTCACGCGGTTCATTGAGCCCGATCCAGACGAACCGGTCGCGGTGCGCGAGTGCCTCGTGGATGTCGCAGACGGGAAGATCGGCGACGCGCTGTCCTTGCGCGTATGCAGCGCAATTGATCACGCCAGTTGGCGCGTGCTCGTCGCGTACTCCGGCAGCAGTCAGAACGTCGGGCATGATCCGCCCGACATTATGGCAGCTTCAGACCCGAGAGAGTGACTTAGGAATGGAGGGCGGGAACCGCCGGACGCAGCTCTCGCGCGCGGTAGAGGTTGAAGGTTGCGCTGGTGAGGTAAGCGAACGCGAAGAGGTCCGCGGCCGCATGAGCGCCGTTCATCCGAGCGAGCAGTGAAGCGATCGCAAGCACCAGCCGGCCGACACCAATTCTCATCGAGGGACCTCCGCGCATGCGGAAATCTCGCAACGAGCCTGCCGTACGCAAATTACAAAATTCTTCGAAGATTTGTTCAGTGTTTTTGCGCGATCACGACTTCGTCAGCGACAAGAGTTCGCCTCAGGGGTGACTAAAGACCGTTCACACTTTGACCCGCGCGTACCCACAAGTGGTAGACGGATTGCCCCTCGTCCGTTAGCCTTGTGTGTGAGTTTCAGCGGGATGAACGCTCGAACGACCTGTCACGTCGCCGCGAAGGCGCTCCTGGGGTTGGCGCTCACCTCTGGCGTGACGCTGCCCGCTGGATTCGCGTCCATTCCGTCCGTCGTCGCGGCCCAGACGGCGAAGGTCACGGCCATTCGATCGATCTCGGTGACGACGAACGGGCCCGCGCTCATCGTCGTCATCGAAGGCAACGGACCACTGCCACTGCCAACAACTGGTGTGGTGGACGGCCCGCCGCGCATCTTTCTCGATTTCCCCGGCATCGCGCTGACAGCATCGAAGATCACCTCAAGCTCCGACACCCGTCTGCACCGTATTCGCGCCGGCGTCAATAGCGCGACGCCCCTCGTGACGCGTATCGTGCTCGATCTCGTCGCGCCGCAGCCGTTCGTCGTCGAGCGCGGTCCGAATCGAGTCAGCGTCATCGTTGGCGCACCGGCAGGAATGGCGCCCCCGGCTGCCGCGATTCCGCGCACTCCGTCGCCTGTTGCGACCTCATCTCCTTCTTCTCGTGTACCTGCAGCGCCTGTCTCTGGGCCGCGATATCCGACCAACCCAATTCTGCCGCCTGCTGTTCCGGTATCCGCCACGGGCCCACTGTCTTCGCCGGCGCCCGCGCCGCCGCCGAGCCCTGCGCCATCTTCTCCCGCCGGCTACTCTCCCGCTATTCCCCCGGTGCCGAACCTGCCCGGGCCAATCGATGATTCTGCTCCACGCGCATCGGCACCCGCCCGCCGACCGGCGAGTTCTCCGGTTGCAGCGACGGCGCCTCCAATCTCGGACACGCCGGCTGAAAAGCCGGCAGCCAAGGTGACCGTTCCGCCCGTGCCACCGGCGCGGTCGTCATCGCCCTCGTCTTTACCAGTTCCGCCGGCCAAGGATCTCGATCGCTACCGTCGACAGGTCTCACCCGCACTCGATCGGCTGCGGCTGCAGGAGCCGTTGTTGAACTCGCTCGACAGCGCCGAAGCACAGCCGATGGATCGCGTGCAGTTGGCGGTTGAGGAGTTCGAGAGATTGCGCCAGGAGCTTGCCGGAATCAAGCCGCCCGAGAGCCTGCGGTCTCAGCACGACATGCTGATTCAATCGACGACGCTGGCGCTGATGGCGACGCGGTTGCGTGTTGAAGCGTTCCGGACATCGGACCCGGCGACGCTGCGCAACGTGGCATCGGCTGCTGCCGGTGCCACGCTGCTGCTCGACCGCGCGTGCGCGGATCTTGGATGTCCCGACTCGGGGCGCTGAGAGGCCGCTTCTAGTTCCCGCCGATAGCGACGATACGAAGTCCGCCAGGCGCTACCGGCGCTGTCGTCGTGCTGCCGCTGTTCTGAACGACCGTGAAGACCTGCGTCCCAATGGCAATCGCGCCTACCCTGGAGCTCGTGCCGGCGTTGGGCTGAACGGTGAAGCTCACCGATCCTGAGGCGGTGCCGGATCCACTGACGCTGATCCATGTCTGGTTGGTCGTCGCCGCCCACACGCATCCGCTTGCCGTCCCTACCGTGAACGTGGCGCTGCCTCCGGCTGCCGGCATCGTTCGCGTCGTCGGCGTTAGGGTATAGGAGCAGGTGTTCGCCGCCTGGGTGACGGTGAACGTCCTGCCCGCTACCGTCAGTGTGCCGGTGCGCTGCAAGGCTGTCGAGTTGGGCGCGACCGCGAAGTTCGCTGTGCCGTTGCCCGTTCCGCTCCCGCCGCTCGTCACGGTGATCCACGCGAAGTTGCTGGTCGCCACCCACGAGCAGTTCGAGGTCGTGGTGACCGTCGACGAGCCGTTCGCGCCAGCAGCGACCACCGACTGCGAAGTCGGAGAGATCGAGAAGGAGCAGCCGGCCTGATCTGCGTCACGGTATACGTCTGGCCTGCAATCGTCGCGCTGCCGGTCCTGGGCTGCGACGACGTGTTGGCTGTCGCGGACATGTTGACCGTGCCGCTGCCGTTTCCACTCGCACCGCTGGAAATCGTCAGCCAGCTTGTGTTGTTGCTCACCGCGGTCCACGTGCAGCCAGTCAGCGTCGTGACGTTCGTTGATGCCGTGCCCCCGCCGGAGATGATGTTCGTCGTCGTTGACGACAGGCCATACGTGCAGGCAGCGGCCCCCTGGTTGAGCGTGAACGTCTGGCCGCCAATCGTCAGCGTACCGGTGCGAGGCGCCGGGCTCGGGTTGGCTGCCGCCGCAAACACGATCGTCCCGTCCCCGTTGCCACTCGTTCCAGATGTAATGGTCAGCCACGTTCCCGCGTTGGTGACGGCAGTCCATGTGCATCCGTTCGGCGTGAGCACTGCCGTCGAGCTGCTACCGCCACCGGCAATCATCGACTGGCTCGGGGGGATCAACGTGTAGGTGCACGCGGCTGCGGCCTGCGACACGGTGAAGGTCTGCGACGCAATGGTCAGCGTGCCCGTGCGCGCAGAGGCGTTGGGGTTCGCGCCCACCGTGAACAAGACGGAGCCGTTGCCCGTGCCACTGGGCGCACTCGTCACCGTGATCCAGCTGTCGTTGCTCGCCGCGGACCAGGGACAGCCGGCACCCGCTGTAATGTTCGAGAAGCCGTTTCCACCAGCTGCCGACGCCGACATGCTGGTGGCCGAGAGCCCGAAGGTGCAACCTGCGCCCGCCTGTGTCACCGTGAAGACTTCGCCGCCGACGGTGAGCGTGCCGACGCGCTGCGACGTGCTGGCATTGTTCGCGGCCGAGAATTGCACCGAGCCGTTGCCAGTTCCCGACGCACCGCCCGTGACCGTCAACCAACCAGTGTTGTTGCTGACCGCCGTCCACGAACAACCGGCCTGGACGGTCACGCCTGTGGAGCCCGTGCCGCCACCCGCCGCGACGGATTGGCTCGCTTGCGAGAGCGAGTACGAACACGCGGCGCCAGCCTGCGTCACCGTGAATGTCTGACCACCGATCGTTAATGTTCCCGTGCGCTGGCTCGTGCTCGCATTGGCTGCCGCACTGAAGCTGACCGTTCCGCTGCCGCTGCCAGAAGCACCGGCTGTGACTGTCAACCAGCTCGCGTTGTTGCTGACGCCATTCCACGCGCATCCTGCAGGACTGGTGACCGACGTCGAACCCGTGCCGCCACCGGCCGCGACGGACTGATTGGCCGACGACAGCGAATAGCTGCACGGCAATGCCGCCTGGTTGATCGTGTAGGTCTGCCCCGCCACCGTCAGAGTGCCGGTTCGCGACGACGTGTTGGGATTGGCGGCGACATTGTACGGGACCGAGCCGTTGCCGGTACCGTTCGTCGCCCCTGTCAGCGTGACCCAGTTGGCGTTCGAAGCCGCTGACCACGTGCAGCCCGTTCCGGCAGTTACGCCGACGCTGCCGGTGGCCGTACCCGACCCGACGGACTGCCCCGTCGAGTTGAGCGTGGGCGAACAGCTACCTTGGAATGAAAAGTTGTTCGAGACGGAGCTCGCGGTCGAACCGCCCGGACCGACAGCCGTGACCCGCGCTTCGAACGTCACGCCTGGTGTGGGCGTGTTGTGCAGCAACGGGATGAAGTTGACGCGAATGATGCCCGCGCTCGGCGCCGGCTTGCCGAGGTCCATCGTGTCGAACGGCACGGACGATCCGACAGCGTAGATCGTGAGCGAATAGCGCTGGACGAGCGGTGAACCGTCGCTTGCGAGCGTGTTGTGATCAGCCGAGGGCGTGAACTCGACGAACTGCGGATCGACGACCGTCTGCGCAGTGAGCGCGATCGTCGCGCCGACCACCAGGAGCATGGCGAGCGCGTGGTGTGCCAGGCGCAGGAAGCGGTCTCCGATCATGAAGAGTCCTCGGGCTGAGCGGATGTCGGGGAGCACTCGATGGTGGGAGCCACGGCCGGCTGGTGCAGGATCCAGGCCGACACGTGCCAACGCCGTAAGCTATTGACTCGCTTGAGGGTAGCTATCCGCCTCGAGCCACGGCGTGCGGGTCCGCACAGCAGAGTTGTGCGCCCGCACGCAGATTTGTTGCGATGCGGATAGTTCCGCGCGGCGGTATGCGATTCAGTACGCCTGGACGCGTCCTCGCGCCGTTATTGACTACCTCCGCCAATCACGCGAAGCCCGCGAGGCCGGGCCACAGTCGTGCTGTTCAGGGTTGTAGCCCCGGCGTTCTGGACCACTGTGAAGACCTGTGAGCCGATGCTGATGGCGCCTACGCGCTGGGTCGTGCCGGGGTTAGCTGCCACGGTGAAACTCACCGAACCCGATGCCGTTCCTGACCCGCTCGCCGTAATCCACGACTGGTTGGTCGTCGCCCCCCAGACGCAGCCGCTGGCCGTCGTGACGCTGAACGAGCCCGAACCGCCAACGCCGAGTACCGTCGCGCTCGCTGGCGCCAGGCCGTACGAGCACGTGTTTGCAGCCTGGGTGACCGTGAAGGACTTTCCAGCGACGGTGAACGTGCCGGTCCGCTGGAGATTGAGCGCGTTTGGCGCCACAGTGAACGTCACGGTGCCGTTGCCGCTACCGCTGGCGCTGCCCGTAATCGTGATCCACGCAAACGAGCTGGACGCCGACCAGGAGCACCCGGGCGCCGCCGTCACGGTCGTCGATCCCGTCGCACCCGCGGCCGCAACCGACTGCGATGTGGGCGAAATCGAGAACGTGCAGCCCGCCGGGTCCTGCGTCACGGTGAACGTCCGGCCGGCGATCGTCGCCGTCGCGGTGCGCTGAAGCGACGTCGTATTGGAAGCAACGCTGAAGGTCACCGTACCGTTCGCGGTGCCACTCGCGCCGCTCGTCAACGTCAGCCACGCGGTATTGCTCGCCGCCGTCCACGCGCAGCCGGTCGTGGTGGTAACGACGGTGGAGGGTGAGCCGCCACTCGACGACACGTTCTGCGCCGTCGGAGTGATCGTGTAGTTGCACCCCACTGCGGCCTGGTCGACAGTGAAGGTCTGACCGCCGATCGTCAGCGTGCCGGTGCGCGGACTGGTGGTCGCGTTCGCCGCGCGCGCTGAAGCTGACGGTTCCGTTGCCGGTGCCGCTGGCCCCGCCGGTCACGGTCAGCCAGCCGACGGCGTTGCTGACAGCCGTCCACGCGCAACCAGTCTGGCACGGTCACCGTCGTCGTGCCGCTGCCGCCGCCGGCGACCACCGCCTGACTGGTTGGGTTCAGCGTGAACGTGCAGCTCGCAGCCGCCTGCGACACAGTGAAGGTCTGCCCGGCAATCGTCAGCGTTCCCGTGCGCGTCGACGAATTCGCGATTCGCCGCCACCGAGAAGTCGACGGACCCGTTGCCGCTGCCCGACTCGACCCGCTGTCAATCGTGATCCAGCTCGCGCTGCCGCTGGCGGCGAGCCATGAACAGCCGGCGCCGGCTGAGACCGTTGCCGTACCGGTGCCACCGGTCGCGACAACCGACTGACTGGTCGGCGTAACGGAGTACGAGCACGCCGCGCCGGCCTGCGTCACGGTCAACGCCTGGCCACCGATCGTCAGGGTCCCGATGCGCTGACTCGTGCTCGCATTCGCCGTCGTGCTGAAGCTCACCGTCCCGTTGCCGGTCCCCGAGGCCCCCGCCGTCACCGTCAACCAACTCATGTTGCTGGCCGCGGTCCACGCACACCCGCTCTGCGTCGTGACACTCGTCGGCGACCCGGCACCGCCGCTCGCGCCGACCGATTGCGTCGTCGGCGCGATGGCATAGCTACAGGGCGCCCCCGCCTGCGTCACGGTCAACGCCTGGCCACCGATCGTCAGGGTCCCGATGCGCTGACTCGTGCTCGCATTCGCCGTCGTGCTGAAGCTCACCGTCCCGTTGCCGGTCCCCGAGGCCCCCGCCGTCACCGTCAACCAACTCATGTTGCTGGCCGCGGTCCACGCACACCCGCTCTGCGTCGTGACACTCGTCGGCGACCCGGCACCGCCGCTCGCGCCGACCGATTGCGTCGTCGGCGCGATGGCATAGCTACAGGGCGCCCCCGCCTGCGTCACGGTCAACGCCTGGCCACCGATCGTCAGGGTCCCGATGCGCTGACTCGTGCTCGCATTCGCCGTCGTGCTGAAGCTCACCGTCCCGTTGCCGGTCCCCGAGGCCCCCGCCGTCACCGTCAACCAACTCATGTTGCTGGCCGCGGTCCACGCACACCCGCTCTGCGTCGTGACACTCGTCGGCGACCCGGCACCGCCGCTCGCGCCGACCGATTGCGTCGTCGGCGCGATGGCATAGCTACAGGGCGCCCCCGCCTGCGTCACGGTCAACGCCTGGCCACCGATCGTCAGGGTCCCGATGCGCTGACTCGTGCTCGTATTCGCCGTCGTGCTGAAGCTCACCGTCCCGTTGCCGGTCCCCGAGGCCCCCGCCGTCACCGTCAACCAACTCATGTTGCTGGCCGCGGTCCACGCACACCCGCTCTGCGTCGTGACACTCGTCGGCGACCCGGCACCGCCGCTCGCGCCGACCGATTGCGTCGTCGGCGCGATGGCATAGCTACAGGGCGCCCCCGCCTGCGTCACGGTCAACGCCTGGCCACCGATCGTCAGGGTCCCGATGCGCTGACTCGTGCTCGCATTGGCCGTCGTGCTGAAGCTCACCGTCCCGTTGCCGGTCCCCGAGGCCCCCGCCGTCACCGTCAACCAACTCATGTTACTGGCCGCGGTCCACGCACACCCGCTCTGCGTCGTGACACTCGTCGGCGACCCGGCACCACCGCTCGCGCCGACCGATTGCGTCGTCGGCGCGATGGCATAGCTACAGGGCGCCCCCGCCTGCGTCACGGTCAACGCCTGGCCACCGATCGTCAGCGTCCCGATGCGCTGACTCGTGCTCGTATTCGCCGTCGTGCTGAAGCTCACCGTCCCGTTGCCGGTCCCCGAGGCCCCCGCCGTCACCGTCAACCAACTCATGTTGCTGGCCGCGGTCCACGCACACCCGCTCTGCGTCGTGACACTCGTCGGCGACCCGGCACCGCCGCTCGCGCCGACCGATTGCGTCGTCGGCGCGATGGCATAGCTACAGGGCGCCCCCGCCTGCGTCACGGTCAACGCCTGGCCACCGATCGTCAGGGTCCCGATGCGCTGACTCGTGCTCGTATTCGCCGTCGTGCTGAAGCTCACCGTCCCGTTGCCGGTCCCCGAGGCCCCCGCCGTCACCGTCAACCAACTCATGTTGCTGGCCGCGGTCCACGCACACCCGCTCTGCGTCGTGACACTCGTCGGCGACCCGGCACCGCCGCTCGCGCCGACCGATTGCGTCGTCGGCGCGATGGCATAGCTACAGGGCGCCCCCGCCTGCGTCACGGTCAACGCCTGGCCACCGATCGTCAGGGTCCCGATGCGCTGACTCGTGCTCGCATTCGCCGTCGTGCTGAAGCTCACCGTCCCGTTGCCGGTCCCCGAGGCCCCCGCCGTCACCGTCAACCAACTCATGTTGCTGGCCGCGGTCCACGCACACCCGCTCTGCGTCGTGACACTCGTCGGCGACCCGGCACCGCCGCTCGCGCCGACCGATTGCGTCGTCGGCGCGATGGCATAGCTACAGGGCGCCCCCGCCTGCGTCACGGTCAACGCCTGGCCACCGATCGTCAGGGTCCCGATGCGCTGACTCGTGCTCGTATTCGCCGTCGTGCTGAAACTCACCGTCCCGTTGCCGGTCCCCGAGGCCCCCGCCGTCACCGTCAACCAACTCATGTTGCTGGCCGCGGTCCACGCACACCCGCTCTGCGTCGTGACACTCGTCGGCGACCCGGCACCGCCGCTCGCGCCGACCGATTGCGTCGTCGGCGCGATGGCATAGCTACAGGGCGCCCCCGCCTGCGTCACGGTCAACGCCTGGCCACCGATCGTCAGGGTCCCGATGCGCTGACTCGTGCTCGTATTCGCCGTCGTGCTGAAGCTCACCGTCCCGTTGCCGGTCCCCGAGGCCCCCGCCGTCACCGTCAACCAACTCATGTTGCTGGCCGCGGTCCACGCACACCCGCTCTGCGTCGTGACACTCGTCGGCGACCCGGCACCGCCGCTCGCGCCGACCGATTGCGTCGTCGGCGCGATGGCATAGCTACAGGGCGCCCCCGCCTGCGTCACGGTCAACGCCTGGCCACCGATCGTCAGGGTCCCGATGCGCTGACTCGTGCTCGTATTCGCCGTCGTGCTGAAACTCACCGTCCCGTTGCCGGTCCCCGAGGCCCCCGCCGTCACCGTCAACCAACTCATGTTGCTGGCCGCGGTCCACGCACACCCGCTCTGCGTCGTGACACTCGTCGGCGACCCGGCACCGCCGCTCGCGCCGACCGATTGCGTCGTCGGCGCGATGGCATAGCTACAGGGCGCCCCCGCCTGCGTCACGGTCAACGCCTGGCCACCGATCGTCAGGGTCCCGATGCGCTGACTCGTGCTCGTATTCGCCGTCGTGCTGAAGCTCACCGTCCCGTTGCCGGTCCCCGAGGCCCCCGCCGTCACCGTCAACCAACTCATGTTGCTGGCCGCGGTCCACGCACACCCGCTCTGCGTCGTGACACTCGTCGGCGACCCGGCACCGCCGCTCGCGCCGACCGATTGCGTCGTCGGCGCGATGGCATAGCTACAGGGCGCCCCCGCCTGCGTCACGGTCAACGCCTGGCCACCGATCGTCAGGGTCCCGATGCGCTGACTCGTGCTCGTATTCGCCGTCGTGCTGAAGCTCACCGTCCCGTTGCCGGTCCCCGAGGCCCCCGCCGTCACCGTCAACCAACTCATGTTGCTGGCCGCGGTCCACGCACACCCGCTCTGCGTCGTGACACTCGTCGGCGACCCGGCACCGCCGCTCGCGCCGACCGATTGCGTCGTCGGCGCGATGGCATAGCTACAGGGCGCCCCCGCCTGCGTGATCGTGTAGGTCTTCCCTGCTACTGTCAGTGTTCCCGTGCGCTGACTCGTGCTCGTGTTGCCGGCAACGCTGTACGGCACGGTCCCATTCCCCGTTCCGCTCGTTGCGCCCGTCAGCGTGACCCAGTTCGCGTTCGACACCGCCGACCACGTGCAGCCGGTTCCCGCCGTCACGCCGACGCTGCCGCTCGACGTGCCGGCGCCCACGGACGCACTCGTCGAGCTGATGTTCGGGGAGCACGTGCTCTGGAACGAGAACTGGTTGGATACCGCGCTTGGGGTCGAGCCGCCCGGACCAATCGCCGTCACGCGTGCCTCGAGGATCACGCCTGCCGGCGGTGGCGTATTCATCAGCGGCAGAAAGTCGACGCGGATGATGCCGGCGCTCGGCGCTGGTTTGCCGAGATTCATCGTGTCGAGCGGAGTAGTGGATCCGACGACGAATACCGTGAGCGAGTAGCGCTGCACGAGCGGCGTGCCGTCGGGCGCGAGCGTACTGTGATCAGCCGAGGGTGCGAATTCGACGAATTGCGGATCGACAACGGTTTGCGCCGTGAGGGCAATCGCCGACCACACGACAAGAAGCAGAACAAACGCGTGGTGTGCCACGCGGATCAAGCGGTCTCCAAACATGAAGAGCCCTCGGGCTGAACGGATGTCGGGGAGCACTCATGGTGGGGAGCCGTGGCGCCGCGCTGCAGGATCCAAGCCGCAGCGACAAGAGTCGCTAAGTTATTGAATTGTCGGGACGGCGGCGCCGCGCCCGTTCTCGCGCGTGCGCCAGCCGCACGCAGAGTTGTGCGGCCGCACGCAGATTTGTTCTAAGTCTGAATACGCTCGAGCTTGAACGCGCCACTCAGTCCGCGTCGACAGTCAGGCCGAGGAGCCGCGGGCCATCCGCGTCGATGAAGGCGCGCGATGCGGCGCGGTGACCGGCACGTGCGCGATCGAAGATGCCGGTGAACCGCGAGTCAGTCCGTACAGGCGCAAGGAACGCGCTGAGTTCGAGGCCCTGCGTCGCATAGAACCCCGTCTCGACGGCACGGTTCAGAAGCCCGATGGCATTCTCCATGTCCCCGAGTCCCGCCGCGAGCTGCGCCCAGAGATAGAGTCCCTCTGGATCGGAAAAGGTCGTGAACGCTTGGAGACCGGCGACCGCCGATCGGCCCGCCCCGATACGGCCTTCGAGCAGCGCCTTCGACGCATCGATGAACAACAGCAGGTGCTCGTTCGCGACGTTGCCGCTGCCGGCAGCACTGCACATGCCGATCGCTTCGCTCGTGCGCCCAAGGGCGTGCAACGCCAGAACCGTGAGATACGGCGGGTCGTCCACATCGCACTCGATGACGTGCGGGAAGTCACCCGTCATGAAGAAAGTGTGCGCCACGCTCGTCCGGATCGCCGGGTCGAGGCGCGACGCGCGCTGGTACGCCGCGATTGAGGCCTCGAGGAGGCCCGCGTAGCGGCAGGCGTGAACGAGCCCGGCGTAGAGCTCCGGATCGCTGCTGCAGGTGCGGACGCGCCCGAGCAGCCGCACCATGGCGTTGACCGGGCGGCCGGCGTCCACCTCGAAATGCGTATAGAGATGGTGGGCCAGCGACAAATCGGGATTGATGCGAAAGGCCCGTTGCAGCGCCTCCTCCGCCTGATCGCGGAGGGTGTTCGACTCTGGCGTCCTCCCGTACTTGCTCATGATCCGCAGACACCGTCCGAACCGCGCCCAGGCCGGCGCATAAGACGGGTCGGCGTCGACCGCCCGCTGGTACGCCTCGAGCGCCGCTGGCCAATGGGCCGAGCTGGCGCTCAACCGGTTCGCTCGCAGGTAGTGCGCGTAGGCCTCGGAGCTCGCCGGTACGTCGCGCCTCAGCAACCGCTGCTCCCGGCTCGACAACGGCAGCGCCAGCGCCTCGACGACCGCCGAGCAGACCGTGTCCTGAATCTGGAACATGTCGTCGAGCGGTACTTGCGCGGCATGCGACCACAGAACCGTACCGGACGGCACTTCCACCAGCTGCACGCTGACGCGCACCAGTCCCGAAGCCTGCAAGAGCGATCCGGTCACAACGGCGTCGACGCCGGCCTCGCTCGCCAGCGCGCGCAAATCCGCCTGGTCGGGCGAATACTGTGACGCCGCGAGGCTCGAGCGCACGACCAGCGACTCGAGACCCGAAAGAGAAACGGTGATTGCATCCGGCAGGCTGAAGGCCAGAAAGTCAATCGACGGATCCGGGCGCAGCATTCTGAACGGGAGCACCATCAATCGGGTCGTGGCACGTGCGGACACCGTCCCCGACAAGCCGCCCCGGGCCAGACATTCCCCCAATGCGGCGCGCATCTCTTCCGCCGTCTGATACCGCTCGTCCGGGTTCTTCATCAGCGCGCGCTGAATCACGCGATCGGTGTCGACAATCGCCAGCGATCCGACGAGCGCCGGTGGTTGGTCGTGCAGGATGGCGTGCAGCGCTTCGACCGTCGACGGGCCGTTGAAGGCAGGCTTGCCGCTGAGCATCTCGAACAGGAGCGAGCCGATGGCGAAGAGGTCCGTCCGGGAGTCGATGTCGGCGCCGCGGGCCTGCTCCGGAGCCATGTAGCGCGGCGTACCGAGAAGGACCCCGGGAAGGGTCAGCGCCGTCGTGTCGAGCAGCTCGCGGTCGACGGGTCGTGCCAGCCCGAAATCGAGCAGCTTGACGCCGTGCGTCGACAGGAACACGTTCGATGGCTTGAGATCACGGTGAACGATCGCTCGACGGTGCAGGACGTCAACTGCCGAGAGGACGTCGATGGCCGTCGAGATCGCTTCGGCCGCGGGCATCGCCCCCTGTTCAAGGCGATCCGCAAGCGACTGCCCTTCGAGGAGCTCCATCGCCAGATACGGTTCGCCCTCGTGCTCGCCAATCTCGAAGAGCTGACAGATGTGTGGGTGACTGACGGCAGCAGCGGTCCTGGCTTCGCGCAGCAGCCGCACGCGCATCTGCGGATCCGCGGTGGGCAGAATGGCCTTGATCGCGACCGGCCGCTGGAGCCGCTCGTCGATGGCTTCGTAGACGATGCCCATACCCCCTCGTCCGATCTGACGGACGATGCGGTAGTGGCCGATGCGGTCCGGCATGGTCGCGACTACCGACGGCCTAGGGCAGGTGCGTCACCATGGCTTCCGTGACGACGTGCAGGGAATGTGAGAACTCGAGCAACCAGACACCCATCGGAACGCCGAGCGCCAGGCAGATACTCGACCACGCCAGCGTCCTCGCCGAGACCGGCGGACAGAGCGTTCCGGAGACGAGCTGCCGCACGCGCAGTTCGAGAAGCGTCGGCACGTGAAACGCGCTCCAGGCCGGCGATGCCGACCGGATCTTGCCGGGGCACGGCAGGCGCGCGACCTTCACGAGCGCCGACGCCAGAAGGATCGCGCGGTGACCGTCGCCCATCACCGCGCTGGCGTCGGCCTCGCACTCGGCCTCAGCCTGCCACCGCTGTTCGAGTTCCCGCGCGATCGTCGTCCAGCGCAAGAGGTCCGGCGCGGTGAACATGAGAAACCGCTTCAGGTTGTCGAGCGCCTGCCGGTGGGCATGCTCGTGGCAGATTGCGAGATCGAGCTCCGCCGGCGTGAGTGCGGCTCGTGCCTCGGCGCCGACGAGAATCCTCGGGCGCCAGATGCCAGCCAGCGAGACGCCGGACAGACCGCCGACTTCGAGCATGCCGCTGCTGGTGGCTGTCCCCGCCCCTTCGACCAGCATCGAGAAGCGATGGCCGGCAAGTCCCGCACGCAAGGCACGCCACGCGGCGGCAAGAAGAACCGACAGGCTGATAGCGGCAGCGAGGCTGAGAACAGCGCCAAACGATTCGTCGTTCTCCGCCGGCTCGAAGCGCACGTGCGCCGGGAGGAACACAAGGAAGGCGAAGACGGTCGATGCGACGGCTGGCAGCAATCGCACCATCAGGAACCGGTTTGCGCCGGACGGCGTGGCCCGCTTCAGGAGCATCCGTCCCACCGTCCATGCGACCAGTGACGCAATCGCGTTGATGGCGACAAACCACACAAGACCGAGAAGCGCACTCGAGAGCACGAGCCTCATGACGTCTCGCCTTTCGACGGATCGCGTTTCGGCTGGTCGCGCTTGTCTTTCAGACGCTCGCGCTTGTCGCGCACCAATCGTTCGAGCTCGTCGAGCAGCGCGTTGTCACTGTCGCCGACCGCGTCCACGAGATTCGACAGAAAAGGACGCGTGGCGTGGGCACCGCCCGAGAGCATGCCGTTCAGCAGCCCGGTGGTCATTCTCGTCTCGAGCTCGTGCCGCTCGAGCGCCGCGGTATAGACGAATGCCCGGCCATCGCGCCGCCGATGGACGAGTCCTTTCTTATAGAGACGATCGAGGGTTGTCATCACCGTGGTGTAAGCCACGGGGTTGGCGAGCTTTCCCTGGACATCGCGCACCGAGAAATCGCCGCCCTGCCAGACTGTGTCCATCACCGCACGTTCGAGCGGTCCGAGCGCCGCCTGCAGCGGATCCCTGGTGCCCCGCATCCAGCCGCTGCGAAGACCCTTCAACATACGTCGAAGTATTGCACACTCCGGAGCCCACGGATTCATTCGCCACGGAGTACACGGAACGCACTGGAACGTTGGCGTAACGCGCCAAACGAGATCCAGCCCGGTGTGTTCCGTGTCTTCCGCGGACTGCGAGAACAGTGCGTTCCGTGGCCGTGGAACGTTCTATCCGCGGCTCGCCTGAGCCGCGACGTCCGCGGAGGAGGATTGCCAGGCCGCGCGGCCGACGAAGAATGGACCGAGCCGATCGAGGTAGAGCGAGGTCTGCTGCGTCTTGCGCATGGCCTGGACGACGGCGGAGAGCGGGAATAGCTCCTTGCCGATGAGTCCAATGACGAAGTCGTTGTCGTCGCGATCGAGACCGTGGCACGCGAGCCGGATGTCGTGAGCGAGATCGGCGGCGCCGAAGGTCATGCCGATCGCGCCATGCTCGGCGAGGATCGTGCGCTGCTCCTCCGGCGTCAGCTGCGAGAACTGCCCGCTCCGCCGCAACGGATACCAGGTCGCCCAGCGCCAGGCCGGGTTCAGCACTGTACGTCGAGGTCTATCGATTAATGTATCGCGAAGGTCGGGCTCGTATCCGATCGAATACGTCCGCCCGAACATCGTGTAATCGGGTTTCGGCACCAGCGCGCTGAACGGCCCACTCGAGAGCAGCGGTCGCACGACGTCGACAAAGTGATCCGGACGCTCGGCAACGGCGAGGACAGCAATCCCCCGGGGGTCGTTCAGGTCCTCGTACACCGCGCCAGCCATCGGCGCGCCGGCAACGTGATCGATCACCGCCTTGACGTCACGACAGTCGCCGAAGGCGAGCAACTGCATGTAAAGCCGCTCGTCGGACCGCTGCGGCACGCCGTTCCTGAGGCCGCCGCGTTCGCTGAGATCGGGAGGCTCGAGCCGAGCGCGGCCCTTGGCGGTCGGCTCGGAACTTGTGTCGGTCGTCATGGGCGGTGGAACCTACGATGCGGTGGGCGGCGCTGAATGCGAGCGCGTGTGGAACCCGGCGGCCTCGAGCTCGCGGCGGATGTCCGCAAAGACCGGCGCCGCGCCGTCGGGAACCGGCAGACCGCCGCGGTTCAGCAGGCGATCGACATTGAACATGCGGAAGCGAATCCCCTCGATGTGGAACGCGCCAATGGCGCGCGCGAGCGACTCGCACTCGTCCAGAAGCGGCTGCAACTCGGGCCGCGACTGCGTCCGCAACATGGTCATCAGCGCCTCGACCTGGGTCTTGGCGTTCGTTCGGTGATCGGTCGTCATGGCAATTCTCTCAGCCTAGTGCGGGCCGCGGCCGACCGTCAACCGCCACGGTTTGAATAGGCCACGGATGACACGGATAACACGTTCGCCCCAAGTAGGCCGCGGAAGACGCGGAGAACACTGGTTGGATCTCCCGTTTGGC
This sequence comes from uncultured Acidobacteriota bacterium, assembly GCA_963797715.1. GTDB lineage: Bacteria > Acidobacteriota > Vicinamibacteria > Vicinamibacterales > 2-12-FULL-66-21 > DATBJJ01. The sequence continues at coordinate 42,603 of CAWCQS010000012.1, forward strand.
GCCTTCTGAAGACTACCCGTGGCGTCAGTCCCACAACCACGCCGCCCCGCGCACGCCGCTCGAGTCACCGTGGACGGCGCGGACGAGCCGAGTCATGACCGCGTCCGAAAAGACGAACTCGCCCCACAGCCGCGGCACGCGCTCGTAGAGGCGGGCGATATTCGACACGCCGCCGCCGAGGACGATCGCGTCGGGATCGATCACGTTGATGACAGCGGCCAGGCCGCGGGCGAGGCGGCGTTCGTAGCACGCGATCGCCGCGCGCGCGTCCGTGTCGCCGCCTTCCGCGGCGGTGACGATGCCGGAGGGATCGAGGCGCCGGCCGCTGCGGGTTTCGTAGTCTCTGGCCAACCCCGGCCCCGAGAGGAACGTCTCGATACATCCCGTGCGGCCACAGTAGCAGTCGGGTCCCGGCCACTCAGCATCTTCCGGCCACGGTAACGCATTGTGGCCCCACTCGCCGGCGATCGCGTTGGCACCGGTGACGACGCGGCCGTTGACCACGAGGCCACCACCGACGCCGGTGCCGATGATCACGCCGAACACGACCGGCAGGCCGGCAGCGGCGCCATCGCTCGCTTCGGAGAGCGCAAAACAGTTGGCGTCATTGGCGAGCCTCACGGGCCGCCCGAGTCTCTGTGCCAGATCGTCGGCGAGCGGCCGGCCGTTCAACCACGTCGAGTTCGCATTCTTGACGAGCCCGCTCGCCGGCGACACGACCCCCGGCATGCCGACGCCAACGCTCGACGTGCCGACGACCGCTTCGGCCTGCGCGACGAGCGTCGCGACCGCTTCGACGGTCCCGGCGTAATCGCCACGCGGCGTCGCAATGCGCTGACGAAACCGCTCGCGGCCATCGCCGTCGAGCGCGATCGCTTCGATCTTGGTTCCGCCCAGGTCTATGCCGATGCGCACCGGGGGTCCGCGTGGAGAGGCGAGAGAGAATCACCGAAAATCGCCGACATCAATGGCTCCATCGGCGTCAATGTCGCGATCTCCTGGACGAGCGGCGCGCCCGGCGGCGGCAGGCGGCCGTTCCTGTTGAACCAAATCGCGCGAATGCCCGCAGCGTGCGCCCCTTCGATATCGGCGAGCCACGAGTCGCCGACCATGACCGCGTCACCTGGGTCACAGGACAACGCTTCGAGCGCATAGCGAAAGATCGCCGGATCGGGCTTCGCTATTCCGACGGCTTCGGACACGACGAGCGCGTCGACGTATTTCTCGAAGCCACAGAGCCGAATCTTGCCTTGCTGCTCTTCCAAAAGATTGTTCGACACGATGCCGATGCGGACGCGCGGCTTGAGCGCCGACAACACGGCGAGCGCGCCGTCGACGGCGCGGCGCGCCCCGAGGTAGGTCTCGCGATAACCCGCCGCCGTGGCGCAGACGAGACTCTCGTTGTCCCCCACGCCAGATGCGGCGAACAGCCGCCGGAACCGCTCCGTGCGCGCATCGTCGACGCTGCGATGGCCAAGCATCACTTGAGCGTGTAGTTCTTCGAGCACCAACGCGTGTTCGCGCTCGAACGTGTCGAACGGCCAGGCTGCAAAGGCGGTGTGCGATTCGTGCACACGCTGCAAAGCGCTCCGCGCCGCCTGTTCGTGATCGAACAGCGTGTCGTCGAGATCGAAGAGAACGGCCCGCGGACTGTGTCGAGGCTGCACATGTTCATTATAGAAACGGACCGCCTCAGCCCGCATGGTAAACTGACACGATGTCTGGGCCCGCGGTCATCATTGCTGCTCTCAACCTGACGCCATCTCTCACCGAGCGCCTGGCCGACGAAGGCGAGCTCCTGACTTTTGCCGACACGGAGCCGATTCAGGCGCTGCAGACGATCCTCGAACAGCGTCCGCGACTCATCGTCCTCGAACGCCTGTTCGCTGCGACGCCCCGAGGCGCTGCTTTGATCAATCGCATCAAGACCGACCCGCAAGTGTCGCAGGCGGAAATCCGGGTGATGTCGCACACCGGCGATTACACCCGCGTCGTCTCACGCGGCGCAGTCGCCGAGCCTGCCGTGGTTGCGCCGCCAGTCTATGCGGGCGGCACCGAGTCGCGTGATTACGAATCCGATGCGCCGACTGCACTTGACGATACGCCGCGTCAGCTCGATTGGCACGGCACGCGGCGAGCGGCGCGATTCCGTATCCGTCAGGGCGTGGAGATTCAGCTCGATGGCAACCCGGCGAGCCTGGTCGATCTCTCGGTGATGGGCGCGCAGGTCATCTCGGCCACCATTCTCCGGCCGAATCAGCGGGTCCGCATCAGCGTCCCGACCGACGATTTCGTCATGCGATTTCGCGGTGCGGTGGCGTGGGCAAAGTTCGAACTGCCGAAGCCGACGGAGCCGCCGCGCTACCGTGCCGGCGTCGAGTTCGCCGACGCCGACCAGGCAGCGATGGACGAGGTACTGCTCCAAGTTCAAGCTGTAGGGATGGTCCGGCTGAAGCCGGACACTACACGAGTGGTCCGACTAAAGTCGGACGCTACATCTAGCGGATTGCCAAGGCCGGACTGAGAACCCCTTCGCGCAAGATCGTCTCATCGCGACCGGACCCGGTCGACACGATCGCTGCAGGAACGCCGGTAATCTCCTCGAGCCGCGCCACGTAGGCGCGCGCTTGCTTCGGAAGATCCTGGTACCGCTTTTTTCCCTGCGTCGGGGCTGACCATCCAGCCAGCGTTTCGTACACCGGTTCGCACGCCGCGAGCTGCGCCGTGTCGCCCGGCATTTCCTTGAGGAGCGTTCCGTTGCAGCGATACGCGGTGCACACCTGGAGCTCGGGCAGGCCGTCGAGGACGTCCAGCTTCGTGAGCGCGAGCGCGTCGAGGCCGTTGACGCGCACGGCGTAGCGCACCGCGACGGCGTCGTACCAGCCGCAGCGGCGAGGCCGCCCGGTGACCGCGCCGAACTCCTTCCCCGTCTCCCGCAGCCGATCACCGATGGCGCCGGTCAGCTCTGTCGGGAGCGGTCCCTCACCCACGCGTGTCGTGTAGGCCTTCGCCACGCCAAGCACGGTGTCGATCGCACGCGGACCGATGCCAAGTCCTGTGCACACGCCGCCGATCGTCGCGTTCGACGATGTGACGTATGGATAGGTCCCGTGATCGATGTCGAGGAGCGTGCCCTGCGCACCCTCGAACATGATCTGCCGTCCCTCCGCGCGGGCGCGTGTCAGGTAGAGCGATACGTCTTTCACCCACGGTGCCATGCGCTGCCAGGCTTGGCCGAGGTCCTCCAGCACCTGCCGCCAATCCATCGTCGAATCGGCAATCAAGCGATTGCGCGCGGCGACGTTTTGCTGGACGGCTTCCGCGAGTGTCGCCGGATTGGCGAGGTCTCCTACCCTGATGCCACGGCGGGCGATCTTGTCTTCGTACGCCGGCCCAATGCCGCGCGAGGTCGTCCCAATCCGTCGCTCGCCCCGGCGCGCTTCGCTGAGCAGATCGAGTTCGCGGTGGTACGGCAGGATGAGATGAGCCTTGTCGCTGACGATCAGACGGTCGCCGATGTCGATCCCAGCCTGGGCGAGCTCGTCGATCTCGGCGAAGAGCGCATTCGGATCGACCACGACGCCGTTGCCGATCAGGCAGGTGATCCCGGGATGCAGAATGCCGGACGGCAGGAGACGCAGCACGAACTTACGCCCGTTGGCGTAGACGGTGTGACCGGCGTTGTGGCCGCCCTGATAACGGGCCACGATCGAGAAATTGGGCGTAAGCAGATCGACGATCTTTCCCTTGCCTTCGTCTCCCCACTGCGCTCCGAGCACGGCTAGGTTCATGGCTGCTGTATTCTACCTTTAATCACCACAGCGGTTCGCGCTGTGATCACGCATCAACGTGGCGACCATCTTCCTGAACGGGTCGAGCCTGACGCTCGACGAACTCCTCGCCATCGCCGACGACAACGCCAGCGTTGCGCTCGCGCCCGATGCCGCGGCGCGCGTCGATGCTTCGCGCGCCATCGTCGATCGCCAGGCCCTCGACGACGCGCCGGTGTATGGCATCAACACTGGCTTTGGCGCGCTCGCGGAAACCAAGATCCCGCGCGAGGCGCTGGGCACCTTGCAGGTCAACCTCCTCCGCAGCCATGCCGCCGGCGTCGGCGACCCGTTGCCGACGCGCGCGGTCCGGGCGTCGATGGCGCTGCGCGCCAACGTGCTCGCCAAGGGGTACTCGGGAATCCGGCGCTCGACGCTCGAGCGCCTCATCGATCTCCTCAACGCCCGCGTCCATCCTCGTGTGCCGAGCCGAGGATCGGTCGGCGCGAGTGGCGACCTGGCGCCGCTCGCACACCTGGCACTGGTGCTGATTGGCGAAGGTGACGCCTGGGTCGGTGACGATCCGCAACTGCGGCAAGGACGCGACGCGCTCGCCGCCGCGGGAATTGCGCCGTTGCAGCTCGGTGCCAAGGAGGGTCTCGCCCTGATCAACGGCACGCAACCGTCCACGGCAGTCGCGGCGCTTGCCGTCGCCGGCGCCGATCGCCTGGCCCGCGCCGCCGATGTCGCGGCGGCATTGTCGATCGATGGCCTGCGCGGATCGGTTCGGCCGTTCGACGAGCGAATTCACGCCGCCCGTCCTTACGCCGGACAAATCGTGTCGGCAGCAAACATCCGTCAGCTGCTGGCGGACAGCGCCATCAACAAGTCGCACGAGCACTGCGGGCGCGTGCAGGACGCGTACTCGCTGCGATGCGCGGCGCAGGTCCACGGCGCGGCGCGCGAAACGCTCGCCTTCGCCCGCACACTGCTCACGACGGAGACCAACGCCGCCACCGACAACCCGATGGTGTTCGCTGGCGAAGACGACATCGTCTCGGGCGGCAACTTTCACGGCGCGCCAGTCGCGATTGCCGCCGACGTCATCGCGATTGCCCTGGTACAGCTGGCGACGATCAGCGAACGGCGTTCGGATCGGCTGGTCAACCCGGCACTGAGCGACCTGCCAGCGTTCCTCACCGCCGACAGCGGCCTGCAGTCGGGCTACATGATGGCCCAGGTGACCGCCGCCGCTCTCACGTCGGAGCTCAAGACGCTTGCTCATCCCGCCAGCGCCGACACGATCCCGACCTCAGCCAATCGCGAAGACCACGTCAGCATGAGTATGGGTGCCGCTCTCAAGGCAGCGCAGGCACTCGAGCTTGCGATGCGGGTGATTGCGGTCGAGATACTCTGCGCCTGCCAGGCGATCGATCTACTCGCGCCACTCACGACGTCTCCGCGACTCGCGCGCGTGCACACGCTCGTCCGGAGCGTCGTCCCTGCGCTTACTGTTGACCGTCCTCCTGCTCCGGACATCGAAGCGATCGCTCGACTGATCGCGAACGGATCGCTGGTGCGCCCAATCGCGTCAGAAGTCAAGTAAAGAATTTTTCAATTTCAAATTGACAACGCGCGCGTACGTTCTTAGATTGCTCTCTTCAACGCGCATCACGCGCACTCTTCAGCGAGCGCGCGCAGCGCGCACTTCACAGCACGATGAATACGCTCAGCCGCCATGTCAGCGCGCCGCGAGGCGCGACGATCACCTGCAAGGGATGGCCTCAGGAAGCTGCGCTTCGCATGCTGATGAACAACCTCGATCCGGATGTCGCCGAACGTCCAGATGAACTCGTGGTTTACGGCGGCTCCGGCCGCGCGGCTCGCAGTTGGGCGGCGTTCGATGCCATCGTTTCGACTCTTCATCGCCTCGAGCACGATGAAACACTTGTCGTGCAATCCGGCAAACCTGTCGCGGTCTTCCGCACGCATCCGTGGGCGCCGCGCGTATTGATTGCCAACGCGCTCATCGTTCCTGCCTGGGCGACCTGGGACAAATTTAGAGATCTCGAAGATCGTGGTTTGACGATGTATGGCCAGATGACAGCTGGCAGCTGGATCTACATCGGCACGCAGGGCATCCTTCAGGGCACTTACGAAACGCTCGCGGAACTCGCGCGCCGACACTTCGGCGGCAGCCTCGCCGGCCGGCTCGTCGTCACGGCCGGCCTCGGCGGGATGGGCGGCGCCCAGCCGCTCGCCGTCACGATGAACGGCGGCGTCGCGCTCGTCGTCGAAGTCGACGCCGCGCGCATCGACCGTCGGCTGGCCACCAAGTACGTCGACGAGCGTGCGTCGGATCTGGACGACGCACTTGATAAGGTCGACGAATGGGTGGCGGGCCGGCGTTGCGCGTTCGATTGCCGTCGAAGGTAACGCCGCCGACGTCCTGCCGGAGCTCGCCCGCCGGGGCGTTACCCCCGACGTCGTCACCGACCAGACCTCGGCGCACGATGCGCTGAACGGTTACGTCCCCAATGGGATGACGTTGCGGGAGGCGGAACTGCTACGGCGCTCGAACCCCGAGGAGTACGTCAGGCGCTCGATCGCGGCAATGGCGGATCACGTTCGCGCCATGCTTCGGCTCCAACGAAACGGGGCGGTCGCGTTCGACTACGGCAACAACATTCGCGCGCAAGCATTGAACGGCGGGGTGCCGGACGCGTTCGACATTCCTGGCTTCGTGCCCGAGTACATCCGTCCGCTGTTCTGTCGTGGCAAGGGGCCATTCCGCTGGGCCGCGCTCTCCGGCGACCCGGCCGACATCGCCGCCACCGACGCGCTGGCGCTCGAGATGTTCCAAGACGACGAACCGCTCTGCCGATGGATTCGGCTGGCGCGCGAACGCGTCGCGTTCCAGGGCTTGCCGGCACGGATCTTCTGGCTTGGCTACGGCGATCGCGCGCGGTTCGGCCTGGGGATCAATGATCTGGTGCGGCGTGGCGTCGTGAAGGCGCCGATCGTCATCGGCCGAGACCATCTCGACGCCGGGTCTGTTGCCTCGCCCAATCGCGAGACCGAAGCCATGCGCGACGGCAGCGATGCCATCGCCGACTGGCCTGTACTGAACGCGCTCCTCAACACTGCGAGCGGCGCCACGTGGGTGTCGGTCCATCACGGTGGTGGCGTCGGCATCGGCTATTCACTCCACGCCGGTATGGTCGTCGTGGCCGATGGGTCACGCGAGGCCGACGAGAAATTGCAGCGCGTCCTGACGTGCGATCCCGGGCTCGGGGTCGTGCGGCACGCGGACGCAGGGTATCCGGACGCAATCGACACGGCACGCCGTTCCGGCATCGACATGCCGGCGGCTGGAGGATCGGTGCAATGATGATTCCTGAGCGTCCGTCCCTGGAGCGGCGGGTGCTGACGGCGCTCGAAGGCACCGCCAGCGGTGTGCCGCGAATTCCCGTGATCCTTGGTGGCTGCGGTACGGGGCGGACGTCCCTGTTGCTGCGCGTCCGCGATCTGCTCGGACGCAGTGCTTGCCAGTACATCGACGTCGAACGGGTGGCGACGACGCCGGAGCGCTTGTTTCAGGCGATCCGCGACGTGTCGCCGTTTGCGTTCCACACCAGTCCGGTCGCTTTGCGCGCCGAGGCCACCGCCCGCGCGGCGTTCGACGCGACCCTCGCCTGGCTCGGCACGGCACGCGCGCCGGGCGATGCACCGGCAACCTTCCTGCTCGACGAGTTCCTCGAACTGCGAACGTTCGAGAGCTTCCCCGGACTGCGCTCCGTTCTGCGCGATCTCATCGCTGCGCTCGCCGCGAGCGGCAACCGGTTCGTGTTGACCTCGCGCTATACGGCACGCGCGCTGCGCGTCCTCAGGGACGCGCCGCCGCAGTTCGAGATCATCCACGTCGCGCCGCTCGTCGCCTCCGAGATCCGGGCCACGCTTCCCGCGAGCTCCGACGGTCACGCCGCGGCGACTGGCGTGTCAGAGGCGGAGGAAGAGAGAGCGCGCGACGAGCTCGCGCGGCTCGTGCAAGCGCTGTCGGAAGGCCGCCCCGCGTATTCACGCATGCTCGTCGATACCGCAACCGAGATGGCCACGCGCGGCGCCGCCGACCCGGTGAGCGCGCTCGCCGCGCTGCTCGCGCCCGGCGGAGCACTCTCCAATCATTGCCGCTATTCGTACGAGCTGCGGCTCCATCGCGCACGCGGTTACGGCGCGCTCAAGGCCATCCTCGAAGTACTGGCTGAGGAAGAACCGCTGACGCTGACGGAGATTTCCCTGCGTCTGCACCGCACACCGGGCTCGACGAAGGACTACTTGTCCTGGCTCGAAGACGTCGATCTGATCCTCTCGCGCCAGAAGCGCTACAGCTTTGCCGACCCGATGATGCGCCTGTGGGTCCGCCTCCACTGCCGCCCTGCCCCGCCCTCAGACGACGATGTCGTGCGCGAAGTGCATAAGTACGTGATGAGCCGTCTTCCAGGCGCGGAGCCCGCGCCAGCGATGGCGCTCGCTGGCACCGCCGAAGCGGCGGTCGAACGCGACAAGCCGTGGGGGATTATTGAGATCGACTAATTCTGAAGGCTGAATTCTGAATACTGAAGTGAATGCTGAAGTTCTAAGGTTGAATCGGGGGCGGCGCTAGAAACTCCCTCTTGCTGTTTTTTGCGACTGGGTAAAGATCGCAACGCGATGAAGTCGGCCTTCGACTTTCCGCGGCACGCGGCCCGATAGTTCGAAGGCCACGCCCGTTCCAGCTCGGAGAAGTTGACCGCGCACATGCCACCCTTCCGGCGATGGCGGCATCCGTCGACAGAACCGTAGCACCTCTAACGCAAACGCCATTGTCCGTTGACGCAAGTCGAAGGCTTTAGCCATGCCGCTCGGATTGCAAGCAGCCTACCGCGGGTGACCTTGCAATTTCGCTGAACGGTTCGTCAAGCCGCCTGGAACGGCGCGCAGATTTTGCAACACGCCACAAGTAGCAATGTCGCTAGATCTTCACCCGTCTCAATTCTCAATTACTTCAGCATTCAGCCTTCAGCATTCAGCATTGTGAGCGCCGCCTTTGCGGCGGCCTGTGCGGCTTCCTTCTTACTCTTTCCTTCGGCTCTGGCGACGGGCTGGCCGTTGACCAGGACTTCGACTTCGAACCGCCGGCGATGCGCGGGGCCGATCTCGGCGGCGAGGCGATACACTGGCAGTCCTCGATCGTGCGACTGCAGCCACTCCTGCAGCGCAGACTTGTAGTCTTCGGTGAAGGTCGCGTGCGCGCCGGTGCGGCGGGCTTCGTCAATCAGGTTCTCGAACTGCCGCTCGATGAACGCGCGCGCGGGATCGATGCCGCCGTCGAGATAGATCGCGGCAATCAGCGCTTCGTAGCCGTCGGCGACGAGCGCAAGCTTTTGACGGCCGCCGGTCTTTTCCTCGCCACGCCCGAGAATCAGGTGCTCGCCGAGGCCGATGCGCTCGCCGAGCCGGCCGAGTGACGTCGCCGACACGATGGACGCCTTGAGCTTCGATTTCTGCCCTTCGTTGTGCTGCGGGAATTCACGAAACAGCATGTCGGCGATGACGAAGCCGAGGATCGAGTCGCCAAGGAACTCCAGCGACTCGTTGTCGATAACGCCGCCGCTCGCGTCCTCGTGGACGCGCGAGCGGTGGGTCAGCGCGTGCTCGAGCAGGCCGCGATCGCGGAAGCGATAGCCGATGATGCGCTCGAGCGGCTCGAGCTCCTTGCCAAACGGCACGACGCGGCCGCCGACAACCTCGTCGCGATGGCTCTCGATGATCTGGTGCGCGCGTTCGGCTTCGTCGGCGCTCACCGGACAGACGCAGCTCGTTCGACGAGAACGGGAACGCCGTTCGCGACAGGTTCGACGTGACCAGGACGTCAATGCCGTGGGTTTCGAGCAATCCCTTGATGACATCAGCCTCGATCTGTGACGGCGTGCGAAGGATGATGGTCAGCTCGCGCATGTCCTGATCGTCATCATCGACCATCGTTCGGGCCTGCGCTTGCGTGCTCGGGCGTTTCGACCCAGGCCGGTGAATCGCCGAACACGATGCGGCCGCCGACGATCGTCAGGACCGGCCGCGTCTCGAGGATCTCGCGCGGCGCGACGGTGAAGATGTTGCGTGACAGTACGACCAGGTCTGCCAGGTATCCGGGCTTCAGCCGGCCCTTTCGAACGTCCATGAACTCAGCGTAGGCGGATCCGGCCGTGTACGCTTCGACGGCCTGCACGAGCGAGACGCGTTCCTCGGGGAACCAGCCATCCGCTGGCGTGCCGTCCGGCGATTGTCGTGTAACGGCCGCGTAGAGCCCCAACATCGGATCGAGCGGCTCGACGAACCAGTCGGTGCCGAACGCCACGCGCGCGCCCGCGTCGACGAACGAACGCACGTTGTAGGCACGCGCGCAGCGCTCGTGCCCGATGCGTCTTTCTGCCCAGCGCATGTCGTCAATCGCGTGACTTGGCTGCAGCGACGCGATGACGCCGAGCGCGGCACAACGTGACACGGTCCTCCAGCCGTACGACTTGCGCGTGCTCCAGGCGCGGCCGGCGGTCTCGACGCTCACGAGCGGCCAGCAGGCGTTCGAAGATGTCCAGCACCAGGGTATTGGCGCGGTCACCGATCGCGTGGACGACGGGCTGGAAGCCTTCGGCATCGGCGGCGAACACCAGGGCCTCGAGTGTCGCAGGATCGTGGATCAGCAGTCCGCTATTGCCAGGATCATCCGTGTAGGGATCGAAGAATGCGGCGGTGCTCGCGCCCATCGAGCCGTCGGAGAAAAACTTCCGACCGCCGATGCGGAGCCAGTCGTCGCCATCGCCGGTCGCACCAATTGACGGTAGGCCGCTCGCGTCGTAGTTCTGGATCGACGAAATCCGTGCCGTGAGCTCGCCAGCGTCGCGCAGCGCCTGGTAGGCCTCGAACTCGCCGCGGCTGGCCGTCATGTCCTGAATCGAGGTGACGCCTAGTGAGGCAGCGTGCTCGAGAGCCGCACGTGCCCGCGCGACGATTGCCGGCCGCGTCGCCGGCGGCATGACGCGGGACACGAGATCGATCGCGGTGTCCTTCAGAACGCCTGTGAGACGCCCTCGCGCGTCGCGACTGATGGCACCTCCCGCAGGTTCGGCAGCGCGATCATCGAGTCCCGCGCGCGCCAGGGCAACGCTGTTGGCGAGTGCGAGATGTCCGTCGAGCCGCCGGACGAGGACTGGGTGATCGGGCGTTACTGCGTCGATGGCCTCACGGCTCGGCAGCGCGCGCCCGGGCCACGCCTCGTGATCCCAGTAACCACCGGTGATCCACTCACCTGCCGGAAGCGTCACGGCATACGCGCCGAGACGGCGGGCCATGTCGGCTTCATCACGCGACGGCCGCAGGTCGACGCCCACGAGTTCCTCGGCACCGGCGATGAAGTGCACGTGCGCGTCGTTGAAGCCTGGGACCACCAGCCGCCCACCGGCGTCGATCACGCGCGTGGTGGGACCAGCCAACGAACGGATATCCTCGTCAGAGCCAACCGCGATGATGTGTTCGCCGGCAATGGCGAGGGCTTGCGCCCGCGGCCGTTCTGCATCGACGGTGTGGATGACGGCGTTGACGATGACGAGATCGGCTGTGGGTCGGCCTGCGGTCACACGGCAACCTCTTCCGCGACCACCTGCGTGACCTTGATCAAAATCATCGTCATGTCGTCGTGCTGATCGGCGTCGCCGACGAAGGCCTCGATTTCACGGAGGATGCGCTCGCGCAGCTCGCTCGAGTCGAGGTGGCCGTGTTCTTCGACGATCCGGCTGAGGCGCGTGTCGCCGAAGAGATCGCTGTCCGTGTTCATGGCCTCGGTAATGCCATCGGTATAGAAGACCATGACGTCGCCGGTATGCAGCGGGATCTGCTCTTCTTCGAGGAGCTCGGCGAATTTCGTCTCCGCGCCATCGATGCGTAGACCAAGCACCATCCCGCTCGGCACGAGGACCTGGGCGCCGCTCTTTGCTGCGGACGGCCCAGGCAGATAGATCAGCGGCGTGTGACCGGCGCGCGCGTACGTCATCACGCCATTCACCAGATCGATGACGGCATAGGTCATCGTGATGAAGCTGCGGCTGTCGAGGTTTTCCGACAGGATCTTGTTCGCTTCGATCAGGAGTTGCTTCGGGCTCTGATAGATCTTGCTGAGCGACAGGACCAGGCCCTTGAGCTCCGCCATGTAGAGCGCCGCCGACGTGCCCTTTCCCGCGACGTCGGCGATGAGGACTCCGAGCCGGCCTGGGCCGAGCGGGAAGAAATCATAGTAATCGCCGCCCACCTCGCGGGCCGGGACGCACAGCGCCGTCACGCCGAGACCTGGCATGTCGAGCTGGCCGCGCGGCAGCAGCGACATCTGAATCTGACGCGCGATACGCAACTCTTCTTCCATGCGCTTCTTCTCTGCCGCCGTCAGCAGCAGGTTTTCGATGCTGCCGGTCATCTGATTGAATGACCCCGCCAGCTCGCCCAGCTGATCCTTCGTCGAGATGCTGATGCGGTGCGTGAAGTCGCCCTGGCGCACGCGCTCGGTGCCCATGAAGAGCTCGTGGATCGAACTCGTGATCGACCGCGCCAGCGCGAGTCCCATCACCAGGGCGACGAGCTCGATGATGAGAAAGAGCACCGCCACCACGACGAATACGAGCTTGAAGGCATCGCCTATGGTGCCGTAGCCGGCGAACTCGATCGATTGCGCTTCCGAGAGCCGGCCGAAGAGCTCGCCAAGCCTGTAGGTCAGCGAGATGGCCGCGCGCTGCGGCTCGCCGGTATTCCAGTCGTAGACGTCGAGGAGCGTCACCGTGTGTCCAAAGGCCGAGAACGGGCCCGGTGCACCTGCGGGCGAGTCGGTCCGCTGCGCGCCGGCTGCACCGCTCGCGGGGGAATTGGTCAGGTTGAGCCCGACGGCCTTCACACGTGTCCGCTCGAAGAGCCGATCGAGCATCGCGCTGTCGAGCGGCAGGTCCACGACGACCCAGCCGATGGGCGCTACGGGCCGGCCAACCGGTCTGATCGATCGGATCACGAGCTCCGGCTCGTTCGTGGAGTCCGCCAGCACAACCGAGGTGGAACCGGTAAAGCCGTCAGGCTTGGCGCGAGCCCACGGCGGCACGAGCGACTCTGGTACAGCGACGCCGCGCATGTGCTCCCACAGGCCTCGCGATACGGCGGCAGGGCCGCTCGACGTGGCCGGGACGAACACCATGGAGAGCGTCGTGTATTTGAGCGGGCCTGAACCGTAGCGTTGCGCGCGATCGATGGTGTCTTCGGTGCCGCGTGGCGCGCGCCCGATCTCGGCCGCCACGCCTTCGGCAAGAAACTGCACTTGCCGGCTGAGATCGTCGTAGCCGTCGCGAAAGAGATACGAGGCGACGGTGCCGGCCATGAACGACGTCCCGAGCAGGAAGAATCCAAGGATCAGCAGCGACGGCACGACGCCGATGAAGATGTACGAAAGGATCAGCTTGCGGCGGACGCGCCACAGTAGGCGCCGCTGGACCAGAAACACGAGCCGGGTAAGGAAGAAGAGGACCGAGAACGCGAGGCCAACCGTCGCGGCTGTGCTGAGCACGCGCAACACGGCAGGCACGTCGCCGAAGAGCCTGAAGATGGCGACGAGAACCTTGAGACCACCGGCAATGATGAAGAGCCGGCCGGGCCACGAGTTCAGCAGGAGGTCTCGAGCCGTGCGGCCCGATTCGTCTGGCGGCATCGGAAGACCCGGCGGCGCCTGCCGGCGCCGGGCCGGTGTGGGCGTATCCGCGAGTCGCCTGCTGGCCATGCCGATTGAAAACCGAATGATAACAGACTATCGTACCGCTCCGAGCCGCCCCGCGAGCCGGAAAGCCAGTGCCGATCGGCGTCCGGAACCACGCAATCTCCACCCAGACCTGACAGGTGTCCCAGTGAAGCTTCCCCCGACTGCCCGTTTCGCGACCGTGTGTGTCCATGCCGGCCAGGAGCCCGATCCCTCGACCGGCGCGATCATCACGCCAATCTTTCAAACGTCGACCTACGCGCAGGAGGCACTCGGGCGTCACAAGGGCTACGAATACGCACGCACGCAGAACCCGACGCGCGCGGCCCTCGAGGGCAACATTGCCGCCATCGAGGGGGGCGTGGCGCCTACGCCTTTGCCTCAGGCATGGCCGCTATCGGCGCCATCACCGCTCGCCTCTCCTCCGGCGACCACGTCGTCGTCACCGACAACACATACGGCGGGACGTTTCGACTGTTCGACAAGGTGTTGAGGCGCTACGGTCTGACGTTCAGCTACGTCGACACGTCATCGATAGCGCTCCTCGAGCAAGCGATACGTCCGGAGACGCAGTTGGTGTTCCTCGAGACTCCGACGAATCCGGTCATGCGCCTCACCGACATTGCCGCTGCGTCCGAGGTCGCACACCGCCACGGCGCAAAAGTGGTCGTCGACAACACGTTCGCCAGCCCCTGCCTGCAGCGCCCGATCGAGCTCGGCGCCGACATCGTGGTGCATAGCACGACCAAGTACCTGAACGGCCACAGCGACAGCGTCGGCGGGATCGTCGTTGCCCAGAGTGACGACGACCTCGAGTGGCTGAAGTTCATCCAGAACGCTGAGGGCGCGATCCTCAGTCCGTTCGATTCGTTCCTGGTGTTGCGTGGAACCAAGACGCTGGCCTTACGAATGGCCCAGCACAACGCCAACGGTATGGCGCTGGCGCAGTTTCTGTCCAAACATCCAGCGGTGAAGAAGGTGCTCTACCCAGGACTCCCCGATCACCCGCAGTACGAGCTGGCGAAGCGGCAGATGAAGGGCTTCGGAGGAATGCTTTCGTTTGACGTGGGGACGATCGACAAAGCGCGAGAAGTGTGCGCGAAGGTCAAGCTGATGTCGCTGGCCGAGAGCCTCGGCGGCGTAGAAACGCTGCTCTCGCATCCGGCCTCTATGACACACGCCTCGGTGCCACCAGAGCACCGAGCCGCCATCGGCCTGACCGATAGCTTGTTGAGAATCTCGGCGGGTGTAGAGGATGCTCAGGACCTTATCGAGGACCTCGCGCAAGCGCTCGGATGAGAATTCTGAATGCTGACTGCTGAACGCTGAAATCAATTCCGAACGTCACACTTCCACATTCACTTCAGACATTCAGCACTTCAGCACTTCAGAATTATTTCGTCGCCTCTCCCACCCACTTCAAATAGGCCTCGTTCCCGTCGGCAATGGCAAGGACGATGAACTCAGGGATCTCGTAGGGGTGGAGCTCGCGCACGCGGTCCCAGAGAGCGTTGAGGCGATCGCGCGTCGTCTTGATGATGACCTGGCGTTCGGTCTCCTGCTCGACGCGGCCTTCCCAGCGGTAGACCGACTCCATCGGCGCGAGCAGGTTGACGCACGCGGCAAGGCGCTCGTTGAGGAGCGCCCGGCCGAACGCGGGACCGTCCGCGTCGGCTGGCAGCGTGGTCATCACCACTACATATTCAACACTCATCGACTGCACCCACAATCAGCTGGGACCGTGCCTGCTTGCCCTGTTATCAGCGCGTGCTGGGGACGAAACTATTGTACAAAGGACGCTTCCCGAATCGATGCCGCCGACCCCAGAGACCCCACGCATTCGCCGCGCCGAAGGAGCCGAACCGCTCCGGCGCAAGAGTATGGCACTTCCCCGCCCGCACCGGCCGCTGTGGCGTCGGGCGCTGAACTATCTGCTGATGTTTGCGACAGCCGTGCTGGTCGTGGATGCGCTCGTCGGCGAACGCGGACTCGTCGCCACTACACGTGCACGGCGCCAGGCCGCTGAGCTACAGGCAGCCGTGGATCAGGTGCGGGCTGAGAACGCGCAGCTGCGTGAGACGGCGAAACAGCTCGAGAGCGATCCCAACGCCATCGAGCTCGTTGCGCGCGAGAAGCTCGGACTCATCCGCGAAGGCGAGATTCTGGTGATCGTGAAGGACGTGAAGCCATCGGCGAAATAGAGTCGCACACGGTTGCACACGCTTGCGTCGAAGTGTTACGATTAGGTTTCCCTGACGCGGGGTGGAGCAGTCCGGTAGCTCGTTGGGCTCATAACCCAAAGGTCGCGGGTTCAAATCCCGCCCCCGCAACCATCACAACTTGCAGCGAGAGGTCGCCCGTTTGTGGCGACCTCTTCGCATTTTGGGCCGCGCCCCAGCATCGCCGCCAGATTCCCTTTCAGCTCGATTTGCAGTCTTGGCTCGCCGAAGCGCGAGTCCTCGCCTGCGCGCGAAGGCGGCTCGCCCTGGTTCGGCGTCAGGACGATGGCGTCGATGAGGCCTCGAAGCGCCTCAGAGGCTTCCGTGCGGGTTTCTGGATGCTCCAGGGCCTGAGCCAGCGCGGTGATCTTCTGACGGTACAGGTCGGCCATTCCAGGGTGCAGGAGCGGCGGCGGTTCGTCGGCGGCGGTCAGCTTCGCTTTCAGTTCTTCGCGCCGGCCGGCGTTGGCGATCATCTCGTCCTTCACTTCGGCCGGCGGCACGCCATCCATCACCATCTCGATCAGCTTCTTGCGCCGGACCTCGATGCGCTCGATCTCTCGTTCGGCGGCTGACAGGTTGGCGCGGTGCTCCATCCGTAGACGGTTCATCTCGCGCGTGAACTCGTCGCAGAACTCCTCGAACAGATCCTGGCGCAGCAGCTGAGTACCTGAGACTCAGTACCTGGCCGGCCGGGGCCTGTGCTATCGTGGGCTCCGGCGTACAGGACGCCGCCGGTCCGCGGGCAGGACTGAGTCCACCTGAATACACGTCGAGTCACACTGACCGGTTCGTCTGACGAACCTCCTCAGCCCGAACGAGCGGACAACGGGCGCGCATGAAGGAGGCTCGTATGCCCGCTCGCCAGTTCCCGTTCCGTCCACATCTCGATCAGCTGCGCAACCAGGCGAAGGATCTGCTGCGCGACGTCCGCGCGGAGGCGCCGTCGGCGCTCGACGACTTCCGCGAGTTCCATCCCGGGCGGATCGATCCCGCGATCGCGGCGCTCGCCGACGCGCAGCTCGTCCTCGCTCGCAGCTACGGGGCGTCGAGCTGGCCGCAGCTCGCCGCTGCCGTCAAGGCGATCGACGCCATTTCGCACGACGACTTCGAGGCGCTGCGCGAGGTCGCCGCGGCGCACCCGGATCTCGCCCGCGACCGCGATCGGCCGCGCGACGGCTGGCACGCGCCGCTGGCGAATGCCGCCGACGCCGCGATCCGACGGGTGATGATGCAACTGCGCGAGCGCGGCGTGGATTCCGCCGACGGTCTTCTCGCGAGGCCGGATTTGCAGCCGGTGCTCGACACGCTGCGGCTGCTCGGCCGCCTGGGCGGCAGTCCGGCGGGGGACTGGGTTGGCGGCTCGGTGGAAGTGCTCCGCGGATCCGACTTCGCGCTGTTGGTCGAGATCGGGGCCGACGTGCGGGACAAACTGGGATGGACCGCGCTGGCGCTCGAGACGTACGCGCGATATCCGGCAGGAAAGCATCGCATCCTCGAGGTGATGGCGTCGCAGGGCGTCCCGCTGCCGGACTCGCCGTCGATGGCCGTGCACCGCGGGCGCCTCGATCTGCTCGAGCAGCATCTGCGCCGCGATCCGGCGCTGCTCGCGCGCACGTTTTCGCACGAGGACATCTATCCGCCCTCGCTCGCGTGCCACGACGAGCAGAAGCTCGCGCTGCACGGCGCGCCGCTCGCCGGCGCGACGCTCCTGCACATGGCGGTGGATTACGAGGACCTCGACGTCGCGCGATGGCTGCTGGACCACGGCGCCGACGTGAACGCGCGCGCCGATGTCGACGCGGATGGCTTCGGCGGCCACACCGCGCTCTTCAGCTGCGTGGTGACGTACAACGCCGGCCGGAAGGACGAGCCGCTCGCGCGTCTGCTGCTCGAACGCGGCGCCGACCCCAACGCGCGCGCATCGATCCGCAAGGAATTGGCCTTCTCGCGCGACCCGTCCCCGCACGAGTACCGCGACGTCACGCCAATCGGCTGGGGGCGCCGGTTCCACGATCAAGGCATGGTGTCGCAAGGCGCGCTGCGACTGATCGCCGAGCGGGGCGGCCACGAGTGAAGTTCCTAAAAAATGCCCCAGAACAGCTCACGCCGCGCCGCTCCACAGCTGCAAGTACCGCTGGTTGCGCGCCCCCGCAACCAAAATATTAAGAAGGGCTTCCAGCGATTCTGGAGGCCCTTTTTCTTTGCCGCCATCCAGGATCCATCCAGGCATCCAGTAAAGCAGCACGCGCAGGGCTGCAGTCAGCCCGTTGGAGCGCAGTCCTCTGCTATCGAAACGACTTCGAATGCGCCGCGACAAGTCGAGCCGAGTCGGCGCCGTCGATGATTCCGTATCGAATCAGGCGCCCGGTGGCCAGCGACTTCGCCTGTGCATCGGTCGCCATCTGCTGCGTGACCGAGGGCGCGAGGCGCCACGCTCCTGCCCGAGGTCCCCTCGGTGATTGAGGTCCGATGCGCAACTCCTGACCCGACGATCGGCTTCGGGTGTGCACATAATGTGCGCAACATGACGGCCAAACAGTCTAGAAAGCGCGTCGCATCGGTGCGTGAGTACGTCGCGTCGAAGCCGAAAGAGTCTCGAGCCAGCCTCGAAGCGGTGCGCCGGGCGATTCTGAAGGCGCTCCCGAATGCGCAAGAAGGGCTGGCCTACCAGATGCCGGCCTACACGCTGAACGGCGTCGGCGTGCTGTATTTCGCCGGGTGGAAGTCACACTACTCGCTCTATCCCGCAAGCGATGCGTTGGTCGAGGCGTTCGCCAAAGAGCTGGCGCCATACGAACGCAGCAAGGGAACGCTCAAGTTCCCATTGTCAGAGCCTGTGCCCGTCCGTCTGATTGAGCGGATCGCGAAGTTCCGAGCCCGGCAACTCACGACGCGCGACGCGGCCACGGGCCGGCGCAAAGGCGGCCGGGAAGGACAGGTCGATCGGATCCGCCGCATCTGCGCCGCACTTCCCAGCGCGTTCGAGAAGATGTCGCACGGCACGCCCTGCTTCTTCGTCGAGCAGGGCAAGGGCTGCTTCGCGATGTTTTCCGAGCACCACCGCGACGATGGCCGGCTGTCGCTTTGGGTGCCCGTGGCGGACGGCCTGCAGCCGCTAATGATTGAAGAATCGCCCGACATCTATTTTTACCCGCGGTATGTCGGCGCCGGCGGGTGGGTCGGCATCCTCCTCGATCAGATCGCGGATGACGCGCTCGAGAGCCACCTGCGTGCGGCGCGGCGGATCATCGCGTCCAAGCGGAAGCCCGCGCGCAAACCGCGCAGCATGTAGGGTCACACACCGCGCCAGAACGCATTGCCCTAGCATGCGCGCTCGACCTCGATCGGCTCGTCCTCGGCCGCGTGCTCGATCGTGATGTCGCCGCGTAGCCACGCGAACGCCTCGATCGCCGCTCGACGTCCGGCTTCCCGGGCCAGCGCGAGCACGGCGGCGTCAAGCAGCGCATCGTCGATCTCGACCTCGACGGGTTCAGGCTTACGGCGCGGTCACGACGTCACGACCCTCCGCCTGTGCGAAGTCCGGCAGCGCGATCCCCATCACCTCGGGCTCAGGAAGCAAGTCGACGAGCAGCCTGCCCAGGCGGATCGCCTCGCGGCTCAGTTCGGCTCCTGTTGTCCCCCGCTGCGAATAGCCCTCGTTGAAGACCAGATACACGACCTGAAGAACGGCTCCCAACCGTGCCGGTAATTCTTGCGATACAGGCACCTGGTATGGAATAGCCTTATCGCGGATGACGGCCTTCGCGCGCACGATGCGCTGCGCGAGCGTCGCCGGCCTAACGAGAAATGCCCGGGCAATCTCCTCTGTTGTCAGGCCGCACACTTCACGCAGCGTGAGCGCTACCTGTCCTTCCGGCGGCAGAGAGGGATGGCAGCAGCTAAAGATGAGACGGAGGCGGTCGTCCTCGATTTCCTCCTCCTCGTGAGGCGCCTCGTTGATGCGCGCCTCGAGGTAGAGCGCGAGGTCTTTCTGCGCGCTGTCGAAGCGCGACCGCCGGCGCATTCCGTCTATAGCTTTGAAGCGCGCGGTTGAAATGAGCCAGGGGCGCGGTTGATCCGGTACGCCGGCCTGACGCCACGTGTCCACAGCAGCGGCAAAGGCCTCGTGCATGGCCTCCTCGGCAAGATCAAAATCACCGAGCAAGCGGATCAGCGTTGCCAGGATTCGTCGCGAATCCACGCGATAAAGGGCGTCGAGCAATTCGCGTATCTGCTCGGTGGAACGCTCGGACATGATGACGACATGGCTCTCCTTCTGAACGTCAGGGCGGCATCTTCATTGGTTCCGAACGGTTCGGAGAATCATTTGGACCCGCTGAATGATCAGGACCACGCTGCCAAGCAATCCGCCCGCGATCCACGCCGATCCCGCCTCACCACCCCAACGCCACAGCGCCACTCCACTTATGCAGACGGCCGAGGCGAACATCACGGCAGATACACAGTGATGAAAAACCCCGACGCTGGTTTCCGCCCATGCGGCGAGCGATCGAAAAACAAGTCGGCCCTCGATCGACGGCGCGCATTGCGTCTTCAGCGGGCACACTCTGCAATGGCCGGCACGAGCTCGATACACGGCAAGTCGTTTGTCGTCATGCACTCGGTGCAATTCGAGCAAGTTGCCTTCGGGACAACGATAAGCGTCGCGCGCTTCTAAGTACTCGAAGCCGTGTTGTCCGTAGCGTTGAGCACGCGCGAAATGCATTCGCGCGACAACCTCGACGATCTTGGCTCCAGTCAACAACGATGCCACGTAGAAGAGAACGATCCACAGTTCAAGATCGACAGGCAGGCTCCAACTCCAAGTCGAGCTCATGAGCCTACCCCTCGGGAGCGACCGTCACTTCCGTGAAGAGTCGGCCTTCCTGGCCGGCGGGCGTCGCCGGCGCTTGCGCGACAGGCTGAGGCCTCATCCGGAACACCGACTTGGCGGTCAGGTACACCAGAGGCAGCGTTCCTATGATGACAGCGAGATCACCGGGCAGTCGCAGCCACTCGAGGTAGGTGTGCTGTTCAAAAAACTCGAGCGACCGCGCGTGCCAATATCCATTCGTGACGACGTCAGCCAGTTGCAGGATGCCGATCGGAAAGAGGTTGGCAAACACCATCCAAGCGAGCCCGAGATTGAGCGTCCAGAACGACACACTGACCAACTGTTCATTCCAGTCTTCCTGTCGGAGGTAGTAACGCAGACAGAAGACCAGCAGGGACACGGCTAACATGCCGTATACCCCCATCATGGCGGCGTGGCCGTGGTTCGCCGTGAGCTGCGTGCCGATCTCGTAATAGCTGACGACGGGCAAGTTGATCAGGAACCCGAAGACTCCAGCGCCCAGGAAGTTCCAGAAGCCGACCGCCACCAGGAACATGACACCCCAGCGATGCGGAAACTTGAACCGGTCGACACCCTCCTGTTGTTGGGCCCCGAGTTGCAAGAACGTCCACGCCTCGACGGTCAGGAACGTCAGCGGCACGATCTCCGCGGCCGAGAAGAACGCTCCGAGCGCCATGTGGATGGCGGGCGTCCCACTGAAGTACATGTGGTGCATCGTCCCCACCACACCACCGAGCGAGTACAAGAGGATGTCCAGGTAGACGACTCGCGTCGCGGTCTTCGTCGACACGACTCCCAGCAACACGAAGATATAGGCCACCATGATCGTGGTGAATAGCTCGAGAAAATCTTCGACCCAGAGGTGCACCACCCAGAAGCGCCAGAAGTCGGCGATCGCGAAGTCGGTACGAGGCTGCACGACGAGTCCGACAGCGTAGAAGAAGGGGATCGAAAGAGCGCTGTAGAAGAAGAGGTAAGGGAGGTTGCCGTAGTGTTCGCCTCGCAACTTCGGGCCTGAGGCCCCGGAACACGATCGCGCACCAGAGCACCAGACCCACGATCAGCAGCAACTGCCAAAACCGTCCGAGATCCAGGTACTCCCAGCCCTGCGCGCCGAGGAACGGCCGCAGACTGCCTGTGAGATACCCCTTATAGCTGGCGGCTTCGCCGGCAAGACTTCCCACCACCACGACAACCAGGGCGGCGAGCAGAGCCACGCTGAGAACGCCCTGACCACGCGGTTCCGATCCGGAGATCACCGGCGCGAGATAGATCCCCGCCGCGAGAAAGGCGGCGACCACCCAGAACAGTCCCAATTGCAGGTGCCACGTTCGTGCGAGGTTGTACGGCAGCACGCGGGCGAGGTCATACCCAAAGAATCCGCCGGTCTCCGCGTGGTAGTGCGCGGTCGCCCCGCCGAGCAAGGTTTGCACGAGGAACAAGGCGGCAACGACAAAGAAGTACCAGGCGGTCGTGCGTTGCGCCGGCGTCAGGGATATTTCGGAAGGCGGTCGGAATCGCAGTCGTCGTTGCTCTTCCGCGTGCCAGCCGAGCAACGACGAATAGCGGCCGAAGTAGGCCAGCAGTGCGCCTATTCCGCCGAGGAGGGCGATGATCGACAGCGCACTCCACACGACCGCTTCCTGGGTCAGGTGATTGCCAACGAGCTCTTCGGGGGGCCAGTTGTTGGTGAACGAGTGGGGCGTGTGGGGGCGCCTCGCCGCCGCAGTCCAGGCAGTCCAGGCGACGAATGCCACGATCTGGCGCGAAACAGTGGAGTCTTGAACGGCGTGCGGTCCGAGTCCACCTCCGCCACTCTCTGCGCGATTCAGGACTTCCGTTTCATAGTGCTGCCGCAGGATCTCGAAGGCTTGGGCTTGCGCGTGAGTCCACGTCAGGGTATCAGTCGCTGGATCGTAGCGATTGTCACGCAGCTCTCGACGAACCCGCTCAGCAGCGTCAGTGGAGCCCCCATACGCGCGCTGCATTTCGAGCGCCAGCCGGTGCAGGTAGTCGGCAGTGAAGTCTGGCCCGAGGTACGCGCCGTGACCGTAGACGGAGCCGTACTGCATGAGGCCGTACGTGAGAAATGATTCCTGGCCGGCTCGTATGTCGTTCCCAGTGAAGACCGTCTGTCCCGAGTCCGAGACGATCCGGCCGGGAACCGGCGGACTCTCCTGGTAGATGCGGATCGCGAGATAGCCCAAGATCGCGAACCCAAAAAGGAAGGTAAGGACAACCGCCTGAAGCCACCAAGAAGAGACGTCCATCCTGGGAAGGGTCGGTCGTTCCATAGAGGTCCTCGAGCGTGCGCTCTCGGGTAGAGCACACGCCATGAAGCAGGGGGACGCGTTCGCTCTAACTACTCAGTTGGAAAGCTCGAGACCTTACGGCAAACACACCTTGAAGCCGCTCAGGATTGGCGAGCCTAGCACGTGTTTCCAGCACTCTCAATTGGATTCGCGCGACTGAACCTCAGCCGGAAGTACACGAAGTGTCGAAGAAGATCGTGCGGAATAGGGCGCCGTCGATGTCGCGCACCATGGTCCACACGCGTGATTGACAGGCCAGCCGACGACCCAGTGGTCAAGGGATTCGCCGCGGCCACTGCACCTGTTTTACGCGACATTGTCGGGTAGGATCCATTTATGAGATGGGTTGTAGTGTGGCGCATTAGGCCGGTTCCATGTCGCAGCCAGCGAGTCCAGAGGACGCTGAGCGGGGGCACCGGGCCGATTCTCATCCTCGATAAATCGGCGTTCCAGATGTTTTCAGCACGGGAACATCTGTGCCGGTCTATACACTTCTTCGACAACGTCACGCCCATTCTGGTCACGCTCCAGATCGCTCGGCCGGACCCAGGAGGCAAGTGACTTTTCTGGAAGCGGCGGCGGCGCTCGACAGGTTTCTGTTACGGGTGAACCGACCGGTCCAGTACACGGTGATCGCCGCGACGGTCCTGCACATGATCGCCGTGGCGATTCCGAACGTCCCGCGGGCTTACGTCGATTACGCCCGTTTCCCGCTGCTCAGCGGCGTTCACCAGTCCGAGACCTACGGCACTGACACGATCGGCAATTCGTACGTCGCCAAGGTCGTGTTGAATGATCCGCTCGACATGTACACCAAGGCGCGCCTTGAACAGACACCGCTCGAGAAGGCGACGTGGACCAGGGAGCAATCAGCTCCCTATCCGCCGGCGGCCTTGCTCACGACTGCTGGGTTGTATGCCATAGGAGAGGCGATTGGAATCGGGTTCTACGGCATGGTCCTGCTGCTCGCCACGCTGTTCGTCGGGATGTCCCTCTGGTATTTCCTGAACACGCGGTGGTACCTGTTTCCTCTCCTGTACCTGAACTTCGGGTACTTCGGACATCGGTTCGTCTACGTGCAGGACGACTCGTACCTCGCGATGCTCGTCGTGGTCATGATCGCGCTCGTCCTTGCCCGCTCGCGGGCCCGCTCCCGGCGCGACGCCAGTCACATCCTGATGGCGCTCGCCATCACGATGAAGTTGTCGCCGGCGGCATACGCGTGGCAGATCCTGACCATGCGACGTGGCGTGGCGATGATCTTTGTCGCCATTCTGTTCGCCGGTTTCGTCCTCCCGTATTTCATCTGGGACAACTACCTGACCATCTTCACGTTCCACGACCAGGTCAAAGGCAACATCTACGACACGATCGCGGCGGTCGTATTGGCCGTGCCCTTTACGATTGTGCTGTGGTACGTCGAGACGCGACTCGGGTTCGACATGGAGGATCGGATCGGGTGGTCGCTCGTTCCGTTTGCGATGTTCGTCGGCATCAAGATGCGAGTGGCGCGCCACCTGCTGATCGTGCTCCTGGTGCCGGACAAGCGGGGTCCGCGCAACATCGCGGCATCCATCGGCCTCGCGCTCTACGCCGCGGCTCCGGATGTGTTCCGACTCGGGTCGGTGCTTTACATCACGACGGTTCTGCTCTTCGCAGTCCTGGCGCACTATCTGCGAAGAATCGGCTGGGCAACGGTTCGCGACGACCTGCGGCATCCGCTGCGCACCGTCGGGCTGCTGCTGTCGGAGCCCCGACCAGGTTCTATGGCGGCATAGTCGCGCTGTTGATCCCGCGCGGTGAGTAATACCTTCGCCGTGTCCGCATGGAGCGCAGATCGAGCGCACCTCGTGCCGGCAAGAGTCGTGCGCGTCACGGTCCGTTGACGCCCGCTCCGGATACGTACCGCCCGATCATTTGCTCCCAGAAGCCGACGCGGTATCCTGATGCCGGCTTCGCACACGGAAAATGACATGCTTTATGGCTCCGGCGTAGAGGCTCGGCTTTGAGCGAGCTCGGCCGAACTCGGAACAAGGCGTCGTGGCGCGACACCTTGCTGAGCGTGCTAGCGGCGTGGAACCGCAACCAGGTCTGGAAAATCCTGACCGCTATCGTGGCGATCTGGCTCGTCAGCGGCACAGCACTCCACTTCGCCGAGCGTGGCACGAATCCAGCGTTCGCGACGTGGCGCGAGTCCCTCTGGAACGTCTGGGTCACCCTCTTCAGCGGACTCAACAACACGCCCAACACTCCTCTTGGGCGGCTCGTGGTTTCCGGCGTGCTCGTCGTCGGTGTCGCCTTGGCCGGTTTGTTCACGGCCAGCGTCGCGTCGATCCTGATCGAACGCTCACTAAGGAGTCGTGAGGTGCCTAATCTTGAAATGTCTGGTCATCTGGTGCTGTGCAACTGGTCGCCGCGAGCACTGGATTGGATACGCGAAGTGCACAGCGGTATCGTCGCCGACCAGCGGCCAGTCGTAATCGTTCACGACACACCCGACGAAGTCGTGCTGCCTGACAAACTGGATGAAGCCGCCTTCAACGACGTCTATATCGTCAAAGGCGACCCCGTCAACGAAGTGATCCTGCGCCGCGCCAAGGTTGCGCAAGCCCATTCCGTCGTCATCTTGTCGGATGACCGCCAGGAGCAGCACGCCGACGGAAAAACCATCGTGTGCTGCATTGCCGTCAAGAACGTTTGCGAGCACGAGCGCCAGCCAAACATCGTGGCCGAGTGCCAGGATCCGAAATACCGGGCGCACATGCGCAAGGCGGGTGCCGATGAAGTCATCTCGGCCGCCGACTTCGGGTTGCGGCTGATCGCACGTGCCTCGCTCTTTCATGGCATGACGCGCGTTTATCAAGAGCTGCTATCGGTCCGGCGCGACGCGAACGAGATGTACCTGGTGCCGGTGCCTGCCAAACTGGTCGGGATGGATTTCGTTGCAGCGGCAGGCGTGTTCCTGCCCGATCGCACGAACATGAAGGCGTGCCTTCTCATCGGGCTCTATCGCGGTGAAGCCATGATGCTCAATCCGGTTGGGGGGGAGGCAGGACCCCTGCGCGAAGGCGATGAGCTGATCTTGCTGAGCCAGACTGTGCCGGATCTTTCGCGGCTGCAGCCGCCCGACGCCGCATACGATCTCGTCGCGACAATCAGCGCTTGCGGTCGTCGGGTGCGGATCGTGATTGCTCAGCGGGCGACGGCGGCTGTCGCAGATAATCCTCGCCCAGGCGCCGCAGCTTTCCGGCGAGGTCACGGGTGAGATTGCCCTGAAAGACCATCCGGGTCTCGGGATCGGCTTCGAGATACTGCCGCAGCGTTGCCAATTCCCAGCGCAACGCACGCACCGGCTCCACTGTCACCGCGTCCACTTCGGCCGGGGCGCCGCTCAGCACGAGTGCGGAGCCGACGATATCCCCGACCCCCAGCTCACCCAGGACCCGTCCGTCCTTCGACACACGCACCTTGCCGCGGACAACGAGTGCGATCGCCTCGGCCGGCGTGCCGTGCTCGATTAGACGCTCGCCAGGAGCCGCTGTGGTCCAGGACCCGAGGCTGACAAGTTGCAGAACCTTGCGAGAGGGCAGTTGCGCGAACGCGAGCCGGCGAACCTCCTCCTCGTCGGACGTCAGCTTGACCGGACGACGCTCGAGGTAGAGACGCCAGGATTGGAAGGAATTGATTCCAGCGAAGACGACGCTCCAGGCGATCGGTGCCCACTGCGGTGTGGGCTGAAGGACGAAGTATGGGAGCGAAATCAGCGACGCAGCCACCGCGAACAGCCGCAGCCAAAGAATGTCGCGGACGCTGTACGCCACCAGCAGCAGGATGTTGGCCGCGTGAATGAAATAGTTTGGGTTGAACGAGGTCATGATGACTTCCCCATGCCGCACCCTGACGCAAACGGGGGTTCGCGACGGTCACGCGGCTCAACAGGATATGGCAACGACCTTCTGCCGGACGATCGTGACACGAGCGGCATCAGGGGCAATCGGAGATTGCGGATGAACGTGAGTCATGGGAGGATGTTCGCCAACCTACGGATAGATGAATTTGTGCGGACCCGCCGCGGAAGTGACTGGATCACCGCGGGTTTCCAACGAGTGGTCACTTGCGACGCAGTTATCGCCTGCTTTACCCAGGGGCGAGCCTCCGGGATCTCGGAGGGGCTCCGTCGGACCGGATATGCGGGATCTGCTCTCTGAACCGTGCAGGCGAAAAACAGGCATGATTCTGGGCCACCAGCTCTGGCACGCGACATGCCCTTTGCGTTGATACCGTCCGTCGGCGCTCTTGTAATGTCGCCCACCGCGAAGGGTGCTCCCTGCGCACCGACACGGCGGCGACCGTATCGGGACCAACAACTTACAGGTCATTGCGGTGAAGCGCACGGGCCGCAGCGTTGAATCTTCATGCAAAGGGAGCGGGTGCACATGTCAAACAAAGAAAACGAGAAATTTGACGACAAACTTGGCTCTATAGAGAAACCCCGTGACGTCCTTCCGGAAGATCCGCTAGCGGATACGAGCGGATTGATCTCACCGGAGGTTCCACCCGGCGTGGATCGCCGCAATTTCTTGATCCGGAGCGCTGTGGGCGGTGCCGCCGCAGTGATGACGGGTCGCATTATCTCGGCCGAAGAGCGGACAGCGATGGCCATCGCCACGATGCCGCAGGCGAAGGCATCGACGCCGCCGGCGAAGGGATCGCCGCCGCCCCTCTCTGCCGACTTGGATGTCGTGAAGAAGGGGCAGGGGCCGGTGTTGACGACCGTGGACGAGTTCTACAAGGTGGGCCCTGGCCCTTCCAGCTCGCACACGATTGGTCCGATGCGCATTACCTACGACTTCTACCAGCGAGCCACCAAACTGCCGGCCGCCCAGCTCGCCAAGGCGACGAAGCTTCAGGTGAACTTGTTCGGAAGCCTCAGCGCCACGGGCAAGGGACACGGCACGGAACGAGCCGCGCTCGCGGGGCTGGTCGGGAAAGAACCGGCAACGGTCGACCCGAAATTCCTGGACGGCTTGCGAGACAAGCCTGACCAGGTGTTCCAGGTGAAGCTCGGCGACAAGTCAATCGACGTGAGCCTCAAGGACATCATCTACGATGCCCCCAAGGGCGACTTCAAGCACCCGAACACGATGACGTGCAAGCTCCTCGCCGGCAAGGAGGTGTTGCTCGAGCAGGAGTACTACTCAGTGGGCGGCGGATTCATCGAGTGGAAAGGGTATACGCCCCCGAAGAAGAATCCGCCGAAGTACGCGTACAGGACGATGAAAGAACTGCGGACCCACGCCGACACCAATAAGACCACGATCGCCAAGATCATGCTTGCCAACGAGATGTCGATCTCGGGCAGGTCGGAAGCGGAGGTGTATGCCTTCGTCGACAAGATCATCAACGCCATGGTCGCGACGGTGAAGTCGGGGCTGTCGATGCCGGAGGATGACGTGCTGCCCGGCCCGATCAAACTGCACAGCAAGGCCGCAACCGTTTACAAGCGCGCGCAGGACGACAAGTTTCAAGGAGACCGCGGTATCGGCACGCTGTCGGCATTTGCGCTGGCGGCATCCGAAGAAAACGGGCGCGGCCACCTCGTGATCACGGCTCCGACCGGCGGTTCCGCCGGCGTGATGCCGGCGCTGGTCTATGCGCTCGTCGAGGTCCGGAAGGTCGACAATCAGAAGGTCCGTGAGGGCATGCTCGCGGCTGCGGCGGTCGGCTACCTCTGCAAGCACCATGCGACGCTGTCTGCGGCCGAGGGCGGCTGCCAGGCAGAGATAGGCGTGGCGTCGTCGATGGCTGCGGCATTGGTCGCTACGGCGTACGACGCACCGTCGCTGGTGGTCGAGAATGCTGCCGAATCGGCGCTGGAGCATCACCTGGGCATGACCTGCGACCCGGTCGCCGGTTACGTGCAGGTTCCGTGCATCGAGCGGTGCGCATTCGGGGCCGTCAAGGCCTGGACCGCCTACGCGATCGCCAGCAACGAGATCGCGTCCAGGCACCGCGTCAATTTCGACGAAACCGTGATCGCTCTCGCTCAGACCGCCAAAGAGATGAATAGCAAGTACAAGGAAACAAGCGAGGCTGGCCTCGCCCTCTCCGTCGTGCTCTGCTGATCGAATGGGCTCCTCGCTCGAACTCGGGGGATAGTTCGACGAGGAGCCTCCTTTGCTTCCCGGCGACGGCTCGCCAAGTCATGGGAAACGTCCGTGGCTTGGTGAGTCTCGCAATCCCAGTCTACTTCAATCATTTCGGGATGGCTTCGGGAGGGACATTTCACGTGTCGATACCCCGCGCATTCATCAAGGCTTCACTCGCATTGGCGTTGACGTCCGTTACGTTCTTTCACGACTTCCGCTGCCGGACAGTCTCCTGCAGCCCCTGCCAAACAGCACGGTCCCCGTTCCGGAACTCTTGAATACCCTACCCGTGACGACGGATTCAGCAACTACTTCCGCACCGCAGGCAGCCCCTCCCCCACCGCAGCCAGCCCCTCCCGCACCACAGCCAAACACCGATCGCTATAGAGATGGCATCATCATCTGGGAGACTGCACCGCAGACGCCTCGGTGCCTTTCCTGCTGAAGTTCAACATCAATACCCAGATCCGATATCTCAACACCCAGGATAGCGACGAGACTTACACCGACCACCTGGGCGTCAGCCGCGACGTTCATACGCGCAACGACATCACGGTCAATCGCGCGATGTTCATCCTGGGCGGCTACATTTTCGACCCGAGGGCGCGATACAGCTTCACCGTCTGGACGTCCGCCGGGGCCGCTTCGATCGTCGTTGCCAGCAACATCGGCTGGCAATTCAACAAGGCCATCGCGATTACCGGAGGCTACACTGGCGTTCCAGGCAGCCGATCGCTGGTGAACACGTTCCCATTTTTTACGGCAACCGACCGGAGCATGTCGGACAACTTCTTCCGTCCCGGGTTCACCCAGGGAGTCTGGGCGAACGGAGAACCTGTGAAGGGGTTGAATTATTTGGCCTTCGTCGGCAACGGTCTCAATACTCTGAATATCACGGCCAACAAGATCGATACGCATCTGCTCTTTTCCAGCAGTGTCTGGTGGGAACCGCTGGGGGCCTACGGGGAACCCGGCAAATCACGCAACATGTACGATGATTATTTCGCCTCCGACAAAGTTCGCATTCGAATTGGTACCGCGTATACGCGATCCCGGGAGGACCGTTTTTCAAACCTCGATCAATCAAGTCCCGAGAACACGTCGCTGTACAATTCCGACGGCGTGCTGACCTTCTCGACAGGAGCGTTCGCGCCGGGTGTAACGGTCGACCAGGCCACGTACAGGTTGTGGGCGATCGACGGCGGCATCAAATGGAACGGGCTTGCGGTCAACGCGCAATACTTCATGCGTTGGCTCAATGATTTCGAAGCCGACGGACCGCTTCCGCTCGCATCCACATTCGACCACGGCGCCGAGCTCTCGGCGAGTTATTTTGTCGATCCGAAAAAGTGGATGCTGTATGGCCGCGGGTCGTGGGTGCGCGGGGAGTTCGGCGACTCTTATGAGTATGGCGGCGGGGTAAAGTGGCATTTCCTTCCGACCGAGCGACTCTGGATCAACGCGGAGCTCTTCCGGGTCAACAAAGCTCCTTATAGCGGGGCCTTTACTCCGTATACCGCAGGTATGACGGGCTGGGTGCCAATGGTGCAGACGGTCCTCGCTTTTTGAGCCACAACCGCAAGGAGCCCCGTCATGACACATTCGGGGGAAGCGCAGTTGTCGCAGTCCGAGCCGCCTCGAGGCGCGATCGAACGAGCGCGGCAATCTCCCTGACGTTGATGCTCTTCAGACACAGGTTGTCGTTGCAGGGCGACAGCCGCTGATTGAACGGACCGATGCAAGGACTGCACGAGTATCCGGTGTGGACGACGTCCGAACTCGTCGTCAGCGGCCGGTAGCGCTCGGGAATCTCGGGCCCGAAGAACACGACGACGTGGATCCGCGTCAACGCTGCGAAGTGTGCTGGTCCGGAGTCGTTCGTAACCAGCACGTGTGCCAGATCGAACAGGTGCAGGAGCTCATTCAGCGTCGTTCGGCCGGTAAGGTCCAGCGCACGCGGCGACGCGACCCGCGAGCAGATGTACTCGAGCGTCGGGCTTCTCGCTCGCGACGCCTGGGATCAGAAGGAAGACTTCGGGATCCTCGAGCAGCTGATGAGCGAGCTCGGTGAACGATTCAAGGGGCATGCGGCGCATCGGAAATTTGGCGCTCGCATTCGGATTCATCACCACGAGCTTCTTGGTGGGGCCGATGTCGGGAGCAATGGCGCGAAGCTTTTGCCAGATCGCGGCGGCCGCCCCGGCATCGGTCACGATCTTCGGAACGTCGAGGCGGTCCATCACCTTGGACCGTTTGACGCGCGGCACATGGTCGGGCGGGGCTTCGAGCGCGTGGACGAGATCGAGAAAAGTATGCGCGGCATGGATTTGCCCGTTGTAGAGCACCTTGTGTGTCAATAGGTCGCCTGTGTACATTCCCTCCTGGTTGAACCTGTGGAAGCCGACTCGCCGGCGCGCGCCAGAAAGATAGCTCAACACGCTGCTGTACCTGACGAATGCCTCCGTGTTGATGACGGTATCGATCCGGCGGCGGCGGGCACGCCACGGAAAGAGAAGCGAATCGCGCACGAGTGACAAGAGTGAGTGCGAGTCGATGGCGAGGATGTTCTCTGAAGGAATAACGTCGAGCATCTCAACGCTCGACCGAATCTCGTTGAAGCAGAGAAAGTGGAACGTGGCATCCGGAAAGAGCTCGCGCGCTTTCCTGAGCGCGGGATAGGCGACGACCATCGTCCCCATTTCGGCGAGCTGAATGAACAGAATGTTGCGCGGTGCGCCGGCAGGTGAAGCGGCGAGCCCCAGGAAACGCTGGAGCCGGCAGATCACCGTGAAGCAAAACGTCAGCGGGATCCCGATCCAGAAGTCGATGGTCCGCATGAGGTTTGGATGTCACAGTCGCGCTCGCGCACCATTCTGCCAGTACGTGACGAATCAGCAAATCGTCGCCCGATGCCGAAGGAATGCGATACGCTCGCTCGGTGCCAACCCGTCAGTGGTCGATCGTCCGGGCGGTGGCGGTCGTGCTCATCGTCGCCGGCGCTTACGGCCTCGTACGCTTGAACCGCGACGAGCTCGTCGACTTCGCCGTACCGCGAACCGCAGCCGTTCGCTTCGTTGCCCATGAGCCGCTGTACAGGCCGGACGATGGCCACTTCCAGTACAAATATTTTCCTGCGTTCGCGCAGTTCATGGTGCCCTTCACATGGGTGTCCAAGCCAGTCGGCGAGGTCGTCTGGTTCGCGCTGACGGCCGCCATGGCCGCCGCGTTCGTGCGGCTGTCCCTCATCGCCCTGCCCGATCGGCGACTCTCGTCGAAGGTGCTCGTCTGGCTCACGCTTCTCCTCACCGGCAAGTTCTTCGTCAAGGAGTTGGCGTTCGGACAATTCAACTTGCCGGTCGGGTTGCTGTTGATTGTCGCGGTGATCGCCGCGCAACACGGCCGGGGGCTCGCGGCCGGAGCCGCCATCGCCGCCGGCGTGTTCGTCAAGCCCTATGCCCTCGTGCTGGTGCCGTGGCTGGCCCGAACGTTTGGATGGCGGCCGTTCGTCCCGTTCACGCTGGTGATGGCGGCCGGCCTCCTCCTGCCGGCCGTCACCTACGGCTGGGATGGCAACCTGACGCTGCTGCACGAATGGTATCGCACCGTCACCGACACCACGGCACCCAATCTTCTCTCTGCCGACAACATCTCGTTCCCCTCGATGTGGGCGAAGTGGATCGGGCCGGGCCCTCAGGCCAGCACCCTTGCGCTCGGTTCGGCCGTGATCGCTGTCGCGGCGGGCGGCGTTGTCATGTTTCGGCGCCGGCAGGTGGCCGAACCGAACTATCTGGAAGCGGCGTACTTTTTCGTTCTGATTCCGCTGCTGTCGCCGCAAGGATGGGACTACGTCCTCCTGCTCGGGCTGCCCGGGTACATGTGCCTGGTCGACCGATGGCGCGATTTGTCGACGGGCTGGCGCGCGGTCGCGGTGACGGGCTTCCTTCTCACCAGTTTCCTGATTTTTGACCTGCAGCGGCGCACGCTCTACCTCTACCTCGTGGGGTTGGGTGCGAGCAGCGTTGGTGCCGTACTGATTGCCGCATGCCTCATCCGGCTGCGCTGGAAGGCGGTGGCTTGACTGTGCATCTACGAACCATTTCCATCTTGATCGTCCTTCTGTTCTCTATTGCGGCGAGTGGCAGCGCCGACTCGCAAGAACCGGTTGCGACCGTCAGTGATTCCAACCTGAAGGTCATACTGCTTGGAACGGCCGCGGGGCCGACGACAAATCCGCAACGACTGGGTATCAGCACGCTCGTCCTGGCCGGACCTGAGAAACTGTTGTTCGATTGCGGGCGGAGCTTGACGACGGGCATGGCCAGGCTGGCGATCAACCCGGCCGATGTGACGAAGGTGTTCCTGACCCACCTTCATTCGGATCACATAGTGTCTCTCCCCGAGCTCTATTTGTTTCCCTGGGCGTCGCAAGGTCGACGCCTGCCATTGCAAGTGTGGGGACCGGACGGCACGCGGTCCATGGTCAAGCACCTGCAGGGCGCCTTCTCTTTTGATGTTCACATTCGCCGCGACGTGGACGAAAAGTTTCCCGCCGAGGGCATCAAGATCATTGCGACCGACGTTCGCGAAGGCGTCGTCTACGAGGCGAATGGCGTCAGAGTCACAGCGTTTCTCGTCGACCATGGGCCTATCAAACCGGCGTTCGGCTACCGGGTTGACTATCGAGGTCGCTCGGTTGCCATGTCTGGAGACACAAAGCCCTCGGAGAATCTGATCAAGTTCTCCCAGGGCGTTGATGTGTTGATTCACGAGGTCGGGAGGTCGAAGCAGGACCCTGCATTGGTTGGCCCTCCAGATGAATTGCTTCCAAACTCCCGTCTGACACGAGGCCAAACCAAGACGATCGCCGATCACCACACGGATGGCACCGAAGCCGGGCGAGTATTCGAACGAGTGAAGCCAAAGCTTGCCGTGTTCTCACACTTCAACGCAATACCGGCTGCGATCCTCCCTCTTGTGCGACAGAGCTACGCGGGTTCTGTTGAGTTTGGCGAAGACCTGATGACGATTGACATAGGCGACGGTGTCAACGTTCATCGTTTTGTCCCAGCGGATAGGTAGTCGGCCGCCGCTTTTCAGTGTGACCGTCGCGGGCGGATTGACGTCCTGGCCCCGCGCCTCAGGCCCGATAGCCCAGAGGAACGCGCCGGCTAGCAGCCCATCCTTACAGGCTGAGCTTTCCTGCTTCAATCGAGGCAACATATATTGCTATGTCAGCACATCGCTACGCGCCGATTGAAGACTACGGCATCATCGGCGATCTTCACACGGTCGCGCTGGTGGGCAAGAGCGGGTCGATCGACTTCCTCTGCCTGCCGTCGTTTGACTCACCCTCGGTGTTTGCGGCTCTCCTCGATGCCGATCGCGGTGGCCGCTTCCAGATCGCGCCGCAACTCGACGACGCGGTGCACAAGCAGTTGTATCTGCCAGATACCAATGTGCTGCTCACCAGGTTCCTGTCCGACAGCGGCGTCGCCGAGCTGTCCGACTTCATGCCCGTGGAGGACGCCGGCGTCGCACACAACCTCGTGCGTCGGGCAAAGACTGTTCGAGGCGAGATACGTTTCCGGATGCGGTGCGATCCCCGCTTCGACTACGCTCGCGCCACGCACACGATTGAGCGGCGCAGCGACACGGAGATCCTGTTCATCAGTCGCTCCGGCGCGCGCGAACTGGCGCTGCGGCTGCGGGCCTCGGTCCCGATGCAGGTCGCGGGCGGAGCGGCCGTGGCCGAGTTCACGCTCGGCGCCGACACGTCCGCCTGGTTCGTCCTCGAGGTGGTGATCGCGAACAAGCCATCGCCGAGCGCGCGTCCTGATTACGTGCCCGATGCGTTCAAAGAAACCGTGAACTTCTGGCGTGGCTGGATCGGCCGCAGCACGTTACAAGAACCGCTGGCGCGAGGTGGTGAATCGTTCCGCGCTCGTGCTGAAGCTGCTCACGTCCAGAGAACACGGGTCGATAGTGGCTGCCCCTACGTTCGGGTTGCCCGAGACGATCGGCGGCGTACGGAACTGGGACTACCGCTACTCGTGGATCCGCGACTCGTCGTTCACCCTTTATGGGCTCATGCGTCTCGGTTACACGGGCGAAGCCGCGGCGTTCATGCGTTGGATGATGGCGCGCTGCCAGGCGTTGGAGCCGGGTGCCTCGCTCCAGATCATGTACGCGATCGACGGCCGCCCGGTGCTGCACGAGGAAACGCTGGACCACCTCGAAGGCTATATGGGTTCGCGTCCCGTTCGCATCGGCAACGACGCCCATGCCCATCTTCAGCTCGACATCTACGGTGAGCTGATGGACTCAGTCTACCTGTATGACAAGTATGGCTCCCCGATCGGGCACGACACGTGGATGAACGTCTCAGGGCTCGTTGATTGGGTGTGCAACCACTGGCGGGAGAAGGACGAGAGTATCTGGGAGGTGCGAGGCGGGCGCCGGGAGTTTCTCTATTCACGAGTCATGTGCTGGGTGGCGATCGACCGGGCCCTCCGCCTGGCGAACAGGCGCTCGTTCCCGGCTCCCTTCTCTCGCTGGTACGAGGCGCGAGACAGCATCTACCGTGACATCTACGAGCGCTTCTGGGACGCATCGCGTTGCGGCTTCGTCCAGCACCCGGGCGCGTCGACGTTCGATGCCGCAGCGCTGTTGATGCCCCTGGTGCGTTTCGTGTCGCCGACCGACCCGCGGTGGATCGACACGCTGCGCGGCATCGAGCGGGAGCTCGTGAGCGATTCACTGGTCTATCGCTACCGCCTCGGAGAGAGTTTTTCCGACGGCCTGACCGGCCAGGAGGGCACGTTCTCCATGTGCTCCTTCTGGTACGTCGAGTGTCTGTCCCGCATGGGCGATCTGCCAAAGGCGCGGTTCTTCTTCGAGAAAATGCTTGGCTATGCCAATCACCTGGGACTCTACGGCGAGGAGCTGGGCCCGCGGGCGCAGCACCTCGGCAACTTTCCTCAGGCCTTTACGCACCTGGCGCTGATTAGCGCCGCCTTCGATCTCGACCGGCGGCTCTCGGCCGCCGGCCACGCCGGCTAAGCATCGAGACGTGGAGCGCGGCGGCGAGGATCTCAGCCGCCGGATTCCCTCTCAACTCGATGTGGAACGACTCGACGCGATGTGGGCGGCGATGTGCTCGGCATCCCGTCCCACACCTCCGAGCAGCACGGAGCTCAGCGAGTAGAGGAAAGGAAGCCCGATGAAGTAGAGGCCAGGACAGGACTCGACGATGCCGCGATCGTGAAGGGAAGGCCGTGGCAACTGGGGAGCGAGGGATCGATCCAGTCGTAATCGACTGCGAATCCGGTGCACCAGATCACATTCGGCAACGTTGAGGACCCTTCCGTTCTCGAGAACGGGATGTCCGTTGCTCACCCCCGTCATTCGCGGCACTCTTTCGATCCCCGCGGCGGCAAAGTCCTTCCGTCGCACCCGCCCCAGCGGGATTCCACGAGGAGGGTCGAGAAAGTGGTCGCGGAGCTTTCTTCCCCACCGCGTGTTCACGGTCAATCGCGTCGCCACGAACCACATGATGGGCGTGAACAGGCGATCGGGAAGACTCCCGGCCCGCGTGGGCTCCTGCCCCGTGTCCCGGCCCGAAAGCCATGTCTGGTGGTGGGGAGCGAGCTCGATGGCTATCTCCGCGCCGGAGTTGCCAGCGCCGACGACCAGCACACTCCCCTTCTGGATTTGGGAAGGGTTGCGGTATTCCTTGGAGTGGAGCTGGACGGATGCTCTCGTCGAGCTCGCGTGCGAACGGCGGAACCCTGGGGTTGTTATAGGCGCCGGTTGCCACGACGACGTTGTCGGCGAGCAGCGTGTCCTCGCCACAGATCACCTCGAATCGAGATCTCCGACCTTGGTCAGTCTCTCGACTTTGACCCCGGTTCGGACAGGGAGCTCTAACGTGCGCGCATAAGCCTCCAGATAGTCGGCGGCCTCGTCCTTGGTCGGATACGAGGAGGGCGATCCCGGAAAGGGCATGCCCGGCAGTCCGTCTGTAACGGCCCGGCGTAAACAGACGCAGCGAATCCCACCTCTTCCGCCAGGCATCACCGATCCGGTCGTTGTCGTCCAGGATCACGAACGGCAGACGACCGTTGCATGAGGTGATAGCCGACAGCCAGGCCTGCCTGGCTTCCCCCGATGACCACAGTTCCGACGTGCGCATCACTCATCTTGGTCCCTAACTGCTGGTCTACTCCGCAAGAGGACGCCTCAGCTCTCGATTCGATAGATTTCGCGCCGGCCGCTCTCCACGAGGTCGTGATAATCGGCCATGACCTTCCGGAGCGTTTCGTTCGCCATGAGCTTCTGCTCAACCGTGAAGAAGTCATCGATCCGCTCGACCTCCGCCTCGGCGACGATCGTCCAGAACGGCTCACCCGTGACATCCGTGAGCAGGCGAAGCGGTTGTTGTCCCATTTCCTCGAGCGCGTTTGAGATGGCTCTGAACTTCTCGACCATCTGGCGGACCTTCCCGGGTTTGCAGTGCAGGACCTCGCGGATCACGTACATGGCGTCACTCCTCTCATGTCTGGTTCACGCATGAACTCCGCATCTTCGCGGCGGCCATGATGCGGCCAGGTTTTCGTCCGACATGAAATCAGGCAACGGAATGGCGCCGGTGATCGCAGAGAGAAAAGCGTTCGTGGCGTCCTGGTTATGGCGCAGCGCACCGAAGAGGGCCTGCATCTCGGGCGGAGGCGGCTCGAGTGTCGCGAGCTGGCTGGTGAACTCGTACATCGGTCGCACCCGTTCGTTGCGCGCCGCTTCGTGAGCCTCCATCAGCTCTTCGAACGTGCCGTTGCCCGACAGCCACGTGCTGAGCGCCTCGGTCAACACCGCGGCGTCGATGAATGCGTCACTGATGCCCTGTGCGGTAATCGGATCGCGGTTGTAGCCGGCGTCGCCGACGAGCGCCCATCCCCTGCCATACGGCTTGCGGAAGTACCCGGTACGCCTGCCGTGCCGTACCACTTTTCTTCGCGATGGCCCTGGCGGACGCGGGCGAGAAAGTCGGGCGCCTTCTCGAGCGCCCTCCAGACGTGACCCTCGATATCGGCGCGAACTGCTGGGAAAGTCTCTGGTGGGCCAGTTCACCATCACGAGATGGAGACCGTCGTTGGTCGGCGCGCCACCAAACGCGCAGTGGTCGCGCACGTACAGTTCGATGTCGTCCTGCGCGACGCCGCTGAAATACGAGTAATAGCAACAGGCGGCCACCGGACGCACGTCGTACTCCGGCGCTCGCACCGCCCGGGCGACGAACGAGTTCACCCCGTCAGCGCCGATGGTCACTCGCGCCCGCTCCTCGACTGCTGTTCCGCTGCTTGCCATGGCCGCGCACGCCGACGACGGCGTCGCCGGTCATCAGCAACTCGTCGACGATGAACGATTCCCGAACCTCGACACCGCATTCCGCCGCCGCCTTCACCAGAAGGCTGTCGAGGACGGTGCGACGGGGACAGAACCCGCCCATGCCCTCATTCGCATCGGGAATCGTGCCGCGGAGCGCGAATGGTCCGACATCGAACGTCATCCGCCGGCAGATGGGCGGGAGACCCGTCGCTGCCAGGATGTCGAGGAGGCCCCACCGCGCCAGGAACTCGGCGCCGTGCGGCCACAGGATGTGTGTCGAGATCGTATCGCTGGGGAAGGTCGCCCTGTCGACGAGTAGAACCTCGAAGCCTCGGCGCGCCAGGAGCATGGCCGTCGACGAGCCGGCACACCGCGCGCCGACGATGATCGCGTCGTACATCTGAATCCTCCGCGTCTCGACAGACCCTACCTGACGCGGAAGGCGAGAACATCGGACGGATTACCCAAAATCGCGGTCACCGTGAAATTGGGTAATTCTGTGTACGCCGTTCAGATGAGGTTGTGCTGGTAGGCCCAGGCCGTCGCGCCGGTTCGACTCGAGACGCCAAGCTTGTCGAAGATGTTACTGACGTGGCGGGCGACGGTCTTCTCGCTGATGAACAGCGCCTCCGCGATGTCGCGATTCGTCTTGCCTGCCGCAAGCAGGCGAAGCACCTGCGATTCCCTTTCGCTGAGCGGGCCGGCCCGCCGACGAGTGGCGCCTTCGACGTCTTCGGCGACGCCCGCCAGGCAGATGTCGGCGGTGAGCTGGGCTAAAAGCGCTCGCGCGCGATCGAGCTCGAGACGGCGGCCGTCCTGATCACCGCGACGTTCACAGACGGCCGCCATTAACAGACAGGTCTGCGCTTCTTCATACGGCATCCCCAAATCCCGCCAGGTTTCCCACGCCTGGCGCAGGAATGTCGCCGCACTCTCAGTGTCCCCTTCGGCCAGGAGGACTGCCCCAGTCGCGTGCGCCGACGCGGCGGAGAGCAGCGAGGCGCCAAAGCTTCGGGCAATTTCCGCCAATTCTGCAGCGGCACCGCGCGCGTTCTCAAGATCACCAGCGGCCAGCAGGATTTCGACGGCAGCGCCAAGCATTCGGGCGCGGGCAGTCGGAGCGCGCGTGTCGAGCAGCACACCGCGAATGGATGCAGCCGCGACCTCAGTCTGACCCTGCGCGAGACGAAGCAGCGACAGCCCGGGCTGAGGCTTTCGTCCCCGCTCGTTTGCGCGCGTGTACGCGGTTTCTGCTTTCGCGAACTCACTCCGAAGCCGATGGATCTCACCGACGCGGTAGAAGGCCGCGCCCGCCGCTGGCATTGATGCCAGCAAACGACACGCATCCTCCGCGTCCCGTGCTGCATCATCCCATTTCCCGCGAAGCTGCATGACTTCAGCGCGATAGAGCAGGCACTCACCGCGGTAGCGCACGAGTTCGGGCTGCGCGGCGCACCATGCGGCGAGCGAATTGGTCCACTCGTAGGCACGACCGAGATCGAAGGTCTCCTGACAAGCCTCGAGGACGATGCAATAGATGTCGCCGGCGAGGACCGGCGTCACGTTGCCTGCAATCACCGCGACCATCGCTTCGTCGAGCAGCGCGACGCCCTCCGCGATGTTTCCCATTCGAATCAGCGCCCGTCCGCGGCCCGAGCACGCCAGCGACGCCAGATCACGATCGCCAAACCGGCGGGCGATATCGGCCGCCTGCGTGAATACCGCGTGGCCTGCCTCAGGATCGCCTTGCACGATGCGTTGGATGGCGGACGGAATCAGCAGAAATCCGCGCGCCACTGAGTCGAGGTGCGCGTCGTCGAGAATACGTTCAGCTCTGGCGAACCATCCCGAGGCCTGCGCGATCGCCCCGCGTTGAAGCAGTCCGAATGCCAGCCAGGAAGCGGACCGAGCGGCGCCTTCGTGGTCACCTCGATCGAGGCATGTCTGGTGCGCGCGCCCTCTCGCGGCCTCGCTCTCGGCATCGCGTCCAATCAGATAGGCGGCGGTCGCCAGCCGTTCGACGTCTTCGGGTTCGAGCGGTGCTTCACGGTCGGCCGTTTGGAACAGGCGATACGACTCCGCCCACGCCGCGCGCGCGAATGCCTCCCGGGCCCGCCCGAGTGCCTGCACGTCCATGATGTGACTTCCTGACCATGGTAGATCGCCGGCGCAGCGCGGATGACGACGAGCCAATCGAGATGGCCTACGCTGACTCTGCTATAGTCTGCCGGATTCCATGGCCACGCTGCTCCGTCAATCCCGCCGGCTAGGCGGCGGGGCGATCGCGCCGACGAATGGGGACACGGGCAAGGATCCGAGTGCCGGCGCCGGACCGTGAACTGATCGTGCAATCGCCGCCGACAGCTAACAGCCGCTCCCGCATGCCGATCAATCCGAGGCCGTGACCTTTCATAGCCGCGTCAGGATCGAAGCCGACGCCGTCGTCCGTCACGTCGAGTCGAATCTCATCGTCGTTACCATCGAGTGAGACTGACACGTGGCGTGCAGCCGAATGAGTCATCGCGTTGGTGAGCGCCTCCTGCATCACGCGAAACAGTGCCAGCGCAACATCGTTGCGTCAGATCGTTCGGCACGCCGTTATCCCGGAAGTCGATCACGGCATCATGCTGCGCCGACAGGTGCTCGCAAAACCGCCTGGCGACGATCCTGAGCCCAAGCAGTTCGAGCCTGGCGTGGATCCGGTCCGAGATCGAGAGAATCTCGCCCGTCAGATCGGTGAACCGGCCGCACAGCTCGGCGACATGAGTCCGCATCTCGCCGGCTGCGCTGCCCGGCAACTCGCTCAGGCTGTGAAGGCGCATCGTCAGCGCCATCATCCGTTGACAGAGATCCTCGTGGAGCTCTCGGGCGATCCAGGCGCGCTCCTTCTCGTATGCCTGCATCAGCCCTCGGCTCAGGCTGGAAAGCGCCACGGTGGCGAGCTTGAGATCCGTCACGTCTACCGCGGACCCTACGTAGCCTTCAAAGGTCGCCGACGCAAATCGGGGCGCTCCAGTGTCCAGAATCCATCGGTATTCGCCGTCATTCCGGCGGAGGCGGTACTCGCGCCTGGAAGGTCTCGCGGCGGTCGAATGCCTGCGTGTAGATTTCGAGGCAACGCGCGAGGTCGTCTGGATGAATGGCGTCGGTCCAATCGTTTCCCGATCCGGGCTCGGCCGCTTGACCGGTGTAGTCGAGCCGACAACGATTGACGTCGATGCGCACCTTGTCAGGCCCCGCGGTCCACATCATGAC
Source organism: uncultured Acidobacteriota bacterium (assembly GCA_963797715.1). Classification (GTDB taxonomy): domain Bacteria; phylum Acidobacteriota; class Vicinamibacteria; order Vicinamibacterales; family 2-12-FULL-66-21; genus DATBJJ01. The sequence goes on from CAWCQS010000012.1 coordinate 84,361, forward strand.
CGGTGCGGCGTTCGACAACAGGCGAAAGCGCTCTTCGCTCAGGCGGAGCGATTTCTCCACGCGGCGCCGCTTGACGAGATTTGCCGCCAGCGCGATCGCGATCAGCGCCGGGACGCTCGCCAGCGCGGCGGCCGCAATGATTGGCCGCCGGTATCGTTGCCACATCGTAGGCTCGCGAAACTGCACGGTACTTCCCGGGTCCAGTCGATCCTCGCTGATGCCCCAGCGGTCCAATTCGCGCGAATCGAACGTCGGTACGCCCGCCACCTGGGTTGGCGTCACGATGCTTCGCGGCGATTCGCCGCGTAAGACGCGCAACGCCACGTTCGCCGTGTTGCGGCTCAAGTCTTCGATGGACAGGAGCGGCCCGCCGACGATGCCGAGGCCCAGCTGCGTGCTGTGCAAGCCGAAGATGGGGGCGTTGGCCACCGCGTGCAGCTCGCGTAACGTCCGCTCCTCGATCTGCGGAACGCCCTTCGCGTCAAGCGACAGGACCCCATAGAAGATCGCCGAGTGGGCAGGCAGCGTGGCGCATCGCTGAAGCAGTTCCGAGAACGACCAGTCATTCGTCCAGACGAAGGTCAGCCGGCCTTCGAACCGCTTGAACGCGCGCTTGACCTCGTTGAGCCAGAACTGCTCCAGCTGCGACGCTCCAATGACGACGACGACAGTTTTTGTGTCTGGAAGCAGCTTCAGGATGTTGTCGATCATCTGCGGCGGATCATGCGCGACCGCAACGGCAGTATCGTTGTCGCCCATCGTCGCCTTCTCGATGAAGCGACGATCCACGGCAGCGAACAGCATCGGCGTCGTGGGAAAGAGCTGCTCGCGGTGCTGTTGTGCGAACGCGGCCGCCGGCCCGCCGATCGCCACGACGAGATCCAGCCGGGTACCTGCGAACGTGGAGCCGAGGCGAGTGGCGATCGAATCATCCGGCGCCCGAACGCTCTCGCCGGCCGTCTGAAGTGCGACCTCGATGTAGTCAACGGGCTCGGCTGAGGATCGGGTCAACTCCGGCCGGAACATTCCGGCGAATGCCGTGTGCGTAAACTCGCGCTCGTACGAATACAGCAGCAATACGTGACGCGGTTCGGTCTGGGCACTCGCGCCAGGAGCCACGCCCAAAATCAGCAACAACGCGAAGAGCAGCCAGGGACTACGCCTCGAATCCATCGATAGGGTCTTCCAAAGAAGGAACGATTCTACGCAATTGACAGCCATGCCGAAAGCTGCCGCCACAAATCGCGCAGTGAGATTCTGGCTCAGCATTTGTAATCGCTCAATCCTCCAGCTGCACGATAACCCGGCAGCGGCACAACCAGTCAACGCCACTCGGAGTCAGAGCGACTTCAACATTCAACAGTCAGCATTCAGCATTTCTACGGTCGGTGCATCTACTCCTGACAGTTTAGCCTGCTGCTCCCGAGCGAGTCTCAGTCGCCTAGGCCTGCGTCTGCTGATCGGTCAACCCATCGTCCCGTCTGTTGACGACGCCATCGGTCAGACCTAGACTGAGAATTGTCGATCAAACGGGATATCGGGGCATTCGGAACCATTCGCTTCAGATGGCGTCATCCGAGTGCTGATATCCAACTCGAAGAAGGCCCAATGGCTCTGGCACAAGCCACCCGCCTCGGTCACTACGAAATCATCTCCTTCATTGGTGCAGGCGGGATGGGCGAGGTCTATAAAGCCCGAGACCTGCGCCTTCAGCGCGACGTCGCGCTGAAAGTACTGCCGGCTTCGTTCCGGCACGACGCGGAGCGTCAACTTCGACTCCGGCGTGAAGCGAAGGCTGTTGCCGCCCTGAACCACCCTCATATCTGCACGTTGCACGACGTCGGTCACGACAACGATGCTGATTTTCTGGTACTGGAGTATCTAGAAGGCACAACGCTGGCGGCGCGACTCTCGCGTGGTCCGCTGCCGTACGATGAAGTGATCGGCTGCGGGATCGAAGTGGCTGAAGCCCTCGCCGAGGCGCATCGTCTGGGTTTGATTCATCGTGACCTCAAACCGAGCAACATCATGCTGACCGCACAGGGGGCCAAGCTGCTGGATTTTGGCCTGGCCAAGGCCTGGGCAGACGCTCCGGAGGGACCGCTCCGCGATGAGCCAACGGCAACCGCCCTGACGGAGCGGGGCTCGATGCTTGGGACGCTACGATACATGGCGCCTGAGCAGGTGGAGGGATTGAGCGTAGATCCCCGAACGGACATCTTTGCATTCGGCGCGGTCGTCTACGAAATGATCGCCGGACAGCCTGCCTTTCTCGGAGCGACCAAAGCGCGTATCACTGTGGCCGTTCTGGAGTTTGATCCCGTACCGCTCAAACAGCTCCGTCCGGGGACTCCTGTGGGGTTGACGAGAATCGTCAAGACCTGCCTCTCGAAGCGCCCCGTCGAACGATGGCAGAGCGCGGCAGATTTGGCCTCAGCCCTGAGAGCCATCGCCGTCAGGTCCATGAGACGGCCAGCGGGCATCAGAGTCCCCGCGCGCAGAAAACAGCCGGCTGTTCGCAGCCTGGCGGTACTTCCACTCGAAAACACGGGCGGCGACACAAACAAAGAGCTCGTTCAAAGCATGACGGACGCGCTCGTCACCGCGCTCTCACGTGTCGGCCGGCTGAAAGTCGTGGCTGGTGCGCCTTGCATGAGAGTTGATGGCGCACAACGAAACCCTATCGAGGTAGCCAGAGAACTCGGCGTTGACGCCGTGATTCGTGGCGCCGTTTCCCAGTCCGCCGACCGGCTGCGAGTGAACGCGGAACTCCTGTACCCTGCCGGCAACCTCGTCTTGTGGAGTGACACGTACGAGCAACCTCTAGTCGACCTGCATAGCGTTCCAGTAGAGATTGCAGAAACGATTGCCGCGCAGCTGTGGTTCACGGTGACGCCTGGCGAGCGAAGGCGTACCCGAACGGCCCGGACGAACGATCGGCAGGCAGAGGAAGCCTATGTCATGGGTCGCTACTACTGGAACCGGGAAACGGCGGACGGTTTGCGACTGAGCTTCCGATATCTCGTGGCGGCCATTCAGAAGGACCAGGGGTACGCGCTGGCTCACGCAGCGATGGCGGACTGGTACTGGAGTGCCGCCACCAACCGCATGGTTCCATCCGCTGAGGCCCTGCCCAAGGCGAGAGCGGCCGCCCTCCGCGCACTCGAGCTCGATCCCGGACTCGCTGAGGCCCATGCGTGCCTCGGACGGATTGCCAGTGTCGAATGGGATTTGAAGCGAGCCGTCGGTGAGTTCGACACTGCTCTGCAATCAGACCCTCTTCTGGTCGATGCGATTCTGGGATCGGCACGGTCCCTTACGTACCTCGCGGACTATGAAGAGGCGATCAAGCGAATGGAAGTTGCCAGACAGTTGGATCCGGTTTCACCCAAGACATGCCTGACAGCCGCGACGATCTACTACGCAGCGGGGTATTACGCTCGGGTCATTGAAGAGTGTCAGAGGGTACTGGAGTTCGAACCACATTCACCAACGGCGTCCTACTATCTGGGCCTGGCACATCATCGCAGTGGCGATACCGCCGCTGCCATTCATGATCTGAGAACGGCAGAACGTGAGAGCCAGAACAACCCTTCAGTCGTATCGGCATTGATCCTGGTGCTCACCGAGAGCGGTGATCGCGAAGAAGCCATTCAGCTACTCGACAGCCTCAAGGAACGTGCGACGCGTGCGGAGGTTTCACCCTATGACTTTGCTGAAGCGTACATGGCGCTCGGTGAGTCAGCCAAGGCGCTCGATTACCTGCGGAGAAGCTGCGAGCTGCACATACCAGAAATGATCGGGGTGCGGGCGGACCCCTTCTTCGAAGCACTTCGCGGTAGCCCCGAATTCGAAGGCATCTTGCACACGGTTGGTCTTACGCCAGCGCTCTAACGCTGTGATTGCCCGAGGCGCTCGGCCGGTCCGTTGTATATCCGGCCGGTAATGCGTTTCCGTACACCCGCACTTCAAAGACCAGGAAGGCCTTCAGGAGCGTCTCGATCTCGGGGTGGCCGGCCTTTTTCGCCCAAGCTGCGGGAGTTGCCCAGGGTTCCGTGCTGGCTTCGATCGGATCCGCCCCGCGTTCGAGCAGCAGCCATCAAACCCGAGAAGATGCGAACGATGACGGTGACCCTGCGGGCGGAATCGAACGGGAAATCGGGCACGGCTCGTGCCGGCCGGCGCCTTCGACCTAGAGCACGCCAGCACCGTCGCCGCGGCCGTGGCCGATGTCCAGACGCGGCTCGAGGGGTGTCAGCGCGATCGACGTCGACCTCTCGGGGCTCGATCGCAATCGACGGCTCGGGGTGCCGCCCTTCTGGCGAAACTCCTCGATTCGGCTCGACCCCGAAGGCGGCCGGACGCGCGTCGTCGAGGGCGGCAATCCTGAAGCAGCACGGCTGGTCGCGCTCTATCGGGGGCACGCGGCGCGGGACACGCTGGCCGTGGCAGGCCCCCTCGGTGCTCGGGCGCGTCGGCGCGGCTGCGGCTGCAGTCCCGTCCGGGCGGGTTCGACTTCCTCGGCCGATCGGCCGTTGCCTTCCCGAAGGCCATCGCCGCGCCACGGTCGGCCGACTGGCCCTCCCGGGGCTGCTCCAGGAGATCGGCGCCGATGCGCTGCTGGTCACGAGCGCGGCCAACCTGCTCATCGGCGTCATCATCGGCTTCCTCGGCGTCTCGCAGCTCGGTCGCTTCGGCGCCGTGAACGCATCGTCCAGTGGTGGTTGCGCACTTCCGCGAGCTCGGTCCGCTCGTGACCGCGATAGTCGCGCCGGTCAGTGCCGCGCGGCCTGGCCTCGGAGGTCGCCACGATGCAGGTGTCGGAGGAAATCGATCCTGCGTCCAGCGTCGTCATATCCCGTGAGCGGCTGGTCGGCCGCGCTCGCCATCGTCGTCCCCTCCTCACCTGATGGCGACGGCCTGGCACTTCGGTGGCCTGGCGGCCACGACGAGTGCTTACGCACATGACGCCGCGGGCGTACGTGCTGGCGACGGCCGACTCAATCACCGTCGGCCACTTGCTGGCAGGACTCGTCAAGAGCCCGTTCCTCGGCCTGGCGATCGGCCTCATCGCCTGCGGTCAGGGGCTGGCCGCGCAGGGAGGCGCCGCCGCGGTCGGCGCGCGGACGACGAGCGCGGTCGTCCTGGCCATCTTCGGCATGATCGTGATCAGCTCGCTCTTCACGCTCTTCTACGTGTTCCTAGGCATATGACCGCGCCGCACACCAGGCCGCACATCATCGTCGACGACCTCCGCATCGGCTGGGGCTCGCGAGTCCTGATGGAGCATGTCAGCTTCGACGTCGCCCGCGGATCGACGTTCGCGATCCTCGGTGGCTCGGGGTCCGGCAAGAGCAGCCTGCTCCGCCACCTCATCGGGCTTGCCCGTCCGCAGTCTGGACGCATCGACATCGATGGCGTCGGTGAACCGCACCTCTACGAAGGGACGCCGCCGTTCGGCGTGCTCTTCCAGTCCGGCGCGCTCTTCAGCTCGCTGACACTGGCGGAGAACCTGGCGCTGCCGGTGACGATGTGGACGTCGATTCGCGGTGAGACCAAGCGCGCGTTGTGCCGGGCGAAGCTCGACATCGTCGGGCTCGGTGGCTTCGACGATCACCTGCCTGGCGAGCTCTCCGGCGGCATGAGGAAGCGCGCGGGCATTGCCCGCGCGCTCATGCTCGAGCCCGATCTCCTCTTCTTCGACGAACCGTCCGCCGGACTCGATCCGATCACGGCCGTCGAGCTCGATCAGCTGATCATCACCCTCAGCCGCGACCTCGGCATCACGATCGTGATCGTCACCCACGAGCTGCCGAGCATCTTTCTCGTCGCCAACAACTGCATCGTGCTGGATAAGGCGGCGAAAGGTATCGTCGCGCGCGGGGATCCGCGTCGGCTGCGCGACGAGTCGACGGTGCCGTTCGTGCACAGCTTCTTCACCCGAACCTCACCTGATGTGCCAGCAAATCACGGAGCGTAACCGATGGCTGTCGAGAAAAGCTACGCGCGGCTGGGCCTGTTCGTCGTCGTCGTCGTCTTGACCGCTCTCGCCACGGCGGTCTTCTTCGTCCAGCGCGTGAGGAGCCAGGCGGTGATCGGGATGGTGACCTACACCACCGACAACGTCAGCGGCTTGGATGTGTCGAGCCCGGTCCGGTACCGGGGAGTGGCGGTGGGCCAGGTGACCGAAGTGCGGGTCGACCCGCGAGGCGGCACTGCTGTTATCGAAGTGGATTTCGACCTGTTTCTGGATCGCCTCAACACGATCGGCGTGAACGTCAAACGGATCCGCCAGTTCACCGATCTCGGCGGCATGCTTCCGAACCTGCGGGCGCAGGTGGTGGGAAACCCCATCACCGGCGAGGCCTACCTGCTGCTCGACGTGCCAACTAATCCGCCGCCACCGCTCGCGCTTGGCTTCACGCCCGATCGGCCGTACGTGGCGTCGGTGCCGTCGGTGATCGGCCAGGTGCAGGATCGCCTCCCGGAGGTCCTGGACGCAGCGCAAGCGACACTGCAGACGCTGCGCGACATCGTCGCGCGCGTCCCTGGCAGCCTCGATCGGAGCGATCGGTTCTTCACCAACATCGAGCGGATCTTTCGCGAGAGCGATCTCCAGGCGTTGAGCACCGACTCGCGCAAGTTCTTCTCGACGACGACCGCACAGATGGAACGGATTACGAACGAGCTCCAAGGATTGGTCGGCACCTCAGGACCGGTCGTGACGTTCGTCGAAGAGGCGCGGACGGCGATGCGGGAGGCGGACCTTCCCGCCGCCACGCGCTCGTCGCGCGAGGCGATGGAGCGCGCCAGCCTCGCCGCCGACGATCTCCGCCGATCGCTGCCGGCGATCCGCCAGTCGCTCGACGAGCTGCGCGACCTCGCGCGGCAGATCCAGGAACAGCCCGAATCGGTGATGTACGGACCGCGACCACCTGCCACGGGGAAGAAACGATGAGGAGAGTGCTTCACGGCGGGCTCGCCACGCTCGCCATCCTGTCAATCGCCGGCTGCCAGCTCACGCTCAAGCGGCCAGATGTGGTCCCCGGCCGGATGATCGAGCCAGAGCTGGTGGAACCGGCGGCGCGACCCGGGCGCACTGCTGACGCCATCGCGGTGCGGCTGGTGGAGACGCAGGCGCGGGGACATATCGGCCGGCGCGTGCTGCACCGGGAGGCGGGGGGCGAGCTCACCCAGGATCCGGTGTGGCAGTGGTCGTCCGCCCCCGACCGGTACCTGGACACGGCGCTGCGCGTCGAACTGGCGGCGAATGCCGGCGTGCGTCTCGTGGACTCGGCGGACGCCTCGACGGTTGGCGTGACGCTGCTGGCGTGGCACCTCGAGCCCGCGAGCGCCGGGAATCAGCTCATCGGTGCGGTCGAGGTGCAGGTGACATCGCCCGATCATTCGGTTCGCACGGACGTCGTCCGCGCGGCGGAGCCAGTCTCGGCAACACTGCCCGGCGACCTCGCGGCGGCTGCCGGTCGGCTGCTGCAACGCCTCGCCAGCGAAACGCTCGCTCGCGTGTCGCGCAGTCGTTGATGGCCGCTGGTGGGCTACGACCCGCGGATTATGGCTCCGGTTCAGCCATGGTCCGGCGCGCCACGGACCCGAAGGCGCCCTTCGCCTAGGCTGCCTGACACGTCGGCCACTGACGGCTTCTGGCATGCCCAGTCCCGCCCACACTTACGAAGTCGCGCACGGCCGCACGATCGCCCAGACCGGCCGGTGGTCGCTCGCACCGGTGACGTCGGGCGCGTGCGCCGCTGAGCGAGGTCCCGTCGCACACAGCCCGCGAACGAGCACGTGATCGAAGTCGAAGAAGATGCCACGGTCGTCGAGCGTGCGAGTCAACCAGAAGAAACCGGCTTTGGCGACCTCGTCCGCAGGCCCACGACCGTTGAGATCACCGGCGATCACGACCGGACCCGGCCATGTGGCCGCATCGGCCAGTACGGCGCGCGCCTGATCGCGCCGGTGCCCTTCGCTCCAGAGCCCATACACGGTCTCGAAGTGAACCGAGTAAGCTCGCAGGTTACCGGCAGGCGTACGCACCGTCGCCGCCACCGCCGCACGCCGAAGCTTTCGAAAACGATGTTCGTGCGGGAGTGGCACTTTGCGCCCATCGTCGAGCGGCCAGGGCGAGAGAACGGCGACGCCGAAGTCGCGTTGCGACGATGGATGCCGTGCCGAGGGGACGTAGATGGAGTTCATGCCGAGGGCGCGCGCCAGCTTCTCCGTGCCGGGCCCATCCATCTCCTGGAGAAACAGCACGTCGGCGTCTTTCAGTGGACCCGGCCGTGTCAGCAGTTCTGCCGCGCGATCCACGTGCTCGCCCCACTTCACGTTGAAGGTCACGAGCCTGATCTCGCCAGTGGCCAGACGCGAGGAAGGCTGCTGGACGACGAGGACCGGGCCGGCCGGGTCGTCGTAATTAAGTGCAGCTGCGCATCCCGCGGCGCAGGCCAGCGAAGCAGCGGCGATGGTTATCTCGAGAAGTCGGCGTATCGGCATCGGCTTGGCTCAATGCCGTCGACACGTCGCAGGTCACTTCGCACAGCTTGCGCGATCATGCCCGCAGCTCGCGCCAGCGCCGAGGCCAGACACGGGCATAAGCGTGAGCGACGAGCGGCGCGAGCACCACTGCCGCTGCCAGGAATACGGCCACGCGCAGCAAGACCACATCGACGATGTGACGCAGGTCTTCGAGGACAATGGCGCGCTCATCGCGTACGGCTCCCATCGATCCCGCCAACTCGCGGTGCACGTCTGCGATCGCCTCGCGACGCTCGGCCGTCGCCCATTCGAGCGTGGCCAGCCGCTGCGATTCGAGGTTGCGCAGCAGTTCGGTGAGATCCGCGGCCAATTTCCGGAAATGGTTTCAGATCCGGCTGCGTCGCTTTTTATCCAGGCTGGCGCATGCCACGAGAGAGACCAAGGCGAGGTATGCGGCCGCGCGCATCAACGCCACACGAGGCCGACATCGATTCTCGTCGAACCGGATTCGCCCGTACTGCTGCTGGCATCCTGCCCGTCCCTCTGACCTCCGCTCAATCGTCGGCCCAAACCCGCGTGGTCCGGGCGCATCCGCTGCAGGCGGCCGACCTTCAAACGGCTGCGGTCTTGGAGCGATCCGCAATTCTTGTTCCACTACGCGACATAAGACAACGAACGGGACGAAGCGCCGCGGGCCCGACAAAGGGCGCCCAATCATCGGACGATCGGGCGTAGCGGGGGCGAGCGTACGGGATTTCGGAGGGGCTCCGTCAGACCGGACATACGAGGCTTCCCGGAACCGTGCGGTTTCCTCTGGCTGCGAAGGGCTCGGACGACCTCGGCACCACGGTTTGACAGACCGACTGCCCAACGGCGCAAATGGCGGTGAACCGCGCGCAGTGCTGTATTGAACACCACTCGGCACCCAGCCCGTGCGAACCTTGTGTACACAACGCTACTGCCGTGAGGATGCTTAGTCGTCATGCTGATTGAGCTTTCCTGAGCGCCCACTTTTCCAGGGCCGCGTCCTCAAAGCACTATCCGAGGCAACATGACGAAACGTAGGCTGCCCATCCTTCCGGGGCTCGATACGCTGCTGCAGGCGCAAGCAGACGAGATGGCCACCCTCCGGGCCGCTCGCAGCGATAGGCACGCCACGGAAGGCGAGCGAACACCGAAGTGGTATCGGCTCGGTCCCGAGAACCCCGATGGCTCGCTGCCCATCGACGTCGCTGACCGTGGGGCTGACAACTGGCGTGAGCGGGAAACGTGTCCAAACGTGGAACTGGCACGACAACGGATCCAACAGTTGACTGCCGACGACACGGAGTTCTTTCGTGCGGTGTCCACCCCAGACGGCGGCAAACCCTGTAAGTGATCGAGGAGTTCACCATGATTCGCCTTCGCCCACTCGCCATGTCCGCAGGATGGGTCGTCCTGGTGACGCCGCTGATATGGGCGCAAGAGGCGCCGGGGCGGCCTGCCCACGATCTGTCCAAGTACCGGGAGTTTCAACTCGGCATGAGTCTGGTCACAGTCGCTCAACAGGCCGACATCACCGCTGAGGCGCGCGTGCTCCATCGACGTCCAGAGCTGATTCAAGACCTGATGTGGCTGCCCGCGCCCTCACGCGTTCCCGGGGCGTTGACGCAGGGAGACTCGGCAAGACAAGTGCTCTTCAGTTTCTACAACGACCAGCTTTTCCGAATCGTGGTCACCTATGATCGGGAACGAACGGAAGGGCTGACAGCTGAAGACATGATCGAAGCCATTTCGGCGACGTACGGACTTCCCATGTTGCCGGTGACCAGCAATCGACCGTCGTCGGCCCCAGCCGCGAACGCCAGTGACAAGCTTTTGTCGTATTGGGAAGACTCGCACTGTTCGCTCAGCCTCTTCCGCTCTTCGTACCTGTCCGCGTTTGGAGTGGTGGTGCTATCAAAGCAACTGGATACGCTGGCGCGGGTCGCGACCGTCGAAGCGATCCTGCTCGATGAGCAAGAAGCTCCGCAACGAGAGATCGAACGTCAACAGAACCAAACGGACGAGAGCCGCGTGAAGCAGGAGACGGCCAGACGACTGAACAAAGCGACGTTTCGACCCTGACGCGTCAGCTTTGCGTTAGAGAAGTGTGTCAAGAGGAATGAGGGGCGGATGCTGGAGTGGATGAAGAAGCGCAGCTCGACGGTGCACAAGCAAACCACAGCGGACGGGGCCGCCCGGACGAGCCACAGTTACAGTCGCGCGGGAAAGTATCGGTCGCTCTACGAATACCTGGAGAAGAGATACGCGAACACTGTCGTCCTCACGTTCAGGCAACTCGAAGACCTCCTAGGTTGCTCGCTGCCGGACCTGGCACGCACCGACCCAGAGTGGTGGACGTCCGCAGACATCAGCAGTGCCGAAGTCAGTTACTCAGATGCATGGACACTGGCCAGCAGAACGGCTCGGCCGAACCTCATGGCCCAGACCGTTGCGTTTGAACGCAAAGCCTGATTCGCCTCGTCCCGTCGCTCTTATTGGCTGCGAAGCATCCCGGCGGGGTCGAGCCGCACCGCCCGTCGCGTCGGCACATAGGCGGCCAGCAGCGAGGCTGCGATCAGCAAGAGCGCCGCCCCGACGAGCGTCGGCAGGTCAAGTGAATCGACTTCGAACAGCATTCCGCGCACCAGCCGCGTCGTCACAAGTGCCCCGATGAGGCCAGCGGCTGCGCCAACACCCGCCACGCGCAGCGCTTCTGTCAGCACGAGAATGCGTACGTTAGCAGCGGTGGCCCCCAGAGCCACTCGAATTCCGATCTCGCGGTCGCGTTGACGAACGTACGCCGCTATGACCGCGTAGAGCCCGACCGTCGCCAAGAACACCGCCGCGATGGCGAAGAGCCCGACCAGCGACGCATTGAACCGTGGTCGGGCGAGTGGCCCATCCAGCAGGTGGCTGAATGGTGCAGCCCGAATGACCTGCACGTTGGGATCAACAGCCCGGACGTGCTCCTGCGACAGCGATGCAATCAGGCTCAGCGATGCTGTCCTGCGCACGACGAGCATACGCGCCGTCGTCAGGAACTGCTTCGCCGGAAGGTAAAGCGTCGAGCGCGCCTTCGCGAGCTCGCGGTAACGGGTCGGCTCGGCGACACCAACGACGGTCCGCCACGGATCGTCCGAATCCGGACCACCCATCTTCAGGCGCTTCCCAAGCGGATCGTCGCCAGGCCACGTGCGCGCGGCGACATCCTCGCTGACGATTGCGACGTTTAACGCACCTTCTCGATCGGCATCTGTGAACGGCCGGCCCCGCAGGATGCGAATCTGAAAGGTTTCGAAGTAGTTGGGGTAAATCGATTCCAGGTTGAGCGATGGATTCGCCGCCGCATCGGCTGCTGTCTGCCCCGCAGACGTGAACCTCGGGACGTCCCAGCCGCCGAGGCCAGAGAACGGCGGCACGTTTACAGGCGTCGCCGCCGCGATCACGGGCGTCGACTCGAGCCCGGCGACGAGCGCATCGAGAAAACGTGCGTGGTATGCGGGATCGCCGAATTTCACACTCGGTGCGAGATCGATGAACACAAGGCGATCTGCCGACAGTCCCAGGTTGGTCGCCTGAAGATTGAGCAGACTGCGCGTCAGCAGGCCCGCGCAGGCGACGATCATCACCGCAAGGCCGACCTGTGCGGCCACGAGCGCCGCGCCGTCCGAGCGCTCCCGTGCTACCGTGACGTCCGTTGCGCAGTTGTGCCACGAGATCCCAGCGTACGGCTGCCAGTCCGGGCATGATGCAGGCCGCGAGCGCCACACCACACGCGATTGCCGTCGTGAATGCCAGCACTCGAGCGTCAATGCGGATCGCGTCTGCCCTCGGCAGTCCCGCAGGAATCAGAGTAAGGAGCGCCTGGAGGCTCCACCATGAGACAACGAACGCTACCGCACCCGCGGCCGCTGCCAGCGTGAGGCTCTCCGCGAACAGCAGGCTCAGGATCCTGCTGGGAGCGGCACCCAGGGCGGCACGCACCGCCAGCTCACGGCTGCGCACTTCGCCTCGCAGCAGGAGGAGGTTCGCCACGTTCGCAGCTGCAATGAGCAGAACGAGCGCAACCGCACCGGAGAGCGCAAGCATGGCCGGCCGGACGTCGCCGACAATGACGTTTTCGAAGGAGCTCACGATCGGCACGAGGCCGCGCGGATGATCTGGTGGCGCGTTCGATTCGAGACGCTCCGCGATGGTGGCGAGTTCGGAGGTTGCCTGATTGATCGTCACGCCGGGCCGAAGCCTGGCGATCAGGTCAATCTCGAAGTGCGCGGCATCGCCGAAGACGCCGCCCTCGGGCACAGATCTGACGGTTCTCCACACCTCGACGCCGTTCGGGTAATCGAGCCCTGGCGGCATCACGCCCACAATCGTGAACGCTGTCGCACCGAACGTTATCCGGCGCCCGATGGTGTCGAGCGATCCGCCATACCTGCGCTTCCAGAGCGCGTGGCTGATCACTATCACGTTCTCAGCCCCGGTCGCGTCGTCGGCTCGCGTCAATGCGCGGCCAAGGATCGGGTGGATGCCGAGCACGTCGAAGTATCTACCGGTTACCAGCGCACCGTGAACGTAGCTGGCGCTACCGTGCTCGACCGCGACCCATGCGACGGCGCCATTCGAGGTAACGCCTGCACTACTCTCGAGCAGCTGACTTGCCTCTCCGATCGCTTCGACGTCGGGACCGCCGAACGGGTAATGCGCGAAACGCGACGAGCGTAGTTCCTTCCAGGCCAGGATCAATCGACCCTGATCGCGCACAGGCAAGGGGCGCAGGACGACGCCGTCGACGATGGCAAACATCACCGTCGTGCTCGCGATACCCAACGCGAGCGTCAACGTAGCGGCGGCGGTGAAGGCCTTGGCTCGCCAAAGCCCTCGACACGCCGAACGGATGTCCTGCTTCAGCGCCTCGAGCATCCTCATACGGACAGCGCCAGCAGCCAAGGGCCCACCCTCTTCGCCTTGCTGCATCCCCTCGTCCAAGTTTAGGGTCTACGCACCGACCCAAAACGTTTCGCCTATCACGGTTCCGCCGATTCAGCGCGACGTCCTGCCCGCGAACCCTCAAGGCCCGATTACGGCTCGCGCCAAGCAAAGGTCAGAAATTACTAGGAAAGTGGCCTGGTCTTGACACGGTTGGGTTTTGGGGGGATGATGTGAGTAATCGATTACTCACACAACCCCATCGGTTGGCGTGAGGCTTGAGAACAAGAGCAATGCCACGACATCGATTCACCGACACGCGCGATCGCATCGAGAAGGCCGCCATCCGCCTCTTCGTCGAAAAGGGCGTGACCGAAACCAGCGTGCGGGATATCGCCCGGGCGGTCGATATCTCTGAGGGTGCCCTCTATCGCCATTTCGTCAGCAAGGACGAGCTCGTGTGGGCCGTCTTCGAACGCCACTACGTGGAGTTCGCGGGCCGGCTCGACGCCCTCGCACAGGCCGAGACGACGGCGCACGGAAAGCTGGCGGCGATGATTCGCGGCTTCTGTCAGGCGCACGATGAGGACCCGACGCTCTTCCGGTTTCTGCTCTTCGTGCAGCACGGGCAATTGAGCAAGCTCGCGCCGGGAACCCCGAACCCGGTCGACGCCGTGCGCACGGTGCTCGAGCGCGGCATCGCGTCGAAAGAGATTCCCGACCAGCCTCCGGATGTCGCCACGGCACTCGTCTTCGGGATCGTGCTGCAGCCGGTCACCTTTGCCGCCTACGGCCGGCTGCCATCCACGCATGGGTTCGATGAGCGACCGTCTCGTCACCGCGGCCTGGGCCGCCGTGACAATCTGTCTAGGAGATTTGTCATGCGATCGCCTCTCGTCCAGCTCTTGACGGCCCGTCGGTTTGCACCGCTGTTCGTCACGCAGTTCCTCGGCGCCTTCAACGACAACCTGTTGAAGAGCGCGATGGGCATCGTGGTGACGTTCCGGCTGGCCGAGCAGTCGGGCCTGGACTCCGCCTCGCTCGTCATGCTGGCCGGCGCGGTCTTCATCGCGCCGTTCTTCCTCTTCTCGGGCGCCTCGGGCACGCTCGCCGATCGCGTCGACAAGTCGTATCATCGCCCGCATCGTCAAGGTCGCCGAGATCGTCATCATGACTCTTGGCGCGGTGGGCCTCTGGCTGGAAAGCGTGCCGCTCCTCTTCGCGGCGCTCTTCTGCCTCGGCACGCACTCGACCGTCTTCGGCCCGATCAAGTACGCACTCCTTCCGCAGCACCTGCGCGAAGACGAACTGGTCGCGGGCAACGCGCTCATCGAGGCGGGCACATTCCTCGCGATCCTGTTCGGCACGATCCTCGGTGGAAGCGTGGTCCTCCTCGCCAAGGGCGCGCTCATCGTCGGCGGCTGCGGCGTTGTCTGTGCGCTCCTGGGTTGGCTTGCCGCGCGTCAGATCCCGCCGGCGCCCTCCTCGGCTGCCGATGCGCCTCGCCCGCGCCTGCTGCGCGACACGATCGCCGTCGTCGGTCACGTGACGTCGCGTCCGGCGTTGTTGCTGCCAATCCTCGCGGTGTCCTGGTTCTGGCTGTTTGGCGCCACCGTGGTGTCGGGACTGCCGGCGTTTGCCAAGGACGTGCTCTTCGCGAACGAGCAGGTGGTGACGATGATGCTGGCGCTCTTCGCGGTGGGCGTCGGCATCGGATCGATCGTCGCCGAGCGGCTGCTGCACGGCGAGGTGAGCGCGCGCTTCGTGCCGGTCGCCGCCGCCGCGATGGCGTTCTTCGCCTGGGATCTGCACGCGGCCAGCGCTGGCCGCCCGTCGGTCGCAGAACTGGCGACCGTATCGGTCTTCCTGCGCTCGCCGGGAAGCTGGCGCATTCTCGTGGACCTCGTCGGCGTCGCGATGGCGGGCGGTCTCTTCACGGTGCCGCTCTACGCGATCCTGCAGCACGAAAGCGAGCCGGCGCATCGCGCGCGCGTGATCGCGGCCAACAACATCATCAACGCACTCGCGATGGCGATCGCCGCGGTTGGCGCCGCTGCGTTGCTCGGCACGAGGGTTGACGATGGGCGAGCTGTTCGCGCTGTGCGGACTGCTGACCATCCCTGTCGCGCTCGCGGCGGCGTGGATCCTGCGGCGGACGATGGCGAAGAGCCTCCTGCGCTTGATCCTCAGAATCCTCTACCGCGTGAAGGTGGAGGGGCTCGAGCACGCGCGTGCGGCGCTCCCGAAGGCGGTCATCGCCGCCAATCACGCGTCGTTTCTCGATGGCTTGTTGCTTGGGGCGTTCCTGCCCGGCGATCCGATCTTCGCCGTCGACACACTGATCTCGAAGAAGTGGTGGGCGAAGCCGTTCCTCGTGTTCGTCAACGCGCTGCCGGTCGATCCGACGAACCCGCTCTCCATCCGCGCGATGATCCGAGCGGTGGAAGCCGGCTCGGCCTGCATCATTTTTCCGGAAGGCCGCATCACGACGACCGGATCGTTGATGAAGGTGTACGAAGGGCCGGCGGTCATTGCCGAGCGCACCAAGGCCGCGCTGCTGCCCGTGCGCATCGACGGTGTGGAGTTCACGCCGTTCTCTCGCCTGGCCGGCAAGGTCCGTCGACGCCTGTTTCCGCGGATTCACCGTGCGCATCCTGCCGCCGCGCATGCTGACGGCGCCCGAGGGCGTGACCGGCCGCGCCCGTCGCGTCGCGTTGCGCCGCGCGCTCGGCGACGAGATGGTGCAGTCGATGTTCGCGGCCGCTCGCATCGATACGACGCTCTTCGACGCGCTGCTCGACGCGAGTCAGCAACACGGCGGCAGCCACCTCGTGGCCGACGATCTCGAGATGCGTCCCTTGAGCTACCGGGGTCTCATCACCGCCAGCTATGCGCTTGGCGGCGTGCTGGCGCGGCGGACGCGGGCGGGCGAACGCGTCGGCGTGTTGCTGCCGACGTCGCGCGCAGCGCTCGTCACCTTCTTCGCGCTGCAGGCCGAGCAGCGCGTGCCGGCGATGCTCAACTTCTCGACCGGCGCGGCGTCGGCGATCGCCGCGTGCCGCGGTGCGGAGATCGCGCTCATCGTCACGGCGCGCACGTTCATCGAGAAGGCAAAGCTCCAGCCGCTCGTGGCGGCGCTCGAGCCGCATGCGACCATCCTCTACCTCGAAGACATCAAGCGCGAGATTGGTGTCATGTCGCGGCTCGTCGCGCTGATGCGGTCGATGCTCGCCAAGCCCAATCACCGCGCGGCCCGCGCCAACGATCCCGCGGTGGTGCTCTTCACGTCAGGCTCGGAGGGCACGCCGAAGGGTGTCGTGCTGAGCCATCGCAACCTGCTCGCGAACCGGCATCAGCTGGCATCGGTCGTCGACATCAGCCCGAAGGACATCGTCTTCAATGCGTTGCCGGTGTTTCACAGCTTCGGGCTCACGGGCGGCCTGCTGATGCCGCTGCTCGCCGGCGTCCGCACGTTCCTGTACCCGTCGCCGCTTCACTACCGGACGGTTCCCGAGCTCGTCTACGGCGTGAACGCCACGATTCTCTTCGGCACCGACACGTTTCTCTCGGGCTACGCGCGTGTGGCCGACAACTACGACTTCTACTCCGTGCGGTACATCTTCGCCGGCGCCGAGCGGGTGAAGCCAGAGACGCGGCGCGTGTGGTTCGAGAAGTTCGGCATCCGGATCCTGGAAGGCTACGGCGCAACCGAGACATCGCCAGCGCTGGCGGTGAACACACCGATGCACTTCAGGGCGGGCACCGTGGGCCGACTGCTGCCGGGCATTCAACATCGCCTGGAGCGAGTCGAGGGCATCGACGTCGGCGGCCGGCTCTTCGTCCACGGCCCGAACGTGATGCTCGGATACCTGCGCGCTGAAAAGCCAGGCGTGCTCGAGCCGCCGGCTGACGGCTGGTACGACACCGGCGACATCGTCGACTTCGATGCCGAGGGGTTTGTGACCATCAAGGGGCGCGCGAAGCGCTTCGCGAAGGTCGCGGGTGAGATGGTGCCGCTTGGCGCCGTCGAAGATTTCGTGGCGAAGCTCTGGCCCGACGAGCAGCATGCGGTCGTGACCGTGCCCGACCCGAAGCGCGGCGAGCAACTGGTGCTCGTCACCGAACGCGCCGATGCCAATCGCGCAGCGCTGGCGACCGCGGCGCGCGAGGCCGGACTGCCCGAGATCTTCGTGCCGCGCACGATCGTGCCGGTGCCGAAGGTGCCGATCCTCGGCACCGGCAAGATCGACTACGTGACATCAGGTCAGATGGCGGTCGAGCTCGTGCGCGCCTCGTGAGCGTCGCGGCGGTATACTTCGCCCTTCAGAGCAGCACACGCGCACACGGGAGGTGGAAGTGGCGACGTTCAGCCGACGAGACCTGGGCAGACTCGTGGTCGGTGTGCCGCTATCTCTGGCGATGGCGCGACAGGCGCGCACACCGCTGACGACGGTCAACGGTGTGGTGTTTGGCGTCGAGACGTTCAGTTTCCACGACTTGCCGCCATCCGGTGATCCGGCGCTCATCCCCACGATCATCCGGAACATGCAGGCGCTCGGCATCGCCGAGTGCGAGATCATGTCGGGGCACATCGAGCCCTACCCGAGCGCGATGACGGGCTGGTGGGTACAGAGCCGGCGGGCGCCCGATTTTGCGAGGCTGCGTGACGAGGCGCGCCACTGGCGCCTCACCGTGCCGATGGATTATTACCGCACGATCCGCCAGCAGTTCGAGGACGCCGGCCTGCGCATCTATCTCTACAACGTGAACTTCAACGAGACGTTCACCGACGCCGAACGCGATCGGACGTTCGAGGCGGCGAAGGTGCTGGGCGCCGAAGGATTCAGCTCCTCGACTGTCCTGAGCGAGGCGCGGCGGCTGGTGCCATTCGTGGAACGTCACAAGATGTTCGTGGCGATGCACAACCACAACAACCTCGTCGATCCCGACCAGTTCGCCACGCCCGCCAGCTTCGAGACCGCGATGGCGATGTCGGACCTCTTTCGCGTCACACTCGATATCGGGCACTTTGTCGCCGGCAACAACGACCCGGTAGCTTTCATTACCAAGCATCACGACCGCATCGTCAACGTCCACGTCCGCGATCGGAAACGGGACAACGGACCGAACCGCCCGTTTGGTCAGGGCGACACGCCGATCAGGGAGGTACTCCGGCTCATTCGTGACAACCGCTACGCCATACGGGCGTATCTCGAGTACCGAATATGGATCGTTCCAGTCGTCGCTCGAGGAGACGAGGGTGATGTTCCAGGTACTGCAAAGACGTGCTGGAATGAGTCGCGCGCGCGCGCGGGTCGCGAGAGGCCTGCTGATCGTCGCACTCGTCGCTGCGCGTGGCACGATGGGCGCCTCCGGGCAGGCGACGCCTCAGCGTGATGCCGGCGGCTACCCGGCGCCGACCGCAGCGCTCGAGCGCGGCCGCACCGTGTTCGTGCTCAACCATTGCCATTTCTGCCACGGTGAGGACTTGACGCGGGCGAACATGGGCGCCGCCAACCTGACGCAGTCTCCGCTCGTCGGCGCCGACACGGACGGCAATGCAATCGGCGCTGTGGTCAGAGCAGGACTGCCAAACCTGCAAACCGCGATGCCGAGCTATCGCGACCTGAGCTCGCAGGAGATTGTCGACCTTGCACGATACATCCACTATCTGCGACAGCAGGCCAAGTACAACGAACTCATCCGGCCGGCGACGACGGCGCGCGGCGATGCCGTGCGCGGAAGAGCGCTCTTTACCGGCCCGGGCACCTGCGCGTCGTGCCATACGTCCAGCAACGCGCTAGCCGGGATTGCCCGTAAGTACGACCCGCCCGCGCTGCGCGCGCGGCTACTCCGGCCCGGTCCCCCGAAACCCGAGGAGGGCGTCGAGCCGACGACAGGACAATCTGCACACCTGAAGTTGCTCGAGAACTACACAGCCGCTGACGTGGAGGACCTATTGGCGTACCTTCGCGAGCTGAATTAGTTCGATAGATCCCTGGTCGCCTCGCTCCCGCCCGTGGGCGCCCGTAAACGGGAATCAGGCGAACGTCGTTTTCCCTGTAGAGTAGACATGTCCCAGTATCCGCATGCCCATAATCGAGCGCTCTTCCCTCCTTTCGGGCCGTATCGACCGAATTGCGCTGATCTGTCTGATTCTTGCCGCCGTGACGAGCTCGGCGTGCACCAGAGATGGTGGCGGCACCGGTCCACAGCAACCGGCGGCCGGCGCCTCAGGGCGAGCCGGAGGCCGTGGCGGCGGACGGGGCGGCGGCGGACGGTTCCGGTCGTCACCGCTCCCGTCGTCTCGAAGGCCGTTCCGGTCACCATCCCCGCGGTCGGCACGGCCGAACCGCTGGCTACGGTCCAGGTCCGCGCGCAGGTCACCGGGCAGCTGAGCGCGATTCATTTCGCCGAAGGCCAGGACGTGACCGCACGGGCGCCCCGCTCTTCACGCTCGATGCGCGGCCCTTCGAGGCCGCGCTCCAGCAGGCGCAGGCCGTTCTCGCGCGGGACACGGCGCAGGCGAAGAACGCCCAGTCGCAGCGCGCGCGGTACGAGGATCTCTTCAACCGCGGCCTCATCCCGCGCGACCAGTACGAGACGCAGGTCGCCACTGCGTTGGCGCTCGAGTCGACACTCGCCGCCGATCAGGCGCAGATCGAGAACGCCCGGCTGAACCTTCAGTACACCACACATCCTCGCGCCGATCTCCGGCCGCACGGGCGCCCTGAACGTCCACCAGGGGGATCTCGTGCGCGCCAACGATACGACGCCGCTCGTCGTGATCAATCAGGTCGCGCCGATCTACGTCACGTTTTCCGTGCCGGGCCGCTACCTGCCCGAGATCCGCCGATACCAGTCGCAGCAACCGCTGCGGATCGACGCGCAGGATCCAGGCGGGCGGCGCACCCGGAGCGCAGCAGGCCGCGCCGCCGGCCCCGGGCGGCGCGCCGCCCGACGACGCACCGACGGTCGTCGACCGCCCCTCCGATCGCCGCGACGACCGAAGCGGGCACGGTCAGCTTCATCGACAACAGCGTCGATCCGACGACCGGCACGATCAAGATGAAGGGCACGTTCGCCAACGCCGATCACGCGCTCTGGCCGGGCCTCTTCGTGCAGGTCACGCTCGTCCTGCGCACCGATCCCAACGCCATCGTCGTGCCGGCCGCGGCGGTTCAGGCGTCGCAGGCGGGACAGTTCGTGTTCGTGGTGAAGGCGGATCGCACGGTCGAGGTCCGCAACATCACCGTCGAGCGGCAACAGGGCGACGAGATCGTCGTCGCGCAGGGCCTGAAGCCCGGTGAAGAGGTCGTCACCGACGGGCAGCTGCGGCTGACCGCCGGCGCGCGCGTCACGACCGGCACGCGCGGCGAGGGTCCGGCGGAGCCGGCGGCGCGAGGGCCGCGAGGGACAGGGCCGGGAAGACGCGGAGGGACGGCGTGGCGGCGGACGCCGCGGCGGGAATCGAGGGAATCAGTCATGAATTTCGCTGAGACATTTATCCGGCGTCCGGTCGCGACCACGCTCCTCGTCACGACCATCCTCATCTTCGGCGTGCTGGGCTATCGGCTGCTGCCGGTGAGCGATCTGCCGACCATCGACTACCCGACGATCCAGGTCCAGGCCAACCTGCCCGGCGCCAGCCCGTCGACGATGGCGGCCTCGGTCGCGACGCCGCTCGAGAAGCAGTTCTCGACGATTGCCGGCGTCACGTCGATCAGCTCGAACAACGGGCAGGGCAACACCAACATCACGCTGCAGTTCGACCTGAGCCGCGACATCGATTCCGCCGCGCAGGACGTGCAGTCGATGATCGCGCGCGCGGCGCGCTCGCTGCCGCCGGGCATGCCGTCGCCGCCGTCGTACCAGAAGGTGAACCCGGCGGATCAGCCGATCCTGTTCCTGACGCTCAGCTCGTCGACGATGCCGATGTCGCTGGTCGACCAGTACGCGGAATCCGTCCTGGCGCAGCGGCTGTCGATGGTCAGCGGCGTCGCCGGCGTCAACGTCTTCGGCGCGCAGAAGTTCGCCGTCCGCATCGACGTCGACCCGACGCAGCTGGCCTCGCGGCAGATCGGCATCGACCAGGTCGCGCAGGCGATCGCCGGCGCGAACGTCAACCGGCCGACGGGCACGCTCTACGGACCGAAGCGCAACTTCGTCGTGCAGACGAGCGGCCAGCTGATGGCGGCCGAAGAGTACCGCCCGATTCCGGTGGCCTACCGCAACGGCAGCCCGGTGCGCCTCGAGCGAAGTCGCCAACGTCTACGACGGCGTCGAGAACCCGCGGAACGCCAGCTGGTTCAACGGCACGCCGACCATCTATCTCGCCATCTCACGGCAGCCGGGCACCAACACCGTCCAGGTCGTCGACGCGATCAAGGCGCTGCTGCCCGAGCTGCAGAAGCAGCTGCCCGCGGCGCTCGAGCTCGGCATCCGCAGCGACCGATCGGTGTCCATCCGCGAGTCGGTCGACGACGTCAAGTTCACGCTGCGTCCTGACGGTATTCCTCGTCGTGATGGTCATCTTCCTGTTCCTCAGGAACCTCTCGGCGACCATCATTCCGTCGCTCGCGCTGCCGTTCTCGATCGTCGGCACGTTCGCCGTCATGTGGGCGTTCGGCTACAGCATCGACAACCTGTCGCTGATGGCGCTGACGCTCTCGGTCGGCTTCGTCGTCGACGATGCGATCGTGATGCTCGAGAACATCGTCCGCCACATGGAGATGGGCAAGCCGCGCCTGCAGGCGGCGCTCGACGGGTCGAAGGAGATCGCGTTCACGATCGTGTCGATGACGCTGTCGCTGGCCGCGGTGTTCATCCCCATCCTCTTCATGGGCGGCATCGTCGGCCGCCTGATGCACGAGTTCGCGGTCACGATCGCGGCGGCGATCCTGGTCTCCGGCCTCGTCTCGCTGACGCTGACGCCGATGCTCTGCAGCCGGTTCCTGAAGCCGCCGCACTCGCATGCGCCACGGCCGGCTGTACAACGCGATCGAAGCGCGTCTTCGACGCGCTGGCTGCAAGGCGTACGGCTGGACGCTGAAGCAGACGATCCGCTTCAAGGCCGTCGACGATGGTGGTGTCGGCGCTGCTGCTGGTCGGCACCGATCTACCTGTTCCGGATCGTGCCGACCGGCTTCATCCCGAGCGTCGACACCGGCCAGCTCAACGGCCAGATCGAGGCCATTCAGGGCATCGGCTTCGAAGCGATGGTGGCGCACCAGAGGGAAGTCATGGCCATCCTCGCAGACGACCCGAACGTCGCCTCGTTCACGTCGAACGTCGGCGGGTTCGGCGGCGGACGGCTCAACGTCGACCTGAAGCCGCGCACGGAGCGCAAGCTGACGGCCGACCAGGTCATCGAGGAGCTGCGGCCGAAGTTCGCGCGCGTGCCGGGCGTCCGCGTGGTGCTGTCGAACCCGCCCGCGATCCGGATCGGCGGGATGATGTCGCGCGCCCAGTATCAGTTCTCGCTGCAGGATCCGGACACCGAGGAGTTGTACCGCGTGGCGCCGGGATTCGAGACCGCGCTGCGCAACGTGCCCGGGCTGCTGGACGTCAACTCGGATCTCCAGATCAAGAACCCGGAGCTGGCCGTCGACGCTCGACCGCGAGCAGATCGCGGCGCTCGGCCTGACCGTCGATCAGGTGGAGTCGGCGCTGTCGTCGGCCTACGGCTCGCGCCAGATCTCGCAGATCTTCGCGCCCGACGACGAGTACCAGGTGATCATGCAGGTCGCGCCGCAGTACCAGCAGGATCCCGCGGCGCTCTCGATGCTCTACGTGCAGGCGCCGGGCGACAAGCTCGTGCCGCTCTCGGCGGTCGTCACGACCCGCCAGAGCGTCGGCCCGCAGTCGGTCAACCACATCGGGCAGCTGCCGTCGGTCACGCTCTCGTTCAACATCGCGCCTGGCGTCGCGCTCGGCGACGCGGTCGCGCGCGTCGAGCAGCTCGCGCGCGAGACGCTGCCGAGCACCGTGTCGGGGAGCTTCCAGGGCACGGCGCAGGCGTTCCAGGATTCGATGCGCGGCCTCGGCTGGGTCCTGCTGCTCGCGATCTTCGTCATCTACGTCGTGCTCGGCATCCTGTACGAGAGCTTCATCCACCCGATCACGATTCTCTCCGGACTGCCGTCCGCCGGCTTCGGCGCGCTGCTGACGCTGCTGCTCTTCAAGCAGGACCTGAACATCTACGCGTTCGTCGGCGTCATCATGCTCGTCGGCCTGGTCAAGAAGAACGGCATCATGATGATCGACTTCGCGATCGAGGCGCGCCGCGAGCGCAACGTGAGCGCCGCCGACGCGATCTACGAAGCCTGCATGGTCCGCTTCCGGCCGATCATGATGACGACGATGGCGGCGCTGATGGGCACGCTGCCGATCGCGCTGGGATGGGGCGCGGGCGCCGAGGCGCGGCGTCCGCTTGGCCTGGCGGTCGTCGGCGGCCTGCTCGTCTCGCAGACGCTGACGCTCTACGTGACGCCGGTGTTCTACATCTACATGGAGAAGATGCAGGAGCGTCTGGCGCGGCGGTCGTCGAAGTCATCGCTCCGCCCGGTGGAGCCACTCATGGAGCCGCACCGGCTGCAGCGTTGAGCCAATCGGCAGATGGAGGCCGCGCGTACGATCCGTCAGCGCGCGGCGGCGCGCTCGAACACGACTCGCCCGCCGATGACGGTCATGACCGGTTCGAGGGTCCGCAGTCGTTCGGAGGGCACCGTCATCAGATGATCGTCGAGGATCACGAAGTCGCCGAATTTGCCGGTTTCGATCGAACCTCTGTCCTTCTCATCGAAGCTGAATCGAGCCGCCGCGCTGGTCATCATCCGCAGCGCCTCTTCTCGCGACACGGCTTCGTCGCCGCTGACAACCTGCCCTGACTCTGTCTTCCGCGTGGTGGCGGCGTAGATTGTCAGAAACGGATTGAACGGGTTCAACGCCTCGTTTCGATCGAGCCCGAGCATGTGGTCGGTGTTTATGGCGACGTCGACACCCGCCTTGCGCCATGTCTGCAGCCCAATGAAATGGGCGAGACGGTCGCGGCCGAGCCCGGTAGCGAGCGCGTCGGCATCCTTGTAGTACCAGGCAGGCTGCGTGTCCACCAGCACACCCAGCCTGGCCGCACGTGCCGCCGTCTCGGGGTGCACGAAGTAGGCGTGAATGAGCGTGTGCCGACGGTCCGACGCCGGGTACTCCGTCTGTGCGGCTTCGATCGCATCGAGCACGGCGTCCACTCCCGCGTCGCCGGTGACGTGCGCGACCATCTGCCAGCCGCGCCGGTGAATGATGCGCACCGCATTCCTGATCTGCTCCGGAGTCAGCGACAAGAATCCTCTGTCCTCAGCGTCGTCAAGCGCATAGAGCTCCCGCGCGCCGCGACCGTACGGCGCCCGCATGAACGAGGTGCCGATCAGAATGCCGCCGTCGGCAACAAGCTTGAGCGGCCCCGCTTTGAGCCACGCGTCGCCCTCGCCGAAGGCGACCGGCAGTTCATCGATGAAGCGCTCGACGGCTGCGGCATCGCCCGCGTTGGGGACACGGATTGTGACGGTCGACCTCACGAGCAGACGGTTGGCGGCGCGGAGTGCCTTGTAAGACTTATAGCCCTCGAGCGTGGCCCCGCGTTCGATGATGCTCGTGATCCCGGCCGCGAGGTACTGTCGATGGACCTGCTCGAGCGCATCCAGGGGAGGCGCGCCGATCTTGTAACCGAACCGGGCCAGCAGGCTGCCCGCGTTCCTCAGCACGCCAGTCGGCTCGCCCGAGGCGTCTTTCACAATCGAACCGCCGGGCGGCTGGGGCGTGTCGCGCGTGATGCCGGCTGCCGCGAGCGCCGCGGAATTCAGCGAGAACGCATACGCGCAGTCGACGACGACGGGATGAGTGGTGGCGGCTGCATCCAGTTCGCTGCGTGTCGGGAAGCGATGCTCGCGCAGGCGGGTCGGATACGTACGCGGGCGTCCAGATCCAGGTATCCCGCGGCCGACGAGCCGCCTCGCGGCGAATCCAGTCCTGCAGTTCCGGAACCGACGAGAGGTTCTGAAACGGTTGCACGGCCTCCCCTGCAGCGACATCGAGCGCGTGGACGTGCGTGTCGATGATGCCGGGCAACACCGTCCGGCCGCTCCCCTCGATCACGCGTGTCCCTGACCCGATGTAGCGGCGGATCTCGTCGTTGGAGCCGACGGCGACGAATCGCCCCTCACGGACGGCCAGCGCCGCCGCGGTGCCGAATCGCTGATCGACCGTGACGATCCTGGCGTCGAGCAGCACGAGATCTGCCGGCGGCACGCCAGCCTGACTCGTGGGGCTAGCGCTCAGCGCCCACGATAGCAGCATCGCGGCGATGACGTGCTTCAGGAGAGCCATCGATCGAGATGCTCCTTCACGAACTCGTCGTCTGAAAGATGAGGATAGAGGGCGAGCACGCGATCGATCTCGTTCATCTGCCCCGGGCTCAATTCCTCCTTTGGGTTCAGGCACCATCGCCCTGCGAGGAGGCCCTGCCGGCGGAGGACCTCGTGGATGCCTGGAATGCACCCGGCGAACTGATGTCCCGGGTCGAACAGCGCCGCGTTGGCGTCCGTCAGTTGCGCGCCGATCGCGAGCAGCCGCAGGGCGTCGCGACTGCCCTCCCCCTGCCTAGTCTGCCTGGTGGCCGCATGACACCGATGCAGAAGATCGACAGCGCCTTTCGTCCACACGGCCCATTGCCCGAGCAATCCGCCGGAGAAATGCACAGGCCCATGGTCAGTTCCAGGAAATGGCGTCAGCAGATCCGTCACGATCGCATCGTCATTTCCCGTTAAGAGCGCGACATCTCGTCGTCCGCTCTGCGCCAGAGCCGTGACGACGTCGAGCGTGCGATAGCGATCGAATGGAGCAACCTTGATCGCGACCACGCGTTCGATGTCGAGTAACCCACGCCAGAAGTCCCGATCGAGAATGCGTCCGCCCACGGCTGGCTGCAGGTAGAAGCCGACGACCGGGATCACGGCGGCGACGCGGCGGCAGTGTTCCAGCACGACGCCATTGTCGACGTGCGCGGAACGCGGCAAGACTGAGGAGCGCCGCGTCGTAGTCCAACGATAGTGCGAGCTCTGCCTCCGCAAGCGCCTGCGATGTGGGACCGCAGACGCCGGCAATCATGACCGGCCGCTCGCCTTGTGCGCACCATTTCGCCACCGTGTTCGCGGCCAGGCCGAGGACCGGCTTCAGCAACTGGACTGAAGACTCGCGAATTTCGAACTGAGTGGTGTGCACGCCGATAGCGAGCCCTCCAGCACCCGCGTCGCAGTAGTAGCGCGTAAGCGCCACCTGGCGACGCTCATCGAGCTGGCGCGACTCGGTCAGAGCCAGCGGATGTGCCGGAATCACGACGCCGTCGAGAAGAGCACGCCGCACCTCAGCGAGACGGCCGTTCTCAGAACCTGCCATCAGTGACCTCGAAGTGCGTCGGCTTGTTGAGCGAGGCGCCACCGGACTGTACCCAGTGCGCAACCCACTGCCGCAGAACCGTCAGCGGGACCTCGGGCTCGCCAAGCAGCGCACGGCAGCGGCTCGAGTCGCTGAGAAGCGCAACCGGTCCCTCGGTGTTGACGAATCGAGCTGTGCGGCCGAACGCCGAGCCAAACCATTCGGCGATCTCACGAACACCGATGCGCTCCGGACCGGTGACGTTCAGGATCGTGGGCGGTGACGAGCACAGCTCCAGGCTACGCAGCGCATAGCTGTTCGCATCTCCCTGCCAGATCGCGTTGAAAAACCCCATCGAGAGATCGATGGGCTCGCCATCGAAGACACGCCGAGCGATGTCGACCAGCGTGCCGTAGCGGAGATCGACCGCGTAGTTGAGACGGTAGATCAGCGCAGGCATGCCCTTCTCGCGCGACACGAACTCCATCACGCGCTCCCGTCCGAGACACGACTGCGCGTACTCACCTACCGGCGCCGGCACGTCGTCTTCCGTCGGAGCGCGTCGGTTTACCGGAACGAGCGGATACACGTTTCCCGTGGAAAACACGACCACGCGCGACTGGCTGAACCGCTCCGCAACGCGTGCCGGCACGATGGTATTGGTCGTCCAGGTGATGTCGGTGCGATCGAGCGTGCCGAACTTTCTGCCAGCGAGAAACAGCACGTTCGGCGAGTCGGGCAGCGCCTGGATCGCCGCCGGATCGAGCAGGTCGCAGGCAACGGTCCGAATGCCTTCGGCTTCGAGTCCGCTCCGGACGGAAGCAGACGAGAAGCGCGACGCGGCGACCACGCGTACTCGAACGCCGGCGCGTCCGGCCGCCCTGTGCACGCGGCGCGCGAGCGACGGTCCCATCTTGCCGCCGGCGCCCAGGATCAGCACGTCTCCACCGAGACGGGAGACGCACGCGATATCGGCCTCCGACGGCTCAGCCAGGAGGTCTTCGAGCGCTGCTTCGGACTCGATGCGGTCGGGAAGGTTCATCCGGGGCGATGGTACAGGAATGAGGCGCTCTTCAGTACCTCCGATATCGAGCGGCGTCGACCCAGCGTCCATCGACCATGACGCGGTCCACCGACCGCACGGCCGCGATGTCGCGAGATGGATCTCCGCGGAGGACGACGATATCGGCCTTGAGCCCGGGACGCAGCCTGCCAAAATCGTCGCCGCGGTAGAGGAAGTCCGCGGCCGTACCCGTTGCGGCCACGATGGCCTCGTGTGGAGTGAAGCCGCTTTCAACGAGCAACTCCAGCTCGCGCCAGGGCGCTTCGCCGCGACCCGCGAATGGCACGCTGGTATGTCCTCCCACGACGATTCGCGCTCCTTCCTGTGCCACGCGTCTCGTCAGCTGCTTCATTTTCAGGAAGCCGGAGACCATCACTGGCAGGACATCCGCCTTGACGTCTGCGGGACGGCGATCGGCTCGGCGCTCGAAGACCGCGAGCGTGGGATCCACCCAGGGTTTTCGCTCGCGCAGAATAGCGTAAAGCGCGCGTGCCTCCGGGCCATCGAGATTCGCTGCAGCGAAGATCCGGTAGCGTCCTTCGCGTCTCGCGTCGTTGTCGCTCAGTACGGCCTGACGATAGGCTTCACCCTCGCGTCGTGGCAGCACGCTGAGACCGAACGACGTGATGTGCTCGACGCCGTGCAGGCCGGCCGCTATCAATTCGCCAGCGTCCAGAAGCTCGAGATGCGCCGTGCAGGGAATCCGCCGTGCCTGACACACGTCGATGACCGCCTTCGCGCTCGCGAATGGAAGCCGGAAATAGATTTTGAGTGCCGACGCGCCCTGCTCTACTGAGATCTCGGCCTGCCGGCGCGCCTCTTCAGGATCCCGGGCGACGACGGAGTCGGCGGGATAGGCGGGATGCTCACCGTCGATGTGTGGGCCGGTCGTGAAGATGCGAGGCCCTGGCAGACCGTCGGCCGCGATCATCCGCCGCAGCTCGTCGAACTTGTCGTTCCACTGACCCGGGTCGCGGAACGCGGTCACGCCGTGGCTCAGCTGCCGCAGCGCCAGCTTGGGATCGTTCTCGATGTGGAAATGCAAATCGATCAGGCCGGGGATCACCGTCCGGCCGGAGAGATCAACGCGTTCCGCGCTCGGCGGGGCTTGCACTGTTGCCGCAGGCCCGACGCCGGTGATGCGATCGCGGTCGATGACGATGCGGCCGTTCTCGATCGGTGCGGCGCCAGTGCCATCGATAATCCGCACGTTCTCGAGCACGACCGACTGTGTCTGCGTCCGCGGCACGAACGACGCCGAAACAGTCAACACGACGGCGATCGCGACAGGAGAGAGCCTGAGAATGCCGTGCACTGGCATGCCTATGCGAATTCCGGGCCCAGGATCGCGAACTCGATGAAGTCACGGCCGGCGTGCACATCCTCCCTGACGCGCGCGCCGGCCGGGCGGCACATTCGATAGAGCGGGCGCTGGGCTCGAAAGCCGGAGCCGCGCAGCCATGCGGCAAACGTCTCGTGTGCATCGAACGCGTCAATCACAGCTGGCCTTTGCGCCGCGTGTCGAAGAGCGGCTCCAACCAACGCCTGCGCGACTTCAACGTCCTGAGCTACGACAGGGCCGATCTGATCGAACGTCAGACCGGTGCGGCCGAGGCAGAACTGTGGCCGCCCCAGGCTATCGTGTGCAACCCACGCATACTGCGGTGAGCTATGCATCATCCACTCGATGACCCGTTGCCGGTGGCCGCCGAACACGTCTGTGTCCTGTTCGACCACTGACGGCTGCTCCTCGGCGGTCAACGGAGCGACACACGACCCCATCGCCTGTGGCACCGCAAGATGCTCTCGGGCAGGCGCATCGGCCACGTGGCGGCTCAACACTGCCTCGTCTTCGAAGCCAAACCGTTGGTAAAGCGGACGACCGAGCGGAGTCGCATCAAGGCGGACTGGAAGCGTGGGTGGAAGCGCCATCATCGCTCGTTCGAGCAACCGCGCACCGAGCCCTCGGCCTCGATACGCCGGATCGACAAGCATCATCGCAATCCATCCGAAGCGACCATAGTCGATGCCGATCGCCGTGCCGACCACGCGGCCGCTGGCCACCGCGGCGAAGCTTCCGGCCGGCGCGATGTCCAGCAGCATGCGCCAGTCCTCGGCGCGTTGATTCCAGCCGATCGTCGTGCTCAGGGTGAGTGCGCCGTCGAGGTGCCTTAACGTCAGCGGCTGGATCTGTGCGGCACTGCCTGGCATACCCTTCCTCTGGTGGCGTCGACGAGCGAGCCTCAGCCGCCTTGACAGCCTAGTGTAGGGTATGTGCATGAAGACGTGTGGTGCGGTATTAGCCGGCGCAGCTCTCGGCGTCGCCACCTCATTTGTCACCCCCAGCAGTGCACATGATGCCGCCCTGCGGCAAGAGCAACCTGCCTCTGCGGTCGTTGTTCCGCCGCCGGTCACCGGATTCCCAATCGGGTGGTGCATTCGCGCGAGGCCTGAGGTCTTCAACGACGCGAAGCGCGCGGGGTTCGAGTACGTCGAGCTTGCGTTGCAGGACGTCCTCGGTCTTTCGAACGCGGAGTTCGAGACGTTGCGCGCCGAGCTCGAGTCGACCGGGTTGCGTGCTCTCTCGGGCTATAACCCCATTCCCGCCGAGCTCAAGATTGTCGGGCCGGATCTCGATCGCGTGAAGGAAGAGACACACCTCCGAACGTTGTTGAGCCGAGCATCCGCCTTGAAGCTTACATACATCATCTTCAACAGCGGCGGGTCATGGCGGGTTCCCGATGGTGTGGCGGTTGACGATGCGTTCGCGCAGCTCACTGCCTTCGCACGCCGCTTTGCCGAAGCCGCAGCCCGCGACCACATTACGGTTCTCGTGGAACCGCTCAGGAGCACCGACTCGAACCTCATCACCACGGTGGCGGACACGCTCCGGCTCGTCGAGAGCGTCAATCAGCCGAATTTCGCCATGATGGTCGACTACTCGTTTCTCACTATTCAAGGAGAGGCTCCGTCCGTCCTCGTGGCGGCCGGATCGCGTCTGAAGCACGTGCATCTCGCGAACCCGGCCAACAAGCGGACCTATCCGATGGACGAGCGCGAGTCGGACTACGCCGCGTTCTTTGCCGTGCTGAAACGGATTGGATATCGGGGAGGAATGAGCGTCCATGCTACGACGTCGGCGTTTGCGACTGACGCTCCGCGCGCCATTGCATTCCTACGACGGGCGGCGTTGGACCTGCGCGGTCCGGGCTGATTACTGCACGCCGTATCGACGAGTTACTCCCCCGCCTCCGCCATCGCCCTGAGCCGCGCGCGCTCGGCCTTCGAGCCGGCAATCGCCAGCTCCAAGGCATCGTCCGGCACGCTCGTAAGGTCGGCAGCAGCGCTCTTCGCCTCGGCATGTTCGACGGCGCGAGACACGACCTCGGCGTTCGTCGCGCCCGCCTTCTTGCCGAGAAACGGCTTGATCACCAGATAGATGACATCGCGAAGCGGCATGAACCGCACGAAGCGGCGCAGCAGCCGGAACGTCTGGATGGGAAAGTGCGTGAACTTATAGACGATCAGCTTCCGCATCTCCTCCGATCGGATGCGGTGCACTTCTTCGCCCGGCAGGCACGTGGGATCGATCGACGTGCACTTGAAGTACTTGTACCAGTCGACGGCGTCGTTGACGAGACCGCGCTTGAGGTACTCCTGCCACAACGGCGTGCCGCGATAGACGCAGAGGCGATTGAAGCCGAAGCTGTCGACGCGGATCTTCGACGCGAACCGGAACGTCGCGCGCAGGTCTTCTTCGGTCTCATCGGGGATGCCGACGACGAAGAAGCCGTGAACGATCTCGATGCCGGCGGTCTTGGCGTTGTTGACGGCGGTTTCGATCTCCTCGAGCGTCTGCTCTTTCTTCAGCCGGTCCAGGATCTTCTGGCTGCCGCTCTCGATGCCGAACATGACCGTGCGGCAGCCCGACTTCGCGAGCTTGGGAAAGAGGTGCTGCGCCACCGAGTCGACGCGGCCTTCGAGACCGTACTTGATCGGATTCTTGGCCGCGATGAGGCCATCGCAGATCGCTTCGATGCGCTTGGGCTGGAGCAGGAAATGGTCGTCGACGAAGTAGACCGAGCCGTAGCCGTCCTTGCGCAGTTGCTCGAACTCGGCGAGCACGTGCGCGGCGGTGCGGGCGCGCCACTTGCCTTCGTTGAAGATCGGAATGTCGCAGAAGACGCACGGCCACGGGCAACCGCGCGAGGTCTGCATCGTGGTGAAGCGATCGAGTGACAGGACGGCGGGGACGTCGAGCGGCATGGACTCGACGAAATCGAGCGCCAGGCTCTCGCGGTCGGGAAACGGCCACTGGTCGAGGTCGCGCGGCGGCGTCCGGTTCGGGTTGTTGCGGAGCGTGCCGTTCCTCTCCTGCCAGGTCACGCCGGTGACCGTGTCGGGATCGTCCAGGCGCTCGAGCAGATCGACGATCAGCTGTTCGCCGTCGCCGCGGCAGACGAAGTCGACTTCCGGGCACTGCGCCTTGACGAGCGGCGCGTTCAGCGTCGCGAAGACGCCGCCGAACGCCAGCTTGACGTCGGCATCGGCGGCGCGCAGCTGCCGCGCGAGGATCTTGGCGTAGGGATAGCTCGTCGTCGACAGGAAGCTCATGCCGACGAGATCGGGCTTCTGCCGCCGCATCTCGTCGACAATCACGTTGTTGGGGGTGTCCGGATTGGCCTGGTCGAACATCGTGACTTCGTGCCCGGCGCGCTTGAGCACCGAGGAGAGGGACATGATGCCGATCGGTGGAAACCCCATGACCTGCCGGCGGCCGTTCGCTGCTCGTGTCTGCCGCGGGATGGCGTAGAACTGCGGATCGCGAACGTGGACGAGAAAGGCTCGCATGGCCACGGCCATCATACAGCGGCGCCCAAGCTATTTCACGGTTCTTCGACGGGAACGGCAGGTCGCCGGCCCGAGCAGGCATGACACCCAGCATCTCAGCCGTCCAAGCGACCCGTGATAACTTCCTGCTGCTCACGTCTGGTTGGTTCCTCGTCGCGCTCGGCCTTGGCACGCTGGCGCTCGGTATCGTGTGCTTCCTGGTGTGCTCGCTGAGCCGCCCCGCGGCCCTTTGAACACGGCATCCGGTTCAGGCGGAGGTGTGAAGATCATGACGAAGAGAATGGCTACCTACACGCTCGTCTTCTGGGCGCGCTGCACGTCTCCGGCGCGTCCGCCGTCAGTGTCGGACCCATCGACTCGCCTGCGCCACAACGGACGCAGGCGCCGACCACGGACGGTAAGCTCAACATCATCGCGTTTGGCGCGCATCCCGACGATTGCGATCAGCGCGCCGGCGGCACGGCCGGGAAGGTACCGGCCCTCGGCCATCGCGTGCGATTCGTTGCGGTGACCAACGGCGACGCGGGTCATCAAACCGAAGGCGGCGGCGCGCTCGCGGCCCGACGCCGCGCCGAGGCGCAGGAAGCCGGCCGCCGCATCGGGATCGAGGACGTCGTCCTCGATAACAGGGCAAGGCCGTGCGCTATGCAGAGGCGTTCGAGATCTGCGAGTACGGCACCCGGCCGGACGTGCCATTGATCCGGGAGCTCTTCCGTTCCTGCCGAAAGCGGGCGAATGAAGGCGCAGCGATTGAGGCGCTGAGTGTCCAGGCGCCGCAAGCCAAAAGAAGAAGTCCATCGCCCGGCAGAGCCGGCGCGACGGACGCCCAACCCACCTTGATTTTTTTGCGATTTTGCCGTTGCGAACGAGTGCGAGTGTGGGTTAAATGCACACATCTGCGACAGCGCAGATCTCCAGCCCCACGGGTAAGCGTCGCGTGCGGAGTCTGGCCCCGCCATCTTTACCGGAGGACTTATGAACGTCTCGATCGGCCTCTCGATCGCGCGGCGGCGTCGTTGGTCCGAATGGAACATGCTGGGAGCAACCGCCCTCTTTACGCTCGCGGCACTCACGCTCCCGTCATCCATGGGTCGCGTGTCCGCTCAATCCAAACCCGTCGCGGGCCGCAACACCAACGTCGGGGGCGGACCGACGTTCATCAATCTGAATCCGTTCGAGATCATGGGCGATCCGAATCGCGCGCAGAACGTCGAGCCCGACTGCGATGTCGATTCGCGTAACCCGGCCGTGATCGTGTGCTCGGATGTGGACTATCGACTCGTGGACTTCGCCGGCGTCGCCGGCGGCGTCCACCTCGACTCCTGGAACGGCATCATGCAGTCGCGCGATGGTGGGACGACGTGGGCGGGACGGCTGCATCCGGGCCACCCCCTCGATCCGGTAACAGTCCACTGAAGAAATACCAGTTACGCGTTCGATCCACAGATCCGGTTCGGTGCCGCCGGTGTGATGTATCACGTCGGTGGCGTCGCGTCACGCAACGGCACGTCGGGGCCATCTACGCCTCGACATGGGTGCACCTGAGCGATCAGGAAGATGAGCTCGAGCCGGTGAGATTGGCCAACGAAACGACTAAAGAGCTCGTCATCACAAATTCCGGTCAGTTCCAGGATCGTCCGAGCCTCGCGGTCGGCGATCAACCCAACGGCCGCATGTGCACGTTCGAGATCCCGCGGCGAGATGGCACCATCGCCACGCAGACGTGCCCTGCACCACGGCCTACGTCAGGTACGCGACGTTCTTGTCGAACAAGACCAAGTTTTACTTCACGAAGACAATGAACGGCGGAAAGGGGTGGACGCAGCCAGTCTTCGTGAGCGAATCAAACGCGATCGGCCAATTCGCGCAAATAGTGAAGGTGCCGAATTCGCGGCGCTTGCTCTTCTTCTGGAGCGCGGGCGCAGACGCCTCCGCCGCAGGGCCAGACCTCCGCGATCATGCTGGCGGTCTCCAACAACGATGGCGACAGCTGGTCGAAGGCGACGGTGTTTCGTGAGCTGTGCGACTTCGATCAGGAGACGACGCCGACGCGCTTCCGTTTCAGGAGCATGCCGCAAGCAGCCGCGGACGGGTCGGGCGAGTTTATGTGACGTGGCATGAACGACCACGCGACGCGGGGGGCCAATGCGGCCGGGAATCCCGACGGGAGCGCTGGCCGACTCTCGCGTCTTCCTCGCGACCACCGACGGCGTGACTCAAGCGACGCCAACGATGGTGGATCCCCACTCGCGGTCGCGGTCACCAGATCTTCCCAACCGTGGCGGCCTCGGCTGGAAAAGTACACGTCGCCTGGATGGACTTTCGCAATGACGCGTCCGAGCGTTTCGAAGACGGTCCTGGACGAGGCGAACTCTCTGCTCAATCAGAATCCGCGTTGCCTGACGCGGAGCGCCACACCGCGGACATGTATGCGCGGCAAGGCCGACTACCTACGGCCGCTCGGTGCGAACCCGGCCTTCGGTCGGCACCGCCATCATTCCCGCTCTCCCGATACACGTTCGGAATACCCAGCCGGAGCGGGGGAACCGCGCCAGCAACTCCAGTGGAATGTCGTGTTCGCCCGGAACTTCTGGCCGGATGACGGTGCCGTTTCCACGGCGACCTGAATTCGAATCGCGGTCGAGTCGATCGTGCCGAAGGACCCCATCGGATCACCTGGCGTGTGGACTTACAACGGCGCGCCGGGCAGCCCGCTGCGCACGCCGGTGTTTCACAGCTTCTGGGCCGACGGCCGGCATCTGAAACTCCTGTCCAACGAGCGGTATTCGATGCCAACGGCAAAACTGTGCCCCGGCCATACACGCCACCAGACTATCCCGACTTCGGCATCCCGACCGACGAACAGTCTCTACGATCCGCTGAACCAAGGCCCGTCTGCGATCCGAACAACCAGCTCGCCGGGACCAAGAACCTGGAGATTTACTCGTCCCGCACGACGCAGGGTCTGTATGCCTTCGCGCCGTGGAACAACAAGGCGATGATCAAGACGACGGGCGAGCCCTTCCAGCGCGCGTTCGTCGTTGCCGTGCAGAACACGATCCCGGCGCCACAGAGCGGTCAGCCGGCCGAGCGCCCGATTCCGTATCGTCTCACGTTGCCGACTTCTCCGCGGCACGACCGCATCGTGGAAGCAATTCGAGCCCACCAGACTCACCGAAGACGTCTTCATTGCTGCCGGCACCGCGATCGCGCGGACGCTATACGTGTCCAATCCGACGAACCCGCGGGCTGCTGTCAAGCGTTCTCGTCGAGGAGCTCACGGCAATCCGCGGCGAAGTCAAGACGGCTGGACGAAAAACGACCCTCTTTCTCAATCCTGATCCAACGGCGCCTCTCAACCCGCTGCGGCCCGGCAACGTCGACCAGACCGCGCCGAAGCATTCGACATCAGCAGGTTCGAAGTCCACGACATCGAGATCTCGAAGGGCATTCCCAAGATATCAACGCCCCGGACGTGCAGAACCAGGGACCGCAGGATGGCGTCGACGGGTTGGCGAAAATGGGACAACCCGGGGTGGGAGAACCCAGGGTGGGAAAACCCACGATGGGAGAACCCAGGGTGGGAGAACCCGGGTTGGGAGAATCCGGGGTGGGAAAACCAGGGTGGGAAAACGGCACGATCTCCGACGGCGACGTGCAGAATGGCTCGTATCGTCACATGCGAGCGCAGTACACCAACATCGGCAACACGACGTCGGCCTACGATGTCCGCGTGGCCGTCAACGGGGCCCATCCAGAGTTTGCGATTTCAGCTCATCGCCTACAAGCTCTACACGACAACCGGGCGAGGACGATTGCGAGCTCAGTCTGGTCGGCAACACGCAGGTCCTCGTCAACATCCCCGACTACGACGTCCGCATCGAACCTGAACAGCCCGCCGCCAGAGAGCGTCCAGAACACGACCATCCATCTCCATCCTGGCGAGACGGTGTATACCGTGCTGGTCGCGTTCGATCCGACGACTCGAACGTTCATCGACGCGAGGCTGCCGCTCACCAATGTGCTGTTCGCGGCGCGCCCCCAGGCGGTGAACACTGTTGACGCGGACGCCGGCGTCAGGGTGCCGCCGCTCGTGTTCAACGATTCGCCGTTCCTGACCTTCACCACACAGCCGACCGACACGTCGGTCAACACTCCCATCGGACAATCGACCGAGCAACCCGTTCGGGTGAGAGCGCAGAACGGGCAGGGCGCGGTGATCCCGAATCTGCCGATCACGATCGCCATCGGCAACAACCCCTCTGGCGGCACAGTCTCGGGAACGCTGACCCAGCTGACGGACTTGACGGGTGTCGCGACGTTCGGCGATCTGACGATCGATGTCGCGGGAACGGGGTTCACGCTGGTCGCCTCGGCGCCCAGCGTCACGAGTGTCACGAGCTCGTCGTTCAACGTCGCGGTGCTGGTCGGAACAGTGACCGATGCTAGCGGCGACTCCTCCGCCGGTGGGGGAACGCCGCCATTTCCAGATCTGATTTCGGCCACGCTCAGGGTCGACCAGGGCAACCTCAATATCAGCGTCCGATTCGCCCCTGGAACGTTCAACGCCATCACGACGGTCGTCAATCTCGCGTTCGACACCGACGAGAACGCGGCTACCGGGAGCCCGGGAGTCGACTCTGGATGTGTCAATGACGCCGCGACGGTCGAGACGACTTCATCGTCAATACCTCGAGCAACTTCTACGGATCCAACGTGGTCGTCCAACAGTATGTCAACCAGACTACGCCGCCGGCGCGGAGCTGCAATACCTACCCTGGCTCCTCGACAGTGGGAGCCGCGAGCTTTGTTGCGGACGGCGTCGACTTCGTCATTCCGCTGTCGGCGCTTGGGAACGACGATGGGAGACTGAGGTTCAAGGTGCTCACCGCATCGCATATTCCGAGCGTCTGCCCTTCCTGCTTCACGACTGTACAAGACTACATGCCCGACGTCGGGTCTCCGCCCGGCCAAGTGCCGTCGCCACCGCCCTTGCCGCCGATAGGGCTGCTCCAGGTGCCGATTGCGGTCCGTTGGGCTTCCGCGCCAATTCAAATAGTGGAGACATCTGCCCGCGATGTGCGCAGCGGTGAGCGCGCCGTCTCCCACAGGCAAACTGCGTGGACCGAAGAGAGGGAGCGTTACGGGGTGGGGATTCGTCTCCTCGCATCCGCAGCGAGCGGAATCTCGAGGCGCATTCTTTCGAGCGGCCAGGTAGGCCTTGAAGTTCGCCGTCGCCGGGTCTTTCATGCCGAGCCCCTCCTGTGCGCGGGCGAGCCAGGTACGGGAGGGGCGCGGCGAAGCGGAACGAAGGAACGTCATCGAGAAAGAGGGCCGCCGCTTCGCCCTGCCGGCTGACACAAGTCCAGTTCGGACAGCGCCTCGGCATATCGGCCGGACTCCACGTACAGCACGCCGAGATCGAAGCGACCGAGCCAGGTGTCAGACAGCTTCTGTGCGGCGCGGAAGGCCTCGAGCGCGTCGATGGGCCTCCGCTCCTGCTGCGCGATCTCACCCTCGAGCAGCTTGCCGTACGCGCGGCGGTGCGGCTCGAACTGCTGCTGCAGCGTCTGGGCAATCGCGCGCGCGTCCGCGAATCGGCCGGCCCATAGGAGCGTTCGCGCGGCCGGCACGACGATCTCTTCCTGCTGCCCGAACCCTAGAGCCTTGCGGACCGCATCGAGGGCGTTCGGTCGGCTGTACATCCCTCGATACGCGTCTCCGAGCGCGACATACTTGGCCGCGGTCAGGCCACGGTCGCCGGTCCGCTCGTCGTCCTGGATGCTCTGGCGCAGGATCTGCACGGCCTGTTCGAAGTCCCCCTGGTACATCGCCACGTCGGCGAGGCCCAGCGCCGCCAGCGATGCGCCAGCCGTTCCGGTCTTCGCCATCCGCCCGTAGGCGTCACGCGCGACGCTGACGTCCGCGCGAGCCAACGGGCCACCGCGAGTGGAAGGTACGCGATATGGTACTTCGGCTCGTCCAGAACGATCGCCTCCGCCTCGCTTCGAGCGGCAGCGAAGTCGCTGGCGTACATGGCGTAGAGCACGTAGTTCCCACGATACAAGAGCTTGCGCGGGTAAATCTCTTTCGCGCGCCGCCCTTCGTCCAATGCCGCCGCGAAATCCCTGGTGCTGAAATACGCGACGGCGAGATTGTTGTGTCCGGCGCCGTCGGCGGGATAGCGATTGACGAGCTCCTTGTAGTTCGCGATGGCCTGATCGTAATCGCGAGATACAGTGCCGTAGAAGAGCCCGAGCGTGCGATATTTCTCGCGCTCGGTCATGCGGTCGACGACGGAGAGTGCCTTCTTCCACAGCTCGCTCGCCTCTTCCTTCCTGCCGAGCCGCGAAGCAGAGTACGCCGCGCCGGAGTACGCCCGGCCGAAGTTCGGGTCGAGGTCGATCGCGCGCCGGTAGTGCGCGAGGGCCTCCTCGTCTTTGGAGCTCGCCGCAAGGTCCTGAGCGAGCGGGTCCTCGCTCGCCGCATCCAACGAAGCTGCAGTGAACGTCTCGCGCTGCGCCTGCCTGATGTCCTCGGGAGTCGTGTCGCCAAGCTTCCCTCGCACGTCCTCCGCCAGCATCGCGATTGCGCCGAGGATCTGCGCCTTGTCCCGCACTCGCCTGCGGACTTCGGTCACGACGCTCCCGGTCGTCGGCGTCGAGCGCGCGCACCCGGACGTCGAAGCCGCGTGTGCCGACCGAAACCGATCCTCCGAGCAGCAGCTTGATCCCCTCGCGCTGGGCGATGAGCCGGCCAATGTCGACGCTGACGCGGCCCTGGCTCGCCGGCACGAGCCTCGTCGCCAGCGTGCGGGCATCGCGCCGCGGAAAGACGGTGACGAAAGGAGCACCCTCCAACGCGATCGCGAGAGACTGCTCAAGTGTCCCCTGCAGGCCCTCCACGCCGCCGACGTCGAAATCCTCGATGAGCACAGACACCGGAGCGGGTGCAGGCGGTGGCACGCGCGACCGCGCGAGCCACCACGTGCCGGTGACCAGCGCCAGCACCAGCGTGAGCGCTGCAGCCAAGTGCTTGCGTCCGAACCGGCGCGGTTCCGGTCGTGCGCTCGCCCTGGTCATCGAGTCGGTTCAGCGCAGCTATCAGTTCATCGGTCGTCGCAAACCGCTGCGCCGCGTCCGGCTCGATGCAGCGTCGGATAATGTCGTCGACGAGCGGGGGGATCTGCGAGTCGACGGACCGCGATGCGGGCAGCGCATGCTCCATGCGGCCGCGCAGCTCGTCGATCGCAGTGGTATTGGCGATGCGAACGTTACCCAGCACCACGTCGCGAAAGATCAACCCGAACGCGTAGATGTCGGCCCGCTGATCCACCGGCTCGCCACGCGCCTGCTCCGGCGGCATGTATTCCAACGTGCCCAGGCGCCTGCCAACGTCATACTGGACGCCAGCATGACCGCCTCGAGCGACGAGCGCGGCCGGTCTTCGCCGCCGTGCGCCGTACCCGCGCCCTGGGAGGTCGATCTGGAGATCCCGAAATCCATGATGACGGCGTGCCCGTCGCCGTCGAGCATCACGTTATCGGGCTTGAGGTCGCGGTGCACCACACCCACGGCGTGGGCGGCAGCGAGACCGTCGGCCACTTCGCGCATCATCGCCAGCGCGCGTGGCACCGCCAGCTTGCGTTCGGTCTTGAGCAGCGCAGCCAGCGTCTGCCCCTTCGACGTCGGCATCGTCAGGTGCTTCACGTCTTTAACGTGGCCCATATCGTGAATGCGGACCACGTGCCGATGCGTGACCTGACGCGCCAGCAGCAGCTCGCGCTTGAAGCGCCGTTCCAGTTCAGCCCCATGATCGGATCCGCCATGACTTCCGGGCGGATGACTTTCAGCGCGACCGAAAGCCCTAGCTCCTCGTCCCACGCCTTGTACACGACGCCCATTCCGCCCGCGCCCAGCAGGCGCTCGATGCGGTAGCGTTCACCGAACGGCGCGCCGGGCATCAGCGTCGCGTTGGCACCCTGGGGGAAGACCCAGCCACCTGTGGACAGTCGGGTCTCGCCTTCGGAGTCTGGGGAGATTGGCTGGAGACTTTCCCTCGCCGTTCGGGCGCCGGCCGCGGACGTGGGCTGACCGCACGCGGGGCACGTCACGTCGTCAACGTCCGAGCCGGTCCCGCAATGAGGGCACACCATGTCAGAAGGGGCCTCCGGTCCCCCCTTGATAGGGCGCATTATCGTCTTACGAGGCGGGACGGCACAAGTTCACCCGACTCGTTGTCCTGGCCTCACCAGGCGCCGATGAGCTCAAGACGATCGCGGCCATCTGGGAAGCTCCCCGCCAGACCAGTTGATCCCCGTGCCGCATGGCGCAACAGCGCGAACCGACATGGAATGCAGCGCTCGGGTGGGATGATCACTCCGTCGACCATGGCAGCAATTGCACGGGCACTCCTTTACGCACCGTGTTGTGAATCTCCGCAACCGCGTCAGTCTCGCGCAGCAGGGCCGCGACATGCTCGTCGTCTGCCGGCGACGACACTCGTGCGCGATAACGAATGTTCGATGCTGCAAGGCCGACACCGGCGAAGTCCGCGGAGGCCTCGACGTCGACTTTGTCGATCTGAATCTTCAATCGCGCGGCTTCGCGGTAGACGTCGTTGCAGTAGCACGTCGCGAGCGCCAGCATCAGGAGCTCGCCGCCATTGACGGCGGAGCCCTGGCCGTTCGCCTTAGGCGGAATCTCGAGCGGCCTGGAATTCCCGTCCGTGGACACCCAGACCGTGTGCGAGGACAGGCTGCTGCTGACGTGGGCGGTGATGTGCACGTCGGCTCGCTCCTTCTCCAGCCAGTATAGGACGGACTTCCCGGCTGCCCCACGATGCGAGAGGGTTCTGCGCTCTGACGCCCGCGCATTCGCGTGATACTCTTCCTGACCCCAGCAAATCAGGCATGACACGAGAAGAATCAAAACGCTGCACAAACGCATATCGCCGCCGATGGAGCGTAGGCTCATGATGCTGGTCGCGGCGATGTTTCTGACAGGTCTGGTGACAGCCAGTGGTCAGGCGACGAGTACGACGGGATCGATCGCCGGCTGCATGACCGACACAGGGAACCAGATGATGCCCGGCACGACGGTGCACGTGAAGGGCGGCAGTATCGAGCGCACCGTGGTCACTGACACCTCTGGCTGCTACGAGGCCAAAGCGCTCCCCCCAGGTTCCTACCGGGTGACGGCGGTAATCGCGGGGTTCGACCATGAAACGCGCGACCGGGTCGTGGTCACGCCCTCGAATGCGTCGCGCGCCGATTTTACGATGCGGATCAGCGCGATATGTGAATGCATTGACGTCAAGCGGGATCTCAAGGGTCACTTCGAGTACGCGGATGCTGTCTTGCGTGTTCGATTGTCAGACGCGCAACCCATACCATCGACGCCCCGAGGCTACTACCGTCACCGCGCGACCGTCGTGACGGTCGTGAAGCTGCCCGATGGTTCCAACAGCAACGAGGTGCACGTCCTGCAAAACCAGCGCAGCGGCTCGCCTCTCCCCTACGACGTCGGTCAGGAGCTGGTGGTGTTGTTGAAGTCCGTTGGACCGGGCGAGTTTACGATCGTGAGTGACGAGCCGCATCTGTCTCTCGAGCGCGGCGCATTCCTTGTCGCGAACAATCGCATTCGTCAGACGCCTCCAGAGTTCTCTCGATACGTCGGCGTACGAACCGCTGCATTTCTCGACGAACTGCGCCGAACGTCTCGTGACAAATAAATCGGCGCGTGTATCATGCGTTGCACCAATCTGGGCCGATACGACCTCAGGAGAATGCTCATGAAACGCTCGTTATCGGCGCTGGCACTCATCGGGCTCCTCGGCGTCAGCTTCGGCGCTCAGGCGCCCGAACGGCTCGCACAAGTCGATCGTGTGTTTCAGCAGTCCGTGGACGACAACAAAATTGCCGGGGCAGTCGTTCTCGTCTTACGCGACGGGAAACCCGTCTACGAGAAGGCGTTCGGGTGGGCCGACAAGGAAGCCGGCCGCAAGATGACCACTGACACGATCTTCCGGATCGCATCCCAGTCGAAGGCCATCACCAGCACGGCCCTCCTGTCGCTCGTCGAAGAGGGCAAGGTTGCGATCAACGATCCTGCGAGTCGTTACATTCCCGGATTCGCCAAGACGATGGTCGCCGTGGCTGGCGACAGCGAAGTCAAGCTCGTGCCCGCCCGCCGCCAAATCACCATCCGGGATCTGCTGACGCATACCGCCGGCATCTCATATGGCACCAATGCGTCGGTCGCGGAGCAGTACAAGTCCAAGGGCCTGGGGGCCGCCGCCGGTCCGAGTGGCTGGTACACCGCCGACAAGGACGAGCCCATTTGTACGACGATGGATACAGTTTCGATGCTGCCGTTCGTGGCACAGCCCGGCGAATCGTGGGTGTACGGCTACAACACCGACATCCTCGGCTGCATTGTCGAACGCGCGTCGGGCATGGCGCTCGATGAATTCATCCGCACGCGGATCACGGGTCCGCTGAAGATGAAAGACACGCAGTTCTTCCTGCCTGCGGCCGAGCGCCATCGGCTGGCGGCGGTCTATTCCGGTGGCCCCGACGGAACGATCTCCCGCGCGGCGGAGGGCGCGGCAGGACAGGGACACTACGTCGACGGCCCACGAAAGAGCTTCTCCGGCGGCGCCGGACTCTTGTCGACCGCTTCGGACTACGCGCGATTTCTCGAGATGCTCCGGCGCGGCGGCGAAATCGACGGCGTCCGCGTCTTGTCTCCTCGCGCGGTGGAATTAATGGCCACCAACCAGCTGGGCACGCTCTATTCGACCAACGGGCTCGGGTTCGGCTACGGCTTCGAAACGGTAGAGAGGTACGGCGCCAAGGGCATGGCGTCGGTCGGATCGTTTAGCTGGGGCGGCGCCTACGGAACGACCTATTGGGTCGATCCGAAAGCGCACATGGTCGCGGTCATGATGATTCAGCTGCTGCCTGGCAACGCCGGCCCAATCGCGGACCGCTTCAACGCGACCGTGTATCAGGCGTTGCTCGATGTGCCGGTGAGGTAAGCGGGCGCCGCGCACTGTTCTTCGTCGTTCTGGTTCCAGGAATGATGGTTTCGCCGCGCGCCAGCATCGCCACCAGGGACGCAATCTTCCGGGCGCGACCGGCCGGCGTTTTCATGTTGTTGGTACGGAAGGCGAGCGCGAACAGGTTCTGGCGACCGAGCCCCTCGAATGTCGCGCGAGCACGTGGATTCGCATCGATTGCCGCGCGGAGATCGTCAGGAATTGTCGCTACCGTGACGCGGCGCATTGGCGCATATGCGGCGCCCCACCGTCCATCGGCTTTGGCGGCATCGACCTGCTGCTGACCAGCCGGTTTCATGCGCCCCGCCGCAGTCAATCGCAACACGTTCTCGCGATTGATCTGACTCCAAACGCTTCTCGCACGCCGCGGCGTGTATCGCTGAAGAAAGGACTCGTCGTCGAATCCCTTACGAATGCCGTCGATCCACCCCCAGCACAACGCGACGTCCAGCGCCTGTGCGGCGGTGACCGTCGGATTGCCACTGCCCTTCTTGTAGATCCGCAACCAGATCTCTGTCTCCCGCGCGTGGTTCGCGCGCATCCATGTGTCGAACGCGGCTTCAGTCTTGAACGCTTTGATCTTCGTCGGGTTCGGAACGATCGGTGCCATGCATCGTCAGTCTCGCACAGGTCGCGGAGCGCTCGGCGACGCGGCATCTTGAACGAATGGCCGCAGCCGAAGCAGGCGCAGCCGCACGGGGATTTGTCCTTCGCGAATCTCGACTGGAACCGCCGCGGCGCGAGCGCGCTCCATCAGGTCCGTATCGCCGCTCACTCGATATGGCTCGACATCGATCGCAACCGCGAGATAGGGGCCTGGCAGTACACGTTCCATCTCGTAGTACCAGACTCCGCTGGCGCCACGGTTCCGCTGCGTCGCGCGATAACCCCA
Organism: uncultured Acidobacteriota bacterium; assembly: GCA_963797715.1. Classification (GTDB taxonomy): domain Bacteria; phylum Acidobacteriota; class Vicinamibacteria; order Vicinamibacterales; family 2-12-FULL-66-21; genus DATBJJ01. Next base: position 129,099 of record CAWCQS010000012.1, read on the forward strand.
TCCGAGCGCGTCCAGGTCGGCTGGGTCTGTCGGCATGAGCAGCACCGAACCGTCCGCAAACGGCTTGTCGTCTTCGTCAACGACCGAGGCCACGAGTGTCCCCGGGCGATCGGTGACGACGACCCTGAGGTCGGTGATATCCGTGCCCGGCTTGACAACGATGTTCCGCCCGGCAAGAGACTCGCTGGGCGCTTCGACGGACTTGACGGCCCAATTGAACACGAGCGACATCGCCTGGATTCGCCTCAGCCCATAGAGATCCGTGAACTGAAACGAGCCGTCGGGTTGGACCTCGGTGTCCAGGGACCCGTAGTCCGATTCGCGGCCGACGGCGGTCGCTCTGAGCCTCCCGAGCTTCGCCGTCCGTGGCCACGGCGCCGGTCCGCTACCACCCCATTCGAGCCGGCCCGACACCGTGGAGCCGCGTGCGGTCGCAACTTTGACGTCCGTCACCGTCGTGCCTCGCACTTCAAGCGGGATCTCGGCAATCTCCAATGGCTGGCCACGGCGGTTGCTGCCGTTCGTGACCGACAGCACGTAGCTGCCAGGCGGAACACGAATCAGGGTGAACGAGCCGTCTTGACCGACGCGCGTCGTGGCGGCCATCGTGGTCAGGTAACCGCTCTTGACACCTGTGTAACCTACGGTCGCGGCACCGCCGCGCAACGCGACGTCGAAATTCGTCGCAGCGAGGCCTGCGGCTGTCGTTGCGATGCCGCTCACCGAGACCAGTCGAAGGCGCGCAAGACTGACAGAGACGGAGTGCTCCTTACCGGGCTCGACAGCGATCGGCTGCGCGTCGGCAAGTGACGTCGTGCGCGGGTTGTAGGTGCGCACGTATTCGTTCGCCTCACGGTAGTCTGGCGCAGGTGGCTGCGACGCGATGAATGCTGAGACGACGTACTGACCGGGCGGCAACGAGTGCAATCGGAATTGCCCTCGATCGTCGCTGTCGTCGGGAGGGCCGGTCGGAATCTCGTAATATCCCCCTGCCCACTTCTTCTTGCGGCCCAGCGCCTGAACACGAGCGCCCACGACAGGTTTACCGGATTCGTCGGTGATCGTCCCGACGATGACCCCAGCCGTCGGCACTGATGTTGGTTGAGTGGTCTGGCGTCCGATGCCCATTCGCGGTTCTACCAATGCGAGCAGACACAGGAACGCCGCATTCCACATCAGCATGGCTTCAGAAGTCTCGACTCTGCTTCATCACGACGGTCAATGTCGGAGTAACAGACGATATGTTCAGCGGCAGGATGCTTCCGTAGAGCTGGAGCGTGCGACCATCGATCGTGACACTTCGTCTGGCGCGAAGTTCGTACTTGCCGCCGTGGACCAGCGCGAACGTAAACCGGCCATCTTCGCCGGTGAGAAATGGTGACCCAACGGGGTTCGGGCCTTCGGTGCTGTCGGTCAACGTCACCGTCGCTTCTCGCACAGGTTGATTCGCCTCATCAACGACGATCCCATTCACTGTGACGAGCTCGATGGTCTCCGGAACCACGAAGTTGCGGAGGCGCATACGAGCCCCGACGGAAACGGCGACTCTGGCTGCCGCGGCTGGGTCCCTGACGCCCGGATAGAACGCCCGCGGGAACGTGAACTGACCATCGAATCCCCGGATCGAATTGAAGCCAAGCACATACTCGCCCGGCGAGACGTGCCGCAACTCGAACGTTCCATCGGCTGCCGTCCAGGCTCGAAGATTGTTACGACTCCCACCCGGCTTGTCGATATCCGCCGCCGCCACGAGTTCCACCGGCAGGCCCCGAACCGTGGTCCCTGTGCTGTCGACGACGCGGCCCGCGACGCGACCGTCGTACCGCAGAAGGACGAAGGTCGTCCCACATCCTCGCGGATCGTGGATCTCCACGGTCTGAGGGACACTGTCGTAGCCGTCGGGCGGCTTTGCCGTGAGCTCGTATTTACCGAGCGACAAGCCACGGAACGCGAACTCACCACGATCGTTCGCGCGCGTGGAGAACGTCCGGCCTTCGCCCGTGGCCGTGACATGGACACCGCCAACGAACCGTGGCTGGGCGCCTGGAGGCGCTGACCAATCCCACACCTGCACCAGACCGGTGATACGAGCGGCCATGCCCGGCGGAATCTCCGCCAGCGAGCGGAGATAGGCGAGATCCTCGGTGGCGCTTGCGACTGGCCGAGTGCGCGTGCAGATGCTCGTCGTGAACTGGCCTTCCGGGGTTCGATGCGCGTAGACGAGGAACGACTCGCCCATCGCGAAGGGGTAGCCGCATCGCTACCGCTATAACCAGTGTAGACCGATAGCTCCGACACCTGCAGACCACGAAATGCCTCGGTAACGGCGAGGTCTATGCGGCGCCCGAGCATGGGGCCAGCCGGCACGGTCGAAGACTCGATCGACACGACGTGGCCGACAAAGACCGCGTCCGCACTCCAGGCGGCACCGCAGGGCGTACCGGACCCGCCACAGGTACACGCATCGACCGGCGAGGGCCAGAGACCCGCGGCGCCAAACGCCAGCATCACAAGAACTGCGCGGACGGTCATTGGTAGAGGTCGATGCCGAAGCAAACCCAGTACCTGTTCAATTACACGCGCTCGGACTGTCGATTTCCACACACAACTGTGTGCTGCCGACGAATGCGTGTCGTGAACGCCCGTTGTTGATCTTTGACACCGCCAGCAGGCGCGAGGCATCGTAGCGTCCTGGTACTTGGATTGCTCGCGGCAGCACCGGAGGGCATCATGTTTCCCATTGGAGATGAGGACAACGGTTCAGGCGGTGGGCCAGCCATCGTCACGATTTCGCTGATCGTCCTCAACGTTCTCGCCTTCTTTCTCGAACTGGGTCAAGGCTCGGAGGGCGCGCTGCAGTCTTTCATCACGGCCTGGGGCGTTGTCCCTCGTGAGTACAGCGTTGGCCAGGATCTGCCGCCACTCATCCCACTCCCCTTCTGGGCGACGCTCATCACGTCCATGTTCCTGCACGGCGGATGGATGCACCTCGGCGGCAACATGCTCTACCTATGGATTTTTGGCGACAACATCGAGCGCGCCATGGGGAGCGCACGGTTTCTCGTCTTCTACATGATTTGCGGCATCGTCGCAGGCCTCGCTCACATCGCGTTCGCCGGCGGCTCAACGATTCCGAGTGTCGGCGCGTCAGGCGCAATCAGCGGGGTACTTGGCGGCTACCTGTTGATGTTTCCGAACAACCGCGTTCGGGTGCTCACGCGGGGGGGCGTTGCTTCCGTTCCAGCCATCGTCGTCCTCGGCTTCTGGATCGTCATCCAGTTGATCAGCCAGGCGGGGTCGATTGCTCAGACCAGTGAAGGCGGCGGCGTCGCCTACATGGCTCACATCGGTGGCTTCGTGGCCGGACTCGTGCTGGTCAAGCTGTTTGCCGCAGGCCGGCGTCCGTCGATGGCCTGAGACAGGCGTCGACGAAACGCTCGGCATCAAGGTCTAGAGCGCGCAACGTGCTTGTCGCGCAGTCGCGCGCTCTATTCGCTGCCGGGTGACGAGTCGCGATCGTCGGTGCAGGTGTAGGCCGTCAGCGTGCCGTTCGGCCATTCACGCACCACGAAGAGCACCGCCTGCTCCTCGATGAAGATCAACGGCCACTCCTGCTTCGGCGTCTGGCTACGAAGGACCGTCAGCTCCTTGATCGTTGCCAGCTGCCGCTGTGTCTCCGGGTCGAAGCCCTCCCACATCGGAGGTCTCCTTTCTTGGTGCTGAACAGCCGGCTGACAGGGTGATCTTTGGTCGTCAGCCGATGCAGCTAATCGTGGTCACTCCAAAAAGCGGGCCATGTGCCCTAGCGCGCCGCAACTGCATGAAATGGCACTCTGCACACAATTGCCACGCGTCCTCAATGGGCTTATCGGTAGCCGCGTCAACCAGCTTTACCTCCTGGATACACAGTCGCCCTGCAGAGTGGACACCGAGACCGCCAGCCGGCTGGCATCTGCTGCCGGCAGGCCGGAAATTTCAGAAATGTCATTTCGGTAATCGATCTCCCGTTTCTGGCCGGGCGCGGGAGACGCTGGCTCTCGATCAGGGCCGCTCGAGGACGAGCGTGCGGCGGCTGTAGTCCACGGTCATGATGAACTGCCGCAGGAGATCGTTGCCGATGATGCCATCGCGCTCGCTGCGCGAGCTCGAGCCAGTCTGGGCACGCGAGAGGCCGAGGCGCGGCTCGTCGAACACGACACCGCCAAACGTGACACGGCGCGCGGTCGCGTAGAGAAAGGGCGCAGTGCCGCCGAGCGCAGCCGGGCGATCCGCCGACGTCACGCCGGGCATGATCTCGACGAGCCGGTGCGCTTCGACGAATGGCCGGTTGAGATCGATGAAGGCGCTGGCTCCGGTATCGACCATCAGCCTTGCTTCGACCGACCCGCCGCCAGCGTCGAGAATCACGCGCACGATTGGCAGGTTCTCCTGCAGCTCGAACGGCACCAGTGTCGCCCCGGATGGCGGTGTATACGTTGACGGATCGAGCAACTTCATCGTCCGAGCCTCGAACGCGAACCTTACGGTGTAGTGCATCAGGATCGGAGCGCCCAGCAAGCCGGCAAAGTGCTTCTTGTCCGGATAACCGAGACTGGCGACCGCAGCTCGCTGCCCTTGCCATGAGCGGCCAGCCGCCGAAAACGTCACGCCGTCGACGAACTGCGCGTCCACCGCGCTCTGACCGCCTCCGCTCATCTGCACCGCCGTCCCCTTTGCGGCGTTGGCGGCTCGGGCAATCTCTCGATCGACCACGTGGATCGATGCGCCGGTGTCCACGACGAACGGCACTGCCGGACCACCGTTCACGCTGACAGGAACAATTGGCTGGCGCGTCTTGAACTCGAACGGAATGTCGATGGCCGCTTGGACGGCGCTAGTTGCCGCCGGTTGATGACCTGCCGTGACGGACAACGCTGTCGCGAGGCAGCACCACACGACAGTCAGCGCTGACACTCTGTTTGTTGACCACAACATCGTCGCCCGTCGACCCTCGCGATCGCGTATTTGGCAGAGAGACAAGCCTACCATCACCACCCGATTGCTACCGGGCTGCGTCGATGTTGCGGTTGCCTGTGTCGATCGGTTACGTTTCCTCTCGACAGTCGGAGAGAATCAGGAGCACCTCATGGCCGTGTATCGCGACGATCCTTACCTACGTTCGAATTTCCGAGTGACCATCAACGGCGTTTTCGATGACGGTCAAACCGTGCGTGGTTCGTTCAGCGAGGTCTCCGGCCTCGAGGTCGAAGTCACGCCGATCGAATATCGCAACGGATCGGAAGACATCACTGTGCGGAAACTGCCTGGCTTGAAGAAGTTCACGAATATAGCCCTCAAGCGCGGTGTGATCGGCGATCTCGGGTTCTGGAAATGGATCAAGTCGGTTCTGGACGGGCAGGTGCAGCGCGCCGACGGCACAATCGTATTGCTCGACGAGAGCCGCCAGGAAGTGATGCGATTCAACTTTCGGCGCGGCTGGCCGTGCAAGTGGACGGGCCCGGCGCTGAATGCTGCCGCAAACGAAGTCGCAATCGAGACGCTCGAAATCTGCCACGAAGGACTCGACGTCGAGTAGGCCGCTGATGGCGCGACGCTCTTTAGCAAACTCCGGCCGCCGGCGCGCAGCCTCTGGCCGCGAGCAACAGCCGGCGACGACCCGGTCCGCAGAAGTCGTGCTCGACATCGACGTCGAGCGCGATCGCGTGCACCTCGTGCTCGCCAACTGCGGCGACGCGGTTGCGACGACGATCCGTGTCGAGTTCTCGCGACCGCTGCACGGTCCTGACGGCTCCGCCTCGATCGGCACCCTTCCGGTCTTCACGGAGCTCGGCGTGCTTCGACCGGGACGCGAGCTGCGCATCTTCTGGGACGCCGCCCAATCGCTGCTCGGACGCCGCGACGACACACTCATTTGTTGCGACGGTGTCCTGGGATGAGCGCGAGCGGCCGCGGCAGCGCGCCGAGTATCGTCACGATCTTTCGATCTACAGACAGTGGCCCACCTGCGTCGGGCCCGAGCCTTCGGCGCCTTGAGCGCGCGCGACCCAGGCACCGTCATGCAGGTTCCCTCAACACCCCCGTCCGTCGGGCTCCTCCTCGTCGACCATCGTGGCTGGATTCTGCTTCAGCTCCGCGACGCCCATGGCACGTACCCCGACCACTGGAGCACGGTGGGCGGCGCGCTCGAACCCGGAGAGACACTCGACGAAGCGCTCGTACGCGAGGTTTTCGAAGAGACGGGCTATCGACTCTCACACCCGGTCACGATCGGCAGCGAGGGCCTGGTCCGACTCCCTGACGGCACCATGCGCATGGCGACCGTGTTCTACGGCGACTACGACGCGGCGCAGCCGGTTCAGTGCTTCGAAGGCCGCGAGATCTCATTCGTCGATCCGGCGACGTTACCGGACCTGGCCGTCTGTCCAGGACAACTCGACCTGATTCTCGCGGCGCTGGCGCATCGCGAAGGCATGCGGCCGGCGCCACAAGACCACGCGTGACCGCGCTTTCGCCATCATTCGGAGCCCTTCGATGCGTGTGCTCCATTCCTACGTACTAGTCGTCGCGGTCGCAATATTGCCCGCCTCGGCGGTCTGGACACATCAGAGCCGTAGCTCCACGTACAAGGACCCGGCCGGCCACGACATCCGCTTCGTCACCGTGGACAAGGACGTCCGCTTGGAAGTGCTCGACTGGGGCGGAACGGGTCAGCCAGTCGTGCTGCTCACGGGATCGGGGCATACCGCACACATCTACGACAACTTCGCGCCAAAGCTGACGGATTGCTGTCACGTTTATGCCATCACGCGGCGTGGGTTCGGAGCTTCCAGCCGGCCGCCATCGGGCTACGCCGACCAGCGGCTTGCCGACGATGTCTTCAACGCGTTGAACGAGGCCAAGATTCCATCGCCCGTGCTCGTCGGACATTCGATGGCAGGTGGCGAGATGACGACCCTCGGCAGAAATCATACGGACCGAGTTGCCGGTCTCGTTTACCTCGATGCCATCGCGGATCTAGAGGACGATCCACCTGCTGATCCGGAATGGGCAGCACTGCAGCAGAAGATACCTCCGGAAGTGCGCCCGGCGCCGGTCTGCGCGCCAGAGGATCGCACCACCTTTGCCGCCTTTCAAGAGTCACTGGCCTGCCGGGTCGGCTTCACGATTCCAGAATCAGAGCTACGGAACCAATTCGAAACGGTGGGCGACGGCGTCGGTGCGCCGACTGCTCCGGACTGGGTGATGCGCGCCATCGGCACTGGGCAGGCGCACAGGAAGGACTACTCCAACATTCGTGTACCAGTGCTTGCGATGATGGAGTTCCCGCGCTGGCCCGACTACCAGCCGAAAAACGAACAGGAGCGCGAGGTCATCGATCAGTTCCTGGCGAGAGGCCGAGTCATCGTCGGCCGCTGGACGGCCAAGCTCAGTCGCGCGGTCCCGAATGCGCAGTTCGTCGATCTACCCGGAGCTGGGCACTACGTGTTCATGACAAAGGAAGCCGATGTCCTTCGCGAGATTCACGCGTTCATCACTCGCCTTCCCCGCGCACCCGGTAAGTAGCGATCGCATGCCCTCACCGCAGGGCTGTCGCCCTCCCAACTCTCACTGAGTTCCCGCTGTTGGGCTAGGCTGGGCCCAAAATGCCCTGTTTTCTGCGGCTGACCATGTGGCATACGGCTGGCATCAATAGCGGGCAGGAGGCATCGCATGAAGGCTCTGCAGATAGTCGTCGCCGCCCTGCTCTTTCCAATCGCGCCAATCACGGCCGAAGCCCAGCAGGACAACGCGCGGCAGGCTCAACTTCGCGAGCGTCAGATGCAGTACCGAGAAATGGATACCGACGGCGACGGCGTGATCACGCGCTCAGAATGGCGCGGCAACGCGCAGTCGTTTCGCAATCACGACACCAACCGCGACGGCGTGCTGTCCGGCGATGAAATCTGGGTCGAGCGCGGCCGCTACGATCGCGACGCGATGTTCGATCGCACCGACCGCAACAACGACGGCGCAATCTCGCGTACCGAATGGCGCGGCGATCGCGACACCTTCGAACGGCTCGACCGGAACAACGACGGCGTCATCGTCCGCGGCGAGCTCCCTGACAACGAGTTCGATGACGAGGGGTTCACTCGACCTGCGTTCTCGACGCTGGATCGCAACAGCAACGGCGTGATCACGAGCGGCGAATGGACGCGTCGCGTCGACGAGTTCCGCGCGCTGGACGGCGACGGCGACGGCGTGCTGACCGAACAAGAGTACCGTCAGGGCCGCGACATCGTCGACACGCCGGCGTATCGGGCCGGACGCGAGCGCGGCTTGGCCGACGGCCGTCAGGCCGGTCGTGAGGACAAGACCATCAACGGCGGTCGCTGGGATCTCGACGGCCAGCGAGAGCTCGAAACAGCCGATGCAGGCTACAACGAGAGCGTTGGACCGCGGACTCAGTATCAGGCGGGCTATCGCGCCGGGTTCCGTATCGGATATCGCGAGGGTTTCGGACCGCGCTAACGGCGACGACCAGGCGGGCGACGAGCGTGTGGTAGAGTCGCGCACACTCGATGGGCCCGTCCGCAAATCCGTCGTCCACTGAGCGGAGCGAAAACACCGTCCTGGCGCGCAGCGCCGAGCTGCGAAAGGAGCTATCGATCTGGGACCTCGCGTTTGCCCAGATCCTCTTCATCGTCGGACTGCAATGGGTCGGCGTCGCCGCGAAGCAGGGGCCGGCTCACGTCATCTTCTGGCTGATCGCCATCGCGCTCTTCTACCTGCCGTCGGCGATCGTCGCCGTGTGGCTCAATCGCGCGATGCCGCTCGAGGGCGGGCTCTACCAGTGGGTGAAGCTCGGATTCAACGAGTTCTTCGGCTTCATCGTCGCCTGGAATCTCTGGCTGTTCGCCATCCTGAACATGACCAACGTCGGACTCCAGTTCACGCAATACGCCGGATACATCCTCGGGCCCGAGCGTCGCTGACCTGATGGCGCAGAACTGGGTCATTGCCGCAACGACGGCGTGCATCGTCGGCGCGCTCGTCTGGATCACGATCATGGGCTTGCAGGTCGGCAAGTGGGTGCACACCCTTGGCGGCGTCCTGATGCTGACGATCTTCGCCATGATCATCGCGCTGCCGTGGCTGAACGTGGCAAACGGCACGCTCGCGGCGTTTCATCCGCTCCAGCACGGCGACGCCGGCGATTTCGCTACTGAGTCTCAACCTGCTCGGCAAGATGGGATTCGGCGCGTTCGGCGGATTCGAGTACGTCGCCATTCACGCCGGCGAGTGCCGCGATCCCGGTGAGGAGCATCACGAGGGCGACCGCGATCGCCGCGCCGATCATCGTGCTGATGTTCATTCTCGGCACGAGCTCCGTGCTCGCGCATGATTCCCAACGACAGCATCGATCTGATCGCGCCAATCCCGCAGCTCCTGAGCGTCGGCTTCGGTCCGCTCGGCGCGGTCGCGGCAATCGTCCCGATCACGCTCATCGCGATGATCGCCATTCGCTTCGCGCAGGCGAGCGTCAACTTTGCCGGCAGCACCCGCCTGCCGATGGTCGCCGGCTGGGACAACCTGCTTCCGGCATGGTTCACGCGGCTGAGCGAGACGCGCAAGAACGCCGGTGAACTCGATCCTGTTCGTCGGCGCGGCCACGTTCGTCGCTGAGCACGCTCGGACTGATCGGCGTCGGAAAGCAGGAGGCGTTTCAGCTGCTGTGGAACTCTGCCGGCATTTTCTACGCGCTGACCTACCTGGCGATGTTTGCCGTGCCGATTTGGGGTCTGAGGAACTCGCGGATGCGAGCCGCCGTGGTGGGTGAAGCTGTGCGCGCTGTCGGGACTGCTGATGACGATCCTCTACATCAGCCTGTCGGTGCTGCCGATCATCCCGGTTGGGAGCCGCACGATCTTCGCGCTCAAGATTGCGGGCCTCATCATCGTGACCAATCTGATCGGCGTGGGACTGTTCGTCTCGAGCGGAAGCCGGGTAATGAGCGGAGTCGGCACAACACACTGAAGGATGCGCGTGTACACTGATAGGGTGCGTGCCCTGATTTCGACTCTAACGGCTTGTCTCATCCTTTGCGCAACGGCAATCGGTCAATCACCACAAGCGCTGCCTCCGGCATGGCCGTACGCCGTGCCGCCACTACCCCCTGGCGTCATCCCGCCGCAGGCCGAGGCGCCAAAGACACCGGCCGTCACCGATCCGAACGCGCCGCCAGCCAACGGTCAGGCTCCGGTCCTGCGTCAGGCTGACGGCTCGAAGTTTCAGTTCACCCAGGCGCAGATCAGTTTCAGCTACGGACCAGCAGACTGGTTTCCTGAAGACCACCCCGCGATGCCAGCCGCCGTGTCGCACGGCAAGCCCGGCGTTGCGCGTGCGTGCGGCTTATGCCATCTGCCGAACGGACGCGGCCGCCCCGAGAACGCGCCGGTGCAGGCGCTGCCCTACGAGTACATCGTGCAACAACTCCACGATTTTCAGCAGGGACTTCGCCACAGCGCGGAACCGCGCAAGGCGAACACGCTGGAGATGGAGAACATCGCCAAGGCGCTGACCGAGGACGAAATCAAGGAGACCGCGCGCTATTTCTCGTCAATCAAGGTACCGCAATACGTTCGCGTCGTGGAGACCGAGACGGTGCCCACGATGCGCATTCAGGGCGAGATCTACTTCCCCGCCGGCGGCGGATGCGGTAGAACCGATCGGGGTGCGCATCATCGAAACGCCGGAAGATGTCGCGCAGACGCAGATTCGGAATCCGCGTTCGGGTTTCATCGCGTACGCGCCGCTCGGCAGCATCAAGCGCGGTGAAGCGTTGGCGACGACCGGCAGTAATGGCAAGACGACGCCGTGCGGCGTCTGCCACGGACCTGACCTGAAGGGGCTTGGAACGATCCCCAACCTTGCCGGGCGCTCGCCGAGCTATCTGGGACGGCAGATGTACGACTTCAAGCTCGGAAGTCGGCGCGGTGCGATGTCAGCGCTGATGAAACCGGTCGTCGCCAATCTCAGCGACGACGACATCGTCGATTTGATCGCGTACATCTCGTCGCGGCAGCCGTGAGGCGACTGAGGCTACTTTGCAATCGTGCGGCTTGAGGTCGCCTTGGTGAGCAAGGCGATGACCGTGTCGAAGTCCTCCACGAAAGGCATCTGGCGCGAGGGCAGTCGAGGATCCCTTGTGCTCACTCGTTCGCGACGCTGGCTCGCGCATTCTGCCGCCGACGTTCCGGACACATACACGTATGGATTGGCGCCTGACGCCAGCAGCAGCGTCACCACGCCGGCATTGCCAACGCAGGCAGCGTCAAACAGCGCTGTCCGGCCGTCTGAATACATGGCGTCATCCGCGACCGCTCCCGCCTTCAGCAATATCTCGGTCGCATCTGGAGCGAGTAGGGTTGCGGTGTTCAGCGGCGTGATGCCCGATACGCTTTTCGTGGATGCGAGGGCGCCCGACTCGAGCAGCACCCGGACCATCGCGGCCGATCGAACGAACATCAGCGGCGTGCTGCGTTCCTCGAAGTAAGCCCCGTTCGGGTCGGCGCCAATCGCGATGAGTCCTGTGACGACTCCGACATCGTCGTCTTCAATCGCCTTCCGAAGCAGCGTTCGCTCGCTCCTCGGCTGACGGCTCCCATCCCTCCTTGACCAGCTGCCGCAACGTCGGTTCGTCGAGTCGGGTCCAGCGCGAAGTACCGGCAGTCTCGTCAATCTGGCGCTCGAGCTCCGCAAGCCCTTTCGGCCCGCCCAATTGATTTTCAATTCGTTTTGACTTGCCGTTCGCCGTGACAGTGACGAGTACCGGCAGTGGGTGCGTCACTATGGTCTCGGAACCATCTGGGTTGGGAATCGATACGTACCGGTTCCGTAGTCCGAAGAAACCGATGCGTTGCACTGTCTTGAACAGATCGGCGACGAGTGAAGGCTGTATCTTGGCGGTCTGGCGCCCGAGGACGCGGGTGAACTCGACCCCCTCGAACTCGATGTTGCCCTTGGCGTCGATAGACACCTTGTATATCGGGCAGTCGGCGCTGCACGACCGCTCGAGCGTGATGACAAAATCGTCTGGCACGGTCTGCGCCCACGCCTCCGACACAACCATCGGTGTGACGATGGCCAGGAGCATCAGGGAGTGCCGGTTCGCGGACTGGCGTGCTGCGGTCATCATGAACGTGGCGCGTACCGCACAGCCAGAATGGTAATGTCATCTGATTGCTTCGCATCCGCAGCGAATGTGCGGACGTCGGCGAGAACCTGCCGCACGATTTCGGCCGGCGACGCGCCGGCAGTCGCGCCGAGCGTCGCAAGCAACCGATCCTCACCGTAGAAATCCTCGTTGACGTCCATGGCTTCGGACACGCCGTCCGAGTAAAGCACGAACGTCTCGCCAGCTTCGAGCGACAGCGTTTCACATTCGATGGGGTTGGCTAGCATCAGCCCGATCGGCCGGCCCGACGAAGGACACGCCAGCCGCGGCGGGCGCCCTGGCGACAGGATGGCGAGCTGGTGATGGCCGGCGCCGGCGATCAAGGCGGAACGTCGCGCAAGGTCGAAGACAATGCATTGCAGGGTCACGAACATGCCGCGCGGGTTCTGCTCCGCGAGCTCGTCGTTGAGACGCCGGAGGATCTCGTCCGGCTCGACGATGTGGCGCGCCATGGTGCGGAGAACGGTCACCGTGACAGCCATGAAGAGCGCCGCCGGAATGCCCTTCCCTGAAACGTCCCCCAGGGCCACAACCACGCGATCGTCGGACGCGCGCAGGACCTCGTAGAGATCGCCACCAACCTGGCGCGCGGGTTCGATCACGGCCTCGACGTCCAGGCCGGTGCCTTTCGTCGCCGCGGCGAGATCGGGAGGCAGGATGCCCATTTGAATCTCGCGCGCGATCCTCAGGTCGCGTGCCATGGCTTCGCGAATGGCGTCGGCGTAGGCCTTTGCCTTGAGCAGCGACCGTACCCGTGCTTTGACCTCGAGCACTTCGAACGGTTTCGTCAGGTAGTCGTTGCCACCGACCTCGAATCCGCGCGCCTTGTCCTTGACGTCCTCGAGCGCGCTGAGGAACATCACCGGCAACTCGCGCGTGGCCTCCTGGGCCCGCAACCGCCGGCACACCTCGTAGCCGTCGAGCCCCGGCATCACGATGTCGAGCAGCACCAGGTCGGGCGGACTCTTCTCGATGGCGCGAAGGGCGCCTTCACCGTCCACGGCGACGCTCAACTTGTAGTCGTCGCGCAACGCTTGTACGAGAATGTCGATGTTCGTCTTGACATCGTCGACGATCAGAATACGGCTTTCGGACAGGTCCTTCACGTCAACGTCTCCCTGGAGCGGTCTCAACGGCCCGATCGAGCTGCGCCTGCGCTTCGGCGAAGGCGTAGCCGTGGACGAGGTTCTCGAACTCTGGCCAGCGGCCGGCCTCGAATAGCGGACGAAGCGCGTCACGGTTCGCGTCGACGAAGTCGCCCGCGCCTGGGTCCGAGTCCGAAAGAAGGGCACGGAGCTGCGCCACCGCCGCGCGCAACCCTTCGAAATCGACAGCCACCACGACTGGCTCTGGTGCCTCAGGGCTGGCCGGGCCGGGCGCCGACCCCAGTGCCGTGATCAGCGGCACGAGCACAGAGGCGACCTGCTGCCGCGCGATCTCGATATCGTCGGCGCTGGCCCGTTCGCGCAGACATCTTTCGAGCTTGCCGGCGGCGGCCTGGAGATCGCTCGCACCAAGATTGCCGGCAACGCCTTTGAGCGTGTGGGCAAGGCGTTCGGCAAGGGCGGCGTCACCAATCGCCAGCGCCTCGGCGATCTGCTCGGCCGCACGCCCCTGCTGCGCGGCGAAGTCGCGCAGCAACTTGCGATAGAGCTTCTCGTTTCCTCCGACGCGCGCCAAACCGTCGCTCGTATCGAGGCCTGCGACCGACGGCAGATCGCCGGAAGAGCCGCCTTCTCGCGACAGGCCCAACGGTGTGCCTGCGTCTGCGGGCTTGTAGAACTTGCCGACAGTTTCGAACAGCGCCGCCGGATCGATTGGCTTCGCGACGTGGTCGTTCATGCCTGCCGCCAGACAGCTCTGGCGCTCTTCCACCGTGGCGTGCGCGGTCATCGCCACGATCGGCAGCGACGCCAGCCGCGGATCGGACCGCAGCTTTGCCGTGGCCTGGTAGCCGTCCATCTCCGGCATCTGCAGATCCATCAGCACGACATCAAATGGCGGTGGCGTCTGGCGCGACAGCCGTTCGACGGCCTCGCGGCCGTTATTGGCAATCTCCACAGTCGCGCCCGCTCCCTGCAGCAACTCCACGGCGATCTGCTGGTTGATCTCATTGTCCTCGACCACCAGGATGCGCGCGCCACGAAGTGCCTCCGCCTGCCCGGCGTCGACCGTGCGCTGGCCGCCGTCTTCACCAGCGGCAAAGACGTTCACGAGCGTATCCACGATCATCGACTTGGTGACTGGTTTCAACAGGAAGCCATCGAGCTCCAGCCGCTCCGCTTCCTCGCGCACTTCTTCACGACCGAACGCCGTGACGAGCACGATGGCCGGCCGATGCGCAAGGGTTTCGTCGCTCTTGATGTGACGGCTGGCCTGCAGGCCGTCCATGCCCGGCATGCGCCAGTCCATGAAGACGATGTTGTACGGCTCGCGTCGAATCGTGCTCACGGATTGCGGCGATGGCCTCCTTGCCAGACGAGACGGTGTCGACCCGGCTGGCGATCGTCGTCAGGGGCTCCTGCAGGATCTCGCGTGCGGCAGCATTGTCGTCGACCACCAGTACGCGGAGCTGGGCCAGCTTTGCGGGAACGATCTTCCCCGAACCAGAAGCTTGGCCGACTTCGAGCCAGACGGTGAAATAGAACGTCGTTCCCGCGCCAGATTCGCTCTCGAACCAGATACGACCGCCCATCAGTTCGACTAAACGCCTGCTGATGGTCAGACCAAGGCCGGTGCCGCCATGCTTGCGCGTCGTCGACATGTCGGCCTGCGTGAACGGCTGGAAGAGCCGTGCCGATTGCTCGGGTGTCATGCCGATGCCGGTGTCGCGCACCGAGCACTTCAGCTGCACCTTCTCTCCCGTGCGCTCCACTTGCTCGATGTTGAGTCGAATCTCGCCACGTTCAGTGAATTTCACTGCATTGTTGACGAGGTTGGTCAGGATCTGTCCCAGGCGCAAGGGGTCGCCGCGCAGTGTCTCCGGGATGCCTGGGGCGACATGTGCGAGAAACTCGAGGCTTTTGTCGTGAGCCTTCTGCGCCGTCAATGTCGTCACGGAGTTGATGACTTCGTCGAGTTTGAAATCCGTCGTCTCGATGTCTAGCCGGCCGGCCTCGATCTTCGAGAAATCGAGGATGTCGTTGATCACTGCCAGAAGCGATGTCCCGGCGTTGTGGACCTTGCCGACGTAATCACGCTGCTTCGGCGAGAGCTGCGTTTTGAGTGCCAGATGCGAAAGCCCGATGATGGCGTTCATCGGTGTCCTGATCTCGTGACTCATGTTCGCGAGGAACATGGACTTCATCTCGGTCGCCTCTTCAGCCTTGCGTCTGGCAGCGTCGAGCTCCCCCGCCTGGGCTTCGAGCTGACGCGCCTGTTCCTGCGTCTGTCCGAGCAGCTCTCCCGTCCGAAGGTTACGCTGAAGAATCTCCAGGCTCATCGCGACGATGGGCAACAGCTCCTCGAGCAATGCCCTGTCTCGCGTAGTGAGCTCCTGGAACGATGCGACTTCGAGCACGCCGAGCAGCGCGTCCTTGGACAGAGACGGCAAAGCCGTCACGTGCGCGGGTTGCCCCTGGCCGAGGCCCGAGGCGATGCGCAGGTAGCCCGGCGGGAGGTTCGTCAGAGTCAGGGTGCGCCTCCCCTGTGCGCACTGGCCGACCAGACCCTCGCCGACCTTGATGACGCTCGGCGTCTCTGCTACATCTGCGATGCCGTATGCGGCGACACGCCGAAGTACCTCGCCATCGCCGTTGTCCAGCACGTAGTAGGCGGCCACACCACCGCCGAGCGTTGGCACGAGGTCCGACAGTAGATGCCCACCAAACTCCGTGAGCGAGGTGGCGCCCTGGAGTCGCCCGGTCAGTCTCGACACGTTGGACTTCACCCAGCGCTGTTCGTCCATCGCCGCGGCACCCTGCTTGAGGACGTCGATCGATCGCGCCAACCCGCCAGTCTCATCCGCGGCGCCGACAAACGGCACCACCTTCCGGTAATCGCCAGCGGCAATAGTCTTGACGGAGTCATCGAGCGCACGTATTGGTCTGACGATGTTTACGAATGTCAGAAAGCCCAGGACGGCAGTGACGAGGATGGCGATCAGGCCGGCAATGAGTGTCCGGGAACGTGAGGCCTGGATCGAATCGACCGCCCTCGTGCTGGTCGAGTGCGCGAGATCTTCGTTGTGGCGAATCCAGTCCGCCGACGCTTTGCTTAACCGCGTGCCGAGTTCGACGGTCGACGCCTCCCTGAGCAGCGCGCTGGCCTCTTCTCGGCGCCCCGCCGACGCCATGGACATGATCTCCTTGGCTCGCCCCATCCACTCCCGATACTGGCTGTGGTAATCATTGAGGAGTTGGCGATCGCGCTCGTCGGACACCAGATTGAGCTCGTAATCCGCGATGAGCTTGCTGACCTGGCCTTCGTCTCGATCGAAAACCTCTTTGACCCTTGCGCGCTCACCGTCGTCGACGGCGAGCACATAGTTGCGAAGCTCGACACGCAACTCCGCGAAGCGCCCGGCAATGTTGCCCAGCGCGGCAAGACTCGGTATCTGCGTCTCGGCCACAAAGCGACTTTGCCGTTCCACCGTCGCCAGCTGCAGTCGCGAAAAAATGGCCAGGCCTACAAGCGCCACGAGGGGTACGGCGAGCAGGAAACTCAGGCGTTTGGCAATCGTCATCAGATTCTCGAGGGCACAACCTCAACAGAGTGGTCCAGGCGTTCAGCGCAGGTCAAGCCGTCTGTCGATTTATGGCACTCTACTCTTTGTCACCGTGACATTTGAGGGTATCGCCGGAATCGTCATCATCGCCCTGATCGCGGTCGTTGCCGTCCGCCGCGTCTTCACGCGCCGCGGGCGGTCCTCGCTCGGCCCCGGCGCGGCTGGCTCGGTGTACGACATGCTGAACAAGGACAAGCGCGAGGCGCTCGAAGTCGTGCTCGAAGAACGTGCGGAAGCGCGGGATCCCGAGGATGCCGAAGACAATCTGCGCTAAGGGTCCAGGTCACAGCGCCAGCCGAAGTCCCTCACGATTCGCCCAGGTCTGAAGGACGTACAAGGCCCGTCCGCTCACCCGTCGGTTCCGAAACCCGCGCGCCTGAACGACGAGCCGCCTCCTGGCCTCGACCTCCACCGTTGCGACCGGGCGGCTGACCAGCGGGCCGCGACGACGCACGGACCAGATGCGCGTCGTGCCCCGCCAACACCAATGGGCGTAGCTCGCCACGCAGTGATGGAGCGCTGCGCCTTCGGCCCGCAGCTGCGCACCCGTCGTCAGCTCCGTCAACTCCCACGTAACCGGCGGCATCGAGGGGTCATCCTGCGGAATCTCCACGGTCATCGGCCTGAATCGCGACGGTTCCCAGCTCAACCCTCCTGAGACCAGGCCGAGGCTACGGTGCCAATCCTCCATCAACCGAACGAGCGATCGCGCCGTCCGCCCTTTCAGCGAAAAGTCTGGCTGCGGGGGCTCGCGCATGACGATGCCGTCGCCGGTGTCGACGACGACACGCTCGTGGCGAACGGCCTGGAGGAAGTCGGTGATCGGCCCGATCTGTCCGGACTCGATCTCATGGGCGTGCGCGACGAGAAACAGCCAGACGCTGCGCCAGAACCGGCCATTCGTCAGATCTGTAGCGCGACGTGTGGCGAGAACGGCATCGGCAATCTCAGGGGCGCATTCGAGACCGAGCAGCTCTGCGCGACGCATGGCGTACTCGATCTCGAGATGATCGCTCGAGCGCAAGAAGACGCTTTCCATCTTTCGCGTCAGGGCAATCGGCACATCGAGCGACCGAAAGCTGACGCCGGCTGTATGCGTCACGAACCATCTGCGCTTGGCGTCGCCGAGAGCCTCATCGTTCGCGTACCATGCCGCCGTGAGAAACCGCGGCGCGGGGTACTTGGCGACCAAATGCTGGGCGAGGCAGTCGATAGCCCGCCGCCACGAGTCGTCCGTGCCGGGCCAGCTGGCAAGCGGCCGACGAAACGCGGCGGAGTATCGCGAGAGCTGGCAGAGCGCTGCGACGCCAGGATGCTTGCCGTCGACGACTGGCGCTGCGAGTAGGGCCGGCGCGCGGCCGCGAACGCAGGTGAGCAGGTCGACGAACGTCGACTGGGCGCGAGGATCGGATTCAAGGCGCGCGAACGCCGACTGATCGCCCGGTCGGTGGCGAGCTTGTGTTGATGTTTGTACTGATAAACGAAGTGTTCTGGCGACGACATGGCATCCTCCACTCGCATCACGTCATGCACCCTTGTAGCTGAGCACCGGCGAAGGACTCGCCTCACCTTCACCAGGTCGTGTTGTGCCCGCAGCACCGCTCTGATGTCCTTGTAGGCGGCGGGACTCCCACGCGTCGCCACACACACGTCGAGCGTGTGCGAACGCACGCTTCGTTAACCAACGAGGCGTACGCCTCTTCTATCAACGAGGCGTACACCTCTTATCAACGAGGGTACACCTCTTGAATCGACGTAAAGGTTGTTGTTGAAAGCGACGGGAGCCGGCGGCGCCGGCCGATCAGTTACTCGGCGGCGTGCAGGCTCGACGGCATCGCGCGGTGTGCATTAGGGACCATCGTCTCCTCCGCTGTCGGCGTCGAGTGATAACGAAATCGATACCGTTAGAAATCGAGCACGGTATTATCGCCGATCGCGCGCGGAGCTGGCAACTCGCGCGCCGAACACCGTTCGCGAAGGCTCATTCGTAGCGCAAGGCTCCTATCGGATCGATGCGGGAGGCGCGTCGTGCCGGAATCCACGCGGCTAGGCCGGCAGCGACGACGAGTACCAATACGGCGAGGGTGGCACTCAACGCGTCGGTTGGCACAATCTCGAACAACAAGCTACCGACAACCCTTGCCGAGCGCCCACGCTCCACCAAGCCCGATCGCGATGCCGATACACAGCATCCAGCCCGCCTCCCGGAGCACGAGCCAGAGGATGTTCCTGGCCGTCGCACCAATCGCAACGCGGATGCCGAGCTCTCGCGTGCGGCGCATGACGCCGTACGACAGCACTCCGTAGAGACCAGACCGCCGCAAGCGCGAGCGCCAGGACTCCAAAGAGCGTGGTGATCGTCGCCAACAGGCGTTCGCGGAGCAGCGACCGTCCGATCTCGTCCTCAGCGGAGCGGATGTTGAACACCGGCGCCTGTGCGATCGATCTCGTTCATCTTCTCGCGCAGCGATCGCGCGATTGCCAGCGAATTCCCTGTCGTCCGCAAGTGAAGGGTGAAACTCGATGCCCAGGGCCCCGGACGATACGGCACGTACACCATCCGGAGAGGCCCGTCTCGAAGGCCGGTCGGCCTTGCTGTCCTTGACGACGCCAATGATTTCAACGTCGAAGACTCCGCGATCCAGGCCAACGAACCTTCCGACCGGATTCTCGGCGCCGAAATAGTGTCGCGCAAAGGTCTCGTTGACGATGAGGACGGTACGCCTGCTGGCGACGTCGCGCTCGTCGAAGTCGCGACCTGCCACCAGCGGCATCGTCATCGTGGCGAAATAGCGCGGAGACACGAATCCAACCCACGGAGACGTTGTCGGTTCGTTCGGCTTCGGCACGTAGCCCGGGACATAGATATTCCATCCGGTGGTCGTGCCAAGAGGACCCGCGTCGGCCAACGCCGCAGAGACGACCCCCGGCAGCTGCTTGGACCGACTCGAGCAGTCTCGGATAGACCTCCATAGTTCGATCGGGTGAGATGTCGACGGATGCGACGAGCACGTTGTCGCGCTTGAACCCGGTATCGATCGAGAGGAGTGCGTGCAGCGAGCGCAGGAAGAGCGCCGCGCCAGTCACGACCACGAGCGAGAGGCTCACCTGGAAGACGACCAGGCCGATGCGAAGCGGCATTCGCGGAGGCCTCGGCCCTCCCCGCCTTTGAGCGTGGGCGCCACGTCTACTCGTGTGCTGTGAAACGCCGGCATGACGGAGAACAGAATCGCGGCCGATGCCGTGACTGCTAACGTGAACACGAGCACCGTGCGATCGATCGATGCCGACAGACTCTGATCGACCGGAAGATACGTCAGCAACAGATCGCGACCCCAGCGCGCCAGCAGGAGTCCTGCGACACCCCCCGCTGCGGCGAGCAGCACGCTTTCCGTCAGCAGCTGTCCGACGATTCGGCCGCGCGATGCACCCAGACCCAGGCGGATGGCGATCTCGCGCCGGCGGGCTGCCGCCCGGCCGAGCATCAGGTTGGCGATGTTCGCGCACGCAATCAGCAGGACGAGGCCCATCACCGCCATCACGACCGACAGAGGCTTCGAATACCGGGTGCGAAGGCCGGATATCCCGCCCGATCCCGGCAGAAGCGTGATGCGTTGATTTTGCAGATTGCGGCGCCAGTCCGTGCCGAATCTTGAGGTCTCCGGATCGCGCAGGATGTCATCGTTGTAGGGCTTGAGTAGCGCCGTGAGCTCTGCTTCGGCCTGTCGAACGTCAACGCCCCGCTTCAGCCGCCCGATCATCCGCAACCAGTTGCTGCGCGGCTGAGTCAACGCGGTACCCACGGCCGGCATCAAGACACCTTGCATCGCCATCGGCGCGAACACGTCAGGTGACTGCCCCACTTCGGTGCCCATGAAGTCTGGGGCGCGACGCCGACGATCGTGAACGGCCGATCGTTGAGAGTAATGGTCGTCCCGACTCGCCTCGCTCCTCCCGCCAAACTGACGCTGCCAGAATCCGTGACTGATGACGGCCACTGGCCCTCTTGGACCGCCGGATCCTGGCGTTGAATCGTCGTCGCGAGTCATCGCGGAGCCGACGACGGGCTGCACCCAGAACCTCGAAGTAGCTTGCCCGAGACCAAGTGCTCCGGTGATGCGTTCGGTCGAGCTTCCGGCGGTGTAGCGTAGCGGCGTTGTGCGAAACGCCAGAAGGCCCTCGAGCGTCGTGCTGTGGTCCTCGAAGTGGCGGAAGAGCGGGTATGGCAGGCTCAATTGATTGCGGCTGATGACAACCAGTCGCTCCGGATCGGTGACGGGAAGGCTTTGCAGCACGAGCGCATGCAGGATACTGAAGATGGCGGTGTTCGCGCCAATGCCAAGCGCCAGCGTGACCACGACCATGACAGCGAACGCGGGCCGCTTCGTCAGCGAGCGAATTGCATACTTCAACTCCTGAACGACTGTTTCCATCTGCTGCCTCCGTGGTTCGTCGGCCGCTGCAGGCCCGGCCCGAAACGCATACCTCGCAGCAATCGAAAACGCACGCGCGCGATACCGGAAACGGGCGACCGCGGTGTTGTCCGACAGCCCGTAGCCGTCGGGACCAAGACGGAGGATCGCGAGCAGGATGAGCTGTTCGAGCTCGCCAATCAGTGGTGAGTTTGCCATGTCTGAGACTACTTTGTAGACCCTTGGACGACGTCGGGGTGAAGAGGGTTGCTTCGACGGTACGCGGCGGCGCTAGCGGCTGGTCAGTTTCAGGACGCCGACCGCCATTTCGTCGCCAGGCTTGAGCTCGAACACTGTAGCGTCCTTCGCCGCGGTGACGCCGGGAAGGAAGACGCTGGCGCCTGATCGCGGAAGGCCTGGCGACTTGGTGAGATGGAGGCCAAACACATAGCTTCCTGGCGGCAGGCTGTCGAACTCGAACCTGCCACGCTCATCGGTCTTGACCGGGTATTGATACGGAGGCGGATCGAACCCGGCGAGCTCGGCGGCCACGGCGTCGACATGGAGACCAGCAAGCGGCCGTCCCGAGGCGTCGACGACCGTTCCCGACGCCGTCGCTCGGAGCGTCAACGTGAAGTCTTGCAAGCTGCACGCACGCGGGTCGGTGATGTCGATTTCATACGTGAGATGGCGCGCGTCGAACCCGAAGGGCGCCAGCACTGAGATCGTCGTCTTCCCCACCGGCACGTTCGTCAACTCGAATCGCCCGTTGGCATCTGTAAGTACGTCCCTCTGCATCGTCGGGCTCTGCAGGTTGATTCTGATCCCTTCGAGAGGGCCGTAGTCGGCGCCGCGCTCTTCCGCCGGATCACGGCGCCATTCGTTCACGCGTCCGTACACTCGAGCGCCCGTTGCTTTCGCGGGAATCGACCTCAGATACTTCAGATCCTCGCCGGCCTCCTCGATTGGCCGCGTGCGCGAACATATGCCGGTTGTCAGCCCACTGGGGGCTCGCTTCCATGCGTACACCAGATACCGCTTGCCGACGGTGAAGCGGTAGCCGCAATCACCGCCGCCTGAGCCCGTGGCCACCTCGACAACACCCGACGGCGCGTTGATGTATCCCTGCTCGACGTCGAACGTCACGCGGACACGTTCAAATAGCCGCATCCGCACCACTGCCTTCGATTCGCTCGAGAGACGGACGGTGCCAGAGAGGACGACGTCGGCGGTCCAGGCCGCCTGACATGGCGGACCGCTCTGCACGCACGAGCATGCGAGTGCCTCCTCGGCGAGAGGCATCAGCAGGAGAACGGCTGCGCCCACGATCATGACCCGCCAACGCGAAGTCATCGTGAACGTTCCTCGGGAAGCAATATCCAACCGCGCTTTGGCGGCGCGCCGTCGAGCCGCCAACGGATGTGACCAGAACGGATCATCTCGACGTGAAGGATCTCATCAAAGTTCTGCGGCATAGGTGCGCTCGGCCAGCCAGCAGCCGCGTCCAGCTCTTCCATTGCGACGGGCTGGATAACGTTGCCCCTGACCTGGTACACGGTCCAACTGAGAAGGTAGCGGACTGTCGCCTCTCCCGGCGTCTGACCAGCCTGCCACGCCAGCACTTCTACGAATGAGCGCGCAGTGACACCGGGCGCGGCGTCCGACGGTGGCTCGACGTGTCGAGCCGCAACGCGAGCGACGAGTTGCGGGCACATGAAGTTGCCCTCGGGCGGTGTATCACCTGCCTCTGTGAGCCGCAGCCCGATCCGATCGACCCACACGGTGCGATCGCCGACAGCCAACACCGCCTCATTCAGCCCAAATCCGAGGCACCCCAGCGATTGCCCTACGGCCCGCTGTTGGCGATCGGTCAGAGGGTCACAGAGCCCCCGCGCGAAACGTCTGCTCTCCTCGAGCGACTCCTGATAAACCTTGTACTCCTCTGGTGTTGTAACTCGAACTGGGGCCATGTTCTTAGCCATGTCAGAGAGTTGAGCCAACGTACATGCGACGACCGGATCGCGCGCGACGCCCTTTCCTTCCGCGTAGAGCACGGCAAGAAGTCTGGGCGCGAGGGGATCGGCACCGGGACTGAAAGAAAGTTGCTGGCTGACGATGATTGGCTGCAGCAGGTGGACGGCCTTCGCATAGTCGCCTGCCTTGTAGGCGTCAGCCCAGGGCTGGCCGAACGCGACGCCAGGAAGCGCTGCAATCGCTGCGATCAGAACCAACGATCTGGACACACCCGGGCCAGTGCGCGAATCGTGCCAGGCGTTCAGCATGTTTTGTCAGACACACGGTTCAGACGAACGTTCCGGCCTCCTTGTTTGATTACAAATTCGGCGACCGAAATACGCGGCCCGACGATCTAGCGGGCTCGAGCCGCCTGCCGTATGATTTGTGAACGGCCGATTGGGCGGCCAACGGTCCGCGTAAAGGGTCCATCCCACCCCCGAGTACTCCGATCAGTCAGCAACCCTGACTTCCAGCCCGAGAGACGCGGACACCGGGCGACAATGGAAGGAAGGGGTCTATGCCGACGCTCCCCGATCGTCCCTCTCTCGAGTTCCTGAAAAAGCGCGCGAAAGAACAGCTGCAGGTACTGCGGCAGACCGATCCGCGCGCACAGCTGGCCGCCGCGCTGCGCGCCGTTGCCAAAGACTATGGCTTCAGCAGCTGGCGAGCGCTGAAGGCCGAAGTCGATCGGCGGCGCGATGGGACGCTCACGGCTGTCTTCGATGCGTGCTCGCGTGGTGACGTCACCGCGTTACGCCTGCTGCTCGGTGCCGATTCGTCGCTGGCCCGCGCGACGAAGCCACCAGCGCCACATGCCGGCTGGACGGCGCTGCACCAAGCCGTCAAGAGCACGCAACTCGACATCGTCCGGATGCTTCTCGAGCACGGCGCGAATCCAGATGCGAGGGAGGCGGGAGACAACACGACGCCGCTCCACTGGGCGGCTGCGACGGGCCGCCGAGATCTGATCGAAGCGTTGCTGAACGCCGGGGTTGACGTTCACGGCTACGGCGACGTCCACGAGCTCGAGGTGATCGGCTGGGGAACGCTCTATCACGGGCCAGACGAGGATCCGAATCGTCTGAGCGCATCACGCCTCGACGCCATCTCGCTCCTGCTCGAGCGAGGCGCCCGCCATCACATCTTCTCGGCGATCTGCGTCGGCGACCTGCAACTCATCCAACGGCTCGTCGAGGAAAACCCGGCAGCGCTCGACCGCCGCATGTCCCGCTTCGAGCACGGTCAGACGCCGCTGCACTTCGCGATCAGCCGCACACGCTACGACATCCTCGATCTGCTGATCGAGCTCGGCGCCGACCTCGAGGCCGAGGACCGGCACGGCCGTACGGCCATGGCGGTCGCCATGCTGCACGGCGACCGTGAGGCAATGACCCGATTACACGCGGCTGGCGCCAGGCAAGAGCGCGTGGTCCCGGCAACGAACTTCGCGCCAGCAATGCAGGCGCTGGCCCACACTGTCAAGAAGGGCGTGCCGATGATAAAAGTGACGGATGTCGCCAATAGCCTGGATTGGTACGTCGCGCTCGGCTTCAAAGAGGTGGCGAGATTCGATGACGACGGCCTCGTCAACTTCGGCATGGTCTCGTTCGGCAGCGCCGAGCTGATGCTGAACATGCACGGCTCCACCGGGCGGCACGATGCCAGCCTGTGGTTCTATACCGACAAGGTCGACGCGCTGTACGAGCTGCTCAAGTCGCGCCAGCTCGAGGCCGCCCGCGCGTCGCTGACCAACGATGCCAACCCGCACGAGGGCATCGTGTTCGAACAGGACATCGAGGACATGTTCTACGGCGCGCGGCAATTCTGCGTGCGCGATCCGGACGGCTACGAGCTCTACTTCATTCAGTCGACGTAGCACACCAGTATGCTGCTGCGACATAATCGGGGACGGCGCGCTCACCGCGCCGAGCGGACAATCTCCCCGCCGCGACACATCCGGTAAACGGCGCACCCGGCGCTGCAGTATGTGTGTCTGGCACTCTTCACTTTCCTATTTGGAGGACGCATGAAGCACGCGACGTTGTTGACCATCGCGCTGGCGATCGCGGCGCCGGCCACCGCGCAGCACGTTCACGATCAGGGGCCCTCTGCCGCCCCGCAGCGCGGCGGCGGTCCGCAAACGCCACCGATTGACGTGCCTTGGAACGACGCTCTGCCGGCCGGCACTGCCGACCACGCGGCGCGAGCACTCAAGGAGTCGCCGCGTCACGGCGAGTGGGTGGATATCAAGCTGGCCGACGGCACGGCGCTCAAGTCCTGGGTCGTCTATCCGGAAAAGGCGACCAAGACCGGCGTCATCCTCGTCATCCATGACATCCGTGGGATGGCCGACATTCCTCGCGCGGTCGGCGATCAACTCGCGCAGGACGGGTTCATCGCGATCGTTCCCGACTTTCTTTCCGGGAAGGGTCCAAACGGCGGCGGCACCGACTCACTCGGCACCGGCGTCGGCCAGGCGATTCAACAGTTGACGCCCGCCGACGTCAAGGCACGGCTGGACGCGGCGATGGAGTACGGCAAGAAGCTCCCGGCGTCCAACGGCAAGACTGGCGTCGTTGGCTTCTGCTGGGGAGGCGCGCGAAGTTTCTTCTACGCCTCATCGCAACCGAACCTGGATGCCGCGGTGGTTTTCTACGGCGACGCGCCAGGTGCTCAGGATGGAACGCTCGACACGCAGCTGGCGAACGTCAAGGCGCCGGTCCTCGGCCTCTACGCCGGCAACGATGCCCGCATCAACACCACGGTGCCTCCGACCGAAGCAGCGATGAAGAAGACTGGGCAAGAGCTATGAGATCCACACGTTCGACGGCGCGGGCCACGGCTTCATGGGCAACCAGGCGGGCGCCGGCGGCGCGAATCTCAAGGCGGCGCAGGACGCCTGGCCGATGGCCGTGCAGTTCTTCGCGAAGAACCTCAAGTAGACAGCGCTTCCCATTCTCGCTACACTGAAGGTCTCGGGCCGCGGCGTCTCGCCGCGGCCCGTTTTCTTTGTACGCCGCGGTTGCCGGTGCACCGCGAAAGGACGAATCCATGGATACGGATGACGAGGCTCTCGTTCGAACGTTCGAATGCGGCGAGGTGCCGCCGCAAGGCTTTCACCACCACGAGCACGTGCGCGTCGCGTGGTACTACCTGCGGCAACACGCGCTGCCCGACGCGCTCGCCCGCTTCAGCGCGGCTCTTCGGCGATTCGCCGATGCGCGTGGGAAACCTGGTCTGTACCACGAGACGATCACGACCGCGTACGTGCTGCTGATCAATGAACGGCTCGACGGCCGTGCCCGCGAATTGCCCTGGGATCTCTTTGCTGCCGAGAACGCCGATCTGTTGTGCTGGCAACCATCGATACTCGCCCGTTACTACGAGGCATCGACGCTCGCGTCCGACCGGGCCCGCCGCACGTTCGTCTTGCCAGATCGACTTCGGGCCGCCGCGAACTGACGGCGTGCCGCGCCCGGCAGCTACCGCGGCAGCTACAATGACAAGATGTCGCGCTTCGTTCCCATGTGCGCTTCCTCTCGAGTGAGCCTCGCAGCCGTCGTCGCATTGCTGCTGCTTCTCGAGCCAGTCAGGTTCGGGCTTTCGGCACAATCAGCCGAACGTTACCAGCCACCGGCGCTGCCGTTGCCGCCGTCGGCCGAACGGGCGTACCGGGCGCTCTCTCCGCGCGTTGACGGGCTCGCCGCGCTCGAAACCGTCCGCTACATGGACCAGTACTGGCGGCTCGCGGGCAACCCGGGATTCAACAGCTCGATCGATCACATTCGCGCGCGGCTGCTTGCGGCGGGCTTCGCGCCTTCGCCGGAGAAAGAACGGCCCTACGTCAGCGTCGAGGAGTGGGGACAAACACGGGGGTGGGACTACCAGCTCGGCACGGTGGCATTCGCGGACGATGGCGAAGTGGTGCTGTCGCGGCTTCGCGATCGCGTGTCGCTGTGCATCAACTCCTTCTCCACGCCAGCCGGCGGACTGACCGCAAAGCTCGTTGACGTTGGCAACGGTGGTCAACCGGCTGACTACGAGAAGGTCGATGTCAAAGGCGCAGTCGTTCTCGGCGATGCCGACGCGAGCCGGCTCTGGCAGCACGCAGTCAAGTCGCGTGGCGCGATTGGCGTCATTTCGACGAGCATCGCACCCTACATCCGGCCATCGGATCCGGCGCTCTTTACTTCTCCGGATCAGCACGAAGTCTTCCAGTGGGGTTCGATCCCCTACGACGCCGACGTCAAAGGGTTTGGCTTCAAAGCGAGCTGGCGCGCCGCCTCTCGCCTGCGAGAGCGGCTGAAGAACGGGCCGGTGCAAATCAAGGTCGACATCCAGTCGTCGTTCTACGATGCCCCAACACGCACGCTCATCGCCGAGATTCCCGGCGCTGTGAAACCGGAAGAACGCATCGTGATGGCCGCCCACATCCAGGAGCCAGGCGCCAACGACGATGGCAGCGGGTGCGGGACGCTGTATGCATTGGCGGCCGCGCTGGCGGGCAGTGTCGGACGCGGATTGCCGCCGCCCGGCCGCACCCTCACGTTCCTCTGGATCGACGAGATCCGCGGCAGCCGTCAGTGGCTCGGCCAGGATCCCGCGCGTGCGAAGGCTGTGCAGTACATGTTCTCTCTCGACATGACCGGCGAGGATACCGCCAAGACCGGAGGGACGTTCCTGATCGAGAAGCAGCCGGATCCTTCGGCGGTCTGGGTGCGGCCGTCCGATCCACACACCGAGTGGGGCGCGAGCCCCGTCAGCGTCGACTCACTCAAGGGCAGCCTCTTGAACGACCTGCACCTTGCCGTCAGCTTACGGCGCGCCAAGGACAGCAAGTGGGTCGTGCGGACGAACCCCTACGAGGGCGGCAGCGACCACACCGCGTTCGGCGCCGCGGGCGTGCCGTCGGTGCTCAACTGGCACTTCACCGATCGCTACTACCACACGAACCTCGATCGGCCCGACAAGACGAGCGCCGCAGAGATGACGAACGTGGGCGTGGCGGTCGCGACGAGCGCCTGGGTGCTGGCGTCGGCCGACGAACGTGACGCTACCGCCGTTGTTGATCTGCTGGCGGCGTCGGCAAGCGCGAGGCTGGCGCTCGAACAGAAACAGGGCTCAGCCATCGTCGCCGCGGCGACCGATCGCGCGAAGGCCGAAGAAACCGAGGCGGCGGTGCTTACCGCGTGGCGAAAGTGGTATCGAGAAGCGTTGGACAGCGTCCGCCGGCTTCCCGTCAGAGGATCGTCGCCGTCTCTCGACGCGAAGATTTTGCAAGCGCAGGAGCGCTTGAAGCCCTAGGGTGACGCCCGACATCGGCGCCGGCGGCGCCTGGGCAATCGTCGCCGTCCGAGGATCCGTCGCCGCTGCCACGGTCGCATGGGCCGCGGCGGAATGCCTGCGGTGGCGCGCGCCAGCGCGATTCACGGCAGCGCGAGTGTTCTGGTCGGCCGGCGCTCTCCTCATCACCGTCCATGCCATCGCGGTCTTTCACTTCATTCACGGCTGGAGCCACCATGCAGCGCTCGCACACACGGCGCGACAGACTGCTCTGCTCACGGGCCTCGACTGGTCCTGGGGGCTGTATGTCAACTACGCGTTCATCGCACTCTGGCTCGCAGACTGCGGGTGGTCCTGGTGGAATCCGTCAGGCTATCGGCACCGATCGACCGCCACTCGTGACGTGCTGCTCGTCATCTTCCTGTTCATGTTCGTCAACGGCGCCATCGTATTTGCTCCATGGCCGGCCCGTGCTCTCGGAACCCTCGCGGTGATTGCCGTCGTGTGGAGCCGGTGGACAGGAACCGCCCGTCGCGGCCGAAATATATCAGCGGGATAGAATCCGCCGATGCGACTCGGTTCTCCGGGGTTCGTCGGCATGCACGACCACCTCTTCGATCAAGTGGCGAGCAACCGAGTCTACCCGTCGCTGGAGAGCTTCGCGATGCTGTATCTCGCCGCCGGCGTCACGACGATCCGCACAGCCCGAGCGCTCGATTCTCGCGGCGATCTCCGGATCAACCACTCATCGACGAAGGCCGGCATCCCTCAGCAAGGAGATGCAGTTCGAGCGCGCCTTCGTCGCTGCCGGCGGGCGACTGATGGCCGGATCTGACCCTACCGGCTGGGGCGGCATCGTCGCCGGCTTTGGCAATCAGCGGCAGGTCGAATTGCTGGTGGGCGCCGGACTCACGGCCGAACAGGCGATCAGGATAGCGAGCGCAAACGGCGCTGACTTCCTGCTGGACGAGAACATCGGCCGCGTCGCAACGGGCTGCAGGCCGATCTCATCGTTGTCACCGGCAATCCGGCCGTCACGATCAGCGATATCCGGAACGTTGAGCTGGTGTTCAGGAAGGGGCTCGCCTACGACCCGGCGCGACTGATAGCCGCGACACACGGCACCGTCGGCCAATTGAACATGGCGATCTATTACCGGTCACCCTACATGTGGCTGGCCGGCGTTCTGTTCGGAATCCTGGTCGCGCGGCGGCTGTGGCGTAGATTCGGACCGGCCGTGGACTGATTCGTGCTGTCCGCGTGTTCCGTGGCCGTGATCCGCGTGATCCGCGTGATCCGCGTGATCCGTGTGATCCGCGTCTACAATCCGCGTCTACAATCCGCGTCTTAGATGCGCGGCAGCGTGACTTCCTGCTGCTTCAGGTACTTGCCCTTCTTGTCGGCGTACGAGATCTCGCACGGCTCGTCGCTCTGGAAGAACAAGACCTGCGCGATACCCTCGTTGGCGTAGATCTTGGCGGGCAGCGGCGTCGTGTTGGAGATCTCGAGCGTCGCGGTCCCTTCCCACTCCGGCTCGAAGGGCGTGACGTTGACGATGATGCCGCAGCGCGCGTAGGTCGATTTCCCCAAACAGACCGTGAGCACGTCGCGCGGGATGCGGAAGTACTCGATCGTGCGCGCCAGCGCGAACGAGTTCGGCGGCACGATGCAGATATCTGTCGTCACGTCGACGAACGAGCGCGGGTCGAACTGCTTCGGATCGATGACGGTGTTGTTGATGTTGGTAAAGACCTTGAACTCGTCGGCGACGCGAATGTCGTAGCCGTACGACGACAGCCCGTACGAGACGACACCACTGCGCACCTGACGGTCCTCGAACGGTTCGATCATCCCGTGTTCGAGCGCCATCTTCCTGATCCACCGGTCGGCCTTGATCGCCACTACGCCTCCGTCTATCGCCGAAGAAAGGCCAGCAGCAGCGTCAGCAGCAGGCTGGCGAGTATCGAGGTCACGATTGGAAAATAGAACGTCGTCTGTCCCCGCCGGTAGGTGATGTCACCCGGCAGCCGCCCGATCGGCACACCCAGCATGATAAAGACCCCAACCAGCGCGATGAGCAGGCCGGCAATGACCATCAGCTTGCCCATACGCACACCTTACCGATTCAACTCGATTCCCGGAAAGAAATAACCGAGCTCGAACGCTGCCGTCTCCGGCGCATCCGAGCCGTGCGTGGCATTGTTCTCAATCGACGCGCCGAACTCCTTGCGGAGCGTGCCGGCGTCAGCCTTGGCGGGATCGGTCGCCCCCATCAGCGTCCGCCACTTCTTGATCGCGTCCGGAGCCTCGAGCGCAAGCACGACGACCGGACCGGAGGACATGAATTGCGTCAGGCTGGCGAAAAACGGCCGCTCCCGGTGCACGGCGTAGAAGCCCTCGGCGTCCCTCCGGGACAAGTGCCGGAGACGCATCGCCCTGATCGCAAAGCCCGCCTCTTCGATGCGCTGAATAATCTTTCCAACATGACCCGCCCGGACCGCGTCCGGCTTGATGATGGCAAACGTTGTCTGCATATCCGAACAATTATAAGCCACGGATTACACGGATAGGGATAGGCCACCGATTACGCGGATAGGACAGGCCACGGATCACACGGGGCGCCGGGCACGGCGCACGGCGTGGCAGCTGCCCCGCAGCCGGGCACGATTTCTACTCACCCGCTCGTGCAGGCCGGTGGCGCGCCCGCCAGGGCCGGTACGCTTCGATCGCTGCCAGGCTGAACGCCAGCAAATGCTCGGTGATCTGTTCCGTCGAGAACGAGATCTTCAGTTGGGCGCCGATGCGCTCCGTCACGGGATTCGGGCGAAACATCAGAATCAGCCCGTGAATGCTGAAGGCGCTCAGTCGCACCCGCGGGTCTGTTGGCGGCAGCACCAGCAGGTCTCCGACGACGCCGAAGAGGTATTCGAAGCGCGGCTTGAACGTCCGCTCGAGCACATCGTCGAGCCCGATTGTCGGCTCCTGGGTTTCGCGATGAATCAGCTGCTGCAGCACGCTCGGGCCACTCGACGCCATGATCGCTTCGCAGTGCACGCGGATGTACGCCCGAAGCTTGTCCTCCGCCGACCTGCCGCGCCCTTCCTGGATCGCCCGATCGGTCGTGTGGCTGACGACTGCAAACGCCGATTCGAGCACCTCGCGATAGAGCCCAAGCTTGTCGCGGAAGTGATAGTTGACAGCGGCCACGTTGGCACGCGCCTCGTGGCTGATCGCGCGTATCGTGACGTGCTTGTAGCCTTGCGCACTGAACAGCCGCGTCGCGACCTCGATGAGGCGAAGCCTCGTCGCCTGATCGTTGGCGCGGCGACGGGTCATAGCGTTCTCCGAAACAGCCGCGTCGCCAGTGCCATCGCGACAACGGCAAATCCGATCAGATACGCGAGATCCCAGACGATGGCGTCAAATCCAGTGTTCTTCAGGAGCAGGCACTTGAACGCGTGCACGGAGTAGGTGAATGGATCAACGACGGCGATCGCCTGCATCCACTGCGGAAAACCCTGTTGCGGATAGACGGCGCCGCTCGGAAAGTACAGCAGCGTATTCAGCACGCCAAACGTCGCTCGTGGCACCAGCGGATCGGTCACGCGCACCATCAGTAGAAACATGAGGCTGATGAGCGAAAACGCCGTGACGACGATGACGAGGAGCAGCCGGAAGAGTCGAAACGGCTCGAACGGACTCGGAATCCCGGCGATGACCGACCCCAGCGTCATCAGCACGACACCAGCGAGGACGGCTTTGATCGTTCCCGACAGGTTGAACCCGGCGATGAGTTCGAGCTTGGAGATGGGCGTGACCAGGTAGCCTTCGTGCAGTCCGCGCGCCTTGTCGTCGATGAAGATGATGCCGCCGCCGATGATCACCATCATGAAGATCGACATCACGATCGACCCCGGCAGCAGGTACTGGATGTACGGCACGTAGGGGTACATCTCGACAACGTCGAGCGTTGGCTCCGCCGCGATGCGCGGCGCCGAAGTGGACTCGCCGAGGGCACCGACGAGCGCGCCGACGTTGGCGGCAAGCGTTGCCGTGACGAAGTTGTCGCTGTTGTCCTCGATGAGGGCCACGCGCGGGGCATCCTTTGACAGCACCCGGCGCGAGTAGTCGGGCGGGATCGTCAGGACGCCGTTGATGCGTCCGTCCCGCAGATCGTTGAGCGCCTCGCCTTCGTCAACGTACGAATAGGTATCGAAGGTCCTGGCGTTGGCCGCCACCGCCTGCGCCAGCTCCCGAATCCGAACCGCAGGCAGCCCGTGGTCCTGATCGACGACGCCGAGCTTGAGATGTTTGACGTTGCCGCCGAAGGCATAGCCAAGGATGACCAACTGGATCAGTGGAAAGATCAGCGAAATGACGATCAGCGTCGGACTGCGCCGGAACCGCCGCATTTCCCGTTCGACAATCGCCCAGGCGCGTGCCATCAGCCTCTCCTCAACATGAAGGGCGAGTCCATCACCGACGCGTCCTGCAGCGCATCGCGCAACGCCCGACCGGTGTAGTGCACGAACACGTCGTCGAGCGTCGTGCTCTGGACCGACAGGGTGTGGATCTGCAGGCCGGCTTCGTCAGCAGCAGCAAAAAGCGCGCGTGTCGTCCGCGGGCCGTCGGCCGAAGCAATACGGAACACGGCGTCATGACGTTCGACGCTTTCGACCGCCGGCAGCGCCGCCAGGCGATTCGGCCAGCCGTCCGGCACGCGCGAGAAGCTCGCCTCCAGGACGTTTTTGCCGGCAATAGAGGCCTTGAGTATCATCGGCGAGTCGAGCGCCTTGAGCTCTCCATGATCCACGATGGCGATGTGATCGCACAGGCGATCGGCTTCGTCCATGTAGTGGGTCGTCAGGAGCACCGTCAGGTTGCGCTGCTCTTTGATCGTCCGCAGCATCTCCCAGACCGCGACGCGCGAGACCGGGTCGAGGCCGGTCGTCGGCTCGTCGAGAAAGAAGATGCGCGGTTCGTGAACGAGACCGCGCGCGATCTCCACGCGCCGGCGCATGCCGCCCGAGAGATGCTTCACCTGCTTGTCGGCCCAGTCGGTGAGCTCGACCGCAGCGAGCAACTCGCCGATCAGCCGTGTGCGCCTCTCGCGCGGCACGCCATAGAGCTTCGCGTAGATGACCAGGTTCTCGCGCACGCTCAGCTCGACGTCGCTCGTCATCGCCTGCGGAATGACGCCGATCGAGCGGCGCACATCGTCGGCCTGGCGCTGGATGTCGAACTGGTTGACGCGGGCGCTGCCAGACGTCGGCGCCAGCAGTGTCGTCAGCATGCGAATCAGCGTCGACTTGCCAGCGCCGTTTGGACCGAGGAGGCCGAAGACCTCCCCTTCTTCGACCTCGAAGCTCACGCCCTTGACGGCCGTGAACTCGCCGAAGCGCTTGACCAGGTCGCGGACTTCGATCGCAGCCATCGTCAGTTCGCCAGAAGCAGGAGTACGTAGGTGGTCATGCCGATCGCCAGCCGCCGGTCGGCATTGTCGAGGCGCAGCCGGACTTCGAACGTGCGGATGTCGCGTTTGGTTCGGCTCACATCGCGCTGCGTGGCAAATGCGCCATCAAGGCTGCGGTAGAAGATCGTCCCCTGCCGCTCGACCCCGGAAGGCAAACGGACGGTCAGCTGGTCGCCGAGGCGCAGTCGGTCGATGTACGACTCCTCGACATCGACACGCACCCAGAGATCGTCGGGGTTGACGATCGTCACAATCGGCTGCGCAGGCGCAACCACTTCGCCTTCTCGTGCCGCCCGAACGTTGACGATGCCGCCGACAGGCGCGTGGATCTCTGTGTACTGCATCCGCACGTCGGCTTTGTCGCGCTGCGCAACGGCGGCCGCCGATTGATGTTTGCTTACCTCGAGCTGGCTGCGCCGCATCGCCACCTGCTCGGCGTTGGTCCTGGCCAGGGCCACTGCCGCGCGCGCTGACTCGACCTGCTTGCCGAGCGATGCGATTCGCGCCTTGGTTGCGTCGAACTGCGTGCGCGCCTGATCGAACTCCCCCGCCGAGACGACGCCGGCCTTGAGCAGGCCCTGCATCCGCTCAAACGTCAGCCGTGCCTGCTCGAGGTCGGCCTGACCGGCGCGTTCCGACGACTCCGCCGCCGCCAGCGCTGCTTCCGCCTGGCGAATCTGGCTCTCGGTTTGGCGCGCCTCGAAGCGCACCGCCGATTCGCTCTCGCGCACCGTCGATCCGGCACCCTCCGCCGCTTGAGCGTAATAGGCGCTCTCGGCGCGAAGCTCGTCACCAGCAATCACGGCCACGAGCTGATCCCGCGTGACGCTATCGCCTTCCTTCACGAGCAGCTTGCTGATGCGCCCCGAGACCTGGGCGCTGACGATCGTGTCGTTGGTCGTCACCACTCCCGTGAGAACCAGGGCGCTGGGACGAGCGCGCAGGTAGTAGTAGGCTCCCGCCGCGGCGATCGCGGCGACGAGCACAGCCAGACGGGCGCGTTTTGACGTCATCGGCGGGCCTCGCAATTCAAACATACGCATTAAACATCTGTTTGAATACGAGGTCAAGACATGCTGCCGCAGCCCTGTGGAACCGACGCGACACCTGGCTCAGAAGCTATTTGGCGGCGGGGATCTCGGACGTTTCGCCAGGTTTCAGATACTTCTCGTACCAGGCGAGATAACGCTCGAGGCGATCGGTACGGTAGCTGGGCGTCGAGATACCGTGGCGCTGCGCTGGGTAGATGACAAGCTCGCTGGCCACGCCGAGGCTCCGGAGCGCTTGATACATCTGCTCGCTTCCTGCCAGCGGCACGTTGAAGTCCTTCTCTCCCCCAAGGAAGAGTGTCGGCGTTTTGATACGGTCGGCGTGGAAGAACGGATACGACAGCTTGATCCAGAGATCCTGGCTCTTCCACGGCGGCCCGAGCTCCTGCTCGTACTGCTGGATGTATTGGTCGGTCCCGTACATCGAAATCTGGTTTGAACTGCCGGCACCGCTCGTCGCTGCCTTGAACCGTCCGTCGGTCGCGATCGTGTAGTTCGTCAGGATCCCGCCGTAGCTCCACCCGCCAATACCGAGCCGATCCGGATCGACGAAGCCAAGACGCTCGACGTGATCCATCGCGCCCAGCAGATCCACGACTTCCTTGTTGCCCCAATCCGCGAAGATCGCTCTCTGATACGCGCTGCCACGGCCGTTGCTGCCACGATAATTCACGGCAACGACGACGTAGCCGCTCGCGGCAAAGAGCTCGCGCTCGAAGTTGAACGAATGCTCGTCCTGCGAGTTCGGCCCACCGTGAATGCGCAGAATCGCCGGATACCGGCGGCCCGTCGTAAAGGTTGGCGGCTTGACGATGAGGCCGTGGACCTCCGTCTTGTCTGTGCTGATGGAAGTAACATC
Organism: uncultured Acidobacteriota bacterium; assembly: GCA_963797715.1. Lineage (GTDB taxonomy): Bacteria > Acidobacteriota > Vicinamibacteria > Vicinamibacterales > 2-12-FULL-66-21 > DATBJJ01. The sequence continues at coordinate 165,134 of CAWCQS010000012.1, forward strand.
CTCGGTCGTGCCAAGCAGCACGCCATTGAGCCATGCGTCGTTGTGCGTCGTCAGCTTTCGCAGACGTCCACCTTCGAGCGCGTGTACCTCGGGCAGCGTTGTCGCAGTAGACGACAGCAGAGCGAAGCCGTCCCCTGGCCCGCCTGAGACGTTGCTGACGACACGGCGGCCTTCAGTCAGCCGCTCGATGCGACCACCCGCAACCGGCACGCGAGCCACATACTGAGTCCGATCGTCGATCACGACCGTCGCGAGGCTCTTACTGTCCGCCAACCACACCGCTTCCGCAACGGGTCGGTCCAACTCATCGGTCAAGGTACGCGGCTCGCCGCCGGCGGATGGCACGACTGCCAGGCGCGCCTGATCGTACGCCGAGTATTTGACTTCGTCTCCGAGCCTGTACGCGATCGATCCCCCGTCCGGACTCCACGCCAGCGGGCCGCTCTCCTCTGCCGTCGTATTCGTGAGACGGCGCGCCACTGCGCCTGCACGCGCCTCGACCGCGAAGACATCGGCATTTGGCATCTTGTCGACGTCTCCGCTGTCTCGATGGCGGCGGACGAACGCAATCTGACGCGAATCCGGCGACCACGCCGGCGACGATTCGTTGAACTGGCCGCGTGTCAGCAAGTCGGACTTCTTCGACGCGACATCGAAGAGATGGACGTGGCTGCGCTCGCCCCTCAAGTACCCGTCGCTGTCGGATTTGAAGTAGTAGCGATCGACGACTATCGGTTTTGGCGTCTTCGGCGGTGTGTCTTTGCTGTCGTCGTCCTCGAGTGGAGCCGCAGGGTCCGGGTCGGACACAACGAGCGCCAACGTCCGGCCATCGGGCGACCACGAGTAGTCGGTGACCCCGGCCTTGATGTCGGTCAGCCGCACCGCTTCTCCGCCCGTACGCGGAAGCAGCCAGACCTGCGCGGTCTTGGCGCCCTGACGCGATGACAGGAACGCGAGGGACTTGCCGTCAGGGCTCCAGCGGGGTCGTGATTCGTTGTCGGGGGTGGATGTCAGCTGCACGTGCTCGCGGCCGTCCCAGCTCACCATCCAGACGTCGGTGTCGTTCTTGTCAGTGTCGCGGATCGCTCGTGTGACCGTGTAGGCGACCCAGGCGCCGTCCGGAGATCGCTGTGGATCCCGAACGTCACGCACGTCGTAGAGATTGGCAACGGCGAGCGGCCGCTTGCCTTGTGCGGCGCCGAGGGCTGCCAGCGAGACCAGCAGCGCGGCCGCACACGCCAGCGCGCGCCAACGCGCTCGACGCATTAGCGCAGGGACTCCATCACCTCGTCGAGTACGGCCTTTCCGGGCCGTACTCGCTCGAGTGACAGGCTCGCGAGCGGCTCGTCTACAAGCCCCAGCAGTGAGATGAAATCTTCCTTGTCCGGCTCGACGTAGAGGACGCCAGTGGCGAATTCGCCACGACGTTCGGTCTCATGCAGCAGCCGCAGCGCGGTCAGCTTGTCGGTTGGGTTGTAGTCGGCCGCGACCTTCTTGAGATAGAGCTTCGACCCGTCGTGCATGCTGACGGCCGTCGTCGTTCCAGGCTCGTACTCGATGCTGATGTCTTCGAAGAACGGCACGAAGCTGACCTCGCCCATCACGTCGTCGTGATCCTTGGCGTAGGCGTAGCTCTTGGTCGACCCCTCATGATCGTTGAATGTGACGCACGGCGACAGAACGTCAATCATCGCCGTCCCACGATGCGAGAGCGCCGCCTTCAGGATGGAGAGCAATTGCTTCTTGTCGCCCGAGAACGAACGCGCCACGAACGAGGCGCCGAGCTCGATAGCCAGCCGGCACGTGTCGATTGGCGGCAGATCGTTGGCTACGCCGTTCTTGGCCTTGGAACCGAGATCGGCCGTCGGCGAGAATTGTCCCTTCGTCAGGCCGTAGCAGCCGTTGTCCTCGATGATGTAGATGATCGGCAGGTTGCGCCGCATCAGGTGGACGAACTGGCCGATCCCGATGGCGCCGGTGTCGCCGTCGCCGCTGACGCCGATGGCGATGAGCTTGCGGTTCGCCAGCATCGCGCCCGTGCCGACCGACGGCATGCGGCCGTGGACCGTGTTGAACCCATGCGAGGCGCCGAGGAAGTACGCCGGGCTCTTGCTCGAGCAGCCGATCCCCGACAGCTTGATCACCTGCTTCGGATCGACACCCATCTCGTAAAACGCTTCGATGATGCGCTCGGAAATCGCATTGTGGCCGCAGCCGGCGCAGAGTGTGGTCTTGCTGCCGCGGTACGGCTGAAGCTCGAGGCCGATGCGATTGGTTTTCTTTGGCGCTTCTGGTGTTGGCGTCGACATTGTCGCTTCCCTGGTCCGCCTAAAGGCGGACGCTACATGCGCTGGTCCGCCTGAAGGCTGACGCTACGTTGACGTAGTGGCCGGCTTCAGCCGGCCTACTCTCCGCGTCCGGCAATTCCCGCGGCGAGCGGCTCGTGATGCGGTGTTCCCGCCGGATGAATGCCTTCCTGCTGCAGGATATCGTCGGTCACCGACCGGGCATCGATCGGCAGCCCGCTGTAGTGGAGCACGCTCCTCACCTTGGCGTGGTGATCGGCCGTGATGTCCAGCCGCATCAGCGCCAGCATCTGCGCGTCGCGATTCTGTTCGACGATGTAGATGCGCTCGTAGCGATCGAGGAACGTCGTCAGCTCGTCGGTGAACGGGTACGCCCGCAGGCGCAGGTAGGCACTCTTGATGCCGTGCTCGCGCTCGAGTTGATCGCGGGACTCTTCGATGGCCCAGTGGCTGGTACCGAATCCGATGATGGCGATCCCAGCGCCGGCGACATCCTGCACGATCGGCTTGGGCACGTGCTGACGGGCGGTCTCGAACTTCCGCGCCAGCCGCTCCATGTTCTTGACGTAGTCGTCCGGACGCTCGCTATACTGCGCCTTTTCGTTGTGTCCAGAGCCGCGAGTGAAGTACGCCGGCATGCCTTCGCCCGGAACCGAGCGATACGGAATCCCGTCGCCGTCGACGTCCTTGTAGCGACCCCATTCGCCGATGCGCGCGAGGGTCGCCGCATCGAGACGCTTGCCGCGGTCGAGCGGCTGGTCGGGATACCTGAACGCCTGCGACATCCAGGTATTCATCCCGAGGTCGAGGTCGCTCATGACGAACACCATGACCTGGAAGCGCTCCGCGAGGTCGAAGGCGTCCATCGCCATCGTGTAGCACTCCTCGGCCGATGCCGGGATGAGCATGATCTGCTTGGTGTCGCCGTGCGAGAGGACCGCGGTCGAGAGCAGGTCGCCTTGCGCGGTTCGCGTCGGCAAGCCTGTCGAGGGTCCGACGCGCTGGATGTCGAACACGACGCCGGGCACTTCCGCGTAGTACGCGAGGCCCGCGAACTCGCCCATGAGAGAAATGCCAGGCCCCGACGTCGACGTCATTGCGCGAGCGCCGGCCCATCCCGCGCCGACGACCATCCCGATCGAGGCGATCTCGTCCTCCGCCTGCACGACCGCGTACGTCGCCTTCCCGGTCTCGGGATCCTTGCGGTACTTCTTCAGGTAGCTGATGAGCGTTTCGGGCAACGACGAGGACGGCGTGATCGGATACCACGCGACGACCGTCACTCCCGCCATCATGCAGCCGAGCGCGGCCGCAGCGTTGCCTTCGACGAGGATCATCCCCGCCGTCTTGTCCATCGGCTCGGCCCAGTACGGGTCGTTCTTCGGCAGATGCTGCTCGGCGTAAGCGAAGCCTGCCTCGAGCGCGGCCATGTTGAGTTCGATGGCCTTCTGCTTCTTGCCCATCTGGCGCTTGAGCGCGTGCTCCATCTGCGCCAGGTCGATGTTCAGGAGCTTCGAGAGCACCCCGTCGTAAATCATGTTCTTGACGAGGCGGCGCAGCTTCGCGTCTTTACAGACCTCGCCGACGATGCGATCGAAGGGAACGGGGTAGAACGTGAGGTCGGAGCGCAGGCCGTTCAGTTTGAGCGGCTCGTCGTAGAGCACCGCTGTCCCCGCCTCGAGTGCCAGTACGTCCTCGCGAGCGGTTTCCGGATTCATCGCGACGAGGAAATCGACTTCCTTCTTACGCGCGACCCATCCGTGCTTGTTCGCGCGGATGGTGTACCAGGTTGGAAGACCTGCGATGTTCGAGGGGAACATGTTCTTGCCCGAGACCGGCACGCCCATCTGGAAGAGCGAGCGCAGCAGGACAAGATTGGCGGTCTGGCTGCCGGAGCCGTTGACCGTGGCCACCTGGATGCTGAAGTCGTTGACGCGGGTGGCGACCGATCGGGGGTCGGCAGGAACCGCGACATCACTCAAAGACATGAAGCTCCTTCGAGGCGAAGCGGCGGAGTTCTCGGGCGAAACAAATGATATATGATATCAGGAAATTATAGCACCGTATAGCCTTACGGCTAACTGTCTTGCGGGGAGCTGGCGCGCTCCGCCCCTCTACTGGCCGAGGGCGTCCTGAACGGCGGCGCCGATGTCGGCCGGGCTCTTCACGACCCTCACCCCCGCCGCGTTCAACGCGAACATCTTCTCCGCAGCTGTTCCCTTCCCACCGGCGATGATGGCCCCAGCATGACCCATCCGCCGCCCTGGCGGCGCGGTTTGTCCGGCGATGAAGCCGATCACCGGCTTCTTGAAGTTCTTCTCGATGTACAACGCCGCCTCTTCCTCAGCGGTGCCGCCGATCTCTCCAATCATCACGACGGCTTCGGTCGCATCATCACCGGCGAAGAGCTCCAGAGCGTCAATAAACGAGGTACCGATAAGCGGATCGCCACCAATTCCAATACAGGTCGTCTGACCTAGGCCAAGCCTCGTCAGCTGATGAATGGCCTCGTACGTGAGCGTCCCGCTCTTCGAGACGATGCCGACACGCCCTTCCTTGCAGATGTGGCCGGGGATGATGCCGGCCTTGGCCTGACCCGCGGTAATGAGCCCAGGACAGTTTGGACCGATCAGCCGGGTCTGCGATCCGCGGACAACCATTAGCGCGCGCATCATGTCGAGGGTCGGGATACCCTCGGTGATGCAGACCGCGAGTGGCAGCCCCGCATCGGTTGCTTCGAGAATCGCGTCGGCAGCAAATGGAGGCGGCACGAAAATCACGGTGGCGTTGGCGCCCGTCTCGCGCACGGCGTCGGCCACGGTATCGAACACCGGCCAGTCTTCGTGCGTCGTCCCGCCTTTCCCCGGGGTCACGCCGCCAACCACCTTGGTGCCGTACGCGGCCGCCTGCTTGGCGTGGAACGTTCCCTCGCGGCCCGTGATGCCCTGGACGATGAGGCGGGTGTCCTTGTCGATTAGTACTGCCATAGGATGCCTGTCACGTACGCGTTGCTCGCGAAGTACCGAAGCTCGCGGAGATCACGAAGGCCAAGGAGGTCTTCGTGTGCTTCGTGTCTTCGTGTTTCATCTTCGTGTCTAGCCGTCGGCCGTCACTTCCCCAGCGCCACAACCTTCTGCGCGGCGTCGTCCATCGCATCGGCGGTGGTGAAATTCAGCCCGCTGTCCTTCAACATCTTCTTCCCGAGCTCGACGTTCGTGCCTTCCATGCGGATAACAATCGGGACTGGCACGCCCAGCTCTTTGACAGCCGCAATCACGCCTTCGGCGAGAACGTCGCAGCGCAGGATGCCGCCGAAGATGTTGATGAGCACCGCCTTGACGTTTTTGTCCGACATCAGGATCTTGAAGGCGTTACGGATCTGCTCGGCGTTGGCACCGCCGCCGACGTCGAGAAAGTTCGCCGGCTCTCCGCCCGCGAGCTTGATGATGTCCATCGTCGCCATCGCCAGGCCGGCGCCGTTGACCATGCAGCCAATCGTGCCATCGAGCTTGATGTAGTTGAGCGAGTACTTCGACGCCTCTACTTCGAGCGGCGCTTCTTCCGCCATGTCGCGAAGGGCCTTGATGTCGGGGTGGCGGTAGAGCGCGTTGTCATCGAAGTTCATCTTGGCGTCGAGCGCCAGCAGATTCCCGTCCTCGGTGACAATCAGCGGATTGATTTCGATGAGCGAAGCGTCCGTCGCCTTGAACGTGTCGTAGACCGCGTTCATCAGCTTCGCCGCCTGTGCCAGCTGCGGTCCCCGCAGATCGAGCGCAAAGGCCAGCTTGCGGGTTTGAAATGCCGAGAGCCCGACGCCCGGGTGGATGAACTCCTTGTGGATCCGCTCAGGAGTCTCGTGCGCGACCTTCTCAATGTCGACGCCGCCGTCCTGGCTGACCATGAAGACCGGTTTTTCCGAAGCGCGATCGAGGACGATACCGAGGTAGAGCTCGCGCTTGATGGCAAGGCCCTGCTCGACGAGCAGGCGTCCGACCACCTGGCCGTCCGGCCCGGTCTGGTAGGTCACGAGCCGCATGCCAACCATGTCCGTCGCCGCCCTCTCGGCAGCGTCCGGTCCCTTGACGACCTTGACGCCGCCGCCCTTGCCGCGTCCTCCGGCGTGTATCTGCGCCTTGACGACGACCGTCCCGCCGCCAAGTCTTTGCGCCGCGTCGCGGGCTTCGGCGGCGTTGAACACGACTTCACCCTGCGGTACGGGCACGCCATGTGCCGCGAGGATTGCCTTGGCCTGGTATTCGTGGATTTTCATGAGGCTCTAGAGGTGCCAATCGCCAATGCCGTCGGGGGCCACCAGAGTCGCGCGCGACCACGCGCGCAACCTTTCAATCATATCCCACGCCGGGACGTTCTTCACCCCGGTGCATCGCGGTAGAATCCCGGAAGCGTCCTCATGCCTCCGAAACTTTCCCGGGTTCTCTCCTCGTCAATCGGGACCAAGCTTCTCATCGGCTTCACCGGCCTTCTGCTCGTCGCCTACATGGTGCTGCACGTGGTCGGCAACACGCTGATTTTCCTCGGCCGCGACACGTTCAACGAGGTACTCGCACGCGCTCGTCTCCAATCCGCTCATCGTGCCGATCGAGATTGGCCTGTTGCTCGTATTCGTCGTGCACGTGATCAAGGCGATCACGATGTGGCGGCACAACCGGCGCGCGCGGCCCGTCCCATATGAGAAGAAGGAGCGGGCCGGCCGCGCGAGCCGCAAGGGCATTGCCTCGTCGACGATGATTGCCTCGGGTCTGTTCGCGCTGCTCTTCGTTATCGTTCACGTCAAGCAGTTCAAGTTCGGCACGTTCTATCTGGCGCTCGGCAGCGATTCGGTTCGAGATCTCTACCGGACCGAGATCGACGTGTTTCGCAACCCGCTCTGGGTAATCTTCTACGTGATTGGGACGCTGCTCGTCGGCCTGCACATGAGCCACGGTGTTTCGAGCGCGTTCCAGTCACTGGGGCTGGATCATCCTCGCTACTCGGGGCGCCTCGTGACCGGCGGCATTCTTCTCGCGGTACTGGTGGCCGGCGGACTGGCGATTATCCCCGTCTGGGCGTTCTTCACCCATTATTAGGGCCACGGATCACACAGAGGGCACGGCCACGGATCACACGGACAACACTGATTGGGGTCTGAGCTAGCGTTCATGGCACTCGACGCAAAAGTACCGGGCGGACCGCTCGCGGAAAAATGGGACAGACACCGCTTCGACTCGAAGCTGGTCAACCCTGCGAACAGGCGGAAATACACCGTCATCATCGTGGGAACGGGGTTGGCGGGCGCGTCAGCTGCGTCCTCGCTGGGCGAGTTGGGCTACAACGTCCTGAGCTTCTGCATTCAGGACAGTCCGCGCCGTGCCCACAGCATCGCGGCGCAGGGCGGCATCAACGCGGCGAAGAACTACCAGAACGACGGCGACAGCATCCAGCGGTTGTTCTACGACACCGTCAAGGGCGGCGACTACCGTTCACGAGAGGCCAACGTCTACCGGTTGGCGCAGCTGAGCGTGAACATCATCGACCAGTGCGTGGCTCAGGGGGTGCCGTTCGCGCGCGAATACGGCGGGTTGCTCGACAACCGGTCGTTTGGCGGCGCGCAGGTGTCGCGAACGTTCTACGCGCGAGGCCAGACCGGGCAGCAACTCCTCCTCGGCGCGTATCAATCGATGATGCGACAGGTCGAGCGCGGGACCGTGACTTCCTTTGCCAACCGCGAGATGCTCGATCTCGTGGTCGTCAACGGCCAGGCACGAGGCATCATCTGCCGCAACCTGTCGACCGGCGCCATCGAGCGCTACGCCGCACACGCCGTGTTGCTGTGCACGGGTGGATACGGCACCGCGTACTATCTGTCGACGAATGCCGTCAATTCGAACGTCACGGCGGCGTGGCGCGCCTACAAACGCGGCGCGTTCCTTGCCAACCCTTGCTACACCCAGATTCACCCGACCTGCATTCCGGTCTCCGGCACGCATCAGTCGAAGCTGACGCTGATGAGCGAGAGCCTCCGGAACGACGGCCGGGTGTGGGTGCCGAAAAAGCCAGGCGATCGCCGAGCGCCCGCTGACATTCCCGAGGCCGACCGCGACTACTACCTCGAGCGCCGGTATCCGAGCTTCGGCAATCTCGTACCGCGTGACGTCGCGTCGCGGAACGCCAAGGCCGTGTGCGACGAGGGACGCGGCGTCGGCGACAGCGGCCTCTCCGTGTACCTGGACTTTGCCGATGCGATCAATCGGCTGGGGGTAAACGTCATCCGGGCGCGTTACGGCAACCTGTTCGATATGTACCCGGAAGATTACCGATGAGGACCCGTACACGGTCCCGATGCGGATCTATCCGGCGATCCACTACACGATGGGCGGCCTCTGGGTCGACTACAACCTGATGAGCACGATTCCAGGCCTGCACGTCCTCGGAGAGGCGAACTTCTCGGACCATGGCGCCAACCGGCTCGGCGCCAGCGCGCTGATGCAGGGGCTGGCCGACGGCTACTTCGTCATCCCCACGACGCTCGCCAACTATATCGGGAGCACCTCCCTGCCGCCGGTCACGACCGACCACGACGCCTTCAACGAGGCGGCGTCCTCGGTTCAGGCCAGACTCGATCGTCTGCTCTCCGTCAAGGGCGGCCGAACACCGAGGCAGCTGCACCGGGATCTCGGCGGGCTGCTGTGGGACTACGTCGGTATGGCTCGCAACGACGCCGGCCTGCGCCGCGCGCTCGAAGGCATCCCGAAACTCCGAGAGGAGTTCTGGCACGACGTGTCGGTGCCGGGACCGGCCAACAATCTGAACAAGAACCTCGAATACGCCGGCCGTGTCGCCGACTACCTCGAGTTCGCCGAAGTGTTGACGCTCGACGCCCTGCAGCGCACGGAGTCGTGCGGCGGCCACTTCCGCGAGGAAAGCCAAACGCCTGACGGCGAGGCGCTGCGCGACGATGAGCACTTCTCGCACGTATCGGCCTGGGAGTTCCAGGGCATCGGCAAGCCGCCGACGCTGCACAAGGAAGCGTTGTCGTTCGAATACGTCAAGCCGACGCAACGCAGTTACAAGTGAGCTCTCAGCTCTCAGCCGTCAGCTATCAGCCGACTGTTCGACGAGCTGAGCTGATGGCTGAGAGCTGACAGCTGAGAGCTATCATGCGCATCCTTCTAAAAGTCTGGCGGCAAGCGAGTGCAAACGCGCCCGGCGCACTGGTGGATTACGTCGCCGAGAACATCTCGCCCGACATGTCCTTCCTCGAGATGCTGGACGTCGTCAACGAAGGGCTGATTGCCGAAGGCAACGACCCGATCGCGTTCGACTCCGACTGCCGCGAGGGTATCTGCGGCACATGCGGGTTCCTGATCAACGGCGTGGCGCATGGTCCCGACGCAGGGACCACGGTGTGCCAGCTGCACATGCGCCGGTTCAAGGATAGCGACCGGGTCGTGCTCGAGCCGTGGAGGGCCAAAGCCTTCCCTGTCGTGAAAGACCTCGTTGTCGATCGCAGCGCCTTCGACCGGATCATCCAGGCTGGCGGTTACACGTCGGTCAACGTTGGCGGCGCGCAGGACGCCAACAATATCCTCATTCCGGGGAACGTCGTCGAAAAGGCGATGGATTCAGCTGCCTGCATCGGCTGCGGAGCGTGCGTGGCCGCTTGCAAGAACGCTTCAGCAGCGCTTTTTACATCGGCGAAGGTCAGTCACTTGTCGCTGCTTCCGCAGGGACAGGTCGAGCGCGAACGGCGGGTGGTGGCGATGGTCGATCGTCACGATGCCGAAGGCTTCGGCAGCTGTTCGAACGAGGGCGAGTGCGAGGCGGTCTGCCCGAAGGGCATCGCGATCACGAACATCGCGCGCATGAATCGCGAATACCTTCGGGCCACGCTGCTGTAGTGTCTGGCCTTTTAGCCGGACCAGTCCGGCTGAAGCCGGACACTACACCTTAATAACGTCGACCAGTTCCTTGACGGCGCCGGCGGACTTCTTCAGCGCCGCATCCTCTTCTGGCGTCAGCTTGATCTGAATGATTTCCTCGACGCCGCGCGCGCCGAGCTTGACCGGGACGCCCACGAACAAGTCTCGAATTCCGTACTCGCCCTGCAGGAAAATCGAGCACGGGACGATCTTTTTCTTGTCCTTGAGGATGATCTCGACCATCTCGGCAGCGGCCGAGCCAGGGGCATACCAGGCGCTCGTGCCCACGAGCTTGGTGATTTCGGCGCCGCCGTCCGCGGTCCGCTTGCAGATGGCGTCGATGCGCTCCTTGGAGATGAGCTCGGTGATCGGGATGCCGGCGACCGTAGAGTAGCGCGGCAGCGGCACCATGGTGTCACCATGGCCACCGAGAACAAATGCGTGAATGTTCTCGACCGAAACGTTGAGCTCCATCGCAATGAACGTGCGCATCCGCGCCGAGTCAAGGACACCGGCCATGCCGATCACGCGCTCGCGCGGGAACTTGCTCAGCCGATACACGGCCTGCGCCATCGCGTCGAGCGGATTCGCCACCGGAACGATGATTGTGTTGGGCGAATACTTGACGACCTGCGCAGTGACCGACTGCATGATGTTGTAGTTCGTATTCAGCAGGTCGTCCCGGCTCATTCCTGGCTTGCGCGGCATTCCCGAGGTGATGACGACGACGTCTGAACCGGCGGTCGCCTGCCAGCCCTCCTCGTTGGCGCCGTATCCGACGACGCGCGAATCGGAGCCTTCGATCGGGCACGCTTCGAGCATGTCGAGCCCGACTCCCGCGGCCTTCTGATCGGCAACGTCGATGATGACGACGTCGGCGAGCTCCTTATTGGCGATTGCCCTGGCGACCGTGGCGCCAACCGCGCCGGCACCACCTACAACGGTGACTTTTCTCTTCATCTGACCAGCCTCTGGGAGAACGTTATGAAATTCTGAATGCTGAAGTCTGAGTGCTGAAGTGAATGCTGATCTTCAGAATCACATGTTCGCAATCATGACGTCGGCAAATTCTGACGTCTTGAGCTCGGTAGCACCAGTCATGAGGCGGGCGAAGTCGTAGGTGACCTTCTTTTCCGCGATTGCCCCGTCCATGCCTTTGACCAGCAGGTCAGCAGCCTCCGTCCACCCGAGGTGGCGGAGCATCATTTCGCCCGACAGGACGACCGAGCCGGGGTTGACCTTGTCCTGGTCGGCATACTTCGGAGCCGTGCCGTGTGTGGCTTCGAACACGGCGTGGCCGGTGACGTAATTGATGTTGCCGCCGGGCGCAATACCGATGCCGCCGACCTGCGCGGCGAGCGCGTCGGAGAGATAGTCGCCGTTCAGGTTCGGTGTGGCGATAACGTCGAACTCGTCGGGTCGCGTCAGCACCTGTTGCAGCGTGATGTCGGCAATCGCGTCCTTGATGACGATGCCGGCACCGGGTTTGCCTGCCGGAATCTTGCACCACGGCCCGCCGTCAATCTCCTCGGCGCCGAAGAACGTCTTCGCAATGTCGTAGCCCCAGTCGCGAAACGCCCCTTCGGTGAACTTCATGATGTTGCCCTTGTGCACCAGCGTGACGCTCTTCCGCTTGTTGACGATGGCGTAGCTGATGGCGCTGTGGATCAGGCGTTCGCTTCCGAGATAGCTGATCGGCTTCAGCCCGATGCCCACCTGAACGGCGACCTCGCGTGCCGGGGCGCCTATGGCCTCGAGTTGCGCCTGCCACTCCTGCCCAGCCTGCGCTGTCCCGAAACGCACTTTCTTGAATTCCTTCGGAAACTCGCGGGCGAAGAAGTCGAGGACCTTTTGAGCTTCCGGCGTGCCGGCTGCGTACTCGATGCCGGCGTAGATGTCTTCCGTGTTCTCCCGAAAGATCACCATATCCACTTTTTCGGGATGCTTCACCGGCGACGGTACGCCCTTGTACCAGCGGACAGGCCTCAAGCAGACGAAGAGGTCGAGCAACTGACGCAGCGCGACGTTCAACGAGCGGATACCACCGCCGACGGGCGTGGTGAGCGGCCCCTTGATGCCAACGAGATAATGACGAAAGGCCTCGACGGTCTCGTCCGGCAACCAAGTATCGAACTTCTTAAAGCTCTTCTCGCCGGCGTAGACTTCGAACCACGCGATCTTTTTCTTGCCACCGTACGCTTTCTGCACGGCCGCATCGAAGACGCGAACGCTGGCACGCCAAATATCTGGTCCGGTGCCATCACCTTCGATGAACGGGATGATAGGATCGTCAGGAACGACGAGACGGCCGTCCTTCTTCGTAATGGCTGTCCCAGTGGCCGGCGGTTTGAGCATCGAAAAAGTAGGCATGGTCGGATTAGGTCACATCACCAGCGTGACGTTACAGGATCTTCACAGAAACTGTGGAAAACGTTGTTGAAAAGTTCTCGATCCAGCCGAAAGCACCCCGTGAATCGGTAGATTCCAGCGGTTTGCACTATCGTGGTGCGAGGAACATCTTTCTCGCACGAATCGGAACGGCACATTATATCTGAAGGCTCTTCTCCTTTTCCTTTCCCCTCATGCACATCGTCATCGCCGATCAATTGCCCTCTTCTGCTGTAGAACTTCTCAAAGCGGTCTCGGGTTGGACCGTCGACGCGCGCGCCGGACGTCCGGCAGACGTGCTGGCGCCGGATCTCTCAGAGGCCGATGCGCTCATCGTCCGGAGCGCGACAAAAGTTGATGATCGTCTGCTCGCGGCCGCGCCGAAACTTCGGGTGATTGCCCGCGCGGGAACCGGTATCGACAACGTCGACCTTCCGGCCGCGAGCGCTCGCGGCATCCTCGTGATGAATGCGCCCGGCGGCAACAGCGTGAGCGTCGCCGAGCACGCACTGGCGCTGATGCTCTCGCTCGCACGCGCCGTTCCCATCGCTGACGCGACAATGAAGCGCGGCGTCTGGGACAAGAAGAAGCTGACGGGCGCCGAGCTTCGCGGCAAAACACTGGGACTTTGCGGACTTGGACGAATCGGGCAGGAAGTCGCGTCACGCGGCCGGGCCTTCGGCATGGAGATTGTCGCGCACGACCCGTACATCTCCGAGAAGGTCGCGACCGCCCTCGGCATCCAGTTGCTCGATCTGGACGCCATGTGCGCCGTCGCCGACTACATCAGCCTCCACCTTCCAGCGACAACCGATACGCGGCATCTCTTTGGCAAGGCGCGCCTTGCCAAATGCAAGAAAGGCGTACGGCTCGTCAACACTGCCCGCGGTGAGCTCATTGACGAGACCGCACTCGCCGAAGCGATTGAGTCCGGACACGTTGCCGGAGCGGCCCTCGACGTGTTCGAGGTGGAGCCACCGAAGGATTGGCGGCTGGCACAACTTCCGCAAGTCGTCGCGACGCCGCACATCGCAGCGTCGACGGCTGAAGCGCAAGAGCTCGTCGGCCTCGAGACTGCCACCGCCGTTCGTGACTACCTGGCGCAGGGCGTCATTCGCAACGCTGTCAATTTTCCGGCCATTGCCGCGGACGAGATGCTACGGCTGCAGCCCTTCCTCACGCTCGCCGAGCAGTTGGGTGCCCTGGTGGTCCAGCTTGCCGAAGGACGCACGAAGGGGATCAGCGTCCGGCTCTACGGGCCGCTCGTGGGATCGAACAGCGCCCTGATCGTCAGCGCTGCGGTCAACGGGTTGCTGCGTCCGCTCCTCTCTTCGTCCGTGACCATCGTCAACGCACGAGACGTCGCGCGTGAGCGCGGCATTGAAATCATCGAGTCGCACAGCTCGCGAGCGAGAAACTTTGCCAACATCATCTCGGTCAAGGTGCAGACGAGCGAAGGTGAGCGCTGGCTCGAGGGCACAGTCTTCGAACCGGCACGCCCGCGGCTGACGCTGCTCGATGGAATCGAAGTTGAGGCGCCTCTCGACGGCACGCTTCTCGTCATCAAGAATGCGGACAAGCCCGGCGTGATCGGACAGATCGGCTCCATCCTCGGCCGTCACAAGGTCAACATCGCGAATTTTGCCCTGGGCCGCGATGAGAATGGAGCGGTCGGCGTCGTCAAGCTCGACGCGACAGCGGCAGACGCCGGGCTGGCGAAAGCGTTACCAGAGATTCGTGCGTTCGAAGCGGTGAAGGACGCGCGAGTCGGCGCAGGTGTCGTAGCCGCCGTTCAGTCGCGCAGCGCGAGCCGTCGCACCGTTCCGAGCAGCAGATCGTTCAGTTCGACGGCATTGGCTGAGACCGCGCCGACACGATAGCGCGAGGCAATGGTCTCGCCTTCCTTCACGAGGAACAGTTCCCCGCCTAGAGCAGCAATGATCGCGGTGCGCGAGACGCCAGTCGGCGTCTCGTTTTCCGCGACACCTATCAACTCAATCGCCGGCTCGGCTGGCGGTCCGATGACCGGTGCATCCTCAACCGCCGGGCGCACCGAGGTCGCGGGACGCTCGGCCGATGTCCGGGACACAAAGGTGAAAGGGTTCCGCAGGGGTTCTTGCGGAGCCGGTGCAGCGGCGAGACGCGTCTTCAAGCGCAGCGTCTGCGCGTGCACTTCGGCGGCCAGTTGCGGCGTGCCGGTCGGTTCCGGCGCGCGCTCCGGCTCTGGAGCCTCCGGCGTCTGTCGCACGAGTCCGGCCGCTGAGGCAAGCCACGCCAGCAACAGCAACGCCGCACCAGAGTACGCCGCAGCCCGTTTGGCAGTCATGGTTGTCAGTGTCGGTGGATCGTAGCACAGTGCCGCCGTCACGGCTCGCGGTTCGCGTTTCGCTCTTGCCGCTGCGACCCGCTCGGCATTGCCCGGACTGGCGCGGGGCTTCTCAGCAGGCCAAACCGCCAGCTGCGAGCAGCGAGGCGCGAACCGCGGTGTGCAGCTGTGTTATGATTCGTCGTGCCCCCTGTTTCGTCCCCTGGGCCCACGTCAAGTTTCACCCCTAACACCACTATCGTCGTCATCCCGGCACGCTATCAGTCGAGCCGACTGCCAGGAAAAGCGCTCGCGCTCATCGGCGGACGTCCGATGATCGAGCACGTCTACCGCCGCGCGTCCGAGGCGCAAACGATCTCGCGCGTCATCGTCGCCACCGACGACGAGAGAATTGCCGACGCTGTCCGCGCGTTTGGCGGCGACGTGCGCATGACGGCCGCACATCATCGCAGTGGAACCGATCGCCTCGCCGAGGTCGTGCAGTCGCTCGACTGCCGTCTTGTCGTCAACGTGCAGGGAGATGAACCGCTCATCGAGCCCGCAATGATCGATGAAGCGGTTTCGCCCTTTGCCGCTGAGTCCGCGCTCGAGATGAGCACCCTGCGCCGGCGAATTGACGATCCCGAAGATTTCCGTAACGCGAACGTGACGAAGGTCGTGGTGGATCGCGACGGCTACGCCCTGTACTTCTCGCGCGCGCCAATTCCACATACACGGGCTGACAGCCCCGCCGCGCCCGCATGGCGGCACGTGGGACTCTACGTCTACACGCGCGAATGTCTGCTGAGGCTTGCCTCCCTTCCACCGACGGTTCTCGAGCAATCGGAGGCGCTCGAACAGCTTCGAGCACTCGAGTACGGCATTCGCATACAGGTCATCGAGACGCAACACGATTCGATCGGCGTAGATACACCAGAAGATCTTGAAAGGGCGCGGCGGCTCGTCGGCGACCACACGCGTCGAGATGGCCATGCTGGGCTGGCGCAGGAATCGAGCGCTGACGTCCTATCAGCAGCGCCGGCGGCCGGAGCGAGGCGCGACCAGCCTCCGCCAGGCTACGGCGGTCCGCCGAAGCTTTCAGCGAAGGCGGAAGTCGCCGAGCGACCGCGAGCGGGGGTGGGGCCCCGCGAGCATTAATAAAGGAGAACTCTGAGACACATGGGCGACGTCATCGCAAACCAGGACACCAGGCCCGCGAGGCCCGTCAAATACATTCTCGTGACCGGCGGCGTCGTCTCGTCGCTCGGCAAGGGTCTCGCCGCCGCCTCGATCGGGGCACTGCTCGAGGGCCATGGCTACAAAGTGGCTCTCCAGAAGTTCGACCCGTACATCAACGTCGACCCTGGGACGATGAGCCCGTACCAGCACGGTGAAGTCTACGTCACCGACGATGGCGCCGAAACCGACCTCGACCTCGGCCACTACGAGCGCTTCACCAACCAGGTCACGACGCGGAACAACAACTGGACGACCGGGAAAGATCTATCTGTCGGTGATCCAGAAGGAGCGGCGCGGCGACTACCTGGGCCGCACGGTGCAGGTGATCCCGCACATCACCAACGAGATCAAGGACAGCATCCGCGCTGTCGCCCGCAACGTCGACATCGTGCTCGTCGAGATCGGCGGTACCGTCGGCGACATCGAGAGCCAGCCATTTCTCGAAGCGATCCGCCAGCTCCGTCAGGATGTCGGCCGAGAGAACACGCTCTACGTTCACCTGACGCTCGTTCCCTTCATCGGCGCCGCCGGCGAGCTCAAGACCAAGCCGACGCAGCACAGCGTTCGCGACCTGCGGGCGATCGGTATCCAGCCCGACATCCTCCTCTGCCGCACCGACCGCTTTCTCGATCAGGACATCAAGCGCAAGATCGCGCTCTTCTGCGACGTCGACGAAGAAGCCGTCATCACCGCCAAGGACGTGTCGAGCATCTACGAGGTGCCGCTCGTTCTCGCTGCCGAGGGGCTCGATCGCGATCGTCCTCGACCGTCTGCACTTACCGCAGACCGAAGCGCGGATGGACGCCTGGGTCGACCTCGTCGATCGAATCCGGCACCCGGCCGATGAAATCACGATCCACGTCGTTGGCAAGTACGTCGGCTACGAGGATTCGTACAAGAGCCTCAACGAGGCGCTCTATCACGGTGGATTCAAGCACCGACTGCGCGTCAACATCCGCTGGGTCGAAGCCGAAGCGCTCGAACAGCCCGGAGGTGAGCAACTGCTCGACGGTGCCCACGGCATCCTCGTACCGGGAGGCTTCGGCGATCGCGGCACGCGCGGCATGATGCGCGCGGCCGAGATCGCGCGCGAACGCAACATTCCCTACTTCGGCATTTGCTACGGCTTCCAATGGGCCGCTGTCGAGTACGCGCGCCACGTCGCCGGCCTCGCCGAGGCCGACTCGACCGAGTGCAGCCCGGAGACACCAATCAAGCTCATTTACAAGCTGCGCGACCTGCTCGGCGTCGACGACCTCGGCGGCACGATGCGTCTCGGCACGTATCCGTGCGCGCTCAAGGCCGGTTCGCGATCGCGCGAGCTGTACGGCGAAGAAGTCATCCACGAGCGCCATCGTCACCGCTACGAGTTCAACTGCGTGTACGAGAAGGCGCTCACCGAGCGGGGGCTCGAAATTGCCGGGCGGTCGCTCGACGGCAAGTTCGTCGAGATCGTCGAGCTTCCGACGCATCCCTGGTACGTCGCCGTGCAGTTCCATCCCGAGTTCAAGTCGAAGCCGCTCAAGCCGCATCCGCTGTTCGCCGGGTTCGTCGAGGCGAGCTATCGCCATGCCCGGGCGGCGCGCAGCCAGCCGGCAGCGTCCGTGGTAGGTTAGGGCGCGTGCAGCCAATTGAGTGTGCCGGGCTGACGATCGGCGGCGGCGGTCCGCTACTGCTCATCGCCGGCCCGTGTGTCATCGAAAGCGAGTCGCACGCGGTCGACCTCGCCATCGCGATTCGGGACATCGCGCGGCGCGTTGGTGTCCCCTACGTCTTCAAGGCCTCATACGACAAGGCCAATCGGACGTCTGGCCGCTCGTTCCGAGGGCCTGGACTCGAAGACGGGTTGCGCGTGCTCTCTCGCGTGCGAGTCCGAGCCGACGTTCCGATCCTGACCGACATCCACGAAGCGGCGCATGCAGCGCCGGTCGCCGAGGTCGCCGACATCCTGCAGATCCCCGCATTTCTATCGCGGCAGACTGATCTGCTCGAGGCCGCCGCACGCACCAACCGGGTGGTCAACGTGAAGAAGGGCCAGTTCCTCGCGCCCACTGACGTGCGCCATGCCATCGGCAAGATTACGGCGGCCGGCAACGAGCGCGTGATCGTCACCGAGCGAGGCTTCACGTTCGGGTATCACAATCTGGTGGTCGACATGCGCGCGTTTCCAATCATGCGCGCATTCGGCTACCCGGTGGTCTACGACGTCACTCACAGCCTGCAGCTGCCGGGCGCCGGCGAGGGCGTCACTGCCGGACAAGCCGAGTTCATCGAACCGCTCGCCTCAGCGGGCGTTGCAGCGGGCGTTGACGGCGTGTTCCTCGAAGTCCACGAGGAACCGGCGCGGGCCAAGAGCGACGCACAGAATGCGCTCCGGCTCGATCGGCTGGAGCCATTGCTCGAACGATTGGTGCGGATTCACGAGATCGTCCGGCTGACACCGGATCCGACGAAAGCCGCGTCCGGCTCCAGCCGGACCCGCCCCGACGGTTCCCGATGACCACCGACACTGCCTCAGGCCTCGATCTCGCGCGCAAGGTGCTCCGCACGGAAGCAGCTGCGATTCTCGGGCTCGTCGATCGCGTCGACGCGACCTTCGAGCGCGCCGTCCAGCTCCTCTTCGAGTGCCGCGGCCGCGTGATCGTCACGGGCATGGGCAAGTCCGGCATCATCTGCCGCAAGATCGCGGCGACCCTGTCAAGCACCGGAACCGCTGCCTGGTTCCTCCATCCCGCAGAGGCCACGCACGGCGATCTCGGCGCGCTTCGCGACGACGATGTCGTGATTGCCGTGTCGCACAGCGGCGAGACCGAAGAGCTTCTGAGGCTTCTCGAGTCGATTCGGCGCCTCGGCGCCAGGCTCATCGCGATGACGGGCGACTCATCGTCCACGCTCGCGAAAGCCGCGGACGTCACGCTGGACTGCTCGATCGCCGGCGAGGCGTGTCCGATGAACCTCGTACCGACCGCGAGCACCACCGCGGCGCTGGCGATGGGCGACGCACTGGCGATGACGCTGCTCGTCCGCAAGGGTTTTCGCGAAGATCAGTTTGCGTCTCTGCATCCGGCCGGCAAACTTGGCCGCCGGCTGATGCAGGTCGAGAACGTCATGCACACCGGCGCCGCCGCGCCGATCGTCCGTATGACGACCCCGATGCCGGACGTCTTCCACGAGATGTCGAGCAAACGTCTCGGGATGACCGCCGTGACCGACGCCGACGGGCGGTTGGTCGGAGTCTTCACCGATGGCGACCTGCGGCGGCTCATGAGCCGGACAACCAACGTCCTTGCGCTCACCGCGGGCGATGCCATGACGCGCAACCCGATTACGATCAGGCGAGGCGTCCTCGCTGTCGAAGCGCTCAGGATCATGGAGACGCACAAGATTACGTCGGTCATCGTCACGGACGAACACGGAGCCGTGGACGGTGTCGTGCAGATCCACGACCTGTGGCGGCTGCAGATGTTCTGAAGCGCGGATCAAACGAGACGCGGATCACGCGGATCGACGGGACGCGGATCACGCGGATCGACGGGGACGCGGATCACGCGGACGGACGAGACGCGGATTACCGCGGATCTCATGGGACGCGGATCACGCGGATCTACGGCCTCGATACAACCCAACCTCGTGCAACGCGCGCGTTTGTGAGGTAACTTCCCTTCATGTCTGTGCAGGTCAAGGCCGCCCGCATCCGTCTGTTGCTCTTTGACGTTGACGGCGTGCTCACCACCGGCGAAGTCGTCATGCATGCCGACGGGTCCGAGTCGAAGGGTTTCCACATCCGCGACGGCGCCGGCATCGTCTGGGCACAGCGCGCGGGGCTGACCGTCGGTCTGCTCTCCGCCAGATCGTCGGGCGCCACGGCTCACCGTGCGGCGCAGCTCGCGGTCCGCATCGTCGAGCTGGGCGTCAAGAGCAAGCTCGCTGCGTACGAACAAATCCTCCGTGACGCGCGCGTGGAGGACCCCGAAGTCGCCTACATGGGCGACGACCTGCTCGATCTGCAGGTGCTGGCGCGGGTCGGCTTGTCCGCTGCGCCGGCCGACGCCGCACAAGAGGTTCGCGACCGCGTTGATTGGGTCAGCCACGCCGCGGGTGGCCGCGGCGCGGCTGCGAGAACTCGTCGAGCTCGTCCTCCGGGCGCAGCAGCGGTGGGATGACGTGGTCCGCCAGCACCTTCCCCAGGCGTAATGGACGGCTACGTCGTACTCCTGACCGTGCTGGTGGCGTTGCTCGCCGGCCTGGCGATCGGCAAGGCATGGGAGCGCTACAAGCTGCGTGACGGCCAGTGGATCGACCGCCGCCGTGCCCGCGAGTCTCCCCACTACATGCTCGGCCTCAACTTTCTCGTCACCAACCAGACTCGATCCGGCGATCGAAGAATTGACGCGCGCCGCGAGCGCTGCCGGCGATCCGCTCGAGATCCACTTGATTCTCGGCAACCTGTACCGGGAGAAGGGTCAAGTCGGCCGTGCCATCCAGGAGCACCAGAACCTGCTCCAGCGCCCCGATCTCCGTAAGCTCGAGCACGCGAACGTGCTCCTTTGCCTTGGGCTCGACTACAAGCGCGGCGGATTCGTCGATCGCGCACTCGAAGCGTTCACCGAGGTGCTCCGCCTCGACCCGGACAACCAGTATGCGTTGACGAATCTCGAGAAGCTCTACGAAGAACAGCACCAGTGGAGCGACGCCTACTTGACGCGACAGAAGCTCGCGCGGCGCGACGGTCAGACGTCCCAGGCACGCCACCACGAGATTCTGGCGTTTCTCGAGAACGAGCTGGGACTCGATGCCTTGAAGCGGATGGACTATCCCGAGGCCGCGCGCAGGTTCGACGCGGCCATCGATCTCGACGATCGAACCGTGCCCGCGTATCTCAATCTCGGCGACGTGCGCTTCTATCAAGGAGACACCGCCGCCGCGATCACCGCCTGGGAAAGGCTGATCGAGAAGTCCCCGGAACGCGCCTATCTCGTCTTCGCGCGGCTCGAAGGCGCGTATCCAAAGATCAACGATCCGGAGCGATTTCCAACACTCTGCCGGCACCTGATCGACGCCAACCCGCAAGACTGGCGGGCCCGCCTCGCGCTGGCGCGACACCTGTCAACGAAAGACGCGGCGCCAGAGGCACTCGAGGTCCTGTTCGAGGCGCTGGTACACAATCCGCACGCGCTGGCGCTGCACCAGGCCATCTGGCAAACACTCTCGACCCTCCACCTACCGCAAGCGCTCGTCACGCGCTACGTCGACCTGACGCGAGATGCCATTTTCTACCTCGATCCGCACATCTGCATCCGCTGCCGCTATCGCAGCACTGAGCTCCTCTGGCAGTGCCCGCAATGTCACGAGTGGAACACCTTCATCGAGGAGAGGATCGCGACGGCACAAGAAAGTCTGAAGTCTGACGTCTGAAGTCGCGGCTCGCGGTTCGCAGCTCGCTATTTGGTGGTTCTAGGTTCATTCGCCTTGCTCGCCAAGCGAGCCGCGAAGGGCGAACTGCAATCCTCTACAGTTCAGAATTCAGACTTTCATACGCCGTCCCGACTTCCCTGTCGGTCTCCGCAAATCCCCCATCCGTTCTGATGACGATGTGCGCGCGGGCGACCTTTTCGTTTATCGGCCACTGGGCGTCGAGGCGCGCCCGTGCGGCGGCTTCGCTCAGACCATCGCGCGCGGTCAGGCGACGGAGCTGCTCCGCCGGCGAGCAGGCGCAAACGATAATTACGTCGAAATCGTGCTGGTGGCCGGTCTCGAACAGCAGAGGAATATCGGCGATCGCGACGCGCGTTCCAGCCGGGAGATTGGCGTACCAGCCGTCGATGCGGCGATAGACCTCTGGGTGAATGATCGCCTCGAGTTCGGCGCGGGCCGTGCGATCGGCAAACACAAGACGGCCGAGCGCTGCACGGTCGAGAGAGCCGTCTGGCAGCAGATAGTTCGCGCCAAATCGATCGACGACTCGGGCCAGGCCGTCAGTGCCAAGAGCGACGGCCTCGCGTGCGAGACGATCGGCATCGACGGTGGCGGCGCCAAGCGCGGCGAAACGCGCAAGGCAATGCGACTTGCCGGTTGCGATGCCGCCGGTCAGGGCCGCGCGGCGCATGGCTACACGGCGGCAGCGCGCGCCATCGCGGCTTTGACGGTATTCCGGAGCAGAACGGCGATCGTCAGCGGCCCGACTCCGCCCGGAACGGGTGTGAGGGCGCCCGCAACCTCGGCCACTGAGGGATGAACGTCGCCAGCCACCACCGATCCGCGGCGGGCGAAGTCGGCCAGCCGCGGGGAATCCGGAGGAAACAAATCTCGCGCGACGTCCGCGTCCGTGACCCTGTTGATCCCGACGTCGATGACAGTCGCACCAGGTTTGACGAACGCTGGGGTCACGAACCCTGGGCGGCCGATTGCGGCGACCAAAATGTCTGCTTCCTTCGCGACCGAAGGAAGGTCTGGCGTCTTCGAATGGCAGATGGTCACGGTCGCATCACGTTGCAACAGCAACATCGCCATCGGCTTGCCGACGATCTCGCTCCGGCCGATGACAACGGCGCGCGAACGCGCGATCCCGATGCCGTAGTGATCGAGCATCACCATCACTCCGGACGGCGTGCACGGCACGAGGTGCGCCCTCCCCTGCACGAGCCGGCCGACGTTGACGGGATGAAATCCATCGACGTCCTTGGCCGGATCGATCGCGTCGAACACCCGCTGGGCGGCGTGCTTCCCCATTCCTGCCGGCAACGGCGACTGGACGAGAATCCCGTCATGGCGATCGCTTGTGTTCAGTCGCGCCACGAGCGCCAGCAGTTCATCGAGCGTGGCCGTCGCCGGCAACCGCTGCAGGTCGACCCACAGCCCGCTTTCGCCACCCGCCTTGACCTTGTTGCGAACGTAGATTTCAGACGAAGGGTCGTCGCCAACGAGAACGATCCCCAGGCCGGGTGGTCGACCAGCTGACGTTGTGAAGGCCTGCACGTCGGGCGACACGCCCTCCCGGATGGCCGAAGCCACGGTCGGGCCATCCAGGAGGCGTGCGCTCAAGAGGGTTCCTACTTCTGGCTCGACGACCGGGCGAGCACCATCCCGATGACGCTGGCGACAATACCGACGGCCAGAATCTTGAGGCCGAACGCGTCAGCGATCTGCGGATTGATATGCAGGCCAAACCAGTTGGTGAGCAACGTATCGAGCTCGTGCCACTTGACGAGGTCTTCCTTGGTAATGCCCCACTCCGTCATGTAGCCCAGGAGCGCGATGCAGAAGCCGTTGAACATCAGCATGTAGCCGCACATCTTCAGGAAGTTGCCGAGGCTCTCCATGGAGCTGCGAGCCGCGGCCTCTGCCCGGTTGGCGAGCTGGCTGTGCGTGCGGCCGTAGAACCAGTAGATCACCATACCGAGGTCGAGCCACACGAGGAACCGGACCCACGTCATCACGGTCAGGCTGATCATCAGGTAGGCGCACGACACGACGCCAAGCACCGGGATGACGTAGCCGCCGGGGACCCTGAATGGCCGCCTGGCGTCGGGCCGGCGCCGCCGCAGGATGATCACGGCCATCGACACGACGACGAACGCGAACAGCGTGCCGATGCTCGTCATCTCGCCGAGGATATTGATCGGCGTGAACCCAGCCACGATCGCCACGACCACACCGGTAATCATCGTCGTGATGTACGGCGTGCGGAACTTCGGGTGGACCTTGCTGACGCCGGGCGGCAGCAGCTGGTCGCGGCTCATGGCAAAGAAAATGCGCGGCTGGCTGAGCAACATGACGAGCAACACGCTCGTGATGCCGGCAACGGCGCCCGCCGAGACCAGACCCGCGGCCCAGTCCATATTGATGACGTGCAACGCATATCCGACCGGGGCGTTCAGGAACTGCGCGTCGTTCTTGAAGTCGACGACGGGAATGATGCCAGTCAGGATGCCGGCAACGAGCAGATAGAGCAACGTGCAGATGATGAGCGACGCGATGATGCCAATCGGCAGGTCGCGGCTCGGATTCTTCGCCTCCTCCGCGGTCGTTGATACGGCGTCGAAGCCAATGTAGGCGAAGAAGACGACCGCCGCCGCCAGCGATACACCGGGAAAGCCGTAGGGCATGAACGGCGACCAGTTCGCGGGCTTGACGTAGCCGGCGCCGACGACGATGAAAAACAGAATCGCGGCGAGCTTGACCGCGACCATCACCGCGTTGACCCGTGCGCTCTCGCGGACACCAATCACGAGCAGCGCCGAGATGACGAGCACGATGATGATCGCCGGAAGATTGACGACTGCACCCTCGACACCGGCGGCTGGCGCCGCCGACATCCACGCCGGAAGGTGCACGCCGAAGCCAGCGAGAATTCGCTGGAAGTAGCCGCTCCACCCGACGGCGACGGTCATCGACCCGACCGCGTATTCGAGGATGAGGTCCCAGCCGATCATCCAGGCAAAAATCTCACCGAGCGTGGCGTAAGCGTAGGTGTAGGCGCTGCCGGAAATCGGAATCATCGCCGCGAACTCCGCATAACAGAGCGCGGCAAACGCGCACGCCACACCGGCGAGCACGTAAGAGAGGACGATGGCCGGACCGGCCTGATTGGCCGCGGCCGTGCCGGTCAGGACGAAGATGCCGGTCCCGATGATCGCGCCGATGCCGAGCAGTGTCAGGTCCATCGCCGTCAGCGTACGCTTGAGCGCTTTGCTGCCACGTTCGGCGTCTCCGACCAGTTGCTCGATCGACTTGGTCTTCAGGAGATTTGAATCCATTCACCCTCCAGAAAGTGTTCGCGGGCGCGCGCCGCAGACCTCCGGTCAGCGCCCGGCATCGCCGTGAAAACGGCGTCAGTATACCTTGAACGGCTGTGGCGGCAGGCGCGCGTGGAACGCGCGGACCCGGCCTTCGGCGTCGTCTCCGACAAGAATGTCGGAGATCACAGCGAGCGCGGACGCGCCGGCGGCAACGACGTCAGCTGCCCGCTCGAGCGTGATCCCACCGATGGCGACGATGGGCTTCCCGCGGCCTGCGGCGTAGCGAACGAGTTCGAGGCCGCGTGGGGTGTAGCCGGTATCTTTGCTGGCGGTCAGGAAGACTGGACCGACAGCCACATAATTGGCCTCGCTCGAGATCGCTTCGTCAATTTGCTGTCTATCGTGCGTTGATACGCCGACGATCGCATGCTCGCCGACGATTGCCCGTGCCTCTGGCACCGGAAGGTCGGTTTGCCCAACGTGCACCCCACCAGCTCCCGCCATGCAAGCAATGTCAGCGCGGTCGTTGACGATGACGATGGCGCCGACCTCGCCCGCGGCGGCGACCGTGCGTTCCGTGAGCTCGAGGAGCTCCGCGCCGCCGACTTCTTTCGCCCGAAGTTGCAGCAACCGGGCACCGCCGCGCAGGCATGCGCCGGCCAACGCGAACGGATCAATTCCCCGGGCGCGGCAGAAGCCCGTGTCGATGATTGGGTAAATGGAAACTGAAGGGTTCAACAGGTTCCGGGCGTGCTTCCCACCTAAACGGCCTCGGCGAGCCTGCTACCCTCGGGCTTCTTCTCGACGACGTAGCGCTCCATGAAAGCGGTGTTCAAGCGGCCGGCAACGAAATCCGGGTCGCTGAGGATGCGCAGGTGGAGCGGAATCGACGTGCGGATGCCGTCGATGACCGTCATCTCGAGCGTGCGCCGCATGCGCGCGATCGCTTCCTGGCGGTCGCGGCCGTGCGCGATGATCTTGGCAATCATCGAGTCGTAGTACGGCGGGATCGTGCAGTCGGAATGCACGAACGTGTCGACGCGCACGCCCGGGCCGCCCGGTACACTGAAGGCCTGTATGGTTCCCGGCGACGGCGCGAACGTGTCCGGATCCTCGGCATTGACCCGGCATTCGATGGCGTGCCCGGTGAACGTCACGTCGCCCTGCTTGAATGACAACCGTTCGCCGGCCGCGATCCGGATCTGCTCTTTCACGATATCGACGCCGGTAATGGATTCGGTGACGGGGTGCTCGACCTGGATGCGGGTGTTGACTTCGAGGAAAAAGAAGTTGCCTTTGTCGTCGAGGAGAAACTCGAACGTTCCGGCATTGGTGTACTGGACAGCGCGCGCGGCGTCGACCACCGACGCACCGAGCTTGCGCCGCATCTTTTCGGTGACCGCGACCGACGGACCTTCCTCGAGCAGCTTCTGATGGCGGCGCTGGATCGAGCACTCGCGCTCGCCGAGGTGCACGACCGCGCCGTGGTGATCGCCGAGCACCTGGAACTCGATGTGACGCGGGCGCTCGACGTATTTCTCGATGTAGACGTCCCCGACACCGAATGCGGCCTCGGCCTCGCGCTGCGCTGTCTTGAGCGCCTTCCCCAGCTCTGGCGCCGAGCGGATCACCCGCATGCCACGGCCGCCGCCGCCGGCGACCGCCTTGATGATCACGGGAAAACCAAGATCCTTCGCGACCTTGAGTGCCTTCTCCTCGCCATCGACCGGGCCGTCGCTGCCGGGAAGAATTGGAATCCCGGCCTTCTTCATCGCGCGGCGTGCGCGTGCCTTGTCGCCGAGCAGCCGGATGACGTTTGGCGCCGGGCCAATGAACTTGATGTGGCAGGCCTCGCAGACTTCGGCGAGGTACGCGCTCTCGGAAAGGAACCCGTAGCCGGGATGGATCGCGTCGGCGCCGGTAATCTCCGCCGCGCTCAACACGGCAGGCACATTGAGATAGCTGTCGGCGCTCCGCGCCGGGCCGATGCACACGTCCTCGTCGGCAAATCGAACGTGCAGAGAATTCTCGTCGGCTTCCGAGTACACCGCGACGGTCTTGATGCCGAGCTCGCGGCAGGCGCAGATCACTCGCAGCGCGATTTCCCCACGGTTGGCGATCAGGATTTTCTTGAACATTGGGTGAAGGAGACTAGCTGGTCTTGATCGCGAACAGGCGCTCGCCATATTGCACGGGCTTGCCGTTCTCGACGTACACGCTCATGAGCTCACCGTCGTACTCCGAGGTGATCTCGTTCATCAGCTTCATCGCTTCGATGATGCAGAGCACCTGATCTTTCTTGACGCGCTCGCCGATTTCGACGAACGACGGCGCCCCCGGCTCCGAAGACCGATAGAAGGTTCCAACGATCGGCGATTTCACCACCGCCAAATCCATTGCCGGCTCGTCGATTGGCGCCGGAGCCGCTGGCGGCTGCGATACCGATGCTGACGGAATGGCCGCCGGCAGTGGCGCCTGCGGTAATCCGAGCGGTTGCGCCGGAACCGACTGCTGCATGAAGCCCGCGCCGGTCTTGCGGACCCTGAGCTTCAACCCGTCTTGCTCCATCTCGAACTCCAGGAGCTCGTGCTGCCGCATCAGCTCGAGGATTCGCTCGATATCGTCGAATTCCAATCACCCTCCGTTGGACGTCAACACCAGGCACCCGTCCTCGGTCACGAGCACGTCGTCTTCGATCCGCACGCCGCCGATGCCTTCGAGATACACGCCCGGCTCGATCGTGAACACCATGCCCGGCTGCAGGATCAGATCGGGTTGTCCTGCCAGGGGGCGCCCGATTCGTGGCTCCTCGTGCACCTCGAGGCCGAGCCCATGCCCGGTCCCATGCCCAAAGGCCTCTTGCAATCCATATCGGTCGAGCGCGGCCCGAGCCGCGCCATCAACCGAGCTCGCCTTCACTCCCGGCCGGACGACCGCGATCGCCGCCTGTTGAGCTTCGGCGACGGCTACGAACAAACGGCGAAAATCTGCGCCCGCATCGCCAAGCTCAACCGTACGGGTAAGATCCACGCAGTATCCGTCGTAGACGCCGCCAAAGTCCAGCACCACCCCATCTCCTGCTTTCAGGATCCGGCGGCCGGGGCGTGCGTGCGGGAGCGCGCTGTTCGGGCCCGACGCCACGATCGTCTCGAACGCGGGACGTTCGAAGCCAGCCCGGCGCAGCACCGCGTCGACCTCGGCAGCGATGTCGCTTTCGCTCACGCCAGGCCGCGGCAGCAAGACGACCTCGGCCGCCACCAGAGACAATCGCCTGCCCGCTTCCTTGAGCGCAGCGATCTCGTAATCGTCTTTGATCACCCGGCCCGCTTCAATCACGCGTTCGGTTGGAACAATCGCGGGACAGCCATCCTGACTTTGGAGCGGCGTCGGTGCCGCGGCAGCCAGTGCCGCCGACAAACGGTTGAAACGGCTGACCGGCATCGACGCCGCTTCGATGCCGATCCGGCGTGTGCCGGACTCGCGCAGCACCTCGGCAAGCGTCTCGTCGTAGCTGCGAGCCGGCACGACGACCGTCACGTGTCGCGACAGTTCTGGATCGGCCGCGACAAGGCTGCGTGCCACGGTCTGATAGCGAAAGTCCACGATGAGGCTGCAGGTCTCGGCGGTCAGGACGACCAGACCCGCAGTGCCGGCAAACCCCGTGAGATAGCGGATGTTCGGAAGATGAGTGACTACGAGTGCATCGACCGCGTTCGAGCGCATCTCCGCACGCGCGCGGTCGAGACGCGAGACCACGAGTGAGACGACGAGGTCGCTCATGCCATCGCCAGGCATCGCCGGACTAGCGAACGGCGTAATGCGCGACGTCGCGCCTGGCGCGCGTGATGGCGACCAGAAATGCTTCGAGCTCGACGAGAGCCGGGGATTCGAAATCGGCGCCCACGTCCGAGGACTGTACCGCAGTTGCCGCTGTCGTGGAAGTGGAAGGTTCGGCCGCGGCGGTCGAGACGGCTATGCGCGTCTCCGCCGCAGGCGCATCATAGTGCTCGAACTTTTCCGGCATCTCGCCGCGTCGCCGATGAATGTCGGCGAGCGCGCGGATGGCTGCAAGATTCTCTGGTGCGCTCCGCAGCACCTGCTCGAGTTCGACCGATGCCTCGTCGAACTCGCCAACCTCGACGAGCGCGCGGCCGAGCGTCACTCGCGCCGAGATGTACGCCGGGTGGCGCTGGAGCCCGGCCCGACAGGTCTCGATCGCCTCGGCAAACATTCCGAGCTTGCGGTACTCCTCGGCGAGCGCGGCGAATGAAATCGACGCCGGGTCCCGGTGGACCC
The DNA here is from genome assembly GCA_963797715.1 of uncultured Acidobacteriota bacterium. Classification (GTDB taxonomy): domain Bacteria; phylum Acidobacteriota; class Vicinamibacteria; order Vicinamibacterales; family 2-12-FULL-66-21; genus DATBJJ01. The sequence goes on from CAWCQS010000012.1 coordinate 194,325, forward strand.
GGCGCTTCAGTTCCTCGAGTCGGGGTGAGTCGGTCATGACCTCAGGGAATGACGGTCAAGGTCACAGATACCGCGGGTGATACGCGACCCGCCGCATCGGTGACAAAGAGCTTGATGATTCGGTTGCCAGTCGTCGGGAAGCTCTTGGTCGCGACCGGCCCGCCCGTCGTGCTGAACGTGCCGTCGCCAAAGTCCCACGTGTAACTCACGATGCGCGCATCGGACGTCCCTCGCGACGCCGAGCCGTCGAAGGTAACCGTCGAGTTGACCTTCGCCGGGTTCGGCAGCGCGACAAAGATCGCCGTCGGCTGGTTCGACGCGGCCGAGACCGTCAGCGACTTCGAGGTAGAGGCTGCATTTCCGAACGAATCTCTCACCGTCAGCTTCACGACGTAAGTCCCAGGGAATTCGTAGTCGTGATCGACGGTCTGGCCTGAGTCGCGCTCGCCGTCGCCGAAGTCCCATTGGTATTCCGCAATCGCGGCCGCGGGCTCACTGGTGGACGCGTCGAACAGGACCCTTTGGTGATCCGCCGGTGCCGCGGGCGACATCGTGAAGGCCGGCTTGAGAGAGTTCGGCGGAATCGTAGTGCCCTGGGGCACAAGCCGAATCGCGGCGGTTCGCGGGTGGGCGTTGTTGAAGTCGGAACCGAGTGGCGTGACCACGACATCCACGACCAGAAACGCGTCAGGCGAGACGGCGGGCGACGGCGGCGCGGTGTAGACGAGCGACGCTCGGCCGTCGCTGCCGGTCACGAGGCTCTTCGCCGACAGCACGCCGAAGTCCACCGGCGTTCCATTCACCCGCGTTTCCGCCCGCATCGTCAGATTGCGGAGCGGTTGTGCGTTGGCGTCGCGGGCGGTCACCACGATGAAGCTCTGCGACGCGCCGTCCTGCGGCAGGATGTCCGGCGATACGCTGATCGTAATCGACTGGGCAAACTCGGACGGTCCCGTCAGCGGTGGTGCCTCTTGGCTGTCCATGGTGCAGGCACCGGCCAGAAGAAGGATGGCCGACGTAGTTGCCAATCGAACGATCGTAACTCGAGTCATATAGCCTCGGGGGGGAGCTGCTTGGATTGTTGTCACGGTCGCGCTGCCCCTTCTCTACCCGGCGAAATTTCCGAAGGATACGAGCATCTGGCCGCTGGCCGACACCTCATGTCCCGTCTGGTCACGCCCGTAGAATGTGATTTCGGCGATGGTCGAGATGATGACGGGGTTGCTCGCCAGCGCGCTCAGTGGCGCCTCCAGCTTGGCGACGTGCCTGATCAGTTCGAATTGAACTATCGACTGCGCGCTCACTGTCGCCGTCACCGCACCATCGAAGCCGTAAGGCACATCAACGCCTGGCGTATTGCGGCCATCTGAACGTGTGAAGCGGACTCGATATCGCTCGACGGTAATGAAATTGTTGGTCGTCGGAGACGTCAGGTTGTCTTTCATCGCGAGCGTGAGCGTGACCTGGCCCGAGTCAGAGAAGACTGAGCCTTCATCGGTGAGGACGTCCGACTGGAGCGTGGCGCCAAACGTTCCGTCGTCGCCGGATCTCCCCAGAAGCGAGTTGACAATCAGGTAGGACGAGCCCGTGCCCTGACGGACAGCGTCACCGCAAGACGCTCCGAACATCGCCAAGCCAAGGAGCATGACCAGGCCGGCGCGGCCTCTGAAAATTCCTCCCCAGACAGCCTTGCGTCGAACGGGATCAGTGACGATAGTGCCGCGATTCATGGTCCTCAGCCCTTCAGGATCCGTGGAGTGATGAAGATCAGGAGCTCACGGCTGTCTTCCGCCCGAGTGTCGCGCTTGAAGAGCCAGCCGAGCAGCGGGAGCCGGTAGAGCCCCGGCGTCCTGTCGTGAGTGTCGACGCTCGCGGCGCGATAAAGACGCCGCCCATGACAGTCGTCGTGCCATCGTTGACCTGGACGCGCGTGTTCGCGCGTTGCGTGTCGATCTGGACGTTACTGCCGCGAACCTCGCCCGGGCTCGCGTTCTCGACCATGATCTGCATGATGACCGTGTTCGCGGCCGTGATCTGCGGCGTCACCCTCAGCGTCAGCGCTGCGTCCTTGTAGGTGACGGTCTCCGGGCTGTTCGGCGTCGACGGGCGTGACGAGCGGAATCTGCACGCCCTGCATGATCTCGGCCTCGATGTTGTTCTGCGTCGTCACGCGCGGCGTCGACAGGACGCGGCCTTTGCCCGTGCGCTCGAGCGCCGACAGCGCCACGTCGAGATTGAACGCGCCATTGACCGCGCCGAGCGCGATACCGATCGCCGAATTCGCGTTCGCCACAGGAAGGTTGACGATCGTGCCCGTAGACTCTTGCGGTGTCGAGCGGACGTCCCTCGACCGGGCCCCTGTGTCGCCCCGCTGCCTGGTACCAAGGCGACCGCCGAGCGTGCCGTGATTCGGGAACGCGAGGTTCGTCGTGTTCCCGATGTCAGGCATCATGCGGCCGTTCAGTCCCCACTGGACGCCGATGGCGCGGGCGAAATCACGCGTGGTCGTGATGATTCGCGCCTCGATCTCGACCTGCGGCTCGGCCTTGTCGAGCGACGTCAGCAGCTGTCGGATCGCCGGGAACTGCTCCGGCAGGTCGGCGATGATGAGCGTGTTGGTGCGGTTGTCGATCTGCACCTGCCCGTATTTCGACAGCCGCAGCGAACTCTTCAACAGCGGCGCCATCTCGGCGGCCTTGGCGTAGCTGAGCGGAAACGTCTCGAACGAGAGGCCGCCGGCCTGCGCCTGCCGTTCGGCGGCGGCCTGCGCCGCCGACTGCCGCGCCTTGTTCTCGTCTTCGAGCGTCTTGATCTTCGAGATCCGGACGATGGTGCCGTCGACGGAGTAGTCGAGCTGATTGCCGCGCAGGATGACGTCGAGCGCCTGATCCCACGGCACGTCCGTCAGCTTGATGTCGACCGTTCCCTGGACATCGGGGTCGATGACCATGTTGAGCCCGCTGACGTCGGCAAACGTGCGCAGCACCGCCCGCAGGTCGACGCCGTCGAGATCGAGGCTCAGCGGATCGCCGGTGTACTGCCGCGGCTGCTGGCCGCTGCGCGGTCCCCCTGGAGCGCTGCCGTCTGCGCGGCAGCGTGGCTGCGTGGCCTGCTGCGGCGCTGCGCGCGGGCCGGCGTTCGGCTCTGCCGCGCTGCGACGGTGGCGTGGCGCCGGCGCCGGCGCAGCGAGTCGCAGGCGGTTGCCGTCGGCGTCGCGGGACGGCGCCTGTCACGACGGCTGCGCGGCGCCGAGCCGACCGGCGTGGCGCACGGCTGCCGACGGCGCGCGTCACGCGGCGGCCTTGCAGCGCCAGCATCGGATCGATGACTCGGCCGCGGGCGTCGGGCTTGGTGATCGCTGCGGCGTTGGCGATCGCCTGCTGCAGCGTGATCGGCGGCTCGGGCTCGATCGGTTCCGGTCGACTCGGCCGGCGGCAGGGTCACGGTGTTCGCCGGCTGCGGCCTGCTCGAACACGACCGCGAGGTCGCGGCCGACCGTCACCGCTCCGCTCGACGTGATAGCTCGTCGATGCCGGCAATCTCCATGACGACGCGCGTCACGAGCGGCTGATGGCTGTTGACGGCCGACGCGCACCTTCGTGACGAGTGGACTGTCGATCGCTGTCTGCGTCGGCGCCTTCGGACGTCACGTTCGGAAAGTCGAGCACCAGCCGGCGCGGGCGATCCTTGCTCTCCGTCACGCCCGTGGGCGTGAGGTGGCCGTTGCCGACGAGCGTGACCGTCGTCGCGTTTGACGGTCTTGCTCGACTTGATGCGCTCGATGATCGTCGCCGACTGCGCGCCGGACTCGCGGCTCTTCTCGATGCTCTGAGGCGTCTTGGCCTGGGTGACTGGCGTCGCCGCGGCGCACGGTGCGGGAACCGGTGCGGACAGAGCCGACCGGCATCGCGGCGTGACGTCGCCGCTGGCTTCGGCGCGACCGCTGACGGACGCCGGCGCCGCCTTTCAGCTCGACGCGGATCGTGTTGCGGGCGCTGCGCACGAGGTACTCCGACGGCTTCGCGAGCGCGACGTGCACGCGTGCCAGCGCGCGGCCATCCGACGCCGACGCCTGTTCCAGCCGCACGCCGGCAATCGCGTCCCTGGCGCTCGACGTCGGCGCGCGCGTCGGAGACGCTGACGTTCCGCATGTCGACGACGAGCGACAACGCGTCGGGCCGGCTGACCGAATAGGCCACGGGCTCGGTCGCCTCGATGAGCACCGTGTCGCCTTCGCTGGTCACGCCGACCAGCCGCACCGGCGCCGCCGTGGCGGTCAGGATGATCCCCGCGGTCGCGGCGAGACCGACCGCGATCGTCAGCCTGCCCATCGTCCGCGCGAGCGTCGCTGTATCTTCGCTGTTCGCGATCATCTCGGCTCTCTCGACTCATGGTTCGAAGTCATTAACCCCGCCCTTCGGCCTGACGCACCGGCTTGGGCACTTCCCGCTGCTTGACGAGCGACAGCGGGTCATTCACGTCCTGCGAGAAGATGACCTTCTCCTGGTTGATCGATTTCACGGTGCCGTCGAGCAGCTTGTCGCCGACCCGGACGGTGTAGGTCTTGTTGTCCGGCGCCTGCAGCATCGCGATGAAGCCGGTGCGATCGCGCAGGACGCCCTTGACCGTGATCTCGCCAATGAGCAGCCCCGACAGGCCGGCTGGCCGCACCGTCGTCGGTCCGTTTGTCCTCGCCCGCGTCCGAGCAGGCTGATGAACGGATCGCGGCGGCCTGCCGGCTCGTAGACATACGCCGGATCGATCGTCGGCAGCGGTTGCGCCGGTGCGGGCGTCGCCGGCTGACGCGGCTTGGCGCTCCGGCCGCCGGCGCGGCGCCTGGCTGCTGGCGCAGGCAACCGGTCACTGCCAGCGGCGAGCGACGAACACAACGATAGTAGGAATCGTGTCTGCACGTCATCGCGCGACTCACTTCCCCGCCGACGGCTGCTTCGGCACGACGCGCGCGCCCTTTCTTGGTCGCACCCGCCGACGCTTCCTGCAGCACGAACGTCGTCGCCACGCATTCGGCGATGATCGTCGCGTTCGGCTCCGGCGGCGTCTTCGCCTTGATCGAGATGTCGCTGACGTTGATGATTCGCGGGAAACTTGCTGATGCGATCGAAGAACAGCCCGAGGTTGTGGTACGTGCCTTCGGCCTGGAGGCGGTACGGAATCTCGGCATAGAGCGCCTGCTGCACCGCTGTCTGCGGCGTGAAACGCTGAATCGACAAGATTCGACTGCGTCGCCAGCCCCTGGATGCGGCGCAGGATGTCGGCGACGTCCTTCTCCTCGGGCAGCACCTGCTTGAGGTTCTCGAGGCGCCCTCGAGCTGGGCTACCTGCGACTCGAACTCCGGCAGCCGGCGCGCCGTCGCCACACCGCGGGCGATGTCGGCGCGGAGCGCCGTCAATCGCGTCTGGCGAACCTTGATGTCAGCCGACATCTCGGCCACATAGAAGTGCCAGAAGCCGTAAGACGCCCCGGCGCACACGAGGACGAAGGCGCCAATCTGGCCCCACCAGGGAAGTTTGCTGAGCGACAGTTCCATGGATGCTCTGTTTTGCCTATCGGTGCCGTCCGACTCAGCCTTTAATTGGCCGAATCGGCACACGCGCGTTCAATTCAGCCGCGTCGACGCGATCCGCGCGGCTCAATCCGCTTGCTCGACTACTTCTTGGCCCCGCCCCGGCCCGCGCGCCCCGCCCCGTCGCCGGCGGTGGCCGGCGGCGGCGCCTCGGGATCGTTCAGCGCGCCTTTGATCGAGAACTTCACCAGATCGCCGGCCTTCTCGTCGGTCTGCACCTGGCTGTCGAGAATCTCCACCGGGCCGCTTGAACCACTTCGTGGCTTCGAGGTTGGCGACGAAATCCGAGAGCGAGGGCAGCGACGCCGCAAAGCCGCTGATCGTGAAATCGCTCCCGACCTGCTTCATGTCGGTCAGCCACAGCCGGTCCGGCAGGCTCTTGCTGATCTCGTCGAGCACGTGAACCGGCGCCGACTGTCCGCGCCGCAACTGCTCGATGAGTGTGACGCGCTGCGTGAGCTGCGCCTTGCGCGCCTCGAACTTCTGCACCTGCGCCAGCACCGAGCGCAGCTGAATCGTTTCGGCTTCGGCCTTGGCGATGTCCTGATCGATCTGCGCCGACCGCTGCCGCAGCGACAGGAACCACCAGCCGATGCCGAGGATGGTCGCGATGAGGATGAGGCTCGCGCCAATCGTGACGCGGTGCGCCGCGGGGATGAGCACGCGCGGCTTCTTGGCCGCTTTCGCGTTCGACGGCGAGGAGGTTGATCCGAATCATCGGTCACCTGCCCTGCGCAGCGCGAGGCCGACAGCGACCGCTGCGGTCGGCGCCACGTCGGCAGCGTCAACGCCGAACTTCGCGGCGTCGAATGCCACGCGCTTGAACGGATCGAACAACTCGACCGGCGCCTGGAAGCGCTCGGTCAGCATCTCGGTGAAACCCTCGGCGCGCGACGCGCCGCCGCTGACGACGATGCGCGTGATCTTGTCGTAGGCGGCCGACGTCTTGAAAAAGTCGAACGTCTTCTGCACTTCGAGCATCACGTTCTCGGTGACCGCGCGCAGCACCGGCCGCGCATCGTCGAAGGTCACGCCATCGACCGCGTCGCCCGCTTGAGCTCGTCCGCCTGCTCGAACGGCAGGTTCAGTTCCTTCTGCAGCGCCTCGGTGTAGGCGTTGCCGCCGGTCGAGATGTCGCGCGTGAACACCGACTGGTCGCCGTGCAGGATGTTGATGTTGGTCGCGCTCGCGCCGGCGTTGAGCAGCACGACGACCGCGTCCGGGCTCGGTGCCGTAGTTGACCTCGTAGGCGTTCTGCAGCGCGAAGGCATCGACGTCGATGACCACCGCGACGCGCCCGGCCTGGCCGATGACGCCCGTGTAGTCGGCGATCTTCTCTTTCTTGGCCGCGACGAGCAGGACTTCCATCGTGCTCTTGCCGCCGACGTCGCCGCGATCGAGGATCTGGTAGTCGAGGTTGACGTCCTGGATGTCGAAGGGAATGTACTGCTCGGCCTCCCAGTAGATCGATTCGGCGAGCTCGGCTTCCGTCATCGACGGCAGCGAGATCTTCTTGACGATGACGGCGTTGCCCGAGAGCGACGCCGCCACGTCCTTGGTGCTGACCTTGAGGCTGTCGAACAGCCGGCGGATGGCGTCGACGACGGCGGTGCCATCGATGATGGCGCCGTCGACGATGCTGTCCGGCGGCACGGGCTGGCTGCCGAACGCCGAGACTTTGTAGGCCTTGCCGGCTGGCTTGAGCTCGATCGCTTTGACCGCGCTCGAGCCGATGTCCAGACCGACGAGGGATTTGGATCTGCCAAACACCGGGTTGTCCTATCCTGAGAGTTGACCCACGCAGGCACACCTGCAACCGCTGCTGAGGGTCTTATCGGCTGAAGCGGGGGCAAGTTGGGTACCACGGGGGCCGCTCCTACCAAAACCGGCACTTTTGCGCACTTTTGGCGGAGCTGGGCTCCGGAACGGAACGGTAGGATCGACGAAATTGTATTGCGCTGACGGTTTTGTAATTGCAGAAACTGCAACCACGGCTGGAATGCTGGACTCGCCAGGGTCGCCCGGTCGAGCCGCTGCTTGCCTTGACAACCCTCAGAATCGCCGGTATCCTCTTGGTTTGCCGTCCTTTGAACGAGGCCGACTGCCAGCGCCTCGCTTCGGTGAGTCGGTAACCGCTGGCGCGCCCCGGAGCCTGGGCGACAGCGGATAGGCCGAAAGGGATTTCATGGGTTCGTTTGTCCCCACCGCCGGGACCATCGTCCGGCAGTGGCACGTTATTGACGCCGACGGTCAGGTTCTGGGCCGCGTCGCGACCGAAGCCGCCCGCCTGCTGCAGGGTAAGCACAAGCCGTCATACACCCCCCATATCGACACTGGCGATCACGTCGTGATCGTCAACGCTGCCACGAGTGGTGATGACCGGCCGTAAGGAAGAGCAGAAGCTTTACCGGTACCACAGCGGATACGAAGGCGGGCTGCGCGAGGAACGCGCGAAGGACGTCCGCGCCAAGAACCCCGTCCGGCTGGTGGAAGAAGCCGTGAGGGGCATGCTCCCCAAGACAACGCTCGGCGAGGCGATGTGGCGCAAGCTCAAGGTCTACGCCGATGCCAAGCATCCGCATCAGGCGCAGCAGCCGCGAGGGTTCGCGGTGACGAGCGGGCCTGGGAAATCATCGAAAAAGGACAAGGACAAGTTGAGCAAGCGAGAGGTCGCCTAACGTGGCAGCAGGGATTCAGTATTACGGCACGGGCCGCCGCAAGACATCGACCGCCCGCGTGTTCCTTCGCCCCGGCACCGGGGGCATCGTCATCAACCGAAAGCCGATCGAACAGGCCTTCCCCACCGAAGCACTGCGGACGCAGATCAAGCAGCCGCTGTCGGTCACGGAAACAGCCGATAAGTTTGACGTGCTGGCGACCATCGCCGGCGGCGGCACCGCCGGCCAGGCTGGCGCGCTCCGCCTCGGTATCGCGCGCGCGCTCGTCGAATACAACGTCGAGCTGCGGCAGCGCCTGAAGAAGGCAGGATTCCTGACGCGCGACGCGCGCATCAAGGAACGCAAGAAGTACGGACAGAAGGGCGCGCGCAAGCGCTTCCAGTTCAGCAAGCGATAGTTCAACGAATTCATTTGGAGGGAGCTTGAGCGGCATCGCGTTGAAGGATTTGCTCGAAGCAGGAGTGCACTTCGGTCACCAGACGAAGCGCTGGAACCCGAAGATGAAGGCCTATATCTTCGGCGAGCGAAACGGGATCTACATCATCGACCTGGCGAAGACCGCCAAGCTGTTCCGTGAGGCGGAGCAGTTCACGATGAATCTCGCAGCCGAGGGGCGCACCATCCTGTTTGTGGGCACCAAGCGGCAGGCGCAGGACGCGGTGGCGGAAGAAGCGCAGCGGTGCGGCATGTTCTTCGTCAACCAGCGGTGGCTGGGCGGGCTCCTCACCAACTTCACGACGATTCAACGCAGCCTGTCGCGGCTCCGCGATATCGAAGCGATGGAGACCGACGGCCGCTACGACACGCTCTCGAAGAAGGAGATCGCGCAGTTCGAAAAGGAGAAGCGCAAGCTCCAGAAGAACCTCGAAGGCATTCGCAATATGTCGCGGCTGCCCGACGCGCTCTTCGTCGTCGACACGCGCAAGGAAAAGATCGCCGTCGACGAAGCGCGCAAGCTGAAGATTCCCGTCATCGGCGTCGTCGACACGAACTGCGATCCCGACGAGGTCGATTTCGTCATTCCGGGCAACGACGACGCCCTGCGCGCGATTCGGCTCTTTGCCTCGAAGATTGCCGACGCCGTACTCGGCGGCCGGGGTATCCGTGAATCGGCGCAGGCCGACGAAGAGTCGACCGACGCCGACGACCGCGGCCGACGCGGTGCCCGACCCGGTGGCGCCGTGCGCCCGGCCCGGCCCGAACAGGCCACTTCGACGGCAACCGTCTAGACGACACGCGCCCTCGATTTTCGCGCCGGCCGGGCTGTCCGCGCCGGCGTTCTTACGTACGGCTTCCAGCTGCCAGCTTCCCGCTGCCAGCCAAGGGCCTCCGTCTTTCCCTAGCCCGCTGCAACTGCGTGCTGGAAGCCGGAAGCTGGGAGCTGGAAGCTTTCGAGACGCTTGGATAGGAGCAGTAATGGAGATTACAGCAGCACAAGTAAAGCAGCTTCGGGACCTGACCGGTGCCGGGATGATGGAGTGCAAGGCCGCCCTGACCGAAGCGAAGGGCGACATGGACGAAGCCAATACCATCCTCCGCAAGCGCGGGCTCGCGCAGGCGACGAAGAAGGCCGGTCGCTCGACCAACGAGGGACTGATCGGCAGCTACATTCATATGGGCGGCAAGATCGGCGTCCTCGTCGAGATCAATTGCGAATCGGACTTCGTGGCGCGCACCGAGGACTTCCAGAACATGGCCCGCGAGATCGCCATGCACATCGCCGCCGCCAGCCCGCTCTACGTCCGCCGCGAGGACGTGCCGGCCGATGTCCTCGAGCGTGAACGCAGCATCTACCGCGCCCAGATGGACGGACAGAACAAGCCGCCGCAGGTGATCGAGAAGATTGTCGAGGGCAAGTTGAACAGCTTCTACGAGCAGGTGTGCCTGCTCGACCAGCCGTCGATTCGCGATCCCAAGGTGACCATCGGGCAGCTCGTACAGAGCGCGATCGCCAAGCTCGGAGAAAACATCGGCGTGCCGCGTTTCGTCCGGTTCAAGCTGGGCGAATCGGCGCAGGGATAGACACTCGGGGCTCGGGGTTCGAGAAGGCTCGTGCGGCATAGTGCGACTTGCCCGAGCCCGGGCCCCGGATCCCGAGCCCCGACTTTCCTCCTCAACGATATAATCCCCCCTGCCATGTCCGTCCCCGTCTATCATCGCGTCCTCCTCAAGCTGTCCGGCGAAGCACTCATGGGCGAGCAGCAGTTCGGCATCGACCCGATGGTCGCCAGCCGAATTGCCGCCGACATCGGCGAAATCCAGCAGTTGGGTGTACAGACGGCCGTGGTCATTGGCGGCGGCAACTTGTTTCGCGGACTCGCGGCAAGTGCCAAGGGCATGGACCGCGCCACTGCCGACTACATGGGCATGCTGGCGACGGTCATCAACGCACTCGCGCTGCAGGATGCGCTCGAGAAGAACAACGTGGTAACGCGCGTGGCGACGGCAATTGAAATGCGGTCCGTTGCCGAACCGTTCATCCGCCGCCGCGCCGTCCGCCATCTCGAAAAAGGCCGCGTCGTTGTCTTCGCCGCCGGTACCGGTAACCCCTACTTCACCACCGACACGGCGGCGGCGCTCCGCGCGATGGAAATGAAGGCCGACGTCATCCTCAAGGGGACGAAGGTGGACGGGATCTACACCGCCGATCCTATGATCGACAAGACCGCGACCAAGTACTCCGAGATCTCGTATCTCAAGGTGCTCGAACAGGGGCTCAAGGTCATGGACGCGACGGCCATCTCACTCTGCATGGACAATCGCCTGCCGATCGTGGTCTTCAACCTGCGCACGGCGGGCAACCTGAAGCGGGTGATCATGGGTGAGCCGATCGGGACGACGGTCAGAGTCTGACGATACGCATCGGCGCCCGCGACCCGCATGCGGCGCCTCGGGAGACACCATGGAAGCGACAGACATCAAGGGACTCTTTGCCGAGTTGAAGAAACGGATGGACGGACAGATCGAGCACGTGCGGCGCGAGCTGGGCGGCGTGCGGACCGGCCGCGCGTCGGTCAACATCCTCGACTCCGTGCACGTCGAAGCCTACGGTTCGCAGATGCCGCTCAATCAGGTCGCGTCGCTGTCGATCCCCGAGCCGACGCTGATCGTCGCGCAGCCGTTCGACCCTTCGCTGACTGGAGTGATCGAAAAGGCCATTCGCAGTGCCAACCTCGGTCTCAACCCCGCGACCGATGGCAAGGCGATCCGCATTCCGCTGCCCGCGCTCACCGAAGAACGCCGCAAAGAAATGTCGAAGCTTGTCCACAAGTACGCCGAGGAAGGCCGCAACGGCGTTCGCCAGGCGCGCCGCGACACCAACGAGCGCCTCAAGAAACTGCTCAAGGATCACAAGATCTCCGAAGACGATGAGCGGAGAGGCCTCGACGACGTCCAGAAGGCGACCGACCAGCACATCGCATTGATCGACGACCTGCAGAAGAAGAAGGATGCCGAGCTCCTGGGCAAGTAGGAATGCTGAACGCTGAATGCTGAAGTAAATTCAGAATTTCCTTCAGCATTCAGCATTCAGGATTCAGCATTGCCAATGTCGCTGTTCTCCCATCTCGACTGCTCCGTTCCCTGCGGCGCCGGCCCGTTCGACCCCCGAGTCGAGCACCACCTCTGCCCCTGCGGCGCTCCCCTGCTCGCGCGGTACGACCTCGACGCGGCCCGATCGTGGCGCCGTGACTCGCTTCCCGGGCGCGAGCCGACAATGTGGCGGTACCGCGAGCTGATGCCGCTCTTCGATGGCGAAGCGCCGGTGACTCTCGGCGAAGGCTGGACGCCGCTCATCCATGCCGGGCGGCTCGGCGACGCACTCGGTATGAGCCGCGTCTACGTCAAAGACGAATCGCTGAACCCAACCAATTCCTTCAAGGCTCGTGGCCTCTCCGCCGCAGTCACGCGGGCGGCGCACCTCGGCGCGCGTACCCTCTCGGTGCCATCGGCCGGTAACGCCGCAAACGCGGTCGCCGCGTATGGAGCTGCCGCTGGCATTCCGGCGAAGGTCTTCATGCCGAGGGATGTGAAGGTGCCTTTCATCCGCGAGTGCGAACTGTATGGCGCCGACGTCACGCTCGTTGATGGGCTGATTACCGACGCGGGACGGATTGCGGCAGAGAAAGGGCGGCCGCTCGGCTGGTACGACATGTCGACGCTCAAGGAGCCGTACCGGATCGAAGGCAAGAAGACGATGGGCTATGAGGTTGCCGAGCAGCTGGAATGGTCGCTGCCGGACTGGATCATCTATCCCACCGGCGGCGGCACCGGCATGGTCGGGATGTGGAAGGCGTTCGAAGAAATGGAGCGCATCGGCTGGCTGACATCTGGCCGACGTCCGAAGATGGTGTCGGTACAGGCCGAGCACTGCGCCCCGATCGTTCGTGCCTTCGATCAGGGCGCCGAACGTTCGGAGATGTGGCACGGCGCGCGCACCCTCGCTGACGGGCTTCGCGTGCCGAAGGCTGTCGGCGATTTCCTCGTGCTCCGCGCGGTCCGCGAAAGCGGCGGCACGGCAGTGGCCGTGCGCGATGCCGACATGGTCGTGGGCATGCGTGATCTTGGGCGGCTCGAAGGCATCAGTGCGGCCCCGGAAGGCGGCGCCGCGCTTCAGGCAGTCAAGCAGCTACGCGACGCAGGCGTCATCGAGCGCGATGACTCGGTCGTGATCTTCAATACTGGCGGCGCCCTCAAGTACCTCGACGTACTCGCGCCGGCGCTCGACCGGCCGGTCGAGTGATACCTACCGCGCCAGGCGGTATCCGTACATCACGACCCCAAGCGCGTCGCCGAGTTTCACCGGACCGTCAGGACCGGTCGTCAGATCCGCGCCGCGATTCCTGTGACACTCCAGGCACGCCGGACCCGAGGCGCGAACCGGCCGCGCGGTGAACGTCCAACCTGGCTGCGTGAACTCGTGCGATTCGCGAGTGAGAAAGACATGCATCGCGCGCCGCCCCTCCTCCCACAACTGTGCGGGGGACGGTGGCGGCACCTGGTCGATGGCGCCAGGCGTCACGCGCACGGGACCTTTGATGATGGCGAGCGCGTGGGCGTTGCCGACCAACGGTAATGTCGGAGTTGGCCGCAAGACGCGCGTGCCAGCAACGTAGAGAATGACCTGCAGGCGCGCCTGCTCCAGCGCTCGGACCGAGCCCATCTCCGCCACGCTCTCCGGTTGAAACCTGTGCGGCGTCTCGCCGATCCGCACAATCCGCGCGACACCAAACCGATCGTTGATGTCTTCGAAACGTCGTTGAATACAGTCGTTGAGCGCGCTGATCGCGCGCCATTCGACTTCACTCCCCGCGTCTCGAGAGATTTGATCCGCGGATAGTGTCCGCCCCCACCCAAGCCCGCCTGAAGCGGCTAACGCCGCGATCGCAACGACCGCCGGTTTCCATGCCCCTACCATGCTGTGCCTCCTCAGCGGCCCAGCCCTCCTAAGTCTGGATGGCGGGCGTACAGAGTTGGAACGACGTACGAGCAAGTTCTTGCGGTGTTGTCGAAAGTCGAGGATTGTGAATTCTGGAGGTGCCCGCCTTCGCCGAGGCTTCGGCGGGCAGCCTTCGCGTGGACCGTGAGCGAAGGCTGGTGGACGGCGCGAGGATCGAACTCGCGACCTCCGCATTGCGAACGCGGCGCTCTCCCAGCTGAGCTAGCCGCCCACTCTGATTGCAGTGTACCCAGGCGGCGAAACACCACCCGTGCACAAACCAAGAGTGTAACACGGAACGTTGAGGTGCGCAGATTGTCACGAGTTGAGACGCCGTCGAGCGAACGCGCGATCGCCGCGCACGTGAATGTCGTTCGATTACAAAATCTGGATCCGTGGTCAGGATCTGGTCACGCAAATGCGCGCACGCCTGCCGGTTCTCGGGGCGCATTCGTCAAAATCCTCGAAAAACACCAACATGAATCGCGAACACGAAACTGGTCAGATGGTGTGCGGGTTGCAGAGTTGTCCGGGTTCCTGCGATGTCGGCATCATCGACTGATCTTTCGTCCTCGTCGATTTCCTCGAGCGGCCATATCGATGGCCTCGGGCGCCGCTCTCTGTCCTTCGACCGCGAAACGGGCGCGATGCTCGAACGCGTGCACCTGCGCCCCGAAATCGTTCCCTTTGAATCGATCATTCGCGATCGGGTGTCTCGGCTCCAGTCGATAGACGACGAACGCTTTGCCAGGCCGGCGCGTCTCGAACGCGACGCCTCGACGGGCGAGCTGACGGTGCTCGCCGAATTCGTGACCGGCAGCCGGTTGTCGGATCTGCTCGAAGCCACCGCTGATCAAGCGATCGTTCCCGGCGTCGACGTCGCGCTGGGATATCTGCTCGAGGCGCTGCCGGCGTTGACGCGCCTGCACGCTGCCGGCATCACGCACGGGCTGATCGACGTCTCGCGCACTGTGCTCACACCCGACGGCCAGGTCGTGTTTCTCGACGCCGTGTTTGGTACCGCTGTCGAGCACCTCCACTTGTCGCGTCAGCGGCTGTGGGCGGGATTTGGTATCGCCGCGCCCGCGGGTGACGGTGCCGTGCATCTCGACGCGCAGGCCGACATCGCCCAGGTCGCGCTCGGCGCAGTTGCGCTCGTACTCGGACGCAACCTCAGGCCAGATGAGTATCCGGATGCGTTGACCAACCTCCTCATGGAGGTCGTCGAGGTCGCGCAAATCCGCAGCAGCGCCGCGTTCGCCACCGGATTCCAGCGCCTGTTCCAGCGCTCGCTGCCGCTCCCCGGGCGCCGGCCGTTCGCGAGCGCAGACGAAGTGCTCGGCGACGTTCGTCAACTCGTCCGACGCGACATCGGACTCGACGTGTGCCGCCAGGCGGTCGTGGAATTTGCCGCGCAGATGGACGCGGCATTTTCAGAGACAGAAGAAGAGGACGATCAGGCCGACGCCGATTACGAAGTCGCAGCGACAACGAGCCGCACTGTTAGAAGTGCCGCGCCTCGCGTCCCTGAGCTCGATCATTTCCTCGATAGATTCGACCACTCGGCCGAAACCAACGCCAATACGACAGCCGCCGCGCACGAACACGGCGCGGCATCGCTCGAGGCAACCGAGGACGAAACGGAACTGTCCCTCGACAACCTCGATGCCGATCAGCCGGCCGCGCCGGCACGCGACGCAGACGAAATCTACGATCTCCCGCCGCTCGATGCGAGCATGTCGAGAACGACGATGTTCTCGCGGGCGGTGCCGCCGCAGACCGCAGTCAAGTACGCGCGTCCGGAGCCCGTTGTCCCCGAGCCCGTTCGCGAGGTCATCGAGGAACGGCCGATCGACTTCAGGAATATGGCGGGCTCGGAGGAGCCCGAGCCAATTGAGGAGGCCGCACCAATTTCCGCTGCGGCGACGGAACCACGATTCGAGCCGCCCGCAGTAGTCGCTACGCCACCAGAGCCAACTCCTGTCGCGTCTCCGGTCGTTGACGTTCGGCCCCAGCCTGCTGCGGTGCCAGTCGAGACCGCGCCTGCGGCTGCAATGACGCCTGCCGTCGACGTGCCGTTGCCGTCGATTGCGCCGGCGCCAGAAGCTATCGCTGCGTCAGACGTCGAAGTGGAAGCCGAGAAGGATACCGCCTCGTCACGCCGCCGCAAACGGCAGCAGCAGAAGTCCGCACGTGCCCGGAAAGACAAGCTTCGCTCGACGACCGTACAGAAGAGCCCCGCCTCCCCCGCCGGTGCCGGCGCCGGAGCCGCCGCGACCCGCGAGCCCGAGCGGGTGGCTGGTCTCCCCGCAGCGCGCCGCGCAATTCGAACCTCCGGTACCGGTGCCCGTTCCGCAGCCGATGCCGCTGCCGCCACCGCCTCCGGTCCGACACGCGCAGGTCGTGCCCGCGGTGCCGTCGTTCTCGCCGACGCCCGTTGGACCACTGCCGCAACCGGTCTACCCATCGAGCGTGCAGACAACATCCGCCTACGGAACGCCGTCGGCACCTGCACCCGCGCACCCAGGCCCGCTTACGCCACCGGTGATTCAGCATTCGCAGCCGAGCGCCCAGGTGAAGGTGAAGGCGGAGCTGCCGTCAGGCTTTACGCCAAAGCGCGGGTCGCACGTCGAGCCTCCGCCCGTTCACGTCGCGCCGGACCGATTCGGTACCCTGGGTCTCGGTCGAAGCGATGCCGTTGTCGATGACGAACCACGCGCTTTCCCGTGGAAGCTCGCCGCGGTTGCGATAGCTGTCGCGGTCATCGCGATATTCATCGGGAGAACGTATCTGCCAGGGCGAAACGCGGTCGAGGGCGAACCCGGCGCGCAGGATTCGACGTCGGCCGCGCCGTCCACCACCGCGGCAGCACCAGTTGCACCGGACCCGGCGGCTGATTCACCGATTCCCGCCGGCCGCGGCCGGCTGGTCGTCAATACCGATCCGCCTCGTATCAGGGTGCTGCTCGACCGGAAGCCGATCGGCGACACGCCGCTCAAACTCGACGTTCCTCCCGGCCGCCACATGCTGGCCTTCGTGACCTCCGGTGGCGAAGTCATCCGCAGCGTGCGCATCGTCGCCGGCAAGACTGAAACCCTCGACATCCCCGTGTTCTCCGGGTGGGTTTCGGTGTTAGCGCCCATCGTGCTCAACGTCGCCGCCGATGGCAGAAACATTGGCTCCACCGAAGAGAGCCGCCTGATCCTGGCGCCGGGCAAGCACCAGCTGACGTTGACCAACAGAGAGTTGGGTTACACGTCGACTCAGGAGGTCGAGATCCAGCCGGCCGAGGTCAAGAATGTCAGCGTCGATCCGCGTGGGCCCGTGAACCTGAACGCGGTCCCATGGGCCGAGGTCTGGCTCGATGGCCAGAAACTCGGCGATACGCCGCTCGCGGCTACCCCGGTGCCGCTCGGCCTCCGCGAATTCGTTTTCAAGAATCAACAGTTCGGCGAGCGCAAGGTCACCGCCACGATCAAAGCCGCCAACAACCTACCTGTGACGGTCGACTTCACGAAGTAAAAGCAGTTCTGTGATCGCGGAATCACTTCCGTAACGCCGCAGGTCGTTTGGTCCAGTGCCCGATGCCCTGCTTAGGCAACCTCTTAGCGCGCATTCTTCCAATTTTGAAGGCATTGGTTCCGACACTACCGCGTGTCCCACGCTGGCACCTTCTTTGCCCCAAGCGCAGTCGTTCCGTTTTTTGAATAGGTGCGTTATGTGGAATTGGATTCGGTGCTACGTGACTGGCCACGACTACTGCGTGGCATGCGAACGCGGTTCGATGTTCCTCCGCTGCATCATCTGCGCGCGCAGGTCGCAGGGATGGGACGTGTCTCGCAACGCGTCACACAGCCACAAAGCCTGATAGGCGCGTTGACACTGTTGGCGGGCGCTCGCCACAATGACCTGAGCACCGCTATGGCAGTCGCAGTGTCTATCGTCGACCACGTGTTTGTGGCTCCGCGCCCACGCCCAGCGCTATTGGGCGCGGCGCAGGCACGCGCGTGACGCTGCCCAAACCCATCACGCTCGGTCGTGCGTGGGACCTCATCGACAGCTGCATTCCGACGATCGAATCCATCTGCCCGGATTTGCACACGCTCACGCCGGCGGGCGATATCCGGCGCGTCGAGCCGATCGTTTCATCCATCATCCTGGTTGCCTGTGCTGCCGACCCTGCCTCGGCCTTTGATGCGCTCGCCTCGAGCTCCCTCCTTCCGGTTCTGAGCCGCAGCGAACGGCGCATCGTCATCACGCACCGCAATGTCCCAATCGAGATCGCGGTGTCCGCCTCAGAGGATTACGGCTCGGTGCTGTTTCAGTCGACTGGATCATCGCTCCACGTCCGGCAGATCGAGTCGCGCCGCACGATCAATCAACCCTATCCGACGGAGGACGCACTCTACTCCGCCACCAACCTGCCGTTCATCGTCCCGGAGCTGCGGCAGGGTACCGGCGAGATCGAGGCCGCGGAAACAGGTCAACTTCCGGTGCTCGTCGAGCGGTCGCAGATACGCGGCGACTTCCACATGCACACGCGCTACAGCGACGGGCGCGACACGGTCGAAGACATGGTCTCGGGATGCCATCAGCTCGGTTACGAGTACATGGCGATCACCGATCACTCGTCCGGCGCAGCCGCGTCGAGAACCCTCGAGCGGGACGAGATTTCCGCGCAGCGTGACGTCATCGATCGGCTGCGGGAGGGGTGTCCCGGCATGACGATCCTGCACGGCATCGAAGTCGACATTCTCCCGGATGGCCAACTCGACTACGACGACGACACGCTGGCGCAGTTCGATATCGTGCTGGCATCACTCCACGAAGATGACGGGCAGGATGGAGCTCAGCTGACGCGCCGGAGCCTGGCGGCGATTCGTCATCCACTCGTCAACATTCTCTGCCACCCGGCCAATCAGCTCGTCGGTCACTTCGACGGCTACGACCTGGACTTCGACGCGATGTTCGACGCCGCAGTGGAGTCCGGGACCGCGCTCGAAATCGACGGCGCGCCGAGCCACATGGATCTCGACGGTCAGCGCGCGCGTGCGGCGGCCACGGCCGGCGCCACGCTGACGATCGACAGCGACTGCCACCGCGTCGAAGCGCTCGGGCGCCAGATGGGCTTCGGCGTCGGGACAGCGCGGCGGGGCTGGGTTGAGGCTCATCAGGTGCTCAATACGCGCCCGCTGAGCGCTGTCCGCGAGTTCATTGCCGCCAAGCGGCGTGGTCGGCGGTAGGCTCTGCGGCCCAAGCCGGGTGATAACATGGGGTAGCCCTGCCGCCGCAAAGTGCATGTTTGTGAAACAGCCGATCGGTTACTTGCTCGCGCTCGCAATGGCGGTGTCTGCCATCTGTCGCGTCGCCGCGCAAGCCGCGCCGTCTCCCGACGAGGTCGCGACGGCGCTGCAGCGCAAATACGACACGATTCGTGACTTTTCTGCGAGCTTCGTGCACACGCACGAGGGCGGCGTCCTCAAGCGTAAGCGTGAGGAACGTGGAACGATCTTCGTCAAAAAGCCAGGCAAAATGCGGTGGGACTACAGCAAACCTGATGAGAAGGTGTTCGTCTCCGACGGCGTGCGCCTCATCCAGTACTTTGCTGACGAGAACCGCGCGGTCGTCAGTCCGGCTCCTGACGACGACCAGGCGGCCGTTCTATTCCTCGCCGGCCGAGGCAACCTCAACCGCGATTTCAACATCACCTTTGGCCAGGCGACGACGCCGACCGCGTGGACCCTCCGGCTCGAGCCCAAACAACCGCAGCAGGAATACGATTGGCTGGAGATCACGGCCGCGCGGGACACGTACACGCTCCAGTCGTTGACCGTCGGCGAAAAACAAGGCAGCCGTTCGACCTTCGTCTTCTCGAACTTCAAGGAAAACCCGGGAGTGTCCGATAAGACGTTCGCGTTCTCCATCCCCCGTGGGGCCGAGGTCACCAATGCTGCACCAGTCAAACGCTGAACGTCATCGGCTGGCCTGGCTGCTGGGAATCGGTCTGGCGGTGTCCGCTGCCTGCGCGACCACGAGTGGCGGCTTGCGCGCCGGCGAGCAAGCCGAGACAGCGCGCAACTTCGACCTCGCCGTCGTTGAATATACCAAGGCGGTCCGCGCCAATCCCAACGACGACAACGCTCGATTGGCGCTCGATCGCGCGAAGCTGCGAGCGGCGCAGGAACACGCGTTTCGCGCCCGTACGCTCGCCTCGTCCGAACGATACGAGGAAGCGCTCGTCGAGTACCAACTCGCCTCGGAGCTCAACCCTGCTGACGCGACGGTCGATGAGGCGCTGAGAGAAATCCGGCAAAAGCTGCGGACAAAGATCGCGGTCACGCGGAACGGCAAGACCGAGCTCGAATCGCTGATCGAACGGGCTCGCGGACTGGCGCCTCCTGGCCTCGACTTGCCGGTAGATGCCAAGCTTCCCGATTCGCTCGTCTTCAGTCAGGCCAGCAGCCGCAATGTCTTCCGCTCTATCGCACAATTCGCGGGGCTGAACGTCGTCTTCGATCCGGCTTTCCGCGAAGAAACGATCAACGCCGATCTTCGGAAGATGACGCTCGCCGACGCGTTGACGTCGGTCACCGCGAGCACGCGCACGTTCTATCGCGTGAGCGCCCAGCGAACGATCACCATCGTCCCTGACACGCCAGCCAAGCGTCGGGAGTACGAAGATTCGGTGGTGCAGACGCTCTATCTCAGCAACGCCGATATGAAGGAAGTCATCGACCTCCTCCGCATCGTCGTCGACGTTCGCCAAGTCACCGGCATGTCGGCCATCAACGCCATCTCGCTGCAGGACACACCAGAACACATGGCCGCGGCCGCGCGCGTGATCGCCGCGATCGACAAGGCTCGGCCGGAAGTCGTGATTGACGTCGAGCTCCTCGAAGTCGATCGCACGCGCCTGCGTGAGTATGGATTGCAGATCGCCTCTCCAGGCTCACCGGGCATCAACGGCGCGATCGACGTCAACCGCGAGGGCCTGACGCTGCAGGATCTGTCGAACCTCACGCGCGCTGACGTTTTCGTGACCGGAGTGCCGGGCATCTACTATCGTCTGCTCAAGAACGACTCGAACACGCGCATTCTGGCCAATCCGCAGCTCCGGACCTCAGAAGGTATTGCGGCACAGGCGAAGTTCGGCGAAGAGGTGCCCGTGCCGGTGACGGTCTTCGCGCCGATCGCGTCCGGCGGCATCAACCAGCAGCCAATCACGTCATTCAACTATCGCAACATCGGCGTCAACATCGACATCACGCCCCGGACGCATCATGACGATGAAGTCTCGCTGACCTTGAAGATCGAGTTGAGCAGCATTTCCGGAACGGGGACGGGTGTGACCGCGGGTCTGCCGACATTTGCCTCGCGGCAGATCACGTCGACGATCCGCCTGAGGGACGGTCAGACGAACATGCTGGCCGGACTCATCCGGGACGAGGAACGGACGGTGCTGGCGGGTGTGCCGGGATTGACCGACATCCCGCTCATCGGACGTCTGTTTGCGCGCAACCGGAAGGAATCGACCCAGACGGACATCATCCTGACGCTGACGCCGCACATCGTGCGGACGCTGGACGTCACCGAAGCCGATCTCCGGCCGTTCCGGCTCGGGCGCGGCGCCGACGGCGGCGGCGTCACACCGGTCGAGCGTCCAGGCTTGCCGCAGCCGCCTCGTGACTCTGTCGGCGCCTCCCGGCGCAACGCAGCCACCTGCGGCAACGCCGACGTTTCCACAACCGCTCCAGCCAACGCTGCCGCGGTGCGGGCGCGACCGTACCCGTGACGCCGCCGAAGAAGCCGGGCGGCGGCGGCTCGTAAGCGTAGCCAGTTATTCCATCCGCTCGACCTGGGCGCCGAGTGCCAGCAGGCGCTCGACGAGCGCAGCGTAGCCACGCTCGACAGTCTCGAGCGGACCAACGCGGCTCTCCCCTTCCGCTGCCAGCGCCGCGGCAATGAGCGCCATGCCCGATCTGATGTCTCGCGTGTCGAGATGACGGCCCTGAGCTTGGTGACGCCGCTGACGATGATGCGGTGTGGATCGCACAGAAAGAGATCCGCGCGCATCGCGCTCAGCTGCTCGAGCGCGAACAGCCGCAGCTCGTACATCCAGTCGTGGACGAGCGTCTCGCCCTCGGCCTGGGTCGCGAGCACCGTGACGAGGCTGACCATGTCGCTCGGAAACCCTGGCCACAGTCCGGTCGTGATGCGCCGCGCGGCGGTCAAAGCGTGAGGGCTCGACGACGAAGCGCTCGTCGTCCCAGCGAGCACTTGAGGCCCATCTTCTTCAGCGGCGCGCCGACAACCTCGAGGTCGTGCCATGCGCGCGCCCGTCACCTCGATGCTGCCGCCGGTGATGGCAGCAACGACACCCCAGCTGCCAGCCTCGATGTAGTCGCCGTCGAGCCGATGGCTCGCGCCCGGAATCGTGACGGCGACTCGACGCGAATCGTCGACGTCCCTTCTCCTTCGATCGCGACGCCCATTGCCCGCAGAAACCTGCACAGCTCGGCGACGTGCGGCTCCATGGCCGCGTGGCGAATCTCGGTGCGGCCCTTTGCTGCCGCTGCCGCGAGGAGCGCCGTCTCGGTGCCCGTGACGGAGGCTTCGTCGAGATAGAACGATGCGCCGCTCAGCCCCCACGGAGCATCGAGCGCGTGCCCTGGCTCTTCGAGCGGCACGGCGCCCATCGCCGACGAGCGCCTGAAGGTGGGTTGAGATGGTCCGCCGCGCCGGAAAATCTCCTCCGGGCTGCGCCAGGCGCGCCGACCCGCGCCGTGCCAGCAGCGGCCCAAGCAGCAGGACCGAGCCACGCAGCCGGCCAACCAGTGCGGGATCGGGCCGATCCGATCGTGACCGTCTGGCAGCGAACCCGAAGCGTCGACGTCCCCCGACCCTCGACGGTCGGCGCCGAGCCCGACCAGCAGATCGACGAGCACTTCGACATCGCGAATGCGCGGCACGTTCGTGAGCACGCACTCTTCCTCGGTCAGCAGGCACGCCGCGAGCAGCGGCAGCGCCGCATTCTTGTTGCCTTCAACCGCGACGCGTCCCTCGAGCCGGCGGCCGCCTTCTATTCTGAGAATGGCCATAGTCTTTGTCGGTTCTTGGTTCGTGGTTCTGGTTCGTCGTTCGGGTTCAAGGTTCCGGTTCCGGTTCGAGGTTCGGGACGAACCTGAACTCGAACCAGAACCACGAACCCCGAACTGACGAACTCAGAAATCCAAGTAGACGATCTCTTCCCTGAGCTTCACGCCGAACTTATCGGTCATCGCGCTTGCATCGCTCTACTAAGTTACGTATCTCAGTCGCGGTCGCACCGCCGTCGTTGACAATGAAATTGGCGTGCGTCGTCGAGACGCGTGCGCGGCCCGTCCTCGCATCCTTCAGACCCGCCCTGATCGACGAGCGCGCCGGCGGACCATGGAATGCCGTCGGGCACGCTGGTCGCTGTCGGGCTCGGGATTCTGAAAGATGCAGCCGGCGCTCGCAGAGTCGAGCGGCTGCGTGCGCTTGCGAAAAGCCAAAGATTCGCGGGCGGTGGCGCGCAACGCCATCGGATCGCCGGCAGAGACCATGAAGTCTGCGGACAGCACGATTTCGCGCGTGCGGTGCAGCCGGCTGTAGTCGTAACCGAACTCCATCTCTGCTGCGTGGACATCGACGACCTGCCCGTCAATCGACGCGAGCGTCACGTTGTCGATCAGTTCGCTGATCAGTCGTCCGCGAAAATGCGCGTTGCCATGAATTGCTCCGCCGACCGTGCCGGGTGTGCCGGCCCAGGCTTCGAGCCCGGCGACGCCGTGGCTGATGGTCCACCGCACCAGGCCATTGATGGTGACGCCGCCGTCCGGCTCGAATGTGCGTGTCGTCGACACGGGCGACCTCGCCACCGTGGACTCTGATCACCAGCCCACGCAATCCGGTGTCGGCGACGAGGACGTTCGATCCACCGCCGAGAACCGTCACAGGCAGGTCGAGCTCGCGCGCCACCTCGAGCGCGCGACCGATGTCGTCGCGTCGTGCGCAGCTGCACCAGCCATTCGGCACGGCCGCCGACCTTGAACGTCGTCAGCGGCGCCAGCGGCGCGTCACGCTGCACCTGCGTCTCACCCAGCACGTCCCTGAGGCGGCGATCGACCGCGTCGGTCATCGCTGCCCTCCAAGCCACGGCTGACGCCGCCTGAGCGCCTCGACTGCCGTCTGGCGCGTGCACGGCGCGAACTCGATCCAGTCGCCCGGCGCCAACTGGCCGGCCAGCGGCAAATCGGCGCCAATGACGACGCCGATCTTGGGATAGCCCCCGGTCGTCTGGCGGTCGGCCATCAGCAGGATTGGTTGCCCTGACGCTGGCACCTGCAGCGTGCCAAGTGGTGTCGCATCCGAGAGAATGTCGGCGCGACCAGCGTGCTGCAGCGCGGGACCGGCGAGGCGATAGCCCATCCGATTCGACTGCGGCGTGATGAGGTACCGGGAAGCAAACAGCGTGTCGTACGCCTGTGGCGTGAAAAACGATTGCTGAGGACCAGGAATGACGCGTACGGTCGCGCCGCCGGCAGGAAGTGGTAGCGGGACCGTCGCCACGCTCGCCGGGCCACTCGACACGATCGCCGTGATTGGCGCGATTGGCAACAGGTCCCCCGCCTTGAGCGCCCGGCCATCGAATGGTCCCATCGCGCTGATGAGACTCGTCGAGCGACTGCCGAACACCGGCGGCACGTCGAAGCCGCCCTTGACCGCGATCGCCGCACGCGCGCCGGCACTTCGCGCGCCGAACTTGAGCCGATCGCCCGAATGGAGCGTGAACGGTACGTGCATCGGCACCGACGATCCGCCTACTGTCAGCGCGAACGTCGCTCCGGCCACCGCGCATGTCACTTCACCGTGCGCGAGAAGCTCGGGGCCTATCAGCGTAATCTCGAGCGCCGCCGCTGACGGCAGATTGCCGACGAGCCGATTGGCAAGCCGGTGCGAATACTCGTCCATCGGGCCGGCGACAGGAACGCCACTCGCTTGAAATCCCCAGCGGCCAAGATCCTGAACGGTCGTCAACATGCCGGGACGAACAACGGAAAGCCCCAGTGTCATGCTCAGCCACACTCGCGATCGTCCAGCCGCCGGAACCGAACGCGATCGCCGGGCCTGAAGAGAAAGGGCTCGGTCCGAGCCGCGTCGAATGGCTTGAGCGGCGTTCGACCGATGATGTTCCAGCCGCCTGGCGTCACACTAGGATAGACACCGGTCTGCCCTCCGGCGATCGCCACCGACCCTGCTGGAACTGACGTCCTTGGCGTGGATCGACGCGGCGCGCGCGATGCGCGGGTCGACTTCGGCCATATAAGCAAAGCCGGGGACGAATCCGACCAGGTAGACTCGGTATTCGCGTGACGCGTGCAGCGCAATCACGTCGGCCTCTGAGCAGCCGGCGAATGCGGCGACATCAGCAAGGTCAGGGCCCGCGTCACCGCCGTAGCAAACCGGGACCTCGACTGCTCCTCCCCCGATGACAGTCGAGACATCTATCGTCGCGGCGCACTCGGCAATTTCGGCCTCGAGCCATTCGGCATCGACGGCGATCGGGTCAAAGAACACGGTGACCGAGCAATAGCCGATTACGACGTCGCGAGCGATCGTGCCAAGGGTCGTCGTGAGCGTTCGCGAGAGCGCTACGCACCAGGCATTGACTTCCGGGTCGATCGCCTCAGGAAGCTCTACGACCACCGCTGCGTCGCCCGCCGAGTGAATCCTGAACGGTCCCATGGTGTCGACGATCGGCTCACGCACCGCGCTCGAGCGCAGCCAGCAGCTTCTGGTGGATATCGTCGAACCCGCCGTTCGACATGATGACGACGAGGTCGCCGTTGCCACTCTCGCGTGCGACGGTGTCGACGATGTCTTCGGTACGTGGGATGTAGCGGGCATTGACGCCCGCGGCTTCGAGATCCTTGACCAGTAGTTCGGTGGAAAGGCGCTCTGCCTCGGGCAGCGACGACCGGAAGACGGCCGGCAGAATCACTCGATCGGCCGTAGCGAGCGCACGGGCGAAATCCGACTGGAAGACGCGGCGGCACGACGTCGCCGAACGCGGCTCGAAGATCGCCCAGATCCGGCGTCCGGGGTATGCCGACCGCACGCCCGCCAGCGTCTCGCCGATCGCCGTTGGATGATGAGCGAAATCGTCGTACACGGAGACGCCGCGCACGGTACCTCGATGTTGCATCCGGCGGCGCACTCCTCTAAACCGCTTGAGCGAGGCCGCCATCGTATCGGTGCTCAGGCCGACGGCCGCCCCGACCGCAATCGCGGCCAACGCGTTCCGCACGTTGTAAGCGCCAAGCAGCGGCATCTCGAACGTGCCAATGGAGACACCGCCCTGCCGTACGCCAAATGACGTCGACGTGCCGCTCACCGTGAGGTTATGCGCCTGCCAGTGCGCGCCGTCGGCGAGCCCGAACGTCTCCACCCGGCAGTGCGCTCGGTTTCGCAAGGCCATCGCATCGGGATTGTCAGCGCCCAACAGCAGAAGGCCGCGGCGCGGAATGAGATTCACGAAACGCTGGAACGTCAAGCGAATGGCGTTCAGATCGGCATAGATGTCGGCGTGGTCGAACTCGATGTTGCCGACGACCGCGATGTCCGGCAGGTACTTGAGAAACTTTGCAGTCTTGTCGAAGAAGGCACTGTCGTACTCGTCGCCCTCGATGACGAACTCGCGGCCGCCGCCAATGCGAAAACTGCCGTCGAAATTCTCGGCGATGCCGCCAACGAGCAGGCTCGGATCGGTTCCGCCGTCCGTCAGTAGCCAGCCGGTCAGCGCCGTTGTCGTCGTTTTGCCGTGGGTGCCGGTGATGACGACAGAGCGCGCTGCCCAGAGGAAGTGATCGCGTACGGCTTCGGGAAGCGAGCTATAACGGATCTTGCGATCGAGAACCTCTTCGAGCTCAGGATTACCGCGCGAGATCGCGTTTCCGACCACGACCAGATCGAGATCCGCGGTGATGTGTTCGGGGCGATAGCCCTGCAGCAGGGTGATGCCCTGCTGCACGAGGAAATCGCTCATTGGCGGGTAGACGTTCTGATCGGAGCCGCGAACGTCGAAGCCCTTGCTCTTGAGCAGCGCGGCGAGCGTTGCCATGGCGGTGCCACAGACGCCGATCAGGTGGACGCGGGTCATGAAACTGCTGCCTCCTCGATGATGAGCCTGGGCCGAGTGTCAGCCACGACTGTTGCCTCGATCCCGAACGGCAGCGTCATCGCCGCACCCGACGTGTGCCCTGATGGCAGACCGAGCAGCACCGGCCCGTGAAAGTCCTGAAGCAGGCGCGCGACGGTGGCTCGTGCCGTTGGCTCGCCGCCGGGCTCGTCGCATCGTGGGAGCTCGCCGAAGACGACGGCCGATGCCCGAGAGAGGACGCCGCTCAGCCGCAGCTGCGTCAGCATTCGGTCGATGCGAAACGGCCGCTCTCCGACTTCATCGACGAACAGCACGAAGCCATCGGGTGGATCGAACGCGTACGGCGTGCCGAGCGATGCCGTCAGCTGCGTCAGCGTGCCGCCGAGCAGCACACCCCGCGCCTCGCCGGACCGAATCACTTCGAGTTGCGGGTGCACGATCTCTCCGACCGCCTCGGTCCGGCAGAGACAGCGAACGAACGTGTCGCGGTCGTAGCCCGCTTCGCCTTTGGCGAGCCGCCCCTCAATCATCGGCCCATGGAACGCGACGATGCCGCAGGTGAGCGTCAACCAGCTGAGAACCGACGTGTTGTCGCTGTAGCCGATGAACGGCTTGGCATCGCGCGCGATCGATGCGCGATCGAGCAGCGGCAGAATCTGGACGCTACCGTAGCCGCCCCGAGCCGCAATGAGCGCCGCGATCGTCGGGTCGTGCCACGCGGCCGTAAACGCCGCGGCGCGGATGGCAGCTGTGCCAGCAACATATCCATCGCGCGCAAACACACTCTCGTCGTAGACCGGATCGAAGCCGAGCGCGCGGAGCTCTGAGACGCCGCGGTCGAAGTCTTCGCGTTTGAAGGGGCTGGCGGGCGCCACCACGGCGACCCGGTCGCCGGGCCGCAAGGCGCGGGGCTTGTGCATCGCTTAGGCGAACCTCGCCATCTCGGCGGCTATCGCCTGATGTTCGTCGCCGCCGAGCGCCGCGCGAAGTGCCGCGCCGGCCAGCGGACGCGGGCGCGCCGGGGCAAGAAACCGTTCCTTGACCCGGCGATGGCGCGCGAGGGCATCCTCGACGCGCTTGATTGGCAACGCCCCCTGCTCCATCGCCCGGATGAGTCCTTCGAGCGCCGCGTGCTGAGGCTCCTGCGACGTGCCGCACATCAGCACTGCGTCGCAACCCGCGCCAATCGCGCCCATCGTCGCTTCCGGGACGCCGTATCGGGCGCTGATCGCCTTCATTTCGAGGTCATCGCTCAACACGAGGCCGTCGTACCCCAACGCCTTCTTCAGCAGCCCATCGACGATCGCCGGCGAGAGCGTCGCCGGGCGCGTCTCGTCGTAGGCCGGAATCAGAATGTGGGCCGTCATGATCGACGCGACCCTGGCTTCGATCGCGGCGCGGAACGGCACCAGCTCCACGGCATCGAGCCGGTCCGGCGGATGCTCGATCAGCGGGAGCTCGTGGTGCGAGTCGGTGCTGGTGTCGCCGTGCCCGGGAAAGTGCTTGCCGCAGGCGGCGATGCCGGCGTCCTGCAGCGTCGTGATGATCCGCCGGCCCAGGCGCGCAACGTCTTCAGCCCGCTCGGCCAGGGCGCGGTCCCCGATCACTGGATTCTTGGGATTCGTGAGTATGTCGAGAACGGGCGTGTAGTCGAGCGTGATCCCCACCGCCTGGAGCTCGGCGGCGAGTGCGCGCGCAAAGCGTCCGGCCAGCGCCTCATCGCCGCTTCGTCCGAGCGTCATCATCGGCGGCCAGACGGTAAATGGCGCTTTCAGCCGCGCCACTCGTCCACCTTCCTGATCGACGCTGACCCACAGTGGCAATTCCTGCGCGAGCGTCTGCGCCTCGCGCGCGATCTCCGCCACCTGTTCGGGCTCGACGACGTTCCGGGCGAAGAGGATGATGCCGCCAAGATCGAATTCGCGCGCGAGAGCGCGCAGATCGGGAGGGATGGTGTCGCCGGCAAACCCTGCGATCGAGAGCTGACCGATGTGGCGACGAATCTCGCGAAGCGACATGCTTCGATGATTATAGCTGTGCGACCGGCCCTCGCCGCCGCCAGCGGCGAGCGCTTCCATAGGCCGCCCACCCAACTAGCACGCCAATGCCTGGAAGCCACCAAACGCCGCTCCGCTGCTCGTCAGTACCCGACATAGCCTTCTGCACGTAGTCGAGATCGAACGACTGCTGCCGCTGATCGCGGTGCGGCGTTCCGAGCTCAATTTCGTTGGTTGTCGGGACGAGCGCGTTGACGAGATAAATGCCCACATCTGAGCGGTGCTTGTTCTGATAGTGCAAACGGTGCGCGCCGACAGAAGTGTAGGTGGATGCAACCGCGCGTAACCGGATTATGCCGGTCCCGGCACGCATCGCGTCGAATGGTGGATACGTCGCCGACGCCAGCTCGAGATCGAGCCGCCGGCCATCGACCTCGAGCGCCAGATCTGCAAGCACCTGGGCGGCATGCGAACGACCCTCAGCCTCGGAGATCTCGCCATCGCGGTTGGTATTGATAGCGACAAACATCGCTGGCGCCAGCTCGATGCCGGGCGTCAGGTCGAGCTCGACGACGACGCGGTCGCGCGCCAGCTCGAGCCGGCTGGCCTCGACGAACTGATCGAGCACATGGCCCGACGCCGGGATGACGGCGAGCGACGCCAACGCCAGCCCGAGCGCGACCGGTACCTCGCGCATCACCGACCCGTTGGCACCACGCCGTAGTCGTTGGTCGGATCGCGGTAGAACGTGTGAATGTGATCCGTGCCTCCGCCCTGCGGCGCATACTCGATCAACACCGTTGGTCCCTGAATTCGAAAGTACGCCGGGCTGCCATTCGACGTCGAACCACTCCACGCGAAGTACGTCTCGGCCAGGTGCCGCTTGACGTCAGCCATCTTCGCCGCAGCCGCGCCATCGTCGAGGATACCGACCCATTCGCCAATGAGATCGAGCAGCTTCGCCTGCTGCGGCGCATCGAACGCTGATGCCCGAACCCCCTCAGGCTGGATCGTCTTGCCGTCGAGGCCAGGACCAAGAACGGTCGCTCTGACGTCATAGCCGAGGATCGCTTGCTTCTGGACCTCGGGCGCGAGCGCGTTGATGAGCGCAAACGCCTTGTCGTTTTCGTTTCCAAGCGGACGAATGGATCGGCCGTTCAGAGTAAAAGTCGCCGGCTGAGCGCCTGTATGGCTCGGCGTCAACGTGCTGCCTGTGCCATTGAGCGTGATATTGACCGCGAGGTGATGGCCGCCGAACTGAACCATCCATCGGGCGGTCGGCGACGGCGTACCGAGAACCGCGACGTAATACTCGGCGCGGCCAAATCGGACACCACTGGACGACTGGCGGCCGGGTGCGGCCCGCTCTTCCAGGAGTTGATCGGCCGCGACGATGTTCATCACCTTGTCGTAGCCGGCTTTGCTGAGCGGCGCAGCCACAAGTGCAAGCGCAGCCTCCTGCTGCGGAGCGGTCAACTCTCCGAGCTTGACGCCGTTTCTTTCGGTCGCGCCGGATTGCAGCTTCGTTCCGGTCGGCAGATTCGACCAGTTGGCGCGGGTCGTGTCGGTCAATTCCAGGCTGGCCCTGCGGCGCTGATTTGCGTCGAGAGTGCCGAGAAAGGCAGTGGCGGCCTCAACGATTTTGGCCGTAGAACTGCCGTTCGCGGCGCGACTCTGGCCGGCCGGTGAACCGAACGGCATGTCACCGGCGGTTGCCGGCGCGAGGACAGCGGCGACGACGACCAGCACAGCCCCCGAGTGGAAACCTGTCATCTCCCACCTCCACGCTCCCCGAGTCCATCTCGGGCGCCTGAGCGTAGTGCCGGCACACGGGCGTCGTCAACCGATGCGCGTCCTGTGGCTATAATTTCTGGTGCACATTGAATCTTCTGCGCCGACGCGGATCGATCTGGCAGGCGGCACGCTGGATATCTGGCCGCTTTATCTGTTCCACGAACGGGCGCAGACCATCAACGCCGCGATCAGCCTCCGCGCCCGCTGCTCGATCCGGCCGCGAGGATCGGGCGGCCTGACGATCGTGTCGGGCGATACCGGCCACCGCGTCGACGTCACCAACTGGCGGGAGCTGAAGGACAACCACGAGCTGCGGTTGCTCGGCCGGCTCCTGCACTACTTCCAGGCGGATGGCATCGAGCTTCACACTCGAGCGGAGTCGCCGATGGGGGCCGGAATCGCGGGATCATCGGCGCTCAACATCGCCGTGTGTGGAGCGTTGGTGGCCTGGAGCGGTCAGCCGCGCAGCGACGCCGAAATCATGCAGATCGCGATGAACGTCGAGGCGCAGGCGATTGACGTACCGACCGGGGTCCAGGATTACAGGCCGGCTCTCTACGGCGGCGTCTCGGCCGTGGAACTTGGTGTCGATGGCGTGCGTCGCGTACCACTACCCGTGAACGCGCGCGAGCTCGAGCGGCGACTGGTGCTTGCCTACACCGGTGCCACGCGCAACTCCGGAATCAACAACTGGGAGGTGACGAAGCGACATATCGACGGCGACGCTGAAGTGCAGCGGCGTTTCGCTCGCATCCGCGACATCGCCGGCTCCATGCGCGACGCACTCGAGGGCGGCGACTGGCCTGAAGTCGGTCGGCAGATCGCCGCCGAGTGGGAGAATCGCAAGGGCCTCGCGCCGGGAGTGACGACGCGGGAAATCGACGGCATTCTATCCGCCGCGACCAAGGCCGGCGCGTTCGGGGGGAAGGTATGCGGCGCGGGAGGCGGCGGCTGTCTCTTCGTCCTTGGCGACATCGAGCGTGTGCCGGCGATTCGTGAGGCCATCTGTTCAGCCGGCGGACGTCTGCTCGACTTCACGATCGAATCCGATGGCTTGCGCGTCGAAACGAACGTCGACCTTCCGACGTGAGCCTGTCCGTCGGCTGTGGCGGCACCGCATCACCTCATGAGCCTCGACAATCTGGCCATCGCCCGCGTGTTCGCCGAGATCGGTGACCTGCTGGAAATCAAGAACGAGAACCCGTTCAAGATCCGCGCGTACCGCAACGTCTCCGAAACGATCGCGCACACTGCCGAACGCATGGCCGACCTTCCAGCCGCGGCGCGACTCGCGATCCCGGGGATCGGCAAAGACCTCAACGCCAAGATCACCGAACTTGTCGAAACCGGCACGATCGCCTACCACCAGGAACTGCTGAAGGAGTTTCCCCCGACCATCCTCGATCTGCTACGCCTCCAAGGCGTCGGCCCGAAGACGGTCGCCATGCTTTATCGCGATCTCGGCATCGGTACGCTCGACGACCTCGAGCGCGCCGCTCGCGAGGGTCGACTCCGCAACCTCAAGGGAATGGGGGCCAAAAAAGAAGCCTTCATCCTCAAAGCGCTCGAGGAACGTACCCGCTCGGCCGGCCGCAGGTTGATGGCCGAAGCGCACGAAACAGCAGCGGCGCTCGTCGCCGCGCTGCGCGAGCACGCGCCGGACGCTGCGATCTCTCCCGTCGGCAGCCTCCGCCGGGGCTGCGAGACATGCGGCGATTTGGACATCCTCGCCGCCGGTGCTCCACCGTCGCTGATGGACGCCTTCACCAGTTACAAGCTCGTGGAACGGGTCCTGGCGCACGGCGATACCAAGTCAAGCGTGCTGTTGTGGGGTGGATTTCAGGCCGACCTCCGTCTCGTCGCGGCCGAAAGCCTCGGTGCCGCGCTTCAGTACTTCACCGGCTCGAAGCCCCATAACATTGCGCTCCGCGACCGCGCGATCCGGCGCGGGTTCAAGCTCAACGAGTACGGCCTCTTCAAGAACGACGGCGGCCAGGTCGTGGCGCAGGAGTCCGAGGAAGAGATTTACAGGGCGCTGGGCCTCGCCTACATTCCTCCAGAGTTGAGAGAATGCCGCGGCGAGATCGAGGCCGCCGAAGCGGGCACGCTGCCGGCATTGCTAACGCTCGCCGACCTTCATGGCGACCTCCACATGCACACGACCGCGAGCGACGGCCGAGCCGATGCGGAGACGATGGCGCTTGCCGCGCGGGCGAACGGCCTCTCGTATATCGCCATCACCGATCACAGCCAGTCCCTGGCGATGGCTAATGGTCTCGACGAGCGCCGCACCCTCGAACACGCGCGCCGAATTCGCGAACTCAACGCCCGGCTCGAGGGCATCACCGTGCTCGCCGGCATCGAATGCGACATTCGAGCCGACGGCACCATGGATCTCGCCGCCGACTGTCTCGCCGAGCTCGACATCGTCATCGCCTCGGTCCATTCGGCATTCTCACAGGATGAGAGCCAGATGACCGACCGGATTCTACGTGCGATCGAGTGTCCGTGGGTCGACGTCATCGGCCACCCCACCGGGCGCCGGATACTCAAGCGCGAAGGCTATCGCGTCAACTTCGATCGGATCACCGAGGCAGCGGCGGCCGCAGGCGTGGCTCTCGAGCTCAATTGCCAAATCGAGCGCCTCGATCTGAACGAGCACCACGCCCGACTGGCACGCGATCGCGGCGTCAAAATCATCATCGACTCCGACGCGCATTCGCCGCCGGCGCTTGGCCTGCTGCGCTGGGGCGCCGCCATCGCCCGCCGGGCGTGGCTCGAGCCCGGCGACGTCCTCAACACTCGACCGGTCGAGGAGTTCCGTTCGTCGCTTCGCCGCAACCACTCCAAACGTCCGCGCGGACGCAAACGATGACACAACCGCCCACAGATCCCCTCGCCGAGATTCGCCGACTCTACTTCGAGACGAAGCCGTCGACGATCCTGCGGGACTTCGATCGCGCCATCGATCTGCTGAAGATGCTGCCGACGGAGGCCGAGCGCGAGCGCGCCACGGTCTATATGGAAGGCCTGGCCGAGATGCGCAAGGAGTTTGGAAAAAGAAGGGACCGTAATCGCTGGTCCTACTTGTTGGTCGCTTTGGTCAGTACCCGGCGCGCCGCCAGACGGAGCATTTCTGGCACATTTCGATCCGTCGTCAGCATTTTGATGTCTTTCTCCGTCAGCCGATGCATGAGCTGCATCGAGATCGCCGGCGGTGTCTTCGGGTTGCGCGTCACCGCGTGCACGATGCCGTAGTTCTTGAGCCAGTTGCGGTTCGTGCCGATGATCCGCAGGACGTCTTCGGAAACGTTCCCCATCTTCGCGAACGCTTCGACCTCGGACTCGGTCAGCTTGGGGCTGGTGAGGACGGCAGTTGCGACGATTCGGTTCGCATCGCGAATGAGCTGAGCGCGCTGTTCCCGAGTGCCCTTGGTCGCCAGCTTCAGGCGATCAGCGATCGGGAGCGTCGAGACAAGACGCGGGTCGCCGTCGTCTGCGCCGTCTGTGTCCTCACCGTCCTCACTGTTGTTGGTGTCCGCCGCACTGGATTCATTGGCGGTCCTCGACTGAACCGTTTCCTGCGTCGCTCTCGACGAGAAAAAGGCGCGTAGTTCGGCTGGCACGTCGGTGGCGAGATAGCCGTCGAGGGCTTCGCGCGGGAGCCGGGAGATCGTGGCATCAGCCTGCGCGGCGATCTCGGGGTCTGGGTCGTCGACCAGCACGACCAGCAGCGCGATCTGCTCGTGCGCCGGACGCGGCAGCAGTCCCCGCGCGGCGAGCATGCGCACATCTCTGGTCGCTCCTCCGCGGAGGAACAAGTCGACGAGAGGCGAACGGTAACCTGGATCCATCAGTCGGCCCGGCGTCAGGAAGGTTCGAACGCGTCACGGATGCGCGCCACTGCTTCGTCGAGCTCGGCCTGCGCCCCCGCGGCGAATAATCCTATCCCAGCTATGCCCGCGGCGCCGGCCTGCACGACTTCAGGAACTCGCTCGACCGTGATACCGCCGATCGCCAGGACTGGGAGGCGGACCGAACGGCAGACGCGCGCAAGCGCGTCGAGCCCGGCCACGGGGTGACCGGCTGGCTTGCTCCCCGACTCATAGACGGTTCCGAACACGAGATAGTCGCAGCCTCCCGCCGCTTCTGCAGCAATCGCCTCGATGTCGCTGTGCACGGACCGACCTATCAAGAAACCGTCCGGAACGATTGTCCGCACCCGCGCGCAACTGGGTGCTGCCGCTGGCAGGTGAACACCATCAGCGCTGCCCGCGAGCGCCACGTCGACGCGGTCGTTGATGACCATTCGCGCCGCAGTGCTGGCGGTCGCTCGTCTGACGCGGGCAGCCAGCTCGAGAAGCGCCGCCGCTTCGAGCGATCGCTCGCGGATTTGCACGAGATCCACGCCGGCGCGTGCCGCGCGCTCTGCGACCGCGGCAACGCTGGCACAGAGATCGTTCACCGCCTCATCGCCACGTTTCTTGTACAGCTGGCTATCGGTGACCATCGCCACGATTGGACGACGCAGGACTTGCCTCGCCGCGCGGCTAAGACTGGACCCGGGGTGGTTCATGCGTCGAGCGGTTGCGGCGCGTGAGCACGCCCGAGAGCTCGGCAAGGCCGGCGACGACGGTGATGGCGCCAACGCCTGAGACCGCACCTCTGGCGAACGGACTCGACAGCAGCTGATGGAGCGACGGGATCGAGTACAAGAACAGGTTGCGATCCCAGAAGCCCGACCAGGGCGCCACGACGAGGATAAGGCCCGCTTCGAGAAAGTACGCAGCGAAGAGAATCCGCGTGAGGAAGGGGATGTCAGCCTCCGGTCTGCACGCGGGCCAGTCAATCGATGCGGGCGGGTGCGTCGCGGTAGTCACCGGCCTCTGACTGGAGCTCGAGGAAAACGGCCAACGCTCTCGACGTTTCGCCAGCGCCGTCGAGCAGCACGCCGAGGTCGTACAACAGCTGACGCCCATCATCGGGCGACGGCGGCGGCGCCTCCGCTGCGCGCTCCATCCACTCGATTGCCAGAGACTGCTCCCCCCGACGCTCGTAGACACGGCCGAGCGCCGACGCCGCTTCGAAGCGCAGCCGCGACGATCGCACCGCCGTCTGCAGCGACGTAATGGCCTCGTCGACCATCCCAATCTCGAGATACGTTCGGGCCAGCGTCATGTGCTGGGCCGAGAAATCTCCTTCCGCCTCTGCGTCGGTGCGAATCCTGGCAAACGCCTGATCCAGCGTTCCGACTGGCGTACTGCCCGCCGCGGCTGACGCCACCGGCGTCTCGTCGAGATTGCCCAGAGCGCCGGTGAGATCGATTTCGTCGCCGGACGTTGCTGACGGCCGCGGCGATGGTGGTGGTGACGACGCAACCATCTCGGGAACCGCGCCTGAATCTTCCTCCACCGGCGCGGCGGCGGTCGTGTCCATTTCCGCGGGCGAGGATGCTTCAGTCTCTGGTGCGTCAGGTTCCGATGCCGGGGGCGCTGACGTCTCAGGGCCCTCGAAGAACAGATCCTTGGCCATGAACGGCGCCTGGCCGCTGAGCCGCTCGGCAATTAACGTGTCGGGGTCTGAGACGCGGAGCATCACCAGTGCTCGTCGAAAGCGATCGATGTGTCCGGGCTCCCACGGCTCGCGGGCGACCAGGTCTTCGGCAATGACACGCGCTTCGGCCGCCTGGTTCGCTGCCAGGTAGGCGTCGGCAAGCTGCTCCTGTGCCTCGTACATCGTCTGCTCGAGGCCGCCGTCGACGCAGACTTCCACGAGCTTGAGGAGCGCCGGGATCTGGCCAGGAACACGCGCGACGAACTCTTGCAGGCTCGCTGCCGCCTCCTCGAATGCCGAGGCGGTCATCGCCCCATCAACCGCCGACTCGAGACATATGAACGTCGTCTCGGGGCTGGAGTCGACAAAGGACCAACCCAGCTCGGTGACAGTGCCCCGTCGCGACGGGTCGGCCGTCATGAGCCGGCCGAGCAACCCCTTCGCTCGCGTCAGCTCTCCGGAGCGCAGCTCTATCTCGGCCAGCGGCAGGAGCAGCACTGGATCGTCGCCGGCGCTGTCCTCGTCGAGAAACTCACGCGCCCCGGCAACATCGCCCTGTTCGAGGGCACTCTTCGCCAGAATCGACCGCGCCTCGCGCTCCAACGGATTGATGCGGACGAACTCTTTGAGCGCCTCAATCGCTTCGACCGTCCGGCCCTTCTCGAGCAGGTCGTCGTGCAGCGCTTTGAAGCGTTTGCCGGCTTCCTCCTCCTCGCCCATCTCTTCGAGCGTGCGTGCGGCAGCGAGCCGGGCGTCGAAATCTGCCGGGTCAATCGTCCCGAGGCGAACGACGATTTCCGCGGCGCCGCGCCGATCACCTTTCGCGCGCCGGCGTGCGGCAATAGCGTTGAGGTGAGACTTGGCGTCGGCGAGCAACCCCTGACGGGCGGAGATGTCGGCGAGTTGAATCTGGGTGACTTCGTCCTGCGGTTGGAGCTTCAGGATCTTCTTGTAGAGCGCCGCGGCCTTCGGGTAGAAACCCTCGTCGACGAAGTGCTGCGCGATGCGGGAATACTGCGCGACCGCCTGGGGCGTCTGACCGGCGCGGGCGTAGAGCTCGCCAAGCGTATTGGCGGTACTCCAGTCACGGGGAAACTCGTCGACGACGCGGACGTACTCGGCGATCGCCGGCTCGAGGCGGCCCTGGCGCAGGAGCTTCTCCGCCTTTTTCAGCGTGGCGTCACGGTCGAGAGCCAAGGGGATGCTCCACGGGATGGCAACGCGAGGGGCCTGAAATACTGGGCAACGGCGTCAGGCCATCCTATCAAACAGCGATGGCGGGCGGAACGTCCGCCGATGCTCGTCGGAGTAGCCGAAGCGCGAGACCGCGTCGAGGTGTTCGCGCGTGGCGTAACCCTTGTGCCGATCGAATCCGTATCGCGGATCTTTGGCGTGTAGTTCGAGCATCATCCGATCCCGCGTCACCTTCGCCACAATGGATGCCGCGGCGATGGCCGTGCACCGCGTGTCGCCCTCTTCGACTGCTCGCTGCGCCATCACCAGGTCTGGAATGTGAAAGGCATCGACGATGACGAAATCCGGGAACGGCATCAACCCCAGCACGGCACGCTGCATGGCGCGTAGTGACGCCTGGCGAATGTTGATCCGGTCAATCTCCTCACGGCCTGCCGAGGCGACCGCCCACGAGACGGCGACCTGCGTGATCTTCTCGTAGAGCCTCTCACGCTCGAGCGCGGTCACGGTTTTCGAATCGGAGATTCGAGCGACGTAACGATTCGGGTCGAGTACCACCGCAGCCGCGACGACAGGCCCGGCCAGGCACCCGCAGCCAACCTCGTCAACGCCCGCGACCGCATTGAACCCCATCCGCCGGATGGCGTTCTCGATCGTGCGAAACGCGCGGAGCTTGACCATGCGCCGCTCGGATCAGGCCTTCTTCTGCTCCTTCATCCTCGCCGCCTTGCCCTTCAGGTCGCGGAGGAAGTAGAGCTTGGCGCGGCGGACGCGCGCCGACCGCGTCACTTCGATGCGGTCGATGATCGGCGAGTGCAGCGGGAAGATGCGCTCGACACCCTGCCCGAACGACACCTTGCGCACGGTAAACGTGGCGCGGGCGCCGCCGCGGTGCATGCCGATTACCATGCCCTCGAATACCTGAATCCGTTCCTTGTCGCCCTCGCGCACCTTGACGTGCACGCGAACGGTATCCCCGGGCTTCATCGCCGGACGCTCGACCATCTGGCCGCGTTCGACGGTCTCTACCGCAGTCATGACTGATGCTCCTTCTACTCTGAACCTTGTCGGTTCTGGGTTCGTGGTTCTTGGTTCGGGGTTCAGGTTCCAGGTTCGTGGTTCCGGTTCGCGGTTCTCTGTAGCCGTTCCCTGATCCTGATGCGCTGCTCGTCAGCGAACCATGAACGCCGAACGGGAACCCCGAACCACGAACCTGAACTCCGAACCAAGAACCACGAACCCAGAACCGACACTAGCGCGTTTTTTTTAGTTCCCTAAGCAGCATTCGATCTTCTTCATCGAGCGCCGCCTCATCGAGCATCTCCGGACGTCGCGCCAACGTCCTTGCCAAGGCCTCCTGTCGCCGCCAACGAGCAATGGCGCCATGGTGTCCCGAGAGCAGCACCTCGGGCACCTCGTGCCCCTGAAACACGGCCGGCCGCGTGTACTGCGGGTAATCGAGCAACCCGCTGACAAACGTATCGCGAGCCACCGACTCGTCGTCGCCGACGACGCCAGGCACCAGCCGCGCGATGGCATCGAGCATCACCAGCGCCGGCAACTCGCCGCCCGAGAGGACGTAGTCGCCGATCGACAATGCCTCGGTCGCCAGATGCGTCCGAACCCGTTCGTCGACCCCTTCATACCGGCCGCAGAGAAACACGACGCGACGTGCGGTCGCCAGCCTCGCGGCGTCCCGATGCGCGAATCGATCGCCGTCGGGACTGGTCAGCACGATCGCGTCCGGCTCGCCACGGTGGCTGCGGATGAACTCGACCGCGGCAAAAAACGGTTCCGGCTTCATCACCATCCCGGGACCGCCGCCAAATGGCATGTCGTCTACGACGCGGTGCCGATCGGTCGTGAAGTCCCGCAGATCGTGAATCCCAACGTCAATCAGCCCCCGGGCGATTGCCCGCCCGACCACGCCTTCCGCGAGCGGCGCCCGCAGCATCCCGGGAAAGATGCTGACGATGTCGAATTGCATTACTTAGTCGCTGTCTTGCTCACCGCTCGTTCGCCTCGAGCAACCCCTCTGGTGGATCCACGACTATGACGCGCGCCGCGGGGTCGACTCGCACGCAAATCGTTTCGACCAGCGGAATCAGCACCTCGCCGCGCGGACCGTCGACCACCAGGTGGCTGCGCTCGATCGGCCCTTGCACGTCGACGACGCGGCCGACGGCAGTATCCTTCGCGTCACGCACCTCGCACCCGACGAGGTCGTGCCGGTAATACGTCGCAGGCGGCAGCGGCGGCAGCGCCGACGACGGCATCCACAAGTCCGCGCCAGCAAGGGCTTCGGCGTCGTTCATCGACTCGATCCCTTCGAGCCCCAACACCGGCCGGCCCTGGTGAAACCGCGCGGCGGTGATGCGCCGCGGCACCGCTGCCTCTTCCGGCCCAACGAGCAGGACCTCGCCTACGCGAAACCGCTCGTCTGCGAAGTCCGTTTCCGGATTGACGATCACCTGACCGCGGTTGCCGTGCGCGCGCGCCACGCGGCCAACCAGCAGGAGATCGTCCGGTCTCCTATCCGCCACAGCTACTGCTCGTCGCGAAACTCCAGCGTCGCCTTCGTCCCCTCGAGTTCGGCGGTGGCGCTCACCAGCGTCCGCATCGCCTGCGCGGTGCGCCCCTGCCGGCCGATCACGCGCCCGAGATCGCCGGGCGCCATGAACAACTCGACGAGCGTCTGCCCTTTGTGCTGACGCTCGGTCACGCGAACCGCGTTCGGATGGTCGGCGAGCGTCTTGGCGACGACTTCGACGACGTCTCGTACGCGGCTCACGACGCGGCGGGCTGTTCGGCGGCCGCCGGCGCTGGCGGCATCCGCGCCACGAGCGTCCGGAGCGAATCTGACGGCTGCGCACCGACCTTGACCCAGTGATCGAGACGTTCGCGGTTGATCAC
The DNA here is from genome assembly GCA_963797715.1 of uncultured Acidobacteriota bacterium. GTDB lineage: Bacteria > Acidobacteriota > Vicinamibacteria > Vicinamibacterales > 2-12-FULL-66-21 > DATBJJ01. The sequence goes on from CAWCQS010000012.1 coordinate 234,656, forward strand.
GAGCTTTTCCGGCGTGGTGCGCGGGTTGTAGTGGCCCAGCACCTCGACGAAGCTGCTGTCGCGCGCGGCGCGCGAGTCCGTCACCACCACTCGAAAGTACGAGCGCTTCTTCGATCCCGTCCGACGCAAACGAATGACTAACATTCAGTTCCCTCTCAGCTGTCAGCTATCAGCCTTCAGCTATCAGCCCTTGATCCCATGTCTCGGCTCTCAGTAGCAGCTTGTCTTTGCTGATAGCTGAGCAGCTGACAGCTACCGCATTAACGACTTCATCGTTCCGAGCCCGCCGCGCTTCTTGCCCAGGCCGGCCATGCCACCAAGTTGCTTGAGCATCTTCTTCATCTGCACGAACTGCTTCAGCAGCCGGTTGACGTCCTCGACCGACGTCCCGCTGCCCTTGGCGATCCGCTTGCGGCGGCTGCCGTTGATCAACTGGTGATTCGTCCGTTCCTTGGGCGTCATCGAGCTGATCATCGCTTCGATTCTTCCGAGTTGCTTCTCGTCCAGGCCCTCGCGGTTGGCCATCGCCTGCTTGAGGCCGCCCATGCCCGGCAGCATGCCGAGAATCTGCTCGAGCGGTCCCATCTTCTTGATCGTTCGCAGCTGCTCGCGGAAGTCCTCGAGCGTGAACTCGTTCTTCCGAATCTTCTCTTCGAGCTGCTCGGCGTCCTCGAGCGACACCGCCTCTTCGGCCTTCTCGATGAGCGAGAGCACGTCGCCCATGCCCAGCACACGCGACACGACTCGGTCTGGGTGAAACGGTTCCAGATCCTGCAGCCGCTCGCCGCTGCCGGCAAACGCAATCGGCACCCCGACAACACCGACGACCGACAGCGCGGCACCGCCGCGCGCGTCGCCGTCCATCTTCGTCAGCACGACGCCGGTGACGCCAATCCGGCGATTGAATTCGCCGGCGCTCTTGATCGCATCCTGCCCCGTCATCGCGTCGGCGACGTACAGAAGATCCGTTGGTTGCGTCGCGTCCTTGATCGCCTGCAGCTCGACCATCAGGTCGTCGTCGATGTGCAGCCGCCCGGCCGTGTCGACAATGACGACGTCGAAACCTGCATTCCGCGCTTCCGTCAGCGCGCCAACGGCACGCCGCACCGGATCGAGATCCCCCTCAGGGTTGTGGACACGGACACCGGCCTGCTTGGCAACAACCGACAACTGTTCGATCGCGGCCGGCCGACGCACGTCTGTCGAGACCAGGATCGGATGCTTCCCCTGCTTGCTCAGCCAACGTCCGAGCTTGCCCGAGGTCGTCGTCTTGCCGGACCCCTGAAGGCCCAGCAACAGGATGACCCGCGGTCTCGCCTGGGACGGTGGCAGCCCGCCCGCGCTGTCGCCGAAGAGCGCCAGCATCTCGTCGCGGACGATGCGAACGACCTGCTGCGCCGGCGTGAGGCTCTTGAGAACCTCCTGGTCGACCGCTTTGTCCCGGACGCGGTCGATGAACGCCTTGACGACCTTGAAATTGACGTCTGCTTCGAGCAGCGCCATGCGGATTTCGCGCAGCGCGGCCTCGACCGTCTGCTCGGTGAGGCGGCCCTCACCGCGCAGCGACCGGAAAACTCCCTGCAGGCGGTCACTAAGCGAATCGAACATCGGCGTGACTAGAAATCTCTGAGTTGCGTGTCGGACGGGACCTGGCACGCACGGCGGCCGTAGAACGTCCTAACCGTCTCAGACGCAAACGTTTATCGTAACAGAGGTGTGCCGTATTTGACAACCAGGCCGGGCCAGCCTGTGCTCTAGACGCCGTCCAGCTTGTGGCCGAGTTTTTCCTTTTTCGTTCGCAAATAGCCCCGGGAATGCTCCGAGGCCGGAATTTCCAGCGGAATCCACTCGGCAACGGACAGGTGATACCCCTCGATGCCGACGAGCTTTCGAGGGTTGTTCGACAGCAGGCGCATAGATTGGACGCCCAGGTCCTTGAGGATTTGCACACCGATGCCGTAGTCCCGCTGATCGGCCTTGAACCCGAGACGCTCGTTGGCTTCGACGGTATCGAGGCCCTGGTCCTGCAGCTCGTAGGCGCGAATCTTGTTCGCCAGGCCGATGCCCCTCCCCTCCTGATTCAGGTAGAGAAGGATGCCCCGTCCCTCGTCGGCGATCTTCCCCAGCGCCGTCTCGAGCTGCGGGCCACAGTCGCAGCGCGCCGAGTGAAACACGTCACCCGTGAGACAGCGCGAGTGCACTCGGACGAGCACTTGCTCGCCGTCGCCGATGTCACCTTTGACCATCGCCACGTGCGTCTCTTTGTCGATCAGGCTTTCGTACGCGAGGACTCTGAACTGCCCGTACTCGGTCGGAAGCGACGCTGACGCTACGCGGCGAACGAGCGCCTCAGTTCGCATCCGGTACTGAATCAGGTCGCTGACGGTAATCATCAGCAGCTTGTGCCGCCGCGCGAACTTCGTCAGTTCGGGCACACGCGCCATCGTCCCGTCATCATTCATGATTTCGCAGATGACGCCGGCGGGATAAAGGCCCGCGATGCGCGCGAGATCGACCGCCGCCTCGGTCTGGCCCGCGCGCACCAGAACGCCGCCCTTCCGCGCCTTGAGGGGGAACATGTGGCCAGGCCGCGCCAGGTCGATCGGTCGTGTCGACGGATCGATCGCCGTGAGCACAGTAATCGCTCGGTCGCTCGCGGAAATACCGGTGCTCGTGGTGCCTTTGGCTTCGATGGGGACGCAGAAGGCGGTGTCGAATCGCGCGGTGTTCTGCGGAACCATCTGCGGAAGCTCGAGCTGCTCCAGGCGTTCCTCGGTCATCGGCATGCAGATGAGGCCGCGGCCGTACCTGGCCATGAAGTTGATGGCTTCGGGAGTGATCTTCTCGGCCGCGATGGTGAGGTCGCCCTCGTTCTCGCGGTCCTCGTCGTCGACGACGATGATCATGCGGCCGTCGCGAATCGCGTCGATCGCTTTTTCGATCGGCGCGAACACAGATTTCGGCGGCTTACGCCCCTGCTTCCTGGCAGCCATCTCGACCTCCCTACCGCCCGGCCTGGACGCCGCGCTGCTCGAGCGCGCGCGCCACGTACTTACCCAGAATATCGCACTCGACGTTCGCCCGGTCGCCGACTTTGGCGGTGTGGAATCCGGTGTGCCGCCATGTGAAGGGAATGATCTGCACGTCGAACCGAGCGGCCACATCGTCAAGCGACGCAACCGTCAGACTCACGCCGTCGACCGCAATCGACCCCTTGTGCACGATGAGCCGCATGAGTGTCGCCGGAACGGCGAACGTCAAGCGGTGGGAGTCGCCCTCCTGCACGACGCCGTCGAGCGTGCCTGTCGCGTCGACGTGGCCCTGGACGAAGTGCCCCCCGACTCGCGCATCCGCTCGCATCGATCGTTCGATGTTGACGAGGGAGCCGGTGGTCAATGCGCCGAGTGTCGTGACGCGGGCCGTTTCCGGAGAGACGTCGAAAGCAATGGTCTGTGCGTCGCCAAGGACGGCAGTCAGGCAGACGCCATTGACCGCAACGCTCTCTCCTTTGACAACCTCAATTGCGATGTCGCTCACGACACGAAGACGAAGCCCCCCGGGGACCTCGACAACGTCGACCACGTTGCCAAGCGCTTCAACGAGTCCCGTGAACATGATCGACGTATCCCTCAATCCGCACGTCGTCACCGACTGGCGTTGCCGTGAGATCGGCGAGTGCCGCAATGCTGCCATCTGGCAGCGCCGCCCATGGCACGCCTGCCGGTCCGATCGCCTGCGGCGAGACGAAAAGTTCCAGGCGATCGACCAGTCCCGCCCGCCAGAACGCTTCGTGGAGAACCGGGCCGCCCTCGACGACCATGGAAGTCAGCTCACGTCCTGCGAGACGACCGAGCGCCGTCCGCAGGAACGCCGCGGATTCGTTTTCGCCATCGTCTCCCGTCGGTTCGATGAGCTCCACCTGTGCGCCGGCATCCACGAGCGCACCTGCCTTGTCGCGACGCTGCGCGTCCTCGTGCGCCATGCTGATCACGACCACGGGCCCGGCGTCGAGCGTCGAGAACAGCTTCGCAGATGTCGGGATTCGCAACCTGCGATCGAATACTACGCGCGTCAGCGGTCGCTCGCGATACACGTGACGTGCTGTCAGCAGCGGATCATCGACGAGCAGCGTCTCCGATCCAATCGCGATCGCGTCAACTTCGGCTCGTTCGAGATGCACCACGATGTTGGATTCTGGACCGGTCAGGGCCGTGCGCGCACCACGCTGCGATGCCACCATGCCGTCGAGGCTGAGCGCCGCCTTAATCGTGACGAGCGGGCGCCTCTCCGTGATGTACGTGAAGAACGCCCGGTTCAACTGCCGCGCGGCCCCGGCCATCGCGCCGACCTCGACCTCGACGCCATTGTTCCTGAGATACTCGAGACCTCGGCCACCTACGCGAGGATTCGGATCCTCGATGGCGATGACGGCGCGCCGAATGCCTGCTTCGACGACGCGTGGTGCGCATGGGCCCGTGCGTCCAGTGTGCGAGCACGGCTCGAGCGTGCAGTAAAGCGTTGCGCCGCGCGCGCGTTCGCCGGCGTCGGCGAGGGCGATGACCTCCGCGTGCGGGCCACCGGCACGCTCGTGCGCGCCGCGGCCGACGATCACACCATCCGGAGCGACGACAACCGCACCGACCATGGGGTTGGGACTCGTGCGCCCGCGCCCGCGCTCGGCTAGTCGCAGGGCGCGAACCATGTATTCGAGATCGGCGTGCAGGCTGGCTACCACTTCTCCTCGAAGAGGGCGTCGACATAATCCTGCGGCGCGAACGGAATCAGATCGTCGATCCCCTCACCCACCCCGACGTACCTGATCGGCAGCTTCAAGTCGTTGGCAATGGCCACGGCGATGCCGCCTTTGGCCGTGCCATCGAGCTTCGTCAGGACGATACCGTTGACGCCAGCGACCGACATGAATTCCTTGGCCTGAGCAAGGCCGTTCTGGCCGACGGTGGCATCGAGCACGAGCAGCACCTCGTGCGGCGCCCCCTCGACCTCGCGCGCGGCAATCCGCCGAATCTTGTCGAGCTCGGTCATCAAGTTCACGCGCGTGTGCAGCCGCCCGGCGGTATCGACCAGCAGAACATCGCGATCGCGCGCCTTGCCAGCGGCAATCGCATCGAAGACGACGGCTGCTGGGTCAGCTCCCTGCCGCGCGCGTATGAAATCGACGCCGGCACGAGTCGCCCAGATTTCGAGCTGCTCGACTGCGGCAGCGCGGAACGTATCGGCGGCACAGATGAGCGGTGCCTGCCCCTGAGCCTTGATGAGTCGAGCCAGCTTCCCGACGGTCGTCGTCTTCCCTGTACCGTTGACGCCGACGATCATCACGACGTGCGGCCGTTGACCGTTCGCGGGCGCGGCGTCGGTCGCGCGGAGAATCGACAGGATCTCTGCCTTCACCAGTTCGCGAAGAGACGCGCTGCGGCGGTCCTTGGCGCGAACGGCTTCGACAATCCGATCCGTCGCTGCCACGCCGACGTCCGCCGAGATGAGCGCCTCTTCGAGCGCCTCGATGGTTTCGACGTCGACCGGACGGCTTCGCTGTTCGGGCGCGTCGGCGCGGCGCACGACTTCATCGAACCGCTCGACGAACTGTTGTTTGGTCCTGGTGAGAGATTGCTTGATGCGATCGAAAAAACCCATGAGTTACCGGTCCGCCTCCGCGCGCTGCTTCCGTCCCATCAGCACGTCGACCGCTTCAGCCGGAGAGCGTTGGCCGTCGAGCACTGCCGCCATTTCAGCTGTGATTGGCAATTCAATCTTGTGGCGGGCGCCGAGTGCGAGGGCCGCACCGGTCGTACGCACGCCTTCGGCAATCATCCGCATGCTGCCGAGGATGTCCGGCAACGAGCGGCCGCGACCGAGCTCGAGCCCGACGTGACGGTTGCGGCTCAGATTACCCGTGGAGGTCAGTACCGAGATCCCCCAGCCCGCTCAACCCAGCGAGCGTTTCCCGCCGGCCGCCCTCGGCATCGGCAAGCCGCGAAATCTCGGCCAGGCCCCTGGTGATGAGCGCCGCCATGGAGTTATGTCCGAGGCCGAGGCCTTCGACAACCCCAGCTGCGATGGCGATGACGTTTTTCATCGCGCCGCCGATCTCGACACCGGCCACGTCGTCGCTCACGTACAGCCTCAGCGCGGGACCGCGGAAACGTTCCTGGACGCGCGCCGCCGCCGCCGCATCCTGCGACGCAGAGAGCACTGCCGTCGGGAGACCGCGCGCGACTTCGGCCGCAAAGCTCGGGCCGGACAGGACGACGACCGGTTGCTGGGCACGCGCCTCCTCGCGCAGCACGATCGACATGCGCTGAAGCGAATCGGTCTCGATCCCTTTCGTTGCGCTGACGAGCACGGCGTCTGACGGCAGCGACGGCGAGACCGCTCGCGCGACAGCGCGAAGTCCGTGCGATGGCACGGCGAAGACGACCATCTTCGCGTCCTGCAAGGCGGCCTGAGGTCGCGCCGTCGGCGTGACGCGGTCTGGCAACCGGCTGTCCGATAAATACCGCGGGTTGGCGCGCGTCGAAACCATCTCCGCGACGAGATCCGGATCTCGAGCCCACAACCGCACGTCGTGCCCTACGCGGGCAAGATGAATCGCCAGAGCCGTCCCCCAGCTACCAGCCCCCAGAATGGCAATCGTCTCTGACACTTGAACCTTTGAACCTCTTGAACCCGTTAAACCTCTTGAACCTCCAGAACCACTGGAACCCTCGGAACCTAGATCTTCATCTCTGTCCCCTGCGTCAACCTGCGGAGGTTGCCGCGATGTCGGAAGAGGATCAGGCCTGCAGTTCCAGCTGCGGCGCCGACGACGGCGCCGGGCGCGCCGGTCAGCCAGGCGGCGGGCGGCAACGCGAGCGTCGCGGCAACCAATCCAAGCGACACGTACCGCGTCGACGACACGATGATGAGGAAGAGCGACATCGCGATTGCCGTCGCAAGTGGCGTCAACATGGCGAACACGCCGGCGGCGACCGCCACGCCCTTGCCGCCGTGGAAGCGCAACCACACCGGGTAAATGTGTCCGACAACAGCCGCTGTGCCCGTCAATGCCGCGACGCCGTTTCCACCAGCAGACGCATAGGCGATTGCCACAGCGGCCGCACCTTTGGCGACGTCCAGGAGCGTGACGACCAGCGCCCGGCCCATGCCTGTGTTGCGCAGCACGTTGGCCGCGCCGACGTTGCGGCTGCCAACCCGCCGGACATCGATGCCAACCCGGCGCGCGAGCAGGAACGCGAACGGCACCGACCCGGCCAGATAGCCAGCAAGGATGCTGAAGCTCGCCATCGGATCAATGGTACTCGCAACGCGGCGGGAAGTCTGGTGGGTGGATTAGCGGCCCGAGACGGGTTCTTGCAGCAGCCGGCGCACCATGTCGAGGCCCATCTGCGCCGCCTGAAACTTGATCATCGTCCGCGTCCCGTACAGCCAGAACAGCCGCGAACGCGGGGACGCGAGGGCGCTCGACACGGCAACGGCGACGGTTCCGACGGGCTTCTGCGGTGTGCCGCCAGACGGGCCGGCAATCCCGGTGATGCCCACGCCAATCGACGCCCCGGTTTTAGACCGCACGCCTTCGGCGAGCGCGATCGCGACTGGTTCGCTCACGGCGCCGTGGGCCTCGATCAGGGCCGGCGGAACACCGGCCAGCCCAGTCTTCAGCTCGTTGCTGTACGCGACAACGCCACCGACAACGTAGGCGGAGCTCCCGGGGATGTCGGTTAATCGTGACAGCATCAGGCCACCCGTACACGACTCCGCGGCAGCAATCGTCAGAGACCGATCGAGCAAGAGTTGGCCGACGATCTCTTCCATCGCGCGGCCGTCGGTACTGAAGACGTCGGGCCCAAATACGGCGAGGAGCTCGTCGCGGGCATGCGTCAAGGCCGCTGCAGCCGCGTCGGCGTCAGCTGACCGCGTGACCAGGTGCAGTTCGATTTGACCCGGCGCAGCGAGGATCGTCGTCTCGATTGGCGGGTTCAGCTGCAACCACTTCGAGTAGACCGGCTGCGCCAATTCTTCAACGTGGGACTCTCCGCGTCCGACTGTGAAAAGCGTCGTCCGGAACAGACGCTCGACCCCGACCCGTTCGGCGAGCGGACCGGCGACGAGCGCGTCCATCATCGGCTTCAGCTCGCGCGGCGGCCCCGGCAGCAGCACGACCAGCTTGCCGCCGACGTCAACCATTTGGCCCGGCGCAGTGCCGTTGGGGTTGTCGAGAACGATGCCGCCGTCGATCACCAGCGCCTGACGGCGATTGACGTCCGGCATCTGAAGATTTCGCCGGGCGAAGCGCTGCCGAAGCCGCTCAACGATATCGGGATACTCCACGAGGGGCCGACCAACGACATCAGCGACCGCGTCGCGCGTGACGTCATCGTCTGTGGGACCGAGACCGCCTGTGAGGATGACGAGGTCCACGCGATCGAGTGCGCGTCGGACATGTTCCGCAACCTCGCTACGGTTGTCACCTACGACGGTTTTCGACCGCAGTTCGATACCCAGGGTCGCCAGGCGTTCCGAGAGCAGGAGTGAGTTCGTGTCGAGGCGGGCCGAGCCCAGGAGCTCGCTTCCAATCGCGATGATCTCGGCGCGCGCGAGGTGTCGGCCGCCGTTCGTCATGCGATCCAACCGGGCGCGATCAGCATCAGCAACCGCAGCGATACGTTCGCGTAGACAGCGGCCATCGCATCGTCCGCCATGACGCCGAGGCCACCGTGCAACGCTTCGAACCGCCGCGCTGGAAATGGCTTGATGACGTCGAAGATTCGGAACAAGAAAAAGCCGGCAACTGCGCCCGTAACGCCGACAGGGATGAACGCGAGCGTCAGCAACATGCCCACAACCTCGTCGAGCACGATCGGGCCGGGGTCGATACCTCCGAAATAGCGCTCGGCGGTCGTCCCGGCCCACACACCAGCAACAAAGAGGCAGACGATGACGGCAAGTTCGGCAGCGGCGAAGTATGGGGGATCCAGCCAACGCATCGCCGCATAGAGGACAAGCCCGACGGCAGAGCCGACTGTACCTGGCGCAATTGGAAAGTAGCCGCTGTAGCCGGCTGTGGCGAGGAAGACTGCGAGCCGAGTCACGCCTTCACGACGCGGGTCTCGGCAAGGCGATCGTGCAGCGCGCGTCCATCCGAGTCGAAGAGAATCGCCGCGAACCCGAGACCCGCCGGCAGGAGCGACGCCAGATAGGCGGTCGCGCGCAGCACCGACGCACCGAGCGGTACCTGCTGAAGCGCGCCGCACGCGTCGAGGGCCTCCGGAGACGGGTCAGGAATGACTTTGATCCGCGCCAGCATCTTGCCGATGGTCTGTCCTCCGGCCGTGGTAAAGATGGCAAGGTATCCGCCATTCAGCAGCAGGAGGAAGACCCCCATGGGCGCGGCCGGGATGGCGCCTATCTGCTCAATCGGTAGATCCAAGAGCCGCAGCGTCGAATACAGGATGCCAGCATCAAGCGCCGTCAGCACGACAACGTCGATCAGTCCGGCGAACGCGCGAGCGATCGAAGACGCCGGCCGCACCGCATCCTGAGACGGCTCCGCGCGCGACTGCGGCGCCTCGCGTGGCCTGCCATCTTCGAGGCGTACCACTCGAGGCACAGGGCGATCCAAGGCCGAAGCGGGATCGTCAGCGGGAATGGCCCTTTCGGTTCGCGGTCGCGCGAGCGCAGGCTGGCCTCGCCTCACCGACAGCGGCTGGCGTGGAACCGCCGGAGGCGTCACGAGGGGCGCGTCCTCGCCGAACAGCGGAAGGTCGAGACGAGCACTCGCCGGACTGCGTCGCGTACTCGAAGCGTCCGTCGCGTTTGCTTCAGCAAAGGGCGACCTGGGTGTCGGCGCCGGCGCGCGATCGGTCAGAACGAAGTCAGCCAGCGGCCCGACGGCCTCTGCGTCAGTCTCGATCGGCAAATCGAGGGGTGGCGCATCTTCCGAGGCCAGGACGAACTCGTAGCCGCAGTTCCGGCAGCGATCCGCGCTGCCAAAACTGATGTAGTGACACTTCGGGCACCTCATTGCGGAATCGAGGCGGGCTTGGCGGCCTGATGCGGCCGAACGGGTTCAGCGACGGCTGATGCAGGAACGGCGGGAAGCCGAGCCGCTTCGAGAAGCCGCCGCTGAATCGCGGCACGCAACTCGTCGGCCTCGCGCCGCAACGGATCCGAATCGCCGACGGCATCGAGCACGTTCAGCGCGTCGCGTAGCCGGCCATCGTCGTAGAGCGACCGCGCCCTGGACACCGCGGCTTCGCTCGGCGACGGAATGGGCAGCGGTTCTTCCGGCGCCGCCACTCGAGGCGCAACGGTGGCGGGCCCGAGTGGCAGCCAGTCCGGACGCGTCAGCGCAATCCACGCGACGACACCAGCTGTCGCGATGCCCGCCAGCACACCGGTCGCAATCCATGCCGCACGAGACGACGTGTGCCGGTCGATGAGAATCGTCTCGCCGCCGGCGGGGGCGAGCGGCGAGGCGATTGAACGCGCCGGCCGGACTCGCGTCGGCTCGAGCCGATTCAACCGCTCGAGAAGAACCAGCGCCTCTTCGCTTTGGGCGCCGCGCTCGACCGCCGATGTCAGCAGCGTCCTGGCGACACCGGCTTCGCCGCGATCGAAAGCAGCCACGCCGGTCTGGACGAGCTCATCGCCTTCGCGTTGTCGTTCGGCAACGGCACTGCGGGCGCGATCGATGTAGGCCTTGGCGCGGGCGTGGCCGCGATCGAGGAAGAGCACCCGCGTCCAAACGCTGATCGCGAGCTCGTGCTGGCCGGCGAAATAGTGGTCGAGACCGGTGAGGAGAAGGCTTTCGACCCGCGCGTCTCGTTCGCGCTCCGGCACGTCTCCGAGTTCGGAGAGGTGATCCGTCCGCATCGGGTCGGTCATTGAATCGGTGCGCTCACGCTCGGAAAGTTCATCAGCGAGAACAAGTTCCGAAGGATTATGGAACCGCTCGACCTGCGCCGTCAAACAAAAACCCTGTTACGCACGGCGCCGACGTAACGCCTGTGCTACAAAAGAGAAGCCATGCCGATCATCGAGTCCATCCCGAATATCAGCGAAGGCCGCCGGCCCGATGTGATCGAACGCCTGGCGGCGGCGATTCGGACGACTCCTGGCGCCCGTCTTCTCGACCATTCGTCTGACGCGTCCCACAACCGATCGGTGTTCACGCTCGCTGGCGACGCGGGCAGCGTCCGTGCGGCGATACTCGCGCTTTACGCCGTCGCCGTCGACACCATCGATCTCCGGACACATCGCGGCGAACATCCGCGGCTCGGTGCGGTCGACGTCGTGCCGTTCGTGCCCATCGAGGGGGTTTCGATGGCCGAATGTGTCGCGCTGGCAAAGGACGTTGCCGCTGCAGTTGCCGAGCGATACCGCGTTCCTGTGTTCCTGTACGAGGAGGCATCGAACAACGCGGCGCGAAAGAACCTCGAAGATATCCGGCGCGGCGAATTCGAAGGACTCGCCGCCAAGATGTCGTCGCCAGGATGGGCGCCGGATTTCGGCCCGTCCACACCGCACGAGACCGCTGGCGCGTCCGTTATCGGCGCGCGCATGCCGCTCATCGCGTACAACATCAATCTCAATACCGACCGGCTGGACGTCGCCAAGAAGATCGCGGCGGCCATCCGCCACAGCAGCGGCGGCCTCCGCTACGTCAAGGCCATGGGCGTGATGCTCGAAGATCGGCGCCTGGCGCAAGTATCGATGAACCTGACGAACTACGAGAAGACGCCGATCTTCCGGGTGTTCGATTTGGTGAAACGCGAGGCGGCGAGGTACGGCGTGTCGATACTCGAGAGCGAGGTCGTCGGATTGGTGCCCTCAGCGGCGCTGGTTCGCTCCGCCGAGTACTACCTGCAGCTCGATCGTTTCAGCGACGAGCAAATCCTCGAAAAGAAACTCGCTGATACGTAGAAGTGATCGCGGCGCTCTTGAGGCGCCCTTTCGCGAACGTCCTGCTGCAACGGGATCGAGCTATCCGGCCGATCGCTCTTCCTCTTCCTCGTCGACCTTGCGTGACAGCGCAATCCCGAACGCCTTCATCTTGCGATACAGGTTGCTGCGCTCGACGCCCAGCACATCGGCCGTCCGTGAAATGTTTCCCTGCTGCCCCGCTAATGCCCGCAGGATGTAGTCTCGCTCGAAGGCCTCGCGCGCTTCGTGCAACGGGACGGACGGGCCGGGCTCGGCGTCCTCGACGTGAGCGCTGCCGTCGAGAAACGACAGATCCGCCGGCATGATGGTGTCGCCCGGCACCATGATCATCAGACGCTCGAGCACGTTGCGCATCTCGCGGACATTCCCCGGCCAGCGATAGCCCCGGAGCGTGCTCATCGCCATCGGATCGAAGGCCTTCCGCCGCCGGCCGTACTCCTGCGCCAGGTCGGCCATGAAGTACTCCGCCAACCTCGGCACGTCGTCGGCACGATCGCGCAGCGGCGGCACGAAGATCGGGATGACGTTGAGCCGAAAATACAAATCCTCGCGGAAACGCGAGGCGCGGATTTCGGTCGGCAGGTCCTTGTTCGTCGCGGCCAGCACGCGAACGTCGACGCGAACGCTGACCGCGCCGCCGACCGGTTCGACCACCTGTTCCTGCAGCGCGCGAAGCACCTTCGCCTGCGTCTTCAGGCTCATGTCGCCGATTTCGTCGAGGAAGAGCGTGCCGCCGTCGGCCAGCTCGAACTTACCTCGCCGGTCGAGCATCGCGCCGGTGAATGCGCCCTTGACGTGCCCGAACAGCTCGCTCTCGATCAGCTCCTCTGGGATAGCGGCACAGTTGACTTCGACAAACGGACCGCCGCGCCGGCGGCTGAGGGCATGGACTGTTCGCGCCACGAGCTCCTTGCCCGTGCCGTTCTCACCGTAAATCAGCACACGGCCGTTGGTCGGCGCCGCCATGGCGACCTGCTCGCGCAACTGCGCCATCACGTAGCTCTCGCCAACCATCGTGAGACGTCGATCGACGTGGGCACGCAGCGCGCGGTTCTCAGCTTCGAGCCGGCTCTGGCGCACGGCGTTGCCGATGACCAGCACGGTCTTCTCGAGCGACAGCGGCTTCTCGACGAAGTCGAACGCGCCGAGCTTGATCGCCTTGACCGCCGACTCGATGTTGCCGTGACCCGAAATCATGACGACGGGTGCATCAACTCGCCGCTCGCGCAACCGCCCCAGCGTTGCGAGACCGTCCATCCCTGGCAGCCAGATGTCGAGCACGATCACGTCGTATGGTGCCCGCACGACGCGGTCGAGACATGCCTCGCCACTGTCCACCGCGTCGACGGCATAGCCCTCGTCGCGGAGCACGCCGCTCAGCGCGCTGCGGACGCCGGCCTCGTCGTCGACGATCAGGACCGTCGCCTTCACAGCCGCGCCTCGCAAGATTTCGTCGCGCTCATGTCGGAAGCTCGATGGTGAAGACGGTACCGCTCGGCACGTTGTCGGCCACCTCGATGCTGCCGCCGTGCTCGGCGATAATCCGCCGGACGATCGCGAGTCCGAGACCGCTTCCCCGCCGCTTGGTCGAGTAGTAGGGCATGAACAGCTTGTCCCGATCGGCTGGCGGAATGCCCGGGCCGTTGTCGGACACCAGAATGCGGGCGACGCCGTTGCCCGGATCGTGCCGGGTTTCGACCAGGATGACGGGTGCGTCGCCGTTCGGACGGCGGCCCGCATCGCTTCCCCCGAGGGCCTCGACCGCGTTGTCGACCAGATTGATGACGACGCGGCGCATCTGCTCCAGATCGACGCGCACCGGCGGAAGGTCGGAGGCAAACTGCCGGTCGATGCGAATCTCGCGGAAGAGATCGTTGTAGAGCGCCAGCGTCTCGGCCAGCGCGGCGTTGAGATTGACCGGTGCGGCGCGCGGCGCTGGCATCCGCGCGAACTGCGCGAACTCGTCGACGAGCGCCTTGAGTGACTCCACCTCGCCAACGATCGTCGACGTGCATTCATCAACGAGCGCCCGCGCCGGCGCTGGGGCCGAGCTGAACTGACGGCGCATCCGTTCGGCGCAGAGCTGAATCGGCGTCAACGGATTCTTGATCTCGTGAGCAAGGCGACGGGCAACGTCTCGCCAGGCGGCCACGCGCTGCGTGCGAATGAGCGGGGTCACGTCGTCGAACACCAGCACCGAACCGCCGGCGCTTCCATCGTCGCGGAGAAGCGTCGTCGCGGCCGCCGCAAGGTGCAGCTCACGACCCTCGCGGAGGAGCGCGACTTCTTGAACAGCCGGCGTCGGTCGCGCCGTGCGCGCCTGCGCGAAGAGCGCTTCGAGCGGCCGCAGATCGTCACGTCGGCAGACGTCCTCGGCCCTCGCGCCGACGACCGAGCGATCGACTTCGAGAAGGCGCAAGGCGGCACCGTTGATTGTCTCGATGTGCCCGCCGGAACCGAGCGAGACGACGCCAGTCGCGATGCGCTCGAGGACGGTCTCGATGTATTGCCGGCGCTCGTCGAGCTGCTGATTCTTGCGCTCGAGATCCAACCTCGACCGCTCGAGCTTCTGCTGACTCGCCGCCAGCTCTCCCGCCATCGCGTTGAAGGCTTCGACCAGCGACCCGAACTCATCACGAGTTTCCGGCTCGATGCGGTGATCGAGGTGGCCGGCACCAATCTCGCGGGCACCGGCCGCAAGCAGTTGCACGGGGCGAGTAATGCGCTTCGCGAGATAGAGCCCGGTCCACGTCGCGCTCACGAGAATCATGAGCGTCATCATCACGAAGAGCGTCAAGTAGACCCCGCGAATCGGGCGGCGCATCGCCGTGAGCTGGCTGCGGTTCTGGTACGCCTCGATGATCTGTCGCGCATGGGTGGCCGATTCGCCGGATAAAAAGTCGCTCGCCAGCACGACGCCCACGACCTTGCCGGTGTGGTCTCGAATCGCCGCGCCGCCGCGCACGAGTTCCCCTCCCCCTTCGAGCGGCTCGGGTGCAAATCCTTCAGAGCTGCCGCTTGCGACCAGCGAGGCAAGGCGATCGGCTGACGCGCGAATGCCGCGCGCCGGTGCATCCGATTCCGCCGACGCCCGGAGGCCACGAGGCAGATCTGGCGATTCCGCGGCAACGAGCGGGATGACATCGGCACGCGTGCCGGGCTTCCCCCGCGAGCGGTAGACTTCCACCAGCGCGACCCGTCCCTGCGCGACCTCGGCTTCAATCGTGCGTCGCACGACGTCGAGATCGCCGGCTTCGACGGCGGCGACCGGCAGTTCGCGCGCAATCCGAACGGCGTGGCTCGCGACCGTGCTCGCGCGCTCGCGGTAGTAATCCTGGGCGATCCGCGTCGCGGCGCCGAGCACGTCGGGAACAGGCTGGCTGAACCACTTCTCTGTGCTGCTGCGAATCAGCTCGCTGCCGACGATCAAGACAAGAACGGACGGAACGATCGTCAGCCCGAGAAACGCGAGCACCAGCTTGGCGCGAAAGCGGGAGAACGGCAGGCCGCGCCTTCGTTCGACGACGAGCTTGACGATGTTGCGCGCCAGGACGAACACGAGCGCGACGAGCATCGTGAGGTCGGCGGCGGACAGCGCGTAGAGGACGACCTCGGTCAGGAAGTCGGGATTGAGCTCGGTCGAACTGTCGGCAAACCGCACCATCGCGATCAGCGCCGCGATGAGCAAGAGGATGCCGAGCAGAATAAGTCGAGGGTTGTCTCGGAACGGCCGGCGTTCGGCGCCTGGGATCGCGGTGCGGGCCGGCAGCGTCGGGCGAGTCGCCTCGCGAATGGTACTCATGTGGCTGGCAGCGCGGGAGGTCGAGCGCCCGCGGTGAAACTACCGGAGAAACGTGAACTTGGCGAGTCCGGCAATGCCCCCTTCCCACGGCCAGACGAACGAGGCATTACGTGGAATCGTGTGGGCGCGCACCCGCAGGTAGTACTCGGAGTTGCCCTCGAGCGTACCGCTGTTGAAGAGGGGCAGCTTGTCGAACTCGGTGAGCCAGGCGCGCGCCGCCTCCTCGCGCTCGAGCGTCTCGACCTTGTCCATGCGGCCGTCTTCGCGGCGGGTCGCGAGGTAGCGCTGCGTGAGGTTGTCGTATTCAATCGTCGCCGTCACCGTGGCAGTCGCCAGCGTCCGATCGACCCACAGCGCCGTGCTGCGCTTGAGCTCGATGTCGTAGACGAACGTGATGCGAAGCCCCGAATGCATCGCGGCGCGGACTTCGTCGGTGAAGACGTCGGTCATCCGCAGCGTCACCAGGATGCGGCCGTCTTTGGGCAGCGGCGTGATCTGCACCGTCTGCGCCGACACTCTCGCCGTAACGCCCACCAGGACGACGATGAGGAGAACGGCCAGCGCGTGCTGCGTGAACGCCTTCATTTCTGCTTTACCTTCGGTTCGATTCGCTGCAGCTCGTCAACCTCGCGTTTGAACTGGCCGACATCCCGGAACTGGCGGTACACCGACGCAAATCGCACATACGCGACCTGGTCGAGCTGCTTGAGCTCCTGCATCAACCGCGCGCCGATCTCGCCGGTCGTCAGCTCCCGATCGGGCCGGTCCTGCAGATCCGCCTCGATCCGATCGGCAATCGATTCGAGCTCCTGGACGCTGACCGGCCGTTTCTCGCAGGCGCGCAGCAGCCCGGCGATGAGCTTCTGACGCTGAAACGGCTCGCGGTTGCCGTCCTTCTTTACGACACGATACTCGATTTCCTCGATGCGCTCACGACTCGTGAATCGCTTGCCACATTCGAGGCACTGCCGGCGCCGCCGTATGACATCGCCTTCGCGGCTCTCCCGCGAGTCGACGACCTTGTCACCGAGGTGCCCGCAGTACGGACACTTCATCGGGCGCGGCCTTCTGCCTGCCGCCCGATTGCTCCTCCCGCTGCCCCTTCAGCGTCGGCGTCCCGCCGTTGCTCTTCAGCCATCTTCCGCGCTCCGGCCAGCGTGAGGCCCTCGCGCGCCATGAAATAGATCCCCAGCAGCGTCACCGGGACGAACGAAAGCGCGTGCAACACGATTGCCGCCCCGACGGCTCGGTCAGCTGGCGCACCGAAAAATACTTGCGCCGCAAATTGATACGCCAGGTGAAAACCACCGACTGCTCCCGGCGTCGGGACCGCCACGCCAACGACGAGCAGGGTCGTGACGAGGAACGAAGCCTGAAACGGGAACGTAATATGAAATGCCTGCGAGGTCAGCCAGATCCCCATCGAGATCGCGAGCCAGAGCGGCACGGACAGCGCGAGGGCGATGAGCATCCGGCGGGGCTGACGCATCACCGCCAGGCCCTGCGAAAACGTTTCGACGAACCGCGCCACAGCATGGGCCAACCTTGCCGGGAGCACTCGTTCGATGCTGAGCGCCAGCCGGCCCATACGCTCCGGGTGACCTGCCAGCACAAACAGAACGATCGCGCCGGCGAGTGCGGCGCCGGCCGCGGCCAGCCCTCCGAACTTGACGCGGGCGAACTGCGCAGGGTCGCCGCCGACCGCATCGGGCGCCGACGTCAGCACGAACCAGGCGAACAAGAAGAGAACGGTGATGAGGTCGAGAAGGCGCTCGATGATGATCGTGGCGAAAGCGGCCGTCGCGTTGAGGCCCTCGCGGCGGGCGAGCAAATAAGGGCGGATGACCTCACCGGCCCGGGCCGGTAACAGAAACGTCGCGGCGAAGCCGATAACCGTGGTCCGGAACGCGGTGGCGAAGTGGGTCGGCCCGATTGGCGCGAGCAGATATTGCCACCGAAACGCGCGAACGGCGTAGGTGACCAAAGTAATCCCGACCACAAGCAGCAGTGGCCAGGGGTTTGCGCGACGGGTCTCGCCCCAGACGTCGGCCACGTTCACGCTGCGAAGGAAAACGCCCAACAACCCGATGGTGAGCAGGAAGATCAGGGCGTTCCGAACTCGTGGCTGCATGCGCCGGGCTTTTGCTCAGTCTGGGACTAGAATCCGGAGTGTCGGTCTGGTTGCGCGACGCCGGTAGAGTACCACAGGGATAGCTCCAAGTCTATGGGAAAACGTGAGTTACTGCTGATCTGCGGATTCGTCGTGGTCGGCGCGCTCGTCTACCACTCGACGGCGCCGGCCGCCGCGCCCGGCCAGCAGGGTTTTTCGGTCTCGCGAGTTCTCGACCACGTGCGCCGCGAGGTTCGCGGCAACCGGGCCTCCGCCGAGCTCACCACGACGCGGAAAGTGCCGATTCGGCCCGGCACGGCAGAAATCCGGTTCGAAACGGGCAATGCCCCCCTGACAATTACGGGCGAGGATCGGGAGGACGTCGACTGCGAGCTGCAGGTATGGTCGAGCGGCTACGACGAAACCGAGGCCAAGCGCTACGCGGGCGAAACCGCGATCAAGTCGACGGACGCGGGCGTCAGCATGGTCCTCTCAATCACCTACCCTGAACCTGCCACTCAACGCGCCACGCTGATCGTCCGGATGCCAAAGGCCCTCGCCGTTCGCGTTCAGCCCAGCCGCGGCAAAATCGAGATCAGCAACGTCTCGTCCGTCGAGCTCGTCGAGGCCCGCGGCCAGGCGACCGTCAGAAAAATCGACGGCCGACTGACAGCTACTCACCGCGGCGGCAACTTGACCATCGAAAGCGTCGACGAGCTCAAACTCAATGCGCGTGGCAGCACGATCAACCTCAAGGACATCGCCGGCGAAGCCATCATGACGCTGCAGGCCGGAGAGCTCCGCGGCGAGTCCCTGGCGGGCCCGATCGAAATCGAATCGAACGGCACGCGAATCGAGCTCGAGAATCTGACCACGACGCGAAAGCCGCTCCGCATCAACGCCGTTGGCGGCAGCGTGACACTCGCGGGCGTTAAGAGCGATACCAGGATCGACGGACGCGACACGCGGATCGCCGTCACCGTCGAGAAGCCCGCCCCACTCACGATTTACAACGAAGCCGAGGAGCTGACGGAAGTCACGCTCCCGCCCGGCGGCTACCAGCTCGATGCGCTGACGACCGACGGTCACCTCACCGTCCCCGAAGGGATGCTCGACGTGAAGTCGACCGACAACGAACAGCGCGCCACCGGAACGGTCGGCGCCGGCGGGCCGACGATCACGCTCCGCACCAAGCGCGGCGACATCAAGGTAAGCGTGAGAAAGTCTGCCGTCTGAAGTTCGAAGCCAACTTCACATTTCCGACTTCCTTCCGACTTCACACTTCAGCCTTTCAAACTTCAGACTTCAGACTTCACACTTCAGACTTTCTGATGTACCGTTCCCCTGTGATTTCCTCCCCTCCACTCCTTGAAACTTCCCTTGCCGGCCTGACGCTTCACCGCCGCGGCAAAGTGCGCGACGTGTACGAGGTCGGTCACGATTTACTCATCGTCACGACCGATCGCATCTCTGCGTTCGACTACGTCCTCGGCTCGGGCATTCCCGACAAGGGCAAGGTGCTGACGCAGCTGTCGGCGTTCTGGTTCGAGCGGATGGGTGATCTCGTTCCCCATCACCTCATCGCAACCGACGTCGCTCGTTTTCCCGAGTCGCTGCGGCCGCACGCGGACGTGCTGCAGGGCCGCGCCATGCTCGTGCGTCGGACCGAGCCAGTGCCCGTCGAGTGCGTCGCCCGCGGATATCTGTCAGGATCCGGCTGGAAGGAATATCAGCAGAGCGGAAGCGTGTGCGGCGTGAAGCTGCCGTCAGGACTTCGGGAGTCTGATCGGCTGCCGGAACCTATTTTCACGCCAGCCACCAAGGCCGAAAGCGGGCACGACATCAATATCAGCGAGGAGGAGGCCGGCCGGCTCGTGGGCGCGCCGCTCATCGCGCGTCTCAAGGCGCTCACGCTCGAAATCTATCGCCGCGGCGCCGCGCACGCTGAATCGAAGGGCATCATCGTCGCCGACACCAAGTTCGAGTTTGGACTGGTTGGCGCCGGCGATCCCGCCACCGACATCGTGCTGATCGACGAGGTCCTGACGCCCGACTCGTCGCGTTTCTGGCCGAGCGATCAGTACGAGCCTGGCCACGGTCAGCCAAGCTTCGACAAGCAGTTCGTGCGCGACTATCTGGAGCAGATCCAGTGGAACAAGCAGCCTCCGGTTCCGTCGCTACCCGATGACGTCGTGCGCAAGACACGCGAGAAGTACGTTGACGCCTACCGCCTCCTCTCGGGCAGGGAACTGCAGTAGGCCGTGCGCGATCAGCTCGAATCGCTCGTGCAGGAGATGCTCGATCGGGGCGTGCTCTACGACGACGCGCGGCAGGAGTTCGAAAAGGTCTTCATCACCCGCGCCCTGCTGCGCTCCAAGGGCAGCGTCGGCGATGCCGCGGCGCTCCTGGGCCTGCACCGGAATACCGTCGCCAGGAAGATGGCGGAATACCGGATTAAACGGAAGACGTAGGTTCCAGAGGTTCGAGAGCCTCTAAGCGCGGGCCTTAGCACTCTCCCCCATCGACTGCTTGACGGCCCCAGCCCCCTCCTGTAGAATTAGCAGTCGCCCGGGCGGATTGCTAAGCCGCCGGGGTAACAGGCTGCATTTACACCGTGTTTACCGTTCACCACCACTCGCAACCAACTCAATCCGGGAGCTAGACAGCAATGGCCACACAGACGAAAGTCCGCATCCGCCCCTTGCACGACCGCGTGATCGTGCAGCGCCTCGAAGAAGGCGAACAGAAGGTCGGCGGGATCATCATCCCCGACACCGCCAAGGAAAAGCCCCAGCAGGGCAAGGTCATCGCTGTCGGCAAGGGCAAGGTCGAGAAGGACGGCAAGATCACCCCGCTCGACGTCAAGGAAGGCGACACGATTCTCTTCGGCAAGTACTCCGGCCAGGAGATCAAGCTCGATGGCGAGGAGTACCTCATCATGCGCGAGGAAGAAATCCTCGGCGTCGTCAACAGCTAGTCGGCACGCAACACCAAGAACAACAGATTGCTGACAGCTGATAGCTGACAGCGCACACGGAGACACAGCAACATGGCAAAGCAGATTATCTACGGCGAGGAGTCGCGTCAGGCCATCCTGCGCGGCGTCAACGCGCTCGCCAACGCCGTCAAGGTGACGCTCGGTCCCAAGGGCCGCAACGTCGTGCTCGACAAGAAGTTCGGCTCCCCGACGATCACCAAGGACGGCGTGACCGTCGCCAAGGAAATCGACCTCAAGGATCCGCTCGAGAACATGGGCGCGCAGATGGTGCGCGAGGTCGCGAGCAAGACCTCGGACATCGCGGGTGACGGCACGACGACCGCGACGGTGCTCGCGCAGGCGATCTTCCGCGAGGGCGCGAAGAACGTCGTCGCCGGCGCCAACCCGATGGAGCTCAAGCGCGGCATCGAGAAGGCGGTCGAAGTCGTCGTCGCCGAGCTGAAGAAGCAGGCCAAGCCGGTCAGCGGTCAGGCGATCGCGCAGGTCGGCACGATCTCGGCCAACAGCGACGAGACGATCGGCAAGATCATCGCCGAAGCGATGGAGAAGGTCGGCAAGGACGGCGTCATCACGGTCGAGGAAGCCAAGACCATGGAGACGTCGCTCGAGGTCGTCGAGGGCATGCAGTTCGACCGCGGCTACCTCTCGCCCTACTTCGTGACCGACCCGGAGCGGATGGAAGTCGTGCTCGAGAACCCCGTCATCCTGATCCACGAGAAGAAGATCAGCTCGATGAAGGATCTGCTGCCGCTGCTCGAGCAGGTGGCGCGCGCCGGCCGTCCGCTGCTCATCATCGCCGAGGACGTCGACGGTGAAGCGCTCGCGACGCTCGTCGTCAACAAGCTGCGTGGCACGCTGCAGGCCGCGGCCGTCAAGGCCCCCGGCTTCGGCGATCGCCGCAAGGCCATGCTCGAGGACATCGCGATTCTGACCGGCGGCCGCGCCATCACCGAGGACCTCGGCATCAAGCTCGAGAACATCAAGCTCGAGGACCTCGGCAAGGCCAAGAAGGTCACGATCGACAAGGACAACACGACGATCGTCGAGGGCTCGGGCGCGCAGAGCGCGATCGAGGGCCGCGTGAAGCAGATCCGCACGCAGGTCGAGGAGACCACCTCGGACTACGACCGCGAGAAGCTCCAGGAGCGGCTGGCGAAGCTCGTCGGCGGCGTCGCCGTCATCAAGGTCGGTGCGGCCACCGAGACCGAGATGAAGGAGAAGAAGGCGCGCGTCGAGGACGCGATGCACGCGACCAAGGCGGCCGTCGAAGAGGGCATCGTCCCCGGCGGCGGCGTGGCGCTGCATCCGCGCCAGCAAGGCGCTCGACAGCCTGAAGCTCGAGGGCGACCAGGAAGGTCGGCGCGAGCATCATCCGCAAGGCGATCGAAGAGCCGCTCCGCTGGATCGCGACCAACGCGGGCCAGGAAGGCTCGATCGTCGTCCAGAAGGTGAAGGACGGCAAGGGCGAGGAAGGCTACAACGCCGTCGACCGACAAGTACGAGAACCTGGTGGCGGCCGGCGTCATCGACCCGGTCAAGGTCGTGCGCACGGCGCTCCAGAACGCGTCGTCGATCGCGTCGCTGCTCCTGACCACCGAAGCGCTGGTCTCCGAGATCCCCGAGGAGAAGAAGGAATCGCCGATGCCCGGTGGCGGCGGCGGAATGGGCGGAATGTACGCTAAGGTCGACGGTCGTCAGTCGACGCTCGTCAGTCGGGCCCGCCGGGAGAAATCCCGGCGGGCTTTTTCATTTCAGCTCGCTCAGAAACTTCTCGAGCTCCTTGCCCCAGATGAGCGGCAGCGAGTGCGTGCCGTGACCGCGAGTGTCGTCGGAAATTGGAATCAGGATGAAGCGTCCTCTCTTCACGCGCGTGATGAGGTTCTGCATCATCGGCAGCTCCGGCGGGTTGACGAAGTCGTCCGCGGAATTGATCGCGAGAAGTGGCCGGGTGATCCGATCGAGATACGGCGCGGGGTTGTAGTCCTCCGACGCGCGGAAGTAGTAGATCATGTCGTTGGCGTCGGTTGACTTCATGCGCGACGCCACCTGCGACGCCAGGTATTTGTCAGCCGCTTCCGCGGTCGGGAATTGGCGCTGCCACTGCAACGGCACACTCGTGGCCATCAGCAGAAACCCGATCGCGCTCGCCATTCCGCGCGGCGGAGTCGTGTAGTTGCCGTCGTTCCACTCCGGGTCGTTCACGATCGCGTCGACGAGCGCCTTTCGCCAGATGCGGTTCCGTCCGGCAATCTCGACCGGATTGCTCGCGAGCGGTACGAGGCCGTCAGCAAACTCCGGGAACATGTAGCCCCACATCCACGTGTGCATCGCGCCCATCGACGTCCCCATCACGAGGCGCAGCCGCGTCAGCCCAAGCCCTTCGGTCACGAGCGCATGCTGGAGCTTGACCATGTCGGTGTAGCGATACTTCGGAAACTTCATCCGCAGGCCGTCGCTCGGCTTCGATGACGCGCCATGCCCGACGTTGTCGGGCAGGATGATGAAGTACTTCTCGGCGTCGAGGATTTGTCCCTTGCCGAAGAGCCGGCCGGCATAGCCATCGCTCAAGAACCCACGGCCGTTGCCGCCTGTCCCGTGCAGAATCAGCACCCCGTTTCGCACAACACCATCGGCGTCCTTGCGCGGCGTCCCGACTGTCCAGTAATGCAGCCTCACCTCCGCCAGCGTTTCGCCACTCTCGAAGCGGTAGTTCCGGGCCACGAAGTTACCTTCGGCCGGGGGCGGGTATGGCTGCGCCGCGACGTTCAAGACGGAAACGGCCATGAGAAGGAGGGTTGCCGGCAGGAGCCTGAGCTTGAGCATGAGCAGAGTATAGCCAGCAGCGAGTCGCGAGCCGCCAGCCGCATGATGACCTCGACGAGGTCTACGGACGCATGCTCGGACGATGGGCTACCGAAATGAGCTGTTCGACGTCTCGATCGATCCGGTCTCGTGCTGGACGGATTACGCGATTAGGAGGCGACCGTAGCGCGCAACCTTAGTTGCGCGGGGGCCATTACCGGAGGGTGAAGGACATTTCGATCTCGATGAGCACCGGAACGGCCTGACCTTGGCGGGTGCCTGGACGGAACACCCACTTCTTGACCGTGCGCTCGGCCTCCTGGTCGAGGCCAAATGTCGGATCGAGCGACCGCGTCACGCGGACCTGACCCACGGATCCGTCCTGCATGACGACGGCCTCGAGCCAGACGACGCCCTGAATCTTGGCGCGCATGGCATCGGCGGTGTAGTTCGGCTTGACCTCGCGGACGAGCACGGGCGACGTAACGCCGTTGCCCGGACGGTAGGCACCGCCGCCGAATCCGCCACCATAACCGGGGCCGAGACCCGAGCCATCGCCCGGGCCGACGCCGCTGCCCCGGCCCGTTCCTGCGCCGCCACCTGTCCCGCTACCAAGCGAAATCGTTGGCGTGACCATCTGCGTGATGGCACCCGGCAGCTGTTCGACACCCGACGCGACGGGCTGCGCCGGAATGGTGATCTGCTGCTCCTGTTTCGGCGGTTCCGGCGCCTTCGGCTTCGGCGTCTGCTCAACCGGCACAGTCGTCTTGGCCTTGTCGGGAAGTTCGGCCTTGCGCGGAGGATCGGGGGTCTTGTTGCCGCCGCCACCACCGCCGCCGCCAGGACCGGGCTGCGCGATCCAGACGATGTCCTTGAGCGACAGCGCATTCTGGTCGGCGGGCGGCGACACGACCGGCAGCGTAAGGAGAAAGAGAACGCCTAACGCCAGAAGAACATGCGTGACGAGCGAGACGCTGAACGCGTTACCGACACGCGTCCCATTGTGCTCGCCTTCAGCTAGCGACCCGGCCAACAAGCGTGCGTTGGGGCTCGCGCCCTGGTAAACCTCTGGCATGTGTCGTTTAGCGCGTGCGAGTTCTACGACCATTGTGGCTGACAGGGCCTCGATCCGCAAGTTGCAAGACAGGGGCCCACTCGAAACCCCAGACAAAACGCTGTTTCCATCGCTCGAGACCCAGTGCATTGTCCCCGGGGCCGGACACCCTGATTTACGATCCCGCTGCGGTAGTCGTTTCGATCTCCGCCGCTATCGCTGCGACTCCCGTCGCTATCGTTACGACGCTCGAAACCGTGCGGAGGTCGGCGAGGTGATAGAATCAGCGTTGACTGTCACGCAAGTGAAGGAGCCACAATGGGTCTCGGGATTCCCGAACTGATCGTCATCCTGTTTCTGGTCATCTTGATTTTCGGCGCGAGCCGCCTGCCCGAGATCGGGCGCGGCATCGGCAAGGGCATCAAGAATTTCAAGGAAGCCACGCGGGACGGCCGCGAAGACCGCTAGCTGCCTACCCTCGCCCCCGGCCAGCCGTAGTTCCCCCGGCCGCTCGTTCAGAGAACGATTCTGCTCTCTCCTACTCTCCGCGTTACCCGCTCCCGATCGAGATACTCCAGCAAGGGAATCGCGTATTTCCGCGTGATCCCGTAGCGCTCCTTGAAGCTCGCGACATCGACGCGCGCGTCGGAACCCTTGAGCTCGCGGACCTCGCCTTTCAGGCGCTCGAGCGTCGCCGGGTGGAAGAGGATCGTATCGAGGCGGACCAGACGGCGCGTACGCACCATCAGCGACACGATTCGCTCGGCCACGGGAACTTCGGTCCCCACCGCGGCGGCCGCGGCGTTCAGATCGGGCGGCGTCAGACTGGCATCGAGATAGACGCGTTCGAGCGCGTCGTGAACGCGGGACTCTTCCGGCGACAGCTCGAGTTGACGGCCTGGGAGCGCGAGACGATCGCGCGCGATGAGCTTGCCGGCGGCGACGAGGTCGTTGAGGACCGCGTCGAAGATGACGAGCGGCGTTCGTTTGAACAGCCGCTCGCGCGCTTCTTCGCGCGGCAATCCGCCGGAGAGCGGCTGGGTCCGGTGGTGAGCCTCGAGCGCTGTCAGTAGACGCTTCGCAAGGTCGGCGCGGATACGCGGCGAGACGAGAAAGTCATCCACGCTAGTCGCCAACCCAGCGCTCGTCAACCGCTGCGTTGCACCGGCCGCCCCAGGCCGCGTCAGGCCTGCACGGCTGACAAGGGCCGCCCGCGGGAACCCCGCCGCGCCCGCTTCCTCGAGAAACACTTCGAGAGCGGCGTCGTCCTGCGGATCGCGCTGAATCGAGGCGCTGCAGCCGCGCCAGGCCCGCGTCGCTGCGCACCGCCACTCGCGGCGGGCGAGGGTCGAGGATCGCTCCCCCGCCGATCGTCGCGACCGGCGAATAGGACCGGAGAATGAACCGGTCGCCCCTGGTCACGATCGCCGGGGACTCGAGATGGATGCGGGCATACGTTCCGGCCGGCGTCACGCGTCCCAGGATTTCCGCGGCGCCGCTGTGAAAGCGGACGCGCGCACCCTGACGCAACGGCGGCACGCCGTCGAGCAGGTCCAGCCGGACGTCGATCCGCCGTGTCGGCTCGAAGGCATTTGGCTCGGCCAGCGTGTGCCCGCGAATGACGTCCGACACCTCGACACCGCCAACGTTGACCGCGACACGATGGCCGGCTTCGACCGACCTCTCGGCCCGTCCGTGCACCTGTAACCCACGAACTCGAGTCGGCCGCCGCTCCGGCAACATTTCCAGCTCGCCCTCGACGGCGATCGAGCCTGATACCAAGGTGCCCGTCACGATCGTCCCGAAGCCTTTCATCGAGAACGCACGGTCGATCGGCAACCGCACCGGCCCGTCTGTCCGTCGCGAGGGCACCGACGCCGCCATCTCGACGAGCGTGTTCGTCAGCACCTCGAGTCCCTCGCCAGAGCGTGCCGACACGCTCAACACGGGCGCGCCGTCCAGAAATGAACCCGCGACGAGCTCGCGGACTTCGAGTCGCGCAAGCTCCTGCATGTCGCGATCGGCGATATCCGTCTTGGTGAGAACGACGAGACCTCTCGGCACGTGCAGGAGCCGGCAAATGTGGAAGTGCTCGCGAGTCTGGGGCATCACCGATTCGTCGGCCGCGACGACGAGCATCACGAGGTCGATACCGCCGACCCCGGCGAGCATGTTCTTGACGAAGCGGTCGTGGCCAGGAACGTCCACGAACGCGACCTGCAGACCCGAGTTGGTCGTCAGATGCGCGAACCCGAGGTCGATCGTGATGCCTCGTTCCCGTTCCTCTTTCAACCGGTCCGGATCAGTGCCGGTCAATGCGCGGACGAGTGCGCTCTTGCCGTGATCGATGTGCCCGGCGGTGCCGACAACAATCGAAGGCACGAAACGCTCAGCGCCGCTTGCGCGCGGCGCGCTCCTTCTTTCCGGGACGCTGCTTGGTCTTTCGCGCCAGCGCCGGCTTGCCGCGCTCCTGCCGCGGCTGGGCCTTGCTTCGGCGGGGGCCACGACTGGATTCGGACTCGCGTACGGCGTCGAGTATCTCCACCAATCCGAGATCCACCTGCCGGCGCTCCATGTCGACCTTGACGACCTGCACCTTCACCCGATCGCCGAGTCGGTACACCTTTCCCTTGGTTTCGCCGCGCAGCATGTGCGTGCGTTCGACGAACCGATAGTAGTCATCGGCCATCGTCGACACGTGCACCAGGCCTTCGACGAAGTGTTCGACGAGCTCGATGTAAAGCCCGAAGGCCGTGACGCCGGTCACGTAGCCATCGAACTCGTCGCCAACCTTGTCGGCCATGAAGCGGACCTTCTTCCACTGGACGAGTTCGCGCTCGGCATCATCTGCGCGGCGCTCGCGCTCGGATGTGTGCCGCGCCGTTTCGGGGAGTTCCTCGAGCAGCTCGGCTTTCCGCTCCTCGGTCATGCCGCGTCGCGACTCGCGCAACGTCCGGTGCACGACGAGATCGGGATAGCGCCTGATGGGGGACGTGAAGTGCGTGTAGCTGTCGGCGGCGAGGCCGAAGTGTCCGAGATTCGATGGATCGTAGCGCGCCTTCTGCATCGTTCGCAGCATGAGAAACGCGATCGGCTTCTCCTCCGGCGTGCCACGCATCCGCTCGACGAGCTTTTGGAAATCCCTCGGCGAGACCTTCGATGACGCTTTGCCGAGGCTGTAGCCAAGCGTCGAGATGAATTCCTCGAACTCTTCAACCTTGAGCGGATCCGGCTCCTCGTGCACGCGGTACAGCGTTGGCACGTCATGCTCATCGAGATGGGCGGCCACGGTCTCGTTGGCGAGGAGCATGAACTCCTCGATCAGCCGGTGGGCGGTGTTGCGCTCGGCCGCGATGATTGCTTCGACCATGCCTTCGTCGTCGAGCACGATCTCTGGCTCCTTGAGATCGAAGTCAATTGACCCGCGACGGTGTCGCTGGCGATTGAGGATCTCGAAGAGCTCTTTCATCAGCTCGAACTGCGGCACGAGTTCCCGGTAGCGCGCGACGATCGCCTCGTCACGATCGGTGAGAATCGCGTTGACGTCGGTGTAGGTCATGCGCGCGTTACTGTGGATGACGCCGTCATGGATCTCGTAACGCACCACTGTCCCCTTGCGATCGACTTCCATCAGACAGGACTGCACTAACCGATCGACATTCGGATTGAGGCTGCACAGGCCGGTCGAGAGATCCGACGGGAACATGTGAACGGCGCGGTCGGGAAAGTAGACGGACGTCGCCCGGTCGTACGCCTCTTCGTCGAGCGCCCCGCCCTCGGGGACATAATGCGCGACGTCGGCGATGTGCACGCCCAGCCAGTAGTTGCCGTTGACAAGCTTCTCGATCGTGATTGCATCGTCGAAGTCACGCGCGTGCTCGCCGTCAATCGTCACCGTCACCCAGGAGCGGAAGTCGGTGCGGCCGGCGAGGTCGCGCTCGCGCACGTCAGTCCCCAACCGGCGCGCTTCTTCGATCGCCTCCTCGCCGTGGGCATCGGGGATGCCGTGCTTGCGAATGATGATCTCGGTGTCGACACCCGGCTCGTCGATGTCACCGAGCACTTCGGTGACGCGGCCGACCGGGCCGCGGGCCGCCGTCGGCCAGCGGGTGATGGCCGCCGACACCATGTCGTTCGACTTGGCGTCGCCCTCCTCGCCGGGCGGGATCTGAACGTCCATAATCAGCCGCCGGTCAAACGGCACGACAAAACCGGCGCCCGAACCGTCAGACTCGAATCGGC
Source organism: uncultured Acidobacteriota bacterium (assembly GCA_963797715.1). Lineage (GTDB taxonomy): Bacteria > Acidobacteriota > Vicinamibacteria > Vicinamibacterales > 2-12-FULL-66-21 > DATBJJ01. Next base: position 263,625 of record CAWCQS010000012.1, read on the forward strand.
CGACGATCGTCGCCGCCCCACGCTCGAGGATCCTGAGAATGCGTCCCTCGGTTCCGCGGTCCGTGACACGCTCGACGCGCGCGATCACCCGGTCGCCGTGCATGGCCTGATTGAGGTTGCTGCCGGCGACGAAGATGTCGCCGGTCACCCCCTCGACCGGGCGGTCGGGGACGACGAAGCCAAACCCGCGTGGGTGTGTGGTAATACGCCCGACGATCAGGTTCATCCGGTCGGGCAGACCGTAACGGTTGCCCCGGGTCTCGACGAGATCGCCGGAGCTCACCAAATCCTTGAGCAGCCGTTTGAGCGTGGGTCGCTCCTCGCGCGGTATCTTGAGCCGCTGGAGGAGCTCCCGCGGGGTCGCGGGGTGCTCGACTTTTTCTCGAATCAGCTTGAGCAGCTGTTCGTGATTCAACATGTATTCATCCTATCCGGCAATTTGGTCCGGCAATTTGGGGTCAGGCCGTGAATCGTGAATTGTGCGGGTTTACGAACGATTTCGGGACAATTCACGATTCACGGCCTGACCCCGGCCATTTTCTCCAACCGCAGGCGTTGTGCCTGAGTCTACTGACTGTGTGACCGCAACCGAGCCGCGGGAGGCGGGTGGCGCGGCCCCCGGCCCCGATCCCGACCTGAGCCTTGTCCGGCGGGCTCAGGCCGGCGACACCGACGCGTTCGGTGAGCTGGTCGAGCGCAATCGGAAGGCCGTTTTTCGTGCCGCCGTCGCGGCGCTGGGGTCGACGACCGACGCGGACGACGTTGCCCAGGAGGCCTTCGTCCTCGCCTACCGCAAGCTCGCCAGTTTCCGCGGCGAGGCGGCGTTCCGGACCTGGCTCCTGGCGATCACGTGGCGCAAGGCCCTCGACCGCCGGAAGAGCGTTGGCCGATGGCTGCGACTCACGGTCAGCCAGGCCGACCACGACAGCGCGGCCACCAACTGGATCGAGCACATGCCCGCTGACCGACGATCGCAGGAAGAGGACCTCGCCGCCCAGCAGCTGCAGCAAGCCATTCGGCGACTCATCCGGACGCTGCCGCGTAAGCTCCGCGACGCCCTGCTCCTGGCCGGCTCGGGCGAGTACAGCTACTCGCAGATTGGCTTCATCCTCGGTGTGCCGGTCGGCACCGTGAAATGGCGCGTTTCCGAGGCACGGCGGGTTCTGAAAGAAAAGATGGCCGCTGTGGGACACCCGTATGACGGATAGACAGCTCTCCGACGACAGGCGGCTCGACGAAGCTATCGATCGCGCCGTGCGCGAGATGATGAATGTCGAGCCGCGGACGGACCTGCGCGCGCGCGTCCTCGCCGAGCTCGGTGGGCCACCGGCTCGCGTCTCACTGTGGCCACGCTTGGCATTCGCGGCTCTGACGCTTGCTGCAGCCGTCACTGTCCTGACGATCGTGCAGCGGCCCTCTGACCACCCGGATGCGCCGCAAGTCGCAAGTTCGCTCCCGGCGCCGATACCGTCGCCCCAACCCGCACCTGGACCGACGCGCCCACCCATAGGCGGGATCACTTCCCCACCGCGCGCGGGCTCTGGCTCTCCGTCAGTGTCGCCGGGCTCATCGCGACCGGACCCGCCACCGTCCAACCGCCGGATCGGTGTACAAGATCGACCAATTCAAGCAGCTTCGATCGACACGCTCGCCGCGCCAGCCGTCGAAGGAGCGGAATCAGTCGAGCGACTTCGGCCCATCGATCCGATCGGGATCGACAGCTTGAATCCCCTCGGGATTTCCACGCCGGACATCGTCATCACACCCATCACAGTGGAGCAGATCGACATCACGCCGTTGCCACCACGTCGGTGAGCGGCACTCGAGGAGCACGCATGGTGAGACACACGCTAGCAATCGCACTGACCGCCGCGCTCGCGGCAGGCTCCGCTCACGCGCAGCAGAACACTGCGCCAACGCCGCAAACGTCACAGGACAAGCCGGCGCCGAAACCAGCACCGCCGGAAGGGCAGCCGAACAACATCAGGGTGGAACTATCGATCGCGGATCAGGCGGGGCCTGGCGCTCCCTCGAAACGCACGGTTTCGATGATCGTCGCTGACCGGAACGCGGGCAGCGTGCGCAGCCAGGGGGCGCCGATCGCCGGCGCCCGCACGGCGACGCTCAACGTCGACGCCACACCCACCATCCTCAAGGACGGCCTGATGCGGATCATGCTTGGGCTCGAGTACTTTCCGAGGCCGGGCGAAGGGCCAGTCCCGAACGACGGCCAGGGCTCGCTCAACCAGCGGATCACGCTTCTTGTCGAGTCCGGAAAACCGGTCGTCGTGTCCCAGGCGTCGGATCCCACGTCGGAGCGCAAGATGACAGTGGAGCTGACGGCAACGATTCTGAAGTAGCGAGCTACTGCGACGACGCGACGCGAATGGCTTCGAGCGCGTCGTTGGCTTTGGAATTTGCGGCCTGGTCGAGTTTTCCGGCCAGGCGCTGCCCTTCTTCGATGTGTTCGAGCGCGGCGGCAATACTGCCCGCGGCGGCGTTCTTGCCGATGTTCTGGAACCGCTCACGCACCCGCCGCAGCGGCGGCTTGGCCTCTTCGAAATGCTTCGAGGCGTCGCCGAAATTCACGTTGTATAGACTGACGCGCGCTTCGAGCAGCTGCACGCGGGCGTCGGCGATGTCGAGCTTCCCCCGGGTGTCGTCGAGCGCGTTTTGAAGCGTGAAGCGGCCCGAGCCACCCATCGCGTAGCCTACGCCGACGGCAATGACCAACGCCGCAAATCCCGTGAGCACCCACTTGGTCGGAGTCATATCACGCTACCAGCAGCATCTGCACATCGCCAACGTTGGTTCCCGTCGGCCCCCAGGTTACGAGGTCACCGAGCGGCCGGAAGAAATGATACGCGTCGTTGGCAGCCAGCGTCGACTCCCAGTCGAGGCCGATGCGCCGCGCCCGTTCGCGTGTGGTCGGATCGACGAGCGCACCGGCAGCATCTGTCGGCCCGTCGATGCCGTCGGTGCCGGCGCTGGCGAAGACGGCCGTCCGGCCAAACGCGGCGACGTCCGGCACGGCGGCGAGCGCGAATTCCTGATTCCTGCCACCGAGGCCAGAGCCGACGACCGTGACGGTCGTCTCGCCTGCCGCGAGTATGCAGGCACGAATCCCCGGCTGCGAGCCTGTGGCAAGCAGCTCTCGCGCCTGGAGCAGGAACCTGCGGGACGCATCCCGCGCCTCGCCCGCGACGGCCTCTGGCATTACGTGCACGGCGTATCCCAACTCGCGGGCAGCGGCTGCCGCGCCCTCCAGCGCCGTCTGGCGGTTGCCGATGATTTCGTACGATCCGCGTGCCAGACCGGCGTCGTCTGGCTTGGGTGTCTCGGGAACATCGCCACGGGCGCCGCGCTCGAGATGCGTGTGCACGGCTGACGGTAGGTGCTCGACGCCCCGCACGATCGCGAGCGCCTGCGCAAACGTCGTCGGGTCGGCGACGGTCGGCCCTGATCCGATGACCGACGGATCGTCAGCGATTGGACCGTGAACATCGGAGATCGCTAGCGTCACCGTGTTGCCTGCCGCGGCCGACAACCGTCCACCCTTGATCTGCGAGAGGTGCTTGCGCACGCAGTTGAGCTCTCCAATCGCAAAGCCCGCTCGCATCAACGCCTGCGCCGTCACCACCTTGTCCTCGAGCGTGACACCGTCAACAGGAGCGGCGAGCAACGCCGATGCGCCGCCGGACAGCAGCACGACCAACTGTCCGCCGGCATTTGCCGACTCGCGGGCCAGTTCCAGGGCGCGCCGACCTGCCGCAACACTGGCTGCGTTTGGCGATGGATGGCTCGCGGCAAATGCTTCAAACCCAGGGAGCAGGGCGGCGGACACCGCGGGCGCTGGGGCGGCGATCAAACCGGCGCGAACTCTGACGCCCGCGTCCGTAAGCGCGCGCGCCATCGGCCACGCGGCCTTCCCCGCGGCGACGACGTACAGGTTTGACGACGTCAGGAGCGAACGTTGCGCCGGGCCTGATGCCTTCAGCCAGCGATCGACGAGTCGAGACGGGTCGACGGCGTCCACCGCCGCACGAAGGATGCGGCTCGCGTGCTCACGGACTTCAGGAAGCGTAGAGGTCAGTGCAACTGCGTCGGGTCGGACCAGCCTGACAGGCCGGTGACCGCATTGAACTTGCGAAGCAATCCGGCGATCACCTGATCGGCATCGTCCTGGGCACAGAGTTTCTCGAGCTGATTGATGACGCGCGCCAGGGCTTCGTCGGCGTTCGTGATCGCGCGCTCGGAGAAGTACTCGCGTTGCGCCGCGAGGCATTGACGGTGTCTGGTGAACTCGGCTCGATAGAAGTCGGCGTGCGTTGCGAGGGGAGCGCTCAAAACCCTGGCGTGGCTGATTTCGCGTGCCATGCGACTCCTTGCCTGGGACATATGAGGGATAAAACGAGTGTAAACGCGGGCCTGAATCGGTGTCAACAGCGTCTCGAGCTCGGCCGTGCCTCTTTACCTCACGGTCCGGGCGACAATCAGGCCGCCAACGCACCCAAGGAGCATCCCACCCGCGACGAGCGCCAGGAGCGCGCCGAACGGCAGGAACGTGAGCGTTGTCAGGCCGAGGCCCTCGAGTGCCAGGGCGCCGTACCAGGCCTTCCCGGCGAGGAAAATCGCCCCGAGCAGCATTATCGCGAGAATCGCCCCCACCCCGCCCTGAAGGATGCCTTCGGCAACGAACGGCCCGCGAATGAATGCGAATGGCGCCCCGACGAGCTGCATGATTTCAATTTCGTCACGACGGGCGTAGGCCGCCAGGCGGACAACGTTCGCGACCGTCAGCGCTGCGGCGATGCCGAGCAGGGCGACGATCACCAGCCCGATCGTCCGGACGAATCGGACGGCGGAACCCAGACGGCTCAACCAGCGCCGGTCGTAGCGGACATCGGCTACGCCGGGCTGTGTCCCCAACTGCGCCGCGAGCTTATCCACGTCGGTAGCGGCCGTCCGCGCCTTCGCTCCCAGGCGCATTTCGACCGACGCCGGCAGCGGATTGCGTTCGAGCCGCTCTGCTGCGCCGGCGAGGTCCGGAAAGTCGTCGTTGAATCTCTTGAGCGCGTCAGCCTTCGACAGGTATCGACGCTCCTCGGCGAGCCCGCTCTGTGTGATCAGCGATTCGAGCGCCTGCACCTGCTCCTTCGTCGCGTCGTCTTTGAGAAACACCGACATCTCGGCGGCTTCGCTCCAGCGCGCCACGACGCGCTGAAGGTTGCTGTTGACCATCAGGAAGAAGCCGAGCACGAAGAGCCCGGCGGCGATCGTCAGGATGGCGAGTGTTGCCGAGCGCCAGCTCCGTAGCAGGCTCTCGGCTGCTTCGTTGACGAAATAACTCAGCGCACGCATGCAGCCTCGGTTGCGTCCGATTCGGTCCGGCTAAAGCCGGACAATACATCAAATGACTTCGACGATGTGCCCATGATCGAGGGTCAGCGCCCGGCGGCCCACTCGGCGAATGAGCTCACGATCGTGCGTCGCGACAACGACAGTCGTTCCCCGCGCATTGATCTCGCGAAACAGATTCATGATCTCGAGCGACAGATCAGGATCGAGATTGCCAGTCGGCTCGTCGGCCAGGATGATCATCGGATCGTTGACGAGCGCGCGGGCGATCGCGATGCGCTGCTGCTCCCCGCCCGACAGCTCCATCGGAAACGCATTCATCCGGTGCTGCAGCCCGACCCATTTGAGGACCTGAAACGTGCGCCGCTGTTGCTGGGTGATCGCCATGCCGAGCACGTGCGGCACGAAGGCCACGTTCTCGAGCACGGTCTTGGTCGGCAGCAGCTTGAAGTCCTGAAACACGAAGCCCAACGATCGACGGTAGGCCTGGACTTCGTTCGCGTTGAGTGTGGAGAGGTCGCGACCGTTGACCACGAGCTGGCCGTCGGTCGGCACGTCACGCCGGAGGAGCAAACGGAGGAGCGTCGACTTCCCTGCTCCGCTGGGGCCGGTGAGGAAAACGAACTCGCCTTTGTCGACGCGCAGCGTCAGGTCGCGGAGCGCATAAACGCCGCGGCCATACAGCTTGGAGAGGTTGATCGCCTCAATCACGATTGGTCGAGTGTCTTTTTCAGCAGATCCTTCACCAGCGTCGGATTTGCTTTGCCGCCGGTCGCCTTGATCACCTGGCCGACCAGAAAGCCGAAGGTCTGCTGCTTGCCTTCGCGATACTGGGTGACCGCTTTCTGGTTGGCGCGCAGCACATCGCTGATATGCGCCTCGATCGCGCCGGCATCGTCGATTCGCGCCAACCCCTCGGTGGCGACGATCTCGTCGGCGGCGCGCCCCGATTCGTACATCTTCTCGAACACGTCTTTGGCAATTGGCCCGCTAATCGTGCCCGAGTCGACGAGCCGAATCAAGCCCGCCAATGCGGCCGGGGTCAACGGCAACGCCTCGGCGGTGATGCCGATCTCGTTCATCTTCCGCGTCAGCTCGCCCATCACCCAGTTGCTCGCCGACTTCGGGCTATCGACGAGGGCCGCCGTGGCCTCGAAGAAATCCGCGAGCGCGGGCGACTGCGTCAGGACGCCGGCATCGTACTCGGGCAGGGCGTACTGCGTGACGAATCTCCGGCGGCGGGCTTCCGGCAGCTCCGCCAGCGAGCCTCTGATCTCCTCGACCCAGGCCGCATCGACCTCGAGCGGCGGCAGGTCGGGCTCAGGGAAGTAGCGATAGTCGTGCGCTTCTTCCTTGCTGCGCATCGAGACCGTGCGCCCGGCGGCGACGTCCCAGAGTCGTGTTTCCTGCTCAACCCGCCCGCCGCCGGCAACGAGCTCAGTCTGCCTCTGGATCTCGTACTCGAGCGCCTTCTGCACGTACCTGAACGAGTTCAGGTTCTTCACTTCCGCCTTGGTGCCGAAGGTGGTCGTCCCGACCGGCCGCACCGAGACGTTGGCGTCGCAGCGGAGGCTTCCCTCTTCCATGTTGCCGTCGTTGACGCCAATCGCGACGAGGATCTCGCGGAGGCGGCTGAAGAACTCGCCCGCTTCGGCGGCGGAGCGAAGGTCGGGTTCAGTGACGATCTCGAGCAGGGGAACGCCGCTGCGATTGAAGTCGAGGTATGTGCGGCGATCGGAGTCCGGAAATCCTTCGTGCAAGGACTTGCCGGCGTCCTCTTCGAGGTGCGCACGGGTGATGCCCACACGCCGCGACACGCCGCCGACCTGATACTCGACGCTGCCGCCGGTCGCAATCGGCCGTTCGTACTGTGAAATCTGATAGCCCTTCGGCAGGTCGGGATAGAAGTAGTTCTTGCGCGCGAAGATCGAGACCGGGTTGACCTGACAGGTGAGCGCATGGGCGACGCGAATCGCCAGCTCCACTGCTCGCTTGTTCAGCACCGGCAGCGCGCCCGGCAGTCCAAGGCACACCGGGCAGACATTGGTATTGGGAGGCGCCCCGAACCGGGTGCTGCAGCCGCAGAAGATCTTCGTTTCCGTGAGCAACTGGGCATGAATCTCGAGCCCTATGACGGGCTCGAACAATGCTGAAGGCCGAGTGCTGAATGCTGAAGTCAAGGCTGAACGATGAAAGTATACAAGTCCTTCACCCTTACTTCAGCATTCAGCGTTGCGTCTTGAGCATTATCTCGGTCCTGCGGCTCTGACGTCCGGAGCCGCGTCCGACTCGAACGACCTGAAGTTGTCCTTGAACATCCCGGCAAGCCTCCGTGCCTGCTGGTCGTAGGCGGCGGCGTCCTTCCATGTCTGTCTCGGTTTGAGCACTTCCGCAGGCACGCCGGGGCACGAGACCGGGACCGAGAGGTTGAAGACCGCGTCGGTCTCGTAACCGACACTATCGAGCGCACCAGAGAGCGCGGCGTGAATCATCGCTCGCGTGTGGGCGATCTTCATGCGCGATCCGGTGCCGTAGGGCCCACCGGTCCACCCGGTATTGACCAGCCACACGTTGACGTTGTGGCGCGCAATCCGGTCGCCCAGGAACTTCGCGTAGACCGTCGGGTGAAGGACCATGAACGGCGCGCCAAAGCACGTGCTGAACGTCGCCCTGGGTTCTGTCACGCCCTTTTCGGTGCCGGCGACCTTGGCCGTATAGCCAGAGAGGAAGTGATACATGGCGCCGGCCGGCGACAGGCGCGCGATGGGCGGCAGCACGCCGAACGCGTCCGCCGTGAGCATGACGATGTTCCGCGGATGACCGGCTTGCCCCGACGGCACCCAATTGTCGATGAAGTCGAGCGGATAGGCGCCGCGCGTGTTCTCGGTCAGCGTGTCGTCGTTGAGATCGAGGACGCGTGTCATCGCATCCATCTTGACGTTCTCGAGGACGGTGCCGAAACGGCGGGTCGTCGAGTAGATCTGAGGCTCGGCCTCTGCCGACAGCCGAATCATCTTGGCGTAGCACCCACCCTCGATGTTGAAAACGCCGTCTTCGCTCCACCCATGCTCATCGTCGCCAATGAGATTGCGGTCCGGATCGCTCGAGAGCGTCGTCTTGCCCGTGCCGGAGAGTCCGAAGAACAGCGCGACATCACCTTCGCGTCCGACATTCGCCGAGCAGTGCATCGACAGAACGTTTCGAAGCGGCAGCAGGTAGTTCATGACCGTAAAGATCGACTTCTTGATCTCCCCGGCATAGCTCGACCCGCCGATCAGCACGAGTTTCTTGGCGAAGTTGAGGATGATGAAGACCTCGGAGTTCGTCCCATGGTGCGACGGCTCCGCATGCAGCCCCGGCATGTCGATGACCGTGAAGTCAGGCGTGTGCGCCGGCGCGCCGGTCACGCCCGGGATGTCGATGAACATGTGCCTCGCGAACAGGCTGTGCCAGGCCTGCTCCGTTATCACGCGCACCGCAAGCCGGTAGCGGGGGTCGGCGCCGGCGTAGCAGTCGAGCACAAAGATCTCGCGGCCCTCGACATAGTTGAGGAGGCGCTGATGCAGCGCGTCGAAGTTCCGCGGGTCGATCGGCCGGTTCACCTTGCTCCACCAGACGCGATCCGCACTCGAGGGCTCTTCGACGATGAACTTGTCGTTCGGCGAGCGCCCCGTGTGCTGCCCCGTGCGGCACACGAGTGGACCGTCCACCGAGATCAGCGCTTCACGCCGCCTCACCGCTTCTTCGTAGAGCGCCGGCATGCTCTGGTTCCAGTACACGCGTGCGACGTTCTGTATCCCGTGAAGCTCGAGACCCGTGGCCTGCGACTGAGACATGCTCTCCTCGTGTGGGGACCGATAAACCGCACCGATTCGGTGCTTTGCGGCCAGCTGAAGGGATCGATCGTAAAGACAGCCGAGGGGGGAAGTCAATTTGAGCAGGCGCTCGGGAGAACCGCGTCAGGCCTTATCGACCGTGGCAAGAAATGCGGCGACGGCGCGGGAATCGAACTGCGTGCCGCTGACGCTCGTGATTTCCGCTATCGCCTGTTCCGGCGCAATGGCGTCGCGAAAGACCCGCGCACGCGTCATCGTGTCGTAGGCATCCGCCACTGCCACGATTCGGGCACCAAGGCACACGTCGTCGCCGCGGCGCGCGCCCGGGTAGCCGTAACCATCGACGCGCTCCTGTATGTCCCGGACCACAGCGGCCGCAGAAGCGAGAAACGCGACTGGAGAAATGAGCTCGTAGCCAACCAGCGGGTAGTGACGCACCAGCCGCATCTCTTCAGCCGTCAACGGTGCCGGCTTCCGCAGCACCGCCTCGGGCATCGCCAGTTTGCCGATGTCGTGCAGGAGCGCGCCTCGCTCGATTGTCTCGAGGTCGGAGCCGGAGATATCTAGGCTGCGGGCCACTCCGACGGCAAGGGCGGCAACACGACAGGCATGCGAATAGGCCTCAAGATTCGTCGCCGTCAGCGTCGCGAGCAGGATGTCGAGGTCCTCGTCTGAGTCAACGAACTGCGACGCGATCACCTCTTCGAGGTGCGCTCGCCGGCAGCGCATTTCGCCCTCCAACCGTTCGCGCCACTGTCTCGACTCTCGCGCTGCCCTGTGCCACTCGACGCCGCGGGATACCGCCTGGCACAGGCGATCGCGCGCGAACGGCTTGGTCAGGTAGTCGACTACCCCCTGACGCAGGCTCTCGACGACTGCGCTGACATCATTGAGGCCAGTGGCGATGATGACCGCGGTGTCGGGATGCTCGTGGCGCAGCTGCCCCGCGAGCCAGAGACCATCGTGCCCCGGCATGCGCAGGTCGCAAAGCGCGACGGCCGTCGGAGCGGACGCGAGAAGCTCGAGCGCCTGATCCGCGCCGGTCGCGACGGCGACCGCATAGCCGCGCGACTCGAGCCATCGCCGCATCAGATGTCGCACGCCCGCCTCGTCATCGACGATGAGCACGGAACGCTTCTCCTCGCCGACAGCGGGAAGCGCCGCGGACGTTCTGGACGGCCCAGAGGCAACGCGAAGACCGGCCACGTCAGGCCTCGAGCATGGCCGAGTGGCGTCGGCGGGAGATGGTTCCTGACAACTCGAGGCGCTCGAGGCGGCGGTAGAGCGCGCGGCGGCTCAGCCCGAGCATCTGCGCCGCGGCCTTCTTGTTGCCGCCGGTGCGCACGAGTGCGCGCTGAATGTGATCGCGTTCGACGTTGACGAGCAAATCCGTGCTCGGCTTGTCGGCGACACCTGACTTGACGTCCGCTGACGCGGCCACCGGCTGCGGCGCCGGTGCCGGAGGCGGCAGGCAGATGGCCAGCTCGCGCTCGGTGACGAACTCACCGTCTGTCAGGATGCACGCACGCTCGACCACGTTGCGGAGCTCACGGACGTTGCCGTCCCAGCTCGCCTCGGTGAGAAGCGCCTCCGCGCGAGGCGTCAGACCACGGAGCGTCTTCTGCAGCCGTTCCGACACTTCGCGAACGAAAGCGGCGGTCAGGTACGGAATGTCTTCGCGCCGTTCGCGCAGCGGCGGCAGCTTCACTTCGACGACGTTCAGACGATAGAAGAGATCGCCGCGGAAGTGACCGGCTGCGACCTCGGCGCGGAGGTCACGGTTGGTCGCTGCGATCACGTGGACGTCGACGCGCCGTGGGTTCGAGGGCGCCGACGCGGCTCACCTCGCCGAGCTCGAGCACGCGCAGCAGCTTCGCCTGCGACGTCGGCGGCAAGCCGCCAATCTCGTCGAGGAAGAGCGTGCCGCCATCGGCAATTTCGAAGAGCCCGGGCTTGTTGTCGTTGGCGCCGAGGAATCCGCCGCGCACGTGCCCGAAGAGCTCGCTCTCGAAGAGCGTGTCATTGACCGCCGAACAGTTGACCGCGATGAACCGGCGATCGCGGCGCGGACCAAGCGAGTGGAACGCGCGTGCGACGAGCTCCTTGCCGGTACCGGTCTCGCCGGTCACGAGCGCGAGGCGCACGTGCGGCGAGAGCCGCCGGATCATCCCGAAGAGATCCTGCATGCGCGGCCCGCGACCGATCATGCTGTGAAACTCCAGGCGGCGTGCCAGGTCGCTCTCCATCGACAGAACGCTGTGCCGGCGATCGATCTCATCGCGCACGCCCGACAGCAGCTGATCGAGCCGGCCGAAGTCGAGCGGTTTGGTCAGATAGTCCATCGCCCCAAGCTTGACGGCTTCGACCGCCGTGTCCACCGAGGCGTAGCCGGTCATCAATACGGCCTGACAATGCGCGTCGACATCTCGAATCGCCCGCAGGATGTCGAGGCCGCCGACCTCCGGCATCCGCAGGTCGACCATGACGAGATCCGGACGGCGCGACTGGATGAGCGAGATGGCCGCACGGCCGTCTGCGCACACCGCCACGTCGAACCCCGCGCGTTCGGCAAAACGAGACACGACGTCGAGGATGCCTTGTTCATCATCGACGATCACGAGCAACGGTCGCGGAGTCGTCATGCGCCCCCCACCCTGTCGAAGATCACGGCCGCGAGCGCGACCCGGAGCGCACGCAATTGGAACGGCGGCACGAGCAGGGCGCTCGCCTGCTCGTGGCCGAATTGCCCGGCGTACCCTGCGTCGGCGGTCGACACGACGACGATCGGCACGGGTGTCGCGTCGGGCGACACTGACCGCCAGGCATCGGGTTGCGATGCGAGGATGCGGCGATCGACGAACGCCGCCCGCATGCCGCCGGCGCGGTAACGCGCAACCGCTTCGTCGGCCCTATCGGTAGCGCTCACGGTATAGCCCCAGGCGGTGAGCGCCGCCGTGATGTAGTCGCGGTCGGTTTGATCGACGTGCGCGACCAGGATGCCTGCTTCTGACTCGGCCGGCGGATCGATGCGGGCCGGCAGCAGAATCGAGAACGTCGTGCCCACCTGCACTTTGCTCGACACCGAGATCTGCCCGCCGTGATCGCGAACGATGCCGTAGCAGATGCTGAGCCCGAGTCCCGTGCCCTCACCGACCTCACGCGTCGTGAAGAAGGGATCGAAGATGCGGCTGATGTTCTCGTGGTCGATGCCGTGGCCGGTGTCGCTCACGAAGAGTTCGACCGCCGCCGCACGCGCGTCGAGCCTCGCGCCGACGGTCAGCCGGCGAGTGGCGCGCCCGCGCATCGCGCGTTCCGCGTTCAGAATCAAGTTGAGCAGCGCCTGCTGGAGTTGGCTGCCGTCGGCAACGACGGGCGGCAACCAGGCGTCGAATTCAGTCACCAGCTCGACGCTGTTCAGGCGGAACTCGTAGGTTCGAAGCGACAGCACGCGCTGCACCAGCTCGGTCACGTCCTGCGGCGCCCGAGCGGCGGCCTGCCGGCGCGCGAAGGCCAGGAGGTTGCGGACGATGCTCGCGGCGCGCCCGGACTCTTCGGCAATGCGCCGAAGGTCGAGTCCGACCTCCTCGGCCGGCCGCGCGGGATCGCCCGAACGCAGTTCGCTCTCGAGCAGCTGCGCGAATCCGATGACGCTCGTCAGCGGGTTGTTCAACTCGTGGGCAACGCCGGCCACCAGCTGACCAATCGCGGAGAGCTTCTCGGCCTGAAGCAGTTGCGCCTGCGTTGACTTCAACCGGTCGACCGTCGCCGTCAACTGCGCATTGGTCTTGCCCAGTTCTTCGCTCATGTGCCGCAGCCGGCGCGCGGAGCGAATCTCTTCGGTGACGTTCTTCGCCACTTGCACGACCGATGCGCCAGGAGCGCCAGGATCGAGGCCAGGGAACGTCGCCACGCTGAGAATCTGCTCGTTCGGCAGCGTGATCTCGGCGCGCTCAACGCGGGCGAGTGAAACATCCACTCCGGCGACGGTGGCTTCACCATCGCGGCGATCGGTCGAATCGTGGGCCAGCGCCCGTCCGATCGCGCACGAGGGACAGCCTCCGCCGCACAGGCCGACTTCGCCACAAGTCGCGCCGCGAATCTCGGTCACCGGACGGCCGAGTAGTGCCGCGAGCGCCAGATTTCCGCGCAGCAGCCGGCCGCCGCGGTCGTACACGGCAATCGGATCGCTGATCGCGTCGAACGTCCTCTCCCACTCCTGCTTGCCGCGGCGCACCGAGTCGTGCAGCCGCGCGTTCTGCACGGCGACGACGATCTGTCCGGCGATAATCGCCAGCAGCCGCTCGTCCGCGAGATCGAACCGAGAAGCTGTCGACGCTCCCACGCTCAGAACACCGAGCAGCTCGTCCGCCGCAAGCAGCGGCAGCGCGATGCCGCTGCGCATCATGAACTCAGATCGAGTGACGGCCGAGACGCTTGGGGCCAAATCCTCGACGACAACAGCCGTCCGCGTGGCGATCACCTGATCGCTCGGCCATGACGCGGGCCCATTCCAGAAGCGCTGAACGCGCGCCGGCCCTACCGAGGCGGTCACCTCGTAGCGGCCGGTCCGCTCGTCACGCAGCCGAATCGACGCACCCACCACCTCGAAGGAACGCACAATGCGCTGCAGCGCGCCCGTCAGCACGTCGTCGAGCTCGAGCGACTGGCTGATGCCCTCGGCGATCTCGTTGATCGTCTGCAGCTCCCAGAGCAGACGGCGGTTGTGCACCGTCATCCGGTCGACGAGCAACGAAGCGGGGGTTTGGGACATAGCTCAGTCGTCAGTCTTCAGTCGTCAGTCGACAGTCAGTCGACCGTCGGCGGTCAGCCGGCAAGCAGCCAGCCGGCAGCGAGCCGCGAGCGGCTGACTCAGACTGGTGGCAAGAGGCGGGCCGGGGTCGCACACGTGAGCGTACGGGCCGGGAGTGGCGGCTGGTCAGGTAATTACAGGAACTGGCCGGCGCGGAATTGCCTCAAACGGCGCAGGGATGTTTCAGAAGTGAAATAGCGGGATGTCGCGCGGATGAAACATCCGCCAGTCGTGGGTCAGCCCTCGATGCCGTGCTTTTTCATCAGCCGCCACATGGTCGTGCGACTGACCTGCAGCTCGCGGGCGGCGGAACCGATCTCGCCGTCGTGTCGCGCGAGCGTGGCGACGACCATCTCGCGCTCCGCTTTTTCGCGCGCTGCGGCGACGGTGCCTTCGGGGGGCGACGGAGCCGCGGGCTCGGCGAGGAGCTCCTCGGGCAGATCGTCGAGCGTGAGCTCGGACGACCGCGCCGTCGCCACGGCGCGCTGAATCAAGTGCTCGAGCTGACGGACGTTGCCGGGATAGGAGTAAGCGTGGAGAACGTCCAACACCGCCGGCGTGCAGGCCGTTACACCCGCGGCCGTGCCGTAGCGCGAGAGAAAGTGAGACACGAGCAACGGAATGTCGTCGCTGCGCTCGCGGAGCGGCGGCAGGTGAACGTGGTGGACATCCAGCCGGTAGTACAGATCGCTGCGAAACTCGCCAGACGATGTCGCTGCCTTGAGGTCGATGTTGGTGGCGGCGACAAAGCGGGCGTCGACGCTGCGGCTGTCGTTCTCCCCTATCCGCCGCACCTCTCCCGACTCGAGCGCGCGCAGAAGCTTCGCCTGGAGTCCCTTCGACAATGTCCCGATCTCATCGAGAAAGAGCGTGCCGCCCTCGGCGTGCTCGATAAGTCCGGCGCGGGCGCCAGCGGCACCGGTGAATGCACCCTTGACGTGGCCAAAAAGCTCAGCCTCGAGCAGCGACTCGGTCAGCGCCGCGCAGTTGACGGCGACGAATGGCCGCGAGGCACGCGGGCTCTGCGCATGGATGGCGCGCGCGGCGAGCTCCTTGCCGGTACCGGTTTCACCCGTGATGAGGACTGTGCCTTGCGCTGCCGCTGCGCGCTGAATCAGGTCCTTGACCTTCTGCATGCCACGGCTTTCGCCGATGAGCGCTTCAATCGATGCTGTCGGCTGAAACTGCCGCTGTAGAAGGTCGACTTGACGGGCCAACTGGCGCCGATCCGCTGCCGACCGGACACGCATCAGCAGCTCGTCACGAAAGAATGGCTTCTGCACGAAGTCCACCGCGCCGAGCTTCATCGCCTCGACCGCCGTCTCGACCGTACCGAAGCCCGTCATGATGATGAACGACGCATCGACCCGTGCGTCCCGCAGCTTGCGCAGCACGTCGATGCCCGACAGCCCGAGCATCCGCATATCCGACAGGATCACGTCGAACCCGTCGCTCTTCGCCAGCTCGAAGCCTTCTTCGCCCGTCGCTACGCTCTGAACCGTGTATCCAGCGGCGCGGAGCATTCGCCCAGTGCTCTCGCGGACACCTGGATCATCATCGATGAGGAGGATTCGCGCCATGCAATCGCGCTAACTTTACCATCGCGCCGAGCCGATACCACGCTCGTGAAGCGTTACGTCCTCGGCACTCTGATCGTGCTGTCGAGCGCCTGCGGCGCGACGTCGGTGACACCGGTCACGCCGGCACCAACAGGTCCGAGCCCGCTGCCTGCCTCTCTTCGAGTGCAGGTGTCGGAGAACGGCGTGCTGGTGGTTCGTCAGGTCCCACTCGACGAGTACGTTCGCGCCACTGCGATCAGCGAGTTCGCTCCCGCGGTGGGCGAGATCGATGCCGTCGAGCGAATGCTCGAGGTTCAGGCGGTCATCAGCAGGACCTACGCCGTCTCCCACCTTGGACGACACGCGAAAGACGGTTTCGACCTCTGCTCAACGACGCATTGCCAACTGTACGAGCCGCGCCGGCTGCAGACGTCCCGATGGGCCGCAGCTTCGACAGCTGCCGTCGAGCGCACGTCAGGCCAAGTGCTGTTCTTCGATCGGCAACCCATACAGGCGTTGTTCCACGCAGACTGCGGCGGTTACACGAGCACGTCATCGGCCGTCTGGGGCGGCATCGATCGACCGTACCTCGTTGCGCGGCCCGACGATGGCGTGGCGTCAGGGGCGCATGCCGACTGGCGGTATGAGGTATTGGTGGACGCGCTGGGCGCGGCGCTTTCGTCAGACCCACGTACGCGGGTGGACGGCACCATCGATTCGATAGAGGTGATCTCGCGAGACGGTGCCGGTCGCGCCGAGCGCGTGGCGGTGCGCAGCCGCATCGATCGTGGACCGGCCGACACGAGCGTCGACGTGCGCGGCGACGATCTGCGCCAAGTGCTGAGCCGCGCGTTCGGCGCCCGAACCATTCGCAGCACGAAGTTCGAAGTGCGACGAACGGGAGGACTCTTCACGTTCTCGGGACGTGGCTTCGGCCACGGCGTCGGCCTCTGCCAGGCTGGTGCGTTCGCACGCCTGAACGCCGGCGCTACGCCGGCCGACGTCCTGCACCACTACTACCCTGGGGCAATATTGACGAGGGGAGGTCTATAGCCTCCAGCTCCTAGCTCCTAGCTCCAGCTCCAGATCAACTCGTCATCGCGTAGACGACGATGTTGACGCCGAACTTCGTATTGTCCTCACGCTGAAAGCGCTTGTTGCGCCAGTCGTAGTCCCACTCGCAGCCGTAGTCCTTATTGCTATAGAGCACGCCGACCCTGCGCGCATGCTCGATGCCTCTCAGGTAGTCGTGAACGATCTCGTCGCCCCATCCGTTCAGCTCGTGCGAAGTTGTCGGCGGCCCGTCTTCGAACGTGAAGAAGCTGCGGTACACCGGGTGGCGCTTCGGCAGCTTCGGCATCGGATTGCCGGCGAACGTCGCCTTCATCTCCTCCTCGAAACTTCGCGCATACAGGCCGTTCACGTCGTGATTGCAGTCGTCGGAAAAAAGCAGCCCGCCGTGCTCGACAAAGCGCCGCAGCCGCTCGCGCTCGTCATGCGTGAAGCGCACCAGCTTGTGGCCGGTCATGAACAGGAACGGAAACGACAGCAGCTCCTCTGAGGAGGCCGCGATCACGACTTCTTCGGGGTAGACCGGAATGGTCGTGTATTCGACCACGGAGTTGAGAATGTTGGCGGCGACTTTCGGGTTGTAGTCCCAGTCGCCGGACTCGTATCTGAGCCGCGCGAACACGAACTCGGATGCGCGGGGGCGGCCTTGAGGGGCAGCTTCCGGCTTCGAGCTTCCAGCTTCCAGTCCTCGGGGTTCGGCCACAGACACCCATTCTAACGAGCTGGTCGGCCCAACTGGCTGGGAGCTGGGAGCCGAAAGCTGGGAGCTGTTTGTCGTCCTGTATAATGGACACGAAATTCGTCGCCGGGTAAACAGTGGCGGTCGGGAAACGTAATCACATGACAGGAGCTCAGGCGGCGGGCCTCCCCACCCGCGAAGCCGATAGCGCGGCGGCATCTGCAGTCAAGGCACTGCAGGCCGAAGGCCGTCACGCTGAAGCTCGCGAGCGATACGCGGAGCTCGTGGCGCGCCATCAGCGGCGCGCGGCCAGGATTGCGTTTCACTACCTTCGCGATGCTGCGGAGGCGGACGAGTCGGTACAGGACGCGCTCGTCAAAGCGTATTCGCACCTGTCGTCGTTCCGGGAAGAGCTGCCGTTCGAGGTCTGGTTCACGCGCATCCTGATCAATGGGTGCCTCGATCGGATCAAGGCGCGCACCCGCCGCGAGCGGTGGCTGGTGCCGATGCCGGAGTCGCCGCACGGTCAGCGAGACTTCACGGAGCGCGTGGCCGGGACGGGACCTTCGCCCGAGGATCAGCTGCTCGGACGCGAACGGCGGCAGAAACTTGCCGCGCGCCCTGGCGCGGTTGCCGGAGCGGCAGCGATCGGTGTTCATGTTGAGCCACTACGAAGGCTGCACGTCGCGCGAGGTCAGCGCCCTGACGGGGCTGAACGAGTCGACCGTGCGCGTGCACCTGTTCCGCGCGATTCGACGGTTACGTACGTTGCTGGCTGACGATGCCGCCAGCATTGGCGTGGGGGGAGAACGGCGCCGTGTCACTTCTTAGTCGCTACGGAGCAGGCCGTCTGCGTCACCTCGACGACAGCCGGTTCGCGGATTTGTGGAGCCGCGCAGTCGCGAGCGGAGAGTCCGTATCGGACCCACACCTCTCGACGTGCGCCCAGTGCCAGTCACGTTATGCCGCGTTCACAGACTGGCTCGAGCGCATCCACGATGACGCACGTGACGAAGCCGAGGACGCATTCCCTCCAGAGCGGTTGGCGGCGCAGCAGGCCCAGGTCATGAGGCGGCTCGAAGCGCTCGAGCGCCCTGCTCGCGTGATCATGTTCCCGCGCTTCGGACGTCCCGTCACATCAACCCAGGGACACGCGCAGCGCTGGATTGCGGCTGCTGCCGCAGCAGGCCTCGTCATTGGGTTGGCCGCAGGTCAGTTCTTCGACGTCAGACACATCTTCACGCCCGTCGTCCGGACGCCTCAGCTGCAGAGCGCGCGCGCCGTTACCCAGGGGCCTCCGTCGGGCCCGCAGATCGTGCCGGCTTCGGCGTCGAACTCGGCCGTTTCGGACGAGACGCTATTTTTCGGCGGCGATCCGGCGCGTACGAGCGGACACCTTCAGATGCTGAGGGCGATCGACGACATCACGCCGCGGGCGCGCGACATCGACGGGCCACGGTAGTACGTTGGCCACAACGCCCAACACACGCCCCCTCATCTTCCGTAAAGGCCTCGACATGAAAGAGGCGGTGGCCGGTGAGCTGGCCGCCGCCTACCACAGCGGTATCGTTGACGACGTCCGCGCCAACGACTTCCGTTATCACGCCGGGCGTCTCACGATACACCTGGCGCGCGAGTTCGGCTTTTGCTACGGCGTCGATCGTGCCGTCGACTACGCCTATCAGGCACGCCGTCGCTTCCCCGACCAGAACGTCTACCTGACCGGCGAGATCATCCACAACCCGCATGTAAACGACCGCTTGCGCGCGGGCGGCATTCGGTTCCTGAGTGAGATGTCTGCGTCATGGGACTCGCTCGGGCCGGCCGACGTCGTCATCCTGCCGGCGTTCGGCGTCACCGTCAGCGACATGGCGCGGCTCGTTGATCAGGGATGCACGCTCGTCGACACCACGTGCGGCTCGGTGCTCAACGTCTGGAAGAACGTCGTCCGCTACGCGCAGGATGGTTACACCGCCGTCATTCACGGCAAGATCAAGCACGAGGAAACACGGGCAACCGCGTCACAGGCGCTGAAGTATCCGCGGGGGCGATTTGTTGTCGTTCTCGATCGGCAGGAAGCGCAGATCGTGTGCGACTACATTCGGTCCGGTGGGAACGCGAAGGATTTTCTCGAACGTTTTGGTGACGCCGTCTCTCCTGGGTTCGATCCCGACCACGATCTCGACCGCATCGGCTGCGCCAACCAGACGACGATGCTGATGTCGGAGTCCTTGGAGATTGGCGAAATGCTACGCGCTGCGATGCTCGAACGGCATGGCGAGGCGGCGCTCGCCTCGACATTTTCGAGCATTCGACACCATCTGCAGCGCCACGCAAGAACGGCAGGACGCCGTCATCGCGCTCCTCGATTCGCAGCCGCTCGACCTCATGCTCGTCGTTGGCGGCTACAACAGCAGCAACACCTGCAACCTCGCCCGCATCTGCGCGGAGCGCGTTACGACCTTTCATATCGCTGACCCCGACTGCCTCGTGTCCGCCACGGACGTCCGCCACCGGCCGGTTGGGGCACCGTCGACGACCGTCAGCCAGGAGCAGGTCTCCCGGGGCTGGCTGCCGGGCAAGGATTCGCTGGCGATCGGGCTGACCGCGGGCGCCTCGACGCCCAACAATATCGTCGGCGAAGTGATCGAACGCCTGGTCCGGTACGCCTCGTCCTGAGTGCCACACTTTTGTCTCGAACCAGCCGCGCGGAAATCCGTAAAGCAAGCTAGCTGCCACCACTTTCGTGGTGTAGTATCAACAGCTTACAGGAAGCCGTCCTAGCCGCACCCTGCTCTGTCGAGGCCCTCAACAGTAAACGAGGGACGGAAGGAGGTCGTAATAGGTCTGCGTAGTTTTTCTGGAGAGAACGACCGCATGGCCAGGCTAATCGCATTGATGTTTCTCGTGGCGTCTCTGGCGCCGGCCGCCGCGACGGCGGCGCCGCTGTGCGACCAGCAGCGCGGGGACGAGAAGAAACCCGAATCGGCTCAGCGCTCCGACGGCGCGCAGAAGCCCGACGATGGGCCGCCGCGCTGGAAGTGGTGGCTGCATCCGGACACCCGCAAGGAGCTCCGCCTCACCGATCAGCAGAGCAAGAAGATCAACGAGGTGTGGGAGTCGACGGCGCCAAAGCTGCGCGAGAAGTGGCACGAGCTCGAACAGCTCGAAGACACGCTCGCCAAGATGATGAAGGAATACACCGTGGACGTCTCGACGGTGTCGCAGCAGGTCGAGAAAGTCGAGAAGCTGCGAGCCGAGAACAACGCCACGCGCACGACGATGATCTACCGCATGCATCTGCTGCTCAACCCGGAGCAGCGCGTGAAGGTGGACGAGATGCGCGCCCGCATGGAAGAAGAACGGAAGCGGCAAAACCAGGGGCGCGGCGACAAGCAGCGCTGACGAATCACGGCATCGGCGGCCGCCCCACGAGGCGCGCCGCCCACACGCTTATTGGAGGCAATTCGTGCGCAAGACCGCAATCCTACGACTCGGCATCGCGGCCGCCGCAATCATGACCTTCGCGGTCGCTGTACCGGCTGGCGCCCAGCAGAGAACGCCCGCCGACGAAACCGACCATGTCAAGAGCCTGATCGAGGAAGCAAAGATCCGGATCGCTCAGCAGCCGCAGACGCCCTCGCCGGCGCAGGCCGCAACCACGACCGGGCCGAAGATCGAGCTGACGGCCGATGAGGCAGTGGCCCGGGCACTGGAGCGGAACGTCACGTTGTCGCAACAACGCCTGACGCCGCAGACCTTCGACTACGCTCTCGCCGCGACTTACGCGTTCTATCGGCCCAATGTCAATTCGACCGTCAGCACGCAGTCGGCCACGACGCTCGCACGGCAGACGATCGAAGGCGGTGTCAGGACCAACAGCGACACCGCAATCTGGAATGCCGGCATTGCGCAGAATTTGCGATGGCAGGGTGCCACCTACCAGGTCAACTGGAACAACAACCGGATCGCCTCGAACCAGAACAACAACATCTACAATCCCGCCTACTCGGCTGGGTTCCAAGCCGTCTACGTGCAACCGATTCTGGCCAACCGCAAGATTGACCAGACGCGAACGAACATCCTGACCACCGGGATCCAGCAGGACATCTCGGAACTCGATTTGAGGGCCACGACCGCCAGCGTCGTCGCGCTGGTGCGCAACGCGTACTGGGATTTCGTGTTTGCGACGCTCAATCTGGAGAATCAGCGCACCTCACTCGACCTCGCGTCGAAGCTTGTGCAGGACAACCGCGCCCGCGTCGAAATCGGCACTATGGCGCCGATCGACATCGTCCAGGCGCAGGCCGAGGAGGCCACGCGCCGGCAGAACGTCGTGAACGCCGAAGCGGTGTTGCAGAACGCCGAGCTCGCGCTGAAGCAGCTGATTGTCAGCGGCACCGACGACGCCCTGTGGACGTCGTCCATCAACCCGACCGATCGTCCCACGCCTGGCGAAGAGGCGATCGACCTCGAGGGCGCCGTGCGCAACGCCCTGGCGAACCGTACGGATCTCCTGACGGCGAAGAAGAATATCGACGCCGCCAACGTGCAGCTGCGCAGCCTAAGCAATCAGACGCTGCCGTCGCTGAACTTGCAAGGCACCTACCGTCTCGATGGCCGCGGCGGCACGACGACGCCGTCATCGAACGGGCCCCCACCCCCTCCACCCACTAACTGGTTCGACGCGCTCGGCGGCATCGGCAACTGGGAAGCGCCGACGTGGACGGTACAGATGCAGTTCTCCTACCCGATCGGCACCAGCGTGGCGGAGGCCAACAAGGCACGGCAGCAGGTGATCATCCGCCAGAACCTGATAGCGGTGAAGGCGACCGAGCTGCAGATCGCGACCGACGTCACGGCTGCCGCCATCAACATCCGGAACTCGCTCGAAGCGATCAAAGCGGCGACCGCCGCCCGCGAGCTCTCGGTGAAGCGCGCCGAAGCGGCGCAGAGCAAGCTTGACGTCGGCATGGCGACCAACTTCGAAGTGGTCCAGGCGCAGCGCGATCTTGCTGATGCGCGCAACCAGGAACTTCGAGAACACTTGGCCTATCGCCGCGCCCTCATCGACTTCCAGCGGACGCAAGTGAGCCCGAGATAGCTCAGTCGTCAGTCGTTAGTCGTCGGTCGACAGTCAGTCGGCAATCGTCAGCCGGGAATAGAACGAAGTCTCTGAGAGTCTATGCGCAGGACAATTGCAATCGTGGTCGTCGCCTTCGTCGCGTTGGCCGGAATGATGGTCTACAAACGCGGCGGCAGCGCGGCCAACGGCGGTGGCGCTGCTGGTGGCGGCCGGGCGGGGCGACCGCCGATGCCGGTGGAGTTCGCCACTTCCAAGCGGACGCCAATGGCCGAACAGATTCTCGTCGTCGGCAACCTGATCGGGGCGGCCACTGTCGAAGTGGTGCCTCGCGCCAACGGGCGGCTGCAGGTCGTCGACGTCAAACTCGGCGACTCGGTCCGGCAAGGCCAGGTCATCGCGCGCGTCGAAGATAGCGAGGTCCGTGAGCAGGTTCGACAGGCGGAAGCGTCGTTCAAGGTTTCGCAAGCGTCGATTCGCCAGCGCGAGGCAGACCTGAAGCTGGCGCAGAACAATCTCGATCGGTCGCGCAATCTCTACGAGCGTGAGCTGCTGCCCCAGCAGACGTTCGACGACGTCGACGCGCGCCATCAGGCGGCGGAGGCGCAACTCGATCTCGCCCGGGCGCAGTTCGAGCAAGCCAAGGCGCGACTGGACGAGTTGAAGATCACCTTGTCGAACACGTTGATCGTGGCGCCGGTCGACGGCTTCATCGGCAAGCGATATCTCGATCCCGGTGCCTTCGCGAGCACGAACGCGCCGGTCGCGTCGGTCGTCGACATCCGGACCGTCCGGATGGTGGCAAACCTCGTCGAGCGCGACATGCGACGCGTCCCGGTCGGCACGCCGGCCAACGTCGAGGTCGACGCGTATCCGGGCGAGATCTTCAAGGGACGCGTCAGCCGCGTCGCACCGGTGTTCGATCCGGCAACGCGCACCGCGGAGATCGAGATCGAAGTACCGAACGTCGGCTACAGGCTCAAGCCAGGCATGTATTCCCGCGTGCAGCTGACGGTCAGCACCAAAGCAAACGCGATCACGGTGCCGCGCAACGCGCTGGTCGATGTGAACGGCCGGAGCGGCGTCTTCGTCGCCGCCGCCGCCGCGATAGAGAAGGCGGAAAGCACGCGTGGCGGCGGGCCTGGCGGCCCGAACGTGATGAACGCGAAGTTCGTGCCGGTCGAAGTCGGCATTCGAGAAGGCGAAGCCATCGAGATCAGCAAGGGTCTCGAGGACGGCGTGCGGGTCATCACGACCGGCGCAAGCGCGCTCAAAGATGGCGATCGGATTGTGCCCGCCACCGAAGGCCGCGGTCGCGAAGGTAGAAGCGGACAGGGGTCACAGCCCCAGGGGAGCGGCCGATGAGCATTCCGCGGTTAGCGATCGAGCGTCCGATCACGATGTTCATGCTCTCGGCCGTCGTGATGCTCATTGGCGGACTGTCGCTGATGCGGTTGCCCGTCGACCTGATGCCGGACGTCTCGTTCCCGAGCATCACCGTCCGCGTCGGCTACGCTGGCGTCGGCCCGCTCGAGATGGAAGAGCTGGTGACGCGGCCGATCGAGCAGGCGCTCAGCGCCGTCGCCGGCCTCGAGCGGCTCGAGTCGACGTCGTCGGAGGGCTCAGCCCGCGTCACGCTGAACCTGGCGTGGGGAACCGACCTCAATGAGGCGGCCGACGACATCCGGAACCGCCTCGACCGCGTGCGAGGGCGCCTCCCCGAGGAAGCCGAGGCCCCGGTCATGTTCAAATTCGACGCCAGCGCCGCGCCGATCATGGGCGTCGGCCTCGAGGCTCCCGGTGGCGAGTACGACCGCGTCAAGCTGCGCGAGATCGCCGAGCACGACCTCTCCCAGCGCCTCGAACGCGTGCCGGGCGTCGCCGCGGTCACGGTCGAAGGCGGACTGCGACGGCAGATTCACGTCGAGCTCTCCAAGGAAAAGATCCGCGCCCTCGACCTCCCCGTCGATCGGGTCGTCAACCTCCTGCGCACCGAGAACCAGAACATCCCGCTTGGCGAGATCGACGAAGGCGACCGCACTTTCCTCGTCCGCAGCCAGGGCCAGTTCGAGAACCTCAACGAGATTCGTGATCTCGTGGTGATGACGCGGACGGGCGTGCCCGTCTACATGCGCGACATCGCCCAGATCAAGGACTCGACCGAAGACTTCCGCTCCTTCACCAGGATCAACGGCCAGCCCGGCGTGCGCCTGCGCGTGACCAAGCAGTCGGGCACCAACACTGTCGCCATCGCCGACAACGTTCGCGCCGAAGTGGCCAGGATCAACCGCGAGATGCCGAGCATCAGGATGACGGTGCTCGACGACAGCTCGATCTTCATCAGCCGGTCAATCCATGCCGTTCAGGAACACGCGCTCGTCGGCGGGTTCCTCGTCATGTTGATCATCTTCCTGTTCCTGCGCAACCTGCGGGCGACGTTCATCGTCTTCACGTCGATTCCGATCTCGGTCATCGGCACCTTCGCCCTGCTCTACTTCAACGGCTACACGCTCAACACGATGACCTTCGGCGGCCTGGCGCTCGGCATCGGCATGATCGTCGACGCCTCGATCGTCGTGCTCGAGAACACGTTCCGGCACATGGAGCACGGCAAGGACCGGATGACGGCATCGATCGACGCCAGCGAAGAAGTCTGGTCGGCGATTCTGGCCTCGACACTGACCCACATTGCCGTGTTCGTGCCGCTGCTCTTCCTGACCGGCGTCTCGAGCATCATGTTCAAGCAGCTCTCGGTCGTCGTGATGTTTTCGTTGACGATGTCGCTGTTCGTGGCGGTGACGATCGTGCCGGTCCTCTGCTCGCGCCTGCTCAAGCTGCCGCCGCCGCTCGCCGAGCGTCAGGGGCTGTCGGGACGCTTGTTCACCGCGAGCGAACGCTTCCTCGATGGGATGGACGAGCGCTACAGCAAGATCATCCACGTCGCGCTCAAGCACCGGCCGACCGTTATCGGCATCGGCACGGCATGCGTCGTCGCAGCGGTGCTCATCCTCCCGACGATCGGCTTCGAGCTGATGCCGCAGACCGACGAGGGCGAGGTCCGGGTCACCGCCGAGCTCCCCGTCGGTACGCGCGCCGAGCGGGCCGAGGAGGTGGCGACGCGCCTCGAGGGTCTCGCCGCGGAGTACGTGACGGAAGCTGAAGACATCATCAGCCAGGCGGGCGGCGGCGGATTCATGGGTGGCGGCGCGAACCGCGTCAACGTCACGCTCCGCCTCGTCACCAAGGACAAGCGCAAGCGATCGAGCGAACAGATTGCTCGCGACCTGAACCGCCAGCTGCCCGGCATCATCCCCGGCGTCATCATTCAAACGCAGGCGACCGGCGGCAACCAGCAGCAGAACCGCCTGTTCGGCGCCGGCGAGTCGCGCATCTCGCTCGAGATTCGCGGCGACGACCTCGCAGTCTCGCAGCGCGTCGCGCAGAGCGCGAAGGGCGTGATGGACCGCGTGCCGGAAATTCGCAACGCGCGCGTCGGCCGCGACGACGGCCGGCCCGAGCTCGCGATCCAAGTCGATCGGCCCAAGGCCGCGCTGCTCGGCCTGTCGGTGACCGGCGTCGCCAACTCGATTCGCACCAGCGTCGGCGGGACCCAGGCGGCATTCTTCCGCGAGGCCGGTAACGAGTACCCGATCATCGTCCGGCTGCGTGAAGAGGACCGCGGCCGCGTCGAGGACATCAGCGACATCCTGCTCAGCACCAGTCAGGGTCAGGTGATCGAGGCCAAGAACCTGATGACGGTCCGCAACCAGGCCGGACCGACCGAGATTCAGCGCAAGAACCAGGAACGGATCATCCGCGTCACCGCCGAGCCGGAGACGACGCTGAGCGATGCGCTCGAGGCCGTCAACGCGCGGTTGAGCGACGTGGCAGTGCCGCCAGACTTCGCCATCGGCTTCGGCGCCGAGGCCGAGGAACAAGCGCGTGCGTTCGCGCAGCTGCAGATGATGCTCATCCTCGCGATCCTGCTGGTCTATGCCGTCATGGCGTCGCAGTACGAGTCGCTGCGCGATCCGTTCATCATCATGTTCTCGGTGCCACTCGCCGCTATCGGCGTCGTGCTGGCGCTCAAGGTCACGAACACGACCTTCAGCCTGCAGGCGTACATCGGCGTCATCATGCTGGCCGGCATCGTCGTCAGCAACGCCATCCTTCTCGTCGACTACACGAACATCCTGCGCCGCCGCGATCACATGCCGCTGCGCGAGGCCGTTGCGACCGCCGGCCGGACGCGTCTGCGCCCGATCCTGATGACGTCGCTGGCGACGATGCTTGGCCTCGTGCCGATGGCGCTGGGCATCGGCGAAGGCGCCGAGCTGCAAGCGCCGCTGGCGCGCGTCGTCATTGGCGGCCTGCTCGCCTCGACGCTCATCACCCTCGTCGTCGTGCCGACGGTCTACACGCTGTTCGAGGAAGGCTGGAAGGGTTTGTTCCGCTCGGGGCATCACGAGCCCCAGCACTCATAAGCCGGGGACGGGATTCGACATCATGAAAAAGCTGATCGTCTTTGTAGTCATCCTCGCCGCGCTCGGCACGGGTGGCTGGGCGTATTACCAGAATCGCACCAGGCCCGAACCAACGGTGACGAGCGTGCCGGTGTCGCGAGGCGACGTGATCGAGCGCGTGCAGGCGACCGGCACACTCGAGGCGGTGACGACCGTCGACGTCGGCACCCAGGTCTCGGGCGTCGTGCAGGAGCTCTACGCCGACTTCAACTCGATCGTGCGCAAGGGGCAAGTCATCGCCAGGCTCGATCCCTCGATTCTCCAGGTGCAGATTGAGTCGCAGACGGCGAACGTCGTGCGCGCGGAAGCCGACGTCGAGCGCTTCAAGGTGTCGCTGGCGGATGCCCAGCAGAAGTACGACCGCGCCAAGGCAATGTTCGCCAAGGAACTCGTGCCGCGAACGGAACTGGAAGCCGCCGAGCTTGCAGTAAAGAGCGCCGACGCGCAGATCAAGTCGTCGGAAGCGAGCCTGACGCAGACACGCGCCGCGTTGAACCAGGCCAAGGTCAATCTCGGCTACACCGTCATCACCTCGCCCATCGATGGCATCGTCATCTCGCGCAACGTCGATCCCGGCCAGACAGTCGCCTCCAGCATGAACGCGCCGACGCTCTTCGTGATCGCCGCGGATCTGACCAAGATGCAGGTCGTTGCCAACATCGACGAATCCGATGTCGGCCGCATGCGTCCCGGCCAAGTGGTGTCGTTCCGCGTC
The DNA here is from genome assembly GCA_963797715.1 of uncultured Acidobacteriota bacterium. GTDB lineage: Bacteria > Acidobacteriota > Vicinamibacteria > Vicinamibacterales > 2-12-FULL-66-21 > DATBJJ01. The sequence continues at coordinate 291,259 of CAWCQS010000012.1, forward strand.
GACGCCTACCCTACTGATACGTTCATCGGCGCGGTCGAGCAGGTGCGTCTGCAGCCGGCCGTCGTGCAGAACGTGGTCGTCTATTCGACTGTCATCGCGGTACCCAATCCGCAGCTGAAGCTCAAGCCGGGCATGACCGCGACGGTCGGCATCGAGATCGCGCGCCGCAACAACGCCCTGCGCGTGCCGACTGCGGCTGTTCGCTTCCGTCCGACCGAGGCGATGTTCACCGTCCTCAACCAGCCGGTACCGCCAGAGATTCAGCGCGGCCAGGGTGGCTTCGGTGGCGGCGGCGGCGGGCGCGGCCGCGAGGGCGCCGGCGGTCAGGGTGGGCCGCAGCAGGGTGCTGGGCGGCCCAGGGTGCGCCAGCCCCGGCGCAAGGCGCTCCGGCGCCACCGCCGGCGGCGCCACTACCCCGGCGGCCGCAGCACCTGCTGCAGCGCCCCAGGCGCGCGCCTCGCAGCCCGACGTCAGCCGGCCGCTGCGCCGCAAGCTCAGGGGCGCGGCGGACGTCCCGAGTGAGCCGAAGCCCGTGGCGGCGGCGATCGCATGGGCGGCGGCACCGGGCGGCGAAGGCGGCGGCCGTGGATTCGGCGGCGGCCGAGGCTTCGATCCGAACATGACGCCGGAAGAGCGCCGCAAGCGGATGGAAGAGCGGATGGCGAGCATGACGCCCGGAAGAGCGCGAGCGCTTCCAGGCAGCGGATGAAGGAACGCGAAGCCCAGGGTGGCGGACGGGGTGGATTTGGCGGCCCCGGCGGCGGCCAGGGTGGACCGGGCGGCGGACAGGAGGACCAGGCTCCGGGGCCGCGGTCAGAGCGGCGCAATGCCGGGCAGGCCGGAACGCCAGGCCGCAGCGGACGCGATCTCAATCGCGGCATCACTGGCAATGTGGCCGCCGGCTCGTCGATCACCAGCGGCCACCAGACGATCGACTCGCTCTTCGGCCCACTTCAGATCACCGAGACCCGCGGGCGCGTGTGGCTGTATGAGAACAAGCAGCTGAAGTCGGTCGGGCTGCAGGCTCGGCGTCAGCGACGGCACCTTCAGCGAGGTCATCGAGCGGCGAGATCAAAGAAGGTCAGGAAGTGGTCACCAACATGGTGACCGGCCTCGAGCCGGTGCGCCCCGGCGGGCCAAGGAACGGGCAACCCGTTGATGGGCCCGCAGCGCGGACCGGGCGGCCCAGGCGGCGGCAACCGCGGCGGTGGCGGAGGCCGAGGGTCTAAGGCAGCTCTCGGCTATCCGGCTCGAGCTTCCGGCTCACCAGGAGCTGAGAGCTGACAGCTGGCAGCGGACAGCTGAAGCCATTCAATGCCTGTCATTTCTGTTCGCAACCTCGTCAAGACGTACACCGTCGGCGAAGTGACGGTCCGTGCGCTGCGCGGCGCCGACATGGACGTCGAGGAGGGCGAGTTCGTGGCCATCACCGGTCCGTCGGGGTCCGGCAAGTCGACGCTGATGCACATCCTCGGCTGCCTCGATCGGCCGACGAGCGGTCAGTACATTCTGGACGGCAAGGACGTCTCGCGCATGTCGAAGGACGAGCTCGCGATGGTCCGGAACAGGAAGATCGGCTTCGTCTTCCAGGGCTTCAATCTGCTCTCGCGGACGACAGCGCTCGACAACGTGGAGCTGCCGCTGCTCTACAACGGCGGCGGCAAGATGAAGTCGGCGGAGCGGCACAAGCGGGCGATGGACGCCCTCAAGATCGTCGGCCTCGGCGAGCGGTTCCACCACTTTCCCAACCAGCTCTCGGGCGGTCAGCAGCAGCGCGTCGCGATCGCCCGCTCGCTGATCACCGAGCCGTCGATCATCCTCGCGGACGAGCCGACCGGCAACCTCGACACGCGCACGAGCATCGAGGTCATGGACATCTTCCAGCGCCTCAATCGCGAGCGCGGGATCACGATCATCCTGATCACGCACGAGATGGACATCGCCGAGCACGGCACGCGGCTCATCCGCTTCCGCGACGGCAAGATCCAGATCGACCAGAAGGTCACGAACCGGCGCAACGCCGCCGAGGAACTGGCGGCGCTGCCGCCGCCGGAAGAAGTCGACGAGCGGCCCGCGAAGGCCGACCCGGCTCCGAGCCGATCACGGCGGCGTGGCTTAGGAGACCCACATGTCGATCATCATGACGTTCCGCATCGCGCTGAAGGCGCTCAACCGCAACAAGATGCGCACGGTGCTGACGATGCTCGGAATGATCATCGGCGTCGGCGCCGTCATCACGATGGTCGCGCTCGGACGCGGCGCGCAGGCGACGATCGAAGAGCAGGTCAAAGTCGGCGGGCACGAACGTCATCAACATCAACGCCGGCAACTTCACGCAGGGCGGCGTCCGTCAGGGCCAGGGCAATGGCGAGCTCGCTCACCGCCGAAGATGCACAGGCGCTGCGGCAGGTGCCCGGCGTCCAGTACGTGTCGGCGGGCGTCAACTCGCGCGGCCAGGTCATCGCCGGCAACCAGAACTGGTCGACGCAGGTCCAGGGCGCAGACGTCGACATCCAGCTGATCCGCAGCTGGCCGACGAAATACGGGGCGTTCTTCACGCAGCAGGACGTCAGCAGCGCCGCCAAGGTCGCGGTGCTCGGGCACCGTCGTCGCCGAGAACCTGTTCGGGCCTGATGTCGATCCAACCGGCGAGATCATCCGCATCCGCAACCAGCCGTTCAAGGTGCATGGGTGTCATGGCGTCGAAGGGTCAGGGCGCGCTTCGGCCAGGATCAGGACGACACGATCTTCGCGCCCTACACGACTGTGCAGAAGAAGCTCCAGGGACAGACGCACATCAACAACATCACGGTCGTCGGCGCGAGACGCCGGACACGGCGCCGGTCGCCGTGGCGATCGGCGAGATGCTGCGCGCTTCGTCACAAGCTGATCGCCAGCGAACCAGACGACTTCACCGTCCGCACGCAGGAAGAGATTGCCAGCGTCCGCACCGAAACGACCACGGACGATGACCGACGCTCCTTGCGGCGATCGCCGGCGTCTCGCTCGTCGTCGGCGGCATCGGGATCATGAACATCATGCTCGTCTCTGTCACGGAGCGGACGCGCGAGATCGGGCTGCGCATGGCGATCGGCGCCCGCGGCCGCGACGTGCTCCTGCAGTTCCTCGTCGAAGCCATCGTCATCAGCCTGTTCGGCGGACTAATCGGCATCGGCCTGGGATTTGCTTTGTCGATGGGCATTGAACGCTTCCTGCCCAGTGGCCGACGTCGATTCCGGCCGACTGGATCGCTGTCGCGTTCGGCGTCGCGGCAGCAACGGGCGTGTTCTTCGGCTTCTATCCCGCGCGTAAGGCGGCGCGGCTCGACCCGATCGAAGCGCTGAGGTTCGAATAAGCTGTCAGCTATCAGCTTCAGCTTCACAGCAGTTAGCCGCAGGCGAAGCTAAGGCAGAAGCAGAAAACGGGAGCTGAGAGCTGAGAGCTCAGCCGGGAAGCGGGCTAAGTATCATTCATTCAAAGGAGTCTCATGATGAAGCGGGCACGCACTGGAATCATCGCCACTGCCGTTCTGGCGGTTGCGACCTTGGCCTTCGCGCAGGCGAAGACGGACTTCTCCGGAAGCTGGGCGCCTGAGGTGGATCCGGCGGCTCCGGCGCCAACCGGCGGCGGCGGTGGAGGCGGACGCGGCATGGGTGGCGGGCCGATGACGGTCAAGCAGACGGCTACCGAGCTGACGATCGAGAGAAGGGCCCGAATGGGTCCATCTCGCAGGTCTACAAGCTCGACGGCAGCGAGAGCAAGATCTCGATGGGTCAGATGGAAGCCACCGCGACGGCAAAGTGGGACGGCCCGAAGCTGGTCATCACCACCAAGTCCGAGCGCGGCGAGCAGACACAGACCTGGTCGCTGGCGGGCGGCGTCCTGACCGTCGACCGCACTGGCGGCCGTGGTCCAAGCTCGACGAGGTACAAGAAGACGACGTAAGACTCGCGGCTGGCAGGTCCCAGCAGCGAGCAGCGGTAACCCAGAAAAGGCCCGGGAGCGTTTCACTCCCGGGCCTTTTCTTTTATCGACCCTTATCCCGCAGGAGGCGTTTCAGCAACTCCCCTACCCTCAGTCCGGTCACGGGGTCGACGAGGTCTGGCGCGATTTCGGCCAACGGGCCGAGGACGAAAAAGCGTGCGCGGAAGCGAGGGTGTGGAACCTGTAGACCTGGCTCGTCGATGACTGCATCGCCGAGCAGGATGAGGTCGAGATCGAGCGTGCGCGCCGCCCCAGGATAGGGGCGTTCTCGGCCGAATTCTCGTTCGGCCGCGAGCAACTGATCGAGCAGATCGCGTGCGCCAAGCGTCGTCGTGCCGGTAACGACCGCGTTCAGGAAGAGCGGCTCGCCGGCGACGACCTCACCGTCAAGTCCCTCAGGGTCGGTCTCGACGATGTCTGAGTAGGAGATGTCGGAAAGGATGCGGGACAGGCGATCCATCGCGAAAGCGATGGCGGCCCGCCTGTCCCCGAGGTTGCTGCCGATCGCGATCGCGACCGGCCGGGGCGCGCCGATTACTGCTCGATCCACCGCGTCGGGAGAACTCCGCCGCCGGTGCCGGCTCCCTCAGGCCGGCTGCCGAGCAGATCAGTCCTGCCGGCCACCGCCTGCTCGAAAAAGCGCTTGTGCTCCATCGTCTCGCCGAGGATGACGTTCAGCATTGTCCGGTGGCGCGCGTGTGTGAGCGTGGCCACCCGCGGCCGCCACTTGTCGACGAAGGCCTGCGCCCCATCGCGGTCCTGGGCGATGACGGCGCGCTGCGCCGCGACTCCCTTCCCCGTCACCTGGATCGTGGGCTCGGAGGGGTTCTCAGCCTCTCCGCTGGCGGCCGCATTCGTCTGACCGCTCACGTCGAGGATGGCGTCACGCACCCAGCTGACGTGCATCTCCTCGCGGGCGATCACGTACTGGTAGGTGTTGTTGAAGTCGTAGTCGCTGACGTACCGGGCCGAAGCTTCGTGACGCCGGAGCAGCGACAGCTTGTCCTTGTGGAACTCACGCAGGAAATCGAGCAGTTCTGTGGCCGTCACGTGCTTTGTTTTTCCTTGCAGGCAATGCAGACACGAGTCCAGGGAATCGCGTTGAGCCGTGCTGGGGCAATCGGCTCGCCGCAGTCGCGGCAGATGCCGAAGGTGCCTTTTTCCATCCGGTAAAGCGCTTCTTCGATGGCCTGCAGAATCTTCGCGTCGGTCTGCTTGAGTTTGAGCTGGATATGAACTTCGTTGTTGCCGCTCGCCTGATCGGCTAGATCGCCCTGGCGCGTGTTGGTATCGGCCGAGGCGGTCAGCGGCTTGGCGGCACCGCCCGCCGCCTCGATCTCGCCGCGCTTTCTGAGCAGCGCTTCCTTAAACGGGGACAGATCCATGGTTCCTCTCCACGGGCACCTCTTTTGCCTCCCCCGGCAAAACTTAATATTAGCAGATTCTGGCGCGAATGCGCCGATCGGGCGGAATGGCCCCACCGCAAGCGCTGGCCAGGAGGACGCCGATTCACGGATTTCCGAGGTTTTGGACGGATTCATCGTGACGGACGCGGATTCAACGGATCTCCCATCGCTGGACGCGGATTCCGGACTCTACCCGATCCGCCGCAGATCGGTCTCGCTGATCCGCGTTCGCGATCCGCGTTCCGCGTCCGCCAGATCCGCGCGCGCCCGACTCGCCGATCCGCGTGCTCACTCGGCGCGCAGCGCGCCCAGCGGCTTCTGCCGCAGCACCTCGCTGCTGGCGAGGACGCCAACCACGGCGACGAGCACCGTGGTCAGGAGCGCGCCGGCGACGAGCAGGCCTGGCTGCGGCCGCCAGGCGATCTTGAAGAGGTATTTCGTCACGGCCCAGCTGAGCGCTAGCGCGCCGCTGGCGCCGACCAACCCGGCGAGGAGGCCGAGCGCCGAGTACCGAGCGCGACCATCGCCGTCAGCAAACGCGTGCTTGCCCCCAACGTCCGAAGCACGGCTGCCTCATACACGCGCTGAAATTTGGTCATCGCCACGGCGCCGACCAGAATCAACACGCCGCTCGCGAGGGCGATGCCACCGACGACCGAGATGGCCAGCACGATGTTGTCAACGACCTTCTGAATGCGTGCGATCACGTCGCGCGCGTCGATGGCGCTGACGTTGGGTACTTGGAGACGATGTCGAACTGCAGGCGCGCGCGTGCGTCTGGGGCCGCTGGTCCGCGGACGAATCCGACGAACGTGTGTGGCGCCCGCGCCAACGCGCCGGGGCGAAACACGAACATGAAGCCGCCGCTCCGCGCATCCTCCCAACGCACGCGGCGCACGCTCGTGACTTTGGCCTCCAACGTCCGGCCCGCGATATCGAAGCGCATCCGATCGCCGACGTTGATGCCGAAGCGCTCGTGGATGCTCTGCTCGATTGACACCTCCTGTTCGGCATCGGCGCCTGGCGTCTCGAGAGTCCAGAATTGCCCGCTTGTCACGGCTTCGTTCTGCTCGATCATGCCGCGGTAGGTCACCGTGTACTCGCGGGCAAGCGACCCGCGCCCGCGAACGTCGGCGTAGCTCTCGAGATTCACGTCACGACCGCGGACGCCGGTCACTCGCGCACGCAGCGTTGGCACGAGGCGCGCCGACGTGGCTCCCTCCTGCCGAGCGTCGAGCATGGCGCGGATGCCATCGGCCTGATCGGGCTGAATGTCGATGAGGAAGAGGTCGGCGCTCCCCTGTCGCACGCCAATCACCGATTCGGCGACGAGGTTCTGCTGCAGCGTCCGTACGCCGAGGACGAAGAAACAACCCAAGCCCACAGACAAGCAGGATCACCCGGGTTTGATTGCCGGGGCGGCCGAGGCTCAGCACCGCGTGGCGCAGCGGAAACCAGCGTGCGGCCGCGAGCGGCCGCGCGGCGCGGACGAGCAACCACGCTGCGCTGTAGAGGACGGCGGCAACCACAGCGAAGCCGCCAGAGACGAGGAAGCCGGCGCGCGCACGTGCCCGCCTGCCACGACGCGACCGCCACGAGGCCCGCGGTCACGACCACCGCCGTCACCACCTGCACCCAATCGATCCGGCTGACGAGCGACCGAAGTCCAAACCCCTTCGCGACACCGGCGGCTTGTGCACGCCTGTACCGCCGCCACGGAGCAGAAGGAGCGGCTTGATCCGTCTGACTTCGAGCAGCGGGACGAGCGCGAAGAGTAGTGACACCAGCAAACCAACAGACACGCCCTGGAGGATCGCCGACGTGGTCAGGCCGTACGAGACGCCGCCAAACGACGCCGTCAAAGACGCCGGAATCATCCGCATCGCGACCGCAGCCAGCGCGACCCCGGTCAGGCTGCCGGCCAGACCGAGCAGCGCCACTTGCGCGACATAGGTCGCCAGCACCTGCGCCGTGGTCGCGCCGATGCACTTGAGGATGGCGACACTCTTGATCTTCTGCTGCACGAACACGCGCGTCACGCTCCACACGCCAATACCACCGAGCACGACCATGACGAAGCCCACGAGGCTCAGATAGTTCTCGGCGCGCAAGCAGATCCTCGCCGATGTCGTCCTCGAGCGATCGATAGGAGCGGGCCGACGCGAAGTTGCCGCGCAGGTCCTCGCGTAGACGGCTGGTCAGGCGATCGACGCCGTCCTCCCGCACTTTGAGCAGCCGTTGATAGCTGGCGCGGCTGCCGAAGCCGAGCAGACCTGTTTGCCGCAGATCGGCGAGGTCGACGATGACGCGCGCACCAAAACTGAATGCGCCGATGCGGCGGCCGGGCTCCTGCGCGATCACGCCGCGGATCGTGAACGGCTGACCAGCGATGAGCAGCCGATCGCCGACCTTCATGCCGAGCTGGACCAGCAGCTCCGGGCCGACAAGCGCGCCGCGGTTGGCCAGGAGCTCGTGGCGTACGACTTGACCGTTGGCGAGCGCGAGCGTGCCATAGAACGGAAACGCCGCCTCGACAGCCCGCAACTCCACCATGCGAGCCACCGCCGTCCCCTGCTCCGCCCGCACCATCGTCGGCGTTTCGATTGACTCGGTTTCAGCGAGGACTGGCGCGGACGCCAGAATCTCATCGACGCGGCGGCGCACCTCCGGCGTCCAGGCGCGGTTGGTCTGGACGATGACGTCGGAGGCAATCATGGAGCGCGCTTCGCTGACGAGACCGAGGCGAAGACTCTGAATCACCGAACGCAGCGCGACGATGGCGCCGACGCCGATGGCGACGCACAGGAAGAAGAACAGCAATCGCCGCCACGATGCGCGGAATTCGCGAAGGGACATGCGGATGATGAAGTGCATCGTCGTCGTCAGTCGTCAGTCCGTCGCGTCGTCAGTCGACGGTCACGGCGCGTTCGGTTTGCTGCACGACGCGGCCGTCACGAAGCGAGATCGTCATGTCGGCAATCGCGGCGATCTCGGGATCGTGGGTGACGAGGACGAGCGTCGTGCCTCGCGAGCGGTGGATCTGCAGCAGCAGGTCGATGACGTGGCGGCCGGTCGCGCTGTCGAGATTGCCGGTCGGTTCGTCCGCCAGCAGGATCGGCGGGTTGTTGGCGAGCGCGCGGGCGATCGCGACGCGCTGCTGCTCGCCGCCCGAGAGCTGCGACGGGTAGTGATGGCCGCGGCCCGAGAGCCCGACTTCGCGCCAGCAGAGCCGTCGCGCGCGAGCGCCGGGTCTGGACCACCGGCGATCTCGATCGGCACGAGGACGTTTTCGAACGCGGTCAGCGACGGCAGCAGATGGAAGAACTGAAAGACGAACCCGATCTTCGTGCCGCGAAGCCGCGCGAGCGCGTCCTCGCTGAGGCCGGTGATGTCGGTCGCCGTCGATCAGGATCGATGCCCGAGGACGGTGCGTCGAGGCCCGCGATCAGCCCGAGCAACGTCGACTTGCCGCTGCCGGACGCGCCAGTGATCGCGACGACGCGACCGCCAGGGATCGTGAGATCGAGCGGCTGAAGGATCGTGAGCATCCCGGTGCCGCTCGGCACCGTCTTGGAAACGCCGCGAAGCTCGATCACGGGGCCGTGCCCATCTGGTCGAGAACCGAGCGCAGCACGGGCCACACGGTCTCTGCGACGATCCGCGCGCCCTCGACATTCGGGATGGATGCCGTCCGGCTGATTGAGCGTCGCCTGCCCGGCCACCTTGTCGAGCAGGAACGGAATCAGCAGCACGCGCTCTTTGGCCGCGACTTCGCGAAACGCCGCGCGGAACTGCTGAACATACTCGGGCCCGTAGTTCGGCGGTGCTTCCATGCCGGCGAGGATGACGACGATGTTCTTTTCACGCGCGCGCGTTGATGATCGTCGTCAGGTTCTGCTTCATCTCGGCGACGGACAGACCACGCAGACCATCATTGGCGCCAAGCGCGAGGATGAGGACGCGAACGTCGCCGTCGAGCGCCCAGTCGAGCCGTCGCAGGCCGCCGGCCGATGTGTCTCCGGAGACGCCGGCAGTTGACCATCTCGAACGGCATAGCCGTCCTCATCGAGCTTGTTCTGCAGGAGCGACGGATACGATTCGCTTTCGAGCAGCCCGAGCCCGACGGTGAGGCTGTCGCCGAGGGCAACGATTTTCGGGCGCGGCGCCGGCGCGTTTGGATTCCCGGTCGCCGCCGCGTTCGCCGCCTGGCCACTTGGCTCCTGTCCGACGCCGAAGATGAATCCGCACCCGCCCGTGCTGCACGCGCTCGCAACAAGGCAGGCCGTCAGAGCCACGAACGCAGACCATCGCCAGCGGATCATGAATGGATAGCTATTATATAGACCGATAATGCGGGTTCCGGGTTCCCGCGGCCATTTCGTCTCGTCAGGTCACCTGCATGCACCCACCCACAGCCAACATCCTGATCCGCTTTGGTCTTCTACTCGCGACTGTCATATCAGCCGTGCCGACAGGATCGGCTTTTTTCATTCAGCCGGCCGCCTACCCCACCGATCGCGTGCTGACGCACCGCGAGCAGGCGCCGCTCGTCAAGAGCTGGATCCTGAAGCGATTCGACACGGTGCTGCCGGCGCTGATGCGGCGGGAGAAGATCGACATGTGGATCATCGTCTCGCGCGAATACAACGACGACCCGGTGTTCCGATCGATGTCGCCGCTGACGACGTTTTCGTCGCGCCGCCGGACGATCCTCGTGTTCAACGATCGCGGCGGGCGGGTCGAGCGCCTGTCGATCGGGCGGTTCGACTACGACGGCTCTACACGGTCGTGCCCACCGCCAACGACGAGCAATGGGACGGCCTGCGCAAGGTCGTCGAGGAGCGCGACCCGCAAGTCATCGGGATCAACACGTCCGAGGCGTGGAACCATGCCGACGGTCTGACCGCGAACGAAAAAGAGCAACTCCTGCGGGCGCTCGGACCGAAGTACGGCGCACGCGTGCGATCGGCCGAGATGCTCGCCGTCGGCTGGCTCGAGACGAAGATTCCCGAGGAGACCGACGCGTACCGGCACGTGATGACCGTCGCGCACAAGATCATCGCCGAGGCGTTCTCGAACGCCGTCGATCAAGCCTGGCGTGACGACGAGCGAGGACGTCGTCTGGTGGATGCGGCAGCGCGTCGCCGACATGGGACTGGGCCACTGGTTCCATCCCTCAATCACCATTCAGCGCAAGGGCGGCGTCCCGCCGACGCGCCGCCAGCGCGCGCGTGATCCAGCGCGGCGACATGCTGCACACCGATTTCGGCCTCGTCTATCTCGGCTTCTCCACCGACACGCAGCACAACGCCTACGTGCTGAAGCCCGGCGAGACGGACGCGCCTGCCGGACTCAAGGCCGGGCTGCGGCGGCCAATCGGCTGCAGGATCTGACGATGAAGCACGCGACCGTCGGCGGCACCGGCAATCCAGGCCCTCGCCGGCCGCCCTCGCGCAGGCCAAGGTCGGAAGGGCTGACGCCGTCCATCTACTGCCACCCGGTCGGCTATCATGGCCACGCCGCCGGTCCGCCGATCGGGATGACGGACTATCAGAACGGCGTGCCGGTGCGCGGCGACTACGTCTTCCGTCCCGACACGTGGCATTCCATCGAGCTGAACGTTCGCCAGACGGTGCCCGAGTGGAACAACCAGCGCATCATGTTCGCGCTGGAAGAAGACGCGGTGCTGACGTCGGCTGGCTGGGACTGGGTCGACGGCCGTCAGACAACGTTCTATCTCATCAAGTAGCGCTATGGCACGAGGCTGGGAATCGAAGGCAGTCGAGGCTCAGCAGGAAGAGGCGTCACGTGACCGCGTCACTAAGCGTCAACTCACCCCGGCCGAACAGGCGGCCGCTGAGCGCCGCGCCGCTCTCCGACTGACACGCGCTCGTACCGCGGCCGATCTCGAGCGCGCCAAGGCCCCACATCACCGCCAGATGCTCGAGCGCGCACTGGCGGCTATCGACGAGCAACTCAGGACACTCGAGAGCTGAGCGGGAAGCTCAGGTACGTCTCTTGCTCCCTCTAGGAAGCCGGGGGTTGAATGACGAGTTTCCTGACGCTGGTGCTTCTATCTGTTGTCGGTCAGGCCACAGCGCCGGCAACGCGCGCCACACACCAGCCTCAGGACGCGATAGGCATTCAGGTCGCTCTCGACCGCGCGGGATTCTCCACTGGAGTGATTGACGGGCGTATCGGCGCCAATACGACGCGCGCCATGGAAGCTTACCGTCGGGAACGCCAGTCGGATCCCGCGCCCGACCCCCAACCGCTGGTCGAGTATCGCATCACCGCGACCGACGTAGCGGGACCGTTCTCGCCAGACATCCCGACCGATCTTCTGGAGCAATCGAAGCTGCCCACGCTCGCCTACCGATCGGTCGAAGAGGCACTCGCGGAGCGGTTTCACTGCACGTCAGAACTCCTGCGTTCGTTGAATCCATCGATCGCCTTCGAAGAGAACGCCGTCGTGCGCGTGCCGAACGTCGAGCCATTCGTCATTCCGGCGCCAGAACCGATTGCACCTCACCCGGTCGGCACGAGCGGACGCGCTACGTCCGCCGACTCCGCAAAGAACGACCTGCTAGCGGTCGCCGTGACAGTCAGCAAGGCGGCGCGATCGCTGACGGTCACCGACGCCGACGGAAAGACAATCTTTTTCGCGCCCGTGACGACGGGCAGCGGGCACGACCCCTTGCCAGTCGGCGAATGGAAGGTCAACGGCGTCCAGCGCAACCCGTCATTCAAGTACAACCCGGAGCTGTTCTGGGACGCTGACCCGAGTCACACCAAGGCGACGGTGCCTCCAGGTCCGAATGGCCCGGTGGGCGTCGTCTGGATCGACGTCTCGAAGGAACACTACGGCCTGCACGGTACGCCAGAACCCTCGCAGGTCGGCCGCACCGAGTCGCATGGATGCGTTCGGCTGACGAATTGGGACGCCTGGCGCGTCGCCTCGCTCGTCAAGCCGGGAACGCGAGTGGTGTTTGCCGAGTGAAGAGGACACGCCTGATTCATACCGACGATTGGCGGCGGGATGTGCGCTCGTTCGGCGCCGGCGCCGCGTGCGGGCTCTTGGGCGGCGCAGTCCTCGTCGTCATGCTGCTCTGGCAATACAACTGGATCGTCACACCGTGGAGCGCACCCGTGAGTGCCAGGAACGACTCCGTCGAGTCGCTCGATCCGGGCTCTCGGGGAATTGAGCGTCGAGAGCAGCCCACAGGGACCACCGGCAGCCGCACACCGGTTGCGGCTGCGTCCGCCGCGGCAAGCATCGGCCCCGCACCGGCAAGCGCGGATGAGCTGAAGGATCGGGACCTCCTGATCCCGATTGAAGGCGTAAAACCCGAGCAGCTCACCCGCCAGTTCTCCGACGAACGCAGTGGATCGCGGCAACACGAAGCCATCGACATCCTGGCACCTCGGAACACACCAGTGCGTGCTGTCGAGGACGGCGCAATTGCCAAGCTGTTCCTGAGCAAGGCGGGAGGGATCACGGCCTACCAGTTCGACCCGACCAAGAATTTCTGCTACTACTACGCCCACCTCGAACGCTACGCCGACGGCCTGCGCGAGGGCCAGACCGTAAAAAAGGGGCAAACTATTGGATACGTAGGCACTTCTGGGAATGCCCCCAAAAATACGCCGCACCTACATTTTGCTATCTTCCGGCTGACGGACGATAAGCGGTGGTGGCAGGGCACGGCCATAGACCCCTACGACGTTCTGCGTTAGAACAGCATTCAAACCTTCCGGACCGGCGCCCCCGTCCAAGCATATGCAGGAGAGGAGCTTGGGAGCGCTGGACGCCGTCGAGGCATTATCAATTGCGCAGGCAGCGGTGCTGCTGCCGGAATCCGGGACGCCCCGAGCCTGCAGGAGAGAGTCGGCGCTGCGGTCCAAAGGGTCCGAACTGGCGGCTGGGCCGGACGACTACGTGGCGAAAGCCGCGGCGGGTGACGTGTCGGCGTTCGAACATCTCTATCGCACGCACCTTCCGAAAGTCCACAGCCTGGTTCGCCGCATGACCGGAGGACGGGACGCTGACGAAGTGACGCAGGATGTCTTCGTCCGCGTGTGGCAGAAGCTTGGAAGTTTCCGCGGCGACTCGGCGTTCGCGACCTGGCTCCACCGCCTCGCCGTCAACGTCGTGATCGAACGCTTCCGCCAGGACACCACGAGGCGGCAGCGCCTGCACGATGGCGAGGAGATTTTCGAGACGTTGTCGGCGCCGTTGCCATCGCGTGACTTCTCGATGGATTTCGAGGCGGCGCTGGTCTCGCTGCCCGACGGCGCTCGCGAAATCTTCGTGCTGCACGACGTCGAGGGTTACAAGCACCGCGAAATCGGGACGCTGCTCGACATCTCGAGCGGAACATCGAAGGCGCAGTTGCATCGCGCGCGCATGATGTTGCGTCGGTATCTGAAGAGCGAGCGTTAACGAGAGTATCCATGGGCATCCAGGACGCATTCACCGATCGGTTGTCGGACTATCTGGACGACGAGGATCTGAGCGCGAGCGAACACGCGGCCATCGAAGCCCACGTGGCCACCTGCCGCGAGTGCCAGGCAACGATCGACGAGCTCAGACAGGTCGCTTTGCGCGCACGGTCGCTCGCCGATACACCGCCGGCCGCGAACCTGTGGCCCGGAATCTCCGAGCGGCTGACGCCGCACGCGTCGGTCGTTGTGCCGTTCGTCAAATCCGAGAGCCGCCGATTCTCGTTCACGATGCCGCAGCTCGTTGCCGCGGGGCTCGCGCTGATGGTCCTTTCGGGTGGACTCGTCTGGGTGGCGCGGCTTGGCGATCCGCGCGCCAGCCTGCCGGCCGCAGGCGCGCAGGTACAGCTCGACGCGCCCGAGCCCGACCCAGCGCCGACACCATCACGCGTGCGTTTTGGCGACGCTGACTACGATCAGGCGGTGGCGGATCTCGAGAAGGCCCTCGACGCCGGCCGCAGCAGGCTCGACCCTGAAACAGTGAGCATTCTCGAAGAGAACCTGCGGACGATTGATCAGGCCATCGATCAGGCGCGGAAAGCGCTGCGCAACGATCCGGCCAACGCGTATCTCAACAACCACTTCGCCGCCTCACGCAATCGCAAGCTCGCGCTGCTCCGGCGCGCAAGCGCGCTGGCGATGGCGGCGGATGCGACTGGAGGCAGCTAAGTGATCAGGCAGGCCACACGGGTGGCGGGAGCCGCGCTGTTGACGTGTGCCGCGGCGGTCGCCTCGGCGCAGGAACGGCCGACGCGGACGCCGCAGTCCGACCGAACAGTCACCGTTGCGAAAGGCTCGCGGCTCAACGTCAGCAACGATGCTGGCGAAGTCGTCCTCCGCACGTGGGACAAGGACTCCCTGCGGGTCCAGGCGTCGCACAACTCCCGGGCGACGATCGACATCCAGACCACCGGCAACATCGTGTCCGTGCGATCGCGTTCCGCGGGCGGACCGATGGGGGCCGTTGACTACGAGATCACGGCGCCGGCATGGCTACCGGTGAAAGTCAGTGGCCAGTTCATCTACATCGGCATCGAAGGCGTGCAGAACGAGGTCTCAGCCGAGACCGTCCGCGGCGACATTGTCATCAAGGGCGGCTCGGGGATCGTGACCGCCAAGTCGGTGCAGGGCGAAGTCATCGTCGAGGACGCCAAGGGCCGTATCAACGCAAGTTCGATCAACGAAGGCGTGCGCATCTCCGGCGCCGTCGGTGACATCACGGCCGAAACGACGAACGGTGACATCTCGTTGACCAAGGTCGACGCCAAGAGCATCGAGGTGACCACGATCAACGGTGACATCCATTACGAGGGACCGGTCACCGCTGGTGGACCTTACCGCCTGTCGACCCACAACGGCGACATCACGATGATTCTGCCGGAGAACACCAACGCCACCTTCACGGTGCGCACCTACAACGGCGACTTCAGCAGCAATCTGCAAACCAAGGCCGTGGGCGAAGTCCGTCGCGGACGCCGGGCCACCTACACGATTGGCAGCGGCACAGCGGAAGTCGAGCTGGAGAGCTTCGGTGGGACGATCCGGCTTCGCCGGCCCGGCACAGTGCCGCCGCCTCGAGGCCGGAATCGAGATCGCCAACAGGACAAAGACTAGCCTCGATAGACGCTGAGGCGGAGGCTCAGTCCGTGCGTAGCGCGGCGATGGGGTCCACCCGTGCCGCCCGCAGCGCCGGCGTTGCCGCGGCGAGCACCGCGGTCAGCGTGAGCAGGGTCGCCACCACGCCGAAGGTGAGAGGGTCGTAGGGCCGCACCTGGAATAGCATCCCCGCAACAATCTGCCCGACGACAAGCGCCGCCAGGCAACCGAAGGCGACGCCACGCGCGGCGAGCGCAATCGCGCGGCGAATCACCATCCCGACGACTTCGCTGCGGCGCGCACCGAGCGCCATCCGAATGCCAATCTCCCGCGTACGCTGACCGACGAGATACGCCAGCACCCCGTAGATTCCAATCGCCGCAAGCAGCAGCGCCAGCGCCGCAAAACCGCCAACTAGTCGAATGGCAAAGCGTCGAGATGCTGTTCCCGCGGCCTCCACGTCACTCATCGTACGGACGGCGAACGTGGGTTGATCGGGATCGACAGCGCGAACCGCACGCGCCAGTGGCACGCCGAGCGATTTGAGATCGCCACTGGCCCGAATGACGAGCCCCATCGACAGGGTCGAAGCCTGCGTGAGAGTTCGATAGACAGTCGGGCGTGGGCCTACCTCGAGGTTTTCGTTCAGGACGTTGCCAACGACGCCGACGATGGTCATCCACCGCGGATCGGGCCGCGCAGGCCCGAAGTGAAGCCGCCGTCCAATAGGATCCTCACCGGGAAAATATCGCCGCGCCGCTTCTTCGTTGATGACGGCCACAGGCTGAGCCGTGTCGCCGGTACCAAACGCGCGGCCGCGGCGCACTGGAATTCGCATCAGCGAGAAGTAGTCAGTCGAGACAATGTTGCCCTGGACCGTGGGAATTTCCGCCGATTGATCGTGTTGCGCGCCGTCAATGGTGATGGTCGTGAAGTTTCGCTGGCCGTCGAGAGGAATGCTCTGCACAACCGCAGCCGCCTCGACGCCAGGCAACTCACGCGCACGCCGTAGCACTTCTTCGAAGAACGGCAGCCGGGCCTGGTGCGTGAAGTAGCGGCCTTGCGACGGATCGTTCGGCTGCGGCAGCCACAGGCGCGCCGTCAGCACTCCCCTGCCGTCGATCCCCGGATCGACGCTCATCACCTGCCAGAAACTACGGACGAGCAGCGCAGCCCCGGTGAGCAGCACCATCGCTAGCGCGAACTCGGCAACGACGAGCGCCGAGCGCACCGTGTGGCGCGCCGGAAGCGACGCCGCACGCGCGTCCTTCAGCGCGGCGAGCACGTCGGGCTTCGAGAACTGCCACGCTGGCACTGCGCCGAAGAGCACAGCGGTCAACGCCGATAGGCCGGCGGCGAACAGCCAGACCCGCGCATCGAAGGACACTTGCCCGAGCCGGGGCAGGCCCGCCGGTGCCAGCGCGAGGATGATGTCTCTCGTCCACACCGCGAGCAACAGGCCGGCGATTCCCCCGGCACACGCGAGCAGGATGCTCTCGATGAGCAGCAAAGCCGCGATGCGTGCGCGGCTGGCGCCGAGCGCCCGCCGAATGCCAAGCTCGCGATAACGGCCCGCCGAGCGCGCAAGCAAGAGCCCCGCGATATTCGCGCACGCGATTAGCAGGACAACGCCGACCGACGCGAGAATGACCACGAGCGGCGTCCTCGCCGATCCGACGACGTCGTCGTGAAGCGGCACGAGGCGCGGCCGCCAGCCAGCGCGCTCCGGGTAGTCAGCGGGATACTGTTTGCGCAGCGCGACGCCGAATGCCTCGAGACGTTCGCGCGCGTCGGCGAGCGTGACGCCGTTCTTCAAACGCGCGATCGCACCGCTCAACGGATAGCTGCCGCGCGATTTGTCGAGCGGCGCAAACGGTGCCGCGCGATACCCGGACGGCGCCCACATGTCGATGCCGCCTCGCAGCGAGCGTCCCGGGTGTTCGAAGCCAGGGGGCATCACGCCAACGACTTCGTACCAATCGTTGTCGATGCGCAGCTTGCGGCCGATGGCGTCGGCGCGGCCGCCAAACCGTCTCCGCCACAGGCTGTCGCTCAGCACGACCTTTTCCACAATTCCCGGCGCATCGTCTTCGTCGTTACTGAAAATTCTGCCGAGTTGTGGCTGCACGCCGAGGAGCGAAAAATACGAGGGGCTGACGAGCACGACCTCCACACGCTCAGGCTCATCGACCTCGGTGAGATTGGCGTCGATGGGATACACACCGGAAATGTCCGCGAAGATGTCGGACTGCTCACGGTAGGCGTACAACTCTGGCGTGGACATGCCGATGTCCTGACTGCCGAGACCAGCAAAGTCAGCGGTCACGCGCACGAGGCGATCCGCATTGGCAAACGGCAGCGGGCGGAAGACGACGGCATTCACGACGGCAAACATCGCCGCGTTGGCGCCGATGCCAAGGGCGAGCGTCGCGACGGCTACGGCAGTGAACGCCGCGTGCTTGCGGAGCGATCGCCAGGCAAATCGAAAGTCCTGCAGGAGCGACTCCATACGTGGAGCAGGTGGTGTTCAAGATCCGGTCCAGCGAATTCTGAATTCTGACTGCTGAATGCTGAAGTAAACAAAGAAAGTCTGAAGGAGGCGCGAAGTCGAGAACGTGGCTCGAGATCGCTTATGGGAACGGCCTGTTCGGAATCGAACAGCCACTGCCACATGGCCAGTCACGGTGCTTGACCCTATCGCGCTCTGCTTGCTGGCTTTCCGCGCGGTACGCGCGTCGTGGCACGAGGCTTGGACACCCGCGGTCGATCATGGATTCGATATGCGCCGTGCAACCCCGCATTCTCGTTGCCGACGATCAGCCGGATCTGATCGACGCGCTGCGACTCCTGCTCAAACGTGAAGGCATCCAGATCGACGCCGCAGGCTCGCCGGAAGCGGCGCTGTCGGCTCTTGAAGCGGGAACGTTCGACCTCCTGCTGATGGACCTCAACTATACGGGTGACACGACGTCCGGCCGCGAGGGCATCGATCTGCTGGCGCGTGTGCAGGCGCTCGACCGGGACCTGCCGATCGTTGTCATGACTGGATGGGGCTCAGTCGATATCGCCGTCGAGGCCATGCGCCGCGGCGTGCGCAACTTCGTGCAGAAGCCCTGGGACAACGCGCAGCTCCTGTCCATCCTGCACGCTGAAGTCGATGCCGGACGCACGCGCCGCCGCGAGGTCGCACTCGAGCGCCGCAATCTCGACGAGGCGCGGCGAATTCAACGCACGCTCCTGCCTCAGACGATGCCGCAGCTCGAGGGATGGGAGGTTGCGGTGTCGTGGCAACCAGCATCGGGTGTGGGCGGTGATTGCTTCGATGGCATCGCCTTCGGACCCGGCCGCGTCGCGATCTCGATTGCCGATGTCGTCGGCAAGGGCATCCCCGCCGCGCTCCTGATGTCGAACCTGCAGGCGACGGTGCGCGCCTTTGCGACCGACACCACTGAGCCTGCCGACTTGTGCCAGCAGGTCAACCGCATCCTGTGCGGTCACATCTCCGAAGGCCGCTTCATCTCCTTCTTCTACGGCATCGTCGACAACGACGAGTCGTCGCTCGTCTATGCAAATGCCGGCCATTACCCTCCCGTCGTCATCCGGGCCAATGGCGACGTGGACCGTCTGGCGAGCGGAGGGCCAGTACTCGGCGTCTTTCCAAACGGCAGTTACGAACAGGGCCGCATCGCACTCTGCAGCGGCGATCGCATCCTCTTCTACACCGATGGCATCACCGACGTGTGTAATGCTGACGACGAAGAATTTGGCGAAGCGCGTCTTGTCGATCTCGCGATTGCCAACCGCGCGTGCAGCGCGCCGTCCCTCCACGCGCGTCTGGCGGGCGCCGTCGAGCAATTCTCGGATGGCCGATTTCGGGACGATGCGACGTTGATCGTCATGGCTGCCGAGTAAAAATTGTCGACGGCGCATTTTCGTGACGAAATCGCGTGTTTTCGGGTACAGAACGCATTAGGGTGTGACGAACACCCCAATCAGCCGTAGAACTCCACAAAACCGGCCTCCGGCGCGAACTCATCCCTTGACGAATCGCGTAAGTGCTCGGATAGTTGTCAACAAATGCAAAGCACTTGGACACCTCCGCTCCGGTGGGTGTTCGCTGCGGCGACGTTGTTCGGCATCTTCTCGACGCTCCAGGCCTATCGACTCACCACCCTCAGCCTCAATACTCCGATGGACATCCAGGTGGGCAAGATGCTCCTCCTCAATCTGGTCTACTGGTACATCCCCGCGCTCGCTGACGCCGGCGATCTTCCGGCTCGCGCACACGGTTTCGGCTCGATGGCGCGCACTGGATTCGCGCGCTGTGCGTCCACGCATGTTCGCGCGGTCAGTTATTCAGTGATTCATTGTGCGTGCATGATGGGCATGCGTGTCTCCTCGTGGGCTCTGGCGGCAAGGCGCCGACTGTGGCCTGGACGTCTGTACGTGCAGCAGCTGTACCTCGAGAATCTGGACTTCACGCTGATGACGTACACGACAGTGCGTCGGGATTCAGTTACGCGCTGCAACTTACAGCCGCGAGTCGCAGGCGCGCGCCGTCAAGGAAGCGCAGCTCGAAACGCGGCTGGTCGAAGCGCGGCTGCGCACGCTGCAAGCAGAGCTCCAGCCGCATTTTCTTTTCAACACGCTACACGCAATCTCCTCACTTGTGCATACCAATCCCGATGGCGCCGATCGAATGATCAGCCGACTGAGCGATCTGTTGCGACTGACGTTCGATCGCTCGGGTGCACCACGAATTTCGCTGCAAGAGGAGCTCGAGTTCCTGCAGAAGTATCTCGAGATCGAGCAGACCCGTTTCAACGATCGGCTCTCGGTGCGCTTCGAGATCGATCCGGAAACGCTCGATGCCGAAGTCCCGCGGCTCATCCTGCAGCCGCTCGTGGAGAATGCCATCAAGCACGGATCTCGCCGAAGCCCGGTGCCGGACTTGTGCAGATCTCGACTAAGCGGCTGGGCAACGATTTGTGGATCGAGGTGAGCGACAACGGCGTCGGCTTGAGCGCCGGCGCGCGCGCGCAGCTTCGCAGCGGCGTCGGCCTGTCGAACACCCGCGACCGGCTCGAATGCCTGTACGGCGACGGCGCAGCGCATCGAGTTCTCCGACGACACGCGAGGGCTTGGCGGTGACGGCTGCAGTTTCCCTTTCATCAGGCGGCAGTCCCAAGCGGCACGGCCGCCTTTCAAGTCGCATGACGAACGGCAAGGTGCGCGTGGTCGTCGCCGACGACGAGCCACTGGCCCGCGAGCGGCTTCGCACGCTGCTCGCGCCGGAGGACTGGCTCGAGCTCGTGGCCGAATGCCCGACCGGTACCGACACCATCGACGCCATCGGCCGTCTCGAGCCCGATCTCGTCTTCCTCGACGTACAGATGCCTGGGGCCAGCGGATTCGAAGTGATCGAAGCCGTCGGCGCCGCGCGCATGCCGCTCGTCGTCTTCGTCACCGCCTTCGATCACTACGCGCTACGGGCGTTCGACGTCCACGCACTCGATTACCTGCTCAAGCCGTTCGACCGCCAGCGCTTCAACGAGGCACTGACGCGCGCCCGCCACATGCTCGAACGTCCGTCGAACGGCGATCTCGAGCGGCGGCTGCTCGAACTCGTACAGGACCTCAAGCCGAACGCGCAGAAGCTCGAACGCTTCGTGATCAAGTCGGGAGGCCGGGTTTTCTTCGTCCGCGCGTCCGAGATCGACTGGATTGAAGCCGCCGGCAACTACGTCAAGCTGCACGTCGGCGCCGAGACGCACCTCTTTCGCGAGACGATGAACGCAATCGAGGCGCAGCTCGATCCGGACAGTTTCTTCCGGATCCACCGTTCGCACATCGTCAACATCGAGCGGATCAAGGAACTGCAGCCGTGGTTCAACGGCGAGTACGTCGTCTTCCTCAAGAACGGCACCCGGCTTACGCTCAGCCGAAGCTACCGAGACAAACTGCAGGACCGGTTGGGGCGGACACTGTAGAAGCTTTCAGCTATCAGCTGTCAGCTATCAGCAAAAGCATTTTCTGACAGCTAAGAGCTGAGAGCTGACAGCTACTTCCGTGGACTCAGCTGCTCGAACTCCTCCACGTGCGCCGCGCGCGCGTGCGCGTCGGCCCAGTCGACGATCCCATCTTTCACCAGCCGCGCCAGCGATTCTTCGAGCGTGAACGAGCCATACCGGCGGGTGATCGTGATCTCCTGATGGAGGTGCTGGAGCGCGTTCTTGCGGATGTGCTGTCGCGCCCCGTATCCGACCATCAGCAACTCGGCAGCGGGCGCGAGTCCACCACCGTAGCGAGGCAACAGCGTTTGGGTGAGGACGGCGGCAAGGGCCATCGCCAGCTCCTGCCGGATCGTGTTCTGGCGCTCGGGTGGAAACGAATCGGCGATGCGCGACACGGACGAGCCGACATCGGTCGTGTGTAGCGTCGAGAGCACCAGGTGCCCGGTCTCCGCCGCTGCGAGCGCGATGCGCATCGTTTCTGGATCGCGCATTTCGCCAACAACGATCACGTCCGGCGCCTGACGCACGGCCGCGCGCAACGCGGTGGGAAAATCCGGCGCGTCCACGCCAATCTCGACCTGCTCGATCAGACTGCCGCCGTGCTGATGCTCGTACTCGATCGGATCTTCGATCGTCACGATGTGTCGCGCATCGCGCCGGTTGATCTCTTCGACGATCGCCGCCAGCGTCGTCGTCTTTCCCGATCCCGTGGGACCGCCGACGAGCACCAGGCCGCGCGGCAGCTGTGCCAGCAACTCGACCGATGGAGGCAACGACAGCGTTGAGAGCCGCGGAACACGCGTCGGCAGGAGACGGACTGCCGCGGCAGCGCGCCCGCGCTCCCGGTGCAGGTTGATCCGGAAGCGGCCAATCTCGCGAATACGAAACGAGGCATCGGCAATGCCGGCGTCACGATACTGCCGTCTCGCGTGCGGCGCGAGCGCCGGCAGTACCGCTTCCTCGACGTCGAGCCCGTCGAGCGGCCCATCAGCCAGCGGAATGACCTTGCTGTCAACGCGAATCGATGGCGGCGCGCCCGCCACGAGCAGCAGGTCGCTGCCGTTACGGCTCGCCAGCAGCGATAGCCACCTCTCGAGCCGGCTGCTGTCCCCCATCACCGGCGCCGGCGTGGGTTGAACCGAAGAATGGAGCTCCGAGATCAGCCGTTCGATGTCGTCGGTGTCAGACATGGGACGGGATGGTAGCAGACTGGCGAATCGGCGGCTCGCGGCTCGCGGTTCGCTGTTGCTAGTGAGCCGCAACGCCATCCATACCCTTCGGCGAGGCAACCGCCAGCAGCGAGCAGCAAGCCGCCGACTACTCGTCCCTCAGCACCACCATCGGATCCACACGCGTGGCGCGGCGGGCGGGGACGTAGCAGGCTACGAGGGCGACGGTGGCGATGAATGCCGTGACGGCGAAGAGCGTCGCAGGATCCGATGGCTTGACGTTGAAGAGCTGGGCTTGGAGGAAACGCGTGAGAAGAAATGACGCGCCGACGCCGAGCACGAGACCGACGACGGCGAGCGCCATGCCCTGGCCGAGAACCATGCCAAGAACCCGCCCACGCGACGCACCCATCGCCATGTGGATGCCGATCTCCCGGCGGCGTTGACTGACGGAATAGGAAAGGATGCCGTAAGTGCCGATGGCCGCGAGCGCCAACGCGAGACCAGCGGCGATCATCAAAAGCACGGCAAGAAACCGCGGCCGCGCAATCGTTTCGGCAAAGACCTCGTCCATCGTGCGCAGCTTGACGAGGGGCAACGTGGGATCCATGGCACCGACCACGCGTCGGACGTCCGCGGCGAGGGCGTCGAACGGCAGCGACGACCGGATCACGATATTCATGTTGCGAGGCGCGAAGTTGACCGCCTTTGGTCCCTGCTCGGACAGAAAATAGACTTCGGTGCCGGTCTTCTGCGCGACGCCGCCCTGCTTGACGTCGCGAACCACACCGACGATCGTGAACCACGGCAGCTGCGCACCAAAACCAGGCTTCAACCGTCGGCCGAGTGGACTCTGATCGCGGAAGAACGTCTTGGCGAGCGTCTCGTTGACGAGCGCGACGGGCAGATCCGCCGACGTCCGACGGCGAGAAGTCACGGCCCTCGATGAGGGGGATGCCGAGCGTCGACAGATACGTTGGGGTGACGTTCTGGTAGTAGTCGACATTCTCGAACGGCCCGTCTGGCGGCGCCGTGTAGCTCTCGAAGTCGGTGTCGTTGGCGTTGACCTGACGTTGCGGCGGCAGGCCCTGCATGGCCGCCACGTTCTGCACGCCCGGCAGCTCGGCAAGCTTCGCCTGCACGCGCGCGAAGAAGTCGACCACCGACTGGGGATTCTGATACTGGGCGTTTGGCAGCACGAGCCCGAACGTGACGAGGCGGCTGCGGTTGAAACCGGCGTCGACCCGCATCAGGTTCCAGAAACTGCGCAACAGCAGGCCGGCGCCAATGACGAGCACGACGGCCAGCGCCACTTCTGACATCACGAGCATCCGCGCGCACCCACGTGCGCCCCGCCGACGCGGTCGAACGCTGCCCCGACTCCTTGAGCGAGCTGTTGACGATGCGTTCGCGCAGGTGCAGCAGCGGCGACAGGCCGAAGATGACGCCGGTCAACAGCGAGACGACCAGCGTGAAGACCAGAACGCGCGGGTCGAGCGCGATCTCGCCTGATCGCGGAAGGCTCTCCGGGTTGGCCGCAACGAGCGCACGCAGACCGCCAAATCCAAGCGCCGCGCCAAGCCCGCCGCCGACGAGCGCGAGCACGATGCCTTCGGTCAAAAATTGACGCAGCAGCCGCCAGCGCCCGGCGCCGAGCGCCGAACGAATCGCGAACTCCCGCTGCCGCGATTCGGCGCGCGCCAGCATCAGGTTGGCCAGATTCGCGCAGGCAATGAGCAGAACGAATCCGACCGCGCCCTGCAACACCCAGAGCGCCGTCCGCAGGGCGCCGACGAGATCGTCCTGCAAGCCGTCGAAGCGAATGCGGTGCGCTCTTGACGTTCGGCACGTGCCCACCCTGCGTCCGCTGCGGCCACTTGGTCAGCATCGTCTCGAGATCGGCGGCCGCCTGCGGCAATGTCACACCATCGCGCAACCGTCCGACGAGATACAGGAAATGGCCACCGCGATTGCCGGGGTTGGCCGGATCGAGTGTCAGCGGCAACCACACCAAAATGCGCTGATCGTGCACGTCGTAGCCCGGCGGCATGATGCCGACGATGCGAGTCGGTGCGCCGTCGATCGGGACCGTTCGGCCGACCACCGTCTCGTCGCCGGCAAAAGCGCTCTGCCAGATCTCGCTCGAGAGCACCGCGACGTCTTCGGCACCGGGCAGCGTGTCCTCTCGTGTGAACTGGCGTCCGCGAATCGGCGCGACACCGAGGACCGGCATCAGCTCCGAGGTGATGACGGCGGAATTCACACGGCGCGGCTGATCCGGCGTTCCAAGGTTGACCGCTCCCGCTCGGTAGGCGCCGACCTGCTGAAACGATCGGTTGCTCTCGGCGAACTCGACGAACTCCGGCGCCGAAACCCAGAACTGGTCGAAGCCAAGCGCGGGGAACTGGCTCGTGATGAAGACCAGGCGCTCGGGCGACGGGTACGGCAGCGGCTTGAGGATGACGCCGTTGACGACGCTGAAGATCGCGGTGTTGGCGCCAATCCCGAGCGCCAGCGTCAGAATCGTCACGGCGGCGTAGCCCGGGCTCTTGCGCAGGCTGCGAAGGGCATACACGAGATCCTGGCGCATCGAAACAGCCTTTCGTAAATGCCAGACCGCGAACAGCAAGCCGCCAACCGCCAGCAGCGTTCAGTCTTTCAAGCCGGACAGCGGGTCGATTCGAGAGGCGCGCCACGCCGGAACGACACACGCCGCCATCGCGCTACCGAGCGCAACTGCGACGACGGCACCGAGCGCGACCGGATCCCCGGGCGTGACACCGTAAAGCAGACTCGCCACCTGCCGCGCCACGACGTAGGCGACAGCCACGCCGCCCAGGCACCCGGCGACCGCCAGCCGCAGACCATCACGCACGACGAGCCATTGAACACCTGCCGGCCGCGCGCCGAGCGCGATCCGGATGCTGAGCTCCTGGTGACGCTCGGCGACAGCGTACGACAGCAGGCCGTAAATCCCAAGTGCCGCCAGCGCCAGGGCCGACGCCGCGAAGACTCCAAGCATGAACATCAGCAGCCGCGGCTGCTCGAGCGACGCGCCCACAACTGCGGTCATTGTCCGAAGCTCCGGCGCGGGCAGTCCCGGATCTCTCTGCCGCACGACGTCGCGGATGGCGGCGCCGACACGGCCGGCATCCGCACCGCGGGCGACGACGTAAAGATGGCGGAACGGGAACTGACGGATGGTGTGATAGAGCGCTGCCTCTGCTCGCCCCTGTAGCGAGCTGTTTTTCACGTCGCCGACGACGCCAATGATCACGTGGTCGCGATCCTTCATCAGCGTGGCGCCGAGCGGACCGATGTTCGTGGTCAGCGACGCCAGAGTGCGGCCGACGGGATCGACATCGCCAAAGTAGCGGCGCGCGAGCGCCTGGTTGATGACGACGACGCCGCGCGATTGCGCGGTGTCGTGAGCGTCGAACAACCGTCCTCGCAGCAGCGGCACGCCGAGCGCTTCGAAGTAGCCCTCCGACACGCTGTGATACTGAGCCGTGGGCTCGTCACCACGCGGTGGAGTCGGCAGGCCTCTGATCAGGAACGGAATCCGCCACCCGGGCGTCAGCGGAAGGAAATTGCTGGCGCCAGCCGCCTCGATTCCCGGATGCTGCTGCAGCGACTGCACGAGCGCCGAGTGAAACTGCTCGACTTGCGGCCAGCTCGCGTAGGCGCTGCCGGTGAGCTGAATGCCCGCCGTGACGACCTGCGGCGCGCGGAAACCAGGGTCCTCCGCCGTCAATCGCTGCACGGTGCGCGCGAGCAGGCCGGCGCCTACGAGCAACATGACCGCGAGGGCAATCTCGGCGACGATGAGGAGGTGATGCGCGCGGCGGCCACCGTGACCGCCAGGGCTCCGTCCACCCTCCTTGAGCACGCGCTGCAGGTCGACGCGTGACAGCACGACGGCCGGCAGAAGCCCGAACAGGTCACGGCCGTCGTCAGCACCAGCGCGAGCGCAAAACCAAGCGCGCGGCCATCGATGCCGACGTCGCTCAGGCGAGGGATATCGAGCGGAGTGGCGGCAACGATGCCCCGCACCGCCGCATAGGCCACCGCAACGCCGAGTGCGCCACCCAGGGTTGCCAGCACCAGGCTCTCGGTGAGGAACTGACGGACGAGCCGCTCGCGAGTGGCGCCGATGGCCGCGCGCACTGCGACCTCTCGTGCGCGAGACGCCGCGCGCGCCATCAGCAGGCTGGCGATGTTGATGCAGGCGATGAGCAGCAACAACCCGACAGCGGCGAGGACGACATAGAGGGCGGACCGGACGTCGCCGACAACTTCGTCGTGCAGCGCGATCGCGCGCGTGCGCCAGCCGCGATTGGTCGCCGCGAAATCAGTCGCCAATCGGCCAGTGAGCGCATCGAGCTCGCGCTGGACATCACCGATGGTCGCCTGCGGCGCCATGCGGGCGACGGTTTCCATGAAATGCGCGCCGCGGCTGTGCCGCGTCAGATCCCACGTCAGGCGCTGCCACAGGTCGGTGTCGCCGGGAAACGTAAAGCCTCGCGGGCATGACGCCGGCGACCGTGTAGTCGTCGTCGTTCAGACGGAGGGTCTTGCCGACAATCGCGGGGTCCGACGCGAAGCGGGACTGCCAGAGACGATGGCTGACGAGGACAATGCTCTCGCGCGAGTAGAAGACGCCGGCCGGAAAGCCTGCGCCGAGGACCGGCTGCACGCCCATGACCGTCTGGAAGTTGCCGCTCACTTCGACCGTATTGACCCGCTGTGGTTCCTGGTCCGGACTTCGAAGCGTGACCTCGGGCCGCCACCACGCCGCGGCGTCAGTGAAGACCTGGCCGAGCGCGCGGACGTCCATGAAATTGACCGGCGACACCGGCTCGTGGTCGAGGTTCTTTTCGTGATTGACGTCCCACAGCGTCACGAGGCGGTAGGGGTCGCTGTAGGGCAACGGCCGCAGCACCACGGCATTGACCACGCTGAAGATGGCTGTCGTCGCGCCGATGCCGAGCGCGAGGGCAAGAATGGCGGCGGTGGCAAACGTCCTCGCCTTGGCCAGGCTGCGGATGCGCGTAGCGGAGATCTTGCAGAAGAGAGGTCATAGACGGCTCCAGAACGCCGTCTATTCGACGGTACCCGCGTCAGGATTGGTTTACAGCACGCGCTGGGGCTTGGCGAGCTCGCCGCGGCGCAACTGGCGGTAGAGGTCCAGGGCCTCCCGGATGATCCGGACCGCGTCGGGCATGCCGAGCAGGTCTTCGACGACGACCTGCTTGTGCTCGAGCACCTTGTAGTCCTCGAAGAAGCGCCGGATCTGCAGGAACATGTGCGGCGGCAGCTGGCCCTTGTCGGCGTAGTGCGCGAACGCCGGATCGCGAACGCTGACCGCGACGATCTTGTCGTCGATGCCCTTTTCGTCGCGCATGCGCATGACGCCGATGGCGCGCGCCTCGACGATCGTCAGCGGATGCACCGGCTCCTGCGACAGCACCAGCGCGTCGAGCGGATCGCCGTCGTCGCAAAACGTGCGCGGGATGAAGCCGTAGTCCGCCGGATAGTAGACGGCGCTGTACAGCACGCGATCGAGGCGCAGGAGGCCCGTCTCCTTGTCGAGCTCGTACTTGTTCGTGCTGCCTTTCGGGACCTCGATGATGACGGGAAACGCCGCTTCGACCAGCGCATCGTCTACGTAGCAGTCGTGCCAAGGATGCATCCTACAAAGTAGCACGAACCGCCGTGCCGGCCGCTTATTTGGGCCGGTCGGACAGGTTCTTGGGCGACTCGTGTGTTGAGCAGATCGACGAGCGGCTGAGCCTCGCTCGGCATTGGCAGTACCGCCCTTGCACGATCTCGCGCGCCTCGATCTTGCGGCCGTAAAGACGCTCGTTGGCGTCGTTGTCCGGCCGAGCGTCGAGCCTTCGAGCGAGACGCCGGCGAACAGGCCGCGCGCGCGCGAGTAGGTCAGGATCTCCGCCTGCATGACGATGTCGGTCGCGGCCGCGGCGTTCCGCCCCTTCGGGCCCGCGGCCGCCGACGCGTCGGCGCCGAGCTTGACCTTGCTGCTCGAGCACCGAATTCGCGCCGCGATCGTTCATCACGAGCAGGACGAAGTCGGTCGCCTGCGCGCCGAGCTGGAAGCCGATGCTGGCGCCCTCGAGCGCGAACATCGCCGGCGCGCTCCACGGACCATCGAAGGTAGCTCCCGCTGCGGCACGAAATCACGCCGCGGCCGTAGCTGCCGCCGACGCCGAGCGCGAACTTCTTGACCGAGGGAAACACGATGACGCACTCGGCCTTGTCGAGCAGATCCTGCGGGATGGCGTCGGGCATACCGAAGATTTCCTTGAGGACCATCGCTGCGTTCTCCAGCCGATCATTTTCCTTCTCGGTCTGCTGCGCCGAAAGCGCTCCGGCCGACGACACCAAAGTTGCAGAGATCATGACTGCAACGAGAAGGCACCTGGTTATCACGCTCTTGACTCCTTCGACTACTGACATCCGCCTTTTCGGATCTCAGAATACAGCACAGCTCACTCTCATCCGGCGCTACGCAGCAGCGCAACGCCGGCAATAATCAGCGCAATTCCGGTCAATCGCGCAGCCGATGCCGCTTCACCAAACATATAGACGCCCAGCACGGCCGTTCCGGCCGCGCCGATGCCGGTCCACACTGCGTAGGCCGTGCCAATTGGCAGCGTTCGCGCCGACCACGAGAGCAACGCCATGCTGAAAACCATCGCCAGCACCGTCCAGACGCTCGGCCAGAATCTCGTGAACCCGTTGGTGAACTTGAGTCCGATCGCCCACCCAATTTCGAGCAACGCAGCCACCAGAAGCAGCGTCCACGCCATGGCACCGATCCTATCTGTCCACTAGATGTGCAGTCGCGTGCAACGGTTCCTCAGGCAGTCGCGCTACAATTGGAACGCCCTCCCCGGCACTCCGGCTCCTCCCTGGAGCTACGCACATGACATCCACTCGACTCTTTCGGCTTCCCTGTTTGCTGCGCCCTCGCCTCGCCCGGCGCTCGCCGACGTCACGCTGAAAAGCAAGGGCGGCGGCACTGGCATGGTCGGAGCCGTTTCAGGCGACATGACCCAATACATCAAAGGGCTGAAGATTCGCACGGACCAGCTGACCGGCAAAGGCCGGGAGACGACGACGATCATCGACATCGTCGCCAAGCAGATGATCGTCCTCAATCACGATTCCAAGGAAGCCGACGTCATCGACATGGGCAGCCTCTCGGAGTCGTTCGGAAAAGGCTGGCGCTACCGACATCACGGCGTCGCTCACACCGACCGGCCAGACGCGCCAGGTCGCCGGCCAGACCTGCACCGTCCACGACCTCAAGATGTCGCGGTGCCGATGCAGATGGGCAACATGACAGATGACGATGGTGATGAGCGGGCCGCAGTGCCTGGTCAAGAACGGACCCGGCCAGGCCGAGTTCCTCGCCTTCTACGAGCCGCCTCCGAGAACGGCGGATTCTTCGACGCGCACGCAGGCCAAGACGCGTCCGGCGATGGCGAAGGCGATGACCGACATGTACCGGAAGATGGCGGAGCTCGGCGTGCCGTTCGCGACCGAGATGAAGATCGGCATCGAAGCGCGAGGGTCCGATGGCCGAGATGATGAAGAAGATGGGCAACACGATCACGACCGAAGTCACGTCGGTCTCGACCGCGCCCATCGCGGCAGCGATGTTCGACGTGCCGGCGGGCTACAAGGTCAACAAGCGGTAGCGCCGCGGCTGGCGCCATGCCGGGCACGACGCGGCTGCCGGGCCGCGCTGCCTGGCGACGAACGCGGCGGCGTCTCACGGGAATGTGCGGAAGGACGCGCGACTCCCCGCCGCGAGCCGGGCGGTCGGCCCGGTCGGATCGCTCGGCGACGACGATCTCGTCGGGACCGAGGCGTCACACGACCGGTGCGCGCGCTCGGCGTCGGCGATCCAGCTGACTCCGAGTCCCGGCCGATCGATCACGACGTTGAAGCCCGTGTGCCCGCGGAACGCGACCGACAGCAAGTCGAAGAGCTCGGTATTGCCGCGCGGGACCACGATCAGATAGTTCGCCATCCTATCCGTGTCATATCGGCGGATGGCCGGCCGGCCATCAGAGTGGCGCGGGCCGCGGATCGCGCCGCTACTGTACGCGCCGCAGCCGAAGAAGCCGACAGATCGATCGTGCTTTACTTCTACGAGAAACAGCAGGCGCTCCTCCAGTGTGAGGTGACCAACACCGAGGTCCCCGATACGTACGCCATCGTGCTGACCGAGCCCGACGGCCGGGTGCGCACGCATTACGTCAAAGGCTCGAACGACGCACACCGCCTCTGGCTCGCCCTCGAGCAGCAGCTGCGCGCCATGGGCTGGACGGGGCCGGCCGGCCAGGACCTCAACGTCCGCCGGGTCTGATCCACTCGCCCGTCAGTCCAGCTGAGCCGGACGCCACGCCCGCGCACACTCGGCTGATGTTGCGGCACACGTTCGCGGCACCGCTTCGCGTCGCCTACAGCGACGAACTCGTGGATGATCTTTGGCGTCTCACCTGGATCAGCTGAAGCGCGTGAGCGAAGAGGAGCCGTCGGCCGTGCTAGGCTGGCGCGTGCCCACGCCGTCGCCGACGCAAGCGCAGAAGTTCGCCGTGCTGTTCGCCTTTGCCGCATCGGCGATGAGCTTCGCGGTCGTGGTGCTGTGGCGATCAGAACGGGAACGATCCAGGCGTTACGCCGCTCCTCGGCGGGCTGTTGATGCTCGGCCTCGGTATCGGCGGCTATCTGAGACTGCGACGGTCCGGCTGCCGCCGGACACCACACCATCGCCGTTCAGCTCTCGGCAGACACGGCGGCAATCAGCGCCTTGATGTAGCCGAACGCGAAGGCGAACCCCTGCAGGTTGTCGGTGTCGCCTTCGATCGACGGCACGTGGTCGGGCATCATCATGCCGTCGTAGCCGACCTCCTTGTAGACCCGCATCGCCTTCAGCATGTCGACGTCGCCATCGTCGATGAACGTTTCGCGGAAGTTGAGAAACCCGCCGGCGATGTTGCGGAAGTGCACGTTGAAGATCTTCCCGCGCGATGCCGAAGTAGCGGATGACGTCGAAGATCTGCTCGCCCGGCTTCTCGAGCATCTCCGAGACCGTGCCCTGGCAGAAGTTGAGCCCGTGGTACGGGCTCTCGGCGATCGAGACGAAGCGCTTCAGACCCTCGACCGAGCCGAGGACGGTCTCGACGCCGCGCCAGCCCTTCCCCTTCGGCATGCCCGGATCCTGCGGATGGCAGGCGAGCCGAACCTTGTGTTCCGCGGCGACCGGAACGACGCGTTTCGAGGAAATACGTGATGCGTTCCCAGTACGAGATCCGCGTCGACACGACCCGCAACGGTCAGCGGCGGCTCCTGTTTGCCGCTGGCGTAGACGAACGTGCTGTAGCGCGCACCTCCGCGGCCGAGCGTCGGCTCGGTGCGCGGAACGCCGAGGAACGTCAGGTTGTACTTGACCGACGGGAATGCCGGCACGCGCGGTGTTGCGAATCATCTGGCAGATGTCGTCGATCTGCCGGTCGCGTTCGGGCGCCTTGCCCAAGCAGAATCTCGGGATTCTCGCTGCGTGAGATCTCGTTCGAGCTGAGCGGCAGCGGCACCATGTCGAGCGTCAGGCCGAACGACTCGACGCGCTCGCGCAGCCGCGTCAGCGACTCTACCGACCAGGTTGCGTCGAGCTTCGGCGCCGGCAGCCGGCTGCAGATGTGGTTGACGCCGAAGCCGGCCAGCACGCGCAGGATCGCATCCGAGTCGCCGTGCTGCGTGCCAGCCTTCATGCGCGCGACGCCAGGCTTCCCCATCGCCTTGGCCTTCGGCTGCGCCGCCACCTGGGCCCGACGATCTGCTCGGCCAGCGCGCCGCCAGCCATGCCGCTTCCGGTGAGGCGCACGAACTCGCGTCGATTCATCTCCAGACTCCTTCTTTTTCTACTGTCCGATCGTCCGACGGAGGAATGCCACGGCGCGCGCGACGCGGGCTGGCGAAAAGAACTGATCACCGCCGTGCGCCGCGCCATGCACGACGTCGAAATACACGTCGAGACCGGCTTTCTCGTACGCGCCCTGCAACTCGTGCGACTGATTGATCGGCATCTGCGGATCCTGGTCGCCGTGAAAAATCAGCAGCGGCGGATCCGTGCGGTCGACATGCGTCACCGGGCTCGCGAGCTCCGCGAGCGTCTTGGCCTGATCGGGCAAGGCTCCGAGGAGGAGTTCGAGGGCCGGCCGGCGCATATTGAGTCCGAACGGCGTCGACTGGGCCAGGATGGTCGTGAGGTTCGAGGCACCGTAGTAGTCGATGATCGCCGCGATGTCGGACGATTGCTTCAAGTCGCGTGCCGACAGAGCCCTCGAGCTCCTTGTGGCCGTTCGTCACGCCGACGAGCGCGGCGAGGTGACCGCCCGACGATGAGCCGGCGATGGCGATGCGATCGGCGCGGTAGCCGTGGTCACCGGCCTTCGAGCGGAGGAACCGAATCGCCGCCTTGATGTCATGCACTGCCGCTGGGAAACGGGCCTCGCCGGACTGGCGGAAGTCGAGGCTCGCCATCGCAAAGCCGTTGTCGACAAACGCCATCGGCGGCCGCGACTTGGTGCCGGACCTCCACGCCCCGCCATGTACCCAGACGACCAGCGCCGGCGTCCGCACGCCGGCTGGCATATAGAGATCGAGCCCGAGCTCCTTCCCGTCAACCGTCGCGTAGACGACGTCCTTGTGGGTTGGAGGAGTCTGGGCGAGCGCCGACATCCAGCTCAGCCATGCCCATGCCGTCACCAGCAACAGCACCGCCGATACGCGCCGTCGATTCGATCTCGATTGCTCTCATCGGCTGATTCCATGAGCGTCGCGCACTGCGCGGACATTCTACGCGTGCCGGCCAATCCGGCTCCGAAGGGCCTGTGTAAACCATCCCATGCTCGAGCTAGAGGTGCCAAGTCGGGCCAGCACCACCGGGTGACTACCAGATCAGCCTCCATCCGCGCCCAGAAGAGCCTCGGCATCGCAGACTTTTATCGGCTAGCAGGGCAGCAAGTGTCCGTCGATGTGTCGCTGTAACACAAGCGAGTGAAGAACGTTTGCTGCTGTGAGGAACGTGCGGCGAGCCGGCCGCATTTAGCTGAGAGGGGACTCAGTTTGTGGAAGGTCGCCCTTGCGGAGCAAAGGTGCGAGTGGTAATGTCCAGTCGGAGCTTGACTCTTCCATCCGGGAACGCTGCGGCGGGGCCTAACCCTCGGCTCCGCGACTGGACCAACTAAATACTCGTCGAAGGTGACGCGAGGTGGAGCGTGTGACGACGCCGAATCGGCTGGCGGTGTCAAAACCGGGCCCGTGGGCGCATTTCCGGAGCGGAATCCGTGCGTCCTGGCCGTTCCTGCTCGTCGTTCGTCATTTCATTATCGATAGATCAGCCAGTGCCGACGGCTGAAGTTCACCGCTGCCGCAATTTGGATGACCGAGGTCAAGCGGCCAAGGCGTAAGGACGCAAACGCAGGAGACACCATGTCGCGATTCAAAATCAGTACCACGCCTGGAGCCGGATGGTCGAGACGAGCGGCTGCGCTGTGCCTGGTCGCCCTCGCACTGCTCTTTGCGCAGCCACGTGGACAGGCGCAACCCCCACCTACCTTTTCCTTGCCCTACGCCAACGGCTTCCTCGTCACCGGAAATTACGGGCTGGGCAGCGTCGATTTGCCGAACGGATCCAGCGGCGGGTCTGGCTTCGTGACAGGCACGATCAACATCAGCCAGAACGAAGTACCGAGCGGTAAACATATTCTCGGCGCGTTCCTGTACTGGGAAACGATCACATCGGACGATCCAAATCTACCTCAGCAGCAGCTTACTGGCGTCAAATTCCGAGGTCTCGGGGTCGATGTGGTGAACGTCGCTTCTGAGCCGCTGACTCCGTCCACAGCGACATGCTGGAGTTCCGGCGGCGGAACTGGGGCGACGTACAGAATGAACATGATGCGGGCAGACGTGAAACGGTTGTTGCCCGTCGATCCGACCGGACGGCTCATCGTCAACGACCAGGAGCTCACGGCTAACGGTTATCCACTGAACACGGTGACGCTGCCCGAAGCGGGAAACGGGAATCAGGTCCCGCAGAGCGGCGGCGCGACACTGGTCGTCGTCTGGTGGGATGTATCGCAGCCACTGAGGAAGATCCTATTCTACGAGGGCATCGCCATCCTCCCAAACGTCGCCGGCGCGAAGCTGCAGCAGACCATCCGAGGGATCTACCAGTCGTCTGCGACAAAATCTGCCAGGCTGACGAACATCGGCGGAAGCGGCGCGCCGAACGGGACGGACCGGCAGTTCTTCAACACGACGCTGTTGCCGGTCTCGCCGGGCGAGCCGACCCAGCCGTTTGCGGGGACGTCAGCTGCCTCGGACCGAAGTTGGGGGAGTGCTAGCTATAACGTGAGCAGCCTGATGAACCCGGCAAGCACGCCAACGGCCGATGGCTTCGGCGAAACGGTTACGACGACCGTGGATCACACCAGCACGACGCCCTACGATTGTGCCTCGTGGGGAGCCATTATCTTCAGTGCTGCGGTCAAGGATGTCGACCATGACGGGATCCCCGATGGAGTGGAGGACGGCATCGCTACCAAGGACGCGGACGGCACGCCCCTGCCCGACCTTCCAGACAGCGTAAGTTCCGCGCACAAAAACATCCTCATCCAAATGGATGCGATGCAGGCTGCGGCCGGAACGAGCTATGGGTCAGTAAGCGCTCCCTACAATTCCAAGAAGTGCATCGTCGGCGGAGACATGAGCGAATGCACCGTGACAGACACCGTCGGACACAATCACATGCCGACGCCAGGGGCTGTGAAGATTGTGATCGACGCCTACAAGAATGCGCCAGTCGTCAACACGGGCTGGCCTGGTGCCGATGGCTCCACGGGGATCTTTCCGCTTCTCGATGTGGGCAACCCCGCAAGCTACATCGCCGCTCTCGCTCCCGACGGAGATTATTCGCCGTACTTCTTCGCACTGGGACAAGCCAAGGGTGGCAACATTGTTCCGGAACAAGCACCACCATGTAGCGCGCCCCCGTGTCAATTCGCAGCGTTCCCCGGCACGGTTGGCTGGCTGGATGGCTTCTTGGGTCACACCAGCTCGTTCTTCGATCGCACCCGCGAGGGTATCGTCCGCCAGATCTTCTACGTGCACGCACGGGGGTTCCCGAAGTCGCTGAACCCGTGCCTGGTTCCCCCCACTGGCGCCAACCCGGACGGAAGTTGCACCGTCGTGAACCGTGACTTCTACGTGCCCTGGAGCCAATCGGGCGTCGCGCAGAATCCGGGCGGAAAGGCCATGGTCTCGCTCGGTTTCTGGGACAGAGACAACTTCGTGGGAGGGGACGAACTCGTAGGTGCGGTCACACTTCACGAGCTCGGGCACACCGTGTATCTCCAACATGGCGGCCCGCCGCCTGTCCAGACTGCCACGAGCCTCTACTATGAACCGAACTGCAAACCGAACTACTTGAGCGTCATGAATTATTCGTTCGTCATAGACGGCGTGCGCGACAACAACGGTAAGGCGCACTTCGACTATTCACGCGACGTATATGCCACGGTCCCTGAGCCCTCCCTTACCGATGGGGTGCCGCTCAGCCCGCTACGCTACCGGACCGCCTGGTTTGCGCGTCTCGACTCACCGCTCGCCGTCACCCTCGGAGCCACCAAGTCGAAGCGATTCTGCAGCGGTGAGGCATTCCCCGTTCCTCTGCCGAACGGCTGGGTGGATATGGCCCGCGTTGAAATACAAAACACAGCGAACACAATCGACTGGAACGGCGACTTCGATTTGACGGATTCGGGATTCTCGCAGGACGTCACCTTCGACGGCGTCCTGAGTGGCGGGAACAATTCGCTTCACGGATTCAATGACTGGAACAGCCTCCGTCTTGACCTAATCGGTGCCGGAGAAGGTGCAGCGGGCTTGTCACTGGGCTCCCTGCGTTTGGGTACCGGCTTCATCCTGTTGCCAGATGGCTCCAGGCAGTCTGGCCGATGGCTCGAAAGTCCTGGCCGATGGCTCGAAAGTCCTGGCCGATGGCTCGAAAGCCCTGGCCGATGGCTCGAAAGTCCTGGCCGATGGCTCTAGACAGCTGGCCGATGGCTCTCGACAGCTGGCCGATGGTTCTATACGGCTGGCTGACGGCTCTAGACTCCTGGCCGATGGCTCTAGACAGCTGGCCGATGGCTCTCGACAGCTGGCCGACGGCTCTGAAAGCCCTGGCCGATGGCTCCATCAAGCTGGATGGGGCATTCAGGAGCACACGACTGAACACTTCGCCGATATAGGACACTCTCCGCCGCGGGAACTGACAGGGTGCGTGATTGGAGCAAACTGCGGGCCCTCGGCCCCTTCGTCGCCTTTGCATCGGACCTTTCTCCAGTGGAAGAAACCCACCGCGAGTAACGTCGCTGGAGGCGGCACCCTCGTCGGATATCACGTCTTTCGCGCCAGAGGCCAAGCGAATCACAGCCAGTAGTGTCATCTTTCAGTTGACGACCGTCGCTCCCGTTACGGGGCTCACCTACGTGGACACCGAAGAGCTTCCGAACAACATTGATTTCGTGTATTACGTGAAGGCAGTATTTGACGACGGATCGACCAGCTTCGCGTCGAACAACGCGATTGCACCAAACGGCAATCCGTACATTACTGCCGTCAACAATGCGCCAGTCGCGGCTCGAACCGACCCCGCCCCCATCTACACGACACAGCGAAACACTCAGCTCGACATGCCCAAAGCGGGTGTACCGGGTGTGCTTAGGAACGATACGGACGTTGATAGTCCAGCGACATCGCTATCGGTCGTGCGTGTTGTCCCTCCTTATTCGCTGCCGTCGCGACACACACTGACCCTGAACCCCAATGGCTCATTCACTTACATACCCAAGAATGGCTTCACCGGGACAGTGTTCTTCGACTACAAGGTGAGACCCGGCTCGTATACTCTCGACGTTCCGGCCCCGGGTTTGCCAATGAGTCCCGATTCGAGTGTCGTAAGGGTCACGATCACGGTTGTCAAATGAGCAGAAAGAGCAGGGCGAGCAACTCGCCCTGCTCTTCTTTTGTCGGGTCGGACTTACTTTTGTCGGGTCGGACTTCCGACTTCAGCCGCCGGTGCGGCGGCGGACTTCTGGCAGGAGTGGATCTTCGGTTGACGCGCCACGGATCTTGAGGTACTCGCGGTACGAGTCGGCAAACCCTGCGGCTTTCATCCCTTCCCGAGCCCGGCCCTGGTAGTAGTACACCGGAGGAAAATAGCCGAACGTGGGCTCCTCGTCCAATAACGACAGCACCTCGCCGCGGCGTTTGATGCAGTTGTCGAACTCGCCGTCGGCTTGCGGAAAGGCGCCGAGCTCCAGATACGCACGGCCAAGATCGAAGTGACCCAGCCACGTATCTAGAATGGCGTTCGCGTCGGTCAGGATCTTGATCGCTTCGCGCGCGTTTCCGCTCTTGAGCGCAATTTCACCTTCGATAATCTTGCCGAAGGCCTGGCGCTCCGCGACCACCTCGGCAGCCAGGGGCGTGGCCAACTTTTGGGCGTCGGCGATTGCGCCCGCCTCGACCATGACCCGAGCGGCGAGGAATTGGATCGGGACGGCGTTGCTGTTCATCACGGCCTGTCTGGCGGCAGCGACGGCAGGGCCCTTCTGCGCCCGCATCAAGTGCGCGTGCGCCAGCAAGACAAGCTTCATTGCTGCGCCGTCGGCATTCTTGGAAGCCAGATCCGCAGCTACAGCCGGCTCGAGAGTCCGTACGGCGTCCGAGAAACGACCTTCATACAGCGCCTTGTCGGCGAGACCGGATACGGCGTAGGAGGCACCCCAGTCACTCATCGTTCCAAGCCTCTGGTACGTTTCCGCTGCCTCGGGCAGGAGCCCTCGTCCCAGTTGGCTGAGGGCCAGGGCGGCTATGGCCTGGTCATCCGGCTCTTGCAGCGCTCGTACCTCTTGCTCCGCCGCTTCGAACTCGCCTGCGTAAGCCGCGAACAGCGCGAGATTGGATCGGAGGACCACTCGCTTGGGCAGGATGCGTACAGCTTCCCGCATTTCACGCATAGCCTCACGCATGTTTCGCAATCTCGCAAAACAGACCGCGCGCTGGTTGTGTGCAGTCGTGTCTGCGGGGTATTGGGCGAGCACCTCGCCATATGCCTTCACGCACTGCTGATAGTCACCGACCAAGCTGTAATAATTGCCGCGGGCTACAATCCGTTCGCGATCTGTCATCAGCGGCAACGTGGTTCAGAGCCTCGCGGGCATACTTCTCGGCATCCTGCAAACGGCCGACATTCCGCGACATCGCTGCTAATCCCACATAGCCGAGACCAAAGTTGGGATCCAGTTCCACGGCCTTCAAAAAGCTCTGGCGGGCCTCCTCGAACTTGCTCCTGGATTGCGCGTCGACCCCCGCAGCGTAGAGACTGGCCACTTCCAGAGAAGCGGTTGAAATACTCTTCATCGCAAGCAGGTTGCCTGCATCCGACGTCTCGTCGCCGAGTGCTCTTCGAACCGTGGTCGCCAGTTTGGTGACCGCGTCAAGGACCTGATCTCTGTTCGAAGCTCGACCATCGACCGCGACAATTTCCTTCCCGGCTAGCGCCTGGCTTGCCTTGACCGAAAGTTCGTAGCCGTTTCCCCGACGGCCGATCGAACCGGACAGAACGACACGGAGTCCCTGGTTGACCGCGAGTTGACGAGCCCCCACCTCGTCCAGTTTGTCTGGTGCCGAGACGCCTAACGAGGTTCGGATTCTGCTCCGGTCGTACGCCGAAACGAAGCCAGCCCCCTCCAGCGCGCGCCTGAACGTCTGCTCCAGCGTGCGATCGAAGGCCGGGTCTCCGGTCGTGTTCTGAAAATCAGCGATCAATACCGACACGGGCTCGTGGACAACCGGAACGGCTGGACCGCGCGCAAGCCACCACGTCAGGCCGATCAACGTCATGAACGCCAGGACGACAGCGCCGACGAGCCGGCGTGTCACCCGTCGCGCGACCGGAAGCAGGCGTCCGCGATCGTCCAGCCGGCTCAGTGCCGCCACGAGCTGCGGCGTCGTCTGGAAGCGGCGCTCCACATCCGGCTCGATGCACTGCCTGACGATCTTGTCGAGCGGCTCGGGAATCGTCGGATCGATCGATCGGGGCGGCGGAGGCGCCGCCTGCATGCGCTTCGTCAACTCCTCGAGAGCGGTGTCGGCGCCGCGTCCACGCGATCGGTTCAACAGCATGTCGTAGACGATCAAGCCGAACGCATAGATGTCCGCACGCTGGTCCACGGGCTGCGCTCGCGCCTGCTCGGGCGCCATGTACTGGACCGTGCCGACGACCGCGCCGGCCATCGTCTGGCCTCCCGCCCACGCGGTTTGCCGCATGGAGGCGGGGACATCGGCCTGCTTCGCCGGACCGCCAGTGGAGCGCGCGATACCGAAGTCCATGATCATGGCGTCGTCGTTCTTGTCCACCATGACGTTGGCTGGCTTGAGATCGCGGTGCACGACCCCAGCGGCGTGAGCGGCCTCGAGACCGGTGGCCATGCCGCGCGCAATCTTCATGATGCGCTCGATCGGCAACTTGTCCTGGCGGCGAAGGATCGTTCCGAGCTCCTCGCCCTCGATGAACGGCATCGTAATGAACTTGATGCCGTCGAGCTCGCCGAGCTCGTGGATGCGGACGACGTTCTTGTGCGTCACTTGACGCGCAAGCAGAAGCTCCTGCTTGAACCGCCGCTCCAGCATCGCTGCTGCCGCTGGATCTGCGGCCACCTCCGGCCGAATCACCTTGACCGCGACGATGACGCCGAGCTCCGCATCCCACGCCTGATAAACAGCACCCATGCCGCCAAGCCCGAGCAGGCGGACGATGTGATAGCGGGCACCGAATGCATGTCCGGGGGAGAGGGGCCCTGTGGCCGAGGCGTCGGGGGCCGAGTCTGACTGTGCGAGTGACGTGGCGTCGGGGTCCACGTCCAGGGTTGCACGAGTTACTGTGTCGGCAGAAACGAAGCCGGAGCCGGTGGGGGCGTTCGGGCCATAGCCGGCGGCCGTCGGGGCATCAGGAGGAGCTGTGGATCCGGCGTAGCCGGTGGCCAATCCGGAGGCCGTGACCGCATCGGTTGCCTGCGTCCACACCTCTTCTGATGCGGCGGTGCCAGGCACAGCGCCGCAAGCCGTACAGCGTCCGTTGAAAATCGTGGCACGCCCGCCGCAGCTCGGGCAGTTCATCAGGAAGAGCTCGTCCCCGGTTGAAGCCGTGATTATGACGCGTCCGCGGCCTCGACACAAAGGAAAAGCCGTTTGTTACTTACGAATTGTCGAGATTAGGACCACGTCGGAGATGACGGTGCCGCGCACCATGCCAAGGCGGTTCTGGCCCGGCGCGAGCGTGTAGTCGAAGATGCGCTCCGTGGTGAACCGCGTGAGAGGTGTCGCCGCTCCGCCGGCAATCGGCTGTCGGATGAGGTTTGACACGCCAGCACGAGTGTCCACGTACAGGAATGCGCGACTATCAGGAGCCCACGTTCCTGTCGATGGAACGGTCGGCAGGAGCTTGGCTGGTCCGCCGGACAGGGACAGGATCGCGATGCGCTCGCCGCGAGCCGCTTGATCGCTGTAGTGACCGGCAATCGTGGCGCCATCAGGGCTGGGCATTGGCTCGTGGAAGCCCGGCGGCAGCTCGGCGGCGCCGACCGAGAAAACGTCGACCGCGGCGCCACCATCGATCGGAGCCTTGCGGGACGGCCCAGAGACCTCGCTGTAGTAGACCCATTTTCCGTCTGCCGAGAGCGTTCCCCGACCGCGCGCTACGAGATCCGCCGACAGCCGGGTTGCGCCGCTGCCGTCGAGCCCCATCCGCCAGAGTCGGAGCCCGCCGTCACGATCTGAAACGAACACGATGTACTTGCCGTCGGGCGTCACGCGAGGGCTGATGTCCTGCCCAGGAGTCGATGTCAGCTGAACGCGTCGCGAGCCGTCGGCGTTCATGACCCAGATATCAGGATTCCCGCTCGACTCGGTGGTGAAGACGATGCGGCCGTCGGGCGCCCACGACATGCCGTGAATCCCATCGTCGGTGCCGGCATCAGCCGAAATCGCCGACGCCTTGGCTGGGTTGTCAACCGCCTGCGTCCAGATCGCGGAGCGCCGCTCGTTCCGAATGCAGACAAATGAGCGTCCGTCGGGCGCGACGCTCAACCCCGAGTAGCTGGTGAGATCGCTGGTGATGCGCCGTGCATCACCTGATGGATAGCTCAGGTAGAACACCTGGCTTGAAGATTCGGCGGCGGACTCCTGCGCGTTGACGAGGAGGCCTGACCCGTCGGGCAGCCACGCGACGCGGTTGACCTGGCGCCAATCGGGTGATGGCAGAACACGTTCGGCACCCGTCGCGGCATCCACCGCCACGATCTCGCCTCGCAGCTGCCCATCCTGCGCACCGGTTGCCACGATCGTTTTCGCGTCTGGTGACCACGAGACGCCGAACAACGGGAACTCGCGCGGGACTCTTGCGCGTCGCCAGCTTGCG
Organism: uncultured Acidobacteriota bacterium; assembly: GCA_963797715.1. Classification (GTDB taxonomy): domain Bacteria; phylum Acidobacteriota; class Vicinamibacteria; order Vicinamibacterales; family 2-12-FULL-66-21; genus DATBJJ01. The sequence goes on from CAWCQS010000012.1 coordinate 333,512, forward strand.
CAGATCGCTGCCGTCGGCGTTTGCGACGATCACCGCACTCGCCCGCTCGTCCGGATAGCCGCGAAGAAACGCGAATCGCTTGCCGTCTGGCGAAAAGCTGACAGCAGTATCGATATCTTCGACGATGAGCCGTGCGCCGCCACCGAGCACGGCAATCTGATACAACAGGCCGAGGTTGGTACCCTGGTTGTAGGTCGTGTAGTAGATGTAGTTACCGTCCGGTGAAAACGTGAGCCCGACGTAGCGCACTTCCGCCGACGGCACGATCTCGACGTTGCTCGTCGTCGCAACCTGCCGCAGCCACAGGCTCTGTTGTCCGCCCTTTGTCGATACATGGGCCACGTACCTCCGTCGCCCGAGATGGCAGCCATGCCGGCCATACCCGTCGTCGTCAGCCGTGTGAGGCCAATTGAATCGAACGGCCTTGCCGCGGCTTCGGAAACTCCCGCTGGTGTCCGGGCGCGCAGGATGAACGCCGCCACGACAGACACGATCACCACTGCCACCACCGCACCGAGGATGAAACCGCGCGAAACCGAACGCAGCGGCGCGATTGCCACTGTCTCGCCGGCCGTCGAGACCGGCACGAGTTCGCCGGACGTAAGATCGTTCTTGAGCGCGCGCAGGTCGTTGCGCACGTCCTTGGCGGACTGATAGCGGTCCTCGACGTCCTTCGACAAGCAGCGCGTGACGATGCGCGAGAAGTCTCGCGGCAGACCGCGTTTGACGTCGGTGATGGGTCGCGGCGAGTCCTTAAGGATCGCCGAGAGGATCGACATCTGCGTCTCACCCGTGAACGGTCGTGAGCCGGTCGCCATCTCGTAGAGCATGACGCCGAGCGAGAAGACATCCGAGCGCTGATCGACGGGCTTTCCTTCCGCCTGCTCCGGCGACATGTAGGCGACGGTGCCGACGATCCGCCCGTCGCCAGTGAGTGCGGCAGTAGGCATGCCGGCCTCGGCCATCAGGCGGGCATCTTCCTTCAGCTTTGCCAGCCCGAAGTCCAGCACTTTCACGCGGCCGTCGCTGGTGACCATGATGTTGGCCGGCTTGAGATCGCGGTGGGTGATGCCACGCTGGTGCGCGGCGCCGACGGCGTCGGCCAGAGGGATCGCCAGGGTCAGTACGCGATCGAGCGGCAAGCCGCCTTCGGGAATCAGGTCCGCCAGTGTCTGGCCGTCGATGAGCTCCAGCGTCAGAAACGGAATTCCGCGCTCTTCCTCGACCGAGTGGATGGTGACGATGTTGGGATGGTTCAGCGACGCGGCGGCGAGGGCCTCCCGCTCAAACCGTTCGCGGCGATCGGGGTCAACGCGCAAGCTCGCGGGCGAGTATCTTGAGCGCGACTCGCCGCCGCAGTCGCGTGTCGTCGGCGAGATACACCTCGCCCATTCCACCTTTCCCGAGCAGTTCCACGATCTGGTAGTGCCCGAGGGTGGTGCCAATCATGCCTTTGGTCGCTCCTGACGGAATGCGACGCAATTATACAGTCGAGCTTGATACGCGGGACGTTTACTTGATGCCGACGACCATCGAGTCAGGCCCGACGAGCGGCTCGACGCGCGTCGAAGAAAAACCTGCGTCCTTCATCCAGCCAGAACAGTCGGCACCCGTATAGTCGAAGCCGCCAGGCGTTTCGATCAGCATGTTCAGGCTCATCATCAACCCGAAGGCATTCTTCGATCGGTCGTCGTCGATGATCGCCTCGTAGACGATGAGCGCGCCGCCGGGCGGCACGGATTCAAATGCTTTCCTGATCAACATCTTCTTCGTCGGAAGATCCCAGTCGTGGAGGATGTGCCCCATCATGATCACGTCCACCTTGGGGAGCTCTTGCGAAAAGAAGTCGCCTGGTTGGAATCGGAGCCGGTCGGCGACGCCGACGCGTGCCACGTACAGCTCGAAGATCGGCGCCACTTCCGGCAAGTCGAAGCCAATGCCGGTCAGGTGCGGGTTGGCCGCTGCCACCTGGGCGGCAAGATCGCCTTGCGCCGTCCCGATATCGGCAAACGTCTTGTAGTCCTTCCACGGAAACTTTCGTGCGATCGTCAGGTTGGCGCCGTGGCTCATGCCGGTCATCGCTGCGAGGAACAGCTGCAGCCTCGCCGGATCGGCATACAGCTTTTCGAAGAGTCCCGGCCCGCCAGACCTGATCTCGTTCTGCGGCTGACCGGTGCGAAGCGCCTCGGTGAGATTTCCCCAGAACGGATAGAGGCGCTGGTTGGCCATCTCGAGGATGCCGCCGATATACGACGGCTTGTTCCGATCGAGAAACAGATCGGTCTCGGCCGTGTTCGAGTACTGTTCGCCGTCGCGATGCAGAAAGCCGAGGGCGACGAGCGTGTCGAGGAAATCGCGCGAGGAGCGCGAGTGAAGCCCGAGTCTTCCGCTCAACGCGTCGAAGTACGCGGGACCGCTGGCGAGCTCGGTGAAGAGTCCCATCTCAATCGCGCTCAGTAACGTTTTCGCCGGCCAGAATGCCAGGCCGGTCTGCATGATCTTCTCGGGTGTCGGCGGCTGCTCGCTCACGTGTGTCCTCTCTTGGGTTGGCGGAGTGCGTGCTTCGCGGCGCCCAACAGAGATAGAGCTTGCAGAGAAGGCTGGGGCGGCCGGATTCGACATGCGATCCGCCCGCGATTCTACATCCGGCTCGTGTCGCTGTACGGGAAATGGCGACCCGAGTAGCCGAGCGACGACGGGCGGTCTACTCGATCGTGATGTGATCGACGACCTGCCGGACGCCGTTGGTTTCACGCGCGAGTGCCAGCGCACGCTCGCGCTCGGCTCGAGTGCGCACTTTGCCGGTGACAGTCACGACGCTGTTTACCGTGTCGACGTTCAAATCAAACGCCTTGACCGTGTCGTCGAGCGCCATCTTTGCCTTGATCTTCGCGGTAAGCGCGCCGTCGCCCAGGGCTTCCTGCGCCGTTTTGGCGGCTTCGGCCGTCTTCTGCGAGATTTCCTGTCCTGCCTGCCTGGCGCGCTCGGCGCCCGTCCGGCCAGCAGTCCCGACGGTCTCACGATTGGGCATCGTCACGCCCGCGCCCCACCAGCCGAGGAAAAAGCCTCCCACCGCTACGAGGACAATCAGAAGAATCACCAATCTGAACAGCGCCCTGAACATAACTACCTCCAGCCTGTGGGGGTGACAACTGCAGGGTTTGTGCCGGAGGTGGCGTGCCTTTCATCGCGACGCCGAAAGCTCGGCCGTGTGCATCTCCAACACAGAGCTGTAGATGAGCCAGAAATGTCGCCGTCCGACATAAAGCCAGTGAGCGAATGCACTGGCACAGACGGTGCTTCGCCGTCGCTAGAAGGGGCTGAACGGCAGCATTCGTGTATTGAGTTTGGTCACTGCCGTTCAAGGACGAATGGGGAACCTTCCTCCCATCGACGAAATCAATCGCGACCTGCGAAACCTCGCCAAGAAAGCGCGGGAGCTGCGCGAAGAACTGAAACGTTCTCGAACGCACGCCCCTGACCGCGCGTCCGCGAAGGATTCCTCATCTCGTCCGGCTAATCTACCGAAGAGCAAGCGGCAACCGTGACCAACTGCTGAGCTTTGTCGGTGGTGAAGCCATGACAGAGTCTCGGAGCCCGGATCAGCTGCGAGTCGAGCGGCTGGCGGCCCTGTGCCGAGATATCGAGCGTGAGGTCAAAAACGCGGCGAACATGCGCGTCAAGGCCGCAGACGCCTTCGATCTCCTGAAATACGCCGAAGATCAATCCACCCGGCTGTGCCCAGAAGTCGACAAATTCCTCTCGATGGCACCGCGCTTGAAGAGGCGATCGGGGCAGATACGGACGCGCCAGGGCCGGCGCGCAGAGAAGAAGGACGCGTGAGGTGTCTTTACAGCCGTCGGATGACTGGCGTTCAACGTTGCTGACCGCCCGCTGGCGCGTGCATGCGAGCGATGCTCTCCCCGCTTGCGAACGTTGCGGACTGTGTTGGCAATCGCTCACCGCCCACGAGCACGTGTTTGCGTTCGTGGAGGAGCGAGGAGCGCTCCTGCTGCGCACGTGCGAGAGCTGTGCGCCGGCGTTGCAGGTCGTGCCCGAACGACGGATCAACCCGCGCTAAGTTTCATTGAAGCTGTTTCAGTTCTTCCTTGCCCTGTTCAGATAATTCCGAACACCTGCACGCAATTCAGCGCTGCCCTCTCGACGCCTCCCGATATGTTGGGAGCTCCAGCGTGTACGGGACATGTGGGTGTCGGGGCAATGGCCTGCGAGCATCTCTGTACACAAACCCATACGCCCTTGTAGGGTCACGGGAATTTGAGTGCGACCGTCGCGTTACTCTTCCTTTGCTGCTTGTATCCGGCCCACCAACGGAATAGACTCTGGCCGCCCTGAAGAACCTCCGCGGCGGCGACGCTGAGGACACGCGCAGCCAGCGCCCTTGGTCGCGCTGCGACGTCTGCGGTCAGGGTCAAGGAGGATCCGATGACAGGTCGTCTTAGGGTTGCCATGGGATTGTGCCTGGGGCTGGGGCTTGTCGTGACGCTCGTTCTGCCGGTGGGAACCCAGGAGAAGGATCCAGAAAAGGGAAAGACCGCCCTTCAGCGTGTCGAAGGAGCCATCCAGTCGGTCGACAAGGCTGCCACGACTCTCACCGTCCGGCTCCGAGGCAAAACCAACACCCAGGTGGTTGTCTACAACGACAAGACCATGTTCACGTTTCGCAACAAACCAGGCACTGTGGACGACGTGAAAGAGGGCCGAAACGTCATCTGCCTGGGCACACCGGGCGAAAAGCAATGGGTCGCCGCGCGGATTGACATCAGGGACGAGAAATAGTCGCTCGGGAGGGACGATAGGAAGCAATAGAGGGCTGTCTCGCGGTTAGCATAACGCGCGTCCTCGGTCCCTAGTCAGGCGGTGGATTTCTTGACGATGAGGCGGCAGCCAGAGGCCGCCGTACCGGGCGTCTGCTCGGTGGTCTCAACCGCCGGCCATAGGCTGCCGTCGCGCGTCGTCATCTCTTGTCGCTCCCGTCGGCGTGCTCGAACAGCCACGCATCGATGCCGCAAACTTCTTCGGCCCGATGACTTTCACTGACGGCAACGGATGCCGCACGGCGGCACGTCCTTCCACATCGACAACTCGGCGACCGGGGCACAAATGGCCGGCGTCGCGCGCGCTGGTGGCTGAATTCGACCTTCAGTTCTGACCGACGGGCCGCAGGAAGTGGCTGAAGGCCCAGTTGGCCACGTGCGACCCCTGTCTGCGCGCCACGGTATCTGCGAAGCGAAAGTGGATGCCCAAGTAGACGCGAGCGTCGACGACATCCGCTGCCGCGTCCGAGAACCGGCTGTACGTTCGCGTCTTCAGGACCACCTGAGGAGTGTTACTCGTCATCGAGAAAATCATCTCGTCAGTCCCGAAGAAGTTTGCGAGCATGGTGGTCACTGCGCCCGAATTGCTGTTCGCGCCCGACGTGTAGTCGGGATAGCTCGGTGTGGTGATCAGCGACTGCCAGTCGGGGTCGCCCTCCGTTTGCGCGTTGCCGTCGTTGTCACCTTCGTGGATTGCCGTAATGGGCCGCCAGAAGTTCCAGTGCCTCTTGCTGTCCCAGGACGTAATGTACGCGTCGGAAACTGCCATGTAAGTCAGGGCGAAGAGCCGGGCACTGTCGCCACTGTTGCTTAGATACGTACCCGTTACGGTCCGCAGGACCCGGGTCCATAACAGGATCGAGTTGTCGGCGAAGAAATAGGCGACGTCGGTCTGCTCAGGGGAGCGGGCGCTGTTGATCGAGACTCCCCAGGGCTTTGACTTCGTTGTAGTCCTTCGCGTATTTGCCGCTGGTCAGATGCGGCGGCGGGGGGGAGGCGCGGAACTGCGCAGGGTCCTTGAGGGCGAACGGCGTGACGGTGGCCACCCACGGAGTGACCATCGGTACGGGGACTCCGTCAAGGAAGGACGTCGGACGCCATTCGCCCAGACCGGTGCCACCGTAGAAGGCTTCCGGGTTGGCAGGGTAGCGCCCGTCACCTTCTCGCAGGTCGAGGATGCAAGCGGCGGCCTGCTGGCCTGCGAGCACACCAGGATTCCCTGTGAGGCCAAGGTCGGCGAGGTAGGTGTCATAGGCCGGGTCGAGGGTCCCGGTCTGAGCTGGAAAGAGGCCGACGAGCACATCATGCGCGGCCGTGGCCGCAGCTGCGATCGGCGAACCTGAGCCGTTCGGAACCGCCGCGCAATATCGGTCGAACCGTCCTTCAATTGCCTGGATGGCGTCGTGCATGGCTAGGTGGACCATGGCGTAGTCGAATACGTTCGCAGGACTTGGCCGCGCAGCGGCGGCAATGGCCTGGGCAGTGAACACGTTCCAATCGACCACGACATCCGCGCGAGCGGACCCTGCCCAAATCAGACACGAAACAACGATGATGGAAACCCTCTTCATTTCTGCCTCCGTGAGGACGCGTGCTCAGGGAATTCGGTCCCGGGCCGCCCGAACGAGGCGCTGCGAGGGAGCGACTTCGGCCGGCTCTCTGTTGCGGCAAGGTATGGATAACGACTCACCGATGCAATGGGCAGGAGATGAGTTTGGGATGATTCTTGCGGGTGAGCGACTAAGTGTCTGGATGGAGAAGAGTTGCGCGCTCGTCTGTACGTGGACGTCACTCGACGTGGTACCATGAGCGCTCGTTCGGCCCTCAAGGAGACGAGCCAGCTTGGGTGACGACCGGCTTCTCCGTTTCGGTGTTTTCGAGTTCGACGCCTCCAGCCTCCAACTCCGCAAAGCTCAGCGCCCCGTCAGGCTCCGACCACAGGCACTCAAGTTGCTGCGGATCTTCGTGTCGCATCCGCGTCAGCTCATTACAAGAGATGTGATTTACCAGGAGCTCTGGGGAGCCGACGTCCACGTCGACTTCGAGCAAGGGGTGAATCACACCGTCAAGCAGCTCCGAGCCGCCCTCGGAGACGATGCGAATGCGCCCCGGCTACATCGAGACGATGCCCCGCCTCGGTTACCGCTTTATTGCACCGGTCGAGTTCGTTTCGGGTGTCGAGGACTCCGCGGTCGCTGCGCCGGCCAAGACCGCAACGGCCTGGCGGGCACGATTGGCGGGTCCGCGCACATGGCTGGCTGCGGCAGGCGTCCTGGTCATGGCCGGCCTTTTCTTCCTGTTCGTCTCGCAGGCTCGAAACGCGCGCGGCGCGTTGCCGGCCAGTTCCACGCTCGCGGTCATCCCGTTTGACGTCGTGGATGTGAATGACAAGCCGGAATACCTCGGGGTCAGCCTGGCCGATGCCGTCATCGCCCGGCTGACGACCGGCGGAGCGATTCGAGTCCGTCCCGTGGCGGCCACGCGACCGTACGACCGGGCATCTTCAGACGTCAGAGCCGTGGGGCGGACGCTGCAGGCCGACTACGTCCTCACGGGCACTCTACGCCGCACCGGAGGACGCGATCGCGCGCGGCTCGAGCTGCTGCACGCTGCGACGGCGCGAAGCGTCTGGAGTAGCACGGTCGAGGTCGCCGCCTCCGATCTCATCGGCCTGGAAGCGGCGATTTCGGACAGCATCGCGTCCGCGTTTGAGGCCCACGGACCACCCGGGCGAGGCCGCACGGAGGACCCGCTGGCATTCAAGGCGTACCTGCAGGGACGGGCTCACCTCGCGCAGCTGACGGCGGAAGAAACGCTCGCCGCGACCGCTGCATTCGAACGGGCGCTTGCGGTGGACAGCCGATATCCGCTGGCACATGCAGGGCTCGCCAAAGCCAGCGCGCAAATGTACATCCGCTTCGCCGCTGAATCGGACCTGGACCAGTGGCGGTCCCGTGCCGAGCGGCATGCCCGGCGGGCGCTGGAACTCGAGGGCACGCTGGCTGAGGCACACGAGGCGCTTGCCGCAGTGGCGAGGCACGCCGATTTTGATTGGGACCGCACTATCGAGCAGAGCGTGGAAGCATTGCGGCTGAATGCGAGCCTCGACCTGCCGCACTTCTACTTAGCGTCCGCCTTTCAGCACACAGGGCGGCTCGACCTGGTCGAGCGGGAAGTTACCGCGGGGCTGGACGCCAACCCGGTGAACCTCGGTGAAGCGTATCCGGCTCCGAGGCATGGCGGCGCTCTGGAACGGTCGGTTCGCTGAGGCGCGCGCGCATTTCGAGCAGCTCCAGCCGCTGTCCTCCAAGCCGGTTTCGCAGCCGCTCCTCGCCCAGGCGCTTTATTACACCGGCGACACCGCGCGCGCCGAGGCACTGCTCTCGGGATTGCAGAGCAGCGCGCCGTCGGAGCAGCGCGGCCGTGCGCTGTTGGCCAGCTTCCTCGCCGCGCGCGGGGCGAAGCGCGACTCGCTGGCGCTAGTGAAGGATGTCCTTGGGCGTGCCTATCAGGATCACCACGTCGCGTACAGCCTCGGCGCCACCTACGCCGGGCTCGGGCTCACGGGCGAGGCCTTCCGCTGGATTCGCCAGGCGGCCGACAGTGGTCTGCTCTGCAGCGCCTGGTACCTGAACGATCCGCTGCTCGCTCCGCTGAGAATGGACCCGGCCTTTGAGCCGTTCATCAGCAGCGTCAGGGAGAGAGCCGACCTCGTTGGTGTCGACTACATCCGCGAGCTCTCGCATCGCTGATTCATTCTGCCCGTGTCGGGGCCGGGGGGCGAACCCGGACGGCCTTTGGGGCCACGGGATTTTGAGACTCGACAGAAACGTCCCCTCGCTTGAAGCGTTCACCAGAAGGCCTGACGTAGATTTGCCCGCCTCGTTTCAGGAAGTGGTAATGAAGACGTCTGGCAACCGTCATGAAATCTGCCCGGGTCCGCTCGTAGCACTCATATATGGACCGGCGCGGCGACCGCCACTTCCGGCGGCGCGAATGTCTGGCGCCGAATACCGGCGTCACAGCGGGTCCTGGGGTGAAGACCATGACGATCTCTATTCAACGACTGGTGGTGACCGCAGGCCTCCTGCTGGTGGGGGTGGCCACGTCCGCACGCGCCCAGGGAATCGAGACGGTGACGAACGTCCCGTTTGCATTCACCGCGGGCGACACGAACCTTCCGCGAGACCATTACCACATCTCACCGATGCCGGGACAGACCGGTGCGTTCATGATCCGCGGCGCGCGTCATGGCGTGATCCTCATGAGCCTGACCGATCGCCGGAACGATCGCGAGTCCGCGCCGAGCCTCACCTTTCATCGTTACGGCGATCAGTACTTCCTCCGTGAAGTGCAGCTCGGGGACGGAAGGATCTTGCACATCCGGCAGACGCGTGCGGAGATGAAGGCGGCCGAACACGTCTCAGCCCAGGTCGCACCGAAATCGACAGTGATGATCGCCTCGAGTTTGACGAAGTGATGGACGCTGATGAGCTCCGAGCTCAAGCTTCAATACTGGTCAATGGGGTCTCCTGTGACTGAGAGTCGGCGCGCGCGCGCGCCGGCTCTTGGCGCAAGGAGGAGGTCGGACGAAGGCGATAGCAGACGTCCCGGGCTGAACGCTCGGCTGTCTTAGTGACTTCTTCTGTTCCTCATTTTGCGTTGGGTCTCCTCGAGCAGCGCGCGCTCGGCGGGCAAACTCGCGGTGCTGAACATGGCGCTCGCCTGGCGCAAGGTTTCGGCCCCTTTCTGCTCGTGGCCGGCGACATACAAGGCGCGTGCGTGCCACAGCGTCGCCACCGCCGTGCTGCGATTGGTCGGGTCGAACGAACGCCAGAAGGTCGCCGCCTGGTCGGCGGATGCAACCGCCTCCTCGTGGCGACCACCGGCAATTTGGGCGCGGGCCAGACTGACGAGTAGATCGGCGCGATCGGGTGACATGTTCGGGTGCAGTTTCTCGAAGAGCGAGTTGGCCTTGAGCAAGGTATCGAGCGCGTCTGTCGTCAGCCCCGCTTCAATCTGAGCCTCACCAAGTGCTGCAAGCGCTATCGCGTAATTCGTCGGCGGCGTCGACTTGGAGAAGGAGGCCACTGCTTCTCGAAGCAGTGCCTGCGCATCCGCATGTCGTCCCTGAGCGCTTCGCAGGATGCCCAGACGCAGTTTCAGCGCGGCCTCTTCCTGCGGATTGCTGAAGGGTTGCGCGAGTAAACGTGAAAAGACCGCGTCGGCCTGGCCAAGTCGTCCGGCCCGCGTCAATACGAATCCGGTGACAATGGACGCGTTGCGCGACCTCGACATGACCTGGTTCGAGCGTTGTCCTCAGAATCTCATTGGCCCGACCTAGCTCCTTCTCGGCCTCTTCGTAGCGGCGAGCATTGGCAAGCGCGCGTCCCAACGCGACGTGAAAGCGACCCAGATCTGCTGTTTGTCGCTCTCCAGCCAAGGCGCGTTCGATGCGCAATCCACTCTGAAGACTGTCAATTGCGGTCAAGGGGTCTCCGACCGACAATGACGCGTTTGCGAGGCGCCCCAGGGTTCTCTGGACGTCACCGTGATCGGGGCCGAGCAATTCGATCTGCTGCTGAACCAGCGCCTTCAACTCCGTCACGCCCTTTTGCACGTCCCCCTCGAGCACCAGCGCGTATGCGTACAAGGAGCGGCCATTGAGTACGTCGACGGTCAGGCGATCGCCGGCGATCTCGCGCGCCAATTCAAGCGTACGGCGCGCGGGCTCGAGGCGGCCCTCACGGCGCGCTGAGATCAGCGTGGCTGCCAGCGTGTGATTGGCCAGCATCACGAGGCGCTTGTTGGTTGCCGCAAGCCGTGATTCGGCCAGTCGCACTGCTTCAGTCGAAAGCGTGATCGCCTCCTCGAAGCGGCCCTCGCCGGTGCGAAGGTTGGCTTTCCAGCGAAGGGCGTTCACGAGCCCGACGTTGTCGCCGAGCCGGCGCATTCCTCGCTCCGCGGCGTCGAGGTGCGGCCCTGCGCGCTGTTCCTCACCGTTCTCGATCAGCGCTTCACCCAGCGCGAGCTGCGCGGCAATGGTCTCTTCGTGCTCCGCTCCGAGCTGGACCACCGCCTGTTGCGTGGCTTCCTCGAGCACCTGTGCCGCTTGCCGGTACTCACCGAGGCCGACCAGGCTCTTGCCCAAGGATGTCAGCAACTCAGTCCGGATCGCCGGATCGCTCACCGGTGCTGCAGCGAGCCGTGCGCGCGCCTGTTCCAGCAAATCAGCGGCGCTCGTCTTTCGGTTACCGCCGGCGCTGGTATCAGCGTCTTTGAAGATGGACAACACGAGTCGCTTGACCTCGTCGGCGCGCGCCGCTTGTGCGCGCGCGTGCTGCGCCTGCCAGAACGCCACGCCCGCACCCGCCAGCAACGCCAGTCGTGGCGACGACGCCGGCCGCCACTTGGAAGCGGTAGCGGCTGACGAACTTGCCCGCGCGGTACCCGAGTCGGTCGGGCCGCGCCAGCACCGGCTGTTGGTCCACGTGGCGACGTAGGTCTTGCGCCAGTGCCTCCACGGTCGCGTAGCGCTGGCTGCTGTCCTTCTTCAGCGCCTTGTTCAGGATGGCGTCGAGGTCGCCCTTGAGCTGCTTGCGCAGTGCCGGCTCGCGCGCGGCCTCGCTCGCCAGCGGCGGGTCAATTGACGTGATGGCCTCTTCGAGCTCGGCTACGCTCGCGCGCTTGAGTCGATAAGGCCGAGCGCCGGCCAGCAGTTCGTAGGCCACCACGGCCAGGCTGTAGACGTCGCTGGCTGTGCTCAGCGGCTCGCGACGGATTTGTTCCGGGCTCGCGTACTCCGGGGTAAGCGCACGGCCCGACAGCTGCGTCAGCGACGTCTCTTCGGTGCGGTCGACCTCCATCAACTTGGCAATGCCGAAATCCAGCAACCGCACCTGGCCGTCGGCCGTGACGAGGATGTTGCCTGGCTTGAGGTCGCGGTGCACGACCAGCCGCGCGTGCGCGTGCGCGACCGCGGCGGCCACTTGGAGCAGCAGCCCGAGCCGGTCACCGACCGGCAGCGCTCGCTGATGGCAGTACACGTCAATGGTCTGGCCGTCGACGTATTCCATCGCGAGGTAGGGCCGGCCCTGTCGGTCGACGCCGGCGTCGTACAGGCGCGCGATGTGCGCATGCTCGAGTGAAGCGAGGATGTCGCGTTCGCGGGACAGCCGTTCGGCTAACGCATCGCCCCAAGTCAGATGCGGCAGCTTCAGCGCCACTTGGCGCTTGAGTCGCCCGTCGGAGCGCTCGGCCAGCCACACGGTGCCCATGCCGCCTCGGCCCAGCACCGAGATCAGGCGGTAGGGACCGACCATGTCGCCGGCCGCAAGTTCGGCGTTGTCCGGCGCGGCGTCGCCCGCACTCGCCAACTCGGGCGGGGTGGGCCGGAAGGTGCCCGTCTCCACCTGCCCGTATGCGGCGAGCAGCTCGCGTAACGTCTCCTTTAATGGGGCCTGCTCGCCGGTCAGCGATTCGATCCAGGTCGTACGCTCGGCCGCAGGCAGTGCCAGCGCCTCGTCGAGCAGCGTGCGCAGGGCCGGCACCATGCCGCCAAAGTAACGCATCTTTTCAATCGGCGCCAGCCGTTCGGCGAGCCGCGCCAGTTCATCCATTCAGGCTTGACTAGTGTCGGCGACGGTGACGTCTTCTCTCGTGAACACGCCACAACAGCCGGCGACACCCTTAACGTTCAGCGCTGTTAAGAATCTGGAGCGGGCAGCGAGCGCCACGAATGCGGAGTCGATCGCATCGTTCACCAGACCGCCTGCAATGACAGACTGCCGCGGACCGCGCGTCGATGAAGATTGCGCGGCTAGAGAGACGCCCGCGCAGGCGATAAGGATGAACCACGGTCTGCAGGCGCACCATCACGGACGAGGTGATCAGTCGCACAGACCGGCTGCGCCAGCCTGGGGCAGTTAGTCGGGAAATCGCACAATTGTTGGAAGAATGTGGTGCCGGGGCCGGGGTCGAACCCGGACCGCCTTACGGCGACGGGATTTTAAGTCCCGAGCGTCTGCCAGTTCCGCCACCCCGGCGTCGTGTCGATTCTAGCGCGAGCGGACTGGCCGGCGCTTTGTGTCACGATTCATCCGCGAGGACCACGAAAACGCTCGAACAATCACGAAACATTTTGCGTTCTTCGCACCTTCGCGATCTTCGATGAGCGTACGCGACTAGCGCGTCCACGGAAACGCGACCGTCGGCTGGTTTACGTAGCGCCGCATCGTCAACGTCAGTCTCGCACCGGCGCCAGGGGCGAGCCGCACGGTCATATGAGGTGCCCCGACGCGCACCGACTGTCCGCCCCACTCGACTGACTCCAGCTGATGCTCGGCGTACGCGCCGGCCTGCACGATCACGTCTCGCGCGATCGCAGGATTCAGGTTGACCAGCGTGACAACCGTTCGGCGATCGCCAAGCTCAGACACTAGAGCCGCCACATCCTCGGGCACGCCAGCACGGCGCCTCGCTGGGTCGAAGTAGCGCAGACGGGCGTTGAGGAGACCACCTTCGCGCCCCGGCACGAGCGCGCCGAGCATCAGCCGCACGAGCGCGTCGGTCGCGGCGGGATTGAGATCGAGCATGTTGTCGGCCAGCCGCTTGTCCGGTTGAGTCTTGTCGTCGCGAATGGCCGCGAGCTTGCGCGGGATGCTCTCCACCTCGCGCTGCAAGACGGTCTCGACATAACTGGGATTACGGCCTTCGAGGTAGTCGACCCAGGGATTCGCGCCAACGCGGCTGCGATCCTCGCCGCGCATCGACCAGTACCACACTTCGAGCGCGCCGACGCTCCACGGCTCGCGTTGCCAGCCGTACCACCCGTCAGCGCCGTGCATCGTCGGATACTCGGTACGGCCATCGGTCGTGCGCGCGTGACTATTGACGGCGGTCATCATGTCGCGCCAGGCGTCGACATACTTGTGGTCGCCGCTGACGAGGAGCGCGTTGCTGAAACCCACCAGAGCTCTCGGGATGCGATTGCGATCTTCGCGGCGGCCAGTCACCGGGTTGATGGGACTGAAGCCCCATCCGTACGCGTTCTCCCACCAGCGGCCCGTCGGCCCGCCGATCTTGCCGTCGAGATCGACGAAGCTCGGGATGATGCCGGCGTTCTGCTTCATGCGGTCGAGCCACGCGTCCATGTACTCGACGATCCAGTGCCGGTACTTGGCCTCGCCAGTCACCATGTAAGCGTTGGTCGGGAGCGTGGTCGCGACAAGGTTCAGGAAGTGATCGCCGACGACGTTCGTATATTCCTGATAGTGCTCGAGGAACTGCTTGTAGGTGCTCTCGCCGTGAAGCGCCACGAAGCCGGCGGTGTCGAATGGATCGCCAACCCAGTCGAGCGCCGTCGCCGGACGCAGCATCGGACCGATGCTGCCGTTGATCATCGATCGAATGAGCCTTCTCGTGGGATCGTAATTCGGCGCGGCTGGCGCCTCTCCCATGTACAGGGCCGCGAAGCGGCGCGCGCGCTCGCGATACACGGGCAGGTCTGGCACCGAGAGCGCCATGCGGTTGAAGAGCTGCAGCCCTTCGCCGTGGTGCATCCAGTCGGATTGCGCAGAGAAATCATGCACGTACATGCCGTCTCGGCCCGCGGGCACGTCGCGGGTCTTCGCTTCGGAGTACTGCCGGATCATCCCCTCCCACGCGGTGAGGTAGAGACGCACGATCTCGTCGTCCGCGCCAAGCGCATGGAGCTCGGGCCAACGATTGAAGTTCTCGAACGCGTCGTCCGGCCCGTCGTTCGCGCCCCAGCGCAGGAACGCTTGAAGATATCCGCGCGAGTCGTAGTACTTCTGGAAGAACTCGCGACAGGCCGGCACGTTGTCGGCCAGGAGCTGGCGCTCGAGCCGCGCCCATGTTGGAGCGGGCATCGGCGTGTCGATGATGACTGGTCCCGCCTGCGGCGCCAGCGACGTCACCGCCATGCTGAGCATGACGAGCCCGACGAACACCGTCCGGCCCATGATTACTCCCTGTTCCCCGTCGCTGTCCGCTGCTGGCTGCGATCCTCGTACGGCCGCAGGTGCCACTCGAAGAAGGTCCACGTCCTGTTCCACGAATCGCGCTGATCCGGCGAATCGTCGCGCTCGAGGGTTGTCATGTTCACGCGGCGGTTGAACGTGTGTCCACCGCTTGCCGGTCCGGGAACGGGATCGACGTATACCTTCGTCTCTGCGAGGTCCGGCTTGCGCGAGCGCAGTGCGTCGACGATCTGCTGATCCTCGACGAAATTGACGTCAGTATCATTGGTTGCCACGTGCACCAGGAGCGGGACCTTCAGCTTGTCGACGTGGTAGAGCGGCGAACGCTCGATGTAGAGGTCGCGCTTCTCGAACGGGAGTCCCCTGATCCGCGGCTGCGTGGAAAACGAGCGCTGGTAGCCCGGGCCTTTGTACGACAGCCGGAACACCAGATTCGTGACCGGCACCATCGCCGCGGCGGCCTTGAACGGGTGCGCGTCGCGGAAGACCGACAGCAGCGTGATATATCCGCCGTGGCTCCAGCCCATGATCCCAAGACGCTCGCTGTCGACGTACGGCAAGGTCTTCAGGTAGTCCACGGCGCTCAACGTGTCGTCGATCTCGTAGCCGCCGTAGTCGATCGCGTTGTGGTGGGCCTCGCCATAACCGGTACTGCCGCGATACTCGGGACAGATGACGACATAACCCCGTTCGACAGCATCTCTGACGAACGGAAACATGTTGACTCCCCAGTTACTATGCACGCCGCCGTGAACCCACACCATGGCCGCATGCCCGCGTGGCCCGCGCAGGTTCAGCGGCTGAAAAAGATAAGCCGGGATATCCATATCGCCGACGCCGCTGCGATATGTGATCTTCTTGAAGTCCAGCACGCCCTGACTGGCTTTCGCATAGCGGGCATCGGCAGCGGCCTTCTCCGCGATATCGCCCTTGAAGTCGTATCCGGTCGCGTGGTCAGCAGGATCGTTGCTGACGTAAAGCTCTCGCGCCCGAGCCGGGTCCATTGCCGGCTCTGGACGCGACCCGCCGGTAGTGGCAGGCGAGGCTGCGGGCTGCGGCGGTGCGCTCCCCTGCTGCGCGGAGCCAATCGCGCCTAGCGCGATCGTGGCCACTGCAACCGCGGGCACTCCCAGCCGTCTCCAACTCGGCATCATGCGATCCTCCTGATGGCTGGGAGGAGTATAGCCGCGAGTCGATTTCGGCCTGGCCGCTGACTCTCCTTGACGAACCGCTCGATTACCTCTACCTTACCGGCAAACGGGAGGTCTCATGCGACGTCGTTCCCTCCGGCCTGCAATCCTCGCGCTCGCCCTCGTAGCCACAGCATCCGTCTCGGCCAGTTCTCAAACGTCTCTCAGCGGTGCGATCAGCGGGCGCGAGCTCTGCGAGCAGGAGGTCTGCGGGTCGGCGATCTTCCTTGCGGCGTTTGCTGGCGCGATCGACGATCGACCGGCAATCGGGTTGGCGCTTGGCGGCATTGTCCACGAGCCGCTGCCGCAGCAACCCGGTGAATGCGTGAGGATCCTCGGCGGCAGCTGGTCGATCCGCACGCTGCGACGTACCCTCGCGGGCGACGTCAACGGTGGGCAGCTCTGTTATGTGAACGGCGTGCAGTACCAGGTTCTCGGGATGTCGATGGAGATCAATCAGGGCGGCACCGGCGAGGCCATTTTCAATGCCGTTCTGGACCATGGCCCCTTCCCGCCGACGATCAAGGGTGCGATCGGTCAGTAGGTCCGACCGAGCCAGCGGAACTCGGGGACAACGAGCGGCGACGGTTGCGCGATCCCTCGCCACCAAGACAGAAACGGCGCAGGAACCACCAGTAATAGGCAGACCCTGCGCCGAATATGGATCGAAGACTCGAACGACTAGAGCTCGAGGCGGCTCTTCGCCGCGACCAGTTTCGCGGATGTGTCCTTGACCGCCAGTTCGGTGGCCTCGCCGAGGATCGTCTCGCGGAACTCCGACGAGCCCATCGACACACCGCCGAAGCCGCCGCCGCCACCGCCACCGCCGGCGCCGCCGAGCAGGAGGCCACTGCGCTTCGACGTGCCCTCGCCCTTGGAGCTCGCCATGATCTCGGCAGTCGAGATGTCGATGATGCGGGCCGTGATTGCGACGTTGGCCTTGCCCTTCGAGGTGCCCACCGAACCCAGCCCAAACGCGCTGCCGTAGCCGCCGCCGCTGAAACTCTTCTGACTCTTCTCGGTGCCGAACTTTGTCACCGAACCGACGACCAGGTACTTGACGCCAAGCACTTTGCCAATCTGCGCCATCGTCTTGGCGTTCGGATCGGCGCGGTCGCTGTTCGAGAAGTTCTGCTCGGCGAGGATCGCATCGAGACGCTTCCGCTCGATGACGCGGAAGCTGCCGTCGTTGACCAGCTCGTCGACGATCATGTCGGAGATGCCCTCTCCGATGTCCCACGTTCCCTGCCACCACTGCTGAATCGTGCCGTACTCGAACGCGAGCACGGCGATCGTCGGACGCTTGCTCTGCGCGGCCGTGGGCTCGCCAGCCGCGATCACGGCTGCCGTCGCCGCCAACCCTAGCGCCAGAGTACGGACTAGTACACGCACGATTGACCTCCGGAAAGATCTACAGCTGGGGTAGGAGTATTCTAAACGAGATTCGCGCCGTTTGCGCGGGCCTGTGCCGGACGTCAGGCCTGCGCTGTCAGCGCTGCACGGGTCTGCACGCCCGTGCGTCGCCTACTTCTTGAACGGCGGCCAGTGCTTGTCTCGCTCCGAGAGGTTTGGACTGGTGACCGGCCAGGTAATCCCGAGTGCCGGGTCGTCCCATCGGATGCCGTGCTCGTGGTCGGGGGCGTACTCCTCGGTCGTCTTGTAGATCACTTCGGCTTCCGGACTTACGACGCAGAACCCGTGCGCAAACCCGGGCGGGATGTAGATCGACTTGCGGTTGCTATCCGAGAGCGCCACCCCGACCCACTGACCGTAGGTCGGCGAGCCGGAGCGAATGTCCACGGCGACATCGAAAATCTCGCCGCGAATCACGCGCACGAGCTTTCCTTGCGCCTTCGGATCGCGCTGGTAGTGCAGGCCGCGCAACGTACCTGCGCTCGACAGCGAGTGGTTCTCCTGCACCAGCGTCACCGGCAGGCCGGCCGCTTCAAACTCAGAGCGTTTGAAGGTCTCCATCAGGAAGCCACGCGCGTCTCCGAAAAGTTTTGGGACGATGATGATAACGCCGGCAAGCGCCGTGGACTCGAATGTAGAAGGCATGCGAATGAGAGATTCAGTGATCTTCGTCGAGAACGTGCAGCAGGTACTGGCCGTAGCTGCTGCCGCGCATGGCGCGCGCGAGACGCTCCAAATCGGCGGCGGTGATGTACTTCATGCGGTAGGCAATCTCTTCGAGACACCCGACCATCAGCCCCTGCCGCTCTTCGACCGCCTGGATGAAGTTCGAGGCCTGCACGAGCGACTCGTGCGTTCCGGTGTCGAGCCAGGCGATGCCGCGACCCAGTCGCTCGACGCGAAGCTGCTCGCGCCGCAGGTACTCCAGATTGACGTCGGTGATCTCGAGCTCGCCGCGCGCCGATGGCTTGAGGCTGCGCGCGATCTCCAGGACCTGATTGTCAAAAAAATAGAGTCCCGTGACGGCGAACGATGACTTGGGATGGGCGGGTTTTTCCTCGAGACCGATGGCGCGTCCAGCGGCGTCGAACTCGACGACGCCGTAACGTTGCGGATCGCGGACCTGATACCCAAAAACGGTTGCGCCGCTATCCTGCGCCGCGGCGCTCTGCAGCGCTTCGGAAAATCCCGCGCCATAGAAGATGTTGTCGCCAAGCGCCAGCGCGACAGGGCTCTTGCCAACGAACTCACGCCCGATGATGAACGCCTGTGCGAGGCCATCTGGACTTGGCTGCACAGCGTACTGAATCCGGATGCCGAAGTCGCGGCCATCTTCGAGCAACCGCTCGAAGCTCGCCTGATCCTGCGGCGTCGTGATGATGAGGATGTCCTGGATGCCCGCCAGCATCAGCGATGACAGCGGGTAGTAGATCATCGGCTTGTTGTAGACCGGAAGCAGCTGTTTGCTGGTGCTCCTCGTGAGCGGGTGCAGGCGCGTGCCGGATCCACCGGCGAGGATAATGCCTTTGAACATCGGGCCACATTGTACTCGACGTCATGGACCGGCCCGGGATTGGTCCGCGATCGCGACGTATAATTTCGTAGCCTGCATCCTGAGCCACGCTTCAACATGTCGACACCCGATCCGATTGCCGAGTTCACGAAAGCCGTCGCCAACGCTGAAGCGCACGGGGTCGACACGACGCCAGCCGCTCTGGCCACCGCCGATACCGATGGCCGCCCATCGGTTCGCATAGTTCTCTTGCGCGGCGTCGACGAGCGTGGCTTCGTGTTTCACACCAACTACAAGAGCCGTAAGGCTCGCGAACTCGAAGCGAATCCGTACGCCGCACTGTGCTTTCATTGGCCGACGCTCGAAGAGCAGATTCGGATCGAGGGCGCCGTTGAGCGTTTGCCGGCCGAGGAATCCGATGCGCTACTTCGCCGGGCGTCCCCGCGGCAGCCAGCTTGGCGCATGGACGTCGGCACAGAGTGAGGTGCTGGCGTCACGCGAGCAGTTCGACGCGGAGTACGCCGCCACCGAAGCCCGGTTCGAAGGACAAACAATGGTCCCCCGTCCACCGTTCTGGGGCGGCTATCGCCTCAAGCCGACGCAGATCGAGTTCTGGTACGGCCGCACGTCGCGACTGCACGACCGAATCTTGTACGTGAAAAACGGACCGACCTGGGCCGTCCGGCGGTTGTATCCGTAGCGGTCAGGCAGGCCGCCGGAACCAATAGAACACCGGAATTCCGGCGGCAAGGAGAACCGCGCCGCGCCAGGCGCTTGACGGATCCGCCCACACCACGCTCAGCACAACGCCAGCGGCCACGGCGACGAACGCGACGTGGATGAGCGGAAACCCCGGCGCCTGAAACGTTCCGGCGGCACGTTGCGACAGCGGATGGCTACGGCGAAACACGATCACTGTCGCGACGGTCAGGCCGAAGAAGATCCAATCCGCGAACACGACGTAGTTGAGAAGTTGCTCGTAGCGGCCCGTCACCGCGAGCACGCATGACCAGGTGGACTGGATCACGATCGCGATCCACGGCGTCTGGTATTTCGGATGAAGTCGCGACAGCGCGGGAAAGAAAACTCGATCCGCGGCCATCGCGTAATAGACGCGCGTCGGCGCCAGGATCGCCAGGTCGAGGAACCCGAAGGTGGAAATGGCGATTGCCGCGGTCACGAATCGATCCCCAAGCGTCCCGAACATGAACGCCGCCGCCTTCGACGCCGGCGTCGTCGTGCCCGCCAGCCCTTCGAGACCGAGCGCGCGCAAATACACGATGTTGACGGTCACATAGATGGCGACGACGGCGGCCGTCCCCGCGAGCAGGCTCAGGGGAAGATTCCGGCGCGGGTTGTCGATCTCCTCGGCGATGTAGTTGGCATTCTGCCAGCCCCCATAGGCGAACAGGATCGGCACGAGCGCAGCGCCGAATGCCACGACGGTCGATGCCTCTGGCGCATGCGTCCGCGCCGCCGACCACCAACCGGGCGATGCCGGCGCAATCGCGCCGGCGACAATGATGAGCGCGAGGGCAGACACTTTCAGTACGACGAGCACGTTCAACACGCGGCTGCCCGGTTTGACGCCGAAGAAGTTCACGAGCGACAGGGCGGCGATGGCGGCAATGGCCAGTGGCACTGAAGCGACATCAGGCCGGCCGATGAGCCGCAGCGCATAGGTGGCAAACGTGATCGCGACCGCGGCAATCGCGCCGCTCTCGATCAGCAGCAGCAGCGCCCAGCCGTACATGAAGCCGACCAACGGATGCCAGCCGTCGCGCAGGTAGACGTACTGACCGCCGGCCTTGGGAAAGATGGCTCCGAGCTCGGCATAGGCAAACGCGCCGGCGAGCGCGATCAGCCCGCCAGCCACCCACGCGCCGAGCACGAGGCCGCTCGTATCGAGACGTTGGGCAACAATATAAGGATTGATGAAGATCCCGGAGCCGATGATGCCGCCGATGACGACCATCGTGGCGTCGAATGGCCCCAGCGCGCGGCGGAAACCCACGCGGGAGAGTCTATGCGATTTCACGCGCCCTACATCGAGTGGGCGAAGAAGCGGCCAGCCGCGCAGTTCGACCTCGCGGGCAGCAACGTCTCGAGCTGCTCGATTGACGATCTCGAGGGAGCGTTTGACGCGCTGGCTTTGACCGGCGCCAACGACAACGGATACGAGCCGCTCGTCGAGGCGATCGCGCGCCGCTACGGCGTGACCGCCGATCGTGTCGCGACAGCGAACGGTGCAGCAGGCGCCAACTTCCAGGCGTTCGCCGCGCTCGTCGAACCGGGCGACGACGTGCTGATCGAGCGTCCTGGATACGATCCGCTGATTGGTGCCGTCCGACTCCTTGGCGCGAACATCGTCCGGTTCGACCGACGATTCGAAGCGGGCTTCGCGCTCGATCCGGCGGCGGTCGCGCAGGCGGTGACAGCTCGAACAAAACTCATTGTCGTCACCTCACCGCACAACCCGACGG
Organism: uncultured Acidobacteriota bacterium; assembly: GCA_963797715.1. Taxonomy (GTDB): domain Bacteria; phylum Acidobacteriota; class Vicinamibacteria; order Vicinamibacterales; family 2-12-FULL-66-21; genus DATBJJ01. The sequence goes on from CAWCQS010000012.1 coordinate 354,950, forward strand.
GCGCTCTGGCCGATCGAGCTGCGCTCGCAGAGATCGGCGCCATCGCGTCGCGTTCTGGCGCGCGCGTGCTGGTCGACGAGGTGTACCTCGACGCCGCCGATCCATCGCTCCACCCGGTTGCGCTGCTGGGCGACGCATTCATTTCCACCAGCAGCCTCACCAAATCGTACGGGTTGTCGAGCCTGCGTTGCGGGTGGTCGATCTCGTCACCATCCACCGCCGAGCGCATCCGCCGCGCGCGAGACGTCATCGACGGCTCTGGATCGATTGCCGCCGAGCGTCTTGCGACGTTGGCCTTTAGCCAGCTCGATCGCCTCGAAGCCCGCGCCCTTGCCCTGCTCGAAACGAACCGGACGCTCGTCCACGACTTCATGCGCCGCCAGCCGGCCCTCGAAGTCGTCCTCCCGCGTCGCAGCACCATCCTGTTCCCTCGAATTCGCGGCGTCCAGGATACGAGTGCGTTCGCAGAACGCTTGTTTCGCGAGCACGGAACTGCCGTCGTGCCCGGCCGATTCTTCGAAGCACCCGCGCACTTTCGTCTGGGATTCGGCGGCCCGACGGCCGTTGTGAAGGGAGGACTGGAGCAACTCGGCGCCGCATTGAACGAACTCGTGGTCGATTGCGGCGAGTCGGATTGAGACAGTGGGCCGAGCCGAGCTGTCGTTGTTTGGGCCATTGGCCGCCGAATCGGCAGCGCCTGCGGCCCGAGCGAGGCGCGACGCCGCCGAGCGAGCGGGGGTGGGGCCCCGCGAGCCCGATAAATGCGACAATATGGTGGATGTGGCCCGGCGACGCAATCAGCGTCCGACAGCTTCCTGCACATTGAGAAATGCAGGAACGGGCGCGTTGCCAGCCCGTCTACTCGCGAATGGACAGTCTGCTGAGCGACCTGCGGTTCGCGGCTCGGGCGCTGCTCCTACGACCTGGCTTCTCCGCGCTTGCCGTCGTGACGCTCGCCATCGGCATCGGCGTCAACGCGGTCGCATTCTCAGCGCTGAACGCACTCCTCTTCAAGCCGTTCCGTTTTCCTGCCGTCGAAGCGCTCGGCTGGATCATGACGCGGTCGCCGGGAAATGCGCACGCGCTCTCGTCCCTGCCCGACTACGAGGACCTTGCGCGCTCCGCCCGAACGCTTGACGCGGTGGCGGCGGAAGGGCGGATGCCGCTCAGCTTCCACGACGGAACACGGACGCGGCAGGTATGGGGACTCCTGGTCTCCGGCAACTACCTGACGACGCTCGGCGCGGCGCCAGAAATCGGCCGCGTCTTTACGGATGCCGATCGCTCCGCATCGGACGTGCCCGTTGTCGTGAGCGCGCGCTTCTGGAGCAACGAGCTCGGTGGTGGCGACACCATTGCCGGCCGAACGATAACGCTCAACGGCCGCATCGCCTCAATCGTGGGCGTGGTACGAGACGGATTTCAAGGTCCGGGAGGCTTCTACGAACCTGACGTCTGGCTTCCGCTGGATCGCATGCAGGTCCTCAGCCTCCCCAAGCGCCTCTTCGAACGAAGCCAACCGTGGCTGACGGTGGTCGGGCGGCTGGCCGCAGGCGTATCTTCCGCACAGGCGGGTGCCGAGCTGCAAAGCATCGCGTCCCAATCCGTAGCGGTGCAGGCCGGCGCCGATTCGCAGCGCACACTGAGCTTTGCACCGATGAGCGAGGGCGCGCCCGAATTACGGCCGATCGCTCGCCTGGCGTGGCTCGGGCTCGCAATCGTCTTGCTCGTGCTGCTGATCGCATGCTTCAACGTCGCTGCTCTCCTGCTGGCGCGGGCCGCCGATCGGCAGCGCGACATCAGTGTCCGGACTGCGCTCGGCGCGACGCGCTCGAGAATCATCCGCCAGTTCGCGCTTGAAGGCGCCATGCTCGCGCTCGTCAGCGGCGCCGCCGCTATCGTCGTCGCAGCCTGGAGCGCGGACCTGCTATCGGCGTTCAGCCTGCCGTCGCCGATTCCGCAGCGCCTGCATTTCGGGCTGGATCGCCGGCTCATCGGCTTTACGGCGATGCTCGTCGTCTTCGCCGGCATCGTGCCGGCTCTGCTGCCCGCGCTCCAGGCCACGCGAGTCAATCTCGTAGCCTCCATACGCATGGAGAATGCGCTCGGTCCGAGACCCTCGCTGATGCGCAACGCGTTCATGGTCGCGCAGATTGCCGGATCGACGCTGTTTCTGACTGCCGCCCTGCTCTTCCTCCGCGGCTTCCTGGCGCAATCGAGCACTGACCCGGGGTTCGAGACCTCGCACCTGCTCGTTCTCGAGCTCAAGCCTTCAGACTTTGCCTATGATGCTGCGCACTCGAAACGCTTTTTCGCCAACCTTGTGGAACGAGTCGCCGCGCTGCCTGGCGTGGAACGCGTCGCGATCGGTGATCGAGTGCCGTTTTATGTTGGCTATCCGAAAGTCACGAAAGTCTCGGCCGGCGGGCCGGACTGCGCGACAGCCGAGTGTCGTGACGTGCTCGTCTACGGCGTCGGCGCGGGCTACATGTCGGCGCTCGGCGTTCCGCTCGTGTCGGGCCACGACTTCACGCCACAGACGGTCACGTCGAACGACGCGATCATTCTCAGCCACAATCTTGCGACGCGCCTCTTTCCCGATCGACCTGCGGTCGGTGAATGGGTGCGCGAAGCATCCGGCGGCCGGCAGCTACGTGTGATTGGCGTGGCACGCGATGTCACCCATCGCAGCTTTGGCGAGACACCACGCGAGGACGTGTACCGTCCGATTCTTGCCAGCGAGTTCGCCGATACAGTGACGCTGGTCGTTCGTACGTTCGGCGAACCTGGTCTTCTGGTAGCGAACATTCAGGATCAAGTTCGCGCGCTCGATGCCAGCCTGCCGCCGGGTTCCGTCAAGACGATGGAGAAACGGATGGAGATGCCGCTCTGGCCAGCACGGACCGCCGCTGGCTTCCTCGGCGTGTGCGGGGCGCTGGCGTTGACGCTCGCCACCGTCGGACTCTTTGGCCTGACCTACATGACCGTCAGCCAGCGAACGCGCGAATTTGGCATCCGCACCGCTCTCGGTGCGACGCCGCGACGAGTCGTCGTACTACTGCTTCGCGAAGGTGTTGCGCTGGCACTGCCTGGAGTCCTGATCGGACTGGCCGGTGCGGCGGTAGCGACGCGTTTCGTATCGGCGTCGATATTTGGCGTCAGTGCCGCCGATCCGTCGACGTACGCGGCAAGCGCGATCGTTCAGTGCGGCGTGGCGATGCTTGCGTGCCTGCTCCCGGCGCTGCGCGCGACCCGCGCCGATCCGATACTGGCACTACGGGCGGAGTAAATCAGAATCGTACGCCGGCGAGAACGCTGATGACGCGGTGCTTCGCCTGATCGGCGTCATTCGGATCAGTCGAGAGCACGGACAGCCCCCAACTGTAGCGCGCGTCGAGCAGGAAGCGGCCTCCCTCCCAACCAGCGCCGAACACAACACCATAGTCGACGTCCTCGACGTCGTCCTTGAAGTCATCAGAGATGCTTTGACCCCCGATGTCGGCGGTCGCTTTCGCCTGCACGTTGAAGCCAATCGATGGACCACCGAAGACGACCAGTCCCGTTCCGGAGGAGCGCAGCCGATAGCGGACGAGCACGGGAACGACGATCGAGTCCAGCTTCACGGTGACGCTGTCGAGGCCAGTCGCCTCAAGCGATGCGCCCTGCTGGCTGAACAAACCTTCGGGCTGGATGTCGAGGTGGCTGGCAATCGGCCACGTGAAGAATGCGCCGGCGACCAGGCCGATGCGATACCCGAAGTCCGGGCCGGGATCGGTATCGGCGCTCAGCGTCGCGAAGTTGACGCCACCCTTGATACCCCAGCTCACATCTTGCGCCGACGCGTCGCCACCGAGCAGCAACAGGAGTACCAGCACCGCAGGCCACACACGCATGAATCACCTCTGGGCAGCTTGACGAGCACTTGCCGGACGGTTGACGGGGGTTCGTCAGTGTTAGGATTTCCGCATGCCGTCACACATCCTTCTCCTGCTTGCGTCGGTCGTTCTCTCCTTTGTGCAGACGTCCGTACCAGGAACGCTCAAGTTTTCGCCGCCGCAAGGCTGGCAACCTCGTGATCCATCATCAACGATGCGGGTCGCGGAGTTCGTGCTTCCAGCGCGCGATGCAGGAAAGGCGAACGCGGAGCTCGTCATCTACTTCTTTGGCGGGTCTGGCGGCAGCGTCGATGCCAACATCCAGCGCTGGCTCGGACAGATGCAGCAGCCGGACGGGCGGGCCACCGCGGATATCGCGGTTCGCGATACCCGCACGATCAACGGTCTCAAGGTATCGCTCCTCGATGTCAGCGGCACATACGTAGCCGAGGTCCGACCCGGAGCGACCGAGAAGCACAACAGCCCAGGCTATCGTATGCGCACGGCTGTCGTCGAAACTGCCCGCGGTCCCTATTACCTGAAGCTGGTTGGACCGTCGGAAACGGTTGCGGCGTGGAACTCGAGCGTCGATCAGTTCCTCAGCAGTCTGAGCTTCAGCCAGTAACCGCCTCACGGAAGGATCACGCCCGGGACGAACGTCGGCGGCCGGCGATGCTTCGTCACCTGCTCGAAGGCGTACGCCAACCCGACGAGTTTTGACTCGCTCCACGCGCGTCCGATAAATGCGAGGCCGACCGGCAACCCGTAGACTGCGCCGGCCGGCACGGTGATGCTCGGATACCCGGCGACCGCGGCCGGGGTCGAGCTTGCGCCGAGGAAATGATCGCCATTCAGCAGATCGGTCGGCCAGGCAGGGCCCCCGGTCGGCGCCACGAGCGCGTCCAGCCGCAGACGCGTCATGACGGCATCGATGCCGAGCGTGCGCGCGCGCGTGCGACACGTGGCCAGCGCCTTCTTGTACGCGGGGTCCGTCAGCGGTCCTTTCTTCTGGGCCGACACGAACATTTCCTGACCGAAGAATGGCATTTCGCGCGCCGCCTCGCGTTCGTTGAAGGCGATGACGTCGGCGAGCGAGCGCACCCGCGCCGACGGTCCTACACCGCGCAAATACGCGTTGAGATCAGCCTTCAACTCGTAGAGCAGAATCTCCAGCTCGCACTCATCGAGCGATGCCGCGGTGGGAATGTCTGCCGGGTCGACAACGACCGCGCCTGCTGCCTTCATGGCCGCCAGGGCCGTGTCGATCACGGCATCGGTCGCGGGACTGTAGCCGAAGTAGCGCTTCCTGGCGACGCCAATCCGGGCGCCCTTCAGCGCGCCGGCGTCGAGCGCCTTCACGTAATCGACCGCCTTCCCCGCTGACGCCTTGGTCGCGGCATCGCGCGGATCGACGCCGACCAAAGCGGAGAGCAACACGGCCGCGTCCGTGACCGTCCTGGCCATTGGGCCGGCGGTGTCCTGCGTATGAGAAATAGGGATGATCCCCGAGCGGCTGACCAGGCCCACTGTCGGTTTGATTCCGACCAGGGCGTTGGCCGATGAGGGGCACACGATGGAACCGTCGGTCTCGGTTCCAACCCCGACGGCAGCGAGGTTGGCGGCGATCGCCGCACCGGTACCGGAACTCGACCCGCAGGGATTGCGATCGAGAGCGTACGGGTTCTTCGTTTGGCCGCCGCGCGCGCTCCAACCGCTGGACGACTTCGTCGACCGGATATTTGCCCACTCGCTCAGGTTCGTCTTGCCGAGGATCACGGCGCCGGCAGCCCGGAGCCGCTCGACAACGAACGCGTCCCGAACGCGAGTCGATCCCTCGAGCGCCAGCGATCCGGCTGTCGTCATCATGCGATCGGCAGTGTCGATGTTGTCTTTGATGAGGACGGGGATGCCATGTAAGGGTCCCCGCGGTCCCTTCGCCTTGCGCTCGGCATCGAGCGTGTCGGCGATCGTGCGCGCCTCAGGATTGGTTTCAATGACGGAGCGCAATGTCGGACCAGATCGATCGATCCGATCGATTTGCGTCAAGTACAGGTCGACGAGCTGCCGCGAGGTATAACGGCCGTCGCGCATCCACTGTTGCAGCTGCTCGACCGTCGCCTCGTCGAGTGGAAACGCCGTCGGCGCCGCCTGGGCGCGAAGAGTCGCCGGCGCTACACCGAACGGCCGCGGCGCCGTGGCGAATGGCGCCAGCACGATGACTACGCCGAGGATCATTCGCGTGCCGAGTCTACTGATCATGGCCGGAGAGCCTAGCACGAGTCCCCACATCCGCGAGGCGCGGCGGATGCGTCTACGCAGAGAGGCGATCGACGATTTCGCGCCACGTCCGAGCGGCAGGCGTGGCGTCGGAGGCAAGCGCGGCACCGCAGACGAGCGCGCCGGGGACACGGGCCGACGACCAGACGGGTTCGACCATCAAGTGCAGATTGATCCCGGACACTTCGACGTCGAACAGTGCCGGCAGGCTGTCGACTGCGGGAATCTCCAGGCAGAGACCACCGTAGCTGACGTCGACGACTGCCGCCGGGCGACCGGCCGCGGTCACGCGGAAGCCACCGAGCACGCGCTTACGCGGCCACCGCCGCTCGCGGCGAACCGACGACAGGCTTCGCCGCACGCAGTCGAGGAGCTCGCGCGTTTTGATCGGCTTCTTGATGAACTGTGCGCTGTAACGGCTCGCCTCGAGTTGCATGAGCGGCTCGTCATAGCCAGTCATGATGATCACGCCGGTTTCCGGCGCTTCCTCGCGGACCTTCTTGACGAGATGGAGACCGTTGAAACTGCGGAGGCGAACGTCGGTTACGAACAGGTCAAACGTCGTCCCGGAGAGAATGCGCTTCGCGTCTTCGTAGGCAGACGTAGGAGTAACGTCATACCCGCTCTCGGACAGCAGCTCGACGATGCCTGCGAGCGCGTTCTCATCGTCTTCGAGAACCAGCACGCGATACTGTAATTTCATGATCCCGTCGGAACATAGACCTCGACGTGGACCGAGAGGGCAAGACCAGTGCCGCGGTGGTAACGCGAAAACGTCGGCAAAACCGCGACATTTCGCGACCGAGTCGTCGCAGTTTCGTAACGAAACTTTCTGTTTTGGTTCGGGCCGTGCGGGGTCGCTCGTGTCTAGTGCACCACGGGCTTTGGACCGCGCGCCGCGGCGAGGATGCGCGTGATCATCCCGTCGAGGAGGGGTTGCGCGATGTCGAAGGGGCCCGCAACCGCAGCGCCGCTCGGAATCTCCATCGCAATCACCACGCCGCCGTCGGTCGGCTCGACGATCCAGCTGAACCCACGCAGCTGCACGGTGCGAGCCTGGTCCCCTGGGTTCTTGACCCGATCGATCGCGAGAAGCATCGATTTGAGAACACCTTCGACGTCCAGCTCGGTCCACGTCGCGGGCGAATTGCCGAGGTGATGGATCTCTTCGGTGACCGCGTAGTCGCACTCGCGCAGGACGATTTCAACGTTGTATCGCATCGGTATTCGACCAGTATAGTGCACGCCCGCGAGGGCACAGAGCTTCCGCCTTTAGGCGGAAGCTCTCCGAATCAGCTGCCCTGCCAGCGCGTCCGCGCCGGTCACGGGCTCACGGCATACGAACCCTCGGCACACGTAAGCCGTCGCCTGGCCGTCGCGCATCTGCATCGGTCCGACAAACGGTATCAGCGCGGCTAAACCCTTCTGATTCGCTCCGAGCTCGACCGGCAGGTCCACGCCGAACGGCCGGTAGCGCCGCGCGACCTCGCGCTGCAGCGTCACCGTGTCCTGACGATCGCGCGGCCCGACGATGACGACCTGCGTCCGCTCGGCATGCCATGTTGAGAGTCCAGCGAGCATCAAGGGAACCACCCGTGCCGCGGCGCCGATGCGCGGACCGAACCGCGCCAGTGTGCGTTCCGCTTTCTCCACCCATGCGCCGCTGCCGACGAGCGATTCGAGGGTGAGGAGATTAAGGACTGACACCGACGCCGGAGCCGGCTCGGCACCGTCATAGTCCTCCTTCAGCCGGAGCAGCACGCTCGCATCGTCTCCCGTTGTACTGAACCAGCTCGCATCCGCGTCGTCCCAGAAAAAGCGGTCCTGCATTGCCTGGAGATCGATCGCCCACTGCAGCCACGCCGGATCACCATCAGCCTGGGCAAGTTCGAGCAGCCCGAAGATGAGAAAGGCGTAGTCCTCAGCGTAACCGTCGATGGCCGCCTCACCGTCGCGATAGCGCCGCAGCAGCCGAAGGTCAGGCTTCCACAGTGCGCGCCGGATGAACTCGGCGGCTCGCCGGGCGGCTGCAAGATAACGTGGCGCGGCGGGACTCCCGGCCCGGACGCGGGCGGCGCGGGCAAACGCCGCAATCATCAGCCCGTTCCAGGCAGTCAGGACTTTGTCGTCGAGATGCGGCCGTGGACGTCGGTTCCTGACCGCGAGGAGCGACTCGCGCGCGCGGCCGAGCGCGTCGACGATGGCCGTTGGCGTCAGGCCGGACCGCGTGGCAATGTCGTCGATCGATTGGGCAACATACAGGATGTTTCGTCCGCGAAACTCTCCCTGAGGGTCGTGCGGCGCGTTGCCATCGGCTTCGATGCCAAATCGCCGCCGCACGATGGGAGCATCGTCCCCGGTCACCGCGCCGATCTCGGCGTCGGTCCAGATGTAGAAGGCCCCCTCGCTCTTCTGCGCCAACGGCTGGCCTGCCTGCTCCGGTGGCACGCTGTCAGCATCCTCAGCGGAGTAGAACCCGCCCTCCGGATCAGTGAGGTCGCGCATCACGTACGCGAGCGTGTCCTCGGCAACAGTCGCATAGAAGTCTTCGCCGCTGGCCTGCGCGGCTTCGAGGTATGCGAGCGTCAGCTGCGCCTGGTCGTAGAGCATCTTCTCGAAATGCGGAACTCGCCATTCGGCATCGACGGAATAACGATGAAAGCCGCCGCCGATGTGGTCGCGCATGCCACCCATGGCCATGGCACGCAGCGTGTCGGCCGCCATCCGCAGTGCGGTCTGACCGGTGTGTCCCGCGGCATCACGCCGGGCGTGTTCGCGCAGGAGCAGCAGCAACTCGGAGGGACGTGGAAATTTCGGCGCGTCGCCGAAACCGCCGTGCCGTTCGTCGAACACCTTGACGTAGCTGTCGATCGCGACGTCGAGCGCCTCGGGAGAGGCCAGCGACGATTCGCCGCGCCCGTGGCTGCCCGCGCCGGTCACCATCTTGAGGCGCTCGAGCAGTTCCGCAGCCGCCTTCTCGACGCGTGGCCGATCGTCTTTCCAGACGCGCGACAGCTCGGTCAGCAAATCGGTAAAACCGGGGCGGCCCCACCGTGATGTTGGCGGGAAGTACGTGCCGCCGAAAAACGGCTTGAGCTCGGGCGTCAGGAAGACGCTCATCGGCCACCCACCTGAACCTGTCGTCGACTGCACGAACGACATGTAGACGCGGTCAACGTCAGGCCGCTCCTCGCGATCGACCTTGATCGAAACGAAGTCGGCGTTGAGGAGCGCCGCAATATCGGCGTTCTCGAACGACTCGTGCTCCATGACATGGCACCAGTGGCAGGTCGAATAGCCGATGGACAGAAAGATTGGCTTGTCCTCGCGACGCGCGCGCTCGAATGCTTCAGGTCCCCAGGCGTACCAGTCAACAGGATTCGCGGCGTGCTGGAGAAGATACGGACTGCGCTCCTGCGCCAGGCGATTCATAGCTGTTCTCATCGTACGTGGACGATGCGCGAAGCGTGAAGTAAAAAGCGGTCACGCACCGGGATACAATCCGTCGCGTGGAACTGGCAGTCGAAACTCGAGCGCTGACACGGGACTTCGGGTCGCTGCGCGCGGTCGATGGCATCAACCTCGCGGTGCCAGCCGGCAGCTTCTTCGGATTTCTCGGCCCCAACGGCGCCGGCAAGTCAACAACGATCAAGTGCCTCACGGGTCTGCTCCGGCCGACCGCGGGCTCGATACGCATCCTCGGCACCGATCCGCTGACCGATCCGGTATCCGTGAAGCGGCGAATCGGTGTCGTCCCGGAGGATCTCGCACTCTTCGAGCGGCTGACGGCCCCCGAGACCCTGACGTTCGTCGCCGAAGTTCATGGGCTCGACGTCAAGGTCGCCCGCGCGCGCGCCGCGGATCTGCTCGCGCTGATGGATCTCGAAGGGGCGCACTCGACGCTCGTCGCCGACTTCTCGCACGGCATGCGGAAGAAGTTGTCCCTGGCGGCGGCGCTTCTCCCGGCGCCGAAGCTCCTGTTCCTGGACGAACCGTTCGAAGGCATCGACGCGGTGGCCTCGCGCCAGATCAAGGATCTGCTGCATTCGTTCGTGACCCGCGGCGGCACGATCTTTCTCACCTCGCACATCCTCGAGATCGTCGAGCGGCTGTCGACGCACATCGGAGTCATCGCGCACGGACGGCTTGTTGCGCAGGGACCGATCGACGAACTGCGAGCCGGGGCCGGAGGTGCGCGCCTCGAAGAACTTTTCATCAGTCTCGTCGGCGGCGACGCACGCGAGCCGGTTGCGCTCGACTGGCTTTGATGCTGAGAACCCTGCGCGCGTTCGCCTGGATGCGCTGGCGGGTGTTGATGAACTCGCTCGAGCGTACTGGCGCGCGCGACGCCATGGAGCGGTTCTCGCTCGCGCTCCAGCAGATCGGGCCAATCATTGCCCTGATCCTGCTCGTGCCTTCCGTCATCGGCCTCGCCGGGCTTGGCGGTTTTGCCGGTTACTGGCTCGCGACCGGCGACGTCGTTCTCACGTTCGAGGGCTTGTGCATTCTGCTCTTTGCCGCGTGCGGCTTCGCCGTCGTCGGCCCGATGCTCCTCCCGTCGATGGACCCGACGACGATCGTCAGACTCCTCTTGCTGCCAATCCCACGCCAGACGCTCTACCTGGCGCACACCGCTGGCGCGATCAGCGAACCGTGGGTGATCATCTCGCTACCCGTCGTGGCCTCGATTCCGGTCGGGCTTGCGGTTGGCGGCGCATGGCTGGCGGCGGCCATCGCGCTCTTCGCAGGCGCGTTGTTCGCCGTGTGCCTCGTTGGCCTCTCGACACTCTCGACGCTACTGCTCCACTTGATCGTCCGCGACCGCCGGAGGGGCGAGATCGTGATGCTCGTCTTCATCATCACGGTCCCGGCGTTGGCGATGCTACCCGGCCTGCTGTTGAACGAGCACGGGCGGAACGGCCGTCACGGCAGTCCCATGCCGGCGTGGGTCACCAGCACTGCGAAAGCCGCATACACAATCGTTCCGTCGGACCAGTACGCACGCGCGACTCGGGAGGCTGCCCGACGGAACGTGACATCGGCAGTGTCTCCGCTGCTCCTGCTCGCAGGATCCGTCACGTTGACCCACACGATTGGTCTCCTGGTTTTCGCGCGGCTCCTCGATTCGCCATCTGCGATCAGCCGGCGTCGATCCACAGCGGCGACAGACTCGAGCAGCCTGCGCTTGCCGTTCCTGTCGCGGGGCGGCGCCGCCGTCGCGCAGACACAACTGCGCCTTGCGACGCGCACGCCGCGCGGACGGGCCAGCCTTCTGTCACCGTTCGTGGTGTTCGTCGTCCTGGCCGTCGTGATGAGCAGGCGGGGCGAAATGGAGCTCGGTTTCATGAGCCTGACGAGCGGCCTCAACCTTGCCGCCTTCGGCACCTCGGTGTGCTTGCTGGCTATCCTCCCATTCGCCATGAACCAGTTCGCTATCGATCGGGCAGGGCTGACGCTGGCATTTCTCTCTCCGCTCGAGACGCGAGATATCCTCGCGGGCAAGGCGGTCGGCAACGGACTGCTCGCCGCCATGCCGTCAGCAGTCATGCTACTCGTGTCGTTCGCGTTTTTCGGTGGCGGCCCGCTCGCGTTGTGGCTGGCGTTGCCGCTGGCGTTTGCGGCCACTTACCTGCTGGTGGCTCCTGGCGCCGCCGCTCTGTCCGCGCTCTTTCCACGAGCCGTCGATCTCAACAGCATCGGACAAAGCAGTAACCCGCACGCAGCCGCCAACCTCCTCGGTTTTGTCATTACGCTCGCCGCAGGAGCACCGGCGGTTCTCATCGTTGTCGTTGCGACCGTTCTGCTCCATCAACCGGTTCTGGCGCCAGTGCTGATGGCGGCGTGGTGCGCGATTGCCTTCGTCGTGAGCCGCTTGCTCTTCCGTGCCGTGGAGGCACTCGTCGACAAGCGGCGAGAGAACCTTGGACTCGTGGCGTCCTGAGCCACGGAACACACGGACGACACGGGAAGTGACGATGTAGCGTCCGCCTTCAGGCGGACCATGGTCCGGCTAACGCCGGACGCTACACTTTACCAAGAGGTGGAACCGCTCTTTAGAGCGAGACACGGCGATCGGCCCACCACCACATGGCGAGGGCTGACATGAGTAGCCCGGCGGCGGCGACGTAGGTCAGGAAGGTTGGCGCGGCAGCGTCGGCGGCGCGCCCACTCGCCGACGCGAGCACGCCCCACACCGATCCCGCGGCGCCCAGGACGGCACCTACATTGGTTAGAGCGAAGATGCTGCCGGCAACCAGCAGCACGGCGACGACAATAGCGACGTTGAAGAGACGATCGACGCGCTCTTCGCTCTGCCAGCGCTCCTTGCGAATCCGGCCGACCACCGTGTCGGTGAATCGCGCCGGCGGTTGAACCACTGGGCGCGCGCGCAACCCTGCATCGACACGACGCGCCGACGCCAGCGCCGCGGCGCATCGCGGGCAGGTCTCGAAGTGCGACCGAAGGCTCGCGTCGACCTCGAGGTCGCCCGCGGCTATCGCCTCCACGAGGTTCACTGCGTCGGTGCAGGTCACGAGTCGAGCAACTCCCTGAGCCGTTTCTTCGCCCGGTAGAGGTGTGTCTTGACCGTTCCGAGCGGAATATCGAGCGCTTCGGCCAGCGCTCTCGTACTGCACGCCGTTCAGATAGTGCGCCGCAATCAGCAGGCGCTGCTGATCGGGCAGCTGTGCGATCGCTTTCTCGAGGCGGTCGCGAAGCTCGAGATCGCCGAACGAACCGTCAGCCGCGGCCCGGCTCGAATCGCCGCCCGCTCCGATCTTCCTGATCGAGCGACAGGTCGGGCGGACGGCGCGGACCAGTTGCCAGGCAGACGTTCTGCACGATCCGATAGATCCACGTCGACAACCGCGCTTCGCCGCGAAAGTACGGCAGGCCGCGATATACCTTCAGGAACACTTCCTGCGCGAGGTCGTCGACGCGGGACCGGTCCGCCACCATCCGCGACACCAATCCGTAGACGAGGTTCTTGTGGAGATCCACGAGGTCGGCAAACGCCGAGTCGTCGCCGGCCCGGCACCGCTCGAGGAGCGCGCGTTCGTCCTGTTCCTCTCGAGCAGTACGCGTCGCCGCGTCCGCGACACTCACCTCGCACCTTTCAACGCCACCCCGCTCGTCCGGGACGTTTGTCCCCGGCCCGGCCCCGCTACGAGAATCCTCCGAGTGTTAGAACCCCTTGGGGGGTGTTTTGTTTCAGGCGGCCGTTGAAACAATCCCCTGGCCTGCTCAGTCTAAACCACGCATGAAGAGGCGGGGAGGTTAACGTGGAGGCTGAGGAACTCATCGTCGTCGCAATCAGGCTCGCTGGGAATCCTGGCTGGCGTCGCGGTTATTTGGATGGCGATGCAAAGCCGGCGGCAGATCCGCGAGATGGAGCATCGCGAACGGCTCGCCATGATCGAGCGGGGGCTCTTCCCCGCCCCGGAACTGGACCCTGCGGGCTTCGAGCGAAAACTGGCGGGTCTCCAGCCGGCGGCGACGCCCGGCGCCGTCCGCGCGCGCAGCAGCGGCGTCATCATGATTTCGCTTGGCCTGGCGTTCATGTTCATGATCTCGTTCGCGGCCGGAGCGCCTGGAGTCGGCGTCGGCATCGGCGGTGCCTTCGCTCTCGTCGGTGCAGGGTTCTTCGTCAACTCGCTGCTCATCGGCCGGTCCGACACATATCGTCCGCCGGTCGCCAGTCACGCCGAGCCGCGCCGATACAACTCACCCGAGCCGCCGTCGTCGACGTAAAACGGGCGCGACTGCCGGCCTCAAGCGTTTCACGCGCATGTTGTGTGCAAGTGAACGCCGGCTACCCATGTGTGTGTTGGGAACTGCCCACGTCACTGCATCCGATGTTGACAGTGATGTTCACTTGGTTGCGTTTTTACTGGCGTTTCTACCGATTCAGCCGTGGCACGGCGGTTGCTCCAGAAGAAGGCGTCGGGAAGCGGAACGCTCCCGGCTTGCCGCTTCGGCGTTTCCAGCCGGAGCATCCGCCTCGCCAATGACATCCCGCCATCTGGGGCAGGGAGGTGATCAAACCTCCCTGCCCCGTCATGTACGCTCACCTGGGCATCGGGCGCGCGGGTGGCAGGCGACTGACGCGCTGACGCACCGCACCGAACTGATCGCTGTCACGTCGTCCACCTGACGTGTTTCGCAAGGCCTGGCGCAGCAGCTCCGCGCGTTCTGCGGGGGCTGGATGCGACGAGAGAAAGACCGCCACGGAACCTGGATCTCGGCCCTGCTGCCGCCGCAGGATCTCCATGAACGCGATCATCTCGCGTGGATCCCAACCTGCCTGCCGCAGGATGCGCGCACCGACGCGGTCGGCCTCCCGCTCGTCGTCGCGACTGAACTTCAGCATGTAGCCGCCCGCCATCAGCTGCGCGGCGGCCTGGGCAGTCCGGGCACCGCCGTCGTTGCCGAGAATCGCCCCGAGGAGGCTGAGGAGGCCGTTGGCCACCAGGCCCTTGGTCAGTTGACTTGCGGCATGGCGCTCGGAGATGTGCGCGATCTCGTGCGCCAAAACGCCCGCGAACTGCGCTTCGTTCTGCGCCGCCGTGAAAACGCCGCGGTGCACCCAGACGGGTCCCCCAGGCAAGGCAAAGGCGTTGATTTCACGATAGTTGGCGACGGAAAAACTGTAGGGATACGTGGAACTGCCGGCGCGAGCGACCAGGCGGTGCCCCAGCGACTGCACATACGCGTTGATCTCGCGGTCGGTGACCTCGGGAATTCGCGCCTTGGCCTGACGCTGTGCTTCCCTGCCGAGTGCGATCTCGTCGCTCACAGAGACGAGCTGCCTCGCGGCCACCGGCGCCACGAAGAGTGCGCTCGCGCACAGGAGGGCCGCCACGCCCGGCCGCGGCACGGCTCTGCGCAATCCGGACCGAATCATTCGCGCGGTGAGGGTGCGGCGGGGAGCGATTCGGCACGATGGCGCCTGAGGCGCGCGTACGCCGCCGTCACCTCGACGCCGTACAGCAGGATCACCGCCGACACGTAGACCCACAACAAAAAGACGACCACAGCCGCGATCGATCCGTGAACACTGAAGCGCGACAGATCGCGCACGTAGGCCGAGAAGAGCGCGAGCGCGCCTCGCCAGAGCAATCCCGTCACGATGGCGCCCACCCACACGTCGCGGAAGCGCACCTTGGCATTGGGCACGAAGTAGAAGACCAGTCCGACAACGAAAATGAAGAGGATCGTCGTCGCCCATCGCACCGCGAACCCCTGAAGCACCAGGAGCCGCGGCATGCCCTCGAGGACCCCTTCGAACCAGCGCGCCTCGGCCACGTTCATCGCGCTGACCATGAAAAGACCGAGCAGCAGCAACGCGCCGGACACGACGAGCATCACGAACGAGATGAGCTTGTGCTTGAAGTAACTCGGCTGCCGCTCAACGCCCCACGCGTGGTTGACGGCCGACGTGACTGCGCCGAATACGCCCATCGCCGCCCAGACCATGAGGATACTGCCGAGCACGCTCAATTGGATCCGTGCCCGCTGCAGTTCCGCGAGCTGCAGCGTCACGAAGTCGAACTGCCGGGGAAAGTAGCGAAAGACAAACCGGAGGACGGCATCGCGGTCCGAGCCGCTGCTCGTGACGAGCGCGACGATCGAGAACGCGAGGAGAAAGAACGGAAAGAGCGAGAGCAGCGAGTAGTACGCGATCGAGGACGCGAATGTGAGATCGTCGCTGTGGTAGACGCCGGTGACTCCGCGCCAGATTGCTAGCGCCGTGAGACGGATCTCGGCGCCCACGCGCGCCATCACCCGCGACAGCCGCGGGGTCTGACGCGTGGCCGGCGCTTTCACGCGGCCATCATATCTCGCGGCGTCGGCTCTGCGCCCACGCGTGCTGCGCTTCGCGCGTCAGCCAGGTGGGAATCCCGCCGGTCAGCGCCGACAGGGCAAGACCGACAGCCAGCCGACGCAGCGGCGGCGTTCGTGCGATGACGATCGCCGCGCCGAGTGCCGCAGCGCCAAGCGCGACGTTGGCGACGGTCTGTGCTGTTTTCGCCCTCATACCGTCGGTGTCTTTGCGCGATCGTACGCCTCGCGCCCGCGATCGACCATCTGGCTGACTTTGTCCGATGCCTGTGCGAAGCGGTCCGATGCCTGCTGCGACGCCTGACCCAGACGCTCCGACGCGTGCTGGATCGTGTCGCTCGCCGTCGAGCGAAGACGATTCGCCTGCTCCGACAACTGCTTTCGAACCTCGGCCCCGGCCTTCGGGGCGAACAACATGCCGAGCCCCGCGCCGAGCACGGTGCCAGCAAGCAGACCCATCAGAAACGAGCCGCCGCCATCTTCACGTTCTACGCGATCGAATTCGTACGCCATGAACCCTCCCTGGGTCGCTTATGTTGTTTCGGTCGTCAATACCGATGCGATTGCCGCCCGCAGGCCACGAACGAAACCCGTCGCCCGCGACACCTTGTCGCGCACGCGATATCGGACGCGCTCGGCCGTCTCGTCGACGCGGTCGATGGTGTCGGTAATCGCATGATCGACGCGCTCGGTCTGGTTGTTGAAGCGGGCCGTGATCGCCTGCACGTCGGTCAGGATGCTGATCGATCTGGCGCCGCAACGGCGCCACGTGGTTGGCCTCGAGATGTTCGACGCGCTCGCTGAGTTGCCGATAAAGCTTGCGACCGGCCAGCGCCAGCGCGACGAGCATGGCCACCTGCACGACGGTTGCGAACGCGATCACACCAAGCAGCCAGTTCGTCGTCTCGAGATTCGGCATATACACACCTTACGTCAGGCAGACCAGCGCCCGCCCTGTCCGCCCTGTCCTCCCGTGATGTCGCTGAGCGACCGCCAACCCTCGTTGGCTGCCGTGCGCGCCTTTTCAACCGTGCCGCGCACGCGGGTCATCTCACCGATCAGATCGTCGAGCCGCGGTTCGAGTTGCTCGCGAACGTATCGGCCGCTTTCGGTCAGGTACAACCACCCGCACACGCCGCCCACCACTGCGCCGACGCATGCCGCTACCAATACTCGTGATCGTTCGTCCACGTCGCTGCCTCCTGCCCGACGGTCCATAATCAATTAACTCTACAAACACCGTGCCACGCCAATGGCCGGGGTTGAAGCTCGTCTACGTCTACGCTTGAACCGCGCGGCGCGCCTGCTTGCCGCCGTCCTGAATGTCGTGCTTCTTCATCTTGCTGTAGAGCGTCGGGCGATACAGACCGAGAATCTGCGCCGCCTCCTGCTTGTTCCAATTCGTGCGCTGCAAAGTTTGCAGGATTGCCATGCGCTCGATCTCTGCGAGCGTGCGATGCGGCGGCACGACGAAGTCCGCTGGCCTCGTGGTCTCCGTACGCATCGGCTCTGGCAAATCAGCCACGGCAATCTCCGACCCTTTAGCCACCAGGACGCCACGTTCGATGACGTTTTCCAACTCGCGGACGTTCCCTGGCCAGTGATGCCTGATCAGAAGGTGGTAGGCCGCCGGCGCAATCGACTTGACGTTGCGCTGATGCCGTTCGCGATACTTCTCCAGGAAGTACTCACACAAAAGCGGGATGTCTTCGGTCTTCTCGCGCAGCGGCGGCACACGCAAGGTGATCGTGTTAATTCGAAAGTACAAATCTTCGCGCAGCTTGCCGTCCCTCAGCGCCGTATCCAGATCGGCGTTGGTCGCGCAGA
The DNA here is from genome assembly GCA_963797715.1 of uncultured Acidobacteriota bacterium. GTDB lineage: Bacteria > Acidobacteriota > Vicinamibacteria > Vicinamibacterales > 2-12-FULL-66-21 > DATBJJ01. The sequence continues at coordinate 372,769 of CAWCQS010000012.1, forward strand.
TGAGTCGAAAGTCGACGCGCACGATGCGGTCGCTGCCAATCGGCCGGTACTCACGTTCCTGCAGTACGCGCAGCAGCTTGGTTTGGAGATACGGCGGCATCTCCCCGATCTCGTCGAGGAGGAGCGAGCCGCCCTCCGCCATTTCGAAGAGGCCTTCCTTGTCGTTCTGCGCGCCAGTGAACGCACCCTTCTTGTAGCCGAAAAGCTCTGATTCGATCAGATCTTTCGGGATTGCCGCGCAGTTGATCTTGATGAAGGGCCCCTTGACGCGCTTGCTGTTGTAGTGGAGCGCGTTGGCGATAAGCTCCTTGCCAGTACCGTTTTCGCCTTGCACGAGGATGTTGGCGTCGCTCCCGGCGACGCTTTCGACAAGCTCGAGAACCTCGTGCATCTTCTTGCTCTTGCCGACGATATTGCCAAAGCGGAACTGGCCCTCGAGCTTCTGCTTGAGCAGCTGGTTCTCGCCGACCAACTCGCGGCGCTCGATCGCGCGCTCGAGCATGGTGAGCAATGTGTCGGGCTCTATCGGCTTTTCGACGAAGCTGTGCGCGCCGGCCTTCATCGCCTCGACGGCCTTCGGAACACTGCCGTGACCCGTCACGACGATCACCTCCGTCGCCGGATGTGTCTCCTTGAACCGGCGCAGCAGCTCAAGCCCGTCCGCGTCGGGCAGCATCATGTCCGTGACGACGACGTCCGGCTTCCACGTGCGAAAAATCTCGTCACCGCGCGTCCCGATCATCGCGGTCCGCACCTCGTAGCCCTCGTGCTCGAGCAGGATTTTGAGCCATTCAATCATGGAGGGCTCGTCGTCGATGGCGAGCACCCGGCTCTTCTTTTTCGTCTGGTTCATGAACTTCTCCAGGGCGGCGATGGCTTCGCGACATACGGAGCTGTCACGACTGAACGCTAAAAAGTATACACCCGCCAACGAAAGCGTCACAATTCTGACAGGTGTCGTGCTTTTTTACAGACCTGGACCCTCAGGCCAGCCGTGCTGGCCGATGAGGGGAACGAAGACGCAGCCTTCACCCTCGCGGTCGCTCAGGCGGTCGCCGCGGCGGTCGATGATCATGAGCCGCTGGTAGCCCTCGGACCCGACCGGGATGACGAGCCGGCCGCCGTCGGCAAGCTGATCGGTGAGCGTTTCGGGCACGGCCGGAGCACCAGCCGTGACCAGGATGCGGTCGTAAGGTGCCTCAGCGGGAAGGCCCCGAGAGCCGTCGCCGACGGTGACCCGGACATTCGTGATCCCGAGCGAGGCCAGGATCTGTTCGGCGCGGTTCGCGAGCCTCGGATGCCGCTCGACCGACACGACGGAACGCGCCAGCCGCGCGAGAATTGCCGTCTGGTACCCCGATCCGGTCCCTATCTCCAGAATGTGGTCGCTGGCGCGCGGCTCGAGCGCCGCGGTCATCGCCGCGACCATATACGGCTGCGAGATCGTCTGCCCTTCGCCTATCGGCAGCGGCCGGTCCTCGTACGCCTCAGGCTGGAGCCCAACGGCAACGAAGACGTGACGCGGCACCTCGCGCATGACCGCCAGCACTCGCGAGTCCGTCACGCCCCGCGCCGCGATTTGCTTCGCTACCATCCGCTCGCGCGCGTCCTGACGCTCCATGACGTTCAGCTTATAATCCATCCCGATGCCAGACCCCACAAACCGCGTACCACAAAACCTCCGGCCACAGCCGTTGCGCTCGAACCCGTCGACGACGCCGCCAGCCTGCGCCCTGACCGGGAACGACACCGTCTTGTGCGAACGTTGCGGCGCCGAGATGTTCCGCATGCATGCCGTCTGGCGATGTCCGGTGTGCAGGTTCAAGACCGACTGCTGCGGCTGGTGATCGGGATGCTGAATGCTGAATTTTGAATGCTGAAGTAAGTTCAGAATTTCCTCGGCATCCAAAATTCAGCATTCAGAATTGCCCATGGACCTGCTGCCGTCACACATCGACACCACATCCGGGTCGTTTCGCGCCAACGCCGCACGCATGGAGCAGTTGATGGCAGAGCTGCGGGAGCGGCAGGCTGTCGTGCGCCAGGGTGGCGGTCCGCGATATCTCGAGCGGCATCGTGCGCAGGGCAAGCTGCCGGTGCGCGAACGTATCGAACGGCTGCTCGATCCCGACACGCCGTTTCTCGAGCTGTCGCCGCTTGCGGCGTGGGATGTCTACGACAACGAAGCGCCAGCTGCCGGGATTGTCACCGGCATTGGCCGCGTGTCGGGCCGCGAGGTCGTGATCGTCGCCAACGATGCGACGGTGAAGGGCGGTACCTACTATCCGCTGACGGTCAAGAAGCACCTGAGAGCGCAACAGGTGGCGCTCGACAATCGACTTCCCTGCCTCTACCTCGTTGACTCAGGCGGCGCCTTCCTGCCGCTGCAGGCTGAAGTTTTCCCGGACCGCGATCACTTCGGTCGCATCTTCTACAACCAGGCACGGATGTCGGCGGAGCGCATCCCCCAGATCGCGGTGGTCATGGGCTCCTGCACCGCAGGCGGGGCGTACGTTCCGGCAATGTCCGACGAAACCATCATCGTCAAGGGCACTGGAACGATCTTTCTTGGCGGACCTCCGCTCGTCAAAGCCGCGACCGGTGAAGAGGTCACGGCCGAGGAACTTGGCGGCGCCGACGTGCACACGCGCCTGTCGGGCGTTGCCGATTACTTCGCCGATGATGATGCCCATGCGCTGCACATTGCGCGAACCATCGTCAGCACGCTCCATACCGTCAAGCCGTTGATGCCCGACGTGGCGACGCCGGAGGATCCTCGCTACGACCCGCGAGAAATCTACGGCATCGTCAGCGCCGACACTCGGCAGGCATACGAAGTTCGGGAAGTGCTGGCCAGGATCGTCGACGGCTCGCGATTCGACGAGTTCAAAGAACGCTATGGCGCCACGCTCGTGACCGGCTTCGCGCGCGTGCACGGCATGCTCGTCGGCATCATCGCCAATAACGGTGTGCTCTTTTCGGAGTCGGCCCTCAAAGCCACTCACTTCATCGAGCTCTGCAACCTTCGCGGCATCCCGCTCGTCTTCCTGCAGAACATCACCGGCTTCATCGTCGGACGCCAGTACGAGCGCGCAGGTATCGCCAAGGACGGCGCGAAGATGGTTCATGCCGTCGCCAACTCTGTTGTCCCGAAGTTCACGGTCGTCATCGGCGGCTCGTTCGGCGCCGGCAATTACGGTATGTGCGGCCGGGCGTACGAGCCGCGGCTGCTCTGGATGTGGCCGAACGCACGCATCTCCGTCATGGGCGGCGAGCAGGCTGCGGGTGTGCTGACGACCGTCAAGCGCGATCAACTCGCGCGCGATGGCCAGCTACTCTCTGCCGACGAAGAAGAGGCTATCCGTCAGCCCATCCTCGAAAAGTACGAACGGGAAGGCTCACCCTACTACTCAACGGCGCGGCTGTGGGACGATGGCATCCTGGACCCTGCCGAGACGCGTCACGCCTTGGCACTCGGCTTGTCGGCGGCAGCCAACGCGCCGATTCGCGAGCCCCGATTCGGCGTGTTCCGCATGTAACCGGGCAAGAATCTCATGCCCGTCCTCCTCACCAGCCGCGACGATGCCACCAATGTCCTCCGCGTCACGCTCAATCGGCCGGAGGTCAGGAACGCGTTCGACGAGGAAGTGATCGCGGCACTGACGGGCGTCGCGCGTGACGCTGCCAAGGATCCCACGCTCCGCGCGATTGTCATGGCCGGCGAAGGACCGGCGTTCTGCGCCGGCGCTGACCTCGCCTGGATGATGAAGGCGGTCGCGTACACCCGTCAGGACAACCTGCGCGACGCCGAAGATCTTGCGCGCATGCTCGACCTGCTCGACTCGTTGCCGGTCCCACTCATTGGCCGCGTCCAGGGCGCCGCGCTCGGGGGCGGCGTCGGTCTTGTTGCCGTCTGCGACATCGTCGTGGCCGCAGAGGATACCGTGTTCGCGTTCAGCGAGGCGAAGCTGGGCATCATACCAGCCGTCATCTCTCCGTACGTGATGGCGAAAATCGGTTTGTCGGCGGCGAGAGAGCTCTTCCTGACCGCCGCGCGATTCGATGGCGTGCGAGCCCGGGAGCTCGGCCTGGTGCATGCGCTCGTGCCCGCGCAATCACTCGACGAAACCGTGGACCGCTACGTGCGCGAGATTCTGACCTCGGCGCCGACGGCCATGGCCGCGGCGAAGGATCTCATCAAGGAGATCCACGGCAGCCGTCCCGCAGAGGTCATTGCCATCACGACCGGCCGCATTGCCGAGCAACGCGTGTCGGAAGATGGCCAGGAAGGCATGCGCGCGTTCCTCGAAAAGCGAAAACCCAGGTGGGTGCGGCCGTCGTGAAGCGGATTCTCATCGCCAATCGCGGCGAGATCGCAGTTCGCATCGCCAGGGCGTGCCGCGAGGCCGGGCTCGAAAGCGTGGCCGTCTACTCCGATGCTGACGTGCATGCCTTGCACGTCCGCGTCGCGGATCGAGCGGTGCGCATCGGACCTGCGCCGGCTGCAGAGAGTTACCTCTCCCCCTCGGCGCTCATCGCGGCGGCAAAGGCGACTGGCGCGGATGCCATTCATCCTGGTTACGGGTTCCTCTCCGAACGCCCGGAGCTTCCACGAGCGTGCGAATCCGCCGGCATCGTTTTCGTCGGCCCCCCAGCCGATGTCATGGAGCGCATGGGCTCGAAGATTGGCGCCCGGGCACTGATGCAATCGGCTGGTGTGCCCATCGTCCCGGGAGAAGTCCCGCGCGACCAATCCGACCAGGGTGTTCTGACTGCGGCTCGCGCGTTGGGATATCCGGTGCTCGTCAAGGCGTCCGCTGGTGGCGGCGGAAAGGGCATGCGCACCGTGGCCAGCGAGGCGGAGGCTTCGGAAGCCATCGCCGCCGCACGGCGCGAGGCCACCGCCGCGTTCGGCGACGGCACGCTCTATGTCGAACGGCTGATCGCGCGTCCCCGGCACGTCGAGATCCAGGTGTTCGCCGACACGCACGGCAACGTCGTTCACCTGTTCGATCGTGAGTGCTCGGTCCAGCGGCGCCATCAGAAGGTCATCGAGGAGAGTCCTTCGCCCGCCGTCAGCGCAACACTTCGGCGCCACATGGGTGAGGCCGCGGTGGCGGCCGCCCGCGCGGCCGGCTATCGCAACGCCGGCACGATTGAATTCCTCGTCGAAGGACAGGGCGACGCCGCCAGCTTCTATTTTCTCGAGATGAACACCCGCCTCCAGGTCGAACATCCGGTGACGGAGGAAGTCACAGGTGTCGACCTCGTGCGCGCACAGCTGAGCGTTGCTGCCGGTGAACCACTGCCGTGGTCTCAGGAGGTGCTCAGTCAGCGAGGTCACGCGATCGAGTGCCGGATTTATGCAGAGGATCCGACGCATGGATTCCTGCCCCAGGCGGGTCCGATCCTCCTCTATCGCGAGCCGTCAGGGCCCGGTGTCCGCGTCGATTCCGGGGTCGCGGAAGGCGACGAGATAGGCGTCAATTACGACCCCTTGCTCGCAAAGCTCATCGCATCGGGGGAAACACGCGAAGCTGCTCGTGCCCGTGCGGTCGGCGCCCTCCGCAGCTATCCGATTCTCGGCATCCGCACCAACGTTTCATTTCTCATCAGGCTTCTCGAGCTGCCTGCATTCAGGGACGGGCACCTTCACACCGGCCTCATCGATGAGCACTGGCCCGCGCTTTCCCGCGACGCCGCCGACCCAGATGTGCCAGCCGAGGCTGTCGTGGCAGCGGCCTTTGCGGCGAATGCCGGCGCCGGTCGCGACCGCTCGAGTCGCTCGTCGACGGCGGAAGCGGATCCGTGGTCGACACTCGGCCGGTGGGGCCGATGACCGCCATGAAGCGTCGCACGATCACGCTCGTTCGCGACGAGGACGAGCGCGAGTATCAAGTCGCCGTCGTCGAGGAGCGCGGGCAGCTACACGCAACGGTTGATGGCCGGACCTTTCAGGTCATCCGCGACGGAGACGGACGCGTGCGAGTCGCGTCCGATCGAACCGTCACCGCATGGACCGTTGCGACTGGCAATCAGCGCTGGGTCTTCGTCGATGGTGATGTGTTCCTGTTGTCGGAGGCGCGTCCGGAGGAACGCACGCGCAGCCGTGGTCACCACGGATCGCTGGCAGCGCCGATGCCGGCGACGGTTCGGCGTGTGCTGGTCAAGCCTGAGGACACCGTCCATCCCGGCGACCCGCTGATCATCCTCGAAGCGATGAAGATGGAGCTTCCCATCCGGGCAACGGCAGACGGTGTCGTGCGCGCCGTGAACTGCCGCGAGGGCGAGCTCGTGCAGCCCGGCGTCACGCTCGTCGACATCGTAGAGAACGGCAGCAACCAGCAATGACGCTTCCACGCCGCGTCACGCTGGTTGAAGTGGGTCCGCGAGACGGCCTGCAGAACGAGCCGACGGCGGTGGCAACTCAGGACAAAGTGGCGTTCATCGATCTGCTGTCGGCGAGCGGCCTCGGCGTCATCGAGGTGACGGCCTTCGTCAGCCCCAAGTGGGTACCGCAGATGGCAGACGCGGCGGAGGTGTTCACGCACATTGCGCGTCGCCCGAACGTCCGCTACCCCGCGCTCGTGCCCAACCTGAACGGTCTCGAACGCGCGCGGACGGCTGGCGTGCAGGAGATTGCCGTGTTCGCGGCGGCGTCGGAAACGTTCAGCCGCAAGAACATCAATCAGTCGATCGACGAATCGCTCAACGGTTACCGGGCGGTTTGCGAGCGAGCGCTGTCGGTCGGCATGCGCGTGCGTGGGTATGTCTCGACGGCTTTTGGTTGTCCGTTCGAGGGCCACATCTCGCCGGTCCGCGTCGCTGACGTGTGCGCGGCCCTCATCGACATGGGAGCATTCGAGGTTTCCGTCAGCGACACGATCGGGGTCGCGCATCCGGGACAAGTGCCGCAGGTCCTCGACGCGGTCAGGTCACGCGTTCCGCTCGAGAAAGTCGCGCTGCACTTTCACGATACGCGCGGAACCGCGCTTGCGAACGTGCTCACCGCGCTCCAGTATGGCGTGACGACGTTCGATGCGTCCGCTGGCGGTCTCGGAGGGTGTCCGTACGCGCCGGGCGCCACGGGGAACCTCGCAACCGAGGATCTGCTGTATATGCTCGATGGTCTTGGAATTGAAACCGGTGTGTCCCTCGCCGCGGTCGTAAACGCGTCGGCCTACATCGAGCCTCGAATCGGCCACCGCCTGCCCTCGCGCTACTATCGCGCCGTCGCGCGCTGACCTAGTGCAGGCTGCCGCACACGAGTTCTTGAATAGTACGCGCGAGCGCCTCAGGCAAACAGGGCTTCTCGAGCACGCGATCGCAACCGACCTCGAGCGCGCGCCGTTCGTGGGCGCGACCAGCGTGGCCACTCAGACAGATTACGGGCACGCGGCGAGTCGCGGCCTTCTCCCGCATCTGCCGTATCAGCTCGAAGCCGTCGATGCCGGGCAGTGTGAGATCGGTAATCACAAGCGCTGGCACGCTGGTTTCGAGAAGTGTGAGCGCCTCCGTGCCGTCACCAGCCTGGATCACTTCGAAAGAGCCGCTGAGGAACTCAGCGTACATCTGCCGGGTGTCGGCATAGTCGTCGACTATGAGGAGCAGCGGACGTGCATTGACCATTGCCATCGGCGTGATACGCGTTCGTCGCAGTAGACCCAAGAACCAGGATGGGCGCGGGTCCCATATTCGAAGGGACCCGGCCTCGGCGTCGTGTAAAGCGAGATCTATGGGAGCTTGAGTACCTGCCCCGGCTTGATCTTGTCCGGATCGCTCAGCTGATCAGTGTTGGCGTTGAAAATCTTCATGTATGCGTTCGCGTCACCAAGCTGCGACTTGGCAATGGCGCTCAACGTGTCGCCGGCTTTGACCGTGTAGGTTTTCGCCGCTGACGCAGCGGCCGCTGGTCCGCCGACGACCTTGATATCGGCCATGATGTCCGTACGCCAGTCCGGGATCGTCTTGATTGCGTTCCAGATCTCGTTTGCGTCGGCGTCAGTCTTCACCGTCCCCGAAAAGTACAGCTTGCCGTCCTTCTCCTGGGCGCTGCCGTCGAATTTACCCTTCGCCGTCTGGATGGCGTATGCGTACTTGTCCCGTAAGCCCATTGTTCACCTCCACACGCCATTAAGCTCTGCAAGGCGTATACCGGAGGTGGCGATTGCGCGGCTGTCGTTACTGCTTTGTAGCCACGAGCGCAAGCCGATCGCCCTTGGGACTGACGGCCAATCTCGTTGCGGCGCGGAGGCCCAGTGACGAGAGATCAGCCACGGGCGAGAGCGCGGGGTCACCTTTCCGCCAACCGAGCAGCTGGCCTTGAATTGTGACGAGCAGCAGCCCATCTGGGGTCCACGCCGTATCGACGTCCGACGCGTCTGCCGAAACATCGATGAGCGGGCTGACCTGTCGCGTCTCCGGATTCAACTCGTTGATCGTGAACGTTGACTTCTGCCCATTTCCCGCCTGCCTTTTGGACACGAAGCTGATGCCTCCGCCAGGAATGCGCTGGATCGATCGCCCGATACTCGTCGCCACCACCTTCGCCTCGCCCGTCCCGACATCCGCCACCTGAAGCGTGGCGGGCTGTCCTTGCTTGCCCAACACGAAGAGGGCGAGCGTCTTGTCGGAAGCCCAGGCGTAATACCCAATTGGCTTGATATCGCGCAGGACAAGCTCGACCTTCGTTCCGTCCATGGCAAAGCGCCAGATGCGCTGCGTGCCATCGGCTTCGACTCGGATGACAGAAATGTGTGTGCCGTCAGGTGTCACCCTTGGCGAATACTCCGATTCCGGCGTCTCGGTCACCTGACTTAGTCGAGCGGCGCCGATCTCGTACCGGTATATCTCGCTGCCAGTGGCCGCCGCATTCGCCGGATCGGGTTTGCGATCGCCCCTGACGGACGTGAAGAGCACTGCTCCGCCGTCCGGCGTGAACGTGGGCTGATTGTCGTAGCCGGGACTGTTCGAAATGTTGACGGGTGCCCCAATTTCAACGGTGCGCCCCTTCACTGAAAGCGTAGCCAGGAAGATCTCGGGGTCGGGTGGCGGCGTTGGCGCCTGCGCCGCCAGAGCGACAAGTACGAAGAGTCTCATCATCAATCGGTTACCGGGTCATTAAGTTGGTCCAACTCATCGGAGCGGCTGATCGTAGCCCAGAACGTTCTCTGCCACGCTCGGCCGTGGAAGCCACGACCCTCCGTCGATTTCTTCCAAGCCCGTTCGTCTGTAGTTCACGCAGGCTGGCGCAACCAGTCGCGAAGGAGGAATTGGATATGACAATGTTGGTTACCCTGGCGTTCGCGGCCATTCTTGCCGGATTCGGGTCAGAGTCCGCCGCAGATTCGCGAAAGGCGCCCGGGGCGGCATCAATCGACGCAGCAGCGGCATTCGAGCGGCTCCAGACGCTGCAAGGCACGTGGGACGCGGCGCCAATCAAGGGCGTCAAGGCCACGACGACGTTCGAGCTCACAGCCGGCGGCACAGTGCTGCTCGAACGCTACGCCAACCCTGCGCTGCCGGGCGGCGGCCACATGGTGACCGCCTACCATCTCGATGGCGCGTCGCTCATCCTGACGCACTACTGCATCGCGAGGAACCAACCAACACTCCGGGCCGAAGGCTACGACGCGAAGAGCGGCGAGATTCAATTCGAGTTTCTGCGCGGCGCGAACATGCCAAGCGAAAACGTCGGCCATATGCGCCGGGCGCTCTACCGCGTTGATGATGCGAACCACTTCACGACATCGTGGGAGTTTTTCGAAAATGGAACCAAGAAGATGACCGAGCGTGAAACATTCACCCGAGTCTCGAAGTAAAAGCCATTCACGTCACAAGAGGAGACCATGCCGAAATACATGCTGTTGCTGCACGACAACCCGGCGTCGTTCGCGGGGGTCAGCCCGGACGAAATGCAGAAGATCGTCGAAAAGTACATCGCCTGGGGAAAGAAGCTGCGCGAGGCCGGGGTCTGGCGCGCCAGCGACAAACTCACCGACGAACCTGGACGCGTGATGCGACGCAAGGACGGACAGGTACGCGTCACCGACGGGCCCTATAGCGAATCGAAGGAAGTCCTCGGTGGCTACTATTTGATCGAAGTGGAAAGCTACGACAAGGCTGTCGAGCACGCGCGCGACTGCCCGCATCTCGAGTACGGCGGGACGATCGAAGTGCGGCAGGTCGATAAGATGTGACGATGCCGCACGAACTAGTCGACCATCTGTTCCGCAGCCGCGCGGGACAGTTGGTCGCCTGGCTGACACGCATTTTTGGCCCGGCCCACATCGATCTGGCCGAGGAGGTCGTGCAGGACGCGCTCGTCAAGGCGCTCCAGCAATGGCCGTACACCGGCGTGCCGCAGAACCCGGGCGGGTGGCTCTTTCGTGTGGCGAGAAACGGCGCCCTGGATGTGCTGCGCCGCAATCAAGCGTTCGACGCGCGCGCGCACGAGATCAAGTTCGAGCTCGATCGTCTCGGCAGTGGACAGACGACGGAACCTTCGGCTCGAGCCATCGAAGACGACGAGCTCCGCATGGTGTTCATGTGCTGCCACCCGGCGTTGACACCGGATGCGCGCGTCGCCCTGAGCCTCAAGACCGTCGGCGGCTTCAGCGTGGCGGAGATCGCGCGGGCATTCTTATGCTCGGAGCCCACGATCGCGCAACGGCTGGTTCGAGCCAAGCGCCTGCTGCGCGATCTGGACGTCAGCCTCGAGCTGCCGGGCGGGGCCGATCTCGCGGCCCGAATCGACTCGGTGCTCGAGGTCATCTACCTGCTCTTCAACGAGGGCTACAGCGCGAACGCCGGCGAAGATTTGATCCGCCACGATCTCTGCGGCGAGGCGCTCCGTTTGGGCCGCCTGGTCGCGCAGTCGCCGGCGGCGAGCTCGCCGACCGCTCATGCGCTCGTGTCCTTGATGGCATTTCAGACGGCGCGGTTACCGGCGCGCATCGACGAGGCGGGCGAGATGGTCCTTCTCGAGGATCAGAATCGCGCGCGCTGGGATCGGTCGCTGGTCGCGCTCGGCTTTGCCCATTTCGAACGGAGTGCCGAAGGCTCCGAGATGACGGCGTATCACGTGCAGGCAGCGATCGCCGCGGTTCACGCCCGAAGCGAGAGCGCTGGCCCAGCCGAATGGCGCCGGATCCTCTCGCTGTACGACGATTTGATGATCCTCAATCCCTCGCCGGTCATTCAGCTGAATCGTGCCGTCGCGCTGTCGCGTGTCGAGGGTCCGGCGGCGGGGCTCGCGGCCATGGCAGCGCTCGAGGACGAACCGGCGCTCGCCAACTACTATCTTCTGCCGTCGGTCGCCGCCCGTCTGTACGCCGAGCTCGGCGAACGGGAGCGCGCCATCGCCAGCTACGAACGCGCGCTCGAGCGGCCATGTTCCGAACCCGAACGCCGATTCTTGCGAACCCGGCTCAAGGCACTCCAGCACTGACTCTCAGTCGGGCCAAGTTGCCTCTCCAACATGACGAACGGGTACCTCGCAGGGACGTACCGCCAAGCGTAACTATGCGGCCGTAACCATCGTCTAAGTGCGCATGCTGTGGCATCACTTTCGTCAGGCGTGCCGTGTCATCGTTCGCGAACCCGCCTTCAGCGCCGCGGTCATCCTGACGCTCGCGCTCGGCGTCGGCGCCAACGTCGCGGTGTTCGCCGTCGTGGAATCGGTATTGTTGAAACCGCTGCCGTACCCTCGCGCCGACGAGCTCCTGATCCTCAACCACAGGGACCGTCGAAGCGGCATTACCAAGGAATTCATTGCGATCGGCGACTACGTCGATCTCGCGGCGCGTCAGACCAGCCTCGAATCGCTCCACGCCTACGACGCCGGCCCAGCCACGATTTTTGGCGACGGCGAACCACTCCGCGTCAACGGGCTATCGGCGACGCCGGGGCTCCTCGAAGCGCTTGGCGTCTCGACGGCGTTCGGCCGAACGTTCACAGCTGACGATGCCAGACAGGGCGCCGCTCCGGTCGCGATTCTCGGCTACGAGGTGTGGCAGGAGCAGTATCGCCGCGACCCCGCCATCATCGGTCGCAGCATCAAGGTCGGAAGCGATCTGCGCCAGATTGTCGGCATCGCGCCTCCGGCATTCCGGTTTCCGCCCTCGCAGGAGCGAACCGGCGTCATCCTCCCGATGCGCGTGCCTGCGGCGGCGCCGGCCGAACGCAAGTCGCGATGGGTCCTCGCGGTCGGCCGCTTGAAAACCAACACGTCCGTCGATCAGGCAGCAGCGAACCTCGCCGCCGTGGCTGGCGCACTCGAACTCGAACACCCTTCACAGAATCAAGGATCCGAGTACTTGCCGGTCGCGCTCAGGACGTCGATCGTTGGCGATACCGAACGGCCGCTCATCCTCATGCTGGCAGCCGTTGCCGTCGTCCTCCTCGTCGCCTGCGCCAACGTCGCCAACCTCTTGCTCTCGCGCGCCCTCGGCCGGACGCGAGAGATGGCCGTCAGGGCAGCGCTTGGTGCTGGACGGGGGCAGCTTGCCGGGCAAATCCTGGTCGAAAGCCTGGTCCTCGCGATCGTTGCTGGCGCAGCTGGCGTGGCGTTCGCTTACTGGGGAACACCGGCGCTGGTCGCACTCGTGCCGCGCAGCGTGACGATCCCCGGCCTCCGTGACGTAGGCATCAACTGGAGCGTTCTCGCTTTCGCGCTGGGCGTGACCGTCGCGACGGCGCTCGTCTTCGGTCTGGCCGGCGCAATGGCGACGCGGTGGCGGCCACTCGGCGCGCTCGGCACGCGGGGCCAGACCGGCGCCGGCCGTGTCGCCCGGCGCGCGGCGTCAGTGCTCGTTGTCGCCGAAGTCGCCCTGGCCCTCGTTCTCCTTGTCGGTGCTGGATTGATCGTCCGTAGCTTTGCCGGTCTCCTGGCCATCGATCCCGGGTTCCGGCCCGATCACGTGCTGACGATGGACGTGGCGTTGCCGGCAGATCGATACGGCAAGCCCGAGGCTCAGCAGGCGTTCTACGAGCGAGCGCTTCCAGCCCTCGGCCAGCTGACGGGAATCGAGGCTGTCGGCGCCGCGGTCGTGACGCCGTTGACCGGCAACAACTGGACCGTGCCATTCGAGCGCGCGGATCGACCGGCGCCCACCGGCGAACGGCCGCCCGACGTTGGCTGGCAGTTGGCGTCCGGCGATTACTTCCGCGCGCTGCGCATTCCACTCGTCGCCGGGCGGCTGTTCGATCGGCGTGACGGTCCGAGCGGGCCGTCTGTCGTGATCATCAGCGCCGCGGTCCAACGGCAATTCTTCGGAAGCGAGAATCCCGTCGGCATGCGGGTGCGCCTTGGAAAGGACACGGCAGAGATCGTCGGCGTCGTCGGCGACATCCGGCGTGCGGGGCTGACGGATCGGCCGCGCGCCGACATGTACTTCCCGTTCGAACACGCTCCCGGGCTCGGCATCACGCTCTTCGTCCGGACGGCTGGCGATCCGGCTGCGGCACTGTCAACCCTCACGACCAGCCTGCGCGCGATCGAACCGCAATTGGTGATCGCCGAGTCCTCGACGCTCGACACGATCGCGCGGGAGTCGATGGGTGCCACTCGGCTCATGCTGTGGCTGCTGGGTATCTTCGCGGCTGTGGCGCTGGCGCTGGCGTCGATCGGCGTCTACGGCGTGATGGCGTACACCGTTAGACAACGGACGCGCGAGATCGGCACGCGAATGGCCCTGGGAGCGACCGGCTGGAACATCCTGTGGAGCGTGTTTCATCAGGGACTGTCGTTGACCGTGATTGGTCTTGGTCTCGGCCTCCTCGCGGCGCTCGGGGCCGCGCAATCGCTTGCTTCCATGCTCTACGGTGTGACCGCCACCGATCCGCCGGCGCTGGTGGCGGCGTGCACCGTCATCGTGCTGGCAACGCTGACCGCATGCTATCTGCCGGCCCGCCGTGCCGCGCGCGTCGATCCTGCGCGGACGCTTGATGCTGGGTGAAGCGGCGCCTCATGCTGGTTCACAGTCAAGATCTTTGAATCGCTGAGGGCGCGAAGGCGCTGAGGACACGCAGAGGGTGATCTCGCCGACGAACAGCCACTCAGCGCGTCCTCACCGTCTCGGCGGCCTCAGCGTTTTGAGGTTTGAGACAGTGAAGTTCCCCGCAAACCATGCATCACGGGCTAACATGGAGGCCGACCGTCCCGTGGAGCGTGCAATGTCCGATGCCCCAAAGAGCGCGTTTGAGCTCGCGATGGAAAAGCTCAAGAAAAAGGACGCCGAGGCCGGCGTCGAGGCACAGGTCCTGACTGATTCGCAGCGGGCCGAGATTGCTGAGGCCAAAAGCGTCTACGACGCCCGTGTAGCCGAGCGTCACATCATGCACCGGTCGTCCACCGCCAAGGTGTTCGACCCGGCCGAGCTGCAGGAACGTGAGACCGAGCTGCGCCGGGACCTCGAACGTTTCGCCTCGGACCGAGACGCCAAGATCAAGAAGATTCGATCCGTGTAAACCGCTGCGCCTGCTCACCCGTCCAAAACGTCGTGGTGACCACACGCCGTCCGCGCGATTCGTGCAGCAACAGCGCGTCGGCACCGGCTTCTTCGCGGTGCTGGCCGACGTGTGGGAATCAGCCCTCGAAGAGCAGCGGCTCCTGACGACGCTGCTCCTCGCGCTCGCATGCACCGCGCTGGTGGTCGCGGCCATCGGCATTCACGGCTTGATTGCAGCCTCTTTGACCGAGCGCACGCGAGAAATGGGCATCCGACTGGCTCTCGGCGCCACCGGACGCCAAGCGCTCGGCAACTTGGCCCTTCCGGGCATAGTCGTCGCCGGGATTAGAACAATTGCGGTCTTGCGCCAGCTGTAGCCCCCATTCCGCTGGTGCGCCACTTCGTTTGGGGCGTGAGCACGACCGATCCGGCCACCTATGCCGGCGTCGTGATTCTGTTGCTGGCCGTGGCCGGCGTCGCCAGCGCGGTGCCGGCCCTCCGCATCCTGCGTCTCGATCCAGCCATCACTCTTCGCCAGGAATAGGTGCCCCCACTTGACGCGCGTGTCGTGCGCGGCAAGAATGGTCCCGGCTCGCGCTCAAAATCCCCAGCATGGGTAACGTCATCGCATTCCGGCGAATGAACGACGAACACGACCAGCGACGCGGTCCCGATCGGCGTTCGACGCGACGGGGCGGCCGTCGCGAGGGCGACCGGAAGGGGTTCGCCCCGCTCGTCCTCATCGTCGACGACAACGAGGACAGCAACGCGCGCTGCGAAGCGATCCTCGCGCGACTGCACTTTGCCGTCGCACCCACGCGCAGCGTCGAAGAAGCCACCCGCGTTATGGATGCCCTGCGCCCCGACATCATCGTGGCGCGCATCGCCGACGCCGCCACGCTTCGCCGCGCCACTGCCGCCGACCTGCCCATCGTCCTCCTCGCGGACGATCTTCTGGATCCGGAAGTGTTGATTGAAGAGATACGACGTGAGCTCAGGGCGCACAAGATGAAATAGTCGCCCGTCGTCGGTCTGCGGTCGTTCGTCTCTTCCTTACTTCCCACTTCCATACTTCCCTTCAGCATTCAGACTTCAGCATTCAGCATTCCCTGAGCCTTTCCCTTCTGGCCCTGCGCATTACAGGGCATGAGGGGCGCATACACCGCAATCGCAGTCGGGGCGTTTCTGGCGATGGCCACCCCAGGCTGGGCACAGACGGGCGGCGCGCGAATCTCGCGCGGCGACGCAGCTGGGACGCTGGGTTGGCTGAACG
Organism: uncultured Acidobacteriota bacterium; assembly: GCA_963797715.1. Lineage (GTDB taxonomy): Bacteria > Acidobacteriota > Vicinamibacteria > Vicinamibacterales > 2-12-FULL-66-21 > DATBJJ01. The sequence goes on from CAWCQS010000012.1 coordinate 388,492, forward strand.
CGCGGCAGGCGGTTCCAGAAGGCTACGGCGACGGTGACGACTGGTACAACCGTAGCCTGTACGGAGGCGCAAGCTTCGGTTGGTACTGGACGGATCACTGGAAATCCGAAGTCGAAGGAGGCGCCAGTACCAGGGCAGAGCTCCGGGGCGCGCAGTCGACCTTCGTAGGCGGCCGTCAGGAGTCCCTCTACTCGACCTACGGATTCTCCACGTCACGGATCGCCATCGGCCAGCAGTATCAGTTCTTCCGCAACGCCTGGGTTCATCCGTTCATTGGCGGCGGTATCGATTTCACCTGGGAGTCCATCGATCAGTTCGACCAGGTGTTTTCATCTTTTCCAATACCGGCCACCGTACGGGTCGACCACCCCGACCGATCCGAATTTCATACCCGACCCTTCGCTACTGTCGGCCTCAAGGCGTACATGACGCCTCATGGATTCTTCAGGACCGACGTGAAGTTTGTCGCCGACAGCCACGGGCTCGATGAAGTCACGTTGAGGTTTGGATTCGGTATTGATTTCTAGGGCTCTTACGAGACGGAGGCATGAGCCATGAGACAACTAATCGCGATGCTCGTGTGTGTCACCGTGGCAGCGCCGGGCTGCGTGGCGAGCCAGGGGCCACGCCTGCAAACAGTGCCTGCCGTTCCGGCAAGCACCGCCGACCGCGGGGTGCTCGCGGACTTCGTGAAGCAGCTCCAACTTGGCTCACGAGTCAAGGCGACGGTTACCGGCAACAAAACGTTTCGCGGCACGCTCGTCAAGCGGACCGACGACGCGCTCATGCTGCAACCACGGACGCGCGTGCCTGAACCCGTCGTCGAGATCCGCTATGCGGATTTGATGGCCATCGAGCCCGAGGTCCGCGCGAACGGAACCGGTCGCGCGATTGCGATTGGCGTCGCCGTCGGCGTCGGCGCCGCCGTGGGAACGCTGTTCATCCTGGCGGCGATTTTCTCCGACTGACGACTGACGAACGACGACCACCGACTAGAGCGTCAGTTCAAGAAAGTCGCCGCAAGTCTTCTGCTGATGGTGTGTCGAACGGTGGCGAGGGCGCGTCTGGCGGCAGCGGCTGCAAACCGGACGGGTCGGCGACGGGCGCGACGAGGAATCATGGCCTTGCCGGTAGCCGGACTGGTCGGCATCCATCCTTCGTCGATGAGCCGCTGTTGAATCGTCAACGCACGAGTCACGAGGCGGGCCGCCGTGTCGAACTGCTCGATGCGCTCGGCCCCGTCGGGATAGGTCACCGCCAGGGTGTAGGCGCCGGGCTCGGTCCCCCGGTGGACTTCGACGTCAATCTGGGCCGCTCCTCTCGTGAAGTACCAAATCATCAATACCTCGCGAGGGTGTATCGGCACTAACCACCGCGTTCATGAGCTGGGCGGCTCGCTTCTCGCGGCTCGCGGTTGGCTTCGGTGTGAGTTGAACCGCCAATGCCAGTCAAGCAGCCGGGAGTAACGAGCTCGCAGCAGCCAGATGCGAGCTGCGAGCCGCGAACTAGCACATAATACGGGGCTGATTGACGCCAAATCCGGCCCGATGAAGATCACGGACGCCAAAGTCATCGTCTGCAGCCCCGGCCGCAACTTCGTTACGCTCAGGATCGTGACCGAAGACGGGCTGACGGGCCTTGGCGATGCCACCCTCAACGGCCGTGAGCTGGCCGTTGCCACCTATCTTTCCGAGCATATCGTCCCTCTGCTCATCGGCCGTGACGCGCGCCGCATCGAGGACACCTGGCATTACCTCTACAAAGGTGTGTACTGGCGGAAAGGCGCCGTGACGATGACGGCCATTGCCGCGGTCGACATGGCATTGTGGGATATCGCCGGCAAAGCCGCCAACAAGCCCGTTTACGAGCTCTTTGGCGGGGCATCGCGGGAGGACGTGCTCGTCTACTGCCACGCGAGCGGCGCGACGATCGAGCAAACGCTCGCCTCCGTGGCCGACCACGTTAAACAGGGATACCGGGCGATCCGCGCGCAGTGCGCAATACCTGGTCACGGACAGACCTACGGTGTCGCGCAGGCGGGGCGTCAGTACGAACCAGCCGAACGTGGTGGCCTCCCGTCAGAGACGACCTGGAGCACCGAGCCCTATCTCCAGTTCGCGCCCGTGCTCTTCGACCGTCTCCGACGCGAGTTCGGTTCGGAGATCCAGCTGCTGCACGACGTCCATCATCGGCTGCGGCCGATTGAAGCGGCGCGTCTCGGGAAGAGCCTCGAACCGTATCACCTCTTCTGGATGGAAGATCCGGTGCCGGCCGAGCTGCCTGAAGGTTTCCGCACCATCCGCCAGCACACGACGACGCCCCTTGCCGTCGGCGAGGTGTTCGACAGCATTTTCGACGCGTACCGGCTGATCCAGGAACAGCTCATCGACTATATCCGCGCGAGCGTCGTTCATGCCGGCGGCCTGACGCACCTGCGAAAGATCGCGAACTTTGCCGAGATCTACCACGTCCGTACCGGCTGCCACGGCGCCAGCGATCTCAGTCCAGTGACGATGGCGGCGGCACTGCATTTCGGACTGAGCGTGCACAATTTCGGGATTCAAGAGCATATGGGACACACCCGCGAGACCGACGAGGTCTTTCCGCACGCCTATCAGTTCCGCGGCGGCGCGATGTATCCGGGCGACCGGCCGGGTTTGGGCGTGGATCTCGACGAAACGCTCGCCGCGTCGTACCCTTACCAGCGCGCTTATCTGCCGGTCGCACGGCTCGAGGATGGAACGGTGCATAGTTGGTAACGGGAAATGCTGAATGCTGAGTGCTGAATGCTGAAATGCTGAAGTGAAGGTTGAATTTCTAAGGATGCACACCATGAGGACTCATCTGACGCACTACCTCACGCCGGCGATTGCTGTGGTTGCGGCGGCGGCCTCGATCGCGTCGGTCACCGTTGCCCAGAAGCCCGCTGGCGACGCGATCAATACGCTCACGGCTCAGGAGAAGAAAGACGGCTGGGTGCTGCTCTTCGACGGCAAAACGATGAATGGGTGGCGGGGCTATAAGAAGACCGATGCCGCAGATTCTCGTTGGAAGGTGGAGGGCGGTCTGCTGACCGTCGACCCCGGCACCGGCAAGGACACGCACGGCCAGCGCGACATCATCACGACCGCACAGTACGACCGCTTCGATCTGTCGTGGGAGTGGCGGGTGTCGGAGGGCGGCAACAGCGGCCTCAAGTATTTCGTGCTCGAAGACCTCGATTCCGCGATCGGCCACGAGTATCAGCTCATCGACGACGAGCGGCACGCCGACGCCAAGATCGGTCCGCACCGTCAGACGGCGGCGCTCTATGACGTGCTGCCAGCGCAGAATCGCCCCTTGAAGCCGGCCGGCGAGTGGAACCAGAGCCGCGTCGTCTCGAACGGTACAACGGTCGAGCACTATCTGAACGGCACCAAGGTCCTTGGCTACGAACTCGACAGCCCCGCGCTCCGCGCCGCGATCGAGAAGAGCAAGTTCAAGGACATCGATCGCTTCGGCAAGCTGCAGAACGGGTTCATCCTTGTACAGGACCACGGCGACCGCGTCTGGTATCGGAACATCAAGATCAAACGGCTGCCCGCGTCCGGAACGAAGACGTCGGTGGCAGCGACAACACCTGGCGCGAAGGGTGTGCAGGTCGTCGCGAACGACAGCGGCAAGAGGGTCGACATCACCATCGACGGCAAACCTTTTACGTCGTACATCTATCCCGACACGATCAAGAAGCCAGTGCTCTATCCGCTTCGCACGTCGGCTGGCACGGTTGTGACACGCGGCTTCCCGCTCGAGCCGCGGGCGCGCGAGCGCGTCGACCATCCGCACCACGTCGGCCTCTGGTTCAATCATGGTGACGTGAACGGTCTCGACTTCTGGAACAACTCGTACGACATCCCGGCCGATCGCGCGTCAAAGATGGGCACGATCCGTCACAAGCGCGTCGTCGAAGCCAAGGGTGGCGCCGATCGCGGCGACCTGGCCGTCGAGATGGACTGGGTGACATACGACGGCACGGCGCTCCTGCGCGAGACGACGCGGTTCGTCTTTCGCGGCGCCGGTGACACGCGAAGCATCGATCGCATCACGACGCTCACCGCCCTCGACAAGCCCGTGGTGTTTCGCGACAACAAGGAAGGCGTGCTGGGCATGCGCGTCGCGCGCGAGCTCGAGCAGCCCGCCGACAAGCCCGAGGTCTTCACCGATGCCAACGGCAAAGCCACGAAGGTACCCGTGCTCGACAACACCGGCGTCACTGGCCTTTACACGAGCAGCGAAGGCCTCAAGGGCGACGCCGTGTGGGGTACTCGCGGGCGTTGGTGCATGCTGAATGGCAAGATCGGCGACGAGCCGGTAACGATTGCGATCCTCGATCATCCTGCGAATCCGACCGCGCCAACGTACTGGCACGCGCGTGGATACGGCCTGTTCTCGGCCAACGTCTTCGGCCGGAAGGTCTTCGATCCCCAGCAGGAAGAGCTGACGCTGACGCTCGAGCCCGGGAAGTCCGTGACCTTCCGCCACCGCGTGCTGATCCTGGACAACGCGGCGACGCCGGAGAACATCGAGCGCGAGTTCAAGAACTTCGCCGCCGTCACCACGTCATCGGCTGAGCGATGAGCACGGTCGTCGGACGCGGCGTTATCGAAGGTTTTCTGACGCCCGAAGAAGTCACGGATCTTACTCGGCAGGGCCTCGCTCGACTGCCGCTCGACGGCAAACGCGTCGTCGTCCTCATCCCCGACGGCACGCGGACGATGCCGATGCCCTTGATGTTCGAGATCCTCGATCGCGAGCTCGGCCCGAGGGTCGCGGAGCTCGACTTCCTCGTCGCCCTCGGCACCCACTCGCCGATGAGCGACGAGCAACTGAGCAAGCTGATTGGCCGGCCCGTCGTGAACGGCCGCGCCGGCGCTCGGAGAGTCTTCAACCATCGCTGGGACGATCCCGCGACGTTCGCGACGCTCGGAACAATACCGGCATCGGTGGTCGAGGAGTTGACGCTCGGCCGATTGAAACAGGATGTCCCGGTCGCGCTCAATCGGGCGGTGATCGACTACGACCACGTGCTCATCTGCGGGCCGGTCTTCCCACACGAGGTGGTCGGCTTCTCGGGCGGAACGAAGTACCTGTTTCCCGGTATCGCCGCTTCAGAAATCATCCACTTCACACACTGGCTCGGCGCGCTGATCACGAGCTCCGACGTCCTGGGAGCCATCGACACGCCGGTACGAGCGGTGATCAACCGCGCCGCGTCCCTCCTTCAGACTCCCCTCTCGCTGCTCGCCCTGGTCGTCACCTACGAAGGTGTGGCAGGCGTCTTCTGCGGCGAGGCCGGCGGCGATCACGCGGCGTGGCGACAGGCCGCGGCGCTCTCGGCCCGGCGTCACGTCGTCTGGCTCGACCAACCGTTCGATCGCGTGCTGACGGTCATGCCGGCGATGTACCAGGACCTGTGGACGGCGGCCAAGGGTGTCTACAAGACCGAACCCGCCATTGCCGACGGCGGCGAAGTCGTTGTTTACGCGCCGCACGTCCGCGAGGCCAGTCACGTTCATGGCCATGTGCTCAACCAGATCGGCTATCACTGCCGTGACTACTTCCTGGCGCAGTGGGATCGCTATGGCGGATTCCCGCTCGGCATCCTCGCACACTCTACGCACGTCAAGGGCCGAGGCACGTACGATGCGCCCAGCCATCTCGAGGCGCCGCGCATCAACGTGACATTGGCGACTGGCATCTCGCGCGAACAGTGCGAGCATCTCAGCCTCACGTACGTCGATCCGGCCGATGTCGACATGAGCGAGTGGTCCACTGACCTTGGAAGCGATGCCTACAAGGTGCCGCGTGCCGGCGAAATGTTGTTCCGCGTCGGGAAACCTCCGGACGCTGCGGAGGTGACGTCATGAAGTACGCCATGGGTGTGGTCGGACTCGGCGTGATGGGCGCCAACCTGGCGCGCAATGTCGAGAGCAAGGGCTTCCCGGTCGTCGGTTACGACCTCGATCCGGCGAAGGCTCAAGCGTTCGTCAACGGTCCGGCGAAGGGCAAGGCGGTCGCCACCGCGGCGACGCCCGCAGAGCTGATGACAATGCTCGAAACGCCGCGGCGCATCCTGACGATGGTGCCCGCGGGCAAGGCCGTGGACAGCGTCATCGCGCATTTGAAGCCTCACCTCGAGGCCGGCGACATCCTGATCGACGGCGGCAACTCACTTTTCGCCGATACCGACCGCCGCGCCGACGAGTTGGCGTCGGCTGGGTTTCACTTCGTCGGCGCCGGCGTGTCCGGCGGTGAAGAGGGCGCGCTGCATGGACCGGCGATCATGCCGGGCGGGCCCCCTGTAGCCTGGGAGGCGTTGGCTCCCATCCTGCGCGCGATTGCGGCAAAAGCCGAAGATGGCGAGCCGTGCGTGGAGTACATGGGGCCTCGCGGCGCCGGGCACTACGTCAAGATGGTGCACAACGGGATCGAGTACGGCGACATGCAGCTCATCGCCGAGGTCTACGATCTTCTTCGCCGCGGCGGCGGGCTCGCGGCGGCCGAAATCGCTGACATCTTTTCGGCGTGGAACCAGGCCGAACTCCAGTCGTACTTGATCGAAATCACCGCGCAAGCGCTACGCGTCGTCGACAAGGAGACGGGGCAGCCACTCGTCGATGTGATCCTCGATGAAGCGCAGCAAAAAGGCACCGGCAAGTGGATGAGCCAGAACGCGTTCGATCTGGGAGCACCGATTCCTACGATAAACGCCGCCGTCGAGGCCCGGCAGATCTCGGCGCTGAAGACCGAGCGCGTCGCAGCCAGCCGTGTGCTGGCAGGCCCGGCCGCTCGATTCTCGGGGGACCGTCAAGAGCTCATCGAGGCAGCCAGACACGCGTTGTACGCGAGCAAAATCACGTCGTACGCGCAGGGCATGTCGCTCCTGCGCATCGCGTCGGCCGATTACCGCTACAACATCAACCTCGCAGATGTGGCGAAGATCTGGCGCGCCGGGTGCATCATCCGTGCGGCCTTGCTCGGCGATATCCGCGAGGCGTTCCGGCGCGATCCGAATCTCGTCAATCTCCTGATCGACGAATCGTTCCGCCGCAGGATTGGCGAACCGGCGGTGCAGCGTGGCTGGCGATTCGTCGTCCAGACCGCAGTGGGACTCGGCATCCCGGTGAACGGCCTTTCGACGTCCCTCGCGTATTACGACGCGTATCGAAGCGCGCGGCTGCCCGCCAACCTGACCCAGGCGCAGCGCGACTTCTTTGGCGCGCACACCTACCGCCGCATCGATCGTGACGGCGTGTTCCACACCGACTGGACTCCCGGCGGCTAGCGAGCAGACATGACCAAGGCGTTGCAGATCCGACCCGACGGCGCACTCGACTTTCTCTCGCTCGGTGCACTGATCCACCGGCTCGATCCCGGTGTTGTGCCGTTCCGCAAGGCGCACCACTGCGCAATCCACGTGAGCGGCGGCGAGTTCAATACCGCCGCCAATCTATCCGATTGTTTCGGCATGCGCACCGGCGTCGCGTCCGCCATCGTCGACTATCCGATCGGAGATCTGATTGCCGAGCGCGTGCGCGCGATGGGCGTCAAGCCGTTTTACAAGCGCTTCAAGCACGACGGCGCGCGCGGACCGAACATGGCGACGGTCTACAGCGACCAGGGCTACGGCGTTCGCGGCCCGGTCGTGTTCTATAACCGCGCCAACGAGGCCGCTGCGCAACTCAAGCCAGGGGACTTCAACTGGTCAGAGATTTTCGGCGCCGGCGTACGCTGGTTCCACAGCGGCGGCATCTTCGCGGCGCTCTCGGATTCGACCTCAGAGCTCATCATCGAAGCGATGGAGGCGGCGAAGGCGCACGGGGCCGTCGTGTCGTTCGATCTGAACTACCGCGAGAAGCTCTGGAGCGTCTCCGGCAGCCCGGAACGCGCCCCGTCGGTCCTCAGCCGGATCGTCAAGCTCGTTGACGTACTCGTGGGTAATGAAGAGGACCTGCAGAAAGGTCTAGGCATGCCTGGACCAGAAGTCGCAGCCAAATCCAAGCTCGATCCCGCGGTTTTTGTCGGCATGATCGATCGCGTCATCGACAAGTACCCGCAGATCAAAGTCGTAGCGACGACGCTGCGCGAGGTGCATTCTACCAATCGCCACACCTGGGGTGCCGTTGCCTGGATCAACGGCAAGGCCTACCTCTCGCCGATGTGCGAGCTCGACGTCCACGATCGCGTCGGCGGCGGCGACGGCTTCGCGGCGGGCGTCTTCTACGGCCTGATGAGCGGAGAAAGTCCCGAAGAAGCCGTAAAACTCGGCTGGGCTCACGGCGCGCTCATCACCACGTTCCCCGGCGACACGACGATGGCGACGCTCGACATGGTGCGCGCGTTCGCAAAAGGCGGGTCGGCGAGGATACAGAGGTAACAGTTTCGCGCCAGTTGCGAGAAGCGAACTGCTAGGCGGTTGCCACCCCTGCGCGCGTTCCACCTCCCCGCTTGACGAGCAGGTCGTCGAGAAAGCGCCGGCCGACGTAGCCCCCGAAGATCCCGAGCAAACACGCGCCCACCTCGTTGAGCGTCAGGCGCTCGAGCGTCGCGACGGGTATCGCAGGAATCATCCCTGGGACACCCATCATCCCGAGCGCGAAGAAGACCGCGCCAAGGAACGCGCCAACGGCGAGGCTGGCGCCGAGCTGTGAGCGACGACGGCCCTTTGGCGCCCGGAGGAGCGCGCCGCCGACGCCGCCGAGAGAGGCGAGCCCGATGAGCAGGAACGGCAGGACGAAGCGTACATCCTCGGAGTCCTCGGTAAATCCTTGCGCGATCGCGGTGATCGTTGCGCGGCCGGCGCGTGGCGACTCGAGGACGATCGGCTCCGAATCCGGACGTCCACGGGCGACCGATGCCGACGCCGCGCTCAACGTTCCAAAGTTCGTCCGCAGGACGATTCGGGTGTCGCGATCGGGGAGCGATACGACGTGGTCATCCTCGTCGCGCAGTAGCACCGTGATGCTGGCACTCGTGCGGCCATTGGTCACGACCTCCGACGGCGTCGAGATGATGAGCAGCTTCGACGGACGGCCCTGCTCGTATTCGATCCGTTCCTCCGCGCGTTCGTCGATCGCTGGCGACAGCGCCGAAATGGTATCGGTGCCGGGAGTCGTCGATGTCACGTGGACGAAGGCTGCGGACTCGCCTTTGCGAATCGTCAGTGCCTCGGGATCGATGGTCCCGAGCGTCGAGGCCAGCCGGATTGGCAAATCTTCGGTCACGCGAACACCCTCGCGCTGTTCGTTGAGCACCGCTACCAGCACCGTGGTCGTCCAGACGCGATTGCGCGGGACGATCTTCGACGCGAGCGCTTTCAGTCCGATGCGAAGTCCTGACGCCGCGCCCGGCGACGGTTCTCGAAACGACGCCAGGCGCAGGCCGAACTCCGGTGGTGGGGATCGGCGTGCCGCCTGCTGCGTGACGGAGATCACCGCATAGCCAGGCGATAGCTTTCCCGCTGTCGCCTTGAGCTTGGCGATGCCCGCGCGCTCGAAGATGACGGTTGCCGTGGCCGAATCCCTGCCTTGTGGAATCGAGATACGCTCGACCTTGGCGGGCAGGCTGGACTCCAGCGCGATATCGAGTCGTTCGGTTGCTGAGACGACCTCGCCTTTGAAGTTGCGCAGGCTGACAACAACAGGAACGCGCGCGCCGAGCCGTGCTTCGGCGCTATTGACGGTCAGTTTGATTCCGACGGGCACGCGATAGGCCTGCTCCGACGCCTCCCCGGCTGACATGCCGAACGCGACCATCGCAAGCGCCGCAACAACAGAAGAGCTCGACATGACGCACTCCTTGCCGCGCGATCCCAAGCAGTTCTGCCCTCGCGCCTGACGCCGAGGCCGTCGCAGCGGATCGCGACCTGCCTTAGTCAACGACGATCCGGGTCGAAGCGAACAGAGCCGGTAACGTAGCCACTCCGCGCACACGTCGGCTGGCTGAGCTATCCTCTTGTGATCGCGCCAGTTGGCTTCATCCTGGCGTTCGTCTATGACCACATCCCTGGAAAGGCTTCGACGTGACCCGTAACGAACGCGCGCCCCTAAGGTTGGACATCGAGGATCTCTGGGGCGTCTACGCCGTGCCACCGCTGCCGCGGAAGGAAGACGGCAAACGTGGCCTCGACCTCGACGCCGCCGAGCGGGTCGCCAAGCACATCGCCGACGGCGGCATCACACGGTTTCTCTATGGAGGGAACGCCTTCCTCTATCACATTTCGCTAGCCGAGTATGAAGCGCTCCTCGACTGGCTATCTGGATTCCATGCGCCGCGATGGCCGATCCCGAGTCTCGGCCCGTCGTACGGCCGCGCGCTCGATCAGGCCTGTCTGCTCCGCCGCCACGCCTTTCCGACGGCGATGGTCCTGCCCTGCGGCGATCCTCGCGATCCTGCCGGGGTCGAAGTCGGTCTGCGCGAGATCGCCGACGCCGCCGGCATGCCGCTCATCATTTATCTCAAGTCCGAGGACGGGTTCGGCTCCGATCAAGAGCAATCCCTCGACGCGATCGGACGGCTCGTGAACGACGGCGTCGCCATCGCCATCAAGTACGCCATCGTGCGCCAGGATCCGAGGAAGGATGCGATGCTCGACGGACTGCTGAAGCGCGTCGATCGTCAGCGCGTCATCAGCGGCATGGGCGAACGGCCCGCGATCGTTCACCTTCGCGATTTCAAGCTCGGAGGAATGACGACCGGCTCCGGCTGCATTGCGCCGGGGCTTTGCAGCGAACTGCTGATGGCCTGCGCCGACGGCAACTGGACGGCGGCCGAGAGCCTCAGGGCCGAGTTCATGCCGCTCGAGGACGTTCGCGATGCCTGGGGCCCGGCGCGCGTGCTGCACCACGCCACGGAGCTTGCCGGCATCGCGCCGGCCGGGCCAATCCCGCCGTTCGTGTCACCGCTCACCGCGGAGCAACTGCGGGAGCTTGCGCCGGTCGCGCGTGGACTGCGGGAGCGTGACGAATGACGCGTCCGCGCAAGACTCCAACTGAGCTCCGCAGCTTTCGCTGGTTCGGCAAGGACGACCTGCGCTCGTCGACGCATCGCTCGCGTGCTCGGCAACAGGGCTTCACGGCCGACGACATGGCCGGAAAGCCTATCATCGCCATTCTCAACACGTGGAGCGATGCGAACCCCTGCCACGCGCACTTCCGGCAACGAGCCGAGGACGTCAAGCGCGGTGTCTGGCAGGCCGGTGGCTTCCCGATGGAGATCCCGCTGCTCACGCTCGGCGAGACCTTCATGAAACCGACGACGATGCTCTATCGCAACCTGCTGGCAATGGAGGCAGAGGAAGCGATTCGTTCGTATCCGGCCGACGGTGTGATCCTGCTCGGCGGTTGCGACAAGACAGTCCCTGCTCTCGTGATGGGTGCGACGAGCGCAAACCTCCCGGTTATCTTCGTGCCTGCCGGGCCGATGCTCCGCGGCAACTGGCGCGGCCAGCAGCTCGGTTCGGGCACGGACGTCTGGAAGTACTGGGCCGAACGGCGCGCCGGCACCATCGACGAATGCACCTGGCGCGAGATGGAAGAAGGTATCGCTCGCTCCTACGGCACGTGCATGACGATGGGCACCGCGTCGACGATGGCAGCGGCTGTGGATGCGCTCGGGTTGACGCTGCCCGGCGCATCGTCAATACCCGCCGCCGACTCCGGGCACGCGCGTATGGCATCGGCTTCCGGTCGACGCATTGTCGAGATGGTCTGGGAAGATTTGACGCCCCGTGAGATCCTCACGACCCAGGCGTTCGAAAACGCAGTAACCGCGGCGATGGCGCTCGGCGGATCGACGAACGCCATCATCCACCTCATCGCGATGGCGGGCCGCGCCGGCGCCAGCCTCGATCTCGACAGCTTCGACGCACTCTCGCGGCGAACGCCGTTTCTCGCCAACATCCGCCCGTCCGGCCAGTTCCTCATGGAGGACTTCTATTACGCGGGCGGGCTGCGCGGCGTGCTCGATCGGCTACGCGATCTGCTCAACACCGATAGTCTGACGATCAACGGCAAGACGCTTGGCGAGAACATCGACGGCGCGATCGTGTCGAACAACGACATCATCGCGCTGCGCGAGAAGCCGATCGGTCCCGAGGGCGGCGTCGCGGTGCTGCGCGGCAACCTCGCGCCTGATGGCGCGGTGATCAAACACACGGCGTGCGAGCGACGGCTGCTGCAGCACACCGGGCCGGCCGTGGTCTTCCGCAACTACAACGACCTGGAGAAGCGCATCGACGATCCGGCACTGCCGGTCACCCCGGATTCAGTGCTGGTGCTGCAGGACGCGGGTCCACTTGGCGCGCCAGGCATGCCCGAATGGGGCATGCTGCCGATTCCGAAGAAACTTCTGGCACAAGGCGTCCGCGACATGGTGCGCATCTCCGACGCGAGGATGAGCGGCACGTCGTACGGCGCCTGCGTACTGCACGTCGCGCCGGAGTCGTTTGCCGGAGGCCCACTGGCGTTCGTACCAGATGGCGATCTCATCGAGCTCGACGTACCGGCCCGTCGGCTGAACATGCGCGTAGCCGAGGACGAGCTCGGCCGCCGGCGCGCCTCCTGGAAGCCTCGCGAGGTCGCGTATCCGCGCGGCTTTGGCCACATGTACGCGCGTCACGTGACGCAGGCGAACAAGGGATGTGACTTCGATTTCCTCGAGGGAACGGGCGTTATCGCGGAGCCGGAGATTCATTAGCGTGCGGTCGAAACCCCTCGCGCTCGCGGTGGCGCTCTTGCTCGCCACTTCCGTCCTGCCTGCGGCCCAACCTCGTGCGCGGCTGCAGGTTGGACCGAGCAAGCGCTACCTGCAATATGAAGACGGCCGCCCGTTTTTCTACCTTGGCGACACGGCGTGGGAGCTCTTTCATCGTCTGAACCGCGAGGAAGCCGATCGGTATCTCGAGGATCGCGCTCGGAAGGGCTTCACTGTCATCCAGGCCGTCGCGCTCGCCGAGATCGATGGACTCACGGTTCCAAACGCCTACGGCGCGCTCCCGCTGGCTGAGAGCGATCCGTCGCGACCCAACGAGGCCTACTTCGCGCACGTCGACTTCATTGTCGAGAAGACCGAAGCGCTCGGGATGATCACCGGCTTTCTGCCAACGTGGGGCAAGTATTGGAAGGCCGGAACGTCCAAGGTATTCACGGTCGACAACGCGCGCGCTTACGGACGATTCCTGGGGCGCCGTTACCGCGACCGCGCCATCATCTGGATTCTTGGCGGCGACCAGAACGTGACGACGGCAGATGAGCGTGCCATCATCGATGCGATGGCCGCGGGACTGAGGGAAGGCGACGGGGGCGCGCACCTGATCACATTCCACCCGCGGGGCCCCGGCCAATCGTCGCTGCAGCTGCAAGACGCGCCGTGGCTGGACTTCCACATGACGCAGTCGTCGCACGGCGCCCGCGATCACGACAACGGCCTCTACGCCGCCCGTGATCTCTTGCTCACGCCGCTGCGGCCAACCGTCGACGGCGAGCCTCGCTACGAAAGTATCCCGGTCGGCTTCTACAACCAGCATCACAACCCGCTCGATCGGTTTGACGATGCCGACGTGCGGCAAGCGGCGTGGTGGTCGGTGCTGGCGGGAGCGATGGGGCACACGTACGGAAACAACAACGTCTGGCAGATGTGGCAGCGGGGCCGCGAGCCGCGCATCCAGGCGAACGTGCCGTGGTTCGAGGCGCTCGATCACCCGGGAGCGCACGGCAGATGGGCTACGTGCAGGAAACTGCTCGAGTCACGCCCGTTCACCACGCTCGTTCCCGATCAAAGCATCATCGTGAATGGCCCGCAGACTGGCGGCGCCGAAGATCCGTGCTGCTCGTGCGACCAATGGATCGTTTGCGATCGTCTATTCACCGTTCGGCGAGAGCTTCACCGTCGACAAGGGCATCATCAAGGCCGCGCGCCTCAAAGAAATCTGGTACGACCCGCGCTACGGCGTCGCCTACGAGTTCCACACCAGCGACAACATCGGCTCTAGCTATCAGACCTACGCGCCGCCCACGTCGGGCAGAGGGCGAGACTGGGTGCTCGTTCTCGAGGATGCCGCTGCAGGATTCAAGCTGCCCTGAGCGCTACTTCTCTTCCGGCCGGCCGAGCCTCCGCCACTCCGCCCAGTGGCCGGTAAGGCACCCGACTCGCGTGAAGCCACGCATCCGCAAGGCTGCCATCGCCAACTGCGCTCGCGGGCCATGGCCGCAATAAACGACGATTGGCTCATCCGGCCTTACCGCAAGTGACGATGCGCGAAAGGGAATCACCCAGAACGGGAGATTGACGGACCCCGGCACGTGGCCCGCGTCGAACTCGGCGCGCGAGCGGACGTCGAGCACGAGCGGTGCGTCGCTGCTCTCGATTTGCCGGAGTAGTTCGTCGGCAGCAACATCGTGGCTCATCGACGACGCGCCTTCAGAATCTTGAGAAACGAGCGGCCGTGGAGCTCGTCCTTCGTGAGGCCGGTCTCGTACGCCTCCTCCAGCGTCAACGCGCCCGAGCTGAGGCCGCGGACGAAGAAGTTCAACAGTCCCTGTCCGGTCGCCGCATCGTCGAACACGTCGCCGACGAGTGTCGCCTGAGCGGCCTTCTCGACAAAATTGCGAAGCCGGACCGTCGCCGCCGGACGGGCTGTCAGGAAGAACGCGTAGACAGCAGCATAGCGCGTCGGCAGCTGCGCCGGGTGCAAATCCCACCCCTGATAGAAACCATTGACCAGTGACTGGTGCGCATCGTCATAGTGAAGCCGCCACGCGCGGTGCACGACCTCGATGTTCTGGCGTCGCTTTTCCGCAGTCAGCGTGGCGCCAGGTGCGGCTTTATGAGGCGCGATCGGCATGATGTTGGTCGCGCCGTCGGACAGCCAGACCCCGGACTGCGCGAGGCCGACTTGCATCATGTGCTTCGCGAAGTCGCAGGCGGCGTGGCGCATGTGCTGACACGATGCCGTGATGCCACAGAGCGCCGTGTAATCGTAGGTGCCGAAGTGCGCGCCTCTGATCCGTCCGTCCCCAGCGGCAACGAAGGCGCGGAGCGGCGAGGATCCATCCGCGGCAAGGATGGATTGTGGCGTCTCAATCATCAACTCGAGCTTGATCGAACCAGCCGCCAGGCGTAGGTTGCGCTCGAGCGCGGTGCACGCGCGCGCGACCGCCGCGACGTGCCCCGTGCCCATCAGCTTCGGAATCGTCACCACGAAGTTGGACGGCAACCGGCGGTTCGACGCCCGCACCAGCGTCGACACGAAGAGGTCGAGGGTTCGCAGGCTGCGCGCGTGCAACTCCTTCGACATCGGCTTGATTCGAATGCCGATGAATGGCGGGAGAGTCCCCGCGGCCGAACCCCTGGCGACTTCTTCGGCCACCGAGTGCGCGTGGCCGTCTTCTTCAGCGTCGGGCCTGATACCGTATCCGTCCTCGAAGTCGATTCGGAAATCCTCGACCGGCTCGCGCCGCAGCTTCTCGACGACCCGCTGCCGGATCGTGTCAGCGAGATCGGGCGGCAGGTCGAGTGCGCGCGCAAGGGTGACGCCATCGGGCGCGTACTCGTCGAGCGCCGACAACGCGGCGGCGCCGATGCGCGCGGCCGAGTCCGCTCTGAAGAGATGCGCGCCGCCATAGAAGCTATGGACCGGCTGCCGATTGGCCGACTCTCCCGGATAGTCGCGCGCGGCGCGCGCGTTCGTCGTGCGTAGTCTGGCGAGCACAGCACGAAGATCTGCCGGCGTCAGAGATTGAGCGGAGCGTCTGGGTGGCATGAGCGTTCGACGAACTATCGAGCGGCGTCCGGCTTGAGCCGGACCTGCGGCTACGACCCGCGATATGTCGTGTAGCCGAATGGGCTCAGCAACAGGGGCACGTGATAGTGTGCGCCAGGCTCCACAGGCTCGGGGACCTCGAACGTGACGACAATCGACGGATAGAGAGTTTGAACGCGGCGGGCCTTGAAGTAGGTGCGCGTGTCGAAGACGAGGCGATACAGGCCCGGCTCGACGGGATCGCCTTCCTTCATCAGCGACCGCACCCGACCATCGGCGTCGGCCTCACCATGTCCGACGAACTGCCACTGTGCCGACTGCCCTCCTCGCTCGAGCACAACTTGAATGCCCGCAGCGGGACGGCCGATCGACGTGTCGAGGACGTGGGTAGTGATCGAGGGCACGGGTGGATTGTAGATCGAGCCTCGCGGCTCGCAGTTGCTGTTGGCAGCTCGTGTGCGACCGGCTTTAGCCGGACCGTCCACTGGCCTCCCCGCGAATCTCTCCCCTCTCAAACACCGGCACCCCCCTCAGCATCGTCGTCACGACCCGCCCACGTACGCGGAGACAATCGTACGGCGTGATCGGATGGCGGTGATAAAGCGTGCCGGCATCGATCGTCCATTCCTCGTCGGGATCCCACACGACCAGGTCGGCATCACGGCCCATCGCAATCGAGCCCTTCTGGCCGCTGATACCTGCAAGCATGGCGGGACCGGCTGACAGCCAGTGCGCCAGCCGCCCAACGCCGAGCCCACGCGCCGACGCACCTGTCCAGACGGCCGCCAAGCCCAGCTGCACTGAAGGAATCCCTCCCCACGCCTCTAGAAAGTCGCCGTTGTCGAGGCGTTTGAGCGCGGGCGGCGCCGGCGAATGATCGGTCGCGACGAAGTCGATCGCGCCGGCCGCCAACGCGGCCCAGAGTCGCTCGCGATTCGCGCGCGACCGAATCGGCGGCGCGCATTTGAAGGCCGTCGCGGCGGCAGCAATCTCCTCGTCAGCAAACGTCAGGTAATGTGGGCAGGTCTCCACGCTGATCTGCGCGCCAGACAGCCGCGCATGTTCAATTGCGGCAAGGCCGTCGGCTGAGGACAGGTGCACGATGTGCACTCGCGCCCCGTAGTCGACCGCGAGGCGGCCAAGCATCTCGATGGCGCCGACCTCGCTGGCGTCCGGCCGCATCGCCAGCCAGGTGGCGTGCAGGCGCGGATCAACATCCGCCTTTCCGCCGATCGGCGCCGGCGGCCGCAGGAGTGCCGGGAGCTCGGCGTGCACCAGAAGCGGCAGTCCAACCGCCGCCACGACGGGCATCGCTTCGCGCAGGTCGTCGACTCCTACGTGGACGAACTCGTCGACGCCGGACGGGGACAGAAAGCACTTGAACCCGCGAACGCCCGCGCGGGCGAGCGGCTCGAGATCCGCAGTATTGCCAGGAACAACTCCGCCCCAGAATTCGACGTCGACCCAGCAGCGTCCTCGCGCTGCGGCGCGCTTCGCTTCCAGGCCGTGGACGGTGGTGGTCGGGGGAATGCTGTTGAGTGGCATATCCACCAGGGTCGTCACTCCACCGGCAGCCGCCGCGCGCGTCGCGTGCTCGAATCCCTCCCAGTCGGTCCGTCCCGGATCGTTGATGTGTACGTGCGTATCGACGAGCCCGGGCAGCAGCACGAGCTCGCCGACGTCATGCGACGGCACACCCACCGGACTGGCGCCATAGTCCTCGATGCCGGCGATGAGCCCGTCACGAACGACGACCGTCGCCGGGCGAATGCTCTCCCGTAGCACCACGCGCTCGCTGACGATCGAGAACAACACTTGGTGAATCCTAAACGACTAGTAACTCATGACCGACGACTGACGACGACGACCCGTCTGCGTCACCTTGTGACCGTCGCCTCGATCAAGCCGTACGGCTCATCCGTCGGCACGAAGATCTCGTTACGGTTCTGGAGCCCGAGCGGTTGCAAATCAACCGGTAGATGGTGCTTGTTAGGCATCACCAGGTGCACAGCCGTTATGAATTCCGACGCTGTCGAGGACCGCACGCGCCATTGCGTAGAGTGTGTGCTGCACGGAGCGGCTGTCGTGCTCGGCAAACGTTTCGAGCATCGTGCTCCTCACCGCGCGCCACGCGACATTGAAGTCGATGTCGGTGGCCCCATAGTGCCAGTTCGCCGTCAGCGCAGTCGCCAGCAGACGATCCGAGGCGTCGGGCAGCGTCGTGAGCTCGTCGCGTAGAAAGTCGCGAAACTCCGAACGTGACGACTTCAGAATCACGAGACCCTTGACGCCGGCGCCGACGAGCATCCGATCACGGCCACCCTGCACACTCGCGGTTCTGCACTCGGCCCCGTGGTGGACGAACGCCTGGCCGTGCTCGCGCGCTCCGATGGGAATCCTGCCCCACGGGTGCTCCGACAGATCGACCGTGACGCGATGTAACTTCGGGTTCCGCTCGAGGAAGTGCCGCGCGAGCCTGACGCCGAACGATTCCGGCTCGGCGATCGCATGCTCAGCGGCGAGTGCATAGACCGTGTTCTTCATCGTGTCGGTCGGCAGCACGTCGTGATTGTCGCCGTCCGTATACGATCGGTCGTAGTCGCCTTCGAATCGAATGGCGACGGTGAGGTCGGTCAGATCGTGGCGGTCGCCGTGTCGTGCAACCTTGACGAGTCTGACGCTCGATTTTCCGTAGGCCGTTTCGGCGAGCATATGTCACGATCCTGCAGATATCGGAAAGGATGACGATGGCCGCGGGCGCCGATCATAGTACTGCAGCTCCTTCTTTTACGGCGTTCGCCGACCTGGCGTCGGCGCGTGTCGGTGGCCGCGCGCTGGCCGCCAACGACGAATTCTTCGCGCCGAAGGCCAGCCTGCTGCTGCCGCGGCGCCGGTCTTCGTTCCCGGCAAATTCACGCCGCGTGGCAAGTGGATGGACGGATGGGAGAACTCGACGCCGTCGCACGCCGGGCCACGACTGGTGTGTCGTCGAGCTCGGCATGCGCGGCGTGATCCGCGGCGTCAACGTCGACACACGTCACTTTACCGGCAACTACCCTTCACACTGCTCGATCGACGCGATCGACAACGTCGGTGCCCCAACGCCGGCCGTCTGCGCCGCCGAAGGGCCGCCTTGGACGACGATCGTCCCAAAGATCGCGCTGCGTGGCGACGGTGACAACTTCCTGGCGGTCAACGACCTCCGTCCGTGGACGCACGTGCGCTTGAACATCTACCCCGATGGCGGCGTCGCGCGGTTTCGCGTCTACGGCGAGGTGACCGTTGACTGGCCGCGCATTGCCCGCGCCAAGCGGCCCCTCGATGTCGCGGCCATCGTCAACGGCGGGCTGGTCATCGGCGCGAGCGATATGCACTTCGGGGCCAAGGACAACATGATCATGCCTGGCCGGGCCGAGAACATGGGCGATGGGTGGGAAACGCGCCGGCGCCGTGGCCCAGGCTACGACTGGGCGATCGTTCGCCTCGGTACCACCGCCGCCATCACCAAGGTCGAGATAGACACCAATCACTTCAAAGGCAACTATCCCGAGAGTGCCTCGCTCGAAGGCTGCGCGGTCCCCACCACCTCGCTGCACGATCTCGCGTCGGCGCACTGGCTCGAAATTCTGCCGCGCACGCCACTCAAGCCGCACCACCGGCATCTCTTTTCGAAGGAGCTGGTGAGGACGACGGCGGTGTCGCACGTCCGGCTCAACATCTTCCCCGACGGCGGAATCAGCCGGCTGCGCGTCTATGGACACGTGGCAGGCTATTGATCGCGGCCAAGACGACGATGCACGACGCCTGTTGACCCGGGCGTGCGGGGCGTCGCTATGGGTAGAGAGGATGATGCAGCGACGGCCGTTCGGCAGCGCACAGTCGCTGCTGTTCGCGGCCCGCGAGGAGTGGGACGCGCTCGGCGACGGCGGCTGGCGCGAGGCATTCGCTCATCACCCGAAGATCGGCGATCGAGCTGCCCTGCGCGAGCGCTTTCCTGCAACGCACGATTTATCGGTACGCGAGCAGGCCGGTGTGGCCGGTGCGTCAGAGGCGGTACTCGATGCCCTGGCCGAGGCGAATCGTTTGTACGAAGCGCGCTTTGGCTACATCTTCATCGTCTGCGCAACCGGCCTGACGGCCGAGCAGATGCTCCACCGCCTGCGCGCCCGGCTCGACAACGCGCCGGAGCGCGAGATTCGAGTGGCGGCTGAAGAGCAGGCGAAGATCACGGCCCTGCGATTGAAGTAGGTCTTACTGGCCTGGTTCACCCCATCGCTCTTCACAGAACAAACCTTTTATCGCAGAGATCGCAGGGTGCGCCGAGGTACGCTGAGGCTCTGGATCCGAGAACGGGCTGCCAACCGCCGCGTCGCGCGTGCGCGAGTCGATCGAGGGTCGTGGAATCGCAAGAGCTGCAGATCGAGGCTCTGACCACGCGGCCTAGATACGGCCGCCCATCTGCGCGTCCTCAGCGCTCTCAGCGTTCTCAGCGACTAAGATTTCGGACAGCGTGACAATGAACCTCGATCACTTGCAGCCCGGCATCCGGAACGCCCCGATCTTGCTCGAGTAGCTGGCAGCGCCTTTCTTGATGTAATCGCCGACGTACCACACCGTGCAGTCGTCCACGGGATCGATCGCCGTCGTCGTGTAGTCCTGCCACCGCATTGCGATCTGAATGTCTTCGCCCTCGACGAGCACCGCCTCGCGCATGGTCAGCTTTCCCGGCGGATCGCTAGGCGTCCGGCCCGCAAGCCGCTGGCCGGCGAAGTGCGGCGGCCCGCCGAACGAGTAGCCGATACCGATGTTGCCAAAGCGATCGATCGCCGGGCTGGCCATCCAGCGGAAGAGCGCGTCGGGCGCGAACGTGCCCTGTTGCGCGAGAGTGAGATTCCGGGATTTGTTGTCGAGGCGGAGCTCGTACCAGCGCACGCCGCCGCCGCCGGCTGTGGTGTTGACGGAGTGCACGCCAACAATGGATTCGCGGTTGCCCATCCGCCGGTAGACGAGACGCGACATGATCTTGTCGCCTTGAGAATCCAGACGGCGGTCGGTCCCAGGCTGCGGGACGCAGTTCTTGAGCTGACCATCGCAAAGGTAGTGGTACGGTGCGACGGCGATCTTTTCTGGTCCCACCACGCTCGTCTTCCGGGATTCTTCCAGTCAACCGACAGCTTCCACGCATAAATGGTGTCGTCTTCGAGCACGTTCTTCAGCTGCGTGCCTCCGGCACTCATCATGATGTTCGGCGCACCGGATGGCGGCATCGACTTGCCGTCGACGTCAGCGTTGTTGAGAAAGCCGACGCCCTCGAGGATCATGCACTGCTCGGTGGCCGCTTCGCCTTTGAGCATCCGGGCGCGATCGACGATGCAGGCGTGCTTCTGGATGACCTCGTCGCCGGTGCTGGTCGGAACGTAGTAGCCGTCGTTCCAAATTGCCGGCCGCGGATAGTCGGGAAACAGCGGACGCAGGAACTCGTAGCGATAGTACGAGCCCATCGGATCGTCGCTCGCGCTGATCGCGTAACACATCGAGTAGGGACCTTGCGGCCCCTGCGCGCGTCCACCACCCTGCCCGCGGCCTCGCTGCCCGGGCGCTGCGGGCGGCGCCGGCGGTGGCGGTGGCGGTTGATAGAGCGGCGCCGCTTGTCCGGGCTGGCCGGGCCTTCCCGGCGGGCTGATGTACGCCTTTTCGCTCGCCGTCCACACCTCGGGCTGATCGGGCCGGACCGGACCGCGGCGGAAGAGCGGCATGACGACCAGCCAGCGGTTGGCGACCTGGTCGTAGCGCACGACAGCGTCACCGTTGTTCGTCGCCTCGCACTGCCCGCCGAATCCCTTGAAGAAGTTGGCGGTAGGTACAGGACCGTAGAGCACGCGGCCGGTCGCGTCGAACTTCTTGCCCTTCTTGGTAAAGATCGCGGTTTGTGAGTTGACGATCTGCACGATGTGATTCGAACCGACGGCGAGCGCATTGTCGGATGGATTGCGAAAGTTGGCCGTCCCCTGCGGCCCCTCGAAGCCGACGCCCAGGCCGTCGAAACTCTCCACGAGCACCGCGGATGGTTTGTCGCCGTGCGCGGTCTGCTCGACTGCCGCCGAACCAGCTGGAGCAGTAATGACCGGCGGAACGATCGGCGCCGGCGGTGACGGCGACTGCTGCTCGCGTTCGCGGGCTTCGCGCTCGTTCTCCTCTGCTTCCTCGTCCCCAGGCGGCGCGACACGCGGCGACGCGGCCGTGTCGCTATCGCCGACAACCGAGCGGCGCAACAGAGATGGGCGATAGGACGCGACGCCGACAAGGACCCCGACAACGAGTGCGAGCGCCAGACCGATACCAAGGGTTCGCTGCATCCAGTGATGATAGCGGCGGATAACGCCATCACCTCATAACAGGAATTGATGGACGGGAACTAGAGCGACGACCGATTGCCGTAGATCTGCGATTCGATGACGGCGACTGCCCTTCCCACCTGACCATCGACGCGCGGCACCCTACTCGCGCCTACTGCGGCGACGAAATCTTCGACCAGCGGCTGGTGCAGGTTGGCCGGCGGCGGCAACGTCTCTCGGCGCTCGCGTCCCTCGCTCGTGACGAGCATCTCACTGCCGTTGAGCGCGGGGATGTGAATGGAGCCTGCGGTCCCGACAATCCGCACTGTGTCGCGAGGTTCGAGCGCGGCGTGCGTCACGGTCACGGTCGCACACGGGCCGCTGACGAACCGCAGCGAGGCGACAGCTGTATCTTCGACCTCGCGATCGAAGACAACGTTGGCGGTCAGGCCAACCGTCTCGCTCACCGGGCCGAAGAGCGACAGTAGAACCTCGATGCGATGGCAGCCGAAATCGAACATCGGACCACCGCCCGACTCGGCCCGCCGGACGAACCAGTGGCGCGCGTCGTGCGGCTGCGGGTTGAAGCGTTCGAAGGCGTCAAGTTGCGCGAGCACCGGCTTGCCGATTTCGCCGGAAGCCAGGATCTCCCGCAGCCTGACGACCATCGGGTAGAAATGCCGGTAGTAGGCGACGCCGAGCGTGACTCGATTGGCAGCGCAGGCAGCAATCATGCGATCGCAGCCGTCAACGTCGATCGCCATCGGCTTCTCGCACAGCACATGCTTGCCGGCCTCGGCAGCCGCGACCGCTTGCGCCGCATGGAGGTGCACGGGCGTCGCGATGTATACGGCATCGATCCCGGGATCGCGGACCAACTCCTCCCACCGCGCGTGCCACCGGTTGGCGCCGAGCTCGCGCGCGGAGGATTCTGCCAACTCCGGCCGCGCGCGGCTGACCGCCGCGAGCGCGCTACTCGGCGCCTCGCGCAGCGCTGCCGCGACACGCTTGCGCACGATGTCGCCGGTGCCGATGAGGCCCCAATTGATCATGGACTGCGTCGGTTCCGGGTTCGGGGTTCCTGGTTCCGGGTTCGGGTTCGAGGTTCCAAGTTCACGTTCGAGGTTCAGCGTTCTCGTTCACAGTTTGCGCGGACGAGTAGTTAGCCCGCTCGATGGCTGCGAACGTCGAACCGAGAACTGGAACCCAGAGCCCCGAACGACGAACGCAGAACCCCGTCTACCCCGGCCCCGCCCCCTGCGTGTTGACGTAAACGGCATAGAGCGACTGGCTCGCGGCCATGAAGAGCCGGTTCCGCTTCGGGCCGCCGAAGCAGATGTTGCCGCACACTTCGGGTAGGCGGATCCGGCCGATGAGTTTGCCTTCGGGGGTCCACACGGTCACGCCGTTGTAACCCACGGCGCGGCCGGCGTTGCTCGAACACCAGACGTAACCGTGGACGTCGCAGCGCACGCCGTCCGGGGCACAGCCGACGCCGTCAATCTTGAAGTCGGCGAAGCGCCGGCCGTTCGAGAGCGTGCCGTTGCCAACCTCGAACACGAACATATCGCCTTGACCGCCGGCCCCGGTGTCGCCAGGTCCCTTGCCGGTGCTGGCGACGTAGAGCCGCTTGAAGTCTGGCGAGAACGCAAGGCCGTTGGGATCGGGCACCTGCTCTTCGGTGGCCACCCGCGTCACTTTGCCCTTCGGATCCACTCGATACACTCCGGTCGGCATTTCACGTTTCATCGCGCCTGATTCTGCGTACTGCCCGAGCCGCGGATTGAGACGGCCGGCCGGATTCGACGGACCGCCGGCAGCATCAGGCTGCCCCTCGTACAACTGCCCCCGTACGGTGGATCGGTAAACCAATAGCTGCCATCGGGATGAGCGACGACGTCGTTCGGCGAGTTGAAGCGCTTCCCTTCGAACGAGTCGGCAATGATCGTGATCGAACCGTCGTTCTCGTAACGCACGACGCGGCGCGTCAGGTGCTCGCACGAGAGTTGCCGGCCCTGGAAGTCGAACGTGTTGCCGTTGCTGTTGTTCGATGGACTGCGGAAGACGGTCACGCGCCCGTCGTCTTCGATCCAGCGCAGTTGCACGTTGTTCGGGATGTCGCTCCAAAGGAGGTAGCGGCCCTGCGCATTCCATGCCGGGCCTTCGGCCCACAGCGCGCCAGTCCATAAGCGCTTGATCGACGAGTTGACTTGAATGAGGCCGCCGAACGCCGGATCGACGACCAGGATGTCGGGATCGGTGAAGTACGTGGTTGGTGGAGCGTTCGGCCCGAAGTCGCGCGGCGGATTGGTAATGGTGCTGGGCGGGATCGCCGGCTTCTGCTCCACCTGCGCCGAGCCTGTCCGCGACATGAGCGAGGCGCCGGCGGCCGCACTCATGGTCACGAGCGCGCGCCGCCGCGACACCAGCCCGATAGCGTTCTCGTATGCACTCATAAGAAGTTTTCCTGCAGGCAAAGAGCGATGACGGTCCAAGCTGGCGCGCGCGACGCGCATGTTACCATGCGCGCCATCGTGCACATCCGTCCGATCGACGCTCTTTGCGGTGCTTGCGACCGTTATCATCTGCGTTCTACTCGCCGCCCGACAGTCGTCACCCGTTACGTCCGCCGACTACGCTCGTGCCGAGCGCTTCCTCGCTCCCGCAGTCACACCACTCGTCGTTGGCGGCAACGTCGCCGCCACTTGGCTTCCGGACGATCGTGGCGCAACATGTCGCCTCCGGATCCGAATTCATCATCGTCGATCCGGTGAAGAAGACGCGCGCTCGCGCTTTCGAACACGAGACACCAGACCTACCTCGTCGCTGGGACTACTTCGTCAAGTGGCTGCAGGCGGTCGAGCCGCCGAGGGAATACCAGGTCCGGCAGCCGTAATCCTTCGACGCGTCACCTTCGACAGCACCGCCTCGAGCACCGGCGTCATCTGCCCCAGCTGCCGCAGGCGGATCACCAGGTTCCAGGCACGTTCGAACTTCTTCCAACCGGCTGCATAGGCGAAGTGTTTGGCCCGGTGCTTCACGGAATCATGAGCCCACGCCGCGCGCGCGATTGACGGCCATCGATAGAATTCGCGGTACGCCCAGTGATATCCCGCTTCGAGCGCGGCCGGCGTCAGCCGCGCCGGGCGATAGACGACGTGTCGGGTGTCGTACAAATCCCAGTTCCTGGTGGTGATGCGTCCCTGCTGCTCCATCTGTGCATAGAGCCGCGTACCCGGATACGGCGTTTGAATGTGGAACGTCGCCGTCGTAATGCCCTGGCTGGCGGCCCAATCGACGGTTCTTCGGAACACGTCCTCGTTGTCATCGTCCATGCCAAACACGAAGCTGCCGTTGATCATCACGCCAAGGTCGTTCAACCGCCGCGTCACTGCCGTGTAGTCGCGGCCGAGGTTCTGACGCTTGTTGCTGCTCGCGAGGTTGGTGGGCGTCAGCGTCTCGAAGCCGACGAAGAGACTCCGCAGGCCGGCATCCGCCGCACGCTCGATCAGATCGTCGCGCAGAATCGAGTCGACTGTCGCCGCACCCTGAAAGAGCCGCCTCATCCCCTTCATCCCGTCGAAGAGAGCTCGGGCGAAGCGGCGGTCCCCGAGCAGATGATCGTCGAGAAAATACAGATGACGCCCTGGCAGTCGCGCGATTTCTGAGAGCGCGTCATCGACTCGTTGGGTGTAGAACGATCGCCCGCCGGCAAAGAAGGCATCCTTGTAGCAGAAGTCGCAGTGCTGCGGACAGCCGCGCGTGACGACGATGGAGTTGGGAACGAGGTAGTGGCGGCGGGTGATGAGGTCGCGGCGGACGGGCGGGAGTCGATCGAGAGTGCGCCCATCCGTCGACACATAGCGCCGCTCTGGCCGCCCGGCGCGAAAATCCTCGAGGAATTGCCGAAACGTCTGCTCCCCTGGCCCGAGAAAGATCGCGTCCGCGTGCGGCGCGGCCTCCTCGGGCAGTGAGGTGACGTGCAGTCCACCGAGCGCAACGAAACTGCCGCGCGCCCGGTACGAATCGGCCAGGCGATAGGCGCGATAGGCGTTCGTAATGTAGACCTGAATCACCACCAGGTCTGGCGTGTCGTCGAATGTCAGTGGCTGAACGTGCTCGTCTTCGATCGACGCCTCATCGTCGGGGGCGAGGTAACCTGCGAGCGTCGCCAGACCGAGCGGCGGAAAGAGCGAGTACTTGATTGGACGCCAGAAGGGGCTGGTGGCTTCGGTCAGGGCAGGCAGGATGAACTTGACGCGGAGCGGCCGATAAGGCGGCATGACTTTGCATTGTAAAGTATTCTGTAATGGAGTGCAATGCGCAGGCGGATCGGTCCGGCTAAAGCCGGACGCTACTGGTGCTTGGCGAGGTACGGCGCGGACGGGCTCACTCGCGTCGAGCTGCGGTGTGAGGCGCGGTACTTCGGCGCCGGCGGCGATCAGGCGTTCCACGGTGCCGGCGTAGTCGCCGGTCGCGCACCTCCAGCCGTGCACCGAACCATAGACGGCCCAGGTCAGCGGATGTACCGTCGTATTCGTCGCCCTTGATGTCGATGGGTGCGTTCGCGGCAATGAGATCGGAGGCTATCCCGGCATTGCCATTCCACGCTGCCCAGTGGAGTGGCGTCGCGCGGTGCTGGCCGCGGGCATCAACCGGCCAGCCAGCGGCCAGCATCGCCCGAACGGGATCATTTTCGTTATCCCGTGCCCCGTTCGCCAGCGTTGCAAGATCGTCCGCGGACAGCTTTGAAAAGAGCGCCGGGTCCACTGACAACAACTGCTTCATCGCCGTCTCGTCGCCCGCCGCGCCCGCGACCACGAGCCGCAACTCCGGCGAGCTTCGCGCCATGAGCTCGGCGAGCACGGCGGCATGGCCGCGCTCCCGCGCAATAGCGTGTGCCGTTTTGTCCGGCCCTAGCGTCCAGCGATAAATAGTCCCGCCGCTCCGCGGATTCAGCTTCGGGAAATAGGTGTCTGACACGCACGTGCGAATCGTCGCCGGATCGGCGTCCAGGTGTCGTCGCACCAGGCCGACGTCACCGAGCGCCGCGCCCATCATGATGTCCGTCCAGCAACCCCGCGTGACGAGAAACCGCGCGACCTCCAGCCGATCGCCGACCATGTACTGCGCCGGCGTCGACTCGTGGTCGACGCAACGCGCATCGATCGTGGCGCCGCGATCGAGCAGCAGGCTGGCAATGTCGACTGTCGACGCGAAGTGTAGCGGCGTCTGCCCATCGCCACCGCGTGCGTGCACGAGCTCCGCCCGCGCATCGAGCAGCGTTTCGAGCCGATCGCGCATCGCCAGCCGGGCGGCGGAGTGCGCGTCAACCGTCGCACCGCGCTCGAGCAGATGAGGCACGAGATCGGGCTTGGCGAAATCGAGCACGCCAAAGCTACCGGCCCACCAGCGGCTGCGGGCATCGACGTTCGCGCCAGCATCCAGCAGCGCGTCAACCGTGGCGCGATCGTTCCGATCGACCGCGAGCAGAATTGCCGGCTGATCGAACCCGTCGGCAAGGGGTTCATCGAGACGCGCTCGCAGATCCGGGTGCTCGGCCAGAAGGGATTGGACACGGCCGGCGTCGCCGGATTTCACCGCGGTCAGCAGTTCAATCGCGGGAGTGGGTGGCATAACGTGAGAGGTCGATGCGCTACTGCGTCTTCGGCGCGCCTTCGATATCGAGATAGGCGATGGGCGCGATGTTGGTCGCTTTGAGCGGCGCCTCGATCGAGGCACGATCGCCAACAACCACGATCGCCAGCCGATCGATGTCGATGTACTTCTTTGCCACTCCCAGCACGTCAGCCTTGGTCACCGCTGCGACCGCCTTCGAGTACTGCTGGTAGTAATCGTCCGGCAGACCCTGCCTCCAGAGCGACGTCAACGCGCCGTTGATGGCCGTTACCGACGCAAACGTGCCGGGCAACCGCTGAATCAGCGAGTCTTTCGCCGTCTTCAGTTCCTCGTCGGTCACCGGACGATCGCCAAGGATGCCCCTCAGTTCCTTCATGAACTCCACGAATGCCGCATCGGTCTTGTCGCCGACGATGTCGCCGCCGGTGCGGAAGGCGCCTGGACCTTTGCCGTACGCGAAGCTGGAGCTCACGCCGTAGCTGTAGCCCTTCTCTTCGCGGATGTTCGCGTTCAGCCGCGACTGGAACATGCCGCCGAGCATGGTGTTCATGACCTGCATCGCGTAGTAGTCGGGGGTGTTGCGCGGCGGTCCGGGATGGCCGATCGCGAAGGTCGACTGCGCGGCGCCCGGCCGATCGACCAGGAAGATCGTCGTCTTTGGCCGTGCGGCGGCGCCGGATAGGTAAAGGCAGGCCGGCGCCAGCCTTCGGCCACGCGGCCAGTGCCTTTTCGATGACGGGCTTGACCCGCTGCCGTGACGTCGCCAACCACGGTCACGAGCGCGCGGCCCGGTTGGAAGTACTTGTCGTGAAACGCAACGACGTCGTCACGCGTGATCGCCTTGATCGACTCCTCGGTCGTCACCCGGCCGTATGGATGCGCCGGACCGTACAGGACCTTTGGGAACACGCGTCCGGCAATCGCTCCTGGCTGCGCTCGGGCCTGCGTCAGGGCAACAAGGCGCTGCGCGCGCAGCCGCTCCAGCGCGTCGGCAGGGAACGTCGAGTTGAGGAGCATGTCGGCGACGATGTCGAGCGTCTGGGCGAACTTGTCGGTCGTCGAGACAAAGCTCATCGACCCGCTCTCGCCGCCACGGTCGTCGACACCGACGTTCCCAGCAGTTGCAGCGCGTTCGAGAGCGCCTCCCCGTCCTTGCTCTTGGTGCCTTCGCTCATCATGGCCGCCGTCATGCTGGCGAGGCCGGTCTGGTCCGCCGGCTCGAACTGGTTCGCGCCGCCGAGGAACGTCAGGCTGAACGAGACGAGGGGCAGATCGTGTTTTTCCGAAACGATCAGGTCGGCGCCATTGGCCAGCGTGGTCTTCGTCCATGTCGGCACGCGCAGGTCCGGCGTCTTGCCCGGGGCCGGAGGCTTCGTCCGGTCGAGCGCCTGCCGCGCGCTGACGTCGGACGACGTGACGAACGACCGCAGGTGGCAACGGCAGACTGGCGAACGCCGGTCGTAGAGACTCATGCGCCTCCCCAGCCGCCCCGGTTCGGCGCACCTTCTTGCTCTCCGCCGGCTTCGCGGCATCGTCGATCTTGCCCGTCGGGACGATGCTCAGCACGACGCGGCCCTTGGTGAGGTACTTGTTGGCCACGCGCTTGACGTCGGCCGCCGTGACGGCCTGGCCCTTGCTGTATTCGGTGCGGAAGTAGCCGGCATCACCATGGAATCCGGCGCCATCCGACAGCCGCATCGACTTGCCGAGATTCGACTCGAGGCCGCGGAGGAACCCGAGCTCCTCGCCCGCCGTCGCCTTCTGAATCTCCTCGGCGGTCGGGCCCTCGGCCTTCATCTTTTCGATGACGGCGTCGGCCGCCTGCTCCAGGTCGGTCAGCGAGTTCCCGGGCCGCGGCGTGATCGTCATGATGAAGTCGCCGACGTCCTCGTTGGTGCTCTGGCCGGCCGAGACCGACGCCGCCGACTGCTTGTCGTAAACCAGCGCCTTGGTCAGCCGTGCCGTGCGCGGCCCCGACAGGATGGCCCCGAGCACGTCGAGCGCAAAGCGATCGTCGCTCTTCTCGCCGACCGTCGGCCACTGCACGTAGAGCCGCGGCAGCTGCACGCGGTCCTCGAAGACGAGCCGGCTCTCGGCGTCGAGCGTCACTGGCGCGACCGTCGGCCGGGTGATGTCCTTGCCGCGCGGGAATGTCCCCGAAGTACTTCTGCACCCAGGCCTTCGCCTGCGCGGGATCGAAGTCGCCGACGATGGCGAGAAACGCGTTGTTCGGGGCGTAGTAGAGGCGGAAGAAGTTCTTGACGTCCTCTTCCGTCGCCGCGGAGAGGTCCTCCATGCTGCCGATGACGTCCCAGGAATACGGGTGCGATGCCGGATAGGTCGCCTGCGCCAGGATCTCGAAGGCGCGGCCGTAGGGCTGGTTGTCGACGCTCTCGCCGCCGCTCGTTCTTGACGATGTCGCGCTGCGCGTTCGAGCTTGGTCAAGATCGAGCGAATCGAGCAGGAACCCCATGCGATCGGACTCGAGCCACAGCGCCGACTCGAGGTAATTCGACGGCATGGTCTCGTAGTAGGTCGTCCGATCGTTCGACGTCGTGCCGTTGTTCGAGCCGCCGACGCCTTCAGTCAGCTTGTCGTGGACACCATACGGGACATGGCCCGGAGCCGGTGAACATCACGTGCTCGAAGAGGTGCGCAAAGCCCGGTGCGCCCTTGCGTCTCGTTCTTCGATCCGACGTGGTACCAGACGTTCACCGCCACGGTCGGCGTCGTCCGATCGATCGAGGTGATGACGGTGAGCCCATTTGGCAGGGTGTAGGTTTCGAACGGGATCTTGATCGAGGACGAGCCCTGTGCCAGGCCACGCGCCGCCGGCGCGCGACAGCACTGGCAATGCCGAGCGGCCAGCCACTGCCATAGCAAATCGGTCGCGTCTCTGCATCACAGGTATTCCTTTCATCACCAGAAGCACGCATTATATTGTGCGGTGCGCGACCGGGAGGACGGCCGGCCCGCCGATCCATAAACCCTCACACTTTTTCCAGAAAGCACGTGCGATGACGAGTCGTGCAGTTCATGACGAGCGTGAAGTTTCAGAGTTGGCCTGGCTGCTGCCCGTGGCGCTGCGCTGCCGCCTGTTCGGGCCCGACCGAGACAGCAGTTCGTGCAGGCCGACGCCAACAAGATCCGGCAGCGGACGCAGGAATTCGAAGCAGCCTTCAACGCGAAGGATGCAGCGAAAGTGGCGGCGTTTTATCCCGGGCGAGAGCGTGCTGATGCCGCCCAACGCGCCGACGATCCGCGGCCGCGAGGAAATCCAGAAGTTCTACGTCGATCTCTACGCCAGGGCGGAACCGACCTCGAGATGGACACCAAGGACGTGAGGGGCCACGGCACGCTGGCCTACGAGGCCGGCACCTACTCGCTGAACCGCAGGCCCGCAGACCGGCGAACCGCGTGCGCGACCGCGGCAAGTACCTGTTCATCTGGCGAAATCTGAACAACGTCTGGAGCATCGAGTGCACGATCTGGAGCAGCGACCTGCCCGAGATGGTGCCGATCGGCACCGTAAGCCCTGTCGCGGCTCGCGGTTCGCGGCTTCTCGAGTCCATAAGCCGCGAGCCGCGAGCCGCCAGCCGCGAGCTGCCCGCGCTATCCAATCAGCCGCTGCAACTGCTGCCAGATCGTCAGGCTGGCGAGCAGACCGAAGAAGCCCGCCGACCAGATCAGCGCCGCGGCCCGGTACGAGCGGACACTGATGGCCTCGGGCAGGCCCCGCCGGTTGAGGACAAGAGCAGGACCGAATAGAGGCACATCATCGTGCCGCCGACCGATGCCGAAATCACCAGCAGCACGAGCGGCTGATCCATGCCGATGAGCAGGATCGAGCAGCCGAGCGCCACCAGCCCCCACACCAGCCAGAAGTACAGCCGGCTCTCGGACACCGTCGACGACCGCAGGTAGGTCGACTTCAGGATGTCGGCCGCCAGCCGGCTCGTGTAGTCGGCGATCCCCATCGCCGACGCGAAGAGCGAGAACGACCCGATGCCCCAGAACAGCACGCCGAACCAAGTGCCGACAATCTCCTGCAGCCGCCGGCCTTCGATCTGCAGAAAGGCCACCGTCTGCGGCAAACCCGGCGTGCCGAAGAGCGTCGAGTGCGCGAGCATCGACGTCAGGCAGATCGTCGCCACCGTGACGAGCACGAACGTCACGAACTGCTCGATGTTGGCGAAGCGCCACCACCGCCGCCAGCGCGCCATGTTGCCGGGTGTGGGCTCGAAGATGAACGCCGAGACGTTTGGCGCCGCCTGTTCGTGTCCCGGTGACGGACTCACCAGCGCGGGCACGTACTGGCCCATGCCGAATCCCTTGTCGCGAATCCAGTTGCTCTGACACAGGTTCTGGCCGCCGCCGGCGCCGGCAAACGCCACCGCGCCAAGCAGCAGCGCGAAACCCAGCTGCCAGCGGCACGTGGCCCACGCCGAGGAGGCCACCCGGCAGCGCCCGCCACGTGTCGGCGTCGATCGCGAAGGCAATACCGAGCGCCACGACGACGCCGACGGCTGCGACTTTGACGAAAGATGAGCCGCTCGAGCGCGACATAGACGACCGGCGCGAGAGTCAGCGATGCCCCGATGATGAGCAAGCGCGCAGATCGCGATGTAGCGCGCGTTGCCGCCGAAGATGTACGTCGCGAGCGTCGACGCGCTCAACACCCACCCCGGCCACAGATTCGCGAAATACACCATGATCGCGAGCACCAGGCCCCAATGCTTCCAGAACCGATTGAAACCCGTGAGCGCCGTCTCCCCCGTGGCCAGCGTGTAGCGCTCGATCTCCATGTTGAGGAAGAACTGCGTCACGACGCCGAGCACGGCCGCCCAGAGGAAAATCAGGCCCGTCTGCGAGGCAATGAACGGCCACAGGATGAACTCGCCCGACGACAAGCCGACACCAGCCGCCACGATGCCGGGGCCGACGATTTTCCAGAGGTTACGAGGGGGGTCAGGAAGGTCGCGGACGACGAGGGGCTGGAGGGGCATGGGTCGTGGTTCGCTGCCGGCTGCTCGCGGCTCGAGGTTCGGGGTTCTGGGTTCGGGACTCGTGGCTGGAATAGAGCCGCAATAGCATAGTCCACTGGCCAGAATTCTCTCGAACCCCGAGCCGCGACCGACGAGCAGCCAGCCGCGAGAAGCGAGCAGCGAGCTTTAGTACACCAGCTTCATCCCAATCTGAATGTTGCGCGGTAGATTGTTCTGGCTCGACACCTTGCCGAAGTCGGCGCTGTTCGGAGTCAGGTTGGGTGTGTTGTAGAACACGCTGTTGAACGCCTTGTAGAGTTCGATGTTGAACTGTGCGCGCACGCGACCGAACTCAAGCGCCTTGACGAACGACATGTCCCAGTTGACGTATTCCTGGCCGCGCAAGCCATCCCACCGCGTCGGGATGGTGCGGATGTTGCTGGCGAGCTGGATGCGCGTATCAGCGCGCTGCTTGGCCGGATCGTCGACGCCGTTGGTCTGGACGGTGGCGTCGTGGAAGTAGAAGCCGCTCGTGTCGAAGACCGGCACGGTGGGGTCGTTGGAGTCACTTGGTCTTCAGCTGCGTGATGTCACTGCTGTAATAACGGTCTGGGAGTTACCGAGAGGTCTGACCACTCAGGCCGAATGGCCAGCCGACGCCAAATTCTTCGGTGCAATCGATTGCAAGCGCGATGGCGACGGAGACTACTCTTCGATTCTGTAGACGTGGGTACGGGTGCGCAGGAAGAGCGCTTTTCCGTCCACTGCAGGGGAAGCCATGAACCCGTCCTCGAGGAAGTTCTCCGCCAGCACCTTGAACTCGCGGCCGGCTTCGAGCACGGTGGTCTTACCATCTTCGCTGAACGCGTAGATGCGGCCGGCGGCATAGAGCGGCGATGCCGAGTAGGTCCCATCCACCCGGCCGCGCCAGACGAGCTCCCCGGTTTTCGCATCGAGGGCGCCTGCGACGCCGCCATCGTTGACGGTAAACAGCAGGTCGTTCACGAGGAGCATCGACGGCTTGCTGGGCGCGCCCTTGCCGAACCGCCAGGTCACATGCGATGCCGTCACGTCGCCCTGACCGTCGGGACGTACCGCGAGAATCTGCGCCGCATCGAATCCCATCGCCAGATACACGAGACCATTGCCCGCGACCGGCCTGGTGCTGCCCGAGTGGCTGCCGCGCTCGATGACGCGCCAGATCTCCTTCCCCGTCTTCGGATCGTAGCCGTACACCGCCTTCGATCCGATGCTCACCATGATCGGCTGGCCGTTGACCATGACGATGTGCGGCGTGGCGAACCCCTTGCGGAAATCGCCGTCTGCTTTTGGCTTGCCGTCGGGACCGAGATCCTGGAAATCAATCGAGCGAGGCGTCCGCCACACGGTCTTCCCCGTGTGCTTGTCGAGCGCGACGACGAACTGGTGATCGCTGCCGTCGAAGTGCATCAACAGGAGGTCGCCAAACAGCACCGGCGACGATCCGGCGCCGCGGAAGTGATTGCACTCGAAGTCGCGACGTTCCCAGAGGACCTTGCCAGTCTTGGTATCGATCGCCGCGGTCCCCGGCGATCCGAACGTGACGTACACCCGCCCCGGTTCGATGACCGGCGTGGGCGATGCATACGTGTTGAAGGGATGCGCGTACTGCGGCGTCGCGACCTGAAACAGCTTCAGATCGAACACGACCTTGCCCGTATCCCGATCGAGCGCCACGGCAAAGAGCTCTCGTCCATCTTGCGTGGCCGTCGTCATCCAGACTTGGTTGCCGAGGATCACGGGCGATGACCACCCGCGTCCGTGCACGGGTGTCTTCCAGCGGACGTTCTTGTCTTCGCCCCAGGTCAGCGGCAGATTCGTGCTCGACGAGTTGCCGGTCCCATCCGGGCCGCGGAACTGCGGCCACTGCGCGAACAGAGGCAGGCTCGACAGTGCGACCACGAGGGCCGTCGCGAGGGTTCGCACGTGTGCCTTCACGAGGGGCTGGCCTCCTTGACGGTCTTGGTCGTGGTCCGGCGCTCCCGCCATTCGGAGGCGCCGAGCGCGCCGATATGGGTGGAGATCTCACCGAAGCCGTATCGCACGTGCTCGCGCATGACGGCGTCGGCTTTCTCGGGGTCGCCGGTGATCAGCCCTTCGGCGAGCCGGGTGTGGAACCCGTGCGGCAGCGGTGTGCGACGGCCCGTAATGTCGAAAATCCAGTTGAGGATGAGCACGTGCTTGCGCTCGATCATCTGCTTCAGCAGCTGGCTGTTCGCGTGCTCGGCGATCCGCATGTGGAACTGGAGGTGATGACTGTGGACGGCGAAGCGGAATTGATCGTCCTCCCCGCCAGCTGCCAGCCGCTCGAAGAGCGCATCGACGTGTCCGGCCAGGCGGCGCAGCTCGCGGCGGTGCACGGCCGTGGCCCGCTCGGCGAAGAGCCGGGCGGCCTGAGTTTCGAGTGCTTCGCGGAGCTCGTACAGCTCGCGCACGTCGGTCCTGGTCGGGACCTTGACGCGAGTGCCCGCGCGCGCCCGCGTTTCGACAAGCCCGTCCTCCTCGAGCCGCTTCAACGCATCGCTGACCGGCAGGACGCTCATGCCGAGTTGTCGCGCCAGCCGCCGGCGCGACAGGGGCGTCCCGGGCCGTAGCTGGCCTCGAAGAATCTCGTCCCGAATTGCGAGGTAGGCCTCGTCGGCGAGGCTCACCGCCATATCGTCATCAGGCTCCTTGCAACGCTCGCGTCTCGCTGCGCGTCGCTCGCTTGAAGCGTGGCAAACGCACCAGGCGAAGTCAAGCGGTGACGGCGGTCTTCGCGCGCTGGCCTGCCTCGGAGGGCAGCCGCAGCGTCAGGACGAGCACCGCCTCGACGACGAGCGCTGACGCGAGCACGAGCAGGCCTGCCGAGTACGACCCGCTCACTTCGCGCAACCAACCCATGACCGTCGGGCCGAAGAAGCCACCCAGGTTCCCGACTGAATTGATGAGCGCGATGCCGGCAGCGGCGGCCGTCCCGCCGAGGAACATCGGAGGAATCGCCCAGAACACGCCCTGCACGGATCGCTGTCCGAGTTGTGAGAGCGCGAAGCTGAACACGATGAGCGGGACGCTCGTGTGGAATCCTGCGGCGAGCAGGAGGCCAATGGCACCTGTGACCGCGCAGGCGGCAACGTGGCCTTTGCGCTCGCCGGTTCGGTCCGAGTGCCGGCCGATGAGCACCATGCCAACGAGCGCCACTGCGAACGGCACGGCTGTGACCAGGCTCAACTTCCAGCCGCGATAGCCTGACGCATCGCGCAGGATGCGCGGCAGCCACAGGAAAACACCATAGGTGACGAGCGTGTTGAGGAAGTAGATGAAGCAAACGAGCAGCACGCGTCCGTCCATCAGCACGCGCAAATCACTCATCCCGTGGTGATGCGCGACGCGTTGGGATCGTTCACGAGCCATGACAGCGCTCAGCCACGCTCGCTCTGCCGGCGGGAGCCACTGCGCTTCTTCCGGCCGATCGGTCAAGAACACCAGTGCGACTACGCCCAACACGACCGCGGGCAAGCCTTCGACCAGAAACAGCCATTGCCAGCCTGCCAGCCCCAGGTAACCGTCAAGCCCGAGCAAGGCCTCCGACACTGGTGCACCGATGAGAACGGCCACCGGCGCCGCCGTCATGAAGAGCGCACCGGTCCGCGCCCGTTCCGCTGACGGCACCCAATACGTCAGATACAAAACCATCCCGGGGAAGAATCCCGCTTCCGCGATACCGAGAATGACGCGCATCGCGTAGAAGCTCCACTGCCCGACGACGAACATGGTCGCCATCGAGACGAGGCCCCAGCCGATCATGATGCGGGCAATCCAGATGCGGGCACCGACTCGCTCGAGGATCAGATTGCTGGGAATCTCGAACAGGCAGTAGCCGAGGAAGAACAGCCCGCCGCCGAGCCCATACGCCGCGTCGCTCAGGCCGAGATCGCGTTGAAGCTCGTTGGTGGCGAAGCCGATGTTGACGCGGTCGATGTAGGCAACGACGTAGCAGAGAAAGATGAACGGCACGAGCCGCCGTACGACGCGGGCAATGACCGCGCGGCCTTCCTCGGTCCCAACAACAGGCATGATGGCCCTTCGCGACGGCCACGATAGGACCGTAGGCCGTAAACAGGTAACGCCCTTACCATCGGCATTTCGCACGTATAGTAGGCGCGCCACCCTAACATAGGAGCATGCGGATGTCACCAAGTGAGCTGCGGGCGAAGCTGCAAGGCGTGATCGGCTTTCCGGTGACGCCGTTCAAGGCCGACCTGACGCTCGATCTCGACGGCTTGCGGCGAAACCTGCGCGCGATGTTCCAGCACCCGCCGGCAGCAATCGTCGCCGCGGGCGGTACCGGCGAGCTCTACTCCCTCTCGCCGGACGAGCATCTCGCCGTCGTCCGGACCGCTGTCGAAGAGAGCAAAGGGGCGGTACCGGTGATCGCAGGCGCCGGATTCAACGGACCGATCGCAGCCGGCCTGGCCCGCCAGGCTGCGGACGCCGGCGCGAGCGGGATCCTGGCGTTTCCGCCGTACTACCCTGGCGGCGAAGACGAGGGGCTCCTCGATTACTACAAGACGATCGGTAAGGCGACCGATCTCGCGCTCGTGATCTACAGCCGCGACTGGTTCCATCCTTCGGCGGCGCTTGTCGAACGGCTGACGAGCATTCCGAACCTGATTGCCTGGAAGGACGGGCAGGGCGATATCCGGCGCCTGCAGATCGTGCGGTCCCATGTCGGCGATCGGCTGCATTGGATTGGCGGCGCCGGCGATGATCTGGTGCCCGCCTACTACGGCATCGGTCTTCGCGCGTTCACATCAAGCGTCGCGAACGTGTCGTCAAAGGTCGCGTGGCAGCTGCACGAGACCGCGTCGCGCGGCGACGCCGCTGCGCTGCAGGCGCTGATGACCACGTACGTCGGCCCGATCTACGCCCTGCGCGCCAAACGTCGCGGCTATGAAGTATCGGTGATGAAGTCGCTGATGGATCTGCTCGGCCTGGCCGGCGGCCCCGTTCGCCCACCGCTCGCGAATCTCCGACCTGAGGAGGTTGATTCGCTGCGCGGGACGGTGAAGAACTGGAAGTAGCTATCAGCTATCAGCTATCAGCTATCAGCTATCAGCTATCAGTACAGCTACCAGAAATATGATGTCGAGTAAGAGCTTGGATTTGAGATCTGAAAGCTGAGAGCTGAAAGCTGATAGCTATGAGAATTGGCATCATCGGCGCCGGAAACATCAGCGACACACACGCGCGCGCGGCGAAGGGCATCCCCGGCGTCGACGTCGTCGCGGTATACGGACGGAATGTGGAGAAAGCGCAGCGGCTCGCGGCTGCGCATGGCGGCGTCGCGTACGATAGCTTCGAGCGATTCCTCGACCATCGGCCGATGGACATCGTCGCCATCGGCAGTCCGTCGGCCCTGCACGCCGAGCAAGGAATCGCCGCCGCCACTCGCGGATTGCACGTCCTCGTCGAGAAGCCGCTCGACGTCACGGCCGAGCGCGCTGACGCACTGATTGCCGCGGCAGACAAGGCCGGCGTCACGCTCGGGGTCTTCTTCCAGGACCGCCTCAAGCCTGACGTCGTCACGATCAAAACGCTTGTCGACGCCGGCGCGATTGGGCAGCCGATCCTCGGGTCCGGACACGTCAAGTGGTATCGGCCACCGGAATACTACGGCGGTTCGCGCTGGCGCGGCACGTTTGCACTCGACGGCGGCGGAGCGCTCATCAACCAGGCTATTCACACGCTCGACGTGATGCTCCACCTGTGGGGCCCGATCGTCAGCGTCGACGCGCGATCCGGCACGCAGCTCCACAAGATTGAAGTCGAAGACACTTTGGTCGCGACGCTCCAGTTCGAGAACGGCGCGCTCGGCGTGTTTGAAGCGTCGACGGCGGTGTATCCGGGATACGCGCGGCGCGTAGAGTTGACCGGCTCGAACGGGACGGTGACGCTCGAGCATGACCAGCTGGCCGGGCTGGATTTGAAAGTGCCGGACGCCCGCTTTCCGGCGCCGGTCGTCCAGCCGCGCGATCCGGCGCCGGTGAACGCCGCGTCGCCCCTCGTGTCCGATGCGACACCGCATCAGCGAGTGATCGAGAATTTCATCCAGGCGATTCGCACTGGCGGGCGACCCGCCTGCGACGGGCCGGAAGGACGCCGTAGCGTCGCCGTCATCGACGCACTTTATGCGTCAGCGCGAGCGAAAGGACCGGTTACAATCGGGTAAGGTAGGTTGCCGTGGTACTCGATTCGCTCGCTCTGCTTCTTTCCCTTCCGCTCGTCCTCGGGTTTGTTCGCGGTAAAGACAAGTTCGTGCCGGGCATCCTCGAAGACGACATCGACAAAGACTTTTCCGGCATCCGCTGCCCGTCGTGCAAGTGGCGGCCGAGCCGCGAGGACACCTGGTCGTGCTCTCCGGGGTGCGGCGAGGTATGGAACACCTTCGCCACGCACGGCGAGTGCCCCGGCTGCCAGCGCCGGTGGCCGCGCACGCAGTGCACGCGCTGCGGTGTCTGGTCCGAGCACGACGCCTGGTACGAAGAGCGGCCTCAGCCGCGCCTGTAGCCGAGTGTCGCCCCGCCTTCGACGGGCAGTGCCACCCCGGTGATGAACGACGCCGCCGGCGAGGCGAGAAACAGGATCGCCGCGGCGATTTCTGCCGGGTCCGCCATGCGATTGGTGAGGTGCATGGCCGCCTGGCCTCTCAGCACGCCCTCCGGATCCGGCATCGTCGCAGCCCAGTTCCGCATCAACGCCGTATCCACACCGGCCGGACACACGCAGTTCACTCTAATGCCATCGGCCCCCAGCTCGAGCGCCAGTGCTTTCGTCATCGAGATCAGCGCGCCCTTGGTCGCTGCGTAGACGGAGCCATGACTCTGGCCGACGAGTCCTGTCATCGACGACACCGAAACGATTGAGCCCTTGGCACGCCGAAGGGCCGGCAGCGCCGAACGCACGGCGAAAAGCGCGCCCTTGAGATTCACGCCCAGGAGGAGATCAATCTCTTCAAGCGTGTAATCGTCGACCGCTCGCGCAAAGTGAATGGCGGCATTGTTGACCAGCACGTCCAGACCGCCGAATGTCGCGACCGTTTTCTCGACAGCGCTCGCGACTGCATCGGCTGACGAGACGTCAACGGCGAGCGCCAACATACGTCCCGCATCGCCGCATTCAGCGACGGCGGCGTCGAGCGCTGACCGGTCGCGGTCGACAAGCACGACGTTTGCGCCTGCCGCAAGGAATTGTTCGACTGCCGCCCGTCCGATCCCCCGGGCGGCGCCGGTCACAAAGACAGTGCGGTTGTTGAAGGGGCGGTCGGTCATTGCTGCGTGATGGCGCGAATATCGTCGGCCGCATGCTTCACAGCTGCTTCCGCCGACCACTCGCCCACCATGGCCTTCTGGATGGCGCGCCAGATCGCGTCTTCACATCGCGGATAGGCGGCGAAACGAGGCGGAACGATCATCGTTGCCACGGCGTCGGCGAGAAGAGCGAAGCGATGGGCGTCAGCCGGATCCGGTACGGCTTCGTCGCGGGCTCTCGCCATCGCGCTGACGCTGCATGGGATCGATCCCAGCCGCGGCTTCGCCGAGTTGCGCGTCGAACGAGGTCAGGTGACTCAGGAGCGCTGCTCCTCCTCGAGCGTTCCGAGCCGTCCGCGGAATCGCGAACGAATGACATCCCCCGTAAGCGGCGCTCACGCCAGCGGGGCCTGCAGGCAGCGGCGCGAGGCCGATCGAGCCAGCGCACGTGCACGTCGAGGGTTCGCGGTAGAGGTGATAGCTTCCGGGCCAGTCGCAGACCATCGCGGCGTTTCCTCGGCGGAAAGCCCTTGAGATTTCGTCGTAGTGCCACCCGGGCAGTTCCTGCGGCGTCACGCGGCGCACCTGGTACAAGTTGGCGATGAACGCGGCGGCCC
Organism: uncultured Acidobacteriota bacterium; assembly: GCA_963797715.1. Classification (GTDB taxonomy): domain Bacteria; phylum Acidobacteriota; class Vicinamibacteria; order Vicinamibacterales; family 2-12-FULL-66-21; genus DATBJJ01. The sequence continues at coordinate 429,196 of CAWCQS010000012.1, forward strand.
ATATGCCTTCCGGCGAATCGAACGCGGGCTGAAGCTCCTCGTCGAACAGATCGCCGCCGGCGCCGACGAGCAACTCGTAGAACGTTCCAAATAAACCGGAGTCGCGACCGGGAAACACGAATCCAAAGACGGTGTCGGTCGTCAGCTGCGTGGCGCGTTCGGCCAGTTCGTCCCATGTTTCCGGTGGTCCCGACGGCTCGCCTCGCGCGGTCTCCAGCAGGTCGCGACGGTAGTGCAAGAGCCGCACGTCGATGTTGCGCGGCACCTGCAACAGCTGGCCATCGATCCGCGACAACTCGAGCGGCTTCGACCGCACGTCCGTCAGCTGGTCGGAACCAATCACGTCGTCGAGCGGCGCCAGCCACTGGGCCTGCGACGGCGCGTACTTGGTGTGCGTAGAGAGAAGATCGATGTCGGCGTCGCCGCCAGCGAACCTGCGTTCGACCCACGCGTTCAGCTCCGGATGCGGGAGCTGCGCGACGATCTCAACGGAAAAACCGGTTTCGCGCTCGAATGAAGGAATGCGCTCGTAAAGCGGGTCGTACATCGGCCCGCCGACCAGAGCGGCTCGAATCCGTCGCTCTCGCGCGCCGTTCAACGCTCAGCCCTTCCAACACCCATCGATCGACAACGCCGAGCCGGTAACGAACGACGCCGCGTCGCTGGCAAGGTAGAGCGCCGCCGCGGCAATCTCCTCCGGCGTCCCCATGCGACCCATCGCCTGCGTCGCCGCCATCTCGCGGTATGCCTTCTCGGGATCGGGATACTCCTTGACCCGCGCAGAGACCCATGGCGTCTCCACCCGTCCTGGACAGATGCAGTTGATCCGGACTCCGGACGCCGCGTGATCGAGCGCCATGCACTTTGTCATCCCCACGACGGCGAACTTCGTCGTCGCGTAGGCGAGGCGATCCTGAATGCCGACCAGGCCGGCGACCGAAGCCATGTTGACGATCGCGCCTTTGTGCTTCGCCACCATGTCCGGCAGGTACACCCTGGTGACGTTCAGCATCCCACGGACGTTGACGGCGTAAAGCCGGTCGAGGTCGGCGCCCGTCGTCGTCAGCGCCGTACCGACGTGGCCGATACCCGCGTTGTTGACGAGGACGTCGAGCGGGCCGGTCTGACGGCCGACTTCGGCGCAGGCCTCCTCGTCGCGCACGTCAAGGGCGACCGGCGTCGCTGAGCCGCCTGATTTCGTGATCCGCTGAGCCGTTTCCGTCGCCGTCGCGATCTGCACGTCGCTGACGAAGACGCGTGCCCCCGCCCGCGCAAACGTTTCGGCGATGGCCGCCCCAATCCCCGACCCGGCGCCGGTGACAAGGGCACTCTTTCCCGTGGGCTCGAATATCACAATGGGGAGATTAGCTTTCAGACGTGTAACACGTCAAAATCCGTCTAAAAGCCTCATCTGAAAGGGCTTCGACCGCCACATCCGTCGTCTAGAGTGCTAAACGCTCCTGGGCGAGCGCCTGCAGCTGCGCGATGGCCATTCGAGACTGGATGTACCAGCCCGCCACGAGCATAGCGAAGACCCCAAGGGGGACCAAGACTCCAGCGTCCACCGAGCACCTCCGTTCGCGGCGGAATCCGATGCCGCTATGGTATGTGTCGGAGTAGTCGCCCGTACGGTTCTCTGGCGGGTCGGGAGCTCCTCCAACGTTCGGCGCGAAGCCGTCACTCTCCTCTCAACGCCCCCACCGGATGGACTCTGGTCGCGCGACGCGCCGGGACGTAGCTCGCCAGAAACGCGACCAGCACGAGGAACGCCGCCACGCCGCTGAACGTGACAGGGTCGAACGGACTCACTTTGTAGAGCAGCGATCGCGCGAGCGGCATGCCCGCGGCCGAGAGCGCCAGCCCGGCGCCGATGCCGATGCCGGCCAGCAGCAGGCCGTGACCGACGACGAGGCGGAGAATACTGCCGTGGCTCGCACCGAGCGCCACACGCACGCCGATCTCCTGCGTCCGCTGCGAGACGGAGTACGCCAGGACGCCGTAAACGCCAATCGCCGCCAGCAGCAGGCCCATGATCCCGATCGTGCCGAAAATCCAGCCATAGAGGCCGTACTGCCAGTAGCTCAATCGCCGCGCTTCGCTGATCGTTCGCGCCTGGAACATCGGCAGGTTCGGATCCGAGCCCCGAATTGCCGCGCGTACCGCCGACGTGATTGCCGTCGGCTCGCCTTCCACGCGCACCGTGAGGCCCGTATTGAGCAGCTGCTGATACGCAAACGGAACGTACACGACTGCCGGCGGTTGATCGTTGGACGGATCGATGCCGAACACGTTGGCGTCGGGCGTCACTCCGACCACGGTGAACCACTCCGACTTCTGGTCTTCGGCGAGTCGGAACCGCCCACCCACCGGATCGCGATCGGACCAGAACCTGGTCGCCATCGTCTGATTGATCACCGCGACAGGCGTGTGCGACCAGCCTTCGGCCTCTGTGAAGTCGCGCCCGCGCGTCGTCACGAGCCCGAGGGTCGTGTTGAAGTGCGGCGTGACACCGATGAAGGCAATGCCGGCGCGTTCGTTCGGCACGGCGGGCCGCCCGTCCACGACAACCGTGCCGCCGCCTCCGCCGTTGCTGAGCGGGACAAGATTCGAAGCGAACGCGGCGCGCACGCCCGGGAGCGCCTCGACCTTTCTCACCACATCCTCAACTCGCCGGAGCTTGGCGTCCTCGGGCTCGTACATCGCACCTGCCAGGAAAAACCGCATGTCATGAGCGGTCTCGTATCGAACCCGAGATCGGATGCGCCGAGATTCATGAACGTCCGGACGAACAGCAGTGCGCCGACGAGCGACACGAGCGCAAACGCCACTTGCACGACAACCAGCGTGCTTCGCAGCGGCGACCGGGCGACGCTGTTGCCGCGCGTGCCTTCCTTCAATGTCTCGTGCAAATTGCCGCGCGAAGCCTGCAGCGCCGGAAAGAGTCCAAAGACGAGCGCCGTGACCGCGGCGACGATGACGGTGTAGGCGACTGACCGCCAGTCCAGTTCCCAGTGCACGTAATACGGTACCTGGTCGGACGGCACACCCGCCGCAATCAACCGGGTGCCCACCGCCGCCAGGGCGACGCCGAGGGGCACGCTGATCAAGCCAAGCACCACGCTCTCGGTCAGCAGTTGCCGGACGATGCGGCCGCGGCCGGCACCGAGCGCCGTGCGCACGGAGATCTCGCGGCGCCGGCCTGCCGCCCTCGCGAGCAGCAGATTGGCGACGTTCGAGCAGGCGATGAAGAGGACCAGCGTGACGCCGGCCATCATCAGATAGAGAACCAGCGGCACCTCGGCGGCAGGAACGCTTCGCGCAGCGTGCGCAGGCGCGAGATCCAGCCTTCGTTCGTCTGCGGGATACTCGGTCGCGAGACGACCGGCGATGCTGTCGAGATCCTCGCGCACCCGTTCGATGGTGACGCCCGGCTTCATCCGGCCAAACGCGAACAGCCCGCGCGAAGCCGCGCGGATCCTGAGAGACGATGCGGCGTGAGCGGAATCCAGAGCCGCTGATTGTTGGGAAACGCAAAGCCGGCCGGCATCACGCCGACCACGACGTGCGGCTTGCCGTTGATCGAGAATCGATTCGCCGATGATGCTGGGGGTCGCCGCGGTAGCGGCGCGTCCAGAGATCGTGTCCGAGCAGTACCACGCGGGCCGGCGCCGGGCCGATCGTCTTCGGCGCTGAAGCCACGACCGAGGATTGGCGACGTGCCGAGCAGTCGGGAAGAGATCCCACGAGATGCCGGCGCCGAGGTAGCGCTCGGGCTCGCCTCCGCGGTCCGAAATCGTCACGCTGCGTCCCGCGACGGCCGGCGATGGTCGTGAAGACCGAGTTGGCCTCCTTCCAGTCCCGCATGTCGAGATACGACAGACCGGATTGACTGTCGGTGCGCTGATTTTGCTCGCCGACGACGAGAATCCGGTCGGGATCGGTATATGGGTATGGCTTGAGCAGGACGCCGTCGATGACGCTGAAGATCGTGGCGTTCAGGCCGATGCCGAAGCCAAGGCAGAGGATCGCGACCGTCGCGAATCCCTTGCTGTTCCAGAGGCTGCGAACTGCGTAGCGAATGTCCTGGAGGAGCACTTATCGATATACGGCTCGGGTGCAGTGCAAGTTGCCGAAAATTCCCCAGCCGTCGACGACGGCGTCGAACACTAACCCTTCCATCCTCCGTCGATCGCGAACGCCGATCCCGTGACGAACGACGCCTCGTCGCTCGCGAGATAGAGCGCAGCAGCAGCAATCTCTTCCGGCGTCCCCATGCGACCCATCGCCTGCGTCGCCGCCATCTCGCGGTATGCCTTTTCGGGATCGGGATACTCCTTGACCCGCGCAGAGACCCATGGCGTCTCCACCCGTCCTGGACAGATGCAGTTGATCCGGACTCCGAGACGCCGCGTGATCGAGCGCCATGCACTTTGTCATCCCCACGACGGCGAACTTCGTCGTCGCGTAGGCGAGGCGATCCTGAATGCCGACCAGGCCGGCGACCGAAGCCATGTTGACGATCGGCGCCTTTGTGCTTCGCCACCATGTCCGGCAGGTACACCCTGGTGACGTTCAGCATCCACCGGACGTTGACGGCGTAGAGCCGGTCGAGGTCGGCGCCCGTCGTCGTCAGCGCCGTGACCGACGTGGCCGATACCGGCGTTGTTGACGAGGACGTCGAGCGGCCAGGTCTGACGGCCGACCTCGGCGCACGCAGCCTCGTCGCGCACGTCGAGCGCGAATGGCACCGCCGTGCCGCCCATCTTTGTGATGCGATCCGCCGTTTCGGCCACCGTGGCAGGATCTGGACGTCGGTGACAAACACGCGCGCGCCTGCGCGCGCGAAGGCTTCCAGCGATGGCCGCCCCAATCCCCGGAACCGGCACCGGTGACCAAGGGCACTCTTCTCCGTGAGCTCGAACATCGCTTTCACGGGACGAGTGTAAACGATGTTCGAAGGCTGCTCGAATGACGACGTCGAATGGCGGCACTATCCAAAAGGCGAGCCCACCCTCATCTGAAGGATAGAGGTGGTGTGACCTCGCTGCTGAAACCCTGAGAATATCGCCGCCTTTCCTTCCCGCAGAACGGTACAGCCGTTGCCGATGTCGCTGCTACATGGCCGAAACCCGGCCGACTCCGAAAGCCATTACCAGCAGCAAGGCGGATGCAGGAAAGGACCTAAACGTGATTCCTCAGTTCGCATATCGCACGTCACGACTATTCAGCGGCACCATCACCGTGACAACGCTCACGCTGATCCTGACGATGGCGACGCCATCCTCCGCGCAGGTGGCGCCAGCCGACAGGCTCTGTGACAACTCCTTCGAGGACTGCCGCGCCACAGTCCTCGAAATGATTCGGCAAGAAACTGCCGGCATCGATGTTTCGTCCTGGTTCATGACCGACTGGGAGGTACTCGGACGAGATCATCAAGCGGTGGAAGGCTGGCGTCCCCGTGCGTATCTTGCTCGACCTCCGCGCCAACCCGGGCTATGCCGCGGGAGTGTCCATCCGCGAGTCGTTCACCAACGCCGGAATCCCGATTCGGCACAAGGTCACGGCCGGCATCAACCACTGGAAGATGATGCTCTACAGAGGGCAGCACGCCGTCCACTTCAGCGGAGCCAACTTCTCGAACGGCTCCGTACTCGCCATCGGAAGCCGGCGGCGAATATTTCAAGTATGTCGACGAGGCAATCTATTTCACTACCGACACGACAGTCGTCCAGACGTTCATGAAACGGTGCCGATGACATCTGGACGGATACCACGCACTTTGAGAACCTCGCCAACATCTCGGGTCCGCTGACGCGACGCTACCCATCCTATTCGGGAAGTGAGTTTCGATAACCGGAGTTGAATTTCCCACCGGATGAGAACTACGAAAATCGCGTGATTGCCCAGATGACACATGAGACGCGCCAAATCGACGTCGTCATGTTCCGCATCACGTCTGGCAAGGCTCCCGACGAAATGATTCGTCGGGCCCGGGCGGGTGTACCGGTTCGCCTGATCACCGACCGGCGCCAGTATCGGAATTCAGAGTCCTTCGAGCATTCCTACAACGTCAACCAGATGCCCCTTGGCGGGCATCCCCATCAAATGGAAAGACAACGGCATCGATCAGGACGTGCACCAGAAGTCCGTCGTGCTGCACGGCGTGGACATGGCGATCTTTGGCTCCTCCAACTGGACGCTCTCATCCTCCGAGAGTCAGCGCGAGCACAATTACTTCACGACCAAGACCTGGTTCGTCGACTGGCTGAAGGAACAGTTCCTCAGAAAATGGAACAACACCCGTGTAGACGGGACGAGAATCTCGCCGGTGCAATATGTTCGATTACGCGCCAGGCTGGCCGGAGAAACCAGTCAACGTCTCGCCGGCGAACGTCGCGCTCGGCGTCGGGTCATCCGTGACCTTGAAGTGGGAGGGCGGCTGGTGGGCGCACAAATACGACGTCTACTTCGGAAAGACCAACCCGGCGCCGCTCGTCGCGCGCAGAACTTCATGCCCGGTCTGGCGACGGCTGGCCCCTCCGACAAAGAATTGTTCGACCCCTGCGCGCCCCCCGCGCCGTTTGCCTCCGCATGCCCCGGAGGGCTCGCCCGAGGCACGACGTATTACTGGACGATTCGTGGCAAGACCATGCTTGCTGACGGCGGGGGGCCCCTCAACGCGCCGGCTGGAATCGGTTGCCGGGCCGGTCTGGAGCTTCACAACGGCCGGAACCGCTCCGCCTCCCGAGGCGAGCCGCGTCGTTGCCGATGCCTACGTCCGAGGCGGTCAGGACGCGGACACCAATTATGGAAGCGCCGCCGAGCTCATCGTCAAGAACACCAAAGACCCGGCGTACTGCGCGAAGCGTACAGTGAGGCTGGATATCAGCGCCGTTCCAGACCGGACAAAAGGTCCGATTGCGACTGTTCGGAAAACTCTCAGACACTCGGACGGCTAGCGCGGCGACAGCGATCGTCCCAGCTCTCGACGGCCGCGTGGACCGAGGCGGCGGTGACGTGGAACAACAGGCCCACCGCCGGATCAGGAACGTGGGGAGCGGTAGCCGTGTCTGGCACAATTGCAAAGTGGTACAAGATCGACATCACGACGCAGGTCCAGGCGCTGCGAACGGCCGGAAAGAAGTCAGTCGCCATTGCCCTCAAGGGTATGGAGGAAACGCTGCCGTATGCCACCTTCAGTGCGCGAGAGACCGCGACTGCTCCTCAGTTACTGATTACGCCATAGTTGTGGCGCGAACTGGGCGTTGGCGACCGCGACGCGCCACTCGACCGACGGCCAGGAGGCCCGCCTGACATTTGGACAAGACTGAAGGGTTCGGGCACTGGCCTGGCCTCGCTGACGTCGCAGCGAACGCCAGCGCCCACAGATCGCGCGGCCGAATTGCGCGAGCGGAGTCAGGTAGAGAATGCCTTGCGCCTGATACGCGGTCGGGGTCATCGACACGAGAGCCGCGGGCGGACTCCCACCACCTGCTTCTCCAACACTGACCGCTGCGCGAGAAACCGAACCTCGGCGAAACGCAGGAAGATCGGTCCGGGAACCGTGCTGCGGGGTACTCCGCCGATGTGAGGCCAGAGTTGGCGCGGAGCTGGTCGGCCGCCGCCCAAAGGCGGCTTTCGAGGGTCTCGGTGCCAGTGTCCTCCTCGATGGTGCGATCCAGAGCATCGGTAGGTCACGCCCTTAGTGAGATTACTTGGACTTCTTCGCAGAACGTTTCCGTGCAACGAACGCCGCGCCGCTGGCCTTCTTCGCTCGGGCGACTCGCTCCGCCGGGGTCGTGGTTTCGAGCGACCGGGGTCCACCAATGCGCCCGCCCTTCGCGCCCTGCTCTCTGAAGAACGCGAGAACGTCGGGTGGCAGTTTCTTCACGGCGCGAACATCTTAACCCGGTTTGGGTGGCTGGCGCGCCCGTGGAACTGCTCGCCAGAGCCCCAGCAGGGGGTCTAGCGTTCGCTGTGGCGTGCCCGTCAGTAGTCGGGGCCTCTCCACTCCTAACGCGCGTTCTGGCGCTCGGCGAGTCCCAACCGATATAGTTCGGGCGGTCGGTGGCCGAACGGCAGGGCGCCTGCTGGCGTCAGCGAAGGTGTAGACGCCGATTGTTGGCCACTCGGAATGCCGTGGGTCCGGTTGCGTTGAGCGCACTGAAGAACATGAAGCTGCGGTTCAAGAAAGCATTCGGTTTCGATTTCGTCTCCTCGGACCACATGATGTGGCTGATGGAGATCGGTCAAGCACAGTTTAGCTTCACTGCTCATAAGAAGTCGGTCACGATCTCCGTTGGGGAGTTCGGGGCGAACCCGCGCGAGGCTTCGGCAGTCAATGGGTAACTGACATCGGGACGACGCCCGTTTGTTGGCAAACTGCCCACGCTTGACGTAGCCTTCGACGTTGACGAGGACATCGCGGAAAGCACGAAAACAAAGTGAATGAGATCGGGGCAGCAGACGAAGTCGTTCTCCCCTGCTTCGACTGCATGGGCGCGGCCCAGCGATTGTTGAAAATTACCGGCATATCGATTAACATGTCTTATCGCAGGACAGACCGATGGCGAACGCGCAGGTCTTCTTGCCCAAATTGTCGGACGACGAGTTCAGGACATATTTGTTTTATGTTCTGGAATGTCCCGGAGTCGAAGATTTCATCGGGTCCTTCAGTAGGGGCAAGAGTACGTTGATCCAACTGGCGACCCGAACGTGGCAATCGATCTTCAGGTCGCACTGCTGCGGTCATCGCTTGACACACCTGAGAATTCGTCGATCTCGCTTGGGAGCGGTACTTCGAAACAGCGTTTGTGGAAGCTGCCATCTATCCGCGATAGCCGTCGAGTCGCCCTCGTCAAGAGAGTGCGGTCGGAACTTAAAGGTCGCTCCGCAGGAACACTCAGTCAGATCGGCAAAGCTGTTGATGACACCAGCAATCGCTTGCTTTGCACGGTGTTGTTGGGCCTCTTCGGAATTGGCAACCAACGATTGCGCGACAGAATCGTTGCGCTGTTTGACATCAGAAATGCGATTGCCCATGGCAAGAGAAAGCGCGTGTCGCAGGATGAGGCCAGCGAGGAGTCGAGGTCACCGAACTCTTTTCGATGTCCTTAAAATACGGTGCGACCAGCTTGAATATTTCGCCGCGCAGTGCCAACCAGTTCGGGCCATCAGTATCCGCCAACTGTACGTCGAACACCTCGCCTCGCATTCTGGCGCATCATCGGGGTAGTCAAGGTAGTGCTGGGCGTCTTGCCACAGGCAGCACACGTCTAAATTTCGGAAAGCCCGAAAAAGCGGGGAAAAATACACGAGGCGTCTACGTCCGAATGCGTTTGTCTGGTCGCCAAGGATAGCAGCCCGCGGAGGTCACCCGCTCAGATCGCTGCCTCACGCGACGAACGGCACATGCAGCAGTTCGGCCGCTCGGCGCTTCGTCTCTTCGCCTCGACGGTCGTACCGTGCGGATGTCTGGACGTTTGCGTGTCCGGCGAGACGCTGAACGGTCGCCATATCAGCGCCTGCATCGAGCAGGTCAGAGATGAATGTTCGCCGGAGATCGTGAGGCGTGAACTCCGAGATGCGCGCCTGCTTCGCGCGACGTTGGAGGAGCAATAGAACGGCCTGATCGGTCATGCGCCGGTTCACCAGCGGGCGGCCCCGTCCGTCCGCGGGCCAAAACAGCGGACCCTCTTCGGAGTCCCGGACGGCGATCCATGCATCGAGTGCCAGCTTCGCGCCGTTTGTGACGTAGCACATACGCGCCTTCTGCCCCTTGCCATGTCGGACTCGCAACTCCGTCGTCTCCGGGTTGTAGTCGGACACGTCGAGTGCAACGACCTCGCTCCGACGCAGGCCGCCACCGTAGAGCACAGCGATCAGCGCCGCATCCCGCCGACCGGCCGGACTCGGGTCCTTCGCACACGCTTGAAACAGTTTTTGAAGTTCGCGGCGCATCAGCGCCCGACCACGGGGCAGGCGCTCGCCCCGCACGCCCGGCAGGTCCGCGGCGCGCTCGTAGGTTTCGGCGTCCATCAGGCCCAGCCTCCACGCTTCCTTGAGCACGCCGCGGATAGCTGCGAGGATCTTGTTGACGCCCCCGGAGCGCGCGTCTCAGCGAGCTTCGTGCGGATCGCCTGCGTGTGGGGGTAGCGCAGAGCCGCCCAGTCCAACGTGTCCGGAGATTGGCCGAAAAGCGCCGCCACCACGCTCAGCGCGTTCGCCATGCTCCGGCGGCTCCCGGGAGCGAGGCGCGCGAGGTAGACATACGCTGGGTGTCGATCCCGAGCGAGGGGCCGGAGGCGGACCAAGGAGGGCTCGGCGGTCAGGGGCGATTGCAGAACTGTTAGCTTTTGAGAAGACTCATTCACATAAGCTATTACGTGCATTTACACCGTCACGGTTCCTGCGGGCGGCTGGCATTCTCGTAAACCCGCGCTCGCGGCACAGCGTTAATGCGGACAATCCTCACCGCGGTCCACCCGGGACGAGTCTATACTTCAGCCACTCGCCGACACCGTCATATGCCACTCGCGCCTGGAACCCGATTCGGACCCTACGAGATCGCCGGCCTGATCGGGGCCGGCGGGATGGGCGAAGTATTCCGTGCGCGCGATACGAAGCTCGATCGCGATGTCGCGCTCAAGGTCCTGCCCGACTCGTTCGCCAGCGACCCCGACGGCTCGCGCGGTTCACACGCGAAGCCAGGCGCTGGCGGCACTCAATCACCCGAACATCGCGCACATCCACGGCTTCGAAGACAGTGGCGGTGTGCGTGCGATCGTGATGGAGCTGGTCGAGGGCGAAGACCTTGCTCAGCGAATTGCGCGGGGACCGATGCGGGTTGCGGACGTCATCCTCATCGCCCGACAGATCGTCGACGCCGTGGGAGCCGCGCACGACAAGGGCATCATCCATCGCGATCTGAAGCCCGCCAACATCACGGTCACACAGGACGGCACGGTCAAGGTGCTCGACTTCGGCCTCGCCAAAACCCTGGGAACAGAGGCGGACGCGGGTTCGGCGGCGACGATCACAAGCGCCGGCACGGTGCAGGGTGTGGTTCTCGGCACGGCGGCCTATATGAGCCCGGAACAGGCGCGCGGACAAGCGGTCGATGCGCGCTCCGACGTCTGGGCGTTCGGCTGCGTGCTGTTCGAGATGCTTGCAGGCCGTCGCGCGTTTCCCGGGGCGACGACTTCTGACACGATCGCCAGGATCCTGGAACGGGAGCCGGACTGGGCGGCACTAGCAGCGTCGATGCCTCCCAGCCTCCGCCGGCTGCTGACCCGATGCCTCGAGAAGGATCCGAAACGCCGTCTCCATGCGATAGCGGACGCGCGGTTCGAGATCGACGAGGCCCTCGTCGAGAGCAAACCTGGAGCGGGAACGCCGGCCGCACGGGTGCAGCCTCGCATCGGACGATGGGCGATCGCAGCCTCCGTCGTCGCGCTGATCCTTTCGGTAGGCGCGTGGAAGCTCTGGCCCACGCGGAAAGAGAACCTCCAGGCTGCGTACGTGAAAGCGCTCACCTCCTACCCAGGCAGTGAAGTGACGCCGTCCTTTTCGCCCGATGGCAAGCAAGTGGCGTTTTCGTGGGACGGGGAGAAGCAGGACAACGAGGACATTTACGTGGCGATCCTGGGCTCAGACTCACACCTGCGCCTGACACAGGACGCGGCACGAGACGTGTCTCCGGCATGGAAACCCGACGGCAGTCAAATTGCGTTCGCACGTCTGGCGGCCGGTCGCGCGGCTATCTACGTCGTTTCGCCGCTCGGAGCATCGGAACAGAAGCTCGCTGAGTTCTCGGCCGTTCCATTGACAGGCGCTCCGATCGGGAGCGACGACCCGATGTTGTCCTGGTCTCCTGATGGGCGTTGGCTGGCGGTGAGCCGGGTGAGGTCGGGAGCCGAGCGCGGCGTCTTCGTGATGGCCGAGGATGGCAGCTCCCGGCGACTCCTGCTGCCGGCGAAACCTGACGAGGACTATTACGCCGCGACATTCTCGCCCACGGGCGACTCGCTGGCCTACGTCAATTCCGGCCACATCGAGGTTGTGGGAATCGGACCGGCGGGTGAAATCTTCACTACCGCACCCGCGCGCCGGCTCACCTCATCTCTTGGATCCGTCAATGGTCTGACCTGGACGATTGATGGAAAAGAACTGGTCTTCGGGCAATCTGCAGATCCCTCCAAACCCTCCCACCTGTGGCGCCTGTCTGTTCCTGGAGGCGCTCGAGAGCGTATCGACCTGGCCGGCGTTGCAGCGTTTCCCGCAGTGTCGTTGTCGGGAAATCGCCTGGCTTACAGCAGGCGAGATCTCAATGTGGATCTGCTGAAACTTCAGGAAGGACGAGACCCCGAAGTCATGTTCGCCTCATCGTTCAACGAGCACGACGCGTCCTTCTCGCCAGATGACTCCAAGGTCGCATTCTCGTCGGACCGGACGGGGGAAGGCATGGAGATCTGGGTAGCGAACGCAGCGGACGGGTCAGGCCGGCGCTCGGTGTCGAGAGACGCATACAAACCGGCCGGCAGTCCCCGTTGGTCGCCCGATGGCCGCCGAATCGCGTTCGACGGTGTCGGCGATGACGGCAAGTATCACGTGTATGTCGTCGATGAAACCGGCGGACCGATCCAGCCCCTTGCGCACAAGGCCGGTTTCTCCGACGTGAATCCAAGCTGGTCTCGGGACGGCAAGTGGATCTACTTCGGGTCCAACCGAACCGGCCGGGCCGCAGTCTGGCGCGCGCCGTCAGACGGAGGTGATGCCCAACAGGTGACGACGTTTGGTAGCACCAATCCCGAAGGGGCCCCCCCGGGGTTATTCTGCCGCTCGAATCATCGGACGGCCGCACGTTGTACTTCTCGCGCGCCACCGAGGGAGCACGGATCTTGTTCGCGATGCCCCTGACGGGTGGACCAGAGCGGCGGCTCGACGTCACCACGGTTTTCTGGAACTACTTCCCGGCCGAACGTGGTCTCTACTATGTGCCGCCGCGACAGGGGCAGAAACCGCCATACACGTACGAAGTGCGCTTCCTCGACTTCGCCACAGGCAAGAGCCGCGTAATCCACAGGGTGCGGCTCGCCGACATGGGACCGGGGCTGAGCGTGTCTGGAGACGGCAAGACGGCGCTCGTCAGCGGCGTCGCCGTGATCACCAGTGATCTGATGTGGATCGAGAACTTCCGGTGACTTGAACCTCGTTTTGCGGAGCGCCGCGGGGCGTCTCAACGATACCGCGCCAGCGTCGCCGGAGAGAGT
>CAWCQS010000013.1:0-616588 GCA_963797715.1 uncultured Acidobacteriota bacterium
ACGTGTGCTCGAGCTGGTACTCGGCAAGCACCGTCGGGTCTGGCGCTGACGATGACAACTTGACGCGGAGACGAGAGGACGGCATCCGTCGCACCATATCACCGGGTACCGCCCACAGGATCTCGCCGTCGCCGCGGCCGACCGGAGCGTCCGCCGCCTCTCCGACCACCACGTCGTCAACATCCGTCAGGCTGATGGTGACGCTCTCCGATCCCGAAAGGTCGGCGCGCAGTGCCAGCACCATCAGATCGTCGCCGGGAAACGCGGCACAGGGCACGCGTTCGCCTGGTGACAGGGAATAGAGCCGCACCTGTACGCCGTCGCGCTGGATGCGGTTGAGCAGGGCACGGGAAACGACGCCCGCGACGTGGCCACGCCGCACGAGCGCCGACAGCCCGGCGCCGAGCGACGACATCGCCGCAAGCCGCGCCGAGCAGTCGTCGCACGAGAAGAGGTGCTCCTCGATGCCGTCGGCCTCGTTCGCGGGGGTCGCATCGATCCAGTAGTCGAGCAGCTCTTCTTCCGAGAGCGGCGCGTGGCACTGCGGCGTCATTGAACCGTCCCCGATGCCGTCATGCAGCTGCGAAGCTTCCCGATCGCGCGGTGACGGATCACGCGTACGTTTCCCTCGGTCATCGTCAGCTCGTCGGCGACATGGCGGGACGATCGCTCGGCGTAGAACGTCAGCAGGACGACCATCCGCTCGCGCTCACCCAGCCGGCGGAGACAGCTCTCCAGGCGATCGGCGTCGAGAGCCGCACCGTCGTGCGGATCCGACGATGACGGTGCCGCGGGAAACGTCTCGAGCAGGCGCTCGCGCCGTCGATCCCGCCGCTTGAGATCCACCGATATCGTGCGGCTGACCCCGAGTATGAACGAGCCGATCTGATCGACCTCGCGGATCGAGCCGGCGCGCAGCTTCTCGATGGTCAGCAGCATGACCTGCTGGACGAGGTCGCGCGCCGCCTCTTCGTCACGCAGGTGACGGAGCCCGTAAAGGCGGACGCGCGGCGCGAAGCGGCGATAGAGCTCGGTTTCCGCCGGTTCGGCGAGTCCGGGCACCTTCGCCGCCACGGCCCGCGCCACATCGCCATCGCTCGATTCCACGCCCTGCGCCATCGCGCGGCAACCGTAGCAGCCGGCTGCCCCGGACGTCAAACGCCGTCGCTTTCGAGCGTCGGGTCATCCCGTGACCGGCAGCGGCGTCGCCGCGGCGCTGACGTCACGAATCACGTCGATGCTCGCGGTCAGCAGCGCGGCCCCGTCGCCGACGAACGTCGAACCGTGCATCGCCGCGAGGGTGCGCGGCTTCAGCGACGCAAGCCGCTCGAGCTGCCGGCGCGTGTTGTCGGTGTAGGGCACGTAGTCCATCAGCACCGGCGACGCCTGATACGTCTGCAGCGCATGACGATACCGGTCCGTGATGTCGGTGGTCGTCACCGGCTCGACATCGCCGATCTGGTGCAGGAGATCGGAGCAGAGCATCACCTTGTCGGCCTCCTCGAACAGCACGCCCGCATCCCAGCCGTGGGGCAGATGCGGCGTCGGAACGAAGCGGAACCGATGGCGTCCGGTCTCGAGGATCTCGTCGGGCTTGAGGGCACGCGGCGGCCGGTTGGAGAAGTCCCCGATGTTGATCATCGCGCCGAGCTCGCCGCAGACGGGCAGGGCCTTCGGGGCGATTGCCAGCCATTCGTTGAGGGCGCCGCACTCGTCCACCTCGAAGTGGCTCCAGCTGATCCAGCGCAGGCTCTCCGGTGGGATCAGCGCGGCGACCGCCTCACGCACCACCGGGAACATCCCGCGCATTCCGGTGTGGAACAACAACGGCTCGTCGTCCCGGACGAGGAAGTGGTTGAACTGAAGGTCGAACTGCGGCACGTAGACACTGATTCGGTACAAGTCCGGGGCAACTTCGTCGATCCGCGGGGTCATGACGCCTCCTTGCCGCGCGTCTCTGCGCGTCTGCTCAGGAAGTGTCATGACCCGCGACCCGTTACACCGCCTCGATTCCGATGCCGCGGCGAGGCTCGATCAACCCTGCGAGTCGGCCTGGGCGGTCGCGATCACGGTCGCCTGCGCGGCGTTCAGGATGACGCCGGCCAGCAGGAAGGCACTCCCAACCCGGACCAGCGGCGACAACGTGAAGGCCAGTCCGCCTGCCAGCAGCGGGACACCGAACGTCCAGGTGAGCAGGATCCATCGCGCCAGGCGATGGCTGGCCAGGGAGTGGGCAGAGCGCCGCGGCGGCTTCATCCCCTCGGTCACGAGCACGCGGTACCACCCGTGCAGCGGCAGCAGCCGTCCCTGGATGCCGACGACGATCTGCGCCAGGAAACCCAGCAGTCCGGCCGTGCCATAGATCCATCCGAGGGGCACCGTCCACGCGAGCGATACCGGCAGTGTGAGGACGAGTCCGGTGATCGCGGCCAGCAGCAGCCAGCCGAACGCCACGTGGGTCTGCCATGTCGCCCAGTCAGGACGTGGAAGGGCGGCCGGCGGCGGCAGCTTGCGCTTGACGATGTCGCGAACGTGGGCGAGGAACGAGCCAAACCCGGCCAGGATGAGAATAGCGCCGGGCAGAGTCGCCGCGGAGTGGCGCACGAGGCCGATCGCAAGGACGAGGATGCCGGCCTCCAGCAGCACGGCGCTGTGCGCCATCGAGGTGCGCGTCGGCATCGCCGCCGGAACGATCATCGGGATGAGCCGGTAGGACAGTCCCATCACCATCATCACGGCCCAGCCGATCGCCGCCAGGTGGGCGTGCGCGAAGGCGGCCGACATGGGCGACCAGGCGAACCAGCCGAATATCCGGTTGAGCCCGAGTACGATGCCGAAAACGCTGGCGCCGAGCATGTTCGCGAAGGCCAGCGCCACGTGCAGTTTCACGGGCCACGGTATGGGTGCGGCGGCCATTCCCGTCCACGCGCGCACCGCCACGTGCAGCACCGCCGCGATGACGAGCCCCGCGGACCACGCCATGCCGCTGTACTCGCCGATCCAGAAGTGCGACACCATGCCAGCCACCCCGCCCGCGTAGCCCGCGAACGCGAGGCGATCCGACGTGCCCGCCGGCAGCGGCATCCGCAGCGCCAGCGGGCCCACGATGTAGAAGGCGCCGAGAATGGACGAGGTGATCCACCCGAGCGTCACGAGGTGGACGAGCGCGACCATGCGCGGGTGGTGGAAGAATCCTGCCGGCAGCCCGGGGCTCACGACGAGCGCGGCGAACCCGAGCGCAAGGCAGAAATGGGCGAACGCAAAGTAGAGGAGCGGGAGGCCGGTCGCCGGGACGAGGCGGGACGCGGCGGTCATTCCGCTTCGCCCGGTCGTCCCGGCCCGGCCTCGCCGAGCCCGGATCGATCCGCGGCTTCCCGCCGCGAGTGCGACCACTCGAGCCAGTCATCGCCGAACAGCTCGCACGGGTGAGGCG
Organism: uncultured Acidobacteriota bacterium; assembly: GCA_963797715.1. Lineage (GTDB taxonomy): Bacteria > Acidobacteriota > Vicinamibacteria > Vicinamibacterales > 2-12-FULL-66-21 > DATBJJ01. The sequence goes on from CAWCQS010000013.1 coordinate 3,434, forward strand.
TGCGAATCGTGCCGTTGCCGCAGGCCAGGTCGTCGGCGGGGCAGTACTTGTCGCAGCCCCAGCAGATTCGTTCCGGGTGGGCGGGCAGCTCGAGGATCCTGCGCATCGGGCGTCACCCCTGGGCGGCGCTCAATGCGCGCGGAAACAGCACGTTGTTTTCGAGGTGCACGTGGACGTGCATCGTCGCTTCGAGCTCGGAGAGCCCGTGATAGAGCGCACGGAACGTCTCGCACGCCCAGAGCGGGACGACGTAGCCGCCCGTGATTTCGCGGAGCTCCGACAGCACGCCGCCGGCCCGATCGTGTTCGTGCTCCATGACGCCGATCGGGGCTGAGATCGGCATTCCCGGATGTGCTCCCCCTTCGATCGCACGAATGGCGGGAAACAGCACCCATTCCTCCTTCTGCATGTGGAGGCGGAGGTCGGCGGACAGCTCCATCAGCAATGCCTCGACCCGGCTCAGGTACGGCGCCTTCGAGCCGTGCACCCGCGAGACCTTCGCGGCCATCGACTCGAGCCGCGGCAGCTCCTCGCGCAGCGGCTCGTGGTAGGTCGCAACGATGTGGTCGATCAGGACGTGCAGCGGTTCGCGGGTCCAGTCCCGCTCGTCCCGCATCCCGCTCTCGATCGACGCCTCGATCGTCCTGGCGATCTCGGTGAAAGACACGCCGCGCTCGCGGCACGCCACGGCGAGGGGCCTCTTGCCGCCGCAGCAGAAATCGATCCCGTGGCGCTGGAAGATGCGCACGCTCGAGGGGATTGCCGAGGCGATGTCGGCGACTGTCGTGTTCTCGGTGATGACCATGTGACGAAACCTTTCCTGGTGGCGGGCCCGCGCCGGGCCCGGCGTTGAACGACTAGAAGCTGTCTCACAAACCTGACGCTGCGAGTCGAGCGGCAGCGAGTGAGCCACGCGAGCGGAGCGGGGCGGCGGGGCGCCGCGCGAGAGAGCGTGTAAGGGGAGTCCGGGGGGCGAAGCCCCCCGGATGAGACTAGTGCTGCATCGGTTCGCTGGGCAGCGTCAGCGTGCCCCGCCGCGAGGTGGCGACGATCTGGCCGACGGCGCCCTTCGAGGCGTCCGCGAACTCGTGATCGACCAGCACGTAGCGCCCTTCTTCGGGGACGATGAACTCCAGCACCGCGCCGTTGCTGGAGCCGATCAAGGCCGTCTGCATGCCACGCCACTCGTTCTTCGGGTTGCCCTCGTACCAGACCCGGTCGAAGATTGTGCCGATCACGTGGGTGCTCGACTGATCGTTGGGCCCGACGTTGTGGAAGTAGAGTCGAACGCGCTCGCCGACCTTCGCCATCAGCGGGTGATCGCTGAGCGCCTTGACGTGACCGTTGAACACCACGTGCGACGGCTGCTTGCGGAGCGCCGCGTCGTAGTCGAACTCGTAGAGGCCATTCGGTCCGCCCGGCTTCAGGTAGAACTCAGACTGCACGACCGCGTAGCGGGTCGCCACCTCTTCGTCGGTGTCGAAGCCTTCGCGCGGCGAGACGATGACGATGCCGTACTGGCCCATCGCGACGTGCTGGAGGACCGGCGGCACGCCGCAGTGATACATGTAGACGCCCGGGTAGTTCGCGACGAACTCGAACTTGATGCTTTGACCGGGGTGGATCATCCGCCACTTGTCGTCGGCCGCGACGGTTGCCGCGTGAAAGTCGATCGAGTGGTGCATCGGGGCGATGAGCGGCACCGCCTTCTGCTGGTTGACAGCCGCGAGCTGCTGCAGGAACGGGGCGTCGGACTTGTCGGGCTGCGTCACCGACACCCGGTCGGTCGAACGGTTCCGCAGCGTGAAGTTGATGCGATCGCCCTCGCGCACGTGAATCACCGGACCGGGAACGCTGCCGCCGAACGTCCACGCCTGGAAGCGCACGTCGGGTGCGATCTCGATTTCCTGCGCGACGATGTCGAGCCGGACGTTGTGCGTCCGGTTGCCGGGCTTCAGCTCGGCGACGTATGGCAGGTACGTCACGGTATCGCCTTCGACCAGCGGTCCGCTCATGTTCGGCGAGTCGAATATCTCCGCTCGCGGCGTGCCCCAGACCTTGTCAGCGGTGGATTCCCCACGCGCCCGGATCGCGAGCGGAACGGCGGCGACGGCGGCAAGGGTCAGGGCGACGGCCGCAAAGGTCAAACGGCGGTTCTTCGTACTCATCTCTGTTTCTCCATCGCCAGCCCGGCACATCCATGCCGCGGCCCGCGAAAACAACACGTTGGTTTCCAGGTGGACGTACAGCTGCATCAGCTGTTCGAACTCTTCCAGGCCGCGGTAAAGCGAGCGCAGCGTTGCGCAGGCGTTCGACGGCGGTTCGTAGCCGTCGGTGATCCCTCGCAGGAGCCGAATCGTCCGCGCGGCATCCTGATGGAACATGTCGGCGTCGGTGCGGAGCGCGGCGAGCCGGGGCGACTCCTCATCGCCAGGACCGTCCGCCTCGAGCCGGTCGATCAGCGGAAACAGCTCGTCCACCTCGGCCGTCACCCGCGCGAGGAGCCCGGCCTCGAACCGGCGCAGCTCCTGCCCGACGACGGTCAGCACGCCACGGTGCGCGTCGCCGTGCCCCTGGAGCCTGGTGATGAGCGCGTGCAGACGGGGAAGCTCCAGCAGAAGCGGCTGGTGGAAGGCTTCGACGATGTGGTCCGTCAGTTCCGAGAGCGGCCGGTCGGCCCACGTCACGCGGGCAGGCGCCTGGCGGATGGCGTGTTCGAGCTCGACCGTGAGGATTTCGTATGGGGTGCCGGTGTCGCGGCACACCTGCGCCAGCGTCTGGTGTCCTCCACAGCAGAACTCCACCTTCCGCCGTTGGAACACCCTGACGGTCGCCGGAAATTGCGCCGCCAGCTCGCCTACGGTGGTGTCAGGGAAGAACGTCATACGTAACCTGTCAACGAGGTTACGCGTGCCGCCGGCGGCCGTCGTTGCGCTGGCGCAACCAGCCTTATCCGAGGGGCTTCGCCCCTCGGACTCCCCTACACGCTCTCTCGCACGCCGCTTCGCCGGCGCGCTCCGGTCGCGTGGCTCGCTCGCGATGCTCGCTCGCTTCTTGGAACGAGCGGCAGGTTTATGAGATAGCTTCTAGTCGACGACGGGCAGGATTTTCGAGATCCTGGCTTGGATGGGGGAGACGGGAGGACGTTTCTCGCTATCTCAGAATAGCGAACGAGCGTAGCGAGTGAGCCTAGCGTGCGGAGCGGGCGTCGGCCGGGGGGCGAAGCCCCCCGGATAAGGCTAGTCGTCGGATGACGAGGCGGCGAGCTCGAGCCCTTCGGGGTCCACGATCGTAACGGCGCCGCGGCCGGTCCGAAGCAGCCCGTCGGACTCCCACCTCGACATCAGGCGGCTGACGGTGAACAGGGTCGTGCCGGTCAGGTCGGCAATCTCCTGCCGCGTGATCGGATGCACGATCCGGATGCCTTGGGGCGAGTGCTCACCGCCATGTTCGGCGACGCGAAGCAGGGCTCTCGCAATCCGGACCGGCGCGCGTTCCGCGGCCAAATCCTGCACGGCAGAGAGGACGCCGCCCATCCGCCGGGTCACTTCTTCGAACAGGTTGAGCCGGATCTGCGGAATGCGCTCGGCGAGGCCGACGATGGCCATCCGCGGCCAGACCAGCACTCTCGAGGGCTCTACGGCAACCGCGGACACGGGAAAGCGCTTGCCTGGCGAGAGCGCGATCGCACCGTAGCAGTCTCCCGGGCCGATGAAGCGGACCAGCGTCTCGGCGCCGTCGGCGTTGACCTGCCCGAGCTTCAGGTGGCCGACCTGCACCAGGGCGATTGACTCGGCCGGCTCGCCCTGGGCGCCCAGGACGTCGCGCGGCTTCAGCGACCGCGGGGATCCGGCCGCCAGCAGCTCGCGCTGCTGATCCTCCGACAGGCCGTTCAGTAGCAGCGTCATCACCAACACTGTTACCCGAGCACGACTGCTCGTCAACGGACCAGTATCTCAATCGCTGGACGTTGCTGCTGGCTGCCGCCGCCGCGCGGGAATGAGAGCCGTGCGCAACCCGCCGTCGGCCTCCCGATCGAAGGCCTCCTTGATGACCAGCCTCAACTGGTTGGCCACCCCTTCGTGACGCCCTGGTCTCACGCGCGTGCTCGTGCGTACCGTGAGCGATGTCGGGCCGAACGCCGTAATGCCGTCGATTTCCGTCGGCTCCAGCACGTCGCGGCTCTCACCCTTCAGCCGCAGACCTGCCTCTTTCAGAGTCGCGAACACCGCGCGCATGTCCGCTTCGTAGCTGACGTCCACGGGGACGACGGCGACCGCGTAGTCCTTCGAAAAGTTGACCACTTGTTTCATGTCGCCGTTGCGCACGATATGCAGTCGCCCGTCCGCATCCCGAATGCGCGTGGTTCGGAACTCGATGGCTTCGACGACGCCTTTGGCACCACCTCCTTCGATCACGTCACCAACCAGATAGATGTTCTCGAACAGAATGAAGAACCCAGACACGACGTCGTTGATGAGCGACTGCGCACCGAAGCCAATGACGAGGCCAAGAAGGCCTGCGCCCGCGAGAAACGGCAGCGGGTTGAACCCGAGCGTTCCCAGGATCAGCACCGTGGTCGCAAAGTAGGCGGCATACATGAACGTGCTACGAAGCAGCGGCACCATCGTCGAACGTCGGCGGCGCTCCATCTCGTCGATGCCGTCGCGGGGAAGCATGCGGTGCTCAATCTCGAAATGACCGAGCTCGACGGCGACGCGGCCAAGAAAGAAGATGCCGATAGCCTCGATCAGTCGCGGCCCCCAGAGTGCGAGAGACACCAGTGACTGGAGCTGCGCGAGCGCCAGCGCCGCGGTGGCAATCCAGACGACGTACTCGAGGCAGGCGCGGAAGGTCGGGACGAGCGGACGTAGCCGGCTGTAGTAGTGGAGCCACCCGCGGCCGCGTGCGTAGCGCTGAGCGAGATTATTGAGTGTGTCGACGATAAGCGCGCTGGCGCGAACGATGGCGAGGCCCAGCGCGACGACGATGACAATGCGGACCGCGAGCAGCGTCCATCGCGTGATCGGCGCCGGCAATCCGAGGAGCGTGCATGCCAGCACGGCGAACGACAGCCAGGCCGTGAGGACGAGGGCGCGGTCCAAGGCCCTGAACAGGGCGACGAGACCTCCATCGCTGTCATGGAGAGCGTCCCAGCGGCGGATCGACGTGTGCAGCCACGCGAGCCCGCGGCGAAGGAACTGCAGCGCGAAGACAATCGCTGCCGTGACAACCGCCAGCTTGGCCACGGACAGCGCCAGTGCACGCCAGGTCTCGAACGTGATCGACGAGACGAGCATGCGGGTGTGGGTCGCCACGTCCACACCGCCGGCGAGCAACCAGCCGTTGTATCCGAGGACGCCAAGCGCCGCGAGGGTGGCGCCTACGTACACGATGTTGCGCATCGCCACTTCTGTGGCGCGCGCCACCGGCTCGGCTCGTCGCCGGAGCGCCCCCACGCGCCGCATCACTACGCGGAGCGAGGAGACGAGCACAAAAGCAGCCGCGAGGACGACGACGAGCTCGATACCGACAACGAGGAGTGCCCCAAGAATGTGCGCCATTGGGAGGCGACCGGATGCACACGGTCGTAGTGGTCAACGAGTCGCGGTGGTCAACGACTCCACGATCACCATTACTCGTTCGTACCACCGATTCAGCAGTCGCAGGGAACCCTACTGGAAGCTTAACCCCTCGAGGTGTGGTTCGTCCGCTGAACCTGCGGCTGAGTCGACGCCACGTTTGGAGCTCAGCTTCTGCGGAGGCCGAGCCTAGGTGAGCATTTCCACCAGGTTTTGATACGACACGCGCGCCGCGGCGAGCGAGTCGCCCCAGGCGGCCGCATTGTCCTGCTCGATGACGAAATGCTTCAGGCCAGCGAGCGATGCCTGTGCGAATACCGGCTTGAAGTCGATGTGCCCGGTGCCCACGGGCACAATGGCCATGCTGCTGACGCGCGCGTTGGGCCCGAGCGACGGATTCACGGTTTTGAGGCCGAACACATCCTTGATGTGCCATAGCTCGAAGCGTCCCGGATGTGCCTTGAACAGAGCGATGGGATCGATCCCGGCGATGTAGGTCCAGCCCAGATCGAGTTGCATCGTCACGAGGGCTGCATCGGTTTCCTCGACGAGGATGTCGAAGCTGGTTCGCGGACTGTCTAACAGCTTCTCGAACTCACCCGTGTGGTTGTGCACCAACAGTTTCATGTCGAACTTTGACGCCATCTTGCCATCGGCGTTCAGCTGCGCAGCCCGCCGCTTGACCGACTCGGCCGACACGGGCGGCTGGTAGGGCCCGAACGCCTCGGTTTCCTTGAACGAGTTGCGTACGCGGCCCGACCCCGCGTCGAAGTACGCACCCGGCGGGAGCGTCGCGGGCCGCCGCGGGTCCACGCTCGGCGGGCTGAGCGCGGCCGTTGCGATCTCCGCGTCCTTGATCCCCATGACCTGGAATCCCTCGAGCTGTCGCTCGAGATCGGCGCCCGTGCCCCGTGCAGGCGCATGCGTGCTCGGCACCGTGAGCTTCAGCCGATCGAGCATGGCCCGAAACTCCTTCGGCGACATGTTGTTGTAGCTCGTCGGCTCGACTTCCGTGTACCCGATTTCGGCGACCTTCGCGAGCGTGCCTTCGTAGTCGGCCGTCAGCCGATCGCGCACCGTGTACAACTCGAGGCCGATACGCGACCTCCATTGGGAGGCGTCGACCGCCTGCCGCGCAGCGAGGGGGTGCGGCCGACTCGTCACAAAGGCGGCCGCGCTGCTCAAGGTCACGTCTTGCAGAAACTGCCGACGAGTGCTGGTAGTCATGGAAGCCCCTCCTGCGACAGCAGTGATGAACGGTAGCACGCGATCCGTCGCGTGTGCGCGGCGTTGTGACGCCCGTTGTCGTAGGTTGACGGGTCCGTCCTCGAAGAGGCAGTCCCCGGTGCCGCGATCGAGGAGCTCCTTGCGGTCGGATACCGCGGGCTGACGATGGACCGTGTGGCAGAGGTGAAGAGGATCCGCGTGGCACCGATGAGCAGGCCGATGGCGGCGAGATAGGTCGAGTGCACGGCGCTCGGATATGCACTGCTGTTTGGCGGCTCGCCGCAAAGAAGAACGGTCGCGCTTCTGCGAGAACGTGGCGCTATCGAGTAAGGGATTCGAGAGCCTGATCCTCGCGGCCGGCACTTCTCTTCTTCTCAACCGGAACCGGTTGCCTCGCTCCGCGTATAGTCCTATTATGCAGAACATATGGCAAGACGCGAGTATTTAGGCGAGTTCGAACAGATCGTCCTCCTGGCCATCCTGCGACTCGGCGACGAGGCGTACGGTGTGCCCATCCGCCTGGAGATCGAGCGGCGGACCGGCCGGGCGCTGACGGTTGGCGCGCTGTACCGAACGCTGGATCGGCTCGAGGACAAAGGCTACGTCTCGTCTGCGTTCAGCGATCCCACGCCTGAGCGCGGCGGACGATCGAAGCGCTACTTCAAGGTCAAACCACTCGGTCTGCGAACCCTGCGCGCCAGCCGCGAAGCGCTCACAGCCATGTGGGAAGGTCTCGAACCGCTGGTGCATGCGTGGCTCCTAATCACCCACTCTGGATCCGCGTGCTGTTGCGCGTCGCGTCACGCCGGGCGACGGATGCGGAACTTGGCGACGTCGTGGAGGAGTACGTCGCGGGCCGACGCAGCGCGTCCTGGTTTGTCAGCCAGGTGGTCAGCATCGTCCGGCGGTCGACGCTCGCATTTGACGGTTTCGGAAAGAGGGGCCGAGATGCTCTCGAACGTGCGGAACGACATCCGTTACGCCCTGCGGACGCTGTGGCGCAACCCCGGATTTGCGTTTGCCGCCATCGTCCCGATCGCGCTCGGTATCGGCATCAATACAGCGGTCTTTTCAATTCTCAACAGCGTCGCGTGGCGGTCCGCTGCCGGTTCCGGACGCCGACGCGCTCGTGAGCGTCTATCAGGATTTCCGTGGCGGGCCGCGGCGGATGGTGTACGGTGCGCGCAGCCTGTTTTCGATTCCCGAATACCGCGCCTATCGCGACGAGGCGCAGACGCTGTCGGGTCTGATGGCGTATTCGCGACGAGTGGACCGTGACCTTGGGTCGCGAATCCCCGCAGGAGATCGACGGCATCCTCGTGACGTGCAATTACTTTGACGTGCTCAGGTTGCCGCCGGCGCTCGGCACGGGTTTCACGCCTGCCAACTGCGGCGACGCCCGACGCGCCACCAATCGTCGTTTTGAGTCATGCGCTCTGGAAAGGCGCCTTCGGCGGCGATCCGCAAATCCTCCAGCGACCGATCGTCCTGAACGGACGCGAGGTCACGGTCGTCGGCGTCGCGCCCGCCGGGTTCGACGGCGTCGACATGGCGAAGGCCACGTTCTTTGCGCCCACGACGATGGCCAGCGTGTTCCAGGCCGATGCGACTCTTCATGAGAACGCCGCACGTGAGCTGGCTGACGCTGATCGGCCGGCGCCGCGACGATGCGGAGATCGCGCAGGTGCGGGCGGATCTCGCCACTGATCGCCAGTCGCATCGATCAGCAGCAATCGGGTCGCACGACGTCGCTGATCGTCGAACCGGCAGCCGCCCTGTCGCTGCCAGCCGCGCGGCAGGACGTTCTCAGAGGCGCGAGCCATCGTCATGGCCGCGTTCGGGCTCGTGCTGCTGATTGCGGCCGCCAACGTCGCCAATATGCTGCTCGCGCGTGCGGCGGCTCGAACCAGAGAGATCGCGATCCGTTTGTCGGTCGGCGCCAACCGTGGCCGCCTCATTCAGCAATTGCTGACCGAAAGCGCCATCATCGCGCTCGCCGGCGCGGTATGCGGCTCGCTGCTGTTCTGGTGGTCATTCCAGGCGCTGATTCCCATGGCTGCTCACGTCGATTCCGGATGCGGAGGCGCTGCGAATCGACGCGACGCCGGATCGCACGGTGCTCTGGTTTGCGCTTGGACTCACCGCAATCACGGCGCTCGTGTTTGGACTTGCTTCCCGCGCTCCAGGCCTCGAAAGGCGACGTCCACGCCGTGATGAAGCAGGACGGCGCCGGCCGCGAGCGGCGGACGCGGATGGTTGCGCGGAACGCTGATCGGCGCGCAGATTGCGCTCTGCACGATGCTGCTGATCCCGGCCGGCCTGCTGTCGCGTGCGCTGTATGCCGCCCACACGCTTCGATCCGGGATTCGATCACCGCAACGTGGCCGTGGTCTCGGTCGACCTTCGTGGTCCTCGATACGAGAAGGGGAACGCCGCGATATTTCACGAGCAGTGGCTCGAACGCGTCAGCGTATTGCCCGGTGTCGAGGGTATCGCGCTGGCGAGCCGCATCCCGTTGAGCCCTGGCCGCAGCCAGACCACGTTTCGCGTCGGCGACGAACCCGACGGACACGTCGTCGACGTGAATACCGTCTCTCCCGATTTCTTTTCCGTGCTCGGCATGCCGATCGTCCGCGGTCGCGTGTTCACGGACGGCGAAGTCGATGCCGCGCTCGTGACCGAATCCACGGCGCGGCGTTACTGGCCCGGTCAGGACGCGGTTGGTCGCGACCATCACCATGGACGGACGGCGGCGCTCCATCGTGGGGATTGTTCGAGACGCGCAGGTCTCGCAGGCTGAGGATGCGATCTCGAGCTACATGTATCTGCCGAGCGACGCGGGGAACACAACGAGGCATCTCCGTTCTTGCGCGAACGCGGCTCGATGTCGAGGGATTTGCCGCAGCGGTGCGCGCCGAGACGTCTCGCATGGATGCAAGTCTGGTCGTGAACGTCCAGCCTCTGTCGAACAACCTCGCGAATGCTGCAAAAGCTGTCGCAGATCGCGGCGAGCGTCGCCGGCATGTGTGAGTTTGCTCGCCGTGGGTCTCGCCGCAATCGGTGTCTACGGCGTCGTCGCTTTCGTCGTCAGCCGCCGGCGTCGTGAGGTCGGCGTGCGAATGGCGCTCGGCGCCGACGCACGCGATGTCCTGCGATTGATCCTGCGCCAGACCTTGCGCCCAGTCGCGATTGGCCTGTTGATTGGCGTCGCGGTCGCCGCGGCCACCGCGCGACTGCTGCAATCCGTGTTGTTTGGCGTCAGTCCTTACGATCCCATCGCTTTCATCGGTGCGCCGGTGGTCATGCTGGCCATCGCTGCGGCAGCGGCGTTCGGGCCCACTCGCCGGGCGATGCGAGTAAATATCATGTCCGTTCTGCGCGCGGACTGACGAAGAACAGGGTGAGATCGCGACGTCGCCGCAGAGAAGAACGGTCACGCTTCTGCAAGAACGCGGGGCTGTCGAGTAAGTGGCTGACTGTGATCCCAAGCGTCTTCTTCGCAACCAACCGGTCACATTGGCTGAGCTCTCCCGTATGTCAGGCTTCGCCACACCCACTCAGCTGGCCCGAACCGATAGCGTCGCAACCACCAGCCGCTCACGACCACTTGCGCCGAAAAGATCGCGACGCTGAGTGCCACGCAGATCGCCGGCCCGACGCTGCCCAGCAGGCCAAGACCTGCGCCCGTGAATAGCAAGAGGTACAGCACGCTGTGAGTGAGGTAGTTTGTGAGCGCCATACGCCCGACCGGCGCCAGATGTGAGAGGCGTGCGTGCCAGCGTGTGCTGGTGTAAAACAACACACACAGGCTGCATAGATATGCCGCGGACAGCGCCAGGACGCCGGCTTCCGCCAGCGGAATGGTCCCGACCGCCCACCAGGACTCGGACAACTCCATACCTCGTTGGTGCTCGAGCCACTCGTGTCCAAGTCCGACTCCGTTTCCAATGACTGCAACTCCGACGAGCCAGGGCAGGGCTCGCCGCATGCTCGGCAGGTATTCTGCCACCCGTTCCTCGAGCCGCCGCTTACCAGCGTAGAGCCCGAGCAGGAACCGCGCGAAGATCTGGGGCAGCAGGAACCAGAGAACTCCATGAACGAAGAGACTGTTCCAGTAGATCGACAGGTTCTCGCGTACCACCCGCCGGTAGCCACTCGACAACGCCGCGAGGCGCGCCTCTTTGGTCCTGCCGTCCTGCTCTGCTTCGGAGACGGTCGAGGACACGCTCTGCGACCTGGTCACGGCATGGTAGGCAGTGAACGCTGTTCGAGCACAGAGCGCGAGCACGAGCGCCAGGATCACCAGTCTCAGCGTCGGCCTTGCACCGCGGAACAGGAGTAGCACGAACCCGAGCGAGGCATACATCAGCAGGATGTCGCCGTACCAAATCAGGGCGATATGAATGACGGCAATCACGAGCAGCACGCACAAGCGGCGGATGTAGAGCGACACAATACTGGCGCCACGCATCTCTGCCCTGTGCATCTGGAGAGTGAAGCCGAGCCCGAACAGAAACGCGAATAACGTGTAGAACTTCCCATCAATGAAAAAGGCAACGAGCGCTCGTGCGATCGGATCGAGTGCCGCTGTCGGCAGCTGCTGGCGTCGGATGTCAGTCAGAACCATGTCAGTCGTCAGCCAGACCAAGTTCGCCAGCAGCACGCCGTAAAGCGCAAACCCGCGCAGCACGTCCAGGATCTCGTACCGCTCGGTGTCGGACGTGGGCTGCAGGTCAGGCACGCCATTCGAACGGGATGGGGGATCGTCGACGAGGCGGCTCGATGTCTTCACTGCGAGATCACCTGATACCCGGGCGACGGCGTTCTAACCACTAGGGCATCGCCGCGAGGACGACCGGTGAAAAGGGCGCCCTCGTGGCCACGGCGACCCTCGAGAGGGAGCTATCGGGTCTTCCCTGCAAGCGACGGCCCAAGCTGGCCGCCACCGCTACGACAGTTGAGTTCGTCGAACGGCCGCGCTATCGAGATACGAGCCCATTGAGATAATTGTGGGGCGGTGTCGATCTCGCCCACCTCCACTCGACGCCTAGATAAGAACCCGGCGCCCAGAGGCGCCGTAGCGAAAGGATACAAAGATGAAGGTCATGGTCATCGTCAAGGCAACGAAAACGAGCGAAGCCGGCGTCATGCCGAGCGAACAGCTGCTGACGGAGATGGGCAAATACAACGAGGAGCTCGTCAAGGCGGGCATCATGCTGGCTGGTGAAGGCCTTCACCCGAGCTCGAAAGGCAAGCGCATCAAATTTTCTGGAGCCAAGCGCACCCTTGTCGACGGACCGTTTGCCGAAACAAAAGAGCTCATCGCCGGCTATTGGATCTGGCAGGTGCGGTCGATGGACGAGGCCGTCGAGTGGGCGCGCCGCTGTCCCGATCCGATGCCCGGCGAGGACGCTGAACTCGAGATTCGCCCAGTCTTCGATGCGGATGACTTCGGCAAGGAGTTCACCCCTGAGCTGCGCGCGCAGGAGGAACGCCTCCGCCAGGAGGTCGAACGGCAGAAGAACAAGTAGGCGCACCGGCCTTCCGAATTCCCCGGTGTAACGCCGGCGTGGGTCATGACACTCCCTATGCAGCCGGCCCCGAGCAGTGCCGGCCTGGAGGCGTCATGACCGCACGTATCGACGAAGTTGCGACCGATCTATACCGGATCAGCCTGTATGTTCCGCAGTTCGACCTGCAATTCAATCACTTCCTGATTCGAGACGAGGAGCCCCTGCTCTTTCATACCGGTATGCGAGGCATGTTTCCCGCGGTTCGAGAAGCAGTGGCCACGCTTATCGACCCTGCGACCCTGCGGTGGATCAGCTGGAGCCACTTCGAGGTCGACGAGTGCGGCGCGCTCAACGAGTGGCTGGCAATCGCACCCAAGGCAGTGCCCGTTTGCGGCGAAACTGGCGCGATGATCAACATTGGCGACTTCGCCAACCGGCCGCCACGCGGACTGAAGCCGGGCGAAATTCTCGAGACCGGGCGACATCGGTTCCAGTTCATACCAACACCACACCTGCCGCATGGCTGGGACGCAGGCATGCTGTTCGAAGAGGCCGACCGTGTCCTCCTGTGCTCGGACCTCCTCCACCAACTCGGTGACGTTGAACCCACGACCACGGCGGACATCGCCGGTCGATATCGCCACGCGCTCGAGACCTATCAGGCATCTCCCGTCCTGATGGACTACGTGCCGTACACCGACAACACGAGACGGCAGCTCGCAAAACTGGCATCCCTGCAGCCCCGAACGCTCGCCGCCATGCACGGATCCACGTTCGTCGGCGACGGCGCCGCACTCCTCACCGCGAGCGTGGACGTCATTCGGGATGTGAGCGCGGCAGCGGCGCCGCTCGCCGGCGTTGAGTAGCGCCGCCGCGGCCCCCTCTCCGCAATTGACGGCCGGGACGAGGGACTGTTACGGTTGCTGCTCGATGGTGCAGCGTGAAGTCTCGAGTGATGGCGAGCTCGCCAGGGCGGTGTCGGCTCGGACACCGGGAGAGGCCGAAGACGCCGAGACGGAACTGTATCGCCGCTTCGCTCCTCGCGTCCGTCTCTATGGGCTTCGTCACCTGCGCGACGAGGAGGCGGCACGCGACCTGGTTCAACGTGTCATGCTCCTGACGATCGAAAAGCTGCGCGCCGGAGCGGTTCGCGAGACCGATCAGATCGGCTCGTTCATTCTGGGCGTGAGCCGGACGATGGCCGTCGACGTCAAGCGGCGCGAGCGCCGGCGCGAACGGCTCCGCGAGGCCTTTGTCGTGGAATCAGTGCTACCGGCGTCGCACGCCGAGGCAGCGCTCGACCACGAGCGACTGGAAACCTGCCTTGGACGACTCGCCGACCGCGAGCGGATGATCGTCCTCTTGACCTTTTACGCCGAGCGATCGGCCAGGCAGGTGGGCGAAGAGATGACCATGACCGAGGGGCACGTGCGCGTGGCCCGGCACCGCGCGATCGGGAAGCTCCGGGCGTGCATGAGTGAAGCAGGAGCGGTTCAATGACCCCACGCTGCGACGCTCAATTGTCTGACGACGACCTGCTCGACTATTGGACCCATGCGATAGAAGGTGTGGACGCCGACCGCATCGAGGAGCATCTGTTCTCGTGCGGCGACTGTGCCGCCCGTCTCGAGACCATGGCTTCGCTCGGGAGCGGCCTCGCGGCGCTCGTCAGGCGCGGACATGTGTCCGGCATCGTCTCGCGTTCCCTGCTCAACCGCATTCAGCGCGACGGCGTGCAGGTACGGCTCTATGCGCTGTCGCCGGACGAACGGGTACCGTGTGCCGCGTTCCCCGGTGACGACCTGCTGGTGCTGTCTTTACGCGCCGACTTTGCCGGCGCGAAAACGGTGACGCTCTCGGTGAAGGGGCCAGATGATGCAGACATCGGCCACGTGTCCGGCGTGCCGGTCGGCCCAACCGACGTCGAACTCCTCTGGGCGACATCTGGCGACAGCGTCCGGCGGCTGCCGTCCACTCGGGTTCGGCTGACGATCACGTCAGATGCCCCTGGTGCGCCTGTGGTCGCCGAGTACGAGCTCGATCACACTGCGCTGACGGCATCCGAATAGCATCTTCCCAAACAGGCCGCTAGCGTCAACGGGGCGCCCGAGCAAGCGCGCGCGCGGCTGAATGCCACTCCGGATACGTGAACGTGAATCCGTGTTCGAGCAATCGGGCCGGAACGACGCGCCGGCTCTTCAGAATGAGCTCGGTTTCCGTACGCATGAAGCAAGCGCCGATCTCGAGCATCCACTTGTTGGCGGCCAGGCCGAACGGGATGCCAGACGATTCGCGCAACACGCGCATGAACTCGGCGTTCGGCAGCGGATTCGGCGCGGCGACGTTCACGACCCCTTGAATCTCTTCCCGGTCGATCAGCCAGCTGACCACTGCGATGAAGTCCTCATAGTGAATCCAGGACACGTACTGCCGGCCGTCTCCGGCCCTGCCACCCAACCCGCGCCGCGCAAGGCCGAGAAGCGTGTCGAACACGCCTCCCCGATCTGGACTCATCGTCATAGCCGATCGAAGCAGGACCTTTCTTGTACGGTTGGTGACGGCGTCGTCGAAGGTACGTTCCCAGGCCCGTGCAACATCGATGCTGAATCGCCAGGCGCTTGGGGCGTCTGATTCGTGACCGCCGAGGACGCCCGCAGACTCATCGTTCGGTCCGTCGTATCGATGCGCATAAATCGTCGCCGTGCTGGCTTGGAGCCAGACCCGTGGCGGCACCGCAGCCTGTGCGATCGCCTCGCCAACGACACGCGTCGACTGCAGGCGCGACTGCAGAATCTCACGGCGATTGGCGGCGGTGTAGCGGCAGTTCACACTGCGCCCAGCCAGATTGATGACAACATCGCATCCATCGATCTCGCGTCGCCAACTGCCGGCGGTCGCCCCGTCCCACTGCAACGACGCGCCACGGCCGACTCTCAGGACGACGGCTCAACACGACGACGTCGTGGCCGTTGGCGTGAAAGCACCGGGCGAGAATCGTTCCCACTTGTCCGGATCCGCCGGGAATAACGACTTTCATCACCTGACCTCGTGGCCGCTCAACCGACATGGGCACTCGCACTTGAAGTCGACGTCCCGCCCATGCTTTAATATTAATGAACATGTTCACTCAAAATGTCAAGACGGGGAGACGCGGCCGACCTCCTGGCCCGACGGCTCAGGGCGCGGCGGCTCGGGAGCGGCTGTACTCCACGGCCATGGAGCTCATTGCCGCGCGCGGCTACGAGGCGACGACGCTTCGGGACATCGCCAAGCAGGCTGGCGTCAGCGTCGGCCTGCTCTATCGCTACTTTCCAGGCAAGCAGGCCGTCGTCATCGCGCTCTACGACGAGTTGTCTTCCGAATTCGCGCGCCAGGTTGCGGACATGCCACCCGGGCGGTGGCGCGACCGCTTCGTCTTCGCGCTGAAGACGAGCCTCGCGGTCCTCGAGCCGCATCGAGTGGCGCTCCGCGCGCTCACGCCGATTCTGGTCGGCGACCCCGAGGAAGGCATTTTTGCCGCGAGCACGGCGTTCTCGCGCCTGCGGGTGCAGCAGGTGTTCGAGCACGCGGTCACCGACGCGACCGATGCGCCGAAAGGACCGCTGTCCGAAGCACTCGGGCGGCTTCTATACCTCGTCCATCTGGCCGTGCTCTTGTGGTGGCTGCTCGACAAGAGCACACACCAGCGAGCGACGCGGACACTGGTCTCGTTGACGCAACACGTTCTCCCGACGGCCGCCCTGGCTCTTCGTGTTCCCGCAGTTCGAAAATACCTGATGTCGGTCGACGAGCTCGTTCGCGATGGACTCTTTGGCAGTCCCATTGCCGTGTGAGGGTTGTTGCATGTTCCTGGCACGACGCCCGTCTCTCGACGCCATCAATCGGTTCCTCCGCGATTCTCGTGAGCTGCCGTTGTCATACGGTCCGATCGGAATCGTCAGGCCGGAGACGGCTCGCCAGGATGTCGACGAATTGGCGGTGGCGATTGGAAATGGCGTGGCTGATTTCGAACGGGCGCGAGCCGCACTCGTCGCCTGGAAGCAATTCAACATCGGCTGGGTGGAAACGTTTCCGCGGCCGGCGCCAGTCACCGCCGGAACCATTGTCGCGGTTCTGATCCGGCATCTCGGCTTCTGGTCACTGAACGGTTGCCGAGTGCTCTACTCCGTCGGCGGCGACGGGGGCGTCACCCGATTCGGCTATGCATATGGCACGCTGCCGAACCATGCGGAGTCGGGCGAAGAGCTGTTCGAGGTGTTCATCGATCCGAAGACGAATGACGTCATCTACCGCATTCGAGCGACGTCGTGGCCGCAAGCCACGCTGGCCCGGATCGGTCAGCCGATCGTCCGCGCACTGCAGACCCGCTTCCGCTCAGACTCCGCTGCGGCAATGAAGCGCGCCACTCAGCGCGTCCCTTAGGGCGACGGCAGATTCGAGATTCACTTTCAGCGCATTCGATCCGGCCTCGATCAACGGCGTCAGCTTTCCGCCAATGTCTGAGGGGAGATAGTCTGTGATCCACACGAACTGGCAGCGATTCGGACCCGCATCCACGATTTGCATCGACGCATGGTGGTAGCTCATGCCCGGTCCATCGAGCACCGTATAAGCGACGCGCCGCCGCGCATCGTCGACATCGAGCACGCGTTCGCGAACGACCATGCCGTTGGCGAAATGTACCCTGCGCGTGTCTCCTTGGAGCTCCCCATCGACCAGGACGGGAGCAAAAAGCTCGTGCGCCGCGCCGACGGCCCGGAGTGCCGTCCATGCCTGCTGAGCACTAACCTCGACTGTCACTTCGTGATGAATCGACGCCATTGTTGCCCTCCACTAGTCAGGAAGGCATACGCAGGAATGGGGCCATCCGCAAACACGGATGACCTTGCCGCGGGCTCGCGGCGGTCACCACTCAATCGGCTGGCGATCTCTGAAGAACCCACCAGTCGGTCCGTTGTCGGGAAGCGTAGCGAGCCAGACGGTCGTTTCGACGCCCTTCTCGACGGACCGAGGCGCGGACCGGCCGCCCATGTCCGTTCGCACCCAACCCGGATCGACAGCGTTTACGAGAACGTTTTCGCGGCGATATGTCTCGGCCAGGATGCGCGTGAACGCGTTCAAGGCGGTCTTCGACATCGAGTACGCCGGCGCATACGTGGACATCCGCGCCAGCTGACTTACGCCCGACGACACGTTCACCACGCGACCGTAGCGGCGAGCCGCCATGCCGGGGACGAACCCTCGACAGGTGTCGATCACGCCGAACACATTGGTGTCGAAGGTTTGCCTGAACGCCTCTGCTGGAATCGACAGCACGTCCTCGTTGTCGGCGAGCAGGACGGCGGCGTTATTCACGAGGACGTCGACGCCTCCCCAGCGAGCGTCAACCGATCGGCTCGCGGCGAGGATACTCGCCGGGTCGCTGACGTCGAGCCGTTCGCTGATTGCGTGGCTGGCGAGATCGCCCAGGCTTCGGCGTGCCCGCTCAACCGCATCGAGGTCTCGCCCGGTCAGCACGACACGATAACCGCGCGCGAGCAGTTGTCGGGCGGTCTCGATCCCCAGTCCTCGATTGGCACCCGTGACGAGGGCGACACGCGCGTCAGCCATCCTGCCCCGTCATGACGCACTTGACGCGTCGAACACGACCTGATCGTATCGCCACAGTGTCTCGAAAAACGTTCGCGCCCGGCGATGGTCGCTCAGGCGTGCGTGGACGGCAATTTCAGCGGCGTTGCGACGGCCGTCGATGGCTTCGAGGAGCCGCTTTTCCTGTGCCCCGAGCACGAGAACCAGATCGTGGTACTGATGACTCTTGTTCAACAGCGCGCCCGCGGCACCGGGGGGCAATCGCTCCTGAACCAACTGCGTCCATGGCAGTCGAATCGGGACGTAGCGCAGCCAACGGTCATCATCGAAGCCAAGTTTCATGCTCGCGGCCCTCGCGTCGCGTCGATGGACGACGACGCTGTGGGAGGCCATCGTGCCTCGCCACAACTCGAGGGCTGCGTACTGCTCTCGTTCCGGAAGTGCGGCCAGCCGGCTGGCGTGAGGCGTCAGCGAAATCGCGCCGCACTGCGGCAGGTAGGGCGCCTGCAAATGCCACCGGCCGAAGGTCAAATCGTGCCGGTGGATGAACTCGAACAGCTGCGGGACGGAGTAGGACTGGTCGCGCGGATTCAGCAGCGCATCGGCGAGCGCGTCGGCATTCCTGGCGTCGCGCGCTCCGCGAAGCAGACCGACCAATGGGTGCGACTGGGGTAACGGCTCGAGGGTGGCCATGAGATCGTGCAGTTCCTGGCGCGACGTACCGACACCAAGCTTCCGGCAGTAATCCTGGAGCATGTAGACGCCAGTCCGACCATAAGGGGCATACACCATCAGGTACATCGCACCCTCAGGTTTCAGGACCGAGGACAGCGCACGCAGGCCCGCATCGGGATCGGCCAGATGATGCAGGACACCAGTGGACACAATCAGGTCGAACGTGCGCTTCAGTTCACCGACGCGCTCGATCGGCAATTGCCGGAGGTCCAGGTTCGCCAGTCCGTACTTCAGTTTGAGCTTGTTCGTGTGCTCGATGCTCGTCGCGCTGACGTCGATGCCGACGACGAGAGCGTCTGGCCGGCACAGCGCGTACTTGGCGGCTTGCCACGTTCCGCAGCCGGCAACGAGGATGTCGAGATCGGCGCGATACGGTGCTCCCGGCCAGAAGAGGTGATGCTCGGCGCGATGACGATTGGGATCGCGCCACTCGTCGCGCGCGCGATCGAGGTTGTCGACGGGCGGCGGATAGGGGTGGCGGGTGTAGAACTCGGAGATCGGGTCCGTGGTCATGCTCGATGAGTTCGCGGCGTCCTCGGGCCGCCCTGTCGCCGGATAGGTTACTTCACTCCGGTACCGCTGCTGTAATGTCTGCTACTCTGGTGTTCGTCGCCATGCGAAAGGCCGCCCTGCTCGTTCCGACATGCGTATGCCTGCTTGGCGGCTCCTCAGTTGAGGGCTCTGAGTATCCTCTGCTTCCACTGCACCATCGCGTGCAGCTGGCCGACATCATCGTCGTCGCACGTGTCGTCGATCCAGAGCGAGCCATGGTGCGCGTCGAGCAACTCGTCAAGGGTGACGTGTCGGCTAAGACACTCGTCCTGGTCGCGTACGTCGACGGCTTCTCGGCGCCGAGCGACCGCAAGCCGCTCGTGGCTGACGGCCGCGAGCTGATTTTTCTGACGCGGAACGGTGATAAGTACGCGCCGCTCCAGTCGCAGTACGGGCGGTTGACGGTGACGAATGATCGGGTCACCGACCCATACAGCGGGAAGCCGACAGACCTGAGTGCGATGGTCGCGTCCATCCGCCGCGTAGCCGGCTTCCAGACTCGCGCCGCCCGTAGCGATCTCGAGGCCGACCGCGCGTACGTCGAGGCATTCGGCAATGCCGATCTCGAAGTGGTGAACTGGGCGTCGATTCTGTACAACCTGCTGGAGCTGAATCGGCCCGATCGGATCTGGCTGGCCTCCTGCCTCGAACGCCCTCATCTCGGATGTGCGCGCCTTCTTGACTGAGATGCAAGCGGATCCGGCCAAGCTCGTGAGCATCAATGCCAAATCGATGCTATCGGCAATCGCGCAGCGGCAGCGCTGACGCCGACCCGTGACGGTCATGCAGTCGCGGCGATAGTGGTCCGCGACACGCTAACCTCGGGAGCTTTCCTCAGCGTCTGAAGGACGACGCAGTAGCGTTCGGTCAACCGAATCAACGTCGCCAGTTGCTCATCCGAGGCGTCTGTCGTCAGATCAAACGCCAGCCGGATGCGCTGGAAACCGACAGGAGTTTCCTTCGACACACCCAGCGTGCCTCGGAAATCCAGATCGCCTTCGGCCGTGACCGTGGCGTCACCTAAGTTCACGCCGATCGCGGTGGCAACTGCGCGCAGCGTGACGCCGGCGCACGCGACGAGCGCCTCGAGCAGCATGTCGCCGGAGCAGACGAACGATCCGTCACCACCGGTGGCCGGATGAAGTCCCGCCTCGACCAGCGCTCGTCCCGTTTCCACTTTGCAGGCGATACCCTCCGTCGCGCGACCTTTCGCACGCAGCGTGATCATCGCCGCATCAGGATTGATCTTGTACTGCTCCTTGAGCGGAGCTTGTAGCGCCTTCAACTCGTCTGCGTTCATGGTTCCGGATGCCTCGTCAGAAACGCATAGCCCATCAGCATCGCTGCGCGGACTCGCCATTCTGCCACGAATGGGCGTCGCGGTCTGAGGCCTCGTGACGCTTGAATCGTCGCCCGCGAACGCGAATACTGTTCGCCGATGAAAGGCACGCGCGTACCGATGACCTTCGAAACAGTGAAATCGATTGGCCTCACGCTGCCGGGCGTGGAAGCCACGACCAAATACGACGGGTCGCCAGTTCTGAAGGTTGGCGGCGCCTTCATGGCGGGCGTCGCGACGCACCCATCGGCGGAACCGGGAACGATCGTCGTCAGAGTCGATTTCGACGATCGGCAATCGTCTGCTCGACGACGCACCCGAGACCTACTACGTCACGGATTACTACAGCCCGCATCCAGTCGTGCTGGCGCGCCTGTCGACACTCGACCGCGCGGCTTTGCACGATCTGCTGTCCGTCGCTCGCCGCGTGACGCTGCCGAAGGCGCGCCGTCGAGTGGCTGGGGCCCGATTAGCCCTGCTCATCGGCCGTCGGTCCATAGACGCCAGGCACGGGCACGTCGAGCAGCCGTAGGTAGACCGACAGCTGACCGCGGTGGTGAATCATGTGGCTCAGCGTGAAGTCGCGAAACGCAACGGCTTTCGGGCGATCGACGCGAACCTTGCCAAACACTTTGAGACGCCAATGCGACGCCAGTGCCGCCTCATCCAGCCCCGCCAGAATCGATGTGCCCGCCGCGACCTGACCGTCGAGTTTGGCGAGGAGCGCGCTCAGCGAGTCGCCCGGAGACGATTTGTACGTCCTCGGATCGAAGTCGAACTCGTCGCGCGTAAAGATATGTTCCAGCCAGTCGACGCTGTCGACGATATGTGCGGCCAGATCACCGGCGCTGAATGACTTGACGTGCGGCCGCCACTCCAGGCGGTCGGGCGGAATGCGCTCCAGCATGCGGCGCGTGCTCCGCATCTCGCTGTTGTATTCGCTGACCAACGATTCGAGCGCCGTCACAGTTCACCTCCGACTGCTGCCAACACGTCCGCGAGGACGTTGTAGCCCAGCTCCATACCGGTCACGAAGTTGGTTTCCAAAGCGGCGTCACGCGCCGCTTTCGACACGTAGAGCACCGTCACCGTCAGCAACGTCGCCGCCCCGCGTTCGGTCAGCGTCGTCGTCACCACTGTCTCGCCGCCGGTCCAGTCTTCGTCGAAGACCTCAGTGTTGACGAGACGTCTCGGCGGCGTGATTTCACGAAAAACTCCGCTCGTGCCCATCTCCCGGCCGTTGGCCTTTCGCCATACGTAGCGGAATGCGCCGCCGACGCGCAGGTCCACCTCGCAGACCGTCAGGGTCCAGCCGTTGGGACCGTGCATCCAACGCAGCAACAGGTCGGGCGTCGTCAGCGCCTTGAAGACGAGGGGCCGTGGTGCATTGAACATGCGAGTCACCTCGACTTCTCGATCGGAGGGCGTCGTTACCGTGACCGTCGCAACGTTTGTCATGACTGCGATCTCCTTCGCGTACTGCGGCCGGGACCGCGGTGTTGCGGCGCCGGCTCGGCGCTCTTCATCTCCTCGAGCACGGCATCCAGCCGTCGAAAGTTGCGTTCGAGCGCGTCGCGGTAGCCTTCGAGCCACGCAGTGGCCGCTTCGAGCGGTTTCGTTTCGACGCGTACCGGCCGCCGCTGCGCGTCACGCCCGCGCGACACCAGGCCGGCGCGCTCGAGCACTTTGAGGTGCACCGAGATCGCCGGCTGGCTCATCGCGAACGGCTGTGCGAGCTCCGTAACTGAGAGCTCTCCCGTGGCCAGACGCGACAGGATGGCGCGCCGCGTCGGATTGGCAAGGGCCGCGAACGTCGCGTCCAGCCGGGATGGCGGCAGCTGTCTATAATCAACTGCTTTCATAAGCAAGTATTTATATACAAGACACCCGGCCCGACGTCAAGCGATCGCGACCTACGCGTTCTGGTAGTAGATGGCCCGGCCAGCTAGATTTCTCGCTCTTCTCCATGGAAAGGCCCTCATGAAAACGCGGGTGCTCGTGTTCCTGGCAGTGCTCGTGTCCGCCCTTGCAGCTCCAGCGCTGGCGCAAACGCCCAACACCGCGTCAATTGTCGTCATCGTAATCGACCAGACCGGTGCCGTCGTCGGTGATGCGAACGTAACAGTAATGAACAGTGCAACCGGTGCGAGCCGCGATGTCGTCTCGGGCGCCGACGGCTCGGCCACGCTCGCCGCTCTGCCATTGACCGGAACCTACGCGGTGCACGTGACGAAAGCAGGTTTCACGGCAGAAGACGCGTCAGAGCTGACGCTGCGCGCCGGCGAAACTGCGACGGTCAAGGTCCGCCTGGTCGCCAGCGGCGGGAAAACCGACGTCGTGGTCTACGGCACGACGCAAGGCGTGCGCGCTGACCCGCAGATCGGCCGCCGCATGGACGCACCAGCCATCGACGAAACCCCAATCCTCGGCCGCAAGATCACGAACCTGCCGTTGTTCAACTCCGCATTCCGGCAGGGCAAAGGGACCGGCGATCTCTTCGTCAACGCCACCTACTTCATTACCGGCGCCGGCAGCAGGCGCACGACGACTTTCATGCTCGATGGCGCGAGCAACGACGAGAGCTGGGGCCGACAGACGATGATCGCCACCGTGCCGGTCGGCGCGGTCCAGGAAATTGCCGTGCTCTCGAATGCCTTCTCAGCCGAATTCGGCTGGACAGCAGGGCCTGCCCTGAACATCGTGACCAAGTCCGGCACCAACGCGCTGCACGGCCAGGCGCTCTACATGGGCCGCCCTGGCAACACGCAGGCGAAGACGTTCGCGACGGAGGGCTTCTGCGCGCCGTCAGTCTCGACGTGCGTGACGCCAGCGACGCTCACGGATATCAATCCCGCCGATGTCCCGGACGAATTGGACCAGTTCTCGGGGACAGTCGGCGGGCCGATCGCCAAGGACAAGACGTTCTTCTTCGCCACGGCCGACTACACGATGCAGGATCGGACCACGTTCCTGTCGCCCACCCTGCCGTCGTTCGTGCTGCCTCCGGACGGCAGCCTTACCTACGTCGGTCACTATCGGCAGGGCCTGCTCAACGCTCGCCTCGACCACAAACTCACGCCCACTCAGTCGGTGATGGTTCGAGCCAATGTGGATCGGATGTACGACACCAACCCCAACGATGCGGTCGTCGGCACCAACGCCCCGACAGTGGCCCGGAGATACACTCGGCGCTCGTGGACGACGCAGGTCAATCACACGACAACGCTTGCGAGCAATCTGCTCAACGAAGCCCGCGTCGCGTACCTGCATGGCGATCCGGTCACGCTGTGGCAAGCCCAGGATCTGTCGACGACATACACGCGGGCGGGCTCGGTGCCCTTCACGATTGGCGAATCGCGATCCTCGGACCTCTTCGGCCACCAGATTCAGATCGCGGACACGCTGTCGTGGGCAAGAGGACGTCACAACCTCCGATTCGGCGGCAGCCTGACGCACCACACGACCGGCGGCACCGGCAGCGAGCCCGGCACCGCCATCCTGGGCACGTTCACGTTCCTCAACACGACGACGGCACCCTTCGATCAGCTGACGCTCGCCGACGTCCAGCAATACTCACAACCAATCGACTACGGCGTGAGCAGCTACGAACTCAAGCAATGGATGTCCGTCGCATTCGTGCAGGACAGCATCCGCGTCAGCAACGACCTGACGATTGATGCAGGCTTGCGGTACGACCGGCAGACGCTGACGGATGCGACCAACAACTTCGCGCCGCGCATCGGTTTTGGCTGGCATCCGCGCGGCGACGCGCGGCTGGCCATTCGCGGTGGGTACGCGGTCTATTACACGCAGATTCGCGCCAACGCGGTTGCCAGTGCGCTTACTGGGTGGACTCGACGGCCTCGTCACGTACACGGCGACGCCCGGGCAGTTTGGTTTCCCGACCTGCTTGACTGGTCCTTGCCTGCCGCTCGACTTCGACCCGCGCACGCTTCCGCTCTCGCAGCAGCCAGCGAGAAACATTACCGTTCGTGCCGGCCAGCGCGATTTCTACGAAGCACAGTTCGCAAGCTACGGCCTGAACTTCAACCTGCTGCCAAACTATCCCGACGAGTTCGTCAACCCTCGCAGCCAGGTGACATCGATTGGCGCGGAGCGCGAGGTCGTGCGGGGCCTCTTCGCAGGCGCCGACTACGTCCATCAACACTGGACCAATCTCGATCGGACGGTCGACCTCAACGCACCGACGCCCTTCGATCGCGCCGCTGTAGGACAAACCAGAACCGTCGCCGCGGCCAACGCCTTGCGTCCGATCGTGCCCGTCAACGGCGGCGTGCGAACGGTCAACGTGCTGATGAATCTCGGCGTCGCCGACTACGACGCGCTGCAGACGCAGGTCAGCTATCGCGGCAACTCGAAGATGTACGCGGTCGTCAGCTACACGCTGGCGAAAGCGACGAACACGACCGAGCCTGACGGCAACGGCATCGGGCCGAACGACGCCAACATCGCGCGGCTTGGCGAGGAGGAGCGCGGCCCCAGCGTCGTCGATCAACGGCATCGCGCAGTGATTGGATTCAGCTACGACCTTCCTTTCAACCTCACCGCCGGAACCGTTGGCCAATTTGCCTCGTCGCGTCCGTTCAACGCCACGACCGGCATCGACAACAACGGCGACGGCGCGAACAACGATCGGCCGGTCGTCGACGGCCGGGTGCTTTCCAAGTCGGCATTCCGCGGTACGTCGACGTCGGAAGTGTCGGTCTTCGTCGAAGGCCGCCTCAAACACGGAGGGCAGGCCATCCTTCTCCGCCTCGAAGGCTTCAACCTGTTCAATCATGGCAACATGCTCGGCCGTGCCCAGACGATTTACGGCGACACGCTGACGGTCAATCCGACTTTCAGCCAACTGGTGACGGCGGGCACGGCCACGAACGCACTGCCCTCGCTTGCCAACATCGACCCGCCGCGGATGCTGCAGTTCCAGGTGCGCTTCCTCTTCTAGTGTCGATCTGGTCCTGACTGATTCGACGTCCTGGTAGAAGCTAACTGACGGACGTCGGACCGAAGGAGCAGGCGAATGGTTCAGGTGAAGCGGTTGCTCGGGTACGGCGCTGCTGCCGGACCCGTCTATCTTGTCGTTGGGTTGGCCCAAGTCCTGCTGCGCGAAGGATTTGACGTGCGGCGGCACGCGCTCAGCCAGTTGAGCAACGGCGACTATGGGTGGGTTCAGATTGCCAATTTTTTGACGAGCGGCGCACTGGTGCTCGCCGGCGCCTGGGGTGTCCGCCGCCTCCTCGCCGGCGGACGCGCGGGAACGTGGGGGCCAATTCTCCTTGCCGGGTATGGAGTCGGCCTGATCGGCGCCGGCATCTTCATTGCCGACCCGGCGCGCGGCTTTCCTCCAGGGACACCGCTGAGCAACACGCCGATCACCACTCACGGCCTGATGCACTTCGTATTCGGCGGCATCGGGTTCTATTCGCTGATCGCCGCCTGTTTCGTATTCGCGCGGCGCTTCGCCAGCCTCGGTCGCCTGGTTTGGGCGCTGTATTCAGCCTTCACCGGCGCCGGTTTCTTCTGCGCCTTTGCGGCCATTGCTTCGGGCTCGACGTCGGTCGCTATCATGTTGACGTTCTACGCCGCCGTCGCCTGGGTCTGGGTGTGGCATACGGCGCTGTTGGTGACGCTGCTGCGGGACGCGGCGCAGAACTCGGCGTGTCTCACGCGCTACGCGCTCGGCAGCCGTGCCTCGATCCAGCCGGTGATGTCGGCCATGACCTGCTCCT
The DNA here is from genome assembly GCA_963797715.1 of uncultured Acidobacteriota bacterium. Lineage (GTDB taxonomy): Bacteria > Acidobacteriota > Vicinamibacteria > Vicinamibacterales > 2-12-FULL-66-21 > DATBJJ01. The sequence goes on from CAWCQS010000013.1 coordinate 29,721, forward strand.
TGCCATAGTCGTTGAGCAGGTCGTGAACGTGGCCGTCGTACAGCTTCAGCGTCTTGTCGCTGGAGCCGGCGGTGTCATAGAAAAGCTGACTGCCCTTCGGGTTCGTCACCTTGTCGGCTGTCCCGTGGAGAATCAGCACGGGCAGCTTGATCTGCGGAAATTCCTTCTTCAGCCTCTCGTCAGCACGTACCAGCTCGGCAACGGTCTTCGTCGGTTGGACTTCGTTCTCAATCAGCGGATCGTTGTTCATCGCCTCCACAACCTGCGGATCCCGTGAGAACTCCTCGTTCTTCAGCCGCAGCACGCGCGCATGCGGAGCGACATGGCTCAGCCCCTTGACGACGGCGAGGGCGAAGTCGGGCGCGGCAACCTGGAACGCAAAGCTCTCGCAGATGAAGCCGGCGAGTTCCGCCTGGTGCTCCAGCGTGTAGATGCTCGAAATCACGCCGCCGGCGCTGTGGCCGAGGAGGAAGATCGGCAATCCCGGCTCGCGCGACTTCGCAAGTGACATGGTGGTGAAGACATCGCTCAGATAGTCGCCGAGATGTTCGAGGTAGAAGCGATCGCCGTCTGACAAGCCGCGTCCATGCAGATCGAGCGCATAGACGGCGAGCCCCCGCCCGGTCAGCTGCTCGGCCACCCAGCCGTAGTACCCGCTATGCGAGTTGACGCCGTGACAGATGACCACGACCGCTCGGGCGGCTCCGTCCGGCCGCCAGGATCGCACGTGAATCTTGAGACCGCGCCCTGTATCCACTTGCTCTTCGGTCGCCTTGCGCTCGAGAACTTTCGTCATGACAGCTCCTATGCCTTCGTGCCCGCTCATTGGTCTGGAACCCCTCGGATCGAACTGCAGCCGATCCTAGACGCCGATTGTTTGGTGCCGCATCACGCGAAAGTGGGATGCGCGCGTGACGCTTTTTTGACGCCGCCGCGAATTCGGTCAGGATATGGGGATGACGAGCGTCACGCAGAAGCGGATCGCGGCAGTCTGTGCAGCAGCAGTCTCACTCTTGGCCTGCGCCGACCTGGCACGCGCACAAGGCAGTGCGACGACGGCGCCAACGCAACCTGCGCAGGCGGCCGCACCGGCGCCGCGGCCGACGCCGCCGACGCGCGACCCCACCACGCCAGGTTATGTAACGGCCAAGGAACTACCGGACGGGACGCTGCCACCGCCAGGCGCCGAAGGCAACTTCATCATCGGGCCGACGCACAATCCGGCGCCGGAGATGACGCTGCCCGAGGGCGGCCTGCGTGGGACGGTTTACAACCTGACGATGAACTCGTCGGACAGCACGATCTATCCGGGCGTTGCACGCGATCAAGGCACGTTCGGAACCGCCGATCCCGCCGATCCGGCGAAGTTGATCGTGACCACCAGTCATCCGGCTCCCTACACGCGCCGCGTGGCAGTCTACGTGCCCAAGCAGTATGTTCAAGGCACGGTCGCACCGTTCATCGTCGGTGCCGATGGTCCGGATCAGCTGCTCTTCACGGCGCTCGACAATCTGATCGAACAGAAGCGCGTGCCGGTCATGATCGCAATCTCGATTGGCAACGGCAGCGGCGATGCGCAAGGGAGCCAGCGCGGGCTCGAATACGACACGATGTCCGGCCGCTATGCCGAATTCGTCGAGACCGAGGTCCTGCCGCTGGTCGAGAAGACCGCCAACGTCAAGCTGACCAAGGATCCCGAGGCTCGCGCGACCATGGGGTGCAGCTCGGGCGCCTCGGCGGCGATGGCGATGGCCTGGTATCACCCCGACCTGTATCACCGCGTGCTCTCCTACTCGGGTACGTTCGTCAATCAGCAGTGGCCGTCGAACCCCGAGACACCCGGCGGCGCATGGGAGTTCCACCGCAGCCTGATCCCCAACAGCCCGGCCAAGCCGCTCCGCATCTGGATGGCCGTCGGCGACCGCGACCTCTTCAACCCCAACGTGATGCGCGACGACATGCATGATTGGGTGGTCGCGAACGAGAACATGGCACGGGTGCTTGCCGCGAAGGGTTACCACTATCAGTTCGTCTTCGCGCGCAACTCGGGGCACTGCGATAGGACGATGAAGCAGCAGACGTTGCCGGCAGCACTCGAATGGCTGTGGAAGGGGTATCCGATCGAGAGCGCAAAGCGCCCGTAGTCGCCGGATCCACGCGCACGGTTTCAGAACCGGAAGTGTGCGCACGATTCTGCGCGCGCGATAGCGGCACAGATTTGAAATTCATCACGGCACACGCGAGATCCCATCACTGCTCAGTTTGGCACTGAAGTCGCACCACCGCGGCCGGGTCCATGCCGAGCTCAGGGTGGGGTGGTCGTGTGCGTGTCGAACGGCGTGCTGCGCGGCTCGAGGGACGTGAAGTACTCGAGGTGCCGGGCACGGGCGACCTCTTCGCTGTAGCGCTGGTCGGCGATCGCCTTCCCACGCCCGCCCACTCGTTCATACAAAGTGGGGTTGTCCCACAGCTCACACACGGCGCGAAACCAGGGCTCGATCTCGATCTCGCTGGGAACGCGTGTGCCCTCGGGCGTCATCCACTCGGGTATTGGACGCACGAGACCGCCGCCATTGCCATCGGCTTCCACGACGGCCGGAAGAGCACCTCGATTGGAAACAATCGGGGGGAACGCCGTTGACCATCGCTTCGGCGGCGACGCGGCCGAACGGCTCTTCCCAAACCGACGGCACCAGAAGGATCCGCGTCAAGGCGAAGTACTCGCGCGGCGTCTGGACCGGCGGCGCCGCCATCAGCTGTGGATAACGACTGAAGTCGATCCCGGGAATGTTGTTGAGGCTGCCGCCGCTCCGGCCGGACTGCACCACCAGCACCGGGATGTCGGGCCGTCGCGAGCCGAGCATGTCCGCAAGGCGCGCGAACAAGAACAGTCCTTTGTGCGGCGCTGGATTGACGAAGGTGACGAAGGCGCGGGATTCGACCGGCGCGACGACCGTCGACCAGTCGAGCGGCGGCTCGAGTGGCGTACTGATCAGCCCGATCTTCTCGCGATAGACCCCGGAGAGAAACGCGCTGCACGTGAACACGTGGTCGACGTCGGCAAAGTACCGACGGCCGATCGTAACCGTAGCCGCGGACCGCAAACGCCGTCGTGATCCCGCGTCGCCGGGCATCGCGCATCGCTTCGAACATCATCGGGTGCCCGTTGGCGGCGATGAGCACGTTCGGCGCGAACTCTTTCAACAGATTGTCGAGGACACCCAGGTACTGCGCCGCTTCGGGCGGTCGGGTCGATTTTCGTCGTTGTGCTTCGTCAGCAGCAACGTCACGGGCACCTGTCCAACCGCGTAACGCACGACCGGCCGGTTCGCCTGACGCGGCGGTTTGGAACCACGCCGCCGTCGCCCGACGCCGGCATCGCTCGAGGGCACCTCCACGCCCAGCTGCGCCAGGTGCTCTTCAATCGTGAACGTCACGGCGCTCTCGAACCTCGCCGTCGTCAGCACCTGGCACTCGTGGCCGGCATCGGCCAGCCACTCGACGATCGTGCGCAGGCTCTGTGTGACACCCGCAATCGGATCGCTGATGCAGTGGTTGTTCACCAGCAGGAACCGCACGTCCCGAGCGTACAGACCGATCACACGTCCGTCAACCACCGTCCGTCATTCATTCAATGGAGGAGAGGCGCATGTCCCAGGTGAACCCGTCGAACGAGTTGAAGGTGCAGTCGCAGGAGTTGTTGCAGGGACCGTTGAAGCACGCGCGCACCGCCGCGCTGGCGCTGGCACTCGTGCCGCTGGCGGCTGTTGCGGTGACGACCGCAGCACAGGAGGACACGGCGTGTCCGGCATCCGGCGGCATTTGCGGAACGGTGTTCTACGACACGAACGGCAACGGCATTCAGGAAGCCGGCGAGGGCGGGATTAAAGACGTGATCGTAACCGTCACCTATACGCTCCGAGGGAGCCACCGAGCCGACCACGCGGGTGTTGTCGACTGATGACAACGGGTTCTACCAGATTACGACGACTACGGAGCTCCCGCCAGCAGGCGACCACCTACACGGTTTCCGTCCAGAGACCACCAGACACAACCGCCATCACCCGACAACAATCCGTCGACCACCGACCTGCTTGACAGCGACGGGGTGCCTGACGCGAACGGCAACAGCGTGGCGCATTTCACAGTGCCCGGACCACAAATGGAGATTCCAGCACTGACTTCGGCTTCACGGCGACATCCGGCTTCACCAACCCGGGAACCGGTACGCCGGGCTACTGGAAGAATCATCCAGAAGCGTGGCCGGTCAGCTCCGTGACGGTTGGAGGTGTGACGCTACACGAAGGACCAGGCGATCGAGATTCTCGGCAGCCCGGTGACAAAAGATAAGAGATACACGATGTTCAGCTCGCTCGTGCCGGCGCTGCTGAATGTCAAGATCGACAATGACAATTCGTGCGTGAGTGAGGCCATTGCCGCCGCCCAAGGCTGGATGACGACCTATGGTCCCATCGGCGATCCTCTAAGGGGGCGGTTGCCGCCTCGAGTTATGCATGGAAGGTCGGGGAGCCGACTCACCGGCAGATGGACAACTACAACAACGGCATGCTCTGCGCGCCGCACCGCGACTAGCGGCCGTTGCTGCGGTCCCGATGACCTGCCCTCCGGGTCATCGGGACCATTTCTCTCCTTCAATTCCGCTCGACAACTGACGACCTCATCCGCTGGCGCCGCTGGAACAATCACCGCGCGGCGTCGTAATATGTCCCACAATGTGGTTTAAGCGCCGTCCGCTTGCGCTTGGCGATTTCGAACAGCTCGTGTTGCTCGGCGTGCTGCGCCTCGGCGCCGACGCCTACGGCGCCGCGCTGCGCCAGGAGATTCACACACGGTCAGGGCGCGACATCTCGATCAACGCCGTCTACACGACGCTGGAGCGCCTCGAGACCAAGGGACTCGTCAAGTCCTGGGTTGGTGAGCCGACGGCGCAGCGTGGCGGCCGGCGGCGCAAGTGTTACGCCCTTCGTCCCGCCGGGCTGGCGGCGCTGCAACAAGCCTATCGGGCGGTGACCGCCATGGCTGACGGATTCGAAGCCAGGCTCGAAGCCAAATGACATCCGGCCTCCCGCGTTTTCCGGCGTGGCTTCTTCGCCGCCGTCTCTCGCCCGATTGGTTCGAATTCGTGCTTGGGGATCTCGAAGAAGAGTTCGCGTCGCGCGCCGCGCGGTCGCCCCAGGCAGCGCGCCTGTGGCTGTGGAAACAAACGATACGCTGCCTCGCGACGCCACCACGCAGCCACAACGTCGTGCCGCCGCTCGAAGACTCTGTGTCGACAACTGGGGACTCCATGATTCGCATGCTGACATCGGACATTCGCTACGCGTTCAGGGTCCTCTTACGAGCACCGGCGTTCGCGATCTCGGTCGTCGCCGTGCTGGCGCTTGGGATTGGCGCCAACGCCGCAATCTTCAGCATCGTCAACGCCGTTCTCTTACGGCCACTTCCCTACGACGATCCGGACGCCGTCGTACGCCTCTTCCACGTGCCACCGCAAAGCACGTTCCCCGGCATGGCGCGCTTTTCGCTGTCGGCGGCGAATTTCTACGATTGGCAACGCGAGTCCCGTTCGTTCGAAGGCATGGCGATGTACCGGTCTCGCCGGTTCGCGCTTGCCGAGGGCGGCACTGCACAATCGATTCTCGCGGGCGCCGTCGGTGCCGGCTTCTTCGATCTGTTGCACGCCCGTCCCGCGATTGGCCGAACGTTCCTGCCGGAGGAAGACACGCCGGCTCGTGGCCGCGTCGTCGTCCTCAGCGATCGCTTTTGGCGGACGCACTACAGCGCCGCCGGCGACATCGCCGGCCGGACGATCAGGCTCGACGGTGAGCCGTACACGATCATCGGCGTGATGCCGGCCCGCTTCTCCATCGCCTCGTGGGGTATCGCCGCGCGCGACATGTGGGTGCCGATGGCGCTCAGCGACGACGATCGGAACGTTCGCGACAATCACAACCATGCTGGCGTCGCGCGGCTGAAATCTGGCGGCACGCTCTCGCAGGCGCAGGCCGAGCTCGACACCATCTCAGCTCGCCTCGAACAAGCCTATCCGCAGGCCAATGCCGGGTGGGGTGCCACAATCATTCCTCTGCAGGAACTGATTGTCGAAGACGTCCGGCTGACGCTCTGGATGCTGTTTGCCGCTGTCGTGCTCGTGTTGCTCGTCGCGTGTGCGAATGTCGGCAACCTGCTCTTTGCGCGCGGGCTCGGTCGCCGCAAGGAGATCGCCATCCGCTCGGCGCTTGGCGCCGGACGCGGCCGAGTCTTTCAGCAGTTACTGATCGAAGCGTTGGCGCTCGCGATCATGGGCGGCATCGCCGGCGTGCTGCTGGCGCAGTTCACCCTGACCGCCGCCGCGGCACTTCTTGCCGACCAGATACCGCGGGCGGACGAGATCACGACGGATACGCGTGTCCTGATTTTTGCGCTCGCCGCATCGCTTCTCACAGGCGTGCTGGCCGGTGCGCTGCCGGCAATACGCGCAGGCAAGACCGATCTCAACGAATCGCTGAAGGAAGGCGGTCGAAACGACAGCGCCGTTGGCGTGCGTACCAGACGCGCGCTGATTGTGTGCGAGGTCGCGTTATCGGTCGTGCTCCTGATGGGCGCCGCCCTGATGGTGCGGAGCGTCTTCGCCCTTCGCTATGTCGACGCGGGGTTCGAGCCGCGCAACGTGTTGACGATGGCAGTGTCGCTGCCGGAGGCGAGGTACGCGAACGACAGCCAGGTACATAGTTTCTTCAGTTCTGCTTTGGAGCGGCTTCGCGCATTGCCGGGCGTACAAACAGCCGGCGCGATTGACGATCTGCCGGTTATGGGTGGTTCGGTGCAGCCCATCGTCCTGGAGGGACGGCCGGAGCTCCTGCCGCGCGATCAACCCACCGTCGAAGTTCGCAAGATCACACCGGGATACGTGCGGTCGATGAACATCCGGCTGCATCAGGGCCGTGACGTGAACGAGAACGACGAGGAGGTGCTCCTCGTCAGCCAGTCGGCGGCGACGCTGCTCTGGGGAACGGACAATCCGATCGGCCGCCGAGTCACGCTGCCGCTTCAGTCCAAGTCCATGCTGAAACGCGTCATCGGCATCGTCGGCGACGTCAAACAGGGCGATCTCGGTGCCGCGACGGCGCCGACGGTATACGAATACACGCGGGCGTATCCGTGGCGGAGCCTGACGTTCGTGATGCGCACGAGTGTGGCACCCGAATCACTGTTGCGGCCGGCCGCTGACGTCATCCGCGGCATCGACCCCGAACAACCCGTCGAGCAGGTGCGGACGATGGAGGATGTGCTGGATGAGACGCTGACGTCACAACGCTTCAGCGCGACGCTGCTGGCCGGCTTCGCAGCCGTGGCGCTGGCGCTCTCGTCGGTGGGCATTTACAGCGTCCTTTCCTATATCGTGCGCGGAAGGAGCCGTGAGATTGGGATCAGGACGGCGCTCGGCGCCCGCACCGGGGATGTACTGCGGCTCATCGTGATCGAAGGCATGACTCCGGCAGCGATCGGCATTGCCGCTGGCGCGGTAGCCGCCGTGGCCGCGAGCTCGGTGATGAAGCGGCTGGTCTTTGGCGTCAGCGCGACCGATCCGCTGACGCTTGCTCTCGTCTCTGGAGTCCTGGCGGCGGTGGCGCTCGCCGCCAGCCTGCTGCCGGCATTCCGCGCGGCACGGCTCGACCCGCTCAAGGTGCTCCGCGGCGGGTCCTAGGAACAGAGGCAGCCGTCATGTTCGTGATCGAGCTGAAGTACACCGCCGCGCTGGCGAAGATTGACGCGCACATGGCGGCCCACGTCAGATTCCTGAAGAAGTATTACTCGTCAGGTCACTTCCTCGTCTCCGGCCGCAAGATTCCCCGCGACGGCGGGATCATCATCTGCGTTGGCGACAGCCGCGAGCAAGTTGAAGCTATCGTCAAAGAGGACCCGTTTCACGTCCACGGCCTCGCGGAGTTCCGGGTCATCGAGTTCCGCGCCAGCCAGAAGGCCGACGATATCGACAAGCGCATTGCGAAGTATCCCACCGGCTGAAATCGATCGAAGATGTGATCGGCCATGACCGAACTCCATCATCTGGATACCGTCGGCCGATTCAACGATCGCACCTCGGACTACGTCAAGTACAGGCCGGCCTACCCCGCCGCTGCGATCGATGCAATCCTCAGTGGCCTCGCGCCACCAGAGCAGCTCGTTGCGGCCGATATTGGGGCGGGAACCGGGATCTCGGCGCGGCTGCTCGGCGACCGCGGCGTTCGTGTGGTTGCCGTCGAACCCGGCGAGGCTATGCGTCGCGCGGCTGCGCCGCACCCTGGTGTGCGCTGGGTCGCCGGACGAGCCGAATCGACGGGCCTGAAGTCAGAAGCCTTCGATTTGGTGCTATCCGCGCAATCGTTTCACTGGTTCCGGCCGCCCGATGCGCTGCTCGAATTCGCGCGTGTGCTCAATGCGGGAGGACGTCTGGCTATCGTCTGGAATCGTCGAAGCACCAGCGATCCGCTGACCGCCGGCTATCGGCAGGTGATTCTTGATGTTGGTGGTGAGACAGCTGCAGAGCGCATGAGCTTCGATCCGGATGTCGTCGCGGCCAGCGGGCGCTTCACGGCGCCCGACCGCCGTGTCTTTCCCAATGTGCAGCGCCTCGATCTCGATGGCTTGATCGGCCGGGCGAGAAGCGCGTCGTATGTGCCTAAGGAAGGGCCAGCTGGCGATCGGCTGGTCGCTCTGCTGCGAGCGTTGCACGATCGTTACGCCAGCGCGGACGGGACAGTCGCACTCGTTTACGAGACCGAAGTGTTTCTGTCGGCCAAGACGGAGAGAATCTCTTCTTAGGATCATGAGAAGACATGGATCCGTGTAATCCGCGTATCGTTGTAATCCGCGTCTCGTTGTAATCCGCGTCTCGTTGTAATCCGCGTCTCGTTTGTAATCCGCGTCTCGTTTGAAATCCGCGTCTGGCTGAGATCCGCGTCTACAGATCCGCGCTCACGAGGTCATGATCGCGCCGATGTTTTCCGGGCTGAAGAAGTGCGCCGGCGATATCGTGCCGGCGTTCACTTGTACAAAGCCGTCCTTCGCGCTCTGTGTGCGAGCAATCGCGCGAAACAGCTCCTGCATCGTCGGGGATGGCGGTTCCATTGCGGCGATCTGGCACGTGAACTCGTACATCGGCAGGACATCCTCGTCGCGCCGCGTCTGGTAGTCAGCCATCGCGTCATCGAACGATCGCGCGCCGGTAAACACGTGGTCGAGCGCGACGGCGCACTGCTCCGCCTCACGGAAGGCGTCGTTGATCCCCTGGGCTGTGATCGGATCCTTGATGTAGCCGGCATCGCCGACAAGCACCCAGCCGGGACCGTACGGTTTGCGAAAGTAGTTGGGCACGCTTGCGCCAGCGATCCGCGCCTCCCTCTTGGCCCGACGCCACCGCTCGGCGAACTCTGGGACGAGTTCCAGCATCTTCGCGAAGTTCCCCTCGACATCGTGCTTGTTGGCGGCAAACTCCGACTGTGGCCAGCCCCCGACGATGAGCGTCAGGCCGTCGTGGGTCTCCGCCACGCCGAAGCCGCGGCGCGGGCGAATGTAGATTTCGAACCGATCGGGGAGCGGAAGATTGCTCCAGTAGCTGTAGTACGTCGCAAGCAACGTCGGCTTCTCGTGATACCGCTGCGGCTGCACCGTGTCGGCAACGATCGAGTGCCAGCCATCGGCGCCAATGACAACCCTGGCACGCTCGGTTACCGCAGTGCCTCCTCGCGTGTGTCCCTTGATGCCGACGACTCGGCCACTTTCGGTGAGTAACTCATCGACGATGAAGCCTTCTCGCAGTTCGGCACCGGCGTCGACGGCGGCGTCGACCAGCAACTTGTCGAGAACCGTCCGGCGTGGACAGAACGCGCTTGGCGCATCGGCCCTGCCCGGCGCGCCGTCAATGACGACGGGGCCAAAGTCGAACGCGTATGTGTGGACCGGCGGGCAACCGGTCGCTTGCAGCCGTTCGAGTAGTCCCCATCTCTGGAGTGCAGCCGCGGCAAGAGGCTGCACGACGTGCGTCGAGACGGTATCGCTCGGAAACCGTGCCCGGTCCACGAGCAGCACGCGGTAGCCGAGGCGGCAGAGCAGCATGGCTGTCGGCGAGCCGGCACAACGCGCCCCCACGACAATGGCGTCGAATGGCTTGGTCACGTCGCTCCTGACGTTCGTAGCGCTAACGGCGTCGGCTCAGCGCCAGGCGCGGATTCGTGACGAGCACGCTCCGCACTTCTTCGTCGCTACAGCCCGCCATCTTGAGCGCGGGCACGAACAGCTCGAACAACGAGCTGTACGGCCGAAACTGACCACCCCCCGGTTCGCCGACGCGATACCAGCCCGCATCGTGCGAGACGAGCACGCGGTCGAGCAGATTGTTGTTCTTCATGAACACGACGAGTTCCACGTGACGTGCCACGCTCGACGGCGAGATGCCATCGAACTCGACCCACGCACCGCGCGTGGCCGCGCGCGTGTGGAAGTTCGTGTCGCGTTCGTTGTGCGCGTGTACCCAGATGAACGACGACAGCGGCACGCCCCCACGGTCGAGGATATCGAGCTCCTCGATAGCCGCGACACCCGTTGACGTGTGCGAGGCGATGGGTAAACCCGTGCGGCGATGCGTCATCGCGGCAGCGCGAACGAGCTTGGCGTCGATCTCGGAGAGCGGTCCTTCGTCCACGCCAATCTTCATGAACGCCGGCTTGATCGATGTGCCGTCGATGCCACGTTCGGCCTCGCGCGTCCAGCGCTCCGCCAGCTGCTCGGCGGTCTCGGTGAACGCGTGCGCGGGCAGATGCTTGTCCTTCGCCGCTCCGTAGTAGCCCGTATTGGTGAGGATGTTGACGCCGGACGCCTCGGACAGGCGCTTCAACAAGGCCGGGTCGCGGCCCAGGTATGCCGGCGTGCATTCGACGAGCGTCTGGCATCCGAGCGCGCGCGCCTGTTCTAGATGCGGGAGAACGGTCTTGAACGCCTCGTCGGCGTCGTACCGGCCAGCGCTCACCTTGTCGGCGCCGATGAAATCGACGAGCACGTGCTCGTGCATGAGCGTCAATCCGAGGCGATCGGCCGCTACTTCTCCGGTGACCGATTGAATCGACGTGCTGCTCTGCTCGCGATCTCCCGACGACCGAAAAGAGGCGCGCGCCCCGCTGGCCAAACCAAGGAGAAGCACGGTGCGACGGGTGATCACCCGCGCATTCTAGATCTGATGCGATGTCAGAGTCGCTGCAGAAGCTCGCGCGTGTAGCGCACGCAAACAGCGAGATCGTCGATGCGCTGCTGGCCGGCGGTCTTCCCTTCCGGCCGAGCGTGTCGGCGGCGTGGGCACGCCCCTATCGGCCACGGCTAGAAAACGGCCGAGCTCGGAAGCCGGCATCTGCCGCCAGTTGTTCCAGAACTTGGGATCGTAGATGGCGTGGATACGCGGCTGGCCGGACACGAGGTTCTCGAAGATGACCGGCAAGCCGGGCTTGGCGGCCACGAACTTCCTGATCCAGCCGTCGATGTCGACGTTGCCTTCGCCCATGTTGACCCAGCGGACCGCGATCCCCTCCGGCACTTTCCAGACAGCGCTGTCCCTGACGTGGCACGTCTCGGTGTAGGGGATGAGCATCTCGAGCGTCATGTGCGGATCCTCGAGCATCCACACGGGATTGCCCGAATCGAGACAGACGCCCATGATGTCGGGGCCGACAGCCTCGATCATCATCTTCATCTCGCGCGCCTGCAGGTCACCGCCGTGGTTCTCGACCGCCAGCTTGATGCCAGAGTCGACGATGCGCGGTCGCATGCCGCGAACGGCTTTCACCATGTTGTCGATGTGCATCTCGATCTGCGGCCGCTCGGCATCGCCGCCGAGGACGCAGCGCATGCACGTCGCGCCGAACATCTGCGACGCCCGAAGCGCCCGGCCGACCTGTTCTTCGAGCGTTCCGAGCTGCGGGTTGAAGCCGCGGGCGCTGGGGCAGACGGAGCCGAACGCCAGCTGCAACTTGATACCGAGGCGGTCGGCGTATTCGCGAACCTGCTTGACCTGGGCCTCGTCGCTCAGGATCGGCGGCGGGAGTGAAATCATCGCCCACGTCAGCTTCAGCGAGCTGAAATGATCGAGATACTGAGTGGGCGTGAACTGATTGCCGCCAACGCTTCCGTCGACCGATCCGAGTTCGACGTTGGCGGCGGAGTGCCAGGCGAACAGGCCTGAGGCGTGCAGGGCCGCGGCGGCGGTCCCGAAGACGAAGCTGCGTCGATCCATGGATGCTCCCGGATGTCGTTAACGGTGTGATTGTAGCCGCGCTGGGCGACGAGACGCGGATCACGCGGGCGATCGCTGATGGGACGCGGATCGGTGGGACGGGACGCGGATCACGCGGATCGGGGGGACGAGACGCGGATCGCGCGGATCGGGGGACAGAGACGCGGATCGCGCGGATCGGGGGGACGAGACGCGGATCGCGCGGATCGGGGAAACGCAGACGCGGATCGCGCGGATCGGGGGGACGAGACGCGGATCACGCGGATCGGGGGGACGAGACGCGGATCGCGCGGATCGGGGGGACGAGACGCGGATCGCGCGGATCGGGGGACGCGGCGCGCTGACCGTTAACGCATCGGGAGCGGGCGTGAGGCGCCACGACTGACGCGGCCGACGAGCCCACCCATCAACCCCATGACCGCGCCAATCGTCGACGCCGTCAAGATCTTGAACGGTGCGCCAGTAAAGTACTCGTAGTTGGCGTACGTCCTCAGACTCTCGAAGCCGCTGGCCTGATACCGCAGGAGCAGATTCCGCCAGTCGTCGCGCTGGCTTAACACGTCGAGCAACATGTTGACTCTGAGAATCACCCCGAGCGTGAAGATGGCAAACGTGGCAAAGGCCACTGTCGCGCCAACGGTGAGCGCGCGCAGCAGGCGGCCACTCCGCCTGTAGGCCAGATAACCCGCAACTGCCCAAATCAGGAACATCGGCCCGTAGAAGCCGAGCAGCGCCATCGGGGAGTCGTCCAGGAGCGGATCGATGACGGTGACGATCAGATTGATGGCGGTGAAGGCCACACCCACAGCGGCGCCGAGCATCACACCAGGCACGAGGCTCAGCACCTGGCGGACGTACCAGAGGCGCGCGCCATGGCGCCCGCGCGCGGGAAGCACGACCTCCCGAAACTCTTCCAGAAGATCGCCGGGAATGGTCTCGCGATCCCGACGCGGCAAGACGATGAGCAGGAGCCGTTCAGCCCAGCGTGGAGGATGCTCGTCAGTGGGAGACGACGTCATAACGTCCTGCCTTTCAGCGGCCACCGCAACCCTTCCCACATACTGTCGACTGCGGCCCTCGAATCGTTGAGGGCGTGAATGCCGGCGTTCTCGATGGTGTAGTACCGGCGAGGACGGCCGGCTCTGATGACAGTGCCGGAACCCAGGGTCGACGAAATCAACCCCTTCTGCTCGAGGCGATCGAGCGTCGCATAGACAGCTCCGGCGACGATGTCGCGTTCGAGTCGCGACTGCACCTCGGTCAGGACCGTGCGGCCGTACGCCTCTTTGCCGAGGCGCACGACCGCGAGAAGAATCGCCTGCTCGAACGCACCGAGAACGTCGGCCATTGCCTACATTGTAGACATCAGAGGCCAAGTGTCAAGACGCTTGCGTTCACTACGCGATCGGAACCCAAATCTCCACGCCACCCAGGCCCGTTCGCGGATCGAAACGTTCGTCGTAACGCTCGAACGCCGGACCGTCGGTCGCCTCGTGGCCGTGCTCCGACAACGTGTGATTCCAAATCGCCTGCCACGTCCCACTAATCGCCGAGACGTGATCCCGATGGTCGAAGACGGCGTAGGTCTGCGGCGGGATACGAAGCCGGGCAAACTCCGACGGGTGCTCGGGAAATTCGCGCACCTCGACCCCGGTGATGTACTCGATGCTGCCAGCTTCATCCGTGTTGCAGATGACCCCATAGGCCACCTGTCCAACCTGGCCGGGGATATGGCCAAGGTACGGGGCAAAACGATCCCACTGCGAAGGGATGCCGGCGTTCGTCCGGTAGTACCGCTGGCTCAGGCCGAAGACGAGAAACGCATCGCGCCGTGCGATGCGCGGTGGCGCGATGGACGTCGTGGTGTGGTCGTTCATACGAATAGGCTCCGTGAGTTGTAGACCGCCGAACGCGCGGTCGGGGCCTCGTTCCCGCAGCTCGTCCGGCGTCAGGCCGAAGTGTTGTCGAAACGCGCGCGTGAACGCTTCGTGCAATCCGTAGCCGGTGTCGAGCGCGACCGACATGATGTCGGGGGCGCCGGCGGCGAGGGTTCGCGCTGCCTGGCTCAAGCGTCGGGCGCGTACGTACGAGGCGAGCGAACAGCCCAAAGTGATGCCGAACGCACGGGAGAGGTGAAACCGAGAGACGCCCACTGCGTGGGCAATGGCTTCGAGCGACAGGTCGCCGCTCAGATGGCTCTCGATGTACCACAGCGCTTTGGATGTCACGCTCACGACGTCGCCATCATGACGCGCCGGCGCCGGCGCCGCTTGACAGTTGTTGCGGTCGGCGCGCCGTCCATAGACACACGCATTTGCTGATACCGTGTAGCGTCATGCCACCGACCGTCACCGTCGACTCGCGCCCGTCGGGCTCAACCTCATGGCCGCGTTGGCTGTGCCTGGCCGCGCTCCTCGCTGGCACGTGCGACATCTGCTTCGCCACCGGGTTGTCATATTTTCGAAGTGGCGTGCCGCCGTCACGGGTACTGCAATTCGTCGCCAGTGGTGCCATCGGCCGCGACGCGGCCTTCCGCGGCGGGGCGCTCACAGCCGCCCTCGGGCTCGGCTTCCATTACCTGAATGCGTTCATCGTTACGGCGATCTTCTTTGCCGCCGCACGGCTTCTGCCCTGGCTACGGCAGCGACCGGTCCTCATCGGTGCGCTCTACGGCATTGTCGTGTACGTGGTGATGAACTACCTCGTCATACCGTTGTCGCTCATCGGGCCACGGCCGGCGCCCCCGAACATCGTTCGCATTCCGGAGCTGCTCGTGCACATGTTCCTCGTTGGCGCGCCGATCGCGTTGGCGGCGCGGCGCGCGTTCAGCCGTCCGTGAACTCTGCCGTCCGTCACACGTTTTTTGTTCGCGAACGCAACCTCGCAGGACCGCATTTCGTATCCATCGGCATCACAGGAGAAGCCCGCGATGAATGGCAAGAAGCGAATGTTGGTCAGCGTTCTGGTCGCGTCCATGTTCGCCGTGGTCGCCCACGCGCAAACAGGGATCGCCGGCCAGTGGCAGGGAGAGACCAGAAGCGGGACACCGGTTGCATTGGACCTCACCGTCAAGGACACGATCCTGAGCGGCACGCTCACCCGAGATGGAGAACCCCTGACGCTCGCCGACGGTAAGGTGTCGAAGAACACCTTCACGTTCAAGGCGACGCTGAACGGCCAGGCCGAAGGCTTTTCGGGGGAAGTGACCGGCGACGAGATGAAGGTCTGGATGGACAAGCAGGGACCAGAGGCCGCGGCGACGTTGAAGCGCGTGAAGAAATAGCGACCTCAGTCGATCCCTTTTGGGACCTGCGGAACCGGTGGCGCCCAGAGCGGCACCGTCGCGTCGAGCAGATGCATGCCGATATCGTCGACGCCTGCCGGCGTGAAGGCGTTCGACAACACCACCACGCCGATGCCCGCACTCGAGTCGTAGCCGACAAACGACCGATAGCCGCCAGTGCCGCCGTTGTGCCAGACAATCTGCTTGCCTGCCGGCCGCGTTGTGACGTGCCAGCCGAGCGCAATCTCGAGGTTGGGCCGCCCGGTTGGCCGTCGAGTGGCCAGAAGCCCTTCAAAATCGCGCGCCAGCGGTGACGTCGTGAGTCCGAGCGCCGCAGCGACGAAGTTGAGCAGGTCGTTGGCCGTGGAGCGCAGTCCACCAGCGCCCGTCAGCGTGCTCGTAGCTGGCGGAAAATCCCAGTTCGGCGTGGGTTCGAGCCGCGCGTTGTGCCCGGTCGCCAGGCGCGCCTTCATCGTTGCCGTCAACGTCACGGCGGTATCGTCATCGCGAGCGGCTTCGAGATCCGCTGCGCCACGAGCGCCTCGTAGTCGAGACCAGCGCGTCGCGCCAGCAGCGTTCCGAGAAGGCCGCCGCCAAGATTCGAGTACTCGTATTGAGCGCCAACGTCGCGCGTCAGCGTATAGCCGGAGAGAAACTGCGTCAGCCTGTCGAAACCATAGTCGGCATAGGGATTCAACGGATCGGCGGGAGCAAAGTTGTTCGGCATCCGCGGCAGGCCGGATGTGTGCATCGCCAGATCCTGCAGCGTGATGGCCTGGCCACCACGCTGAGGCACCGTCGTGCCGTCGGGTAGATACTTCGAAATAGGATCGGTCAGCGCCAGCTCGCCCTTCTGCGCCATGTCGGTCAGGAGCAGCGCACTGAAGACCTTCGTCACCGATCCAATCTCGAAGACCGTGTCGCCACCGAGCGGACGGACCTCGTCTTGCGCCAACCGTCCGTGCGAGACAATCCGCCGCCTCTTCGCGTCAATCACACCGGCGACGATCCCCACGCTCTGCTTCTCGACGTCGATGCGCTTGACGAGAATGGACCGGATCTCATCGTCTGTCGGCGTCGACGCCGGTAGCGCGGGCTGTCGTGTCCGAGCCGTTCCACTGACGACGGCGAGGTGTGCCGCCAGCAGCAGGACGACTGGTTTTACCCACCAACGCATCGGGCATATCCTCGGTTGGCAGATAGTAGCGTGCTTTCGCTTGACAGCCCGGCAAATTCGAGTACGCTCAGTCTGATTACTTAGGAATCTATGTATGGCCAGATACGATGCCCTCCAGGGTGCGCTTCCACTGCTCGTCCTCAAGATCCTCGGCCGCCGTGGCCCGCTCCACGGCTACGCCATCGCGACGCAAATTGAAACGATGTCGGAGGACGTCTTGCGGGTGATGGAAGGCTCACTCTATCCCGCGCTGCACCGCATGGAAGAGGCGGGGTGGATCAAGGCGCGCTGGGCACAAACTGAACGGCAACGCCGGGCACGCGTCTACGAGATCACGGCTGCCGGCCGCCGGCAGCTCGAAGACGAAGAAGTCCGATGGCGCGAAGTCACCGGTGCCGTGGGTCACATCCTCAAGCACGCCTAGCCGGGAAACATCAATGTCCTGGTTGTCCCGCCTTGCGAACGTCTTCCGTCCGGCGGCCGTCGACCGCGATCTCGACGACGAGGTGCGCTTTCACCTCGAGGCACGCATCGAGGACCTGGTGCGCGGTGGGCTCACGGCGGAGGACGCGAGGGCGGAAGCCGTGCGACGTTTCGGCAGCGTCTCGCGCGTGCACGAAGAGAGCCGTGATGTGAAACGCCAGGCGTGGTTGCCGTCGCTCGGCCAGGACCTCCGATACGGCTGCCGGTTGCTCAGAAAGTCGCCAGGGTTTACCGCCGCAGCATTGCTCTCGCTCGGACTTGGCATTGGGACGAACACGGCCATCTTCACGGTGCTCGATCAGGTCCTGCTCCGACCGCTTCCAGTCGAACGGCCGCGCGACCTGGCCCTCGTACGCATCGATGGCACGTTCAACGGCACCACGGCTGGAGATGGCAACGAGATCTCATATCCGATGTTCGTGGACTTCCGCGATCACAACGATGTCTTCTCGGGCATGTTCGCGCGTTTTGGCCGGACCGTGCACATCGCCGTCGGCGATCGCACGGAACGGATCAACGGCGAGCTCGTCTCCGGCTCATATTTCGCCGTCCTCGGGGTCCGCGCGATTCGAGGACGCGTCATCGGTGAAGACGACGACCAGGTGCCGGGAGCGCATCCTGTCGCGGTGTTGAGCTTCGACTGCTGGCGCAACCGCTTCGGTGGCGACGAAGCCGTCGTCGGCCGCTCGGTTGCCGTGAATGGCAGGCCATACACCATCATCGGTGTGATTCAAGACGGCTTCGCCGGCATGAACGTCGGCAGCGCGGCGCAGATTTTCCTGCCGATGATGATGCAGCCGCACGTGCTGCCCGGCTGGCGCTTTCTCGAAGATCGTCGGAGCCGGTTCGCGCAGGTCTACGGCCGGCTGCGGCCCGGCGTGTCGCTCGCGCAGGCTCGCGGCAGCCTCGAGCCGCATTTCCACGCCATCCGCGAGCGTGAGCTGGCCGAAGGGTCGCTCTCAGGGCTGTCGACGCACGCGAAGCAAACGTTTCTCGAGGCACGAATTCAGGTCGATCCAGGCTTCCAGGGTCTCGCGCGCCTGCGTCGAACCCTGACGCGCCCGCTCCTGATCCTCACCGGAATCGGCGTCGGGCTGCTGCTGATTACCTGCGCGAACCTGGCAGCACTGCTCGTGGCCCGCGGCGCCGCCCGACAGCGTGAGATTGCCATCCGTCTCACGCTCGGCGGCACACGGTCGCGTATCGTTCAGCAGTTGGTCGTCGAAAGCGTCGTGCTCGCGGCAGTGGGCGCAGCGGCGGGCCTCCTCGTGGCGACATTCGGATCGGCGGCCCTGCTGCGTCTGATGGTGGACCCGGAGCAGTCCGCAAACGTCACGGCTTCGCTCGACGGCCGGATCATCGGCTTCAACGTGGCTGTGGCAACGGCTGTCGCCATCGTTGTCGGACTGATCCCGGCGTGGCCGGCGACGCGTCTGGTACTCGCCCGCGCGATAAAGGAACAATCCTCGACGGTGACCGGCGGGCAGCAGATGAGGCTGCGCAAGGGACTCGTGATCGCGCAGGTGTCGCTCTCCCTGTTCCTGCTCGCGGGCGCAGGCCTCTTCATCCGTACCCTCGACAACCTGCTCTCTCAGGACATCGGATTCGATCGCGACCATCTGGTGTCCTTCAGCGTTGATGCAGCGCTCAACGGCTATTCCGGCGAGAGGGCAATCGCGTTGCACCAGGCGCTCATCGAACGCCTCGCCACCGTGCCGGGTGTGTCGACCGCGGCGCTCGCCGCCATCCCAGTGCTTCAGGGTTACTCGTGGCAGAGCACGATGAGCGTCGAGGGGTACGTCGCGCGGCCGGATGAAGATGTCGTGGCACACATCAATGCCGTCACGCCTTCCTATTTCGACGCGATGCACATCCGCCTGCTGGCCGGCCGAGGGGTATCGGAGCACGACCGACACCTGCACCCGGCGTCCGGCGAATCGCCGTTTCGCGTGGCCGTCGCGAATCAGCGATTCGTCGACCTGTATTTCGGCGCGGCAAATCCCATCGGCCGTCACGTTGGCCTCGGCGGCCCGAATGAACCGACGCCAATCGAGATCGTCGGCGTGGTCGCCGACGCCAAGTACCCGCAGCATACGTGACGAGGCGGCGCCGCAACTCTTCCTGTCGTTCTTCGAACATCCCGGCCCCGACGGCGCCACGGCCTACATCAGGACCACTCTCCCACCCGAACAGATGTTCGACGCGCTTCGCCTGTACGATGCGGGAGATCGATCCGGCGCTCCCGTTGTACCGGCTGAGAACGATGGAGCAGACGGTCGATCGCTCGCTGACGAACGACCGCCTGATCGCCGCTCTCGCCGCAACATTCGGCGTCCTTGCCACACTCCTCGTCTCCGTCGGGATTTACGGAGTGATTGCCCACGCCGTCCTGCAGCGTCGTCGCGAAATCGGGATTCGTCTGGCGCTCGGGGCCGAGCCGCGACAGGTCACGTGGCTGTTTCTGCGCGACGCCTTGCTGCTCGTGGCCGTGGGATGCGCAATCGCATTGCCCTTGGTGTGGGCGGCCGGCAGCTACACGCGCAGCCAGTTGTACGGCGTGGAACCAATCGATCCGACCACCATCGCCGCTGCAGCGGTCCTCCTGTGCGGCATGGCGGCGGCGGGATCGGCCATTCCGGCGCTTCGCGGCGCGCGCCTCACGCCCCTCGCCGCCTTGAAAGACGACTAGAGCGCAAGGCGCGACGCGGCGAACGCGCGGTTCCCCTACTGCACCGACGACTTGCCGGTCTCGAGCAGCGCCTTGAGATCGTTGAGGATGAAGCTCCAGCCGCCGCCCGCCTCGGGGATCTTGCCGGAGACCTGCGCCGCCGTCTTCGGTGCGCCGTCGAGCTCGTGCGTCACCGTCAACGCGGTCATACCGCCGCCGAGCGGCTCGATGTCCCACGTCAGGCGCTTGAATCCCTCAGCCACCATCTCGGGATCCCAGAGCGCCCGCCACGTCTGCACCAGCTTGCGCGGCGGGTCGGAAAGGACCACTTCACCGTCCACGACGACGTCCGGACCGCCGTACTGCTTCATCGCCTCGCTGGCGAGGCCGCGATACGCTCCGCCCGGCCGAAGGTCGTACTCGGAGGGTGCCGCGTAGCCGTACTTTCGGTTCCACTCGGGTTTCGTGATCGCGTCCCAGATCATCTGCGGCGTGGCGTTGATCTCCACGCGGTATACCTGCGTCGCCTCGCTTTTGCTTGTCGTGGTCGTCATCTGCGTGCTCCAGTTCTGTCTTCAGGTCGGCCAGCGCCGACACCTGAGGTTCCCGGTACTTGTCGATCCAGCGGTCGTGAATCAGCCGGATCGGTACCGCGTTGAGGAAGTGCAGCTTCTCGCGGCCCGACCGGCGCGTGAGGACGAGACCCGCATCTTCGAGGACGCGAAGATGCTTCATCACGCCGAAGCGCGACATCTCCAACTCGGACTCGAGCTCGGTGAGCGTGCGGCCGTCACGCGCGAAGAGCCGATCGAGGAGGTGACGCCGCGTCGGATCAGCCAGTGCCCTGAACACGCGGTCGTCGTCCATGTCCAGACAATATGTGACCTAATGGTCACATGTCAAGTGGTGTTTCGCCGCTCCATTCGAGCTCGACCGTCTTGCACGATCGTCGATAATTCCGCTCGTCCGTGTCTACTCCCCCGCAGCCCTCGGCGCCACATCGCATCGTGCTGGAAGTCATCGTCGAAAGCGTTGCCGACGCGCGTGAAGCAGCGCGCGGCGGCGCTGACCGGCTCGAAGTCGTCCGCGCCCTCGAGCTCGGTGGCCTGACGCCACCGCTGATGCTCGTTCGCGAGATTGCAGAGGCGGTCAGCTTGCCCCTTCGCGTGATGGTTCGCGGCAATGCGGGTTATGCGACCGACGCCGAGGAACGTGCCGTTCTCCGGGGTGACGCCGCCAGCCTCGCAGCGTTGGGCATCGACGGCCTCGTCGTCGGATTCTCGGACGCCGGACAGCCGCGGCTCGATGACGTCCTTGACGTCGTTGGCGCTATCGGCGATGTCCGGGCGACGTTTCACCGGGCGTTCGACCAGCTCCGCGATCCGCTCGGCGCGATCGATGTGCTGAAGAACGCGTCACCCGTCGATCGAATCCTGACGAGCGGCGGCGACGGTCTGCCCCACGCACGTTGCGGCCGCCTTGCCGACTATCAGCGGCGTGCCGGCGATCGTCTGACAATCATCGCCGGCGGAGGCGTGGACGACGGGATGCTTGCTGAAATCGGGCGGTCGAGATGCGTACGAGAGGTGCACGTCGGACGCGCCGCGCGCGAAGGCGGGCGCCAGGAGGCTCCCGTCACGGCGACCGCCGTGGCCCGCATTCGTCGCATCCTCGAAACCGGCCACTGAACGCGCTGTGATACCGTACTGGGCTGCTCGCGCCTCGCGGTTCGCAAGAACCCGCAGCAGCGAGCAGCCAGCAGCGGACACCGAATTTTCAACGGAGGCTTGATGTCAGAACGTAATGGTGAGAAGTCGAGATACCAGATCAATCGCAAGCGCACGGTGCTGCGCCGGGCGAAACTCCGCGCCATGGTCGCCGCCGGTTCGTCTGCCGAAAAGCGTCCCGCACACGCGAAGCAGAAGAAGAACAGAGCTCCCAGCTTCCTGCTCCCAGCTTCCTGCTGGAAACCGGCAGCTGGAAGCCGGAAGCTCTTACGCGTGCACCCCCGGCGCCTCGTGGCCGGTCCGCTGCACATACTCGATGTAGGAACCGGGATAGGCGTGCAGCGTCGCGTCCCTCCCGCTTTCGCCTCCCAGTTCGAGCACCCGGTTGCTCAACCCGCGCAGGAACATGCGGTCGTGCGACACGAAGATCATGGTGCCATCGAACTGCGCCAGCGATTGCACCAGCATTTCTTTCGTCGCCAGATCCAGGTGGTTCGTCGGCTCGTCGAGCACCAGGAAGTTCGGCGGGTCGAGCAGCATGCGCGCCATGACCAGGCGCGTCTTCTCGCCACCTGACAGCGACCGTATCCGCTTCTCGACGTCCTCGCCCGAGAACTGAAACGCGCCGAGCAGGTTGCGCAGCGCGCCAATCGACTCGAGCGGAAACTCCTTCTGGAATTGCTCCCAGATGGTGAGATTCGGATCGAGCAGTTCCGTCGACTGCTGCGCGAAGTATCCCATCTTCACACTGGCGCCAATCCGCACGTCGCCCCGGTCCGGCGCCAACGTGCCGGCGATCATCTTCAGCAGCGTCGTCTTGCCGGCGCCGTTCCGGCCCATCACCGACCAGCGCTCGCCCCTCCGGATCGTCAGGTCGACGCCGTCATGGATCACGCGCCGGCCGTAGGCCTTCGACAGATCCTCAAGTACGGCAACCTGCTCGCCGGAGCGTTGCGGCTGGCGGAAGTCGAACTCGACGACGCGCCGTTTCTTCGGCAGCTCGATCTTCTCGATCTTGTCGAGCGCCTTGACCCGGCTCTGCACCTGCGCCGCCTTTGCCGCGTGTGCGGCGAAACGCTCGATGAACCGTTGCTCTTTGGCGAGCATGGCTTGCTGCCGGGCGTAGGCCGCCTCGCGATTCGCCTCGCGGATGCTGCGCTCGCGCTCGTAGAAGTCGTAGTTCCCGGAATACACGGTGATCTCGCCGCCGTCGATCTCGGCAATCCGGTTGACGATACGGTTCATGAAGTCGCGGTCGTGCGACGTCATGAGCAGTGCTCCGGGCAGTGACTTCAGAAACGCTTCGAGCCAGATGATCGATTCGATGTCGAGGTGGTTGGTCGGCTCGTCGAGGAGCAGCACCTCGGGCCGGCCGAGCAGCACGCGCGCCATGGCCACGCGCATCTTCCATCCGCCCGACAACGCGCCCACATCCCCATCGATTCGCTCGTCGTCGAACCCGAGCCCGTGCAGGACCTCACGCGCCTGGCTTTCGAGGGCATAGCCGCCGAGGTGCTCGTACTCCTCCTGCACCTCGCCAAAGCGCGCCAGAATCGAGTCCATCTCGTCGCCGCGTGCTGGATCGGCCATCGCCTGATTGAGTGCTTCGAGCTCGTGGTGCAAGGCGCCCACCCGCCCGCTGCCGGCAATCGCCTCGTCGAGCACGCTTCTGCCGGACATCTCCTCGACGTCCTGGCGGAAATAGCCGATCGTCAGGCGCTTGGGAACGGAGACGTCACCATCGTCGGGAGTTTCCTCGCCAGTGATCATCCGAAAGAGCGTCGTCTTCCCTGCGCCGTTGGGCCCAACCAGCCCGATTTTCTCTCCGGGATTGAGTTGAAACGAGGCGTCGACGAACAGGACCTGCTTGCCGTACTGCTTGTTGATCTTGGAGAACGCAATCATCTCAGTCCATTGTAGCGTCCGGCTTCAGCCCCACCGGATCTGGCTACGGCCAGCCGCTACAACGTCAGCAGAATCGCGGTGCCGGCGACCAGTACGATCACGAGCGCCCAGCCAGCTGCGAAGCCGACGAGATCTTCCCGGAACGCGCGCCAGCCGCGGCCCGCGGCGGCGGACCTCAGGCGGAGGAGATTGACCAGGAGAAGCGGCCGATAGCTCGGTGCATATGCCCTTGCTTCGTCGACGGCAGCGTCTCCACCGCCTGGACCGTCGCTCGACGTCTGGAGGCGTGCCAAGAACGAGTCGATCTTGCTCGCCGGCTCCGGACTCGTGGCCAGACTGACGACAACCAATGCGGCCACTCCAACGGCGAGAGCGGCAAGAAAAACGTTCGGGTCCCAATGGTCGAGCCGTTGACCTGTGACCGAGTAGAGGATGAAGTTGGTGGCGAGCGAGCTCAACAGACTGGCGAGCGCGCCCCACCGGTTGGCGCGGGGCCAGATGATCCCGCCGAGCACGCTGATGCCGACAAAGGTCGCGAGCGTTTCAGTGAGGAGAAACGTATACAGCACGCTCTCGATCAGGTACATCGCGTACAACACGCCGGCCATCGTGATCACGAGGCCGCTGATGCGGCCGACCCAGAGGTAGTGGCGATCGGGCTTGTTCGTCACGAGGCGCTGCCGGTACAGGCCTTCGGTGAAGAGCGCGCCGCTGTCGACGAGAAACGCCGAGCATGTCGACATGTTGGCGGCGAGGATGGACGCGATCATCAGACCGAGTGCGCCGGGAAAGAGCAGCTGACGGCAGGCAAAGCCGAACGCGTTCTCCGGATCGCCGAGCGCGGCCGGGCTCGCGTGCCCCTGCGCGACCATTGCCGCCACGATCAGCCCGACGAACGCCCAGCCAACCGTGCACACGCGTTTGACCAGGTTGCCGAACAGCATCCCTTGCCGGCAGGTCAGCTCGTCTTTGCCCGTTCCAACCGCCGCCAGCTGCTGCGGCTGCGCCATGATGCCGACGAGACCGTTGATTGTCAGCATCGCGATCACCCACGGCCCGATGCCTGAAGGTGTGGCCAGCGAAAACCTGTACGGCTCGAGCGACGCTTTCATGCCCGCCAGGCCGCCGACGACCGACCAGCCCAGAGGAATCAGCATGAACGACAGCACGATGATCAGAACGCCCTGAAAGAGATCGGTCCATGCCGCGGCGATGAGGCCGCCAACGAAGCTGTAGAGGATGAACATGATGGTCATGGCGATGACGATCTCGTTGACCCCGATCCCGCCTCCGGTCGCCTGACTGATCACCTTGCCGGCACCTTTGAGCATGCTGCCGGTGTTGATGATGAAGAAGCACAGCGCGAACACGATGTAGATCGCCGCCATCCCGGAACCGTAGCGGTCGTCGGTGAACTCGGCCATCGTCGTGCGGCGAATGCGGCGGAAGACCGGCGCCATCAACCAGTAGAACGGCGTGATGAACAGGTTCTTCCACTGGTACCAGATCGCCGACGCGCCGACGCTATACACGGCGCCCGCCAGCGCCACCGGCATCTCCGCGTGCGTGCCGACGCCAAAGCTCTGGCCAATCATCAGCCAGGGGCCGAACTTCCGCCCGCCGAGAAAGTAGTCACCGCTGTGACGCACGCGGTAGCCGACGACAAGACCGATCGCCGTGATGACGAGCAGATACGCCACCAGAACGACCCAGTCGAGAAAGGCGATATTCATGTGGTCAGGATCCGCAGATCGCACCGCTCGGCATCCCACTCGGCGGTGACGGTGCCGGCCGTTGACAACCCGAGAGATTGCGCCGGAATCGTCGAGGCCATCGGGGTAACGGCCTCGATCGGCAGACCGGTGAACCGCACGGTGTTGGCAATGGCGCGATCGAGAGTCAGGCTCGATCCGGCAAGGTATGGCGTACCGGCGAGCGACACGCGGCCGTCTGTTCCGAGGTCGCACTCGATGGCGCCAATGCGATAGCGTCCCGGCGCACACCCCGCGGCAGCCGTCGCGTCAGTCACGAGAATCGAACGCGCGATGCCCTTCGCGCGCACCAGCGCTTTGACCGTCGCGGCCGGCAGGTGGTGACCATCGACGATGAAAGTGGCGGCGAGCGCGTCGGCCGCAAGCTGCTCCCAGATCACGTTGGGATGTCGCGGCAGCACCGACGCACAGCCATTGCCAAGGTGCGTCGACAGCGTTGCGCCAGCTGCGATGGCGTCGGCAATCTGCGCCGGACTCGCCGCGGTGTGTCCGATGGCGACGCGGACGCCGCGCGTGACCAGATATTCGATGAGCGCCAGCGCGCCGGGGACTTCCGGAGCCAGCGTCACGAGAACGATGCGTCCACGCGCGGCATCCTGACGGCGGTCGAAGTCATCAGTGCTCGCGGTCCGTGTAAACGACCTCGGGTGTGCGCCGCGGGCACCATCCTCCGGAGAAATATACGGCCCCTCCATGTGGATGCCGGCAATCGCCGGGTCGCTCATCGCTGCGAGCACGGCGGCGCTTGCCGCGAAGCCGTCGAATGAGGACGTGACGAGCGTCGGCAGGACCCGCGTCACGCCGACCGCTCGCATCCGGTCGAGCGCCACGTTGACGTGTTCTGTTCGCAGATCTGGGGCGTTGAAATCAACGCCAGCAAAGCCATTGACCTGAAGATCGAAGAGGCCCGGAAACTCGATCCTCATGAAGCGTTGCCATCAAGGACCCGGCCGCTCGTCGCCGGGTTCAGTTTTGCGGCCGATGCGCGATCGAGGAAGACCTTGACGTCAGGGTGACGCTGAAGAATCGACGCCGGCGCCAGCGGCGACACTGGGCCCTCCAGGCACGCCTGCACCGCCGAGGCCTTTCGCGCATCAGGGACGATGCACAGAATCCGCCGTGAGGAGAGAATCTGGCGAATCGACATCGAGATCGCCTGCGCCGGGACATCGGCGAGCGTCGCAAACCATCCTTCGCCGACCTGCTGACGCCGGCACGCCTCGTCGAGCGTCACTACCAGATACGGCCGCTCGGTCTCGAAGTCTGCGGGCGGATCGTTGAACGCCAGGTGACCGTTCTCGCCGATGCCGACGAAGGCGACGTCAACGGCCTCTGCCGCAATCGACCGGCTGGCGTCATCGACCACTCGCTGCACGTCGCCCTCGCCGTCCAGAAAGTGGTAACGCCGGATACCCGTCGGCCGAATCAGCCGCTCGAGAAGGTAGCGGCGAAAGCTCGCGGGATGATCGCTGGACAGCCCGACGTATTCGTCGAGGTGGAACATCTCGACGGCGCTCCAATCGATGCCGGGAGTTGCCACCAGCGCTTCGATGAACTCGAGCTGTGACGCGCCCGTCGCAGCGACTAAACGCGCCCGGCCTTTCTCGTTGAGCGTCGCGCGCAGCGCGCTCGCGGCTTCGCGCGCCGCGGCAAGGCTCATCTCCGTCCGATCGTTGTAGGTTTCGACTCGCATGATCGACTCCAGGCCGACGCGCAGTATAAGGGAGCCCCATGGGTGAGCAAAAGTCGCTCGCAGGCCGACCTTTGCCGCAGAAGCGTGCAAATCCACCAGTATTCCGGCAGTTTTGCGCTGGCACGGTTCTGGTGTTACTACGACGCCAGATGTTCCCCGGAGGCTCCTTGCGCAACATAGTTTGGGGCGGTTGACGCCCCTCGGGAGGGGGCCGGCCTGCAGGTATACTGCAGCCCGGTCCTTCTCTCAATGCTCGCTCTCGCGCCGCGACTGCGCGCGGCGCTCGGGCCGCAGCCGCTGCTGATTCAATTCCTTCCCCTTTTCAACGACACCTCAGCATCAGCCCCATCGTTTGATCGTCGACTCACTTTTCTGGTTTGATGACGATCATGTACGCACTTTCAACGGCCGTCGCATCCCTCGCGATCGTGATCACGGCGCTCAGCGGATTGCCGCAAGGCGCTCCAAACCGGGCAAAGGACGAGGCCGCCATTCGCGAAGTGGTGAAACAATACGTCGCCACGCGAGAAAAGGGTGATGCCGCGGCGCTCGGCGCGCTCTTCACCGCCGACGTGGATCAGCTCGTCTCGTCCGGCGAATGGCGGCGCGGACGCGAGGAGCTCGTCAAAGGTACGCTCGCGTCTTCGCAGCGCACCGGCGGGACGCGCACCATCGTGCTCGAAACGATCCGGTTCCCGACCCGCGACGTCGCGCTCGCCGACGGCCGCTATGAGATCACCGGAGGAACTGGCGGCGATCGGCGCATGTGGTCGGCATTCGTCATGGTGCGCGAGGGCGACGGCTGGCGCATTGCCGCGATTCGCAACATGCTGCCGGCGCCTCCGGCGCAATGACCTCCATGGTCCCACTAGTGCTCGTCGCCGCGCTCGCAGGGCCGGCGGCGGCATCGGCACAGGACTGGCCCGACTTTCGCGGCCCGGATGGTCAAGGACATTCCACAGCGCGTGGCGTCCCGCTCGAATGGAGCGAGTCGCGAAACATCGCCTGGAAATCGCCCGTCCCGGGCAGGGGCTGGTCGACGCCGATCGTGTCCGGCGATCGCGTCTGGCTGACAACGGCGGTCGAGGACCGCGGCGTGTCACTCCGCGCGCTGGCATACGACACCGCGTCGGGCCGCGAAGTCGTCAACGTCGAGGTCTTTCGCACACGCAGCGGCAGCGGGCTCCATCCGAAGAACACGCGCGCGTCGCCGTCGCCGATCGTCGAGGGCGACCGAGTCTACGTGCATTTCGGTGCGGCAGGCACGGCGGCGCTGACGACGGCCGGCG
Organism: uncultured Acidobacteriota bacterium; assembly: GCA_963797715.1. GTDB lineage: Bacteria > Acidobacteriota > Vicinamibacteria > Vicinamibacterales > 2-12-FULL-66-21 > DATBJJ01. The sequence continues at coordinate 58,022 of CAWCQS010000013.1, forward strand.
AGATCGTGTGGAAGACGCAATTCGCCTACGAATCACAGCACGGCGCCGGCGGATCGCCGGTGCTCTACGGTGACGTGCTGATCCTGAGTTGCGACGGCAGCGACACGGCGTTTGTCGTCGCGCTCGACAAGCGCACGGGCAAGACACGCTGGAAAACGTCGCGCCGACAGCCGTGGGACCAGGCCTACACGACCCCGCTCGTTATCCGTGCGGCCGATCGCGACCAGGTCGTGAGCGTCGGCGCATTTCGCGCTGCCAGCTACGATCCTCAGTCGGGTAAAGAGATCTGGCGCGTGAGCTACGGCGATGGCTTCTCGAACGTGCCCCGGCCCGTCTTTGGCAACGATCTCGTCTACATCACGACCGGTTTCTTCCAGCCGGAGATCCTGGCGGTGCGGGCTGACGGAAGCGGTGATGTCACCAAGACACACGTGCAGTGGTCGCTTCGCCGCGCGGCACCATTGACACCTTCCCCGATCCTCGTCGGCCATGAGCTGTACGTCGTCACCGACAACGGCATTGCGTCGTGTGTGGATGCCGCGACAGGTGCGCTCGTCTGGCAGCGGCGTCTCAATGGGACGTTTTCGGCCTCCCCGGTTTTTGCCGACGGCCGCATCTATTTTCTTGCCGAGGACGGCGTCGCGACAGTTATTGCGCCCGGGCGCGAATTCAGCCAACTCGCAGTGAATCGGCTCGATGGTGCGACGCTCGCGTCGATGGCTCTATCGTCGAGCGCGATCTACATCAGGTCGGCGACGCACCTCTACAGGATCGAGCAACGCTGATTGCTGGCAGAATGGGCGGGATGCGAGGGTTTGCGCTGGCGGCGGCCATCGTTGCGGCCGTTGCCAGTGTGGCTGGCGCGGTCGGCGCCCAAGAGTCCGCGACACGCGCCAGGCAGGTCTACGAACGAGCGGTTGCACTCGAGGCGGAAGGCAACCACGCGGCAGCACTCTCGCTGCTGTGGGAGGCGTCCGGCCTGGCGCCGCACGATCCGGACGTGCAGAACCGGCTGGGCGAGGCACTCGAGCGGATCGGCGCGCTCGACGCCGCAGTCGACGCGTATCGACGTGCGCTCGCGGAGCGTCCCGCGTTCCGAAAGGCGTCGAACAACCTCATCCTCGCGCTAGTGAAAACCGGAAATGGTCCCGAGGCAATCGAGCGCGCGCGTGCGCTTGTCGCCGAATCGCCGAAAGACCCCGACCGCTACTTCACCCTCGGGCTCGCTCAATCAGAGCAGGACGTGGACGCGGCAATCGCCACGTTCCGCAAGGTCCTGGAGCTCTCGCCACAGCACACGCTGGCGAGGTACAACCTTGCGCTCGTCCTCCGCCGGGCAGACCGTCTGCCGGAGGCCATCACCGAGCTCGAACGCGCAATTGCCACAGACCCGCAGCCAGAGGCCCACTACACGATGGGTGTCATCTATTGGCACCAGGGCGACCTCGACCGCGCTGCCGCCGCATTTCGCGCAGCAATCGCGGCGAGGCCCCAATATACCGAGGCGTACTCGCGCTCGGCGGCGTGCTCAAGGCGAAGGGAGACCTGGCGGGCGCTGCAACCGCGTTACGGCGCACAATCGCGCTCCAGAAGGACCTGTCGACGGCGCATTACACGCTGGGGCTGGTTCTCCAACAGATGGGCGACGCAGCCGGCGGGCGATCGGAGCTCGATCAGGCGGAGCGACTCCGCCGGCGGGCAGAGCTCGAGCACGAGGCGCTCGTGTCCACGTCTGTTGGCATTCGTAAGATGCAGGAAGGCGACCTGTCTGGCGCGCTGACCCAGTTCACCCGCGCGACCGAGGCGTTCGACGACTATGCCCCGGCTCACTACCAACGAGGGCTGGTGCTGCAGCGCCTCGGCCGGCAGGACGATGCGAGAGCCGCCTTCGGCAGAGCTCAGCAACTGAACCCCAGCCTCGTCCCACCTCGCGAAGTAAAACGCTGATAAGTCGCCCCGCACGCGCCCATAAGCGGGACTCGCGGTCACAGGTTCCCGCTTGTCACTGCGACAGGTCGGTAGTATAACCAGCACCGCTGGACAGATGCGAAGTGGGAGACCACTCCCCGTCGTACGATGTTTGGCCCACGTCGAAGAAAAAGCGCCGGGGAGGAGACGCTGATGATGAGATTGAAGTCGATTGCCTGCCTGCTGAGCGCGGCTCTGCTGGTAACGGCCGGCACGGCCGCCGCGCAGGAGTTCCGCGCAACAGTTCGAGGACAAGTCCTCGATTCGAGCAAGGGCGCTCTGCCGGGCGCCACCGTCACGCTGACAAACATCTCCACCAACGAAGCGGCCACGGCCGTGACGAACGCCGAGGGCAGCTTCTCGGTTCCGTTCCTCCGCCCTGGCTCCTACACGATGACCGTCGAGCTCTCCGGATTCCAGAAGTACCACGCGCTCTGGGATGGTGCTCCAGGTCAACGAAACGGCCACGATCAACGTCGAGATGGGCGTGGGAGGCCTTACCGAAGAAGTATCGGTTTCGGCCGAATCGCCGCTGCTCGAAACGAGCAACGCCAGCCGCGGAACCGTCATCGACAGCGCGCGCATCGCGGAGCTGCCGCTGCAGTCGCGCAGCCCGATGGCGCTCGCCACGCTCGTCGCCGGCGTCAACTACAACGCCCAGGCCATCTACCTGCGGCCGTTCGACAACGGCGCGCTCGCCGACTGGTCGATGAACGGGGGCCAGAACCGCAACAACGAGTTCCTCCTCGACGGCGCGCCGAACAACGCCAACCAGAGCGGCAACAACATCGCCTACGTCCCGCCCGCGGAAGCCGTGCAGGAATTCAAGGTCTCGACCAACTCGTACGACGCGCAGTACGGCCGCACCGCCGGCGGCGTCATCAATATGACGCTCAAGTCGGGGACGAACTCGTTCCACGGCGTCGGCTACGATTTCATGCGCCGCAAGGGCCTGGCGGCCAATTCGTTCCTCCTCAACTCGCGCCAGTCACCCAAGACCGATCAGTACATCGATCAGTACGGGTTCAGCGTCGACGGCCCGATCTTCAAGAACAAGACGTTCTTCCTGTTCGTCGGCGAAAAGTACCGGGAGGGAACGCCGGCCCCACAGAACTCGACAACGCCGACGCAGGCGATGAAGAACGGCGATTTCTCCGGACTCGTGAACGCGCAGGGGCAACGAATCACCATCTTCGACCCGGCCACTGGCCGTGACGTCAATGGGGTGTGGGTCCGCGATCCGTTCCCCAACAACATGATCCCGTCGAATCGCATCAACCCCACGTCGCGGGCCATCATGCAGTACTACCCCGGACCCGAACTACACGACGGCGGGTGCCGCGCCCTGGCAGAACAACCTGGACTACCCCGAGCACTTCAACAAGGACCTGTTCTGGAACTGGGTCGGCAAGGTCGATCACAATTTCAGCACGAACGATCGCGTGTTCTTCCGCTGGGGTGAAAACGAGCGCAACGAGGTGCGTAATACCAGCGCCATCCGGAGCGGCCCGGCGCAGGACGGCCAGCTGCCTCTCTGGCGCGCCAACCGCGCGCTCGTCGCCGACTGGGTGCACGTCTTCGGCGCCGGGACGGTCTTCAACTTGCGCGGCAGCTACACCTACTTCCTGGAGTGGAGCTATTCCCAGGACTCGCTCGGCTTCGATGCGACCCAGTTCTGGCCCTCGAGCCTGGTCGGCCAGATGCCAAGCCAGGCCGATCAGCGGGATCTTCCCGCGCATCGAGCTCGCTGACTACGTGAGCCTGTCGCGCGGCTCCAGCCCGAACCGGAACCGCAACTACACGATTCAGCCCAACGTGTCGATGACCCGCGGCGCGCACAACATCCGCAGCGGTCTCGATCTGCGGTGGACGAATGTTTTCAACGAGAACTACAACAATTCCGGTGGTCTGCGTGCAGTTCAACCAGCAGTTCACGCGGAGCACCCTGAACAGCACGAGCGTGCTCGAGGGCAACTCGCTTCGCCTCGTTCCTGCTCGGCGCGCCGAGCGAGCGGCCAGGTGGATGTCAACCCCACGCCTCACTACAAGTGGTTCTTCGCGGCCCCGTGGATCCAGGACGACTGGCAGGGTCAACAACAAGTGGACGCTGAACCTCGGCTTCCGGTGGGACTTCAACGGCTCGGTGACGGAAGAAGACAACATGCTGAACTACGCGTTCGATCCGACGCTGGTCAATCCAGTGTCGGCGCGCGTCAATCAGCAGGTGTTGGGCGGCATCCGGTTCGCGGGCGTCGACGGCGCCCCGGATCGGCCGTGGAAGTACGACAAGAACAACTACCAGTTCCGGGTCGGCACGGCCTACTCGATCAACGACAAAACCGTGTTCCGCGCCGGCTGGGGCAAGTACTTCCTGAACCCGACCAGTCAGTCGTTCAATGCCGGGTTCTTCCAGAACACGCCGATCATCACGTCGCTCGACGGCGGCCGGACGCCGACCTACTCGCTTTCGAACCCTTGGCCGACCGGGATCCAGGACCCGCCCGGCAGCTCGCTCGGCCCGCTCACCTTCCTCGGCCGCAATCCGAGCTTCTCGAATCCTGATTTCATCGTGCCGAACGTGCACCAGTCCTCGATCGGCATCCAGCGCGAGCTGCCGTACCGCATTTCGCTCGACGTGACCTACGCCGGCAGCCGCAGCCACGACATCGAGGGCAACTTCGTGCGGATACAACGAACCCTCGGCGGCATTCCAGGCACAGTGCGACGTGACCCTCGGTGGCAGCCGCAGCCTCTGCGATCAGCTGCTGCCGAACCCGTTCTTCAATGTGCCAGGCTTCGAGGGCACCACCCGCTTCACCAGTCAGACGCTGTCGCGCTTCGAGCTCTCGCGGCCGTTCTCTGCGTTCAGCGGCTGCAACATCGGTACAACGACAATTGCTTCGCACGAACAGCATCAACCTGGGCACGATGCAGTACGACTCGCTGCAGTTCGTGGCCAACAAGCGCTTGGCGAAGGGCGTCACCATCAACGCCGGCTACACGTGGGTGCCGCGGTGGACCGAGGACGGCGCGAATACGACGACGGGCATCGGCAACGCCTATGTCGACGACGTGTCGCTCCTGGAGAACCATGGTCCGTACTTCTCGCAGCGCAAGCATCGCATCACCGCCTCGGGCGTCTGGGAGCTGCCGTGGTATCGCAACCAGCGGAGCATCGCCGGCTATCTGCTCGGCGGCTGGTCGATCGCCCCGGCGTTCGTGTACCAGTCGGGCCAGCCCTGGGACATGCCCGGTAACGTCGACCTGGCACCGGGAGTCGATCTCAAACAGGTCGCGCTGGATGGCAGCAAGGACGGGCAGTTCATCTACGGCGTGAAGCCGTGCATCGGCCAGCGGAACAATGTGACGGGGCGATACGATCTGCTGTCCATCTCGACGGCGTACGGATGCACGGAGCCCTACTTCCTGATCCGCGAGGCGTTCCAGCGCCGCACCGCGATGTTCCGCTACGACGAGTTCCGCCGGCCGGGATTCTGGCAGGTGGACGTGAACTTCGCGAAGACGACGCCGATCACGGAGAAGATCCGGTTCCAGCTGCGTCTCGAGGCGTTCAACCTGTTCAACAGCCCGATGTACGACGAGCGCAACTACAACCAGACCACCACGTCGGCGGACTTCGGCCGCATCAACCGCAACGTCACGGGCCAGTCGAACTTCCAGCGGTTTATCCAGCTGGGATTCCGGCTGATCTTCTAGGCTCCCTCCGTAGTCGAGCGCCAGGGCCTTCGGGTCCTGGCGCTTTTTATGTACGGCTGCGTCCGCATTACTCAATGCTCGCGGGGCCCCACGCGCGCTCGCTTCGCGCGGCGACTTCGCGCCGCGCTCAAGCCGCAGGCGCTGCCGACACAACACCTCGCATAAATCTGCGGCAAACCGGCTCGACCAACTGTCTCTGCCTTCGCGCTTACCTTCCAGCTCCTAGCTCCCGGCTCCTACGATATTCTTTCCTCCGTGCGCACTAGTGCTCGAGCGCTGGCGATCGTGTGCCTGGTCACCGTTCAGTTGACCGGCACGCCGGCACAGGACGGCAACGCCCGGGGAATCTCGTGGGCGGACGTCGCTCCTGTGCAGCCGCAGCTCGAGGCCCGCGGTATTACCGCGACGTCGTTCGACGGATACGTCCAGAAGCTCCGCGAAACGCACGCGGCGCGCGTGCGTGAGGGCGATTTCGACCATCTCGTCTTCTACATCCTGCAGTCGACGCATTTCACCTCGCTTCCGCCGATCGAACCGGCGCTCAGTGCGAAGTCGCTGGTTGACGCGCTGCCGGAAGCCGAACGCGCGTCGTTCCTCGACGGAGCGGCGCTCGATCCTTCCCGCGTTCCCGGCGCGGTGCGCTCGAGGATTGCGGCCCTCGTCAAGGCACTGGATGCGCCGGCGGCTGACGCGCGGCTGCGCTACTTCGGCGAGCTGACGAGGACAACGTTTCCCGACCGAACGCAACGGCCGACGGAGATCGGCCGTGAATACCTGCGGGCCATGCGGTTCGTCTACCTGAAGGAATTCGTTGCGCAGCGCTCGGCTAGTCCCGCGGATGCCGTTGCCGATCTCTACCGTTCACGCGGCCTGAGTACCGATACCGCTGTGGAGGCCGGATTCCTGGTGTCGGTCGGGCTCGGGGTTCTGAAGTCGCTCGCCCCGGACCGTCAGATTCGCCGCGTGCTCATCGTTGGACCCGGTCTCGACCTGGCGCCTCGGACGGCGCTCGTCGAGGTTGGCCCTCCCGAGAGCTATCAACCCTGGGCGGTCATCGATGCGCTCGTCGCCAACGGCCTTGCACGCCCGGGCGACTTGCAGGTTGTGGGCGCAGACATCAATCCGCGAGTCGTCTCCCACCTCCGTCGATCGCACGACGTTCCGCCAACGCTCGACCTCGTCACTGAGATTCGAGAGAGTGGGACCGTCTCGCTCTCGACAGAATACAAGGACTACTTCGCGGCGCTCGGTGGCGCCATTACCAGTTCAGGCGGACCCCCGCCCGCATCTGCGACGGTGGACGGTCACCTGCGAAAACGAATCCGCGTCAGCACCGCTGCCGCTGTCTCGCTCTCAGCTGTTCCGCTCGATATCGTGACCGGGCGGCTCGAGACCAAAGCTTCGATCTCGCGATCGCGACAAACATCCTTCCCTACTTTGATGATGGCGAGTTGATGCTGGCGATGAGCAACCTGGCAGCGATGCTCGCGCCGGGCGGAGTCTTCCTGCACAATGAATCGCGGCCCACGCTCGCTGGCATCACCTCGGCCGTGGGCCTGACATTCGAGCAGTCTCGTCACGCCGTGATCGCGAACGTTCGCGGCGCGCCGGCGCCGCTCTTCGACAGCGTATGGCTGCATCGAAAAACTCCAGATCTCCGACGCTGAGGCGCTGCATGACGCGAGCGAAGCCACAGTCGACTGTCGCTACAGTCATATTCATCGCAATCGCTGGGATTGGCATTGCAGCCGCCGGGTGGTTTCGCGGCAGCGCCACCGCGGCGGCACAAGCCAAGGGCGGCTTGCGGATCGTACAGGATGCAAAGGCGGGAACGATAGTCGTTCGCCGGGCCAGCGGCGGCACGATCGTCACGCAGAACGCGCCCGCCGATGCGCGACCGTACATTCATCCGATTGCCGCACCGGACGGGAAAGGTGTGCTGACCGAGTTCAGCCCTGAACATCACACGCATCAGACGGGCCTCTATTGGGGCTTCACCCGCCTCAACGGCCGCGACTTCTTCCACAATCGCCAGGGCGACTATTGGCGTCGCGTCTCGGCGACCGTCACCCAAGCCAGCGGCGATGAAGTCCGCTGGCAAACCGTGTACGACCTGCTGGACGAAGCTGGGACTGCAGTGCTGACAGAAACTCAGCGCTGGACGCTGCGCGAAGAGCGCGGCCGGTTTCTCCTCGATCTGGATTGGCGCGGCGAGGCGCGGACCGACGTCACCATCGGCAAGTACGACTACGGCGGCCTGTTCCTCCGCATGCCATGGCGCGAGGGCATGCCGGCGGAGATCGTCAATGCCGCGCGGCAAAGGAATGCGCGCGCCGAAGGTCAACGCGCGATGTGGATCGACGTCGGCATGCGGGTGGACGGCCGCGACGACCTCGCGCACGTCGCCATCTTCGATCATCCGGATAACGGCGGCTATCCGCAGGCCTGGCGAGTTGACGGCCAGTTCGGCGTCGGCTCCGCCCGATCGCGCACCAGCGACTGGACGATCAAGAAGGGCGACACGGAGGTGATCCGTCACCGCCTCGTCGCTTACACCGGCGTCCTCGACGATGTGAAGCTGACGGCCGACTGGTCGACATACACGGGTAACCGATCGACCTACGCGACGCAGGCGTTGTGGAGCATCGCGCAGCGCGAGGGGCGCGAAGAACGCTTCCTCAGCCCGGAGCAAGCCGCCTCGGCGATGACGTCCATCGAGGGCTACTCGGTCAAGGCGTGGGCCGGCGAACCGATGGTGCAGCAACCGATGGCGTTCTGCTGGGACGACCGCGGACGGCTCTGGATCGCGGAGAACCTCGACTACGAGACGCGAGGCCGCGGATTCTCCAAGGCCGGCAACAGCCGTATCACCATCCTCGAGGACACCAATAAGGACGGCATCGCCGATTCACGCAAGGTGTTCATGGAGGGCATCGTCTTTCCATCGGCGCTTGCCGTGGGGTTCGATGGTGTCTTCGTCGGTGCACCGCCGAACCTCCTCTTCATCCCCGACCGCAACGGCGACGACAAGGCCGACGTCGCCGATATCGAGGTTCGGTTGACCGGCTGGGGAATCAGAGATCGGCACGAGGTCATGAACAGCCTTCATTGGGGACCAGATGGCTGGCTATATGGTCTGCAGGGCTTCGCGACGCCGTCCAAGGTCCGAAAGCCACTCGGTATGGGGCGTCTCTACAAGGCGGGCGAAGCCTTCCCCGACGACATCCTGCAGGGAGAAGGCGTCGAGATCAACGGGGGCGTCTGGCGCTACCACCCGACCAAGGATCGTTTCGAGGTCGTCGCGCACGGATTCAGCAATCCGTGGGGCATCGACTACGACGCCAAGGGTCAGTTCTTGATGAGCGCGTGCGTCATCCCACACCTCTGGCACGTCGTGCCGGGGGGATCTACCAGCGCCAGGGAGGACAGCACTTCAATCCATATATCTACGGCGACATTCAGACCATCGCCGACCATCGTCATCGCTCGGCGCACGGCGGCGCGCGCGTCTATCAATCGGATGCATTTCCTGCTTCGCAGCAGGGCCGCGTCTTCATGGCCAACATTCACGAGCACGCCGTGCTGTCAGACGTGCTCGAACGCAAGGGATCCGGCTTCACGGCCCGCCACGGCGACGACTTCGTCATGGCCAACAACGCGCAATGGGTGGGCTTCAGCCTCGAGATCGGCCCCGATGGCGCGCTCTACGTGCTCGACTGGCACGACGCGGACATCTGCGGCGCCGACGTGCTCAACCACGAGACCGGCCGAATCTTCAGGGTGGCGCCGAAGGCCTCGCAGGCGCAGGACTGGCCGGGGCGCTACTCGGATTTGCGGGCGATGGGCGATGCCGAGCTCGTCGCCCTGCAGACGAGCAAGAGCGATTGGCATGCGCGGCGTGCCCGGGTAATTCTGCAGGGTCGGGCTGCAAAGGGCACGCTGACCGCTCAGACTCGTGCGGATCTGACGACAATGTTCAGAACCGAGTCCAACGCCGACGTACGGCTGCGAGCGATGTGGGCGCTGCACGTCACCGGCGGCTGGACGTCCGATTCGCTCGCCGAAGCCCTCGCCGACCGAGACGAATACGTTCGTGCCTGGGCCATACAGCTGTTATGTGAGGACGGCACGCCGCCGCTACGCGTGCTCGAGACCTTCGCACGGATGGCGCGTGATGACCGCTCGGCAGTCGTGCGGCTGTATCTCACCTCAGCCCTGCAGCGCCTTGATCGCGCGGCGCGTTGGAACATTGCCGATGGCCTGTTGGCGCACGCAGAAGATGCCGCAGATCCAAATCTTCCGAAGCTGCTGTGGGTAGGAGTCGAGCCGCTCGTCGCCGACAATCCGTCTGTTGCGCTCGACCACGCGGGCAAGGGTCAGCTGCCGCTGGTCGCGCAATTCGTGGCACGTCGTGCGGTGGACGCCGACGCGCTCGAGCCACTGGTTGTTGCAATTGAGAAGTCCCCGGTAATGGTCGCAAGCTTGCTCGAGGGCATGCGCGACGGCCTGGAGGGTCGGGTGGACCTGAGCCCGCCAGCGAGTTGGCCGACGACGCTTCGAGAAACTGAGACGATCGCCGGATGCGCGAATCGTGACGCTGGCTCGCGGCGTGTCCGAACAGTTCGGCGACACCGAGGCAGCCCGACGCAACTTGGCGGCGGTGCGCACAAAGAGCGCATCGTCGGACGAACGGCGCAAGGCACTGCAGATTCTTGCCACCCAGCGGCGACCTGAGCTGGTCCGCGAACTCCCGCAAGCGCTCGACGAACCCGCACTGCGCGTCGATGCCATCCGGGCGATCGCGGCGTTTGACGATGACTCGCTCGGCAAGCTGCTCATCAACCGCTTTCCCACGTTCACGCCAGCAGAAAAAACCGAAGCGGTCCAAACCCTGGCCTCACGCGGCCGATATGGACGGATGCTGACCGACGCGATCGCAAGCGGCGCGATTGCGAAGCGCGACGTCCCACCCTACGCCGCCCGTCAGCTTCGCCGCGTCGTCGGTCCACGATTCGCCGAAGTCTGGGGTCCCCTCGACGACGCCCCTGGCGAGGACAGGGCGTATACACGGTACCGTGGGATGCTGACCGACAGCGCCATGGGCGGCGCCAACGTCGCCAACGGTCACGCGATCTTCCAGCGTACGTGCGGCGCCTGTCACAAGCTGCACGGCGAGGGTGGCGTCATCGGCCCCGACCTCACAGGATCCAATCGCGGCAACGTCGAATACCTGCTCTCGAACGTGCTCAATCCAAATGCCGAGGTGCAGGACGCGTACCGGATGGTCGTCGTGACGACGCGAGATGGTAGAACGCATAGCGGCAATGTCGTGTTGGAGACCGATCGTCAGCTGACGCTGCGTGTCGTCGGGCGCGACCCGGTGTCGATCGCCAAAGCCGACATTCAATCACGTGAAGTGACGGCGACCTCTATGATGCCGCCGGGCCTGTTCGACGCGCTCATCGATCGCGAGGTCATCGATCTCGTCGCCTATCTGCGAACGGTGCAACCGTCGAAAGTACCCTGACATACGATGCGCACGTGGTTTCTTCCGCTATCGATTGTCCTCGGCCTCACCGGTCTCGTTGGCTCGACGCCGACAGCCCAGAACGCCGCGCTCGGCTTCACGTTCACGAACGTCGCACAGAAGGCTGGCCTGACGGCGCGCGTCGAGTACGGAGGCCAGGACACCAACAAATACCTGCTCGAGACGACAGGTACAGGCGTAGCCGCATTCGACTACGACGCCGACGGGTGGATGGACGTCTTTCTCGTGAACGGCACGGTCCTCGAAGGCTTTCCCGCGGGAAAGGAACCCATCAATCACCTGTATCGCAACCGCGGCGATGGCACGTTCGAGGACGTCACGGCGCGCGCAGGGCTGGGCGCCAGCGGCTGGGGGCAAGGCGTATGCACTGGCGACTACGACAACGACGGCCGCGAAGATCTGTTCGTGACGTATTGGGGCCAGAACCGGCTGTATCGCAACAAGGGCGATGGCACGTTCGACGACGTGACGAAGAGCGCCGGCGTGACGAGCAACCGCGCGCGCTGGGGGGCCGGATGCGCGTTCCTCGACTACGACCGCGACGGCAAGCTCGATCTCTTCGCGGCCAATTACATCGACCTCGATCTGGCGTCAACACCGCTTCCCTCTTCGGGTCTCTGTCGGTACAAGGGGCTGCCGGTCGCGTGTGGCCCTCCCGGACTACCAGGCGCCAAGAACGTCCTCTTCCACAATCGTGGAAACGGTACGTTCGAAGACGTGTCTGACGCATCGGGCATCACCAAGGCCAGCGGCACCTACGCTCTCGGCGTGAGCACGCTCGACTTCGACGGTGACGGCTGGATCGACTTGTACGTGGCCAACGATTCCAATCCGAGCGCGCTCTATCGCAACAACCGGAACGGCACCTTCACCGACGTCGCGACCGGCGCCGGTTGCGCCTACAGTCAGGATGGGAAATCGCAGGCTGGCATGGGCGTGGCGATTGGCGACTACGACCGCAACGGCACAATGGACATCTTCAAGACGAACTTCGCCGGCGACACCTCCACGCTGTACTCCAACGGCGGCAAGGGCATGTGCGAAGACCGCACGTTCGCGAGCGGTCTCGGCCTCAACACACGCTGGCTGGGTTGGGGCGTCGGCTTCCTCGATCTCGACAACGACGGTTGGCTGGACCTGTTCCTTGTCAACGGGCACGTCTATCCGGAGGTCCGTCAGCTGAAGACCGAGGCCGGGTACGAGCAGCGGAAAGTCATCTACCGCAACCTGCGCAACGGAAAGTTCGCCGACGTCACCGAACAACTCGGGCCGCCGGTGACGACGCCGAAGGCCGGGCGCGGCGCGGCATTTGCTGACTTCGACAACGACGGCGACGTCGACGTTCTCGTCACCAACTTGCACGACACACCGGACCTCTTCCGTCTCGATCAGATCGGCGAGCGCCACTGGATCACGTTGAAGCTGGTGGGCACGCAGTCGAACCGCAGCGCGATTGGCACTCTCGTCCGGATCGTCACTGCCGACGGCGAGCAGCGACAGGAAGTCCGGGGCGGCGGCAGCTATTATTCCCAGAACGATATGCGGCTACACTTCGGTCTCGGGCAGGCGCGCGCTGTCGATCGCGTGATCGTGCGATGGCCGAACGGCCTCGAGGAGTCCTGGAGTGGACTCGCCATCGATCGAAGCCATACATTGACCGAGGGCGGCTCTCGATAAGCGCGACGCCACGCTCGCTTACGATACGCATGAGAATACGTACCGCCGCTCCAAGCGACGCCAGCGCCGTCGCTGCCCTCATCTCGCTTGCCTATCGGGTCGAGGACTTCTTCACAATCGGGGACCGCACCAACGAAGACGACGTGCGCACGCGCATGAAGAAGAGCACGTTTCTGCTTCTTGAAGACGGCAGCGGCGCGATGGCCGGCTGCGTCTACGTCGATGTCCGTGGCGACACGGGTTACTTCGGCATGCTGTCCGTCGATCCGGCACGGCAGGGTCAGGGTCTGGGTTCGCGTTTGATCGGCGCCGCCGAGAAGTTCTGCCGCGATGCCAGATGCCGTCTCATGGAGATCGAAGTCGTCAACATACGTACCGAGCTCCCGGCTTTCTATCGTCGCTTCGGTTACGCCGAGACCGGGACGCGCCCGTTTACCGATGGCGAGCGCACCAAGCTTCCCTGCCATTTCATCGTGATGACGAAAGCACTCGCGGCCGCCTGACCGTCGACGTCGTTCGGCGTTGATAGAATGTCGCTGCCGCGCGACGACTCTCACCCGCGTCGAAGACAACCTGCAGGAGGATGGATGGCCGGGCGTTGGCTCTCTCTGTGAGTGGGGCTGACCAGGCAAGAACTCACCGCGATATGCCCATCGATTGGAAGTTTTACGGGGAATTCCCGGCCAGTAGTCCAAGTCGCCGTGGGCGAGCGAAGGTTGGCGGAAGCGCCTGGGAGTCGAACCCAGCCCGCCCGCACAAGTGCGGGCGGCGACCGATTTTGAAGACCGGGAGGGCCACCGGGCCCCATTCGCTTCCATCGACTGAACTCTGTCGGTTCTGGGTTCGTGGTTCTTCGTTCGGGGTTCAGGTTCGTGGTTCGTGGTTCCGGTTCTGCGTTCCAGGTTCGGGAGGTCTCGAATCTGAAGCCTGAACTCCGAACTTGAACCTGGAACTGAGAACTCGAACCTGGAACCACGAACCTGAACGCCGAACGAAGAACCACGAACCCAGAACTGACGTGATTACAACAATCTCCCAAATCCGTCGGTATCTTCGAGCGTTTCGAACACGACCGCCGCGCCGCAATCGCGCAACTGAGCGGCGGTAAACCCACCGGTCGCGACGCCGACGGCTACAGCGCCGACGGCGTGCGCGCAGGCAACATCGTGCGGCGTATCGCCGACGACGATGACGTCCTCGGGCGCGATGCGGGGCAGGCCGCAGGCCGCTGCGCGCTCGAGGGCAACGGGCACGAGCGCGTTGCGATCGGGAGCATCGTCGCCGTACGCTCCGCAGCGGAAGTACCGCCAGAGATCGAACCGCTCGAGCTTGATGCGCGCGCCGTCTTTGAAATTGCCGGTCAGCAGTCCGAGGAACACGTCCTCGCGTGGCTCGAGCTCGTCGAGCAGCGCGCCGACGCCCGGCAGCGTGCCATTGAACCCTTTGCCCGGCTGCTGAATCTCGTCGCGCAGATGCGTGACGTATCGCGCGCGGATGCGGCCGAGCAAATCGCCGTCGAGCGCGAGCCCCATTCGTGCGAGCGTGTCGTGAAGGATGATCCAGTCGGTACGGCCCGCCACTGGAATACCGTTGAGCGCTTCGGTTGGCCCCGCGCCTGTGAGGCCGGTGGACGCACCAACGATCTCAGCGCAGGCGCGATTCATGGCGCGCAATCCGGCGCCACCCGTGAGAACAAGCGTTCCATCGATGTCGAAAAGCACGAGCTTGGGCATGATTCGAGAGTTGCGAGCTACAATCGCCTCCTGAGGAGGCAGTCATTATGACGAATGGACGAGTGATGCTGACCGGTATGGCAGCGTTGATGGCGAGTGCGGTGGCGCTCGCACAGGGAACGACGACGCAGGCCCATGCCGACATCAAGGGCGATGGCATCACCGGCAAGGTCGAGCTGGTCGAACGCAAACAGGGCACCGGCACCGTGGTCGACATCACCGTGACGGCCAGCGGTCTCAAGCCCGGGCTGCACGGCGTGCACCTGCACGCGGTCGGCAAGTGCGAGCCCGACTTCGCCGCCGCCGGCGGACACTTCGATCCGGGCCCGGCGAGCAACACCGATCCCGACGCCAATCACCCGTTCCACATGGGCGACGTTCCCAATCTCGAGGTCGGCAACGACGGCAAAGGTACGCTCAAGGCCGTGACGACCAGGGTGACGCTGTCCGACGGACCGCTGTCGATCTTCGATGCCGATGGCACGGCGGTCATCATCCACGGCAACGAGGACAAAGGGATCACTGGCGAGCCGAAGTCCGGCGTCAGCGGTGGACCTCGCGTCGCCTGCGGCGTCTTCATGAAGTAGCCGTCCGCTCACCGGAACCAGCCCTTCTTGATTGGTTTCAGCGCACCGGTCGCCGGCTGCAGCCGCAGCGGCCGGTGCGCCGACACCTTCGCGAACTCATCGTCGGCGGTAATGATCAGCGCCGCCAGACGCGCGGCCTCTGCCATGGAGGCGACCCGCTCGGCAAGCGCCACGCGTTCGCTGGCGGAGAGTTCCGCGCCCGGATGCTCCATGATGAGCAGCGCCGGCGACAGTGCGACGGCGCGCGCAAGGTGCACGCGGGCGCGAACGTGCGCCGGTACTTCTCCGGTCACCCGTTGCAGCCATTCACTCTTGCCATCCGCGCTCACGGCAGTTTCGATGCCGCAGTCGCGCGCCAGCACCGCCACGCGTGCCGCGACGTCGAGCGGGACGGGATCGATGGCGAGCGTGAGCGGCATCGCCAGGTTTTGCTCAATCGTTGCCGCTTCCAGCAGCACACCCCGTGGACTCACGATCCCAAACCGATCGAGCGATGCGAGCCACGCGTCGCCCTCTCTGATCTCCGCCGTCGATTGACCGAGCACGCAAACCACACCTTCATCTGGCAGGCTCGCGCCAGTGACGAGATTGACCAGCACTTCGGCGGCGCCAGCATCGAAGCCGCTGACCGCGACGCGCTCGCCGGCGTCAATCGTCAGTTCCTGCAGCCGCAGGGGCCGCAGGCTCTGGTAGCGCTTCTGAAGACCAGAGATGTGCAGGACGGGCGTCACGACCAGGGATTCGCCTTCCGGACCGTATCGGATGCACGTGCCGGCCGGCGGGCCTCGAGCGCGACGAGGTCGGCGCTGTCGAGGCTGACCGAGCCGGGACACGCCGGCGCCCCATCGCGAGCATCGTGTGGACCGTGAAAGTCCGATCCGCCAGACACGGCGAGTCCGAGGTCAGAGGCGAGACCCCGGTAGCGCGCTTCGTCCGATGGACTGTGATCGCGATGGCGAACCTCGATCGCCGAAAGTCCCGTCGCGGCAAATGCCGGAATCCGGTCGTCGTCGCCGAGCAGGCCGGGATGCGCAAGCGATGCGATGCCGGCAGCCCTGCCGATGACCTCGACGACTTCCGCGACATCGGGCCCGCGCCGTGCCACGAACGCCGGGCGGTCGTTCCCAAGCAGCCGATCGAAGGCGTCGCGCCGGTCGGACGCGTGTCCGCTGGCGACCAGCGCGTCAGCCACGAGCGGCCGACCGACGCTACGCCCACTGGTCGTCGGGGCGGCGGCCAGCAGCGCCTCGACATCGATCGGACTCCCCAGAGTTTCGAGACGTCCGGCAATTTCGCGCACGCGGTCGATGCGCGCGCGACGCTGCTTTTCGAGAAAGGTGCGCAGCGCGGCATCATCGGGGTCGAAGAAATATCCCAGCACGTGGATGTCGCGTCCGCCGTCGACCGCCGTAATCTCGATGCCATCAATCAGCCGGAGACCATGGATGGCCGCCGCCGCTCGCGCGTCGGCGAGACCCGCCACCGTGTCGTGGTCGGTCACACTCATCACGCTGACGCCGGCGCCTGCGGCAAGAGCGACCAGCGCCGATGGGCTCAACCGGCCATCGGACGCTGTCGTGTGCAAGTGGAGATCGATCCGGAGATCGCTTCGGGGATCGGTCACGGAACGTCAGGCGGTCGCGCGATGCCGAGTCTTGCGCTTGGCGCGCGGCCCTGAACGCTGACGCTGGCGCTCGACGAGCAACCGGTACTCGCGGATGAGGAGATCGAGGTGTGTCCGCTCCTCGTCAGCAAACTCGAGGAAGATCCGCTTGCCTTCGGAATCCTCGAACCGCTCGCCATAACGCTTGAAGAACTTGTGCGACCCGCGCTCGCAGCGAATGCCAATCATCAGCGCCTGGCGATCGTTGACGCCCTTGGTGAGCTGATCGGCGCCAGCCGCGAAGAGACCGTTGGCGGCACCCTTGAAAAAGAGGAAGGTCGGCCGCGACTCGAGCTGCGGATCCTGCTGCAGGAGCTCGCGGTATCGCGCCTCGAGCGTCGCGAGGTGCTCTTTTTCTTCCTCGGCAAGCTTCTGGAAAACACGACGCCCGCGGGCGTCCTTGGTGATGCTCGATGCCCGACCATAGAACTCGAGGCCGCTGCGTTCGGTCGCAATCGCAATGCGCAGCGCGTCGCGCGCGAAGAGCAACTCCGTCGTACTGTCCTCGGCCTCAACCGGTTTGCCGGTGCGGCACGCTTCGCACGTACCGTGAATCTGTAGCACGCTCTGACGCGGCGTGAAGCCGCGCGCGGCCGCCACCTCTTCGATCAGCGCTTCGATGTCCGAGCTCAAAAACTCGAAACTGCGGTTGCAGGTCTTGCAGATGAGATGAAAGTGGCGCGGGTGACGGTACGAATGCTCGAAGCGGAACTTTCCTTCGCCGAAGTCCACCTTGCGGGCAATGCCAGCGTCGACCATCCACTGCAGCGTTCGATAGATGGTCGCGCGGCTGATGCGCTGATCCTCGCGTCGGATCAGCGCAACCAGGTTGTCCGCGGTGAGATGTCCTTCCTGGCGGAGGAAGACATTGACGATGAAGTCCCGCTTGCTGGAGCGCTTGCTTCCGGCCGGGCGGAGGCGATCGACAAACGCTGTGGGAGTAGATTCCATCGGCTCAGGACCCGAACGCCAGAGACTCGACGAGCGAGCCTCTGCACTAGCCGGCTTGACCGAGCGAACCTCGAGCCCCGGGCGTGTCTGACGTCTTGGCGGCGAACCTCTAGGCGCTGAACGACGACCCGCAACCGCAGGTCGACTTGGCGTTCGGGTTCTTGATCGTGAAGCCGCCGCCGGTGATGTTGTCGACGAAGTCCACTTCGGCGCCCCGCAGATAGCGCGCGCTGATCGGATCGACGAGCAGCTTCACGCCATTCGACTGGATCACGGCGTCGGTGGTCTCGTCGCCTTCACCCTCGTCAATCATCAGCCCATATTGAAAGCCCGAGCAGCCGCCCCCCTGGACGAACACTCTGAGCCCGGCGTTAGTCTTGTTTTCTTCGACCAGCAGCTCCGTGATCTTGGTAGCAGCGGCCGGTGTGACGTTGATCATCCTCTGGTATCTCCTCGCCCAAGCGGGCAGATATACAAATTATAGGGCCTCTGTCACTCGGCGGCAAGACGCGTTGCAAGGAGTACTTCGTCGCACCACATCGCCAACATGTTGCATCCATGCAACTTAGGGGTGATAAGATGCCACCATGTCGCTCGCCTACGCGCCCGCCGCCCGCCTGTTGGATCGCTTCCTCGAGGATCGCCTCGTCACGCGCATCTGGAATCGCGACCCAGGAGCCTGGGGCGCTGCGGCCGGAACAGCGGACGAACGGTCAATTCGGACACGGCTGGGCTGGCTCGACGTCGCGGAGACAATGAAGCCCGGGGTTCCACGGGCGGTCGCCCTTGCCAAGGGCATCACGAGCGAACGTTTTGAGGCTGTGTATCTCCTGGGCATGGGCGGCAGCAGCCTCTGCGCCGAAGTCCTGCGGATGGTCTGCGGCATTGCCAAGGGTCACCCCGACCTCTACGTGCTCGATACCACCGACGAGCGTACGATCACCAACGCGGCCGAGCGGCTCGATCCCACCAGAACGTTATTCGTGGTCGCGAGCAAGAGCGGAGGAACGGTCGAAGTCGCGTCCCTCGAACGCTTCTTCTGGTCGCGCATCTCGGCGTCAGAAGGCAGCGCGGCCGGTCGATACTTCGTCGCGATCACCGATCCCAACACCGCGCTCCAGGCACTTGCCGAATCGAAACGGTATCGCGAAGTGTTCCTGAACCCGGCCGACATCGGAGGACGATTTTCGGCGCTGTCGCTGTTCGGCCTCGTTCCGTGCGCACTCATCGGCGCCGATCCTGAGGAGCTGCTGGCGGCGGGTGCGGCGATGGCGGAGGGATGCCGTCAGGAGAACGTCGAAAACGCAGGCCTCCTGCTCGGTGCGTTCATTGGCGCGGCAACGCTCGAGGGCCGCGACAAGCTCACGCTCGCGCTGCCGCCGTCGCTCGCTTCGTTGGGTCTCTGGATCGAGCAACTCGTCGCCGAAAGCACGGGCAAGCACGGAAAAGGCGCCCTTCCGGTCGTTGACGAGCCGCTGGGCCGGCCCGATGAGTACGGCAGCGATCGAGCCTTCGTCGCCATTTCGACCGACCGCGACGCGCCTGACGAGGACCGCCTCGCGGCGCTCGAAGCGGCCGGACACCCTGTGTTGCGCCTGAGCACGCGCATCGACGGTCTTGGAGCCGAATTCTTCCGGTGGGAGTTTGCGACCGCGGTCGCTGGGGCGGCGCTCGGGATCAACCCGTTTGACGAGCCCAACGTGTCGGAAGCGAAGGAAAAGACCAAGGCGCTCCTGACGGCGTTCGCGTCCACGGGCAGCCTCCCCACCGGCACACCCATCGCGTCGGCTGACGGAATCGACGCGTTTTCGCCAACGATCACTGGCAAATCGCCTGCGGGAGTCGTGCGCGCGGCACTGGACTCTCTCCGGCCGCGAGACTACGTCGCCTTCCTGTCGTACTTACCGGCAGCAAGTGATGTCGAGGTAAAGATCGGCGAGATCCGCGAGGGCATTCGAACGAAGCATCACGTCGCGAGCACGTTCGGTGTCGGTCCGCGCTACCTCCACTCGACGGGCCAATATCACAAGGGTGGGCCGAACACCGTGCTCGCATTCGTCGTGACCAACGACGATGAAACGCAGACAGAAATCCCCGGTGCGGGCTACACGTTCTCGACGCTGAAGCAGGCGCAGGCGCTCGGCGACGCGGAGACCCTCGCTGCCCACGGCCGCCGCGTTGTCCGGCTACATCTCAACAGCGGAACAACCGTCAGCGGCCTCGAGACAGTATTTGCCGACGCGCTACGCTAGCGTCTCGAGTACTTTCCCAGACGCCTCTTCGACGTCCTTGTGCAGGCTCGAGCCATGGGCGTCCATCGTCACAATCGCGGGAAAGTCTTTGACCTCCAGGTGCCACATCGCTTCGGGCGTACCAAACTCCATCAGCGACACACCATCGACGCGCTCGATGCAGCGGGCGTAGAACTGCGCCGCGCCCCCAATTGCGTTCAGGTACACCGCGCCTGACTCCTTGAGGCCGGCGAGCGTTTTCGCTCCCATACCACCCTTGCCGATGACGATTCGTACGCCGTACCGCTTCAGGATCTCGGCCTGGTAGGGCTCCTCGCGAATACTCGTCGTTGGACCAGCGGCGGTGACGCGCCATGTTTCGCCGTCTTTGGCGACGACGGGGCCGCAGTGGTAGAGGACGCCGCCAGCGAGGTCAACTGGGGGCGGAGTCTTCATGAGGTGCGCATGGACGGCATCACGGCCAGTGAACACACGCCCTGAGACCAGTACGACGTCGCCGACCTTCAGCGACCGAATCTGTTCGTCGGAGATGGGCGCCTGTAACGCGACTTCACGTCCCGTGCGCGGGAATCCGGCGGCCGCAGCCTCTTCCGTCAGCAGCGGTAATGAACGCGTGGCGCCGTCGCGATACAACCACGAGTTGATCGCGCCGGTCGACGCGTCGAGACGCACACCGAGCCGCCGGAATGCCCAACAGTCGTAGGCAACCGACACGAAAAAGCTGGCCGGCAGGCGATTGAGCGCGCCGATCTTGCAGCCGATGAGCGACGTCCGGCCGCTGAAGCCCATCGGGCCGACCGTCAGCTTGTTGGCCTCCTCCATGATCGAGTCTTCGAGCGCGGCGAGCCGCTCGTCGGCATTCCTGTCATCGAGCGTCCGGAAAAGCTGTTCCTTGGCGTGGACGTAACCCGACGTGCGATCGCCGCCGATGCAGACGCCAACGGCGCCAGGACTGCAGCCCTTGCCTTGGGCCTTCCACACCGCGTGGAGAATGCACTTGCGCACGCCGGCGAGCGACCGGTCGGCGCGGCCGAGGTGATCGAGCTCGGTTGGCAGCGAGTATTGCGCGTTGGTGTTCTCGCAGCCGCCGCCTTTGAGGATCAACTTGATCTCGATCTCGGGATGTTCCCACTGATCGAAGTGGATGATCGGCGTGCCAGGCCCGAGGTTGTTGCCGGAGTTCTCACCGGTGATCGAGTCGACCGAATTCGGTCGCAGCTTACCGCGGCGTGTCGCTTCGGCGACCGCTTCCCGAATCTGTTTTCGCATCCAGATCTGGTTGGCGCCGACCGGGACCTTGACCTCGAAGGTCGGCATGCCGGTGTCCTGACAGATCGGGGCCTCGCACGAGGCCGCCTGATCGATGTTCTGCGCGATGATCGTCATCGCCTGGCCGGCGCGCGTCGCCGGCGCCTCAGTCGCCAGCGCCCGGTCCATGGCCGCACGCACATCCGGTGGCAGATCGGTAGACGTTCGCGTGATGAGGTCCACCACGCTTTCGAAGAAGGCAGGCAGCATAGGGAAAGTATATCGGGGCTCGGGATTCGGGGCTCGGGACTCGGAATCGGTTGAGATGCCCGAGCTTAGACCCAAGACCAAGCCCACCAAATGTCGAGCCCCGAATCCCGAGCCCCGAGCCCCGATATACTTCCTGTATGGCCCCTCCGACGTTTCGCGTGGAGCGCGATCCGCTCGGTGAAGTGCGTGTGCCATCCCGCGCCTACTACGGCGGTCAGACGGCCCGCGCCGTGCACAACTTCCCCATCAGCGGGCTGACGGCGCCGGCGCCTCTCATTGCGGCGACTATCCTCATCAAAAAGGCGGCGGCGGAAGCCAATCGCGATCTTCGGCGGCTGGCGCCGGCTGTGGCGCGGTCGATCGTCACGGCCGCCGACGACATCCTCAACGGCCGCATGCTCGAACAATTCGTCGTCGACGTGTATCAGGCCGGAGCCGGCACGTCCCACAACATGAACGCCAACGAGGTGCTGGCCAACCGCGCCGGCGAGTTGCTCGGCGATCGGCTCGGAAGCTACGCGCGCGTCCATCCGAACGATCACGTCAACATGGGCCAGTCGACCAATGACGTGTATCCGACGGCGACGCGTCTGGCGATCCTGTTCGTCTTGAAGGAGCTGCTCGTATCCGCGCGGACCCTTTCCACGTCGCTTGCAAAAAAGAGTCGTGAGTTTGGAAAAATCCTCAAGACCGGCCGCACGCATTTGCAGGATGCGGTGCCAATGACGCTCGGTCAGGAATTTGGCGGCTACGCCGCCAACATCGCGCAGGCGGCCGACGATCTCGAGCGCACCGCCGTGCAGCTGTACGAACTCAATCTGGGCGCGACTGCGGTCGGCACTGGCCTGAACGCCGGCGACGACTACACGCGGAAGGCCGTCGCCTACCTGGCCCGGTACACGGGCTTGCGGCTGAGGACGGCCTCGAACAGTTTCCGCGTGACCCAGAGCATGGGCGACGTCGTGGCCTACTCAGGTGCGCTCCGCCGCCTGGCGCTCGAGGCGTCGAAGGTGGCGTCCGACCTGCGCCTGCTCAGCATGGGACCACGCGCGGGCATTGCCGAGATCGAGCTGCCCGCGGTGCAACCGGGATCGTCCATCATGCCGGGCAAGGTCAACCCTTCCGTGGCGGAGATGGTCAATCAGGTGTGCTGCCAGGTTTTCGGATGCGATGCGGCGATCCTGGCCGCCGGCAACGAAGGTCAGCTCGAGCTCAACGTCATGATGCCTGTCATTGCGTGGAACGCGCTGCACGCGACAACGATTCTCGCGCGCGCGCTGGCGGTCTTCGACACCTACTGCGTTCGCGGCATCAAGGCCGACGCCGCCCGCGCCCGGGAGCTCCTCGATCGCAGCACCGCGGTGGCGACCGCCCTTAGCCCGCACATCGGGTACGCTCGGACGGCGGAGATAGCCAAGTTGTCTGTCGCGAGCGGGCGTCCGATTCGTGAGATCGTTCAGGAGCAGAAGTTGATGCCCGACGATGCGCTCAAGGCGCTGTTGTCGCCCGAAGCGATGACAACGCCCGGCCGTCCCGGCGTCGCGAGTGGACTGAAGGCGCGACGGAAGCGGGGACGAACACTGGGACGGACAGTCACTCGGAAAGGAAGGCGCACGACGTGAAGCGGTTCGCACGGTGTTGCATCTTCACGCTCATCGTCTCATCGCTACTGCCGGCGTCGGCGCAGCAGCGCTCTGTCGCGCACGGAAAGCTGTTTCCGCCGGAGAACCTCCCCGAGCTCGAAGGACCCGACCGCGACATCTGGCAGCGGCCGGAACAAGTCATGGATGCCCTCAACATCGCCGAGGGCGATATCGTCGCCGATCTCGGCGCGGCCAGCGGCTGGTTCACGATTCGGCTGGCGCGGCGTGTCGGCCCGAACGGCCGGGTCTACGCCGAGGACATCCAGCGGGAGATGGTAGAAGTCATCAAACGCCGGCTACCGCGCGAGAACGTCAAGAACGTCGAGACGAGCCTCGGCACCGCCGACGATCCCAAGCTGCCAATCGGCCAGCTCGACGCCGTCCTCATGGTCTACGCCTATCACGAGATGGAGCGCCCGGTGGCGCTGCTGCGCAACGCCGCGCGCGCGCTCAAGCCGGACGGCCGGCTGGGCATCGTCGAATTCACCAAGGACGGCGGCGGCCCCGGTCCGCCCATGGACGAGCGCGTCGATCCGGAACGTGTCATTCGCGAAGCGAACGAGGCCGGATTGCGTCTGATTTCTCGGCCGAACATCCTGCGCTATCAGTACATGCTCGTGTTCGCCAAGAACACATCGGACGCTCCGACGGGCCGCGGCCGCGCGACGCGGGATAGATGAGTCCCGTCCCGGCATTCTTTGCCAGTTATCAGGCGCGGGTCGACGATGTGCTGCGGCGCCTGGTGCCGACCGACCGCGACGGCGCCATCGAGCGCTCGATGGCCTACACGCTGTTTGCGCCCTCGAAGCGCGTGCGCCCGGTGCTCACGCAGTTGTCCGCTGAGATCTGCGGCGGCGCCGCGACACAGGCGCTGCCAGCCGCCGCTGCGATGGAGCTCGTCCACACGGCATCTCTCATCCTCGATGACCTCCCGGCGATGGACAACGCACCGTTGAGGCGTGGACGTCCTGCCAACCACGTCGAGTTCGGCGACGCGATTGCCATCCTTGCCGCATTCGGCCTGCTCAACTTGTCGTACGGGACGCTTGCGCGCAGCTATGAACCAGGGCTGTCGGCGCGACTCGCCGCGCTGCTCGACGAGGCTGTCGGCGCAGATGGCCTGATCGGCGGTCAGGCCGCAGATCTCCTTGCGACCGAGCGCGAGATCGGATTCGAGCTGCTGGAGCGTATCCATCGCGGTAAGACGGGCGCCCTCTTCAACGCCTCGGCGGTTGCCGGCGCGATGACAGCCGGCGCCGACGCCGAGTCGATCGCTGCGCTATCGGCCTTTGCCAAGAACCTCGGCCTCGCATTCCAGATCGTCGACGACCTGCTGGACGTCGAGGGCGATCCGTCGGAGACAGGGAAGGCGACGCGCCAGGACGCGCGAAAGACGACGTTCGTCTCGTTCAGCGGCGTCGCGGGAGCGCACCAGCTTGCGACGGAGTTGTGCCAGACAGCCGACCGCGCACTGACACCGTTCGGCCGGCGGGCCGACAAACTGCGGGAGCTGTCGGCGTTTGTCGCGGCGCGACACGTCTAGACATGGAAGAGACCCGCCCACCGGCGAGCGACGATCCACGAGTCGACGAACTGCGCCAGCGGCTGCGCTCGTTGGGCTATCTCGACGCCGGCGTCGACCGCTTCGTTCTGGGTTCCGCGCGGTCGACGCGAAGTGCATCCGCGATCGCGTTCTTCGCCAGCCTCCGGGTGGGTGCGCTTGCCGCCGTCCTCCTTGGCCCCGCGGCCGCCATCGGTCTCAGTGCCCGCATGCCGGGGCTCGTCACCGGACCGAGCGACGCGATCGTCGTAGCGATTTACCTCGGTGCCTTTTTCGGCATCGCCATCGCGCTCTCGACGCTTCTGGCCAGCCTGCTCGTCGCCTCCTTTTCACGCAGGGCGAAGATGTCCGGGCGCCGAAGCCTCGGTCTTGCCGCGGGAGTTGTCGTGACGTTCGGCTGCCTGCTGTACCTCACCCTGTGGTGGCAAACCGTAATCGCTGGCGTCGGATGGTCGGCGCCATTCTGGACGCTATCGGCACTGGCGTTAGCGGTTGCGATGAGCTTGCTCCTCGGTCACGCCGTGTCGGTCGCATCGTCCGCCGTCGCACTCGCGGCGTCGGAAAACCAAACTCCTGGCGCGGCCGAGACGCGAGCCGTGAAGGCCTCGTTGTCCTGGCCGGTCACGCTGGCGTCGGGCGCAGTCGCATTCGGAGCCGCCGCGCTGTTACTCACATGGTCAGCCGGCGCGACGCGTGCGGCGACAGTGCCTCGCGAGCCGCTGACGATCGTGCCGTCTGGGCTGCGGGTGCGCGTCATCGCCGTCGACGGTTTCGACGTTCGCATCCTCGAGGAGCTAACGGCCAGCGGGCGCGTGCCGGCACTCGCGACCGCGTTCGGAGACGGCGGCATCGCTCTGGAGTCGGCGGGCGGCACTGCTGACACTGACGACCCGGCACGAATCTGGACGACGATCGCGACTGGACAGCCCCCCGATGTGCACGGCGTCGAGGGGCTCGAAACGCGGCGTGTTGCCGGCGTCCAGGGCAGCGTCGCAATGGCTGGCCCCTCACCCATCGCGCGCGCGATTCGCGGCGCCACCGATCTCGTGCGCCTTACGCGCCCGTCGATCGCGAGCGGCACCGAGCGGCGGACAAAAACATTCTGGGAGGTTGCGGCCAGCGCCGGCCTTCGCACAGCCGTCGTCAACTGGTGGGCAACATGGCCTGCCTCTCCAGAAGCAGGAATCGTCCTCAGCGATCGCGCCACGCTTCGACTCGAACGTGGCGGACCGCTCGATGCCGAGCTGTCGCCGGCCACGCTCTACGACACGCTGCGACAGCAGTGGACCGAGATAAGGACACGCGCCGAATCGCGCGCAACGGCGGCCATCGATTTCAACGGAGAAGAAGCGGCGCGCACGATCCTGCGTAGGTCGGCGGAACTTGACGCGGTGCAACTCGAACTGCTGTCCCGTGTCGCGACGCCCGCGACTGACCTGTCAGCGGTCTACCTTCCGGGCCTCGACATCGCCCAGCACGCGCTCCTCGGCGACGAACCGTCGCGTCTTGCGCCCTCCGGGCTGGCGTCGCGACTCGAGGCACTGAAGGCCTACTACGTCGCGCTCGATCGTCTCGTCGGGCCTCTGCTCGCGCCCGCACAGGACGAACTCGTCGTCATCGTCACCGAGCCTGGAAGGGTGAGCGGGAGTCGCGGCGCTCGCGTAGCTCTGCGTGGCGTGATCGCTCGGTTACCCGACACTACCGTAAGCAATGCGACATCCGTCGCGCCAACGGTGCTCTACGCGCTGGGTGTGCCGATGAGCCGGGAGTTCTCGACGGGTCCGTTGATCGAGGCGCTCGATCCACGGTTCAGCACACGGTATCCGCTGCGATACGTCGCATCGTACGGTCCGCCTTCGACAGCGTCAGCCACTCGTGCGGGGCAACCCCTCGATCAAGAGATGATCGATCGGCTGCGGAGCCTGGGGTACGTGAGATGAAACTCTGAATTCTGAATTCTGAAGTCTGAACGGAAGTTCCAACTTCGAAGTCGGAACAGGGCTTACGATCGACCTTTGCGGCCTGTCAGCGTCCACACCGACGGCAGGACGGTCGCCGCGAGCAGGATCTTGATCACGTCCACGACGATGAACGGATAGAGAGCGAGCTGAAGAGCCTGCGACAATCCGACGGGAGCTGGGGCGGCAAACCACGCGAACCAGGCGACACCGAGGGCGAAGATTAGCGTCAGGCCGGCACCCATGGCAATCACGGAGGTCACGTAGCGGCGGTCGAAGCCGCGCTCGGCCAGCCAGCCGGCGACAAAAGCGGCGAACGGGTACGCCATCAAGAAGCCGCCTGTCGGGCCAAGGAGTCGGAGGAAGCCCTGCGGCAGGACGGCACTCGTTGCGAAGACGGACAAACCGGCGATGCCAGCGAGCAGATAGAGCACTTGGCTGGCCATCCCGAGCCGGGCCCCCAGGGCGGCACCGCCAACCAGGACGACCATCGGTTGCAGGGTAAACGGCACGGGAGTAAAGGGAAGCGGAAGGCTGACCTGCGCGGCAACGGCGGTCAGCACCGTGACAAACACGACGGCGGCGGCGCGAATCGGGATCGACAAATCCGTGCGCGAGGAAACAGTCGTGAGGAGCGTCGTGCCAGTCGTCTGAGCCATGCCTTCGAGATCTTACTGTATGCATACAGCACTGACAATTGCCGGCAGCGACTCGGGCGGGGGCGCAGGTATCCAGGCCGACCTCAAGACGTTTGCCGCGCATCAGGTGTACGGCACCTGCGCCATCACGGCCGTCACCGCCCAGAACACGCTCGGTGTCACGATGTGGCGCGCGATGGAGACCGACCTCGTCACCGCGCAGATCGAGGCGGTGGCAGGAGACATCGGCGCCGACGCCGTCAAGGTCGGCATGCTCGCAACGGCGGCCATCGTCGAGGCCGTTGCCGCGGCAATCGCCGAGCTCGATCTTCCGCTCGTCGTTGTCGATCCCGTCATGGTGGCCAAGGGCGGCGACCGTCTGCTCGAGGCCGATGCGGTTGCCGCCATCCGGAGCGAGCTTCTTCCCCGCTCGCACATCGTCACCCCCAACCTGCCGGAAGCCGAGGTGTTGGCCGAGATGACGATCCGTTCCGTTGACGACATGCGCGCAGCCGGCCAACGGATCCTGAAGCTTGGCCCCCGCGTCGTACTCGTCAAAGGGGGACACCTCGCAGGGCCGGAATCCGTCGATGTGGCGTGCACAGCGCACGAGACCTTCGAGGTTCGTATGCCCCGCATCGAGACGGCGCACACGCATGGAACAGGCTGCACGCTGTCGTCGGCAATTGCCGCCAATCTTGCCGTCGGCTGTGACGATCGAACGGCGATTTCACGTGCGCGTGAGTACCTCGATGGCGCTCTGCGGCACGCACCAGGCATCGGCCGTGGCCACGGGCCCCTGCATCATTTCTGGCGGCTATACTAGTTATTGGGTTCAGAGGGTTCAGCGGGTTCAAGGGTTCACGAAATGGCCAGGTTCGCCGTCACTACGGAGCCGCTCGACGTGGCAGCCATTGCCGCGACGGTCGAGTCGCCCGCGTGTGGTGCCGTGACAACGTTCGTGGGCCTGGTTCGCGATCACAACGCGGGACGCCGCGTCGAATGGCTCGACTACGAAGCGTATCCGGCGCTGGCGGTGAAGACGTTCGAGCGCATCGGATCTGAAGCCGCCGCGCGCTGGCCGGCGGTTGCGCTTGCCATTCACCATCGCTCAGGTCGAATCGCTATTGGCGAGGCCAGCGTGGTGATTGCCGCGGCATCGCCGCACCGCGCCGATGCGTTTGCGGCGTGCCGCTACGCAATCGAGCGCGTGAAGCAGATTGCCCCGGTGTGGAAGCACGAGCACTTCGAGGGTGGCGATGTCTGGATCGAGGGCGCCACCGCGGATCCAGACGACGCGGTAGCGCAGCAGGTGGCGTTCGAGCGCGCATGTTCGTAACTGTCCGGCTCTTTGCCCGGCTTCGCGAGCTCGCCGGCGCGTCGGAACTGCGATGCGAGCTCCCCGATGGCGCCGTCGCGCGCACTGCGTGGGAATCGCTCGTCCGCGACCACGCGACGCTCGCCGAATTCGAGCCGGTGATCTCGTGCGCCGTCAACGCGGAGTACGCGCGCTTGACGACGCCGCTGGCGCACGGTGACGAGGTGGCATTCCTGCCGCCCGTGTCCGGCGGGTAATTGGATTCAGGGAGCCTACAGGTTCGACATGCTCGACAAGCTGACCGCCGCGGAATCGCGATACGACCAGTTGATGGCCGAAATGGCCGATCCGGCCGTCCAGGCCGATACGGCCAAGTTCCGTACGCACTCGAAGGAACTGGCCGACATGCAGCCGCTCATCGACCAGTTCCGGCTGTACAAGGATGTCGCCGTGCAGGTCGCCGCCACTGAGGAGCTCGTCAAGGATCCGGACATGCGCGAGCTCGCGCAGGAGGAGCTCAAGACGCTCGAAGCGAAGCGCGACGCGCTCGTCGCCGAGTTGAAGGTGCTCCTCATTCCCGAAAGACCCCAACGACGCGAAGAACGTCGTTCTCGAAATTCGCGCTGGCGCTGGAGGCGACGAAGCGGCGCTCTTTGCCTCCGATCTCTTCCGGATGTACTCGCGATACGCCGAGCGACAGGGCTGGCGGCTCGAGGTGCTCAATCTGAGCGACACCGGCGTCGGTGGCACCAAGGAAGTCACGGCGCTCATCGAGGGCAAGGGCGTGTACGGCCGTCTGAAGTACGAGAGCGGCGTCCACCGCGTGCAGCGCGTGCCTACGACCGAAGCGAGCGGACGCATCCACACCTCAACTGCCACCGTCGCGGTGCTCCCCGAAGCCGAAGAAGTCGACGTGCAGATCGACGCGAAAGATCTGCGAATCGACACGTTCTGCTCGAGCGGCCCGGGCGGTCAAAGCGTCAACACGACCTATTCGGCGGTGCGCATCACGCACCTCCCCACCGGTCTCGTGGTCTCGCAGCAGGACGAAAAGTCGCAAATCAAGAATCGCGCGAAGGCGATGAAGGTGCTCCGCTCACGTCTCTACGAGATGGAAATGCGGCGGCAGCAGGAAGCCATTGCCAAGGATCGGCGGACACAAGTGGGTACCGGCGATCGGTCCGAAAAGATCCGCACGTACAACTTCAAGGAAAACCGCATCACCGACCACCGGTTCGGCTACAGCATGTATCAGCTGACCAACGCGCTCGACGGCGACATCGGCGAGCTCATCGACCAGGCGGTCACGCATTACCAGGCGGAAACCACCAACCCCTAGGAATTCTGAATGCTGAAGGCTGAAGCCCGTTCGAACGCTGAGTTCGAAGGCGGACGCTGCGAGATGACGGTCGATCCAATCATGCCAACGGATACGGGCGGCAATGCGGCGTCGGTCCACGAGCACATAGCCGAGGCGCGCCAGACGCTCGAGCGCGCGGGATTGACCGCGGCAGACGCGAGGCTCGACGCCGAGGTGCTGGCGCGTCACGTTCTCGACTGGGATCGCGCGCGCCTGGTCGCAGACGGACGCGAACCGATGCCGGCGGATGCCGGGGCGCGGTATGCGGGCGTGATCGAACGTCGCGCGACGCGGGAGCCGGTCGCGTTCATCACCGGCCGGCGCGAATTCTGGGGACTCGAGTTCGAAGTCTCGCCCGACGTTCTGATTCCCAGGCCTGAAACAGAGCTCATTGTCGAGGCCGTCCGCAACCGTCGAGAGCGCGATGCGGTGCGAACGATCGTCGATGTCGGAACCGGCAGCGGGTGCCTCGCGGTCGTGCTGGCGTGCGAGTACCCCGGGCAAGGGTGATCGCAACCGACATCTCGGCCGCAGCGCTCGCGGTTGCGGCGCGCAACGCCCGCCGTCACAACGTCGACGATCGCGTGACCTTCGTCCACGGCGATCTGCTCGAGGCCGTCCACGGACATGTCGATGTCATCGTGTCGAACCCACCCTACGTACCCTCGGCCGTCGCCCTCGCGCCGGAAATCGTCAACTTCGAACCGCCTGTCGCTCTTTATTCAGGCGTAGACGGGCTGACGCTGCTCGGACGCCTGATTCTCGATGCGCGAGCACGGCTGCAGGACGGAGGGCTGTTCGTTGTCGAGTTCGGACTCGGGCAGGATGACGACATCTGCGCGCTGGCGCGCGCCGCAGGGTGGCAACAGGTGGACACCATCGCCGACCTGCAGGGCATAGCACGGGTGGGAGTAATGAGCGTGTAGCTGTCTGCTATCAGCTGTCAGCTATGAGCTGTCCACTTTCAGCTGAGATTTTTGCTGAAAGCTGAGAGCTGAAAACTGATAGCTTGAAGACATGCTCGACTGCCTCTTCTGCAAGATCGCCAACGGCCAGATTCCTGCGACCCTCGTCTACCACGACGACCGGCTGGTCGCCTTCAAGGACATCAACCCGCAGGCGCCTACACACCTGCTCGTCATCCCGCGACGGCACATCGCCAGCCTCAACGATCTGTCGGCAGAAGACGACGGGCTGGTCGGCGAGATGGTCCGGCGCGGCGCGGCGTTAGCGCGCGAACATGGCCACGGCGACCGCGGCTTCCGCACGATCTTCAACACGAACGCGGATGCTGGCCAGACCGTCTTCCACATTCACCTGCACGTGCTCGGCGGACGCTCGCTCAGCTGGCCACCTGGATAGGACACCGTTCGAGCAGCCGGCTCACGTCCTGTCTAGGATGGCCGCTGCGCCAGCAGATACTGCCCCCGCCCCGCCTCGCGCGCGAGAAAGAAATCGACGGCTCGATAACCGCGTGCGAAATAGTGCTGGAAGATCTGCCGCGTCGAAAGCCTCCAGTCCTGCGCCAGCGCTCGATCGCGCTCGAGCATCTCTGAAAAACCCATGGGGATTTCCACCAGGAGGCGGCGACCCTCGAGGGACAGATCAGCTGTGCCGGGGCGCAGCCAGGGCTCGGCTGGACTCGATGGATTGACGATCGGCGTTTGCGCGACCGATGTGTCGCGAATGGTGGGAATGGCTCGTGGTGCGACCCGGCGCTCGACGTGCGGCTCCCCTATGTGCCATTCGGCCACGAACCGATCCGTCGGTGTGCCGCTGTGCAGCGGGCTGCTCGACTCGCCGTAGATATTCTCTTCGTACTCCTCGACCACAATCCCCAGCTTGGCGAAGTTCAAGTGTGCGTTCGCGGCCTGCAGCGGATCGTAGGTCCACTCGATGAGGTCGAGGCCCATCGCCAGCGCCGCCTCACGTTGCGCCAATTTCAGGCGCGCGCCCAACCCGGCCGCACGCATCTCTGGCGCGACGCCAAGCATGTGCGACCACTGTGTCGGACGCCCCTCCTTGATCGCCGGCATCGAGTAGACGAACCCGCGCATGACGCCGCCGTCGTCGAACGCGCCGAGCAGGATGCCGCCGCGCTTGATCGAGACGATCAAGACGGGCGCCGGAACGATATCCTCGGCGTCGGTGTAACCCCAGACGGCGCGTTCGAGTGCTGTTACCTGACGGCATTCCTCGAGCGTCGTGACCGGCCGGATGTGCATCAGAGGAGATCCGGCAGCTCGCGGAGCGAGGTGATGCGAGGTACATCGGACGGACACGAAGCGTGATGAGCGCTGTGCCCGGAGCGGGACACGAGCACCGCGCGCATGCCCATGCCGCGTGCGCCAGCGATATCGGCCGGCACGCTGTCGCCAACCATGACGGATTCGTGCGGCGAGACGCCGACGAGTCGAAGCGCGGCCTCGAAGATGCTGCGGTGCGGCTTCATGTAGCCGTGATCGTAGGACGAAATCGCGGCCGAGAAAATTCCCTCGAGGGCAAAGTGTGTCTGGAACGCGGTCAGCGACCGCTGGGTGTTCGAGATCAAGCCAATCTTCAACCCCGAGGCGTGCAGGCCACGCAAGACATCCGGCACGTCCTCGTACATCTCGAAGTGATGACACGACGACCACTCGTCGTAAATCCTGCGGGCTGCGCCTTCGACGCCCGAGCCCGCGCCGCCCATGTGCTCGATGATCCGCATCGTGTACTGGACGAAGATCTCGGGATCGTAGACGTCACCGTTGGTGTCGAGAAGTGTCGACGCTGCCGCGACCGCCCGCTCGAACGCCAACGCATCGACGGTCACGTCGTGCTCGGCGCAAAAATCGCGATAGCCCGTGCCCTGAAACGCCGGGCCGGGATAGATCAGCGTGAAGTCGACGTCGAAGAAGACGGCCTTGATCATTACGGTCCGGCAATCGACACCGCAGCCCGATCGGGATGCAGCAGCTCGCGCGCCGCCGCCCCGACCTGCTCGAGCGTGACGGCGCGAAGGTCGTCGGCCAGCCGGCGGTCGTAGTCCAACCCGAGGCCAAACTGCTCTTCGGACTGCAGGAAGGCAGCAATGCCGGCGTTCGTTTCGAGCGTTCTCGGAATCGATCCGATGAGGAATTGCCTGGTCTGTTCGAGCTCGGCTTCCGTCGGACCGTCTGTGCCGAGGCTGCGGACTTCGTAGTCGATGGCTTCGAGCGTCCGTTCGACGTGCTCGGGATCGACGCCGGCGCGGACGATCAGCGGACCGATACCGACACTCGGGTCGAGCGTGCTGAACGCGTAGTAGGCCATCCCCTGGCGCTCACGAATGTTGTCGGCAAGACGGCCGCCGAGTCCAAACTGACCGAGGATATTGTTCAGCACGAAATACGCGTCGTACCGCGGATCGAGCCGGCGAATCGCGGTGAAGCCGTACGCGATCTCCGACTGTGATTTGCCCGCCACGTGAATCACCCGCTGCCGCCGCACCGTGGACGTCGGCGGTTCCGGCACCGTGAAGCTACCGGGAGAGCCAGCAGCCCAACCGTCGAGCTCGAGCGCCGCACGCTTCAACGCTCGCTCGGCCTCGACGTGGCCGACGATCGCCAGCGATAGAGCCGAGGGCTGGAACCGGGCGGCGTGGAAGGCTACCAGGTCGTCACGGCCGATCCGCTCGACGCTTTCGACAGTTCCCTTCGCGCGGCGCCCATAGGGGTGGGTCGCGCCGTAGAGGATTTCGAACAGCGCTTCGACTGCGCGCACCGACGGATTGTCTTCGTCCTGCCGGATCGCCGAGAGGCACTCGGCTTTGCGCTTGGCCACCTCGGCTTGGGGAAATCGTGCCCGACGCACCACGTCAACGATGAGCGCCAGCACGTCGTCGAAATCCTCCGACAGGCACGTGCAGGTCAGGATGGTCGCATGGCGTGAGGAAGAGATGCGCAACGAGACGCCGCGATCATCGAGTTCTTCGGCGAGGAGTTCGGCCGAACGCTGCTCGGTACCTCGATCCAGGACGCGTCCCACAAGATAGGCGAGGCCCTGCTGCTCAGGACCTTCGTACACGCCACCGGCAAGTACGGTTGCGTTGATTGTGACGGCCGGAGCTGTGGACGTTTCCTGAACGATGACCACTGCGCCGGTGTCGAGCACCGTGCGAACTGGCGACAGCCCGCGAGCGGCAGCGATTGTCATGGTTGCGGCTCGACAGGCTGGAACCAACCGACGGTGCGATTGGCGACAGAGAGCCGGCGTCGGGCAACCGCCGAAACGTCCACCGTGCGAACCGCAGCGACTCGAGACTGCACGTCGTCGAGGAACCCCGGCCCCGTGACGGTCTCGAAGTAGCCAAGCTGGTGAGCGATATTGGTCACGCTATCGTTGTCGAAAACGAATCGTGCGCGAAGCTGACGCCGGGCGCGCTCGACTTCTTCGTCGGTCACACCGTGCTCGCGAACGCGCTCGACTTCGGCGACGGCCGCGGCTTCCAGTGATGCCAGGCTGACCCCCTGCATCGCCGTGAACGACAGCGTGTAGAGGAACGGCTCGGCTGTCGGAAGCAGTGCTCCCGATACGACCGACGCCAGCGAGCGCTCTACGAGTGCCGTGTACAGCCGCGCCCGGCGTTGTGGCGGGGCGCCACGAAAGCTCGTCCAGAGATTGATGCCCTTCGCGCCAGTCAGCACGGCATCGAGCACCAGCATCGGAAAGAAGTCCTGATCGGTTGCCGCCGGAGCGTGCCACGCCAGCTTCAGATACCCAGTGGTTCCTGGTCGCTCGACGACGACGCGGCGCTCACCGAGCTGGGGCGGTTCGACAATCGAGAGGCGCGGCGGAAGAGGTGCCGAAGGGATCGCACCAAGGGTCTTTTCCGCTCGTCGCAGCACATCGTCCTCGTCTACGTCGCCGGCGATGACGAGTGTCGCGTTGTTAGGGATGTAGTAGCCGCGGTAGTGGCTATAGAGATCGTCTCGCGTCATCGACCGCAAGTCCGGCAGCCAGCCGATCGTGGGGTGCCGATACGGGTGAGCACGAAAGGCCGTCGCCGTGACCTCCTGATCCAGAAGCTGATCAGGATCGTTCTCGCCGCCCAGGAGCTCAGAGATAATGACCGTCCGCTCCGACTCGCAGTCCTCTGGTTCGTACAGCGCGTTCGCCATACGCTCCGCCTCTATGAACAGCAGTTGGTCGAGCGCATCGCGGCCGGCGGTTTCGAGGTACGTCGTTTGATCTATCCATGTGTAGCCGTTCCACATTCCGCCAAAGCGTTCCACCAGGCCCTTCATCTGGTCGCGCGGGATATTGCGCGTGCCTTTGAAGTTCATGTGCTCGACCCAGTGCGAGGCACCGGTGTGGCCGGGCCGCTCGTCGCGCGATCCAACGCGGTACCAGCACCACACCGAGACGAGCGGTGCCGTGTGAATCGGGCTGACCATGATCTTCAGCCCGTTGTCGAGGCGCGCCTCGCGAACGTGCGGCGCCGGCACGATATCGGTCGGGGAAATACCCACGATCGAATTATACAGGCCAGTTTTTGCTACGTTTCGAAGCTCATCCGGATCCAAATTCTGCCGCGTCGGCCGTGGCTCGTTCTGGCCTCCACCTTGCACAACTGCTCTGTGAAGGCGCTTTACCCCATACGAACTCCGTCGGCCGTAGGACGGCAAGACGACAGAATAGAAGGCGAAGGAGCTAAGCACATGAAGAGGAACACGGTTGTCGCGCTACTCGTTGCGGCACTCGCTGTTGCGGGCCCTGCAGCGGCTCAGGAGAACGCCACGTTTACGCTGCGCTCGGGAGAGAGACTGTCGGGGCAGCTCATGGACCTCAGCGGTGTGGGCTACACGGTGAACGTCAATGGACAGGAGCGGCGCATCCCGCAGAATGACGTCGCGGTCATCGACTTCACGGGCGGCGGCACATCGCAATCGGACTGGGATCGGTTGAGCAACGGACCATTCGTTGTCCTCAGAGATGGTCAGGTGGTGACAGGACAGCTGACAGACGTTGGCGGCTCGTCGCCGCTCAGGCTGTCCTTCCAGGTCAACGGCGCAAATCGGGACTTGCAGTCAAACGCAGTCGCGAAGATTGTTCTGGCGCGCCCGAACGATAGCGGTAGTGGTGCGGCGACGTTGCCGTCCACGCCGGGTGCGTCGGGAACGCAAGGACTGATGGTGCCTGCGCAGCAGGCGTGGACACCTACCGGGTTGACGGTCAATCGCGGAGAGCGCCTGAGAATCACGGCGAACGGCCAAATCAAGTATGGAGCGGCAACCGAGGCCAGTGCGACGCCCGCCGGCTCAAACGAGCGGAGCCCCGAAAACCCCGTGCCGAACGCGTCGACGGGCACGTTAATCGCCCGCATCGGGAACGGTCAGCCCTTTGTGGTTGGCTCACAGACTGAGATCCAGGCGCCGGCGTCGGGCCAGTTGTTCCTGGGGATCAACGATACGCATATGCCCGACAACTCGGGCTCATACCAGGTCCAAGTCGAGCGCAGCAACGTCC
This sequence comes from uncultured Acidobacteriota bacterium, assembly GCA_963797715.1. Lineage (GTDB taxonomy): Bacteria > Acidobacteriota > Vicinamibacteria > Vicinamibacterales > 2-12-FULL-66-21 > DATBJJ01. Next base: position 94,600 of record CAWCQS010000013.1, read on the forward strand.
GCACGAGGCGCTAAAGAAAGTCTGAAGTTTGAAATCTGAAGTCTGAAGTTGCACGGAAGTTTGAAGTCTGAACTCTGAAGCTGTAAGTCTGAAGCTGTAAGGTTGAAGCAGGATCCGGCTTCAACGTTACAGCTTCACATTCGGGCTTCAAACTTCCTGTTTTAGCTTCCGGCTTTTAGCCTTCCGGGTTCAGCCTTCCGGCTTCAGCCTTACCAACTTCAGACTTCAGACCTCAGACTTCAGACTTTCCGCGGGGTCCCCGAAGTACAATGAAGGGACTCAGATGGCGGATTGGAAAGACACGCTCAACCTCCCACGTACCGACTTCCCGATGAAGGCAAACCTTCAGACGGCCGAGCCGCAGGCGCTCGCCCGCTGGAAGGAAATGGGGCTGTACGGCCGCATTCGCGACGCTCGGCGCGGCCGTCCGAAATTCGTCCTCCACGACGGCCCACCCTACGCCAACGGCAAGATCCACATTGGCACGGCGATGAACAAGATCCTGAAGGATCTCGTCGTCAAGACGCGCACGATGATGGGCTACGACGCGCCGTACGTGCTTGGCTACGACTGCCACGGACTGCCAATCGAGTTGCAGGTCGACCGCGAGCTCGGCCCCAAGAAACGCGACATGTCGCCAGCCGATTTCCGCCGCGCCTGCCGCGCTTACGCCTCGCGCTTCATCGACGTGATGAGCGGCGAGTTCCAGCGCCTGTGCGTCTTTGGCGACTGGGATCACCTGTACCTGACGATGGACTTCAAGTACCAGGCGGCCATCGCGCGAGCGCTCGGCAAGTTCGTCGAGCAGGGGCTCGTCTACAAGGGCAAGAAACCCGTTCACTGGTGCATCCATTGCCGGACGGCACTGGCCGAGGCCGAAGTCGAGTACGAGGATCACTCGTCGCCGTCGATCTACGTCGAGTTTGCGCTGTCGCCGGCGAGCGCCGATGCCATCGCGTCACGTGTGCCAGCGCTTGCCGGCAGACAGGTCTCGGTCCTGATCTGGACGACTACGCCATGGACGATTCCGTCGAACCTGGCGATCGCCTTCCATCCCGACTTCGACTATGGGGCGTACGAGGTGAACGGCCGGACGGTCATCCTGGCCGAAGCGCTGGCACCGAGAGTGGCGCAGGCGACGGGCCGGACGCTTGGCGAGCCGGTGGCCAAGATGAAGGGCGCGGAGCTCGAGCACCTGCGGTTCGAACATCCGCTGTACACGCGCGACTCGGTCGGTGTGCTCGCCGACTACGTCACGCTCGAACAGGGGACCGGCGCGGTTCACACGGCGCCGGGTCATGGCAGCGACGACTTCGCCACCGGCGTGAAGTACGGGCTGGAGATCTACGCGCCTGTCGGCCCCGGCGGCCACTTCCTCGACACGGTCGAGCTCTTCAACGGTCAGCGCGTCTTCGACGCGAACCCGGTTATCGTCAAGGCGCTCGAGTCACGCGGGCGCTTGTGGCACCACGAGACGTTCCAGCATTCGTACCCGCATTGCTGGCGCTGCCACAACCCGGTCATCTTTCTGGCCACGTCGCAGTGGTTCATCAGGATGGATGGCGTTCTTGGCCGTGCCGACTCGACGCTCCGCGCCCGCGCGCTCGATGCCGTCGACCGCGAGGTCGAATGGCTTCCATCGTGGGGACGCGAGCGGCTGTCGAACATGATCGCCAACAGACCCGACTGGTGTATCTCGAGGCAGCGCGCGTGGGGTGTGCCGATTCCGGCGCTCGACTGCGCGAAGTGCGGCGAGGCCCTGCTGACTCCGGCGTTGGTCGAGCGCGCGGCCTCGGTCTTCGACGTGCACGGCGCCGACGCGTGGTACGAACGGCCGATTGCCGAGTTCGTTCCCGACGGCTTGGAGTGCGCGGCCTGTGGCGGCACCGAGTTCGAGCGCGAGCGCGACATCCTCGACGTCTGGTTCGACTCGGGCTCCAGTCATGAGGCGGTGCTGCCATTCCGGTCCGAGCTCACCTGGCCGGCCGATCTCTACCTCGAGGGCAGCGACCAGCACCGGGGCTGGTTCCAGAGCTCCCTTCTCGTTGGCTTGGGCACTCGCGGGCGTCCGCCGTTCAAGCAGGTCGTCACCCACGGCTTCGTCGTCGACGAAGACGGCAAGAAGATGTCGAAGTCGCTCGGCAACACGATCCTGCCTCAGGACATCATCAAAGAGTCCGGCGCCGAAATCGTTCGCCTGTGGGTCGCGATGGTCGACTACCGGGAGGAGGTCCGCCTCGGCAAGCAGATCATCGCCCGAGTGGTCGAAGCCTACCGGAAGATCCGGAACACGCTGCGATATCTCGCGTCGAACCTGTACGACTTCGATCCGATTGATCGGGTTACGCTCGATCACATGGAAGAGGTCGATCGGTATGCGCTGGCGCGCTATGCGGCAGCCGCTGGCACCGTCGTCGAGGCGTACGCCCGCTACGACTACCCGACGATCTTCCAGACGATCAACCAGTTCACGACGGTGGATCTCAGCGCGTTCTACGCCGACGTCTCGAAGGATCGCCTCTACACGTTCGGCGCCTCTTCGAAGGAGCGGCGCTCGGCGCAAACCGCGATGTTTACCATCGCGGACGGACTGGTCAGGCTGCTTGCGCCAATCCTGCCGGTGACGACCGACGAACTCTGGCGTCACCTTCCGGGCACCCGCGAGGCTTCCGTGCACATGGCAGAGTTCCCGGCCACGGCCGACCTCGCGGCGATGCGCGACGCCTCACTCGAGCGCCAATGGGAAGTGCTGCTCGAGGCGCGATCGGCGGTCAACGCCCGGCTCGAAGTTCTTCGCGAGAAAAAGGCGATCGGCAGCTCGCTTCAGGCGACGGTCACGATCGATGTGGACGATGAGGCCGCAGCGGCCCTGTTGAGGAAGCATGCCGCTGCACTGCCTATGCTGTTCATCGTGTCGAGCGTCGCGCTCGGGCCACGCGCGGCGGAAGCACGACCCAATGGGCTCTCATCGCTCCAAACTGGTGAGGGCACGTCGCGTGGTTGGACGATTGACGCCTCCCCAGCCCAGGGGGAGAAGTGTCCCAGGTGCTGGCGCGTTGTTCCTGAGGTTTCGTCGGCCGTCGACAGTCTCGGCCTGTGCGATCGGTGCGTGGACGCGATGACGGCCGGAGGCGTAGCCGGATGATGCCGGAAGAACGCCCGAAGCCTGAGGCAGAGCCAGTCCCGGACGAGCGAGTACCAGCAGATCATCCGCGCGGGATGGCGCCAGGCGACGTGCCGGTCTCGCCCGTCGCCGACGACCTGCCGCAACCAACGGCCCCCAGTGAGCCCGAAGCGGCCCGGCCGTACGCGCGGCCGACCGAGCTCTTCATCATCGGAGCGATCATCGTCGTCGATCAGCTGACGAAGGAGATCGTGCGGCGGACCTTGCCGCTGCATGGCGAGCCGGCGCAAATCATCCCGGGGTTCCTGGATCTCACGCACGTGCAGAACACCGGTGCGGCGTTTGGGCTCCTCAATGCCGCGGACTTTCCCTACAAGGCTGCTGTGATGATTGGTATTGCCGCCATGGCGCTGGTTGCCATCGCCGCGTATGCCACGCAGCTTGGATTCCATGAGCGGCTGGCCCGCGTCGGGTTGGCGCTCATCCTCGGCGGCGCGTTTGGCAACCTGATCGACCGCGCCATCTTCGGCCACGTTGTCGACTTCGTGGATGTGTACTGGGGGTTGGCGCACTTCTGGGCTTTCAACGTCGCTGATGCCGCCATTACCATCGGCGCAGCACTCGTGCTCCTCGACATGATCGGTCTCGGACGCAGTCATGTATCCCATCCTGTTTGAGATTGGCGGATTCCCCGTCTACACCTACGGGCTGCTGCTCGCCGCGGCGTACTTGCTGGGCCTGCAGTTCGCCCTCGTGCGCGCTCGGTCGCGCGGCCTCGATCCGAACCGGGTCATGGACCTCGGCATCTGGATCATCGTCAGCGCGCTCGTTGGCGCCAAGCTGATGCTCGTCGTTGTCGAGCGGGACAAGTTCGGCTGGAGCTGGACCGAGCTCGTCAACCTCTTCCGATCCGCAGGCGTCTTTTACGGCGGGTTGATTGCCGCCGTCACTGTGGCGTTCTGGTACTTGTGGCGGCACAAGATGCCAATCTGGACGGTGACCGACGTTTTCGCGCCGGGCATTGCGCTCGGCCATGCCATTGGCCGGCTGGGCTGCCTCTTCGCGGGATGCTGCTTCGGCAAGCCGACGACCATGCCGTGGGGCATCACGTTTACCAATCAGTTCGCGGCGCAGAATGTCGGTACGACGCTCGGCATTCCGCTGCATCCGACGCAGCTTTACGAGGCGGGCGCTGAGTTTCTGATCCTTGGCTTCTTGCTCTTCATGGAGAAGAAAGGGCGGCCGTATCCAGGCCGGACGTTCTGGAGTTATATGCTCCTCTATGGCATCTCCCGTTTCATCATCGAGTTCTACCGCGGCGATTCGCGAGGCACGATTGAACTGCTCTGGATGGCGCTGTCGACGTCGCAGTTCGTCTCGGTGTTGATCGTGCCGGTGAGTCTCGTGATGCTTGCCCTGCTCGCTCGCAGGCCTGGGCCGGTGCCGGCAAATACGCAAGCGAGACGCGCCCGGGCGGCGTGATTCGTCCTCCGCGACGGTCGTTCGGGCCCCTCGCGATCATCGAGATGTCGTGCCGTGACGCCTGATACCTCCAAAGGAGAACGCCGCACCGTCGAGGTCGATCCCGAGTACGACGGCGAACGACTCGACGCATTCCTGACCGCGCTTCTGCCGGAGCAGTCGCGATCGCAACTGCAACGCCTGATCAAAGACGGTCACGTCACTGGACCGGGCAAGAGTCTGAGACCGAGTACGCCGGTCCGCGCGGGACAACACTTCGCGATCGACATTCCCGCCCCAGTCGCGGCAACGCCCGAAGCCGAGGCCCTGCCGCTCAGAATCCTGTTCGAAGATCCTGACGTCGTGGTGCTCGAAAAGCCAGCTGGGCATGGTGGTGCACCCCGCGGCAGGCCACAGCAGCGGCACGCTGGTCAATGCGCTCCTGCACCACGTCACCGATCTGAGCGGCATTGGCGGCGAGTTGCGGCCCGGCATCGTCCACCGCCTCGATCGCGGTACATCGGGTCTGATGGTCGTGGCGAAGAACGATCACGCCCATCAGGAATTGTCGCGGCAATTTCGCGACCGGGAGGTCGAGAAGGAATACGTCGCCCTCGTCTGGGGCGTGGTGCATGCCGGGCGGCGCATAGACGCGCCAATCGGTCGCGACGACAAGGACCGGCAGAAGATGTCGACGAGGGCACGGCGCGCGCGCAATGCCGTCACCCGCGTCACATGGTCACGCATTTTCCGCGGCGTGTCGCTGCTGAAGGTCGCGATCGCCACCGGTCGCACCCATCAGATTCGTGTTCACCTCAACGCCATCGGACATCCCATCGTCGGTGACAACGTCTACGGCGGAGTCCATCGACGCGTCGCTGCCGACCTGCGACCCGTGTTGCGGCTGGAAAGGCCGTTTCTACATTCGGCGCGGCTATGCTTCACTCACCCTGCTGACGGCCGGCGGGTCGAGTTCGATTCGCCGCTGCCGCCGGACCTCGAGTCCGTCATCGACGACATTGCCGAGATCCAGGAAGGACCGCAGGATGAATGACGAAGTCGCGGTGCTCTCGAACGTGCGAATGTTCGACGGCAAGGTCTTCGAGATCGATCGCGACCAGGTACGCATGCCTAACGGCCGCGAGGTTACCGTCGACATCGTGCGACACGCGCGATCCGTCGTGCTGTTGCCGATACCCGAAGCAGGTCACATCATCCTGATACGGCAATACCGCTATCCGGTAAGGCGATGGTTGTGGGAGCTGCCAGCCGGGAGCGTCGATCCAGGAGAAGAGCCGGAGGCGGCCGCGGCCCGCGAGTGTCACGAGGAGATCGGTCAGGTGCCGGACACGATCGTCCGACTCGGCGCCTTCCTGCCAACGCCGGGCTACTGCACTGAGGAAATGATCTTCTTCCGGCTTTCGGGGCTGTCGACGCCGAACGAGCCGGCGGAAGTCGACGAGGACGAGGACATCGAACCGCGCACGTTTACGCTCGCCGAAGCGCGCACGATGGTAAGGCGCGGGGAGATCGCCGACATGAAGACGGTGGTCGGGCTCGGGCTGTTGTGAGACCGTTCCACTACTGAACGGTCTCGCGCAGCTCCTGGACTGGAACAGCGGTGTGCGTCTGCGCTGACGACGGCACGAGCGCGAGCGCGAGCACTTCTTCGATGTGCACCACGTAGTGAATGGTCAGCTCGCGCCGGAGCTCGTCGGTCAGATCTTCCTTGATGTGCTTTTCGTTCTGACGCGGAAGGATCACCTCGGTGATGCCGTGGCGGCGTGCCGCCAGCACCTTCTCCTTGATACCGCCGACAGGCAGCACGCGGCCCGACAAGGTAATCTCCCCCGTCATGGCAATGTCGCCGCGAACCGAACGCGCTGTAAGCTGCGACGCGAGCGCTGTCACCATCGTCACGCCGGCAGACGGACCGTCTTTCGGGATCGCGCCAGACGGAACGTGCAGGTGGATCTCCGAGTCCTTGTAGAACGCCGGATCGACACCATATCGCGTCGCGTTCGACCGGAACCACGACAGCGCGGTGCGGCCGGATTCCTTCATCACATCGCCGAGCTGACCGGTCAGCGTCAGGCTGCCGCCACCCTGCATCCGTGACGCCTCGACGAAGAGGACTTCGCCGCCGGCCGGCGTCCACGCCAGGCCGACCGCCACGCCCGGATCCTTCGTGCGATTCTCGATTTCCTCGTCGAGGAACGTCGGCGCGCCGAGCATCTCGACGACGACTTCGGGCGTGATGACGACCTTCGATTCGTCGCCCTCGGCGCGGCGACGGGCCACCTTGCGGCACAGGGCGCCAATCTCACGTTCCAGGTTCCTGACTCCAGCTTCTCGCGTATAGCCGCGGACGACGGAACGGATAGCGGAATCGGTGAATTCGAGTTGCTCGGCCGTCAAACCATGGTTGGTGATCTGCTTGGCCACGAGGTGCTCGAGCGCGATCTTGAGCTTCTCTTCCTCTGTGTAGCCAGCGAGCTCGAGAACCTCCATGCGATCGCGAAGCGCCGGCGGGACCGGGTCGAGGACGTTGGCCGTCGTCAAAAAGAGCACTTCGGAGAGATCGAACGGAACGTCGAGGTAGTGATCGCGGAACGTATTGTTCTGCTCCGGATCGAGGACCTCGAGCAGCGCCGACGCGGGATCGCCGCGGAAGTCCGACCCGAGCTTGTCGATCTCGTCCAGGATGAACACGGGATTCTTCGACTCGGCCCGGCGCAGCCCCTGAATCACTTGGCCGGGCAACGCGCCGATGTAGGTCCGGCGATGGCCGCGGATCTCGGCCTCGTCACGCATGCCGCCGAGGGACACTCGCACGAACTTACGGCCGAGCGAATTGGCGATCGACTTGGCGAGCGACGTCTTGCCAACGCCGGGAGGGCCGAGGAAGCAGAGAATCGGCCCCTTGACGTCGGGATTCAGCTTGCGCACCGCCAGGTACTCGAGCACGCGGTCCTTGACCTTCTCGAGACCGGAGTGGTCCGCGTCGAGCACGTCCTTCGTACGCTTCAGATCGATCGCGTCCTCGGTGCGTTTCGACCACGGCAGCGCGATGATCCAGTCGAGATACGTGCGCGAGACGGTGTACTCCGCCGCCGCGACCGGCATCTTGGACAACCGATCGAGCTCGCGCAACGCCTCCTTGCGAACGACGTCCGGCAGGCCTGCCGCATCGAGCTTCTCTCTCAGCTCGTCGACTTCCTTGGCCTGCTCGTCACCTTCTCCGAGCTCCTTCTGGATCGCCTTCATCTGCTCGCGCAGGAAGTACTCGCGCTGGTTCTTGCCGACCTCGGATTGCACCTGCGACTGGATCTTGGAGCCGAGCTCGAGCACCTCGAGCTCCTTGATCAGCAAGCGGTTGAGCACGTCCATCCGCGCGCGGATATCGAGCGTCTCGAGCACCTCTTGCTTCACCGACGTCCCGATCGTTGTCAGGCTCGACGCAATGAAGTCGGCGAGCTTACCCGGGTCGGTGATGTTGCCGGCAAGCGCCTGGAGGTCGTCCGACAACAGCGGTGACAGCGACACGACCTGCTGGAAGTTGCTCTTGATGTTCCGCTGCAGCGCGTCGATCTCGAGGTGATCCTCGTCCTTGAGCGTCTCGTCGGCGAGCGACACCGCGGCGCGGAGGTAAGGCCGCGTCTGGACCATGCGGTCGAGGCGCACGCGCGCCAACCCCTGCACGATCAAACGCAGGCTCCCGTCCGGCAGCTTGAACATCTTGTGGATGTGGGTTGCTGTACCGATCGGATAGAGATCTTCCTGCAGGGGCTCCTCGACCGTGGCTTCACGCTGCGTGAAGACGCCGATCATCCGGCCCGACGTGCTCGCCTCGTCGATGAGGCGCACGGATGCCTCGCGCGCAACGGCGAGAGGCATGAAGGAATTGGGAAAGAGGACCGTGTCGCGCAATGGCAACACCGGCATGTCCTCTGGAATATTCAGCCGTTCCGCCGTCGGCGCGTCTTCGACGACGACAGGTTCGTCACGGTCGCTCATCGGTGGCCGAGTCCTGGGTCCGAGTACCTGACGGTAATCGCGCTACTGAAGAAGGACAGCGAGACTGTAGCACGTAATGTGAGACGCCCGTCGGGGCGTCGGAGGATTCCCGACGCGCCCCATGGGGGCGCGCCGGGGCCTGTCCGTCTTAACCCTGGACGTCGAGGAAGAGCGCCGAGGTGCCGCGGCGGGACTGGAGCCGCTCGCGTTGCTGAGCCAGTTCGCGAGCCTCTTCGCAGTCCTTGCAGCGCAAGGCGAAGGGCAGCGCGCGAAGGCGTCGCTCGGAGATTTCCTCCGCGCACTCGAAGCAGTAGCCGAAGGTTCCCTCTTCCAGCCGGCGCAGCGCTTCCTCAATCTTGTTGAGCGTCTCCGCCTTCATCTGGATGAGCGCGAACTCGATGTCGTCCTGAATATCTGACTCGGACGACTCGGCCGCGTCGAGCACGCCGACCGAAGGATTGTTGGCGCCTTCGGTGCGGACGTCGCGAATCTTCTCGTGCACCTCACTGAGGATCTCGCGACGGCGCTCGTCGAGGATCCGCTTCAGCTCGGCATAACGGTCACGGGCCATCTGCCCGCCCGGAGTCTTGTCAACCTTTGTATGAACGCCCATATGAGTGCCGCTCCTTTCCCCTTGCCTGCTTCCTGTAGTCGCAGGGCCTTATGCAAACGATCTGCCAGTATGAAAGCCTAACAGTTTACACCGAAGGTGGCGTCGAAGGCGAGAATTTCGAACGGGCTGCGAGGAAGGAAGACGTCAATCGAGGACGGTCGATCCTCCCGTTCAGGTCGCCAGACGCATTTCGGCCGGCTGCGGCTTCTTCTTGATAATCAATGACTTACACTCCACTGTGCTCCGTTTCCTGGCGGCTGGCGCCCGCTATTGCCCATTTAGACGCCGGAGGTACCCCTTCTGGTTCGTACAGAAATGCTGTGCCACAGGAAAGTCACGGTTGGCCGCGAGGTGTCGCGGAAATGCAGGGGCGGGCCGGTTGGACACGTCTCGCAGCCGGGGGTCAGGCCGTGAATCGTGAATCGCCGCAGTTTCTCGAGCAAACTGCCGCACGTTCACGATTCACGGCCTGACCCTACTGCACGAATCGGCGGCCGATTGACTGGTTTGGCAGGATTCCGCGCTCGACGAGCCGTTGCCCTTCGCGTTCGCTCCCGGTTCGCAGCCATTTCTCGTAGATGCGCAGCGCGTCGGTCGCTGACGGCAGAGTTGTCCGGTCGCTGACGTCGGCGAGCACGTCCATGAAGCCCACGAACTTTCGAGACAGTTCCCCGAAGACTTCGGCAAACGCTTCGTCTTCCGAGCGACTGAGTGATGCGTATGCGCACTCACCGAGTGAGCGGTAATAATCAATATCGATCGATCGTCGGGTGAAGCTGTCCGAGAAGAACCCGGACATGAAGAGCGAAAAGTCGCCGACGCTGCGGAGACGAACCCGCTGCTCGAACCCGCCGCTATCGAGCGCCTTCGCGAAACGAACGCCAAGCGGCTGCTGGTCGTCGACCTGGTGCGGCAAGCGATCGACGCGAACGTATTGGCACAGCAGATTGACGAGGTAGAACTCGGTCTCGTCTCCAGCGCTCACGCGCTGCCGCTGCAGTGACTCCTCGACGAGTTCCTTGAAATACGAGACCGGCGTCTGGTTCTGGACAAGCGGATGATCCGTCATCGACCCTCCTTGCGCCTGACTTCGGCGTTTGCAACTCACGTTCCTTCGAAAACACCGCCATTCACGCAGATTATCGTCAGGTTTCGATCCAAACACACCGCCGATGGCACCTGTGGCGGCCACTTCTGGCGTCACGGCGTGGCCAACAGCCGGCATTCACGCTGCTACAGACCCCATTTCTTCGTACAATGGCGGCTCCCGGCGGCGCGCTGACAAATCTTGATCGGTCGCGAAGGTTTTTGTAAGCGCGCGCGGGTTTTCGTAAAGAACCGTGCAACAGCGTGAACGCGAGACCTCGCCGGCCGTGGAATCGACGATGGATCAGCTGAAATGTCCTGTCTGTCGTGAACGCAAACCACGGCGGTCGTGTCCCGCGCTCGGCACCACGATCTGTACTGTCTGCTGCGCGACGAAGCGGCAGGTTGAGATTGCCTGCCCTTCCGACTGCATCTATCTCGCGTCGGCGCGTTCTCACCCGCCAGCTGTCGTCCAGCGTCGTCAGGAACGCGACATGTCGTTCGTACTGCCTATCGTCTCGGAGCTCACCGAAACGCAGTACCGCCTTCTACTGCTCTTTCAATCGGCGATCGTGTCGCACGCCCCTGCCGCGGTGCCGGCGCTTCGAGACGAGGATGTCGCCGAAGCCGCCGCTGCGGCCGCAGCGACGCTCGAGACCGCGCGGAAGGGCATCATTTACGAGCACCAGGCGGTGTCGGTGCCGGCGCAGCGGCTGACGTCGGAGCTGGGGAAGGTCGTGGCCGATCTGGCGGCGCAGGCAGGAGCGCACCAGGCCAGACTCGAGCGCGATGCTGCCGTGGCCCTTCGACGTGTCGAGCAGGGCGCGCGGACGGCCGCCAATGGACTCGCGGGCGACGAGCCCCCGGTGTACCTCAACCTGCTGTCGCGCATGCTCAAGGCGCCTGCCGGCGAGCCGGCAACCGGCGCTGCAGGACCGGCAGGGCCCTCCCCTGGCAGTCTCATCATCGCGCCCTGACGGCGTGTTATAATTCGATGTTTGTCCCGGCCCTGCCGGGCCACTTCTACGAGTAAAAGATGGCAAAACGCTGTGAAATCTGCGGAAAGGGCCCGGTCGTGGGCCGTAACGTCAGCCACGCACACAATGTGACCCCGCGCCGATTCGAGCCGAATCTTCAGAAGGTTCGCGCCCTGATCAACGGTGGCGTCCGGCGCCTGCGAGTTTGCACGCGCTGCCTGCGGTCGAACAAGGTCGTCAAAGCCGCCTGAGCCTCTATTTGTGAAGGACAACGTGCGGCAGGCCGTCTCGACGCCGTCTGCCCCACCGGCAATCGGCCCCTATTCACAGGCCATTCGCGCCGGGTCGTTGCTGTTCGTTTCGGGTCAGATTCCGCTCGACCCGGCGACCGGCAACCTCGTCGAAGGTGATTTGGCCGCCCAGACGCACCGCGTCTTCCAGAATCTCGAAGCGATTCTCGCCGCCGCCGGCGCGACGTTCGACAACGTCGTGCGAACGACCGTCTATCTGGCAGACATGAATGATTTCCCGGCGATGAACGCGGTGTACGCGACCTACTTCTCGTCACCGGCGCCGGCTCGGGCGACGGTGCAGGCCGCGCGTCTACCCAAGGACGCGCGCGTCGAAATCGATCTGATCGCGCAGCTTTAGATCACCGCTGGCCGCTCGCTCCTGGCGGCTAGCCGTTGGTGATTGGGAGCTCGGGGCTCGCCGCTCCTCGAATTTCAAAATTGGCAGCAGCCAGCCGCGAGTAGCGAACAGCCTAGCGGACGGCACGTTCGACATCCAGCACGCCAGCGACGCTCTTCAGCGACTTGATCACCTTCTGCAGGTGCTTGACGTCGCTGATCTCCACGGTCATGTCGATACGGCCCATCTGCGAATCGACTGTCGCCTCGACGTTTCGGATATTCGTGTTGATTCCCGCGATCTTCGAGCTGACGTCAGCGAGGATTCCTTTCCGATCCTCGACCTGGATGCTGAGCCGCACAGTGTACGGCGCGGCGTCCGCCCCTTTGTCCCACTCCACGTCAATGCGACGCTCGGGATCGTAGAGAAGATTCGTGACGTTCGAGCACGTGGATGAATGGACCGATACGCCCTTGCCGCGCGTGATGTACCCGACGATCTTCTCACCGCGGATCGGGTTGCAACAGCGAGCGCGGAACACCATCAGATCGTCGAACCCTCGCACCTTGATCTTTTCGTCGCCGGCGCCGAGGACCCTGCGCACGACCGACGCGACCTGGGCCATGCCGGACTCGGGAGTTTCCTTCAGCTCTTCCTGCGGGACGAGCTTCGCCAGGAGCGCCTTGGCCGACAGCTTGCCGTAACCGATCGCCGCGAACAACTCCTCGGGCTTCGACATGCCGAGTTCCACGGCGGCACGGCCGAAGCCGTCGTTTTCGCCCAGCGTCTTCATGTTCAGGCCGTAACGTCGCACATCCTTCTCGAACAGCTTGCGACCGAGCTCGACGCTCTTGACCTTCTCTTCGGCGTGGATGAAGTGCTTGATCTTGCTGCGCGCGCGTGACGTGCCGGCGATGTTCAGCCAGTCGCGGCTTGGCTTGTGTCCCGGCGTCGTGATGATCTCGACGATGTCGCCGTTGCGCAGCCGCGTCCGCAGGGGCACCATCTTCCCGTTGACCCGCGCGCCGACGCACTGATGCCCGACGTCGGTGTGGATCGAGTAGGCAAAGTCGATCGGCGTCGCATCGCGAGGCAGCGCCTTCACTTCGCCTTTTGGCGTGAAGATGTAGACCTCTTCTGCATAGAGTTCGATCTTCAGGTTCTGCAGGAACTCCTGCGGGTCGCGGACCTCCTGCTGCCACTCGAGCAACTGCCGCAGCCAGAGGAAATGCTGCTCGTCGCGGTCGGCGCCGACGCGCCCTTCCTTGTACTTCCAGTGCGCGGCGATGCCTTCCTCCGCGATCTTGTGCATCTCGGCGGTGCGGATCTGGACTTCGAACGGAAAGCCGCGTTCGCTCACGACGGACGTGTGCAGCGATTGGTAGCCGTTCGGCCGCGGCATGGCGATGAAGTCCTTGATCCGCCCCGGCACCGGCGACCACGTCTGGTGGATGATCCCGAGCGCGGCGTAGCAATCCCGGACCGACTGCGTCACGATCCGCAGCGCCACGAGGTCGTAGACCTGATCGAGATCGATCTTCTGGCGTTTGAGCTTCTGGTGGATGCTGAACAGGCGCTTGATGCGGCCGTCGATGGCAATCACCGGAACCTGCGCGTCGGCGAGCTTGGCCGAAACGTTCTTCTTCAGGTCTTCGATCATGCCCTCGTTGGTCTTGCGCCGGCTTTCGACACGGGCGCGAAGGGCTTCGAACGCGCGCGGCTCGAGGTGCTTGAACGCCAGTTCCTCGAGCTCGTTCTTGATCTTGCTCATCCCGAGGCGGTTGGCGATGGGACCGTATATGTCTCGCGTCTCCTGTGCGATCTTCAAACGGCGCTCCTCGGGCAGATGATGCAGCGTCCGCATGTTGTGGAGCCGGTCGGCCAGCTTCACCAGGATCACGCGGATGTCATCGACCATTGCCAGCAGCATCTTGCGGAAGTTTTCCGCCTGCCGCTCTTCGCTCGAGGAGAACTGAATCGCGCCGAGTTTCGTGACGCCCTCGACGACATGCGCGACGTCGGCGCCGAAAAGTTCCTGGATACGCTCGATTGGCGTTTGCGTGTCTTCGACGATGTCGTGGAGCAGCCCCGCGGCGATAGCAACGACGTCGAGCTTCATGTCCGCGAGGAGATCGGCAACCTCGAGCGGATGGACGAGATACGGCTCCCCCGAGTGGCGGACCTGTCCCTTGTGCTCGAAGGCGGAGAAGACGTACGCCCGCCTCAGCATCTCAATATCGGCCTCGGGGTTGATCGCCCGGACTTTTTCGACGAGGTCCTCGAACCGAATCATCTTCGCGGTGTCTAACCTTTCAGGGTGCGCCACGGCTGTGGGGCCGTGGGGGCCTCCGGAATCCGGTCCGGCAGGCTCGATCCTCCAACCGCACCGTAAAACTGCGGTGGTTGACGGGCTGTTTTTGGGTTCACTATACTGACCCGGTTCGGGCGCCGGCAAACCTTCCGGCCAGAGCCGAGAAACCCGGATACTCGTTTAGACGCACTCGGATCCATTTTAATACCCGGGTTTTCCGCGCTGCCGGCACCGTCGTCTGCGCGCACTATTCTGAGGGGATACATGAGGACGCGATTTCGCTCCGTTTCGGCCGGCGTGCTGGCACTCTCGCTCGTCGTCACAGCCGGGTGCGGCAAGTATTCGTTCAGCCGACTGGCCGCCAAGAAGCAGGTCATGGAGGCGCACGAGGCCTATAAGGGTTCCCGCTGGCTCGAGGCGGCTGCTAAATACGAGGCGGCCGTCAACGGCGACCCAACGCTCGGAGGCGCACACTTCTTCCTTGCGAACAGCTACGACAACCTCTACAAGCCCAGCCGCGCCGGGGAGCCAGAAAACGATGCCTACATGCAGAAGGCGATCGAGTGGTACCTGAAAGCGGCCGAGAAGGAACCGGATCCCATCTACCGCCAGCGTTCAATGCAGTACCTGGTCGCCGCTTATGGCCCGGAAAAGCTCAATCAGCCGGACAAGGCCGAGCCGATCGTGAAGCGGATGATCGAGATGGACCCGAACGAATACCTCAACTACCTCGAGCTGTCGAAGATTTACGAAAACGCCGGCCGTTACGACGAAGCCGAGGCACAGCTGCTCAAGGCGCGCGAGATCAAACCGAAGCAGCCTGAGATCTACGCGGCGCTGTCGGCCTTTTACAACCGCCAAGGGCGAATTCGACAAGACCGTGGAGGCCTTGAATACCGCCGCCGACCTCCAGCCCGAGAACCCGCAGGGATATCAGCTCGTCGCCGTCTTCTACTGGGAAAAAGCTTTCAAAGACAAGCGGCTGACGACCGCCCAGCAGAACGAGTACATCGCCAAGGGTATCGAGGCCTCGGACAAGGCTCTGAAGCTCAACCCCGATTACGTCGATGCGCTGACGTTCAAGAACATCCTGCTCCGGCTGCAGGGAAACAACGAGAAGGACCTGAAGAAGCGCGAGGCGATCTTCAAGGAAGCGGACGACCTCCGCAACCGGGCCCAGGAACTGAACAAGAAGAAGGCTAGCGGCGCCGCGGGAGCGCCCACGAAGTAACAACCAGCCAGTTGCCACTTCTTAGGCCGTCTGCGGTGGAGCCGTAGACGGCCTTTTCTTTGCCCGCCGGAGAGCCAGTCCTCTCTGCCAGTGTCCAGCTGCGCGGTCCCCTGCTCCCACGTCCCGCCCGGCGAAGTCCCTATCAAGGCTACAGGACCGCCTAACCCAGGGCCATCTCCCAGGACGCTGACCAAAGAAAAAGGCCGCCCACGCGAACGTGGACGGCCCCTTGGAACTGTTTCGGAGCGCCGTGGGCGGACGTGGCTACTCGCCGCGCCGCATGCCTTCGGTGACGATTCCCACCTTCTCGACGCCGGCACCGCGGGCGGCGTCGATCACCTGGATGATCTCGCCGTAGCGAAGCGTCGGATCGCCGACGATGAACATCGTCTTCTCGCGGCGGGTCTCGAAGACGTCCCGCAGCTTCTCCTGGAGCGTTGCCATCGTCACCGGCTGCTTGTTGACGGCAATCGAGCGGTCGGCGTTGTACTCCACCACAATCTGCTCCGAGGGGGCGACCTTCTGGTCGGGCTTGTTGACCTCGAGCGGCAGGTTGACGTCGACACCCTTCTGGCTGAGCGGGAGCGCCGCCATGAAGATGATGAGGAGCACGAGCAGCACGTCGATGAGCGGCGTGACGTTCATCTCCGAGCTGGCGTGCGGGGTTTCACCCTTGACCACGCGCTCGGCGCCGAAATGCTTGTGGGCGTGAGCCATGGTTACTTGCCTCCCACCGGCTGCTGCGGATTGTTCGGGTCGACCTTCGGGTCGGTAATGAGGCCGATGTCCTCGATGCCGGCTTTCCGGAGGTCGTCCATGGCCGCCATGATTGCCCGATAGGAAGCGTCGGTATCGCCCTTGATCAGCACGACACGTTCGGTCTTCTCCTCGAGCGCCGCCTTGACGCGGTCAGCCATCTCGGCTCGCGGCACCTCGATGGAGTTGACGTAGAACTTGTCGCGCGCGTCCACGGCCAGCACCGTCTGCTGGTCGTTCTCGGGCTTGTCCGAGGTATTGGTCGCGAGCGGCAGCTTGACGTCAACGCCCTTCTGCAGCATCGGCGCGACGAGCATCATGATGATGAGCAGAACCAGCATGACGTCGACGAGCGGCGTTACGTTGATTTGGGACTTTGGGCCGCCCGATGCGCCGCCAGTGTCCATTGCCATGGAAATGCTCCGTAATCTTCAGTCGTCAGTCGTCGTCTCGGTCGTCAGTCACGTCTCAGTCCCCGTCGTCAGTCATAGTGGACTGACGACGGTCGACCGAGACTGCGACGGCCTACGCCGTCTGCTTGATGAAGTAGTCGACCAGCTCCGACGAGGAGTTGTCCATCTCGACGTTGAAGTATTCGATGCTGCCGGTCAAGTAGTTGTAGAACCACACCGCCGGGATGGCAACGACGAGGCCGAGCGCGGTCTCGACGAGCGCTTCCGAGATACCGGCCGACACCGCCGCGAGACCCGCCGAGCCCTGCGACGAGATGCCCTGGAACGCGGTGATGATGCCGACGACCGTGCCGAGCAGCCCGACGAACGGTGCTGTCGAACCAATGGTCGCGAGCGCCGAGATGCCCTTCTTCAGGTCGTTCGCGGTCAGCGCCGAGGCGCGCTGAATGGCGCGGCGGACAGTGTCGACCATGTCCTCGCGACCGAGGCTGCCGCCACTGTCCTTCTGGAACTGGTATTCCTGGAGGCCAGCGAGCACGACCTTGGCCAGATGGCTGTAACGGTAGTTCTTCGAGGAGGAAATCGCGATGGCGTCCTTCAGGCGGCCTTCTTTGAGGTGCTTGGCAACCTGCGGTGCGTAGAGTTTCGACTGCTTGCGCGCCTGCGAGAACGTAAAGATACGTTCAATGGCCACGCCGAACGAAATCATGGACATGATGATCAGGATCACGCCGATGACCTTCGCGACCCATCCCATCTGCTCCCACATGTGCATCAGATCCATTCGCCCATCCTCCGATATTGGAAAAAGCCAGATTCAAAGTCAGTTTGCGATCGAACCTCTTTCCCGAACGAACGTGCGCCGAACGAACTCTCTTACTGCAGCGTGAAGTTGACCGTGACCGTCATGATGACCGGCACCGGCACGTTGTTGAGCAGCGTTGGCGTGAACTGCCACTGTTTGACGGCGTCGAGCGCCGCCTGGTCGAGCAGCGGCTGCCCGCGCAGGACCTTGGCTTCCTTCACGCGACCATCGGCGCCGATCGTCGCTTCGATGATCACGACGCCCTGCACCCGCGCCGACTGCGCGATCGGAGGATAGACCGGCTTGACGTCTCGCGTCTTCGTCGGAGGCTTGATGTTGCCGCCGACCCGAACCGGAGCGGTTGGAGGCGGTGGCGGCGGTGGCGGTGCTTCCGGAAGGCCACCCACAACGCCGCCCATGACGCCGCCGGGAATGCCGCCTTCGACACCGCCCGGAACGCCGGCGGAGATACCGGGCGCCGTCGGTGCTTCCGGCACGATTTCCTTGGGCGCCTCGATCGGCGCGGCATTCGGATTCTGCACTTCGACCGGCTTCGCCTGAACGGCCGGAGCAGGCGGAGGCGGTGGCGGTGGCGGCGGCGGCGGTGGTGCCCCAACGAACGCCATCATCGTCGGAGGGGTCGGTAGAACGTCGGCAGCCATCAACGGGATGATGATGACGCACGCGAACAAGACGATGTGGGCAAGGATGGACACCGGAACGGTGTACCACGCCTGGGAACCCACCTTGACCGATGGGTTCGTGACGTCCCCGAACATATCACGCGGCACGGCTCACCCCTCCTACCTCCGCACGGGCGGTGCGAGGACGCGAATTATAGTCAGAGCTAAAAAGCAGTGTCAACGAAAGTACCTCTTGGGAGCCTTAGACACCACTCATGCGGATTCGGCCATCCTCGGTTCGCGGAAAAATTGTGCCGGATGCGGCGTGAGATGAGCCTCTTTCTACGCCCGACTCATCCCAATCCGCATGCCATAAAACGAGCGCCACACGAACACTGCCGAACCCAGCAAAAAGAGCGCCGCTAACGAATGGCCGAGTACCCGAACCGTACTGTTTCGACAGCTGAACACCTAGCTCGACGGCGAGCAAGCCGAAAAGCGTCGTGAATTTGATGACCGGGTTGAGCGCCACCGACGACGTGTCCTTGAAGGGATCGCCCACGGTGTCGCCGACAACGGTCGCGGCATGCAGCGGCGTGCCTTTCTCCTTGAGCTCGACCTCGACGATTTTCTTGGCATTGTCCCAGGCCCCGCCGGCGTTTGCCATGAAGATCGCTTGGAAAAGCCCAAAGAGAGCGATCGACACGAGGTACCCAATAAAGAAGTAGGGCTCGATGAACGCGAACCCGAGGGTGCCGAAGAATACCGCGAGGAAGATGTTGAACATCCCCCGCTGTGCGTACTGAGTGCAGATCTCGACCACTTTCTTGCTGTCGGCGACCGACGCCGGTCCCTCACGGTCGAGCCTGATGTTCGCCTTGATAAACTCGACCGCACGGTAGGCGCCAGTGGTAACGGCCTGGGTCGAGGCACCGGTGAACCAATAAATCATGCACCCGCCAGTAATCAACCCGAGCAGGAACGGCGGGTGGAGAATCGACAGGTACTGGAGGTACTCGGGCCGGAGCCGCTCCGTCAGGACCACGACGATTGAAAAGATCATGGTCGTCGCGCCCACGACCGCCGTGCCGATGAGGACGGGCTTCGCGGTCGCCTTGAACGTGTTGCCCGCACCGTCGTTTTCCTCGAGCAGGTGCTTGGCGCGCTCGAAGTTGACGTCGAAGCCGTAATCCTTCTTGAGCTGCTGCTTGATATTCGGAATCGACTCGATCGTCGAGAGCTCGAACACAGACTGCGCGTTGTCGGTCACCGGACCGTACGAGTCGACGGCGATCGTCACCGGGCCCATACCGAGGAACCCGAACGCCACGAGACCGAACGCGAAAACCGCCGGCGCGATCATCAAGTTGCTGTGCTGCAGGTCGAGCGTGCTGACGCCGTAGGCGATCGACATCAACGTCACGATGCTCGCGCCAAGCCAGTAGGCGCTGAAATTGCCGGCGACGAATCCCGACAGGATGTTGAGCGAGGCCCCGCCTTCGCGCGACGAGGTCACGACCTCGCGCACGTGACTCGACTCGGTCGACGTGAAGATCTTGACCAGTTCGGGAATGATGGCGCCGGCAAGCGTGCCGCACGTGATGACGGTCGACAGCTGCCACCAGAGGTTGGGGTTGCCGCCCAGATCGGGGATCAGCCAGTGCGACGCCGTATACGTCAACAGCACTGAGACGATCGACGTCAGCCACACCAGGCGTGTCAGCGGCGTCTCGAAGTTCATCGTCTTGGCGTCGCCGAAGCTCGCCTTCGCCCACACGTCGTTGAGCAGGTACGACGCGCCGCTGGCCACGATCATGACGACGCGCATCACGAAGATCCAGACCAGGAGCTGGACCTGGACGGACGGCTCGGTCACCGCGACGAGGATGAAGGAGATCAGCGCGACGCCGGTCACGCCGTAGGTCTCGAAGCCGTCGGCGCTCGGGCCGACCGAGTCGCCGGCGTTATCGCCGGTGCAATCGGCGATGACGCCGGGATTGCGCACGTCGTCTTCCTTGATGTTGAAGACGATCTTCATCAGGTCCGAGCCGATGTCGGCGATCTTGGTGAAGATGCCGCCGGCGATTCGCAGCACCGAGGCGCCGAGCGATTCGCCGATCGCGAAGCCGATGAAGCACGGGCCGGCGTAGTCGCCGGGAATGAAGAGGAGGATGCAGAGCATCAGCAGCAGCTCGACGCTGATGAGCAGCATGCCGATGCTCATCCCAGCGCTGAGCGGGATGGCGTAAATCGGGAACGGCATGCCGCGCAGGCCGGCGAACGCGGCGCGCGAGTTGGCGAAGGTGTTGACGCGGATGCCGAACCACGCCACGCCGTAGCTGCCGGCGATGCCGACCAGGCTGAAGAACAGGATGATCACCACCTTCAGCGCGTCCATGTGCTGGAGCACGCCGAAGTAGATCACCATGATTGCGCCGATGAAAAGCTCGAGGAGAAGGATGAACTTGCCTTGGGTGATGAGGTAGGTCTTGCAGGTCTCGTAGATGAGCTCCGAGATGTCCCGCATCGACTTGTGCACCGGCAGATTCTTGAGCCGCGTGAAGATCACCATCCCGAACGCGAGGCCGAAGACGCAAACGACCAACCCGGCCATGAGCAGCGTACGGCCATTGATGCCGTGAAAGTCGACCGACCCGAGATCGGGAAGAATGAGGTTTGCTTCGCCGCCGGCATGACGGGGCGCTTCTTGCGCCGCGGCCGCCGACGGCACGGCCTGACTCTCGGCGGCGCCCGGTTGGACCGCTGCCGGAACGGCGACCCACACACCGAGCAACAGCACGCTCAGAACCGCGATGACGCGGGCGTGCCGCGAGCACAACATGTCGAACATTGATCTCCTCTTCTGAAGGATTCTGCTTAGCAGGTTATTGGGTTCGAGCGTTCCACACGCCCACAGTACGGGCCTAGACCGCCGGCCGAAAAGCACGCATCGTACCACAGAACATCGGCAGCGATTCTCCACTGTGCGCGGCGCATACGACTGTGCTTTGTCTTGTCGGGGGCAGACTTCAGGTCGCCATCCACGCGCCTAGCCACGGTCCCCCTTCTGAAATCGCAGCCGTCCGGGAAGGGCCATGCCCCCGGTCAGAAAAATCTGGATGCCCTGCTCCACAGTGAGGTCTGGGAACGTCACTTTGTCTTTCGGGCAGACGATGACATCACCGAGATACAGGTGATTGGTGGGAACGTAGATGGCGACGAGCGACTCCGGCCCCTGCCCCCGATCGGCGGTGAATTCCTTGGTGAGAAAGCCGAGCACGAACCCGCGCGCCGCATCCTCGACAAGAGCGACCCGCTTGAAGCCGTACTCGTTGTCGGGCGAAAACGCGACGACGAGTTGCTTGACGGGCGCGTAGATGGTCCGGAAGACCGGTACCCGGGTGAGGTAGCTCTCGGCACGCTGCAGCACGCGCTTCCCGATCACGTTGGTCGCGATAGTGCCCACCAGCAACACCAGCAACGCCGTCGTCAGCAACCCTAGGCCCGGAACGGGAAACGGCAGCCAGGCTTCGTAAATCGGCCCGACCAGCCCGTCGATCAAGCGGAAGATCCAGAGCAGCGCCGCGACGCTGATCACGAGCGGCACGGTGACGAAGAAGCCCGTGATGAAGTTGCGGCGAAGCAGGTTCAACACGGCCTTACCGCGCCACAAACCAGACGACGGTTGCGGCCGCGAGCGCCCACCGATAGTAGGCGAAGACATCCAGACGATTCCCAGCCAGGAAGCGCAGGAAATACTTGATCGTGAGATACCCCACGAGCGCGGAAACGACGACGCCAATTGCCATCACCTGGATGTCTGCGGTGGTGAGGTGCATGTGCCGCAGTTCGAGCCCTTCCTTGCCCGCCGCCGCGAGCATCGCCGGAATTGCCAGCAGGAAGGTGAAACGCGCGGCCGCGTCGCGCCTCAAGCCGAGAAACATGCCGACACTGATCGTCGCGCCAGAACGGGAGACGCCGGGGACAAGGGCGCAGGCCTGGGCAATGCCAATCAGTACGGCATCGAACCAGCTCACGGAGCGTTCGTCGCGCTGACGCTCGCCCAGACGTTCAGCGACGAGCATCACCGCCGCGCCGACCGTCAGCGCCACCGCCGCCACGGCCGGCGTGCGGAGCCTCTCTTCGATGAAGTGGTTGAATAGCAGGCCGACGACGACCACCGGAAGCGTGCCGACGACGATGCGCTGCGCCAGACGCGCCGGCGTCATCCGGCGCCGGCGACAGCAGCCCCGGAACCGCTGCAATCATCGCGGCAATCTCCCGCCGGAAGTACGACGAGGATAGCGGCCAGCGTGCCGACATGCAGGGCGACGTCGAAGGCCAGGCCGAAATCGGCGGGACCTCCCAGCCGAAGAACGCGCGCGCCAGAATCAGGTGAGCTGAGCTCGAGACTGGCAGGAACTCGGTGAGCCCCTGCACGATCGCCGAGCAGGACGGCCGCTGCGACACTCACGGCGTCAGATCGTCGTCAGGCCCGTGGCTATCCACTCGCTACGACGCACGCCGGCGGCCCGGCTTCCGCGTCTCCGGGCTGGCTGCCACGACCTGGCCCTTAATCGGCTTTCGCCCCTGCCACATGATGGCAATCGCCGCGGCAATGAAGATCGTCGAGTAGGTGCCGCTGATGATGCCGACCAGCATGGTGAAGGCAAAGCCCTCCAGAACCTCTCCTCCAAACAGGTAGAGCGCGATGACGCTGAGGAGCGTGGTGCCGGCGGTGATGATCGTCCGGCCCAGAGTCTGGTTGACTGCGACGTTGACGATGTTCGACAGGTTGTCGCGCCGCATGCTGCGCATGTTCTCGCGCACGCGGTCGAAGATGACAATCGTGTCGTTGACCGAGTAGCCCGTGATCGTCAGCAGGCCAGCGATGACGTTGAGCGTCATGTCGTAGCGGAAGAAGGCCAGAAACGCCAAACAGATGAGCAGGTCGTGGAGCGTCGCCGCGATCGCACCGACGGCGAAGCTGACCTGGAACCGCAGCGCGATGTAGACCAGGATGCCGGTCAATGCGAACACCGTCGCGAGCAATCCCTGCTTCTTCAACTGCTCGCCGACAACCGGACCGACGATCTCGGTTCCGACGACTTCCAAGGTGCCGATGTTCGCCTGCTTCAGCGCAGCAACGACGGCGTCGGCGTCCTGACTCAGGTTCTGGCCGCTCTGCGCCGCGGTCTGCGCGACGCGGACCAGGACCATGTGTTCCGAGGGGTTTCCGTACTCCTGGACGACGGCATCGTTGCCGACGCCATTCGGCATCGAGGAGATGGCGCCGCGGACCCGCTCGACCGGCGTCGCCGCCTGAAACTTGACGATGACGATGCTGCCGCCGGCGAAGTCGACGCCGAGGGGAAGGCCTTTGGTCCAGATCGTGGCCGCGCCGGCCAGCATGATGAGAAGCGACAGCGCGATCGCGTGCCAGCGCCAGCGTGCGAAGTCGAAATGCGTCGTGGGAAGAATCTGCATGATGTCCTAGATGCTGACGGTTTGCGCGTTTGCCGGGCGGCGCGACAGGATGAATTCGAACAGCGCGCGCGAGACGAAAATCGACGTGAACAAGTTGCTGATGAGCCCGACGAAGAGCGTCGTCGCGAACCCGCGAATCGGACCGGTGCCGAACTGAAACAGGAAGGCAGCCGCGATCAGCGATGTCACGTGAGTGTCGAGCAACGTCAGAAAGACGCGGTCGAAGCTGGCGGCAATGGCCGCGCGGGCGCCCTTGTTCGAGGCGAGCTCCTCCTTGATGCGCTCGAAGATCAGCACATTCGAGTCAACACCCATGCCCATCGTGAGGATGAATCCGGCGATGCCGGGGAGCGTCATCGCCGCACCCATGTACGCCATCATCCCGAGCAGGATGATCAGGTTGACGACCATCGCGATGATGGCGTTGACGCCCGACAACTTGTAGTAGGCGAGCATGAAGAGAACGACGAGCACGAGGCCGGCAAGCGAGGCTATGACGCCCGACCGGATGGAGTCGGCGCCGAGCGTGGGACCAATCACGCGCTCCTCGAGGTAGGTCATCGACGCCGGAAGCGCGCCGGAGCGGAGCTTCAGGGCGAGGTCGGCCGCCTCCTGCTGCGTGAAGTTGCCGGAAATGCGGCCCTCGGAGGTAATGCGTCCGTCGATGCGTGGATACGATTGAACCCGATCGTCGAGCACGATCGCGAGCGAGCGGCCGATGTTCGAGCCGGTCACCTGCCCGAATTTGCGCGCGCCATCCGGCTTCAGCGAGAACATGACCGCGGGCCGGCTGTTTTCGTCGAGGCCCACGCTCGCACTCCGCAGATCGCTGCCGTTGACGGCTGCCACCTTGCGCACGAGGTAGTACATCGTGCCCGATTCGCCCGTCGAGGCATCGGCCGCGCCGCTCACGACCTCCATGTCAGGCGGGAGCTGGCCGCCGTGCGGCTGAAGGAGTGCCTCGCGCGTCGAAGCCGGGCCACCCTCGAGGAGCTTCAGCTCGAGCAGCGCCGTCGACTGGATGATGTCTTTCGCTCTGGCGACGTCGCGGATGCCGGGCAGCTGCACCAGCAGCTGATCGCCGTTGTCGCCGTGCTGTGCGATGTTTGGCTCCGACACGCCGAGCTCGTTCACGCGACGATCGATCGTGTCGTGCGCCTGCACCATCGTCTGCTCACGCAGGCTGCGGGCGATGTTCGGACGCATCGTGAAGTCGTAAGCACCGCCAACTCCCGAGCCGCGCTCGTAGTTCGTGCCCGCCTGCTCTTCAGCAATGCGGCGGAACTCGGCATCCTTGTCCTGCGGCACGCCCTCGATGCGGAACGTGGTCGGCGACGTGACGGTGATGGCGCCAGTCGTAATGCTGGCGTTCTGGAACGCCTCACGTATTTGTTCCGTCACGCTCTCGGTCGAGATGCGCAGTGCATCGTCGCGATTGACGCGGAGCACGAGGTGCACACCGCCCTTGAGGTCGAGGCCGAGCTGCAACTGTTTGGCCGCGAGCCACCCCGGGATCGGCAGACCAAAGCGCTGCGCGAACATCGGATACACCCCGACAGCAGCGAACATGATGATCACGACGACGATCGTGATCGCCTTCCAACGTAAATTCTTGTAAGCAGCCATGTTTTAGATAGTTCCGGAATCCTGGACGACGGGCTCCTGCCCCTGGTAGCCGCCGACCGCGGCGCGGGCAACTTCGATACGGACCTTATCGGCAATCTCGAGTTGCACGGAGGTGTCGTTGACGCGGGTGATGCGGCCGTAGATGCCGCCGGTGGTGATGACTTTATCGCCGCTCTTGAGCCCGGTCTGGAATTCCTCGACCTTTTTCCGCTGCTTCTTCATCGGCATGAGGATGAGGAAATAGAGGATGGCGAGGACCATCGCGAAGGGCACGAAATTCATCCAGACCGGCTCCTGGCCGGTGCCGCCCATCGCGAGCACGAGGCTCTGGCTCACATCGCTTACCGCTGCAAATTCAAACATTCAGTTGTGATCGGCGGGAGAAGGTTTGATGGAACTCCGAGCGGAGCTTTTCAAACGTGCCTAACATTATAGCCTCCCTAATACCCCTCATAGTGTCAAGGTAAAAGTAGAGGTTGTGGATGGTGTTGAGCGTTGCCGCCGCCATCTCGCCAGCCACGTACAAGTGCCGTAGATACGCGCGGGAAAACGTCCGGCACGTGTAGCACCGGCACGCTGGATCCGGAGGTGCGGTGTCTTCGGCGTACCTCGCGTTCTTGATCGTGATCGGACCAGATTCGAGTCAGCAGTTGACCGTTGCGAGCGTTCCGCGTCGGAAGCACGCAGTCGAAGAGGTCCACGCCCCGCGCGACACATTCAAAGAGGTCGTCGGGCATGCCGCTACCCATGAGGTAACGCGGCCGCTCCACGGGAAGCTGAGGCGCCGTATGCGCGACGACGTCGTACGTGACGTCCGGTGGCTCGCCGACGCTCAAGCCACCGATCGCGTAGGCCTCGAAGCCCAGCGCCACTGTTTGCTGCACGCTCTCGGTGCGCAACCCCTGATGCACACCGCCCTGAATGATGCCGAACTGTGCCTGACCAGGGTTCGTCACGATGACATCGCCGCGAGCTGCACCGTTGTTGAGGCCCAGCCAGCGCGTGCGGGCTCGCGCAGCCCAACGCAGAGAGCGCTCCATCGCGACTCGTGCAACCTCGTCAGATGCCGGGGTCGCGATGCACTCGTCGAGGACCATCGCGATGTCCGAGCCGAGTTGCGCCTGGATGTCAGTCGCCCGCTCGGGTGTGAGCAGATGTGAAGAGCCGTCCAGGTGCGATCGAAACTCCGCGCCGTCTTCGCTGATGCGGCGGCGTTCAGCCAGGCTGAACACCTGATAGCCGCCGCTGTCGGTCAGGATCGGACGATTCCAGCCGATGAAGCGGTGCAACCCACCCGCGCGGGCAATAAGAGAGTCTCCAGGCCTCAGGTACAGGTGATAGGTGTTGCCGAGGATGATCTCGGCTCCGAGCCCGTCGCCAAGATCTTCGAGATCGCGATGGGTGACACCCTTGACCGCGCCTTGCGTCCCGACCGGCATGAAGGCCGGCGTTTCGACGACACCGTGCGCCGTGCGCATCCGGCCACGCCGGGCAGCACCGTCCTCGGCGAGCAGTTCAAATGAAAACGCTGACGAGCTCACTGGCCTTTCAGGATACTTCGCTCGGGCCGCAGGCGCGCTTCCAACTCCCAGCTCCTGACTTCTATCTCCTACCACCTCCCTCCTGATATCCTTCTCACCGTGAAGCGTCTTCGTATCGGTGTGCTCTACGGTGGACGGTCGGGCGAACATGAGGTGTCGCTCGCATCAGCGGCGGCGGTGTTTGCAAATCTCGATCGCAATCGATACGAGCCGGTCGCGATTCGGATCGAAAAAGACGGGCGGTGGACGCTCGCCGACAGGCCGCCGATTGCTTCGTCGGCAGCCGAAGTCATCGAGCAGTCACGGGTTGAGGCGGCGCGACAGATCCGCATCGGTCGTGAAGTCCATCTCGTCTCGCGGCCGAGCGAAGAAACCATCCTTTCAATAAAGCGCGCACCCGAAGCGTCCGCCGAGCCATCCGAAGCCACCGTAACAGGGCTGCACCTCGACGTGATTTTCCCAGTTCTGCACGGGCCGTATGGCGAGGACGGCACGATCCAGGGTCTCCTCGAGCTCGCCAATGTTCCATATGTGGGCGCCGGCGTCGCCGCCTCCGCACTCGGGATGGACAAGGCGCTGATGAAGGTGCTCTTCTCGGCGCGCGGTCTGCCGGTCTGCGACTACCGGGTGGTCCTGCGGCGCGTGTGGGAGCGCAGGAGCGACGAGCTCGTCAGCGCGCTGGAACAGGGACTCGGCTTTCCGATGTTCGTCAAGCCGGCCAACCTCGGCTCGAGCGTGGGCATTTCGAAAGCCAAGGACCGCGCAGGGCTCCGCGCAGCGATGGATCTCGCGGGATCCTTCGACCGCAAGATCGTCATCGAAGCGGCAGTGCCGAACGCGCGGGAAATCGAATGCGCCGTGCTCGGGAACGATGACCCGGAGACGTCGCTACCCGGCGAAGTGATCCCGGCGCGCGAGTTCTACGACTACGAAGCGAAGTACCTCGACGAGGGATCGCGCACGATCGTGCCGGCAGACTTGCCGCCGGCGGTTGTCGACGAGATTCGCCGGCTGTCGGTCGGCGCGTTTCAAGCCATCGACTGCGCCGGCATGGCCCGCGTCGATTTCCTGCTCTCGCGCGACAGCGGCGCAATCGTGCTCAACGAGGTCAATACCATCCCCGGCTTCACCACGATCAGCATGTATTCAAAGATGTGGGACGCGTCCGGCCTTACCTACGCCGCGCTCATCGATCGGCTCGTCGAGCTGGCGATCGAACGTCATGCAGCCAAGCAGCAGCTGCGCACGAGCGTGTCGTAACGGCAGATGACACGTCCGCGGCTGCTCGCCCTGTCGGTCGCGCTGCTCGCAGCCGCACCGATGGCCGCACAAAAGCAAGAGCGAGCCATTCGCGGCGAGATCGGGCTCGTTCGCGCCTACGACCTCATCTTCGACGCACGGTTCGATGCCTTCGCCGCCGAGCTCGATCGCGCCTGCGGCCCGGCGCCAGCCGAGGCCTGCCAGGTGCTCGACGCCACAGCGCTCTGGTGGCGCATTCAGCTCGATCCCGACAGCCGCGCGCTCGACGCTGAGTTCTCGACGTCGGTCGAGCAAGCAATTCGCGCGACCGACGAGTGGACCGAGCGTGCGCCCGACGATGCCGAGGCGTGGTTCTACCTCGGCGGCGCGTACGCCGCCCGAGTGCAGTGGCTCGTGCTACGCGAGGAGCGGCTTGCTGCTGCCCGTGATGGCAAGCGGATCAAGGAGGCGCTCGAGCGTGCAATCGCACTCGATCCCTCGTTCGACGACGCCTACTTCGGAATCGGCTTGTATCAGGTCCTACGCCGACGTCGCACCGACGGCGGCCAAGATCCTGAGGTTCCTGCTCCTGCTGCCTGGCGGTAATCGCGAGGAGGGATTGGAGCAGATGCTCCGCGCGCGAACCCGCGGGCGCCTGCTCCAGGACGAGGCCGACTACCAGCTGCACATCCTCTATCTCTGGTACGAGCACCGCACCGATCGCGCGCTCGAGCTGCTTCGCGATCTCGACCGCCGTCATCCGGCGAATCCAATCTTCCAAACGCAGATTGCGGAAATTCAGGACGTCTATCAGCACGACATCATGGCGAGCCTCGCGAGCTGGCGCGCGCTCCTCGCCGACGTCAAGGATGGCCGCGTGGAATTTGCGGAGCTCGCGGAGATTCGCGCCCGGCTGGGGATTGCCCGTCACCTCGACACGCTCGGGTTGACTGACGAGGCGATCGAGGAGCTCGAGCGCGTGATCGGGCTAGCGCCAGAAGCGCCGCACGGCTCTCTGGCGCTGGCGCATCTGCGGCTTGGCGAGGCCCACGATAGGTTGAATGCCCGCTCTGACGCGCAGGCGGCCTATCGCTCCGCCTCTCTCCTCGCGCCGGCCCACGACCCGCTCAACATCAGGCGCGACGCGACGGAACGTTTGCGTCAGGCTCCGAACACTCGTCATGCGGAGGCCTTCAGGCTGTCGCTCGAAGGCTGGCGTGCGCTCGAACGCAAGGACGTGGCAGCCGCAGAGGCCGCGCTCGCACGCGCGATTGCACTGAACTCGCGCGATCTCATCGCGCGCTACCGCCTCGGCAGGGTACTACAGGCGCGACACCACGAAACCGCAGCGCTCGCGCAGTTCGCGCACGTCATCCGCGACGAACGGCTGGCGCCGGCGCCGATTGCCGGCGAAGCGCACCTCGAGAGCGGGCGGATTCACGATCGCGCCGGCCGGCGCGAGCAAGCGATTGCCGAGTACCGCATCGCCTCGACCTATTTCGGTGCCGGCGCAGCGACACATATAGCTGCCGCAGGCGCACTCGCCCGCCTCGATAAGTAATCGGCGTTCATTAGACAGTGACGACCGCTCATGGCGAGCGATCGATCGCGCGCGCTCGACGTCGATCGTCGCCGCCATCGAACGCTCGATCGCAAGAAGAGATCCCTAAACTCCGATCGACGACGAGCCGAGAAGAAAAAGTGGTGCAGGTTTTTGACTTTTCGTGCACTTTATGCTTGACACTTTATTTTTCTCATCCATAATCTACATCTTGTATGAGGGTGGACCGCTCAGCCCACCTGTTGTAACCCTGGTGATCCGGTAACGAAGCTGAGCTGCCACGTTCCAAGGAGGAATAATGGCGAAGAAGACTGCGAAGGGCGGCAAGAAAAAGGGCGGGAAGAAGCGCTAGTCGGAGCCGCCTACCGGTCCGGGGGTGTCACGCGTGACACCCCCTATTTTTTGGTGCAGACCTTCCGCCCGAGCGGAAGTTAGCAAAGAAGCGACGGGGTGCTGACAGAAGCAGGCCGGCGCGCCGGATGGCCGCGGCGCTGCAATGCAGAGACAGCCCCTCGCAGGCAGAATCCCACGAGTGAAAGGGGGGATAAACCACAATGGCGAAGAAAGCAGCCAAGGGCGCGAAGAAGAAGGGCGGCAAGAAGCGGTAAGCCCTCGCACCCGCTAATGCCACGGTGCACCGTGCCTCGCACGGTGCACCGTGAAAATCGAAACTCCCGCCTCCGCTTTCCTTCCGACTCTCAACCGATATCGCGCACCGCTCACTATCGCGGCTCGAGCCAGCCCGAACCGTCCCACACACGGATACGCTGAATCACGTCGCCAGCCTTGATCCGATCGACGACATCCATGCCGTTGACGACGTGGCCGAAGGCCGTGTACCGCGCGTCGAGGTGCGGCTGCGGCGAGTGGGTGATGAAGAACTGGCTACCGCCGGTGTCGCGCCACTCGAGCGCCATGCCAACAGTCCCGCGCAGGTATGGGCGCTCGTTGAGCTCGTCGCGAATCGTGTACCCAGGCCCACCTTCGCCGTCGCCTCGCGGATCGCCGTCCTGGACGACGAAGTTTGCGACGACGCGATGGATCTCGAGCCCGTTGAAATAGCCCTTGCGCGCCAGCTCCACGAAGTTGCGCGTCGTCTGCGGCGCATCGAGGACCGCGAGCTCGAACTCGATCGTGCCGTAGGCGGTCTCGATGAACACATGCGGCGACGTCGTCGGACCAATCAGCGCCGGGTCGTCGTAGGGCGCAATCGGACGGCCCGGTGCGGGGGCGATCGCCGCCGCAACGGCCGGTGACCCGTCAGCTTTGGGATCGAGCTTGTGGAGCAATTCCTCGGCGCGCACGCGAACGGCCCAGTCCTTGTCTTCGAGCGCCTGCTCGAGCGTGGAACGCGCCTCGGTCGCACCGTACTCGGCTAGCGCCTCAAGTGCGGACGCACGCGCGGCATATGCGGCGTCCGCCGTCGCGCTCTTGTACGCCTGGCGCAACGCGTCAGCTCCGCCTTCGGGCCTGAGCTTGCCGAGCTCGCGCGCGGCCGCAGCCCGGACGACGAAGTCGGGATCGTCGAGCCGCTGTAGCAGCAGAGTCCGCAGGTCGTTCACCTTCAGCCGGGCGAGCGACGTCAGCACCGCGGGAATGACACGTTTGTCCTCGTCCTGCAGCATCGATCGCAGGCGTTCGGCTGCGAGGTCGGCCGGAAACTCGCCCAGCGTTCCGGCGAGCGCCGCGCGGACCTGCCAATGCCGGTCCACTTCCATGCCCGACAGAACGGCAATGAAACTGTCACGGTCGATGGCCGCTGCCGCCGCGAGCGCTGCCGCACGCATGTCTGGCCACTCGTCGGTCCACAGATCCTGCACGATCGGCAGGCCGTCGACGGCGCCGAGCTTGCCGAGCGCGATCACCGATTCGAGGCGAATGTTGGGATGGACGGCCGGCGTGCTCGCCAGACGCACGAGCGGACCGGCAGCGTCAGCCGCGCCAAGTTGAGCGAGCGCGCGAATCGCACTCACCGTCAGCTCGACACCGCTCTTTGCCGCGGGATCGAGCAGCGCGAGGAGCGGTTTTGCCGCGGCAGGGTCTTTCAGCGGTCCGAGGCCTCGTGCGGCGAACGCGCGCGTGTAGTGGCCTTGTCCGGCGAGGAGTTGCAAGAGCGCCGGGACAGCCCGCGGATCTTCTATCCGCTGCAGCGCATAGGCCACCGGCCACCACGTCGTCACCGGCTTCCCGCCATCGAGCACGGCCGACGCGATTGGCTCGTATGCCTTGAGGCGGACGAGCGCAAAGAGGCCGAGCTTGAACGCCAGCGCTTCAGCGGCCGGTGATTCCGATTCATCGTCTGGTGACAGAGACGCCACAGCCGGAGACTTCGCATACTGCGCCACCATCTGACCGATCGCGGTGGCAGCACCTCCAGCACCGATGAGCCCAAGCGCTTCAGCGGCTCGGCCACGCACGGTCGGAACCGGATCGCTCAAAAGCGGAACTAACGCCTGCTCGGCGGACGGATCGCCGATGAGACCGAGCCCAAACGCGGCCATCGACCGGACGTCAGTGTCGGCATCGGTAAGCAGCGGCTGCAGCAACGCCGTGCCAGCCTTCGACGTCACGCGACCGGTGGCGAGGGCCGCGCGTCGGCGCACCCGCGGATCGCCGTCACGCACGAGCACCGCCAAATCCGGAAGAGACGACGGCGGCGGTGGGGCCGGAGGCGTGACGACTTTCTTCCCCTTGACCGGAGGCGGCGGTGGCGGCGGCGCCGGCAGATCGATGCGCGTGAGGCGCTGATCTTCGAGCTGGAGAATCCACGCCATCTTCTGCTGGTACGGTACCTGAGGCGCCTCCGGCAGTTTTGGCGGCGGCGTTGGAACGCACGCGGACAGCAGGAGCGAGGCCACTGCTGTCGCTGCGATCCAGGATCCCGTTCGAATACGCGTCTCTCCAGCGCGAACGTCAATCATCCTCAAACGCGCAACTCCATCCTTTCTTGCGTCGCCGCGACCACGCGGTCGTGCACGATCTGAACACCGATGCCTGGGGCAGTCGGCACCGCAATCGTGCCGTCGGACGCGACCTCGATTTCCGGATCGATCAGGTCCGGCGCATAGTATCGGCGGCTGGCGGCGACGTCGCCCGGCAGCGAAAAATTCGGCAGCGTCGACAAGTGAATGTTGTGAGCGCGGCCGATCCCGCTCTCGAGCATGCCTCCGTGCCACACGGGAACACCATGCGCCGCTGCCAAATCGTGCAAGCGCACCGATTCTGCGTGTCCACCCACCCGTCCCGGCTTGATGTTGATGACCTGGCAGGCGCCCATCTCGATCGCCTCGGCGGCCGCCTTGACGCTGTAAATGGACTCGTCAAGACAGATTGCGGTGCGGAGCTGCCGCTGCAGCGTCGCGTGGTCGCGAATATCGTCGTAGTCGAGAGGCTGCTCGATCATCGTGAGATTGAACCGGTCAAGCTCGGCAAGCCGCGCCGCATCGGCGAGGCCGTAGGCCGCGTTGGCGTCCACCATCAACGGGATGTCGCCGAACCTGGCGCGAACGCACTCGACCGCGTCCACGTCCCACCCCGGCTTGATCTTGATTTTGACACGGCGGTAGCCGGCTGCCCACTCGATCGCGACACGCTCGACGAGTTCGTCGAGTGAGTTCTGGATGCCTATCGAGACACCCGATTCGATCGCTGAGCGGGCGCCGCCGAGGAGCGTCGACAGGCTGACACCTTGCTGCCGTGCCGCGAGGTCCCAGGCAGCCATCTCGATGGCCGCCTTGGCCATCTGATGCCCGCGGACTGGCGCGAGCGCGCCGAAGATCTCGCGCGGGTGTGAGAAGGACCTGCCGAGAACGAGCGGGGCGAGGAATTCCGAGATGATGTGCCACGCCGTCCGAGTCGTCTCGGCGCTGTAGTACGGGTTGGCATCGGCGACGCACTCCCCAACGCCAGATGCACCGTTCTCCTCGACGGTGACGAGCAGGAACAGCCGCTCGTCGACGCGTCCGAAACTTGTCTCGAAGAAGCGGACGAGCGGCAGCCGCAGCAAACGCAACTCGAGTCGATCAATCCGCACGGGCCCATGCTATCGCAAGGCTCGCCCTCGCGCCCTGCCGCCACTCCGGCGCAGTGGGCGTTTTTGCCCTGCTATACTCGCTGCACCGTGGACTTCCGGTACATCGCAATCGAAGGCCCGCTTGGCGTCGGCAAGTCGGCGCTGGCCGACCAACTCGGGGCACGATTCGATGCGACGGTGGTGCTCGACGAAACCGACAACCCTTTCCTGGGCGACTTCTACGCCGGGCGTGCCGGCTCCGGCTTCCAGGCGCAACTCTTTTACACGCTGGCACGACACCGCCAGCAGACGTCGTTGCGCCAGCGCGATCTCTTCAGCCAGTTGACCGTTTGCGACTACTTGTTCGAGCGCGACAAGATCTACGCATACCTGAATCTCGACGACAACGAACTCTTCATCTACCAGCGGCTCTACGAACTGCTCGTGCCGGATCTTCTGACGCCCGATCTCGTGATCTACCTCCAGGCACCGACGGACGTGTTGCGCCGGCGCCTGCGCGAACGGCCGCGCACCGACGGCGATTCGCCGATCCCGGAAGAGCGCTACGTCCGCGAGTTGAACGAGGCGTACAACCATTTCTTCTTCCACTACTCAGCCTCGCCGCTGCTGGTTGTCGAAACCTCGCAGTTCGACCTGTCGTGGGGTGAGGACGCTATCGCCGACATCGAACGTCAGATACGGGGGATGGGAAAGGGCACGAGATATTACGTGCCAAGAACGTAACAGTCGTCAGTCGGCAGTCGTCGGTCCTGAGTCGTGAGTCCCAGTCGTGAGTCCCCAGTCGCGAGTCCCAGTCTCCGGTCCGAGGCGCCGACTGACGACTGGGACTGACGACTCAGGACTGACGACTCAGGACTGACGACTCGGGACTGACGACTGCCGACTGACGACTGTCACATGCTAATCTACGCCCTGAATGGCTTGGTTCAAGAAGCAGCGCAAGCCCATTGAGCCGCCCGACAAGCAGAGCCGGGTGCCCGAGGGGCTCTGGGTCAAATGCCCATCCTGCGGGCAGGTTATCTACAACAAGGACTTGGCGGCCAGCCTGAGCGTCTGCACGAAGTGCGCGCACCACTTCCGGCTGAGCGCCGCCGAACGGCTTCGGGCGCTCTACGACGGCCAGTGGCAGGAATACGACCAGGGGCTGACGTCCACTGACCCGCTCAAGTTCACCGACACCAAGCCGTATCACAAGCGTCTCGATGCGAGCATTGCCGCCACGGGTCTCAACGACGCGGTCATCACGGCGACCGGGCGTATCAACGGCATTGAGACGGTCGTTGCCGCAATGGAATACGCCTTCATCGGCGGCAGCATGGGCGTGGTCGTCGGCGAGAAGATCGCAAGGGCGATCGAACGGGCGATCGCCGGAAGGCTGCCGCTCATCATCGTCTCGTGTTCCGGCGGCGCGCGGATGATGGAAGGCGCACTGTCGCTGATGCAGATGGCCAAGATCAGTGCCGGCCTGGCGCGGCTCGATCGGGCGCACCTCCCCTACATCTCCGTTCTCACCGATCCAACCACCGGCGGCGTGACCGCGAGCTTTGCCATGCTCGGCGATCTCAACATCGCCGAGCCCAAGGCGCTCATCGGCTTTGCCGGCCCGCGCGTCATCGAGCAGACGATTCGGCAGACGCTGCCGGAAGGATTCCAGCGCAGCGAGTTCCTCCTCGATCACGGCATGCTCGATGCCGTTGTCGATCGCCGTGAAATGAAGGACATGATCACACGCGTGTTGCGCTTCGGCGCGGCGGCGCGTCCGTTCGTCAGCGAACCGGCGATCGAACCCGATCGAGCCGACGATCGCGAAGCGGTCGCTCGCGCAGCCGCCAAGCCCTGACCATCGGTTTTGCCACTCGAGTTCCTCTTCTCGCTCGAGCGTCTCGGGATGAAGTTCGGTCTCGAGAACATGGAGAAGGTCTGCGCCGCCCTCGGACATCCCGAGCGCGCCTTCGGCTCGGTCATTGTTGCCGGCACCAATGGCAAAGGGTCGGTGACGGCCATGACGTCCGCCGCGCTCCACGCCGCGGGCTACCGGTCGGCGCGGTATACGTCGCCGCACCTCGAGCGGATCGAGGAGCGCTTCGTGATTGGCGAACGCGAAGTCTCGACTGCGGACCTCGAATCAGCGGCCGCGACGATTCAGTCGACGGTCGAACGGTTGGTTGCCGATCGCACGCTCGAAACCCTGCCGACATTTTTCGAGTGCGCGACGGCCATTGCCTTCGAGCTGTTCCGCCGCGCCAACGTGGAAGTGGCGGTAGTTGAAGTCGGGCTCGGCGGCCGACTCGACGCTACGAACGTCATAACTCCCATGGCGGCGGTGATCACCTCGATCGACTTCGACCATCAGGATCTCCTGGGAGAGACCCTGGAATCGATCGCTCGCGAGAAGGCCGGCGTCATCAAGCCGGGGATACCGGTCATCGTCGGACCGGTGGTTCCCGGCGCCCACGCCGTGATTGCCGACGCGTGCCGCGAACGCTCGGCGCGCCTGATCGACGTTCCCGATCGCGTCCGTGTCTCCACGCGAGAGACCCGCGGTACTGCGGCGAACGTCACGCTCGAGGCCGGTGCACATCGCCTCGAGGACGTGACGTTGGCGCTGCCAGGACGTCATCAAATCGACAACGCCGCGGTGGCGTTCTGCTTGTTCACCGAGCTTGTCGGTCTTGGCGTCCGGCTGACTCCACAGTCGATGCGCACAGGATTGAGCGAGGCGAGTTGGCCGGGCCGGCTGGAATACCGGCGATGGCGAGACGCCGAGGTCATCCTCGACGCGGCGCACAACACGGCGGGCGCAAGAGCCCTAGCCACATATTTGCGCGAGCGCGACTGGACGGGCGTGACGCTCGTCCTTGGCGTGATGCGCGACAAGGACGCCACCGGCATGCTCTCGGAGCTGCTGCCGTGCTGCCGCACGCTGATCTGCACCACGGCGCCGAGCCCGCGGGCGCTCGACGCCGACTCGCTCGCGGCGCTGGCGTCGTCAGTCGCCACTCGGTTGACGCCTGGTCCGCGCACAATTGTGGCGATCGCAGATCCAGCGCGCGCCGTGGCTGACGCCTGCCAGCCCGGCGCGCGTGTCGTCGCCGCGGGTTCGATCTTTCTCATCGGTCCGCTGCGTGGTATTCTTCGTTGATTTTCCGCGAGTTGGACCCGACAGTGCGTCGTCTGCCTGCTGACGTGCTGCCGGCCCCAGCCGTTTGCATGCATCGCCGCCACCTGCTCACCATCGTCTTCGTCGGTTTCAGCCTGCTCGATGTACCCGGCGTGATGGGTCTGAGGCGCGTAAACGCGCAGACGCCGCAGGCCACACCCCCGGCCCAGCCCGCTGCACCGCCGTCACCAGCGGCAGCACCGGCGCAGACGCCGCAGAGCGAGATCGGGGGATGCCGCGTTTCTGAAATGTCTGGCGCGACACAAGACGCGCTCTCGAAGGAGGTCAGCGGCCGGACCGAGCGCGTGCTGGTCCTGACCGGTCGAGGCGCCGTTCCGGTTCAGGTGGACTGCGACGAAACGCAATTCTTTGCCGACTTCGCCGAGATTTATCCCGACAGTCATCGCATCGTCGCGACCGGCAACGTCAAGGTGGGTACGCCTACCAGCTTCATCAGCGCCGAACGCGTCGAGTTCGACACGCAGGCGCGAACCGGAACGTTCTACAACGCCAACGGCATGGCGTCGCTCGGCGAGCGCGCCGATCGCAGCATGTTCGGCACTCAGGAGCCGGACGCGATGTTCCGGGGGAAAGAGATCCACAAACTCGGCCCCAAGAAGTACAAGATCGTCGACGGCGCGTTCAGTACGTGCGTTCAGCCGACACCGCGATGGGAGGTCGTGTCGGGCTCGGCGACGATCAACCTCGACGACTACGCGCTGCTCAAGAACTCGGTCTTCCGGGTGAAGGGCGTACCGCTGATGTACCTCCCGATCTTCTACTACCCGATCCAGGACGACGACCGGGCGACGGGATTTCTCATTCCCACCTACGGTTCGTCGACGCTTCGCGGCCAGTCGCTCAGCAACGCCTTTTTCTGGGCCATCGCACGTAACCAGGACGCCACGTTCCAGCACGATTGGTTCGCGAAGGCCGGCCAGGCGATGGGTGGCGAATATCGCTACATTCTCGGCGGCGGCTCGCAGGGCAACGCCCGCGTCTCGTGGCTGGATGAGAAATCGACAGACAGCGGCGGCGCAGGGCGACGCAGCTATCAGATCACCGGCGCGATGACGCAGGGACTGGGAGCACGGATCCGCGCGCGAGCGAACGCCGACTATGTGTCGGACGTTACGCCGGAACAGTTGTATCAGCAGAACATCTACCGAGCGACGCGAAGCACGCGCAGCTTCGGCGGCAACGTGACCGGCAACTGGTCGCAGGTCATCGTCAGCGGCACATTCGACCGGACGGATGTTTTCTACCCCGACGGCTCCTATACGACCTACGGTGGCCTGCCTCGGATCAACTTCAACGAAGCGGAGCGCCGGATAGCCAAGTCGCCCTTCTATTTCGGCGCCGGAGCGGAGTACGCGACCATCCTGCGCAGTACGACCGACAGTACAGGCGTTGCCGTCGCCGGCGCCGATCAGGGGCTGACGCGTGCCGACTTCGCCCCAATCCTGCGAATCCCGTTCACGAAGTGGCCGTTCCTGACCGTGAACTCCACGATCGGCTGGCGCGCCACCTACTGGACCGAAAGCCTTCTCAACGGCCAGCAGGTGCCTGACTCAGTCAGCCGTCAATATTTCGAGCTCAACTCGAGAATTACCGGGCCGGTATTCAGCCGCATCTTCAACGCTGGGGCAACCGAAGGCGTAAAGCTGAAGCACGTCATCGAGCCAGTCTTCACGATCAGGCGCATTTCCGCTATCGACGTCTTCGACCGCATCGTCAAGCTCGACGGATCCGACTACACCGTCGGCGATGTCTGGGAATTCCGCTACGGGTTGAACAACCGGCTGTATGCGAAACGGACGGCTTCGCGCGAAGTGCTGAGCGTCGCCATCAACCAGAGCTACTACACCGACGCGACGGCCGCCCAGTACGATCAGATGTATCAGAGCAGTAGCTATGCGGCTGCCGCGGCGAGCAAGTACTCAGCTCTGGCCCTCTACGCGCGCACGTCACCGACCGACAAGCTGCAGGGTGATTTCCGGACGGAGTGGGATCCCACATTCCACACCCTGAAGACGCTGGCCGCCAACGCGGGAGTCAACACCGCCCATATGCAGGCGTCTGGCGGCTGGAGCCGGCGGCGTTACATCCCGGGTCTGCCCGGCTACGACAACCCGGATTTTGCCGATCACTACCTCAACGCCTCGGCGAACTTCCGCTCCGCCGGGAACGGCGTCGGAGTCACGTACTCGTTCAACTACGACCTGCACCGCGACCAGTTCCTGCAGCAGCGATATCTCGGGTACTACAACGCGCAGTGCTGTGGCTTCGCCGTCGAATACCAGGCCTACAATTTCGCCGGTCTATCCACGGTGGCGGGAGTACCCGAAGGATCGCCGCTTCAATATCTCGTTCACGCTCGCCGGGATTGGAACGTTCTCGAACCTCCTCGGCGCGTTTGGCGGTCAGACAACACGGTAGCTATCTTTCGCAAGAGCGCGAGGCTCGAAACATGACAACCGCAAGGAATGCACGACGATGAGGAATGTGCTCGTGACCGGAGGCGCCGGATTCATCGGCTCGAATTTCGTGCGGCACGCGCTCTCGACGCACTCGGACTGGCGCGTCACGACGCTCGACAAGCTCACCTACGCCGGACGTCTGGAGAACCTCAAGGGCGTCATGGATCATCCGCGGCACGAGTTCGTCAAAGGCGATGTTGCCGACCCGGCGGTTGCCGGACCGCTCGTCGGCGCGTCGGACTTCGTGGTTCACTTCGCCGCAGAAACACACGTCGACCGGTCGATCCTGAACGCCGGGGAGTTCATCACGACCGACGTGTTCGGCACGTTCGTCCTGCTCGAAGCGGCGCGAGAAGCGCCAAAACTGCGGAAGTTCGTGCAGATTTCCACCGACGAGGTCTACGGCAGCATCGCCGAAGGGTCGAGTAAGGAAACCGACGAACTGCGTCCGCGGAACCCCTACTCAGCGAGCAAGGCGGGCGCCGATCGGCTTGCCTACAGCTATTGGGCGACGTATCAGGTGCCGGTCGTCGTCACCCGCGCGTCGAACAACTACGGGCCGAACCAGTTCCCCGAGAAGATCATCCCGCTGTTCATCACCAACGCGATGGACGATAAAGCCGTCCCGCTCTACGGCGACGGCATGAACGTCCGCGACTGGTTGCACGTCTCCGACAACTGCCGCGCCCTCGATCTGATCATCGAGCATGGGACACCGGGCGAGGCCTACAACGTCGGCGGCGGGAACCACGTCAAGAACGTCGACCTGACGCGACGAATCCTTCAGCTTCTTGGCAAGCCCGAGTCGCTCATTCGTCCTGTCGCCGATCGCCCGGGTCACGATCGACGGTACTCGGTCGACACGGCGAAACTGCACTCGCTCGGCTGGAAACCACGGATCGCGTTTGAACAAGGCCTGGCGGACACCGTCGCCTGGTATCAGCAGAACGAGTGGTGGTGGCGGCCGATCAAGGAAGGCGATCCGGCGTTTCAGGCGTACTACAAGACGCAGTACGAAGAGCGCCAGAGCTGAGACCCGGCAGTGGCTGGTCCGCTCCTCGTCACCGGCGCCACGGGTTTCGCGGGCAGCCACCTCGTCGAACACCTGCTCCTGCATGAGCCGGCGCTCACGGCCTGGTCGAACCCTCGCGGTACGCCGGCGCCGCCCGCAGACCCGCGGATTACGTGGAGCCCTGTAGACCTACTCGACCGCAGCGCCGTTCGTTCCGCGATCGATGCGCTGAAACCGTCGGTCGTCTACCATTGCGCTGGCGCCGCGGACGTCGGGAACTCGTGGAAGGATCCTGTGACGCCGCTGCGCGTGAACGGTCTCGGAACGCACCACCTTCTTGATGCGCTTGGCGCCACGGGATCGACGGCTACGGTGGTCGTGGTGGGGTCGGCGACGGTGTATCGGACTACAACCGATCCCCTGACCGAAGACGCCCCGCTCGGACCCTCGAGCCCGTACGGCGTCAGCAAGCTGGCGCAGGAAATGATCGCCAGCCAGGTGACGTCAATACCGGTCGTGGTGGTCCGCCCGTTCAACCACGCCGGCCCCCGACAGTCGCCGGCCTACGTGACCTCGAGCTTCGCGAGGCAGATCGCGGAAATCGAAGCGGGCCTCGCCGAACCAGTTCTCAGCGTCGGAAATCTCGACGCTCGCCGTGACATTACCGATGTCCGCGATGTCGTCGGCGCCTATCGGTTGCTGGCAGAAAAGGGTAGGCCGCGCCGGCCCTACAACGTCTGCAGCGGCCGCGCCCATCGCATCGGCGATGTCCTTGATATGCTTTTGGCGCGAGCGCGGCGGGCGATCAGGATCGAGATCGATCCTTCGCGCCTGCGCCCATCTGACCAGCCGGTGATCCTCGGCGATCCGACTCGCGCGCGCACCGAGGTCGGTTGGCAGGCGGCCATCCCCATCGAGGACACTCTGACCGATCTGCTGGACTACTGGCGGCACCGCGTCGCTCTCGCACGCTCGTGATGGCCGCACGGCCGCACGCCGGGCGTAGCCGCAAAGTCGTGCATGTCGCGATGGGCGCCTTCGCGCTCGCGCTGCGCTGGCTCACGTGGTGGCAGGCGGCGCTGCTGGCTGCGGCCGCTCTCCTCTTCAACCTGTTCGTGCTCCCACGGCTGGCCGCCCACCTCTATCGTCCGGGCGAGCTCGCCGGCAGCGCCCGGTCCGGCATCGTCCTCTATCCGATGTCGGTGCTCGTCCTCGCGTTGCTTTTCCCCACTCGACCGGACATCGTTGGCGCAGCATGGGCCGTCCTCGCCGTGGGTGACGGCATGGCGACCCTTGCCGGCACGACGATCCGCTCGAGCCGAATTCCCTGGAACCGTGACAAGTCGGTTGCGGGAACGCTCGCGTTCTTTGTCAGCGGAGCACTGGCCGGTGTCTTCCTCGCCTGGTGGTGCCGGCCGAATGTCACGCCGACGCCCGACCTGTGGTTCTCGATCGCTGGACCCGTCGCCGCAGCCCTCGTCGCGGCGTTCGTAGAAACGCTACCAACCAGGCTCGACGATAACGTGTCGGTACCGGTCTCTGCCGCGGCAGTGCTCTGGGCGCTGAGCCTTGTCCGGACGGATCTCGTCGAACCCGCGCTGGCGGTTGTTGGTCAGGCACTCCCGCTCGCGTGCTTCACGAATGTTATC
This sequence comes from uncultured Acidobacteriota bacterium, assembly GCA_963797715.1. Taxonomy (GTDB): domain Bacteria; phylum Acidobacteriota; class Vicinamibacteria; order Vicinamibacterales; family 2-12-FULL-66-21; genus DATBJJ01. Next base: position 136,435 of record CAWCQS010000013.1, read on the forward strand.
GTGGCGTGGCTGGGTTATCGGGCGCGCACCGTCAACCTGGCCGGCGCGATCACTGGAGCGATCATCGGCATCGCGATCGCGGTGACTTCAGGTTGGGCCGGTTGGGCGCTCCTGATGGCGACGTTTCTTGCAGCCTCGATCACGTCGCGACTCGGCTTGCGCCGCAAGACGCTACTCGGCATTCACGAGGAACGCGGCGGCCGACGCGGCGCGGGCAACGCCATCGCAAATACCGGCGTGGCCGTCGTCGCTTCCCTGCTGTCAGTGGTCACCGATTCTCGCGACATGGCGCTTCTGGGTTTCGTCACCGCCCTCGCGGCCGGAGGCAGCGACACCGTCGCCAGCGAGATCGGCAAGGCTTGGGGTAAGAAGACCTATCTCGTGTCCACCTTTCGACGGGTTCCACCGGGCACGTCCGGGGCTATGTCCCTCGAAGGCACGGCTGCCGGCATTGTCGGCGCGTGCGTGCTTGCTGGAATCGCGATTGCCGTCGGACTCGTTCCCGGCGTGGCACTCTTCCCCGTCGTGTTCGGGGCGACCGTCGGTTCGCTGGTCGAAAGCCTGCTTGGCGCGACTCTCGAAGCACCGGGTATCCTGAACAACGACATGCTGAACTTCATGAACACAGCGATCGCCGCGAGCGCCGCGTTGCTCGTTGCGGGGTTCGCCTGATGACGAACGGACCAGCACGCGCGTCATCAGGTGCGGCGCTGTGGTTTGAGTTCTCGCGGCCGTTCACGCTCGTCGCGCCGGCACTCGGCTTTGCGTCCGGTGCCGTCACGGCGGCCGGGGCCGCGCCACGCGAGCTCTGGAGCTCCGACCTTATTACCTATCCCCTGATCGGTCTGACGATGGCCGCGGTGCTCAACGCGGCGTCAAACGCGATCAATCAGATTTACGACCTCGAGATTGACAGAATCAACAAGCCGAAGCGGCCGCTACCTTCGGAGCGATTGTCGATTCATTCGGCGTGGACGTTCACGCTCGTCGCCTACGCAGTCGCCCTGGTGCTCGCCTGGCTGGTCGCGCCCAGCGGCCGCCACGAATGCTTTTGGATCGTGCTCGTCGCCACTGTTATCACCGTGCTCTATTCCGTCCCGCCGTTTCGGACAAAACGGCTCGGCATCTGGGCGAATGTCACCATTGCAATTCCGCGCGGCGTGCTGCTGAAGGTGGCCGGATGGTCGGCGGTCAAGACGGTGATTGCCGTCGAGCCCTGGTTCATCGGCGGCATCTTCGGGCTGTTTCTCCTCGGCGCATCGACGACGAAGGATTTCGCGGACATGGAAGGAGACGCGCGCGGTGGCTGCCGCACGTTGCCGATCCTCTACGGCGTGCGCCGCGCCGCGTGGATGATCTCGCCGTCGTTCGTCGTACCGTTCGTGATGATCGCGGTGGGTGCCGTCTCGGGGATTCTGACGGGTAACTTCGCGCTGCTCCTCGCCTTATCGGCTGGTATGACGGCCTACGGCGTTTACGTCTGCTACCTGATGCTCAGGCGCCCGGAAGAGCTAGCCGTCGAGGAAAACCACGTGTCGTGGGCCCACATGTACAGAATGATGTTCGTGGCCCAGCTGGGGTTCGCCGCCGCCTACCTTTTTTAATGCTGATTGGCTGACTGCTGAAGTTGACAACTGCGACGTAGGAGGGCGATCATGGCGAACAAAAGGCGAATATCGGCATGGACGAACCGCGCCTCTTCGACTCCCCTCCGGCTCCCCCTACCACTCGCACCATCGCGCTGAGAGTCCTCCGCGACGGCCCGGCCGCCCTCGATCAGGCCCAACGCCGCGCGGACGATGCGCGCTATCAGGAAGTGACGTGCCGGTCGGCCCTGAACCCGGTCAAGGGCATGCCGTTCCGGTGGACGCTGAATCCGTACCGCGGCTGCACGCACGCCTGCCACTATTGCTTCGCCCGCCGGTACCAGACGCAGTTCTCCCTTGGGCCCGACGATGAGTTCTCGTCGGTAATCTTCGTCAAGCGCAATCTCGTGGAAGTGCTGCGCCGGGAGCTCGAGAAACCTACGTGGACCCGCGAGCTCGTCGCCCTCGGCACGGCCACCGACCCGTATCAGCCAATCGAGGGCCACTACAAGTTGACGCGCTCAGCGCTCGGAGCGCTGCTCGCCGCTCGCACGCCCGTGGGGCTCGTGACCAAGGGCCCGATGGTGGTGCGCGACGCGGACCTCCTCGCCGAACTCGGACGCACGGCCGGCTGTACGGTTCACATCAGCGTCCCTACCGTTGACGAAGAAGCATGGGCCGCGCTCGAGCCAGGCACCGCGCATCCGCTGCAACGGCTGCGCGCGGTGCGGACGCTGAGAAAGGCTGGCGTCAACGCTGGTGTCCTGATGGCGCCAATCGTTCCCGGCTTCACCACCGAACGCCGTCGGCTGGAGGCCACGGTTCGCGCTGCCGCCGAGCACGACGCCGCCTTCATGGGAGCAAACCTGCTCCATCTGAAGGACGGAACGAAAGATCACTTCATGGGCTTCCTGCGGGCGGAATTCCCGCAGCTGGCGCAAGGCTACGAGCGTCTGTATCCGGGTGCTTACGCCCCCAAGGCCTACGTCGAGGCTCTCGGCGCGATCGTTGATGACCTTCGGCGGCGGTACGCAATCGGCGCGCGCGCATTCAGGCGCGGCGACGAGCAAGAGCCGGCGGAACCGCCAGCGACCGCGCCCGATGCGACGCAGGCGACGTTCGAATGGAGCTAAGGCCGACTACGCCGTTGCCGCCAGCGAGGCCGGCGACGCGGCGATCTCGATTGCGCCGTTCTGGACGGTTGCCGTGAACACACGACCCTCGTTCCACTGCTGGCTGATCGGCAGCGCAATCCGGGCTTCTATCGCGCGCTTGAGGAAGCGTGCGCCATACGCGAGGCTGTACCCCTCAGCGACCAGTTGATCGAAGGCTGCCGGCGTGACTTGAAGCACGCGGCCGCTCTTCGCCAACGACTGCGACAGCCGCTCGATCTGCAGACACGCAATCGCGCGCACCTCTTCTCGCGAGAGCGGCTGGAAGATGACGACCTCGTCCAAGCGGTTGCGGAACTCGGGCGTAAAGCGCCGCTCTACCTCGCGCAGCACGTCGGACTGAATCTGCTCGATGCCTACCTGGCGGGACAGGAAGCCCATCGGGTTGGTCAGCCGCCGGAAGTACTCGGAGCCGATGTTCGACGTCATGATTACGATCGCGTCGCTCAGATAGACCCGCTTCCCGCGTCCGTCGGTAACCCATCCTTCGTCGAACGCCTGCAGGAAGAGGTTCAACATCGACTGACTTGCCTTCTCGACTTCGTCGAGGAGGACGACCGAATAGGGCTGATCCCTGAGTTGGTTCGTCAGCACGCCGCCGCGCTCGGAACCGACAATGCCGCGCGGCATGCCGATCAGCTTGTCGACACCCACCGCGCCATCCTGATACTCGGACATGTCGACGCGGATCATCCGACGCGTATCGCCAAAAAGGAACCTGGCGAGCGCCTTGGCGAGTTCCGTCTTGCCAACGCCTGTCGGTCCAAGAAAGAGGAGCACGCCGTCCGGCCGATCGAATCCATCTTTCAGTGGTCCCTTGTTCAGCACCAGGCGCCGCGCCACGGCGCCGATCGCTGCCTTCTGACCGACGACGTGCTCGCTGAGATGCTCTTCGACGCCCCGGAAGCGATCACACACATCGCGAAAGACCATGTCCTCGGGGATCTGTGAGGCCGCAGAAATCACCGACACGACGTCACTCGCGGTCACGTCCATTCGCCGTGAGATCTCGGCCTTGACCGAGGCTGTATCGAGCCAGCCGATGGCCTTGTCCGGCAGCTGCAGGTGGCGCATGTAGCGAGGTGCCATCTCCAACGCCGTCTCGATCGCGTCGTCCTGGATGCGCACCGAGTAATGGCGCTCGAGGCGCGGCCGCAGCCCGTTCAGAATGTGCCGTGTGTCCTCGATGCTGGGCTCGTTGATGTGAACGGTACGGAAGCGGCGGGCGAGCGCCTCGTCTTCCTGGATGTAGGACTTGTACTCGCTGAACGTCGTCGCGCCGATGATGCGCACTTCCCCGCGCGCCAGCACGGACTTCAGGATGTTACTGGCGTCGGACGGCGCGCCGAGCGCCGAGCCCGCGCCGACCATGGTGTGCACCTCGTCGATGAACAGTATGAGGTTCGGGCGCTCGCGAATCTCTCGGATGACGTTCTGCATCCGCTCTTCGAACATGCCGCGCAGCATGGTGCCGGCGACCATCGCGTTCATCTGCAGATTGACGATCTGGCAGTCGCGGAGCCGTATGGGCAGGCGCTGCGGCTCGAACTCGATCAGGCTCGCCAGGCCTTCGGCAATGGCTGTCTTGCCGACGCCGGGCTCGCCGAGCAGCAACACTGAGTTCGATCGCTCGCGGTGGCAGAGAATCTCGACCACCTGCATCATCTCGCGTTCGCGACCGAAAAGTGGCGGCACCTTGTCCTGACGTGCGAGGTGATTCAGGTTGGTCGCGAAGTGCTTGAGGAAGGGCGGGAGATCGAAACGCTTCTTGAGCCGCTCCTCCTGCGCCTCGAAGTCACGAACGCGCATCGCTAGTCGCGATACGAGCATCTCCGGCTCGACCCCGTGATTGCGAACGATGGAGACCGGTACGCCGTTGGTGTCCTCGAAAATAGCGGCAAAGAGGTCAGAGGCCTCCACCGCGTGCCGGCCGGCGCGGGTCGCATTGAGGGTCGCGAGCTTGAACAGAATCTTGGTTGCGGGCGCGGCGCGCAGCTCGCGGCCTGGGGCGACACGCACGCGGCGCATCTGATCTTCGAGGGCATGCAGGATCTGGTGAGGATTGACCCGCAAATCTCGCATGAGCTGCCCGAATACGTCCCACTCGACCTGCGCGTATGCCAGGCAGACATGTTCGCTCGTGAGCAGGCCGTGTTCCCATCGACGCGCCTCGTCGAGAGCGCGCGAGAGCACGCGATCGGCCGACTCAGCCAACCGCTCCCTGGGAATGTCGACGTCTGTTTCTTTCACGGCTGCCTCCCCTGTCGTGCGCGGTAACCATGGCTCGGTAGTCTGAGGACCAGAGAAACCCGCTGGACGCCGGAACAGCAAAAGTCGTGCTCAGGCTGGGGGCGCGGCTCAGGCGGCGGAGGCGCCGCCGGCCGTCGACTGCTGGCGAGAAAAACTTACCGACCGCCGAGCAGCGCGCTAATGCGCTCCTCGGTTGGGGGGTGGGTGCTGAATAAGGACGTCAGGCCGCTACCGGAGAACGGCTTGACGATAAACATATGCGCCGTCGCGGGATTGGCGTCGAGCGGGACCCGGCGCGACGCCGCCTCGATCTTTCTGAGCGCGTCCGCGAGACCGTACGGCGTGCCGGCGATACTCGCGCCGCCGGCGTCGGCGCTGAATTCGCGGGAGCGGGAAATTGCGGCCTGGATGAGGAACGCCGCAATCGGCGCGAGAATCATCATCGCGAGCAGCGCAATCGGGTTCGCGCCGTCGTCGCGATCGTCCTGGCGTCCGCCGCCGAACATGCCGGCATACATTGCCATGCGCGCCACCATCATGATGGCCGCCGCCAGTGTCGCGGCGATTGAGCTGATGAGGATGTCGCGGTGCTTGACGTGCGCGAGCTCGTGCGCAATGACACCCTCGAGCTCCGGCTCACTGAGGATTCGGAGAATTCCTTCAGTCGCAGCAACTGCGGCGTGCTCGGGGTTGCGCCCGGTCGCAAACGCATTGGGCGACGCGTCGGGGATCACATAGACCTTCGGCATCGGCAGGCCACCCTGACGCGCGAGCCGTTCGGTCACACGGTACAACGGATGATTGGATCCGACCTCTTCGGCACGATACATCCGCAGGACGATCTTGTCCGAGAACCAGTACGAACCGAAATTCATCACCGCGGCAATCAGCAACCCGATCATCAACCCGTTCGGGCCGGCGATGACATCGCCGATAGCGAGGAGCAGGGCGCTCAAAGCGCCAAGCAATAGAACCGTTTTCACCCCATTGGACATAGTTTTGGTGTACTTTCCCGCGTTTAGTGTACTTTCCCGGCTCGACTCAGCAGCGCGGCGAGGAAGGCCGAACGCCACGCCAAATCTTCAAGCTCGACATGCTCATGGAGTGCATGCGCACCATCGCCGCGCGGGCCGAGGCCGTCTAATGTAGGAACACCGAGAGCGGCAGTGAAATTCCCGTCGGACGCCCCGCCAGCGGCCCCTTCTGCGAGATCTCGCCCCAGCGCCCGAGCCACCTCGCGCCCCAGCTCGTAAAGGTGCACAACACCGGGTCCGCGCTCGAGCGGCGGACGGTCGACGCCTCCGCGAAGCTCGAGCCGTGTCCGTGGCAGGCACGGCCGTAGTCGGTGCAGCGACTCTTCGATTCGCGCGGCGTCTGCCATCGTCGACACCCGAACGTCGATGCTTGCGTGAGCGGACTCGGCGACGACGTTCGTGCGAGAACCACCAGCGATACGGCCAACGTTGAGTGTCACGCCGCGCTCGACGTCCTGCAACGCGGTGATAGCGATGATTTGATGCGCCAGCTCGTGAATCGCGCTCGCCCCTCGTTCTGGATCGAGTCCAGCGTGCGCCGACACGCCGTGCACGGTCAGTTCGAACTCGCCGACGCCTTTGCGGCTCGTCTTCGCAGCGCCGCCCGGGAGGGAGGGCTCGAGAACGTAGACGGCGCTGACCTGCCGGGCATGCGCTTCGATCGCTGAGCGCGATGTGGCGCTGCCAATCTCTTCGTCGGTCGTCCAGAGCATGGTGACGCGCGGGGCATACGGGAGCTTCATCTCGCGCACGGCCCGCATGGCCAGCATCGCCACGCCGATCCCCGCCTTCATGTCGAAGATACCGGGTCCGTACAGGCGTCCTGCCTCCTCACGGAGCGGCATCCGCGCGATCTGTCCGACCGGCCAGACCGTATCGAAGTGACCGAGCACCAGCAGACCGGGCGACGCGCCATCGAAGTCGGCGACGATGTGGTCGCCGCGGTCGCCGCCGTCGAGGCGCGTGACAGTGCCGCCGATACCGCGCAAGCGCGATGCGAGCTCGTCGCCACACCGGTCGACGGCAGCTTTGTCAGTGCTCGGCGACTCGAGCGCGACCAGCGTCTCGATCGTCTGCCGCAGCCACGCGCGCTCGGACTCGCACCAGGCGAGCAGATCGGAGAGATCGATTGGCATCACATCTATTGGCATCAGGTGGGTCATATAATAGCGACATGCGCTTCCCCGCCGTGCTCCTGCTGATCGCGCTCGGGGTCTCCTCGTCCGCGCTGGCGCAGGTTCCGCAGCCGTTTCCAAAGCCCGCGGATCCGTCGAAGCCCGGCACGCAGACGCCGCCGAGGGGCGAGCCACAGGCGACGCCCGCACCAACCGAAGCCACACTCGGCTTGCCGATCTATCCTTCGGCCGAGTACATCGCGTCCTACGATGCAGGGCGTGGTCAGCGATATCACCTCTTCGGAACCAACGCGCCGTTCGCCCAGATCGTCGAGTACTACAAGGGCGTCCTCAAACAGCGCGGCGAGCTCGTCTACGACGAGCCGCCAATTCACATGTTCGAGGTCGGCCGGTTTCGCGAAGAGACGATGGCATTCCCGCCGGGGGTTACAGTGAAGGACTACGCGTGGGCCGGTTCGCTGGGCTATCTGAACCCGAAGCGCGGCGCCGAGCCTGCTCGATTCAAGACCATCATTCAGATCGTGCCGGCGCCACCCGGCACGCCGAAGTGACGAAATAAGACATCATTCAGCAGTGCGCTTGACATACAGAGTGGCGCCGCTGTCGCGAAATTCACGCGACTTGTCTGACATGCCCTTCTCGGCCATGTCACGTACCTGCTGCGTGAGTTCCATCGAGCAGAACTTGGGCCCGCACATCGAACAGAAATGCGCGACCTTCGCGCCCTCCGCTGGTAGCGTCGCGTCGTGGTAGGCGCGAGCGGTGACCGGATCGAGTGACAGGTTGAACTGATCCTCCCACCGGAATTCGAAACGCGCCTTCGACAACGCATCGTCCCACGCCTGCGCCCGTGGATGCCCCTTGGCGAGGTCGGCGGCATGGGCGGCAATCTTGTAGGCAATCACGCCTGCCTTGACGTCGTTGCGATCCGGCAGCCCGAGGTGCTCCTTCGGGGTGACGTAGCACAGCATTGCCGTGCCGTACCAGCCAATCACCGCAGCGCCGATGCCGGACGTGATGTGGTCGTAGCCGGGTGCGATGTCGGTCGTCAGCGGTCCGAGCGTGTAGAACGGCGCCTCGTCGCACCACTCCAGCTGCTTTTCCATGTTCTCGCGGATGAGATGCAAGGGCACGTGTCCTGGCCCTTCGTTCATCACCTGCACGTCGTACTCCCACGCGATTCTCGTCAGCTCGCCCTGTGTCTTGAGCTCGGCGAACTGCGCCTCGTCGTTGGCGTCGGCAATCGATCCCGGCCGCAAGCCATCACCGAGCGAGAACGACACGTCGTAGGCGCGCATGATCTCGCAGATCTCCCGGAAATGCGTGTACGTGAAGTTTTCCTGGTGGTGCGCGAGACACCATTTGGCGAGGATCGATCCGCCGCGCGAGACGATGCCCGTCATCCGTCGCGCCGTCATGGGTATGTAGCGCAGCAGTACGCCGGCATGGACGGTGAAGTAGTCGACCCCTTGCTCTGCCTGCTCGATCAGGGTATCGCGGTAGATTTCCCAGGTGAGGTCCTCGGGCCGCCCACCAACTTTTTCCAGCGCCTGATAGATGGGCACCGTTCCGATCGGAACCGCCGAGTTGCGAAGGATCCACTCGCGTGTTTCGTGGATGTCCTTACCCGTCGAGAGGTCCATCACCGTGTCGGCGCCCCACAGCGTCGCCCATCGGAGCTTCTCGACTTCTTCGTCAATCGACGAGCTCACGGCGGAGTTGCCGATGTTAGCGTTGATCTTCACCGCGAAATGCCGGCCGATGATCATCGGCTCGAGCTCGGGATGATTCACGTTGGCGGGAATGATGGCGCGGCCGCGCGCGACCTCCGATCGCACGAACTCAGCGTCGAGGCCTTCGCGAATAGCGACAAACTCCATTTCGGGCGTCACCATCCCGCGGCGCGCGTAGTGAAGCTGGGTTACCGCGCCCGTGCCACGCACCGCCGTCGTGGTGCGGTTCGCAAGCTCGGTCGACATCGCTGGCGTCCGTACCGGCGTCACCGTCAGCGAGCGTTGCTCGTGGACAATGCCGCCGCGAGCGTCGATCCACGGCTGCCGCAACGCCGGAAGCCCGGTGCGGATGTCATGTCCTTGTGGTCCGCTGGTGTCGTACACACGAAGCGGGGGTTCGCCACCGCCAAGCGTGATTTCCCGTATCGGCACGCGGAGGTCGCCGGCCTCGGCGTACACCTTGCGCGAGTTGGGAAACGCTGATGTGAAGTCTGATGGTTGCAATGAGGGTAGCGTCTGTCGTGTCGCCATGGGGGTCACCCGGAACCTCCTCACTATAGCGCGGATGGCGCCGCGCGACCGCCCGGACTGTGCGGCCGCGGACGGTCGTTACCAAAACTGGGACGCCCGCGCCGCCTTTCGCTGCTCGAGCTCCACGAAACGGCCTGATTCCAGTGGCCTTGTGGCACGTGGATAGCTTTCACGGAGAGGCGTGGAAGGCCTTCTACAGGACGTGCGGTACGCCTCGCGGATGATTGCCAGGTCGCCTGGAATCACCGTCGTTGCGCTCGTCACCATCGGCATCGCGACCGGCGCCAACGCCACCGTGTTCGCGTTCGTCAGCGCGCTTCTCTTGCGGCCCGCGCCCGCCGTCAAGGATCCGGGATCACTCGTGTCCGTCTACACGAGCGACTTCAGCAGCGGACCGTACGGCACGTCGTCCTACCCGGATTACGAGTCGATCAAGGCAGACGCGAGAGCTTTTACCGATCTGGCCGCCGAGCAGGACGCGTCTGGCGTCGTGACCTGGCAGAACGTCGTCGAACGTGTGCCCGTCTCGAAAGTCACCGGTAACTACTTCGACATCTTAGGCGTCGGCGCCGCGTCAGGACGGCTGCTGAGTCCCACGGATGTGGAAACGAGCGCTCCGCCGGTGGCGGTCGTCGGCCATCGGCTCTGGCGCCGCGCGCTCGGCGCGAAGCCCGATGTCGTTGGCAGCGTCCTGAACGTCAACGGAGAGTCGTACACCGTTGTCGGCATCGCGGCGGAGGGGTTCGGGGGACTCGACCTCGGCCAGCCGACCGACGTGTGGGTGCCGCTTGTCGAAACAGGCGCGTCGCCGACGGCGCGAGATGACCGCAGCCTGTCGATTGTCGGAAGGCTACGACCAGGCGAACCCGTCGCCGCGGCACAGGCGCAGGTGACGGGGATTGCCGCAGCGCTCGCCAAAGCGTTTCCCGAGAGCAATCTCGGCACGTTGCAGGCACCGGCCGAACCGCGGCCGATGCTCGTGCTTCGGCATACGCGGATGCCGCCGGAATTCCGGCCGGCGGTTCGTGCGATCGGTGCGATTCTGATGGCCGCCGTCGGCATCGTGCTCGTGATCGCCTGCGCGAACGTGGCAAGCCTGCTCGTGTCGCGCGCGATCAGCCGCGACCGGGAGATGGCGGTTCGCCTCGCGCTCGGCGCCGGCCGAACCCGGCTCATACGCATGTTGCTCACCGAGAGTGTGCTGCTCGGACTTGGCGGCGGTGTCTGCGGTTTGCTCCTCGCGCTCTGGACGTCCGACATCCTGCCCTCGTTTTTCCCTGCCGAACAGGCGGCGCTCCTCGATACCTCGGTTGACGCACGCACGATCGCGTTCGTCGCTGGCCTGGCAATCGGCAGCAGCCTCGTCTTCGGACTGGCCCCGGCCTGGCACGCCACTGGAGCCACGACGGCGCGGTCGCTCCGTGCCGGCTTCGGGCGCACGTCAGATGGACGCGGTGCGATGCGATTGCGGCGGGCACTTGTAGCGATTCAGGTCGCCGCCGCCGTCGTGCTGCTCGTCTGCTCTGCCCTCCTGGCTCAGAGCCTGGTGCATGCACTGACGGCCGACCTGGGCTTCGGTACGCGCGAGGGTGTGATTGCAACCGTGGAAATACCGCCGTCACTCCCGGAGTCGACCGCGGGCCTCTACTATTCCGCGGTGCTCGACCGAGTGCGGCACATGCCAGGTGTGCAGGCGGCAGCATTCGTTCGAGCACTGCCACTCACCCGCTCGGGACGTCGACGCTTTCGCGTACAAGGGTATGCGGCACAACCCGGCGAGGACATGGAGCTCGTGGTCAATGTCGTGTCAGACGGTTACTTCGAGACGATGCAGATTCCGCTGCGTGCCGGTCGAGGCTTTGACACACGCGATCGGGTGGGCGCGCCACTGGTCGTCGTCGTCAACGACATCCTGGCGAAACGATTCTTCGACGGGCGTGCGATCGGACGAACGGTGACCGACTCCCAGGGCCGCGAGATGGAAATCGTCGGCGTCGTGCAAGCCCACAAATACATCACGGTCCAGGAGCCGCCCGTGGCGACCGTTTACTACCCCCTCGCACAAGAGCCGATGGCGGCCATGTCGCTTGTGGCCCGCGTCGACGGCAACGTGCGCGCCATGATCGACCCGATCAGGCGGCAGATGCTCGAGGTCAATCCTCAGGTGCCTGTGTTCCGGACCGCGGCGCTCTCGGCGCGGCTCGATGAAGCGACCGCGTCGGAGCGTCTCACGGCAACGCTCGTCATTGTGTGCGGCGGGATGGCGCTACTGCTCGCCTCGATTGGTCTCTACGGAGTCGTTGCGCACGGCGTCCTGCGCCGCGCGCGCGAGATTGGCATCCGGGTCGCGCTCGGAGCGCAGCCGCTCGACATCGTCCGATTGATACTCGCCGAGGGTCTCGGCATCACGATCGTCGGCATCGTCCTTGGCCTCGGCGCAGCGGCGCTCGCCGCGCGTGCGCTCGGCTCGCTTACTCTCCTGTACGGCGTGCGCGCGTCAGATCCGGCGACGTACCTCAGCGTGCCGGTGATCCTCCTCGTCGTTGCCCTGATCGCCGCCCTCGCGCCCGCACGACGAGCGCTGCGCCTCGATCCGAATGTCGTTCTGCGGAGCGAATAGGGACGCCGCTGGGAGTGGCGGCTGGCGGCCCGATCTACAACTTCCGCAGCACAAAGCACTTCAGGTAGTACGTCTCGGGGACTGTCATAAGAACGGGATGATCCCGGCCCTGCATGCGTTTCTCGACCACCACGACGTCGGCATGCGCGTCAACGGCAGCGGCCGCAAGGACGTCGGCGAACATGGCCTCGCTCACGTTGTACGAGCAGCTGCAGGTGACGAGGATTCCGCCGGGCGGCAGCAGTTTCAATGCTCGCAGGTTGATCTCCTTGTAGCCGGAAAGGGCCTTGGGCACCGCGGCCTTGTTCTTTGCGAAAGCCGGCGGGTCGAGGACGATGGTGTCGAATCGCTCGCCGAGACGTTCGAGCTCGCGCAGCTCGTCGAAGACGTTCATGGCGTGTGCGCGGATGTTGGCGGCGCCATTGTGTGCGGCGTTCGCGCTGATTCGTGCCACGGCGCTTTCCGAAATATCGACGGCAATTACCTCGTCGCAGACCGGCGCAAGGGTGAGCGCGAATCCGCCGTTATAGCTGAATGCATCGAGCGCGCGGCCCCTCGCGTAGGCGGCCGCCGCTACGCGATTCTCTCGCTGATCGAGAAAGAGCCCGGTCTTCTGCCCGTGGTACGGATCCACGACATACCGTACCTGGCCCTCGCGCACCTCGATCGTTTGAGGGACGTCTCCATGGAGAACGGTGATCGTCTGCTCGAGGCCCTCGAGGAGACGGACGCGTGGATCGTTGCGCGCGAGAATGCCGGCCGGGTTCAGTCGCTCGACGAGCATACGCGTCAGATCCGGCAGCAGCCGGTCGATGCCCTGCACGAGCGCCTGAAGCACGAGATAGTCGCCGTACCGGTCGACGACAAGGCCTGGCAACCGATCGGCCTCGCCATGAATGAGGCGATAGGCGGTCGCATCGATCTTCAGCGACTCCCGATAGCGCACGGCGTCGTCGATCCGAGCGCGCCACCAGTCGAGGCCAGGCGCTTCACGACCGCGGGTCAGCATCCGCACGGGGATTTCCGACCGGTCGCTGTAGAGTGCGTGCCCTAGCGGCACGTCACGACCGCCGACGACCTGGACGACAGAACCGGGGACGGCGTCGGCATTCGCCACATCGCTCCGGTACACCCAGGGGTGTCCGTTACGGATTCGAGCTTCGCCGCGTGGTTTGAGGTGGATGGGCACAAAAAGCGCTCAGCTATCAGCTGTCAGCCGTCAGCGGAGCCATCATTCATAAGAACTGATAGCTGATGGCTGACAGCTGAGAGGTCCGCTTATAATCTCATGTCATGCGAATCGCGATCGGCTCCGACCATGCCGGTTTTGCGCTCAAGCAGCACCTCATCGCGACGATTGTTGGTCTCGGCCATGACGTCGACGATCGCGGCACGCACAACGAGGATCCGGTCGACTATCCGCCTATCTGCGCCGAAGTGGCACGGCTCGTGGCCGACGCCCACGCGGATCGTGGCATTGTCGTTGGCGGCAGCGGCCAGGGCGAGCAAATGGCCGCCAACAAGATTCTGGGCGTCCGGGCGGCGCTGTGCAACGACCTCTTCACGGCCCGATTGTCGCGGCAACACAACGACGCCAACGTCTTGTCCATGGGCGGGCGAATCGTCGGCTTTGGCCTCGCCGACGAGATCATCACGCTCTGGCTACAGACGCCGTTCGAGGGTGGCCGACACCAGCGACGCATCGATCAGATTGCCGCACTCGAACGCAGCGGCCAAGTTACGCGTTGAACTTCTTGAACCCCGTGAACCCTTCGAACCCCTAATATGCCTAAGACGGAAGCTCCGACACGCTGGCGTTCGCTCCTCGACACCGACCCCGACATTGCCAACGCGATTTCGCACGAGGTCCACCGGCAGAACAGTGGCCTCGAGCTCATCGCCTCGGAGAACTTCGTCAGCCAGGCGGTTTTGGAAGCCGCCGGATCGGTGCTGACCAACAAGTACGCGGAAGGCTACCCGGGGAAGCGCTATTACGGTGGTTGCGAGTTCGTCGACGTCGCCGAGACGCTGGCGATCGAACGCGCCAAGACGCTTTTCGGCGCCGAACACGCCAACGTTCAGCCGCACTCCGGCGCGCAGGCGAACATGGCGGTGTATTTCACCTTGCTCAAGCCAGGTGACACGGTTCTCGGCATGAACCTCGCGCACGGCGGCCACCTGACGCACGGCCACCCGCTCAACTTCTCCGGAAAGCTGTACAACATCGTTCCGTACGGTGTCCGCAAGGAGGACGAACGGATCGACTACGACGAGTTCGAGCGGCTCGCGCACGAGCACAAGCCGAAGATGATCATCGTCGGTGCCAGCGCCTACCCCCGGGTCTTCGATTTCGAGCGCCTTGGACGGGTCGCAAGAGATGTGGGCACGCCCATGGTCACGGACATGGCGCACTTTGCCGGTCTGGTGGCGGCAGGCATCCATCCCAGCCCGCTGCCGCACTCCGATGTGGTGACGACGACAACGCACAAGACGCTGCGTGGACCCCGCGGCGGCATGATCCTCTGCCGCGCTCAATACGCCAAGGATATCGACCGATCCTTGTTTCCCGGTGTCCAAGGCGGACCGCTCATGCACGTCATTGCTGCCAAGGCGGTCTGCTTCAAGGAAGCGATGGAGCCGGCCTTTGGCGAGTACCAGCGCCAGATCGTTGCCAACGCGAAGCAACTGGCGCGTGGTCTGCAGTCGGCGGGGTTTCGACTCGTCAGCGGCGGCACGGACAACCACTTGATGCTCGTCGATGTCTTCTCCAAGGGCCTGACGGGTAAGGTGGCCGAGGCCGCGCTCGGCAAGGCGGGCATCACCGTCAACAAAAATGCCATCCCGTTCGATCAGAACCCGCCCATGGTGGCGAGCGGCATCAGGGTCGGCACGCCGGCGGTGACGAGCCGTGGAATGCGGGAGCCCGAGATGGATCTCATCGCCGAGTTCATCGCCACGGTGCTCGCCTCGCCCGACGACGATCACGTGGCGGCGACGGTGCGCGAAAAGATCGAGGTGCTGTGCCGGAAGTTCCCGCTCTATCCCGAGTCACAGAACTGACCGACGCGTCGGTCGAGGCGTTTGCCGCCGACGGCCCTCTGGCACGAGCGCTCGATGGCTTCGAGGCGCGTGCCGGTCAGCTGGAGATGGCCGAAGCGGTGGCGTCTGTCCTGGCGCGTGGAGGTGTGCTGCTCGCCGAGGCCGGCACCGGAACCGGCAAGACGCTCGCCTACCTCGTTCCGGCCATCCTCAGCCGCAAACGCGTGCTGGTTTCGACCGGGACGAAGAACCTGCAGGAACAGATCTTCTTCAAAGATCTGCCGGTACTGCGTGACGCCCTCGGCATCCCCTTCACGGCAACCTGCATGAAAGGCCGCGGCAACTATCTGTGCCTTCATCGTTTCGACGCGTTCAAAGACAGCGCGGCGATCCGCTCATGGGACGAGACGCGTCATCTCCGCATACTCGAGCGCTGGCTGCCTGACACCCAGACTGGCGATCGCGCCGAGGTCGAGGATCTTCCTGAGGACCTTCCCTTCTGGAACGAGATCTCGGCAACCAGTGAGAACTGCATTGGCGCCGAGTGTCCGCGCTACAACGACTGCTTCGTCGTCAAGATGCGGCAGCGCGCGGCCGAATCCGATGTCGTGATCGTCAATCACCATCTGCTCTGCGCTGACGCCGCGGTCCGGCAAAGCAACTTCGGCGAAGTGATCCCGCGGTGCAGCAACGCCATCGTCGACGAGGCGCACCAACTCGAGGACGTCGCGACACAGTACTTCGGCCTGTCGGTCAGCAGTTACCGCGTCGATGACTTGGTGCGCGACGTCGAGAAGGCGCTGGGCGCGCGACTCGTGGCCGACACCGAGCGACGCGATCAGATCGCGAACGACACCCGGCGGATTCGCGAGGACTCGCGACGATTCTTCTCCGGACTCCACATGCTGCGCTTCGAGACGCTGTCGAATCGCGGCGCCGATTCGCGCGTGCGCGTCAGACCCAGGGATCTTGCCGGGGTAAGCGAGGACGGCAGCACACTCGTCGCCGCGCTCGAGGCACTCGAGGCCGACGTGGCGCTCGCCAAGGACGTCCCCGAAGACGTGCTCGCCCTCGGACGGCGAGCCAGCGAGCTCAAAGGCGATCTGCGTTTCCTGTTGCGAGCCGACGACTCGGGATTCGTGTACTTCCTCGAGACACGAGGCCGAGGCGTGTTCCTCCGCGCCTCGCCCATCGATGTGTCGTCGACGATTCGCGACCTGCTGCTCGAGCGGATGGACGCGACGATCCTGACCTCAGCAACGCTGACCGTCGACGGCGGCTTCGACTACGTCAAGGGACGGCTGGGCATCGGCCGCGCCACCGAGCTGAAGCTCGATTCCGAATTCGACTACGGGCGACAGGCAATCCTCTATTTACCGCAGCGCATTCCTGATCCGCGGCAGCCGGACTTCGTGACGGCCGCGGCTCGCGAGATTGTCCGCATCCTCAAGCTCACGTCGGGGCGCGCCTTCGTGCTGTTTACCAGCTACGCAAACCTTCGTGAAGTCCATCGCCTGGCCGCCGCCGAGCTCGAGTACCCGATTCTCGTCCAGGGGACTGCGCCGCGATCCGCGCTGCTCCGCGACTTCAAAGCGACGCCGCACGCCGTCCTGCTGGCCACCTCCAGCTTCTGGCAGGGCGTTGACGTCGTCGGCGAGGCGCTCAGCTGCGTCATCATCGACAAGCTGCCGTTTGCATCGCCTGGCGATCCGATCACGGCGGCACGCGTCGAAGCCATCACCGCCCGCGGCGGCTCGGCATTCGGCGAGTATCAAATCCCGCTCGCGATTCTGGCGCTTCGACAGGGTCTTGGGCGGCTGCTTCGACATCGCCAGGATCGTGGTGTGCTCGCCGTGCTCGACCCGCGACTGAAGACGATGGCCTACGGGCGGCGATTCCTGGCGTCGCTGCCGCCGGCGCCGGTCACCCAGGAACTCTTCGACATCGCGCGCTTCTTTGGAGCGCACGGCACCGATGACGACGGCGATTAAGCAGTCGACCGACGTCCGGCCGATTCTGAAGTGGGCAGGTGGCAAGCGGCAGCTCCTGCCAACGCTGCGGCACTACTACCCGGCGGGGTTCACACGCTATCTGGAACCGTTCCTTGGCAGCGGCGCAGTATTCCTCGATTGCCATAATCGTGGCCTGCTCGATGGCCGCGAGGTCCATCTCTCCGACATCAACGCCGACGTGATTGGCTGCTATCGCATGGTTCGCGACGAGGTCGAGGCGGTGATCGAGGCCCTTCGACCGCTCGAGGCCGGACACGGTGCCGATGGCAGCCGGCACTTCTACGCCATCCGCGACGACCAGTTCAATGCGATCCGACGAGACGTGCACGCCTCTGCGGATCCTGCGCGCGCCTATACTCCAGCGCTCGCGGCGATGCTGATTTACCTCAATCGAACCGGCTACAACGGGCTCTTCCGGCTGAACTCGCGCGGCGGGTTCAACGTACCTGCAGGACGTTATTCGAAGGTCACCATCTGCGACGAACCCAATTTGCGGCGGCTGTCCGCAGCCCTGCGCCGGCCCGGCCTGACGGTCGAAGTCAGCCGATTCGAGGATGCGCTCGACCGGGGGCGTGCCGGGGACTTCGTCTACCTGGACCCGCCGTATGCGCCGGTGAGCCGGACGGCGCAGTTCACGTCCTACACCGCGGCGAAATTCGGGCCGGACGAGCAAGCTCGCTTGCAGCGGGCAGTGGTCGGGCTCGCGCGGCAGGGGGCGTCCGTCTTGCTCAGCAATTCGGTGGCCCCGGAGATCAGGCGGCTCTACGAGACCAACATCGACGCGCGGTCGGCTGGCTTGAAAGCAAAGAAGGTAAAGGCCCGCCGCGCCATCAACTCCAGAGCCTCCCAGCGAGGTGCCGTGCGCGAATACCTCATCACAAACATCGTGTAAACTGAGCGGCGGAGTCGGTCTTAATATCCTTGCGGCCGAGCAGCTATCGCTCGCGCCCTCGTCCGGGCCGGGCTGGAGCCGAATCAAACGCGAGTGCGGTATCGGCAGCGCCTGCGGCCCGAGCGCGGCGCGCAGTCGCCGCGCGAGAGCGAGTGGGGGTGGGGCCCCACGAGCACTGAGTAACGGAGGTCTTATGAGAGGGACACGCATCGGGTTGACGCTTGGCGCGTTCGTGTTGGGTCTTCTGGTAGCCTCGGCGACCGGCTATGGACAGACCGGACGCATCAAGGGCAAGGTTCTCGATGCGGAGAACAAGCCGGTCGAGGGCGCTGTGATCCTGATGGAGAGCAAGGAATTCAACCGCAAGATCAGCACGAAGACCGACAAGCGTGGTGAGTACACGCAGTTCCTCGCGCCAGGCCAATACACCGTCACGGCGTCGAAAGGCAACCTCACCCAGACGTTCGACGTGCGCGTCAGCCTCGACGAGAAAGAGGTTAACTTCGCGTTGAAGCCGGGAAGTGGTGGCGGCGGCGCGTCCGACGCCGAGCGCAAGAAGGCTGAAGCCGAAATGGCCGCCACCAAGACGACCTTCGAGCAAGGCGTCGCCCTCAGCAACGAGAACAAGTTCGATGAGGCGATCGCGAAGTTCAACGAAGTGCTCGGCAGGCTGCCAAAGTGCGCCGAGTGTTACACGAACATCGGCGCGATCAACATGCAGAAGAAGGACTACGACCAGGCGGAGGCGGCCTACAAGAAGGCGATCGAGGTCAACCCGAGCTCGTCCGAAGCGTACAACGGCCTCGCGAACGTCTACAACGCGCAGAAGAAGTTCGACCAGGCGGCCGAGGCTGAGCGCGCAGGCGCAGAAGCTGCTGGCGCGCCGGCGGTGGCGCTGCGGGCGGGGCGGCAACGCGTCGGCGGTGTTCAACCAGGGCGTCATCGCCTGGAACGCCGGCAAGATTCCGGAGGCGCAAGAAGCTCGTTCGAGCAGGCGGTCGCAGCCGATCCGAAGATGGCTGAAGCGCACTACTGGCTCGGCATGGCCAACGTCAATCAGGGCAAGCTGCCGGAGGCGGTCAAGTCGTTCGAGGAATACCTGAAGCTCGACGCCGACGGGTCAGTACGCCGAACAGGCCAAGGGCATGCTCGCGGCAGATCAAGAAGTAGCTTCCAGCTCCGCTGGGAGCCGTCAGCTCGACTGCAATGTCCATCGCCGACGAACCTGTCGGACGTCCGCGCAAGGATTGCTGCGGCGGCCGAGCGGTCCGGGCGCGATCGCCATCGGACGTAACGCTGGTCGCGGTGTCGAAGACGTTCGGCGCCGACAACGTGCGCGAGGCGTGGGACGCCGGTCAGCGCGAGTTCGGCGAGAACAAGGTGCAGGAAGGCCTGCAGAAGATTGGCGAGACCGCCGATATGCCGGCGAGGTGGCATCTCATCGGCCATCTGCAGTCGAACAAGGCGAAGAAGGCGGCGGCCGCGTTCGCGAGCATCCAGTCGGTGGATTCGCTCGAATTGCTCCAGCGGCTGGACGAAGCGGCAGCCGCCGGCAGTCGGGACGCGGCCGCTCGAGGTGCTGGTGCAGGTCGATCTTGCCGGCGAGGCGACGAAGTTCGGCGCGCCGCCAGACGAGGCCGAGCGGATCGTGCGGGCGGTATCGACGGCATCGCGCGTCCGGCTCGCGGGTCTGATGCTGCTGCCGCCCTGGAGCGACGATCCCGAACAGTCGCGGCCTTGGTTCGCGCGCCTGCGTGAGTTTCGCGACGCCTGGTGGCGGCGGGCGTCTCCGCGCACGCCTTGCGGCACTGTCGATGGGCATGAGCCACGACTTCGAGGCGGCCATCGAGGAAGGCGCCACGATTGTTCGCGTCGGCACGGCAATCTTCGGCGACAGTGTCGGCCGCAACAGGCGAGAGACGCCTGCATGTTCGACCGCACCAACCCGCCTGCCAGCACGTCAGCCGCGAGCGCCGGATCGTCGCCCGCCGAGCGCGTCATGCGAATTGCGCCGCTCGACCTCAAGCAGCAGCGATTCCGGACTCAGCTCCGCGGATTCGATCGCACCGAGGTCGTCGCTTTCTTGACCGAAGCGGCCGACGACTACGAGCACGCGCTCAGGGAGATCGACCGGCTGCGACAGGATCTGGTGCGGCAGGAAGCATTGCTCGTCGAACATCGTGAACGCGAAGCCAACCTGCGTAACACGCTGCTCACGGCGCAGCGGCTGGCGGACGAGATCAAGGAATCGGCGCAGACCGAGTCCAAGCTGATCATCCGCGAGGCCCAGGGCCGGGCTGACCTGTTGTTGCAGAAGGCGCAGGGCCGGCTGGAAGAAGTCGAACGGGACATCAACGAGATGCGCCTGCGGCGCCGCGACGTCGAGGGATCGCTCGAAGGCTCGATCCAGGCGCTCTATCGTGCGCTCGAGTTCATCCGCGAACAGGATCGCTCCGACGACAAGGTGCTGCTCCACCGCCCGCGACAGACCGAGGCGTCGGGGGCTGGCGCTCATCCCGCGCGGCCAGCCGACACGCCACGGGCAGCCGACGAGCGCGGCTGAGGCGCTACCCAGCGCCCGAGTGACGGAGCACCGGAAAGCGCCACGCGTGCTGGTACTGCGCCACTGCCGACAACTCATTACCTGTGCCGGGGCGGCGCCGCGGCGAGGCGCCGATCAAGGGCGCCTTGATGTGATCGCGGACGGCGCCCTCGCAGCCATGGACGGCCGGATTATCTTCGCTGGCCCCACAGCCGATCTCGAACGGACCATTACCCTTCCTACTGACGCCCACGTCATCGACGCACATGACTGCTCGATCCTCCCAGGATTCGTCGATGCGCACACCCACGCGGTGTTCGCCGGCGACCGGCGGTCCGAGCTGCGAAGGCGGCTCGCCGGCGAAAGCTACGCCAGCATCGCCGCGTCCGGCGGCGGCATCGTTTCGACCGTCGCCGCGACGCGTGCGGCGAGCGAAGACGAACTCGTTGCCCAGTCGCGGGCGCGGCTCGATGCGATGCTCGCCAGCGGCACCACGAGCTGCGAGATCAAGAGCGGTTACGGCCTGGATCCTGCCAGCGAGCTGAAGATACTGCGCGCGATCCGGTCCCTCGGCGCGTCGCACGCCATCGACATCTCGGCGACGTTCCTGGGTGCACATGAGGTACCAGTCGAATATCGAGCGCACCGGGATCGATACGTCAGTGTCGTCGTCGAAGAGATGATCCCGGCGGTAGCGGCCGAACGCCTGGCCGAATGGTGTGACGTGTTCTGCGAGGACGGCGTGTTCTCCCCCGCCGAGTCGCGAGCGATTCTCGAGGCGGGCCAACGTCACGGGCTGAAATCGCGCATCCACGCCGACGAACTTGGCGCGAGCGGCGGGTCACAGGTTGCCGCCGACGTCGGCGCGCGCTCCGCCGATCACCTCATTTATGTCGAACCCGACGGCATCGCCGCGATGTCCGACCGAGGCGTGGCCGCGACACTTCTGCCGGCGGCGGCGTTCTACCTGAAGCTTGGACGCTTCGCGCCGGCGCGTGCACTCATCGACGCATCGGTGCCTGTGGCGCTCGCGACCGACGTCAACCCCGGCGGAGGGTTCTCGCCGTCGATGCCGTTCGCCATGACCCTCGCCTGCTTTGCGATGGAGATGACGTTCGAAGAAGCCGTCACTGCTGCCACCATCAACGCCGCGTGGTCGCTCGATCGCGCACACGAGGTTGGCAGCCTCGAGCCGGGCAAGCTGGCCGACGCCGTGATCGTCCGCGGCGAGGCCACGGATCTCCTGCACGTGCGGCATGGCGAGCCGAACGCCATCGCCGGAGTGATCAAGCGAGGTACCATCGTCGCCGGGGAGATGATGACCGCATGAGGCTGACCGACAAGACCGTGACGGCGTTACTCGAGGCGTTCCGATCGACGTCACCGACGCCGGGAGGCGGATCGGCGGCGGCGCTGTCGGGCGCCATCGGCGCGTCGCTGTTGGCGATGGTCGCAGGACTGCCCAAGCCGCGTGCCGCCACCGAGAGCGAGCTGAAGCGGCTCCGCGACGTCGGCAGCCAATGCGCCGGCCTCGCGCTCGAACTCGAGGCGCTCGTCGATCGCGACAGTCAGGCGTACGAGCAGGTCGTCGCCGCGTATCGGATGCCGAAGGAAACCGAGGCGGAAAAGGCGGCCCGCGCCGCCGAGATCCAGGAAGCCCTCAAGGCGGCGATCGAGGCGCCGCTCGACGTCATGCGCGCGTGCAGCGCCGCCATCGACCGCGGTCCTGTGCTGCAGCAGTTGGGCAACACCAACGCGTCGAGTGACGTCCAGGTCGGTCTCGAGCTGCTGCGCGCCGGACGTGCCGGCGCACGGCTGAACGTCGAGATCAATCTCGGGAGCGTCAAGGACGCGGGATATGTAGCGGAAGTCAGGACCGAGGCCGCACGCCTCAGTGAATCTGGTGCAGCAGGCGCTCCCACCGCGTCTTCGTAAAGAAGTGCGTGATGATTGAGAACACGCGCGTCGCCGTAGCACCGAGGCTGTCGTCCGCGAGATCGTCCCGTTCGACCTCGTACAGACCAGTAAATCATCATGGCTTTGCCTTTGACGTAGCCGCGCGGCAGGTAGCCCCAGTAGCGGCTGTCCTGCGAATTGTCGCGGTTGTCCCCCATGACGAAGTACTGGTCACTTGGAACGGTCACCGGACCGTAGCGCTCTCGGACGTCGATCGACGTCACTTCCGATCCCTCGGAGCTGGTCGTCAGGAAATGCACGTACGGTTCGTCGAGCGGCTGACCGTTGACGTAGACCTTCTTGGCTCGCAACTCGATGGTATCGCCGGGCAGGCCGATGACTCGCTTGATGAAGTCACGCTCGGGCTCGACCGGATACTTGAAGACGACAATGTCACCCCGCTTGATGTCACGAACGGGCATGATCGCGCGATCGAGGCTGGTCGTCGGCCCGAATACGAACTTGTTGACGAGCAGGTGGTCGCCGATGAGCAGGTTGTTCTCCATCGATCCTGTGGGGATCTTGAACGCCTGCACCACCCAGGTGCGCACGAAGAGCGCGAGAATCACCGCAATGACGATGGATTCGAAGTACTCACGGATCGTAGATTTACGATAGGTGGTTGCCATCACTCTTGGCCCACCTTCAGTACGGCTAGAAAAGCCTCCTGCGGGATCTCTACGCGGCCGACGCGCTTCATGCGCTTCTTGCCTTCCTTCTGCTTCTCGAGCAGCTTGCGCTTGCGGCTGATGTCGCCGCCGTAGCACTTGGCGAGCACGTTCTTGCGCAGCGCCTTGACCGACTCGCGGGCGATGATCCGGCTCCCGACCGCCGCCTGGATCGCCACTTCGAACATCTGTCGTGGAATGAGCTCGCGCATCTTCGCTGCGAGCGCGCGGCCGCGCGTGTAGGCCATCTCCTTGTGCACGATCGTCGACAACGCGTCGACCGGCTCCTCGTTGACGAGGATATCGAGCTTGACCAGCGGGGACTCCCAGTAGCCCGTCACGTGGTAATCGAGCGAGGCATAGCCGCGCGACAGGGTCTTCAGCCGATCGTAGAAATCGAGCACGACCTCGTTGAAGGGCAGCTCGTAGGTGATGAGCACGCGGTCCGACGACAAGTATTCGATGCCCTTCTGCACGCCGCGCTTTTCCTGACAGAGCGCCAGGATGCCGCCGACGTGCTCGGAGGGTGTGAGCATCATCGCGGTGATGACCGGTTCCTCGAACTTCTCGATCCGGCCGGTGTCGGGCAGCTTCGCGGGACTGTCGATCTCGTGCACCTCGCCATCGGTCGTCGTCACGCGATAGAGAACGCCCGGCGCGGTCGTGACCAGGTCCTGATCGAACTCGCGTTCGAGCCGTTCCTGGACGATCTCCATGTGCAGCAGTCCGAGGAAGCCGCAGCGGAACCCAAAGCCCAGCGCCGCCGACGTTTCCGGCTCGAAGAAGAAAGACGCGTCGTTGAGCCGAAGCTTCTCCAGCGACTCGCGCAGCTGCGCGTACTCGCTGCCTTCGACCGGGTAAAGCCCGGCGAAGACCATCGGCTTGCTTACCTTGAAGCCGGGAAACGGCTCGGCCGTCGGCCGTGCCGCTTCGGTGATGGTGTCGCCGATCTGCGCATCCGTGACGGTCTTGATCGCGGCAAAGACGAACCCGACTTCGCCAACGCCAAGCTCGGACGCCACCGTGGGCTTGGGCGAGAACGTCCCGACCTGCTCGACGTCGTATTCCTGTCCCTTCGCCATCAGCCGGATCTTCATCCCCGGGCGGATGACGCCGTCGAGCACGCGCGTCAGGATGATGACGCCGCGATACGCGTCGTACCACGAGTCGAAGATAAGAGCCTTCAGCGGCGCTTCGGGATCGCCCTTCGGGGGTGGCAACCGCGTTACGATCGCTTCGAGAATCTCGTGAACCCCAGTTCCTTCCTTGGCGCTCGCCAGAATGGCGTGGCTGGCATCAAGCCCGACGATGTCCTCGATCTGTCGCCTGGCTTCGTCGGGCTCGGCGCCGGGCAAGTCGATCTTGTTGATGACCGGGATGATCTCGAGATTGTTCTCGACCGCCAGGTAGGCGTTGGCGAGCGTCTGAGCCTCGACGCCCTGCGACGCGTCGACGAGCAGCAACGCGCCTTCGCACGCGGCGAGCGACCTCGTCACTTCGTACGAGAAGTCCACGTGTCCCGGCGTATCGATCAGGTTCAGGACGTAGGTCTGACCGTCGTCGGCCTTGTAGGTCAGGCGGACCGCGTGCGCCTTGATGGTGATTCCCCGCTCGCGCTCGAGGTCCATGCTGTCGAGGACCTGTGCTTCCATTTCGCGCGCCTGTAGGGCGCCCGTGACCTCGAGGAATCGATCGGCAAGCGTCGATTTCCCGTGATCGATGTGCGCGATGACGGAGAAGTTACGGATGTTGCGGGGGTCCATTGGGTTGCGAAACGTTCATTATAGCCGCTCTATCCGCGGCTCGCTTCTCGCGGCTCGCTGCTGTCAGGGTCAGCAACAGCCAGCAGCTATCTCTGATCCAGCGGCAGCACCCGTTGCGGGTAGGGTGGTCCGATGTAATCGGTGCGCGGCCGGATCAGGCGATTGTTCGAGTATTGCTCGAGGCAATGCGCCGTCCATCCGGAAATGCGGCTGACCGCGAAGATCGGCGTGAACAGATCGATCGGAATGCCGAGAGTGTAGTAGGTCGACGCCGAGTAGAAATCGACGTTGGGATACAGCTTCTTCTCGCCGGTGACCAGCTGTTCGATGCGTCGCGACATCTCGAACCAGCGCGTGTTGCCGGCGCGCTTGCCGAGCTCCTCGGACATGCGGCGAAGGTGCGTGGCGCGTGGATCTTCGGTTCGATAGACGCGATGCCCGAAGCCGGGAATCTTGACCTTGCGCGCCAGCTTGCTACGGATCGCCTCGTCGATGCGCTCCGGCGTTGCATCCTGACCGATCTCGATCAGCAACCGCATGACGTCGGCGTTCGCGCCGCCGTGCAGCGGCCCTTTCAAGGCGCCAATCGCGCCGACGATCGCCGAATGGAGATCGGTCAGCGTTGCGGCCGCGACACGCGCCGCAAATGTCGACGCATTCAACTCGTGGTCGGCGTGCAGCACCAGGGCAATGTCAAACGCCCGCGTCGAGAGCGCGCTCGGGCGCGTGCCGGTCAGCATGTAGAGGAAGTTGGCCGCATGTCCGAGGGCCGGATCGGGCTGGATCGGGCCGCCACTCGCCTGGAGTCGTCCGTATGTTGCGACCAGGCTCGCGAGCTGTGCCGTCAACCGGACAGCCTTGCGGTAATTGGCCGGCGATGAATTGTCGGAGGCGTCAGGATCGAAGTGCCCGAGGATCGAGGTCAGCGTGCGGAGCGCGTCCATCCCATCGGAAGACGGCAATTGCTTGAGAAAGCGGAGGACAGGTTCGGAGAGTGGACGCGCGGCGGCAAGCTGCGACTGCAGGTCGCCGAGCTCGGCGCGATTGGGCAACCGTCCGTGCCAGAGGAGATAACAGACCTCCTCGAACGAAGCCCCCTGCGCCAGGTCGTGAATGTCGTACCCGTAGTACGCCAGCACGCCCCGATTGCCGTCGAGATAACAGATCGCCGATGTTGCAGCGACAACGTCTTCCAGACCGGCTTTGGGCTTCCCGTCGGTAGTCATCCGGAGATTCTATCAATTCGCGAATAAAGCACACGTAGCGCCGAACTTCAGTTCGGCGTCGCTGTCGGTGGACGCGCGACTAAAGTTGCGCGCTACTTCGCGATTTCCGGCTGCTGCACCATATCCTCGTCGGTGAACTGCTGGAGGATGGACAGGAGTCCGGTATAGAGGAAGCCGACCTGGAACAGCATCAGGAACGGCAGCGTGCCGTAGATCTGGTTCGACAGCGCGTAAAACACCGTCGCCGTGAAATAGAGTCCCAGCGCGACCTCGACGAGCGGCTGAATGCCGACCGACAGGTGGTATTTCTTGCCCGCCCACTCGTCGCCGCTGCGCTCGATGCCGTACTTGGGCGTGCGCGCGAATTCGCTCTGCTTACCGAAGATGGCTTCGATCACGGCCCGCGTGTTGTTCACGGACAGACCAATACCGATCGACATCAGGAATGGCAGGTACCTGAGACGCTGCTTCCAGTTCGCATACAGCTCGCGCTGCGAGACGATGTAGAAATTGGCGACCGAGGCCGTCGCGGCAAAAAAGAGCGGCACGTCGATCAGCATCATCTCGGTCCAACCCATGCTGTAACGCACGACCATCGCCGGAAACATCAGCAACGAGAGCAGCGACATCAGCGGGTAATTGAAGTTCGCCGACAGATGGAAGAACGCTTCGGCCTTGACCGCGAGCGGCTGCGAGGACCGAAGGATGCGGGGCATCAGCTTCAGACAGGTCTGAATCGAACCCTTCGCCCAGCGGTGCTGTTGCGATTTGAACGAGTTCATTTCGACCGGCACTTCAGCCGGCGCCACGAGATCGGGCACGAAGATGAACCGCCAGCCCTTCAGCTGCGCGCGGTAGCTCAGATCGAGGTCCTCGGTCAGGGTGTCGTGCTGCCAGCCGCCGGCGTCGCCGATGGTCTCTCGCCGCCACACACCCGCCGTCCCGTTGAAATTGAAGAAGCACCCGGAGCGGTTCCGCCCGCCATGTTCGAGAACGAAATGTGCGTCGAGGAGAATGGATTGAATACGCGTTAGCAGCGAGTAGTCACGGTTGAGGTGACCCCAACGCGCCTGGACCATGCCCACCTTGGGATCCTGCTCGAAATACCCGAGCGTCCGTAACAGGAAGTCCTTTGGCGGTACGAAATCAGCGTCGAAGATGGCAATGAAGCTGCCCGACGCTTCCTTGAGACCGGCTTCGAGCGCGCCCGCCTTATAGCCGGTGCGGTCGACGCGATGCAGGTATTTGATGTCGAACCCGCGCGCGGCATGGCGGCGAACAGCCAGCTCGGCAATCTCGGTTGTTTCGTCCGTAGAGTCGTCAAGGACTTGGATTTCCAGGAGTTCGCGCGGATAGTCGATTTCGCAGACGGCGTCGATGAGACGGTCCGCCACGTACATCTCGTTGAAGATTGGCAGCTGGACCGTGACGCGCGGCAACACCTGCGGCGGCGGCAGCGCCGGCGGCACGTTGCCCTTATGTTTCATGTAAAGATACACAAGGTAGTAACGGTGCCAGCCGTAAATGGCCAGAATGCTCAGTACGAAGAAGTACAGGACGAGAATCAGCGTCTCAGTGAGCGACATAGGTTAATGAATCTGCCAACCTGCACAATCCTTCATATTACTGCCGGGCTGGGCCCAAAGTCAAAGCAATCAACGACATGACCAGCGCCGAGCTCTCCGCCCTGCTTGGCGACGTCCAGTCCGGCGCCGTCAGGCCGGAGGAAGCCCAGCGGCGCCTACTTCAAGTTCTACGCCAGGCCCCATTTGAAGACCTTGGCTTCGCGCGAGTCGATCACCATCGCGCCCTTCGACAGGGGTGCCCCGAAGTCGTTTTTGGGCCTGGGAAGTCTCCGGATCAGATTGCCGCCATCTCCGAACGCATCGTCGCCGAGGGTCACAGCCTCCTCGTCACGCGCACTACACGAGAGGCGTTCGAGGCTGTTTCGGCTCGCGTGACCAAGGCAAAATTCCACGAGCTGGCCAGAACCATTACGCTCGGGCTCGGCGAGCTGCCTCCCGGCAGGGGCACCATTGTCGTCGCCGCTGCCGGCACCGCCGATCTCCCCGTGGCGGAAGAAGCTGCCGTCTCAGCCGAGCTGATGGGCAACACCGTCGATCGCGTCTACGACGTTGGCGTCGCCGGCCTGCATCGGTTGCTCGCAGAGCACGCTCGCCTGACCGCCGCCCGAGTGATCATTGCGGTTGCCGGGATGGAAGGCGCTCTTCCAAGCGTCATCGGTGGGCTGGTCGCCGTTCCCGTAATCGCTGTTCCCACGAGCGTCGGATATGGCGCCAGCTTCGGCGGCCTGACAGCGCTCATGGCGATGCTCAATAGCTGCGCGAGCGGCGTGTCGGTCGTCAACATCGACAACGGCTTCGGCGCGGCCGCGGTCGCAAGCGCGATCAACCATTTGTCTTAGGTTCAAGGGGTTACCTTTGGAACGCTTTGAACTCAGGCGTTTGATGAGCTATAGTAAGCGATTGCCCTGTCGAGCCTGACGCTCACCAGTACTCAGCATCTCTCGCGCGTACAGGTCGGCTGTCAGCGTTTGTTCCACGGATCGAGTCCAAATGCACGCCGGTGCCCTGAGGGCGCTCGAATACGACCGGATCGTCGAAGCCGTGCGCCGCTTCGCCCTGACGCCGCCTGGCGCGGCGCGTCTGGCGAAGCTTCAGCCACTCATCGATCCACGGGAGGTCGCCGCCGCCCTTGCTGCGACAGCGGAAACCGAACGTTATCTGAGGGATGCCGAGATCGCGCTCCAAGCGCCGGAAGACGTCGACAGCCTGCTCTTGTCGCTAGCGGTCGAGGGCCGGGTGCTCGAGCCGCAGGCGCTCGTCAACGTGGCGACGTTTCTCGCATCGGTCGACACGACCTGTACCGCGATCCGCAAAGCCCGGAGCAGTTTTCCTCTCCTCAGCGCCATTGCCGAAACGGCAGCCGCGTTTCAGCATGAGATCGCCGATATCCGCCGCAAGATTGGCCCCGCGTACGAGGTGGTTGACGACGCCAGCCCGGAGCTGGCGGCAATTCGCGAACGCCTTCGAAAACAGCGCGCGAGGCTTCGAGGCACGCTCGAGTCCTACCTGCGAGGCCGCGACACGTCGAAATATCTGCAGCAGCAGATCGTGACGGATCGCAACGGACGTTATGTGCTGGTCGTCCGCAGCGAGCATCGTTCGGCAATTCCGGGAATCGTCCATGGCAGCTCCGGCAGCGGCGCCAGCCTCTTTCTCGAGCCGCTCAGCACCGTCGAGATCAACAACGACATCGTCGCGCTCGAGCAGCAGGAAGACGAAGAAGTTCGACGTATTCTGCTCGCCCTCGCTGACGCTCTCAGGCGCCGGGCCGGTGATCTCCAGCGGACGGTTGACGCCGCAACGGAGCTCGACGTTCTGCAGGCACGAGCGAGGTTTTCACGGCTCGTCGACGGCGTGCAGCCGGCAATTGCGAACGATGGCCGTCTGGAACTTCGGGCCGCGCGGCACCCGCTCCTGATTCCCGCCGTCCGGCGACATCTGGGCGAGGACGATGACATCGAGCCGGGGCTCGGGGCTCGGGACTCGGGATTCGGGAGCGAAGGAAACGAAGGAAACGAACACCGGACACTCAAGGCGGAAGCTCGAGCCTCGCGCCCCGAACCCCGAGCCCCGGTCCCCGTCGACATCCTGGTCATCCCGCCAGTGCATGTGCTCGTGGTCACGGGACCAAATACGGGCGGAAAGACCGTCGCGCTCAAAACGGCAGGGCTGCTGCCGCTCATGGCGCAAACGGGTTTGCTGGTACCCGGCGACAGATGGGACACAAGTGCCGATCTACCGATCGGTGTTCGCCGATATCGGCGACGAGCAGTCCATTTCGGCGAGTCTCAGCACATTTTCGGGGCATATCGCCAACATCGTCGGGATGGATCGGTCGCTCGCGCTGCCGGCGCTGGTTCTGCTCGACGAGGCCGGCGGCGGTACCGATCCGAACGAGGGTGGCGCGCTGGCAATGGCGATCATCGAGCACTTCCGGGTACGAGGCGCCACCGTCGTCGCCACTACGCATTACGACGCGCTGAAGTCGTACGCCGTGACGACCGAAGGTGTGACGCCGGCTGGCTTCGGTTTCGACCCTGACACGTTCGCGCCGACGTATCGTTTGAACTACGGCGCTCCAGGCAGTAGCCTCGCGCTCGAGATCGCAACCCGGCTCGGGCTTCCAGCGTCAATCATCGAGAGCGCGCGGCAGCATCGCAGCGAGCGCGAAGCGCAACTCGCGGAGCATCTGGCGAAAGTCGAGCGGGACCTGCAGTCGCTCGAGCACGAACGCCGGCTGGCAGCGCGCGAGCGGGCGGGGCTCGAAGAGAGCGCCGCGAAGATGCAAACCCGCGAGCAAGAGCTGCGCAACCGCGAGGAGACGTTCCGGCGGAAGCTGGACGAGCGGATCGAAGATCGGCTCCGTGGCGCGCGGCGCGAGATCGACGCCGTCGTCGAAGCGTTGAAGGTCCGGACGGACGCCATGGCTGCCGAAGCCGAGCGCCGGGCAGCGCCAAGGCTCGTGATCCCGACCGGCGAGACGGGTGCTGCGAGGGCCGACGCGCGCGCGGCAATCGAGGCGGTGGGCAGACGGCTGCGCGCCAGGGACGACGAGAGCGCGGAAGCCAGCCCCGCGGCGGCACGTATGCCGGAGCCTCACGGGCGCGCTGCGGCTGTTGGCGATCGCGTTGCCGTCGGCGGACTCGGACTCGAAGGGGTCGTTCGGGCGCTGCACGATCGGGACGCCGAAATCGACGTTCGCGGCAAGCGTTTGCGAGCGCGGCTCGACGAACTCCGCGTTCTTGTTCCGGCAGGCGCCGGCAGTCAGCAGCCGGCAAAGGTGCGCGTCAACGTGGAGCTGCAGCCGAGAGAAGGGTCGCTGACCGAGCTGAACGTGATCGGGTGTCACGTGGAAGAGGCGCTCTCACGCACTGAGAAGTTCCTCGACGAGGCCATCCTGTCTGAGTTGAAGAGCGTGAGGCTGATCCACGGATACGGCACCGGACAGCTGCGGCGTGCGATTGCCGAGTACCTGCACGACCACAAGTATGTGGCGAGTTTTGCATCGGCTCCGCCCGAGCAGGGCGGCGGTGGCGTCACCGTTGTCGAACTGAAGGAATAGTTGGCGCTTTTCCCCCCGAACTTCATCGACGACCTGAAATCGCACGCCGATATCGTGCAGATTGTTCAAGAACGTGTGGCGCTTCGGCGTAGTGGCGCCACGTGGAAAGGGCTGTGTCCATTTCACGGCGAGAAAACGCCGTCGTTCCACGTCAACGGCGAGAAGGGGTTCTTTCACTGCTTCGGCTGCGGCGCCAAGGGCGACGTCTTCGAGTTCGTCAAGCTTCACGACAAGATCACGTTCCCGGAAGCTGTGCGGCAAGTGGCCGCCCGCGCCGGCATTCCGGTCCCGGAGCCCGAGGACGGCGATCAGGATCCCGAGAGCCGGCGCGACCGTGAAACGTTGCTACGAGCTCATGAAGTCGCAGCGAAGTGGTTTCGGGAACAGCTGGCGTCGCCGGCCGGCGCAGCTGCACGTCGTCTGCTCGCGAACCGTGGGGTGACGCCCGCGACGATTGAGCTCCTGGGCATGGGCTATGCACCAGCATCCCGCGAAGCCCTGAAGACCGTCCTACTGCGCGAGGGATTCGCGCCCGAATCGCTGACGAGAACCGGCCTCGTCGTAGAGAGAGAAGGCGGGCTCGTCGTCGATCGATTCCGGAATCGGCTGATGATCCCAATCGCCCGGGACAACGGAACGATCATCGCCTTTGGCGGCCGCGCGATGGATGAAGGTCAGGTGCCAAAGTACCTGAATTCACCTGAGACGCCGATCTATGTCAAAGGACGGACGCTTTTCGGGATGCACCTCAGCAAGGCGGCGATCACCAAAGCCAAGCACGCGGTAATGGTCGAGGGCTACTTCGACGTCGCCCAGGCGCTTCAGGGGGGGATCTCCAATGTCGTGGCGTCTTCGGGAACGGCGCTCACGCCAGCTCAGGCCAGGCTGCTGAAACGTTTCACCACGAAAGTCGTCCTCAGTTTTGATCCCGACGCTGCAGGCAAGGGCGCAGCCGTCCGCACGTCTGAGCTTCTCGTCGCCGAGGGTTTCCAGGTGAACGTCGCAATGATGCCCGCCGGGGACGATCCCGACACCTTTATCCGTCGTGAGGGTGGCGCCGCATATGCCGATCGGCTGCGCGCCTCCCGGCCGTACCTCGAGTACTTGCTCGATCAGGCGGCGGGTGGGCGCGATCTCCAGCGCGACGAAGACCGGCGAGAGTTTCTCGGGCGCATGCTTGAAGTGGCGGCCCGCATACCCGATGCCGCTACTCGAGACCAGTTCGCCGACCGGCTGGCCCACAAGGCCAGGATTACGGAAGAGGTAGTGCGGGCAGAGATCAAAAAGGCCGCCGCCAAGCGCGAAACGGCGGTGCCTGTGCTGGATCGCCCTGTTGTTGCGTTAGATCAGGTCAAGACCGCGGAAAAGGGCTTGATTTGGGGGATCAGGCACGACCCTTCGGCCGCGGCCGGGGCGTTGGCAGAGCTCGAGGCCGATGATCTGACTGGATTGGCCTCCCAGCCTATACTCGAGCAGGCCATGGCCTTGAAAGATTGGGCTCCGGAGGCCTTACCGCAAGCCCTTCTCGAGCGTCTAACTACTAGGGAGGCTCGGCTGGTCGAGGAGATCGCCCGGCAACCCCACCCACCGGGCCCGCCACTTGATTGCGTAAAGGCCCTCAAGCGCCTCCGCTATACCCGGGAGCGGGCCGCCGTTCAGCGCGAAATCGACCGTTTGCAGGAAGCCGGCGCGGCCAATCATGAAACCGAAATCGTCGCGCTGTGGGATCGGAAGAAAACGTTGTTACAGTTGATTGCGGAATCATAAGCGCATATTTTGATACGCCGAAGGACCGAGGACTGAGGAGGACACGCCGTTGTCGATCGAAGAAAAATACGATGAAGTGAGGCAACTCATCTCCATCGGCAAGGAAAAGGGATACCTGCTGTACGACGAGGTCAACGAGCTCCTGCCCGCCGACATCACGTCGTCGGACGAGCTTGACGATCTGTTCAGCACGTTCGGCAGCGCAGGCATCGAGGTCGTCGACTCCGAGCAGAAGTATCGCGAAGACAAGCTGCTCGATCGCACCGGCGAAGGCGCCGAGGAACTCGAGCTCGACCTGACGCCTGGGGCGCTCGACAAGACGAACGACCCGGTTCGCATGTACCTCCGTGAGATGGGCACGGTCCCCCTCCTCACTCGCGAAGGCGAAGTCGAAATCGCCAAGCGCATTGAGCGCGGCAAGCTTGCCGTGATCAAGTCGATTTCGCGGACGCCGACGGTCGCCCGCGCGATCATGACGATGGGCGATCAGCTGAAGAACGAAGAGCGCAGCATTCGCGAGCTCGTGACGTTCGTCGACGAGGAATTGACCGACGACAAGATCGAGGATCGCAAGCGCCAGGTGCTCCGGCAGATTGAGGCCGTGCGCAAGTCCTGGACGGGCCTCGAGAAGTGCAAGGAGAAGCTCGAGAAGACACCGCGCGGCACGACCACGCGCGACAAGCGCAAGCACCGCCGCGTGCGATGGGAAGCGCTGCGGGCGCGGGTGGAGCTCTCTCAGCTGATCCGAAAGATCGAGTTCACGGAAGCCGTCAAGCGCCGGCTGATCGACCAGATCAAGGAGTCGGTCGAGGCCGTCATGCGGGTGCGCCGCGAGATCGACCAGATGGAGCGGCAGCTGAATCCGAAGAACAAGAAGCTCAGCCGCCTCAAGGAAGAAGAGAAGAAGAACCTCCAGAAGCGTCAGAAGGAGCTCAAGGTCCAGGTCAAGACCATGGCCGACGAGCTCGAGGAGACGCCAGACCAGTTGATGCGCACGCTCGAGACGATCTCGCGCGGCGAGATCCAGGCCGAGCAGGCCAAGAAGGAGCTGGTTGAGGCGAACCTGCGCCTCGTCGTCTCGATCGCGAAGAAGTACACGAACCGCGGGCTGCAGTTCCTCGACCTGATTCAGGAAGGCAACATCGGCCTGATGAAGGCGGTCGACAAGTTCGAGTACCGCCGCGGCTACAAGTTCTCGACCTACGCCACGTGGTGGATCCGCCAGGCCATCACGCGCGCGATTGCCGACCAGGCGCGGACGATCCGCATCCCGGTGCACATGATCGAGACGATCAACAAGCTGATTCGCACGTCGCGAGCGCTGGTCCAGGAGCTCGGCCGCGAGCCGACGTCCGAAGAGATCGCGAAGCGGATGGACATCCCGGTGTCGAAGGTCCGCAAGGTCCTCAAGATCGCGCAGGAGCCTATCTCGCTCGAAACGCCGATCGGCGAGGAGGAAGATTCGCATCTTGGCGACTTCATCGAAGATCGCCAGGTCGTGTCCCCGTCCGATGCGGTCATCAACCTGAACCTCAAGGAACAGACCGACTCGGTCCTCAAGACGCTGACGCCGCGCGAAGAGAAAGTGATCAAGATGCGGTTCGGCGTCGGCGACGGCAGCGAGCACACGCTCGAAGAAGTCGGTCAGAGCTTCGCGGTCACCCGCGAGCGCATCCGTCAGATCGAGGCAAAGGCGCTGCGCAAGCTGCGGCACCCGTCGCGCAGCCGCAAGCTGCGGGCGTTCCTCGAAGGACGAACGTAAGCGGCCGACGACCGAGGGACTGGCGACCGACGACCGTCGACTGTAGACTGTAGTGGGCCCATAGCTCAGCGGTCAGAGCCGCCGGCTCATAACCGGCCCGTCCCAGGTTCGAATCCTGGTGGGCCCACATTTCGAAGTTTGAAGTCTGATAGTCTGAAGTGAAGGCTGAAGGTTGAAGTGAAGGCTGAAGGAATAACACAAGTCAGGGGGGAGGGATGAGGCGCCGAGGTGAACAATCGCCTTGGTGCCTGGTCGTGGTCCGCTTCCCCACCCTTCAATCTTCCTCCTACCTGGTTCCCACCTCAGATTTCGGACTTTCGGCTTCGGACTTTCCGCTTCACGCTTTCCACTTCAGCCTTCAGACTTCAGAATTCAGAATTTCTTCCGATGCTTCATGACCTCAAGCTCCTCATCGAGCTCCAGGCGCTCGACTCTGCGGCCGAACGCCTCCGCCGCCGTATGGCAGACATTCCGGCCGAACAAGCGGCGCTCGATTCCCGGTTGGCGGAGCTGACGGGAGTCGTCGCCAGCGTGAAGGAGCGGATCGCCGCTTCGCAGACGGCGCGACGAGAAATCGAAAAAGACCTGGCGGCGGTTCAGACCCGGCTGAGCAAATACAAAGATCAGCTGATGGAGGTCAAGACCAACAAGGAATATCACGCGATGCAGACCGAGATCGCGGCCGCCGAAGCTGTCGTCCGGCGCGAAGAGGATCGGCTGCTCGAACGGATGGAAGAAGCCGAAACGCTGGCCGCCGACCTGAAAGCCGCCGAAAGCGCGCTCAAGAGCGGAACCTCAGAAGTCGCCGCCCGCCGCAAACAGATGGACACCGAGCACTCAACTACCGAAGCGGAGTTGGCGAAGACGAGCGCCGAGCGGAGCCGCGTGTCGGCAAGCGTCTCCGCGCCGGCGCTCGCGCTCTTCGAGCGCGTGTCGAAGCACCGCAAAGGCCTGGCGATGTCGGAAGCGAAGGACGGCCTGTGCACACAGTGCCACGTTCGGCTTCGCCCGCAGGTGTACAACGAGCTTCGCCGCAATGAAAGCGTCATGCAGTGCGAGAGCTGTTCGCGCATTCTCTACTTCGTGCCGTCAGCCGTGGCGCCCGCCGCCGGCGCCTGAGCCGCAGTCGACTCCCGCCGAGCCCGGAAGCTAGCGCATCGTGATTCGCGCGTACATCGACGGAGGCGCCCGCGGCAACCCCGGGCCGGCAGGTTATGGCGCTCGCATCGAGGATGAGGACGGCAACCTCCTCGCCGAACTCTACGGGCCTCTGGGCGTCGCGACCAACAACGTCGCCGAGTACAACGGTCTGCTCGCGGCGCTGAAGTGGGCCGTCGATCATGGCCATCGCGACGTGCACATCCGCGCCGACTCGGAGTTGCTCGTCAAGCAGATGCGCGGCGAGTACAAGATCAAGAACCCCGGCCTGCAGCCGCTGGCGGGGCGGGCGCGCCTGCTCATGATGGAGATCGGGTCTGTCACCTTCGAGCACGTCCGACGTGAGTTGAACAAGGAAGCCGACCGGCTGTCGAACCTCGGGATGGACGAGGCAGAGGGAAAAAAGCTGGGGCAATAGTCTCCGGGCTAACAGCTTGACGCTGAGAGCTACTTCGCAGCCCGAATCACGCCAATCATCCGTCCCGCGCTCGTCCCGTCCACGCGATACGAATGGAAGACGTCCGCATACGTTTTCGTGCACAACTCGGCGACGTGGACGTTGGCCGGCATCACGCCCGCGCCCTCGAGTTGATCGCGGGTGGCGCGCCACAAGTCGAGATGAAACTTTCCGGCCGACCGCGGTTCGAACCACGAGTCGAGAACCGACGGATGGTGGCCGGCGGCGCGGAACGCCCCATAGGTGTTCTCCGTGACCTCGTAACAGCACGGTCCGATTGCCGGGCCGACTGCTGCGATCAGCCGCTCTGGCCTAATCCCGTAGTTGGTTTGCAGCGCGCGGACGCCGGCAATGATGGCGCGCGCCGCAACGCCGCGCCAACCGGCATGAATAGCGGCGACGGCACGGCCGGACTCGTCCGACAGCAGCACCGGCACGCAGTCGGCAATCCGCACCGCGATGGCTGCGTCAGGGTCGTTGCTAACGATGGCGTCGGCCTTGGGCCTCGTCCACGGTCGCGGCCGATCCGCGGACGCGACGACGACGGTGGCTTCGTGCACCTGGCTCACGAGCAGCAGATCGTCCCGAGCGACTCCGATGGTCGCGGCCACGGTCTCCCATTCGCGCACATCGTCGCGCAGGGTGAGCGCCCGCCCGGTGAAGAAATGATCGGCGGCGGCAACGAGCGGGACGCAGCGAAGCGCCGGGCCCCAGGACGCTTGCGTCCATTCGAAGGCACGGCTAGGCTGTGGCAGAGTCATGAATATCCTCGGCATCGGGCTCGACGCCACCGACATTCCCCGCCTCGCCGATGTGCTCGAACGTTATGGCGATCGTTTTCTGCAACGCGTGTTTACGCCCGGTGAGATTGCCTATTGTACTCGCCGGCGGAATCCGGCACCGCACCTCGCTGGCCGATTTGCCGCCAAAGAAGCGGCCATGAAGGCGCTCGGCACCGGCCATTCGCGCGGCGTGCAGTGGAAGGACATCGAGGTGATTCGCGGCGGCGGACCACCACGGTTGCAGCTGCACGGCGGCGCCGCCAGGCGCGCCGACGGCATGCAGGTGCGGCGTTCGCTCCTGACAATCACGCATTCGGAGACGCTGGCGATGGCCCAGGTGATGTTGATCGGCGACTGACCTGCGTCAACTGGCGTTGTCGGATGCGACGCCGCGCCACCGGCCGTCACCCGCGCTCGCTCCCTCCCGAGTCGACAACCACTTTCACTTCCGGCACTTCCACGGACAGTTACACTGTCCCGCCACTCGGCCTGCGCCTTGCCACGCTCCGAACATCGCCGACGCGTCATCAGCCAAAGGAGCGAGCCGTGACGATCAAAATCGTACCCAACGACAAAGGCACCCCGACAGGCAAGCTGGCCGACGCCGAGCTGCACTTCACGTCGGGCCCCCTCGAAGGTTTGAAGCTAATCGGTTTCGGTATCTGGGAACGCAAGACCGGCAACGGCCGCAACGTCACGTTTCCGGCGCGTCAATTCTCGGTCAATGGCGAGCGCCGCAGCTTCGCTCTGCTGCGGCCGACTGGCGATGCCACATCGCAGGATCGGATGCGCGATCTGATTCTGCAGGCGTACGGCAACTTCGAGACCGAAGCGGCACTCGCGTCGGCCGGCTGATCTCCAAGGCAGGAGACCTCAGTCGATCGTGGGAATGAGCTTGAGATTTTCCTTGTGCCGCTTTGGCGGGAGTGTCCACTCCTCGCGCAGCGCTTTGCGGTATCGGACTGGAAGAACGACGTCTTCATGCCGCCGTCGATGATGTCCCACGGCAGGACGGCGTCGCCTGAGCGGTCGCGAAAGATGTAGAAGTCCGCGTCGAGACCGACTTCGGCCACGGCGGCACGCCACTGACCACCGTTTCTGTCGGCGGCCTCAATCGCGGCGGCGACGCGCCGATCGCCGAGCGAAAGCAGCGCCTGATAGTAGGAATGTCGCTCGGACTTGATGTTGAAGTAGACGTTGTCGATGTCGGAGAGCAGATGCCGGAGCCGCTTCGCCTTTCGGTCCGTGATCGCCGGGTCCTCCATCGCAATCCACTGGTACGCGGTGCCCGGCTTTGGAATCAGAGGGTTGACGCTGCCGACGATGCGCCCGATGTGACCACGCGGACGGGCGTGCGACATCATGATGTCGCGCATGCGCTCGGTAAGGTCGCGGATCGCCTCGAGATCCTCGTCGGTCTCGGTCGGCAGTCCGATCATGTAGTAGAGCTTCAGGTTGTCGATGCCGTTGGCAAAGATAAGGTCGGTTGCGGCGAGAATCTCGTCGTTCGTAACCGTCTTGTTGATCACGCGTCGCAGTCGATCCGAGCCCGTCTCGGGCGCGATGGTAATCGACTTTTCTCCGCTCTCGCGCAGTCGTCGGACGATGCCGTCGGTCAAGTCGTCGAGCCGCAGCGACGCCGGGCTAATCGAGTAGCCGAGCGCCAGCAGGCCGTCGAGGATGCGTTCGATTTCGGGATGGTCGCAGAGCGCGATCGAGACGAGACCGGCGCGGGTCGCGTGACGGCGCGCATCGGCAGCAAGTTCGAGAATCCGGTCAGCCGGGAAGGCGCGCACGGGCAAGTAGTTGTAGCCCGCCCAGCAAAAACGACACAGGTTGGCGCAGCCACGCACGACCTCGATCAGGAAACGGGATCCAAACTCCGTGTCGGGCGTGAAGATCGATGTGGCCGGAGGGTCGAGGCGGTCCGCGCTCTTCACCGCCGCCTTCTTCACGACGGCTGGAACACCTTCGGCGCGAGGCTCGAACGCGGCAATCGTCCCGTCATCGTGATAGCGCACGTCGTACAACGACGGCACGTAGAAGCCACGGCGCGAGGCCAGCTGCAACAACTGACGTTCGCGGGACAGATCCTCGCGCAAAACCTCGATCAAATCAGGCACGAGCATCTCGCCCTCGCCTGCGGCGATCAGGTCGGCAAAGGGCGCGAGCGGTTCGGGATTGACGAACGTCACCGCGCCGCCAATCACCACCAACGGGTCGCGGGGACGCCGATCGCTCGCGCGCGGCGCCAATCCGGCGAGGCGCAGCATGGCGACCACGTTCGTGTAGTCCCACTCGAACGACACCGAGAATGCCAGCACGTCGAAATCCGACACCGGCGTCTGGCTCTCGACGGTGAGCAACGGCGCGCCGCTCGCAAGCTGCGCTCGCAGCTCCTGCTTGGGCGGCAGGAACACGCGCTCACATACCACGTCGTCGAGCTGGTTGAAGAGTCGGTAGACGGTCTGAAAACCCAGGCTGGACATGCCAACCCAGTAAGTGTTTGGAAACGCGAGCGCGACGCGCAGGCGGCCACCGTGCGGCTTTAGCACGTAGCCCGTTTCGCGGGCGAGGACCTGCCGCGCGCGCTCGCGGTACTCCCACTGTTTCATGTGCGTGATGCGTCGGCCGTCCGTCGCGGCCTTACCGGCGACGCGGGCTGCCTGACGTCGAAGGTCATCAAGACGAGCTCCGACGAGCTGGCAACAGATTGACAATCGGAATGGAACGAGCTCACCGAATCCACGACGAGGACACGCAGGAGACGAACACCCGCCGCGCCATGGTCCGGCAGCTCTGCCTGGCAAGGCGGCGATCCCGTGTGCCGTGGATTTATCGAGTCTACCACGCGGCGCCACGGCCGGGGCCCGACGAAGCGCCGGGCCACTCCGCCGCCCGCGTGCGCGAGCGGCGACCGTGACGACTGCTGAACCGCGAGCCGCGGCAAGCGACCGCGAGTCTACGCCTCGCTCTGCCGCCTCAGGAAGGCAGGCACATCGAGCGGCGAAACCGGCTCGAACTCGGCACCCGGGGCGACGTTAGCGTCCTGCTCAGCGACCGGCGACATCAACGGCAGATCGAGCACCGGACGACGGGTGATGCTGATGCGCGAGCCGCCGCCCGCACCTGCGGCCGCGACCTTCTCGACGGACTCCTGGCGCCATGCTGTGTAGTTCGTCAGATCGACGGGCGTCTGCACGGTGGCCGGGCTCATGCTCCTCGACGCGGACGGGCGGTCGAAGCCAGTGGCGATGACGGTGATCTTGACCTTGCCCTCCATGTTCGGATCGACGACAGCACCGAAGATGATGTTGGCGTCTTCGTGCGCCGCCTCCTGGATGACGACCGAGGCCTCGCTGACCTCGACGAGCGAGAGGTCCGGGCCACCCGTGACGTTGATGATCACGCCACGCGCGCCTTTGACCGACGCGTCCTCGAGCAGCGGGCTCGAGATGGCCGCGTTGGCAGCCGCCATCGACCGGTTCGGGCCTTCCGACACGCCCGTACCCATGATGGCGAAGCCCATTCCAGACATGATCGTCTTCACGTCGGCGAAGTCGAGGTTGATCATGCCCGGCACCAGGATGAGGTCCGAGATGCCCTGAATCGCCTGACGCAGCACGTCGTCCGCGGACGTGAACGCCTCACCGAGGGCGGTGTTGCGCGCGATCGTCGCCAACAAGCGCTCGTTCGGAATCGTGATGACCGTATCAACACATTCGCGCAGCTCGTCGAGCCCGCGCGCGGCCTGCATCTGCCGCTTGTTGCCTTCGAAGCGGAACGGCTTGGTTACCACGGCAATCGTCAGCGCGCCGAGCTCGCTCGCGAGGCTAGCGATGACTGGCGCTGCTCCGGTGCCCGTGCCACCTCCGAGGCCGGTGGTGACGAACACCATGTCCGCGCCATCGAGTGCCTCGATGATCTTCTCGGTATCCTCGAGCGCTGCCTGCCGGCCGACGTTGGGATCGGCGCCGGCCCCGAGTCCCTTGGTCAGCTTGGCGCCAATCTGCAACTTGACCGGCGCCCCATTGAGGTTGAGCGCCTGAAGGTCGGTGTTGGCAACGATGAACTCGACGCCATCGAGGCCTGCAGCCACCATGCGATTGACGGCGTTGCTGCCGCCGCCGCCGACGCCGATGACCTTGATGCGGGCGCCGGTGCGGGCCTCTTCGGCCAGCTTCAGGCGCAGATTCGCCTCGCTGTCGCTTCCCTTTTTGTGTCGCGTATCACCCATGGTCCGACCTCCTGTACTTCGTCCGAACACTCAGAAGAACTCTTTGAACAGCGTGCGCAGCTTTCCAGCTACGCGACCAAACGCACCCGCCCCGACCGGCCGCGCCGGCTCTTCCGCCTGATTTCGATGTGCATACATGACCAGCCCGACGGCCGTCGCGAACGCCGGGTTGTTGACGTGATCGGCCAGTCCGCCCAGTCCCGCGGGCGCGCCGCGGCGGATGGGCAGGTCGAAGATTTGCTCGGCCACTTCGCCGAGCCCCTCGAGCATCGCCCCGCCGCCGGTCAGCACGATGCCCGAGTTGAGAGATTTCTCGAATCCGGCGCGCCGGAACTCGTCCCAGAGCAAATGAAAGATTTCTTCGGCGCGGGGCTGGAGGATTTCCGAAAGAATCCGTCGCGACATCACACGCGGCTTGCGTCCGCCGACGCTTGCCACCTCCATGGTCTCGCCTTCGTCGACCATCGAGGACAGGGCACAACCAGACCGTCGTTTGATCTTCTCTGCATCAGGAATCGGCGTCCGCAGCCCAACAGCGATGTCGTTCGTGAAGTGATCGCCACCGATCGCGACGACGCCAGTATGCCAGAGACTGCCGCGTTCGAAGATAGCAAAATCAGTTGTGCCTCCGCCGATGTCGACGAGCGCGACACCGAGCTCCTTCTCGTCGTTGGTCAGCACGGCATCGCTGGCCGCCAACTGCTCGAGCACGGTATCGAGGACCGCCACACCCGCCCGGTTGACGCAAGCGACGATGTTCTGGGTCGACGAGGCGCTGCCAGTAACGACGTGGACGTTGACCTCGAGGCGGGCGCCGGTCATCCCGACCGGAGCACCGATGCCGTCCTGCTCGTCGACGACGAAGTCCTGCGGCAGCACGTGGAGGATCTCGCGGCCGCTCGGCAACGCGACCGCTTTCGCGGCATCAATGGCCCGCCGGACGTCTTCGCGGGTGATCTCGCGGTTTTTGCCCGCCACGGCCACCACGCCACGGCTGTTGAAGGCTTTGACGTGCGCGGCCGAAAGGCCGAGGTGCACCGAGTCGATCTCGACGCCGGCGGTCAGCTCGGCTTCCTCGATCGCCTTCTTGATTGACTCGACCGCCGCCTCGAGGTTGACGACGACGCCGCGCTT
This sequence comes from uncultured Acidobacteriota bacterium, assembly GCA_963797715.1. GTDB lineage: Bacteria > Acidobacteriota > Vicinamibacteria > Vicinamibacterales > 2-12-FULL-66-21 > DATBJJ01. Next base: position 179,040 of record CAWCQS010000013.1, read on the forward strand.
GATGCCGCGCGAGTCGGCCAGGCCCATGCCGATGATGTCCAGCCCGCCATCGTCGGTCGCTTCGCCGACGATCGCCGTGACCTTTGATGTGCCCACATCCAGACCGACGAGGTAGTGTTCCCTGCGTGCCACGTCTCCCCCTCAGAAAGTCCTGCCAGCCGTTGGCAGGGGCATCGCCGTGCGATCGGCACGGCCTCGCGGCTTCACGTAGACGCGCTCCTCGAAGCGAAGATCCACGGAGTCGATGTTCGGGATTCGCTCGCGGAGCCTCTCGGCGTACTCGAGGTACGAGTTCAGGCGCTCGCGAAAGCGATCCTCGCCGAGGTGCAGCAGCGCCGGATCGCCATCGAGCAGCACGACTGCATCGCGGGCGTCGGAAACGTCGATCTGCGACAAGCGGCGTTCCAGTTCCTCACTGCCCTTGACTGCCTCGATCACTCTGGCGGCCAGCGACGCGCGCGTGGCATCGACCTTCGCCGTGGGCTCGGCCGTTCGCGACCGTGACGCGCGAGACGGCTGACGCGGGAAGAGACCGTCGACGATCGGAAGGTCGAACTTGGCATATCGCGGGCCAAACTCGTCGAGAACCGTGCCGTCGGGGGAGATGAGATAGAGCATGTCGCCGCTTCGCCCCAGCCCGAACGCGTGACGTTCGGATACGTAAACGTCGACTGTGGCTGGAAGGACGCGTCGCAACGAGACCTCCGCCACCCACGGTGACTGAAGCAGCTTGCCGCGCCAGTAGGCGAGATCGGTGGTGAGGATGTTGGTGCCCTTGAGCTCGCGCACCATGGCGTGAACCTCTCCGGTCGAGACCCGCACGTTGCCGTGAACGGCCACACTGCTGACTCGGAAGAGCTCTGAAGCGTAGGCGAGCTGCGCCGCCCGGAACGCCGCCAGCGAGACGATGATCACAATGAAGATCACGCGCGCCACTTTCCACGAAAAGAGCGCGCTCAACGTCCGCCGCCGCGCAGGCTTTGCGCGCGCGCGGCGGAAGTTCCGCTCGGCCGGTGCTTTGACCTTCACCGCGCACCCCCACTGCCGGCCGGTTGTGTCCGCCGATGACGTATCGCCTCGAGGATGCGCTCGCCCGTCCCGCCAATCGAGCCGGCGCCCAGGGTAATGACGAGATCGCCGGGACGTGCCATCAGCGCGACAGCCGCGGGCACGTCTTCAAGCGCTGGAACAACTCGCACGCCGCCACGTGTCACATTCCGAACGGCCGAAGCCAGCGCATCGAGCGTGACGCCAGGTATCGGCGGCTCGCCCGCCGCGTAGATGTCGGTGAGCACGACCTCGTCGGCGCTGCTCAACGCGACGCCGAACTCTCGCATCAGCTGACTGGTCCGCGTGTAGCGGTGCGGCTGGAACACGACGATGACACGGCAATCGATTCCGGCGCGGGCCGCGGCAAGGACCGCAGCAATCTCGGTCGGATGGTGACCGTAGTCGTCGACGACCAACACGCCGTCTTCCTCGCCGAGCCGTTGGAATCGCCGTTCGGCACCTTGAAACTCGGACAAGGTCGACGCTATGGCATCGAAGGTGATGCCGACTTCGAGCCCGACGGCGACTGCCGCCAGCGCATTGAGCATGTTGTGCCGGCCAGGGACCTGTAGTCGCAACTCGCCCAGCTCGATCTCCCGGCTGTCGGCGACGCCCGGTCCTTCGGGACCACCAGGCGTCCAGTACCCGGACGACCGCGCGCGACCCGAAGGCCTCGAGCGCCAGCCGATGAGCAGTCACGCTCGCTGCGGCCTGGCCGTCGGCCGTCGCCAGGCCATAGGTGATGATCCGGCGCGAGATGCGGGGCAGGACGGCGCGCACGGGCTCGTCGTCGGCGCACGCAATCACGGCGCCGTAGAACGGCACCTTGTTCGCGAAGTCGACGAAGGCCTGCTGGAGATCGGCCCAGCTCCCGTAGCTCTCCATGTGCTCGTGGTCGATGTTCGTAATCACGGCGATCGACGGTGACAGCTTCAAAAACGATCGGTCGCTCTCGTCAGCTTCGACGACCATGTAATCGCCGCGGCCGAGCCGAGCGTTGCTGCCAAACGCACTCAACCGGCCGCCGATGACTGCCGTCGGATCGAGCCCGGCTCGCTCGAGGACCAACGCCACCATCGACGTCGTCGAAGTCTTGCCGTGCGCGCCGGCGATTGCAATGCCATAACGCAGCCGCATGAGCTCGGCGAGCATCTCGGCTCGTGGGATGACCGGAATCTGACGACGGATGGCCTCGATCGTCTCCGGGTTTCCCGACTTGATGGCCGACGACACGACCACGACATCGGCGTTGCCGACGTTAACCGCGTGATGTCCTACCGCCACGCGCACGCCGAGACGCTCGAGGCGATCTGTGACGGACGACCGCTTGGCGTCCGACCCGCTCACCTCGTACCCGAGATTTGCCAACAGCTCGGCAATTCCGCTCATGCCAATCCCGCCCACGCCGACGAAGTGGATGCGGCGCGTGCGTCCGAGCATCAGCCGCGCTCCAGTAGTGCGATCGCCCGGTCGACGATCGCGCGCGCCGCGTCCGGCCGCGCGAGCACGCGTGCCGCGTCCGACATCGTGCGTCGCCGATCCGGATCCGACGCCAAAGCGATGATGCGTTCCGCGAGCGAGCTGCCGGTCATCTGTGATTGATCGAGCAGCTCGGCCGCGCCGGCCGCCGCGAGTACCTCGGCGTTCTTCCGCTGATGGTCGTCGGCCGCTGTTGGCAGCGGAATCAGCACCGCTGGCCGTCCCGCCGCGGTCAACTCCGCCAGCGTGGTTGCGCCAGCGCGGCAAATGACGACATCGGCGGCTTTCATCTCCCGATCCATGGCGAAGAGAAACGGCTCGACCCTGGCTTCGAGCCCGGCGCGGCGATACCCGTCGCGGACGTGTTCCAGGTCGCGCTCTCCTGTCTGATGCGTGATTGCCAGCCCGCCGGCGTGGGCTGCCAACCTCGGCGCCGCCTCCACCATGGCCATGTTGATCGCGTGCGCGCCCTGGGAGCCCCCAAAGATCAGAACCCTCGGCGGGCCGTCAGCGGGCGCCGCAACTGTCTGCTCGAAGAACTCGGGACGAACCGGATTCCCTGTGACAAAGCCCCTCCTCCCGAAGTACGACAACGTCGACTCGAACGTGACAGCCGCGGCGCTGACAAACGGCGCCAACCGGCGATTGGTAAAACCTGGCACCGCGTTCTGCTCCAGCAGAAGCGTGGGGATGCCTCGGAGCGCGGCCACGAGAACAACCGGCCCCGAACTGTAGCCGCCGACACCGATCACCAGCCGTGGCGCCCGGCGTGAGACGATCGTCCACGCGTCGATCCCGCTCAGCGGCAGCAACGACACGCCACGCAGAAGTGACGAGATCGACATGCCCTTCAGTCCGGCGCTTCGCAGGACATCGAGCTCGAAGCCTTCCCTCGGCACGACTCGGCTCTCGATGCCGCGCGAGGTCCCCGCGAACGTCACGGTCACGCCGGGCAGTCTTCGCCGCAACTCTCGTGCGACGGCGATTCCTGGGTACAGGTGGCCTCCCGTTCCGCCACCAGCGATGACGATGCGCTCGGGCGTCATGCATCCGGCTTGGCCATGTTCATCGTCACCACATGCGGTGACGAAGCGTGCTGCGACACGTTGAGCAGGATTGCCATCCCCAACAGGTTGATCAACAGCGACGATCCTCCGGCGCTGACAAACGGCAGCGGAATGCCTTTCGTCGGTGCCAGTCCAGTGACGACGCTGATGTTCAGCAAGGCTTGAAAGGCAATCATCACCGTCAGTCCGACGGCGAGCAACGCGCCGAACCGATCCGGCGCCCGCATTGCGGTGCGCAAGCCTCGCCACGTGATGACGCAGAAGCACACGAGCACGGCTGTCGCACCGACGAGCCCGAGCTCCTCAGCGATCACGGCGTAGATGAAGTCGTTGTGCGCCTCGGGCAGATAGAACAGTTTCTGGATGCCGCCCATCAGGCCCGTCCCAAAGAAGCCGCCGGTGCCGACGGCGATCATCGACTGGATGACCTGATATCCCTTGCCTTGCGGATCGCTCCACGGATCCAGAAACGCCAGCATCCGGTGCACGCGATACGCCTGAGCCATTACCACGACGTAGAACGCTGGAATGGCGACGAGTGCCAGGGCAAGGATGTAGCGATAGCTGATGCCGGCGGCGAACACCATCGCGCCGGCGATGACGAGCACTGAGACGGCGGTGCCGAGGTCGGGTTCGACCAGAATCAAGCCGACGATGACTCCGGTCGTAACACCAATCGGCAGCAGCGCGTAGGGCAGCTCGTCGATGCGATCCATCCGGCGTTCGAGGAGCGCTGCGGTAAAGAGGATGATCGCGATCTTGGCGAGCTCCGAGGGCTGCACGCCAAGGGGTCCAATGTGGAGCCACCGGCTGGCGCCGTTCACCGGACTCGAGAAGAGCACGGCGACCAACGCGAACCCGGCAATACCGAGGGCAGACCAGATCACCGCCGGCTGGCGGTATGACCGGTAGTCGATGTGCATCACGATCGGCACGAGCGACAGGCCAATCAGGACCCAGGCCGCCTGTTTGAACAGGAAACGGTAAGGGTCCTGCCACTTTTCGGTCGCAATGACCGCAGAGGCGCTGTAGACCATGACGATGCTGGTGCAGACCAGGAGCAACGTCGCGGTGAAGAGTAACTTGTCCGATTTAAGCTTTCGCGCCATACTCCGCTGCCTAAAGGTCGCTGGGCCTGCTACCGACAAATAGCCTGAGCCGCGCCGGGCTCCCCGGCCGCCGCCCGTGCGTGTCGGTGGTGCGCGAGCAATCAGCAGTCATCAGCCGGCCGCGGGCAAAGACACCACCCTCGCAGACCGGGGCAGCCTGCGTTCCCAGCGGGCGGTTCTTTACCGTAACGACCGGCTGATGACTGCTCATTGCTCGTTTTTGCACTCCCAACTGCCAGCTCCTGTCTTCTAGCTCCAAGCTCCTAGCTACTAGCTCCTGTTCATTGCTCCCGTGTCGTGCTCCACTCGTCCTGTAACTTCCGCACCTCCTGCTTGAACACGCGACCACGTTCGGCGTAGTCGCGGAACATGTCGAAGCTGGCGCACGCCGGCGCCAGCACAACTGTTCGTCCGGGTGACGCCGACGCGAACGCGCAACGCACGGCCGCCGACATGTCGTCGGCTTCGTGCAGCGAGACCGCAAATCCCAGCGCTTCGCGGATGAGCGGACGCGACTCGCCGATGGCGACGACGGTGCCGTGCCGCTCGACGAGCGGCGGCAGCAAATCGCGAAAGTCGCCGCCCTTGAAGCGCCCACCGAGCACGATGACCACGCCCTCGCCGAAGGTCTCGATAGCGCGTCGTGCCGCCTCGATATTGGTGGCTTTCGAATCGTTCACGAACCGGACGCCGCCAATCTCGGCCACCGGCTCGAGCGCGTGCTCGAGGCCGGTGAATCCCTCGACCGCCTTGGTCATCGCCGCGGCGTCGACGCCGACTATCGATGCCACCGCCGAGGCCGCGAGCACGTCCGCCAGGAGGTGCCGGCCGAGCAGCTTCACCGCCGCGAGCGGCACGAGCGCCTCATCTCCGCTCGACGTCCGCCGCACAATCGCATCCTCCGAGATGACCACACCCTCGCGCGCGGCGCCGGTCATCGAGAAGAGCAGCCGGTGCGCCCGCGTTGCCGCGGCGAGCTCGAGCGTTCCTGGATCGTCGGCGTTCAACACCGCCCAGTCCGTCGGCTGCTGATTGGCAAAGACGCGCGCCTTCGCCGCCGCGTACTCGTCGACCGTCGTGTGCCGATCGAGATGATCGGGAGAAAAATTGAGCAGCACCGCGATCCAGGGTCGGAACGTCTGCGCGCTCTCGAGCTGAAAACTGCTCGCTTCGATCACGTGAATCGTCTCGTCGGTCGAGGCCTCGACCTGCGCGCTCAGCGCCAAGCCAATGTTGCCGCCGACGAGGACGCGGTAGCCGCCAGCCTCGAGCATGCGGCCGGTTAACGTCGTCGTCGTCGATTTGCCCTTCGTACCGGTGATTGCCACGATGCGCCCACGCAGCCAGCGCGACGCGAGCTCGAGCTCGCCAGTCACCGGAACGCCGGCACGGCGCGCCGCCTCGATCGCGGGGAGCTGCGACGGCACACCTGGGCTCAGCACGACCAGATCGGCGGCAGACAGCGTCGACGCGTGATGGCCTCCGAGCTCGAGCGAAACGCCAGCCGCGCGGAGTCGCTCTTCGTCGTCGATTTGCTCGCGGAGATCGGTGAGCGTCACGGTGGCGCCGCGTCGCACGAGGAGTTCCGCGGCGGCGATGCCGCTCCTGGCGGCCCCGACGACCACCACACGCTTGCCACGGACGGAAAACGGTGTCTCGCTCATCGCAGTTTCAGAGTCGTGAGGCTGAAGAGCGCAAAGATGATCGCGAGAATGAGAAAGCGTGTGATCACCTTCGGCTCGCTCCACCCGATAAGTTCGAAGTGGTGGTGGATGGGTGCCATGCGGAAGATGCGCCGGCCAGTGAGCTTGAACGAACCCACCTGGAGGATGACCGACATCGCTTCCATGACGAACACGCCGCCGACGATCGCGAGGAGCGCTTCCTGCTTGATGAGCAGCGCGACCGTGCCGAGCGCTCCGCCGAGGCCGAGCGAGCCGACGTCGCCCATGAATATTTCGGCCGGGTACGAGTTGTACCAGAGGAACGCCAAGCTCGCGCCGACGAGCGCTCCGCAAAAGATCGTCAGCTCCGACGCGGCCGGCGGCACGGGCGTGAGCTGCAGATAGCTGGCGAACACGGCGTGCGTCGAAACGTATGCCAGCGCGGTAAACGTCGCCGCGGCCACCGCAAACACGCTGATCGCCAGCCCGTCGAGGCCATCGGTCAGGTTGACGGCATTGGTCGAGAACGTCAGAACGAGTGCCGCGAACGCGACGTACATCAGCCCGAGCGATGGCACGAGCCGCTTGAAGAAGGGAAAGATCAGCTGCGAGTTGAAGAGCGGCGGATGCTGGATCGCCAGCCCCATCAGCGCGACGCCGACGCTCAGCCCGACAGCGAACTGCCAGAACAGCTTGTAGCGTGGCAACAGTCCGTGGTGCGAATGTCGCACGATCTTGAGGTAGTCGTCGGCGAATCCAATCGCGCCAAATGCAGCCGTCGCCAGCACTGCAATCCAGATGAACGGGTTCTGCAGGTCAGCCCACAGGAGCGTCGGCACGAGCGTCGCGGTAAGGATCAGTAACCCACCCATCGTCGGCGTGCCAGCCTTGATGCGATGCGTCGCGGGTCCCTCATGACGGATCACCTGACCGATCTGAAACTCTTGCAGTTTGCGGATCATCCACGGCCCGAGGACCAGACCGAGCGCCAGCGCGGTGAGGCTTGCGACCGCGGTGCGGAACGTGATGTATCGGGTGACGTTCAGCACCGAGAACCACGGCGTGAGCGGCGGCAGCAGGTGATACAGCATCAGGCGAACTCAGCCTTGAGCCGCGTCACGACCAGATCGGTGCCGATGCCGCGTGAGCCTTTGACGAGGATGAGATCGCCGGGACGGACGCGCGAGAGCGCCACATCGGCCGCCTCTTCGCGCGTCGCCACGCTGATGACGGACTCGGATGCAAGACCGGCGGCGATAGCCGCGTCCGCAAGCGCGTGCGCCGGCGCGCCGCCAACGGTAATCAACAGCGTCAGACCGGCAGCTGCCGCGCGTCGGCCGGACTCGCGATGCAGGGCTTCGGCGTGATCGCCGAGCTCGAGCATCTCGCCCAGCACCGCAACCTTGCGGGCGCACCCGGTCGCTGCCGCCACCGTATCGAGCGTCTGCCCAAGTGCCGCGGGGCTCGAGTTGTACGAGTCGTCGATCAGCGTGATGCCCCCCGGGAGCCGCAGCAACTCGCCGCGGTGCGTTGCCGGCTGCAGCCGCGAAGCGGTCTCTACAATCTGAGACACCGGAATCTCGAATTGGAGCGCGACCGCCGTCGCCGCCAAAACGTTCGACAGGTTGCCGAGACCAAGAAGCGGCGTCGTCAGTGTCGCGCTGCCGGATGGTGTCTCCAGCTCCGCGGACGTTCCAGCGAGGCCGCGATGCTCGACGTGCGTCGCGCGTACGTCGGCCTCGACGTCGATGCCGAACGTAACGACGCGACCGAGAAACCATTCCGCGCGTGACAGCACCCGCGCGTCGTTGGCGTTCGCTACCAAGATGTCGTTCTCATCCGCGCCGTCGAGGATTTCGGCCTTGGCATCGGCGATGGCCTCGGCCGAGGCAAAAAACCCGAGATGAGCATCGCCGACGTTGGTCCACACGCGGACGTCGGGCTCCGCGATGCCGACCAGCGTTCGAATCTCTCCCGGATGATTCATACCCAACTCGACTACTGCGATCTCCGGCCGCGTCCGCAGCTCGAGTAACGAGAGCGGGAGACCGATGTGATTGTTCAGATTCCCCTTGTTCCTGAACACGCGGTGGCGCGATGACAGGAGCTCGGCGGCGACTTCCTTGGTCGTCGTCTTCCCCGCGCTACCGGTGATCGCGACGACCGTCGCTCCCGATCGCCGCCGCACCTCGCGCGCTACATCCTGCAGTGCTTGCGTCGTGTCGTCGACGCGAATCACTACTGCCGACGAGGACGCGCCCGGGTCGACATCGCTCGAGACGACGACGCTCCCTGCTCCGCGCGCCAGCACGTCTGGCACGAACTCGTGGCCGTCGAACCGATCGCCGCGAATGGCTACGAAGCAATCTCCCGGTTCGAGCGTCCGCGAATCGATCGAAACCCGGCCGATAGCCGATCCTGGCTCGCCGCGGACCACCCGACCGCCCGTGAAAGCGGCAACGTCGGCCGCGGTCAGCGCCAGCGGCTCCACGCGCTATGACACCCGCGACCGCGCGCGGCGTTTCGCCAGCGCGTTCCTGGCCACGTCCACGTCGTCGAATGGCAGTACACGTCCGCCGATCTCCTGGTACTTCTCGTGCCCTTTACCGGCGATGAGCACGAGATCGCCCGGTCGCGCCTCCTGCACCGCTCGCTCGATCGCGGCCTGACGATCGACCAGTGCCACAAACGGCGTCGCCTTCGGACCGGGTTGACCTTTGGGCGCGACGCGATCCGCCGGCATCACGATGCCGCGCTTGATCTCCTCGATAATCTGCGCCGGATCCTCCGAGCGCGGGTTGTCCGACGTGATGATCACGAGGTCGCTCAGGCGCGCCGCCACGGCACCCATGAGCGGCCGCTTTGGCCGATCGCGATCGCCGCCACACCCGAAGACCGTGATCACGCGCCCTGCGGTCAGTGGCCGAGCAGTCTCGAGCAGGTTCTTCAAAGCATCGTCGGTATGCGCATAGTCGACGACGACGCGGACGTCGTCGGCCGGTTCGGAGACGAGCTGGAAACGGCCGGGAACCAGCGCACAGTTCGCAACGCCTTTCTGAATGGCGTTGAACGGCAGATCGAGCGCGACCGCGGTCGCCACCGCCGCGAGAATGTTGTAGGCGTTCGGCCGGCCGACGAGGGCCGAGCGCAGCGACAGCGTGCCGCGCGGCGTACGGACTTCGAACGTTAAGCCCTCGAGCGACAACGTCAACGGCCCGGGGCGAACGTCAGCTGGGGCGTCAATCGCGTAGGTCACCGGACGCGGGGCTGACGACGCGAACGCGGATCCGCGGCGGTCGTCGAGATTCGCGACGCCGATACCGCCGGGCGGAAGCAACTCGAACAGCCGGCGCTTGGCATGGAAGTAGTCCTCCATGTCGCGATGGAAATCGAGGTGATCGCGCGTCAGATTGGTGAAAATCGCGGCGCTGAGATGAAGGTAGTCGACTCGCCTCAGGGTAAGGGCGTGCGACGACGCTTCAATGACGCAGGCGCTGCAGCCGGCGTCGACCATCTCGCGCAGCATGCGCTGGAGCGCCGGTGCCTCCGGCGTCGTCCGCGACGCCGGCACCTCGCGACTGCCGACCTGGTAGCCGACGGTGCCAATTCGCCCGCACGGCATCCCCGCCGCCTCGAAGATCGAAGCGAGCAGGTACGACGTCGTCGTCTTCCCGTTGGTGCCAGTGATGCCAACGAGAACGAGATCGTTGCTCGGGTTGCCGTAGAACGTCGCCGACACTGCGGCGAGTGCCAGCCGGGCGTCGGATACTTGCACCCACGGCACCGGGGCCCCGGGCGGCGACGCGATCTCCGCGACGACGGCGATCGCTCCTCGTGCCAGGGCATCGTGGATGTACGAGGCCCCGTCCGCCTTCAAACCTCGCAGCGCGACGAAGACCGAGCCACGTGCCACTTCGCGAGAATCGCTCGTTACCGACGTCACCGACGCAGCCGCGGCGTGATCGCCGAGCGACACGCCCCCTTGCGCGTCAAATGGCGCGCGCCCGGCGGTCGCCCGCAGGAGATCACCAAGCGTCATTGGGACGCTCCGGCAGACGGTCCGGCACGGGCCGAGAGACGGCCGAGCGTGAGGACACACGCGGTGCCCGGCACGAGCACCGTGCCGGCGGCCGGTGACTGTTCGAGCACGAACCCTGCGCCATTTGGACGGCTGGTCATGGCGAGACTCGTCAGCACGCGCGTTGCCTCTCGCGCGCTCATCCCGACCAGGTTCGGCATCAGCCCATCGTCGACTCGAGTCCGCTCAACCCTGGTGTTCGACCCGTCATTGACGACCGGCACGATTGGCGGAGCGTCCTCATTAACTCCGTGCGCCACGAGCACGGGCGGTGGCGCATTTACCGTTGGCGCGATCCCAAGATGGCGCATTGATGCTTCGGCGACGCGCTTGAAGATTGGCGCTGCCACGGCTCCACCCATGTACCCCTTGCCGTGCGGAGAATCGATGACGACGATAATCGCGAGCTCAGGGTTGCGAGACGGCACGAAGCCGACGAACGACGCGTTGTACTCCGACGGCGAATAGCCACCGTTGATGACCTTGTGCGCCGTGCCCGTCTTTCCGGCGACGGTGTAACCGCTGATGCGCGCACTCTTGCCGGTGCCCTCTTCGACGACGGCTTCCATAATGGCGGTCATCTGGCTCGCGGTGCGCTCGGAGATGGTGCGACGGAGTGCCTTGCGCGGAACTTCGACGCGTTGGCCGTCCCTGATGACGGCGCGCACGACATGCGGTTCGAACAGCGTGCCGCCATTGGCAATCGAACTGACGGCGGTCACCATCTGCACGGGAGTGACGCCGACTTGATAGCCCATGGATACCGAGGCGACCGCGCCCGGATCGAGCTTCGCTGGATTCCAGACAATCCCGGCGTTCTCGCCACGGAAGTCCGGCAGGTTCGCCTGGCCGAATCCGAATCGGCTGACGTAACGGCCGAGCCGTTCCGGGCCGAGCCTCAATCCAACCTTGATTGCGCCAACGTTGCTCGACTTGACGATGACGTTGGTGAATGTCAGCACGCCGTAGCGATGGACGTCATCGACCTGCCGGGATCCATAGCGCCACATTCCCGCGCTCACGTCGAGGAGATCGTCGGGGGTGATGAATCCTTCTTCGAGCGCCGCGGAGGCGGTGACAATCTTGAACGTCGATCCCGGCTCGTAGAGGTCCTGAATGGCGCGGTTGCGGCGCGCCGTTTCGGAAAATCGAGAGTAGGCGTTCGGATTGAAAGTTGGCGCGTTGGCGAGCGCCAAGATCTCACCGGTCGCGGGATCCATGACGACGATCGAGCCGCCGATGGCCCCAAACTCTTCGACGCCGGCCTGCAGCTCGCGCTCGACGATGTTCTGCAGGTACTGATCGATCGTCAGCTCGAGCGAAGCACCAGCCGTCGCTTCGCGCTCGACCCGGCTCGTCAGCACGCGTCGCTTGGCATCGCGCTGAATGTGCAGCCTGCCGTTCTTGCCGCAGATCTCACTTTGAAACGACGCTTCGAGACCGCCGAGCCCAGCGTTGTCGAGTCCGACGTAGCCGAGGACGTGCGACAACAGCTCCCGTTTCGGATAGAAGCGCTGACTCTCTTTGACGAAACCGATGCCCTTGAGATCGAGGGCGCGCACCCGTCGCGCCTCCTCAGGCGACACTTTGCGGGCGACCCAGGCAAACTGGCCATCGCGCCGGAGACTCTTCGCAATCGACCGCCGGTCGTTGGCATCGCAGTGGTCGAGGGCGCCGCAGATGCTGACGGCAACGGCGTTGGCATCATCGATTTCGGTCGGGTCGGCGATGATGGAATCCGCGTCGACTGTGTACGCGAGCAGGTTGCCGTTCCGGTCGACGATGTCGCCGCGCCGCGCTGCGGGCTCAATCGTGTTCTCGCGCTGACGCGCGGCGAGCGCGACCATGTCGCGATGCTGGAAGACCTGCAGATAGAGCAGTCGGCCTTCGATCGCCGCCGTCCACAGGCCGCTGCAGATCGCGGCAACCATCAGCCGCGACCGCAGGGTATCGCGCCAGTCGCGTGACGATGCCGGCGCGGAGCGGCGGGCGCGTGACGACGTGCGGCGCCGCCACGAGAGATGGAATCGTCTGCCAGCCTGTTCGTCCGCCACCGGTCCTCCTCGGGTGCTCAGCGTCGTTCGGCTAGCGCGCCGCGACAATCGACTTCGCTGGTGGCGCGGGCGTCGCCACACGCTCGATGATGACGACGTCGGCGGGGCTGGGTTGGGTCATGCGCAGCTTGTGCACGGCCGTGTCCTCGATACGGCGCGGTGCGCGCAACGTCGCTATCTCGAGCTTCAGGTGGCGATTGACTTCTTCTTCCGCCGCGCGTTCCTGCTGCAACCGTTCCATCAGGTAGCCGTGCTGGACGAGCTCGAAATGCTGCCAGGCGGAGAAGAGCAACACGGCAACGAGCAGCGCGCCGACGCCGACGGCGCGCAGCAGCTGACGCTGTCGTGCTTCGTCGACCTCGCGGACGATTGGGTTGTTTCGCACGTCTTTCTTGATCGCGTACTCGAAGTCGGTCGCGCTCATGCGAGCCTCTCAATCGCGCGCAACTTGGCGCTGCGCGCACGGGGATTGCTGGCCACTTCGTCGTCGCCGGCCTCGATCGGCCGCTTGGTCAGGATCCGAATCGTGGTTTCAACCTGGGCGAGGGCGCGGAACGTGTGCTTGACGATCCGATCCTCCAGCGAGTGAAACGCGATCACGGCGAACCGGCCGCCAGCCATCAGGCGGCGCGCCGCGGCAGCGAGAAACGCATCGAGCCCTTCGAGCTCACGGTTGACGCGAATACGCAGCGCTTGAAACGTGCGCGTCGCCGGATCGATGCGCTGGCGCCCGCGAATCGGGATCGCCCGTCGCACCAGCTGCGCGAGCTGGCCGGTCGTCGTCACTGGCGACAGGTGCCGCGCCTGGACGATGGCGCGCGCGATCCGTCGCGAGTAGCGCTCTTCGCCATACTGAAAAATCACGTTGGCGAGCTCCTCTTCGTCAACGTCGGCGAGCAGGTCGGCTGCACTCGGCGGTTGCGACCGATCCATGCGCATGTCGAGCGGCTCGTCGCGCTGGAAGCTGAACCCGCGGCCCTCGGTATCGAGCTGCATCGAAGACACGCCAAGGTCGGCGAGTGCGCCAGCAATGCGCGCGATGCCGCGGTCGTCGAGCACGCGATCGAGATCGCGGTAATCGGCGTGCACGAGTTCGACGCGATCACCAAAGGGCCGGAGGGCGTCGGCTGCCTGCCCGAGCGCGTCGGCGTCGCGATCGAGGCCGATCACGCGCGTGGCACCAGCTTCGAGGAGCGCGCGGCTGTGGCCGCCCAGGCCGACGGTGCAGTCAACGTAGAGGCCACCACGCGCCGGTTCGAGCAACGTCAGCGTTTCCGAGACGAGGACGGGAACGTGATGCGCAGCCATCGTCAGATCCCGAACTCGGAGAGGGCCCGCGCGTCGTCGTCGCCGTACGCTTCGCGCTGCATGCGAGCGACGAACCGCTCGTGGTTCCAGACATCGAGCGTGTCGATCTGGCCGAGGACATCGACGTCGCCCATCATTCCGGCTGAGTCGCGAAGCCGCGGATGGATGACGACGCGCCCCTGGGTGTCGATTTGAGCCGTCTGGCCGTAGTAGTTGACCCGGTCCAGATACTTGAGCCGGGCGGGATGGGTGGAGGGCATCTTCGACAGCTTTTCTTCGTGGGCAAGCCACACCGGCATCGGGTACAGGCGAACGTATTCGCCCGTCAGGCTCGTCACGAACAGCTCCGATCCGTGCTGCTTTTCGACGAGCGCACGGAAGGCGTTCGGGATCTTGAGCCGCCCTTTGTCATCAATTTTGGCGCCGTGGTTGCCCCGAAGCACGTATCGTTACTCCACTTTGCTCCACAAAAGTCCACCGGGATACTAGAGGTGCGGCTGCCTCCCTGTCAACCGCAAAATCATGAACCGTCAGAGCTTACGCCAAACTTTCGCCAGGCGAAACAAGAGCGAACTGGCCGGCCGTCATGATACGATGTGCAGATTTGGCTCAGCGAAAGACGCGCCCAAGGGGGATGCGGCTCGCCCTGAGCCGCTGACCAGCACCTTCCCATGCTCAGAGCAGGCTTGTTTGGCTTTCCGTCATCAGGAAAAACGGCGCTCTTCCAGTTGCTGACCAGCGCCCGCGAAGCGCCCAGGCAAAGCGGCAAGGCCGAAGCGAACGTTGGCGTGTCCCGCGTGCCCGACGAGCGGCTCGATCGTCTGACAGCACTCTTCAACCCGAAAAAGCACGTGCCGGCGACGGTGGAGTTCGCGGACATTGCCGGCACGGGCGGCGCGCAAACCGGCGCGCAGGCGATGCTCGATCTGGCGCCCTTCCGGAACGCGGACGCGCTGCTGCACGTCGTGCGGATGTTTCGCGATCCCTCCGTGCCGCACCCTTCTGGAACGGTCGATCCGGCACGCGACGTTCGTGCCATGGAAGACGAGGTCATCCTCGCCGATCTTGGCGTCGTCGAACGCCGCCTCGAACGGCTCGAGCGCGACATCAAGAAGGGTTTGAATCCGGAACTGGGAAAAGAGCGCGACATCCTCGGCCGCTGCCGGACTGCGCTCGAGGCCGGGCAGCCGTTGCGCGCGCTTGGCTTGTCGCCGGAAGACGCGCGCCGTCTGCGTGGTTTTCAGCTGCTGTCGGCCAAGCCGCTCCTGCTCGTGCTCAATCTCGACGAAAGCGATCTCGCGCGTGCTGACGATGCCGTGCACATCGCCGGCCTCGATGCCTTCATGTCCGGCGCCGCCACACGTGCCGTGCCGATCTGCGCCAAGATCGAGCTCGAGATCGCCGAGCTCGACGCCGCCGATCGCACAGCCTTCATGGCCGATCTCGGACTTCGCGAATCCGGCCTCGATCGCGTCATCAGGGCGAGCTACGACCTGTTGGGATACATCTCGTTCTTCACCGTCGGCGAAGACGAATGCCGGGCCTGGTCGATTCCGCGTCAGACATCCGCGGTGTTGGCCGCTGGAGAGATTCACAGCGATATCTCGCGCGGGTTCATTCGGGCCGAAGTCGTGGGCTACGATCAACTGCTCGCCCGCGGATCCCTCGCCGCGTGCCGCGATCACGGCGAGCTGCGACTCGAAGGCAAGGAGTACGTCGTCAAGGACGGCGACGTGATCAATTTCCGCCACGCCACGTAGAATCACCAGACACACGTGAAGACGATCCTTGTCTGCGAGGCGCAGGTGCCATTCGTGCAGGGGGGCGCCGAGATCCTGGTGCGTGAGCTGGTGCGCGAACTGAAGCAGCGCGGGCCATCGCGCGGAGCTCGTCAGCATCCCCTTCAAGTGGTACCCGAAAGAAGAGATTCTTCCCCACGCTGCGGCCTGGCGTCTCCTCGACTTGAGCGAGAGCAATGGCCGCCCGGTTGATGTGGTGATCGCGTCGAAGTTCCCAACGTATTTCGTGCGCCACCCGCACAAGGTGACGTGGCTGATTCACCAGTACCGCGCCGCATACGAATTGTGCGGCACGCCATACAGCGACTTCTTCCACAACGATCTGGACGTTGGGCTACGAGACAGGCTCGTGCGGCTCGATACCGAAATGCTCGGAGAATGTCGAGCCTTGTATTCGATTGCGCGCACGACGACGGCCCGTCTGGAAAAGTACAACGGGCTGCACGCACCGGTGCTGTACCATCCGCCTCGCCTGGCAACGCGCCTGGTGAGCGGCGAGTACGGCGACTACATCCTGTCAGTCGGCCGAATCGAATCGGTCAAGCGAGTTGACCTGGTGGTCCGCGCGATGACGAACATCGATTCACCGGTGCGGCTCATGATCGCTGGAGAAGGCACTCAGCGGGAAGCCGTCGAGCGCATTGCCCAAGAAGCAGGCGTCGCCGATCGTGTCACCTTCCTGGGCCGCGTCAGCGATGAGGAGGTCATCGACCTGTACGCTGGCGCATTGGCGGTCGTCTACCCCCCCTACGATGAAGACTTCGGATATGTCACTCTGGAGGCGTTCCTCGCCCGCAAGCCGGTGATTACATGCACCGACTCGGGGGGGCCGACAGAGTTCGTCGTCGACGGCGTCAATGGACGGATATGCGAGCCGTCAGCCGACGCCCTCGCGGCTGCTGTCAATGACCTCGCGAGCAACCGACAGCGCGCGAGATCCTGGGCGATGCCGGGCACTCCGTCGCATCGCGAATCACTTGGGACGGCGTCGTCGAAAAGCTCGTCGGCTAGACCATTCCCGTGCACAATAGGTCTGCAGCAGGGTAGCGGGCGCAAGACTTAAGCAACTGTTGAAGAAGCTCATTATCCAGATCCCGTGCCTCAACGAGGCAGAGACGCTGCCAGCGACGCTGGCCGGGCTTCCGAGATCTATTCCGGGCATCGACGTTATCGAGACGCTGATCATCGATGACGGATCGCGCGACGGCACGGCCGAGGTCGCGATCGCTGCCGGCGCCGACCATGTCGTGCGCCTGCGGCGAAACAAAGGATTGGCAGCGGCCTTTGCTGCCGGTATCGACGCCTCGCTCAAGCGCGGCGCCGACTTCATCGTCAACACCGACGCCGACAACCAGTACCCCGGTCACCAGATTGCGTTACTCCTCGCGCCCTTACTGCGTGGAGAAGCCGACATCGTCATCGGCGACCGGAACATTGCCGAAGTACAGCACATGTCGTGGCGGAAGCGGCAGCTGCAGCGGCTCGGAAGCTGGGTCGTCCGCCAGGTGTCGAGCACGTCGGTGCCGGACACCACCAGCGGCTTCCGCGCCTATACGAGGGATGCCGCGCTCCGCATGACGATCGTCTCGGAGTTCTCCTACACGCTCGAATCGATCATCCAGGCGGGCAAGAAGCGGATGGCGATCGCGCACGTGGCAATCGAGACCAACCCGCGCACGCGACCGTCGCGGCTGTTCGACAGCATGTTTTCGTACATCAAGCGCTCGGCAGCGACCATCGTCCGCATCTACGCGATGTACGAGCCGCTCAAGATCTTTACCTACGTTGGCGTGAGCGTGATTGCCGTCGGCGTGCTGGTTTCGATGCGGTTCGTTTATACGTTTCTGACCGAGCCGGGTCCCACCTGGACCCGTCACCTCCAGTCGCTACTCTTCGCCGGCGTCGTCGTGATCATCGGCGTACAAGTCCTGCTGATCGGGCTGCTCGCTGACGTCATCTCCGCCAACCGCAAGTTGCTCGAAGATCTGTTGTACCGAGTCCGGTCCCTCGAGTTGCCGAAAACCGCTGACCAGGCCGACGATGCGACGCGCGAGCTCTCGGCACCGGGAGCGGCGCGGCGGCGGGATAACTGACCGTCGATGGCGGCTCCCGCAGAAGTTTCAGTCGTCATTCCCGCTTACAACGAAGGCCCGGTCATTGCCCAGGTCGTCGCGGCGATCGCCTCATCCGGGCCGTGGCACGAGATCATCGTCGTCGATGACGGATCGAAGGACGATACCGGCGCGCACGCCTCGGCGGCGGGCGCGATCGTCGTTCGCCACCCATACAACAAGGGAAACGGCGCGGCCGTAAAGAGCGGGATCCGCCGCGCTACTGGCGAGTACATCCTCATCCTCGACGGTGATGGTCAGCACAGCCCCGAGGACGCCCGACGGCTGGTGTCACGGCTCGGAGAATACGACCTCGTGATCGGCGCGCGGGCGACGTCGACGCAGGCAACCCACGCCCGCCGCTTCGGCAACACGGCGCTCAATCAGCTTGCGAGCTACCTCACCGGCCGCGAGATCCCGGATCTGACATCCGGCTTCCGCGGTGCGCGGCGCGAGTGCCTGCGCGAATTCCTCCACTTGCTTCCGAACGGATTCTCGACGCCGACCACGACGACGCTGGCGTTCATCAAGGCCGGCTACAACGTGACGTTCGAGTCAACCGAGGCTCGGCAGCGCGTCGGTCACTCAAAGATCAGGCTCGCCCGCGACGGCGTGAAGTTCTTCATCATCATCCTCAAGATCGTCACGCTCTTCAGCCCGTTGCGCGTCTTCATGCCGATCAGCCTCGCGGCCTTCGCCCTCGGCGGGGCCTACGCTGCCTGGACGATCGCCACGCAGAGCCACGTGACCAACTCGTCAGTGCTCCTCATCATGCTCGCCGTCATCGTGTTTCTCGTCGGGCTGGTCTCGGAGCAGATCTCGGCAATGCGCTTCGAGAGCCGTCAATAGCACGACTGATGATCCTCGACCACTCGCGCGCGCGCCGCATGCTGCTCGCGGCGGCGGCTGTCGGCCTGGCGCTGCGGCTGATCTTTGGATTCTCCTACTGGGTCGGAAAGCCGCTCACCCACGACGAGCACGAGTACCTCACCCTCGCTCGCAGCCTCGCGTCGGGCATGGGTTTCGTCTATGACGATGCCCACGAGAGCGGGACAGCGCAGCGGTTCGGCCGGGCGCCTGGCTATCCACTCTTTCTGGCGGCGCTCGACGCGGGACGGCCCGTCCCGAGCGTGACGCCGGCGCGAGTGAAGTTTGCGCAGTCGCTCATCGGCGCCTTCACCGTGTGGCTCATCGGCGTCATCACGTTACGGGCCGCGGGGCCGCGCGCGAGTCTCTGGGCGGCGTGGATTGCCACCGTGTATCCTCCGCTGGTCACTTTGCCTTCGTACGCGTTGAGCGAGACGTTGTACAGCGCCGTCGCGCTCGCGGCCGCCTATACGATTCAAGTCGCGGCTGATGCTGCACCATCGCGCGAACGATCTGCTCAGCCGTCGCGCGCGCTGGGGCCGGCGACCCTCGGCGGCGCGCTCACAGGCGTGGCGGCGTTGATTCGGCCGGCAATGCTGTTCTATCTTCCGATTGCGGCAGTCTGGCTCCTTTACCGTCGGCAACTCTCAGCCGCAGTGGCCGTCGCTGTTGCGTCGATTGCGGTTATCACTCCCTGGACGGTGCGTAACTTCGCGGTCTCCGACCGCTTCGTGCTGATCGCCTCCGAGGGTGGAGTGACGTTCTGGACGGGCAACCATGCGTTGGCGCGCGGTGACGGCGACCTCGCCGCCAACCCCGACCTCAAGCAAGCGGAGCTGCAGTTCAGACAGTCGCATCCGGGACTGTCGGCTGAAGCGTTGGAACCAATGTATTACCAGGACGCGCTGCGCTGGATTTCGAATCACCCGCTCGACTGGGCGAGACTGTTGCTCTACAAAATGTTCTATAGCGTCGTTCCAGCAGGGCCATCCTATGCAGTACACTCCGCCAGATATCGGCTGGCGTCGGTTGCGCCATATCTGCTCGTCCTGCCGTTTGCAGTCGCCGGCGTGCGCCGGCTGTGGCACAGCCCGGGTCAGCCCACATCGGTGTGGCTGCTGGCCGCATCCTCGATCCTGGTTGGCCTCGTATTCTTTCCGCAGGAGCGGTTCCGAATGCCCGTGCTCGATCCTGTACTGATTGTTTCTGCCGCCGCGCTCGCCGGCCGCTCCGAATCGTGACGTCGCCGCCGACCGTTCTCGTCGTCGTGCCGACCTACAACGAGCGCGAGAACCTGCCGGTCCTCGCGCGCGGTGTGCTCGCGCACCCGGGCTTTCGCATGCTGGTTGTCGACGATGGATCACCAGACGGCACGGGTGCCATTGCCGACGCGCTCGCTCTGGAGTATCCAGGTCGCGTGGAGGTGATGCACCGTACGGGACAGCGTGGACTTGGGCGGTCGTATATCGACGGTCTGCAGAAGGCGATCGCACAGCCCGACGTCGATCTCGTATGTCAGATGGACGCGGACCTTTCGCACAATCCTGACTACCTGCCAGCGCTTGCTGCGGCGACTGCCGACTTCGATATCGTGATCGGCTCGCGCTATCTGAATGGCGTCAGCGTCGTGAACTGGCCACTGCACCGAATTTTCTTGAGCGCGTTTGCCAATCGCTACATTCGCATGGTCACCAGCCTGACGCCGCGAGACTGCACGAGCGGGTTCCGCTGCTGGCGACGCGGCTCGCTGGCTCGTCTACCGCTCAAGGACATGGTCTCGGATGGATACGCGTTCCTGGTCGAGATGCTCTTCGAAGCCAGCCGGCGCGGTTGCCGCATCGGCGAAGTGCCCATCATCTTCGTCGAGCGTCGCCAGGGGCAGTCGAAAGTCTCGAGCTCGGTCCTCTTCGAGTCACTGATTACGCCCTGGCGACTGCTCTTCCGCAAGGCCCCGTGACACGCCACGTCGTGGTGATGGTGACGAGCTCGTACCCGCGTTTTCCGGGGGACAGCGTTGGCACGTTCATGGAGCCGATCGCGACGTCAATCGCTGCGCGCGGGCACGAGGTCCACGTCGTGGCGCCCTGGCATCCGCTGGTCACGAGAGGCGCAGAAGAGAACGGCGTCCGACTTCACTTTTACAAGTACGCGCCGACGTCAGCCCTCAACGTCTTTGGCTACGCGGCCGCGATGCGAGCTGACGTCAGCCTGAAAGGCGCAGCGTACATCGCCGCGCCGCTCGCCCTGGCGGCAGGCTGGCGCGCGGCTCGTTCGGTTGCGGGTACCCATCGCGCCACGATCATGCACGGCCATTGGGTGGTGCCGGGCGGCGTCGTCGCCGCCGCTGCTGCGCCGGCGCTGCCCCTCGTCGTCAGCCTGCACGGCTCAGACGTCTATGTCGCCGAAACGGTGTGGCCGGCGCGGCGTGCGGCTGGCATGGTCTTCAACCGTGCCGGTGCCGTGACCGCCTGCAGCGCCGACTTGCGCGAACGGGCGCTGGCGCTTGGTGCCGAACCGGGCAAAGTCGACGTCGTACCATATGGCGTCAACTCGGAGAGATTCCGGCCGAATCCCTTCGCCCGCTCGCGGCTCCGCGCGACGCTTGGCATTGCCACCCATACGCCACTGGTCTTCTCGGCCGGCCGCCTGGTCAGGAAGAAAGGGTTCGAGTACCTGATCGACGCACTCGCCGCAATCCCGCGCGAGGTCAACGTGCAGGCAGCTATCGCCGGCGGTGGCGACCTCGAAGCCGAGCTACGCGCCCGCGCGGAATCGGCGCGTATCGGCTACCGCGTACGATTTCTGGGGAATCTCTCGCAGGACGAAATTGCTACCTGGCTCGCAACGGCTGACATTGTCGCGATTCCGTCGGTCCGCGATGACAGCGGTAACGTCGACGGCCTGCCAAACATCGTCCTCGAAGCGATGGCGTCGGGAACGCCGCTGATCTCGACACCGGCCGGTGGTATTCCTTCGGTCGTCCGCGACCGGCATACGGGTGTCATCGTGCCGGAACGCAACGCCGAGGAACTCGCGGCGGCAATCCTGACACTGGCTCGGGACCCTGAGATGCGCGTCAGGCTCGGCGAGGCCGCTCGTGCTTCGGTCGTCGCGCGATTTGGTTGGGAGATTGTCGCCGGCCGCTTCGAAGACGCCTACGATCGAGCGCTTGCCATGACGAAGGCCGGCCGATAACATGCTTCACCTGTCCATGCCGCAGCCCGCCGTGCGGATTCCCGGGTTCACGGCCCTCTCTTCCATGAATGACAGCGATGCCCTGGATGGCGTCGCGAACGACGCGGGAGCGCGCGGGTGAAAACCGGATACCTTTCGTATTATCGCGGCCGGCGCGTGATGGTGACGGGCGGCCTCGGCTTCATCGGCAGTAACCTCGTGCGGCAACTGATCAATGCCGACGCCGACGTCCTGATCGTCGACTCACTGAATCCTGACTACGGCGGCAATCGCTTCAACATCCACGGCATCGAGGATCGCGTCAGGCTCAACATCGCCGACGTGCGCGATCAGACGTCGATGGATCATCTCGTCGAGGATCGGGAAGTCATTTTCAACCTCGCCGGGCAAGTCAGCCACATCGACAGCATGCGCGATCCGTACACGGATCTCGACATCAACTGCCGCGCGCAACTCTCGATGCTCGAAGCCTGTCGCAAGTACAACCCCGGCGTGCGCGTCGTCTACGCCGGAACGCGTCAGGTCTACGGCCGGCCAGACCGTCTGCCGGTCGACGAGACGCATCTCGTCCGGCCGGCCGATATCAACGGCGTCAACAAGGCGGCTGGCGAGTACTATCACCTGCTCTACAACAACGTCTTCGGCGTGCGCGCGTGTTCGCTGCGGCTGACCAACGTCTACGGCCCACGTCAGCTCATTCGCCACAATCGCCAGGGATTCATCGGCTGGTTCATCCGACTGGCGATCGAAGGCGCCGAGATTCAGATCTTCGGCGACGGCTCCCAATTGCGCGACTTCGTCTACGTCGACGATGCTGCGGCTGCGTTCCTGCGCGCCGGCGCGACCGATGCGTGCAACGGGCAGGTCTTCAACGTCGGTGGCGATGAGCCAATCAGCCATCGCGAGCTCGTCGCCGTGCTGATCGATGTCGCCGGCGCTGGCTCGATGCGCTTCGTAGAGTGGCCGCCCGAGAAAAAACGCATCGATATCGGCAGCTTCTACTCGGACTCGACGAAGTTTCGCCACGCGGTCAGTTGGACTCCTCATGTCGGCCTGCGAGAGGGGTTGTCCCGCACGATCGCGTTCTACCGCGAGCACATGGCGCATTACGTCGACGAGCCGCTGCCCGCGCCGCAGGAGTCGAGCCGGTGATCAAGTTCCTGCAGTTGACGCCAGGCGAGGACGAATCGGTCGTCCGCGATGCCGTCGCGCGCGTCATCACGCGCGGCTGGTTCATTCTTGGTCCAGAGCTGGAACTTTTCGAACACGAGTTCGCGGCCGCCTGTCAGGCGCCCCACGCCGTAGGCGTCGGCACCGGCACCGATGCGCTGGCGATCGCGCTGCGCGCCCTTGGCGTTGGGCCGGGTGATGAGGTGATCACGTCGCCGCTCTCGGCCGCGTACTCGGCGCTCGCGATCATGATGGCGGGAGCCCGCCCCGTTTTTGCCGACATCGATCCCGATCGTTTGACGCTCGATCCGGACGCAGCGGCGGCGGCCGTGACGCCGAACACTGCGGCGATCATGCCGGTGCATCTCTACGGTCAGGCGGCTGACATGCGAGCCATCGCCGAGGTCGCCCGCCGCCACAACCTCGCCATCGTCGAAGACTGCTGTCAGGCTCATTTGGCGACCTGCGAAGGGCGTCCGGTCGGAAGTTTTGGCAGCACTGCCGCGTACAGCTTCTACCCGACCAAGAATCTTGGCGCGCTCGGCGACGGTGGCGCGCTGACGACGCGAGACGAAGCGGTGGCCGCGCGCGCCAAACGGCTGCGGAATGGCGGCCAGACGGACAAGTACCGTCACGAAGAGTTCGGCGTCAATTCTCGACTCGACGAGATGCAGGCCGCGATTCTTCGCGCACGGCTACCTTTCCTTGGTCGCTGGACGGAGCGTCGCCGGACGCTCGGCCGACGTTATCGCGCGGCCCTCTCGAGGATTGATGCAGTCGCGGTGCCGCCAGAACTCGATGCCGGCCATGTCTACCATCTCTTTCCCGTGCGCAGCAGCGTGCGCGACAGGTTGCAGTCGCACCTGCGAAGCGCCGGCATCGAAACGCTGATCCACTACCCCATTCCTATCCCGCGTCAGCCAGCATTCGCTGGCCAGCATCCGGCCGACTGTCCCATCGCCGCTCGCGTGTGCGCCGAGGTCTTTTCGCTCCCCCTCTACCCCGCTCTCGACGATGCCGCGGTCGACGCCGTCGCATCTGCCGTCGCGAGCGGCCCGCGTCACGCCCCGGCACAGCCCGAACCTCGATCCTGATGCGGCTTCGCCATCTGGTCACGTTCGTGCTCATCGCGGCGGCGCAATTTGGAATCTTCGAGGTCGGACTGCGCACGTGGGGAAGCTCGGAGGCGGCCCCTGGGTTTCAGGGCCTCTTCGAGACAGACGCGGCGATCGGCTACCGGCTCAAGCCACACGCCCGCACGCGATTTACCACCAGCGAGTTTTCTGCGGAGATTGCCGTCAATGGCGCCGGCCTTCGCGACGACGAAGAAATCGGGCCGAAGCCCAGGGACGAACGGCGGATCGTTCTGCTCGGCGACTCATTGGTGTTGTCGGTGCAGGTGCCGTTTCGCGAAACGTTCGGCGAACTGCTCGAGCAACGGCTGAACTCAAGAGGTTCAGCTCTGCGTTACCGTGTGATCAACGCCGGCGTGCAGGGCTACGGGCCGATCGAGGAGCAACTGTTCTTCCGGTCGATTGTCGGCAACATCCAGCCGGACTTGGTGCTACCGGTCGTCTTCGTCGGCAACGACGCGGAGGAGGCTGTCGGCTCGCAGCAGAAGCTTGACCCCAACCGGCGAACGAGCGAAGCGGTCGTGGATTCGCTTCTCACCCGGATGCGGCGTCTCGTGCGTCGCAGCATGGTGCTTCAGATTCTTCGCTTGCGCGCCCTCGCGGTAATCGACCGGTTGTCACCTTCGGTCGCGCCTCCCGAGCCGCCGCTTCAAAGCTATGCCGCGCGGCCGGCACCGCGAATCGCGGAAGGCCTCGCCATCACCCGACGGTCGATGCACGATATCGAGCAAACCGCATCAGGAGCCGGGGCCAAGGCAGCGATCGTGTTGATGCCAGCGCGTTTCCAGGTAGACGACGCCGACTACGGGCGATTGAAGGAAATCGTGGCGGGAACCGGCGGCAACCTGGTGCGAGACGCTGCCAGCGCCAGATTCCAGGAGGCGCTCGCGCCGCTCGGTATGCCGATGGTCGATCTTCTGCCCGCCCTCCGCGCAGCGCTGCCAGGGCCCGATCTCTTCTATCAAGAAACTGTGCACCTCACGCCGCGTGGACATACCGTCGTCGCGGCCGCGCTCGATCGATTCATCGAGGAGCAGGGACTGCTTCCGCGCTGACGCGCGAGCGCGCGATGGTTTTCAACTCCCTTCATTTCGTCTGGTTTTTCGTCGTCGTTTACGCTGCCTACCGAGTGCTGCCGCACCGGGCGCAGAACTGGCTACTGCTCGTCGCCAGCTATTACTTCTACGCGGCCTGGGATTGGCGCTTTCTCGGCTTGTTGGTGGCGTCGACGCTCGTTGACTTCACCTGCGCGCGACTCCTCGGCCGCGCCGAAGCACCGGCAGTTCGCCGCGGCATTCTCGTGCTCAGCCTGGGTTTCAACCTGACGCTGCTCGGGTTCTTCAAGTATTTCAACTTCTTCGCTGACAGCCTCCACGGCGTCTTCGCCGCGCTCGGATGGCAGGTCGACTTCGTCACGCTGCGCGTTCTGTTGCCCGTCGGCATCTCTTTCTACACGTTCGTGACGATGAGCTACGTCATCGACGTCTACCGTCGAGAGATTCCGCCGACCAAGGATCTTCTCGACTTCGCGGTGTTCGTCGCATTCTTTCCTCACCTCGTGGCTGGGCCCATTCTTCGGGCGACGACATTACTGGCGCAGATCGATTCGCCTCGGCACATCAGCCGCGAACAACTCCGCGACGGCGCCTGGCTCATCGCGTGGGGGTACTTCCAGAAGATCTTCGTCGCCGACAATCTGGCCGGCCTGGCCAATGCCGTGTTCGATCCGGCGGCTTCCCATACCGGCGTCAATGTGCTGCTGGGCGTCTACGCGTTTGCCTTCCAGATCTATGGCGACTTTGCCGGCTACTCAAACATCGCGCGCGGCACATCGAAGCTGATGGGCATCGAACTGATCGAGAACTTTCGATTCCCATACCTGGTCAGAACGCCGCAGGCCTTCTGGCGCAACTGGCACATCAGCCTTTCGATGTGGCTGCGCGACTACTTGTACATCCCGCTCGGCGGCAATCGCGGCTCGGAATGGCAGACACAACGCAATCTGTTCATCACGATGGTCTTGGGCGGACTGTGGCACGGCGCGGCCTGGACCTTCGTGCTCTGGGGCGCCTATCAGGGCCTTTTCCTGATTGGGTATCGCGCCGCCGATCGCTGGCCCCCTTTTCACCGGTTCGTCGCCGGCGCGGGATTCCTCGCACGATTGACGTCGTGGGTGGTGATGTTCCACCTCACGTGCTACGGTTGGCTCATCTTCAGATCGCGGTCGGCTGGACAAATCGGCGGTCTGACAGCCGGCCTGATCGGAAACTTCGCACCGTCGACGGTCGACATACCGAATCTGCTGGTTCCGCTGCTCCTCTATTCGACTCCGCTCGTGGTTGTACACCTGTGCGAGGCGTGGTTCGACGACGTGTTGGCCGTACCACGCCTGCCGGTAGGCGTGCGATACTCCATCTACGCTGCAACGTGCTATCTCACGCTGCTCTTCGGAAACTTCGGAGGCGCGGAGTTCATCTATTTCCAGTTTTGACCGCGTGACACTTCTGATCTCTTCGTGACCGCCGCCTACGCTCTCATCGTCTTCTGGCTGCCGGGAGCCGTGATCTTCCGGATGCCAGTGGCCGATCGCGACAAGCGCGCTGCGCTCGAGGCCGACGAGCGGCTGTTCTGGCAGGTCATGCTGAGCGTCGGGGTCTCCACTGGTGTCGTACTCGCGCTGGCGGCCGCAGACCGCTACAGCATTCATCGACTCATCCTCGCCGACCTGATCATCGCGTTCCTCGCCGCAGCCGCTTCGCGGTTCCGCCTGCGTCTTGGGAGTCGTGCGCCGTGGCCGGGCATCGCCGCGCTCGGCACGTTGCTGTTGCTGTTGCTTGCGGGCTGGCGGTTTTTTCCGCCATCGGAATACATCATCGGCGGCAAGGATCCCGGCGCGTACATCAACGAAGGCATTCAGATTGCTCAGCGCGGCGCGATCGTCTTGAAGGATCCGGTCGTTGCCTCTGTGCCGGTATTCGCGCGCGATTTGTTCTTTCCGTCTTACCAGCGACACGATTACTACAGCCTGCGTTTCATGGGCTTCTTCCTCGTGAACCCAGACGCGGGCACCGTTGTGGGTCAATTTCCGCATCTTTTTCCCGCATCGATTGCGATCGGTTACGGCCTGGACGGCTTGACCGGCGCAAGGCGAACCGTTGGCTTGTGGGCGACGCTCGGCGCGCTGGCGGTGTACTTTGCTGGCCGCCGCCTCGCCGGCGCATCCGCGGCATGGGCGGCAGCGGCCCTCCTGACACTCAACGTCGCAGAGGTATGGTTCTCCCGCTATCCCAACGCCGAAATGGCTATGCAGGCATTGCTCTTCGCAGCGGTCCTTGCGAGCGCGCGCGCGCACATCGACGATGATGCCTTTTTTGCACCAGTGGCCGGGTCGCTACTGGGGTTGCTGCTCTTTCTCCGCTTCGACGCGGTGCTCGGGATCGCTGGAGTGGCTGGAGGGCTGGCGCTCGGCGTGCTCGCCGGCCGCGCGCACGCACGTGCCTCGTTCTTCGTGGCCCTGGTGCTCTCGAGTGCGCTCGCGGGTCTCTACCTGCTGTTTCCCATGCGGCCTGTACGCCGACTTGCCGATCGTCTTCCTCTCCAACTTTGCGTGGTGGCAGGTACTTACTCCTGGCGATCGCGGTTGCAACCGGCGTACTGGCACTTGGTTTTGGCGCGCAGCAACCGAAACTGAGCGGGCTGGTGCAGAGCACGCTCCCGACGCTGGTCGCGGGCGCGCTCGTTGTCGGCGCACTCTACGCGCTCTTCCTGCGCGAACCCGCTCAAGGGACGCTCGCGCCGAGGGACGCGTACGCACTCCGTACGTTTGCCAACTTCTACCTGACCGTTCCGGGACTGATCGCGGCGCTCCTCGGGTTCGTGCTGCTCGCGCGGCGGGACTTCTGGCGAATGCCGGAGCTATTCACCACCGTTGCGGTGTTCTCGTTCTTTTTTTTCTACAAGATTCGGATCGCTTCGGATCACTTCTGGATGGCACGCCGATTCCTTCCGGTCATTCTCCCCGGCGCCCTCCTCTTCGCCGCCGCCGCGGCATTGAGCGGCATTCGCAAGGGCTGGGGGCCGACGCGCGTGCTACGTGGAACAATCGGCGTCGTGTTCCTCGGACTGCTCGCTGCGCAGTTCGCGCGCGCGGCGGTACCGATCCTGCCGCACGTTGAATACGCAGGGGTGATCCCGCGGCTCGAGGCGCTGGCTGGCCGGTTCGGCGATCAGGATCTCCTCGTCGTCGAGTCGCGGAACGCTCTCAGCGACGTTCATGTGCTCGCGCTGCCGCTCGCGTACATCTACGCGAAGAACGTTTTGGTGCTCAGTTCCCCAAAGCCAGACAAAGCGGTGTTTGCGGGATTCCTGGACTGGGCACGGACACGATATCAACGTGTGCTGTTCCTGGGAGGTGGCGGCACGGATCTGCTATCGCCGGCGTGGGGCGCACGATCAATTGCAACAGAACGGTTTCAAGTTCCCGAGTACGACGCACCGGCAGATGCGTATCCCCGCTTCGTCAAGCATAAGGAATTCGATTACAGCCTCTATGAGCTGACACTGCCCGATCCTGCCGCGGCTACCCGAACGTTCGACCTCGACGTCGGCGTGAACGACGATCTGAACGTCATTAGATTTCACGCCAAGGAAACGACCGAGGGACGGTCATTCCGATGGTCTCGGGCACGGTCGATCGTCTCGGTCGACCGGATCGGTTCGGAGAGCCGGTCGCTGGTCCTGTGGATGAGCGACGGCGGACGTCCACCGGCTGCGGGACCTGCCGATGTCACAGTCGCGCTCGACAACGACGTGCTCGGAACGGTGCACGTGGACACCGGATTCAGGCCGTACGCGCTCGCCATCCCGCCGGCGCTGGCGGCAAGGTTGAGCGGGATCGGGCGGACGATCGAGCTGTCAATCATTACTACGGCGTGGAAACCGGAGCTCGTGCTGGGCACGCCAGACGATCGCGATCTCGGCGTGATGGTTGACCGCATCACGGTGAAGTAGGATTCGAAGAACCGTTGCCAACGCGCGGCCAGTATGGAAACCCTCCAAATTCAGGATCCTCGCGAGCGGGCTATCGTACGCGCGGCCGATGCCGGCCTGACTGTCGCTTCCGTGCTGCTGAAGCCGTTCGCATCGCGACCCGCAGCATCATCCGGCAAGCCTCGCATTCTGTTGCTGCGGCTCGAGCGCATCGGGGATCTGGTGATGGCGCTCGAAGCCATTCGCGACGTCCGCTCGCTCGCTCCCGACGCACGGATCGATCTGGTTGTTGGCAGCTGGAACGCGCCGCTTGCCGCGGCGATTCCGAGCGTCGATCATGTGACGTCCCTCGACGCGCGCTGGCTGGCACGCGAGGGAGAAGGCCTGGCTATGCCGGGGCTTCTGCGGACCGCATGGGGCTGGCGGAGTGCCCGGTACAGTCTCGCCATCAACTTCGAACCAGATATCCGAAGCAACCTGTTGCTCGCTGCGGCAGGAGCAGCCCGAACCGCCGGCTGGTCGAGCGGCGGCGGCAGTCCGCTGCTCGACGTCGCGCTCGAGTACGACGTCACCGCGCACACGACCACTAACGCCCGTCGGCTCGTTCACAGCGTATTCGGCGGTCCCGCGCCCGCATCGGCCAGGCCGCTCCTCGTGATTCCGGACAGTGCGGCTGCGGCGGCCGCCGGAATCCTTCGTCCTGTCCTCGGGCAACTACTCGTCGGCATCCACGTCAGCGGAGGACGACCGATCAAGCAGTGGAGTCCTGAACGCTTTGCCGAGGTTGCGGCGCGCCTCGCCGACACCCGTGGCGCAGTGATTGTCGCGACGGGTTCACCGGCCGATCGAGGTCTCATCGCAGCGCTTCAGGCCGCCATCGCGCCGCGACTCCTCATCGACGCCTCCGCCGCCGACGGTCTGCTGGTGTCGGCTGCGATCCTGCAAAGGCTCGCGCTTGTCGTCACCGGCGACACGGGTCCGATGCACCTCGCGTCGGCCGTTGGTACGCCCGTCGTTGCCGTCTTTGGGCCGTCAGAGCCACTGCGCTATGCCACATCAGGTCCCTTCGACCGCGTCGTGCGACATAGATCTCCCGTGCAGTCCCTGCAACCGCATCAGGCAACCGCCAGCGCGTTGTCTCGGGCACACACCCGACTGCCTCGCCGGTGTCACGACGGATGCGGTGCTCGCCGCGGCGATTGCGGTGCTCGACGAATCAGTCTCACGCATGCCTCGTAGCGGCCGGTCATGACGGACGACGTCTTTGCTATCGATGGCGACGCCGGCCATCGTGAAGCCGCATTGCACACGTACCTGGACCCTATATCCGACGAGCGTGCCACTGTCGACGCGATCGTCTGGATCAAGAGCCTGCGGCATGCGCTGGTCGATGGAGTGCCGCTACGTCAGCGCTTCTGTTTTCGCGATGATTCGCTCTGGTGGTTTGCCGAGCTTTACCTGCACAAGCAGCAGGTGGTCCTGAGCCTGTTCCGCACCCTAACAGCCCTCGAGGCTCTCGTCGAGCAGGAGCGACCTCGACGGATGCGGTTGTTGAAGGGCGGAGCGCTGGCTCAGGGGCTGGCGCCGCAGATCGCAGCCGCGCGCGGCATCGCGTACGAAGGTCCGCCGGGATTCACGGCCTCGTCCGCGCTCCGGTTGGCGACGATGGAGGCGAGAGCGTCGGCGCTCAACGCCGCGGCGCTGGCGTCGCGGCTGCGGACGCGAACGGCACCGTCGAGCGATGCGCCTGCAGCAGCACTCGCCTTCGTTCATCGCGCGTTCTGGCGGGCCGATACGGGAGACGGCAGCGCAGAAGCGTACATCGGTCCCGTCCTCGCCGCGCTGGAACAGCGGCTCGGAACGGCAGCCGTGTCGTACGTGAGCGTCGGCCCGGCGGCGAATTTTCGAGCGCGGCGATGGTGGCACGCGCTTCGCGGTGGAGCGCTGCCCGACACGGTGACGCCGGTCGAGGCGTACGCGCCACTCGCCGCATTGAACGACTCACGCCGCGTTTGGCGGGAGCGCCACCAGATGCGGCGAGCGCTGTGGAAAAGCACCGACCTCCGGGCGCGAGCCGTGATCCGCGGCTGTAACTGCTGGCCCGTCATCCGTGAAGAACTCGCGGGCATCGCGCTCCTGCAGTGGCCGTGGTCGGCGCGCGCGATGGACGAAGCCGCGGCCGTCCTCAACGCCCGCCGGCCGCGGACGGTCGTCACCTACGCCGAAGCCGGCGGCTGGGGGCGAGCGATCGTTCTCGAGTCCAGACGCCGCGGCATCCCGTCAGTCGGCCTGCAACATGGTTTTATCTACCGCCACTGGCTCAACTACCTGCACGAGCCAGACGAGATGGCCGCCGATCGAGCGAACCGTGGCGATCGCGGCTTTCCTAACCCGACGCGAACACTCGTGTTCGACGACTACGCGGCATCGCACTTGAGAGAAGCGGGGCGGTTCAACGCCGAGTCGCTGGCCGTTACCGGAAGTCCGCGTCTCGATTCGCTCGCGACCGGCGTTCAGACGCTCTCCGCCGAAGCGATCGAGCGCGCCAAGACGGAGGCTGGCGCCGGTTCCCGCACGCTCGTCCTCGTGACGACCAAGCACCGCGAAGCGCGCGCCGTTCTGCGCGCGTTTCTCGATGCCGCCGCCTCGGTTCGCGACGTCCACGTAGCGATCAAGACGCATCCGGCGGAGACGCCAGAGGTCTACTCGGATCTCGTCGCGGCACAATCGAACGTGACCGTCGTGCCCGCGTCAGCCCCGTTGGCGCCGCTTCTCCGCGCCAGCCGCGCCGTCGTCACGGTCAACTCGACCGTGGCGCTCGATGCCGCAGTTCTCGGTCTTCCGGCGCTCGTCATCGGACTCCCCAACAACTTGAGCCCGTTCGTCGATGCCGGAATCATGGCAGGCGTGAGCGGCCGCGACGCAGGCGCGATCGCACGAGCGCTCGACCAAATCCTGTATGATGAGGAGTTTCGTCAAGGTCTACGGACCGCGCAGCGCGCATTCCTCGCCCGTTTTCACATCCAGGCCGACGGCAACGCCGCGGAGCGGGCCGCAGACGTCATCGTGAAGCTGGCTGAAACCGGCCGGCATGCCTGACGACTGACGATTGGCTGACGACTGACGACCGACTAACGACTGAAGACTGACGACTGACGACTGA
Source organism: uncultured Acidobacteriota bacterium (assembly GCA_963797715.1). Taxonomy (GTDB): domain Bacteria; phylum Acidobacteriota; class Vicinamibacteria; order Vicinamibacterales; family 2-12-FULL-66-21; genus DATBJJ01. Next base: position 211,276 of record CAWCQS010000013.1, read on the forward strand.
TTTATGCGCGTTCTGATCACTGGCGGTGCTGGCTTCGTAGGATCTCACCTGGCGGAGGCCCTCCTCGCGCGAGGCGACGAGGTCTGCGCTCTCGACAACCTGTCGACGGGATCCATCGACAACATCGCTCACCTCAAATCGCATGCGAAATTCAGCTACACGATCGACACCGTCACCAACGAGCCGATCCTCGCCGAGCTCGTCGACCGATCGGATGTCGTCGTGCACCTCGCCGCCGCCGTCGGGGTGAAGCTCATTGTCGAAGCACCGGTGCACACGATCGAGACGAACGTGCACGGCACCGAAGTGGTCCTGAAGCTCGCGAACAAGAAGAAGAAGCTCGTGCTCATCGCGTCGACCTCCGAGGTGTACGGCAAGAGCACGGACGTGCCGTTCCGTGAGGACGCCGACCTGGTGCTCGGTCCGAGCCACAAGCATCGCTGGGCGTACGCGTGCAGCAAGCTGATCGACGAGTTTCTGGCGCTGGCCTATTGGAAGGAGCGAAAGCTTCCAGTCATCATCGTTCGCCTCTTCAACACCGTCGGCCCGCGACAGACCGGCCAGTACGGCATGGTGATCCCGAACTTCGTGCGCCAGGCACTCGCCGGTCAACCAATCACTGTGTTCGGCGACGGCCAGCAGTCGCGCAGCTTCACCTACGTCGGTGACGTGGTGCGGGCTGTGGTAGCCTTGATCGACGAGCCGCGAGCCATAGGCCACGTTTTCAACATCGGCAACGGCTTCGAGATCACGATTGGCGATCTGGCCGAGCGAATTCGCACGCTGACCGGTAGCCGGTCCGAGATCGTGAAGATTCCCTACGATCAAGCGTACGAAGCCGGCTTCGAGGACATGCCACGGCGCGTCCCCGATATCTCGAAGATCAAGGCGCTCGTCGGCTACGCGCCGACCGTCGAGCTCGACGAGATACTGACGCGCGTGATCGAGCACTTCCGCCAGCAATAACGCCACGCATGCCCTCTGCCCCCACGCTTCGCGCGCGCGCCAGACAAGTCGCGGAATCGACTCTGCGAAGACAGGCCAAGCCGGTGCGCCGGCTGCTGCTGGCCACCGGACGCGATCGGGCACCGCGCCTCCCCGAGATCGTCCAGATCGAAAGCACCAACATCTGCAACGCCAAGTGCGTCTTCTGCCCGCGCGACGAGATGCATCGCCGCCAGGGCATCATGACGTTCGATCTCTTCCGCAAGATCGTCGACGAGTGCGCCGAGGTGGGCATCACGCACGTACGCGTGCACAACTACGGCGAACCTTTCGTCGATCGTCAACTCGTCGAGAAGGTCCGATACGCCAAGGAAAAGGGCATCCAGGAAGTCGGGATGATCAGCAACGGGTCGCTCATCACCGAGGAAGTTGCGCGCGGGATGATCGAGGCTGGGCTCGACGCCATCAACATCAGCGTCGACGCGTCCGGCAAGGAAGTCTTCGAGTCGACGCGCATAGGCCTCAAGTACGACAAGGTCATCGCCAACATCGAGCGGCTGGTGCGCATCCGCGGCGAGCTTGGCCGCCGCCGGCCGAAACTGATCCTGTCCTTCGTGCGCCAGAACAACTCGCTCGACGAACAGGCATTCATCGAGCACTGGCGCGCCATCGCGGACAAGATCCACATCACCGACCTCCACAACTGGGCCGGAACACTCAACACCGAGTCGGACGTCAACTATCCGTGCTATCGCCCGTGGCTGACGTTCACCGTGTTATGGGATGGTCGCGTGTCACTCTGCTGCGCGGATTTCGATGGCCGCACGGTACCTGGGGATCTCAACACCTCGACCATCCAGGAGATCTGGAACGCCGAGCCCTACCGCAACGCGCGACGGCTCCACCTCGAAAGCGGAGGTCCTGATATCTGCCGATCGTGCGACCTGCCGAAAAAAGACTCGCCGCTCTGGATCACGAAACTCTTGTAGCCCAAGAGGTTGCGCCGCTCAGCTCGCGCGCGGTCTGCGGTCCGGCCTCCAACCGTCGCGGTCGCCTAGTCGTCAAATGAGCGTATACTGAAGTTCCACTTGCTTTACGTCAGGTGCGCCATGTTCAAGCCTGCACTCGCCGCGTTCGTGTTGCTGCTCGGTCTACCGGTAGCCTCAGCCAGCGCCGGTGAGCTCCGCCTCTCGATTGCCAACGGCCGGGTGACGATCGTGGCTCAGGACGTGACGATTCGTCAGATTCTCGACGAGTGGGGCCGGGTTGGCCAGACACGCATAGTCGGTGCTGAACGCTTGACCGGTCCAACAGTGACGCTCGAGCTCCACGATGTGCCGGAGGGTCGCGCGCTCGAGTCCCTGCTCCGCTCGGCCAGCGGCTACATCGCCAAGCCGCGCGTGGACACAGTTGGCGCCTCGACGTTCGACCGCATTCTGATTATGCCGACCAGCCGGCCGCCAGCGATGTCGGCCGCGCCTCCGACGTTCAACAACCCGCGGCCGCAGCCGCAGGTCATCATGCCGAACGTCGTGGTCGACGATGACGGGGAGCCGAACGGCATCATGCCGCCGGGATCGGTGCCGCCGCAGCAGCAGCAGCAGTTCCCTGGTCAGCCGCCGATGCAGCCCGGCATGCAGCCCGGGCAACCGATGCCAACGCTGACGAAGCCGGGCATGCTGCCGGCGCCCGCACCTAACGTGCCCGGCAACCCGTATCAGACAAACCCGCAGCAGCCGGTCGTCATCCGGCCGCCTGGGGTACCAGGACCGGGTGGTCAGGGCGTCGAACGCTAGTCGTCTCGCACCTTCTCGCGTGCACGGTCGCGCGCGTCTCGAGCCCGAGCGTCTCTCGGGCTTTTTCAATGGGCTAGAATCACTCACATCATGAGCGCCAGCCCGCCGGTGGTGCGCGGCGGCGAATATGCCGCACGAGGCGACTACCATCGGGAGCCGGATCCGTCGTGGGACTACTATCCCACCTACCTCGCCAAGCTCGCCGCCGTCCGCGCCTGGCTCGACCCTCTACCTCCACCGACGCGCGTCCTCGATGCTGGGTGTGGCGAAGGGGTGCTCGTCGCTGAATACGCAGGCCGACTCGCGATCGAAGGCGTCGACGCCCACTACTCGTCCGAGCGCGTACACACCTGGATCAGTGACCGCACTGCCCTATGCGCCGGGCACGTTCGATCGCGCGCTGTGCCTTGACGTGCTGGAGCATCTGACGTTTGAAGAACAACCCCGCGCCTTGGCAGAGTTGCACCGCGTGCTGCGGTCCGGCGGGGAGCTTCTCGTCTCGGTCCCTAACCTTGCGCACCTGCAGTCGCGCGTGCACTTCCTGCTCAAGGGACGGCTGATCCGCACCGCATCGGAGCTGAAACATCCCGGCGATCGTCCGGTTGCCGAGTACATGCAACTGGCGGAACGTGTCGGCTTCGTGCTCATCGCGCGCCGCGGCATCTTTCCAACCGTTCCGCTGCTCACGCGGCTCATTCGCCGCAATCCCAAGAGGCTGATGCCGGTGCACCGCTGGCTCACGCGGCTCCTGCCGGTGCCGGGCTGGTGCTTCCTGAACCTGCTCACGTTCCGCAAGGTCTGAGCCGCACTTTGTTCCAGAAGATCCGCGAACTGTCGAAGAACCTGGCCATTTACGGGCTCGGGGACGTCTCGATTCAGATCGTGAACTTCGCGCTGCTGCGGATCTACGTCCAATACCTGTCACCGCAGGACTACGGCATCCTGGGACTCCTCGGCAGCGTCGAAGCCGTGACCAAGCTGTTCTTCCGCTGGGGAGTCGACGGCTCGTTCATGCGGTTCTGGTACGACTGCGAGGACGATCGCGCCCGCCAGCGGTTGTCGAGCACGCTGTTCTTCTTCCTGCTCGCCATTAACGGCCTGCTGCTAGCCGCGTCTGTCGCGCTGGCTCCCTGGCTCTCGGCCTGGCTCGGCGTTCCGGGCTACACGCTGGCGTTACAGCTGGTGCTGCTCAACACGTTCGCCATCGGCTTCACCTTTATCCCGTTTCACGTCCTTCGCATGCAGCAGCGGGCGCGCGAGTTCAGCGTGCTCGCGTTTGCGCGCTCCGCCTCGACCCTCGTCCTTCGCCTGCTGCTCGTCGTCGGGTTTGGCTACGGTGTGATGGGCGTAGTCGTTGCCGATCTCGTCGTCACGGCTGTGCTGCTCGTGGTAATGGTGCGGTGGTTCGCCCCGCTCATCCGTCCCGTCTTTTCCACAGAGATTCTTCGAGATGCGCTGCGTTTTGGTCTTCCACGCGTGCCGCATGGCTTTGCGCAGCAGATCATCGCCGTCGGCGACAAGTTCATCCTGACCTTCTTCGTGTCGCTGGCGCAGATCGGTGTCTATGCGATGGGTGTCAGTGTTGGATTAATCCAGAAGGTCTTTCTCGCCGCCTTTGAATACGCCTGGGCGCCCTTCTACTACGCCACCGTGCGAGAACCTGGCGCCGAGCGCGTGTTCAGCACGGTGACAACCTACGGCGTCGCCCTGCTCGCGCTGATGACGGCAGGTCTTTCGGCGATTGCCACCGATCTACTCGACGTCGTCACGCACGGACAGTACACGCAAGCTGCCGGGATTGTCGCGTGGACGTCACTCGGCGTTTTCTTTCAGGGCGTCTACCTGATGACGTCGATTGGCCTGAACATCACCAGACGGACGGAGTACTACCCGGTCGCGACCGCGATTTCTGCCGCCGCGAACATTGGACTCAACCTCGCGCTCATCCCGAGGTTCGGCATCATGGGCGCCGCCTACGCCAACGGCCTCGCCTACGCGCTGCAGGCGGCGATCGCCTACCACTTCTCGCAGCGGTTTTACCCGATTCGATACGAGGCGCGACGGCTGGCCCGCGTCATCGCGGCGGCGTTGCTTGCCTACGCGGCCGGGCGCGCGCTGCCGTCAATGCCGCCCGTCTGGGGCGTGCTGGCGCGTGGCACGACCGTCCTCGTGGTAATGACGGCCGGGCTCTGGCTCGGCGGATTCTTCCACGCCGAAGAGCTACGGGTGCTGGATCGAATTCGTCGCTCGCGACGCGCGACTGATGGCCCCATCACGACACCAGCGGATACAACCGAGCTCGCCGGCGAGATCGTGGCGACCGACTTGCCCGACGAGGCGATCTCTGCGCCCGCCGGCGGAGAACGCGTCCGTTGAGCGCGCGGCGTACTGCCGTTCTTGCGATCGGTGGGATCTCAGCCTTGGGGTTAGCGCTCCGTCTATTCGGACTGCAGTACGGTCTCCCGTCGGTCTACAACCCGGACGAAGTGGCAATCATGGCGCGCGCGCTCAGCTTTGCCAGGGGCACGCTCAACCCGCACAACTTCCTCTATCCGACGTTCTACTTCTACGTGCTGTTCGTCTGGGTGGGGGCCTATCTCGGGTGGGTGTGGCTGAGCGGGCGCGTGGCATCGCTTGCGGCCCTCCAGCAGCTCTATTTCGTCGATCCGACCGGCATTTACACGGCCGGGCGGCTGCTCGGCGTCGCGGCAGGAACGGCAACCATTTCCGCGGTTTACGCGCTTGCGACACGACTGACCGACGTTCGGACTGCGATCGCAGCGGCAATCTTTCTCGCGGTCGCGCCGTTGCACGTCCGCGATTCCCACTACGTCAAGCACGACGTCGCGGCGACGCTCGCCATCGTGGTCGCCTACGTCGCGATCAGCCGCGTCTGGCCGTGTGCCCACGACGACAGACCGCGTCAGCGAGACACACTCCTCGCTGGCGCTCTGTGCGGCGTGGCGTTTTCAACGCATTACTACTGCGTCTTCCTGGCGATCCCGCTTGCGCTCGCTGTCGTCCTTGGCTGGCGCCGACGTGGAGTCGCCGCATGCATCCGTCAACTGCTTCTCGCCGGCGTCGCAAGCGTCGTCGTGTTCTTTGCACTCTCTCCGTTCCTGCTCGTCGAACCCCTCACCGCGTGGCGCGACATCACGGCCAACCGGCAGATCGTGATCGACCGGGCAGTCGAGGCGGGGGCGTTCGCGCCAGCGGCGCGTTACCTCGAGTTGCTCCGCACTGACGCGATGGGAGGACCAATCGCGCTGCTCGGTCTTGTCGGCATCGTGTGGATGATGGCTGCCGAACCGGCCCGCGCGGTCCTGCTGCTCGCCTTCCCGCTGCCATTTCTGCTCTTCATCGCGAATACAGCCCCTGCGAGCCGGTATCTCAACCCGGTGCTGCCGTTTCTGGCGATATTTGCCGCGTGGGGGCTTGCGCGCGTGACGAGACAACTCGCGGGCGAACGAACCGCTGTCTACTGGACCGGCGTCTTCCTCGCGGCTCTCCCCGCCTTGGGGGCCAGTGTCGAGTCGGATAGGTTCATCCGGCAGGACGACACCCGGACGCTGGCCGAACGCTACATCGAGGCCCAACTCCCTTCGGGTGCGACCATCCTCACGCAGCCCTACTCGGCCGTGCTGACGCCGTCGCGAGAAGGCCTGGTGGAGGCGCTATCGCGAAATCTCGGGAGCGCCGAGGCCGCCTCGACGAAGTTCCAGCTGCAGCTCACGCTCAACCCCTATCCTTCGCCAGCCTACCGATTGGTCTATCTGGGGCGCGGAGGCCTCGATGCCGACAAGATCTATGTGGACCCCTCGGCGCTCGGCGGCGCTGCTGGGCTCGAGCCGCTGAGGCGGCTCGGCGTGCAATATGTGCTCATCAAGCGTTACAATAGGCCGGATCCAGAGACGCTCCCGTTCCTCACCGCGCTCTCTCGTGAAGGACGGCGGATCGTCGCGTTCTCGCCGTACCGGCCGGGGATCAGCGAGGCCGAGCAGGCGCGGATCGATCCATTCCTGCACAACACCGATGCCAGGATCGACGACGCGCTCGAGCGTCCAGGTCCACCACTGGAGATCTGGCAACTGAATGCCCCTGGGACGTAAGGCTGCCGATACAGTCGCCAAGCTTCGCGAGTCGATCGCGACGCGTGCGCGTGCGGTGCCGCTCGCAAGACACGCCTGGGCGCGGTATCGCCGCCGCCGCTACGAGCAGCGGATCGAGCGCTTCCTGCGCGACAAGGACGGCCGCGCCGACCGGCTCCCCATTGGAGCCGTCTACGAGGCGACGATGCGGTGCAACCTGCACTGCGAGTTCTGCTACGTCATCGACTTCCTGAACATCGAGGGCGAATGGCGGCAGGAGATGACGCTCGACCGCCTGCGCGCGGCGTTTCCCGACCAGCCCGGATTCCAGGTGAGCCTGACGGGCGGCGAGATCTTCATGCGCAAGGACATCATGTCCGTGCTCGACCTCTTCCGGGAGAAGGGGTACTCCTGCGGCTACCTCACGACGAACGGGACCATCATCAACGAGGAACGGGCTGAGGCGCTCGCCGACCTCGCCGCGGCGGGCTTTCTCAAGCACATCAGCGTGTCGGTCGATGGCCCGGGCGAGCTCCACGATCGCGCGCGCGGAATGAAAGGCACGTTCGAGCGCACCTGCGCCGGGCTTCGACGGTTGCAGGCGGCCGCCCGTCGCAAACACGCGCCCCTTCGGGTGAGCATCAACACCACCGTCGCGCACGAGAGTCTCGAGGCGCTCGACGCGATGGTCGATGTCGCTGGCGAGCTCGGCGTCGACGCGATCGGCCTCAATCACCTGATGTACAGCACGCCTGAAGAGGTTGAGGCGACGGTAAAGATGATTGGCGCCTCGGACGCATCGGTCATCGCAACGTACATCACGCCGGATCCGGGCTTGAAGGTCGACCGAGTCAAGCACCAGGTCGCAGCGCTCGCCGCCAAGTGTCGCGAACGCAACGTGCTTTTCGACTACCGGCCGAAGGTCCATCCGCAACTGATGGACAACTACTACACGCCGGGAGCGAAGCTCGAAGGCCGCTGCCTGTACCCTTTCCTGCACGCGCGTGTGGGCTTCTCCGGCAAGGTTTACTTCTGCCCGTTCATCCGCGTCGAAGTCGGTGACCTCGCCACGTCGTCGATCGAAGAAATCTGGAACAACGAGACATACGTGGAGATGAGGCGCCGGCTGCTCGATCACGGCATCTTCCCGGTCTGCCGCCGCTGTTGCAAGGTCGAGCTATCGCCGAACCCGGTCGCGCAACCGTTCCCGGAAGGCGTTGCGCCGCGGCGGGCGATTCCGCTGACGGTCGTTCATCAATAGTGACTACTGAACAATGACGGACATGCTCGGACGCCAGACACTGCTCATCAACCCGCCGGTCATCAACGGCGTGGCTTTCACTCGTCAGGGCCGCTGCCAGGAACGCGAAGACGTGCTCGGCACGACCAAGCCGCCGCTCACATTGGCGCTGATGGGGACGCTGCTCCGTGACGCCGGTTGCCGCGTTCGTCTGATCGACGCGACGGCCGAGCGGCTGTCGATTGAAAACGTGATCGCGCGTCTCGAGGGCGAGGACTTCCGGCCCTCCCTCATCGTGTTTCCAACCACGACGCCGACCCTCGATGCCGACGTCGCACAGATCGTGAGGCTCAAGCAGCATTTCGGCGCGCCGATGTTCTGCTACGGCCCGCACGCGTCGACGACGCCGGCCGAATCGATGCAGCGGGCGCCGGAAGTGGACGGCATGTTCGTTGGCGAGCCCGAGGAAGCCCTCGTCGCATTGGCCAGCCTGGAGTCGATGGATGGGCTCGGCGAAATTCCCAGCTTGACGTTTCGCACACAGGGCCGAGTCATGCCGCACCGGGCGCACGGCCAGTACAAAGGCTTTCAGCAGACGCCCAGCCCGGCGTGGGATCTGCTCGCGCTCGAGCACTATTCGCTGCCGATGGTCAACAAGCCGTACGTCCTCGTCGAAACGAGCCGCGGCTGCCCGTACACGTGCGATTTCTGCGTCGCCCCAATTCACCAGGGGCACAAGTTCCGGGAACGGAGCGCCAAAGCCCTCGTTGACGAAATCGAGCGTTCGCACCGCGAGCTCGGCGTGGACTTCTTCTATCTCTGGGGCGACACCGTCACGTTGAACGTCAAGTCGTTCACGGCGTTCTGCGACGAGCTCATCGCGCGCAATCTACCGATCCAATGGTTCGGGAATGCCCGCGCTGACAACCTCACCGATCCGGCGTTCGTGCACCGTCTGAAGAAGGCGGGATGCTGGATGCTGGCGCTCGGTATCGAGTCGGAGTCGGAAGAGGTCCGCAAGGACATGACCAAACGACTCGAGCGGCAGAAGATTCAGACCGCGTTCAAGAACATGCGTGACGCGGGCGTGAAGTCGTTTGCATTCTTCATCTTTGGCTATCCCGGCGAGACCCCGCAGACGATGGACGCGACGACGAGGTACGCAATCGAGCTCGATCCGGACTTTGCCAACTTCTATCCGGCGGTGCCGTATCCAGGGACGGCCTTGTACGACAAGTGCGTGCGCGAAGGCTGGCTGAAGCCAGAAGACGCCGACTGGACGAAGATGGAGTATTCGTACTACATGCTGCGCGGCAACGGTCTAGACGAGCGCGTCGTCATGGACGCCATCAACCGTGCCAAGCGGCGATTCTTCCTCCGCCCGTCCTATATCTCCCGACACCTTGGCGATGTCGCGCGCTTGGCGCTGACGAAGCAGGCGATTGTCTGGCAGGTGTTGTCGAGAACCGTGCTGGGATCGCAGGTAAAACCCACCGACATCGGCGGCCGTGAGCTGTCGGTCGCGGCCAATACGAGCAGCCGGCAATCTAAGCTGCAGTCGAGCTCGGCGATCACGACCGAGCTCTCCCATCACACGAAGCGATCAAGACGCCACGGATCACCCGTACACCGCGCGATCCGTGTCGATCCGTGGCCGTAATCCGCCGGTGTTAGTCGTCTCCGCCGCCGCCCGCGAGCGGATGATTTGGTGGCACCCAGCCACCCGCTGCGGTGCACACCCAACCCGGGCCGGGGCGGAGCCCACGCACGCGCCCACCGGTGCGAGCGGCGAGTTCGGCGGCACCCAGCCACCATTGACGCAATACCAGCCGGCGCCCGGCTGCGTCGTCGTGCAGCTCGATGGCGCGGGCGCAGGAACCGGAGTCGCATCACGGCCAGCGGATGATCCGGCGGTAACCAGCTACCGTTCACGCAGACCCAGCCGGCGACGGGCGCCACGCCAGGGCATGTCGAGGGCGCAGGCGCGGGAGCCGGCGCAGGCGCGGGCGCTGGAGCCGGGGCCGCGGCACCGGCGGCCAATGGGTGATCCGGTGGCAGCCAGTTACCGTTGACGCACACCCATCCCGCGACGGGTGCAGCACCCGGGCACGCGGATGGCGCAGGCGCTGGAGCTGGTGCCGGAGGCGGCGGCGGAGGCGGTGGCGCCGCTCCGCCAGCGAGTGGGTGGTCAGGCGGCAGCCAGCCGCCATTCACGCAGACCCAACCAGCAACCGGCGCGGTTCCTGGGCATCCCGTTGGCGTGGGACCCGCAGTGGGCGGCGGGCTGGAGCAGCGGCGGCGCGTCGAAGCTGCCGCCGGGTCCACCGCCAGCGGCGGACGACACCGCCATCACGCTGGCGAGCGATGAGAATCCCATGCTGTACGTCGAATTGAAGACACGCGACGTCATGCTCGAGGTCACGCGGTTGTAGCGAGACGGACGGAACGGCGATCGCGGAACGACGCTGATCGTGTTCTCGCCGTTGAACGGAAATCCGCGGACATTGAGTTCCAGGCCGAGCACGTTGTCGTTGCGTCGATCGAGGCCGACCAGGCGGAACGTGCCGGTCACGGGATTGAAGGCGAGCGAAAACGCGTCATAGGAACCCGAGCATCGCCGGACGCGATACCCGATCGTGACGAGGTTGCCGGCCGCATCGAACTCGGCAATTCTCGCGAAGGCGGTGCCTCCCGCCCAGATTTCGTACCACGACATGACGTAGCGCCCCGTGAACGGGTTGAATCGATACGTCGGTGATGGTACGAGTCCCCAGGAATGCCGTTGGAGTACCGATTGAAGTTGGCGGATTGCGGGCGAACGACGCCGCGATGCGGCGGGAACCGTGACGAACTGCCGTTTGAGCCCTGTTTCTCCGCTGAACGAGACGCCAAATGTCGTCGTTGGTGGAATTCCACGTCACGCTCGGGTCCCGGCCCAAGCCGGCTGACAGCGTCGACTACTGGACCGAACTGGGCGCCCGCCATATCGAGCAGCGTAGCTTGACCTGAAACGGTGGTGCGGAGGAAGGACTGCCATGCCACAAGGAAGCCGGCTCGACTGCGAGTGAGCGATACCGATGTGCCGCGCCGCTCCCGAGCCATGCGTGGCGGAGCCGAAATCACCTGTTCCGGGCCGACGCTGCCGGAGCAGGTCACCCACCGTGTGAAGAGCGCTCGCATCGCGTTCCCGCCGGGATCGTCTGGCGCTTCCGCCCACGACGACCATGAAACCGCCGCCACCGTTGCGACATACGGCTGTACGGCGCGCGGAAACGAGCCGTATCCGCCGGTCGCGTTGATGAGGCATCGGCGCCGGTGATCGGCAGCACCCTGCGCGTTGATGCACACGCGTAAAGTGTGCCTGGCACCACCAACAACCAGATAGTTCCGCTGTAGGGTCGCACGCGGTGTCCACGCCGCGGACGAAGAGCTCAGGACAGTCGCTGGTGGCGCCTGCTTGAATTGCTGCGCGGAGGCCGTCGCACGGTCAATGCACCGGAACAGCGAAGATGACGGCCAGGAATGGCGCCGCGGCGCGGCTGGCCAGAAATCGCATGTGCAATACCTTCATGATGGTCTCCAACCCCGAAAGCAGTTCTTCGACTGGGAACGCACGTAGCCGCGCTGGGAAGAACGGCGTTCTGGCTGTTGCCGCCTAGTATCGGTCCGTTCGCACTCGCACTTTACGATCAATCGATCTGGCGGGGGAGCCTGAGCAAGACTGTAGAGTATGCGCGCAGTATAGAGCATTGCAGCTGGGTTTGCCAGTGAAATTCCGCGGTAGCCAGCCGACTTACGGCGTTTTGTCTCACCGCAGGACGGTCAGCAGCCGGGCAGCGGCGCGGACGCCCGTCAGCCGGTCGTTGCTCTTCATCAGCCGCCGAAGTGTCGGCAAATCTGTCGCTTCGACCTCCCCCATCGCATCCGACGCCATCTCCCGCAGTGCCGGATTCGGGTCGTTCAGGACGCCCTCGAAGCACCTTCCGAGCGGTCTCCGGGTCGTGCGGGGCCAGCAGGCGTGCGGCCCCGACCCTGACCTCTGGCTCGGCAGCGGAAGACAGGCGCTGCACCTGCTCGAGCCAGGCGGCATCGGGCCGCGACGCCATGGCCTGCAGCGCGATCAGGCGGCTCGCGGACGGCTCGGCCTGCAGGAGGTCCTGAAGAATCTCGAGGCCGCGACATATCGTTGAGGCCGTAGAGCGCCCCGGCGGCCTTGACCCGGACGTACGAAGTCTGGTCGGCAAGCAAGCGGTTTGATCCGCGGCACCAGGTCGTACGCCGCGAGGGTGTTTCCGAGCTTGCCCAGGCTTTCTACCGCGGCGCCGCGGATTTCGGGCGACGGATTGCTGCAAGCTGTCGACAGTGGCGGAATCGCCGCCTTGCTGCCGCTCTGACCGAGCGTCTCGATGATCGAGGTCGCGTTTCCTGTGCCCTTCTTCAGGTCGGTGATCAGGTCATTGACGGCGCGCTCGTTGCCGATCGACGCGAGCAAGCGGCGTTCTGCGCCGCCGCCGGCGGTCGCCGCCGCGGAGAGTTCGGCCGCCGCCGCCCCATCGCCGTCCGCAGCCAGCGCGCGCAGGGCTTCGAGCCTGGCGACGGCGTGGCGTCGACTGCGTCGCGGCCTCCTTGAGCAGCGCCACTCCGATCCTCCGGACAAGCGCTGGTTCCTCCATCGCACGCTGACCGAGCCAGCGCTCGTACTGCGCGAGACCAGCCTGGGCCCCGCTGCGCGCCACTGCGACCTCGACGGCCAGCGCAACTGCCGACAAGTTTCGCGGTGACGATTCGAGCGCCTTTGCGGCGCGCGCCTGGGCATCGTCGAACAGGCCCTGCGCAAGAAGCGCCCATCCCTGGGCAATGAGTGTGCGCTCCTCGACAGACATCGCACCTGGCGTCACTGTTCCGGCAGGCCGCGCTTGACGAGCTGAGGCGGCGACGCCAATGAACAGCGAGAACATCAGCCCGAACGCCAGAGCCCTGATTGCCATGAACATAAGGACGCCCGCACGTGCACGCGGGTTTGACTCTTCTTCCACGATCAATTCCTTCTTACGTGCAGCTCGGCATCACTGCCCCGGGCAGCCGCGCGCTAACGAGCGGCAGCCAGATGGCGAAGCGGGAGTGCGAGGAGCGCATAAAGCAACGCAGCGGCCAACAGGTTGACGTGGATGCCCAACCACAGCGACGACATGACGGCAAGGATTGAGGCCATGACGCCGCAGGCGCCATTGACGCCCCACATCCAGGCGCTCAAGCGATCCGAATGACGGCCCACAAACCGCAAACCGATCGGAAAACAGCAACCCAGGGCGAACGCCAGTGGCGCCACGAAGAACGAGACAATAAGGCTGCGGCCGGGCAATCCCCAGCCAACAGTGGCGTCGACGACTCGTTGCAACAACACAGTCTCGAGCAATACAGCCACGGCAATGGCAATGGGCAGCCACAGTATCGACCGGTGCCGATCCAGGTCGATCCGCTCCGAGGCAAAGCTTCCGAGTCCAGCCGACAGAATCATCAGGAACAGGATGATCGAGAACGTGTACGTCGGATGGCCCAGGTACACCGAGAATCGCTGCAAGAACGCGATCTGGATCAGCATGAACGCCAGGCCGATGATGGCAAAGTAGGCAAACGCCGCCCAGAACACCCTCGGCGGGACGTCCGGCCGCCCGGTGGTGACGAGCGGCCAGCCGATGATCACCAGGACGAGGCCGCCAGCGACAACAGCCAGCGCGAGCAGCGTTCTCGTCGCGCGGAGGTTGCCGCTGACGACGCCGCCGCTCGACGTGCCGCGGTGCTCGAAGAATCCTCGCGGCTTGAGCATGTTGAAGAAAAACGGCCGGCGATCGGTGGGCGCCGTGAAATCGAGGTACGGGTCGCGCGTCGCCTGATCGAGCGCGGCGGGTGACGCGGCGTTGGCAATGGCGCGAAGCCGATCGTCAGTGGCGTCAGCCCACGGCGACACTCGTATCGTGAACCCGTGTTGCTCGGCAATGCGGTTGAGCGTCGTGCCGTCCTGCTGTGAAAAGGCCGTCGGCGAGACCAGCAGCGTCGCGATGCGCTCGCGGGTCACGAGTATCAAGTGGCCGCGCGGCGACGTCACACCGAAATCCATCAGGGACGCTACGCCGAGCGACAGGAGTCGCGTCGTCTCCGACGCGGCCTCCGGGTCGTACCAGCGCGACACGCTGAACACACCGGTCGGCGTCAGCGCGCGCAGAAAGACCTGCCAGCCGTCCCTGGTGTAGAGGCCGTTCTCGGAAAGCGTGAACGCACCCGCACCCGTGGCCGCCCACGTATCGATGAGCGACATCTGCAGGACGTCGTAACGCCCGGGGGTCCGGGTTAGAAAGGATCGCGCTTCGTCGTGGACGAGTGTTACGCCGGGATGGCGCGCGATCCCCGCGAAGTCGAGGTAGCGGCCGCGCAGCGCACCGACGAGCGCCTTGTTGATTTCGATCCCGGTGATGCTGGTGTTACCAGACCAGATCGCAGTGAGGACGTCCCGTCCTCCGCCAACCCCAATCACGGCGACCTGCCCGCTCCGGATTCGGTATGGAAGCGAGGTCACGTCGTACTGCACCCAGTCGAGCGACGCCGGTTCGCCGTTCCACTTGGTGATCACGGTGCCCGCATCGCCGTCGATGGCGGCCACGGCCATCGTCACTTCGGTCTTCGTCGCATCGGCTCCAGGGCCCCACAGAAACGGCGGCCCGTTGGCAGGAGTCCGGACAATCACGTTCGAGTGCGCGTTCCAGGCCGAATAGTCGATGGCACGTTCGTCCAGCCACAGGCTGCGGCTCTTGGGGTAGATGACGCCGAGCGGACGATCAGCCGTCGCATTCAAGGCCGACACACCGAATAGTCCTGCCGCCAGCACGAGTGCCGAAATACCGCGCGCACCGGCGTAGCGGGCAAAGCATGCCGCGCCGATTGCCGCGGCGCCGGCCGTCGCCATCGCCGTCGACGTGATGTCGGTGAGCTCGAGCAAGACGATGATCGCGAGACAGCCGATCGCGGCGCCAACGAGGTCAGCGCCGTAGAGGATGCCAATCGGCGCCCGCGTCCGCGTCAACGCCAGCGTGACCACCACGCCGGAGACGACGAAGGGAACCGTGAGCGCGAGCGTCGCGATCGCCAGGGCGGCGAGCTCGGCTGGCGAGCCGGATCGCACCGACGGAAACGGGATCACGAGGTTGGCAACGTGCGAGAGGGGGAGCACGAGGGCAAAGGCCGTGGCGGCTGCTGGCAGCAGCCGCACGGTGCGATCAACGCCGAAGATTTCCCCGCCAACGAACACGAGCACAGCGCCAGCGGCCATCCCCAACATCGCGACCGACACGGCCAGGAATGACAAGTGATACCAGGTGAGCACCGACAGCAGCCGCGTATCGAGCACCTCGAGCATCAAGGTGGCCAGGGTTACGAAGAAAAGCCCGGAGGTGACCCAGAAGACCCGACCCGTGTCGGAACGATCGGCAGGCAAGCGCAGCGAGTCTATCATTCAATCGCCAGAGGGCGTCTCACCGCGTGGTGCTGAACGCGCGGTCCGATTTCATCAACGATTCGACTCCCCCGACGGTCAGTTGCCGATAGCTGCGCGGCCGTCGGCCACCACTCGTCAATCGCGACCAATACAGATCTCGCAGCTGCACCAGGTATCCGGCGGCCTCGCGGAGGCTCATCTTGCTCTCGCCAAGCTCTCGATCGTCGAACTGATACGGGAGCTCGACGAGCCGCTGCGGCCAGGCGCGCACGAGCAGCTCGAGGCAGATTTTGAAGCCGCCCGCCTGGATGCGCACGCCGCGAACAATCTCCCGCCGGATCACGAAAAATCCGGAGGCGGCATCGCGAATCGGCGTCAGCGGCCGCGCCAGCAGGCACGCGGATCGCGAGAGCAGCCGGCGACGAAACGGCCAGTTCGGCGTGCTGCCGCCGGGCACGTAGCGGCTGGCAACGACGACATCTGCCTCCGTGGCTCTGAGCGTCGCCAAGAGCCGTGGAACCAGCGCAGGCGGGTGGCTGAAGTCCGCATCCATGACGCCAACGACCTCTGCCGACGCCGCGTCAAAGCCTTCCACAACCGCTGTGCCCAGTCCCAACTTGCCCGCGCGGTGAATGACGGTGACGTTGTGCTCGCGCGCAAGTTCATCGGCGATTGCTCCGGTGCCATCCGGCGAGTTGTCGTCGACGATGACGAGCTCGAGCTCGGCTCGGTGCTGCGCGCACGCCGCAAACAGCGTCCGCGTCAGCTCCGCGATGCGATCGCGCTCGTTGTACGTCGGCACGACCATGGTCAGGTGCGGTGGCCAACGGCGCGTGGCGACCGGAATAGTCACGCCAGTACTATAATTCGACGGACCGCCGATTCAATGCCGAACACCGAACGACGACAGAAGCGTCCGAGCGTCACCTCGTCGGATCGAATCCACCGGAACAGAAGCTCGCACCGCGCAGCAGCAGCCATGACAGGTGACAACTCGTTCGCACGCACGCCCGGCCGCTTTGCTGCCTCGCTCGCGCTCATCATCGTGGTCGCCGCGCTTCTTCGCGGGGTATTTCCCTACGCCGACGCTCCGTGGACGACCACAGTCGGCATCGTCTGGCACGACGAAGGTGCCTGGGTTCACAACGCACGGAACAAGGCGCTCTTCGGACGATGGAGCGAGGATGCCTGGAATCCCCTGTACATCGCGCCGGTGTTCACCTATCTCGAGTACGTGTCGTTTGCGATGTTCGGCGTGGGCGTATGGCAAGCGCGGCTGCTGTCGGAGCTCTCCGGGATCGCGTCAGTCGTCCTGCTCGCGTGTGGTGTACGGCGACTTGCCGGCCGCGACGCCGGGCTGATTGCCGGCGCCCTCCTCGCCACCAACTACGTCTATGTAATGTGGAATCGCGTGGCGCTGATGGAGGGATCGATGGTCGCCTTCATGGTCGCCTCGTGGTATGCCTACACGCGCGCGCAGTCGCAGCCGATCTGGGGAGTAGCGGCCGCGGCGTGTGCGCTCCTGGCATTTTTCACCAAGGCCGCCGCCATCTTCTTCGTCGCCGCACTCGGCGCTGACGCGCTGCTCCTCTTTCTCTGGCCGCCAGCAGGCAGCCACGGGAGGCGCGCAGCGATGGCGACGCTCGCCGGTCTGGCCGCATGTGGAACTCTCGCACTGACGCTCTTCGTGATCCCGAACTGGACGGACTATCGCTTTTACAACTGGCAGATATCGGTTACACGCAAACCGAGCTACGACATCCGGTCGCTCCTCGATCGCGTCACCTGGTTTCCGATCGTCCACGACATCTTCACGCGCATGTGGTTCATGGTCGTGACGGCCGTGTTTGGCATCTTCTCCGTGGTGGCGCGCTGGCGATCGGTGCCAGCTCCGGAACGGCTGCTTGCGCTGTGGGTCGGGCTCGGCGCATTCGAGCTGGTGTTGCACGACGTCGGCAACGAGCGCCGGTTCATCTTTTTCATACCGGCACTCGTGGCGCTGACTGCAATCGTGATTGGGCGCGAGCGGCGTCTGTTACCGGAGGCGGTCGCGAACGTGCCCCGCGCCAAAGCTCTCATGGCATTGCCACTCGTGGCTTACGGTGCGTACGTCGTGATTGGCGCTTTGACGCGACTCGTGGCGTTGTATGAACCAGGGCCGGGTGTTCGGACCGGCGCCGCAGCGGCGCTGCTGTGCACGGGACTCGTCTACGCCAGCTGGCCGCGGATCCCACGATTTCTCGCGGGCAGTCAGTGGAGCGCCACGGCTGCCGTGCTCGTCGCGACGCTGGTCGCTGCCGGGCAGCTCGCGCAGTTCGCGCAGTGGGTGCCAACGCGCACCTATAAGAACTATCTGGCTTCGGTGGAGCTCGGCCGGGTGCTGCCGCCGGAAACGCTCGTGCATGGCAAGCTTGCAAACGGCCTGTCGCTCGAGAACCGCATCAGGCCGGTATTCGTCGGTCGTGGCTTCGGTAACTACGAAGACCGGAAACGGCGCGACGACGTGCGGTATATTTTGACTTACGTTGCGCCATACGTCGGGTACGAAGGACCAGTCATTCGAGACGTGCTAGAGGCCTACCCGGGTCGCACCATCATCAGGACGTTCGACGTCGCGGAATCGGCTACGGGCCACGATCGGGCCGCGCTCATCGACAAATTCGGCAGCACGGGCAGCCCGGGTCCTGCCCTGCCACGCGCAGGAACCCACCGTGCGGAGGATTGACGAACGCGCCATCAAGGCGCACGCCGACGTGCGATTTCGCTCCGAGTACCGATTACGCGCTTTTCGAGTACTACCGCAGCGCGAAGGTGATCGCGTTCCTGGAACGCGCCGGCGTCACAGTTCATGGCCGCGTGCTCGACGCAGGCTGCGGCGGTGGCGGTATGCCGCTCTCGCTGGCAGAAGAAGCCGCCCTCGTCGTCGGCATCGACCCGGCGGAACGTTTTCAGGAGGCCGGTGTGCGGCTGGGCAGGGAGCGGAATCAGCGCAACCTGACGTTCGCGCTCGCTGACGGCATGTATCTGCCGTTTCCCGATCGGACTTTCGACATGGTCCTCTCTCACGCCGTCATCGAACACGTGGCCGATGCGCCGCTCTACCTTCGAGAGTGCGCCCGGGTGCTTGCGCCCACCGGCCATGTGTATCTGTCGACGGCTCCCTACCTGTCGTTTGCCGGCGCCCACTTGCCGCGTCTGAAGCTTCAGATCCCGCTTCACCTCATCATCGGCAGGCGCGCAGCGTTCGGTACATTCAGGTTCCTTGCACGGCATGCTCCGTGGACGCTCAAGGAACCAGCGCACGAAAACTCGTTCATCAGGGACGCCCGGCGCGGCGACGTCAAGCACGACGATTTGCTGGAGAAGGTGCGAGTATCGCGGCTGCGCGGACAGATTGCCGCGGCCGGCCTGCGGATCGTTCGCGAAGAACTACACGTCACCGCGACGGTCAGGCGCCTGCCGAAGACCATCGGGCGCTGGCTGCGCGACAGCGCCCTGACGCAGGACGCGCTGATCAGTAACATGGAGTACGTGCTGGCAAGGAAGTCGGGTTCGATGTAATGGCCGAGATCGACCGGTATCGTGCGGACGACAGGCGCGTGGTCGACGCGCTCTATCGTCGTGTGTTCGGACACGACGCCGCCGAGGCGAGCCGGCTGCGCTGGGACTGGCAATACCTGCGCAATCCGAACAACCCGCGCGGCGAGCCCGAGATCTGGATTGCGCGCGAAGGCACCGTAATCGTCGGGCAATACGCCACCATGCCCGTGCAGGTGACGGTCGCCGGGCGACAGGTGCGCGGGTCCTGGGGCATGGACGTGATGGTGGCGCCAGAACGTCAGCGGCAGGGCCTCGGCGAAGTGCTCTTCCGTACCTGGGACCGCAACGTCGGCGCGGCGCTCGGCCTCGGCTTGTCGCAGTCGTCGCACCGGCTCTTTCAAAAGCTTCGCTGGCCCGATGTCGGCCCGCTCCCGTGCCTGGTCAAGCCGCTGACCCGTCGAGCGCTTCGCATTCCCACCTGGCCCACCGGCGTCAACCGCCTGGTGTCCGCTGTCACGCTGCCGATCGTCAAAGTGGTCGCGCGCACGCGGCCGCTCGGCGCCGAAGTCCGTCTGATTCAACGCTTCGATGAGAGCTTCACCGAGCTCTGGGAGTCGCTGGCGCCGAAGTTCGACTTTGCCGTCAGGCGCGACGCGCGAGTACTTGAACTGGAAGTTCGTGTCGGCGCCGCATATTCGCTACGTGATCGCGGCCTTGCGTCGCGATAACCGCAACGTCGGCTATGCGGTCTACCGGCATTTCGGCGAGCCACGTGGCAAGGTCACCATCCTCGTCGACTTCCTCGCCGACCCTGATGATCTGGCCGGCCTCAGGACGCTGCTTGGTTGGGTCGATCGCGAGGCGCGACAAGCGGACTCGGACAAGATTCGCACATTTGCCATGCACGCGGGCTTCCGGCGCATCCTCAAACGCGCCGGCTATTTCCAGGTCAAGTCGACTGTGCAGTTCGTGGTGAAGATCAACGGCGTCGACGTTGCGCCATCGTTTTACGAGCACACCGATCGCTGGCACGTGACGCTCGGCGACTCGGATCAGGATAGATAGCGCGACGCGACCGGCACACCGCAGACGACCGAAGCATGCATCTTCTCGTCGGAATTGACACCGAAGGCGACAACCAGTGGGACCGGGCGGCTCGACTGAACCAGACGTTCGAGAACATCTACGCCCTGCCTCGGCTCCACCAACTGTTCGCGCGCCATGGTGTCCGGCCGACCTACGTCATCACGCACCCGGTTGCCACCGACTCACGATCGGCCGACGTCCTGCGGCAGCTCGTCGCCGAAGGCGGCTGCGAGATTGGCGCACACCATCACGTCTGGGAAACGCCGCCGTGCACCCCAGAAGACATCGCCAGGCACGCATATGCCTCGACGTTGCCACGGCGCCAGTTCGAGGCACAGCTGGAGACGCTGACCGCCGCGATTGCCTCGGCCGTCGGCACGCCGCCGGTGTCGTACCGGTCTGGCCGATTTGGCTTCTCCGCTGATCACGTCGCAGCGCTCGAGCGTCATGGCTACCTCGTTGAGTCGAGCGTGGCGCCGCTCTTCTACGAAGCTCACAAGGGTGGTCCCGAGTTTGTCGACGCGCCACTCAAGCCGTACTTCCTCGCCTACGACAACGCCACACGGCCAGGGTCGAGCAACCTGTTGGAAGTGCCCGTGAGCGCCGCACTCAACCGCTGGCTTCCGAAGCAGCTACAGTACGCGTATGCCCGCGCGCCGAAGCCCTACGCGACCAAGCGGATGCTGCGCCTGCTCGGCTTGCTTCGGCTCCGTTGGCTGCGGCCCTCCTATTCATCGCTCGAGGACATGAAGAGCCTCGCGAAGGATCTGGCACGAGCCGGCGAGCCGGTGTTGAATCTTCTGTTCCACTCGAGCGAAGCCATCGTCGGCGGTAGTCCCTATAACCGGACGCAAGGAGAACTCGACGCCTTTTGTGAACGGCTCAGCGCCTTCCTCGCGTTTGCCACGAAAGATCTCGCCGCCAGACCGGCGACGTTCGCCGAGTTTCGCGCACACTACTGCGCGTGAGCGTGGACCGCGTGCATATCGTTCACGTCACCCCGCACTTGCCGCCGGATCAAGCCGCTAACGCCTTGCTGCCGTGGCAGCTCGGTCGGTGGACGGCTGACGCCGGCAGCACCGTCGAATACGTCGCGCACCCGCCGCGCGCGGGACAACCGGCTGCTCTACCCGGGCCGGCAACATGGGTTCCGCGCCGGACCGACGCCGGTATCCTCCGGGCACTGCGCGTCGGCGGCGTTCTCGCCGCGCGCCGCATCCATCGAGTGCTCCAGCCCGCCATCGATCGCGCCGACGTCGTCCACGTGCACAGCAACGGTCTGCTGGCGGAACTCGCTGTTTTGCTGGCGCGGCAACACCACAAGCCGGTTGTGCTGACGCTTTACGGAACCGAGATCTGGCACTATGCGCCGAAACACGTGGGGCCGGATCTCTTCACGCGGGCGTATCAGGCGGCGTCTGCGGTGACGTTCTACAGCGAACGCCTGCTCGGCCGCGCGCGCGAGCTGGGACTGACCCGCCGCCGCATGCACACCGTCTACCCACCGGTGGGCGCGCCGTTCAGCTGGCACGACTATGCCGCGCAGCAGACGGCTCGAGTGTCGCTCGGCATCACCAACCGGCACCTGCTCGTCAACGTCAAGCGGCTGCATCCACTCGCCGGCCAGCGGTTTCTGATCGTGGCGATGAACGAGGTCATCCGCACACATCCCGACGCGAAGTTGGTGATCTGCGGCACGGGCGAGCTCCTCGGTGAACTGCAGGCCTGCGCGCGATCTGAAGGCGTCGAGCGTCACGTGACATTTGCCGGGCTCGTGGATAATGCGCTCGTGGCACGATACTGCGCGGCGGCCGATCTCTTCGTCCTGCCGTCGATTCTCGAAGCGTTGCCAACCGTTGCGGTCGAGGCGCTCGCGTGCGGCACGCCAGTCATCTCCGCCGACAATCCCGGTGGACTCGAGCTCAACGACGTCTTCGGCGACGACGTGGCGATAGTGCCAAAAGAACAGCCGCTGCCGCTCGCGCGCGCGATCGTGGACTCCCTGCTCGAGAAGCGACGGACGACGGAGGCAACGCGCGAGGCCATCGAGCGTGAGTTCCGGCCGAAGGGTGTCGCATCGAAGTACGACGACATTTATCGCGACGTCATCGCGGAGCCAGCGACATGATTCGCGGCGCCGGGCGCGCGCTTGCCGCCGCGGTGCTCGCCGCGTTCGGCGGCGCCATCTGGCTCGCCGTCGTCTACACGCGATCGCCGACGCTGCACGTCGAATTCGACGTCGCGCCGCCTCGCGGCATCATCGACGGCATCTACCCCCCGGAGACCGAACCCCAAACGCAACGAACGTTCGTCTGGACCGGCGAGACCCTGACGATCGACCTGACGGACGTCGACCGGCAGGTCGATTGGCTGTTGCGCGTACGCGTCCGCGGCGCGCGCGCCGGAGGTGCAGCCAATCCTGACCTGCTGTTCTTCGTCGACGGCGTCCTGGTGATGACGCATCCATCCACCGTCGACTACCAGGATGTCGAAGTCCGCGTGCCGGCACGGCCGGCACTCGAACACTTGGCAATCAAAATGCGGGCGTCGTCGACGTTCGTGCCCGGACCGTCGGATGCGCGCGCGCTCGGCGTGATGCTCGACTCGTTGTCGCTGAGACCGGATGGCATCGCGCTGCCGCCACGGGCGGCACTGACGGGCGTGGCGCTCGCCTCAGCGGTGGTGGGGGCCACAGTGGCGCTGCTGGGCGTGACGCCGGCAGCGGCCCTTGGCACCGCGCTGCTCTTGAGCGCCGCGCTGGCCGCGCTCATCGCGCGAGGATTCGGTCCGTACACGGACTATCCAAGCGCGGTCGTGCGGACGACGATGTGGACAGCGGTGGTCACCGCGGTGATAACGGCGATCGCTCGACGCCGGCACGGCGAGCCTTTTAGGAACACGGCGAGATTCGCGATCGCGTTCAGCGCTGCAGCATTTCTCCTCGAGATGCTGACCCTGCTGCACCCGACCATGCCCATCGGCGACACGCTCTTTCAGGCCCACCGTTTTCAGGAGGTAATGGCCGGTCGCTACTACTTCACCTCGATCGCACCGGGCAACTATCAATTCCCTTACGCGCCCGGGTTGTACGTCGCCACCATCGCTTTTTCATGGCTCGTTCGACGCGGCATGGCCGACATGACGCTCCTGAGGACGATCGTCTGCGCTGCCAACGCGCTCGCCGGGCTTCTGCTGTACGGCCTCGCGGTCCGCGTGCGCGGCGATCGACTCGCCGCCGCACTTGCCGTGGCGATGTACCACCTGATTCCACTCGGTTTTGGCGTCATCGTCGCTGGCAACTTGACGAATGCCTTTGCTCAGTCGCTCTCGGTCGTCGCGCTGGCATTGATGGCGGCGCCAGATGTACGACTCGAACGCCGAACGATGGTGGCGGCCCTCACGCTGGTTCTGGCGGCATCATTTCTTTCGCATACGAGCACCTTCGCCATCCTCTCCGTCGCAACGGTCGTCATCGCGGTTTTCTTCTGGTGGCGAGGCGGACCTGCGCTGCGTTCTCCCGCGGCAGCTGTCTTCATTGCGGGCGTTGCTGCAGTGGTCATCGCGATGGCGGTCTACTATGCCCACTTCATCGACACGTATCGCACGGAGCTGACCCGCATTGGCGGAGAGACAGCGACGGCGGCACCCGACGCCGGCGGCCGGGGCATTGTCGGCCGGCTCGAATCAGTCCCGAGGTACTGCAGATCTACTTTGGGTTCCCTGCCCTGGCACTCGCAGTCTGGGGGGCAACGTTTCTCTGGCGACGAGGTGCCCGCGATCGGAGTAGCCTCGCAGTCACCGGATGGCTCGTCACGTGCGGCGTCTTTCTCGTCCTCGGTATCCTGACGCCCGTCGACATGCGGTACTACCTCGCCGCTATACCGGCGCTGGCGCTCCTGAGCGCCATCGGCGCCGCGAGCGGATGGACGGCTGGCGGCTTGCCGCGCGCCGCCGCCGTGATCCTTCTTTCCGGAACCGTCTACGGCGCGCTGCACGCCTGGTGGAGGACCTCTTGGATAGCCAACAACTGCCATGACGCTTATCGATCGCATCAGCAACGACATCGCCG
Organism: uncultured Acidobacteriota bacterium; assembly: GCA_963797715.1. Lineage (GTDB taxonomy): Bacteria > Acidobacteriota > Vicinamibacteria > Vicinamibacterales > 2-12-FULL-66-21 > DATBJJ01. Next base: position 235,529 of record CAWCQS010000013.1, read on the forward strand.
CAGCCATGAAAGCCAAGGAAGCGACACGCCTTGGTGCGCTGCGGATGGCGAAGGCCGCTTTGATGAACCAGGAAGTGCAGAAGGGACGACCGCTCGACGAGGCAGAGTCGCTGCAGGTCATGACCTCGCTCATCAAGCAGCGCCGAGACTCGATCGAGCAGTTTCTCAAGGGAGGCCGCAACGATCTCGCCGACAAAGAGTCGGCGGAGATTGTCACGCTTGAAATCTATTTGCCGCCGGCCATGGATACGGCCGGGCTTGAGAAAGTCGTGAACGACGTTGTCGCCGAGCTCGGTGCGAGCGGACCCAAGGACCTCGGCCGCGTGATGAAAGCCGTCATGCCACGCCTGGCTGGACAGGCTGTCGACGGTAAGGCGGTCACCGAAATGGTCAAGCGGCGGCTGGGATGAATGCTGCAAACTTTTCGGTCTGGCGCCCGTCTAAACATATTGAAAGGCACGCACAAGCCTCTCATCCATCCTCCATCGGGCTTCTGCCGCAAGGCAGAAGCCCTTTTTTGTACGCCGCGTCCACTTCCGTCACAAGCCGTCGCGCAAACGTCCGTATTCGAACGGATGTGCTAGCTGAGCGGCTCATGCGTGCCCGGCTGACCCGCCCATTGGCCGCGCTCGCGAAACGATGAGCTCCCGGCTGGCCCGCTCAGCGGGCCTCATCGGCATCGCCACGATGGCGAGCCGTATCCTGGGCGTCGTTCGCGAAATCGTCCTCGCTGGACTGTTCGGCGCTTCCGCCACACCGGCGATGGACGCCTACAACGTCGCGTTCCGTGTGCCAAACCTCGTTCGGGATCTGTTCGCAGAAGGAGCGATGACGGCAGCATTCGTGCCGACGTTCACTCGCACGCTCAACTCACGCGGGCGTGAAGCGGCGTGGCGACTCGGAAATCTGGTCATCAACGCACTACTGCTGGTGACGGGCGTCATCGTCATTCTGGCGATTGTTTTCGCTGAGCCGATTACGCGCGCAATCGCTTCCGCGGACCTCGTCGGCGATGTGCTGAGAGCGCTTGGCATCACGGCGCGCGCGGCGGCACCCCAGGGATTCGCGTCAGTCCCAGGCAAGCTCGAACTGACGACGGCGCTGACGCGAGTCATGATGCCCTTCCTGACCACCGTGGCAGTGGCGGTCGCCGTGATGGGCATGCTCAACGCGCTGCACCGGTTCTTTCTGCCAGCGCTGTCGCCGGCGATGTTCAATGTCGCGACGATCGTGTGCGCCTTCGTGCTGGTCCCCATCATGCCGATGGTCGGACTGCCAGAGATCGCTGCCATCGCGATTGCCACGGTCCTCGGCGGCATCGGCCAGATCGCGATCCAGTGGCCTGCCCTCCGCAAGGAAGGATTCAGGTATCAGCCGATCCTGAGCTTCCGCGACCCAGACGTGCGGGAAATCCTGCGCCTGATGGGCCCAGGCACGCTCGGGCTGGCGGCCGTGCAGATCAACGTGCTCGTCAACACATCGCTGGCCACGACGGAGCCACAGGGCGCGGTCTCGTGGCTGCAGTATGCCTTCCGCTTGATGTATCTCCCCATCGGACTCTTCGGCGTGTCGATCGCAACGGCGGCACTGCCCGACTTGTCGAGGCACGCGGCTGACGCCGACCGCTCAGCCATGCGGAAGACGATCTCGGCCGGACTGCGGCTGATGCTGATGCTGAACGTGCCAGCGACGATTGGACTGATCGTACTGGCGCAGCCGATCATAGAGTTGCTCTTGCAGTACGGACGCTTCACCAGTCACGACACCGCTGCGACGGCAGCTGCATTGATGTTCTACTCGCCCGGATTGGTTGGATACTCGGCGGTCAAGATCGCGTCTCCCAGCTTTTACTCGCTTGGCGACAGCCGGACGCCGGCCACGGTCAGCATCCTCAGCATCCTCATGAACCTGGTACTGAACGTCATGCTTGTCCGATGGATGGGCTACCGCGGCCTCGCGCTTGGCACCGCGATCGCGGCGCTCTTCAATGCCAGTACTCTGCTCTATCTCCTCAACCGCCGGCTCGACGGTCTGGACGGGCGGCAGGTGGCTATCGCGTTTGTGAAGATTCTCGCTGCGTCGGTTGTCATGGGCATCGTCGCGCATTTCTTTTCCGTCTGGATTACCGACGCGGTGCCGGGACCTCAGTGGGTACTGGCGAGCCGTTCGTGTCTCGGGAGCGATCGCGGCCGGCGTGCTGGCGCTCATGGTGTCCGCACGTCTTCTGGCGATCGCGGAGTTCAACGATGCGATGGCTCGGGTAACCAGTCGTCTTGTGCGCCGCTGACGTGACGACCCGCTTCCGGCTGCATCCCACCATCCTGCTCATGGCGAGCGCCCACGTCATGGTTGACGGCTACGGGAACATCTACGCGCCGCTGCTGCCGTTACTCATTCCCAAGCTCGGGCTCTCGCTGGCCGCGGCGGGAACGCTGACGATGTGCTTTCAGATGGCCGCATCTGTGGCGCAGATCGGATTCGGAAGGCTTGCCGATCGGTGGCGACCTCGCCTTCTCGTAATGATTGGCCCGATCATTTCCGTGTCGGTTCTGAGCTTCATCGGAACCGCGACGACGCCGGTGATGCTGGCGGCGATTCTGATCGCGGGCGGTCTTGGTGCGGCAGCGTTCCATCCTCCTGCCGCCGCGCTCGCGCACCGGCTGGGTGGCGAGCGACCCGGATTGTCGATGTCGGTCTACATCACCGGTGGAACACTGGGCTTTTCGCTGGGGCCGCTGATGTTCGCGCCGTTTGCGGAGCGTTTCGGCCTCACGTGGACGCCGCTCCTGGCGCTGCCTGGCTTGCTCGTCGTCGGTTTCTTTCTGACGCGCGTGCCGGCGATGCCGCTGCACCCTTCGGCGAGCGGCGGCCTTCGCGCGCTGCGACCCTACGTCAAGCACCTCGGTCTTCTCTATGTCATCGTCGTGCTGCGCACACTGACGGCCATATCGTTCTCGACATTCGTTCCGGTCATGTTGACGCGCCGAGGATTGAGCGTCAGCCAGGCAGGCACTGCCGTCGCCATCTATCTTTTTGCCAGCGGCGTCGGTGGGTTCTTCGGCGGGCCGACGGCCGATCGGTTTGGCGCCAAGAAAGTGATCGCGCTGTCGCTCGTGTTCGCCACGCCGTTCCTGGTGGTCGCACCTTTCCTTACAGGTTGGGCATTCGTCGCGGTCCTTGCCCTCGGCGGGTTCTTCCTGCAGTCCACCTTACCCGTGAACGTCACGTTCGCGCAGGCGTTGGCCCCGGTCAGCGCCGCGACGGTATCGTCGATCATGATGGGCTTCGGCTGGGGCACGGGCGGACTCAGCGTGCCGCTCGTCGGCTTGGTCGCCGACCGCATTGGAATCGAGCCAACGTTGGCTGGCCTGGCGCTGGTACCCCTCGTCGCCGCCGCATGCGCGCTGCCATTGCCTTCTCGAGCCAAGGTTTCGGCACCGGCACGGCCGGCTGACCTGGTCATCGCCGAAGCTGACCGCTGAGGTCCCGTGGTACGATAGTTGCGGAACGCTAGCCGATGTCCCGCTACGCCCCCTCCTCGATCGGCTACGCCTTCGGCCCGGGACCGATCACCATCGCGGTCAAGTGGATCATCATCATCAACGTCGTGGTCTTCATAGTGACCACGATGGCGTTCCCGTCGGCCATTGAGTACTTTGGGCTCATTCCGCAACGGGTGATCGAGCGCGGCTGGATCTGGCAGCTCGTCACGTACATGTTCCTCCACGGCGGCGCGCTGCACATCCTGCTCAATATGCTCGGCATCTGGATGTTCGGTGTCGACCTCGAGCGCCGCTGGGGCACGACATTCTTCCTGAAGTACTACTTCGTCAGCGGCATAGGTGGCGGGTTGACATTCCTCTTGCTGTCGCTGCTGCCCTTCGACGCGATGCGGATGACCTACCTGACGCCGGCCGTCGGCGCATCAGGTGCGCTCTTCGGACTGCTGCTCGCGTTTGCGATTTACTATCCGGATCGCCCCATCCTGCTAATCCTCGTCTTCGTTCCCGCGAGGATCTTCGTCATGATTTACGGCGGCTTCGCGCTGCTCAACACCTTCCAGCCCAGCCGCGGCGTTGCCGATGCCGCGCACCTGGGGGGCATGATTTTCGGTTATCTCTATCTGCAAGGTGGCCGTGGCGGGATCACGGCAGAGATCAAGTACCGCTACCTGAAGTGGAAGATGAATCGGCTGCGCCGCAAGTTCGACGTCTATTCAGGCGGGCGATCCAATCCGAACGATCGGATTCACTGACGGGCAGACTTCAGCACGCGATCAGCTGCTGAGCACGCCCCGCAGCAGTTGTCTTTACTTGTGAAAGTACGCGTCGGTGTGATCGAGCCAGTCCTGGCGGATCGGGCTGAAAACGTCGAGCTCGAACGTATCGTCGAGGGCTTCGGCCTGGTGCTCAACCCAGGACGGGATGTGCAGTACCTCTCCCTCTCGGAGCGTGATTTCCTCTCCACCAACGAGAAACTTCATTGCCCCCTGGAGCACGTACGTCATCTGCTCGCTCTCGTGCGAGTGCATCGGGACGAGCGCGCCTTTCTTGAGATAGATCTGCGCGACCATCTCGCGATCGCCAGTGACGATCTTCCTCGAGATCATCTCGGTCACCTTCTCGAGGGCGATTTCGTCCCAGCGGTGCAACCGAACCGTCGACGTGCTCATCAGGGGTCCTTCCCGGAAGGGACCGGTGCCAGAAAGAACGGCGATTATAGCACCCGTAACCGATTGCAGGCTCGACGCTTCACGCGTCGTTCTCAGTCATCGACAGGAGGCGATCCCGTACCGGCCATTGACAGGCCGGATGCTATAATCTGACGCTGGGCGGGCAAAAAAACAGACACATGATCGCCGGTTCTTTCGGAGTGGGCGGGCGCCGCCGCTCGAAGGGGACGCTGCAAGCATGAAGGGGTCGGCCGTCTCAAACGGCAGGAGCATAGAGCTACGGCGCGATTCATCCAGCCCACTCGACACCCGTGGGCTCAGCCGCGAGGATCTCCTCCGAGCCTATCGGACGATGGTCCTTTCCCGCCGGATCGACGACAAGGAAATCCAGCTCAAGAATCAGAGCCTGATCTTCTTCCAGATCAGCGGCGCCGGCCACGAAGCGATCCTCGTCGCCGCCGGCATGCAGCTCACAGCCAGGACACGACTGGTTCTATCCGTACTATCGCGACCGCGCCCTTTGCCTCGCGGTCGGGATGACGCCCTACGAGATGTTGCTCGCGGCGGTGGGATCGAAGGACGATCCTGCGTCGGGCGGCCGGCAGATGCCGTCACACTGGGGACACAAGCAACTGAACATCGTGTCGCAGTCCAGCCCGACTGGAACACAGTGTCTCCAGGCGATCGGCTGCGCTGAAGCGTCGCTGCTTTACGAGAGACTGACCGCCATCGAGGGACGTGAGTTACGGTTCCATCGGGACGAAGTGACCTACGTATCGGTCGGCGAGGGCTCGACGAGCGAAGGCGAGTTCTGGGAGTCGCTTAACTCGGCCTGTCTCGGTGGTCTTCCGGTCGTCTACGTCGTCGAAGACAACGGCTACGCGATCTCAGTGCCGGTCGAAGTACAGACCGCCGGCGGCGACATCTCGAAACTCGTGTCGTCGTTCCCCGGCCTTCTGGTCCAGAGCATCGACGGCACCGACTTCCTTGCCAGCTACCGGGCGATGTCGGATGCGATCGCCTACACACGCGCGCGCAAGGGACCGGCGCTCGTCCACGCGAGGGTCATCAGGCCGTACTCGCATTCGCTGTCGGACGACGAGAAGTTGTACAAGACGCCGGTCGAGCGTGCTGAGGAATCGACGCGCGATCCGATCGTCAAGCTCGCCGAACTGCTCAAGGCCGAGGGCCTCGTCACCGAAGAAGAGCTGGCCGCCATACGTCACGACGTCGATCGCGAGGTCAACGACGCGGCCGAGCGCGCGGTGCAGGCGCCTAAACCCACACCAGACACGGTCGGTCTCTACGTCTTTTCACCGGACATCGATCCGACGTCCGATTCGTTTGCCACTGCGGCAGCGCCCGAAGGACGCCCCGACACGATGGTCGCGGCAATCAATCGCACCCTCAAGGACGAGATGGCGAGGGACCCGCGGATTGTCGTCTTCGGCGAAGACGTCGCAGACTGCAGCCGCGAGGACGCGCTGACCACAGTATCGGGCAAGGGCGGCGTCTTCAAAGTGACGCACGGCCTGCAGCGCACCTTTGGCAGCACTCGCGTGTTCAACTCGCCGCTCGCCGAAGCCAACATCATCGGCCGCGCCACGGGCATGGCGACGCGTGGCCTCAAGCCGGTGGTCGAAATCCAGTTCTTCGACTACATCTGGCCGGCGATGATGCAGATTCGCGACGAGCTGACGATGCTGCGGTATCGATCGAACAACGCGTTCTCGTGCCCGATCGTCATCCGCGTGCCGATTGGCGGGTACCTGCGCGGTGGCGCACCGTATCACAGCCAGTCGGGCGAGAGCATCTTTGCGCACTGTCCGGGAATCCGCATCGCATTCCCGTCCAACGCCCAGGACGCCGCGGGCCTGTTGCGCACCTCGATCCGATGCGACGATCCTGTGCTCTTCCTCGAGCACAAGCACCTCTATCGCCAGACCTACAACAAAGGCGAGTATCCGGGCGCGAACTATATGGTGCCGTTCGGCAGCTCCGCGGTGCGGCGCGACGGCGACGACGTGGTCGTCCTCACGTGGGGAGCGCTCGTGCAGCGTTCGCTGTTGGCGGCGCAGCAAGCCGAAAAAGACGGAATCAGTACCGATGGTCATCGATCTGCGAACGCTGATGCCGTTCGACTGGCCGACCATCGCCTCGGCGGTCGCTGCGACGAACCGTGTCGTCATCGCCCACGAAGATCAGCTGACGTGCGGCTTCGGCGCTGAGCTGGCGGCGCGAATCGCCGGCGAGCTCTTCGCTCACCTTGACGCGCCAGTGAAGCGCGTCGCCGCCCTCGACACCCCAGTCGCCTACTATCCCGAGCTCGAAGAAGCCATCCTGCCGCAGTCGGCAGATATCCTGAAGGCCATCAAGGAAACCGCCGCTTACTAGTGCACTGGATAGCCGCGCTCGCGGTCGTCACCGGCGCTGCCGCGATCCAACCAGAGACGCTACGGTCGGTCGGAGGACTTCCGGCCCATATTGCCGGGCGTTTCACCGAACTCACCGTGTGCCGGCAGTCGGCCAACGGTTCATTTCTCGTCTTTGACCGGCGCTCGCACACGGTCTTCAGCGTCGATGCTGGCGCCGAGGCACCGCGTGAGATTGTGCAGATTGGCGCCGAACCCGGGCGTATCCTCCGCCCATACGCCTTCGACGTCACCGCCGATGGCAAATTCATCGTCGCCGACGCGCCGCAGGGACGTGGACGCGTGCAGGTCTTCATGGCCTCTGGCTCGCGACTGGCGGGTTTCTCGCTGCCAGGACGAGAAGTGCCGCGCGTCACATTCGACGGCGTCGTGATCAGCGGTCTTGGCTCCCTTGTCTACAACGGCCGGTCGATTTTCGTGAGCCGTCCCGAGAGCGGCTCTCTCATCACCGAGCTCGGCATCGATGGCATCTCGGCGCGTGCATTCGGCGAGCTACGCGCCACGGGATACGAAACCGATCGCGATCTCCACATCGCGCTGAACAGCGGCCTCGTCGTCCTCAACCCGGAGGGCGGGTTCTACTATGTGTTCGTCGCCGGCGTGCCGGCTTTCCGAAAATACGATGCGGCTGGCGTCATGATCTTCGAACGCCACATCGAAGGAGCCGAGCTCGACGACTACATGCGGACACGGCCGACGATCTGGCCCAAGCGCGTTACGGCCGATGGAGAGACGCCGATGGTGCGCCCTATCGTCCGCACTGCCGCCGCGGATGCGGGCGGCCGGCTCTGGCTCTCGCTCGACGTTCCGTATACTTACGTCTACGATCGGCGTGGCGATAAGACTCGGGTGCTACAGCTTCGGGCCGCAGGCGTCATTTCGCCGACGAACCTCTCGTTCACGAGTGACGGCCGCCTGCTGGCAACGCCGGGATGCTTCATCTTCGATGGCCGCTCAGCCGCCGAACGGAAGGTCCCCTAACACTCCTAGGTCAACTTGCCGATCGGACCGAGATCGAAGTTGAGGTCCTGCGGCGACAAGTCGAATTGCGCCGCAAGCTCGTGTATGGTCTGCTCGAGCCTCATCAGCGCGGTGCCAATGGCTTCGGTCTCGGCGTTCGTCAACGTCCCGGCATCCATTCGCCGAACGGCCTGACGTTCGAGCAGTTGACGAATGAAATCGACCAGCGTCAGCACGAGCTTGATGACCGAGCGGCGGACGTCCTCGGGATTGGCGTTCCAACGCGGCGGGCCGCTGGATCGGGCAACGCGCTCCAGCTCTCGTCGCATCGACTCGATCTCACGCACTTCCACGGAGCTCTGAATCGCAGCGCGCCCACGACCTGTCGATTTGCGCGTCGATTGGCGAGTGGTCTTCCGACGCGGCGGTTTACGGGTCATCCTTCCTCACTCGTTCGCCGACACTGGCACCGAATCGGGCGACCAGATGTCTGGCGCGAAGGCAAATGGTGGCCACGGCCCACTTACTGCAACTTTCGGTGCCGGCGCCATCGTGGCCGCACGGGAGATCACGAGCCGGCGATAGCGAACGCCCACGCCGCGCCGCACGAGGTGGTTGATCGTCACCTGAACTTCCCCGCGGCCGGCATCTATGGTTTGGGCGGTGGCCAGAGATGCAACGGCTCCTACGATCTGCTTGGCGCTCGCGGTCAGCGCCGGACGAGCAGATGCGGCTCGTTGCCGCAGGTAGTCGATGCCAGATGGTGACGCGATGACTGGTTCGCGCTGTGGCGCGGAAGGACCAAAGATCCGTATCGTCATCTGCTCACACCCTCGCACCCGCGCCAGCGCGCGCGCGAGAATTGTACGGCGAAGACGTATGACTTCGATCAGCTCGTCGACGTCGAGCAGGGCGCCAAACCTGACGGGTAGAATCGCGTCCGTCGAGCGATGCAATGCAACGACGATATCGTGCTGTCGGCGAAGGGCGTTTTCCGACAGACGTGGCCGCTCGGCCATGCGCTCGAGCGCGACGAATAACCCCGCGAGCGGCATGACCTCGACTATCGCGCGTAGCCGCCTCGGCACCGCTATGGGCGCCTCGAGCACCGCGTACACGTACACACGCGATACGCTCACGCTACCGGGCCGCTCTGGTTCTCCGACGGCGCGCTGCGCGACGCGTGCGCGTGTCGCTCGCCGCCGCCTCGACCCTGTCGGCTGCGCAGAGCAGCGCCGACAAACGCAGGTATACGAGGTCGACGTCGGCCAGAGCCAAGATGACGTCGGCGTTCAGGACGACTCCTTTGTTCAACAGGCTGTCGATGACGTCGAGCAGTGAGGCCTCCGGCTCGGTCATCGTCCGCACGACGTTTCGCCGTGGCGGTGGCGAGGGCCGCGGGAGAGAAAACGTCGGCGTCGACCGCGGCCTGCCCACCGGCACGGTCGTGTGCCGAACCGGCGGTTTCCTCATGCGCGTCCTCGAGCGTCGGATCCCGAGATGAAATTGTACGGTGGCCAGGGACCGCTCACCGAGAGCGCGGCACCCGCGTCGCGGCACACGGCCGCAGCGCGCGTGGCAGCGGCGCGAAAACGCGCGCGGGATGAGGCCTTCACCAGGAACGCGGCGTCGACGAGCGGCGGCGTCGCGGCACCACTCGGTGGCTCGCGACGAACCGCGGCGCGAGCGTGGGCCGACAACGACGCGAACGCTGATTCAGCCGCGTCGCTCGATTTGACAAGATGATCACGAGCTTCGTCACGCACGCGTTTCTTTGCCGTCAGGAATGCTGTGCCGCTCGACGTCGCTGCGACTTCTCGTCGTGGCGGTGGTGCTGAGGCGACTCGCGTCACCCTGACGCCCCACTCGTGGCATCCACGTACGCGGCGCAGGATTGCGCCGAGGTCGCGGCGCCGGCCACGCAAGTCCTCGAGCGCGCAATCCATGCTGCGAAAACATCGTGAAGAGCTTCATCGGCAACACGGTTGCGCGAGGCATCGCCGCGATGTGCTCGATGACAGCTTCGTGGCGGACGCCGATGTCCGCGACCCAATTGATGTCGTGAAGGTGGGCGTCGAGGCGTTCGGGACCGTAGCGGGCGAGAGGCACATCAGACACGATGGCCCACAGCGATGGATAGATCTCTACAGCCCGGGGCCGCCCGGAGCCAGGCACCCCTCGCAACGCCCCGTCGATTGCCGGCGCGCGCGAACGCTCGACCAGGCAGTAGATGTAGACGGCCGTTTGCGGCGCGGCCGATTTCTGCGCCTTAATGTTCGTCTCCCTCGATCGACGCTTCGACGCCCGTCACTCTGAATCCTTCGCTGGTGCCGGACTCACCTTCTCCACGCTGGCGGCGAATCTCGCGCAGCCTGGCGAAGATGTCCGCCTCGAGCGAAACGAACTCGTTCTCGCTGAGCTCGCCAGCCTCGAGCTGCGTCGACGCCTCCATCAACCGCGTGCGCAGCGCCGTCTCGTCGTTCATTTCGGCGTCGACGACAGTCGCCACCTTGTCGAGCACGAATCGCAAACCGCCGACGAGAAGCGAATCGAGGAAGAACACGGGCTTACTGTGCCCTTTCGAGTTTCAATCGGATATTGACGAAGTTGTAAGGGGGCCACGGCCCCGTGTACTTGAAGGTCAGGGTGTCGTACCGCTGACCGATGTCCCTGACCCTGGCGTCGAATTCCGCCTCGGCATCGCGGGCGACGAGAAATGCCGCGTTCATGATCATGCGATCGCCGATCGCCTTGTTCGATCGCGACGCCACCGAGACGTCACGCAACGCCTCGAAGATCTCGGACAAATATTGCTCCGACCGAGCCTGGAGCGCGGCGTCGATCAACCGTCCGTACTGCATGCGTGCGAAATACGTCGAACCCTTCTGCGAAGAGATCTCGCCTTTCAGGCGCCGAATATCTTCTTCCTCGTTCTCGATCTCGCGGATGATCTGCTCGCGATCCCAGAGAACCTTCAGGCCGAACTCGACTTTTCCCTGCATCTTGCTCAGCACGTCGCTGAAGGCGTCGTAGGCCGAGCGCAGCAGTTCCTTGATGTCGTGGTCGGTCTTGAACACGGTCCCAAAAGACATCGGGATGACCGTGTGACGCTGCATGACCGTCTCGTTGACGCGTTGATGCGCGAGCACGTTGTCACGGGTCGGATCCTGCGCCACCATCGGCGTATTGGCGACGACCGCCGCGATGTCCTTGAAGTGGACCGTGTGCACGTGCGCAGGCTCGGCGCCCATCCCGATCGGACCAAACGCGATCGGCCTCGCCGATTTGATGATGCAATAGACGTACTTGCCCTCGTTGGCGGCTTCCGCGGCATCGTCCCTCACCGTCTGCGCAGCACTGCGGTCGGACGGCATGCGCACCCGTTCGAGCCTGCTGCGCAGCGGTGGGGCTGGGGCGAACCGCGGCTGGCGCTCCCGCGTTGTCGCCGGCGCCGTTCGGACCGATGTGGCCCGCCGCGGCGGGCGGCGCTTGCTGCGTCGTTCCGTCTTTGCCATCGATGTTAAGAGGATTTGACCCGACTCGAGCCGCGTGCGGTGCGACGCGAGGCATCGCCCTCGGGTGTTCTGGCCGATAGCATACGCTGGATTTCGGCGACCAACGCATCCGGTAGACACGGTTTGGTGACGAATGAATCGCAGCCGGCCTGCCGCGCCAGTTCTGAGTGCCCGGCGAGCGCATGCCCGGTGAGCGCCACGATCGGAATGTGTTTCGTTCTGTCGTCGGCCTTGAGTTCCCGGGTTGCCTGCCAACCGTCGATCTTCGGCAGCGCCAGATCCATCAGGATGATGTCAGGCATCAACTCCCGGGTCTTTTCGATCGCTTCCAGGCCGTTGGCCGCCTCGGCGACGCGATAGCCGGAAAACTGCAGGTAGGCCGTGTACATCTCACGGGCATCCTGGTAGTCCTCGACGACGAGCACGAGCGGATTTTGTGAGTTCCCCATATGTGTCATCAGCGTCTCGGCGCGCGGGCCGGCAGGCGCAATGTGAACGTTGAGCCCAGGCCGACGCGGCTCTCGAGATCGATTGAGCCGCCCAGCATCTGAGCCAACCGACGGCAGATCGAGAGTCCAAGTCCGGTGCCGCCGTAGCCTCGCGTCGGCGAGTCATCGAGCTGGCGAAAATCTTCGAAGATCTTCGCCTGCGACTCCGCCGGGATCCCGACGCCGGTGTCGCATACGGCAATCGTCGCCAGTCGCGCCCGCGCGTCGAAGGCGGCGCTAATCGTCACCGAGCCGCTCGGCGTGAACTTGAGCGCGTTGTTGAGCAGATTGAGCACGATCTGCTTCACCTTCTGCCGGTCGGTCTTGAGCGCCGGCAGCGTCCGGTTGATCTTCGCCTTCACGACCAGGTTGGACCGCCGGACGATGGGTTCCAACTCCGATAGTACTTCGTCGTACGAGATCGGCGATCTTGAAGCTCGACACGGCCAGGGGCATCCGCCCGGCCTCGAGCCGCGTGATGTCCAGGATATCGTTGATGAGCGCGAGCAGGTGCCGAGAGTTCGAGTCGATCCGGGTCAGGCTCTTCCGCTGCGGGTCGCTGACCTCGCCGCTGACCCCTTGCAGCAACATGTGCGTGTAGCCAAGGATCGCGTTGAGCGGCGTCCGGAATTCGTGCGAGATATTGGCCAGAAACTGCGATTTGAGCGCTGACGCTTGCTCGAGCTCGATGTGCTGGCGTCGCAAGAGCTCGTTCTGCTGCGCGAGCTCGGCGGTCGCCTCCTGCACTTTTCGCTCGAGCTCGGCCGAGGCCTCCTTCAGCCGCTCAAAGAGACGCGCCTTGTCGATTGCCTCCGTAAGGTCGTGCAGGATGGTCACCACCCAGACGAGCTCGCCCTGCTCCGACAGGATCGTGCCGGCCAATGCCTCGACCGGAAGCGCCCGGCCGGTTGACGCGTCTGTCAGCTGGATCTCGCCCCTGTAGCGCTGCTCGCCGCTGCTCGTCAGCACGTTCGACACGAACGACGTCAGGTTCGCGCCGTTGGCGCGGACGCTGCGCTGCGCGTCTTCGCCAGCCGTAATCGGCACGTTGAACAGCCGTTCTGCCGGCTCGTTCATGAGGACGATGTCGCCCTCCGGGTCGGTCACGAGGATCGGATCGGCAACCGAGTCGATGATGAGATCCAACCGATGTCGCTCATCGCGAACCTCCGCCTGCGCAACCCGCAAGGTGCGGTAGCTCTCTTCGATCTCCTCGCGCGCGTGCGCCAGATCCGTGATGTTGCGCAGAATCGAGACGATGTAGGTTCCCTGACGCTCGTCGCGCGCGCGCGAGCTGAGGAGTTCGAACAACAGGTCGGAGCCCTCCAGCGGATCGACGAGCAGCAGCTCGCGGCGGGCCAGATCGGAACTCGTCACGGCGCTCGTGGAGAGTGCCGCCGAAAAAAGCATGTTGTTGAGCGCCACGGCCCGGCGCCAGCCTTCGCTCGCGGAGTCAGGGGCGGCAAACAGTTTTTCAGCCGGCGCATTCGCGATCATCAGCTTGCCGTCCGTATCCGTCAGCAGGATCGGATCGGTGACCGCATTGATGATGCTGTACAACAGCATCCGCTCCCGTCCCAATCGGATGTCCGCGAGCTCGCGTTTTGTGAGCAGGCGCGCGATCTGCTTCGAGAGCTGCCGCACCAGCCACGAGACATCGCCGGTGATGGCAGCTGAGGACGACGACGCGAGGAGCAGGCCCTGCGCCGGTGAGCTGTCGTCTGGACGGAGGGGGATGGCGTGAAAAGACGCGCGGCCGAGCGGCGAATCGACGCCCGACGATCGCGTGAAATAGCTCGGCGAGCGACGCTCCATCGCCTGCACCAAGGGGTGCGACAGATCGTCACGACTGATGGCGAGCTCGGCGATCGCGGCGCTCGACATGCCGTGCTCGCCAAGCAGGAGCAAGTCAGGACTGGAGTGTTCGACGACGAGAACGACCGACTGCCGTACGCCGGCGTGCACCGCCAACCACTCGACGCTCTCGCGGGCCGAAGCCTGGAGATCGCCGCTGGCGAGCAGAAATTCCACGAGGGCGAGCCGTACCTTCATCGGCGCGGAGCCGACATCGCGCGCAGGCAGCGGAGCGATTGAAGCCGCAGACCTGTGCACTGATCACGCCCTCAGCTTTCCGTCCGGCGGCTCTGCGTCCGGCGACGCCGGGCACGGCGCGTGCCCGGCTTGCTCGAGACAGTGGGTCGCACACGGGTCGTGGTGGTGACGCGCTCGACGATGCGGCCGTCGTTGTTCTTGGTGTTCTTGGCGTTCTTGGCGTTCTTGGCGGCGAGCTCCGCTCGCAAGGCCGCGTTCTCGGCCATCACATTTTGGGTCAGCTCTGCTGGCGGCCTGGACGCGGGCAGGACCTGGCTGACAGCTTCGGAGTATTTCAGGTAGGTATCGATCGAGGCTACGACGACACGCGCTTCGACGGTGATGAGGTCGATGCCGACGAGAGAGACGCGCACCCAGGCATCAATCACGATGCCCTTGTCGAGAACGCGGTCGAGGACATCGATGAGACTCGTGCCGCCTGGTGTCCGCTCAACAGCCATGCTCGCTCCTGCCTGTCCCGTTCGGCCGTCTAACGAACGGCCTTCCGTCGCCGGCGACGGGGTGTCGCCGACAGATCTTCGATTCTTCGCTCGAGTTCACGAATCTGCGCACGGAGCTCGTCATGCTCCGGCAGGGCCGCGCGCGGGCGCCCCGGCGAGAGATCCCGGTCGTATTTCCACCAGTCGAGCCCGATCTCTTGCGCCTTGTCGAGCGAGCAGATCAGCAGGCGGATGCGGATCGTCAGTAACTCGACTTCCGCGAGGGACACCCGGATATCCCCCGCGACGACCAAACCCTTGTCGAGTACCCGATCGAGCACATCGACGAGACCCGTGCCGCGGTGGGGTGGAGGAGACTCGAAAGGCATGCGTCAGCGACTATAACCTAAGCCATCGGTCCGTAAAGCGTGAACCGAATGACGCTCGCCCGACCGCCGGTGCGATCTCTCCTATCTCGCCGGTGGCCTGTTTGCGCCTACGCATGGGTATCCAACTCGGTCAATGCAAGGCGTCGGCCAGCGTCCAATCGATCGCTTAGAACCGAGATCAAAGCGGCTGTGCAGTTCTTACCAGCTCGACGTGAATGGTCTCAATGCGGTGATGTCAGCTGGTCGGCAGTGGCTGAGCCACCAGTCGCCGCAAGGCCCTCTCGAAGGCCAGGTCCCGTGCGCGAATGCGCAGTTCCTCGGTGATGAGGCCGGTCAGGCTCTGATCGGTCATCAGCACCACCCGGGAAGCGCTGCGGTGGCCTTTGACGGCGACCGCGGTCTCGATACACGAGCCGTGAGCCGCCACCCGGATGACCAGCTCCTGCTCATGGTCACTCAGTCGGACTTCCTCGAGCGGCGTCTTCCCGACGCGGTCGACGTACTCGTCGGCGAACCCGTCCGGGAAAGCGACCGACGACCGGAGCCACGCGGCAAACAATCGAGCCGACATGCGATCGGAGCCGACAATCGTCAACCGCGTGAACGTGGACGCCGCGGCCTGCACCTCGGGGATGTCGAAGAACTGCGCCATGAGGGCGCGCCATTGGGTCAACCTCGCCCAGCGCAGATCACTGAACGTGCTGTCCTCGAACAGTGTCGTCGCGCGAGCCCAGATCGTCTCCGGCTCCGGATCGTCGAGAACCGTGCGATCGGCAAGCTCGGCGAGTTCAGCGAGCATCTCCGGGCGGCCGCCCCGCCACCAGACGAGCGTCGGCAGGCTGGAAAGCCTGAGCGCCGCGACGGCATTGTTCACATACTGCGACTTGAGCCCGGGCAGCGCCACCGTATTTCCGGCAACGCGCGCCGGCGGCGCCGGATTAGTGCCGTCCGAGATCAGGATGCCGCGCACCGTACCGGCGTCGCCGAGCGACTGCAGGGCCTCAGCCGCCCCGCTCAAACGCTCGATCGGTCCAACGGCGACCACCGTGGCGACCAGCGCGCGCATCGGCGTCGCGCCGCGCTCCTGGCACACTCCCCGCGCCATCGCCTCGCCGATGCGAGTAAACGGCACATCGGCGCCAGCTGGCAGCAGTTCCACAGGCGATGTCGTCACTATGTCCTCCCCGTGCGTGCGTCTAGAGGCTTCGCCAACGTCGGCCGTCCTGCGCTATGAAATCGTCGGCTTCGGCAGATCCCCACTCACCGGCCTCGTAAGTGGAAATGTCGCCCGTCTGCGCGCGCCACACGTCGAGCACTGGATTGATGAGTGCCCATGACGCTTCGACGAAGTCATGGCGGGCGAAGAGGGTCGGGTCGCCCAGCATGGCGTCGAGCAGCAACGTCTCGTACGCCTCCGGCACCTCGCCACCAAAGGTTGTCCCGTACCTGAATGACATCATGACCGGCGCAATCTGCATGCGAGCACCGGGCAACTTGGTCTCGAATCGAAGTGAGATGCCCTCGTCCGGCTGCACATTGACGATGAGCAGATTGGCCGAAACCGAAGTCTGGCCGGCTCGACGGAAGATCTCGAGCGGCGGCCTGCGGAACTGAATGGCGATCTCGGTGGTTCGCTTCGGCAGCCGCTTGCCCGTGCGCAAGTAGAACGGAACGCCGGCCCAGCGCCAGTTGTCAAGGTTGACGCGCACGGCGGCGTATGTCTCGATCGTTGACTGAGGGTTGACACCCTTCTCCTCGCGATAGGCTGGCACCTCGACGCCGTTCACCCAGCCGGCTCGATACTGTGCGCGGACGACGTTCCTCGTGTCAGGCGGCGAGTCACCGTCGGTCGACACGAGCGGCTGCACGGCGAGCAGCGCGTCCATCTTGCGATCGCGAACGCTTTCCGCGGTGAACGCGATCGGCGGTTCCATCGCGATGAGCGACAGCACCTGCATCAGGTGGTTCTGCACCATGTCGCGCAGCGCACCGGCGCCTTCGTAATAGGACGCGCGGTGTTCGACGCCGACGGTCTCGGCCGCGGTAATCTGCACGTGGTCGATGTAGCGGCGGTTCCACACCGGTTCGAACATCCCGTTGCCGAACCGGAAGATGAGCAGGTTCTGAACCGTTTCCTTCCCGAGATAGTGATCGATGCGGTAAACCTGATCCTCGTCGAAATGTTGATGCGCGAGCCGATTGAGTGCCCGCGCTGTGTCGAGATCGGTGCCGAACGGTTTCTCGACGATGATGCGTCGCGATCCACGTGGCGGAGCATCGGCCAGCCCCGAGGCACCAAGGTGCTCGATGACGGTGGAGTACACGGTCGGAGGAATGGCGAGGTAGTAGAGCACGCCTTCCGCGCCGTCGATCGCGGCAAGCCGCTGCTGGAGCGTTTGATAGAGCGCCGGATCGTCCGTCTCACCGGCGACGTAATACATCCGGTTGGCGAGCGACTGCGCCACTTCGTCTCCCGCGGCTGCAACGCCGGCAAATTCCTTGAGGCAGTCGAAGAACTGGGTTCGAAACGCGTTGTCGTCCATCTGGCTGCGGGCAATGCCGATGACGGCAAACTCGGCCGGGAGTCGGCCGCGCCGGGCGAGACGATAGATTGCGGGCAGCAGCTTGCGCTTGGTCAGATCACCGGACGCGCCAAAGATGACGAACGTTGTCGGCCCCGGCGTTGGCTCGAGTCGAAGCCCATCATGAAGTGGGTTGCCAGTCATCCTCGACCGATCATACGACGGCTTCATGATGAGCCGGGCTGGACATCCTCTCAGCGCCGCAGAGCATTGCTAATCGAGCTGGGCTGTCGTGGCGGAACCAACGTCGATCGAAAGAGGGATCGCTGAGCTCGATCACTTGCGCGACGCGAGGTACTCCGCAATGGCGTCGAGTTGCTCCGGGGACAGGCGTTTACCGAACGATGGCATGTCGGCGAGCGGATCGATCGCTTCCGGATCTTCGATCCACGTTCGAAGCTTCGGTGCATCGTTCTTGGCACCCGCGTGCGACAACTCGGGGCCATCCTTGCCGCCATCACCATCGATGATGTGGCAGCCAACGCAGTATCGCGCCCAGACGGCGGCGGCAACCTCCACTTTCGGCTCGAAGCCTGGATATGGCTGGCGCGAGATGCGCCGGACGTACGCAATGATGGCGGCCACTTCACGCTCGCTTCGGGCAGCCGGCGGTTCGCGAAGGCCGGGCGCAATCATCTCCGGATCGATGGCGTGTCCGGCAATCCACTCGGCACCGCGCGACAGCGCCAGCGATTCGAGCGGATCGGCCATGCCGGTGTCGGAATGGCATTTGGCGCAGCCGCTGTACCCAGCAATCTGACGGCCGCCGATCTCGCGCAGCGACCAACGATCGGCCGCCGCGTTCATCGGCCGATCCCGCCAGCCGAGCGCCGTCAGACCAACGACGGCAAGGAGCCCCACGAGCACCGCGCTCATGATCAACGGGCGTCGCCGCGGATCGCGCTCGGGCCCCCGATCGATCCAGGGGAGGAGCGCAAGCAACGCAGCAACGATGCCGGGGACCACCATGGCGCCGACGACTTCCAGTGTGCCGGGAAAATACTTGAGCAGCTGGAACAATCCGAGGAAATACCACTCAGGCCGCGGAATGTAGGTCGCGTCCGTTGGATCCGCTGGCCCCTCGAGCGCCGGCATTCCGCGCCACGCCAGTACCACGACTGCAAGCAGCACAATCGACACCACCACCGTGTCGCGAAACGCCTGATAGGGGTAGAACGGAAAGGGCTTGCCGCGTGGGCGAACCGGTCCGGAGCTGCCTTGCAGTCGCATCAGGACGAGGTGCGCGACCACCAGGGCCACGAGGAGCGCCGGCAGCAGAATGACGTGCGCCGAATACCAGCGTGTGAGCGTAAGCGCGCCGATCGTCGAGCCACCTTTGAGTACCGCGGCGACAGCCTCGCCAGCAAACGGCGTGAGCTTCGAGATGTTGATGGTGACGACCGTCGCCCAATAGGCGCGCTGATCCCAGGGCAGAAGGTAACCGGTCAACGCAAACGCGAGCACCAGTCCCATGAGCGCGAGCCCTGACAACCAGGTGACTTCTCGCGGCGGCTTGTACGAACCCAGGACGACGACGCGCAACAGGTGCAAGACGAGAAACACGACCAGAAAGCTCGCACCGAAGTGGTGCAGCCCTCTGACGAGCCGGCCCGCCGTCGGTACTGCTGATGAAGCGAACGCTCTCGTAGGCGTGATCTGGTGTCGGCGCGTAGTAGAGGGTCAGGACAGCGCCGGTTAGTAGCTGAATACAGATGAGCGCAAGGAGCACGCTCCCGAGCGTGAAGACCCAGCCGGTGCCAGCGGGAATCTCTTCGTCGAGCAGGACGTGCCGCGCCGTGCGAAAACCCGTGCGCGCGTCGAGCCACTGCAGGACGCGTCCGATCCCTGTTTCCCGGTTCGTCACACGCGCACCAGCACGGTTTGGTCGCGACCTTCGATGCGCGCGTCAATGGTCGTGAGCGGCCGCGGCGGGGGCCCGTCGAGCACGGCACCGTTCGCATCGTAGACGCCGCCGTGGCACGGGCAGCGGAACTTCTTCTGTTCGCCGTCCCAGAGCACCTGACATCCCAGGTGCGTGCACGTAGCCGAGAACACCTTGACCTGCTTGTCGCCGTCCCAGAGCAAGAAGACCGTTTCGCGCGCACGCGCACGGTACCAGCCATCCGCTCGTGGCACGGACAGCACCCGCGGCACCGGGACGTTCGGCGTGAGATCGTCGAGCACGGCCGCGCGGATCCATCGTTCCGACACGGCGCCGCGCGTCGGGCGCACGGCAAACACACCGAGCAACGTCGCGAACGCGCCGCCGATCACTGCAACGGTGGAATTGACGAGGAGGGCGAGGGTCTTGCGCCGGCCCGGTTCGGGGGATGAGACGTCTGATGTCGGCATGATCTCCGAAAGAGGTTTGCGAACCCGAGGCCATCAGCGCATCGGCGCTAACCACCGAGACCGCAGGACGTTAGACGTCTCTCGGCGGTGGCGATGGTTCCGGGATTCGTAAAACGCTTTCGGATGTTACCGCTTTTCGCTGACCTTCTGAAGATACTCCTTCGCTTTCGGCGTGCCGAGGAGCCGCAGCCGCTCCAGCGCTTCTTGCCGCAGGGCTGCGTCCTGCTCTGTTTCGGCGATACGAATCAGCTCGTCATCGGCACGAGCGCTGAACAGGCCGATGATGATCGGCCGCTTTCCCTTTAGGCTCGCCGACTTGTACATGCGCGCGAGCTGCGCGCCACCTCCCGCCTGCCCGAGTCCGGTGATCGCGCTGTATCGCAGCGTTCCATCTTTTTCGGATTCGACGATCTGCATCAACGCCAGCGTCTCGGCGCGTTCGCCCAGGACCTTGACGATCTGATATTTCACAGGGTCGATAGCGGTCGGATACAGGCTCAACAGCTCCTTTGGCGCCTCGGGACCGCCAAATCGCCCGAGATCACGGACCGCGGCCACGCGAACCGGCTCGGGTCCGCTTTCAGCAATCTTGACCATCGTCGCCCGCGCCTCTGGCAACGGCGACTGCGCCAGCATGAACACGGCGCGGATCGCCGGCCCCGGACTCTCGCTTTCGAATGCAATCTGCTTGAGCATCGGCACGACGCGTTCGCCGTCGGTCTTGAGCAACGCACCGAGCGCCTGCACTTGAAGATCGGGATCGGATGGAATCTGGTCGGTGTACCACATTTTCGGCAGCGCTGGCGGCTTCTCGCCCTTGGGGATCCGCGGAGACACGCCTGCTGGAGCCTTCACTGGCACCGGTGGCCGCGCGGGCGGCTGTGCCATCCGCCACAGCACGTCGATCCGATTGAGCCTGACAGCGATGTCGACGCGGAGCGATCGTGCCGGCTTGACCCACATGCTCGACGGGAAGTCCGTCTCGAGCCGCGCGATCGTCTCAACGGCTGACGCCTGATCGCCCGATTGATTCAGACTGTGCGCGAGCCAGTAGAGCGCCTCGTCGCGGCGTGGCTCCTTCGTGTCGGCAACCGCGGCACGCAATTCGTCGATGGCACGCGGCCACTGCTCATCGGCGATCAAGTCCTTGGCGCGTGCGAGTCGCTTGGACTCCGGCGCCGCATCCGCGTCGACGGCACGCGCCAGCGCTCCGCTCGTCCACGCCAGCGTCATTGCCGCCATCATCACGACGCGTGCGACGTATATCCTCTGCATATCTATCCCCTGCGGTTCCGAACGCCGTAATCAAATGCCGGCGCCTACGATCCCGTCGTCGTTGTCGCCGAATCCATTTTCGTGACCAGATCGCGCTTGTGAATCAGCCGTTGGATCTGCCCGAGCGCATCGGCGTCCGGGGCATCGGCGAGCGACGTCTGCAGCAACACCAACTCGAGATCGCTCATCACACCGGCAAGCGTTTTCATACCGCGCTCTTCCGCCGCCTGACGATACACTCGCGTATCGTTCAACAGGTCCGACGCGAGACCGCGCTCGTAGGCCCAATCGGCCTCGAGCGCGTGCTGTGCATCCTTGTTCGTGAGTCCGAGCACGACGAGCTTCGAGCGCTCGAAGTGCTGCTCGCTGAGCGCAGCGAACGCAGCCTCGGTCGAACGATCAGTCGCGCGCCCCCCCACTGCGTCGCTCGCAGGTGTCGCATCGACGGCGGCAACTTGCGGCGGCTGAACCGGAGCCGTTCGCGATGTCGAGCGGGCGACGTAAGCGACCCCGGACGTGACGAGCGTCAACAATGCCGCCAACGCCAGGTAGGTGACGACCTTCGTCGTGCCGCGCGGCGAGGCTTTCTGTTCCCGCAACGGCGCACGATGGTCGCTTCGCGACAGGCTGCCGATATGCCGCTCGAACGCGGTCGAGTCGTTGAGCCGCCGCATGAACGCCGACCAATCGCCGCCCCGAGGGGCATCGACAACCGGCCGCGTGCTGAGCGCCGCGCGAATGACTGTCAGTTCCTCCAAGGCATCGCGGCATTCTGCGCACGACCGCAGGTGATCGCCGACCTGCGTCCGTTCGACGGCGTCGAGCTCGTCGTAGAAGTAGAGCTCGATGGCTCCCGACGCTTGCCGATGACACGTCGTCATACCCGCTCCCCTGCCGCCACTCGCTGATGCACGAGCGCTCCGCGCAAGCGGTGCACCGCGGCGTGCAGTTGCCGCTTCACCGTGCCCTCCGCCAAGCCGAGCGCTTCCGCGATTTCTGAAAGTTTGAGCCCTTGATGATGCCTCATGACGAACACGATCCGCTGCCCGTGCGGCAACCGCGCAATCTCGCTTTGCAGGACTGCCCCCAGTTCGCCGCCATACGCGCAGGCTTCCGGACCTGGGCATTCTTCCGGCGTATTGAGCATGCGCCGCTCCGCCTCGTCGCCAAAGGGCGCGGACGATGCCGGAGACTGTCGGCGGCGGTGGTCGATGCAGGCGTTCATGACGATACGGTAGAGCCAGGACGTCAGTTGGGCATCCTGACGGAAGCGATCGAGCGAGCGGTAGACCTTGAGAAACACCTCTTGGGCAATGTCCTCGGCATCGTGGTGGTTGCCAGCGAACTGGTAGGCCACTCGATACACCATGGACCGATGCCGCTCAACGAGCGTCTGAAAGGCGGTCGGGTCGCCGCCCGCCGCGCGGGAAACCAGGTCCGAGTCTGCCATTCGGCGCCGTGTCGAGTTATAGGACGTGGAGGAGATGGGCGAAAGTTGATCGGGCGACCTTGATATACTGGTGAGATGTCTGTGCAACAAAAAACCGCCCCTGCAGTGGCCAATGCGCTGCGCAGGAACGTCGCCATCATCGCCCACGTCGATCACGGCAAAACCACGCTTGTTGACGCCATGCTGAACCAGAGTGGTCTATTTCGAGCCAACGAGCGCGTCGCCGAGCGCATGATGGACAACACCGATCTCGAGCGCGAGCGGGGTATCACCATCCTCGCCAAGAACACGGCTGTTCATTATCAGGACATTCTGATCAACATCGTCGATACCCCAGGCCACGCCGACTTCGGCGGCGAAGTCGAGCGGACACTGGCGATGGTCGACGGCGTGCTCCTGCTGGTGGATGCGTCGGAAGGCCCGCTCCCCCAGACCCGCTTCGTCCTCCGGAAGGCCCTCGAGCGCCGGCTGACACCGCTCGTCGTCATCAACAAGATCGATCGTCCCGACGCGCGGCCGCAGGAGGTCCTGAACGAAGTCTACGACCTCTTCATCGATCTGGACGCCGATGAAGAACAGGTGGAATTTCCGGTCATCTACGCGAGCGCGCGCGCGGGCACGTCCAGCCTGTCGATGTCGGAGCGCGGCGAGGACCTGCGGCCACTCTTCGACGCGATCGTGATGAGCGTCCCGGCGCCGCGCGGCGACGCTGAGTCACCGCTCCAGATGCTCGTGGCCAACCTCGATTCGAGCGACTACCTCGGCCGCATAGCCATCGGGCGAGTCTTCAATGGCCGAGTGAAGGTGGGCGACCCGATCGCCGTCTGCAAGCTTGACGGCCGCGTGCAGGAAACGAAGGTGACCAAGCTCTTTGCCTTCGAAGGGCTCCGTCGCGTCGACATCACGGACGCCGCGGCCGGCGACATCGTCTGCCTGGCCGGCATCGAGGACATCACGATTGGTGAAACGATCGCCGACATCGAGCACCGGCTCGCGCTGATGCCGATTGCCGTCGACGAGCCGACCGTGTCGATGATTTTTGGCGTCAACACGTCGCCGATGGCCGGCCGCGAAGGACAGTTCGTCACGTCGCGCCAGATCAAGGACCGTCTCGACAAGGAACTCCTCGGCAACGTCTCGATTCGGGTCGAGCCGACCGACTCGCCGGAACAGATGAAGGTCCTCGGACGTGGCGAGCTGCAGCTTTCGATCCTGATCGAGATGATGCGCCGCGAGGGCTACGAGCTGCAGGTCTCGCGGCCCGACATCGTCACCAAAGACGTCAAGGGCACGATCATGGAACCGGTCGAGGATCTCGTGATCGACGTCGCCGAGGACTTCCAGGGGGTCGTCATCGCCCAGGTGGGCATGCGGCGCGGCATCATGACGAGGATGGTGAACCACGGTAGCGGACGCGTACGGCTGGAGTTCCGCATCCCGGCGCGTGGCCTGATCGGATTCCGCTCCCAGTTCCTGACCGAGACCAAGGGCACCGGGATCATGAATCACCTGTTCGCGAGCTGGGAGCCGTGGCATGGCGCCATCCCGGCGCGCGCCACCGGGGCGCTCGTGGCGGACCGCACCGGGCCGGCGACGGCCTATGCAATCTCCAACCTGCAGGAGCGCGGCGAGATCTTCATTGACCCGGCGACGGTCGTCTACGAGGGCATGATCATCGGCGAGAACGCTCGCGCCAGCGACATGGACGTCAACGTCACCAAGGAAAAGAAGCAGACGAACATGCGGGCGTCGACCGCCGACGAAGCGATTCGTCTCATACCGCCGCGGCGGCTCGGCCTCGAGCAGGCGATCGAGTTCATCAACGACGACGAACTGGTCGAAGTGACGCCGACCAGCATCAGGTTGCGGAAGCGCGTGCTCGCCGCCAACATGCGGCCAAAAGCAAAAAGCGCCGATCAATAGATCGGCGCTTTCTCGGATTCGCTGCTCGCGGCGTGGCTACGAGCGGCCCGTCAAACTATCCGCGTGTCGGTTAGTTGGCCTGGGAGGATTGAATCCCCTTCAGAGTCTCGGCGATGAGCCGCTCGTTGTCTTCCTTCGACAGGTTGCGTTGAAGAATCTTCGACGCGATCGCGACTGAGAGGTCGACCGCTTCCTGACGAACCTTCTGCACCGCGCGCGAGGTCTCGAGCGCAATCTCTCGCTCAGCGTTGCGAACGATGTTTTCGGCGTCGGCACGCGCCTTCAGCTTCATCTCTTCACCGGCACGGGCCGCATCCGCCCTGGTGCGCGAAATGATCCCATCGGCCTCGACCCGCGCCTCGGCGAGTAGCCGCGCCGACTCCTCGTTCACTCGTTCGAGATCCTTCTTCGCCTGCCTGGCTTCGTCGAGCGATTTTTTGATCGCATCCTGGCGCCGCTCGAGCGCATCGAGCATCGGCCGCCACGCAAACTTGCGCAGTAGACCTGCCAGCAGTAGAAACGTCACGATGGTCCAGATGTAAAGTCCCGGGTCAGGCTGGACCAGCGGATTATTCATTGCACAACATCCTTTCAGCTTTCAGCCGGCTGTCGCGGCGTCGCATCGACCGGATACGAAATGGAGTCCCTTGCCGGCGGGGCAACGCCGGCAACTTCCGTTACGGTGCCGACCGTCCGCTGCTACTTCAGCAGGACGATCAGGAGCGCGAACACCTCGGCCAGAATGGCGACGCCTTCGAGCAGGAACAGCGGAAGGTTGACGGCGCCAGTGATCTGCGCCGCAGCGCTCGGCTGACGTCCGATGGCCTCCGCCGCGCCAGCGGCCAACCTGCCGATGCCTAGCCCGGCGCCGATAACGATGAAGCCGAGCCCCAGACCGGCGCCCATGAATGCAATCGCATTACCTTCCATTTCGTTTTTTCCTCCGTCAGTTGGCTCAGTGATGAGCGTGAATGGCCATGCCGATGAACACGGCGGTCAGAAGCGTGAATACGTACGCCTGCACCAGGATCACGATGATCTCGAGGCCCGAGATCCCCACGGCGAGCGGCAGCGATAGCACGATGCCGACGCCGACGCCAGCAATCGCCCGGCCGAAGAGCTCGGTGAAGATGAAGACGAACGACAGGATGGCGAGAATGGCAATGTGCCCGCCGGTCATGTTGGCGGCAAGTCGCATGGTGAGTGCGAACGGCCGGACGAACATGCCCATGATCTCGATCGGGATCAGCAGGAAGTAAATCGGCCACGGCAAGCCCTGCGGCACCATGTTCTTCCAGTGCTTGACGAACCCGTGCGCGCGGATGCCGGCGATGATAATCGCCAGAAACGTGATCGAGGCCAGCGCTGCCGTGACGTTGAAGTTGCCGGTGGCCGTCGTGCCTCCGTGCGTCAGCTTGGCCAGGAACGAATCCTCGGGCAGGTGCAGAATCGTGTGGTTGATGAGCGCCAGCACGTCGAAGATTGGGATGAGCCCAATCAGGTTGGCCGCGAGGATGAAAAAGAAGAGCGTCAGCAGCATCGGCGTCCACGTGCGCACCCACTTGGAGCCGACGTTGGGCTGCACGATCGAATCGCGAATGAACTCGGCGACCATTTCGAGGGCGTTCATCGAGCCGCGCGGCACCGGTTGATCCCGCTCCTGCCGGATGTAGCGCCGCACGATGGTGGTGACGATCAGGAACAGCAGCGCCGCCACCAGCCAGATCATGAAGACGTGCTTGGTCACCGAGAAGTCGATGCCGAAGATCTTCGGCAGGTGAATCAGCGGATGATCGATGCTGCTGTTGGCGACGTGACCGATAATCGTCTCGCCGGCATTGAAGCCTTCCCTGGCGGCTTCCTTTGCCGTTTCCGCAGCATGCTGGACTTCGTGCGCTTGCAGCATCGTCGTCACGAAACTCGACTCTCTCTTCCGATCAGCTCGACACGCCGCTCGCGAGCAGCCGCTTCAGACACACGGCCTCGACGACGTGGAGCGCAACATAGTAACCCGTGAAGCTCAGCATGAACGGCATCGGACGTAGCGCCAGCACTTTGAGCATCACCGCCAGGTACAAACCAAAGAGCAGCACCTTGACGCCGAACGACGCGATCATCACGTTCGTGAGCCGCTCGGGTGCCGAACGCTGCGTGCGCTCGAGAATCTGCCACGAGACGGCGGCGCTCAGCAGCGGTCCTGCGAGCCCCAGCGCAAGCTCAGGCATCACGCGCGATCCAAACACAGCCGCGAGCACCCCACCAGTCCCGACGCCGCCGGCAATCATCCACACGATCGGGCCGAAGCCCTTCGGGCGGATCATTTCTTCCGCGTCATCGTCACCAGCTCGTAGAAGCCGACTACGACGCCGAGGAGCAGGCCGATCACCAACCCCCACGGCGAAGTCCCCTGCCACGAGTCGACGGCGTATCCGATGCCGCCGAGCAGGATGATGGCGCCAATGAGCGTATAGCTGGCAGCGGCGGCAGGGCCCGCCCGCGTGACGTTTTCCTGCAGGGATTTGGCCGACTTACCGAACGAAAATGGCCGGTTAGGCATAGTTGTCTCTCGTACCGACCGGCTAGCGTACGACAGATTATACCCAACTTTGTGAAAAAGTTCACGAGCTTCAAGATTGCCTGTTTTTGTTCGTATTCGCAGGCGGTCACCCGACGCGCACCCACGTCACCGGGTTGCCGCGGGATGCCAGGAATCGCTCGAAATCGGCGCCGCTGATCGCGACGCTGGCGGTATTGATGTTGGGATGGAAGATCAACCGATCCGCGCCACGAAGGTCCACGTCGACGATGACTCGAACACTCTGTCGTGCGTCGTGAATCAGTCCAAACGGCGACACCGAGCCCGGCGTGACGCCGAGCGTTGTCATCAACCGCTCCGGTGAGCCAAAGCTCAGGCGATCGTCACCGACGATTTTCACCAGCTTGCGAAGATCGGCCTGCTTCGAGACCTCGAGAATCACGAGGTAATGCCGATCGCCCTTCTTGTTCCGGAGGAACAAGTTTTTCGCTTTCGTGCCGTCGATGCCGGCCCAATGCTCCTCGACGTCAGCCATGTTGAAGACCGGCGGGTGCGTGTAGATCGCGTACGGAATGCCGAGGGCATCGAGAGTGGCATACACTGGCACGGCGGGATCGGGATTGTCCGGGTTCACGGGGCTCTCGGGGTTCGAAGGGTTCAAGGTTGTACCGGGTTTGTGGTGATTCTGCAAGCCTTACGCGATCACGGCATGACGAAGTTGACGTCCAGATTCGACGAGGCGGTCCGGTATGCGCACGAGGCGCATCGGACGCAGACGCGCAAGGGCAGCGGCGCGCCATATCTGGGGCATCTCATGGGCGTCGCGTCGATCGTGCTCGATGACGGCGGGAGCGAGGACGAGGCCATCGCGGCGCTACTGCACGATGCCGCCGAAGATCAGGGCGGCCGCGCACGGCTCGAGGACATCCGCTCGCATTTTGGCGACGCGGTCGCGCGCATCGTCGAGGACTGCACCGATTCGTGGACCGATCCCAAGGAGCCATGGGTCGAGCGCAAGCAGGC
The DNA here is from genome assembly GCA_963797715.1 of uncultured Acidobacteriota bacterium. GTDB lineage: Bacteria > Acidobacteriota > Vicinamibacteria > Vicinamibacterales > 2-12-FULL-66-21 > DATBJJ01. The sequence goes on from CAWCQS010000013.1 coordinate 263,657, forward strand.
GTACATACAGCACGCGCGCCGGTTGTCTGGTCCCAGCCTGCGCGTCTCGGCGGCCGACAAGGTCCACAACGCCTACGCCATTCTTCGCGACCTTCGCAACAGCGGCGAACGAGTGTGGGAGCGCTTCAAGGCAACGCCCGACGATGTCCTGGCGTATTACGAGTCGCTGGTTCGCGCGTATCGGGAAGCTGGGGGCGGGTTGCTCGTCGACGAGCTCGACCGGATCGTGCGCGGCATCCAGCGCGAGATGGGGTATTGAGGTATAAAAACACGACTGCGAGATAGAGAGGAGTGCAACTAGCGATGCTCAATCGATTGCAATTCGTGGCGTGTGCCACTCTCATTGCCGCGACAACCCTGATGCTGGGAGCGCCAGCTGTGGCCCAGACCGCTCAGGCACAGCCGGCTCCGCCGGCTCCGTTGAGAGACCCGGATGTCATCTTCGTTCCGACTCCTCCCGAGGTCGTCGAAGCGATGATGAAGCTGGCCGGCGTGACCTCGAAGGATGTCGTCTACGATCTCGGCTGTGGCGACGGCCAGATCGTTACCGCGGCGGCCCGCGACTTCGGTGCCACCGCCGTGGGCATCGACATCAACCCCGTGCGGGTGAAGGAAGCCAACGAACGCGTCAACAAAGCGGGCGTTCAGGGAAAGGTCAAGATTCTCAACGAGGATCTCTTCACGGCCAACATCAGCCAGGCGTCGGTCGTGACCCTTTACCTGCTCCAGACGCTCAACGAGAAACTGATCCCCAAGCTCAATAAAGAGCTGAAGCCCGGCACGCGGATCGTGTCGCAGACGTTTACGATGGGCGAGAGATATCCACCGGAGAAGACGGTTCAGGCGGGCTACACCTCGGTGTATCTCTGGACCGTTCCGATGAAGGAAAAGAAGTAACGACCGTTCGAACGTGCACGAGAGGGTTGAGGGCCGCGCCGCCTTCAACCCTCTTTTATTTCCACCGCCAGGCGCGTCAGCGCGCGATCGATCATCGCAAATCCCTCTCTGAGCTGTTCCTCGGTGACACACAACGGCGGGTTCGTAAAAAACGTGTGCCAGCGCACGAACGTGTAGAGACCTTCCTCGCGCAGCAAACCTGTCAGCCGCTTCGTTGCTGCCGTCGTCTGACCGAACGGCGCCAGCGGCTCTTGCGTCTCGCGGTTCTTGACCAGCTCGACCAGTCCGAACAGACCGATCGATCGATGCGCACCAACGATGGGATGCTTCCGCGCGAGTTCGTCGAGGAGCTTCGCCATGACCGGGCCCAGCCTTCTCGCGTTGCCGATGAGATCGTCTTCTTCATAGACGCGAAGCGTCGCCAGCGCTGCGGCACAACCCAGAGGATGGCTGTTGTACGTGAGCCCCGACTGGAAGACTTTGTCACGAAAGTGGTCGGCGATCCGCTGGCGAACGCCGACCGCGCCGAGCGCCACATAAGCGCTCGTCAATCCCTTCGCCATCGTGATGATGTCGGGGACGACGTGCCAGTGATTTACGGCAAACCACTCACCCGTTCGCCCGAACCCGGCCATGACTTCGTCGCACACCATCAGGATGCCGTGCTTCGTGCATAGCTCGCGAACACCTTCGAGGTAGCCGTCGGGCGGGATGAGCACGCCGTTGGTGCCGGTCACGGTCTCGAGAAAGAACGCGGCGATTGTCTGCGGCCCCTCGAGTTGGATGATTTCCTCGAGCATCGCCAACGACGCGGCGGCGGTGTCCGAGCCACGACCGGGGCCGTGATACGGATCGAGCACGTGAACGACGCCCGGCATGCCCGGTTCGGTGCTCCAACGGCGCGGGTCGCCGGTCAGCGCGATGGCACCGTGCGTGCCGCCGTGATACGAACGATAACGCGCGAGGATCTTGTGGCGTCCGGTGAACGCCCGCGCCACTTTGATCGCGTTTTCGTTGGCGTCAGCGCCGCCGTTGGTGAAGAAGAAAACGTCGATGTCGCCCGGCGCGAGCTCGGCGAGCTTCGCGCCAAGTTTGCCTCGCACCTCTGTGGCCATGAATGGGTTGGCATACGCCATCGTCGCGGCCTGTTCCTGAATCGCGGCGATGATGCGCTCGTCGCCGTGTCCGGCGTTGACGCACATCAACTGACTGTTGAAATCGAGGTAGCGCTTGCCGTCGGCCGTCCAGAAGTAGACGCCCTTGGCGCTTGCCATCGCAATTGGATCGACAGAGCCCTGCGCCGACCATTCAAACATCGTGTGACGGCGGCAGAGGTCGATGATCTCGGCGTCGGACAGCGCGGACTGCGTGGTCGTCGTCGTCACGGTTCGATCCCCCTCGAAGCGGCGCGATCGCCCGTCTCGCGATCAGCGTGAGTGTGGTGTGGGCGCGGTGACGGGCGTGCCTGCGCTCGGCCGCGGCTGACTCCAGTCGGTGTGCGGCGCCCGGTTTTCGACGATCCAGCCGTAGACCAGCCGGCCGTACGACATCCATCGCATTTGCTTGCGCTCGAAGAACGGCGTCAGCGCGCGCTGAAGTGCCGGCAGCCGGTAGAACGGCACCCCGGGGAAGTAGTGGTGCTCGAGATGGTAGTTCGAGTTGAGGTAGACGAAGTCCCAGAACCAGTGGCCGCGCATCAGCGTCCCCCACTTCGCCGGATCGTTGGGGTCGATGTCATAGTGCTGACCGAGGCGATTGAGCGTGAACGCGATCGGGAAGATGAAGAAGACCGGAATGATGCTGGTCCGCAGCGCCGCGTAGAACCCGAAGACGTACCAGAGGACTGCAATCGCCAGGAGGTGCGCGGCGACTGACACCTTCCGCTCGGCCGCGATCGTCCGCTGCAGATCCGCCGCATAGGTCGCGCTTTCTTTCCGTGCGGCTCGGAAGTAGATCGGAAAGAGCGCCGGCGTCGCGTATAGCAGCTTGTACCAGCGCGCGTTCACCTTTGGCGACAGGTGGTGCCGCTTGGGATCGTCCACGTCCGATCCGAGCTCCGCGTGATGGTCCAGATGCCAACGCGTGAACTGGCTCGCCGAAATCCCACTAGGGATGGCGTAGAGCAAGCCCATGACCCGGGTCGCGAACGGTCGCGCACGCTCGAAGACGTTGTGGTGCAACACCTCGTGCAACAGGATCGTGAAGTTGAAGATCGTGAACCCCTGGACGAACGCCAGCGGTAGCCAGATGAAAGGGTTTTCGAACCGTATGAGTCCCCACGTCGCCAGCCCAAGAATGGCGAACTGTCGGATCGACACCACGAAGTGACGGAGTGCAGACTTGCGATGAAACGCCCGCAACTCATCACGGGGAATCGCCTGGCTGAGCTCAGCCTTCAGCGCCACCGCATGCTGCGCGAAGTGATGGGACACTTTCATCGATCTTAGCAGCATTGGGGTTCGCGGCTCGCGGTTGGCTGCTCGCGGGTCGGGGGCGGGAACTGACGACCGACGACCGGCGACCGTTACGGTTCACACGGCTCCGCGCGAGGTGCCGTTCTTGTCAACGCTACTCCTACCAGCACTGCCGTGGCGCCAATCACGTTCGTCAGACGTAGTGGCTCGCCAAGAAAGACGACGGCCGTCGCCATCGCGACAATCGGGATGACGTTCGAATAGACCGATGTCCGCGCGCTGCCGATCTGGCGGACGCCGGCGTACCAGATGGTGTACGCCACACCGAGGGCGAATATCGACGAATAGACAATCGAGAGCCAGGTGCGCCAGCCGAGCCCGCTCCACACTGTGGCTCGCACGTGAGGCCACATCACAGGCACATAGATGAGCGTGCCAAAGGCCATCGACAGACCAGTAACGCCGACTGGCGAATGGCGCGAGATCAGCCGTCGCGAACCGAGCGTATAGATCGCCCAGCAGAGCACTGCCGCCACCATCATCAGGTCACCGGTGAAGCCGCTGCCGCCGAGACTGAAGCCACGGCCGACGACGATGTAGATGCCAGCGAGAGACAGGGCGGCGCCAATCCAGTGGCGCAAGCCAACCCGCTCGTGTCCGAGCATCGCCGAGATCAGCGCGATGACGACCGGTGTCGACGCGAGCATCAAGGAGCTGTTCGCAACCGTCGTCAGCGCCAGCCCGCCGATGAAGAAATATTGATAGAGGAAGTGGCCGACGAAGCCGAGCGCGGCGAGTTCGATGGCGTCGCGTGCGGTCAGTCGAGTTGGCGTTCGAAAAATAGTCGCGAGCCCTTCGGAGCGTGCGGTCGGCCCGCTGAATCGCAGCACGCCAATCACCGCGAGGAAGACGACGGAGACGATCGTCATCCGTGCGGCGTTGAAAGCCTGGGGATTCAACTTTTCGAACGCGAACTTTACGATCGAATAGTTGGTGCCCCAGATGATCGCCATCAGAAGCAGCAGCAGATCAATCATCGCGGACTGACCGCTTCACCGCTTCTCGGCCCCAACTCTCGTTGCGTTTCCTTCCTTCCCAGCGGCGTCCGAGCACGGCGCCGTGAGCACCATGCCCGCCGGCAGCCCCGGATCGGGCGCTGGGGGCGGCTGCGCCAGGCAATCGGCCACCTCTGGTCCGTCCTGCGGACTCACCCGCAGGACGATTCTCGCCACGGACGTTTCAACCGTGGCGAGAAACGCGGCCGGCTTGAACCCTGCCCAGGCGACCAGCGCAACCAGCGGAAGGACAACAAGCGCCTCGCGCAAACGCAGGTCCTTGAGCACATCACCCGCCGGCCCGCGCAACTCACCGAGCATCATCCGAGAAAACAGCCACAGGAGAGCGATGGCGCTCAGGGCCTGTCCGGTAACTGCGACGATCGCCCACGTCTTCGTCGTCGGCCAGAGTCCGTTGACGATCAAGTCTGTGCCGACAAAGCCGTTCAGCTTGGGCACGCCCACGAGCGAAAACGTCAGGAACAACCAGAGGACCGCAGCGACGGGCATCGCATTCAGCAAGCCGCCGTAATCGGATATTGACGTCGAATGCCCGCGGTCGGTGACGACCGACGCTACGAGGAACAGCGCCGCAATCGCCAGCCCCTGATTCACCTGATGAACGGCACTCCCCGTGAGCCCGTCGGGGGTGAGCGCGAACGCGCCGAGCGTCACGAGGCAAAGGTGGCTGAGACTCGCGTAACCCAACACTCGCGTCCAACTCGTCTGAGCGAACGCCGCGACCGCGGCAAACACCGTCACGACGGCTGAAAGCGCAACGATTGCCGGGGCGAAGAGCCGGGTCGCATCCGGCAAGAGTGGCAGGCACAGGCGCAGAAACCCGAATGTCGCCATTTTAAGAAAGACAGCGGACAGCAAAAGCGGCACGGCCGTCGTTCGCTCGCCGTCGGCAGCAAGCCACCAACGGAAGACCCCGCCGACCCCGACGACAAAGCCGGTAAAGAACACCAGGAACACCCATCGCTGGACTGCCAGCGGAAGCGTGAGGTTCTGAAACATCCGCAGATCGAACGTCGCAGTACCTGTGAGCGTCCGGCCCTGCACGTAGAGGATGAGCACGCCGGCGAGAACGAGGGCACCTGGCACGACAGCCACGAGCGCGAGGCGGACGGCGGATCGGGACCTGCCATCAGCCGCGCTGATGGCGGCGCACATCGAGGCCGCCGCGACCATCCAACTCACGGTGAAGAGCAGGAGATCGAGCGACATGTAGACGCCGAGCATCCCAGCTTCGAGCAGGAGCACCGCGACGAAATACTCAGTGGGCCTGGCGGGAACATGTGCCCAAACCGCGAGGGCCGCGAGGCAACACAGGCCCGTCGTCAGCAGTACGAGGAGCAGGCTCAGGCCATCCACGCCGAACACCATGCCGGCGCCGAGCGAGGGCACGGCCGCCAAACCATCCGTGAACTGCCACTGCGCGCCCCTGACGGCGAAGCCTCGCCACAGCGGTACCGACAGCGCGAACGCGGCTAATGTCGTGACGGCCGCAATCGCGTGCAGCCAGCGATCGCGGCCCGGCATCAGCCGCCCAACGACGGCGACTGCAAGTGCGCCCGCGACCGGCACGAGGGCGATGACGGAGAGGAGATGACGCTCCAAGGGATCGACCTATTCTGCCTCGGGTTGGGTGCCTCTATTTGACGCAGAACTCCCTTATTTCGCAATGGTTTTCGTTGTCGGGGTTTCTTGACGCTCTGTCGAAGCGCGGCCTATACTGCCGTATGGCGCACCTTTTCGCGGCGCTCTCCTTCCCCGCGGCTCTGGCGTTCGCATTGTTCCTGCCTGAGTTGCAGGCACCTCAGCGGCCGAGCGAGCGGCGGAACCGCGAGGTCTACGTCAGCGTCGTGGACAAAGACGGTAAAGCCGTGACTGGCTTGACCGCTGCCGACTTCAAGGTGCGCGAGGACAACGTCGTCCGCGAGGTCTTGAGTGCCGGACCGGCAACCGAGCCGTTGACGATTGCCATGACCGTCGACGACAGTCAGCCCGCAACCCACGCGATGCAATTTATTCGCGATGCGCTGCCGGCATTCTTCAAGCGGCTCGACGGCAAGGCGCAGATCGCGCTATCCACGTTCGGCGAACGCCCAACGCCACTCATCGAATACACGGATAGCACGGCAGAGTTGCAGAAGGGCGTCGGCAAGCTGTTCGCTCGCTCCGGCGCGGGCGCCTATCTGCTCGAAGCCCTCGTCGAGTTGTCGAAAGGAATCGAGCGGCGCGAAGCCAAACGCCCGGTGATCGTGGTCGTGGCTGTTGAGAGCGACGCTGAATTCAGCAACCTCTACTACACGAGAGTCGTTGACGCGATCAAGAAAAGCGGCGCGACGATGCACTTCATGGGCATCGGAACGCCCTCCTCGTCGACGACCGACGAGATGCGCAACCGGAACATGACGATCGCCGAAGCCACGTCGCTGACTGGCGGCCGTCGCGATCAGGTTCTAGCAGAGAGCGGGCTGTCCGATCGCATGGTTCAGCTCGCCGACGAGCTCTTGAATCAGTACGTTGTCACCTACTCTCGCCCTGAGCAGCTGATCCCACCGGAAAAGCTCGAGGTGTCGGTTACCAAGCCGGGACTGACCGTGCGGGCGCCGAAGCGCGTGCCGGCCCGCTGAACGTTCGATCCATGTCGACCCTGCGCCGCGTGCCGGCCATCATCGCCAGTGTTGTTCTGGGAGTGGTGTGCCTTGCCGCGCAGGACCCGAAGCCACAGACGCCCGAGCAGAAGCCACCACAGACTCCCGAACAGAAGCAGCCGCAGACGCGGCTGCGGAGCGGCGTCGACCTCGTGCCGCTGAGCGTCACGGTCATGGAAGGCACGCACTATGTTCCCGATCTGGAGGAAACCGACTTCGAGGTTTTCGAGGACGGCGCCAAACAGGCGATCTCGTTCTTCTCGCGCACCCAGCAGCCGATTGCGCTCGCAGTGCTGCTGGACACCAGCGCCAGCATGAACGAACGCCTGCCAACCGCGCAGGAAGCCGCGATCGGATTTGCCCGGCGCATGCGTCCCGACGACGTCATGGAGGTCATCGACTTCGACAGTCAGGCCCGAATCCTCCAGACGTTCACCAACAGCGTGCCGGCGCTCGAGAAGGCTATCCGCGGCACCGACGTCAACGGATCGACGTCCCTCTACAACGCCATTTACGTTTCGCTCAAGGAGCTCAAGCGCGCCAAGGCGAACTCACCGGAAGAAATCCGGCGTCAGGCCATCGTCGTGCTCTCCGACGGCGACGACACGTCGAGCCTCGTCCCTTACGAAGAGGTGCTGGACCTCGCGAAGCGTTCCGAGACAGCGATTTACGCGATTGGCCTTCGGCCGAGCGGGACGTATCGCACCGAGTTCAAGGAAGCGGAGTTCGTGCTCAAGCAGCTGGCTCAGGAAACCGGCGGCCGCGCCTATTTCGTGCTCGCCGCGGCTGAACTGCCGAAAATCTACGAGCAGATTTCGGAAGAGCTGGCCAATCAGTACAGCCTGGCGTACTCGTCGAGGAACCCGATGCGCAACGGCGCCTGGCGCCGCGTTGTCGTCCGGGTGACCAGACCAGGCATGACGGCGCGCACGCGCCAAGGCTACTACGGGCCGGAAACGTCCCGTTAGTTTTCATGCACCTCGTTCCGCTCGTATTCTACGCCGCGTCGGCTGCTGCCTACCTGACGCATTTCGCCTGGCGCGATCCGCGTGCCGGCCGGCTGGCCACCGCAATCCTCGGCGGCGGTGTGCTTGCTCACACGTTCCTCATCGGCATGCAGACGATGCACGTCGGACACGCGCCGCTCGTCGGGACGACGGCGGCACTGTCAGCGTTTGTGTGGCTGCTGGGACTGTCGTACCTCTACATCGAAGTTTCCACTGACGAGCGTGCGATGGGTGTGTTCGTTGCACCGCTGATGGTCGCGCTCTATCTGATTCCGGCGCTCGACCCGGTCGCCAGCCCGCGTCCGCCGCTGCTCCAAAGTCCGCTTTTCACGGTCCACGTCGTCTCGATGTTGTTCGCCTACGCCAGTTTCGCCCTGGCGTGCGTCATCGGAATCACCTACGTGCTCTTGTTCAAGGAGATCAAAGCCAAACACCTCGGCTTCTTCTACAACCGCCTGCCCTCGTTGCAGGTGCTCGACGCGATGAACGGCCGGGTGGTGTCGATCGGCTGGCTGTTCCTGACGATCGGTATCGCGGTCGGCGGACTCTGGGCGACGCAGATCCACTCGTCGCCGGATCCACGAGCGCAGGCTATGTCGATTGGCGACCCGAAGATTCTCGTCGCCATCATTTGCTGGGCGGTCTACTCGTTCGCGCTCTTCGCGCGGCGCGCGATCGGCTGGAGCGGACGACGTGCCGCGTGGTTGTCAGCACTGGCGTTCGTCATCGTGCTCCTGAACCTGGTGCCGATCGGCTATTTCCTGACGAAGAGCCACAATTTCTAAGAGCATGCGCCTCCTGGCAGTCGGCCTGAGCCACCGTACGGCGCCCGTTGAGCTGCGGGAAACGGTCGACTTTTCGCGCGCGGGACTCGATGCCGCCTTGCAGGCGCTCGCCAGTCGCGCTGCGTGCCCGGAAACCGTCGTGCTCTCCACTTGCAACCGCGCTGAAATCTATGCCGTTGCCGAATCGGACGCGGCCGCTGACACGCTGGCGCGTTTCTTTGTCGACTATCACGGCGTCGACAGCGCCGCGCTCGACGGCCACCTGTATTGCCACCGCGGCGTCGATGTCGCCAGACATCTCTTTCGCGTTGCGGCAGGTCTCGATTCGCTCGTCGTCGGGGAGCCGCAGATCCTCGGTCAGGTGAAGACGGCGTACACCACGGCAAGTGACCTCCGCTTCACCGGCACGGTCACGCATCGCCTCTTTCACTCCGCCTTCGCTGTCGGCAAGCGCGTGCGCAGCGAGACAGCCCTCGGCGAGGGCGCCGTGTCGGTGAGCTACGCCGCGATCGAGTTGGCGAAGAAGATCTTCGGTGATCTGTCAGGGCTGAGCGTCCTCATCCTCGGCGCGGGCGAGATGGCAGAGCTCACCGGCGTGCACCTTCGTGCGCAGCGGGTGAAGCAGATCACGATTGCGAGCCGCACGCTCGCCTCGGCCGAAAGTCTGGCGCGTCAGCTCGAAGGGCTAGCCGTGCCGTGGCGCAATCTACGCGCGGCGTTGATGCAGGCGGACATCGTCGTCACGGCGACCGGCGCTGCAGAACCGGTTCTGACGCGTGCTGTCGTCGAGGAGGCGATGCGCTCGCGCCGCGATCGACCGCTGTTCGTCATCGATATTGCGCTGCCGCGTGACGTCGAGCCGGCCGTCGGTGACCTGGATCAGGTGTTTCTCTATCACATGGACGATCTGCAATCGATCGTCAGCGAGAACCTGGCGCGCCGCAGCTCGGAGCTCGCGAGCGCCGAGGCTATCGTCAATCAGGAAGTGTCGCGTTTTTCGTCGTGGCTTCAGTCTCGCGAAGTCGTTCCGACGATTGTCGCGCTGCGGCAGCGGTTCGAGAGCATCCGGCAATCCGAACTCCGCCGCCTCGAGCCCAAACTCTCCGGTCTGCCTCCCGAGGCGCGTGCGCGAGTCGACGAAGTGACGCGTCTCCTTGTCGAAAAACTGCTGCTGACGCCGACCGAACAGCTGAAAACGGTTGGCGACGAGACGCTGGTTGTCGCCTACGCCGACGCGCTTCACCGCTTGTTTGCACTATCGCAGTCGGAAACGGAGCGCACCTCGCCGGACGCCCTCCAGGATGGTGGCGCTGCGCCGGCCCGTGACGAGCCGATCGTCCCGGGAGTGCGTCGACGGTGACACCGACCGGCTCGCGAGCCATCAGAATCGCCACGCGTGGAAGCCGGCTCGCGCTATGGCAGGCGCACGCGGTCGCTGATCGCCTGCATTCGTCCGGAGTCCGGACGGAAATCCTGACATTCATGACGACTGGCGATCGCTCGCAGCATGGGGCCGTCGCGGGAGACGACAGCAAGCGACAGTTTGTGAAGGAGCTCGAAGATGCACTGTTGCGCGGCGATGCCGATCTCGCCGTCCACAGCGCAAAGGATCTGCCAGTCGAGCTTCCCGAGGGCCTGACGGTCGCGGCCTGCCTCCCGCGCGAAGATCCACGCGACGCCATCATCCTCCCGGGGGCCCCTGGTCACATGTCGGCGGCCGAGGTCTTTGCGCGCCTCCGGTCCGGCGCAACCATCGGCACCGGCAGTGTTCGCCGCGGCGCACTACTCAAGCCTCTCCTGCCAGGCGCGACGTTCACTCCCGTCCGCGGCAATGTCGATACCCGCCTGGCAAAACTCGATGCTGGCGCCTTCGACGCCCTGGTGCTGGCTTGTGCCGGCCTCCGGCGGCTTGGTTTTGGTCCGAGGATCACGGCCGCCATTCCACTCGAACAGTGCGTTCCGGCCCCCGGTCAGGGTATTGTTGCCACTGAGATTCGGAGCGACGATGAGCCGATTCGGACGGCGCTGCGATCGTTGCATGATGAGGCGGCTGGCCGGGCGCTGGCGGCCGAACGTGCGCTGGTGGCTACGCTCGGCGGCGGATGTCAGCTTCCGCTCGGCGCTGTTGCCGAGGAGCGGAACGGCACGCTTCATCTGATGGCCGTCGTCGCGTCGCTCGACGGCGCTCGGCGGATCGCACAATCGATGAGCGGACCAACGGACAATCCGCAGCGGCTCGGTCGACAAGTCGCCGAAGCACTTGCTGCTGATGGTGCGAGGGCGCTCCTCGACGAAGTTGGATCATCATGAATACTCCCTGTGTCTACATCGTCGGCGCCGGCCCTGGCGATCCGTCGCTCGTGAGCGTGCGGGGGCAGCGCTGCCTGCAGGCCGCCGACGTCGTCGTCTACGACCACCGCGTCCATCGGCGGCTGCTCCGGCTCGCGCGCCCGGACGCCGAGAGAATCGACGTCGGTCCGGCGGCGCCGAAGTCGCTCGATCAAGATGCGATCTGCTTTCTGCTTGCTGAGAAGGCGCGCGAGGGGCGGACAGTCGTCCGCCTGAAGTGGGGAGACCCGTTCGTGTTCGACAGCGGGGGCAAAGAGGCCCTGTTCCTGCACGAACAGGGCGTGCCATTCGAGGTCGTGCCTGGCATACCGGCCGCGATCGGCGGTCTCGCCTATGCCGGCGTACCGGTGACGTATCCGGGCGCCGGCGACGCACTGACGTTCGTTCGCGGCCACGAGGGAGAGGTCGACCTGTCGCCTGACATCAACTGGTCGCGGCTCGCCGGCGTCAGCGGGACGCTCGTCTGCTTTGCCGGTGCAAGACAGATCGGCTCCCTGACAAAGGCCCTCGTCGATCATGGGCGGCCGGCCGATGAAAGCGCCGCGCTCATCTACGACGGCACGCTGCCGTCGCAGAAGACCATCCAGGGCACACTCGGCGACATTGCTTCGCGAGCCCTGGACGGCGACGCTGCGCTCCTTGTCGTCGGTGCTGTAGCGGGGCTGCGTGAGCACCTGCGCTGGTTCGACGAACGTCCGCTGTTTGGCAAGCGCATCGTCGTCACTCGTTCGCTCGAGCAGGCCGGCGAGCTCATCGAGATGCTCGAGGAACGCGGCGCCGAAGCCATCCCGGCACCATCCATTCGCATCGCGCCGCCGGAAGACGCCGATGCGCTCGGCCGCGCCTGCGACGAAGCCTCGACCTTCGACTGGATCGTCTTCACCAGCGGCAACGGCGTCGAGTACTTCATGGAGCGCCTGCTGGCCACGAGCGACGTCCGCGAACTGAAGGGCGTCAGGATCTGCACCATCGGACCGTCCACCGCCTCGCGGCTCGCCCGCTACGGCATTCGCGTCGATTTGACACCGGCGGAGTTTCGCGCCGAAGCGGTTGTCGACGCGCTCAAGGCGACGGGCGATGTGCAGGGGAAGCGATTCCTGCTGCCTCGTGCCGACATCGCCCGTGATTTGCTGGCCGATGCCTTGCGCGAGGCGGGAGCGTTCGTGCTCGACGTCGCGGCGTATCGCACGATCCCAGCGCGAGCTGACCGCGACGGTGGCCCGGACATTTATCGCATGCTGCTCGACCGCGAGATCGACGCCGTGACGTTTACGAGCGCGTCGACAGTGAAGAATTTCGTTGCGATGCTCGGGCAGGATCAGGCAGTCGACCTCCTGAGCTCGACCATCGTCGCATCCATCGGACCGGTGACGGCGGAAGCCGCGCAGCAACTCGACATCACGACCAACGTCATGCCGAAGCGCTATACGATCCCGGACCTTGTCGACGCCCTGGTCGAGCATTTTGCAACCGAAGCGAACACTCCAGTCGAGAAATAGCGCCGTGCCTACAAAGCCACTCCAACGTCCAACGACGCCGTCGGCGCCAGCCGTGCACCGCTCGACTTGCCGCGCCGGCTCAGGCGGCTCCGTCGCTCGTCCGCGCTTCGCGCGATGGTGCGCGAGACTCGTCTGAGCGCCGACATGTTCCTCTACCCGCTGTTCGTCTGCACCGGGCAGGGACAGCGGCGTGAAGTGTCGTCGATGCCAGGTGTTTTTCAGCTGTCGGTCGACGAGATCGTCAAGGAAGCGGCGGCCGCGCGCGGCGAGGGCGTCCTCGGCGTATTGCTGTTCGGCCTGCCCGACGTGAAGGATGCCACCGGCTCGGCAGCCTGGGACGACAGCGCACCGGTACAGGCAGCAATCCGTGCGCTAAAGCAAGCGATTCCCGATTTGCTGATCGTGACTGACGTCTGCCTGTGCGAGTACACATCGCACGGGCACTGCGGCGTGCTGATCGACGGCGAGGTCGTCAATGACGCGACGGTTGAACTGCTGGCGCGTGCCGCGCTCTCCCATGCGGCTGCAGGCGCCGACATCGTCGCGCCGTCGGACATGATGGACGGACGCGTCGGCCATATCCGGCGCGCGCTCGACGATGCGGGATTCTCGCAGGTCGGGATCATGTCGTACGCGGCCAAGTACTGCTCCGCGTTCTATGGTCCGTTCCGCGAGGCCGCAGACTCGGCGCCGGCGTTCGGCGATCGTCGATCGCATCAGATGGATCCGGCCAACGTCGAAGAAGCGCTGCGTGAAGTCGCGCTCGACCTCGAGGAAGGCGCCGACATCGTCATGGTCAAGCCGGCGATGACGTATCTCGATGTCATCGCGCGAGTGAAAGCCGAATTCGGCATGCCCACCGCCGCGTATCACGTCAGCGGCGAGTACGCGATGCTGAAGGCCGCGGCCCGCAACGGCTGGCTCGATGAGCCGCGGGCGATGATGGAAGCGCTGACGGCCATCCGCAGGGCCGGCGCGGACATCATCATCACCTACTACGCGCGCGAAGCCGCCAGGCTGCTGAAGGGCTGAGTCGCTGCGCCGCGCGAATCACCGCGCCGCGACAACGTCCCGTACCGCCGCTATGACCTGGGGTCCTGCCGCCAAGACATCGTCGTTGTGATCGGCGCCCTCGATGATCACCAACCGCTTCGGCTCATTGGCGGCATCAAATAGCCGGCGGCTCTGCTCCACCGGAACGATCGCGTCCCTCGAACCGGCAATGATCATCAGTGGACTGCGAATCTGCTTGATGCGATCGAGCGAAGGATAGCGGTCGCGCATCAGCAGACCAACCGGCAGCCAACCGTAGTGGACTCGGCCGACGTCGACGAACGACGTGAACGGCGAACGCAGAATCAGTGCGCGCGGAGCATGCTCGACGGCAAGACGAACCGCGACCCCCGACCCAAGCGATTCGCCGAAGTACGCAATCCGTGACGCGTCGACATCCGGCCGCGTCAGCACGTAGTCGCGCGCGGCTCTGGCGTCGAGCGCCAGTCCTTGCTCCGTGGGCGATCCTGAGTTGCCGCCGTAGCCGCGGTAGTCGAACAGCAACACCGCCAGACCTTCAGCCGACAGACGCCTCGCGATGTCCGCTCGATACGAGCGGTTGCCTGCATTGCCGTTGAAGACAAGCACGGTAGTCGCGCCGGGCTGCGACGCTCGAACGAACCAGCCGCTCAACGTCAGGCCGTCGGCGGTTCTGAAGGTGACGTTCTCCGCACCCGGGAGGCCGACTTCAGCCGGCATCGGCACGTCGCCGCTCGGAAAGTACATCATCCGGCGCTGCGTCAACCAGAACACGCCAAGCAGCACGCAAACGACGGCGAGCGCAACAACCACGAGACGCAGCACGTGCTGACTATAACGTGCCCGACGACCGCGACCGAATTACAGAACTGTGGGCGCTTGGCTGCGGCAGCCAACTCGCTCGCCCGGCGTCTAATCGTTCGAGCGCGCATGACCATTGTTCAGCCGGAGGCCGTTCGGCTCTTCCTGGCGCTCGTTCACACATCAGCCCTATCCCGCGAGGACGCCGCCAGCGTGTTACCGACATTCGATCTCGTCGTTCACGATTCTCAGTAGGTGCGGCGCGCCGGCGGACGCCCTCGCACGCCGTTCGCCATTTCGCTGTGCTATCTTCGACGGCGTATGCTCCGTCGGAACCGTTCCCGGTACTCACGTTCGGCAAAACTCTTCGCAGACGCGGCCCGGCTCCTGCCCGGCGGCGTCGATAGCCCCGTCCGCGCGTTCAAGGCCGTCGGTGGCACACCGCTGTTCGTCCGGCGCGCAAGTGGAGCGCGCATCGAGGACGTCGACGGCAACAAGTACATCGACTATGTGATGTCCTGGGGGCCGCTGATCCATGGCCACGCGCCGAAAGGATTGCGCAAGGCGCTGCGCGGCCGCGGCGGCCAAAGGCACCAGCTTCGGCGCACCGACCGAGCTCGAAACGCAGCTCGCCGCGCGTGTCGCGACACTCATGCCGTCGATGGAACGCATCCGCTTCGTCAGCTCGGGCACCGAAGCGGCGATGAGCGCCGTGCGCGTTGCGCGAGCCGCCACAGGTTGCGATCGCATCGTGAAGTTCGAGGGCTGCTACCACGGGCACGCGGACGCGTTTCTGGTGCAGGCCGGATCGGGAGCGATGACGCTCGGCGTCACCGACCAGCCCAGGTGTGTCGTCAGGTGCCGCACGCGACACACTGCTCGCCCGTTACAACGACCTTGCGTCCGTCGAAGCGCGTCTTCGCGCAGAACTCGAAAGCAGATCGCCGCCGTCTTCGTCGAGCCCATCGCCGGCAACATGGGGGTCGTACCGCCGGCGCCCGGATTTCTTCAAGGCCTGCGCGCGATTTGCGACCGCGAACATGCCCTGCTGGTTTTCGACGAGGTCATTTCTGGTTTCCGCGCCGCGCCGGGCGGCGCGCAGCAGGCCAGCGGCGTGCGACCGGACCTGACGTGCCTTGGCAAGATCATCGGTGGCGGCCTGCCGGTGGGCGCCTACGGCGGGCGAGCCGACGTGATGGATCTCGTCGCGCCGGCGGGTCCCGTCTACCAGGCAGGAACCCTCTCCGGCAATCCCCTCGCCATGACCGCCGGGCTATGGTCGCTCCAGCAGCTCTCGTCGCAGCTCTATCGGCAGCTCTCGCAGGCTCGGCACGATGCTGGCGGCCGGACTCGCGGACGCAGCGCGAGACGCCGGCGTGTCGCTGCAAGTCAACGCGTATGGATCGACGTTGACGCCGTTCTTCACCAACACGGAACGGTCACCGATTTCCAGTCGGCGCTGACGCGCCGATACGAGGCGTACGGCCGCTTCTTCCACGCCATGCTCGACCGCGGCATCTATCCGCCGCCCTCACAATTCGAAGCGTGGTTTTTGTCGGGCGCTCACACCGAGAAGGACATCAAAGCGACGATCGCGGCAGCGCGCGAAAGCATGCGCGCCGCCGCGTCGGACAAGTAGCAGCGAGGTCGCGGCTCAACTAGATTTCCGGCGGCGTGTCCATCCGGACGCGAAGGATGGTGCCGGCGGAAGCGTCACGTCCTTCCCTTCAGTCGCAGCCATCGTTCCGCCGCCACCAACGAGCACGCCGATCAGCGCGCCTTTGACGCCGCCGATAATGCCGCCGATGATGGCGCCGACCGCCGAGCCGGCGCCGATGCGGCCGATCTCACCCTTGATCCTCCGCTCTCGATCGTCTGGGTGACCGTGCCCCGCATCTGGATAGTGCCGGCCCATTCACGGTGATCTGGTTGAACAGCACAGTGAGGCTGCCCTTCCGATCGGTCCGCGACGCGCGGTTGACCGAGCGTCACGAGCCCGCGCATCACCGACCCAGCCGGAATCAAGCACGCGGTTCCCCCATACAGGTCCACACCGTCGTCGCTTCGAAACGATCCTCCACCTGCGCGGTGTCGACGTCAGCTCGGATTGCAGCCGGACGTCGACCTCCGTGCCTACCGGAATCCGTGCGCCCCTGGCGCGAGGATGTCGTGCTCGGAGAGCGGTCGTCATAGATCGTGGCCGACCCGCTGGAATTCCGCGTGGCGGCGTGGGTGGCGGCATGGATGGATAGTTGGAATCGGCTGATGCGCTCGACGTCGTGTTCGATCGGCTGTCGCCGCGCGCCCGCGATCGCAGGTCTTGCGAGTTGATCGCGCAGTTCCGTGTACTCGGTCGCGATTGACGTGATCCTTCACGGCGCAGCTTGACTTTCAGATAAATGACATCCTCGCGAAGATGCATCGAGTTCGTCCTCCAGCCTGCCCGCCGCGAGCGCGTCGGTTGATCCTCAGGCGTGAGACATCGGCACTCGCCTGAAACACCTGGTCCTGCAGCCGCTGAATTCAGCGCTCGTCGCTGACGACTGCGCCATCAGGTGTCGAGCGCCGACGCGCAGCAATCGCCAGCGAAGTCCCGCCGCCATGGCGGTCAATGTCTTCGTGTGCAGTCATCTTTCTCAACTCCATCTCATAGACGTCAGTTGCCCGACCCATCTGACCAGCTCGGCCTGAATCACTGCTGCTGCAAAATGACGTCCCGCTGGCATATCCAGTCGCCAGTGCAAGATCCGTTGCGAACCCCGAGCTCATCTTTGAGAACCTCGAGATCTCAGCATTCCATGCTGGATTCTCGATCCACCTGTTTTCTGACTCCGGCTCGACAGGGCAGATGCCTTAAGTGCTCTAGCCTGTGTCCTGGCCCGGTTGGGCTATCATTGAGAATCGCATGACAGTCGTCAAGCTCCACAAGACCATCGGCGTGCGGGTCGGCGCGGTTCAGGTCGGCGGAGGCGCACCCATGGTCGTGCAGTCGATGACGATGACGGACACGGCGGATGCGGCGAGCACGGCCAGCCAGTGCATCGAACTGGCCGAGGCCGGGTCGGAGATGGTCAGCGTGACGGTCAATCTCCCGGAAGCCGCCGCGGCCGTTCCCGAAATCAAGCAGCGGATGCTCGATGCCGGCGTCGACCGCACCCCTGATCGGCGACTTTCACTACAACGGCCACCTGCTGCTGACTCGCTATCCCGAATGCGCCCGGGCGCTCGACAAGTACCGGATCAATCCTGGCAACGTCGGCACCGGCAAGCGGCGCGACGAGCAGTTCGCGACCATCTGCGGCGTCGCGCGCGACAACGGCAAGCCGGTCCGCATCGGCGTGAACGGCGGCTCGCTGAATCAGGAGCTCGTGCTCGCCAAGATGCAGGAGAACACCGACCGCGACCTCGGGCGGACTTCGGAAGAAATCATCAACGAGTGCATGGTGCTCTCGGCGGTGCAGTCAACCGAGCTGGCGCTCGAGTCAGGCCTCCGCCAGGATCAGATCATCATCTCGTGCAAGACCTCGCGTCCGCGCGATCTGATCGCCGTCTATCGCGATCTCGCGCGCACGCACCGATCAGCCGCTGCATCTCGGCCTCACCGAAGCCGGCATGGGGATCAAAGGGCTTGATCTGGTCGGCGTCAGCGATGGGCGTGCTGCTGAACGAAGGCATCGGCGACACCATCCGCGTGTCGCTGACGCCGCAAGCCCGGCGGCGATCGCCGCGAAGAGGTCTACGCCGCGTGCGAGCTGCTGCAGTCGCTCGGGCTGCGCGTCGTTCTCGCCGAGCGTGACCGCCTGTCCCGGCTGCGGCCGGACGACGAGCTCGACGTTCCAGGAGCTGGCCGAACGGACGCAGGATTACATTCGCGAGCGCATGCCCGAATGGAAAACCCAACACGAAGGCGTCGAGGCCATGACGCTCGCCGTCATGGGCTGCGTCGTCAACGGTCCCGGCGAATCGAAGGCCGCCAAGCATCGGAATCAGCCTGCCCGGCACCGGTGAGGCACCGAATTGCCCGGTCTACATCGACGGCCAGCACCACACGACGCTCCGCGGAACGTACGACGAGCTGGCCGCGGCGTTTCGGGAGCTCGTCGACAACTACATCGACACGAAATACCCACGTAAAGTCGTCGGTCGTCGGTCGTTAATCCCTTCGGTCGTTCGATCGTCAGTCGATCAGTTGTTGGTCAAGGCCATCGACCGGAACGCGTGAATGCGCCGCGACCAGACGACGGCAGGGCGACGCCGCAGATGATCAGGCCGATCGAAAGTCCCCACCACAAGCCGATCACACCCCGGCTAGGCGAAAGCACAGGAAGTAGCCGACCGGAAGGCCGAGGAACCAATGGCCGCGAGGTTCCAGAGCATTGGCGTTCGCGTATCGCCGAGGCCGCGCAGAACGCCGGTGGCAACGCCTTGGATGCCGTCGAACAACTGAAAGATGGCGGCAACGCCGAGCAGCGACGACGCCGAGCTGAAGACACGGCGCGTCCGGGTGAACGCGGCGATCAAGGACCTCGGAAAAAGCACGAACGCGCCGCGGCGCACGCCATGAAGCACGGCGCCGAAGAGCAGCGCGGTCCAGCCCGCCCGCGCGGCGCCAGCGGATCGTCGCGCGGCCGACCGCGTGACCGACGCGAACGGCGCCGGCCGACGCGATGCCGAGCGGAACCATGAAGGTGAACGCCGCTATGTTGATGGCGATCTGGTGCGCCGCGAGCGCGACGGGGGCCAATCGTCCGGCGAGCGCGGTCGCCGCCGCGAACACGCCGACTTCGAGCGTCAACTGCAGGCCGCCGGGAGAGCCGAGCGACGAGCAGCCGCCGCATCCGCGTCCACTCGATGCCGAGCGGGGTCTCGAAGAGTCCCGGCCGCGCGTCCCCACTCGCGCTGCACGATGACCACGAGCAGGAAGCCCGCCATAACGACGCGGGAGACGACCGTCGCCCACGCGGCGCCGCGAACGCCGAGCGCGGGCACGCCGAACTTGCCGAAGATCAGGATCCAGTTGACGATCACGTTCATGATATTCGCCGAGCACCAGCGCGATCATGACCGGGCCGGACCACGCCCATGCCCTGCAGATAGCGGCGGAAGTCGAAGTACAGCAGCAGCGGCAACACGCTCCACGCACGACGTCGAGGTAGGGCCGCGGCAAGCGCAGGACTGTCGGATCCAATGCCCCAACGAGCGAGAAGAGTTGGAAGCACGAACAGCAACAGCGACACCGGTACCGAGAGGACGAGGCTCAGCACGATGCCATGAACCAGCCAACGGTGGCATTCGTCGATCCGTCCGGCGCCGAACGCCTGCGATACCAGCGTGTCCATCCCGAGCAGCAGCCCCATCGAGAAGATCACAACCGCGATGAAGACCGCGCTTCCGACGCCGACGGCGCCGATGGCTTCGGGTCCAAGCGGGCCGACCATCAGCGTGTCAACCATGCCCATCGTCACCCAGCCGAGCTCCGCGACGACGACTGGCACCGCCAGCATCGCCATCGGCCGTAATTCCTGTGTGAGATCGGCGAATGAAGGCAGCATGGGGGAGATCGGAAATTCTCCCACAGATCGGCGGCCATTCGCGGTCGCAACGCGCGCGGCGCGTAGCGAGGTTACCTTACCGTGGGCCTGAAGCGCTTCGCGTTAATCTCGACGAGGCGTCTCAGCTCCATGAGCGGCTCAGGATTGTCGTCGACCTGGAGACGCAGCACGACGTCGTTGTGGAGCCAGACACCGCCGTTCTTCTTGACGATGAGCATCGCCGCCGATTGCATGCCGCGAGTGTCGCCGCCAGCCGGCCTGGCCGGCGTCGAGCGCCGCCATCAGCCGCAGCGACAGCGGGCCGGTGTCTTCTCGAACGCGTCGACCATGTTGTTGACGACGGCTTCGCCCGCGAGGATGTTGCCTTGTGCGGTGCAGAACTTGCCGCCTTTGTTTCCCGCCCACGGCGATAGCTTTCGGGCCGGTGAACGCCGCGTAGCTGCCTTTCGCATCCATCACCGCGAATTGGCGGCCGGCCTTTGGCCACGGATTCGAGCGCAGTCCCGGATCAGGATCGGCATCCCAGATCTGCTTTGACGATCGTCTGCTGGCGCGATTCCCTTCTTCAGAAGCTGCAGCGCCTGCGGTCCGTAGCTGACGTCGACAATCGCCTGCGTCGCGACGACGCCGACTTCCGCCTCGCGCCCAGAGGACGCCGTTGCCGACCGAGAACACGCGCGACTGCACGGCGCCGCCGACTTCGCCGGTCTCCGGATCGTAGCCAAGGATGGAGAACGTCGCACGGGGTCGGGCGCACGCTCTGGCTGAAAAGCCAGCGGGCTGACGGCCAGCCCCCGACCAGCAAGACGAGGAGACCAAGCGGCGTCCTACGTGTCACGAGCTGAATCTCCCACGCGAGATCGCTGGAAGCCGGTAGCTGGAAGCGGAAGCTTTACCGCCAGGGCAACAGGCGCTCGATCCACTGGATGCGCATCAGGTCGTTGTAGATGACCGTCACCATCAGCATCAGCAGCAGCACGAAGCCGGCGAGCAGCATCTTCTCTTTGACCTTCATGCTGAAGTCCCGGCGCGACACGCCCTCGAGCGCGAGGATCGCGATGTGCCCGCCGTCCAGCACCGGAATCGGCATCAGGTTGAGCAACCCGAGGTTCAGGCTGATCATCGCCATCAGCCTGAAGAGCGGAATCCAGCTGTCCTGCTCGCGGCGTCGCCTGACAGGTCGGCGATCGCCAGAGGCCCCATCAACTGCTTGACCGAGTGTCGCGCGTGAAGAGCCCCCCCAGCGTCTCCAAGATCAGCGTCGTCCATTCCCAGTTCTGCTTCGACGCTCAGTTTGAACGCCTCGATCGGACCGGGCTCGACGGTGCGGAACTCCAGCGGCGTGATCGTGCGCCGATGCGCGACCTGTCGCCGTCATTCCCGGCGCGACCGTGATAGGTCTGCTGCTGCCCGATCGCGCTAGCATGTCGAGCGCCAGCGGCTTTCCTTCGTGGGCGCTGAATCAGCTCGATCAGCCGTTCGCGCGAGCGACTTGCTCGCCGTTGGCCGCCGAGGACGATGTCATCGGCACGAAGGCCAGCCTCCTGCGCCGGCTCGCCCGGGATTGACCTCCTTGATCTGCGGATGCGTGACCGGCACGACGCCGACATAGCCCCAGTCTCGAACTTGCCCATCGCGGCGGGCACGAGCGACTGCTCGATGCGCTTGCCGTCGCGCTCGATCGTCGAGGCGCACTCGCGGTTCGCGCCTTGGGCATGACCAGATCAGAACTCTTCCAGGTCGGCACGTCCTTCTCGTCGACGGCGACGATGCGATCGCCGGGCTGAATGCCGGCGGCCTGGCCGCGACCGAGTCTGGCGCGAATCCGCCGACAACCACGGCTGCTGCCTCGAAGGCGGGAATCTTCGCGCCCTGATAGCAGCACGAGCGTCATCACGACGACGCGCGAGCGCGAGGTTCATCACCGGGCCCATGACCAGCACCTGGAATCGCTGCCACTTGGTCTTGGACAGGAACTCGTCCGGGGCGCCGGTGCGAGCGTCCTCGGGTGTTTCGCCGGCCATCTTGACGTAGCCGCCGAGCGGGATGGCGCTGACGCAGTATTCCGTGTCGCCGCGGCGGAACGACAGAAGCTTCGGGCCAAAGCCCAGCGAGAACGTGAGGACGCGGACGCCGATCCGTCGCGCCATCACGAAGTGGCCGAGCTCGTGTACGAAAATCAGTACGCCGAGCACGAAAAGGAAAGCCAGGATGCTGGTCACACGCTTGATTTTACCTTACCGGGCCAAACCTTCGATTGTAACTCGAATGGCCGGCACGCATCGGACGGCGAAGTCTCGCGCCCACTGATCGACCGTCGCGCACGTCGTCCAGGTCCGGAAATCGCGGCCGGCCCGGTCCGCTTCGTAAGCGTCCATCGACTGGCGCGATGACGTCTGGGATCGACGCGAAGCCCAACCGTGCGTCGCAGGAACTCTGCCACCGCGACCTCGTTGGCCGCGTTCAAGACGATCGGCAGGCCCGCGTCGCCTTCGAGCGCCCGAAACGCCAGTCGCAGGCATGGAAACCGTGACGTGTCAGGCGGCTCGAACTCGAGCGCGGCCGGCGCGCGTCAGGTCGAGCGGCGGCAGAAGGCGCTGCCCACCGCTCCGGATACGAGAACGCATACTGAATCGGCAGCCGCATGTCGGTGACGCCGAGCTGCGCGATGATCGAGCCGTCCACGAGCTCGACCATCGAGTGCACGATCGACTGCGGGTGCACGACGACTTCGATCTGGCTCGGCGCGACGTGCGAACAGCCAATGCGCCTCGATGACCTCGAGGCCCTTGTTCATCAGCGTCGCCGAATCGATCGTGATCTTCGGCCCCATGCTCCACGTCGGATGCCGCAGCGCGTCGTCTGGCGTGACGTCGCGGAGGCGCGCGGCCGGCAGCTCGCGGAACGGCCCGCCCGACGCGGTCAGGATGAGGCGCCGGATGTCGCGCGGCTGCGCGGCCGTGGACGCACTGGTGAATGGCGTTGTGCTCGCTGTCGACCGGCAGCACCGCGACGCCACGCGCGGCGCGCGCGCTCCATGACGATCGACCCCGCCATGACGAGAATTTCCTTGTTCGCGAGCGCGATGGTCTTGCCCGCCGTCGATGGCGGCGAGCACCGCGTCGAGGCGCGGCGGTGCCGGAGGACGCGAACAGGACGACGTCGGCGTCGGGATGCGTGGCGACGGCAACGAGACCCTCGGCGCCGCACGCCATCGTCGGCGGCAGCGGCCGCGCCGCGCGCTTCCAGCGCCGGCTGCATCTCGGCGAGCGCCAGCGGACGTCGCGCATGGCGACCGTATCGGGACGGTGCTGCGCGACCTGCTCGGCGAAGCCGCGGCACGTTCTCGCCCGCGGACGAGCGCGACGACCTGGCAGGCGATCCGGATGCGCCGTCGACGACGGCGAGCGCGCTCTGGCCGATGGAGCCGGTAGATCCGAGGATGGCGACGCGCTTCATGTGGTCAGGGCGCCTGGAGATAGCGAGTGAAGACGTAGAACACGGGCGCCGCGAAGAGCCAGCTGTCGATGCGATCGAGCACGCCGCCGTGTCCGGGGATCAGCGTTGACGAGTCCTTGACGCCGGCGCTGCGCTTCAGCAGCGACTCGAAGAGATCGCCGACCATGCCGAGCGCCACAACAGCGATCGACGTACCGACGAGCAGCCACAGTTGACACCGCGAAAAACGACGAGGCCGCCGAACGTCATCGCAGCGGTGCCGAAGATCACGCCGCCAATTGCGCCCTCGACTGTCTTTTTCGGGCTGATGGCCGGCGCGAGACGGTGGCGGCCGAGCGCACGGCCCAGTGTAGTACTGCGCCGAGTCACTCACGACGATGGTTCCGATCAGCAAGAGCGTCGCATCGCGGCCGCCGATGAAGCGGATGCCTGCAAGGGCGCCGAGCGGCACGCCGATGTAGAGCACCGGCAGGAGCGATGCCGCCGCATCGCGCAGCACGTCTGGACCTGGCTGTCCGCGTGGCGACGGTCAGGACGCCGATCCAGAGTAGCGCCGCAAGGCACACGAGCTCGAGCGGCGGCTCTTCCCCGCCCACGGCAACACAGGCCGCTGCGACGGCCGCGCCAATCGGAATGATCGGCACGCGGGCGCCGAGCGCGGCCGCGAGGTCAGCGTACTCGGAAAATGCCACCGCGGACGTCAGCACGGCCAGCAGCAGCGTCGCGTGCGGTGGTAGAAAGCAGACCACGCCGAGCACGACCGCCGCGAGCACCACGGCGCTCAGAACGCGCGTCATCAGCGGCCGGCAACCACTGGCTTGTTGATGCCGCCGTAGCGGCGATCGCGCTTCTGATACGCGAGCACGGCTTCGAGCAGATCGCGCTTGCGGAAGTCAGGCCACAGCGTGTCGGTCACCCAGATTTCCGCGTAAGCGATCTGCCACAGGAGGAAGTTGCTGATACGCATCTCACCGCTGGTGCGGATCAGCAGATCGGGATCGGGCTGCCCGGCCGTGTAGAGGAAACCGGCGAAGCGCTGCTCGTCGAGCTCGTCGGGACGGATCTGCGCCGCCAGCAGGCGCTTGGCGGCTTCGACGATCTCGGCCCGGCCCCCATAGTTGAGGGCGATGTTGAAGAGCATGCCGGTGTTGCCGGCCGTCTTGCTCTCGGCGGCTTTCAGCTCGTCGCGGATGTCGCGCGCCAGCTCCTCTTCGCGGCCGATGACACGAAACCTGATGTTGTTGCGCAGCAGGGTGTTGAGCTCGAGCCGCAAGTAGCGCTTGAGCAGCGACATCAAGGTCGAGACTTCCATCGCCGGACGCTTCCAGTTCTCGACCGAGAATGCGTAGAGCGTCAGGACCTCGATGCCGAGACGCGCCGACGCCTCGACGATGTCGCGGACCGAATCGATTCCGGCGCGGTGGCCTTCGACTCGAGGCAGGTGGCGTTGCGCGGCCCATCGGCCGTTGCCGTCCATGATCACGGCGACGTGCCGCGGGAGGCGATCGAAGTCGACCTGACGGGCGAGCGCCTCTTCAGGGGAGCCGGAGGTCAGGACGGATAGGAAGTCTTCGAGCGCCATCGTTCTCTTCGAGCAAGCAAACCCCGATGATACAGAGTCTTACCGGGGCCGTTCAAGGCATCGCGAGCTTACTTTGCATTATAAAGCAAAACGCCGTCAGGTGTAATCGACGCGCACCAGGAAGAGTCCCGCCGCGGGGGCGGCCCGGCCGGCGCGCCGGCGGTCGCGGCTGGCGAGGATCTCGGCAACGTAACTCGCGGGCCAGCGTCCCAATCCGACGTCAACGAGCGTACCGGCGATGCTGCGGACCATGTGGCGCAAAAAGCCGTCACCGGTGACGGTGATCACGAGCGGTGGAGTCTCAGCCTGGTCTGACCCCGGTCTGAGCCCCGTCTGACCCCGGTCTGACTCCAGCTCAATCGCGAGCATCGTTCGCTCCGTGCTGTGGACATCGCCGCCGCTTGATTGAAACGCGGCGAAGTCGTGGCGGCCGACGAGCATCTCAGCGCCACGGCGCATCGCGTCGATGTCGAGTCTGCCGGGAACGTGCCAGACGTAGCGGGGTTCGAATGCCGAGACCACAGCGACGTTCGCAATCCGGTACGCGTACGTCTTCGACACCGCATCGAACCGGGCATGAAAGCCAGACGCGGCATCCTCGACCGCGAGCACGCGGACGTCAGAGGGCAATACCGCGTTCAGCGCGCGGCGCAATGTCTCGACGCCGTGCTCGGTACGAGTGCGCACGCTGGCCACCTGCGCGAGTGCGTGCACGCCGGCATCGGTCCTCCCCGCCCCGTAAACGGTGACAGGCGCGCCTTCGAACGGCTCGAGCGCTTCTTCGAGCAGCGCTTGGATCGACACGCCTTCGGCCTGGCGCTGCCAGCCCACGTAGTTCGTGCCGTCGTACTGAACGGTCAACTTGAGCGTGCGACAGTCCACGCCTGACACCCACGACACACGCAGATGGTGGCTATACCGCCCTCGATCCGGGTTTGACGACGGGAACGCTCTTCGCGCAGAGCGGGCACGTGTCGGCGGAATAGGTTGGGACTTCGAGTCGCACCAGCGACTGCGTCGGCAGATTCAGCCGCGCGGGGTCGGAACCGCGATCGACGATGGCGGCAGCACCTGTGACGAGCGCGCCGAGCGCTTCGGCCACCGCGACGGTCTCGCGCGTGGATCCACCCGTCGTGATGACGTCCTCGACAACGATCACGCGATCCGACGCATCGAGCGTGAAGCCGCGGCGAAGCGTCAGCGTGCCATCCTGCCGCTCGGCGAAGATGGCGCGGACGCCGAGCGCGCGCCCGACCTCTTGACCGATGACGATCCCGCCAAGCGCTGGCGACAGGACGACAGTTGGCTGCATGTGCCTCGTACGTTCGGCCAGTGCCTGGCCCAGCGCCTCCGCGAACTCGGGGTATTGGAGCACCAGCGCGCTTTGCAAATAGCGATCGCTATGTAGTCCCGACGACAGCCGGAAGTGGCCCTCGAGAAGTGCTCCCGACTTGCGGAAGAGATCGAGCACTCTGTCCTGGTTCATTAGTTCGTGGCCTTCCCGCCGCGGCTCTTGAGCGTCTCGTCGAACAGCTTGAGGATGCGCTTGTACTCGTCGGCCCAGCTCGTCTCCTCGGTAAAGCCGTGGTTCTCGACCGGATAGACGGCCAGTTCCCAGTTCTCTTTGCGCAGCTCGATCAATCGCTGGGCGAGACGAACGGAATCCTGAAAGTGCACGTTGGTATCGACCATGCCGTGGCAAATCAGGAGGGCGCCTTTGAGGCCTTCGGCGAAATAGATCGGCGAGCTCTTGCGATACGCCTCCGCGTCTTTCTGCGGATTGTTCAGGATATTCGACGTATAGCCGTGATTGTAGTGCGCCCAGTCGGTCACGGGCCGCAGCGCCGCGCCGGCGGCGAAGGTGTCAGGCGTCGTGAACATGGCCATCAAGGTAATGAAGCCGCCGTAGCTGCCGCCGTAAACGCCGATCCGCTTCGGATCGACCTTCTCCGCAGTCGTCAGATACTTCGCGCCGTCAACGATGTCCTCGAGGTCCTTGCCACCCATGAATCGGTAAACTGCCGTGCGCCAGTCACGTCCGTAGCCGGAGCTGGCGCGATAGTCGATGTCCAGCACCACAAAGCCGCGCGCCGCCAGCAGATTGTGGAACATGTATTCGTGAAAGTAGGTCGACCAGGTACTTGTGCGCATTCTGGAGATAACCGGCCCCATGGACGAAGACGACGCCCGGCCGCGTCGGGTCGCGTTTCGCGCCGATCATCTCTGGCGTGAACAACCTTGCGTAGACGTCAACGCCGTCCCGTGCCTTGTACGTCAGCACCTTCGGATCGATCCACTTGAACGATCGCCAGGCATCTGTCGGCGTCGTCGTCACTTGCGCTGCCGGCGCGCCGGCCGCGTTCGGCATGACAAACACTTCAGGCGGCTTGTTGCTGTACGAAAACACGAGACCGAGCGTCGCGTCGTCCGGTGAAACCTCAGCCTGATTGGAGCCGGCCATCGATGTGATCTTTGTGCGCGCGCCGCCTTCGAGGGGAAGCGTATAGAGATGCCGCTCCCCTGGATGCTCCTCGCTCGTAGTCAGATAGAACTGACCGCCGTTGCGCGAGACCTCCGCTGCCGCCACTTCCCACTTGCCCGACGTCAACTGCACCGCCTTGGTGCCTTCCGAGCTGACATCGAGCGTGTACAGGTGCATCCAGCCATCGCGTTCGGACAAGAACCAGACCCGCTTGTTGTCCGGCAGAAACTCGACGCCGGACGCACCGAACCCGGCGCCAGCTTCCCTGACCCAGGCATCGTCATGCAGCGTATCGACGACGCGTGTCTTCCCTGTTTCCGGATCGAGCGTGACATACCACCGATCCTTGTTGTCTGTTGACCGCGCCGCCGCGACCACGAACTTCCCGTCGTCTGAAACCGTGGGCATCGACCACCGGATGTCCCTGTCAGCCCGACGAGCGGCTCGGTTCTCTGCGGCTGGCGCGCCGGCGGCAGTTTTCTCCTCGGCCTCGGCGGTTACCGGCGGTGCAAAGCTTGCGTCAGCCCACACGGACTTGCCAGTGGTGAGGTTGAGGACACCAAGGAGACGCCGGTCCTGCGTGTCGCCGACGTTCGTACGGGCGGGAATGTCTTCGGTATAGCCGCTTTCGGTCACGTAGTTCGGCACGATCGTCGGCTTCATGCCGAGGGCGCGCTCGTTGATCACGATGAAGACGTGTGTGTCATCGGGCGAGAGCATCAAGTCGCTCGCCGTTTGACGGTCCTGGAGTTCGAAAGTCGGCAAGCGATTCTTCTTCTGCTCGTCCTCGGCCTTCTTTTTCTCGGCCTTCTGCTTTTCGACAAAGTCGATCAGCTTTTCTTCCTCGTCGCGCAGAAAACGCTGGCTGTCGCTCAGCCTCGGTTCGGTGCGTCGCGGGGCAACGTCCGTCAACTGGGTCAGCAGCGGAGAGGTCCCGGCCTCAAGTGGGGCGATGAACAGATTGCCATCCCTGGTCCAGGTCACGTGCGTGTCGTTCCTGGCCCAGCGCGGGTTGGACTCTGGGCCGCCGGTCTTCGTGATCTGGCGCCGTACGCCGGAAACGGCGTCAACCACTACGACGTCGCCGCCGTCTACAAAGAGGACGCGGCGGTGGGCTTTGTCCCATCGTCCACCGGCTGCCGGCGGGATCGTCTTGGTTTCGTCGTCGGTGAGTTTGCGGGGTGTTCCGCCGGTTCGCGCCACGACGTAGGTCGAGGCCTTGTCTTCGGCGGGCTTGCGCCACTCGAAATACAGCTTTTGCGAGTCAGCCGACCAGCGCAGTCCGGACGGGGGGTAGCCGACCAGGTCCGAGCCTCGCATGATGCTATCGACGGTCAGCTCGAAGCGACCGTTCGCGGGCTCGTTCCCGGCGTCCTTGACCATGGGACCGCGTTCTGCGCGCCGCTGGGCCTGGAGAACCGGACCGGCGAGCAGCAGGAGAGCTGCCGCGATACCAACACTATTTGCGCGCATCGACGTCTAATCCTTGGAAACGAAGCATAAGCGGGAAGCTCGACCGTGGTATGTCCGTTCGAGTCAGCAGTATACACTTGGGAAATCGGCTGCTTCCGCCCCGTGCCCGCTTCTTGCAGCTTCGGTTTCCCGTCCTTCTGGTCCTTCATTTTGGAGAGAACGTAATGCGAGTGAAAGCCCCAATATCTGCCGGTGTGCGCGTGGCGGCTACCGGCGTGACGATGCTGTGCCTGTTCGCTTCCGGGCCCGCACTGTCCGCTTCCGGACAGGCCCCCGCGCCGACACCGGGCGCCACTCAGAGTGCGCCAACACGCCCACTGAATGCGTCCGCAGCCCCGACGGTCATGAAGATCACGCCCGACGAGGCAGTTCGCATGGCTCTCGAGAACAACCTGGGTGTGCAGGCCGATCGGCTCGGTCCGCAGATCGAAACGTATGGCGTCGCCGAGGCGCGAGCCGCCTACGCGCTGACGCTCTCGTCTTTGACGACGACGCGCAGTGCGACGCAACCGCCAACCGACTTCCTGAGCAGCAGCAGCAACAGCGTGCTCACGAATGACAGCTTCAGGACGAACGCGGGCATCGAACAACTGGTGCCGTGGGGCGGCGGGCGATATTCCTTCGGGATCGACGCCGCGCGGGCAACGTCGAGCAACCCCACCAACCCGTTCAACCCGCAGCTCGACTCGGGGTTGGGCGCGTCGTACACGCAGCCGTTGCTGCGCAACTTCACGTTCGACAGCGCCCGGCAGAATGTCGCGCTCAGCCAGAAGCGGCAGGAGATCGCCGACATTCAGCTGCGCCAGACGCTGACGCAGACCTCGCGCATCGTTCGCAACGCCTACTTCAACCTGGTGAACGCCATCGGCCAGCTGCAGGTCGCGCAGAAGTCGCTCGAACTGGCGCAGACATCGTTGCGGAACAACGAGAAGAAGGTGCAGCTCGGGACGATCGCACCGATTGACATCGTCCAGGCCGAAGCCGAAGTCGCGAGGACCGAGGAGCAGGTGATCGTGGCGGAAGGCCAGATTGGATCCGCCGAGGACGCGCTGCGGGTACTCATCATGAATCCGTCGCAGCCAGACTTCTGGACTACCAAGCTGGAACCGGGTGAGCAGCCGACGCTGGCGCCCCAGCCGATCAACCTGGAAGCCGCGATCACGAACGCGCTGGCGAACCGCACCGACATCCTGCAGGTGCGGAAAACGGTCGATCAGACCGATATCAACATGAAGTACCTGCGGAATCAGAAGCTCCCGGCGCTCGACGTCACCGGCAACTACAGCGCGGTCGGCACCGCCGGCACGCAGCGGCTGTTCGACAATTCCCAGGGGGTCTTTCCGCCTCCTATCCGCGCTCAGTCGCAGCGGAGCTTCGGCGACGCGCTGAGCGACGCCTTTGCCAACGACTTCAAGACGTGGAGCGTGGTGTTCAATCTGAGCTATCCGCTCGGCACGAGCCAGGCGGACGCCGGCCTCGCGCAGGCCAAGCTGCAGCGCGATCAACAGACCACGAACCTTCGCGACCTCGAGACGGCCATCGTCGCGCAGGTGCGCGATGCGGCGAGGCAGGTCGCAACGGCGCTGAAGCGGGTCGAAACGACACAGAAAGCGCGCCAGCTTGCCGAGCAGAATCTTCAGGCGTACGAGAAGCGCCTCGCCGTCGGATTGTCGGATACGTTCCTGGTGATTCAGGCTCAGCGCGACCTGACCGACCAGCTGAATAACCAACTCTCTGCGATCATCGCCTACAACCGCGCGTTGGTGAACTTCGAAGCCGTGCAGAGCGTTCCACCCGGCGGCGGGGGATTCTAACTCAGCTTCCGGCTCCCAGCTGCCAGCACAAAGCATCCTGGTTCGACCGGAAGCTGGCAGCTGGGAGCTGGAAGCTGGGGTGTTACACTCCCCGTGTGAAGCTGACCGTCACGGTCATCACACGGAATGAGGCCGCCAACATCGAGGGCGCGCTCGAGTCGGTCCAATGGGCCGACGAGATCGTCGTTGTCGATTCGCACAGCGTCGACGAGACTGTCGCCCTTGCCGAGCGGCATCGCGCCCGCGTCGCCCTGCATACGTGGGTCGGCTACAGCGCGCAGCGAAACTACGCCGCCGAAATCGCCGCGAACGACTGGATCCTCGCCCTCGATGCCGACGAGCGTGTGCCGCCGGAGCTCGCGGCCGAAATCCAGCGCATCATGCGCGAGGGATCGACGCTCGGCGGCTATCGCATGCCGCGCCTCTCCTACTACCTCGGGCGCTGGATTCATGGCACCGACTGGTATCCGGACTATCAGCTGCGTCTGTACGATCGGCGCGTCGGCCAGTTCAACGGCAAGCGCGTGCACGAGTCAGTCGAGCTGAAACAGGGCCGGCCGGGAACGCTGCAATACGGGCTGCAACACTATCCATATCGCGACATCTCGGATCACGTCACGAGCATCGATCACTACACGACGCTTGCCGCCGAGGAGTGGTACGCCGAGGGCCGGCGCACCAATCCGCTCGAAGTGGCGATCCACCCGCCGGCCGCGTTCGTGCGGAACTACATCTTCCGGCGAGGCTTCCGCGACGGAATGCCTGGCTTCCTGATTTCGATCCTCAACTCGTACTACGTCTTCCTGAAGATCCTGAAGCTCTGGGAATTACAGCGCGGGCTGCGGACGGTGGGCCTCACCGACGCGCCCGGCGCCAGCAGCGCGCGGCGCCGGCCGAAGTTTGCCAGAACACCGAACGTCGAGGGAAACGGCCTGAGGGAGCCGGTGTCAGAGCCACGCACCGTGCCATCGGCCCAGCCTGGCGCAGCCAGCCACCCATCGACGGCCCGACATCCACAGTAGATGTTCTCGCTCCACATCGACACGGCGCGAACGTGGCGTGGTGGTCAGAATCAGGTACTCGTTACCGTGTTGGGTCTGCGGGCGCTCGGGCATCGGACAATGCTCGTCGCGCACCCGGGTGGTGAGTTGCGGCAGCGGGCGAAGGAGGGGCTCGACCTCATTCCTCTGGCGCCCAAGACCGAAATGGATCTCGGCGCCGCGTGGCGTCTGTCCCGTCTTCTCAAGCAGCTGAAGCCGGATGTGGTCCACGCGCACGATCCGCATGGCGTGGCGATGGCGGCGCTGGCGTTGTCGATGAGCACGCAGCTGGCAAAGCCGCCCCTCATCGCTTCGCGACGCGTGGACTTTCACCTGCGCAAAGGCGCGATGTCGCGCTGGAAGTACCGGCAGGTGGACTGCTTCATCTGCGCGTCGGAAGCGATCAGGCGAATGCTGGTCGCCGATGGCGTGCCCGAGGCGCGTACCGTCACCGTTCACGAGGGCATCGATCTGGATCGTGTGGCGTCAGCGCCGCGCGCGAACCTCCACGAGGAGCTCTTCCTGCCCCATCAGGCGCCGATCGTCGGCAACGTTGCCGCGCTCGTGCCGCACAAGGGTCAGCGCCACCTGGTCGAGGCGGCGGCGCTCGTCGTGCGGAAAGTGCCGGACGCGCGCTTCGTCATCGCCGGTGAAGGCGAGCTGCGACCCAGTCTCGAGCGACAGATCAAGGAGCACCGGCTGGAAAAGCATGTGCTGCTCGCGGGATTCCGCCCGGATGCGCTCTCGCTGCACCAGGCGTTCGACATCTTCGTGATGTGTTCAATCACCGAAGGCCTCGGCACGTCGCTCCTCGATGCTATGGCGGCCGCCAAACCGATCGTGGCAACGGCCACCGGCGGCATCCCTGAAGTCGTCGATGACGGCGTCACCGGTTTCCTCGTGCAGCCACGCGACGATCGCGCGATGGCCGACGCGATCGTGCGCCTGCTCAAAGACGATGATTTGCGGCAACGCATGGGCCTCGCCGGCCTGAAGCGTGCGCGTGAAAAGTTCGGCGCCGAGCGCATGTTGAGAGAAACGCTGCGCGTCTACAAGCGCGTCGCGCTGAAGCCGCACGTGGAGGATGATTTGAAGGAGGTAGGAGATAGGAAGTAGGAGCTGGGAGCTGGGAGCTGGGAGCTGGGAGCTAGGAGAAGTCAGCAGGAAGTCTGAAGTCAAAAGTGACGCTGGAAGGCGGAAGCTGGAAAGCTCAAGGCTCACTGCGGCACGCCCACAACCCCCGCTCGACACCCTGAATGCGTGCGTGGACAATCGTCGAACGTGGCAGCGCGGCCGTTCTCCGAGAAGGTGACACCCCGCGCGAGTCGAGTCTGCGCCGCTTCAGCCGTCAGCAGCCTCACCATGCCAGCAAGCTTGAGCGTCCGCGCATCGTAAATCGTCATCTCCGATCCGTCGATGACGAACGCCACCCGCGACCCGTCCGGCGTCCACACGATCTCGTTGCAGGTTCGACTTCCCGGTGCCCCGATGACGGTGGTCGCGTTCTCCGACGCTCCAAGCGCCAGCTCCAGGCAGATGCCTTCGCCGCAACGCGACTCGCGCGCCAGCGCCACCCGCGAGCGATCCGGGGACAGCGTTCGTGCCGTTTCACGTCGTCGAGACGTATCGGTCGTTCTGGCAGTAACGAGGAGCGCCCCGGCCGCGCCAAGCGCGACACCGAGAACCAGCGCGCCGATCAGGCGGAGCGTCGTGCGAGACGGATTCGCGGATGACACAGTCCTTTGAGCGGACATTGCGAGTCTCCCTGCTTCCGGCCGAAGCCGCAGGCGTTCATCATGCCGACGTGGCAAATCGAGAAATCAAATCGCACCGGATCCGCGGGATCGAGCGCCCGAAGCGACGAGGTGATGTCTGCCGCCATCCGCCAGCCAGGACTGG
The DNA here is from genome assembly GCA_963797715.1 of uncultured Acidobacteriota bacterium. GTDB lineage: Bacteria > Acidobacteriota > Vicinamibacteria > Vicinamibacterales > 2-12-FULL-66-21 > DATBJJ01. The sequence goes on from CAWCQS010000013.1 coordinate 297,460, forward strand.
TGTAGCGGGTCAGGCGCAGGCAGCGTCCGAGTCGAATCACATGCGTATCGAGTGGAACGATCAGGCGCGATGCCGACACCCTGGTCCAGACACCTAGATCCACCTCGTCACGCCGCACCATCCACCGCAGGAACAAATTGAGCCGCTTGCAGGCGCTGCCGGTGGACGGCCGCGGAAAGAAATAGCACACGCCGGGGCGCTTCGGCACGCGTCCGTAGGCGCGACGAATGTCGAGCGCCAGTGCCCGCGTCGAGAGGCTGTCGAGTGCATCGCTGACATCGGCCGTGTCGCCAGAATCGCCCTCCAGGAAAAACGCTTCGATCGAGCCGGAACGTTCGAGCATCTGCCGCAAGATCCACAGCAGCGCGGCGATGTCTTCGCCTCGCGTCCAGCGGTGGACCATCGCCCGTAGCTCAGGATGCCGCGCGCGCGGATCGAATCGCCTGAACGTACTCGGCAGGGCGAGGGCCCATGATTCGAAACAGCGTATCGATGGTGTTGAGCACGCTCGCGACGCGGCCGAACGCGAGCGCCGCGGCGCAGAACCCCGCGATCTCCCGATCCTCCCGTTCAGCAAAGGGCCGTACGCGATGGACGGGATCGCTGGCCGACTCCTCGCGGTTGTAGTCGCTGTATAAGCGATCGAGAGATAGGGATAAGGACATCGTCGTCGGTCGTCAGTCGTCGGTCTCCGATGACAACGGGTTCTTAGAACGCCGTAATCGGTTGACCTGCTGCGCACATCGGACAATCAGCCACGGCATAGTTCTCTGGCGCGCCATATTCGACGAGCGCATAGTTCGGTACGCCGAGATCGACAATGGCTTCGCAGCGGTCGAAGATCTCGACCGTTGCCAGCACGGTGCCACCGGCGTCGGCTACAAGCTGGGCGCAGCGCTCGAACGTCTTCCCCGTATTCCGGACGTCGTCGGCCAGGAGCACGCGCTTGCCGCGCATCAGCTGGGCGTAGAAGGAGCGCAGCGTGAACTTGCCATCACCAGGTGTGAACGGCGCGAAGCTGCAGGCGGGATGGCTGAGTGCACGGCGGCCATCGAGCAGGCCGGCGATCGTGTGCGCCAGAAGAGCACCGCCCGTTGCCGGCCCGGCAACGATGTCGGTGGCATCGAGGAGCGGCGCTGGGATCACGTCGAGCAGATCCTGCGCCAGGCGCCAGATCGTCGAAGGATGCCGGAACAGCCGATGCGGATTCAGGTACACGCGGCCATGGAACCCGTTGTGGTAGTCGAAGTGCCCATCGCGCATCAGGACTTCGAAGTTCTGCAGCGTCTTGAGCGCCTGCTCGCGTTGATCTTCGAGGCGATTCACCAATCGTTGCCCCTCGCGTCGCTCAGCAGGACGCGTTGCGGTAGGCGACGCGGCCGCCGACGATTGTCGCCGCGACGCTGCCACGCAGATCCCACCCGTCAAATGGTGTGTTCTTCGATTTCGATTTGAGCGCGGCCGCGCTCACCGTCACCCGCGCATCGGGCGCGAGCACGGTGATGTCGGCCGGCGCGCCTTCGACGAGCGAGCCACCCGGCACGTGAAACACTCGCGCCGGGTTGACCGAGAGCAGTTCCACCATCCGAGCCAGCGAAATCTTGCCGGCGTGCACGAGGCGGTCGAACACAATCGGCACCGCTGTCTCGAGCCCGACGATACCGAAGGGGGCGCGGTCGAACTCCAGCATCTTCTCGTCGGCGTGGTGCGGCGCGTGATCGGTGGCGATGACGTCGACGCTCCCGTCGGCAATGCCCTCGAGCATCGCGTCACGATCGGCGGCCTCGCGGAGCGGCGGATTCATCTTCAGGTTGGTGTCGTACTTCGGCGGCCCCTCGAGCGACTCGTCGGTCAGGGTGAAGTGGTGAGGCGCAACCTCGCACGTGACGTTGACGCCGCGCTCCTTCCCCGCCCGGACCGCCCTGAGCGATTGCCGCGCGCTCATGTGGGCGATGTGAACGTGCCCGCCCGTCAGCTCCGCGAGGGACACATCGCGTTCGACCATCAGCGATTCGGCGACGCCGGGGATGCCCCTCAGGCCGAGCGCCGACGCGTAGTAACCCTCGTGCGCGACGCCATCGCCCTTGAGCGATGGATCCTCGCAGTGATTGACGATAGGCACGCCGAGCATCCCCGCATATTCGAGCGCCCGCCGCATCAGGAGCGCCGTCGCCACCGGCCGGCCGTCGTCGGTAAACGCAACGCATCCAGCGGCCTTCTGTTCGCCCAGCTCGGCCAGCTGCTCGCCTTTCGAACCGAGCGACACGGCGCCGATTGGATACACACGTGCGAGCTGTGCCTCGGCCGCTTTCTTGAGAATGAATTGGGTGATGCCTGCATGATCGTTGACGGGATCGGTATTCGGCATGCAGGCAACGGCTGTGAAGCCGCCGGCGACCGCTGACGTCACGCCCGTCGCGATGGTTTCCTTGTGCTCTTGTCCCGGCTCGCGCAGGTGCACATGGATGTCGATGAGGCCGGGGACGACGACCCAGCCGCGCTTCACCTCGAAGACCTCAGCGCCGTTTGTCGGCAGGTTCTTGTCGATGCGACGGATCACTCCGTCTTCAATCAGGACGTCGAACTCGCCGTCGCGCCGGTTTGCCGGATCGACCACGCGACCGTTCTTGAGCAATAGGTTCATCAGCAGCTACCGACCCTCCACCAGCGCTTCGTCGTTGCGCCCATCCCAACCCGACAGCAGATACAACACGGCCATGCGCACTGCGACGCCATTCGACACCTGTTCGAGAATGACCGAAAACGGCCCGTCGGCCACCGCCGAGTCGATTTCGACGCCGCGATTCATTGGCCCCGGGTGCATGACGATCACATCCTCGCGAGCGCGGCGCACACGCTCCGGCGTCATGCCGAAGAGCGCAAAATACTCGCGCAATGACGGGATGTAATGGCCCTGCATCCTCTCGTGCTGGATGCGCAGGAGCATTACGACATCGGCGCCTTCGACCGCCTCGTCGACCGACGTCGTGCTGCGCGCGCCCAGACGTTCGAGTCCCGGCGGTATCAGGGTCGCCGGCCCGCACGCCCACACGTCAGCGCCCATCGTCTTGAGCAGAATCACGTTCGATCGGAACACACGGCTGTGCAGCAAGTCGCCGACGATGGCAACCTTGAGGCCGGCGAGACGGCCCTTGTGCGCACGGATCGTGAAGGCATCGAGCAGTGCCTGCGTTGGATGCTCGTGCATGCCGTCACCGGCGTTGATGATCGCCGAGCGGCAGATGCGGGCGAGAAGATCGGGTGCGCCGGATGATGCATGGCGCATGACGATCATGTCCGGCGACATCGCCTCGAGGTTTCGCACGGTGTCGACGAGCGTTTCCCCCTTGGTCACGCTGGACGTCGCGGTGGCGATGCTGAGGGTGTCGGCGCTCAACCGCTTCTCGGCGATCTCGAACGACGTTCGTGTGCGCGTGCTCGGCTCGAAGAACAGATTGACGACGGTGCGGCCGCGGAGCGTCGGAACTTTCTTGATCGCACGGCCGCCAATCTCTTTCATCGCTTCGGCGGTGTCGAGAATCAGCGTGATCTCTTCGGCGTCGAGCCCGGCAATGCCGAGCAGGTGTCGCGACTTCAGCCGCGGAGCGGCGGGGTCCTGGTTGGGTGTGCGTTCGGGAGCGCGCTCGGCGCTCTCGGGACGGTCGGCGGCTCGGGTACGTCATGGCTCACCTTCGATGACGATCTCGTCGGTCCCGTCGATTTCCTGGAGGCGGACCTGCACGCTCTGCTTGAGCGAGGTCGGCAGGTTCTTCCCCACGTAGTCCGCCTTGATGGGCAGCTCACGATGGCCGCGGTCGACGAGCGCGATGAGCTGGATGACGCGCGGGCGGCCGAAATCAATCAAGGCGTCGAGCGCGGCGCGGATGGTCCGGCCGGTATAGAGCACGTCGTCGACCAGCATGATCTTGCGGTCGTCGATCGAGAAGGGAATCTCGGTGCGGCGGACGAGCGGCTGCGGACCAACCGGATGCCGCATCAGGTCGTCGCGGTAGAGCGTGATGTCGAGAGCGCCCGTCGGCACGTCGTCGCCGTTGATCTCCTTCAGAGCCCGGGCGATGCGGCGCGCCAGCGGCACGCCGCGCGTGCGGATGCCCACGAGCGCGAGCTCGTCGAGTCCACGGTTGCGCTCGAGGATTTCGTGCGCGATGCGCGTCAACGCCCGCGACATCCGATCGGCGTCCATTACCTGCGGCATGCAGGCCTCCGGCTGACAACGAACACGAGCAGTGTGGGAATCGAGCGGGTGCGAACAGGAATGGAGACGGTCGGCACGTGACACCTCTTGGCGCCCTCTCGGGAGCGCACTTAAAGAGCGAATCTGATGTTACCACAGTCGGGAGTCGGCAGTCGTCGGTCGCAGTCGACAGTCTGAGTCGGGAGTCATAGTCGACAGTCAGAGTCACAGTCGGCGCTTAGATACCGACGCTGACTTCGACTACCGACTGTGACTCCCGACTTAGACAGTCGACTGCGACTGCCGACCATCGACTGTCGACTGTAGCCCGGATTCACCGATTGTGCGTCGGCACGAACGCGATCGGCCGCCCGGCTGTGAAGCTGCTGCGAAAGAGATCGGGGCGCGCGTAGCCGTCCATGTCCCGGCCGACGGGTAAGCCGAGGAAATACAGCACTGTCGGCGTGACATCGACGATCGAGCCACGCTGGTGACGCCCGGGCTCGACGGCGGTACCGTATGCGAGCAGGAAGCCATCCGGCGCGCGCTCGTGCGTGCCGCTCATCGGGTCACGCAGAATCCTCGCCAGGATTCGCTTCACCGTGCTTGGCTGCTGCATGCCGAAGCCGGAGACGACGAGCAGCAGATCGCCCGGCAGCAGTCGCGAGATCGCGTCGCCAACCTCGCCATCGATGTCGCTGTAGTAGCGATCGAACATCTGCAGCCGTCGGCGGCGTTCCTCTTCGTTTGCGCCGCCGGCTTCGCGCGGCTGCGTCGATCTCATGTTGTAGTGCCCAGCGGTGTCGAGGCTCTGATAGCGGATCGCCGACAGTTGAACGGGGCGTTCCGCGGCCAGGTCGTGCATGGCGCGACTGTACGCACGATCGCGCATCGCCGCCGACGCTTCCGGCGACGCAGGTCGAGCATCGAGGGCAGCAGGAACCGGATCAGCATCAGAAACGAGGCCAGCATCTGCGAAAGCGCTGCGGGCGATCGGCAGCAGGTTCGACGGATATCCGGCACTCCGATCGAGCTCGAGAAACGATCCCAGCAACTGATGAAACCGATCGCTCAGGACGAACCCGTGAACGGGTTGCGCCGGCGACGTCAACGGCCATCGTACGATGCCGGACGGGATGCCCGCGGCGGCGAGGATGCTCCATAGCGGCCGCGCGCGAAGCAGCGCCGACGAGTTCGATTCGCGCCGCAGCAGCCCGAGATGGACGAGAACGTGCGAAAAGCAATAGTCGGGCAGCAGCGCGAGCAGCCGCGAGTCGCCGCGCACGTAGTACTCCGACGGCGAGCGAACGCCATTCTTCGCCGGGTACATGCCGGTCGCGACCGCCGCCCACACGGGATCCGGCCCGGTCGGGCGTACCGTCGCGAGGTCTATTGACGCACCCATTTCAATCAACCGCGCGAAGTTCGGCAGGCGACCGCTGGCAGCGCGCGGCCAGATGTACTCGAACGAGGCGCCGTCGAGGAGCAGCATCACAACCCGCGGGCCCGAGACTTGAAGCGCAACGTCGGTGATCGTGGCGAGCGGGGCCGGTGCGGTATCCGCGACCCCGGGTCCTCGCGCAGCGACTGGCAACGCCAACGAGCCAAAGACCGCAATCGCGAGCAGACCGGCACCGACGCGGCTGCCGCGGCGTCCGAACGAGTAGTGCGCCGCCGCCAGGCCGAAAAGCACGACGGCCGTTGCCGAAGTCGCGGCGGCGCCGGCGGTCATGCGCCGCACCGGGGTTTCACCGAGCGCCGCCGAGAAACCACTGACGTTGAACCACATCAATGCCGATGCGACCGCAGACGATGCGGCGGAGAGCCAGGCGAGCACGCGCACGCTCACCCATCCCGGGGACATTGCGTCGAGGCCGATGAGCTCGCGTCCCACCATGAGCACGTAAAAGAGCACCGCCAGGTGCACGCCGTAGAAGAGGGCGAGCACGGCGAAGAGGTGCCACGTCGTGCTGGACACCAGTGGCACGCTCGGGTTGAGCTGCAGCACGAGGATCGTGAGAAACGCCGCACCAAGCGCGCCAGCGACGAGCGAGTTGGTGAGCATCCGCAGGAAGCGCATCACCCGAAGTGTATACTTCGGCTGTGCCCTGCGACGTCGACGCCGAAGTCCTTTCCAACCGCAGACTGTCCGACGACTACAACGTGCTGGCACTCGAGGCGCCTGAGATCGCGGCGCTCGCCCAGCCAGGACAGTTCGTGATGATCAAACCGGCCCGCGGCTCCGATCCGCTGCTTCGCCGGCCGTTTTCAATCTTCGAAGTCCTACGCGACGCGAACGGCGAACCGAAAGGCTTGTCGATTCTCAACAAACGGATCGGCGTCGGCACAGGCCTCGTGTACGAGGCGGAACCCGGCTCGCACGTGGCCTGCCTCGGTCCGCTCGGCCGGCCGTTCGAGCCGGTAGAACCGCCGATGCGCGCGTGGATGGTTGCTGGAGGCGTCGGGCTCGCGCCGTTTCTGACGTTGGCGGAAGCCCTCCTCAGCCGCGGCACACCGGCAACGCTGTTCTACGGCGCGCGGCGCGCCGCAGATCTTTACCACGTCGACGAGTTCGAGCGTCTCGGTGTCACTGTCGTGACGGCGACGGAAGACGGAAGCCGCGGCGAAAAGGGATTCATCACCGTCCCTCTGGACCACGCGCTTGCCGCCGTGCGGCCAGGCGAACGGGTCAAGCTCTATGTCTGCGGGCCTACGCCGATGATGCGTGCCGTCGCGACCATCGCCGATTTTCACGGCCAGCCCTGCGACGTCTCGCTCGAGCAGGTCATGGGCTGTGGCCTCGGCGGCTGCTACAGCTGCGTCGTGCTGACCCGTCAGGTCGGCGCGCCCCCACATTTCGTACGGTCGTGCCTCGAGGGTCCGGTGTTCGATGCCGGCCGCATCGTCTGGGAGGCGTTGGCGCATTGAGCAAGGACTTCTCGGTTTCGATCGGATCGCTGCGGCTTCCGAACCCGCTCATTGCTGCCAGCGGCTGCTTCGGCTACGGTGTTGAATACAGCGACGTCGTCGATCTCGCGACGCTTGGCGGCGTCGCCGTCAAGGGTCTTTTCCTCGCCGAGCGCCAGGGGCATCCTCCTCCGCGCATCGTCGAAACTCCCTCGGGCATGCTCAACGCCATCGGGTTGCAGGGGATCGGCGTGCACCGGTTCGTTCGCGAGAAACTGCCCGAGCTGCGCGACCGCCGTGCCATCGTGTTCGTCAACATCTGCGGCACCACGATCGACGAGTACGTCGAGCTGGCGCGCATTCTGAGCGATGCCGAAGGCGTCGCCGCGCTCGAGCTCAACATTTCCTGCCCCAACATCAAGGAGGGCGGCATTACGTTCGGCTGCAGCCTCACCGGCACGCACTCCGTCGTGAGTGCTGTCCGCAAGGTCACCAGGCTGCCGGTGATTCCGAAGCTGACGCCGAACGTCACGGACGTCGCATCGTTGGCGCGTGCGGCGGAAGAAGCGGGCGCAGACGCCGTCTCGCTCGTGAACACGTTTCTCGCCATGGCGATCGACGTCGAAACCCGACGGCCGAAGCTGTCGAACATCGTCGGTGGCCTCAGTGGCCCGGCCATTCGTCCGATTGCGGTGCGGATGGTCTACGAGTGCCGGCGCGCGGTAAAGCTGCCGATTATCGGCATGGGCGGCATCGCGACAGCCGCGGACGTTCTCGAATTCATGATTGCCGGAGCCACCGCCGTGCAGGTCGGCACCGCGAATTTTGTCGATCCCTTTCTGTGGCGCACGCTCCTCGAGGGGCTCGGCGCGTACATGGATCGGCACGGCATCTCGCGGCTCGCCGAGCTCACCGGCAGCCTCGACACGAGCCGACGGGAACAGGCGTGGATCAGCTCCTAGTTGCACTCGACCTCGAAAACGGACCGGCCGCGTTGACGATGGCCGAGGCACTTCGCGGCGTCGCCGGCGGATTCAAGGTTGGAAGCCGGCTATTCACGAGCGAGGGGCCCGACATCGTACGAACGCTCGCCCGCGACGGCGGCCGTGTATTCCTGGATCTCAAGTTCCACGACATTCCAAACACCGTCGCGACCGCCGTGTCCGCCGCGACGTCGCTCGGCGTGTGGATGGTGAACGTGCACGCGTCGGGAGGCGCGCGCATGATGCATGCGGCCCTGGACGCCGCGCGTGAAACCGCCGAGCGCGAACGGCGCCAAGCGCCTCTCGTCATCGCCGTGACGGTGTTGACGAGCATGAACGCCGGGATGCTGGCGGAGACCGGCGTGCAGACGCCGGTGGTGGAGCAAGTGCTGAGGCTGTCAGGACTGGCGCAAGCCGCTGGGCTCGACGGCGTCGTCGCGTCGCCGCAGGAGACGGCACTCATCCGTCAACGATGCGGACCCGACTTTGCGATCGTTACACCGGGGATTCGTGGGGGAGCCGCGACAACGAGCGGCAAGGACGATCAGGAGCGAACGCTCGGTCCGGCGGAGGCGATTGCCGCCGGCGCGAGCTACATCGTGGTCGGCAGGCCGATTATTGCCGCTCCGAACGCGCGCAAGGCGGCCATGGAGATCGCCAGGGCTCTCGAACCCACGTCCTGAGTCCGGAGCCCTGAGCGAAAATCTGAACGCCGCGGTTATTTTGCGGTGAACACGAAGTAGCCGACGCGGTTCTGCTGCCAGCAGGCTTCCGTGTCTTCCTTGCAGAACGGCTGTTCTTCTCCCTTTGCCACGCTCGAGATGCGGTCGGCGGTAATCCCCAGGCCGACCATGTAGTCGCGCACGGCTGCCGCGCGGCGGTCGCTGAGGGCGAGGTTGTACTCGTTGGTTCCCCGCGAATCGGCGTGCCCCTCGACCATGACTTTGGCCGTCCCGCGCTTCTTCAGGTAATCAGCATTTTTCTGCAGGATGCCCCGCGCGTCCTCCGTGAGCACGATTGAGTCGTACGCGAAGAACACGGGCTTGAGCACGCCGCTCTTGGTCAGACTGTCGATCGTCTCCTCTTCGACCGTCGGTGTCGGCGTCGGAGTGGGAGCAGGCGGCGGCGTTGGCGCGGGCGGTGGCGGTGGTGTCGTCGCTGGTTTCTCTGCCGGCGGCGGAGGCGGAGGCGGCCCAGCGACAGGCTTTTTCTTGCCGCACGCACCAGCCGCGAACGCGCAGATCAGCAGCGCCGCGGCGCCAGTTCGAAAGCTCGCAATCATTTACGTCGTTCTCCTCGGGGTAAGATGTCGTTGGTCGTCCAACGACAAAGCACTTCGATTTTCTCACACACACTTTTCATGGACCGACTGCTCGAAGCCACCGCGCGCGCCGAGCGTGACCACTTCTGGTTCCACGGCTTCCGCCGCTTCGTGACGCCGTTCATCGAGCGTGCAATCGCCGGACGGCGCAATCCGCTGATCCTCGACTGCGGTTGCGGCACCGGCAACAATCTCACGATGCTCAGAAGCTACGGTCGCGCCTGTGGCATCGATATCACCTGGAGTGGACTCGCCTATGCACGCCAACACGGCGAACGACAGGTCGCACGCGCGTCGGCGACCCAACTGCCGTTCCCGGCCGGCCAGTTCGATCTCGTCACCTCGTTCGACGTCCTCTATGCCTTCGACGACGCGATGGAGCGTGACGCGCTCAATGAGATGTATCGGGTGTTGCGGCCCGGAGGACAGACCATCATCAACGTTGCGGCGTTAAATGTGCTCAAAGGTAACCATTCGGTGCTCGGCGGCGAGGTCCGCCGTTACCACCGGGCCGAGTTGAAGAACCACCTCGAACGCACTGGCTTCACAGTTCTGCGCATCACTTACACGAATTTCACACTCCTGCCCCTCGTCGCCGGCATCCGCTTCGCCCAGCGGCTTGCCGGCCACCAGGAATCGACGAGCGAAATGACCGTGCCCGCGCCCCCGGTCAACGTCGCGCTCTCGGGTCTCCTCGCCATCGAAGCCGCCGCACTCAAGATCGTCAACATGCCGCTTGGCAGTTCGTTGCTGGCTTGGGCGAGAAGACCGTAATTGTCAGTCTTCAGTCATCAGTCGTCGGTCGCTAGTCTTCAGTCCAGAGTCGTCAGTCTTCCTTGCACCGACTGACGACTGGGACTGACGACTCGAGACTGACGACTAACGACTGACGACTGTCTCCTCCACCGTCAACCCATACACCCGTATCGCCAGCCGGCGGCGATCCGCGGTCCCTTCCCGTTCACCGGCGACAAAGGCGCGGTCTGACGTCAGGACAATGCGTCCGTTGGCGGCCGCGAGCGCGTCGGCGGGAATCGAGACGTCGGCAGTGAAGTCTGCGGTTGGCGCCACCTCCGCGAGCATGCGATCTCCGGCCATGACGCGAACGTGCGGCGCCTGACCGAAGTAGCGCAGCGGCGATTCCCCAATGATCCGCATCGTCACGCTCTTGCCGGCATGGTGGACCCGAAGCACGGCGCGTTCGCTCATCCAGCGCCAGGATCGAGCCGTCGTCGGGTTGTATTCAGGCTCGTACCAACCCTCGTCGAAGCCGGTACTGAACGCGATCCGGGGACTGCACGTTGAACTGCTCGATGGCGACGGGCGGCGTGGTACCCCCGGTCTGGGCTTGAGCGGCGACGGTCAATTGCGCGTACCGGCCATCTCCGGCTAACGCTGACGCCGGGATACTGACGAAATCAAGAAAGAAACCGGGGCGCACGATCCTGGTAGCCACAGGAAGATCGTCGAGCGAAACGACGAGGTTCACCGGCGGATCGCCACCGAGATGCCGGCCGCCGATGACCATCAGCGCGTCTCCCGTGCGTCGGCGGATCCACCCGATGCTCGGACGGCGATGGGGACCCCACCCGTCACGATCGGCAATGCCAGCCGTCTCGGGTGTCAGCGCCCATCCCTGCTCGAGAAACCAGCCCGGCTCGCCCAGAATGTGCCAGTCGATTTCGTTGGGACGGGCACCGCCAACGTAGACGTTCCCATTGAACGGCCAGCGATAGCCGCGCGTTCGCGCATGCGCCTGATCGACGAGTGCCAGGTCCGTGCGACGGGGATCAGCGATGAACCACGCCTCCCCGTCGTACCCTTCGCGCCACTTCCGCGTCAGCTCGAGCCATTCGTAATCACGTGGCACCGGCAACAGCGTCCCCGGCAGGTCGCCGGCGTACAGCCGTGCGCGCCTGGACTCGGTAAAGACGCGGCGATGCATGCCCACGAGCGGGTTGGCGCCACGCTCCTGGAGCAGCCGCACCTCAGACAACAGCGCGAAGATCGGGCTGGGAGTCCTGGCGTAGCCGCTCGTGGCCGGGAGGACCAGCGCGAGGCTTGCGCCCGCAATAGCGACGGCACCGGCCACGGCGACCCGCTTGTGTGCCTCGGCCAGAACGACAGCCCCAAGAAACCCGACGAGCGGCACCAGCGGTAACGCGTAACGAATCGTGTGCGTTTCCTGGAAGAGCAAGTGGAAGACCGCGTACGGGCCGAACGCGATCGCGAGAATCGCCAACACGCGCGGCGTTCGGACCAGCAGTACCGAGAGCGCCGGCCGCCGCCAGGACGAGCATGGCACCCGCCAGGACGCGGCGAATCCCACGGGCAGCACGAATGTGTGCAGCGCGGCCGCGAATGCCGCGACGCGGCGTGCGGATGCGTCCACAGCATGACGACGCCGGAGAAGTCTTCGCCAGCCTGGCTACCAAGCGCGTGCAGGTACGCGTGCGGACCGCCGCTGGCGACGATACGAGCGGCAGCGCCCACGCGAGCACGCCCGCCGCGGCTGCGCGCAATCGCAGGGCAACGCGCGCCCGCGCGACGATCACGAGCACCCAAAGCGAGCAGCGGCAGCGTCAGCATCGCCGATCTGCGATCGGAATCCGACCGACAGTCCGGCGAGAAACGCGCCGACGACGATCGCGCGTCAGGCTCTGCTCTGACGGCGACGCCGAATGATCAGCGCCGAGGCCAAGCGCCGCGAGCGCGGCCCATGCGGCGGCGAGGCCGGCCATGTCGCTGAGCGGACGCAGCGGCGGTGAACCAGAACAGCGGCGACAGCACCGACGAGCAGCGTCGCAACGCTGCGCGATACTCGCGCTCCTCGCCGGCCAGCAAGCGGAAGAACACGAAGAAACAGAGCGGCAAGCGCCGCGCCGCGAGCGCGCTCCAGACCGCCAGCCCGCGCACCTCCGGCGCTGGGACGCCGCAGGCGCGAGAACACGCGCAGTCGAAGTTTGCCGAGGGCGATGAAGACCGGGTAGCCGGGCGGGTGCGGCTGGTGCTCGCGCGACGTCGAAATGGCGCACGCCAAGCGCGAAGTTGATCGAGTCGAGATCTTCGAGCGTTGGCGGCAGGAACAGCAGATGGGCCGCGAGGAGACAGACGCGCGAGCGCTGCCGACGGCTTTGCGCAACGTTCAGACGTGGCGGAGCCGCAGAGCGTCGTTCAGGCTGCCCAGGCGGTAGCCGCGCAGGTCGACGCGTGACGTGCGCGTAGCCGATCGCGCGCAGCTCGCGATCGATCGCGTCGGCGACGCTCGGGCTCGAGCGCGCGCGCCATCTCGTCGCGCCCGAGCTCGAGCCGCGCGAGGTCGCGTCGTGATGGCGGACGCGGCAGATCCGGAAGCCGAGCTCGCCGCAGCACCGCCTCGGCGCGCTCGATCATGCGCAGCTTCTCGTCGGTCACTTCGCTGAAATACGGAATGCGCGACGACAGGCACGCGGACGCCGGCTCGTCCCAGGTCGGCAGCCCGGCGCGCCGCGACAGCTCGCGGATCTCCGCCTTCGTCAGCCCGGCCTCGTCGAGCGGGCTGACGACGCCGAACTCGCGCGCCGCCTGACGCCCGGGCCGGTAGTCGCCGCGATCGTCGGCGTTGCTGCCGTCCGCGATGACCGGAATGCCGCGCGCGCGCGCGATCGCGCGTCAGATGCGTGTAGAGCTCGTGCTTGCAGTAGTAGCAGCGATTCGCCGGATTGGCGCGGTACTCGGGCCGGGCCATCTCGTCGGTCTGAATGACCTGGTGATTGAAGGCGAACTCGCGCGGCGATGTGCACGCGCGAGCGTCGCGATGGCGCTCGGGATAGCTGGGGCTGTCGGCGGTGACGCAGAGGGCTGCGGCGCCGAGCGCGCGCGTGGCCGCGCAGGCGAGATAGGCGCTGTCGACGCCGCCGCTGTAGGCGACGATGAGCGAGGGAAGCCGGGCAGCGCGCGAGTCGAGCGCTGCTCTTTCGAGACTCTTCGTGCCGGGGCAGGTCGGCATCGACTCCGGCGCCGGCCGAACGCCACGCCGTGGGGGCTTGGCTCACTCGTCCCAGTCCTCCCCGTCTCGTCGTCGTCTACCTCGTCCTCGTCGTCGAGTCGCCGTCGTCCTCGTCGTCCTCGTCCTCATCGTCGTCGTCATCGTCGTCGTCGTCGTCGTCATCCTCGTCGTCTTCGACTGATTCGAGCTCGACGGGAGACGTTGCTGGTCACTTCGAGATTGGAGCCGCAGTCGGGGCAGCTGATCAGATCGCCCTTGTCGACATCGAACTCGTCGACTCTCGATTTCGGCATCACATTCCGGACAGGTGGCCATACATGCTCCTCGGACGCTGCGCTCCGCTCGCTCTGGCTTCGATCTAGTGGAACACACCGACAGGGTCACGCCCCTGATGGCTGAAAGGTTTCGGATTATAACGAGAACCTGATAAATTCTGCAACGAGCCTAACGCCCGAAACGCTGCGACCGATACGTCGGTGCGTGACGGCCACCACTGTGACCACCACCAAAACCGTCATCGTCGCCGACGACACCGCCTTCGTGCGGGATCGGTTCGCCACCGCCCTGCTAGCGCCGGGCACACGGCGCTGACCGTCAAGAGCGCCGCGGAGCTGCTCGCCCGGGTGCGCGCCGATCTCGCGCGCATCGACCTCATCGTCCTCGACCTGCGGCTGCCGCACGCCGGCGGCGTCGATCTGGTGCGCTCGATCCGCAAGCTCGACGGCGGCCGGCTGCCGATCCTGGTCTTCAGCGGAACGATCGCGACGGCGGAAGAGGTGCGCGACCTCGCCGCGCTCGGCGTCGCGGGCTACGTGAACGAGTACAGCGCCGTGCAGCACATCCTGCCGTCGCTCGCGCCACACCTCTTTCCCGACAACTTCAACCGCCGCGGCAGCCCGCGCGTCGTCCTCGGGATCCCGGTCGCGTACCGCTTCGGCAACACGATTGCCGCGGCGCTGACGCTCAACATCAGCAAGGGCGGGCTGGCGATCCGGACGATGAGCCCGCTGCAGCAGGATGCGAAGGTGCGCGCCCGCTTCCGGCTGCCCGGCTCGAAGCGCGACATCGAGGCGGAATCACGCGTGGCGTGGAGCGATCGCCGCGTCGGGATGGGACTGCAGTTCGAAAAGGTCGATCCGGCCGACCAGGCAGCGGTCGACGAGTTCGTCGATCAGCATTTCTTCACGAACCGAAAGGCGTACTGACGCTGACGTCGCCTCGACGTGCTCACTTCCCGCAACAGCCTCAGCGCATTCGCAATACCATGCAGCGAGGCGCCCATGTCGGCCACGAACGGCCATCCACAGCGTCGCGTTGCCGGTCAGCGCCAGCAGCAGGAACGCGGCCTTGAGCGCGAGCGAGAAGCGACGTTGACGCGAATGTTACGCACGGTCGCACGACTGAGCCGGAGCGCGTACGGGATCTTGGCGAGCTCGTCGGCCATCAGCGCGACGTCGGCGGTCTCGAGCGCGGCATCGGTGCCGGCGACGCCCATCGCGATCCCGACGTCGGCTGCCGCAAGCGCCGGGGCATCGTTGACACCATCGCCGACCATGGCAAGCATGCCGTAGCGCGCGCGTAACGCTTCGACCTGCGACAGCTTCTGCTCCGGCAGCAACTCCGCACGGTAGTCAGTCGATGCCGAGCACGCTCGGCAAGCGCACGGGCGGCGAGCTCGTGATCGCCCGTGAGGAGCACGACGTGCTGAATTCCCTGGCTCCTCAGGAGCGACACGACATCGCGCGCGGCCTCGCGCGTCTCGTCGGCGACGCCGATGACGCCGATCACCTTCTTGTCGATGGCGACGACAGCCGTGGTGCGCCCTTGTGACGCAAGTGTGTCCGACGCCGCGCACGACGGCTGGGTCCAACCAGCCTCTCTGCTCCATCAAGCGGCTGCTTCCGACGATGACCTCACTCTGACCGACACGACCCAACGCTCCGAAGCCCGGGATGGCTTCAACACCGTCCGCCGCCGGCACGGAGATGCCATCGAGGTGGCCCGTCGGACGATCGCCTGGCCGATCGGGTGTTCCGAGCGCGCCTCTATCGAGGCCGCGAGCGCGAGAATATCCGCCGGCTGCGCGCCGTTGAGCGGCACGACGTCGGTGACGTGCAGGCGGCCGCGCGTCAGGGTTCCAGTCTTGTCGAAGGCGATGCAGCGAACGTCGGCGAGCCGTTCCAGTCTCGCGCCACCTTTGATGAGCACCCCCTTACGGGCAGCCGCGGCCAGTGCCGACACGATTGAAACCGGCGTCGAGATCACGAGTGCGCACGGGCACGAGATGACCAGCAGCACGAGCGACCGATAAACCCAGCTGCTCCACTCGGCGCCAAAGAAAAGCGGTGGCACGACCGCAATGGCGATCGCGAGCGCGAGGACGATTGGCGTGTAGACTCGCGCGAACGCGTCAACGAACGTTTGACTGGGCGCGCGCTGCGCTTGGGCGCGCTCGACAAGGTGAATGATTCGCGCGAGCGTCGAATCGCTGCGCAACCGCGTCACCCTCACGTCGAGCACGCCGCGGCCGTTGATCGAGCCGCCGAAAACATCGTCTTCGACGCCTTTGCGGACCGGCAGCGACTCTCCGGTGATGGGTGCCTGGTTGACGTGACTCTCACCCGCGTGAACGCGGCCGTCGAGCGGGATCTTCTCGCCCGGCCGTACCGACCACGATGTCGCCGACAGCGATCGAATCGATGGGCAGGACACGCTCGGCCCCATCGCGACGAACGAGCGCCTCTGCTGGCGCCAGGTCCATCAGTGCGCGGATGGCACCACGTGCCCGCTCCATCGCTCGCGACTCGAGAACCTGCGCAAGCGCGAACAGGAACACGACCGACGCGCCTTCGGCCAAGTCTCCCAGCGCCAGCGCGCCGGCAACCGCCACCATCATCAGTACGTGGATGTCGAGCCGGCCCGCCGTCAGCGACGTCCACGCGCGTCGTGCCGTCTGCGTGCCGGCGAGGACAATCGCCGCTGCGTAGGGGATGAGCCAGACGAGTGGCGCCGAACCCGACAGCTGCAGTGTCAAACCGCCAGCGAGGCAGAGTCCGGAGAGGAACACCAACCGCTGACGCCAGAGCGATGCTTTGGCCGGACGCGGTTCTTCGTGTTCGAGCCAGGCGCGCATGCCTGTCTGCGCCACCGCTTCGGCGATGCGGGATGTCGTCAGCTTTGCCGCGTCGTACTGTATTCGCAGCCGCTGTCCGACGACGTCGGCGTCGAGCGACTCGAGGCCCGTGAGCGTCTTCAGGCGGTGTTCGAGGATGGCCACCTCTTCATGGCAGTCCATGCCTTCGATCTTGAAAATCGATTCCGCGTGCAGCTCACAGACCGGACATTCAGACATCGACAGTCATCCCTAGGGGCCAGTAAACGCGAGCACAGGTTGAGGTCGAGACAATCACCTCTACTCCTCGACGTGCGTCAGCGCCTGCTTCAGCAGCTCGATAATGTGATGGTCGTCAAGCGCGTAGAAGACTTGCCGGCCCTCGCGGCGATGTCGCACCAGCCGCATACCGCGGAGCAGTCGCATCTGATGGGACACCGCGGACTCACTGATTCCGACGAGCGAGGCGATGTCGCACACACACAGCTCGCCGCCCGATAACGCGTCCAGGATTCGCACGCGCGTCGGATCGCCGAGTACGCGGAACGTGTCGGCCAATGCCTCGACGGTCGGCGGGGCCATCAGCAGCGCGCGGCGCGCCGCGCTGACTCCGTTGTGTGGCACGTCGCACGGTTCGGCGACGACCGGCGAGCCCTCCGCCGAGTCTGATTTTTCGAGGGGACCTGCTTTTTTGAGCGCTTGGGACATATGAATATATGAGCAGATGTTCAGGTATAGTATATCCCACTTCTTGACACGTTTTTCCGCGTCCCGATACGATTCGAAGGATCGGTCTGTAATCAGCTTTTCTAACTACATGTTACGTAGAACAACTCGGGCTTCCCGGGGACTGTCTCCCTCCGCGGCGTGCTGGCCGCACGGGCCAGCCGCCCTCTTCCGCTGGAGTGGTTTGTGATCGAGGTTCAACACGTCTCCAAAAGGTACGGCCGCGTCACGGCCGTCGACGACGTCAGTTTTCGCGTGGAACGCGGCGAAATTCTCGGGTTTCTCGGGCCGAACGGCGCCGGCAAGACAACGACGATGCGCATCCTGACCGGCTACATGCCTGCCACCGAGGGCAAAGCTGTAGTTGCGGGGTTCGACGTCTTCGCCAACCCCCTCGACGCCAAGCGCCGGACGGGATACTTGCCGGAAACGCCACCGCTTTATCCCGACATGACCGTGCGCGAGTACCTCGACTTCGTCAGCCGGATCAAAGGCGTTCCCCCGCTGAACGGAAGTCGCGCGTCACGAGCGTCATGCAGCAGACGCACGTTGCCGACATGGCCGATCGTCACTGCTCGAAGCTATCGAAAGGCTACAGGCAGCGCGTTGGGCTGGCTCAGGCGCTTATCCACAACCCTGAGGTGTTGATTCTCGACGAGCCGACGGCGGGACTCGACCCGAAGCAAATCATCGAGACTCGACAGCTTATCCGCAGCCTGGCGGGCAACCACACGATCGTGCTGAGCACGCACATCCTTCCAGAGGTCGCGCAGACGTGCCAGCGCGTCGTCATCATCAACAAAGGGCGCGTCGTCGCCGTCGACACGCCCGAGAACCTCACGGCCCGGCTCACCGGCGCTGAAACGATGTTCGTGCAGCTCGACGCGCTCGGCGCGGAAGCCGGCCCGGTGCTGGCAGCCATTCCTGGCGTGACCCGGGTAGTGGCCGCGGACAGCGGCGGTCGGGTTTCGAAGTCGAGAGCGAGCACGGCACCGACATTCGCCGACAACTGGCGAAGACGATCGTCAATCGCGGGTGGGGTTTGCTCGAGTTGCGGCCGATGCGAATGAGCCTGGAGGAAATCTTCCTGCAGGTCACGACCGACGAGACTGCGGCCGCCGAAGCGGCTCGACCTGACGCGGCGGCAGAGAGTGATTCGACCGAGGAGGCTCCTCGTGAATAGCGTTCGCAACGTCCTGGCAATTGCCGGCAAGGAATTGCGCGCGATATTTCGCCTCGCCGATGGGCTACATCCTCATCGGTCTCTTCGCGCTGCTCTTCGGCGCCTTCTTTCGCGTCTATCTGACCGGGTTCGCCGAGCAGAGCCAGCGCATGGCGATGGGCGGCGGCGGAACGATCAACGTCAACGAATACTTGATCCGCGGCGTCCTTCACAATGTCGCGATCATCATCCTCTTCGTCATGCCGCTCGTGACGATGCGGACCTATGCCGAGGAGAAGCGGTCCGGAACGATGGAACTGCTCCTCACGTCGCCGATCACTGACCTCGAGATCATCGTCGGCAAGTTCCTCGGAGCGATGGGACTCTTCACGGCGATGCTTCTCGTCACGGCGATCGATATCGCGATTCTGTTCAGGCTCGGTAACCCCGAGCTCAAGCCCGTGCTCGCGGGATATCTCGGGCTGCTGCTGCTCGGCGGGTGTTTCCTGTCGGTGGGCTTGTTCCTGTCGAGCCTGACGAAGAATCAGATCGTCGCCGGTGTCATGACGTTCGCGGTGTTCCTGATGCTCTGGATCATCAACTGGTTTGCCGATTCGGTCGGCCCGACGGGCCGAGTGATCGTCGGCTTCCTTTCAATCACTGAACATCTCGACGATTTCACCAAGGGCATCATCGATACCAAACACCTCGTGTATTACTTGAGCTTCATCACGTTCGGGTTGTTCCTGACGGCCAAGTCCGTCGACTCCGAACGCTGGCGCGGATAGCGGCTCGCCTCACTGAACTGATGATTATGTTGAAACGACTTCTCGGACTCCTGGGCTGGCTGGGCGTCATCCTCGTCTTCGCATCGGTCGCGATCCGAAATCTCCGGCCGGAATGGACCTGGTGGTATGGCCTGGCGATTGGCGGGTTGGTTTGCGTCCTGCTCTACGTGCTGAGCCAGTGGCGCGAAATCGTCCGCGACTTTTCTGGCCGGCAGGCGCGCTACGGCACGTTGGCGGCCGCCAGCGTCGTCATCGTGCTGGGCATTCTCGCGGCGATCAACTATCTCGCCGAGCGCCACAACAAGCGCTGGGACTTGACCGCCGCGAGTCAGTACACGCTGTCGGAGCAGACGAAGAAGGTGCTGCAGGGCCTGACCAAGCCCGTCAGGGTCACGGTGTTCGCACGCACGGAAGACTTCGATCGCTTCAAGACGCGGCTCGACGACTATCAGTATCTGAGCAAGCAGTTGCAGGTCGAGTACATCGACCCGGAGAAGCGTCCGTCGCAGGCCGAGCGACTCAAGGAAAACGCGCTGGGCACGATCGTGCTGGAGTACGACGGCCGCGTCCAGCGCGTCACATCGGATGCGGAACAGGACCTGACGAACGGGCTGATCAAAGTCGTCCAGGGTCAGCAACCGAAGGTCTATTTCGTCCAAGGGCACGGCGAGCGAGACATCGCCGGATCAGATCAGGCCGGATATGGTGGCATCGCCGAGGAGCTCAAGGGCGACAACTTCCTGACCGAGCCGCTGGTGTTACTGCAGCAGGAGGTCCCGACCGACGCCGCGGTTGTCGTGATTGCCGGACCGAAGTCTGATCTCCTAGAGCCCGAGGTCACTAAGCTCAAGACCCATCTTGCCAAGGGCGGCAAGCTGCTGGTCCTGATCGACCCCCCGCAGAATGCCGACGCTCCGCCGCTCGCCAATCTGATCGGGCTCTTGAAGGACTGGTCGGTCGAAGTCGGCAACAACGCTGTCCTGGATCCGATGAGTCAGTTGCGCGGCGCCCAGGCTGACGTTCCGGTCGCGGCGCAGTATCCGTATCACCAGATCACCAACACGTTCAGGCTGCTGACTGCCTACCCCTACGCGCGGTCTGTCAAGCCGATCGAGGGCGCACCCAATGGGCGCACGGCCACCTCGTTTGTCATGACCGGCCGCAACAGCTGGGCAGAGAGCGACCTGAAGCGGCTGACGACGAAGGGCGAAGCGGAGCCCGCAGTTCGACCAGGGCGATGTGCAGGGCCCAGTCTCGCTTGCAGTGGCGGTCTCGGCACCCGTCGAAGGCGCGACGCCTCCACCAGCTGACGGTCCGGACGCCAACACCAACAAGCCCGAGACGCGCCTGGTCGTCGTCGGCGACTCGGACTTCGCCTCGAACTCCGTCGCAGGGATGGGCGGCAACCGCGACATGTTCCTGAACATCGTCAACTGGCTTGCCCAGCAGGAGAACTTGATCTCGGTCCGCCCGCGGAACGCTGAAGATCGCCGCATCACGCTGACTGCCGGGCAGGACCGGATGATCTTCTGGTTCACCATGTTGATTCTTCCCGGCTTGATCTTCCTCGCCGGTATTCAGACCTGGTGGCGGAGGCGGTAGATGCGCGGCGTCCGATCGTTTCTCTTTCTCATTGTTGTTGGACTCGCGCTCGGCGGATATCTGTACTTCGTCGAATCGAAACGTGATCCGTCCGACGCTGACAAAAAAGAAAAGGTCTTCAAAGTCGAGTCAGACAAGATCGACGAGCTGACAGTAACGTCGGAGTCGGGCGAACGCACGACGCTCAAGAAAACGGGAAACGACTGGCAGATCGTCGAGCCCGTCGGCACCGCCACTGACAGCGCCAGCGTGTCCGGCATTACCAGCAACTTGTCATCGCTCGAGCTCAGTCGAGTCATCGACGAGAACCCGCAGGACGTTGCCGAATACGGCCTGAACCAACCGCGGATCGAGGTCGCCTTCAAATCCGCAGGACAGTCGCACCGTCTGTTCATCGGCCGCAAGACACCGGCCGCGAGCGACCTCTACGCCAGGATTGACGATTCGAAACGTGTCTTCCTGATTCCGTCGTTCGTCGACGCGACCTTCAACAAGACGACCTTCGATCTTCGTGACAAAACGGTCCTGAAGGTCGAACGCGACAAGATCGACGCGATGTCCATCACTTCGCCGAAGCGCGCCCTGCAGTTCGCCAAGGCGGACGGCGAGTGGAAGCTGACGGCACCAATCAAGGCGCGCGCGGACTTCACGACGGTCGACGGGCTGGTGAGCCGTCTGAACACTCTTCAGGCCAAGTCGATTGCCGCACCGGAAGCGGTGAAGGCGTCCGATACGGGCTTCGACAAACCCGAGGCGACCATTCAACTCGGCACCGGGTCGGCACAGGCAACGCTCCTCATCGGCAAAAGCGCCGGTGAGGGCGTGGCCTACGCGAGAGATCAATCGAAGCCGACGGTCTTCACGATCGAGTCGTCACTCCTGACCGACGCGACCAAGGAGCCGGGCGATTATCGTCAGAAGGATTTCTTCGACGGCCGCGGCTTCAATGCCACACGTCTGGAAGTTACGCGCAACGGCCAGGCGTCGGTGTTCGAAAAGACGAAAACCAAGAACAAAGAGGGTCAGGACGAAGAGAAGTGGAAGCAGACGGCTCCGACGGCTCGCGACCTCGATCCGACAACGGTCGAAAACCTGATTTCAGCGATCACTGCGGCCCGCGCCACGAGTTTCGTTGATAGCGCGGCCAAGACCGGGCTCGACAAGCCGGAACTCGTGGTGACACTGACGACTGACCAAGGAAAGCGTGTCGAGAAGACCGCATTCTCCCGCAGCGGCAGCGACGGCTATGCCGCGCGCGACGGCGAGCCGGGCGCGGCCAAGGTCGAGAGCTCGACGATCGACAACATCGTCAAGTCACTCGAGGGCATCAAATAGGACCGCTGGCTACGACGCTCCGCCTCACCATCGCCCTGACGTGGCTTGCGGCAGCGACGTCGGCCGGCTGTGCGGCGCACGCCGCGCCGGCTGGTCCGTCCTCTTCTCCAGCGTCGACAACCAGAAGTCACAAGGCCTCGCCAGCCGTCGAGCGACTGCGAGGTGACCTCACACGTGTGTTTTCCGCACCGATTATGGCGCGCGGCATCTGGGGCGTTGACATCCGCTCCCTCGACACCGGCGAAGCGCTCTTCGAGTTGAACGATGGCCGTCTGATGATGCCGGCGTCGAACATGAAGATTGTGACGCTGGCTGCCGCGGCTGACCTGTTCGGCTGGGACCACACGTTCACCACGACACTTGAAACCGCTGGCACCGTCGAAAACGGGACACTCCAAGGCGATCTCATCGTCCGTGGCGGCGGCGATCCCACGATCAACTCGCGCAACGGACGAGCAGCGGCTGTGCTCGACGAGTGGGCGGCGGCGCTCAGAGCGGCCGGAATCACGCGAATCGACGGCAGGATCGTTGGCGACGATCAACTGTTCGATGATGACGGTATCGGGCCCGGCTGGGCGTGGGACTACCTCCAGTACGGCTACGCGGCCCCGGTCGGCGCTCTGCAGTTCAACGAAAACCTCGCGATGCTGACCGTCCGCCCGGCTGCGCAAGCTGGCGATCCTGCGCTCGCCACGATCACCGATGGCTCTGGATTCACGCTCATCACTCGCGTTGCTACCACTGCGGCTGGATCACCGTCATCGATCGACTACAAGCGTCGGCTGGACCATCCTGTTCTCGAGGTCAGCGGTTCGATCGCAGCCGGCTCTGCGCCACTCGAGCGCACGGTGGCGGTTGTCAATCCCACGATCTTCTTCGCCCAGGCGTTGAAGGACGGCCTGACCGCCCGCGGATTGCTCGTCGCCGGAGAGGCAGTCGATCACGACGACATCGTCGCGGAATTACTGAGAACGGCATCCGAGCGCCGGACGATCGTCACGACCATGTCTCCGCCTCTTCGCGACGTCGCGATCGTGTTGATGAAAGTCAGCCAGAATCTTTATGCCGAAACGCTCCTCAAAGCGATCGGCGCCGCGCGCGGCGGCATCGGAACATTCGAGGGCGGGTTGAACGCCATCAGATCGGCGCTCGCATCGTGGGGCATTCCCGACGACGGCTACGTCAACGCAGACGGCTCAGGGCTATCGCGATACAACTACTTGACGCCGGCAACGATTGCGGCGGTGCTCACACGCGAGTACAAGAGCGAGCTGAACCGCGCGGCGTTCATGGCCACGCTGCCGATCGCTGGCAAGGAGGGCGAAGGCACGATGGCGACGCGCATGCGGCGGACGCGGGCGGAGGGGAATGCAATCGCCAAAACGGGCTCGATCTCGAACGTGCGGTCGCTCTCAGGCTACGTTCGAACGCGGGACGGCGAGATGCTCGTCTTCTCCATCATCGCCAACGACTTCGTGATCCCCGCGGCAACGGTGAACTGGATCACCGACCTCGCCGTCGAGCACCTGGCAAACTTCACGCGGAAATAGCTGCTCGCGCAGCGGCGAGCATCGCCTCGACGTCGCCCTGCAGTCCGCCGCCTTGCGCCATCTCCGGGCGCCCGCCACCTTTGCCGCCGAACGCGGCCGTCAACTGCTTGAGAATCGCCGCGCTGTCGGCGGTTACGTCGGGCGACCGGGCGACAACGATCGATGAGGGCGCCGGTGCGCTCAACAGTACCGCCACATGGCCAGGACGGGCCGCGATCGCGTTCGCGACGGTCTTGAGGCCGATCGCGTCGTAGCCGTCGAGGGCGGCGACCACAACGCGTGCCGAACCAACCGTCTCGGCCTTCCCGGCAAGCGCCACAGCTTCGTGGCCCGCGAGGCGCGTCTGCATATCCTTGATCTGTCGCCGCAGCTCTTTCGCATCAGCCTGAACGCGTTCGATTGCCGCAGACAGCTCGGATGGCAGCACCGACAGCAGCCTGACGCTTGCGCCAACGCTGTCGCCGAGCGCGTGAAAACCGGCGAGGGCGCGCCCGCCGCAGAGAAACTCAACCCGCGTTCCGCCCTTGAATCTCTCGGAACCGGAGACGACGATGATGCCGATGGCACCGGTGCGCGCGACGTGCGTACCACCGCACGCCGACACGTCGAAGTTCTCGACGTCTATCACCCGCAGCACGCCTTCGCGCTTCGATTCCTTCCGCAAGCCGAGCGTCGCGGCATCGGCGGCGTCGGCGAAGCGGATGGCTACTGGACGATCCTCCCAGACAACACGATTGGCTTCGGCTTCAACTCGCGACATCTCTGCCGCGCTGACCTCGCGCTCGAGATCAATCGTCGAAGCGGAGGAACCGAGATGAAAGCTGAGGGTCCGCACTTTCCAGAGGCGCTCGAATGCCGCCGACAGCACGTGCTGGCCTGTATGCTGCTGCATGTGCTCGAAGCGCCGCGCCCAGTCGATCGCGCCGCGCACCGGCCCCGCGGCAACCGACCCTTCAACAATATGCAGGATGCTGCCATCGTCTCGATCGACCACGTCGATGACACGCGCTTCGCCTAGCGTGCCCGTGTCGTAGGGCTGGCCGCCGGACGTGGGATAGAAAGCGGTGCGATCGAGCACGACGCCACTACGGCTCGGGGTCTCGGGAATGGACTCGACGCCGAGCACGGTCGCGTCGAATTCGGCGGTGTAGGGTTCGGTGTAGTAGATGCGCTCGGTCACGGGCTCTCTTGATTCAAAGGTTCGACAGGTTCAACAGGTGCTACGGGTTCGCAGATTTCGTGACCAGCGGATCCGCCACGCCTGCCTCGGCAAAACCCTTCGCGCGCAACCGGCAACTATCACACCTTCCGCAAGGCGCACCCGATGGTGCTGGGTCGTAACAGCTGTGTGTGAGCGCGTAGTCGAGGCCGAGCGCCAGGCCGTGGCGGATGATCTCGGCCTTGGACATACGAAGTAGCGGTGCGAGGACGCGCAGCGGCCGTCCTTCGACGCCTGCTTTCGTCGCCAGCGCCGCCATGCGCTCGAAGGCTTCGAGGTACTCGGGCCGGCAGTCGGGATAGCCCGAGTAGTCGAGGGCATTGACGCCGATGACGATGGCGGTTGCGCCCACGACCTCGGCCCAGGCGAGCGCCAGCGACAGGAAGACGGTGTTGCGCGCCGGAACATACGTCGAAGGAATACCGTGATCGGTCTCGAGCGCACGGTCCTTCGGGATAGCGCCGTCGCCGACTAACGCCGAACCACCAAACGCCGCGAGATCCACCGCCATCTCGCCATGCCTGACGACGCCTAGCGCCCGCGCCGCGGCACGCGCCGCCTCGATCTCCCGCGCGTGAATCTGCCCGTAGCGAACGCTCAGCGCATAGAGCTCGTAGCCGTCAGCCTTCGTCATCGCGGCGGCGGTGAACGAATCGAGCCCGCCGCTCAAGAGCACGACCGCGCGTCTTACGTTGCTCGAACCGTCCGCATGAGTCATCTGATCCGTGTGATCCGTGGCTGTGTGATCGTGGCTGTCTGATCCGAGGCGTCAGACGCCCCGCGCATCCGGGCTCCAGATATACTTGTGCGCCTGCAGTTGCAGCCGAACTGGAAGGCGATCGGCAAGAATCCACGCAGCGAGCTCGTGGCCTGGCAGAATGCCGTGCACCGGCGACAGCAGAATCGCAGCGCACCGTCCTTCGAGGCCGTGGCGCCTGATCACATCCTTGGCGAACTCGTAATCCTGCCGATCCTGCACGACGAACTTGACCTCATCGGTCGGCGTCAGGAGATCGAGGTTGGACCAGTCATTTTTTGCCGACTCGCCGCTTGCCGGGCACTTCACGTCGATGATGCGGATCACGCCCTGAGGCACGTGCGCAACATTGCGATGGCCGCCGGTCTCGAGGAGCACGATGTGACCGCGGTCGAGCAGTTGCCGCATCAGCGGATAGACGTCCGGCTGCAGCAGCGGCTCGCCGCCGGTGATCTCGACGACCGGGCACTCGAATGCAGCGACATCAGTCAGCACCTGCTCGACCGACATCTTCCGGCCTTCGTGAAAGGCGTAGGGCGTGTCACACCACGAGCATCGCAGATCGCAGGCCGTCAACCGCACGAACACACACCGCCGGCCGGTGTGCGTCGACTCGCCCTGGATCGAATGGAAGATCTCGTTGATGGTCAGCATTGCGGCAGACCTTCAATTGTACCGCGTCCGGGACGTACAATGCCTCGCATGTCCAAGCCCGTGTTCTATCTCAAACCCACGTGAACAACCTGCCGCAACGCCAGAAGTTTTCTGGAGCAGCAGAAGATCGACGTCGAGGAACGCGACATCAACAAGAACCCGCCCGACCGGGCGTTCCTCGAGAAGCACATCGACAAGGATCGCTTCCTGGAGTTCGTCAGCACACGCAGCCCGGTCTTCAAGACGCGTCCGCTGCCGAAGTCGAAGAAAGAAGCCATCGACCTGATGATGGAGCAACCCAACCTCATCAAACGCCCGATCCTAATCCGTGGCTCGAAGGTGGTTTTTGGATTCAACAAGGATGCGTACCGATAGCCCAATCAAGATCGGCACTTCGGGCTGGAGTTATCCAACCGGGAAGGGCACCTGGAACGGCATCTTCTATCCGGCGCGGTCACGGGGGCGTGGCCGCGCGAAATTCGACGAGCTTGCCTTCTACGCCGAACACTTCGACACCGTCGAGATCAACTCGTCCTTCTACGGCGTACCTTCGCCGGCGACGGCGCAGGGTTGGGCGGATCGGTACGCCGAAGGGATTCGAGTTTTCGCTGAAGCTCTTTCAGAAATTTACGCATCCGGACATGTTCGAGAAGGCATCGGGGCAGGATCCGCTGAGCCTCGGACAGAAGGATGTCGACGAGTTCCGGCGCGCGATCGACCCTCTTGCCTCAGCCGGCAAGCTGGGTGCCCTGTTGGCGCAATTCCCCGCCAGCTTCACGAACGACGCCAACGCTCGCGGCTACCTCGAATGGCTGCTCGACCAGTTCAAGGATTACCGGGTCGCCGTCGAATTGCGGCATCGGAGCTGGAGCGACGATCCCACGTCAGCGTTGGCGCTGCTCGAACAGTTTGCCGCCGCGTGGACGCAGATTGACGAGCCGAAATTCAAGACGTCCATCCGCCAGAACCTGCAACCAAACGTGCGGTCGTTTTTCTATCTGCGGCTGCACGGTAGAAATGCGGCGCAGTGGTGGAAGCACGAAAAGTCTGAGGACCGCTACAACTATCTCTATTCGGCCGAAGAGCTCGAGCCCTTCGCCGAGGCGGCGGCCGACGCCGCGCAAGCGGTGAAGAAAGCGTATATGTACGCTAACAATCACTTCTCGGCGAAGTCGGTGGCCAACGCGGCGATCCTCAAGCATCAGCTCGGACAACCGCTGCCAGGCGAGTACCCGGAAGAATTCGTCGAAACGTATCCGGATTTGAAGGGGCTCGTGAAGCTCCTGCCGCCCCCGCTCATTCCCTCACAGAAGCCTTCTTGAGGACGTCGGCTTTCTGAATCTTCCCGGCGACATCCAGCCCCTTGATCACTTGGCCAAAGATCACGAACCTGCCGTCGAGCGACGGCGACGGCTTCAACATGATATAGAACTGGCTCGACGCATCCTTGGCCGAGCCGCTGTGCGCGAGACCCACCGCACCGGGTACGTGCTTGCGCTTCTTCGTGATCTCGGCAACGCCGACGGGCGTACCACTGTTGCCGGTGCCCCAGGATTGCTGTTTCGTCATGTCGCGCGTCTGTGGATCGCCGACCTGAATCACGAAACCCGGCTCGGCGCGATGGAACCGCAGCCCGTTATAGAAGCCTTTCTTTACCAGCCCGACAATGAGGGCCACGCTCTTGGGCGCCTCGTCCGGATATGTCTCGATCTCGATGACGCCCTTGGCGGTTTCGAGCACGATGATCGGCCCCGCCCCCGGCGACGCCTGATCGGCGCCGAGCGACAGTGGCATGAGCATCACGGCTGCAACAGCAATCGCAATCAGCTTCATAGTTCCTCGGAATCTTGTCCTAGTCGTCAGCGACTGTTCGTTTGATTTCCTGCGGCCGCCCCACTCGACGGACCCCGATTTTGGGACAAAGGTCGGCGATCGCGCAACTCGGACACATTGGATACACCGGCCGGCACACGTTCTGGCCCCACGTCACGAGATACAGGTTGATGATGGGCCACCATCGCCGGGGAACGACGCCGTACAGTGCGCGTTCGGTTTCCTCCGGCGTGCGCGACACGACCCAGCCGAGCCGATTGGAGATGCGGTGCACGTGCGTGTCGACGCAAATGTTGTCGCCGCTGCGGTGCGCAAGTATCAGCACGAGGTTCGCGGTCTTGCGCCCCACGCCCGGCAGCGTCAGCAGCTCTTCCATCGTCGGCGGCACGTTGCCGCCGAAGCGTTCGACGAGCTGCCGGCAGGTTTCGAGGACGTGCACGGCCTTGTTGCGGTAGAAACTGACGGGATAAATGAGCGTTTGAATCTCGGCCCGCGAGAGCCTGGCCATGCGCCGCGGCGTCCGCGCGACGCGAAACAACCGTCGGGATGCCGACGCTGTCACCGCATCTCTGGTCTGCGCCGAGAGCATGGTGGCGATGAGCACCTGGAACGGATCCTCCTGCTGCTCGTCGGCGATCTTTTCGACAGCAGGCTCCTCGAGTCCCGCGATCGCTCTGGCCAGGCGGCGCATCACCGCCGTAATGCGGGCACGGCGGACGTTCGGCTGCGGCGGAAGCGGCACCGCAGGCTACCGGGGCGTGACGGGTGTCAGCGCCGGCTGGCCGTGGAGCACGGCGAGCACGTTCGATACGGCCAAATCGGCCATCGCCGTCCGCGTCTCGCGTGTTGCGCTGCCAAGATGCGGCGCCAGCACGACGTTCTCGAGATCGAGCAGGCCTGCAAACACTTGCGGCTCGCGCTCGTAGACGTCGAGCGCCGCCCCGGCGATGAGGTGTTCCCTGAGCGCCCATGCCAGCGCCTCTTCGTCGACCACTGGACCGCGCGCCGTGTTGACGAGAAACGCCGAGCGCTTCATCCGGGCGAGTGCCCGCTTGTCGATCAGGTGACGCGTCGATGGCGTCAGCGGCGTATGGACGGAAATCACGTCCGAGCTGACGAGCAACTCGTCGAAGGAGGCTTCCGGCAGATCGCCTGCGCTCCGGCCCTCGCGCGCCGCAAAGACGGCGTTCATCCCAAACGCTGAGGCGCGGGCGGCAACGGCCCGTCCGATCCGGCCGCGGCCAATGATGCCCAGCTGCTTGCCGCGGAGCTCCATGCCCAGCATGAAATCGAGCGCGAAGCCCTTCCAGCCGCCGCGGCGCACGAGCCGCTCGCCTTCGCCAATTCGACGCGTCACCGACAGGATGAGCGCCCACGTCAGCTCGGCGGTCGCCTCGGTGAGAACGTCCGGAGTGTTGGTGACGATGATGCCGCGGGCGTGAGCGGCGGCGACGTCGATGTTGTCGTAGCCGACGGCAATGTTCGCGACGACCTTCAACCCCGTTGCGGAGCCGAGCACCTCGGCGTTCACGGGATCGTTGAGCACGCAGACGAGCCCGTCTTTGCCTTCGAGACGGCGTGCGAGCTCTGCCGCTGGAATCGGCGGCGGTCCGTCGAAGAGCTCGACCGCACAACCGGCCTCGAGCTTGGACTGAACCGACGAGGGAATGCGGCGGGTCAGGAGGACCCGAGGGCGATCGTCAATGTCCGTGGGATTCGCAGTAGCCACAGTGGTTACAGTGCACAGTCGGTTCGATGAGGCACGGTCCGTCGGTCTCCGGCAGCACGTAGCGGACGTGGCTGACGTGACCCACAAACGTCATCGGCCGAGGATCGGCCGGTGGCGTCTCGGTGCCCTGCAGATGCCTGGCTACCGTTTGCCGCACGAGCGCGCGCAGTGCCTCTTCGTCCATGGTGATTACGACGCGGCCTCGTCAATCGAGACGGTGTCGATGATCCCGATCACGGCCGCGTCGACCGCCGCTGCCTTCTTGCCGAGCGCATCGCCCGCGGCCTTGCCTTCGATCACGACCAGTACTTTCTCGCCGACGCCCGCGCCGACCGAATCGATGGCGATGAGCGAGACGCCGCGGGGCGTATCGTCGATGGCGAGCGGCTGCACGAGCAATAGCTTAGCGCCTTCGAGCTTGCGGTTTTTCTGCGTCGATACCACGGTACCGACGACACGCGCGATCTGCATCGGGTCTCAGTGTCTGTCTTCGGCGTTCCAGTGATCGACGATGCCGACGATCGCCGCGTCGGTTGGCGGTTCGGCCGGATAGAACGGAAACGCCGCTTCGCGGCCGCGAACGAAGAAGACGTGCTCGCCGACGCCGGCGCCGACCGAATCGAGTGCGACAAGTGTCCGGCCAATGGCTTCGCCGCTCGTGGCAAGCGGCTGAAGGACGAGCAGTTTCGTTCCCACCAGGTTCGGGTCCTTGATCGTCGCCACCACTTCGCCGATCACGCGCGCGAGCTGCACTGGCGGCTAGCCTCCGGACTCCCGAACTTCGATGGCGTCGATGATGCCAACGATGGCGGCATCAACAGGGCAGTCTTTGAGGCCCGACGCCATCCGCGCCGAGCTGCCGCTCACGATGAGCACGGTCTCGCCAACCCCGGCGTCGACCGTGTCGACGGCAACGAGATAATTGCCTTCAGGTTTCCCGTGGGGATCCATGGGACGGGCGACCAGGAGCTTACTGCTCAGCAACCGCTCATCCTTCCGCGTGGCGACCACGGTCCCCACGATCTTCGCGAGGATCATTTGGCGTTTGCAGTCGCCTTTCCAATCGGCAGCGCGTCTTCGAGATTGGCGTGCGGCCGCGGAATGACGTGCACCGAAACGAGCTCGCCGACCCGCCGCGCGGCTGCCGCGCCGGCGTCGGTCGCAGCCTTGACCGCCGCGACGTCGCCGCGGACGATGGCAGTCACGTAGCCGGCCCCAATCTTCTCCCAGCCGACCAGCGTCACCTTGGCGGCCTTGACCATCGCGTCAGCGGCCTCAATCATCGCGACGAGACCCTTGGTCTCGACCATCCCGAGCGCCTCACCCATCTTGTGCCTCCGCTATCAGCGTCCAGCTTCCAGCTACCAGCTTCCAGCCCAGAAGCTCGAAGCTACCTCAGATTCCGCACAGCATCCTCTATAAGTGCCTGCAGTTCGCTGTATGTTAGCCGAATTTCATCGTCCGGACCTACGCCGGGCGGTCGTCGCGACGCATCGCGAAGCCGGTCGGGCACGAGGCGCTCTCCGCTCGCCGAGATTGGCGACTGGACGACCTGGCAATCGAGTTGAGCGGCGCCCGATGGTTCGGGGCAGATCGGCGCCGGCGCGGCAATGCCATACGATCCGCGGAGCTTCTCCAACCGCGCCACTTCCTCGCGCGAGAGCAACCGCTCGCCGCCGAGCATCCGCGCCACCAGGCTGATCTTGGCGAAGTGCTCGATCGTCTCCATCTTGTAGTACGCGGCGAACACGTCGGCGCCGAGCGTCAGCGCGCCGTGGTTGGCGAGCAGGATCCCGTCGTGCGCCTTGACGTACTTCCGCACCGATTCTGGCAGCTCTTTGGTCGACGGCGTGGCGTACTCCGCAATCGGCACGCTGCCGAGCGTCGTCACCACTTCCGCGAGCACCGCGCGATCGAGCGGGATCCCGGCGACAGCGAACCCTGTCGCAATCGGCGGATGGGCGTGCACGACCGCCTGCACCTCTGGACGCTGGCGGTAGACCTCGAGGTGCATCTTCATCTCGGACGATGGGTTCCGATCGCCGGCGATCTTCTTGCCGTCCAGATCGGTGATGCACATCATGTCCGGAGACATGAAGCCCTTGCAGACGTTCGTCGGCGTCATCAGCAGGCGCGAGGTGTCGAGCCGGAGGCTGATGTTGCCGTCGTTCGACGCGGTATAGCCGCGCGCGTACAGGCGCCGGCCGACTTCGACGATGTCGGCACGCAGCTGCTGCTCTGAACGGTCAGCCATCCACGCCCCTCATTGGCGCTCCCATTCGCGACGGCACTTGTCGGAGCAGAAATAGAGCGTGCGGCCGCCAACCCTGAGCGCCGGGGCCTTGCTTGGCGACACGTATGTCCCGCAGATTGGATCGCGCTCGAGTTTGGTGCCCACCGGCGCCGGCCCGTCGACGCGCTGATAGCCCGCGCCCTCGAGCACGCCTTTGGCCAGACGCCAGACGGCGCGGATAAGCGCCAGGATGAGGAAGAACTGCAGCAGCCGGAGCATGCGATCTCACACGCCTCGAAGATCAGGACGATCCTGGAGACTTGGCAGGAGCACCCGATCCCCCGGGCACGTTCGGGTGCGCGTTGCGCAGGCTCTCGAGGGCCTGCTTCGCGCGCTTGCCTTCCGGCGAGTCGGGCGCGTAGTCGACGACTTGTTGCCAGGCCTGCGCGGCCCCCTGCAGGTCGTCTTTCGCAAACGCCCGCACGATACCAACGTTGAGGAGCGTTTTCGTATGACGCGGATCGATCGCCAGCGATCGGTCGAACTGCTGCAGCGCCCGGTCCGGCTGGTTCATGTAGTAGTAGCTGATGCCGAGGTCGGTGCTGGCGTTGACGTTGCGCGGCTCGATGCCCAGCGCCTGCTCGTACCAGCGCGCCGCGTCCTCGAAGCGCTCGGCGTCGAAATAGAGATTGCCGAGCTCGAGCCGCACGGCGACGTCCCGTGGTTTGCTCTCCGCGTCCTTGGCGAGCGTCGCGACGCGCGATTCGTCGAGCGGCGTCGCCGACGATTGGCCCGACGTTGCTGTCGGCGCAGCCACTGGCGCCGCAGCCGTCCGCTGCGCCGAGCCCTGCTGGCTGCCGACGATCCAGCCAGCAAGAAGGCCGAAGAACACGCCGGCGATGCCGAAGATCACTGAATCTCGTGACACGTTTCTGATGTCCCGCGGAGCGTTACCGCTGGCCTGCCGGCTGTCGAGGCCGAACGGCTGCGCACTTGGAAAATGACCAGTTTGCGATCATAGCAGCGTTCGTCGGAACCACTCCAGCAGGCGGCGCCCGAGTTCAGACTCGCCCGCCAGCATCGCCATACCGTGCCCGCCATGAGTGAGCACGAGCGTCTCGCGCACGCCGCCGCCAGCTTTTTGCAGCTCCTTGACCGTGCGCGCGCTGTAACCATCGTCCATGCTTGCGACGAGCAGCGCCGGACGCGCGCCGTACTTCTTCATCGCTCCGTCGAGACGCAGCCCGCGATAGTCCATAGCCGGCGACAGGAGCGCGAGGCTGACGACTGCTCCATCCTCGCCCGCCACGATCGCGCTCAGCGTTGCGCCGATTGACGCTCCGGCAATGCCGATGCGGCTGGGAGTCACCTCGGGCCGCGTGGCGAGGAAGCGCCGCGCGGCACGGACGTCCTGCACCATGCCCGAGTAGTCCTGTGGACTTCCCGGCGACTCGCCGTGGCCGCGCAGGTCGATGGCGAGCCCGGCTAGGCCCTCGGCCGCCAGTTGGCTGGCCACCGCATCCCAGTCCTTGCGGGCCTTCTGGAGCTGGTGGACGTAGATGACCGCTGGCGCCGGGCGCGCGGAGGCCTCGTAGAACGTCGCGGCGAGCTGCAGGCCGTCGTCAGTCCGGACCGTCACCCGCTGGGACACGGCGTCTGGTTTTGTGCCGCCCTCGACTGGCATCGATACGATGAGCAACACCACCGACAAAAGCACAGCCGTTGGCCGCGGTCGTAGGACTTCTCGAGGAGGCGGCAGCCGCCTCTGCATGGGAAACGCTGTGGGTACCAGAGTAACGAGGCCAATGATCTCAGTATACAGGCCGCTATCTTTGATATAGTCCCTTCCGGAATGCTCGACGACATCACCCAGGCGGTGTTGGCGCGTGAGGACGTAGGGCGCTACCTCCGGGGTGGGCACGGGCAGTCTGAACTTGAAGCCCGCGAGCGGATTCACGCCTACCTCGACGAGCTGCGGACGACGCAGCGCTATCCCATTTACCGGGCCCTCAAGCATCCGCTCTATCCGATCCTGCGCAAGATCGAACGGATCGACGAGAACGTGCGGATTGCGCAGGAGGCGACCCGCCGCGGGCGGACAATCTACATCTCGAACCACAAGAGCCATCTCGACTACCTGGTCGAGCCCCTCGTCATCGACGACAACGGCATCCGGCCGCCGGTGATCGCGGCAGGCATCAACCTGTTTGGCGGACCGCTCGGCCTCATTCATCGTCACGTGACCGGCGCCATCCCGATACGCCGGAACGCGAAGGATCCGGCGTATCTGGTGACGCTCAAGGCCTACGTCGCGGAATTACTGCAGCGGCACGATTTGCTCTTCTACATCGAGGGCGGCAGGAGCTACACCGGCGAGCTGAAGTCGCCGAAAACCGGCCTTCTTCACGCGGCCGTGCAGGCGGAACGAGTCGATTCGTCGATCCTGCCACTCGCGGTGTCGTACGACCTCGTGCTCGAGGATCACATCCTCGCGCATCAGGGCTCGAAGCGGCGGCAGCGGCCGTTCGCGCGCGAAGTGGCTGAAATGGTTCGTTTCGCCGTTGGATATCAATCCCGTGCGTTTGTGACCTTCGGCGCACCAATTCCACTCGATGGTTACGACCCCGAGTCGCGTCGCGACGTGATGGCGCTCGCGCACCAGATCCGCGACGCGATCGGACGGCTTTACAAGGTCCTTCCGACCGCGGTCGTTGCCGCCGCGATGCGCCCGTCGATCACCCGCCGCGAGCTCGAGTCGCGCGCCGACGAGTTGATCGAGACACTGCAGGCGGCCGGCGCCAACATGGGCGTCGAGGACGGCCGCTGCGCGGTCGAAGAGGCTGCCCCGCTGCTCGAATCAAGGAATATCATTTTCGTCGAGCGCGGCGGCCGATTCCGCGTTCGCGAACGGACGGTTCTTCGCTATTACGCCCGCACCCTGCAGCACCTCCTGGTCGGCCCCCGCCGCGCGCCGCGAACCCACTGATTACGATAACGACTTAACGGCAGAGCTAAAAAGTCGCTCGAACGGGCGACTAATTTCTCGCTCGCAGGCACCGATAGTCTGGCTGATGCGGACTGGGTATCCCACGTCTGACTCAGGGGTTCGCGTTGCCTCAGCCTCGCACGACCGCCACACCGACAGAACTGTTATTGCAGAGGCCCAAATGCCTCTAACAGACTCATCTCTCTAGAGATAGCTTCTACACCACAGCCGTGGCACACGGATTGAACTAGGGAACGCCGCAAGGCGATGAAACGGCTCGTGGTAGCCCGGAGTCATATCAAAAGGGCAACGGGAGGCAATCAGGGAGACGCCCATGGTTACGAATTATCCCCAGCAACTCACGGCGGCGGCGGACGTTACGGCTAAGGTAGCACCGGAAGCGGGTCTGATGTCCCGGATGGTCGCGAAATTCGGTCGGGTGGTCTGCGGCCTTCATGGCCACGACGCGGTGCTGCATTTCGAGGGCAACCGCGTCATGATGCGGTGCACTTCCTGCGGGCACGACACGCCTGGCTGGGAGATCTCGGGTAAGGGACCGCGTCTTCGTTACGAAGGCGACGCCCGGCGTCACACGCTCAAGCCGCGCCTGGTCCTGCGCAAGAGCGCCTAAGCGCTCAGCACCAGAGGTCAATCAGGCGGCTGAGCGCATCGCGGCACGTCACGACGTCTGTCGTCGTGACGTACTCCTCGCGGCTGTGGAGTCCCGCACCGCCCGGACCAAAGAGGACCGACGGGATGCCAGCCGATCCAAGAACGGCTGCGTCGGTCCAGAAGCTCATTCCTACCTTCGCCGACCGGGCGCCATGCTCGGTCGCCGCATCCACGAGCAGGCACGGCAACGCATGATCAGGTGCGAGCTCATACGGTGGGCGCGTGAACGTCAGATGCGCTCGTGCCTCGAACTCCGGATCCTCGCGTGCCAGCGCCTCGAGAATCGCGGACACTTCCTCGAGCGCGGTCTCGCCGCTTTCATCACCGACGGTCCGACGTTCCATCTGCAGCCGGCACGCGTCCGGGTACGAGCTCAGTTCGCGGCCACCGCTGACAATCGACGCGTGAAGCGAGCCGGTTCCCAGAATCGGATGCGGCGTTCCTGACTGCAGACTCCGATCGAGCGCTTCGAGCCGCTGCAGCACCCGACCCATTCTCATGATCGCGTCACGGCCGTCGCGCGGCCGGCTGCCGTGGGCGGCGCATCCGCGCGTGACGATGTCGATCCACGCAAACCCTTTGTGCCCGATCGCGACCTGAAGGTCCGTCGGCTCGGTGACGACGGCGCCATCGGCCGTCCAGTCCTTCACCAATGCGTCGGCGCCAATGCTCGCGTACTCCTCGTCGACGACCGCGGCAACGATCAGTCTGCCGCGTGCGAATCCGCGATCGACCGCGACGCGCGCCGCGTCGATCATCGCCGCGACGCCGCCCTTCATGTCTTGCGAGCCGCGCCCATACAGCCGGTCGTCGCGAATCTCTGGCGCGAAGGGCGCGTCCATGCCATCGACGCCCACCGTATCGACGTGGCCACACAACATCAATGAGCGGCCCGGGGCGCGACCTTCGAGGATGCCGATGACATTCGGCCTGCCCGGCGCCGCCTCCTGCATCACGACGTCGAGTCCGATTCGGCGCATGTGCGCCACGATAACCGACGCAATTTCGCCTTCCCCCGCCGCGCCAGGCACGAGCGACGGGTTGACGGAATCGATCGCCACGAGATCGCGCGCAAGCTGGACGCTGGGATCGTGCAACACAATTCTCAATCTTCAGTCGTCAGTCGCACTCATCAGTCTAGGTCGTCGGTCATAGCCGGCAGTCAGGGGCACAGTCCAGCCACACCTCGCTAGGAACACCGACTCTGACTGTGACTGACGACTATGACTGACGACTCAGACTGGCGACCGCGACCGACGACTGACGACTAATGACTAAAGTATTATGCACTCATGACCCTCGACGGCGCCGTCGCTGCCATCACCGGCGCATCGTCAGGCATTGGTCTTGCCGTCGCAGAGCACCTGGCGCGCGAAGGCGTCGCGGTGGTGCTTGGCGCGCGCCGAGTCGATCGACTCGAAGAAGCCGTGTCGCGTATCCGATCGGCGGGCGGCCGCGCTGCGGCGTTGGCGATGGATGTCACGCGCCTCGAAGACGTCGAGCAGCTGGTCGCGAGGGCGCAGCAGGCGTTCGGCCGGCTCGACATCATGGTCTGCAATGCGGGTTTCGGGTACTACGGCTCACTCGAAGAGATGGATCCGAGCGTGATGCGGCGGATGATGGACGTCAACTTCATGGGCACGTTCTATGGCGCGCGCGCGGCGTTGCCGGTGTTCCGTCGGCAGCAACGCGGGCATCTGATACTCGTGTCCTCAATCGTCGCCAAGCGGGGCATCCCGTTCATGAGCGGTTACAGCGCCACCAAGGCAGCGCAGTCGGCGTTCGCCGAATCGCTGCGTTCGGAACTCGCTGGTACCGGCATCCAGGTCAGCGCCGTGTTTCCCGTGTCGACAACGACCGAGTTCCGTGCGGCGATGGAACGCGACTTCGGCCACCAGGTGTCGGGCCTCGGCCCCAAGCAATCGGTCGATCACGTCGCCGACGCGATCGTGCAGTGCTTCAAGCGGCCGCGGGCCGAGGTCTTTCCACACCGGGCGTCACGCGCATTGGCAATCCTCAACGCCGTCGCGCCATCGTTTGCCGATGGCCTGGTGCGGAAGTACGGCCGGCGCCGCGTGATCGAATCGGCGGCGGCCGATCCCACGCGCCCGCGCTGAGCCCCACGCTGAGCGATGAGCATCGACACTGCGACGGCTATCGCGCGGCTCGTGCGCGAGCACGGCGGCCGCGCGCTCGTCGTCGGCGGCTGGGTTCGCGATCGGCTACTCGGGCGGCCGAGCAAGGACGTTGACCTCGAGGTGTATGGCCTGCCGGCGTCACGGCTCAAGGCCCTTCTCGACACGATTGGAGCTGTCAACACCGTCGGCGAGAGCTTCACGGTCTACAAGGTGCTCGACGTCGACGTTTCGCTACCGCGGCGCGAGTCGAAGGTTGGCCGCGGCCACCGCGGCTTCGAGGTCACCGGCGATCCACACATGACGCCGGACGAAGCGGCGCGGCGACGCGACTTCACCGTCAACGCTGTCGCGTGGGATCCGCTCGAGGACATCTATCTCGACCCATTCGACGGCCGCCGAGACTTGCTCGAGCGGCGTGTCCTGCGTGCCGTCGATTCGGCGACGTTTGCCGACGACAGCCTGCGCGTACTCAGAGGCGTCCAATTCGCCGCCCGGTTCGCGCTCGAAATGGAGCCGGAAACGAAGGCGCTCTGCCGCAACATTCCGCTCGACGATCTGCCAGCCGAACGCATCTGGGGCGAAATCGAGAAACTCCTGCTGCTGGCCGAGAGGCCATCGTCCGGCTTTGCTCTCGCGCTCGAGCTCGGCGTCGTCGGCCAATTGTTTCCCGAACTCGAAGCGCTCATTGGTTGTCCGCAGGAACCAGAATGGCATCCCGAGGGCGATGTCTGGGTGCACACGCTCCTGGTCATCGATCAGGCGCGTCAGCGCATCAGCGATCTCGAGCGGCCGCAGCAGATCACGGTCATGCTCGGCGCTGTCTGCCACGATCTCGGTAAGCCGCCAACAACGGCATTTCTCGACGGCCGCATCCGCTCGATCGATCACGAACAAGCAGGCGTCGCGCCAACCGAGAATTTTCTCGCGCGCCTCAACGTGCAGACGATTGGTGGGTACGATGTCGCGACGCAGGTCAAGGGCATCGTCGCGCACCACTTGAAGCCGCATGCGTTCTCGAAGTCACCGACGCCGGTGAGCGACGGCGCGTTCCGGAGGCTGGCAGAAAAGGTCAACCTCGAGTTGCTCGCGCGCGTGGCGATGTCAGACTGTCTCGGACGGACGGGAACGTTCGACTGCGGCGCGATCGAACGCTTTCTCGAACGCGCGCGTTCTCTCGGCGTCGAACATCGCCCGCCGCCGCCGCTGGTGATGGGACGGCACCTGCTGGATCTGGGGCTCGCACCAGGCCCGCAGGTTGGGCGTATTCTCCGTGAGCTGTACGAGCTGCAGCTCGATGGTCAGTTGCAAACGCGCGAAGAAGGGCTCGCGCGCGCGACGCACATCGTGCAGGCATTGAAGGAGCAGGGAATGATCGAAAGGTCCGAACCGAGATGAATGTGGGCTCGCCCGCACGTGTGATCGTTGCCGCCCTGTCGTTCGCCACGGTGACCTCCGCGGCCATCGCGACGGCGCAGGACCTTCCGCGCGAGCCCATCGGCAGGTTCGCGGCCGACGTGAGAGTCGCAATTCCCCGCTATCCAGATGACGACGCCACCGCAAGTGCGCTCGTGGTCACGACGGACAACATCCCGAGCCGAGGCCTCGGGATTGCGGCCGGGGTCAACGTCTACCCCTTCCGCCTGGGCAAAGTCTCGATTGGGTTTGGT
The DNA here is from genome assembly GCA_963797715.1 of uncultured Acidobacteriota bacterium. Lineage (GTDB taxonomy): Bacteria > Acidobacteriota > Vicinamibacteria > Vicinamibacterales > 2-12-FULL-66-21 > DATBJJ01. The sequence continues at coordinate 337,017 of CAWCQS010000013.1, forward strand.
GGCGAGTGGCTGACGAGCCGTGGAAGCAAGACGCTGGAGCCAACGACCGCGGGCGCCCCGAGCAGCCCGACCGTCACCACCAGCTTCTCGGTGCTATCACCGCAGATCTCGTTGAATTTTGGCGGACGCGACGGCTGGAGCTATGTGAGCGGCGGAATCGGCCTCGCGTCGTTTACCACTGAGCGCGAAGACGCTCCCGTCGCCGACGCCGACGGACGCACACGGTCGCTCAACTACGGTGGCGGTGCCCGCTGGTTCGCCAAGGAACACCTGGCGTTTTGTTTCGATCTGCGCTTCTACAAAATCAACCCGCAGGACGCGACCACTGGCCGACCCGCGTTCGGCGGCCGGCGCATGATGGCCTTCAGCGCCGGTATCAGTCTCAAGTAGCTAGAAACGGACTGACGACGGACTGACGACTGACTGACGACTGCCGACTAACGACTGCCGACTGTTATATATCCCAGATCTTTTCCTGCCGGTCGTAGAACGTGATCAATCCGTCCTCGCTGACCTTGAGGACGGACGCATACCGGCCGGCAGCCATAGCCGCCGTCGTACGCGCGCCCTCGACCGCCAGCGTCGAATGCGGCTCGAGCGGCTCGGTGTGCATGAGGATGGCGCCAACGGCGAGCAAACGACCCGAGCCGTCCATCACCGTCGCGCCGTCGGTTTTCGCCAGCCCCGCGAGCACCGCCGGATCGAGGCTGACCGTACTCCTGCCCCGCAGCATGTGCAGCAACTGCACGCGATCGGGCGCGTCGCCGGGCTTGCCTCGCGGCGCGTCGAGTCGATCGCCTGGCGCCACGAGCAGCGGCATCGATGTCGACGCGTCGCGTAACACCACGAACAACGCGCCATGGCGAGCATCCGACAAATCGAGTGCCGCCTGGAAAAGCCGGCTGGCGAGGGCCTCGTTCTCGACCGCGCGCTCCCACATTTCATACTTCGCCTGGACGTCGAGGAGATGCCAGCGCGCGTTGCGGAAGCTGAACATCTCCACGCCCTGCCCGAACACTTTGATCTCGTGCGACGGCGTCAGGACGAGGCAGATGTTGCGGTTGTTGCTGGTCGCCATCGCGTGGTGCCGGTACGGCGTCGGACACGGCACGTCGAGGAGCACGGGATCGGCTCGGTTCGTCGATTTCACGTAGCGATCGATCTCGACGATGTCGAGCACGGTTCCTTCGCGATTGACGAGGAACAGCGTCTCCAGCCCGTCGCTCAAACGATAGAAGCTCTTGATGCCGGTGAGCGCGGGCGAGATACTTGTACGCGTGCCCGGATGACGTGGTTGGGGCAATCGGCACTCTCGCATCGTCGTCGACCAGCAGCACGCCCGAGGAAATGCTCTTGTTCTCGTAACTCGAGAGTGCCGCCACGCGCAGGATTTCGAGCGCCGTCGCCACCAGGTCGGCGCGCGCGAGCGCCGCATCGCTTTGCTCCTGTGCATTGAGGAACGCGCTGACGTAGCGGTCCTCGATCGCGCCGCGGAAGAGGTCGCCGCGCTCGAGCATCTGTCTCGGATCGAAGATCGCGCGGTAGCGGAGCGCGAGCACGCTGCCGATGGCCTTCGCCAGCCTGACCTCGTGCGGCGTGAACGGGCGGCGCGCCGGCACGTGCAGCACGTGCCGCGAGCCGAACCAGCGGATCGACAGCACCGACGGATCGTTGGTCGGCTCGATCGCCAGACGGCCGTCGGAGGAGAGCGACGGAATGGGCTCGGTTTCGAACGTGGCGCGCCCGAAGAACTGCCGCAGCGCCGACTGCAGGAGGTTATCGTAGAGCGCGCTGGCCGCAAACACAGGCGGAAGCGCCATGAGATTTTCGATCATAATTCATCTCGCATGGCGCGGCGCACGCTCATCGACTTCTTTGACGATCTCGCGGCCAAGGAAGGCGAATTCCTCGTTTACGACGACGGGTATCGCACCTGGTCCCTCACCTATCGCGACGTCGCCGAGGCCGCGCATGCGTTTGCCGCGCGTTTGCGCGCAGAGGGCATTGTCAAAGGCCAGGCTGTCGCCATCTGGAGCGAAAACCGGCCCGAGTGGATCGTCGCGTTGTGGGGCTGCCTCCTGGAAGGAGTCGTTCTCGTCCCCATCGACTATCGCGCCTCAGCCGAGTTTCTCCTCAAGGTCGCCGGCATCGTCAATGCCCGCGCCATCCTGGCCGGCGACGTCGTCGAACGCGCGCCGCTCGACGGATCAGGCCATCCCGTGTGGTCAATCGGCGAGCTGCGTGCGGCCGCGGTCAGGCCTCGAGCTGGTAATGGGCCGGCCGTCGTTTCGGAAAATCGAGAGCTGACTGCGGACGATACGGCGGAGATCATCTTCACCTCGGGGGCGACCGCCGATCCAAAAGGCGTTGTGATCACCCATCGGAACATCCTCGCCAACGTCGTTCCGATCGAGAAAGAAGTCGCGAAGTACCGGCAGTGGGCGAAACCATTCCTGCCGATTCGCTTCCTCAACCTGTTGCCGCTGAGCCACATGTTCGGCCAGGCGATGGGCACATTCGTGCCGCCCATGCTGCCCGGCGTCGTCCTCTTCACGCGTAGCTTCTCACCCGACGACATCATCCGGCAGATTCACGACCGACGCGTCTCGGTGCTTGTCTGCGTACCCAAGATGCTCGAAGTACTGAGGGACCACGTCGTCCGCGTCGCCCCTGAAACGGCCGTCGAACCAGCCGAGAAGATGCACTGGACGAAGCGCTGGTGGAGGTACCGCGCGGTGCACCGGATGTTCGGTTTCAAGTTCTGGGCAATCGTTGTCGGCGCGGCGCCGCTCGATCCCGAGCTCGAAGCCTTCTGGGGACGTCTTGGATTCGTCGTTGTCCAAGGCTACGGGCTGACCGAAACGGCGCCGATCGTCACGCTGAATCATCCATTTCACGCCACCAGAGGTGCCGTCGGAAAACCGATTGCCGGCGTCGAAGTCCGGATTGCGGACGATGGCGAGATTCTCGTCAGGGGCGAGAACGTAACGCGCGGCTACTTCAATGCGCCGGAAGAGACGCGCACTGCGTTTCGGGATGGCTGGTTCCACACCGGCGATGTCGGCGAACTCGACAGCACCGGCCAACTCCGCATCCGCGGTCGAAAGAAGGAAATGATCGTCACGCCGGAGGGCCTCAACGTCTTTCCCGAAGACGTCGAGCAGGCGCTCAACGCGCAGCCAGGCGTGCGTGAATCCGCGGTCGTTGGCGCATCGGCGCCAGGTTCCACTGGGGAGCGGGTCCACGCGGTCCTGGTGATCGACCCAGGCGCCAACGTCGACGAGATCGTTCGAGGGGCCAATCTTGCCTTGGGCGATCACCAGAAGATTCGCGCCGCCGCGGTCTGGCCGAGCGGTGAACTGCCTCGCACAGAAGGCACCCAAAAACTGAAGCGGCGCGAGCTCAAATCGTGGATCGACGGCTCGCAGGATCGGCAGAAACCGCTGGCGTCCGGGCACGCACGATCGGTCTCATCAGTACTCGAGCGCTTTGCTCCCGGCCGAACGCTGACTCCCGAGACGACGATCGATGCACTCGGTCTGAGCTCGCTCGAGCGCGTCGAGTTGATGATGGCCATCGAGGAAGCATTCCAGGTCACCATCGACGAGACTCGCTTCAGCGCCGCCAGGACCATCGCTGACCTGGACGCGCTGACGAGGCCTCTCGAAGCGGCGGGGCCAGCCGCGATCACTCACACCGAGGCCATCGAGTTTCCGGCATGGAATCGCACGCTCCCGGCCCGCGCCCTTCGGCGCGCGAGCCTTCCAACGTGGATCCTGCCGGTGGGACGCATCTTTGCGAGCGTCCATGTCCGCGGCCTGGAGCATCTCGAAAGACTCGATGGTCCCGTCATCTTCGCGGCAAACCACCAGAGCCATCTCGATACGCCCGTTATCCTCGATGCCCTGCCGGCACGGTGGCGTTATCGTGTCGCGCCGGCTATGGCGAAGGAATTTTTCAAGGCGCACTTCTATCCGGAGCAGTTCAGCCGACGGGCGTACGTTCAGAACAGCGCCAACTATTACCTCGCCTCCTTGTTCTTCAATGCTTTCCCGCTGCCTCAGCGGGAAGTCGGCACGCGACAGACCCTTCGCTATATCGGGGAATTGATCGGCCAGGGTTACTCGATCCTCATCTACCCCGAAGGCCGCCGGACCGACACCGGTGAAATTGGACGATTCCAGCCAGGAGCGGCGATGATTGCGGCGAGGCTCGAGGTTCCGGTCGTTCCGGTGAGGCTCGAGGGGCTCGAGCGAATACTTCATCAGTCCTGGAAATTCCCGCAGCGCGGGCGGGCGAGCGTGACCTTCGGCGCGCCTATTTCATTGACAGGTCACGAGTACGCCGAGATGGCGACTAGAATCGAAACTGCCGTCAAGGCGCTGGCTGATCCCGCGGGCAAGGCCCCCTAGGTGGGCTTGACTCGGTCGAAAGGCCTTACTTCGCGGCACTTGGGCAGAAAGAGCGGCTGTGTTTGCGGAACCGCGTTATGATGTGGCACAATCTTTGATTGGAAAGGACAGAAAAATAGTTGAGTAAGGACGATCTCATTGATGTGCAGGGTACCGTCGTCGCGGTCCACAGCGGAGGCCTCTACCGCGTGCAGTGCGACCAAGGTCACGAGGTGCTGGCACAGCTCAGCGGCCGCATGCGCCGGTTCCGCATCAAGGTGGTGCCGGGCGATCGCGTGACCGTCGGCGTTTCACCCTACGATCCGGTGCGGGGCATCATCACCTTCCGCGCCCGCTAAGAAATCACTGTTTTGAGCTCTCATACAAGTCACTCGAATAGCTCGCGTGGACGACGCAGACGACGGCCAGGCGGCCGCGCCGGCGCGCCGCGTCCGGCCAGTCACCGCAGTCACCACGCACATGTCGCCGCGCCGCCAGTCGCCCCGGCTCCGGTGCGGAAACAGGCCGAATACGACCCGCGCCCGGTCGCCTTCGAAACGCTGGGACTCGATCCGCAGCTCATCGAAGGCATTCGCATCCGCGGCTTCACGAGCACGACGCCCATTCAGAGCGCCGTGATCCCGATCATGATGGACGGCAGCGATCTGATCGGCTGCGCCGACACCGGAACTGGCAAGACGGCGGCGTTCCTCCTGCCGATCCTGAACCGGATGCTGAAGGCCCGCGCCGCCGCGCCCGAGGAGCGCGGCTTCACACGCGTGCTCATCCTCGCACCGACCCGTGAACTGTGCGGACAGATCGAAGACGACGTCCAGGGCTTCACGTACCACACGGATCTGACGAGCATCGCAGTCTACGGCGGCGTGCCCATGGATCCACAGGAGCGCGCGCTCAAGTCCGGAGTCGACATCGTCGTCGCCACGCCGGGCCGGCTGATGGATCACATGCGGAACGGCGCCGTGAAGTTCGACAAGCTCGACACGCTCGTGCTCGACGAAGCGGACCGCATGATGGACATGGGTTTCTGGCCCGATGTGCGTCGCATCGTCGCGGCGCTGCCAGACGCGGCCGCTCGACAGACGCTGCTTTTCTCGGCCACGATGCCTGACGACGTGATGCGGCTCGCCGACGAGGTCGTCCGCGATGCCAAGTTCGTCCAGGTAGGATCGGCCGGCGGACCGGCGAAGAGCATCACGCACACGATCGAGAACGTGCCTGCCGCCCAGAAGGCCGAGTGGCTGGCGAAGTTCCTGCGTCGTGCTGATGGACCGGTGCTCGTCTTCGTGCGCACCAAGTCTGGCGCCGAGCGGTTGGCCAAGCGGCTCGCCGCCGGTGGCCTGAAAGCGGCCGCGCTTCATGCCGATCGCACGCAGGTGCAGCGGACACAGGCGGTGGAAGGTTTTCGCAGCGGGCGCTATCGAGTCCTGGTCGCAACCGACGTTGCCGCGCGTGGACTCGACATCGACGGCATCACGCACGTGGTCAACTACGAGGTTCCATCGAATCGCGAGACCTACGTGCACCGCGTCGGCCGAACCGGCCGCGCCGAAGCGACCGGCACGGCGCTGACGCTCGTATCTCCCGAAGAGCTGCGCGCACTACAGGCGCTGCAGCGATCCTTCGGCATGGAACTGCAGGGTTGAGGCCCGTGCAGGCAGTCAGGGAATGATGGACGACACCAAATTCGGACCTGGATACGGAGGGGGATCTGGTTCCGGCTTCGCGTCGGGCTACGCTCCGGCGTCTGGCCCCGCGGCGTCAGTGCCCGAGCCACCCGTCGACGACGCGGTTGAATCGACCGCGGATGCCGCAGCGACGGAACAGGCCGTCGAACAGCAGGGCCTCGATCCGGCGGTGGAGAAATTCAAGTCGTGCCGCTGGCGCGCGACGCCGGATGCTGGCGACTTCTGCACGCATCGCGACGTGCTGCCTTTTGCTGGTAAGGAAGGCTTCAAGCCCGAGTCGTGGTGCCCTGAGTGCGCGTTCTACAAGCTTCGGCGCACGCCGAAGAAGCGCGACCGCAACGACTACATGTACTGACGCCTGGCGCCGCTCGCGTCTCGCGGCTCGCAGCTGGCTCGGCCATGCAGCAGCGAGTGGCGAGCAGCGAACCGCGACCACTCTAGTCGCTGAATTCCCTCGCCAGATCTGCCCACTCGCCGTTCGGCGCGAGGTCCTGGTACGCCTTCCAGTGCGGCTTGGCCTCGGAGGAGTGTCCGGTCTTCTCGAGCGTCACCGCCAGGTAGAAGTGCGCGTCGGGATAGCCGGCGTTGAGCCTCACGGCGCCACGATAACAACGCAACGCATCTTCATAGCGGCCCAGGTCGTGGTGGATGTTGCCGAGGTTGAAGTAGGCCTCGAAGCAATCCGGATCGAGGTTGATGGCCCGTTCATACAAGGCCTGAGCCTCAATCATCTCGTCGCGCGCGTAGTGGATGTTGGCGAGATTGACGATCGCCGGGACCAGATCGGGATCGATCACCAGCGCTTTCCGGTATGCTGCCGCCGCACCTTCCATGTTCCGATCCTCGCCATCGTCGAGGCGCGAGCCTTCGATGAAGTACTTGGCGGCAAGAGCCGCCTGCGGATCGGTGAAGGGGAACGACTGATAGGCGTTGTCGCGCATCATCGACACGTCCGCCGGAAGCGGAGACCCGCCAGTTACGCCTGCTGGAACGGTACGCCTGCCGTGCAGGGTCACGACCTTGGCGCGCGGCGTATCGGGTGCGGCGTGGAAGTCGAGCTCGAGCTGACCCTGGCGCTCGGCGAGCAGCCCGCGCAAGATCACCTTGAGCGGCGTGCCCCGTTCGAGTTCGTTCGCCACGTGCTTGATGGCGAGGAGGTCCGTGAACGAGTACTCTCGCTCTGCGCGCGGGCGCCCGTTCTGCCCGAGCAGACCCCACTTCTCCAGATAGCGAAGGTGTTTGTCGCTGACGGTGGGATAGAGGCTGCGAATCTCGCGCAGCCCGTACGGCCCGCCTGATCCACTCAGGCCGCTCAGGGATCGTGGCGACGACGCCATTGATTCCGCGAAGATGCGCGAGATGGCGACGAATGTCAAGCCTGATTCGTGCAGTCGACCCGGGACCTCGCTAAAATACCGCCATGTTACTGGCGAGCGACGTCGGCGGCACAAAAACGCTGCTCGGTCTGTTCTCCGCGGATACCGAGCGTCCTCAGCCGATCGAAGTCGGTGAGTTCGTCACGCTCGACTACGACGGGCTCGAGCCGATGGTGCGCGAGTTCCTTGGTGCGTGGAAAGTCGATGCGCGCACGATCACGGCCGCGTGCATCGGCGTCGCCGGCGCGGTCACCGATCAGGTGGCGCGGCTGACGAACGTCCCGTGGTTCGTTGACGGCGAGGCTGTAGCCGCCGGACTGGGGCTGAAACGCGTCGAAGTGATCAACGACCTCGAGGCGTTGGCTTACGCGGTGCCTGTACTCGAGCCGTCCGAATTCGCGGTGTTGCAACAAGGCATCGCCGTACCGGGCGGGAACGCGGCCGTGATTGCGGCTGGCACGGGCATGGGGATCGCGATGCTGCACAACGTCCACGGCCGCTTCTTGCCGTACGCATCGGAGGGCGGCCACGCCGATTTTGCGGCGCGGACAACCCGCGAGCTCGAGCTCGTCGCCGAGCTCACGCGCATCTTCGGCCGCGTCGGCGTGGAGCACGTCATTTCGGGTCCGGGGCTCGTCAACATCTATCAGTTCACGCACGGCGCCTTCGGCACCGGACCGATGATCACTCCGAACAGCCTCGCGCCCTCTCAGCTGTGCAGTGGCGTTGGACAAGATCGCACACAATCCGAGCTGCCCGGACGCATCTACACATCGGCGATCGAGAAACGCTGCCCGCGCTGCGTCGAAGCGGTCGACATGTTCATCTCGGCGTATGGGTCTGAAGCCGGCAACCTGGCGCTGCGGGCGTTGGCGACGGCCGGCGTTTACATCGGCGGTGGTATCGCGCCCAAGATCCTGCCGTCCCTCGAATCGGGACTCTTCCTCGAGGCATTCCGGGCCAAGGAACCGATGGCCGACCTCGTTGCCATGGTGCCGGTGGTCGTCATCCTCAATCCCGATGCCGGCCTGCTCGGTGCCGCCGTTCGCGCGATGGCGCTGGCGGCGGAGCGATAACGGTCGTTAGAGCAGCGCCTCCCCGAATTCCTGCGCCGTCGCAAACCGATCGTTCGGCGACGGGCGTAGTGCTCTCAGAAGCGCGGCACTCGCCGACGCCGGCATTGTCGGCTGCAGTGTCCGCGGAGCGGCGGGTCCACCCCGCAGCATTGTGCCCAGGAGCTCCGGCATCGACGCGCCGTCATACGGAAGCGCGGCTGTCGCCATCTCGTAGGCGAGCACGCCCATCGTAAACACATCCGATCGCACGTCGGCGTTCCTGCCGGTCATGAGTTCTGGCGCCGTGTAGCGAAGTTCGGCGTCCGCGAGCGCGATGCCGCGGAGCGTGTCGTCCTTGAGCGTCGCCAGCAGATCCTGCGCCTGCCAGACACCGGCGCTCGAGATCAGCAGACGCTCGCCTTCTTCGTCGGTCGTCACGCGCATGATGTCCGGGCTGACGCCGCACAGCAGGCCCTTGCGACGATGCAGCATGTGCGTCGCCTGAACGAGCTGCGAGAGCAATCGCGACAGCCGCGGCCACGGCATCGGTCCCGCGGCGGTCATGACCTCGCGCAGGCTCTGCCCCTCGATGTAGTCGGTGACGAGATAGACGAAATCAGGCTCCTCGCCGTAGTCGCGCACCTGAATGATCGACGGGTGGGCAACCTGCAGCACCTGCGCCTCGCGCATGAACCGGGAGCGGGCACCTTCCCAGTTGCGCTGAGAGTCACGCCGCAGCAGTCGAATCGCCACCGGGTGACCGAGCGCGCGGTGCGTGCCGCGATAGACGACGCTGTCGAGGCGTCCGCGGCCCAGCCGCTCGCCGAGATCGTACGTCGCCAGCAGCCCCCCGGGCGCTGGCGTGGTGCGAACGACAGTCGTGGACCCGCCGTCACCGGCGAGGAGCGCGTGACCGAAGTCGGCAATCGTCGCCCATCGACCGTCAGGATCCTTCGCCAGCGCGCGGCTGACGGCGATGTCGACCCACGCCGGTATGTCGGCGATCGTTTCAGATACTCTCGGCACCGGTGCGCTCAGATGTGCAGTCAGCATCGCCATCGTGTCTGGGCCCGCAAACGGTACGCGTCCAGTCAGCATCTCGAACACCACCGCGCCGAGGCTGTACACGTCCGAGCGTGAGTCGACCGCCGCACCCGTCAACTGCTCCGGCGACGCATACGCGACCGTGCCAAGAAACTCGTGCGGTCCCGTCAGCCGTGTCTCGTCGGTGTCGCGCAAGTTCGCAAGACCAAAATCGACCACCTTGTAGACGCGCTGCCCGGGCGCGAACTCGTGCGCGACGATGTTGGCCGGTTTGAGATCGCGGTGCACGATCCCCTGGTCGTGAGCGAACTGCAACGCAGTGCAGAGCGACGGAACGATCGCCTGCACCTCGGCCAGGCTCATTCGCCCCTTGCTCGCAATCTCGTCCTTCACCGAGAGCCCGTTGAGCAACTCCATCACCAGGAACGGATGATCTTCGTCGTCGACGTTGAAGTCGAGAATCGACACGATGTAGGGATGGCGCAGCTTGGCGCTGGCCCGGCTTTCGCGAAAGAAGCGGTCGTGCGCACCCGCGCCACCATGCTCGCCGCGAACAATCTTGATGGCCACTTCGTCGCCGAGCAGCGTGCGTCGCGCGCGGTACACCGCCCCCATTCCACCCTCGGCAAGCAGCCCAAGAATCTCGTAGCGATCGTCGAGGATCTGCCCGGGAGAGAACACGGGTCAATTAGACCATAGGGGCGCAACTCGCGGCTCGCCGTTGGGCCGCTCGTATTCGCTGCTCGCGGCTCGCGGCTCGCGGCTTCACAGCTCGAACGTCGAGCCTTCTCCTTGCCGCCTTGCGATTTCAACTTTCAGAGTTCGAACTTACTTCAGCATTCAGCACTCCGCCTTCAGCATCCCACTGTGGTACTGTTAGGCACACATGACAGCCTTGTTGGTGGCACTTCTGGTGGTCGCTTGGCCGCAGGCGCAGCCAGCTGCGACCGCGTGCTCGAACATCTGGCAGAACCGCACGGCGGCGTTCGAGGAGTACCTCCGTACGGCCAAAATCGACAAGATGACGGAGATTCCAACTGGCGTCACGAAACCGCAGCGCGCGTACCTCGAGCCCGGCGGACTCGTCGCGTCGTTTGCCTGGAAGGCGCTCCGTCCCGGGTTTGTGAACGGATACTTCGAAAGCTACAAATCAGAGATTGGCGCCTACGAGCTCGACAAGCTCCTGGGCCTGAACATGGTGCCGGTCATTGTCGAACGTCGGGTCAACAATGACCTCGGTGCCGCCATAATGTGGGTCGAAAACGTGCGCTCGTGGGAAAGCGTGCAACCGCTCCCCAAGCCGGCGACGTGGGGGTTCCAACTCTCGCGGATGAAGATGTTCGACGATCTGATCGGCAACAGCGACCGGAACAAGGGCAACCTGATCGTCGATGCCGATTGGCACATCTACCTCATCGATCACTCTCGCGCGTTCGTGACCGACGCCAAGCTGCCGCAGGAGCTGCAAAACGTCGACAGGAAACTGTGGGACAAGATGCTGGCGCTCGACGAGGCGACGCTGAAGACGTCGATGGGCCAATGGCTCGACGACCGGCAAACTCAAGCACTCCTCCGCCGGCGCGATCTGATGAAGAAGAAGATCGACGCGCTCGTCGCCAAGCGGGGGGAGACGGTGTTCTTTTAGCGCCGGTCTTACGTAACGGTCTTCTAACCGTTACATGCTCACCACTGGCTGTGTCAGCTTTCTCAATGCTGGCGGGGCCCCACCCCCGCTCGCTTCGCGCGGCGACTTCGCGCCGCGCTCAAGCCGCAGGCGCTGCCGACTTGGCAAATCGCGATTAATCAGCGACAGCTCGGCTCGGCCCGTTCTCTCTCTGTCTGTCTTCTTGTCGCTCCTAGCTCCTAGCTCCTTCTGGCTCCTGCTGCAAACCTAACACTCCCAGGGATCGTCTAAGAGACCGGTTCATGAAAACAACTCTTGCGGCGATCCTGCTCGTCTGTTGTCCGCTTGCGGTCACTCCTGCCCGCGCGCGGACAGTCCGGGCTGACGATCCACGGCCGGGCGCGGGTGGACGGTCGACAGTTGCAGCGGGCGTCGCTGTCGTCGAGGCTGTGCCGGTCCGCGACGCCACGGCACTGAAGCTGGACGGTGAGCTGACTGAGGAAGTCTGGTCGCGAGCGCCGAAAATCGACGAGTTCGTGCAGCGTGAGCCCAAAGAAGGGGCGCCGCCGAGTTTTCCAACCGAAGCGCGCGTTGCCTACGACGCGCAGCACCTGTATGTCGCCGTTCTGGCGAAAGACCCTGAGCCCGACAAGATCCGCGGATTCCTCACGCGGCGCGACAGCTACTCGCCGTCCGACTGGGTGGCGGTAGTCATCGACTCGTACCATGACAAACGTACGGCGTACGAATTCTCGGTCAACCCCGCGGGCGTCAAGCAAGACAAGTACTACTTCAACGATGGCGATGAGGATCAGGGGTGGGACGCGGTGTGGGACGTGGTGGTCGCGAAGCGCGCCGACGGTTGGAGCGCCGAGTTCCGGATTCCCCTGTCGCAACTCCGTTTTCCTCCGTCGGAGAAGCCAACGTTTGGATTCGCTCTCTCTCGGCAGATTGCGCGGTTGAACGAGACGTCGACGTGGCCGCTGATCGCGCGGAGCACCAACGGCATCGTGTCGCAGTTCGGCGAGTTGCACGGACTCGAGCTCTCGAAATCGCCAAAACGCCTGGAGCTCCTGCCCTACACACTCGCCGATCTATCGACGAAGCCCAAGGACGGCAACCCGCTCGTCAAGAGCGTCGATCCCGGCGCCTCCGTCGGCCTCGACATGAAGTACGCGCTCACACCAGCGCTGACGCTGACCGCGACGGTGAATCCTGACTTCGGTCAGGTCGAAGCTGATCCCGCTGTCGTCAATCTGAGCGCGTTCGAAACGTTCTTCCCCGAGCGCCGTCCGTTCTTCGTCGAAGGGTCAGGCGTCTTCCGCTTCGACATGGACTGCAACGACGGCAGTTGCACAGGCCTCTTCTACACACGGCGTATCGGCCGCACGCCGCAGCTCGGCGCCGACGTTCCCGATAGCGGGTTCGTCGCCTCGCCCGTGAACACGACGATTCTTGGCGCGACAAAGGTAACCGGGCGAATTGGGGGTTTCTCGGTTGGCGTGCTGAACGCGCTGACGGCGGAAGAAGAGGCCAGCGTTGCCATCGGATCGTTGCGCTCGACGCAGCCAATCGAGCCCTTCGCGAGCTACACCGTCGCGCGCATCCGACGGGAGTTCGCCAACCAGTCGGCGGTCGGCGTGATGATGACGGCGACGAATCGCAACGTCGGGGACGAACGTAGCCCGATGCGCGTCCTCGCCAACTCCGCCTACGCCGGCGGGGTCGACTGGGACCTCCGGCTCTTCAAAAAGCGCTACGCGATCGCCGGATATTTCGCCGGCTCGAACATCAACGGCACTGAGGCGGCAATCGCCCGGCTGCAGGAGAACAACGTTCACAGCTATCAGCGTCCTGATGCGACGCACGTCGAGTTCGATCCGACGCTGACATCGCTCGCTGGTGACTCCGGATTTCTCGCGTTCCGGAAAATCTCCGGCGCCAAGGTCCGCTTCGAATCGAACGTCGGCTTCAAGTCGCCTGGCTTCGACAGCAACGATCTCGGCTTCATCCGGCGCGCCGATGAAATCTCGCAGAGCAACTGGATGCAGTGGCGCAACGAGAAGCCCGGGAAGTACCTCCGCAGCTTCCGCTTCAACCTCAATCAGTGGAGTAACCACAACTTCGACGGCGATCGACTCAACCTCGGCGGTAATGTGAACGCGCACTGGCAGTTCAAGAACAACTGGAGCAGCGGGGGCGGCGTCACCTACAACACCGAAGGCTTCGACGACCGCGCCACGCGCGGTGGGCCGGGCGCCAACTTCGAGGGCGTGTGGAGCACGTGGGGCTACTTCAATACCGACGAGCGGAAGCTCGTCGCCTTCGACACCTTCCTCGGCGGCGGCGACTCGGAGTTCGGGCAGCACTTCTTCGACCTCAGTCCCTCCCTGACGTTCCGGCCGATGCCATCGCTCTCGGTCAGCGGCGGCCTGCGCTTCGGCATCTCGAACAACGACGCGCAGTGGGTCACCAACGAGGAGCGGCCCGACCAGCCGACACGTTACGTCTTCGCGCGTTTGGACCAGACCACGGTGGCACTCACGACGCGCGTGAACTACACGATGTCTCCGACCCTGTCACTTCAGATCTACGCCGAACCGTTCGTGTCAGCGGGGGAGTACACCGGCTACAAGGAACTCGTCGATGGCCGCTCGAAGGACTGGCAGTCGCGCTACGCTCCTTATGGCTATAGGGGCAATGCCGACTTCAACTTCCGCTCGTTCAGGACGACGAACGTGCTGCGGTGGGAATATCGTCCCGGCTCGGCACTGTTCGTCGTCTGGCAACAGGGCCGCGAGGAGAACGAGTCCTTCGGCAAGTTCCGCTTCAGTCGTGACTTCGGCGGCGTCTTCGGCGTGCCTGCAAACAACGTGTTTCTGGTGAAGTTTTCTTACTGGCTGAATTACTAGCTTTCAGCTGTCAGCTCTCAGCTTCGACGAACGTGCATCGACATAGAGCCACGCGGTCGTCCCTGAGGCCAGCACGACCGACACCCTTACGTACGACGCTCCGCGTTCGTACTCGTCAGCGGCGGCAAGCTCCGCATCAGTCACCACGAACACTGTGCCGCGCACTCGACTCTCGGGGCTCCCAGTGAACAACGCATTTGCGTAGTGCGTATGGCCGGTGCTGGCGATGACCTGCGGGTCGTCAATCCGGATGAGCGTCGGCTCGAACTTTGGTAACTCGTCAGGCCGCCCTTGCAGCCGCCGTCCGAATGTCGACACCTGCACCCGCACGTCTTGAAGAGTGCCGTACGAAAAGAGGAGCGGCATGTCGTCTCCAGGTGCAATCGGTCGTTCGTTACCGAAAGATGCCCCGAATTCGCTTTCCGAGCCCCGACAGTAACCCATCGAATGCGCGACGCACCTGTTGCTTGAACGATCCCTTGTGGATCGGGCACAAGCCGCTCGGCGCCTTGTCATCAGGCTTGAGATACTCGGTGTAGGTCGGGCACCCATCTACGGGCCGCAAGTACGAGATGCGACAGAGCGTGGTTTCCTTCAGACCCGCGGGGGCATCGAACGCTTCTGGCGCTCGCACCCGCGCGGCGCGCTTCATGAACTCGGACCAGAGCGGCGCCGCATAGCGCGACCCATAGGCGTCCCGCCCTATCGGCTTCGGTTGATCGAAGCCGACCCAGACGCCGACCACGAGATTCGACGAGAACCCGACGAACCACGCGTCCTTGAAATCGTTCGTCGTGCCCGTTTTGCCACCGACCGGGAAAGTCACGCCCTGTCTTCGCACGACGGCACCAGTTCCGCGGTCGACGACGTCGGCGAGCATCGACACCATCTGAAACGCGGTTTGCACGGAGATCACCCGCTCACTCGTGATCGGGTTGTCGAGGGCGACGTCGCCGTCGGCATCGGTGACGCGCAGGATCGCGCGCGGCGTCACCGCCACGCCGCCGTTCGGAAAAGTCGCGTACGCGGCGGTGAGTTCGATGGGCGTCACCAGCCCGGTTCCGAGCGACAAGGACGGCACGTCCGGCATGTCGTGCAGGCCGACGTGCGAAGCGAGCCGCAGGACAGGACGCGATCCGACGCGCTGTTGCAGGACAGTTGCGGCGCGATTGTTCGACTCGAGAAGTGCCGCGCGAAGTGTCAGAACGTCCGGTGTCTCACCGCCGGCGTTGCGCGGCGACCACTCGTCCGGTCCCTGCGGCTCGATCGTCATCAGCCCCTCGATGGTCGATACCGGCGAGTAGCCATGCTCGAGCGCTGTGGCGAAGAGGAGCGGCTTGAACGCAGAGCCAGGTTGCCGGCGGCTGCGGCTCGCGCGGTTGAACTGCGATTGCGTGAAGTCGCGGCCGCCAACGAGCGCGAGGATGTTCCCCGTCCGCGGATCGATCGCGACGAGCGCCGCTTGCAAGTCCGGCTCGTTGAACCGTGCCAGCCCGCTGCGCACGGCTTGTTCTGCCTGTTCCTGTAGCGCCGGGACGAAGGTCGTCCGCACCTCCCAGTCCGGCGGGTGGTCGCCGCCAAAGCGCTCGCGGAAGAGCTGGCGTAGAAACTCCTTGGCATAGCCGGCGCGCGGATCGCTCGCGCCCGGGTACGGCCGAATACGAATGCTCGTCGAGCGCGCCTCGCGCTCCAGCGACGGAGTGATGAATCCTTCCTCGCGCATCCGCGCCAGGACCACGTGACTCCGCGCGATCGCGCCGTCGAGATTCGACCACGGCGAGAGCGTCGATGGCGCCCTCGCCAGGCCGGCGATGAGCGCACACTCCGCGAGGTTGAGCTGTTTGGCGGGCCGACCGAAGAGATGCCGAGACATCGTCTCGACGCCGTACACGCCGGCGCTGAGGTAAATCCGGTTGAGATAAAGCTCGAGCACCTGATCCTTCGTCAGCTGCCCGTCAATCATCATCGCCAGCACCGCTTCGCGCGCCTTTCGACCGTAGGTCTTCTTGTTCGACAGGAAAAGCGTGCGCGCCAACTGCTGGGTGAGCGTGCTTCCACCTTCGACGGTTCCGGGCGAGCGCAAATTTCGGACAACGGCACGGCCGAGTGCGATGGGATCGACGCCAGGATGCGCGTAGAACCGGTGATCCTCGACCGCGATGAACGCGTGCTGCAGGTGCTCGGGAATCTCGCTGAGCGGTACGTCCCGCCGGTGCTCGTCCATGCGGAACCAGCGCCGGCCGTCGGCAGAGAGAAACCACGTATCTCCGACCCCGCGCGTCAACCGGTGAACGGCATAACCCTGACGCAGCAACCACGTCACCGTGAACGCCGCGAGGACGACCATGCCGACAAGAACCACGGGCGCAACGCGGTCCCGCCAGCCGCTCGGCTCGCGCGGCCCACCCTCCCGCGCCGGCCACCAGCTCGGGCGCCGGGTCACAGCTGGGCCGGTGTCGCCCGGCGTCGATGCAGCACGAAAGACAGCACCATGTAATAGAGAGGAAACGCGAAAGAGGCGGCGAAGAGAGCAGTCGGCACCCGAGGCAGCGCCAGAATCATCAGCACGATGTTGATAGCCCAACACACGCCAAAAGCGATCGTCACTGTTCTAAGCGTTGGAGTACGGGAGGGATAGACGTAGCGGATCCGCCAGAAAACGAGCGCGCTCAACACCAGGAGGACGAGCGCGTTCCCGATAGGTGGCATCGCCGCGACGTAGATATAAATGGCGACGATGTTCCAATAGGACGGAAAGCCCGTAAAGAACTGATCGCTCGTTTTCGCATCGCTGGCGGCAAACCCGTAGGCACTGCTCAGCAGCACCACGGAGAGCACGACGGCGCTCCAACCCTCGGGGAGCACGCCAGAGCGATGGAGGAATAGCGCCGGCAGGAAGACGAACGTCAAGTAATCCACGATATCGTCGAGTCGAGCGCCGTCGAGGCCGGGCAGCCGTTCCTTGACGCGGGCGCGACGCGCCAGCAACCCATCAGTCGCATCGATCGCCGTGGCGGCCACCATCCACAGGAGCGCGTCGCGGTAACGGTCGGCAAAGACCGCGAGCGTGCCGAAAAACGCGCAGAGCGCACCTGTAGGCGGTGTAGAGGTGGACGAGCCAGGCCGACAAAAGGTTCAGGCGGCTTGCTGGCACCGATGGGCTCGTGTACAATGTCATGAGCATTCCAATCCCCAGCGGAATGTCCCTTACCTCACTCTAATTTAGCGTCGGGGCCAGCGGTGCGGGACAGATGCCTGCGCATGTCGGGCTGCTGTGCGGAACGGAACTGCAGTTGGAGTTCTCGCGTTTTCGGCGATCTCGCATTGTCCTCGTAGCTGCCACGCTCCTGTTGAGCGCCGTTGTCGCGCTCTACTTCTTTACTCGCTCCACCGACCCACCGGCGCTGGCCTTCTCGGAATTTCTCAAAGCGGTAGACACAGGCAACGTCGCGGCTGTCACCTTTGCCGATCCGGTCGTCGACATTACTCTTACTGACGGCCGAGTTGCGCGGACGGTCGCCCCGAAAGACTACCTCGCCGCCAACGGATCGTTTGTCACCGATCTCTATCGCCGCAACGTCCGCGTCGACGTGGTCCCTGCCCCGGAGCCCGGCTCGCTCAGCTGGGGCGC
Organism: uncultured Acidobacteriota bacterium; assembly: GCA_963797715.1. Lineage (GTDB taxonomy): Bacteria > Acidobacteriota > Vicinamibacteria > Vicinamibacterales > 2-12-FULL-66-21 > DATBJJ01. Next base: position 354,756 of record CAWCQS010000013.1, read on the forward strand.
CACGGCGACCGTCGCCGCGTTCCTTGGGCTGCTCGCCTTCACGGTCTATCGGACCACGGCCGGGCGCATCCCGTCCATCTCCGGCCGAGCTCGCGTTGCCGACAAGGGTGAGCACGTCATCACCTTTCAGGACGTTGCCGGCGTCGACGAGGCCAAGGACGAGGTAAAGGAAATCGTCGATTTCCTACGGGAACCTGGGCGTTTTTCGAAGATCGGCGGGCGAATTCCGAAGGGCATCCTGCTCGTCGGACCGCCTGGAACCGGAAAAACGCTTCTTGCGCGATCGATTGCCGGTGAAGCGGGCGTGCCGTTTCTCTTCGCGAGCGGCTCCGACTTCGTCGAGATGTATGCCGGTGTCGGCGCCTCCCGCGTGCGCCGATTGTTCCGCGATGCGCGGCGCCACGACTCCTGCATTGTGTTCATCGACGAGCTCGACGCTGTCGGCCGCAGCCGCGGCGGCAGCTCGCTCAGCCACGAGGAACGCGAGCAGACGCTCAACCAGCTGCTGGTCGAGATGGACGGCTTCGAAGCGCACCTAGGCATCGTCGTCGTCGCCGCGACCAATCGGCCTGACATCCTCGACCCGGCGCTGCTGCGCCCGGGCCGCTTCGACCGGCAGGTCACCGTCGCCAACCCCGATCTGAAGGGTCGCGAGGCGATTCTCCGTGTCCACACGCGCCGGATTTCTGTCGATCCGAAAGTTGATTTGCGCACGATTGCCCGCGGCACACCAGGCTTCTCCGGTGCGGACCTGGCCAACCTCGTCAACGAAGCGGCGCTTCTCGCCGGGCGCGCCGCACGGACGACGGTGGTCGACGCAGACCTGAGCGAGGCGCGCGACAAGGTTCTCATGGGCGTCGAGCGCCGATCGGTCGTGCTGAGCGACCTCGATCGCGTCAACTGCGCGTACCACGAGGCCGGTCATGCGGTCGTTGCCGCACTGCTGCCAGGGGCCGACCCCCTACACAAGGTCACGATTATCCCGCGCGGCCGCGCGATGGGCGTGACGATGCAGCTGCCCGAAGCGGATCGGCACACCTACACGAAAGGGTTCCTCGAAACGCAGGTCGCAGGTACCTGATGGGCGGACGTGTCGCCGAAGAGCTCTTCATGAATCACATGACCAGCGGCGCCTCGAACGACATCGAACGCGCCACGGACATCGCCGAGCACATGGTTTGCGAATGGGGCATGTCCGACCTCGGTCCGCTCGCCTACCGCAAGCCCGGTAATGCTTTCGAAGCCGATCGGCCGCACGGGATCAGCGAGGCCACCGCCCAGCGAGTGGATGAGGAAATCCGCCGCGTGGTCATGAACGGTTACGAGCGGGCGCGCGGCGTCATCGAAGAGCACCGCGAGGCCGTTCGCCTGCTTGCCGAAGAACTCCTCCAAATCGAATCGCTCGAAGCCGACGAGATTCGCGCATTGCTCGAAAGAGCTGGGGCGCTGGTCGAGCGACCAGCGCTTAGCTCCTAGCTCCTAACTCCTAGCTCCTAGATAATACGGGGCGCATGTCCCCTGCTTCCGAGTCCGTCCGGCTGGAACGGCTGACGCCGTTCGCCTGGTCGGTCATCGGAGTCGTTGCCCTCACCGTGATCTACACGGTCATTCAGGTGCTGTTGGTGCGGCCGTATCTCTGGCCCGCCGGCGCAGGAGTGACCCTCGCGGGTGATCCGACGGCGCACCAGCCCCTGAAGGCTCGGCCTCCCGAGATCCTTCATTCCTTCACTGTCGCGCCAGAAATCGTCCGTGTCGCGCCCGGAAGCCCTGCCGACGCGAATCACGTCCGCCCTGGCGATCGCCTGCTCGCGCAAGAGCGGATCGACAACCGCGCTGGTGTTCGGTTTGACACGCGACTGGATCAGAAGGCTGGCCGCCTTGCAGCGTGGCGGGATCCTGTATCGGTCAGGGGTTCGCGGACAAGTCGCGTGGGAACTCTCGGCGCCGGACGGCACGGTTCGGCGGCTCACGATGGATCGCCCGTCGGTGCTCGCTTCCGCAACCGACGGGGTGGGCGCGGCGTCACCTCGGGATGATCGTGCAAACGGTCGTATTTGCCGTCGCAGCCGTGCTCCTTCTGCTGATGCGCAGTTACGACTTGACCGCCGGGCTGTGCGTGCTGGCGCTGGCGTTCAGTGCGGTCGGGGGCGGTGGACCGCTTCTCGGATCGGAGCCGCCGATCCCGGGCGTTCAATCGATCTTGACCCTGTTCGCGTGGATCGCAAGCCCACTGGCCTTCCCCACGATCGCGCTGGCCATCCTCCACTTCCCCACCCGCTCGCACCTGCTCGCTCGCTATCCATGGCTGTACGCGGTTCCGCTCATCGCCGCCGCGCCGCTCGTTGCCCCGGCGCTCGGAACCGGCTTGTATCTCGCCGGTCTCGAGTCGGCGCAGGGTCTCGCGATCTGGGATGCGTCACATCCGGGTGTCTACTACGCCGCGTTCGCCACAGCACTCGGTCTCAACGTGGCGGCGGTGGTGGAAGGCGCGTACCGTTATCGCTTCAATCACAACGCCAACGAGCGCCGCAAGATCCGCATGGCCCTGTACACAGCGGTGCCCGGAGTCATTGCTTACGCGGTTCGCGACGGTATTCCGATCGTCGCGACGCTTTTCAACGTTGACCCGCCCGAGTATTCCGGCGCGGTGAGGGTGCTGCTCGACGGCCTGGTGCTATTGCCAGCATTCGGGCTCGTCTACGCGGTCGGCGTCGCCCACGTACTGGGACCACGTGTCGTCCTTCGCCGCAGCCTGCAGTATGCGCTCGCGAACAAATCGCTGACGGTCCTGATCTTTCTGCCTGCGATCGCGCTCGTGGTCTCGCTGGTCAAAGAGCGAACCCGTACGCTCGAAGACATCGCGCTGAGCAGTTCGGGGCTCTATGCGGCACTCATCCTCGCGTCGGGGCTGACGTTCATGAAACGCGAGAAGGCGCGGCAGTGGCTCGATCAGCGGTTTTTCCGCGAGGAATACGACGCTCGCAAGATTCTGCTCTCGCTCGCGAGTCGCGTCCGCTTTGAAACCGACCCTACCGATCTGGCAACGATGGTAGTCAATCAGATCGACGAGGCCCTCCACCCACTGATGACGGCCATCCTCGTGAGCGGTATCGACGAGGGACGGTTGACGCCAGTGACCGTTCTGCACGGTAGCGCCGAACCCCTCCCGCTCGAAGGCGGCCTGGTCTCGATGCTGCGATGGTCGGATGAACCACTCGATATCGTGTTCAACGATCCGCGATCGCCGGCACGCCGTCTGCCACCCGAGGAACGCGAGTGGCTCGAGTGCACTGGCGCGGTGCTGCTGGTGCCGGTCGTCGGCGAAAGCCGCTCGCTGATAGCTGTCATCGCCTTGGGCGAGCGCCGTTCCGAGGAAGCTTACACCGCCGAGGATCGGCAACTGCTCGCGAGCATCGCCGCGCAAATGGCGCTCGGATTCGACGTCGTACGGCTGCGGCGGCGCATCGGCACCTCCACCGAGGACGGTGAACGGACACGGGTCGTGCCGGCTCCCGTCGAACCCATGACGGAATGCCCGCGTTGCGGCCGCTGCGAGGATGCCGGCGTCGCGAATTGTCCAGCGGATGGCACGTCCATGCGCCCCGTGCCTTCAGTGCCCCGCACGGTCGACAATAAGTATCGAATCGAGCAATTGCTTGGTCGCGGCGGCATGGGCGCCGTGTATCGCGCCCGCGACGTGCGCCTCGATCGATTGGTCGCGCTGAAAGTGGTCCGCGCTGACTTGCTCGGCGATCCCGAAGCGCGGCGCCGCTTCCGTCGCGAGGCGCAGATCGTCGCGCGGCTGCAGCATCCTTCGATCGTGGCCGTCTACGACTATGGAACGTTTGCGGATGGCGGCGCCTATCTGGTGATGGAACTCGTTCGCGGCGAAGACCTGCGGCACCTCTTGCAGCGCGAGGGACGCCTCGAGGCGGCCGAGGCCATGCAGATCCTGACGGCGGTGTGCGCCGCGATCGGCACGGCGCATCGCGAGGGCGTGCTGCACCGCGACTTGAAGCCGGAGAACATTCTGCTGCCAAGCGGCGGCGCTGCGGCCAAGGTGCTCGACTTCGGCGTCGCCAAGCTCGTGACCGACGACCGTGCACCGGACGCGCAGGAGAGCGGCCTCAGCAGTACGCAGGCGCCGACAGCATTGACCGCGGCAGGAATGATCATCGGGACGCCGGCGTATATGGCGCCGGAACAGTTCAAAGCCGTAGACGCCGATACGCGCACGGATGTCTTCAGCCTCGGTGTGGTGGCGTACGAGATGCTGTCGGGAGAGCTGCCTTTCGGGCGAGGGACGCTGGCAGATGTCGTGCTGGCGCAGTCGCGCGGCGTTCCACCGATGCCGGCCGAGCTCGTATCGCAAGCCGCGGAGCGCGCGATTCGAACGGCGCTCGATGCAGACCCGGATCGCCGGCCGCCGACACCACAGGCGTTCGCCACGATGCTATCTGCGGCGCTCGATAGCGAGCGCTGACAGGTGTGTGTCGTGTCGGGAACGGTCTACCCGCGATCGCCGCCCTGACCTGCAGGGCGGCTTACCCGCGATCGGCGTTATCAGCTGGCCGCGAGACGCTTGTCGATTTCGGCGAGGGCCGCCTGAATCTGCTGCTTCCGCACAGGGTGCGTCGTAGCGTCGGACTGACGCTCGAGCTCCGCGCGCGCCAGCCGTAGCGATTCAATTGTCCGGGTCCGTTCGGGGTCTGGCGCCGGGCTCGAACTCCCACGGCGGCGCCGCTCGGCTTCCCGCTCTTCCATCTGCTCCTGGATCCTCGCGTCTGCGTCGACCAGGCCTTCTCCAGAGTCACCCATAGTTCAATTCTGAATGCTGACTGCTTATTGCTGAAGTGGAACGTGACATTCAATTCTGCATGAATCAGACGCGCACAGCAATCATCTTTCTCGCACCGCTACAATAAGATGTGGCTGCTTCTACGACAGAGGTGCTCGAGCTGTTTCACCCCGCCGCCACGGAATGGTTCCGCCACTCGTTCGAAGCACCGACACCGCCGCAGGTGCAAGGGTGGCCGGCGATCGCGCGGGGCGAGTCAACACTGATCCTGGCGCCGACCGGCAGCGGCAAGACGCTGACCTCCTTCCTCTGGTGCATCAACCGCTTGATGTTTGAAGAGGTCCCGGCGCCGGACCGGCGCTGCCGCGTCCTCTACGTCTCGCCGCTCAAGGCGCTGGCGGTGGACATCGAACGGAACCTGCGTGCGCCGCTCGCGGGCATTGCCAATCGCGCCAACGCTCGTGGCGATCGGTACCATGCCCCAGCAATCGCCGTCCGCACCGGAGACACGCCGGCTAGGGAGCGAGCCCGCTTTCAGCGCGATCCGTCCGACATTCTGATCACCACGCCCGAGTCGCTCTACCTCCTCCTGACGTCGAACGCCAGGAACGTGCTGCGATCGATCGACACGGTGATCATCGACGAGATCCACGCGCTCGTGCCGACAAAGCGCGGTGCCCACATGGCCCTGTCGCTCGAGAGGCTGGAGGCGATTCGACCCGCCGGCGCCGCACCGCTCCAACGCATCGGCCTCTCGGCGACACAGCGGCCGCTCGATGAAGTGGCGCGATATCTTGGCGGCAACTCCGACGCTCGCGCCGTCACAATCGTCGATACGTCACAAAAGAAGCGGCTCGAGTTGACGATCGAGGTGCCAGTCGAGGATATGGCCCGGATCGGGCAGCCGCAGGAAATCCCGAGCGGACCCGCGGCTCAGGGGACCGTCCGGACGACGATCTGGACCGCTATCCACCCTCGGCTCCTCGAGCTCATCAAGGGGCACCGATCGACGCTCATCTTCGTCAACAGCCGGCGCATCGCCGAACGGCTGGCCGCCGCGCTCAACGAGCTCGCCGGCGAAACGCTCGTCCGATCGCACCACGGATCGCTGGCGCGGCCACAGCGGATCGAGGTCGAAGATCGCCTCAAGTCGGGGCTGATTCGCGGGCTGGTCGCGACCTCCTCGCTCGAGCTCGGCATCGACATGGGGGCTATCGATCTCGTCATTCAGATCGAGGCACCGCCGTCGGTCGCGAGCGGCATGCAGCGCATCGGCCGATCGGGGCATACCATCGGCGAAGCCAGCCGCGGCATCATCGTCCCGAAGTTCCGCGGCGATCTCGTTGCGTGCGCCGCCGTCACCCGGGCGATGCACGAAGCGCAGGTCGAAAGCACGCGCTATCCCCGCAACCCGCTTGACGTCCTCGCGCAGCAAATCGTCGCGATGGTGGCGATGGACGCTTGGCCGGTGGACGAACTCTTCAACACAATCCGGCGGGCGGCGCCGTTCGCCGAGCTCGGCAGGAACACCTTCGATGGCGTGCTCGACATGTTGTCCGGCCGCTATCCATCCGACGATTTCGCCGACCTTCGGCCTCGCCTGACGTGGGATCGGCTCGAGGGCACGCTGACGGCGCGCGAAGGGTCGCGACGCGTTGCCGTCACCAACGGCGGAACGATTCCCGACCGCGGGCTGTATGGCGTCTTTCTCGCCGGCGAGCGCGGGCCGGGCGCGCGGGTCGGCGAGCTCGACGAAGAGATGGTGTTCGAAAGCCGCGTCGGCGAGACGTTTCTCCTCGGGGCGTCGACGTGGCGGATCGAGCAAATCACTCACGACCGCGTGCTCGTATCGCCTGCCCCCGGTGAGCCTGGGAAGATGCCCTTCTGGAAGGCGGATGCCGCCGGCAGACCGCTCGAGCTCGGCCGAGCGGTGGGATCGCTCGTCCGGACGCTCCTCGAACTCCCGCCGGCTGCGGCCGCCGAGCGCCTGGTTAATCATCACGACCTCGACGCACAGGCCGCCGAGAACTTGCTTCGCTACCTGGCCGACCAGATGGCGGCGGCCGGTGTCGTTCCCGACGATCGCACGGTCGTCGTCGAACGTTGCCGCGACGAGCTCGGCGACTGGCGTATTTGTGTGCTGTCGCCCTTCGGCAGCCGCATCCACGCGCCGTGGGCCCTGGCGGTCGTCGAACGCGTCCGGGCGGAAACCGGGCTCGACGTCGAGACCATGTGGACCGACGATGGGTTTGTCGTGAGATTCGCGGAGACCGACGATCCCCCGGACACGCGCCTGATGCTGCCCGCGTCCGAAGAGGTCGAGGCGCTGGTGCTCAACCAGCTCGGCGGGACCGCCATGTTCGCGGCGAAGTTCCGCGAGGCCGCCGGACGCGCGCTGCTCCTTCCCAAGCGGCGGCCTGGTGGTCGGAGTCCGCTGTGGCAGCTGCGGAAACGCGCGTCTGATCTGCTGGCGGTCGCGTCACGATTCGGATCGTTTCCGATCGTCCTCGAGGCGTATCGCGAATGCCTGCGGGACGTATTTGACATGCCGGCGCTCGTCGACACGCTCGAGCGGATGGAGCGCCGCGAGATTCGCGTGGCGACGGTCGACTCGACCCAGGCGTCGCCTTTTGCCGCAGCGCTGCTCTTCGGCTACGTCGCGAACTATTTGTACGACGGCGATGCGCCGCTCGCCGAACGGCGCGCACAAGCGCTCTCGATCGATCAGGCACAGCTGCGCGAGCTGCTCGGCGATGCCGAGTTGCGTGACTTGCTCGACGCCGACGTGCTGTCGGAGGTAGAGGAGGAACTGCAGCAGCTCCACGAAGACCGCCGGGCACGAACAGTCGACGGCGTGCACGATCTGCTGTTGCGGCTTGGCGATCTCACGGTCGAGGAGATCGACGCCCGCGCGAAGATCGATGGCCGCCGGGCCACTGAGGATCTGCTGAGAGCTCGCCGCGCGATCGCGGTCACCCTTGCCGGACAGTCCAGGATCATCCCGGTCGAGTACGCGAATCGGTACCGCGACGGTTTAGGCGTGCCACTGCCGCCGGGCCTGCCGGACACATTGCTGGAGCACGCGCCAAACGGCACGCAGGATGTGGCTCGGCGCTTCGCCCGTACCCACGGTCCCTTTACGACTGCAGAACTCGCGGCGCGCTATGCGCTGGCTCGATCGACGGCCGAGGCCTTGCTGAAGGAGCTCGCCGCAGCAGGACGACTGCTGGAGGGCGACTTCCGCCCGGGCGGCACCGGACGGGAGTGGTGCGAACCAGACGTCCTGCAGACCGTCCGGCGTCGCTCCCTCGCGAGGCTGCGTCATCAGGTGGAGCCGGTCGAACCGGCTGTCCTCGGACGGCTCATCACGCATTGGCAGGGAGTGGTTCGGCGTCGTGGCGGGCTCGACGCCCTGCTCGACATCGTCGAGAACCTGCAGGGCGCACCGCTCATCGCCTCGACGCTCGAAACCGACATCCTGCCGGCGCGGGTCGAGGGGTATCAGCCATCCGACCTCGATGCCCTCACGACGGCGGGCGAAGTCGTCTGGGCCGGCCTCGAACCGGTTGGCGAGCGCGATGGCCGGCTCGCGCTCTACCTGACCGACCACGTGGCCAAGTTACGGCAGCCGACGTCCCTCGTCGACCTGCCCGAACGCGAACGCTTGATTCTCGAGCACCTCGAACGGAACGGTGCATCGTTCTTTGCGGAATTGCACGACGCGGTGGGCGGCGGTTATCCGGGAGACACAGTCGACGCCATCTGGACGCTCGTCTGGGCCGGAGCGATCACCAACGATAGCCTCCACGCGGTTCGCGCCTATACGCGACCGCCAGAACGGCGGAGGTCGGCTGCGGCGCGCGCACGCCGCATGGCCGAACGCGAACGGTCGGTTGCCACTCATGCGGACTTCGGCAGCGCGCACGGAGGCCAAGCACCCCGCAGGTTCAGGAGCAGGCGCGTGGCGCCGCCTACTGCCGAGGGCCGCTGGTCCATCCTCAGGCAAGCAGTGGCATCGCCAACGGAGGCCGCTGCTGCGCGCGCGCAGCAGCTCCTGGCTCGCTACGGCGTGCTGACGCGCGAAGTCGCAGGAGCCGAAGGCATCGCCGGCGGTTTCAGCGCGGTCTATGACGTGCTGAAAGCTCTCGAGGACGCCGGTCGTATTCGCCGTGGCTACTTCGCGAGTGGCGTTGGCGCGACGCAGTTCGCGCTGCCAGCCGCGCTCGACCTGCTGCGGTCGCTCAAGGAGATGCCCGAGGACGCCGAAGTGGTCGTCCTCGCCGCCACTGATCCCGCCAATCCGTACGGGACGATCCTGCACTGGCCGAACGCTGCAACCGGGGAGGATCGGGCGCGAACCCCAACCCGCTCCGCTGGCTCACTCGTCGTCATGGTCAATGGCGCGCTCGCGGCGTACATCAGCCGCGGCGGCTCGTCAGCTGTTGGCATTCTTGCCGGAGGACGAACCGTCGCGATCGACGACCGCGCGTGCGCTGGCGAGAACGCTGGCGCGGTTCCGGCTCCTGGTCCAGGAAATCAACGGCATCCCCGCAGGCGAACACCCCCTCGCGGCCTTTCTCATCGAGGCCGGCTTCAATCCGTCGGCGATGGGCTTCCAGATTCGACAGACCAGCCTTGGCCGCGGCGCCTGAGACTAGACCAGGCGGATCATGCCCGAGGGAGATACTATCTACCGCGCCGCGGCGACGCTACACCGCGCGCTCGCGGGACAACACGTCGTGCGCTTCGAGTCTGTGTTTCCGGCGCTCACGCGCATACACGAGGATCATCCGTTGACGGCCATGACCGTCGAACGTGTCCAGTCCGTCGGTAAGCACCTCCTGATGCATTTTTCCGGAGGGTTCGTGCTGCGCACGCACATGCGCATGAACGGCAGCTGGCATATCTATCGGCCCAACGAACGCTGGCGCCGAAGCACGCGCGACATGCGTGTACTGGTGGCCACCTCGGATTACGTCGCGGTTGGATTCAACATTCCCGTGGCCGAGTTCGTGAAGGCTTCGGACCTCAGTCGGCACGAACCGGTCACCTCGCTCGGTCCTGACCCGCTCGCTGCGAACTTCGACCGGGATGAAGCAGTCCGCCGCCTACGCTCGAGACCGTTATCTCCGATCGCTGATGCACTGCTCAATCAACGCCTGCTCGCGGGCCTAGGCAACGTACTCAAGTGCGAGGCCCTCTTCGAGTGCCGCATCGATCCATTTACGACCGTCGCCAACCTGAGCGATGACCAGCTCGAACAACTCGTGGCCACTGGACGACGGCTGCTCGAGGTAAATGTCTCCGGCGCATCGAACGGCATGCGTGCCGACTCGAAGGTTCGGCGGACCACGCGCCGCGACAACCCAGCAGAGCGCCTGTGGGTTTACGGTCGGGCCGGCTTGCCATGCCGGCGGTGTGGCACGTCCATCGCCATCCGCAAACACGGCCTCGACGCTCGACTCACCTATTGGTGCCCATCGTGTCAGACCTCTTGATCTGGCTCGCCCTCGCCGGAGGCACCGCCGCAGCTGCGGCGGCCTGGTACGGCCACTACTACGTTCTGCCGGGATGGCTGACCGGCCCGGAGATTTGCCGACTAGAGAACGGCGGTTGCACCGTGCTCTTTCGGAGTCCGCGCGCAGCGCTCCTTGGCGTACCCAACGCCACGCTCGGCCTCGTCCTCTACGCCCTGCTGGCCACTGGAATGATCGTCGGTGCCCCGCTGCTCGCGCTGCTGACGATGACCGTGCCCGCCGTGGCGATGAGCGCCTTCCTGGGACGCAGCCTCATCGTCAACGGCCACCAGTGCCGCATCTGCTGGACAGGCCATTTCTCCAACGCCGTGTTGTTTCTGACGCTGCTCTGGAAGGCGTTGGGAGAAGTCTGAATGCTGAGTGCTGAAGTCAATGCTGAAGTCATTGTGAACTTTTGAACTTCGAAGTTCACTACAGCATTCAGCCTTCAGCATTCAGAATTGGCGTGATCCTCCCCCCGTGGCTGTACACATTGAACCCGCCGTGGCGGGCGAAGCCGAGGAGTGTGATTCCCGCCTCTTCCGCCAGGTCGATCGCAAGCGTCGACGGCGCGGAGACCGCGCAAATGAGGCCGATACCGGCCAGCCAGGCCTTCTGGACGATTTCGAACGACGTTCGCCCGCTGACTGCCAGCGCATACGAGGAGAGCGGCACACGTTCGTCGAGCACCATCGCACCGATCACCTTGTCGACGGCGTTGTGGCGCCCGACGTCTTCGGCCGACATCAAGCACTCCCCGTCCTTGGTGAAGATGCCCGCGCCATGAAGGCCGCCAGTGCCTGCAAACACCTGTTGCCGATCGCGTAGCCGGTCCGGCAGTCGCGCGGCAACAGTTGTCGTCATCGACCAGGTGGCTGGAAGCGCGGTCGCGCGCGTCTTGAGCGAGTCGATCGTCACGCGCCCGCACAAACCACACGATGAGTTGGTGACGACGTTGCGCCGCTCGGCGAGACAAACGTCGAGCGATGCCCGCGACTCACCCAGCAGATAGACGTCGACGACGTTGTGGCCCTCGGGACGGTCGGGATGGCGGCAGTGCTCGACTGCGCCGACATCGGCGGCCGATCGAATCACGCCTTCCGACCAGAGAAAGCCTGTGGCGAGCTCACGGTCCTCTCCAGGAGTCCGCATGATCACAGCGAACGGGCGGCCGTGAAGGCGCACTTCCAACGGCTCTTCGACTGCGGCCAAGTCGCGTGCCGGGCCATCGGCGCCACGGTCGGGCCGGCCCACCACAGTCACCGGCACATCACGATACGGCCTCCGCTCTCGCCGCGGTGAGCTGTCAGACATGGTTGCGCAACATGAGCTCGCGCGGGTGCGGCTCGAGGTAGGTCTGGTTGGCCAGATACGCAACACTATGCACGCGCACATGATGCCTCAGGAGCGTCAGCGGCACGATGAGCGGCACGAGGCCAAGGCGGTACTCGTCGATCGTCCTGATCAGCTCCCGCTTCGAATCGGAGTCGAGCTGCTTCTTCAGGTGACCGCTCATGTGCGTGAGCACGTTCGTATGGCGCCTGTTCGTGGCGACGATCTTCAGAGTCGCCATGAACGCCGACTCATACGCCTCGCGCAGCTCGCGCCTCGGCATCTCGCGGCCGCGAGCGACGAGCTGACCAAGCTCGGCGTACCGCGTTGTCGAGTGCGCGAGCAGCGCCATCTTGTGCGCGGTGTGGAAGGCGACGAGCGCGCCGAGTGACCAGTTGCCGGCAAACAAATCTTTTAGCCGGCGGTAAGCAAACACCCGCTCGATGAAGTTCTCGCGCAGCCGTGGGTCGTTCAGCCGGCCCTCTTCCTCTACCGGCAGATTCGGGAACCGCCCCATGAGCGCTGCGGCGAAGAGGCCGCGTCCGTTGCGTTCGGGTATGCCGCTGGCGCCGTATGTTTTGACCCGCTCCATGCCACAGCTCGGCGAATCCTTCTTCAGCACGTAGCCGCACAAGTCCGGCTCGTCGCGCGCGAGCTGCTCGAGACGCTTCGCCGCCCATCGGTTCATGCCATCGGTGTGATCGATGGCCGTCCTCGTCGTCACCATCCGGAGCGGCGAAGACGCATCGTCCATACGGACCAGCCGCAATGTCTCTCGCGGCGTTCCCAGGCCCATCTCGACTTCAGGACAGACCGTGACGAACTCGACCTGGGCGCCAAGTGTGTCGGTCAGAAACGGGTCGCGCTTGTGTCCGCCGTCGAAGCGCACCTCTTGTCCGAGCAGGCAGGCGGAGATGCCGATGCGGATGCGCTGTGCTGGACGATCGCGAGTGGCTGGCATGGCTTGAACTTTCCCGCCACGGGAGTTCCAGACAAGCGTAGCGAGCTTCCCTTCAGGGCATCAATTCCACCTCATTCCGCGCAACTGATCGAGGTTGACGTTGCCGCCGCTCAGGACGCAGACGACCCTCGAACCCGCGGGCAGCGTCGATGAGGCCCTCGAGGAGCGCCGCAACTGGCGCCGCGGCGGCGCCTTCGACGACGAGCTTGGCGTGCGCCATGACCCACAGCATCGCCTCGAAGATCTTCTCGTCCGGGAGCGTCACGATGTCGATCCACCATCCGGCGGACGACCTCGAACGTGGTTTCGCCGACGCGTTTGACGCGCAGGCCGTCGATGATGCAGTCGACGCGATCGAGCGTCACGACGCCGCCTGCCCGAACGCAGTCACGCATCCCCGGCGCGCCGGACGACTCCACACCGATGACTTTTACCGACGGCTTGAGCGCCTTCACCGCCATCGCGACACCGGAGATGAGGCCGCCACCGCCGATCGGCACCACGATGGCGTCGACGTCCGGCCAGTCCTGCACGACCTCGAGGCCGAGCGTTCCTTGTCCGGCGATGAGCTGCAGATCGTCGAACGGATGCACGTATGTCAGTCCGCGGTCGCGCACGAGCTCTTTGGCTTTGTCGTTGGCCTCGTCCCAGATCGTCCCATGCAGCACGACCTCGGCGCCATAACCGCGCGTCGCCGCGACTTTCGACGGCGTCGCGTTCTCGGCCATGACGACGACCGCGTTGATGCCGTGGATGCGGGCGGCGAGCGCCACGCCCTGCGCGTGGTTGCCGGCCGACGAACAGACGACGCCGCGGCGCCGCTCGTCGTCGGAGAGCAGCGCGAACTTGTTCAGCGGCCCGCGGATCTTGTACGAGCCCGTCCGCTGGAACATTTCCGCCTTCAGCCGAACGTCATATCCGGTGCGCTCACTGAGCATGCGCGACGACAGCAGCGGCGTGCGGTGGATGTGCGGCGACACATGCGCGTAGGCGGCTTCGAACACGTCGAGGCCGAGCGGAAGCGCTGCGACGGTCATTGCCCGGACATCCGCCGTCACCATGATCTCGACCAGCCCGTCCGCCGCAACCAGGCCGCGTCTGGACGCGTGGCGCGAGCGGGGAAGTCGCTGCTCGAAAAACGCCCGGTAGGCGTCGTTCATCGTCTGGAACGTTTTGATGTCGGTCAGATAGACGACCGCGTCGCGACGTCGGCGGGCGTGCAGCCGGCGGCCGTCAGCGCACCGCGGATGCGCGAGCAGCGTCTCGCGCGTCTGCGCCGCGACGTCGCCTTTCGTTTCGGCCGTGTTGCCGAGCATGCCCGAGAGATAGACGCGGTGGCCGGCGCGGATTGCCGCGCTCAGGTTCGGATTCGCCGGCCGCCCGTCGTCGATCACGCGCTTGCGCGGTGCGGACGAGGCGACCAGGGTGATTTCGACGTTGTACTGGCTGCCCGCGAGTCCGGCCTTGACCGTCGCGCGAGCCGGCGGCGCCGACGAGAAGTAGCTCGCGGTAGGTCGTCGTTCATCTGCTGGAAGGTCGGCGACGTCTGGCAAATACACGCGCGCGCTGACGACGTTGGCGAGCGTCATGCCCGCCGCCTTCAGAATCTCGGCCGCGTTGTCCATGACGGCCGCCGTCTGCGTCGGCACGTCGCCGGTGACGACCGAGTTGTCCTTGCCGTTGCGCGACACGAGTCCCGAGAGAAACAGCGTGTCGCCCGTGCGGATCGCGTAGCTGTACGGGTTCGGCGACGTCGCTCCAGCCGGCCGGATGGACGACCACACGCTCGGCGCCGGTCGGGACGGCAACCATGGAAATCTCTACCAGCGCGTCCGGCAGCACGAGGTCGGCGACGACCGTCGTCCGCGTCGGCGGATCCTTGGTCCAGAATGCCTTGTAGGCCTCGTTCATCGCCGCAAAGTCGGCGGCGGATTTCAAATACACGGTTACGGCCACGACCTGCTCGAGCGACGAGCCGGCCGCCGTCAACAACGCACGCATCCGTTCGATGACGCGTGTGGTCTGCCCCTTGATGTCGCCCTTCGGGGCGACATCGCCGGCCGCGTCCTGAGACAGCGTGCCGGAGATGTAGATGAGACCCCCGGCTTTGACCGCCTGACTATAAGGTCCGACCGGAGGTGTGCCGACAGAGAAGATCGCCTTGTTCGAGGATTGTGTGGACATGGCAAAGACACTGGCGAAAAGGAGCACGCACGTGCGCATGTGCGCAATTCTAAGCCACGGAGAACGCGTGATGTCGGCAGAGGGAAAACACGGTTGAAATCAGCCACGGAAAACGCCGATGCCAGTGTGGGTCCGGGTCTTTCGTGGCGTAAAATTGAAACGCACCCCATACGGAGGCCCCCGAATGAAGTCGTCGAAGTCGTTTCGGTCGCAGTGGTTCTGCGCGGTCACGTGTTCGTTCCTGCTGGCGCTGTCCGCGGCGCCCGCATTTGCCGATGTCAAGACCCGCGACAAGGGACAGGTCAAGTTCGAGGGCATGCTCGGCACGATGATGCGCATGTTTGGCGGCAAGGCCCTCGCCGAAGGCATCGTCTCGACCAGCGCCGTCAAGGGCAATCGCAAAGCCACCATCAACGACCTCACCGGCCGCATCGTCGATCTCGGTGAAGAGAAGATTTACGAGCTCGACATGAAGAAGAAGACCTATACGGTCGTCACGTTTGCCGAGGTGCGGCAAAAGATCCGCGAGGCGCAGGAGCGCGCCGCAAAGGAAGCCAAGGAAGCCAAAGAGGCGCCGAAGGAAGGCGAGCCGGCACAGCCGTCAGCGGACGGCAAGCAGGTCGAGTTCGATTTCGACGTCAAGGAAACCGGACAGACGCGCTCGATTGCCGGCTACGACGCCAAACAAGTCATCATGACCGTCACCGTCCGCGAGAAGGGCAAGACGCTCGAGGAGAGCGGCGGCGTCGTGCTCACTTCTGACTCCTGGCTCGGACCCGAGATCCCTGAGATGAAGGAGTTGGCCGAGTTCGAGATGAAGTACTGGAAGGCAATCGCGCCCGAAACCGCCCTCGTGTCGGCCGAACAGATGGCGGCCGTCGCAGCGATGTATCCGCTAATCAAGCCGGCGATGGATCGCCTGAATCAGGAAAAGGGCAGTCTCAAGGGCACGCCGCTCGCCACGACGATGACGTTCGAGGGCGTGAAGAGCAAGGCGCAGCTCGAGCAGCAGAGCAAGGAGAGCAGCGGCAGCGGGTTGAGCGGCATGCTCGCGCGAAAGATGATGAAGAAGGACGACCGGCCCCGCGCCACGATCTTCACGATGAGCAACGAGACGCTGGAGATTGCCAAGACCGTCGAGGCCGCCGATATCGACGTGCCAGCGGGATTTAAGGTGAAATAGCGCAACGCAATTCTGAATGCCATCCGGAGGCACCATGAGGCAGCTGCGCAAGTCAGGGGCACAACGGCGTCGGTTTCTCAAGGCGGTGCCTGCCGCCGTCGTTGGCGGCCTGGCGGTCCCCGCCCTTGCGCAGCAGCCTCCGGAGCAGCCGCGCCGCATCAGCAAAGACACGCTGGAATGTGGTGAAAAGATCTTCGGCGTCGACTTCTCGGACGCTGAGGAGGAGCAGGCGCTCGCCGGCGTCAACCGCAATCTCGACACGTACGAGCAGCTGCGCGCGATTGAGGTACCGCTCGACACCGAGCCGGCATTCACGTTCAGGCCGTACCTTCCGGGCAAGAAGCCGAAGGGCGCGTCGACTCCTGGCGCGAAAATGAAGATCGGTCTGCACCCACCGGCAGCCCGCCGATCGTCGCTCGACGATTTGGCATTTCTGCCGGTCACGGCACTCGCGCCGCTCGTCGAACGTCGTGAGGTCTCCTCCACCGACCTCACGAAGATGTATCTCGAGCGGCTGAAGAAATACGGACCGAAGCTCAATTGCGTCGTCACGCTGACCGAGGATCTCGCGCTCGCGCAAGCGGCGCAGGCCGACAAGGAAATCCGCGCCGGCAAATATAAAGGACCACTCCACGGGATCCCCTGGGGCGGCAAGGATCTCTTGGCGACGAAAGGGATTCTCACGACGTGGGGCGCGGGACCGTTTCAAAATCAGGTGTTCGACTACGATGCGACGGTCGTCGAGCGGCTGCGGGATGCGGGCGCGGTGCTCGTCGCCAAGCTGTCGATGGGCGCCTTGGCGCAGGGCGACCGATGGTTTCGCGGCCAAACGAAGACGCCCTGGAATCTCGAGAACGGATCGAGTGGCTCTTCGGCGGGACCAGGCTCGGCTACAGCGGCCGGGCTCGTGGGGTTCTCACTCGGCACGGAGACGCGCGGCTCGATCATCTCGCCGTCGGCAGTCAACGGTGTGACCGGCCTGCGGCCAACCTACGGCCGCGTCTCGCGCCACGGCGCCATGGCGCTCAGCTGGACGATGGACAAGATCGGTCCGATGTGCCGATCCGTCGAAGACTGCGCGTTGGTGTTCAACGCGATTTACGGCTCGGACGGGCGCGACGACACCGTCGTCGACGCGCCGTTCGTCTGGAACGCCGACGTGCCGCTGTCGAAGCTGCGCATCGGCTATATCAAATCCGAATTCGAGCCCGCAGCAGAAGGTCGTAGTGGTCGGGGCGATGCCGGCGGCCGCGGCGACGGGCGCGGACGCGGAGGATTGTCACCGGAAGAACAGCGGCGGCGCGCGGAAGAGCGACTGAAGCTCCTGAACGGTGCGCTCGACGTCTATCGCAACGCGGGCGCAACGCTCAAGCCGATCGAGCTGCCTGAAACCTTGACGGGCTATACGTCAAATCTCGCGTTCGTGCTGAGCACCGAAGCCGCCGCCGCCTTCGACGACCTGACGCGCGGCCCCGGTATCAAGGACGAGAGCCTGAACACGTGGCCGAACACGTTCAGGACGCACCGCTTCGTCCCGGCGGTCGAGTACATCAGGGCGCAGCGCATTCGCACGCTCCTGATGCGCGAGATGGACAAGCTGATGGCGGACTTCGATGTGTTCCTGTCGTCCACCAACAGCGCCAGCTTGAGCCTGACCAACCTCACCGGCCATCCTGCGGTGGCCGTCCGGGCGGGATTCGTCGCCAACGCGCCGTTGATGCTGATGGTGACCGGCCGGCTCTACGACGAAGCGACGCTGTTGAGGGTCGCGCTGGCGCACGAACGCGCGACGAAATGGAATGAGACAACGCCGACCATGCAATCCTGAATGCTGAATTCTCTACCGGCGCTCCGCCTTCACGAGCGCCGTGAGCGCCCGTCCCTGCTCGAAGTCGCCAAGGTGCTCGGCGGTGGTGACATAAACGTCGCGCGCTTCGCCCGACAATTTGTGCGTCGTGACGACGGTCTGCAGGACCTGTCCCGTTTCGAAGCTGCTGCCCATGGCCTGCGCCGCGCGCAGCACGGCGACGACTGTTTCCGGCGTCAGATTCGGCCGCTTTGCCACCGCCTGGAGCACCCGCCCACGCTCGAATGACGAATCGATCGTCGACACGGCGGCGAAAAACGGCGTTCGCAGCGGACCATCAACCGGCTGCAGCTTCGCGACCTCCAGGAGGAACGAGGCCTGCTCGAAGTCGGACCCGATCGACACCGACGGATCGAGCATGATCGCCAGCGTCTCAGGCGTGGGATCGGCCTTCACCACTGCGGTGACGACGCGGCGACGCTCGAAGTCGCTCGTGACCGTCGCCAGCGCCTTGAGAAACACCGGGCGCGTGCGCGCGTCGAGCGGCTGAACCTTCGCAATCTGTTCGAGCAGCGACGCCTCCTCGAAGTCCGAGTCGATCGACGTGCTCGCCTCGAGCACGCCGGCCAAGATCTCGGGCGATACCGGCCCGCGCTGGAGCGCCGCTGACAGCGCGCCGCGCATCTCGAAATCCGACTCGATGCTGCGCGCCGCGGCAAAGTAGGCGCGCCGCGTGGTGTCGTCGGCCAGAAGGTGCGTTGACGACTTCAGCAGGCTGGCCAGCTCAAAATCTGAATCTATCTGCCGTCCGGCCTGCTCGAGCACCTGCGCGACCGTCGCCGGATCGAGCCGGTTCTTCAGCAGCTCGGTGAAGTAGATGCGCTTGGCCCAGCTCCCCTCGATCAGGTTGATCTCGGCAAGTACGCCCGTGACGCCCTTCGCCTTGAAGATGCGCGCAACACGGCTCTCGGCCCCAAACCCAGTCTGCCGGATGACCTTCGGCAACATCTGCGACAGCCACGCTTTGCCCTCGGGGACAAAGGGCTTTTCGCTCCGGCCATCCCAGTAACGCCGCTCGATCGTCCCTGACCCGTCGGCTCTGAATTCGACAGCCCGCGAACTAACCCAACCCCTCTCGCGTATCCGCATGAACGCGCCGGGCGACATCGTCTTGACGTCGCTGTCGTCGTCTGTGAACTCGATCGAACCCTCGTAGCGGACCTCGAGCTTCTGCTTGCCGTCCGACCACATGAAGTTCCCGTTCGACTGCGACCGCTCGAATCCATACGGCGGCGCGGGTGGCGTCGGCGGAGTTGGCGGCGTCGGAGGCGTCGGCGGCGTCGGGGGTGCCGGCGGCGGCTCTGCTGCGACCGGCGTCGGCGGCGTGGGTGGAGTCGGGGGCGTTGGCGGTGTCGGAGGCGTGGGTGGCGTTGGCGGTGCGGGTGGCACCGGCGGCGTCGACCATGTGAACTGATCGAGCACTTCGGCAACGAATGAGGCGACGGCCTGGCCGACGGCAATCGTCGGGGTCGCGACCGGCGCGGCGGCTTCACTCCGAACAGTATTCGCTCGAGCAACGACTGGAGCCGCTTCACTTGCCGTCGTAGCCGGGCGCGCCGGCGCTGCCGGCGCCGTCACAGGCGCGGCATTGATCGCCGTTGAAACTTCCGGCGCCATTTCCTGCGTGACCGGCACAGCGTCGGATGCGTCCGCCGACTCGACGACCGCGTTCTGGCCGATCGCGCCGGCAGCAATACCGGCGATCAGGACGACAGCAGGACCGCCCGCAAGCCAGCCCGGTCCGCGGCCGGCGTGCGATGGGGCTCCGAGCAAGCCGGCGCACGCGCAGCAGCAGCGATCCGCCGTTGGCCGCAAGCGCCAGCGGCGCCGAGTCGCCGCGCAATTCTTCGAGATCGGCGAGCGCCTTCGCATAGGCGTACGGATCGCCGCACAAGCTGACCGCGAGATCGTCGCAGCAGTTCTCGCGCTCGATCCGAATCCGCCGCGAGAGCCACCACACCGCGGGGTGATAGAAGAGGAGCGTCTCGACGAGCGTCTGCAGCAGGTTGACCAGATAGTCGTGACGCCGGATGTGCGCGAGCTCGTGCGCGAGGATTGCCTCGATCTGCTGCGGTGCCATGCCGGCGAGGGCGCTCGCCGGCATCAGCACGACCGGCCGCAACCAGCCGACGACCGTCGGCACTTCCACCAGTGCCGATTCGAGGAAGCGGATCGGACGGGCGATGTGCAACTGCTTGGAGAGCCGGACGGCGGTCTGCCGCCAGCCATTTGCGGCGGGCGATGTGCCGCGCGACTTCAGCCGTTGCACCCATGCCCATCCAACCAGCAACCGCATCGTCAGAATGGCCACCCCGGACAACCACACCAGGAACACGAGGCGCAGCCAATTCTCGCCATTGCTGGTCCGAATTGTCGTATCAGCGGCGATGAACGGCACGGCGGGTCCGATGTCGGCCGCTTCGGCCGGTCGTGCCACCGGATCGAACGGCACCGAGGTAAGGGGCTGGCTCGCTGTCGGCAGCCGGTCGTCCGTAATCGTGCGCCAGGTCTGCACGGCTGTGACCGTCGGCATCGTCAACATCAGCGCCAGCCCGATCGTGGCGACGACGTAGCGAACATCGGCGGCGCTGCGCCTGAGCGCGACGAGCGCGATGGCCGACAGGAGCCCGACAAGCGCGCCCTGCCAAACGAACTGAAGGAGCGCCCACCCGATCGCCTGTGCCGCCGGCTGCTGGAACAGTTGCTCAATCGCGGTCATCACGAACCTCCCGATCGCTGTCGATTCCACTGTCTCGTGCGCCGTCCTTGCCGCGCTCGAGCATCTGCCTGATTTCCGCGAGCTCGTCCGACGAGGCGCGCTTGGTCGCGAGGGCCTGCAGGACGAGCTTCGACGACGAGCCGCCGAACGCGCGATCGAGCAGGTCGCGAATCAGCTGCCGCTGGGTCTGCTCTTCGCTCAGCTTTGAGTGATAGACGTGCGTGCGGTCGGATTCGTCGCGTCGAACGAGCCCTTTTTCCGTCATGATCTGCAACAGCTTGAGCGCCGTCGTATAGGCGGTCGGCCGCTCGCGCGACATGACATCGTGCACCTGGCGCACGGTGCTCGGACCGAGCTGCCAGAGCACGCGCAGTATCGAGAGCTCGGCGTCTGTGGGGCGTGGAGTCTTGGACATAGGGTCGACCGAAACGGCCGGCCGAGGCCGGATCCGACGAATGCCCTAGTCTACGAAGTTCTTCGTCGATGTCAACGAAGAACTTCGTAGTCGAGGTGCGAAAAGGGGGCCTGCCGCACGGATCAGGCGAAAGGACGGGCAAAAACGCCCGGCCGGAGACAGGGAGAAGGGATATCTCCGGCGCGGAACGCTCCGCCCGCCCTCCGCGCCACCGCGAAGAAACAGGCCCTGCACCTTAGACGACAGGTGCGCCATTTTTGTTGGCTATAATCCTTGGCTGATTGGCAGCCGGGCGTTGACGTCCGGGAAGGAGCGCCCATGGAGCCAGGAATCTACGCAAAGTTCGATACGACCGAGGGGTCGTTTACCATCCGACTCTTCGATAAGGAGGCCCCGAACACCGTGGCCAACTTCGTCGGCCTTGCCGAGGGCACGAAGGAGTGGCGACACCCCGGAACCGGCGAGAAGCAAACGGCCCCCTACTACGACGGCATCATCTTTCACCGTGTCATCGAGGGCTTCATGATCCAGGGTGGCGACCCGCTCGGCCAGGGCACCGGCGGACCGGGCTACAACTTCGGGGACGAATTCCACCCGTCGCGCCGCCACGACAAGGCGGGAATCCTGTCGATGGCCAATGCCGGCCCTGGCACCAACGGCAGCCAGTTCTTTATTACGCTCGGGCCGACGCCGCACCTCAACAACAAGCACTCCGTCTTCGGCGAGGTTGTCTCGGGCCTCGACGTCGTCAAGAAGATCGGATCGGTACCAACGGGCCGGCAGGATCGTCCGATCACGCCGGTCGTCATGAACAAGGTGACTATCGAGCGGGTGTCCTAGCGTGGCGGATGACCGGCAGTCACTCGATTCGCTGCTGCCGGTCGTCTACCAGGAACTGCGGCGGCTCGCGGCTGGCTACCTGCGCCGCGAGCGTCCAGGACAGACACTTCAGCCCACCGGTCTCGTCCACGAGGCATACCTTCGTCTCATGAAGGATCGGCCGGATCGCTGGCAGAATCGCGCGCACTTCTGCGCGATTGCCGCGCACTCGATGCGGCAGATCCTCATCGAACGCGCGCGGGCGCGCGGCGCGCTGAAGCGTGGCGGCGCCGACCGGCGCGTCACGCTCGACGAGGCCCTTGTTGCCGGCGGTGAACAATCGTTCGACATCCTCGCGCTCGACGCCGCACTCGAAAAGCTGGCGGCGCTCGACGCCGAACAGGCCCGGCTCGTGGAGCTCAGGTTCTTCGGCGGCCTCACGGTCGAGGAAACCGCCGAAGCCATGTCGATTTCGCCGGCCACGGTGAAGCGGCACTGGGCGATCGCGCGCGCCTGGCTCGCCCGCGAGTTGGAGGGCAACTCGCAAACGTGAACCAGGACCGCTGGCGGCAGGTCAACTCGCTTTTTCATCAGGCGCTCGACCTCGACGCCGCGGCCCGCGACGCGCTGCTTCGCCAGACCGCCGACACCGACCCCGAACTCGCGGCGGAGGTGCGATCCCTCCTTGCGCGCCACAGTCAGGACTCCAATTTCCTCGAAGTGCCGGCATGGTCGGTTGCGGCGGATCTCGTCGCGGACGAGGGGCCGGCGCGGATTGGTCAGCGGATCGGCCCGTACACGATTCTCGAAGAGTTGGGCCGCGGCGGCATGGGCGTCGTGTACGCGGCCCGCGACGAGAGGCTTGGCCGCACCGTTGCGCTCAAGGCGCTTCCGCCCGAGTACACGCGCAATCGTCGCCACCGCGAACGGCTCGCGCAGGAAGCACGGGCGGCGGCGGCGTTTACGCACGAGGCCATCGCCACCGTCTTCGCGCTCGAGGAGATCGACGGCGAACTCTACATCGCGTCGGAGCTGGTGCATGGACAGACGCTCCGCACAGAGCTCGCGGGCGGGCCGGTACCGGTCAATCGCCTGATCCCGACCCTCATCGACATTGCCTCCGGCCTCGCCGCTGCTCATGCCAAAAAGATCGTCCATCGCGATCTCAAACCGGAGAACTTGATGCGGCGGACAGACGGTCACATCAAGATCCTCGATTTCGGCCTGGCCCGCATCGACGAACCCGACGTGTCGACGCGCACCAAGTTGACGAAAACGGGCACGGCGCCGGGCACGCCGGGTTACATGGCACCGGAGCAACTCGCTGGCGCCCCGATCGACGGCCGCACCGACATCTTCTCGTTCGGCGTGGTGGCGTTGGAACTCGCAACCGGCGAGCATCCGTTGGGGTCGAACCCGGCGCTGAGGGTCGCACAGATGATGGAGGAACGTGCGTCGCTGCCGCAGCAACTTCCCAATCCGGCGCTCAGGCACATCATTCGCCGGTGCCTGAAGGTCTCGCCGGCCGACCGGTACGAGACGGCCGACCAGCTGCTCGAGGATCTCCAGAAGTTGCGGCTGGCAACAGGCGGCGTCCTCACCGACGGCTGGTGGTGGTGGCGATTCCACCAGGGGATGATGACGGCCGTCGACGTCGCGACGCCGATCCTGGCGTGGGCGGCCCGAGGCGAGCTCGCGGCGCCGTTTCGAACGCAGTTCTTCCTCGCTGTCCTCGCGCTTGCGACCGCCGCAGTCACGCTGCGATTGAATCTCCTCTTCACGGCACGGGTTCACCCGACAACGCTCGGCAGCCACCGCGCGCGGTTGTCCCGGTGGATCGCAGGTTCGGAAGCAGGCATCGCGGCGCTGCTTCTCGGCGCCGCCGCAGCGATCGCCGAAACGCGGCCAGTAACCGCCGCCGTCCTCGTCAGCCTGGCCATCGTGATGCTGGCATCGCTGGCGCTGATCGAGCCGGAGACTGCGCGCGGGGCGCGCCTCGATACCTAGCGGCGGCGGAACACACGCGATATTCGCGACGAATCCCTGTAGAATGTGAGCAATGCGGCTGTGCACCTGCGTCGTGCTGCTGTTTCTCCAGGTAAGCGGAACGGCGCGCGCGCAGGACGTGGCCGTGGCCCCGCCGCAGCCGTTCGACGCCTGGCTCGCCGACCTTCGTGCCGAAGCGCTCACCCGAGGCATCCGGCCCGAGATTCTCGACGCCGCGTTCGCTGACATGCAACCCGTCGAACAGATCCTCCAACGCGATCGCACGCAGGCGGAGTTCGCCCTCGATCTCACCGCGTATCTGAAACGGCGCCTGACGAGCCGCGCCGTCCAGACCGCGCAGCAGATGCACACTCAGTATCACGACCTTCTCGCCGCCGTCGGCAAGAAATACGGCGTTCAGCCGCGGATCATCACCGCGGTCTGGGGGCTCGAATCAAACTTCGGGCGATTTGCCGGCGTGCGTCCGACGATTCCGGCGCTGACGACGCTCGCGTACGATCCGCGGCGCGCGACGCTCTTTCGCAAGGAGCTGTTCAGCGCGCTCGAGATCGTCAATCGCGGCGACATCGAGCTCGAACGCCTCAAGGGCTCGTGGGCCGGCGCGCTCGGCCAGCCGCAGTTCATGCCGTCCACGTATCTCGAGTTCGCGCAGGACTTCGACGGCGACGGCCGCCGCGATATCTGGAGCTCCCAGGCGGACGTGTTCGCGTCGGTGGCGCACTACCTGAAGGAGCACGGCTGGTCCGATACGTCGACGTGGGGTCGCGAGGTGAAGGTGCCAAAGGCGGCCAGATCCCGTGTCACGGCTGTGCCGCATCGCCCTGAAGGCTGCCGCGCTGTCCGCGCGCTCAGCAAGCGCCTCCCGCCCAAGGAATGGTCCAAGATGGGCGTCCGAACGCTCGCCGGCACGGCGCTGCCCGCAAGCGCGATCGATGCCTCGATGGTGACCGATGGCGCGCGGTTCTTTCTCGTCT
The DNA here is from genome assembly GCA_963797715.1 of uncultured Acidobacteriota bacterium. GTDB lineage: Bacteria > Acidobacteriota > Vicinamibacteria > Vicinamibacterales > 2-12-FULL-66-21 > DATBJJ01. Next base: position 379,531 of record CAWCQS010000013.1, read on the forward strand.
ACCCGAATTACGAAGCACTGCTCTCGTACAACTGCGCCACAAGTTACGCCATCAGCATCGGAATGCTCTCGGATCGGCTCAAGTAAGCTTCCAGCTGCCGCTGCCGGTTTCCAGCCGCGGAAGCCAATACGCTCGAGGAGTGTCGACATGAAGCAGACGACGATGGGATTCTTGTGCGCGATGGGTCTCAGCGCGGCAGCAATCGCGCAAACGCCGGCGCCGCCACCGACGTTGGACATCGCGGGCGCCCTCAAGCTCCAGCATCAGAACATCCGCCGCAACCTCGCCGCGTCGGCCGAAAAGATGCCCGAAGCGGACTATAACTTCCGGCCGCAGGGCGCGGCACCGGAAGTCAGGACATTCGGCCAGTTGATTGCGCATCTCGTAGACGCCAACTACGCCATCTGCGCCGGAGCGAAGCCCGAGCCGGCGCCGAAGCACGCGGCCAACGACAAGGAAGTGCAGCCGAAGGCGGATCTCGTCAAGATGCTCAACGAGGCACTTGCCTACTGCGACGCGATCTACGACGCGCAGACCAGCTCCACCATCAACGAGATGTTGAAGCGTAACGGCCCGAACAACACGACGCTCGAACGCGCCCGAGGCAACTCGCTCATCAGCAACATCGCGCACAACAACGAGCACTACGGCAACCTGGTCACCTACATGCGCGCCAAGGGGCTTGTGCCGCCGTCCAGTGAACGATAAGAAAGTCTGACGTCAGACGTCAGACTTTCGAGGTTTCCCATGACTCTCTCATCACTCGACTGGCTGATCGTCGCGATCTCGCTGATTGTGTGCTTCGTACCTGCGCTGTTCTTCGCGCGCCGGGCGGGCAAGAACACCTCCGAGTTCTTCGCGTCCGGCCGCTCGGTGCCATGGTGGCTGGCGGGGCTGTCGATGGTCGCCACCACCTTCAGCAGCGACACGCCAAACCTCGTGACCGACATCGTTCGCCGGAATGGCGTCGCGGGGAACTGGGTCTGGTGGGCGTTTGTCCTCACCGGCGTGTCCACCGTCTTCTTCTACGCGCGGCTGTGGCGGCGGTCCGGCGTGTTGACCGACCTGGAGTTCTACGAGATCCGCTACTCGGGAACGGCGGCAAGCGTCGTTCGCGGCTTCCGCGCCATCTATCTCGGGTTCCTCTTCAACTGCATGATCATGGCCGCGGTCAATCTCGCCGCGTGCAAGATCGCCGGCATCCTGTTCGGCCTCGAGCGCTGGCAGACGCTCCTCGGCGTCGGCATCCTCAACGTCGTGTTCGCAGCGCACTCTGGACTGTGGGGTGTGCTCGTCATCGACATGATTCAGTTCTTCATCAAGATGACGGCGGTCATTGCCGCCGCGTGGTTCGCGCTTGAGTGCGCCGCAGGTCGGCGGTCTCAGCGGGCTCATCGACAAGCTGTCGGTGACCCGCGGCCCAGGCGGCATCGACTACCTCGCGGTGCTGCCTGACTTCTCGAACAACTGGGACATGGCGGTGGCCGTGTTCATCATGCCAATCGCCGTGCAATGGTGGGCGGTGTGGTATCCGGGAGCCGAGCCGGGCGGCGGCAGCTACATCGCGCAGCGGATGCTGGCCTCGAAGTCAGAACGCGACGCGCTCGGCGCCGTTCTCTTCTTCAACGTTGCGCACTACGTGCTCCGTCCGTGGCCGTGGATTCTCGTCGCGCTCTGCTCGATCCTCGTCTATCCGGAGCTTTCGGACATCCAGCGCGCCTTCCCCAATCTCGACCCGGGACTGCTCGGCCACGACATTGCCTATCCAGCGATGCTCAAGTTCCTGCCCGCCGGATTCGTCGGCCTGATGGTCGGTGGCCTGATCGCCGCCAATTCATCGACGATCCTCACGCACCTCAATTGGGGGGCGTCGTACCTGGTTCACGACTTCTATCGCCGCTTCATCCGGCGTGACGCGAGCGAACAGCACTACGTCGCCGCCGGACGCATCGTCACGTTCGTGCTCTTCATCTCGTCGTCCATGCTCGTGTATCTGCTCGATACCGCGAAGGACGCCTTCGACGTCATCCTGCAAGTCGGCGCCGGGACCGGACTGCTGTATCTGGTGCGCTGGTTCTGGTGGCGGGTCAACGCCTGGTGCGAAGTCGTCGCGATGCTCAGCTCGTTCGCCGTGTCCCTTGCGATTCTCGTGCTGGCAAAAAACGGCGTCGCGCTGAGCACGCACGTCGCGCTGCTCGTCACGATTGCGGTCACGACCGTGTGCTGGATGGCTACGGCATGGCTGGGACCGGAGACAGATCGAGCCGTGCTGGTGGAGTTTTACCGAAAGGTTCGGCCGGCCGGTCCCGGCTGGGAACCGATTCGCCGCGCGGCGGGATTGCCGGCAGGCGCGTCTCCCGACAACATTCCGCTTGCGCTGCTCGGTTGGACCGCCGGCTGCACCGCCATCTGGTCAGCGCTCTTTACCGTCGGTAATGTGCTTTACAAGCGGCCGGGAACCGCTGGCATCCTGTTCGTAGTCTTCTTGATCAGCGCCGCCGTCCTCGCCCGCGTCACGCGAACGCTGTGGGCCGAGAAGAGTTCCGTGGCTGTCCCGCCTAGGACCCTAACGCACCGCAGGCGTAAACGCTCTCGAGAAGATCTGACCATCTTTGCCAAGCAGCCCCAGATCCTTGCCATCGACCACGAGGCGAACGGCACCAGCGTCGCCGGCCCGAATCAGGATCGAGCGATCGGCACCGAGCGCGATGCGCTGATCGGCGGGGAATTCCCTCTCCATCGCCTTGCGACCGTCAATCGTGATGCGCGCCCAGACTGGACGCGTCGTGATGAACTCGATGTTGAGGGCGCGCGGCGGCCCGGCTGGCGCCACTGGCTTCGGTGCAGGAGCAGCCTCCGCCGGAGGCTGAGCCGCCGGGGCGGCGGAACTCGACGCCGCTGAAGGATTCGTCGGCGTGACTGGGCCCACGGGACCCGACGACGACCGCCACAACAAGACCGCAACAGCCAGGACGGCGATCGTGGCGAGCCCGACGCCGACGTGAGCGGCCCGGATACGCGGCAGCGCGCCGGGAGCCTGCGTAATCGCTTCGCGCTCGGCACTCGATCCCCACGGCGACGTATCGTCCACTGCTGGGGACGCCGAGGCACGCGCGCCTGCCACCGGCGTAACAACCGTCGCTGGTGTCGCGGGCAGAGCGGCAGTCGCCGGCGGGGCAACAGCGGCTGGAGCCGCGGCGAGGGGGACGGTAGACGGTGTGGTGACCGCGGCAGGCGGCACCTGAGCACGAGCCGCATGTGTCGCCGCTGTCGTCGCAACAGGCGAACGATCTTCAGCCCGCCGCAACTCGCGGTCCGTGGCGGCAATCGACTGTGTATATCGGTCGTATCGGAAGGTGTTGACGAAGGCATCGAACTCGGCCACCGCTTTTTCGCGCTGTCGTCGGGAGAGCTGGATCTTGTCGGCGAGCTGCTCGAGCTCGGCGAGGGCCGAGCGCTCGTCGAAGGGCGTTGGATCCTGTGTCTGTGTCGAATCGCTCACGATGCGCAGTAGTTGACCAAGGTCCCGCCGCCCGGTCAAGCCTTATCCTCATTCGTAGCAAAGTTGCACGGCCACCAGGGATGTGGCTGAGACACGCCGTGCAGGATCGTGCCTTTTCGCCACTTCTTCGATGGGTGACGGAAGGTCCTCCTCTTGCAGGACTCCTGAGCTGGATCATCCCAGGAGGCGCCGTGTTCCAGCTCAGCCTTGTCGATCACATCCGCTTGAGCTTCGGCAGCGTCGCGACGAGTTATCGGGCGCATGCCCGAGCCGCCGAACGCCTTTCGTCACGCGCATGGAAGTCGCGAGCGGTGCTCGTCACGCTGCTCGGCCTCTCGACGGGGGCGAGCCTCGTCGCGCTCACCGGCGTACGTCAGGCGCAGATCGCCGCCGCTGTGCTCTCGGCGACGGCGCTCGTTGGCCTCGCCATCGTCCACTCCCTCGACTTCGAATCGCGCGCGTTCGCGCACCGCGCCTGCGCGGCGCAGCTGTGGCTCCTCTGCGAGAAGTACCGCGCGCTCCTCGCCGAGGTCCATGATGGCCTCATCGATCTCGCGCAGACGACGGCGCGGCGCGATGCGCTGATGCGCGAGGTGCAAAACGTCTACGAGCACGCACTGCCGGCCGATCGGGACGCCTACGAGATCGCGCGCGAGGCCCTCGGCGCAGGAACAGGGACGCCGGCGGACGCCGAGATCGATCGCCTCCTGCCAGCCTCCCTCAGACACCCGGCGGGCGTTTCTCCGACATAAATGTCAGTTCTGTCACAACCAGCCTGAGATCGACGTAGTATTGCTATACGTGTGGGCTCGCGGTCCGGCTGCGACGGACCTGTGAGCGCCTCGCGACCGCATGGCACGTCGGGCGTGACTCCCTGCCGCCCCACATGGTCAGGCGTGCGTGCGCCGTCTTGATCATTCGCATCGGAGGAGGCGGAGTGGTCGAATCGGATCAAAAACCTCGATCGGTCGACGAGTGCCTGGCCAGGATCCGCCAGCTCGAAGAAGAAAACGCCCATCTGCGCGAGGCTGCGAAGACGTTTGGGGATCTGGCCGAGCGCCTGAAGCGCGCCCTCGACGCAGAACTGCGGCGCGGAGGGCACCCCGGTTCCCCCCGCGATCGCCTCGCAAAAGACAGTCGAGCCGTCGTCGACGCCGGCCAGCCCGGGCGATAACCCCTCAACCCGGCCTGCTGGAAAAAGCGGGCCTCGGCTGCTACTCTAGAAAGACGGGCACCTACCGAACAGGCCGTTTCTGGGAGGCTATCTGACGGCAATGCGCTTTCCCGTCGCACTCGTGCTCGCGGTCGGCCTGGCAGGCGCAGGCGCCTACGCCAGCGCCCCCACGCGCGACACGACGCTGCCAGAACCCGCGGCATTCGCCGGTGGTAGTTCGCTCAACAACAAGGTTCTCAAGCTTGCGCTGAGCGCGGCGGCGTGTGCCCGGAGCGTCGGTGCGGCTACGAACGATCGCCTTCTGACGGTCATCGATTATTCGCGCGCGTCCAGCCAACCTCGGCTCTGGGTCCTCGATCTCGTTCGTGAACAGGTGCTCTTCGAAGAGCTCGTCGCCCACGGCCGTGGCAGCGGTGAAAACTTCGCCACGCGGTTCTCGAACGACGACGGCAGCCATCAGACGAGTCTGGGTCTCTTCCGTACGGCAGACACTTACGTCGGCACCAATGGATATTCGCTGCGCCTCGATGGGCTCGAGCCCGGCGTCAACGATCGCGCGCGCGAGCGCGCCATCGTCATGCACGGCGCCCCGTATGTCAGTGACACGCAGCTAAGGGCCGTAGGACGGCTTGGCCGCAGCCACGGCTGCCCCGCGCTCCGGCCGGCCATCGCCCGCACCATCATCGACACCATCAAACAGGGCTCGCTCGTATTCGCGTATTACCCCGACACGAGCTGGTTGCACGCGTCGCGGTTCCTCAACGGCTGTTCCTGACGTTGCCCCGCGCTGATTCGCCCGGGCGCCCCAGCGACATGCGCCGCAGCTACGCTCGCGTGATCCTCGTCTGGGCCATCACCCTCATCGCCCTCTACGCGTTTCAGGAGTATTTCTCCTGGCCGGACGTTCGCTGATATGCACCCGCTCGACTGGGCAGTCGTCATCGGCTTCACTGCCTGGATCGTCTACGACGGGCTGAAGCGGACGAAAGACAGCCACGAGATCGAGGGCTACTTTCTCGCCAATCGATCGATTCCGTGGTGGGCCGCCGGCATCTCGGTGATGGCGACGCAGCTGAGCGCGATCACCATGATCGGGACGACCGGGCAGGGCTACACCGACGGACTGCGTTTCATCCAGTTCTACTTCGCGCTGCCGCTGGCAATGGTCATCCTGTCGGTGACGCTGGTGCCGTTCTTCTACAGGTCCGGGGTCTACACGGCGTACGAATACCTCGAGCGCCGCTTCGATTCGAAGACGCGCAGCCTGACCAGCCTGCTCTTCCTCATCTCGCGCGGCATGTCGTGCGGAGCAGTCATCTCGGCGCCGGCGGTCGTCCTCTCGCTGGTGCTCGGCTGGAACCTCACGGCGACGGCGCTCGCGATCACGCTGCCGGCCGTGGTCTACACCATGTTCGGCGGCGTGCAGGCGGTGACCTGGACCGACGTCAAGATCATGGTCCTCATTGTCTTCGGCCTGTTTGCCGTCATCGCCACCGCGCTCATCGGCCTGCCCTCGGGCGTCGGGCTGGTCGATGGCCTGCATATCGCCGCCGTCACCGGGCGGCTGCGCACGTTCGACTTCTCCTTCGATCTCACGAATCAGTACACGTTCTGGTCGGGCACGATTGCCGCGCTCTTCCTGTTCTGCTCGTACTTCGGCACCGATCAGAGCCAGGTCCAGCGCTACCTCACCGCGCGGTCGGTCGACGAAGCGCGACACTCGCTGCTGATGAGCGCGTACTGGAAGATTCCGCTTCAGCTCATCGTGCTTTTGCTCGGCGTGCTGGTGTTCGTGTTCTACGTCTTCAACCGCCCGCCGCTCCTCTTCAGCTCGGCGCAGGTCGAACGGGTGCGCGCTGGCGGCCAGGCGACGGCCTACTCGGCGCTCGAGTCGGAGTTCCAGACGGCGTTGGACGCGAGACGCACGGCAGCGACCGAGTTCGTCGACGCCCGTCACGCCGGCGACGCGCCGCGTATCGAAGCCGGGGCGGCAGCCGTGCGACGCGGCGAGTCCGGCGTCAACGAGGTCCGCGGCCGCGCAGCCGCGCTCGTGCGCGAGACGACGGGCGATCGGAGCTCCTCGGACGTCAACTACATCACGCCCACGTTCATCCTCACCCAGCTCCCGATTGGCCTCGTCGGCGTACTGATCCTTGCGATCATCATGGCCGCAACCGACACGATTGCCGGCGAGCTGAACTCGCTCTCGACCGCGACGGTCATCGACTTCTACAAGCGCTGGTTCCGTCCCGTGGCGACCGACGCGCATTACCTGACGGTGTCGAAGGCCATCACGGGAGTCTGGGGCCTCTTTGCCTGCGCCGTCGCGGTCTGGGCGGCCGAGCTCGGCTCGCTCATCGAAGTCGTCAACCGGTTCGGGTCGTTTTTCTACGGATCGATTCTCGGCGTCTTCATCCTCGCCGTGGCCGTGCCGTTTGCGTCCGGCACTGGTGCCTTCGTCGGCCTGATTGCTGGCATGGCGTCGGTGGCCCTGGTCGCGTCGTTCACAAAGATCGCCTTCCTCTGGCACAACGTTGTCGGCGCCGTCGTTGTCGTAGTCGTCGGCGTCGTCTTCAGTGCCGTCATGCCCTCCGGGCGCGCGCAGCGAACGCCATAGTGCAGCGGTGAAGCCGCAGCTCCCGCCTCCCGCCCAGCGGCTGCGGGCGCTCGGCGCTCGATCGAGGCGTGTCAGAAGGCCACTGCTCACAGCCGGCAGATCAACAGTTCGCGCTCGTAGACCATTTCCGGCGGCAGGTGATCGTGCAGATCGATGAACAACTCCTCATGCTGAATCACTTCTCTGCGCCACTGCGCGGGTCGACTCTCTGCATTTCCTCGAACTGCTCCCTGTTGATGTCGAGACCGCCCCAGTCGATGTCCTCGTAGCGCGCCATCCAGCCGATCGGTGACTCCTTTGCCAGCACGCGACCGTGCACACGATCGACGATCCATTTCAACACACGCATGTTCTCGCGAAACCCCGGCCAGAGAAAGCGGCCGTCCGCGTCTTTCCGGAACCAGTTGACGTGAAATATCTTCGGCGTCTCGCTGAGCAACCGCTGCATCTTGATCCAGTGCCGGAAGTAATCTCCCATGTGATAGCCGCAGAAGGGCAGCATCGCCATTGGGTCACGACGGAGCGCACCGACGCTGCCGGTGGCCGCCGCGGTCGTCTCCGAACCCATCGTCGCGCCGACGTCACACCTGAGCTCCAATTGAACGACTGATAGACGAGCGGCAACGTGTGGGCACGGCGGCCGCCGAAGATGATGGCGCTGATTGGCACACCTTCAGGGGCCTCCCAGTCGGCATCGATGATCGGGCACTGCGACGCGGGCGCCGTGAATCTCGCGTTGGGGTGCGCCGCTGTCTTACCGGCGAGGCGACCGAGCTCCGGCGTCCACTGTTCACCTCGCCAGTCCAGGCACTCGGCCGGAGGCTGCTCCGTCATACCTTCCCACCACACACCTCCTTCTGGCGTCAGGGCCACGTTCGTGAAGATGGTGTTGCGTGCGACGGTCGCCATGGCATTGGGATTCGTCGCTCTCGACGTTCCCGGCGCGACGCCAAACACACCCGCTTCTGGATTGATCGCTCGCAAGGAGCCGCTCGGGTCCAGTTTGATCCAGGCGATGTCGTCGCCGACCATCGACACCTTCCAGCCCTTCATCTCGTCGGGCGGGATGAGCATCGCCAGGTTGGTCTTGCCGCAGGCGCTCGGAAACGCCGCCGCCATGTAGGTCTTTTCGCCTCGCGGATCCTCGACGCCGAGAATCAACATGTGCTCCGCCATCCAGCCTTCGTCGCGCGCGATGTTCGAGGCGATGCGCAATCCAAAACACTTCTTTCCCAGGAGCGCATTGCCGCCGTAGCCGGAACCGAAGGACCAGATCTCCCGCGTCTCGGGAAAATGGACGATGTACTTCTCCTTGTTGCACGGCCACGGAACGTCTGCCTGACCCGGCGCAAGCGGCGCGCCCACGCTATGCATGCACGGCACGACGCGCTGATTGTTGCGGTCGATCTCGCGGAGCACCGGGAGGCCGATACGGGCCATGATTCGCATGCTGACGACGACGTATGGGGAGTCGGTCAGCTGTACGGCGATGCGCGACATCGGCGACCCTGGCACGCCCATGCTGAACGCCAGCACGTACATCGTGCGGCCGGCCATCGCGCCGCTGAACATTTCCTTCAGTCGGGCGTGCATCTCAAACGGGTTGACCCAGTTGTTGGTCGGGCCGGTGCTGTCCTTCGACAGCGAGCAGACGAAGGTGCGCGACTCTACGCGCGCGACGTCATCCGCATCCGACCGGGCGTAGAAACAGCCGGGCCACAGTTCCTGGTTCAGGCGAACCAGAGTGCCAGTGCCCACCATCTGGTTACAGAGCTGGTCGTACTCTTCAGCGGATCCATCCACCCAGTGAATTGACTTGGGCTGGGTCAGGTCCGCCATCTTCCTGACCCACCTCAGCAAATGCGGATTGGTTGACAGCGACACCGATGTGTCGCGCGACGTCATGTGTGAGTCCATGTCTAAAACGGTAATACGAGAAGCCTGTCAGCGGCGAATCGAACCCGAGGCGGTCTCGACGCTCTCGATGGCCTTGTCTGTCAGTCCTTTTCCGCCAGCAGCACCTTCTTCGATTCGAGCAGCTCGTTCTTCTTGTCCTTGCTGACCGTCGGGTATTTGAGGTTCAGATCGTCGAGCGTCTGATACGTGATCGCGGCGACCGCCAGACGCATGAACCATTTGTTGTCGGCGGGGATGATGTTCCACGGCGCGTCTTTCGTGCTCGTGTGGGTGAAGACGTCCTCGTACGCGTGCATGTAGTCCTTCCAGAACACGCGCTCCTTGGCGTCGTTGACAGAGAACTTCCAGTTCTTGTCGTTCTGGTCGATGCGCTCGAGGAAGCGCTTCTTCTGCTCCCCTTTCGAGACGTGCAGAAAGAACTTCAGAACGCGCGTGCCGTTGTCGACCAGATACTTCTCGAAGTTGTTGATTTGGTCGAAGCGGCGCTTCCAGATACCGTCCTTCTTGCGATCCTCGGGCAGCTGCTGCGAGGCGAGAATCTCGGGATGGACCCGGCAGACGAGAACTTCCTCGTAGTACGAGCGATTGTGGATACCAATTCGCCCGCGTTCGGGCAGTGCCTTTTGCGACCGCCAGAGGTAGTCGTGATCGCGCTCTTCCGCCGACGGCGCCTTGAAGCTGTAGACCTGGCAGCCCTGCGGGTTGATTCCCGACATGACGTGCCGGATGGTCCCGTCCTTCCCGGCGGCGTCCATCGCCTGGAAGACCATGAGGAGCGAGTACGTGTCCTGAGCGTAGAGCTTGTCCTGCTCCTCTGCGAGCCACTTGATGCCGTCCTCGAGCAGTGACTCAGCCTCTTTCTTGTCCTTGATCGAGCCCGTCCAGCCGGAGTCGTAGTCCTTGAGCGAGATCTTCTTCCCCGGGGTGGCAATCAGCTCGTCCATCAGCTTGCGGATCTCTTCATGAGCTCCTCACTCGGATTGATTACGGCGAAGGCGCCGACAACTAGGACTGACCGGCAGCCGCGCGCAAACGCGGCACGACGTCCGGGGGCACAGCAACGGATCGCATCGAACCGTCCTCGGTGCGCGCCGCGCAGGCTGTCGTCAACCAACCCGTGCCGACAGCGGTGTCGCCGCGCGTGAATACGAACGAATACTTGATGGTCCGCCTCGACACCGCATGGACGCGGGCAACGATCAGGAAGCGATCTTCGAAGAACAGTGGATTCTTGTAGTCGAACGTGGCCGACACTCGAGGGTATCCAAGCTCGGCGCCAGCGCGGTCGACCGTCAGGCCGGCCGCGCGCCACAGCGCGTGCTCGGCCTCCTCCATATAGCGAAAATAGCAGCTGAAATGGACGACGCCGGCCAGATCGGTCTCGTAGAAGAAGACCGAACGCGAGTAGTTGAAGCCTGGCTCGGTGGAATCGATCGTGTCTGCAGCCTGGTCCGGCACGGTCATCGCCGGACATTGTAGCCGGTCAAGCTCCGCCGTGCTGTAGACCTAAGGGCCTACCGTGGCAGCATTCCCGAGGTTCGAGACGCTATTCGGTGCGCAACGCGACGACGGGATCGACGCGCGCGGCGCGACGCGCCGGGACAAGGCCTGCGACGGCGGCGGTGAACACGATCATCGCGACGGTTGCCGCCGCGACGATCGGATCCATCGGCCGGACGCCGTAAAGCAGGTGCGCGAACGATTTCGTGGCCGCGTAGGCAAGCGGCAACCCAATCGCGAGGCCGAGGGCCGCAGCCATCAGGCAGCGGCCGACCACGAGGAACCGCAACGACCGTGGTCTCGCGCCGAGCGCCAGCCGAATCCCAAGCTCCCGCCGGCTGCGAATGACAGCCGCTGCCATCGTCCCATAAAGACCGACGACGAGCAGGACGAGGGCAGTGATGCCGAGGCTCCAGCCGATGCCGGCGAGTACGCGTTCTTGACTGAGGGCGCCGTTGGCCTCTTCGTCGAACGTCGAGATGCGGTCGATGAAGAGACTGGGATCGAAGTCGAGTGCCGCCTGTTGAAGCCGGTCTCTCGACATGCGCTCATCCGGCCGTGCTCGCAGAATCAGAGTGAGGTTGAGCGGCTGCGTCGCGCCGGCGACATTCCGGCCCTCGTCCAGCGGCTTGGGAACCTGCGCCAGGGGAAAGAAGATGCCGTCGGGTGCCGCTTCGCGCAAGTGCTCGTATCGAAGGTCCCTGACCACCCCGATGACTTCGATGTCAAAAGGCCCCGGCGGCCCGAACGAGACTCGTCGTCCGATCGGGTTCGCGTTTCCGAACGCGCGCGTAGCCAGCGTCTCGTTGACGATCGCGACGCGCGGCGCAGAAGCATCATCGGCCGGTGTGAAATCCCGGCCGACCCGCATCGGGAGCGCGAGGGCCGCGAAGTAGCCGGGCGTCACGTAGTTCTGGCTGACGATCCACGGCTTTTCGAGGCGGGCAGCTCCTTCTCCTGGTCCTCCGCGTGGTCCTCCTCGCGGCGGTGGCGGAGGTGGTGGGCCCCATGGCATCGGTTTGCTGTCAGGAATCGTCGTCATCCCTTCGACGCGGAGCGGGCCGCGGCTAATCGATGAGAGCGGACGGCCGGAGCTCAAGGCCACGGCCTCGATGGCGGGCGCCGATGCGAGATGCAGCCGCAAGCGTTCACGGACATCGGCCATTCGCGCCGAGGGTGTGTTGGTCGTGTCGAACGTCACGTTCGCAAACCACACGCGCTCGGGAGCGGATGCCTGGATGCCGAGCTTCAATTGCTGAACGGTCTTGCCGAGGAGCCCGGCCGATGCGAGCAGCACCGTGCCAAATGCGACCTGCCACGGGATCAGCCACCACAAACCGTTCGATCCGAAGAGACGGGTCAAGCCTGCGGTGTGACCTTGCAGCGCCGGTAGTGTGTTGACGCGAGACCAGCGAACGGCCGGCATCACGCCGATCGCGGCCGCGGCAACGAAGGCCACGCCAAACGTGAAGAGGGCGACGTTCACATCCGGTGAGACATCCAGGTCGCCCGGTGTGAAACGGCTGGCCATCAACGGCGCCAGGCCCCGCGCCATCCAGGTGCCCAGGAGTCCACCACCAACGCCGCCGAGCGCCGCCAGGAACATGTGCTCGGCCAGCAGCTGTCGCAGAAGGCGCAAACGGCCAGCGCCAAGAGACGATCGGATCGCGAGCTCTTTCTGTCGTGCCTGCACAGTCGTGCCGATGAGCGTCGACACGTTGAGGCAGGCAATCGCGAGGGTGAGGAGCGAAAACACGCCGATCAGGCGCAAGCGACTCTCGGGCGCCGGAGTGTACCACTGCCGTCCGCGCGGAGTCAGTCGGACGACGGCTACGTCATCGCGTCCGCTCCGCTTTCCATCTGGCGTTGAGCGCCGCCGTGACAGTCGCCAGTGATTCGATGCGCTCGAGAACGCCGCCCAGGCCCAACCACCCGGCAGCGGGGCCAAGCATTGCGGTGTTGCCGTCGATCAGGGGCGCCTGGGTCAATGGCACCCAGAGGTCGGGGCTGTAACCAATCTGTGTTCCGGTGAAACCCGCAGGCGCGACGCCGACGATCGTGAAGATCGCGTGGCGAAGGCGAACGGTCCGTCCGATCGCCGAAGGATCCGATCCAAATCGCTCTCGCCATGCCGTGTCGCTCAACACGACGACAGGAGGTTTCCCAGACTCACCATCGGCGGCGTCGAAGAGACGCCCCCGCGTGCCTGGACCAACGCCGAGCGCCGAGAAGTAGTTCGCCGTCACCATTTCGATCACGATGCGCTGACGCGTGCGCGCGTCATCGATCGTCGAGTCGAGCGTCGTCGAGGTGCGGCCGCCGGCGATGAGCGTCTCGATTCCCGGGAGGTCGCGAAGGGCCAGGTATTCGGGGTAGGTGAACGACCCGCCGTCCTTCGCTCCGATGGAGACGAACCGGTCGGCGTGTGCGATCGGCAGTTTCTTGAAGTAGGTCGCGTTCAAGACGGAGAAGGCGGCAGCGTTGACGCCGACGCCAACCGCGAGCGTCGAGACGACGATGGCAGACAGCAGCGGGTGTCGCCAGCAGAAACGGAGAGCAGCGCGGAAATCGGTTCCCAGGCCACGACTGTCCTGCATGATCGCGCTCCTCAGTGAAATGCGTTCCGCGGGTTCGAGGCTGTGCACGGATGGCTCGCGCAGACAAGCAGCGATCGACAGCAGCGTCTGCCGCCAGTACCAGCGTCGAGCTGCGCGCAGGCCGAAGCGCTCGACGAGGATGCAGGAGAACTCCTCATCGAGGTCCCCGATGATGGCGGAACGGACCGGGCCGTCGAGCGCGCGTCGCAACAGCCAGCGAGCAAAACGTGGCGGCTGCGGCGTGGAGGTCATGAGGTGCGCCTGACGTTGCCGTCGGGATCGCGTGCCAATGCCGAGAGCGCCGCTTCCGCTTTCGCGAGCGCCTTCTTCCCGGCGGCAAGCACACGATAGTAGCGCTTGGCTTTGCCACCGCGTTCGGGCGTCGGCTCCCCGAGCCAGGATTGGACGAGCCCGCGGCGCTCGAGGCGCGCGAGCGCGGTGTAAATGGCGCCAACCGCGATGTCGCGTCCGGTGTGATCAGCAAGCTGGCGACGAATCGTCATGCCGTACGCGTCGTCTTCGAGGCGCATGACCGCCAATAGCAGGAAATGTTCGAACCGCCCGAGATGGTCACCGGCCATTGCTACTTCTTTGTAGTAAATATCACGACGCTTGTCAACTTCGTCAATTCAGCACTCAGCATCCAGCATTCAGAATCAGCGTCTAACTCCGTCTGGCAGCACGAGTTCGTTCGCCTTGTGCTTGGCCTCTTCGGGGGTCTGGCCCTCGTGCCATGCGGGTATGTCGCGATGTTCGGGCCCGTAGAGCGATTCCATCGGCGCCCACACTTTGTCGACGCGAGGCGTGAAGAGGTCGCCGATGAGAAGATCGGTCACCGTTCCTCGGAGCTCCGGATACTTGCGCACGAAGGCGCCGAAGCTGAAGCCGTTGTAGTACTCGCAGACGAGCCGGCGCATGCGATCGACGCCTTCGTTGAAGCCGGCACCCCACTTCCCGAGCTGCGCCGCACTCACATCGCCGACTTTCAACCCCTCGGCAATCGCGTCGGCGGCCATCTCACCCGACCGCAAAGCCAGGAGCACACCCGACGAATACAGCGGATCGAGGAAACCGAAGGCATCGCCGACGAGCACCCATCCATCGCCCGCCACTTCCTTCGCGCGGTACGAGTAGTCGCGCGTGGCGAAATAGCCGGTGACGCGCGTCGCCTTCCCGATGCGGTCCTTGACGACCGGACAGCGCTCGACTTCCTCGTGATACGTCTGCTCGTGACCGTCGCGGCCCTTGAACAGATAATCGAACGGTGCCACCACGCCGACGCTGACAATGTCGTCGTGCTGCGGGATGTACCAGAACCAGCCGTTCTTTGACACCGTCTGCAACACCATCGTCGCGCCTTCGTCGCGGCCGGTGTCGCGGTAGGCGCCCTGCCAGTACGTCCAGATCGCGCCCTTGTTCAGCAGCGGATCCCACACGCGCAGCTTGAACCGGTTTTGCAGCAGCGCCGCCTGTCCGCTCGCATCGACGACGACCTTGGCGCGAATGTCGCGGCGCCCGTTGCCGTCGGCAATGCGCACGCCGCACGCGCGATCGCCCTCGAACAGCACGTCGACGACGTGCACGCCGTCGAACGCCTCGACGCCGTGCTCGCGCGCGTTGTCGAGCATCATCTGATCGAACTCGCTTCTGACGACCTGCCACGTCTGCGAGCATTCGTGTGGCTTGTTGTCCCAGAAGTAGAACGGCGCCGACAGCTTGCCGCTGGCATTGACGAACTGCACGCTGTACTTCTTGACGAAGTGGCTCTGCTGCATCTTCGGCAGCATGTTGAGCCGCTTCAAGACCCAGTAGGTCTCCGGAATCAGCGACTCGCCGATGTGAAAGCGTGGAAATTTCTCGCGCTCGAAGAGTCCGACCTTGAGCCCGTGCTGCGCCAGCAGCGTCGACGTGGTCGACCCGGCCGGGCCGCCACCAATCACGACAACGTCATAACTCGATGAGGACATAGACATAAGACAGATCGCGGCTCGCTTCTGGCTGTTCGCTATTGGTATGTCTTGCGTGGGCGCGGATGTTGCGACCGCTCGTTTTCAATTATCTTATCGGGCCGCGAGACGCAAATGCGAGCCGCGAACCGCGAGCCGCCAACCAAGAACCCAATCACGTATAACGAATTCCCGTATGCTGCGGCAGGAAGAACCGTGGCAGGAGCACGTCGACTCGCAGCAGCGCATTCCGGGTGATGGCAATCAGATCGTCGCCCGCCGACGACAGGTAACCTGCGGATTCGAGCGATGCCAGTTGATCGCGGAATCGCTGGAGAACGTTCACGCCGTACTTGTCCTTGAAATAGGCGGGCCGCACTGACCCTCGCTTGAGCTGCAGCACGAACTCGCGGATCATCCGCTCCTCGGCGGTCGGCCTGTAGGCCCGACCGAGCGGAATCTCGCCACGCTCGATGAGCGCGCTGTACTTCTCCCAGGTATCGACGTTCTGCAGGTGGACCCCGTTGATGTGGCCGAACGACGCGACCCCGAGTCCGACCATATCGGCACCCTGCCACAGACGGTCGCGATAGAGAAAGCGCGTCTTTGCCGGATTCTTGACCGCTGTGTAGGCGCTGCCGACCGTGTAGCCGGCGCGCTCGAGCGCCTCGAAGGCCTCGGCCACCCACCGTCGCTTGACCGACCACTGCGCCACCGGCTCGTCGAACTTCCCGCCATGCTTCAGCAGGTCCTTGCTGATGGTGGTGTTGTACGGCAGCTCCATCTGGTAAATCGTGACGCTGTCAGGCGCGAGATCGACCGTACGTTTGACGCAGTCCGTCCAGTTGGCGTCGGTTTCGCCGAGCATGCCGGCGATCAGGTCGATGTTGATTTGCGGAAAGCCGAGGTCGCGGGCTTCTTTGTAGACCCGCGCAATCTCAGGCGAGCGATGCGCCCGACCGTTGAGTTCGAGAATGCGATCGTCATAATTCTCGACGCCCAGGCTGAGCCGGGTGACGCCGATACCCCGGATCGCCGCCAGCTTGGGACGAGTGATGGTGCCGGGCTCGCACTCGAACGTGATCTCCTCGGCAGTCTTCCACGAGCGGCTCGCTGTCACGCGGTTGACGAGCGTCTCGAGCTGCCGGGTCGACAGAAACGAAGGCGTCCCACCACCAAAGTAGACGAAGTTGAACGGCCGTCCGGCGAGCGCCGGCTGTTCGGCATAGAGCTCCCACTCGCGTCCCAGTAGATCGAGGTACTGCTCGACCTCTTTCGCATTCTTGTCCGTGTATACCCGGAAGTAGCAGAAATGACAGCGCTTACGGCAAAAAGGGATATGGAGATAGACGCCGAGCGGCGTCTCCGGCTGTGCCGGGGACTCGAGCGCGACCTTGGCATCCGTGGCGACGGCTTCTGGAGTCCAGACCGAAAACGGCGGGTAATTCGCGACAAAGTAGCTGCCGACCTCGGTCTGCTCGAGGTCGGCCACCGGCGACGTTTCGGGCATGCCTGTACTATACCGGCTGGCACGCGGACTGCTTACCGGTGCGGCTCGGCGGCGTAATCTAGGCGGTCTCGGCGTCTCAGCGGGCTAGCGGTTCGGAAACCTTCACCTCGGGCCAGCAGACGCGAGCGGCGAGCAGCGAGCCGCGACTTCACCTCTCCCCGAACATCTTCCCCACAAACCCCATCACGTCATCTGCGATCGAGCCGTCGTGGTTGACGTCGAGGAAGCTGGCCAGCGACCCGATGTTCCCGGTCATCTGCGCGCGGCCAGGCTGGCCGGGCTGGAGCTGCTGCGTCGCTGCCTGTTTGGCCAGCGCGCCCATCGCGAGCGTGGCGATGACAGGTAGCATCCGCTTCAGAACGTCAGGACCGATGCCGGTGGCTGACGAGGCGTTATTCGCCACGGCGCGGCTCACGTCGGGCGAGCCGAGGATGTGCCCGAGAATGGCGTTGCCGTCGCTGACGGTGTCCGCGGATCGCAGACTTCCGACATCATCCAGGTATCGTCCGTGCTCGCCGTTCGTCAGCGCCGACATCAGCTGACTGAGTCCGCCTTGCGACGACACGTTACGCTGCAAACCGCCGGCGAGCGCTGGGAGCAACGCGCCCAGCGCTGAGACGGTCTGGTCTTGTGAGAGTCCGAACTGTTGCGACAGGGCGCCGACCGCCTGCCCGTCCTGCGCGCCGAGGATCGCGTTCATGATGTTCATCAAAGTCCTCCTGACCTTCGCGACGGTGCTTCAACGTTCGTACCATGCCTCACCGCCCAACTTGTCTGGGTCACGCGCCGCGCCCCGCGACATCTCGTGATGCGGGGTCAGACGAGAGGTCAGACCGCCTCAGGGAAGTTCGTAGCAGGCGGCTTCGGTGTCGGTGCGCACCAGCAGATAGCGGCCGGCAAGTGCGGGAGGGTTCCATTGCTTCTGCGAGAACGCGGTGAAGCGGGCCAGCTCGCGGTGCGCATCGGGGCTGGCTTCCACGAGAATGACGTCGCCGTCCTCGGTCGTGACGAGCAGGCGGTTCCCAACGAGCAGCGTCTGACCATGCCCGTAACGACCGCTCCTCCACCGCCGCTCGCCGGTCGCGGGATCGAGGCATACGAGCACGCCATCGTCGAGTCCGTAGACGAACCCGTCATGCAGCACAGGGTTGGTGAACTTGGCCTTGAGCCGTGGGCTCTCCCACACGAGCGTCGCGGCGACGGCCTCCCCTTGCCGTGAAATCTGCAGTACGCGGCTGCCGATCCCATAACCAGCCGAGAGCAGCACGCGATCTTCGGACAGGATGACGGGGATAGCGACGCTCGGCTGCTGACGCGGCCATTCATGGTTCCAGAGCACACGGCCGGTCGCGGGATCGTGGCCCGTGACGCTCGACTGGTTGAGGACGACGATCTGTCGAACGCCCGCAAGCGTGGTCAGAATGGGCGAACTGTAACTCGCGACGTCGTCGCCCGCGTGCCACGCCGACGCGCCTGTCTCCTGGTTATATGCGACCAGCGAATGCCCAGCTGATCCGCCGGCGGTGACAACAACGAGCTCGTCCACAAGGAGCGGCGAGCTGCTGCGACCCCACTCCGGCTGCGGCGACTGGTTGTCGGCTCCGACATCGCGGCGCCAGATCGACTTTCCGGTTTCGAGATCGAGGCAATTGAGCAACCCCGTCGATCCGAGCGTGAACACGCGCCCACCAGAGATCGTCGGTGTGGCGCGAGGACCCTCTCCGGCTATTGTCGATTCGTAGTGCGCATCGTCGCCGTGCGACCACTTGGGCTTGCCGTCGGCGAGCGAATAGGCGATCACCATTTCCCGATCGCCGCGCTGCTCTTGCGTAACGGCCAGACCGTGCGATACCGCAAAGCCAGACCATCCCGCGCCCACGGGCCGTCGCCAGACAAGGCGCGGAGGTTTAGTGGTCCAGTCGTCCGCGAGCCGAACCCCGCCGATGATTCCATTGCGCGACGACCCGAGAAACTGGGAAAACTCCCCGGCCGCGACTTTCGATACCGGCGGATTCGCCGGATCAGGCGCAGCAGCCCGCAACGGCGAGGAACGCTCGCTCTCAGCCGCACTCGCGGGCGGAGCGGTCCCGCGAGGCGCAGGTTCCAGGGGCAGAGGCGACGGCGCTCGCTCGATCGGCGGCGGCACGTGTGACGCCCACCGCCACTCGAGGATCGGCACGAGATCACCGGTTACACCCTTGACACGCGTCGTCACGGCAACGAGCGCCAGCGCGGCGAACACGAGCGCCGCTGCTGTCCGACGTGCTCGACGAGACATCCGCGAGAAGAACACGAGCCAGATGGTCAGCAGGAGGACGGTCACCAATGCGACCGGATAGGACATGAGCACTCGGTCCTGACCCGTGCGTCCGCCGTCGGAGAACCACACCCACGCCAGAACCATCGTCCCCGCCGTCGCGACCATGACGGCCGGCCACCAGCGCACGCCGGGGTGAGTCGATCGCGCCTCGCTCATGGACGCACCATTTAGCGCTTCACCACCATGACCGCAATTTGCGACGGATACTGCTTGGAATGGTGGACGGCGTTGTGCGCGACGACGCCCTTGACTTCGTCGTAGTTGTTCCCACCGGTGTTCAGATTGCGGTCGAAGCGGGGAAAGTTGCTGCTCGACACTTCGACGCGGAAGCGATGTCCGACGTCGAAGTAGTTGCTCGTCGTCAACGGCTGAAGAGTGACTTTGACGATCTTGCCCGGCTCCATCCAGACCGGCGGCCTGTCATAACCGTCACGGTAACGCAGCCGCTGGATCGATTCGTCGAGGTTGTAGGCGCGGCCGTCGGGATAGACGTCCAGCAGCTTGACGGTGATGTCGGTGTCCTTTGCGTCCGAGGCCACGTAGATCGTGGGAACGATCGGACCGCTCATCTCAACGCCTTCGGTGAACGGCAACGACGTGTAGACGAGGATGTCGGGCCGCGACTCCATCTTGCGCTGATCGAACGAGCCGGCGTTGATCGCAGTGCCGGTGCAGCACACGTTGCCGCCGTAGGACGGCACCGGGTTCATCGGATCGTAGGTAAACGAATCCGGCTTGTTGTCAGCTGGCGGTGCCGTCGTCAGGATGCCATCGCCATCGAGCGTGTTGGCGTTGCCACCGCTCGCGAGATAGAACGTCTGCGGTTGCGCGCCCTTCGGAGGCCAGGTATCGGACGACTGCCACTTGTTGGCGCCCATCGTGAAATACGTGACCCTCGGCAACTTGTCGAGCGTGGCGTTCTTCTCGCCCTTGAGCAGCCGGTCGAAGAAGCCGTAGGTCAGCTCGGCGTAATCGAGCTGCGCGTCCCCCATGCTGCGCTCGCCGACGATCGTGTTCTCGGAGGCGCGTGAATACGCGCAATGCGCGACGGGCGCGACAATCGCCCATTGCTGGTCTGCAACTTCAGGCGTGGCTGTCTTGCGCACGTGGTTGTAGAGTGCCAGGTTCGGTCCGACCGACACGTCGTACCACGACATGAACCACAGGCCCGGTACGTTCAGTGGCATGTTGTCGTGATAGAGGCCGCCCTTGTACCACGCCGGATCGTTCGGCGTGCGTTGGATCATGCGGCCGCCAGTGGACACAGGCATGGTGTCGGCGAAGATGCCGCGTGGCCCGTCCACATTTTTGAGGATGTCCTGCACTGGAAGATGCCACAGCGCCTTCGACCAATCCACGGTCGGCAACTGCTGCGCAAGGTCGAACGATTTCGACGCGCGGATGAGATCCTCCTGCGTCGTCGTCGGCGGGAACGTCGGACGGACCTGGTTCTGCTCGCCGTAGATCCACGTGATGAAGAGCATCTGCACGGCGCCGCCGCGATACCAGTTGCCCTGTTCGTAATACGGCGCCACGCGGCCGACGCCGGCGCCAAATCCCTGCACGTTCATCGCGGCATACGCCGGATGGCCGAGGGCGGCGACGCCCATCTGGTACTCGGCCGTCGACGAACATCCCGTGGTTCCGACCTTTCCGTTCGACCACGGTTGCTTCGACAGCCACTCGAGCGCATCGTAGCCGTCGGTCGGCGAGCCGAGGATGTCGTAGTTGCCCTCCGAGAAATAGTGGCCGCGCTCGTTCTGGACGACGTAGGCGTAGCCGCGCTTGACGGCCGTCAGCGCCGCCGTCATGTCGCCCGGCACGCGGTTTCGCACGTCCCAGAAATTGAAGTTGTAGGGCGTCCGCACAAAGACGATGGGCACCGGGCCCGTCTCGTTCTTGGGCCGGTAAATATCGGTCGCGAGCCGGACGCCGTCCCGCATCGGCATCATCACCTTGCGCTCGACGATGGCCAGCGACTGCAGTTCTTTCTCCATCTCCCAGCGGCGCGCTGTCTGCTCCGCGGTCAGCGGCGCTCCGCGTTGTGCGATCCCGATCGCCGTCGCCCCTGCAATGGCAATCGCGGTGGAGCAGAAAACCAGGCGCATGGACTTGTTGATACATTCGTTCATTCCTTCTGCGGCTACTCCGCCCGAAGAGAGACGATGGGGTCGATTCTGGCCGCTCGACGTCCGGGCACGTAACACGCGATGAACGCGACGACTGTCAACGTCAACGCAATCGTCGCGAACGTACCCGGATCGTTGGCATCTACGCCAAAGAGTAGGGCGCGCATGTAACGCGTGACGACGAACGATCCAGCGAGGCCCAGCGCCATGCCGGCCAGCGCGACGAACATGCCCTGTCGCACGACGAGCATCAGCACGTCGCCCGGCGCGGCCCCGAGCGCCAGACGAATGCCAAGCTCCCGCGTGCCCTGGCTCACGAGATACGACATGACGCCGTAGACGCCGATTGCGGCCAGGCCGAGCGCCAGCACCGCGAACAGTGCCAGCAGCAGCATGGAAAAGCGCCGCTCGGCGAGGGAGGACGCAACTCGCTCCCCCATCGTGCGCATCTTATAGATCGGCAGATCGGGATCGAGCGATCGAATCTGAGCGGTCACCGCCGAGGCGAGCCCTGCGGCGTCTGCGGCGCTCCTGATCACGACGTTCATGGCGCGCGACGGCGTCTGTCCCTGAAAACGATAAAAGGCGATGCGCGAGTCGGCGTCGAGGGCATCTTGCTTGATGGCGCCAACGACCCCGACAACCGTCATCCAGGGCGTGTCAGGCGTCACGTCGAATCCGCCCGTGCGGATGCGCTTGCCGATTGGATCCTGGCCGGGCCACAACTGCTCCGCCATCCGCTCGTCGACCAGCACCACACGGGGTGAGGTCCTCGTATCGAGCTCGGGTGAAAAAAGGCGGCCCTGAATCAGCGGAATGTTCATCGCGCGAAAGTAATCACCGCCGGCGACGCGAATGTCGGCGTTGATGAACTTCTCGCCCTCCGGTCCAACGCGCCCTTCGACCGTGATCGGGCCCCACGCCATCATCTGGCTGAGCGGCAGGGCGGTGATCCCGCCGGCCGCAGTTACGCCCGGGAGCGCCGACAGGCGTTCCCACAGCTGACGGTAGGTCTGAATTACTACTTCGGCGTCGTTGTACTTGCGGCCGGTCATCGTCAGTTCGAGCGTCAGCACGTTCGAGGCATTGAAGCCCGGCGAGATCCGCTGCAGGTGCGCGAAGCTGCGCACGAGCAAGCCCGCTCCAACGAGGAGCACGACCGACAGCGCGAGCTCCGCGACGACGAGCATTCGGCGAAGATTGTGGCCGCGTCCCCAGACGGCGCTGGTTCCCGCCGATCCGCGTGTCCCGTCATTCAGGTGACGCTGCAGATCCATCGCCGACAGTCTGAGCGTTGGCGCGAGGCCGAATATCGCTCCTGCCACCACCGACACGCCGATGGTGAAGAGCAGAACACGCCAGTCGAACCCGATCTCATGGAGCCGCGGCACGCTGGCCTCGCCGAGCGCCCGGATACCCTGAAGGCAGAGAAACGCCAGCAGAAGCCCCAACGCGCCGCCGCCAATCGCCAGCACGAGGCTCTCGGTCAGCAACTGCCTGGCCAGACGCCAGCGGCTCGCGCCAAGAACAGCACGGACGGCAATTTCGCGCTGACGCGCGATCGCGCGCGACAGCAGCAGGTTGGCGACGTTCGCGCACGCGATGAGCAGCACGAAGGCGACGGCAGCGGCAAGAACGATCAGGGCAAGCCGCACGCGCCCGACCGCCTGCTCCTGAAGCGGCAGCACGCGGAACGTCAATCCTCCGTTATGCGGGTAGAAGTCTGGATGCTCGCGCCTCAGCCGTGCGGTAAGCGCGTTGAGCTCGGCACGCGCCTGCTCGATTCCCGCGCCCGGCGTAAGCGTCGCGAGGATGTTGTAGTCCTCGCGGTTCCGGATCTCGGCCGCGTTCGCCGGCAGCGGCAACGGCAGCGCGATTTCCGCATCATCGACGACGCCAAGGGTTGGCATCACCTCGCGAGGTAGCGAGAACGAGGCGGGCAGGACGCCGACGATCTGATAGGGCTGTCCGTTCAGCGTCAACGACCGGCCGACGACTGCCCGGTCGCTCACCGTAGCGGCGTGTCCACGTGCCGAATCCGAGGAGGGCCTTACCAGCCCGTCCCGGCCGGTCGTCGTCGGATGTGAAGAGATCGCCGAGCAGCGGCCGGACCCCGAGCATCGGCAGCAGATTGGAAGAGACGCGAATGGTGCCGATCCGTTCAGGTTCACCATCGCCGGTGAGGTTGGCATTCGCACCAATCGCAATCGCGACGCTCTCGAAGCTGCGCTGGCCATTCCGAATGTCGAAGTACTGCGCGGTCGAGAACCAGTCCTCGGTGATGCCGAGACCTGGAGAGGTATTCCACAGAATGACCTGGCGGTCTGCGTTCGCGTACGGCAGCGGGCGCAGCAGGAGTGCGCTCGTGACGCTGAAGATCGCAGTATTGGCGCCGATGCCGATCGCGAGCGACAGCAACGCCGCCGCCGCAAAACCTGGACTCGCGGCCAGGGCGCGGCATGCGTAACGAATGTCCTGGACGAACGCGTGCATGGGCCACAGCTTACCGCACGATTCCCTGCATAGGGCCGCTGTATACTGACGCGCCATGCATGACTTCAGACGCCTCGCTGCGGCAGCCGCGCTCGTCGTCGCCGCGAGCACGCCAACCGTCACACAACCGAATCCATATACCGCGATTGAGAAGTGGGGACAGCTGCCGGCCGGGCGCACATGGGGATCCACGAGCGCCGTCGACGTTGCGCCTGACGGACACATCTGGGTTGCCGAACGCTGCGGCGCCAATACCTGCGCCGGTTCGAATCTTCCTCCGATTCTCGAGTTCGATCCGTCGGGCAAGCTTCTGCGCAGCTTCGGCGCGGGCATGCTCATCTTCCCGCACGGGTTCCACGTCGACCGCGACGGCAACGTCTGGGTCACCGACGCGCAAGGCAGCGACGGCAAGGGGCATCAGGTTCTGAAGTTCAGTCCCGATGGCAAGCTGCTGCTCGCGCTCGGCAAAGCCGGTGTCGCTGGTTCAGGACCCGACGAGCTCAATCAGCCCTCGGACGTCGTGGTGGGACCGAACGGGGACATCTTCGTTGCCGACGGCCACGACGAAGGGTCGAACATGCGCATCGTGAAGTACACGAAAGACGGCAAGTTCATCAAGAGCTGGGGCAAACCTGGTTCGGGCCCCGGCGAGCTCAACGTGCCGCACGGCATCGCCTTCGATTCGCAGGGACGGCTCTTCGTCGCCGACCGCGCCAACAACCGCCTGCAGATTTTCGATCAGGACGGGAAGCTACTCGGAGAGTGGAAGCAGTTCAGCAGGGTGAGCGGCATCTACATCGACAAGAACGACGTGCTTTACGCCGCCGACTCGGAGTCGAACACCAAGCGCAATCCGGGGTGGAAGCGCGGCATCCGTGTCGGGAGCGCGCGGAACGGCATCATCTCCGCGTTCATCCCCGACCCGGAAGCCAAACCCGACGAGTCCGCGACCAGCGGTGCCGAAGGCATCGCCGCGGATGCGCAAGGCAACATCTTCGGCGCCGAGGTCGGTCCGAAGATGATCAAGAAGTACGTCAGGAAGTAGCGGCGCCGTCCGCTACTTCTTTTTCTTTGGCATTCGCGACACGTCCGGCACGTCCTCTCCCAGTGCCGTCGCCAGATCGATCTGGTGCTCTTGCTCCTGGCGCAGGATCTCGCGGATGTCTTCCGCGATCGCGTACTCCTGCAGCGCCTCGCACTGCTTGAGCCGCTCGCGGTAGTTCTTGACGGTGTCGTTCTCGTTGGCCAGATCCGCGCGGAGCATCACTTCGGCTTTCTCGCTCAGCTTGACCGGCAACGCCGTTCCGGTCGGCATACCGCCGAGGTAGTCGATGTGGCGCGCGATGGTAATCGCGTGCTGCAGTTCCTCGCCAGCATGGACTTCGAGCTCCGCGGCGATGTTCATGTACTGCGCGCCCTTGAGCGCCTGCGAGTAGACGACGTAGGCGATGATTGCCTGGTATTCCCTGGCAAGGTCTTCGTTCAGGCGTTCGATCAACTGTTCGCGTGTAATTGCCTCATCGGCCATGTAGGCATCTCCCTTCACATGTCATTTGTAGTCGTTCCTTCAAGAGTCTACTCGTGTGCCGCTGCTACAAGCTCAGCTACGTCTGCGCTTCGAGTACAGTAAGCACGCGCGCATACAGCTGACTTTCATGCAAAGACGTGTCCTGATCTACGCGATAGTCATCGCGGTATCGATCGCCGCGATTGCCGGGCTGCTCCAACTCGGCGAGCGCTGGTTTCCGCACGGCGGACAGCCGATTACGGCCTCGACTGAAGCCGCAATTGAAGCCTCACCGCTTGCGGCCGCCAACCCTCTGCGGCCGCTGCCACTCCTCATCATCCAAATGCTCGTGATTGTGATCGCGACGCAGGCCGTCGGCGCGGCTGGCGACAACACTCCGCCAGCCGGCCGTCATCGGGGAGATGGCCGCCGGCCTGCTCCTTGGGCCGTCGCTCCTTGGGGCCGTGTGGCCGGGGGCCTACACGTTTCTGTTTCCGACCGCGTCGCTCGATATCCTTCGGCTCCTCAGCCAAGTCGGCGTGATCCTCTTCATGTTCACCGTCGGCCTCGACGTCGACGCTGCACACCTCCGCCAGCGTGCACCAACGGCGATCGCCGTCAGCCACTTCAGCATCGTCGTCCCGTTTCTGCTCGGCGTGGCAGCGGCGCTGGGACTCTACGCTTCATACGCGCCGAACGATGTTCCCTTCTACTCGTTTGCGCTCTTCATGGGCATCGCGCTCAGCATCACGGCGTTCCCGGTTCTCGCACGTGTCATCGAGGAGCGCGGACTCACGCGGACGCCGCTCGGTACGACCGCCCTTGCCTGTGCTGCTGTAGACGATGTGACGGCGTGGGCGCTGCTGGCGGCGGTGGTCACCCTGGTGACCGCCGGAGGGCTTGGCTGGCCGCTGGCCCTAATGGGCGCAGCGCTGGCGACGTTCCTGGTCGTGATGATTCGTCTCGTCAGGCCGTGGCTCGATCGAGTGTTCGGAGATGTACAGCCGCCGCTCAGCCGTCCGCGGACCGCGCAAGTGCTTGCGGTGCTGCTGGCGTCTGCCCTCGTCACGGAACTCATCGGCATCCACGCGCTGTTCGGCGCGTTCCTGGCCGGCGCGATCATGCCGGCCAATCACGAGTTCCGTCAGCAGCTCCGCGAACGGTTTGAGACTCTCAGCTCGGTTGTGCTCCTTCCGATCTTCTTCGCCTACACCGGCCTGCGCACCGAAATCGGGCTCCTCAATGACGTGTGGGCGTGGGCCGTCTGCGGCGCCGTCATCGTGGTTGCCATCGCGGGCAAGCTGCTCGGCAGCATGCTCGCTGCCCGCTGGTCGGGCTCGAGCTGGCACGACGCCTTCGTTCTTGGCGCGCTGATGAACACGCGCGGGCTGATGGAACTCGTCGCGCTCAACGTCGGCTACGATCTCGGCATTCTCTCGCCACGCATCTTCACGATGCTGGTGCTGATGGCGCTCGTGACGACGGCGATGACAGGACCGCTCATCGATCTGGCGTCGCGGTCCGATGTTCGGCGTGCCGGGAGCATCGCGAGACCGTAGGAAGAAATTCTGAATTCTGCAGGCTGAGGTGGGAAGCGGAAGGGATGAAGTGGGAAGTTTGAAGTCTGCTCGGGTGAAGACTAATGCAGTCGCTAGGTACTTGCTGAATAGTTGTTTTTTCGAACAAAAACTACAATTCCCGGACTGCCGACGGGCGGGCGTCGTTTTTGCGTTCATAGTTCAGCGTATGTCGATGGAGCTTCTCATCGGTCGGGGCCTTGCCTTCTGTGCCCATCCGCTCGCGGCGTGGCGGGTGTTGTCCACGCCTGGCCGCGCCTTCGTGGTGGCGGCGTACGCGTGTGCTGGCTACGTGGCGGTCCTCGGCGTTCTGCTTCTGTCCTAGCGCGCGAACGTCAGGCGCGCGTTCCGTTCAGCAAGGCAGTCACGGCGCTGACCTCGTCGTTGTTGACGGTGTGTCCCATCCCTCGATAGATCCGTTCATCAACCGACGCCTTCATCGTCCGGAGCACGGCGGCTGATTCGCGTACGCGCTCGACTGGAATGTGCGGGTCAACGTCGCTACAGCCGAGAAACACCGGCGTCTGCGCGAGTGAGCCGGGATAGACCCGTGGCGTTCCAGGCGGTCCGATGAGCCCGCCACTGAGGCCGACGATCGCGGCATAGCGCCGGGGGTTGCGCGCCGCGAACTCCAACGTCAGGCATGCGCCCTGCGAGAAGCCGAGAATGGCGACGCGGTCTGACGGTAGTCCCTTTTCGCCCAGCGTTCGAACGAGACCAGCGACGACACCAAGCGCCGACGTCAGGAACGGCTCGTTCTGCTCGATCGGTGAGAGGAACGAGTACGGATACCAGGTCCGGTTCGCGGCCTGCGGCGCGAGGAACGCGACATCGTCAATGTCGAATTCCTCGGCAAGCGCGAGGATGTCGTCAGCGGACGCGCCCCGGCCGTGAACAAGAATCGCCGCCAGCCGGGCCTCGTCCAGGCTGGGGCCACGGCGAAGCACAGGCTGGCCAGCATGCGGATCGGCAGTCGACATCGTATG
Source organism: uncultured Acidobacteriota bacterium (assembly GCA_963797715.1). GTDB lineage: Bacteria > Acidobacteriota > Vicinamibacteria > Vicinamibacterales > 2-12-FULL-66-21 > DATBJJ01. The sequence goes on from CAWCQS010000013.1 coordinate 407,306, forward strand.
AGGATACCGGAACTGGTCCCGCCGCGGCGTCAGCCGCGCAGCGTCTTGACGGTCTCCGTGGCCTTGTCGAGTAAGAAGCCGATATCGCTGTTGCAGCTGAACAGCCGCAGCCCGCGGTCGCTCCACTGCCGGGCGAGCTCCAGGGTGCGCATGTGGATGCCGGGCGCGATGCCGGCCCGATCGCACCGCTCGCGAATCTTCTCGACGGCGGCGACAAACGTCGGGTGGGAAAAGTCGCCGGCGACGCCAAGCGAGATCGACAGGTCGCCGGGGCCGATGAGAACCGCGTCGATATTCGGCACGGCGAGGAGATCGTCGATCCGCTCGAGCGCCGTTCTCGTCTCGATTTGCAGCACGACGAGCACGTTCGCGTTGATGTGCGCGATGGCGTCAGGGATCGAGACGGCTTCGTACTCGAGCTGCGGCGCCGCGAGTCCAAAGCCGCGCGTCCCCATCGGCGGAAACCGCGTCCAGCTGACGGCCGCCGCCAGCAACTCCGGCGACTCGACACGCGGGAGGAGCACACCCTGGGCGCCGCAGTCGAGCGCGCGCGCGATGAGTGCGTACTGCAGATCGGCGACTCTGACGATCGGACAGAGTCCGGCGCCGGCCGCAACGCGCATCAGATCCTGCAGCGTCTCAAGACCAAACGGCCCGTGCTCGGCATCGAAGAAGACCCAGTCGAGGCCGGCTGCCGCCAGCGCGCGGACGGCGTCGACCGAACGAAGCTGAAAACAGCTGCAGCCAAGCTGCACCTGACCGTCACGGAGAGCTTGTTTGACGCGATTTTGACGCACGGCGCGATCATACATACAACTTCTGAAAGCTGACAGCTGATCAGCTCTCAGCTCTCAGCTCTCAGCTCTCAGCTCGTCCGAACTGAGAACTCCTAGCTGACAGCTGACAGCTGAGAGCTGAGAGCTGTAAAATCCCCCCATGAAGCGTAGTGTGCGATCGGTTTACCTCTGCGTTGGGTTGTCCCTCTTGTGCGTCGCCTCGATCTCGGCCGACTGGACCAACTGGCGCGGGCCGAATGGGAACGGTGTGGCGCCCGATCGGACCCTGCCGGTTCGATGGAGCGCAACCGAGAACGTCGCGTGGAAGGCACCCATCGCTGGCGCCGGCGTTTCGACGCCAATCGTGAGCGGCGATCGAGTCTACGTCACATCGCAAATCGGCGCGGGGGTTCGGCGCGAGGGCACTCACCCGCGGCTCGTGCAGGGGTCGGACGCGGCCGCGCAAGGCGAGCGCGCGCTCTCAATCGACAGCGCGGGGTCCGACCCCGCGCGCACCGTTTTCGTTGTCGAGGCAATCAATCGCGCCACGGGTGCTCGCATCTGGGAGCGGCGGATCGATGCCGTCGGCGAACTCACGCCCGTGCATGACAAACACAACCTCGCCACGCCCAGCCCTGTCACCGATGGCAATCTCGTCGTCGCATGGTTCGGGACCGGCCAGGTCGTCGCGCTCGATCGGTCGGGTGCGGTCGTGTGGCAGCGGCACCTCGCAAAAGAGAACGGGGCGTTCGACATCCAGTGGGGCCACGGCACTTCGCCGGTGATCCACGGCGACCTCGTGATCCTGCTGTGCGACCAGCCGGCCCGGTCGTACCTGCTCGCCGTCGACAAGGCCACCGGCAAGGATCGGTGGAAAACGGACCGTGGTCAGGGACGCGCGTCGTACAGCACACCGCTCGTGGTGGAAGGATCGTTTGGCGCTGAAGTCATCGTGAACTCCACCGAGCGGATCGACGCCTACGATGTCAAGACGGGCGCGTTTCTCTGGCACACCGGCGAGACGAGCCGCTTTGCCGTGCCGTCGCCGGTGTTCCACGACGGCGTGATCTATGCCAGCCGCGGCTATCGCAGCGGGCCGTACATGGCGATCAAGCCAGGCGGGCGCGGTGACGTGTCAGCGACGCAAACGGTCTGGAAGATCGCCACCGGTGCGCCGTACTGCTCATCGCTGCTCTATTACGACGGGATCGTCTACATGGCGAACGACGTCGGCGTGTTGACGGCCGTTGCGGCAGCGACCGGTGACCGCGTGTGGCAGGAGCGTGTCGACGGCGTCTTCTCGGCATCGCCGGTCGCCGGAGGCGGGCACGTGTACTTCCTCGGCGAGGGCGGGGAGACGGTGGTCCTGAAGGCTGGTGCGAAGGACCGCCCGCCGGCAATCGTCGCGAGCAACGACCTCGGTGAACGCGCGATCGCGTCGCCGGCCATCTCGAACGGTCAGATCTTCATCCGCACCGACAAGCACGTCTTCGCCATCGGCCGCTGAAGGCACGGCGGACGCTAAGACGCTTCGGCCTTGCGCCGTGATTTGGAGGCCGGCTTTTTCTCCTCGCCATTCACGATCGCTGCGAGGTCGTGCGCAAACGGTGTGTCGCCGTCGGAGTCGAGCACAGCCCCGATGCGATCGTCGAAGAGCGACGCCGCGGCCGAGCCTTCGAGCGCCGCGCGCTGCGCGTAGAGCTGCCTGGCGCACTCGATCGTGTCCTTCAGCCGCGATCGGCGCTCGGCATCGCCTTTTTCCGCCTGCGTGTCGGCGCTGTACATCTCTTGCGCCTCCTGCAGGAGCATCGCCGCATAGTCGCGCAGCTCGTTGAGCGTCTTGAGCTCCTGCGACAACCGCATCAGCAGCACACCGGCGGTGCGAACCATCAACCGGGCAAAGCCGACGCTGGCCTCGTGGCCGGCGGGCCCGCGGTCGGAGAGCGGCTGATCCGAGTCCGCGTAGACAACCGCTAACGTCTCGCCCTGGAACGCGATCGGCATCGCCAGCGCAATGCTGGGCGTGCCGCCAAACGGCGCGCGGCTGCTGTCATCGAGTTCGCTGCCCACCAACTGTTCGAAGCTGCCAGAGCCCGCCGCTCGGGTAATCAACGAGTCGACGCTCAGCGGCAGGACGAGCTTGGTGATGTCGGTCTGCTGGTCGAAGCCGATCTGATCCTCTCCCTCGAGACGATTGGCCTTGACGCGGAAGAGCGCGACACGCGAGAACTCGCCGGCAAGATGCCGCACCAGCGCCGCGAAGAGATCGTTGATAGTCGTCTTCTCGGACAACTCGTCGACGGCCTGGCTCGACGATTCGAGGATCGACGCCATGCGCGCCACGTCGTCCCGCATGGCGCTGTCGTCGGCCATCCCATGCACCCCATGGAGATCCGACTCGCCGGCGCGCGCGGCGAGCTCTGCCCTGAGCGCCTCGGCCGAATCATTCGCGGTGCCGAGGGCCTTCTCGAGCTGCCGTACACGATCTTCGTGCGCTGACTGGTTCCGTTCGAGTGTCTGGATGCGAGCGCGGCTGGCCTCGAGCTGCGCCGAGATGGCCTCGCGCTGCGTCCGGGCGGCGTCGAGCTCCGCCTGGGCGGCGCTGAGGTCGGCGGCCAGCATGCCCTTCTCGGCAGCATTGGCGTCGAGCTCCATCCCCAGCCGGGCGGCTTGCGCCACCGAGGCGTCGAGTACCGCACGAATGTCGGCGAGCTCGGCCTCGGCCGTCGCCGCGGCAATGGCGAGTCGCTTGGACTCACCTTCCGCCTGGACCCTGGCGGCGTCGACGTTGGCGTGCGCCTCGATCGCCGCATCGAGATCGCGGTCGACCGATTCGGCGCGTTCCGTCTCGCGCTGAAGGTCGGCGCGCAGCGTTTCGATCTGGCCGCGCGCATCGCCGAGCTCGGAGCGCAGCCCGTGAATCTGGCCGCGCGCGTCGGCGAGCTCGCCGCGGAGCGACTCCGCCTGACCGTGAACCTCAGCCAGCTCACGGCGAACGGTGTCGGTTTGCGCGTGCGCGTCGGCCAGGTCGGTACGGTGCTGTTCGGCCTGCGTTTCGGCCTCTGCAAGATCCGCCAACAGGATGTCCGCCTGTGCCTGCACTTCGGCGAGTGACTCCGTCAGCCGCTCGCCGCGTTCGCGCTCCCCTGCGAGCTCGGCATGTGCGGCGTCGAGCGCCGCTTGCGCCTCGACACGAGCGTGTTCGCCAGCGTCTTGAACCGACGTCAGCCGCTCGTTCAGCTGCGCGGCTTCGCTTCGTACCGACTCGAGCTCGCCCGACATCCGCGCCGCATCGGCAACGGTGGCATCGAGCAAACTACGGCTCTCGACGAGATTTTTTCTGCCTCCGCCCGCGCGGCTGACTGCTTTCTGAGTTCGGCCTCCGCTTCGACGCGTGAGGCGTCGACATGGGCGTGCGCTTCGATTGCCGCGTCGAGATCGCGGTCGAGCGACTCGGCCCGCTCGGTTTCCTTCTGCAGCTGCTCGCGCAAGGCGTCGGACTGCGCCTGGGCGTCGACCAGGTTGCTCGTGAGCCGCTCGTTCTCGCCGCGCTGGGCGTCGAGGTCCGCTTGCACGCCCTCGAGCACCGCCTGGGCTTCTTTCTGGACCCTCTGCGCCGCGACCTTGGCCGCGGTGCCGGCCGCCGTGTTCAGGCGGCGGATGAGCTCCTGGAGGTCCTGGTCGGCCTCTGGCGTCGCCGTCCCCGCATCCTCTATAGAGCGTGTGGCGGCGTCGAAGGCCTCACGAAGACTGCGGAGGTGCTGTACAGACGCCTCTGTCTGGCTGGCGAGCAGCCGGGTGAACAGGGCGGCCGTTTCCTTTGCGGCGTAGTCGCGGAAATCCATCGGGGTTGGTGGGCCTGCTGGCCTTGCAAACGGCGGGGCCGGGCCATCCGCGCGCGAAACGGCGTGTTTTTGAAAATCGCGCGCATTCGCTCATGACAATTCAGTCATGCACCTTGACGGTTTTGTAACGGCTTCACTGCGCCAGCCGGACGCGTGCAACCACGGGAAAGTGGTCGGACGGGTAACGGTTGTTGCGGCTGGTTCGAATGATGTCGGCGCTCATGACCTCGGTGCCAGGCTGGACGAGCACGTAGTCGATCTTGTCTCCAGTGGTGGCGTCGAGCTTGAACCCGGTGAACGTGCCCACTGTCGCCGCATCCGGATAGCGCACGCGATACGTGTCGACGAACGCTGCGGCGGCTCCGGGTTCACCGCCGACGAGCGAGGTGAGCGCCGGGTTGCGCTCGCCGACGTTGAAGTCTCCGGTAACGATCACCGGCTCGGCACTGAACGCCCGTGACTCGATGCGCTGCTTCAACAGCAACGCGCTGCGCTCGCGCGAGGGCTGAGACTCGTGGTCCAGGTGCAGGTTGAAATGGTAGAACCCGTGCCCGTCAGCGTCGATGAACCGCGTCCAGGTGCAGATTCGCGTGATGTTGTTGCCCCAGGACTTCGACGCCGGCACCGACGGCGTATCGGAGAACCAGAACGTCCCCGCCTCGGCAATCCGCAGGCGGTCCTTGCGGAACAGGATCGCCGAAAACTCCCCCGCCCTCGCCGCATCGTCTCGTCCGACCCCAACGGCGGCGTAGCCGGGTACCGCGGCCAGGATCTCGTCGATCTGAAACGCGAGCGCTTCCTGGAGGCCAATGAGATCCGCGTTCTGCTCGCGAATGACGTCGAAGAGAAATTCGCGGCGCGCCGTCCAGTGGTTCTCGCCGTCCTTGGCCGTCCCGTAGCGGATGTTGAACGTCATCACGGTGAGCGGCTCGCGGGGCGCGACCTGCGCTGAGACGAGTGACGGCGCTGTCAACCACAGCGCAATGACGCTCGCGATTACGATTCGATGAGAGGTCGAAGGAAGCATGCGCCGACATTGTAGCGCCCGAGATGACGACAGCTTTAGCGGCGCGTGGGACATCCGCCGGAGCGAAGCGGTCGGCTCGGCGCTCCGCTTCGGGCCGTGGAAAAACCGTCCCTCCGCGGCTGGCCTTACGATGCGGCGTCGGCTGGGGTTGGCCGGGCGCCGGTAAAGCATCGGTTCGGCAACGAAGCCGAGTGACCGCTTGAGACAAAACGGCGCCGTTGACGATAGCTGCGGCGGTCCGAGGGCGCCTGACGACGGCTCCAGAAGCCAGCACCTACACGACGCGGCAGCGGCAGGGGATCAGCGTAGGTCGCGTTCCCGGCGAGCGGAGCCGGTCCGGCCAGCCAGCCTCGTTGCGACATCCGCGGAAACGCTCGAACGGAGTACAATCTTCGGGCTTTAGACCATGGCAGCCAACGTCGACTCCCCACGCGTCATCAACATCGCTGACCTCCGCCGGCTGGCCAAGGCGCGGCTCCCGAGAGTAGCCTTCGACTATATAGACGGCGGCGCCGATGCCGAGGTCACCCTCCGCGAGAACTGCCGTGTTTTCGAGGACGTGCTGTTCCGGCCGCGCTGTGCGGTCTCGACGCCGTGCGACTTGCGGACGCGCGTGCTCGGCCACGACCTCGCGTTGCCGTTTGCGCTGGCGCCGGTCGGCAGCAGCCGGATGTTCTACCCACGCGGCGAGGTCGTCGCGGCCGCTGCCGCCGGCGAAGCGGGAACCGCATACACCCTCTCCACCCTCTCCGGTTGCCGCGTCGACGAAGTCGGCGCCGGCACGAAAGGGCCACTCTGGTATCAGCTCTATCTGGTTGGCGGCCGTGACGTCGCCACGGCCGGCCTCGAGCGCGCGATGAAAGCCGGTGCGTCTGCGCTGTTCGTCACGATCGACACCGCCGTCGCTGGCCTACGCGAGCGCGACTTCCGGAACGGCACCAAGGAACTCCTCACCCGCAACCCGTGGACGATGCTGCCGTACGTGCACCAGTTTCTGCTGCGCCCGCGCTGGCTCGCCGGCTTCATTGGCGACGGCGGCCTGATGGACTTCCCCAACGTCGTCCTCAAGGACGGCCCGATGTCGTATGCCGACGTTGGCGCCGCGCTCGAGCAGTCCACCGTGTGTTGGGCGGATTTGAAGTGGATCCGCCAGATCTGGAAAGGGCCGATCGTCATCAAGGGTGTGATGATCGGCGACGATGCCAGGCGAGCCGTGGACGAGGGTGCGGAAGGCGTTGTGGTCTCGAACCACGGAGGACGTCAGCTCGATTGCTGCTATCCGACGTTGCGTTCACTGCCCGAAGTCGTTGCGGCGGTGAACGGACGGTGTGAAGTGCTCCTCGACGGCGGCATTCGCCGCGGCACCGACATCGCCAAAGCGCTCTGCATGGGCGCGAAGGCGGTCCTTGTCGGACGCGCTTATGCCTATGGACTCGGTGCGGGCGGGCACGCCGGCGTCGCGCGTGCGATTCAGATTCTTCGCGCGGATTTAGTGCGAGCGCTGAAGCTGCTCGGGTGTCCGTCGGTCACCGAGCTCGACGAGTCCTACGTGACGTATCCCGCCGAGTGGCGGGGCCACACAACCTCCACGAAGTCGTACGCCGGGGTCAAGTAGCACGGATCACACCCGTGTGTTCCGTGACTTCCTTGGCGTACTCGACCGTGTACTCCGTGGCTTGTGTTAGCGGAAGCCACGGGATCGCCGCGGAAGACTCACTGAAAGAACGGCCCTAATGAGATATAGAACCGGCCGCCGCCCTGAAAGCCGACGCTGCCGCCGAGGAACACCGGTCCGAGCAGCGTCTCGAGGATGAAGCCACCGGTGATGTCGCTCTTCCAGTCCTTCTCGTCCCAGTCGTTGAACGCCGATCCGGCCTCGACCCACGCGCCCAGGAAGACGCTGCCGCCAAGGATATCTGGCATTCGACCAATCCCTCGGAGGTACCCCCCGCCGAACAGGAGATAGTTGTCGCCGCGCAGCTGATCGTTGTTGAACGACCCCAGCCGCAGCGGACCGCCCAGCGCGAAATCGTTGACGAGCGGGTCAGCGCCGAACGAGCTCCCTCCCTCGCCGATGAAGAACAGACGGTCGGTCCTGTTTCGCGCGCGCCTGAACCAAGACGTCCGTACTTCGCCGCTGGTGAACGACTGCGGGCTGTCGACAGTGACACCCTCCACCTGGCCGCTTGCCGTCGGCGCCGCGAAGAACTGGCGGAGATAGGACCGCACCCGCCATCCACGAGTCGGCACGAGCGGGCTCGTCTGGGTGTCGAGGAAAAAATCGAGGTGCGCAAATTGCTCCGATCCGTCGACCTCTGGAAGCTCGGGCGACCCGATCCGCCGTCGGCCTTTGAAGTCGTTGATGTTGTAGCCCAACCGGATCTCGGCATCGCGTCCGAAATCGCTGCCGACGTCGAGGTCGAAACCAGTTCGATTGATCCGGTACTCGGCCACGAACACGTCGTCCACGAACTGGTTCCGGCCGCGGCGATCGAAATACACACGAGGGGCGACGAACAACGGTGTCGATCCGATCGGCTTGACGATCTCAACCCCGACATGCTGGGTGGTGCCGAGCACGAAGTCGAGCCGGGTCTCCGAGCCGACGCCGAGCAAGCCGTACTGCAGCACGCGGCCTGACAGGTTCACGGCAAAGTTCGTCGAGTCGATGTTGTTGAGGTCGAGCCCCACCATCAGGAACGGTGGGCCGTAGGACTTCTCGCGGACGCCGATCTGCAGCGCCGTGGGCTGAGGCCGATCGGTGACGGTATACGTGAGGTATTCGTAACGATCGCTGCCGGTGATCTGGAGGAGGTGTTGCGCCATCTCGTCAGGTTGCACCGGTGTATTCAGTATGGGCGTGAGCGCGCGCCGTATTTCGGCCTCGACGCGCGGGGAAAGCGGCGCGCCGAGCGGCTGAAAGGTGATGGTGTTCGGGATCGACGGCTCGCGCCGACGCTTCGCCGCGCGCGCCGCCTGGAACGCGGCGTGCTCCTCGGCGGTCATCGCATAGCCCTGCAGCTTGCTTTCGTGGGCGGCCGCGGCCTGGTAACCGCGCGCGGCCAGTTCATCGCTCTGGCGCCAGGACATGGAGTTCAGGCCCTTGAGGTCGGGGTCGATGATGAGATCGGCCGATGCGAGCGCGCGGCGCGTGCTCGTCGTCATCATCGTATCGATGGTCTTGCCGAGGAGCGACAGCAGCGATTGCTGCTGTTGCTCTTCGTCGCCGACGTCGGCACCGACGTCGATCGCGATGACGATGTCGGCGCTGAGGCTGCGGACGACGTCGGCGGGAATGTTGTTGAGCGTGCCACCGTCAACGAGCAGCCAGTCGTCCCAGTTGATCGGCGCGAACACCCCCGGGATCGCCATCGTCGCGCGCATCGCCCGCGAGAGCGGCGGACGGCCGAGCACGACGACTTCGCCCTTCCGCAAGTCGGTCGCGACCGCGCGGAACGGCGTCGGCAGGTCGTCGAACGATTCCAAATCGCCGTACGGCAGCGCGATCCGATCGAGCAGGAGCGCCACCTGCTGGCCGGGGTTGAGCGATCCCGGCAGGGTTAAGCCGTGCTTCAGGCCGAACTCGAGCTGCGAGGGGAACTCGCGTTTGTCCTGCTTCCGCCGCCACGTCTTGAAGCGATACGGCGAGTCGGACAGGAACATCAGGTCCCAGTCGGACTCCTTCAGCAGTTCGCCGATCTCGTCTGGCGACATGCCCGAGGCGTAGGCGCCCGCGATCAACCCGCCCATGCTGGTCCCGACGATGAAATCGATCGGGATGTGATGTTCCTCGAACCATCGCAACACGCCGACGTGAGCGATGCCGCGAGCGCTGCCACCGCCGAGCGCCAGGCCAATCTTCGGTCGGCGTTGCTCCTGCGGGCCGCCGTCCTGCCCTCGCGCCGGAACAGCGGTCGTCAGGGCGATGGCGACAAGTACAGCAAGGCGCAGAGATTCAATTCGCATATGTTCGATCTATTCAGCACGAAGCGCGATGATGGGATCGATGCGGCTGGCGCGGCGCGCCGGCAGCCAAACGGCAAAGAACGCCACCGCTCCCAGGATGATCGGTACACCGATGAAGACCATTGGGTCGCGAGCCTGCACACGAAACAGGAACGTCTCGACGAACCGCGACAGCAGGAACGCCGCACCGAGCCCGAACACGAGACCGATGACCGCGAGCAACATCCCCTGGCGGACGACCATGTTCTTGACATGGCTGGTCGGTGCGCCAAGCGCCAGACGGATGCCGATCTCCTGCGTGCGCTGTTCGACTGAATACGCCATCAGACCGTAGATGCCGATTGCCGCCAGGAGCAGCGCACAGGCGCCGAATACCGTCATCAGCCACATGTTGAACTGCTGACGCGACGTCGAACGCGAGACGACTTCGTTCATCGTTCGCACGTTGGAGACGGGAAGGCCGCTCGCCTGGCGCAACTGCTCCTGCACCGCTTCGCTGACCGACCTCGGTTCGACCTGCGTTCGTATCACCCACGAAATCGGCGTCAGATTGACGTTCAGCGCATTGGCAGCGTCCGGCACTTGCGCTTGCGGAATGTACATCATCGGGCCGGGATCGTTGTCGAGGCCGCCGTTGCGAACGTCACCGACGACACCGATGATCTGACGGTCGGGCTCGGAGGCGAACTCGCGCATCACGCCGCGACCAATTACGAGCCGATCGTTCAGCGGATCGCCCTTCTCCCAGAACCGCCGCGCCATCGTTTCGTTGATGATGACGACGCCTGGCGCCTGCTGTGTGTCTCGATCCGTGAACGCCCGGCCGCGTTTGATCGGAATCTTGAAGACATCGAAATACCCGGGCGAGATCGTGACCCAGCTGCCGCCGCCGTGAAACGGCCCATCCGGTGGAAGCGGACGGCCGACGACCACGAACGGCAAGCCGTAGCCACCCTGGAGTGGCACGCAGCAGGTGGCACTGGCGGCGACCACGCCGGGCACAGCCAACAGCCGCTCCACACCGTCGTGCACCATCTGCTCGACGCCCTCCGCCTTCTGGAACCTGGGCCCGGTGAGCGACATGCGCATCGTCAGCACGTTCTTCACGTCGAAGCCGGGATCGACACGGCCGAGCGCCAGCGCCGTGCGGATGAGAAGCGCTGACCCGATGAGGAGGATGAGCGCGAGCGCGACTTCGAGGACGACCAGCAGCGATCGCGCCTTATTCTGACGGAGCCCCGTACCGGAGCGGCCAGCGCTTTCCTTGAGGGTCGCGCTGAGATCCGCGCGCGAACCCTGAATCGCCGGAATCAGGCCGAAGAGGATGCCCGTGCCGAGCGAAACTCCCAGGGTGAATACCAGCACGCGCCAGTCCACGCCGACCAGCCCGCCGTCCTGCCCGATGCGCGGGAGTCCGGCGGTGTTGACGGCGAGCAGCGCGCGAATGCCGATGACGCCGAGAATGGTGCCGAGCACGCCGCCGGCGAGCGACAGGACGACGCTCTCGGTGAGCAGCTGACGCATGATGCGGCCGCGGCCGGCGCCAATTGCCGCGCGGACAGCGATCTCTCTACGCCGGCCGGTCGCACGCACGAGCAGCAGGTTGGCAACGTTCGCGCACGCAATCAGCAGGACGAAGCTGACCGCACCAACCAGTACCAGCAGCGACGAACGGACGTTCGCCACCAGCGCCTCGCGGATCGGCACGGCCCCGAAATAGGCGTCCTTTCCCAGCGCCGTGGGGAACTTCTGAATGTAGTCGGACGAGGAAAGCTTCAGACGGGCATTGGCTTGTTCGAGCGACACCCCCGGCGCCAAACGTCCGCCGATGCGGAAATAGTGTCCCTGATCCTTCGTGTTGGGATCGAACTGGAACGCGAGCCAGACCTCGGGGTCAGGGACGAGCTCCTGGAAGTCCACGCTCGGATCCATCACGCCGATGACGACGTAAGGATTGCTGCTGAGGGAGATGGTCTTGCCGATGATGTCGGGATCGCTGTCGAAGCGACGCGTCCAGGCCTGATAGCTCAGGACCACGACCTTGTCGCCGCCCGGCAAGTCCTCGGCGGCGCTGAATGTGCGCCCCTTGAGAACCGGAGCGCCGAAAAGCTTGAAGAAATCCGCCGAAACGCGCCCGGAGCGCAGCTGTTCGGGAAACGCGCCGCCCGTGTAGTTCACCACGCCGGTGTTGAATGCCGCGACATCGCGGATCACTTGTCCCTGCTCGCGATAGTGCTGGAACTTGGCCGGCGAGCCGCCAGGGTTGGTGCCTTGCGGCGACGTCACTTGGAAGAGCACGAGCCGTTCGGGATCCGGGAACGGCACTGGCTTGAGCAGCACCGCGTTGACGACCGAAAAGATGGCCGTGTTGGCACCGATGCCGAGCGCGAGCGCCGAAACAGCCGCGGCCGTGAAGCCGCGGCTTTGCCGGAACATCCGGAGCGACTGGCGAAGGTCCTTGAAGAAGCTTTCAATCATGGCGGCACCAATTATGTGTCTGGCTGAGCGGCGGATAGCAAATTAGACGAAAGGTGTATGCGAGGAGGCAAGACCTTCCGCGACTATAATCCTCCCCGTCGGTAGGACGTTTACACTGTCGAGGAGGTTGGTGTCGATGAAGCGAGTCGCGCTGCTGGTGACGCTTCTGAGCGTTGGTTCCGTGTCGGTGGCCATCAAGGGGTATCAACAAGCGCCCCCTGTCCAGCCGTCGGCAAAGGCGCTCGAGGCGGAAAAGTTGAAAGACAACCTGTGGGTGTTGAAGGGCGCCGGCAGCGGGGGCAACACCGCAGTTTTCGTGACCGCCAAGGGTGTGGTCGTCGTCGATACCAAGAACCCGGGGTGGGGACAGCCGATCATCGAGAAGATTCGCGAGCTGACCGACAAGCCGATCACGACCATCATCAACACCCACACGCACGGCGATCACGTCAGCGGCAACGTCGAGTTCACCCCGCCTGTCGAGGTCATCGTCCAGAAGAACACCAAGGCGAACATGGCGAAGATGTCGGCGCCGAGCGGCTTCGCGCCGTCGAAGGAGACGCAGACCATCTTCGAAAAGAACAACGGCCGCGGGCTGCCGACCAAGACCTTCAAGGACAAGATGACGATCGGCAGCGGCCCCGATCGCGTCGAACTCCGATACTTTGGCCGCGGCCACACGAACGGTGACGCGTGGGTCATCTTCCCGGCGCTGCGCGTCATGCATGCGGGCGACATCTTCTCGGGCAAGAACGTGCCACTGCTCGATGCGATCAACGGCGGCAGCGGCGTCGAAATCCCGAAAACGTTGATGAAGGCGGCCGACTACGCCAGTAAGACCGTCGACACGATCATCACCGGCCACAGCAGCCAGATGACCGTCGCCGACCTGCGCGAGTACTCGAATTTCAACCAGGAGTTCGTGGCGGCGGTGCAGGCGGCGAAAAAGGCCGGCACGTCGGTCGACGATCTGGCGGCTAGCTGGAAGATCCCCGAGAAATACGTGGGTTACACCGCACCGCAGCCCGTGCGGCTGAAATCGAATATCGAAGTGGTGATGGCGGAGCTGAAATAAAGCTGTCGGCTTCAGCTGTCAGCTGCCCAGCTAGCCGATTTCTGAGCTGGATAGCTGAGAGCTGACAGCTGGAAGCTTACCTGAACCCCTGCTGCAGCTTCTCGAGCTCCGCGCTGCCCGGGCACAGCTGCTCGTACGGCACCTGGGCGAGGGGCGTCGGAACGGTGTTGTTCTGCTCGTGGACGTCGCTCGAATCTGGCGAAAGATAGAGCAAGCCGGTGACGACCTCCCCCTCCTTCTGCCGTTCCCGGATGTAACTGAACGAACGATCGCGATCGGTCGGGTCGTAGTCCTCTGACACTTTCCGGAGTCGTACCCAGCTGCCGTCGTGCAGCTGCACGGTACTGACCGAGCCGGGACCGTACGCGGTCGTGATGGCGGCGGTCGGCAGCACGAAGTCGGCCTGCACGACCTCGACGTTCTTCTCACGCGTGTAGGCGTAGCTCTTGGTCGAGCCCTCGTGGTCGTTGAACGTGACGCACGGCGAGATCACGTCGACGAAGGCGAAACCCTGGTGCGCAAGGCCGGCCTTCAGGATCGGGACCAGCTGTCCCTTGTCGCCGGAGAAGCTGCGCGCGACGAAGGTCGCGCCGAGCGTCAACGCCAGCAGGCATCCGTCGATCGCGCTCCATCGTATTGGCCTCGCCCTTCTTGCTGAGCGAACCGGGGTCGGCCGACGCCGAGAACTGCCCTTTCGTCAACCCGTAGACGCCGTTGTTCTCGAGCACGTAGAGCACGTTGACGTTCCGTCGAATCGCGTGGCACAGCTGGCCGAGGCCAATCGACAGCGAATCGCCGTCTCCCGAAATGCCGATGTAGATCAGGTCGCGGTTGGCGGCATTGGCGCCGGTGACGAGCGCCGGCATCCGGCCGTGCACGCCGTTCAGCCCGTGCGCCTCGCGCAGGAAGTAGGCCGGCGTCTTCGACGAGCAGCCGATACCCGACAGCTTCGCCACCTTGTATGGCGAAATCGACAGATCCCAGAACGCCTGGATGATCGCGGCGGTAATCGAATCGTGGCCGCAGCCGGCACAGAGCGTGGTGATGGCGCCCTCGTAGTCGCGTCTCGTGAGCCCGAGGTCGTTTTTCTGCAGCGCCGGGTGATGCGGCGCAGGCTTGGTAATGTAGGTCATGCCGCCTTCTCCAGCTTGGCTTTGACGCCGGAAATCACGTGGTGCGCGCTCATCGGAAATCCGCCGTAGTAGCGGATCGATTCGAGCTTCTCCTGCGACACGCCGGTCTCGAGCAGCAGGAGGCTGCGCAGCTGCGCATCACGGTTCTGCTCGACCACAAATGTCACATCGTGCGCGCTGAGGAATGAGGCCACGTCGTCGCTGAACGGGAACCCGCGCACGCGCATGTAGTCCACAGCGATGCCTTCACGCGCCAGCAGATCGAGCGCCTCTGTGCAGGCGGCGTGGCAACCACCAATGGTCAGCAGTCCCAGCTTCGCCCCTGGCGTCGTCCTGACGACCGGAGAAGGCACGAACCGCGCCGCGCGTTGAATCTTGCGGTCGATGCGATCGAGCACGTCGACGTACTCGTCGGCGTCCTCGGTGTAGGCGCCGTAGCGGTTGTGCCCCGACCCGCGCGTGAAGTACGCGCCCTTGGGGTGGACGCCCGGCAACGTACGATACGTAATGCCATCGTTGTCGACGTCGAGATAACGCGAGAAGCTCTGTGCCTGTTCGAGCTCTTCGGCCGACAGCACCTTGCCACGGTCCGGCCGATAGCTGTCGTCCCATGTCAGCTTCGGCACCATCCAGTCGTTCATCCCGATGTCGAGATCGCTCAGGACGAACACCGGCGTCTGGAATCGCTCGGCGAGGTCGAAGGCCATCGTGGCGGTTTCGAACGCCTCGCGCGGGTCAGCCGGATACAGGCAGATGTGCCGCGTGTCGCCGTGCGAGGCGTAGGCGCAGAGCATCAGGTCGCCCTGCTGCGTCCGCGTGGGCATCCCCGTCGACGGCCCGGCTCGCTGGACGTCGAAGATGACCGCCGGCACTTCGGCGTAATAGGCGAGGCCGATGAACTCGTTCATCAGCGAGATACCAGGCCCGGCCGTTGACGTGAACGCGCGTGCGCCGGCCCAACTGGCGCCAATCACCATGCCGACGGCGGCAATCTCGTCCTCGGCCTGCAGGATCGCGAACTTGTTCTTTTTGGTCTCCGGGTCGCGACGGTACTTCCTGCAGAAGGTGGTGAACGCTTCCATCAACGACGTCGCCGGCGTGATCGGGTACCACGCGCCGACCGTCGCGCCGGCATAGACGCAGCCGAGGCCGGAGGCGGTGTTGCCGTCGATCAGGATCGAGTCTTTCGTCTTGTCCATCGGCTCGAGCTTGATCGGCAGCGGACAGGCGAAGTGCTCGCGCGCGTAGTTGAAGCCGAGATCGACCGCCTGGCGGTTCGAGTCCATGAGCGACTGCTTGCGCGAGTACTTCTCCGTCAGCAGCGCCCGGATGATCTCGGTGTCGATGTCGAGCAATGCCGCCAACGCGCCGGCGTAGGCGATGTTCTTCATCAGGATGCGCTCGCGCGGTCCCTTGAACGTCGCGTTGCACAGCTCGGCGAACGGAATACCGAGATAGGTCACATCCGGCCGCGTCAGCCGAGAATCGAGCGGCCACGTCGAGTCGTACCAGCAGCCAGCCCCCAGACCGCACCTCCTGAACGTCCTTCTGATACGTCGCCGGGTTGAGCGCGACCATCAAATCGAAGTGCGGCGTGCGT
Organism: uncultured Acidobacteriota bacterium; assembly: GCA_963797715.1. Lineage (GTDB taxonomy): Bacteria > Acidobacteriota > Vicinamibacteria > Vicinamibacterales > 2-12-FULL-66-21 > DATBJJ01. The sequence continues at coordinate 423,206 of CAWCQS010000013.1, forward strand.
GCCGTGTAGCCGTTCTTGTCGACGCGGATCTCGTACCACGTCGGCAGGCCCTGAATGTTCGACGGGAACACGTTCTTCCCGGTGACCGGGATGCCCATCCTGAAGATGGCCTGCATGATGAGACCGTTGGCCGACGCAGATCCTGTGCCGTTGGCGGTGGCAATCTTGAAGGCGAATTCGTTGACTCGAGTCATAGACACTAGCTATCGGCTTTCAGCTCTCAGCTGTCAGCTAAACCAATTGATCACAATCGATCGACGTTGTTCACGATGCTTTTACTGAAAGCTGACAGCTGAGAGCTGAAAGCTATTTCAGACCGCCGTCAGCCTTATGACCGCCGCTCCCGCATATGGAATCTGCAGCATGAACTTGCGCATATCCCACGCGTAGGTCGGGCAGCGCTCGGCGCAGAGGCCGCAATGCAGGCAGACGTTCTCGTCCTTGATCATCACGCGGCCGGTCTGCTTGAGGTCTCCTGACACGAAGAGCGGCTGTTCGAGATTGGCCGCTGGAGCAGCGAATCTCGTTCGCAGTTCGGACTCGTCCGCGTTGGGTGTAATCGTCAGGCAGTCGACCGGGCAGATGTCGATGCACGCGTCACACTCGATGCAGAGCGAGTCGATGAAGTGCGTTTCCATGTCGCAGTTCAGGCACCGCTCGACCTCGGCTCGTGTCTGTTCGGCGGTGAACCCCTTCTCGACTTCGGTCGACATGCTCGCGAACCTGACCGGCAGGTCCACGTGCCGCATCTTCTGACGCTCGGCGGAGTTGTAGTTGTTGCTGTAGGCCCACTCGTGCAGGCCCATCTTGGTGCTGGCGAGCGTCATGCCCTGCGACGGGCGCTCGGTCAGCGGGATACCCTGGCAGTAATTGTGGATGGAGATCGCCGCCTGGTGTCCATGCTCGACCGCCCAGATGATATTGGCCGGGCCAAACGCCGCGTCGCCGCCAAAGAAGACGCCCGGCCGCGTCGACATGAAGGTCGTCTTGTCGACGACAGGCATGTCCCACTTGCCGAACTCCAGGCCGATGTTGCGCTCGATGAATGGGAACGCGTTGTCCTGGCCAATCGCCAGCACGACGGTGTCACACGGCAGGATCTCGCGGCCGATGACTTCCTGCTGAAGTCCCCTCTCAGTCTCGACGGACTTGAACTTGTCGAACTCCATCCCCGTCAGGATGCCGTTCTCGATGATGAAGCGAACCGGCTGTAGATTCTCGATGATGTCGACACCCTCTTCCTCGGCATCCTCGAGCTCCCACGGAGAGGCCTTGAAATACTTGCGCGTCTTGCGCGCGATCACCTTGACGTCTGTCGCGCCGAGACGCTTCGACGACCGGCAGCAGTCCATCGCCGTGTTCCCGACGCCGATGATCAGCACACGCTTGCCGACCGAGTCCACGTGGCCAAAGTGGATCGACTCGAGCCACTCGATGCCGATGAAGATCTCGTCGGTCTCGTGGCGGCCAGGAATGTCGAGCTCCTTGCCCTTCGGCGCGCCGCTGCCGACAAACACGGCGTCGAACTCTTTGCTGTCGAGCAACGCCGCCAGGCTATCGACCGGCGAGTTGTAGCGAACCTCGACGCCCATGTCGACGATGTAGCCAATCTCTTCATCGAGGACCTGCTCGGGCAGCCGGAACGCAGGGATGTTGATCCGCATCAGCCCACCGGGCCGCGGCAGCTTTTCGAGGATCGTCACCTCGTAGCCGAGCGGCGCCAGGTCGTTGGCAACGGTCAGCGAGGCGGGACCAGCGCCGATGAGACCGATCTTCTTGCCGTTCTTGACGGCCGGTGCCGTGGGGAGGAGATGTTTGACCTCGTCACGATTGTCGGCGGCCACGCGTTTCAAGCGGCAGATCGCCACGGGTTTGCCATCGACGCGTGTGCGCCGGCACGCCGGCTCGCACGGCCGGTCGCAGGTCCGCCCTAGGATCCCCGGGAACACGTTGGATTCACGGTTGAGCAGATACGCCTCCGTGAATCGGCCCTGCGCGATCAGGCGGATGTACTCCGGCACGTTCGTGTGCGCAGGGCACGCCCATTGGCAATCCACCACGCGGTGGTAGTAGCCGGGGTCTCCAACGTTTGTGGGGTTCATCTAGCGGTAATTATAGGGCAACCGGTGTAACTCACAGTAGTTACGCGAGTACGGCGGGGACACTCAATCGGGACACTCAACCGTGACAGTCACGGGGGACACTCAGACCATGTCAATAGTACCCAATCATGGCAGAAACTTCGTACTTGCAGTCCGCAGTCGCAGCGGGTCGCAGCTGGACAAACACAACTATCAACCAAAGTGTCCGCTGACGGCCATCACCGGCAACCGGGGACACTCAAGGTTGAGTGTCCCGATTGACTGTCCCCGCCCCAGCCGCGGCCCATGCCCGGGTCCGATCTACGACTTTCAGACGAGGCGCGCCGCCTGGGTGGTGGCGGATAATGGAAGCGCGGGGGTGGTGTGTGGAGGCTCAGTCAGGACAACGTCAGGACCGCGAACCGTTCGAAGGCACGTGCGAAACGCCGGAGAGCGCCGAAACCGTTCAGACGGAGTTCATGCGCACGGCAACGGCTGAGGCCTGGGCCGACGCGCTCGCCCGCGAAATCAACGAGCGCCGCCGCGCCGAGTGCATGGCCCGCATTCAGAGCGACGCCGTACAACTGGCGATCGACCTGCTCGTCCGCGAGCCAGACATCACCGGTTTTTTCCGGGTGTTCATCAAGACGCTGATCGAGGAGTGCGAGAGCCACGCCTGCGGGGTCTGGCTGCTGAAAGAGGACGAGGCGGGTGGTGAACCGAGCTGCGATTTGTGGATGGCGGCCGTCGAGGACCGGTTCTTCACGAAGGACAGCGACGACTGGAACCTGCTGGCGTTGCCGAGCGAAAGCATGTCGGCCCACCTACTGTCCCATCGTCCCGGATGGACCGAGATCGTGCACTACACGGGAGACGACCCGCGGCTGCCGGAACACGTGCGTGACTTCAACAAGACCAATGGCATTGATTCGGTCTTCGTCGCGCCACTCGTCCTCCCGACACGCAACCTCGGATGGTTCGCCTTGTCGTCCGGCAACGCACCGCTCTGCGATGATGGGGCGTGGCACCGCGCGCTGCTCGACGCGATGGCCCGTCAGGCCACGCTGGCGCTGCACCAGAGCCAGCTCGCCGAACACAGCCGGTCCGAGGCCAGGCGTCAGGCCGTGCTCGAAGAGCGAAACCGGCTGGCGCGTGACATTCACGACACGCTCGCGCAGGGATTTGCCGCCATTCTGATGCAGCTTCAAGCCGCACAACGCTCTGCCGGTGCGTTGCCACCGACCGTTGCGCGGAGCCTCGACACCGCCGTGGACTTGGCTCGTACGCACATGGTCGAAGCGCGCCGGTCGGTCTGCGCACTCCGCCCGCAGGAGCAAGTCGAGAACGTCGCCGTCTCGCTCGAACGAATGGTGGAGCTCGCACGGCGCAGCACGGATGTTCCGATCGAGCTCTCCGTGACCGATCTGCCGCCGTTTACTGGTGGCGCCGACCGCGAGATTCTCGGCATCGCTCAGGAGGCACTCAACAATGCCCTGCGGCATGCGAAAGCCCGGCGAATCAGCGTGCACGCCGAGGGCGTCCGCGCGATCGGCTTCCGCTTGTCGGTCGCTGATGACGGACGCGGCATCGCCAGAGAACGGCGCGAGTCTGGATTCGGCATGACGAGCATGCAGGAACGCGCCGACCGCATCGGCGCGTCGCTCACCGTCGTGACCGCCCCGCGCTCGGGAACCGAAGTCGTGCTCGCCTGGGAGCCGCCGTCGTTTGCGATTCCCGAACTGCTGCCTGAAAGCACGACCGCCGGAGGCACGGTGTGACGACGGCCATCCCGCTCGGATCGCAACCGCAGCCAGTGACAGCGCAGGCAAAAGTGCTCGTGGTCGACGACCACGTGCTCGTCCGCACTGGTGTCGCGAACATCATCAGCCACGAGCCCGACCTCGAAGTCGTCGCCGAAGCCGCGAACGGCGCCGAAGCCGTGGCTGCCTTTGAGCGTCATCGGCCCGACGTCACGCTCCTCGACTTGCGCATGCCGGTGATGGAGGGCGTGGAAGCCGTGCGGCAGATTCGGCTGCGCGATCCGCAGGCGAAGGTGATCGTGCTGACGACCTACGACACCGACGAGGACATCACGCGGGCGCTCAAGGCAGGGGCGAAGGCGTATGTCCTGAAGGACATTTCAGCCAGCGCGCTCGTCGACTGTATTCACGACGTACTCGCCGGCAAGACGTATCTGGCGCCGACCGCCGCCGCCAAGCTCGCCGAAGGCGTCGCGCGCGTTCAGCTGACGCCGCGCGAGCTCGCCACGCTGCGGCTGATGGCCGACGGCCGGAGCAATAAGGAAATCGCCGGCACGCTCGGCATCAGCGAGCGCACGGTGAAGACCCACCTCGGACATCTCTTCGAAAAGCTCGGCGTGACCAGCAGGACGGAAGCCGCAAAGGTCGCTGCGCGCAGGGGACTGGTGCGGATGGAATAGGCCAGCAGCGCCTGCCGCCCGAGCGGCGCGCGCAGTCGCGGCACGAGAGCGAGCGGGGGTGGGCCCCGCGAGCGCTGAGGAATGCTGACAGATCGCTTGTAGGGGTTTCAGGCCCGCTTTCGCGTGCGGGCGGGCGCAACATCGTTTCGCACTGGCAGCTCGATCCACTTCTCCGCCCACTCAGCAATCGCATCCATCGCCGACGCGAGCGCGCGGCCTTTCTTCGTCAGCGAGTACTCCACGCGCACCGGCGTCTCGGGCACGACCGTGCGTTCGACTAACCCTTCCTGCTCGAGCTCTTGTAGACGCTCGCTCAGCATACGGTCAGTGATGTCGGGTATGGCGTCGCGGAGTGTCGCGAAACGGCAGCGTGTTTTCAGCAGCACGAAGATGATCGCACCCGTCCACCGGCGGCCGATGAGCTCGCTCGCCTTGTGGAACCGGCCGCAAAGAGAGGGCGTTTCCGATGGCTGTTTGGCCATGATTCGACTCACCAATCATACCTGAGCGTTGTCCTATTCTCAAGTTACTACTTGACGTATAGTCACTATTTTTTGTATAGTCATTACCAACGGCGAATCGTGGTGCCGCCGACACCGAATTTGCGAAGGAGTAATGACGATGGATACGGGCTTGGTGCTGTTGAGACTGGTGATTGGACCGCTGATGGCCGCCCATGGCGCCCAGAAGCTCTTTGGATGGTTTGGCGGGTATGGCCTGACGGGGACAGGCGGATTCTTTGAAGGACTGGGCTTCCGTCCGGGCCGTTTCTTTGCCGCGACGGCATCAACCGCCGAAATTGCGGGCGGTCTTCTGGTCACCTTCGGGCTCCTCGGCCCGGTCGGGCCGGCGCTGATGGTGTCGGTGATGATCGTTGCTGCGATGAGCGTCCACTGGCCGCAGCTGTTCGCTCAGAACAACGGCATCGAGGTGCCGCTGCTTTACGGCGCCAGCGCCGCCGCGCTGGCCCTGACCGGCTTTGGCGCCTATTCGCTCGACAACGCGCTCGGCCTGACGTCGCTCTGGACACCCACGCTCACGTGGGGTGTTCTGGTGATTGGCGCGATTGGCGGAGTGGTCAACGCCAGTCTCCGCCGGGCGCCCTCGCAGTCGCCAGCGCACGCGTGAATTGGAGATAAGGGTTCGAGGGTTAGGCAGAGGCCAACGCTCTGCCTAACTCGTCCGATCTGTCAGCTTTCTGCAATGCTCGCGGGGCCCCACCCCGATCGAACAGCGGGAATCAATCCACGGCAGTTCGGCTCGACAATCTGTCTCCTCCTACCTCCTAGCTCCCAGCTCCTAGCTCCCTTACAATCCGCGGTATGCCGCAGTCAATTTCCCGCCGCGGTTTCCTTCAGGTCACGGGCGCCAGCGCGTTTGCCTCCCTCGGTGCACCTGCCACCCTCCACGCACATCAAACAGTTCCAGCCGCGCAGGCGGCCACGGTGCCGCACGATCCCCAGGCCGGATGGTTCGACAGGCCGATGCGCTGGGTCCAGCTGACGCTGGTCGAGAACGATCCGGGACGCTTCGACCCGCAGTTCTGGCTCGACTACTTCCGCCGGCTGCATGCCGACGCCGCCACACTCAGCGCTGGGGGCATCGTCGCCTATTACCCGACGGCAGTGCCGTTGCACCATCGCAGCGTCTGGCTCGGCAACACCGACCCATTCGGCACGCTCGTCGCCGGTTGCCGCGCGCTCAACATGCGCGTCGTCGCGCGCACCGATCCGCACGCCGTGCGTGACAACGTGCGCGAGGCGCATCCTGACTGGATTGCCGTGACACGTGCCGGCACACCACTGCGGCATTGGGCCAACCCGGACCTCTGGGTGACGTGCGCGCTCGGCCCGTACAACTTCGAGTTCATGGACCAGGTGCATCGCGAGATTGTGTCGACCTACAAGGTCGACGGCATCTTTGCCAATCGCTGGGCGCCACAGGGCGGCGATTGTTACTGCGTGCACTGCGTCGAGAACTATAAGAACGCCACGGGCACCGAGCTCCCGCGCACGACCGATCCGAGAGATCCGCTACGGCGGCAGTTCCTCGAGTGGAAGAAAGCGCGGCTCACCGAGTTGTGGAAGCGATGGGACGCGACCGTGCGCGCGGTGAACCCCGATGCGCGGTTCATCCCGAACGGCCCTCCCGATTTGAAGACTGCCGGCGAGCTTGCCGCGATCCAGTTCACCGACAACCAGGCGCGCCGCGGGCTGACGCCGCCGTGGGCCAACGGACGGCGCGCGAAAGAATACCGCTCCGTGATGGGACGCAAGCCCATTGGCGGCATCTTCAGCGTCGGGCTCGAGGAACCGTATCGGTGGAAGGACTCGGTACAGACCGAGCCCGAGATCCGCTTGTGGGTCGCCGAGGGTACCGCAAACGGCATGCGGCCGTGGGTGACGAAGTTTTCTGGAGTGTTGTACGACCGGCGTTGGTTGCCCGGTGTAGAGCGCATCTACCAGTGGCACTACGAGAACGAGCGCTATCTTCGCAACGAAACGCCGCTGGCGCGCGTCGCCCTGCTGCACTCGGAACAGACCGAGACCTACCATCCTGGTGTCGCGCAGGGCGATCGCGCCGAGGATCACGTGCTCGGCATGTACCACGCGCTCGTCGAGGCACGCGTGCCGTTCGAGCTCGTGCACGAGGCCTTTCTGACGCCGGAACGTCTCGACGGCTTCCGCGTGCTCATCCTCGCTGATGCCGCCGCGCTTTCGAACGCCCAGTGTGACGCCATCCGCGACTACATCAAGCGTGGAGGCAGCGTGCTGGCGACGTTCGCGACGTCGCTGTACGACGAGTTCGGCCGGCGTCGCGAAGATTTTGGTTTAGCGGACGTGTTCGGTGTCTCGTTCGACGGGCGCATCCAGGGCCCGATGCAGAACTCATACTTGATGCTCGAGACCGATCCGGCCAGCGGCCGGCGTCATCCGATCATCGATGGGTTCGATGACACTCCGCGGATCATCAACGGCGTGTTCAGAATTGGCGTGCGGCCGAACGAAGTTTTCCCGTCTCCGCTGACGCTCATCCCGTCATATCCCGATCTGCCAATGGAGGACGTTTACCCGCGCATCCCGCGCACCGACGTGCGCGAGCTCTACCTGCGGACGATCGGCAGCAGCCGCGTCGTCTACATCCCGTGGGACGTCGACCGCACGTTCTGGGATGTCATGTGCGTCGACCACGGCCGGCTGCTGCGCAACGCCGTCAAGTGGGCGACGAACGAAGCGCCGCCGGTCGAGGTCGAGGGCCCAGGGCTCATCGACGTCACTGCCTGGCGCCAGCACGAGTCGATGACCGTGCACCTCGTCAACCTGACCAACCCGATGATGATGAAAGGTCCGGCGCGAGAGATTGTCCCGATCGGACCGCAGCGGGTTCGCGTGCGGTTGCCGTCAGGCGCCCGCCCACGGCGCGTGCAGCTGCTGACGGCAAAGACCACGCCGCGGGTCGAGGATGACAACGGCGTGCTCGTCGTGACCGTGCCGTCGGTGGAGGTGCATGAGGTGGTGGCGGTGGATCTGTGATGTTAGGGATCGCCGCTCGCTTCTCGCGGTTCGCTGTTGTAAGGTCGCGAGCCGTGCGCCGCCCGGCACCTCGGCGCTTCGGCGGAACAACCGCGAGCAGCGAGAAGCGAGCCGCTGGCCCGCGATATGATCACCCCATGACTCTCTCTCGACGACTAACAGGGATGGCGCTGACGCTGCTTGCGCTTGGCGCGTGGGCTGGCGTGTCGTGGGCGCAGAAACCGGCGCCACCGCAACCGAAACCGACGGCGGCACAGCCGGCAGCGGCACAGGCACAAGGCAAGGTGTATCTCACCCCCACCTGCGGCTGCTGTAGCAAATGGGTCGATCACATGGTCTCAGCTGGCTTCAAGCTGGAGCGCGAAGTGACGACTGAGCTCGAGGCGCTTGCGCCGCGCAAGCGGGTGCCCGCGAGCCTGCGGTCTTGCCATACCGCCGTCATCGGTAAGTATCTGGTCGAGGGACACGTGCCTGCCGACGTCGTGCAGAGACTCCAGAAGGAGAATCCTGCAGGCGTCATCGGCCTGTCGGCTCCCAACATGCCTGTCGGTTCGCCCGGCATGGAAGGCCCGAACGCGCAACCCTATCCAATCGTCGCTTTCAAGGCAGACGGGACGTCCTACGAGTACACGCGCGTAACGCCACGCTAGAGTTCTGATGCTGAATGCTGAACGCTGAAGTAACGCGAACTTCAGCATTCAGCATTCAGTCCTACCCGATCATCATCGGTTGACGGCGCGCATGCCGCCCTCGGCGTAGCGCTCGCCGGCAACGGTCGGCGCCAGCGCCTCGAGCGCGCGGATGTCGGCTGGCGACAGCGTCACCTGCGTCGCGGCCGCGTTCTCGGTGACGCGCTCGATGCGCGTCGAGCCCGGAATCGGAATGACATCGTCGCCGCGCGACAGCAGCCACGCCAGCGCCAGCTGCGCCGGTGTGCAGCGCTTCTCGCGCGCCAGCTGCTCGACCTTGGCCACGAGGTCGAGATTCTTCTGAAAGTTCTCGCCCTGGAATCGTGGGGTGTTGCGCCGCCAGTCATCGGGCGCGAGATCGTCAATCGACTTGTAACGTCCGGTGAGAAAACCGCGGCCGAGCGGGCTGTAGGCGACGAACGCAATGCCGAGCTCGCGGCAAGTGTCCAGAATCTCCCCTTCGGGGTCGCGGCTCCACAGCGAGTATTCGGTCTGCAGGGCTGAAATCGGGTGGACGGCGTGCGCCTTGCGAATCGTGGCGGCAGCCGCTTCCGACAAGCCGAGGCGCTTGACTTTCCCCTGTTTCACGAGCTCGGCCATTGCGCCGACGGTGTCCTCGATCGGCGTCTCGGGATCGACGCGATGCTGGTAGTACAGATCGATCGTGTCGACGCCGAGGCGCTTGAGCGATGCGTCGCACGCCTGTCGCACGTAGTCGGGCTTGCCGTTGATGCCCAGCCACTTGCCATCGGCTGTCCGCACGTTGCCGAACTTCGTCGCGACAAACACCTGGTCGCGGCGATCGCGAATGGCGCGCCCGACGAGTTCCTCGTTCGTAAACGGACCGTAAATATCGGCGGTGTCGAGGAAATTGACGCCAAGATCGATGGCCTTGTGCAGCGTCTCGATCGACTTCGCGTCCTCGGCGGCACCGTAGAAGTCGGACATGCCCATACAACCGAGTCCGATCGCCGAGACGGACGGGCCGTCTCTGCCGAGCTGGCGCCGAGATATTGCATTACTCATGTGTGCTTCCCTTCTGTCGAAGTGCTTCTCTTCCCCTTCGACTCTATCGCGTGGCGCGAAGGTCCCAACGCTAGAATGAGCCCGGTGAATGCTCTCTACGATCTGCAGATGCTCGGCAACGCCGTGTTTGCTGCGACCGGTGTGCTGGCGGTGAACCGCCGTGGGCTCGATGTCTTCGGCGGCGTCGTGCTCGGCACGGTCACCGCGCTCGGAGGCGGCACGATCCGCGACTTGATCGTCTCGGCGCCGGTGTTCTGGCTGGCGGATACCAACTATCTGCTGGTCGGTGTGGCTTCGTCGGTGATCGCCTTCTTCGCGGCGAAGCGGATCGCGACGGGTTATCAGCTGCTGTTGTATCTCGACGCCGTCGGTATCGCGCTCGTCGGCGTCCAGGCGACCGAGAAAGTACTCGGCCTCGGTCACGGCGGCGCCGTCGGCTGTCGCGATGGGCGTGTTGTCGGGTATCGGCGGCGGTCTCCTGCGGGACGTGCTGGCCGCGCGGCCCACGTTGCTCATGTCGCGCGAGATTTACGCTACGCCAATCCTGATTGGCTGCGTGCTCTATGTCGGCCTGCGCTACACCTCACTCGATCGCGGCTTTGCGCTCGCGATTGCGGCGGTGGTGATCTTCCTGATTCGCGCTGCCGCTATCCGCTGGCATGTACAGATGCCTGGCTGGCTGACGAGCCGGCACGATCCTCAGTAACAGACGTTCTCAGCGTTTGTTCGCCTGGCCGTACTCGATGGCGAACGTGCGAAGCGCCTCGTTCGTCTGACCGAGTGCCGCCGCCTCTTTCACGGCTCGGTCCGCGTCCCAGTGATCGACCGCGATCCGCTTGATCAACCACATGGTCGCCGCGCGGTTGCCGCCGGCGCAGTGGATGAAGGCGGGCTCGGCGCCCTGGGTCGTGATCGCGTCGAGAAACGCGCCGGCCGCTTTCGGATCGGGCTTGCCGTCGAAGGGGACGTGGAAGTACTTGATGCCGGCGGCCGTCGCCGCAGCCTCTTCCTTCTCGACCTCGGCGCCGGGTTCGCTGGCCAGCCGCAGGTTGACGATCGAGACAAATCCCATCTTCTTGATGTCGGCGACAGCCTCCGGCGTGATGGCGCCAGCGCACGCGACCGTTGTCTGCAACCGCGCCAGGTTGCGAATGCCGGGCACCGATTCCTTGGTCACGCCGGTGGGATCCTGGGCGGCACCGACCATAGCAACAGTCAACAGACACCCGAGGCTGACGGCACTCATACGAACAGGCATTCGATGCGCTCCTTTGCCGTCTGGAGCTTACCTCAGGACACGAGGGGCATTACAAACCTGGTCGTCGCCTCCAAGTCCTGCAATCGGCTTCCTCGGTTGAGCCGGAATCGCCCGTGGATTCGCGCAGTTTTGTGGCACAGGTCTTGACCTCACCCTTCGTTACCCTGCGACCGTGGTGTCCTCATGATGATCCTCCTCGTGATCCTGGTGCTCGGCGGCTACGCCCTCTACTCGATGAGCCCCGACGAGCGCACGCAGCTGAAAGAGCGAGTCGTGACAGCGGCCGAACGTGCCCGCGAGGAAGCCGCCCGCCGGCGCGCCGAGCCCGAACCATTTCGTGATGCGCTGCGTGAGCGGACACCGTGGCCACTCGTGATGCCGGTGTTGGTCGCCGTCAACGTCCTCGTCTTTCTCGGCATGGGCTGGGGCAGTTCCGACCACGACGCGCTCGTCTCGTGGGGCGCGAGCTTCGGACCACGCACGACCAACGCTGAATGGTGGCGGCTGCTGGCGTCGATGTTCGTGCATGGCGGTTTCTTCCAGCTCCTCATCAACTGCGCCGCGCTCGTGCAGTTGGGCCTCATCCTCGAGCGGCTTGTCGGTCACGTCACCTTCGCCGCCGTCTACTTCGCCGCTGGTATCCTCGCCAGCCTCGTCAGCCTGTCGGACTATCCAATGGCCACGAGCTACGGCGCATCGGGCGCCATCTTTGGCCTGTATGGTCTGCTTGTCGCGTCGTTTGCCTGGACGGCGGTTACACGGCCGAGACCGGCGGCGAGCGTCGAACCTGAACTCGCTCCTGCGACGAACGGAATGTTCGGTCTGCGCGATCTACCTCGCGCTGAACCGGAGGCTCCTGCCAGCCTGGCCAGTAACGAAGCGAGCGACGAAAGCGACGCCGTCGCCAATACCGGCATCGCCATCACGCTCACCGCGGCAAAGCAGCTGGTGCCCTGTCGCCGCGCTCTACCTTCTCTACAACCTGTTCGGCACCACTCTCGAGGCCGGCGCCGAGGTGGGTGGATTCGCGGCTGGATTCATCTGCGGTGTCGTGCTGACATCGGGTATCAGCGTGCGGACGCCACCAGTTCCGCGCGTCGCTGTGACGATGGCTGCCACCGTGTTTGTGGCCATCATGTCGGCGGTGCCGTTACGCGGCATGGCCGATGTCCGGCCGGAAATCGCTCGCGTCCTCGAAGTCGAGCAACGTACCGCCGCGACCTACCAGGCTGCCGTCACCCAGTTCAAGCTCGGAACTGTGTCACCCGACGGGCTGGCGCAGGTCATCGAGCGCAAAGTCATGCCGGAACTGCAGGCCATGCAGACACGGCTTGAAGGCGCTTGGCCGCATACCCGCGGAGCATCAGCCGCTGCTCGCCGGCGCCGAGGAGTATCTGCGCCTGCGCGACGAGAGTTGGCGGCTGCGCGCCGCAGCCTTGCACAAATCGAGCATGCCGGCATTGCGGAAGGCCGAAACCGCCGAGCGCGCCTCGCTCGAAGCGCTCGATCGGCTCAAGCCAGCGGAACCCGCGGAGCCTGCTGGTGGAGGCGCCGAAATAGGGCGGACAAGGATAGACTTACATCTCGCGTGTCCGCCTTCAGCCTTGGTTTGGTGACGTTCGTCTGCGCCTTCGGCGGCGCTCTGGCTGGCAGTTACGTGCGGCATCTCCTGCCGCCGACGCATCTCAGCAAGGAATCGCAGGACGTCATGCGCCTGGGCATGGGCCTCGTCGCAACGATGACGGCGCTCCTCCTCGGCCTGGTCACGGCATCCGCACGGAGCACGTTCGACAGCCAGGACGGGGCCATCCGCACAGGAGCGGCGAACATCCTCGCGCTCGATCGTCTGCTCGCACGGTATGGCCCGGAGACGGCGCCGACCCGCGAGCTCCTGCGCCAGACGCTGGCCCACCGGATCCAGGCGCTGTGGCCCGACGATGGCTCACAAGGTGAGGGTTTGCGCAGCGCACCGCCGGCGCCAGCTGTCGAAGGCATCGAGAATCAGATTCTGGAACTCTCGCCAGCGACGGATACACAGCGTTGGTTCAAGAGCGAGGCGTTGAAGCTGAGCGAAGACGTCATGAAGTCGCGCTGGAGAATTCTCAGCAGCCAGGGAGGAACGGTGCCGATGGCCTTCCTGGCCGTCGTCGTGTTCTGGCTGACAGTGACGTTCGCGAGCTTCGGGCTCTACGCGCCGCCGAACGCGTCGGTCATCGCCGTCCTTTTCGTGTCCGCACTATCGGTCGCCGCCGCGGTCTTTCTGCTCATCGAGCTCGACGGCCCATTCGAGGGCCTGATCAAGATCTCGAGCGCCCCGATGCGGTTCGCGCTGTCGCAGCTCGGTCAGTAGCCGACCACGCCTGGCATTTGCCCTTCGGCAGTTTCGTCGGATAATGTTGGGCGTGCCACGTTCCTGCCCTGGTTTTCCTGGAGCCCGTGTGATTTCGCATCGCTTGCTCGCGGTATCGCTTTGCCGTTTGTTTGGGTTACTGGCGCTCGCCGCCGCGTCGTCGTGCAGCGACTCTGTAACCGCGCCGACGAATTTCGCGCCGTACAGTCAGACCGACCTCCGGGTCGGCACAGGTGGTGATGCCGTCGCCGGCAAGGATCTGACGGTCAACTACACGGGCTGGTTTTACGGCGAGTCCCGCCCGGACAAGAAGGGACCGGTCTTCGATACGTCCGAGGGCGGCGAGCCGTTCACCTTCACGCTCGGCGTCGGCGAGGTGATTGCCGGATGGGATCAGGGCACGCTCGGCATGAAGGTCGGCGGCCTGCGCCGGCTCGTGATCCCGCCGTCGCTCGCCTACGGCGGCGTTCGCAGCGGCCCGATTCCGCCGAACGCCACGCTCGTGTTCGAGATCGAGCTGCTCGACGTGAAGTAGCCGCTCAGCCGCCGAGCCGAATGCGAGCGCCGAACAGAAATGACGTCAGCCGATCGTCGACCGATCCTTCCGCGTCGTCCTTTGCCGGGCCCTTGACGGCGGCGCTGCCGAACTCGCCGTAGATCCCGAAGATCGACGAGAACCACACCTCCATCCCGCCCCCGAAGGCAAGTCCCCAGCCGCTCGTTCTGAGTTCGTAGCTGAGCGTGTTCGGTGACGCCTGCAAAGTCATCGTCTGGTTCGTGCGGAACTTCGCCTGGTGATAGCTCGCCCCGACCTGGCCGTACGGACGAATTGGTCCCTTCGGTAACCCGACCTTGCCCTGAACCGTGAGCACCTGCGCGTCGAATTCGCTGTCGAACTTGAAGGTATTTGCCGTTGCCGCCGCGGTCGGGTTGCCCGGCTTGATGTATGCCCCTTCCCCAGCGAGCCAGGGTGTGACCCAGTACGCGGCGCCGAAGGTGTAGCCCGTCGTGGACTGATCCCCGGAACACGTCGACAGGTTGCCACAAGCCGTTGGAACAACGTCGCCGAGCTTGGTAAAGCCCCAGCCGCCAAAAATAACCACACCAGTGGGTGACGGTTTCCAGACCCTGGGTGGATCGAGGCTCACCTTGCCCTGCCGCAGCAGCAGCGTTGGGCTGGGCCCGCCGACGTCGATGACAATCGAGCTGACGGGCTTGATGAGAAACATGCCGCCCATGTCGCGGCGCGTACAGCCGACATCCTGCACGGGCACTTGAACCGCGCGCTCGATTACCAGGACGCGGCGAAGCGTGGGACACGTATCGACCAGAGATCTGCGTGTCGGTCTCGGTCTTCATCAACCGCTCGGACATCCCGACCGACACGAGCGCATCACCCTTTTCGTTCGCTTTCGCGGTTCCGACCGGCGTGTCGTTCAATACGACCTCGACCGTCGACTCGGGCGGTGCATTGCGTACGATCACGGTCTGCGCCGTCGCGGCGCCCACACACACAGTTAGATTCAGCGCGGCTGCAATCGCGAGCAGCCGCCGGGTTGCCATCATGCTCGCCTCGTAGATTGGCAAATTTGCCGTGGAGTCCGTATCGTCCGTGGCAAAGACAGGCTCAGAGGATTATCGTTCAGAACGCTGCCGGTGAGAAACGGCAGACCGCGAAGATTTTACCTGTAACCGCGTGCCAGAAGCGATCGGGCACCGGCGTCGAAGGATGCCCGCGACCCGACTTCGAACTCGAACGTGTCCGCGAGGCGGGTGATGACGTTGAACGCAAACGCGACGCTGAGGGCGTCCTCCACTTGCGACGGGGTCACGCCGAGCGCCAGGAGTTGCCGCACATCGTCCGCCGTGACTGACTCGTAGTCCTGCGTGACCTTGCGCAGGAACGCCAGCGTCGCGCGCAGCGGCTCCCCGATCGGTGCGTGATCGAGATCGGCAAGCACCGCCTCCACCGTACTATCGCCGAGAATCTTCGACGCGACCGCGCCGTGGGCCTTCGTTCAAAACACACACGCGTTCGTCTTCGACACGAACGCCGCCATCAACTCACGGTGGGCCACGGACCACTCCGACGGGCCGCGCATCGCTTCCTGAAACACAGGGCCCATGCGCGCGCCGAAGAAGTCGGCTCGATATCGCAACGTCTTGACGACGTCAGGCGCCCTGTGGCCGGACATGAGGCGGATGAACGCAAAGAGGGCCTTCGTTTTGAGCGGATGACCGTGATCGAGCACGCCAAGCCTCATCGTGAACCTCCGTCCTGCACTGTCGACAACGGCGAGGCCGCCGCTGGCCGAGTCGCCTCGTCCAGCGCTGCCAGCGCCGCGTTCAGCTGTCGAGTCGCCTGACCGAGCGCCGCCGCCACGGCAAGCTCGAAGAATCTCGTCTTCGCTCACGCCGGCGCGTTTCGTCGCCGCAACATCTTCGTCGGTCACCGTCCATGCGTGTCGCGCGACCTTGGCGACGAGCGCGCTGGACCGGTCGTCTACGCCCCGGTTGTCGAACGCCGCCTGACGCGCCGCTGGGCTCGCCGACCCAGGCCCCTTGAGCACGCGCGCGACGACCGCCTCGCGAGAATCTCTTGCTGCTTCCTTCATCGTTACCGGTCTCCCCCCGCCGTCGTCAGCCGTTTCGGCTGCGACTTCTCGAACTCCTCCTGCGTGACCGTGCGCTTCTGGTGCAGGTGGACGAACGTGCCGCGCTTGTTGCCGACGACGATGTCCGGCAGCCCATCGCCGTTGATGTCGCCAGCCACGACTTGCGTGCCGACGCCGGATGCGTTGTCGATCAGGTACGGGACGTAGTCGACGCTCTTGTCGGCACGCCGCGCCAGCTTGAACCAGTAGATCACCGCAGCGTCGTTGCGGTCGGGATCGCCCGTACGGCCGTGCGACCAGAAGCGCTTGCCGGTGACGATGTCCTGCAGGCCGTCGCCGTCCATGTCGACGAGGGCGATCGCGTGGAGCTCCGAGAACTTCACGCCGTAGGCGTTGTCCTTCGGATCCTTGTTCATGAAGATGTGCTCGCGGAATTTGATGTCCCGGCCCTCGCGATACTGCTGGTACCAGGCGAGCCCGAACTCGTGAGCGGACAGCGACGTGATGATGTCGTTCAGCCCGTCGCCGTTGACGTCGTAGGCATACATCTGCGACCCGCCTGTGCCCATCGGTTGCGGATGGAACTGCCACGTCGGATCGCCGGCGAGCGACGCCGGCTGTTCCCACCACCCGTCTTTTTCGAGCAGGTCGAGACGCTTGTCGCCGTTGATATCGCCAAGGCCCATGCCGTGCGTGAAGTTGCCGTACTTGTTGTTTGGTGAGATGGGGTGGAAGGTCCATGGCTTTGCCGGATCGGCCCAGTCGGGCTCGGCGTACCCGTACTGCCCCTTGGTGATGCACACCAGCTCCGGTTTGCCGTCGCCTGTCAGATCGGCAAACGTTGGCGATTCGTTGTCCGTCTGCTCGAAGATCTTGTGACGGGTCCAGTGGCCGCTCTTCCCCTTGGGATTTTCGAACCACGAGGTGTCCTGGCCCGGAAAACCAATGATCAGGATGTCTTTCCAGCCGTCCTTGTTGAAATCGAACGCCCAGGCAAAGAAGTTGTTGGAATACTTGTTCTCCTTGCCAAGAAACCCCTCGAAGCCCGGAACGGTGACCGACGTCATCGGCCCCAGCTTCAGCTCGAACGTCGTAGTCGCCGGGTAGTACTCGTGCCGCTGCTTGAAATCTGGCCCTTGCCACCACCATGGTCCCGAGATGATGTCGTTGACGCCGTCGTTGTTCAGATCGCCGAAATTGGCGCCTTCGCTCCAGAACTGGTCGCTCAGCTGCAGCCGGCTGAAGGTGTGCAGTTCCTGAGCTCCCGCGAGCGGCGGGAGCGATCGACGCGACGAGCACCCATGCGGCGATTGCGTGGTGAGTCATGGTGTTGCCCGACAGGATAGTCCACGCCGCCATGGGCTCGCCAGCATTCAGAAGCCGACGACGATTCCCGCCGTGAACTCGGCTTGCCAGACGATGTCGGTGTTTATGCTGAAGAGGCAGATGCCGGGTGTACAGGCAATCGCCCCGCCCTCTGCGTCGACGAACGTGGCAAAAACACGCCCGTCGAGCCGGAGGCCGAACCTCCGCCACGGCATCAGCTTGACGCCGCCACCGGCTGCGACGGTGAACCGGATCTCGTTGTCGCCCTCGGAAGCGTAGCGGGTCAGGCCCAGGAGACCGGTCAGAAACGGCCGCACACGTAGGTCCGTGCCAAATTCCTGCAACCCGCCGCCCTCCCAGTGGTCGACATCGATCCGCCACCGTGTCGTCGGCAGCAGGAGCGTTCCAGGCACTGTGACGTGGGCCCGCTGGTGTGTGAACAAGGCCTCGACAAAGAGCCCGTCGTGGAGTGGAACGTTGACGACGACTCCAACCGCGGGTGCGCCGTCGAGATCGACCTGCTGCCCAGTGACCTCGCTCGAAGAAGTCGCCGCCGAAGCGGTAACCGCCAATCGGGCCGACCTCAACGGGCTGGCCGACGGCCACACCGGGTAGGCACGAGATGCCCGCGACCAGCGCGAGAAGCGCGACGGCGCGTCTCCAGTGTTGTACGTGCCGGTGATCGAATCGCACGGGTTCGCCCTACTTCAACGTGTTGTACACGAGCTCGACGAACGCGTCGGCCGGCATGAACCCTTTAGCCCCACGTCCCGTCGAGATCCGCGGTCGGCTTGGCGGCAACGGCATCCTTGACCGAGCGTCCGCTCGTCTTGAGCTTCTGCACGCGTTCGCGCACCGTCACGAGCATGTCGCGATAGCTCGTCAACGCCGCCTTGTCGCCAAGTGGTCCGTGGCCCGGGACGATTTTGGTCGCGTTGTCCGACACCTTGATGCCGAGCGTCGCGCCGGCAATCATCCCATCGATGTTGCCGCCGGTCGAGACGTCGAAGAAGGGATACATCCCGTTGAAGAACACATCGCCCATGTGCAGGGCGTTGCCACGCGAGAAGCGCACGTAGATATCGGTATCGGTGTGCGCCGGCGGGATGCGTCCGGCTTCGATGTCATCCTTGTTCATCTTCAACTTGTGCGTGTCGGTAAACGTCTGGGTCGGCAGCGCGCCGGCTGGCGACGGCGGGAAGTGCATGCCGAGCACGTCGTGCGTTTCCGACAGGCGCTTCTTGGTGTTGACGTGTGCCAGGACCGCCGCTCCCGCCTTGCGAAGGTTCTCGTTGTTGTCGGTGTGGTCGAAGTGCCAGTGCGAGTCGATCAGAAGCTTGATCGGCTGAGTGCCTAATTCGTCGAGGTGCTGCTTCAGCCCCGGCCACGACGGCTGCACGAAGGAGTCCACCACGAGCTTGCCGTCAGGTCCGGTGAGCACGATGACGTTGCCGCCAGGACCGGAAAGCATTGTCAGGTTGTCAGCGAGCGGCGTCGCGCTGATAGGAACGGCGCCCATCTCTTTGCGACGTGCGGCTAACGCATCGGCGGCCTGCCGCGGCGTGGTAGCGAAGAGTGTGGCCGCGCTCATCGGCAGCAACGGCAGCAACGCCGCGGAGCCGAGAGCCGAACGAAGTAGGTCACGACGTGTGATGTCCATGGATGATTGCGATCCTCGCGGTTTAGCGGTCGATTTCATGTAGCACGAGATCGCTGACGGATTCCTGAGTCGCCAGGATGATGTGCTCGCCGTTGGTCGTCCATGTGATGCCACGCGGACGGACCGAGGGTTTGAGCTCGGTGAGCTTTCGAAACGGCGCGCGCGCACCAGGCTCGACGATCCAGACCACAGCCGGCGCGTTGGCTGGCACCGTGGCCACCGCGATGCGACGCCCGTCCGGCGCCCAGGATACCAGCCCGTTCGTCATGCGCTGCGATCGCAGTTCCGGGTAGAGCGAACGTCCCTGCGTGTCGGCGACTGTCAGGAAGATCCGGGAAATCGGAACAGCAGTCGGATCGGTTTGCGCCTCCATCGTCGGCTCGAGGTAGGCGATCGTATCAGCGGTCGGTGACCAGCTTGGCGCCACGGCCGCAGCCGGCGTTTGGAACACGAGCGTCTCGCCCGTCGCAACCGCCACCGACGACAGGATGGTCGGACGATCCGTACCCGGCGTTGCGTAAACAATCTGTGTTCCGTCACGCGACCAGGTGAGTGAGTCCAGCACGATCGTCTTGGTCAGGAGCCGAGCGCCGCCGCCGTCCGCGCTCATGAGCCAGATCCCCCAATGGCCGCCGCGATCGGAGACGAACGCGATCTGGCGGCCGTCCGGCGAGAACGCCGGATGGTGATCGTTGGCCGTGTCGAACGTCAGCGGCCTCGCGTCGCTGCCGTCCTGACGCGACGTCCAGAGGTTGCGATACCCCGAGCGGGTCGAGCTGAAGACGATGCGATCGCCTTTCGGGTCGCAACGACGGATCGATATCGCCACCGTAACCGTCCGTGAGGGGCTGCACCACGGGAGTGCCGTCCGACACGTTCAGCGACACGAGCGACTGCCGCATCTCGAGCACCATGGACACCAGCCGGCGCCCGTCGCGGGAGACGCGTGCCTCTGCGTATTCGCCGAGGCCGGCCGACAGGCGGCGTGCGTCGCCACCGGCCGCGGCCTGCCACCACAGGCCGAGATCGACGCCGTCTGGGTTGGCCGAGAAGATCAAATCGCCGCCTGGCAGCGGCACGGGATACACCGCCCTCCGGATGCTGCGAACCACCGGTTCCGGTGAGCCGCCGCCGACCGCGACACGGTAGATCTCCGACTGCTCGATGTTCCACGGCTGATAGGTGCGAATGAAGTAAATGCTGCGGCCGTCGGCCGCCCACGTCGGCCAGTGAATGTGCACGCCGGCTCCGGCGCGAACCAGCTGCTTCGGGTTGCTGCCGTCGGCGCCGGTGACGATGAGCGCGTCACCAAGCGAAGATCCCGGCAGGATGCACGCGAGCGACTGGCCGTCAGGCGACCATTGGGCGCCTTGCATGCCCTGCAGCAGCCGGCGCGGAAAACCGCCGAGCGGCGCCGGCAACACCCACGTGTCGTAGATCGCTTCCTTCAGATCCTGCGTGCCGAAAAATGCCAGGCTCTTGCCGTCAGGCGAGATCGCGAGCCCGCCGAGATTGGTGCGCGACGGCAGGCGTACGTCGAGCGACTTCGTCAGGTTGAGCGTCGCACCGCTGTCGAGATACTTCACCAGGATGTCGGTCGGACCACGCGCGTCGGAGTAGTAGGCGATCCACGTTCCATCCGGTGAGATTGCCGGGCCGAACTCACGCTCAGGCGTATTGGTGAGGCGGACCGTTCGCGCGAGCATTGGAGCTCCCGTACGTGATGTCCCGTCGCCAGTGCGGCCCAGCCATACGAGGACAATCACCGCGGCTAACAGCGCTGCCGAGATAGATCCAGGGGACGAGATTGCGCTGCCTCACCGGCTGGCGATCGCCATCGAGCGCGCCACTGCGCGCATCGTCGAGATCGGCCCTTGCGTCGCCGATGTCGCGCAGACGCCGGCGGACGTCTTTCTCCAGGCATCGGCGCAGCAGCCGGCGGACACTCGGCGGCGTCGACGGCGGCAACGCCGACCAGTCAGGATCGCGCTCGAGGATGGCTGCAATCGCGTCGGTCGCCGTCGGGCCAGCGAACGCCGGCGGCCGGTCAGCATCTGATACAACACGCAGCCAAACGCCCAGATGTCGGTCCGCTTGTCGACGGCCTTGCCCCGCGCCTGCTCCGGGCTCATGAAGGGCGCCGTCCCAATCATGACGCCGTCGATCGTGTCGACGACCGTCGTTGCCGCGAGCTCGCCTGGATGCCTCGCCGGCTGTCATCTTGGCGATGCCGAAGTCGAGCACCTTGACGGAACCCTCTGGCGTGATCTTGATGTTGTCGGGCTTGAGGTCGCGGTGCACGATGCCGCGCTCGTGCGCCGCATCGAGCGCATCGGCAATCTGGTATCCGATGCGCAGCGCCTCGTTGATCGACAGTCCGAGGGCGATGTGGGCGGTCAGCGTTTGCCCTTCGACGAGCTCGAGCACGAGGCCGCGGATGCCGTCGCTCTCGACGATGCCGTAGATGGCCGCGACGTGGGGATGATTGAGGGCTGCAAGCAGGCGGGCTTCGCGCTCGAAGCGAGCCATGCGTTCGGTGCTGGCGGCGAGCGACGGCGGCACGACTTTGATCGCGACATCGCGTCCAAGAACAGGATCGCGCGCGCGATACACCTCGCCCATTCCGCCCGCCCCGATGACGGAGACGAGCCGGTAGCCACCAATCTCGCGGCCGCTGAGGTCTGTCATTGACGTGTGCGAAGTATACGGCGTCCCTTCGCGCCGTCGTCACGAGAACGCTTCCACCTTGACGCGGAAGACAAACCCACAGGTACATCTGCCAGCATCAGTCGACCTGTCGCACTGGACCATGCCCCGGGTAGACGGTCGTGGCACCCCGCTCGCGGAGCGTCTCCCAGCTTCGAGACACGGCGGCGACAGTCGCGGCCGTTCCCATGGCCACCGGTGGCAAATCTCCTGTGAATACCCAGCCGTTGTCGAGGAGGAGCGACACGCTGTCGTCGGAGTGACCGGGGGTGTGAACGATTTGGCCGGCGATGCCAATACCGGCCAGTACGGCACGGCTCTCTTCAGCAGTCACCACGACGTTGTCGTGGAGGGTGATGTCGGTAAAGCGATCCTCGGGCTTCATCCACTGTTTCAACAGCGGGATCGCTGCTTCCTGGCCAGCGACGACGAGCAGTGGCACGCCGGCACACTTCAGCTCCTGTGCCGCGCCGGCGTGGTCAGGATGATAGTGAGTCGCCAGGCCGTAGCGCAGCTCGCTGATCGGCACGTCCTTGCGGTCGAGTTCCGCGCGAAGCTGTCGCAAACGTGCCGGGCCAGCCGAGATCGACCAGTAGACGCGATCGGCCGGCGCTCACGACATAGAAATTCGTCGAGCGATAGCCGACGTTGACGACGGTGGGAGGCAGGAACATCAGGGTCTACTGAAAGGCAGATGCGCAAAAATGCTATCGTTCAACGCCGAAGGCCGCAACCGTGCACGCCACACTGACCACCATCGCCTGTTCGTTCGCACTGATGGCCTTGATGATGCCGCAGTCCGACGAGCGATCTACGCTCGGCGATCGCGTCCAGTCCCTGACGCGCGATTCTTCCTGGACACTGGCCAGCTCGGTGCCTGTCAAGTTTCGCACCTATCATCCGCAAGGCATGGTGAGGGTTGGCGATGCGCTGTTCGTGTCGTCGGTCGAGGTGACGGTCAGGACCAAGCGCTTCGCCGACCCGGTTGGCGGCTTCGACCGCGACACCGGCGAAGGCGTCGGGCATCTGCTTCAAGATCGATTTGCAGGGCAATCTTCTCGCTGATCTTCGGCTCGGCGAAGGATCGATGTATCACCCTGGAGGAATTGACTACGACGGCACGAGCATCTGGGTGCCGGTTGCCGAGTATCGACCGAACAGTCGCTCGATCGTGTACCGGGTCGATCCATCGGCGATGAAGGCGACCGAGGTGTTTCGTTCAGCCGATCACATCGGCGCGCTCGTGCACGACATCGGGGATCGCACGCTGCACGGCGTCAGCTGGGGATCTCGCCGGTTCTATCAATGGCCTGTCGACGCCCACGGCCAGGTCGCAACGTGGCGGCGGCCGAGACGTCGCGCACGCTGAATCCCTCGCACTACGTCGACTATCAGGACTGCAAATACGCGGGCGCACGCCGGATGGTGTGCACCGGCGTCACCGAGATCCGTCAGCCCGGCGAGGCGCGCGCGTTCCGGCTTGGCGGCATCGACCTCGTCTCACTCAGCGACGGCCGTCCGTTGCATCAGGTCCCGGTGTTGCTGTGGACCGCCGGTGGCCTCGACATGACGCACAACCCCGTCTGGCTGGAGCCGACGGCCGGCGGCTTGCGCGCCTACTTCATGCCCGAAGACGATCAGTCGACGCTGTACATCTACGAGACCCGCTGAGGTCGGGGACACTCAACCGGGACAGTCAGCCGGGACAGTCACGGGGGACACTCAGCGGGCACATTTGTTGGAGATTCTGCGTACGTTCGCGCGAAATCTGCGTACTTGCGCCGTCTTGGACCCGCTGACACCCCCCAAGAGGTCTTGAAAGGCCGTCGGGGACAGTCAACCCTGACTGTCCCGCTTGAGTGTCCCCGCCCTGTCCCGCAGGGCGCGGTGCGGGTCGCGAGGGCGGCTCGTCGCGGTCTTGACGAGCAGTGGTTCCGGCAGCCAGCGAATGGCCACGGTCCTCAACCTCTGCACCAGGCGGCTGTGCGTGGTCGTCACCCGTGCGATGCGCGGACCGAGTGCGACGAACTTTCGCGTGCGCGCCGCGCGCACGGCTTCGTAGCGTCGCAGTCCCTGCTCAACATCAGTCGCCGACGCGAGCGCCAGGCCCAGCGCCACCGCATCTTCGAGTGCCTGTGCGGCGCCCTGTCCCGTGTGCGGCAACATCGGGTGCGCAGCATCGCCGAGCAGCGTGACTCGGCCAGAGCCCCACGTCGGCAGCGGCGGGCGCGAGACGAGCGCATCGAATCGCATGTCCTCGGCTTGCGTGAGCTCGATTACCCCACGAAGCCGCGCATCGAACCGCGGCATCAGCCGATCGAGAACCGCCGCAGGTGTTCGGATCTCGTGCGGCAGATCCGCCGCGAGCAGCGACAGGTACCAGTAGACGGCGTCTTCGCTGGCGCGTGCGGTTGCCGCTTCGACTCCGTCGCCGAGATATCCTGCCGCGGCAAGATCGCCGAGAAAGTGGCCGGCGCCATAGGCCACGCCGCGCACCGCGCAGAACCCGCTCGGACGCGGCGCCGGTTCGCGTGGATGCAGCCGGGCGCGAACGACCGAACCGACGCCGTCAGCTCCGATCAGCGCATCACCGGCGAAGGTTCGCCCGTCTTTGCAGGTCAACGAAACGCCTCCAGCCGTCGCCGACAGATCGACAATCTCCGCGTCGAGCACGAGCGCGTCGGCTCCCACGGCGTTCAGCAACGCGCCGTGCAGAGCCTGGCGGAGCGCGATGACCATCGGCGTGCCTGGCGGAGCGCTGAACCGCCGGATGAGCGAACCGTCGATGCGGCGAATCTCGGCGCTCGTCGTCGGCACGCCGCCGGCGAGCATCGTCCGAGCCAACCCGAGCTCGTCGAGAGCCGCCATGGCGTTGGGCGCCAGGGCGAGCGCAAAGCCCAGCTCGCGTGGATTGGGTGAACGTTCGTAGATGCGGACGTGCCAGCCGGCCCGGCGAAGTGCCAGGCCGGCGGCGAGACCACCGATACCTGCGCCGACGATCAGTGCCGTCGGAGGTGAGGCTGCGGCTACCGGCATCCGCCGGCCGACGGCGCCACAGTCGAGAACGCGAACTGCATCTGCCCGTTCCACTCCGCGGAATCGGGTGGCGAAGTAATCCCGTTCAGGCGCGCGACGATCGGCCTGAGGAAGCGACCGTACTTGAGGATGGGCGCGCGGTCCCGGTTGCGAAGCGCGGCCCCGACTTCTTCAAGCATCGCCGGCGTGATGAGCTCGATGCGGCCGACGAAACTCGCGCAACGCTTGCCGGCGCAGGCGACACGTCGAGTGGCAGGACGTCGTCTATCGCCGCGCGCGGCACGATGTAGAACACCCGCAGACCCTCTTCGAACCACGAGTCACGCCACGTCTCGACCATCGCCGCTGCTTCCTTGGCGTAGAGGCCGTGCTTGATCAGCATCGCTTCGAGCGCGGCGTACACCGCCTCGCGACTGCTCGCCGCGGACGGCACGCTCATGGTCAGCGCGTGGCCATTGGGTTGCGCCGCGGTGAAGGTGACAGTGCCGTTGCGGTTTTCGAACAGCATGACGTCCGCGACGCTCTGGTTGCTCGCAGGTGTCACGGCCACGCGTCCATCGTCCGCAATTCTCGCCGCCACTGGCAGGGCAAAGTTGCCCACTCCGCGATAGAAGAGGAACTTCTCGCGCTGATTCCCGACGACAACCGGCGCCGCATCGGTCTTTCGAGCCGCGTAGTAGTGATTCGAGTGGCCTTCGACCGGATACGTTTCCTCGCCGCGCGGCTGCACCTTGATCTGCTTCCACGCGATGGCGCCTTCGAGTATCGGCGACTTCAGCACGTATGGACCGAGCGCTCTCGGCGTGACCTCCGCCTGCGGGTACCACTCGGTGATGACGCCGCGCCGGAACCTGACGCGAACGTCGACATCGCGATCGACAGGCGAATAGAAATAGAGCACCGGCGTTTCCATGCGAACCGTAGCCGGCAGCCATCCTTTGCCATCGAATGTCACGCGTTCGATGAAGCATGGCAGCTCGCGGGGCCCGATCTGGGGCACCCATTCGACAGGCGTCCCATCGTCTTCCGGCGACCGACGTGAACGTTCCCCACTCGTGCACGACGAGCCCGTCGGGGTCGGTGGCCGGAACAACAGCAGAAGGTGGAGCGCCAGCGGACACAACGAGTCCGCAAGCCAGGAGGATGACGACCGAGAAAACGCGATGCCGCATCGGGTCCTCCGTGTGGCGAGTTGAGTTCCAACGATTCTAGCGCGATTGGCGCCGGCGTCAGCCGTCCCTTTTCAGGTGCTGGATCGACGTTGAAATAAGGTGCTGAAGAACCGCCGGATCGATGTCGGCCAAACGTTTGATGTAGAGGCAGGACTTACCGGTCTTGTACTTGCCGAGCTTCGACATCAACGCGTCGTATTTATCGAACCCAGCCATGATGTACAGCGTGAGGTCCTGCTTGCGGGGGGAGAATCCGACGAGGAACCAGTCGTTCTCCCGGCCGCTTGCGTACTTATAGCGGTAGTCGCCAAAACCGACGATGCTCGGGCCCCACATCTTCGGCTCGGCCTTGGTCGCCTTCTTCATCATTCTGACAAGCGTGTGACAGTCTTTGCGGCGGCTCTCGTTGGAGATCTGGTCGAGGAATGCTGTGACGCTCGAGTGGGTGCGCTTGGTCTTCAATTCCGCCATGAATGCCTCGTCATTGGTCGGAGCTGACTGCGGAAATCGATATGCAGGTCGTCGAGGAAAGCCAGCCAGACCTTGCCCGATTCTGGTGGGAGTTGCTCTTGCGAGGCGAGCATCGCGCTACTCGCGGTGGGGACCGCGAGCAGCGCAATGCCGAGCGTAAGGGCCCGCAGCGGGCGGGCGACGTCCATTCGAAGAGTCTACTACTTCACGTACCAGTGCCCCGACACCGAGAAGCCCAGCCCGCCAACCTCGAATCCGGGGAATGGCTGCTTCGACCAGTCGTAGCCGAGATCAGCGCTGACGGCAAAACGCGGAACGTTCGGCAGCGTGACTTCGACGCCACCAAATGTGCGGACGGTGAAGCGGCTGTCGCTCACCGGCGTCGTCACTTCCGGCGTACCGCTCTTCAACGTCGACTTGACGAACGCACCACCGCCGCCGACATACGGCCGCAGCCAGATGCTGTCGCTGACGTGGTCGGCAATCGCATAGACAACGCTCGGCGCGAACTGCGTCGACTCCAGACGCTCGGGCGTCGTCGACGTCGTCATCCTCGAGCGCGACAGATCGAGCTGGACGCCGAGACGGTTGCGCGACCAGATGCGCGACGTGAAGCCGAAGCCCGGCGTCGCGCCGCTGAGCTGTCCGCCGAGACCGACGAGGTGCGTCGGCGGAGGAACGTAGAGCGTGCGCGTCGAAACCTGCGAGTCATCGGGCGCGACCGACGGCGCGATCGCCGCGTGGTCGACCCCTGACTCCGACCCCGGCGTTGGTACGAACGCGGCCGCGACTCTCTCTTCCATCGTCAGACGCTCGGACATTTTGCCCATGCTCGTGTGAACGTACCCGAACCCATCCGGACCGTCGGGCCACGTCACCTTGACCCACGCGCCGATGTCCCGAGCGACCTCGAGGACCGTGCCGCGTGGCGCCTGGCCGACGACCGCGCTGCCGGTGCTCGGCGACTTCCGGACCGCGGCGGACTGAACGCTGACCGTAAACTGCGGGTTCGGCGTTTGGGCAAACGCCGGCGTAGACAGCAGACAGACGGCAAGTGCGACCGCCGATGCATAACGAGTCACGATAAGACCTCCTGCGCCGGGATGAACGACGAAGACGGACCTGTGACCTGGATCACGGTTACGTCATCGCCATGGCCTTGGAATGCGTGAAATTGCCTGAAAATCCCGGCCGTCAGGAGATCGAAGCAATCGCCGTGCTTCGGCGGGCCCGGGGTCAGAGAGGGCGTCAGCCTCCCCGGGGGCTACTCGGCAAGCGCGTAGGCGCGCGCCAGCCAGGAACGCACTTGACGATCGACGTCTTTGGGCTGCGACAGGCGCACCTCGATGTGCCAGCGGTGCGCCGACGCCTGCTCGGACCTTCGGATGCGAGGGCTATCGACGTCGCGGTCGGACTTGAGCGTCAGCACCAGTGCCGCCTTCTGCACCGCGACGCCGGCAAACGCCGTCGACCGCACGAGGTGAATCGACGTCTTCTTTGGATCCTCGGCAAACGTGCCGAGCGCGCGCGCCGCATCGAGGATGGCGGCGTAGGTCGCGACGACATTGTCGGCGCGTCCCTCGAAATGGCGGGCGACGGCTTGACGTGCGGCGGCGCTCATACGATCGCTCTTCGGCAACATGGGTCCGGCTGAAGCCGGACGCTACATCGTCTAGAGCGGGTGACCGATTTCCCAGTGATGGCCGTACGGATCGACGACGCGCCCGAGCCGCCAGCCGTACGCGTCGGCCACGGCGACAACCTGCCGCGCGCCAGCCGCAACCGCGCGCGTGAACAGTGCATCTGGATCAGAGACCGTGAGAATCATCCGCACGGTGCTGCCGTCGATCGTTTCGGGACTGAAGTTCTGATGCTCGGGCGATTCGTCAGCGACCCAGAATTCAGCGCCCAGCACCGACAGGCGCGACACGACCGCTCCTGATGGATCCTCGACGCGAAACACCTCGACTGCGCCGAACGCCGCCTTGTAGAACTCGACGGCGCGCGCGCCGTTCCTGACCGACAACATGGGCGCGATCGACGTGACAATGAAAGGTGGCGCGCCGCTTCCCGTGGCCATCGTGTCCTCCGCGATTCACCTGACTCGAGCCGCATCATGTCACAGGACTGCAACGCCTGTACATTTTTGGCCGCTGCAAATCGATTGTGACAGCGCACCGCGCCGCGCTAGACTGCGACGACCGCATCGGCCACCATGAAACGCATCGCCATCCTTACCGCCGGCGGCGACACTCCGGCGCTGAACGCCACGATCCACGGCGCCGTCGTCCGCGCGAATCAGCTCAAGGTCGAAGTCTACGGATTGATCAAGGGCTTCAACTGCCTGTTCAATCCACGCGTGCCGCACGTCCACCTCAACCCGCTCTTTCAGGAGATTCCAGAGCTCGATCCGGCCAAGGGTGGCACCCTTATCGGCTCATCACGCGACTACGTCGATGCGTCGAAGGGTGAGGAGCTCGATCTCATCACGACGCGGCTGCATCAGCTCGGGATCGAAGGGGTGATTGCCGTCGGCGGCGACGGCACGCTCAACGGACTGCAGCCGCTCGCCGAGCGGCTCCCGACGGTGCTGGCGCCGAAAACGATCGACAACGATCTCGGCCTCAACTACCCGAGCGAACCCGACGAGTGGGCGCGGACCAAGTCCGGAGACGGCGCGAATGGTTATCACTACTCGCGCATGCCGTCGAGCGCCGTGTTTGACCTCAATCACATCGTCAACTACGTAACGCCGGGCTATGCCACCGCGGTCCTCGTCTCGGCGCAGGGCGTCGAACGCATTCGGACGACGGCCGAAAGCCACCGCCGTATCGCGATCATCGAAGTGATGGGCCGGCACTCTGGCTATATTGCGCTCGGCACGGCCTACGGCCAGCCTGACATCATCCTGGTCCCCGAGCACCCGCTGGACATCAACCTGCTCGTCGATCGGGTCCGGCAGCTCTACGACCTGCAGAAGAACGTCGTCATCGTGTGCGGCGAAGGAATCGTCGATGCACAGGGCGTCGAGCTCGGCGACGAATCGAAGTCGACGGATCCTGCCGGCAACGTGGTTCTCAGCGGCGCCGCCGAGGCACTGCGCGCGAAGATGATTCAGACATTAGGCGACCGATATTTCCAGGACTACCGGCGTGGCTCGAACGCACGCGAAGCGATCTTCACCAGAAAAGTCGGCCACACGCAGCGCGGCGGCCGACCGATCCTCTTCGATCGCTTCTATGCGGCCCTCCTTGGCTCCAAGGCTGTCGATCTGCTGCTCGAAGGCCGCAACAACTCCGTATCCGTCCTTCAATACAATGCCGACGCGGGCTTTCACGTGGAGGGCTACGACGCCAACCGCTTCCGCGATCGGTGGGGCCTGATTCACGCGCGCCAGATGCACCCGGCACTCTACGATCCTCAGCTGATGAAGCCGTCGAAGCTCGGCAACGAATACCTGCTGCCAATCTTCAGCGGCGCCATCGGCTACGACGATGCCGAGCACATGCGCCAGACGCTCTTCGACGCCGGCAATCTGTCGCAGCCGTATCACTCGATCAACACCGACGTGCACAAGCGCATTCGCTATCTCGGCGCCGACGGCGGCTGACCGCGGAGTGCCGCGGACGCGTCGATCGTCCCCGCCACGCGGCAACCGACGGCCCGTCCCTCCGCCGTCCGTCACACGTGACGCATTCGGCCGGCGACCCTGTGCTACGGTGCGACATGCGCCACCGACGAACGACTGGACTCCTCGCACTGCTTGTCGCCGCCGCCTGCATTGACGCCGATGCCGCACCCGTCACGGCGGCGGCCGACTACGGTCCTCACGCCGTGGGCTTCCGGTTCGTGACCGAACTCGATCAGTCGCGCGCCGTCCAGCCACGCAGGTCGTTCGATGGCATCACGGCCAGTGGCGAGACGGCAATGCCCATCGAGATCGGCATCTGGTATCCGGCGACCGCATCGTCGACCGGCACACGGATGAGTGCAGAAGCCTATAAGACCCTGCGCGCATCGCAGCCTCGCGAAGCGACGGTCGCCGATTTCACCCGGATGGCCGGCTTCGCCGGAATCAGGATTTCTGCCGCTGACGCGACCGAGGCGCTAACCAGACCAACGCGTGCCGTACGCGACGCCCAACCGGAAGCGGGTTCGTTTCCGTTGGTGATTTCGGGCGCCTTTCACGGCACCGGCTGGATGCGCGCCGAGTACTTCGCGAGCCATGGCTATGTCGTCGTCGCCGCTCCTAGCTCGGCGCGCACGGGAACACTCGAAGCGTCGCAGCCGGAGATCGCGCTCGAGACCCAGACCCGCAACCTCGAGTTCCTGTTCGCGTTCGCCCGCCAGCAACCGTTCGTCGACGTGACC
Organism: uncultured Acidobacteriota bacterium; assembly: GCA_963797715.1. Taxonomy (GTDB): domain Bacteria; phylum Acidobacteriota; class Vicinamibacteria; order Vicinamibacterales; family 2-12-FULL-66-21; genus DATBJJ01. The sequence continues at coordinate 453,940 of CAWCQS010000013.1, forward strand.
CGCCTCGGTGTCGTCGGCGTCAACTTCGACGGCATGGCGGCGCTGGTCTTCGAGATGCGCAACATGAGGGCCAACGCCGTCATCAGCCTCGACGGATACGAAGCCAAGGCAGGCAACGTCGACATGCTGCGCCGATCGCCGTTCTTCGATCCGACGCGGCTGCGGGTTCCCTATCTGCTGTTCGTGCAGGACGAGCGCGATCCGTCGCTATCTCTCGCTCACGATCGCGCGATCTGGAATAGCCTCGTCTACTCGACTCGTTTCTGGTACGTGTTGCGCGACTTCAACCACGGGCGATTGATCTCAGACGTCGCGAACGTGTCGGCGCAGTCACCGGAGCAGCTGGCTGGACACGACTTCATCCTGCGGACGATGCGGCTCGTGCTCGACGCTTACGTGAAGGGGGATCGTACGGCCGTCACGTCGCTCGGGAGAACGGCGGTGGAGAACGGACTTCCAGCGAACCTTGCCAAGGTGGCGGACAGGCGGGACGCGATCGCGCCGGCGCCGACGGGCGAAGAGTTCGAGCAGCTGGTGATGGGCGGTTCGCTCGAGCGTGCAGCGCAGGTGTACCGGGATTCGAAGGCGGCAAATCCGGAGCTGCGTTTATTCGACGAGAACACCATCAGCCTCTACGCGTTCCGTTATGCACAACGGAAGCTCGTCAAGGAAGCGCTCGAGATACGCAAGCTTGCCGCCGAAGCATTTCCGCAGTCGCCGATGGCCGCGTACCAGCTCGGCGTCGCCGCTACAGACGCAGGGAACACCGCAGACGCGCGGGCGGCGTTCGAACGAGCCCTCCAGCTGCTGTCGGCCAGTCCCGCGTCGAGCGGGCTGTCGCCGTCACAGGCGGACGAACTGCGCCGGGACGTCGAGAAGCGGCACGCCGCGCTCCCGGCCAAACACTAGACCTCGTCTACTGCCGCGCAGGATCGATCGAATACTCGAAATCGTACGAATGCTTGCCGTCAGCGATCACGATGGTCATCGTTCCGGATAGCCCGACCAGCTGCTCGGTGCCAGAGTCCGGGACGACCTTGACGACGAGCGTCGGCACGTTTTTCTGCATCGTGCCGTTATGCTGGAGAATGAAGCTGCCGCGCCGGCCCGCGAGCGCGCCGGTCACGAGCTCGAGGGCAACGTAGGCACCAGAACCGTCGACGCCTGTTCCGCTTGCCAGCATCTGCCCTTTGCTCGTGCCGTCGAGCTCGCCGTGGAAATGCTTGTCGAGGAACAGGCGGCTGAATGGGCCGCCGGCCTGATCGTCTTGGGGCTGAGGGATCACCTTGACGTCGAACGAACCTCGTGCGTGGTTGGTCATGACGGTGCCTTTCTGCGCCGAGATTGGGCCGACGCACAGCGTAATCAGGATGGCGGCGAGCACGTCTCTCATATTCGCTCCGTTTCAATAGGAGGATGATAGGCGGTGGCCATCCAGTGGGTCTTGAAAGAACGCGACAGTAACCGATGATCCGACGGAAGACCGAGCCGCCGCGTGGCGTGCTCAAAACCGCTGCCGCTGAGCCCTCCCGGTATCACCACGCGCGTTATCACCCATCCCCGGAGCTCGAGACATTCGTCGAGCACTACTGGGCCGTGCGCTGGGATCTCCGCGGGCTCGCGCCGGAGCGCGCCGAAACGCTGCCGCATCCGAGCGTGCACATGATCTTCGAACGGCCGGGCCGCAGCCGCATCGCCGGCGTCGCGCGAGGCAAGTTCTCGCGGATGCTCCACGGTCTCGGTGGCGCCATCGCGGTGAAATTCAAACCCGGTGGTTTTCGCGCGTTTGTCGATGTCCCCATCTCGACCTTCACCGACAGGACGGTTGCGATCTCCAGCGTATTCGGCACTGCGGGCCGCTCGCTCGATCGACGGGTGGCGGAAGCCACAGACGATACGAGGCGCATCGCCGTCATCGAAGACTTCCTGCGCGGCTGCCACCCGCACTCCGACTCGCAAGCTGTGCACGTTGCAGCGATCGTCTACGCCGTCGCCGGCGATCGGACGATTCTCAAAGTCGACGACCTGGTCGAGCGCTACGGCACGAACACGCGGACGCTGCAGCGTCTGTTTTCGAAATACGTCGGCGTCAGCCCGAAATGGGTCATCCAACGCTATCGTCTGCACGAGGCAGCCGAACAGTTGGCGGGGCCATCGGTCAACCAAGCCGAACTTGCGCTCAGCCTCGGCTACAGCGATCAGGCGCACTTCGTCCGCGACTTCAAGGCGATCGTCGGCACTTCGCCAGCCGCCTACGCCAGACGCGCGCGTCAGATCGGCTAGCGGGCCGTATCCTACGACGTCGGGAATGGATTGCGTTCCGCGAAACCGCGCTGGTGCCAATAGGGATAGATTGGCGTGACGGCGCTCGCCGCATCGAGCCTCGCGACCTGCTCCGCCGTCAGGTTCCAGCCGACGGCGCCGAGATTCTGCCGCAGCTGCTCTTCGTTCCTCGCGCCGATGACGAGCGTCGCCACCGTCGGCCGCTGCAACAGCCAGTTCAACGCAATCTGCGGGATCGTCTTCCCGGTTTCGGCCGCCAGCGCGTCGAGGACGTCGACGACGGCGAAGAGGTACTCGTCGGCGACTTGCGGCCCGTTATCGACGTTTTGTTGATCGCGGAGCCGCGACACGTCCGGCCGTGGCTGACCGCGGCGAATCTTTCCGGTGAGCCGCGCCCAGCCGAGCGGACTCCACACGACGGCGCCGACCTGCTGATCGACAGCGAGCGGCATCAACTCCCACTCGTATTCGCGCCCGATGAGCGAGTAGTACGCCTGGTGCGCGACATATCTGGCATAGCCGTAACGGTCGGAGACAGCCAGCGATTTCATCAGGTGCCAGCCCGAGAAGTTCGACGCGCCGATGTAGCGAATTTTCCCGGCCCGAACGAGGTCATCGAGGGTGCCGAGTACTTCCTCGACCGGCGTCAGCGCATCGAACCCGTGCAATTGAAACAGATCGATGTAGTCGGTGCCCAGGCGGCGGAGGCTGGCGTCGATGGCACGAGTCAGCGCGAAGCGTGACGACCCGACGTCGTTTGGACCGGCGCCGTGCCGGAACGTTGCCTTCGTCGAGATGAGGACGCGGTCGCGACGGCCGGCAATTGCCTTGCCGAGAATCTCCTCTGCGAGGCCGTCGGAGTAGACGTCGGCGCTGTCGAACATGTTGAGCCCGGCGTCGAGACAGATGTCGAGCAGGCGCGTCGCCTCCGCCGCGCCGGTCGTGCCCCAGTGCTTGAAGAATTCGTTGCCGCCACCGAACGTTCCGGTGCCGAGCGTGAGAACCGGGACGAAAAAGCCGGAGCCGCCGAGCCGCCTGTATTCCATGAATAGGTGTCCTTAAGAGGTCGATGTGTCTGCGAGGTCTGTGTGAGCCGGCACGATCGTCCCCGCCCATGCGGGTGGTGCCGGCCGCGCAGACGCGCTGTAGGATTCTATCGTGGAGCAGATAATGGCGAACGAGACGGCGCGCATCGAGGCGTTCAGCGATGGAGTCTTTGCGATCGCGATCACGCTGCTCGTCCTGGATCTGAAAGTACCGAAAGAGGCGGAACACGGTCACACCCTCGCCGCCGCGCTGGCGGCACAGTGGCCGGCCTACCTGGCGTTCGTCACGAGCTTCCTGACCATCCTGGTGATGTGGATCAACCACCATCGGATGTTCACGCTCATCGGCAGGTCCGACGACCGCCTGCTCTTCTATAACGGACTGCTGCTGATGGGCGTGACGCTCGTGCCGTTTCCGACGTCGCTCGTCGCCGAGCACCTGCGCGACGAGGGGGAGCGGGTGGCTGCCTTCGTGTACAACGGAACGTTCATCTATCTCGGCATCTGCTTCAACCTGCTGTGGCACCGCGCCGCGGTCGACGACCGCCTGCTCGATCCGCGCGCCAATCGCGCCGCCGTGCAGCGGATCTCCGACGCCTATCGCTATGGACCGATCGGCTACTTCGCCGCCTTCGCCCTCGCGTTCGTCAGCGTCATCGGGAGCCTGGCGCTCAATCTAGGCCTCGCGCTGTACTTCGCGCTCCCCCACAGTTCACGCCGTTAGCACCACCGGTGCCCCCTTCGTGATGACCAGCGTGTGTTCCGTGTGCGCCGAGAGACTGCCGTCGCTTGTCCGAACAGTCCAGCCGTCGCTGTCGTTGCGGGCCTCGGCTGAGCCGGCGCTGATCATCGGCTCGATCGTCAGCACGAGACCTTCCGTCAACACGTCGCGCTGAAAGCGATTCCACTCGTTCGGCACCGTCGGCGGCTCGTGAATCGTGCGACCGACACCATGGCCCGCAAGCCCACGCACCACGCTGAACCCATGGCGCCGCACTTCACGCGTCACGGCCCGCCCGATTTCGTTGACCAGTACGCCGGCCTTCGCCACATGCATCGCCGCTTCGAGCGCCGCTACGGCGCATGCGGCGAGTCGATGCGCGACTTCCGCACCATTTCCGACGACGACGGTGCGTGCCGCATCGGCGACATAGCCGTCCTTTTCGACGGTGACGTCGAGCTTCACGAGATCGCCGTGTTTCAGCCGGCGCGGCCCAGGCACGCCATGAACGACTTCGTCGTTGACGCTGATGAGCACCGTGCCCGGAAACCCATAGACCAGCGCCGGCGCCGACCGTGCGCCGTGAGCGGCAAACACGGCTGCAGCCACCGCATCGAGCTCCCCCGTCGTCACGCCGGGCCGCACGCTGGCCTCGAGCGCATCGAGCGTCAGCCGTGTAATCCGGCCGGCCTCGCGCAAGCCCGCCCAGTCTTCTGGTGACTCGATCGACATGAAACCTCCGCTCTGGAAAATGATAGTTCAGCGCAAGGATCCGATGCGGATCCGGCCAGGGGGATAATGACTGAGCGTCACTGACGGAGACCTCTCTCTATGAAACTCGTCTCGGTCAACACCGGCCTGCCGCGCGACGTCACCTGGCACGGAAGAGTGGTGACGACCGGCATCTTCAAGCATCCCGTCGAGGGCCGCGTCGCCCTCCGCCGGCTCAACCTCGACGGCGACAGGCAGGCCGACTTGACCGTGCACGGCGGCGAGCACAAAGCGGTCTATTGCTACCCGGTCGAGCACTACGCGTACTGGCGGCGCGAGCTGGCCGGCACCGATGTGACGATAGCGATGTTCGGCGAGAACTTTACGACCGAAGGGCTGATGGAAGATGACACCCACATCGGTGACGAATTCGCCATCGGTTCGGCGACGGTCGTCGTCACTCAGCCACGGCTGCCCTGCTACAAGCTGGGCGTTCGGTTCCAGTCCGACCTCATGGTCAAGCGCTTCCTCGCCAGCCGCCGGACCGGCTTCTATCTGGCGGTCGTGCGCGAGGGCACGGTGGGCGCCGGCGACGAGATCTCCATCGTCTCCCGCGATCCGCAGGCCGTACCCGTCTCGGAAATCACTCGCCTGTATGTGTCGAAGTCGTACGACGATTCGGACGCGGCATCGGTCGAGCGTGTCTTGAAAGTGGCGGCCCTGCCCGACAGCTGGAAAGATCACCTGCGAGATCGTCTGCGCAAGTAGATCCTGCGCCTACTCGGTAATGTCGCGAATGACGCGGCAGGGATTCCCGGCCGCAAACACGTTCGCAGGAACATCACGCGTGACGACACTTCCGGCGCCAATCACGGCGCGCGATCCGATGGTGACGCCCGGCAGAATGATCGCCCCGCCGCCCACCCACACGTCCGCGCCGATGTCGATTGGCTTGCCGTACTCCTCGCGCCGTCGCTGTTCGGCATTCATCGGGTGCATCGGCGTGTAGATCTGCACGGCGGGCCCGAAGAGCGAATAGTCGCCGATTCTTACGCGGCACACGTCGAGCACGACGCAGTTGAAGTTGAAGAACACGCGCTCGCCAAGCTCGATGTTGGTCCCGTAATCGCAGAAGAACGGCGGCTGCATCCAGACGGTGTCGCCACCAGTGCCGAAGAGCTGCCCCAGGATGCGTCGCCGCTCCTCGTGTTCTGCCTCGCGCGTGGCGTTCAGCGTCTGGCAGAGGTCGCGCGCGCGCTCGCGGCCGGCGACGAGCTCCGGGTCGAACGGGTCGTACATCTCGCCGGCCAGCATCTTCTCGCGCTCGGTCACAGTCGTCTCGCGCTACTGAGGCGTGAGGGAGATCTTGAGATTCTTGACCGGCACGCCGTCTTTGAGGAACCGCGCACACCCCTGCCAGTTGTTGACTTCGTTGATGACTTTCAGCACCAGGATGTTCTGGCCTTTCGTCAGCGAGACGTCGACGCGATCGGTGTCCTTGTCGAGCGTCCGGGTGTCAGCGAACTTGAACACCTGGGTACCGTTCAACCAGGCTTTGCCTTGATCGTTGGTGCTGAGCGCCAGCGTCACTTTCATGTCGGCGTCGGCCGTCACGTACGCCACCGCGTAGCCCGCCACGTACTCGCCACGTTCCTTGCCGAACGACTGAAGAAAGTCGATGTAGTAGTCGGTGGTCTGGTGCGCCGTCCAGGCAAGTTCTTTACCGCCGGCGGTGACCTTGTCGCCGGCCTTGGGCCGCACCGTGGCTTCGCCCTTGAGGAGATCCCGATCGATCTCGGTGGCGCCCGACTCGCCTTCGATGGCGACTGGCGCGAGCACCAGCCAGCTGCGGATGAATCCTTCGGCATCAGTACCAGGTGCCTGCGGTGCAAGGGGAAGGAACAGCGTGAGGAGCGCAACGGTGAGCGAAGGCATCATGGTATCTCCTTCAAGAAGTGCGGAAGCTCGCACATCCATCTACACGCATTCGAAGGCCGGGTCAAGGAGGATGACATAGTGTGGATCAACCCTTGGCCGGCGATGGTAGAGTACTCGACTCACATATGAAGCAGTCGCGCGTGCTCGTTGTTGGCGCCACGGGCCAGTTGGGCCGCGTCATTACCCGCAAGCTGATTGCGTCGGGCGTACCAGTCCGCGCGCTCGCCCGCAACCGGGAGAAGCTGGGCCAACTCGCCGGCGCTGAAATCGCTGCCGTCGATCTCCGCGACGTGGCGGCCCTGACCGACGCGTGCCGCGGCATCGAGCAGATCATCGCGACGGCCAACAACAACATGGGAACCGGCGCGACCAGCCCCGGCCGTGTCGACCTCTCCGGTTATCAGAACCTGTGCGCGGCCGCACGCAACACCGGCGTGCGCCGGTTGACCTACGTCTCGTATCGCGGCGTCGCCCAGGACGCGCCGGTCGATATCTTCAGAATCAAGTGGTACATCGAAGATGCGATCCGGCGGAGCGGCGTGCCACACGTCATGCTCAGGCCGACGGCGTTCATGGACACGTGGATCGACGAGATTCTCGCCAAGGGCATCCGCGAGAAGGGTGTCGCGATGATCTTCGGCGACGGTAACAGCGTCGCCAACTACATCGCCGTAGAGGATGTCGCGGAGTTTGCCGTGAAGATCCTCGCGCGGCCCGAGGTCGTGAACGAGGCGATCGACGCCGGTGGTCCGTCGAACGTCACACAAAACCAGTTGGCCACGCTCGTCGAACGCCGCCTGAAGTCTTCCGGCAAACGCCGCCACGTCCCGGTCGCCGCGCTCCGCTTCCTTCCGCCCGTCGTGCGCCCGTTCAACGAGGTCGCTGCCAGGCTGATGACGCTCGGTTTCTACGTCGCGACCGAATCCCGGCCATTTCCGGGATGGAAAGCCAACGCCGATCGGTTCGGCGTCGCGCCTCGGACGCTCGAAGCCTACGTCGAACAGATGGCGTAAGACACGTCGATCAGGACATCCCGTGCCCCGCTTCGAGGCCGCTCTTGAAGCGCCATTGACCATCCTTCTTGATCGCGATCACGGCCGACTTGTATGCCCCGAGGCTTTTCCCGCCCTGGGTAGCAGTCGTGTCGACGATGACAACGGCCAGTGAATCGCTCAGAAAATGCGGCGTGTACTTCTCGCTGAACGTCACATCCTTGGGCTGGGTCTTCAGCATCTCGCCGATGATCGTCACAAACTGTTCCTGCGACCATTCACCGCCTTGGTACACACCACTGGCGGTGTCGGTGCCCATGTAGATTGGAAAGTCGTAGAGCGGCGTCAACGCCTTCATGTCACCTTTCTTCCAGGCCTCGTCGGCAGCTTTGAAAAGCGCCTCAATTCCTTGCCTGTCTTCCTTGGTGACCTTGCGCGACAGCGGACCGGTCTTGGTGATGTCTTCCTGGGCCTGAAGTGGCGGCGCCAGAACGAGGAAGGTGGAACACACGAGCGCGCCGATGCTTTGTAGTCTCATGCGCATTCTCCAGCAAAACGAGAAAACGACGAGGACGCGGCGGCTGGACTATGCCTCCAATGACCCTGACGAGTCAATCGGGTTTATTCGTCATCCTTCTCTTGCAGAGGCGGCAATCGCGCCGAGAATCTGCGCGATGCGGTCGCGCAGGGCGGTGAGTGCGGCTCGTTGTCGCTGCCAGCGCTCGTCCTCGGCCCGCACGAAGCGGGCGTAGGGGCCGACGGCATCTGTAAATCGCTGCGCGCTGCGCTCCTGGGCACGGCCGAACGCTGAGCCGAGCGCCTTGCTGAGATCGGCGACCAGCGCCGACACCTTCTCGCGCATCTCGACCCGCGCCTTGCGACGACGGGCGGGGATGATGAGAAATCCCAGCGCCGCCATCACGCCCGCCATCATTAGGCCGGTGAAGTCAGCGGCGGCCGTCGACGCCGCAACCGAAACGATCGCGCCCAGCCCGACGGCGCCGGCGCCGACCGCTGCCGTCGCGGCGACCGCCGTCCGCGCAGCGTCGGCAATCTGCTGCGCTTCGCGCCGCCGATCGTAGCCGTCGACGACGCGCTGCGCTTCGCGGCCGACCGAATCGAGCAGACGCGAGCGATCTTCGTGGAAGCCGGCGTCAGGGGGCGATCCGAGGATGCGGTCGCCGTGTTCCCGGCGCCTGGTGTCCAGATTCGCCGAGATCGCCTGCCACTGGCGGAACTCCTGATCGACCAGCCAGTCGATAATCTCCGACACGCGCCGCTCGATCTCTCGCGGCGCGTCGCCGACAACGCGCTCCTCGAACTCTTTTTCCATGCGCGACCGGTTGACGAGATCGAAGACACGTCCCAGGCGCAGCGTATCGTCGAAGTACTGGTGGCCGCGTCCTTCCATCTCGAGCAGCACCTTCTCGACGCCATTCATACGCAACTCGAACCCGTGGCGGATGTCCGTGCGGTACTGTTCCAGCTGCCTCTCGATGTCGGCAAGCGCCGCGGTGTCGCTGGCAAGCAGTTCGAGAGTTTCGTCGGCCACGGCCAGATAGCGGCGCGCCAGAACGTCAGCGACGCCGAGCGGGCTCTCGAGCTTGAGACGGAACCTGCCATGCTCGTCGAGGGACTCGCGGAGGTAGCGCTCCAGCGGTTCGAACCGGCTGGCACTCCACATCGCCGGGTCTCCCTGTTTGGCGCGCGCCGCGAGGCGGGCGCTGACCGGAAAGACCGGTGGCCGTGTTCCGAGCGTTGCCTGTGCGGCGTTGCCGACGAACGTCAGGACCTGATCGATCTCAGCTTCCCCTTCGAAGATGTCGATCTTGTTGACGACGATGACGATCTTCTTGCCCCAGGCACGAATCGCCTCGATGAAGGCGCGCTCGGTCTCGGTGAAGGGTCGATCCGCTGAAGTGACGAACAGGACGAAATCGGCGCGCGGAACGAAGTCCGACGTGACGCGCTCGTGCTCGCGCAGAATCGCGTTCGTGCCCGGAGTGTCGACGATGTGAATGTCTTTCAGGAATTCGACCGGCGCCGTCACTTGACGAATACCCCCGGCAAGAATGTCAACGTCACCCGCCGAACCGTATCGAATGAGGTGAATCTGCGCCGTCGTCGGCGTGACGCCTTCTTCGAGGACCCGCGAGCCGAGCAGCGCGTTGATGAACGCGCTCTTGCCGGCATTGAACTCGCCCACGACGACGAGCAGAAAGAGCTCATCCAGCTGACGGATGGATTCCGCCAACGTTGCGGCATCGTCGGATGTGGCCGCAGCCGTCGCCAGCTCGACGCGAAGATCCGCCAGCACGCGCCTGGCGGCGGTCAACTGTTCGTCCGCTTTTCCTGTCAGCACTCGGTCGGGCACTGTCACCTCGCCACGCGCGTGCCCCAATTGTACGGGGAGGGGCCCCGCGCCACGCTATCCGGCACCAGACCAGAGAGATAGTCGATCACCTGGGCTCGCTATAATGGCGCCTTGCTTTCACGCTCGCTCGCCGGCCTTCTTCTGGCGTGCAACGCCGCGCTTCTGGCGCCCCTTTTCGGCCCTTTGCTCACCGGCCGGGTCTTCGTCTACAACGATCTCTCATGGTTCCACCTGCCACTGCGGTTCCTCTATCAACAGGCGATGCGCGAGGGTGATACGGTCCTCTGGACGCCGGCGATCTTCTCAGGCCTCTACTTACACGGCGAAGGACAAGCTGGTCTGTTCCATCCTTTCCACCAGCTGCTCTACCGCGTTTTTCCATTGGGAGTCGCCTTCAACTTCGAGATCCTCGCCAACTACCCGCTCGCCTTCGCTGGGATGTACTGGCTGCTGCGCCGATTCCAGTTCAGCCAGGCAGCGTCGCTGTTCGGTGCGATGCTGTTCGCTTTCGGCGGCTTCAACCTGCTCCACTACCAGCACGTCAATATGGTGGCGGTCGTCGCGCACATGCCCTGGTTGCTCGCTGCCGCAGACGTGCTGCTCATGGAACGCGGACGTTGGCACTCGACCATCGCGTTAGGCGTGGTGGCGCTGATTCTCGGCTCCGAGCTGCTACTCGGATTTCCGCAAGCGGTCTGGTGGAACATCCTCGCATTGACTACGTTCGGCCTGTTTCGCGCCTGGGAGTCAAAACAATGGCGGCGGCTGGCGCTCTGTGCTGGAGCCATCGGCCTTGGGATACTGCTCGGCGGCATTCAACTGCTACCTACCGTCGACGCCGCGTCGCATTCGATGCGAGCCGGCCTGAGTCGCGATTTCGCACTCACCTACTCGCTTCATCCCTCCAACCTGCTTCAGCTGTGGTCGCCGTACGTCTTCCCTGAAGGCGCGCACAGCGTCGGCGAGCCGATGTGGTTTCACGAGTTTGGCATCTACTCCGGCGCCATGTCGCTCGTTGCCGTGGCGTGGACGTGGACCCGGCGGTCGGTGTTGACCGAGCGAAGGGCGCTCATCGCCTGGGCCACGGCGCTTGCTGCTCTCGCGCTCATCCTGGCGCTTGGGCGCTATGGCGGACTCGCCGCACTCCTGACGTACGTGCCAGGACTCCAATCCATTCGCGTGCCCGCTCGCTACATCGTCCTGACGCAGTTCGCGCTCGCAATCCTCGCCACCATCACGTTCGACGATCTGCTGGCGGTCGTCGAGGGATCTCGGGAACCGCCAAAGCCAGGTGTCTCGTTCTGGTTGTGGATCCCGTTGATATTGGGGATCGCGACGACCGTCGCCCTTAACGGCCGCCTCCTGCTCTGGCGCGGGTACGTCTTCGCCGACACCGCGTCTGCGGCGCAGGGCGTCGCCATCGTTGCGATCGTCACGCTGCTCGTCTACCTCGCGGCGCGTCGCGCCCGGTGGGCGCTCGCCGCCCTCATCGTGGTCACAGCGGCCGATCTCGGCCTATGGGGAATCAACTTCATCACTCGCGAGCGACCGCGGTCCATCGCCGGTCTGACTGGCGCACTGCCGGTGCCCACGTCGCCCGTGGACAGATATGCAGCCGCGCCCACGAATGGGCGCTACACGTCGAATGTCCTTGTGCTGGCCGGATACCGGCTGACGAACGGTTACGTCGCGCTCTTTCCGGCAAGCCAACATCCGCTCGACAGCGCGGCGAGCCTGCAGCTCTCAGGGACGCGGTGGAAATTCACCGCGGACGGCGTCAGACAGCCGTTTGAAGGTGGAGTGGCGCGCGTGCGACTGCTCGACGAGCAGGGACGGGAGGCCACAGGAACGGCGCTGCTCGCCGTCGATCGGCCAGGACGGCTCGTTGCACAGGTTGACGTCCCGGCCCGGCGCGTGCTCGCGCTCACCGAACGCTTCCACCATGGGTGGTCAGGCTCGATTGACGGCGTGACGTCCCCGACGATACGCGTCGATGGCGACTTTCTGGGGTGCATCGTCGACGCCGGTGTGCACCGAGTCGAATTCTCGTTCATGCCGCGGAGCTTCGTGTACGGGGCGATTATGTCGGTCATCGGCGCGGTACTGCTCGTGGGAGTTATCGCTGTCAGGCTGCGATGAGTGACGGGAGGACGCCCGCGACTCTGAAGCGGTCAGTCAGCGCGAACGCGGCCAGCGCGCCAGCCCAACCAGGCCGGCGAGCAGTGCGCCGACGGCGAGCAGCGAGAGCGCACGGTACCGTGGATACTCGAAACGAACGGTGTAACTGCCGTCTCGAGGCGCGCGAAACGCCAGTTGGCCATCGCGATCAAAGAGGACGAGTTCGATGTCGTTACCGGCAACATGGGCGCGCCATGCCGGATAGTAACTCGCGCGTACCACGACGGGCTCACCCACCTTTACACCAACGAGCTCGACGTCGGCCCCGAGGAAGTCGAGGTTACGGAGACTGCCGCTGCCGGTGCCGGTGACGACCGATCGGGCGTCGGCGTCCGGCCGCTCGAAGTGCGACCAGCGCCCACCGCGCCAGCGCTCGACGAAACGACGGTCCTTCGCTAGATAGTTGCGCGACTCGTCGGTCCAGACGAAGAGATGCTTGACACCCCAGCGCTCCATTTCCGCGGCGAAGTCATCGTGCGGCGTCTCCTCGATCGGCCGGCCAGCAAACGTGCCCGCGCCGACGACCCGGCCACGGAAGATGTTCCACACCCATCCATCGATCATCTGGCTGTAAAAGCGCTGGCCCGCCAAGCGTGGCAACAGCCCCTCGAAGTGCACGTCAAAGGGCGTCGTCTGGCTTCGCCGCGTCGGATGACTGTCCATGTCACGATGCGGGCTGACCTCGACCAGTATCATGTTGCCGTCGCTCGACGCGATTCGATCGATGAGGGGCGGATCGAACGCGCGCAGGTCGGGGACGTGCCGGCACGGGAACGAACACGGTCTGAACGTAGAGTCCGAGCACGGCAAGGATCGTCGTCGCGAGCGCGCGCGAGCCGCTGCAGCGGAGCACGAACCCGGCGAGTGCCGGCGCCGTCAGCATGGGCAGCATGTGCTGGATGCGATCGAACATCGCACCGGCTTCCGGCGTGTTCACCCGCAGCAGCAGCTGGGTGAGCGACGGCCGTCCACGCGTAGAAGCTGGTGCGTGTGCGTCCTGGCAGCAACGCCGAGACGACGAGGACAGGCAACCACACGTTGGCGAGGCTGCGATAGTCGTTGAACCAGCGTTGCGGCAACACGAGGATTTCGGTGTTGTAGTACACCGAGCGCACGAAACCAGCCCAGTCAACGGGTCCACCTGGGCTGTAGACGGTGTTGTTGAAGCTGACGTATCCGGGGTAGCGCAGCGATTCCCAGTGAGTCGGCAGGGCGACGAGACCTGCGAGCGCGCCAGCGACGGCCAGCCGGACGAACGCGGTCCGATCGCGGAAGTAGACGGCCTCGATCGTCAAGTAGATTGCCGCGTACACGGTGAATGCGGCATGCGTGTACAGCCCGAGCGTCAGTCCTACCAGCAGGACCGGTCCGCCCCATCGCGCACCGAGCCGCGCTGCACGGCTGCCCGTCAGCGCGAGACCGGCCGCGCACACGCCGACGAGCGAGTTGGTGTCGCCGCTCGAGCCGAGCGCGCCCGTGTAGCCCGCCGCGAAGAAGCACGCCAGCCCGGTTCCAAGCAGGCACGTCTCTCGATCCTCGTGGCGCAGGTCGATCCACACGAACACCGGGACCATGAGGAACAGCACGGCATGCAGCACGTGATAGCCGAGGCGCTCGCCGAACAGCGTCATCGGGACGAACGCCGCCGTCCCGAAGTTCTGCGCGATGTCCGTTGACGTCGGATAACCGCCGAGAAACCACCAGTTCCACCCCACGACGACGCCACGTCGCAGGAGCGTGACGCCGTTCGAGGCTTGCTGGAAGAGCTCGGTCCAATCGTCCTTGAACGGGATCTGCGTCCACACCGAAGGCGGCAGCCGGCCGAAGAACGCCGCGACGAGCACGCCGGCGCCAATGAGCAGGAAGGCCAGCGCCGTTGGCAAGCCAAGCCGCGCCGGTGCTCCTACTTTTCGCCACGTCAGGAAGAACAGAATCGACGCGACGACAAGCGCGCCGCCGTACCACAGTTCGCGCCAACCGTGCAGCGATCCCGGCTGCGCCGCCCACCGTCCTGTCGTCAGAAAGTTCGCCCAGGCCAGGAGCAGCGTCAGGCCGAGGGCTGTCACCGGGATCCAGTGGGCCAATTTCCAGGACTGCGCCGTGCGTCAGAGGGGTTCGCGGCGCGTGCACGTCATCGGCCATCATGCATATGGTTGATCGATCCTGGCTGACTATAATGGCGCCTTGCGTTCACGCTCGCTCGCCGGCCTCGTTCTGGCCTGCAGTGTCGCGCTTCTTGCGCCGCTCCTTATTCCCCTGCTGACGGGCCGGGTCTTCGTCTATAACGATCTCTCGTGGTTTCACCTGCCGCTGCGGCTGCTCTATCAGCAGGCGCTGTGGGCCGGCGATACCGTGCTGTGGACGCCGTCGATCTTCTCGGGCTTCTACCTGCATGGGGAAGGACAAGCCGGTCTGTTCCATCCGCTGCACCAGCTGCTCTATCGCGCGTTTCCACTTGGAATCGCCTTCAACCTCGAGCTCGTCGCCAACTACCCGCTGGCCTTCGCCGGCATGCACTGGTTGCTGCGCCGGCTCCACTTCAGCCGCGCGGCGTCGCTCTTCGGTGCCATGCTGTTCGCGTTCGGCGGCTTCAATCTGCTCCACTATCACCACGTCAACATGGTGGCAGTCGTAGCCCACATGCCCTGGCTGCTTGCCGCGGCCGACGTGCTGATCGTCGAAGGCAAGCGTCGGACAGTGGCAATCGCGTTAGCGGCGATAGTGCTGATTATCGGCTCCGAGGTCCTCCTCGGATTCCCGCAAGCGGTGTGGTGGAACGTCCTCTCTCTTTCGGCGTTCGGTCCGTTCCGTGCGTGGGACACGGGGCACTGGCGGCGACTGCTCCCGTGCGCCGGTGCCGTCGTGCTCGGCGTCGTGCTCGGCGGTATCCAGTTACTACCTACGATGGACGCTGCTGCGCATTCGATGCGAGCCGGCCTGACGCCCGATTTCGCGCTGACGTACTCGCTGCACCCATCGAACCTGCTTCAGTTGTGGTCGCCGTACGTCTTCGAGCGGGGCGCGCACAGCGTCGGCGACTACATGTGGTTTCACGAGTTCGGCATCTACTCCGGCGCCATACTGACGATTGCCGTCGCGTGGACGTGGATCCGCCGATCAGCCTTGCCCGAACGAAGGGCGCTCATCACGTGGGCGACCGCGCTGGCCCTGATCGCACTGATCCTCGCGCTGGGACGTTACGGCGGTCTCGCTGCACTGCTGACGTACGTGCCAGGACTCCAATCCCTTCGCGCGCCGGTCCGCTACATCGTCCTGATGCAGTTCGCGCTCGCGATCCTCGCGGCCGTCACACTCGACGATCTGCTGGCCATCGTCGAGGGATCGAGCGAAACGCCACAACCATCTGGCCTCTCGCTGGCATTGTGGATCCCATTGACACTTGGAATCGCCACGACTATCGCTCTGAACGGTCGTCTCCTGCCTTTCGGGAGGCACATCTTCGCAAGCGCGGCGTCTGCCGCTCCGGGAGTCGTCATCGTTGCGGTGGTCACTCTGCTCGTGTACCTCTCGGCGCGCCGCGCACGGTGGGCGCTCGCCACCCTCGTCATCGTCACCGCCGCAGATCTGGGCGGATGGGGCATGCGATTCATCTTCCGGGAACCGCCCAGGACCATCGCCGATCTGACGGCCGCCATTGCGCCGGCACCTGTCGAGCCCACCGAAACGTACGCCGCTGCTCCTGCGAATGGGCCTGTACAAAGCCAACCTTCTTATAGTGGGGGGCTATCGGCTGACGAACGGCTACGTCGGACTCTTCCCGGCAAGCCAACTTCCGCTCGACAGCGAGCAGAGTCTGAAGTTATCGGGAACGCGCTGGGTCTTCACCGAAGATGGCGTCAGGCATCCGTTTGTCGGCGGCGTCGCGCGCGTGCGGCTGCTCGATGAACTGGGCCAGGAGGCCACAGGAACGGCGGTGCTGACCGTCGATCGCCCCGGACGTCTCGTCGCGCAGGTGGACGCCCCAGGGCGGCGCGTGCTCGCGCTCACCGAACGCTTCCACGATGGCTGGTCAGCCTCGATCGACGGCGTCAAGTGCCCGACGATGCTAGTAGAAGCGGACTTCCTGGGATGCGTCGTGGACGGCGGCGTTCACCACGTGGACTTCTCGTTCATGCCATGGAGCTTCGTGTACGGGTCGATTGTCTCGTCGATTGGCGCCGTATTGCTCATCGGCGTCTTCGCCATCAGGCTTCGATGAGCCACGTGCGCGATCCACAGATCGTCACGACAGCGTCACGTCCGCTCGCGCGGAACATCCTCGCCGTCGTCATCGTTCTGCTGCTCGGGACCGGCGGCTGGTTCCGGGTGATGCACCTTTCGTCGGTTCCGGGGATCAGCGGCGACGAAGGATGGTGGGGCGTCCAGGCGCTCGCGTGGAAAGCGGGCCAACCGTACGAGGCCTACACGACGAGCGGCAATCCGACAGATCAATTCTTCCTCGTCCCGCTCGCCATCCTCCACGGGATCGCGCGGCCGTCGTTTCTGCTGCTCCGCGCCTTTCCGGCGGCGGTCAACCTGCTGGCGCTTCCGGTTGGCTTTCTACTCGCCCGCCGGTTGTTCGGCACGACGACCGCGTCGGCATACGCAGTGGGCATCGCGGTCCTGCCGACAGCAATTGCGCACAGCCGCATCTGTCAGGACCCGTCGCAAACCGTCTTCTGGACGAGCCTCGTCATCTTTCTCTCGTTGCTCGGCGTCAAGGAACGCGACCGCGCGTGGGTTTACGTCGCCAGCTTGTTGGTCGTGTTTCCGATCGCGCTCTGGACGCATCCCACCAATATCTTCATCGGCCCATTCCTGCTGCTGCCATGCGCTGCGGCACTGCGGCCGCTGCTGCCACCATCGCGAAACGGGCGACTGATGCTCGCCGCGGCAACCGCGCTGATGGTTGCGGCAATGCTCCTCGGCGCCTGGTTCGCGCTGACGAAACTCGCAGGATCGAACCAGTTGCTGGATCGACCGTGGCTGTCGATTGCTGCGGCTCGGCTCGTCGATGCCAGACAGTGGTTCGAGCTGGCGGCAAACGGCGCCCGGCTCTTCAACGGCGTCACGATTTATCACTACTTCTCCGGCGCACGGCCGCCGACGGTTCCGTTCGACGTGATCTTCGTGGCGGTTGCGGGCACGCTGCTGTGCGGCTTCGCCTTGCCGCGGGTTGCCACCCGTCTCGACTACGCGTTGCTCCTCGCCTGCGCGGGCACGTGGCTCGCCTTTTACTCAATCGCCGGACCACAGTCCCTGCGGCCGCACGCTGAGCGCTGGGGGCTCTGCCTGATTGTGCCGTCCATGCTGGTACTGGCGCGGGGCCTGACGGCGTGGATCGTCTGGCGCCCGAACTGGCGCGCAGTTCCTATCGCCTTGTCGTGCCTTGTTGCGGCCGGACTCCTGTCGTCGTTTCACGTCAACTACTTCACGGCCTTCGCGACGACCGGTGGCCGTGGACACTTGACCTACGCGACCGCCGCGATCGAGCCGAAGCGCCAGGTTCTGGAGCTCATTCTCGAGAGAAGCGCTGGCGATCCAGTCGCCATCGCCACCGATCAGTGGTGGCTCTACTGGCCGATCCGGTATCTGGCAACGGACCACCGCGAGGTATCAGTGACGATGACAGGGACATCGGATCCGGATTCTGCCGGCGTGCCGATCGGCGGCCGCGTGTTCTTCGTCGAGTTCGCCGGCACGCCGGAGCTCGCCGCCCGAGTGGACTGGATTCGCGCGCACGGCCGCCGGGCCACTTCGACGATCATCGGTGACGCCGGCGGACGTGATCTGCTGGAGGTAATCGAGATCGCGCCGGATTGATCGATGGCGCGCCTGCCTACGCGAGCACGGCCTTGACGAAGCTGACGTCCGACGCTGTGGGCCACCCACGCACGGATAGCCATCTGGAACACTTGCACGTGCGGCGGAATTACGTTTGCGACTCGCTCATTTTCGAATCTCCGGCATTGACGGGTAACACACGAACCCACATCATCCCGATTCAGTTGATCTGGCGTGCCAGACACTGTGAGACACTGTCCCCGCCGCAGAGAACAATTTGCTATATCGCCATCGCGTGACGGGATTCCTCATCCTGCTCTTCGCCATCACCTACATCGACCGCGTCTGTATTTCCGTCGCGGGACCGCGGATGCAGGAGGATTTGGGCATCGATCCCGTTGGTTGGGGCTGGGTGACCGCAATGTTCACCCTCGCCTACGGCATTTTCGAGATTCCCACCGGCGCGCTTGGGGATCGCATCGGGCCGCGTCGCGTCCTGACGCGCGTGGTGCTGTGGTGGTCGGCTTTCACGTCCCTGACCGGGGCGATGTCGAACTACTGGCTTCTGCTGCTCACGAGGTTCTGTTTCGGCGCCGGCGAAGCTGGCGCGTTTCCCAATGCCTCGATCGTCATCTCGCGGTGGTTCCCCGCCACCCAGCGCGCGACGATGGCCGGCGTCCTGCTGATGGCCAGCCAGACGGGCGGCGCCATCGCACCCCTGCTGGTGTTGCCGATTCAAATCCGCTATGGATGGCGGGCGTCCTTCTTCGTCTTCGGCGTGTTGGGCGTGATCTGGGCTGCTGCCTGGTTCGCGTGGTTTCGCGACTCCCCCGCCGAAAAACCGGGAGTCAGCAGAGGCGAGCTGAACGAGACCGCCCATCTGCCGCCGGCACCCTCGCACGGCTTCCCGTGGGCGATCGCGCTGCGTTCGGAAAGCGTGCTGGCCATGATGGGCGCGGCCTTCTGCTACGTGTACGTCTACACGTTCTTCCAGACGTGGTTTCACACGTTTCTGGTCAAGGGACGCGGATTCAGCGAGGGCAGCCTGATACTGTCGGCGCTCCCGTACGCCGTCGCCGCCTGCGCGAACCTCACTGGCGGCGCGGTCAGCGATGCGCTGGTCAGGCGTCTCGGGGCGAAGTGGGGACGCCGCTCGCTCGGCGTCGCCGGACTCGGCGTTGCCGGCCTCGGCACGATCGCGGTCATGATCACGCGCGACCAGGTGCTCACGATCGTCCTGCTCGCGCTTGTTTACGGAGCGATTACCTTCCAGCAGTCTGGCGTGTTCGGCGTCTGCCTGGACATCGGGCGACAGCACGCCGGGTCGATGGTCGGGCTCATGAACACGTCGGCGCAGGTCGGTGGTCTGCTCTCTTCCATCGCCTACGGCTACATCGTCCAACGATTCGGCGGTTATGATGCGCCGTTCGTGCCGATGGCGGCGCTGCTGTTCGTCGGCGCGCTCCTCTGGCTCAAAGTCGATGCGTCGGCCGAAGTGCGCGTCGAGCCTGCCGCCGTTGCAGTCGCCGTCGCTTAACGCCAGCCCTGCACCGGACGCTGAATCGGCGCGTGCGCTGCGGATCAATCGGTTCGCAGCGCACGAATCGGCGAGATCGAGGCGGCCCGTCGCGCCGGGATGATGGCAGCGAAGAAGGCACACGAACCCAGCGACACTGCGCCGATAGCCAGCGCCAGCGGGTCCCAGAACTTCACGCCATAGAGCTGCGCCGAGAGTAGGTAGCCCGCGCCAACCGCCAGCGGCAGCCCGAGCACGAGGCCGAAGACCACGCGGCGGAAGGCACCCCGCAGCACCATCCCAAGGACGTTTCCGCGGCCGGCGCCGAGCGCCATGCGTATGCCGATCTCGTTCGTGCGCTGCGCGACGGTGTATGCGGTGACGCCGTAGAGGCCGATGGCGGCGAGCACCAGGGCGACGACTCCAAACAGGCCAGCCAAACTCGCCACCGCGCGCGGCTGGTCGAAGGAGCGATCGACCTGCTGCTGCAGCGTCCTGACGCTCGTCACGGTCAGGTTGGGATCGGCGGCGGCAAGCGTCCGCTTCAGCTCCGGTTCGAGCGTCGCCGGCGGGAGATCGGTGACAAGCAGGAGTCCGCCTACGAAGTGCGACGCCGATTCGAGGCGCTTCATCAATGGGTTGTCGTAGTCGATCGTCTGCGCCAGCGGTACGTAGAACATCGGCCGCGCTGGTTGATCGAGGGCAAAGCCGGCAAACTTCGCGTCGCGAACGATGCCGACGATGCGATACGAGTTGACGTACTCCGGCAGGTCGAGCCCGAAGTGCTGGTCGAGCGGCTCCTCGTCGGTCTTGAAGAAGCGCTTCACGAACGCTTCGTTGACCACGGCGACGTTCTCGGAGGTCTCGTTGTCCGCAGGAGTGAAGTGACGGCCGCGAACCAACTTCACGCCAAGATCCTGCAGATAGTTGGCGCTGACCCGATCCCACGACGCGCCGGCCGCCTCCCCTGGCTTCGGTGGCGGATGTCCGGCAACGAGCACGAGCTCGCCCCAGTTGTCGGTGAGCGGGTTGTAGAGCGCGAGACCAGCGCCGCGGACCGCAGGGAGTCGATTCAGGCGCTCTTCGACATCGCGATAGAGCGCGGCGAGCTTCTCCGGCTTGTAGTTCGCGGGTGGTCGATTCAAGGCAACGAGCACCCGACTCTTGATTTCGTAGCCGAAGTCCTGACTCTCCAGGTTGCCGAGACTGCGCGCCAGCATCATCGAGCCGGTGACAAGCACAACTGAAATGGCTGCCTGGACCACGAGCAGCGCCTTGCGTGTCATCGATGAGTGATCGCCAGTGCTTCGCCCGGCGCCACGAAGCGCGTCGATCGGGTCGGTGCGGGTCGCGAACCAGGCAGGGGCCGCGCCGAACACGATGCCGGTGACGAGCGCGAGGCCGAACGCGAACGCGAGCACCATCGGCGAAGGATTCGTCTCGATCGGCAGGAACGTCGCGCCGGCGAACGCCAGCGACAGCAACAGCCGTGCAGTACCAATGGCGACGGCGATTCCTACGACGCCTCCGGCAACCGCGAGGAGAATGCTTTCGACCAGCGCCTGCGTGACGATCTGGCGCCGCGACGCGCCAATCGCCAGGCGCAGCGCGGTCTGGCCGCGCCGGGCCACGGCGCGAGCGAGCAACAGATTCGCGACGTTGGCGCAGGCGATGAGCAGCACCAGACCACACACGCCGAGCAGAATCTGCAGGCTGCGACGGTACTGCTCGCGCATCACGCCGACCCCACCGCCAGCGGGTACCACCGCGATCACCTGGCGAGGCAGGGCCTGGACGACATCCGGCATCCAGTTCGCCGGATAGCCGGAATCGTGCTGCATCCACTGGTGCAGGATGCCGGTGAGACGCGGACCGAGGCCGTCAGTCGTCGCGCCGGGCTTCAGCCGCCCGATCGCGCGCAGCCATGCGGACACCGGTTGACGAAGAATCGAGGTCTCGCCGCTGATGAGCGGCTCCTGCTGGAGCGGGATCCAGAGGTCGGGCGGATTGGCGCGCAACGTCTCGCCGAAGAATCCCGGAGCGGTCACGCCGACCACGGTGAAGGGATGCCCCTCGACCACGAGCGTCGCACCCACCACCGAGTGATCGCCGCCGTAGGTGCTCTGCCACGCCTGATGACTCATCACGAGGACCGGCGCAGAGGCCGGCGAATCGTCCGTGGTGCTGAGCACGCGGCCGCCGAACGCTTTGATCCCAAGGGTCGAGAAGTAATTGCCGGTCATGTACTCGGAGCGCAGCGGTCGCGGCGTCACATCGACGTCTTGACGGCGGACACTCAGGCGAGCGCCGCCGGCCTGGAACGCCGTGATCTCTTCGAACTCCGGCAGCTCCGCCTTCAAGCGCTCGAAGAGTGGGTACGAGAACATCCCCCAGCGATCCTGCGGGCCGCCCTGAACGCAGCAACTGCCACCATCGCCGATGCGGTAAAGACTGTCGGGGTCGCTCACGGGCAGCGACCTCAGCATCAGGGCGTGAATGAGGGTGAAGATCGCCGTCGTGCCGCCGATGCCGATCGCCAGCGTCAGGATCGCGGTGATGGTAAAGATGCGCGCGACCCAGAACTGACGCAGCGCGTAACGAAGCTCGCCGATGAGGTTGTGCAGCATAGCTTTGGCCTGAAGCGTTCCGCCCAGGCTTAGACGGGAACCACGCGGAATTCGTTTGCTCTGGGCTGGGATACAGTTGGGGCCTACCGTGCGCAGCATGCAGATACCGCTTGGAGGAATGTGGGCGGCATTAGTTCTTGCGATTGTGATGATGGCGATCGCGACGCCAGCGCTGCAGCCCATCGCCGGTTCGGTGACCGCCTCAGTCGGGCCGATTACCGTTGACGCCGTCCCCGTACCGCTCAATCCGCAGGATCCATCGGCAACGGCCATCGGCGAGTTCAGTTATGCCGGCGGTCTGATTCTCCACTCGCACCAGACCACTCTCCTGCACGAACTGTCCGACATCGTCGCCACCGGGCCCGATCGGTTCGCGGCCGTCGGCGACGGAGGCGTGCTCCTCGAGGCCCGCTTCGTTCTCGATCAATCTCGCCGCCTGGTTGGCGTGGCGGACGCCACGCTGACGCGCCTGATTGGCCAGAACGGTAAACCGCTGACCAACGGCAACGCCGATGCCGAAGGTCTGACCATCCTGCCCACAGGCGACCGCCTCATCAGCTTCGAGCGGGTGCCACGCATCTTGCGGTATCCACAAGAGGGCGGCCTGCCACGAGCAGTGCCGTCGCCACGAGCATCATTTCCGTCGAACGAAGGGATGGAAGCGCTGGTAGCGATACCTGAGGTGGGCCCTGACGCTTACGCCGTCGGCGTGGAGCATTCCGGTCACACGTGGCTCTGTCGAGTGAGCAGCGGCTGCGTTCGCGGTCCCACCATCGACAAGCCAAAGGAATTTGGCCTCGTCTCGATGAACCGAGTCTCGGAAGGGGTGACAGCCTATCTGCTCCGCGCCTACGATCCGGATCGCGACAACCGCATCACGCTGAAGATTCTCCGCGGCACGAACGTCATCGCGCGCATGGACATGGCACGGCCGATGACCATCGACAATTTCGAAGGGATCACGTCGGTCGCCGGCGCGAACGGCACGCGTCGCTTCTACCTGATTTCCGACGACAACAACCTTGCGACGCAGCGGACGCTGCTCTTCGCCTTCGACTGGCAACCGCGATAGAACGAGCTCCGGCAAACCCCAGCCGACGCCGCACGGTCAGTTCTCCCGCGGAGGGTTTGCTTTGCCGCTTGGCCAGCTAGCCTCGTTGCGGCAGCGACGCCAGCAACTGTTTCCCTTCGGCCTCCGGAATCTCTCGAACGTAGATGTTCCGGAACCGCACTTCCGACCCGTGGGTTTGCAGCTCGATGGATCCGGTTGGCAGCACCGGCTGCGTGCGATCGAAGAAATTGTCGAGCACCTGTCCGACGACAGTGGGCTTGCCGTTGAGCGTGACCCAGACACGTGTCCCGACCATCTTGATCACCAGCGTGTTCCACTCGCCGATGGGATTGTCCGCCTTGACGAGCGGCCATCGTCCGGGATTGTCGGGATTGTTGTTCCACAAGCCGCCTGATCCTTTGTCGGCGCCGTTCTTCTGCTCGCGCGGGTTCGCCGGATCCCAGAGCTGCACTTGCGGATAGTCGCGAAGGTAGATGCCGGAGTCACCACCCGCCTGCGTCAGCAGCCAATCTACGCGCAGCTCGAAGTCGCCATACGCCTTCTCGGTAGCCAGGTGCACGCCGTGCCCGTCAGACACGATCTCGCCCTTTGCGTTGTCCACGCGCCAGTGCAGATCGCGATCGTCGTTCCATTCTTTCTGCTTCGCCGCGCGCTCCTCTGGTGTGAACTTGGCCTCGACGTACGGGCTGAAGACGCCGCCCCCGCCCGGGCGTCCGCGCCAGCCGCTCAGGTCGTTGCCGTTGAAGAGCGCCGTGAATCCCGCCGGCGGCGACGGCTTCTGCTGCGCCAGCATCAACATTGACGCTGCGCCGACGATGATCGACGCCGACACAGTGGTCACGGGGGATCTACGCTGCATGGCCGTCAGCCTCCTTGCCGGTTCAGCTACTATTGACCGGCTCGCGGCAATCATACGCAAAGAGGTGAGCGGCGTGCGATCCGGGTCGGAATGACGCCGTTGCAGCGGAGCGGGGTGAGCGAGTAACGTGATGGAGTGGAAGATCGGAAGGAGCCTGTGACCGAGCCCGAAGATGATTTCGCAGCGATGTTCGAGGCATCGCTCAAACCGAGGCGCTTCGACAAGGGACAAACACTCGAAGGCGTGATTGTCGGCATCGGCCCGGACGTCGCCTTCGTTGACGTCGGCGGCAAAGGCGAGGCGACAATCGATCTGGCTGAGCTGCGCGACGCCGACGGCAATATCGAGGTCGCCGTCGGCGATCGTATCCAGGCGACGGTGATGTCGACTGGCGGTGGAGTGACACTCTCGCGCAAACTCGTCCGGCACGCTGCTAACGCGCGACAACTCGAGAGCGCATTCCAAGCCGGCCTGCCGGTGGAGGGCAAAGTCGAAGCCGAGGTGAAGGGCGGCTACGAGGTTCGTGTCGCCGGACAGCGCGCCTTCTGCCCCTATTCGCAGATCGACATCCGCAGGACGGAACCGGCAACGCACATCGGGCGCGTCTATCAGTTCCGGATCATCGAGTACAAGGACGGCGGCAAGACCCTCGTCGTCTCGCGGCGCGCGATCCTGGAAGAAGAGCAAAAGGCGAAGGCGGACGAGATTCGGCAATCGATCGTCCCGGGCGCAGTGCTCACCGGGCACGTGACGTCGGTTCCCGAGTTCGGCGCCTTCGTCGATCTCGGCGGCGGCGTCCAGGGCCTCCTGCACGTATCGGAAATGGGATGGTCGCGCGTGACCGACCCGTCTCAGGTCGTCAAGCCCGGCGAGGAGATCACCGTCCGAGTGCTGCGCGTGGACGATGACGGCAAGAAGATCGCGCTCGGGCTCAAGCAGCTCACAGCCGATCCGTGGTCGACGGTGCCCACGAAGTACCGAAGTCGGCCAGGTGCACACTGGCCGGGTCACGAGAGTCGCCGAGTTCGGAGCATTCGTCGAGCTCGAGCCCGGAGTGGAAGCACTGGCGCACGTCTCGACGTTTGCGCCAACTGGCCGATCGCGCGAATGGGCGTCGCAGGTTCCGGTTGGAACGACGGCGCCCTTCGAAATCCTGAGCATCGACCTCGAGAAGAAGCGGATCGGCGTCGCCCTGGTCCCGGAAGGCTCAACCCGCGCCGGCGCGGTGACGGCGGCCTCGGCCGAGGATTCCGAAGAAACACGGAGAGTGGCCGATTCGCCCAATGCGAAAATCGGGTCGCTCGCTGATAAGCTCCGCGGCGCTCTCGAACCGCGCACGAAGTGAACGCTGGCTGTTAACGGGCGCCCTGTCCCGGCGACGCATAGAGGCGAAGGAGCCGCATCGACCACGGCGGCGCGTTGTCGACGGCCGCAGCCTGCGTGATTCGAACGAACTTTGCTTCGGTTGGTGCGAACGTGATCGCCATCGTTCCCGGAGTGCCTTCGCCTTCCGCAACAACTGCACTCCAGGCATTGCCATCCGCTGATACCTGCACCTGATAGCGCCGGGGAAAGGTCCATGCTCCCGGCGCGCCAGCACGGCCGCCGATAGATGAAGACGTGAACTGGATCTCAGTCAGCTTCTGCGGCGCCGGCAACTCGAGTTGAAACCACATACCGGCCTGTTGCGGGGCGCCGGTCGTCCAGCCGAGAAAGCTCAGTGCGCCGGCAGCGTCGCCGATGTAGTTGTAGCCGCCTTCGGCATTGGCCTGCGGCGCCGGCCGCCCATCGTGACTCGCCGTCACCTTCCACGACGCGTCAGGAACGAGGGCACGAGGAAGAGAGCTCTCGAGCTCGACGGCCGTCCATGAACCGCGTGCGCCATCGGCGCTGCGCACGCGCGCAACGTCCGCGACTGTCGCCAGGGTGCCGGTGTTGCCGAACCCGTTTCGCACGAACGAAGCGATGTCGGCAACCCACTGATCGCTGTTCGTCCCCATAGCGACCATGACCTGCGGATAGGTCTTGCCATCAATGGGACCCGTGAGGCCGTGGAGAATGGACTTGATGACGTAGTCGCGATGCCCATCGATGCGCGGCGATCCGACGAGAGAAGGTGCCAGCGTCGCGCCAACCGCCGCGCCTGGCGTTGGCGTGCCGCGTCCGTCGGCGCCGTGACACGAGAAGCACAACTCGTTGTAGATCGTGCTGCCGCGGTCGAGACTGTTCTGTTGTTCGGGCGTCAACGCGTTGCCGCGGCCGCTATTGGTCCGCGCCGCAGCCGCCGACGCCGTGATCCGTTCGACGACGAACTGCACGCCGCGCGAGGAGTTGTTGGCGACGGCCTTGGCGATCGAGCCCGAGGCATCCGCAATCTTCAGGCCGTGCATGGTCAGCATCGCTTGAATGACGACGTCGACGTCGCTGTCCAGCAGCCGGGCGCGATACTTGTCCTCGAAGGACCTGTCCCCTGCCTTGTAGAGCGTTTCGCTGGCGCGCAGTGCCTGGATTCGCATCCGCGGATCCCCGTCCTGCATGGCCTCGCTCGTCAGTACCACGTCGAGCGCGTTCAGTCCCTCGAGCGTCCAGAGCGCGTGAAACCTCGCCAGCTGGTTTTTCGACGTCCGAACGATCGCCTTGAGCGCCGGCGCGACTGACCGATCCTGCTTCAGCACGAGCAGTTGCTGGGCAGTGTCGCGCCACCAGCCGTTTGGATGCGAAAGATGCGCGACGAGCTGGGCCGGCGTTTCGTCGAGCATGCGAGGACGGGTCCGATCCCGCGCGATGCCATCGAAGGTCAGGCGCCAGATGCGTCCGTGCCCGACCACCTTGTCGAGTTGATATTGATTGATCTTTGCCCGAAGGTAGGTCCCCTGACGCGCCCACTCGGCTCCTTCGATCATGCCGCGATACATGTCGGCGATGTAGATCGTGCCGTCGGGACCCGTGGTCACGTCGGCCGGCCGGAACAATGGATCGAGCGAGCGAATGAACTCGGAGCCGGGATAGACGTTCTGCAGTTGCGTCAGCCCTTCCCGCTTGACAGGCCGGAGGCGTCGCACGATGCGCGCGACCACTTCGCCGTGCAGGTAGTCGCCAATCAGATCCTTTGGCAGCCGGTCGCCACGATAGACCTCGTTGCCCGCGGCGGCGGTCGCATAGATGAGCGAGCCGTCAGGCATGCGTGTGCCAGGGAGGCCAGCCTGAATGTCGCCGATGCGAATCGGCGCACCCCACACGATATTCAGATCGGGTTCGAACTGATCAGGCGCCGCGAAGTTGCCGTAGTGAATCGGGAACTGGAAGTAGCCGACCATGCCGGTGGCGCCGCCCTGAAACCAAACCTTGCCCTCGTTGTCCTGCGTGATGCCCCACTGCGAGCTGTTCGGGCCGGTCGGTTCTCTCAGCAAGCCATTCGGCGTCCAGCGGAGCCTGAACGCGTTGACCGTGCTGTACAGCCAGTTGTCCATCGCCCAGAACAGGCTGGACTGCTGCGACTCCATGTTCCCGGCGCGTCCGAACTTGGTCGCGAAGAGTTCTTTCTTGTCGGCGACGCCGTCGGCGTTAGTGTCGGTGTACTTCCACACCTCGTCGGCGTTGGTCTCCATCGTCAGGATCGTGTTGGCGCCGAATGGCAGCACGAACCGCGGGAAGACGAGCTTGTCGACGAACACGGTGTGACGCTCGAAGACGCCGTCGCTGTCGCGGTCCTCGTGCAGGCGCAGCGCCAACGGCCTCACGCTCAACGCCGGCAACGGCCAGGGCATCACGATCGGCGCAGCTGGCCGAGCTGATGCTCGAGATCATCGGCGGCGAGGCGGTGCTGGCGGCCGAGGACGCCGAGCGCGTGCGCCCGGCCAACAGCGAGGTCTTCGAGCTGATCGCCGACGCGACGCAGATCCGCGCGCAGACGGGTGGGAGCCGCAGGTGCCGTTGCGCGAGGGCCTGGAGCGCACGATCGACTTCGTCCGCGCGCGCCTGAGCTCCTTCAAGCCGCACCTGTACACGATTTGAGCGAGCGCATCCCCCTCTCGGCCCCCGTCTTCGGGGAGAACGAGCGCGTCTACCTGCAGCAGTGCATCGACGAGCGCTGGGTGTCCTCCAAGGGCCGCTTCGTCAACGAGTTCGAGGCGCTGTTCGCGCAGTTCCACGGAGCGCCGGCCGCCGTCAGCGCGGTCTCCGGCACCGCCGCGCTGCACCTCGCGCTGCTGGCCGCGGGCGTCGGGCCCGGGGACGAGGTGATCGTGCCCGCGCTTGACGTTCGTGGCCACGGTCAACCCGGTCCTCTACGTCGGCGCCAAGCCCGTCTTCGCCGACGTCGACCCGGTCACCTACGGGATGGCCGCCAACGCCGTCGAGGCCGCGGTGACGCCGCGCACGAAGGCGATCCTCGTCGTGCACCTCTACGGCCACCCGGTCGACATGACGCGGATCGCGCGATCGCGGAGCGCCACGGCTTGAAGGTGATCGAGGACGCCACCGAGGCGCTCGGGGCGACCTGGGAGGGCAAGCCCGCCGGCATGCTCTCAGACGTCGCCGCGTTCAGCTTCAACGCAACAAGATCATCACCACCGGCGGCGGCGGGATGCTGCTGGCGCGCGAGCCGGAGACGCTCGAGCGCATGCGCCACCTCTCGCTCCAGGGCCGCGTCCCCGGCACGCTCGAGTACGAGCACGACTCGCTGGGTTACAACTACACCCTCTCCAACGTCAGCGCCGCCGTCGGGCTCGCCCAGCTGGAGCGGTTGGACAGCTCGTCGCGCACCGCCGCCACCTGGCCGAGCGCTACCGCGCGGCCTTCGAGGGCACCCCGCTCACGTTCTGCGCCGAGGTCGCCCCGGCGCGCTCGAACTACTGGCTGATGTCGGTGCTGGTCGAGGACAAGGACGCGACGATCGAGCGGCTCTCGCAGGCCGGCATCGACTCGCGCCCGTTCTTCGTCCCGATGCCCGACCTGCCGCACCTGGCGCTCTACGCGACCGGCCCCGTCCCGGTCGCCGCGCGGCTGCACCGGCACGGCGTCGCATCCCGTCGTCGGCGGATCTCGAACGACGCGGCGCAGGACCGCGTGATCGCGGCGCTACTCGACGCCTAGGAGTCTGTTGAAGAATGGTCGGTGCGCCTGACGTGGTGCAGCCGCCAGTGCCGCGTGCCGCACGCGCTCGCGATGCGTGGCTCTGCCACGTGAGCAGCGTGGGTGCGCGAGGCGCCGCGGATGTGCCGCGGGAGGCGTATCGGATTTCTTCAACCGGCTCCTAGCGCCAGCAGCGCGTCGATCACGCGCCGCGTGTTCCGGCCGTCGCGGGGGCCGATGTAGCGCTCGACCCACTCCGCGGGGACCGGGCCCGGCCCGCCGCCGGCGAGCTCATCCAGCCGGGCCGTCAGCTCGGCGGCGCTCGATGCCGTCCGCCGCTCGAGCACCCCGTCGTCGCTGAACGGCGGGTGCAGGCGCTGCGCGTTGACGCGGTAATAGACGAACGGCTCGCCGGCGATCGCCGCGTGCAGCAGCGACGTGGAGTACGTCGTGATGTAGACGACCGACCCCGGGATCCGCTCGACGACGTCGCCCGTGCTGACCAGCTCGACGTCGAGGGCCGGGTGGCGGGCGACGATGCCGCCATAGGCCTCCGGCGCGTCCGCGGGGTGCAGCTTGACCGTCACGGGCCGGCCGGCGAAGCGCGCTCGCCTCGATGCCGCTCAGCACCGCCTCGAGGAACCGCTCGCCGTCACCGCGGCGGCAGTTGAGATCGAGGGCGAGAAGGTGAGCGAGCCCACCAGGACGTCGCCGCGCGCCGCCGGCCTTCACCGCGGCCGGCCGGCGGTCGTTGCGCGGATCGCCGGTGACGACGACGTCCGCCGGGTCGTGGCGGCGGCTGAAGTAGCTGTCGCGCACGGAGTCCGAGAGCGCGAAGGCGTGGTCGGCGGTCATGCCCTCGGGCTGGTGGTCATCGCCCTTCCAGCCGTCGTTGAGGACCGCGGTCGGGATGCCCTCGGCCTGCGCGGCGCGCAGCACGGCACGGGCCACGGGCGCGCCGTCGAAGGGGACCAGCAGCGCCCGCACGCGGTGGCGGCGCAGCCGGCGCCGGGTCGCTTCCACACGCCCTTCGGCCCAGCGCGCGTGGCGGACGGCGAGGTCGGCCAGCTCTGGCAGCACGATCGGCCCGAGGTCGACGCCGCGGACCACGAAGCGCTCGCCGAACGCGGCCGGGTCGAGCGCCGCCAGCGCGGCCTCCACCCGCGCCGCGGCCGCCCAGGCCGGGCCTTCGGGAAGGCGAAGGCGCGCTCGCCGTGGCGCAGCATGGGACGCACGTCGGCGGCGGCGAAGCGGCTGTGGACGAGCGCCGGCGCCCGGCCGGCGCGAGCGCGTGCCAGCGCCGGGCGACGACCGCGGTCGGGTTGTACTCGACGACCAGCACGCTCTCGCGACGGCGCGGCTCACGCAGGCGAGCGGCGAGGTTGACGGCCGCGGTGGCGGCGCCGAACAGCCGTCGCCGGCCGGCGTCGTCGTCGGCGCCCGAGCGCGGGTTGCGGGTGAAGGCGTACTTCGCCACCAGCGCGGCGTTGCCGGATCGGCGAGACCGCTCCTCCCGCACCTCCAGCGCGCCGAGCCGGGCGCGCAGGGTCGCGGCCACCGCCGCGCATAGGACCCGCTCCACCCGCACGTACTCCGCGTCGGCACTGTCGGCGACGACCGTCACGGAGCTCCGTCGGCTGGACCTCGCGCAGGATCGCGTCGGCCTCGAGCACGCCGCGCACGGCCGGCAGCAGGATCTTCTGCGTGGCCTCGACGCCGGCCAGGTCCGCCGCGCTGATCCCGTCGACCAGGGTCGGATCGGGGTCGCCCGGCCAGGCGAAGCCGAGCGCCCACATGCGCTCGTTGAGGGCCTGGGCCTCGTCCGCGTCGAAGTCGGCGTCGGGAACGATCACCGGCACGGTCGCGCCGTCGGCGACCAGCGGCTCGTCGGTCGCGAGCGCGTCGCCGGGCTCGAGGCCGCCGAGCAGGCAGTTCGCGTATGTCAGCCGCATCAGGCCGCGCGCCGCCGGCGGAAGAAGTCCAGCACGAGGTTGCGCTCGCCGGCGTTCAGGTACAGCACCCAGTACAGCCCCCAGCCCAGGGCCAGCGAAACCGCGGAGACGACCGTGATCGCGGGCAGTGAGTGCAGATCCAGCAGCAGCCGCGCGGCGCCGCAGACGACCGCGACGGCGGCGCCGGCGACGTACGCGGGCAGCCACGCCTGGCGCGCGAGGTCGCGCCAGCGCACGCCGAGGTGCTCGCGCACGAGCTTCAGGAACCAGGGGAACACCGCGACGGCCGACAGGGCGGTCGAGAGCACGGGCCCGACGAGCCCCAGCCAGGGCGTGAAGACGAGCGCCAGCCCGAGGTTCAGCAGCGCGCTGGCCCAGGCGTAGCGCGCGAGGTCGCGGATCGCGCCCGCCGCCACCAGCGTCCCCATCGCCACGCCGGTTCCCGAGGACAGCAGCCAGTAGGAGAGGAAGACGATCATCGCCGTCTCCGCGGGCAGGTACCGAGCGCCCAGCCAGACCTCGAGCACCGGCCCCGCGAGCACCATCAGCACGACCGTGACCGGCACGACGATCGCCATCACGTAGCGCGTGCCGCGCACGATCAGCTCGCGCAGCCGGAAGTCGTCGCCGCCGGCCATGTAGCCCGACGCGACCGGGATCACCGTCAGCCCCAGCGTCCCGTGCAGCTGGCGCACGAGGTTGTGGGGCCTCGAGGCCGCCTCGTAGAGGCCGATCGTCGCCGCCGAGCGAAACGCGCCCAGGATCACGCGGTCCAGCGAGTAGACGATCAGGTCGGTCACGCCGATCAGGCCGAGCCCGGCCGAGAAGCGCGTCAGGTCGCCCATCACGCCGCGGTCGACCAGCGAGAGCCGGAAATGGAACGTCGCGGCCCGTGAGACGACCAGCACGACCGCGCTGGCCAGGCCGATCAGCGTGGGCAGCGAGCCGCCGAGCAGGATCAGCACCCACAGCGGCGCGTCGACCGCCACCAGCGCGAGCATGCCGCCCAAGAACGACGCCCTGGGCGAGCACTTCGGCGGTCGACGCGGCCTGGAAGCGCTGCGAGCCGCGCAGCGCGTCCTGGAAGACCTTGAACGGCCACCCGAGCGAGATCGCGATCCCGAGCGCGATCACGCCCTCGCGGCCCTCGTCGCGCAGCTCGGCGGGGATGCCCAGCACGCCCACCAGCGCGACGCCGCCCGCGGCCACCAGCAGCCCGCACAAGACGCCCGCGCCGGCGTACAGGGTGAGCGCGGAGGAGAAGACCCGGTCGCGCTCGGCCTGGTCCCGGGCCGCGGCGATCGCGCGGACGACCGCGCCCTCGACCGAGATCTGCACGATCAGCACGTAGGACGCGATCGAGATCAGCAGGCCGTAGACGCCGAACGCAGCCAGGCTCAGCGTGCGGCCGAGGACCGTGATCACGACGAGCATCGCGACCACGCCGACGATCTGCGCCGCCTGCTGCGCGAGGGCACCGCGCGCGATGTGCCGCTCGTGTGCTCCGGGCTCGGGTGGATGCTCGGTCATCGAGGGGCCGTCATTCGCCCCATTACCCTAGGGGCCCATGTCCTCGACCCTAGAGAGCGGCGAGGCCGCCGCCCCCGAGCAGCATTCGTTCACCGAGAAGCTGCGGCTGATCCCCGAGTACCTGCGCACCAAGCAGGGCAACCCGTGGGATCGCGTCCCGCGTCCGGCCGAGCTGCTCGACGCCCGTGAGTACCTCGAGGCCGAGCGGCTGCACAAGACGCTGCTCGACGAGGGCTACACGATGATCTCCTCGCGCCGCGGGCGGATCCTGCACCGCCTGGCCGCCGAGGCCGACCGCTTGGGCGTCCCCGGCGCGCTGGTGGACTGCGGCGTGTGGAACGGCGGCTCGACGATGCTGCTGTCCGCGGGCTCCCCGCTCCGCGAGGTGTGGGCCTTCGACTCCTTCGAGGGCCTGCCCGAGCCGGGCGAGCTCGACGGTGACGAGAGCGCGGGCTGGGCCGGCGAGTGCCTCGGCGCCGAGGACCGGCTGCGCGAGGGCATGGCCCGCTTCGGCTCGCCTGAGCGCCTGCACGTGGTCAAGGGCTGGTTCGACGACACCTTCGCCAAGACGGCGCCCGAGATCGGGCCGATCGCCGTCCTGCACGCCGATGGCGACTGGTACGAGTCCGTGCTGCTGACGCTGCGGACGTTCTACGCCAGATCCCGTCCGGCGGCGCGGTCGTGATCGACGACTACGGGCACTGGATCGGCGCGCAGCGCGCCACCGACGAGTTCCGCGCCGAGGTCGGGGAGACCGCTCCGCTGCAGGCGAGCGACTACTCCGGGCGCTGGTGGCGCAAGTCCTGAGCGGCCCCGCGCGGGTCCTGGTCTGGACCGAGACGCACCAGCTCGGCGGCTGCGACCGCTATCTCGCCGACCTGCTGCCGCGGCTGGACCCGGAGCGCTGGGCCGTCGCGCTGGCCGGCAACCCGAACCCGGAGTTCGACGCCTGGCTCGCCGACCGCGGGCTCGGCCCGCGGCACACGATCCCGGTCGCCAGCCTGCCGGACTCACGGCTCGAGCGCTGGCGCGCGCGGCTCGGCGTCCGCGGCGCGGCCGAGACCGGAGCGGCGGCCGGGACCACCGGCGGCGCGCTGACCGTCGAGGAGGGCTCGCTCGCCCGGCGCGCCGGGGTCGCGGGGCTGCGCTATCAGCACCTCGCGGTCAACGTCGCGCGCGGTCGCCGAATGCTGCGCCGCGCCCGCCCCGACCTGCTGTTCATCAACAACGGCGGCTATCCCGGCGCCGAGAGCTGCCGCGCGCTGACGGTGGCGGCCGAGGCCGAGGGCGTCCCGCGCGTCGTGCACTTCGTCCACAACATGGCCTACCCGCCGTTCTGGCCGGCCGCGGTCGAGCGCCGCTACGACGCGCGGCTGGACGCGACCACGACCTGGGTCACGGCCGCGCACCGCGCCAGCGAGGCGCTGAAGACCACGCGCGGGTTCCGCGAGGTCGCGACCGTGCACTACGGCATCCCGCCCGCCGCGCTCCCCGCACCCGCCCCGTCCGAGCTGACCGGCTTCACGGACGGCGCGCTCAACCTCGCGGTCGTCGCCGCGTTCGAGCCGCGCAAGGGCCACCTGAGCCTGATCGAAGCGCTGGCGCAGGTGCCCAACGCCCGTGCGGCGCTGGTGGGAGCGGGAAGCGCCACCGCGGCGATCGAGGCCCGGATCGCCGAGCTCGGGCTCGGGGAGCGGGTGCGGCTGCTCGGCTGGCGTGACGACGTGCCCGCGATCCTCGCCGCCGCCGACGCGCTCGCGCTGCCCTCGCTGGGCAACGAGTGCTGCCCTACGCGATCCTCGAGGCGATGGCCGCGGGGCTGCCCGTGCTCTCCACCGACGTCGCGGGCATCCCCGAGATGGTCGACGACGGCCGCACGGGCTACGTCGTCGCGCCCGGCGACTCGGCCGCGCTGGCCGCCCGGCTGGCCGCGCTGGCGGACGCTCCGGAACGTGCGCGGGCGTTCGGCGCGGCGGGCCGCGAACGCGTGTCGCGCGAGTTCTCGCTGGAGAAGATGGTCGACGCCACGACCGCCCTTTGGGGGGTCGGCGCAACCGCGCGTGCGTCGATCTCCGCCTGAACCCGCTACTTTGGGCCGCCGGTCGCGTTGGGATGATCGTGCCGCCGCAGCCCGCCCCGATGACTCGCCCCACACCAACTCCCGCCACCGAGGTCCGGTGGTCTGAGCCGCGCCCTGACGCGCCGGGCACTGTCGCGTCCGCCGAAGTGCTCGGCGTCCCGCTCGCGCTGATCGACTACGAGGGCACGCTGGACTGGATCGACGCGGCGGTCGCCGCCGCGCCCGCGGCCTACATCTGCGTCGCCGCCGTCCACACCGTGATGGCCTGCGCGGGAGGACCCGGAGCTGCGCGCCGCGGTGCTGGCGCGCGACTTCACGGTGCCCGACGGCCAGCCGCTCGTGTGGGCGCTGCAACGCGCTCGGCCACGACCTGCCGGACCGCGTCTACGGCCCGGAGCTGATGGACCGCGCCTGCGCCCGCGCCGCGCGCACCGGCGCAGCGCTTCTACCTCTACGGCGGCCGCAACCAGGGCGCGCTGGCCCAGCTCGCGCGCACGCTGCGCCTGCGCCACCCGGGGCTGAAGATCGTCGGCGGCTACGCGCCGCCGTTCCGCGCCGCTGACGCGACGCCGAGGAGGACGCGCGATCGCGGCAGGACATCAACCGCTCCGGCGCCGACGTCGTGTGGGTCGGGATCGGCGTCCCCAAGCAGGAGAAGTGGATGGCGCGCATGCGGCCGCGGCTGAGCGCGCCGGTGCTGATCGGCGTCGGCGCGGCGTTCGACTTCCACGCCGGGCTCGTCCCGCAGGCGCCGGCGCGGCTGCAGCGGCTCGGGCTCGAGTGGCTGTTCCGGCTCGTGCAGGAGCCGCGCCGGCTGTGGCGGCGCTACCTGCGCTACAACCCGCGCTTCGTCGTCGGCTTCGCCCGCCAGTACGCTGCGCGCACCGTCGCGGGGCCGCTGATGACAGCGCGCCGTCGTCCTGGCGCTCGCGCTGCGGCGGCGCTCGGCCCGGCGCGGCGACGCGCCGACGTGTTCGACGACAACCCGGCGACGGCCTCGCGCGGCCCGAGGCGACACAGTGGGTCTTCGCCCGCGACGCCGACGGCGCGATCCTGCGACCGCCACTGGACCACGGCGGCACGTGGACGCGACTGGGCGTCGCTCGGCGGCAACGCGACCGTCCGGGCCGCGCCGCCGTCGGCTACGGCCGGCAGGTCTACGTGTTCGTCGCGCGGCACCGACGGCGCGATCCGCAGACACGTGCCTGCGCGACGGCGGCTGGTCGCGGCTGGACGTCGCTCGGCGGCTTCGCACGTCGGCGCCGGCCGCGACCGTCGCGGCGCGGCAGCCGAGCTCGTCGACATCGCGGTCCGCGGCGGCGACAACGCGATCTACCGCCAGGCCTACTCCCAGCGGGCTGGTCGGGCTCGCGTGGGCTCGCTCGGCGGCAACCTCACGAGTCGGCGCCCGGCGCTCAACTCGCAGTCGGCCGGATCCTCAACGTCTGGGTCGCGCGGCACCGACGGCGACGCTCATGCAGAAGCGCTGGACCGGCGCGGCGTGGTCGGCGTGGCGAGCCTCGGCGGCGGGCTCATCGGCGCGCCGGCAGTCGTCGCGCGGCATCGAGAACGGCCGTCGACGTCTACGTCCGCGGCGCCGACAACGCGACGCTCAGCGCAGCTGGAACGTCGGTCGGGCGGCTGGACGACTGGTTCCAGCTCGACCCGGCGGCGATCGACTCGTCGCCCGCCGCCGGCGGCACATCGCCGCGGCGACGGAGTGGCTCGTCGCCCGCGGCGGCGACCGCCTGGTGCGTCAAGGAGTGGAACGGCGAGCTGCGGGCCGTGGACGGACTTCGGACCGGTCGCCGTCCGCGCCGCCGCCGCGCCCGCGCCGCCCACGCCGGTCGCTGCCCGACGGCGAGGCGACGCTCGAGACCGGCGTGCGCTGCACGCCGCCCGGCGGCCGCCTGCGCGTGCTCGACGTCAAGGTCCGCAAGCCGAACGGGCGCGAAGCGGCGCGCGTGTCGCAGATCGTCTTCTTCACCAAGGGCAAGGGCCGCGCGGTGCGCGTGCGACCGCAAGGCGCCGTTCGTGCGTGCGGATCAGCGATCAACCGGCCCGCCGGGCTCGACCGGCCGCGTCTACGCCCGCGTCTACTACCGCCGCTCGGCCAAGGGCAAGCTGCACCGCAAGACGGTCTCCCGCCGCTACACGGTCTGCCGCTAGCCTCACTGGCCGCAATGAGCTACGACGTCTCCGTCATCGGGCTCGGCCGCGATCGGCCTGCCGCTCGCGCTCTCGCTTCGCCGACGCGGGGCTGTCCGTGCTCGGCGTCGACAAGGACGCCGAGCGCCTCGACGCGCGATCGCGCGAGCGGCGGATGCCGTTCAAGGAGCCGGGCACGGACGAGCTGCTCGCGCGCGCGTCGACCCTCGGCGCTCTCCGACGCGCGCCGCCGACGCCGCGCAGGCCGACGCGATCGTGCTCACGCTCGGCACGCCGACGCTTCTCGCACATCGAGATCGACATGGGCGACATCCGCGCCGTGCTCGACGACCTGCTGCCGCACCTGCGCGAGGGCCACCTGCTCGTGCTGCGCTCGACCGTCGCCCCGGGCACGACCGAGTTCGTCGCCGGCTACCTGGAGAAGCACCGCGGCTTCCGCGTCGGCGAGGACATCTTCGTCGCCCACGTGCCGGAGCGGATCGCCGCCGACCGCTTCATGGAGGAGATCGGGACGCTGCCGTGCATCGTCGGCGGCGTCGGCGAGGCGTCGGGCGAGCGCGCGGCGCGGCTGTTCGAGCCGCTCGGCGCGCCGATCGTGCAGACCACGCCGGTGCAGGCCGAGCTGGCGAAGATCTGGACCAACATCCTGCGCTACGCGACGTTCGCGCTGCCGAACCTGCTGATGATGGACTGCGAGCGCTACGGCGCGAACGTCTTCGACGTCATCGAGCTGATCAACCGCGACTACCCGCGCGGCGGGATGGCGCTGCCCGGGCTCACCGCCGGCACCTGCCTGCGCAAGGACTTCGCGTTCTCCGAGGAGCGCTCGAACGCCCCGGGCATGCTGCTGGCCGTCTCGCGCGTGCACGAGACCGTGCCGCTGTTCCTCGTCGACGGCGTCAAGCGCCGCCTCGGCGGCCGCTGCGCGAGCGCAAGGTCGCCGTGCTCGGGCTCGCCTTCAAGCGCGACACCGACGACGAGCGCGACTCGCTGTCGCACAAGCTGATCCGGCTGCTCGAGCGCGAGCTGGCCGACGTCGCGGTCCACGACCCGGTCGTCGCCACGCCCGACCGCCGAGCTTCGAGGAGGCGGTCGCCGGCGCCGACGTCGTCGTCGTCGCCACCAACCACCGCGCGTACTCCGACGCCGGCGGCGCTGCGCGCGATCGCCGAGCTCGCGCGGCCCGGACTGCCTGGTCGTCGACCCCTGGAACGCGCTTCGGCGCCGCCCAGGTGTTCGCCTACGTCGCCGAGGTGGCGGCGCTGCGCCTGCGGGCTAGCGCGCATGAGCCGCGTCCTCGTCACCGGCGGCGCCGGCACGATCGGCGCCGCGGTCGTCCGGCGCCTGCTGCGCGACCCCGACTTCGAGGTCCGCGTCTCCGACCAGCGCGAGGCGCCGATGTGGATGCGCGAGGGCTGCGAGGTCCACCGCGGCGACCTGCGCGACGCTCGACGAGGCGCGCAAGGCGATGCGCGGCTGCACGCACGTCATCCACCTGGCCGCGATCGTCGGCGGGATCGCGAACTTCCACAAGCTCCCGCACACGCTGACCGAGGTCAACAACGCGCTCTACAACGCGGTCTTCCGGGCCGCGCTGGACGAGGACGTCGAGCGCTTCACCTACGTGTCGCTCGCGCATGGTCTTCGAGCGCGCCGACGCAGTACCCGACGCGCGAGGACTACCTGCCCGACTGCCCGGTGCCGATCTCGGCCTACGGCTTCTCGAAGCTGACCGGCGAGGTCTACTGCCGCGCCGCGCACGACGAGCACGGCCTGCCGTACACGATCTGCCGCCCGTTCAACGCCTACGGGCCGGGCGAGATGCCCGAGGACGAGCCGGGCATCGCCCACGCCGTGCCGGACCTGATCCGCAAGTCGCTGCAGCGGCTGCAGCCGCTGCCGATCTTCGGCACCGGCGAGCACACGCGGACGCTGACGCACGTCGACGACATCGCCGACGGCATCGTCGTCGCGACGGCGCGCCGCGGCGGGCCTGAACGAGGACTTCAACATCTCCGCCGCGCGACGAGCTGACCGTCGCCGAGATCGCGCGCATCTGCTGGCGGCTGTGCGGCAACGACCCGGACGAGCTGGAGTTCGAGCACCTGCCGAGCTTCGAGGTCGACGTCGTGCGCCGCTGGCCGTCGGTCGAGAAGGCCGAGCGGCTGCTCGGCTGGAAGGCGCGGATCGGCGTCGAGGAGGGCATCGCGGCGACCGTCGCGTGGCTGCGCGAGCGAGAGGAGCGTGGTGAGCTGATGCCGAGCGCGCTGATCACCGGGATCACGGGCCAGGACGGCTCCTACCTGGCCGAGCTGCTGCTCGAGAAGGGCTACGAGGTCCACGGCATGGTGCGCCGCGCCTCGACCGAGAAGTTCGACCGCATCGAGCACCTGCGCGACCGCATCACGCTGCACCAGGCCGACCTGCTCGACCAGCGCTCGCTGGTCGACGCGCTGCGCGCCGCCAAGCCCGGACGAGGTCTACAACCTCGCCGCGATGTCGTTCGTCGCCGTGTCCTGGATCCAGCCGACGCTGACCGCCGAGTTCACCGGCGTCGGCGTCACGCGGATGCTCGAGGCGGTGCGCGAGACCTGCCCGGAGGCGCGCTTCTACCAGGCGTCCTCGAGCGAGATGTTCGGCAAGGTGCGCGAGACGCCGCAGACCGAGACGACGCCGTTCTACCCGCGCTCGCCGTACGGCGTGGCGAAGGTCTACGGCCACCACATCACGGTCAACTACCGCGAGTCCTACGACCTGTTCGCCGCTCCGGGATCCTCTTCAACCACGAGAGCCAGCGCCGCGGGCTGGAGTTCGTGACGCGCAAGATCACCTGGCACGCGGCGGCGATCAAGCTCGGGCAGCGCGACAAGCTGGCGCTCGGCAACCTCGACGCGCGGCGCGACTGGGGCTACGCCAAGGACTACGTCGAGGCGATGTGGCTGATGCTCCAGCACGACGAGCCCGACGACTTCGTGATCGCCACCGGCGAGACGAACACCGTGCGGCGCTGCGTCGAGATCGCGTTCGACGAGGCCGGGCTCGAGTGGGAGCCGCACGTCGAGATCGACGACGCGTTCAAGCGCCCGGCCGAGGTCGACCTGCTGGTCGGCGACGCGACGCAAGGCCAAGCGCGAGCTCGGCTGGGAGCCGAAGACGAGCTTCGAGGAGCTGATCCGGCTGATGGCGCGCTCCGACCTCGAGCTGCTGTCGAAGTAGGCTGATCGGGATGAAGATCGGGATCGTCGGACTCGGGTACGTCGGCCTTCCGCTCGCCGTCGCGTTCGCCGAGGCGGGCTGCGACGTCGTCGGCGTCGACGTCGACCCGGCCAAGGTCGCGGCGCTGCGCGAGGGCCGCTCGCACATCGAGGACATCCCGGACGCGCGGCTGGCGCGCGGTGCTCGAGCGCTGCATGTTCACGACCCGCTTCGTCGAGCTGCACGAGGCCGACGCGATCCTCGTCTGCGTCCCGACGCCGCTGACCCGCAACCGCGAGCCCGACCTCGGGCCGCTGCTGCGGCGCCGCGCAGTCGCTGGCGGGCGTGATCCGGCGCGGCCAGACCGTCATCCTCGAGTCGACGACGTTCCCGGGCACGACGCGCGAGCACCTGGTGCCGCTGCTCGAGGAGTCCGGGCTGCAGCGCCGGCGAGGACTTCGCGCTGGCGTTCTCGCCCGAGCGCGTCGATCCCGGCCGCACCGACTACACGCTGCGCAACACGCCGAAGGTCGTCGGCGGGCTCACGCCCGCGTGCACCGACGCCGCCGTCGCCGTCTACGCGCCGGTCTGCGACGAGGTCGTGCGCGGTCTCGACGCCCGAGGTCGCCGAGCTCTCGAAGCTGCTCGAGAACATCTTCCGCTCGGTCAACATCGCGCTCGTCAACGAGATGGCGATGCTCGCCGACCGCATGGGGATCGACATCTGGGAGGTCGTCGACGCCGCCGCGACCAAGCCCTACGGCTTCATGCGCTTCGAGCCCGGGCCCGGGCATGGGCGGCCACTGCCTGCCCGTCGACCCGTTCTACCTGACCTGGAAGGCGCGCGAGTACGACCTCTCGACCGAGTTCATCGAGCTCGCGGGCAAGGTCAACCAGCAGATGCCGTACTTCTGCCTGGAGAAGGCCGAGCGGGCGCTCAACGACGCCGGCAAGCCGGTCAAGGGCTCGCGGATCCTGATCGTCGGCGTCTCCTACAAGGCGCGGCGTGGGCGACATGCGCGAGTCACCGGCGCTGAAGATCATCAGGCTGCTGCGCGAGCGCGGCGCCGACGTCGCCTACCACGACCCGCACGTGCCCGGAGCTGCGTCGACCTCGGGCTGCGCAGCGCCGAGCTGCCGGCGGCGGCCGACGGCGTGGACCTGGCGATCATCGTCACCGCCCACCCGTCCGTCGACCACCGCGCGATCGCCGAGCGCGCGCAGCTCACGCTCGACCTGCGCGGCGTCACGCGCGGGCTCGGCGCCGGCGTCGCTGCAGCTCTAGCCGCGCTTGAACGCGTTGTAGGCGGCGCGCTTGGTGCCGTCGTGCGTCGATCAGGCCCGTGTGCGTGCGTCGCGCGTCCTCGTCGTAGAGCCCGCGGTAGCCGAGCGAGTAGACGTCGGACGAGCGGCGTGGCGACCCGCAGCGCGGACTGCGCAGCCGCGACGACTGGGTCGAGCGTCGGCGTGTCAGCGAGCAGGTTGAGGAACAGGCGCTTGCCGGCGGCGTCGGCGAGCTTCGCGTCGACGTCGTCGGCGGTCAGCGGCGCCGGGTCGTCGATCGTGGCCGTAGAAGTCCATCCGCGGCGCCTTGCCGTTGGCGCAGCTTGAGCGAGCGGATCCAGCGCGCGGCGCCGTTGCCGGTCGAGTTGCCGCCGACGACCCGGTTGCGCGAGCTGCGCGCCTTCAGCGCGGCGTAGGCGCCGTCCAGCAGGCGCGCGTAGGCGCGGCCGCTGAGCCGACTTCGTCGGGTCGTCCCAGATCCTCCACAGGTGCACCGCCGGGTAGCGCTGGGCGGCGGCGGTGAGGAAGTCGGCGTAGGCGCCGTCGGATCGTCGCGCTTGGCCCAGTCGGGCGTGCCGGTGACGGTCAGCGCGACCTGGATGCCGTTCGCGCGCGCCTCGGCGATCGCGGTGTCGATCTGGTCCGGCCACTCGTAGCTGGCGTCGAGCGGGTCCTTGGCCTCGAGCGGCTCGAGCACGGCGACCTTGTCCCACTCGAGCTTCGTCTGGTAGATCCCGGCGCCGAGGTCCTTGTAGGTCGGGAACAGCGACTCCGCCTCGAACTCGGTCGGGCCCCAGATCGCCTTCTTGGTGGTGACCGCGGCGTCCGCGGTGGCGGGGACAGACGAGGACGAGCAGGGCAAGGTGAGCGCGCGGCGGATCATGGAGTTCCATCACCGAGCCGCGGGTCGAAGTTGCGCCGCCGTAGACGGCGGTCAGCTGGCTGGCGATGACTCGGGCGCGCTGCGCGCGCGCGCGGCGGCGAGCGCGCGCTCGCCCGCGGCGGCGTCGCGCCAGAGCGCGGTCAGGCGCGCGGCGAGCGCGTCGACGTCGCCCGGCGGGTACAGGCCCTCCTCGGGCACGGCCTCGACCAGCCCGCCGGAGCGCGCCGCGACGGTCGGCAGCCCGGCGGCCATCGCCTCCAGCGCCGCGAGCGGGAGGATCTCGGCGTAGCGCGACGGCACGACCGCGACGGCGGCCGCGCGCGCGCAGCGCCGGCGAGCTCGCGCCGGCGAGCGCACGCTGGCCCGACGAAGCGCGCGCTCGCGCGGCCGCGCGCGCGCGCCTCGCAGCGCTCGCGCGCGCTCCGGCCCGTCGCCGGCGACCACGAGCGGCAGCCCCGCGCGCGCCGCACGCGTCGACGACGTCGGCGAACCCCTTCTCGGGCGTCAGGCGGCCGGCGGCGAGCACGAACTCGCCGTCGCGCCGCGCGTCGAGCGCTCCGCGAACTCGCGCTGGACCGAGCCGAGCACGCGCGCCTTGTCGCCGAGCGGCGCGCCGAGCTCGCGCAGCCGGCCGAGCGCGAACGCGCTCGGGACGACGATCGCGTCGGCGGCGCCGGCCAGCCGCCGCTGCCACAGCGCGAGCCCGGCGGCGTAGGCGGCCGACTCCGCGCGCGAGCCGCCGCGGCAGTTGAGCCGCACGCCCGGGCAGCGTGTTGCGGCCGTGGCAGCGCGTGCAGTCCTCGCCGCTGCGTGAAGCACGTGCCGACCGCGCACACGAGCCGGTAGTTGTGCAGGTGCAGCACGACCCGCGCGCCCGCCTCGCGCGCCGCGGCCAGCGCGCGCCAGCCGAACGTCGGCGCCGATGTTGTGCGCGTGCACGACGCGCGCGCCGGTGCGCCGCACGGCGTCCGCCGACCTGCTCCGGGCCGCAGCCCGCCCGCGCAGCAGGCCCGAGCGCCGCCGTGCCGCGGCCGACCGTGCGCCGAGTCGCGCTCGCAGCACCTCGACGTCCTCGCCCAGGTGCTCGCGGATCAGCCACGCGAGATCCTCGACCGCCCGCTCCTCGCCGCCCGCGTGGCGGTAGCGGTGGTGCAGCAGCAGGATCACCGGCTGCAAGGCTACGCCTACGCTCTCACGGCCCCATGGCCACGCATCCTCTTCCCCACGCGCCAGCGGCGCGACTACCTCGCGGTCGCGCTCGCCTCCGTCGCGCCGCAGGCGGCGGCGCGCGGCGCGGAGATCGTCGTCGTC
The DNA here is from genome assembly GCA_963797715.1 of uncultured Acidobacteriota bacterium. Classification (GTDB taxonomy): domain Bacteria; phylum Acidobacteriota; class Vicinamibacteria; order Vicinamibacterales; family 2-12-FULL-66-21; genus DATBJJ01. Next base: position 497,518 of record CAWCQS010000013.1, read on the forward strand.
GAGGACGACCCGCACGATCCCGCAGACGGCCGCGCTGGCCGAGCGCCACGGCGCGCGCTACATCGCGCTCGGCGCGCCGCGCGGGCTCAACGTCGCGCGCAACACCGCGATCGCGGCGGCGCGCTCGGCGACCTGCTCTGCTTCCTCGACGACGACGTCGAGGTGTGGCCGGGCTGGCTCGACGCGATGCTCGCCGGCGCCGCGGCGTACCCGGACCACGAGGTGCTCGGCGGCCCGATCCGCGCCGCGGCTTCGAGGGCTCGCGCCTGCGCGCCTGCGGCCGCGAGCCGCTGCCGGTGACCGACGCTCGACCTCGGCGCCGAGGACACCGACGCCGACGTTCGTGTGGGGCGCGAACCTCGACGCTCCGGCGGGCGGCGATCGAGCGCGTCGGGCGGCTTCGACGAGTCGCTGCGGCGTCTACGGCGACGAGGAGGAGTGGCAGCGCCGCCTGAAGGCCGCCGGCGGGCGCGATCCGGTACGTCGCCGCGGCCGGCGTCGACCACCGCCGCACCGGCCCGACGCGAAGGCTGCGGTCGCTGTCGCGCGCCGCGTACCACCGCGGGCGCAACTCGCGCCGCTACGACGTCCGCAAGCAGATCGCGCCGACGCCCGGCCGCCGAGCTGCGCACGCTCGCCGGCTGCGTCTGGCACATCGGGCGGCGCGCGCTGCGGCGTCGGGATCGTGCTCACCGCGCTGAGCGCCGGGCGCGTCGCCGAGACGCTTCGACCCGCGCCCGCTGCCGCCGAGCGCGACCGACCCCGACTTCCTCTCCGGCCGCTCCGGCACGCTCGGCCGGCGGACCGCGCTGATCGGCACGCTGCGCGACCTGCGGGCCGGCGTCGACCGCGCTGCGAGCGCGCCGCAAGCTGCGGCGCGCCGCGCACGCCGGGCCCGCGGCGGCGCATCCACGTCGTCGGCGTCGCGCGGCCCGAGCAGCTGCGCACGGTCGCGCGGATGCGGCGCGAGCTCGACGCGCTCGCGCCACGAGCGTCGCGCTCGCACCTCGTCCCGCCGGCGCCGGGCGCCGGCAAGTGGGCGAACGTCAACGCCGCGCTCGCCGCGCGCGCCGATCGCGGACGCCGACTGGCTGCTGATCGTCGACGACGACGTCGTGCTGCCGCGCGGCTTCCTCGACCGCTTCATCGCGCTCGCCGAGGCGTTCGGGCTCGAGCTCGCGCAGCCCGCGCACGCGTTCGCCTCGCACGCCGCCTGGGACGTCACCCGCCGCCGCCCGGGCGTGCTCGCGCGCCGCACGCGGTTCGTCGAGATCGGCCCGGTGACCGCGCTGCAGCGCGAAGGCCGCCGCCGAGCTGCTGCCGTTCCCGGACCTGCAGATGGGCTGGGGCCTCGACGCCCGCTGGAGCGCGATCGCCGCCGAGCGCGGCTGGCCGATCGGCGTGATCGACGCCACGCCGATCCGCCACCTGCGCCCGGTGGCGGCCTCCTACCCGCGCGACGCCGCCGATCGCCGAGGCCGAGGCGTTCCTCGACGGCCGCGCGTACGTCACGCGCGCCGAGGCGGCCGAGGTGCTCGCCGAGCACCGCTCGCTGTGACGGTCCTGTTCGTCACCAACCACGCGCCGCCGTTCCGGATCGGCGCGTTCAAGGCGCTGCACGAGCGCGAGGACGTCGTGTTCGCGCTGATCGGCGGCGACGTGCGCCACGGCGGCGGCGGGACCGCGGCCGAGCTGCCGTTCCGCGCGATCTTCCCGCCGCAGCGGGCGGTGGCACGGCTCGCCCGGCGCTACGACGTCGTCGTGGCCGGGCCTCAGCGGCCGCGTCGCGCTGCCCGCCGCCTACGCCGGCGCGCGCTGCGTTCGTGCTGTGGGCGACGATCTGGCGCCATCCGCGCACGCCGGCCCACGCGCTCTCCTACCTCCCGCTGCGCCACATCTACCGCCACGCCGACGCGATCGCCACCTACGGGCCGCACGTCAGCGCCTACGTGCGCTCCAAGGGCCCGCGCGGCCCGGTGTTCGAGGCGCCGCAGGCCGTCGACGCCGCGTTCTGGTCGCAACCGGGCGATCCAGACCGCCGCGGGGACTTCCAGGTCCTGTTCGCCGGCCGGCTCGCCGCCGAGAAGGGCGTCGACGTGCTGCTGCAGGCCTCCGACGGCACGCTCGTGCTGGCCGGCGAAGGACCGCTGCGGGCGAGGCCGAGGCGCGGCGCGATCGTGCTCGGCCCGCTCGCGCCGACGAACTGCGCAACACCTACGCGGGCAGCGACGTTGTGGTCGTACCGTCGGTCCCCACGCGCGACTTCCTCGAGCCGTGGGGGCTCGTCGTCAACGAAGCCTTCCACCAGGGAGTCCCCGTGATCGCCACCGATGCCGTCGGAGCCGCCGCCGGCGGGCTCGTCCAGCACGAGCGCACCGGGCTCGTCGTGCCCGCCGGCGACGCGGACGCGCTCGGCGCCGCGATCCGGCGCCTGCGCGACGATCCGGCGCTGCGCGCGCGGCTCGGCGCGAACGCCCGCGAGGCGGTCGCGGCGTACACGCACGAGGCCTGGGCGGACGCAATGGCGCGTGCGATCGCGCGCCGCGAGGGGCTGCTAGCGTGAATTCGCCGATGCGACGGACCATCTTCATGGCCCTGCTCGCGGCACTGCTCCTCGTTCCCGCTGCGGCGCACGCCGCGGGCCCGATCGAGATCATCCGGGACTGCGAGGACGACGGCGTGCTCCAGGGCGACTACACGGCCGCGGAGCTGCGCAAGGCGCGCAGCGAGCTGCCGACCGACATCGACGAGTACTCCGACTGCCGCGACGTGCTCGGCGCGCGCGATCAGCGCGCCAAGACGTCGTCGTCGCGCGACGGCGACGACGACGGCGGAGGCGGCACCGGCGGCGGCGGCGGCACGAACGGCGGCGACGGCGACCGGGCGGGCGGCCCGCGACCGGCGACGCCGACGCCGGAGGAGCGCGTCGCGACGCCGAGCGCGATCGTCGCTGCCCGCCGAGTCCCGCAGGACGCCAGGCCGCCGTCGACGCAGGCCGCCGAGGCCGGCGAGCGCAGCCGGTGCTGATCGACGCGAACGGCCGAGTCGCCCGGGCGCGTCGCGGCTGGCCGCCCACGTCGGCCGCAACGGCCTGCCCGCGGCTCGATGCTCGCTGTCCTGCGCTGCTGCTCGCGGCCGCCGCTGCTGGCCGCCGGCGCTGCCCCTGATCCGCCGCACCGTGGCCGTCGCTCGCCCGCAGGCGTAGGATCTACGTCGCGCCGCGGCGCAGCCTGCGCCGGCGGCTCTGCCGTCCGTCGACGTGCCGTTCCCGGCGGCGCCGGGCGCTGCGTCGGCGCGGCGGCGTCGCGCTGGCGATCGTGCTGAGCGCGTTCGCCGCCAGCGGCGGCTCGCAGCTCGAGCGCACGACCTGGACCGAGGTCGCGCTTCATGCTCGGCGGCGCGGCGCTGTGCGCGCTGGCGCTCGTCGCTGCCGCGCCCGGCGCGCACGCCGGCGGCGTCTGCGCGGCGCCTGGGCGCTCGGCGCGTTCGCGGTGCTGGCCGCGTTCACCGCGCTGTCGATCACCTGGTCGCTGATGCCGTGCGACTCGTGGCTGGAGACGAACCGGACGTTCGCGTACCTGGCCGCGTTCGCCGGCGGCCTCGCGCTCGGCCGGCTGCGCGCCGCGGCAACTGGAGCGCGCTGCTGGTCGGCGTCGCGATCAGCGCCGGTCGCGATCTGCGGCTGGTCGCTGCTGACGAAGGTCTTCCCGGCGGCGCTCGCCCCCGACGAGTCGTTCGCCCGCCTGCGCCCGCCGTTCGAGTACTGGAACAGCGTCGGGCTGGCCGCCGCGCTCGGCATCCCGCCGCTGCTGTGGCTCGCCGCGCGGCGCTCGGGCCACGCCGCCGCTCAACGCGCTCGCCTGGCCCGCGCTCGGCTCTGCTCGTGCGTCTGCCTGATGCTCGCGTTCTCGCGCGGCGCGCTGCTGGCGGTCGGCGATCGGCGATCGCGCTGTGGCTGGCGATCGTGCCGCTGCGCCTGCGCGCGGTGGTCGCGCTCGGCGGCGTGCTGGTCGCCACCGTGCCGCTCGTCGCGTGGGCGTTCGCGCAGGACGGCCTGGCCACCGACCGCGCGATCGATGGCGCTGCGCGTCGACGCCGGCCAGGGCTTCGGCGCGCTGCTGCTGCTGTTGCTGGTCGCGCTGACCGTCGCCGGCCTCGCCGTCGGCTTCCTCTCCGCCGCACCGGCCGCCGACGCCGACGCCAGCGGGCGCGCGCCAGCCGCGTGCTGGTCGCCGCGCTCGCCACCGTTCCCGCCGTCGCCATCCTGATGCTGGCCAACGCGCCCGGCGGCATCGACGGCCAGGTCTCGAAGGCGTGGCGGCAGGCCACCGATCCCGGCGCTCTCGGGCCCGTCGAACAGCCCGGAGCGGCTGACCGCCGACCTCGTCGGCCGCGCCCGCTACTGGCGCGAGGCGATGAAGGTCGCACGCGCAGGCGCCGGTGCTCGGCACCGGCGCCGGCTCCTACGGCACGCTGCGGCTGCGCTACCGCCTCGACGCGCGCGCAGGCGCGCCACGCGCACGGCTACGTCGTGCAGACGCTCGCCGACCTCGGCTGGGTCGGGCTCGGGCTGTCGCTGCTCGCCGCGCTCGCCTGGCTGGTCAGCGCGGCGCTGGTCGCTCGGCCTGCGGCGGCGCGACCGCGGCCTGCCGTGGGACGCCGAGCGCGTCGGGGTCGCCACGCTGGCGGCGGTCGCGCTCGTGTTCGGCCTGCACTCGGCGATCGACTGGACGTGGTTCGTCCCCGGCAACGTCATGCCCGGCGCTGCTGTGCGCGGGCTGGGTCGTCTCGCGGCCGACGCTGCGCGAGCGGCTCGGCGCGGCGCCCGCGCCGGCGCCGTCCGGCGCCGACGCGGCTCGAGCTCGTGGCCGCCGGCGCTCGTGCTGGTGATCGGCGTGGTCGCCGCGTGGAGCGCGCTGCAGCCCGTGCGCGCCGTGCACGCGCAGGACGCCGCGTTCGACCGCGCTCGAGCAGAGCGCGCTGCCGGCGGCGGCGTCGATCGCGCAGATCGCCCACGACCGCAACCCGCTGGCGGTCGACCCGCTGTTCGAGCTGGCCGCGATCGAGCAGGCGCAGGGCGCAACGCCGACGGCGCGCGCGAGCGCTCGAGCAGGCGATCGACCTCGAGCCCGCCAACCCCGAGACGTGGCGCCGGCTCGGGCAGTTCCGGCTGAACGTGCTCAACGACCCGAAGGGCGCGCTGCAGCGCCTTCCAGGCGGCGTACTACCTCGATCCGCGGCCGCGCCCGCAGCATGTCCGACGTCGTCACGCGCTCGCGCCGTGCGCCGCGGCTAGGCCGGCTAGCGCGGGCGACGAGCATCCGGCCGTCGCGCCGGACGTCTGGATCGGCGCGAAGCCGGCGGCGTCGAGCGTGCGTCGCGAGCGAGCGGCGGGTGAAGAAGCGGACGTGCTGGCCGAGCGGGTCGAACTGCGCGGTCGAAGCGCACGATCGCCGACCGGCGGGTGGTACGGGACCGTGGCCAGCAGGCGGCCGCCGGGCTTGAGCACGCGGCGGATCTCGAGCAGCGCGTGGCCGACGTCCGGGATGTGCTCGAGCGTCTCGCTGCACCACACGAGGTCGACCTCGCCGTGGCCGAGCGGGATCGAGCCGTCGGGCTCGAGCAGCCGCACGTCGGCGCCCGTGTTCTCGCGCGCCCGGCGCGCCGCCTCCTCGGCGATCTCGACGCCGATCGCGTTCTCGCCCAACTCGCGCAGGAAGCGCCCGGCGCCGCAGCCGAGGTCGAGCACGCGCTCGCCCGGCTTGGCCTCGGCCAGCAGCAGCGCGCGGCGGCGCTCGAACGCGTAGGGCTCGGGATCCTGCGGGGCGTCGGCCCAGAACGCCTCGTAGTAGGAGCGCACGCGTTGCGAGGCTACTTGCAGACGCTGTGACGAGCGAAGTTGAAGCCCGCGAGCCCGTCGTCGCGGTTCGAGGCGCGCACCGGCAGGCCGGCGTCGGCGCCCAGGCTCGTCGAGGTAGTCGCGGTCGATCTTGCCCGTGCGCTCGTAGCGCTCGAGGTTGTGCTCGGCGATCCGGCGCTCCGGGTTGCTGAGCGCGAACAGCAGCACCGCCGCGCCCGTGGTGGCGACGGCGGCGCGCGGGAGCCACGTCGCGCGGCCGCGCGTGGCCAGGACCAGCACGAACAGCGCGCCGAGGTACAGGATCGCGGCGTGCGCCGACAGCCGCAGGCGCGTGTAGCCGAAGGCCTCCTCGTACAGCGCCAGGCGCTTGTCGCGCGGAGATCAGGACGACCAGCGTGAGCAGGCAGAGCGCGGCGATCAGCGCGTTGAGGAGCTGCCCGCCGTCGCGCGCCCAGCGGCGCGCGGCGGCGACCACCGCGAGCGTGAGCGCGGCGACGGCCAGCAGCTGCCCGAAGCCCGACCGCGCGTACTCCGCGTAGGTCAGCCCGGCGGTGTTGACCACGTGGCGCTCGCCGCCGAACAGCGTCGTGAACTGGAGCGCGACGAACGCGGCGAAGAGGACGACGAGCGCGCCGAGCGGCAGCGCCCACTCGAGCCGGCCGAGCGCGAGCTTGGCCGGGTGCGCGAGCGGCCGCGGCGGGCACAGGCGGGCGTACATGAGCGCGCCGCCGGCGGCGGTGAACAGCAGCCAGCACGAGCGCACGCACGACGCGGCATGTCGATCGCCCACGTGTCCGGCGTGAGGTCGTCGAGCAACTGCGTGAACGCCGCGTCGGCGCTGGCCAGCAGCGGGACGAAGATCGCGAGCAGCACGGCGGCGATCAGCGCGCCGCGGGCGGCGGGCCCGGCACCGCTCCAGCGCGATGTCGCGCACGGCGGCCCGCGGCGCCAGCGCGAGCCCCTGCGGCAGCCGCGACCACATCACGCCCAGCCCGGCGCCGAGCGCGCGCCAGTGGCGCCCGCCGGTGGTGGCGAGCGAGGCCAGCGCGGCCGCGACGAGGATCGCCGGGATCACGACCCAGACCGCGTCGCGCAGCAGCGGGATCAGCGCGAGCCCGGCGGCGAGCGCCCACCACACGCGCAGCCACGGGTCGCGCGTCGGCGGCGCCTGCGCCACGCGCAGGTCGATGATCGGGACCAGCGCGGGCGGCCTGACGCGGGCCGCGATCGCGCCGAGCGCGAGCAGCACGACGCTGAGCGCGAGCCCCATGCCGCGTGCCGACGACGGTCGCGGCGGCGAAGATCGCGATGCCCGAGCACCGCGCGGCCGGCCCACGCCGGGATCGCGCGCCGAGGCCCACGCGAACCGCGTCGGCAACGCCGGGCTGCGCGGCTCGGCCGACGGGCGGCATCGGCCCGACGGCGGCCGCCGACGTGGCGGCCCACGTCGACGTCGCTCGGCTTCGTCGGTCATCGCGGCAGCTCCACGACCACGCGGCAGCCCTGCGGCTCGCGCGGGCGGACCGCGATCGTCCCGCCGTGCGCGTCGACGATCCAGCGCGCGATCGCCAGCCCGAGGCCGGTGCCGCCGTCGCGCGCGGCGCGGGCGGCGTCGACCCGGTGGAAGCGCTCGAAGACGCGCTCGGCCTCCTCGTGCGGGATGCCCGGGCCCTCGTCGGCGACCTCGATCGTGGTCACGCCTTCGTTCGCCTCGTGCGCGCTCAGCCACACGCGGCCGTCGGTCGGGCGAGTGCCGGACGGCGTTCTCGAGCAGGTTGGAGATCACCTGGTGCAGGCGCTCGGAGTCGCCGGTCGCGCGCAGGTCGCCGGGCTGCACGCACACGCGCAGCCACACCGGGCCGCGTCGTGAACGTCTCGCCGAGCTCGCACTCGCGCGTCGCCTGCTCGAGGAACGGCCGCACCGGGAACGGCGCCGGCCGCAGCGCCAGCGCGCCGCTCTCCAGCCGCGAGAGGTCGAGCAACTGCTCCACGAGCCGGCCGAGCCGCTCGGTCTGGACCAGCGCCGTCCGCAGCGTGGCCGGGTCGGGCGGCTCGACGCCGTCCACGAGGTTCTCCAGCAGCGCCTGCAGCGCCCCGATCGGCGTCCGCAGCTCGTGCGACACGTTGGCGACCAGGTCGCGGCGCATCCGGTCCACGTCGGCCAGTTCGGCCGCCATCGCGTTGAACGCGCGCGCCAGGTCGCCGACCTCGTCGCGCGAGGTCGCGCGCACGCGGCGCGCCGTAGTCGCCGCGCGCCATCGCCTGCGGCCGCGTCGCGCATCTCGCGCAGCGGCGACGTCATCCCGCGCGCCAGGAACTGCACGATCGCGAGCGCGATCACGGCCGCGGCGAGCGTCCGCAGCTCCAGCGAGAGCCCGAGCTTCAGGCCCGCGATCAGCACGAGCACGGTGCCCGCGACCGTGGCCACGATCACCACGCCGAGCTTGACCTTGATCGAGCTGCAGACGGTCGAGCGGCCTCATGCGGGCTCCTGCAGCGCGTAGCCGACGCCGTGCACGGTGCGGACCAGGTCGGCGCCGAGCTTGCGCCGCAGCCCGCGCACGTGCGAGTCCACCGTGCGCTGGCCGGAGCCGTCGCGCCAGCCCCACACCTCGGCCAGCAGCTGCTCGCGCGAGAACACCGTGCCCGGGCGCACGGCGAGCAGCGCGAGCAGGTCGAACTCGGTCGGCGTGAGGTGGATCGACCTCGCCGGCGAGCTTCACGAGCCGCGCCGCCGGATCGATCTCCAGCGCGCCGAGCCGCACGCGTCGCCGGGCGGCGCCGGCCGCCGCTCGACGCGCCGCAGCAGCGCGCGGATCGCGGGCGACGAGCTCACGCGGCGAGAACGGCTTGGTCATGTAGTCGTCGGCGCCGACCGCGAGCCCGACCAGCAGGTCGGACTCCTCGGCGCGCGCCGTCAGCATCAGCACCGGCACCGGCCGGTCGCGCTGCACGCGGCGGCACACCTCGAGGCCGTCGAGCCCCGGGAGCATCAGGTCGAGCACGACGAGGTCGGGGCGGACGCGCTCGCACAGCGCGACGCCGCTCGGCCCGTCGTCGGCCACCTCGACCGTGAAGCCCTCGGCCCGCAGGCGCTTCGCGACCGAGTCGGCGATGACCTCCTCGTCCTCGATGACGCAGATCAGCGGCCCACTCACCGCCGCCGAGTGTGCCACGCGGCGTGTGCGAGCGAGGGTCGGGTCCCGTGCAGGTTCTGTGCAGGCCTTGGCTAGGCTGCCCGCCGTGCGCTGGGTCGTCGCGTTCGCGCTATGCCTCTCCGGCGCCCTGGCGCTGCGGGCGTCGGCGTACGGCCTGCCGCTCGATCGCGACGCGGCGGTCTACCAGGTGATCGGGCGCGCGCTGCGCGACGGCGAGTTGCCCTACGTCGACCTGATCGACCACAAGCAGCCGCTCATCTACCCGGTGTACTCGCTGATCGACCTGGGTGGCGCCGGGGAGCGTCGCCGCGCCGCGCGTCGTGTCGGCGCTGGTGAGCGCCATCGCCGCGGTGCTCGTGTTCTGGCTGCTGCGCGGGGGCGCTCGGGGCGCGACGGCGCGCCGCGCTCGTGGTCGTGCTCGGCGCGTCGCGGCTACGTGCAGGGCTTCGACCTCAACACCGAGCACCTGCTGCTGGTCACGGGGACGCTGCCGATCGTCGTCGCGCTCGCGCGCCCGCGCGCGGCGTTCGTCGTCGGGCTGCTGTGCGGCGTGGCGATGCTTGACCAAGGCGGTCGCGGTCCTGCTGATCCCGGCCGCGCTGTTCGTCGCTGCTGCGCGGCGCGGCGATGCTGTCGCGGTTCGCCGCCGGGCTCGCCTGCCGCTGCTCGCGCTGGCGCTGCTCTACGTCGGGCACCTCGGCGACCTGTGGGAGTGGAACGTCGCCTACAACGCCGACTACGCGTCGGCGCTCAGCCTCGGCGACCGGATCGAGCGGCTGCGCGGGCAGAGCGCGTCGCTGCTGCTGATCGCGGTGGCGGCGGTCGCTGCCGCGGCGCTCTGGGTCCAGCGCGCGCGACACGCTCGCGATGCACGCTGACCGTGTGGCTCGCCGGGCGCCGTGCTCGGCGCGCTGGCCGGCGGCTACGCGTACGCGCACTACTTCGTGCCGATCATCGTCCCGGCCGCGGCGCTGATCGCGCTGGCGCTGCCGGACCGGCCCGCCGTGCCGATCGCGGTCGCCGCGCTCGGGCGTGCTCGCGCTGCTGGTGACCGAACCGCTCGCTGGCGTCGCGCACGTACGGCGGCAACGTGGCGGTGTGGGAGGCGACGAGCCGGTCGGGCGGCGATCCGCGAGCGCGCGCGGCCGGGCGACACGATGTTCGTCGCGGGCAGCGAAGCCGGCTTCTACTGGCAGGCGCGCGTCGAGCCCGCTTCCCGCCTGCTCTACGACTCGATCCTGGCGTTCCGCCCGGAGCTTGGCGCCCGACCTGTGCGCGCAGCCGCCGCGCTTCCTCGTGCTGCCGGCCGGCACATTCCCCGACGTACGCGACGTGCCTCGCAGGACGCCGGCTACACCCCGCTCGAAGCCCCGCCGCCCGTCGTCGCACTGGTGCGATGAAGCGCGTCCTGATCCTGCCCAAGTGGTACCCGTGGCCGGACCGGCCGGTGTTCGGGCTGTTCACCCGCGAGCAGGCGCGCGCGGCGGCGCTGCACAACGACGTGCGCGTGCTCGCGTTCCGGCCCGAGCCGATGCGCGGGCTCGCGATCTCCCGCGTGTGGGACGACGAGGGCGCGACGCGGCTGGTCTACCGCCGCCCGCGCGTGGCGCGCCGGCGGCGATGGCGACGCAGCTGATCGGCGATGGAGCGCGCGATCCGGCGGATGCGCTGGCGGCCGGAGATCATCCACGCGCACGTGTTCGAGGCCGGCTTCCCGGCCGTGCTGTTGGCGCGGCGGTTCGGCTGCTCGTGTCGTGGTCAGCGAGCACTTCACGGCGTTCCAGCGCGGGCTCGTGCGAGGGGATGGACCTGCGGCTGGCGCGGTTCACGTTCCGCCACGCCGACCTGGTGTGCCCGGTCAGCGAGGACCTGCGCGCGCAATTGGAGGCCGTCGAGCCGCGCGGCCGCTACCGGGTCGTGCCGAACGTCGTCGACACGTCGATCTTCTACCCCGGGCCGCGTCCGGATGGCCCGTTGCGGCTGCTCAACGTGGCGGCGTTGGCCGAGAAGAAGCGCCACGCGGACCTGATCGACGCCGTCGCGCGGATGGACGCGGTCCTGGAGATCGTCGGCGACGGCGAACTGCGCGCCGAGCTCGAGGCCCGCGCCGGGCCGAACGTGCGGTTCCTCGGCGCGCTGCCGCCGGAGGCGGTCGCGGAGCGGATGCGCGCGGCCGACGTGTTCGTCCTGTCGAGCGAGTTCGAGAACCTGCCGGTCGTGCTGCTCGAGGCGCTCGCTTGCGGGCTGCCCGTGGTCGCCACGGACGTCGGCGGCGTGCGGGAGATCGTGGACGAGTCGGTTGGGGCGCTGGTGCCACCGCGCGACGCTGCCGAGCTGGCCTGCGCGATCCGCGACGTCGCGGGGCGCTCGTTCGACCGGGACGCGTTGGCGGCGCGGGCGCGCGAGCGGTACGGGATGGAGGCGATCGCGCGGACGTGGGACTCGATTTACGCCGCGCTGTAACTGCAGCATTAAGGGGCGTCGCTGACGTGCGAGGCGCGTGGGATGACAACGTGAACTGTTCACCGCGGTATGCAGCGCACAGTCTGAGCGCTTCGCCGACCCGCTCACGGCGACGATCACGATCGACCACTCCCCCTCAATGCCCGCCGTTAGCGCGGCTAGCTAATCCCGAGCGCCGGGAGTACCTCCTCGGCGACCGTGCGCCGAAGCTCCGCCACCCGGTGCGGCGCGAGCAGCGCGTCCGCCCGCCGCGCGTAGTCCGCGCAGGTCGACGCGCCGCGCCCGCGCGCAGCGCGCCCGCCAGGTCGGTCGAGACCAGCGACGGGCGCGAGCGCCCGAGCCATCCGCAGCGCCGGGTACGGCCCCGGCGTCGGCAGCGACACCAGCGCCGCCCCCGCCGACAGCGCCTCCAGCGGCGCGATCCCGTGGTCCTCGAACCGCGACGCGTTGACGTACAGCCGCGCCCGCCCGAGCAGCGCCAGCCACTCCGGCCGCGGGATCACGCCCACCCACTCGATGCCCGGGTCGGCGACGCCGTGCCGCGCCAGCCACGCCCGCCCCGCCTCGGCCGTGATCCCGCCGACGACCAACCGCCCGTCGCAAGCCGGCAGCGGCCCACGCCGACGCCAGCACCTCGAGCCCGCGCTTGTGCGGGTTCCCGGCGTACGCCAAAGCGGCGATGTCGCGCACCGCCGCTCCCGGCACGCGCTCGATCGGCACGCCCAGCGGGATCACCCGCCGCCCGCGGAACCGCCGCCTCCTCGCTCCACGGCAGCAGCACCGCGGCTCGGGCCAGCGCGCGCGGCTCGATCCACCGCTGCCACGCGCCCGGCCAGCCCGGCCGGTTCAGCGCCGCGGGCGCGTCGAACCGCACCGCGTACGGCACGGAGAACCGCTGGAAGAACGACGCAGTGACGGTCGACACCACGACCGCTCGCGCCGGCGGCAGCCGCGACGCGCTGTGCCGCGACGCCAGCGCCTCGACCAGCGTCCGTCAGCGCCGGATGGCGCTTGAAGAACGCCGCGCGGCCCACGGACACGCGCACGACCGCGCATGAGGCGCCCGCGTCCCGGACCAAGCGCCGCGAACGCGTCGTCGGCCATCCGCCAGCCGAGCGTCGGCGACGCCGACAGCAGCGCGACGTCAACCGCGGGCGGCAAGGCACGCGTAGTGCACGGTGAACAGGCGCTCGGCGCGCGCCGGCGAGGCGCGGAACGCCGTCCGCCGCACGAACGTCTTCAGCGCCGCCTTCCCGCGCGCCGGCGGCCCCGACGGCGAAGAACGAGTGGTGCGCGAGCGACAGCGGGTCCGTGAGCTCCGAGACCACCGCCAGCCCCGCGCTGCGCGCACAGCTCGCGCACGGCGTCGCCGGTCGAACGCGTGCACGTGGCCGATCCGCGCCGCCTCGGCCCGCACCGACGGCCGCCGCGCCGAGCGGTTGGCCTCCAGCGGCACCTCGACGATCACCCGCGGCGCCAGCCGCGCCGCTTCGCGCAGCAGCGGCATCGGGCTCGGGCACGTGCTCGACCACGTGCGAGAGCACCGCCAGGTCGTACGCGTCGTCGTCGGCGGGGATCCGCACGCCGTCGTAGGCCTCGATCCGCCCCACGCGGGGGATGTCCTTCAGCCGCGCCAGCTCCGCCGCCTCGGGCGAGATCTCGAACCCGTCCAGCCGCGAGCCGATCCCGCGCTCCGACAGCGCCGCCAGCAGCGCCCCGTCGCCGCAGCCGATCTCCACGACCGCGCCCGGCGACATGCCCGGGCACAGCGCGGCCACGTGCGCCGCCTTGTTCGCCGCCCCGAGCGCGCGCCAGCGCCCCAGCCGCTCGCCCTCGGCCGGATCGGTCACCGTGTAGTGCGGCGCGTAGAACTCGCGGAGGCTCACGGGCAATGATTCAAGCAGCGCCTGTGCAAGCCTCCGGACCGTGCACCTGACCCTGATCCGCTCCGCGACCCTGCGCGTGACGACCGCGGGTCACACGCTGCTCGTCGATCCGCAGCTCGATCCGGCCGGCGCGCGCCCGGCCGTGCCCGGACACGCCGAACCCGCGGCCCAACCCGCTCGTGGACCTGCCCGAGCCGCCGAGGCCGCCGTCGCCGGCATCGACGCCGTGCTCCTCACCCACCTGCACCAGGACCACTTCGACGCCACGGCGCGCGCACTGCTCCCCAAGGATCTCCCGATCTTCTGCCAGCCCCAGGACACCGAGCGCCTGCACGCCGACGGCTTCATCGACGTCCGCCCGGTGCACGGCGACGCGAAGCTCGGCGACCTGCTGATCGCGCGCACCGACGGGCCAGCACGGCACCGGCGAGCTCGCGGAGGCGATGGCGCCGGTGTCCGGCTTCGTCCTGCACGCGCCCGGCGAGCCGAGCCTCTACATCGCCGGCGACACGATCCTGTGCGACGAGGTCCGCGCCGCGATCGCCGAGCACAAGCCGGCCGCGATCGTCGTCAACGCCGGCGCCGCGCGCTTCAACACCGGCGACCCGATCGTGATGGACAACGACGACGTCGTCGCGCTCGCCCGCGAGACCGACGCCCACATCGTCGCCGTCCACTTCGAGACCGTCTCGCACAGCACCGAGACCCGCGCCGACCTGCGCGAGCGGCTGCACCAGGAAGGCCTCACCGACCGCGTGCAGCGTCCCGGAGGACGGGAGCGAGGTGCCGCTCTAGAACGCGCCCCGGCGCGAGAACACGGCCGGGATCGTCTTGAGCATGATCGCCAGGTCGAGCCCGACCGACCAGCGCTCGAGGTAGAGGAAGTCGAGCCGCACGAGGTCGTCGAAGTCCAGCTCCGAGCGGCCCGAGATCTGCCACAGGCCGGTGATCCCCGGCAGCACCAGGTAGCGCTTCTTGTGCCAGTCGTCGAGCTGGTCGAAGTCGCGCTGCGGCAGCGGCCGCGGCCCGACCAGCGACATCTGGCCGCGGATCACGTTGACGAGCTGCGGCAGCTCGTCGATCGAGTAGCGGCGCAGGAACCGGCCGACCGGCGTCAGCCGCGGATCGCGGCGGATCTTGAACAGCGGGCCCGAGGCCTCGTTGAGCGACTCGAGCTCGGCCTGGCGCTGGTCGGCGTCCGAGTACATCGTGCGGAACTTCAGGCAGGCGAACGTCTCGCCGCCGATCCCCGGCCGGTAGGAGCGGTAGATGATCGGCCCGCGCGACGTGAAGCGCACGATCGCGGCGATCGCGGCCAGGAACGGCGCCAGCACGATCAGCAGCAGCGCCGAGACGACGAGGTCGAACGTGCGCTTGACGAAGTAGTCGACGCCGTCGAACACCGGCGGGCGCAGCTCGAACAGCGGCACCGAGGCGCCCGGCACGAACTCGCCGCGCTGGACGAGGATCTCCATCGTCGACGGCGCGATCCGGACCGTCACGCCGCGCTGATGGCACGTGTCCACGAGGTCGACGGCGCGCTCCTGCGGGAAGTCCGGGTCGGCGATGATCACTTCCTGCACGCGGTAGACGTCGAGCACCTCGGCGACGTCCTCGATCCGGCCCAGCGAGCGCAGCCCGTTGTCCGGCCGCGGCGTCAGCGAGATGAAGCCGACCATCTCGACCGGCGCGTGCACCTCGTCGGTCAGCGCGTGCGCGACCTCCTCGATGTGCTGCCCGGTGCCGACCAGCACGGCGCGGCGGCGGTAGCCCGCGGCGCGCAGGATCGCGCCCGTGAGCAGCTCGTAGCCCCACCGCGCCGATCCCAGGATGATCACCGCGAAGAACAGCGTGCCGTAGAAGACGTAGTAGCTCGAGTAGTCCTGCTGCCGTTGACCAGGGCGAAGATCAGCGAGACGACGGCGACCTGGAACAGCGACGACACGATCCGCGCCAGGCCGGGCCGCTGCGCGCGCTCGGCGTACAGCCCGGAGCGCGCGAACAGCAGCACCGTGACCAGGTAGACGAACGCGATCGTCTCGCGCGCCTCGTGCAGCGACGCGTCCCACGCCCACGTCGCCGTCGCGCAGCGACGGCCTTGACCATCAGCGCGACGATCAGCGCCGACAGCAGGCCGGCGAAGTCCAGCGCCAGCAGCGAGACGACGCGCGACGCGCGGCGCAGCGTCTCCATCCGCAGCAGGAACGAGAGCGCCGGCGGGCGCTTGCGGCGGACGTCCACGGGCGGCAGCACGACCGTCTCGCGCGCAGGGGCGTGCGAGCGCGTCTGGGGCGGCTCGTGGGATTCTGGTTGGGGCGTCTGCCACTGGCTCTAGTCGCGTCAACGCGCGGTCGTCGGAGGTTGTCGCGCGGTTTCTCGCTCACGTTCCCGTCAGCGCGGCGACGCCGGCGGCGTCGAGCGTGCGCCGCAGGCCGTCGCGCAGCTCGACCGTCGGCTCCCAGCCGAGCAGCTCGCGGGCGAGCGTGATGTCCGGCTGGCGGACCTGCGGGATCGTCGGTCGGCAGCGCCTCGAAGACGATCTCCGAGCGCGAGCCGGTGACCTCGATCACGGCCTTGGCCAGCTCGAGCAGCGTGAACTCGTTCGGGTTGCCGATGTTCACCGGCTGGTGCACGCCCGGACTCGGCGAGCCGGATGATCCCCTCGATCAGGTCGCTCACGTAGCAGAACGACCGCGTCTGCGACCCGTCGCCGAAGACCGTGATCGGCCGGTCCTGGAGCGCCTGGCGCAGGAACGTCGGGATCGCGCGCCCGTCGTGCGGGCGCATCCGCGGACCGTAGGTGTTGAAGATCCGCACGATCGCCGTGTCCACGCCCTGCTGGCGGTGATAGGCCATCGTCAGCGCCTCGGCGTAGCGCTTGGCCTCGTCATAGACGCCGCGCGGCCCGATCGGGTTCACGTGGCCCCAATATGACTCCGGCTGCGGATGGACCTGCGGGTCGCCGTAGACCTCGCTCGTCGACGCGGTCAGGAACCGCGCGCGGTGCAGCTTCGCCAGCCCGAGCGCGTGGTGCGTGCCGTAGGAGCCGACCTTGAGCGTGTGCAGCGGCAGCCGCAGGTAGTCGATCGGCGACGCCGGCGACGCGAAGTGGTAGACGAAATCGACCGGCTCATCGACGAAGAACGGCTCCGTGACGTCCTTGTGCATGAACACGAAGTCGTCGCCGCGGAGGTGGTGGATGTTGGCCAGCGACCCCGTGTCGAAGTTGTCGACGCAGATCACGCGATGCCCGCGTGCCATGAGCGCATCGCACAGATGCGAGCCCAGAAAGCCGCTGCCACCGGTCACTAGGCAGGTGGCCATGGGTCAGGCAGGTTAGCGGGACGCCGTTTTGCGAGCGGCCTTGTACGCCTTCTTGGTGAGGTGCACGTTGAGCACGAACGTGCCGTTCGGCCGCTTGTCGGCAAGTCCTTCATTGGCCAGGCGCTTGCAGACGACCGGGCACTTCTTGCATCGCGGCCGGCTCTTGCAGCAGCGCTTCTTCGGCTTCACGACGCGTTTCGCCACGGGGGACGCGGTATAGCATCACGCCGCCATGGCCGCCGACGCGTTCGTCACGCAGCTGAACGAGCAGATCGCCCACGAGTACGCCGCCCACCAGCAGTACGTCGCGTGCGCCGTCTACTACGACTCCGAGACGCTGCCGCAGCTCGCGCGCTTCTTCTACGCGCAGGCGCTCGAGGAGCGCGACCACGCGATGATGATGGTCCAGTACCTGATCGACGCCGACGAGAAGGTCGATCGATCCCGGGCGTCGCCGCGCCGCAGGTCGACTTCAAGGACATCGTGGCGCCGGTCGCGCTCGCGCTCCAGCAGGAGCGGCGCGTGACCGAGCAGATCAACGCGCTCGCCGCGACCGCCCGCAACGAGGGCGACTACACGAGCGAGCAGTTCATGCAGTGGTTCATCAAGGAGCAGGTCGAGGAGGTCGCGACGATGTCCGACCTCCTGCGCGTCGTCGAGCGCTCGCGCGACGACGTGATGGAGGTCGAGAACTACATGGCGCGCGAGCAGCCCGGCGGCGAGGGCGCCGACCCTACGGCGCCGAGGCCCGCCGGCGCCTGAGCACGCGCGCGTCGCCGCGGCGCAGCGTGACGCGCTCGGCGTCGAAGTGCTCGAGCAGCGCCTGCGCGTACTTGCGCGAGGTCTGCAGCTCGTCGCGCAGGCCCGCGAGCGTGATCTGACCGTCGCGCTCGATCGCGGCGACACGCGGTCGCGGACCTCGTCGAGCGCGTCGGTGTGGATGTGCATGGTCGGGCCGAGCCGGACGGCGCGGCCGTGCTCGCGCAGCTCGGCGAGCAGCTCGCGGTCCTCGTCGAGCGGCGGCTCGTACCCCGCGGCGCGCAGCGCGCGCCTCGAGCGCGAGCGCGGCGTCGCTCAGCGGCGGCGCGCTCCGGCTTCGGCTCCGGCTCCGGGCGCGCCTCGGGCTCGGGCTCGCCGCGCTCGAGCCGTACGAGCCGAGGTCGCGGCTCGGCCCGTGGCGGCGCGGCGCGGGATCGATGACGACGCCGCCGCCGAGCGTGTCCGGCGGCGCCAGCGAGCGGATCACGAGCCGATCGCCGGCCGTCGGGACGAGCGGCTGCTCGAGCCGGAGCTGGAAGAACGCGGCCGCCGAGCTCGACGAGCCGCGCCGCCGACTCGCGCGTCCCGTGGTGGACGGCGATCCGCGCGCCGCCGTCGGGCCGCGCGTCGACCGCACGTCCACGCAGCGCGGCGTCGACGCGAAACGTCGCGCGGGCGACGCCGCGCGCCGCTCGCGTGCACGACACGTCGCCGCGCGCGATCTCGTCCGCGCGACACCGACGAGGTTCAGCGCGACGCGCTGGCCGGCCTCGGCGCGCTCGACCGGGCGTCGTGCACCTCGACGGCGCGGATCCGGGCGCGCACGCCGCTCGGCAGCACGGTCACGTTCGCGCCCGCGCACCGCGATCGCCCGACCACAGCGTGCCCGTGACCACGGTGCCGGCGCCGCGGATGCTGAACACGCGGTCGACGTGCAGCCGCAGCGGGCCGTCCGCCGGCGCGGCCGCCACGCGCGCGGCCGCCGCTCCAGCGCGGCGCGCAGCGCGTCCAGGCCCGTCGCCGGTGCGCGCCGACACGCGCGACGATCTCCGCGCCCGGCAGCAGCTCCGCCGCCTCGACCGACGCCCGCTCCGGGTCGGCCAGGTCGGCCTTCGTGACGGCGACCACGCCGGTCTCGACGCCGAGCGCGCTCAGCACCGCCGCGTGCTCGCGCGTCTGCGGCATCACGCCGTCGTCGGCGGCGACGACCATCAGGTACAGGTCGATGCCGGTCGCGCCGGCCACCATCGTGCGCACGAACCGCTCGTGCCCGGGCACGTCCACGACGCTGAGCGTGCGGGTCGGCCAGCGTCAGCGGCGCGTAGCCGAGCGCGATCGAGATCCCGCGCGCCTTCTCCTCCGGCAGCCGGTCGGTGTCGACGCCGGTCAGCGCGTGCACGAGCGCGGTCTTGCCGTGGTCGATGTGGCCCGCGGTGCCGAGCGTCAGCGGCATCTGGCATCATCGAAGCCGTGACCGGCCTGCACGCCTTACGAGTATCCCCCCGCGTGCACTCTCGCCGTCCGCTGACCCGGCGCCCTCGCGCCACCTCTTCAAAGGAGTTCCACATGCTTCGTCTTCGCGTACTCACCGTCGCCCTGTCCACCCTTCATCCCCCACGCACATGCGCGGCGCCGACGCCCTGATCGGCGCGCTCGAGCGCGCCGGCGTCGAGACCGTCTTCGGCATCCCCGGCGGGGCCTGCCTGGCGATCTACGACGCCCTCCACGACAGCCCGATCCGCCACGTGCTGATGCGCCACGAGGCGGCCGCCGGGCACGCCGCCGAGGGCTACGCCCGCGCGACCGGGCGCCCCGGCGTCGCGATCGGCACGTCCGGCCCCGGGGCCACGAACCTCGTGACCGCGATCGCCGACGCCCAGATGGACTCGACCCCGACGCTGTTCATCACCGGCCAGGTCAAGACGACGCTGCGCGGCACGAACGCCTTCCAGGAGGCGGACGTGATCGGCATCACGGCGCCGCTGGTCAAGCACTCGTTCGCGATCGAGCGCGCCGACGACATCGCCCAGGCGGTCGTCGACGGCCTGCACATCGCGACGTCAGCGGCCGGCCCGGGCCGGTGCTGATCGACCTGCCGGCGGACATCGCGCTGGCGCCCGCCCGCGACGCGGTCCGCGACCCGTACCTGCCGGGCTACCGCCCGCGGCACCGGCCGAACGGCCGCCAGGTGCGCTGGGCGGCCGAGGCGCTCGCGGCCGCGCGGCGGCCGGTCCTCTACGCGGGCGGCGGCGTCACGCAGTCCGACGCGGCCGCCGAGCTCCGCGAGCTGGCGGCGCTGACCGGCGCCCCGGTGACCACGACGCTGATGGCGCTCGGCACGTTCCCGGCGTCCGATCCGGCGTGGCTCGGGATGCTCGGCATGCACGGCACGCGGGTCGCCAACTGGGCGATGGACGAGGCCGACCTGATCGTCGCCATCGGCGCGCGCTTCGACGACCGCGTGACCGGCGCGCTCGACGAGTTCGCGCCGCACGCGAAGGTCGTGCACATCGACATCGACGCGACCGAGATCGGCAAGAACGTCCCGGCGCACGTGCCGATCGTCGGCGACGCGAAGCTCGCGCTCGCCGCGCTGTGCCGCGAGTTCGCGCAAGCTCGAGCGCGCCCGCGCTCGACGAGTGGTGGGCGCGGATCCGCGGCTGGCAGAGCGAGCCGCGCGCGAGCCGTGCGACTGCGCGAGAGCCGCGCTCGACGCGCTGGACGCCGTGCTCGGCGACGCGATCGTCACCACCGACGTCGGCCAGCACCAGATGTGGGCGGCGGGGCGGCTGCGCTTCGACGCGCCGCGGCGCTGGATCACGAGCGGCGGGCTCGGCACGATGGGCTTCGGCCTGCCGGCCGCGCTCGGCGCCCAGGCCGCCGCGCCCGGACGCGACCGTCGTCTGCGTCTCCGGCGAGGGCTCGTTCCTGATGAACGTGCAGGAGCTCGCCACCGCGGTCGAGGAGGCGCTGCCGGTCAAGGTGCTGCTGCTCGACAACGCCTCGCTCGGGCATGGTCCGCCAGCAGCAGGACCTGTTCTGGGACGGCCGCCGGACCGCGGTCGAACTCGGCGACGAGCCCCGACTGGGAGCTGCTGGCGCGCGCGTTCGGCTGGGCCGTGCGCTCGATCGGCGAAGGCGACGAGGTCGCCGGACGCGCTGGCCGAGACGCTCGCCGAGGATGGTCCGGCGCTGCTCCACGTGCGTATCGCTCCTGAAGCGAACTGCCTGCCGATGTTCCGCCCGGGCGGGGCGGCACGGGAGATGATCGGCTGAGCAGCCCGGGCCCGTCGCGGCGAGCTGACCACCGCCGCGGCGGGCTCACCCCCGAGTTCGCGCAGCAGCGAGCGCGACCGTGCGCTCGGTGTACTGCGCGTGCGTCCAGCCCCGCTCGCCCACCAGGTGGGCGTAGGTCGACGGCTGGACGCGCGCCCAGATCCAGTCCGCGGCCGTCTCGGCCGTCCAGCCGGGCGCGAGGTCGAGCACCGCGCAGCGCGTGCGCGAAGATCGCGCGCAGCTCGCCCATCCGGTCGCGCCACGCGCTGCCGCCCTCGTCGCCGGTGATCAGCGCGGCCTCGAGCGCGCGGGCGACCGGCAGCATGTCGGGCAGGTAGTCGCACCAGGCGCGCAGGAGCGTCTTCGAGCGGCGCGTTCGTCGGCGACCGCGTGCGCGAAGCCGCTCGCCTCGTCGCGGTGGCGCGCCATCGCGGTCAGCAGGCCGGCGCGGTTGCCGTAGTGGAAGTAGACGAGCTGGCGCGAGACGCCGGCCGCGGCGGCGATGTCCTTCACCGAGGCGCCGCTCGGCCCGTGCTCGAGCACGCGCTGCCACGCCGCGTCGAGGACGCGCGCACGGGTCTCGGCTGAGAGCTCGGTACTTGACACGTGTCAAAGTCGAAGTGTAGCGCTTTGACACGTGTCAAAGACCGTTCCCTCACTCACTCCGCGGACGCTCATCGACGGCGCGACCGGCGCCACCGTGCCGCCGAGCGCTCGCCGCGCGCATCCGGCACGTCGCCGCCGCGCTCGCCGCGCGCGGCTTCGGGCCCGGCGACGTGCTCGCGCTGTGGGCGCCGAACATCCCGCCGTGGGCCGGCGTGGCGTTCGGCGCGATGGCCGCCGGCGGCGCCGTCACCGGCATCCCCCCGGCCGCGACCGACCGCGAGGTCGCCGCGCAGCTCGAGGCCTCGGGCGCGAGCGTCGCTCGTGACCGTCCCCGAGCTCGCCGACCGCGGCGCCCGCGGCGACGCGCTCGTGATCGGCCCGGAGCTGCTCGCGCTGCCCGACGCGGCGACGTTCCGCCGCCGCCCGACCCGGACGCGCTCGCGCTGCTGCCGTTCTCGAGCGGCACGACCGGCCTGCCCAAGGGCGTGATGCTCACGCACCGCAACCTCGACGCGGCGATCGCGCAGATCCAGCTGCGCGCTCGGGCTGACCGAGCGCGACGTCGTGCTCGCGCTGCCGCCGTTCTGCCACGTGATGGGCTTCGTCGTCACGCTCGCGGCGCCGCTCGCCGCCGGCGCGACGGTCGTCACCGCCACCCGCTTCGACCTCGCCGACGATCGACCGCTACGGCGTCACCGTGCTCGCCGTTCCGCCGCCGCTGATGGCCGCGCTCGCCCGCGCGCGAGCGCGAGCTGCCCGACGCTCGAGCTGATCGTCTCCGGCGGCGCGCCGCTCGGCGCGGCGCTGCAGGAGGCCGTCGCGGCGCGGTTCCCGCACGCCGTCGTCGCCCAGGGCTACGGCATGACCGAGACCGCGGTCGCGATCAGCGGCCCCGACCGCCGCCGCCCCACCCCGCCCGGCTCGGTCGGGCAAGCCGATGGCCGGCACCGAGGTCAAGCTCGTCGACGGCGAGCTGTGGGTCCGCGGCCCGCAGGTGATGGCCGGCTACCTCAACGCCGAGCCGAGCCTGCGCACGACGGCTGGCTGCGGACCGGCGACCTCGCCCGCATCGACGCCGACGGCAACCTCTTCATCGTCGACCGCATCAAGGAACTGATCAAGGTCAACGCCCTCCAGGTCGCGCCGGCCGAGCTCGAGGCCCTCCTGCTCACCCACCCGCTCGTCGCCGACGCCGCCGTCACCGGCCGCCCCGACCCGCGCACCGGCGAGGTGCCGGTCGCGTTCGTCGTCCCGCGGCGACGCTCGACCCCGACGCGCTGATCGCCTGGGCTCGCCGAGCGCGTCGCGCCCCACAAGCGCCTCGCCGCGGTCCACCTCGTCGACGCGATCCCCCGCACGCCGTCGGGCAAGATCATCCGCCGCGCGCTCGCCGCACCGCCTCCGCCGCCGGCGCCAGCTCTTCGTCGGTGAGGGTGCGGGGGTCGAGCAGGAGGCGGCCGCGCTCGACGCGGCCGAGCAGCGGCGGGTCGCCGCGGTGGAGGGCGGCGGCGAGCGAGGCGTCGGGCAGCGCGACGACCGGGCCGGGGAGCTCGAGGAGCGGCAGTGCTCCGCCTCCGACGCGGGCGGTGGCCTCGATCACCTCGGCGTCCGGGATCAGCGCCGCGAGCGCCTCGGCGCGGCGGTCGAGCGTCTCGCGCGGCGCGTGCAGCATCGCCAGGACCGGGATCTGCTCGGGCGCGTCGCGGTGCAGCCGCAGCGTCGCCTCCAGCGCCGCCAAGCGACAGCTTGTCGATCCGCAGCGCGCGGGCGAGCGGGTGCGTGCGGGCGGCTTCGACCGCGGCGGCGCGGCCGACGAGCAGGCCGGCCTGCGGCCCGCCGAGGAGCTTGTCGCCCGAGAAGCACACGAGCGCGGCGCCGGCCGCGACCGAGCGGCGCACGTCGGGCTCGTCGAACACGCGCGCCGAGCGCGCCCGAGCCGACGTCGTCGATCACCGGGACGCCGAGCTCGCACAGCGCCTCGATCGGCACGTCCTCGACGAACCCGAGCTGGCGGAAGTTCGACTGGTGGACGCGCAGCACGGCGCCCGTGTCCGGGCCCAGGGCGCGCTGGTAGTCGGCGAGCCGCGTGCGGTTCGTCGTCCCCACCTCGACCAGCCGCGCGCCCGCCTGCGCGATCACGTCGGGCACCCGGAAGCCGCCGCCGATCTCGACCAACTGGCCGCGCGAGACGACGACCTCGCGACCCGGCCCGGCCAGCGCGGCCGCCGCCAGCAGCGCCGCGCCCGCGCCGTTGTTGACCGCGAACGCCGCCTCCGCCCCCGTCAGCGCACACAGCAGCGCCTCGACGTGCGCGTGCCGCGACCCGCGCGCGCCGGTCGACAGGTCCAGCTCGAGGTTCGAGTAGCCGACCGCGGCCGCCGCCACCGCCTCGCGCGCCGCCTCCGCCAGCGGCGCCCGGCCGAGGTTCGTGTGCACGATCACGCCGGTCGCGTTCAGCACCCGCCGCAGCGAGGGGCGCTCGGCCGCCTCGGCCCACGCCCGCGCGCGGGCGCCGAGATCGACCTCATCCTCAGCGCCCGCGAGCAGCTCCGAGCGCCGCTCGGCCAGCACCGCCCGCGCCGCGGCGACGGCCAGCGCACGCGCCGCCGGGACCTGCGCGGCCAGCGCGTCCACCGGCGGCAGGTCGCGTGACGCTCATCGCACGCGGATCCGGACCACCCGCGAGTAGCCGACCGAGAACGGATAGCTCGGCATCGGCCCGCACCCGCACGCGCAGCCGGAAGCTGCGCCCGGTGGACGCGGCCTTGAACCGGTAGCGTCGTGCGCGAACCGGCCGCTCGACCGGCTGCGCACCGTCCGGAACTCGCGCCAGCGACCGCCCTCGTAGCCCTGCAACTCGACGACCTTGCCGCGCGCCGGCACCGCGCCACCGAGCAGGCGGCCGGACAGGCGGAAGCGCCGCGCGGACGTGCGCCGGGACGGAGAGCGTGACGCGCGCCGGAACGCGCAGCCGGAGCGTCCGCGAGCACCGCAGCAGCGGGTCGGTCGGGGTCGTCCGGTACGCGACCCGCAGCGTCCGTGAACGACCCGCCGGGACCGGGAGCCGGAAGGTTCCGTTCGCGCCGGTCACCGCGTTGGACGTCAGGATCCGCGGCGCGCCCGTCCGCACCTCGCGGCTGAGCAGCAGCGACCACCGTGCCGGGCGCCGCGCCCGACAGCGTGCCGGTCAGCGTCAGCGCGCGCCCGCCGCGCCGCGTCAGCGCGCTGCGCCGCGTACTGGCGAACCGCGCCGCCAGTTCGCCGGCGTTCCCGGGGACGCACGAACTCGACTGGTTCGCGGTCGTGACCTGCACCGGCCCGAAGGCCACCGAATTGGTCTCGGTCGCGTCGGTCACGATAAGGCGCACCGAGTGCGCGCCGTCGACCAGCTGCGCCGTGTCGACCGACAGCGAGCCGGACGCCGTCGACCGGCACGGCACCGGGTACCGGAACGGCTTGGCGCACCGGCCGCCGTTGGCGTCGAGGACCGCCGAGGCCACGGGACGTGCCGTCCACCTCGACGCGGCCGAGATACACGCCCGCTGCCCTGGTCGGACGCCGAGAAGCGACACGGTTCGCACGCCGCTGAGCGGCTGCGTCGTGTCCACCAGGTCGCCCGACGGCGTGCCGGTCAGGGTCGGGTCGACCGAGTCGGTCAGATCGACCTGGAGTCGGTTGACGGTCACGTTGGCCGGCCCGCCGCCCGGACAGTCGCCCGGGTTGCAGTCGACGTGGAAGCACCAGCGCGGGGATGTCGAGCCGCGACTGCGCGACGTGTGGCGGCACCGGTGTTGCGCGCGTCGCCGAGGCCGGTGCAAGTGCCGCCGAGGGTCCAGCAGCGTTCGACGATGTCCTCGTTCGCGTCCCGACGGCCGCGCTCCGGTAGAGCGTGTAGTTCCAGTTCGGCCGCAGCGACACGCTGCGCCACAGCCGGTAGCCGACGATCCGGGCCCCCGCGGGCGCGCGTGAAGGTGAGCGTTGAAGCCTTCGCAGCACCGTGCTCGCTGACGGCGGTTCACTCGCCACGATCCCGGGCCGCGGACACGTCCGCGACTGGGTCCCGGCGCGGTTGAACGACCACCCGTCGGCGCTGGCGGCGGCGCCGGTGGCGGTCGCGCACGAGTCGACGGTGTAGAAGTCCTGCGCGCTCGCCGGGGTGGCGAAGCTGAGCGCCGCGCCCGCCGCGACGCAGACAGCAAGTCGGCGCATCGGGCCGAAGGCTAGCGGCGTACCCTGAACGCCATGGCCATCGAGGACAAGGACACGGCGACGGATCTGTCCGTGGCGCCGGTCGTCGGGCCCGATGATCCGCGCCGCTTCACGGATTCGGGCATCGAGGTCAAGACGCTGTACACGAGCGAGGATCTGCCGCCGGAGCTCGATCTGGGGCAGCCGGGGGAGTTTCCGTACACGCGCGGCGTCCATGCCGAGATGTATCGCAAGCGCCAGTGGACGATGCGCCAGTACGCCGGCTACGCGTCGGCGAAGGAGTCCAACGAGCGCTACAAGTACCTGCTCGCGCACGGCTCCACCGGCCTGAGCATGGCCTTCGACCTGCCGACCCAGCTCGGTCTGGATTCCGACGACCCGCGCAGCCTCGGCGAGGTCGGCCGGACCGGCGTCGCGATCGACACGATCGACGACATGCGGACCGCGTTCGACGGGATCCCGCTCGACGAGGTCTCCACCTCGATGACCATCAACGCGCCCGCCGCCGTGCTGCTGCTGCTCTACGAACTGGTCGCCGAGGAGCAGGGCGTGGAGCCGACCAGCTCCGCGGCACCGTCCAGAACGACATCCTCAAGGAGTACATCGCCCGCGGGAACTTCATCTTCCCGCCCGAGCCGAGCATGCGGCTGACCACGGACCTGTTCGCCTACTGCAAGGAGAACATCCCGAAGTGGAACACGTGCTCGATCTCCGGCTACCACTTCCGCGAGAAGGGCGCGTCCGCGGTCCAGGAGGTGGCGTTCACGCTCGCCACCGGCATGGCCTACGTGCAGGCGGCGCTCGACGCCGGCCTGAAGGTCGACGACTTCGCGCCCCGCCTGGCGTTCTTCTTCAACGGCCACAACAACGTCTTCCAGGAGGTCGCGAAGTTCCGCGCCGCCCGGAACATGTGGGCGCACGCGATGAAGGAGCGCTTCGGCGCGCAGGACCCGCGCAGCCTGATGCTGCGCTTCCACACGCAGACCGGCGGCGTCACGCTGACCGCCCAGCAGCCGCTCAACAACGTCGTCCGGGTCGCGCTGCAGGGCTTCGCCGCCGTCTGCGGCGGCACGCAGTCACTCCACACCAACGGCTTCGACGAGGCGCTCGCGCTCCCGTCCGAGCGCGCCGCGAAGCTCGCGCTGCGCACCCAGCAGGTGATCGCGCACGAGTCCGGCGCGACCGACACCGTGGACCCGTTCGCCGGCTCCTACTACGTCGAGTCGCTGACCGCCGAGATCGAGAAGCGCGCATGGGCGCTGATCGAGAAGATCGACGAGCAGGGCGGCTCGGTCGAGGCGATCGCGTTCATCAAGAACGAGATCGAGGAGTCCGCCTTCGGCTACCACGAGCGCTACCGGCTCAAGCAGGACATCGTCGTCGGCGTCAACGAGTTCGTCGAGGACAGCGCCGAGGTCGAGGAGATCCTGTCCGTCGACCCGGAGTCCGAGCGCGCGCAGCTCGAGCGGCTGAAGACGTTCAAGGCCGAGCGCGATCAGGAGCTCACGGACAAGCGGCTGCAGGAGCTCAAGGACGCGGCGAGCGGGACCGACAACCTGCTCCGCCGATCCGCCAGGCGCTCAAGGACAAGGCGCTCGGTCGGCGAGGTGTGCGGCGCACTGCGCGACGTGTTCGGCGAATACCAACCCGAGATGTAACCGGCGCGCGGTCGCGGGGCCCTCTGGCAGGGTTGCCCGCCGATGAAACGCCTCCTTGTCGCACTCGCCTTCTTTCTGATCGCCTCCCCCGCCCAGGCCGACGTCACGGTCTCGACCTCGACGACACAGGCCGGCGACCCCGCAGCGTGACCATCAACGCGACGTTCGCCTCGACGCCGAGCAGCGTCAAGCTGAGCCTGCCGCCCGGCCTGGTCGGCAACCCGAACGCCAAGCCGCGCTGCTCGCTGGCCGCGTTCCGTGGCCTCGGCTGCTCGCCTGCATCGCAGGTCGGCAGCGCCGGTGTCAACGGGCTGCCGCTGGGCCAGATCTTCAACCTCGAGCCCGAGCCGGGTGAGCCCGCACGGCTCGGCATCGCGTTCCTCGTGGCCGGTCAAGAACGAGGCGTCGATCAGCCTGCGACCGGACGGCGGACTGGACTCGATGATCGCGCAGCTGCAGACGGGCGGCCTGCCGGTGAGCTCGATGCAGCTCACGCTCGACAGCGACTTCATGACGCTGCCGACGTCGTGCCGCGCCGGCGACGGTCACGCTCAACGGCGAGAGCGCGAGCTTCACGCCCACCGGCTGCGACAGGGTGCCGTTCAACCCCACGGTCGAAGCCGCGCTCGAGACGACCGCAGCGCGCCGTCCCGAGCGGCGCGACGATCACGCTCAAGCTCCCCGACGGCGACTCGCACGTGCGCCGCACCGACATCGTGCTGCCCGTCGGCACGACGCTCTCGCCCGGGCGTGCCAACGGCCTCGTGGCCTGCACCCAGGCGCAGTTCGACGCCACCGACTGCCCGGCCGCGTCGCAGGTCGGCACGGTCAGCTTCGCCACGCCGCTGCTCCCGACGCTCGCCGGCAAGGTCTTCTTCGGCGACGAACTTCCGGCTCTACATCGTCGTCGCCGGCAGCGGCGTGCTGGTCAAGCTCGCGGGCGACGTGCGCCTGGACCCGGCGACGGGCCAGATCAGCGACGGTGTTCGACAACCTGCCGCAGGTCCCGTTCACGACGTTCGCGTTCAGCTTCCAGGGCGGCCCGCGAGCGGTGCTGTCGAACCCGACCACGTGCGGCGAGAAGACCGCCGCCGCGATTGCTCACGCCCGTGGAGCGGCACCGCGCCGAAGACGCGCGACGGCCACGTTCACGATCGACCAGGGCTGCACCGCGGCGGCCTTCGCGCCCGCGCTGCGGGTCACCGCGGACTCGCACCGCGGCCGGCCGCCCGGCCGGCGCGGTGACGATGGAGATCACGCGTACCGACGGCTCGACCGGACATCACCCGCGTCACGACCGCGCTGCCGCCCGGCCTGGCCGGCAGCCTGAAGGGCGTGCCGGTCTGCGCCGAGGCGCAGGCCAACGCCGGCACCTGCCCGGAGGACACCCGCGTCGGCCGCGTCAGCGCGCTGGCAGGCGCCGGCGGCTCGCCGGTCGCGCTGCGCCGGCACGGTGTCGCTCACCGGCCCGTTCGACGGCGGCCTCGCGGGGCTGGCGATCGCGATCCCGGGCAGGGTCGGCCCGGTCGACCTGGGCACCGTGATCGTGCGCGCCAGCATCGTGCTGCGTCCCGACGGCGGCCTGTCGGTCAAGACCACGCCGATGCCGCGCGCTGGTCGGCGGCGTCCCGGTCTCGATCCGCCAGCTCGCATTCGACGTTCGACCGCCCGGGCTTCATCCTCAACGCGTCGAGCTGCGCGCCGCAGACGCGTTGGCGGCGGTGCTCGAGGGAGCCGACGGCGGCACCGCGACCGTGACCGCCCCGTATCAGGCCACCGACTGCGCCGGGCTGCCGTTCGCGCCCGAAGCTGGAGGCGACGATCGGCGCCCGCGGCCGGACCGCCGGCGGCAAGTTCCCGCCGCTGAAGGCCGTGATCACCGTCCCCGCCGGCCAAGCCTCGACGGCGATCGCCGACGTCGCGCTGCCGTCCGCGATCGGCGCCGACCTCGGAGCCGGCTGTCGAAGGCCTGCCCGCCGGGCGTCGCGACCTGCCCGGCGAGCGCCGCGGATCGGTTCCGCCGTTGCCACGACGCCGCTGCTCGCCGCGCCGCTGACGAGCCCGGTGACGCTCGCCGTCCCGGCCGCCGGCGAGCTGCCCGGCGCTCGCGCTGCAGCTCACCGGTCCCGTCTCGCTGCCGCTGTTCGGCAAGGTCGACGCGTTCGGGCGCCGACGGCGCTGATCCACAACTCGTTCGCCGGGCATCCCGGACGTGCCGCTCGAGCGCTTCGAGCTCGAGCTTCACGACCGCCTCGCCGCTGAGACTCAAGCGCGACGTCTGCCACGGCGCGCGCCAGCACGTCACCGGCAAGCTCACCGGCCACAGCGGCGACGGTCGCGACCTGCGCGCGCCGCTGAAGGTGGCCGGCTGCGCACCAGGCCGTCACGCTCAAGAGCCGGCTCGCTCAAGGTCAAGCCCGGCCGCGACGGCGCGGCGATCCGCACGCATCAAGCTCGGCAGCAAGCGGGTGAAGGACGTCACAGCGCGTGCGCCTGCGGCGTGGGCAAGCGCTACCGGGTGACCGTCGTCGACCGCGCCAAGGAGACTCTGGAAGCACTCACCGATAGAGTCCGCCGGTCATGCGACAGAAGGCGCCGGAGACGTTCGAGGAGCGGCTGGCCCAGCTCGAGGAGCTGCGCGAGGCCGTCGTGGACCACGCCTCAGAGAAGGCGGTCGAGAAGCAGCACGCGAAGGGCAAGTACACGGCCCGCGAGCGGATCGAGAAGCTGCTCGACCCCGGCTCCTTCCAGGAGCTGGACACGTACGTGCGCCACCGCACGACCGAGTTCGACATGCAGAAGAACCGGCCGTGGGGCGACGCGGTGGTCACCGGTCACGGCACGATCGACGGCCGCCGCGTGGGCGTGTTCAGCCAGGACTTCACGGTCTTCGGCGGCTCGCTCGGCGAGGTGATGGCCGAGAAGATGTGCAAGATCATGGATCTGGCGGCCAAGATCGGCTGCCCCGTGATCGGCATCAACGACTCCGGCGGCGCGCGCATCCAGGAGGGCGTGGTCTCGCTCGGCGCCTACGGCGACGTCTTCCTGCGCAACGTCCGCTCCTCGGGCGTGATCCCGCAGATCTCGCTGATCATGGGCCCGTGCGCGGGCGGCGCGGTCTACTCCCCCGCGATCACGGACTTCGTGTTCATGGTCAAGGAGACCTCGCACATGTTCATCACCGGCCCCGACGTGATCAAGACGGTCACGGGCGAGGAGGTCGGCTTCGAGGAGCTCGGCGGGGCGATGAGCCACTCGACCAAGTCCGGCGTCGCCCACTTCGCCTCCGAGGACGAGGACGCGTGCCTCGAGGACGCGCGCTACCTGCTCAGCTTCCTGCCGCAGAACAACCTCGAGACGGCGCCGCGCGTCGCGCCGTCCGACGACCCGGAGCGGATGGACGACGAGCTCGACTCGATCATCCCCGACAGCCCGAACAAGCCCTACGACATCCGCGACGTCGATGCGCTACGTCGTCGACGACGGCGAGTTCCTCGAGGTCCACGAGCACTACGCGCAGAACATCGTCGTCGGCTTCTCGCGGCTGAACGGCTACGCGATCGGCGTCGTCGGCAACCAGCCGAAGGCGATGGCCGGCGTGCTGGACATCGACGCGTCGGCCAAGGCCGCGCGCTTCGTGCGCTTCTGCGACGCGTTCAACATCCCGCTGCTGACGTTCGTCGACGTGCCCGGCTTCCTGCCCGGGCACCTCGCAGGAGTGGGGCGGGATCATCCGCCACGGCGCGAAGCTGCTCTACGCCTACGCCGAGGCGACCGTCCCGAAGATCACCGTGATCACGCGCAAGGCCTACGGCGGCGCCTACGACGTCATGTCGTCCAAGCACCTCGCCGCGGACTTCAACTTCGCCTGGCCGACGGCGGAGATCGCGGTGATGGGGCCCGGAGGGCGCGGTCAACATCATCCACCGCCGCGACATCGCGCAACTCACCGACGCCGGACGCGCGCCGCGAGAAGCTGATCGACGACTACAAGGCGCGGTTCGCGAACCCGTACACGGCGGCCGAGCGCGGCTACGTCGACGACGTGATCATCCCCCACGAGACGCGCCCGAAGGTGATCGCCGCGCTCGAGGCGCTGCTCACCAAGCGCGAGCCGGGCCCGCGCCGCAAGCACGGCAACATCCCGCTCTAGGTCGGGTCCCAGAGCGAAGATGAGTCTCGGGACTCTGGGAGCGATCGCGCCGCACCCGTAGCGTCGGCGTGTGGCCCGCCGCGCGCTCCTCGTGTTCCTGGCCGCAGCCGCGATCGGCGGCTGCGGCGAGCGCGCGGCGGCCCCCAAGCCGGACCGCGGTTCTGATCCAGGAGCGCGTCGCCGCCTACGTCGGCCACCTGCTGGCGGGCGACGGGGCGCTGGCCTGCGCGCAGCTGACCCCGCGGTATCGGCACGGAGTCCGACGAGCGGGCTAAGCTCGGGGGCGTCATCTCCTGCGCGGAGGCGACGTCGCTCTACGGCGCGGCGGTCGACGAGGCGATGCCCGCCGGCTTCGCGCGACAGGCGAGCCGACCCCCGGCGCGTGCATCGGTCACCGTGCGCGGGGACACCGCCGACGCCGCGCTTCGGCGATGGGCCGCGGGTGACGCGCACGCGCGTCGTGCGGTTCCAGGGCCGGTGGCTGATCGACGGGCTCGGGCTGCGATGAGGTGCCAGCGCGGCCAGACGGCCGCGGAGTACGTCGGCGTGCTGCTCGTCGTCTCGGTGATCATCGCCGCGGTCTCGACGACCACTGTCGGCACGTCGATCGCGCGGCACCTCGATCGGCATGGTGTGCGAGATCTTCGACGGCGAGCGACTGCGAGGCGCCGACGGCGTCGGCGGGCCGGCCGGGCGATCGCGACGGCGACGGCGTCTCCGATCGCGACGAGCGCCGGGCGGGCACCGACCCGAGATCGGCCGACTCCGACGGGGACGGGATCAAGGACGGCGAGGAACGGCGGCTCGGCACCGATCCGCTCGCCACCGACAGCGACGGAGACGGGATCGACGATCGCCGCGAGGCCGGCTCCGGCGGCAAGCTCGATCCCACCAAGGGCGACACCGACGGCGACGGGCTGAGCGATGCCGAGGAGGTCGCGATCGGCACCGACCCGTCGAGCGCGGACGGGGACGGCGAGTACGGCGCCTCGCGCGACGGGCTGACCGACGCGCAGGAGATCGAGCTCGGCACCGATCCGAACGCCTACGACACGGACGGCGACGGCAACCCGGACGGCTACGAGGTCGAGCGCGGCGACGACCCGACCGAGGACGAGCGGAACCTGATCACGAAGGGCTTCGAGACGTTCGTGCTCGACGACCCGATCGGCGCGATCGTCACGCTCGGCGCGGGCAAGCTCGCGAGCGGCGCCGCGAAGGTGCTGGCCGGCCGCGTCCGGGCGCTCCGCGAAGGCGCTGCGCGGCGCGAAGTCGGTGCAGGAGGCGGCCCGGATCCGGCGCCAGATCATCGCCGTGATCCGCGACAAGCTCGGGCGCTACACGCCGGGAACTCGCTCGGCCGTGTGCCGCAGGGCATCGCCAAGGCAGAGTTCGACGACGCCGCGCGGCTGATTCGCGAGAAGGCGGGCTCGATCAGCGATGACATCCGGCATCCACGGCAGCCGCGCGAAGGGGACGGCGCGGCCGGACTCCGACCTCGACGTCGCCATCCTCGTCGACGACGCCCAGTTCGACGAGCTGGCGAGGAAGGCCTGGGGCCGTCCCAATCCCGGGTCGGCCAAGGAAGACTCGCTCAACTACGCGCTGGAGCACGGGAAGATCCCGAGCGGCGAGGCCGGGCTGCGGGCACTGCGCAAGGAGCTTCAGCGCCGGCTCGGCAAGGACGTCCACGTCTCGATCATCCGGCGCGGCAGCGCCTACGACCAGGGCCCGTACATTCCGATCCCATGATCGACTGCATCGTCTACGCCAATCACTCGGCTCGCAGTCGAACCGAGCTCGAGGACTGGCTCGAGCAGGAGCTCGGTGAGCGACTCGACGCCGAGCGCAACGATGATTACGACGAGGCGGCCGCACGCGAGTTCCCGAGCGGCTTCCTGCATTTCCGCTACCGGATCGAGGTCGATCCAGGGACGTCGTCGAGCGGCTCCTGCCGCTGCTCTGGGAGCGCGGCATCCCCGCCGTCGCGGCGTGCGACTACGAGGACGAGCTGCCGGAGAAGGGCGGCTACAAGAGCCGCGCGATTCCCTGGCCCAGCTAGGGCTTACGCACCGCCCGCGGGTCGTTCAGCACCAACTCCACGTTGCGGTCCTCCCTGCGGCCGCGCCGCTGGTCGGGGTCGGCGGATCGCCCTGGCGCTGCGGGTCGTTCCAGGCCAGCACGCGGCCGATGCTCGTCAGCTCGTCGTGGCGGAACCCGCCGGCGTTCGTGCCGGCGGCGGGCGGCGCGATCGGCGCGGCGTGGTCGAGGATCGTCGCGAACAGCGACAGCGTGCCGTCGCGGTTGTCCATCACCTCGATCAGCCGGCTCTGCTGCGGCCAGTCGACGTGCGACGCGGTGTTGATCTGCCAGAAGCCCGCTGCGGCCCTTGCGGAACAGGTCGACGCGGTTGGCGTGCGTGTGGCCGGCGACGTAGGCGATCACGTTCGGGTACTTCAGGAACAGGTCGCGGACGTTCTGCGAGCCGGCCAGCCCGCGGTGCAGCGGCGTGGAGCGGCGCGGGTCGGCGTCGCAGCCCGGCTTCGGCGGCGTCGCACGCGCCCGGCCTGCTCGTCGGTGCGCGTGTTGCTCATCGTGCCGAGCGTGTGGTGGCCGTAGGCGATCACCAGCCGGCGCGCCTGCTGGGCGTTGCGCAGCGTCTGCTCGAGCCACTTGTACTGCGGGTCGTCGAGGTTGCCGTTCTGGCCGCCGCCCTCGGCGACGGTGTCGAGCGAGACCAGCTCGATGCCCGCGCGCGGCCGGAACGAGTAGTAGGCGGCGACGCCGTCGGAGGCGCGGCGCTCGGCGGCCGCGACGTGGCCGTAGCCGTGCGAGCCGCCGATCTCCCGCTTGTACTCGACGGTGCTGATGATCCGGCGGTCCGGGTCCGGCGGGACCATCGCGCGCGCCGGCCAGCAGCGTCTGGATGAACGACGGGTCGGCGATCTGCGCGAAGACCTCGCTCTCGTCGGCGTTGGCGAACCGCGCCGGGTCGACGGCGGCGGACGGGAACACCTTCAGGCAGCCGACGGCGATCGCGCGGAACAGGTCGGTGCTGGCGGGCGCGTTGCCCTGGATCAGCCCGTCGTGGTTGCCGCGCGAGATGTACCACGGCACCTTCAGGCCCTCGGCGGCTGAACGGCGCCTGCGCGCGCTCGAGGAAGCCCGGGGTAGCGCGGGAACGCCGCGTACGGGCCGCCGCCCGGCGGCGCCACGTCCGGGTCCCAGAAGCCGCTGTAGCGGTCGGCGGGGACGCCGGGGTAGTCGTCGTAGTCGGCGACGCCGGTGTAGCGGCGCGCGGCGACGTCGGCGTTGAGCGCGGTCGATCGTCGCCTGGTCGGCGCCGCCGCACGGGTTGGTCGGCGCTGATCGGCTGGCCGGAGAACGGGTCGACCCGCCCGCCGTCGAGCACGCCCTTGAACCAGCGCGTCTCGTTGAGCTGCTGGTTGTCGGCGAGGTCGCCGGTGGTGATCGCGAAGCCGAGCTTGCGCGCGCCCGCCGCGGCCGCGGACCTCGCTCGTCCGGTTCGCGTTGACGTTGCGGACGATCTGGTCGAAGACCTGCAGGCCGATCGCCTCCTGCGGCCGCCACGAGGAGCTGACCGTCGTTGCCCGCGGCGTCGAGGAAGTCGACCCGCGCCGGCGACATCTCGTCGGCGATCTGCGGGTCGGTCAGCTGGCCGAAGAACGCGAGCGAGCGGCGCGTCGCTCGCGCGGCCGCTCGACGGCGCGCGCGGACGGGTGGCGGCGGACCCCGTGGTCCTCGCCCGGCGCCGCGCTGCGAGCTGCACGAAGCCGCTGCCCGGCCGCGGGCCGGATCGTCTCCTCGGTCGTGGACTTTCCGGCCGGGTCGGCGAAGGCGACCGGCGCGCTGAGCAGGAAGGCGAGGGCCAGAGCCCCGTGGACGGCGGAGCGGGCGGACATGCCCGCGATCGTGACACGACTCGGCGCGATGAACCGCCGGCCCCGCCTGGAGCTGCACGGCAGCACCGCCTCGCCGGAGGAGGCGGCGGCGGTGATCGCCGCGATCGAGCAGTTCCTGCGCGACACCGCGCCGCCGCCGGCCGAGGCCGAGACGACGGTCGAGCCCGTGGGTCGCGGCCGCGCGGCTGGAAGGCGTCGAGCGCGACCCCGGCGCGCGAGGCTGTGGGGTAACCGGCCGACACGGCGGCCCCATTGTGCCGGCCGGCCGGTTCCCACTTGTGCAGCCGCCCTGCAAAGGCCCCAGGATGAGGGCGGCGTACGGGCTCCAACGCCGCCCCGGAGCGGAACTTGCGCTGACTTGACGCGCGTCAGGACACTGACCCGACGGCGTCCAGCCGTAGGCCTCGAGCCGCGGCGGATCGCCGCGCCGGATGACCGTCACGCTGGCGTTCGCCGGGCCCGGCGACGCGCCGCGGATCGGCGCCGGTGACGTGCGAGAGCGCGGCGCGGACGACGCCGCCGTGGCAGACGACGAGCCACGTGCCGCCGGCGCGACAGCTCGTCGACGGCGCGCGCCGACGCGCGCCACGAGGTCGTCCCAGGTCTCGCCGCCGGGCGCGGCGAGCGGGCCGCCGCGCCAGGCCGGCTCGGTGCCGGACGGGAACTCGGTCAGCGGGCGGCCCGGCCCACTCGCCGACGTCGATCTCGCGCCAGCGCGGATCGCGCCGCGCGTCCGGGTAGCCGAGCAGCGCCGCGGTCTCGCGTCGCGCGCCGCAGGTCGCTGGTGACGACACGTTCGTCGAAGCGCGGCAGCGCGGCGGCCAGCGCTCGCGCCTCGCGCGCGCCCGGCCTCGGACAGCGGCGGATCGGCCTGGCCCTGGAGGCAGGCCTCGGCGTTGTAGGTCGGACTGTCCGTGGCGGACGAGGATGAGGCGGGCGGATAGCATGGCGCGCCCTGATGTTCGCAAGGGTCCTGGTCGCCAACCGCGGCGAGATCGCCGTCCGTGTCATCCGCGCGCTCGACGAGCTCGGGATCGAGTCGGTCGCCGTCTACTCCGAGGCCGACCGCGACGCGCAGCACGTCAAGCGCGCGACCGAGGCCTATCTGCTCGGCCCCGGCCCCGCGGCCGAGTCCTATCTGAACGTCGACAAGCTGCTCGAGGTGATCGAGCGCTCCGGCGCCGAGGCCGTCCATCCCGGCTACGGCTTCCTGGCCGAGAACGCGGCGTTCGCGCGGCGCCTGGAGGAGGCGGGCGTCACGTTCATCGGGCCGCCCGCGTCGGCGATCGAGGCGATGGGCTCCAAGACCAAGCGCGCGCGAGCTGATGCAGGACGCGGGCGTGCCGATCGTGCCGGGCACGACCGAGCCGGTCGAGTCGCTCGAGGACGCGGAGAAGATCGCCGAGGAGATCGGCTACCCGATCGCGGTCAAGGCCGCGGGCGGCGGCGGCGGCAAGGGCTTCCGGGTCGCGCTGGAGCCGGACAAGCTCAAGGACGCCTTCGAGGGCGCGGCGCGCGAGGGCGAGAAGTTCTTCTCCGACGCGACGGTCTACCTCGAGCGCTACCTGCCCGACCCGCGCCACGTCGAGGTCCAGGTGCTGGCCGACGGCGCACGGCAACGTCGTCCACCTCGGCGAGCGCGACTGCTCGATCCAGCGCCGCCACCAGAAGCTGATCGAGGAGTCGCCGGCGCCGCTGGTCGACGACGAGCTGCGCGAGCGGATCGGCAAGATCGCCGTCGACGCCGCGCGCGCCGTCGACTACCGCGGCGCGGGCACGATCGAGGGCCTGCTGTCCGAGGACGGCGAGTACTTCTTCCTGGAGATGAACACGCGCGTGCAGGTCGAGCACTGCGTGACCGAGGCGGTCACCGGCGTCGACATCGTGCGCGAGCAGATCCTGATCGCCGCCGGCGAGCCGCTGTCGCTTCGGCCAGGACGACATCCGCTGGCACGGGCACGCGATCGAGTGCCGGATCAACGCCGAGGACGCGGCGAAGAACTTCGCGCCGGCGCCGGGCACGGTCACGCACTACCGCGAGCCGTCCGGGCCCGGCGTGCGCGTGGACTCCGGCGTGCTGGCGGGCTCGGAGATCACGCCGCTGTACGACCCGATGGTCGCCAAGCTGATCGTCTGGGACGCCGACCGCGAGACGCGCGACGCGGCGGATGGCGCGGGCGCTGCGGGAGTTCGAGATCGAGGGCGTCAAGACCCTGATCCCGTTCCACAAGGCGATCATGGCCTCCGAGCAGTGGGCGCAAGGCCGAGACCTGCCGCGACCTGATCGAGGACAAGGAGTGGCTGAAGGCGCTCGCCGACGCGACGCGCCCGAGCCCGCCGACGACGAGGCCGAGACCGTCGCGCGCGACTACGTCGTCGAGGTCTCCGGCAAGCGCTTCGAGGTGACCGTGCACGGCGAGCCGCCGGCGCCAACGGCGGCCGCGCGCCGCGAAGGCCGCGCCGCGCCGCGAGCGCAAGGCCGGCGGCGGCGGCGGCGGCGGCGGCGACACGCTCGCCTCGCCGATGCAGGGCAACATCTTCAAGGTGCTCGTCGAGCAGGGCGCCGACGTCGAGGAGGGCGCGCTCGTGTGCATCATCGAGGCGATGAAGATGGAGAACGAGATCACCGCCCACAAGGCGGGCAAGATCGCCGAGCTGCCGATCTCCGAGGGCGACGTCGGTCACCGCGGGCGACACGCTGGCGGTGATCAACGGTGAGCTGAGCTGCTCGACGAGGCGCTCGACTGGCTGCGGATCCCGTCGATCTCGGCCGGCGCGCGCGACGAGGAGGCGCTGCGCGCACGCCGCCGCGTGGGCCGTCGCAGCGCGTGCGCCGCGCCGGCGGCGACCGCCGAGCTGGTCGCCGACCCCGGGCGGCGCGCCGCTCGTCGTCGGCGAGCTGCGCTCCGCGCGCAAGAACGCGCAGACGGTGATGATCTACGGCCACTACGACGTCCAGGACCCGGGCGACCTCGAGCTGCTGGGACTCGCCGCCGTTCGAGCCGACGATCCGCGACGGCCGCATCTACGCCCGCGGCGCGACCGACGACAAGGGCAACTTCTTCCCGCTGCTGCACGTCGCGTGCGCGCTCGCGTCGACCGGCGATCTGCCGGTCCACGTCCGCGTGCTGATCGAGGGCGCCGAGGAGACCGGCTCCGACGACGTCGGCGAGTGGGTGCGCGCCGGACGCGCGCGGCGCCGACGCCGTGATCGTCTTCGACAGCGGGATGGTCGACGCCGAGACGCCCGCGCTGACGCTCGCCACGCGCGGGATGGTGTTCGCGCACGTCGAGGTCCGCACCGGCACGCAGACCGCGCACTCCGGGCATGTACGGCGGCGCCGCGCTGAACGCGTTCCACGCGCTGCACCACGCGCTGGCGCGCGGTCCTCGCCGGGCCGGACGGCCGGCTGCCCGAGCCGCTGCGGGCCGGCGTGCAAGCCGCCGTCGCCGGCCGAGATCGAGAGCTGGGCGACGCTGCCGCCGGGCGCGAGCGAGCTCGCCGGCGTCGGCGCGCGGCCGTCCGATCCGGCCGCCGCGACCGAGTTCTACGTCCGCACGACGGCCGAGCCGTCGCTCGACGTCCACCGCGATCGAGGGCGGCCAGGCGCGCACGATCGTCGTGCCGGTCGCGTCGCGCCGACCTGTCCGTGCGGATCGTCGGCGGCCAGCGCTCGGACGAGATCGCCCGCAACCTCGAGGAGCTGCTGCGCGACGCGCTGCCCGACGGCGCCGAGCTGACGTTCAGCGCCGACCGCGCCGAGCCGTCGGCGTTCGACCCCGAGTCGCCGGCGCTGCAGGCCGCGCGGCGCGCGCTCGCGCGGTCCTCCGGCCGCGAGCCGGCGCTGGTCCGCACCGGCGGCACGCTGCCGGTCCTGGCCGCGTTCGCCGAGCGCGGCATCCCGGCGATCGTGTCCGGCTTCTCGCTGCCCGACGACGCGCTGCACGCGCCGAACGAGTCCTACCGGCTGGTCGCGCTCGAGCAGGGCGCGGCCGCCGCGCGGGCGCTCTACGAGGAGCTGGCCGGGCTGGCGTGAGCGCCGAGCTCGAGCAGGCGCTCGAGGCCCTGCGGGCGCTGCCGAAGGCCGAGCGCCGGGCCGCGGCGCTGCTCGTCAACGAGACGTTCCAGCGCGCCGTCTCGCTGCTCGCCGAGCGCGACGACGAGCGAGCTGCTCGACGCTGGCGCGCGGCGACGACGCGATCGCGCGCCGCGGTCGCGCTCGAGGCGCTCGCGCCAGCGCGACGGCGACGACGGGCCCGCTGCTGCTGCTCGTGCGCCGACGCGTCGCGCGGGCAGACGCGCCGTCTTCCTGCTGCGCGCGCTCGACCGGCACGTCCGCGACGGGCTCGTCGAGCGCGCTGCTCGCCGCGGCCGGGCCGGCGGCCTGGCGCGGCGCGGCGCTCGAGGACCTGCGCGCGCTCGTCGCGGCGCCGCGGCGAGGTCGTGTCGGCTGCGGCGACGTGCCCGACGAGCGGCTCGACGCCGCGCTCGAGCTCGTCGCGCCGGCTCGGCGACGCGCTCCCGGCGTCCGTCGGCGAGCGACCTCGCGCGGCTGGCCGCGCAGCGCGCGACGTCGCCGGACGCGCTGCGCGCGATCGGGCGCGTGCGGCGCCGGCGCGAGGCGCTGCGAGCTCGGCGGACGGCGCTGCTGCGCGACGACGGCGCTCGAGCGCGAGGTCGACGCGCTGGCCGCGCCGCCGCGCGCGGGCAAGCCGCTGCTGGTCGTCGGCGAGCGCGGCAGCGGGCGGCTCAGCCGGCTGCGCGCGCGCGGCGCGCGGCTGGCCGCGCGACGGCTGGATGACGTTCGAGGCGGGCGCGGCCGAGGTCAACGCCGGGCATGACGCTACGTCGGCGAGCTCGAGGGCCGCGTGCAGCGACCTCGTGCGCACGCTCGACGGCGCGCCGGTGCTGTGGATCGTGCCCGGAGTTCGAGCAGCTGCTGTGCGCGGGCACGCACCGCTCAGAACCGCACGCGGCGTGCTCGACCTGCTGCTGCGCGGGCTGGCGCGACGCGCGGCTGCACGTCGCCGGCGATCGTCGACCCGGCCGGCTACGAGCGG
Source organism: uncultured Acidobacteriota bacterium (assembly GCA_963797715.1). Taxonomy (GTDB): domain Bacteria; phylum Acidobacteriota; class Vicinamibacteria; order Vicinamibacterales; family 2-12-FULL-66-21; genus DATBJJ01. The sequence goes on from CAWCQS010000013.1 coordinate 537,854, forward strand.
CTGGTGCGCGCGCGGCCGGCGGTGCGCGACGCGTTCGACGTCGTGCGCGTGGAGCCGATGGACGAGCGCGCGCACGCTGGCGCTCGCCGCGCGCCGCGCGCCGGCACCGACCGCGCGGTGCTGCGCGAGGCGCTGGCGCTCGGCCGCCACTTCCTCGGCGACGCCGCGCTGCCGGGCGCGCTGCTGTCGCTGCTGGAGGCGATCGCGGCGCCGCGCCGGACGAGGACGCGCTGACGATCGAGGACGTGCTGGCGACGATCTCCGAGCGCTCGGGGCTGCCGCTCTCGCTGCTCGACGAGCGCGAGCGGCTCGACGTCGACGCGCTGCGGGCGTTCTTCGCCGCGCGCGTGATCGGCCAGCCGGAGGCGGTCGAGTGCATGGTCGAGCGGGTCGCGCTGCTCAAGGCGGGGCTGACCGATCCCGACGCGCCCGCAGGCCGTGCTGCTGTTCGTCGGCCCGACCGGCACCGGCAAGACCGAGATCGCCAAGGCGCTCGCCGAGTACCTGTTCGGCTCCGGCGACCGGATGATCCGGCTCGACCTGAGCGAGTACCAGAACCCGGGCAGCGCGCGGCGGATGCTCGGCGACGGCGACGCCGGCGACGACGCGTCGCTGGTGGCGCCGGATCCGCCGCCAGCCGTTCTCGGTCGTGCTGCTCGACGAGTTCGAGAAGGCCGACCCGGGCGTCTGGGACCTGTTCCTGCAGGTGTTCGACGACGGGCGCCTGAGCGACCCGCGCGGCGCGGTCGCCGACTTCCGCCACGCCGTGATCATCATGACCTCGAACCTGGGCGCGAAGATCCCGACCGGCAGCGGGATCGGGTTCTCGCCGGCGACCGGGCTTCGCGGCGGGCAGCGTCGAGAAGGCGGTGACGCGCGCGTTCCGGCGCGAGTTCCTGAACCGGATCGACCGCGTCGGTCGTGTTCCGGCCGCTGTCGCGGCCGGTGATGCGCGAGATCCTGGCGGCCGAGCTCGAGGCGGTGCTCGCGCGGCGCGGGCTGCGCGTCGCGCCAGTGGGCGGTCGAGTTCGACGACTCGGCGCTCGAGTTCCTGCTCGCGCGAGGGCTTCACGCCCGACCTCGGCGCGCGGCCGCTGAAGCGCGCGGTCGAGCGGCACTTCCTGACGCCGCTGGCGCTGGCGATCGCCGGCCACGAGTACCCGGGCGGCGACCAGTTCCTGTTCGTGCGCGCGGGCGGCGACGGCCTCGACGGTCACGTTCGAGGACCCGGACGCGCCGGACGTCGCCGGCCGAGCCGGCGCCGTCGGGCGCGACGCTGCGCACGCTGGCGCGCGAGGGCGGCGCGGGCGCTGGAGCTGCTCGAGGAGGCGTTCGCCGCCGTCTCCGGCCGCGTCGACGGCGCCGGAGTGGCAGGCCGAGAAGGCCGCGCTGCTGGCGCGGCTCGGCGAGCCGGGCTTCTGGGACGACGAGGGCCGCTTCGCGGTGCTCGGCGGCGTCGAGCTGCGCGACCGGATCGAGGCCGGGCTGCGCAGCGCGCAGCTCGCTGCTGCGGCGGATCCGCAGCGCCCGCCGCCCGCCGGCCGCGCTGGTGCGGCGCGCCGCCCAGCGGCTGATCCTGCTCGACGAGGCGCTCGACGCGCTGGCCGCCGGCGAGCCCGCCGACGCCCGGCTGCGGCGTCGACGGCGACCCGGAGTTCGGGCCGCGCATCGCGGCGATGTACCGCGGCCTGGGCGCACGAGCGCGGGATGCGCCTGGAGGTGCGCCGAGGAGCGCGCCGGCCGCCGCTTCCGCTGGACCGCGACCGTCACCGGCTTCGCCGCGCTGCGCACGCTCGCGCCCGGAGTCCGGCTTCCACGTGCTCGAGATCCCCGGACGGCCGCGGCGGCTACGACCGCCGCCGCGTGCGCGTGACCGTCACGCCGCTCGACGACGACACCGGCCCGGCCGGCCGCGCCACGATCGTCCGCCGCTACCGCGAGCGCCCGACGCCGCTCGTCCGCGACGCCGTCCGCGGCTGGCGCACCGGCCGGCTCGACACCGTGCTGGCCGGCGGGTTCGACCTCGTGGAATCGATCGCCGAGGGCGATGCCGCGAGTCGACGCGCCGCTACGCGCAGGCTCGCGAATCGCGGGTGACGAGCGTCAGCCCGCGGCGGCGAGCGCGAGCATCACCGGCACGACGGCCAGCGCCGCGGTCAGCGACGTCGCGTCGGCGAGCGCGCCGATCGTCAGCGGCGCGAGCAGGACGGCGAGCGCGCCCGCCATCACCGCGCGGCCGCTCGCGAGCTGCGCGCGGTCCGGCGCGAGGCCGACGCACACCGCGAGCCCGAGCGGGAACAGGTTGCCGAGCCCGAGGCCGATCACGGCCAGCCCGGCGAAGACCGTCGCGGCGCTGCCCGCCGGCCACAGCAGCGCGAAGCCGGCGGCGCTGACCACCAGCGCGCCCGCCAGCAGGCGCTGCTCGTCGATGGCGGCGCGCGAGCCGGCTGCCGATCGCGCGGCCGGCGACGACGCCGCCGAAGTAGCCGAACATCAGCGCGACCGCGGTGTCGGCGGAGACGTCCGCGGCGTCCTCGGCGAAGCTCGCGCCCCAGGCCGTGATGCACCACTCGGCGGCGACGGTGCAGAACAGCATCGCCACCGCGACCCGGAACGCCGCCGGCAGGCGCCCGCTCTCGACCTCCGCCGCCGGCGGCGGCGCCTCGATCGCGGTCGCGCCGGTTCCGCCACCACAGCGCGAGCGGCAGCGCGAACGAAGCCAGCAGCGCCGCGCGCCAGCCCGAGCCCGAGCGCCGCGGCCAGCGACAGCCCGCCGACGAGCACGACGTAGGCGACGCTCGCGGCCACGTTGGCCTCGGTCAGCGCGATCGCGCGCCGCTCGCCGTGGTGGTCGGCGAGCAGCGCCTGCACGGTGATCAGCAGCCCCGCGCCGCCCCAGCCGGCCACGAGCAGCGCGCCGACCGTCGCCGCCGGCACGCGCCCCAGCGTCAGCCCGACCGTGCCCGAGCGCGAGCACCGCGGCCGAGCCCCACAGCAGCGCCCGCCGCCCGTAGCGCCCGCTCCAGCGCGCCCGCGGTCAGGCCCGCGAGCGAGGCTGCCGGTCGCGAACGCGGCCACGTGCAGCCCGCCGACGCCGTAGCCGATGTCAGCTCGTCGCGCAGGTGCGGCACCACGAGCCCCGGCGCCGCCTGCAGGTACGCGAACCACGCGAGCATCGCGTAGGCCATCCACGTCACCCGATCGCGACGGAACTCCATCACGTCAAGTATAACGATAAACTGCGACACCTGTCGCGCAAAGGGGACTGTCCCCTTTAGGCGACAGTTGTCGCGGAAAAGGGTCTGTCCCCTTAAGAATCGCGCTGGAAGCGGCGCTGCGGGGGGCCGGCGTCGAGCGCGTACTCGGGCACGTTGAGCGCCGGCCGTCGTCGAAGCGGACGCGCCAGCGGCGCTGGATCCAGCCGGCCTCGCCGATCACCGTGCCGGCCGCGCCCTTCGGGGATGCCCTCCGGCAGCGCCTGGGTGGTGACGACGCGCGCGCCGAGCTCGATGTCGGCCGATGCCGAGGGTCCCATGCCACCCGTAACGCGCGCGGGCCGCAAAGCTTTCGGTCATTCGCCGCGACGGACCGGTCGAGCCGCGCACGATCAGCTCCCACGGCTGCGGCTCGACGGTCGCGGCGCGGCGCTCCGGAGGCGGCCAGCCGCGCGCACAGGCGGCCCTGGTCGCGCAGCGACTGGCGGATCGTCGTCAGCGGCGGATCGGCGCGCGCGGCCTCGGGCGTGTCGTCGAAGCCGACGATCGAGAGCTGGTCCGGCACGGCGATGCCGCGCGACCGCGGCGGCGCGCAGCGCGCCGACCGCGAGCTCGTCGCTCATGCACAGCAGGCCGGTCGGCGGCTCGGGGCCGTCGAGCAGCGCGCCCGCCGCGGTCTCGCCGTGCGCGCGGTCGTTGACGCCACCTCGCGGCCGACGGTCACGCCGTAGCCCGCGAGCCGGCCGCGGGTGACGCGATGCGTCGGCTCGCCGGCGCGCAGCGGCCGGTCGGCGCGGTCGGCGATCTCCCACGGCAGGCTCAGCACCGCCAGCCGCTCGTGGCCGAGCGCGCGCAGGTGCGCGGCGGCGGCCGCGCCCGCCGCGCGCTCGTCGATCGCCACGAACGGGTGGCCGCGGCAGCTCCGGCCCGCTCTGGACGACGACCGGCAGCCCGCGCCGCGACGACCGCCTCGACGAGCGGGTGCCCGTCGGGCAGCGCGTAGAGGATGAAGGCGTCGACGGCGGCGTCGAGCACGAGCGCCGCGTCGCCCGCGCCGCCGGTCGCGGGCACGAGGTGCAGCGGGATCCCGGCGCCGGCCAGCCCGCGGAAGAACTCGACCGTCGCCGGGTCCTCGAACGCGTACACGAGCGCCTCGCCCAGCACGACGCCGAGCACGCCGGTCTTGCCCCGCCGCAGCGAGCGCGCGACCGCGTCCGGGCCCGCGTAGCCGAGCTCCTCCGCCTTCGCCAGCACCCGCTCGCGCAGCTCGGCCGACAGCTTCTCCGGCCGGTTGTAGGCGTTCGAGACCGTCATGGTCGAGACGCCGAGCGCCTCCGCGACCGTGGCCAGCGTGACCCGGGCCATCAGGCAGCACCTCCGCACAGCGCCGCGACGGCGGCGTCGATCGCCGCGAGCGGAATCCGGCCGTAGCCGAGCACGAGCGCCGGGTCGTCGGTGCGCGGCGTGAGCCGGTAGCTGCGCGAGCCCGCGGATCCGGATCCGCCGCGTCGGCGAGCGCGGCGACGACGGCTCGCTCGTCGGTCCCGCCGGGAGCCGCAGCAGCAGGTGCAGACCGGCGGCGACGCCCGTCGACGCGGCACGCCGGGAGCCGCTCAGCGAGCGCCGCGACGAGCCGGTCGCGGCGCTCGCGGTACTCGCGCCGGGTGCGGCGCAGGTGGCGATCGACCTCGCCGGTCGCCAGCAGCCGGGCGTAGGCGCGGGCGGCGATCGCCGCGCCGCCGGAGTCGACCGCCCAGCGCTCCTGCGCGATCGCCGTCGGCGAGCGCGGGCGGCGCGAGCAGCCAGCCGAGCCGCAGCGCCGGCGCGAGCGTCTTGGACGCGGTGCCGAGGTAGACGACGCGGTCGGGCGCGAGCCGCTGCAGCGTCCCGATCGGCGCGCGGTCGTAGCGGTACTCGGAGTCGTAGTCGTCCTCGATCACGATCCCGCCCCAGGCCAGCAGCGCCCGCCGCCGCTCGGGGGCGAGCACGGCGCCGGTCGGGAACTGGTGCGCGGGCGTGACGAGCACCGCGTCGGCGTCGAGGTCGTCCGGCGCGATGCCGTGCTCGTCGACCGGCACGCCGACGACCTCGAGCCCGGCCGAGCGGATCGTCGCCCACGAGTCGTCGAGCGACGGGTCCTCGACCGCGACCCGCGTCGCGCCGCGCGCCGCCAGCGCCCGGCACGTCAGCCACAGCCCCTGCGTGTAGCCGCCGGTGACGACGAGCGTCGGCGGGCGCGACGCCGCGCACGCGCACGAGGTACGCGGCGAGTTCGGCGCGCAGCTCGGCGTCGCCGTGCGGCTCGCCGTAGTCGAGCGCCGCGTCGGGCATCGTCGCCAGCACGTGCCGCAGCGCCGCCGACCACGCGCGACGGGGGAACGCGGAGAGGTCGGGCGCGGTCGCGGTCAGGTCGAGCCGCGGCGCGACGGGCGCGCCGGCGGCGGGCCGGCGCGACGCCGGCGTCGGGGCGCGTCACCGGCGCGGCCGGCGCCGGGCGCCGCGGGCACGTCGCGCACGACCGGCGCCGCGCCGTGGCGGACCTCGATCCAGCCCTCGGCGGCGATCTGCGCGTACGCCTCGCTGACCACGCCGCGCGACACGCCGAGCGCCTCGGCGAGCACGCGCGACGCCGGCAGCCGCGTGCCCGCCGGCGCGCCGCCGCCGGTGATCGCGGCGCAGATCGCGTCCTCGAGCTGCGCGCGCAGCGGCGCGGCGCGGCTGCGGTCGAGCGGGGCGAAGAGCTCCAAAGTGGCTCGGTTCATCGGCGTCGGAGTGGCCCTGTCGGACGGGCCACTGGCACGGTACCGTGCCCGGCCATGAGCGACATGCCCGAGCTGCGCGACGGCCCGCCGTGGGCCATGGAGGAGATGATCAACGCCGAGCCCGGGCTGGTGGCGCCGATCATGGCGTCGTCCGCGGCGCTCGAGGCCGCCGAGTCGATCCGCGAGGGCGGGCCGATCACGATCGTCGGCTGCGGCACCAGCGAGCACGCCGCGATGGCGGGCGCGCACCTGATCGACGGCGCCACGCGCGCGCGACGCGTTCGAGGCCTCGCTCGACCCGCAGCAGGGCGGCGTCCTGATCGCGATCTCGCACGAGGCCGGCACCGCCGCCACGCTCGCGGCGATGCGCGCCGCCGCCGCCAACGGCGCGCGCACGATCCTCGTCACGGCCAGGCCCGACGTGGACACCGGGCGCCGACATCATCGTCGGCACGCCGCTCGTCGACACCTCCTGGTGCCACACGGTCGGCTACGTCTCGCCGCTGCTCGCGCTGACCGCGATCGCCGGCGCACGATCGACGCCGACACCGCGCCGCGCGCGTCATCGAGGGCACGCTCGCCCAGCGCGACCGCTTCGCCGAAGCGGCCCGCATCCTCGCCGAGTCCGAGCGCCTGATCGCCTCCGGCAGCGGCGTCGACGAGGTCACCGCGCGCGAGATCTCGCTCAAGATCGAGGAGGGCGTGCACGTCCCGGTCACGCCGCTCGGCATCGAGAAGGTCCTGCACGGCCACCTGCCCGCGGCCGACGACGACACCGGGCTCGATCGTCTTCCGGCTCGACCCGACCGCGGCCGACCAGCGCGACAAGCGCGCCCGCGACGTGCTCGCCGCGGCCGCCGAGCTCGCGATGCCGGCCGTCCTGATCGACGACCTCCCGGAGGGCCACCCGCTGCTGGCCGGCGCGATCGCGCTGCAGCTGCTCACGCTCGAGCTCGTGCACCTGGCCGGCACGAACCCCGACCTGATCCGCCGCGAAGAGGAGGCGTACAAAGCCGCCGCGGCCGCCGCGGCCACGTGAGCGGCGCGCCGCTGGCGCTGCTCGCGTCGCTGCTCTGGGGCACCGCGGACTTCCTCGCCGGCCGCGCGAGCCGGGCGCATCCGGCGGTGCTGGTCGCGTTCGTCGGCCAGGCGACGGGCTGGTCGCGCTCGCGGCGTGATCGTCGCCGTCCGCGGCGCCGACGCCGGACGCGTTCCTGCCCGGCGCGCTCTCCGGCGTGTTCGGCGTCGTCGCGATCGTCGCCTTCTACCGCGCGCTCGCGCTCGGGACGATGAGCGTCGTCGCGCCGATCGTCGCCACCAGCGCGATCGTCCCGGTGATCGCCGGCGTCGATCGACGGCGAGCGCCCCGGCACGCTGCAGTGGATCGGCGTCGATCGCCGCGCTGGCCGGCGTCGCGCTGGCCAGCCGCGAGCCCGGCGGCGCGGCCGAGGACGCGCGCACGGCGCTGCAACTCGCGGTGCTCGCCGCGCTCGGGATCGGCTTCGCGCTCGTGTTCCTCGGCGCCGCCGCCGACCACGACGCGCTCACCGGCGTGACCGCCGCGCGCGTCGTCGCGCGTCCCGATGCTCGGCGCTGCTCGTGCTGCGGCGCGCGCGCCGAGGCGCCGGTCGCGATCGCTGCCCGGGATGGCCGGCGATCGGCCTGCTCGACACCGGCGCCAACACCGCGTTCGCGATCGCCACCACCGGCGGGCTGCTGAGCCTCGTCGCCGTGCTCGGCGGGCTGTTCCCGGTCGTCACCGTCGCGCTCGCCTACTTCCTCCTCCACGAGCGCCTGCAGCGCCACCAGCGCATCGGCGTCGCGCTCGCGCTCGCCGGCATCCCGCTGATCAGCGCCTGAGCCTCAGCGAACTTCACAGGTTCCTCGAAGTCGCGGCTCAGGCCTGCGGCGCAACCGTTGGAGCATGCCCCTCACCCCGAAGACCGCCCGCCACGCGATCGTCGGCGCGCCCGCCGCCGGGCCGCTACCTGGCGGCGGGAACCACGCTCATCCCGATCACCGACCCCGTGACGCGACTCGGCCGCAGCCTGTCCGCCGACGTGGAACTCGACGACGCGACGGTGTCGCGCCGCCACGCGCTGCTCGTCCAAGACGGCGGCGAGACCGTCCTGCTCACGACGGCGGCCGCAACGGCACGTGGCACAACGGCACCCGGGTCGACCGCGCCGTGCTCCACGACGGCGACACGATCGAGCTCGGAACGGCGCGGCTGCGCTACGTCATCGCCGGGTGACGTTCGTCTCGTGGATCGAGCGCTGCGCGTTGCGTGCGCCGCGCCAGCGGCAGCGGCGCGTCGGCGCCGTCCGAGGCCAGCGCCTCCAGGTAGGCCAGGTCCTCGCGCAGGATCGCCGCGGCCCGCACGCCGTCGATCGGCCCGCCGTGCCCCGGCACGACGTGGTCGGCCTGCTCGACCAGCGGCTCCAGCCGGCGCAGCGTCGCCAGGTAGGCCGTGACCGACCCGCCGCGGCTGATCATCGGGATCTCGACCGGCGACAGGTAGTCGCCGGCGATCAGCACGCGCGCCCACGGCACCCAGATCGCCATCCCGTCGGGGGTGTGCCCGTCGGCCGGATGCAGCTCCAGCGACCGCTCGCCGACGTCCACATGACCCGGCACCGGCAGCTGCTGCGAGCCCGACAGCGACAGCGGCTTCGGGCCGCGACACGTAGAACTCGTCGTCGAACGCGCGCATCCGCCGCTGCGCGTCGCCCGGCTCGTTGATCAGCCGCGCCGCGGTCGTCTCGCCCGCGCCGAGCGGCGCCTCCGGGAACGCGTACGCGCGCCAGCAGGTGATCCCAGTCGGCGTGCGTGGCGAGACAGCCGACCACGTTGAACTCCGCCTGCGCCGCGATCGCGGGCAGGATCTCCAGCTCGTCCGGGAAGATCGGCGAGTCGACGCAGAACGCCTCGGCGCCGGAGCGGACGAGCACGCAGCCGGTCGCGTAGGCGCGCGACGTGACGGCGATGACGTCCTCGTGCAGCCCTACGGCGCGCACATCACGCGACGCCGAGCAGCTTCGCCGCTTCCAGCAGCGTCTTCACCTCGGCCGTCGGCTTCTTCTGCGAGGCGTCGAGCGTCTCCTTGTGGCGGTTGACCCAGATCACCGGGACCTTCGCCTTCAGGCACGGCTCGACGTCGTAGTAGTAGCTCGACGCGACGTGCACCCAGCCCTTCCTGGTGCCGATCCGCCGCTCCGCCTCCTTGAAGTGCGCCGGGTCCGGCTTGTAGGAGCGGACCTGCTGCGCCGTGACGACGAGGTCGAAGTCGGTCTTGAAGAAGCGGCGGGTCTCGCCGAGCAGCTTGTCGTCGATGTTGGAGATCAGACCGAGCTCGAACTTCTTGGCGAAGCGGTCGAGCTGCGTCTGGGTCTCCTTGAACGGCGGCCAGCGGCTCACGGAGTTCGGGAGGAAGCCCGGAGCGCGACGGCTCGAGCGGCCAGCCGAGCTGGCGCGAGATCTGCACCGCGGTGCGCCGCAGGACCTCGGCGTAGAGCTCGTACGACCCGCCCTTGATCTCCTGCTGGATCTCGAGGAAGAGCGGGACGAGCTCCTCCTTGGACAGCGTGTAGCCATCCTTCTCGGCCTCTTTGGCGAAGGCGTCGTAGACCCCGGTCTCCCAGTCGATCAGGGTGCCGTACACGTCGAAGGTGACGAAGGTGACGTCTTTAGGAAGCGCCATTGCGGCCGTGCATGATGACATCCCGGAGCGCGCGGACGGCGGGTAGACTCAAGGCAGGAGTCAAAACGTGTTCGCACTCGGCCTTTTGCTTGTGCTTCTCGGCGCCGCACTGGTGGCAGCAGAGGCACACGTGCCGAGTCACGGAGCACTCGGCACCGGCGCCGTCGTGGCGCTCGCGACCGGGGTCGCGCTCCTGCTCTCGGCGGCCGGCAGCACCGTGCTCGTGGCGCTCTTCGCCGCCCTCGGCGTCGCGCTCGCGGGCGGCGCGTTCATGTTCGTGCTCGTGCGCAAGGCGCTCGCGACGCGCCGGATCCGGGCCAGCAACAGCCTCGTCGGCCGCGCTCGGCGTGGCGCGCGGCGAGGACTGCGTGTTCGTCGACGGCGCGCTGTGGCGCGCGCGGATGTGGGAGCTCGAGGGCGAGCCGCCGCTGACCCGCGGCCAGCCGGTCGTGGTCGAGCACGTCAACGGATTGACGCTGACGGTCCGCCCAGCGGAAGAGTGGGAGGTGGTGTGAGATGGTCGAAGCGGTGGCGGTCGCGCTCATCGCGATCATCGCTGTGGTCGTCGCGCTCGCCGCGGCGTCCGTGCGGGTGCTGCGCGAGTACGAGCGCGCGGTGGTGTTCCGGCTCGGCCGGATGATCGACACCAAGGGCCCGGGGCTCGTGCTGCTCGTCCCGGCGATCGACCGGATGGTGCGCGTCTCGCTGCGGACGGTCACGCTCAACGTCCCGCCGCAGGACGTCATCACCCGCGACAACGTCACCGCCCGCGTCGACGCCGTCGTCTACTTCCGCGTCGTCGACCCGAACTGCGCCGTCGTGCAGGTCGAGAGCTTCCTCAAGGCGACGTCGCAGATCGCGCAGACGACGCTGCGCAGCGTGCTGGGCAAGGCCGACCTCGACACGCTGCTGTCCGAGCGCGAGGAGCTCAACGAGGAGCTGCAGAAGATCATCGACGAGCAGACCGAGCCGTGGGGCGTGAAGGTCACGACGGTCGAGATCAAGGACGTCGGCATCCCGCAGGCGATGCAGCACGCGATGGCCCGCCAGGCGCAGGCCGAGCGCGAGCGGCGCGCGAAGGTGATCAACGCCGAGGGCGAGTTCCAGGCCGCGGCGCGCCTCAGCCGAGGCCGCCGACGTGATCTCGCAGAACCCGACGACGATCCAGCTGCGCTACCTGCAGACGCTGCAGCGAGATCGGCGTCAACCAGAACACGACGGTCGTGTTCCCGCTGCCGTTCGACATGATCAAGCCGCTGCTGGAGGCGACGGCCAAGACGGAGGCGCCAGCGAAGGAGCTGCCGCGCGGCAACGGCACCACGCCGCTGATCGGCGTCCGAGAGGAATCGCGAGGCGAGCCGCAGCGATAAGCCTGGATTCACCGATTCTCGCGGCGCCTCGCGCCCGTGGCCAGCGCTCCTCGCCGATCGGCCGGGACCCGAAGGACCCGCCCTGCGCAGTTGCCCGGCCGATCGACGATCAGCGGAGCCCACGAACACGAGGCATCCACGATCGATCAGTAAATACAGGCTAAGCTCGGCCGCCTCGCAATGGATCTACTCGAATATCAGGGCAAGCAGCTGTTCGCCCGCCACGGGGTGCCAGTCCCCAGCGGCGCCCCCGCCACCACCGTCGAGGAGGCCGTCGCGGCGGCCGACGAGATCGGCTATCCCTGCGTCGTCAAGGCGCAGGTGCAGATCGGCGGCCGCGGGAAGGCCGGCGGGATCAAGGTCGCGCAGAACCGGCAAGAGGCCGAGGAGCACTCGAAGAACATCCTCGGGATGGACATCCGCGGCCACACCGTCCACGAGGTGTGGATCGAGGCGGCGTCCGACATCGCCGCCGAGTACTACGCGAGCATCGTCTTCGACCGCTCCGCCAAGCGGCCGCTGGTCATGCTCTCGACCCAGGGCGGGATGGACATCGAGGAGGTGGCCGAGACGGACCCGACCGCGATCGCCCGCCTGCACGTCGACCCGCTGCTCGGCTTCCAGGACTTCCACGCCCGCCGGCTCGCGTTCGAGGCCGGCGTGGACGCCGACGTCGTCCGCCCGATCGGCGCGCTGCTGAACAAGCTCTACGACGCGTTCGTCGCCGAGGAGGCGATGCTCGTCGAGGTCAACCCGCTGATCGTGACCGCGGATCGCAGCGTCGCCGCGCTCGACGCGAAGGTCACGCTGGACGACAACAGCCTCTTCCGCCACCCCGACAACGCCTCGCTGCGCAACGTCGCCGCCGAGGACGAGCAGGAGCGGATGGCGCGCGAGCGCGGCCTCACATTCGTGAAGCTCGACGGAAATGTCGGCATACTCGGCAACGGGGCGGGCCTGGTGATGTCCACGCTCGACGTGGTCGCCCAGGCCGGCGGGCGCCCCGCAAACTTCCTCGACGCCGGCGGCGGCATCCGCGCGGAGGCGATCACGCAGGCCGTCGAGGTGATCCTCTCCAACGAGAACGTCACCGCCGTGCTGTTCAACATCTTCGGCGGGATCACGCGCTGCGACGAGGTGGCGAAGGGCCTGATCGAGGCGTTCGACCAGATCAAGCCGACCGTGCCGTTCGTGGTCCGGCTCGACGGCACCAACGACAAGGAGGGCCGCGCGCTGCTCGCCGAGGCGAACCTCCCCAATGTCCATCCGGAGGCGACGATGCTCGGAGCCGCCAAGAAGGTCGTGGAGCTGGCGGGCTGATGGCGATCCTGGTCACCAACGACACGCGCCTGTGCGTCTCCGGCATCACCGGGCGCGAGGGCACGTTCCACACGCTCAACAACCGCAACTACGGGACCAACGTCGTCTCCGGCGTCACGCCCGGCAAGGGCGGCCAGGACGTCGAGGGCATCCCGGTGTTCAACACGTTCCACGACGCGGTCGCGGAGACGCAGGCCAACACGGCGATGATCTTCGTGCCGCCGCGGTTCGCCGCCGACTGCATCCTCGAGGCCGAGGACGCCGGCATCGCGCCTCGTGGTCTGCATCACCGAGGGCATCCCGGCCCACGACGAGCTGCGCGTCTACAACCACCTGGCGCGCAACGACGACGTCCGGCTCGTCGGCCCGAACTGCCCCGGCATCCTCAGCCCCGGCAAGGCCAACGTCGGCATCATCCCCGCGAGCTTCTTCAGCGAGGGCAACGTCGGCGTGGTGTCGCGCTCCGGCACGCTGACCTACCAGATCGGCAACGAGCTGGCCCAGCGCGGCTTCGGCAACTCGCAGCATCGTCGGCATCGGCGGCGACCCGGTGCCGGGCTCGAGCTTCATCGACATCATCGCCGAGTTCGAGGCCGACCCCGAGACCGAGCTGATCGTGATGGCGGGCGAGATCGGCGGCTCGGCCGAGGAGGAGGCGGCGGAGTTCATCGCCGAGAACGTCTCCAAGCCGGTCGTCGCCTACATCGCCGGGCTTCACGGCGCCGCCCGGCAAGACGATGGGCCACGCGGGCGCGATCGTCTCCGGCACCGCCGGCACCGCGAAGGCCAAGGCCGAGGCGCTCGAGGCCAAGGGCGTGCGCGTCGGCCGCACGCCGACCGAGGTCGCGGAGATCGCGGCCGAGATCGCCGGCTCGCTGGAGCGGACGTCGTAGATCACCAGCGCAACTCATGATCGCGTCGCCGCGGGTTGGAGCGGCGCCATGTCCAGGATCCTGCTCGCCGCGCTCGCCGCGCTGGCGCTCGTCCCGGCCGCCGCGCAGGCGCGGCCCGGCGACGCCCGACACCGACTTCGGCCGCCGCGGCACCGTGACGCTGAAGGCCATCGACGCCGACGCCGTCGGCGGCGCGGTCAAGGTCGTCTCCGGCAACCGCGTGCTCGCCGGCGGAGCGGCCGCGGGCCAGTTCGTGGTGGTCAAGCTGCGCTCGACCGGCTCGCTGGACAGCACGCTTCGGCACGAGCGGCCAGGTCGTGCCCGGCGCTGCCGGGCATCGTCGCTGGACGGCGTGCGCGCGCTCGCGACGTTCCGCGACGGCCGGATCGTCGCCGCCGGGACGCTCACTGGCGCCCGACGGCACCACGCGGATGGTGGCGGTGCGCCTGCTGCCGAGCGGCGAGATCGACCCGAGCTTCGGCGCCGGGCTCGGCTACGTGCTCGCCGGTCCGGCGGACACCGAGCTCGGCGCGATGGTGATGGACAGCGCCGGCAACGTGATCCTCGGCGGCGGCCGCGCCCGCGGCCCGGGGGCGGCGAGGTGCCGATCGTGATCCGACTGCTGCCGGACGGCAGCGCCGGACCCGGGCTTCGCCGGCGGCGGCACGCGTGGACGGCAGCGCGCTCGGTCTCGCCGGCCGCGCGACGGGCCTGCTCGTCGCGCCCGGAGGGCACGATGACGTTCACCGTCGGCGCCGGGCCCGGCCGCACCGGCCCGGCCGACGTTCACGACCGTCCGGCTGCTCGGCCACCGGCGCGCCCGACCCGACCTTCGGCGGGACCGGCGTCGTCAGCGTGCCGCTCGGCCCGGGCAGCCGGCGCCGGGAGTCGGCGCCGTACGCCGTGCGCCGCGGCCCGTCGCACGACGACGCTCGTCGCCGGCACCGACCTGAACGCCAGCGGCACGCCGCGCGGCGCGGTCATCCGGCTGCGCGCCGACGGCACGCTCGACACGCCGCTTCGGCAGCCGCGGGATCGTCCGCGTGGCGCGCGCGGGCCGCGACATCCGCATCACCTCGATGGTCCGCGACAGCCGCGGCCGGATCCTGCTCGCGGGCACCGGCCGCCCGCCGGACTCGCTGATCGTGCGCCTGCGCGTCGAGCGGCGCGCGCGACACGCAGCTTCGGCAACGGCGGCCTGACGTACCCGGTGCTCGGCCGCCCGCCGGGCGGCGACCCGGTCTACACGACGTTCGAGGGCGATCGACGCCGCCGGCTCGCGCGCGGTCCTGGTCGGCTCGTCGGCCGGCCCGGGCCGGCTGGTCCGCAGCGGCGCCGGCACGGCCTACACCGGCCGCTTCGCGCTCACCGTCTCGAAATTGCAGTAACCCGCTCGTGGAGCCAGGGCACGTGCGGCTCGTGCTCGGGCTTCATCAGCACGCTGCGCAGCACGCGCACGCCGTCGGCGTCCATCTCGACGCCGGGGTGCAGCGCGGCGAACGCGGGCGCGTCGATCCGGAGCGTGCTCAGGTAGACCGGGTCGGGATCGGCCATCCCGGCGTCGAGCACGCGCTCGCTGGCGGCGTCGATCTCCGACGCGCGCGCCGCGCGTCGGGAAGTAGGTGACGATGTCGAGCTCCGGCGCGCTGGAACAGCGTCAGCGCGTCGGACGCCTCGATCAGGTCCGCCCAGGCGCGCGCCGCGCGCACGCCGGCGGCCAGGATCGGCGCCAGGTCGAGCGCGCGCAGCGTCAGCCACAGCGCGGCGGCGGCCGCGCCGGCGCGCGAGCACTCGAGGCTGATCTCGCCGAGGTGCAGGTCGCCGGAGGTGAAGTAGGTGTACGGCGAGTCGTGCTTGTACAGCCGGCCGACGCCGGGGTCGCGGAACAGCACCGCGCCGCAGCCGTAGGGCTGCAGGCCGTGCTTGTGCGGGTCGACGACGACGCTGTCGGCGCCGCGCGATCGCCAGGAACGACGTCGGACACCAGCCCCTCGCGGGCGAGCAGCGTGAAGAACCCGCCGTACGCGGCGTCGACGTGCACCCGCACGCCGAAGCGCTCGCGCAGCGCGACGGCGCGCGCGATGTCGTCGACGGTGCCCGGTCCCGGTCGTCCCGGCGGTCACGACGACCATCCCGATGTCGCCGGTCGCGCACAGCTTCTCGACGACGTCCAGGTCGATCCGGCCGTCCGCGTCCGACGGCACCGCGAACGACTCGATGCCCGAGCACCGCGCACATGCGCTCGTGCGTGTAGTGCGCGTTCGCGCCGTGGACGACGGCCTTGCCCGGATGCAGCTCGCGCGCGACCCACAGCGCCTCGAGGTTCGCGATCGTGCCCGATGACGTCAGGTGGCCGAGCGAGTCGCCCGGGCAGCCCGAACATCTCGGCCAGCCACGCCATCACCTCGAGCTCCATCGCGCTCGTCGCCGGCCCGCCGTCGAGCGCGTGGTTGTTCGCGTTGACGTGCATCGCGGCCGTGTAGGCGGCGATCGCCACCGGGTGCGGCGGCTTGAGCATCTGGCCCGCGTAGCGCGGGTGATGGAACGGGTGGTTGCCCGCCATCCGCTCGGTGAACTCCGCCCACGCGGCGTCGAAGCGCGCCGGATCGGGCGCCAGCGCCGGATGATCGGGGACCGGCTCGCGCCATCCGGCGACGGCCTCGACGAGCGCGGGAGAGGAAGTCCATGGCCGCTAGTCTGGCCGACCATGGCCACGATCTCCTTCGCCCGCGGGGCGCCGTCGCTCGACATCGTCGACGTGGACGGGCTGCGCGAGGCCTCGCAGCTCGCGTTCGAGAACGACCCCGCCGGGACGACCGCGTACGGCACGTCGGTCGGCTACGTGCCGCTGCGCGAGTGGATCGCGGAACAGCACGGCGTGGAGGTCGAGCAGGTGCTGGTCACCAACGGCTCGATGCAGGCCGACGCGTTCCTGTTCGAGCTGCTGGTGCAGGCCGGCGACGCCGTGATCGTCGAGTCGCCGACGTACGACCGCACGCTGCTGAACCTGCGCAACCGCGGCGCCGACGTGCGGATGGTCGACCTGGAGACCGACGGGATCAGCATCGAGGGGCTCGAGAACGTGCTCGCCGCCGCGGTGCACCCGAAGCTCGCCCACATCATCCCCAACTTCCAGAACCCGGCCGGCTACACGCTCAGCGCCGAGAAGCGCGCGCGGCTGCTCGAACTGGCCGTCGAGCACGACTTCACGATCTTCGAGGACGACCCGTACGTCGCGATCCGGTTCGAGGGCGAGCCGATCCCGTCGATGTTCTCGCAGGACGACGCCGGCCGCGTGGTCTACGCGAGCTCGTTCTCCAAGACCGTCTGCCCGGGCATCCGGGTCGGCTACCTGGTCGGGCCGCAGGCGATCATCAAGCAGATCCAGACGATCGCCACGAACACCTACATCTCGCCGAACATGGTCGCGCAGTCGATCGTCAACCAGTTCGCCCGCTCCGGGCGGATGGACGGCGCGATCGACACGGTCAAGACGGCGCTGAAGGCGCGCCGCGACGCCGTGATCACGGCGCTGGAGCGGGAGATCCCGGAGGCGACGTACGCCCGCCCGCAGGGCGGCTACTTCATGTGGGTCGAGCTGCCCGAGGGCGTCGACGTGGCCGAGCTGGAGAAGGCCGCGGCGGACGCGCGAGGTGCTGTTCGTGAAGGGCACGCGACTTCCTGCTCGAGGGCGGCGAGAACACGCTGCGGCTGGCCTACTCGGGCGTGACCCCGGAGCAGATCGACGAGGGCATCACGCGGCTCGCCGACGCGCTTCGCTAGCCTCGGTGTCGCGGCATAACTACGGCGACGACCCCTCGCAGTTCGGCGTCCTGTACGGCGAGGGGCCGGTCGCGGTGGTGCTCCACGGCGGCTTCTGGAAGGCCGAGTACGACCTGACGCTGATGGACGCGCTGTGCGAGGACCTCGCGCAGCGCGGCTGGGCGGCGTGGAACGTCGAGTACCGGCGGCTGGGCAACGGCGGCGGCGTGCCGGAGACGCTCGAGGACGTCGTCCGCCGCGATCGACTTCCTGGCGCGAGCTGCACGTCGACCTGAGTCGCGTGGTCGACGATCGGCCACTCCGCGGGCGGCCATCTCGCGGCGTGGGCCGCGACCCGCGACAATCCGCGCGTGGCCGTCACCGGCGTCGTCTCCCAGGCGGGCGTGCTCGATCTCGCGCGCGCCGCCGAGCTGAACCTCTCCAACGGGGTCGTGCGACCGCTTCCTGCGGCGGGCAGCCCGACGCAGCGTCGCCTCCCCGATCGAGCGCCTCCCGCTCGGCGTCCCCGCGCTGCTCACCCACGGCGGGCTCGACGACATCGTGCCGGTGGAGATCTCCGAGACGTTCGCCGCGGCGTCCGGCGCGACCCTGATCGTCGAGCCCGACGAGGACCACTTCGGGCACCTCGATCCAGACAACCCGCTCTGGCAGGCGGTGGTCAAGTGGCTGTGACCCGCGACGACGCGCAAGCGGCTCGACGCCGACGACCCGCTCGCCGTCGTTCCGCGAGCGCTTCGTCGATCGCCGACGAGCACGGATCTACCTCGACGGCAACTCGCTCGGCCGGCTGCCGAAGGGCACCCGCGAGCGGCTGCACCGGATCGTCGACCAGTGGGGGACGGAGCTGGTCGGCGGCTGGCACGACTGGATCGAGGCGCCGCGGCGAACCGGCGACGCGCTGGCCGAGGTGATCGGCGCCGAGCCCGGCCAGGTGCTCGTCACCGACTCCACCACGGTCAACCTCTACAAGCTCGTCAACGCGCTGCTCGACACCGACCCGTCGCTGCGCACGCTGGTCACCGACCAGGACAACTTCCCCACCGACCGCTACGTGCTCGAGGGGATCGCGCGCGCCCGCGGGCTGGAGCTGAACATCTTCGAGGGCGACGACGATCCCCGACGGCCTGGTCGTGCTCTCGCACGTCAACTACCGCTCGGGCGAGCTGGCCGACATGGAGGCGATCGACAAGCGCCACACGGTGATCTGGGACCTCAGCCACTCGGCGGGCGCGGTGCCGGTGGAGCTGAAGCAAGCGCGGCATCCGCTACGCCGTCGGCTGCACCTACAAGTACCTCAACGCCGGGCCCGGCGCCGTCGGCTACCTGTACGTGAAGGACCCCGAGTCTCTGCGCACGCCGATCCAGGGCTGGTTCGGCCAGAACGACCAGTTCTTCATGGAGCGCCCGTACGAGCCGGCGCCCGGGATCACGCGGTTCATGGCCGGGACGCCGCCGATCCTCGTGCTGGCGGCGGTCGAGGAGGGCGTGCGGATCACGGCCGAGGCCGGGATCGAGGCGCTGCGCGAGAAGTCGATCGCGCAGACCGAGCTGCTGATCGCGCTCCACGACCAGTGGCTGGCGCCGCTCGGCTTCGAGCTCGGCTCGCCGCGCGACCCGGCACAAGCGCGGGTCGCACGTGAGCCTGCGCCACGCGGAGGCGTGGCCGATCTGCCGCGCGCTGATCGAGCACGCCGACGTCGTCCCCGACTACCGCGGCCCGGACAGCGTCCGGCTCGGGATCGCGCCGCTCTACACGCGGTTCGTCGACGTCTACGACGCGATCGACCGGCTGCGCGACCTCGTCGAGCGCGGCGTCCAGCGCGAGGTCGACCAGACGCTTCTCGAAGGTCACCTAGGCCATCGCCTCTTCGGTCCGCCGCTGCATCTCCTCCTCGCTCATGTCCTCGATGTGGGTGCAGAGCATCCAGCGGTGGCCGTACGGGTCGCGCAGCGAGCCGGCGCGGTCGCCGTGGAACGTGTCGTTGGGCTCGTTGACGGCGGTCGCGCCCGCCTCGACGGCCCGCGCGTACAGCGCGTCGACGTCCTCGGTGTAGATCATCAGCGCCACCGGCACCGGCTGGTCGGCCTTCGGGCGCGACCGAGCCGTACTCGGGGAACGAGTCGGACACGCAGACGATCGAGTCGCCGACGCGCAGCTCGGAGTGCATGAGCTTGCCGCCCAGCACCAGGCTTGCCGCAGCACCTCCGCGCCGAACGCCCGCTCGTAGAACGCCAGCGCCTCGACGCCGCCGTCGACGGCGAGCACGGGCGTGACGGAGTGGAACCCCTCGGGAATCGGCTTGACAGTCATGCCGGCCACGCTAGGCGCGCCCCGAGGCGGGCGTATTGTAAGAACGCGACATGGAGAGCACGAGCCGTCGCGGAATCCTCAACCCGGAGGCTGCCCGCCGGCACTTCCGCCTGCACGCGGATCCCGCCGTCCGAGGACCTCGCGCACCTCGTCGAGCGCCACTGGATCGTCGAGTGGGACCTCGACGAGCCGTTCACGCAGGAGATCGTCACGCACCCGAGCGTGAACATGGTGTTCGAGGACCCGGCGATGATCCACGGCGTCTTCACCGGCCGCTTCCGCCGCGAGCTGACCGGCTCCGGCCACGTGATCGCGACGAAGTTCCGCCCCGGCGGCTTCCACCCGTTCCATCCCGTGCCGGCCCACACGCTCACCAACGCGCGCGATCCCGGTCAGCGACGTGTTCGGCGCGCTTCGCAGCCGCCGACGCCGACGAGATCGAGGACGGGCTGCGGGCGCACGGCTGGCAGGACGACCCGCGCGTGGGCGAGATCGTCGCGCTGCACGCGGCGATGCTCACCGACCCGGCGATCACCCGCGTCGAGGACCTGTGCGCGCTCGCCGGCTGCTCCAAGCGCACGCTCCAGCGGCTGTTCCGCGAGTACGTCGGCGTGACGCCGAAGTGGGTGCTGCAGCGGATCCGCCTGCACGAGGCCGCCGAGCGGATGGCCGACGGCGAGGGCGACTGGGCGAGCCTGGCGCTCGACCTCGGCTACTTCGACCAGGCGCACTTCATCAAGGCGTTCAAGGCCGTCGTCGGCCGCTCGCCCGCCGACTATGCGCTGAGGGCCTCGGCGACCGTCGGGTAGCTCGGGTGGACCCGGTCGAGGCCGGTGATCTTCAGCATCCGCTCGATCGGGGACTTCGGCGCGATCACGAGCCGCAGCGTGAGCTGCCGCGACCGCAGCTCGTCGCCGAGCGCGAACATCAGGTTGATGCCGGCGCTGTCCAGGTAGCTCCGTCGGCGACAGGTCGACGACCAGCTCGGCGGAGCGGTTCGTGACCAGGTTGCGCAGCGCCGCGGCGACGTCGGCGATGTTCGACGCGTCGACCTCGCCGTCGATCGCGGCGACCGGCGTGTCGCCGTGCCATTCCACGTCGACGCGGGCGAGCGGGTTCACGCCGCGCGCCGGCCGAGCGTCCGCCGCAGCACGACCACGGTGCCACGGTCGTCGTGGGTCACGTCGACATCCTCCATCAGCGCGCGCATCATCGCCAGCCCGCGGCCGCGATGCGTCCCGCGCGGCGCGCGCCAGTTCCCGCGATCGCGGATGACGAACGTGATCACGCCGTCGGCGTGTTCGCGCCTCGACCTCGAACACGGCGGTCCCGGGAGCGTACGCATGCTCGACGGCGTTTGCCGACGCCTCCTGCACCGCCACCGTGATGTCGTAGATCTCGTCCGGCTCGGCGCCCCAGCGCGCCAGCCACCGGCGCAGCAGCGGCCGCATCGCCGCCGAGCGTCTCCGCGTTCGCCGGCCAGCGGGTGCGAAGCGAGTCCGACAGCGGCTCGACGCAGGCGGCCAGCACCGCGACGTCGTCGTCCGCCGGGCGGCCGCGGACGTCGCCGCGCGCGACCGCTTCGCACACGTCGGCGAGGTCGGACTCGCCGGCGACCAGCGCGCAGAGGCGCTCCAGCCCGCGTTCGACGCTCTCGCCGCGGACCTCGACGGCGCCGTCGGTGACCAGCACGACGCGTGCCGCCCACGGGCAGGTCGAACTCGTGCTCGCGGTACTTGCTCAGCGACGAGACCCCGAGCGGCACGTCGCTGTCCACGCTCGAGCACGGTCGTCGCGCCGTCGGCGCCGGCGCAGCGACCGGCGGCAGGTGACCCGCGCTGACGACGTCGATCCGTTCGCGCTCGAGGTCGAGCACGGCGAAGATCAGCGTCGTCATCTGGTGCGCGGCGAGCGTCAGCGCGAGCCGGTTGAGCCGCTCGACGATGCCGGCCGGCGAATGGCCGTCGAGCGCGTAGGCGCGCAGGCCGGTGCGCATCTGCGCCATCATCGCCGCCGCGCCGATGCCGTGGCCCATCACGTCGCCCGCGACGAGCGCGACGCCGCCGCGCGGAAGCGACGAACGCGTCGTACCAGTCGCCGCCGATCCCGCCGCGCCGCACCGCCGGGCGGTAGCGCGCCTCCATGCGAGAGCCCGGGCACGATCGGCAGGCGCTCCGGGACGAGGCTCTGCTGGAGCGCCTCGACGACGCCGCGCTGGTGGAACACCCGCGCGCGCTCGATCGAGGTCGCCGCGCGGTCGGCGGCGAGCTGGAGCAGCTCCGCGTCCTCGGCGGTGAACATGCGCGGCGTGAGCGTGCCGACGTGCAGCACGCCGATCACCGTCGCCTTCGACCAGCAGCGGCACGCCCAGCAGCGACCGGATCCCGCGCTCGCGCAGGATCGGATTGAGGATGTCGGCGTGGTCGACGTCCTCGATCCGGACCGCGCTGACGCTGCGCCGCGATCCGGCCCGCGAACCCGCGCCCGACCGGGATCCGGACGCCCTGCTCGACCTCCTCCTCGATCCCCTTCGCCGCCGTCGCGACCAGCTCGTCCCCGTCCTCGTCGAGCAGCAGGAACGCCGCCGTGTCGGCGTGCAGGATCTCGGTCATCCGCTCCAGCAGCTCCTTCAGCAGCTGATCCAGCGGGAGGTAGGACAGGCCGACCTCGGTGACCCGCTGGAGCGCCTGCAGCGTCCGCAGCGTCGTGCGCTCGCGCTCGTACAGGTGGGCGTGGGAGATCGCCATCGCCGCACGGTCGGCGGCGAGCTGGAGCAGCTCGGCGTCCTCGGAGGTGAAGATCCGCGGCGTGAGCGTGCCGACGTGCAGCACGCCGATCACGTCGCCCTCGACCAGCAGCGGCACGCCCGAGCAGCGAGCGGATCCCGCGCTCGCGCAGGATCGGATTGAGGATGTCGGCGTGGTCGACGTCCTCGATCACGCACCGCTCGCCGCTCCGCCGCGATCCGGCCCGCGAACCCGCGGCCGACCGGGATCCGGACGCCCTGCTCGACCTCCTCCTCGATCCCCTTCGCCGCCGTGCGCGACCAGCTCGTGCGCGTCCTCGTCGAGCAGCAGGAACGCGGCCGTGTCCGTGTGCAGGATCTCGGTCATGCGCTCGAGCAGCTCGGTCAGGAGGTCGTCGAGCGACAGGTGCGCGAGAGCGACGTCCGTGACGCGCTGCAGCGCCCGGAGCGTGTCCGGCGTCCACGCGCGATCCACGGCTGGCGATGATAGGACCTAGAACCGGTCCGCGAGCTGCCAGAAATCGGTGGCGACGACGTCGTAGTCGCCCTCGGGCTCGAGGTCGGTCGTCTGGCCCGGGCCGTGCTCGCGCAGGGCGCGGGACGAACGCCGTCCGGAGCCCGACCGCCTGGGCCGCCAGCAGGTCGCCGTTGTGGGCGGCGACCATGCACACGTCGCTGCGGTTCGAGGCCGAGCGCGTGGACGCTGGCGAGGTAGACCGTCGGGTCGGGCTTGTAGGCGCGGGCGATCTCGGCGCCGAGGATCGCGTCCCACGGCAGCCCGGCGTATTTCGCGAGGTTCACGGACTGCGCGATGTGGCCGTTCGAGCACGGGGCGATGATGTGGCCGGCCTTGAGATCCGTCAGGCCGCCGACCACGTCGGGCCACGGCCTCAGCCGATGCCACGCCGTGCGTCAGCTCGACGCGGTCCGCGCTCGGGCAGGTCGATCCCGAGGTCGCGGAGCACGATGTCGAGCCCGATCCGGTGCAGCACGTCGAGGTTCACCCACGGCCGCGAGCCGTCGCGGACCGTCTCCAGCTGCGGCTGGTACTGGTCGCGCCAGGCGTCCGCGAACTGCTCGGCGGCAGGCCGTACTTCTCGGCCTCGCTCGGCGATGCTCGTCCGCCAGTCCACGCAGGTGCCGAAGACGTCGAAGATCAGCGCGCGCATCGCATCCGCATACTGACGCGTCATGGAGGAACTCAGCCTGGAGCAGAAGGTGCGTCTGCTCACCGGCGCCGACTTCTGGTCGCTGCATCCCGAGCCGGCCGTGGGATTGCGGCGGATCGTCATGTCGGACGGGCCCGCGGGCGTCCGCGGGGAGCGCTGGGACGAGCGCGAGCCGTCGGCCAACGTGCCGTCGCCGACGGCGCTGGCCGCGACGTGGGACGAGGCGCGGATCGAGCGGCTCGGGCGGCTGCTGGCGTTCGAGTGCCGCCGCAAGGGCGTCGACATCCTGCTGGCGCCGACGGTCAACCTCCACCGCTCGCCGTTCGGCGGGCGCCACTTCGAGTGCTTCAGCGAGGATCCGCTGCTGACGGCGCGGATCGGCGCCGCGTACGTGCGCGGGCTGCAGTCCGAGGGCGTCGCGGCGACGGTCAAGCACTTCGTCGCCAACGACTCGGAGACGGAGCGGTTCACGCTCGACGCGCGCGTCGACGAGCGCACGCTGCGCGAGCTCTACCTGGCTGCCGTTCGAGCTGATCCTGGAGGAGGAGCCGTGGGCGGTGATGGCCGCCTACAACGCGGTCAACGGCGCACACCATGACCGAGTCGCCGCTGCTGGCCGGGCTGCGGCGAGTCGGCTGGGACGGGCTCGTGATGTCCGACTGGGGCGCGGGCCGCCACACCGAGCGGGCCGGGAACGCCGCGCTGGACCTCGTCATGCCGGGGCCGGACGGGCCGTGGGGCGACGCGCTGGTCGAGGCCGTGCGGGACGGGCGCGTGAGCGAAGCCGAGGTGGACGAGAAGGTGCGGCGGCTGCTGCGGCTGGCGAGCGCGCGTCGGAGTGCGCGCGACGCTTCGCCGTGGAGCGACGAGGAGATCGCGCGCCGAGCTGCGGGCCACGGCCGCGGCCGGCATCGTGCTCGCCCGCAATCACGGGACGCTGCTCCCGCTCGGGCCGCTTGCGCAAGGTCGCCGTGCTCGGCCCGAACGCGGCCGTCGCGCGGACGCTCGGCGGCGGCAGCGCGACGGTGTTCCCGTACTACACCGTGTCGCCGCTGGAGGGCCTGCGCGCCGCGCTGGACGGCGGAGGTCACCTACGCGCCCGGCGTGCGCACGTACACGCGGCTGCCGGTGGCCGACGTCGAGCGCCGAGCTGCGCTACCTCGCCGCCGACGGCACCGAGCTGTCGCGCGAGCGGCGCGAGATCGGCGAGTTCGCGTGGATGGGGACGCTCGGCGCGGCGTCGCCGCGATCGAGCTGCACGCGACGGTGCGTGCCGAGCGCGCCGGCGAGCACGTGATCGGCTGCTCCGGCGTGGGCCGCCACCAGCTCTCGCTCGACGGCGAGGAGGCGTTCGACGTGGAGCTCGAGCTCTCCGAGGGCGCCGACCTCGGCGAGGCGCTGTTCGCGCCGCCGCAGCACGGCGTGCCGGTCGCGCTGGCCGCCGGCCAGGAGGTCGCGGTCGTGCTCCGCCGCGAGGTCGCCGACGCGCGGCTTCGACCTGGTCACGCTGCAGCTCAACGTCGATCCGCCGTTCGGGGACGACGAGCTCGAGCGGGCGGTCGAACTGGCGCGCGAGGCCGACGCGGCGGTGGTCGTCGTGGGCACGACCGCGGAGGTCGAGAGCGAGGGCTTCGACCGCTCGTCGTTGGCGCTGCCCGGCCGCCAGGACGAGCTCGTCCGGCGCGTCGCGATCGCGAACCCGCGCACGGTCGTGGTCGTCAACGCGGGCGCGCCGGTGCTGATGCCGTGGCTCGAGCGAGGTGCCGGCGGTGCTGCTCGCGCTGGTTCCGGAGGGCAGGAGGCGGGCAACGCGATCGCCGACGTGATCCTGGGCCACGCCGAGCCCGGCGGCCGGCTCCCGACCACGTGGCCGGCGCTCGGAGGAGGGCCATCCGTCGGTGACGCCCGTCGACGGCGTGCTGACCTACGACGAGGGCCTGGCGATCGGCTATCGCGGCGCCGGTCGAGCCGCTGCTGCCGTTCGGGCACGGGCTCGGCTACACGACCTGGGAGTACCTGGCGATGGACGGCGCGCGCGTGCGGCTGGCCAACACCGGCACGCGGCGCGGGCGCGAGGTCGTGCAGGTCTACGCGTCGCGGCCGGACAGCGCGATCGAGCGGCCGCCGCGCTGGCTCGCGGGCTTCGCGGTCGTCGAGGCCGACGCCGGCGAGGAGGTGATCGTCGACGTCGCCGCTCTCCGCCGCGCGCGTTCCAGCACTGGGACGGCGGCTGGCAGACCGAGCCGGGCGCGTTCGTGCTCGAGGCGGGCCGGAGCGTCGCCGACCTGCGGCTGACTTCGTCGTGGAGCTGAGGCAGCTCGAGTACTTCGCGGCGGTCGCGCGCCACGGGCACTTCACGCGCGCGGCCGAGGCGCTCTACGTCACGCAGCCGGCGCTCTCGCAGCAGATCCGGCGGCTGGAGGCGGAGCTCGGGCTCGCGCTGCTGCGGCGGACCTCGCGCGGCGTCGAGCTGACCGCGGCGGGCGCCGACCTGCTCGTGCACGCCGAGACGGTGCTGGCCGAGGTGGCGGCGGCGCGAGCGGAGATGGACCGCCACACCGGGCGTCTCGCGCGGGGTCGCGCGGGTCGCCGCGACGGCGGCCGACGCGGCGCGGCTGCCGGAGGCGCTGGCGGACTTCCACGCCGACCATCCGGGGGTCCAGATCGCGCTGCGGCAGGGCTCGGCGGCCGAGGTGGTCGCGCTCGTCCAGCGCGGCGCCGTCGACGTCGGCGTGCTGGCGCTGGCCGACGAGCCGGCCGGCGTGGTCGGCGACGCCGCTCGCGGACGAGCCGCTGCGCGTGGCCGTGCCCGTCGACGACGAGTTGGCGGGCGCGACCGATCGAGCTGGAGGCGTCTGCGCGGCCGCGCGTTCATCCTCGCCGAGCCGGGCACGGCGCTGCGCGCGACGGTGCTCGCCGCCACGCAGGCGGCCGGGTTCAGCCCGCTGCCGCTGTTCGAGGTCGGCGATCCGCTGACCGTGCGCTTCCTCGTGCGCGCCGGGCTCGGGATCGCGCTCGTGCCCGCGTCCTGGCTCGAGCGGCCGGGGCCGGTGGTCGGCGCGGCGGATCTCGTCGACCCGCCGCGCCACCGGCTGTCGTTGCTCACGCCCGCGGCGGGCGCCTCACCGGCCGGCCGGCTGCTCCACGAGCGCCTGCTCGAGCTCTAGCTCGAGCCGCTTGCGCGGGCGCGCGCCGACCAGCGTCTGGATCGGCGCGCCGTCGCGGAAGAGCATGAACGTCGGCATCGAGAGGACGCCGTAGCGGACGGCGGTCGCCTGGTTGTCGTCGACGTCGAGCTTGACGATCTTCAGGTCGTCGCGGTCGGCGGCGATCTCGTCCAGGATCGGCCCCATGACGCGGCAGGGCGGACACCAGGCGGCGGTGAAGTCGACGAGGACCGGCGTGTCGGACTCGAGGACCTCGGCGGTGAAATTGGCATCGGAAACGTGCATCCGTCGCAGGATGGCGGCGGTCGCCGCCGCATCCCAAGACGGATCCGTTATCGCGGCGATTAGCGCCCGTAGCGCTCGGTGCCGATGCACGAGCTGCTCGGGCAGCGCGATCCGCGGCGGCGGCGAGGGATCGGCGATCACGGACACGGTCTCGGCCACCGAGCGCGTGAGCGTGCCGGTCTGCGCCGCCGAAGTCGACCGTGATGTGCTCGTCGTCGACGGCGGACACGGTGCCTTCGCGGCCGGGCTCGAGGCCCTCGCGCTTGAACAGGTGCAGCAGGTCCTCGGCCTCGTTCTCGAAGCGCAGGATCTTCACCTTCGCCCCGAGCTCGGTGTCGCCGAGCGGGACGCCCTCGATCCGGGTGTCGGCGTGGCCGGGGATCGGATGCCCGTGCGGGCACGTCTTCGCCTCGCCGATCGCGGCCAGCATGCGCGCCTCCAGCACCGGCGACATCGCGTGCTCGAGCCGCTCGGCCTCCTCGTGGACGTCGTCCCACGGGATCTTCAGCACGTCGGTCAGGAAGCGCTCGATCAGGCGGTGGCGGCGGACGATCGCCTCGGCGTGCTCGCGCCCGTCCGACGTGAACGAGATCGACTTGTCGGCGGCGCGCGTGATGTACCCGTCGCGCTCCAGCCGGCCCACCATCTCGTGCACCGTCGGCGCCGAGAGCTGCATCGCCCGGGCCACGTTGGCGCCGGTCATCGGCAGGCCCGCCTCCTGCAGCCAGAAGATCGTCTGCAGGTACTCCTCTTCGGCAACAGTCGCGTCCGCCATTGCGATCGAGCTCTACGCCAGCGCCTGCACGCGGCGCTCGGCAAGCGCCATGAACGCGCGGGCCGCCGGGGTGAGGTTGGCGCCGCGGCGCGTGATGAACGCGAAGCTCTCGTCGATCGGCGGGTCGAACGCCGACCGTGCCGAGCCGGCGCGTGTACCCGCGCGCGGTCAGCAGCGACGCGAGGCTGACGGTGTCGCCGAGCCCGCGCGCGGCGAGATCGAGCGCCGCGGTCATGTACTCGACCTCGATCAGCGGCTCCAGCCGGACGCCGGCTCGCTGCGCGCGCTCGCGCAGCACGCGGCGGGTCGGATCCTGCGCCGCCCAGCGGGCGTCGTAGAGGATCAGCGGCGCCTCGGCCAGGCGCTCGATCGTCATCGGCTGCTGGAGCCGCTCGGGATCGGCGGAGACGTAGAGCAGCTCCTCGGTCCGCGCCCCGCGCACCTCGAGGCCCGTGTCGTCGACGGGCAGGATCACGAGGCCGCCCTCGAGGCTGCCCGTCGCGGACGGCGTCGGCCACCTCGGCCGAGTTCTGGCCGACGGCGCGCACGCGCACCTCGGGGTGGCGCTTGCGGAACTCCTCCACCAGCGGGCTCAGCAGCGTGTGGTGGGCGCCGCCGAAGAAGCCGAACGCGACCGTGCCGCCGGTGAGCGTCCGGATCTGGCGGACGCTGTCGGCGGCCGCCTCGGCCTCGGCCAACGTGCGCTCCGCGTGCGGCTGGAACAGCCGGCCGGCCTCGGTCAGCTCGACCCCGCGGCCGGCGCGGGTGAACAGCGCCACGCCCAACTCTGCCTCCAGCCGGCGGATCTGCTCCGACAGGCTCGGCTGCGAGAGCAGGAGGCTGTCGGCGGCCGCCGAGAACGACTTGTGGTTGGCCGCGGCGAGGAAATACGTGAGCTGCTGCAGAGTCATAGGCTTTCCCTATCGATCCTACAGTCAATCAAGTATAAGACAATGAGGCACGAGCGCCGATAATAGGAGCATGATCGCTCTCGCTCTCATCGCCGCCTTTGGTGTGGGCACGCTCTTCGCCGCCGAGGATCGCCCCGGCTTCGACGAGCGCACCCCGCTCTCCTAAGGCCAATAATGTGGGCAGCCATGGCGCTGCCCCTCAAGCCACCACTGCTCCCCCAGCTCGCCCGTCCAGCGAAGAAGCTGCCAACGGGCGACGGCTGGGTGTACGAGCCCAAATGGGACGGATTCCGCGCCATCGCCTTCATCGACGGCGCGGACGTCTATCTGCAGTCGCGCAGCGGGAAACCGCTGCGCCGCTACTTCCCCGAGCTGGCGTTCCCTCCGGCCGCTACGTCCTCGACGGCGAGATCGTGCTCTTCGACTCCCAAGGCCGGCAGGACTTCGACGCGCTCGGCCAGCGGATCCATCCCGCCGAGTCGCGGATCAACATGCTCGCCGAGCAGACGCCGACGCGGTTCGTCGCGTTCGACCTGCTCGCGCTGGACGACGAGTCGCTGCTCGCGCTGCCGCAGGCCGAGCGCCGCGATCGCCTCGAGGCGATGATCGCCGCGCCGGTCGACCTCACCCCGGCCACCGAGGACCCCGCCGAGGCCGAGCCGTGGCTGCACGGCGCCGAGGGCGTGATCGCCAAGCGCCAGGACGCGCCGTACTCGCCCGGCGAGCGCGTGGGCATGAGCAAGATCAAGCGCGTCCGCACGATCGACGCGGTCGTGATGGGCTGGCGGCCGGGCAAGGAGGAGGGCACGGTCGGCTCGCTGATCCTGGGCCTCTACGACGACGCGGGCCAGCTGCGGACCGTCGGCCACACCTCCGGGCATCTCGGCCAAGCAGAAGCGCGAGCTGGTCCAGACGCTCGCGCCCTACGAGACCGGCGAGCGCGGCATGGGCGACCCGAGCCGCTGGAACAACGCCCGCGACCTCGAATGGGTCGCCCTGCGGCCGGAACTCGTCGTCGAGGTCACCTTCGACCACACGAGCAACGACCGCATCCGCCACGGCACCACCTTGAAGCGCTGGCGCGACGACAAGGCGCCCACGGACTGCAAGATGGACCAACTCGCGTCCTGAGCAGCGCAGCGCGGTCCGACCCCTGTAGGCTCGGCTGGGGGCGAGCCGCTGTCGCGGAGTCTACAGAGAGGGCGTGCCTAGAGCCGCTGCGCCCTGAACTCGTCGGGCGGCATCATCACGTGTTCTCGCGTGGCGCCGTGCGGCAGCCGATCTTCGTCGACGATCTCGATCGACGGCGGTACCTCTCGACTCCTGCGCACGCGTGACGCGGCGGATGTCGCTGGCGGTGCCTGAGCTACTGCCTGATGGCGCAGCTCACGTGCATCTGCTGATCGAGACGCCGGAGCCGAGCTCGTCGGCTCGGGGCGATGCAGCGTCCGCACGGGAGGTACGCGCAGGCGTGTCAACCGGCGCCATCAGACGAAGGCCGGCCACGTGTTGCGGAGCGCGGTTCGACGTCGGTCGAGCGTGACCACCGATCCCCAGCTCTGGACTCCGACGGTCAGGCTACATCGGTCCGCAACCCGGTCAAGCGCCGGCGCTGCGCGCGACGCTCGCGAACGGCCATGGCCGAGCAGGAAGAGCCGGGTCATGTGCTCAGCGTCCCAGCGCCACCCGCGCCGCCCCATGGTGCTCTCACGTGACTGAGGCGAGGCCACCCGATTGCCACCCGCCCGGTGCGGGTGACACGATCGGAGGTGCCGCTCTCCGAGCGTCCTGTGCTGGTGGCGCCTGACTCGTTCAAGGGGACGTTCAATGCCGCTCAGGTGGCGGGGGCGATCGGGCGTGGGTTGGAGAGGGCCGGGTTGATGCCGCCGGACCTGTGCCCGGTGGCCGACGGCGGCGAGGGCACGCTGGATGCGCTGCTGCCGCAGCTCGGTGGCGAGCTGATCGCGGTCGACGGTGCAGGGGCCGCTCGGCAAGCCGGTGAGGACCGGGTTCGGGCTGGTCGAGGACGGCGGGACGGCGATCGTCGAGATGGCGATGGCGTCGGGCTCGGGCTGGTGGCCGAGGACGAGCGGGACGCGTGGGCCGCGAGCACGTACGGGACCGGCGAGCTGATCGCGGCCGCGGCGCAGGCCGGGGCGCAGGTGATCCTGGTGGCGGTCGGCGGCTCGGCGACGACCGACGGCGGCGCCGGCGCGCTCGAGGCGATCGAGGCCGCCGGTGGGATCGGGAAGGCGAAGATCGTCGTGCTGACCGACGTCCGCACCACGTTCGAGGACGCGCCGAAGGTCTTCGGCCCGCAGAAGGGCGCCGACGAAGCGATGATCAAGCGGCTGGAGCAGCGGCTCGACGAGCTCGCGCAGCAACTGCCGAAGGACCCGCGCGGCGTCCCGATGACCGGCGCCGCCGGCGGGCTGTCCGGCGGACTGTGGGCCGCGCACGGCGCGGCGCTGGAAGCCGGGCGCGCCGTTCGTGCTCGACGCGCTCGACTTCGACGAGCGGATGAAGGCGTCGCGGGCCGTCGTGACCGGCGAGGGCAAGCTCGACGACCAGACGCTGCAGGGCAAGCTCGTGGGCGAGATCGGCACGCGAGCACGCCAGGCCGGGGTGCCGCTGCACGCGATCGTCGGCACCGACGCGCTGGACGGGTTCGGCAAGCGGATCATCGACCTCCAGATGGTCCAGGAGGCGACGAACCTCGAGGAGATGGAAGCGGCCGGCGAGCGCCTCGGCGAGGCGCTCGCCAGCGGGGAGGCCTAGGCTAGCTAAGCTAGCCGCCGGCCATGCTCGCGCCCGGTGCACGCCGCGCACGGCCCAGGCCAGGAACACGGCGCCGAGCCCGATCGCGATCCCGAACATCAGCCAGACGTCGAAGTCCTGCCCGGAGATGAAGTCGCGGCCGCCCTCGACCAGCGCGGTGAACGGGTTGACGTGCGCGACCGCCTCGACCCAGCCCGCCAGCAGGTCCAGCGGCACGTAGACCGGCGCCAGGAACAGGATGATGAACACCGGCATCTGCATCGCCGGCCCGGCCTGGATCGTGCGCAGCCGCATCGCCACGCCCGCGGCCCACATCGCCGCCGTGAAGTTGACGATCAGCGCCAGCACGACCAGCCCGAACAGGTCGACGCCGTCGCCGTGCACCTGCATCCCGGTCGCGATCGCGACGATGAACAGCAGCACGCCGACGACCACGGCCCGGACCATCGCCGAGAGCGCGTAGCCGAACAGGATGCCGAGCCGGTTCGGCGCCGCCAGCATCAGCCGCCGCGAGAAGCCGTTCTCGAAGTCCGACGCGATCCCGAACCCGGTGAACACGCCGCCGAACGCCGACGCCTGCAGCAGCACGAACACGAACTGGAACGCCGTGTAGCCCGACGGGAAGTCGAACCCCGGCACGTCGCCGACGCTCGACAGGCCGCCCGCGAACGCGACGAAGAAGAACAGCGGGAAGATCAGCGACGGCAGCAGCAGCTGCGGGTTGGTCGCGACCTTCTTGATCGAGCGCCACGCCGACGCCCGCGACCACGTCCCAGAAGCGCCTCATGTCCGCGCCAGCCTGTTGCGCAGGGCGGTCGACGAGCCCGCCACGCCGATCAGCGCGATCGAGCCGGCGAACAGGAACCCGAGCCCCAGCTCCTTCCCCTGCCAGCCGAAGATGATCAGCGACCGCAGGCCCTCGAACAGGTACGAGACCGGGTTGTAGGTCGCGATCGTGCGGAACCAGTCGTGCTCGATCAGGTCGCGCGGCAGCGAGCTCGACGACAGGAACAGGAACACGAAGAACAGCGGGAACACGCCCTGGACGGCCTCGCCGGACCCGGTGCGCAGCCCGATGAACGCGCCCAGCGACGCGAACGCCAGCGCGATCAGCATCGCCAGCACGAGCAGGACGATCACGCCCCAGAAGCCCGACTCGACGTGCAGCCCGGCGGCGAAGCCGACGGCCAGGTAGATCAGGCCGGCGATCAGCGCGACGACGAGCACGCCGGTGAGCTGCCCGAGCAGCATCGCGGCGCGCCGCATCGGCGTCAGCGCGAGCCGGTTCAGGAAGCCGGTCTCGACGTCGCGCGCGATCGACGCTGCCGGCGTTGATCGACGCGAACAGCGAGCCCTGGATGAACGGGAACGCGATCGCGAAGTCGAGATAGCTGTCGGTCGGGAAGCCCGGGATGTTCGTCGCGGCGTCGAGCCCGGACACGTTGATCCCCATCAGGATCAGCGGGAAGAGCACCGGCGGGATGACCATCGCCGGCTGGCGCAGCGTCTGCAGCACCGAGCGGCGCGCCATCTCGTAGGTCTGCTGCCAGAGCGTCAAGCCGCGACCTCCTCCGGCGTCTCGTCGGCCTCGAGCTTGCGGCCGGTCTTGGCCAGGAAGACGTCGTCGAGCGACGGCTGGTGCAGCTGGAGGTCGGCCACGCGCACGTCGGCGGCGTCGAGCGCGCGCACCACCGCCACGAGATCCTCGCCGCTGTCGAGCCGCACGGCGGCGTGGCCCGGGCGGCGACGGCACGACGGCGCCGAAGCGGCTCAGCACCTCGGCGAGCGCGTCGCGCTCGTCGCGGTCGACCGGCACGGCCTCGACCGACGGCCGCCCGATCTCGCGCCTTCAGCGCCTCCGGCGTGCCCTCGGCGACGATCTTGCCGCGGTCGATGATCCCGACCCGGTCGGCGAGCACGTCGGCCTCCTCGAGGTACTGCGTCGTGAGGAAGACGGTCACGCCGTCGTCGCGCGCCAGCCGCGCGACCTCGGCCCACAGGTCGGCCCGGCTGGAGGGATCGAGGCCGGTCGTCGGCTCGTCGAGGAACAGCACGCGCGGGCGAGTGCACGAGCGCCAGCGCCAGGTCGAGCCGGCGCTTCATGCCGCCCGAGTAGCCGCCGACCTTGCGGTCGGCCGCGTCGGTCAGCCCGACCCGCTCGATCAGCTCGTCGCCGCGCGCGCGCCGCTTCGCCTTCGGCACGCCCTGCAGCGTCGTCTGCAGCCGCATGTGATCGCGGCCGGTCAGCAGCGGATCGAGCGCCGCCTCCTGCAGCGCGGCGCCGATCGACGCCCGCACCGCGGCGCCCTCGCGGATGATGTCGTGACCCGCCACGCGCGCCGTGCCCGCGGTGGGCGGCAGCAGCGTGGTGAGCATCAGCACCGTCGTCGACTTCCCGGCGCCGTTCGGCCCCAGGAAGCCGTAGATCTCGCCGGGCGCGACCTCCAGCTCGATCCCGTCGACGGCGCGCGGGCCGTTCTTGAACTCGCGGACCAGGCCCTCGACCTCGATGCCCGCCTTGGCAGCTTGCGACATGCACAGCAGCGTACGCGGCCGGGTAACGCTGGACGGGCTGAAGGGCAGAGTGGCGCGACAGCGGGATCAAAAGAGCCGTTGCCCGGGTCCGCCGTCACCAGGTGACGGAATCGCTGAAGCGGGCAGGCTGAGCACGAACTCGGCGCCGCCGCCCGGCGCGTTCTCCGCCCGCACCGAACCGCCGTGCTGCTCGGCGACCTGGCGCACGATCGCCAGCCCGAGCCCGGAGCCCGGCCGCCCGCGCGCCGACGCGCCGCGGTAGAAGCGGTCGAACAGGTGCGGGAGGTCCTCGGCGCGCGATGCCGCTGCCGTGGTCGCGCACGCGCACGCCGCCGCGCATCCGCGTGGACCTCCACCACGCCGCCGGCGGCGAGTGGCGGGCGGCGTTGTCGAGCAGGTTGTTGACCGCGCGCGCGAGCCGCTCGCGCGTGCCGTCGACCACGGCCGGCTCCAGCGACGGATTCGAACCGGACGCCCGGCGCGTGCCGCCGGGCGCGCGCGACCGCCTCACCGACGAGTTCGTCGAGCCGCACGTCCTCGCGCTCGCGCCGCGGCTCGTCGCCGCGCGCGAGCTCGATCAGGTCGGCGACGAGCATCCCGAGCTCGCGCGTCTGCTCCTCGACGTCGGCCAGCAGCCGCGCGCGCTCGTCGGCCGGCAGCGCCTCGGGCTCGGCCAGCACCTCGATGTTCGTGCGCAGCGACGTGATCGGCGTGCGCAGCTCGTGCGAGGCGTCGGCGACCAGCTGGCGCTGGGCCGCGACCGAGCGCTCGAGCGTGTCGAGCATCGCGTTGAAGTGCGCGGCCAGCTCGCCGACCTCGTCCTGGGTCTCGACCTCGATCCGCCGCCCGAGATCCTCGGTGGCGGCGATGTGCCGCGCCGCCTCGGTGACGTGCACGATCGGCGCGACGACGTTGCGCGAGGCGAGCCGCCCCAGGGCGACGGCGAGCCCGACGCCGCCGACGCAGACCAGCGCGAGCACGAGCCGCAGCCGCGCCAGCACGATGTCGGCGGGCTCGAGCGAGCGGCCGAGCTGGGCCGCCAGCCCGCGGCCGAGCGGCACCGTCAGCACCCGCACGTGCGTCCCGGCGACCTCGGCGTCGGTGAAGTACCGCGGCGCGACGCCGGCGGCGACCTCGCGCGCCCGGTCCTCGATCGGGAGCGCGCACTGCCCTCGGTGCCGAACACCTCGACGCCGTCGCCGGCGTCGATCGACCTGGATGAACGGCGTCGGGCCGCCGCGCCGCGCCGGGAGCGGGCCGAAGCGGCCCGGGCCGCGGCGGCGCAGATCGAGCGGCTGCTCCTCGAGCGCGCGATCGACGTTGGCGCGCAACTCGCTCGCGCACCGCCAGGTAGGCGACGCGACGGCGGCGAGCAAGACCGCGACGGCGACCGCGACGGCCACGGCGACCGTCATGCGCTGCGCGCAGCGGCATCAGTCCCGCAGGACGTAGCCGACGCCGCGGACCGTGTGCAGCAGGCGCGGCTCGCCGCCCTCCTCGGTCTTGCGGCGCAGGTAGCCCATGTAGACGCCGAGCGAGTTCGAGCTCGAGCCGAAGTCGTAGCCCCACACGCGCTCGAAGATCTGCGAGCGGGTCAGGACCTGGCGCGGGTGCTCGAGGAACATCGCCAGCAGCTGGAACTCGGTGCGCGGAGAGCTCCATCTTGCGCTCGCCGCGGTAGGCCTCCCAGGCGTCGCGGTCGAGCGACAGGTCCGCGAAGCGCAGCACGTGCCGTCGGCGGCGCTCGGGCGGCTCGACGCGCCGCAGCAGCGCGCGCAGGCGCGCCTTGAGCTCCTTCAGCGCGAACGGCTTGACCAGATAGTCGTCGGCGCCGGCGTCGAGCCCGGCGACGCGGTCGTCGATCGCGTCGCGCGCGGTCAGCATCAGCACGGGCGTGCGGTCGCCGGCGTCGCGCAGCCGCCGGCAGACCTCGAGGCCGTCGAGCACCGGCATCGACGACGTCGAGCACGATCGCGTCGTGGTGCGCGTCGGCCAGCCGGTCGAGCGCCTCGCGCCCGTCGGCGGCCAGTTCGATCTCGTAGCCGTCCAGGCGCAGCGCGCGGTCCAGCGCCGCCCGCACCGCGGGTTCGTCGTCGACGATCAGCACTCGGGTCATCGCAGCGTAAGAATCACAGAAGACGCAGGTTTCACATCGCGCGGACGTTGCAGGTCGCATGAGATCGACGCTGCTCGCCGTTCTGATGCTCGCCCTGGTCGTCCCGACCGCGCTCGCCCACCCCGAGCGCCAGGCCCACTTCCCCGACGGCAGCGTCGGCGCCGTGCCGAAGTACCGCTCAGAGCGCGGACCAGATCCTGACCGTCTGCAAGCGCGACTCCGCCAAGCGCATCCGGCGCGCCTTCGCGGGGAAGCTCGAGCGGCACGCGCCTGCGGCAGCTGAAGCGCTGCGGCTTCAACCACATCCAGGCGGCCGTGAACGCCGCTCGCAACGGGGCGATCATCCGCATCATGCCGGGGGTCTACCGGGAGGAACCGAGCCGGCGCAATCCCGAGCCCGACCCGCGCTGCGCGAACGACTACGAGGAGATCGGCAGCTCGCTGCTCGCCTCCGGAGTGGCCGGCCAGGGCGGCGGCGCCAAGGTCGCGAACTACGAGTACCAGCGCAAGTGCCCGAACGCCCAGAACCTGATCGCGATCGTCGGCGACGGTCCCGACGAGGACCGCATGTGCGACACCAAGTGCAACCTCCAGATCCAGGGCATGGGACGCACGCGCAGCGATGTCGTGATCTCCGGCCAGCGCACGAAGCTCAATGTCATCCGCGCCGACCGCGCCGACGGCATCTACCTGAAGAACTTCACCGTCGAGTTCTCGGACTTCAACAACGTCTACATCCTCGAGACGAACGGCTTCCGGATGGAGGACATCCAGTCGCGCTACTCGCGCGAGTACGGCTTCCTCTCCTTCACCTCCGATCACGGCCTCTACAACCGACTCGAGGCGTTCGGCGCCGGCGACTCCGGCATCTACCCCGGCTCGGGCCCCGAGGGCCACTGCGAGCGCTACGGGATCGAGATCCGCAACTCGGACTCGCACCACAACACGATCGGCTACTCCGGCACGGCCGGCAACGGCGTGTGGGCGCACGACAACCGCTTCCACCACAACTCGACCGGCATGACGACCGACTCGTTCGCGTCCGGCCATCCCGGCATGCCGCAGGACTGCGCCAAGTGGGAGCGCAACCTCATCTACTCCAACAACGAGGACTACTTCAACGCCGAGCGCGACGCGTACTGCAAGAACACGCCGCCCGAGCGGCGCGACCCGACGATCGTCTGCCCGACGTTCCAGGTTCCGGTCGGCACCGGCATCGGCATCTTCGGTGGCAACGGCGACATCGTCCGCGACAACTTCATCTACGACAACTGGCGCGACGGCGTGAAGCTGCTGTTCGTCCCCGCCGCCTTCCGCGGCGAGCCCGACAAGGGCATCGACACCTCGTTCGACAACACGTTCGCCGACAACAAGATGGGCGTGCGGCCCGACGGGGTGCGCGACCCGAACGGGAACGACTTCTGGTGGGACGAGGAGGGCCGCGGCAACTGCTGGAGCGGCAACGTCGGGCCGGCGGGCGGGACGCCGTCCTCGAACGTGCTGACCGGCCTGCCCGCCTGCCCGGGCTCGACCGTGTTCAGCCCCGGCGTGCCGATCAAGACCGCCAGCCAGGCGACCTGTTCGACCTGGGACCCGTACGAGAACCCCGACCCGCCGGGCTGTGACTGGTTCACCCGGCCCGAGGAGCCCCGGTGAGCGCCGTCGCCGCCCCCATCCCGGCAGCGACGGGTCCCGCCGCCGCGCCGTCACAGCGCTCGTGGTGGCCGCGGCCGGCGTGGCGCTCCTGCTCGGCCTGTTCAGCCTCGGCGGCAGCGATCGCGTCCGGCCCGCTCGACTGGTCGGGCCAGGCCGAGGTGTTCACGCATCCGACGCTGCCCGGCGACCGCGTGCTGACCGCCACGGTGCGCAACCGCGGCCTGCGCCCGCTGCGCATCGACATCGGCGACGTGCGTCTGCTCGACGGCGCGGGCCGCGTGGTCGCCTCGACGCCGGTGTTCCTCCAGGGCTTCGGCAAGTCGCTGTGGGCTGCCGGGCGCGGGCCGCAGCAGATGCCGGACACCGAGTTGCTGCGGACGGGCCGGATCGCGCTGCTCAAGCCCGGTCAAGAGGTGCCGCTGACGGTCGCCTGGCACGCGGCCGACGGCGATCCGGTGCGCGTGGCCTACGGAGGCGGATCGCTCGCCTTTGAGTAAGAATCACAGAAGAGCCGGGCGTTCTTTAGCCTCTCATCAAACTCCCGCGCTCTCATGGGCGGGCTATGCGGTCCCTCGTCACCTTCTTCGGCGGCGCGTTGTCGGTCGGCCTCGTGGTCGGCGTGCTCGCCCTCGCAGGCGTGATCGACGACGACGCAGCGCCTACCACCTCCACGTCGACGGCCCCGCCGCCGTCGCCTCCCACCGCGAAGTCCGAGGACGACCCGGTCTCCGCGCGCCCTCTGACATCTCCGAGCTCTACAAGCGCGTCTCCGCCGGCGTCGTGTTCGTCCAGGCCGGCCAGACCGGCTCCGGCTCCGGCTTCATCTACGACGACGAAGGCCACATCGTCACCAACGACCACGTGGTCGAGAGCGCGAACTCGTTCCAGGTCCGGATCGGCGTCGACACCAAGCCGATCCCGGCCAAGCTGATGGGCAAGGACCCGTCGAGCGACCTCGCCGTGCTGAAGGTCGATCCGGGCGCCGTCAAGGGCGGCCTGAAGCCGCTCGAGCTCGGCGACTCCGAACGCGCTCGAGCCGGGCGACCAGGCGATCGCGATCGGCTCGCCGTTCGGCCTGGAGGGCACGGTCACGACCGGCATCGTGTCCTCGCTCGGACGCACGATCGAGGCGCCCGAACAGGTTCCCGATCGCCAACGCGATCCAGACCGACGCGGCGATCAACCCCGGCAACTCGGGCGGTCCGCTGCTGGACGGCAACGGCCGCGTGATCGGCGTCAACTCGCAGATCCGCTCGAGCACCGGCACCAACACGGGCCTCGGCTTCGCCGTCCCCGTCTCGACCGTCAAGTTCGTCGTCCCGCAGATCAAGGACGGCGGCAAGGTCGAGCGCGCCTACCTCGGCATCAGCAACGGCACGCCGCAGGATCGCTCCGGCGCCGTCGTCGACAACGTCGTCCCGGGCGGTCCGGCCGCGAACGGCGGCCTGCAGGCCGAACGACAAGATCGTCGACATCGACGGCCGCAACGATTCAGTCCTCCGAGGACGTGTCCGCGGCGGTTGACGCACGCAAGCCCGGGGAACAGGCCAAAGTGACGGTGATCCGCGGCGGCGACCGGCGTACCCTGACTGTGGATCTCGGCACGAGGCCGGACACACCATGAACCCAGGAGACAACACGTGAGCCATGACGAGCGGCGGCTCCACGCGCTGGACCGGCGGATCGAGCCGAACCCGTCGCGCGACGCCCATGACGCGCTGGAGACGGCGCTCTTCGAGATCAAGCGGGTGATCGTCGGCCAGGAGGCGATGCTCGAGCGCGTGCTCGTTGCGCTCCTGGCCGGGGGCCACGTGCTGCTCGAGGGCGTCCCCGGTCTGGCCAAGACGCTGACCGTCAAGACCGTCGCCGACGTGCTCGGCGGCTCGTTCAAGCGCCTGCAGTTCACGCCCGACCTCGTGCCCGCCGACCTCGTCGGCACGCGGATCTTCCGGCCGGACACCGGCGGCTTCGACACCGAGCTCGGCCCGGTGTTCTGCAACT
This sequence comes from uncultured Acidobacteriota bacterium, assembly GCA_963797715.1. Classification (GTDB taxonomy): domain Bacteria; phylum Acidobacteriota; class Vicinamibacteria; order Vicinamibacterales; family 2-12-FULL-66-21; genus DATBJJ01. The sequence goes on from CAWCQS010000013.1 coordinate 577,347, forward strand.
TCCTGCTCGCCGACGAGATCAACCGCGCGCCCGCGAAGGTGCAGTCGCGCGCTGCTCGAGGTGATGCAGGAGCGCCAGGTCACGATCGGCCACGAGACCCATCAGGTGCCGGCGCCGTTCCTCGTGCTCGCGACCCAGAACCCGATCGAGTCCGAGGGCACCTACCCGCTGCCCGAGGCGCAGGTCGACCGCTTCATGTTCAAGCTCGTCGTCGACTACCCGACCCACCGCGACGAGGTCGCCGTCGTCGAGCGCTCGCTGGAGATCGGCACGCGCGCCCGCGAGGTGCTCAGCCCCGAGCAGCTCTCCGAGCACCAGAAGGCCGCGGGCACGGTCTACGTCGACCGGCGCGTGATGGAGTACGCGGTCGCGCTGACCACCGCGACGCGCGAGCCCATGGAGGAGAACTGGGTCGAGTTCGGCGCCTCGCCGCGCGGCTCGATCAACCTGATCCACGCCGGCCGCGCGCTCGCGCTGCTGCGCGGACGCGACTACATGCTGCCGGTCGACGTGCGCGACCTCGCGCGCGACGTCCTGCGCCACCGGATCGTGCTCACGTACGAGGCGCTGGCCGCGGGCGTCGACGCCGACCGCGTGCTCGACGACGTCCTCGAGCGCGTGCCGATGCCGCGGATCGAGCTCGCGCAGGAGCGCCCGTTCGGCACGTGAGTCGCCCGTGAGCTTTCAGGCCCCGCTGCTGCTGGGATTGCTGGCGCTGGTCCCGCTGGCGGCGGCGGTCTACGTCTGGTCCCAGCGGCGGGCGCGCAAGTTCGCGGTCCGCTACACGAACGTCGCGCGTGCTGGCCGCGGTCGCCGGCCGCTCGTGGACGCGCCACGTCCCGGCGGTCGCTGGCGCTGCTCGCGCTCGCGGCGCTGCTGATCGCGATCGCGCGCCCGCAGCGCACGGTCGCGGCCGAGCGGCGCGAGGCGACCGTGATCCTCGTCTTCGACACGTCCGGCTCGATGCTGGCCACCGACGTCCAGCCGTCGCGGCTGGCCGCCGCCCAGCTCGCGGGCAAGACGTTCGCCGACAAGCGTGCCGGACACGTTCCGGATCGGCGTGATCGGCTTCGGCTCGAGCGCCCAGCAGCTGGCCGAGCCGACGACCGACCACGCGCGCGTGAAGACGACGATCGACGCGCTGCAGGTGAAGGGCGCGACCGCGATGGGCGACGCGCTGAAGGCCGCCATCAACTCGGCGCGGATCCCGGTGCCGGACGGCCTCGGCGGCGAGCGCCGGCTGCCGGCCGCGATCGTCCTGCTCGGCGACGGGGCGAGCACCCGCGGGGCGGACCCGATCGACGTCGTGCAGGACACCAAGAAGTTCAAGATCCCGGTCTACACCGTCGCGCTCGGCACCCAGAACGGGACGCTCACGCACACCGAACCCGAACACGGGCCAGACCACGACCGAGCGCGTCCCGCCGGACCTGCTGACGCTGCAGGAGATCGCGCGCGACACCGGCGGCCAGTTCTTCGCCACCGCCGACGCGCGCCGGCTGCAGACCGTCTACTCGAACCTCGGCACGCGGCTGACCAAGACCAAGGAGAAGCAGCAGGTGACGTCGGCGTTCGCCGGCGGCGCGCTGGTGCTGCTGCTGCTCGGCGCCGGCTTCGGGCTCGTGCGCGGCGGGAGGCTGCCCGTGAGGATCGTCCCGCCGACGCCCGACCGCACGCCGGACAAGCCCGGTCCCGGCCCGTCCCGCCCGCGGTCCTGCGCTCGCTCGACCTCGCGGTGATGAAGCGGATCGAGAGCCTGCTGCCCGGCGAGCACCTCACGCCGCAGGTCGGCTCCGGCACCGAGCTGGCGATGATCCGGCCGTACTTCCCCGGCGACGACGTCCGCCACATCGACTGGAACGCGACCGCGCGGCTGCAGGAGCCGCACGTGCGCGTGCACGTCGGCGAGCGCGCGCTGACGAGCTGGCTGATCCTCGACGCGTCCGCCTCGATGGCGTTCGGCACCGCCGACCGGCGCAAGTGGGACGTCGCCGAGGGCGTCGCGCTGGCCGTCGGCCACGTCACCACGCGGCGCGGCAACCGGCTCGGCGTGCTCTCGTTCGGCGGCGCCGCACTCGCGCATCATGCGCCCGCGCCAGGGCCGCCTCGGCCTGCTCGCGCTGCTGGCCGAGCTGCGCCGCGACGTCGAGCCCGAGGGCGCCGGCGCGACGTCGCTGGGCGCGGCGCTGTCCGGCGCCGCCGCGGTCGGCCGCCAGCGCGGCCTGGTCGTGATCGTGTCCGACTTCCGCGGCGAGCGCGACTGGGAGGGCGCCGCTGCAGGCAGCTGCGCGCGCGCCACGGCGTGCTGGCGGTGGAGATCGTCGACCCGCGCGAGCAGGAACTGGTGCCGGCGGGCGACCTGTGGCTGGTCGACCCCGAGACCGGCCGCCAGGTCCACGTCGATACGCGCAAGCGGCGCGTCCGCGCCCGGTTCGCGGAGGCCGCCGCGGCCGAGCGCGACGAGGTGCGGACCGCGCTGCGCCGCACCGGCGCCGACCACGTCGTGCTCTCGACCGCGGGCGACTGGCTGCGGATCTTCGCGAGCCACCTGCGCCGCGGCGAGGCCGCGCTGCGCGCCGGCGCACCGGCCCGGGCGGCGGTGCGAAACCGGATCCAGGCGGCGAGCATCCGCGAAGCGATGCTCAAAGCGACCGGCAATCCGAAGCTCGTCAGAGTGCGGTTCGCCGAGCACCGATCCTGCTCGCCGGCTTCATCCTGATCCCGCTCGCGATGATGGCCTACGGGTCGCTGCAGCGGCGCCGCCGGCGCGAGTCGACGGCGTGGGCCAACCCCGCGCTGGTGCCGAACCTGACCACGGCCAAGCCGGGCTGGCGCCGGCACCTGCCGCCGTTCCTGCTGCTGCTCGCGCTCGCGATGCTGGTCGCCGCGCTGGCCCGCCCGCAGCGGACGGTCGCGGCCCCGCAGCGCGCGGCGAACGTGATCATGGTCACCGACGTCTCGGGCTCGATGAACGCGACCGACGTCTCGCCCGACCGGCTGACCGCGGCCGTCGAGGCGGCCAAGACGCTGACCCAGAAGGTCCCGGAGACGTTCCGGCTCGGGCTGGTGACGTTCTCGGACTTCGCCGAGCAGCGCGTCGCGCCGACGACCGACCGGGCGCAGGTCCGCGGCGCGCTCGACCAGCTCGTGGCCGAGGGCGGCACCGCGATGGGCGACGGGCTCGAGCGCGGGCTGTTCGCCGCCCGCACGCCGGTCCCGAACGCCAACGGCACCGGCGTCCGCCGGCTCCCGTCGGTGATCGTGCTGCTCTCCGACGGCAAGAACACGTCGGGCACGCGCGATCCGGTCCAGGTCGCGCGCGAGGCCGGCCGCGCCCGCGTCCCGATCTACACGATCGCGCTCGGCACGGCCGCCGGCGAGGTCGAACTGCGCGACTCGTTCGGCTTCCTCCAGCGCGTCCAGGTCCCGCCGGACACCGAGACGCTCAAGGAGGTCGCGCGGATCTCCGGCGGCCGGTCCTACACGGCGACCGAGACCGACAAGGTCAAGGAGATCTACGCCAACCTCGGCACGCGGCTGTCGTCGCGCAGCGAGAAGCGCGAGGTGACGGCGTTCTTCGCCGGCGGCGCGCTGTTCCTGCTTGATGGCCGCCGGCGGCCTCTCGCTGCGCTGGTTCGGGCGGCTTATTTAGGCCAGAGGCGGACCGCAACCGTCCGTAACGTTTCACGGGTGCGTGAGACAAGGGCGGGTATGTTGGAACCAGTGCACGACGTGATGGAGGAGGTGCGGAGCCGCACGCTGCGGCTCGTCGCGCACCTCGACGAGGAGCGGCTGAACGCGGTGCTCTCGCCGATCATGAGCCCGCTCTCGTGGGACCTCGGCCACGTCGCGGCGTACGAGGACCTGTGGCTCAATCACCGAGCGGCGGGGCGCCCACTTCTGCGCGAGGATCTGGCCGCGCTCTACGACGCGTTCGAGACGCCGCGCGCCGTCCGCGGCGACCTCGAGTTCCTGCGCGGCGCCGAGCTGGCGCGAGTACATGGCGGCGGTGCGCGAGCGCGCGCTCGAGGCGCCGGTCGAGCGAGCTGCACGAGCTGGTGATCCGGCACGAGCTCCAGCACACCGAGACGATGCTGCAGGCGATGGCGCTGGCGGGCGTGACTGCCGCCGTCGTTCACCGGCCCGGCCGCCGTGCCCGGCACCGGCCTGGAGATGGTCGAGGTGGCCGAGGGGCCGGTGGAGATCGGCACGCCGCCCGAGGGCTTCGCCTACGACAACGAGCGGCCCGCGCCACACGCGAGACGACGGCGCGGTTCACGATCGGCCGCACGCCGGTCACCAACGCCACCTGGCTCACGTTCGCCGAGGGCGGCGGCTACGAGCGCCGCGAGTGGTGGTCCGACGAGGGCTGGGCGTGGAAGGAGGAGTACGACATCACCCACCACGCCGCGGCCGAGGCCGGGGAGCGTGACGCCCCCGTCGTCCACGTCTCCTGGTTCGAGGCCGCCGCCTTCGCCCGCGCGCACGACGCGCGCCTGCCCACCGAGATCGAGTGGGAGAAGGCGGCGACCTGGGGCCAGCTCGAGGGCACCGGGGAGGTCTGGGAGTGGACCGCGAGCCACTTCACCGGCTACCCCGGCTTCGTCGCGCACCCGTACCGCGGAGTACTCGGAAGTGTTCTTCGGCGACCGCTACCGGGTGCTGCGCGGCGGCTCGTGCGCCACGCACCCGCGCGTCGCCTCCCCGCAGTTCCGCAACTGGGACCTCCCCGAACGCCGGCAGCTCTTCGCCGGAGTCAGGATCGCGCGATGAAGACGGCCCTGGGTGACATCGAGATCGTCTCGCGCCTCGGCGCGGACGAGCGCACGCTGGCGTTCGACGTGCTGGACGGGCTGACGCGGCCGTTCAAGGAGATCCCGCCCAAGCACTTCTACGACACCGAGGGCTCGCGCCTGTTCGAGGCGATCACGCAGCTGCCCGAGTACTACCCGACGCGCACGGAGCGGGCGATCCTGACCGCGAACGCGGCCGCGCTGGTCGAGTCGACCGGGATGGCGGAGCTGGTCGAGCTCGGCAGCGGCGTGCCGACCAAGACGCTGCTGCTGCTCGACGCGATGCGCGACGCCGAGACGCTCGACCGCTACGTGCCGTTCGACGTCTCCGAGGTCGTGCTGACCGAGAGCGCGAAGATGCTCGTCGAGCGCTACCCGGGGATCCGCGTGTTCGGCGTCGTCGGCGACTTCGAGCGCCACCTGGACGCGCTGCCGCCGGCCGAGGGCCCGCGCGTGATCGTGTTCCTCGGCGGCACGATCGGCAACTTCCCGCCGGGCTCGCGGCGCCGCTTCCTGCGCGGGCTGGCGCGCGCGCTGCGCCCGCAGGACCGGCTGCTGCTCGGCACCGACCTGGTGAAGGACCCGGCCGTGCTCGAGGCCGCCTACAACGACTCGGCGGGCGTCACCGCGGCGTTCAACCGCAACATGCTGGCCGTCGTCAACCGCGAGCTGGACGCCGACTTCGACCTCGACGCGTTCGAGCACGTCGCGTTCTACGACCGCGAGCAGGAGTGGATCGAGATGCGGCTGCGCGCGCTGCGGCCGCAGGTCGTGCGAGGTCGCGCAAGCTCGGCCTGACCGTGCACTTCGCCAACCGCGAGGAGCTGCGCACGGAGATCAGCGCGAAGTTCACGCGCGCAGCGCGTCGAGGCCGACTTCGCGGCCGCCGGGCTGCGAGCTGCAGGAGTTCCTGACCGACCCGGACGAGCCTGTTCGCGCTCAGCCTCGCCGGCGTGCGGCGCAGCTCGCTGATCACGGCCTCGTAGAGCAGCTCGTCGCCCTCCTCGGCGACGCGCACGTGCGGCCCGCGGACGTCGAGGTCGAGCGGCGTCACCCAGACGGCGCCGAGCGGCGCGTCGGCGAGCGCGGCGCCGACGCCGATGCACTGGTCGCGGCGTGAGCGCCAGCGCGCGCATCACGAACGCGATCGCGCCGTCTTCGCCGCTGACGTCGTGGCGCTCGCCGTGGACCTCGACCGTCGTCCTCGTCCCCGGCGAGCGCGAACACTTCGACGTCGGCGCGCGCGCACGCCTCGAACGCGCGCTCGCTCAGGCGCGACTGCCCGCATCGACCGCCTCCGGGTCATAGAAGACGCACCGGAGAGCGGCGGACATGCGGCGGATGGTCTCACACGATCGCTGATCGGCCGCCGCCGCCGTCGCCGCCGTCGCCGCCGTCGCCGCCGCAGACCTCCAGCGCCGGGGAGCGCTCGGCCGCGTGGACGAGGCCCTTGCCCTCGCCGTTGCCGAGCACGCATCTGCTCGCCGCGCAGGAACGCGGGCGGCGCTTGGGTCGGGGGTCTCGGTCATGTCGTAGTCGCCCTGCCACGAGTTCTCGGCCTCGTTGCAGACGTCGGTGGCGTGCGCGGCGGAGGGGAGGGCCGCGAGGGTGAGGGCGGCCGTAGCGGCCGCCAGGGCGAGCTTGCGCAAGGCGATTCTCCTTCGGAGGTTGGGGGTTCCCCAGTCATCGGCCCTCCGGCGAGCACCTAGCATCGGGTTGTGGCCCTCGTTCGCGACATCGAGCCGTGGGACGCGCTGCTCGACGCCGGCCGCGCCGACGAGCGGCTCGTCCGCCAGGAGTCCCAGCACGCGCGCGAGCCGGAGCATGGTCGCGCTGCCCGACGACCTGCATCCCGACGTCCGGCGCGGCGCTGCGCAAGCGCGGCATCGACTTCCTGTGGGCGCACCAGGCCGATGCGCTGCTATTCCGGCTGCGAGGCGACGACGATCGTCACCACCGGCACGGCGTCCGGCAAGTCGCTGTGCTTCCAGCTCCCGACGCTCGACGTGCTCTCGCGCGACGCCCGCGCGCGGGCGCTCTACCTGTACCCGGCGAAGGCGCTCGCCCAGGACCAGGCGCGGTCGCTGCAACGCGCTCGCCGTCAAGCGGGCGAGGCCGGCGATCTACGACGGCGACACGCCGCGCGAGCAGCGCGCCGACGCTGCGCCGGCGGGCCAACCTGATCCTCACCAACCCGGACATGCTGCACCTCGGGATCCTCCCGAACCACGCCGGCGTGGGGCGACTTCTTCGCGAACCTCGCGGTCGTCGTGGTCGACGAGGCGCACGTCTACCGCGGCGTGTTCGGCTCGCACGTCGCCAACGTGCTGCGGCGGCTGCGGCGGATCTGCGAGGTGTACGGCACCGACGCCGCGGTTCCTGCTCGCGTCGGCGACGATCGCGAACCCGGGCGAGCTCGCGTCGCGGCTGACGGGCCTCGACGACGTGACGGTGATCGACCGCGACGGCTCGCCCGGCACCAAGCGCACGATCGCGATGTGGAACCCGCCGATCACCGACCCGGCGACCGCGGCGCGGCGCTCGCCGCTGGCCGAGGCCGCCGACCTGCTCGCGGAGCTGGTGATCGAGGGCGCGCGCACGATCGTGTTCATGAAGTCGCGCAAGGCGGTCGAGCTGATGGCGCGCTTCGCGTCGCTCGAGCTGCAAGCGGCGCGGGCATCGCGACGCTGGCCGAGCGGATCGCGCCGTACCGGGCGGGCTACACGGCCGCAGCAGCGGCGCGAGCTCGAGCGGCGGCTGGTCGGACGGCGAGCTGCTCGGCGTCGTGTCGACGGATGCGCTGGAGCTGGGGATCGACATCGGCGCGCTGGACGCGGCGATCTGCGTGACGTTCCCGGGGACGGTCGCCTCGCTGCGCCAGATGTGGGGCCGCGCGGGGCGGCGCGGCCGCGGGCTGGCGATCTACATCGCCGGCGAGGACGCGCTCGACCAGTTCTTCTGCCGCCACCCGGACGAGTTCCTCGAGCGGCCGGTCGAGGCCGCGATCCTCGACCACGAGAACGAGCAGCTGTACGCCGCGCACCTGCTGTGCGCCGCGCACGAGGGGCCGCTGGAGGCCGCCGACGCGGCGACGCTCGGGTCCGCGCTGGCGCGAGTTCGCCGAGCGTGCTGGTCGGCGAGGGCGAGCTGCGCGAGCGCCCCGACGGCACGTTCGTCCCGCGCCGCGCCGACGAGTTCCCGGCGTCGCGCGGTGTCGCTGCGCAGCGCCGGGCCGCGACGCGGTGGCGATCGTCGACACCGGCTCCGGCGAGGTGATCGGCGACGTCGACATCGGGCCGCGCGCCGTCGACCGTGCACCAGGGCGCGATCTACCTGCACGGCGGCCGCCAGTTCGAGGTCTCCGAGCTGCATCTGGCCGACGGCCGCGCGTTCGTGCGCGAGTTCGACGGCGACTGGTACACGCAGCCCAAGCGCTCGACCGAGACGCACATCGAGCAGGTGCTCGGCGACGCGCGAGGCGCTGGGCGTGAAGCTGAGCTTCGGCGTCGTCGTGGTCACCGAGCAGGTGCTCGCCTACCAGCGCAGGCGGCTCGCCGACCACGAGGCGATCGACCTGATCCCGCTGGAGCTGCCGGAGACGTCGTTCGCCACGCAGGCGCTGTGGTACGAGCTCGCCGAGCCCGACCTCGGGCACGCTGCACGCCACCGAGCACTCGCCAGATCGCCGTGCTGCCGCTGCTCGCGATGTGCGACCGCTGGGACATCGGCGGGCTCTCGACGAACTTCCACGAGCAGACCGGCGGGCCGACGATCTTCATCTACGACGGCCACCCGGGCGGGATCGGGATCGCGCGCCGCGGCTACGAGGCGTTCGAGCGGCTGGTCGGCGACGCCTACCGGCTCGTGAGCGAGTGCCCGTGCGAGTCGGGCTGCCCGTCGTGCGTGCAGTCGCCGAAGTGCGGCAACCTCAACGAGCCGCTGTCGAAGGCGGGCGCGATCGTCTGATGGGTTCGCTGAGGAATGGTCGGTCGCCTGATGTGGTGCGCCGTGGTTCCTCGGGCCCGCGATGCGAGCGTGCCTGCACGTGGCATCGGGGTGGCGCGAGGGCGCTGCCGCGGAGGCGTATCGGATCCTCAGCGGCCCCTGGGCGCCAACTGAGCACGCGCAGGTCGCCCGCTCGCCCTCGAAGTCGCCGCGGGTGACCCCGGCGCCGACGTAGCGCATGCTGCGCGTGAGCAGCACCTTGCGGTGCTCCGGGCGAGTCCATCCACGCCTCGACCGCCGTGGCCGGCGTCGGCGTCGGCGGGTGTAGTCGAGCAGCCAGGGCCTCGCCGAACAGGCCGAAGCCGGCCGGGCGCATCGGGTCGTGGTCGAAGCGCTGCTCGCGCATCAGCCGGCGCGCGAGCGACGTCGAGGTGCGCTCGAGCGTCGTGGGAGACGATCAGCGCCGGGAGCTCGTGGCTGGGCGCGTTCGTCGTTGACCGCGTCGATGACGGCGTCGGCGCGCGCCGCCGCCGGCAGCAGGAGGAGCGTGATCACGGACGGCCGCGAGCGAGCCTCATGCCCAGGCGAGGAGGTCCGGGAGCGGGTCGATCGGGGCGCTGGCCTTCGTGGCCCACCAGCCGTTGACCCAGATCTCGAAGTGCAGGTGCGGGCCCTCGGAGGCGCCGGTGTTGCCGACCGCGCCGATCCGCTGGCCGGCGGTGACCGGCGCGCCCTTGGCGACGACGATCGAGCCGGCCTGCAGGTGCATGAAGACGTAGTGGCGGCCGTCGTCGCCGGCGATCACGACGTAGTGGCCGGCGCCCTTCTGCCTGGTAGGCGACCCAGTGCACGGTGCCGCCGCGCGGGGTGACGACCGGCGTGCCCTCGGCGGCGGCGATGTCCTGGCCCTGGTGCGTGTGGCCGGTGCGGCCGGCGCCGAAGCGGGAGCCCTCGTCGCCGAGGCTGTACGGGCCCTGGACGGGGAAGAGGCTCGAGGTCGCGGTCGAGAGCGAGGCCGGCGCGGGCGGCGGCGGCGGAGTGGGCGCGACGACGCTCAGCGGCGACGCGCAGGTAGCGCGTCGTCCCGGCGCCGCTGACGCGAGCCGCGCGGTGTACTTGCCGGCCGGGAGCGCGGCGGTCCAGGTGCGCGCGGACGCGATCCGCTGCGCGCCGACGCGGCCGAGCGAGCGCGCGCACGGCGGGCTGGCCCGGGAGCGAGCAGGTCGACCCGCACACGCGCGCCGGGCGTGGCGCGGAAGGCGAACGTGACCTTCGCGCCGGGGGCGACGATCGCGGGCGTGGCGGAGAACGATCGGGCCGTCGGACCGGCGACGGCGCCGCCGCTCCCGGAGGCGTGGGCGGGGGCAGCGAGCAGCGGCGAGGAGGAGCAGCGGGAGGAGCACACCCCCAATGTCGGCGCTCGGACAGCCGCTGTAAATCGTTGCAGGAGATCGCTGCGGCGACGCCGACGAGCGGCGCTAGCGCTAGCGCGCGAGGCCCTGCACGACGCGCAGCGCCGGCGGCGTCGATGTCGCGGCCCGTGCCGCGCTCGCGGATCAGCCGCGTCGCGGCCTCGGCCGGGCAGCGGGCGGCGAGAGGTAGTAGCCCTGGGCGAAGTCGCAGCCGAGCGCCTCGAGGTGGCGCCAGGCGTCCTCGGACTCGACGCCCTCGGCGACGACCTTCAGGCCGAGGTTGTGCGCGAGCTCGATCGTGGAGCGCACGATCGCGGCGTCGGAGGCGTCGACGGCCATCTCGATCACGAACGACTTGTCGATCTTGATCACGTCGACCGGGAGCCGCTTGAGGTTGGCCAGCGACGAGTAGCCGGTGCCGAAGTCGTCGACCGAGAGCGTCAGGCCGATCTGGCTCAGGCGCGTCCAGCGTCGCCTCGGCGCGCGCCGGGTCGGTCATCAGCATGCTCTCGGTGATCTCGAGCTCGAGCAGCTCGGCCTCGACGCCCCAGCGCGCGAGCAGGCGCGGGATCTCGACCGCGAGCTGCGTGTCGAGGAACGAGCGGGCGGAGAGGTTGACGGCGACCGAGAGCTCGAGGCCGGCGTCCTTCCACGCGCGCACCTGGCGCAGCGCGGCGTCGAGCACGAACGAGGTGAGCGGCGTGATCAGGCCGGTCTGCTCGGCGATCGGCACGAACTCGCTCGGGCCGACGATGCCGAACTCCGGGTGATCCCAGCGCGCGAGCGCCTCGGCGCCCATGATCCGGCCCGTGCGCAGGTCGGCCTTGGGCTGGTAGTAGAGCTGGATCTGGCCCTCGTTGATCGCCGAGCGCAGGCCGCCGGCGAGCGCGAGGCGGCGCGGCGAGTGGCGGTCGAGCTCGGGCTCGAAGATGCGCGTGGCCGCGGCCGGACTGCTTGGCCGAGTACATCGCGATGTCGGCGCGCTGCTGGAGCGTCTCGTTGTCCTCGCCGTGCATCGGGTGCAGCGCGAGGCCGATCGCAGGCGTCGATCTCCAGCCGCATGCCCTCGAGCACGAACGGCTCGCGCAGGTGCACGAGCAGGTTCTGGGCGACCGTCGGCGCGTCCTCGGCGGCTGTCGACGCGCGGGAGCAGGACGCCGAACTCGTCGCCGCCGAGGCGGGCGACCGTGTCGGAGTCGCGCAGCGCGCGCTGCAGCCGGCGCGCGACCTCCTGCGAGCAGCAGGTCGCCCATGTGGTGGCCGAGCGTGTCGTTGATCTCCTTGAAGTGGTCGAGGTCCATGATCATCACGACCGCGGTGTCGCCGTTGCGGCGGCCGGTGCGGACGACCTGGTCGATGCGGTCGCGGAACAGCTCGCGGTTCGGGCAGCCCGGTGAGCGCGTCGTGGAGCGCCTGGTGCTCCTTCGCGATCGCCTCGCGGCCGCCGCGGTGGACGGCGAAGATCGGCAGGAAGAGCAGCGCGATCGCCGGCAGCGCGAAGTCGGCGGCGAGCACGACGATCGGCGCCAGGCCGAGCATCAGGCCGTTGATCGAGGCCTGGAAGAAGAGGTCGCGCGCGCATGTAGCTGAAGACGCTCGACGCGCTGGGCGAGCGCGACGACGGTCGAGACGAGCGCGATGTTGACGAGGAAGAACGTCGCCGCGGCGAGCAGGACGCCGGGCAGGTCGCATCGGGGCGAGGTGCGGCTCGGCGGCGCGCGGGAGGCCGGTCGTGGCGTTGAGGACCAGCGCCGGTGGCGGCGACCGTGATCGCGTACTGGAAGAAGTTGAACGCGATCTTCTGCAGCGGCTTGCGGCCGATCGCGTCGGCGACGAGGTTGGCGAGCGCCGAGCGCGACGAGGCCGGCCAGCGGGCCGGCGACGAGCATCGCGGCGAGCGCGAACGTGGTCGAGGTCGTGACCTCGCCCTCCGCGCCGCGCGTGAACACCTTCAGCGGGACGAACTCGCCGGCGAAGGCGAACAGCGAAGAACATCGATCGCCTCCGGGGAGAGGAGGCGACGAAGATCGCCCGCGCCGTCGAGCACCAGCCCGACCGTGCACAGCGCGCCCACCGCGATGACGGCGGCGACGTAGGCGTCGAGCGGGGTGAGTCGGCTGGCGCGGGCGATCATCGTGCGAGTACTTCGAGTCGGCCGAGGGCGCCGATCATCGGCGCCCTCGGGACTACCACTTGCGGCCGTTACGGACCTTCATCGGGACTAGCCCCACTTGATGCCGGCGCCGAGACCCTCGAGGAAAACGGCCACCACACCCGCGACGAGCGCGAGGCGGTAGAGGCGTGCCTTCATCATGGTTTGCTGACCTCCGTGTCATGGCTCCCCCCTTGAGAGCCTTTCCAGTCGGGGTTGTCGGTCGGGTCTGGACCTGAGTTGAGCAATTCGACGTTTGTTGGAGTGGTGGCCTGGACGGCCGTGCCGATCAATAGAGCGAGATGATCATCGGACTCGCCTATCTCCTCGTCCTCGCGAGCGTCCCGCTCGCGCGCGGGCGCCTCACCGCGCTCGCCGACCTGCCGCTGCGCCGGCCCGGGCTCGCGCTCGCCGCGATCGCTGATCCAGATCCTCGTCATCTCGGTCCTCCCGACCGGCGACCACACGATCCACACGACGCTGCACCTGCGTCCGTACGTCCTGCTCGGCGCGTTCGCATTCGCGAACCGCCGCGATCGTGGGCGTGCCGATCATCGCGCTCGGCGGCCTGCTGAACTTCATCGCGATCGCGGCCAACGGCGGCGTCATGCCGACCGACCCCGACGCCGCCGGCTCGCGTCGCGCGCACGGCCGCGCGAGGGCGAGTTCGTCAACTCGCGCGTGCTCGACGACGCGAAGCTCCAGTTCCTCGGCGACGTCTTCGCCACGCCCGCCTCGCTGCCGCTGCACAACGTCTTCAGCATCGGCGACGTGATCCTGCTCGTCGGCGTCTTCGTGCTCGTGCACGTCGCCTGCGGGTCGCGCCTCGTCCCGCGCCGCTTCCGCGCCCGCCCGCGCGGTGCCGCCTGATGTTCCGGGCGGCGCTCGTCCGGAGCGCCCGCGCGGCGCTTCTTCGCCGCGCACGCCCAGTCCTGCCTCGGCACCGGGCTCGCGCTACGTCGCGCTGCCGCTGCTCGCCTACGACCGCTTCGAGCACGCCGTGGGCGATCGCCGCCGTGCTGCTGCCCGACCTGCTGCCGGCGATCGTGCTCGGGCCGCTGCTCGGCGCGCTGGTCGACCGCATCGGCTGGCGCACGTGCGCCGTCGTCGCCGACGTCCTGCGCTGCCTCGCGTTCGTGGTCGTGATGCTGCGCCGACTCGCTGCCGGTGATGATCGCCGGCGCGCTGCGTGGCCGGGCTCGGCACCGCGCTGTTCGCGCCCTCCGCGCTGGCCGGCGCTGCCGCGGCTGGTCGGACGGCGACGACGCACGCGCGGCCGCGGCATGGGCCTGTTCGGCGCGATCGACGACATCGGCCTGACCGCCGGGCCCGGCGCTCGCCGCGCGTCGGCGCTCGCGGTCGTCTCGCCCGCGACGCTGATGGGCGTCAACGCCGTCACCTTCGCGCATCTCGGCGGTGCTGATCGCGATCGGTGCGCGCGCGCGGCGGCGTCGCCGCCGCGCGCCGCCGCGCGGCCGCACGCTGTTCGCGGACGCGCGCGCGGGCGTCCGCGAGCTCGCCGCGCCGCCCCGAGATCCGCACGCTGCTCGCATCCTCGACCGGCGTCGTGCTCTGCATCGGCATCACCAACGTCGGCGAGGTCGTCCTCGCGCGCGAGGTCCTCGCACGTCGGCGGCTCCGGCCTGGCCGCTGATGGTCGCCGCCGGCGGCCTCGGCACCGTGCTCGGCTCGCTGTGCACCCGCTTCACCACCGCCGGCTCGTGGGCCTGGCGCCGCGCCTACGTGATCGGCCTCGGCGCGCCATGGTCGTCGAGCTCTTCGCCTGCGCGGTCCTGCACTCGTTCTGGCTCGTCGTCCCGGCGCTCGCGCTCGGCGGCTTCGGCAACGGCCTCGCGCTCGTCCACGACCGCCTGCTGCTCTCGCGCAGCACGCCGGCATCGCTTGCACGGCCGCCTGTTCGGCCTGCAGAAGACCTGCGTCTCGTTCGCCTTCGCCGCTCTCCTTCCTGCGCGCCGGCGCCCTGATCGCAGGCGCCGGCGTCCAGACCGCGTTCCTCGTCGCCGGCGTCGGCCTGGCGCTCGTGCTGGCCTCCGCGCTGCCGCGCCTGCGCGCCGCCTGGCCCGCACCCGCCGCCGGCCGCCCACCGGCGCTCGGCGACGCGCTAGCCTAGGCGCCCACGGCGAGATAGCTCAGTTGGTAGAGCACACGACTGAAAATCGTGGTGTCCCCGGTTCGAGTCCGGGTCTCGCCACTCCGAAAGGCCCTGCTAGCAGGGCCTTTTCTGTTGCCCTGATCGCCTTCGGGCGGCTGCTCGGAACGCCGCGATCCGGCTCGTTACCAATTCCGCTACCAATTGATGCCGGATCCCGTGGCCTCCCCGTAGAGTGGTCGCGCGCCTGCCGGACGAGCGCGTCGAACGCACGGCCGTGCTCGCGCTCGACACGCTGCTGGAGCTGCGCGTAGACGTCCATGCGTCATCTTCGAGTCGGCGTGCCCGACCTGGCTCATGACCCACACGGCACCGCGCCACGAGCGTTCTGCGGGTTTCTGCGGATGCCCGCAGCGCGCGGCGAGTGTTCCCGCTCGGACACGTGTGCGGAGTACAACCCAACGGAGGCGCGGCGCCGACAAGGTGCCCGCTTGACGGTCGCGCTCGCCAACGAGAGGATCGGTGCCGTGTTTCGGCTCCGATCATGGTGCGCGAGCGCAGGCGTCATGGTTCCGCGGGCGGATCGACGAGCGTTTTCGCTGACGCCGCGGTCCCACGCGCGGAATCCGCGCGTGGCGCGATCACGATGACGGTCGCCGGATCAGGCATGGAGTCGGTGCGACTTCGTCTGCACCCCCGATGGAACACCCGCGACTCGAGCGGGCCTGGGCTCGCCGAAATCGCTGATCGCCGTGCCCGATGGCGGGCTCCTGGTGCTGTTCTCGCTCGACTGCCGCATGTGGCGGATCGATGCCGAGGGCGCCATCCATCGGTTTGCCGGCAACGGGATCTGCGGCTACGCCGGTGACGGCGGGCCGGCCGTCGCCGCCCAGCTCAACGGTCCGGCCGCAATTGCCGCCTCGGCGGACGGCGTGCTCGTCGCCGAGGCTGGCCGCCGTCCGTCCACATCGACGGCGACGGGAACATCACCACCGTCGCGGGTAACGGCGTGAGCTCCGAAGGCGGTGACGGCGGGCCTGCCGTTGAGGCCGGCCTGACGCAGGCGCTCGGCGTCGCCGCCCTCCCCTACCGGCGGGTTCCTCGTCGCGGAGTCCAGCCACCGCGTCCGCCGGGTCGATGCCGCCGGTGTGATCACGACGGTGGCGCCCGGCACCGATTCCGGTTTCAGCGGCGACGGGGGCCCCGCGACCAAGGCCGCATTCACCTTCAACACGGACTGGGAGCCGGCCGGAATCGCCCCCTTAAGCGACGGCGGCTTCCTGATCGCGGACGCCGGAAATGGTCGCGTGCGCCGGATCGGCGCCGACGGAATCGTGCGCACTGTCGCAGGCGGAGGCAAGCAGACGCCGGGCACCCGCCCGATCAAGGCGACGCGCGTCAGGCTCGGACTTCCCCTCGCGCTCCTGGCCGAGGCCGGATCGGGCTTTCTGGTCGGCGACGTCAACGACCAGGGCGCCCCGGTCGTGTTCCGAGTCGACACACGTGGTCGGATCCGTGTCGTCGTGGGCGATAACCAATCAGACCGGGCGAGCCTGTCCGGTCGTGGGTCCGGGATCTTCAACGGCGACGGCCGTCACCCCGCGGCGGCGGCGCTCACGCCTGTGTCGCTGGCCCGCGCCCTTGATGGAACCCTGTTCATCGCAGACCGCGCGAGCGGCCGAGTGAGAGCGGTCTTGACGCCCAGGCGCGGGCTGCCGAGCATCGCGATCACGCGCACCGCAGTCGGCGCACGATCAATCCGCGCCGAGTACGTCATCACGCGACCAGGACGCGTCACTGCGTCGATAGCCCGCTCTAAAGCGTCCGTCACCGCGACCCGTTCAAAGGGTGCCATCACCGTCACGCGACCGCCCCACGGTGGCGTCCACGAGCTCGAACTCAGTCTTTGGCGAAATCAACGCATCGCGGCGTCCGACACGGCGGGACTGGTCCTCGGAACGCTCACCCCCCGCATAGCCGCACGCGCCATCAACGCCTGGGACGGCGCAATGAGCCTCGCCGCCGGCGAACTAGAACGATGTCGCCGATTCGGAGCGGACCGCGTCGACTGCGAGCGCGTCTGGTACGACGAGGACGGCTCATCATCGTGTTACAACGTCAACGCCGTCACGGTCGGAAGCGACGGGCTCGTACGGTTCCGCGAATACGATTGTCCCGACGAAGGCGACACCGTGTTTCGCCGCTTCCCGAAGTGGAGTCCGGCCCTCTCAAGCGCCACTTGGCCACCGTTCAGCACCCCGGGCGTGATCCCCGGCCTCCTGCTGTAGCCCCGACGCGGAGCGTCGCGCGGCCAGGCTCTTCTCATGACGCAAGATCGACGGACGCGTCAAGCCCGCCAAACTGGCCTTATTAGTCTCATGGCCCCGAACTTCGGGTGCGCGCGACGGGCCCTATTCATCGTCGGCGAGGCTTCGACAACATTTTCTTGGCGTCCGCGCCGATGTCAGCCAAGATCGCCGACGACAACAACCCTTCATTGAATAGCTTTTCCTCGTCAGGCGGCGGATAATGTCCGGCTGCGCGGTGAATGCCGATCAGGCGAGCGTGTCGGTCTAGGATCGGCGATCCCGATGAACCCAGCTCCGTGTCGGCCGTGTAGCGGAAGCGCGGAGGATGGAGCTCGATGACAGTGTTTTCGGCCAGCGCGATGCATTTCGGACCGCCATTCGGATGGCCGATGATGAACACGTCATCACCGTCTTCCAGTTCTTGCTCATTCTCGAGCCGGATCGTCCCCCACCGCTCGCCAGGCGTGCCCTCGGTCCCGCAGAGCACGTAGTCGAGCTCGGCCGAAGCGGCCAAGAGGACCCCCGGATCCAGGCCGACGATCGCCGTCTTCAGCGGTCGTCCGTTTTTCTGCATCGGCATAGTTGAAGGTCAACTGCCTTCCGACGGCGTCGTCCGGGACTGCCGCCCGCCCATTCCCCGGAACAAGAACATGGTTGTTCGTGAGAACTACTGATGGGCCCACGAGGCTCGCGGTTCCCAAATCCCGGGCACGCAGCAATGCGGTCGCACGTGACGCGCGTTTAAACCCGTCGAGCGTTGCGACTCCGACGGTCTGGATCTCACCGACCGCTTGGTAGATCCCCATACGTCAGCTCGGGCGAGAGAACGTCACGGTGATTGATGCCTCTGCCGATCCTTTCGCGACGAACCAAACCCCACCTTCGGCGCCAATCGTCAACGCGATCTCGATGCTCTCCAGCCCGAAGCCACCGCTGGATTGGGTCTCGCCGACCACTGGAGCGATGGCATCGCTGATGTCGCGCAACTGCTGAGCGAGCTCTCGTGGGTCGACCGTAGGCTTGCCTTCGAGCACGAACTCCGGCTCAGCGGTAAGGTCGACGACCGGATACGTCTGGGGAGATTCCATGATCCTCCGATCACTCGTGGGCGGCAGATCTAGCGTCCCTGGGTCAGCCTCGGCGGTCAACCCGGGAACGCAGACCTGTTCGACCAACACGCCGCGACGGTCCCGATTCTTGACCGCTCTCGCCATCCTGCGTGGTTCCCACGCTGTCTGCATGCGAACACGGCGTCCGCGTCCACGCCCGGGGACGCCGTCCGGCCTGACCCGTTGGCGAAGGTTCTCCTCCTCGACCGCCTCGGAGTCGAGTTGTCCCGCTGTGGCAAGGGGTCCGACGCGCGCCCCAGCGACGACAGGCTACGACTGCACCCGGCAGCTGATCTGCGAACTGCTAACGGCGCGGAAAGAGCCAGTCAAGTCCCGGGACGTGGTGTAAGACGTAGCGCTCGATCGTCGGTGAGGTCGTCGGCGGCTCAGGCCGCTTGGAGCTCGGGCATCTCCTCCTTGATCTCCTTCGTATGTGGACTTCTCCGGGTCGGCGAGGCAGAGAGAGATCGACTCGGCTGAGAGGTAGCCGCGGCCGACCAGCCATTCGTCTCTTTGAAGGACGTCGTGATGTCAAGCGGTCTGGGGCTGCGTGGGCGGTCTCCTCCGGCGGTCGTGGGCAGCGGGCTGCTGAGATCTCTTTCGGCGCTTGGCGGCGCACGTGGTCGGGTTGCAGCTGTCCCGGCTTCTCAGATCGTTTGTGGGCCTCAGGCGGCCAGACGAATGGAGGAGCTTGCCGGGACAGGATCGGTCGCGCGCGGCGCGCGCTGGGCTTGAACGGCTCGTTGCGGCGAGAGGATGTGCCAGGCGGCGATCAGGATCTTGCGCGCGACGGCGGCCTTGGCGGGGTTGGCCTTGCCGTGGCGGCGCTTGATGTCGGTGTAGAGCTCGTGCCAGGGGTTGTTCGGCCGCCAGGCCTGCTGGGAGGCCTCGACGGCGGCCCAGCGCAGCGTGTCCGGGCCGGCCTTGGAGATGCGCCCGATGCGCGAGCTCTGGCCGGACTGCTTGATCCGCGGGGTCAGGCCGGAGTAGCCGACGAGCTTGCGCGGCGGTCGGGAAGCGGGCGATGTCGCCGATCTCGGAGGCGATCGTGAGGCCGAGCAGCTCGGCGACGCCGGGGATCGTCATCAGCAGCCGGGCGCGCTCGTCGGCGCGCGCGAGCGGGCGCAGCTCGCGCTCGAGCGGCGCGAGCTGGCGGTCGAGGTCGTCGATGACGCCGAGCAGCGACGGCGAGCGAGTCGCGCCAGACCTCGCGGGACGCCGTGCTCGGCGAGCTCGTCGAGCGCGCCGGGCTGGCGCAGCGCGGTCAGGTTGCGCCGCAGGCCCCACTGCGTCAGCAGCCCGAAGGTGCGGTTGATCGAGGAGGTCCGCAGCCGGATCAGGTGCGAGCGCCGGCGCAGCCGTTCGCGGATCGCGCGGTCGTCCAGCGGCGGCACCCAGACGCGTCGGGACCAGGTCGCGGCGGGCGAGGTCGGCGAGCACGCGCGCGTCGACGCGGTCGGTCTTGCAGGCCAGCGGCGCGATCGCCTTGACCTTGCGCGCGTCGGCGATCTCGATCGTCCAGCCGCACGCGGCGAGGCTGTCGCGGACCCAGACCGCGCCGCTCATCATCTCGATGCAGCCGCGGACCTCCGGGCCGAGCCGCGCGACCAGCCGAACGAGGCCGTCCTCGTCGGCCGAGATCGCGCCCTCGGTCAGCTCGCCGCTCGGGCTCGAGCGCGCACCAGGCGGCGCGGCGGGTGCCCCAGTCGATGCCGAGATACTGCATGTGGTCCTCCTCGCGTCGGAGCGGTTGCTGGCAAGCGCCGAGTCTTCGGCGCGGGGAGGACGGACCGCTCGCGCGGCCCGCGCGTCCTTCATGACAGTCGTTTTGCTCGATGCAGAGCATCCCGGCGAGCCGGATCAGCGCTGCGGTCGTCGGGGAAGATGCCGACGACGTCGGTGCGCCGGCCGATCTCGTTGTTGAAGCGCTCGAGCGGGTTGGTCGAGCGCAGCTTGCGCCAGTGCGCGGGCGGGAACGCGTAGAAGGCGAGGATGTCGGCCTCGGCGTCCTCGAGCATCGTCGCGATCTTGCCCAGGCGCCCGTCGAGGTGCGCGACCGCTTCGGAGAGCCGGTCGCGGGCCTGCGCGAGCGAGTCGGCGTTGAAGATCGGCCGGATCAGCGCGCGCCAGCAGGCCGTGCTGGTCCTTGCGGGCGTGCCCGAAGCAGTCGCGCAGGAAGTGCACGGTGCAGCGCTGCCAGGCGCAGCCCGAGGACCTTCGCGATCGCCGCCTTCAGCCCGGCGTGCGCGTCACTGATCGCGAGCTGGACGCCGACCAGGCCGCGCTCGACCAGGCCGCGCAGGAACTCGGTCCAGAACGCCTCGGTCTCGGCCTCGCCGACATCGATCGAGAGGATCTCGCGCCGGCCGGTCTCGTGGACGCCATGCGCGATCACCAGCGCCTTGTTGACCACGCGGCCGCCGTCGCGGACCTTCTCGATCTTGGCGTCGAGGAACAGGTACGGGTAGCGGCCCTCCAGCGGCCGCGTCCGGAACGCCTCGACGTGCTCATCGAGCGCCTCGCAGACCCGGCTGACCTCGCTCTTGGAGATCCGCAGCCCGAGGCTCTCGACCAGCTGATCGACCCGGCGGGTCGAGACGCCGCAGACATAGGCCTGCTGCACCACCGCCAGCAGCGCCTGCTCGGAGCGCTCGCGCGGCTCCAAGAACGACGGGAAGTAGCTGCCCTGCCGGATCTTGGGGATCTGCAGCTCGATCTCGCCCGCCCGCGTGTCCCAGCGCCGCGGCCGATAGCCGTTGCGATGCGTCGCGCGATCCTCCGGGCCGGCGCTCGCCGCGCTCGGCGCCGATCAGCTCGGACACCTCGAGCTCCATCATCTCCGCCGCGACGGCCTTGACCGCCTCGCGGATCACGTCGGCGTGCTCGTCGAGCAACACCTTCTTGACGACCTCCTCGATCGTCATCCTGTCGGCACCGGCCACGCGGCGCCTCCTTTCGTCGAACCGTGAGAAGTCCGACGATCATCAGCGCCGCGTCGGCCGGAACCACGTTCCGTCCGACCCGGACCTACACCACGCTACGGGACGTGACCATCGCGCGGCTGCCGGGCAGCGCGAGAGGTCGTTTTGTGAGACCAAGGCGTCGGCAGGCGCTTAGCCGGCTGCGGCCCCCCGAGTTTGCGGGGCCGCAGCAGGAGTGGTGTGCCGCCCGCTCTAGCGGCTCGGACGTCGAGTTGTCATCGCCGGTTTAAGCGCGAAGGCTCCGGCGCGATTCCGGAGCCTTCGGGTCCTGCAGGTCGGGCGGCGGCGCCGCCCACGGGCTAGCTGGTGGGCAGGCCCTCGATGACGAATGCGTGCAGGCTGCCGCGCGGCTTGCGCGCAGAGAGAAACACCATCGTCCTCTTGCCATTGCCATCGGCGGCCGTCAGGGCGCCGCGGCGGTCGCGTAGCTGCACGACCCAGTTGCGGCCCGTGCGGCGGTTGAACTGGCAGACGATGCGCGAGCCGGCGCCGCGGGCGGTCACCTTGCAACCGACGCGGGTCTTGCCGCGCTTGGCGAACTTCACGGCGACGCCCTTGTCGCCCTTCGCGCCGTCCTTGCCGTTGGTGCCGTCCTTGCCGTTGGTGCCGTCCTTGCCGTTGGTGCCGTCCTTGCCGTCGGCACCGTTGGCGCCGTTCTGGCCGTCAGGACCCTGGGAACCCTCCGGACCGTCCGGACCCTGGCGACCGTCCGGACCCTGGGGACCCTGGGGACCGTCCGGACCCTGGGGACCGTCCGGACCCTGCGGACCCTGCGGACCGTCCGGACCTTGCGGGCCGTCCGGACCCTGGGGACCCTGCGGCAGCGCGGTGCCCGTGCCCGACAGGGCACCTCGGCGCCGACTTCCACGTTGGTGCTGGTCGTCGCGGAGACGGTCAGCGTGGCGGCGCTGGCGTCCTGAGCCATCGGCGAGAACTTCACGGTCACCTGGCAGGTGCCGCCAGATGCGACCGGACGGCGGCAGGTGTCCGCCGCGACGAGGTAGTCGTCGGCGTCGTCGTCGCCGTCGGCGACGTCGCCGTCAGCGTCGGCGAAGTCCATCCCGATGACCTGCACCGAGGCGGACTCGTGGTTGGTGAACGTGACCTTCTTGCCCGCGCTGAGGCTCTGCTGCGGCGTGGACGGGAAGGTCAGCGACGCCGGAGCGGCCGACACCGACTCCGTCGGGGTGATAGTCAGCGACGGCGTGCCCGTGGTGTCCACGGCGTCCGTGAAGTTCGTCGCGGACGCGACGACGTAGCCCGAGCCGCCGCCGCCGCCGGCGGTGCCGCCGCCGCCTGCGCCGCCGTAGTAGCCGCCGCCGCCGCGCCGGCGCCGCAGCACGTACCCAACCGCCGGCGGTGCCGCCGCTGACCGAAGCTGCCGTCTCCGCCGGGCGCCTGGCCGCCATTCGCCCAACCGCCGACACCGCCGCGAGCTCGGGTGCCGCCCTCGCCGCCCTGGCCGGAGCCGTTAGCAGCCGTGCCGCCGTTGAGGAAGCCGGCGTCAGCGCCGGTCGCGTCCGAAACGGAGCCGAAGCCGGCGCCGCCGCCGCCGCCCGCGACCACGAGACGGGAGTTCAGGTCACCCGCAGCCGTGCGGATGTCGGTGGCGCCGCCGCCCGAAGCGCTGAAATGGATGTCCGCCGACGCGCCGCCGCCGTTGAAGCCGCCGGGGTGGATACCGGAAACGGAGGTCCACACGGCCCCGGTGCCGCCGACGAACACGTGCAGCTTCTGCCCGGGCGTGACCGGCAGAGTGGCGTTCACGATGCCGCCGCGGCCGCCCGGCGTCGTGCCGCTGAGGAAGTAGCTGAAGCCGCCGGGAGCGCCGACGGCCGTGACGTCCAACGACCGCACGTTCTTCGGGACGACGTATGTCTGCTCAGCGCCGGTGTGGTTGAACGTGGTCGGGCTAGCGGCGAGCGCGTTGCCGGCGGCGAGCGCCGGAACGGTCGTGGCCAGTGCCGCTGCGACAGCGGCGATTCGAGTCCTTCGCATGAGACGTGCGGGGTCCTTTTCGGCGTTCAGCCGGTGCTGCCGGTAGTTGCGGGCTGGAGTTCGCCCGCGGGCAGGTGAGTCAGGTCTCCCTGGCTCTTGTCGGCGAAGCGCCAACAGTTCTTGACGGTTCGCCAACAACTCTTAGACTCGTCTCATGAGCGCGCCGAGGTACAGCCGTCTCGATACCGCGAGCAATGACGTTTAGTAGCGCATTGACGAGTTTGCGCGAACGGGCAATTTGGTTTGAGAGAGTGGTGAGGCAACCCCGCAGGAACTCGCGCTCGCCAGCAGCGAGTGGTCGTGCTGTTCGTCGGCCAAAGCGTGCACATGAAACGGGCAGGCGGTCACATGGGCGCCGCTCGCTCGTCCTTAGGGAGTAGGTCGAGTCGTTCGATGCGTGACCGTGCCGGAGCGCGGCGTGACGCTGACCGCGGGCGGAAAGAACGGCACGCGCTACGTCGGCAACGCAGGCCCCCAAAGGGCTGGAAAGGCCCAGTCGGCGAAGATGGCAAGATCGAAGCCCCGCCGATGCCGGCGCACGGACGCCTCGAATGGCTCGACGCCACAGGCGACACGGTCAGAAGTTCCCCTGATCACCAGGCAGCCATCACCGATGCCCTCCAGCACTAGTGTCCTGATGCATTAATTCCGCCGTAGCGGGGATTGGGGGTGTATGCCTGATCCTCGCCCGGTGGTGATTGAGCTCAGCGAGGCTGAGCGCGAGCAGTTGGAGTCGTGGTCGCGGCGGCGTTCGAGCGCTCAGGCGTTGGCCGAGCGCTCGCGGATCGTGCTGGCCGCGGCCGACGGTCTGAACAACACCGAGATCGCCAAGCGACTCGGGGTCAACGTCTCGACCGCGCGGCGCTGGCGCAACCGCTTCGGCGAGCATCGCTTGGATGGGTTGACCGATGAGCCACGGCCGGGGCAGCCCAGGAAGATCACCGACGCCAAGGTCGAGGAGGTGATCGTCAAGACGCTCGAGACGACGCCGCGGGACGCGACGCATTGGTCGACGCGCTCGATGGCGGCCGAGGTCGGACTGACACAGTCGGCGGTGCACCGGATCTGGAAGGCGTTCGGGCTCCAGCCACACCGCCAGGACACGTGGAAGCTCTCGCGGGACCCGCTGTTCATCGAGAAGGTCCGCGACGTCGTCGGGCTCTATCTCAACCCGCCCGAGCGCGCCGTCGTGCTCTGCGTGGACGAGAAGTCCCAGATCCAGGCGCTCGACCGCACCGCGCCGATCCTGCCGATGCTCCCCGGCGTGCCCGAGCGCGCCACCCACGACTACAAGCGCTCCGGGCACCTCCAGCCTCTACGCGGCGCTGGACATCACCACCGGCAAGGTCATCGGCCGCCTGCACTCGCGTCATCGCGCGATCGAGTTCAAGCAGTTCCTGCAGACCATCGACCGCGACGTCCCGGCCGAGCTCGACGTCCACGTCGTGCTCGACAACTGCAGCACCCACAAGACGCCGGCGATCCAGAAATGGCTGGCCGCGCACCCGCGCTTTGTCTTGCACTTCACCCCGACCAGCAGCTCGTGGCTGAACCTCGTCGAGCGCTGGTTCGCCGAACTGACCACCAAGAAGCTGCGCCGCGGCGCGCACCGCTCCGTCCGCGAACTCAACGCCGACATCCGCGCCTGGATCGAGACCTGGAACGACGACCCCAAGCCCTACGTCTGGACCAAGACCGCCGACCAGATCCTCGAATCCATCGCCACCTACTGCCAGCGAATCAACGAATCACGACACTAGCCGCTTTGTGCGAGCGAGTTGAGCGCGTCGTTCAGCTGGACCTCGGACGGATTGTCGAGCGTCACCTCGGTCCCCTCGGCCGTCAACACCACCACGACGCCTCGCGGCAGGTTCTTGTCCTTGCGCGTGCGCACGATCTCGCCTCGGGCGTCCACGACCACGCCGCACGAGAACGCCCGCGTCAACCGGATCACGGCGTTGACGAGCCCGCCGAGCGCGATCACGGCCGCGACGATGACGAGCGCCGCCGGCAGGATGCCGACCTCCTCGAGTTCCTCGACCTCGTCGGCGTGCTCCTCCCCGAGCAGCGCGATCGTCGCGTCCGCGTCCTCGGCGTCAACGGCGAACTCGACGGACAGGGCCATCATCGGATGGTGTCAGACCAGCGTGGCGACGGCCGGACGCCCTGCGCGTGCCGTGCACGCCAGATCGGTTCGAGCTGTCCCCACACGCGCGCACAGAACTCGTCGAAGCGCGCGAGCCATGCACGTGTCTCCGGAATCTCCCCGGCGCGGCCCACCTCGGAGAGCACCGCGAGGTTGTGTTCCACGAGGTGACGGCGCCGTTCCGCGAGCGGTGGGTATTCATCGGTGGGCGCGGGACCGCCTAGGAGGTGCACCGTCCGCTCGACGAACTCGAGGGCATGAAGCGCGAGCGTGCACGCGCCGAGCACGAGGCCGTGCGGGAGTCCCGGCTCCAGGCTCGCCAGTGTGAGGGTCGAGCCGACCGCGTCGCAGTCAAGCTCCTGTTGCCAACGCTCAGCCCGGTCGGGTGCTTGCCGTCCCTTGCGGAGATGCCGGTAGAACACGTGCGCGACTTCGTGGGCGACGACGAACAGTTCCATCGGTCGCAGGAACCACATTGCGGCAGCTTCCGACGCGCGGCTGAGCCGGACCCGCGGCCCCAGCTTCATCGCGCCTTCGATGATGTACGCGCCGAGCGCCGCTTCGAGGCCTGAGCGCGCGGCCTCGCGGCCTTCAGGCCCCGGGTCGAGCGATCGCACATCGGCCAGATGGATGCCGTCGAGCTCGAACTCGAGCGGAAGCGCCGCGCCGGCGCACAACGCGAACGCGTGGAAGTACAACATCAGCCCCTGCTCGACCAGAATGACCGGCGGGCTGTCACCCCCGACCCGCTGCGTTCGCGCGTGGATGCGACCGGAGGGCAACGTCCCGATGGCGAACTCCGGCGCGCCCCATTCCGTCTCGTTCAGCTTGTCGCGTACGAGGTCCGCAAGCTCGCACAGCACGACGAACAGGCCCGGCTCCTCGTAGGGCGTCGGCGCGCCGGCCGCGTACCGCTCGAGAAAGGTTCCGACGATCGCTTCGTACTCCGGGATCTGCGAGTCGAGCAGCAGCTGCGGGCCGCGCATCTCCCGGAATCGGTCCGCCGATAAGAGCTCAGCGGGGATCGGACTGGCGGACAGGCGCGCGTACGCCTCAGGCGGGTCCCAGCCGAGTCCCAGATCCTCCGCGAGCTGGCCGTAGAGCTGCTCCTGCCAACCAGAGACGCGCCGGCGCATACGGTCGTCCCACAGATCACCCACGACGCGAGTGGGTTCGGAGCCGGCTGATCTCGGCGCGTGAGTGCGCGACTTCGGGCGTGTCTGCCCCGCCCGACGCGGCAAGGTCCTCGGCGAGGTCGCGCGCCGCGCGCAGCACGTGCTTCTCGCGTCGGCGGCTGACGTCTCTTTCAGCGCGGCGCGCTTGTCCTTGCGGTGGCCGGTGAGCGCGTCCAGCTCCGTCGCAGAGATCGTGCCGTTGGTGACTTCGGGGGTCATGATGTCGCGCATGAACTCGCGCTCGCGACCGCCCGCCCAGCGGATCGCGACGAGCAGGGCGACCAGGCAGAAGACCATCGTCAGGAACAGCACGGCGATCCGAAGACCGGGCCGCCGATCGCCGCCGCCGAGTCCCAGACCCCGTGGAGCAGCATCGCGGCCAGCATCAGCGCATCCCCGACCGAGCCGGCGCGGCTGAGCGGGCGTGCCGAGCGGCGTAGATCAGCCCGGCCCCGAACAGCGCGGTGTAGAGCGCGTGCGAGGGGATGCCGGTGACGGCGCGCAGCGCGAACGTCCCGAGCACGGCCTCGGACTGGTGCGCGCCGAACTGCTCGAACGCCGAGTTCTGCGCGTAGAAGATGTCCTCGAGGATCTGGAAGCCGAGCCCGACATAGGCGCCGACGATCAGCCCGTCCGAAACGGTCCGGATCACACGGGGCGAGCCCCATCATCAGCAGGAAGATCGCGCCCTTGGACGTCTCCTCCACGAACGGGGCCGTGAGGCCCGCCTGCCAGTCCGTGGCCCACGCTTGCCCGAAGACCTTCGTGTAGATCGACATGATCGCGCTGTTGCCGGTGATCGCGATCGCGAATGGCGCGGCGACTCCGCCACCCACGAACGCGGCCGCCGCGAGCGCGGCCGGCGTGCGCTCCCAACGGTCCGACCAGCGCAGAAACCACAGGAACGCGAGCGTGAACAGTCCCGAGCTGACGAGCGCGGTCGCGTAGGCCTCGTTGAACGCGCCGCGGGTCGCCTGCACCGCCGTGACCACGTACCACAGGCCCGAGGCGACAAGCCCGAGATAGACCCAGAAGCACGCGTTGTGCGGCTGAAAGAACTCGAAGCGGGCGCCCCAGCCGGACACCGCGATCGCGGCGCGGCGGCGTTCGAGCGATTCCGCGCTGACCGCCGTCATCGCGCGCTCGCCTCCTGGCGGATGCTGGAGATCATCCGCCCGATCTCCTGCGAGCGATCCGCGAGCTGCGCCGGCGCGCCGACGACCTGTACCTGCAGCCCGGTGTCGCCGAACACGAACGCCGCGATCAGCCCTTCGCTGCGGGGCGTCTTGAACCCTTCAAGCACGCCGTCCACGC
This sequence comes from uncultured Acidobacteriota bacterium, assembly GCA_963797715.1. Classification (GTDB taxonomy): domain Bacteria; phylum Acidobacteriota; class Vicinamibacteria; order Vicinamibacterales; family 2-12-FULL-66-21; genus DATBJJ01. Next base: position 604,791 of record CAWCQS010000013.1, read on the forward strand.
CCGACGCGGTCTGGATCGACGTCGGGCGCGTGCTCAGCTGAAAGCCGTCCCGGCCCGCCTCCGTGGACGTGATCTTCGTGATCTGCCCCAGCAGCGCGCGTGGCGTGCCATTCCACGCGCCACGCTGCGCGAGAAAGATCACCCCGTCGTTGGTCAGCTCGACCTGCGGCGTCGAGGTCTGCCCGCTCGACGTCTTGTCCGTCGTCCGCAACCCGGACTGAAGACCCCACCCGGGCGCCGGCGCGAACGTCACGTCGTCAGCCAGCCGGATGCGATCGCCGGCACGAATCGTGTCGTCCCACCCATCGGCCGTCCACCCATGGCACCAGAACCGTCCACAGCAACCACACCGCGAGAGGCGCGAGCGCAAACGGGAGCGTCCGCCGATCAAGCCCCAAGAAGCGGTGCTCGACCGGAACTCGCGTCGCCCTCGCCTGCCCCACCGTCGCTCCCTCGGCTGCCTGCGCTCGCCGCGGACCTTATACGCAGCATCTGCACGATCGTGCGAATCGGATGACGTCGAACCGTCGTGTCCGTCGAATGATCGACGAGGGCGACAACGGGAAAGGCAGCGATGGCAATCGACACCCTGATGGTCTACGTGGGGATCTATGACGAGGTCGCGGACGCCGAGGCCGACTACAAGCCGTCAAGGATCTCCACACCGAGGCGGGTCTGATCGACGCCTACGACGCGGCAGTCATCGCGCGTCGGGAGGACGGCAAGACCAAGATCGTCAAGAAGCACGAGACCCCGACGCGGGTCGGCGGCGTGCTCGGAGGCGGTGTCGGGCTGGCGACGGGCCTCGTCGTGGCGCTGTTCCCGTTCGCCGCTATCGGAGGTGGTCTGCTCGCGGGCACGGCGGCGGGCGGCGCGCTCCTCGGCGCGGTCGCCGGTCACGCCGCGGCCGGGATGAGCCGTCACGATCTCAAGGAACTCGGTGAGCACCTCGACGCGGGCCAGGCCGGCCTCGTCGTCGTCGCCGTCTCGGACATGGGCGCGAAGGTCGAACGGGCCATGGAGCGGGCCGCGAAGCTCGAGCAGAAGGAACTGAAGGCCGACACGGCCGAGCTCGAACGCGACGCGGCCGAAGGGGCGCCGACTACATGAACGACTACGTAACGGTCGAGCGGGCCGACAACGAGGCGATAGCCGATCTGATCAAGCAACGGCTGGACGAAGCCGGCATTCCATGCGTCATCGCCTCAGGCAACCTTGGCTCCGTCGCGGGGGCGGGCGCCAGCTACGTCGTGTCGGTTCCGGCCGACCGGGCCGACGACGCGCGTGCGCTGCTCGGGGACTAACGCGAGGCGCCAAGTGCGGCGGCGAGGTCATCGATCGCCGCCTGCTCGGCCGGGCTGACCTGCGTCCCGCGCTCTTCGTGGCGCTCGGCGACACGGCGCGCAAGCGTCAGGACGAATCGCCGGTAATCGTCGACCTCGTCCGCGGTCGCCTTGCGCTCGAGCGTCGTCACGGCCTCCTGCAGGAGCTGCACACCGTGGCGTTTGAGTTCGTCGTAGGAGTGAAAGCGGGTGTGATCGCGCTCGGGCTTGGCGGAGACGATCTCATCGAGGAGCTCGCTCTTGCCGTGCTCCTTGCGAGCCTCGCCGTACGCCTTGGCGATCGCGAACGTCTCGCGCATCATCCCGCCGCTGTCGGCCATCGCGACGATCATTCCCGCCATCGGTGGACCCGAGAGCACCAGGTCCCATTCCGGCTCGGTGAACTCCGTCTTAGGCGTCACGATCCTCCTCAGGTTGCATTTCTCTCCGATCGCTACGCGGCGTGTGCGTCGGCGCGCGCTACCTGCTCGAGTCGGCGCGCGGCCCGAGTCGCTGGCGATATTTCGCGGCCGCCAGAACGCGCGGCCAGCAGGGCCTGCTCGCCGGCGATCCCTTCCGCGGTCGTGACCGACCTGCGGCTGCCTGATGTGCTCCGCTCGTGCCTGTTGGCATCGGAGACGGGTTTGGGCTGACTCATCGAGTCGTCCTCCGGATCCTTGAAGTGGGTCTAACGCGCTTGCTGGGCTCGGACGCGAGTGGTCAGCAGTGACACGAGCTGCAAGCGACGCCCAGCCTACCGCATCCGGGGGTACCTCCTGCAACGGCACCGTGTTCGCCGATCCCGCGCGGGGTCCGGTGCTCCGGCCACTCTGGCGCGCCGCAGTGGCTGGTATCATTCAGCACATTCGCGGGAGCTCTCCCGCCCCTCTGACACGAGGCCGGTTAGGGGCTACGCGGGGGCGGAGGCGAACCGTTTGGGACGCCGTGAGCCCCCCACGCAGCCGTTCCCGCCGTGACTCTGTGCAGGGCTATTGGAAGGAAGCGCCATGCCGCCACAAGCGGACGCCGCCATGCTGAATGTGCAGCCCCGGCAACGACGAGCCGTCTACGAGGGCCTCGCCGAGCTGCCCGCCGGCGGATCGGTGAAGAACCTGCTTCACGAGCTCGAGATGCCGGAGAACGAACTCCGGGAGGCGCTGCGCAAGCTCGATGCCGCAGGACTGGTACAACGAATCAAGGGGACCTGGTCCGCCGTCCCGCTCGACACCGCCGCGCCGGAATCCTCCAGCACGCCGGATGAGGCAGCGCAGCAGACCTGAACGTTGTGAGCTTCAACGCCGCTGATCGACGTCGTCCTGAAGTTGCTCACTACGAGGTCGTCAGATGAGCCGCTCGGCACGGCTTCGCCAGCGCGAGAGTACGCGAGCCCGATGACGGTGATCGCGGCCACGACCATGGGCGCCGCCCACACCTGGTACCACGGCGCGCCGGCCGGGGCGAGTGACTCGCGCGGCCAGGCGATGTTGACCGTCTCGAAGGCAGCCAGGCGACCGCGAGCACGTTGACCAGCATGCCCCGAGCGCGACAGCATGCCCTGCAGGCGGCCGATCAGCGCGCCGACGGCGGTCAGCAGGAACGACACGAAGATCGCCGCCGTGCCGAACGTGATCAGGCTGCCGATCGCTGTCGCCTCGAGCCCGAGCAGCAGCCCGGCCCAGGCGATCAGCGTGACCGCGACGATCCCTCCGATCGGCGCCTGGCGGCGGTCGACGCGGCGCAGCAGCCTGAGCCGGGCAGCACGCCGTCGCGCGCCACGGAGTAGATGCCGCGGGCGGTCGCGCCCTGGGCGGCCATGCCGCAGGCGAGGAAGGCGATCAGCACGATCACCGCGAACGGTTTGCTCGACCAGTCGCCGAATGCGGTCGCGACCGCCGTCGAGACCGGATCGATGTCCTTCCCGGCGGCCACCGCGGCCGGGTCGGGATGCGCGAGCGTGGTCGCGAACGCGTTCAGGATCACGAGCGCCGCCGACGCTCAGCAGCGCGATCCAGATCGCGCGCGGCACGTGCTGGCCGCGCCGCGGGTCTCCTCGGCGGCGGCGACCGTCGCGTCGAAGCCGATGAACGCCCATCCGCCGACCGCGAGTGCGGCCAGCAACGCGGCGACCGTGGCTCCCGCCGGGCGGCGCTTCCAAGAGCACCGAGAAGTCCTGCTCCCGGAACACCAGCAGCAGCGCGAGCCCGATGCCGACGGAGGCGATCGCCTCGGCCGCCACGCCGAACCGCAGCGAGGCCTTGAGGGCGTCGATGCCGATCGCGTTGACCAGCGAGCAGATCGCGACCAGCACGGCACCGCATCACCACCGCTTTGGCGGTCGGCGCGATCCCGAGCAACGCCACCGCCCAGAACGCGCCGGCGTAGGCGATCGTCGTGTTGGCGACCGCGTACGCGCACAGCGCGACCCAGCCGTTGAACCAGCCGTAGCGCGGCCCGACCAGCCGGCGGCTCCACTGGTAGGCGCCGTTCGCGAGCGGGAACTTGCCGCCAGCTCCGCGTAGACCGCGATCAGCAGACACTGGCCGGCGAGCGCGACGGGCAACACCCACACCCACGCGGCGCCGGCGACCACCATGCCAACGAGCACCACCGAGTAGAGCCCGACGACGGGCGAGATCGTCGCGAACCCGATCGCGACGCTGTCGAAGCTCCCCATCCCGCGCTTGAGCTCCGGCTCGTAGCCGAGCTCGCGCAACCGTCGCGTGTCATCTCCCTCGGACGGGCTGCGGGCGGGATCTAGCGGCTCGGTCGCGGTCATCGTGTTCTTTTTTTTCAGAAAAGTAGCGGTGCTAGGTACGCACTACCGCTGCTAGTTTGCTCGGGGTGCCCCGCCCAGTAAGCCTCTGTTGAGCCGCCGCGGCATCGCCGAGGAGGCGCTCGCGCTGGTCGAGGAGGAGGGCATGGAGGCGCTCACCACGCGGCGGTTGGCGAAGCGGCTCGGCGTCGAGGGGCCATCGCTGTACAACCACGTCGCGAACCGCGACGACCTGCTCGACGAGATGACCGCCATGATCAACGAGCGGATCGACGCGAGTGGGCTCGATCACCCGGACTGGCGCGTCGGGATCGCCAACTACGCCCGCTCCTACCGGCGCGCGTTCTCGGTCCGCCCGCAGCTCGTGGCCACGATCGCGAGCCGGCCGGTGCGCTCGCGCGTCTCGCTCGGCGGCTACGACCAGACGTTCGCCGCCTTCGAGAGCCTGGGCTGGGACCGGCGCACGGCCGCGTCGGTCCTCGCCGCGATCGACTTCCTCGTGCTCGGCTCCGCCATCGAGACGTTCGGCGCCGGCTTCGATCTTCCGCCGGAGGAGTACGAGGCGGAGTACCCGCACCTCGCCGCCGCGCTGCGCGAGACGAGCGGCGACGACGTCGACGATCTTGGGTTCGAGCTCGGGCTCGAAGCCGTGATCGCTTGGGTCAGCGCCCGCGAAGCCTGACGCGGCCGCCCCCCCGCGGCTTGTCAGCCCGCGAACCAAAACGCTCCGAAAAGTTGCAATCAGAAAACTAGCGGTGGTAGATAGTCCGGCAGGCGCAGCTAGCGGCGCTAGTTTTTCTCACCGACACCACGGGAGTTGCACCATGCGTAGGAAGACCGCGCTGATCGCCATCGGCGCCGCACTGCTGAGCACCGCCGTGCTTGCGCCCTCGGCGCTGGCCGAACCGCAGGACGGCCGCTGCGAACCGGAGAGTTCTGCCTGTACTTCAACAGCGGCCAAGAGGGGTCCATGGTGGACATGGTCCACTCGCGCCAGGACTACGGTTCGGGGGCTGACTGCACCAAGTTCATCACCCCGGGCGCCGGTCGCGGCCGGTGCGTGAAGAACAATGCCGCCTCGGGCTGGAACCGCGAGGACTTTGCCGTCACGGTCTTCTACAAGAGCGGCTGGTCCGGCGCCATCGACACCTTCGTGTCCGGGGAGAGGGCGAACCTCACCAAGACCAAGAATGAGAACGCCAGCCATGTGGTCGGCGAGGCCGGGAACGAGCGGCTGACCAACCAGCTCTATCAGTCCGGCGGCGGCCGCATCACGGCGTACTTCGACGGCTACCTGAACACGAACGGGCGACACGAGGGCATCGACATCGCCAAGGGCGTCGGCGAGCCGGTGCACGCCCTCATCGGCGGACGCGTGATCAACGTGCTCGAAGGGTCCGAGCCCGGCGAAGGAGGGCTGTCGCAGATCGCCATCTACAACGCCGATCTCGACAAGACCATCGTGTACCTGCACACGAATCCGCGCAGCCCCCTGGAGGGCGAGAACGTCAGCCGCGGTCAGGTGATCGGTAACGAGAGCGATCGCGGCGCCGGCGCCGCGGCGCACACGCACGTCGAGATGCGCCCCGGCAGGAAGGAGCGTGCGGCCGACAGCACGGACGATCCGAACCTGACCAACGACGTCCCGACCGTGTTCTGGATGAACCGCGGTTACAACATCTGCTGCTGACGGCCGGCACCAGTCGCCGAGCCGGGGACCCGCTCTCACGGGGGTCTCCGGCTCTGCGCTACTGCTTGAGCGCCTTGCGGATCGCTCCCGCCACCTTGATGCCGAGCTTGACGCCCGTTCCCGCCGGCACGAAGTCGAGTGCCGCCCAGAGTGCCGCCTCAGCGGCGTTCCGAGCCGGCGCGCCGCCGAACCAGCGCACCGTGCGCTCCCAGAAGCCCTGGGGATCGCCCTCGGTCAGGCTCGATGCCTCGGCTTCCGGGACGCCCGCCTGGAGTACGAGCGCCGCCCGGACTTCGCCGAGCGCGGCTGTCACCTCGGCGTTGCCGGCGATCACGAGCTGTTCCAGTCTCTGACTCGCCTCGCGGAACTCCGCACGGAAGTCTGCGACCTCCGCCTGAAGCGCGGTGACCGCCTGGGCGAGTCCCTCGAGGCTCGGGTCGCTGCGGTCGAACTCCTCCAGGACGCGCAGCACGAAGGCGGACCCGGCCTTGATGACGTCCGAGTGGCGGACGTACGGCTCCTCATCCTCGCCGCGCAGCGTGAGCCAGCCGGCCTGTCGCTCCAGGTCGCGTGCGAGACCGCGGTCGAGCCCGAGATCCTCGATGCAGTCCTCGATGATCTCGAGCAGCTGCGCGTCCGGGTCCTCGACGCCCGCGCGGATCGCGTATCGAAGAGCGAACGACTCGAGAAAGAACAACGGCAGCGCGACCGTGTCGCCCAGGATCCGCCCGCGCATCGCCGAGAGATGAGCGGTGACCGGGGTCGTAACGGCTGAGACGTTGGCGACGAGATCGGCCTGGCGTTCTGGCACGACCACGTCGTCGAGCTCGAGCTCCGCGATCAGCCGCTGCGCCTCGTCGCGCAGCTCGGCATACCGCTCCTCGTCCTGCGGCCAATTCAGCTGCTCGAACGTCAATGCCAACTGCATCGCCGTCAGCGCAGCATCAGTGAGCCGGCCGATCACGGCCGCAGTCTAAGCGGGTACGAGCCTGCTCGCGATCGCCGCGGTGACGACGAGCGCGGTGGTGGCGACGAGCAGCGCGATCGACAGGCCGTCCGCGTAGCCGCCGGCGGTGCCGGCGGCGGCATGGGCGGTCACGATCGAGCCCAGCACGGCGACGCCGAGCGTGGCGCCGACCTGTCGGCCGGCGTTGTGGATCGCGGAGGCCATGCCCGTGCGGGTGGCGGCGACCGCCGCGACCGCGGTGGCGGTCGTCGCGGGCAGGGCGATCCCGGCGCCCGCGCCGAGCGCGAACAGCGCCGGCCCACAGGCTCGCCGAGCCATCGGCGCCGACGCGGCTGAGCAGGAGCGCTCCGGCCGCGGCGCACAGCAGGCCCAGCCACGATCTGCGTGCGGGCGGGAGCGCGTTCGGTGAGGCGGCCCGAGACGCGCGGCCAGGATCGCGGTGGCGGCGCCGAGCGGCAGCAGCGCGAGGCCGGCCTCCAGCGGGGTGCTGTCGCGGAAGGTCTGCAGGAACTCGGAGACGTAGACGCTCGTGGCCAGCAGCACGAACATCAGCGGTCGCGGCCGCCAGGTTGGCCGCCGCGAACACCGGGCGGCGGACGCAGTTCGAGGTCGACGAGCGGCGCCGGGTGCGCGACGCTCGGCAGCGACGAACGCGCGCGGCCGAGCGCGACGGTGGCGGCGAACGCCAGCAGCGACGGCGGCCGACGTCCAGCCGCGCGCGGGACCTTCGATGAGGCCGAAGACGAGGCAGCCGAGCACCGCGGTGACGAGCAGCGCGCCGAGGTGGTCGAAGCGGCGCGCGGGTGCCGGCGGGCGATCGGCGCGGGATGAGCGTCAGCGCCGCAGCGGCGAGCGCGAGCGCAGCCGCAGCGCTCAAGCCGAACGCCCAGCGCCAGCCGAGGGCGCTGACGATCACGCCGCCGAGCAGCGGGCCGACGGCGATCCCGAAACCCGAGCCGGCGCCCCACACGCCGATCGCCCGGGCGCGCGCCGACGGGCTCCGCGAACGTCACGGTCACGATCGACAGCGACGCCGGCAGGATCAACGGCGGTCCGAGCGCCTGCACGCACGCGCGCCGCGATCAGCAGTCCCGGGCTCGGAGGCCAGCGCGCAGGCCAGCGAGCCGGCGGCGAACGACGACGAGCCCGACGAGGAGCGCGCGGCGGCGGCCGTAGCGATCGGCGAGCACGCCGCCGGCGACCAGCAGCGCGGCGAAGACGAGCACGAACGCGTCGACGATCCACTGGCGCTGCACGTCGAGGCGCCGAGATCGCCGCTCAGCTGCGGCAGCGCGACCGCGATCAGGTTCGAGTTGGCGACGCTGAGCACCTGGGCGGTGACGAGCACGGCCAGCACTTTCATCCGCTCACCTCGAGCGCGTCGCAGCGCGACCTCGAGCTCGGAGCGGGCGTCACCGTCGAGCAGGCGCAGCGGGCGCGGGAGGTTGTGCTCGCCGGCGAGCCCGAGCAGCGCCGCCGCGGTGGCCATCGACGCGCACGCTCGCCGTGGCGGCGGAACAGCACCCACAGCGGCTCGAGCCGCGCCGCGGCGGCTCGCCGTCGCGCACGATCGCGAGCGCGAGCCTCCGGGAACAGCCCGCCGAGCACGCTGAACCACACGTCCGCGCCGGCGTTCAGCGCGCCGGCGGCGAACTGGTCGCCGCTGAAGCCGAGCGCGACGCTCTCGGGAACGCGCGGCCGCAGCGCGGCGATCCGCTCGCCCGCGCCGTCGCCGGGAAGCTTGATCGCCCGCACGCCGGGGAGCGCCGCGACGCGCGCGTGCAGGTCGTCGCTGAACGCGAAGTGGGTCGTGCCGGGGTTGTCGTACACGCACAGCGGCACCGAGAGCTCGGCCGTCACGTCCGCGTACAGCCCGTAGACCTCGTCCTCGGTGAGCGCCTGGTAGGAGACCGGGGCGAGCATCACCGCCGCCGCGCCCGGCGTCCTGGGCGTCGTGCGCGTGCGCGATGACGTGCTCGGTGCGCACGGCGCCGATGCCGATCATGACCGGCACGCCGCCGGCCGCGCCGACCGCCAGCCGCGCCACCCGCGCCCGCTCGTCGCGGCTCAGGTACGCGTAGCTGCCGGTGCTGCCGAGCGCGCCGATCGAGTCGCACACCCGCCTCGGCGAGGCGCGACACCAGGCGCTCGAACGCCGGCTCGTCGACGGCGCCGGTCTCGTCGAGCGGGGTCAACGGAAAGGCGCTCAGGCCCGTGAACATGCTGCGTCCTCCAGGTCGGTTGCGAATGCCTCGGCCTGCTCTGCGGTGAGGGTCGAGGTGGTGACGCGCACGGCATCGATCGTCCTGCCGACGGCGAAGTCGGCCGCCGGCCGCACGCGCCATCCACGGGCGGCGAGCGCGTCCGCGGTGGCCGCCGTCTCGATCCACACGTTCGGCCCGTCGGACGTGATCGCCGCCGTCCCAGCGCGTCGAGGAGCAGCGCGGCGCGCTCGGCGTACGCGGCTGCGGGCGGTCTGGCGCAGCTGCTCGATCCGCGGGTCGGCGAGCATGCCCGCGACCGCGTGCTGCAGCAGGTGGCTGACCCACGTCGTGGCCGGCCCGAGCCGCGCGTGCAACCGATCGGCGGTGTCCTCGTCGGCGGCGACGAGCGCCAGCCGGAGGTCAGGACCGAGGAACTTCGCGACCGAGCGCACCAGCGCCCAGCGCGGCATCTCAGCCGGCGTGACGCGGTGGTAGGCGGCCGCGCAGAGCGCCCAGAAGTGATCGTCCTCGATGACCAGCACCTGCGGGTGGCGAGCCAGGACGTCGCGCAGCGCCGCGGCGCGCTCGCGCGTCACGCTCGCGCCGGTGGGGTTCTGCGCGCGCGGCGTGCAGATCACCGCGCGCGCCCCGGCCGCGAGCGCCCGCTCGAGCCCGTCCGGCGACATCCCGCCTCATCCACGGCGACCGGATCGGCGGCGAAGCCGTTCAGCCGCAGGGTGCTGATGTGCGCCAGAAAGCACGGGTCCTCGACGGCCACCGCATCGCCGCGGGTGAGGTGCACGGCCGAGCAGCCGCTCGATCGCGTCCACCGCCCCGTGCGTGACCGCGACGCCGAACTCGACGGCAACTCGTCGCCGAGGCGCTCGCGCGCCCACGCGAGCGAGGCCGTCGTGCTCGGCCGGCGCGCCGTACAGCGACGCCACGTATCCGCCCACGTACTCGACCACGTCCGGCAGCAGCCGCGGATCCGGGATTCCCGCTGGCCAGATCGACCAGCTCGCGCGCGACCGACATGCCGTCGCGAGCCACGTCCGGCACGGCCGCGATCACGGTCCCCCGCGCCCGTGCGTCTCCGCCACGCCGGCGGCCACCAGCAGCCGGTACGCGGCCGCCACGGTGTTGCGGTTGACGCCGAGTTCCTGCGCCAGCGACCGGATCGGCGGCAGCGCGTCGCCACCGCGCACGCGGCCCATGCCGACGAGATCGCGGACGCTCGCCGCAATGCCCGACGCGGTCGTCCCGCCGATGCCGTCGGGGGTGCTCACACCCGCACAATGTAGCATTTGTCCTAGGACAAAGTGTACGTCGCGACGATCGAGCCCTCGCCGGTCAGCAGCGTCAGCGTCACGCCGTCGAGCTGAAAGCGCCGCGAATGTGGAAGTGCGTCGAGATAGGCCTGCTCCTGCTCCATGATCCCCTCTGGCGAAGTGCAGGCCTTCGCCCCGCTGGTGATGCCGGTGATGCGGACATCGCCGCTGCCGCCGCTGAATGTCGCGCGGTAGGGGTTGCAGCCGGCGGACCCGGCCAATGTGCCATCCGCGCCGAACGTGGCGGTGACGTGGTCCCGGTGATCGGACTCGACACGCCGTCGCCCTGCAGGAACGCGGTCGCCGTCCATGCGCCTTCGAGCGCCGGCTCGCGCAGCCGCACCAGCTCGGCTCCTGTCCGCGTCCAGCAGACGCCAACTCGTCGTCGGCGGCGCGCCAGCCCGCGACCGCCTCGAGCTTCTTGACGTACGCCGACTCCACTGCGTCGTTCGGCGGCGGGCAGGCCATCCGCGTCATCGCGATATCGGCGAGCTCGAGCCGATCGCCATCGAGCTCATAGGCCGCGTTGAAGCGGTTGCAGCCCGCGGACCCGGAGAGCCGCCCGTCCGCGAACGTGGCGCTCGGCGCCACCGATTCCCAGCCCGGCACGTCGAGTCCGGACGAGACCACCCACGGCCGGCCCTCGAACGCCGGGGCGCTCGAGGCCGCGCCGTCCTCGCCGTCGCCGCACCCAGCGACGATCAGGAGACCCGTGAGGACGAGCAGCAGCCGCATCGCCTCCAAGCATCCGCCGCGCGACGGCAAGTGCGCCTCATCCGCCCGGGGTGAAACGAGTCGCGTATCCTGGATATGCCTGAGGCATATATCTCGCAGGTCGCGAACCGCCTCGGCGCACTTTCGCTGACGCTCGCCGACGACATCCGGGAGGCGACCGAGATGGCGACCGGGCTCGCCGGCGGCATGCCGGCCGCCCTGGTCTCGCTCCACGAGTGGGCCGACGGCCGGTCCGTGGACGTGCTCGCATATGCGATGCGGGTCTCGCACTCGCGCGCGGTCCGCGTCGTCGACCGGCTCGAGGCGGACGGCCTGGCGCGCCGCGAGGCGGATCCCCAGGACGGGCGCCGGGCGCTCGTGCGGATCGAGCCGGCCGGGCGCGAAGTGGCCGAGCGCGCGCTCGACGCGCGCCAACAGGTCCTCGAGCGTGCCGTCGCCGGGATCGAGGACCCGGCGAACTCACCGGCAGCTCGAGGCCCTCCTCTACGCGACGACCGTCACCGTCCGCGCCGCGATGGCGACGTGCCGGCTGTGCAACGCGCGCGTCTGCGGGCACGACGAAGGCCTGTGCCCGGTCACCCGCGCCGCCGATCGCTGGAGAGCGCAGGCGTGATCCGCGGTGGTGGCCGTGTTCGCGCTCGCCGCGATCGCGCCGCTGCTCATCGGCGGGGACGTCGTGATCCTCCACAGCATGATCCTGGCCACCGCCTACGCGGTGATGGCGCTCGGGCTGAACATCATCGTGGGCTTTGCCGGGCTGCTCGACCTCGGCTACGTGG
>CAWCQS010000014.1:0-106664 GCA_963797715.1 uncultured Acidobacteriota bacterium
GATACGCTGACGTGTGGTGATCAATATCGAGAGCAGAAACGCGGGTCCCTTTGCTCAATCGCGCGTCTTCCGCCAGAGGACGATGCAACTCTTCGCAGCGCTGGAGCACGAGGACGATCGGCAGCGCGAGTCAGATCGTCAGGCGACGCGCTGGTAGCGGGTGTAACATTCACCTCGATGAAAGCATGCCTGATCGTCGGCGTGGCTATGGCTGCGGGCGTGGCTCTTCGCAGCTCTCAGGAATCGGTGCCAAGGGAGTGGATCGATCCGGACACCGGTCATCGCGTCGTCCGGCTGTCGGACGAGCCCGGCAGCCAGAGTCTGTACTTCCACCAGTACGCCTACACGCCCGACGGCAGGAACCTCCTCATCACGACGCCGACCGGCGTGTCGGCGATCGATCTGAAGACGCGCGCCATTGCGAAGGTGGTCGATGGCCGCGTCTCGCTGCTCATGACCGGGAGAAAGACCGGACTCGCGTACTACGTCAAAGAGGGTATGGTGTACGCGACTGATCCGAACACCAAAGCGAGTCGCGCGATCGCCAACGTCCCCGCGCACGGAACAGTCGTTGCGGTGAACGCAGACGAGACGTTGCTCGCCGGCACGATTACGGAGGGCTCAGTGCCGGACGAGCCGCCGCCGTCCGGCACGTCGACGTCGCTCGGCACGAATTCCAGGGGTCAGCTCGGACGAGACAACTATCCGGGCAAAGGGGCGATGATGGAACGACGCCTCGCGGCACGGCTGCCGATGCAGTTGTTCGTGGTGAACACCGGGACCGGCGAGATGAAGACCATCCTGCGCAGCACGGACTGGCTGAACCATGTCCAGTTCTCGCCGACTGACCCGGCGCTGTTGCTGTTCTGTCACGAAGGACCGTGGCACAAGGTGGATCGGACGTGGACGATCCGTACGGATGGCACGGGCCTGACGCAGATTCACCACCGCACCATGAACATGGAGATCGAGGGCCACGAGTTCTTCAGTGCTGACGGACACACGATCTGGTACGACCTGCAGACGCCGCGGAGCGAAGTGTTCTGGCTTGCCGGGTATGAATTGGCGACGGGCAAGCGAACCTGGTATCACCTCGAACGCAGCGAGTGGTCAGTGCATTTCAATCAGTCTCCCGACGGAACGCTCATTGCCGGGGACGGTGGAGGGCCTTCCAGCGTCGCCGCGCCAGGCAACGGTCAATGGATTTATCTCTTTCGTCCCGCGCTCGTGCCGGACCGCACGGATGGCGCACTGCCAAACTCCTCGGAGCTCATTCAGCCGGGCATCCTGCGAGCGGAGAAACTGGTGAACCTGGCGCGCCACGATTACAGCCTCGAACCAAACGTCACTTTCACGCCGGATGGGCACTGGGTCGTCTTTCGGTCGAACATGTTTGGACCGACTCACGTGTTCGCCGTCGAGGTCAAGGAAAGCAAGAAGTAGGAACACGGAGCGCCTGACCCGACGCGGATGCGGCGATCGGCGAGAGGCTCCATGGCGCCAGCCACGCCAGGTGCGCAGCCAGGCCAGCAGGAGCAAACGCGATGTCCCCAACTCCGATTCCCGCCCAGGCGAGCGCGCCGAAGGCGTCGACCTTCCGCTTCGACCTGGTGGCCGGGCTGACCGCCGCCGCGGTCGTCCTTCCCAAAGCGATGGCTTACGCGTCGGTGGCCGGCCTGCCGGTTGCGGTCGGCTTGTATACCGCTTTCATCCCGATGGCGATCTACGCGCTGCTCGGCACCTCGCGCGTGCTCAGCGTCAGCTCGACCACGACCATCGCGATCCTCGCCGGCACGCAGCTGGGACTGGCGGTGCCGGACGGCGATCCGGCGCGGCTCGTGACGGCCACGGCGACGCTGACGTTGCTGGTCGGCGCCGCGCTGGTCGCGGCGCGGCTATTGAAACTCGGCTTCGTCGCAAACTTCATATCGACGCCGGTGCTTACCGGATTCAAGGCCGGCATCGGGTTGGTGATCGTGCTCGACCAGGTGCCCAAGCTGCTGGGCATCCACATCACCAAACACGGGTTCTTCTTCGATGCCGTCAGCGTCGTCAAACACATTCCCGAAACCTCGACGATCACGCTGATGGTCGCCTTTGCGACCTTCGCGGTGCTGATCGCGATGGAACGGCTGTGGCCGCGCTCGCCGGCCCCGCTGGTCGCGGTGGCGGGCGGCATCGCCGCGGCCTGGTTTCTCGGGCTGGAGAAGATGGGCGTCTCGATCGTCGGCCTGATTCCGCGGGGCTTCCCGTCGCTGACCCTGCCTGATCCTGCGCTGGTCGCGCAGCTGCTGCCAGGTGCGCTCGGAATCGCCTTGATGAGCTTCACGGAGTCGATAGCGGCCGGGCGCGCCTTCGCGCGCGCCGACGATCCCCCGGTCAACGCGAACCGGGAATTGCTCGCCACCGGCGCGGCGAACCTTGGCGGCGGCCTGTTCGGCATCATGCCGGCCGGCGGCGGAACTTCGCAGACGGCGGTCGTGCGTGCCGCCGGCGGGCAGTCGCAGCTCGCCTCGCTGGTGACCGCGGGCGCCGCGCTCGCCACCATGCTGTTCCTGGCGCCGATCCTTGGCCTGATGCCCAATGCGACGCTGGCCGCGGTAGTCATCGTCTACTCGGTCGGGTTGATCAAGCCGTCGGAGTTCCGTGCCATCCGCAGCGTGCGCACCATGGAATTCCGCTGGGCCCTGGTCGCCTGCATCGGCGTCCTGCTGCTGGGCACCCTCAAGGGCATCGTGGTGGCGATCATCGTATCGATGATCGGCCTGGCCAGCCAGTCCGCGAACCCGCGCGTGTACGTGATTGGCCGCAAGCGTGGCGAGGACGTGCTGCGACCGCTTTCGCCCGAACACGGCGACGACGAGACCTTCGAAGGCTTGCTGATCCTGCGCCCGGAAGGGCGGCTGTTCTTCGTGAATGCGGAGGGGGTGGGGCAGCAGATCCAGGCCCTGGTCGCGAAGTACCGGCCGCGCGTGTTGTTGCTGGACATGAGCCGCGTATCCGACATCGAGTACTCGGCCCTGCAGATGCTGAACGAAGGCGAGCGGCGCATGACCGAGGGCGGCGTCGAGGTGTGGCTGGCCGGGTTGAATCCCGGCGTGCTTGCGACGGTGCGAAACACCGGCATCGACACCCGGCTTGGTCGCGAGCGCATGCTGTTCAACGCCCGCACGGCGATCGAGCGCTACCAGGCGCGGAAGGCGGCCGGCGGGAACGCAGCCTAGAGTGCGCGCGCAACCGCCGGTACCTGCAGCTGTGGAGCGGGGCGGCCTGATTCGCCGACGATCGCAAGCGCCACGATATACCCAACGCGATCGCGACGCGCGCGATACGCTCACCGGCGGGCGAGTTCGATCAGGATGATGTCGGAAAGCTCCTGGACCTGCTCGAGGACCATGTGACGGCCGTCCGGAGAGATGTCGAAGTCGCGGAGACCGAAGTCCGTGGAGAGATTCGTCAACGGCCGTTCCGCCCCGGTCGTCGGATCGATCAGCGAGAGGTTCTTGTGGCCCATCTCGCCGCGCAACACTACCAGCGTGCGGCCATCCGGCATGAACGTAAGGTGTCTCGAGCCACGGCTCAGCGTGATGTTCGGTAGAGGAGACGCGCTCGCGGTGCGGGTGACGGCCCTCACCTGGAATGTCGTCCCGATGTCGGGACCCGAGTAGACGATCGAATCGCCGTCGGGGGACCACAGCGGATCGACCGCGTGCGTCCTCCGCAAATGGCGACGGCGAACCTCCGTCGAGCGGAACTGTGAAGAGACGTGGCGCTCCGTTGACGATCGCGGCCACGATGATCGATTGGCCGTCGGGCGCCCACGCGGGCGTGCCGTGCAGTTCGAGCGAACGCGCGACGACCTGGGCGTTTGTTCCGTCAGCGTTCACGACGTACAGCGACGTCTCGCGGCCTCGCCGCGTTGAAAAGCCGATGCGATGGCCGTCGCGCGCGATGGACGGCGCGCCAATGATTCTGGTCTCCGGCGCGCTCCACAGCTCGGTGGCCGCGTCCCCCTGCAGCTTCCAGATGCTGTCGCTCTCATCCTTCGACGAGACATACAGAAGATAGTCGGCGCCGAACCGTGGAGAGGATCCGTAGCCGGTGGTCAGCGAGATGCGCGTGCCGGCCGCCGCCTCCGCGGGTGTGTCGGTGATGGGGAAGCGCCAGAGCGTGCTCTTCGCGCTCGCGAGCGTGGCAACCAGGCGCCGGCCGTCGGCGCTCGCTGCGAGCGACGTGTACCGCTCGAGACCGAAGCTCACGCGGCGCGGCTGGCGGTGGTCGAGGTCGATGCTGTACAGCCACGGCCCGGAGCCGTCCGCGTCGGTCGCGAGGTACAGCAGCGTCCGCGGGTCCAAGAAGACCGGATGGCTCACGCGCGAATCGTGATGGGTAATCCGCTGTGGAGTCCCCCCGTTCGGGGGGATGCGCCAGATGTCCATGCGATCAGGCACGGCCCCTTGCACGAAATAGATGAACGCGTCGTCCGGCGACCACACAGGAAAGTGACCGTGTAGGCCGGCCGGCGCTGAGAAGATCTGTTTCGCCTCCTGGCCAGGGTCGCGCACGAACATCGGGTCCCCCGGGCCAGGAGTGTGGTACACGAGGCGGGTACCATCGGCCGACCAGTCGAACTC
Organism: uncultured Acidobacteriota bacterium; assembly: GCA_963797715.1. Lineage (GTDB taxonomy): Bacteria > Acidobacteriota > Vicinamibacteria > Vicinamibacterales > 2-12-FULL-66-21 > DATBJJ01. The sequence goes on from CAWCQS010000014.1 coordinate 4,635, forward strand.
GGCGACGCCCTCTAAGTAAGGACGCGAAGGTCCGCCAAGAACGGGGGCACTCCGGATACTGATGGTGGATTGGTTCGAGGCGGCCGTGCCGCTGCGCGTCCAGAACGTCACCAGCGCGCCATCTGGCGAGAAACCAAGCGTGCGGACCGACGGGTTGGTGAGCTCCGCCACGGCCTTCCGTGTCAGGTTGTAGGACTGCCCCGTCCCAACCTGGGTCACCCAGACGTCCATCCGTCCGTCGCGATTCGAAAGAAACGCCACGAACCTTCCGTCTCGCGACAGCGCGGCCGCCTGTTCGCTCCCGCCGAAGTTGGTCAGGTGCAGAAAGCGGGCGTCGACAAGCGGGTACTCCGACGAGCGGTCACGCAGGCGCAGCAGCCCAAATATCAGGGCAGCCCCTATGACCGCCCCGGTTGCCACGAATAACAGGGTGCGCCGCGGCAGCTGGGCACCTCGCTCGGTGTCCTCGACAAAGGGCTTGGCCTCCCGCCCTTGCGTCCACGCATCGAGCTCCGTTCGGAACGCATAGACGGACCCCGCCTTGTCGTGGACGTGGCGGTGGACCGGCATCCCTTCGCGCTTTTCCCAACGCTGAACGGTCGTGACGTCCCTTCGGAGGTAAGCCGCGATCTCTTTCCACGATTCCAGCCGGTCGGGCAAAACGGAGTCGCTCACGGCACTTGCGATTCTAGCGCCGCGGCAGAGGAGCGGCAAAGAACCGCATTCCACGGCATGGCGATGAAACAGTCGCCTTTCCGCACTTCGCGCGTTGCCGGCGCCCGCCGATATCACGCATCGTGCGCGAGCGGCTCCGCTGGGGAGCCCCGTCGCAAAAGGAGGAACGGAATGCGTCACAAGCTCATGTGGAGTCTCACGCTCAGCGCGGCTGTCCTGATGGCCGCATATGGAGCGAACGTCGTGGCGACATCGCAATCTGGATTCTCAGCCACCACGATCGCCTCCGGACGGTTCGGGGATATCGACGTCACGAGCCAGGTCCTGCGGGAGTTCGGGGACCCGACACCGCGGAAGGATTTGTGGCTTTCGCTCCAGAAGACGAAGGGCCCGTCCGATCTGTACGTGCAGAGTAACGTATGGATCCCGAACGGAAGCGCCGGCTGGCACTCGCACCCCAGTCACAGTCTCATCATTGTCACGGCCGGAACCGTGACTGCGTATGAAGGAGACGCCACGTCCTGCACGGCGACGGAATATACCGTCGGGATGGGGTTCGTCGATCCCGGTGGTGATCATGTGCACCTGCTCAGGAACGAGGGGACGGTCGATGCGAGGACGGTTGCCGTCCAGTTGATCCCCGCAGGTGCGGGACGACGGATCGACGCCCCGAAGCCGGATGGCTGCTCGGTGTTCTGATGGCTGGCCGAGGGAGCTCGTGACGACGTTCACTCAGACTCTCAACGCTTGCCGGTTTGGTCTGCCGCGTCGGCGGCTGTGCGTGAAGAGGCCCGTAAATGTTCGCGGGGCTCTGAATGAGTCGGGGTTTGCGGGGGCCTGCAACCGCCAATACCCGACCGCTTTGTACGCGGTCGCGGCATGAGCCCATCCAGCATGTCGTCAGCCACGCATTTCACGGTCGGATAGGACCATGGGCGAAACGACTAAGGGGCCGAGTGAGCGGACCGCTGCGACGACGGATCGCAGCGGTGCCACGTTCGCGGAGGCGCCTGAACGGGCGCGGCGCGAAGGGTGGTCAAGAACGTCGCGAGCATTCCCCATCGCCGTCCACGCACGCCCCGCCGGTATGAACCTGATCGAGCCGCTCCCCGGCTTCGCGCCCTATTTCACAGCTTCCAGCGGGTGCGAGATATGACCCTGAACGATGAGCCACTGACCACCGACCTTTCGCCACAGCCATGAGACGGCGCCCTGCTGCCGTACGGTGGCTCCGGTGCCTTCCATGACGAGCTCGCGCGTGAACGTCGCACTCGCCATAGCGTCCTCCGAGCCGAGTGCCGACACTTCAACATCGGCGTACGTCACGTTGAGGGATCGGACTGCGGGAAGAGCCTTGCGAATACCCGCTGACATGACCTCACGGGTCGCACGCCGACCATCGTGATAGAAGTAGAACTCGGGCACGGAGGCATAGTGGGCGACGAGTCCCTCGGCATCGCGGGCACACTCGGCAGCCTCGAACGATCGCACGCGCGCGGTCACGGCGGACTCGATGCCTTCTTGTTCTGTGTTCATCTCCCAGCATCTCCTTCAGGGCTCGCTGCTAGAAACCTGGCTCGTTACGCCACGGGCTCGAAGAGTAACGATCGCAGCTCCCTCAGTCCGTCCAACTACTTGTGACCTGCCAGGCCATGCCCTTCGCAGCCAACGGGGGACCTATCAACGTGACTGTCGGTCGGCCCTCACAAGTCCCGAACGCGAGGCATCTTACACCTGCTGATGTATTAAAGAGCGACCTGTGCGGAGAGCAGGCGGGCGCGTTCACTGCGAGCGCCCTCGCAGCCAACCCGATCGAGTCGGCGCGACCTCACGATGCACCTCGCTCGTTCCGGGATTCCTGACCGAAAGTCGCCAAGTGGCGAGGAATCGGGCGGCCGCGGATTGATCGCCACAACGGCGTTACCCGTTACGTATCCGCTCTCGTCAGGGCATCTCCCATAGTCGCAGCGTCGGAAACGCGCATCGGGTCGGCCGCGGCACGGCGGCGAGATTCCGGTAACTCAGCCATTCACGTCAGGGTTGGACCGTGGTCAGTATGAAGAACGACTGGAAGGTGGTGTTTCGAGTAGAGTCGATCGTTCGGTGAGGCCACTCCGAACGTGACCGGACAGCGCGGGTGTCACTCGGCGATAGGAGGACTCAAAATGGCAAAGACGGGCAAGCCGAACATTCTGTTCATCATGGCCGACGACATTGGGTGGTTCAATCTGAGCTGCTACAACCACGGCCTCATGGGCTATCGCACGCCGAACATGGATCGCATCGCCCGCGAGGGCGCGATGTTCACGGACTTCTATGGTCAGCAAAGCTGCACCGCCGGCCGTGCCGCTTTCCTGACTGGTCAACAGCCGATCCGCACCGGCCTCACCAAGGTCGGCATGCCTGGCGCCGCGCTTGGCCTCAAGGCGGAGGACCCGACGATCGCGCAGGTCCTCAAGGCCCAGGGTTACGCAACCGGCCAGTTCGGCAAGAACCATCTCGGCGATCGCAACGAGCACCTGCCGACGGTGCATGGCTTCGACGAATTTATCGGCAACCTGTATCACCTGAACGCCGAAGAAGAGCCCGAGTACGTCGACTATCCCAAGGACCCGAAATTCAAGGCCAAATTCGGCCCCCGCGGCGTCCTCAAGTGCAAGGCGACGGACAAGGACGATACGACCGTCGATCCGGTGTTCGGGAAGGTTGGCAGGCAGACCATCGAGAACACAGGCCCACTGACCAGGAAGCGGATGGAGACGGTCGACGAGGAGTTCCTGGCCTCGGCGCTCGACTTCATGGAGCGGAAGACCAAGGAAAGCGTGCCGTGGCTCTGTTACTTCAATCCGACGCGTATGCACGTGTTCACGCATCTGAAGCCGTCGTCAGTGGGCAAGACCGGGCATGGCCTGTACCCCGACGGGATGGTCGAACTCGACGGCTACGTCGGTGATCTCCTGAAGAAGATCGACGAACTCGGCGTGGCCGACAATACGATCGTCGTCTTCACCACGGACAACGGCGCTGAAGAGTGCATCTGGCCGGACGGCGGCGCGACGCCGTTCCGCGGCGAAAAAGACACGAACTGGGAAGGCGGCTGGCGCGTCCCGTGCGTGATGCGGTGGCCTGGCGTCATCAAGCCCGGCGAGATCATCAACGAGATGGGGTCTCTCACGGACTTCCTCCCGACCTTCGCGGCCGCAGCCGGGGATCCGGACATCGTCGCCACACTTAAGAAAGGCCACAAGCTCGGTGACACCACGTTCAAGGTCCATATCGACGGCTACAACCTACTGCCATTCCTCTCGGGCAAGGAGAAGTGCCCGCGCGAAGGCTTCATCTACTGGAGCGACGACGGCGACCTGATGGCGCTGCGCTTCCAACAGTACAAAATGGTGTTCGCCGAACAGAACGCCAAGGGACTCGAGGTCTGGCGGGCGCCGCTCACGCAGATGCGCATCCCCAAGCTTTTCGATCTGCGATCGGATCCGTTCGAGGCGGGCGAGGACAGCATTAAGTACAACGACTGGTTCATCGAGCACGTCCCGTTCCAGTACGCCGCGCAAGCGATCGTGCACCAGTGGCTCGAGAGCTTCAAAGAGTTCCCACCGCGACAAAAGGCAGCGAGCTTCACTATCGATCAATCGTCGAGAAACTGATGCCGAAATCGTAGGGCATCGTTCATGGGGTTCCGACGTGTAGGGGACTGACCTCAAGCGTCGGAACCCTGTCGCATGTGGCGGGCACCCGTGGGGCGCGACCGGAACAAGACGGGCGAGCACGTGTCCGACGGTGATGTGGTGCGCTGCCAGATGCGAACTTCAGCGGCGACGGGGGCGACGCGATGCTAGAACCTATCTCATAAGCCCGATCTGTGGTGTCCGTGTGATCCGTGGCACTAGTGTCGTACGGGAAATCAACACGAAGGTAGGCTCGACTCTTGGAACCGGCGAGTGCTGCCGGATCACTCCGGTGGTCCCCCGGTGTTTAGTAATCCGCCAACGACACGCTCGAATCGTATTATTCGGTGAGGCGACGAACTGCAGCGGTTCGTGCCGGTCAAGGCAGGCGATAAGGGACGCGGGACAGTCACCGCCGGCAGGAGTATAGTGACCTAACCCCCTGAAAGTTTCGACGGATTCATGCCACGGGAAAAAAGCGTCCTGCACCGGTGATATTGAGCCTGTCGGCGGGTGACCTCGATCCCCGACCACAGCTTCAAGGTTCGGTTGATCCTGTCGAAACCTGGCCGTTCGGCTAAGCTGAGGCGACCGTGCTCACGAAAGAAGTGAGCGCACCTCATGGAAGGATCAAATGGCTCGAGTATCAATTCGGTATTGCGCGTTCTGAGTGTCGGGCCTACATGCCGTCCGTGTGGCGGCACGACTCCGTCGTGAACTCGGAATCGAGGTGGAAACGATCCGTGGCCGCTACGGTGAGTACAAAGTTCTCGTGGATGGCGAAACCGTCGTCGATGGCGGACGCCGGGTCACTTTTGGTGTGATGCCATCTGCCCCGAGGATCGTTGAGAAGGTGAGAGCGCACCTCGCCGGAGAGTGATGATTGGGACACCCCGGGAACTCCAGACTTGACTCACCTTCGAGGAACTGCGGGAACTGGCGCAGAAGTCGGACAAGTTGTTCGCTGACGAATTCGCGCTCGTGAAGGCGCGCAGAACCTCGATGCTTGCGTCTCGCCGTCGCCGGCCTCGCCGATTCGGGCGCAGATCGTGACGAAGGCTACGCCGTAGTCACGGAGGATTGTCCCACGTGCGGTGCGGCACCTTCTCGTCGTCGCCGCGCGGTCGTCGACTTCGAGACGCCCCACGCACCAGCCGCCTGACAGACCGTAAGACGCGCTGGCGCGTTCGACGGCAACAGCGTGGCGGCTGGCCTTGCGATCCGTGTACGCATATCAGGCGACGTCTTGAACTTCCTCGTCACAGTCCTATATGTGTGATGATGGTCGAGCCGAAGCTCGAAGCGCGTCGCTGGCGTTGTCGTAAGGCGCCACGCGACTCCTGGAGCGGAAAGGACTGAGGCCTATGCACCGCGAGGCACGGGAAGGCGTCGTCATCGTCCGAGGTGCAGCCACCGGATTTGCCCAGGAAATCATCGCCGGCCCGCATCAATTCGCCAGCGACGAACCGACGTCAGCAGGCGGCACAGACAGCGGTCCGACGCCGTACGACCTGCTGCTTGCGGCACTTGGCTCGTGCACGTCCATGACCATCGCGATGTACGCACGGCGGAAGCAGTGGGCACTGCAGCGGGTCACGGTTCGCCTCCGTCATTCGCGCGTCCACGCTGAAGACTGTGCCGATTGCGAAACGCGCCCGGCCTGGCTCACGCTCATTGAACGAGACATCGAGCTTGAAGGCGTCCTCGACGAGGAACAACGTGCGCGGCTGTTGGCGATTGCCAATCGCTGCCCGGTCCATCTGACGCTTACATCCCAAATGGACATCAGGAGCAGACTGGCATGACGAGGCATCCATGATTCTCGTGACTGGCGGCACCGGTGGCATCGGGAGTGAACTCCTGCGATTGCTGTCCCACGCGGGAGGCCCCCCACGCGCGCTGACCCGCAACCTGCAAAAGGCGCAGACACTGCCAGGCATCACATGGGTGGTCGGAGATTTGGCTCGACCCGAAACCTTGACAACGGCGTTCGAAGGTGCGACGACCGTATTTCTTCTCGTCTGGGAAGAGCCTGGGAGGCACTCAAGACGGCGGCCCCGGACTGCGACCTGTAGTGCGTTCGATTCTTCAAGCGAGGCCAACCAAGAGGGGGGCCGCGGCGGCGGCCCCCTCTGTCACTTTCTCAGACCTCCGTCCAATGAACGGACGGTCCTCGTGGGCTCATCGAGCCGTGCGCGGGCCACCCAGCCCCTGGCCGTGTGACCGACTCGCGCGATCGAGGTCGACCGAGTCGCGCCAGGCGTCGGCGACTGTGGCATCGAGACGGCGGCGCTCTTCTTCGAGCGCTGCTCGGTGCTCGGGCCTTACCGTCTCGAGTAGCTCCTCGAGCAGCGCTCGGAGCCGTCGCATGACCTGTACCGACGTTGCGCCGAACTCGCGGATCTCGGTGAGTCCCAGCGTCACGAAATCCTCCCAGCGGTGAGTCACCATGACGACGGCGGACGGCGTCTCGGCGCTTTGCGGCCTCGTGCGCTTCTCGAGATCCGTCCTCCCGATGAAGCTGAGAACTTCTCCGATCTGGTTGAGGACCTGCACCGCTGTCGTGGGATCGTTGACTGCGGGTGAAAGAGCTCGGATGGCTATGTCGACCAGAATCCGTATCGCGAACGCGGGGTCCTGCGCGAGCGTCCGCTCGTCGCCGAGCGCGATCATTCCCTCGAGCTCTTCCGTAGCACGATCGCCGGACGCGCCTCCGTACACCCGGACCAGCACTTCACCGGTGTGCACGAAGTCGCCCACTGGATGTGGCAGGACGAGCTCGGCGCCACGGGTGAACGCCCACTCGACGAGCCCATCGGGATCGACATCCGCTGTCGGGTGATGTGGCGACAGTCGCTGCCGCTGCCACTGTGGATGACGCCATCCGAGCCGCTGACGCGGCTGCGGCGGCCTTCACGGCCTGGTCGGCCACTGGGCCGAATCTCCGTCGGACGTTGCTGAACAAGGCTGCGGACATTCTCGTGGCTCGGGCGGCGGACTTCACGTCCGCGATGATGGAGGAAACGGGCGCGACTGCGGCATGGGCGGGATTCAATGTGGAACTGGCGTCGCGGATGCTGCGAGAGGCTGGCGCGATGACGACTCAGATCAAGGGCGAGGTCATTCCCTCGGACAAGCCTGGGCTGCTCTCTTTGGCGATCCGCCAGCCCGTCGGTGTGGTCCTTGGAATAGCTCCCTGGAACGCGCCGGTCATCCTCGGTGTGCGGGCCATTGCCATGCCGCTCGCCTGCGGCAATACCGTCGTCATGAAGGCGTCAGAGATCTGTCCGCGAGTGCATTGCCTCATCGGTCAGGTGTTTCGGGAGGCGGGATTCGGCGACGGCATCGTGAATGTCATCACCAACGATGCTCAAGACGCGGCGGCGATCGTCGAAGCGCTCATCGACCACCCGGCGATCCGGCGGATCAACTTCACCGGGTCCACTCGGGTGGGTCGCATCATCGCGCAACGAGCCGCCCGGCATCTCAAGCCCGTCTTGCTGGAACTTGGCGGCAAGGCGCCATTACTCGTGCTCGAAGACGCCGACCTGGACGAAGCGGTGAAGGCCGGCTCGTTCGGTGCGTTCATGCATCAGGGGCAAATCTGCATGTCCACCGAACGCATCATCGTTGTCGACGCCGTCGCGGACGAGTTTGCGTCGAAACTGCGGGACAAGGCAGCAACGATGGTGGCTGGCGATCCCCGTGCAGGCACGACGCCCTTGGGAGCCATGATCGAGCGCAGCAACGTGGAGACGGTCAATCGCCTGGTCGCCGACGCGCTCGCTAAGGGCGCGACTCGTCTTGCCGGCAACGAGGGCAGCGGCGTGCTGATGTCGGCCTGCGTCATCGATCACGTGACCCGAAGCATGGCGCTCTACGGAGAGGAATCGTTTGGTCCGGTTGTCGCGCTCATACGGGCTCGTGACGAAGATCATGCCGTCGACCTCGCGAATGACACGGAATACGGTCTTTCGGCCGCCGTCTTCAGCCGTGACATAGCACGGGCCCTCAAGGTGGCTCAGCGCATCAAGTCAGGTATTTGCCACATCAACGGCCCGACCGTTCAGGACGAGGCGCAAATGCCGTTTGGCGGCACGAACTCGAGCGGCTACGGGCGGTTCGGCGGCATCGCCGGTGTGGCGGAGTTCACCGAATTGCGCTGGATTACGGTGGCGACAGAGCCGGGACATTTTCCGATCTAGAGCCGGCTGCCGAGCGAGCGGGTCGACGCTACTACATTGCCATGGCTGAGAGAGCATTCACTTCGGAGAGTGTTGCGCAACGTGTCACGTTCGGCTCCGGCACTCGGCACTCCCTTGGCTCCGAGCTTCGCCGGCTGGGAATCAAGAAGGTGCTGATTCTGTCCGGCGCACACCAGGAGTCCGTCGCGCGAGAGCTGGCCGACCGTGACCGTCGATTTCCACCCAACGACGTTTGCCGGTGCCAGGATGCACACCCCGGTGGAAACGACTGAGAGCGCTCTCGAGATCGTGACGAGCCTTCGCATCGACGGGCTGGTGGCGATTGGCGGAGGTTCGGCGATAGGTTTGTCCAAGGCACTCGCGGTGAGAACGGCTCTTCCGCAGGTCGTGTTACCGACGACATACGCGGGCTCCGAAGCCACTGACATCCTGGGTGAAACCGTCGGGGGCGAGAAGAAGACCCGGAGAGATCGAGGAATTCTTCCCCAGACCGTCATATACGACGCGGAGTTGACCTTCAGTCTGTCGCCCAACGCTTCGGCGTGTTCAGGACTCAACGCAATCGCGCACGGCGTCGAAGCACTCTACGCGAAGGATCGAAGCCCGCTGTCGACGCTGATGGCGCGCGAAGGCATCGGCGCCCTTGCCAAGGCGCTGCCAGAGATTGTCGAGGAACCTCGTGCCGTCGGTCCGCGCCATGACGCACTCTACGGTGCGTGGCTTTGTGGAATCGTCCTCCGAAGCACTGCCATGGCCCTACATCACAAGCTCTGCCACGTGCTTGGGGGCGCGTTCCGCCTTCCTCATGCGGAGACTCACAGCGTCATCCTGCCGCATGCGGTCGCCTTCAATGCGAACGCCGCGGGAGATGCCATGCACGAAGTGGGGACCGCGCTCGGCTCGAAGGATGCCGCAAATGCTGTCTTCGACCTCGCTCGTCGAATTGGGGCGCCGGCCTCTCTTCGGGAGATTGGCATGCCAGAAGTGGGGCTTGATCGCGCAGTCGAACTGGCTCTTGCCAATCCGTATTGGAACCCCAGACCGCTGGAACGGGAGGGGATTCGTTCGCTACTCGATGACGCCTGGCACGGTCGCAGACCCTCTGAGTGACGCCACGATGCAACCATTCACCGAACACAACGCTACAGACATTGTCGTCGCCAGCCTGGCAGAAAGCAGGAGCAAACGCTTTCAGCAGGTCATGACGTCCGTAATCTCGCACCTGCACGCAGTCGTCCGAGAAGTTGAGCCGACCACGGCGGAGTGGATGACCGCGATCGACTTCCTCACGCGGACGGGTCAGATCTGCGACGAGAAGCGCCAGGAGTTTATCCTTCTCTCGGACGTCCTTGGTGTGTCCATGCTCGTCGATGCCGTCAATCATCGGAGGCCGTCCGGTGCGACGGAATCGACCGTGCTGGGGCCGTTTCACGTGCCGGACGCTCCGGCCTTGCCCATGGGAGCGAACATCTCGAAGGACCCTGGCGGGGAACCGGTGTTGGTGCGCGGGACGATATGCGACACGGACGGAAGGCCAATCGATGGTGCTGCTCTCGATGTCTGGCAGACGTCCGCCGACGGGTTTTACGACGTTCAGGACGAGCGTCAGACACCGATGAACCTACGAGGTCTCTTCAGGACCACAGACGACGGCAGGTTCTGGTTCAGAACGATCAAGCCAGCGTCGTACCCGATTCCGACCGACGGTCCCATTGGCGAACTCCTGGGCGCGATGGGCCGCTCCGAAATGCGCCCCGCCCACATTCATTTCATCGTTGGCGGCTCCCGGCCACGAGAGCGTGACGACTCATCTCTTTGTCGAGGGGGATCCCCATCTCGAGTCCGACGCCGTCTTCGGGGTGAAAGAAACGCTCATTGCCCCCTTTACGAAGTGCGATGACGCCGGCCAGGCCGCCGACCTCCAGATCGGCAGTCCGTTCTATCTCTTGGAATGGGACTTCGTACTCGCGCGCACGGGCGACGCGGACAAGTCGCGTTGACCCACGCCGACGCCTCGCGACGATCTGGACTTCCGGCTCCGGCGTCTACCGTCCTTCATTCAGAAGCGAACGAGCGAAGCGAGTGAGCCACGCGAACGGAGCGGGGCGCAGGGGCCCCCGCGAGAGAGCGTGTAAGGGGTCTGGGGACGAAGTCCCCAGACCAAGATTGGATAGCGGGCTACGGGGATCGAACCCGTCTAACTGGCTTGGGAAGCCAGGACATTACCACTATGCTAAGCCCGCCCGCTGCGCAAGATCGTAGCACGGGTGCAAAGTCCGGCTAAAGCCGGACGCCACGATTGGTCCGGCTAAGCCGGACGCTACGATCGAATAAACGCCAGCACCTCGTCGCGCTTTTCTTCCATCATCTTCTGCGTCGTCGCTTCGAGATTCAACCTCAACATCGGCTCCGTGTTGGACCCGCGGACGTTGAAGTGCCAGTCCGCAAACTCCGCCGAGAAGCCGTCGAGCGTGTAGGTGCGGCCGGCCGTGGCATACGCGTCGTGCGCCGCGAGCGCGGCCAGCTTTTTCGGCACCAGCGTGACGTCGCTGAGTTTGGTGTTGATCTCGCCGGAGATGAAGTACTTCTCGCGCAACGGCGCCAGGAGCTCGGCCAGCGTCTGGCCCTTGCGCGACATGAGCTCGAGAATCAGCAGCGCCGGGATGAAGCCGTTGTCGGCGTAGAAGTTGTTGCGGAAGTAGTAGTGCCCGGTGACCTCGCCGCCGAAGATCGCTTGCTCGTCGCGCATCCGCCGCTTGATGAAGGAGTGCCCGACCTTGTTCATCAGCGCCTTGCCACCGTATCTGCTGGTGATGTCCTTGACCGCGTAGCTGGCGCGGACGTCGTAGATGATCGTCTCGCCCGGGTGCTTCATCAGAAACGACTCGGCGAGGAGCGCGGTGACGAAGTCGCCGGCGATGAACTCGCCCGAGCCGTCGATGAAGAAGCAGCGGTCGGCGTCGCCGTCCCAGGCGATCCCGATGTCGGCCTTCTCGGCGATCACGCGCTCGACGATGTCGCGGCGATTCTCTTCGATGAGCGGGTTGGACTCGTGGTTCGGAAAGCTGCCGTCAACCTCGAAGCAGAGCGTCGTCAGCTTGCGCGTCGGGATGCGTGCGAACAGCTTCGGGGCGACCAGGCCCGCCATGCCGCTGCCGGCGTCGAGCACGACGTTGAAGGGCGCGATCGCCTTCTCGTCGATGAACGACATGACGTGATCGACGTAGTCGTCGAGGACGTCCTGATGCGTCAGTGAGCCGCGCGCTGCGGCTGGCGCGGGCAGTGCGTTGGTCGTGACCATCTCGCGGATTTCGCCGATACCGGCGTCGCCGCTGAGCGGAAACGCCTCGCGGCGGACCATCTTGATGCCGTTGTATTCCTTCGGATTGTGCGACGCGGTGATCTGGACGCCGCCGTCGAGGCCATCCCGAGCGACCGCGAAGTACATCATGTCGGTCGCCATCATCCCGTAGTCGACGACGTCGGCACCCTGCTCGCGGGCACCCTCGATGAACGCAGCGGCAACCGACGGAGACGACAGCCGCATGTCGCGCCCGACGCCAATCCGCTTCGCGCCGAGGTAGCTGACATATGCGCGGCCGATGAGCCGGGCCGCGTCCTCGTTGACTTCGGACGGATACAAACCGCGGATGTCGTACGCCTTGAAGATGCTCGGGTTGACGCTCATAGTTTGCTGTAGTCGGTGATGACCGTCTTGTCGCCCAGGACGAGTGGCGTTTCGAGCGACGCATTCCGGCCGATGTGGCAGTTGCGGCCGAGGATCGAGCCGCGCACGACAGCCTCGCGCCCAATCCAACCGTTCGGCCAGATGATCGCCCCGTCGACCACGGCCGATTCATCGACGTGCGTCTGCCGCCCGATCACCGAATACGGCAGCACCTTCGTCCCTGTCTTGATGACCACGCCTTCATCGACGAAACACGGGCCGTGCAGCTCGACACCGTCCTCGATTCGGGCCTCCGGAGAGATCCAGGCCTTGCGATCGGCCCCGTCGAACGGTGGGGCAGAGTATTGACCGTCCATGATGTCCCGGTGCACCTGCAGGTACTTGGCCGGCGTTCCGATGTCAATCCAGTAGCCGTCGTAGACGTAGGCGACGAACGTTTCGCCGCGTTCGATGAGCGAAGGAAAGAAGCTTCGCTCGATCGACCAGGCTGTCTCCTTCGGGATGCGATCGAACGTATCCGGCTCGAGGATGTAAATGCCGGCGTTGATCGTGTTGCACGTGATCTCGTCCTCGCCGGGTTTCTCGAGGAATCGCTGAACGTTGCCCTTGGCGTCTGTCTCGACGAGGCCATAGGCGCGCGGATTGTCGACCGGAGTCAGGACGATCGTCGCCTTCGCCTTGCGCTCCCGGTGCAGCGCCAGCACCGCCCGCAGATCGACCTGCGTCAGCACGTCGCCGTTGAAGACGACGACCGACTCGGTCAGCGAATCACCGGCGTAGCGGACGGCGCCGGCAGTGCCGAGGGGAATCGGCTCGACCACGTAGCGGAGCTTGAGGCCGAGCCCCTCGCCATCGCCGAAAATCTCCTCGATCCGGCGTGGCTGGTAGTTGAGGCTGAGGATGGCTTCGTCGATCTCCGGCACTTGCCTCAGCTGGTCTATCTGATAGTAGAGAAACGGCCGGTTGAAGATTGGTACGATCGGCTTGGGCGTGTGCACCGTGAGAGGACGCAGACGCGTGCCTTTCCCCCCGGCGAGCAGGATAGCTTTCATGACAATCAACGATCTTATACTGATACCAGCATCCAGACCGGCATGAATCTGCCCAACGCGCTGACGCTCGCCCGCATTTTCCTGGTCCCGCTCCTTGTGGTCGTCCTCGTCACCAAGTTCGAGGGGCGCATGATCTTCGGCATCCGGATGGAGCTTGTCGGCGCCGCCATTTTCGGCATCGCTTCGCTGACCGACTGGCTTGACGGCTACCTGGCGCGACGGCGGAAGCAGGTGACGACGCTTGGCCAGCTGATGGACCCCCTGGCCGACAAGCTGCTCATTACGGCGGCGCTCTTGTCGCTCGTGCAGATGGATCTCGCCCCGGCGTGGATGGTCCTGGTCATTCTCGGGCGCGAATTCGCCGTGACGGTCCTGAGAGGCGTTGCCTACTCGAAGGGCGTCGTCATTGCCGCGTCACCGCTCGGCAAATTCAAGATGGTGTCGCAGGTTGTCGCGATCCTGCTGTTGATCCTCGGTTACGACCACCTGCAGCGCTTTTTCATCCTCGGGCGCATCGCGCTCTGGGTGGCGGTGATCACGGCGGTGGCGTCGGGTATCGACTACTACCGCCGGTTCAACCACGTGCTGGGGGTGCAGAAGGTTAAGGTTCAGTAATCCTTCTTCACTTCCTTCACTTCCTTGGCCGGGGCTCCTTGATTGGCAATTTCGGCCTTCATCACCTCGGCCCTCTTCTGCGCCTCGGCGAGGTGCTCGCTCTGCTCGAACTCCTGGATGACCTTATCGAAGTAGGGAAGCGCCTCCGCTGGCCGTCCGGCCTTGGCGTAGCACTCCGCAAGATAGAAGTACACCGAGTCCCGCCGCGTGAACTGCGGGTCCTTCTCGAGCAGCTTCGTGAAACGATCGACCGCGCCCGGGTACCACCGTGAGCGGTAGTAGTGATAGCCGACGTTGTATTCGTACTGGCTCAGGCGATCGCGCGCCTCGCGCAGCTTCGCCTTGCCGTCGTCGATCAGCGGGTCTGACGGATAGCGCTCGACGAAGAGCGTCAGTTCCTTGATGGCTTCGCGCGTTTCGGTTTGATCGCGGTCCGCGCTATGCATTTGCTGGAAGTGTGTCATCCCGAGCTTGTATTGCGCGTAGCCGCTGCGGACGTGATTGGGGTAGAAGGCGAGGAATTCGCGATACTCGTTCAACCCCAGGACGTACGATTCGGCCGACCCTTCGCCGAGATACGTATCGCCGACGCCGAGCTTGGCGTCGGCGCGATACGGCGACTGCGGGTAGGTATCGATGATTTCGCGGAAGTACTCACGCGCCACGAGCCATCGCTTCTTGTTGAGCGCTTCATTGCCGCGGTCGAAGAGAAACTTGTCGGGCTCGGGTGTACCGGTCGGAGGCTTTACCGATCCACCGGCACAGCCGGTGGTCAGGGCCGCGACAACGGACAGCGCGAAGCCCAGCATCGCGAGCCGGCGCATTGCCGGAGTCGTTGTTATCAATCGCTTAGGTATGAGCAGAGAAACCATCAGATCCAATCAGTAGAGAGTTCGATTCGATTGTAAAGCACGCATTCAGCTCACGAGGGCTGGCGTCCCCGCCAGCCATCGGTATTCGGCCTCCAGGCCTTGTTCGAGCGATACCTGGGGAGCAAATCCCAGATCGGCGCGCGCGCGCGACGTATCGGCAAACGTGTCCCGCATGTCGCCCTTCTGCGCTGGCTCGCGCCGGATCTCGAGCGGTCGTCCGTGTATGGCCGCGATGATCTCGAACAGCTTGTTGACCGACACACGGGAGCCGCCGCCGACGTTGTAGGCGCAGCCCGTCTTCCCGCGATCGCCTGCTGCGATGGTGGCCGCGACCGCGTCGGTGACGAACGTAAAGTCGCGCGTCTGCTCGCCGTCGCCGTAGAGAGTGATCGCATCGCCTCTCAACGCCGCTCTGATGAACCGGTGGAACGCCATGTCCGGGCGCTGACGCGGTCCGTAGACCGTGAAATACCGCACCGACGTCGTCGGCACGCCGTGATTGGCGAAATACAGGTAACACAGCTGCTCGGCCGCGAGCTTGGTGACACCATACGGCGACACCGGTTGCGGTAGCGCATCCTCGCGCATCGGCATGCTCACGTTGTCCCCGTACACCGACGAGCTCGAGGCGTACACGAACCGGTGCAGCGGACGATCGACGCAAGCCTCGAGAAGGCGCTGCGTCGCGTCTACGTTGTTATCGGTGTAGACCCGGAAATCATGCCCCCAGCTCTTGCGCACGCCAGCCTGGGCGGCAAGGTGGAAGACGTGTGTCTTCTCTTCGAGCAAGGCGCCCAGGTCGGCCGCCTGCAGCGATGCCTGGATGAAGTGAAAGCCCCGCCGCCCGGCGTTTACGGCAACGTTGGATTCCTTGATCGAGCGCGGATAGTAGTCCGTGAAGGAGTCGACACCCGTGACGTCCGCTCCGCGATCGAGGAGCGCCGCCGTCAGGTGCGAACCGATGAACCCCGCGGCCCCGGTCACCAGTGCCTTCATGCGAAGGCCTCCCGCACGCGTTCGGGCAGCCGGCACGGCTTGCCGTTTGGATCGATCGAGGCGTGCGTCGTTCGGCCGGTTGCGGCGACGGCCGACCGCGCGGCCAGCCAGACCTCGTAGGTGAATTCCATGCGAACTGGTGATAGCAGCCGTCCGGACGTTCGAATCTCGAGCTCGTCGTCGTATCGCGCAGGCTTCATGTACTCGCAGTGCGCGTCGATCACTGGAAGTGACACGCCCGCAGCTTCCATGTCGCGGTACGTCCACCCCAGGGTCCGAAGCAGATCGGTCCGCCCGACCTCGAACCACACGAAGTAGTTCGCGTAGTACACGACGCCCATCTTGTCGGTCTCGGCATAGCGGACGCGCACAGTCGAGGTCGAACTCGGCAACGTCACCGCGCGAGCGCTCCCGCCGCGGCGGCGCGGAGCTGGCGCACCGCGGCAGCCGGATCGGGTTGCCCAAAGACCGATTGCCCGGCGACCAGGATTTCCGCTCCTGCGGCAACGATCCGCGCGGCGTTTGAGGTGTCGACTCCGCCATCGACCGAGACCGGCGCCCTTGACCCTTGCCGATCGAGCAACTCACGGACTGCACGGACTTTAGACTCGCTTCGGGGGATAAAGGTCTGTCCTCCGAAGCCCGGATTGACCGACATCAACAGCACGTAGTCGAGGTCGCAGGCAATCTCCTCGAGGGCCACCACCGGCGTGGACGGGTTGATCGCGACGCCGGCAAGCGCACCCGACTTCTTGATCAGCTGCACCGTTCGGTGGAGGTGGGGCAGCACTTCGCAATGAACAGCGACCCTCGCCGCGCCAGCATCGACAAACGCCTCAATATAGCGGTCGGGGTCCATGATCATCAGATGCACGTCGAGCGGAACGGTCGCGATCTTCTTGACCGCCCGCACCACCAACGGACCGAACGTGATGTTGGGAACGAAGTGACCGTCCATCACGTCGAGGTGCAGCAGATCAGCGCCACCTTGTTCGGCTTTTCGGACCTCGGTGCCGAGAGTCGAGAAGTCAGCTGAGATCAGCGACGGTGCGATGGCAACACTCACCGGCTGACCTCGATCGAGATCGCCTCGCCAGGCGCGATCTGGAATCCCGCCTGCGGGTTCTGGCGCAGGACGACGCCACCGGGGACGCCCGGATAGGGATGATCGCCGACAACCGACACCCGGAACCCGCGCGTGCGCAGCAGGTCCGCCGCGCGATCGCCGTTGACGCCGATGATGTCGGGCATGACGTAGGTGGCTCCCCGCTCGCCCCGATTGACGAGCAGCGAAATCGTGTCTGACTTGCTCTTGGCCGGCGGATTCTGCGCGACTACCGTCCCGGCGGTGTAGTCGAGCGACCGGATCTCAGCTGTTGGGCCCGCCCCAAAGCCGTCCTGTGTGACGCGCAATTGCGCCGTCCGTTCAGATTCGCCAACCAGCGATGGTACGACCGTGGACCGCGGACCTGCGCTGATCCAGACTCGCACGCTGCGCTGCCGCCTCGTGCTGCCGCCGGCCGGCGGGTCCTGCGCCAGAATCTGCCCGGCGGGCACCTTCGCGTCGACCTTTCGCCCCTCTTCGACTTTCAGCGTCAGACCTTGCTCGGCAAGCATCGCGGATGCGTCGTTCACGGCCTTACCCGCGAGCTCCGGCACGGCGACCTCGCGAGTTTTGAGCGCCATGCGCATCGCCGCCGCCGCGAACACGACATAGGTCAGGATCAGCGCGCCGCACAGGAAGAGCACCTTGCCCGCTCCCCACACGCGCGTCGTCAGGGGCATGCAACCTCAAATTGTACCGCAAGTTGCGCTCAATCGCCGCCTGCGTCGCGGCGGAGCACGGCGCCGAAGAACGCTTCGAGGCCGTCACGGAAAGGGAGGGTTCGCAGGTGACCGGCAGCAGTCGTCATTGCGCGGATCTCTGCCGGCAGGTTGTCAGGGGCGACCGGCGTGAACCCTCCAACCCCGGCAAAGGCCGCAACCACCGCCTCGTTCTCCTCGGGCTCGCTCGAGCACGTCGAGTAGACCAGGTGACCGCCCGGTCGAACCACACGAGCGGTCTCGGTCAGCATCCTCAGCTGTGCCTCGGCGAGGCCTTGAAGATCCGCGGCTGAACGACGCCACCGGACGTCCGGATCACGCCGAAGTGTGCCCAGGCCCGAGCAAGGCACATCGAGCAGCACCCAGTCGAAGGATGCGGCGAGCGGCAGCGCCGCCGCGTCGGCCTGAACGATTCTCACGGAGTGGGCGCCTGACGCACGAACGGTTCGCGCCAGCAGGTCGACCCGGCGTCCCCGCACGTCCGTTGCCAAGATCAGGCCGCGATCGCCCATCGCCGCGGCAATCGCGGTAGTCTTTCCGCCCGGCGACGCGCAGGCATCGAGTACGCGGTCGCCGGCGCGGGCGCCGACGAGCGACGCGACGAGCTGAGACGCTTCGTCCTGCACGACGAACAGTCCGCTGTCGGCGAGAGACGTCAACAGGGGATTGCCCTTTCGCACGAGCCACGCGTCGGCGGCAAACCGGCATGGCTCCAGTTCGACGCCCTCCGCCGCGAGCCGGTTGGCGAGCGACGCGCCATCGATACGCAGGCGATTGGCGCGAATCGTCAGAGGCGCGGGCCGGTTATTGAACTGAAGCCAGGACTCGGTTGCCTCGAAGCCGTAGCGATCGAGCCATCGTTCCGCCAGCCAGCGTGGGTGAGACAGCGTGATGGACAAGTACTCGAGCGCCGCCTCGCGGTCGTTCGTCTCCTGTGGGCGTGGCGGCAGAGGAAGGTGCCGCCGCTCGCGGCTGACGCGCCGCAGCAGCGCGTTGACGAACGGCCCCGCGCTCTTCTTGCCGATCTTCCGCGTGAGGTTGACGGCGTCGCTCACGACCGCCGCTGCCGGCACACGATCGAGGTAGAGCAGCTGGAAGATTGAGCTTCTGAGGATGTCGAGTACTTCCGGATCCAGCCTCGACAGCGGCCGGCCGCTGAACGACGCGATGACGTGATCGAACGCCCCTTGCCAGCGAAGGGTGCCGGTCACGATCTCGCCAGTCAGAGCACGATCGCGCTCGTCCGGCAGCCGGGTTCGAACACGGGCGAGCGCGTGCGAGAGGTCAGCAGCTCCGGTCGAGACCGCGCGGAGCGCCTGATAAGCCGCTTCGCGTGCGGCGGCAATCATCCCTGCTCGACTCTCGTCCCCGGGGCGACCACTCTTCCAGCCAGGAACTCTCGCGCCGACATGGCCCTGCGCCCCTCGGGCTGGATTGTCAGCAGCCGCAGCACATGGCCGTCGCCGGCGACGATCTCGAAGCGATCGGCTTCGGCTCGGACAATCGTGCCCGGACGATCGGGGCTGACGGCCGATGTCAGCGCGGTGCGATGGATGAGCACGCGCGCGCCGCCAATCCGACACGACACGAGCGGCCACGGCTGCAACCCACGAACCAGATTGTGAATCCGCTCGGCTGGCAGCGACCACTGGACGGCGCCCTCGGCCTTGGTGATTTTGTCGGCGTAGGTCACGTGCGATTCGTCCTGCGGCGTCTCGACCGCGCGGCCTGCCGCCATGTCGATCAGCACTTCGGCCAGCAAGCGACTACCCATCTCGGCGAGATCGCGCTCGACATCGACGCTGGTTTCGTCGGGCCCGATCGGCCGGCGCGCCATCTTGAACATCGCTCCGGCGTCGAGCGCTTTGACCACGCGCATGATCGTGACGCCGGTCTCGCGGTCCCCCGCAATAACCGCACGGTGAACCGGCGCGGCGCCCCGCCAGCGCGGCAGGAGCGAGGCGTGAACGTTGACCATGCCAAGCGACGGAATCGTCAGCAGTGCTTCGGGCAGGATCTTTCCATACGCGGCAACGACGCCCAGGTCAGGCGCGAGCGATGCGGTCTGGCTGAGAAAACCCTCGTCCTTCAGCCGTTCTGGCTGCAGTACCGGGATTGCATGTGCGAGCGCGACTTCCTTCGTTGGCGTGGGCGCGACGTGATGTCCGCGGCCTTTCGGTTTATCGGGCTGGGAGACCAGCGCCACGACTTCGTGTCTCGGCGACGGCTCGAGCAGTCGTCGCAGCGTCGGGACCGCGAACTCCGGCGTGCCGAAGTACACGATGCGCAGACGCTGCGGCACGTGCGTCACCATTTCCCGTTTCGCTTCAACTTGTGAATCTTGCGGACGATGAGGTCGCGTTTGATCCCGCGAAGGCGGTCGATGAACACGACGCCGTCGAGGTGGTCCATTTCGTGTTGGAACGCGCGGGCCAGCAGTCCGGTGCCTTCGACGGTGAGTTCCGTTCCGTGCCGGTCGAGCCCCTTGATCACCGTCCGTGACGGCCGCACCACGGTCGCATTGAAGCCGGGGACGCTCAGACAGCCTTCTTCCTCGAGTTGCATACCTTCTCGCTCGACGAACACCGGGTTGACCAAGACAGTCAGATCGCGGCGGTTGCGCCCGACGCTGGTATCGACGACGAAGATGCGTTTCGGCATGCCAATCTGCGTCGCGGCGAGGCCAATGCCCGGGGCCGCATACATCGTCTCGATCATGTCGTCGATCAGCTGCTGCAGCGCATCGTCGAACACGGCCACATCTGTCGCGGTCTGATGCAGGGGCCGCTCACCGTAGCGGAGGATGGGACGAATCATCGAGTGCTGAAATGCGCGCGCACGGCGTCGGTCGAGGCGGCCAGGGCGCGCTCGAGGTCGGCGATCGAGTCGCCACCGAACCGGTCGACGAGCGCGTCGGCGAGCATCAGTGCCACCATCGCTTCACCGACGACGGCCGCTGCCGGCACCGCACAGACGTCGCTGCGTTCGATTGCCGCCGGCGATTCCTGCATCGTCGTGAGATCCACCGAGCGAAGGGGTTTCATCAGCGTGGAAATCGGCTTCATCCACGCGGAGACGCGCAGGTCTTCGCCATTGGTGACTCCGCCCTCGAGGCCACCCGCGTTATTGGTCGGCCGGGCGACGCCTGTGGCGTGGGCTCCCGATGGGTCGGGAACGATTTCGTCGTGCACGCGCGACCCCGGACGGACGGCAACCTCGGGACCGAGGCCGACGCCCACGGCTTTGATTGCAGGAATCGACATCAGCGCTTGCGCGAGCCGGCCGTCGAGCTTGCGGTCCCACTGCGTGTAGCTGCCGAGCCCGATGGGCAGGCCCTTGACGATCACTTCGAAGCCGCCGCCCATCGTGTCACCGGCCTCCTTCGCCCGATCGATTGCTGCGATCATCTTCTGTTCGACCTGAGGGTCAACGCATCGCAGCGGACTGTCGTCGGGGAGGGCAGCTGCCTGTTCGAACGTCACAACCGATCCGGACGGCAGCGCGGACTCTCCGAGAACGAAGACGTGGCTCGTCAGCCGTGCACCGGCCCGGGCGAGCAACTGTTTGGCAATGGCGCCTGCGGCAACGCGGGCGGCGGTTTCCCGCGCGCTCGCACGTTCGAGGATGTCTCTCACGTCGCTGCGCCCGTACTTGGCGACACCGGCGAGGTCGGCGTGTCCGGGGCGGGGGCGCGTGACCGGAGCGCGGCGTGCGCCACCAGCATCGGGTGGCGGCTCGACGCTGGTTCGCATCGTGTACTGCCAGTTCGGCCAATCGCGATTTTCGATCATCATCGCGATCGGTCCGCCGATGGTCTCGCCGGCGCGTACGCCGGAGAGGATGTCGGCGCGATCCGATTCGATGGCCATTCGGCGGCCGCGTCCGTAGCCACCCTGCCTGCGCTTCAGGTCTCTCGTAATCGCATCGACATCGAGCGCGAGGCCGGCGGGGATGCCTTCGAGAATGACGACGAGCGCTCGCCCGTGAGACTCACCAGCTGTGAGAAACCGCACCATGGATCCGTCGATTGTATATTAAGTTTCTGCGCACTCCCGGCGGCGAGGCCGCGGATCTTCAAGCAAAATCATCGATCAGCATGGCGGCGGCCGTCTTGCAGCGTCGAGGGCGCGAGTCATGCGCGAGCTCGTCGCCGATCGCTTCGTTTCACTCGGCCGTACGTGGACAGATATCGCCACTGGCGCGCCCGTGTCGCTGCGTTTCTCTCCGGCGGCGTCGCGCATCGACGAGATCGTGTGGAACGACCAGCGAGCCGAGCGCGCGCGGTTGCGCCATCCGCTGCTGAATGTGCTGGTGGATTACGGCGCAGCCAGCCCTACGCACGTGTTCGAGGCGTACTGCATCGGTGCGCCGCTCGTCGCGTCGGGCCAAGCCGCGACCGTTCTCCTGCAACACGCCGCGCGATTTCTCGCGTCGCGCGGCCTGCCGGTCGAGCCGCGAACCTCGGGGCTCGCGCTGCGTCAAGTGTCGGCCGTGGCGGCATCCGTGGTGCGGCAACGTGCGGCAGCACGTGTCGAGGTCGAACGACCCATCGGAGTGATCCTGCAGGCGCGGGCCGTGCTCGACGGCCTCTGTGAGGTGTTTCAGCAGGGCGTCGGCAATCCAACAGCGGGGCCTCTCGGCCTCGAGATTGCCGGTGCCCCTGGATCGGGGGTCCGCACGACCCGGCTCCTATGTGCACGTGTCGCGCGTCTGGCCGGGTTTGTCCCGGTCGCGAGCGCGGCCCTCGTCCGGCTGCCGTGGCTGCGCGAAGTCCTGATCGGACGGCACGTCTGCGTGTTTCTCGACGACCACCCGCCGGACGAACGTGCCTTGCTCGCCACCTTTCTCGCCGAGCTTGGTGCGCGCAGCGCGCGCTGCCATTTGCTGCTCCGGTTCACTCGCACGCAAGTGCCGCACCGCGGTGCTCGGTGGATCGATTCGATGGGGATTGCTGCCATGACGTCGATGGTGTTCGCGGACGGCGACAACGGGCCGACGCACGAGGAGATGTTCGACGCCGCACGACGAGCCGGCGGACGTCCCGGCGCCTTTCTCTCGAATCTACGAGCTCACGTGGCGGATCCGCCCCTCCGCATCGCTGTCGTACACGAGTCATCGCCGGCCTACGTGGTACCCGACGCGCGAGACCGTGAACACGAAGCGCAGAGTCGGTCGGGTCCTCAGCGATGCGCCCGAGCGGGCAGTGAAGCTGGCGGGGCGCGGCAGGCATGCGTCTGCGGAGCGGCTGCTCGTACGTGCGGCGCGGGTGCTCGAGGCACGCGGCGAGCACGCCCTTGCGTCAGCATGCTCGACACAACTCGGTTGGCTTGCGCGCGACCGCGGGCGCAGCGATCGGGCGCTCGAGGCCTTCGAGCGTGCGCGAGAACTGGCAGGGCGTCAGCCGGCCGGTGCCGACATCGAGAATATTGGTGCTGCCATTGGCATTGGTGTCGTGAGGACCGATCAACTCCGGCTGCGGGATGCCGAATCGACGCTGCGCGGCGCGTGTGCCGCGGCGGACGTCCTGCGGCATGCGACACTGCGCAGTCGCGCCGGGCTGGCCCTCGCACGTTGCCTTTTCTGGCAAATCAGGCACGAGGAGGCCTCGATCGCGATCGCGGCGGTGATGGCCTCGTCACCCGACGAAGTGTGCGGCGTCGAGACGTCAGCGCTGCTGGCGCGCGTCCGAGCGGCGAGCGGCGATCTGCGCGGCGCCCTTGCCGCCGGTTCTGATGCCGTCAATCGCGCACCGCAGTTGTCGTGTCACCGTGTCACGTGTGCGGTGTTCCGAAACATGGCGGTTGTGCAGCGCCTGGTCGGCGACGAAGCGCAGGTGCGGCACGCGGCAATGCAAGCCCTCAAGTCGGCCGCAGCCGGTCACCTGCCGCTGCACAGCCTCCGCGCGCGGTGTCTGTTCGTCGCCACGCCAGGATTCTCACAGGTCGCCCTGAGACGCCTTCGGTCTGCCCTGACGCGTGGCCCGATTCCAGCACTCGTACGGCGCGAGATCGAAGAGGCCTGCGCTCGCACCACCGAACGCCGATCGTCGCCCGAATCGAGTACGTCGGACAGAGCCCTGGAGGAGCTCGGAGCGCTGCTCGACCTCGCCCATGCCGCGCAGGACGAACGCCGAGCGCTCGAAGCCTTGTGTGAGCACGCACTCGAGCGGCTGCATGCCGCGAGCGTCCAGATTATCGGCGGGCCGCCGTCGTTCCGCGTGCTGGCGCGCGCCGGGCGTGCCTGGCCCGTCGATCCCGCTGTCGTCACGCGTGCCGTGACGTGTCCAGCGCGAAGCCATACATTGAGAGAGGCCTCGCCGGTTCCAGACTGGCCGACGGAGCCGCGACAGGCGGCCGAGGCGATTCGATGCCGGAACGAAGCCGTGGCGGCACTGTGCTGCCGTTGGGCGATGGGCACGGACTTCGACGCCGAGCGTGCCATCGGAGTACTACGTGCCACGGCGCTGACCGCGGCGTCGCCGCTGCGCACGTTGCTCGAGCGGCCGGAGATTCCTCAACCGGAGGCCGGCTTCAACGATCTGCTCGGCACGAGCGACGCGGCCGTCGCACTCCGCGCCTCGATTGCTCGCGCGGCGCGGTCGCCGTTTCCGGTTCTCGTCGAAGGGGAGAGTGGCAGCGGAAAGGAGCTCGTCGCACGCGCGATTCATCGTCTTGGCGGCCGGCGCGAACGTCGCTTGTGCACGCTCAACTGCGCGGCGCTCGCCGACGAGTTGCTCGAAGCCGAGCTCTTCGGCCACGCTCGCGGCGCATTCACAGGCGCGGTCGGTGAGCGGCCGGGACTATTCGAGGAAGCGGATGGAGGCACCATCTTTCTCGACGAAGTCGGAGAGCTGTCGCCTCGCGCCCAGGCGAAACTGCTTCGCGTACTGCAGGATGGGGAGGTACGCCGCGTCGGCGAGAACATGGCGCGCCGTGTGGACGCGCGCGTCGTGGCGGCAACCAACCGCCGGCTCGACGAGGAAGTAACGGCCGGACGATTTCGCGCCGACCTGCGCTTCCGGCTCGACGTTGTCCGCATCGTTGTGCCACCGCTCCGCGAGCGGGCATCGGACATCCCAGCCCTGGCGGCGCACTTCTGGAACGAAGCCGCCGCGAGGGTTGGCACGTCCGCCGTGCTCGCCCCCGAGGTCCTCGCCACGCTCGCGCGCTACGACTGGCCCGGCAATATTCGCGAGCTTCAGAACGTCATCGCCTCCCTCGCGGTGCACGCACCACGTCGCGGCCGCATTGCCGCGACGATGCTCCCGGTGCACATCGCGAACACTGCCGCGAGCAACGCTTCGACGTTCGAGGCGGCGCGTGACGAGTTCGAGCGGCGGTTCGTCCGCGCGGCGTTGGCGCAGGCCGGCGGACGACGGGGGAGGGCCGCGCAGACGCTCGGCGTCTCGCGACAGGGACTCGCGAAGATGATGCGTCGACTCCGCATCGACGATCGCGTCGAGTGCCGGCCGTCACGCTCGGAGCAGCGCTCGCCGCGATCCTCGCCGCATGACGCGCGCCAGTGTGCTCGAGGAGCTGCGCGAGCTCTACGTGATCGCCGCGCGCGGCGCGAGGTCTCTCGCGCGTGCGCGCGATCGATCAGTCACGCGTTCCGCAACAGCCTCATTCCGGTCGTCACGATCATCGGGCTGCAGTTCGGTGCGGTGCTGACCGGCACGATCATCACCGAGACGATCTTCGCCTGGCCGGGCGTTGGCCGGCTGCTGATCCAGGCCATCAACTTTCGTGACTATCCGCTGGTGCAGGGCTGCATCTGTTCATCTCCGTGACCTACGTGGTGATGAACCTTCTGACCGATCTGACCTACGGCTTGCTCGACGCGCATCCGGTACGAGTGATGATCCAGCGTTGGCTGGCGATCGTGTGTCGTGGCAGTGCTGCGCTGCGCGCTACTAGGGCCGGTCGCTCTCGCCCTACGATCCCGCGATCGCAGGAGCTGTCGCGACGCCTCGAAGGACCGAGCCTGTCGCATCCTTCGGCCTCGACGAGCTCGGGCGCGACATCCTCTCGCGTCTCCTCTCCGGCGCGCGCATTTCGCTGCTCGTCGGACTCGCGGTCGTGTCGGTGTCGTCGATGATCGGCATGCTGCTCGGCTCGATTGCCGGCTACTTCGGAGGCGTCATTGACGACGTGATTAGCCGGGTCGTGGACGTGCTGATGGCGTTCCCGGGCATCCTTCTCGCGATCGCGTTGGTGGCGGTACTCGGCCCGAGCCTGACGAACGTCGTGATCGCTCTCTCGGTGATCGGGTGGGTCGGCTACGCGCGTCTCGTACGTAGCCAGGCCCTTCGCGCGCGCGAGTTGGAGTTCGTCCAGGCGGCACGAGCGCTCGGCGCCGGCACACCGCGCATCGTCCTGCGGCACGTCCTGCCAACGGCGCTGCCCGGCGGTCGTCGTAGAGGCGACGCTCGGCATGGCCGGCGCGATCATCGCCGAAGCGGCGCTCAGCTTTCTCGGTTTGGGCGTGCAACCGCCGACACCAAGCTGGGGAACGATGCTCGACGCTGGCGGCGCATCTCTTCGACGCCCGCATCGACATCTTCCGCCTGGCGATCGCGCGCTCGCTTCAATTTTGTCGGCGAGGTCTAGCGAATGCATCAAAGCTCGCGCGTTAACGGATTCGTCGGCGCAAATTGCGGGCGGCCGCGTTGGCTGGATTCTTTTCGAGCAGCTTGTCGAGCGCCGACTTGGCGGATTCGGTCTGGCCTGTACGCGAGCGCGCGTCAGCCAGCTTGACGATGAACGCCTCGTCGGCGGCGAGCGTTGGCGCGGCGCGTTCGTACCAGCCGACGGCGGACGGGAAGTCTTCGACGCGCATCGAGAGATCGGCCACGCGCACGGCAATTGCCGCTCGCCGCCGGGCGTCGGCATCTTCGCCGGCGAGAGCGACGTAGTCGACGAGCGCCTGCCGCGCGACGTCGTAGTGCGAACGGCGCTCGGCGGCATCCGCCAGGTAATAGAAGGCTAGAGGATCGACAGGAAGTTTGGCCGTCGCCTGCAGCAGCATCCGTTCGGCCGGCTCCGGTTCTGACGCCAGCAGCAGCGCGCGGCCGAACAACGTGTACGCCTCGCTCGAATCCTCTTCGGCGACTGCCTTTTCGAGCGCCTCGAGCGCCTTGCTCAACTCCACTCGATCGTCGCGCGCTTGAGCCGTCTCGAGCCAGACACGGCCTAGAGCGACGTAGGTGTGGCGGTACTTTGGATAGACTTCAGCCGCTTGCCGAATCGTCATCACCGCACGGTCCGATTGTCCGGCTTTCGAATAGGCAAGTCCGAGGGTCACGTACCTCGCCGGTCCGGGGTCGAGCACTCGCAGCGTATCGAGTTGGGCGAGCCACGCGTCGGTTCGGCCGAGACGGCCGTAGAGGTCGGCGAGTTCCTCGCGCGCCCGGAACATCGTGGGCGCAAGAGTGATGGCTTTCTGTAGCGAACTAACGGCCTCGAGTGGACGCTGAGTGTCGCGCTGACAAAGGCCGATCAGATAGTGGGCTTCGGCGAAGTTCTCGTCGATGGCCAGCGCCTTCTGGAGTGCTTCGATCGCGACCGTTGCCTGGCTCGAGCGATACCGCGCGAGTCCGAGTTTGTAGAGCACGCGTGGCGATCGATCGTCGAGCTCGACGTACGCCTGATAGTGGTCGGCGGCCGGCCGGATAGCGGTGGCGGGCATAGTTGACGTCTCCGAGCAGCTCGCGTGGCTTCGGCGCGCCCGGGTCGATCTCCGCGGCCTGCCGCAGATCTCGGAGGGCCGCCTCGAGCTCGTCGCGCCGGCGGTAGGCGTCGCCGCGCATCAGATAGCCAATCATCGAATCGCTCTTGAGGGTGATGGCGCCACTGAACGCCTCGATGGCCGTTGACAAGTCCCCGGCCGCCATCGCCGCGTCGCCGCGGCGAATCTCCTCCCGGTGGCTGTTCTCCCGCTCGGTGACGACATAACCGTAAGCGGCGGCCAGGGCGCACACGACGGCGAGCGTCAGGAGCAAACGTTTCACGAGCGGATTCTAGCACTTAGGGACCGAGGGAACCTCCGGGGCCGGATGGGTTCTAATCTGTCAGAAGCTGCCGTGATTCTCCCCAGCGGTGGAGTGCTAAGATGGCACAGGGACTGTCTGTGAAGCCGGTTCGAGCCATCACCTGGACCGAGGTTGGAGGGCGGGAGGCTGCGCTGATTCAGCGCTGCGCCGCACGCGACGAAGAGGCCTGCGCCGAGCTCGTCAACGAGCACCAGCGCATGGTCTATCAGCTATCGCTCAACCTCCTTGGTGACCACAACGAAGCCCTGGACCTTTCCCAGGAAGTGTTTCTCAGGGTGTTCCGCACGATTCATACGTTCCGCGGCCAGTCCGCCCTGCGGACCTGGATTTACCGGATCGTCATCAATCAGGCGCGGAACCGACAGCGGTGGTGGCGGCGTCGTCACCGGTCGCAACAGGTGTCGCTCGATGAGCATATCCGCGACCACGGCGATCCACCCGAGCGCAGTAATGGCGGCTCCCCAGACCGCGTGCTCGGGCAGAAGGTTCTGGCAGACAGGATTCGTGTGGCGCTCGACGATCTGCCGTTCGACCAGCGAACGGCGCTCGTCCTCCGAGAGATCGACGGTTTGAGTTATGAAGAGATTGGATTCTCGCTCGGGATCGCGGTCGGCACGGTGAAATCGCGCCTCGCGAGGGCTCGTGAAGCCCTTCGCGCGGAATTGAGGGATGCATGAGGTTGTTGACCTGCGCGGCGGTGCGGCGGCGTCTGGCAGCCTTTCATGATCGCGAGCTCCCAGTCGGCGAGATGATCGCCTTCGAGAGCCACATCAAGGATTGCCCTCCGTGTGCCGGCGAACTCGCCGAGTTGAGCGACATTGGCAATTTGCTGCGGTCGACCGCGGCGACGTTGCCGGCCGATGAATGGGCTGGCCTGGCACCTGGCGTCGTCAGCCGGATGTGCGCCGAGAACCACGAATCATGGCGCGCCCGGGTGGGCCGCGTGTTCGAAGACATGCACCTCGTCTGGATCGCGCTCGCCTCGACGACGGCGACGTTCCTGTGTGGAGCGATTGCGCTGGGCACGCTGCAGTTCGCGTCGCCTGAACGTCACGATTCGATGGCCGCCGTGATAGCGGTCATGGCGGCGCCGTCAGGGTCCGATTTGAATCCTGCCCGGCTCGACGGCCGGTATCAGTTCCCGCGGGTTCCGCAGGACGGGGTCGTTCAGCGAGCGCTCGAGGATACCGCCCTTGCCGATGGGTTAACCGAAACCGACACGATGCTTGCCGTGTCGGCGGTGGTGACGCGCGAAGGCCGCGTCTCCGATCTGCTGGTGCTCGCCAACGATCGCCACGGCCGGCAGGTTTCGAGCATCCTCGACGCCATCTCGCAGACGCGGCTGCAACCAGCCGAACTGGCCGGATCGCCCGTCGCGGTGAACCTCGTCTGGCTGCTGGCGCAGACGACGGTCAAACCGAAGACTCGTTCGTGATCCTGAGCGCGCCTGCCCGGGCGCGCTGCTAGACTCCCTCATGCGCGAATGGCTCGTGGCCTTGCGGCGACTCCGCCGGCAGCCTGTCTTTCGCCGCGACCGCCATCCTCACCCTGGCGTTGGGCATTGCAGCGCCGACGGCGCTCTTCGCTGTCGTCAACGCCACATTGTTGCGGCCGCTGCCGTATCCGAACTACCAGGACATCTACACCGTGCGGACGGAGATGACCGACGGCAGGTTCACGATCGGCCTCGTCGCCTCGGAGGAAATGAGCTCGCTGCGGCGCACGACGGATGCAATCGTCGCGTCGGCTCTCGTGATGCGCCTGGACGACACGATCATCACCGGTGCCGGGGCGAGGCAGGTCACCAGCTTCGGCGTGACCGAGGGATTCTTCGACCTCTTCGGCTTGCCAATGGGCGCTGGACGGCCGTTCGTTTCCGAAGACTTCGCCGCGGAGCCGCAGACGCGCGTCGTGCTCTCACCGCGCGCGTGGCGGACCATCTTCGGTGGCGACCCGGGCATTGTCGGCACGACGATTCGATTCGCCGGCAATAGTGCGCTGGTCGTTGGCATCGCGCCAGAGACGCTTGCTATTCCTCGAGACGCGGATTTGTGGTTCGCCCTCCACGCCCCCGACTCGATAGGCCATGCGTTCGATGGCTTTGTGCGATTCAGGCCTGGTCTCAAGCCCGAGGCGATTCGAGGCCTCCTGCCGCCGATGTGGGAGGAGCTGGCGCGGAAGTATCCCGATCAGGCCAAGAACCGCATCTTCGTGATGCGGCCGCTCCTCGACACGATCGTCGGCGGTCTCGGCCCCGTCCTGTTGATGGCGTTCGCCGCGACTGGACTGCTCTTTGTGCTGGCGATGGTGAACGTTGCGAACCTGCTGCTGGCTCGGGGAACGACGCGCGCCCGAGAAAACGCGGTGCGCGCGGCGCTCGGCGCGAATCGTGTCGATCTGTTGCGGCCGGTGATGGCGGAGTCCTTGATTCTCGCTGTTGCCGCCACGGTGGTGGCGCTGCCGGTGGCGGCCGGAGCCGTTCGGGGCATCGTGCTCGTCGGCGGCGCGGCGTTGCCGCGCGTCGGAGGCGTGCAGCTCGATCTGCGAGCGTTTGCGTTCTCTGCGGCCGTCATGGTCGTTGCCGGCGTGCTCGTCGGCCTGACACCGGCGTTTGCCGCTGCGAAAACGAGCCTGGCGGCGGGAATCAACGAAGGCGGCCGCAGCGGGCTGCAGGGCCGCGCAACCAGACGCGTGCTTGGCGCGATGATCGTGGCCGAGGTCACGCTTGCCATTGTGCTGGTCGCCGGCGCGGGTCGCCTGCTGCTCAGCATGCAGCAGCTTCTCGCCATTGATCCGGGGTTCACACCCCAAGGACGTCTCGCGATCGACGTCTTGCTGCCGCCCGATCCTTACGGAGAGCCGCAACGACTTGGGGCCTGGTCGGACGAGGTCGACAGCCGGCTGCGCGCGCTCGGGGCCACAGCGATTGGCGTCGCGTCTTCCTTGCCGCTCCGCCACGAGTGGGATTCGACAGCGTTTGTCGACATCACCAATCGCCCGACCGAGCCGTCCAACCGGCCGAACGGCCGGGTGCGCGTCGTCTCGCCCGAGTTCTTCGAAATGTTTGGTATCGACGTGGTTGCCGGTCGATCGTTCTCACGCGACGATCGGTTGAACGGCGCTCCCGTCGCCATCGTAAACCGCGCCTGGACACGAAAGTTCATACCCGATCTCGATCCGCTTCGCGAGCGGATCAATCCTGGCCGTTTCGTCACGCGCGACGGGCAGCGTTTCGTCTCGCGCGATGCCGCGATCGTCGGCGTGGTCGAGGACGTGCCGTACTCGGACTTGACGAAAGCGGCGGAGCCGACCGTCTACGTCTCCGATACGCAGGTGATGTCGTTGAGACGCACGGTCGTCATCACGACGGCGGACGGACGGCCCGAGCGATTGATTGCGCAAATCCGCTCCGAGCTGTCGCGGGTAGATCCGCAGGTGCCCGTGGACTTCGAGCCGTTGGCAACGGTTGTATCGGCGTCGCTCGTCTGGCCGACGCTTGGCTTGTTATTGATGTCGACGTTCGGCGCGGCCGCGTTGCTGCTCGCCGCCACCGGCGTCTTCGGCGTCATCGCGCTCGTCGTCGCTGAACGACGCGGCGAGATGGCGGTGCGGCTCGCGCTCGGCGCGACCCGCGGCCGTGTGTTCCGCATGGTCGTGCTGCAGGGCGGCGAGCTGGCGCTCCAGGGCTTGGTGATCGGCCTGCTCGTGGCCTGGTGGACCGGCGGCCTGATGAGCAGGTACGTCTACCAGGTGAGTGCCGCCAACCTCTTCGTGCTCGGCGGCAGCGGGGTACTGGTGCTTCTGGTTGCCGTCGCGGCAACGTTGGCTCCCGCACGGCTCGCGGCGGCCGTGCATCCAGCCCAGGTCCTCCGGCGCTGACTGACGCTCAGCGCTGCAGTGTTGCCACCGCCGTCGCGACGTTGTTCATCGCGTCGGTCGCGCGAATGATCACGCTCCGACCCGATTCGCTGTCCTCGACGGTAACCTCGAACTCTTCACGCCTGGAATCAGGAATCCCGTCTTTCGGATAGACCATGCGCCAGCGGCTGGCGTCGAGCGAGTACTCGACGCGTTGCACCGCTGACTGCTCGTCGCGCACGGTGAACGAGAGCGTGGAGCGCGTGCCGGCATGCGTGGCGGGCTGCGCCTCGATACGCGGGGCAGTGTTGTCGATGTCAAAGCTCGCGCTCTCGAGGTCGCCCGTCAGCGCGGTGGCGGGGGCGTTCGACGGCGCGTCCGAGGCCGTGATGCGAACGAAGTAGGTGCCGTCCGGCACCGACGTCGTGTCCCACACGAAGATGGGATCCCACATGCCACGCTTGAGCGGCTTCCACCCGGTCTCACCTTCGCGGCGGTACGAGACGTCGTATTGCAGCCGGTCGCCGTTGGCGTCCTCGGCCCTCCACACGAGTGTTTGCAGCCCTTTCTGGTACAGACGTCGGCCGAGAGGCGGCGTCGGGAGCGTCGGCCCGCCTGGTGCACCCTGCGACTGCGACGGCGACTGCGACGGCGTACGGCCGTCGGACGTGTTGTCTTCGAACCCCGCAATCTCCACGTCACTTCCGGAGAACGGACGTTGGAAAACCGTTCCTGGCGGATGCACGGTAATTGACGAGACTTCCGGCCGCAGGTTGCGAGGGAGATATGCGGCCGTCACGGATGTCAGCACTGGCGATGGCGCGCTGTCGGCACTCAGCACGGCGCGCCACTGCAGGTAGCGCGCGTTGGGACTCGCGATCTGCTCGCCCTCAGCGCTCGTGTAGGGCTTCGACCACGTGCTCCAAGTCTCGTCCGGTGTCGCGGTGTTGCCCGAACGGGTGAGCAGTTGCACCTGTCCCGCCCGTGCGGTCGCTCGCCAGCGGATAACCCCCCAGCTGGCAACGGTGCTGGCATCACGCACGTCGGACTCGTAGCTGCCTTTGGGCGCCGGATTGGCCGAGAGCGCGAAGATCTTTCCCGGATTGCTCGTCGCACCAACGACGCGGCCGGAGGGCTCACGCAGGAGGGCAGTCACCTGGCGCGCCGTCGCGCGCGAGAGAAGAGTCGCGCGGGCAGGATCGCCGCTGACGCGGAAGATCTTTCCTTCGGGACCGGTTCCCACGAGCAGGCTGCCCCCGGGCTCGACCATGAGCTCGTATGGCGAATCTTCACCAGTCTCCCAGTATGTGTCCCAGAGTCCGTTCGGCCGAATGCGGTAGATCGCGCCGCGATTGCTCCGTCGTGACGCGCCGGAAATGACGGGTGTGGTTGGTTGCGTCACCGGTGCGTCGACGACTGAGATGGCTGTGATCTCGGTCGAAACCGTCGGCACCGGCGCACGTCCCGCGTCGGTGGTCGTTGTCGGTAGCGACCGGTCTTCGACCACCGATGTTGATCCGCTCACTGCGCCGGCATAAATCGTCCCGTCGTCAGTGATGCGAAGCGAGTGGATCTCCCGGAACGGCGAATCGAGCAGCACGAAGGCCTTGCCTGATGTGTCGATACGGAAGACGCGGCCAGGAGATTCGGTGCCGGCCAGGAGATCACCTGACGGCGAGAACGCCAGCGAGACGACATTGGTCGAGCTCGTCTTGTAGAACCGTGCGCCTTTACCGTCCGGGCTGATCTTGTAGATCGTCCCCTTGTCACCAGTGGCAGCAAAGAGGTTGCCCGCGCGATCGAGTGCCAGTGCCCAGATGTACTTGTCTTCTGGATCAAAGAAGGTGCGGGCGGTTCCGTCGGCGGCGACATGGTAGATCTTGCCGTCCGGCGACGTGGCCACGTAGAGTCCGCCACCTGGCGCCGCAACGATGGCGTGCACTTCGAGCTCGGTGGCGTCGAAGAACGTCGCGACCTTGCCGTCGCGGTCGATCTTGAGCACCCGGCCCTCGTTGCCGGTGCCGGCCCACAGCGTACCGTCGGCTCCGGCGACGAGCGTCCACAAGAACGGCGCCGCTGTTTCGGCGACGAGCGTCGTGGACGGCCCGAGAAAGACGCGGCCGTCGCTGTCAATGGAAAGATCCTCGACGTCGCCCTTCAGAAAATCTGTCTGCGTGGCAACCGTCCAGAACGTCGGCATGGCGGCCTCGAGGCCAGCCCAGGCGAGGAGAACGAGCGCGCCGGCCGCGGCGCGACGGACGAATCGTGATCTGACACCGATGTGCATGATGGAGAGTCGCGCGCCCGGCATCAACGGCCGGACGCGCTGTCGACTTCGATGGTGAGGAGGCGCGAGCCCGTGACTGCCGAATCCATCGGCAGCTCCCATTCGCCAACCGTGGCGCTGCGCATTGGCGTGAAGCTGCCGCCGTTGCGATCGCTTTCGAGAACGGACAGCACTGATGGCGGCAGCGCGGCCATGGCTTCGCCGTTGACGACCGCGCCGGGCGTTCCGCTGAGCAGCCTGACATAGACGCGGTTGTTGCGCCGCGTGTCGTTCAGGAGCCTGACGAGTTGCGTGATGGTCTGCGGTTCGAGCGTGCGGCGCGCGTCGCGCTGTTCCATTGCGTTCAGCTGCCGGCCGTCGCTGACGAGGATCGACAGCCGTCCTGTGGCGTTGGCCGGAATTTCGATCGGCACCGTCAGGATCTTTTCTTCACCGCGGTAGCTGCGTGTCAAGATCTTGAGCGGCGTTGGACGGCCGGCTCGCGGCCTGATGTCGTCGAGCCAGACACGCTCGATCGTCACGCGGCGCGGCGTCTCGGCTGACGTCAGCGTGATGTCGAGCCCCTCCAGCGTGATCGGCTCGATGTCGTTGCCAAGCAGCATCGTCAGCGGCGCGGCGACCGCGGTCGATGCACCGAGGATGGGGGAGTCGCCGGTGAACACGTCCTCGACGCTCAGGTCGCCGTGACCCTTGATCTTCGCGCGGCTCTTCACGCCGATCGTGGACGCGCCGAACTGGCGTTCGTACGACGTCAGGGTGTTGAAGAGCGATACGTAGGTGATGAGCGGCGTGAACAACTGGTCGTTGACGACCGCGTATTTGAACGTTCGCTTCTGCGTGTCCTGGGCACCGTTCGCGGCGGCGCCGTCCGTTGATCGCTCGATGGTCACCGTTATCGGTACGAGGGCAGGTCCCTTACCGAGCGTGCCAGCGATCGCGGTCGGGCGGTCCTGCGTCATCGTGCCGATCGTCTGGCCCATCGACGAAATCTTGAACGAGGTCAGCAGGCTGGGAAGCACCGTGTAGACGTACGCGCGCGTCATCGGGAACTCGGCTGGTCCGAGGTTGTAGAACGGGTGCCCGAACGCGTAGATGCGATCGCCGTCGATGTGCGTGATGGTGCCGGTTGCGCCCATATCCAGGTCACCGCTCGCGAGCGCGACGCCAATCGCATCGCCTTCGCGCAGTGGACCCGTGGGCTCGTTCTGCGTGCCAGCGGCAGTCCCGGTGAGCATGGGCGTGAAGCCCGCATCGCGAAACGCGCCGGAGAGAAGATCGACAGTCTCGGCCTCGAATCCGCCCATCAGGAGCGGTGTCGAGATCGGCCGCAGCATCGATCCAATCTGCGCGCCGATCGAAGCGGGAATTCCAAGGGACTGCACGTCGGCCGGCCGCCGCGCGAAGGGGGCCAAGCGCGCCGACGCTTGCGCGAGCGCAGCCGCCAGGCTTTCACGGGTCACCGGCAGTTCGAGTCGGGCCTGACCTGTTCCGGCCCGCCGCGGCAGAGGTGTCGCGTCCTTCATCTCGGCAATAGGTGTGATGCCCGCGATCGGCTCCTTCGAGAACGATCCGATCGAGTAGGACACGGCGCCCACCAGCCGGTTGTCGATGTAGACGGGGCTTCCGCTCATGCCTTGGGCCACCCCGGACTCAGCGAGGCCAGCGCCTTCGAGCCGCGCCAGAATCAGGTCGCGGCGCGGGCCTTGGACGTTCTTGAGCACGCCAAGGATGTGAACCTTGAAATCCTTGAGCTCAGTGCCCTGGAACACGGTTCGTCCGACGCCGACCATTCCGGCTTTCACCTCCTCGATGGGCATGAGCGCGGTGGCGGCCGGAACGCGAGCGGTCGCAGGCGGAAGCAGTGTGGCGATCAGGCAGCCAATGGCCGCGGTGAGTCGTAACTTCATGAGTATGTTGGGGAAACGGGGCGCTCCAAACAGTTATAAGGACCAACTGGTTGCAGGTCAAGGAGAAAGGTGCTATTGTTCGCTCCTCGCGATGACTCTCTTTACGAGCGCGCATCAGCACCGTGGGACCAAGGCGTCCTATTGGTGGTGGTATGCGCGCGCTGAGGGGGCCATCCGCTAGCCTGCCAATCGCAGGATACCGAGATTCCAGAAGCCTCCTCAGCCCTGTGCTGAGGAGGCTTTTTTCGTTTGAATCCGCCGGAGCGGAGCGGGGCGTCCGGGCCCCCGCGAGCGACGGCGATGGGGGTTCGGCGGGGCGAAGCCCCCGATGATTTTAGACGCCGATGACCGAACCGCAGTTGTGCATGACCGTCGCCGGGCCGTCGATGGAGGAGCTCCGGCGGAGCCGGGATGCCGCCACCGACGCCGACCTCGTCGAACTGCGTCTCGACCTGGTTGACCGGCCCGATGTGGCGGGAGCGCTGGCCGGTCGCCGGGTGCCGGTAGTCGTGACCTGCCGGGCGTCCTGGGAGGGCGGCCAGTTCCAGGGTAGCGAGGAGGAACGCCGCCGCATCCTCGAGTCGGCCCTCGAGCTTGGTGCCGAGTACATCGATGTCGAGGCGGAGGCCGGCTTTGCTCCAGACCTGATCCGCGTCGCGAGCCGGCCGCGGCATCGTCCTGTCGTCGCATTACTTTGGCGCGCCACCTTCGGATCTGCCGATCGTTACGCCCGACTCCGCGCGAGCGGCGCCGAGGTGGCGAAGCTTGCGATTCAGGTGACTTCGCTCGAGGAGACATTGCCGATCTTCGAGTTGGGAACCTCGATCACAGACGAGCCTGGCCGGGGACACGTGCTGCTGGCCATGGGGAACCAGGGCGTCCCGACACGGGTCTTGGCCGCGCGCCTGCGAAACCGCTGGACCTACGCTGGCAACGCCGTGGCCCCCGGCCAGTTGCCGGCCTCGCGCCTTCTCGCCGACTACCGGTTCCGTCGCATCGCTTCTGACGCCGCGCTCTACGCCGTCGTTGGCAATCCGATCATCCATTCACGATCGCCGGTCATGCACAATGCCGGCTTCGCAGCGCTTGGCTTGAACGCGGTGTACGTGCCGCTCGAAGCCCGTGACTCTGCCGACTTCATCACGTTTGCCGAGCGAATGAATCTGCGCGGTGCGAGCATCACGACGCCGTTCAAGATCGCGTTGATGCGCCGGGCCGACGAGATCGATCCGCTCGCTCGCCAGGTCGGTGCCATCAACACCGTGACCGTGAGAAACGGTCGCTGGTCCGGCACCAACACCGATGTCGAAGGCTTTCTCGCGCCCCTGCTGAAGCGCACGTCCCTCGAAGGGCGAGGGGTAACCGTCCTTGGCTCCGGCGGCGCCGCGCGCGCGGTGGCTGTTGCGCTCGGAAGTCGGCGTGCCACGGTCACCGTCTTCGGCGCGCAACGCGCCCGACGCGAACGCCATTGCTGCGATGGTCGGCGGCTCGGCCGTGGCGTTGCCGCCGCCGGCCGCGAGTTGGGATGTGCTCGTCAACGCGACGACGGTCGGAAGCGAGAAGACGCCGGGCAATCCGATGGGCGACGCGCAGCTCGATGGCTCCATCGTGTTCGACCTCGTTTACGCACCACCAGACACGGCGCTCCTGCAGTCGGCCCGTGCGGCAGGGTGCCGGACGATCGGTGGCCTCGAGATGCTCATCGCCCAGGCCGAGCGTCAGTTCGAGTTGTGGACGGGACAACGGCCGCCGTCGGGGCTCTTCGAAGCGGCGGCGACAAGAGGCGGTGTTGACGTTCATCGTGGCCGTTACCCGGCTCCGAGCGGCAGTGCGACATGAAACAGACTACCTTCGAAGAGTTCGTCGAGTTAGCACGCCGCGGCACCTTCGTGCCTGTCGTCAAAGAGATCATCGCGGATCTCCTGACGCCGGTGTCGGCCTTCCTCAAGATTGCCGAGGACTCCGACTACGCGTTTCTCTTTGAAAGCGTGGAAGGCGGCGAACAGGTCGCGCGGTACTCGTTCCTCGGAAAGGATCCGTTCCTCGTGTTGCGGGCTCGCGACGGCAAAACCACCCTCGAGCGATCGGGAACGACAACCGAGAGCGACGATGCCTTCATTCCGGCGCTGCGCCGGCTGATGGCCGATCTCCAGTCACCCTTCGTGCCCGGCCTGCCGCGGTTCACGGGCGGCGCCGTTGGTTTCATCGGCTACGACGCCTCACCAATCTTCGAACCCGTGCTTGCAAAGGCCTGGAAGGACGCACAAGCCTCACGCAGTGGCGATGGCGGCAATCCTGAGGACGATGCGGGATTCATGTTGTTCGATACGGTGCTGGCGTTCGATCACGTCAAGCACCGGATCCTCATCATCGCCAATGCCCGCATCACGGCCGACGAAGACCTCCGCGCGCTGTATCAATTCGCGTGCGCGAAGATCCAGTTTCTCGAGCGCGAGCTCGAGCGCGGCCTGTCGCAGGCGAAGCCGGACGAGAGAGCGCCGCTCGACGTACGGTCGAACCAGGAGCGCGAGGTCTTCGAAGCTGGCGTCCGCTCGATCAAGGAGCGAATTGCTGCGGGTGACATCTACCAGGCGGTGTTGTCCCAGCGCTTCGAGGCAGACGTCAAGGCTGACCCCTTCACCGTTTATCGCGCGCTGCGGCACGTCAATCCGTCGCCGTACATGTATTACATCCGGATGGGCGGGCTGGCGATCGTTGGATCGTCCCCCGAGATGCTGGTGCGAGTCGAAGGCCGGCGGGTCGAGACGCATCCGATTGCTGGCACGCGTCCGCGCGGTACCAACGATGAAGAGGATCTGCGCCTTGCCGAGGAGCTGAAGCGCAACGAGAAGGAACGAGCCGAACACGTCATGCTCGTCGATCTCGGGCGGAACGATCTCGGGCGGGTGTGCGAGTACGGGTCGGTGCGTGTGCCGCAGTACATGGCGCTCGAACGCTACTCGCACGTCATGCACCTGGTGTCGACGGTGGACGGCCGGCTGGCAGAAGACTGCGATCACCTCGACGCGCTGGTTGCCTGCTTTCCGGCGGGCACGGTTTCGGGCGCACCGAAGATCAGGGCGATGCAGATTCTGTCGGAGCTCGAGCCAACCCGCCGTGAGATTTACGCCGGGGCGGTCGGTTATCTCGACTTCGCCGGTAACCTGGATTTCTGCATTGCCATCCGCACGATCACGATCAGAAACGGACGCGCGCACGTCCAGGCAGGGGCAGGAATCGTCGCCGACTCGAACCCCGCGGCAGAGTACGAGGAAACGCGCGACAAGGCGCGAGCGATGCTGCAAGCGCTCGCGATGGCGGAAGCAGGCCTGTGACTCTCCTCATCGACAACTACGATTCGTTCACGTTCAACCTCGCGCAGTACCTGGGCGAGCTGGGCGCGGCGCCGGTCGTGCGGCGTAACGACCAGGTGTCGGCCGACGAGATTGCCGAGATGCGCCCCGCGCGCATCGTCATCTCGCCGGGACCAGGACGACCCGAGGATGCCGGCGTCTCGGTCGACGTCATCCGGCGGTTCGGGCCAAACGTACCGATCCTTGGCGTCTGCCTCGGGCACCAGGGAATCGGCATCGCGTTTGGAGGCAGTGTCGTCCGCGCCGGAGAGCTGATGCACGGCAAGACGTCGACCGTGCACCACGACGGCGGCGGAGTGTTTCGCGGGTTGAGCCAGCCCTTCTCGGCGGGACGCTATCACTCTCTGGTGATCGCTCAGCCGCTGCCGGACGATCTCGAGCTCGCCGCGCGCACCGAAGAAGGCACGGTGATGGGCGTTCGGCACCGCACGTATCCCATTCACGGCGTCCAGTTCCATCCCGAGTCGGTGCTGACGGTGGAAGGCCGGAAGATTCTTCGCAACTTCCTGGAGATGTGATGTTCCCCGCCCTCATCGAGAAGCTGCAGCGTCGAGAGGACCTCACGGTGGAGGAGTCCTCGGCCGCCATGGACGAGATCATGGAAGGCCGCGCGCAACCGGCGCACATCGCGGGGCTACTCGTCGGGCTGGCGATGAAGGGTGAGCGTCCATCGGAGGTCGTCGGCCTCGCCCGAACGATGCGCGCTCGCGCGACGAAGCTTTCGCTCGACTACGCGGATGTCTTCGACACCTGCGGGACCGGTGGCGATCGCGCACATACGTTCAACGTCTCCACGGTTGCGGCGCTCGTCGTGGCGGCGTGCGGCGTCCGCGTTGCAAAGCATGGTAATCGGTCGGTGTCGAGCCGGTGCGGGAGTGCGGACCTTTTCGAAGCCCTGGGCGTAAACATCGCAGCGCCACCGTCGGTCGTCGAACGTTGCCTGCGGGACGCAGGCATCGCGTTCTTCTTCGCGCCGACCTTCCACCCATCGATGCGTCACGCCGCGCCGACGCGCAAAGAGCTTGGCGTACGAACGGCGTTCAACCTGCTCGGCCCCCTGACGAACCCGGCAGGCGCTTCGCGTCAGCTGGTCGGTGTTCCACGGCCGGAGCTCACCGAGCTCGTCGCGCGATCGTTGGGGATGCTGGGCTCCACACGCGCATGGGTCGTCCACGGCGCTGATGGCCTCGACGAGATCTCGACGACTGGCTATACGAAGGTCTCGGAATACCGCGACGGCGCTGTGAACACGTTCTACGTGCATCCTGGCGACGTCGGGCTGCCGAAGGCGACGCCCGAGGCCCTGCGCGGTGGCGACGCTGCGGCAAACGCTCAGATCGCGCGTGGCGTCCTGAACGGTGAGACGGGCGCCGCTCGTGAGATCGTGCTGCTGAATGCGGGCGCCTCGCTGCTGATCGCAGGCGCGGTCGCCGACCTCGCCACAGGCATCGCAAAGGCCGGCGCGGTGCTTGATTCTGGAGCAGCGGCGGCCACGCTGGAGCGGCTGACCGCCTTGTCCAACGCCGAGCCTGAGGCTGCGTGATGACCGCGCTACCAAAGGCAGGCGGTGGTGCTCTGGCGAGCTCCGATCTGCTCGACACGATCGTCGCCGCCACGAGGTATACCACTGCGGCACGGGAACTCCGGACTCCCATGAAGGAGCTCGTGCGGCGTGCCAGTCGGCGTCGGGCCGAGGGCCAGTCGTTTCGTGAGGCGTTGCGTTCGACTCCTGCGCCGCGAGTGATCGCCGAGTGCAAGCGGCGCTCGCCATCCAAGGGAATCCTGCGCAAGGACTACGATCCAGCTGCGCATGCGGTCGCTTACGAGAAGTCGGGCGCGGCGGCGATTTCGGTTCTGACCGAGTCCACGTTCTTCGATGGCAGCCTCGATCACCTGGAACAGGTTCGGGCGGCCGTTGCGCTGCCACTGCTGCGGAAGGACTTCATCGTCACCGAGTACCAGCTGCTGGAGGCGGCCACGGCTGGCGCCGACGCCGTTCTGCTCATCGTTGGTGCGCTCGAGGACCGCGAGTTGGACCAGCTCGTGATGGCTGCTTCGAACCTGGGTCTCGCGACCCTGGTCGAAGTGCACGATCGCTCAGAGCTGGAGCGTGCATTGAACGCTGACGTGGAGATTGTCGGGGTCAACAGTCGCGACTTGCGCACGCTGACCGTTGATCCGGATGTGCTGGAAGAACTCGGGCCACGGATCCCGCATGGCGTGATTGCCGTGGCTGAAAGTGGCATTCGAACGCCAGCAGATATCGAGCGCTTGCGTGCGATCGGTTACTCCGCGTTCCTCGTCGGGGAACGCCTGATCGTTGAACCGGACCCCGGGGCTGCGTTGAAGGCGCTCCGGGGATGACCAAGGTGAAGATCTGCGGCATCCGGCGGGTCGAAGATGCGCTGCTGGCGGCGGACCTGGGAGCGTCCGCGCTCGGCTTCATCTTCTGGCCGTCGAGCCCGCGCTTCATCGATCCGGCGGACGCGAAGCGAATTGCTGTGGCGCTGCCGCCGTTCGTCACGACGGTTGGGGTATTCGTGAATCAACCGGCTGAGCACGTGATAGCAGTCGCACGGCAAATGGACCTCGATGCGATTCAACTGCACGGAGATGAACCGGTTGACGACTACGCCGGTGGCTCACACCGGATGATCAAAGCGGTGGCGGTGCGGAACGGACACGATTGCCTATCGACTGTGAGGGCGGTTCCCGCACGCGCGACGGTGCTCCTCGACGCGCACGACCCAATCAAG
The DNA here is from genome assembly GCA_963797715.1 of uncultured Acidobacteriota bacterium. Lineage (GTDB taxonomy): Bacteria > Acidobacteriota > Vicinamibacteria > Vicinamibacterales > 2-12-FULL-66-21 > DATBJJ01. The sequence goes on from CAWCQS010000014.1 coordinate 46,475, forward strand.
CGCGGCGGCACGGGGCGAACGATAGACTGGGCGCAGGCTGAAGCTTCCGCGCGACTGCGCCCGATCATCCTCTCTGGCGGGCTGACCGCTGATAACGTCAGGGGTGCGGTGGCCGCGGTCAGGCCCTATGCCATTGACGTATCGTCGGGCGTCGAGTCGAGTCCAGGTATCAAGGATCCCGACAAGCTGCGCGCGCTCTTCTCCGCGCTCGAACACGAATCGTGACTACAGACATGATCTCTCGACTGTCACCGGCCTTCGGCCAGCGCGATCCTGACGCCAGAGGCTACTACGGTCCCTACGGAGGGCGCTTCGTTCCCGAGACGCTCGTCGCTCCGGTGGCCGAGCTCGAGGCGGCCTACCTCGAGGCGCGATCCGACCAGGCGTTCCGAGACGAGCTCGACGCTTTGCTGCGGCATTACGTCGGCCGCCCGACACCGCTCTTCGAGGCGCGTCGCCTTGCCAGTTCGCTTGGCGGCGCGCGGCTGCTTGCTCAAGCGCGAAGACCTCGCGCACACCGGCGCGCACAAGATCAACAACGCGCTTGGACAGGCGCTGCTCGCCAAGCGGATGGGCAAGCGGCGGGTGATTGCGGAGACTGGAGCCGGGCAGCACGGCGTCGCGACGGCGACGGCCTGCGCGCTCCTCGGTCTCGAATGTGACGTCTACATGGGAGCGGACGACATGGAGCGGCAGGCGCTCAATGTATTCCGCATGGAGTTACTCGGCGCCAAGGTGCGCAAGGTCGACGGCGGCAGCCGCACGCTCAAGGATGCGATCAACGAAGCCATGCGCGACTGGGTGGCAACGGTCGCTGACAGCTACTACCTGCTTGGCTCGGTGTTAGGCCCCCATCCGTATCCGCTCATGGTTCGCGAGTTCCAGTCCGTCATCGGTCAGGAAGCGCGGCGCCAGTGCGAGGACCTCCTGGGGCGCCTGCCTGACGTCATCGTTGCCTGCGTCGGCGGCGGCAGCAACGCCATGGGGATCTTCGACGCCTTTATTGCCGACGAAGGCGTCCGCCTGATTGGCGTCGAGGCCGGAGGCCACGGCATCACGCCGGGTCAGCACGCCGCGCGATTCGCTGGCGGCAGTTCGGGTGTGCTGCAAGGCACGAAGACGTACGTGCTTCAGGACGACAACGGGAACATCGAGCTCACGCATTCGATCTCGGCCGGGCTCGACTATGCCGCGGTCGGCCCGGAACACGCGTGGCTGCACGATTCGAAGCGCGCCGAGTATGCGTGGGTGGGTGATGACGATGCGTTTGCGGCGTTTCAGCGGCTGGCGCGCGAAGAGGGGATCATCCCGGCGCTGGAGTCGGCGCATGCGGTGGCGCATGCGATTCGCATCGCTCCGTGGCTCGGACAAGGCGATGTCGTGCTCGTCAATTTGTCCGGGCGCGGCGACAAGGACGTCATGACGGCGCAGAAGCGACTCGCAACGGAATCAGCGGCGCCGCCGGCGGACGCGGAGAAGGAGCAGAGTCGCTGATGTCGCGCCTGACCTCGACGTTCGAACGGCTGCGCGCGGGCAAGCGTGGCGGCCTGGTGACGTACTTGACGGCCGGAGATCCCGACGCCGCCCGGTCGACGGAGCTCCTCGTTGCCGTCGCGCGCGCCGGCGCCGACGTTCTCGAAGTCGGCGTTCCGTTCTCGGATCCGCTCGCCGACGGTCCCGTGATTCAACGGGCGAGCGAACGAGCGCTTGCCGCCGGCATGTCACTGAGGGGCGTGCTCGACGTTGTCCGCCGGGTGCGGGCCGACATCGACACGCCGATCGTCCTCTTCACCTACGCAAATCCCGTCGTGCGGATGAACCCTCAGGTCTTCGCCCGTGAAGCCGCCGATGCCGGTGTCGATGGCGTGCTGATTCTCGACTATCCGATCGAAGAGGCCGAACCGTTGCGCGCGCCGCTGCTCGACGCCGGGCTCGATCCGATTTTTCTCATCAGCCCGACGACGACCGAGGAGCGGATCCGCCGTTCGGCCGCGCTCGGTGCCGGCTTCCTCTATGTCATCTCACGCCTTGGTGTGACCGGCATGCGCGATCGGCTGCCCGAAGACGTCGATCGGCTGATGGCGCGCGTGCGCGCCTGCGCCGACCTGCCGGTTGCGCTCGGCTTTGGGATCTCGCATCCCGACCAGGTCGCCGAGGCGTGCAGAGTGGCGGACGCCGCCGTTGTCGGCAGCGCACTCGTCAATGTGATCGCGCAACACGCCGCTGCGGCAAACGTCAGCGAGCATGCAAGTGAGTATGTGCGGTGGCTGAAGAACGGTCTGTAGACGGTCTCGCCGACCTGCGCCGAAAGATCGACGCGCTCGACGAGGCGCTCGTGCGGCTACTCAACACGCGCGCCGCCTGCGCCTTGGAGATCGGCCGCGTCAAGAAGCACGCCGGCCTTCCCGTCTACCAGCCCGCGCGCGAGGCCGAAGTCCTCGGCCACGTGCAGGCGATCAATCCCGGCCCGCTCGACGATGGGGCGGTGCGGCGGCTGTTCGAACGCATCATCGACGAGGCCAGACGCCTCGAGCGGATCGCGGAGGGCGGCGAAGACCATCACGCCAGCAAGACCGGCGAGCCGGAGAGCTCGGAGTGACGTGGAACCGTGCAGGGATGAAACAATAGACGCGATCGGCGAACTCGCGTCGCGAGCGCGAGCGAGCCACGCGAACGGAGCGCGCCGGCGAAGCGGCGCGCCGAGAGAGCGTGTGGGGAGTCCGAGGGGCGAAGCCCCTCGGCTAAGAATAGAGGCATTTATGGTTGTCGTGATGAAGGAACGCGCCAATGACGAACAGGTTCAGCACGTCATCGCGCAGCTCGTGGAGATGGGTTTCGACGTGCACCGCTCGACCGGCGCGCTCAAGACAGTGATCGGCGCCGTCGGCGGTAACCGCCAGTTCGACACGGCGTTGATCGAAGTCATGGACGGCGTCCAGGAAGTCCACCGCATTACCGAGCCGTATAAGCTCGCCAGCCGCAGCTTCCGGCCCGAAAACACCGTCATCACGATCGGCGACGTGCGGATTGGCGGCGACGAGGTCATCGTCATGGCCGGCCCGTGCTCGGCGGAAACCGAGGAGCAAGTCGAGGCGACGACGGCGGCGGTCAAGAACGCCGGTGCGAAGGTCCTGCGCGGCGGCGCGTTCAAGCCGCGGAGCTCGCCGTACAGCTTCCAGGGACTTGGCGAAGAGGGCCTGCGGATGCTGCGCGGCGCCGCCGATCGCCACAACCTGAAGCTCGTGTCCGAAGTGATGGACATCAGCCAGCTCGAGCTGATCGAAAAGTACGCACACATCCTCCAGGTTGGCGCGCGCAACATGCAGAACTTCACGCTGCTGCGCGAACTCGGGCGCGCGCGCACGCCGGTGCTGCTCAAGCGCGGTATCTCGGCGACGATCGAAGAGTGGCTCCTCTCGGCCGAGTACATCCTCGCCGGCGGCAACATGAACGTCATGCTCTGCGAGCGTGGCATCCGCACCTTCGAGAGTTACACGCGCAACACGCTCGACATCTCCGCCATCCCCGTGGTGCAGCAATTGTCGCACCTGCCTGTACTGGCTGATCCGAGCCATGGCACAGGCCGTCGCGACAAGGTGACGCCGATGGCACGAGCCGCCGTGGCGGCCGGCGCCGACGGTCTGATCATCGAGGTGCACTGCGATCCCGACCGCGCGCGCAGCGATGGCGCGCAGTCGCTCTTCCCAGCCCAGTTCGACCGGCTGATGGCGGAGCTGCGGATCATCGCGCCCGCGATTGGGCGCAGCATCTGCCTCGAGCCGGTGAGCCGCCGTGGGTGGGGCACCTAGGGAAATTCTGAAGTCTGAAGGCTGAAGGCTGAAGTGAAGTTGGAAGGGTGAAGGCTGAACGTAAGTGTGAAGGTGAAGTGTGAAGTCCGTCGCGCAGCATGTTTAACCGAATCGCCATCGTCGGCTTCGGCCTGATTGGTGGCTCGCTGGCGATGGCGCTGCGGGCGGCTGGGGTGCCGTGCCGCATAGTCGCCATCGACACAGCGGCGATTGCGAACCGCGCGAAGAGAGTGGCGCGGCCGACGAAGCTGGCGACGCGATGGCGCTGGCGGACGGTGCCGATCTCATCGTGCTCGCGGCGCCGGTTCGCCAGAACATCAGCGTGCTGCGCGACCTGGTCAATCACGTGCGCGGGAACGCCGTCATCACGGACGTCGGCAGCACGAAGCGGGCGATGGTGCACGCCGCTCGGGATTTGCCGGCACGATTGCACTTCGTTGGTGGTCATCCACTCGCCGGGGCGGCGACAGGCGGCCTCGAGGCCGCGCGTGCCGATCTCTTTCGTGGCCGCCCGTGGATACTGACCGCGGCCGCCAACCTTCCAGAAGTCGAACACCTCTCTGAGATGGCGCGTGTTGTCGGCGCGCACCCGTGCGTGATGGATCCGATCACCCACGATCGGGTGATGGCCTACGTCAGTCATCTTCCTCAACTCACGGTCAGCGCTTTGATGCACGTGGTTGGCGAGCGGGCGGGAGCAGAGGGCCTTCGTCTCGCGGGGAACGGCCTGCGCGACACGACGCGGCTCGCGTCGAGCCCAGCAGGCACATGGCGCGACGTGACGGCGACCAACGTCGACTCGCTCGGCGCAGCCATCGACGATCTGATCCTGGCGCTCCGCCGCTTGAAGAGGGACCTGGCCGCCGGCGAAGATCTTCAGGAAGTATTTGCGGCGGCAGCGACCTGGAAAAAGCTGCTCGACGAATCCGAAGTCCCACCGAGCGAGTGATGAGCGCCGAACCTGTAATCGCGACGCGAACCTATCTCGAGCTGACCGATCGGAGCGCTCTCCGCCGCGGGCGGCTTCCTGAGAACGATGCGAGGATCACCCGCCGCGATCCGTGTGAACCGGGGTTCTGGCGGCACCTCTACGGGACCGTGGGTGCTGCGTATCGATGGTTCGATCGTCTGCCTTGGACGGACGAGGAGATTCAAGGCTATCTCGACGATCCGGCAGTATCGCTCTGGGTGATGACCGTTGGCGACGAGATCGCCGGCTACTACGAACTTCGACGCGAGCCGGACGCCAGCTTCGAGATCGTGTATTTCGGCCTGATGCCAGCGTATACGGGCCGCGGCCTCGGTGGGTTCCTGTTGGCCGATGCCGTCGAACGCGCCTGGTCGCTCGGCGCCCAACGGGTGTGGCTTCACACCTGCAGCTTCGATCACCCCCACGCCATCCAGAACTACCTCGATCGCGGATTTAGTGTGTTCAAGACGGAGCAGTACACGGTTTAGAGCGACTGCTGTGGTGGGCGGCAAACCACCTTTCGTAATCCGCGTAAATCCGCGTCCGGCTTCGGTCATCCGCGCGATCCGCGTCGCAGGGCTTCGGTCATCCGCGCGAGCCGCGTCTGGCTTCGGTCGATCCGCGCGATCCGCGTCCGCGCGTGATCGTGCATCCGCGCGATCCGCGTCCCGCGTGATCGTCGTCCGCGCGATCCGCGTCCCGCGTGATCGTCATCCGCGCGATCCGCGCCCCGCGTGATCGTCATCCGCGCGATCCGCGCCCCGCGTGATCGTCATCCGCGCGATCCGCGCCCCGCCTACAATTGGCGCATGGACTCTCCACTCTGGACGCCGTCACCCGAGCGCGTCGCAGGCACGAGGCTCACGGCGTTCATGCAGTTCGTCGAACGCCGATGCGGCGTAGACGCTTATAGCTATCCCGAGCTCTATCAGTTCTCGATCGACCGTCCGGAGGATTTCTGGCGGCTGATGTGGGAATTCGGTGGCATTCGCGGAACGATGGGCGAGCGTGTCGTCGCCGACCTGGACCGAATGCCTGGCGCGACGTTCTTCCCTGATGCGACGCTGAACTTCACCGAGAACCTGTTGGTGCGCCGCGATGACAGTCCAGCCCTGATCTGCAAGGGCGAAGATCGAGCCACTCGATCGATGTCCTGGGCCGAGTTGCACGACGCCGTGGTCCGTTTCGCCACCGCGCTGCTGCGCGAAGGCGTCCGGCCGGGCGATCGCGTCGCCGGCTATCTTCCGAACATCCCTGAAACGATTGTTGCCGCCCTGGGCGCTGCGGCGATTGGCGCAGTCTGGTCGTCGTGCTCGCCGGACTTTGGCGTTCAAGGCGTCGTCGACCGGTTTGGGCAAATCGAACCGGCGATTCTTGTCGGCGTCGATGGCTACTCGTACGCCGGCAAGCGGCATGACTGCACGGGGCGTGTTGCCGAGGTCGTCAAAGCCCTGCCCTCGGTGCGACGCACGGTGCTCGTGCCGTACCTCGGAACACCCATCAATGCCGACATACGTAACCTGACGACGTGGGACGAATTTACGTCAGCATCACGCGAGACGATGCTCCGATTCGAACCGCTGCCGTTCAATCACCCGCTCTACATTCTCTATTCATCGGGAACCACCGGCGTTCCCAAGTGCATCGTGCACGGCGCCGGCGGCACGCTCATCCAGCATCTGAAGGAGCACCAGCTGCTGTCCGACATTCACGCCGGCGACCGCGTGTTCTACTTCACGACCTGCGGCTGGATGATGTGGAACTGGCTGGTATCCGGGCTGGCGTCGCAGGCGACCCTCGTTCTCTACGAAGGCTCGCCGTTCCATCCTGACGGGCACACGCTGTTTCAGTTGGCCGACGAAGTGGGCATCACGCTCTTCGGGGCATCGGCCCGCTACATTGACGCTGTCAGTAAGGCGGGCCTGGTGCCAATGACGTCGCACCGACTCGACACCGTCCGCACGATCACGTCTACGGGCTCACCGCTCGCGCCCGAGAGCTTCGACTTCGTCTACCACAGCATCAAGTCGGACGTGCACCTCGCGTCGATCTCCGGCGGCACCGACATCGTCGGACTCTTTGCCGGTGGTAATCCGAACGGCCCGGTGTGGCGTGGCGAGCTTCAGGCGCGCGCGCTCGGCATGAAGGTCGAGGTGTTCGACGAAGAGGCGAGGTCGGTGCGAGGCGAGAAGGGCGAGCTCGTGTGCGCGATGCCGTTTCCGTCGATGCCGGTCGGTTTCTGGAACGACCCCGATGGCCGGAAGTATCACGCCGCGTATTTCGCACGATTTCCCGGCGTCTGGCATCACGGCGACTACGTCGAGCTGACCGAGCACGACGGCCTGATCATCTACGGCCGCTCGGACGCAGTGCTGAATCCCGGCGGCGTCCGGATTGGCACGGCCGAAATCTACCGTCAGGTCGAGCAGCTCGACGAGATCGTCGAGAGCCTCGTCATCGGCCAGCAGTGGAATGGTGATGAACGGGTGGTGCTGTTCGTGCGACTACGAGAGGGCGTCGCGCTCGATCGCGTGTTGGAAGATCGCATCCGGCAACAGATCCGCGAGAACTCGTCGCCACGGCACGTGCCGGCCGTCATCGCGGCCGTCACCGACATCCCGCGCACCAAGAGCGGCAAGCTGGTCGAGCTCGCGGTCCGCGACGTCGTCCATGGACGTGAAATCAAGAATCGAGAGGCGCTGGCCAATCCCGAAGCGCTCGAGCAGTTCCGGAATCGCCCGGAGCTGAGAGCTCTCTCCTTCTGTGCCCACTGACGGCAGGCCGTCCACGCTTTCAGATCACAGCGCGCGCGGCGAGATTCTTCATCAGCGACACGACGCCGAACGTCCACGGCGCGATCTTGTCCGTGTAGTTGACACGGTTCACCAGTGCGCCGAGTCTCGGCGTCGTGACGGCAACGACGTCGCCGACGACATGGGTGAATCCTTTGCCCGGAGCGAACCTGTCGATCGTTGGCGCGAACATCGTTCCGAGGAAGAGCACGAGTCCGTCCGGATACTGATGGTTCGGGCCGATGGTGTGGCGGACGATCTCGAGCGGATCGCGGCTGATCTGGGACATCGAGCTACGGCCGGTAAACGCAAAGCCATCGGGCCCCTGCATGTGCAGCGCGAGATCGCACATCCGTACGTCGTCCATCGTGAAATGCTCGTCGAAGAGCCGGATGAAAGGGCCGAGCGAGCACGAGGCGTTGTTGTCCTTGGCCTTTCCCAGCAGCAGGGCGCTTCGTCCTTCGAAGTCGCGAAGGTTGACGTCGTTGCCGAGCGTGGCACCGACGACGCGGCCGGTGTGGCTGACGGCGAGCACGACTTCCGGCTCAGGATTGTTCCATTCCGACTTCGGATGGATCCCGACTTCCGCGCCAGTACCAACGGCGGACATCGGTTGGCCCTTCGAGAAAATCTCGGCGTCCGGGCCAATACCGACCTCGAGGTACTGTGACCAGACGCCCTGGCCGATCAAGACCTGCTTCAGCCGGAGCGCGTCGTCCGAGCCCGGCCGAACCTGTTGAAGGTTCGTGCCGATCACCGACGTGATCGACGCGCGCAACCCTTCGGCTTTCTCCGAGTCTCCTCGCGCCTGCTCTTCGATGACGCGCTCGAGAAGGCTGGCGACAAACGTGACGCCGCTTGCCTTGATGGCCTGCAGGTCGCACGGCGCGAGAAGCCACGGGGTGCCGTCGTTTCGCGCTTCCTCCGCCGAGTTCGCCAGAACGTCCGTGAGCGGAGCAACCTTCGGCAGCGGACCTGCGCCGCGAATGGCTGCTACGGGGTCGTCGAGGTTGAGGAGCTGACTCGAGGTCGGTGCGATCGACGACACGTCTTCGAGGAATCCGTCCTTCACGCGAACGAGCGTCGGGCCGCCGGTCTCGGCGCGCCAGACTCGGCCGACGAGCTCGGCACGGGCGTGATCGTCGGGAAGAGCACGGCCTGCAGACAACCAATCCTTCATGACTCGAGGGTTCTCCTGCCGGCCGCCAGGGTCCTGATGATGGCGTCGACGTCGTAGACGCAGCCGCCCCATGTGCCGCCGCTGACGTCCTGCAGCGCGGCCCAGAGACGTGTGTCGTCGGGAAGCAACGGGTCGGATGCGAGATCCGTGCGCGCCGGGCGTCGCGCGAGAATGGCCGCGCCCGCCTCGGGACCGAGGGAATCGCCGTTCTCGCCGATCAGATCCACCGTGCCTTCGAGCTTCGCACGGTCGACGACAATCCTGATCACATCTCCGTCTCGGATTTTGCCGATTGGTCCGCCAGCAAGTGCCTCCGGCGAAACGTGGCCAATGCACGCGCCCGTTGAAACGCCGCTGAACCGAGCATCGGTCAGGATGGCGACGTGCTTGCCGAACGGTAAGTACCGCAGCGCCGACGTGAGTTGATAGGTCTCTTCCATGCCCGACCCCATCGGACCTCGGCAGATGAGCACAAGGACATCGCCAGGCTGGATCGTGCCGCTCTTGATCGCCGCCATCGCGGATGGCTCCGTCAGAAAGACTTTCGCTGGTCCGGTAAAGCGATAAACACCGTCGGCGGCAAGCACCGACGGGTCGATGGCCGTGCTCTTGATGACCGCACCTTCAGGCGCGAGGTTGCCGGTGGGGAAGCACACCGTGGAAGTCAGGCCCCGCTGCGCGGCGACGTCTGGCGCCATGATGACGTCGTCTGGATCGACACCGTCTCGCGCCCGTAGCTCTTCACGCAAGCGCCGGCGCCGCTCAGAAGACTCCCACTCATCGAGTTGATCGCCAAGGGTGACGCCGCTGACGGTCAGGACACTGGTATCGAGCAGTCCCATGCGCCGCAAGTGCAGCATCACCTCGGGCACGCCTCCGGCCAGGAACACCTGGATCGTCGGATGATGCCGCGGGCCATTCGGCAAGGCGTCGACGATCCGAGGCACGCGGCGGTTGACCTCGGTCCAGTCCCGCGCGTTAGGACGATGGAGGGCGGCCTGGTGAGCGATCGCCGGCACATGGAGGATGAGGTTCGTTGATCCTCCGAACGCCGCGTGCGTCACCATCGCGTTGTGAATCGCGGCATCGGTGAGGATGTCGCGAGTGGTGATGCCGCGTTCCTCGAGCGCCATCAGCGCCCGCGCGGAGCGGCGCGCCATGTCCAGCCAGATGGCGTGGCCTGACGGCGCGAGTGCGGAGTGGCCAAGCGACAGGCCGAGCGCCTCCCCGACGACTTGCGACGTGGCGGCAGTGCCGAGAAACTGACAGCCACCCCCCGGGGATGCACACGCGCGGCATCCGAGCTCTGATGCTTCTTCGAGCGAGAGCTCGCCATGCACGAACCTGACGCCGATCGTCTGCACGCGCCCGGCATCGTCTCCTTCGTTGGGGAGGAGCGTCACGCCGCCGGGAACGAGCACGCAGGCTGAATCGTGACAGGCGGCGAGCGCCATCATCATTGCCGGGAGGCCCTTGTCGCAGGTGGCGATGCCGAGCACACCGCGGCGCGTTGGCAGCGATCGAATCAAGCGCCGGAACACCATTGCCGCGTCGTTGCGATAGGCGAGGCTGTCGAACATCGCCGGCGTGCCCTGCGATCGGCCGTCGCAGGGATCCGTGCACGCCGCGGCGAAGGGCACGGCGCCGGCAGCCTTCATCTCGCGCGCGGCCGCCTCCATCAGCAACCCGACCTCCCAATGGCCGGTGTGATAGCCGAGCGCGATGGGCGTGCCATCGGGCGCGCGGATGCCGCCGTGCGTCGAGAGGATGAGGAATTCGCGGCCGCCGATCTTCGACGGCTCCCAGCCCATGCCGGCGTTCTGCGTCCAGCCGAAGACGTCGCCCGAGGGTCTGCTGCGCAGCATCTCCGCGGTGAGCGGCAGGGCACCGGTGGGGCCCGCGACATGAGTGGCAACGTCGAAGAGCGATGGATCTTCGACCTCGAATTGTCTGGAGCTCACGTGGATTCCGGTTGGTGCCGCCGTCGTGTCAGAGCAGCCTGGCGACTGGCGAGTATACCGCTTCGAGTCGGGACAGTTTCGTGGTACGCTTCGCCCGCGATCTCTTGTTCGTGTCGCAAACAATATAGCACGACGAAGAGAGCGCTTCGTCCGACATCGAGCACGTACCATGCTGACGATCCGGACGTTTTCGATCCGGTCCCGACAACCAGAGGAAGGTTCATGCGACCCGAACAGTGGGACACGTTCAAGCGCGCGGCGCGCCTCGAGAAGCTCGACAAGATACCGATGGCGCTCATCGTCGACAGCCCGTGGATTCCAGGCTACCTGGGCATCAAGCACATGGATTACTACCTCGATCCTGAGCTCTGGTTTCAGTCGAACCTGAAGATCATGCAGGAGTATCCCGACATCATCATGGTCCCGTCGTGGTGGATGGAATATGGAATGGCCGCCGAGCCGTCGGTGCTCGGCGCGAAGATCAAGTTCTGGCAGGACAACACGCCGAGCGAGTACCACACGCTCTATCGCCTCGAAGATATCGCGGAGTTCCCCGAGTACGAGGTCGAGGCTGACGCGTTCGCGGCGATGACGCTCCATCGCATCGGCATGCACAAGCAGCGCATCCTCGATCACGGCTACATCCTGCCGATGGTGACGTCACGCGGGCCGCTCTGCACGGCCGGATTCGTCCGCAGCACGACCAACTTGATGATCGAGCTCGTAGAGAACCCGGAAGGGTCGCACAAACTCATCGACCTTTGCACGCGCGTGATCATCGACTGGCTGAAGGCGCAGCACAAGGTCATGGGCGACACCGTCGAAGGCATTTTCATCCTCGACGACATCGTCGGGTTCATCAACGAAGACCACTACCAGGAGTTCGCGCACCCGTACCTGAAGCGGATCTGCGATGCCTTCCCCGAAGGATTGGGTCAAGGTCTATCACAACGACGCCGAGGTCGACGCCTGCCTCGACCATCTCCCCGATGCCGGCTTCAACGTGCTCAATTGGGGAAAGCAGAAAGACATTCGCGAGGTGAAGGCGCGCGTCGGCAAGCGAATGTGCCTGATGGGCAACGTCAACCCGCTCGAGATCGCTGTCAGGGGCACACCGGAAGAGGTCCGTGCGGCGACGCTGGACGTGCTCGAGGGCTCGGGTGGCGAAGGGATCATCTTATCGGTCGGCGGCGGCGTGAGCCCTGGCATGCCTCGGGAAAACGTCCTGGCGATGCTCGAGGCGCTCGAAACGTTCAACACGACCCGCGTCTGAGGCACTCGGACCCGCGACGCGCTCATGTCACTCCTTCAACGAATCCGCGGTTTGCGCTGGTGGATGATCAGCCTGCTGATGCTGGGCGCGATCATCAACTACCTGACGCGCAGCACGCTGTCGGTAGCGGCGCCGACGGTTCTCGGCGACCTCCAGATCACCGAGAAGCAGTACTCCTGGATTCTCGGCGCCTTTCAGGGCGCCATCATGCTGCAGCCAATCTGCGGCTACGTGCTCGACGTCATCGGACTGAAGTTCGGCTTCGCGATCTTTGCCATTGCCTGGTCGTTCATCAGCATGGCGCACGGGCTCGCAGGGAGTTGGACGGCGTTCTTCTGGCTTCGCGGACTGCTCGGACTGGCTGAGGGATCTGCCAACCCGGCAGGAATGAAGGCGACATCCGAATGGTTCCCGGCGCATGAACGCGGCCTGGCGGGTGGCGTGTTCAACATCGGCGCCTCGTTCGGTTCGATGCTCGCGCCGCCGCTCGTGGCGTATGCCATCCTGACCTACAACTGGCAGTCAGCGTTCGTGATTACCGGCGCACTCGGCCTGATCTGGGTGGCGCTGTGGCTGTGGCTGTACGAATCGCCGTCGAAGCACAAGGCGCTCTCCGAGCAGGAACGCCAGTACATCAGGTCCGGCCAGGAGCAGTTTCTGCAGGCCGACGGTACGCGGCCGTCAATTGGTGCGATCCTGAGGCAACGGAACTTCTGGGGGATCGCCCTGCCGCGCTTTCTTGCGGATCCCGACCTGGGGCACGCTGACTTTCTGGCTGCCGCTTTATCTGAGCACGGTGCGGCACTTCGACCTCAGACAGATCGCCCTCTTCGCCTGGCTGCCGTTCCTTGCTGCCGATCTCGGCTGCCTGTGTGGCGGCACGATCAGCCTCACACTTCAGAAACGGTTCGGCATCTCCCTCATCAACGCGCGGCGCGGTGCGTTCACGGTGGGCGCGCTCCTCATGGTCGGTGTGGCCTTTGTCGGGTTTGTCGACAATCCCTACACGGCGATTGCGCTTCTGAGCCTGGCGGGGTTCGCTCATCAGACGTTGTCGGTGACCGTCATCACCATGTCGTCGGACCTCTTCAAGCGCAGCGAGGTGGCCACGGTGGCGGGCATGGCCGGCACGTGCGGCAACGCTGGCGTGCTCCTCTTCTCGCTGCTCATCGGCCGGCTCGTGCCGATCATCGGGTACTCGCCATTCTTCGTTGCGCTGGCGGCACTCGACCTGCTCGGCGCAGTGCTGCTGTGGACCCTCGTGCGCGATCCAAAGGGGTTGACGATGTCGCGGCCGGCGGCGGCAGCCGTCTGAGGCCGGCCATGACAAACGGTGCGCGCATCCGCAATCCGATTCTGCCCGGGTTCAACCCCGATCCATCGATCCTTCGCGTCGCCGACGACTACTACATCGCGACATCGACCTTCGAGTGGTATCCGGGCGTGCAGATTCATCACTCGCGCGATCTCGTGAACTGGCGGCTGTTGACGCGGCCCTTGAGGCGCGCCAGCCAGCTCAACATGCTCGGCGATCCGGACTCGTGCGGCATCTGGGCGCCTTGTCTGTCGTTCTCTGGCGGCCAGTTCTACCTGATTTACACCGACGTGAAGCGATACGGCCGGACGTCCCAGGCCGGTGCGTCGGGGGCCTCGCTACGTGATTTTCACAACTACCTTGTCACGAGCGATCGAATCGACGGCGAGTGGACAGATCCGGTGTACCTGAACAGCAGCGGATTCGATCCGTCGCTCTTTCACGATGACGATGGGCGGAAGTACCTCTTGAACATGTTGTGGGACCACCGACCCGGACAGAACCGCTTTGCCGGCATCGTCCTGCAGGAGTATTCGGAATCGCAGAGGAAGCTCATCGGCGATCGACGTCTGATCTTCGAAGGTACGAGATCGGCTTCACCGAGGCGCCGCATCTCTACAAGCGCAAGGGTTACTACTACCTCATCACGGCCGAGGGCGGAACCGGCTGGGGCCATGCCGTTACGATGGCGCGTTCCCGCAGCCTGCTGGGACCGTACGAACTGCATCCTGACACCTATGTCCTGACCTCGCGCCACCGGCCCGACGCTGAGCTGCAACGCGCTGGGCACGCCGATCTCGTGGACACGCAAAACGGCGAGACCTACATGGTCTATCTGTGCGGCCGGCCGCTGCCGAATCGCGGGCGCTGCACTCTGGGCAGGGAAACGGCTATTGCGCGCATGACGTGGGCCGCAGACGACTGGTTGCGGACTGAAGCAGGGGACGGTTTGCCGAAGCTCGAGGTGCGCGGGCCGGATCTGCCAGTGCAGCCGGTCGTTCAGCCACGACCGCGCGAGCACTTCGACGGCCCCGAGTTGCCCATCGACTTTCAGTGGCTGCGGTCGCCGTGGCCGGCGGAACTTTTCAGCCTGACCGCGCGCCCAGGACACTTGCGTCTTTATGGACGCGAGACCATAGGCAGCCAGTTTCGTCAGGCACTGGTCGCCCGCCGCCAGCAGTCACACTGTTTTACCGCGGAGACGATCGTCGAGGTCGAGCCACGGCATTTTCAGCAGATGGCCGGTCTCGTCTGCTACTACAACAGCGCGAAGTTCCACTACTTCTTCATCTCGCAGGACGGGTCGGTCGGCAAGCACCTGCGCGTGATGAGCGTACTGCCCGACCAGGTGCAGAGCGACGTGTTCACGCCGCCAATCGCGATCTCCACCGAGCGCAGGGTTCGCCTCCGGGTCGACGTCGATGACGAGCGGCTGTTGTTCGCGTACCAGGTCGAGGGGAGCAATTGGCAAGCGCTGCCGCAGCAGTTCGACGCCAGCATCCTGTCAGACGAGGCCACTGCGCCTGGCCTCCCGAATTTCACTGGCGCGTTTGTCGGCGTGGCGTGTCAGGACCTTGCCGGCACCGCCATCCCCGCTGATTTCGATTACTTCGACTATCAGGAACGCGACTATTGCGTCAGCCCCCTAATCGAAAGGCCGAGCGCATCATGAAGGTCTCACGACGGGAGTTCGTGTCGGCAGGGATCGCCGGTGCCGCAGGATTGCGCGCGGCGGAGGTGCTGGCGTCGGCTCTAGCGCAGACCGTTGCACAGACGCAGCTGCCAGACGAGGACGGCTACAGGCTCTGGTTGCGTTACGCGCCGCAAACGGACGCCCTCCGAGGGACCTACTATCGACAGATCGGAGAAGTAGTCGTACAGGGGAACTCTCCGACCGCACGTATCATTCGCGACGAAACGACTGCGGCTCTCGCCTCAATAGTCGGTACCCCCGTCACCAGCGACGGTGCGGTGGGAACGAGCGCTCGTTATTGGCACACCAACGAATTCGGAGCTGATCCGGAGTCTTGGCTGGGAGGACGATCTCGCGAAGGCCGGTCCGGAAGGGTTCGTGATACGAACCGGACTCGTCGGCAAGCGCGCCGGCATTGCCGTCGCATCCACTGGCGAAATCGGCGCGCTCTACGGCACCTACCACTTCCTGCGCGTGCTGCAAACCGGCCTCTCGATCGATGGCCTCAACATCACCGAACGTCCGAAGGTCCAGCTCCGGATGCTGAACCACTGGGACAACATGGACGGCACGATCGAGCGTGGCTACGCCGGCCGATCGCTCTGGCAGTGGAACGAGCTGCCAGAGAAGCTCAGTCCCAGATACACCGACTACGCGCGTGCGAACGCGTCAATCGGCATCAATGGCACCGTCATCAACAGCGTGAACGCCAACGTGCTCATCCTGACGCCCGAGTATCTGGCGAAGGTCAAGGCACTGGCTGATCTCTGGCGCCCGTACGGGTTGCGCGTGTATCTGTCGGCAAACTTTGCGGCGCCGCTTCGGATGGGTGGCCTCAAGACCGCCGACCCGCTCGATGCCGGCGTCGTCGCGTGGTGGAAGGCGAAGGCCGAGGAGATCTACAAGCTCGTTCCTGACTTCGGTGGGTTTCCTCGTCAAGGCGAACTCCGAAGGGCAGCCCGGTCCGAAGGACTACGGCCGCAACCACGCCGAAGGTGCCAACTGTCTCGCTGATGCGGTGGCACCGCAGGGCGGCCACGTCATCTGGCGCGCGTTCATCTACGACGAGGACGTCGATCCGGATCGCGCCAAGCGCGCGTACATCGAGTTCACAAAGCTCGATGGACAGTTTCGGCCGAACGTGCTGGTCCAGGTCAAGAACGGCGCAATCGACTTCATGCCCCGCGAGCCGTTCCACCCACTCTTCGGCGCGCTCAACAAAACGCCCATCCTCGCGGAGATTCAGGCCACTCAGGAGTACCTGGGGCAGGCGAGACACCTCGTCTATCTCGGCACGATGTGGGAGGAGTTCCTTCAAGCTGACACCTACGCCAGGGGCAAAGGCTCGACGGTCGCCAAGGTCATCGAAGGCGCCGTCGTCCCGCAGAATGTCACCGGCATGGTGTCGGTGCTCAATCCCGGCCTCGACCGCAACTGGTGCGGCCATCATTTTTCGCAGGCGAACTGGTATGCGTCAGGCCGGCTGGCCTGGAACCCGGAGCTCTCGGCTCGAGAGATCGCAGACGAGTGGACGCGTATGACGTTCTCGAACGACCCGGCGACGATCGAGACCATTCGCACGCTGATGATGGGGTCGCGCGAGGCGTTCGTGAACTACACGATGCCGCTTGGCCTCCATCACCTCATTGGTGGCAGCCACTACGCGCCGATGCCACAGAACGCCAAGGCGCCGCGTGCCGACTGGACAGCGACCTACTATCACCAGGCGTCCGAGGACGGCATTGGATTCGATCGCACGATGAAGGGGAACAAGGCGGTGGGGCAGTACTTCCCGCCTGTGCGTGACATGTTCGACAGCCTGGCGACGTGCCCCGAGACCCTTCTCCTGTGGTTCCACCGTTGCGGCTGGGACTACAAGCTGAAGTCAGGCCACACGCTGTGGGACGGGTTGTGCGAGAAGTATCAGGAAGGGGCGAAGCAGGCGGTGGCGATGCAGGCCACGTGGCAGTCGCTCGCCGGCAAGATCGACGCGCAGCGCCACAAGGAGGTCGCCGATCGCCTCTCGATCCAGGTTGCCGACGCCAAGGCGTGGAGCGATCAGATCGTCAAGTACTTCCAGACGTTCAGTAAGCGACCGATCCCGTAGTCATCGCCAGAACGGTTCGCCAGCCGGAATGAGTTCCACCGGCACCTCTGTAATAAACGTCTTGAGCCACTCGGCGCAGATCTTCATTCCGGGCTCTTCCGAGATGGCGTGTCCGAGGACGATCACACCCTTGGGCCGCCCGGACACGACGACGTCGTGGGCGTAGTAGAGGCCTTCCCACTCACGCTGTTCACCGCAGATGACGAGGTCGGCGTCGGCGAGCATGCGCATCATGCCCTGCGGCTGTCCGTAGCCAGGCATGAAGCCGACCTTGGTGACGGGCGTTGTCTTCTCGCCTATCACTCGCATGGCTTTGACGCCGAGCTTGTTCTCGCACAGCCTGGCGACGCCTTCGACGGTCGTCTCCGGCACCGTGATCGTTCTGCTCGACGGTTGCATCAGCTGCTCCCACCCGAGTTCGCGGTAGATGCCTTGCGTCATAGGCTCCGGCCGGCGCATGTGCCAGTGATCGTGGAAGCGCCAGACCACGAGGTCGTGTTTCTTGATCACTTCCGCCTTGCGCTGATAGATCGGATCGGCTTCGATCTCCGCCGTGCTGTCCGTATGTCCGTAGAACGTCGGTTCGTGGGTGATGACGAAGTTGCGGCCGGCAGTCGCCGCGCGTTCGAGCACCGACATCGTCGCCATGACGGTCGTGGCGATCCCTCGAACGGTCGTGTCAGGGTTGCCAGCCTTGAACGTATCGACCGTCTCGGTCCGCCACGTGACGCCGAGCTCTTTCTGGATCCGCTCAACGACGCGACGAGGCGTCAGGGATGATTGCTGGCGGGCAGCGACGCTCTTTGCGAGGACGGCGCCGGCTGTCGTGAGCACGAACTGCCGCCTACTGCACTCGGTCATGGCTGCCTACGGTAGCAGCAGATAGCTGACGAACGCCAGCCGCCTGCTGTCGGGTGACCACGAGGGCAGATCGATGGTGCCACGGCCGCCGACGATCTTCGCGAGCACCGTGACCTTGCGGTCGGCGAGTGTCATGACGCGCAGGAGCACGTCACCGTAATCGGTCTGACCAGCCACGGGCGCGCGCGATCCTTTTGGATAGGACAGAAAGACCAGCCGCAACCCGTCGGGCGATGGATGCGGGAACCAGTTGCTGTATTCGTCCGTCGTCAGCATTTCGGGTTGGCTGCCGTCTTCGCGCTTGCGCCAGACGTGCATCTGTCCCGAATTCTCGGCCGTGTAGTAAACGTACGCGCGGTCCGGCGAGCGTTCGGGTCCTGGCTCGCGCCCAGGTGTCGCGGCGTCGACGGGCGAGGGCTGGCCGCCGGCGACCGGAATGCGATAGAGCTTGTCGCCACTGGCGTAGATGAACGCGTTGTCCACCGTCCAGCTCGGCGCTTCGGCTCGTCCATCGATCACCTGGACGGCGCGACGATCGGTCGACGACACTGTGATCGTTTCGATGGTGCTGAACACCCGGAACTTTCTGCCCGCGGGCTTGGGTGTGCCCGGTTCGATGGCGACGTTGGAGAACGTCGCGCTCTCGATGACGTTGGGATCGTGTGCGCACACGCCGATGCCAACGTAGAAGGGCTCGCGGAACGGGACCCGCACGGCGCCACCGGCGAGTGTCAGCGCTTCACCCTCGCCCCCGTACGACATGTAGAAGTAGTCACCAGACCTCTGGAGCTTGAGCCGAACCGGACGCGGGGCATTGGCCTGGACCTCGTGCGTTGGCGCGCCCGCTTCTTCACGACCTTGCAACGAGAACGTGCCGTCGCCGTGGGCCGCGGCATCGGCGTAGGCCGAGTCGGCATCGAGGCTCTGACGCATGACGAGCACGGCCTTCTTGTGCGGGTTGCCGCCGGTGTTGGTCCAGGCGATGTCGGCAGCGATCGAAACGTCACCCGAGACGCGCTTCCACACGTAGTGAAACGCGTCGTCTGTCGCCCACATGTTGTGGCCGCTGCCGCTGATGGCGTACGTTTTCTTGGCTGCGTCGAAGAGGACCGAGCCCGGGTGCAGCACCTTGCCGACGTCGCCGCGGCCCTCGAAGATGCCCACAGGAGACGCCACGCCCTGTGCGAGAGCTCCAATTGTGGAGGGAACAATCAGGAGCGCGAGCACGGCAACCGGGGCGTAGCGTCTCATGCGGGCCTCTTCATCGGGATAGTGGCTGTTAGCGCGAGGCCGTCGCCTTCGGCGTCGAGAAATATCGTTCAGCGAACTGGATGAACGTCGGCCACGTTGGCTCGGGCGTGTGGCCGGCCGTGTGCTGGCGGAAGCCGAGATCGCCCTCGATGAGCGCCGTGTCGATGGGCGGGAACTCCGTGGTGCCGAGATCCTTCTTGCCAAGCAGCCGGTACACCGGCCCGGCACCGACAGCGGCGAGGAAGCTTCCTTTGGCATCGACCCAGGCGTCGTTGACTGGAACCGTTCCGTCTGGGTTGATGGGCCCGGGGTTGTTACCGGCACTCAGGAACACTGGACGCGGCGCGCACAGCGCGATCAGTTCATGCGAATCGACCGGCATCGTGTCCCAACGAGCCGTGTACTTCAGGTAGTTGCCGGCCATCCAGTGATAGAACGAGTTGGCAACGTTCTCAATCGTCTCGCCGTACTTGCGGCGATTGAGTTTGGCGCCGCCCTGCCCCGAGGAGCTGATGTAGCCGATCGCGAATCGTTCGTCGAAGGCCATCGCCACCAGCGCGGCTTTGCCCGAACGTGAGTGTCCCTGGACACCGACGCGGCTGGCGTCGATGGACTTGTCCGTTTCGAAGTAGTCGAGGAGACGGCTCGCGCCCCAGCCCCAGGCCGAAAGTGCGCCCCAGTCATCGAGCGAACGAGGCTGGCCTTTGTTGACGAGGCCGATGATTCCGGACGTTAGCCCAGCGCCGCAGTCGGCCTGCACGCTGCCGGTATTGAGATTCGCGTATCCCCAGCCCTTTGCCAGGAGCTGCTGCTGCCACGTCGGACCGGCGGGGCCCGCACCCGGTCCGCCCGCGCGGGCTCCAGGTCCGCCGGCGCGAGCGCCGAGTCCGCCCGGAGGCGCGCACGGATTCGGTGGGGCCGGGGAGCCGTCGGGCGGAGCGAACCCGCCGCCACCGAAGATGATGATCACCGGCACTGGCCCCGTCGCATTTGCCGGAGTGGTCAACGTCGCCTGAATCTCTACGCTGATCGAGGGGAACGCGGAATTGTCCACCTTGCCGAGCAGTTGCTTGGTCACGGTGGCCGCATCACCGTTCGTCCCGCTGGCCGTGTTCACGACGCTCCACGTCACCTTTGGTGTCTTCGGAGTGCGACCGTAGATCTCGCGCTGAAAGTCCTCGAGAAGCTCGGCGCGGCGACGGTTCTTCCAGACAGCAGCGGTCGCCACCTTCTGGCCGTTCTTGAGCGTCAGCGGATCGGGGAGAACCGGATACGGATTGGCCTCGGCCTCGATGTACGTTGCCGGGCTCGAACTGACGGCGCCAGGAGGGATGGCCGAGATCTTGAGCAGGTTCATGATCCGCTGTCGCTCGGCGTTATTGGCGATCTGAACTGGCGATAGCGGCTGCGCCGCGGCTGCTGCTGACGGGGGAGTCGCCGCGGCAGGAGCCGTTGCGGCCTGGCCCGCCGGTTGCGGCGGCGTTGGCTGACCCGTCTGAGCACCAGTGGAAACGCCAGTCGCGATGAGCGCCAGGCCCGCGACCCACACCTTCGAGCGGCTTACATGGGCGGACATCAATCCCCTTCTTTCTATGAGTGCGCGTGCCGACCCGTGCCGCGGCACTGGTGACGTCGTCGCCCGCGGCCGCGGCTGGAGCAAGAAGAGCCCAACCGAGAACGCACCATTTGTTCGCGACGTGGACAAAAGCCGACAAAAGCTTAAAATGGTGGGCTCATGAATGCAACTGGCGTTCGAGCCGGGGGGCCGTTAAGGAATGCCTGACTACGCGCTGATGAACCAGTTCCTCTACGAAGGCAAGGCCAAGGAGGTCGAGCAGCTGACGAAAGACGCGCTCGCCGAAGGCCGACCGGTGCAGGAGGTGCTTACCGACGGACTCATCGCCGGCATGAGCGTGGTTGGTGAAGACTTCAAACACAATGTCCTCTACGTGCCGGAGGTCCTCATCGCCGCACGGGCGATGAAGGCTGGAATGGCCGTCCTCAAGCCGCTCCTGAGCGCGCGCGATGGCGGGACGGCGTCGGTCGGGGTGGTGCTGATGGGCACCGTGCGCGGCGATCTGCACGACATCGGCAAGAACCTGGTCTGCATGATGGCCGAAGGCGCCGGCTTCGAGGTTCACGACATCGGCGTCGATCAGAGCGTCGAAAAGTTCATGGCCGCCGCCGACAGATGCCAGCCGACAATCATCGGCATGAGCGCGCTGCTGACCACGACGATGACGTACATGAAGACGGTGATCGACGGGTTCGAGGCGGCCGGACGCGGTCATATCAAGATGGCCGTTGGTGGTGCGCCCATCAGCCAGATGTTTGCCGACGAGATCGGCGCGGACGGGTACGGCCAGAACGCGTCAGCCGCAGTCGATCTGTTCTTGCGGCTCGCCCGTCCGTCGTAGGCCAGAAGCCCAGTGATCACGACGTTACAAGATCCTCTACTGGCAGGAAGTTCCCTCGCAGATCAAGGCCGAGGACGAGCGGGACGAAGTCACGGTCGTGCTTGGACCGCGTTTCATGGAGCGCATCGATCAGTTGGCAGCCCAGCGCGGCCTGCAGGACGCCGACGATTACTTGGCGCAGTGGCAGTGGAGCGAGGAGCAGCAGCGGCCTGGCGCGGCGCAGGACGTCGCGGATGCGGTCAAGGCGGAACTCGAAGCCGAGGCTGACTGGTAGCTCGAGCATGGTCCCGGTCACCATCAACGGACAGGACATCGACGTCGCTCGCGGCACATCGATCTTCGATGCTGCGACGCGTGGGGGCGTTCGCATTCCCACGTCCTGTGTCGCCCAGGGCAAATGCAAAGAGTGCATCGTCGAAATTGCCAAGGGCATGGAATTGCTGTCGCCGAGGACAGATCACGAACGGCACTTGACAGGTCTGTTCCGGCTGTCGTGCCAGAGCCTCGTCGCGGCTGACGACGGCTCTATCGAGTGTCACACGATGCGCCGCGGCCAGATGCGCATCGAGCGGCACGCGCTCAACCTGCCGGTCAGCCGCAATGCGTGGCGGCTCGATCCGTCGATCGTTCGCGATAACTCCCGGATCGTGGATCGCTTGACGGGAAAGGTGCTGAGCGAGTCCGGAGGGCCGATCTACGGGCTGGCGATGGATCTCGGGACAACGACAGTCGTGATCAGGCTGCTCGATCTCGAAACCGGTGAGCTCGTCGCCGATGCATCGCTCGAGAATCCGCAGCGATTCGGCGGGTCCGACGTCATGTCGCGGATCCACTACGACACCGAGCACAAAGGCAAGCTTCTGCGGCGCACGCTGGCCGGGTACCTCACGCACGCGATCCAGGACTTTCCCGTCGACCCGCAGTCGATTTACGAAGTCGTTGTCGCCGCCAATTCGACGATGCGCGACATCTTCTTCCGGCAAAACGTGTATTCGATCGGGCAGAACCCGTACCGATCGATTACCGAGATTGAACTGTCGGAAGGGAAGCGCACGACGACCAGCCTGGTCGAAACCGGGCGGCGTTGTCTCTTGCCCATCAATCCAGCGGCCCGCGTCTACGGCCTTCCAATCATCAGCGGCCACGTCGGCGCCGATGCGGCGGCATGCATGCTCGCGATTGGGCTCGCCGACGAAGAGCGGCTCGTCGCGATGATGGACATCGGCACCAACACGGAGCTCATCGTCGGCAACAAGGACCGTATCCTCGCCGCGTCCTGTCCCGCCGGCCCGGCATTCGAGGGTGGCGCCATCGCGTGCGGCATGCCTGGGCTCGACGGCGCCATCGAAGACGTCAGCGTGGACGAGGAAGGCAGGTTCCACATCGGTGTCATCGGCGGCGGCGTCCCGGAGGGCATCTGCGGTTCCGGGCTCGTCGACCTGACGAGTGAATTGCTGCGCACCGGCCGCATGAACGAGATGGGACGGTTCGAGGACAGCGGCTCACGCGTCACGCTCGATCGCGACCGCGACATCTTCTTTCTCGAAAGCGACGTCAACGAACTGGCGCAGGCGAAGGGCGCCAACGTCGCCGGTCTTCATGTGGTGTTCAGCAGCTACGGTATTGCGTTCGACGATGTGGCAGCGTTTTACCTGGCTGGCGGTTTCGGCCGCCACCTGAAGAAAGACGCGTCGAAGCGAATCGGATTGATTCCGAATCTCCCGGACGAGCGCATCGTTCAAGTCGGAAACGCGGCAATTGAGGGGGCCTGCATCGCGCTCCTGTCGGTGAGCCAGCGAGACACTCTCGAGGCGCTCGTTCGGCAAGTCGAACACTGCCGGCTCGAAACGCATCCGGAATTTTTCGACTTCTTTGTCGAAGGCTGTCAGTTCAAGCCCGTGCAGTCGGTCGATCGGGTGCCGCAATGATCGAGATCTTCGATGCGGCGCCAGACGTGAGCGTGGAACCGGCTGAATATACGCGCCTGCTTGGCTATCCCCGGGGATTTGACGTGCGCGACCGGGCCCGCGAGCTCGTGGACTGGGCAGGAGCCTGGTATGCGGAGCATGGACGCCCGTGGATCTACGCGCGGGAACTCGATGCGGCCGCCGGCGACCGTGAGCAGATCGTTCTGGACGGTGTGACGTTTTCGAGCTCGCGTCTTTCGGCCACGCTGCGCGGCGCCGGAGCGCACGGCGCGATCGTCGTCGCCGTCGGCGCCGGCCCTGAGCTCGAAACGCACGCGCGACAGCTCTGGCAGGAAGGGAAGCCCGACGAGTATTTCTTCCTGGAGGTGTACGGATCAGCCGTGGTCGAGCATCTGGTGACCACGGCCGGCGCGCGCCTGTGCGCCTGGGCGGATGGCCACCACATGGCCGTGCTTCCGCATTACAGTCCAGGGTATCCGGAGTGGGGAATCGACGAGCAGCCGCGACTGCTCCAGCTGATCAACCGCCGCGAGGGCGGAGCGGTGCCGGTTGAAGTGCTCGAGTCGGGGATGCTGCAGCCGAAGAAGTCGCTGCTGGCGGTGTTCGGCGTGACCCGTCACGTCGAGCGTGTCCGGCCGCTGACCGATCTCAGTCCGTGCGAGAACTGCTCGTATCGCACCTGCCAATTTCGCCGCGCGCCATATCGTCGGGCCCCTCAGCCGGCCAACCCGGAGCTCGCCGTGCTTGCCGGGGCGAACGACGGCGCGGCGGATGTCGAGGCCGTGACAGATCGTGCGACGCTCAATCCGAATGCGTCGTACACGGTGAACCGCAAGGCACTCACGCGCTGGCGCGACGAGCGGCTCTCGATGCGGCGCGGCGAAGACGGAAGCGTCGAAGCGCTGTTCCGCTACGAAGGCACGACGTGCACCAACATGGGTCGAGCGCTGCGCTTCCAGTACCGAGTCACGCTCGGTCCACAGAGCGAGGGCTATCCGATTCGCGAGCAGCACTGCGCCCCAGCCGTGGACGATGACGGACACACGTACATGTGCCGGTACGTGAGCGCAGGCGATCAACTGCTGACGGATATCGATCGCGAGAAGCCCCTGCAGGGACGGCCATTGAACGAGGTCCTGACCTGGTTCCGGCCAGCATCGGCTGCAGGCTGCTATTGCGAGGCTGACAGCCGTCAGCACAAATGGGGCCTGGTCCTCGAGACGATTCATTTCGCGCTGGCCGGTCAAGAGAGAGAGTAGGCGACACGTGGCACGACAGAGGCTGCAGGACAAGGTGAAGGAGCGACCGCTGCTCGGTGATGGCGCGATGGGCACCGAGCTGATGATCGCCGGGCTCGAGCAGGGGAACTGCGGTGAGGCCTGGAACCTGGATTGCCCTGACCGGGTCCTGGCGATTCAACGCCGCTACGCGGAAGCGGGCTCCGACTGCATCATCACCAATACGTTCGGCGGGTCGCGGATCATGCTGACCCGCCACGGCCACGCCGACGACGTGGCTGGCATCAATCGCGCGGGTGTCGAAATCGCGCGGGCAGCATTCGGCGGGCGAGAGGGCTGGGTGCTCGGCGACATCGGGCCCTTTGGCGGCCTGATGGAGCCGTACGGGGACTTTACCGAGGCAGAGGTCCGTCGGGCGTTTGCCGAACAGGCACGCGCGCTCGTCGACGCAGGCGCAGATGCCATCATCATCGAAACTCAGACCTCGCTCGAAGAGTTGGGCCTCGCAGTCCTCGCGGCCAAGGAAGCCGGCGCCGCGTGCGTCATCGGTTCGATGGCCTACGACGTCACGCTCGATGGATCGACGTTTCGCACGATGATGGGCATCGACCCGGAGCGAGCAGCCGAGTTCATGGTCGAAAACGGCGTCGACATCGTTGCGCTCAACTGCGGCACGCGCATGGACATGGAGCGGGCGCGCCAGGCGGTCGAACGCTACAAACAGGCGACCGGCCTGCCGGTAATGGCGCAACCGAACGCCGGCCAGCCCAAGCTCGTGGACATGAAGGTCGTCTACGACGAAACACCCGAACAGATGGTCTGCGGCGTCGTGCCGCTGCTCGACAGCGGTGCCGACATCATCGGCGCCTGCTGCGGCAGTACGCCCCGTCATATTCGTGCATTTCGCGACGCCATGGATCGGTACTTCGCGACCGGAGGCGCTCGTCGGGACGACAAGAGAGCGAGTGAGCGCAGCGAACGAGGCTGGCGAGTGGAGCGGGGCGTTGGGGTCCCCGCGAGCGAGCCAGTAGGGGAGTCCGAGGGGCGAAGCCCCTCGGAGAAGTCATGAAGACGAAGCTCTGTGACATCAACGCGGCGGCGATCGACAAGCTGCCGCACCTTACCGACGACAAGTCAGGGATCGGCGTGCACTACGTCGATGCGTATCTCAAGCCCATGAACGCGCAGTTACCCGACGGCACATTCGTCAAGTGCAAGCGGCGCGGGCTCAAGATTGCGCTCTCGGCCGGCAGCAAGAAGGGTGAAGGCCTCATGCGGCGTCTTGCCGTCGGCCCGGATCCGGTCGTCATGCTCGACGCGGCGCTGCAAGAGGCGGCACGCACCGCCGGCATCGTATTGACGGTCGAAGACGGCGCCATCTTCATCGAGGTGTGACGCGCAGCATGGAACGACGTGTCCTCGGTCGCACCGGCATGAAAGTGTCGGCAGTCAGTTTTGGCGCGTGGGCCATCGGCAGCTCGTGGGGCCCGGTTGACGACAACGAGTCGATGGCGGCGCTGCACACGGCGATCGACGCCGGCGTCAACTTCGTCGATACCGCCGACGTCTACGGCGACGGCAAGAGCGAACGCCTCGTCGCGCGGCTGAAGCGGGAACGCCCAGGCGAGGAGATTTACGTCGCGACCAAGGCCGGCCGACGCCTCCCGTCGCAGACGGCAGACGGATACACGCGCGAGAACCTGATCGCCTGGATCGAACGCAGTCTTCGCAATCTCGAGACCGACGCGATCGATCTGCTGCAGCTGCACTGCCCGCATCCTGACGTCTACGATCGACCCGACGTTTTCGGTATCCTCGACGATCTGGTTGCCGCCGGAAAGATTCGCCACTACGGGGTGAGCGTTGAAACCGTAGCCGAGGCGGGCAAGGCGATTCACTACGCGAATGTGAAGACAGTCCAGATCATCTTCAACATGTTTCGCCTGAAGCCGGCGGAGGAGTTCTTTGCGGACGCCGTAGCCAGGCAGGTCGGGATCATTGCCCGTGTGCCGCTAGCGAGTGGTCTCCTGACGGGCAAGTTGACCCGGGCGTCAACCTTTGGCGCTGACGACCACCGTGCCTTCAACCGCGAGGGCCAGTCTTTCGACAAGGGGGAAACGTTCTCGGGCGTTCCCTACGAAGCCGCGCTCGACGCGGTGGACGCTCTTCGGCCCGTCGCGCCGGCTGGCGTGACGCTGACGCAGTTTGCCCTTCGCTGGATCCTGATGTGGGACGCCGTGAGTACCGTGATTCCGGGCGCAAAGACGCCTGCGCAGGCGCGCGAGAACTCAGCCGCGGCGGCTCTCCCCGGGCTGACGCCTGACACGATGACGGCAGTCCGCCGCGTCTACGACGAGCGCATCCGGCCGCTCGTCCATGCGAGTTGGTGAGAGGACTAGAAATTGCCGCCGACGCCGGACCTGATTTCGACGGTCGTCTGTCCGGAGCCGACGACCTTGTTCTTCTGCTTCAGGCTGAACTTCACGCGAAACTGCGTTTGGTCCGGAGGGCATGCCGGGAGTGTGTCGTTCGAATACGAACGGAACGTGTGCACCTCGACGTAACGGCGCTTGATCTCACTCTGGCCAGGCTCGTACGGGTCGCAGTCGGCGGTGTTCTCCGACTTCGTGTCGTCACCCCATTCCCACTCGACTGACGCGCAGTAGAAATCTTCGTAGTCGTTCGCGCCCCCCTTGACCTCGGCGGTGACGACGACGCGCAGCGGTGAGAAGCCGATGGGAGGGTTGGCCCGCAGGCTGATGGAGGGTTTTTTGTTCTGCGTCGGACGGCGACGCGCCCAACAGTCGCGAGCACCGCAATCGCAAGAATACCCGGTTACCCGCCGGAACCGCTCGAAGCGAAGCAACAAACGTGCATGCACTACGCCCTCCGCGGTGAAGCGAATCGGGCCGATAAGGCTATTCTAGCAGGCCGGGCGAAGTGCCGATTCCCCCTTATAATCGATCGATGGTCCAGTCCACATCCAGCCCAGTCGTGACGCTCGCCACGTCCGCGGTTGCAGAGGTCGAAAGCGATCTCGTCATCCTCCCGATGTTCGAGGGCGAGTCGGTCGTGAATGCCGTTCCCGGCCTGTCCGACGCGACTGGGGGCGCCATCGAACGGGCTCTCGCCTCGAAGGAAATCCAGGGCAAGCCGTACGAGCTGTTTCTAACGCCAGTGGTGCGTGGCTGGCGCGCCGCGCGTGTGGCGCTCGTCGGTGCTGGGCCTGCCAGTGACTTCACGCTCGAGCGGCTGCGTCGCATGGCCACTGCCGCCGCGCTTGCCGCGCGTCAACGGCGTGTCGCCAGGATCGCGTTCGTGCATCGTCTGCCGGTCGCTGCAGCGGACGCGGTCCAGGTCATCACCGAGGGGCTCACGCTGGCGTTGTTCACCGGCGATCGTTACAAGAGCCAGGACAAGAGTTGCCCGGCGCCGGAGCGGATGCTGGTCGTTGTCGCCGATGCCGGCTCATCGGTCGCCGCGCTCGAGCGAGCCATCGATCGTGGCCGCGTGCTGGGGGAGTCCTCGAATCTTGCACGAGATCTCTGCAACGAACCCGCAAACATCCTGACGCCGTCGGTCTTCGCCGAGCGTGGCGCAGCGCTCGCCCGAAGCGCTGGCTTGTCGGTCGAGGTCCTCGACGAGGATGAAATTGAGCGGCTGCAGATGGGACTCCTGCTTGGCGTCTCACGCGGCAGCGCAGAGCCACCGCGCGTCATCGTCATGACTCACGATCCCGCTGGCGCACCGACGTCGCCGGTACTTGGACTCGTGGGCAAGGGCATCACGTTCGACACCGGCGGCATCTCAATCAAGCCGGCGGAAGGCATGGAGCGGATGAAGGACGATATGGCCGGCGGCGCGGCCGTGATCGGCGCGATGCGCGCGATTTCCCTCCTTCAGGCGCCGATCAAAGTGATCGGCATCGTGCCGGCATCCGAGAACATGCCCGGTGGGCGCGCGACGAAGCCCGGTGACGTCCTGACCGGCGCTGGTGGAAAGACGGTCGAGGTGCTGAACACGGACGCGGAAGGCCGGCTGATCCTTGGCGATGGCTTGTGGTACGCGCAGCGTCTCGGCGCCACGCATCTCGTCGATGTGGCGACGCTGACGGGCGCGTGCGTCGTTGCCCTGGGCAAGGTCGCGTCGGGACTCTTTGGGCGTCCGGACACGTGGATCGATGCGGTGCGGCGAGCTTCTGTGCGCGCCGGCGATCGCGCCTGGCCGCTGCCGATCTACGACGAGTACACGGAACAGTTGCGCAGCGAGATTGCGGATCTCGTCAATACCGGCGGACGCCCTGCCGGCGCCTGCACGGCGGCGGTCTTTCTCAAGGAGTTTGCCGGCAGCCTGCCGTGGGCGCACCTGGATATCGCCGGAACGGCATGGGCTGACGAGCCCAAGCCGTGGCAGCCGAAGGGGCCAACCGGTGTTGCCGTCCGAACACTCGCGGAGCTGGCGTTTTCGAGCGGCGAGTGGGCGTAGCGGAACTTTGCCGGCCTCGCCGGGATCTAAGCGACCAGGACAGCCATGCAGCAGCCTGACCCCGCCATCATCGTCAGGGTCGTCGAGGAACCCGTCAAGTCGACCACGATTGTCGACGTCCTGCTGGGCTCCCTCGGCCTCGTCGGCGTGCTGCTTTTCGCCGCGCTCGTGCTCGGCGCGATCCTCGGCGGCAGCCATGATCGGCATCAAGCTGTTCCGCGCCCGCTACAATCTCGAACCGGTCCCCGGACTCAGAGTCGTTGCGGATAACGCCGCCGTAGGCAATTCTCGAATCTGAATTTTGACTGCTGAAGTGAAATCTGAAGGATGAAATTCGAACTTCACACCTTCTAAGTTCACTTCAGCAGTCAGACTTCAGCATTCAGCATTTTCAGTGTTCTCGTAGCGCAATCGTCGTCTTCGACTTCAATGACTTCTGGTATTTGACGATCGCGTCGAACAGTGCCTCCGCGATCTGCTGCCTGTATGCGGTCGTCTTCAGCAGCGTCCCTTCCTGCTTCTGCGTCACGAACGAGATCTCGGCAAGGACGCTCGGCATGCCGGCGCCGATCAATACGACGAACGGCGCCTGCTTGACGCCGCGATCCTGAAGCTCGCGGTTCTTGCTCGACAGCGTCCGCACCATCGACTTCTGCACGGTGTCGGCAAAGTCGCGTGACTCGTCGATCTTGTTGTTGAGCGTGATCGCGCGCACGATGTCGGGCAGCCGGTGCATCGTCTGGCCCGACGCCGAATTTTCTCGCGCCGCCACCGCTTCGGCTTCCGGGTTCGCGGCAAAGTTCAGGAAGTACGTCTCGACGCCACCGGCCTTCACGTTGCGGCTGGCGTTGGCGTGAATCGAGAGAAAGAGGTCCGCGCCCTCGCGGTTGGCGATCGCGGTCCGCTGTTCGAGCGGAATGAAGACGTCGGTCTCGCGAGTCATGACGACTTCCATCCCTGGCTGGTTCTCGAGCAGCTTCTTCAGCCGCAGCGAAACATCGAGCACGAGCTCGGATTCGCTGAGTCCGTTGCCGCGCACGCCGGGATCGTGGCCGCCGTGGCCAGGGTCGAGCACGATGCGTGACACACCCAATCCGAGCTGCCGCGCCAGCGAAAACTGACCATTCGAGTTTGCGAGCGGCACGGTCGGCGCGGGAAGCGTCGGCGGAGCCACCGGACGTGATGGCAGCGGTGGAAGCGACGGACCCGTCGCAACCGGCACTGATGGCGCGGGCGGGGGAGGAGGAACCGGTTTGGGTTCGGCCCGCAGAACACCGGTCGTGGGCACTGCCGCGACAACAGGCGGGCTTGCCACAGTTGGGGGCACCGTCGCCGTCGCCGTGGGCAGGCCCTTTCGGCGGAAGTCGACGATTACGCGGTACGGGTTGTAGAGCGTGAAGACGCTGTACGATTCGACGTTCTCGGTGTCCATGACGACACGAGTCGTATTCTGCGGATGACGGCCAAGGCGAATCTCGCGGACGATGTCGTCGGTGTAGGTGAGGGTCTTGTCACGCAGTCCGGGAGACAGATACGCGCCCCGTATATCGAAGAACACGCGCCTCGGGTTATCGAGCTGCTCCTGCTTGAAGAGAAGCTCGCGGTCCATCTCAATGCTGATGCGGACGCCGTCCGGAAGAGGAGAGCGGGTAATCCCTCGCAGCGTGACCACGCCCGTTGGTACTGTTTCAGAGATTTCTGCCGGCTTGGCGGTTTCACGGGTGGGTTCACGGCTCGTCGCTACTGGTTTCGGCGCGCTCGCCACAGCAGGCGCTGACGTCCCTGACGTTGGTACGGCCTTGGCGGTGTCGAACTTCGCCAGCGCCGCTTCGACGCCCTGGAGCAGCGAACTCGACGGATAACCGGACTGCAGTTGCTTCAGGAGCCGGAGACCAGTCTTGCGATCGGCGTCATCGTTGAAACGGTCCCACGCCAGCCGGGAGAGCTCCGAGGCCTGCCAGAGCGCGTTGTCGGCGTAGCCGCTCGCCGGATACTTGCGCACGACCCGCTCGTAAGCAGCAACGGCAGAGCGGATCTGGCGGAGCGTGGACTTCTGCCGCTCATCGCGAACAGCGCGATCGCGGCCGAGCGCCTGCGTATAGAGTTCGCGAGGAGGCTGTGCGTAAGCAGCCGGCGCGATGCCGGCCAGAACCCCCACCAGGACAATGAGGACCATGGTTGTCCGAGTCTTGAACGTCATAGGTCACCTGAGCTGCGCGTCGACCTCTTCGAAGTAATCCTTCTTCACCAGAACTTCTCGCGCCTTGCCGCCGGCGCCGGGGGAGACGAGTCCCTCCGCTTCCATCATGTCGACGAGGCGTGCGGCGCGGCTGAATCCAATGCGAAGGCGGCGCTGGAGATACGAAATCGAAGCCTGTCCGCTGCCGACGACGATCCGTGCGGCCTCGTCGTAAAGGTCGTCCTTTTCGAAGTCGAGGTCGCCTGCGGCCTGCTTCTCTTCGGCGGTGATCGTCTCGTCGTACGACGGTTTGCCCTGCTTGCGCAGGAAGCTCGCCAGGCGCGCGCTCTCCTGTTCGGAGATATATGGCCCGTGCAGTCGCACGAATCGTGACGACGCCGGTGGCAGATAGAGCATGTCGCCGCGGCCGAGTAGCTGTTCGGCGCCGTTGCCGTCGAGAATCGTGCGCGAATCGATCTTCGAGGACACGCGGAACGAGATGCGGGCCGGCAGGTTCGCCTTGATGAGGCCGGTGATGACGTCGACGGACGGACGCTGCGTGGCCAGGATCAGGTGGATGCCGACGGCGCGCGCCATCTGTGCGAGCCGGCAGATCGATTCTTCGACCTCGTTGCTCGCGACCATCATCAGATCGGCGAGCTCATCGATGAGCACGACAATGAAGGGGAGGGTTTTGACTTCGAGCCCGTTCTTGTCGAGCAGTGGCCCCTGGCTCTCGGCAAGGGCCGTCCTGATGTTGCGATTGTACTGCTCGATGTTGCGGACGCCAACGGCGGCGAGCGTCTTGTAACGCTCTTCCATCTCGCGGACCGCCCACCTGAGCGCGTTCGACGCCAGCTTGGGATCGACAACGACCGGAGTCAGGAGATGCGGAATGTCTTCATACATGCCAAGCTCGAGACGCTTGGGGTCGATCATGATCAAGCGAACTTCGTCCGGCGTGGCGCGGAAGAGGATGCTCGAGAGCATCGCGTTGACGCTGACCGACTTACCGGTGCCGGTCGACCCCGCTATCAGCAGGTGCGGCATCGTGGCGAGATCGCTGACGAAGGGCTCGCCGTGAATGGTCTTGCCGAGCGCGAGCGTCAGCCGTGATGCCGAGCGGCGGTACGGCTCCGACTCGAGTAACTCTCTCAGTGAGATCTGCTCGCGGTTCGGGTTTGGAATCTGGATGCCGACAGTAGACTTGCCCGGAATTCGATCGATCAACACCGATTCGGCCTGCATCGCCAGGCAGAGGTCATCCGCGAGGCCCGTGATCTTGCTGTACTTCACACCGGCGTCGGGCTTGAGCTCGTAGGTCGTGACGACCGGCCCCGGGTGGATCTGAACCACGGCACCCTCGACGGCGAACTCGCGGCACTTCTCTTCGAGTTGCCGGGCGCTGTCCATCAGTTCCCGTTCGTCGACCTTGCGCTCTGGCTTGGGTGAATCGAGAAGGGCAAGTGGCGGCTGAGCGTAGACGCCCGGCCGTTTCTTCTCGGCAGGCGCCGGATCTGACAGCGGCAGGGTCGGCTCGACGGGCGCCGCTGCGGGACGTTTGATCGCCGGCGGAGTGGGTTTGGACGCGGCAGCCCTGAGCGCCGCTGCGGCAGCACCAACGACGGCCGCTGCTCGTGATGGTTTAGGCGCTTCGTCGGTCGCGGCCGCTTTTGCCGCGGCCACGCGCGCCCGCACCGGGACCGGCTCGTCCTCGTCGTCATCTCGCACCGGGTCGCGGTCTTTCTCGCGCTCTTTTTCCTTCGCGTCCTTCTTGCCTTCCTTGCCGAGGTGTTTCCTGAGGACCTCCTGCCGCTGCTTTTCGCGCCGGCGCTCTTCGGCGCGCGCGCGCCGGGCATCGAGCAGGGCCGCCCACCGGTCGCGGGCGATCTGCAAGATCGCGCTGAACAGCCGGCCGAAGGAGAACTGCGTCGAAAGGACGATCGACAGGAAGAGCAGCGTCAGGATCAGAATGATCGAGCCGGTCTTGTTGAGATAGCTGGCGAGAAAACCCGCCAACCCCCTGCCGACGTACCCGCCGGCGAGGATCTCGCGATTGGCAACCCGCAACGTGCCAAACGCGAGCGACAAGAACGACGAGACGCATCCGAAAAGGAGTCCGGCTCCGACGAGCTTCGTGTAGGCGGCGTCGGGCAGTCGGCACCAGAAGTAGTGCCAGCCACTCACGACGAGCACCACCGGAATCAGATACGCGGTATAGCCGAGCGTCTGATACGACAGCTCCGCGAGGAAGGCGCCAACCATGCCGCCGAAATTGAGCGGCGGCTTGTCTGAGCCGGTCGTAAAGAACACCACCGGATCGGAAGCGTTATAGCTCGCCAGGGAGATGAGCCACAGCAGCGCCAGGCCGAACAGCGCGACACCGATGAACTCGCTCAGCCGGCGAGACGCGAAGGATCCCCCCACGTCAGATCTCCATGATCACCGGCACCACGAGCGGCCGGAGTCCTGAGCGCTTGCGGAAGAACCGCTGCAAGTCCACGCGAATTTTCTCCTTGATGAGCCCTGGGTCGGTGCGTTCCTCGACGCCCGCGCCCTCTATCGTCGCCGCCAGAAGCGCCGGAATCTCCTTGAGCAATCCCTCGGTCCGCGAATCGAGCACGAATCCCCTTGTAATGACGTCCGGCGTCTCCTCGAGGCTGCCGGACTGCTTGCCGATCACGACCACTGGCACCACCAGCCCGTCGCCGGCCAGGTGGCGGCGGTCTCGCAACACTTCGTCGCCGACCTCGCCGCTCCGCGTGCCGTCAATCAGGATCCGGCCCGCCGGGACCTTGCCCGCCAGGCGCCCACCCTCGGCATCGAACCGGATCACGTCGCCGTTTTCTGCGAGCAGCACCCGGGTGCCGCGTGATACCCGGCTCGCAATTCGGGCGTGCCGGGCAAGCTGGCGGTACTCACCGTGTATCGGCACGAAGTAGCGCGGTCTGACCAGGGAGAGCATCAATTTCAGCTCTTCTTCGCTCCCGTGCCCTGAAACGTGGACATGCTTGAGCCCTTCATAGACGAGTTCGGTCCCGCGCTTGGCAATGTGGTTCATCACCCGGCCAATGGCCTTCTCATTGCCCGGAATTTCACGCGCCGAGAACACGACCACGTCTTCGGGCTCCAGACGGACATGCCGGTGGTCGTCGATGGCAATTCTGGGAAGAGCAGCCTGCGGCTCGCCCTGGGACCCGGTGCAGAGGCAGACGATGTCCTGAGCCGGGAAGTTTCGAACGTCGCTGTCCTTGATCTGCACGCCCGTCGGGATCCGAAGGTAGCCCAAGCGTTGGGCGATCTCGGAGTTGTCGATCATCCCGCGACCGATGAAGGCGACCCGTCGATCGAACTGCGCCGCGAGGTCGACGACGATTTGCATCCGATAGATGCTGGAGGCAAACGTCGCGACGACGATCTTGCCGTCCGTGTTCGTGAAAATCTCCTCGAAGGCGTCGGTGACATCGACTTCCGAGCCTGTGAAACCGCGGCGGTCGATGTTCGTGCTGTCGGCCAGCAGCGCCAGCACTCCCGCCGCACCCAGCTGCGCCAGGCGGTGCACGTCGACGCCTTCGCCATCGAGCGGCGTCTGATCGACTTTGAAGTCTCCCGTGTGGACAACGACGCCGTGCGGAGTCTCGATCGCCAGCGCGACGCAATCGGGGATGCTATGCGTGACGCGCAGGAACTCGACGGTGAATGTGCCGATCGTGACGCGTTCTCGCGGCCGCACCGGCACGAGCCGCCGGCGCGAATCGTGATCGCTTTCGTCGAGCTTCGACTCGACGAGGGCGAGGGTGAACGGTGTGCCGTAGACCGGGCCGTCCACCACTTCGAGCACATGCCGGACGGCGCCAATGTGGTCTTCGTGACCGTGCGTCAGCACAATCGCGGAAATCTTGTATTGCTGGAGTTGACGGATGTCGGGAATGATGAGGTCGACGCCGAGGAGTTCCGGTTCGGGGAACATGACGCCGGCGTCGACGAGGATGGCCGTGTCGCCGCAGGCGACAACCATCATGTTCATGCCGAACTCGCCAAGCCCACCGAGCGGCACGAGCTCGAGCGGCGCGTCAGTTCCGTGAGTCGACAGAAGCCCCCCGTCGTCGTTCAATCGATTGGTGCTCTTCGAGACTACGTGTCAGTCGTACAAAGGAATCCGAGATGCCATGGCCACCCATCAGGAGGCACGACTGACCGGCGAGAGCAATGCCCCGAGGAGAGGCCACCCGCCAAGTACTGCGCGGCTGGGCGCCGCGCGTCTCGTACCCCGCCTGACGTTTGCTGGGACAAACGTCAGGGATGGGGAAAATCCGTGCAGACTATAGCACAGCTCGTCGCGAAGATGAAGCAACCGCGTCCACAAGCCGCGCCAGTTCTGCAAGTTGCAGCGTCTCCGGTCGACGGCTGCCGTCCAGACTGGCGGCGGACACCAACGTGCGCGGGGCGAGACCGCGTGCCTCCGCCAGCGGTTTGAGTGCGTTTTGAAGGGTCTTGCGCCGCTGGGTGAAGATGGACCGCACGACCTGCTCGAAGAGCGTCTCGTCGGCGATTGGAACGGTGGGCTCGTGGAAATCCAGGCGAAGCACCGCCGAGTGGACCTTGGGAATCGGGCGAAAGGCTCCTGGCGGCAGCGTCAGGACACGACGGACCGCCGCGCGGAGTCCGACGAAGATCGCAAGCGTTCCATAGTCCTTCGTCCCCGGCTTGCCTTCGATCCGATCCGCGACTTCCCGCTGGACCATGACGGTCGCGTCCGTAATCCGGGCACCCAGCCGCCGTGCGCGCAGCAGGGCGAAGAGGATCGGGGAGGACACGTTGTAGGGAAGGTTACCCGCCACTCGCAGATCGTCGGCGGCCGCCGCACGGAGGTCGACGTCGAGGATGTCCTGTTCGACCAGCGTGACGTTCCCGGGGAGTCTCGGCCGCAACGCCGCCGCCATGTCCCGGTCGATCTCGACTGCCGTCAGGTGCTCAACGTGTGGTGCCAGGCGGAGTGTCAACGCGCCGGGGCCCGGCCCGATTTCGAGAAATCGATCGGAGGCTCGGGGCGCGATTGCCGCAACCAGCCGATCCGCCCAGACGGGCTCGAGGAAATGTTGCCCGAATTGCTTCTTTGCCCTGGCTCCCTTCGCACTGCGCATCAGACGTCGTCCAGTGGCTCACCGCGCCAGTATTTCTCTTCGATCTCCTCGATTTCCTCTTCGCTCATGCCGAAGTAGTGGCCGAACTCGTGGATGACCGTCTCGGCAATGCAATCGCGAATCTCATCATCGTCCTCGCAAGCGTCCTCGATTGGAAACTGATAGATCGATATGCGGTCTGGAAGCGTGTTGCCATAGCCCCAGCCGCGCTGAGGCAGCGGCGTTCCCTGGTACAGCCCGAACAGTGTGTCGTCGGGACCGATTTCCATCTCCTCGAGGACGTCGAGCGGCGGTTCTTCTTCGACGACGACCGCCACGTTTTTCATCGCGTCGCGAAAACGCCGGGGGATCTCGCGCAGCGCGTCTTCGACCAGCTCGGTGAACCGTTCCCTGGTCACGACCTGCCCTTGCGGTTCTTCGGCCGCGGCGGGCGAATGCTTGCAGGTCGCGTCAGGTGCGCGTAGAAGAGACAGTCAGCTCGGACCACGCAACGATCGCAGAGCGGACGTGGCTTGCAGATGCGACGGCCGTGGAGGATGAGCGTGTCGGATGTCACCGTCCACGCCGCCGGCGGCATGACCGCGCACAATTGCTGTTCGACAACTTCAGGGTCGTCCGACCTGGCGATGCCAATGCGGTTGGCGACCCGAAGCACGTGGCGGTCCACGGGAAGGCCCGGCACGCCAAGCGCGTGGCCAAGAACGACGTTGGCGGTCTTTCGGCCCACACCGGGCAGCGCGACCAACGCCTCCATCGTCGGTGGGATCTCGCCGCCGTGCGTTTCCACGACTTCGGTCGCCATGCCGACGAGGGACCGCGACTTGGCTCGAAAGAATCCTGTGGACTGGATTTGCGGCTCGAGTTCGTCAGTCGTCGCGCGCGCCAGCGCCCGCGCGTCGGGGTAGCGGGCGAAGAGCGCCGGGGTTACCTGGTTCACCCGCTCGTCGGTGCACTGCGCCGAAAGGATCGTCGCTACGAGAAGCTCGTAGGCGTTCGTGAAGTGGAGCTCGGTGTCAGCGTTGGGATGCTGCGTGCCCAGCCGCTTCATTATGCGGCGTGTTTCTGCCGGCGACTTCGGCGGCACCGGCAGACGAGGGCGCGCCGATGCGCGTTTCGCCATCCGGAGATTGTAGGCCACGGGAAAGGAGCTGCAGAAATGCTGAATGCTGAGTGTAGAGTGCTGAAGTGAGGTTGGAAATGCGAACGTCGAATTTCACTTCAGCATTCAACACTCAGCATTCAGCACTACTCTTTGCGCTCGCCCGTCCGCGGTGGCACGGCTGTGAGCAGCGCGATGAGCGCTTTGCTCCCACCCTTGAGGCGTGAGGTTCCGACGACGACGGTCTCGCCGACGTCCATGCTGAAGCTCGTGTCGATGATTGTGGTTCGCCGAGCCTGATCGACGCTCGCTCGCGGCGTGGTGCTGCGGCCGGATTGCGCTTCGGCCAGCCGAGCATTGAGTTCTTCGATCTCGCGGTCGAGGCGCCGGATCTCGAGCTCCGTCTTGGGAATGTCAGTTCCCGGAGCGATGCCCACTTCAACTTTCTTGCGCATGTCCTGAAGCTGCTTGTCGAGCATCGTCCGCGTATCTTTGAGGTCCGCGATACGACGGTTGAGGTTTCGCACCGTCGCTGCCGGCGTCGCTTCCGCGGCGGCGATTTCCGCGGCGCTGCCGCCGCTACCTGTCAGCGTGAACTTTACGAAGACTCGCGATCCCTCGGTTCGCGCCGTCGTCAGCTCGAGCTCGTACTCGCGATCCTCGGGACCACGAAGTAACTGCGTAACCGAATTCCTGGGCCCCATCGAGGGTGTGCCGCCTCTCGCGAACGCGCTCGGTCTCGGATCCTGGCCGCAGCACATGAGCCACGCGGCGTCGAGCAGCCGGTACGACTTGAACGGCAGGAATTCCCGCATGTCCGTCAGGGCTTTCCGCGCGGCCGGCGGCACGTCATCTGACGTCGCCACACTTTGAATGTCGCCCAGCACCAGCACGACGCTGAAGCCCTGCGGAAGAACCGCCCGTTCGTTGTTGCTGCGGCGCGACTGGCCGGCTGGCGGTGGGGTCGGCGCTTCGGCGGGCGCCTGGCTCGGCGCCGGGCGCTGAGGCGGCGGCTGCGGCTGCTGCGTCGTCCCCTGAGCAAAGACCGGTGAGGCGCCAAGCAAAACGACAAGTGTTGAAACCAACGCAGATTGAATGGTCGTCACTCTCATTGGTAATCCTGATACCGGGTTACGGCATCGACTCTTGTAGCCGTAGGTTTTCATCGAAAATCCAGATGATCCGCGTGCCCCCAGGGGTTGAGAACTGCAGCTGCCGGCGGTCGGTGCCGGCGCTGCTGCCCGACATCGCGAATGGATCTTCGGCTGCGATCGTTGGCGCGACCGTTTGATGGCTGCGGATCGTGCCGGCAATGACCAGAAGAACCGCGACTGCAGCGACGGCAAACGGACGATGCCACGGGGTGCGAACGCGTTCTGCTTCGACGGTGGCCGCGATGACGCGTCGGCGCATGCGATCGGCGTTGGCGGGGCCCAGTCCTTCCTCGACTCGAACGGGGTCGCCGTCCTTCAGAAGCGTGGTCAAGTCAGTCATTGCCGTACACCAGTGGGCCCTTCCGAGCGGCCATCTACCGCCGCCGCCAGCTCGCGCCTTCCAATTGACAGGTGCCAGCGGACGGTGACGTTCGCCAGTCCTAGCAGTTTGGCAATCGCCGGGATGGCCACGCCTTCGATCTCGTAAAGCACGATGATTGCGCGCCGCCGAGGCGGCAGCCGATCGAGCGCCTGCCAGACGATCGACTTGGCCAGCAGCGTCGATTCAGGGTCCGCCGTCACCGGTGTCGTGCTGAACGCGGCGTCGTCTGCACTTCGACGCCGGACGGCGAGCTGCCGCCATCGATCTCTTGCGAGATTGATCAGCACGCGAACCAGCCAGGCCTCTTCGTGTCCGGCGCCTTCCGGCACCGAATGAACGTGCCGCGCGGCGCGGAGAAACGTCTCCTGCACCAGGTCGCTCGCGTCCTCTGCACTTCGGGACAGACGTCGAGCCAGCCGGTACAGGCGCTGGTGATGCGAATCGAATAACGTGCCCAGCCGTCCCGCCGCATCGTCGGTCGGCCGGTCCGCGGTCGCGCTCATCGCGATCGCCTGCCCGGTCATACCTTTACAAACGGGGGGAGGGGGGGAAGTGTTGGTTGGGGGGAAAGTGTCGGTTCTGGGTTCGTGGTTCTTCGTTCGGGGTTCAGGTTCCTGGTTCGGCGTTCCCGTTCAGGGTTCATCGTTCAAAACCTTTCACCACAGGTTGTGCGATTCCACTCTTGTGAGCGCCTGCAGCCAGAACCCTCGAGCCAGGAACCGTGACCCAGAACCCCGAACCTGAACGTCGAACGAAGAACCACGAACCCCGAACCGACCAGGCTCAGTGTTAGTGAACCGGTCCCTTATCCCAGCTCGCGCCCGTGGATTCGCTGAAGACTCGCATGTGCTCCTGGAGCGCAGCGATGAGGTTCGGCAGGACCTGCAGCGGCACGGCAATTCGGGCGCGAACGGGCGCGCGCACGACGTGATCGGCCTGTGCCTGCTGAATATCGCTCTCCGAGAGCGGCAGAACCTCGCAGAACGAGAGGGTGAAATCGAACGGTGTATGCGAGATCGCGCAGAAATTTGCGTAGACTCGCGGGACATCGCCCTTGTCGTCAGGGACGATGGTGAAGTTGATCTGCTTGCGCTCTTCCATAGGCCATAGCTTACTTCGGACTGATGGCCAAGTTTCGGAGCACGATCGCGTCGGAGGATGATCCGCGTTGAGTAGCGACTGAGCGAGCGGTCAGTACCGGCGCATGACGCCGACAACGACGCCTTGAACCTGTACCTGATCGGC
Source organism: uncultured Acidobacteriota bacterium (assembly GCA_963797715.1). Classification (GTDB taxonomy): domain Bacteria; phylum Acidobacteriota; class Vicinamibacteria; order Vicinamibacterales; family 2-12-FULL-66-21; genus DATBJJ01. The sequence goes on from CAWCQS010000014.1 coordinate 86,958, forward strand.
GGCGACGACGATTGGCTGCATCGCGGGATTGGCCGGCTGCAAGCGGATTCGGCCCTGCTCGCGATACAACTTTTTGAGCGTGACGTCGGAGCCGTTAAGCAAGGCGATCACCATCTCGCCGTTGTCGGCGGTCCGGCGATCCTCGACAATGACGAAATCACCATCACGAATCTGCTCGTCGATCATGGAGTCGCCGCGAACGCGCAGCACATAGCTGTCGCGTTTGCCGACGAAATCCTCCGGCACGGCGATAGTCTCGCTGCCGACGACGGCTTCGATCGGCGAGCCGGCGGCGACGTAGCCGAGGAGCGGGAGCTCGAGGGCCCGGCTGCCAAGACGCGTCGGGACAAGCTCGACCGAACGGCTGCGGTTCCATGCGCGCTTGATGAAACCCTTGTCCTCGAGGTTTGTCAGGTGCTTGTGAACCGTGGCAAGCGACGAAAGCCCGAAGCGCCGGCCGATTTCTTCGAGGCTCGGCGCGTAGCCGTGCTGCTGGATGAAATCGTTGAGGTAGTCGAGGATTTCGCGCTGTCGCTTGGTCAATGGCAGCATGTTGCGCGCACTATACGCAAAGGAAAAGCGAAAGTCAAACGAGCACGTGTTACCCAAACTCCCTGCAAACGGTCTAACCCTTACGGATGCCGTCGATGCCAATCCGCGCGGATGCCGAGAGTGACGGGCCGTGATAACCCGAAGCTGGACGGGGCGCGTGTCGCCTGAGTGGACGATTCGCGTCACGAGTCGGCTTGATTCCCCGGCGCGGGATCCCGCTTGGGCCGAGGCAAGCGACCGTGCGCTCGTCGAGGTCTGCCTCGCCGGCGAACGCAATGCCTTCGACGTGATCGTCGAGCGCCATCGCCGGCAGGTATACCAGCTGTGTTACCGCTACGTCGGCAACCACGAAGATGCGGCGGACCTCGCGCAGGACGCCTTCATCCGCGCGTTCAAGGGATTGAAGGGGTTCAAGGGTGAGTCGAGCCTCTCGACCTGGCTCTATCGGATTGCCGCCAATGTCTGCCTCAATCGGCTCGCGCTCAAGACGCCGCGAAGCGAGCCGCTCGAGCCGGCCGATCGCGCCGATCTCGGCGCCGAGCGCCCCGACCTCGCGATGATGCGTCACGAGCGCGCCGCGCAGGTCCGCGCTGCAATCCGTCAGCTGCCACCGAAGCAGCGCGCGACATTGATTCTCCGGATCTATCATGACCTTCCGCACGACGAGATTGCAGGGATCCTCGGCAGCTCCGTCGGCGCGGCGAAGGCGAACCTGTTTCACGCGCTCGCGAATCTGAAAAAGCTGCTGCGATGAGTCACCTTACTGATATCGAGATCGTCGATCTCATCGACGGCACGCTTCGGGCCGATCGTCAGCAGCACGTTGATGGTTGCGACGCGTGCCGCGCTCGAGCTGAAGGTCTTCGCAGCACGTTGTTGCGTGCATCTGACGCGGACATACCCGAACCGTCGCCGCTTTTCTGGGACCACTTTTCGGCCCGCGTGCATGATGCGGTGCACGACGCGTCGCCGAACGAGTCTCCCCGCTGGTTCTCCAGACCGACTCTGAAGTGGGCGATTGCGGGAGCCCTGGCGACGGTGGTGCTCGTCACCGCGGTCTGGCGCGCAAGCGCGCCGCCATGGCGCACACCCGGAACGCCCGGCGCGCCACCCCTGGTCGCCGTCTCAGCGCCCGATCTCGACATCGACGCATCCGACCCCGATAGCGATCAGGCGTGGGCACTCGTGCGGGCTGTTGCCGATGACTCGACGTGGGACGACGATGATGCCGAGAGCGGGTTCGCCGTTCGTCCTGGTTCCGCCGAGCGGGCGATGGCAGATCTGACGCACGCAGAACGACGTGAGCTCGTGCGTCTGCTCGAGGCCGAGATAAGGATGTGAGATGGTTCGACCTCTCGTTCACGCCCTCCTGATCGTCGGGGTCGCCGGCCTTGCCGGTGCGGCGAATATCGTCGCGGGGCAGCGACCCGAACGCGTGCCCGTACCCTCGGGTCGTGCCGACCAGGACGCCGATGCGTTACCCGATGCGGCGCTCGCCGACATGCTCGATACCTACGCCATCGTCCAGGCGCAACGCGAGTTGACGATTGCCGATGACAAATACGGCACGTTTGCGGCCCGGCTGAAGAAGCTCCAGGACGTTCGCCGGCGGAACCAGCGGCAGCGGCAACAACTGGTGCGGGAGCTCTTCCGGATTGCGGGACCGCGGGCCGTCGTACCCGCCGACGATGCCACGATTCGCAACCAGCTTGCGGCGCTGCGCGCGCATGACGACCGCGCCGCGGCCGAGCTGCGGCAGGCGTACGACGCGCTCGACGAGATTCTCGATACCCGCCAGCAGGCTCGTTTTCGGGTCTTCGAAGAACAGATCGAGCGCCGCAAGCTCGATCTGCTGGTGCGCGCCCGTGCTCGGGCCCTGCAGAAGCAGCAATAGGCGGCCGCCCGCTAGTCTGACGCGTCAGTCTGTGTACAATTGCTGTATGACACGGCTGCGATCAATGGTTCCGGCCGGCCTCAGTCTGGCGATCCTCTCACCGCTGGTGATTGCGTTTGGCGTGCAACTCGGCGCGCAAGCGAAATTGACCAAGCAGGACGCCGATCGCTGCGAGGGGAAGCTCGATCGCATCTCGAGCTTTGCCAGTTCTCCAAAAGCTCGCGGTTCGTCAGGCAACAGCGCGGCGCCGGCTTCCCAGACGACACAGCTGACCGACGCGGAGCTGAACGCGTATCTCCGCTTCAATCTCAAGGAGCAGGTTCCGGCTGGAGTCGTTGAACCGACGTTGAGCGCGCTTGGCGATGGCCGGGTGCGAGGGACGGCAACGATCGACCTCGATGCCGTGCGGAAGCAGAAGCAGCGCGGTTGGACGGATCCCCTCAGCTACATGACCGGCAAGTTGCCGCTCATGGCGTCGGGACTGCTCATCACGCAGAACGGCGTCGGCCGCTTCCAGCTCGAGTCCGCCGAGCTTTCGGGCATCGCTATTCCGAAAAGCCTTCTCCAGGAACTGCTCGCGTACTATTCGAAGTCAGCTGAAAAACCTTCCGGCATCAGCATGGACGACCCCTTCGAGCTGCCCGCCCGCATCAAAGAGATCCGCGTGGGGAAGGGGGAAGCGATGGTGGTGCAATAGATCCTCTCCAGTCGCCCCTGCAGTATCTCAAGGGTGTTGGCCCGCGGCGCGCCGCCGACCTCGAGCGCGTGGGGCTGCACACGGTCGAAGACCTGCTGTACCGGTTTCCCATCCGCTACGAGGATCGCGGCACGTTCCAGACGATTGCGGCGCTCCGTCCGGGTGTGACCGCGTCGGTCGTCGGCGAAGTCGTCGGCGGCGGGATCAGGCCGACGCGCCGTCCGCGTTTCAAGATCTTCGAGCTCGTCGTTCGCGATCGCACCGGTGCGCTGCGCGCAATCTGGTTCAACCAGCCGTTCCTCAATGACGTCTTCAAGCCGCACCAGCGCGTCATTCTCTACGGCAAGCTCGAACTGACATCGCACGGACTTCAGTTGCAGAACCCGCAGTACGAAGTCCTGCCGCAGGGAAGTGAAGACGCCGAATCCCTCGAGCACGACGAAGAAACGGTGCACACGGGACGCATTGTTCCGATCTACGAAAAGACTGGCACCGTCACGACCAAGATGCAGCGCGTGCTCGTGCATCACGCGCTGGCGTCGCTGCCAGAGGCCCTCCCCGATCCGTTGCCGGTGGCTCTTCGCGAACGGCGCGGGATTCTCGATCGACGGACGGCGATCTTTCAGGCGCACTTTCCGCCGGAGCATGCGAGCCTCGAGGAGCTCAACGCGTTTCGCTCGCCAGCGCAGCAACGCCTGATCTTCGAAGAGTTCTTCCTCTTCCAGTGCGGACTGGTGCTGCGCAAGCGGCGCGCGAGCGACGAGGTCAAGCCGCGGGCGGTCGTCATCACCGACGAGATTCGCGAATCAGCCCGCCGCGTCCTGCCGTTCCGGCTTACGGGCGATCAGAAGAAAGTCATCGGTGAAATCGTGGCGGACATGCGTCGGCCGCACCCGATGAACCGGTTGCTGCAAGGCGATGTCGGATCGGGCAAGACGATCGTTGCGCTGATGGCCGCGCTGGTCGCCATGGAGAACGGGTTCCAGGTGGCCTTCATGGCACCGACCGAGATCCTGGCCGAGCAGCACTACATCAACATCAGGCGGCTGCTCGAGTCATCGCGCTTCCGTGTGGCGCTGCTCACGGGGACGACACCGGCAAAGAAACGGCGCGAGACGCAGGCCGAGCTCGCCGGCGGCTCGATGCACCTCGTCGTCGGCACGCACGCGCTCGTCGAGGATCCGGTGGCCTTTCGCGAGCTCGGGCTCGCGATCATCGACGAGCAGCATCGTTTTGGCGTCATGCAACGCGCCGCGCTGCGGGCGAAAGGCATGCATCCTGACATCCTCGTGATGACGGCGACGCCGATTCCGCGGACGCTTGCGCTTACGACCTACGGCGATCTCGACGTCTCGGTAATGCGCGAGATGCCGCCGGGACGCAAGCCAATCAAGACCATCGCCAAGCCGGAAACGCGCCGCGACGACATCTACGACTTCGTGCGCAAGGAGCTCGACCTCGGACGTCAGACCTATGTCATCTATCCGCTCATCGAAGAGTCGGCCAAGATCGATCTGCGTGCCGCGACCGAAATGGCCGACCACCTGCAACACGATGTCTTTCCCGCCTACCGCGTAGCCCTCCTGCACGGACGCATGAAGCCTGACGAAAAAGATCGTGTCATGCATGCCTTCGCGCGCGGTGAGTTCCACATTCTCGTATCGACCACCGTTGTCGAAGTCGGCGTTGACGTGCCGAATGCGTCAGTGATGGTCGTCGAGCATGCGGAACGGTTTGGCCTCTCGCAGCTGCATCAGCTGCGTGGACGTGTCGGCCGCGGGGCGCACCAGTCGGTACTGCGTTCTGCTGTACCAGGCGCCGCTCAGCGAGTCGGGCCGGGAGCGGTTGAAGGCCCTCACCGATTCCACCGATGGATTCGTCATTGCCGAGCGCGATCTGGCGTTGCGCGGTCCCGGCGATTTCTTTGGCACGCGGCAGTCGGGGATGCCAACGCTGCGCGTCGGCGACTTGCTCCGCGATCATCAGATGATGGAGGACGCACGGCGCGAGGCCATCGAGGCCCTGGATGACGAGCGGCAGGCCGAGCAGCTCGCGGCGTTCGTCCGCACGAGTTGGGAACAGCGATTCGGCCTGGTGGGCGTGGGCTAGACGTGACCAGATGCGCGTGATCGCTGGAGCCTTGAAGGGCCGGCGCCTGGCGTCGCCGAACTGGGAGGGTTTGCGCCCGACGTCGGACAAGCTGCGCGAGACGCTGTTCAACGTGCTCGGCCCGGCCGTGTCAGGCGCGCGAGTGCTCGACGGCTTTGCCGGCACCGGAGCCGTGGGTATCGAGGCCCTGAGCCGGGGCGCCGCTCACGTGACGTTCGTCGAACGAGACCGCCGCGCTTTGGGTCTCGTCGGCGAGAACCTGAAGCACTGCGGCCTCGAAGAGGGCTATGCTATTATCCGCGTTGAGTTTGCCGCCGCGGCCGCGCGGCTGAGCGGACAGCCGTTCGACATCATTTTTCTGGATCCGCCATACGGAGAAGGGGAGATGATAGCGGCGCTGACCGCCGCGTCGGGCCTGGCAAGCGCGCAAACACGAGTGATCATCGAGCACGCGAAGCGAGATACGCCGCCGTCAGAGTCGGGGGGCCTCGTGCTGACACGTCAGCTGAAGTCAGGAGACAGCGCGCTGGCCTTCTACCGGCCCGCTGAGGCACTTCACACTTCGTAGTTCAAGGTTTCAACTTCACACTTCACAATTCACACTTCACTTCAGAATTCAGCATTCAGAATTCAGACTTTCTTCATGGCTGCTGCTATCTACCCCGGCTCGTTCGACCCCCTGACGATGGGCCACGTGGACATCATCCAGCGGGGATCCCGGCTGTTCGAGCGAATTGTCGTCGCGGTGCTCATCAACGCCGACAAGGCGCCGCTCTTTAGCGTCCACGAGCGCGTCGACATCGCGCGCGAAGTGTTCCGCGACCGGGCCAACGTGGAAGTGGATACCTTCGACGGCCTGCTGGTGGACTACGCTCGTCGTCGCCAGGCGAGCGTGATTGTCCGCGGCCTCCGGGCCGTGTCTGATTTCGAGTACGAGATGCAGATGGCGCTCATGAACCGGCGGCTCAACCCTGACGTCGAGACCGTGTTCATGATGCCGGCCGAGCCGTATACCTACGTGAGCTCGCGCCTGGTGAAAGAAGTCGTCGCCCTTGGCGGGTCGGTCAAGGGCATCGTTCCGGACATCGTCGAGCGTCGGCTGCGCGAGAAGAAGCTCGCGCGCGAGACGCTGAGGGCCTGACACATGGGAAGCTCGAACACTCTGGCGGCGCGGGCGGCGCGCATTGCCATGTCTCCAACGATGAAGGTCACCGCCGAGGCGCTCGCGCTCAAAGCGAGAGGCATCGACGTCGTCGACCTCGGTGCCGGCGAGCCGGACTTTCCGACGCCGAAGCACATCGGGGCAGCGGCGCACGCGGCGATCGACGCCAACTTCACCAAGTACACGACCAACTCGGGGACGGACGAACTGAAGAAGGCCATTCTCGCCCGCTACAAGACCGACTACGGTATCGAGTACGCGACCAACGAAGTCATCGTCACCGCCGGCGGCAAGCAGGCGCTGTTCAATGCCGTGATGGTGCTCTTCAGCGAGGGCGATGAAGTCATCACGCACATGCCTGGCTGGCCGACGCTCGTCGAGCAGATCAAGCTTGCCGACGCGACGCCGGTCATCGTCCATACCCATGCCGAAGACGGGTTCACGCTTCGAGCGGAAACGTTCCTCAATGCATTGACGCCGAAGACACGCGGCATCATCATCAACTCGCCGGGTAATCCGACCGGGGCGCTGATTTCGGAAGAGGATCTCGAGGCCGTGGCCAAGGAAGCCGCGAAGCGCGGGATCTGGATCCTGCTCGATCTCTGCTACGAGAAACTCATCTACGATCCGACGCCGCACAACCTGCCGGGCGTTCTAGCGCGCACGATGAGAGATCGCGCGATCCTCTGCGGCTCGGCATCGAAGGCCTACGCGATGACTGGCTGGCGCTGCGGTTGGACGGTTGGCCCGGCCGCGGTGGTCAGCGCCTGCAACGCGCTCCAGAGCCACTCGACGTCGAACGTCTGCTCGATTACGCAGAAGGCCGTAGTGGCGGGACTCAATGGCCCGCAGGAATGCGTCACCGAGATGCTCGACGAGTATCGCCGCCGCCGCGATCAGCTCTGCATCTGGCTGGGCGAAGAGCCGCGTCTGCGTCTCGTGAAGCCGGCCGGCGCATTTTATCTGTTCCCGGACGTCTCGGACTTTCTGTCCCCCGACGGCATTCGAACGTCCGCCGAGCTGGCGCAGTCGCTGCTCGACGGTCCGCGCGTCGCGCTGACGCCGGGCGAAGCGTTCGATGCTCCGGGCTTCGTTCGCCTCTCGTACGCCGCGTCGATGGAGGATCTGAAACGCGGCGCGGACAAGATCATCGCGCATCTACGATCGGTCGAGCGTCCGCGAACGACTACTACCGCCTGACGCTGGTATCGCTGGCGTGGTCACACCGACAGCCGACGTCGTCGCCGAGCTCCAATCGGTGCTCGGTGCGGCGTACGTCCGTACCGACGCCGACGCCCGATCGCTGTACGGCACAGACGCGCTGAAGCGCGGTCATCCTGCAGACGTTGTCGTGTTCCCGGGCTCGACGGCCGAAGTCGCGGCGATCGTCCGTATCTGCGCCGAGCACCGCCTTCCCATGGTCCCACGCGGCGGCGGCACGGGATACACCGGCGGATCGGTGCCGACGCGCGGCGGCGTCGTGATCTCGCTGGAGCGTATGAACCGCATCCTCGAGATCGACGAGGCGAATCTCATCGCCGTCGTCGAGCCCAACGTCATCACCGGGGACCTGCAGGATGCGGTGGAGAAGGTCGGCCTCTTCTATCCGCCAGACCCCGCCTCGCTGCGGCAGTCCGTCATCGGCGGCAACGTCGCGGAGTGCGCCGGCGGTCCGCGCGCGTTCAAGTACGGAACGACCAAGCAGTACGTGCTCGGGCTCGAAGCGGTGCTGCCGACAGGGGAGGTCGTCGAGACCGGCGGCAAGGTGGTCAAGAACGTCGTGGGCTACGACCTGACGCACCTGCTCGTTGGGTCCGAAGGCACGCTCGCGATCACCACCAAGATCATCCTGCGCCTGATACCCAAGCCACCTGTGCAGGCGACTCTGCGCGCAACGTTCCCGACCGTTGAGGCTGCCGTCGACGCCGTCGGCGGAATCATTCGCGAGCGCGTGGTGCCAGCAGCCATCGAGCTCATCGACGGCACGTCACTCGAAGCCGTCGCGAAGTACCTCAAGGTCAGATCGCTGGCGCCGGAAGGAACGGCGGCAATCCTGCTGGTGGAGGTGGACGGCGTGCCCGCCGCCGTCGCCGACGAAGCGGCCCGTGTCGATCGTGCGTTGGTCGCTGCCGGCGCCACCGAGGTACTTCACGCCAGCAACGACGCGGAACGCCAGGAGCTTTGGCGCGTGCGCCGGGAGTTGTCGCTCTCGCTGAAGATGGTCGCCGGGCTGAAATTCAACCACGACGTCGTGGTGCCGAAGGCGAGAATCCCGGCGCTCTTCGCGCTGGTGCGGCGCATCGCCGCCGAGCACCGGCTGCGCATCCCGTGCTTTGGGCACGCAGGTGACGGCAACATCCACGTCAACATCATGGTCGACCCGTCCGACGACAACGAGATCCAGCGCGCTCACGTCGCCGAGCGGCAACTGTTCGAGGGCGTGGTCGCAATGGAGGGATCGATCAGCGGCGAGCACGGAATCGGCTTTGCGAAAGCGCCATTTCTCCCGATTGAACTGTCGCCGGAGGAGATTGCGCTGATGAAGCGCGTCAAGGCGGCGTTCGACCCGTACGGACTGCTCAATCCCGGCAAGATCTTTCCATCATGACGACCCTGGTTCTGCTCCTCTGGATCCTGTTCTGGCCGGGAGCGCAGGACGCATCGAAGCCAGTGCGGGTGGTGATCGAAACCACCGCAGGAGAGATCGAAGCCGAGATCGACGCCGTGCGCGCGCCGATTACCGCGGCGAACTTTCTCAAATACGTCGATGCTGGATTGTTCGACGGTGGCCGGTTCTTCCGCACCGTTCGCCCAGACAACCAGGTCGAGAAGCCGGTGAAGATCGCGGTCATCCAGGCGGAAGGCAACCGCGAGCGCCGGCGTGAGTTCTTTCCGGCAATCCCCCTCGAACGCACGAACGTCACCGGCTTGACTCACAAGGACGGCACGCTGTCGATGGCCCGCTCGACGCCGGATACGGCGCGCGACTCGTTCTCGATCTGCGTTGGCGATCAGCCCGCGCTCGATTTCGGCGGCGGCCGTCAGCCCGACGGTCAGGGATTTGCCGCGTTCGGACAGGTGGTCCGCGGCATGGATGTGGTCCGCACGATCCAGATGGGCCCGGCCACTGGTGAGACGCTCACGCCGGCCGTCACCATCACGCGCGTGCGCCGCCGCTGACGTCCACGGGAACAATCAAATCAGCCACGACCGTGTCCTCCGCGGAACTGGCGCTTTCCTTAATCTGATACAGTTTCAGTATGTTCTCCAAGCTCGTGACGGTGGCCGCGGTCGCTCTCTTTTCCCTGTCGCCACCGATCGATCAGGACGTGGCCGCACTCAAGCGGGAGCTCGATGCGCTCAGGGCCCAGCAGGCCGAGATGCAGAAGGATCTCGACGCCATCCGTGCCTTCCTGCAGCAGATGATCGTCGACAAGGTACAGGCGGCAATGGTGAACGCGCCGGTGGTCGTGAGTGGCGCGCCGGCCCGCGGATCGGCCGCGGCCAAGGTCATGCTGGTCGAGGTATCCGACTATCACTGTCCGTTCTGCCGGCGTCACACCTTGACGACGCAGCCGCAGATCGACGCGGAGTTCATCAATACCGGCAAGGTGCGTTACGTGTTCGTCGATTATCCGATCGACCAGCTGCATCCGGACGCATTCAAGGCGCACGAGGCTGCCAGCTGCGCCGGCGAGCAGGGCAAGTACTGGGAGATGCACGCCAAGCTGTTCGATCAGCCGCCGCCGCGCGACGGATCGCAGCTCGGCGCAGTGCTGGCATCGCAGGCGCAGTCGGTCGGCCTCGACAGCGGCAAGTTCAAAGCGTGTATGGACGCCGGCAAGTACTCGAAGCCTGTGCGGGAGAACGTCGAGCGGATGCAGGCACTGGGCGTCGACAGCACGCCGACTTTCTTGATCGGCTTGACGCCGCCGGCCGGTCAGCCGATGAAAGTGGTCAAGGTCGTGCGAGGCGCCGTGCCGTTCGCGCAATTCAAGTCGGCAATCGATCAGGTTGCTCACGCAGTAGCGTCCGACTTTCGTCGGACGCATCCCTCTACACGACTCGCAGGCGTCGACGTCCGGGCAAGAAGGGCAGATCGGTGATCTGACCCTCGAAGGCGGCTGCCCATCGCCCCGGTATCGACGTGCCGCAGTTCGGGCAACAGCCGGTCGGGCGTCAACCGATACTCCTGTATGTGGTAGCCAACGCGCTCGACGAGCAGCGCGCGGCAGCTGTGGCAGCGCGTGTTCTCGAGATCGCCCACCCGTCCGGGTGCGTTTCCCGCGTAGACGTAGCGAAGACCGTTGCGATGTCCGATCTCTGCGGCCGCAACGAGCATCGCCGGCGTCGTGTCGGCGTTGTCGTGCATGCGGTAGTCACGGTGAAATGCAGTGACGTGCCACGGGATGTCGGGCGAGACGCTGGCGATGAAGCTGGTCAGGCGATCGATCTCTTCGGCCGAGTCGTTGAAACCGGGAATGAGCAACGTCACGATCTCGAGCCATATGCCCATCGAGTGGAGCGAGCGGATGGTTGCCAGCACCGGCTCGAGGCGGCCGCCCAGCTGGCGATAGTGCTTGATCGTCGAACCCCTTCAGGTCCACCTTGTAGAGATCGATCCACGGCCGCAGATACGCGAGCACTTGCGGCGTGCCGTTGCCGTTCGACACGAACGCCGTCATCAGGCCTCGCGCTCGGCCTCGCGAAAGATCGCGACCGCCCACTCGCTGGTTATCAACGGTTCGTTGTACGTGCTGACGACGACGCGCGCGTCGAGGCGGCAGGCGTCGGCAACGAGGTCGGCCGGCTGCACGTCGCTCGGAAAAGACATCGCCGACGGGTCGCGCAGCGCCTGCGACGTCACCCAGTTCTGGCAGTAGGAACAATGCAGATCGCAGCCGAGCATCCCGAAGCTGTAGGCAAGCGCTCCGGGTCGCGCGTGAAAGAACGGCTTCTTTTCGATGGGATCGCACTGCACGCCGCCGGCGTAGCCGAAGGGCACACGCAGCACGCCGCCGCGGTTGAAGCGCACCTTGCAGACGCCGGCCGCGCCGTCAGGGATCGGACACGCGTGGCCGCACGCATAGCAGCGCAGTCGTCCGCGCTCGATGCGCTCGACGAGTTCTGGCGCGGCATCAACCGTTCGTTCGAGCGAGGAGGTCCGCCAGCGTCGCCATCAGAAGCATTTTACGCCTGCGATGACCGGTAGACAATCTGAGCCATGCCGAAATCCGTCGCGGTCGATTGGCGCGTCGAGCGATCGCCGCAAGTTCGGCAACAAAGCCCTCCGCGCGTTTGCCCATCAGGGCTATAGAGTGTTCCCGATCAACCCGCACGAGACGAGCATCGAAGGACACGCGGCGTTCCGCTCCGTTCTCGACGTTCCTGAACCGATCGACATCGCGACGGTCTACGTGCAGCCTCACATCGGCGTCCAGATCATGGACGAGCTCGCGGCGAGGAAGATTGGCGAAGTGTGGCTGAATCCTGGCGCCGACGGCGCCGCCGTCGTTGAGCGCGCGCAGGAGCTCGGGCTGAATACGATTCAGGCGTGCAGCATCATCGCCATCGGCGAGAGCCCTCGCAGTTATTGACCGCTGCCACGGGGTACCAAGGAGTAACCAAGGGACAAAGGGTGGCTGGGGCCACCGCCGGTCGACGGCGAGCCCGCGTGACAGTCCGCGATCCTGGTCCCGCCGTCCCATTGACACCGTGGCCGGCGCCTGCCTATACTCTTCCCACACACACAGCCCGAATAACCTTACTCGCCACGGGGCCTCACGGGCGCACCACACGCCCGCTCCGATATCGCGCGAAGCCCAGACGCCGTTAACCGTCAGTCAACCACTTCAGAAGCCTCACGGATTCGATCGAAGAACGCCAGCAGTCTCATGCCAACATCTAACAAGCGTTCCTCGCGCCAGCAGGCGGCGGACGTCGAAAAGCGCACCGACGCCGCTACAGAACCGACCTTCTCCGACCGCCATCGACACGACAGAGCAGGAGGCGGCGCCGGCACCGGTGCCTCCGGCCAGCACCCGCGCCTGGCCCGCAAGCGCAGCGAACTGACGGGCAGCCGTCGGAGGGCCAGCGACAAGAAGGGCAGCGCTCCGAAGGACAGCGGCAGGGGAGGCCGGAAGGCCAGCGCGGCGGTGATACGCCGCAGCAGGCGCGTGAGAATCAGCCGCCGCGGCAGGACGGCCAGCAGCGGCAGGGCAATCAAGGCGGGGGAGGGCCGGCGCGGTCAGGGCCTCAACATCACCGAGCTCAAGGACAAGAGCATCCAGCAGCTCACGCAGATTGCCAAGGATCTCGCGGTCGCCGGCGCCACCGGCATGCGCAAGCAGGAGCTGATCTTCCAGATCCTGAAAGCGCAAACCGAGCAGAGCGGCTTCATCTTTTCCGAGGGCGTGCTCGAGGTACTGCCGGACGGCTTCGGATTCCTACGCGCGCCCGACTACAACTATCTGCCGGGACCCGACGATATCTACGTCTCGCCGTCGCAGATTCGCAAGTTCGACCTGCAAACAGGCGACACCGTCTCCGGCCAGATTCGTCCGCCGAAGGAAGGGGAGCGCTATTTCGCGCTCATCAAGGTCGAGGCGGTCAACTTCGAGGCGCCTGAGCAGGCGCGCGACAAGCTCTTCTTCGAAAACCTGACGCCGCTATATCCGCAGGCGCGTTTCATGCTCGAGACGACGCCCGATTTGCTGTCGGGCCGGGTCATGGACCTGATGACGCCGATCGGCCGCGGGCAGCGCGGCCTCATCGTCGCGCCGCCGCGCACCGGCAAGACGATGCTGCTGCAGAGCATCGCCCAGTCGGTGGCGAAGAACCATCCGGAAGTGTTCCTGATCGTGCTCCTCATCGACGAGCGGCCGGAAGAAGTCACCGACATGCAGCGATCGGTGCAAGGCGAAGTGATCTCGTCGACCTTTGACGAGCCGGCACAGCGCCATGTCCAGGTCGCCGAAATGGTCATCGAAAAGGCCAAGCGTCTGGTCGAACATAAGAAGGATGTGCCGATCCTCCTCGATTCGATCACCAGGCTTGCACGCGCCTACAACTCGGTGATTCCTCCATCGGGCAAGGTATTGTCAGGTGGTCTCGACTCGAACGCGCTGCAGAAGCCGAAGCGCTTCTTCGCCTGGCCGACGAAGTACACGATCATGGTGATCGGCGCGAGGCCGAGGGATGCCCACAGGAGCCTGCGCGCCACTGGCCCCTAGCCTATCCGCCGCCTCCTTGTCAAGACTTGCGCAGCGGAGAAGCAAGTCCCCACAATCCCGGTATGGAGCAACGTCGCGCCGCGGCACAGGACTTGCCGCTTCGTCCTCAGGACGAGGTCGAGTGCCGCCGCTGCGGAGTCCACTGCGACAAGATCGTCTACCCAGCCGCTTGCATCGATCGCGCGTGCCCGTTCGTCTACGCGTACGAGGAGTTCGGCCACACCTACATCGGGTGCATGCAGAAGGTCTACGACGTCGAGATCGACATCGACCTGCTACGGGAGGCCGAGCGGCGGCGCGGGGGCTTCGGCGCGATCCGCTCGAAGCGGCAGCCGCTGCCGATGTGCCGCGTCGAGGTCGAGGAGACCTATCACCAGCGCGGCGACGAGCTCGGCTGCGTCAACCCCGAGTTTTCCGAGCTGCCGGTCGGCCGCCCGACCTTCCGGGTTTTCGCCCAGGTCCGCTAGCCCAGCGGGCGTGCAGCTCGCGCACCTTCGTCATCTCCGCTTCGTCCGGCCCGTGGTTTTCGGCGCCGGGAACCTCCAGCACCGCGGGCAGCCCCTGAAGCTTCGGGTGACCAAGGAAGACGCCGAGCTTCTCACCCATCAGGCCCTCGAGGACGTTCGCGTGGCGGTCGCGGTTCGAGCCGAGCGGCGCCTGCGCATCGTTGACATGCAGCGCGCGTAGGCGGTCGAGGCCGATCCGGTCGTCGAGCTCGTCGAGCAGCGCATCGAGGGCGTCCACGTCGGTGACGTCGTAGCCGGACACCCACAGGTGGCACGAGTCGAGGCAGACGCCGAGCCGCGGGTGGCGCCCGAGCGCGTCGAACAGAGCCGCGAGCTCCTCGACCGAGCGCCCGATCGTTCCGCCGGCCCCGGCCGAGTTCTCGAGCAGGAGCCAGGTCGTGTCGGAGCACCGCTCGACGACCTGCGCCAGCGCCGGAACCACGCGCTCGAGCCCAGCCTCGAAGCCGGCGCCCTGGTGGGAGCCGACGTGGAACACCACGTCGGCCTCGAGCTCGCACGCGGTGTCGACGGTCGAGCGCATCGTCGTCACGCTCTTCTCGTAGAACTCGTCGTTCGGGCTCGCGAGGTTGACGAGGTAAAGCGAGTGCACGAGCACGCCGCCGATCCCGAGCTCCTGCCGCCGCTGCCTGAATGCGGCCAGGTCCTTCGGATCGTGATCGGGAAACCGCCACGCCCGCGGGCTCTGCGCGAACAGCTGGAGCGAATCGAGCTCGAGCTCGGCTGCGCGGTCGAGCGCCTTCTTGACCCCGCCCGAGCAATGAGCGCCGAGAAGCACGCGTCGTACGCTACCGAGCGAGTCCCTGGTCCCCTGCCGTCTGTTTCGGCCAGCCGCCGCCGCGGGGCCACTACGCTTGCCGCATGAGCGTAGGCTCGACGGAGCTCAACGGAGCATGAGCGTTCGCGTGCGTATGGCGCCCAGCCCGACGGGATTTCTGCACATCGGCGGCGTGCGCACGTTCCTCTTCAACTGGCTGTTCGCGCGCGGCCGCGGAGGGGAGTGCCTGCTGCGGATCGAGAACACCGACGTCAGCCGGGAAGTCGCGGACGCGACCGAGCAGATCCAGCACTCGCTTCAGTGGCTCGGGATCGACTGGGATGGGGCGGTCACGTTCCAGCTCGATGCAATGGGGCGCTGCCGGCGACCTGGCGACGCGCCTCGTGGAGGAGGAGAAGGCCTACGAGGACGAGGGCGCGATCCGCTTCCGCATGCCCGACGAGGGCGTGACCGCGTGGGAGGACGCCGTCCGCGGCCGGATCGAGTTCCCGAACGAGCAGCTCGAGGACCTCGTGATCATCCGCTCCGACGGGCGGGCGACCTACAACTTCGCGAACCCGGTCGAGGACATGGACGATGGGATCACACACGTGATCCGCGGCTCCGATCATGTCTCGAACACGCCCAAGCAGCTCCGGATCCTGGAGGCACTGGGCCACGAGCCGCCGGTCTACGCCCACGTCCCGGACGTTCTCGGCAGCGACGGCAAGAAGCTCTCGAAGCGCCACGGGGCCACCGCCGTCGACGACTTCCGCATCGCCGGGTATCTCCCCGAGGCGCTGATGAACTTCATCGCGCTCCTCGGTTGGGCACCTGACGGCGAGACCACGATCATGAGCCCGGACGAGCTCGTGGAACGCTTCACCCTCGATCGCGTCGGCTCGAGCCCGGCGACTTTCGACTACGAGAAGCTCGACTGGATGAACGGCGTGCACTTGCGCGCACTGGCGGAGGAGCACTATGCCGGCGCGGCTGATCGCCTACCTCGGTGAGCAGGGGATCGAGTGGCCCGAGGAGCGGGTTTGCGCCGCGGCGCCCCTCGTCCAGGAGAAGATCGAGCGGCTCGGACAGTTCCCCGAGTTCGCTGGTTTTTTGTTCGAGCGCCCTACCCGGATCGGCTACGACGCCGCGGAGCTCGACCCGGAGGTGCTCGAGGGGGCCGCCGACACGCTCGCAGAGGTCGAGCCGTTCACCGCGGAGGCGATCGAGGCAGCGCTTCGGGCACTCGCCGACCGCCTGGGCCAGAAGCCCCGGCAGGCATTTCAGCCGATCCGGATCGCAGTCACCGGATCGAAGGTTTCACCCGGACTGTTCGAGAGCATCGAGCTGCTCGGGCGCGAGGAAACGCTCGTGCGGATCAGGAGCGCCCACGCGGCAGCGGCCTAGGCCGCGCCAGTGGATCCAGGGCACGCTGGAACTCCCTCCAGGCGCGCCGCCTGAAGCGGGGGGTCGGCCGCGGAGTCGGATGCCCAGCTTGGATGCCTCCTCGACAACGTTTCTCACTTCAAAGTGAGAACGGCCCGGAGGGGTCCCTGGTTACGGACGGTACGCAAGGTAGCCGGCCGCGACGAGCGCGAGCCCGATTGCCCAGACCGGCCAGAGCACGAGCACGGCGCCCGCGGTAAACGCGGCAACGCCGGTGACGGTGAGCGCGGTGGCGGCCGCGGCGGCAACGGGAAAGCCGGTTCCCGGCTCGGCCACCGCGGGCCGCGGCGGGCGGATCGAGAGCCGGACGCGGGCGAGGCGGACACGGAACAGCGCGCCACGCCACTCGAGCAGCATGGTCGAGCAGCGCCGTCATCGCACTCGACCGTGTCGGCGAACTCGCCGGTTGCGTCGCGCGCGTCGACGAGCGAGTCCGCGAGCTCGGCATGCGCGTGGCGAGCGCCCGGCGGCGGCTCGACCCCGGCGAGGAACTCGCTCGACCAGTGCAACCGGTACTGGAGGGACCGCAGAGCGCCGACCACGTCCGCGTCCAGGCGGTGCGGGTCGGCGGCGAGCGACTCGAGACCGCGGAGGGTCCGAGAGAGCCCGCTCCAGAAGCCCGCCATCGTGCCGGCATACTCGCGGGCGGTGCTCGTTCCGGGGGGAGGCCTCAAGGAGGCGATGATATATCGGCCCGGCCCGATAGACTCGCCACCGCTCGATGGCGGCAATCGATGCAAGCGGGGGGAAGACCGTGCTCGTCGTGGACGACGACGACTCGCTCCGCATGCTCTGCCGCATCAACCTCGAGCTGGAGGGGTACTCGGTAGTCGAAGCCTCGTCGATCGAGCGCGCGCAAGAGGTGCTCGCGGCCGGCCCCGTCGACGCGATCCTCCTCGACCTGCACGTCGGCCAGGGCGACGGACGCCAGCTGATCGCGAGCCTCGGCACGTCGCGTCCGCCGGTCGCACTGTTCACCGGGTTCACCGCCTTCGCGACGCGGGCGCTTGCGTCCGAGGACTGGCGCGCCTGGGTGGCCCTGGACGGCGATCGCCTGGTGGGCGCGATGTGGCTGCACACGGTCCACCGGGTCCCTGTTCCCGGGAAGCAGCGGCCCGATCGGGTACCTGACCAACGTCTACGTGGAACCCGAGCATCGCAGCGGCGGACTGGGTGGGTGGATGTTGGATCGCGTCACGGCGTGGTGCCGACAGGAGGGGTTCTCGGCCGCGATCGTCTGGCCGACGGAGCGTTCGCGCCCGTTCTACGGCCGGGCTGCGGTTCCACGCGGCCCGACGAGCCGCTCGTGATCGAGCTGGAACCGGATCTCACCTCTCGAGCGCTAGCCCCAGCGCAGGGCATCGAGGAACGAGTCGAACTTCCGCTCGGTCTCGTCGAGCTCGCGCGCGGGCACCGTCGGCCACGATGCCCGCACCCGCGTACAGGATCGCGCGGTCGCCTCGAAGCTCGCGCGGCCCAGCGCGATCGCCCATGACCGTCTCCGTCCGCATCGACCCAGCCGACGGGGCCCAACTCCGCCCCGGTCGAAGGTTCGAGCTCGGCGTCGTGTCGAGTGCGGCCTCGCGAGGCTGCCCGCCACGGCGGGGGTCGGGTGCAACTCGGCGACCAGGTCATGCCGTCGGCGCCGGCTCCCGAAGCGCGCCGCGGAACCTCGTGGAGAGGTGCCAGACGTTCGGCGTCTCGCGCAGGACCGGCTCGTCGTCCCAGGTCAACCCCTCGCAGAGATGTAGGAGCGTCTCGGCGACCTCGTCGACGACGTCGCGTGCTCCTCCCGTTCCTTGGACGACGCGATCGAACCCGTCCGCGTTCGCGCGATCCCCCTCGGGTGACCCGACCGAGGAGCGGAGCCGGCGAGCGGGTTCAACGGACTTCGCGGCCCGGCGCGACACCAGCAGCTCCGGAGAGGCCCCCGCGAGGACCCCGTCGTCCGTGGGCGCCGCGAACGTGTACGCGTCCGGTGCACCGCCCGAAGACGATGCGCCAACAGCCTGGGATCGAACTCGCGTCTGCCGTCACCTCGATCGTCCTCGCGCAGGACGACCTTTCGAATTTCGCCGCGACGGATCCTGTCGACCGTTCGGGACCGCCCCCTCGTAGTCGTTCGTCGGCGGGACCTCGCGCAATGGATCGCGGTGAACGGCTCGTGTGGCGGGCCGCCGATGACCGGTTCGGACGGCGGGGGGTCCTCGCCGTCCCCCCGGTAATTGGTGTCCAGCCGCCACGTCCGCCCATCAGTGAGCACCCCCCGCACGGCCCTCCTCGGGATAGACGAGCTCTTGCAGCCATCTGCCACCCGGCCGAATCTATCGCGCCCGATCGCCACCGGCGTGACATCTGCGCCCGGACCACAGGCGCTCCGAAGTGTCTGGACGACGTCCGTGCGTCCGGACCGGATAGCCCCTCCGAAAGTGACCGTCGGGACGCCGGTCCACCGGCGACCCCTCCCCCTCCTGCTCGAAGAAGACCCCCATCGGTGGCAGGTACCCGGCCAGCAGATCGAAGGCCTCGCCGAGCGGTTCCGCCGCGACTCCAACGGGGGCAGCGCGGGCGCTCATGCCCGGGTCGCCACGAGGAGCTGGGTCATGCCGCCGCTCAGCGTCGGCCGCCGAGCATCGGGGAACCCGCCTCCCGGAGCATCGACAGCATCTCGTCTCGTGCAGGCAGATACGCCGTCGATCGAGGGAGGTACGAGTAAGCCTCTCGGTCCGAGAGCAGCCCGCCGATCGCGGGACGACCTGCGGAAGTACATCCGATGGCCGAGTCCGCATCAACCACGGCTCTGGGTTCGGCCGTCTCGAGCAATGCGGTCCGGCCGAGCGGGAGCACCACCCGGGCGAGCTCCGCGAACAGACTCGGAGCGACACGACGTTGCGGAGCGCGAAACCGCACGTCGCCCCTCGGCGCTCGCGTCGCGGACCGGCAGCTGCAGGATGTCCGCCTCCGCGAGCGGCGCGTCGGTCTTCACCGCGAGCAGCATCCCGTGAGAGAAGTCGAACCCCACCGGCTCGATGTCCGGCGGCCGCGAGCTCACGACAAAGGTCGCCCGTGCCCAGGCGAGGTCGTGGATGCAGCTGAACCGGCAGGCAGCGCGAGCTCCCGAACGGTCCGGCGCCGCCACCCGAGGAATTCATCCCGAACGTCATAAGCGGTTCACGAGGTCGTAGCGCGGGCTGGTCTGGTCGAACAAACGCCGGACGGCGCAAGAGCACTTCTCATCGCCCTCGGGGAGCGCCGGAACAACTCGCCCGCCTCATCGATGGCGCCGAGCGATGGACGGCGCCTGGCCACCCGGTGCCTCGATGTGTTCCTCGGC
>CAWCQS010000015.1:0-729914 GCA_963797715.1 uncultured Acidobacteriota bacterium
CACCGCCGGCTGCGTGCGCCCGCGGGTGCGCCGGGTGCCGGCTCAGGTGGGACGCGATTGCGCGTCTGGCTGACTGGTGGCCGGAGCGCCCAACCCATGCGGTTCACCTGCAGGGTCCCGTTGCTGCCGTAGAAGTGGACGCCCCAGCCTTCGATGTCCGGCGCCTTCGGATCGGCAAAGTTCGGTCGCGGAAAGACGTCGTTGGCGAACGACATGATGTAGTTGTCGAACTGCCAGGCGATCGAGAACTGGCTGAATACGCACTCCGGATCGGTGTTCGGGTTCGAGTAGAAGCCGAGGGCCGTGGTCTTGAGCGGCTGCTTGGCGTCGGCGTTCATGAACCAGTTCGCGACGTCGATGTGGTGGGCGCCCCAGTCGCCAACGAGGCCGCTGCCGTACTCCCACCAGGCACGGAACGACGTGTATCCCATCTTGAACGGCTTCTTCGGCGCGTCGACCTGCCACGCGTCCCAGTCGAGCCCGGGGGGCACGTCAGCGACGTCCTGCTTGTTCTGCGAATAGCCGCCCCCGTGCTGGAGGAGGACGTGGGTGACGGGGCCGAGCAACTCCATTTTCGACTTCGCTTCGATGAAGTGATCCCAGCTCCGCTGCTGCGTGCCGACCTGCACGACAAGGTTCGGATACTTGTTGTAGGCGTCGAGCATCATGTTGATGCGCGCAATGTTGTTCGAGATCGGCTTCTCGACGTAGACGTGCTTTCCCGCGGCGAGCGCGTCAGCCGTGATCCTGGCATGCGAGAAGTCGGGCGTTCCGATAAGCACCGCGTCGATGTCATTGCGGTCGAGCACGCGGCGATAGTCCCCGACCACGTCGAGCGTCTGCGCAAGTGGGCGATTGGCGCTCTGGAAGCCGGTCTTCTTGTTCTCCGCGACCTCGCATCCCATCGTGAACTGCACGTCCTCGTTGCGCGTGAGCGAGTCGAACACGCGACCGGAACGGCCGCCCATGCCGATGACGGCCATCCGCACGCGGTTGTTGGCGCCCTGCCACGCGAACAGGGGCTTGGTGGCTGCCACTGTCAGCGCGGCCGCGCCGTTCTTCAAGAGCTCTCGTCGATGCATTACCTCTCCTTGGACCCTGGTACCCGCGCCGGTGGCGATGTGCGACATTCGACTGCGCGACCGGCACCGCCGGGAATGAACTTTTGCGGAGTCTACATCCGACCTAGCGTGTCATGGGGTTACGACGACAAGCGACCGGCAGCTTACAACATCTTCCCTGCACACGCCGAGTTGCCGTTCCCCCATCTGGAATGTCAGATCGGTCCTCAACGCCGATCCTTTCGCCGGGCGCGAAATGCGTCGAAATTGGCCTGCTCCCAGACCTCGCGGAGCGCGTCGGCCGACGCGCTCGACACGTGCTTGTACACCCCTGGAGGAAACCGCGCCCGGGCCGTCCGGTCCGCGAGCGTCCATGTCCCCCGGATCGCCCGGAACAGCGCCGGATCGCCGGGCTGTCGCCAGGCGGTGTCCTTCATGTCGGCCACGTGCCTGAACTTGTAGACGGGCATCACTCGCCTTCCAGGTCGAGTCGGCGCCGCAGCCGATCCGCGTCGGCGCGGTCGCGCGGCCTTACCGTGTCCTTCTTCATGCGGTACAGCATGTCGGCCGTGACGACGGAGACTTCGAGGCCGTCGAAATCGACCCGTTCGGATTTCAGATCCTCGAAGCGGAATGCCTCGCCGAGCCGGGTCAGAATGTCGAGGTGAAAGCCGCCATCCGGCGGCACGTACTGAATCGCTGGATAGTTCCCCAGAAGATCGGTGGCCGTGATCTCCTCGATATGCGGATCGGTGAATACGCTCGCGAGGGCCTTGCGGAGACGACGAATGTTGTCCTCGGTTGGCGCAACGAAGACGTCGAGGTCTTCGGTCGCGCGCGGCAACCCCTGCAGATTCATGGCGACGCCGCCAAAGACGACATAGTCGACGCCCTCGCGCTCGAATGCCGCAAGGACTTCGCGGGTTTGATCGTAGTCCACACGACTGATTCTACTTCCGGAGGACAGCCCAATCGCCAACTTCCATCGCCTACTGCCGCTGAGCCGCAACGCATTTCAGCGGGCGGCTCCCGTGCGTTGTTACGCGCCACGCGCCGCACAAGACCTCGTCGCGCAGGGCGCCGAGCGAGTAGATGTCACTGGCCGCGCCGCCGATTCCCTTTTTGCCTGCTCGGAGAGTCGTCAGTCGGGGTCATCATGGTCGCCAACGCACCTCGTGTGCGTTCACAAGTAGGACGGAAACCCGTTCAGAAGTTAGTTCGCCGCCTGTGTTCTTGACACTCGTAGCGATGCGAACCGGCTCGCCGCGAACTCGACGAGCGTCGAGCTCGTCGCGCTCGGGCACCGCGGGTCCTATCGGACACACACTGCCAGTCCTGAACGCGGGTCGATCGCACGGCTGTCGCGCTCCCGCACGCGCGTGGTGTCTCGCGAGCCCGCTCGGCCACGTTTGCAAGAAGTGCGATCGGGCCGGTCGTCGCGGGGTGCAGTATTTGCCATCTGGACTTAGCGCGCGGTCGGATTCAGGCCGATTTCGCCCTGGTCCCCGCTGGCATGCGCCCGGCCATCGACGGAGTACGAACGGCGGTCTCCCGCCCAGGGCGTGCTCTACCAAATCGTGCAGCAGCACTTCGAGACGTTTCGTGCGCTGGCCGTCAGCCAGCGGGAGGGGGAGGGCCTGCCCCACTTCGTCGAGCACGCGTGCCAGACATTCCTGCGGCCCAACCAACCGGTTGGGATGTGGACAGCTGAAGTGTTCACCACCGGTTCACTGGGCCTTCAGCGACGGCCCGCACGTCAGCGCGACGGAGGTCTGCCTCAAGTGGCGCTCGGCATCCAATCCGGACGCCTATGGGTACACAAGGCGTCGGCGCCCTAATCAGCGTGTGCTGTGCTGGCGGCGCACGCAATCTGCGCCCGTGGGCAGGAAGCCGGGGGCGTCCGGTGGGGGCAGGGTCCGAACTATTAGCGGGCGTTCCGTTAACCACGCCCGCTAATAGTTCCTATCGTCTGCGTATTGTCCGTCCTTTGGAATGTGTCATCATCTCACATTGAATCGCGGCGCCCTCCTTGTGCTGGCCGTCACGCTCGGCCTGATCAACATGGCCCTCCTGTGTGGCCTCGGTCCGATCAACCCGACGAATATCGACTGGATTTTCGGCGACACGGCCACGTACTACTTCGCGTGGGGCATGTATCGCTACGACCCACATCTGCACCTTCCGCTCGGGTGGACTGAGCGCGTCGGTTATCCGGCCGGCGCCTCGATCGCGTGGCTGGATGCGATTCCGCTTGTGGCGCTGGTGCTGCGGCCGTTCAGCCCGCTGCTGCCGGAACCCTTTCAATACCTCGGTCTCTATTCGGCCGTGTGCTTCATACTGCAGGCCTACTTCGGCCTCAGCCTGTCCAGGCGGCTATTCCCGTCGCAGCCAGTATTCATCGTCCTGGGCAGCGTGTTCTTCCTTCTGTCGGCTCCGCTCACGTGGCGAGCGCAGGGGCATACGCCGCTCCTGAGCCACTGGCTGATATTGGCGGCGCTGGACGGTTACTTTCGCGAAACGGCATCGGGACTGCTCCGCTATCTCGTCCCGCTATGGGTCGTGGTCGCGCTCGCCGCCGCCATCAATCCTTATATGGCGGCGATGTGCCTGCTGGTCGCGCTTGCCGGCGTGGGACGGCTGCTGACGGAAGGACGCTGCCCATGGACGCGCGCTGCGCTGCTGTCCGCCGCGACGATGGGAGTGATCGGGATCTCGATGCTCATGGTCGGCGTACTCGTCCCGGGCGAGGCCCGCGCGTATTGGGCGCTCGGGTACGGCCAAATGTCCTTCAACCTCAATTCGCTGGCGAACCCGATGCAGTACGGATCGCTGCTGCTACCGGCACTGCCACTGAGCTTCGCCACGCAGTATGAGGGATACAGCTATCTGGGTGCCGGCATGCTGGCGCTGCTGGCGGTGAACCTCGCTGCCCGGCCGCGCGCGATCGTCTGGCTGGCAGATCGACGGTTGCTGCCTCTGCTCGTGCTGGCGATCGTTTCGACACTTCTTGCCGCGTCGACGACGGTCACGTTCGGTTCGTGGACGCTGTTCGAGATCGCGCTGCCGTGGTGGGTGATCGGCCCGCTGCAGGGCCTGCGGGCCTCGGGCCGACTGTTCTGGCCGGCGTACTGCTTGATCGTGCTCGCGGCGCTGTCCTTGACGTTCAACGTGTGGCGGGCGCCGTACCGAATCGCGCTCCTCGCGATCGCGCTCGGCATCCAGACGGCCGATTTGATGCCGCTCAGGGCCAGAATCCGGTCAGCGCTCGATCACCGGTTCCCAAGTTCGCTGACCGCCCCAGTCTGGCGCGAGTTGGGGGAGAAGGCCGACAATCTGATGCTCCTGCCTCCGTTCCAGTGCTCGCCGCTCACCGCCGTGGGTGGCTACTACAACTACGTCGATTTCGGAAAACTTGCCGCCGCCGAGCGGATGCGCTCGAACAACTACTACGCGGCGCGGTACTCCAGAGCGGATTTGCAGACGCATTGCGTCGAATCTTCTGCGCACACAGCTGGCGGGAACGCTGGACGGGAACTCGGTGTACAGTTGTGACTGACGGCGTCCGCACCGCCTGGAGTCTCGCCGGGATGCGCTCGCACAGTTGCAGTCGGGTCGACGGCTACAACCTGTGCACGCCGGTGAGGCCGAGCGAACCGGTGAGTCCCTTCGAGGTGCCAAATGCGACACCCTATGTCCTGGCCGAGGTGATCGATTTCACGTGGATCGGCAACGCCGGCCCCTACACGACGGTTGGTTGGGGAGTGCCGTCCAGCGGCGGGACGTGGACGGAAGGGCCAGTGGCACTGTTGCGCCTCGGAGTGGACGGCGCGCCCGACCAGTCGCGAGTGCTCATCCTCGAGGCGTCGGTGACCGCGTTCATCGAGCGCGCGCACCGCCGGCTCGATGTCGACGTCGTCGTCAACGGTCAGACGGTCGACCACTGGATCGTGCGCTCGGCGGGCCGGTCGCGGCGGCAGGCACGTATCCCGGGGGCGGTCGCCGCCGCACGGCGCGGCCTGGACGTCGAGTTCCGGATGCGGAACCCCGCGGCGCCGTTGTTCGTGGGCGCGGGAGCGTCGACCAGCTTTCTCGGGTTGAACGTTCGCGAAATCGTTGTTCGGCCGGAATAGCCGCGCGCCTCTGTCGGCCGATTCGCCACACTATTCGTCCCTATCCCGTCCCAGGCGCCAGGTTCCTGATAGCGTTTGCGGTGGATGGACGCCGACCATTCGGGGACGAGATTCAGCGCTCACGACATCGAGGACTTCTGGCCCCGAGTCCTGGTGAGCCCGATCCTCGGCGCCCTGGTCGTCAATCTGTCGGGCCTGATCGATCATGCGCGCCATTCCGTCGCCGGGCTGAGCGCATCCTACGCCTGGTTCTCAGTCGTGGCGTTCGTGGTCTGGGAAGGCAACCGTCGCCTCTACTTCCATCTGCAGCATCGCGAAGACTGGCTGTTGCGCCCCTGGCGCCGGCTGGGTCTGCTCGTGGCCGTCATCTGTCTCTACACGATTCCCGTGGCCGCGACTCTTCTTTGGATCTGGCGACAGGCGAGCGGCGATTTTGGAACGCGCCAGTCCGCGCTGCCGACAGCGCTCTTCGCCATCGTCGCGCTCGTCGTGGCGATCGCGCACGTCTACGAAACAGTGTTCCTGCTGCGCGACTGGGAGAGCGATCGGCTGCGCAGCGCGCGCGTCGAACAGTCGCGTCTTCTGACTGAGCTCGAGAGCCTGGGACGGGAAGTTGATCCCCATTTTCTGTTCAACAATCTGAACGCGCTCGTGCACCTCATTGATGCAGCGGGATCAGCGGGATCAGAGCGGGAAGAGCAGGACGAGCGCAGCGATGCGGCCGCCCGCTTCATTCGAAACCTGAGCGCGACCTACCGATATGTCCTCGAAAGCCGGGGCCGGCCGCTCGTGCCGCTCGCCGACGAGCTCGACGCGCTCGAACGGCACCGGGCGCTGGCTGACATCCGCTACCTGCGAAGCGTGCAACTCGATGTCGACGTTCAGGCCACGGACGCCCAGGAATTGTTCCTTCCTCCCGTCTCGCTTTCCGAACTGTTTCAGAATGCGCTGAAGCACAACACCATCGCCCCAGATGTTCCATTGCAGATCCGGGTCCGAGTCGTCGGCACGATCCTGGTGTTCGAAAACAATCTGCGACTGGCGCCGACACCGGCGCGATCGACCGGCGTGGGTCTCGCGAATCTCCGGGAGCGGTTTCGCATCGCGACCGGCCGGGCCGCCTCGTGGGGGATCGAGCGAAATTGCTTCGTCGTGCGGTTGCCGCTGGTGAGGAAGCCAGACCTCGAGTTTCAGGGTCGAGCAGGAGACTGATCGCTACCGGCGCGGAGAGCTGGATCAGCAGCAGGTTGACCGACATCCAATCGCGCCGCGCCAGTTGGAGTTGCCGCAATAGTTCCTATCGTCCCTTATACAACCGAGAAGCGGAGCGCCCGGCCGGCGGTGTGGCGGGTGGCGGTGGCGTCGAGTCTCAGCGGGTCCTCGCCGGGAGTCAGCGCACCAAGCGGCAACGAGATGACGCAATCCGTGCAGCGATTGGTGAAGGCCGATTCGGGGAACGGGAGCGATTGATCGCGCACGGCGGTGCCTTTCGCGTCGAGGATGCGCACGCGCATTCGCGACGGGCGATGGGCGTCGGTGAGCCGCGTGCCCTGTTAGATCTGCTGGCGCGCACGACTTCGCCCCGCTTGAACGTCCGGCGAGTGCTCGGCGTCGTCGCCGCTCCTGCCCCGGTCACGGCTTCGACGCTCAAGCCCAAGAGCGACAGCGGCGCGCTGGCGAAGTCTGGAACCGGGACGTCGGAAAACACGCTGGCGACTGTGCCCGACGCAGCGTCGACGATGGCCACCCGCACACCATAGTCGCCTGGCGACAGCTCGAGGTGCGACTGCACGTTCACTTCGACGGCAGCGCCTGACGTCGGCTGCGCCGCCGTGATTGTTGACGTTTGTCTTGCCGATGCGACGGGCTTCCCCGTCCGGTCGACGGCGACAATCGCGACGTCTAACGGCACGGGTGCGCCGTCGGTGCGCGCGAAGTCACCGGCGTCGACGTTCACGCGCACAACCGCAGCCGCGGTTTCCGCATTTGACGAAGGGCGTGACGGCGAGCGTCAGCGGCACGCCGGAGCTGGGGAACAAACCGCCAAGAGCCGCGTCACCGGTCTCTGCGGCGGCTCTCGCGATTGGCGCTGATGTGGCCGTGGCGGAAGGCGTTGCGACGTACCTGCCGTTGCGCGACCACGGGCAGGCCCTTGCGTGCGACTTTGACCTGAAGGGAGCGTGCCGCGTCGGAGCATTGCGGCCACCGCGCGCTCGACGCCGATGACGTAGTACGACGCGTTCTCGCGGAAGATCTCCGGGATGCTCTGTTCGGGGTGGTTCCGGCCAACCACGGTGCGGCCGCCGGTGCGATCGGGAAGAACGTTCATGCTCTCGCTGTCGATCAGCGTGTTCGGCGCCGTCAATGACAGCGACTGGAG
Source organism: uncultured Acidobacteriota bacterium (assembly GCA_963797715.1). Lineage (GTDB taxonomy): Bacteria > Acidobacteriota > Vicinamibacteria > Vicinamibacterales > 2-12-FULL-66-21 > DATBJJ01. The sequence goes on from CAWCQS010000015.1 coordinate 7,572, forward strand.
GCCGGCAACCTTCGCCGCCGTGCCCTGCGCTCTCGGGGACGTCTGCGCCGGCGGCGAGAAGTTGACCATCTCCTGCGGGTCGATCGAGTGCACCGTGAGGTTCGCGCGATCGATTGCCGTGAACATGGCGCCGCGCGCGTCCTTGAGCCGCGACTCGCAGCCGGGGTCCTCGCAGGCCGCCGCAATGGGCCGGCTGGACTGCCAAATCATGCCGCTGTCGCTGAACGGAAGACCACTGTGGCCGACCACCCTTGAACCCGTCGCGCCCGGGAGGGGAGGGCGGGTCCGATAGCGGACGTTTCGGTCAACCAGCCTCGTTAATAGTTCCTCTCGTCTCACTATCTGGAACGTCAGATAGATCTGACAGGAGGGTCAGCGACCGAGCGTAAACGCAACGTAAGCGCCGCCAGATGCACTGCCCGCATCGTGTCGCGCGCCGCCCTTGCCGCCCCCCGCGGCGATGGCCACGTACTGTCGGCCGTCGACCTCGTAGGTCGCCGGCGTGCCGTTGCCCGAGAAGGGCAGCGTCGTTTCCCAGAGGAGCGCGCCGGTGGCCTTGTCGAACGCGCGGAACTTCCGATCGAAGTTCGTGGCGGCGATGAAGACCAGTCCGCCGGCCGTGACGATGGGCCCGCCGTAGTTCTCGGTGCCGGTGTTCGTCAGTCCTTGGGCCGCGAGCTCGGGGTACTCGCCAAGCGGCACACGCCAGACGAGGTCGCCCGTGTTGAGATTGATGGCATTCAGCGTGCCCCACGGCGGCGTCACCGCAGGGTAGCCATCGGGATCGAGGAACTTGCGGTAGCCGGTGAAGCGATACGGGACGAGCGGCGCCGCGGCGTTTGCATCTGGCGCCGCGGCAACTGGCCGGTCCGCCCCGTCGCTCAGGAAGTCGACGACCGCGGCACGCGCCGCGGCCGACAGGTACGGGAATCCGGGCATGCGGCCCGCGCCCTTCTCGACGATTGCTGATATCTCAGCTTTCGTTTTTCGCTGCGCGATGCCGACGAGCGACGCGATCTGGGGCGGTGCGCCCTGCAGGTCGTCGCGATGGCAGGTCGCGCAGTTCTGCTGGTAGATCCCGCGACCGGTAGTGGCGTCGACGGAGGGCGCGAGGCCGCCGGTCCACACGAGGTCGTTGGCGTTGACATAGTAGAAGCCCGAGTCGGGGTCGAACGCCTGGCCGCCCCATTCCGCGCCACCGTCGAACCCCGGAAAGATCACAGTCTGCCGGCCGACTGAAAGCGGCACGAACAGGCCGTCGTTGTGGAACTTTGCGAATTCGGCGAGCGCCCATGCGCGCGCCTCAGGCGTCCGCGAGGTGATGATCTCGTCCGTCAGCGTCTGCCGCGAGAACGGCGCAGGCTTTGTCGGAAACGGTTGCGTATCGGCCGCCACTTCGCCGGCGACGCCGCTCGGTGGCACCTTCCGGTACTCGATCGGGTAGATCGGCGTGCCGGTCACGCGATCGAACACGAACACGTAGCCGTGCTTGGTCGCCTGAGCGACGGCGTCAATCGTCTTGCCGTCGCGCCGGATCGTGATGAGGCTTGGTGGCGCTGGCGCATCGCGATCCCAGATGTCGTGCCGCACGAACTGAAAGTGCCAGAGGAGTTTTCCTGTGTCGGCGTTGAGGGCGAGCAGGGAATTCGCGTAGAGGTTGTCGCCGACGCGATTGGCGCCGTAGAAGTCGGCGGCGGCGGAACCTGTCGGTGCGTAAACGATCCCGCGCGCTTCGTCGAGCGCCATGCCGGGCCAGCTGTTGGCGCCGCCGACCTCGCGCCACGATTCCTTCGACCAGGTCTCGTAGCCCGCTTCTCCAGGATGCGGAATGGTGTGGAAGCTCCACTGCAGCGCGCCGGTGCGCGCGTTGTAGGCGCGGATATCGCCCGGCGAGGCGGGAAGCTCTTCCGAGACACGTCCGCCAACGATCAAGAGATCCTTATGCACGACGCCAGGCGAGGTGAGCACGACCGACTGGCGCTCGGGATCGCGTCCGAGATCTTTGTGGAGATCGATGCGTCCGTTATCGCCAAAGGTTGGCACCGGCTTGCCGGTGCGGACGTCGAGCGCATAGACATACCGGGTGACCGCGGCATAGACGCGCTTGTCGTCGCGGCCGTCGGTCCAATACATCAGTCCACGATTCGCCCCTCGCGCCTTGATGCCGGAATCAAACGTCCACAGGTGTTCGCCGGTTGCGGCGCGCACCGCGAACGTCTTGTGCGAGGGCGTGATGCCGAAGAGCACGCCATCGACAACGATCGGCTGCGTCTGCAGCCCGCCGGTCTCGCCGCTGTCGTAGATCCAGGCTTGCTGCAGCTGCTTGACGTTGCTGCGATTGATCTGGTCGAGGCGTGAATAGCGAATCTGCTCAGGGCCGCCGCCGTAGGCCGACCAGGTGCGGTGGCTCGGCGCTGGTCCCGGACGGCTCGCTTGCTCGGCCCGCGCCGTCACGAGGATCAAAAGCGTCGACGCGACGACGAAGAGGCCGGGAGCGATCGCTTTCGAGTTCATGTGGTGCGACTCCGAGGCCATTATCATCCGTCACGACAATGGCGCTCAAAGTAACTGACATATCGCATCACATAGGGATTTGCTTCATCGACAGTCTGCCGGGCAAGCGGCCAGGACTCACCAAGACCTATCCGCCGAAGAAGTTTCGCGTACTCCCGGTACTCGTGCGGCACCTGGCCCGCGACGAGCATCGCCAGAATGCGTGCTCTGATAAACCCACCTGACATCGCCTTCGACGTGCTGCACGCATGTCAGCTCGCGGGACGCACGTGAGCCGTATCGCGCACGGTATTCGAGATGCCGCTTCCGGACAGCCAGCGCGCTCCACTCATTCGTTCCGTTGTAGTCGCGAATCTCGGCCACGGCGATCCGACAACACCCGAGGCTATTGCAGCCCCACACGGCGCCGCCACTCGGCGTGGAAGGCATTGGGCTGCACTTGAAACTCGAGCAGCGCGTCGTCGACGGATGCGCCGTTGCCAACAGTCTTCAGGAACGTCCCGACGTTCGAGCTGAGCAGACCGCAGAGGATTTCCGCGGCGATGGCGCTTTCGGCATACGCAACGGCTGCCTGGTGCTCATCGAGGCCGCTGAATCCATCGCGCAGCGCTTCGAGCGGAACGGCAGAAGCGTTTCGGCGGATGACCGCCGGCGCCCAGCTGTGCTCACCGGACTCGAGATAGCTCGCCAGCCCCTCGTTGAGCCAGGCGGGCACGCGACGCGGCGCGGCGCTGGCGACGAAGGCGTGTACGAGCTCGTGTGTTGCGACGCGTTCCAGATCGCCCGGTGGAATCGTGCCTCCTACGGCGAGGCTGATGCTGCCGTCGTAGTTGCCCGCTGCCCACGACGGCGACCGTGTCATGTCTTGAAAGTCGCGCTCCGTGTAGAGCACGACCGTCAGCGTCCCGGCCGGTGACGTTTGCAGGATCTTGCCGATGCGCCCGTACTCGCGCTCGAGGGCGCGCACGACTCGATCGCCGATGCTCTGCTGCGTGCTGCCTTCGTAGAGAACGCGGAAATGCTCGCTCGGCCTTTCAAGGAACTCGACGTGTACCGAGGCCTCCCGCCGCCAGCGATTGAGGAAGTCCTCCACGTCGGCGTCGCCGGGCCGGATTGTTGCCGCCTTCTCCATCGAGCGAATGGCAAGCACGCTGTCGCCGCGTGTATACGCAACCTGCCCCAGCATGATCTGCGCCTCGGCGAAGTCCGGATCGAGCGCGACAGCTTTTTTCAGCGCACCGAGCGCGACCTCGGTTCTCCCCATGGCGTAGGCAGCGGATCCAACGCCCAGGTGCAGCACGGGATCGTTCGGGCGCTCTGTCAGCGCATCGTTGAAGAGAGACGCCGCACGCTCCGGATCATGCCCTTCCAGCGCTCTCCACGCGTCAGGCGTGACGACCTCCCGCTGCGGGAAGCGCGTCGCTCCGCTGGCGACGTACAGCGCCGAGAACGTGGCGAGAAAGGCGACGATGAGGGCACCCGCGATGGCGCGAGCGACGGCCATGGTGCCTGGCGGGGCAAGACGTGTGCCCACTTTTAGTGGCGGAAACCGCCGCAAATCCGTAGCCTTCCCGGGCGTTCCGGCACTAGGGCGTACGCGCGGCGTCAGATCTGTGATTTGTCGACGACCGGAGCGCTCATGGGTTCGCTCGCCGCGGTGCCGGATTGTTGTGCGCCTTGGGCGCTCACCGATTGGTGGATGCAATCAGCCCCAGAGTTGGCAACAGCAAGGCGATCACAAACGCCGTTCCCATTACCCAGTGCCGCCACTTCTTTTCAGGATGACTGACCCACTGAAAAAGGATCCACGACAATGCGAGCGACTGCAGCAGCACCTCTGGCAAGAACTTCAACTGCACGGAAAGCGGCACTGTGGTGTAGATGAATCCCTCCAGCGAGCCCGGCGGCGCGCCAAAGGTGCCGAAAATGCCGAAGACCACGAGGGTGACCCACATGAGGAGCCACCCGTTCCTCCGGTCGAAGAACAGCTGCCGCAGCAGATAGAAGGCGAGGCCGAACAGCAGCCCCCGGACCGGTTGAAACAGCGTGCCCGCGACGACCATTCGGTCCTGCAGCGGCCGCATCAGCACGGCGAGCGCCGTCGATGAGATGAGGCGCGGATAGTCGAGAAGGGAATACGCAAGCACTCCAGCAATGAAGTAGGTGACCGTGTGGGTCACCATCGTTTTTATCGTGACCTCTGTGAGTGTTGCCGGAGGTTGTCGCATGGCAGCTAGTTCAAGTCGAGCGTTCTCCGTAGCCACGCGACCATGTCTGCCTTGTAGTGCTGCTGGTCGGCATCTTTCCACGAGCCCATACCGTGGCCGCCGCCCTCGACGGTGATGATGTCGCAGCTGGCGCCGACCTTCCGCATGGCTTCGCACAGAATCGTCGACTGCTCGTACGGCACCTGATCGTCGCGCGTGCCGTGGATGGCGAGGAATGGGGGCATCCCTTTGTGCACCGCGTGTAGCGGCGAGATCGTCTTCAGCTTGGTGAAGCTCGCTTCGTCGTAGCCCTCGACGCCAAAGAACCAGATGCCACCGCCGGTCTTCTGGTGCGCGTTGATCGACGCCATGTTGAACCGTGCGGGATACGCCTGCCGCTGCCTCGCGATCTTCTCGTAGTCGACCGGGCCGTAAATATCAACGACAGCGGCCACCTTGGTCTCCGCCGTCTCGTGCGCCGCCGCGTAGTTCACCAGGAAGCCGCCTGCCGATTCTCCGGCCAGCACAATCTTCGCGGGGTCGACTCTGTATGTACGTGCGTTGGCCTTCACCCATTTGATCGCGGCGTCGATGTCGTCCCTGGCCTCGGGGAAGCGGAACTCCGGCGCCATCCGGTAATCGATGCTGAACCAGGCGAACCCCGCGTCAGCGAGTGGCTGAAACGTGGGCGCCATGTTCGTCGCGCGGCTGCCGCCGTCGAACCCGCCCCCGTGCACCAGAATCGCGGCCGGGAACGGCCCCGACCCATCCGGGATGTGCAGATCGAGCAGTAGCGGATGACCGCCAGGTTTGGCGTATTCGATTCCCTTCTGATCCGTGCTGCTGCCGGCGCCGACTACGGTGGCGGAACAAATGACCGCAAGGATGATGGTTTTCATCGAGGCGGACTGTATCAGGGTTCCGGGGCCTGGGCTACAGAGCCGAGCGCGCCACCGTAGATGTGTCGGCGGCCTCGGCTAAATCTCGTTCACGACTCCGGCGCGCGTGTCAGCCGTGTTTCGGACCAGAAACAGCACGGCGGCGAGCGCGACGAGCGGCAGCAGGCTCGCACCGAGCAGGATCGGTTCAAACGAGTAGCGATCGGCGACCCAGCCCGTGAGGTAGATGGCGCCGATCGTGCCGAGGCCCGCGCCGGTCCCGCCCATGCCGCTGACTGATGCCACCGACGCCGATGGAAAGAGATCGGCGGGCAGGTTGAGGATCACCGTCGAGAACGCCGCGTACGCGAACGTCGCGACGGCAAAGCAGGTGACAATCACGGCGAAGGAGTCGGTCCACACCGCCGGGATGAGGCACATCATCCCGACGGTGCCAATGAGCGCGATGACCTTGCGCGCCGCGCCGACGCGCCACCCTCGGGCGATCAGATAGCTCGACACGCCGCCGCCGAAGAAATTCCCGACGTCAGCGGCGAGAAACGGCACCCAGAACCCCATCAAGCTCTCTTCGAGCTTGAAGCCCTTGGCGACGAGATAGATCGCGAACCAGTCCGTGACGAAGAACCACACCGGATCCGTGAAGCTCTTGGAGAGGATGTAGCCCCATGTCTGGCGAAGGCGGAGCAGGGTGCCATACGGCAACGCCCGCAGCGATGCGCTATCGCCTGTCGTCGGTGTCGGCCGATCCTTCAGGATGTAGTCGCGCTCCTCTGCCGACAGCCGGCCGTGATCTTCTGGACGTCGGTAGAATGCGCGGAACGCCATCAGCCACAGGAATCCGAGCAGTCCGGTCAGCAGAAACGCCGGCCTCCAACTGCCGAAGGTGTGGTAGATGGTCAGCACGATCCACGGTGCGAGCGCGCCGCCGATGGATGACCCGCTGTCGAACAGGGCAACCGCCCACCCCGATTCGCGGCTCGGGAACCACTCCGAGACGGCCTTCGTCGCGCCCGGCCAGTTGCCGGCCTCACCGAGGCCCAGCGCAAAGCGGAACGCGGCGAAGCTGCGCAGGCCCGAGGCCATTGACGTCGCCATCGCCGCGACGGAATACCACAATACCGAGAGGCTGAGGCCCGTCCGGGTTCCGAGCCGATCGATTGTCCGCCCGGCGATCGTCTGTCCAATCGCGTACGCGACGCGGAACGCGATGAGCACCTTCGCGAAATCGCTGTTCGTCCACTGATACTCCGTCTTCAGATACGGGGCGAGGACGCTCAGCGTCTGGCGGTCGATGTAATTGATGACGGTCGAAAGGAAGAGTAGACCGCCGATATACCAGCGCAGGTGTCTGATCGGTCGCGCCACGCGAGATACTGTCTCACGAAGCGCGCGTCGATGTTCCGTCCTTTCCTGCCGCTACGCCGCGAGGTCCTCCCCCGACACCCGTTCGAGCGAGTGGTCGTGGTCGACGACGAGGACAATGATCATGGCGATCAATCCGGCCGCCGCGAGCGAGAGTAGTCCGCCCGTGTAGCTGCCGGTCAGGTCCTTGATGCGGCCCATGGCGTACGGCCCGGCGAAACCGGCAAGGTTTCCGATCGAGTTGATGAGCGCGATGCCGCCTGCAGCGGCCGCGCCCGACAGGAAGGCCGTCGGAAATGTCCAGAACACCGGCAGACATCCGAAGATGCCGAAGCCGGCAATGGACAGCGCCACCATCTTCATCGTCGGATCGTCGAGCATGGTGGAGATGGCGATGCACGCCGAGGCAACGAACAGCGGGAAGGCAAGGTGATAGCGGCGTTCCAGCGTGCGGTCGGAGCGGCGTCCCCACCAGACGATGCTGACGACGCCGACCACGTAGGGGAGCGCGGTGATGAATCCGGCCTGCAGGTTCGAGACGCCAAACGCCTTGACGATCTGCGGCAGGAAGAAGCTCAGTCCGTAGTTGGTCGACACGGCGCCGAAGTACACGAGGCTGAGCGCGAGCACCTTCGGGTTGAGGAGCGCCTGGACGACACTGTAGTGACGCACCGTCTCTCGCTTCGTCCGTTCCAGCTGCAGGCGTGCTGCCAGCCAGGCGCGCTCGTCAGGTTCCAGCCACGTGGCCTCGGCGGGGCGGTCGGTCAGGTAGAAGAGCACGGCCACGGACATGAGCAACGCCGGGATCGCTTCGATGATGAACAGCCACTGCCATCCCTTCATCCCCATCAAGCCGTCCATCCCGAGCAGCAGGCCTGAGATGGGCGCGCCGATCACCGTCGAAAGCGGAATGGCCGCCATGAAATAGCCGATGATGCGTGCGCGATAGACGGCCGGGAACCACAGCGTCAGGTAAAAGATGATGCCCGGAAAGAACCCGGCTTCCGCAATGCCGAGCAGCACGCGCACGATGAAGAAGCTCGTTTCGCCGCCGATGAATGCCGTAGCGCCAGAGATCAGGCCCCACGTGAACATGATCCGCGCGATCCACTTGCGCGCGCCGACGCGCTCGAGGAACAGGTTCGAAGGCACCTCGAAGATGAAGTAAGCGAGGAAGAAGATGCCGGCGCCGAACCCGAACGCAGACGCCGACAGGCCGACGTCCTTGTTCATCGTCAGCGCGGCGAAGCCCACGTTGACCCGGTCGAGGTAGGCGACGAAATAGCAGAGGACCAGAAACGGCACCAGGCGTGCCGTGACCTTCGCAATCGTTCGCTCTTCGAGGGTGGCCATGAGGGTCCTTAACAGCTGGTGCGGCGCCAGGTTTGGAAAGTGCGCATTGCGCTCGCGTAGTGTACTTACGGAGCCTACCTCCGGTCGAGTACACTCGCGACGCATCGAGGGAGCGCCAATGGCCATAGTGTTGCGTTCGTTGCTGTCTCGCCGGGTAGCCGGGCTCGTCACGGCCGCGGTCGTACTGGTCGTCCTGGCCGGCGCGACGGGCGGTGTCGTCGCTCGTTCGGGACAGCGCGAGTGGCGCGACTACGCCGGTGGCCCCGACAGCTCCCGGTTCGTTGCCGCGACCCAGATCACCAGGGCGAATGTGCACCGGCTCGAGGTGGCCTGGACGTACCCACCAGGCCAGACCGACTTCAACCCGCTCGTCGTGCGCGGGGTCGTCTACGGCCTCGGCGCGAACGGGCAGTTCGTGGCGCTCGACGCCGCGACCGGCAAGGAGATGTGGATTCACAAAGGAATTCAGAATTTCAACGGGCGTGGGGTGAATTACTGGGAGAGCCCCGATGGCACGGATCGGCGGTTGATCTTCAGCTCCAGCAATTTCCTTCAGGAGATCGACGCACGAACCGGCCAGTCGATTCCGGGGTTCGGCGTCGAGGGGCGCGTCGACCTACGCGCAGGGCTGGACCGCGATCCCTCCGCCGTCAATCAGCAAAGCCGGATTCCCGGGCATGTGTTCGAGAACCTCATCATCCTGGGCTCGGCCACGAACCAGGAGTACGTCTCCGCGCCTGGTGATATCCGGGCCTTCGATGTGCGCACCGGCAACAAAGTCTGGACCTTCCACACGGTGCCCCGGCCTGGCGAATTTGGCTACGAGACCTGGCCGAAGGACGCGTGGAAAACCGTCGGTGGCGCAAACAACTGGGCCGAGCAGTCGATCGATGTGAAGCGCGGCATTGTCTACATCCCGACCGGGAGCCCCAAGTACAACTTTTACGGCGGGAACCGGAAGGGCGCCAACTTGTTCGGAGACTGCCTGATCGCGCTCGATGCCAGGACCGGGAAGCGCCTCTGGCATTTTCAGACGGTCCACCACGACATCTGGGACCTCGACAACAATTCGGCCCCACAGCTGACGACTATTCGCCAGAACGGCCGGTCGATCGACGTCGTCGCCATGGCCAGCAAGACCGGCTACCTGTACGTATTCGATCGCGTGACGGGGAAGCCGATCTGGCCGATCACGGAACGCGCCGTTCCGCAGAAGACGACCGTTCCTGGCGAGACACTATGGCCGACGCAGCCCTTTCCGACGAAGCCGCCACCATTCTCGCGCCAGAAGTTCACGGTCGACGATCTGAATCCGTACATCCTCACGCCCGAGGAGCGCGAGGGGTTCCGGCAGCGCATCTCAGCGGCCAGGAATGAAGGGCCCTTTACCCCGATCGGGTTCGACGACGTGATTCACATGCCTGGGAATCAAGGGGGATCGAACTGGGGGAGCACTGCCGGCAATCCGGCGGACGGCAGCGTGTACGTCATCGGCTTCAACGTGCCGACGATCATCCGTCTCCTCAAAACGGGCGAGCTTCGGTCGGGTCGCGCGGGCGGGCCGCCAGAGAAAGTGGTGGATGGACGCTGGGTGACGGAGGGCTTCGGGCTCTTTCCGACCATCATCAGTCCGCCGTGGACGACGCTGACGGCTTACGATCTCAACCAGGGCGAGATCAAGTGGCAGATCGGCCTCGGTGACGACCTGCGCCTGCTCGCGCAAGGCGTGAAGGGAACGGGCACCGCTGGCACGACCAAGGGCGGGATCATTCCGACCGCGTCGGGTCTCCTGTTCGTCACGGCAGCAGACCGCAAGGTCCACGTGTACGACAGCGCGACGGGCACCGAGGTGTGGGCGCTTCCGCTGGGTGCAGCAACCAGCGGATCGCCATCGATGTTCGAGCTCGACGGGCGTCAGTATCTGCTGGTCACGGCCTCAGCCGCTGGGGCTCGAGGGAACACTGACAGTGCCGCTGGCGCGAAACCGTCCGGGCCGACGGGGATCGTGGCGTACGCGCTGCCGGTCAATTGAGCGGGTCTACTTCAATCCGTAGAGCGCAACGGCGTTTTCCCTGAGGACGCCGTCGCCGATCTGCATCGCCCTGGCTTTGGTGATCGCGCCATCGTTCACCATTTCCGTGAGCACGACCGCCAGGGCTTTTCGAAACTGCTGCGCACCGATGACCGTCGTTTCTTCCCAATCGAGGCCGGGGCCGAACGGGCCGGAGTCCGTGCCAAAGAGCACGTGCTCGGGCATGGCCTCCAGCCACGGTCTCAACACGGTCGCCAGCTCGCGGGGCGAGACAAAGTACTCGAGAACAGACGCGTCCGCATAGACGTTCGGCTTGAATATCAGCGTCGCCACGTCTCGTTCTCTCGGACGGTTGCCGTGCAGCAGTACGAAGCGCGTGTTGCGCAACTGCGCATCATTCAACATCGGCGAGAGGAGCATGGCGCCCGCGCCGCTGTCGTCGAAGAACTCGCCGCAGCCGCTGCCGGTGTGGATGTGCACGGCCATCCCCAACCTGCCGGCCTCGAGCGCAATTTGCTTGAAGAGGAAATCCTGCAGCGGCTTGTACGTCGACGCCGAGGGCGCGCCGCTCGCCGCGAATTTCGAATAGACGTTTGCGGCGTCGCTCGCGCTGGCGTCGGCAAACGCCAGCGAACGCAGGTAGGCGACCTCGAACTTCACGGCCACCGCACCCGCGCTCTTCTGCTGGCGGAGCGTCGGCTGCAGCACTTTCTGCACGTACTGGTCGAGCGTGGCTGGAATGCGGGTGAGTCCTCCCGCGCGCAGGTATTCACGCTCGAGCTCGTCCGCCATCGTGAACAACGCCTTACGATCGGGGTTCGTCGCGAGCGCGCTGTTGTCGAGCGGGAACATCAGGGCGTCTGCGTATGGCACCCACAGGAACGGCGCTGCCTTCATCTCCGGCGCCATGGCGGTGCGATTTGCCAGCACTGTCTGAATGCCGGCCTTGTCGAGCACCCAGGCGTAATGGGACGTGCCGTTCTTTTCGCGCGCGTCTGACGCCGCGGCCTGAATTTTCTTGACGGTCGGCTCGAGGTCATCCGCCACGTCGAAGCCATAGAGCGTGCGGATGGCGGCCTGCTGCGCCGGGTTGAATCGCAGCATCTGAGGCGGCAGGCTCGAAGGCGACACCGGCAGCGCGTCGCAGCGCAGCTGGTCGTATCCCTTGTCCGTCGCATGGTTCAGGCCCATGACGTGCGCGTGATTGTCGATGGCTTTGATCGATTGAAGGTGCCGCACGATCTCGGGGTCGGCATCCTGCGTCGATGTCGAGACGCCAATCGCCAGCATCAGAGTTGCCCCGGTGAGCGCTGTCCTCATCATCGGTCCACTCCAAGTCGCGACGCTTCGGCGGTCAGGAGTAATCCAGTTTACACTCTGCTTCGCCCGTATAATCCACGAGTTTGGCCCTCACGCCCGGCACGCGCCTCGGCCCGTACGAGATCCAGTCTGCCCTTGGGGCCGGCGGGATGGGCGAAGTCTATGATGCCAGGGACACTCGCCTCGATCGCCACGTAGCCATCAAGGTCCTTCCGAGCGGGTTTGCGCAAGACGTCGACCGACTGGCGCGGTTCGAGCGCGAAGCGAAAGCGGTCGCTGCGCTTTCGCATGCGAACATCCTGTCGATTTTCGATTTCGGCACCCACGACGGGCGGGCCTACGCGGTTATGGAACTGCTCGATGGCGAGACGCTGCGTGAACGGCTCTCGCGCGGCGCGCTCACGGTGCGCAAGGCGACGGAATGCGCGATTCAGGTGGCCCGCGGCCTTGCGGCGGCGCACGACAAGGGGATCGTTCACCGCGATCTGAAGCCCGAGAACATCTTCGTGCTGCACGACGGTCAGGTGAAGATTCTCGACTTTGGCCTTGCGCGCACGATGACGGCCGCGGACCAGGGTTCAGGCAGCGCGACACGCGAGGCGCCGATGCGCTCGCCGGGCGCCACCGATCCCGGCACAGTCATGGGTACGGTTGGCTACATGGCGCCCGAGCAGGTCCGCGGGCAGATTGCGGATGGGCGGAGCGACCTGTTCTCCCTCGGGGCCGTGCTGTATGAAATGCTGTCTGGCCGGCGCGCGTTCGCACGGGAGACTTCTGCCGACACGATGACGGCGATCCTCCAGGAGGACCCGCCAGAATTCAGCCGCACCCGCGTCGAGATTCCACTGGCGCTCGATCGTATCGTCCGCCATTGTCTCGAGAAGACTGTCGCCGAACGGTTCCAGTCGGCGCGTGATGTGGCCTTTGCGCTCGAAGCGCTCTCGGGCAGCACGACAGGCTCGGGCGCAACCGCCATCGCGCCACCGACGCGCGAGCGCCGTGTGCTGCGTTGGGCGATCGGCGCTGCCGTGCTCGTGGCCGCGGCGATAGCGGGAGGCGTCGCCGGGCGCGCGCTGGCGCCGCGCGGCACGACGCCGATGCGGTTCACGATCAAGACCTTCGACGCGCAGTCGATCGCCAACGCGCGGTTCATGCCAGACGGCCAGGCGATCGTGTTCAGCTCCGCACCGACGGGCAACGCGGTGCAATTGTTCGAGATTCGGCCGAGCACGCTCGAAGCGCGCGCCTTCGGGCCGCCACGGACTCACCTCCTGTCCGTGTCATCCAAGGGTGAGCTGGCCGTGCTCACCGACGTCCGCTATATTGCCCAACGGCTGTTCACGGGCACCCTCGCTCGGATGTCTCTCGAGGGCAGCCCGCGCCCGTGGATGGAGCGCGTCCGCGAGGCCGACTGGAGTCCTGACGGATCAACGCTGGCAATCGTGCACGACCTCGGCACGAAGGATCGGCTCGAGTATCCGATCGGCACGGTGCTCTACGAGACGGCGGGCTACGTGAGCGATCTGCGCGTGTCACCGGACGGCACGCGGGTCGCGTTCATGGATCATCAGGCGCGATTCGACGATCGCGGCTGGGTCAGGGTGGTCGATGCCACGCGGACAGGTGACGACGCTCGCGGGCGAGTTCTCGGCCGAACAGGGGCTGGCGTGGTCGCGGGACGGCGCGACGGTGTTCTTTGCTGCCTTCGATCGGCAAGCCTCCGACGACAGCCGGGCGGGTGTCGTCTCGTATCAAGTGCGTGCGGTCGCGCTCGACAGACCCGGCGCGTCCGCATCCACGCTGACCAGCTCCCGGGAATTTCACGATCCACGACATCGCCCCGGATGGGCAGTGGCTGGCGACACGGGAGGACACGCGCGTTGGCATCGGTGCGCATCTCGCGGGCGATGCGACCGACCGTGATCTCACGTGGCTGAATTGGAGCTGGAATCGCAACGCTATCGCGCGACGGCGCGCGAGTCTTGTTCAGCGACGGCGCGAATGGCGACAACTACAGTGTCGTCTGGCGCAAGACGGACCGCTCGCCAATCGTCAGACTCGGCGAGGGGGATAGCCTGGCATGGTCGCCCGATGAGGCGTGGGCTCTGGCTCGGATCTACACGCCGCCGCAGCTCTTGCTCTATCCGATGGGGGCGGGCGAGCCAGTGCGGCTCAAGCCTGGGGCAATCGCGCAATATCAGTCGGCGTTCTGGTTCCCAGATGGCAAGAGCCTTCTGGTCGTCGCCAACGAGTCGGGCAAGCCGACGCGAGCGTACCGCCAGGGTGTTCCGAGCGGCGAGCCGACACCGCTGCTCGAAGAAGGTGTCTATCCTGCGGCTCTGGCTCCTGACGGCCAGACCATTCTCGGCGTCGATCGGCAACAGCAGTGGCGATGGTATCCGGTGACCGGTGGTGCCCCACGAACGGCGCTCGGGTTGACCATCGAGGACAGCCCTCTCGGCGTCGCCGGTTGGAGCGATGATGGACAGGCGCTGTTTGTGCGCAGTGGAACCGACATCCCAGCCCGGATTGACCGGATCGACATCGCGTCAGGCCGCCGGACGCTGCTGGCGGAGATCGGCCCGACGGACAGATCCGGGCTCTTCACTATCGACGGCGTCACGGTATCGAAGGGTGGCGCCCAGTACGCGTACCGCTACTGGAAGCGGCTGTCGACGCTCTTCGTCGTGTCGACCGCACGCTGAGGATGCGCGGCAACACGGGGGCGCGACGGTCTCGAAAGCCTGCGACGCGTCGTCCTAAATCTCGTGCCGATTGTAGTGGAACTTCAGGGGGGCGGTGTTCGCCGCCGTTCCCGCCGCGGCGCGCAGAAATCCCTCGGCGCGAGGGGAGCGTCCCTCGCGCCGAGACATGGTTAGACGTCTGGCTCGTCCTGCGTCTTCAGGCTTGCCGCCGACGAATCGATGCCTGGCTCAGTCCTACCGTTTCGTCCGCGCGCTGGCCGTGTTGGATACGCCGAATCGCCGAGCGCGTTGTGCGCGCGCACACGATACTTGTAGGTGGTCCACGCCGCGAGGCTGCCGTCGGTGTAAGTCGTCGCGGTCCCAGCCACGACGCCCACCTGGGCGAAGTTTGTGCATCCCGATCCTTGGCAGCGCTCAATTCTGACTTCAGTCTGTGTGGATGTTCCATTCGTCCACGTCAGGTCGATTGAGCTTCTGGTGAGTGCGGTGGCGTTCAGATTAGCTGGCGCAGCCACCTGATCACCCGGCCCGGCCAGGATGCTCGCGATGTTGGAGTACCGGCGAGTAACCCCCGGCGTTGTAGGCGCGGACGCGGTACTGTAGGTTCGTCCGGAAATCGCCGAGTAGTCCGTGTAACTCGGGTAGTCGGCCCACTGGGAGGCGAGGCTTGCGAAGTTCGTGCACCCGGCGCCTTCGCACCGCTCAATATAGAAGGCAGTCTCGTTCGACGAATTGTCCTGCCAGGACAGCATGACCAGATAACCCGAAAGCGAGGCGGTCAAGGCTGACGGCGCGACGGGAGGAAGCGGGTTCACGACGATGGAACTCGTCGCCGTGCTCGACGCACCGGCATCGTCGGTGACCGTCAGGGATGCCGTGTAGGTTCCAGGAGTCGTGTAGCGGTGCGTCGTCACAGCGCCCGTGCCGAGTGTGCCATCCCCGAACGCCCACGCCCATGACGTGACGGTTCCGGTGGGAGTGGATCCCGAGCCGTCGAAGGTCACGTTGAGGGGCGTGGTACCGGTTGAGGGCGTAGCGGACATGAGCGCCATCACTCCACCAGAGACCCGCCAGCACGTGATCAGCGCGTCGTAGCCCCCGGTGGCGCACACATCACCGTTGGGAAGCGCGGTAACCCAGACCGTCTCCATGGCTGAGAACGCCTCCCAAAGCAGGTCCCGCTCGGGCTGTATCCCGCCGTGACGCCCTGAATGAACCCGCCCGGAAGGTTGGGACCACCGCGCCCCGTGACCACCGTGGTGCCATCTGACAGCACCACCACGGCAGCAGGGATTTCGTCGGTGTTCAAGCCACCATCTCGAACGGCCTCCCATCGAACGGCACCGGTGGTTGCCAAGGCTACTGTGTACCAGTCCAGGAAGCCGCGAGACGCGTGACCCGTCACGACCAGGCTCCCGTCGGACGCCAGGTCCATCCGCAGGCCCGCGGCGCTCGAACCGTCGGCCGGCTTCTTGTCCGTTCGCCACAGCCGCTTCCCCGTCGCCCGGTCGTAGCCGACAACAGTTAGAAAGTAGGTCAGTCCCGGAGTGCCGGCACCCGTAACGCCCTGTCCGGTCACGTACACACGCGTGGCGTCCACAACGACGTCCCTCGCGCTGATTCCCTCTGGCGCCGTCACCAGCCATCTCCGGGCACCGGTGGTGGTGTTGTAAGCGGCCGTGATCCACACCGCGCCGCCGGCGATTCCCCCCGTCACCACGACGTCGGTCTCGTCTGGGCTCAACGCCAGCGACGTCGCGACATCGTTGGAGAGGGGGCCGGTGGCGATCACTTGCGACCAGACCAGCACGCCGGAGGGGCTGTACTTGTGCACCTGGATGTCCTGGCCGTCACCGACCGAGTTGAAAGCCAGATAGGCGCTGCCCTGCGAATCGATCAACAGCCGTGCGACGGTAGGACGAGTACGAGCGAGATCGATCCGCCACTGGAGACTACCGCCGGAATCGAATCGGACCAGGGTGATGGCGATGGGATTACCGCGCGAGTCGACGTTGCGGCCGACAGCGGCGAAATCACCATTCGGCGCGGCCGCCACCCAATCGCCGCTGAACGTTCCAATGGCTGGGCTGACCGACCCGCGCCAGCGAAAGGATCCGGTTGGAGAGTAGGAGGTTATTGCCAGATCGCGTCCGAGAGATGGTCCTGACACGACGGCAACGTTGCCTGAGGCATCGGTCGCAATCCGGGCGGCCTGGCCAGCGCTGTCGAGGCCGGCTGACAGGCCTCCCGCCGTCCAGAGCACTGGAATTCTGGCTGCTCCCACGGCTTCGAGGCCGACGAGTATCACCGTCAGGCCGACGGCACCCAGGAGCCGACGCGTGGTGATCGCTTTCGAATTTCGTTGCGATCCCGTGAGTACGCTCGACAGCGTTCTCATGATTCCTCCTCCCCTTCTTGCAAATGCAACGCGAACTGCCCCGAAGAGAAAAAGCATCGAGCTCTTCGACGCGTCCGCAGGAGGGAGAGAGGCAATATCACAGCCAACCCCTCTTTCGTTTTTCGTGCGCACGTGATCTTCCGGAGGTGCGGCGTTCCTTTACTGTTGTCGCACACGACTTGAACTGAGACCTGCGCGCCCTCGGTATACGGACCCCGACTGAGGATGAGCTGCCTGCAGGGTGCGGTCGGCCGGGTACTCGAAGGTGGAAGAAAAGACAGAAGGTCGTTATGCGACCACGGGGAATTTGCCGGCAGCCAGCGAAAAATTCCGCGCGACGTGGCGGCGTCCTTCGGACGCCGCGTGGGTTCAGGCCGCGTGGTTCTCGCCGGCTACGCATTCGAGTGAGTGGTCGTGTTCGAGCACGAGGACGATGAGTATCGCCGTGAGACCGGCCGTGGCGAGCGACAGCAGCCCGCCGGTGTAGCTGCCGGTCACGTCCTTGATGTGTCCCGTCGCACAGGGTCCGGCCTAGCCAGCGAGGTTGCCGTCGAAGTCAGCGCGGCGAATCCGACGTTGAGTGTCCTTGTCGTCGCCGATTTGTTGGACTCCGCACGATTTTCGTGATGCGAAAACCGTGCGTTTCAGTCCGCTACCCAGACGGTCTTTGCGTTCACGAACTCGCGGATGCCGTGGACGCCCAGTTCGCGGCCGTAGCCCGAGCGCTTGACGCCGCCAAACGGGACGCGCGGATCGGACACGACCATCGCGTTGACGAACACCTGGCCGCTCTCGAGTTCACGCACGAAGTGCTCGCGCTCCTCGTCGTCTTTCGTCCAGACACTCGCGCCGAGCCCGAATGTCGAGTCGTTGGCGATCCTGATTGCATCGTCGGCCGATGCGGCGCGGAATACAGAAGCCACCGGTCCAAAGAGTTCCTCGCCGTACGCCGGCGATCCTTTCGGAATGTCCACGAGAACCGTGGGCTCGAAGTAATTCCCGGGGCCTGGCCGCCGGTGGCCACCCGTCAGTACCCGCGCGCCTGCTGCAACCGTCGCATCGACCTGCTTCGCTAAATCGTTGACGAGATCCGGCATCGCGAGCGGTCCCACGTCGGTTGACGGATCCATCGGATCGCCGACGCGCAGCGCCTCGATTGCGGCGACGAAGAGCCGCAGGAATTCGTCGGCGATCGGCTCAGCGACGATGAACCGCTTCGCGGCGATGCACGATTGCCCGTTGTTGATGGTCCGCGCCTTTGCCGCGGTAGCTGCGGCGGCGGTGAGATCGGCACTCGGCATGACGATGAACGGGTCGCTGCCGCCGAGCTCGAGCACCGTCTTCTTCAACCCATGTCCGGCGCGGCTGGCGACGTCCTGGCCGGCGCCCTCGCTGCCGGTCAGCGTGACGGCGGCGATCCGCGGATCGTCCAGAAGCGGCGCAACGTCAGCGGACCGGATCAACAGCGACTGAAAGACGCCGTCAGGGTAGCCAGCGCGACGAAAGATTCCTTCGATGGCCACCGCGCACTGCGGAACGTTCGACGCGTGCTTGAGCAGGCCGACGTTGCCGGCCATCAGCGCCGGCGCAGCGAAACGAAAGACCTGCCAGAACGGGAAGTTCCACGGCATCACCGCCAGCACGGCGCCGAGCGGTTCGTAGCGGACGTAGGTCTGCCTTGCCTCGGTCGCAACCGGCTCGTCAGCGAGAAAGCCCGCCGCGCGATCAGCGTAGTAGCGGCAGCCGCGCGCGCACTTCAACGCCTCGTCGATGCCGGCGCGCAGCGGCTTTCCCATCTCGGACGTCATCAGACGCCCGAGCCACTCGGATTCCGCTTCGAGAATGCCGGCTGCGTTCGTCAGCAGTTCTGCGCGCTTCTCGAAAGACGTCTGCCTCCAGGATTGAAACGCCTGGACGGCGCGGTCGAGCGCAGCTGAAACGTCCGCGGGCGACAGCGTCTCGAATGTTGCCAGCGTCTCGCCGGTCGCCGGGTTGATGCTCGAGAGCGCCATGCGCGTGGCTACGGCTTCGACGGACTCGTTCCGACGGTGAAGATACGGACGCGCTGAATGGCCCAGCCGGTGGGATTCTGCGGCGTGCCAGTCTGGGTGATGCGAACGAACTTCGCCTGCACCGGCTTGATGGTGATCGTCGTCGTGGGATTCTGGCCGGCACCCTCGGCGAGCGGCTCGCTCCACGTCGTCCCGTCCATCGACACTTGCAGGCGATAGGCGGCGAGCGGCCCGGCAGGCATGCTGCCTCGCCCGCGTCCGAAGCCAAAGCCAAGATTTCCACGACCGCCAGCCAGCGTGTCGACGAGTACTTCAGCGACGTTCGCAGGTTGCGGCAGTTCGATCTGGAACCACATGCCTGGCTCCTGTGCTGCCGCACTCTCCCATCGCGTCGCCCCCTCGCCGTTGATGCCATTGGCTGCCGCGTCAGGGTTGTGACTGGCGGTTGCCTTCCACTGGGATTGGTTCGTCAGCGGCATCGGCGTCGTCGAGACGAGCTCGGCGAACGACCACATCGACGTGCGCGGGTTTGCCTTGCGCACTGCGGTGACGCGCTCGGGCGTGACGAACGGCGCAGCGTTACCGAAGCTGTTGCGCACGTAGCTTGCGACGTCGGCAATCCACTCGTCGGTGTTCGTGCCCATCGGCACCATCACGCCGCCGGGATAGTTCTTGCCTTCGATCTCGCCAGTGAGCCCGAAGAGCAGCACCTTGGTGATGTAGTCCGCGTTCCCGACGATACGCGGCACACCGGCCAGCGTCGGCGCAAGCGTCGAGCCATCCGTCGCTCCACCCATCGGTGCGCCTGTCCCGTCAGGTCCGTGACACGCGGAGCACAGTTCTTTGTACGTGGCCTCACCCCGTCCAATCATCCGGCGTTCTTCGGTCGAGAGGTTGAGACCGGTGACCGCGCCGTCGGCGAGCGAGGGCCGCTGTCCTTGCGATGACGTGCTCGGCCGGAGCAACTGATCGCCGATCTCCTTGATGCCGCGGACCTCGCTCGCATCCTTGGTCGTTCGAATCAGGTCGGCGTACTGGGGAATCCTCCGGAGGTTGACCGTTAGCATCGCCTGGATGACGACGTCCGTCTCCGGATCCTTCAGCATCGCGCGGTAGTCATTCGCGAACGACTTGTCGCCGGCCTTGTAGAGCGACTCGCTGGCGCGGATGGCCTGGATGCGGATCTTCGGGTTCGCGTCTTTCATCTGGCTCCGGACGAGGGCAGCGTCGAGCGAGCCAAGCCCCTCCAAGGTCCAGAGCGCGTGCGTCCGTGCTAGCTGATTCTTCGACGACCGCGCCATGGTCGTCAGCGCCGACACGACCGATTTGTCCTGTCGCAGCACGAGCAGCTTCTGCGCTGTGTCGCGCCACCAGCCGTTGGCATGCTCGAGATGTTTGACAAGTTGCGCCGGCGTCTCTCGGTACATCTGCGGCCGCTGCCGATCGGGCGTCGTGCCTTCGTACGTGATGCGCCAGATGCGTCCCCAGTTGTGCTGCTTGTCGAGTGCCAGTTGCTCGACCTTGCGCCGCAGATACGAGTTCGGCCCGACGAACTGCGCGTCCTGGATGATTCCCGTGTACATGTCCATCAGGTACAAGGTCCCGTCCGGGGCATTTGTGATGGCGACCGGCCTGAAGAGCGGATCGGTCGAGCGCAGAAACTCGGACTTCGGATACGCGTTGCGCAGCTGCGTCAGGCCGTCAGTGACGACGATCTTCGCGCGCCGGACGATGCGGCCGACGGGCTCGGTGAAGAAGAGGTCGCCGACCATGTCGTTCGGGAGGCGATGTCCGCGATAGATCTCGACGCCTGATGCGGCGGTGAAGTGGTTGAGCGTGCCGTCGGGCATCCGCACGCGGCGCATACCGCCCTGCATGTCGGCGATCCCTTCCGGGGCCGGCCACGGAACCTGGAAGTCGGGTTCGAAGTTGTCGGCAACGTTGAACGCGCCGTAGACGATTGGCGCCTGGAAGTTGACGGGTCCGATCTCGCCGCCGCCGTCGACCCACCACATCTTTCCGTCGTTGTCCTGCGCCGACCACCACTGCCCGCCGTTCGAATCCGTCTCTTCGCGCAGGACTTTTCCGTCCGGCGCGATGCGCAGCCGGAACGGGTTGTAGGTCATGTAGAGCCAGTTGTCCATGGCCCACGTCAAACCACCAGGTTGCCACTCCATGTTGGTGACGCGGCCGACGTTTGGATAGAAGATCTCTTTCTTGTCCGCGACGCCGTCGCCGTCGGTATCGGTGTACCTGTACATGTCGCGGCTGTCGGTCTCGAGCGTGAGGATGACGCCGTCACCGAGCGGGAATGCGATGCGCGGCATGACCATCTTGTCGACGAACACGGTGTGCTTGTCGAACGTGCCGTCGCCGTTAGTGTCCTCGTGGCGCGAGATGCGGCTGATCGGCGCGCGTGAGTTCGAACCGTCGGCATCCTGCATGTACGAGCGCATCTCGAGCACGTACATCCGGCCGTTGCCGTCGAACGTGACGCCGACGGGATCTTCAATCAGCGGATCGGTGAGGACCGGCTCGATCTTGTAGCCGGGCGGGAGGAGGAAGAGTTTTTGTTGCTCGGCAGGTTCGAGGCGTTTGACTGGTGGCTTGGGCGAGAAGTCTGCGCCGGCCGCGATGTCGGCCTCGATTCCGCCACGTCCGCGTCCACCCTGCGGAGGCGCCGGTGCCGGTGGCGGTGGTTGCGTCTGCGTTGTCGCCGGAGGTTGCGGCGGTGTTTGTTGCTCGCCGCGCGGCGCGACGCCGATCATCACCAGCACGACCGTTCCGAGTGCCACCGACCACTTCGACATCATGTGACCTCTGCTCGCGAGGACGCCCGTCATTTTCGAGTCGTTCAGCCTGTCATTATATGGTGGCGTGACGCGCGTGATTGAGTGAGTGACGGGCGACAGAGACAGCATCCAATTGACATGTCATTGAGTCGCGCGATACGGCGCCTGGTCCATGCGCTTCGAGGATGCCGCAACGAGGCGGCTGGCCTGGCGTCTCCGCTCGCGCCGTGGAAAAACGCCCCCTCCGCGGCAGGCCTGACGATGCGGCGTCGGCTGGGGTGTGCCGGACGCCGGTAAAGCATCGGTTCGGCAACGAAACTAAGTGACCGCTTGGGACGAAACAGCGCCGCCGCCGATGGGAACCGCTCCGGCCGGTTTAGCGGCTTCGCTGTCACGGCGCTCAGAGTCGCGCCGATCCGACCGCTTCGCTCCGGCGGATGTCGCGAGCGCGCCAGCAGTCGATGTCGAACAGCTGCGATGCTCGCAACGAGGCTGGCTGGCCCGGGACCGTGGAGCGAGCCGAGCGCGCTGCGCAGCAGGAACGCGGCCGGAGCGATTCCTCGCGTCGTGTTCCGTCCCTGTGATCCGTGCCGTTGACGAATAGCTGCGGCGGTCCGAGGGCGCCTGATCACGGCTCTGCAAGCCAGCACCTACACGACGCGGCAGCGGCAGGGCATCGAGCGGAGGTCGCGTTCCCGGCGAGCGGAGCGCCGATCCAGCCAGCTTCGCTCCGGCGCGCACTGAAGGCGCCAGCGGCGACTAAAACACGCCAATCAACCGCAGCGCGGCAATAGCCGCAAACGCCAGCAGGAACGCATCGAAGACGCGCTGCGGCACGTGGTGAACGATCCAGCGACCGCCGAAGACGCCGGCGACGATGGCCGGAGACAACACGAGGTTGAGCAGCAGCGTCTGGGCGTGTATGAGGCCGAGGGCAATGCTGAATGGAATTTTCAGCGCGTTGATGATGAAGAAGAACCACGCGCTCGTGCCGACGATCTCGAATTTCGGCAGCGATACCGCCAGCGCGTAGAGCGCGAAGATCGGTCCAGCTGCGTTCGCCAGCATGGTCGTTATGCCGGCAAGCAGGCCCATGCCCCACGCGAACACGCGGTTGTGCGGCACGCCGCCAAACCAGTGCGGACGCTGAAGACGCGCGAGCTGCAGCAATGCCAGGCCAAGGATGATCCAGCCGATGACCGGCTTGAACATCGCATCGCTCACGCGGCCCATCAGCCACGTGCCGATGACGATCCCGATGCACGCCGGCGGTAGCATCCGCCGCACGTAGTCCCAGCGCGCGTGCTGATGGAGCGCCGTCACGGCACAGATGTCGCCGACGAGGAGCATCGGCAACACGATGCCCGTCGACTCCCGCGCCCCGAACAGGAACGCAAAGATGATGACGTGCAGGAGGCCGAGACCGGCGAGCCCGCCTTTGCTGATGCCCATCGAGGCGGCGGCAAGGACAGCCAGGGTCCACTGGAGGGGTGTCAGGTCGGGCATGCCGTCGCGCGTCCGGATGATAGATCACGCGCGCGTGCCGTTCACGCCCGTGGCAGTTTTGCAGAGTGGAATCATGGGCTCCAAACTCGCGCCCGTATTTCCTCGCGGCGTCGACGCAATTCGTATCGCACTGTGGAACTCTGCCACTGCCCCGGCATTCGCTGGAAGCCTTGAAAGGCCCTGACTACAATGACCCCCGTTTCCGACCGGTCACACGGGTGATAAGGAGTTTCGGCGCATGAGACGACCACAACGAAGCCTGACGACATGGTCAGTCGCGCTCGCGAGCTGGGCGGCCGTGTGGATGGCAACGCCGGGCGCGCAGAGCGCGCCGCAGGCGCCGACGTCAGCCGACAAGGCCAACTGGCTCACCGACGGTGGCGACAACCAGCGCACCGCGTGGCAGAGAAACGAAACCCGCATCACGACCGACAGCGTCAAGAACATGAAGCTGCTCTGGAAGGTGCAGCTCGACAACCAGCCGCGTCAGATGCACAACCTCTTTCCGGCCCTCATCGTCACCGACGTGACGACGTCACAGGGACCGAAAGAGATTGCCGTCGTTGCCGGTGTGTCGGACAACGTCTACGGCATCGACGTCGCCACTGGCACGCGCCTGTGGTCGCGGAAATTCGACAGCACCTTCGTCGAGCAGCCGGGCGGCCGTGGCGGCGGCGTTCTCTGTCCGGGCGGGTCGACCGCGACGCCGGTGATCGCCCCGACCGACACCGCCGGCAAGTACCTGGTCTACGCAATCTCCTGGGACGGCCGGCTGCGTACGCTCGACGCTGCCACCGGCACCGACGTCGCTGCGCCGGAGCCATTCCTGCCGCCGAACGGCAAGCCGTACGGGCTCAATCTGTACAAGGGCGTGCTCTACACCACGACCGCGCAGGGATGCGGCGGTAATCCCAATGCGTTCTACGGCTATGACCTCGCGACCAAGAAAGTCGGACAGTATCTGCCGGGCAGCGGCGGCCTCTGGCCACGCACGGGTCCATCGATTGGCAAGGACGGCACCGTCTACGCCGGATCGGGCGACGGCGACTATTACCCCGAGCGGCAGATCTACGGCCAGTCGATCATCGGCGTGAAGCAGAACCCGCAGACGAAGGCGCTCGAGTTGAAGGATTGGTACACGCCTACGAACGCATTCTGGCTGCGCAAGCGCGACCTCGACATGAACGTCACCGGTCCGGTCTTCGACTTCAAGGGCAAGGAGTACACGGTCCAGTCGAGCAAGGAATGCCGTCTGTGGCTGCTCGACACGAGCGCGCTCGGCGGGGAAGACCACCGCACGCCCGTCTATCGCACGCCGCTCATCTGCAACGAAGATGTCAATTTTGCCGCCGCGGGCACGTGGGGCGCGCTCGCGACCTGGGAAGAGTCGAACGGCACGCGCTGGATCTACGTGCCATTCTGGGGGCCGAAGCACTCACAGTTCAGCGCGCCGATCGAGTACGGCGACGTCGTGCGCGGCGCCGTCGCGGCGTTCAAGATGGAAGACAAAGCCGGCAAGATCGTGCTTTCGCCGGCATGGCTCTCGCGCGACATGGATCAGGCCGAGCCGCCCGTCGTCGCCAACGGCGTCCTGTTCGCGTACGGCAGCGGTGAAAACACGGCGCAGGCCGACGTCGATCTGGGGCTCGGGTTCAACACCGCGGCCAATCGCGTCGCGCGTTCGACGCACGCGACGATCTACGCGCTCGACGCTCGCACTGGCAAGGAGCTCTGGTCGAGCGGCGATCAGATCACATCGTTCAACCATTTCAGCGGGCTGTCGGTGGCCAACGGCCGTGTCTATATCGGCACCTACGACGGCACGCTCTATTGCTTTGGCGTCGACGCCTCGTCGACGTCGACCAACGCCCGCTAGCGGCGCGGAGAGAGATCGCATGAAGCCAGCAGCAACGAGACTGATGGGCGCCGTCGTGATCGCATCCGCTTGCGGTGCCGCACTGGTGCACGCGCAGGGACGCGGCGGCGGCGAGTGGACCACGAGCCAGGGCGACGCGCAACGTTCGTCGTGGGTGCGAACCGATGCGCGGCTGACGAAAGACGCCGTGCAAAAGGGCGAGCTGAAGTTTCTCTGGAAGATGAAGCTCGACAACGAGACGCGACAGCTGAACTCGCTCACGACGCCGGTGTTGATGGATCGGCTGATTTCGCACCGCGGATTCAAAGCGCTCGCGTTTGTCGGCGCGAGCGCCGAGCGCATGTACGCGATCGACACCGATCTCGCAAAAGTCTACTGGACGACGATCATCAACTATTCGTCGATCGCACCGCCGGCAAACAGCTCCTGGCCGTGCCCGGGCGGTTTGGCGGCAGCGGCAACGCGTCCGACCAATGTCGCCGTGTCGGCGTTTGGCGGCGGTGGCGGCGGACGAGGTGGACGTTCGGGAAGCTCGGTTGGGGAACCGGGCAAAGGCGCGCCAAGCCTGGCCCTCGTCGGTCAAAACCAGGGGCGAGGAGCCGCGCCGAATGACCCCGCGGCGGGCCGCGGTGCTGCGCCGGGAGCTCCGGCAGCCCCGGGAGCGCCGCCAGCCGGACGCGGCGGCGGCGGTGGACTGGGAGGCGGGCCGACCGACAACGTCTTCGTCATCGCCAGCGACGGCTACGCGCGGACAATCAATCCGCACAACGGCGCCGATCGCGTACCGGCGGTTCCCTTTCTTCCGGCGAACGCGAAGGCCTCGGGCCTGATTTACGTCGACGGCGTGCTGTACACGACCACGTCGAACGGCTGTGGCGCTACGCCGAATGGTGTGTGGGCGATCGATCTCACGAGCGAGACGAAAAAGCCGGTGTCCTGGAAGACGAACGGTGGGAACGTCGCCGGCGCCGCCGGCCTCGCGTTCGCCCCCGATGGAACGATCTTCGCCGCAATTGGCGACGGCGCTTCAGGGACTGGTGGCGCGTACCTCGAACGCCGTCGTCGCGCTCGAGCCAAAAACGCTCAAGCTGAAGGAAGCGTTCACGCAGCCCGGTGCCGACTTCAACACGTCGCCGGTAGTGTTCCGTCACAAAGACAAAGACCTGATGGCGGTCAGCGGCAACGATGGCCGGTTGTATCTGCTCGATGCGACGTCGCTCAAGACGCCGCTCTACGTCACGCCGAAGTACAGCAACCCCGGCGCGACGGGCGGCCTGGCGACATGGGAGAGCGACGGCACGCGCTGGATTCTGGCGCCAGCGATCGGCGCACCGCCAGCCGGCACGAAGCTCGCGTCGAACGGCGTCGTCACCAACGGCGCTATCGTTGCCTTCAAACTCGTGGACGACGGTGGCAAGTTGTCGCTCGAACCGGCGTGGGCGTCGCGCGATCTGACGTCACCGGCCGCGCCGCTCATCTTCAACGGCGTGGTGTTTGCGCTGTCGACCGGCGAGCACCGGCCCGCAAACGCCATGTCCGCCGCCGCCCGCGCCAAGAGCTCGGTGCCGGCGGTTCTCCACGCGCTCGATCCGGCGACTGGCAAAGAGCTGTGGACGAGCGGCAAGACCGTCACCTCGTTCGCGCGCGGCGGTTTGGCTGCCGCCGCCGGCCAGGTGTATTTCGTGACGTTCGACAACACGATTTACGCGTTCGGAATACCGATGGAGCACTAGAGTGCCAGGGGGCCAGGGGGTCAAAGTGCCAAGGACGGGAACGTGGGGTTTGAGGCACACTAGCTGTATGCGAATTGCGATCGTCGGCCTTGTGCTGCTGAGTTCGGTTGTTCCGGCATCGGCGCAATTGCCTGACGGGCCGGGCAAGGAGCAGATGCAGAAGGTCTGCGGCGGTTGCCACCAGCCCGAGCGGGCAGCGTCAGTGCGGCTCACCCGCGAAGGCTGGGAAGAAGTCATCGGCGACATGATCAAGCGCGGCGCGAAGGGAACGGACGAAGAATTTTCCGCGGCGCTCGATTACCTGGCGAAGAACTTCCTCGGCGAGGCGCCGCGTCCGCTGAATATCAATCGCGCGACGAACATCGAGCTCGAGAGCGTGGCCGGACTCACGCGAAAGGAAGCGGCGGCAGTCATCGCCTGGCTGAACAAGGTCGGCGTCTGCAATTCACTCGACGAGCTGAAGAAGGTTCCCGGTCTGGACTACAAGAAAATCGAGGACCGCAAGGACTTCGTGGTTTGCTTCGCGCCGCCGCCAGTGAAGGAACCGAAGCACTAGGATCTACTGCGGCACCATCCACTCGAAGACGTACGCCTGCAGCATCACGATGATCCCCATGATCACTGCGAGCGCGATGCTGTGCCAGAAGACAAACCGTAGAATTCGACCTTCCTGACCGTGCTGATTCGTTGCCGCGGTGGCGACAACGATGCTCTGGGCGTCGATCATCTTGCCCATCACGCCGCCGGTGGAGTTGGCGGTGGTGATGAGGATGGGATTGAGCCCCAGCTGCTGCGCCGTGATTTTCTGCAAGCTGCCGAACAACACATTGGAGCTGGTGTCCGAGCCCGTTAACGCGACACCAAGCCAGCCGAGCATTGCCGCAAAGAACGGGTAGAGCCAGCCAGTTTTCGTGAACGCAAGGCCGAGCGTCGCATCCGTGCCGCCATAGCGCGTGACGAAGCCCAGCGACAACATGAACGCAATCGTCAGGAGCGGCCATCGCATCCGCGAGAGCGTACCGACGGCTGTCTCGAGGACGATCGCCGGCGATATGCGCAGGAAGATGGCGGTCGCGAGCGCGGCGAGAAGAATCGCCGTGCCGGTCGCCGAGATCCAGTTGAAGTTGAAACGCGCGGCCTCGGCGCGTTTGGCCTTGTACGCCGGATCGTGCATGCGGCTGCGGTCGACGGCCTCGATTTCGACTGGGTGATCGCGATAGACCATGCGGTGCAGCGACGGCACGTCGAACGCGGGAGAGAGAACGGCGTGCGGCGGCGGCGCTACGTGCTTCTCTCGATAGAGCGCGGCGCCCGCCAGTCCCCCGTTGAGGAACGCCTTGACCGGCGCGATGCCCCAGGCTGTAACGAACACCGACAGAAAGACCCACGGCATCCACGCGCGCACGAGGGCACCGCGTGCAATCGCTGCGGTTGGCGTTGCTGACGATGCCGCTGAGGACTGGGGGAAATCCCAGATTTCAACCGGTTTCCACCATGTGCAGAAGAGCGCGAGGCTGGCGAGCGACACCAGGCCGCCCATGATGTCGACGAGTTCAGGGCCGACAAAATTGCTCCAGAGGTACTGCACGATCGCGAACGAGCCGCCGCAGACGAGCACTGCTGGCCACGCGCCGCGCAGACCACGCCAGCCGCTCATCGTGACAACCAGCCACGCCGGTACGATCAACGAGACAAACGGCAGCTGACGGCCGGCCATCGCGCTCAGGAGATCCGTGGAGATGCCCGTCACGGCACCAAGGGTGAGGATGGGCGTCCCGATTGCGCCGTACGCGACCGGCGCTGTGTTGGCAATCAGCGAGAGTCCGGCGGCGTAAAGCGGCGTGAAGCCGAGACCCATGAGCAGCGCGGCCGTGATGGCGACCGGCGTGCCGAACCCTGCCGCGCCTTCGATGAACGCCCCGAACGAGAACGCGATGAGGAGCGCCTGCACGCGCCGATCAGCCGAGAGTCGGGCGACCGACGATTTGACGATCTCGAACTGACCGGAACTGACTGTCAGGCGATACAGAAAGACCGCGTTGAGGATGATCCAGCCGATGGGGAAGAGGCCGTACGCCGCGCCGTAGACCGCGGTCGCGACAGCGGTGCTGGCCGGCATTCCATAGACGACGACCGACACGAGCAGTGCCGCGGTGAGACCCGACATCGCCGCCCAATGGGCCTTCCATTCGAGGATCGCGAGGGTGCCGAGGAGGAGAAGAATCGGCAACGCCGCGGCGAGCGTGCTCAGCCACGGGTTGCCGAGAGGATCGTAGACTTGGACCCACTCCATAAAGCGCGAGTGAGTCTACCCCGGCGGCACCCTACCTGAACAACTTCGGCGCGATGTCGTTGAGATAGTGCCGCCACACCGTCCATTCGTGGCGACCTTCCGTGAGCACGAACTCGTGCTTCACGCCGATCTTGGTGAGCGCTTCCGAGAAGGCCTTGTCGCCTGGCCCGGTCAGCCCGTCGTCTTTGCCAACGCCAACCCAGAACAACTTGTACTGCTTGTTGATGATCTCGGGTTTCTCGGCAATCTTCGGGTACATCGTAGCGACTCCGCCGCCGGCTGCCGGGCTCATCATAACGGCGTAGCGAAACAACTCCGGATGACTGAACGCGATATTGATCGTGTGTCCGCCACCCATCGAGAGACCGGCGATGGCGCGATCGTCTGGGCGCTTCGACACCTTGTAGGTGCTCTCGACCATCGGCAGTACGTCCTCGACGATGTCGCGGGTTACGGGTGAGAGCCCACCTTTGCCGTCGCCGCTCATCATCGCGTTGATGATGTCGTTGAGCGTCGCGCCGGCCATCGCTTTCATCACGGGATCGGGAACCTGCTTCGCCGGGCCGGTCCAGAAACTCTGGATGCTGTGACCGAGGGGCATCACCACGACCATCGGCTTGGCTTTGCCCTCGGCGATCAGGTTGTCGAGAATGTTGTTGGCGCGGCCGATCATCGTCCAACCGGATTCGATGTCGCCGGCGCCGTGCAGCAGGTAGAGAACAGGAAAGTTGCTGCCACGATCGTACCCGGGCGGCGTATAGACCCACGCGGTTCTGCTCACGCCGAGCGTCTTCGACATGTACGGACGGATCCGTACTTCGCCGTGCGGCACCGGTTTGACGTCATAGAACTGCGGTCCGTCGCCAGGCACCTGGACGACGCTGACGGCACCGAAGTTGCCGTAGCCGTACTTGGTGTTGTTGTTGAGCGGGTCGAGTGCGGTGACGCCATCGACGTTGAATGCGTAGGTGTAGATGTCGGGAGCGAGCGGACCGACGGTCACGTCCCAGACACCGTTGTCACCACGCGTCATCGGATGCGGCTTGCCGTCGAGCTCGCCAGCAGCCGTCACTGCTTTTGCGTTCGGTGCGTAGTAGCGCAGCGTAAGCGTGCGATCGGCTCCGACTTCGGGCGAACTGAAGCGTGGGCGCTGCTGGGCGCCAAGCGCCGCTGTGGCCGCGATGATGGCAAGGGCGGTGAATTTGAGCGTCATGGTGATGATTACTTGAACATCAGCGGCGCGACGTCGCGCAGCGCGTGCCGCCAGATCACCCACTCGTGGCGGCCTTCGGTGACGACGAATGTGTGCTTGATGTTGTTCTTTGTCAGCGCTTCGTCCAATGCCTTGCTGCCATTCAGCGCGAAGTCGTCCTTGCCGACACTGAGCCAGAGCAGCTTGAGCTGCTTGTTCACGGTGTCGGGGTTCTTGAAGAAGTCCGCGTAGGTCTGTTCCGGATTCTGGCCGGCTCCTGCGCTCATGACCACCAGATGGCTGAAGAGTTTCGTATTCGGGAAGCCGATGGCGACTGTTTGACCGCCGCCCATCGACAGCCCGCCGAGCGCGCGGTTGGCCGGGTCCTTGAGCGCGCGAAACTTGGCCTCGACGAACGGGATGACGTCCTCGAGCACATCCTTCCCGAAAGCCCCGCCGCCCGCGGCTCCGCCAGGACCGCCGCCAGCCGGGGCCGCCGCTCCCGGTGGTGCCGCGCCGGTCACCGGCCGCTCCGGTCCCGTTCCGATTCCCATCCGCGCGTAACCAAGCGGATTGACGATGATCATCGGCTTGGCTTTGCCCTCGGCGATGAGGTTGTCCATGATGTAATTCGCGCGGCCCGTGAGCATCCAGCTGGAGTCGATGTTGCCGGCGCCGTGCAGCAGATAGAAGACCGGGTAGCGCGTATTGCCCTGCTCGTAGCCGGGAGGCGTGTAAATCCACAGCGTGCGCGGCACGCCGAGAGACTTCGAGTGGTAGGTTTCGACGCGCACCGTTCCGTGCGGCACATCACGCGCATCGTCGAACTCATCGCCAGGGATTTCGAACATGCTCGCCGGCGGGAACGCGCCGAATCCGAGCTTGACCGACGGGTTCGTCGGATCCATCGTGACGATGCCGTCGACGTTGAATTGATAGTTGTAGACGTCCGGCGCAAGCGGCCCAATCTTCGCTTCCCAGATGCCGCTCTCGTTCTTCGTCATCGGGTAGGTCTTGCCATCGAGCTCGCCGATGAGCGTGACCTCTTTGGCGTTCGGCGCGCGATAGCGCAGCGTCACGGACTTGTCAGTGTTGACCTCCGGAGACACCACCGGCGGCCCGCCGCGTCCGCCGCCGCGTCCCTGTGGCGCGGGCGGCGCGGGCGGCGTCGCCTGACCGGCCGGCGGCTGGCCTGCCGGAGTTTGTGCGGTGACGGTGGCGACAGAGAGTATTGCGGCTGCCAACCAATAGCTAACACGCTGCATCTTGTCCTCTTTACTAAATGCTCGCGGGGCCCTCCGCCTCCGCGCGCCAACTAATCCATGCGCGCTACGGCGAGACCTCGCCGTAGCTGGTCGCCCGCAATCTCCGCGACCAGCGGAGGCGGGCACCCCCGCTCGCGCGGCTCGACTCGCTTCGCTCGCTCGCCGCGGCCGCAGGCGCTGCCGATACAACGACAGCCCGCTCCTGAATGGCCGTGCGGCACGAACATCTCGTCCGTGGCTTCCGCCTTTAGGCGGAAGCTCCCTACTGGAACAGCATCGGCGCGAACTCGTTCAGGTAGTCGCGCCAGTTGATCCACGTGTGGCCGCCGGACGATTCCTTCATCACCGGGTTGAAGCCGTGCTTCTTGAAGAGCTCGACGGTCGCGTTGCGTCGTCGACAGCAGGAAGTCATCTTTGCCGGTCGCGAACCAGAACACCTTCAGCCCTTTCTTGAGCGCCGCGTTGTCGAGCGTCGCTGCATGTTCCTTTTCCCACTCGGCGGCGGTCGGCGCTTGCGGAGCGGCGGGTGCTGCCGGCGCGGCCGCGGGAGCTGCAGCAGGCGGCGCGGCGGCTGGTGCGGCCGGCGCGGGCGGGGCTCCACGGCGTCCGCCAAGTTGCGGGAAGGCGCCGAGCAGGCCCGAGCTGTAGACGCCGATGTAGCCGAACCGCTCGAGGTTCGGGACGCCAACCTGCAGCGCCTGGTTGCCGCCCATCGAGAGGCCCGCGATTGCCGTGTTGTTGCGATCGGTCAGCACGCGATAGTTCTTCTCGACGTACGGCATGACGTCGGCGACGAAGTCCTTGGCGAACTCATCGGTCGCCGTCCGCGCGATCGCGCCTGGGGCCGCCGGACCGCGTCGCGTGTGGCCGGCCGGCATGACGACGATCATCGGCTTGCGCCTTCTTGGCGGCGATCAGGTTGTCGAGGATGAATCCGGCGCGTCCGACCGACGTCCACGAGTCGTCGCTGTCGCCGGCGCCGTGCAGCAGGTAGAAGACCGGGTACTTGTCGTTGTTGCGCTCGTATCCGGGCGGCGTGTAGACGTGCATGCGGCGGAAGCCTGCCGAGCGCCGTGGAGTAGTAGGTCACGGCGGCGACGCCGCCGTGCGGCACGTTCTTCGTGTCGGAGAACTCCG
Organism: uncultured Acidobacteriota bacterium; assembly: GCA_963797715.1. Classification (GTDB taxonomy): domain Bacteria; phylum Acidobacteriota; class Vicinamibacteria; order Vicinamibacterales; family 2-12-FULL-66-21; genus DATBJJ01. The sequence continues at coordinate 40,168 of CAWCQS010000015.1, forward strand.
AGCCCGGCACGTGGACGAGGCTCCAGACGTTGTTGTTCGACTCGCTGATGAACGGGCTGCGCGGATCGATCGTCGTCACGCCATCGACGTTGAAGTTGTAGCGATAGCTGCCCGGATCGACCGGGCCGACCGTGATCTCCCAGACGCCGTTCTCGCCCTTGGTGAGCTGCGTCGCCTGTCCGAGGCCCTGGATGTCGCCCGCAGCGAGGCGGACGGCCTGCGCCTGCGGCGCGAGGATGCGGAAGGTGATGCGGCGATCGGCGAGCACTTCCGGCGAGACGATACTGCGGCGTTGGCGCGCCACCGCCACGCCCGGCAGGCGCCTGGGCGAAGGCGGCCGGCGCCATGGCCGCACACATGGCGGCAGTCAGTACAACCCGGGCAAACAGTCGTCGATTCATGAGCGTCCTCATTGGTGTTTCGGCGAGCCCGGGCTCCCTATTAAGGTGAAGGATCAGGCCCCGGACCAGGCTAAAGATTGCATGCAGAGATACGCATCTTAGGCGTGGAGCGTTTCACCTGGCAAGGCATTGCGGCCGGTGTTTCGCAGTGCAAGCCGCGTTTTGTATGCAGGAAGAAGGAGCTGGGATTTGCAGCGGCTGAGACGGAGCTGGGAAGTCTCGCCGAACTCTGCGGCGAGGCCCGATATGGATCTCAGCGCCTGCGGCCCAGCGCTGTGGCCCACGCTCATCAGCCTCACACCCTCTCAATCACCACGCGATCCCCTGCCCGACGCCGATGCACATCGTGCACAGCGCATAGCGTCCCTTCGATCGCGACAGCTGCGCGGTGGCGGTCGGTGACCAGCCGGGCGCCGCTCGCCCCGAGCGGATGACCGATCGCGATCGCCCCGCCGTTCGGGTTGACGTGCTGGCGCGTCGTCGGCGACGCCGAGATTGCGAAGCACGGCCAGCGCCTGCGCGGCGAACGCTTCGTTGAGCTCGATGACGTCCATCTGCGCGATCGACAGACCCGCGCGAGTGCGAGCAGCTTGCGTGTCGCCGGCACCGGTCCGATGCCCATGACGCGCGGCGCGACGCCGGCGACGGCGCCGCCGACGTACGCGCGCGCGCGGCGTCAGACCGTGTTCCTTCACTGCCGCTTCTGACGCGAGCAGCAGCGCGCAAGCGCCGTCGTTGATGCCCGACGCATTGCCGGCCGTCACCGTGCCGTCCGGCCTTGACGATCGGCTTGAGCTTGGCGAGCGCCTCGAGCGTCGTGTCGGCGCGCGGATGCTCGTCGGTCGCGACGGTGGTCGCGCCCTTGCGCTGCTGCGATCGACGACCGGCACGATCTCTTCGGCGAAGCGCTCCGGCGCGATCGCCGCGGCGGCGCGCTGCTGGCTGCGAAACGCGAACGCGTCCTGATCGGCGCGCGCGATGCCGACATTCCTGCGCCACGTTCTCGGCCGTTTCCGGCATCGCATCGATGCCGTACGCCTGCTGCATCTTCGGGTTGACGAACCGCCAGCCGAGCGTCGTGTCCTCGAGCTTGATGCCGCGCGCGAACGCGGCGTCGGCCTTGCCCATCACAAACGGCGCCCGCGACATGCTCTCGACGCCGCCGGCGATCACCAGCGACATTTCTCCGCCGACGATCGCGCGCGCCGCCTGGATCGACGGCTTCGAGGCTCGAACCGCAGAGCCGGTTGACCGTCGCGCCAGGCACGTCTTCGGGCAACCCGCCGAGCAGCAACGCCATGCGTGCCGACGTTCCGGTTGTCTTCGCCCGCCTGGTTGGCGCAGCCGTAAATCACGTCGTCGATTCGCGGCCAGTCGAGGCCCGGGTTGCGGTCTCGAAGCGCCGAGATAGGGACAGCGGCCAGGTCATCGGTGCGGACGCCGGCCAAGCTGCCGCCGTAGCGGCCGAAAGGGGTCCGAACCGCATCGCAGATGTAAACGGTGGTCATGACAGACGTCAGACTATCGCAACCGGGGTTCGGGATCGGGGCTCGGGGTTCGGAACGACCCAGACCTTGACCGAAGCTCTTCCCGAGCCCGAGCCTCGGCAGCAGCAATTGTCAGGTCCCTCGCTCTTGGCGCATCATGTATCCGATTTCCCCCGCGTGACTTCCTTTCTGGAGCAATAGACGATGCCCATCACATTGACAGTCAACGGCCGGGCGAGGACCGTGGACGTGCCGGCGGACATGCCCCTGCTATGGGTGCTGCGGGACGTGCTCGACCTCAAGGGGACGAAGTTCGGGTGCGGCGCCGCACAGTGCGGCGCATGCACGGTGCACGTCAACGGACAGGCGACGCGGGCCTGCCAGACGCCAGTTTCGAGCGTCGCCGGTCGGCGCATCACGACGATCGAAGGTCTGTCCCCAGACGGCAATCACCCGCTGCAGCGCGCGTGGCAGGAGATCGACGTGCCGCAGTGTGGCTATTGTCAGGCCGGTCAGCTGATGTCGGCCGCGGCGCTGCTTGCCGCCAAACCGACACCAACCGACGCTGATATCGACACCGCGATGGCCGGGAACATTTGCCGGTGCGGAACGTACGTGCGCATTCGTCAGGCCATTCACCAAGCCGCCAAAGCCGCTCGAGGCCGAACGGCACCGGCCCAGGCCGAAGCAGGGAAGGAGTAGACGACCATGGCTCCAACCGCCACTGTTCTCGATCGTCGCTCGTTCCTGCGCGTCAGTGCCATCGCCGGCGGCGGCATGCTCGTCGCTCTCTACGTCGATCTCCCGGGTGTGGCCCAGGGCCAGGGCACGCCGCCACCGCCGCTGTCCCCAAATGCCTTCATCAAGATCGATGAGAAAGGCATTGTCACGATGATGGCGAAGAATCCCGAGGTCGGGCAGGGCGTCAAGACGATGCTCCCGATGTTGATTGCCGATGAGCTCGACGTCGATTGGAGTGCCGTGCGTATCGAGCAGGCAGACCTCGACCAGGCGAAGTACGGCGGGCAGACCGCCGGCGGCAGCACGGCGACACCGAACAACTGGACGCCGATGCGTCAGGTCGGGCGTGCCGCACGACAGATGCTGATTTCGGCAGCTGCAACGGAGTGGAAAGTTCCAGAAGGTGAGTGCACGACCTCGTCTGGCAAGGTGATGCACGCGGCGTCGAATCGGTCACTTGGTTATGGCGCGCTGGCAACGAAAGCCGCGGCACTGCCTCCGCCCGATTTGTCGACGCTGACGCTCAAGACGAAGAGCGAATACAAGATCATCGGCAAGCCGACGCCCGGTGTGGACAACGCGAAGATCGTGACCGGCAAGCCGCTCTTCGGCATCGATTTCACGTTGCCCGGCATGCTCCACGCCGTCTACGAGAAGTGCCCGGTGTTTGGCGGCAAAGTTGTGAGCGCGAACCTCGACGCTATCAAGGCGATGCCCGGCGTCAGGCACGCGTTTGTGGTCGAGGGCGGCACCGATCCCGCCGGCCTGCTGCCGGGCGTCGCGATAGTCGCCGACTCATGGTGGCAGGCGCAGACGGCGAGAGGCAAGCTTCAGGTCACATGGGACGAGGGTGCCACGGCCTCCTTGAGCAGCGCAGGTTTCGCCCAGCGCGCCAATGAACTTGCCGCGCAAGCGCCCGCGCGGTGGATGCGCACCGACGGCGACGTCGATGCGGCAATCGCGTCGGCGGCGAAGACCGCCGAGGGCGCTTACTACTACCCGTTCCTCTCGCACGCGCCGCTCGAGCCCCAGAACTGCTCGGCGCAGTTTACCAACGGCAAGCTCGAAATCTGGGCACCGAGCCAGTTGCCAAACAACGGCGTGCAGCTCACCGCAAAAACGCTCGGGATCAGCAACACCGATATCGTCATGCACCTTCAGCGGATGGGCGGCGGTTTCGGGCGACGCCTCTACAACGACTGCATCGTCGAGTGCGCGTGGATCGCCAAGGAGGTCAACGGCGCGCCAGTGAAGCTCCTGTGGACGCGCGAAGACGACATGCACCACGACCTGTATCGCCCTGCGGGATTCCACTTCTTCAAGGGCGGGGTCGATGCGTCGGGCGCGCTCGTCGCGTGGCGGGATCATTTCGTCACCTTCGGCGAGGGCGAACGCATCACGCCCAGCGGGGACATGAACGCCGCCGAGTTCCCGGCGCGATACGTCCCGCACTTCGGCTATGGGCGGTCGCTCCTGCCGCTTGGCGTCCCGACCGGTGCGATGCGCGCTCCCGGCAGCAACGGGATCGCGTTTGCGATTCAGTCGTTCATCGACGAGCTCGCGCATGCGGCCGGAAAGGATCCGATCCAGTTCCGGATCGACCTGCTGTCGAACACGCCGATTCCCCTGCCGCCGCCTCCAGCACCCGCTGCGGGTCAGCCGGCCGGTCGCGGCGGTGCGCCGGGCGGTGGATTCAACGCGGCACGCGCGAAAGGTGTACTCGAGCTCGTGCGCGAGAAGTCAGGTTGGGGAACCGGCACGCTGCCGAAAGGCACCGGCCGTGGCGTCGCCTTCCATTACAGCCATCAGGGTTACTTTGCGGCCGTGGTCGAAGCGCGAGTCGAAGGCGACAACCGTATTCGTGTAACGAAGGTGACGGTGGCTGGCGACGTCGGCAGCCAGATCATCAATCCCGGGAATGCGCTGCAGCAGGTTCAGGGCAGCGTGATTGAAGGCTTCAGTCACGCCATGGGCTGGGAAGTGACGATCGACAAGGGCCGCGCCGTCGAAAGCAACTTCCACCAGTACCAGCCGCTCCGGATTCCGCAGGTGCCACCCATCATCGAGGCACACTTCGTGGAGAGCACCAACAATCCGACGGGCCTCGGCGAGCCGGCGCTGCCGCCGGTTCCGCCGGCGCTCTGTAATGCGATCTTTGCCGCGACCGGCAAACGCATCCGCGCGCTGCCGCTAGCAAAGCAGGGATTCTCCTGGGCTTAGTGACTGACACGATACATCGCGAAGCCCGCGAAGATGCGAAGACCACGAAGACCCAATTGATCTTCGTGATCTTCGCGAGCTTCGCGCCTTCGCGATGTGCGTACGAGTCAATGGCCTGCGCCTACTTTCGGGTCGACAGCACGTCTTTCTCGTACTTCTTCACATCCGCCAGCCATGCACTGCCGGCTGGGACATTCTTCGTCTCGCAGTAGTAATCCCACACCGCGCCGAACGGCATCGTCTTCTGCTCTTCGAGGAGCGCCAGGCGCGACGTGTAGTCGCCGGCGGCCTCCGCCGCCCGCAGCGTTTCGACCGGTTCGAGCAGCGCGGCGAGCAGCGATTTGATCATGTTGCGCGTGCCGATCGTCCACGCGGCAACGCGGTTGATGCTCGCGTCGAAGAAGTCCAGGCCGATGTGCGTGCGCTCGAGGAAGTTGCCGCGCACGAGCTCCTGGCCGAGCGCGGCGAGGTCGTCGTTGAGCAGGACGACGTGATCGCTGTCCCAGCGGACGCCGCGGCTGACGTGGAGCAGGATTTCTGGGAGAAAGACGAACATCGAGCTCAGTTTGTCCGTCACCGTTTCGGTCGGGTGGTAGTGTCCGGTGTCGAGTGTCAGCAGCTTCTTTCGCGACAGCGCGTAGCCGAAGTAATACTCGTGCGAACCGACGGTGAAGCTCTCGCAACCGATGCCGAACAGCTTGCCCTCGACCGCGTCGAGATTGAGCGATGGACTGATCTCCTCTTTGAAGATGGCGTCGAGCGAGTCGGTGAGCCGCTCACGCGGGCCGACGCGATCGACCGGTGTGTCCTTCATGCCGTCGGGGATCCAGAGATTGGTGATGCAGGTCTTGCCGAGCGCTTTACCCATCGCCGCGCCGATGCGGCGGCAGGCGATGCCGTGCTCGATCCAGAATGTCCTGATCGCCCGATCGCGATGCGAGAGCGTGATGTTGTCGTCGGCTTTCGGGTGCGAGAAGTACGTCGGGTTGAAGTCGAGCCCGATGCCGAGCGACTTCGCCCACTCGATCCATCCGGAGAAATGCTCGGGTCCGATCTCGTTGCGGTCGACGAGCTTGCCACCGAACTCGCCGTAGCACGCGTGCAGGTTGAAGCGGTGCGTGCCCGGAATCAACGAGAGGGCGAGCGATGCGTCGGATCGCAGCTCGTCAGGCGTGCGCGCCTTGCCCGGGTAATTCCCGGTCGCGGCGAGGCCGCCACCGAGCCCGGTGCCGAACTTCTCGAAGCCACCGACATCATCGCCCTGCCAGCAATGCAGCGAGATGGGCACTGCGGCAAGGCGGCGAAGCGCCCCGTCGGTGTCGACTCCTGCCTCGGCGTAGCGGTCCCGAGCGGCCGTGTAGGCGCTCTCGATCCGAGCGGTCATCTCAGCTCCCTTTCGATGCGTGCTGGCATGAACAGGACTCGTCGCTTCGGACGAGCCCGGGGATTATAGCCACGGATCAGTCACTGGCATTGCAGATCTCCGAGTTTCCGCGCGCGTTCTACGCCGCGAAACACCGGTAAACTCGTTCTCTCGATCTTTCGTATACGGCAAACAAGTACAACAGCGGGTATTTCGTAGTCCGGAACGCGGGTTCATATCGGGTTCAAGGGAGTCATATGTCGTTGCCACGATCTCGACAGTTCGTCGTCAGCGTTCTTGCCGCGTGTTTTGTCCTCACGCTGTCGGTGCTCGCCAAGACCCAGGGCGGGGCCGCCGGACAAGCGGCGCCAGGGGGGGCCGCGCCGGCCGCACAGCCGCCCGCGCAGGGCCCCCAACCACCGACTCCACCCGCGCCCGGCGCGCCCGGCGCGCCAGGGGGCCGCGGCGCCGGTCGTGGCGCAGCGATGAACGAGCCGGACTTCTCGAAGAAGCCGCCGGTTGTTGCCCTCTCGCCCGCCGAACAGCAGAAGAAGTTCTGGCTGCCACCCGGCTTCAAGATCGAGCCGGTGCTGACTGATCCTGATATCGAAGAGCCAGGCCAGATTGCCTTCGACGGGAACGGCCGGATGTTCGTCGTTGAACTGCGCGGCTACATGCAGGACGCCGATGCGACCGGTGAACTCGATCCGGTCGGACGGATCTCGGTCCACGAAGACAAGAACAACGATGGGGTGTACGAAACACACCACGTTTTCGTCGATCACCTGGTCTTCCCGCGATTCGTGATGCCGTTCGGCGCGAACGCCATCCTCGCAAAGGAATCAAACGCCGACGAAGTCTGGAAGTACACGGACACGAACGGCGACAGCGTTGCCGACAAGAAGGAGCTCTTCGCCACCGGCATGGGGCGGCTCCTCAACGTCGAGCACCAGGAGAGCGGTCTCTTCTGGGCGCTCGACAACTGGATCTACAGCACCATCAACCCGGTGCGTCTGCGCTGGACGCCGAACGGTGTGCTGCGCGAGCCGACGGGATCGAACGGCGGGCAGTGGGGCGCGACGCAAGACAACTACGGCAAGGTCTGGTTCCAGGCTGGCGCGAGCGGCATGCCTGGTTACTTTCAGCTGCCCATCCAGTACGGCAACTTCAACTACCCGGATCAGTTCGAGCCGGACCTCAACATCACGTGGGGAGCGCCCGTACTCATCGCCGACATGCAAGGCGGTATGAACGCCGTCCGCATGCCCGATGGCTCGCTCGCGCGCGCGACTGGTGCCGCCGGAAACGACGTGTTCCGCGGCGACAAGCTGCCGAAGGACATGGTGGGGGACTACTTCTACGGCGAGGTGGTCGCGCGCATCGTTCGCCGGCTCCGGCCGGTGAAGAGCGAGGGCCTGACACAACTCAAGAATTCGTATCCGCTCTCCGAGTTCCTGCGCTCCACCGATCCGCTGTTCCGTCCAGTGGATGTCACGACCGCGCCTGACGGCACGATGTACATCACCGACATGTATCGCGGCATCATTCAGGAATCGCAGTGGTCTGGGCCAGGGACGTATCTGCGGCAGCGAATCGAGCAGGTCCTCGCTCGACAAGGTCGTCCGCAAAGGGCGCGTCTGGCGTCTGAGCTACGACGGGATGCCGCGCCGCACAGCCGCGCCACGCATGCTGTCGGAAACGCCGGCGCAGCTCGTGCGGCATCTCAGCGACGAGAACGGCTGGTGGCGCGACACCGCGCAGCAGCTGCTGATCCTTGCTCAGGACAAGTCAGTCGTTCCGGCGTTGAAGCAGCTGGCGCGGACGTCACCGTCGCCTTCGCGGCCGACGGCCGCTTCGGCGAGCAGCGCCGAAGCCAACGGTGGAGGCGGGAATCAGTTCGCCCGTATCCACGCGCTGTGGACGCTCGATGGTCTGGCGTCGGCCGACGCCGGGCTGATTCGCGAGATGTTGAAGGATTCCGATCCCCAGATCCGTATCCAGGCCGTGCGCGCGAGCGAAACGCTCTACAAGGGTGGCGATCGCTCGTTCGCCAACGATTACAAGGCGCTGGCTAACGATGCCGATGCCGACGTCGTCATGCAGGCGCTCATGACCCTCAACACGCTGAAGGTGCCGGAGGCCAAGGCCGTCATCGCCGCTGCGTCAGAAGCCAACAAGACCAAGGGCGTTCAGCTCGTTGCCTCCGCGATCCTCAAACCGGTGGCAAACACGGGCCGTGGCGCGTCGATCATGGAAGGCATCAGGCCGTACACGGCCGAGGAACGCGCCACGCTCGACAAGGGGCAGGAGATCTATACGCAAGTCTGCTTTGCCTGTCACGGCGACGATGGTCGAGGCGCAAAGGTGCCGGGATCGACGAGCGAAGCGCTGCTCGGGCCGCCGCTCGCATCGTCGCCGCGCGTGCTCGGTCACCAGGACTACGTCGTCAAGGCCGTGCTGCACGGGCTGTCCGGGCCGATCGACGGCGCGAACTATCCTGATGTGATGATCGGCATGGGCCAGAATTCCGACGAGTGGATGTCGGCGATCACGTCGTACATCCGCAACTCGTTCGGCAATCGTGCGCCGCTCATCTCGGCCACTGACGTCAAGCGTGTCCGTACGGCGACTGCAGGACGCAAGACACCGTGGACCATCGCCGAGCTCGAGGTATCGCTGCCGAGGCAGCTCATCGTCGATCCGAAGTGGAAGCTGACAGCGAGCCACAACAGCGAAACGGCCATCAACGCGCTGAGCATCCAGCCGTGGACGTCAGGCCAGCCGCAACAAGCGGGGATGTGGCTGCAAGTCGAGTTGCCCCAGCCGGAAACGATCAGCGAGCTCTCGTTCGAGTCAGCCGTGGCGGCGGTGCAGTCGGGGCCGGCGGTCAGGGGTGCTCCGACGCGATCGGAGTTCGGCAACGTCGAGGGCGTGCCGGGCTTTCCGCGCGGCTACCAGGTGCAGCTGTCGATGGACGGCACGACGTGGGGTTCGCCCGTGGCCGAGGGTCAGGGCACCGGGGCGCAGACCCTGATCGCCTTTGCACCCACGCGCGCGAAGTTCGTCCGCATCACCCAGACGGCGACCGCCGAGAATGCTCCGCCTCTCTCCGTCCGCCGGCTGCGGGTCTTCGTTCCGGGGACAGTCAAACGGGACAGTCAACCCTGAGTGTCCCCGGGCGGCCGCCTGGGTCACCAGATGATGGTTCTGACCTCCGCAGGTGTCAGAGGTGGCCCGCGCGACGTGTTTGTCTCGTCGAACTCGGGCAGTTATTGCCTCTTGTACGCAAAAACCGAGAACTAACGTGTTGGGAGAGCCGGGGACAGTCACGGTTGAGTGTCCCCCGTGACTGTCCCGGTTGAGTGTCCCGTTTGAGTGTCCCCGCACTCGCGATATGCTCCGTTGGCCGGCCATGCTCAGACGAACGCTCGCGTCGCCCCAGGCGGGGCTCGTGCTCGTCATCCTGTTGCTCGCGGGCGTGCTGGCGGTCTTTGCCGGCTCGCACGTCGACGCGCGCTCAGGACTGACGGTCAATAACTTTCTCAATTCGTACACGCTGATTCAGACCGCCACTGACGCGAGCTTCTTCGCGATCATGGCGGTCGGCGCCACCATCGTCATCATCTCGGGCGGGATCGATCTGTCGGTTGGATCGATCTACGCGTTCGCTGGCGTGACGACGGCGATGGTGCTGCGCAGCGTCGGGCAGCTGGATCCGTTGACAATGTTCGCGCTCGGGCTGGCCGTGTCGGTCGGCATCGGCCTCGCCTGCGGCGCGATCAACGGCGCGCTAGTCGTCGGACTCGGCGTCCATCCGTTCATCATCACCCTCGGAACGATGTGGATCATCCGCGGTGTGGCGTTCGTCAGCAGCAATGCCGAGAGCATCCTCCTACCTCGCGCGCTGACGAACGTGGCCAAGGCCTCCCTCGGCCTCAACGAAGCCCTCTATCCCGTGCCGATGCTGCTAATGATCATTGTGGCCGTCGTTGGCGGCATCTACCTGCTGCACACTGTCGGCGGCCGCCAGGTGTTTGCGGTGGGCGGCAACCCCGAGGCGAGCCGATTCTCTGGCGTCCCGATCGGCCGTGTGAAGATCGCCGTCTTCGTCCTGTCAGGCCTGACGGCGGGGCTCGCCGCCTTCATGGGCGCGAGTTTCTACGGGTCGGCATCGTGCGCGGACGCGACCGGCTACGAGCTCTACGTCATTGCCTCGGCTGTTGTCGGCGGCGCGAGCCTCTCGGGCGGCAAGGGCAGTGCTGCCGGCGCACTGCTTGGCGCCGTGTTGATCGTCCTCATCCGTCAATCGATCCGGACCCTCCACTTCGATCAGAACTACGAGTGGATCATCATCGGGTGCGCGATTATCATCGCCGTCGTGCTCGATCAGGCGAGCGCGCGGTTCACGGTCAGAAGGCTGTCCGCCGGCGGCAAATAGCCGCCCGACATTGTCACTTACATCGGAGACTGCACATGATCAGAGCCTTCGGAAGAGCATACGCATGGTTGACGGTCGCGGCGTTGACCGTAGCTGCCTGCGGCGGATCGCAGCCGGCGCCGGCCAACCAGAACCAGGCTGCCGGCCCGCGTGGCCTCAAGATCGCGATGATTGCCAAGAGCTCGACCAACCCGGTGTTCCTCTCGGCGCGGACCGGCGCGGAAGCCGCAGCGAAGGCACTGACCGCCAAGCACAACGTGCCGGTGGAGATCGCGTGGCTGACGCCGCCGACCGAGGACGGACAGGTGCAGGCGCAGCGCATTGCTCAGGCCGTCAACGAGGGTGCGAACGCGATTCTGATCTCGTGCTCGGACGCCGGCAAGGTGACGGGGGCCATCAACGATGCGGTGGCGCGTGGTGTGCCGGTGATGACGTTCGACAGCGACGCTCCCGCGTCACAGCGCTTTGCCTTCTATGGCGTGGATGATGTGAAGACTGGCCAGGCGGTGATGGACGAGCTCGCCAAGCAGATGGGCGAGACGGGATCGATTGCCATTCTGGCTGGCAATCAGAACGCGCCCAACCTGCGGAACCGCGTCGAAGGTGTCAAACAGGCGGCGACCAAGTACCCGAAGATCAAAATTGTCGACACCTTCTATCACATCGAAACGCCACAGGATGCGGCAGCCGAGGTCGTGCGCGTGCAGAACGCCTATCCGCAGATTCAAGGGTGGGCGATGATTGGCGGCTGGCCGCTCTTCACGCAGACGCTCCTCACCGACCTCGATCCTAAGAAGGTCAAGATTGTGGCTGTCGATGGCTTGCCCGCCGAGCTCGCATACGTGGAGAAGGGCCTGGCTCCGGTGCTGCTCGCGCAGCCCACCTACCTGTGGGGCGAGGTGTCGGTCCAGAAGATCTTCGAGAAGGTGCACCTCAAACAGGATGTGCCACAAATCATCCCGATGGAGCTCGTGCGCGTGTCGAAGGACAACCTTGGGACGTGGGCCCGTCAGCTCAAGGCGTGGGGCTTTACTGACGTTCCTGAGGCGTACATCGCGCTGCCTCAGTAGAAGGGTTCCAGACGGGAAACGGCCATCGCAGTCCAGATGACGACCGCGTCAGACGTTCGCTTCGACGGCATCACCAAGCGCTTTCCCGGCGTCGTCGCGCTGGACAACGTGTCGTTCGCGATTGCGTCGGGATCGTGTCACGCGCTGTGCGGCGAGAACGGCGCGGGAAAGAGCACGCTCGGAAAGCTCCTGGCGGGGATCTACACACCTGACGAGGGACAGATCTTCATCGGTAGCCAGCCGGCAAAACTCGCGAGCCCGACCGATGCGCTGAAGTCGGGCGTCGCGATGGTCCATCAGGAGCTCTCGTTCTGCGAGAACCTGTCGGTCGCCGAGAACCTCTGCCTGGGGAGCCTGCCCACGCGTCGTGGATTCGTCTCGAGACGCGAGATGCGGCGCCGCGCCGAGGCGATGCTTGCACCGATCGGCGTATCGCTCGACGTGCGGCGCTCAGTCGGGTCGTTGACCATTGGCCAGCAGCAGATGCTGCAGATCGCGTCGGCGATCGGTCAAGGTGCCCGCCTGATCGTGTTCGACGAGCCCACGAGCAGCCTGTCGCAGCACGAGGCCGAACGCCTCTACACGATCATCGGCCGACTTCGCGAGCGCGGCGTCACGTGCATCTACGTCAGCCACAGGCTCGAGGAAATCTTCCTGCTCTGCGACACGATCACCGTGCTTCGCGACGGGCGGCACGTGGCAACTCGTTCTACTGCCGAAGTCGATCGCAACGCTCTCGTCGAGATGATGATCGGCCGCAGCCTCGGCGAATACTTTCCTTCCCACGTCCATGCGGCGTCCGGTGCGGAATTGCTGCGCGTGTCTAACCTGTCCAGTCCGGCTGGCTTCAAGGACATCTCGTTTTCGCTTCGTGCCGGCGAGGTGTTGGGCTGCGCCGGGCTCGTCGGCGCTGGACGATCCGAGGTCGCCGCTGCACTCTTCGGGCTCGACCCACATTCGAACGGCGAGGTCGTCGGTTCGGGGCCAGCGCGCCCGGTCGACAAGCGCTGCTGCGGCCATCGGGCTTGGCATCGGCCTCGTGCCCGAGGATCGCAAGCGTCAGGGGCTCGTCTTGTCGATGGACGTGCTCAACAACGCGACGCTGTCGATTCTGCCGCGCCTCGCGAAGCTGGGATTCATCACGCGGGCCGTCGAGCAGGAAGCCGCGAGCCCGTACTTCGCGCGACTGCGCGTCAAGACTCCACGGCTCGATACGCCAGTGGCCGCACTCTCGGGCGGTAATCAGCAGAAGATCGTGCTGACCAAGTGGATGGCGGCGCAGTGCCCGATTCTCATTCTCGACGAGCCCACGCGCGGCGTCGATGTTGGCGCGAAGGCAGAGATCCATGGCCTCATCGACGAACTGGCCGCGGCCGGCAACGGCATCATTCTCATCTCGAGCGAGATGCCGGAAGTGCTCAACCTGTCGACGCGCATCCTCGTCTTCCGCGCGGGCAGGATCGTCGGCGAGCTGACGCGCGCCGAAGCGACGCAAGAAGCGCTGATGCGGCTGATGGCTGGCGTCGCGGCGTAGCGATCTTGTTCCGGCGTCTGCGGTTGTTCCTAGCGCAAGGCGCGCGTCAGAGCGCGCCGAAGCGAAGCGGTCGGCTCGGCGCTCCGCTTCGGGTCGCGGAAAAACGGTCCTCCGCGGGAGAACTAACGGTGCGGCGTCGGCTGGGGTTGGCCGTACGCTGGTAAAGCATCGGTTCGGCAACGAAGCGAAGTGACCGCTTGAGACGAAACCGTGCCGCCGCCGATTGGTGCCGCTCCGGAACCGTTTTAGCGTCTTCGCTGTCACGGCCCTCAGAGTCGCGGCCGATCCAACCGCTTCGCTCCGGCGGGTGTCGGAGCGCGCCACAAGCGCTGGTAGAACACTGCGATGTCGCAACGAGATTGGCTGGCCAGGGACGTGGAGCGAGCCGAGCACGCTGCGCAGCGGGAACGCGGCCGGAGCGATTCCTCGCGTCGTGTTCCGTCCGTGTGATCCGTGCCGTTGACGAATAGCTTTGGCGGTCCGAGGGCGCCTGATCACGACTCTATAAACCAGCACCTACACGACGCGGCAGCGGCTGGATATGAGCGGAGGTCGCGCTCCCGGCGAGCGGAGACGGCCCGGGCCAGCCAGCCTCGTTGCGGCATCCGCGGATTGGTCGAACCTGAGGGCTGATGACGGCGACCCGTCCGCGACTACCTTCCCTAGAAACACGGCGCCTTGCGCCCCAGACTGGATAGCCCCTCGTACGCATCCTGCGTCGCAAAGATCTCATCGAGGTGCGAGAGCTCCAGTTCGAGACCTTGTTCGATCGGCACCGTCGTGCTCTGGTCGACGAGCTCGGCGGCGAGCCGTAGTGCTATCGGGGCCTTCGAGGCGATGCGTTTCACCGCCTTGGCCACGCGAGCGTCCGAAGGCGGGGTATCGGCACTGAGCAACGCGTCGACGCTGTTCGTGTCGAAGAACTCCGCGATGGCTCGATGGCTCTCGGGGACGGCGATAGAGCGTGTGCCTCCGGATGGTCCACGTGCGATGACCTCGGCGATCGTCGCGTCCAGCTGCTCGTACGGCACCACTCGGTCGACGAGGCCGATGGTGCGCGCCTCTTCGGCGCCGAGGGTCTGGCCCGAGAGCACCAGCCACTTCGCGATGCCTGTGCCGACGCGCCGTGGCGTTCGCTGCGTTCCACCGAGCCCTGGGTAGATGCCGATGCCAGTCTCTGGAAAGGCGAGGGAAGCCTTGGGCGTCGCGACGATTGCGTGGCAGGCCAGCGCGAGCTCGACGCCGCCACCAAGCGCAAGACCATGGACGCGCGCAACGACAGGCTTCGAGCTTGTCTCGATGGCGCGGAGCAGTGCCTGGGCGCGTCGAGTGAATGCTCGCAATCGTGCCGATCGTCCCGGCCTCGATGTGCCGGACGAAATAGCGAATGTCCGCGCCGGCGATGAAAGCCTTACCGCTGCCCGCGATCACGATTCCCTTGACGGCCGGATCGGCGACCGCCGCGCTGAAGGCCTCTTCGAGTTGCGAAATCACGTCCTCGTTGATGGCATTCATCGCGTCGGGACGGTTGATCGTCAGCGTCGCGATCCCATCGGTTTCTTCGGAACGCACGAGCGCAAAACGGAACGGCCGCCCCTTGGCGGCCTGACGGTCGAGCGTCGACGGCATCGGCATGCTCCAGCGCACAGCGAAGCCGGCGACGAGATCCCGCGCTCGGCTGATGCCGTAGTGGTTCATCAACTCGAACGGCCCACGACGCCATCGCAGGCCCACGCGCGCGCCAATGTCGGTGTCCTCGATCGTCCCGACGCCCTCGTCGACGAGGGCTGCAGCGACATAGCAGGCCGCCGCGGTCAGCCGATCGCCAACCGTCGCGAACAAGCTCTCGTCAGGAGTGCCGGCGATCTCCCACGGCTGACCGGATTCAGTCTGGCTGCGGAGACGCGCCGGGGATTCGTAGAGCGGCCCGAACGCGCGCCCGAGCGTTGTCGCGGCATGAAAGGCGATGGGGACGCCGGTGACGTTCATGAGCTCGAACGGTCCCATGCCGATGCCGAATGCCTTCTTTGCGGCCTCGTCGATCGTGATCGGCGTCGCCATGCCCTCTTCGAGCATCCGGATCGCTTCGGTCAGCCATGGCAGGAAGAACCGGTTGACGATGAACCCGTACGAGTCGCTCGAGGCGATGGGCGTCTTGCCCAGGGCTTCCTGCAGCCGCCAGGCGCGGCGGACAGCGGCGGCATCGGTCGCCCGTCCGGCCACGACTTCGACCAGGCGGTTTTTCGCTGGATGATAGAAGTAGTGCAGTCCGATGACGCGCTCCGGATACTTCGTTGCGGCTGCCAGATCGGTCACGGCGTATGACGACGTGTTGGTGGCGAGAATCGTGTCAGGCCGGCACACCTCGTCGAGGCGGCGGAAGACGTCCTTCTTGATCTCGAGATTCTCGAACACGGCCTCGACGACGAGATCGACGCCGGCCAGGTCATCGAACCGCGACGTGCCGCTCACGCGTCCGAGGATGGCGGAGACGTCCGCGGCGGCGAAGATGCCGCGCGCGACGCCGTCCTCGAGCGTCTTCTTGATGATGCTCAGCCCACGCGCCACCTTGTCATCGTCGAGGTCGACGAGTGTGACGGCGAAACCCTCCGTGGCCATCTTCTGCGCGATGCCGCTGCCCATATTGCCGGCGCCGACGACGGCGAGACGTTCGAACGGACGCTCAGGTGTTGTGTGCTGAGGTGTAGAAGTCGTAGACATTGTCGTTGGGATGGCCTGTCAGGTCCGCGGCAAACAAGCGATCGTAACTCAATTGTGTATATGATCGAGCCGCATGACTGACGCACCGATCCGTCTCATTGCGACGTCGTCGCAGACGGTCGGCCCGTTCTTTCACTTCGGACTGGCCGACGACCCGGCGCTCGGCTGCCTCGCTCGCGCCGACACTCCCGGCGAGCGGATACGAGTGACGGTTCGCGTTCTCGACGGTGACGGGCAGCCGGTCCCGGATGCGCTCGTCGAGCTGTGGCAGGCCAACGCGGATGGCGTGTACGTCCGGCCCGATGATCCCAGGAATACCTTGAAGCCAGCAGGCTTCTGCGGCTTTGGCCGTCTGCCGACCGACAAGGAAGGGACGTGCGTATTCGAGACGATCCGCCCGGGACCCGTCGCAGACGCGAGTGGTCGGTCGCAGGCATCGCACGTCAACGTGTGCCTCCTCGCGCGTGGCTTACTTCGACAGATCTATACCCGGTTCTACTTTGCCGGCGATCCCATGATCGCGTCCGACGCCGTTCTTGCCGAGGTGCCGGCGGCGCGCCGGCAGACGGTTCTTGCGTCGAGCACGGGATCAGGCGACTGGCTTTTCGAGATCCGTCTTCAGGGTGAGGGCGAGACGGTCTTCTTCGATTTGTAGACGCGGATCAGGCGGATCACGCGGATGACACGGATCCCACGAATGACACGGAAGCAAGTTCAAAACGCCGTTTCGCGACGGACTCGAGGCGGTCAGCGCGCGCCATGTCATCACGCTTGATCGACAGCCTGGCGACGACGGCCGCGCTGGCGGAGGTGTTCTCGGATCGGTCGATCCTGCAAGCGATGCTCGACTTCGAAGCGGCGCTGGCGCGGGCTGAAGCCTCCGCAGGCATGATTCCGGCGCGAGCCGCTCAGGCGATTGCAACAGCGGCGACCGCCGACAGCTTCGACGCCGCAGACATTGCGCGCGGGGCGCGCGATTCGGGGACCGTTTCTATTCCGTTCCTGAAGATGCTGACGGCGCGTGTGCAGGCGACGGACCCAGCGAGCGCGCGTTTCGTGCATTTCGGCGCGACGAGTCAGGACGTGGCTGACACTGCGATGGTCCTGACCGTTCGGCGCGCTCGCACGGTGCTGGCGGCTGACCACGAGCGGCTCGACGCGCATGCTTCGGGACTTGTCCGATCGTCATGCGCACACGGTGATGCTCGGGCGCACGTTGCTTCAGCCGGCCCCACCGATCACGTTCGGCCTCAAAGTCGCGGGATGGGCCGCAGCGTTGGCACGAAGCTGGATGCGGTTCGAGCGCGCGTGTGACGAGGCAGAGATCCTGCAATTTGGCGGCGCGTCCGGCACGCTTGCCGCGCTCGGCGATCGCGGACTGAGCGTGGCAGAACGGCTTGCCGACGAATTGGCGTTGCGAGTCCCGAAGGCGCCCTGGCATACGGAACGGGATCGTCTGGCCGCTGTCGTCACCGCTGCGGGGATCTACACTGGCGCTCTCGGCAAAGTGGCACGCGATGTCTCGCTGCTGATGCAGGACGAAGTCGGCGAGGTCAGTGAGCGCGGGGGCGGGTCCTCGACGATGCCGCACAAACGCAACCCGTCGAGCTGCGCCGTCACGCTGGCTGCGGCGTCGAGGATGCCCTCGCTCGTCGGTGCGTTCCTGAACACGATGGTGCAGGAGCACGAGCGCGCCGTCGGCGGTTGGCACGCTGAGTGGCCGACGATTGCCGCGGTGCTCCAGACCACCGGCTCAGCGCTCGCCGCAATGGTTGACGCGATTGGCGGCCTCACCGTCGATCCACAACGCATGCGTACGAATATCGAGCGGACGAACGGCTCCATCTTCGCGGAGCGCGTGATGATGCTCTTGACGCCCGGCATCGGCAAGGAGACGGCGAACAGCCTGGTGAGCGACGCGCTCGCGCGCAGCCGCGAGACTGGTAAGCCGTTCCGTGAAGTCTTGCTGGCGATGCCCGATGTGACGCATGTGATTCCGCGCGCCGTTCTCGAGCGAATCGACGTGCCGGACGATTACCTCGGGGCCGCTGACGCGCTGCGCGTGCGCCTCCTCGAGAGCGCCGCCGCGCCGCTGCCGCGAGCATCACAGGCCTGAGCTATGTCCACCATCACGCTCGGCAATCAATCCTGCTATTTCCGTCTGGACGGCGCACCCGATCGACCTGTGCTCGTCCTGTCCCATTCCCTCGGCCTCGATCACGGCATGTGGGACGCGCAGGCGGCCGACCTGCTGCCGTATTTCCAGGTTCTTCGCTACGACACGAGAGGTCACGGTGCGTCGAGCGTACCCGCCGGCGACTATTCAATCGCCGCTCTTGCGCGCGACGTTCTGGCGCTGACCGACGCCCTCGGCATCGAGCAGTTTGCTTTCTGCGGTCTGTCGCTCGGCGGAATGATCGGTCAGTGGCTCGCGGCCGAGGCTCCGCAACGTCTGACGCACCTCGTGCTCGCGAACACCACGTCACGGCTCACCGATCCGCAGCCGATGGAAGCTCGCCGGCGGGCGGTTCTCGAAGGCGGGATGAAGGCGATCGAAAACCTCGTGATGGGCCGGTTCTTCTCGCCATCGGTCGTGACCTCCGGTTCACCTCAGGTCGAGTCCGCACGGCGAACGCTCCTCTCGACCAATCCGGTAGGCTACGCGGGATGCTGCGCGGCGATTCGCGACATGGATCAGACGGCGTTGCTCGCGCGCATTCGTGTGCCGACGCTCATCATCAGCGGCGATCTCGACGTCGGCATGCCCTGGGACGGTCACGGGGCCATTCTCTCGCGCGACATCGAAGGCTCGCGCCTGGTACGTCTGCCGGCCGCGCACATTTCGAACCTCGAGTGTCCCCGATCGTTCAGTGCTGCACTGCTCGACTTCCTCGTGCCGGCCACGCCAGGTTCCAGAGATGCCGGCATGGCGGTCGAGGCGAGCGGTCCTTGGCGACGCCTGGGTCGATCGTGCCGTTAGCCGAACGACCGACTTCACTCGCGAATTCCAGGACCTCATCACGTCGTATGCGTGGGGCACGATCTGGACGCGTCCGGGACTCGATCGCCGAACCCGTCGCCTGCTCGTATTGACGGCTACGGCAGCGCTCGGACGATGGGAGGAGTTCCGCCTCCATGTGCGCACTGGCCTTGCGCACGAGCTCGAGCCGTGCGATTTGCGCGAGGTCCTGCTGCAGCTCGCCGTCTATGCAGGAGTGCCAGCCGCGAACGCTGCCTTCCATGTCGCCTCGGAAGTGCTCGAGCAGAAGCCGGACTGATATTCCAGAGTCCATCGCACCGGAGCACGTCGTCTCTGGTATACGATTGCCCTTCAGTTCCACCGAGACTGAGAGGATCCATGCGTGCCACTCTAGCCACGTTGATTGCCTTGACGATGTGTGCGTCGGCGCCTGCGGCGCAGACGAAGCCGTCGAAGACGCTCGACATCTATTTGTCGGATACCGAGGGAGGGAAGGCGGCCCTCTTCGTCTCGCCTTCCGGTGAGACGGTGCTCGTAGACACGGGGAACCCGGCTGCCCGCGATACGGATCGCATCATGGCGATGCTCGCGGACGCCGGCGTCAAGGAGCTCGACTACGTCATCCTCACGCACTATCACGTCGACCACGTCGGCGGATTGCAGGAGCTGGCCAAGCGCGTCCCCATCAAGCACTACATCGACCACGGGCCAAGCGTCGAGGAGCGCGAGCAGGTGCAGGGCTTCCAGGCCGCGTACGCCGAGCTCTACGCCAAGGCGAAACACACCGTGGCCAAGCCCGGCGACAAACTGCCCGTGACCGGTCTCGACTGGCGCATCGTGTCGTCCGCAGGGAAATCGATCACCGCGCCGCTACCTGGTGGCGGCAAGCCCAACCCGGCGTGCGCCGGCGTCACGCCGCGCAACGAAAGCCCGACCGACGACAACGGACAGTCGGTGGGCAGCGTCATCACGTTCGGTAAGTTCCGCGCGATTGACCTCGGCGATCTGCTGTGGAACAAAGAACAAGACTTCATGTGCCCGAACAACTTGATCGGGACGGTCGATCTCTATATCGCGTCGCATCACGGCATCGACGCGTCTGGATCGCCGGCGCTCGTGCACGGCCTGCAGCCGCGCGTGGCCATCGAGCAGAACGGCACGCGGAAGGGCGGGACCTTGCAGACCAACAAGACGCTCTATTCGTCGCCCGGGTTCGAAGATCTCTGGCAGCTGCATTGGTCGTACAACGTGGGCACCGAATACAACCCGGCAGGGATTTTCATTGCCAATATCGATGAGCCTGCCGTCATTGCCACTGTGCTGACGACGCCTCCCGGTGGCGGACGCGGCGGTGGAGCCGGTGCACCTGGTGGTACTCCGGCTGGTAATCCTGGAGGGGCAGCAGCGCCGCCGGCGATGCCAGGCACTGCGAGCGCGCCCTCAGCGCCTGCAAGTGGCGCGGCTGCCGATCCTGCTGCCGGCGCGGCTCCTGCCGCCGCGCCGATTGCGCCACCCGCTGGCGCTGCGCAGCCATCTGCTGCGGCGCCGGGACCACCGGCCCCAGGCGCGCCCGCCGCTCCGCCGCAGGGCGGAAGGCAAGGTGGTGGTGGAGGGGGCCGTGGCGGCCCTGGCGTACCCCACACCGGGCCGGCATTCCTGATCAAAGTGTCGGCTCAGGCCGACGGTTCGTTCACTGTGACCAACACGAGGAACGGCTTCAGCCGAACCTACAAGGCGCGATAGATGCCGCACACACCCGTTCTGGACTCGTTTCGTCTCACTGGCAAGATCGCGCTCGTTACCGGCGGCGCGCGGGGACTCGGATTGACGATGGCGACGGCGCTTGCCGAAGCCGGCGCCGACGTCGCCGTGACCGGACGTTCGATTGGCCCGGCTGAGGAATCGGCGAAGGCGATCGCTTCGGCCACCGGCCGCCGCGTGCGTGCGTTTGTTGCCGATGTCACGTCTGCCGCCGACGTCGAGCGCCTTCCATCAACGGTCGAATCCGAGCTCGGCCCTGTTGATATTCTGATCAACAACGCCGGCGTCAACATTCGCGGCACGGTCGATCAGCTCTCCGAGGCGGATTGGGACAGCGTGATCGACACCAACCTGAAGGGCCCATTCCTCTGTGCGCGCGCCTTCGGTCCCGGCATGGTCAAGCGTGGCTGGGGCCGCGTCGTCAACCTCGGTTCGATTCTTGGCGCGGTTGCGCTCGGCGGACGTGCGCCCTACGCCTCGTCCAAGGCAGGCGTGATCAATCTGACCAAGGTGCTGGCGCTCGAGTGGGCTGGTACCGGCGTGACGGCAAACTCGATCTGTCCCGGTCCGTTCGCCACCGAGATGAACCTGCCGCTGCTGAACGATCCGGTGAAGTATCAGGAGTTCGTCAAGAAGATCCCGATGGGCCGCTGGGGCGAGCTCGACGAGCTGGCCGGCGCGGTCGTGTTTCTCAGCTCGCCGGCGTCATCGTTCGTTACCGGTACCGCGCTGTTCGTAGACGGCGGCTGGACAGCGCAGTAAGAAAGTCTGAATTCTGAATTTTGAATTCTGAATGGAAGTGCGGCGTCTGAAGTCTGAAGAAAACCAGAAGCAGGAAGTAAAGGCTGATGTGGGCGTCTCGCCTTACTTCCTGTTCAAGCTTTGCTTGTCTGGCGATGAGTAAATGAATGAGTGCGGTTGCCCCCAACTACCCGATTCCCTACAGAGGCTGTCTTGGAGGTCGAGGAATCTGGTAGTTGGAAGCCGATTGTCGCCTGGCTGTCGGCGTCAAGAATTTCTTGGAGCGAGAAGTCGACGGATTGTCTAGTCGTCTCCAAGCTTTGGTATCCCGGCTGCGAACCACACGCCGCCGGTATTGCGAATCAGAAGCACCGGGCTGGGGCACACTGACGGCAGATCATTTAGCGTATCGACGATCCGAAAATCGCCGTTCGGTTCGAGCGGAACGCTAGCGGTGTTGTGCTGGACAAAAGGAGCGGCGGCTTCACAGATCAAGGTCGCGAAGACGCTTTGATTGGCGTTCGTCCCGATGCTGTTGCCGCTGGCCAGGAGCAGGCCACGCCCTTTCACTTTGACATGGCCGAGTGTATCGATATCGGCTCGGAGTTCACTGATCGTCCAGGGGCCGCCGCCGGGATTGATTCCTCTCACGATGTTCAGCCGTACAGTTCGGGAACGTGCCATCCGGATTCACCGGGCCAACACCATTCGACGCCGGAATCACACCAATGCCGCCGTCGAATCTTGCGATGAAGTCACTCGTCTGCGCGCTGACCTGGCCGACCATTCCCAGGGCGATGAGAATCACTGCTGCTTGCTTCAACATTTTCTTTTACCTTTCACAATGCGACTTGACGGTTGCGCTGCGGAAATCGCAGACGCTTGCCCACGTTCTCCTAATCGTCGGGCACGCTCGAATATTCCGTGAGGACAGGCCACGAGATTCGCGACTGCTCCTCCGTTCAGTTGGTGCTGGGGGCCTTATAGAAGAAGTAATCGGCCGTATAGGGTACAAAGGCCTTGTGGCCGATGTCCGTCGGAATGTTGCAGCCCGTCGGGGGCGCCGACCCTCCGACGGTGTTCAACCGCTGGATAAACGTCGTTCGCGATAGCGTGTTGCCTCCGGTCGGTCCGACCTGTTTACCAACCGTCTGCAACTTGACCCAGGGAATGGCGCCCGACCCGTTCGGGTCGGGGACGATAGCAATCGCTTTCGCCCACACAACGCTCGTATCCCGGGAGTCCTGCCACGAGACGCGTACGATGCTGCCGCCCTCATCAGGATTGGGGCTTGAGAAGTGGGTGATGAGTTGCTCGTCCTGGTCGCTGAACAACGTGGCCTCCGGCGTGAACAGCGTCCAGGCGACGCGCCCAAGCGAATCTACAGGCTGGCACGCGTAGTTCTGTGTGCCGACGCCGCGACCGAGGAGGAACGCCTCGTTCGGCGCATCCACCCGGAGGTCGGTCGGTACAGGTGGCGGTGTGACAACCTGGGCGCGAGCTGCGTATGGCAGCGCGAGCGTGAGAGCCATGACGAAAGCAGTGACGTAGTTCTTCATTACCATTTCCTTTTCTTGCATCTGACGTGGGACCTGAATGCTGCGCTGCGGGAATCGCAGACGCTTCCACACCTTCACCTAATCTGAGAGCACGCGCGAATATTCCCTGAGAACAGGCGACAAGGTTCGCGAGCCCGGTCCACGCCGTTCATGCCAGTACCGCTTCTTCCTCTTCTCGAAGGCGCGTCCTTGCTGAAGGGCGGGACGGTTTCAGCTCGCTGTCCACCGCCATGCGGAGCGCGTCACGAGCGCGCGACAGCCTCGACATCACGGTTCCCATCGGGATCCCCATTACGTCAGCGAGCTCTCGGTACGACAGACCCTCGAGTTCGCGGAGCACGAGCAGTTGATGAAAACCATCCGGCAAGGTGCGCATGGCGCGAGCGATCAACGTGGCGTCATCGGTCTGCAGCAGCAATGCTTCCGGATCGGACGTTGGCCGAACGCTGCGGTGCTGCTCTTCGTCGAACGAGTCAGTCAGCGCCTCGAATCGGTGCCCGCGCCATCCAGAACAGGTGTTGCGAACAATTTTGAGGAACCAGGCACGGCCATCGCCGCCAGTGAATGTGCGAAAGTATCGAAGGGCCCGCAACGACGCCTCCTGCACGACGTCTTCCGCATCCTGCTCATTGCGCATGAGCCAGCGCGCCAGCCGATAGGCGACGCCGAGATGGGGCAGGACGACCTCGTCAAAGCTCGCACCGATTGCGTGTGTCGTGGTGGGTCGCCAACGTTGGTTACTCATGGAGCGCGCCGAGGACTTGCTGGAGCCCCTGTTCGAGCGTGGGGTAGCGGAAGCGGAAGCCGATTCCGCGCAGTCTGATGTTTGAGAGCGCGGCGTCGGCTTGAATGTCGTGGGCCAGGACCGGACCGACCACAAGTCCGGTCGCCGCCGCGGGTACCCGCCATACCCGCAATGGACGGTTCGCGAGACGGGCGAATGTTTCTGCGAACTCGTGCACCCGGATTGGTTCGCTGTTCACGAGGAAGTAGCGGCCGCCAGCCTCTCCGTGTTCGGCGAGATGCACCATCGCGCGGGCGCAGTCATGGACGTGAATGGGCGACACCCACGGTCCCTGTTTCCCAAACTGCAGCACACGGCGGCCAGCCAAGACCGGTTCGATAACGCGTGCGCGAAACCATGCGCCGTTGCCGTACACCCATCCTGGCAACGCGGTGACGATCGGCAGCCCGGCGGCGATGTATCCTTCGACGCGATCGAGGACGGGCATCAGATAGCGTCCGCAAGCGGAGGGGCGAGGCGGTTCGTCCTCGGTGATTGGACGCGGGCCCGTCGCACCGTAGCTGCACGCAGCCGCGGCATACACAATCCGCCGTGTCGCGCCTGCCGCCACCGCGTCGAGGAGCCGCGCATCCATCGCCACGCGCGCACGGGCCATCGAGTCAGCGCGTCTCCGAGTGACGCGAGGTCCACCGTCCGGGTACGGCGGAACGTGAAAGACCCAGTCTGCTGCCGCTTCGTCCTGCCACTGACCCGCCTCGTTCAGATCGCCGATGACCGGCACGGCTCCGGCACGACGCACGCCGTGCGCCTCCTCGACCGACTGCACGAGACCGAACACCAGATGGCCATGGGCTATGAGGACCTTGACCAGCTCGGAGCCGATGAATCCGGCGGCTCCTGTGACAAATGCGGTGGTCCGTGCGTCGGGTGCCATGGGCCCAGTGTGGAGTGCGGGCGCGCTGGCGACCACCCACAGCGGCCCCACAGGACTCGTACAACGCCCGTACAGCAGCAGTACAATGAATGGGCTATGAAACCTGGCGGTCCGCGGTCATTTGGCGGGCAGCTCAAGGCGCTCCGCGAGGCCTCCGGCTTCACGCAAGAGGAGCTCGCGACCATTGCGGGCCTTTCCGTTCATGCCGTAAGCGCTCTCGAGCGCGGTGAACGACGGCGTCCTCAGGTCGAGACTGTTCGCGCCTTGTCCGCGGCACTCGACCTGACTGATGCGGCTCGTGACGCGCTCGGTAGGAGCGCGCGGCCGCCAGTGCACGCCACGGCGGTCGATGAGCTGACCCGCGTCTCGCTGCCTCTGCCTCTGACGATCCTTCTCGGCCGCGAAACCGACGTGCGGACACTGCGCCAATGGCTTGCTGATCCCGTCCCACGCCTCATCACGCTCGTTGGGCCAGGCGGTGTAGGGAAGACCCGATTGGCACTGGAGCTCGCCCGCGCGATCGCCGACGAGGGCTCAACCCGCGTGGTATTCGTTTCCCTGGCCGCCATTCGGGATGCGCCGTTCGTCGCGTCGGCGATCGCCGAGGCTCTCGGCATGGCGGACGTCACCGCGGTCGATTTACCACGGCGCGCACGCGCCGCGTGCGGGGACCGCCCGACGTTGATGATGCTCGACAATTTCGAGCAGGTATTGGCGGCGGCACCGCTCATCGCGGCTCTTCTGACATCGGTTGCCGCGCTCCGCCTGCTGGTCACCAGCCGCGCGCCGCTCCATGTGCGAGGCGAGCGGGAGTACGCCGTCGAACCTCTCGCGCTCATATCGACCTCGGATTCGATGTCGCCGGCCGATCTGGCGCGCTCGCCCGCGGTGCGCCTGTTTGTGGAACGCGTTCGATCGGTGCAGCCTGGTTTTCGTCTCACCTCCGCGAACGGTCCGGCGGTGACGGCGATTTGTCGCAGGCTCGATGCGCTGCCGCTCGCCCTCGAACTGGCGGCCCCGTGGCTCAAAGTGCTGACGGCGGAGGGGCTGCTTCGCCGACTCTCACACGATGTCCTGCTCTCGGCTGTCGGCCCCCGCGATCTCCCGGAACGCCAGCAGACGATGAACGCCACGGTCGCCTGGAGTTGCCAGCTGCTCGCCCCGCACGAGCAGCGCGTGTTCCGCCGGCTCGGCGCGCTGCCAGGCCGATTTCCGCTCGCCGCCGCCGCGGCGGTGCTTGCCGGTGGTGACGCCTCGTCCGCCGCGAGCGACGACGTGCTCCGGGCAGTGGCTGGTTTGATCGACAAAAGCCTGCTGCTGCGAGCTGAGACCTCGGTGGCGACGCGTCCGCTGTACCAGATGCTCGAAACGGTGCGGGCGTTCGCGGCGCTCGAGCTCAGCGTACCGGGCGAGCGAGACGACGCGCTGGCGGGGCTCGCGCGCTATTGCATAGGTGAAGCTTCATTGGCCGCCGAGGGGTTGGTCGGCCCGGCGCAGGCCGAATGGTTGAATCGCGTGCGTGACGATCTCGAGAGCTACCGCGGCGCGCTGATGTGGCTCATCGAGCAGGGCCGTCCCGCTGAGGCGGCCACCATCGCGTGCGGGCTGACGCAATTCTGGGTGATCCGCGGGCATGCCACCGAAGGCCTTCAGTGGTACGAGCACATTCTGAACCTGCCGTCTCTTGCGCCTGTGCTCGAGTCGAAAGCGCTGGTCGGAGCGGCCATGATGTGGTACTCGCTTGGAGAACTGGGACGAGCCCGCACTGGGCTCACGCGCGCCCTCGCGCTCGGCCATGAGATCGGCGACACGGATATCGTCGCGCGGGCTGAGCATCTGTTCGGGCACGTCGAACACGCCCTTGGCAACGCAAGCGCCGCTCGCGACAGCTTTACCCGCAGTGTTGAAGGTTTCAGGGCGCTGGCGATCCCGTGGGGGCTTGGGAATTCGCTGAACGGGCTGGCGAAGGTCGCGCTGGAGACCGGCGACTCCGACGAGGCGGAACGCCTGCTCGATGAGGCGACATCGGTGCTCCGACACTGTCCGTGGTTCCTGGCGTTGGTTTCCTATCGTCGCGCCATTCTGGCGGTGCGGCGCGGGAAGGTCGATGAGGCGATCGCGCTCGTGCGTGAAAGCCTTGCACTCTTCCGGCAACTCCATGACAAGTTCGCGATCGTATACGTCATGGTTCCTCTCGCGACCGCGGCGGTGCTCAAGGGCGACGACCTGTGGGCGGCGCGGATCCTGGGGGCTCGGGACGCCGTTACGGAACGCACAGGCGCCACGATCGTCGACAGATGGGTACACGGCCTTGGCGAACAGGCGGAACGGGATGTGCGCGCACGCCTCGGCCCGGATCGGTGGGCCCGGGCGTACGCGGCAGGGCGCGTGACCTCGATCGATTCACTGATCGAGGACATCGACAGCGTCTTGAAAATCCGCGCCCGTCCGTAGGATGTCCGTGCGTCGCGCCCACGAACATTTGCCCGCAGCACTTACACAGATCTCTTACGGCGCCGTACAGCCGCGGCGGTAAGATGAAGGGTCATGCACACGGGCGCTCTGCGGTCATTTGCCGCGCAGCTCAAGGCGCTCCGCGAGGCTGCCGGCTTTACGCAAGAGGAGCTCGCGACAATTGCGGGCCTGTCGGTTCATGCCGTGAGCGCGCTGGAGCGCGGCGAACGACGGCGGCCCCATCCTGAGACGGTGCGCGCCCTGTCCGCGGCGCTTGACCTGACTGGTACGTCCCGTGACGCGCTCCTTCTGAGCGCGCGGGCGCCTGCTCCCCGAGCGGCGGTCGATGAACTGATCGGCGATGCGCTGCCCCTGACACTGACGGCCCTTCTCGGGCGCGGTGCTGACGTACAGACGCTTCGGCACTGGCTTGCTGATCCCGCAGCGCGCCTCATCACGCTTATCGGCCCCGGAGGAGTCGGTAAGACCCGCCTAGCGCTGGAGATCGCGCATGCGATCTCAACCGAGGGTCGAGTGGTGTTCGTACCGTTGGCGGTCATTGGGAACGTGGCGTTTGTGGCGTCGGCGATCGCCGAGGCGTTCGGGTTGTCGGACGTGACGGCGCTCGACTTACCGAGGCGCGTAGCCGTCGCGTGTCAGGACGTCCCCACGTTGCTGGTGCTCGACAATTTCGAGCACGTCCTTGACGCGGTGCCGCTGGTTGCAGACCTCCTGACATCGGTACCATCGCTCCAGGTCCTGGTCACCAGCCGCGCTCCACTCCGTATGCGGGGCGAGCGGGAGTACGTCGTCGGACCTCTCGCGCTCCACGCCGGTTCGGATGCGATGTCGCCGCCCGATTTGGCGCGCTCACCCGCGGTACGACTGTTCGTGGAACGCGTTCGAATCCGTGCAACCTGGGTTTCGGCTCACGGCCGCGAACGGCCCTACGGTGACGGCGATTTGCCGGCGGCTCGATGCCCTGCCGCTCGCCCTCGAGCTCGCGGCGCCGTGGCTCAAGGTGCTGACGGCCGAAGGTTTGCTCCGCCGACTCGAGCACGACGCCCTGCTCTCGGAGTTCAGTCCACGCGACCTCCCCGAACGCCAACAGACGATGAATGCAACGGTCGCCTGGAGTTATCAGCTCCTTGACCCGGACGAGCAGCGCGCCTTCCGCCGCTTCGGCGTGCTGCCAGGTCTCTTTCCGATCGACGCGGCTGCGGCAGTCCTTGCCGGGCGTGAGGGTGCGTCCGACCGGAGCGACGAAGCGCTTCGAGCGGCGGCTGGTCTGATCGATAAAAGCCTTCTTCAGCGGGCCGAGACGTCGGCGGTTGCGACCTGTCAGCTGTACCACATGCTCGACACCGTGCGGGCGTACGCAGCCCTCGAGCTCACCGCCGCGGGTGAACGCGATGACGCCTTCGAGGGGCTCGTGCGCTATAGCATCGGTGAAGCCTCCGATGCCGCCGAAGGACTGGTTGGACCTGAACAGGTCAAATGTTTGGACCGTGTGCGTGAAGATCTCGAGAGCTACCGCGGTACCCTGGCGTGGCTCATCGAGCGCGGCCGTTCCGCCGAAGCGTGCGACATCGCGTGGGGGCTGAAGTACCTTCTGGCTGATCCGCGGGTATGCTACCGAAGGCCTCCAGTGGTATGAGCAGATTCTGCGCCTGCCGTCTCTCCCGCCCCCGAGCGAGCTGAGAGCACTCGCGGGAGCGGCGGTGTTGTGGTACACGCAAGGGGAAGTCGGACGCGCTCACGCCGCGATCACGCGCGCGCTGGCGCTCCCCTGTGGCGCCGGCGACATGGATGTGATCGCGCAGGCCGAGAACCTGTCCGGGCACGTCGAACACTCCCTTGGCAACCTGAATGCAGCCCGCAATAGGTTTGCCAGCAGCGTGACAGGGTTTCGTGCGCTCGCGATCCCGTCGGGCGTTGGGAATGCGCTGTCCGGGATGGCCGTGGTCGCCCTTGCCAGCGGGGATGCCGACCAGGCGGAGCGCCTGCTCGATGAGGCTACTTCTGTACTTCGACACGCTGGTCCGTGGTTCTTGACGTGGGCGCTGTATGTTCGCGCCATATTGGCGGTACGGCGGGCAAAAATCGTTGAGGCGGTCTCGCTCGTGCGCGAGAGCCTCACTCGCATCCGGGAGCTCCATGACAAATTCGCGTTCGTGTACGCGCTGGTCCCTCTTGCCGCCGCGGCAGTACTCAACGGCGACGACGCATGGGCGGCGCGGATTTTGGGCGCTCGCGAAGCCGTCACCGAACGCACCGGCGTCATTGTGGTCGACCCGTCGGTGCGCGACCTCCGAGAACAGGCCGAACGAGAGGCCCGCGCTCGCCTCGGCCCCAATCAGTGGACCCAGGCGTATACGGCCGGACGCCACACCTCGATCGATGCAATTCTGAGTGACATTGACCGCGTCTTGAGACGCGCGCACGTGCCTAGGGAATCCGTCAGTCGCATCCCACCGCCGGCGAGTATGTAGCAAACCTGAGCGTGACTAGAGCTGGTGGGGGCTTACAGCCAATGCTGCCGCTTGAACATGGCGTACAGGGCAACGGACAGAAGCAGCATCAGTACCAAGGCCGAGGGGTAGCCAAACCTCCAGTGCAGCTCCGGCATGCGATCGAAGTTCATGCCGTATATCGTGCCGATGAGGGTCGGCGCGAAGAAAATCGCGGCCCATGCGGAGATCTTCTTGATCTCTTCGTTCTGCGCGTAGCTAGCCTCGGTGAGCCGCTTGACCTCGACGTTCTGTGCCTGGCCCACCAGCGCGGCGTTGATCGAGAGGACGGTCTGGTAGAACTCGATGACGCCCTGGAGGTACTCCTTCTCGCCATCCGCCACCGCGCGAACGCGGTCGAACTGATCGGCAATGTCGGCCAGCAGCGCCAGCCCGCCGGGTGGGATGCGAGTGAGGCCGGCCATCCGTCCATAAATCGCTACGCTCAACGCGGCCATGGTCCGCACGGCGAGGAGGCCATGGCGTGCGCGGAACAGCTCGTTGATGAACGCCTCCGGGTCACCCACGTCTCCGCCAGTTACTCGCTGCTCGAGCTGCCACACGTCGCGAGTCATAACCTCGACGAACGCCTCTTGATTTCGTGCCAGCGCAGAGACGATGGCGTGGGACAGCTCGAAGGCTGATCCAGGACGGAAGCGCCCAGCCGCGATTCGCGCGTGCACCGACCGGGTCTCGCGCAGGGCCACCTCCGGGTCAACCGCCG
This sequence comes from uncultured Acidobacteriota bacterium, assembly GCA_963797715.1. Lineage (GTDB taxonomy): Bacteria > Acidobacteriota > Vicinamibacteria > Vicinamibacterales > 2-12-FULL-66-21 > DATBJJ01. The sequence continues at coordinate 70,551 of CAWCQS010000015.1, forward strand.
GGTTGATGGGTCCGTGCACGGTGACCAGGTAGTTCCGCCCGATGAACTGGTCGAGCTCGATGTAGTGCACGTGGCCGCGCTGCCCTCGCTCGGGGGCGTGCAGCACGATCAACGCGTGGTCTCCGTAGCCGTGCACCTTCGGCACACGATTGCGCTCAACGCAGTCCCGAATGGCAAGGGGATGGAAGCCGAACACCTCCGAGAGCACGCGCGCGCTGTCGTCGTCGCAGTTCGGGATGTCAACCCAGACCAGCCCAGTTTCACGTCGGAGGAGTGCCGCCAGTTCCTCAGGAGGACGGTCTTCAACGCCCTGCTCGGTCACCAAGCGAACATCCATCGGCTCAGACCTCTCAGCGTCGTCCCGGAGAGGGGCACGACAACCACAGAACGGAACCGCAACGTGCAGGATCCTTGATCAGCCGAGCTGAGTTCCTGCTTTGGGCGCCGATTCCCGGAATGGATCGGGAATCGATGGGCCGAGTTTACAGGATCGACTGTTCGCAGCCTATGCTTCGCACGGGACGCGCGAAGAACATGAAGGGGCTACGTCTGGGTGCGCTGGTTCAGCACCACGATGCTTCTCTTCTGGCCGGTGTTCGTGATCGCACTGGCCGGCACCGGCCTCGAGTCGGCGAGCGAGCGTGAATACCTGCTCTCTCTTCCCTTCACGCGCCGTCGTATCGTCCTGACCCGCTTGGCGGTGGTGTTGGGCCAGATCGCCGCACTCACCGTGCTTCCGTCACTGCTGGTGTGCGCGCTGGCGCCGGTCGTTGGGCAGCGGTACCCGGTCAGCGATGCCCTGATGCACTCCCTGATCCTGCTCGTGGGCGGACTTGGCCTGTTCGGGCTGACGATGTTTCTCCGGCTGATCACGACGGACGCTGCGGCCTACACCGCAGCGAGTGCGCTCGTAGTCCTTTGCGTGCTGTTCACGTTCGTCGCGCAGAACTTCACCCCATACAGCATCCTGCGCGTGATGAACGGTGCGGAGTACTTCTTCGACCATCGGGTGCCGTGGACAGGTCTCGTGCTCAGCGCCGGTCTGGGATTCGGGCTGATCTGGCTGTCGATGCACGTGGTCGAGCAGCGCGATTACTGACGGGGAGGTCGCATGACTCGCGACTGGTTCCCTTCCAACGCTTCCGATGCGTAATCCCGTCTAAGTGCACGATGTGCCCGTGCACCACGTCCGCTCACTCTCGCTCGGACACGAGGACGACATCCGAGGCGATGTTGCCGCGCACGATCGCCCATCGTTTCTGATCGGGCGACGCGCTGAATCTGAAGATCCTTTCGTCGGAGAACCGCGTCAGGGGCACCGCCGGCCCTCCGGCAATCGGCTGCCGCCAGACATTCGTCGCGCCGTCGCGTGCGACGAGGTACAAGAGACTCTTGCCGTCGCCCGACCACTCCGCGGGAATCGTGACGTTGGAAAACAGCCTCGGCGGACTGCCGTCGAGCGGCACGACGGCGATCCGCTCCCCTCGCGGCTCGCGCGAGTTGTAATGCCCCGCGATCATCCTGCCGTCCGGCGACGAGACGGGCTGGTGGAAGCCTTCGGGAAGAGGACTGGCGGCGCCGCCGGCGGGCGCGGACACCTCGAGCGGCACCGGCTCGCCGCCATCGATGCCGATGCGGAAATTGCGACCGCCTGCCGCCGTGAAATAGACCCATTTGTCGTCGGCCCACATGCCCGGCTGAGGATTGACGGTGACGGATCCGATGCGCCGCTGTTCGCTGCCGTCGGTGCCCATCACCCACAGTCCTCTCGCGCCGCCGCGCTCCGACACGAAGACGATGCGGCGGCCGTCGGTGGTGACCGCCGGCCACGAATCGTGTGCCTTGTCGGACGTCAATTGCACGCGGTTGCGGCCATCGGCGTCCATGATCCAGATGTCGAGATTGCCGGCGCTCGCGGATGTGTAGACGAGACGGCCGTCAGCCGTCCACGCCAGACCGTTGACGCCGTCGTCTGCGCCCGCACCGCTCGACACGACGCGCGACTCTCCGCCTGCGGCGTCGACGATCCACACTCGCGAGCGCCGCTCGCTGCGCACGCTGACGAACGACTTGCCATCGGCCGAGTCAGGCTAAGACCCGCGTAGGTGCTCAGATCGTTGGTGATTCGTCGCGGTTCGTCACCGGAGGCGGAGAGAAGCCACACCTGACTGGTCGAATCACCGTCGGCATCCTGCGCATTGATCAAGAGAGATTTGCCGTCGGGCAGCCAGGCGACTTCCGAGATGTTCTGCCAGGCGTGATTGCCGAGCACTTTCTCCTGGCCGGTTATCGCATCGACCAGAACCACGTCGACCTTGAGGGCCTCGACTCGATTCACGAGGGCCGCGATGGACCGGCCGTCAGGGGACCAGGCTACGCTGTCCACCTTGAATCTGTTCGGCGCCTTGCGGGTGACGAGAGTCTTCACGTTCGATCCGCTCGTGTCTGACACGATCAGCGCCGTCTCCTGGGTTCGCGCGTTGTTGCGCACCATCGCAAATCGGTTTCCAGAGGGGTCGAAAGAGATGTCACCGTCGACGTCCTCGAGTATGCGACGCGGCCTACCTCCGAGCACCGGCACCTGCCACAGGCTTCCGGACATTTCGCCCGCGGGATAGAAGGAGTAGTAGACGTAGTTGCCGTCGGGCGAGAAGGTCACTCCGTGAAATCGCACCTCAGCCGCGAGGGACGATGGCCACGTTGCTGGTGGTGGCGACCTGCCGGAGCCACAGTCCCGACTTGCCGCCCTCCGTGACCACGTACGCCACGTAGCGCCCATCGTCCGAGATCGCCGCAAGGCCGGCTGCGCCTGTCGTCGTCAAACGATTGAGCGACACGGACGCGAACGGCTGTGCGTTCGCCGGCGAGGCCGCGCCCGGCTGGCGATCGTCACCCGACCAGTACACGAATGCGGCCGCGGCAACCGAAAGCGCCGCGATGCCGGCGACGGCCATCGTCACGTACCGCCGTTTCGCGGCGGCTCCCGGGGCAGCGGGGAGGGCGTGAACGCCTGACACCGCGGCGGCGACAGCACCAGACGAGAGATCCTCTTTCAGCGCGCGCAGGTCGTTGCGGAGATCCTTGGCGGTCTGATAGCGATCTTCGGGATCCTTGCTCAGGCAGCGCCTGACGATGCGCGCGAGATCGCGCGGCAGATCGGTTCGGAGATCGGTGAGAGACGACGGCGTGTCCTTGATGATCGAGGACAGGAGCGACACCTGCGTATCGCCTTTGAAAGGCCGCTGCGAGGTCGCCATCTCGAAGATCACCACGCCGAGCGAGAAGACGTCGCTGCGGGGATCGACCGGCTTCCCTTCGGCCTGCTCGGGCGACATGTAGGCGACCGTCCCCACGATTCGCCCTTCGCCGGTCAGCTCCTGCGTGGGCAGCGAGGCGGCCAGCGAGGCATTGCTCTCTTTCAGCTTCGCCAGCCCGAAGTCGAGCACCTTCACCCGCCCGTCGTCGCCGATCATCACGTTCCCGGGCTTGAGATCGCGGTGTGTGATGCCGCGTTGATGCGCCGCGCCGACCGCGTCGGCGAGCGGGATGGCATACGCGAGGATCCGATCGAGCGGCAGTCCGCCCGCGGGAATGAGCGCGTCGAGGGTTCGCCCTTCGACGAGCTCCAGGGTCAGGAAAGGAACGCCGTCCGCCTCTTCGACGGAGTAAATGGTGACGATGTTGGGATGATTCAGGGCAGCGACGGCGCGCGCCTCGCGCTCGAATCGTTCACGGCGGTCCGCGTCCATCGCCAACCCTCGCGACAGCACCTTGAGGGCCACGCGGCGTCCGAGGCGCGTGTCCTCGGCGGCGTAGACCTCGCCCATGCCGCCCTTACCCAGGGATTCGACGATGTGGTAGTGGCCGATGCTGGTCCCGACCAATGCGATGCTCCCGTCAGTCGCGCTGTCCGTTGGCAGGCAATCATACGGCGATTCCGGCGCGCGGCCCTCAACGACCTCGGTTCAGATGCAGGCTGCCGTTGCCAATATACTGTCCGGCACCGATGACCGATCTGCGGGGACGTGACGTCGGCGGCTACACCGTCGTCTCGCTGCTGGGCCGTGGCGGCATGGGTGAGGTCTATCGCGCCCACGATCCGAGGCTCGGCCGCGACGTCGCCATCAAGATCCTGCCGCCCGAGATTGCCGGCAGCATAGAGCGGGTGGCGCGGTTCGAGCGCGAGGCGCGGCTGCTCGCCGCGCTGAGCCACTCGCACATCGGTGCAATCTACGGCACTGTCGACGACGCCGGTGTTCGCGGACTCGTCCTTGAGCTCATCGAAGGAGAGACACTCGCCGATCGCATCAACGCGGGTTTGTCACAGGCCGAGGCGCTCAGGCTCGCCGGGCAGATTGCCGAAGCGCTCGACTACGCTCACGAGCGCGGCATCGTCCATCGCGATCTGAAGCCGGCGAACATCACGCTCACGCGCGAAGGCGAGGTCAAGGTGCTCGACTTCGGTATCGCCAAGGTGCGATCCGACGCCGCAGACGCCAGCGCCTCCGGGGCGACGCTCACGCTTGAAACGAGCAACGGCGCCGTGCTCGGCACGACCGCGTTCATGAGCCCCGAGCAGGCGCGGGGCACGACGGTCGACAAGCGCGCCGACATCTGGGCCTTCGGCTGCGTCCTCTATCAAATGCTCACGGGGCGTCAGGCCTTCACGGGCGCGACGGTCTCCGATACTATCGCCGCCGTGCTCGAGCGCGAGCCGGACTGGTCGGCACTTCCGGCTGGCACGCCGCATCCGATCCGCCAGCTGCTGCGCCGCTGCCTCGAGAAGGATCCGCGGCGACGGGTGCGCGATATCGGCGACGTGCGGCTCGAGCTCGAGCATTTCGAGGAGGAGGCCGCGCCCCCGCCGTCCCGGCCACGCGCCACGCGCCGGGCCATGCTGTTGCTGGCGGCGGGTGCCCTTGCCGCCGGTCTCGGACTCGGCTGGTTGGCCGCGACCTCGATCACCGGTGCTGACACGTCGCCTGCGTTGCCGCAGTTGTTCGTCGAGACGCTGCCGGAGAGCCGGAGGTTCGAGGCAGGCAATGCGGCAACCGGATCGATGGTGGCGCTGTCGCCGGACGGACAGACGCTCGCGTACATGTCCCAGGAGGCAGGCGAAGGCCAGATCTTCCTGCGGCCGCTCCGTCAGGTGCTGGCCTCGCCGATCGGGGAACAGGGCAGCCGCGAACCCTTTTTCTCGCCCGACGGCCGATGGATCGGCTTCCGCGTCGGCGCGGTGCTCAAGCGCAAGCCCGTGCAGGGAGGATCTGCGGAGACGATTGCGAATCTGCCGCCCGGTACCGCGGCCGTCCATGGCATCCACTGGAGCCCGGACGACACCCTCCTCGTCGGTGCCGGATCGACAGGCCTCATCCGGGTGCGCATTGGCAGCGGTACGATCGAGACGCTCGCCAAGCCCGCTACGGGTGGCTGGATCATCTATCCCCAGGCTCTGCCCGGCGGGAGGGCCATCATCTACACGGAGATCGGCGAAGGTGCCGCCAGCGGAAAGATCGTGCTGCTCGATCTCGCGTCGCGGATCTCCGCGCCGTTGCGCGCTGGTCTAGGCGCCCGCTATCTCGCGACCGGCCACCTGGTATTCGTTTCCGGCGGCACGCTGTCGGCCGTCGGCTTCGATGCCGCCCGCTTGCAGCTCCGCGGCACACCCGTGCCGCTGGTCACGGGCGTTCGCGTCAATCCGGAAATGGCGGCGCCCCAGTTCGCCGTCGCCGATTCCGGCACATTGGTGTATCTGCCGGCCGTCAGTGCGCGGCGAACGCTAGTGTGGATCGATCGCAAGGGGAACGAGACCGCGGTCGGGGTCCCGCCACGGGCGTACTCCGTGCCGCGCGTCTCGCCCGATGGGACACGTATCGCCGTTGCCATCCGGGACAACAACGAGGACGTGCACCTCTGGGACGTCTCACGCCGGGTGCTGAGGCAGCTCACGTTCGATCCGGGCGCCAATACTGTGGTGTCGTGGGTGGACAACGAGCGAGTGGCGTACTCCGGAACAGTCGATGGCTGGGGGCAGGTGTTCGAGCAACGTGCCGACGGCTTGGGCACGCCGCGGCAGGTCACGACCGGCATTCCGTCGTTTCCCTTCGCGGCCACCCGCGATGGCACGGTCCTCATCGTCGGGGAGTACCCGCCCGATGGTGGCTGGGACATCGGTCTGGTTCCCATGCAGAACCCTAACGAGCGCAGAACCGTGGAACGGACGAAAGCCGCCGAGAACAATCCTGCGCTCTCGCCCGACGGCCGGTGGCTGGCCTACCAGTCGAACAAAACCGGCCGGAACGAAATCTACGTGCGGCCATTCCCGGTGTCAGGCCAGGGCGAAATCGCCATCACGGCCGAAGGGGGCACCCGGCCCGTGTGGGCGCCCGACGGCAGCGAGCTCTATTACTGGACGGTCGACCGGCGCCTGGTTGTCATCAGGGCAATCCGGATTACTCCAGGACCTCCTTCGGGATGGGGCGCACCGACCGTCGTCCTCGAGGGCGCCTACGCTTCGGCCGGTGTCAATACCGACTATGACGTCCGTGACAGACGATTCCTGCTCATGAAGGAATCCGCCGACGAGGGGTCACAGGCCGCCCGCGAGATTGTCGTGGTGCAGAACTGGCACGAAGAGGTGAAGCGTCTCGTTCCAGCGAAGTGAGCCAGTCCTATCTGACCCGGACGACCTGTCGACCGCGAATGTCTTCGGCGTCCATGCCGAGCTAATGCCGATCAATTGCCGGCCCTCATCCTGACACTGATGCTCGAATAGATGTCCCCAACCAGGGCCGAGTCGTCGAGTGTTCGACGACGAGGACCAAGTGTCGTGGTGAGTCGGGATTCGTGGTGTTCGTTCGTCGAATGAGGAGAGGAGACTCAACGATGTTCTTTCTCCTATTGACGTCCACGTACGTGCCGCGGTGAGGTGGCAGAGTATCTCCCGACGTCACGCCGATGCGCCTATAATCCCTGCATTCCATGCAACTGAACCCCGGTTCGACACTCGGCCCGTACCGCATCGTGTCTTCGCTCGGTGCTGGCGGAATGGGTGAAGTCTATAGAGCACACGACGCGAAGCTCCACCGCGACGTCGCCATCAAGGTGCTCGCTTCGCTCTTCGCTGCTGATCCGGATCGCGTGAGCCGATTCGAGCGCGAGGCCCAGACGCTCGCCGCTGTCAACGATCCGCACATCGCCCACATCTACGGGCTCGAAGAGACCGCCGGCGCGCTGGCGCTCGTCATGGAACTCGTCGAGGGGGAGGATCTTGCACGGCGAATTGCGCGCGGCCCGGTTCCAATCGATGACGCGATCCCGATTGCCCGCCAGATCGCCGAGGCGCTGGAAGCGGCTCACGAGCTGGGGATCATGCACCGCGACCTGAAGCCCGCGAACGTGATGGTGAGGCCTGACGGTGTGGTCAAGATTCTGGACTTCGGCCTCGCCAAGATGGTCGGCGGTGCGCCTGGCCCCGATGCGACCGTCGCTACCATGTCGTCTCCAACCGTCCTCTCGCCCGCGATGACGCAGATCGGGATCATTCTTGGCACGGCTGCCTACATGGCGCCCGAGCAGGCACGAGGAAAGGCCATCGATCGCCGCGTGGACGTGTGGGCCTTTGGTTGCATCCTCTTCGAGATGCTGTCGGGCACTCGTCCGTTCGGCGGTGAGACCGTCACTGACGTCTTGTCAGCCATCGTGTCGCGCGATCCGGACTGGACGGCGCTGCCAGAGCAGACCTCCGTCGAGATCCGGAAACTCCTTCACCGATGTCTGGACAAGGATCCTCGTCGACGTCTTCGCGATATCGGTGAGGCCAGGCTGATTTGCGAGAATCCGCATCCGGGTGGCGTGGCCAACGCTGCGGCGGCTCCAGCCCGTAGGCCGAAATGGATCCTTGCTGCACTCGGAGCAGCGCTGGTCATCGTGTCGTTGCTCGCGTCAGCGCTGCTTGTCGCCTTGAGGACGCCCAAGACTGGCGCCCCCAAGGAAGTCACGCGGTTCGATGTGCGCCCGCCGGACAACGCTACCTTGGACATCGTGTTCCGGCCTGCCGTATCAGTGTCCGCCGACGGGTCTGCGATCGCCTTCACCGCGATCACCGAGGGCGTGAGCCGCATCTACATTCGATCCCGGATGAATGTCGATATTCACCTGGTGCCCGGCAGCGACGGCGGTACAAATCCGTCGCTGTCGCCCGACGGCAAGTGGGTTGCGTTTTTTGTCAATAACAGCATCCGGAAGTCGAGTATCGACGGCCCGGCGACAACCATCGGACGCGCGGGCACCAACCGCGGCATCGCGTGGTCGGACCATGGCGCACTAATTTTCCCGCCTCAGGCCTCGGGCCCCCTCCTGATGATGTCAGTCGACGGCGGCGAACAACGGCCCATCACGACGATTGCCTCGGGCGAGCGCACCCACCGCTGGCCTGACGTGTTGCCGGGCGGCAAGGCGGTCCTTTTCACGGTCGGGACGCTCGGGAGCCCGGACAGTTACGACGCCTCGAACATCGAAGCCGCGCTACTGGCCACCGGAGAGCGCCGGACCGTCATCAAGGGCGCAGCCATGGCTCGTTACTGCGGCGACCACCACCTCGTCTACTCGAAAGGACCAGCACTGTTTGCTGTTCCATTCGATCCCGAGCGCCTCACGATAACCGGTTCTCCAGTTCAGATCGTTGCAGGCGTCGAGCGCGATTCCAGTACTGGTGCTGCGCACTTCGATTGCGCAGACGATGGCACGCTGGCATTCGTACCGGGATCGTCTGTCGGGGACCTTCGCCGGCTTGTCTGGGTAGACCAACAGGGACAGAAGACAGCCGTGGGACTACCGCCAGGCCCGTATCAGGAGGCGCGGGTGTCGTCCGATGGCACCCGTGCGGTCCTTCTCAGGGGGACGACCGGAGGCGGCGACGTCTGGACGTATGACTTCAGCAACGGCACGCTCAATCGCCTGACGTTCACCAGCACGAACGCCGCACCGATGTGGTCGCCTGACGGGAAGATGGTGTATTACACCGCGTTCGAGCCGACCGGCGACGCGTCAACCATCATGAGGAAGGTGGCGGATGGGAGCCGGGAGGCTGAAGTCGTACGGAAGGTGCCGGGCCGTGCGTATCTCGACTGGATCGACGATCAACAGACCATGGCCATCATCGATTCAGTGAACGCCGTGTCTGACAGGGGCGATCTGCTGCGGTGCGCCTTCGATCCGTCAGTGGCGCCGCAACCGCTCGTCGCCGGAGCGGCAAACGAGTTCTCGGGATCGGTCAGTCCGACGGGACGCTGGCTCGCGTATCAGTCGGACGAGACCGATCGGCCTGAAGTTCATGTGCGCGATTTGACCACAGCTGGTGCGCATTGGCAGGTGACCACGTCGGGAGGCGAGGAACCCCGTTGGTCGGCGGATGGCCGCGAGATGTTTTACCGGATTGCCAATCGTCTGATCGGGGTGCCTCTCGGCGAAGGCGCAGCCTTTCGTGCCGGCAAGGCCCATCCGCTTTTCGACGCACTCTACAACCTGGGAATCGAGTCCGGCCGAAGCTACGACGTGGATCCGAAGACCGGCCGTTTTCTCACCGTTGTGCCTGCCGAGGGCGCTACGGCTTCCGGGGTCGTGCGCGTCGTCCTCAACTGGGATGCCGCGGCTGCGACGGTTGGTAAATGATTCAGCCCATCGATCACTCAGCGGACTGAAGTGAAGAATGAACGCGGAACGAAGTGGGTCAGGGATCGCGGCGGTAATGGACCTCGTCCGAGCGTGGCTCCCGGCGGCGGTCGCGGATCGACCAGATCTGCCCGCATGTCGAGCATCCGAGGTACACGAAGCTGCCGGATGGCGCGACGGCAACAGCGGTCGGTCGACGGCAATTCTCGCAGGGCGTATTTGCGCGGATGACAGGCACGTCCATGACCAGTCTGGCTGATCACCTGTCCAGCAGTACGCGTACCGCGGCGTCGCCCCCGTCGGCACGCATCGCCCTTGAGGTCTGGTCGCGGTAAGGATGCCTTTTGTCTGGGAATGTTGGGTAGGTCGTTCCAGAGACGACAACCGTGTTCACGGCCGCCGGCCACTTCCAGGGACCACTCCGGCCAGGAGTACCACGTCGGATTCGCCCTCGCCGATGGCGGCGAAGATGGACCGGCTGTCGGACGCCCACGACAGGCGTCGGGCGATGAAGGTGGCACGACGTCCAAAATCGGTGAGCTGACGAAGGGTACCGTCAATCGTCGACACGGCCCAGATATTGGAGGTTCCGTTGTCGACCAGCGGCAGCGCGAGCCACTTCCCATCCGGTGAAACGACAGGCTGTATCATCAGCCAGATCGGAACTCGCCGGCCGGGAATTCGGACCAGAGTTCGGGCTGGGCCATCTTCTGGACTCGCAGTGCGAATCTCATAGTCGGCGAGACCGGACCCGGCCAGCAGCTCGACCAACCAGTACAGAGTCGATCCGTCGCGGCTGATCGCCGGACGCGTAGAAGTGTCCGTCCGCACGACTACCGGCTGTCCACCATCGATGGACACCTTCGAGACAACCGGTCGGCTCGGATCCTCCGAGTAGTACACCCAGCGGCCGTCAGCAGACCAATCTGCCCACCCCGCGAGGAGCCGGAGATTGCGGAGACCGCTGCCATCCGGACTCACGAGCCAGTAGCCGTTCTGGCCCTTCGGCGCATCCCGGCTGGAGGCAAAGGCAATCCTCCGTCCGTCTGGCGACCAGACCGGCACGCCGACGAAAACCTCGGGATCTCGCTCGTACGTGATCTGACGGCTTTCCCCGGTTTCGAGCCTCGTTACCCAAATGTTCGCGTGCCCGCCGCTGTCAGACACGTAGGCGACCTCTTTGTCGCCCGGACCCACTGTCGGTGTTCGCACCTGTCCCGTTTGCCGCGTCACCGGCACGCCGCGACGAACGTTTTCCGTGCCGGCGAATTCCACCGGATACCGCCAGATATCGGATCGCAACTGGAGCCGTGTGGACACGAGACTTCCGGCCCGATCGACATCGGGGTAGAGATACGAGACTTCACCAAATGTGTTCTGCCGCCAACGGCCACCTTGCAACGAGACGGTCCAGAGATTGAACGACGGCAAGTAGTACAGCGTGCTCCCGCGCGACGAGCTCACGACGATGGCCGATCCGTCAGGCAACCAGGCAAAACCGCTCATCCGATTGCTGGCCTGCGTTACTCCGCGGGGCTCGCCGCCTGCGGCCGGCACTACGAACACATCATCGTCGAGGCTCATCCTGTTTCGTTGGTACGCGATCAGCGTGTCGTCCGGCGACCACCGAGGCGAGACATAGGAATAGCCGGTTTCCAATTGAACGATGACCTTGGTGTTCGCGCCGTCGCGATCGGCGGTTACCAGTTCGAGTCGGCCGTCCGCCGACCGGACGAAGGCGAGTCGCAAGCCGTCGTGGCTGACATCGGCATCCGCGACGCTGTCAACGATGCGGCGCGGGGCGCCGCCGAGCGCGGAGACTTCCCACAGCGTCCCGGAGGCATCGTCGCTCGCTGGCGGCGAAAAGAAGATGATCGAACTTGAATCGGGCGACCAGCGCGGCCGCAGGTGATCTGTCTTGTCGCGCGTGAGCTGCAGCGGCGCGCCTCCCGCAATCAGCTTCACCCAGATCTGACGGGTCCCCCCCTCGTCCGCCGTGAAGGCTACCGATCTGCCGTCGGGAGAGATCGCCGGGTACTCTTCGAGCCCGAGGAAGTCGGTGAGCCGGGCAACGCGAACCGCCGTCTCGGGGGAGGACGCACTGCGGACGCCCGCGAGGTAGCCCAAGCCCGCCACTGCTGCGAACCCTGCGAGTGCGAGCGCCGCAACCAATCGCGGTCTGCGCGCGCGCTGCTGGGTGTTTCGTGTGACACCTGCATCGGTATCCGCGCTGGCCACCCACTGCAGCTCGCGCAGGAGATCGCGGGCGGTCTGCCAGCGATCGTCCGGATCTTTAGCCAGACAGGTCGCGAGAACTCGATCCAGTGCAGGGGTCGCGAGTGGTTGCACCCTCGAAAGGGGTGGCGGCTCCCGTTCGAGGATGGCCGCCATCACGCTCGCATTACTCTCTGCCTCGAACGCTCGGCGTCCGCTGAGCATCTCGAAGAGGACCGATCCGAACGCAAACAGATCTGCGCGCGCGTCGATGTCCTTGCCCTCGATCTGCTCGGGAGCCATGTATTGCACAGTGCCGACGATGATGCCCGGCACTGTCAGATCCCGAGTCACCGTCATGCGTGTGCCGCCGCTGGCGACAACCGGCCCGGTCGCCTTTGCCAACCCGAAGTCGAGGAGCTTGGCCGTCGGCGGGGCCGAGCTCTTTCCGCCGCGTACGAGGAAGATGTTACCGGGCTTCAGGTCGCGGTGCACGATGCCGGCGCGGTGAGCCTTGTCGAGCGCTGACACTATCTGAACGGCGAGTTGAAGCCCCAGCGTCATCGGCAGCGGACCCCTGGCCAGTCGATCCGCCAGCGTCTCTCCCTCCAGGAACTCCATCACCAGGAAGTCGATGCCGTCCTGTTTGCCGGCGTCGTGCAGCGTGCAGATATGCGGATGGTTCAGCGTGGCGACGACGCGCGCCTCGCGCTCGAAGCGTTCGCGCGCCTCAGGATCGTTGGCGACACGTACCGGCCGAACCTTGATCGCGACCGTGCGATCCAGCCGCGTGTCACGTCCTTTGTAGACCTCGCCCATCCCGCCCGCAGCGATCCGCGACTCGAGGAGGTACGGGCCGAGTTGCTGCCCCTCGAGATTCCGGGGCAGCAGGTCGCCGAAGACGGGCGGTGTTTCAAGAAATGAGTTCGCCTGCTCGTGCGATGCGAGCAGCGCTTCGACCTGTCGGCGCAGTGCGTCATCGTCGCCGCAAGCCGACGCGATGTATGAAGAGCGCAGACTCGGGGCGAGTGCGAGGGCGCCCTCGAACAGCTCTTTGACGCGCGCCCACTCGTCGGGACGAAACGTCATACCCTGCTGACGCGACAGGCAGGCTGATGGATGGGCATGATTGTGATTGGGTGCCCATCATAGCGCCCACGCGGCAGTGGGACATCAAGTATCGGTGTCTGGATCACATTTGAAGAAAGACGCCAGCGAGAGGGAGCTAGCGTCCCAGATTCAGCCGCGCGCCAAGCATCACGCGGCGCGGATCCACGAAGATCGTCGGCTGTCCGAAGTTCGGACTGTACAGGTTGTCGGCAGCCAGCCCCTCTTCCGTGGAGTCGTTGAAGGCGTTCAGCACGTCCATCAGGAGCTCGACGCGCCCGAGGTCCCCGAGCCGCACCATCTTCGACACCCGCAGGTCGAACATCGTCACCGACGGCAGCCGCTGCGTGCCCCGCGGCTCGAGCAGGATGCGCTGGTCGCCCTGTGGCAGCGAGATCTGTGCAGTGGCCGCCCAGGGTTTGCCGCTCAGGAACTGCAAGTTGCCTGCGACGTGGATCCCGATGCGCGGCACTTCCCACGACACCGCACTGCGGAACATATGCGGCCGATCGTTTGGCAGTCGACCGTTGGCGTTAGTCAGGCTGTTCGGGTCTCGCCCGAACGTACCGCCGCCGAGCGTGCTGCTCGACTGGGCATCCGCAGCAGCGCCTCCGCTCGAGGGCTGCAGCCCGGACGTCCGCGACCACGTATAGGACGCGAAGGCATGCCAACCGTCTGACAATCGCTTCTCCACGGCGGTCACCAGACCGTTATAGGTCAGCGAGTAGTCGTCCTGATTCGTGAGCAGAAATCGTCGGCTGGCGGTGCCGTTCGTGAGCACGAGCACGGGCACGACGCGGCCGTCGACAAGCGTACGCGTCTCCTCGCGATAAATCCCGCCAGTGTCGCTCCAACCGATGAAGTCACTGCCGTCTTTGCGGACGTAGGCAATCGCCACCGAGATCGCGCGACCGAGCTCGCGGTCCACTCCCACGGAATACTCGTCTGTGCGCGGTGCGCCGGTGTCGGGATCGAGAAAGAGGTTGGTCTTGGGATCGACCACCGATACCAGGCGTGTGTATCCGCCGGTGGCCGGGTCGAAGGCCGTGGTTGTGATTGGCGTCTGACCCGGATGAATCGGTCCCAGTTCGCCTGTCAGTACGCCCTGGTAGAATCGGCCGTAAGCTCGCCCTCAGCATCGTTCGGCCATCGGAGGTCAGCTTGGTTGTCACTCCCAGGCGCGGCGACCAGACGTTCCAGGTGTAGAGCGTGCCGAGGCCGTTCACGGTGGCATCTGTTTCCTGCCCGGCGAGATCGCGCGCCGGAAGATCCGGGCTGATGGCGCGGTTGTGGTCGAACCGGATGCCTGCCGAGATCGTCAGACGATCACCGATCGTCATCGCGTCGCTGGCAAATGCGCCGGCAGTGATGAACTCGCCTCCGGGCGTCGCCGGATCGCGGGACACGGCCTGAAACGGTTGCTGGTTGCTGTCGACATATCGCACGCCGGTCGGAATGATCGCGAGCGCGTCGTGATGCCCCTGCTCGGCCTGCGCGCCTAGCTTCCACTCGTGGTCGGCGCCCAGCAGTCCCGGATGGTACTGGGTCATCGTGGCCTTGGCTGTCGTCCGCTCGAGGTTGAAGTCGCCGAAGCCCGGAGGGCCTCCGCTCGACACGCCAGTTACGCGATCGGACCGGTTCGGTGTCGTGATGCTGCCGCTGGCCGGGTCGTTGTCCTGAGACAGAACGAATCGACCCACACGGGCATCCAGGAGCGTGTTGCTGGAAGGCGTGTAGGTGACGTGAGCGAAGGTCGTCGTCGGCACTTTTCCATTGAATCGGACCGTGGTTTCAAACGGCGTCACGAGCGTCGGCCGCTCGGGGTTGACCCAGAACTCGTTATGAAAACTCGAAACCAGACGAAGGCTTGGCGCGATTTGCCACGTCAGCTTGCCGAGCAGCTTGTCCTGCTCATATTGCCTCGGGAATGCCGGGTCGGTGCCGGGCTGACTGTCGTAATCGCGAAGGTACTGATACCCCGCGAAGAACCACGCCCTGTTGCGTACGACCGGTCCACCGAGGTTGGTGGCGAAGTCATGGTATCTGGCGCGCTCGTAGCCGCTCTCCGGTTGGGTCCCGCGTTGCACCGGAAGCACGATGGGCTGGCCGGTGAGGCCGGCGCTCTGCCAGCAGTACGACGCGTCGTATTGAAAGGCGTTGCTCCCCTGCTTCGTGACAACGTTGAACACGGCGCCCTGGATATTGCCGAATTCGGCGGACGCTCCCACAGTCTGGACCTGGACTTCCTGAATGACGTCGATGCCGGGTTCGGCCACGGCGCCGCCGCTGCAGGGACACGTGAAGTTGGTGCCATCCAGCAGGAACGCGTTCTCATTGACACCGGAGCCAAGGGCCGACACCGTGTTGCTGGTGCCGTTCCCTACGCTCGTCGGCGAGACGCCTGGTGCCACTTTCACAAGATCGAACAGGCTGTACCGGCGTCCCGGGATGTCCTGGATGTAGTCGGAGCCAAAGCGCGTCTCGAAGCCGCTGCCTCTGGCCTCGACGCGCGAGCCCCCCTCGACTTCGACGGCCAGGGCTACGCCCGCGACCGCCAGTACAACGACACGTTCGATGGTTGCCCCTGCGCCCAACGAGACCTCGGTCTCACGATACGGCGCAAAGCCATCCATCCGTATTTCGAGCGCGTAGAGACCTGGAGGCAAGGCCAGAAACCGCAGCTGCCCTCTCTCGTTGGTCACCAAGTTGGCTGCTCCGCCGATGAGGGCCGGCGAGCTGAGGATGACCTGCGCGCCGGGAAGAGCGCCGCCCTGCTGGTCTTTCACGGTGCCGATCAACGTGCCCGTGAGGCCCTGTGGCACTCCCGTTCGCGGCACGAGCAGACATGCGGCAAAGAGAATAAAAAGCGAACGATTTCCGCTGCCCCATACGTGACTCCTCGTCTCATGACGCGCAGTCGGGGTCGGAATTACCTCACGCGGAGCTGGAGCTTCCGAAGTCGCGGGATTTCACAAGGCGAGGGGACTCCCTTGTTGTCGCGGCGGAGTCTCGCCTATCCTCACTCGAGGCGAATGGTGGACAACGCCCGGGACAACACTGACATCACGCGGCTCCTCATCGCGTGGAGCGACGGCCGCCGCGAGGCGCTCGACGATCTAATGCCGATGGTCTACGCCGACCTTCGACGGGTGGCCGCTGGCTACATGCGGCGCGAGGGGGCCGGTCATGCGCTGCAGCCAACAGCCCTGGTCCACGAAGCCTACGTCCGGCTCATCGATCAGAAACAGGTCAAGTGGCGCAACCGCGCGCACTTCTTCGGCGTCGCCGCCGGCTTGATGCGGCGGATTCTCGTCGACCACGCCAGGAGGCGGCGAGCCGAGAAACGCGGCGGGGACTGGGAGCGCGTGACACTGACCGGCGACGAAGTCGCCACCGACGCTCACAAAGAAATCGATGTTCTGGCACTGGACGAAGCGCTCGAACGACTCGCGGAGTTCGATCCTCAGCAAGAGCGAATCGTGGAGCTTCGCTACTTTGGCGGCTTGACGATCGAGGAAACCGCGGAAATCGTTGGAATCTCTGCGGCAACGGTCGTGCGCGAGTGGACGATCGCCAAGGCGTGGCTGCGGGCGGACCTGTCGCGGCCCGTCTGAAGCGGCTCGCTCCTCAGCGCGCCCGCGTGACCTCTGCTCTAGCCGCGCGTTCCTTGGCCTTCACCTCCTCCACCCAGTTGAGCACGACGACGATTCGTGAGGCGTCTGGCGGGCCGTCCTCTCGAACCATCAAAAACCGGTCGCCGTCGGCCGACACGTCGTAACTGGACGACGCGACCCCGGGCATTCCACACGACGAGCCCGTTCCGCGCGAGTAGGTACCCTCCCACAGCAGCCGTGGCGCACCCGCACTGAACGCCGGTGAGGTCGAGACCGTCACCGCCATCATCTTGTTGCCGCTGCGGTAGTAGAGCTCTCCGCCGCGACGACGCCACACAGGGTCAGTGCCCCCGTCGTTGGAAACCTGCAGCTTCAGGCCAGGCCCGGGGAAAGCCTGCACCCAGATCTCCGGCCGGCCCGATTCGAGAGACGAGTACGCGATCCAGCGTCCGTCCGGGGAGAATTTTCCCGACCCCTCCATGAATCGCGACTTCGCCACGGGCAGCGGTGAGCGATCGCCGCCGAGCGGCAGGACCATGACGTCATCCCGCGTCTGCGGATCCTTCTGGTCGAAGGAGAGAAACTTTCCATCGGGTGAGAACGACAGCGGACTCTGACGCACTCCTGACGGATCGAGCCGTGTCGGGGCCGCACTCCGGTCGGCCGGCATCAGCCACATCGTCATGCCGCCTGCCTGCCAGGACCTGAACGCCACCTGCCTGCCGTCGGGACTCCAGACGGGGGCGTGACTCATCCCATCTGTCGTCACCTTGCTGAGGACCGTGCGGGCGAAGTCGTAGAAGTAGAAGTCGTGACTGGGTCCCTCGATCTCCAGGGCCAGCGAGCTACCGTCGGGTGAGATTCGCGGATACAGGTACGAGGCCGGGGGCAGTGGGAGCGGCTCGGCTTTCCCGGATCGGTCGACCCACACGAGCGTCCGGTTCCCGCCATCCGCTCCGCCGGGAACGTAGGCCAGGTCGCCGCGTTCGGATAGGCTGAAGTGCGCGGCGCCGGTGTTCCCGCTCATCATCACGCCGTCTAGCACTTCGATCGGAGGGCCGGTCACTTCCAGGCGCTGGAGGTCGAACGCCGCGGCGTACAGCTTTCCGTGCCTGGCATAGACGAGGTGCCCGGAGGGGGAGTAGACGGCGGACGTCCCGCCTTCGATCAACGTCTTCTTCTGCCGCGTGGTCATGTCCCACAGCTCGATTCGAGCGTCGTTGTAGCTGCTGATGCCATCAAATGCGGCCGTATAGATGATCGCCCGCCCCCCCGGCAGCAGGTCCGCGAAGCGGTGACTGCGCTCGCCCTTCTTCGCGTCGACCTCCGTAACCGGTTCGATGGCGCCCCCGGAATCGCGAATGCGCACGATTCCACCTTGATAGGAGGAGGTCCAGTAGATCCAGCCGTCAGGTGCCCAATCCCCGCGATGAAAGCTGTCGTAGTCGAAGAGCTTGGTTGGGGCACCTCCAGCGAGGGAGGCCTTGAGAAAGGGGCGCGCCCACGCAAAGCTCGAATTGCCCTCGATGAAGGAAATCGACGTGCCGTCGGGTGAGAAGAGCGGGGCACCCCGGAAGCCGATCGATTTCGTGATCTCGAGCGGCTGGTTCTCGAGGCCGTCCAGCCGTCGAATGTAGACCGGGCCCGGCACCGGGGTGAACGCCAGATGTGTCCCGTCCGGGGAGAGCGCGACCTTCGAGTTGAACTCGGGACCAATTCTCTGATTTTCTGGCAGATCTACCGTCATCCGGACGACGCGACTGTCGGCCGGCGCGGCGCTGACGCGTGAAAGGGCAAAGACGGCCAACCCGGCCGCCGACAATGCAGCCACCGCGCCGCCGCCGAAGGCAAGCCGCGCGCGGCGACGCCACGTGCGCGACTGGTGCACCGCTATATCCGCGTCGATGTCTTCGTTGGGAGACTGGATGATCTGATCGATTTCGACACGCGCGTCCCCGATGTCCCGCAGCCGCTTTTTCGGATCCTTCTCGAGGCAGCGCTGCATCAGCCGACGAACGGCTCGAGGTGTGTCTGCTGGCAGGGTCGACCAGTCGGGATCCCGCTCCAGAATCGCGGCGATCGTGTCCGTGACTGTGTCGCCCTCGAACGCCATCGTCCCCGAGAGCATCTCGAACAGCACGCAGCCGAACGCCCAGATGTCGGTACGCTTGTCCACCGACTTTCCCCGCGCCTGCTCGGGGCTCATGTAGCCCACCGTCCCGGCAATCAGGCCCTCTCGAGTTGCAGCCGTGATGGTTTGCGACTGCGTGAAGTCCAGTCCGGGGCCATCGCCTGTAACAACCTTGGCGATGCCGAAGTCGAGCAGTTTGACGACGCCGTCCGGCGTGACCTTGACATTTCCCGGCTTGAGATCGCGGTGCGTGATTCCCTTCTCGTGGGCGGCTTCGAGCGCGTCGGCGATCTGGCGGGCGATGTTCAGCGCTTCCTCCAGGCGAAGCCCCGGCGTCGAGGAGTCCGCGGCCTCGGCCAGTTTCTGCGCGAGCGTTTGCCCCTCGACGAGCTCCAGCACGAGCCCGCGAACGCCCTCGCTCTCTTCGACACCGTGTATGGCCGCGATGTGAGGGTGGTTCAGCGAGGCGACCACTCGTGCCTCACGCTCGAGGCTCGCGACCCGACTGGGCTCGGCCGTAAATGCGAGCGGCAGAACCTTGATCGCGACATCGCGACCGAGCTTGGAGTCGTGAGCTCGGTAGACCTCGCCCATTCCGCCGCGGCCAAGCAACGACCGCACCTCGAAGGTCCCGATCCGCCTGCCGACGAGTGAGGCGACAACATCACTCGTCGGAGCGTCCGCAAGTGCAGTTGCCGGACCGCCAACGAAACTGATGAAGTCATCCGTCCCGAGCGGCTGGCCCAGCAGCGCCTCGACCTCCAACTGCAGGTCTGAGTCGCCATGGCATTCCCGTGACAGAAACGTAGACCGTTCGCGGTGCGGGCGCGCGCGGGCGGCGTCGTAGAGAGTCTTGACTCGTTCCCAGCGTTCAGGCGTCATGGCGTCTCCGGCGGCGGGCATCATGTCTGGTCCGACAGGCCGCCTGCCGACTAACGCGCAAACCAACGCTCTTTCACCTCACGCCAGCGCTCGTGCTGGCCCGAGTGCCGGTCACCGGCCCGCGACTTGGAGGCAAACGGCGTCGTCGAGGTCTTGCCGAAGACGCGTAGATCGCAGTCGACTCGGGCAGAGCCCTGAAGGCTCGACGCGCGAACGACGAGGGCGAATCGGCCGGTCATTCGTTCGTGGTCTGTCGTCAGCGCTTCCCAACTCCGCACAGAAGTTGCCTCGCTGGAAGTCGCCGTCGGCCGAGCAACGTGTGACGCTGTAGTCCTCGTTCACGCCGCTGCCGCGTGACCGATGACATCGGTTGCGAGTCGAGGGTGGTACACTCGCGGCGCCGGCGAACACCGCAGATGAAGGGGCCCAACTCGGCGGCCGAATTGCTGATACGGCTCGACAGAGGCGTCGGCGTGCCGATGCGCTTACAGCTCGAACCGGAAATTGCGCTTGGCGATTCAAAGCGGCCGCTTGCGCCACGGCATACTGCTCCCTTCGACACGAGGACTGGCAGCGGATCTCGGGTTATCTCGAGGCGTCGTACGAACGAGGTAGATCATGAACAATGTCCAGATGGGCGACGAAGAAAGCCGCGACGTTCAACACTCGACGCGTCGTGTCCCAGACCGTCATGCGACACAGACCACTGGCGCGCTCAGTGTTGGCGCGGTTGCGTTCGGTGCGCTGGCCGTTGGCGCAACCGCGATCGGGGCAGTCGCGGTCGGACGTCTCGCGATTGGCGCATTCTCGATGAGGCGCGGGCGTGTGCGCTCACTGACTGTCGAAAGCCTCGAAGTACCGGCGTCTCCAGGTTGGCGAGCTAACGATCGCCAGGGGACTGCCGCGTTAATCGGTAACGCGAGGAAGCCCACACAGCCCCGTGCCTATCAGCAGCCAGAGTTGATGCGGCGACGTTCGGATTCGATGTCGTGACCTTCGACCTCCCACTGACCGCCGCCGCCTTTGGAATCGGCATTGTCGTCGGTCTGACCGGGATGGGCGGCGGCGCGTTGATGACACCGGTGCTCGTGCTCTTCTTCGACGTGCTGCCGCTGACTGCGGTGTCATCGGACCTGGTGGCGAGCGCGGTGATGAAGCCTGTCGGTTCGCTTGTCCACCTGCGCCGTGGCACCGTTCACCTCGGACTGGTGAAGTGGCTCTGTCTGGGTTCGGTTCCTGCTGCCTTCGGCGGAGTTCTCATCGCGCGCGGGCTGGGCGAAGGCGAGCAGGTACAGAGCGTAATCCGCACGGCGCTTGCCATCGCGCTGCTCTGCTCCGCCGCGGGCCTCATGGTCCGTGCCTACATCCGCCTCGTCGAACATGCACGCGTCCGCGACGGCCGTGCGTCGCCCTTGCCGCAGGGCCGTCCGCGGGTCGAGGTCCGACCGTTGCCGGTCGTCCTGGTTGGCATCGTCGGCGGCATGGTGGTGGGCATGACGTCGGTCGGCTCCGGCTCGCTGATCATCATCGCGCTGATGGCGTTGTATCCCCGCCTGAAGGCGAGCGAACTCGTGGGAACGGACCTCGTCCAGGCCGTCCCGCTGGTTGCGTCCGCGGCGCTCGGACACTTGATCTTCGGCGACTTCCACCTGGCCCTGACGACGTCGCTCCTCGCGGGAAGCATTCCGGGTGTCTGGCTCGGCGCCCATCTGTCGGCGCGTGCGCCAGGAGGCCTCGTGCGGCGCGCGCTCGGTTTCGTGCTGCTGGCGAGCGCGCTCAAGCTGCTCGACGTGTCGACGCTGCAGACCGGGTTCATCCTGCTGGCCGTCCTCATCATCGCGCCGCTGTTGTGGATGGTGGTGCGCCGACGCCACGGCTTTCCCGCGCTGGCGCTGCGCGGCGGTCTGGAAGACTGACTCTCGCTGCGACTGACGAAGCCGTTCTATCTCACGATGCGGTGAGGTGGCCGAGAGGCTGAAGGCGGCGGTTTGCTAAACCGTCGCGGCGCGCTCGACTGGCGTGTGCGAATCCAGGAACAGCCAGCAGATCGCCCCGAGCAGGTAGATCCCCGACGAGATGTAGAAGGTCAGCGTCCAGTTGCCTGACGTCCACGCCAAGAGATACCCCACGACCGTCACCGAGAGGGCACCGGCGACACTGCCCATCATGTTCATCGCGCCCGAGACGGTGCCGGCGTAGCGCCCGCCGACGTCCATGGTGCTGGCCCACGCCGCGGGCATCACGAAGTCGTTGAAGAAGCCGGCCATCCCGAGCACGAACATCGCCTGCACCGGGTCGGCGATGCGCGTGAAGATGACGATGCTCGTGGAAGCACCGACGAATCCGGTGACGGCGATGATGCGCCGCGCGACGGACGACGCTGCCATACCGCTTCGTCAGGCGTGGAACGAGGAACGCCGACACCAGGCAACCGGCGCCGCCGAGCAGCAACGGCAGGCCGGCGAGCAGCGCGCCCATCCTGAAGCTTGCGCCGCGTGCGTCGCGAAGGTAAGTCGGCAGCCAGTTGATGTAAAACCACCAGCCGTACGCCAGGCACATGTACTGGAGCGAGAGCAGCCAGACATTCGGGTTGGAGAAGATAAGACCCCAGGGCACGCCGGTGTGCGCGATCGCCGTGTCTTTCGCCGGCGGAAGCATTGCCAGTTCGGCGGCGTTCACCGCCGGGTGCTCGCTCGGAACGTCGCGGTACCAGCGGTAGAACAGCACCGCCCAGATGACCCCGAGGACGCCGAAGACTTCGAACGTGCGCCGCCACCCGATTCCCGAGATGAGCATGGCCACCAGCAGCGGTGTGAAGGCACCGCTGACGCGCGTGGCGAGCCAGACGATCGCCTGCGCGCGCTCGCGCTCTTTCACGGGGAGCCAGGTCGCCAGCACTCGCGTGATGTTGGGGAACGCACCGGCCTCGCCGGCGCCGAAGAGCGCACGTGTCACGACGAGCGATGTGGGGTTCCAGACCCAGCCGGTCGCGGCAGTGAAGAACGACCACCAGATGACGATCCGCATGAGCACGCGGCGCGGGCCGATCCGGTCTCCCAGTGCCCCGCCAGGAATTTCAAACAACGCGTAGGCCCACGCGAAGGCGGCCAGCGTCCAGCCCATCTGAATCGGCGACAGCTTGAGCTCGTCGCGAATCAACGGAAGCGCCACCGAGATGCCGACGCGATCGATGTAGGTGATGACAGCCAGGGAAACCGCGAACGCGGTGACCACATAGCGCGCTTTCGAAGGAGTGGATTCCATCAAGAGTTCAGTTCAGAGAGTTGCGGTCGCAGAAGGCTATTGCGCCGGCAGTTCCTTGACGGCGATGGTACGCCATCGCCAGAAGCCGCCGTCGACCCACCGCGGTGTCTTTTCGTTGCTGAAGTGCATTTGAATGGCGATCATGCCGTCGGTTGCGTCGCCGGCGGCGTGGTTGGCCGTGTCCTTGAACTCGGTAATCAGCTGATCGTTGATCCACACCGTAATCTGCGGCACGTCGCCAACGATTCGCGCGCGGATGGAATTCCAGGCTTCACGCTTCCAGGCTTTCTGCCACGTTTCGGCGCGCTGCTTCGCCTGCGCCGCGCGCTCTTCGTCCGTGAGCTTTGCCGTCGAGGCGTTGGCGTTCTGCACGCCGGTCAATCGCTCGCCGTAGATTCCGCCCATTCCTCCACCCGGTAAGTAGTCGAGCGTGACCTGATAGGCCTCGCCGGCCTCGCTCGAGCGCAGAAACAATCCGCTGTCGCACCCCCAGTCGGGCTTGATCTCCATGTAGACCTCGACGTTCTTGTATTTCTTGTCCGTCAGGAGGATGCCGCCCTGGCCGCGCGGATTCTGCGTGCCGACGATGAGGCCGTGAAGAACGTGGTAGTCGGGTGTCGTGCCGTGATGGTTGGTTTTACTGACATGCCAGCCGGTCAGATCTTTGCCGTTGAAGATTGGCGTGAAGCCTTCAGGAATCTTCGGGCCGGGATCGGCCATATCGGCTTGCGTCGCCGCCGGCGCAGCGTTACCGCTCTGTGCGGTCTGTGCCGACGCGCGGGCGAGCACGGTGCTCAGCGCCCCAACACTGAGGAAGATCGCGGCGGCGATGATCAGGAATCGAGCTTTCTGCATACAGTTCTCCCGCCCGGCTGGGATGAGCGCCGACACGTGTGTCCTGATGGCTCCAAACTTTGGACTCGCGACACTAGCATGACTTTGGGCTGCATGCAAAACGCCATATAGTAGGCCTATGAAACTGCTTCGCGTCGGTCCACCAGGAAAGGAAAGAGCGGCGATTCTCGACGCCGGCGGCGCCATTCGAGACCTCTCCTCGGTCGTCAAAGACATTGCTGGCGACACGCTGTTGCCAGATGCGCTGGCGAGGATTCGACAGATCGATCCCTCGACGCTGCCCGCGGTCAACGGCTCGCCGCGCGTCGGGCCCTGTGTCGGCGGCGTCGGCAAGTTCGTGTGCGTGGGACTCAACTACTCCGATCACGCGGCCGAGTCGAACATGCCGGTGCCGGCCGAGCCGATCATCTTCATGAAGGCAACGTCGAGCATCAGCGGTCCGTACGACGACGTCGAGTTGCCGCGCGGATCGCAGAAGAGCGATTGGGAAGTCGAACTCGGCGTCGTGATTGGCAAGCCGGCGAAGTACGTCACCGAAGCCGATGCGATGTCGCACGTCGCCGGGTACTGCGTCGTCAACGACTTGTCCGAGCGCGCCTTCCAGCTCGAAGGCACGGGACAGTGGGTGAAAGGCAAGAGCGCGGACACGTTCGGTCCGATCGGACCGTGGCTCGTCACCGCTGACGAGGTTCCCGACTGTCAGAATCTCGGGCTGTGGCTCGAAGTCGATGGTCATCGTTATCAGGACGGCACGACGAAGACCATGGTCTTCGGCGTCCAGTATCTCGTCAGCTACCTGAGTCGCTTCATGAGCCTGCAGTCAGGCGACATCATCACGACCGGCACGCCGCCAGGCGTCGGTCATGGCAAGAAGCCGCCGGTCTATCTCAAGCCCGGCAACGTGATGCGGCTCGGCGTCGAGGGCCTCGGCGAGCAGAAGCAGCGGGTGCTATAGGAGTCGGGTCTGACTCCAGGAGCCTATGCCTGACACGATCGCAGAAGGGCTTGCCTCCATCGTCGGCTCCGACGCGGTTCTGACGCGCGCGGAGGATCTGGTTCCGTACAGCTTCGACGGCACGGCGGCGCTGCGGACGCGTCCGTCGGCGGTCGTGTTCCCGCGCACGACCGAGCAGGTGGCCGAGTGCGTGCGACTGGCAGCCGCGCGTCGCACGCCGATCGTTACGCGCGGCTCGGGGACCGGGTTGAGCGGGGGCAGCGTTCCCCAGCAGAACAGCCTTGTCCTGTGCCTGACGCAGATGGATCGCATCCTTCACGTCGATCCACGCAATCTGACGCTTCGCGCCCAACCCGGCGCCATTACGCAGCGCATCGATGAGGCAGCGGCGACACACGGCCTGTTTTATCCGCCTGATCCCGGATCGCAACGCATCAGCACGATTGGCGGCAACGTCGCCGAGAACTCCGGCGGATTGCGCGGCCTCAAGTACGGCGTGACGCGCGACTACGTGATGGGACTCGAGGTTGTCCTGGCTGACGGTCGAGTCGCGAGGCTGGGCAGCGCGTGTGTGAAGGACGTCGCTGGATACTCGATCAAGGATCTGTTTGTTGGCTCGGAAGGTACGCTGGGCATCATCACCGAAGTGCTGCTCAAGCTCGTGCCGCGACCGGCGGCGCGCCGGACGATGCTCGCGCTGTACGATTCGATCGAGGACGCTGCGGAAACCGTCTCTGCGATTGTCGCGGCGCGCATCATCCCGTGCACATTGGAGTTCCTCGATCGCATGACCGCGGGCTGCGTCGAGGACTACGCGCACGTCGGCCTGCCGACGGACTGCGATGCTGTGCTGTTGATGGAAACCGACGGCCATCCGTCGGCGGTTGCCGACGAGGCCGCACGTATGGAGGCGATCGCGCGCGAGCACCGCGCCCGCGACGTCCGCGCCGCGCGCGACGAGGCCGAAGGACTGCAGCTCGCCGCGGCTCGGCGAAACGCCTTCGCGGCTCTCGCACGCCGCCGTCCAACAACAATTCTCGAAGACGTTACCGTGCCGCGCAGCGAGCTGGCGACGATGGTGCGATTTATCGCCGATACCGCCGCGTCGTTCAACCTGCAGATTGGCACGTTCGGTCACATGGGCGACGGCAATCTGCATCCGACATTCCTTACCGACGAACGCGATCACGCCGAGATGGATCGCGTGCACCATGCACTGGACGCCATCTTCAAGCGAACGATTGCGCTCGGCGGTACGATCACCGGCGAGCATGGAGTGGGGCTGGCGAAGAAGCCCTGGCTGCGGCTGCAGACAGGGGATGCGAGTTTCGAGCTGATGCGGCAGGTCAAATCAGCGCTCGACCCGAACGGGTTGCTGAATCCGGGGAAGATTTTTGACTAACGCACGAAAGTCCGCCTGAAGGCGGACACTACGAGTTGCGAGTCCCGAACCCCGAGCCGCGAATGGCGACCCTCCAGACCCTCGATTACTCGATCCTCCAGCAGTGCATGCACTGTGGCATGTGCCTGCCGACGTGTCCGACGTACGACGCGACGAAGCGCGAGCGGAATAGTCCGCGGGGCCGGATCGCGTTGATGCGGGCGATTGCCGATGGCGACCTCGAAGTGTCGCGCACGTTTGCCGACGAGATGAGCTATTGCCTCGGATGTCTGGCGTGTCAGACGGCGTGTCCCGCCGGTGTGAACTACACCGAGCTCTTCGAGACCGCCCGTAGCGACATCGAGCGCTCGGGCATCAATGAGGCGCCGGCGCGAAACTTCTGGCGCCGCCTGACCCTCGCCTTCCTGTTCAGAAGTCCACGCGCGATGCGGACCGTTGGCGCCCTGACGCGCGTGTATCAGCGCTCCGGCCTGCAGGCGGCAGTGCGGACGTTTGGCTTGACGATGTTCCTGCCCGCGACGCTGCGGCAGCTCGAGCCGCAGACGCCGCCGATGGCTCGCGCATTCTCGAACCGGCTTATCTCGCCGCATGAGTCACCGAGCGGAGCAACGCGCTATCGGGTCGCGCTCCTGACCGGCTGCATTCAGGATCTTGTGTTTTCGAATGTCAACCGCGACACTGCGGACGTGCTGCTGGCCAACGGATGCGCGATCCATACGCCTGCCGAGCAGCCGTGCTGCGGATCGCTCCATGCCCACAACGGCGAGCTGGAGCTGGCGCGCCAACAAGCGCGCCGCATGATCGATGTGTTCCCCCCCGATCGATACGATGCCATCATCACCAACGCCGGCGGCTGCGGATCGCATCTACGTCACTATGGGCACCTGCTGGAGTCGGACCCGCGTTACGAAGAGGCCGCACGAGTCTGGGACACGAAGGTGAAAGACGTTCAAGAATGGCTGGTGGCGATCGGGTGCCGCACTCCTGAGGCTTCGCCGTTCGCGCACCACACTACGGTGACATACCACGACTCGTGCCATCTCGTACATGGCCAGCAGGTATCAGCCCAGCCGCGTGCGATCCTTCGGCTGCTGCCCGGCGTCTCCCTCGTCGAGCTGGCAGAGTCCACATGGTGTTGCGGCAGCGCCGGCGTCTACGCGCTGACGCAGCCGGCGCAGGCCGACGCGTTGCTACAAAGGAAAGTCGGGCACCTGCGAGCGACCGATGCGGCCGTGGTTGCAACAGCCAACCCGGGATGTCATCTTCAGATTGCTCGCGGGCTGCGCGATGCTGGTGAAGTGATGGATGTCGTGCACCCCGTGTCGTTGCTCGCACGTGCCTACAGGCGCGAACAGGGCCAACCCCGGAACTTGGCTGGAGCGAAGTCATGAAGCGCATCGTCGTCGAAACCCCTGGCGGTCCCGAGCAGATGAAGGTAGTCGAGGCGCCGAAGCCGGTGGCTGGGCCGAAAGACGCGGTCGTGAAGGTCGCGTTCTCGGGCGTCAACTTCATCGACGTCTACTTCCGTACCGGTTTGTACAAGGCCGAAGTGCCGATCGCGCTGGGAAGCGAAGCGTCGGGCACGGTCGACAGCACCGGGAGCGAGGTCACCGACGTCAAGCCAGGCGATCGCGTCGCCTACACCATGGTGCGCGGCTCCTATGCCGAATACGCTGCCGTTCCGGCAGCGCAACTCGTGAAGGTCCCGGACGGCGTCGATCTCAAGACGGCGGCCGCGGTCATGCTGCAGGGTACGACCGCTCATTACCTGACGCATTCCACGTACAAGCTCGAACGGGGCAGCACCTGCCTCGTGCACGCTGCCGCTGGCGGAACCGGCGGCCTCATCGTGCAGATGGCAAAGCATCTGGGCGCCCGCGTGTTCGGCACGGTGTCGTCCGAGGACAAGGCACGTCAGGTTCGCGACCTCGGAGCCGACGAAGCGATCATCTATACGACACAGGACTTCGAAGTCGAGGTCAAGCGCCTGACCAACGGCAAAGGCGTCGACGTCGTGTACGACTCGGTGGGCAAAACCACGTTCGACAAGAGCCTGAACGTGCTGCGTCCACGCGGCACGATGGCGCTCTTTGGTCAGTCGAGCGGAGTCGTTCCGCCCTTCGATCCGGCCATTCTCAACGCCAAAGGGTCACTGTTTCTCACGCGGCCGACCCTCGCACATCACTTGCTCGATCGCAAGGAACTGCTCTGGCGCGTCAGCGACGTGTTCGGCGACATCGCGTCAGGTGCGGTGAAGGTTCGAGTGTCAGGGATCTATCCGCTGGCCGAAGCCGCAAGCGCGCACGAGGTGCTAGAGGGGCGAAGGACTCTGGGGAAGTTGTTGCTGAAGGTTGGCGACTGAGTGCGTCAGACCAGTTGCACTCGCAAGGCTCCAAGCTCGCCGAAGTCCACGCTGAACTCATCCCCCGGCGCAATCGGCACGGGATCGATACACGTTCCTGTCGTGATCAAGTCGCCGGCGGCCAGGCCCTGCCCGTAAGTCCGAAGCTCGTTTGCTAACCACGTCAACGCCAGGCGCGGATCGCGCAGGACGTTCGAGCCTACGCCAGTAGCGGCCGGTTGGTCGTTGAGATACGTCGCGACCGTGTGCGACGCCAGATCGAGCGGACGCCAGTCCATGCTCGCCGGTTCGCCGACGATCAGCCATGAGGCGCACGCGCAGTCGGCGATGAGCTGTGGCGCGCCCACGCGGGCGTAATCGTCGTAGCGCGAGTCTGGCACTTCGATCGCGGGATGAACCGACTCGACGGCGTCGAGCACTTCCTGGACGCCGTACGCGCGTTCGCGACTCGGCAACGGTCCTCTGAGCCTGAACGCGAACTCCGCCTCCGCGACCCGCATGCCGTTCCCGTCGAGCGAGGTCGGCTCGTGCGGCGTGCGATCTCTTGTTACGGTCGTGATGCGATCGCTCAGCACCCGGCCGGCGAGCGGACCGTCAACGCCGATGTGCGTTTGGCCGACGATGCTGGTTGCCGCGATCTTCCAGCCGACGACACGTTGTCCTGAAAGGGCTGCGACCGCGGCCTGGATCGCATAGCCACTTGATCGATCCAACGGGCGGATATCTTCGGGAAGCTGTGGGAACTTGGTGCCGGCAGTCCAGTGCCGCCACAGGAGAGTGGCGGCCGCGCTGATGGCTTTGTGATCGAGGGTTTCCATCGGCGCGGCCTGCCTCCTGGACTGGTGTGGTGCTACTTCTGACTCGGGCTATCGTCTGCCTGCAGATCGCCGAGAACATACTGCATTCCAGCCAGCAGGTGCTCGAGAATCTGCGTGTTCGCGTAGACCTTTTCGTTATGGCCGTGCGCTTCGTAGAAGACGCGCCCATTGCCGTCGCGGCGAATCCAGCTCAGTGCGTAATCGCCGTCCGGACGCGGGTTCGACTCCTTCGCCTTGTCCTCGGGCGTCATCTTCGCGTAGTCGATGCTGGTGAGGACGTGCAGGTTTTTCCGCGAGTAAGTGTCCCGGGCCATGGTGTAGGTTTCGTCGACGATGACGAGCTGTGGCTTTCCCTTGAACATCGCCGTCAGCGGGCTGTTCGGATCGTCCACCTTGACCGTGATGTCCTGACCGTCGTTCCAGTGGAACTTGAAGAAGCCGCCGATCATCGTGTTGAACTCGGGCCAGGTGCCGACCTGATTGTCCGGTCCGAGGTTGGTGGCGGGCGCCTGGCCATTACCGCGGACAGGCGTTGTCGGCGCCGGCGCCGCCGGTGGTGCTGGCATTATCGCGGCAAAACGCTGCGGGAAGTCCGCCTGGCTGACGCTGCCGGCGTTTGTCGTGTCGATCTTGGTGTACCAAGCGTCGGCGAGCCCCGCGAATTCTTCGCGGCTGATCTTCTGGTCGCCGTTCTTGTCGCCCTGCGCGACGAACTGTGCCGCCACCGCCGTGCCGGCGCCACCGCGCCCGCCGCCACCACGACCGGCGCCCGCAGGCGCGTCAGCTGATGGACGGTTCTGGTGATAGGAGTCGGTCGCCGCGTGGATGCCCGCGAGTCCCTTGCCGCC
The DNA here is from genome assembly GCA_963797715.1 of uncultured Acidobacteriota bacterium. Lineage (GTDB taxonomy): Bacteria > Acidobacteriota > Vicinamibacteria > Vicinamibacterales > 2-12-FULL-66-21 > DATBJJ01. The sequence goes on from CAWCQS010000015.1 coordinate 100,675, forward strand.
GCGCACGAAGTCGAGGAGCGCCTTTCTCCGCGCCGCGGTTGCAGCGGCGTCGTTTGGATCATCGAGGAACGCGCCCGTCGTGCTCGAAAGGAAGATCGCGTCGTACTGCTTCAGATTCGCCTCGTTGATGTCGGCAGGGTCATAGGTAATCGTTGTCGACCACGCCCCCGTCTTCTTGCCCATCTCCTCGATCGTGCGGCCGGCGAGCGGTATCGATGAGTGCACGAAGCCGGCGGCTTTGCCGAGGACGAGGACCTTGCGTGGCTGCTTTGGCTTGGCCGGTGCCGTGGCCGGCAGCGCCGCCATCATCGCGGTGACATCGTCGGGGCGAGGCGTTTGATTCTGCGGCGCCGCGCCGCGGCCGCCGGCGGGAAATGCCGGTGCCGGCATAGCGGCGTTGAGCCCCGTCGTCAGCTGTTCCTGAGTGAGTGCGCCGGTCTTGCCGCTATCCCATTCCGTGAACCACTTGTCGAACGTCGTCTTCATCTCGTCTCGCGTGACGGCGCCGTCCTTGTCGGCGTCGACCGCGGAGAACATGGCTGGTCCGGCGTTGCCGCGCCCGCCGCCGCCACCACGACCCTGCTGGGCCTGCCCTGCGGGCGCCTGGGGCGCCTGCTGAGCGGTCGCCCCTCCAATGCCGCCCGCCACAAGCACCGCCGTGCATCCTGCCACGGTCAGCAGCCAGCGCCGGCCAGCCGAACTCCTCGGATTCATACGACCTCCTCAATGCGGGGACACTCAACCGGGACTGTCACGTTTGAGTGTCCCCGTCCCCTGTTTACTGCCGATTGGACGTACTACCATCGATCACCAAACGCTGGACTACAGCCAGACGCTGTTGTTACTGCGTACCAGGTCGCAGATTCTGCAGCTCGTGGCACGATCTTCGCGCCGGTGACTGTCCCGCGTGACTGTCACTCGTGACTGTCCCGATTGACTGTCCCCGCAAGCGACTGATCACCTCATTCGGGCAGCATGCGAACGATCACGCCGGCTGTCGTATCAGAGAGCCGCTGCCCGGGGAGGCTGACGGCGACGTAGAGATAGCCGTCAGGCCCGATGACGATGTCGCGCACGCGCCCGTACTCGTCGAAGATCACTTCCTGCTTGGTCACCGCATCATTCGTGATTTCAATCCGCCGGAGTTGCTGACCGCCGAGGCCGCAGACAAACAAGCTGTTTTGCCAGCCCGCATACTGCTTGCCCTGATAGAAGACGATGCCCGCTGGTGCGAGCGTTGGTGTCCAGTACGCCTTCGGCAACACCATCCCTTCCTGCTCGGACTTGGTGATGCCAGGCTGCATGCCGTAGGACACGACTGCCCATCCATAGTTCTTCCCTGGTTCGATCAGGTTCAACTCATCGCCGCCCGTCGGCCCGTGTTCGGTCTCCCACAGCTTGTTTGTGCGTGGATCGAATGCAAAGCCTTGCGGGTTGCGATGGCCGTAACTCCAGATTGTCGGTACCGCTCCCGGCGTGTTGACGAACGGATTGTCTTTCGGCACCGAGCCGTCGTCATTGATGCGGTGGATCTTGCCTGTCGGCATCGACAGATCCTGCGCGCTTTCCGGACGTCCCTTGTCGCCGATCGAGTAGAAGAGATGGCCCTCGCGATCGAACACGAAGCGCGAGCCGTAGTGGAAGTTTGCCGGCGAGTAGAGCTCGGGCTTGCCTCTGAAGATCACCTGCTCTTCGACCCAGGCGTTGTCCTTAATCTTGCCGCGCACGATGACGGTCATCGACGGCGGGCTCGGTGGCCCGCCTCGTCCTCCCTGAGGAGGAGCGGCCGCTGCCGCGGGATCCGGCTCGGGCGCTTTGTAGCCGGGAAGCGTTTCCGAATACGACAGGTAAATCCATCCGTTCTTGGCGTACTGCGGATGCACTTCGACGTCGAACAACCCGCCGTCCTGACGCACCCACACCGTGGGCGTACCAGTCACGGGTGGCAGGAGCTTGCCCTTGTCGAGGATGCGGAGCCGGCCCGGTCGCTCGGTAATGAGCAGCCGTCCGTCAGGGAGGAACGCCAATCCCCACGGCGTCTCGAGATCCTTGGCGACGATGTCGAGCTTGACCGTCTGCTTTTCGGTCTTGAGCACCGCGCCCTGCGGATCGACCTTCGTCTCCGGCTTGCCTTTCAGTTGCCCCGCCTGATCGCGGATGTAGAACACGAGCGCGCGGATCTGTTCCTCGGAGATCAAATCCTTGAACGGCGCCATCGCCGTTCCTGGCCGACCGTCGCGAATGCTGGCAGCGATACTCGCGTCGTCACCGCCGAACTTCCACTCGTCGTCCATCAGGCTGGCCGCAGAGCCACCCTGAAGCGTTGGGCCGTGGCACGACGCGCAGTACTGAGTGACCAGTCCCGCCGCCGGATTCCCACGCCCGCCCCGACCGGGGCCGGCTTGCGCCGAACCGCCAGCAGGCTGCGCCGGCGCGCTACCCTGCGGCGGCGCGGGCGGCGGGTTCTGTGCTGCTGGGGGATTTTGGGTGGCCTGGAGGCCTGAGATGGCCAGTCCTAGAAACAGAGCAGGGAAGACGAGTCTGATCGACGACTGCATATGACCTCAATACGGCGGGCCGGCCCTGCCCGTTGACGTCGGAGACAGGACGGGCGGGGGATTTCCCCCGCCCGTGGTGGACAAATGTAGCGTCCGGCTTCAGCCGGACCAAACGGAGGTCCGGCTAAAGCTGGACACTACAGCCTCAATCTTCAGTCTTTAATGCGGCACGCCCTTGACGTGCTCGCGGAGAAGGTCGCGGCCGAAATCGCCGCTGAAGTCCCGCCACACCGAGTGGACGTGATTCCCGTCGTTCTGCGTGTTGTCGTACTCCACGAGGAACGTCGGGCCCTGGATTCGGTAGTAGTGCTTCTTGCCAACCTCGGTTTCGCCGGCCCAAGCGAACGTGACTTTCTCGACGCCAGCTTCCTTGATCTTCGCCAGCCGATCTGCCGCGACGTCGTCGGCCATCTGGGCCGTGTAGGTCTCGATGAGCTTCTGCAGCAAATCGCGCTGCGCCGGCTTCATCGCGCTCGCGGCGACGCCTGGCGGCGTCATGGGATTGACCGTGACGTCCGTCTTGCTGAGGATATCGCCAGGTGCGACCTTGTCGTAAGTCGCTGCCGTGCGCTGCGTATCGTCGAATGTGGCCATCAACGCGCGCGCCGCATCCTCCATCGTGCCCAGGATGCGCAGCCCTTTCTTCGGTCCATCGACGCGAACTTCTGCCGGATTACTGCCGAAGAACTGCGGCGTGTTCGCGACCGCCATGTTGTTGCCGACGGTGAAGTGCAGCGACACGTGGTGGCCTTCGACTCGCAGTCCCCATGTGCTCTTAGGCGACGGCGTGCCGAAAATCGTGAAGAAGTAGAGCTCGGGGTCGCGCACATTCGCGCCCTTTTTGCCGTCCGAGTTCTCGATTGCATGGAGCAGCGTCTCGAGCTCCATGATCGACGTCGCCGTGACGTAGCCCTTCTGGCTGAGGCTCGCCTTCAGCAATTCATGCGCGAGCTTGCGCTGCGGCTCGGTCATTTCCTTCCACGGCACTCCCTTGCGGGGGAACATGTTCGTCGGGATGAAGTTCCAGCGGACCTTCTCCTCGGCGTCGAGGGCGAATGAGGCCTGTTGACGCTGCTCGGGCGTGAGCGCCTCGAGCCATTTGTTTGCCGCGGCCGTCATGGCGGCAGCCGAGCGGCTCGAGGTCGATCGCTGCGTCGTGACGGTGACGCTCGCGCCCCAGACAGCGACCAGCGCCGCGGCGACGATCAGCCGGGGATGCTTCAAGCGGAACATGTTAGATGGCCTCCGGGAACTTGATGAGTGACGCCCCGGGAATCCGGGTCAGCGTTCGGTCCTTGAGCGCGGTTTCGAGGTTGGTACGGGCCAGTCGGGAATGCTCCCGGGCGAGCGCCTCGGCTCGCGCGCCCTCGCCGTCGACGATGGCGTTGGCGATCGCGCGGTGATGTGCCTGCGAGAGCACGATTGTCTCCCAGCCTTCTTCCGTTTCCGTTTCCGTCAGGAAGAACGCGTTCGGAGACGCGAAAGGGAGGGTCAGCACGTGCTCCATGGAACGACTGAGCATAGCGCTTCTCGCCATGTCCAGCACCAGCGCGTGGAACTGTCCATTGAGGTCGATATAGCGGGCAAAAAACTCGATATCGTTCGGGGTTTCGCGCACCAGGGCATCGAGCGCCACGATCAATCCGCGAAGTGCCGTCACATCGTCAGGATTCTTGGGCCGCTCGGCCGCGAGCCGTGCGGCGGCGCCTTCGAGCACGCCGCGGATCTCGATCGCATCCCTGATGTCTTCGACCGTGAACTCGCTGGCGACGAAACCGCCGGTCGGCCGGGCCTTCAGAAGGCCCTCCTGGGCGAGCCGGTCGAGCACCAGCCGTAACGGTGTTCTCGAGACGTTCAGCCGCGCGGCGAGCGGCACTTCGCGGAGCCGTTCGCCTGGGCGGAACGTCCCCCTGAGGATGATCTCCCGCATCTCCAGAAGTGCACGTAGCGTCTGGGATTCGAGACTGGGGCCGCGATGATTCAAGGGAGGCCTGCCTTTGTGTGTCGGGAACCGTACCACGGCCCCAGTTTGCATGCAAGGGCGGAAATGATGGGAACAGTCCAGGCGATCTTGTGATTGAATCAGAGGCCTGTCAGGTGCATCGTAGTGTTTCTGCATGCACAATGAGGCAGCTGACCTGTCGGACGATCATTCATTTCGAGGCCATTTTCGGATGTCACGTAGAACCCTTCCGCCGTTTCGAGCCGACCACGTGGGCAGCCTGCTCAGGACGCCGGATGTGCTCAAAGCCAGGGACGACTTCTCCCAGGGCCGGGTTTCGGCGGCTGACAAGCGCCGGATCGAAGACGATGCGATTCGGGCCGTCGTCAAGATGCAGGAGGACCTCGGGCTGCAGGGCGTCACCGACGGCGAATACCGCCGCGCATCCTGGCACATGGACTTCATCTATCAGATCGGCGGCATCACCAAGGCGCAGGACAACCTGAAGGTGCAGTTCCACAACGAAAAGGGCGACATCGAGTTCACGCCGGCGGCCATGCGCGTGACCGGCAAGCTCACGTTCGACACGGCCATCTTCGCCGACGATTTCACCTTTCTCCGCTCTGTCGCGAAGGGGATCCCGAAGTTGACGATTCCGTCCCCGAGCATGGTGCACTACCGTGGCGGCCGGGCCGCGATCGATCCGGGCGTTTATCCCGACATCGAGGAGTTCTGGCATGACCTCGAGCAGGTCTATGCCAATCAAGTCGCGGCGCTCGGTTCGCTGGGCTGTCGGTATCTACAGCTCGACGACACCAGCCTCGCGTACCTCAACGACCCCTCGCAGCGCGAATACGTCACCGGGCTCGGCGGCGACGGCGAGCATCAGCACGAAACCTATATCCGGCATATCAACGCTGCCCTGGCCAAGAAACCGGCCGACATGCAGGTTTGCACGCACATGTGCCGCGGCAACTTCAAGTCGTCATGGGTGGCGACTGGAAGCTACGAGCATGTCGCCGAAACGTTGTTCAACCAACTGCAGGTCGACGGTTTTTTCCTCGAGTACGACGATGCCCGATCGGGTGGCTTCGAGCCGTTGCGCTTTGTGCCACCGGGAAAGTTCGTCGTCCTCGGCTTGGTGACGACAAAGAAAGGGGCGCTCGAGCAGAAGGACAATCTCAAGCGACGCATCGACGAGGCGTCGAGGTTCGTGCCGCTCGAGCAGCTCTGTCTCAGCCCGCAGTGCGGCTTTTCATCGACCGTCGAAGGCAACGCGCTGACGATCGAGGAAGAGATGGCCAAGCTGGCGCTGATCGTCGAGACCGCGCGGGAGGTGTGGGGAACGTAGCGTCCGGCTTCGGCCATCGCGACATGTGGTGTCCGGCTTCAGCCGGACTCGTCACCGCTCGCGCCGTGCGACGTGGCGGCCGACGAGCGCCAGGCAGACGAAGACGACAGCCATCGACGCCGCCATGAGCATGAAGAAAGCTCGGCTGCCGCCGGCGCGCAGCGCCCACTCACCGGCATACGAGCTCAGGACACCGCCGATGCGACCGAACGCGACGGCAGTGCCAACGCCCGTCGCTCGAACTGCGGTTGGGTAAATGTGCGCGGCGAGCGCGTAGAGCGTGGTCTGGATGGCGTTGATGGAGGCGCCGGTGAAACCGAGCATGGCAACGATGGGTACTGGGTTCGACGTCGCAGTGATTGGCATCGAGGCAAGGACAATTGCGCCGACGATCGCAGCCGCCGAGATGGCGAGCATCGTCGGCTTGGAGCCGATGCGGGCGATGAGTAGGCCGCCAAGGACCGCGCCGGCGACGCCGCCGAGATTGTAGGCCGCGATACCGTTGCTCGCGACAGTCAGCCCGAGCCCGGCGCCCGAGAGCATCGACGGCACCCAATTGAATGCGGTGTAGACCGCGAGCATGCACGCGAACATCGCGCCCCAGAGTGCCAGCGTGTCTCGGCGGAAGTCAGGGGTGAAGAGCGCGGCGACCGACGCTCGGGCGACGGCTTTTTCGCCGAGGTCAACGAACGCGCTGGCGGCCGGGACGGGGTGGCCGATTCGTTGAAGGATGCGTTCGAGATCGGGCCAGCGTTCGGGCCGGCGGGCAAGGTAACGGGGAGACTCGGGCAGGAATTTCAGGAGCACGACGGCAACGACGAGCGGCAGCGCGCCGCCAATCGCGAACACCGTGCGCCACCCGAACACAGGCATGACATATCCGGCGACGAACGCCGCGAGCGTACCGCCGAGTGGAACGCACACGATGGTCAGAGTGATGGCAAACGGCCGGTGCCGACGCGGCACGTACTCGGACGTGAGAGCCGCGGCGTTGGGCATGGCGCCGCCGAGGCCGAGGCCTGCCAGGAAGCGGAGCGCGGCGAGCGTCCAGACGTTGTCGACGAGCGCGACGGCGGCGGTGAGCACGCCGAAGATGAGCACGCTGCCGATGAGCGCGAAGCGACGGCCCATGCGGTCGCCGACGAACCCGGCGACCGCCCCGCCGACCATCATGCCGATCAAGCCGCTGGCGAGGACCGGTGCGAACGCGCCGCGGGGCAGCGCCCAGTCGCGCATCAACGCCGGCACGGCGATGCCGAGCAACTGGTTGTCGACGCCGTCGAAGACGATGGTGAGCGCGGTCAGGAAGACGAAAAAGATCTGCGAGGCGCCCAATCGGCTCTCGTCGAGGATGTGCCCGATATCTACTGGTTGGCGCTGTGACATTGGCGCTTCATTATGGGGTCAGCTCTTGCATTTGACTATGGGAGACCGACGCGCGTGACACGCGACGCGCGTCCGTGGCGCCAGGTCAGGCTCGGCGATCTCACACCGGCGGTCCAAGAACGTCCGGACGGGTCCGTACTGCTGCAGGCGTTGCAGCCGCTCGACTCCTACCCGCGTGTTTTGACCGAACGGCTGGAGCACTGGGCGCGGATCGCACCTGAGCGGACGCTTCTCGGCTGGCGTGCCGGCGCAGAGCGCGCGACGATCAGCTACGGTGAGGCGTACGAGAAAGTCGTGGCGCTCGGACAGGCGCTGCTCAATCGAGGTCTGTCAGCTGATCGACCGCTCGCAATCCTCTCCGGCAACGACCTGCAGCACCTGCTGCTCGCACTGGCGGCCCAGCACGTCGGCGTTCCGTTTGCCCCAATCTCGCCGGCGTATTCGCTCGTATCGCACGACTTCGGTGCGCTGAAGCACGTGATCGCGCTGCTCTCGCCGGGTCTTGTGTTCGTGTCCGACCTCGGTAAATTCGGCGGAGCGCTCGAGGCGGCCGTGGGCAGCGGCGTCGAAGTGATCGATCGCGTCGCTGTCGACGCGCTGGCCGCGCGCATGGTCGGCGGATCCGAGGTCGCCGGGCGGCACGCCGCTATTGCTCCCGACGACATCGCGAAGATTCTCTTCACGTCTGGGTCAACAGGATCGCCCAAAGGCGTCATCAATACGCATCGAATGCTCTGCAGCAATCAGCAGATGATCCTGCAGACGCTACCGTTTCTCGCGGACACGCCTCCGGTGCTCGTCGATTGGCTGCCGTGGCACCACACGTTTGGCGGCAACCACAACATCGGCCTCGTCGTCTACAACGGCGGGTCGCTGTACCTCGACGAAGGCCGACCACTGCCCGGCGCATTCGACGAAAGCGTGAGGAACCTGCGCGAAGTCGTGCCGACGATCTATCTCAACGTTCCCAAAGGCTACGAAGAGCTCGCGCGTGCGCTCGGAGGCGACCGCGCGCTGTCGACCCGTTTCTTTTCGACGGTACAGGTGCTGTTTTATGCCGCCGCCAGTTTGTCGCAGCCAGTGTCCGATGAGCTCGAACGCCTCGCGCTCGAGGCGTGCGGCGAACGGCTGGTGCTCGTCACCGGACTCGGCGCCACCGAAACTGCGCCGATGGCCATTTGCCGGCCCTGGCCAAGCGAGGTGTCGTCGGCCATCGGCCTGCCTGTGCCGGGCGTCCAAGCCAAGCTGATGCCGGTGGCGAAAAAACTGGAGATGCGGGTCCGCGGTCCGAACGTGACGCCCGGCTATTGGCGGCAGGATGCCTTGACGCGTGAGGCCTTCGACGATGAAGGGTTCTATTGCATGGGCGATGCAGCGAAACCGATCGATCGCGAGGCACTCGGGAAGGGCCTCATTTTCGACGGCCGCATCAAGGAAGACTTCAAGCTCTCGACCGGCACGTGGGTCAGCGTCGGGCCGCTCCGCGCAAGACTCATCGCGCATCTCGCACCCTACGTCCGCGATGCGGTGATCGCCGGACACGATCGCGACGACGTCGGTCTGCTGCTGGTGGCCGATGTGGATGCCTGCCGTGGGCTGACGCCGGATTTGCCGGCGGACGCGCCAATGTCTGCGGTGCTCAGCCATGCTGCGGTTCGAGAGTGTTTGCGCGAGCGGCTGGTGACGTTTGCGTCCGCCGCCACCGGCAGCGCTTCGCGCCCGCGCCGCGCCATCGTGCTCGAAACGCCGCCCTCGCTCGATGCTGGCGAGGTGACCGACAAGGGCTCGCTCAATCAGCGCGCAATCCTCGAGCATCGCCGGCTGCTCGTTGAAGACCTGTTTGCCGTGGCACCGCCGCCGCACGTCATCGCGTGTGCCGGTGCCGGAGCGGAAGCCTGACGAGTGGAGATCTGAGTGACCGCTGCGATCAAAGTCGACGAGCTTACAGCCATCGATGTACACGTGCACCTCGAGCACGAGGCGCCGCCCACCGAGGCCGATGCCGCCGCCCGTAAGTACTTCGGCAAGAGCACGGGCGAGGCCGGCGCGCGGGCGCTCGCGGAGTACTACCGCTCGCGCCGCATGGCATGTGTCGTCTTTACCGTCGACGAACAGCTGACTGGCCGGCCGCACCTGACCAACGACGCCATCCTCGCGTTTGCCGCCGCCAATCCCGATATCGTGTTGCCCTTCGTGAGCGTGAACCCGACCCGAGGTGCGTCCGCCGTTGAAGAAGCGCGACGGCTCGTCGCGACCGGCGCCGTCCGCGGCCTGAAGCTGCATCCGCCGCTACAGGAGTTTTTTGCCAACGATCGGTTGGCGTACCCGCTCTACGAAGTCTTTGCCGAGGCCAGGTTGCCGGTCCTTTTTCACACCGGCCACAGCGGCATCGGCACCGGCATGCCGGGCGGCGGTGGCATCCGGCTCAAATACGGGAACCCGATGCACATCGATGACGTGGCGGTCGATTTCCCCGACATGCCGATCATCCTGGCGCATCCGTCATTTCCGTGGCAGGACGAAGCGATCTCGGTCTGCCTGCACAAGCCGCAGGTCTACATCGACCTGTCTGGTTGGTCGCCGAAGTACTTCTCGCCGACGCTGGTGCAATACGCCAACACGCTGCTCAAGCACAAGGTGCTATTTGGATCGGACTATCCATGGATCACGCCCGATCGATGGCTGGCTGACTTCACCAAGATCGACATTCGTGACGACGTCCGGCCGCTCGTGCTGAAAGCCAACGCGGCGCGGCTCTTCGGGCTCTCGAGCGAGAGCCGCACCGTATAGTGAGGACCTTATGAAGGATGACAAGAAGCACACGTTCCGCTCGGCCGGATGGTTCGCGCGGACGGACAAAGACGGATTCATTCATCGCAGCTGGATGCGCGGCTATCCCCAGGACGTCTTCGACGGCCGACCGGTGATCGGCATCTGCAACACGTGGTCGGAGCTGACGCCGTGCAACGCGCACTTCCGGCAACTCGCCGATCACGTCAAGCGCGGTGTCTGGGAGATGGGCGGATTCCCCGTCGAATTTCCGGTGATGTCGAGCGGCGAGACGAACCTGCGGCCGACGGCAATGCTCTTCCGCAATCTGATCAGCATGGACGTCGAGGAGTCGATTCGCGCCAACCCCATCGACGGTGTGGTTCTCCTCTGCGGCTGCGACAAGACAACGCCCGCGTTGATCATGGGCGCGGCCAGCGTCGATCTTCCGACGATCGTGCTTTCCGGCGGCGCGATGCTCAACGGCAAGTTCTGTGGCCAGGACATCGGCTCCGGCACCGACGTCTGGCGCTTCAGCGAGGAGATGCGCGCCGGGCGGATGAGCCTCGAGGGCTTCATGGACGCGCAGACCGGCATGAGCCGCTCGACCGGCGTCTGCAACGTCATGGGCACAGCCTCGACGATGGCAGTGATGGTCGAATCGCTGGGGATGAGTCTGCCGCACAACGCTGCCATCCCTGCGCCGGATTCGCGACGTTTGACCCTGGCCCAGCTGACCGGACGCCGCATCGTCGAGATGACCCTCAAGGACCTGAAAATCTCGCAGATCCTCAAACGCGAGGCGTTCGAGAACGCGATTCGAGTCAACGGCGCCGTCGGCGGTTCGACCAATGCCGTCCTCCATCTGCTGGCGATGGCCGGTCGCGTGGGTGTGGAGGTCACCCTGGAAGACTGGGACGCTCTCGGCAAAGACGTACCGACGCTGCTGAACCTCAAGCCGTCAGGCAAGTATCTGATGGAGGACTTCTATTACGCCGGCGGCCTTCCGGCGATCGTACGGGCGCTCGGAGAGAACGGACTGCTCAACAAGGAGGCGTTGACGGTCAACGGCAAGAGCATCTGGGAGAACTGTCAGCAGGCGGCGAACTACAATGCCGACGTCATCATGCCGTTCGAGAAGCCGCTGCTCGAGCAAGGCGGCATCGCGGTCCTCACCGGCAATCTCGCACCGGACGGTGCCGTGCTCAAGCCGTCAGCGGCGTCGCCGCATCTCCTCAAGCACCGCGGCCGGGCCGTCGTCTTCGAGACGATCGAGGATTACCACGCACGCATCGGCGATCCGAACCTCGATGTCGACGCGACGTGCGTCCTCGTGCTCAAGAACTGCGGGCCGAAGGGCTATCCCGGCATGGCGGAAGTGGGCAACATGGGACTGCCGCCGAAGGTGCTCGAGACCGGCGTCACCGACATGGTCCGCATCTCTGACGCTCGTATGAGCGGGACCGCGTACGGTACCGTCGTCCTGCACGTGTGCCCGGAAGCTGCCGTCGGCGGCCCGCTCGCGCTCGTGAAGGACGGCGACATGATCGAGCTCGATGTGCCTGACCGCAGCCTGACGCTCGAAGTGTCCGAGCAGGAACTGGCGAAGCGGCGCGCGAGTTGGAAGGCGCCCGAGCCGTCAATGAAGGGCGGGTACCAGGGGCTGTACGTCAGCCACGTGCAGCAGGCGAATCTGGGCGCCGACCTGGATTTCCTGGTCGGATGCCGCGGCGCGACGGTGACGAGGGAGTCGCACTAGGCGCTCACTTCTTGAACAGTCTTCAATTCAACGGTCTCCGCCATCGCCCGGTATCCAGCGTCGTTCGGATGAAGGTGATCGCCGGGATCGAATTCGGGACGTAGCCGTCTCGGATTGGCGGGGTCACGCGTGGCGGCGTCGAAGTCGACGACGGCGTCGTACGTGCCCGAGGTACGAATCCACTCGTTGACCTTTTGCCTGATGGCTTCGCCTTCCTCCCGGAAGTAGGCGGCGCCTTCATAGGGCAGGATCGTGCACCCAATCACCTTGATCCCATATTGGTGTGCACGATCGACGACCTGCCGCAGTCCCCAGATTAGATCGTCGGCAGTGATCGGCCCTGTGCTCGACGGTGTCTGCGCGGTGGCGTTACCGATGTCGTTGATGCCTTCGAGCATCATGAGCCACTGAACACCGGGTTGACTGAGCACGTCGCGATCGAGGCGAGCCAGCGCGCTGACGCCGGCGAGGCCAGCGCCGTCGCTGAGGACACGGTTGCCGCCAATCCCCTGATTGACGATCGCGAAGCCCGCAGTTGCTTTGTCAGCGGCGAGCCGCGTCGCGAGAATGGCCGGCCACGTGTTATGTGTGTCGGGCGTCGAGCGCGCGCCATCGGTGATTGAATCGCCGAAGGCGACGATGAGCGGCGTCTCGGCCGGTGCGTCGACTTCGACGGCCGCGAGCGAGCCAGTAGTACGACATGCGGGTGGTCGCGTCGGGAATCGATGCGCTCGCCGTGAAGTTGCCCTCGCCTGAGATGTAGGTCGGACGGAGGCCCGTCGCGTGTGCCGTCGGAGTGCCAGTGTCACCTGGAAAGTAGAGGCTGACCGCGAGGTCCGCGAGCGGTGCGACGGTCAAATCGACAGGGTCGCTCACGACCACCATGCCGGGCGTCATCTTGATCGCGGCGCGTCCGCCAAAGGTCAGGGCGCGATCGGAACCGGCGGCCAGCGTCGATCCGGTGTCGCGCACCGCAATGTGCGCGGCGCCGATTTCCACCGGCGTGCCGTTGAAGGCGTTCGACAACTTCACGCGCACGCGGCGGCCGCCGATGCTGGTGCGCACAATCATCCGAATCGTCTGGTCGTTCAGCGTCTGGAGGGGCGGTAGCGGAGCCGTCGCCGGCGGTGTCGTCGACGGCGTTGACGGTGCGGGAGTCGCGGGCGATGCCGTCGTCGATGATTGCGGCGGTAGACGGAACAGTTGCTGCGACGTTGCCCACGTCGGTACCCAGTGCTCCTGCGTCTTCTTTCCCGCCGCACGCTGCGCCGATAGCGGTGTGAGGCTGAGTGTGAAGAGGATGGCCGCCGAGATCGCAAGCCGCCGGTCCACGGCCGTCTTCATCGTCATGACGCCAGAGCATACACTGCGGGGACACTCAACCGGGACAGTCACGGTTGACTGTCCCCGGAGCCGCTATTCCGGCAGGAAGTGCTGTATGAGCGTTGCGTTCTTGAACACGGGCGCCGCTCGCGTTGCTGTTTCTGCATCACCTAGCGCAGATTCTGCCAATGTGGGCACGGATCTCGCGGTGGTGACACTCCAGCGTGACTGTCACGGTTGAGTGTCCCGATTGAGTGTCCCCGCCCTTGACAGTAGCGCTGCAGATTGCCAAGGATTGCGGAACAGGAGGCACGAATGCACAAGGCGTGGGCGTTTCGATTTGCGATTCCGCTGGCAATGGCGGGAATCTGTGTCGTCGGTGCTCAGCAGAAAGACACCGGGCTGAGCTTCTTCATCACTAGCGTCGGTTCGGGGAAGGGCGCCGATCTCGGCGGGCTCGATGGCGCGGATAGACACTGTCAGCAGCTGGCGCAGGCAGTGGGCTCCGGCGGCAGAACGTGGCGCGCGTATCTCAGCGCGGGCGGTGGGAAGCCGGTCAACGCCAAGGACCGCATTGGCGCTGGACCGTGGCAGAACGTCAAAGGCGTGGTCGTCGCGACGAGCGTCGCGGATCTGCACAGCGACGCCAACAAACTCAGCAAGGAGAACTCACTGACGGAGAAGGGCGCAGTCGTCAACGGGCGCGGCGATACGCCGAACACGCACGACATCCTGACCGGCTCGAATCTCGATGGAACGCTGGCGGGCGCGAACCTGACGTGCAACGACTGGACGAGCAGCGCAGAAGGCAGCGCCCAGGTCGGACATCACGATCGACAGGGCGGCGGCACGAACCCGACGTCGTGGAACTCCGCGCACCCATCAAAGGGCTGCAGCCAGGAAAACCTAGTCGCAACCGGCGGCGCCGGGTTGTTCTACTGCTTCGCCGCGAAGTAACTCGTGTTGCCCGCTCGCGGCTCGCTGCTGGCTGCTCGAAAAGCCTTCAGATCACAGCCGGTCGACCGGATCTGAAAGCACTTCGAGCCGCGAGTGGCGAGCCGCCGACCGCGATATTAGCTCCTGTACGCCTGCCGTCCCACGCCCTGGACGGGGATCCCTTGCGCCTCGAGCACCTGGTGTAGAGCGAACATCGAGCCTGCTGCCTCGTCGATGTGCCGCACGAAGGCGATTGATCCCTGCAGGATTGGCTTGAGCCTCGCCTTGTCCTGGATGCGCGCTTTCGGATACTCGTGCTCGACGACGAGGTGCGTGTTGGCGACGTCGAGCTTCAGCAGCTCGCGCGCGGCGAGCTGGTGATCCAGCCAGTCGACGGTCCGGTTCTGCAGGTATGCGAGCGGATCGTGACGCGCGGTTCCCGGCAGCTCGTGCTCGGCCAGCACGATTTGCTTCTTCCACGCGTTCAGGTGATCGGCCGGGTTGGGTGACGGCTTCCCACCAACCCAATCGCCGCGCTCCATCGTCTGCCCACCGTAGCCCCAGGCCGATACGCCCTTCGAATCGGTGACCTGGCCTTTGACGTGGAAGCCGCCGATCAGGAAGTTGTAACCAGTGTCTTTGAGGTACTGAAAGATCGATCGCGTGTCCTGACCCATCAGGATCGCGTGCGATGGGTCGTAGTGGATACGGAACTGATCGCCGACGCCGTGCTTTTCGCAAATCTTGTGCAGCGCGATCCACGCGCCGGGCGTGTAGGCGATGTTGTTGTGCCAGTTGTCGCCGGTCGTCCATCCCGGCATCGGGCATTGCTCGACGCGGTAGGTGAGACCCCGATCCTTGGCCGCCTTGAGCAGCGGGATGAACCACTGCTCGAAGTCGATCAGGTTCTCGTCCATGCTGTGCTGCTGATTGCGCCCGACGAACCCGCACACGGCGTTGACGCCGAGAAGCACGGCCGCATCGAACGCACGCAGCATGAAGTCGTGCTTCTTCTTCCTGACCGCCGGATCGTGATGCAGCAGATTGTCGAAGTAGCCAACGTCGGAAATGCCGACGCCCGTCTGCTTCAACGCGGCTTCCACGCGCTTGGCGCGGTCCTTGTCGAATGGTTTCCGCAGGTCGAGCGTGTTCGCCACCGGATCGAGCATCGCCTCGGGCGGCACGTCGGTCTCGGTCGGATGGAGCGCTGCCGATAGCTGGATGTAGCTCGCGCCGAGCTCCTTGGCGAACGCCACCCACTCTTCGATCGCGCGATCGGGATCCGGATCGCGAACTTCGCGTGGCGTCAGCTCCTGCAGCGCCGCCGTCAGGACGCCGACCTTCATGAATTTCGGTTCGAACGCTTGTGTCGACATTTAGTAATTCACCTTCGTCCAGACGCTGCCCTTCTTCGCGCTGTCGAGAATGGCCTCGACGATGCAGTTGGCGCGGTACCCGTCTTCGAACGTGGCAAAGGCGGGAGGGTGCGCATCGCTTGCTTTCTTGCCGTCGGCGATGAACTGATAGATGTCGCGCATCAGATTGCAGAAGGCGTCGGCCCAGGCCTCCTGGTGGCCGCCTGGCAGGTGCGCGTAGCCTCGCACGTCGGCATCGATGAGCCCGGGATCCTTCTGGAGAATCTCGTTCGCTTTGTCGCGCCGGCCAATCCACAACTCGTTCTGGTGTTCCTGGCGCCACTTGATCGAAGCCAGTGAGCCGCAGATTTCCAGGATCAGATCGTTCTTGTGGCCGGCGCACACCTGACCAACTGAGAAGCTGCCGCGCGCGCCGTTATCGAACCGCAGCATGACCGACGCGAGATCTTCGACCTTGATGTCGACAGTTTCCAGATCCTCGTTCGCGCCGACGGCGGCAAAGGCTTCACGCGAGCCCTTGGGCCTCTTGCGCTTCGGAATCACCGTGGTGATGTCGCCCAGGACTTCGGTAATGCGGAGGCCGCTGATGTGCTGCGCGAGATCGCACCAGTGCGAGCCAATGTCGCCGAGCGCCGACGAGGCACCGCCTTTGTCGGGCTCCAGCCGCCACGAGTAATCCGTGTCCTTGAGCAGCCAGTCCTGCAGGTAGTGACCGACGAGAAAATGCGGCTTGCCGATGTCGCCGCGGGCAATCGCGTGTCGGGCCTGCTGCACGAGCGGGTTGCCGCGATAGTTGAAGGTGACGGCGTGCACGATGCCCGCCTTCGTCGCCTGATCGAGCAGCTTCTTGGCTTCGGCCGCGGTCATCGCCAGCGGCTTGTCCGAGACGATGTGCTTACCCTTGGCGATCGCGGCGGCGTTCACCGGATAGTGAAGGTAGTTTGGCGTCGCGTTATGGACGACTTGTATCGCCGGATCGTCGAGCAGCGCCTCGTAGCTGCTGTACGCCTTCGGCACGCCCAGAGCCTTGGCCTTGGCTTGCGCCGATGCCTCGCTGCTGCCCGCCACCGCGAGAACGTCAACGAACCCCAGCCGCCTGACCGCATCAACGTGATGGGGGCCGACGAAGCCAGCGCCCACGATTCCCATCCCGATCCGTTTCACCTGGACCCTCCGGAAGCAAAAGTGGAACGGTCATCATATATCAAGGACGGGGCCGTATTTCGGGCGTCAAATGCCTTGTCGCGGCGTTTCGCACGCGTCGAAAAACGTCATCGCCAACGGGCACGATCCGCTGTCAAAAATCCGGACGGAAGCCTATACTCTGGACGGGAGGGGGAGCCGTGGACCGGTCATTCGTGACGGCGTCGGTCGTTGTATCCGTGGCCGTAGCGAACCTGCTTGCCGCTCCTCAGTCCAGCGCGCCCGATGCGCGGACTAATACCGTCTTCGTCACCGCCACACAGGAAAACGGCGCGCCCGTCGCCGATCTGGTCGCCGCCGACTTCGCGATCAAGGAAGACGGCAAGCCTCGGGAGGTCCTCCGAGTCGAGCCGGCGAACGCCCCGGCGCAAATCGCAATCATCGTCGACGACAACGGCACTGGCATCTTCCGCGCCGGCCTCGTCAGCTTCGTCCGGCTCATGCAGGGCCGCGCCGAGTTGTCGCTGAGCACCGTCGTGGGCCAGACGCAGCGGCTGGTCGACTACACGACGGACGTGGAGAAGCTCACTGGTGCGATCGTGTCGCTGTCCGCGCGACCCGCTACTCAGGACGGCGGCCAGCTGCTCGAAGGGATCTTCCAGGCGGCAAAAGATCAGGAGAAGCGCGAAGCCAAGCGGCCCGTCATCCTCGCGGTGACGGTCGGCGGCGAGGAGCACAGCACCCTGCCGGCGCACCACGTGCTCGACCAGCTCGCGAAGAGCGGTACGACGATGTACGTCATCGCAGTGGCCAATTCGCAGCTGCGCGCCATGCGGCCTATCGACAAGCCGTCGGTGCTGCTCGAAGAGAATCTGAACCTGAACGAAGTCCTCGGCGAGGGACCGAAGCAAACCGGCGGCTGGCGCGAGGTCATCGCTGCTGCTCCGGGGCCACCTCGGGACTGCAGCGAATCGCCGCCGAGCTGAAGAGTCAGTATGCGGTTGCCTACAGCCGGCCAACCAAGGGCAGGGCCACCGAAAGGCTTGCCGTTTCGATCAGCAGGCGCGGCGTCCTTCTCCGTGCGCCGAGCAAGGTGCCGGGACGCCCGTAGGGCGCAACTTCAGTTGCGCCCTACTTCTTATCGAACACCGCCTTCTGATCCGGCGTCACCAGCTTCAAGGCTCTCGACCTTCGCCACGAGCACCAGCCGTCCGTTGTCGTCGACGTCCCAGGTCTGTATGAGCTTGCTCGACGGCGTCGAGAATTCCTGACGGAGGACGGCCTTGTCCCACCGGGATTTGGCGCTGACGTCGGCACCCGCCACGGTCATCTTGGCGTTCTTGCCGTCAATCGCGTACGTCCGCTGTCCGCGCGCGTCCTCGAATACGACTTGATCAGCTGTCGCCTTGATGGTGATGGATTCGGCGACCTGCTGCAGTTCGCGCATCGCCATCATCGCCGCGCGTTCCGCGGCGGTCATGTCGCTGGCATCCTGCGCCGTTGACGGCCCGGCGCCCGCCGCGCTGCACGAACGATGGCGTCGCCCCGAAACGTCCTGACGCGCCACCCAGCGCGAAGTTCGCGCCGCCGCCGCGGCCGCCCCGCCGGCCGGGAGCGTTGAAGCCGGACGTCAGCTCGCGGTTGATCGTCCACGTTCCTGACAGCCGCGCCGCCGCCTCCGCTGGCGACAGCTTCTGTACGCCCGCGATTGCAATCAACCCGCTGAAGGCCACCCCCAAGGTTCCGATCGCGACCGCCGCTCGTGTGTGTACGTCTCGCCTCACGTCGCCTCCTTGCGCGCTAATCGTACAAGAAAAAGGCGGGTGGGGTTTGATCCCCACCCGCCTTGTCGACCCGCGTGATCCGCGTCCCGTGACTCGTGATCCGTCTGATCCGCGTCCCGTGACCCGTGATCCGCGTATACCTGCTGATCCGCTTTAGAACTGGAAGCGAATCATCGCCTGGAAGTTCCGCATGTTCTGCGCGCCCGTGGCGGCGCCGAAGCCTGCGTTCCTCGGGGTCAGGCGACCCGTGTTGATCGAACCATCCGCATTGAACTGCGCGTTCTGCGCAACCTTGTCGACTGGGTTGTTCAAGGTCAACGTCGTGCTGACGCGCGTTGATGACCGCGACGTTGAACGCGTTGAACGCATCGACGCGGAACTGGAGCTGGCGGCTGCCGCCCAGGCGGATGGTGCGCGCCAGGGAGAGGTCGACCGTCTTGTCCGCGCAGCCGATCAACAGCCCGCGGCCCGACTCGAGGCCCAGGCTGTTCTGGGTGTAGGTCGGAGCCGTCATTGCCGTCGCGTTGAACTGCCCGTATTGGTTGTCAGAGCAGCCCGAGCCGGCGTCGCCCGTGTAGATCATGCGCGCGCCGTAGTCCGGCGAGCCCGTGATGTTCTTGTTGCCGCCGTTGTTGTTGTAGGTGAAGCCAGTGTCGTAGCGCGGGCCCGAGTTGGCCGTCAGGACACCGGAGATCTGCCAGTCGTTGACGATGTAGCCGACCGTCTTCTTCGCGGCGCCGGCGCCGGAAGTCGCGAGGTCTGGCATATCCCACACGGCGTTGGACTTGAACACGTGCCGCTGGAAGGTCGGCAGCTGCTTGTTCAGCTCTTCATACGCGCCCTGATCCGCACGGTAGCTGATCGTGCCGTCCGCGGCGTGCTGAAGGCGCTGCACGAGCCCCGTGTTGCCTTCGAGCGACAGGCCCAGCGTGTAGTTGGCGCCGAACGAGAAGCCGTTCTGGAACCGGCGCTGGAACGCCGTCTGGATCGAGTGATAGGTGTCCCAGAACGCGGTCGTGTTCTGGGCGATGTTGCCGAGGCCCTTGAACGATTTAAGCGCGTTGTCGGGCAAGGAGTTCGCCCCTGGCGTCGCGCTGGTGCCGAGCGTCGGGTCCTGGTTCTGCGGCAGGAACGCGGCGCCGATGTCGACGGCGTTCAGGTTGATGGTCGTTGCCACCCTGCAGGCCGCCCATGCGATCGTAGCCGTGGTTGCCGACGTAGGAGATGTCGAGCGACGACGCCCAGGGGAGGGCCCATCTGCGCACCGAACTGCCACTGCCACGAGGCCGGCACCTTCGCGTCGTACTGGAAGGTAACCATGGCCGGCACCGGCTGCGGGCTGAGGCCCTGGCCGATCGTGCTCAGCGTGCCGTTGCGGAGGTCCTGCGCGGTCGCGATCGGCGGGTTGCCCGGGATCGAGAACACGGTGTTGCCGTCCGGACGGTCGTAGAAGAGGCCGACGCCGCCGCGGAGGATGAAGGTCTGGTTGCCGCTGACGTCGTAGGCCGCGCCGAAGCGGGGCCCGAACACCAGGGCCGGCCAGGTGTAGCCGTACTTGGAGATGCCGTCACCGGCCTGCTTGATGCCGTTGAGCGGCGTTCCCCGTCCCCGGAATCGGCGTGCCGATGGCGATCTGCGTGTTGGCCGCGCCGGGGGCCGTCAGGATCGTGTTCGTGCGCGGATCCATCGCGTTGCGCGTGTTGCCCGAACACGTCGTCGCGCCGTTGCTGCAGCCCGCGACGTAGAACAGGGGGGCCTGCGAGGCCGACCACTGCTCCGGGAAGAAGTTCGACATCTGCTGGTACTGGTCGTACTGCGGCTGCTGGTGCGTGAAGCGAAGGCCGTAGTCGAAGGTCAGACGATTGTTGACCTTCCAGTTGTCCTGGACGTAGAACTCGGTGTTGTTGTAGAGCATGCTGCCCTCAACGAACTTCGAGGCCTGCAGATACTGGGTGAAGACGCCAGATGCCGCGTTGGCGAAGCCGTAGCCGGTGTCGAGGGCGTTGTTGGTGTCGTTGCCGAAGTTGACGTAGCCCTGGAAGGTCAGGTTGGCGATGCCGCCGGCGCCGACGTTCTGAGCCTTGAAGCTGTGGTTGTTGTAGAAGCCGCCCTTGAACGTGTGGCGGCCGGCTACCTTCGTCAAGCTGATGGCAACGTCCTGGGTGCGGTTGATGTTGAGCCACCCGGGATACCGCTGGCAGGGCACTGAGGGCGCGGCGCACGTACCGGAGGTGCCCTGAACGCGGCTGCCCCAGGCGAAGTTCGGCGGCAGATTGATGTTCGTGCCATCAAACCACGGCGGACTGACGTCGTTCAAAACCTCGTAAGCGTAGGAGTTCGTTGGGACGAAGCCAGCGTCGTTGTAGAGGACCGGGAAGCCGGGCATCGAGGTCAGACGATTGGACGACTCGTTGACGAGCACGCCGTTCTCGTTGCCGCCGGTCAGCTCGTTGCGGATGAAGCCGTAGGTGCCTTCAAGGAAGGTCGTCGGGTTGAGCGCGTAGTTGACCGTGAAGGCGTAGTTGGTGATGAACGGATACGGCGTCAGGACGTCCGAGAAGCCCTGAATGAGGCCCGGGCGTCACGAGCGCGCGCGAGCGCTGGCCCGAGTACTTGCCGGTGACCCGCAGCTTCGAAGACAGCTGGTAGTCCACGCGGATGGCCGGCTGCTGCTGCAGGTCTTCGACCGCGGGTGGTGTCAGCTGCTCGTAGTTGTAGTTCGAGCCGGCCGTCTGCGTCCGGGTCGGGAGCGGGTAGCGCGAGAGCAGCGCGATGCTCGCCGCATTCTGTTTGCTCGCCGGGATCTGGCCATTCGGGAACGGCTGCCCGGTCGTCCAGTCGACGATCGCCGGGATGGGCGCGCCGTTTTGGTCGACCGACTGGCTGAAGTCACCTGCGCGCTCGAGCGCGGTCGGGACCTTGAACCGGATCGGGTTGCCGTTGTTGATCGCCGCGTTCGTCGGACGATACTCGTGGGTATAGAAGAAGAACAGTTTGTTGTTCCCTCCGGGCTTGCCAATCGGACCGCCGATCGAATAGCCGTAGAGATCGCGCTTGTTGATCGCCTTCGGGTCGCCGTTCTTGTCGTTGACCCAGCTGTTCTCGTTCCAATCGGAGTTGATCTTGATGTCGTAGGCCGACCCGCGGAAGCGGTTCGTGCCGGACTTGGTGACGGCCGTGATCTGCAGGCCGCTCGACCGTCCGTATTCAGCCTGGTAGCCCTGCGTGAGCACCTTGACTTCGGCGATCGACTCGACGTTCATGTTGAGCATCTGGCCGTTGTTGCCGGTGTCCATCGCCGAGATGCCGTCCATCATGATGTTGTTCTGGCCGACGCCGCCGAGGCGGGTGCCGCCGGCCGACGCGCCGCCCGAAACGACGCCAGGCGTGAACGAGGTGAAGTTGGTGAAGCCGCCACCGAGGTGGTTGACGGGGAGGTTCTCGATTTCCGTCGTGGAAATCGCGAACGAGCGCTCACCGGAGGACGCCTGAATCAGCGGCGCCTCGGAGGTGACGTTGACGGTTTCCTCTGCGCCGCCGGGCTCGAGGGTGAGTGACGGCACGGTCACGCGGTCGCCGCCGCTGACCTTGATACCGGCGCGCTTCACGGTCCGGAACCCATCCATCGTGACTTCGACGGTGTAGGTGTCGGCCGTGACGTTCGGGAACACGTAGTCACCGGCTTCGTTGGTGACCGACGGCACCGACTTCGTGCCGCGCGCTTCGCTGATGAGAACCACGGTTGCGCCCGGAACGACGCCGCCCGTGCTGTCTTTGACGGTGCCGAGGACGTTACCGGTGGTGATCTGAGCCGAGGCCGGCAGCGCTCCAAAAACCAGCGCTACGAGACACGCCCAGACCAAACTGCGAGTCGATCTGACGATCATTGAGCTCCTCCCCCCTCAAGGGTGCAGATTACCGCTCGACTTGCAAAGTCCGACATGTAATGGGTTACAAGA
This sequence comes from uncultured Acidobacteriota bacterium, assembly GCA_963797715.1. GTDB lineage: Bacteria > Acidobacteriota > Vicinamibacteria > Vicinamibacterales > 2-12-FULL-66-21 > DATBJJ01. The sequence continues at coordinate 122,961 of CAWCQS010000015.1, forward strand.
GTCTGATTGGTGTAACACGTCCAATCAGATGGGTCAATCGTCACTTTGCATTGCACAACAAGGGTTTGCCATGCGAAACATGACCCGTTTTCCTACCTAAACTGCGCATTTCAGCGCGCCGCACCTCCCGTTCCCGGCCGGTACAAACGCAGCCGCTGCATCGACCACACGGCCCCGTCATCTGCCGTTGCCGTCTGCGTAATCCGGACGAATTTGGCGGTGACGGGCGAAAACGCAATCGTCATCGAGCCGGGCGTTCCGCGACCGTCTGCAACCGGCGTCCAGGCCGTCCCGTTGGTCGAAACTTCAACCTTGAATCCGCGCGGGTACGCGCCGGGCGGCATCAGCGGCGCCGGTGGCGTCGTGCCGGGTGCGAGCGTCACGTTGCCGCGTCCGCGCCCGCCACCAGGGAACCCGCTGCCCGCTGCGTTGAACTGCAGCTCGGAAATCGTAGTCGCCTCTGGCAATTCGACTTGGAACCACATGCCCGGTTGCTGCGGCTCGCCACTGCTCCAGGACGCGAAGTTGAGCGCACCGAGCGCGGTGCCGGGGTTATGGCTCGCGCTGGCTTTCCAACTCGGCAACACGTCGAGTGGCACCGGCAGCGACGCCACGAGTTCGTCGACCTTCCAGAACGTTTTGCGATCGACAGTTGCCGCGCGGGCGCGAGTGACGTCGTCCGCCGAGACGAACGTTCCGACGTTACCGAACGCGTTCCGCACGTAGGACGCGATCGCGGCAATCCACTCGTCCTTGTTCGTGCCCATCGGCGCCATGACACCAGCGGCGTAGCTCTTGCCGTCGATCGGGCCGTCCATACCCTGGAGCAGCGTCTTGATCACGTAGTCGCGGTGTCCCTGCACGCGCGTCGAGCTCGCAAGCGACGGCGCCATCGTCGTGCCCGGCGCGGCGCCTGGCTGGGCCGTGCCGCGGCCGTCATCGCCGTGACACGCGAAGCAGACTTCTTTGTAGATGCCTTCGCCGCGCTCCATGACCGCGAGCTCTGCTGGCGTGAATGGGGGCGGGCCGCCGCGCCCGCCCCGGCCGAATGCGGTCGCTGCAGGCTTGAGAACCTGGTTGCCGATCTCCTGCACGCCTCGTGCGGGGTTGGCCGCTTGCGCTGCGCGTACCGTGTCGGCGACGTTCGGCGCTTTCAGGTAATTGAGCGTGAGCATCGCCTGGATGGCGACGTTGGGGTCCTTGTCGGTTGCCGCAGCGCGGTAGTCGGCGTCGAAGCTGCGATCGCCGGCCTTGTACAGCGACTCGCTGGCACGAATGGCTTGAACTCGCATGCGCGGGTTCGCATCCTTCATCTGCTCCCGGACGGTCGCCGCGTCGAGCGTGCCCAGGCCTTCGAGCGTCCACAGCGCGTGAAATCTCGCGAGCACATTGGCCTGCGACTTGACCATCTGCTGCAGCGCCGGCACGACCGACTTGTCCTGCTTGAGCACGAGCAACTGCTGCGCCGTGTCGCGCCACCAGCCGTTTGGATGGTTGAAGTGCGCGACGAGCTGCGCCGGCGTTTCGTTCAACATTCGCGGCTGCGTGCGGTCCCGCTCCATGCCTTCGTACGTGACCCGCCAGATGCGTCCGTGTGAGAACACCTTGTCGAGCGCGTACTGGTCGATGCGCGCGCGCAGATACGTTCCCGGACCAGACCACGTCGCCTGCTGGATGATCCCGCGGTACATGTCCGCGATGTAGAGCGTGCCGTCCGGTGCGGTCGCCATGTCGACAGGACGGAACAGCGGATCGGTCGACTTGATGAACTCGTTCCAGAGGTACGCGTTCCGAAGCTGGGTGAGGCCGTCAGTCACCACTGGCCGAACGCGGCGGACGACGCGGCCGACGGGTTCGCCGTAGATGTAGTCGCCGACGAGATCCTCCGGCAGCCGGTCGCCGCGGTAGATGTCGTTGCCGGCTGCACCGGTGACCTGATTGAGCGATCCGTCCGGCATACGGACCGCGCGCATGCCCGGCTGCATGTCGGCGACACGTACCGGCGCGCCCCACGGAATGTTGAAGTCCTTCTCGAACTGATCGGCGACGGTGAACGCGCCGTAGTGAATCGGGAACTGGAAGTACGAGGGCAGGCCGCTCGCGCCGCCCTGGAACCACATCTTGCCGTCGTTGTCCTGCGTCGCGCCCCACTGCGCGCCGTTCGGGCCGGTCGGCTCGCGGACGACGCCGTTCGGCGTCCATCGCACGCGGAACGCGTTCACGGTGCTGTAGAGCCAGTTGTCCATTCCCCAGTAGAGGAACGCCTGCTGGTGCTCGACGTTGCCGGAGCGGCCGAAGTTCGACGGTGAAGAGTTCCTTCTTGTCAGCGACGCCGTCGTTGTTCGTGTCGGTGAACTGCCACACCTCGTCGGCGTTCGACTCCATCGTCAAGACGCTGTTCGCACCGAACGGCATGACGAAGCGCGGGAACACGAGCTTGTCGACGAAGACGGTGTGCTTCTCGTAGACGCCGTCGTTGTCGGCGTCCTCGTGGCGCGAGATGCGGCCGACCGGATCGAGCTCGCCCGTGGCGTCGGCATCCTGCATGTAGCCGCGCAACTCGAGCACGAACATGCGGCCGTTGCCGTCGAACGCGATCGCGCCGGGCTCTTTGATGTCGGGATCGGTCAGCACCGGCGCGATGCGATAGCCGGGCTGAAGAACGAAATGTTTCTGTTGTTCTGCGGGGGGAAGCGGAAGGACGGGAGCTTGCTTGGTGAAGTCGGCGTCGGCGTTGGCCGGGTCCGTTGCGCCAGGTCCACCCTGACCGCGTCCGCCCCGTCCGCCTCGGCCTGCGTCCTGTGCTTGATTCTGCTGGCGCCTGAGTGGGCTGCCCTGTGGGCGCCTGTGCCGGCTGCTGCTGATCGGTGGGATTGGACTGCGTTTCGACGACGAGCGGGAATTCGCCGCCGTAGAAAAACAGCCCGAGCGCGATCGCCACAGAGCTGGCGCGTACGCTATTCCTCGACCACATGAGCGCGAACCTCGCTTCAAGACTCGTTCCGCTGCGCGTCGCGAGTCTTCGTGTTTCACCGCGTGACGGTCGTGTAACGGATTACAGGGAGGGGAATTGTGTATCAGGCGGTCGAAGGCGTCAACAGTCGTTTCGCCTGGCGAAACAACTATGGTGCAAGAATCGACCGAGTCATCCAGAACTCAGAATTCAGTATCCGGGATTTGGTCTTCAGACCCCGATCGCGATTTCAGAATTTGCTGCGAAGGAATCGCAGACCGTCCTTGGCCAGGCCGTCCTGGGTCTCCGCCAGCGGGCGCCAGATCGCCGCGGCGCGGGCAATCGATTTGACCGCGGACGTGAACGACTCGATCACCGCAGGGCCTTGATAGTTGATCGCGCGGCACGCCTCGACGACTTCGTCCCACGGCATGTGGCCCGATGCCGGCGGCGCCGCGGTCGTTTTCGCACGCGTGCAGGTGCTTCAGCCTCGGCCCCGCCGATCGGATCGCATCGCCAATCGACCGCTCCTCGATATTCATGTGAAACGTATCGAGCAGCAGGCCGCACGCCGGATGGTCGACGCGATCGACGACTTCGATTGCCTGCGACGCGAGGTTGAGGAAGCTGGTCTCGAATCGATTGAGCGGCTCGACGCAGATGACGACGCCACGCTCGCCGGCGTAGCTCGCGAGCTCCTTCAACTCGCCGACGAGCAGATCGACGTCCTTTTTGCGTTCGTCGGCCGTCGCCTGCCACGTTCGCCCGACCGCGCTGTACAGCGGGCCGACGACGTTGGTGGCGCCGATGGTGTGCGCGGCGTCGATGCAGTGCTTGACGTAAGCGATGGCGTTCGCGCGCACGCTCGCGTCGCATGCAGGAGATCGCGGTCCGGACTCATCGCGGCACAAACGCTCGAACTAAGCCCGAGCTCCTTCAGCGATCCCGGCGGCTTTCGCGTAGTCGAGATCGCCCGTGCCCTCGATTGGCACCTCGAGCAGATCGAAGCCGAGCCGCGCGACGTGTTGCGCGATCTCCGGAAAGCGATCGGTCGTGAGAGGAGACGTCCAGATCCAGCTGGTGATGCCGATGGGGTTCATGGTGGGGATATTACTCCGGACTCGGGGCTCGGGGCTCGGGGCTCGCGGTTCGACGATCGACGAGCCGTGAGTTCGAGCTCCGGCGACCGAGCACCGAGCCGAGCCTTGCCGAGCCCCGAGCCCCGAGCCCCGAGCCGTCTCAGAACCTCGGAATCACAATCTTCTCGCCGTTCTTGAGCGCCGACTGGTGGGCGCAGATGCCGACCATCGTCCAGTTGACCGACGTCTCGGCGTCCGGCATCGCCGGCCTTTCGCCGCGGCAGGCCAGCAGGAAGTTGTGGACCAGGTGCGGATGCGAGCCGCCGTGGCCGCCGCCCTGAAGGAACGACAGGTGCTCGGCGTCCTGGATCGCCGCCGGCAGCGTGAAGCTCTGGATCGGCTCCGGCAGCAGGTGCGCGTAGTCGGGCACCTTCACGCGCTCGGGGATCTGCGCTTCGGTGAGCGGCTTTTCCGTCGTGCTCTTGCGTGTGGATGACCGGCTCTTCGTTCTCGACCTGCTGCCACTCGAACGACTTCTTCGAGCCGTAGACGTCGAAGCTCTCGCGATACTGCCGCGCCGTGTCGAACAGGCTGCGCGTGACCTCGGCGGCGACGTCGGAGTCGCGCAGCTTGAATGTCGCGGTCTCGATGGCGAACGGGCTGCCGTACTTGGGAATCAGGTGCTTCGTCGATGCGACCCGGACCCGTGACAGACGACATGCTCGGCGTGCTTGCCGAGGATCGCCAGGCACGGGCTGACGCAATGCGTCGCGTAGTGCATCGGCGGAAAGCCTTCCCAGTAGCCGGGCCAGCCGTCCATGTCCTGCTGATGGCTGCCGCGCATGAACTGGATCCGTCCGAGCTCGCCCTCGTCGTAGAGCTCCTTCGCGAACAGGTACTCGCGGCTGTAGACGACGGTCTCCATCATCATGTAGACCTTGCCGCTCTTGCGCTGCGCTTCGACGATCTGCCGGCACTCGTCGATCGTCGTCGCCGCCGGCACGGTGCTGGCGACGTGCTTGCCGGCCTTGAGCGCCGCAATCGACTGCGGCGCATGGTCGGCAATCGGCGAGTTGATGTGCACGGCGTCGACGTTGGGGTCCTGCAGCAGCTCGTCGTAGCTCGTATAGCGCTTCGTGATGCCGAAGCGATCGCCGACCGCGTCGAGCTCCTTCTTGTCGCGCCGGCAGATCGCATACATCTCGGCGTTCGGGTGCCGCTGATAGATAGGAATGAACTCGGCTCCGAACCCGAGCCCGATGATGGCGACGCGAATCTTTTTTTCCGACATTGAGTGTGTCCTGTGTACGACGTGCGACTCTGTCAGCATTACTCAGCGCTCGCGGGGCCCCACCCCCGCTCGCTCTCGCGCGGCGACTACGCACCGCGCTCGGGCCGCGGGCGCTGCTGATAGGACATCGGGGTGCTCCCCGTCACCATCTCAGCACGGTCTGTGTCACCCTACTTTTCCGAGCCCCGAGCCGAGCCCCGAGCCCGAGCCCGAGCCCCGAGCCCCGAGCCCCGAGCCCGACTAGATCCCCCTCGTCCCCCACGCCCTTGCGGCTGCACGACGTTCAGGATCCCGTTCATGACGCGCCAGTGCGCCGGGAATGTGCAGACGTACGGGTAGCGGCCGGGATCCGAAGGCGCGCGGAACTGGAACGTGACGGTCTGGCCCGGTTCGACGAGCTTGGTCGAGAAGAGGACCTGCGGGATGTCCGGCACGTACTGTTGCGCCAGGCCCGACGGCGACTGCGACAGCGTGTCCGCAGCCGCGCCGATGACGTCGAGCGCTCCCGCGGCGCCCAGCACGAAGTTGTGCTGCATGGCGTCAGGATTGGTGAAGGAGATCTCGACGAGCTGTCCCGGCGCGACGGTCAACTCGGTCTGATCGAATTTCAGCTGTCCCGGAACGGAGGCAATGCGCAGCACGACGTCTGGTGCTTGCGGTGCGACCGGCTTGAGCGCTGCACCCGCCGCTCCGGACATGCCGCCACCTGCAGTAAACGCCACGTGCGCCGCGAGCTCGCCCGGTTTCGAATAGAGCGTTCCGGCGTTGGTCTGACGCTCGATCCGGTACTTCCATGGGCCTGCCAGCGCGGTCTTGGTTCCGCCCGCCTCGAGGAACATCAGTTCCGGCGTACCGATGAAGCCGCCATCAAGCCGTGCGTTCTGGATGCGCGCCGTGATCTGGTTGGCGCCGGCGCGAAGCGTGCCGGGCGCAAGCGAAAACGCCGGCGGCGGATTGCCGCGGCCCCCGCCGCCTGCCGCGCCGCGCCCACCATTGGGCGGCGTAATCAGCTGGCCATTCACCCAGACCTCGCCGCTGTTGCGCATCGGTCCGACCGAGAGCGTTGCTGCGGCTGACGCGGCCGCGGCCGGGACGTCCACGTTGCGGGTGAACCACACGACACCGTCGAAATCAGGCAGTCCCCTTGACTCCCAGTTGCCCGGAACCTGCATGTCCTTCCAGTCGGCGGCGACGTCCTTGGCATTTGGCACGCGCCAGTCCGGCTTGAGCGATCCGAGACGCAGCGCGATGGGTAGCGCTTCGAATGGCAACGCGGCTTTGTCCGCTTTGTAGGCGGTCGTGAAGCTGGCCTGATGGCGGAGTGCGGCGATGTAGAGCGCGCGGCTCAGCCACCTGTCGGTGTAGTTCTCCGGCTTCTGACTCTCGCGATAGAGCGCCTGCGCCAGGCCCGGTGCCTCGGGCATCTCAGACAGCACGAGCGTGGCGGCGAGGCGCGTGTGCAGATCAGGATCCTGGAGCACGTTGGCCGCGACCATTGCCGTTGCGGCGGCCTCGGATCTCGGCAGCACCATTGCCGCGGCCTTGCGCACGCCGGCGGCCGGGTGCTTCAGGGCGGCAACCGCCGTCGCGTACGAGCCGCTTGTCGGCGACTCGATCTCACCGAGTCCTTTCAGCGTCCACAACGCGTGCATCGCCCCGCCGCTGATCCCGACGGCATCGACCGACGTGTTCTTGACGAGTGCCTGCAACTGCGGCACAACATCCTTCTGTCCGCGCTCGACCAGCAGCCGCTGTGCGGTCAGGCGCCAGAACATGTTGTCGGACGCGAGCGCGTCGAGCAGACCCGCCGTGTCCTTGACCGAAAGCGATCGCTTCGGCGCCGCCGCCGCGTTCTTGTACGCGACGCGGTAGATGCGGCCGCGTCGATGGTCGCGCAGCGACGTCTCATACGCGTTGCCGGTGCCGTTCGAGAAGCCCTGCGGCACCGGGTTGTGCTGGATGATGAAGTTGTACCAGTCGGAGAACCAAACCGCGCCATCGGGTCCGACCTGCGTATGCACCGGCGCAAACCACTCTTCGGCGCCGGCCGCAAGGTTCCAGCCGTCCCGAGTGACGAATCCGGCGCCCTGCTTCTCCATGATGCCCTGACCGATCACGTGTGCCGTCGGCTCGTTGATGAACGCGATCCGGTTCCAGTACTCCTTCGGAAACTGCCGCGCCGTATACAGGTAATGGCCGGCACCTGCCGTGTAGCCGCTGAACACGTCCACTTGGCGAATGTACGGCGTCAGCGGATGCACACTGTAGAACGCCGCGAGGCTTTGATAGCCGGAGCCGACGCCGCGCTGTCCAGGCGTCGGCAGACCCTCGATGTCTTCGAAGAAGCGATTGGGAATCGCCATGTTCCAGCTCGGATCGTTGTTGGCCGTCGAGCCGAAGACGTCGAACGTTTCGCTGAAGCCGAGGCCCCACGTGTTGTTCGTCGATCCAGTCATCACTTCGAAGTCGCTGCCGTCGGGCCGGAAGCGGAACGCGGCCTGCGCGAACTGGAACTTCTTGCCGTTGATCTCACCGTTGAATCCCGAGTATCCAACGACGCCCCAGATGTAGTTGTCGGGGGCGTACTGAAGATTCGAGAGAACCGCGTGCGTGTCCTGCTGGCCCCAGCCGGTGCTGAGGATCTTCTGTTCATCGGCCTTGTCGTCGCCGTTGGTATCTTTCAGAAAGAGGATGTGCGGCGGCTGCGCGACGATCACACCGCCATTGGCGAAGACCAGACTCGTCGGGATGTTGAGGTGGTCGGCGAATAGCGTGAACTTATCGGCGCGGCCGTCGCCGTTGGTGTCCTCGAGAATGCGGATCCGGTCGTCGCCAGGGCTCCCCTTCAGCGCTTCGTTTGGATAATCCACCGTTTCGGCAATCCACATTCGACCGCGCTCGTCGAACGCGAACGCGATCGGCTTGACGATGTCGGGTTCGGCGGCGAAGAGACTGAGCGAGAACTCGGCAGGGACCTGAATGAACTTCATCGCCTCGTCGACCGGGAACGGCAGCTGATATTTGGGTGCCGGGTCACGATTCTCGTAGTTCGGAACGCTCATCCCATCGACGTAGTTCACCGGCGGGATCGCCAGCTGCTGGAGCGCGACGCGTGCCGGCTCGGGCACGCTCCACACAATCGCGCGCTCGACGAGCGTCTTGAAACTATCGTTGTTCCACGTGCGTTGATCGTGCCCGTAAGCGGAGTAGAAGACGCGGCCCTTGCCCTGGTTGCGCACCCAGGTCCAGGGCGTACGGCCCGTTCCGTCGACGCGCTCCATGAGCACTGTCCGGTCGGTAGTGTTCTGTTTGGTGAAGGTGACGGTCTCGTCCCACGTCGTGAATGGCTGAACTCCCTGCACTGCCGGATGCGACGACTGCACGATTTCGGCAGTCACGTCGCCGCCAGTGCCCGGCCGCTCGGAATGCGCGCCGATCATCATCGTGTAGCGCTCGGAGCCAGCGAACGAGTCCGACGCGGAGTGCAGTGCGACAAGGCCCTTGCCGCTCTCGACGAAGTCGACGAGCGCCTTTTCCTGCTCCGGCGCCATCGAGGCGTGACTGCCGTAGATGAGGATGGCGTCGTAGTAGTTGAGCCGATCGGGCGTCAGCGCGGCTGGCGAGAGCACGGGCGTCAGCTGAATGCCCTTGCGCCCGAGCGTCGTTCCGACGGCCTGATAAAAACCTGAGGCTTGATGCGTCGGCGTTTGGCCGGCGGCGGCCGGCTGATCCGATCCGAGGAACAACACTCGAAGCGGTCGTCCGGCTGATGCCGTTGGCGAGCCGGCCTGGGCAAGCGCCTCGCTGCCACCGATTCGAATTGCCGGAATGCGAAAAGACACGGTGGCGATCGCGAGCATGAGGGCGCCACCGATGACAGTGAGAAATCGCGGAGTCCGTGTTACGAATCGCATCTCTTTCGCCTTATGTGAAGTGTTCACGGATCGATGCTAAGCCGGGGTCGGCAACGGGTGCCGATCTTAGCGCACACCGTCGGCCAGTGTTCATCCACGGAACTTATGAGGTCAACAGCTTGCCCCAATCGCCGCGGCTGTGCTTTGATGCGGGCTCGATGCTACTGACGGGAGCCGCGCCGCTCGAGGCGTGCCAGGATCTTCCGGCTGAAGCCGGAAGCCACACGTAGGGGGACTCATGAGACTGAGGTTGGGGGTCGCGATTGTGATCGTGTCCATCGCCGTAGCTGGCACCGCGAGCGATCGACCGGCGCACGCGCAGACGCCCACCCCACCCGCAAGTACCGCCAAGCCGAATCCGAACGCCGAGCCGGAAACCTTTCTCCTCTGGCCCGACGGGGCACCGGGGGCGCTCGGAACTGACGATGCCGACCGGCCGACGCTGACGCTCTTCCGCGCCCGTCAACCGTCCGGCGCCTCCATCGTCGTCGCGCCGGGTGGCGGATATGGCGCGCTCGCGTCGAATCACGAAGGCCGGCAGGTAGCGAACTACCTCAACGCCGCCGGCATCACCGTCTTCGTTCTCAGGTACCGGCTCGGCCCCAAATACCACCATCCGATCGAGCTCGGCGATGCGCAGCGAGCTGTCCGTCTCGTCCGTGCGCGGGCGACGGAATTCGGCCTCGCCGGCGATCGGATCGGTATGATGGGTTTCTCAGCTGGCGGACACCTGACGGCAACGGCGGGTACCCACTTCGACGCCGGCACGCCCGCCGCTACGGATCCGGTCGACCGCGTCAGCAGCCGGCCGGACTTTCTGATTCTCGCCTACCCGGTGATCTCCTTCGATCCCGCTATCGCTCATAGCGGTTCGGTGAGGAATCTCGTTGGCGAGAACCCGGATCCCAAGCTGATAGAAGACCTCTCCAACGAGCTTCGGGTCACACCGGAGACGCCGCCGACGTTCCTCTTTCATACCAACGCGGATACGGGTGTCGTTGCCGAGAACAGCGTGCGCTTCTACCTTGCGTTGCGGCGTGCGAAGGTGCCGGCCGAGATGCATATTTTCGAAAACGGACCCCATGGCGTAGGGCTGGCGCTTGGGGACCCTGCGCTCAGCGAGTGGCCGCCGTTGCTCACCAACTGGCTGCGCGGGCGGGGCCTCACTAAATAGTCCGCGTAGCTCTGCCAGCTGGTCGGACCACTTTGGCGGCGTGAGCCGCACCGCGGTGCCCGTGTTTTACAACTCGAAATAGGCGCGTCGGTGGTCCGACGTTACCCCGCCGACACTGCTGCTCGTCCCTGCGGAACATAGGGCCGAACCGCTGCGATTATTCCGGCCAAGGTCGGTCTTCCCCCGACGCGGCGGCAGTGGCCCACCGTTCCGGTTTGCGAAACACAGTGGATGACCCGAAAGTCGCTTGGTCGAGCCCCAAAGGGGGCGTATTCTGTGGGCCGTCCGGGGCGACGTCCGCCTCAAGGTTCGCGACACCATGGCCGTAGGCGCTCATTTCCTGGCATTCGATCTCGGAGCCGAGAGTGGCCGCGCCATGCTCGGCCGGCTCCGCGCTGGCGTGCTCGACATCAGCGAAATCCATCGATTCGTCAACGAGCCCGTCCGCCAGAACGGGTCGCTCCACTGGGACGTTCTGCGCATCTGGCTCGAGCTCCAACAAGGAATGGAGCGCGCCGCCGGGACGGCGATCGAGAGCGTGGGCGTCGACACCTGGGGCTGCGACTACGCGCTCGTCGGCGAACAGGGCGTCCTGCTTCAGAACCCGTATCACTATCGCGACAATCGGACCGACGGCGTCATGGAAGCCGTGTTCGAACGCGTATCGGCCGACGAAATCTACGCGGTCACTGGGATCCAGTTCCTGCCGTTCAACACGCTCTATCAGCTCTACGCGGCATGCCGGGCGACGCCGCGGCTGCTCGATGCGGCGATGCGTTTCGGCACGATACCGGATCTCATCAACTACTGGCTGACCGGCGACATGACCGCCGAGTTCACCAACGCGACGACCACGCAGTTCATCGACGCGCGGACGCGATCGTGGGCTACGGATCTGCTGCAGATGCTCGACGTGCCGACGCGCATTCTGCCGCCGGTCGTCGAGCCCGGGACGATCGTCGGCCGCATCGGTGCCGATGCGCATCCGTCGCTCCAGGGCACGCGTGTCGTGGCGCCGGCCTGCCACGACACCGGTTCCGCGGTCGCGGCGGTCCGTGCCGATGGGCACCGCGCATTTCTGAGCTCGGGCACGTGGTCGCTGCTTGGAACCGAGCTCGGCGCTCCGGTGATCACAGCGCGGGCGCGCGAGCTGAACTTCACCAACGAAGGCGGAGTCTGCGGCACGACGCGTTTGCTCAAGAACATCGCCGGCCTGTGGTTGTTGCAGGCCTGCCGTCGGAACTGGGCGGAGCAGGGCCACCATTTCGGCTACGACGAGCTCCTGGCGCTCGGTGGCGAGACACGCACCGCGTTCCGGTCGCTCTTCGATCCGGATCACCCGACGTTCCTGCACCCGCGCAACATGGTGTCGGCGATTGCCGGCTACTGTCGCGACACCGGTCAGCCCGAGCCCGACAGCCCCGCTGCCTTCGTTCGCGCCATCCTCGAGAGCCTCGCGTTCAAATACCGCGTCGTGATCGAATCAATGGAGCAGCTCACGGGGCTGCCCGTCACCGAGATTCGCATCGTCGGCGGCGGCTCGCGAAACAGGCTGCTCAATCAGTTCACCGCCGACGCCACCGGCCGTACGGTCGTAGCCGGGCCGGTGGAGGCGAGCGCGCTCGGCAACATTGCCATGCAGATGGTGGCCACCAAGGCCGTGTCGTCGCTCGACGAAGCGCGGCTCATCATCGAACATTCGTTTCCCGTCGAACGCTTCGAGCCGGTTCGATCCGACGACTGGGATGCACACTATCGGCGTTTTCACGGCTATCTGGAGCCCACTTGTGTCTGAAGCACCAACAGTTGAAACCACGTATCTGAAAAATCTCTGGAACGCGCGCGAAGCCGCCGCGCTCGAAGCCAAACCGCTCGAGCTTCTGCGATACCGATCGAACCTGCTCGGTGCCGACCTGCGCATCACGAACTTCGGCGGCGGCAACACGAGCTCGAAGTTCGACTTGCCCGATCCGTTGACCGGCGAGCCGCGCAGGGTGATGGCGGTGAAGGGCAGCGGCGGCGATCTGGCGTCGATCGGCACGTCCGGCTTCGCGGTGCTCTACATGGACAAGCTGAACGATCTCGTCGGCCGCTACCGCGGCGAAGCGCACGAGGACGAGATGGTCGGCTACTACCCGTTGTGTGCGTTCGGCGAGAATCGCGTGGCGGCTTCGATCGACACGGCACTGCATGCGTTCCTTCCGTTTCCGCACGTCGATCACCTGCATCCTGACTGGGCGATTGCGCTCGCGGCGAGCGCCAACGGTCAGCAGAAGCTCGACGAGTTCAACAAGAAGTACGGCCGGCGAATCGTGTGGGTGCCCTGGCAGCGCCCAGGCTTCGAGCTCGCACTCATGCTGCGGCGAGCGGTCGATGCGACACCCGGATGCGACGGCATCGTCCTCGGCGGCCACGGTCTCTTCACGTGGGGGGCGACGCAGCAGGAGGCTTATCTCAGCAGCATCAAGACCATCGATCAGATGGGCGAGTTCGTGCAGGACCACGCCAAGCGCGCCGGACGCCCCGGCTTCGGCGGCGCCACGTCGACCACGGCCTCCGATCGTGCCGCGCTCGTCACCGGCATCCTGCCGTATCTGCGCGGAGCGGTGTCGTCGAACCGTCGTGTGATCGGCCACTACGACGGCGGCGAGGACGCCACAACGTTTGCGAACGCCAAGTGGGCCGAGTCGCTCTGTCAGATGGGGACGAGCTGCCCGGATCACTTCCTGCGCACACGCATCTCGCCGCTCTACGTTCCGTTCAACCAGGCAACGGACAAGCTGAGCGACCTGAAGACGCGGATCGGCGAACGTCTGGTCAAGTATCGCGAAGACTACGCGGCCTACTACAAGGCCCACGCGCTGCCGGACTCGCCAGCGCTACGCGACTCGAACCCGTCTGTCGTCGTCATTCCCGGCCTTGGACTCTTCGGTTTCGGCAAGGACAAGCGCGAAGCGCGCATCACGTCCGAGTTCTTCGTCAACGCGATTCACGTGATGGCTGGCGCGAATGCGCTGGGTGCCGCGAGCGCGGACGTCGCGACCGGCGCCCCGCCGCAAGCAAAGCATGCGACGCAAGCGTCAGAGTTCAAGAGCTTCGAGAACTACGTCGCGCTTCCGCGGTCCGAGGCGTTCAAGATCGAATACTGGGCCCTCGAGGAGGCCAAGCTGCAGCGTATGCCTCCGGAGCGGGAGTTCAGCCGCAAGATCGTCGTCGTTGTCGGCGGCGCCAGCGGCATCGGCAGGGAAGTGGCACTGCTGCTTGCCAAGCGCGGCGCCCACGTCGTCGTTGCCGATATGAACGCAGCGAGCGCCGACGAAGTCGCGAAGGAAGCAGCGACGCTGTCGTCGAAGGAGATGGTGCTGGGCACGGCGTTGGACTTGACGTCGCGCGACAGCATCGCCGGCGCTTTCCGCGCCACCATCGACCGCTTCGGCGGCATCGACGCGGTCGTCAACACCGCCGCGATCTATCCGACACCGGCTCCAGGCACGGCGCCGGAGGACACCTGGTCGAAAGCGATGCAGGTGAACGTCACCAGCAATTACGTGCTGGCCGACGAGGCGGTGAAGATTCTGAAGGATCAGAACCTGCCGGCGTCGATCGTGCTCACGAGCTCGGCGAACGCCGTTGTGCCGAAGTCCGGCAGCGAGCCGTATGACGTCAGCAAAGCGGCAATCAATCACCTGATCCGGGAGCTGGCGATGGGCCTCGGACCGCTGGTGCGCGTCAACGGCATCGCGCCGGCGACGGTTGTTGCCGGATCGGCCATGTTCCCGAAAGATCGGGTCATGGTCTCGCTCAAGAAGTACGAGATCCCCTTCGACGAGTCAGAGTCGGTCGAAAGCCTGCGATCGAAGCTGGCGGAGTTCTACGCGCGCCGTACCATCACACGTCGTCCGATTCTGCCGATCGACTGCGCGAACGCGATCTGCTGGCTGGCGGGCGATCAGAGCGCGAAGACGACGGGGCACGTGATCCCCGTCGATGGTGGGCTGCCCGAAGCGTTCCTTCGGTAGGAAATATCTCAGTCGGTTCTTGGTTCGTGGTTCTTGGTTCGCGGTTCAGGTTCAACGTTCAGGGTTCAAGTTCGGCGTTCAAGTTCGGCGTTCTAGTTCGCACGGTCGTGCTACGGGCTGCGCGTCTGGAACTGGATGTGAACCCCGAACCTGAACGCCGAACCAAGAACCTGAACCCCGAACCAAGAACCACGAACCGCGAACCGACAAGCTTCAGTAGCTTCTACCGCGCTGCGACCTGCATCAGTCGATCGTTTGGATAGATGTGATCGACGGTCTCAGGCGTGACCAGCTGGTGCTTGACGAACACAGCAGGCGGCACCGGGCGCCGGTGCAGGATATCGAGCGCCACGGCGACGATCTCGGTGCCGTACTTCTTCAGGGAAGTAGGCGACGGATCCGATCAGCCGTGTTCCCACTTCACGGAGTTCCGCGCGGCCTTCTGGTGAGGCGTTCTGTCCCATCACGGCGCAGCTCTCGGCGCGGCCGGCTTCCTGGAACGCGCGTAAGGCACCGAGGGCGCTTGGATCGTTAATCGCGCCAACGAGCAGGCGCCGCGACTTCGACGTGCGCAGGTGCTTGCGCATCGCCTCGAAGCTTGGGCCAAGGTTGCCGTCGCCATCGAGGTAGGTGACGCGGCAGCTCTCGAGTTGCGGATAGACCTCTTTCATGCCAACGAGCATGCCGGTCAATCGCATCTTTGGCAGGCTGCCGGCCCGCTGCAGCGCGATCATCGCAATCTCGTCCACTTCCCCCGGCCAGTGCTGCTTCGCCCATCGACCGAGGTAGCGGCCGCCGATGAGTCCGGCCTCGTAGTTGTTGGCGCCGAAGTAGGTGGCGCCGGGGTGCGGAATCTCGATCGCGATCAGCGGGATGTTCGCCTCGCGGTACTTGGCGGCGACGATCGGCGCGACGTGCTCGTCGGTCTGGAACTCGATAACGAGATCGACCTTCTCGCGCACGAGGACGTCGGCGTTGCGTTGGGCGATCTTCGGGCTATACCGGTTGTCGACCGAGATGAGCTCGATGCCCTGCGCGGCGGCGGCGCGCTGCAGGCCGTCAGAGATCTCTTTCGAGAACTGGTAATCGGTTCCCTGCGCCGCATAGCCGAGCCGATATGGCTTTTGGCGGAACGGGCGTACGTACGATCGATAGAGGTTCTCGCCAACCTTTTCGATCATGCCGCAGCGTTCGAGCGTGTAGAGCAGGCGGAACGCCATGCTCTTGGGAAGCCCGCTGCGGGCAACGACTTCACGAAGCGGTAGTGCTTCTCCCGACGACCGAAACGCCGCGAGCACCTCGGAGGAGTGCATCACCGACTTGACGAGGTATGGATCGCGCGACGGCGGCTTCGACTTCATGGCGCACCTCAGGCCCGTTCTTCATTGCGAAACGCTGCGAAGCATAGCATGAACCCATAAGCGGCGGCAAAATCCCGAGAATATATGATCGTTTCTGGTGGAACGGACCCGTCATAGGGCTGTTACCTCTCGGATAGGCGTTTTGTTCTGCGGGACACTTTCAGGGGAGCTAGGAGCTAGGAGCTAGGAGCTAGGAGCTAGGAGCTAGGAGGTAGGGTAGGAGGTAGGAGGTAGGAGACACGGCCCCAGCCGCTCCGGAGCAGGTTGCCGTCCGTAACCGACCGGCGCGAGCGAAGCGAGCGCTGGCAGGTCGTGGGGGTGGGGCCCCACGACAAACTAAGAAAAGTAGGGCCCCACGACAAATTAAGCAAAAGTCGGGCGGCTGAGTTACCCCCCAGAGTCAGAGTCCGTTCACAACCTCCCGATCGACAGCCCCCCGTCCACATTGACCACGCTGCCGGTGGCATAGGGCACGTCCCCTCGCACCAGGGTGGCGACGGCGCGCCCGACGTCCTCGGGCTGACCCCAGCGGCCGTCCGGGACGAGGCCGTCGGCAATGCGCCGATCGTAGGTGTCCCTAACGCCAGCCGTCATGTCGGTGCTGATGATGCCGGGCCGGACCTCGAAGACCGGTATGCCGTGTGCCGCGAGCCGGACGGCGAACAGCTTGACTGTCATCGCCAGGCCCGCTTTGCTCACGCAGTACTCGCCACGGTTTGGCGACGCCATCTCGGCCGAGACCGAAGTCACGAACACGATCGCCGCGCGAAACGCTGGATCGGACTGACGGCGTTCGACGATGTCGCGGGAGAGGGCCTGGGTGAGGAAGTAGGGACCCTGAAGGTTGGTGCGAATCAGCTCTTCGAAGCTGTCCTCTGTCGCCTCGAGCAAATCGGCGCGCACGCGCGGCGCGCGGCCGGCGTTGTTCACGATCGCATTCACGGCACCGTGACGTCGCCGCACGTCGTCGACGAGTCCAGTCCTGGCCTCGCGGCTGGAGATGTCGGCGGCGATGTAAGTGACGCGGCTGCCGAGCGCTTCGAGCTCGGTGACAATCGCGGTGACGTCGGCAAGCGCGCGTACGCCGCTGAGCACGAGATCCCAGCCGTCGCGGGCGAGCACGCGAGCGATGCCGAGGCCGATGCCGCGCGTGCCGCCGGTCACGAGCGCGACGGGCCGGACCGGATGCGTCGATGAGCGATCAGTCATAGAGTCGCGTCTCGCTGCTGGCTGCGCGCCGCGAACTTCTGCATCACCGACTCGGGCCGTAGAACGCGAGATACGGGCCGCGTTCGGCGAGGCGCTTCACGTACAACGCGGCTTCGCGCGCGTGATAGTCGCCCCACTGGCTTGATTCGCCCCGTGGCGTCCTGGCGCCGGGCGGCACGTGATCCCAACCGTTCGGCCAGTGATAGACCGAGTGCAGCAACAGCCCCTGATGCTGCGGATCGCGACTGAGGTACGGACCGCTGTCGTCCAACAACGTGTCCAGCGTTCGCAAGCCAGCCTGAGTGTAGCGCGTGCCATCGTCATTTTGCGGCGCGCGACCGCTGCGCGTATCGAGGAAGCGCCCGAGCCGCAGCAGCCCCTGCGCGGCGATCGCCGCCGCCGAACTGTCGACTGGCTCGCGATCGTTGAACGGATCCGACGAGCGGCTGCCCCAGTCGCCGAGCGCGAGCAGTCCCGGCGCGCCGGTATCCCAGTACGGCACGCCATCGGCGCACGCGGCGCTGTCGATATAGAAGTCACACGTGGCACGAGCGGCATCGACGAGTGCCGGCTCGGCTTCAACGACGCCGGAGGCGCGCCTGTCCTCTTCCGTCAGCGTCGCCAGGAACTCGAGCTCCTCGGCAAGACCGAGCATCGCCCACGCGAGCCCCCGCGTCCATGTGCTGAATGGCGAATAGCCCTGCTGTGTGCTGGGGCCGCGATACGTGCCGTTGGCGACGTTGAACAAGCTCTCGTGTGCGACGCGTCCGCGGACGTCGTATGGACCTCCACCGTTGCCGTAAAACACGTTGTAGGTCGCCGTAGCGCGCGCATGCTGCACGAGCCGCGTCAGCAAGTTGACCTGCGCGTCCTGCTCCTCGATCAAGCGGTGACCGAGCAGGTGTGAGAGAGCCAGGGCGCGAAGCGAGCGAATCGTGTCGACGAAGAGCGAATGCGCACCGTTGAAGGAGTAGATGTAGCCACCGTCAGGGAGCGTCGTCCAGCGGTGCGCCTGCACTGCGCCGCTCACTTTCAACGCGAGCGCATAAAAGCGGAGCTCCCAGTCGCTCGCGTCGTACCGTCCTTCGCGCGCCATTCTCCAGAGCGCGCCGTACGTGCTGACGTTGTTGAAGCCGTGGTCGTGCACCCCGACGTGTGTGAGGTGGGGAGCCATGCGCGTCAGGGTGCGCTCTCGGCCGAGTTCGAGGAACGCGCGATCGCCGGTGGCATCGAATTGGAGGAGCGACGAGCCGTACTGAAAGCCCTCGGTCCATTCCGTCCAGCCACGAGCGGTGTATCGCCCGTCGACGGTGAACACCGGCGCGCCCTGCTCCGGCCGCCAGGAGTCTTCAATGCTGCGAATTTTTTCAGCCGAAAGCTCGAAGAGCCGGTTGATTCGAGGAAGAAGTTCCTCGGGCGCGCGTGAGCGGTCGATGCGAATCATCAGCTAGAGGTTGTGCCACAGATGACACGGGAATCACTGAGCTCATTGCAACCCAGGGAGAACAACCGTGTGGTCCGTGTTTTCCGTGGCTGCTCCCCGTGGTGTTCAACGGGCGGCGCGATCATATAGGTGTCGACAAGCTCGGCCGCCAAGCCGCGGCCGCGCCGGCGGCATATCATATATGATCCGTTGACATCAGCCGTTTCCCGGCCAATACTCTCTGCCCGGATCGTATGCCGCAGCCCGACACCCTTGCCGGCGTGGACTTTACGGACAATGGGCCGTTCCGGCGGAGCCGGCGTGATTTCCTCACGGGAACCGCCGGCAAGCGCGCCGCGGGCGACGATTACTGGATCCGCGTGCACCGCCGCGCGATGGCGTGCCGGTTCGAAATCACCTTGGCGAGCCAGGATGCTGGCTGGGTGCCAGCGGCCAGGACGGCGCTCAACGACATCGATCGCATCGAGAGCGAGCTGAGCATCTTCCGAGACGACAGCGTGGTGACGCACATCAATCGCTGCGCCGCCGATCGTCCGGTCGAAGTCGACGACGAGCTCTTCGATCTGCTCGATCGCTGCGGTCAGATTGTATCGCGCCACTGACGGTGCCTTCGACGTGACATCGACGGCCTTGAGTCGCTGCTGGGGATTTCTCCAGCGCGATGGACGCGTCCCGCCGGCGGATGCGATTGCATCGGCTCGAGCCCGCGTCGGCTACGAGGCCGTCGATCTCGACAGGACGAAGCGCACGGTGGGGTTCTGCCGCAGTGGACTCGAGATCAATCTTGGCGCGGTGGGGAAGGGGTTCGCACTCGACCGCGTGGCGTCCGGCATGCGCAAGATTGGCGTGTCGCACGCGCTGCTTTCGGCTGGGCGCAGCAGCCTGCTGGCGATTGGCGGCCGCGGCCTCGGCTGGCATGTGGACGTCGTTTCGCCGCGTCGATCGAAACTGTGGGCGATCGATTGCTCGCGCGAGTCTGGCTGCGCGACGCGGCGATTGGCACGAGCGGCGCCGGCGAGCAGTTCGTCATCGCCGATGGCACGCGCTACGGACACGTCGTCGATCCACGAACGGGCTGGCCGGCAAGCGGTGTGCTCAGCGCGAGCGCGATCGCCTCGAGCGCGGAGACTGCCGATGCGCTCTCGACGGCATTCCTGATCGGAGGCGCGGAACTCGCGGAACGCTATTGCGCCGCGCATCTCGGCGTGATGGCGCTCGTGACACCGGAAGACCGAAGCTCGACGCTTGTGTTCGGAAAACATGACGGGCGCTGGTCGAGACGATCGACTAGAAACAATGACCGTTCTCCAACAGTCCGCGCTCGTCGTGCTGCGCACCCTCATCGGGTGGCACTTCCTCTACGAGGGCTACACCAAATTGTTGCAGCCATCGTGGGGCCGTGCCGGCGCGCCGATCGCAGCGTGGTCGTCGTCGGGATACCTCAAGGCAGCGACCGGTCCGCTGGCGTCGACGTTCCACGCGTTCGGCAACGCATCATGGATCGGCACACTCGATCTCGTCGTCGCCGGCGTGCTCGTGGCCGTCGGGTTGAGTTTGATGCTCGGCTTGTTCACGCAGACCGGTTGCGTTGGTGCCATTGGGCTGCTGGCGATGTTCTATCTCTCAGCCATTCCGATGGGCCTGCCCGAGGCCAGGTCCGAGGGAACGTATCTGATCGTGAACAAGAACCTAATCGAGGCCGCGGCGGTCCTGGTGCTGCTGACGTTTCGCACCGGCCAGATCGCCGGACTCGATCAGTTGTGGCAGGCGGCGCGTCAGCGTTCAGAAACCGCGACCTGACCCCGATGGAGAGCGCTCTATGAACCTGACGCCCGAGCAGGTCGAGCAGGGTCGCCGGAATTTTCTGAAGGTCCTGGCAGGCACGCCGGCGCTGGCTGCGCTTGGCCTATCGGCGGCGATGAAAGGTCCCGTAGCCGGCGGGCCGGTCCGCGTCGGCTTCATCGGCGTCGGCAGCCAGGGACGATCGCTGCTCGGCAACGTCGATCCCTCGTACGCCGACGTGCGGGCGCTGTGCGACATCAATCCGAACAGCCTGAAAGCCGCCGATGAAGTGATGTCGCGCAATTCGTGGGCGCCGGCGCGCCACTACGTCGACTGGCAGGAGATGCTCCAGAAGGAGGATCTCGAGGCTGTCATCATGGCGCCGCCGCTCTGGGCGCACGCCGACCTCGCGGTCGGCTGCCTCGATGCCGGAAAGCACGTCCTCTGCGAAAAGATGATGGCGTGGGACGTCGCGAGTTGCGAGCGCATGCGCGCGGCTGCGGGCAGAAACAACAAAGTGCTCGAGATCGGCTATCAGCGGCTGTCGAGCCCTCTGTATCAGGCCGCCTATGACGGCATCCTCAAGACCGGCGTGCTTGGCGACATCTATCACGTGCGTCTGGCCTGGCATCGTAATGGAACATGGCGGCGCAAGGCCGACCCGCCGTCGCCCGACTACAACCCGTCGACGTGGGGCTATCCCGACTGGGATCACCTGCTCAACTGGCGCCTCTACTGGAAGTACTCGCAGGGCCTGATGGCCGAGCTCTGCAGCCACCAGATCAACGCCGCGAACTGGTTCCTCGGATCGGCGCCGGAAGCCGTCGTCGCCTCGGGCGGCGTCTATCGTTTTCCTGAAGGCAATCGTGAGACCTACGATCACGTCTACGCGACCTTCGATTATCCGGGCGGGCGGACAGTCGTGTTTTCCTCTATCGAGTCGAATGCCTTTGACGATTATTACGAGATGTACATGGGCACCAAGGGCACGCTCATCATGAACCGCGAGCAGGACGCGCTGCTCTTCGAAGAGGGCAGCGCCGCGACCCGGCAGACGGCCGTCGAGATTTCGCCACGCACAGCGGGTCCAGCGGCGCAGTCGTCCGAGACGATGAGCGGCAACACCAGGCAGGGAAGCGCGCCGTCGCAAACCACCGTGGCAGGCCAGCCGAACGTTCGCGTCCAGGGCTCCCGCGTCATGATTCAACGGTTTTGTTCTGCCGTTCGCGTCGGGACCCCACTATCGTGCGGCGCCGACAAGGCGTTAGACTCCGCACGGGCGTGCATCCGCGCCAACGAAGCCATCAAGCAGAAGATGCGACTGACTGTATGACACCCAACGCACTCAAGATCGCGTCGCCGTCGAAGGCCGGGCACCTGACGAAGCAGCAGTTCGCGTACACGACGCTGCGCGAATCGATCCTGCGCTGCGAGCTCGCACCGGGCACTCGTCTCGTCATCGACGATCTCGCGCGTCAGTTCAAAGTCAGCATCATTCCCGTGCGCGAAGCGCTGCGGCTGCTCCAATCCGAGGGGCTGGTGCTGAGCGTTGCGCACGTGGGCGCCACCGTCGCGCCCATCTCGCGCGCCTCGGTCGTCGAGGTCTTCGCGTTGCTCGAAGGCCTCGAGGTCGTTGCCGCGCGCGTCGCTGCCGAGCGCGCTACACCCGCCGATTTCGAGTCGCTCGCCGCTTGCGTCGCCGAGATGGACCGCGCGCTCGAAGCCGGTTCGCCGCTGCACTGGGCCGAGATCAACACACGCTTCCACCTCGGGATCAGCCGACTCGCCGACATGCCCATCCTGCACGACATGATGCAGCGCGCCGTCGACTACTGGGATCGCGTGCGCCGCTACTACTTCCGCGACGTCCTCATCCATCGCACCAAGCTGGCGCAAGCCGAGCACCGCGCGCTGCTGGCGCAGATGCAGGCACACGAGATTCCAGCGCTCGAGCAGACCGTCCGCGAGCACAATCGCGGCGCACTCGCCGCCTACATGGCCCACCTCGAAGGCGTGGTCGACCACGACAAGCGGGAGCGTCACGCGTGAGCGACACGCGGTACGTCCGCGTCGCAGCGTTGAAAACGGCGGACCTCTTCAAGCGGCACCTGACCTCGTCGCGAATCGATCTCGGCTTCGACGATGCATTGCTGCCGCCGGGGGAGTCGCCGTTCGCGCAGCCGTTCGTCGACGGTTCGATTCGCGTCGGCAACCGCTTCTGCGTCCTGCCGATGGAAGGCTGGGACGGCACGCACGTCGGGTGAGCCCAGCGAGTTGACCCGCCGCCGCTGGCAGCGCTTCGGCACGAGCGGCGCCAAACTCATTTGGGGCGGCGAGGCGGTCGCGGTCCGTCACGACGGTCGCGCCAATCCGAATCAGCTGCTCATCTCGGAGCAGACGGAGCCGGCGCTGGCGTCGTTGCGCGACGAGCTCGTCAGCGCGCATCGCGCGAGGTTTGGCGCCAACGCCGACGCCGACCTCTACCTTGGCCTCCAGTTGACGCACTCCGGCCGCTTCTCACGGCCGAACGTGTGGAACCGGCCCGAGCCTCTGGCCGCGAGCAGCAACCCGGTGCTCGACAAGCGCTTTCCCGGCGGCGTGCCGGTGATGTCCGACAATGAGATCGATCGTCTGATCGAACAGTTCATCGCTGCTGCCAAGCGGGCGTACGCGATCGGCTTCCAGTTCGTCGACATCAAGCATTGTCACGGCTACTTCGGGCACGAGTTGCTCAGCGCCCGCGATCGCGAGGGCAAGTACGGCGGCAGCCTGGAGAACCGCACGCGCTTTCTCGACTCCGTAGCGGACGGCATTCGGTCTGAGGTGCCCGGTCTCGGCATCGGGGTGCGGCTGTCGGTGATCGACAGCGTGCCGTTCCGCAAGACAGCTGATGGTCCAGGTGAGCCGGAAACGCCTGCATCAGGCTACCGCCACGGCTTTGGGGTCATCGGGCGATTCCGGCCTCGAGAGCGCGCTCGACGATGGACGCGCGTTCCTGCTGCGGCTGCGGTCGCGCGGCATCCGTTGGGTCTGTCTCACCGCCGGCAGTCCTTACTACTGCCCACACGTCGTCCGGCCCGCGCTCTTTCCTCCGGCTGACGGCTACGAGCCGCCCGAGGATCCGTTGCACGGCGTCGCGCGGCAGATCAAGGCCACGGCGACACTCAAGTCGGAGTTTCCCGAAATGGTGTTCGTGGGTTCGGCCTACACCTACCTCCAGGAGTGGCTGCCGCACGTTGGTCAGCACACGCTGCGCAACGGCATGACCGACTTCGTCGGCCTGGGCCGGATGATGCTGTCGTATCCGGATCTTGCCGCCGATGTCCTCGCCGGCCGTCCGTTGGCGCGCAAGTTCGTCTGCCGCACGTTCAGCGATTGCACGACCGGCCCGCGCCTCGGTCTCGTCTCCGGGTGCTACCCGCTCGATCCGCTTTATGTGTCGCATCCGCATGCCGCGACGCTCAAGGAAGCGAAGGCGCCGGCCCGGACATGAAGGACGAGCGCTCACACCAGATCATCGCCGTCCTCACGGCGTTCCTTTCGCTCTTCGCTGTCGTCGGTTTCGCGCTGTACGGCTTGCCGCGCTTCTATCCGTATTTCGTTCAGGAGATGGGCTGGACGCGACAGCAGGTCACGTCGGGGAACGCCTATAGCAAGATCTTCGTCGCGCTGGCGTTCGGGTTTCTCGCCGGCCGGCTCGTCGATCGCTTCGGCCCGCGGCGGCTGTTGCTCGGCGGAATCGTGATGGCGGGAGGCGCGCTCGTCGGCCTCTCGTACGTCACGAGCATGAGCGCGTTCTACTTCTTCTACACCTTCAACGCGCTCGGTTACGTGTTTGGTGGACCGCTCCCCAACCAGGTGCTGCTCTCGCGGTGGTTCGACAGGGCACGTGGTAAGGCGATGGGGATTGCCTACCTCGGTATCGGCGTTGGCGGGGCGCTGGTGCCGCTGCTGGCGTTTGCGCTCACGCAGGCGTACGGCTGGCGAGGCGCGCTTCGCATTCTCGGCGTGCTGATGATCGCCGTGGCCTTACCGATCGCCTACTTTGTCCGTGACCCGGGGCGGGCGGTGACTGCCGGCGCGTCAGCCGTGCCCCTGCAATCGTTGAAAACCATTTTGGCGCGCCCGGCGTTCTACTTCCTGATGCTCGGCAGCATGGCGTCGATTGGCGCCGTCGGCGGGACGATCCAGAATCTCGCGCTCTACCTCAGCCTCGACCGCAAGTTACCGCAGGTCGAAATCGACACGACACTGTCGATCATTCTTGCCGGCAGCGTGATCGGGCGGCTGACGATGGGATGGCTGGCGGATCGGTGGGCGAAGAAGCACGTGATGTTTCTAATCTACCTGATCGTTGCGGTCTCGATTCCGATGCTCGTGTACGCGCCCACGTCCACGACGCTCAAGATCTGCGCGTTCTTGTTTGGCATAGGGCTGGGCGGGGACTACATGATCATCCCGTTGATGGCCGCCGAGCTATACGGGGTGGCGATTCTCGGCCGCGTGATGGGGATCGTGCTGACCGCCGACAGCGTCTCGGAGTCGCTGGTGCCGATGTTCGTGGCGTCGATGCGCGACGCGTCGGGCAGCTACGCGTCGGGGTTCATGGTGCTGGTCGCGCTCGCGGCCGTCGGCGCCGCTGCGGTCTCGCTGTTGCCGCGAGGTCCGGCTAAAGCCGGACACCACACAACGACCGCGTAGTGTCCGGCTTCAGCCGGACTTCACACAACAGCCGTGTAGCGTCCGGCTTCAGCCGAGATTCAAGTCTCAACCAGCCCGCGGAGTACACCGATCGCGCAGATTAGCCGTTCTGGTGTCTTGCCTTCCTTGCCCCCAGCCCCGTCAGCTATCCCTCTTCCCGTGCAGCAACATCTCGAGCGCGTGCTCCATCGATCCGGCCGGCGTGATTGTTCCGGCGTTGATGAAGAAGATCTCGTCAGCATCGGCGATCGTATTGAGGCGGTGCGCGATGATGACCTTTGTCGTCGATGACGGCAGCTTCGCCAGGATGTCGTCGAGCAATTGCTCCGTCACGGTGTCGACGTTTGCCGTCGCCTCGTCGAGGACAAGGATTTCGGGGTCGCGCAGCACG
This sequence comes from uncultured Acidobacteriota bacterium, assembly GCA_963797715.1. Classification (GTDB taxonomy): domain Bacteria; phylum Acidobacteriota; class Vicinamibacteria; order Vicinamibacterales; family 2-12-FULL-66-21; genus DATBJJ01. The sequence goes on from CAWCQS010000015.1 coordinate 148,279, forward strand.
GCGCGCATGAAGGCGATGAGCTGCTTCTGGCCGAGGCTCACGGCCTCTCCACTCGACGTCACTTTCGTTTCGAGGCCGTTGTCGAAGCGGGCGACCAGCTCGCCGAGGTTGTGTTCGACGATGAGGGACATCAGGCGCTCGTCGGAATAGTCGGCGTACTGGCTGTTGCCGTAGACGATGTTCTCGCGAATCGTGCCGGTGAAGAGGAAGGGTTCCTGCAGGATGAAGCCAATCTGCCCGGCGCGCTCGTCCGGCTGGTACGTTCTGATATCTCGTCCGTTCAGCAGCACTCGTCCGTTGGTCGGATCGTAGAGCCGCGCCATCAGCGCCGCCGTCGTCGTCTTGCCACCGCCCGTTGGTCCGACGAGCGCGTAAGTCTTGCCGCGTTCGAGGGCGAACGAGACATCATGCAGCACCTCGCGGCCGCCCGGATAACTGAACCCGACGTGATCGAACTCGAGGAGCGCGGTGCGTGCGTCCGCGGCTTCATCGGCTGCGGCGGGCAGAACAGGCATGTTCGAGTCGAGAGCGAGCACCGCTGAAATTCGGTCCAATCCGGCGAGCGCCAGCTGAAACGATGCCCATACCGCTGCCAGCTGTCTGAGCGGCAGGTAAAAGCTGTTGACGTAGAGCAGGAAGGCAATCAGAAGCCCGATCGTGACGCTTCCGGTCGCGATGAGGTGGATGCCATACAGAAGTACCAACACCTGCGCCAGGTTGTAGGCGAAGCCGTAGACCGGCATGAAGAGGGTGCTCGCCAGGCCCGAAGCGACGTTGGCCTCGAAGGTCCGCGTGTTCGCCTGGTCGAACTTCTCACGGAAGTAGTCGCGGCGGTTGAAGGCGACGATGACTTTGAAATTCGCCAGGCTCTCCTGAATTTCGGCGCTGAGGGCGCCAAGCGACTGCAGGCTCTTGACGTTCCGCTGTCGCACCCACGATCCCGTGAGCCGCGTCAGCACGAAGACGCCAGCCGCCGGTGCCAGCGCGACGAGTCCCAATGGCACGTCGAGAGCGACCAGGAAGATCGCCGCGCCCGTCATCATGAACAGGTTGGCCGCGAGCTGCACCAGACTCTGCGCGAAAAACTGGTTCAGCTTGTCGGTATCGTTGTTGATTCGCGAGATGAGGTCGCCGGCCTTGTTCTGATTGAAGAAGTCGAGCGGCAAATCCTGGATCTTCGTGAACAGGCGATTTCTCAAGCCGAACAACACCCGGCGTCCAACGCTGCCCATCGTCTGCGTCTGGACGTAGGTCGAGACGAACGACGCAAGGAAGGTGACGAACAGAAGGCTGGCGAATCGCAGGACGCCGCCGAAGTCGCCGCTCCGGATGTAGGTGTCGATCGTATGCGCGATGATGAGCGGCCCGATCAGCCCTGCCAGCGACGAGATGATGACGGCAACGCACGCGATGGTGACGCTCTTACGCTCTGTCGCCATGAGCGGCAGCAAGCGGACAAGTGCCGCAATGATGCCGGGCTGCTCGGCTCTCGGCGGCGCGCTACTGAGCGCGTACGAACTGGTACTGGCTGGTACTGCGTTGGGAGTCATAAATCTGCGCGTACTCCGGCGAAGTTTGAAGCAGCTGTTCGTGCGTGCCCGATGCGAGGACCTCACCCTCCATCAGCAGAACAATCTGATCGTAGTCGGCGACCGGCGCGATCTGCTGTGTGACGGAGAGGAGCGTCGTCCCGGGATAGTTGCGGTGCACGTTCTCGAGGATGGCGCGTGCGGTCGCCGTGTCGACGCGAGCCGTGAAGTCGTCGAGCAACAGTACCCGAGGGTTGAGCGCGAGCGCGCGGGCCAGCATCACGCGCTGCTTCTGACCGCCCGACAGGCTGCTGCCGCGCTCGGACACGACGGTGTCGAGTCCAGCCGGCAGCGTGTCGATGAACTCGCGCAGTTCGGCGGTCTCGATGGCCTTCTTCATGTCGCCCTCGGTGACGGCGCGGCTGAACGCGATGTTCTCGCGGAGGCTGAGGTTGAAGACGACGCTGTCTTGAAAGACGAACCCAACCTGACGGTGCAGCGACTCTTCGTCGTACTCGGCGATCGGCCGGCCGTCGTATTCGACGCAGCCGGCGGCTGCAGTGATCAGGCCCGTCAGGAGGTAGAGCAGTTGCGTCTTGCCGGCGGCTGTCGGTCCGATAACAGCCGTCCGCGATCCGGCTGGCGCGACGAAGGAGACATCTTTGAGGACTCTCCGGCCACCGAGTACGACGTCGACGTGGCTCAGCGACACTTCACCGCGAAGCGTCTCGGCCACCGTGCCCGAGGGTGCCCGCTCGGGAGCATGGAGCACGACGGTGATGCGCGCGTACGACGCGCTCGCCTGCGCCATCATCGTGCTCATGAAGCCGATCATCACGACCGGAAAGATCAGGATGACCAGGTAGTTGTTGAACGCGGTGAACTCGCCGAGCGTCATCGAGCCGTTGATCACGAACCGGCCGCCGACCGTAAGGATGAGCAGCGTTGCCAGGTTGGTGGCGAAGACGATCACCGGAATGAGCGACGCGAACAAACGGAGGATGCTCAGGCTGATGTCGCGCGCTTCGGTGTTGGCCGCAAGAAACTTCTCGTACTCGGCGTGCTGCGAGTTCACCAGCCGGATCAGCGCCGCGCCGAGGATGCTCTCGTTGATGACTTTGTTCAGCCAGTCGATGGCTTCCTGCCCGCGTTTGAAGAGCGTCCGGACGCGGCCGAGAACGACGAAGAAGGTGCCGCCGACGAACGGAAGGACGGCGAGGACCGCCAGCGCCAGCCGCCAGTTGATCGAGATCAAGAGAATGCTGGCGCCGAGGATCAGGAACACCGACGAGATGAGCGACGCGATCGTTTGCGCGACGAACATCTTGACGGCGTCGACGTCCGACGTCAGGTGGGTGAGCAGCGCCGAGGGCGTCACCTGCTGGATGTAGGCGTGATCCTGCGCCGCGATCCGCGCGATGAGGCGGGTTCGCAAATCACGCGCGACGCGCTCTGACGCGTAGGTCTGAACCACGCTTTGCAGATACGCGAGGAGAAAGATTCCGACTGCGGCGGCAATCAGTCCAAATGCAACCCGCTCGAGCACCAGGGTGCCGTGGCCGTAGCTGTCGATGGCGTGGGCGACGAGCTGGGGGATGACCAGGTTCAGGGCGCCGCCGGCAAGCGTGAGGACGACGAGGGCGGTAATGGCGCCGCGATAGGGCAGCAGGACCGAGCCAAGCCCGTGTTTCTGACGGCTGGATTCCGGCGCAGGTTGTTCTGGCATGTGATTGACGGTCGCCGTCGCGGGGTCTGGCGTACCGCTACATTATCTTCCGCCTTTACGCGGAGCGCTTCGGCGGACCCGCCGTAGCCTTGGTGAAGGTGGGCCAGGTACCCGGCGGATTCGGTGCGGGCGTCGCCCGTGCTGCCGACCGCCCTGGCGCAAACAGCCAAGTGGTTATACCAATAGTGACGAGTGGCCGCATGGGGACACCGGTAGTGATAACGCCCAGCCGCGCCTGCGACCGCGCCGCAAAACTGGCGAGAGGCGGGCCGATCGCAAGTCCATTGATCGCAAAATGGTCAGACCTCTTGCCGTCCGATTACGTTCGGGTCCCGAACAAGGTAACGTATGGAGGCGACAGCTGGGCGGCTCCGCGTCTATACTCGGGGCTGGTTCGCGGTCCGGCTGAAGCCGGGCGCAGCACGGGTCCGGCTGAAGCCGGACACTACTCCAGTCTGGCGAAAGCCGGACGCCACATTTATGACCACAGGCGCCGTCCGATCCCGATCCGCGAGCGGAGAGGCGAGTCCTCGCAACGCTGGCCAGCGCGCCGAAGGCGGCACGGGTCAGGTGGTCTCCCACGTGCGCGACCTCATCGAGCGTGGCGCGCTCAAGCCCGGCGATCGGTTGCCCGCCGAGCGCGATCTGGCGACGCAAATCGGCGTCAGTCGTCCGACCATTCGCGCCGGCTTGCGCACGCTGGCGGCTATGGGCGTCGTGCGATCGCGTCACGGCTCCGGTACGTACATCCCGGAAGGTCCGCCGGCGCTCAACACTGACGCCTTGAGTTTTCTCGCGGCACTGCACGGATTCACCCGCGAGGAGATGTACGAGGCGCGGCGGATCCTGGAAGTCGGAGCGGCGGGCCTGGCCGCGGAGCGTGCGACCGCCGAGCAAGTCGCCACGCTCGCCGAAGAGGTCGCAAGCCTGTTCGCGTCGATGCACGAGCCGCGCGTGTTTCTCGTGCATGACATCAATTTTCATCGCGGCGTCGCGGCCGCGTCCGGCAATCCCATCGTCGCATCGCTCGTCGAGATGGTCTCGGCACTCTACTACGAGCGGCGGCGCGAAACGGCAGCTGCCGCGAGCGAGCGCGATCTTCGCGATGCCGCCGAGATGCATCGCCGCATTTACCAGGCGATTCGCGCGCGCGATGCCGACACCGCACGCCGCGCCATGCACGACCACCTGGTCCAGGCGAGCCGACACCAGGCACAGGAGCCGGCGGCCGACCCCGAGATGGCGACGCGCCGGGCACCGCGCCCATCGTCTGTCGGGCTGCCCGTACCATCTGCCAATTCCCCACGTCGCCAGCGGGTTCGGCGCCGCCCATCGTCTGTCTGACTGACCCATGAAACTGTTCGATCTCTCCGGCCGTACGGCCGTCGTCGTTGGTGGTACGAGCGGCATCGGCCGCACGCTTGCGCTGGGACTGGCGCAGGCCGGCGCGGACGTCATCGCGAGCGGCCGCCGCATGGATCTCGTGAAGGACGTCTCTCAGGAAATCAAATACCTCGGTCGCCGCACGCTGCCTATCGCCGCTGACGTCGGCGACATCGCGTCGCTCGACCGGCTACGCGACGAATGCCTTGAAGCGTTTGGCAAGATCGATATCCTGCTGGCAGTCGCCGGCACGACGAAGAAAACGTCCACGCTCGAGATGGACGAAGCCGACTGGCACCGCGTGATCGAGACCAACCTCACCGGCACGCTACGCGCCTGCCAGGTGTTCGGCCGGACGATGATCGACAAGCGCTACGGCCGCATCGTCACCATCGGCTCCCTGTCGTCGTTCGTCGGTCTGTACGAAGTGGCGGCGTACGTGGCGAGCAAGGCCGGCGTCGCCGGATTGACGCGGGCGCTGGCGGTCGAGTGGGCGCCATACAACGTCACCGTGAATGCGCTTATTCCCGGTCTCTTCCGCACCGACCTCAACGCGGCGCTGCTCGATTCGCCGCGCGGCCAGGAGTTCCTGATGCGAACGCCGATGAAGCGCTTCGGGAAGACCGATGAGCTCGTCGGCGCAGCGGTGTTCCTGTCCTCGGATGCGGCGTCGTTCGTTACCGGCCACATGCTCGCCGTGGACGGCGGCTTCTTGGCGAGTGGGGTCAATCAATGAAAGCCGCGCTCGTCATCAGCGAGCGGGACAACGTTGCCACCGCGCTACAGCCGCTCGAGCCCGGCCGTGAGCTGACGCTGTCGGGACACACGATTCCGGTTCGCGAGGCGGTGCCGTCCGGACATAAGATTGCCTTGCGCACGATTCACGCCGGCGAAGCTGTGATCAAGTACGGCAGTCCGATCGGGCTCGCCACGGCCGAGATCGCCGCCGGCGCGCACGTGCACACGCACAACCTCGCCAGCACGCGCGGGCGAGGAGATCTCGAAGTGCCGCAGGCCGATCTCCAGCCTCGGCTGGCCGAGCCGCCCGACGAGCGCAACGGCGCGGACAGGAAGAACGGCACCGATACGCGATGAACGACCGTCCAGGGTTCCATGGGTTTCGTCGATCCGACGGCCGCGTCGGCACGAGAAATCATGTGCTTGTCGTGCCAACGGTGATCTGTTCGGCCGTCGTCGCCGAACGTGTGGCTGCGGCCACGCAACCCATCGGCACGGCCGTTCCGCACCTCGCGGGCTGCGGACAACTCGGCCCCGACATGCGGGTTACGCACGATACGCTGGCCGCGTACTGTGGGCATCCCAATGTCGGCGCGGTCGTCGTTATTGCGCTCGGCTGCGAGCAGGTGGTGGCGCAGAGCCTGGCTGAAGCCGCGAGGCGACACGGCAAGCCGGTCGAGATCGTGGCCATCCAGTCCGAGGGCGGAACCGTGCGGACCACGGAGAAGGCGACGTCAATCGCGCGACGCTTCGCGGACGTCCTTGCCGCGCAGCCGCGCGAGTGGTGTGAGGCATCCGAGCTCATCCTCTCGCTCAAGTGCGGTGGCTCGGACTACACCTCGGGCCTCGCATCGAACCCAACGCTCGGCCGGGTGACCGATCGGCTCGTGGCGCTCGGCGGCACCGCCGTGCTCGGTGAGATTGCCGAGATCATGGGCGCTGAGCATCTACTCGCGTCTCGTGCCACGCGGCCGGCGACTGCCACGCGGCTGATTCAGATCATCACGCGCGTCGAGACCGAGGCGCGCGCGCTCGGGCTCGACATTCGCGGCACACAGCCATCGCCGGGGAACATTCGCGGCGGCCTCACCACCATCGAAGAAAAGTCGCTCGGCGCCACGCACAAGGGCGGCGAGGCGGCGCCTCTCGAAGACGTCGTGGCGTACGCCGCGCCGATCACGCGCAAGGGGCTGACGGTGATGGACACGCCGGGCCTCGACGTCGAATCAGTGACGGGCATGGTTGGCGGTGGCGCGCAAGTTGTCGTGTTCACCACTGGTCTGGGTACGCCGACCGGAAATCCCATCGCGCCGGTCATCAAGATCACCGGCAACGCCCGGACCGCGCGGCAAATGGCCGACAACATCGATCTCGATGTCAGCGGCATCATGGACGATACCGAGACCCTCGACGCTGCCGCCGATCGGTTGTTCGCCGAGGTGCTGACCGTCGCGTCGGGTCAGCCGACGTCCGCCGAGCGGCTCGGGCACCGCGAGTTCGCCATCCACCGCCGCAACCCGACCATCTGAGGGTCCCCAGAGCGCCATGCCGAAAAGCTCCGCTGCTGTTGCCGCCGTTCCGGTCGCTGCCCAGCCGATGACCGGACCGATCGGGCGGTTCCGCTGGGTCATCTGCGCGCTGCTGTTCTTTGCCGCGACGATCAACTACGTCGATCGTCAGGTCATCGGCATCCTGAAACCGACCCTTCAGCAGGAGTTCGGCTGGACCGAAATCGATTACGCCGACATCATCTTCGCGTTCCAGCTCGCGTACGCCATCGCCTTTCTCTTTGCCGGCCGGATGATCGATCGGCTGGGGACGAAAAAGGGCTTCGTCGTCGCGCTCGTTGTCTGGAGCGTTGCGGCGATGGCGCACGCCGAAGCACCGGTATTCGGGCCCACGGCCGCCTGGATTCTCTCGCTCATCGGTCTCACCTACACCGCGTCGGTGGCGGGCTTCATCTTTGCGAGGCTCTTCCTCGGCTTCGGCGAGGCCGGCAACTTTCCTGCGGCGATCAAGGTCACGGCCGAGTGGTTTCCGAAGAAGGAACGCGCGTTCGCGACCGGTCTGTTCAATTCTGGCACCAACATCGGTGCGTTGGTCACGCCGCTCGTGGTGCCACCGCTCACGCTCTACTGGGGATGGTATTGGGCGTTCGTCATTACCGGCGCGCTCGGCCTCTTGTGGCTCGCGTTCTGGATTCCGCTCTACGGTCCACCCGAGAGTCATCCCCGCGTCGGCGCGGCCGAACTCGCGCACATCAAGAGCGATCCTCCGGATCCGGCGGCACACATTCCGTGGCTGCAGCTCCTGCGCTATCGCCAGACCTGGGCGTTCGCGCTCGGAAAGTTTCTGACAGACCCGGTGTGGTGGCTGTACCTCTTCTGGATTCCGGACTTTCTCGGCCGCAATTACGGCATCGATCTCAAGACGATCGGACCGCCACTCATCGCGATCTATCTCATCGCTGATGTCGGCTCGATCGGCGGCGGGTGGCTGTCGTCATGGCTGCTCAAGCGTGGATGGTCGGTGAATGCCGGACGAAAGACAGCGATGCTTGTGTGCGCGGCGGCAGTGCTGCCGATGGCGTTCGCCTCGAAGGCGACCGACCTGTGGGCGGCCGTTGCGCTCGTCAGCCTCGCGGCGTCCGCTCACCAGGGCTGGTCCGCGAACCTCTTTACGCTGACCTCGGACATGTTCCCACGCCAGGCCGTCGGCTCGGTCGTCGGCCTCGGCGGGTTTGCCGGCGCTGTCGGCGGCATGCTCATCGCGAAGATCACCGGCTACATCCTGCAGACGACGGGCAGCTACGTGCCGATTTTCTTCATGGCCGCGTTCGCGTATCTGATCGCGCTGGCTGTTATTCAGCTCCTGGTGCCGAAGCTGAAGCCGGTGGAACTGAATTGAATCAGGAGGCAGGAGGTAGAAGGTAGGAGGTAACGCTGTCCTCGTCGCGACACAGAGTGTGATCGGCCGAGGACGGCGTCGCGCGTGATCGTTCGATGCCATCGGATCAATTCTTTGGCACTGGCATTGCTGTGCTGGAGTTAGCCTGAGACTCGCGTACGGAGGCCCACCTTGACCCGGCACACTCGATTCGCAACCACCTTCGTTGTCACCGCGGTTTCAATCGCGACGCTCTGGCCCTCGTCAGTTTCCGCCGGCCAGGGGCGAGCCGTGCGCCGGTCGTCAGGGCAGTCGACAGGGACTGCGGTGCCGCGGTCCTCGCGACCGTATCCGTCGCATCCAATCTATGGGGGTGGCTATTACCGGCCGTACTACCGCCCGTACTACTACTCCTCGTTCTACTACCCCTATTACTATCCGTATTACTACGGCGGCTTCTACAGCCCGTTCTATTTCAGCTTCGGCTACGGGTGGGGCTACCCGTACTACGGCGGAGCCGGATACGGATACGGGTACGGCTATCCGCCGTACTATTACGGCCCGGTTGTGTACGACAACACGGGGTCCGCAAGACTGCAGGTCACACCCCGCAACACGCAGGTCTATGTCGACGGCTACTTCGCCGGCGTCGCTGACGAGTTCGACGGCTATCTCCAGCGCCTGAACGTCGGCATCGGCGAACACGAGCTGCAGCTGTACCTCGACGGACATCGGCCGTTTACGCAAAAAGTGCTGTTCACTCGAGGCGGCACCGTCAAGCTGATACACGCGATGGAGCCGCTCGGCCCCGGTGAAGCGCCCGTGTCGCCGCCCAAGCCGGTTGAACCGCCCCGCGGCGCACGCCCGAATCACTCGCCGTACGGTGAAAACCAGGGAACGATGCCCTACGATCGTCAGGGGCCCCCGCCGCGCGGTGGCCAACCATCAGACTTCGGGTCGCTCCTGCTGCGCGTCCGTCCGGGCGACGCCGACATCCTGGTCGATGGGGAAACGTGGAACGCGCCAGAGGGCCAGGATCAGTTCGTCATCGAGTTGGCCGAGGGACCACACCGCATTGAAGTTCGGAAGAACGGGTTCCAGACCTATTCGACGACCGTCCGCGTTCGACGCGGCGAGACCGTCAGGCTCAATGTCAGTCTGACGTCGGGTGGGCTCGCCGGGGAATTGTGATTTCGAAGACCGCGCCGCCCTCCGGCGCATTCGATGCCGTCACGGTCCCGCCGTGGCGCTCGATGATGGCCTGAACAATCGAGAGGCCGAGGCCGCTGCCGGAGAGCGGCGTCGCACTGCGCGCCGCGTCCGCCTTGTAGAACCGTTCGAAGATGTGCGGCAGGTGCTCGGGCGCGATGCCCGGGCCCGAGTCGCGCACGGTGAGCTTGACCCCTGCCGCCGTTTCTTCTGCCGCCAGCGCCAGCCGCCCTCCTTCGGGTGTGTGGCGCAACGCGTTAGCCGCGAGGTTCTGCAGCGCCTGCTCGAGGCGCTGGCCGTCGACGTAAACCGTGAGGTCGTGTGGCCGGACCGCCACTTCGAGAGTAATGTGCCGATCGCGAATCGCCGGCCCATGCCGGTCGGCGACGCGGCCGAACAACTCCTTCACCGCGACATCCTCCAGCGTCAATGTTCCGCCGCCGCCTTCGAGGCGCGCGAGATCGAGGAGGTCGCCGATGAGCGACTCGAGCTTCTGCGTTTCATCGCCGATGATGCCGAGATACCGCTGCCGCGTCGAGACATCGAGATTGAGCTCTGGCATCGCCAGCGTCTCGGTGTAGCCACGCACCGCGGCGAGCGGCGTCATGAGCTCGTGTGAAACATCGGCGAGCAGCTGCCGGCGAGCGCGATCCGAGGCGGCAAGTGCTGCCGCGCGGGTGCCGAGATCGCCCGCCATTCGGTTGAATGCTTGCGCCAGCGCGCTGACTTCGTCACCGCCCGCCTCGACCGCGCGGACGTCGGTTCTCCCCTCACCGAGGGCGCGCGCTGCCTGTTCGAGCAAGCGCAGGCGCCTGTGCGCCGGACGAAGATCAACAGCGCCGCGCCTCCCGCACCGATCGCCAGGAGCAGCAGGCCGACCCACGTCAGCGTCGGTCCGAGCTCCCGAAGGGCGACGAACACCGGCGGCGGATTCACCGGAATCACGACGAATCCGAGCTGCCGGTCGGCGACGACAATCGGGGCGCTCGCGGATCCGCGGGGTGGTGGCTGGCCATCGGCGGCGCGAGGTCCGCTATCAGGAGACGGTGGCAGCGGATACGGTTCTTCCGGCGGCCCGTCGCGTCGGCCGTCGCCGCCGCGGTCGCGCCAGTCACGTCCTCCGCCACGTCCACCGCCGTCGCGTGGATCCACCGACGTGAGCGGCTCACCGCGACGCAGGCGCTGCTGCACGGCACGGACGTATCCAGGCGGCAGACCGTTGGGCCGATTCGATGCCGTCCGGCCGTCGGCCATCACGACGAGAAACGGACGATAGATGTGGCTGAACTCGCTGCGCACGTACGACTCGAGAGGAAGCGATGGATCGCGGGCGAGCGCGGCCGAGAGCTCAGTCGCCACTGCCGTGACGAGCTGCGCCGGAGTCTGCGCCGACCAACCGACGACGCGATCGGTGAGCCAGAGAAGGACGAGTCCCTGTGCGAGCAGCACAGCGGCCAGCATCGCCACAAAGCCGAAGGCGATGCGCCAATAGAGACTCTTGTACCAGACCGGATCAGGCATCGGAGAACTTGTACCCAGTGCCCCAGACCGTCAGAATCATTTGCGGATCCGCCGCGTCGGTCTCGATCTTTCGCCGCAGCCGCTTGACCAGCGTGTCGACACTGCGTTCGGTCACGAACGTGTCGTCGCCCCAGACGCGCTTGACGAGTGCCTCCCGGCTGAACACGATGCCGGGGTGGCTGGCGAGGAGATAGAGCATGTCGAACTCGTGGCTCGTCAGCTCGATCTCCCTGCCATCCATGCGTGCATGCCGGCGTGCCGGATCGACGGTCAGGCCCTTCGCTGAAACCGGCCGCGCATCGTCTCCGACGCCGGCGGCCAGCCGCGAGGGACGCGGGCGGCGAAGCAGCGCGCGAACGCGCGCGACGAACTCCCGGACGCCGAAGGGCTTGGTCAGATAGTCGTCGGCGCCGCTCTCGAGGCCGAGGACCTTGTCGGACTCTTCACGGCGAGCCGTCAGCATGAGAATCGGCACGTCGCTGTTGGTGGTGTCGCGGCGAATCGCGCGGCAGACGGTGACGCCGTCGAGTCCGGGCAGCATCAGGTCCAGCACCACGAGATCGAACGGGTCCGCGCGAGCGAGGCGCAGGCCTTCGTTGCCGTCGCCCACCGCTACCGGCTTCAGCCCCTCGAGTGTGAGGTGGAGCGCGATGAGGTCGCGGATATGCGGCTCGTCTTCGACGACGAGCACACGCGCACCTGACGTGTCCGGCCCTCGCTCGTCCGATTCCATGCCATCAGTGTAGCCCCCGGAACACGGTCCAACGGGCCCTCCTGGGCCTGCCACGATTTCTTCACAGCGGAGCCACGTGCTCGCCACGAATCGGCCGTCTTAACCCTCAGAGCTAAAAGATGAAGCGAAAGATTTCAATCGTCGCCGCCCTCGTGACCGTTACCGGATTGAGTGCCGCCGCGATGTTCGGACGCCGCGGAAACGATGCTCCATCGGTTGCGACTGGTGTCGTGTCGCGAGGCTCGATCGTTGCGGCTGTCTCAGCAACCGGAACCCTCGAGGCGGTCGATACGGTGCAGGTTGGCAGCCAGGTGTCGGGCACGATTCAGTCACTCAACGCGGACTTCAACTCTATCGTCAGGAAGGGGCAGGTGCTCGCCCGGCTCGATCCGTCGTTCATCCAGGCAGACATCGAGCGGGCGAAGGCGAACCTCCTCGGCGCCGAAGCCGACGTCGAGCGGTTGAAGGTGCAGTTGAGCGATGCCGAGGTCAAACTCGCTCGGGCTCGCGAGCTCGAGGCGCGCCAGCTGATCGCACGAACCGATCTCGAAGTTGCCGAGATCGCGCAGCGGACGTTTCAAGCGCAGGTAAAGGCCGCGTCGGCGCAGGTCACGCAGGCGCAGGCAGCTGTCGCGCAAGCCCAAGTGAATCTGCAGAAGACCGTCATCACCTCGCCCATCGACGGCATCGTGATCTCGCGTTCGGTTGAACTGGGGCAGACGGTGGCGGCGAGCCTGCAGGCACCCACGCTCTTCATGATTGCGGCGGATCTCGGCCGCATGCAGCTCAAGGCGAGCATTGACGAGTCGGATCTCGGCAACATCAAGGACGGCCAGCCGGTGACGTTCAGGGTTGACGCGTATCCGACCGACGTGTTCCACGGGCGCGTCGAGCAGGTGCGACTCAATCCGGTGATCGAGCAGAACGTCGTCACCTACGCAGCAATCGTGTCGGCGCCGAACGCGGAGCTCAAGCTGAAGCCAGGGATGACAGCGACGCTGACCGTGGAGGTGATGCGACGCGATCACGTGCTGCGCGTGCCGAATGCGGCGTTGCGATTCAAGCCGACGAGCGCCGTCTTGGCCGCGTTCGGGCAGGCTACGACAGACGCCACGAGCGGTGCGAGGCCGACCGGCACAACGGGCAAGCCTGCGACGCCAACGAACAAGGGCACGGTGTGGGTCTACGACAACGATCAGCTGCTCGCCGTTCCCGTCACTATCGGCGCGAGTGACGGCACGCTGACCGAAGTCGTCGCCGACGATCTGGCGGAAGGCACGCAGGTCACGACGCTCGTGACGTTGAAAAGCTCCGGGAGTGCCACCAGAGCGACGGCGGGTTCTTCCAATCCGCTGATGGGTCCCTCGCCGCCTAGGCGGTAAGAGCATGAAACTTTCTTTCGGCCGGATCCTCCTCCCCCGGCCGTTTGAAGGCGGCCCGCTACGGGTGGTCTTCTCCCCACCCGTGGCGGGTCCGTCCGACCGTTCCGAATCCGGAGGCTTCCAGCCCCCAGCTTTCAGCTACCGGCTTCCGACCCTCCTAGCTCCTAGCTCCTCCCTCCCAGCTCCTGTTTGTGTTCGCTTTGGCCAATTCCGTCGTTTCTACACATTGTCAGCCTCTCCTCCCAGCCGTGCCGGGACGGTTCCCAACTCGCCGTTCCCGGCCGGCTTTCTTTTTTGGGGTCCACGGCCGGCTCCCCCGGCCATCGAACCGCCCAACCCGCGAGCCGTCAGGGTCGCAGCGCGAGCGCCAGCCATCCCGTCGATTGGCCGTCTAAACTGCAGGTGTAGACTGCCTTATGACCGATCTCAATGACCTCAAGCTCGACAAGTGGCAGGGATCGTTCGAACCGGAGCCGCGCAGCCGACGGTGGCTGATCGCGTTCGCGGTACTGCTGGTCCTGGGCATCGGAGGGGCTGGCTACTACTACTACTGGCGACGGCCGGCTCCGCCCGCGACTGAAGTTCGCACGGCAACCGAGCAGGCCGTTGCACCCGCCACCCCAGCCTCGAAGCCGCTGCCTGAAGCCGGTGAAACCATCGATCTTCCGCCGATCGAGGAGAGCGACCCTGTCGTCCGCGAACTGGTTGCGCGGCTTTCGTCTCACCCCACCGTCACCGCCTGGCTGACGACCGACCAGCTGCTGCGGAATTTCACCGTTGCCCTCGAGAACGTCTCGAACGGCCGCACGCCAGCGGCGCAGCTGGCGAAGATTCGGCCGGTGGGTCCATTCCTCGTTCGGGAAGATCGGGGGAACGTCTGGATCGACCCGCGAAGCTATCGGCGCTACGACAAATACGCGGACGCCGTCTCGGCGCTCGACGCCCGCGGCACCGCCCGTCTCTACGCCACACTCAAGCCCCGCATCGTCGACGCCTATCGCGAGCTCGGCCATCCCGAAGGCAACGTCGACCAGGCCATGGAACGCGCGATGGCGGAGCTGCTGAAGACGCCAGCCATTGACGGCGACGTCGCGCTCGCCTCGAAGAGTGTGGCCTACGAGTACAAGGACCCACGGCTGCAATCCCTTTCGGCGGTTCAGCGCCAGTTCCTGCGCATGGGACCCAGGAACGTCCGGCTCATCCAGGCCAAGCTGCGGGAGATCGCGCCATATCTGGGAATTTCCTCGGAGTCCCTACCGAAATAGTGGACATGCTGGCCACAGGGAGCGAAGTAGACTTAGATCTCGATCGGAGGTTGTCTGGCCAGGATCGCGTCGGCCGTCATCGGTGCTGCACTGTGCATGTGCATCATGCCGTGGGCTGGCCGTGCGGACTGGCAGGTTGGGCAACCGGCGGTCGAGCCCGCCGCGGCTACTCCTGCTGATCCTGCCGACCGCATCGTACGCGTCGACGCTATCGTCACCGACAAGGCTGGCGCGCCGATCGCCAGACTGGGTCCTTCCGATTTCGCCATCCTCGACAACGGCGTTGCACAGAAGATCGAGAGCGCGGAATGGCGCTCGAACGTGCCGCCCGCTGTCGGGCCTGTCGCGCCGCCGTTCGAAATTACGAGCGCCGCCGACGAAGAACGCGCTGCCAGGGAGCCCGGTACTCGCGTCATCGCCATCTACCTCGACGAGTTTCACGTCAGCGCCGGCGAGAGCACCGAGCGCGTGCGTCATGCCCTCTCAAGATTCCTCGACGACGAACTTCGTCCGGCCGACCTGGTCGTCGTCATGAAGCCGCTCGATCATCTGAGCGCCATCCGTTTCACGCGCGATCGCGACGAGGCGCGGAAAGCCGTCGGCAGCTTTGAAGGACGCCGCAACGACTACACGCCGCGCACACCATTCGAAGAGGAGTACCTCGGTCGCTCGCCTGCCGCCGTGCGAGCCGCGCGGGCGCAAATCGTCATGTCCGGCTTGCGCGCGCTCGCCGCAAGGATGGGCGAGCTCAACGGTGGGTTGGGCGCCGTCGTGTTGATGAGCGAGGGGTTCACAACGGACGTTCCGCGGGCCAGAGAGAGGCGATTGCCTGACCTTCAGGCGCTCGTCCGTGCCGCGAGCCGATTTCGAGTGCTGCTCTACGCCTTTGATCCAGGCCCGGTGCCGACAGCGGCGCTCTCCGACGTCGCAGCAACGGATGCGGACACGGCAAGCGAGATATCGACGCTCATCCAAAGCCTCGCGCGGGACACAGGCGGGGACGCAGTTGCCGCCGGTCAGGATTTGACTTCCGGTCTGCGGCGCGTGGCGAAGGACCTCGACTCGTACTACGTCCTCACCTACAAGGCGAACAACCCGAACGACGGCAGATTTCACACGCTCGAAGTGACGTCCAGCCGTCGCGGTGCGCATGTCCGCGCGCGCTCCGGCTACTGGGCGCCGGTGCCTGCCGAGTTGCGGACGACGTACCGTTCGCTGCTGACGCCGCTCGTCGCCACACGTGCGCTCAAGCGCAGTACGTTCATCGATTCGTGGTTTGGCCTGACCGTCGAGCCCGACGGCAGTCGCCGCGTGATCTTTACGTGGACACCGGCGGTGCCGCCGACACAGCCTCGGCGGCCAGCAGCACGAGCCGATGTTGTCGTGCTCAAGGTCACAACCCCGACGGGAACCGTTCTCTACGACGGAGAAGTTGCGGCGGCGCAACCCGGCGTGAGCGTCTCCAGCGTGCGTCCTGACAAGGCCGTGATCCAGACGGCTCCGGGCCGTCTCCAATTCGACCTGACGATCCTGCAGGCCGACGGCACCAAGCTCGATGTGGGCGCGCAGGACTTCGATGTGCCCAACGTTCGCGGCGCGACGCCGGTGATCCTGCCACCGCAGTTGTTCCGAGCTGCCTCGGCGCGTGAGTTCCGGGACATCAGCGCGAACTCGAATGCGGCACCGCTGCCCGGCCGTGAGTTCCGTCGCACCGAGTGGCTGTTGTTGCGCGTGCCGACCTTTGATCCTGGTGGGAACGCCGTGCAGGTATCCGCGCGGCTCGTCAACCGCGTCGGATCGACCGTTGCCGACCTCGTCGCGATGCCACAGGAGAGTGGCCAGGCGCTGGCCCAATTCGACCTGTCGCTCGCGCCCTTCGCGCCCGGCGAATACTCGATCGAGGTGTCGGCCACGAGCACTGGCGGTCACGCCAGGGAGCTCATCCGATTCAAAATCACCGGATGACAAGCATTGCTAGTGCCCGCCGTTGCCCTCGCCTGAGACAGCCTTGACGACATCGCCCAGCACCTGCTTGGCGTCACCGAACGCCATCAAGGTGTGATCGAGGTAGTAGAGCTCGTTGTCGATGCCAGCAAAGCCCGGGTTCATCGAGCGCTTGATGGCGATTACCGACTTGGCTTTGTCGACGTCGATAATCGGCATGCCGAAAATCGGGCTGCTCTTGTCGTGCCGTGCCGCGGGATTGACGACGTCGTTGGCGCCGACGACGAGAGCGACGTCGGTCTGCGGAAGATCGGGGTTGATGTCGTCCATCTCGACGAGCGCGTCGTACGGAATCTCTGCTTCGGCGAGTAGCACGTTCATGTGACCCGGCATCCGTCCCGCGACCGGATGGATCGCGAACTTGACCTCGACGCCGCGCTTGTTCAGCAGATCGTAGAGCTCACGGACCTTGTGCTGCGCCTGCGCCACGGCCATTCCATAGCCAGGCACCACGACGACGCGGTCGGCATTTGTCAGCAGCTCTGCGACGTCCTGTGAGGTGGCGCTCTTGGCGGTCTTGGCTTCACCGGCTGCCGCCGTCGCTTGCACCTGTCCGAACGCGCCGAACAGCACGTTGGTGAACGATCGGTTCATCGCCCGGCACATGATGATCGACAGGATCAGGCCTGATGAACCGTCGAGCGCGCCGGCGGTGATGAGCAGCTTGTTCTCGAGCACGAACCCCATCGCCACGGCCGAGAGCCCGGCGTACGAGTTCAGGAGCGAAATGACCGTTGGCATGTCGGCGCCGCCGATCGGCAGAATCAGCAGGACGCCAAACAGCAGCGACAAGACGATGATGATCGCGAACGCCCAGGGAAGGTAGGGGTTGATGCTCAGGTAAACGCCGGCACCAATTGCGATGGCCAACAGGCTCAGGTTGACGAAGTTCTGATTCGGGTACGTGATCGGCCGCGTCGGAACGATCTCCTGCAGCTTGCCCGCCGCCATCAGGCTGCCCGTGAACGTGAGGTAGCCAAGGATGATCTCGAGAACGATCGCGCCGGTGCGGAACGTCGTCAGCTCGCCGTGCTGGAACCAGATCATGTACTTCGCCGTGCCGACCAGTCCGGCGGCGAGGCCGCCAAAGGCGTGCGACAGCGCGGTTCGCTGCGGAACGGCAGTGAGTGGCACCCACGACAGCGGCACACCAATGACGATCCCGACCAGTGCGGCGATTGCGATCCACGAGAAGTTGACGATCTCGGGTGCGAGCAGCGTGCCGACCACGGCGAGTGTCATTCCACCGACGCCGGCGGCGACACCCTTGCGCGCAGTTTTTGGGTGGCTCAGCCAGCGAAGCGAGAGGATGAAGAGCGCCGCCGCCGCGAGATATGTGAGCTGCGTCAGGCCGTGGATCACGGCTTACGCTCCCGCTCGCGGAACATCTTGAGCATGCGGTCGGTGATGAGGAAGCCGCTGACGATGTTGGTCATCGAGGCAGCAACCGCGATCGCGCCGAGAATGGTGGTCGCAGTGGATTCCTGCTCGCCGGCAATCAGGATGGCGCCGACGATCGCGATGGCCGAGATCGCGTTGGTGAGCGACATCAGCGGCGTGTGCAGCAGCCGGGACACGTTCTGTATCACCTGGAAGCCGACAAACGTCGCCAGCATGAAGACGAAGAGCATCGACCAGAGGTCGAGTTCGGCCATAGGCCGGGGAGTTTAGCACGGTGCGCCGCTAGGCGCGTCTGAGTCGATTGGCCGCTTCCTCGAGCGTCTCATCGCGCTTCGCGAAGCAGAAGCGCACGACCGTGGGCGCAGGTTGAACGCGCAGGAACGGCGACGTCGGAATCGACGCGACGCCGTACTCCTTGGTGAGCCGGATCGCGAAGTCCTGATCGCGTTCGTCGCTGATCGCCGAATAGTCCATGAGTTGAAAGTAACTGCCGCGGCAGGCCAGCGGCCGGAAGCGCGACCCCTGCATCAGACGCAGGAACAAATCGCGTTTGGCCTGGAAGAACGGGCCGAGCTCGGCCAGGCCGCGGCGGGTCTCGAGAAAATCGGCGATCGCGTGCTGCACGGGCGTGTTGGTCGAGAACGTGACGAACTGGTGCACCTTCCTGAACTCCGTCGTCAACGCCGCCGGCGCGACCACGTAGCCAACCTTCCAGCCGGTCGTGTGGTACGTCTTGCCGAACGATCCGACGATGAACGCCCGGCTGGCGAGCGCGTCGTGACGCGCGCAGCTCTCGTGACGCACGCCGTCGAAGATGATGTGCTCGTAGACCTCGTCGCTCAGAATCAGGATCCGCGTGCGCTCGACGAGCTCGATCAGCGACACGATGTCCGCGGGCGTCAGCACAGCGCCGGCGGGATTGTGCGGCGAGTTGATCATGATCATTCGCGTGCGCGGCGTGATAGCAGCGCGCACGCGCTGCCAATCGACGCCGTAGCTTGGGAATTGCAGCGGCACGAATACCGGCGTTGCGCCGCTCAACTCGATCGCCGGCACGTACGAGTCGTAGCACGGCTCGAGGACGATGACCTCGTCGCCAGGGCCGGCCGACGCCGCCACGGCGTCGAAGATTCCCTCCGTCGCTCCGGATGTCACCGTTACGTCGGTGTCCGGATCGTACCGTCGGCCGCAGAACCATTCGTACTTGGCGGCGATGGCCTCGCGTAGTCGCGCGACGCCCTGCATCGGCGCGTACTGGTTCTTGCCGCTGCGCATGTGCGCGGCGACGGCCTCGACGAGCTCAGGATCGCAGTCGAAATCCGGAAAGCCCTGCGACAAGTTAATGGCATCGACTTCGACCGCTAGCTTCGACATCACGGTGAAGATGGTCGTGCCGACCGACGGCAGCTTGCTCTCGAGCCGAATCATGGTGTCGCCTCGAAGATTCCGTCCTCACGATTCTTGCGCACGCGGTCCCATGCGAAGTACTGGCCATTCATCGCGACGTAGACGCCAGGCGGCAGGACTTGCGCGAACGACAGCGCGCTTCCGAGATTGAAGAGCCCGTCGGAACTGCCAAACGCGTACGGCACCATCGCCCCGGTCAGTATGACCGTGCGATCGGAGAGCCCTGCTGCTGCGATCGCACGCGCAGTCTCGACCATCGTGTCGGTACCGTGCGTGACGACAATCGCGCGTTCCGCCGACGCGCGGCAGCGCGACACGATCGCCTGACGGCCGGCATCATCCAGATCGAGGCTGTCGACCATCATGACGGTCTCGACCGTGACGTCGACGCGGCACCGTCCGCGGTCGAGCATTTCGGGGACGTGCGTGTCGCGAAAGAACAGCCGGCCCGTCAACTCGTCGTATTGCTTGTCGAACGTGCCGCCCGAGACGAGCACTCGAATGCGCATCGGTTCCCACTTCTGTACAGAATCGCAGGACTGTGTTCGGGCCCTTTGCAGCCACGAAATCTGAGATCCCGGTACCCATTCTGTCCGACCTGGCGGCGGCACTCCACCGTGTAGCTGTGGCCGCCGCCGGACGATACGATCCGCTAAGCCGTTCGAGTTCAGCGCTTTCCGGCGGTCGGGCTGATTGTCACACGAGCTACGGCACCCGGCTTGCCTCCTCGGAAGCCCCGGAGGGTCATCACCATGTTCGCAGTGGCAGCAGTTCTGATCGGCATTCTCGGCATTTTCTACGTTCGCCGCCGTAGCGCTCGCAAGAAGAGCGCGTAACGCGCCGGCTCGCGATCACCGTCCGACGCCACTCGCGCGGAACAAGTCGTCCGACGACGACAGGATGACGCGGCGGAGGCGATCGGGATAGTCCTGTGGCAGCTCCGCGAGAAAGCGCGCAACCATTCGCGCCGACGTCGCGGAGCTGTGGCCACCCAGCGTCGCATCCATCCACCGCTTGGGAAAGAAGATGTCGCCGGTGCGCTGAATCTCGCGCAGCATGGCGAGACTGTCGGGAATGTACTTTTCCGACGTCGACGCTCGCAGCGGGTGGTGTAGATAGTTGAGGCCTTCGAGCACCCACGCCTCGCGCTGCCGAAACGACGGCTGCTTCAGACGCTCGAAGAACGTATCCCTGACGCCCTGATCGGCGGAGAGCGCCGGCCGGACGTACGCGAATCGGTCCTTGCGATCCGGATTCTCGATTCTCGTCAGCTGCTCGTCGAGGATTTCCCGCCACCGCGGCCGCTCGCGCACGGCAAGCTCCAATGCCAGGGTGATGTAATCCGGTTCGGCCAGCGTGAGCCCCGGCACTTGCTCGCTCTTCCGCCACACCCGCTCGAGAAACGCTCCCGCATCGTCGGACACGGCGACGTCGCGCAGCGTCGAGAACCAGGCCGACTTGAGGCTCGGAGTCGGCGCGCTGGCGAGGCCTGCCTTGAGCGTCTGTTCGAGTCGCGGAGCCACGTGCTCGCGTTCCGACGCTGAGAGGAAGTTCCAATAGGCCTGCCTGGCGTAGGCAAGGATGCGTTGCACGTTCTGCTCGTCGGTTTCGCGCGGAAGGGCGTCGAGCGCCAGGGCGACGAAGCGGGCAGGGGGCGGCACCTTGTCGACGGTCGCCTCCCACAGCGTGATCCAGGCCGCCCCACGCGTCAGCGGGTCGGGTATCTCCGGAAGGCTGGAGGTGAGGTAGCTCAGGCTGGCACTGTCGAGCTCGAACCTGGCATAGCCGACACCATTGCCCGAAGGCAGCACGAACGTCGGCGCGGCGAGCCCGCGCGCTTCCGACACGTCGACGCTCGCGTCGCGCAGGCGCACGGAAATCGTGCGGAGCCCCTCGGGTAATCCAAGCGTCACGCGCAGCTGCTGATCCCACACCAGCCCACGGCGCACCAGCGGATCGCGCTGATGGAACGCGAGCTTCGCAATTCGGCCGTCCTCGACGCGCAACTCCGTGGCAACGATCGGCCGCCCCGCTTCTTCAACCCACGCGCGGCTCCAGCCGGCGAGATCGGTGGGCGTTCTGGCATCGAGCAGCGTAATCAAGTCGATCCATGTTGCGTTGGCGAAGCGATGCTGGCGCAGGTACTCCTGCAGTCCGTCCCGAAACGACGCTTCGCCGAGGATTGTCTCCAGCTGCCGCATGACGATCGGCGCCTTCTGATAGATGATTGCGCCGTAGAGCGAGCCGGCTTCGTTGAGGTTGTCGAGACGCTGTCGAATGGCGTTCGTTCCAGGTGTGCGATCGACGTCGTAGGCGGCCGGGTAATGCGCCAGCAGGAACCGCAAGTCGTGATTGATCTCGGGAAACGTGGGATTGACGATCTTGGCCGCCATGAAATTGGCGAAGACTTCCTTCATCCACACGTCGTTGAACCACCGCATGGTCACGAGGTCGCCGAACCACATGTGTGCCGTCTCGTGTGCGATCAGGCTGGCCCGACCGAGCTTCTGGTTCTGCGTCGCCGATGGATCGAGCAGCAGGCTGGCCGCGTTGTAGAAAATCGCTCCGGCGTGCTCCATGCCACCAAACTGAAACGACGGGATGAGCACGAAGTCGAATTTGCCCCACGGGTACGGGATCCCGGTGTACTGCTCGAGCCAGGCGAGGGCCGATGCGTGTAGATCGAAGACGGCCTCGCGGTTGCGCGCCACCTTGGCGGCGTCGGTCTCGCGGTGCAACATCCGGAACGTGCGGCCGCTACGTTCCGCGGTCTCGACCGAGAATCGTCCGGCGGCAAACGCGAAGAGATACGTTGACAGCGGTTCGGTCTCGGCAAAAGACAGCAGAGCCCGTCCATCTGCCTCCGTCCGCGACGTTTCGGCGCCGTTGGCCACCGCCTCCCAGCTGGCCGGCAACTCGAGATGGAGCGACCAGCGCGCCTTCAGATCCGGCTGATCGAAGCAGGGAAACGTAAGGTGGGCCCGCGCCGGCACGAACAGCGTGTACAGAAACTCCGGATTTCGATTGAGGGCCGCGTCGCCGGCAACGAACTCAACCGTGATTTCGTTTCGGCCTTCTCGCAGCTGGTTCGCGGGAACGACAACGTGATCGGTCGTGGCCGACTCCGTGACGTCCGCCGCGTTGGCGCGAACGCTGGCGGGTCGCGTCGGCGCCGCGAAGTCCAGCGACAGCGGCCGCGAGGCATCCTTGAGTGCGAACCCGATCCTCACGCGTCCGGTGACCGGGCCTTGGTCTGCCGGAACTGAGAAATGCAGGTCGTAGCGAAGATCGCTGACGCGGGCCGCCCGTTCTTCGGCAAGCGTCAGCGGGATACCGGGCCCTGGCCCCTGAGGCGGTTGCATGGTGGACGCCGCGGCGGCGGCAATCGCGACAATCAACCGCGTGCCGAGTCCACGGATCATGCAGGCATGATATCAGGCGATCTTTCGCAGCCGGAGCGTTGTCAACGCTGCGATGACGACGAGGAAACACAGGCTGATGAATGAGAGCCGCATGAATTCGTGGTACACCTTCCGGCCCACCAGATCGAACACGACGAAGGCGATCGTTGCGCCGGCGACGATCGTGATGAAGCGCAGCGGACGAGGCAGGAGATCGAGGTAGTTCGCGAGATAGACAATCGCCGGCGTGGCAATCAGGAAGACATAGTCCCAACCCTGCGGCGATAGCAGCGGCATCAACGTCAGGAGCAGGGCGCCCTCGACCCCCTCAGGAAACGCTACGCCCCGGCGGCGGAGGAAGACGAGCGCTGCCACGCCGAGAAGTACTAAGCCGGTGCCGTACGCGACGCGCGTCGAGAACTCGCCCGGACCGAACCAGCGGAAGAACATTCCGGCCAGCGATACGTTGTCCTGGATCGCCAGGTTGGGCGCGGTGGTTTCCGTTACTGTTCGCCACCACTCGCGATGGAGCGTCACGTTGCCGTCCCACCCGTAGAGTACCGCCGGCAGCACGAGGATGAGGGCGAAGCCAGCGCACGCCGAGACAATCGAGGGCAGCTGCCGCCGGGCGATCAGCCAGGGCATGAAGAGCAGGGCGTAAGGCTTGATCACGATCGCAAGGACGACGAGCGCTCCGGCTATGGCCTCACGCTTCGCTTTCATCGCCAGGAAGGCCGACGTGGCGACGACAGCGAACAGGATATTGACCTGGCCGAGCACGAGCTCGTGCGCGTAGAACTTCAAGAGAGTGATGACGGTCACGACGACGAGCCAGCGCACAGATTTGCGGCGCTCGACAGGAAGCCTGACCGCCATCGACACGAGTGCCACGAGGAGAGCGACCGAGCTGAAAAACCAGACCATCTTGGCGGTCGCGAGCGGCAGGAGCCCCATCGGGATCGCCACCACGGCAAACGCCGGCAGGTACTTGAAGACGAAGTGCCCGTCGCTCTCGCGATAGAGCGGCTCGGCCTGGGCCGCCCGTGACGCCGCCTTCCACCAGACCTCGATATCCGTCATCTTCGGCGCCGCTTTGTAGACGAAGACCCAGATGGTCAGCGCTGCCAGGAGCGCCGTGAGCGCCACTTGACTTCGCGTCACGGTGCCGGAAATCACGCTGACATTCCCATTCAGTTGCGTTCGAGGCCGACGAGCGACCAGGCTTTGCCGCTCTGTCGAAAGTAGGCCATCAGCGGACGTGACCACGCAGGTTGGTCGCGGTGAAACGCGCGCACGAGCACGCCGACGTACTCAGGTCGCTCTGCCAGCAGCGCTGCAGGGGCCTGCGCAGCGAGGCCCGTCACCGTTTGCTCGCTTCCAACGTTCTTGTGCGAGCTCGAGGCGTTGTCGAAGATTGACCACTGAACGCTGTACCGTTCGGCCTCTGCACCCACACCAGCTTTCTGCGCCGCATTCTCGAAGGTTAGTTCGCCGGACGGGCTGAGCGCCAGATTGACAAGCGGATTGGTGGCGTTCAACCAACTCTTGAGCACTCTCGATTTGCGGGCGAGCAGCGTGTCCGTCAGGTAAGCCGTGGCTTTGTGATCGCTGTACTGGGCCGTTCCGACGACGGCCCTGACACCATCATCGGAGAGGCCGGCGAGAATGCGGGCCGCCCAGAACAGATCGTCAGGCCGCGCGTTGGTGAACGCGGGGTTCGGATATTCCGGTTTCCACTCTTCGGGCCTGAAGTATGTGGATTCGATCCGCCCGAGCGACGGGATGTCGGGATAGTCCACCTTGATCCACGGCCGCACGTAGAAGCCGAGCGTGAGCATCGTGATGAGCGTCGGTCGCGAGTCCCACACGAACTCGTTCCCGGCGCGGCGGCTCTGCGCCTTGGTCGTGCCGCTGCCGAGCGTCGAGCCGAAGTCCAGGAGATGATGCCGGACGATGGAGCGATTACCCCCGACGCTGACGACGGTGTCGAGGCTGTTGATGCTGCGTGAGTCGTCGTGGTTCAGCCACGCGCAGAATGCGAGTAGCCCTCGAAGCTCGCGCCGGTGCTCGTGCGCGAAGATGTCGTTTGGGTCGTCGGGTCGCGTGCCATCGTAGCGGAACGGCCCGACCGGCCTGCCTTCGAGCGCCTTGCTGGCCAGGACGCGATAGCTGCCGTCATTCCGCCGCGCCCCTCGTTTGAGCAGCGCGTCCAGATCGCGATCGTCCATCTGGCGACGCCGGCCGTTGTCGTCTTCGATGAGTGTGCCTTCGCCGATGACGAGCGACTCGCGCCGGACGATCGCGAGGTAGTTCTCGGGCACGTGGTAGCCGAACGCGTGAAAGAACTTCGTCGAGATGATTTCAGCGCCGCTCGCCATTTCCGGGTTCGACGGCGGATCGAACTTGATGAAGTAACGCTGGCCGGCCGCGTCACGAACCGTGAATCCCGGTGCGGCACCTTCCATCTTTCCAGAGATGATTGTGAGCGTCCCCGTTGGGCCGGTGCCAGTATCGGGCCCTTTGACCAGCTGATCGGTCGACCAGCTATTGCTCGCGCGATTGGTGAACCAGCTCGAGTCTGGGACCTCGTCGACCGTGTTGATGTTGACGGCACGGCGGTCGGCCCGTTCGCCGGCACCGAGAAATGAGTTCTCCGCGAAGTCGTAGATCTCGCTGAGCTCGGCTGTTCGAACGCCGCTGGCGTCCTCGATCTCGGGGTCGCGCGTGAGCGGATCGTCGCGGAAGAACTTGGGTTCGATCCCCGTGACGCCCGACGACAGGACTGCCACTGCGACCGCCGCGACGAGCCATCGGTTGCGCATATCCGGCACTAGAACGCCTTGCTGAACTTGAAGAACGCCTGGACGCCTTCGCCGCCGAATCCGATATCGATGCGGTACAACACCGACTTGTAGGTATTGAAACGAAAGCCGATGCCGTAGGCGTTCTGAACTTCGGAAAGCTTCAACTGCTCGATGTTCGACGCGACGGTTCCCCAGTCCGAGAAGAGCGCCATGTCGAGTCCGGAGAACACCTCCCATCGATACTCGACGTTGACGTTCACGACCGCATCGTCGCGGAATCGGAAGTCGTTGAAGCCGCGGTGGCTGGTGCTGCCGCCGAGCGTGGGCTGGAAATAAAAAGGGACGATCTGGCCAGCGCCTTCGTCGGTTGCCGCCGATTGCAGTCGTCCCTGCACCGCGAAGACTCGTTTCTTGTCGAAGATGGGCACGAACTGCTGGAGGAGGAGATCGACAGCACGGAAGCTGTAGCGATTGAAGTCGAGGTCGGAATACTCGCGCCACGTCAGCGAATAGAGTCCACCGGCGCGGGCGTTGTCGTCCTCGTCACGGTAGTCGACCGTGGCAAAGAACTCGCCAAAGCCGAAGTCTGGCTGCTCGGACAGTCCGGGCGCCGTCGCATCGGTGAAGAGATCCTGGATCGAAGGAAAGCGTTTGTCCGTGCCACGACCGACTGACCCTACGAGCCACCCGAAGCGCGTGCCGGCTTCGAGCCACGATACCGGGCGCACGATAGCGCGTCCCTCGTAATCGGTGTAGTCGACGAGATAGCTGACCCGATCGTCTTTCGACGAGTCGATGCCAACGCCCCAGAAGTCTTCCTGCGGATTGTGTCGATAGACGGCGTGCACGCCGAGTTCGAGGCGATTCTCCACGAGGTAGGGCAGCGAGAAGTCCGCCTGCAGCATCTGGTAGTTGCGCGTCGAGATGCCGCCGCCGAGGATTGCTCGCGCGTTGCGATTGAAGAGATCGTGACGCCAGCCGCCGCCGATGCCGAGGCCGGCGCCAACCGGCTTCCAGCGGAAGCCGTACTGCAGATAGAAGCCATCGTGCGGCGCGAGCTTGCGGGTGGGCTCGGCGTCCTCGAACCACAACAGCGCACGCTCGAGCTTGCCGGCCTCGTAGGGCTTGAGTGACCGCGCCTTCTCGGCGCGTTGCGCGGCCAGCGTGCCCTCGCGGGTGTCTATTTCCTGGGCGAGGGACGCTTGCGGTTGGAACCCAAGCCCGAACGCAATCACAACGGCTGCCGCCGTTTGACGCCACATAGACCACGAACGATATCAGCTTCGGGGCGCCAGCTTCCAGCCGTCGGCCTCGCTTTGTGCGTGGTCTACGTCGAGCTACTCGACTCTGAGCGCGGCGAGCGGATCCATTCGCGTCGCGCGCCGGGCAGGAATGAGACACGCGGTCAGCATCACTGTTGTCAGGAGTAGCGTGATGCCGACGAACGTCACCGGGTCGAGCGCCGGTATCTGTGCAACCAGCGACTTGAGGATTTGACTGACGCCCCACGCGGCCGCGAGGCCGATGGCAAGACCGAGGCTCAGCTGGATGAGCCCCGTCCGCAGAATCAACCAGGAGATCTGCGACCCTTGTGCGCCAAGCGCCAGCCGCAGTCCGAGCTCCGCTGTCCGTTGAGACACCGAGTACGACGTGATCGCGTAGATACCGACCGAGGAGAGGACGAGCGCGATGACGGCAAAGATCACGAACAGCGATCCGAAGACGCGATACGGCCAGCGCGCCTCGGCGATCACGTCGTCGAGTGGCTGGACGGCGAAGAGCGGCTGATCGGGATCGAGCGCCCGCGCGGCTTCGCGCACGGCGCCGATCATCGACGCCGGATCGGCAGTCGTGCGCAGCAGCATCGAGGCAACTGTCGACGTGCTCATGCGCGTGGGTCGATAGATTACCGCCGCCGGTTCGAGTGCCTGCAGGTCGCCTTGCCGGATCGTCGGACTCACGCCGACCACGGTCAGCCACGGTCCGGGCTCGTCTTCCTTCGGTCCCTGCATGACGCGGATTCGCTTGCCCAGCGGGTCTTCATTCGGCAGAAACTGCGATGCGAAGCGCTGATTGAGGACGACGACCTCGCCGCCAGGCGCGCCGTCGGCGTCGGTGAACGCGCGCCCGCGCTGCAGCCCGACGCCCAGGGTCTCGAAGTATCCGGGTCCCGCGTCGATGACCGTCACCCGCGGCCGGTTGGTTTCCGCGGCGACAGTCCGGCCTTCGATCTCGAACTTGAACTCGCCGGCGCCGCTCAAGGGAAACGTTGACGCCCGCGCCGCGCCGGTGACGCCTGGCAGCGCGCGCATGCGGGCCTCCAGCGTGTTCAGGAAGATCTGACGCTGCTCGACCTTCGGATACTTGCTCTCGACGAGCTGCGTGCGGAACGTCAGCAGATGACTGGTCTCCACGCCGAGGTCGAGCGAATACAGCTTGAGGAAGCTCCGGGCCATCAGGCCGGCGCCGGTGAGCAGGGCGAGCGTCAGCGCGAGCTCGAACACGACGAGACTGGATGTCAGCCAGCGCGCGCGGGCGCCGCCGGACTGGCCGCGGCCGCCTTCCTTCATCAGATCGTTGAGGTTCGTCTTGGACACCTGCAGCGCCGGCGCCAGGCCGAAGACGATGCCCGTGGCGAGACAGATCGTCGCGAAGTATCCGAACACCGACCAGTCGAGCTCGAACACGATCCAATAGGGTTTGCCGACGTTGGAGACCGCCGCGTCGAACAGCCGCACGCCGATGGCGGTCAGGCCCAGGCCCAGCAGCCCACCCAGGCAGGCGAGCATGACGCTCTCGATCAGCAGCTGCCGGACGATGCGGCCGCGACTGGCGCCGAGCGCCGTGCGCACCGCGATCTCGCGCGTCCGATATGCCGACCGTGCGAGCAGGAGGTTGGCGACGTTCGCGCAGGCGATCAACAGCACGAAGCCGACCGCTCCGAGCAGGGACAGGAAGACCAGGCGAATCGGCCCGCCGTTGAAGCGCTCGTTGAACGTCATCAATCGCGACTCGATGTTCTTGTTGGTCTCGGGATACGTCGACTGCAGCTGTCGCGAGATGGCCAGCATCTCGGCATCGGCCTGGGCCCACGTGATGCCAGGTGCCAGCCGGCCGAACACACCGTGAGTCCGGTTGCGCACGATGTCGCCTGTCACCGGCAGGAGCGGCCGCCACAAGTCGGCGTTGGTTGGAAACCGCATGCCTTCCGGCATCACGCCGACGATCGTGTGGGCGACCTCATTGACCTTGAGCGAGCGGCCGATGACGCCGGGGTCGCTTCCGTAGCGATTCTTCCAGACGCTGTGGCCGATCAGGACCACCGGCGCCGCGCCGGCGGCATCCTCCCCAGGTGCGAAATCGCGTCCCAGAAACGGCTGTTGGCCGAGGAGCCCGAAGGTGTTGGCCGTGACCGACGCCGCGCTGACGCGCTCGGCCGGGTGATCGGGGTCGCTGACGTTCAACTGCGCGAAGCGGAAGGCGGCCAGCCCGGAGAAGGAGCGCGCCTTCGCTCGCCAGTCGTCGAACTCCTGCCAGGACGCCGTCGATCGGTCGTCTTTGTCCCTGGTCGTGTCGTGCGTCGCCAGGTAGACGATCTCTTCCGAATGCGGGAACGGAAGGCCGCGGATAAGAACCGCGTTCACAAAGGTGAACACGGTCGTATTGACGCCGATACCGAGCCCGAGCGCCGTCGCCGCAACAACCGTGAACCAGGGGTCCTTGACCAGCATGCGGGCGGCAAAGCGGAGGTCCTGGAAGATGGTCATGGGATCGGAGTGCTATACGAGCTGGGCAATGCCGGGGTTCGGCGGCTGGCTGCCAAACCCTGTGTTACATTCGACGTGTTGTCCTGGCCGCTGCTTCCCCCTTCCTACGAGCGTCGCCACGGTCATGCCGAGCGAATAGAGCTGGCAGGCGATCGACGCATCCGGGAACGGAACAAAATCAATTACCGGCTGGCCCACTGGCCGATCTGGATCTGGGTATTTTTCATCGCCCCGGGTCCGCTCACCTTCGATCTGTTCGCGCACGGCTTCGATACGCGGATGGCGTTGTGGCTGACGGTTGTGCTCGTGGCCACCGGCATCGCCGGACTCCGCGGGAGCCTGCCGGGCGTCGAGCCAAGGCCGTACATCATCCGCTTCACTGAGGACCGTCCCAACCCGATTTACCGTCGCGTCTGTTACACCGTCGCCTGGAGCGAGGTGATCGCGTTTGCGATCCTCAATATCTCGGGACTGGTGATCGCGATCACCACCGGCACGTGGCGGCTGCGGCAACTCTACGACGCCTGGTATTTCCCGATCGTTGGCGCGATCTGGGTCCTCGGAGCGTTCGGTCTTCTGCCACGCGTCAGGCCGTCGACACAGGGCGAGGGGCACGAGCGCCGCTATTTCTACGGCTCGGTCTGGGCGGTGGCGATCGCTCAGCCGATCGTCGGCGTGCTGTGGAAAATCCTGCCGCAGACCCGGCCCGCAGACATCATCAAGCTCGTCGTTTTTATTGCGATCCTTGCCTACGTCGGCAACCTCGCGCGACGCGGCCTCCTGCCGCGGACGAGGCCGATCGTGCCGGGCGAGCTGGCCGTGTCGGACTAATACCGCTGATCTTCTGACTGATGAGTTGACGGGTTCGCCACGAGGAACTCGAAGCTCCGCAGATCGCGCCGGCCCGCGTTGTAGGATCGACAGATGACTGAGGTCGACGATCGCGGCGTCATTGTCAGTTGCCCCTCGTGCCAGCAGCGTAACCGTGTGCCGTACGCTCACACGTCGGCGCAGGCAACCAAGTGCAAAAAGTGCGGGACGCCTCTGCCCGCGCCGAGCGAGCCAGTCGAAGTCCCGACTGCGCAGGTGTTCGACGCACTGGTCTCTTCATCGTCACTTCCCGTTGTCGTCGACTTCTGGGCGCCGTGGTGCGGTCCGTGCAAGATGGTCGCGCCGGAGCTCGCGCGCGTTGCCGCGAACAATGCCGGGCGTTATCTCGTCGTGAAAGTGAATACTGACGCCGTCCCCGAGCTCGGCGATCGCTTCGCCATCCGCTCGATTCCGACGATGGCGGTGTTCGATGGCGGACGCGAGCGCGCG
This sequence comes from uncultured Acidobacteriota bacterium, assembly GCA_963797715.1. Lineage (GTDB taxonomy): Bacteria > Acidobacteriota > Vicinamibacteria > Vicinamibacterales > 2-12-FULL-66-21 > DATBJJ01. The sequence goes on from CAWCQS010000015.1 coordinate 178,755, forward strand.
CGGACGTCCGGCGCGCGGCCGGCGGCGGCGATCGAGCAGTTCGTGGCCCAAGCGGTGGGGAATGGGGTCAGGCCGTGAATCGTGAACGGCGCATTTTCCTAGCTTTTGACACCGCGCCGTTCACGATTCACGGCCTGACCCCAATCTCCGATTCGCGGCCTGACACGGTTCCCTGCTAGCATTTCTGCATGGCTCGGGCATCCACGGTTCACCCCGCCACAGACCTCGCCCGGCGCCTCGAAGCCTTCGTCGTCGAGCGGTTTCCTTTTGCGGTCGCGCCGGTGCGCGCCGCATTCGACGCCAGCAAGACCGCCTACAAGCCTGAAGAACCGGCGCTCGAATCCCTGAGGACTGCGTTCGCCGAGGCCTTGCGCACGCGGCTGCAGAACCTCGCGCCGACCGAGCGGGTCGAAACTACGCCCGGCGTCGAGGCACCGGCACGGTTCGCCTTCGCGACCGACGAGCTCGCTGCGGCCTGCGACGGCTTCTTCCAACGCGCGGCCATACGCGCGTCGCTCACCGCCGACGAGCGGCGCGAGATTCTGCGTGGCATGGTGCTGACTCGCGCCACCGATAATCGCCTGAAGGCGCTCTTCACCGGCGGCGAGGTCCGATACGGTGAATCCTCGTTTCAGGGAAAGGGCTTCCGCTCGCTTGGACAAGAGGCGATCTACGGGGCCGCGATCCGGCTGCGCCGTGGCGACGAGTATCGCGACGGCAACACGTGGCGTGGCGACGTCATCTCGCCCATCATCCGAGACCTCGGCGCAACGCTGGCGATGCGGCCGACCTCCGAGACCGTCCGCATGGTCCTGACCGCACAGATGGGGAAGGTCGGCCCGCCGATGGACGGCAAGGACCTCCACATGGGCGACATGACCTGCGGTGTCCTGCCCGCTGCTGCGCCACTCGCGATCGGAGCGCTCACGCTCACGGGCATGGCCTTCGCGTTCGCACGCGACGGCAGCGGTCGCGTCGCGATCACGTTCATTGGGGAGGGCGGCACCTCGCTCGGCGAGTGGCATGAGGCGATCAACCTCGCCGCCGTGCGCAAGCTGCCGATCATCTTCGCCGTCGAGAACAATCAGACCGCGCTCTCGACGCCGCTGCGCGAACAGTCAGCCGCCCGGACGTTCGCCGACAAGGCCGGCGGCTACGGCATTCCCGGGATCACGATCGACGGCACGGATCCCGACGAAATCGCGGCCGCGTTCGCGTGGGCGGCCGAACGCGGGCGAGGGGGCCATGGCCCCACGCTCATCGAGGTCGTCTCGATGCGGATGTGCGGGCACGCGCATCACGACGACATGCTGTATCTCGGCAAGGATCCGCAGGCCGGCTGGGAATACCCCACGCTCCATCCCGGCGGTTATGCGGATCCTGAGCGTTATGCCTTCTGGTCGGCCAAGGATCCGATTCCCGCGTACGCGTCGCAGCTCGCGGGCGAAGGCCTCATTGACGAGGGCGAGCTCGATCGCCTGAAAGAGGAATGCGAGGCGCTCGTCGAATTCGAGGCGCAGGAAGTGATCGCGGCACCCTGGCCGGATGGCGAGCTGGCGCGCGCCGGCGTGTACGCGAATGAGGCGCCTCGGCAACGAATCGATGTCCTCGATCCGCAGGTGCGGCTTCGCTTCGAGACAGAGGCAGCGCTGCCCTCTCTCGAGCCTGGCGCGCCGTTCGACAAGGCGGGCAGCACGTTTCTCGATGGCGTGATGCTCGGCGTCGGCGACGCGCTGCGTGCGGATCCGTCGGTCTTCGTCTTCGGCGAGGACGTCGGCGGTTCGTACGGCAACGCGTTTCTGCTCCTCCGGCCGCTGCTCGCCGAGTTCGGCGATCGCATTCTCAACGCGCCCATTGCCGAGAACGCGGTGCTCGGGACCTGCGTTGGTTCGGCACTCGCCGGTCAGCGGCCGATTGCCGAGATGCAGTTCAACGACTTCGTCGCGACGGGTTTCAATCAGCTGGTAAACAACGCCGCGAAGATCCGTTATCGCTGGGGTGGCTCGGTGCCGATGGTCGTTCGGATGCCGTGGGGCGGCTTGCGCCACGCGGGTCCGTACCATAGCCAGAACACCGAAGCCTGGTTTTATCGGACGCCTGGACTCAAGATCGTAGTGCCGTCGACGCCCGCCGACGCGCGTGCGCTCATGGCCAGCGCGGTCGCGGATCCCGATCCCGTTCTCTACTACGAGCACATCGCGCTCTACCGCGATCCGCGGGTCAAGCAAGTCCTTGCCACGGAGGCGCCGGCGCCGATTCCGATCGGGCGTGCCGCCCTCCGTCGCGAAGGCGACGCTCTGGCGATCATTTTGTACGGCGCCTTCGTCCACGCCGCGATGCGCGTCGCCGAGCGCCTGGCTGCTGATGGCATCCAGGCCAGCGTGCTCGATCTGCGTTCGCTCGCGCCTCTCGACCGAGAGGCCGTGCTCGCGTGTGCGCGCCACTGCAGCCGGGTCCTCATCCTCCACGAAGACACTCGCACCGGCAGCATCGGCGAAAGCCTTGCGGCCATCATCCAGGAAGAGGCCTTCGAATCGCTCGACGCACCGATTCGCATCCTCGCCTCGCTCGATACGCCCGTTCCGTACTCCCCGCCGCTCGAAGGCGTCTTCCTTCCGTCAGACGCCGAGATCGAGCGGAACGCCCGGCAGCTCGTGGCCTATTGAGTTCGCCCAACGGCTTGTCCATCCCTTGATCGCCAGGCAGATCGCCATCGTCCTGCAGACGCCGAGGGATCAGCAGTCGTCCGTCCTGCAAACTTACCAGGACCTCGCGGCTGAGCTCGCGCGGCGAGGCCACCTTGTCACGATCGTGACGCCGGAGGATTTCCCGTCGTTCCGCGGCGTCGGCGGAAGGTTGACGCCGCTCATCTATCCGTTCGTGATCGGCCGCTGGATGAAACGTCAAGGCGTCGCATGCGATGTCGTGATCTTGCACAGCTATGCGGGGTGGCGGGCAGTGTCGGCGGCCAGACGCCCCTCTGGTCCCGCCGCTCCCACGGTCATCGCCTTTCACGGCCTCGAGCCGCTTTATCACGAAGCGCTGCGAGCGGAAGCCGAACAGTCAGGGGGTCTCAGCTGGCGGTATCGTGTGTTGCAGGAATGGCTGATGCCTTTCATGCTGAAAACCGCGTGCCGGCGTGCAACGCGGATCACGTGCCTCAATTCGGTCGAGCGCGACTATCTGGTCCGGCGTGGCTGGACGACTGAAGATCGCGTGGACGTTGTGTTTCACGGAGTGCTACCGGAATTCTTCCTGGCCGAGCGCCTGGTGCGTCCCGTGCGCAGGCTCCTCTTTGTCGGTCAATGGCTGCCGATGAAAGGCGTCACTTACCTCCGCGATGCCTTTGGCGAGATCGCTCACCGTCATCCGGACGTCAGCCTGATTTGTGCCGGCACGCTCGCGCCAGCCGAGCGGGTCTTGGCCGATTTCGATGCTGGGGTGCGGTCACGGGTGCGGGTCGTGCCGCGGCTCGATCGCCTCGCCCTCGTCGATCTCTATCGAGAGGCGGACATCATGGTTGCGCCGAGCCTGTACGAGGGATTTGGCGTCGCCCTGGTCGAAGCGATGGCCGCCAGGCTGCCGATTGTGACGACTCGCGTCGGCGTTGCCGCCGACGCGCTGACCGACGGCGAAAGCGCGCTCGTCATCCCCACGCGGCACGCCCACGCGATCGTCGGCGAGGTCGAGCGGCTGATTGCTGATGCCAGCCTTCGGGAGCGGCTCGGCGAGGCGGCGGCCGACGTCGCGCTCCACTATCGTTCCTCCGTCGCCGTGACCGCTCTGGCAGACCGCGTCCTGCGTGTGATACACAGCACGCTGTGAAAGCCTGGCTGCAGCAGCTCGCCGAGCTCCGCAAGATCCTCGCCTTTCTTCGGCCATACCTGGTGCGCCAGCCCCTGCTACTGGCGGCCGTGCTCGGCAGCGCCCTCTTCGTCATGTTGTTCGAGGGCTTCGGCGTCGGGCTGCTCGTTCCGCTCTTGAACCTGCTGCTGGGCGGCGAGCGAGCGACGCCGATGCGGCCGCTTCAGTGGCTCGAGCGCACGATTCCTGGCCACTCGCCAGCCTTCTACATCGGCGCGATTGCCGTCGCGATCGTGGTCTCGGTCGCCCTGAAGAACGTCGCCTTCTATACCTCACTCGTGCTCGCGGCGCGGCTCAAGCGGCGAATCGCCGTCAGGCTGCGCGACGATCTGTTCCGCCGTCTTCACCGCGCCGATCTCGATCTCTTCGATCGGCTGCCCGGCGGCGACTTGGCCAACGTCTTCCTCGTCGAGACGTACCGGACGACGGTCGCCATCGACGCCATGCTGGCGCTCATCCAGCGCACGAGCATCGCGTTCTTCTACGTCGCCGCGCTGTTTTTCCTGTCGTGGCCGCTGACCGCGCTCGTGCTCGTGCTCGCCGTAGCGCTCGGCGGCGCGCTGTCGTTCGTCTACGGCCGACTGAAGACGGTTGGCATCGAGCTGACCGATCTCAATCACCGGATGGCGGCGCTCCTCGGCCAGTCCTTCTCGGGCGTGCGGATCGTGCGCGCGACACATTCCCAGGATCGCGAGATCGAGCAGTTCCACTCCCTCAACGACGCGCAGGCCGGCGCCGAAGAACGGAGCGCCGAGGCGCTGTCGCTTGTCTTTCCAATAACCGAGACGCTGGCGGTTGCCGGCGCGATGGTAATCGTGACGTGCGCCTACATCTTTCTCGTTCGGCCCGGCTACATGCTGAGCAGCTACCTGCTCGCGTACGGCTTCGTGCTGCTGCGGCTCCTGCCGCTGATGAATCAGCTCTACGGACTGCATGGACACCTGGCGTATCTCGCCGGCGGGATCGAGGAAGTCAAGGCGTGGCTCGATACGCCATATTTCCCCGACCGTCCGTTTGGCGCCACCGAGTTTGCGGGAGTGCGCCGATCGCTGGCCTTCGAGCGCGTGACCTTCCGCTATCCCAACGGCAAGACGGCGCTCGACAACATCGACTTCGTCGTCCCCGTCGGCCAGACGATCGCGATTGTCGGCCCCTCCGGCGCTGGCAAGTCGACGCTGGCCAACATCCTCCTCCGTCTTCGCGCCCCGACGAGCGGACGCGTCATTGTCGACGAGCGCGACTTCTGGGACTTCTCGTCCGAAAGCTGGCATCGTGCGACTGCGCTCGTCGAGCAGGACGCGTTTCTCTTTCACGGCACGTTGCGGGAAAACATCCTCTACGGATGCGAGAACGTCAGCGCCGCCGCACTCGAGCACGCACTACACGCGGCGCATCTGACGGACGTAGTGAGCTCGCTTCCCGACGGTCTCGAGACGCTCGTCGGAGAGCGCGGTGCGATGGTCTCGGGGGGACAACGGCAACGCATCGCCATTGCCCGCGCCGTCATCCGCAATCCGAGCATCCTCATCCTCGACGAAGCGACGTCACACCTCGACGCCGTGTCCGAGCGCCTCGTCCAGCAAGCGCTCCAGAACGCCTCCCGCGGCCGGACGACCATCGTGATTGCCCACCGCCTGTCGACGATCCGGGAGGCCGACCGGCTCATCGTCCTCGAAAACGGCCGTATTGCTGAGCAGGGGACGTGGGACACGCTGGCTACGGCCGGCGGCGTCTTCGAGCGGCTCATTCGCGGGTTGGCCTGAATCAGGCATTGTCAGCCCACAAAGCGCTCCCCTCCGGTCGCGGACGCGAGTTGGTGACCGTGGAAGTCACCCCTTGAACGAAGCCCGAATTTGTTATCGCCACCGGCTGTACAGGCCGAAACTACGGGGAATGGGGTCCCGTTGGCAGTCCGGCATGGGACTGAGAGGGCGGAGCTGCAATTGCGTGCATTGACGTGCATCGGCGTACTTACAATTCTGTGCTTCGATCCGACGATTTCGTATGCGCAGACCGGACCCGGCAGCGATCCGCTCGAAACCATGCCGTTCCGGTTCGGTCTGTTGGGGGTTAACCCCACGCTGGCGATCACGAACTTCGGCGTCGACGACAACATCTTCGACGACTCGACCGACCCGAAGAGCGACTTCACGATGACGGTCACGCCCCGTCTGCAGGCTCGCCTGCGGAGCGGGAACCTGCTCTTCTCCGGCTCAGCTGCCTCGGGCCTCGTCTACTACCAGAAGTTCGACGACCAACGTTCGGTCGACTATGCGACGGACGGCCGCATGGACGTGGATCTTGGCTGGCTGCGCCCCTATGCGCTGGGATCGTTTCTCGACACGCGCGAACGGCTCAATGTCGAAATCGATGCGCGTGCTCCGCGCACACAAACCACCGTAGCCGTCGGTACGAACATGACCCTCTCGCCGAGGACGGGCCTCGTGTTCGCCCTTCGCCGGGCCGGGTTGGATTTTGCGGAGGGCGACACGTTCGAGGGCGTACCGCTCGCCACGGCGCTCAATTCGACGACGAATACTGTGGAGGGTGGCATCGAGTTCTTCCTTACGCCGCTCACCACGCTCTCGGTTACGGCGTCGGGGCAGACCGACCGCTTCGACAGTTCGCCGGAACGAAACGCGGACACGCTCCGCATCCTGCCGTCGATCCGCATGGAGGCACCGGCAATCATCCAGGGCTCACTGGCTGTCGGCTACCGGCGATTCTCGGCGCTCGATCCTGACACCCCTGACTACAGTGGACTCGTGGTACAAGGATCGCTCACGCACACGTTCGGCGAATGGACGAAGATCGACCTTGCGCTCTCGCGCGACGTCCAATACTCGTTCGAGGAGACCGAGCCGTACTATCTATCAACAGGATTCAGGGTCGTTCTGACGCAGCAGCTGCAGGAGGCCGTGGACGTGCGCGGGACGATGGGGCGCGATCGTCTCGACTATCGTGAAGAGGCGACGTCGGGCGTGCCGAACGACACGAGAACCGATCGCGCGACTGTGCTCGGCGGCGGCATGGGGTATCGGTTGCAGCCGAATCTTCGGGTCGGTGTCGACGTCGAGTTCGCGAAGCGCTCGAGCGATCGTCCCGACCGCCGCTACGACCGCACCCGGGTGTTTGCGTCGATGACCTACGGATTCTGACCCATGGCGTTCTTGTTGTGCCTGTTGTTTCTGACGTTCCAAGTCTCTCAGGGTGCCACTACGTCGGCCGAGTACACCGTCGGTCCGCAGGATCGACTCTCGATCGCCGTCGTCGACGAACCCACGCTGACGAAGATCGTGACCGTCGGCAGCGACGGCACGTTCGACTATCCCTACATCGGCCTGGTCAGGGCCGCGGGCGTGACGCTGCGGTCGGTGCAGCAGGACATCACCGCACGCCTCCAAGAGAAGTACCTGCGCAATCCGCAGGTGTCGATCGAGGTCGAGACCTACCGGAGTCAAGTCGTCTACGTCTGGGGCCAGGTACGGTCGCCGGGAGCGGTGACGCTGACGGGGCATATCAATCTCACTGAAGCGCTCGCCAAAGCGGGATCGCCGACGCCGGACGCGGGTTCGTACATCGAGATCAATCGGAAGCCTGCATCAGTACCCGGTGGAACCGACGGAGCATCGCCGCCCAAAACCACGCCCGTGCGCATCAGCATGGCGGACCTGCAGAGCGGACGGGCACAGGGCATCATCCTCTCCGACGGCGACACGGTGTTCGTACCCAAGGCGGAGACGTTCTTCGTCACTGGCTACGTGAAGAATGGTGGCCCGTTTCTGCACGACGGCGCGATGACCGTGTCGAAGGCGATCTCGATGGCCGGCGGCGTGACGGAGAAGGGCTCGAGGAGCCGCGTCCGCATCACCAGGGTCGTCGATGGCAAGCAGGTCGTGATCAAAGACGTGAAGCTGGATGATCCGGTCATGCCGGGCGACTCGGTCGAAGTCATGTCCAGGCTCTGGTAACCGCCACCGGGCTTCGCCTTAGTCCCGCCTCGCACCCACCCTCGACCACGCATGCGCGTCCTGCACGTCGCGAGCGGTCGGCTTTTTGGCGGCATCGAGCAGATGCTCGTCACGATCGCGCGGCATCAGGCCATTACGCCCGATGTCACGGCCACGTTCGCCATAGCCGCGCCCGGCCACCTGGCCCGGGCGCTCTCGGCAAGCGGCGTTCAGGCGCACGATCTCGGCGACGTGCGACTCAGCCGCCCCGCGTCGGTTGTCCGGGCCCGCCGCCGATTTCGAGCGCTGCTGCAGTCAACCGGTGCTCAAGCCGCCATCTGTCACGCACCGTGGTCGTATGCGATCTTTGCCCCTGTCGCCAGACGGGCGGGTGTGCCGGCCGTCTGGTGGCAACACGATCGCGCGGATGGCTCGCCGCTCGTCGAACGCTGGGCGGCGAGGACGCCTGCTGCGCTGGTGATCGCAAATAGCTCCTGGACGTCCCGCAGCGCAGGGGCGCTGCAGCCGGATGCGCCTGTCACCGTCATCCACCCGCCCGTTGCCGTCGAGTGTTCGAGCGACGAACTGAGGGAGGAACAGCGGCGGTCGCTTGGTGCCGGCCGCGACGAGCTCGTCGTGTTCTGCGCCAGCCGGCTCGAGCCCTGGAAAGGCCATCGGCATCTGCTGCGCGCATTGGCGAATCTTCGGACGTCACGCTCCTGGCGGGCGTGGATTGCCGGGGGGGCGCAGCGGCCGCACGAGCAGAATTACGCGGCGGAACTGCGCCGCGAGGTAGCGGCCCTCGGCCTCGAATCGCGCGTCGAGTTCCTCGGCGAACGTCGGGACGTGCCGTCGCTCATGCGCGCCGCCGACATCTTCTGTCAGCCAAACGAAAGACCAGAACCATTTGGCGTGGTCTTCGCCGAGGCCCTGCTCTCGGGGCTTCCCGTCGTGACCACTGACATGGGCGGCGCTCCAGAAATCGTGTCGAACGAATGCGGTCGGCTCGTGCCACCGGAAGACACGGCCGCTCTCGCCGGTGTGTTGGCGGAGCTCATCGACAACGAGGAGTTGCGGGCGCGGCTGGCAGCTGCCGGCCATGGACATGCGACCGCACGCTGCGCTCCGTCGGTCGTCCTGCCACAGCTCGCCAGGGCGGTTGAACGGGTCCGAGTGAAGCGCGAGCCGCCAGTCGCGAGCCGGCAGGGCGAAATATGACCGACATGATCGATGTGGCAGCCGTCGAGCGTGGACTGAAGAGTGTTGGCGAAAGCGACGCACCGATCTACCGCGCGGCGGCAAAGCTGTTGCACGCGCGCCGCGCGCGTGGCGTGGTCGTCGACGTCGGCTGCGGCATCGGGCGGTTTCTGGAGTACACCGGCGATCTGGCCAGCGACTACGTTGGCATCGACGTCGTGCGGCACCCCAGGCTCTCCCCAGACGCGGCGTTTCATCGCGCCGATCTCGATCGCGAAGACATTCCACTGTCAGACGGCACAGCGGACATCGTCGTCGCGCTGGAAACGATTGAGCACCTCGAAAGCCCGCGTGCGTTCTGCCGCGAGCTGACGCGTGTGCTCAAGCCGGGCGGCTGGCTGGTGATGAGCACGCCGAATCAGCTGAGCGTGCTGAGCATCCTGTGCCTGATCGTCAGAGGTCGATTCGTTGCGTTTCAGGATGCGTACTATCCGGTCCATCGGACGTCGCTCTTGCCCGTCGATCTGGTGCGCATCGCCGGCGAGTGCGGGTTGGTGGACGTCGAGCTTGGATACTCGTGCGTGGGACGAATTCCGCTGACTGGCGCGCACTATCCGGAGACGCTGTCGCAGATGTTTCCCCAGGGGTTGTCGGATAACGTGCTGCTGGTCGCACGCAAGCATGCGTGATTCGGCCCCGCTCTGGGTATCGTTGTCGGCGTCTGCGATTCGCGCGCTGCCGTTCGGCCGCTATCAGGCGGCAAACGCGCTGGCGCGGTTCGCTGGCCCGCCGTTCCTGGCTCGACTGCCGTCCGATCTCGGCCGCTCGAGCTTCGTTTGCGATCTTCACGACACGATCGCCCGCGAAGTATGTTTCACCGGCCGCTACGAGCCGCAAGAGACCCAGCTGGCGCTGCGCCTGCTTGGTGCGGGCATGACGGTCGTCGATGCCGGGGCGAACTGGGGATACTTCACGCTCGTATGCGCGCATCGCGTCGGTGCATCGGGGCGCGTGCTCGCGCTCGAGCCGCACCCGCGACTGGCCTCGATGCTCGGCGAGAACGTGACCGTGAATCGCTTGTCGCAGGTCGAGGTGATCCGGGTGGCGGCCGGTGCTGCCGCCGGAACGGCGGCATTCGTCGGCTTCGACGAGCGTGACGGCAATTCGGGCGTGTCGCGCGCCGCACGCGCCGCCGATCACGTCGACTTCGAATCACCGGTTGCAGGGCTCGACACGTTGCTCGACGAGCGGAAGATTGACCGAGTGGACCTCGTCAAACTCGATATCGAAGGCGCCGAGATCGAAGCGCTCCGCGGCATGACCACCGGTCTCATGAAACGCCGTTACCGATTCGTCCTGCTCGAGTGTCATCCCCAGCACCTCGAGCACCTCGGTGCATCGGTGAATGACTGCCTGGCGCCGTTCGATCACGCCGGCTATCGCGGCTGGCGGATCGACCACTCACCATCCATGCATCGCCGGGCGGCGGAGCGCGTGGTCCCGACCAGCGAACTGCTCACACCGCTCGAGCACTCGCCCACGGCCACAGAGGTGTGGCCGCACTTTCTGTGGACCGCGCCGGGCGAAGCGCTGCCGGAATGAATGCGAATCGCCTATTTGAGCGTCTCGGACCAGTTGGGCGGCTCGGAAATCGTGCTGCTCGAGATCCTCAAAGGCGTCCGCCGGCTCCATCCCGAGTGGAAGATTCATCTGGTGCTACCGGGCCGCGGTCCGCTGCTCGAGCGCGCGGAAACCATTGGCGCCGACTGCGTGATGGTTCCAATGCCGCCATCGCTCGCTCGGCTGGGTGAATCGGGTGCCGGCCCTGTGTCGCTCGTGGCGCGACTGATGCCCGTGGCGCTCGCGTTACCTGGATATGTGCGTCGCGTTCGAACCGTGCTCGACGCCGCCCGTCCGGACATCGTCCACACCAACGGTTTCAAGGCTCACGTGGTCGGCGCGCGTGCACGACGAGCATCGAGGCTCGTGTGGCACCTGCACGAGTACATCGGTGCGAGACAGGTGACACGTTCTCTGCTCGCCCGGCACCAGGCAGGCGTGACGGCGATGATTGCAAACTCGAAGAGCGTCGCGGCAGATGTCACCGAGACGCTTCAGCCGACCGTCCAAGTGCACGTCGTGCCGAACGCCGTCGACCTGGCGACATTCTCGCCGCAGGGACCAGTCGAGAACCTGGATCGTCGCGCCGCGGTCGCGCCGCCGGCAGGTCCAGTCGTACGCGTCGGTCTGGTCGCCACCTTCGCACGCTGGAAGGGTCACGATGTCTTCCTCGAGGCGCTGTCGGCGATCCCTGCAGGAGTTCCGGTCCGTGGTTACGTGATCGGCGACGCCCTGTACGATACCGCTGGGAGTCAGCACTCGCTCCAGGAGCTCAGGGCACTGGCGGATCGCTACGGTCTCGGCGACCGCATCGGCTTCACGGGTTTTCTTCCGGCCGCGCCATCGATGCGCGCGCTCGACATCGTCGTCCACGCCAGCACGCGTCCGGAGCCGTTCGGATTGGTCATTGCCGAGGCCATGGCGTGTGGCCGAGCGGTGATTACGAGCGGGGCGGGTGGAGCAGGTGAGCTCGTGAAGGCAGGACACGACGCGCTGACGCACACGCCTGGCGACTCACGCTCGCTTGCAGAGTGCATCGAGCGCCTCGCCATCGATCCAGGGTTGCGCCGAACGCTTGGCGCCAACGCGCGCGCATCGGCGTGCGAACGCTTCGACTCCGACCGTCTCGCACGCGACGTCATCGCCGTGTATGAAGCCATTTGCGGTTAGTCCGTCGCCGCCGGCATCGACGAGCTGGGGCCTTGCCGAGCTCTTCATCGTCAGCCAGACGGCCATTCCGGCGTTGCTCTTTCTGCCTGGCACGCAGGGCATGCGCTTCTACGTGCGCGTCGCGTCGTTCGCCTTCTCGATGGCGCTGCTCGTCTGGTGGGGATTTGGCAGCGCCAGGAACAGCAAGGGACACCCCGCGCAGACGTGGCTGATCGTGGCCATGATCTACACGGCGGCGATGGTCTTTCATCCCTTCACGAGCTCGACGCTCGCAGGGCTCGCGCAGCTCGTTCTCTATGCCTCGGTGATCGCGCCGCTGTTCTGGGCGCCAGCTGTTGTCCGAAGTCCCGAGCACCTGGCGCGACTGATGACGCTGCTGCTCATTTGCAACGGCGTGAACGCCTGCGTCGGCGTCCTTCAGGTCTATGACCCCGCGCACTGGATGCCGCAGGAGATGTCGCGGATCGTGACCGAATCCGACTACGGCTTGGGCGCGGTCACGTACCAAGGGCCCAACGGGCTGATCGTGCGGCCGCCGGGGCTGTTCGACAATCCAGGAGCGGTTGCAGGCCCTGGGATGTACGCCGCGCTGCTCGGCCTGGTCTACGCGACGAGCGCGGCCACGCTGTGGAAGCGGGCCTTGGCGCTGCTCGGTTCGTTTGCAGGTGTCGCCGCCATTTATCTGAGCCAGGTCCGCGTCTCGCTCGTCGTCCTCGTCATCATGCTTGGCACTTACGCGGGGCTGCTGATGTTTCAGCAGCGTAAGCAACGAGCCGTCATCTTTGTTGCCGTCGCCGGCGGCATCGTCGTCGCTACGTTTACTTTCGCGCTCACGCTCGGCGGCGTGAGCATTGCGGAGCGGACGCTCACGCTTTTTGCGCAGGACCCGGTGACGTTGTATTCGGCATCGCGGGGCGGACAGCTCGTCTACACGTTCGACGATCTCATCAACAGCTACCCGCTCGGCGCCGGCCTTGGCCGCTGGGGAATGATCAACGGCTATTTCGGCGCCGGGTCCGAACGTCCGCTCTGGGCAGAGATTCAGATAGCTGGCTGGGCGATCGACGGCGGCATTCCGCTCATCGTCGTGAGCGTCGCGGCGCTGGCGGTGGCCTTGCTGGCCGATCGCCGGCTGGCGCTCTTTGACGCGGACGCGAAGGTACGAGCGTGCGCTGGAGTGGTGCTGGCCGCCAACATCGGAACGGCGGCGCTCATCTTCAGCTTCACTCCATTTGTCACGCAGATCGGGCTTCAGTTCTGGTTTCTGGCCGGTGCCGTTCAGGCGATCGCCACGCCGCGCCTCGCGAGCCGATGAGCACGTGGCTGCTCGTCTCCGGTGACTTCACTCAGTACGGCGGTATGGACCGCGCGAACTCGGCGCTTGCAGGCTATCTGGCGCGGAATCACGAAGACATCCATCTCGTCAGCCACCAGGTGTCGCCTGAGCTCGCGGCTCTGCCCGGCGTCCACGTGCACGCCGTCGCCCGGCCGCTCGGCATGCACACGCTCGGGGAGCCGATGCTCCGCTCTGCCGCACAGCGCGTGCACCAGCGTCTGTGTTCGCCAGCACTGCGATCGCTCGCCAACGGTGGCAACGCGGATCTCGGCGATCTCAACTGGGTGCACTACGTGCACGCGGCGTTCGATCCACCGGCGGCAGGACTTCGCAACCGCTTGCGCGCGAATTGGAGTCGGCATCGGTATCTCGCCGACGAGCGTCAGGCGCTCGGTCGCGCGCGACTCGTCATCTGCAACAGCAACCGCACTGTCGAGGATGTCGCGAGGCTGGGTGTCCCGCGCAGTCGCACCCTCGTGGCTTACTACGGCACCGATCCGTTGACGTTCGGGCGTGTGGAGGCTGCCGAACGTGGCGCCGCCCGTCGCGCGCTCTCCCTTCCGGCCGATCGGCCGTTGGCGCTCTTCGCTGGGGCGCTTGGTGATCGCCGAAAGGCGTTCGACACGGTGTTTGGCGCGTGGCAAGCGCTCTGCTCGCGCGCTGAGTGGGATGTGGATCTCGTCGTCGTGGGGATCGGCGCGGAACTCGAGGCGTGGAAGGCGCGCGCCGCCCGTGAGCTTCCCGAGAACAGGATGAGGTTCCTCGGGTTCCGCCGAGACATGCCGACCGTGCTCGCGGCATGCGATCTGTTAATCCATCCGGCCAGATACGAAGCGTATGGCCTCGCCGTCCACGAGGCGCTCTGCCGCGGAGTGCCGGCACTCGTCAGCGCATCGGCAGGTGTCGCCGAACGATATCCCTCCGATCTCGCGCAACTGCTCCTGAGCGATCCCGATAGTGTGTCCGAGCTGATTACCCGCTTGGAAAACTGGCGCGGCGATTCGACCATTCGGGCTCGCGTCGCTGAGTTTGGTGCCCGTCTGCGGTCGCGCACGTGGGATCACATGGCTCGCGAGATCGTGGCCGCAGCCGAGATGATCCAGGCGTGAGCGAGGCGACAGCGTTCTTCGCGACTGGGCCGTGTTGGGTGTGCGGCGGCAGCGATCTCACCAAGGTCCATGACGCGATCCTGGAGTTCTCGGCGTGGCGGGAGCAGGACCCGGAGCTGGCGGCGTTGACCGGCGAGCAGGTCTGGCTGGTGCGCTGTGGGGCCTGCGGCTTCGCGCAACCGAGCCGGATGCCCACGCTATCGCGTTTTTTCGAACGGATGTACGACCAGCGCTGGTCGGCCGAGTGGGTTGCGCAGGAATTCGACTCCACTTACAAAGATCTGATCTTTCGCCGGATTCTCGAGGAACTGGGCGGCCGCATCGTCGCGACGCCGCGCACGTTGCTCGATGTCGGTTGTCACGCCGGCCGCTTTCTGCTGTTGGCTCGAGAGGCGGGCTGGCGCGTTGAAGGGACTGAAATCAACGAACGGACGTCAGCGCACGCGGCGGCCCGCAGCGGTGCGGTCGTCCACCGCCTTGCCGCGGAGCGTCTTCCGGAATTGCGACGCCGGTTCGAAGCCGTCACGCTGACCGATGTCCTCGAGCACATTCCCGAGCCGGTGAGCTTGCTGTCGATCGTTCGCCGGGCTGTCGTGGACGGTGGTTGGGTCGCGGTCAAAGTGCCGTGCGGTTCTGCGCAACTGCTCAAGGAGACGTGGCGCGCCCGCCTGAAGACCGGCTATCGAGCGACAGTTGCTGACAACCTCGTCCACGTCAACCATTTTTCACCGGCGGCGCTCCGGCACGCGCTCGAGCGCGCGGGCTTCGACGAGATCAGCGTCCAAATCGCGCCGCCCGAGTGCCCGCCGTCAGCGCCGGCGTCGACGCTGCTTCGGCGCTGCCTCTACAACGCGAGCCGTCTCATCCCGGGCGCCGTTCACACGCCCCTGGCGCTTCATCTCCAGGCGTTCGCACGAGCAGCACCGGTGTCGCACGAGTCATGACCGACTTCCGTCCGGCGCTGTCGGTTGTCATCCCAACCTTCAACAACGAAGCGGTCCTGCGCCGCTGCCTCGCAAGTTGGCAGCGGTCTGGCGGCGGCGACACCGAGATCATCGTCATCGAAGATGGGTGCCGCGACGGCACGCGGGCCTTTCTCGAGTCGGAGGTCCGGTCGCGATGGGGTCAGCGACACCTGCGATGGCTCCATTTGGACGATGCGCACGAGTTGAGGTGCACGAATGCGGGGCTCGTCGCAGCGCGTGCGCCGCTGACGATGGCCTGGCAGGACGACATGTTCGTCACCGCCGATTGGCTTGTGCCCGAGCTGCTCTCGACATTCCGCGTTCACGCCGACATCGGCTTGATGAGTTTGAGCCGAGGGCTCGATCACTACCCGCTCGACGAGCCAATCAATCGCTGGGAAGATCTCGTCGATTGGCGGCGCCTCCGCAGCACCATCGGTCCCGCGCCGGGCAACTGGTTTCGCATACAGGAAGTGGATGCCGTCATCAGACCGTGGATCGTGCGGCGTACCTGCATCGAACGCGTTGGCGCGCTTGACGAGGCGTTCGTGCCGACTGAGTGGGACGAAGCCGACCTCGCGTACAGGATTCGCGAGGCCGGTTGGAAGATCGCGACCTGCGGCTACGAGCGGCTTGGTGGCTATGAGCACCTGGGCAGCAGCACGCTGGGCGAGTTGAGCGCGGCGTACAAGGCGCGGGTGTTGAAGAACGGCTTGCTCTTTCACGAGCGTTGGTCGCCAATAGTCGCGCGCGATCATTCGAGAACGCGGCGGACGTGGTTGCGTCAGACGACGCCAGCCGGGTGGGCGCAAGCGATGTCGAAGGCGGCGGCGCGAGTCCTCTCTTTCGCTTCGGCCAAAGGGTGACGGGCGGTGCTGAAGACGGTGCGCAACGCAGCGGCTTCGATGGGCGCCTGGACGCTGTATCACGTTCCGGCGCTCGAAGCGCCCTATGCGTACGCGGCACACGCCGCGCGCCGCCTGCCGGGCATCCACACGCTGTTCCGCGAAACGACGGACCGACTGGTGAATCGCCTGTCGCGGGAACGCGCCGCCGAGCGGCGAGTGCGTATCGGACCGGTCGAACCGCTCTTCGACGTCAGCAGCTTCACCGTCAAGGGTCGCTACTTCGCGCATGTTCCGTATGAGCCGGGGGCAACCGGGCTCGTGCTCGACGCGCTCGCGCCCGGTGACGTCTTCGTAGATATTGGCGCGAACAACGGCTACTTCACGATCCTCGCGGCGCTCCGTGTCGGGTGCAGTGGACGCGTGTTCGCGTTCGAACCGAATCCGGCCGTGCGACGGCGGCTCGCGCATCACGTAGCCATCAACGGCGTTGACGATCGCGTGTTGATATCCGACGTCGCTATCGCGGGAGCGGACAGGGAGGATGGTCAGCTGTTCGTGTCGTGTTGGCCCGAGAACGACGGCATCGCGTCGCTGACGCCGGCGGCAGACACCGTGGCGCGAGGCGGTCTTCGCGACGATCGTTCGGTGTTCGTGCGTGTGCGCACGTTCGATAGCTGGATGGAATCGGCCGCGTTGACCCGTATCGACCTGCTGAAGATCGACGTCGAAGGCGCGGAGGCGCAGGTCCTGTCGGGCATGGCCCGCACTTTTACGCACGTCCGTCCCCGTCGAATCATCTGCGAGACGCCAATGGGTAGCGACGCTGTGGCGATGCTGCGCGTACACGGCTACTCGCCATCGATGCTCGACGAGATTCCGGACGGCATTCCCAATCTTCTGTTCGAATAGTGCTAACCACCGTGTCCTCGCGCGCGCGAACACTCGCCGCCGTTCCTTACGGCCGCATTCTCCAGGCGCTCTACTCGAAACGTGGGCTGCCGTGGAAGGTTCACGACGAACTCGTTCGCATCGACCCAGGTGCGCGCCACCTCGTTCCTCACGAGCCGGAACCGGCGCTGTTCGAGTTCCTGCGAGCGACGATTCGCCCTGGCGACGTCGTGCTCGATGTGGGCGCCTTCGTTGGTGTCTACGCCGTGCTTGCGGCGCGGTGGTCCAGTCCCGGCGGACACGTGATTGCTCTCGAGCCGACACCATCGAGCGCGGCGCTGGCGCGAAACCATCTGATGTTCAACGGAGTGGATGCGGCCGCGGCCGAGCTTGTCGAGGCTGCGGTATCGGATCGATCCGGTACCGCGACGTTGCACGAATACGACAACTGCGGCATGCCGTACGTCAACAGCCTGGTCTGCGCCGTCGATACCGACGCGGCCCCGGCCGTTCGTCAGGTGACCGTCGTCACGATCGACGAGATCTGCCGCAGGCTACGGGTGGTGCCCTCAGTTGTTCGAATGGACGTGCAAGGTGCCGAGATTCAAGCGCTCCGCGGCGCCAGCGAGACGATCCGGCTTGCGCCGAGGTTGTCGCTCGTCGTCGAGATGCACCCGCAGTGCTGGCCATCGTTTGGTGTGACCGAGCAGGATGTGCGCGACACATTGCGCGATCTCGGACTCGCGGCCCGTCCACTCGTGACAGGCGAAGAGCTGTTTGCTCGCGACACGCACGCGGTAACTCACGCGGTGCGGGGAGCAGGGATTGTGAGCGCGTCGGGCGGCGATTCCTTTCGCAATCGCTCGATGTCCGAGCGAGTCGCCGGCGTATTGCCAGCACACGGCGGCTTTGCGTCGGTGCGGCGATGGCTCAAGCCACTCTTTTCCCGGTGGCTGGCGCCAGCGGGAGGGGGGCTGCGATCGGTTCTGCCACATGGGGAGGAGGTTCTCGTCTCGCCGGCGTACCGGCACATGACGTGGAATCGCGAGGAATACGAGGCGTTGCGCGCGGCAGTGCGTCCGGGCGACACCGTGCTCGAGGCTGGCGCCAATGTGGGCGCGTATACGATGCTGTTCGCGCAGTGGGCGGGCCCGTCGGGCCGAGTGTTTGCGTTCGAACCGGACAGACGCGCATATGCGGGGCTGCAAGCGCACGCTGCCCTCAACGGCGTCTCGGATCGCGTGACCGCAGTGCCGTCAGCGATTGCCGATGGTCGAGAATCACGATTGCGATTCGAAGTCGGCACATCGTCTGGCGTCAGCCGCATCGTCGCGCGCGCGGACGAAACCCCTGGCGTCGAAGAAGTCGAGGCGATTTCGATCGATCGTTTCTGTGGCCAGCGAGGCATCGTGCCGCGGGTCATCAAGATCGATGTCGAGGGAGCGGAGCTGGCGGCGCTCCGGGGTGCGAAGGAGACGATTGCGGCTGCGGGCGGCGCGCTGCAACTGTTCGTCGAGATGCATCCGCACCTGTGGCCCGAGTTCGGCATCACGACCGACGACATTCGCCGCGAGTGTGACGCGCACGGTCTCTCTGTAGAGACGATCGACGGCAGCCGCGCCAACGTCTGGCAGGTCGAAGGCGTGTGCTTGCGGCTTCGTCCCACACGCGCATGAGGATCGCCGTTGCGCACGAGTCGGTGGGCACGGATGGTGGAGTCGAGACGTATCTGCTCTCGACGATTCAGGGACTCCGCCATCGCGGGCATCAGGTGGCCTTGGTCTACTACCGCCGTAGCGACAGCGCGACGCCGCTCCGCAGCTCGTCGCACGTCGCGCTCGGTATCGAAGAGCACGGCATCGATGCCGTATTCGACGAGCTCGGCGCCTGGCGGCCGGACGTCGCCTTCTCGCACAACATGGGCCCGCTCATCGTCGATCGACGGCTCATGGATCGATGGCCGGCCGTCAAGATGTTGCACGGTTACTTTGGTACCTGCGTAAGCGGCCTCAAGATGCATGCGTTTCCGTCGCCCTGCGCCTGCGATCGCACGTTCGGGCCGGCCTGCCTGGCTCTTTACGCTCCTCGACGCTGCGGCGAGCTGTCCGCGTCCGCAATGATCAGGGGCTATCGCTGGGCGCATGAGCAGCGTGGGTTGTTCGGACGATACGCGCGGACAATCGTCGCCAGCCAACACATGCGCGACGAGATGCTTCGTCACGGCGCACCTGGCGACAGGCTCGACGTGTTGCCGCTCTTCTCGACCTTGAAAAGTCAGGCCGAATCGCCCAGCGCCGAGCGCGACACAGTGCTTTTTGCTGGCCGCATGACGTCCCTCAAGGGCGGGCAGGTCCTGGTGAGTGCCGCAGCACACGCGTCGCGGCTCCTGGGTCGTCCCGTGAATGTGATCATGGCTGGGGATGGACCGCAGAAGGGAGCGTGGCGCGCCCTCGCTCGGTCGCTCGGCGTACCGCTGGAGTTGACGGGATGGCTGACGCTCGACGATCGTGCTCGCGTCTACGCGCGCGGCATGATCGCCGTGATGCCGAGCCTGTGGCCAGAGCCGTTCGGCCTCAGCGGACTCGATGCGGCGGCACTCGGTCGCCCAACGATTGCATTCGACGTCGGCGGCATAAGGGAGTGGCTCACTGATGGCGTGAATGGGTTGCTGGTCGCGCCCCGAGCCGGCGCAGAAGGACTCGCGCGCGCGATCGCGTCCATGCTCGATCGTCCGGCTGAATGTGCGCGAATGGGGCAGTGCGCCCTCGAAGTATCGTGCCGCATGTCACCGGCAGCGCACGTCGAACGGCTCGAAGCCGTTTTGCGTCGAGCCGCAGCCTGACGCATGCAGCACTGGACCATCCTGACGTGCGAATACCCGCCCGGATGCGGCGGCGTCGGCGACTATACCGCGCAGGTAGCGGTTGCGCTCGCTAACGCAGGCGACAGGGTGACGATCGTGTGCCCCCCGAGGACCGATTCTTACGCACCGTCGGCTATTGCCGGGATCGATGTTGTCGTCCTCGACGATCTCTACGGACGAGCCGGACGGCGAGCGATCGCCACTCGGCTGGATGCGCCGAAGTATGGCGACGTGTCGCCGATCCTCGTCCAGTACGTCCCCACCGGCTACGGACTCCGCGGCGCCAACATTCCGTTCTGCCGATGGCTTCTCGCGCGCGCCGAACGTCGCCTGGATGACGTTCGCGTGATGTTCCACGAACCTTACGTCGAGTACACCTGGAGCCCAATTCGCCGGAACGCATTGGCGGCCGCCGAGCGCGTGATGGCCCGGACGCTGCTGCGAGCCGCGTCCCGCGTGTACCTCTCGACCGACGCGTGGCGCCGGTACCTGGCCCCGCATGCCATGACGCGCCGTGCCGACGAGTTCGAGACGCTGCCGATCCCGTCGGCAATTCCGCGTTGTGAGGACGTCCACGAGATCGCGCATCGTCGCCACCAACTGCTCGGATCGTCATCACAGCTCGTCGGTCATTTTGGTACCTTCGGTTCGCAGGTGGCGCCGATGCTGACTGACACGCTACCCGCGATGCTTGGACGGCGTGGCGACTTGTCAGCAGTGTTCGTGGGTGCCGGCAGCGATCTCTTCGCCCGTCAACTGATGGAAGCGCATCCCGCTCTTCAAGGGCGCATACATGGAACGGGACGTCTCGATGCGAAGGACGTGGCCGTCTTCATTGCCGCCTGCGATCTCTTGCTCCAGCCTTACCCCGATGGTGTCACGACGCGACGGACGTCAACGATGGCAGGGCTCATCAATCGTCGCCCGGTCCTGACGACGACGGGGCATCTCACCGAGCCAGTGTGGACGGAGACGGCCGCGGTCGCGCTCACCGGCGCCGGAGAATCGGCGTGGTTCATCGCCTCGGCTCTTTCGCTCCTCGCCGCCGAGGGCGAACGCGCGGCGCTTGCGGAGAGAGGAGAGCGTACCGTACCGTCAGCGGTTCGCGCTGTCGCACACCGTTCGATCGTTGCGCGGAGCCGTTGAAGGTGCCGCGGCATGACGTCCCCGCGCCTGACCGTGGGTATCACGACGCGCAACCGTCCGGAAGCGTTTCGACGGTGCCTCGCGTCGCTGATGGCGCTGTCGGATCTTTGTCCGGAAGTGATCGTGTTCGACGATGCGTCTACGCCAGCGGTCGCGGATCAGATCGGCAGCTGGACCCTGCGGCCTTCGGTCCGCACGATTCGTGACGACGGGGCTCCCGGCTATATCGCCGGCCGCAATCGTCTCGTGCAAGAGGCCGGGGCGCCTGTCGTGCTGCTGATGGACGACGATGCGGCGGTGCTCGAGGGCGAGGCGATCCGCGGCGCATTGCAATTGCTCGAAGCCGATGCGAGCGTCGGCGCGATCGCCTTTGCCCAGTGCGACGCCGCGGGTAAGCCTTGGCAAGAGGGTATGCAGCCGGCGCGAAGTCAGATGGCCTGCCGCGTCCCCGCGTTCATCGGCTTTGCGCATCTCGTCAAACGCGACGTGTTTCAAACGATTGGAGGCTACAGGGAGACGTTCGAGTTCTACGGCGAGGAGAAGGATTTCTGTTTGCGGCTGATCGACGCCGGGTACCAGACTATCTACCTGCCCGACGCGCTCGTGATTCACGAGCCCGATCGCGCTGGCCGCAGCCAGCAGCGGTATCTCCGCTACGTGACGAGAAACGATTGCCTGACAGCGCTCTACAACGAGCCCTTCACTCGGCTCACCTGGCTCTTGCCTGCGCGGTTCGCGCTCTACTTCCGCATGAGGCGCGACTGGCAGATCCGGGATCCACTGGGGTGGCTCTGGATTCTCAGAGAACTGGCCGGGCATGCCAACGCCGTGATTCGAGACCGCGCGCCGGTTTCGCGCGACACGATCGCGACCTGGAAGCGGCTCCGCGAATCGCCGGAACCCTACGTCCGCCAACCTCTTGAACCTCTGGAACCGTTAGAACCTTAGAGAGTCCTTGTGCCCCGCCTGATCTCCATCTCGCACTCGTACGTCGTCGCCAACAACCGGCGGCTCGCGCACGAGATGGCACAACAAGGACGTGGACGCTGGGAGGTCACGGCGATCGCGCCGGCACGTCTGGCCGCGGATCTTCGGGATGTGTCGCTCGAGCCAATCGCCGAAGAAGCATGCACGACGCGCGGGCTCAGAATGCGGCTCGGCCGTAGCCCTCACTTGCGACATTACGAGCGCCAGTTGCACGCACTGTTGGACAGCTCGTGGGACGTCGTCCATGTCTGGGAGGAGCCGTATGTCGCCGCTTGTGCGCAGGTCGCCTCGGCTGCGCGCGCGCGTGCCTGTTTGGTCCCGGCGACCTTTCAGAACATCGCGAAGTCCTACCCGCCGCCACTGACGCAATTCGAACGCAGGGTGATGCGTCGCGCCAATGGCTGGATCGCATTTGGCGAGAGCGTCCACGAAGTTCAGCACGCCCGGCCCGGCTACGCAACCGTGCCGTCACGGGTGATTCCCCCTGGAGTCGACACGCTGCGATTTCGACCAGACGGAGAAGCACGGACGGCTGTCCGTGCGAGTCTTGGCTGGAATGACGACACACCGGTCGTGGGGTTCCTCGGCCGCTTCGTTCAGTCGAAGGGGCTTGCCGTGCTGATGAACGCACTGAAAGAGGCGCGCCAGCCGTGGCGCGCGTTATTCGTCGGCGGCGGACCGATGGAGCGAGACCTGTCGGCGTTTGCGGGCGCTCATCCCGGACGTGTCCGCGTGCTGACGGGCGTTGCGCATGATGACGTGCCTCGACACTTGAATGCGATGGATCTCATGTGTGCACCGAGCCAGACGACGCGCGCGTGGCGAGAGCAGTTTGGCCGGATGTTGATTGAAGCGATGGCGTGCGGCATTCCGGTTGTTGCCAGCCGCAGCGGTGAGATTCCGCACGTGATGGGAGACGCTGGTGTGCTCGTCGACGAATCCGATGCCGCGCACTGGACCGCCGCCATCGATCGACTGCTGACGGAGCCGAAGAGTCGCGCCGACTTGTCAGCGCGTGGACTCGGGAGGGTGCACGAGAAATTTGCCTGGCCGATTGTTGCGCGGGCGCACCTCACCTTTTTTGAAGAGCTGTTGTCGTCCTCGTCACGTCAATGACTGCACTCCGCGTTGCCGTTATCGCCGACTACCTGGAAGAGGGGTGGCCGAGCATGGACCTTGTCGCCGACATGCTGTTCGATCGGCTGCAGCGCGAGCACGGCGCGGCGATTGTCCCGACGCTGGTACGCCCGCCCATGAGGCGTCGAGCCGGACGCCTTCCTATCTCCACGCGTGGCTGGGGGCGAAACATCGATCGCGTCGCGAACCGTCTGTGGGATTACCCGAGGCTCGTGTCCGGCCTCTCGCAACGTTTCGACGTCTTCCACATCGTCGATCACAGCTACGCGCAGCTCGTCCACCGCTTGCCAGCGTCGCGGACGATCGTGACCTGTCACGATCTGGACGCGTTTCGGAGCGTGTTCGATCCCGATCTGGAGAGGCGCACGGCGATGTTCCGTGCGATGACGCGCCACATCCTCGCCGGTCTGCGCAAGGCGGGCCACATTGCGTGCGACAGCCACGCGACGCGTGACGCCCTCGTCGCGAAGGCAGGCATTGCTGCTGAGCGCACGATCGTCGTGCCCAATGGTCCCCACCCGAGCTGCTCGCCCGAAGCGGAACCCGCTGCCGACATCGACGCCGCGCGTCTCCTCGGTCCGCGCGGGGCGACTCTCGATCTGTTGCACGTGGGCAGCACCATCGCACGCAAGCGCATCGACGTATTGCTGCGTGTGATCGACTCGCTGCGCGCCGCCCACCGGCACCTGCGGCTCGTGCGGGTCGGCGGGCCCTTCACCGCCGCCCAACAGGCACAAGTGCGCGAACTCGGCTTAGGCGACGCCATCGTCGTGCTGCCGGCGCTCGACCGGTCGACGCTGGCGGCGGTGTATCGCCGCTGCGCATTGCTGCTGATGCCGTCCGAACGCGAAGGGTTTGGCCTGCCCGTGCTCGAGGCGCTGGCCTGCGGGACACCCGTCGTTGCGAGCGACGCGCCGGCGTTGCGCGAGGTCGGCGGATACGCGGCGGCTTATTGCCCAGTTGACGACCTTGACGCGTGGCACCGTACGGTCACACGTCTACTCGACGAGCGATCGCAAATGCCGGCGCAGTGGACCCTTCGCCGTGAGTCCGGCATCAGGCGCGCATCGGCTTTCAGCTGGTCGCGGTACGCGAGCGACATCGTCGCTCTTTACTCGCGCGTGGCGAGCTCCGTCTCGTAGACCTGTGAGTGAGGCGATGATCGTTGGCTGACGGACGGCTGATCCGCGTCGCGCACGTCGGCAAGTTCTATCCGCCTGTCACCGGCGGCATGGAGCGAGTGGTGCAGTCCCTGTGCACGGTGACCAAGGGCCGCCTGGACAATTGCGTGCTGGCGTTCAACACGACGGCGCGAACCGTGAGAGAAGAAGTCGACGGCGTGCCGGTGACTCGCGTCGCGACGTGGGGTACGGCTGGGTCTGTGCCGATCGCGCCCTCGCTCGCTGGACAGCTGTCGCGGCTCGAGGCGGATGTCATGATCCTGCACGAGCCGAACCCGTGGGCGCTCGTGTCGTACGCGGCGGTCAAGCCACGGATCCCCCTCGCCATCTGGTTCCACAGCGAGGTCGTGCGGCCGGTACTCCAGTATCGATTGTTCTATGCGCCGTTCGCGCGGCCTGCCTACCGTGCGGCTAGGCGCTTTCTCGTGTCGTCGGCAGCGCTGGCGGAGCACGCGGTCACGCTGCAGCCGTATCGCGACCTCGTGTCGGTGATTCCGTTCGGCATCGACGTGGGCGCCTGGCAACCGAGTGACGACGAGCGCTGCCGCGCGGTCGAGATTCGGAGGGACGCCGGCCGGCCGATCGTGCTGTTCGCCGGACGGCACGTGCCATACAAAGGTGTGCCGACGTTGATCGAGGCGGCTGCGCCCCTCGACGTGTCAGTCGTGATGCTTGGCGACGGCCCCATGCGCGAGACCTGGACCAAGCTCGCCAAAGCCCAGCGTGGGCGTGCCAGCTACAGCTTTCCCGGCGAGGTGCCTGACCACGAATTGCGCGCGCAGCTGCTCGCGAGCCGCATGTTCGTCCTGCCCTCGGTGACACGTGCCGAAGCGTTTGGCTACATTCAGCTCGAGGCCATGGCCTGCGGGACACCGGTCATCAGCACGGCGCTTCCGACAGGCGTTCCTTGGGTGAACGAATCGGGTGTGGTCGTGCCCGCCGGTGACGCTGGGGCACTCCGTGCCGCGATCGAGGAGCTCGCCACTGATTCCGAGCTCGCGAGCCGCTTGGGCGAGCGAGGTCAGGAGCGAGCGCGCTCAGTGTTTACGTTGGACAGTATGGCCGACCGACTGGTGTCGGTATGCCAGGAACTGGCGGGGCGCCCGTCGTGAAGCGTGCACTGGACATGACACTCGCTGGCACGGGCCTGATCCTTTCCTCGCCGCTCTGGCTGCTGTTTGCCGCCGCCATCAAGCTCGAGGATGGTGGTCCCGTCTTCTACTCGCAGGAGCGGGTCGGCTTCGGCGGCCAGGTGTTCGACGCGCTGAAGTTCCGATCCATGCGCATCGATGCCGAGGCGGGCGTGGGTGCGGTGCAAGCGATCGAGGACGATCCGCGCGTGACTCGCATCGGACGTTTCATGCGGCGAACGGCGATGGACGAGTTGCCGCAGCTCTGGAACATTTTTCGCGGCGACATGAGCTTCGTCGGACCGCGTGCGCTACGTCCGGGCGAAGTCGAGTCTGCGGGCGGCGCCGCCGTCAGGATCGATCAGATTCCCGGCTACGAGGCGCGCATCGCCGTGCGACCGGGGCTGACCGGCATCGCGCAGATTTACGCGCCACGCGACGTCCCGCGCCGTCAGAAGTTTCGCTACGACCGTCTCTACGTGCGTCAGCAGTCGATGTCGCTCGATTGTCGTTTGATTCTGCTGTCGTTTTGGATTAGCTTCCTTGGCACATGGGAGTCCCGGGGACGCAAGTACTGACGACCGATCGCGGCAATCGAACACGGCCTGTTGATTGTGATGTGATCGTCGTCGGCGGCGGGCCGGCGGGGCTCATCGCCGCGCGCGAGCTCGCCGCGGCGGGACAGGCCGTGCGCGTGCTCGAGGAGCACGACGTCATCGGCACACCGGTCCACTGCACGGGCGTTCTTGGGCTCGACGCCTTCGACGAGCTCAGCCTTTCACGCGGCGCGATCGTCGGAACTGCTGATGCCGCGCGGTTCGTCTCTCCAAACGGAACGACGGTGCTCATCGGCGCCGAGCAGGTTCGAGCCGCCGTTGTCGATCGCGCGATCTTCGACCGCGAATTGGCCGTCTCGGCCATCGACGCTGGTGCTATTGTCGAAACCGGCGTTCGCGTCGCCGGTGTTTGGAAAGGCGAGGCGTCTGTCACGGTGCAGACCTCCGGCGCCGCGGCTCCCCTCGAGGCACGAGCAGTCATCCTCGCCTGCGGCGCCAGCTATCGTTTCAACCGCGCACTCGGGCTCGGCGTTCCGCGCGTGCTCGTGCATAGCGCGCAGCTCGAGGTCCCGTTTCCCAGCCTCGATCGAGTGCAGGTTCATTTCGGTCGCAAGGTCGCACCGGGAGGATTTGCCTGGGTTGTGCCGTTCGAGCGCAACGGCCAGTCGTATGCGCGGGTCGGACTCCTCTGCGAGCGCGACGCCGGCACTCGTTTTCGCACGTTCGCGGCGGCGCTGCAGGCGGAGTACGGATTGTCCGGGCTGTGGCCCGAGCCGCGCCTGCGTGCCTTGCCCCTCGGTCCGGTTTCTCGGACGTGGACCGATCGCATTCTTGCGGTCGGCGATGCTGCCGGGCTGGTGAAGCCGACGACGGGCGGTGGGATCTATTACGGCCTGTTGACAGGCCACCTCGCCGCCAACGTTTTGTCGGAGGCCTTGCGCGAGAATCGTCTCGGCGCACGCCGCTTGCGTGAATACGAGCGTCGCTGGCGTGCGCGTCTCGGCCGGGAGATTCGTGCCGGCCTGGCGTTCCGGGGCGTGGCCGCGCGCCTGAACGATTTGACGATCGATCGCCTGATGGAACTCGCGCGCGTCGACGGCATCGTCCCTCTGCTCAAGCAGACCGCCGACTTCAACTGGCATCAGTCGGCGGCACAAGCGCTGCTGCGTCACGCCGAGTTCCGCCGCATCATCGTGAAGTCGATGCTGACGTAGTATTCGCGGCTTGCAACGCTGCTCGTTGCCTACAATCTTCGACGTGACCCAAGTCTCCCCTGGACACTACGCGCAGAAGCAGCTGCTCAGCCCAAGTGGCCTCGTGCGCTGGAGCCACGGCAGCCGTTTCCGCCTGGCGCGCGAGCTCGTCGCGCCGTTTGCGGGACGCCGGCTCCTCGACTACGGCTGCGGCGACGGCACATTTCTCTCCCTCGTACTCGATCTCTTTCCAAACGCTGTCGGTGCTGACGTTGCCGCCGACCAGCTCGCTGATTGTTCCCACCGCTTCAGCAGTGCGCCTGGCGTTCGCTTTCTTCTCACCGACGCCCTCGACGGCCCTGGACACGCCATCCACTACGACGTCGTCGTCTGTATGGAAGTGCTGGAGCATTGTCCTGACGACATTCAGTTGGCTGTGCTCGACCGGATCGGTCGCGTGACGATCCCCGGCGGCAGAGTGATCGTCAGCGTTCCGATCGAGATTGGTCCGACGTTGGTAGCGAAGCAAACGGCGCGCGCTCTCGTGGCGCTCACAGGCGCTTCGGACTATGCGGCGCGAGAGCGATACCAGTCTGCTGAGCTGTTGCGTCAGTGCTTCGCGTCGAGTGCGACGGCGATTCCTCGCGAGGAGTACCGGGGCGAAGACGGCTCACGCTTCACGGGTCACAAAGGATTCAACTGGCGACGGCTGGAACATCGGATCGCAGAGCGGTTCGAGATCGAGCGGCGGCTGTTTTCGCCTGTGCCTTACACTGGCGCATGGCTGAACAGCCAGGTGTGGTTCGTATGCCGGACACGGCCGAGAACCTGAACGACGCACTGCTCGCCGAAGCGCTGCGCGGTGCATGCCGGCATGCGCCCGAGCGTTCCGAATGGCCCGCATTTCTGCACGCGGCCGACAAACACGGTGTTCTTCCGCTCGTGGCTGACGCCGCAGCGGCCGCGCGATGGGACACCGATTTTCTCGCCGCAATCAGGCCCGCGGTCGCGGCGCACACCGTGCTGGACATGTTGCGGCAGGGAGAGGTCCGGCGAGTGCTCGCGAGCCTGACCGCTGCCGGCGTCCAGCCTCTGATCATCAAAGGCTCGCACCTCGCGTTCACGCACTACCGTTCTCCGGACCGTCGTCCGCGCCTCGATACCGATCTGCTGATTCGCGAGATCGACAAGCCGGCGCTTACGAGCGCCCTTACGTCTCTTGGATACGAACCCGTGCCGCACGTGACTGGCGAAGTCGCCTTCTCGCAGTTCTCGTACGAGCGCACCGACGAGCGCGGAACGAGCCATACACTCGATGTCCACTGGCGCATCGCCATTCCAAAAGCCTTCGCCGATCGCCTGACCTACGACGATCTCCGGCAAGATGCGGTGTCCGTCGCGGCCCTGGGGCCGCATGCTCTTGCACCATCGCCGCCGCTCGCTCTCCTGATTGCCTGTCTGCACCGGACCGCTCACCACGGCACGACGACGAGGCTGCTGTGGCTGTATGACATCCACCTGCTGTCCGCGTCGCTCTCGGAGGGGGAATGGGAAGTCGTCGTGACGCGCGCCCACCACACGGGTCTCACGCCCGTCGTCGCCGCCGGTCTCGAGCACGCGGCCGAGCGGTTGGGCACCCAGTTGCCTGCGGCCGTTCTCGAGCAATTGCACGCTGGGGATAGCGACGTCGATGCCGACGTCCTGATGTTTCTGGGCGGCACGCCGGCACAAATGCATGTGGCTAGGTCAGACTGGCGGCGGATCCGCGGCGTTCGCAACAGATTGCAGTTTCTGCGCGAGCACGTCTTTCCGTCGCGGCACTACATGCGACATCGCTACGGTGTCTCGTCTTCGGCGGCGTTGCCGCTTCTCTACGCGCACCGCGCCGTCACCGGAGCTGTGAAATGGGTGAGGCGGCCGATCTAAGGTAGCGGCCTGTTGACCCGCGGATTGAGGGGCAGGGGCTCTTCCGGTTTCTTCAAGAACCAATCGACCAGCCGGAGCGGCTTTCCGATCCGCATCGGTAGCGCCTCCTGCAGCCGCTCAATCGCCGGCAGCGCTTCCGTCAGGCTGCTGACAACGCCGATTCCACGTTCGGTCGCATGCGCCTCGAGCGTCGGATTGGGATCGCGCAGCATCAGCAGCGTCCTGGTCGGCCCCGCCGCAATCACCTCCGCGCAATTGACGATCTGATCGTCGACAACGAGATCGAGACGCATCGCGTTGGCGAGTTCCCCCCGAGACCCAGGCACCGTAAGCACCGCCGGCAAGTAGAAACCCTGCAGCTCCAGCCACCACTGCGTCTGGAATTGCACGGGATCGCCCGCACTCGCCGGCCGCTTCGTCAAGAAGAACACTTCCCACCGCGCAGCGCGAGCCAGCGTGTAGAGCCTCGCAATCTCGGATGGCTCGTGGGGCGGTACCCTTCAGCCACCAGTTGGGCGTGCGAGCGATGTGCGCCCACACCTTCCCGACGTCCCCTTGGGTGAGCGGCGCCGGCTTGGCGCCGTCCACATCCTCCGCTAGCGCGTGCCCCAGGCATTCACGGGCGGCGGCCCTGAAGGCGCTGCGAAAATCCGCGAGGACGCCGTCGACGTCGAACCCGAGGCGGAGCGACATTGGCTCACTACTCTAACGCGGCTCGGGGCTGGCGGCTCGCGGTCAGCAGCTCGCTGCTCGCGGCTCGGGCACGGTTCGGGGTTCGGCCCAACGAACAAGTGCAGCCGCACTTCAGTTCACGCCACGTCGTGGCGTTCGTAGACCACCAGCGCCGCAAGCAGAGCGGCCAGGGCGGCGTTGGCGGGCATCACGAGGCCGGTCTCCCAAAGGCTCTGGAGCGCCACTGCCGCCAGACCGCAGGCCGCGCCGGCCCTGATCCAGAACAGGCCCGATTGGTCGCGTGTCAACCGCTCGCGGGCAGAACGAACGAACGCGATGACCGCGAGGACGAACGCCGTTATCAACATCGCGCCGCCTTCCGCCGCGATTTGCAGATAGTGGTTGTGCGCCTGGTTGAAGTAGACGACTCGCGACGACTGCTGGTAGTAGAACATCGCTCGCTGATAAGTGCCGGCGCCGGTGCCAGTCAGCCAGAAGTCGCGGATGATGGGCACGGTCTCGCGCCAGATCGTCAAGCGGTTCGCCAAGCCGCTCTGCGCTCCGGCGACGCGTTGACCCAACGCCGGGATATCGGCCCACGCAAAGCCGCACACGACGACGAGGGCTGCTGCCAACAGTAGTCGGTTGCGGCGCCGGCGATCGAGGCGATGTCGGCAGAAGATGATGGTTCCGCACGCCGCGGCGGCGAGCGCGAGCATTCCTGAACGCGACAGCGAGAGGAGCAGCGCGACGAGCATGGTCACGCCCGCCGCCAGCAGCCAGGCCGTTCGCGGATCGACTGACGATGCCAGGCGTGCACGCGCGCTGGCGTGCGTCGGCTCGGCCGGCTTCCCCAGGCGCGCCGCAATATAGCCGAGAGAGAGCGGCAGCGCCATGATGACCCAGGTCGCGAAGTGGTTTCGGTTGACGAACGGACCAAAGGGAAGCGGTCCCTCGAATTCGGTCCTGAATCGCCAGTAGATGTCACGTCCGGCCGTCGCTGCCTGCGCGATCGCCAGCAGCGAGACGGCAAAACCCAGCGCCACGATCATGCGGACCGTCTGCCGGACTCCACCCCGGCGAAACCGGCCGCGGGCTATCAAAAACGTCGCGATGGCTCCGGCCATTACGATCCACGCCCAAGCGGTATCCGTTCGACTGAGCGTCAAGGCGCGAAAGCCTGCGTCTGTGCTCAACTGAATCGAGAGCGCACGGCTCACCGCCACGGCGTGTGGTGACAGCATCGCCACAAGCGCAGCTGGCAAAGGAATGAGCTGGACGGTGACAATCGCGAGCAGGCCGAGAAGCGCTCGATCGACGGCACCGCCAAGGCGTGACCGTTCGAATGCCGCCAGCGCGAGACAGGTCAGGCCAAAGGCGGTTGCCGTCGTTGCCGACCGCCCGCCAAACGCGACGAGTGGCCAAGCCACGAGCACGACCAGCGCGATAACCCGCAGCCGTCGCGAGCGATCGGACCCCACTTCAGGCAGTCTTCTTGCCGCTGGTGCCGCTGCCGTAATAGTTCTGGTAGTGGTAGCCGTAGTAGCGTGAGTAGTAGTACTTGTTGCGATCGAAATCGACACGGTTGAGCACGGCGCCGATCGACTTCGCCTTGCCTGCGCCGAGCGTTTCGATCGCGCGCTCAGCGTGCACGCGCCGCGTCATCTCCGAACCGATCACGAAGACGACGCCTGATACCGCTCTTGCAACGATGACGGCATCCGTCACCGCCAATATGGGCGGCGTGTCGATGATCACCCAGTCAAACGGACCCGATCGCAGGTTGGCGAGCAGCGCGTTCATGCGCTCGGAGGACAGCAGCTCCGATGGATTCGGTGGGATCAGGCCGGCAGTGATGACGAACAGGTTGGGCTCACTGGTTTTCTGCACGGCTTCCCGCACGCGCGCCTGACCGACGAGGAGATGCGAGAGGCCGATCTCGTTCTTTGCGCCGATGACGGTATGCAGGCCGGGCCGGCGCATATCGGCGTCGACCAGCAGGACGCGTGAGCCGCCGAGCGCCAGGACCAACCCGAGATTGCACGCCGTCGTCGTCTTGCCCTCGAGCGGCTGGCTGCTCGTGACTCCGATGACTCGCGGCCCTTCCGACCTGCTGGTAAAGACGAGAGAAGTCCGCAGCGATCGAAACGCTTCGCCGAAATCGTGAGGCACCGGCTCCGAGAGCAGCGGCGCGCGCTTGTCCCTTACTGACGGCACGAGGCCAAGGAGCGGCAGTCGCAGCTTGCCGGTGACGTCATCCGGCGTTTTCACGGTGTCGTCCAGGTACTCCATCCCGAACGCGAGGCCAAGCGCCACCAGCAACCCGGCAAGGAGCGCGGTGAACCAGTCGCGACGAGCGTTGGGCGAGAACGGCGCACCCGGCACCTCGGCACGGTCCATGACCGTCACGTTGTTCGTCCGGCTGTTGCTGATAACGCGCAGTTCCTTCTGTTGCTGCAGGAGCGACTGATACACGAGCCGGTTGGTCTCGGCCTGACGCTGCAGCACCAGATAGCCGCCGCTCTTGCGGTCGAGATCCATGGCCGCACCCTTCTGCGACTCGAGCTGCCCGGCGTAGCTCCGTTCCTCTATTGCTGCCGCTTCATACTCGTTGCGGGCCGATTCGATGACGCGCGTGCGTTGCGCGACGAGGGCGGCGCGCGCGCTTTCGATCTGCCCCTCGACCTTGATGAGATCCGGATGTCCCGGCAGGTACCGTTGCGAGAGCCGCGACTTGTCCGCCATCAAGTCGTTCAGGCGCGTCTTGGCTTCAATCACGCCGGGATTGGCAGCAATCACCGGGAACGCGTCTGCGGCGTCGCTCTTGGGGTCGACCGACTTCACCTGGCTGTAGGCGGCTTCCTTCTGTAACCGCGTGGTCCGCGCTCGTGTCGCCGTGTCGTTGAGCGTATTCAGCCGCGAGACGACGATGTTCTGGCGATCTTCGAGCGACAGCGCATTCTGCTGCTCGCGGTACTTCGCCATCGCCGTTTCGGCTTCGGTGACTTTCTTTTCCTGCTTCACGACCTCGTCGCTCAGCCACACGAGGTTCTTGTTGATCGTCTCGAGCCGAAGGTCGAGGTTCTGCTGCGCGTACTCTTCGGCAAGCGTGGTCGCTGCAAGCGCCGCGAACTCCGGGCTCGATGACGTGTAGATGACTTCGACGAGACGCGTCGCCTTCTCTGGCACGATGTCGACGCCACCGAGGAACTGGCTGATGAGGCCGCTCTCGACTGCGCTCTCGTCCGCGGCGGGTTTCTCGATTGTGTGCTGGTTCTTCGCTCCCGAGACCATGCTCCGCACAGACGTGCCGATCGCCTTGCGCACCTCGCGCACCGCGCCCAGCGGGCCGCGGCTCTGCGGCGCGCTGCCGTTGAAGAGCGGGTGATTCTGCAATTGCAGCCGGCGAACGACGCGCTGGGCCAGACTGCGGCTGCGCAAAATGCTGTACTGGGTGTTGTAGTACTGCTCCGAGTCCTGCCAGAACATCGGATCGTTCGAGTTGAGATTGCCGACCGCGTTGGTGCGTTCGTCGCGAATCTCGACGCGGGCGCTCGAACGATAGAGCGGAATCTTCGAGTAGGTCTGAAGCATCATCAGACCGACGACGATGACGAAGGCCGTGCCGGCGACGCGGCGATGTCGGAAGACGGCCGTCAGGCGATCCAGCAGGTGCACCTGCGTCGTCGCTGAAGACGACCGCTGGCCCTCGACTGTGTCGGCTGGCCCGGTTGGTTGGAGATCCTGGACGTCGAACATGAGTGCGTCAGCGTCTACTGACCGCTCGCGGGACTCCCGTTCGATCCCACTGCGGTCACGCCGAGCGTTGACGCGGCAATGATTGCCGCAGCAGCGGCGTTGCCGAAGAAGCCCGCAACCCACGGCGTTTTCGAGCTCAGCCGGACGAGGGTGGTCACCTGCCCACCAGCGGTGACGCCGAAAAGATCACCGATCGCGAGAACTCTCTCGTCGGCGGACAGGAGCTCGACGACATAGGCGCCGGGTTCGGCGCGTTCGAACCGGAAGCGGCCGTCCGCATCACTGACGGTGCGCGCGACGCCGCGGCCTGTGTTGACGCTGCGGAGGCGAATCCGCGCTTGAGGGTACGGTTGAGAATCGCCCTTCCAGGCGCCGCCGATCACGACGCCGACGGTCGTGGTTCCCACCGGCAGCCTGCGGCTTCGCTGGTGTCTGTGCCGTTGCGGGCAGGGTGACCAGTAGCAACGCGGCGACGGCCACCATCGCACGACTCCCCGTGGCGCGGAACATGGATACTCCCCAGAAGCGCTCCGGGCCGGCCCCGGCGGCGCCCCAATCGCCAGTTGTCAGACGGTTTCAATCTTGTAATGTAGACCAGGATGCCGGCAGGAACAACCTGGAATCAACTTCTTATGTAGCAAAGATCTGGCCGGCTTCCGAGCGGTTGCCACGCAGGGATGGCCGCGTGCGGAATCGACTCGCAAGCTGTTCCGAGATGGACCAGTTGATCACGTTTCGCGTGCTACAATCCCTCGCTCTCGAGCGGTCGGCGTGGCCGATCGTGCGCGAGATTTCGCACCCGCGCCCGGCGTCGGCGCCGATAGCTGACCCCATCCGGGAGCGACATGAGCCCAGACCAATGAGCCGTGACCTCGATGCGCTGACCTCTTCGACGCTCAAGCATCTCCGCGAGCACTGGTGGGACGATGCCTTCACGGCGTTTCTCGAGGAGACCCTGCGTCCGCGGCCGGGGAAGCGGATCCTCGACGTCGGCTGCGGAACCGGAACCGCCGAAATCAGCCTTGCGCGTCTGCGTTTGTCGCAGATGCACCTCTTCGGGGTGGATCTTGTGACCGAGCGCGTGCGCGAGGCGCACGCGGCAACTCGAGGCATCAACGTGCGGGTCGGCTATGCGGCTGCGGATGCGTGCCGGCTGCCGTTTGCCGCCAACTCGTTCGACTCGACGTATTGCGTTGCCGTGCTGCAACACATCCGCGATCTGTCTGGCGGGCTGGCCGAAATCGCGCGCGTGACGCGTCCCGGCGGACGGGTGCTCATCGTCGAGCCTGACAACGCCGCACGCTATTGGTTCAGCTCGGTGCAGAGCGGGATGGAAGCCTTCGAGATCAGCCGGCGCTTTTTCGGCGGGCTGCTGTCAGTCCGCGGCGAGTCGCCGGCCGCTGCGGTCGGACCGCTCGTCCCTGGACTTCTCGCCGCGAGCGGCGTCGAACCCGTCTCGGTCCGGCTCTTCCCGGTATCGGTCGCGCATCTTGGCGTGCCGCCGCCGACGTTCTGGGAGTCGCGCCGAACCACTGTTCGTAGTGTCATCGCCAAGGCGCCAGACGAATCGCTGCGGCGCCTCGGCGCCGACTTCCTCAAGGCGATCGATCAGTACGCTCGCGACGCGTCAACGGCCGGTTCTGCCTTCGTCGAAATCCAGAACACGATGCTCTTCGCAACGGTCGGACAGCGGGCGGAGTGACGCGTCAACCTGCACAGAAAGCCACGAGTGGCACCGAGGGCTGGGACCAGTACGCGCCGTTCTACGATTGGGAAAACGCGCAGACCGTCGCGCGGCGTGACATCGCGTTCTGGCAACGGCTGGCCGTCGCCAACGATGGGCCGGTGCTCGAGCTCGGCTGCGGTACGGGCCGTGTCGCGGTTCCGGTTGTCAAGGCCGGCGCACAACTCGTCGGGATTGACCTGTCGGCGCCCATGCTCGAGCGGGCGCACCGGCGGCTTCGGCGGGCGCGCCTGAGCGATCGCGCCCTCCTCGTGCGCGGTGACATCCGGCACCTGCCGTTTCGATCGCGACGCGGGTTCGGTCTGGTGATGGCGCCGTACGGGATCTTGCAGTCTCTGACCCGCGAGCGCGATCTCGTCGCCACTCTGGCGTCAGTGTCCCGCGTCGTACGCCCAGGTGGCTTGTTCGGCGTCGACCTCGTGCCCGATCTGCCGCGTTGGAGCGAATACAGACGGCGTACGAGCCTGCGAGGGAAGAAAGGTGCGGCGACGACTGTGACGCTCGTCGAGTCGGTCCGTCAGGATCGCCGGCGCAAGCTCACAATCTTCGATCAGGAGTACATCGAGCGGCGTGGACGCGAGCGTACCGTTCATCGCTTTGCGCTGACCTTCCGCACGTTGTCGGTGCCGCAGATGGTCACACGAGTCGAGGCGGCAGGTTTTCGGATTCAGGCCATCCTCGGCGACTATCAGGGCGGACCGTGGGACGAGCGCGCCGATGTCTGGATCATCCTGGCGGAGAAGAAGCTGTGAACATGTGGAAGCACAGCCCTGACGTCGTCTATCGCGATCTCGAGGGCGAGGCCGTGATCCTCGATCTCGCCTCGGGCACGTACTTCGGATTGAATGAAGTCGGCACTCGGGTCTGGCGGATGATTGATGAAGGACGCGACGCGGCCGAGATCGTCGATATCGTCGCTACGGAGTATCAGGCCGATCGCGGGACCATCGCCCAGGACGTCGCGCGGCTGCTCAACGACCTCAGTGCCCGCCGTCTCATAGTCGCGGGCGGGGCCGAGCCGGTGTGAGCGCGATCGCGGGCTGCTGCTGGCTCGACGGCCGGCCCGCCCGCGCCGATGACCTCAGTACGTCCATGGGCGCCGCTCGGCACCGGGCGCGCCTGCCGTTCCGCGTGAGGTGCGCCGGGCCGGTCGTTCTCGCGTACGCCCCCGGCGACGCTGCCGACTGCCAGCCATTTCACGACGCATCCTCTCGTACGACGCTCGTCATCGACGGCCACATCGATAACGTCGACGAGATGGCAATGGCGCTCGCCACCGAACGATCGGCGCTGGCCGTCGTCCTCTCTGCCTGGCGCCGCTGGGGGCTCGACTGTGGCTCGCATCTTCTCGGTGATTTTGTCGTCGTCGTGAGCGAGGAGACGACGCGGCGTGTCGTCTGCATCCGTGATTCCATGGGGCAGCGTCCGCTGTTTTATTGCACCGGACCGCACGGAGTCGTGTTCGCATCCGAGGTGCAACAGGTTGTGCGGCACGTCGCCGCGAGCACTGGCGTACCGCCGGTGTTCAACGACGCCATGATTGCTGAGTACCTGTCGGGCGAGCCCCAGACCGTCGCAGAAACGCTCTGGCGGGGTGTGTATCGATTGCCGCCTGCGCATTCGCTCGAGATCACGAGCCGCGGTACGGTGGTGCGGCGTTACTGGGATTTCGATCCCGAGGCGCGGGTGGAGTACGCTCACGCCGGGGAGTATGCCGAGCATTTCCGCGACGTCTTCACTCGCGCTGTCGATTGTCGAGTGCGCGGCACAGGCCCTGTTGGTGTCTTCCTGAGCGGAGGCATCGACTCCTCCTCGGTGGCGGGTCTGGCGCAGGCCGCTCAACGCGCGGCCGGTCGCGAAGCGATCCAGGCATTCACGGTCGCCTTTCCGGGACGGCCATGCGACGAAACCGTCTATAGCCAGGCGGTCGTCGACAAATGGAGTTTGCCGGCCACCCGTATCGATGCCGCGCCTCCGTCCAGAGAGACACTGGCGCTCCGGGCAGCGCAAGACCTCGATATCCCGCCGAGTCCCACCAGCCTCAGTTGCCGATCCGCTCCGTGCACGCGCCGCCTCGGCGGGAGTGCGAGTCCTGTTGACTGGCTACGGCGGCGACGATTTCTTCACGGGAGATCCCTCGTCGCGGCTCGATCTGCTGCGCGAGGGCCGCGTCGTAGCGTGGGGCCGGGCCATGATCAGCCCAGTGTTGTCTCACCGCGTACGAGGTCTGCTGAGGCCTGTGGTGGGCGCGCGTCCGCCTCGCCGTCGGTGGATTCGGCCCGAGTTTGTGTCACGTGTCGCGCTGGAGGACCGGCTGCGCCCTCGTCCAGCGCTGCCGTTTGCGACGCCCGAACAGCGGGAGAGTCATCGTTCGGCCACCAGCCTCACGCAGATCCTTGGCGATGAGGTGGAGGACCGGACCGCACACGCGTCCGGCATCGATCAGCGCCACCCCTTCTACGACCGGCGAGTCGCCGAGTACGGTCTCGCCCTGCCCGTCGGCCAGCGCTCGAACGGGCGCGAGATCAAGATCGTGATTCGTCGTGCCCTCGCCGACTATCTGCCGCCACTGGTGGCGGCCCGGACAACGCTCGCTGACAAGGCCGA
Source organism: uncultured Acidobacteriota bacterium (assembly GCA_963797715.1). Taxonomy (GTDB): domain Bacteria; phylum Acidobacteriota; class Vicinamibacteria; order Vicinamibacterales; family 2-12-FULL-66-21; genus DATBJJ01. The sequence continues at coordinate 216,604 of CAWCQS010000015.1, forward strand.
GTTCTCGTCCACCTATGTCGAAGCGATCGAAGCGTTCGGCGGCAGGGGGGCCTTCACCCGGCTGCGCTCCGAGGATGCGGGATGGGTCGACGGCCGCGCCGTCTGTCGCATGTATGAGGACATGATTCAGCTTTACACTCGTGGCAGGGCCGCGTACATTGCTCTCACCGAGCCGCTGTGGGCGGTGATCGCGCTTGAACTATGGCTCGACGCGTGCGAGCGGTTCGCGTGTCGCGGGTCCGATGAGCGTGCGGATCTGAACACTGGGGGATTGACGTGAACGACGAGCGCGACGCCAACGAGCGGGACGGAGGCAGCCCCGCGTCGAACGCGGTGCAGAACGATGTCCGGGCCGCGCGGCGCCCCTATCTCGCGCCGGAGCTGATCGAGTACGGAACCGTTGCCAAGCTGACACAGACTGGTGGCGGCTCGGTCAAGGACTTCGGCAACATGATGACAATGGCAGGTCTGTGAGCGCCGTTCGCGGCTGGACGCTTCCAGCCGCTGCGGTCGTGCTGACGTGTGCGAAGGTGTGGGTCCGAGTAGCGCCAGGACGGGCCGTGCGATGGGGAGCGCGGATTGGCCAGGGACACGGCTCGCACTCCCGGCGGAGATCTCTCACGGGACGCGCTGCATGCGAGGCACGTCCGACAGTCGATGCCCGGATCCGAAATCTCACTGCCGCGGTGACTGCGCTCGGCGCGCGGCGACCATTCTCCGCGACCTGCCTCGAGCAGAGCGTGGCGCTGGTGATGCTCCTTTCCATGGTCCGGATTCCCTCGCATCTGATCGTCGGTGTGACCCGCGCCGAGTCAACCGTTCGCGCGCATGCCTGGGTCGAATCCCGCGGCGAGGTCGTGCTCGGAGGATCTCAGGCCGTGGGCCTGCAGCCGCTCGTCGGAGCGCCCGCCGCTTCGGCTGCCTCCGCGAGTGTTGCCTCGTGTCGCGGGTAATCGACGAACACCGACGCTACCTCCGCGATCGCCATCGCCTGTCGGCCTACGATCGCGCCATCCGCGAGGTCGTAACGCGCGGTGATGTCGTCGTCGATCTCGCCTCGGGGACGGGGATCCTCGGCCTGCTGGCGTGTCGTGCGGGTGCGTCGCGCGTCTACGCGATTGAAGAGGGTGGCATCGTCGGGGTGGCACGGCAGATTGCCAAAGCCAATGGGTTCGAACGCGTCATCTCGCCCATCCGCGGCTACTCGCGTCACGTGACGCTTCCCGAGCGCGCGGACGTCGTCGTCTGCGATCAGATCGGCGGCTTCGGCCTGGAAGCCGACATCCTGGAGCGCGCGTACGAGGTCAGGACACGGTTTCTGCGGCCCGGGGGCACATTCGTTCCGCGCGGGCTCGAGCTCATGATCGCGGCCGTCGAGCATCGGGGTCTGCACGACCGCCTCCGTTTTTGGAAAACGCGGCCCGCCGACTTCGACGTCTCCGCGGCCCTCGATATGGCCGCCAACACCGGCTATCCCGCTCGCCTTCGCCCGGAACATCTCCTCTCGCCTGCGCTCCCGGCGGCGACAATCGATCTGCTGGTCGAGCAGTCCCTGCCGCTTCATGTCCGGGGCACACTCCACATATCGCGCGCTGGGGTGCTGCACGGGATTGGAGGATGGTTCGTCGCCCTGCTCTCGCCGGGGGTCACAATGACCAACTCTCCCTTGTCGGTCGAGCGCATCAACCGCCGGCCAATCTTCTTTCCGATTGAGGACGGAGTCCCGGTCGAGGCCGGCGCCACGATCGACGTGTCGATGCGGATCCGGCCAGCCGACACAATGTACGCCTGGGAGGTGCGCGTCGCGCCAACGTCTGGTCCGGTGCTGACGTTCCGTCACACCACGCTTCGCGGCATGTTGCTCGTGCGCGACGACCTCGAGCTCACCAACCCGGCGCATCGTCCGGCGCTGACGCCCGCGGGCGTTGCGCGGATGGCTGTTCTGCGTCTGTGTGATAGCCGCCACACGCTCGGCGAGATCGAACAGCTCGTCTTTGAGGCGCATCGCGATCTGTTCGCGTCGCCGGCGGAAGCCGCGATGTTCGTCGCCGAAGTCGTGACGCGATACGGCCGGTGACCTGCCGTCTCGAACCCTCATGCGCTACCGGCTTCATGGTGTGACGGTGATGAGCGAGCTCGCACTGCCGGGCGTGCGGAAGTCCTCGTCGCCCGACCAGATCGCAATCGAGGTTGCCGGCCCTCCCCACGCATCGCCGATCGACGCGTTCCATTATTGGCGCCTGAAGGGAATGCCGCGAAGTCGTCCGTGGCTCTCGATCGCGCGTGCTGAGGGCGGCTATCTGTTGCGGTTCCCGGAGCTGGCCGACTTCGACGTGTCTGCCGGCGGCGATCGAATCGTGTGCCGGCCACGTCCGAGACTGGCCGCCTCGACGCTCGTCCACCTGCTGCTCGATCAGGTGCTTCCGCTTGCGCTCAGCAGGAGAGGTCAGCTCGTTCTGCACGCGAGCGCGGTCCACATCCCCCGTCTCGGTGCCGTTGCATTTGTCGGTTCGACCGGAAGCGGCAAATCGACGCTGGCTGCCGCCTTGGGGCTGGACGGTTGCCAGGTCATCACCGACGATTGCCTGGCGATCGACGTCGGTGTGCCGCCGCTCGCGCTTCCTGGTTATCCCGGATTGCGGCTGTGGCGCGACGCCGCTCGAAGCCTGCAGATCGAACGGCACACGGACGGTCCAGTGGCGCACTACACTTCAAAGCGGCGGTTCCAGCGAGACGCGGTTCGCTTTCGATCGGCCACGAGCCCACTGGCGGCGGTCTTCGTGTTGGGCCGGCGTCGGACCAGCGGCGCGACGCGCGCCCATCCGTTCGCCTCACGCGACGGGCTGATGGCGCTCGCATCCTTCGTTCACGTGCTCGATGTCGAAGACCGCCGTCAACTGGCCGAAATGTTCCGAGGGCTGACCTCGCTCGTCACCCGTGTCCCGGTCGCACGGCTCAACCTTCGCGACGGCCGGCGGCAGGTCCGCGATGCCGCGACCGAAGTCCTGGCCATTGCCCGGTCGCTGGCTGCGCCGGCGATGATCAACCGCAAATGAGTCAAGCAGTTACCGAAAGACGCGCGTCGAATGACGGCGCCGATTCGTGATAGGATCGTCCGTCTTTTTCTCACTGTTTCTGGAGTTTCGACCCATGTCTGGCCATTCCAAGTGGCACACAATCAAGCACAAGAAGGGCGCCGCCGACGCGAAGCGCGGCAAGGTGTTCACTCGGATCATCAAGGAACTGAGCGTCGCCGCGCGAGCCGGCGGCGGCGATCCCGATTCGAATCCGCGGCTTCGGACGATCATTGCCGAGGCCAAGGCGGTGAACATGCCCGCCGACAACATCAAGCGCGCGATTCAGCGCGGCACGGGTGAGCTGCCCGGTGTGTCGTACGAGGAAGTGACCTACGAAGCGTACGGGCCTGGCGGCGCCGCGCTCATCATCGAAGCGCTCACCGACAACCGCAACCGGACTGTCGGCGAGCTGCGGCACACGCTGACGAAGTACGGCGGGAACCTCGGCGAAACCAACAGCGTCGCCTGGATGTTCCACAAGAAAGGCTACATCGTCGTCGAGAAAGCCAAGGCGAGCGAGGACGCGCTGATGAACGCAGCGCTCGATGCCGGCGCCGACGATCTGCGCGACGATGGTGACAGCTGGGAAGTGGTATCGCCGCCGGAAGCATTCCAGCAGGTGCTCGACGCCGTCAAGGCGCTCGGTCTCGAGCCGGCCGCGGCGGAAATCGCAATGCTGCCGCAGAACTACGTCAAGCTCGAAGGCAAGCCCGCGCAGCAGATGGTCAAGCTGATGGACGTGCTCGAAGACCACGAGGATTCGAAGAAGGTGTGGTCGAACGCCGACATCGAAGAGAAGGAGATCGAGGCCTCGTTGGCGTGAGGATCTTCGGCATCGATCCAGGCTCCGCCCGCACCGGTTACGGCTGCGTCGAGCGGATCGGCAGCCGACACGCCCTCGTCATCTGCGGCTCGCTCTCGGGCCCCCCGCGCGCGCCGTTCCAGGACAAGCTCAACGCGATTCATGACGGTCTGACGGCGCTGTTGCGCCGTCACCAGCCTGACTGCGTGGCAATCGAAGACATCTTCCATGCCCGCAACGTTCGCAGCGCGTTGAAGCTGGGCGAGGCGCGCGGCGTCGCGCTGCTCGCCGCCGCCGAGGCCGGCGTGCCTGTCGCCTCCTATGCGCCTGCGGCGATCAAGCGCGCCGTCGTCGGTTACGGTCGTGCCGAGAAGCATCAGGTGCAACACATGGTCAAGCTGCTGCTCGGACTGCAGCAGCCACCGACGCCGCACGACGTCGCCGACGCGCTGGCAGTAGCGATTTGTCACCTGCAGGCGTCGACGGGCGGCGTGTCGGAGCGCCTGCGAGGCGCTGACGTCCGGCCGCAGTCGTCGCTGCGATCGTGGCGGCAGTATCGACCATGATCTCAGCTCAGAGCGGCCGTGCTGAAATGTTGTTCGAATGTGTCCCGAGCGTGAATCAGCAGCGCCTGCGGCCGCGTCCGAGCGCGAATGCGCGAGGACGCCGCGAGCGGGGGTGGGGCCCCGCGAGCTCTGATCGATGATCGCGCAGCTTCGTGGGACGTTGGTCGAGAAGCACCCAAGCCGCGTCGTCGTTGATGTCGCCGGCGTGGGCTATGACGTGCAGGTGCCGCTCTCGACGTTCTACGGGCTGGGCGAGCCGGGTGAGACGGTGGCGCTTCGGATCCACACGCACGTGCGCGAGGATCAGATTGCGCTCTTCGGGTTCAGCACCTCGCTCGAGCAGGATCTCTTCGAGCGGTTGATTGCGATCAGCGGCATCGGGCCGAAGTTGGGGCTGTCGGTGCTCTCGGGGATCGAGCCGGCCGATCTCGTGCGCGCGATTCGGGTGCAGGATGTTGCCCGGCTCACCAAGATTCCGGGTGTGGGAAAGAAGACGGCCGAGCGCATTGGGCTGGAGCTGAAGGATCGGTTGCCGCACGTCACAATCGAGGCTCCGGGGCCAGCATCAGCATCCGGCCGGCCTGAAGATCAACTGCGCGACGATCTGCTCTCAGCGCTCGTGAACCTCGGCTATCAGGCGCCCGCCGCACAGAAGGCCATCGACAGCGTGCTGAAGGCCACGCCGGCTGCGGGATTCGAACAGGCATTGCGTGAAGCGCTCCGCTCGATGATGAAGGGGGCATGACCGACAACCGTCTCGTAACCGCCGCCAAGGCCGAAGACGACGCCCAGTACGAAGCCGGCCTGCGGCCGCGCACGCTCGACGACTACATCGGACAGGATCGCGTGCGCGAGAACCTGCAGGTGTCGATTGCGGCGGCGAAGCAGCGTGGTGAGGCGCTCGACCACGTGCTGCTCTACGGTCCGCCGGGTCTCGGCAAGACGACGCTGGCCTATGTCATCGCCAACGAGCTCGGTGTCGCGATCCGATCGACCGCCGGGCCGGTGATCGAGAAAGCGGGCGACCTCGCCGCGATCCTCACCAATCTGCAGGAGCGCGACGTGCTCTTCATCGACGAAGTGCACCGCATGCAGCCGACGATCGAGGAGACGCTGTATCCGGCGATGGAGGACTATGTCCTCGACATCATGATCGGCCAGGGTCCCGGTGCCCGGTCGGTCAAGATGCCGCTCCAGCCGTATACGCTCGTGGGCGCGACGACGCGCACCGGCTTGCTGACGTCGCCGCTGCGCGCCCGCTTCGGCATCGTCCACCGTCTCGACTACTACGACGATGGCGACATCGAGGAGATCGTGCGACGGTCGGCCCGCATCCTCGGCGTGCCGATCGACGACGATGCGGCGGTGGAGATTGCGCGCCGCTCGCGCGGTACGCCGCGCGTCGCCAACCGGCTGCTACGCCGCGTTCGAGACTATGCGCAGGTACGCGCCGACGGGCATATCACCGGGTCGGTTGCCGACGGTGCGCTGCGTCTGCTCGAGGTCGATGCGCGTGGATTCGACGAGATCGATCGCCGTCTGCTGCGAACGATAATCGACAAGTTCGGCGGCGGACCAGTCGGCGTCGGGACGTTGGCCGCGGCGATGAGCGAAGAGAAAGACACGATCGAAGAAATCTACGAACCGTTTCTCATCCAGATTGGGTTCCTCGACCGGACGCCGAGAGGTCGCGTTGCCACCGCGCGTGCCTACGAGTACTTCGGCCTGAACGCCCCAGCAAAGGATCGCTTGTGGTAGAGAGTCAGCGACAGATTGCCGGCATGGCCGGCGCCACCATGCGGCCGGTGAAGATTGCCGGCTTGTCGACCTACGTGCCGCCGCGGGTGTTGACGAACCTCGATCTCGAAAAAATGGTCGAGACGACGAACGAGTGGATTCTGCAACGCACCGGCATCCGCGAGCGCCACATCGTCGATCCCGGGGTCGCCACGTCTGACCTGGCGAAAGAAGCAGCGCTCGGCGCAATGCAGCAGGCTGGCGTCGACCCGACCGAGATTGGCTTCATTGTCGTCGGCACGACCACGCCGGATACGATTTTCCCGAGCACCGCCTGCGTGCTTCAGGACAAGATCGGAGCGACCTCGGCCTGGGGGTTCGACCTCGGCGCCGCCTGCTCAGGGTTCACCTACGCGCTGACGACCGGCATGCAGATGGTCGCGAGCGGCGCGCACGATCACGCGCTCGTCGTCGGCGCCGACGTGATGTCGAGCATCATCGACTACACCGACCGCGCGACGTGCATTCTCTTTGGCGACGGCGCCGGCGCGGTCGTGCTGTCGGTCGCCGAACCGGGCGAGCCGTCGATCATCGGGTTCTCGCACGAGATCGATGGCAGCGGCGGACCATCGTTGTGCATGCCGGCCGGCGGCAGCCGCGTACCGGCTTCGCACGAAACCGTCGACCAGCGGCTGCATTACGTCAAGCAGGATGGCCAGGCCGTCTTCAAGTTTGCCGTGAGAAAGACCGAGGAGATCTGCCAGCGCGTGCTGCACAAGTACGGCGTCGACCCGTCGGAGGTCGACCTCTTCGTCTCGCATCAGGCGAACCGCCGCATCATCCAGGCCGCGGCCGACCGCCTCGGCCTCCCCGAGTGCAAGGTCGTGATCAACCTCGAGCGATTCGGCAACACGACCGCCGCCACGATTCCCCTGGCGCTCGCCGACGCAGTCGCGGAGAAGCGAATCAAGAAGGGCAGCCTGGTGCTGATGACTTCCGTCGGCGCCGGCTTCACCGTTGGCGCCGTGCTGCTGCGCTGGGGATTGTAGCGTTCGGCTTGAGCCGGACTTTGCACCCGCGTGCGGGGTTACAACAGGCCGACGCGGTCGTCGCCTCGCGGCGTCGAGTCTCCACGTGCGACCTGGTGCTCGACGATAGCAACGTGGCGCGCTGGCGCCTGCAGCTTGAAAGAAAACCTCATGCCGTGCCCGGCGCTCCGTTCGGCGCCGAGAGAGCCGTCGTGAAGGTCCATGATCATCTGGCAGATCGGCAGGCCCAGCCCCATGCCGTTGACCTTGGTCGTGTAGAACGGCTCGAACGCCAGGGCCATCTGCTCGTCGGTCAGGCCGATACCGTGGTCGGTGACCGAGACCACCACTGAGTCCCCATCTACGGCTGTTCCGAGCGAGACGTGTCTGAATTCAGTCGGCTGGTGCTCGACCGCGTCACAGGCGTTCATCAGCAGGTTGAGGGCGACCTGCTGGAGCTGCACGCGGTCGCCGAACACTCTCGGGAGATCGGGCTCGAGCTCGACCGTCAGAGAGATTCGCCTCGCCATCAGGTCGGCGCGAAGCACCTTGACGACTTCGTTAAGGCCGGCGTTCAAATCGACCTCTGAGTGTGCGGACGTATCCCGTTTCAGGAGAGCGCCCACGTGTTCAATCACGTCGTTCGCGCGCTGGCTGTCGGCGACGATGTCAGCAAGCGCGTGGTCGAGTTCAGCGACATCGGGACTCGGTTGGCCGATGAAGCGACGCGCCGCCTGGGCATTGGTGCGGATCGCGGCGAGCGGCTGCCGGATCTCGTGAGCGAGCGATCCGGTCAACGCCGCGAGGGTCGAGACCCGGCTGATGTGGGCCAGTTCCTGCCGCAGGTCGCGGGCCTGCTGTTCGGCGCGCTTGCCTTCCGTTACGTCGCGAACGATCGTCAGAATCCGATCGTTACAGCGCACGGCACGCACTTCGTAGTACCGGATTTGGCCGGCGACCGGCACGAAGGTACTCGTGCGTCCCGGGGTCATCCGTTCGAGCGACACGATCGAACAGGCGAGTGAGATCGGCTGCGAGCTCGGGTGGGAGCACCTCGGTCACGTGGCGGCCGACGAAGTCCTGGGGCTCGGCCAGCAGGAATTCCCTGTCCTTGACGTGGCAATCCAGAAACACCCCGTCAGCGCTCATCAGGAAGACCCAATCGGGAAGCGCGCGGAGGATTGCGCGATGCCTGACCTCGACCTGCTGCTGTGCGGTGACGTCGAGCGCAACCGACAGCACGTACGATTGTCCATCCATGGAGATCGTGTCGGCCGAAAAGAGGATCGCCAGCTCTTCGCCGGCCTTTGACCGCCATCGAACCTCGCGATTCACGACTTTCCCGTGCTGCTTCAGGTGGGCCACCATGTCGGCGCGATCGGCCTGGTCGATCCAGAGTCCGAGCTCCTGCGAGGTTCGACCGATGACCTCGCTCCGGTGATACCCCGTTGCCTGCTCGCAGGCGTCGTTGATTTCTATGACGCGTCCATCCTCGAGGGTGCTGATGGCGATGGAGCTGGGACTCGCCCTGAAGGCGGCGGCGAATTTAGCTTCCGACACCCGCAGGGCGCGCTCTGCCTTGACCCGTTCCGTGACGTCGTGAGCCATGCCTCTCACGATGGGAGCCGGCACACCGTCGGTTCGAAGTGTGCTTCGAAACTCCCACATGCGTCGCTCGCCGGTGCGGGTCATGACGGCCAGGAGCCCGCGTGCGATCCCGTCTCGCCGGAGGTCGGCAATGTACGCATCGAACCTGTCTCGGGTATCCGGAGCGAGCAGCTGCGGAATGGTCATACGCGCGAGCTCGTCCGGCGAGTACCCCAGAATCCGAGCCGGCGGGTCGTTGACCGTGAGAAGTCGACCCTCGAGGTCATGGGTGGCGATCAGGTCTTCACTGTGCTCGACCAGGTCGCGATACCTGTCTTCGCTGTCTCGAAGCGCCTGTTCGACTCGACGGCGTTCGCTGATTTCCGCCTGAAGGACGGCGTTCTCGTCGAGGGCCTCACGCTGGCACCGGAGACTCTCCTCGAGTGCCCGTCTGGATCGCGTGAAGTCCTCCACGAGAAGGAGGACCATCCCGAGGCAGATGCCGTACGCGCTGACGACATCGACGAGAAAGAGGAGCGGCCGCAAGGCGGCCTCATCGTTGAAGATGGCAGCGAAGGGGGCCGCGGCACCAGCCACGAGTCGCCCAGTAGCAGCCACTCCGTATACCGCCTGAACCAAGCTGTACACCAGGCAGGCGATCGCGGTCTCGTAGCAGGCGAGCGAGCCCGTTTCCCGCCCACGGCGGACGAACACGACGACCGAAAAGAGTGCAGCGGCAGCCAGGGCCCAAGCGCGCGGCGCCAGCCGAAGGGAGAAGCTGTCGATTGCATTGTGGAGCGCGAGGGACGCGAAGAAGGTCACGATTGCGGCCACGAGTGCTGATGCAATCCCCAGTGTCCGCCATGCCCGTTCAGGCGTCACGGAGGATCGAAGGCTGGCGACTCCGACCATCAGCAGCACAGGCTGGAGATAGCCACAAATCGTGGCGAGAAACGCCAGCGTGCCGACGGCAGGACTCCACTTCGCTGACAGGGGCAGCGTCAACACGCCCAGCAGCAGATACACCGCGAACATGGTCCACGCCCACCCCCACCACAGGAAGAATGGGCGTCGGCCGAGCCTCGCATGCAGCACCCAAAGAACCGTAACCAGGCCCGCAGAAATGAGCGATTGAAGGACAGCGAACCAGCTCAGGCTCGTCAAAAAAAGCTGCTCCGGATGTAGGTGGATGCTCTGGCCGATCGGGACCCTGAAACTCTACCGCAAAGGCGCGGCCGAACAAAAGACTGTGCAGGTCGCCGGGCCGATTACAGCGAGATGAGTCCTTGCCGCAACGCCGTCCGCGCAGCCTCGGTGCGGTTGGCGGCGCCGAGCTTGCCGCAGATCGTCGCCACGTGGAATTTGACAGTCTGATCGCTGATGCCGAGACGGATGGCGATCGCCTTGTTCGACAGCCCTTGAGAGAGCAAATCGAGCACGTCGAGCTCACGGGCCGTCAAAGGCTCGAGGACGGGGCCATCGGGGTCGGGGAAGCCCGGCGCGGCGACGAGCCAGGCTTCCGCCGGAAGGGACCGACTGCGGGCGTCGGCCATGGTATCCGCCTCGCCCACTACTTCGATCCCGTCAGGAAGTTCTGCCGCCAGCCGCGCGCGTGCCGCCCGCGTCCCCACGATCACGAGGCGCATCTCAGCTTCCAGCTCCCAGCTTCCAGCTATGAGCTCTCAGTGCTCAGCACTTCCTAGGACGCTGGACGCTCGCCGATGGTTACCGTCAGGTCGGTAGCCGTCCCGCCCCTCAGAACGCGGAGCGCCACGTCGCGGCCGACACGCTCGGTCGTCAAGAGCGCGAGCAGGTCGTCGGTCGAGCGCACCGGCTGCGTGTCGACGTCGAGGATTACGTCACCGACGATGACTCCGCCCGACTCCGCCGGCCCGCCGGGGTTGACGTCGACGACCAGGAGGGCGCGGTCGCGCCCGCTCCCGTCGCGCTGCCGCTCGGGCAGGCGCACCGCCTGACCGGCGATGCCCAGGAAGCCGGTTTTCGGCCGGCCGTGCTCGAGCACGTGCGCGACGCTCTTCCACGCGATTTCCGCTGGTATAACGACTGCCAGGCTGCGGATTTCGGCCGCCGTGCCAATGCCCATCAGTTGGCCCGCCGCGTCGAGCACTGCTCCTCCAGCGAACCCGCCGTGCATCGGCGCCGTGACCCGGATGATCTGATCGATCTGCCGCCCATGACCCGTTCGCAGCGGTCCACCGACAACGGCGACGATGCCGGTGCTGGCGGTCACGGCATTGCTCCATGAGCGCCCGATGGCGATCGCGATGTGCCCGGGGCGGGGGGCACCTGTTGCTCGAACGAAAGGCGTCAGGCCGAGCCCCTCGACCTTGATGGCCGCCAGTCCGGTTGCCGGATCCCAGCCCGCAAGCTCACCGTCCGCACTGCGACCATCCGCAGCGTTCACTTTTACGGCATCGCTGCGGCCGAGGGCGCGGGCGTTGGTGATGATGATGTCTTTTGCGTAGGCGACGCCGCTGACCGGGCGGCGGCGGCCGTGCACCTGTACCACGGATGGCGCGGCACGGTCGACGATTGAAGCGATCTGATCCGAAAGAGCAGCCAAAGTATTGGTATCCATGGCTTCGAGTTTCTCGTGGCGCTGCTCGGGTGCGCATCACCCGAATGGGCGGGAAGAAATTTTGAATTCTGAATTCTGAATTCTGAAGTGGGGTTCGAAGTTCGAAGGCTGAAGTGGCAGAATGATGTCCGGAGACATTCAGTGACGCATCAGGATCTCTGCACGCTCGTTGACTTTCACTACTGGGCGCGCGATCGCATGCTTGACGCGGTTGATGGCTTGACGTCCGACCAGTACGCGCGCGATCTCGGCAGCAGTTTCCGGTCGGTGCGCGACACGGTCGTGCACATCTACGCCGCCGAGTGGATCTGGTACATGCGTTGGCTCGGCACGTCGCCGTCGGCTTTGGTCACGGTCGATCAGTTCCCGGACATCGCCGCGATCCGGAATGCCTGGACCGAACTCGAAGGAAAGGTCCGCGCGTTCGTGTCGGCGCTCGACGAAGATGGCGTGACGCGGGTGATTCCATACACCCTTCTCAGTGGGGTCTCGTCCACGTCCCCCTTCTGGCAGATGATTCAGCACGTCGTCAACCACGCGAGCTACCATCGCGGACAGGTCACGACCATGCTGCGGCAGCTCGGGGCGGCCCCGGCCAAGAGCTGCGACATGATCACGTTCTACCGTGAGCGTGCCTGAGGCCAGAGGCCGGAGTTACCATAACCGCATGAGCAAGGGACTGCAGTTGGTCTCGACCGTTGTCGTGACGATGGTCATCGCGATCGCATGCGGCGCCTCGGAGCATTCTGCGCCACAGCCGCAACAACCAGCGCAATCGGGTCCGCCCAACATCATCCTGATCCAGGCTGACGATCTCGGTTTCGGCGATCTCAGCGCCTATGGGCAGGGGAAGTTCGCGACGCCGGGGATCGATCGCCTGGCGACCGAAGGCATCCGCTTCACGAACTATTACTCGGGAAGTACGGTGTGCGCGCCGTCTCGCGCCGCGCTGATGACCGGCATGCACACCGGCCATGCGTGGATTCGCGGCAACGGCGAAATTCCGCTGCGGGCGGAGGACGTGACGGTGGCGATGCTCCTTCGCGACGCGGGCTATCGCACGGCCGTTATCGGCAAGTGGGGGCTCGGTACAGCGGGGACCACCGGCCAGCCCGATAAGAAAGGCTTCGAATACTCGTTCGGTTTCCTCGATCACCGCCACGCGCACCGGCAGTTTACCGACCACCTGTACCGCAACGCCCAGCGTGTCGCGGTCGATCCCGAGAAGGACTACGTCAACGATCTCTTCACGCGCGAAGCCGAATCCTTCATCACCCAGAACGATCCGAAGCCGTTCTTTCTCTACTTGAACTACACGGTGCCGCACGCCGAGCTGCGGGTGCCGGAAGATTCGCTGGCGCCGCTCCGCGCCCGATTCCCCCCCGAGACGCCGTTCGTCAACGCGCAGGCGGACGCCAAGCCCTTCGGCTCGACGCCCGACGGCGCGTCGCTCGGCTACCGATCGCAGCCCACGCCGCATGCGGCCTTCGTCGCGATGATCACCCGGATGGATCGTGACATCGGCCGGCTCACCGACGTCGTGTCGCAGCGTGGGATGTCCGAGCGCACGCTCATCATCTTTACCAGCGACAACGGGCCGCATCAGGAGGGCGGTGCCGACCCTGCGTACTTCCGCAGCTCTGGCGGCATGCGCGGCATCAAACGAGATCTGTACGAGGGCGGCATTCGTGTGCCGATGGTCGCTCGATGGAGCGGCACGATCCCCGCGGGTCGCGTCAGTTATCAAGAGTGGGCGCACTGGGACATGCTTCCGACGCTGGCCGAGATCGCCGGCGCCAAGACGCCTGCCGGCATCGACGGCCTGTCGATGGCGCGCGCGCTGCGGGGTGAGCAGCAGCGCGGCCATGACTTCATGTACTGGGAGTTCCACGAGCGCGGCTTTCAGCAGGCCGTCCGCATGGACTACTGGAAGGCGGTCCGGCTGAAGAAGGGCGGGCCTCTCGAGCTCTACGATCTGCCCAACGATCCGAACGAACAGCACGACGTCGCGTCAGTTAACCCCGACGTGGTCGCGAAAATCGAGAAGTATCTCGCCACGGCGCGGACCGAGTCGGCGCGCTGGCCGACGAAGTAGGGAATCTCTGGAACCTCTGGAACGCTATGGACACAATCGATTACAAAACGATCACGGCACGCCAGCAGATGGCGTGGGCCGCTGGTGATTTCAACGAGCTGGCACGACAGCTCCTGCCGGTGAGCGAGTCGCTTGTCCGTGCCTGCGATCCGCGGGCTGGAAGCCGCGTGCTCGACGTGGCGTGTGGGAGCGGCAATGCGGCTCTGGTCGCGGCACGGCGATATTGCGACGTGGCGGGCATCGACTTCGTGCCGGCATTGGTCGAACGGGCGATGGTGCGCGCCGCTGCCGAGGGTACGCCGATCGATTTCCGGGTCGGCGACGCCCAGGAACTTCCGTTTCCTGATAGTCACTTCGATACCGTGCTGTCGGTATTCGGTGTGATGTTCGCGCCGGATCAGGAGCGCGCAGCCCGTGAGTTGCTACGGGTGTGCCGAACGGGGGGAAAGATTGGGCTGTGCAGCTGGACGCCAGATGGTTTCGGCGGCCAGTTCTTTCGCATCGTCTCCAGCTACGTGCCTCCGCCGGATGGCCTGAAGCCGCCGGTTCGCTGGGGCACAGAGGCGGGGATCAAGGAACTGCTCGGCGAAGGCGCCGCGTCGATCGCGATAGAGCCGCGACTTGCGTACCAATACTACCGTTCAGTCGATCACGCGCTGGAGGTGTTTGGCACGCATCTTGGACCCGTCAGTCGCGCCATGCAGGCCCTCGACGCCTCCAACCAGGCAAGCCTGCGTCGCGATCTCGTCAGCTTCTTGACCGCGGCGAACAGCGCATCGGACGGCACGCTCGTGCTCGCCGGTGAATACATCGAGATCGTCGTGAGGCGCCGGTAATGGCGCCCGATGTCGACGTCGAGCGGTGCGCACGCAGGATCGCGGCGGCAATCGGCGCGCGAGACACGGCCACACTTCAGACGCTGCTCGCTGATGAGTTCGTCCATCGCGCACCCGGCGGCGCGAGCACCGACCTGGCGGCGTTTCTCAGGGCCGTCGCCGAGATTCCCGGAGACATCGTGTCCGTCACGCTCGAAGCGCTCGTGATCGACGTCGTCGGAGATGTGGCGCTTGCGACAGGCATTCAGCAGGCCGAAGTGCGGGTGGATGGTCAGCTCATCAAGGACCGCCGAGGTTTCGTCGACTGGTTCGTCAAGACTGGAGACACGTGGCGCATCCGCGTGGCTGTGGACATGCCCGCAGCATCTGAGCCAGGATAGCTCTTCGACCTTCGTGGTGCCCCCTCAGATTTTTCTCCTTTCGCCGGCCAATTGTGGCGGACGTCGCGCGACGATGGTCATGTCCGAGCGTTCAACGTTCGATGTGGCGGTGCAGTTGCGCACCGCAGGTGGCGCGCCGATCGGGGACGTCTTCGCGTTTCTGAGCGGTCTCTATTTCCGCGGCAAGCTGGCGTACGCGCGTGCGTTCGCACGCGCGCCCGACCCGGACTCGTCGATTTCCGGCGCTGGCGCGTTCGTGATTACACCGAGCGCCGGCCTGCGATCGATCGACACGCCAGTCACGCTCGATGCCCTTCGCAGCTTTGCGCGCGTCGATATTGCCACCGACAACGCGAAGTATCGCCGACCGCTCGAGGCGAGCGCCCGCGCGATTGCCGAAGATGTGGGTCCCGACTGCGACGTCGTGCTGCTCGGCAGCATCGCGTCGCCCAAGTATGTCGATATCCTGCAGGGCATCTTCGGCGCCCGGTTGCTCTTTCCGGCGGACTTCGTCGGCCGCGGTGACATGAGCCGCGGGGGCCTGATGCTCCGCTGCGTCTCTGCGTCGCAGGAGCTCATGTACATTCCTGTCGCTGGCGCAGTCCGCCACGGCACGCGCCCGCCGAAGCTCGCCCCGCTGAAGTAGATTTCGACGGTATGAAGTGCGATGAAGTGCGAACGCTGAAGGACACGGCTGACGTATGAAGTTGTTGCTTGTGTGGCTGCTGCTCGTTGCCGCGCCGGCGGTCGAGCAGCAGATACCGATTGGCATCGTGGACTTCTATGGGCTCGAGCGTGTGCCGGAGGCGGACCTTCGGCGTGCGCTGACGATTAAGGAAGGCGACACGATTTCAGTTGCCTCCGGCCGACCGGCAGCGCTCGGAGAATCCGAAAAGCGGCTGCTGACGGTTCCGGGCGTCGTACGCGCTCAGGTGAGCCTGGTGTGCTGCGACGAAGGGCGCGGCATCGTCTACGTCGGCATCGAAGAGAAAGGCCGCCCGGCGCTGCGCTTTCTACCGGCGCCGAGCGGGAGCGTTCGGCTTCCGGCCGACATCGTCAAGGCTGGCGCAGCTCTCGAGAAGGCGTTCATGGCCGCCGTTGAACGCGGTGATTCGGCCGAGGATGACTCGGAGGGACATGCGTTCTACCACGATCCCGCGTCGCGAGCGATCCAGGAGCAGTTCGTCTTCTTTGCGGCTCGCGATCAGAGTCGCCTGCGACAAGTACTCCATGAATCGTCCGATGGTGACCACCGCGCCCTCGCAGCGGAAGTCCTGGCGTATGCCGCGAACAAGGATGACATCATCGACGACCTCGTCACGGCCATGCGCGATCCAGGCTCGGACGTTCGCAACAATGCGATGCGGGCACTGGGCATCCTCGCCCGGGTGCCGGTCACCGTCAAGCTGACGCGAAAGGTTCCTTACGACGGCTTCATCGCGCTCCTCGGATCGCTGGTGTGGACCGATCGAAACAAGGCGTCGCTCGCATTGAGCGGGCTGACTGTAGAACGTCCCTCCGTACTGCTCGAGCAGATCTGGCGGGAAGCGTTTCGGCCGCTGGTCGACATGGCACGCTGGAAGAGCCTGGGTCATGCGACGCCGGCGCTCGAGATCCTGATGCGCATTGCCGCGCTGCCCGATGATTCGGTGGCAAAAGCCACGACGCCGGCCGCACGTGAGGAGATCATCCAGGCGGCGCTCGGTCGCCGCCAGTGACGTGTCCGCCCAGCTGAAATCGTGGCTACCCCGAACATCACTGTCCGTGCGGCTGCTGCGGCCGATGCCAACGACTGGCTGCAGATGCGGCGGGCGCTCTGGCCGGAAGACGGTCCAGGCACGCACGCCGACGAGATCGACCGATATTTCGCCCGCGCGCTACACATGCCGCTCGAGGTGTTGATCGCATTCGACGAGCGGCAGCGGGCGGTGGGATTCGCGGAACTCTCGATTCGCGCCTACGCAGAGGATTGCGTGACCGATCGCGTCGCGTACCTCGAAGGCTGGTACGTGGTGCCGGAATCGCGCAGGCAGGGCGTGGGCCGGGCCCTGGTCGCCGCCGCCGAAGACTGGGCGCGAGCGCAAGGGTGCAGCGAGTTTGCTTCGGATGCCCTTCTCGACAACCAGACGAGCGCCGACGCGCATCGAGCCCTCGGCTTCGAAGAGACGGTTCAGATTAGATGCTTCAGGAAAACCCTGTGACCGGCCGCGTCTTCGTTCACCCAGACGCGGAGGTCAGAATACCCACCGGAATCGTTGCGAATACCTGACCGGCAAACAGCCACTCGTCGCCGCCTGCCGCGGCCGGCACGATTTCGGCGCCCGTGAGGAGATGTCGAAACGTGCGGCCGTGAAGCTCCGGCGGCAGCAAGATTCGCGATGTTTTCCACGCATCCCCGCCGAGCGGGAACGCGCCGTCGTTGTCGGTCATCAGGCCAGCGACGAGCCGCGGAGCTGCAATGATGACGACCCTGTCGTCGAGGATCCGGGCAAACGCCACGACTCCTGCCGAGAGCGCAACATCCGTGACGAGCGGCAGGTAGCGGCCATTCAAAAAGACGTCCTGCCAGTCACGCCGCAGCCGCAGGCCCAACGCGGTCGTCAGCATCTTGACTCGTCCGTCTTCCCATTGTGCCGCCATCTCGGCGACAGCGGCGACGCGTTCCTCCGCACCGAGCGCCGTCGTTTCGTCCACCTTGGCGAGCAACTGCCGGCGGAGCTCGAAGTCCACGGGCCGGCGGTTGTCGGGATCGACGAGGCTCAGATCCCAGAGCTCGCAACCCTGGTAGAAATCGGGGATGCCGGGCGATCCAATCTTCAACACGACCTGCGACAGACCGTTGACCATGCCGATGCGGGCAATGCGATGGGCAAACGACGCGAAGGCGGGAACGAACTTCGCGGCACTGGCGCCCGTCAGCACACGTTCGACGAACCGGTCGACGGCGAGCTCGTAGTCTTCATTCGGCGTCAGCCAGCTGGTGTGACGCTTGGCCTCTTTCACCGACTTCTGCATGTAGGCGCGTACCCGGCTGACGATGTCGCTCAAGTCCAGCGCGCTCTTGTGGCCGCCCTGCGCGACGATCGATGATTGCTCGGCATCGAGCGGCCATACGCCGATGAGCGCCTGGTAGAAGCGGTACTCGTCATTCCGATCCGGCGCCGGTTCGCCGTCGATGAGCATGCGGTGCGCGCGGTTGATGCGCATCCATCGCGTCACTTCGCGCGACCACTCGGCCGGCATCTCTGAGATGACGTTGAGCCGTGCGCGGGTGTCTTCGCCGAGCTTGGTATCGTGCGTCGCGGTGGCGATGAGCTCGAATGGACGATTGCGAAGCCGCGCCGCGTTCGACTCGTGGAAGTCCTCGACTTCGCGTCCGAAACGCTCGACATCTCCGCCAACTTCGTTGAGCGAGAGCAGCAGGTTGTAGCGAAAAAACGCCGTGTCTTCGAGCCCCTTGGCCTGCACCGGACCCGTGTACTGCTGGAACTTCATCGCGAACTGCAGCCGTACGGCGGCCTCGGCGGCGTCGGCCGGCGGGTAACCAGTGCGTCGATCGCCAGGCCGGCTCTCGTGGCCTGGCGAGGAACCGGTGGATTCAGGCGCCCTTTGCAGCATGACTTCGCGGAAGAAGTCGAAGAGGGATGCCTCCATCGCCGGGTTGCGCCGCCGGGCGCGCGCGATGGCCTGCTCCACGACCTTGCGATCCTCGGGAGTCCATCCGTCCTCGTCGACGTAGGTGCGATAGACGGGGAAGCAGGCGATGACCTCGGCGAGCGCGTCGCGAAGGCTGTCGAGCGTGAAGTCGCGCGAGCGCCGGTTGCCTTCGGCGATGCGCTCGAGCGCGTGCGCGAGCACGTTGAGCTCGCTCGCCATCGACGTTTCCATAATCAGGCGCTTGCTTTTGTAGCGGACGTCCTGGAACGAATCGCTCGACCCGGTCAGTTTCGAGTAGGCGCGACGCGTCCGCTTCAGCTCCGCATGCTTGACGAAGATGCCGTTGAGCTCGTTCAGATAGTTGTAACCGGTGGTTCCGGAAACCTGCCACTTGCGGGGGAGCGTCTCGCCAGCGGAGAGGATCTTTTCGGCGAGCACGTATAAGTCGCCGCCGGCAAGGTCCTGGAGCATGGCGAAGTAGCGCGCCGGATCGAAGAGGCCGTCCGGATGGTCGATGCGGACCGCCTGGACGCAGCCGCTCTTGATCAATTCGTTCAGGAGAGTGTGTGTGGCGGCAAAGACTTCGGGATCCTCCACGCGGAGTCCGGCCAACTGGTTCACGTCGAAGAAACGCCGGTAGTTGATCTCATGCGACGCGGTGCGCCAATACGACAGCCGGTAGGCCTGCGCTTCGAGCAACTCGTGCAAGGCATCGAAGCTCTCTGGACGGCCGGCTTCGCCGTTCACCTCGCGAACGGCCACGTCGATGGCCTCGCCGACGGCGGGATACTCCGTCACCAGCCTCGACAGCCGGCTGCGCGCCACTTCTTTCTCGCGCTGCCGTTCGTCGATACGCTCGAGGAGGGGCCTCGTGTCGCCGTCGAGAGCGTGCAGATCCGGAAGGTTTTGCAGGGAGGTCAGGATGCTCAGGAGCTCGTGCAGTTGTGGGCTGTCCGCGCCCAAGACCGCTGTGAGCGGCCCGACTGCGCGCCTCAACACGGCGGGCGCCAGCTTCGGATTGATGGGCAGCTCGTGTTCGCCGTAGTTGAGAACGAGCGCGCCGTCGGTGAACGCCAGAACGAGCTCTCCTCGCTCGAGCACGCGCCCGTACTGATCGCCGAGGATCGGTAGCAGCAGCTTCGCCTGCAGCGCGGCCTTGACCGGGGACCAGTCGACGTCGAAGAAGCGCGCCCCCGGAGATCCGGGTCCGTTCTCGAGCACGTCCCGCCACCACGTGTTCGTGCGCGTGCCGACACCCATGTGGTTGGGGACGAAGTCCACCATGTGACCCAATCCAAGCTCGGCGAGCCGGGACACGAATCGCGCGTGCGCCTCAGGGCCGCCGAGCTCCGGGTTGATGGCGTTGTGATTGCTGACGTCGTAGCCGTGGGTGCTGCCCGGCGTGGCGGCGAAATACGGTGAGGTGTAGCAGGCGCCGACGCCAAGCTGCGACAGGTACGAGGCGAGATCGGTCGCGGCGGCGAACGGAAAGTTCGCGTGCAGCTGCAGGCGATAGGTGCTCACGGGAACGTACATCGCCCTGACTCGTTACTCGAGGCCCAGCAGATCGACGAGACCGCCGACGGGAATGCCGATCCACTCGGCGCGGTTGTTGAGCTCGCCATCGAGCTCTCGAAGCGCGCGGTCCACCATGAAGAACCGCAGCAGCGTTTCCCGCTCCTGATTCGATGGCGGCAGCGCGCCAGCGCTCTCCGCGACGGAGTAGTATGCGCGCAGAAACGCCGCCTTCGTCCAGTTGTCCCATGCCTTCGACCAGTGGCCGAGATGCGACGCCTGGTCGGGCGTGGCAGTCGTCCGCGTGAGGAGCGCGGCGTAGGCAGCATAGCTGAACGAGCGCAGCATGCTGGCGACGTCTCTCAGCAGCGACTGCTTTTCGCGTTGCGCGGCTGACGGCCAGGCGACGTGGCCCTCGATGTTCTGAATGGAGATCTCGCCCTCGCTCAGCAATACCTGGCCAAGCCGGTAGTCGCCGTGAATCCTGATCTTCATCGAGCCCGGGTCGAGTTCGCTGGCGGCAGTTATCGTCTCGATCACTCGACCCCGTGCGTCGAGCACGAGACGCGCTCGATCGACGACGCCTGGTTGCACCCGTGACGAAGGTGCAGCAACGGTTGCGGCCAGGCTGTCCAGCGTCCGTTCGGCATGGGCTCGCGCTCGGCTCACGGCCAGCGCGAGATGGTCGCGTGTGAGAGGTTCGGGGTCGAAGCGTCGATCGTCGGCCCTGATCGCCAACGCCGCGTGCATCTCGGCGGTGCGGCGTCCGAGCGTCGCGGCGAGGTCGAGATACGGTCCAAGGCTTTCGTGAATCAGGCGTGGCGCGGCTTCGCCGCCAGTGCTTGGTGCGAGCGCGTCCGATGGCAGTTCACGTGCCGCGACCTGATCGAACAGGCGCCGCAGCCAATCCATGGCGTGCGTCCAGCCGTCCGCCTGCGAATCCGTCGACCCGAGCGGACGAGTAAACATGCCGATCGAGCTGGCGGCTCCGCCCGATCGTGCGTAGTCGAGTGTCGCTGCGACGGCTGGGACGCGACTGAACCCCGCCGTCGAGAGTTGCTGCGTCACTTCAATCTCGGGATGGAGGCCTGCCTCGACGCGCCGGTACAACTTGAGCACTGGCGCGGGCTGTCCGCTGCCTTCGCCGGGGAGGGCACCAAACGCCAGCGGAAGGAAGCGCCCGAATCGCGTCGCAATTGGCGTTCCTGCGCCCACGGCCTCGAGCAGGAGTTCTGCCAGGCGTGGATCGTAGGCCGCGTCGTACAAGGCGCCCTTGCGCGCGCCGGTAATCCGCGCCAGCACCGCCGACGGATATCGCTCTTGTACCGCCTTGGCCGCCTCGGCTGCCGACAAGGCGAGCGGAAGGAAGTACTGCCGCAGAGCGATCCCGCTCCCGTCCTCGCCGCCGTCCTCGACATCGGCCTCGACAATCGCCGCGAAGACCGGCTCGGGCCCGCGTTTGAGGACCGCCCAGTCCCTGAAGCGGGCCGCACGTGGCCGCGGCCCCTGGTACCACGGCTGACGATGGAGGAAGGACGTGAGCAGGTCTCGCTCGATGAGCGTCCGCACCGTGCCGTCGAGCAGCGTGTCCCACACCGCGCCAACGAAGAGCGCCGGCGCCTCAGGCACGACGGCGCTCGTGTCCGCGCTCGTGCGCTCGGTGACGGCCGGCCCTGCCTGCTGCAGCGTGAACCAGTTGAAGGCGTAAGCGCCCAGGCTCAGGAAGTACGGTTGATCGCCAACGCGGGGAAACTCCGTCTGCCCGATCATCTCCACTGGAACCATGCCCCGGAAGCGACTGAGATCGAGCTCGACTGGTTGGACGCTGCGCGACAAGTTGGCCACGCACAGGACCGTGTCCTCGTTGTCGCGGCGCACGTACGCCAGGACCTTGTGATTGGGCGACGACACGAACTCGATGGCGCCGCGGCCGAACACTCGGTGCTGCTTGCGCAGGGCGATCAGCCGCTTCATCCAGTTGAGGAGCGAGAACGGCGCCCGCTCCTGCGCTTCCACGTTGACCGCGCTGTAGCCGTACACCGGATCGGTGATGACCGGCGCATACAAGCGGGCGGCATCGGCGCGCGAGAATCCGGCGTTGCGATCGCCGGTCCACTGCATCGGCGTCCGCACGCCATTGCGATCGCCGAGATAGATGTTGTCGCCCATCCCGATTTCGTCGCCGTAGTAGATCACGGGCGTCCCCGGCAGCGACAGCAGCAGGCTGTTCATCAGCTCGATCCGCCTCCGGCTGTTTTCCATCAGCGGCGCGAGTCGCCGGCGGATGCCGGTATTGAGCCGCATCTGCGGGTCGGTGGCATAGACCTGATACATGTAATCGCGCTCTTCGTCGGTCACCATCTCGAGCGTGAGCTCGTCGTGGTTGCGGAGGAAGATGCCCCATTGGCAGATCTCGGGAATATCAGGCGTCTGACGCAGGATTTCGACGATGGGGTGGCGGTCTTCCTGCCGGACGGCCATGAACATCCGCGGCATGAGCGGAAAGTGGAAGGCCATGTGGCACTGGTCGCCGTCGCCAAAATACGGCCTGACCTCGGCGGGCCACTGATTGGCTTCGGCGAGGAGAAGCTTGTCGTCGTGGCGCTTGTCCATCTCGGCCCGGATGTGTTTGAGGATGACATGCGTCTCTTCGAGGTTCGCGCAAGGTGTCCCTTCGCGCTCGATCAGATAGGGCACGGCATCGAGCCGCAAGCCGTCGACGCCGCGATCGAGCCAGAAGTGCATCACCCGCAGCATGGCATCGAGCACCGCCGGGTTGTCGAAGTTCAGGTCCGGCTGGTGATGAAAAAACCGATGCCAATAGTAGGCGCCCGCGGTGACGTCCCAGGTCCAGTTGGAGGTCTCGGTGTCCGAGAAGATGACCGGCGCACCCTGATACTTCTGGTTCGTGTCGCTCCAGACATAGAAGTCGCGGACCGGCGAGCCTGCCGGCGCACGCCGCGCGGCCTGGAACCAGGGATGTTGATCCGATGTGTGGTTGATGACGAGCTCGGTGATGACTCGAATGTTCCGGCCGTGCGCCTCCGCGATGAAGCGATCGAAGTCCGCGAGCGTTCCATAGGCAGGATGAATGTTCTCGTAGTCGGCGATGTCGTACCCACCGTCGCGAAGCGGCGATGGATAGAACGGCAGGAGCCAGATGGTGTCGATCCCGAGCCCCGCCAGGTAGTCGAGCTTGCTCGTCAGGCCGGCGAAGTCGCCGACGCCATCCGACGTCGAATCCAGAAACGCACGCACATGCGCCTGGTAGATGACTGCATCTTTGTACCAGAGTGAACTCAACTCAGCGTCCAACTTCCAGCTTACTTCCTACTTCCTTCCTACTTCCCACTTCCCACTTCAGACTTCAGAATTCAGCCTTCAAACTTTCTTCAGACCACACCCATCGGTCCCCACTCGGCATCCCGGCGGCTGTTCTCCAGCCTGAGAACGGCCATCGACCGCGACTGCAGCTGGTAGCGATCGCCGCCGCGTAGCGTGCGTGGCGGCTGCCAGGGATCTGACGTGTCGAGCAACGTCACCCAGCGTTCGACCGGCGTCGTCGCTGGCAGTACGAACGGGATCGGGTCGGCGCCAGCGTTGAGCAGCATCACCAGCGTCGCGCCGACGATGCGCTCGCCGCGTTCGTCGATCTCGTCGATGGCGTCGCCATTCAGCCGCACGCCGAGACAGCGAACGCCAGGCGAGTTCCACGTGTCGTCGGCCATCTCGCGGCCCGGAGGGTCGAGCCAGGTGATGTCGAGGACGTCCTTGCCGCGAATCCGCCGGCCTTGAAAGAACTTGCGCCGGCGCAGCACCGCGTGATCCTTGCGGATGCGAATCAACTTCCGCACGAAGCTGAGGAAGTCGCGCTGCGTCGCCGGCAGCGTCCAATCCGTCCAGCTGATCGCGTTGTCCTGACAGTAGGCGTTGTTGTTGCCTCTTTGCGTGCGGCCCAGCTCGTCGCCGCCGCTGATCATCGGCACGCCGACCGACAGCATCAGCGTCGCCATCAGATTGCGCCGCTGACGGTCGCGGAGATCGAGGATGCGTCGATCGTCGGTCGGCCCCTCGACACCGCAGTTCCAACTCAGGTTGTGGTTCTCGCCGTCCTGATTGTGTTCGCCGTTCGCGTCGTTGTGCTTGACGTTGTAGCTGACGAGATCGGCCAGCGTGAAGCCATCATGTGCCGTCACGAAGTTGATGCTGGCATACGGACGGCGTCCACTCTGCTCGTACAAGTCGCTGCTGCCCGACAGCCGCGTCGCCACTTCCGATACGACGCCGTCGTCTCCTCGCCAGAACCGCCGCACCGCGTCGCGGTACTTGCCGTTCCATTCTGTCCACTTGGTCGGGAAGTTACCGACCTGATACCCGCCTTCTCCAAGATCCCACGGCTCGGCGATGAGCTTGACCTGCGACAACACCGGATCCTGATGAATGATGTCGAAGAACGCACC
Organism: uncultured Acidobacteriota bacterium; assembly: GCA_963797715.1. Lineage (GTDB taxonomy): Bacteria > Acidobacteriota > Vicinamibacteria > Vicinamibacterales > 2-12-FULL-66-21 > DATBJJ01. The sequence goes on from CAWCQS010000015.1 coordinate 240,943, forward strand.
GAGCTTGTCCACCGCGTGCAACTCACGAGCCAGAGCGCTCGCGAGGTCGAATCTGAATCCGTCAACGTGCATCTCGAGGACCCAGTAGCGCAAGCTGTCCATGATGAGCTGCAGCACACGAGGGCTGCGCATGTTCAGCGTGTTGCCGGTGCCGGTGAAGTCCTGGTAGTAGCGCGGATTGTTTGGCAGCAGCCGGTAGTACGAGCTGTTGTCGATGCCGCGCAGCGACAACGTTGGCCCGAGATGGTTGCCCTCAGCGGTGTGGTTGTAGACGACGTCGAGGATGACCTCGAGGTTGGCGGCGTGGAGCGCACGCACCATGACCTTGAACTCGCGGACCGCTTCGAGCGGATGCGGCGAGACCGCGTATCGCACGTCCGGTGCGAAGTACGAGAGCGTGTTGTAGCCCCAGTAATTGTTCAGTCCGCGCTGGACCAGGTGCCACTCGTCGTTGTGATGATGCACGGGCATCAATTCGACCGCCGTCACGCCAAGTGAGGTCAGGTGGCGAATCGCGGCTTCCGACGCCAGGCCGAGATACTTGCCACGCAGTGCCTCCGGCACGTGCGGGTGGAGCTCGGTGAAGCCCTTCGGATGTAGTTCGTAAATGATCGTCTCGTGCCATGGCGTTCGTGGCTGCCGATCGTTGCCCCAGGTAAATGCATCGTCGACCACCGCCGCTACCGGCGCGTACGGCGCGCTGTCGCGATCATCGGGAGACGGGTCGTCGGGTGCACCCATGCGAAACCCGAAGAGGGAGTCGTGCCAGCGCGTCGCCCGTCCGATCACCTTGGCGTAGGGATCCAGTACGAGCTTCCGGGCATTGAAGCGCTGACCGTGCTGCGGCGCATAGGGACCGTGCACGCGATAGCCATAGAGTTGCCCCGGGTGGACGTCTGGCAGATACCCGTGCCACACCATGTCGGTGTGTTCCGGCAGAGGAATCGTCAGCGACTCCATCTCGGCGTCCTGCGAGTCGAACAGGCACAACTCGACGCGGGTCGCGTGCTCGGAGAAGATGGCGAAGTTGACGCCGACGCCGTCCCACGTCGCCCCTAGCGGGTGAGGCGAGCCTGGCCAGACACGGAGGCTGCTTTTAGGCACAAGTCACGATAGGTACCACGGATCGCGCGGGATTGCCAACGCGGATCTCGGACGGGGCGCGGATCGCGGTGATGTTTGACGGGACGCGGATTACGCGGAGGTTGGACGGGACGCGGATTCTGCGGATCTTGGACGGGGCGCGGATTACGCGGATCTTGGACGGGACGCGGATTCCGCGGATTTTGGGCGGGACGCGGATTCTGCGGATCAACGCCAAAAAAGATCTTGCGAATCCAGCAGCTTCGAGGGGTGCCCGAACCGTTGAGAATCTGCCCAAATCCGCGTCCCGTTGCGACGTGCTCTATCCGCGTCATCGGCACCCGTCGAAGGTCCAAGTGGTCCGCGTCCCCGCGTTTGTGATCCGGGTAATCCGCGTCTCATCGTCGAGATGCGCGTAATCCGCGTTCCGTCGTCGAGATCTGCGGAATCCGCGTCCCGCGTTTGTGATCCGCGTGATCCGCGTCCCGTCGTCGAGATCCGCGGAATCCGCGTCCGCCGTTGAGATCCGCGTGATCCGCGTCCCGCCGTTGAGATCCGCGTAATCCGCGTCCCGTCGTCGAGATCCGCGTAATCCGCGTTCCGTCGTCGAGATCCGCGTGATCCGCGTCCCGTCTGTAACATCCGCGCGATCCGCGTGATCCGCGTCTGCGAATGCGGGCTACGATGATCCCGTGCGACCGCCATCTGCCGCGACCATGGGTGCGCTTCGACGGTGGGCTGTGCTGCTCGACAGCGCGTTCAAGGTGCCGGGCACAAATATTCGTTTCGGGTTGGATGCGATCATCGGACTTGTGCCGGGGCTGGGCGATCTCGTGGCACCGGTCTTCACTGTCGTCCTGCTCGGCACCGCGCTACGCATGCGAGTGCCGGCCGTCGTCGTCGGGCGTATGGTGCTCAACTCGACCATCGACATGTTGCTCGGCATCGTGCCCCTGGCGGGCGACATCGGCGACGTATTTTGGCAGGCCGACCTCCGCAACGTGGCCCTGCTCGAACGTCACGCCCGTCCGGGCCTGCCGCCCACGAGAGCCGACTACCTGTTCGTGCTCGGCTGCATTGGCGTGGTTGTCGTGCTCGCGGTCGTTCCACTGCTCTTTTTGATCTGGCTGCTGACGCGGTTTTCAGCCGTCTGACGCAGCCCCGTCATTCGCCGAGGAGTTCGCCAATCGGCTGCAGATCTTCGATGTGGTCGCACGTGGCTTTGATCATCATCAGCATCGGCACGGCGAGAACGGTGCCCCAGACGCCCCACACCCACGACCAGAACAAGAGCCCGACAAAAACGGCAACCGGATTCATCCGAGCCGCGCGTCCCATCATCATCGGTGTCAGGAGAAAGCCTTCGAGGCTGGTGATCCCCAGAGCAGTGGCACTGATGTAGAGCGTCCTGGTGAGATCGTTGAACTGCATGAAGGCGACGATAGCCAGGCCGCCGGTGACGAGCATGGGGCCCAGGTACGGGATTGAGTTGAAGATGCCCGCGAGCAGGCCCCACATCGCAAAGTTCTCGACGCCGAACGCCCACAGCGCGAAGCCGGTTGCGGCCGCCACGAGAAGGCTCGTCAGGAACTGCACCTTGATGAAGCTCTCGATCTGCTGGTTGATCTCGTCGAGGATCTGGACCGTGACCTTCTTCTTTGACAATGTCGGGCCGGCAATCTTCACCAGCTTCCGTTTGTACAGATCTCCGGTCACCAACAGAAAGTAGACGAGAAAAAGAATCACGGTGAACTGTCCGAGGAACCCGAAGAGGCCTACGCCGCCCATCCAGAGATAGTCGGCCGCCCTGAATGCTGGTTCGACGATCTGCACTCTTGCTGGCTGATCGCGTCCGATCCGCACCGATTTCGGGTCGTCTTCGGGCGTTGCCGCCGCGACTTCCGCCGTCTTTTCAATTTCTTTGGCGGCCTGTTTCATCTGGGTGATGAGCGTTGTGTCGCGCTGGTGTCGAGGCGCTGCCAGACGTTCGCGAATACGCCGCGCGGCATCGGGCACGCTGGAGACGATCGACACGGCTTCGTCGCTGAGGGTGTACACACCGACGCCGATGCTGCCAACGAGTAGGCACACGGCAACCGCTGCGCCGACGGCCCGCGGCAGATGGAGGCGCGCGAACGACGTCACGATGGGACTCATCGCGTAGCTGAGAAGCACGCCCAGCACGACCGGGATGAGTACCGGCTGCGCGTACTGCAGGGCGAAGATCGACGCGAGGGCGGCGATGATGGAGAGCGACGCGCTCCGCACGTCGACCGGCATGCGGATGAGGATCGGGTTGTCCTCTTTTCTTTCGCCTTCGAGCGTGACACGCTCATCCATCTCGACCGTCAGAGCACGAATCGTGCCCGGCCGAGACGGCGATGCTGGTCACCGATTTCGATTTCGCGCTCCCCGACGAACTCATCGCGCAAACCGCCGCGCCACGGGGAGAATCACGTTTACTGGCGCTCGATCGAGCAACGGGCGAACTCGCTCACCACGTTATCGGGGATCTTCCCAACCTGCTGCGTGACGGCGATTTGCTGGTGGTGAACGACACCCGGGTGTTTGCGGCCCGCTTACTGGGTCGTCGGGTGCCCAGCGGCGGGGCAGTCGAATGCCTACTGCTGAGTGCACGAGCAACTGGCGCGGACCCTGATTCCGCGGTGTCGTTCGTGCCATCCGTGGCTGGTGAATCAGCGGACGGCGCGGGAGCCGTGGTCTGGGACGCGCTGATGCACCCCGGCCAGAAGCTCAAACCTGGCGCCCTCGTCAGGTTCGAGGGTGCCGCTGGCGTGTTGATGGGTGAGGTGACCGCGCGTCACTTCCAGGGCCGTCGAACGATTCGCCTCTGGTCTGAATCCGGCAGTGACGTGACGTCGCTCATCGACGCGCTCGGTCACGTGCCGCTGCCGCCGTACATCCATCGTGACGATACGGCCGCCGATCGCGAGCGCTACCAGACCGTCTATGCGCGCAACCGCGGGTCTGTTGCGGCACCCACCGCGGGGTTGCACTTCTCGTCAGCGCTTCTCGACGAGCTATCGGCACGTGGCATCGAACGCGCTGACATCACGCTGCACGTGGGCTACGGCACGTTCAAGCCCGTCAAAGCCGATCGCGTCGAAGATCATCTTGTCGATGCCGAGCCGTATTTCATTAGCGAGGCATCTGCTGCAGCTATCAGCCGCGCCCAAGCGGAGCGACGCCGGATCGTCGCGGTGGGAACGACAACCACTCGCGCGCTGGAGGCCGCGGCGCGCCGTGGCGGTGGCGTCGTGCAATCGGGGAGCGCCGTCGCCGAGATCTTCATCTATCCAGGATTCGACTTTCAGGTCGTCAGCGGCCTCCTGACGAACTTTCACCTGCCGAAGTCGTCATTGCTGCTGCTCGTGGCCGCCTTTGCCGGCAAAGATGAAGTGTTGCGCGCCTACCGGACCGCCGTCGAGGCGCGCTACAGGTTCTACAGTTACGGGGATGCGATGCTCATCGCGTGACGCATCGCTGGCGGCTCGCTGCGCTATAATCAAAGATTCCTGCCGGTGTAGCTCAGTTGGTTAGAGCACGCGGCTCATATCCGCGTTGTCCGGGGTTCAAGTCCCTGCACCGGCACCAATTTCCTCACGCTCACGGCATAGACCGACAGGCACGATGGGAGGCGAGGTCCTCCCCGTGTCGACTTTGCAGCGATGGCACTGACTCGGCGCGTGCTCGACACGATTCACCGTCACGCGCTGGTGCGCCGGGGTGGTCGTGTGCTCGTGGCGCTCTCCGGAGGTCCGGACTCGGTCGCGCTGCTGCGACTGCTGCGTGAGCTCGAAGCTGGCGGAGACCTCGTCGTCGCCGGTGCCGCACACCTCAATCACGGGTTGCGCGCCGCGGCCGCGGGCGACGAGCAGTTCTGTCGAACGCTCGCAGCGCAGCTAGGGATCACGTTCTGTTCAGATCTCGCGGATGTACGATCGCGGGCTGCGAGCCTGGGGACGTCCCTCGAAGACGCCGGGCGGCAGGTGCGCTATGAGTTCTTCGACAGGATTGCGACCGAGCTCGGCGCGGATGTCATCGCGACGGGGCACACGCGCGACGATCAGGCGGAAACGTTTCTGCTGCGTCTCCTGCGCGGGGCTGGCCCGCGAGGACTTTCCGGGATTCATCCATGCGCGGGTCGTGTCGTCCGGCCACTGCTGGACATTCGCCGGGACGAGCTTCGTGCGTATCTTTTCGAGCTGGGCCAAGGCTTCTGCGAGGACGAGAGCAATCGCGACCTGAACATTCCGCGGAACAGGATCAGGCACGAACTCTTGCCGCTTCTGGCCCGCGATTATTCGCCAGCCATTACCGATGTCCTCGCGCGCGAAGCGTCCCTCGCACGGGAGGATGAGGATCGTCTTCAACTCGAAGCAATCGATCTTGCTCGCTTTGATCGTCTTAGGTAATGAGACCGCTGAAGACGAGGAACAGGTGCTCGAGCTGGACGCCCGCGCGTTGGGCGCGCTGCATCCGGCGGTAGCGAGCCGGGTGGTGCGCCTGGTCCTCGAGCGGGCGGTTCCCGCGAAATTCGTCGGCGCCGGGCACGTCGATCGGGTGCTCGAGCTGGCCCGGAGTGCGCGTGAACACCGAGAGGTGAGTCTGCCGGGGCAGCGTGCCGTACGTCGCGGGGACCGTATTTTGCTCGATCGCCGTCGGCCGCCTGAACCATTCGCGAACTCTTTCCGCGTTTTGCTGTCTATACCAGGAGAGGCTGTTTTCGGAACCTGGGAGGTCTCTGCGGTCGGGGACACTCAACCGGGACACTCAACCGGGACAGTCAAGGGGGACACTCAACCGGGACACTCAAGGGGGACAGTCACGATTGAGTGTCCCCGCTTCGACCAGCCCGTCGCGGCAGACGGGTTGCGGCTGCCGCTCGCCGTCAGGGCCCGGCAGCGGGGCGACAGGCTGCGGCCCCTCGGGATGGGCGGTCGGGAAAAGAAGCTGCAGGACGTCTTCGTGGATCGGAAAGTGGCGCGGGAGGAGCGGGATTCCCTGCCCCTCGTGGTAGATAGCGCCGATAGGATCGTGTGGGTTGTGGGTGGTCCGGTGGCCGAGGATTTTCGGGTCACGGAGGCTTCACAAGGCGTGATATTCTTGAAAGCAAGGCGGTTAGGAGGCCAAGGTTGAACTCGACCCTCAAGAGCTTGCTCTTCTGGATGGTCCTCGTTGTTGTCGCGGTCCTCATCTGGAATTTCTCCGCGAATTTCAGCAAGGGTCCCCAGCAGATCCCGTTCACGACCTTCTTGAAGGAAGTCGCCGACGGGAAGGTTGCCGAAGTGACGATCACCGGCAACGACATCAGTGGCAAGTATCAGTCGGGCGCACCCGACGGCCAAGCCCACTTCCGTACGTATGCCGTCGCGCAGTACGAGGGACTCGGCAACCTGCTCACCGAGAAGGGCGTCATCATCAATGGCCGCGACGCCTCGGCCAGCCCATGGGCCAACGTTCTCTACTACTGGGCGCCGATCCTCCTGATGATCGGCTTCTGGATTTTCATCATGCGGCAGATGCAGAGCGGGGGGAACAAGGCCCTCTCGTTCGGCAAGAGCCGCGCAAAGCTCTCGTCCAGCTCCCAGAAAAAGGTCACGTTCAAGGACGTGTCGGGGGTCGACGAGGCCAAGGAAGAACTCCAGGAAATCATCGAGTTCCTCAAGGAGCCGCAGAAGTTCCAGAAGCTCGGGGGCCGCATCCCGAAGGGCGTCCTCCTGATGGGCCCTCCGGGAACAGGCAAGACGCTGCTCGCCCGCGCGGTCGCCGGCGAAGCCAACGTCCCGTTCTTTTCGATCAGCGGTTCGGACTTCGTTGAAATGTTCGTCGGTGTCGGCGCGTCCCGCGTCCGCGACCTGTTCGAGCAGGGCAAGAAGAACGCGCCGTGCATTGTCTTCATCGACGAAATCGACGCTGTCGGCCGCCACCGCGGCGCCGGCCTCGGCGGCGGTCACGACGAGCGCGAGCAGACGCTCAACCAGCTGCTCGTCGAGATGGACGGCTTTGAGTCGAACGAGGGGGTCATCCTCGTTGCCGCGACCAACCGGCCGGACGTCCTCGACCCAGCGCTGCTGCGTCCCGGCCGCTTCGATCGGCGGATCGTCGTCAACCGTCCCGACGTCAAGGGCCGCGAGGGCATTCTCGCCGTCCACACGAAGAAGATTCCGCTGTCGGACGATGTCAACATCAATGTCCTGGCGCGCGGCACGTCTGGCTTCTCGGGAGCCGACCTCGCCAACCTGGTGAACGAAGCGGCCCTGAACGCGGCGCGCTACAACCAGAAGGTCGTTCGCATGCTCGACTTCGAGTTCGCGAAGGACAAGGTGATGATGGGCTCGGAACGCCGGTCCATGATCATCAACGACGAGGAGAAGAAGGTCACGGCCGTGCACGAGGCCGGACACGCCCTCCTCGCGGTGCTGCTCCCGAACGCCGATCCGGTGCACAAGGTCACGATTATTCCGCGCGGCATGGCGCTCGGCGTGACCATGCAACTGCCGATCGAAGACAAGCACAACTACACGCGCGAGTATCTGAACGACTGGATCGCGATCCTGCTCGGTGGCCGTCTCGCCGAAGAGATCACGTTCAACAGCATGACAACCGGCGCCGGCAACGACCTCGAGCGCTCGACCGAGATGGCGCGCAAGATGGTCTGCGAGTACGGCATGAGCGATGCGATGGGCCCGCTCACCTTCGGCAAGAAGGAAGAGCAGATCTTCCTCGGACGCGAGATCGCGCAGCACCAGGACTACAGCGAAGATACTGCGATCAAGATCGACAACGAGATCAGGCGGATCGTGACCGACAATTACAGCCGCGCGAAGATGCTGATCGAACGGCGCAAGGAAGCGCTCGATCGGATTGCCGACGCGCTGCTGGTTCGCGAAGTCCTCGACGCCGAACAGGTGCGCCGCATCGTCGCCGGCGAGCCGCTCGAAGAGCAGAAGGTCGCCGCCTCATCGTCGACGCCCTCTCCTGACGATGCGAAGCGGCACCCCAAGGAACGGCCATCGATCGTTCAACCGATTCCGCCGCTGAACAAGCCGCTGACGCAGGAATAAGACAGTCGTCAGTCGTTAGTCGTCAGTCGTTAGTCAGGAAAGGCCACGAGTTGCTCGTGGCCTTTCGTTTGTCCAAATGACTCCTCGCAAGTGCTACTCCATCCCCTTGCCGGGCCGGGCGCCGCTCGAACTGGGAGCGCGCACGCTCGTCATGGGCATCATCAACGTAACGCCGGACTCGTTCGCTGACGGCGGACAGCGATTCGATGCCGACCGGGCCATCGCCGACGGCCTCCGGATGATTGCTGACGGGGCCGACGTAATCGACGTCGGCGGAGAGTCCACGCGTCCCGGGGCCGAGCCCCTGCCGGCGGACGAGGAGCTTCGTCGCGTGCTGCCGGTCGTGACGGCGCTGGCCGCCGATCGCCGAGTGCCGGTATCGATCGACACCTACAAAGCAGTCGTCGCGCGCGAAGCCATCAATCGCGGCGCGACGATTGTCAACGACGTGAGCGGCCTGCAGGTACGACGAGCAACTGGCGGGCGTGGTGGCCGCTTCCGGGGCGGCGCTCGTCCTGATGCACAACCGCGGGCGCTCGCGGACGATGTATCGCGAGGCGGTCTACGCGGATGTGTGCGGCGAGGTTGCCGCAGATCTGGCGGCGGCAATCGGACGAGCCGAGGCCGGCGGCGTCCCTCGCGACGTGGTCATCGTCGACCCAGGCTTCGGGTTTGCGAAGCGCGCCGAGCATACCTGGGCGTCACTTGCGGGCCTCGAGTCGCTGGCGGCGCTCGATCGGCCCATTCTTGCCGGACCTTCCCGGAAATCCTTTCTGACGTCGGCCATCGGCGACCGTGCGCCCGCGGACCGGGACTGGGCGACCGCGGCCTCGGTCGCGGCGTGCGTCCTGCTGGGGGCACACATCGTCCGCGTGCACAGCGTGCGCGAGATGTCCGATGCCGTTCGCGTCGCGGATCGGATTCGCGCCGCCGCCGGTTTGCCGGCTCCCAGCGACACGCCCGCGAAGTGATGAGCGGCAGCCGCCTGGTACGATAGCCTTATCTTCCGATGAACGAGTACCTGTCCAGCCTGCTGCGCTACCGGCCTGCCGCCGGATGGTGGGATTTGCTGGATATCGCCATCGTTTCCATCCTGATCTACGAGTTCCTCAAGTTGATCAGGGGCACCCGTGCCGTGCAGATGGCCGTCGGGTCGCTCCTCATCGTCGGCCTGTTTTACGTGTCGCGTCTGGCGCCGTTGCAGACCCTCAATTGGATGATCCGCAACGCCCTCGTTTATGTGGCATTTGCGGCCATCGTCATCTTCCAGTCGGACATCCGGCGGGCGCTCGCGCATTTCGGCCGGGCGCCGTTCTTCCGCTACTTCAACCGCCAGGAGGCGACCAACGAGACGATTGAGGAAGTCGTTGTCGCCGCGACGATGCTGGCGTCGCACCGGACCGGCGCGATCATCGCGATCGAGCGTGAGATTGGGCTGCGCAACTATATCGAGAGCGGCATCCCGCTCGATGCCGAGATGACCTACGACCTGCTGGTGACGATTTTCCAGCCGGGTTCTCCGCTCCACGACGGTGCGGTCGTCATCCAAGAGAACCGGATCGCAGCCGCCGCGTGCTTTCTGCCGCTGACAGTGAATCCAGTCGTGTCGCGAGACCTCGGGACGCGGCACCGGGCCGCGATCGGCCTCACGGAGGAGAACGACGCAGTCGCCGTGGTCGTGTCCGAAGAGCGCGGGCAGATCGCACTGTCGATCGAGGGTGGCCTCGAGCGTGACCTGACAGCCGAGCAGTTGCGTGAGCGTCTGCAGACGCTGATCTCCAGCCGCCGCCCGGGCGCACGCCGGCCGATTGCACCAGCCTACGAGCACTGATGGCCTACCATCCCTTCCGGCACCTCGGACTGAAGGTGCTGGCGATCGTGCTGGCCAGCGTCCTCTGGTTCACCGTCGCCGGCGAGCATGTCGTCGAGCGCAGCCTCCGCGTGCCCCTGGCCGTCCGCAACCTCCCGCCGAACCTCGAGATCGTCGGTGACTTGCCCGAGGCCGTCGACATTCGCGTTCGCGGCTCGGCAGCGCAGTTGAGCCGTCTCGATGCCGGCGACGTCGTCGCTATGGTCGACCTGGCGACGGCGCGCACGGGCGCGCGGCTGTTTCATCTCAGGACCGACGAAGTGCGCGTGCCTTACGGCATCGACGTTGCCCAGGTGACGCCGCCGTCCATCTCGCTCTCGCTCGAGAAGGCGCTTCGCCGCACCGTGCCGATCGTGCCGACGACGGACGGTGAACCGGCGCCGGGGTTTGTCGTCGGGCGCATATCGGCCGAGCCGTCAAACGTCCAGATCATCGGGCCCGAAAGCCACGTCCGCGACGTGGCAGCGGCGACGACCGAGCCCGTCGAGATCGACGGCAAGAACGAGCGCGTGCGTGATGTTGTGACGGTAGGCGTCACCGATGCGTCCGTCCGGCTGGTGGAGCAGGCGCTCAGGGCGACCGTCGTCATCGAGATCCTGCCGGCGCCGACCGAGCGGGACGTGACTGGCGTGCCTGTCAGGTCACGCAACCTGGCGCAAGGCCTCGTCCCACGTATCGTGCCTGCAGTCGTGAAAGTGGGAGTTCGCGGCCAGCGCGACGTGCTCGGCCGCCTGCGGCCGGATACGATCGATGCGTTCGTCGATTTGGCTGGGCTCGGGCCCGGCAGCTACAGCCTGCGGGTTCAGGTGGACCCGTCGGCGGAGGTCGGCGTGGGGGCAGTGAATCCGAGCGCCGTGGCAGTAACCATCAAATGAGTGAAAAGAAACTATTCGGAACCGATGGCGTGCGGGGGAAGGCGGGAGAGTATCCTCTCGATCGTCCCACCGTCGCCAGGCTGGGCGCGGCCCTCGTGCGTGCCATGCGGCCGGCAGCGCAGAAGGCGCAAGTTGACCGGCCGCTGCGGTTCGTCGTCGGCCGCGACACGCGGGAGTCGGGGACGTGGATCGAGCAGGAGCTGGCACGAGGCGCGGGATCCGAGGGCGCGAGCGTGACCAGCGCGGGCGTGATTCCAACGCCCGCGATTGCCTACGTGACGCCGGCGATGGGGTTCGACGCCGGTATCGTCATCTCCGCCTCGCACAATCCATTTGAGGACAACGGCATCAAGGTCTTCTCGGGCAAAGGCGAGAAGTTCACCGAGTCGCTGGAGCGCGAAGTCGAAGCGATCATGGCGCGCACGGACTGGAGCCTTCCGGCCTCGGCCGATGCGCGGCTCGATCGTACCAATGTCGATCGACGAGTACATGGCCCATACGCGGCTTGCGCTTCCTGACCCGCGCGGCCTACGCGGCGCCCGCATCGCGCTCGATTTGGCCAACGGTGCGACGACGACCGTTGCCCCACGATTGTTTGCCGATCTCGGCTTCGATGTGCGATTGCTTGCCAACACACCAGACGGGCGAAACATCAATCTCGCGTGCGGGTCCACACATCCTGAGGTGCTATCGCGAGCCGTGCGAGAGCAGGGATGCCGGCTGGGCGTGGCGTTCGACGGCGACGGCGATCGCGCGATCTTTGCCGATGCCGCCGGCCGGATCGTCGACGGCGACGCCGTGCTGCTGATGTGCGCCAGACACCTCAAGGCCAACGGGCGGCTGAAGGGCAATGCTATCGTCGCGACGGTGATGAGCAACATCGGCCTCGAGATTGCGCTACGCGAGAGCGGTATCGAGATGGTGCGCTGTCCGGTCGGCGACAAGTACGTCATGGAGGAGATGGTAAGGCGCGATCTCTCGCTCGGTGGGGAGCAGTCGGGTCACATCATCTTTGCCGACCATCTCTTCACCGGCGACGGCATCGCCACCGCGCTCAACGTACTGCGCGTGATGGCCGAGACCGGCCGCGAGCTCGCCGACCTTGCGTCGGAGCTCGTGACGTATCCGCAGGTGCTCGTCAACGTCCGCGTGCGCGAAAAGAAGGATTTGCGCGCGGTTCCTGAAATCGCCGCCGTGATGGAAATTGTCGAAGCGCGCCTCAAGGGACAAGGGCGGCTGCTCGTCCGGTACTCCGGCACCGAGCCGTTGTTGCGCGTGATGCTCGAGGGGCGCGACCAGCAGGAAATCCAGGGCTGGGCGTCTGACATCGCCGGCAAAGTACGAGAGCACCTCGGGTGAGCTCTACCAAGCTTTCGGTCAACGTCAACAAAGTCGCGACGATTCGCAACTCGCGCGGCGGGTTGGTGCCAAGCGTCACCGAAGCGGTCGCCGTGTGCCTCGGCGCCGGTGCGCCAGGCATCACGGTGCATCCCCGCGCGGACGCCCGGCACATCACGTTTGCGGATGTGCGTGAGGTCTCGGCGCAGCTGAAAGCCCACGGCCGCGGGATTGAGTTCAACATCGAGGGCGATCCACGACCGGACCTGCTGGCGCTCGTCCACGAAGTCCGCCCGGATCAGTGCACGCTCGTTCCGGTGCGTGCCGGGGAAATCACGAGCCAGGCCGGGTGGCCACCAAACACGCCCGTGTCGGCATTGCAGACCACGATCCGCGATTTGCAACGCGCCGGTGTTCGCGTCAGCGTGTTCATCGACCCGGATCTGGAGGCGGTGCGATGGGCGGCATCGCTCGACGCCGACCGCATCGAGCTCTACACCGAGCCGTACGCCCGCGCCTACACGCGCGGCGGACGCGAGCGGCAGGAAAGCTTCGGGCTGTACGCCGAAGCCGCAAGACTGGCGCACAGCCTCGGCGTCGGCATCAACGCCGGCCACGATCTGGATCTCGAGAATCTGACGCTCTTTCGCACCCTGCCGCACCTCGACGAGGTGTCCATCGGGCACGCGCTCATCAGTCACGCCTTGTATGTGGGACTAGACAGGGCCGTGCGGGACTATCTGGCGGTACTGGCGGGTTAGCGGACGGCTGCTCGCGGCTCGCTCTTGGCTGTTCCTGAGCCGAACGTTGGACTGAGCAGCAGCGAGCAGCTACTGCTCTATCGCCCTGCAAACTGCATCAGTGAATTCAGTCGTCGATGCCTGGCCACCAAGGTCGCGCGTGCGAACCTCGCCCTTCGACAGCACTCGACCCAGTGCCGCACGGATGTGCGCGCTCTTAGCCTGTTCGCCAATGTGGTCGAGCATCATCAGTCCCGATAGCAGCAGCGCGGTTGGATTGGCGAGATTCTTGTCGGCGATGTCAGGGGCGCTGCCATGGACGGCTTCGAAAACCGCGCAGCTCTCACCGATGTTCGCGCCCGGCACGACTCCCAAACCGCCGACCAGACCCGCGGTGAGGTCGGAGACGATATCGCCGTAGAGATTCGGCAGCACGAGTACGTCGAACTTCTCGGGATGCATGACGAGCGACATGCATGCCGCGTCGATGATTTTCTCGTCGTAGCCGATGTCGGTGTACTCCCGGGCGACATCGCGGATGCTGCGCAGGAACAGTCCGTCGCCCAGTTTGAGGATGTTGGCCTTGTGCACGGCGGTCACGCGCTTGCGTCCGTGCTTGCGCGCATGCTCGAAGGCAAAGTGCGCGATGCGGGTGGACGCCTTTTCGGTGATGATCTTCAGGCTCTCGACGACGCCAGGAACGACCTCGTGCTCGAGCCCGGAGTAGAGATCCTCGGTGTTTTCGCGGACGATGACGAGGTCGACGCCCTGAAAGCGGCTCTCGACGCCCTCCAGGTTCTGGACCGGCCGAAGATTGGCGTAGAGGTCCAGCGCCTTACGCAGGCCGACGTTGACGCTGGTGAACCCTTCCGCGATTGGCGTCGTGACCGGTCCCTTCAGCGCCACCCGGTTCTTTCGAATCGAGTCCAATAGCGCCACCGGCAGCGACTGGTTGAACCGCTTGAACGCCGTGACGCCTGCCTCCTGACGATCCCATTCGATGTCGAGGACCGCAGTCTTGAAGATCCGCAGCACCGCCTCGGTGACTTCCGGACCGATGCCGTCCCCGGGAATGAGCGTAAGCGTGTGAGCCATTCAGTGCACCTGCTTCGGTTTTGGCCTGCGCACACGCGGTGCGAGGAGCGTGGCGACGCGCTCGAGCAGCGAGCGATCGGCGGTGCCAAAAGCCGCGGGCTTATCGCTGTCGATGTCGATCTCGCCAAGGACGTCGCCACGCAGCAGAATCGGCACGACGATTTCTGACTTGGTCTCGAGGCTGCAAGCGAGGTAACGAGAATCCGCGTTCACGTCATCGACGACGATCGTTTCCTTGGCGGTGGCAGCGGCGCCGCAGATGCCGCGCCCGAGCGGAATGCGGGTGTGCGGCGAGGGCTTGCCGACGAACGGCCCGAGCACGAGCTCGTCGCCTTCGAGCAGGTAAATGCCGACCCAGGTATAGATCGGGATTTCGGCCGCGAGCAGCTGCACGGCCTCTTCCAGTGCCCGCGCCGGGTCACGTTCAATCGCCCTCTCGATCTTGATAAACAGCTCGTCGTGAGTCATCGTCTCGTACACCCGCTTCTCAATCCTTCAATTCGAACAACATCAAAACAACGCCGCCGATGAGAGGCACCAGCTGGATGAGCGTCGATTGGCCGTGCAGCCGACCGAACTCGAGGCGCCGTGGATCGGTCGCGGGCAGGCTCGAGGGTGAGGTGGAGACACCGATCTCGTGCTGGACGCGGGCGATGCGGCCCGAGAGGACCATGCCCGAGTAGAGCGATGCCGCCAGCATGAGCGTCGCAACCGTGAGCCGAAGCGAGAAGCGTCGTGGGCGCGGGCCGAGCACGGCGCGTGTGACGAAGCTCATGAGAATCAGCGCACCGCAACCGTAGCTGACGAGGTGAAAGCGCCGGAGGACTTCGCCGAAGATGGCTCCGGCGAGCAGGCGGTCGTCCGGTACCTGACGGAGGGCAACCACGTCGAAGATCGCCGGCGCTGCAACCGCGCCGAGGGCGAGCAGTCCGCCAATCCAGACGGCAATCGCCAGGACTGTGGCGAACCGGAGGACTAGCATTCTCATCATTATAATTGACGGATCGTGGACATCGTCCGCTGGCTGCCGTGGGGGGTCGACGCCTTCGCGCGGGCGCGCGCAGAGAACAGGCCGGTACTCCTCTCGATCACCACCGTGTGGTGCGAGGCGTGTCAGGAGATGTACCGCACCTCGTACGCCGACCCGCTCGTGGCGGCAGTCATCAACGATCATTTCGTTCCCGTTCGTGTCGACGCCGATCGCCGACCCGACATCAGCGAGCGCTACACGCTTGGCGCCTGGCCGACGACCGCATTCCTCACCGCTGACGGCGATGTCATCGGCGGCGGCACGTTCATCGAGCGGGCGCGGATGCCGTCGATCCTCGAGCGCGTTGCCGAGGCATTCACAGAGCGGCGCGCCGAATTGACGGCGGCCGGTGCCGTCGCCACGCCACGTGCACCGACAGCATCACCGCCGCACATCGATCTTGCGGCACAGATCTTCGAGACGTTCGATCGCGTGCACGGCGGTTTTGGCCACGAACCGAAGTTCCCACTGACATCACCTATCGACCTCGCGCTGGCGCGACATCGCGACGATGGCGATGAGATGATGGCGCAGATCGTCGAGGCGACGCTCGATGCGATGGGCTGGGGCGGGCTCTATGACGATGTCGATGGCGGGTTCTACCGGTGCGCGCTTCGTCGGGACTGGCAGGAACCGCGCTACGAGAAGTTGCTGGACGTCAACGCCAACCTCCTGCGGACGTACGTTGACGCATTGGCGACGTTGCGCGCCGCGAGGTACGGCGAGCGTGCCGCCGACATCGTTCGCTACGTGCAGACCTGGCTTGCCGATCCTGTAGACGGCGGCTGGTCGTCATCTCAGGGCGCTGACCGGGACTACTACACCGCCGCGTTCGACGCGCGTCGTGCACGAGCGGCACCGCCGGTCGACCACGTGCTCTATGTCAGCGCCAACGCGAGGATGATCTCGGCGGCGCTGCGCGCGGCAGAGGTGCTCGACGATACGGCGCTTGGAGAATTTGCGCTGAAGTCGCTCGAGCGTCTGGCCGTTGCCTGCTACAGGCCCGGGGAGGGAATCGCGCACTGCCTCGACGTGACGCCGTCGATCCGCGGCCTCCTCGACGATCAGGTGGCGATGGCCGGCGCATTGCTCGATGCTCACGAGGCAACGGGCAACATCGTCTACGAGATGATGGCCCAGGAGCTCGCACACTTCGCCATCAGGGTGATGTGGGACGATCAGGGCGGCGGATTCTTCGATCGCGCCGTGGTCGAGCCAGGTGAACTCGTGGGGCGGATGCGCGAGCGGGTGAAGCCTTTCGCAGCCAACTGTGAGGCTGCCCGCGTACTCAAGCGTCTTGCGACGGCCAAAGGGGATCACGATTTTGGCGCGCGGGCCGCGGCGACGCTCGAGGCGGTCGAGCTTAGCGCCTGGCAGCAGGGCCCATTGGCCGCCGATTACCTGCTCGCCCTGCGGTCCTGATAGACTTTTCAGGAAAAAATGACTACGACAGCATCCGTTTCCGCGCTCAAGAACATCGCCACCGAGCTCCGCATCGATTCAATCCAATCGACTACCGAAGCTGGCAGCGGTCACCCCACGACGTGCATGTCAGCGGCCGACATCGTCGCGACGCTGTTTTTCGGCGAGATGCGCTACGACGCCAGGAATCCGCAGAATCCCGACAACGATCGCTTCGTGTTGTCGAAGGGTCACGGGGCGCCGATTCTCTACGCGGCGTGGGCCCATACGGGTCTCTTTCCCCGGTCCGAGCTGCTCAAACTCCGGCGCATCGATTCGGATCTCGAAGGGCATCCGACGCCGCGGCTGCCGTTTGTCGACGTCGCGACCGGTTCGCTTGGTCAGGGCATTTGCGCAGCCGTCGGGATTGCACTGAACGCGAGACGTATTGGCTCCGACTATCGAACCTACGCGCTGCTCGGCGACGGCGAGATGGCGGAAGGCTCGGTGTGGGAGGCCGCCAACGTCGCGCTCTACCACAAGCTCGACAACCTGTGCGGGATCATCGACGTCAACGCGCTCGGTCAGAGCCGGCATACCCAGTTCGACCATCACCTCGACGACATTGCGGCTCGCTGGAACGCGTTCGGGTGGCACACGCTCACGGTGGACGGTCACGACGTCGCGGCGCTGCTCCACGCGTTCGCGGCGGCGCGTGCCGCCAAGAATCATCCGACGATGATTCTGGCGCGCACGATCAAAGGCAAGGGCGTGTCGTCGGTCGAAGGTAAGGACGGCTGGCACGGACGGGCGTTCAAGAAAGGCGAGGAGGCCGACAAGGCCATCGCCGAGCTCAAAGCGCAGTTGGTACCGGACGGTGATGCGTCGAGCATCTCGATTCCGCCTCCGGCATCGAAATCACGCGAGGACGTTGCGCCAGATTTTTCGAAGATACCGGCCCCGGCATATAAGCCCGGTGAGCAGGTGGCGACACGGGAGGCCTGGGGCACGGCGCTCGCCGCCTTGGGCGGCATCGACCGCCGCGTTGTGGCGCTCGACGCTGACGTCAAGAACTCGACGTTCAGCGATCGCTTCGAGAAAGCGTACCCCGATCGCTTCTATCAGAATTTCATCGCCGAGCAGGTGATGGTCGGCGCGGGGATGGGCCTGGCCTCCCGTGGCGCCGTTGCCTTCGCGACCACGTTCGCGTGCTTTCTCACGCGCGCCGCCGACTTCATCCGCATGGCTGGACTGTCGAACGCACGTCACCAGCTCAATCTCAAGCTGACCGGCTCGCATGCCGGTGTGTCGATCGGCGAGGACGGACCGTCGCAGATGGCCCTCGAAGATCTCGCGATGATGCGCGGCGTGCCCGATTGTGCCGTGCTGTATCCCTGCGACGCCGTCAGCACCGAGCGGCTGGTCGTGGAGATGGCGGCCTATCATGGGCTCGCCTACATGCGCACGTCGCGGCCGAAGACCGACATCATCTACGGTTTGGACGAGCGCTTCCCGATCGGTGGCTCGAAAGTCGTGCGTCAAAGCGGCACGGACGCCGCCACCGTCGTCGGCGTGGGCATCACCCTCTTCGAGGCGCTCAAGGCGTACGATCAGCTCAAGGCGCAGGGCGTCAACATCCGCGTCATCGATGCCTACTCAGTGCAGCCGATTGACGCAGCGGCGCTGATTGCCGCCGGCAAAGCCACCAACGGCGTGATCATCACGGTCGAAGATCACTACGTTGCCGGTGGTCTCGGCGACGCGGTCAGCGAAGCCGTCGCTCCCGCGGGGCTCACGGTCCGCCGTCTGGCGGTTCGCGAGCTCCCGAGAAGCGGCCAGCCGGCCGAGTTGATTGATCGGTACGGCATTTCCGCCCGTCATATCGTCGACGCCGTCACGCGGAAGTCCTGAGCGCGCCGGTGCCGAGGACCGCTTCGAGTGCTGTGGCGCTGTTTGCCGCGGCGCTCGCAATCGTGCAGTCGGCGCAGGCGCCGCAGCCGCGTGGCGCGCGCGAGCCCGCGTGGTCACCCGACGGCCGCCGGCTTGCCTTCTCATACGTCGATCGCATCTGGGTTTCATCAGCGGATGGCAAAGGCGGCCGCCCGCTCAGGACGGCGACGTCGGTAACCGAACGTGATCCAGCCTGGTCTGCGGATGGACGGTTTGTTGTCTTCGCCGCTGATAGCGGGCACGGATTCGACCTCCTCACTGTGCCATCCACTGGCGGCGAAGCGCGACGACTGACGACGCTCGCGGGCGACGAGCGGTGGCCGTCGCCTATGCGAGACGGTCGCATCGTCTTCTCGCACCGATCGGCAGGCCGCTGGCGGCTACACGTCGTCGACCCGGCCGGTGGATCTCCCAAACCTCTCTTCGAGGACACGACTGGAGACGACGAGCAGCAGCCGCGCGTCTCTTCCGACGGCAAACGGATCGCCTACATATCGGATCGAGAAAGCGAAGACGGGGACCATGACCTCTGGGTGGCGGAAATCCCGTCAGGCACGGGCGAGCGCGTGACGCGCGCGCGCCTCGTGCGGGTTCGCGGCGTCGAAGGATTCCCGAGCTGGTCGCCGGACAACTCGCGGGTTGCGTTCTTTGCCGTGCGCGAAAACGCCGGCGGTGTATGGGTCGTCAATGTGCCCGATCCGCTCGTGCCTCCGCCTGCGCCTCAGAACGACGGCGGTCCACCGGTGCGACCTCGCGCGCCAGAGACTGCTGTGCTCGTCTCACGGCACGGCGGCGCCCCGGCGTGGTCACCCGATGGCAAGCGGCTCGCGATCGCGAACCTGCCATCACCCGAGCCCGCGTACAACGGCAACCCGGAACGCAATACCGACGAGCCACCGCCGCTCTTTGCTGCCGCAGACGCGTTTCGGCTGTGGATCGTCGATGCGCCGCTGCCGGTGGACTCCGGCGCGCGCGAGATTGCGACAACGGCGCCCCGCGATGGCCAGCTGGCCGCCGCCTTCGATCGCGTCTGGGAGACGCTGCGGCGCCTGTACTACTCTTCCGGTTCGTCGGCTGCGGAGTGGCAGAAGCTGAACGCGAAGTACCGGCCGAAAGCGGCAACGGCTGAGGATGAAGCCGCGCTTGAATCGAGCATCGACGCGATGGTTGCCGAACAGCCGCTTATCAAGCCGCTCGTGTCGTCCGATCGCGCCGTCGTCGTGTCCGGCCATCCACTGGCGTCGCGCGCCGGAGCGCTCGCGCTCGAACGTGGCGGCAACATCGTCGATGCGGCGATTGCGGTCTCATTTGCACTCGGAGTCGTCGAACCGGACGCCTCGGGACTCGGCGGCGATGGCATGGCCATCATCTATCTCAAGGGAATGAGCGAGCCCGTCGCCATCGACTACAAGGATCAGGTGCCGATACGCGCGACACGCGACAACCCGATGCTCGCAACTGGAACTGGCGATGGTGCGTCCGCCGCGAACATTCCCGGCGTGGTGGCTGGTCTCGATTTGCTGTACCGAAGCTACGCCAGCCGCCGGATTCCGTGGAGCGATCTCCTGGCGCCGGCAATCGAATACGCCGAGGCTGGCTACGAGCTCGACGCCGCTCTGCCGACGACCATCGCCGAAGGCCGCAGGTTCTTCGAGAAGTATCGATCGTCAGCGCGCATTTATCTTCCCGGCGGCAGCGTTCCAAAGCCGGGTGACCGCTTCGTGAACAAGGACTACGCCGCCACGCTGCGCACCATCGCCAAAGAAGGCGCCGACAGTTTCTATCGCGGATCGATCGCGCGACGGATTGCCGACGACATGGCAAAGAACGGCGGGCTCATCGGCATAGACGACCTCGCACAGTACCGCGCCATCGAGCGTCGGGCTCTCAGTGGCAGGTATCGCGACCATCAGGTTTACTCGCGCGCCGCCGCCAGTCTCGACCGGCGCCACACTGATCGAAACGCTGCAAATCCTACAGAATTATCAGCCGCGAGCGGGCGCGACGTACGCGACCGATACCGAATTTCTGCACTACGCGATCGAGTCATGGCGGGTGCGGATCAAGGTCCGAGAATCGCCGACCCTGCTCTCTGGGACGTCAGCCTCGGACCGCATCTCGATCCCGCGCATGCGGCGACACTGTTCAAGCGCATCGATCCGACGCGCAGTACCGCGATCGGCAAACGCCGGCAGCCGATGGTCCGCCCGAACGCATCGGACGCGGGACGACGGCGTTCGCGGTCGTCGATAGCGACGGCAACATGATTGCGGTCACGCAGACGCTGAGCACATGGGGCGGGACGTTCTACGTCTCTGACGGACTCGGCTTTCTCTACAACAACCATCTCCGGTTCGGAGGCAATGTTCCGGGAAGGTTTCTCCCGCTCGCGCGTTCGTCGTCGACCAGCGTGCCGACGCTGGTGTTCAAGGCACCTCTGGCGTCGGCTACGCTGGGGGCTCCTCGCCTCGCGGTCGGCGCCGCCGGCAACAACTGGATTCCTGCGTCGGTCTACGACATCGTGCTCAACGTCATCGATGGCGGCATGGACGCGCAGCACGCGATCGAGGCGCCGAGATTTCTGGTGACGCGCGATCCGGCCGACCCTGGAGCCAGCCGGATTCAAGTCGAGGATCGGTTCCCACGCTCCATGCTGGACGACCTCGCGTCGCGCGGTCACCGGTTCCAGAAAATCGGTCGGAAGGGTGAGGTCAGGTACGGCTATGCGGCTGCGGCTCTTGTCGACGTGGAGCGGCGCCAGGTGCAGGGCGGTGCGGAGCCAAGGCGGTCCCATGCGGCTGTGGCGGTGGGGCCGGCGTTGACGACGCCGTCGAGCCGCTAAGTCCTACTTTCGGCCAACTTCAGCCACGAGTGCGATGAGTGCCCGCGGTGCGAACGGCTTACCCATGTGCGCCGTCAGACCGAGCGCGAGTGCTTGCGCGCGATCCTCGGCGCGTGCATACGCCGTCAGCGCGACGATCGGCATCTCGCTCCAGCGGGGATCGGCCCGAAGCTCCCGAACCAAATCGAATCCCGTGGCGTGCGGCATCGCGATGTCCGTGACGATAACGTCGGGCGGGCGCCCGTCGATCGAGGCGATTGCCTCGCGCACCGACGCAACGCTGGTCACCTCCGCCCCCGCGCGCGTGAGGACTGCCGCGACAAGCTCCCGAGCGTCCGGGTCATCATCGACAGCCAGAATGTAGAGGTGTTCCAGGGCGTTCGGCATTACCTCCGGAGCCTGGCTTTCGAGATCGGACAGTGATTCTTCGCGCGCCCTGGCGCGGATGAGCGGCAACCGCACGGTAAACATCGAACCGCGTGACTTGCCGCCGCTTTCGGCCGTCACCGTACCACCATGCAGTTCGACCAGGTGCCTGACGAGCGAGAGACCCAGGCCGAGCCCCGCATGTTCGCGTGTGACGTCCGACTTTTCCTGACGGAAACGGTCGAACACGTGCGGCAGGAACGCCGGATCGATGCCCGCGCCGGTGTCTCGCACCGTCACGACCGCGTCGTCTGCGTCCGGTCGCAGCGTGACGCGGACCTCGTCGCCAGCGTCCGAGAACTTGATCGAGTTCGAGAGGAGGTTCCAGAAGACCTGCTGCAGGCGGCTCGCGTCGCCGGACACGCAGGCAACGCCTGCTGACGCCTCGACGCCTATCGTCACACGGCGCGCGTCCGCCGCCGGCTTCATGGCATCGACTGCCGACTCGATCACGGTGGCGATATCCACCGGATGCATCTCGAGGCGCACCGTGCCGCGAATCACGCGCGCCATGTCGAGCAGATCCTCGATGAGCTGCGCCTGTACGCGCGTGTTGCGGTCGATCACTTCGAGCGCCTTGGCCTGACCCGCCGCGTCGAGAGCGCCCATCCTGAGCATCGCGACCCATCCGAAGATCGCGTTGAGCGGCGTGCGAAGCTCGTGCGATACCGTGGCCACGAACTCGTCCTTCGCGCGGCTCATCATCTCGGCCGTTCGCCTCGCCGCGTGCTCGCGCGTGAGCGCCCGCTCGAGGTCGCCCGCTACTCTCTCCCGTTTCTGTTCCGCGTCGTCGCGCTCCTGGAGCCGCCGCTCGAGGATGGCTCCGGCGTCGCGAAGACCTTCTGCGAGGTCACTGAACTCGGTGATTCGCGACGTCCACTCTGGTAACGGTGTGCCGTGCGCGACGCCGCGGCTGGCGGCCACGGCGGCGACGAGGGCCCGGACGATGCGCCAGCGGACGATGATGGTGAGGATGAGACCTGCGCCGAGGATTGCAACTCCGACCGTCACGAGCATCAGGAGCGAGCGGAGGATCGGGCCATCGACAGCCGATGCTGGTAGACCCAAGCCAACCGTCCACCCGGTCAGGTTCGACTGACTCCAGGCCGAGAACGAGGGGACGCCTTCGAGCAGCCGCGAGCGTCGCGCGCCCTCTCGGCCCGTCTTCAGCGCCGCGATGAAATCGTCGGTCGGTTTGCGGCCAAGGTAGAGGTCTTCCGATCGCGTTCTCGCGATGAGCGTGAGATTCGCGTCGAGCAGCGCCAGCACTCCGTCAGGCGGCGCTTGTTGTCGCCGCAGAATCTCGGTGAACTCGGACGCGAGGATGCGGGCACTGAGGACGTACCACAAGTGGCCTTCGCGCGTGACCGGAACGGCAACTGACACGAACAGTTCCCCGGTTTGTGGATCGCGAGCTCCGGAAGACACAGCCGGCCGCATCGTGCTGCGCACGCCACGCACCCAGTCATCGCTGACGAGCTTCGACGGTTGCCCGAACGGCACCGCGGTGTCTACAACCACGTGCGCGCTTGGTTCGACGAGACGCACGGATTGCCAGCCGCGGTTCACGTCGAGCATGCTCGAGGCCGCGTCGTGAAATGGCTTGAGATCGGTGGGATCGATCGGAGCCAGATTGGCCAGCGCATTCAGAGCGGCAATCGTGCTCTGAACTTCCTGGTCGATGGCAACCGACGCCGCCCGGGCGCGTTGAACGTTCTGCTCGTTGACGACTGCCTGCTGCTGTTGCCACGAGCTGAAGACGAGCCAGCCCGCGAATAGACCAAGCGGAACCAGCGTAACGAGCAGCAGGAGGGCGAGGATCGTTCCCAGACGGACCCGTCGGAGTGGCGGCGGTATCCTCACGGTCTGCCGATTCTACCGTGCCACAAGCTCGAGCCAGCGCTCCACGTCGAACCGAAAATCGGTGCCATTGAGGTCATGCGCATGCCGGCGGTCGACGCCCCGGTCATCCAGATCTTCTCGAATGACCCCTTCCATGGCCCTGATCTCGAAGAGATTCACGAACACGTCCACCAGAAACGCGCGATCGTCTATCGACGAACGGACGAGGCTGGGCGCCCCACCTGACATCTCGATGCCGAACGTCTCGCCAGCCGACTCCGCGAGCAACGAAAGGAATTGTCGGTCGGTTTCGTCTCCGGCATTCCTGCCGCCAGACCCAAGCACTCGCGTTTCTTCGCCGCCGCTGTCGCAGAAGAGCCGCAGCTGCGAGGGCAGCATGATCACCCACGCGTCCCACGCGCTTCCATCGTCCCACTCGAGGTGAAGCAGCGTGCGAGCGCGAAGCGTCGACAGGTCGAACATGCGCCCCTCGTCGCCAAGGGCCCGCTCGATGACGTCGTCGAGGCGGAGAGGTTCGCGTGGAATGCGAATCGGGAAGAGCTCCTCGCGGGTTCTGAACTGCTTGGCTTCGAGTTCGAGGGCTTCGAGTATGCGCAGACGCTGTTGCCGTTGTACGTGCACGATGCAAGACAAGCATAGCAGCCTGCCCGCCCACAACTCGGTGTACTCTGACGGCCATGAGGGCTCTCGTCGTGAGCGGGCACGGCAGGATGGACGTGCGGGAGGTGCCGATTCCCGAGCGGGCGGGCGAGTGTCTCATCCGCGTGACTCGCGCGGGTATCTGCGGGACCGATCTGCAGATTTTGAGCGGCTACGCCGAGTTCTGTGGCGTTCCGGGGCACGAGTTCGTAGGCGTCGTGGAGCGAACACCAGCGGGCGACGAACACTGGCTCGGCAAGCGAGTGGTGGGCGAGATCAACGTCGGCTGCGGCCGCTGTGACTGGTGCGCGCGCGGCATCAAGGAGCACTGCGACAACCGGCGCGTCGTCGGTATCCGCCAACACGACGGGGCCTTTGCCGAGTATCTCTCGCTGCCCGCCGTCAACCTGCATGAAGTTCCCGATGCCATCGATGATGAGACGGCGGTGTTCGTGGAGCCGGTGGCGGCCGCCTGCCGGATCTTCGAGCAGATACGGATCGAACCGACGAGATCGCGTGGCAGTTGTCGGCGATGGGCGGATGGGGCTGCTGGTCGCGCAGGTGCTCCGGACGGTCACACCCGACGTGACGATCTTTGGCCGGCACGACGAGAAGCTCGCGGTCGCCAGGTCGCTCGGTGTGGCCGCGGAGCGAGGTGAGCGTGACCGCACGTCAGGCCGTTTCGAGGTCGTTGTCGACGTGACTGGGCGGCCCGAGGGGCTCGCCCGCGCGCTCGAGATTGTGAAGCCGCGGGGAACGGTGGTGATGAAGTCCACGTTTCACGGAGAAGCGCCGCTGACGTCCTGGCCGATCGTCGTCGACGAGGTGACACTCCTGGGATCGCGCTGCGGCCCGTTTCGTCCGGCGATCGATCTGCTCGCGTCGGGAGCTGTAGCGGTGAAGCCGCTCGTGGCGCGCGTGGCGGCACTTGATGACTACCAGTCGGCGTTCGCTGACGCGCGACACGCACTCAAGATTCTGTTTGACTGCAGCCGATGATTCCAACGCTTCTCATCCTGATCGCGGTGTGGTTCGCCGCTCCGCAGGCGACCGCGCCGCAGTTCGACGTCGTTGTTTACGGCGGCACGTCCGCGGGAGTGATTGCTGCGGTCCAAGCCAAGCGCATGGGGAAGTCAGTGGTGATCGTCGGGCCCGATCGTCACCTTGGAGGGCTGTCGAGCGGTGGCCTCGGATTCACGGACACTGGCGACAAGGCGGTGATCGGCGGGCTGTCCCGAGACTTCTATCACCGCATCTGGCAGCGCTACGATCAACCCTCGGCCTGGGTATGGCAGAAGCGCGAGGAGTACGGCAACAAGGGCCAGGGGACGCCGGCGATCGATGGCGCCGCGCGCACGATGTGGATCTTTGAACCGCACGTCGCCGAGCGGGTGTTCGAAGATCTGATCAAGGAACACGATATCAAGGTCGATCGAAACGAGTGGCTCGATCGCACGGCAGGCGTCGCGAAGGATGGCCCCAGGATTACCCGCATCACGATGCTCAGCGGCAAGAGCTACAGCGGGCGAATGTTCATCGACGCCACCTACGAAGGCGATCTGATGGCCGCAACCGGCGTCGACTACCACGTCGGCCGCGAGTCTAACGCCGCATACGGAGAACAGTTCAACGGCGTCCAGGCCGGCGTCCTCCATCACCGGCATCATTTCGGCGTTCTGCCGCAACCGATCAGCCCCTACGTCGTGCCCGGCGATCCCGAGAGTGGCGTGCTCCCCCGGATCAGCACGTCGAGATCCCGGAGCCTACGGAGAGGGCGATCGGAAGATTCAGGCGTACGCGTATCGGTACTGCGTGACCGATCATCCGGAGAATCGACAGCCTTTCGAGAAGCCCGATGGCTACGATCCCCGTCAGTACGAGCTCCTGTTGCGAATCTACGAAGCGGGGTGGCGCGAAACATTCAACAAGTTCGATGCCGTGCCCAACCGCAAAACCGACAGCAACAACCACGGTCCCTTCAGCACGGACAACATTGGATACAACTACGACTATCCCGAGGCGACGTACGACCAACGGCGCGCCATCCTCCAGGAGCACGAAACGTATCAGAAGGGTTGGCTGTACTTCATCGCCAACGACCCGCGCGTACCGAAGGATGTGCAGGAGCGGATGCGCGTGTGGGGCCTCGCCAAGGACGAATTCACGGACAACGGCGGCTGGCCGCATCAGATTTACGTTCGCGAGGCGCGGCGCATGGTGGGGGAGTTCGTCATGACCGAAAACGAGCTGATGGGCCGCAAGCCTACGCCAGACTCAGTGGGTATGGGCTCGTACACCGTCGATTCTCACAACGTGCAGCGCTACATCACGCCGCAAGGCTTCGTGCAGAACGAAGGGGACATTGGCGTGGCCCTTCCCGGTCCATACCAGATTGCCTACGGTTCTCTCGTACCCAAGCGCGGACAGGCCGACAACCTGCTCGTTCCCGTCTCTGTCTCGAGCTCACATATCGCATTCGGTTCGATCCGGATGGAACCGGTCTTCATGGTGCTGGCGCATTCGGCCGCGACGGCCGCGGCCATTGCTATCGATCGCGAGGTGACGGTGCAGGACGTACCGTATCCCGAGCTTCGTGCCCGGCTGTTGACGGACGGACAAGTGCTCGAGTACCCGTCGGCGAAATGATCGAGGGCGGAGTCGGCACCGCGCTACGTGCCGAGCGTGGCGGCTTCTATTCGCGCGGCCTCGAGCTCCTTCAAATCGGCGTCGGCCTGACTCCAATGCTCGAGGAAGGTACGGTAGGCCTCGCGCGCTTCGACGTTCTTTCCCTGAGCCGCCAGCGCGCGGGCGAGCCCCAATTCTGAGAGCGGACCGGCGAGGTTGTACTGCAGATCCGGTCGTCGAGCGAGCACGGCGCGAAAGTCGCGCTCGGCATCGGCCCAACGCTTGAGGGCCGCGTTCGCGCGGGCGCGAACGTAAAACCCGTTGATCAGCAACGAATGCTTGTTCTGAGCCGGGAGACTCTCCAGCCGCGCAACCGCCTCTGCCGGCTTGCCCGACTTGACGGCGAAGAGGCCCTCGAAAAGCTGGGTGATGAGCCCGCGCAGCTGGGCATCGGGAACATCGAGAGGGGTGATGTTGGCAAAATAGCGGCGGGCGCGAGGCACATCGCCCATTCCGGCATAGGCCACCGCGAGGTTTGCGTTGAAATCGACGCTGCGTCCTTGCGCGTCGTCGGCGGTCAAGCTGGCTGCCGCCTCCGCGTATTGACGTGCGGCCGGTATTTCGTTGAAGTTGGACGCCGCCACGGCTTCGCTGGACAGCACGAGCGCTGCCCGCTGCGGCAGTCCCTGCTGTTTCAGCAGGTCGACGAGCCGGCCGCTCGTGTGTTGGCACTCGCGCCAGCGTCCTTGATAGAGCAGTTCGGCGCTGCGGAGCTGCAGGTAGCTGCTCTCCATCGGGCTCTTTTCGAGGATCGGCGCGTATCGATCGGCCGTCGCCCGGTCGCCCTGCCGTACCGCAATCTCGTACACTGTGAACTGCGTTTCGGGCGTCTCGCCGAGCATCTTGATTTGCTGGTTGAGGAGCGCCTTTGCTTCATCCACACGTTCGAGCTCGAGATATTTGCCGATCGCATTGGCGTATGCCACCCGGCGCATCGGATCGAGCTCGATGCCTTTCAAGTAGGCTTGCAGCGCGCGTTCGCCCTCGCCGCGCTGCGAGTACAGCGTGCCGCTGTTGATGTACGGCACCGGGTCGCGCGGATATGTCTGCTTCCAGAGGTCGTAGGTCTCGAGCGCCTTGTCGATCTCTGCGTCACGCCGCTGTAGTAGTGGCCAACGATGTAGAAGCGCTCCCGCTCGCTGACACGGTCGCGCAGCTCGTAGGCCCTGGTGCGATGTTCCATCGCCGGCTTTTGTTCGCCCAGGTTCGAGTACACGGTGCCCAGCCGAGCGTGCGCCAGCGCGAAGTTTGGATCGAGTTCGACCGCGCGGCGGAAGAACGGAATCGCCTCCTGATCGCTGCCGGTGTTTCGCTTCTCGTCGCCGAGGCTGAACGCCTTGAGTGCCTCGAGCGACGAGGTCGTCGCCTGATCGATCGCCTTGTCCATCCGCTGGATCGAGGCCAGCGATTCGCCGAGCCGTTCGCGCATGGTCGCGGCCGCGGTTCCCACCGCCGCCAGCACCTGCTCTTTGCTCGCGGCGCTCACCTGTTCCCGCGCCAGCACGTCGCCAGTCTCGCAATTCTCGGCCGTCAGCGTGACGACGAAGGTGCGAGCCCAGCATCGCGATGTCGCCGAGCATCACCGCCTTGATGCCTTGTCGCTGGCAGATCTCCCGTGCCACCGCCGCCGTGACCGGCGTGTCCGGCGGCCGGCTCATGAAGCGCGAGCGTCTCGCGCACGCGCTGATCGGCGACAACGTTCAGGAACGGCGACTCTTCGAGCTTGACGGCCAGCGCCTGCTTGAGCGTGCCGTCGAACATCGTGTCGCCGGTCGTGTTGCCGAAGTCGGCGATCAGGATGCGGTCGCTGGCGGCCAGCGCCTGCTGCGGCCGCGCAGCTGCCAGTAGCCGAGCCCGCCGCGGCGAGCAACACCGACGGCCAGGATCGGCCGCCAGCCATGATCGGCGGCTGCGGCGCACGGAACGCCGGCGGCAGGTCAGCTGCGGCGGACGCCTGGCGTTGCCACTGACGGCCACGGCGTACTTGACCGTCGGTCACCGGCTTCGCCGCCGCGACGGCACCACTCGACTCGGTCGTGCGTCGAGGCTGCGCAGATCGGTCGCGAGATCCGCCGCGTGCTGATAGCGCCGTCTCGTTCCTTGTCGATCGCCTTGGCGATGATGCGCTCGAGCTCCGGCGGCACGTCGGAGTTGAGTCGGAAGGCGCCCGTGGCGTCCGGTTCAGGATGCCGTCGAAGACAACCGCGGTAGTCTCGCCGGCGAACGCCTGGCGGCCGGTCACCATCTCGTAGAGCACGAGGCCGAGCGAGAAGATGTCGCTGCGGCCGTCGAGCTCCTGGCCGCGCGCCTGCTCGGGCGACATGTAGGCGACCGTGCCGAGCGTCGACCCGACGCCCGGTCAGGTTGCCTTCGTCGGCCGTGGTCGCGCCGTCCGGAGAACCAGCGGGCGCGCCTGTCGCACGACCGACTTCGCCAGGCCGAAGTCGAGGATCTTCGCGATGCCCGACGCGGTGACGAAGATGTTGGCTGGCTTGATGTCGCGGTGGACGATGGCGTTGGCGTGCGCCGCATCGAGCGCGCTCGCGATCTGCAGCGCGAGATCGATCGACGTGCCCGATCGGCAGTGGCCGCCCGCCGATCTGGTCGGCGAGCGTATGCCCCTCGAGCAGCTCCATCGCGATGAACGGCCGCCCGTCGTGCTCGCCGATCTCGTAGATGGTGCAGATGTGCGGATGGTTGAGCGCCGCGGCCGACCGCGCTTCGCGCGTGAAGCGGTCGAGCGCGCCGCTCGTCAGGCCATGACCTCGGGCAGGAACTTCAGCGCGACTTGCCGTTCCAGCTTGAGATCGGTCGGCCCGATAGACGATCCCCATGCCGCCGCGGCCAAGCTGCTCGAGGATCTGATAATGCGCGACGCGTTCGCCGATCATGGCCGACGATCGCCATCTTACCGCGAACGCGCGGCCGACTACTTCGGCGTGCCCAGCGGCAGGTTGCTGTTCCAGATGTCGCGGTGGAGCTTCCATTGTCCCTGGACTTTTTTCCACGAGACGATGTACTTGCCGCGGTCGATCTCCTTGCCGGTGCCGTCCTTGACCGAGTAGGCCCCGACTTCAGTCGCCGCATCGCCGTGCGCCTCGACCTCCTGCGCCGTCAGGGTGATTTCCTTGATGCCGGCGGCGACCAGCATCTGAAACAGCTTCTCGATGGCGGGCCGGCCGGACATCGCTTCGCCATTTGGCGGCAGCACCATCGCATCGTCGGTGTAGAGGCCGGCGACGGCGGCGGGGTTTCCGGCGGCGATCGCCGCGCCAAACTTCTTGTTGTTGGCGTCGATCGCGGATTTGACGGCGGCATTCTGCGCGACGACGACGGCGGGTAGGCAGGCGATTGCGGCCGCGATCGCACACACCGAAAGCGCTCTGGCTTTGCGCGTCATGTCTGCTGCTCCTTTTGCTCGCCTGCGGTCTGCAGTCGAGCGCTGCGCATTATACCGGGATCAGTCTTGACAGTCAGGCAGCCCAGAGGCACGATGCCGCACCACACGTGGATCACCTTTCTGATTCCGTCGTCCGCCGCTGGTTCGGCGAGGTTCTGGAACAACGGCCGCGAGCAAGCGGTCTATCAATTGATGGCGCCGGACGCGCTGATTCATGGGCCTGGCGACGAAATTTCAGGATGATGCACACGGTCCGTAGTCAGTCAGGCGGGGAATGATGACCGGACGACTGTGGCTTGCCTCGCGCGTGGGTCTTGCACTTTTGCTGATGGTGAGCTTCTACGCGCTTGCCATCGGATTGTCGACAATTCTCGTCTGGCTCGTCTTCGCGGAGTTGAAACACCTGAGCCACGTCAACCTCAAGTTGCCGTTGGTGCTCCTTGGAGCTGCGGCGACGATTCTGTGGTCGATCGTTCCGCGTCCTGACAAGTTCGTCCCACCTGGCCCACGCGTCGAGCCGTCCCAGGAACCGGCGCTGTTTTCGGCAATCCGCGACGTGGCCGGCGCGACAGGACAGGCGATGCCGGCCGACGTTTACCTCGTGAACAATGTGAACGCATTTGTCGCGCAGCGCGGTGGCCTGATGGGCGTCGGCAGCCACCGCGTGATGGGGCTGGGACTGCCGTTGATGCAGGCGGTAACCGTGCAGGAGTTCAAGGGCATTCTCGCGCACGAGTTTGGCCACTACCATGCTGGCGACGTCGCGCTCGGTCCATGGATCTACAAGACACGCGGCGCCATCGGCCGCACGATCGAGCAGTTGTCCGGCAACCTGCTGCAGGCGATCTTCGTGTGGTACGGCAACGTGTTTCTGCGCATCACCCACGCCGTATCTCGCCGCCAGGAATTCATCGCCGACGAAGTTGCGGCGCGGGCCGCCGGCGCCAGCGCCATGGCGTCCGGCCTCCGCCGCGTTCACGCGGCCGCCGTGGCATTCGATCACTATTGGCGAGGAGAGGTCGCTCACGTCCTCGACTCCGGGTATCTGCCGCCGCTCTCGCAGGGATTCGCCCGATTCATGCAGCACGCGACCGTGGCCTCGAACATGGCGGCTGTCGTGGAGCACGAGGAGCACGGCGGCCAGACCGATCCGTATGACACCCATCCGGCGCTGCGGGATCGACTCGCGGCGCTTTCGACTCTCGAGCCGGGCGCCGCCGGTGACGCTCGTCCCGCGACGGTGCTCCTGTCAGATGTTGGTCGATGGGAACGGCAGATACTCGCGGCGACGGTCGGCGACCATTGGGCCAGCGGCCTGAAGGCCATGCCGTGGGAGAAGGTTGTCGAGTCCGTCTACGTGCCGCTCTGGCGCAAGCGAGTGCAGCAACATCGTCGTCTGTTCGCGCCGTTCACCATCGCGACCGTACCGACGTCGCGTCTCGATCTTGCGCCGCTTGGTGATGCGTTTCTCGGCTTGGATAGAGACGAGGCGGCAGCGGTTCCCGCCGATATCCGCGTATCTCACGGCGTTCAACTTCTGACGTCCGCCATCGCCCTGGCTCTCGTCGATGTTGGCTGGACGGCGTCAGCCTCCATCGGCGACGAGATCGTGCTCACTCGAGACGGACGAGACTTGCGGCCGTTCTCCGAGCTCCTGGCGATTGCCACCGGCACATCACAATCAGCCGCGGAACGAACACCTGTTACGGCCGACTGGCGGTCGCGATGCGCGGAGCTCGGAATCTCGGACGTCCGGCTGGTGTCAGACTCGGTTGAGGCTGCTTCGGTGCCCCGAGTCTGAGTCGAGTCGGCGCGTCGTGTTCGGTTTGCGCCGCGCATACGTTATACAGGCAGATCGCTCTCGCACCGCGCGTGTGTCGCATCAGCACAGACGAAGGCTCGCGAGCGAAAATTTCCTCGCAAAGATCGCCGCAGTCATCTTGACAAGATCCGGACGGCCGGGCACTATGGCGCTGCTTCCTGCAACATTTCACCGGTCATTTTTCCTGGGCCACATCGCCCGTGCGGAATCGTGGCGAGGTCTGTCGCGAGCCAGGCAAGCCGAGGATGGAGTCGAGATCATGAGTGCTTCACCAGACAGCGTCATGCGGCAGTGGTTCAAGGAGGTCTGGAACGAGCGTCGTGAGGACGCGATCGATCGCCTCATGGCTCCGGGGGCGACGGTGCACGGCCTCGCGGGAGCGGCGATCGTTGGACCAGAGGGATTCAAGCCGTTCTACCGCACGTTCTGCTCTGCGTTTACCGATTTCACGGTCGACGTCGTTCAGACGGTCGTCGAGGGTGACCGTGTCGCGGCGCTCTGCCATGTGACGGGCCGTCACGTCGGCGATGCCCTCGGGGGTAAGGCCACGGGGCGTTCGATCGATCTGTGGGGGACCACCATCGGCCGTGTTCAGGACGGACGGATCGTCGAAGGCTGGAACACGTTCGACTTCCTGACCATGTACCAACAGATTGGGTGGGTGCAGTCACCGGTGGTAGGGGAGTGAGACGTTCCGCACTCGTCGCCGTTGCTCTCCTCTTCTTGTCTTGGCCCGCCATCGCGGCCGATCAGTGGATCGAGGTCAAAAGCGCACACTTCACCATCGTGTCGAATGCCGGCGAGCGGACGACGCGACGGCTGGTGTGGCAGTTCGAGCAGGTGCGTAGCGCGACCGGGGCGCTTTTCTCATGGGCGAAGGCCGATCTCAACCGTCCGCTCACCATCATCCTGGTGAAGGACGAGAACAGCATGCGCGCGCTCGCACCGGAGTATTGGGAGAGCCGCCGCTCGGTCCGTCCGGCGAGCGTGTGGGTGAGCCGTTCCGACGCGACCTACATCGCGCTGCGCTCGGACGCCGAAGTGGAAACCCGCGGGACCATCAACCCGTACATCACCGCCTACTGGGCCTACGTCGACATGGTGCTCGGTCAGGGCGCCGGCCGGGACCTGCCACTGTGGTTCCGGCGCGGGTTCACCGAGGTCTTGAGCAACACCATCGTCTACGACGATCACGTTCTGATCGGGGCGCCAATGCCGTGGGAGCTGCAGATCCTGCGTCAGCGGCCGCTGCTCACCCTGCCGAAGCTGCTGGCGGTGACGGAGCAGTCGCCAGAGGAGCGCGAAGCGAGCAGGCGCGAGGTGTTCGACGCCGAGACGTGGGCATTCGTGCACTTCCTCATGTTCGGCGACGAGGGCGCGCGTGCTGCGAAACTCGGCGCCTATGCGGCCATGGTTGCCGGCGGCAAGGATCACGCGGCGTCGTTTGCCGAGACGCTCGGGCCAGTCGAGCCGCTGGAGAGTGCCTTCCGCCTCTACTATCAGCGCGATATCTTCAGTTATCGCCGGATCAACCTCGACGTCAGCGTCGAGCGCGAGCGCTTCCCGTTCGGCCGCTCCCGCCTGCGGAGTCGGCATCGCTGCTGGCACTGTTTCACACCGCGATGAAGCGCCCGGTCGAGGCGCGTGCCGCGATCGCCGAAGCCCGGAAGGTCGATCCGAACGCCGCCGGCAGCTACGTGGCCGAGGGCCTGCTTGCCGATCAGGATAGCAAGCCGGATCAGGCCAAGGTTGCGTATGCGAAGGCCGCCGAGCTCGGTGCCACGAGCGCGTTCGCGTACTTCCGGCTCGCACAGTTGACGTATCAGCCCAACCCTTCGAGCGAGTCGCTCACTGCAATCGAGCAGCACCTGACGAAAGCCGTCAGGTTCAACACGCGTTTTGCCGACGCCTACGCGTGGCTTGGCGAGGTAAAGGTGTATCTCGGCAATCCTGACGGCATCGGCTTCATCCGCCGTGCGATCACGATCGAGCCGTTCGAAGCGAGGTACCGCCTGCGCGCCGGGCAAGTGATGTTGGGTCTGGGGAAACCTGCCGACGCGCGCGCCGATGCCCAAGCCGCGCTGACGCTCGCCGACAACGACGCCGATCGCGCCGAAGCGCAGCGGCTGCTGGAGAGTGCGACGAAAGCAGAAGCCGCGGCCGCGGCCCGGCCTGCGCCGGCGGCTGCGCCCGCCGTGGTTTCCCCGTCGACGCCCGCTGCGATTTCTCCTTCGACGCCCGTCGCGGCATCTCCGTCAGCGGGATCGTCTTCTTTATCTTCATCTTCCTCCCCGGCGCCCGCCTCGCCAGCTGCCGTAACGACGACGACGCGAACACCTGCGTCCAGCGCCCCGGTACTTCGTGGCGAGACGCTCGCAGACGCGAACGTCCTCAACATTGCCTGCCAGTCCGGCGACAACGCGGCCTGCGCCAAGCTGTTACCTCTTGTCGAGGCCGAGTGCGCCCAGAAGATTGCGTCGGCGTGCGGCTTTGCCGGCTTCCTCTACGAGCGCGGCCGTGGCGTGGCCACCAATGCGGCGATTGCTGCGTCTTTCTACAACCAGGCCTGCGAAGCGGGCGACAAGATGGGATGTGTGGGCTTCGCGCTGCTGCAGGCGCGCGGCATCGGCGTCATACAGAACGAGCCCAAGGCGCACGCGACGTTGGGCCAGCTTTGCTCCGACAACGTGCTGGAGGCGTGCACGCAACTGGCGGTGCTGGTGGTGAACCGCCGCACGACGGCCGATTTAGCACGCGGGCGCGAGCTTCTAACGAAGGCCTGCGACGCGAAGCACGAGCGCGCGTGCGGGATATTGAAGTCGCTGCCGAAGTGACGTCAGTCGGCGAGCACGTGGGCGAGCGGATGCGCCTTCATCCACGTACCGATCTGCAAGTGCAATCCAGCCGGACAGCTTGCTCCCGTTTGGTCACCTCGTGCCGAGTCGCAGGTGACGGCTTGAAGCCGGGGCTCTGAGAGACCGAGCAGCGGCCTGACGCGCTCCCGGCCTTCGTCCATCGTGCGCCGTCCTGGACGGACACGTCGACGGCGTCGCCGTCCCGGATGTTCGCCTCTGCGGCAACTTTCCGGGCAATCCTGAGCGCCAGGCTGTTGCCCCAAGTCGCGACCCGGCTGGTCATCTCGCCTCCTGTATCTACATTGAATATGCGCCCGGCCTGGCACGCCGTCAAAGAACCAGTCGCTAGCGGGGATTTGTTGGAGCGGCCAACGGGTTCTGACGGTCGAACGCAATAGAATCTCGGCAGGGCCGAAGAGACCGAAATTGAGATGACCACTTGCGCTCGCCAACCGGGACGACGGATCTCATGGCTTCGTTCGGCCGTTGCGCTGCGGCGCTCGCCCACAGGCATTGCTATCGTCACGATCACCGCACTCCTGGCGACAGGCCTGCAGCGCACGGCGGCACGGATAGAACAGGGCGAACCGGGCTGGGCCGAGTTCGGCACAGGTGTTGCCGCCATGCCCGAGACCATCTTCGTAGCCGCCAGTGCGGTGAAGGACGGGAAACGCGGCCCTGGCGCAGTTCACGTCTTCGAGCAGCGGTCTGCAGGCTGGGTCAGGACAGAGGTGCTCGCGGTCCCGGACGCAAGGATTGAAGATCCATTCGGCGTTTCCATGGCGGCCGACGGCGACACGCTCGTGGTTGGTGCACAGTTCGCCGACGCGCACGGAGAGGATTCCGGCCAGGCCTACGTCTTCGAACGGCGCAACGAGCGGTGGCATCCGGTTGCGGTGTTGTCTGCGACCGACGCCACCGCCGGCGATCAGTTTGGGCTCACGGTGTCGGTCAGCGGGGAGACGATTGCTGTGGGCGCCCGGCTGGCGGATGGCCGTGCGACTAACGCCGGCGCCGCCTATGTCTTCCGGCGCCGCGACGGAAGCTGGCAGCAGGTGAGCAAGCTGATGGCCAGCGATGGCGCAGCCGGGGATATCTTCGGACGGGTCAGCGTCGACAAAGACGAGATGCTCGTGACCGCGGACCTCAACGACGATCGAGGGACAAACGCGGGCAAAGCGTATGCCTTTCAGAGTCGCGGAGAGGCGTGGGTCGAAGCCGCCCAGCTGACTGCCAGCGATGCCGCTGAAGGTGATGAGTTCGGGGTCTCACTAGCCGCCAGGGACGGTACCGCAGTCTTCGGTGCCGTGGGCTCGAACGCCCGGGGTGACAACGCAGGCGCGGCGTATGTGTTTGAACGGCGTGACGTCGGCTGGGTGCAAGTTGCCCGATTGACGGCGAGCGACGGGGCTGCGGGGCATGGCCTCGGTCTATCCGTCGCAACGAGCGGCGACATCGCAGTCGCAGGCGCTCCCAATCACGGGGGTGGCGGCCAACGGGCCGGCGCTGCCTACGTCTTCGAACGCCGGGGTGGTGCGTGGACTCAAACAGCCAGGCTCGAGCCGAGCGATGCGGCATCTCTGACATCGTTCGGAAGTACGGTTTCCATCAGCCGAAATACGATCGTGGTCGGCATGATGTTGAACGCGAAGGGCAAGCATCCGGGCGCAGCCTACGTCTTTGAGCGGCGCGCCGGAGCGTGGTCCGAAGTCGCGCGCCTCGTTCCCGGGTCACGTCGGTAGGCCGGATGTGGGCCTCCTTGTCCTTCAGCCAGCATGGGCATGCTGGCTGAGAGCGAACGCCGTTGCCTGGGGAGTCGGCATGCCGCTCGTCCGCCACTGTCCTCCTCTGGTGCTAGACTTCGGCGTATGAGCGACCGACCCGACCAGTCGAGCACCATCCCTCTCACACCAGTCGATTCGCCTGAGGGCATCCCGCGACGGACGGCACTCCAAGCACTCCTCGGCGGCGTCGGCGCCGGCTTCGCCCTGCCGGCGATCGTCGAGGCGCAGCACCCGGTGCATCAGCATCTGGCGAGCCCGAGCGTCCTTGAACAGGCACAGCAGAAGGCTGCGGTCACGGCCTACACGCCCGAGTTCCTCGACGCGCACCAGTTGAAGACACTCGAGGTGCTGGCCGAAGCGATGGTTCCCGGATCGACGAGCGCGCGCGTGGCGCCGTTTCTCGATCAGTTGCTCGCCGTGGAGTCGGCTGACAATCAGCGCGCGTTTCTTGGCTCGCTCGGAGCATTCGACATGGCCGCGGTCAACAAATACGGCAAGGCATGGGCGGCGATCGGCGGAAGCGAGCAGGACGGCCTGCTTCGTGAAGCGTCGACGGCGGATCCGAAGTCGGCGATGCGGGGCCACTTCCAGAACGTGAAGGACTGGGTTGCCGGCGCCTACTACTCGTCAGAGGCCGGGATGCGTGAGCTCGGATGGACGGGGAACATGTTCTTTTCGGAGTTGCCCGGGTGCACACATCCGGGCGGGCACGGCGCGTAGAGTGGTCGGGTGAAGTCGGTCCGGCTGAAGTCGAACGCCACAACATCGGTTCCAACATGCAGACGACGAATTTCGACGTGATCGTTGTGGGCTCGGGGGCCTCAGGCGGCTGGGCGGCGAAGCGACTCTCCGAAGCCGGCATCAAGGTCGCGCTCCTCGAAGCAGGGAAGCCGCAGGGCGACAAGGACTTTACCGAGCACGTCCAGGCCTACGAGCTCAAATATCGCGACAAGGCGAGCGACTTCATGCGGCGCACGCGGCCGCGACAGCGCGACTGCTACGCGTGTCGCGAGTGGAACTACAAGTGGTTCGTCAACGATCTCGAAGAGCCTTACACCAACCCCGCTGACAAGCCCTTCAGCTGGCAGGGCCGCACGCGCGTCGTCGGCGGACGCACCAACGTCTGGGGCCGCCAGTGCTACCGGCTGAGCGAGCAGGACCTGCACGGCAAATCGTTCGACGGTTACGGTGAAGACTGGCCAATCAGCTACAAGGATCTCGTTCCTTACTACGAACTGGTCGAGGACTATGTCGGGATCTCGGGTCAAGCCGAAAACGTGCCCGAGTTGCCTGACAGCCGCTTCCATCCTGCAATGCCGATGAGCTGTGCGGAGACGCAGTTGCGGACTCGCGTCAAGAGCAAGCTCGGATGGACTGTTACCATCGGGCGGTCGGCGAACATCACCAAGCCGATCAACGGCCGCGGGCCATGTCACTACTGCGGACCCTGCGAACACGGCTGCGTCACGCACTCGTATTTCAACGCCGCGTTCACGACGGTTGCTGACGCGCTCGCATCGGGCAACACGACGCTCATCACCAACGCGATGGTCTACAAGGTCCTGACCGATCCGAAGACCAACAAGGCGTCCGGCGTCATGTACATCGATCGGGTAACGCGCGAGGTGAGGGAAGTGCGGGCGCGCGCGGTCTGCTCTGCGCCCAGGCGCTCGAGTCGGCTCGCATCCTCTTCAACTCAGCACCCGGAGGTCTGGCCAACTCGAGCGGCGTACTCGGCCACTACCTGATGGATCACACGTGGGTCGCCGGTGGTGCGAGTGGCGAGTTCCCGGATACGCCGGCGCCGAAGCCGTCGCTCGGCGCGCCGCGACGTCCCAACGGCATCTACGGCATCCGGATGAAGAACACAATCGATGGGCCGCGGCAAAAGGACTATCTCCGAGGCTTTGGATTCCAGGGCGGCGGCAGCACGAGCTTTCGGATGAACGCTCCGGGCTACGGGAGGCGTTCAAGAAGGCCGTGCTCGATCCGCTGACGTCGGTAAATCTGGTCGGCTTCGGCGAAGTGCTGCCTCGGTTCGATAACTTCGTCGCGATTGATCCAACCGTTGTCGACAAGTTCGGCATCCCCGTGCTGCGCATCACGATGTCGTGGAGCGAGAACGAAAAGAAAATGATCCCCGACATGGCGGTGACGGCCGCGCAGATGATGGAAGTGGCCGGGGCAAAGAACATCCAGCCGTTCAGCGTGTCCGACCGCATCCCCGGTTACGGCATCCATGAGATGGGCACTGCCCGAATGGGCAACGACAAGAAGACCTCGGTGCTGAACCAATTCCTCCAGACGCACGACATCAACAACCTGTACGTCATGGATGCCTCGTCGTTTGTCTCTGGCGGTTGTCAGAACCCGACGCTGACGATTATGGCTCTGGCCGTGCGCGGGTGCGATCACCTGATGGAAGAGATGAAGAAGGGGAATCTGTAAGCCCCAATTGGCGTTCCTGGAAGCGTCGAGCCCGAACGCTCGCCTGCTCCATCAGTGTGGCCAAGAGCGGAAGCTCGTGATAGGGATTGCACCAGTGGCGGAACACCCGCTGTGGCACTGCCCGAAATGCGGCGCGCGCCTCGTCAGCCGCAACCTCTGGCACTCGTGCGGCCGGTTCACGCTGGAGGCGCTCTGTTCTGGTTCCGCGCCTGGGATTCTCGCGGCCGCGCGCAAGTACGTGGCGCTGCTCGAGTCGCTCGGCGACGTCCAGGTACTTCCGCAGAAAACCCGCCTCGTCGCCGTCGCCCGCGTCCGCTTCGCCGGCCTCTACCCGCGCAAAGACCATTTCGTTGCCGCCTTTGCCCTCCATCGCTGGCTCACCAACCGCCGAATCATCAAGACGGTTGACTATGGCCCTCGTTGGCGCGGGCACTACGTCCGCATCACGTCGGCCGCCGATCTGGATGACGAACTGCGCGCCTGGCTGCAGGAATCACACGACGTCGTTGGCATGCAGAGCGATCTTACGGAGCGGCGCCTCGGTCGCGCGAAGAGCCGGCGGCGACGATAGGGCCGGGCGGATATCGGCTGCAATCCACAGGCACCGAAAGGTATATTTTCAGGACGGACAAAACCCTTGATGCTCAGGCCTCGGCGTTTGCCGAGTTGCTGGCGCTCTCGCCGGACGACATCAACACGGCTTTTCGCAGCGCCGCGACGCTGGCGGAGGGACTGTTCCCGCATCAGATCGAAGGCGTCGCGTTCCTGCTCGGCCGGAATCGCGCCATCCTCGCTGACGACATGGGGCTCGGCAAAACCCGCCAGGCGATTGTCGCGCTGCGACACGTCGCGCCCGACGGTCCCTACCTCGTCGTCTGCCCCGCGTCGGTCAAGCGCAACTGGTCGCGTGAAATCCACCTGGCTGCGTCCGATGCGGCAACGCACATTGTCGAACGGGGCTCTGAGTTACCGACACAACCCGAGTGGGTGATCGTCAACTACGACATCCTGTCGAAGCACATGGAAACGCTCGGTCGCGTGCCGTGGGCAGGAATCGTGTTCGACGAGGCACACTACTTGAAGAACCACACCAGCGCCCGCAGCCGGCTCGCGCGGCAACTTGCCGATCGGGCAGGAGCGCAGAGCGCACGTCGGCCGGCTGTCTACCTTCTGACCGGAACGCCGCTGACGAACAGACCGCGCGACCTCTTCGTCCTGCTTCAACTCGTCGGTCATTCGCTCGGGCGCAGCTTCCTTGGCTTTGCCAAACGCTATTGCGCCGCCGAACGCAACGACTACGGCTGGCAAACGCGCGGCGCCTCGAACATCGATGAGCTGACGGTGCAATTGCACGGCGTCATGCTGCGGCGCTCCAAGGATCAGGTACTGGCGCTGCCGCCGAAGCTGCGTACCTGGTTGTCGGTTCCGGTGCCAAAGGGCACCGGCGTGGGCGACATGCGCAAAGTCGTGGAGCTGCTGATTGGCGAGCAGGACATCGCGCCCGGATCGACCATCGACCAGCGCCGGCTTCGCGGCCGCTTGCTGCATGCCGTGACGAGGGCGCGGCAGCGCCTGGCCGCGGTCAAGGTCGACGCCACGATCGATTTCGTCACTGGCGCAGTCGAGCAGGGCGAGAAGGTGATCGTGTTCTCCTGCTTCGAGGAGCCGATGGACAAGCTGGTAGCAGCGTTCGGCCTGTCGGCCGTCGTCCTGACGGGAAAGACGCCGGCCGACAAGCGGCAGGCGCTCGTCGATCGCTTCCAGAACGACGACAGCGTCCGAGTCTTCCTCGCGAACATCATCGCCGGCGGCATCGGCACGAATCTCACCGCGGCGACGCAGGTCGTCTTCAACGACCTGGACTGGGTGCCGGCGAATCACTGGCAGGCGGAGGATCGGGCCTATCGCATCGGCCAGACGCGCACGGTCAACGTCACGTACATGGTGGCGGCCGACACAATCGACGACTTCGTCCAGGGCGTGCTCGAGAAGAAAGCCGCTCTTGTGACTGCGGTGGTCGACGGGAAGGCGCTGGCGCCCGATCTGCCGGGCGATGTACTCGACGAGCTGCAGCACGCGCTGCGATCCGTGACATCAGGACTGGCTGGTTCGGCTGGCGCGGTTGCAGACGACGAATTGGTCGAGCGGCTGCTCAGAAAAGCTCGCCTCGATCTGGAAACGAACCAATCCGCGGCGTCCGATGCCCGCGTGCGCACGCCCGAAGAACGCGAAGCCCTGAAACGCGCCCTCGAAACGCTGGCCAGGGCGCTCACCGGTCCATCCGTCGAACGCTATCGATTTGCGAGTACGACCCAGCCGGGTGTCGAGTACGAGCTCACCATCGACGGGGCCGACGTGATCTGCAACTGCCGTGGATTCGAGTACCGCGGTCAGTGCCGCCACGCGCGCGATCTGAAAGCCGCACTTGCGGAAGGACAACCGGTGCCGGTCGGATATCGACCGGCATCGGTTGCCTAGCCCAGCTCGGCGAACCTATTTGAATCGTTTCGCTTCTGCCGTCGAGCAGCCGGTCCGATAGACCGTGCCATCAGTCTTATAGAGCGCGTTTGTTCCCTCTGATTTGATGTTATTGGCGTCCACGAGCTCGACGGTGTGGGTCACCGTCTGCCAGCCGGCAAAGAAGCCGGGGGACACGGGCTTGGTCGGATCGAAGCCGGGCGTGCCCGGCAGGTTCGCCGGCGTGTCGAAATTGATGAGCGCGATGAACTTCTGCCGGTACGTGTGGTGACTCTTCGGCGACCAGATGCCATGGCCCGGGCTGCGCTGTCCGGGGGCAAACGCCACCCCGCCGGCGCTCTCGCTGAGGGTGCCGCCTTCGTGGAAGGTGACGAGCGAGTTCACCGGCAGGCCGGGCGGCAATGGCTCGCCGGTCGTGCAATCCCGTAGCGTCACCTGAATCGACCAGGTGCCGGTCAGGGCGTTGCCAGAATCTTCCGAGACCGCCATCAGGCTGCTGCCCGACGACGTGAGGATCGTGCCGGCCAGGCCGAGGACCGCGGCGCCGCGGGTGAAAACGTTCAAGGATTTCATGGTGTCTGCTCCAGCTGGCTGCGTTCGGCGCCACATGGCGCTGGGGTTCCCGCTCCAGCACGCGCTATGCTCGTGTGCCGCCCGTGCGCTTGACCATGGAGCGCGGCTGTAGAAGATCTGTCTTTACCCTGTCGCCGCAAGTTACTGGGGACGCTCCTGTTGGGCCCGTTTACGAAACATGTCAGACACGCGCGACACTCTCCGCTTCGGTGATTTCGAGCTCGATGTCGCGGCCTACGAGCTTCGCCGTCACGGCCGCGCGGTTCGCCTCGAGCGTCACCCGATGGATCTCCTCCTGCTGCTGGTCGAGCGGAGGAACAACCTGGTGTCACGTGCCGACATCGTCGATCGACTGTGGGGCAAGGACGTCTTCATCGACGTGGAAACAGGGGTCCACACGGCCGTGCGAAAGATCCGGCAGGCCCTCCGTGATTCAGCAGAGGATCCGGCGTTCGTGGAGACGGTGCCCGGCCGTGGCTATCGCTTCATCGCGCCGGTCGAAGTCGTCGGGAAATCACCCGAGGCCGAAAGTGAACCGTCTCAGCCACTTGCGGTAGCCACAGCACCTCAGATCACTACGGCCTCGAAGGTCAAAGTCAGGAGGCGCTGGCCGCTCCTGGTGGCGGTGTTTGGACTGGTGCTGCTCGCCGGTGTTGCCTTCTTGCCGCAACTGGTCCCTGGCGCCTCGAGTCCGCGTCTCACGCTCGCCGTGCTGCCGTTCGAGAACATCGGCCACGATCCAGAGCGCGAGTACCTGGCTGATGGCTTGACCGAGGAAACGAGCGCGTCGCTCGCGCACGTGGATCCTGCACATCTAATCGTCAAGGGCCGCACGTTGCGCTACAAGGGCACGACCAAGTCGGCAGCCGAGATCGGACAGGAGCTGTCGGTCGACTATCTCCTCGAGGGTTCGATTCAATCCGAGGGTGGCCAGCTGCGCGTCACAACGAAACTGATTCGCGTG
This sequence comes from uncultured Acidobacteriota bacterium, assembly GCA_963797715.1. Classification (GTDB taxonomy): domain Bacteria; phylum Acidobacteriota; class Vicinamibacteria; order Vicinamibacterales; family 2-12-FULL-66-21; genus DATBJJ01. The sequence goes on from CAWCQS010000015.1 coordinate 284,192, forward strand.
CGCGATCAGGAGTATGTGTGGACACAGTCTTACGAGCGCGCGCCGTCGAGTGTGCTCGGATTGCAGCGGGAGATGAGCGCGGCGATCGCCTCGCAGATCCGGCTTCGGCTGTCGCCGGAACAGCTCGACTCGGTCACCCGCCGACAGACGCAAAGCGCTGACGCATACGATCTCTACCTTCGTGGCCGGAACTTTTCCAATCAACGGACGCCAGCGACGTCGCGGCGAGCGATCGAGTACTACATGCAGGCGACCACGGTCGACCCCAACTACGCCCTCGCGTGGTCCGGCCTGGCCGATACCTACAGCTCCAGCCCCATCAACGGCGACGCGCCGCCGGTCGAGATCGCACCGCTCGCGCGGAACGCCGCGGAACAAGCCGTGCGTTCCGATCCCCGGCTCGCGGAAGCGCAATTCTCGCTCGCCTACGTTCGATGGTTGCTCGATTGGGACTGGCCGGCTGGTGAGGCGGGCTTCAGGACCGCCGTTGCCCTGTCGCCCGAGAACGCGATGCAGCACTGCGCAATGGGCCACCTCCTGTCTCAGAGCGGCAGGCAGGCCGAAGCGCTGCGCGAGACCCAGCGTGCGCGGGAGCTGGATCCGCTGAGCGCGATGGTCCACGCGATCTCGTCGCAGGTCGCGTTTCAGGGTCGCGACTATCCGTCGGCGCTCGAGCACGCGCGCCGGGCCGTCAGTCTCGACCCGGAGTTCTGGATTGGCCACATCATGAAGGGGCACGCCCTCTATCACTTGGGTCAGATGGATCAGGCGATGGAAGCCCTGACGCTGGCGGCCCGATTCTCGAACAACAACAGCAAGGCCGTCTCGATGCGAGGCTATCTGCTGGCGACGACAGGCCGCACCGCGGAAGCCCGCGAAGTGCTCGAGGCGCTCGAGGCCGTCTCACGGACCCGATACGTCCCGCCCTACGCGATGGCGCTCATCACCGCCGGTCTCGGGGACAAGGATGCGACCTTTGCCTGGCTCGATCGTGCATACGACGCCCGGGACGTTCACCTGATGTTCCTGACCGTCGACCCCAAATGGGATCCGTTCCGGGCCGATGCGCGATTCAAATCCCTCCTGGAACGGTGCGACTTCATGCACACCGCCGCTCAGCGTCAGCGGACCTCGTCTGACGACTGAGGCCAGATCTGGGCCGCTGGAGTCGCGACTAATGTGACAGTTGACAATGCGACAGTAACTGTCGTATAAATCGAATCGTGCCCGAGGACACCACCCGCTTCGCAATTGGGGATTTGGCGGACCTCGGTGGCGTCTCACGACGCACCGTCCGCTACTACGTTCAGGAAGGCCTGTTGGCGGCGCCCTTTGGCATCGGCAGGGGCAATCACTACGGGCGCGAGCATCTCGACCAGCTGCTTCGCGTGAAAGCGCTCCAGGAGAGCGGCCACACGCTCGAGGAGATTCGTCGCTCGGTTCAGACTGCGCCGGAAAAGCTCACCGCGCGTCGCGATCCGCCCGCCGACGCCGGCGCGGCGCTGCCGCGCGAAGCCTGGCGCCGGTTCACGCTCGCGCCAGGCGTCGAGCTCCACGTTTCCGCCGATGTGCGCCTGCCGACGTCGACAAAACTGGCGGATCTCGCAGCATGGTGCCGGAGTAACTTCGCTGGTCGCGACCCGTCCACTGGCCCTGGGAAACACGGCAGCACGAATGGAGAAGAGGATTAGCAATGCCTGAACAGCTCGGGTCCCCCTCGCGCTCGGGTCTCTTTACCCGGGACACCGCTCCGGTACCACTCGAGGGCGTTTCGATCGACGCCGAAATCTCGAGCTTCTGCGCGCGCGTCGCCGTCTCTCAACGCTACGTCAATCGCGAGTCACAGCCGATCGAGGCCGTCTACGTGTTTCCCCTCGACGAAGGAGCTGCCGTCTGCGGATTCGAGGCGGTCATCGACGGCACGCTCGTTGTCGGCGAGGTCAAGGAACGCGAGGACGCCTTCCGGATGTACGACGATGCGATGGTACGGGGCGACGGCGCGTACCTGCTCGACGAGGAGCGGCCGGATGTATTTCAGGCGAGCGTCGGCAACCTGCCGCCAGGCAAGGAAGTGCTGCTGCGGCTGACGTATGTCACCGAGCTCGCAGTGGCAGGGAACGGTCTACGATTCACGATTCCGACCACCGTTTCTCCACGGTACGCACCGGTCGAAGATCAGCGCGGCGTCGGCCGGCCTGACGCTCAGACGCTCAATCCGCCGGTCTCGTGGACGGTGCCGTACGGGCTGAATCTTTCGGTGCGCCTCGAGATGGGTGGGGCGATCACGCGCGTTGAGTCTCCCTCGCATCCGGTCAGCGTGACGGTGAATGGACATTCGTCGACGGTTGCGCTGTCCCAGCGCGACGCGGCGCTCGACCGCGACTTCGTGTTGTCAGTCGAATCCGAGGGGCTCGACAAGCCTCAGGCGTGGATTGAGAAAGACGACAGCGGTCGCCATGCCGTTGCGCTCGCGTTCGTGCCGACGTTCGAACACTCAACCTCGCCGGCGGACGTGACGTTCCTGGTCGATCGTTCCGGCTCGATGCAGGGAACTTCGATCCACGAGGTGCGCAACGCTCTGCAGCTGTGCCTGCGTTCGCTGTCCTCGGGCTGCACGTTCAACGTCGTCGGCTTTGGCTCCACCTACGAGAGCCTCTTTCCACAAAACCGCGCGTACGACGATGCAAGCCTTGGCGAGGGGACGTCGCACGTGGCGGCTTTGCAAGCCAATTTGGGCGGCACTGAAATCCTTCCGGCGCTGCAGTTCGTGCTCGAACAGCCGTGCCTCGAAGGCCGCATCCGGCAGGTCGTCGTCCTGACCGATGGCCAGGTGACGCAACACCGACGCCGTGCTTGCCCTCGTCAGCAAGCACGCGGCGCACAACCGCGTGTTCGCGCTTGGCATCGGCGCCGGCGCGAGCCAGCACCTCGTCAACGGCATCGCGCGAGCGGGCGGCGGGTCCGCGGAGTTCATCCACCCAGGCGAACGAATCGAACCCAAGGTCGTTCGTTTGCTTGGACGATTGCTGTCTCCCGCGCTGACTGATGTGGCTGTGTCGTGGGGTGGGCTCGATGCACGTCAGGCGCCGGCTCGTATTCCACCAGTTTTTTCAGGTGGGCGCCTGCTGGTCTACGCGTTCTTCAGCGAAGTCTCGAGGAGCCTGTTGCCGGCTCGAGGCGAGTTGTCGGCGGTCACACCCTCAGGTTCGGTGCGCTTCGAGGTGCTCCTCGATCCATCCCGCATCGTCGACGGCAAGATCATCGCCACGCTCGCGGCGCGCGCCCGGATCCGCGAGCTCGAAGAGAGTCCTGAGTGGACGACGGCCCGCGGCTCTCGTCAGCAGGATCGCAAGGCGACCGGCGTGAGCAAGGAGATCATCGAGCTCAGCACGCGATACGGCGTCATCTCGCGCGAGACGTCGTTTGTCGCGATCGAACGGCGCGAGACGCCCGTGCTCGGGGATACGCAGCTTCGACGGGTACCGATTGCCCTTACTGCAGGATGGGGTGGTCTCGACACTATGGCCACGGGTCGCTTGGCAGGCCTCGACGGTAGGGTCGGTGCTCCTGCCTCTGCCGGCGCCCTGCTGCTGGGAGCGTCTGCGATAGGTCGTCCTTCCGGTGCCGATGAGGATACGGATCAGGGGCGATTCGTGCGACGGCTGATGGCCGATGCGCCAACTGCCGGGATGCCGAAACCTGGTGCGATGGGACGCATGTTGGAGCGGCTCAGCGGCGTGGGACGGGGTTCGCGTCTGTCGAACGGCGGCGCCTCGTCACCATTACGGCCGACGACAGCCGGTCCTCATGCCGCCATGGTGGCGTTGGTCGCTCTGCAACGTGCTGACGGATCGTGGGACTTGAGTGCGGACGTGGCCGCGGCCGTTGGGCATGAACTCGCCTCGCTCGAGAGCCTGTTGTCTGGCGCGATTGGCAAGGACGCTGACATCCGGAAGGCCTGGGCGACTGCGCTTGCGCTCGCCTGGCTCGACGATCACGCGGGTGAATTCGCTGGGGAATGGACGATGGCGGCCGAGAAAGCGCGGCGATGGCTGGACGCTGTGAACGCACGACCCGCCGATGGCGGGTCGTGGTCGAGTGCTGCTGCTCGCCTGCTGACGACTACTTCTCCGCCGAGAAGATAAGCGGCAGACCTTTGGAGTTGCCGACGACGACGACCTTCGCGTTGCTGCTCTTGGCCAGCTCCATCGTCGCCTCGATGCCCTTCCATTCGAGGAGCTTGTCGCTGATGCCTTGGGTGACGATGTTCTGAAAGTCCTTGATGCCTTGAGCCTCGACGCGCTTGCGCTCGGATTCCTGTTGTTCGCGCTGCAGCACGAACTCCATGCGCTGCGCCTCCTGCTGCGCCTGCTGCTTGGCCTCGATGGCCTGCTTGAGCGTTTCGGGTAGCTGCAGGTCGCGGAGCAGGACGTTCTCGATAACGATGCCTCGCGGCTGTACCTGGGCCTGAAAATCCGTCAGAATCTGCCTGGCGATGCCTTCGCGGCCGTCAGAGTAGAGGGAGCTTGCCGTGTTGGCGGCAGTCACCGTTCGCATCGCGGAGCGGAAGTTCGGAATCAGCAGCACCTCCGCGTAGTCGGCGCCCACTTGCTGGAACACGGTCGCCGCGCGTTCCGGTTGCAAGTGATATAGGACCGACGCTTCGAGTCCCATCATCAGTCCCTCTTTGCTCGGGACCGACGCTCGCTCCTTGATCTCGCGAGTCTTGATGTCGAGCTCGTGGACACGCGATGCCGGGTTGACCAGGTGAATGCCTTCCGCCATCGTTCGCCCGGTCACGCGACCGAACATCGTCACAACGCCGACGTGACCCGTCCGCACGCACGACGTCGAGCTCGCCGCCACGATTCCGAGCACGATCACAACCAGGAGTCCAAGCCCTCCCCGTCTGATCGCGCCGCCCCGGACGCCTTCGTCGAGCAGAGTGGTGCTGCGCATCTCCGGCCCTCCTTCGCCGCAATCGCGCGGCTCGAGAAGAGCGTATCGAACTGTTGTTTCGGCGAGGTTATCAGTGAGATAGAGGCAGGCGCCGCCAGCTGGCGACGCCTGTGGGGGGCAACCTCGTTCTACCAGTGGGTCAGTGATCCGTCGGGGCGACGATAGAAATTCTGCCGTCCAGGCGTCGTCACCTCACCGATCTGCTTGACCTTCGTCATGTCCATCGTCACGCCAAGTCCTGGCCGCTGGTTGGTGTAGGCCTTGCCGTCTTTCCAGTCGAGACACTCGGGAAGGTAGTCGATCGGCCGGCCGCCGTAGTTGTATTCCATCATCAGGGGACCGGGGAACGTGGACAAGCAGTTCACGAGCGCCGCAGTCGAAATCGGCCCCGTGAAGTGCGGAACGATCCCAACGGCGTGCGTTTCGCAGATGGCGGCAATCTTCATCATCTCGGTGATGCCGCCGACGTTCGGCAGCGTCGCGCGGATGTAGTCGATGTCGTGGTTCTCCACCAGCTTGTTGAAGTCATAGCGGTGGCCCCATTCCTCGCCGTGAGTCAGTGGCACTGTCGTCAACGGCCGCAGCTTTGGCAGATCCTGCAGCGCGTGCTCGTCGCGGACCGGATCTTCGACGAAGTAGGGCTCGAACTCTTCAATCCCACGACAGGCGCGGAGCGCGTCGTTGAAATCGAACCGCTGGTGGAAGTCGATGCACCAGTCGCCGCTCGGCCCGACACCCTCGCGAACGTCCCGGCACTGCTCGATGACGCGCCGCACGGCCTCACGCGTGTTGTAGACACCGCCAACGGGCACGTCGGCTGCGCCCATGCGAAAGGCGCGATAGCCGGCGTCCATTGCCGCCTTGGCCCGATCGCGAAGCGTTGGCGGCTTGGCGCCCGCCGCGGATGGCGGCATGAAGGTCGTGCCGTAGCACTCGCAGTAGTTGCGCACGCTGCCGCCGAGCAGCTCGTGGACCGGCAGTTTCAGTGCTTTGCCCTTGATGTCCCAGAGCGCCAGGTCCATGGCTCCGAGGGCATGCGTTTTTTCCCTGCCCGGCGGGTAGAACCAGGCGATGAACATCTCTTGCCAAATCGCCTCGATCTTAAATGGGTCTTTGCCGATGAGCGTGCCCGCGCACTGCTCGAGCGTGTCCTTCGAGCCGCCTTCGCCGATCCCGGTGATCCCCATGTCGGTCTCGACAGTGCAGATCATGTTGCTCTGATTGAACAGGGGATTCAGAGTCGGTGGCTCGTAGATTCTGACGCGCGTGATCTTGCCGCGGGGGAGCTGCGCCCGAGCGGGCTGGGGACGGCCAAGGAGGAGCGCGGGTGCCGCCGCCAGGGACTTGAACAGGGTGCGTCGGTCCATGCGGGGGAGGATACGACAGTCTTCAGTCGTCAGTCGACAGTCGCTAGTCGTCAGTCCCAGTCGTTAGTCCCAGTCGTCAGTCCCAGTCGCGTCAGTCCCAGTCGTAGTCCCAGTCGTCGGTCGACAGGCGGAGCCGAAGTGGTACGGCTCTGTCCGTTACTCCAGCCGGAAATAGACGCTGACCGTCATGTTCGCCGGCACATCACGGCCGTCGAGTCTGGTTGGCGTGTATCTCCATCCCGAGACGGCGCGTACGGCGGCGTAGTCGAGCAGGGCGCGACACCGCGGTAGCGCGAACGGCTGGGACGTATCCGGTGGCCGAAATGAAGGTCTCGAGCTGGACTACTCCCTGGATCCGGCGCTGGTACATTTCGGCCGCTCGACTGCTGGCGGATCAGGGCGGCTCACACACTCGATGTAGTCCTTGTCGAACAGAAGCACGAGCAACTCGGATGCGTTGACTGGGAGTGGGTACCCCGTCGGCAGATTGTGAGCAAGTCGTCGCTGCACGCGCACGAGCTCACAATCGCCGACGGGCCATTGTTACAGAAGGGGCAGGACCTGTCTACCTACGAACTCCTATGCTTCTAGCTCCTAACTCCTGGCTCCCAGCTCCTACTGCTTCCACCCACACTGCTTCGCAGCGGGCTGGAGGGTCTCGCCGAGGCCGGCGACCTGAAAGGTCGCCACGGCGCGGGGAGCGTTGTGTGGCCGGTAGCTGACACGGAGCGTTTGCGAGGTCGACAGGCGGTGGGCAAATGCGACGCCGTCGGGCGCGAACAGGGCGTCGTGATCGTCGGAGTCGGCCCATCGCTCGCTGACTTCCGGCTCGCCGTCGAACGACACACCGACGGAATGATTCTCGTCCTGCGCCTCCATCTGAATCGCTGATGCCGTGTAGACGAACGTCTGCATCTTGCCGGCCTCACAGCGGACGACGAGCACCGGCTGCGCGATGGCTTGCCAGATGGCGACCTTGTTGTCCGACCGCACCTCGAACGCCGCACCCTTCTTGGCGTTCAGGACCCAATCACGGTTGGCGGCAGTCCATTTTGAAACCGTCGCGACGGCTGCGGTTGACGTTGAAGCCGACGGTGCGTTCGTCGCGGCGGACTTCGGTGGCGATGCTTTTGACGCGACTGGTTTCGGAGCTGTTGTCGAAGAACTGACGGGCGTCGCCGGCGCTGCCGACGATCTGAACATCGCGAACGTCAGCGTTCCGCCGGCGATGACCAGAAGACCGGCGAGGAGCATCTTGCGGTTACCGGCGCCGCCAGCTTTGGCGGTGGTCGCAGGTAGTGCCGGGGGTGGAGCGGCGGCTTGAACTGATGGTGCCGCCGGGACGTCGTGCGACATGGTTTCGGCCGCGAGTTCGAGTGCGCCGAGACTGTCGCACTGTCCGCACGTCGTTGCCGAATCCGCGATCTCCCGATTGCACTGCGAACACCGTTTCATACACCTCTCCAGGCAGCGCCAATACGCTCGTTCATGCGAGCGGCAAGCCGTGTACCGTTGAGAGATGGTCCCATGTCGTTGACTGCCAAGGGCTGCAGCCGTTCGCCCCGCTCACAGTTGTGGGGTTGCACTGACGGATTTGTCGCCGCTGAAGGCGGTGTCGCTACTCGGTCGGCCGCTCTGGAGGCGGGGCCGAGGCGTGGAAATCGACGTAGAAACGCTGCGTGTATCCACGCAGCAGCGCGATGATTCGTTCGCTGTCGCGCGAAGAGACGATGATTCCAGCGTGATGCGACTTGCGCAGGCGGACGACGATCTCGGGATCGTCGTAGGCGGACATGTCCGGCGATTCCTGACGCGCGAGCGAGAGCACGATGCCGCTGCATTCATCGCGTCTGGGCGGCACCTCGTAGTTTCCGTGCTCGCCGGCGATCTCGATCCGGGCCCACTCCCGCCACAGGTTGATGCCGCTTGCGGCCTCGACGACGTCGACGATGAAAGCTCCGCCGACGCGGGCAGACGTCTCGAGGAAGTACCACGAGCCGTCGTGCGCGCGGATGAATTCGGTGTGCGAGACACCGCGCAGCAGTCCAAACGACTTCATCACGCGGGCATTCAGCAGCGCGAGCGAGACCGCGTCGGGATCGTCAACCGGCAGCGTTCGCGTGACGAAGATGCCGGCGTCGTGCGCGACGACGAGCGGGGGCGTCTCGTACCTGCTGGCGCTCGCGAACAGTACTTCGTTGTTGAAGACAATCGAGTCGACGTGAAAGACGTCGCCAGGAACGAACTGCTCGAGCAGGAAATCAGCTCTGGTGTCACCGAGCGTGTCGAGCGCACGCCACAGTTCATCGGCCGTTTGCAGGCGCTTGATGCCGAGCGCCGCGGCCTGGCCGCGCGGCTTGAGCACCCAGGGCGGCGGCACCTCCGCGGTCCAGTTCCCGATCTCCGCGTCGTTCAGCGTGTGCACGAACAAAGGACAGGGCAGGCCTTCGCTGCGCGCGCGGCGGCGCATCGCCAGCTTGTCACGGAAGCGCCGCGCCGTCGTTTCTCCCATCCCGGGCACGAACAGGTACTCGCGCAACATCGCCGCCAGTTCGACGTCGAAGTCATCGAGCGCGACGATCCGGTCGATGCGCTCGGTTCGCGCCAGGTGCGCGGCGCCCTTGCGGATGTCGTCGAGCGGCATGTCGCGACGGAGGAAATAGAAAGCGTCGATTGCCTCACGCGGCCAATCGGCGTCTCGCAACTTCTCCTCCGTGAGCAGCAGGACGCGGCACCCTTGTCGCCGGCATTCGCGCAGGAACGCGTCGCCCTTGCGGTACGTCGCGATACAGAGGAGCGTCAGAGGCACAGGTGACAGTATAGTCGTCAGTCGTCAGTCGGCAGGCGGCAACCAGTGAGGATTCATATGACCATTGAGTCGATGTTCACTCTGAAGGGCAAGACGGCCCTCGTGACGGGCGCGTCGTATGGCCTGGGCGTCACCTTCGCCGAAACGCTTGCCGGCGCCGGGGCGAACCTGGTGCTCGCCGCACGATCTGCGGACAAGCTCGCGGTGCTGGTCGAGCGGTTGACGGCGGCCGGACATTCGGCCATCGGGCTCAAGTGCGATGTCGGAAACCCCGACGACGTGGCGGCAATGGTGGCGAGCGGATGGCAGCAGTTCGGCCGAATCGACATCCTGGTCAACAACGCGGGCGTCGTCGCCGAAGCGGCCATCGTGCCGGAGAAGATTCCACACGAGCTTTTCGAGCAGACGATGCGCACGAACGTGCTTGGCACCTGGTACTGCTGTCGTGAAATAGCGTCCCGCCAGCTCGCCGACGGCAAAGGCGGATCGATCATCAACATCGCCTCGGTTGCCGGCCTGGCTGGCGTCAGAGATTTCCCGACCGCCTATCAGACGTCGAAGGCAGCCGTCATCAACCTGACCCGCAACCTGGCGTGCTCGTGGGCCGATCGCGGGATTCGCGTCAACGCGATCGCGCCGGGCTGGTTCCCGAGCGATATGACCGGACCGGTTTTCGGTATCGAGGCGTACCACCGGTGGGTGACCGAGGCGGCGCCTCAGGGGCGGATCGGCAATCCGAATGAGCTCGCCGGTCCGCTGCTGCTCCTGGCGTCAGAGGCTGGCAGCTTCATGACCGGGCACACGCTCGTTGTCGATGGCGGCCTCGCCGCGACCGGAGCCGGCGGTCGAATGCCGCAGAGCGTCAGTGACTTGTTCGCGGCCAACGCGCCGAACGATCTGGGGAAGCACATCGGTACGCGCTGACGCCCGCTACTCCTGCCGCAGCGCCACGATCGGGTCGACGCGCATCGCTCGGCGCGCAGGGACGTAACACGCGAGCGCCGCAACAGCGAGCAGCACCAGCGCCGTGGCGGCGTAGCTCGCCGGGTCGAAGGGCGTCACTTCGTAGAGCATCGTCGCGACGAGCTGTGCGAGACCCAACGCGAAGGCAACGCCGAGCACGACGCCGGCGAGCGCCAGCTTCATTCCGCCACCGACGACGAGCTGAAGAACATCGCCGCGCTGAGCGCCGATCGCCATCCGCAGGCCGATCTCCTGGGTGCGAAGGCTCACGGTGTAGGCCACCACGCCGTAGAGGCCAACCGCCGCAAGGAACAGCGCGATGAAGGCGAACAGGCCGAGCAGCAGCATCGAGAATCGGCGTTGGGCCACCGAGTCGCTGACGACGGTCGCAAGCGGCGTCAGCGCGAACGCCGGGAGCGCCGCGTCGATCCGTTGAACGGTCTGCCGCACCGCGCCGGACAGTGCGGTGGGTTCGCCCGTCGTGCGCGCCACGACCCACATGCCGCTGAACGGATCCTGATCGAACGGCACGTACATCGTCGGGCCAGGAGTCTGCTCGAGGCTGGCGTCGCGCACGCTGCCGACGACGCCGACGATTTCGTAGAAACCGTCGGTGCCATTGCCGATGTCGATCGCCTGTCCAATAGGGTTGTCGTTTGGAAAGTGACGGTCGACGAACTTCTGATCGACAAGCGCCACCTTCGGCGCCTTCTCGCTGTCCCTCGACGTCAAGGCACGTCCCCGCAGCAGCGGGATCCCCATCGCCTGGAAATACTCGGGGCTGACGACGCGATAGCTGGCGGATGGGCCTTCGTTCGGCTTCGGCTCTGGCCGTCCCTGGATCGTGAACGACAGCAGATAGTCGCCGCGCATCGGCAGCGTCTGGGTCATGCCGGCGGACGTGACCTCTGGCAGGCCCTCGAGGCCGTCGACCAGCTGCCGGAAGAAGTCGATCTTGTGATGATCCTCGCGGTACGTCGTGTTCGGGAGTGCGACGCGGAAGGCGAGCACGTGCTCGGGCTTGAACCCCGGGTCAACGTTGGTCAGCCGCGCGAAGCTGCGGAGGAGCAGTGCCGCACCGACCAGCAGCACGATCGACATCGCCACTTCCGCCACGAGCAGTGCGCTCCGTAGCCAGCGGCCGCCTGAAGAGGTCGACGATCGCCCGCCTTCTTTCAGCACCGATCCGATCGTGCTGCGCGATGCCTGCCACGCCGGCGCCAGGCCGAAGAGGATTCCTGTCGCGAGGGACACGATCAAGGCGAAGAGCAGCACCGAGCCATCGATCGAGATATCAGCGGCTCGCGGGATGCTGCCGGCGCTGAGCGTCTGGATCGGGCGAATCGCGAGATATGTCAGTAGCAGACCGAGGCTGCCGCCCGCCAGCGCGAGCACGACGCTCTCTGAGAGCATCTGCAACGCGAGCCGCGTGCGCCCGGCGCCGAGCGCGGTCCGGATGGCGAGCTCCTTGCTCCGCACGGATCCACGCACGAGCAACAGATTGGCGACGTTCGCACAGGCGATCAGGATCACGACGGCGACGGCGGCGAGCAGCGTGAGCAGCGCCGGACGCACGCCGGCGACGGCGTTCTCGTGCAGCCCGATGACTTCCGCCGATTCGTTCGCGCTGAATTCGGGATACTGAACGGCCAGCCGTTCGGAGATGGTCTTCATCTCGGCGCCGGCCTGCGCGACCGTGATCCCAGGTTTCATCCGTCCGACGACTGCGAGGAAATGGCCGCCGCGCGACGGGTCCGGCGCGAGCGCCAGCGGCCGCCAGTACTCGACGTCCGACATGAACGCGAATCCCGCTGGCATCACGCCGATGACTGTCGCCGGAACGCCGCTGAGCGTGATCGAACGGCCCAGGATCGTCGGGTCGCCGCCGAACCGGCGCTGCCACATGCCGTGACTCAGGACGATGACGGCGTCCTTCCCCGGCGCGTCTTCGTCGGCGCGAAAGGTCCGGCCGAGCGCCGGCGTGACCTGAAGGAGATCGAAGAGGTCCCACGAGACGAGGCCGCCGGCAATGCGCTCCGCCCCGTTCGAGCCCACCAGCGTCGCGCCTGTCGTGTCGACCGCCGCCAGATGTTCGAACACGGAGTTCTGCTGCCGCCAGTCGAGGAATGTTGCCGGAGCGACAGAGAACCGACCGAACTTCTGCACCACTTCGTGCACCCGCACGAGCGAGTCGGGATTGGGGTAAGGCAGCGGCCGCAGCAGCACGCCGTTGACGACGCTGAAGATGGCGCTGGTGGCGCCGATGCCGAGCGCCAGCGTCAGGACCGCGACAATCGTGAATCCCGGGGTTCGGATCAGCTGACGGATGGCGTAGCGGGTATCGCGCAGCGCATTGGCAAGCACGTTCAGTCCTCCTCGAGTGCCGTGTGGCGGATGGTTGGCGACGAGCCGTTCGAGCCTGGGTTCCACGATGCGGTCGAATCGGGGACGGGCGTGGCGGCGATCGGCGAGCCAGACGTCCTGCGCCATGCGCTCCCAGTCGACGATCTGCGCGCACGCATGGGCATCGGCCTCGGATTCGCTGGCGCCCCGCGCGATCGCCTCGCGATAGAAGTCCTCGAGCTGGGCGGCGAGCTCACGGATGATCCGCGACTCGCGCTCTGGCGTCAGTCCCGGGAGCCGGAGCTCGCTGCGGACGAACGCATGCCAGTCACGCACCGCTCAACCCCATCACCTCGTTGACGGCGGCGACATAGGCCTTCCAGTTCTTCTGCTGCTCGGCAAGCACTCGTCGTCCTTCGTTGGTCAGACGATAGAAGCATCGTTCTCGTTGACCGGCCTTCTCGATCCAGCGGCCCTTGATCCACCCGCGATTCTCCAGCCGGAGCAGCGTGGGATAGAGCGTTGGCAGCGCGAACGTCAGTCGTCCGCCCGATCGCGCTTCGATGAGCTTGCCGATTTCGTACCCGTGCCGCGGCTGCGATTCGAGCAGGGAGAGGACGAGCATCTCCGTGCTGCCCTTCTTGAGCTCAGAGCTGAACATGAATGGACAGGCTCCCTATATATAGGAAGCCTTACTATACTACGGCTCGCGGCTGGGAGCTCGTAGCTCGGAGCTGACGAGCTGACAGCTGATAGCCGAGAGCTGAAAGCTGTCAGCCTGGCCAGATGGCTCTGAGCAACGACGCGAGTCGATAGCCGCCTTTGGCGAGCTGAATCCTGATGCGGGCGCGCGACCGGTCGTCGTAGCCGGCTGGTTGCTCGATGCGCCACCGGTGTGGCACGCGCGCCACATCGTCAGGTCCGAGATACGTCGTCAGCCGTATGCCTTCGTGCGCGTCACGCGCGTAGCCGAGCCCTTCGTTGAGCCAGCGCTCCGGCCAGGAGTCCGGATCGCCGGCATCCTTCCAATCGGCGGCCACGGCTACTTCCGCCACGAGCCTCGACGCATAGCTCTGCACGTCGTCGTTCCGCATCGCGAGGTTGACGATGTGCGTGTCCCAATAGGAGTGCAGGTTGAAGCGATCCTGCGGTCCGTACACCAGGGCATTGCCGCCAGCCGTGGTTCGCCAGCCGGTCGGGCCATCGGGAAGGACGAAGCGGAGCGGGCCGGACGCGGCGACGAAGCTGTTGCCGTCGTGTAGAGGCTGGTGCATGTCGCCCACGAGATGGGCCAGCATCCGCAACGCCTCGCGGGGTGTGAAGGTTTTCGACCTGCCGCGGAGCACGCGAATGGACTCGCGCGTGATCTCCAGGATGTCTGTTGGTCGAGCGCCTGGCGTGGCCGGGTCGTACTTCTGCGCCTGAAACGGCACATTCGTGTAGTGATACGTGTCCTGCGCGGGGTGCGACAGCCGGAAGAGTGGCGTGTCGGCATCCTCGTAGAACGGATCCTTGATGATGTCGGGCCACATGGCGGCATCCGGCAGTGTTTCCTGAGGACGGAGGATTCTGCTGGCCTCACTGAGCGCCCGGGATCCCTGCAAATGAAGCTCGGCTACACGGCCGATGATGCGGTGACCTGCATCACCAAACGCCCCGGCCGACACGCCCGCAGTCAAGACAAGCGCGAGCATCAGGATCATCTGCTTCATGGGCCGTGACGTTATCGCGAATAGGGCCGCCGGACCAAGCGGGCGCGCTCGATTCTGATACGCTGCGCTCTGTGGATGACCATTTTTCTGTCGCCTGCCCGTACTGCGGCGAAGAGGGCGAGATCTTTGTCGAGCCGGACGTGAACGGGACGTTCGTGCAGGACTGCGAAGTTTGCTGCAACCCGTGGCTCGTGCGCGTCGTGCGGGGGGAGGCCATCGGCGGTGACGAGGCCGAGGGCACAGAACGGTACGTTTCGGTCGGCCGGGCTGACGGTTCCGAGTAGGCTGATCGTTCTGCAAACCTCCGGGCCCCTTTTTCCGTCTCATACCCTGAAGGGCGACGACTCGCGCCCCCCCCTAACTTTCACCCGGTGGTCATCATGTCGTTCTTGTCGAAGATTTTCTCGAAAAATCAGCCAAAACAGCGGATTCGCGTCTGCATCGAGTGCGGCATGCCCATCGCCGAGCACAAGCAGTGGTGCAGCATCCTGCGCGGTCAGCAGGAAATGGACCGTAAGGCTCAGGCGGCCGTCGCCAAGTAGCGCCGAATCAGCGCGCCGCCGCGGCCGGCGCTGCGGCCACTGGCCGCTCGCGCCTGAACAGGCTTGCGAACATCTGGCGCAGGAGCTCCGGACGCTCCCCGAGCACGTCGAAAAGGTCCTCGCGATCGATCTTGAGGGCGACACCGCCCTTGACGACGGTGGCCGTTCGCCCCAGGCTCTTGCCCGCCATCGTGCTCAACGCGCCGATGGCGTCGCCGCCCCGCGCCGTTTCGGGGGGCTCGCCCGTCGAACTCGCGAGCATGGCTTCCCCGGTCAGCAGCAGCCAGAGCGCCGGCGGCGCTGACTCTGGAAAGAGCACGGCTCCCTCCTTCATCGTCACCGGCGCCGCGACCGCTGCGAGATGGCGCATTTCCTCGGCAGAGACTCGGCGGAACAGCGGAACATACTGGAGCGCGAAGACACGATCGATGGCCGTCAGGCCGCCGTGGGCGAGCTGGCCGAGCTCGCGCGCGGCCTGTGTGGGGTGGACGATGCGCGTCGGTTCGTCAGTATCTTCGGCGAGCGTCGCGAACAGCCCACTGACCAGATCGGTGTTGTCGGCGAGCAGCGTCCGCAGTTCGTCGACCGTCAGCGCAAGCGTGACCGCCGAACCCGACGTTCGAATCGTCACTGGCATCGCCAGGCCAGCCATGGCCTCGTAGAACGCCAGCGCCGCCGGAGCATCCATCGTCGAGCTTTCGCCCGACTCGCGCCCCGAGATGGTGACCCGGCCGTCGAGCAGGATGTGAATGCTCGAGGGCACCGACCCTTCCTGAGCGAGGACACTGCCCGTCTCGTGGCGAACCTGGCGCGACGCGCTTGCGATCCGGAACAACTCGTCAACGCTGACCGACGCAAACAGCGGTAGCCGGCGGACTCGGCCGGCGAGCTCGGCGGCCGGCAGCGGCTCGAGCCAGAGCTCGCGGCGGCGTTCGGCGGGCATGCGCTGTTCGGCGAGGGCCCACGACGCCGCCTCGAAGACGTACCAATCCTTCACGTCCCGATGCGCGAGCACGTGCTCGACGTCGGCGGCCAGGCTCCACATCTTGGCGTCGCGGACGACGTCGATGGCGGCGGCCGCGGCGACCGGGTCGTCGTCGTTGATCAGTTGCAGGAGCGTTTCCTCGACGTCACGCGGACGCGTCTTGAGGATGACATTGGCGCGGCGAACACGCTCGTTGCGCGGCATGTCTTCGAGGACGGGCAGCACTTGCTTGCGCAGCGAGCTGGCGAGGATGTTGTCGAGATACTCCGAGGCGCTGGAGCGTCCGCGCGCGTCGCCGTGATCGAGCGTCCACCGCGCCGCGTCGATGTCCACGGGCGGGTAGAGGAGCGTCAGCAGCTTGAAGATGCGGTTGCGCAGCCGCGTCATCTGCTCGAGGAGCCCCTGCGATAGCAGAGAATCGGCGGCGAGCTTCTCCTTGCCGAACAGGTTCTCGTGCAGCGAGAGGAAGTTGAAGTAGCGTCGGGCTTCCTGAATCGCCAGCGTCTCGATGAGCTCGTTTTTCACGGTGAACTCGGGATGCTCGCGCCGCAGCCGTTCGAGCGCCGACACGACCTTGTAGCGGATGAAGCCGTCGCGTTCTTCCAGCGCCGCCACGAGGACGTCCACGGTCTTCTGCGACGGAATCTGCGCCAGGGTGCCCGGAATGTGGCGTCTTACCCAGATGTCCTCTTCTGGATCGCGGAGAAAAAACGCCAGCGAATCCACCACCGGTTCGCCGTACGACACCAGGGCGGCACGAGCGCGGCCTTTGAGGCGTCGATTTCGCAGCAGCGAGACGAGCGATGGGACGAAGATGAAGTCGTCTTTGGACGCGGCGTGAACACTCTCCATCGCCTCGTCGGCGACTTCGGGCGCGGAGTCGTAGAGCAGCGGGATCAACAGCCGCCGGAATCGCGGCTCGGCCATCTGCCTGATCACGAGTGCGACGTCGCGCCGCGCGGTCCTCGTCGAGTCGTCGGTGCCGCTGGCGAGTTCGTGGAGCGCCGCCTCGGCTCGGTCGACGTCTTCCGGATGCGAGCTGCCGGCAAGCGCGACCGCTGCCGTGGCGCGAATTCGAGGATCGGGATCGGCGAGCAGGGGCCGGGCCAGTGATGCCGCGTCGGCCTGACTGATCGACGACAGGGCGCCGATCGCGGCGGCGCGAACGCCGGCATCGTTGTCACCCAGCATGCGGCGGATATGCGGCACCCATTGCTCGGCGATGTCGCTTCTGACCGACGCCAGCGCCGAGAGCGCGCGCCGCCTCACGTCCGGTGATTCGTGATAGAGCAGGAGCGGCGTCACCAGGTTCCGTTTGTCGAGCGACTCGAGTACATCGATCGCATACACGACGCGTTTCGGATCTGGATGCGCGAGCTCCTGCACGAGCGTTTCGATCGTCGTGAGGTCGGCGACGTTGAGGCGCAGCTCGCTCGCCTGCATGTCGCGGGAGACGAGGCTCTGACGAAAGGCGCTGAGGTATCCGCGTCGCGCCCGAATCGCCATCATGATCCACAGCCCGGTCATGAGGAGGCTGGCGTAACTCAACTGCTGCCACGACAGGTGGAGCCCCCACGGCTGGACGAGGACGATGAGGAGGATGGCGCCGATCGCCTTGGCCGCCCGATCGACGGTGACGTCGACGAACGATTTTGCCTTCAGCTTGATGTCACCTGGGAGCGGCAGGAACAGGATCTCGCGAGTGGTCTTGTCGACCGTGTATCGGAGGGACTGGTCGAGGATACGTGCGAGCGCCGGTGCCCAGAGCGCGCCGTTGAGGAGCATGATGAGGCCGGTGGTCCCGAGGCTCACCGGCAGCACCATCAGGGCGAATCCGATGCCGAGATAGCGATGGATCTTGCTCGTCAACCAGACCTGAATGACAAATCCGATCACCGACATCCAGAGCCCGACTTGCGCGAGGAACGACGTGAGCGAGTCGGTGGCGCCGGCTCCCTTTGCCGCGGCGGCCGCCATGTTGAGCTGCTGTTCGATGATTGCCGCTCCGATGGACGCAAAGCCGATCACCAGCGCGATGATCTGCAGGTGCGGTGAGCGCCGCAGCAGCTGAAACGCTTCAGCCGCACTGACGCCTTTCTCTTGCTTACCGGCGAGCGACGAGTCGGGCCGCACGCTTTCGCGGCCGACGATCCAGCTGACGACGAAGGCGCACAGGAACATGCTTGCCGCGGCCGGCAGCAGCAGATTCGTGGCGCCGATCGTCGGAGCCGCGACCGCCAACGCGTTGCCGGCGACGCCGCCGAGCGGTGCGCCGCCGCCGACGAAGCCGAACAGGCGTTTGGCTTGCCGCGCGTCGTACACAAGATTGGCGAGCGTCCAGAACTGGCTGATCAACAGCACGCCCAGGATCTGACCGGCGAGATAGAACAGCACCGATACCCACGAGCCTGCTTCCTCAAAGAGCACCCAGAACACGAGGAGCATCGCGCCCATGCCGACCTGCGTGATCGGCAACGCCCAGCGGCGCGGCAGCCGCGCCATGAGCCACGCATACCCCGTCATCAGGATGCCGATGATGAATCCGGAGACGAGCAGGACGTAGGGAATGTTGTCGGCGCCGAGCTTGCTGATGAACTGCGAGCGGGTCAGCGGTTTGATGGCGTTGTACGCCGTCATCGCCAGGAACGAGTATGAAAACATCAGAAAGGCGGTGGCGCTCTCTTCCTTGCGTAACTCGACGATCGGGGAGAGCAGACGCTGTAGCATGGGCACAGCCTAAGCGATGCAGAAACTGAAGTAAACTGCCCCGATTACATGCTGCCTCGGTTGCGCCGGTTCTTGGACGTCAGGCCGGGCGAGGGCCTTTCGGTCCTTCTCTCCTTTCTCTATATCGCTCTCGTCGTTGCCTCGTTCCTGCTGGCCAAACCGATCCGTAACGGGCTTTTCCTCGAAGAGTACAGCCCGTACTCGCTGGTTTACGTCTACGCCGCGGTTCCAATCGCGCTGACGCTTTTTGTTCCGCTGTATGCGCGCGCCGTCGCCCGCATCGATCCGCGCCTCCTGACGCTCGCCACGCTCAGCTTCTTTGCCGTCAACGTCCTCCTTTTTTGGTACGCGTTCCGCTTCCACCCCTTCAGGCTGTTGCCAGGCGTCTTCTTCGTCTGGGTCAACTGTTTCGGCATCATCGCGCCGGTGCAGGCGTGGAGCTTCGCGAACTCGCTGTTCGACACGCGACAGGCGAAGCGGCTCTTCGGCGTCATTGGGGCCGGTGCGTCGTTTGGTGCGATTGCCGGCGGCGTGCTGGCGCGGTACTCGTCATGCCGGTCGGCGGCGCGGTCAACATGCTGCTCGTGCTGGCGGCACTGATTCTGCTGGCGGCGGTCATCGTCACGGTGGCCAACACGCGCATTCGACGGAAGATGGCGACGCGTCCCGTGACGGCCGGCCGCGATCCGCTGCGCGACGCCATCAGGCAAATCGCCGACAGCCCGTACTTGAGGCTCATGGCCGCGCTCGTCTTCTTGATGGCGATCGCGACGCAGTGGAGCGCGTTTCAGCTCAGCCTGGTGGCCGACGAGCGTTTCAAGAGCGACGCCGCTGCGCTGACGCGCTTCTTCGGCACGTTCAACCTGACGCTCGGCGTTGCCAGCTTTCTGCTCCAGTTGCTCGTGACCGGCCCGGCGTTGCGCCGGTTCGGCATCGCCGTCACCGTGCTCGTGCTACCGCTGTCGGTCGGCTTTGGCACGACGCTCATGTTGCTCGTGCCGGGGCTGTGGTCGGTGCTCCTGACCAACGCTTTCGATCAGGGTTTCCGCTTTTCCGTCGATAAAGCCAGCTACGAGCTGCTGTATCTACCGATTGCCCCGACGCAGCGCATCCCGGTCAAGAACGCGATCGACATCATCGTCAATCGCGTTGCCGATGCGTGCGGCGCGCTGCTGCTGGGGCTCGCGACGCAGGGGTTTACCTGGATTCCTGGGCTCGGCCTCGGCCTGCGCGGCACCGCAGCGATCAACCTGGTGTTCATCGGCGCCTGGACGGCGGTCGCATGGCGCCTGCGAACCGAGTACGTCCGGACGATCCACGAGAGCATCCACCGCCATCGCCTCGATACCGAGCGCGCAGCGTCGACGACAATCGAGAAGTCAGCCGCCGAGGCGCTCAGATCCAAGCTGGCGGGCGGCGATGCCGACGAAGTGCGCTATGCCCTGGGACTGCTGGAGGTGCAGCGTGCAAAAAGCTGGCAGCCGGCGTTGCGTGCGCTGTTGCAGCATCCCGAGGCTGACATTCGCCGCCGCGCCCTGTCGTTGTTGCGCTCCGCCGGGGACCGCGATATTGGTCCGAGGTCGGTCGAGCTGCTCAAGGATGCAGACCTCGGCGTTCGCACCGAGGCACTCCTCTACCTGACGCGGGAGATGAACGTCGATCCGCTGGCCCAGATCCAGAAGCTTGGCGACTTCGAAGACTTCTCAATTCGCGCCGGAATGGCGGCGTTTCTCGCCGCGCCAGGACCGGCGCAGAATGTCGACGCCGCGCGCGCGCTCCTCGAGGCGATGGTACGGGTCAAAGGCCCCGACGGCGTGCGCGAACGCGCCGAGGCCGCACGGCTGATGGCGCTCGTGCCCGATTCGTTCCTCGACTTACTCATTACCCTGCTGCGCGACGAGAACGAGGCCGTCGCTCGAGAAGCGATCCGAGCCGCGACGGTCGTCTTGCGCGAGGAGCTCGTGCCACCGCTGATTCAGGCGCTCGATCGAGCGGAGCTCGTCGACGACGCCGCGGGGGCGCTGGCGCGTTTCGGTAACCAGGTAATCCCCGAAATCGAAGCACGCCTGCGCGACGGGCACACGGCGCAGGACATTCGGCACGAGCTTCCGGCCGTGCTCGTTCGCATCGGCACCGCGCAGGCTGAACAGGCGCTGATCGGCAGCCTGCTTCAGGCTGACGTCACTCTACGGCACCGCGTCATCGCCTCACTCAACAAGCTGCGGACGCTCCATCCGGAAGTGTCCCTCGATCCGTCGACCATCAATCTCCTGCTCGCCGCAGAGATCGCCGGGCATTACCGCTCCTATCAGGTGCTCGGCCCGCTCAAGGAACGTCTCAAAGACGACGATCCCGTGCTGCAAGCCATGCAACACGCGATGGATCAGGAGCTCGATCGGATATTCCGGCTGATGGGTCTCCTCCTGCCACACGTCGGGCTGCACGACGCGTACGTCGGCTTGCGCTCGTCGGACGAGCTCGTGCGGGCGAACTCGCTCGAGCTGCTCGACAACGTGCTCGACCCGGAGCTGCGGCAGCTGCTCGTGCCGCTTCTCGATTCGCAGGTGTCGACAGACGAGCGCATCGCGATCGCGAACCGGCTCGTCGGTGCTCCGCTCGACACCGCCGAGCAGGCCGTCGAGACGTTGCTGTCGAGCGAGGATCCGTGGCTGCGGTCGAGCGCCGTCTACGCAGTCGGCGCGCTGCAGCTTCACTCCCTCGAGGGCGAGCTGAGCCGGTACGACGACGACGCGGATCCGGTGCTGAAGCAAAGCGTACGCGCGGCCCGGCGCCGGTTGAAGGGGGAGATGGTGTCGCCGCAAGTGCAGGAGCCGGCCCCGGCCGCAATGGGTCTCGGCGTTGGCACCGGATGAGCGCGGTATCGCTGCCCGGCGAAAACCAGACCCCGCAACCGTGGTAAGTGCCCGGCTTCAGCCAGACCCCTACGATTCAGGCGTCGGCGGAAGTGTCCGTTTGTGCTCGGTCGAGCGGATGATGCGCTCGAGTCGAAGCGCGAGTGCGGGCGAGACTCCCTCGGGCCCGTGGGTCAGATACCGTTCGAGGTCGGCGTAGGTGAAGCCCATCTCTGCTTCATCCGTCTGTCCCTGCCACAACCCGGCGCTCGGCGCCTTGTCGATGATTGCCTGAGGGACACCGAGCTGCTTGGCCAGCGTACAGGACCTCGCTCTTCAGCAGGTGGCCTAGCGGCAGCACGTCCACGCCGCCGTCGCCGTGCTTCGTGAAGTAGCCGATTGTCAGTTCGCTGCGGTTGCCGGTACCGGCGACGAGGTAGTCGAGCGAGTTGGCGAGGAAGTAGAGCACCGTCATCCGCAGCCTTGGCCGCACGTTCGCAAGCGCGATACGGTCTCTGTCCTCGTCGCCGCGTGGTCGCATCTGCGACGTCAGTCCATCCAGCCCGACGCGTGCCTCGGACACGAGCGCATCGTAAGCGCTCTCGAGATCGATCCGAACCGGTGGGATGTCGAACGTGTCTGCGACGAGAATCGCGTCGGCCTCGTCCTGCGGATCGGTTCCACACGGCATGATCACCGCCGCCACGTGGCCAGGTGCGGCGAGCTGACAGAGGCGGGCGACCACCGCTGAATCGATGCCGCCACTCAAGCCGACGACGAATCCTCTCGCGTTGGCGGCGGTGGCGCGCTGGCGCAGCCAGCTCACGATCTCGTTCACGAGTTCGAATATAGCACTCGCGAGTAGCGGTGCCGGCCACGGTTTTTCCTACGATCGCAGGTTGCTGATTGCCTCGGCGGCTGGCGAATCAGGCCAGACGACAGCGGGCGCTGCCGTGTAGGCGGCATGAGCGAGCTGGGACTGGAAGTAGGCGGTCTGCGACGCGTAGAAGAGCAGCTTCACGTAGTGCCGCATGACGATGTAGAACTGCCCGATTGCCAGGGCGATCCAGATAGCGAAGCCGGATGGCGCACCTGGCGAGACGAGCGCGTAGAGCAAGGCGAGCAGCACGAAGCCGCCACCATTGATCAGGTAGAGGCGCAGCACAGCCGGGTGACGCCTGACGAAGCGGGCCCCCGCGAGCAGCGCGCCGACTGCGGTGCGGCGATCCTCGACGACGATACGGATTCGCGCATAGTCGAACACGACATTGCTGAGGATGAGGATGCTTCCGAAAGCGAGGTAGCCGATGAGCCGTATCGCAAAGGCGGTGCGCTCCACGGTGACGTTGCGCGTGGCCCACGGATACACGTCCTCGAACAACCACGGGTGCACGAGACTGAAGAGCACCCAGTACACCAGCCAGCTGAGGACGCCAAGCCGAAGGAAGCGCCAGAAATGCGTGCCGCACGCCGCGAAGAACCCGGATGAGCGCGTCGGACGCGTGCGCGCATAGCGGTCGAGTACTCCGCCGCTCAGAAACGACCACAGCACCAGCCACGCCGATGTCGCGCCGACAATCGTCGTGGCCATGGGCAGGTTATCGAGCAGGGCCCCCAGGTTGTTGAGCACCGCGCCAAAGCCGATGATCGATGGCACGAAGGTCGTCCCGAGGCCCGTGGCCTGCGACAGGAATTCCTGCCACCAGTCGTAGCTCGCACCCTCGGCCAGCGTATCGGCGAACATGCTGTCGCCGAGTTGCGCACTCATCAGGACTCGCAACGCCATCGAGAGCGGAAGGGCGACAAGCAGCGTCAGCGTGCACATGCCGACGAGCAGCAGCGGCGCGCTGTTGACACGGCGGATGCCGTCACGCCAGGCCGACCACGGTGTCATCGGTCGCCGGCCTCAGATGAAAAAGCCATACGTCAGCAAGTGATCCTGCAGCCAGATGAGCCACGTCAACGACCACTTGCGCGTCGCTGCCGCCGTTTTGGGCGCCAGCGATCGGGTATTGTTCGTGTAGTTCACGTCGAGGAGCAGGACGCGGTCGGGATCGACCTGCGCGCTCGACGCGCGGACCGGCCGATCGACCTCGAACATCTTCCAGCGGTCGCGCCCATCCCACTGCCAGCGCACCTCCTGGTTGTTCTCGAACACGACGCGGACCGTGACCGGGAACACCCCGTCGCCGCCGCGCCGGACGACGAGCCTGGTGCGATAGAGGTCGCCGGCGCGCTCGTCGGCAGAGAATCGCTGCTTCCCGGCGTCGCCGAAGTAGCCTCGATCCGACACGCGCTCGCTGGTGAACGTGTCCACGCCGTAGTCGAAGATGCTCGAGCTCCGGTACATCTGATCGAAGAACCAGGTCATGTCTCGTCCGCTGACCTCGTTGACGACGGCAAAGAAGTCTTTCGGCTCGGGATGCTTGAACGCATACCGCGCGTAGTAGGTCGAAAGAATCTTCTGGACCGTGTCCCAACCGAGAAAGCGTTCGAGCGTGTTGAGCCAGAGCGCGGTCTTGTTGTAGGTGATGACGCGACCGGTGGCCGGCCAATATCGCCACGACGGTGTCGACGGCGTGTCGCTGTCGGGGGCATTGCGATAGCCGTTCAGCCGGTTGCCGACCGTCGACCGATTGAGAATCAGGTCGTCGAAAACCCACGGCACAAACCCGCCGAAGTACCGCGAAGAGAAGTGTTCCGTTCCAAACGACTGTTCGAGGACGCGTGCCGCGGAGAAAGTGTTGAGTCCTTCATCCATCCACGCGTGCTCGAATTCGTTGGTCGCGACGACGCCGTACCAGAACTGGTGACCGGCCTCGTGGATCGTGACGCCTTCGGGTTCGGCCACTCGCCGCGGCGCCAGCCATCCCGTGCCGGCGGTGAAGAGCATGGGGTATTCCATGCCGCCGGCGTCGCTTTGCCAGGCCGGATCGACGATGGTGATGTTCTCGTACGGGTACGGCCCGAACCACTCACCGTAGTAACGCAGCGCCGCTCGCGTCGCATTGAAATGGCGGTCGGCCTGCCCGATGTGTTCCGGTTGGAGCAGCAGGCGCATCGATACTGGTGGCAGACCCTGATGGCCGAAACGTTCGACTCGCTCGACATAATCCGGGCTCGTCGTCCAGGCGAAGTCGTGGACGTCGGCAGCAGAGTAGTGATGGGTTGTCGTCCGGTCGCCCTCGTCGCGTCGCCCGCGCTCTGTTCCAGTCGCGCCGACAATCCAGCCGTTCGGCACCGTCAGCCTGACGTCGTAGATGCCAAAATCGGCGAAGAACTCGGTAGTGGCGTGAAACTGATGGCAGTTCCAGCCGGTGTCCTGGAGGACGCCGATCTTCGGGAACCACTGTCCGAGGAAGTAGTAGTTGCCGACGACGCCCGTCCGCGCGAACGTGCGAGGCACGCGTGATGACCAGGCGATTTGCACGTTCACCGTCTCGCCGGGCGCGACAGGCGCCGACAGCGGGACCTCGGCCACGGTGCGATCGTCAAGGTTGCCATCGTCGGGAGCGATGAAGCGCATGCTCGACGTGACGTCTAGTGGCGCGCCGACGGTGCCCACGAGTTTCAGGCTCGTGACGTCGATCCAGCCCCAGTCAGCCTCGGGCCGATCGGCGGCGTCGGAGTCGCCCATGAGCGCCGCCTCGCGCATCGCGGTGGACCGCGTGTTGCGCCAGGCGTTGTAGTAGAGATGGAAGCGCAGGCTCGTCGCCGGAATAGTCGAGGTGTTCCGCCAGGTCAGGAGTTCTTCGCCGGTAAGCGTTCGGCTTGCCGGGTCGAGTCGCGCGGTAATGGTGTAGCTGGCGTTTCGAGGCGAGCGCGGGCCGGGCGCTTGCGGCGGTTGATTCGCAGCACTGGTGGGCTGCGTCGTGTCTCGGGGCGGCTCCGGCGGCTTCGCCGCCTGGCGAGCGCCGGCGCCGGCCAGCGAGAGGACAGCCAAGCCGCACGCCACGCCACCGACGGCGACGATTCGCCCGAGCACGGCGAAATCGTATCAGGCGATGGCTCGACTCTCAAGGCTGCGTTGCTGAGGCCAAGGGTATAATCGCGGGTCGGACTCATACATTTCTTCAGGAGCATGCTCATGGCGGCAGGAACAGGCCCTATCAAAGTTCTTCACTTCGGTTTGGGCCCGATCGGGGCGGGGGTCATCAAGCAGGTGGCGGCGCGGAAAGGCTTCAAGATTGTTGGCGCTGTCGACATCGACCCGGCGAAAGTGGGTCGGGACCTTGGCGAGGTTGCCGGCCTTGGCCGTTCGCTTCGGGTCAAGGTTTCTGACGACGCCAGGAAAGCCATCAAGTCGTCGAAGCCGGACGTCGTCGTGCTGTGCACGAACTCGTCCTTGAAGAAGATCCTGCCGCAGGTCGAAGCCATCCTCAAACTCAAGGTGCCGATCGTTTCGACGACCGAGGAGCTGGCGTATCCGACCAGGGGCAACATGCGGTACGCGCGAGCCATCCATCAGCTCGCGAAGAAGGCAAAGGTTGCCGTCCTCGGCACCGGCGTCAATCCCGGGTTCGTGATGGATGCGCTGCCGATCACCCTGACCGGCGTCTGCGAGCGCGTCGACGCGCTGCGGATCGACCGCGTCCAGGACGCCCGCATCCGCCGGCTGCCGTTTCAGCAGAAGATTGGCGCCGGCCTGACGCGGGAGCAATTTCAGCGCAAGGTCGACGAAGGATCGGTGCGCCACGTCGGACTGGCCGAGTCGGTGTCGATGATTGCCGACGCCATGGGGTGGAAGCTCGATCGCATCACCGACGAGATTCGACCGCGAATCGCGACCGCGACCGTTGCCAGCGAGTACCTCGCGGTCGATCCCGGCTACGTGTGCGGCATCGAGCAGGACGGCATCGGCTACCGCAACGGCACGCCGCTGATTACCCTGCACATGGAGGCCTATCTCGGCGCCCCGGAGTCGTACGATTCGGTTGAGATTACCGGTTCGCCGGCGCTGAAGATGAAAATCGCCGGCGGCGTGCATGGCGACATCGCTACCGCCGCAATCGTCGTCAACTCGCTGCCGAAGATTCGCGAGGTCGCGCCGGGGCTGCACACGATGCGCGACATGCCCATCCCGTCGTTCTTCGGAGGAACGCGGTAGGACGAGGACGATGGATCCGCTCGCCGCGCATCGCGCCCGTATCGGTCACATCCGCGAGGCCTTTGCCGAGGCGAACGAGCGGTTCGTCTCGAGGCTGCGCGGCGCGGACGACGCGGCGGCCGAGCGGCGGCCGGAGCACGGTGGATGGTCGGCGGCGCAGATCGGGTGGCATGTGGCGAAAGTCACCACTCGGTTTGCGGGCCTGATGTCAGGAGATCTTCCCGGAGTGCAGCCGCTCGACACGACCTTCACCGAGCGGCCATGGCCGAACATCGTGACGACAATTCCGGGTCGGCTGCAGGCGCCGGCAACGTTTCAGCCGCCGCCGGGGGTCACGCGAATGACCGCGATCGCCGCGCTCGAAGCCTCGGGCATGGCCATGGCTCGAGCGCTCGACGTCGTCACCGCGGAACGCGGCGCGTCGCACGGGATCAGCAGTCCCATTGTCGGCGGTCCGATCAATCTCTACCAGGTAGGCGAGTGGGCGACCGCCCACGTCATCCGTCACAACAAGCAGGCGAAGCAGACGCTGGGTCGGTAACTGCGCCGCCGAGGGCTCGCCAGGCGTTGGCATCGTGGGCTACGACGCGTGCTGCAGGCCCCAGCGTCGCCGCTTGAGGAATAGTCCCTTCCGCGAGATGCCGAGCATGCGCGCAGCTTCCTCGACGCGACCGTGCGAGCGCTGCAGCGCGTGCCGGACGAGCGTTTGCTCCAGGGCATCGACTGCTGCCGGCAGCGGCTGGTCGAGAAGCACGCGCATCTCGGGCGCGGCGGCCGCGTCGGCTGCCGGCACCGTGCGGCGCGACGCCTGGATCTCCGGTGACAGCAGCGCCGGCGTCAGGGTCGAATCTGGTTCGGCGAGGGCGATCATGCGCCGGACCTCGTTGGCGAGCTGGCGGATGTTGCCGGGCCAGGAGTAGAGCAGCAGGTATTCGAGCGTTTCGTCGCTGAGCGTCAGCCGTCCCTTCTGCTGCTCGTCGCCGCATTTCTGCAGGTAGTGCTGGAGCAGCGCCGGAATTTCCTCGCGGCGCTCGCGCAACGGCGGCACATGCAGCGTCAGGATCTTCAAGCGGTAGAGGAGGTCGTCGCGAAAGCGCCCCTGTGCGACCAGGCTCTCGAGGTTGGCGTTGGTCGCGGCGATGATGCGGACGTCGACCTTGACCGCCTGCGGCTCGCCGAGGGGCTGGACCTCGCCGTGCTCGATGAATCGCAGGAGCTTCGGCTGCAGGTCGATGTTGACGTCGCCGATCTCGTCAAGAAACAGCGTGCCGCCGGTGGCACTGCGGACAATCCCCGGGAACGCGGTGTCGGCGCCGGTGAAGGCGCCGCGGCGATAGCCGAAGAGCTGGCTCTCCAGCAACTCGCGCGGGACGGCGGTGCAGTTGACCGGCACGAGCGGGCGCTCGGCGCGGTTCGAGGCGCGGTGAATGGCGCGCGCGAGCATCTCCTTGCCGGTGCCGGTCTCGCCGGTGATGAGCAGGGGCAGCGGGCTCGACGCGAGGCGCCTGGCGAGCGTGACGAGCTCGAGCGATTGTTCGGACACCCACAGACTCTCGGTGTCGCCGTCGAGAGCTTCGGCCGGCCACAGCGCGGCACGCTGCTTCTCGTCGCGGCGGTACTGGTCGAGGGCATGTGCTGTTGTTGACGAGTTTTCGGATACTAGCAAACGTGCATCGATGCTCGAGGTCGCGTCGCGGCCGTGCAAGGATTTCCCAAGTGTCTTCGCCATTGCGACCTAGCAAAAGCATGTCGTCCGAGTGGGCAGATCGAAGAGCCGCAAGAGCTTCGGCGGTGTTCCAGCCATGTACGTCGAGTATCGGATATTTTGTTTTTCTCGTACTGCAAGTGCCAACACTTCGGTGCATCCGGTGTTCTTGAAAAGAACGAAGACCTCCGGCCCGAACAGCTGCACGTTACCAGAGAGTTCAAGCAGTGCGACCGCTGAATCGAGGTAAACGGCCGAAGCACCCGACGCAGAAGTTAGCTCGACGTCGCCTAAATTCGCCGCGAGCCGGGTACTAACCTGCTCTGCCGCCATCAGATCCCCTACGCCCTTGAGAACACGAATTGCCCGATCACTGTGTGACGCTCCTCTTAGCAATTGGTTTTTGTAGCTCAGTCCCTTGCCGAGAACACTGTAGAATGAGCCAACCAAACGCAGCGACCATTCGCCATGACTCTCGTGCAGAGTAAGATCCAATTCATCGGTCGAGGCTTTTGTTTCGATCAACGCCTCCGATCTCGCTAGTCTGAACGCCGTCGCCAGAGGGCGCAGCCTTGCTTCGTCCGACTGCTTGATGCATGAATCAGTTTTCGAAAGGACTTCGGACCATCGTCCAGTCATCAGAAACAACTCAATCCGTGTTAACTCAGCCGTTAGGCGATACCATGGCTGTACTTGTCCCTCATTGCTGATCGCGGAGAGAGTCTTCTCGGCACTCTGATAGTCGCCTCGCGCCAAGAGCGCGCGAGCCTGTGTATCGGCTAATGCATTCTCTGCGCCGAAGCTTAAAAAGGGCTCGCGGCTTGCCAGCCGAATCTGCGCCTGTGCGTCCGTCAGCCTGCCAGCGCAAACATACAGACACGCAAGGTTCCCGTAGGCAATTCGTCGCCCCTGAGACCAACCAATCTTCTCTGCACCTGCACCGCCCCTCTCGGCAATCTCTATTGCCGACGCGATGTTTCCCTGCAGCCACAGAGCCACTGATTCATCCAAGTCGATCGCGGCTTGGAGATAGGCATTTGGCGCGGTGACCAGAAGGTTCCGGGCTAGTTGAAAGTGGCGTTGCGCAACAGGAAGGCGACCGGCTTTCGCTTCCAATCTGCCGAACGATAGATGGGCCAACGCATGGATCTGTGGATCGTCGGATCGCGTAACAACGCGGCGCACCAAGGTTGCGAGTGGAAGTGAACTGTCAAACCCCGTGCTGTCACAGATCTTCTCGAGCAGTTGCAACTTGACTCGACAAAGCGTCGATACGTCCTTTGAGGCGTCGGCAAGGCTACTGGCGGCACGGTACAGTTCGAGACCGCCTTCAAAATCGCCGGCGTGCCATCGATCATTGGCTAAAA
Source organism: uncultured Acidobacteriota bacterium (assembly GCA_963797715.1). Lineage (GTDB taxonomy): Bacteria > Acidobacteriota > Vicinamibacteria > Vicinamibacterales > 2-12-FULL-66-21 > DATBJJ01. Next base: position 313,630 of record CAWCQS010000015.1, read on the forward strand.
TTACTGTACATCTCGCTAGAAGCGATGGCGCCAGGCGTTGGTCCCCAGCTAGCCGCTTCGCTTCAATCAATGCATCATCGGATCGTCCGAGGAGATTCAAAGCCTCCGCCGCTAGAACCGAGTCCGCTTCTGTCCTTTCGCCGGCCCGAGCAAGAAGCTCGTAGCAATCCAACAGACGTCCTTCTCGGAAAGCCAGAACAGCGCTAGTGGATGTTTGCGTCGACACGTGTCAGTGAACAGAAGGACGATGGGAGTCGGAGGTTAGGACGTTCTCGCGGCCACGAGCCGCTACGACTAGAATCACTGACGGATACGCCATCTGCCGGTGCTGTCGCGACTCCCAGCCACACACTAACAGGCCAAGACTCGCGATGAATCGACGAAAGATGCGCCGATAGCGCTATGCGAGTGCGCTCCGCGACGAGGCTAGCCGTAGCTGCATCGGTCTGGCTTAGCAAGATCGCCAACTCATTCCCATTGTATCGAAACAGCAAATCGCCCACCCGGAGTCCCTTTCGGAGCCCAGATGCGACAGAGTCGATCGTCCGATCGCTGATTTCCACAGCAAGCTCAGCGTGCCTACTCACTCCGTGTCGAATAGTTACGAAGATTACAGACACGTTGTCCTCCGGATGGAAATCTGCATTAGCCGCAAACATCCGTTCAAAGTGTCGGACGTTCGGCAGCCCGGTGGCCGAGTCTCGCAGGTCTGTAGCTCGGTGTTGCTCAAAGCTTAAAGCATGTCTAACAGTGTGTGATACTTGCCCCCCTACGACTTCGAGAAGTCGCTTATGCTCCTCGCTAAAAGCATCAACGTCAACGGAATATAAACTTAGGACGCCGATCAATTCCTTTCCTGCCACTAGTGGCGTGCTAATGCAGCTGCGCAGGCGTGGGCGCAGGGCGCGCGCTGCCTCTCCTAGATCGAGGACGGGGTCGGCATTGACTATGGTTTGTCGGTTCGCAGCGACCCATCCAGACAGCCTTTCGCCACGGGGCACTCTGAGACCTATGAGATTTGAAGAATGATGACCAACAGCGTGCATAGAAACGAGATGATCTGACTGGGAGTCGTAAACAAAGAAAACGATTGCCGACGCAGGTACCGATCCTTCTGAGGTGCTTTGCGATCACGTCTCCAACGTCACCGAGATCCATGTGGCCCGCAAGGCCGATAGCCAAGTCATAGAGAACCAGAGTCTCCTCAGTGCTTGCGGCAATCTCGTCAAGTCTTGCTGTAGCCGCTCCTTCTGCGGGTGACGCATGATGTGTCACCTTCTGGATGTGTGAGTCGCTTGTTAGGGTGTCGAAAGTCGACTGAGCAAAGGGTGTGGAAGTTGTTGTGTGCGCACCGGCGGCATGCAACTCGATGAAAGTGTCAACGATCAGTGGGTCGTACATCGAACCTCGACGTTCCAGAAGGATTCGGATCGCGTCTCCGTCGGACATCCTGGGTCGATAGGGCCGGTCGGACGTTAGTGCATCGAAACAGTCGACCACTGAAAGAATCCTGGCGCCGATTGGGATTTCCGTACCTCTCAGCCCCTGGGGATAGCCGGTGCCGTCCCAATTTTCGTGATGATGCCGAACGATGGGAACTACGGGGTACGGAAAGTCGATCGCCGACAGAATGTCGGCGCCGATGCTCGCGTGAAGTTTCATGCGGTCAAACTCGGCAGATGTTAGCTTGCCAGGCTTGTTCAGAATGTACTCAGGCACGGCGAGCTTGCCCATGTCGTGTAGAAGAGAAGCTGCCTCGATTGCACTGATTTGATTGCGGTCGGTTAGGCCGAGATGCTTCGCCAGTCCGACGGCGTATTGCTGCACGCGACGAATGTGTCCGTGTGTGATCTGATCTTTGGCGTCAATCGCCATCGCTAACGTTTCGATCGTCGACAGGTACAGGCGATTGAGTTGGCTAAGATGCGTGTTGGCATCCTCTATCCTTCCTAGAGCAGTCTTGAAGGTGAGGTAAGAGATGATGAGAACAGGAAGGATGACACCAACGACGTACACGAACGCGGAATCCCGGGCCTGAGCAATATAAGGCAGGATAAGTGCCGCTACAGAGGCACCACTGTAGTAATTGAGGGAGAGCCACAGAAAACTCTGTCTCCAAACCACGACTGGTGAGCGCCGCTTGTGAAGGCCGACGACGATCGCTACGAGCCAGCTGTTTAGTAGGAAGTAGACAGTTGCAAGGAGCAAAAGCCATGGCAGCAGTCCGACGATAGGCGTTGGGGATACCGAGAGTGGGGTGATACCCGTGAAGTAGTAGAACACGTGGCTCGCGCACCAGATTGCGACCGCGGCTGCGGCGAGGTTGAAAATGACTCGCGACCACGGTGGTGGCGACTGACGGCCGAGCCAAAACGAGATCACAAGCGTGTCGAGTACGACGATCATCGTAGCGGCGGGCGGTCCAAAGAGCAGTGACGCGGCAAAGACAAACGTTTCAGAAACCGAGAGCCTCGCAGGAATCCCGGGAATGCGTACGGTAAACGAGCCGCTAAGGAGGGTTAGCACAGCGAGCACCAGCCAATTGGGATCGACTGGTGCGCGCGAGAGCGAGAACAGAGACTCCAGGACGACTAACGCGCCTGCCGCTACAACGACAGAGATATATACACGGCTGGAGCCGTTGAGATCAGTTGGAGGCATTGTGTCGGCCAGATCGGCCGCGAAGCCTAGTCAGCCCAAACAATTAAGCGGCGCACGGCGGCTCCTTGGCATATTGGGTTATCGGTCATTGTGATGTTGAGGTTAGTCGGCCCAGACGATGGTGTCCGCCCAGACGATGGTGTCGGCCCAGACGATGGTGTCGGCCCAGACGATGGTGTCGGCCCAGACGATGGTGTCGGCCCAGACGATGGTGTCGGCCCAGACGATGGTGTCGGCCCAGACGATGGTGTCGGCCCAGACGATGGTGTCGGCCCAGACGATGGTGTCGGCCCAGACAATGGTGTCGGCCCAGACGATGGTGTCGGCCCAGACGATCGTTCGAGCTGGTGCCAGCAGGGCTGCGACGTCCCGATCAAGTGCTTCGCCGCCTGAAAGTGCAAACGCGACTCGACCGACGGAGACCTCCTCTTCGGCGATCCGCGTTGAGACTGCGCCCCGTCCCCGTGCCGCCGCTACTGCCGCCACCACATTTAGGCTGCCCGCGCCCGCTTCCAGCAGGCCACTGCCCGACACCCGGCTGCTCGTCAGCTGCAGGAGCACCTTGATGTCCTGCGGCTTCAGTCCCGGACGCGCCTCGAGCACCAGCGCCGCGGCCCCGGCGGCCACGGCGGCCGACATGCTCGTGCCGCTCAACTCCATGTAGGTGTCGGTGCCGCGACCGGTCAGGCGCTCCGGCAGCAGGTTCGGGAGATAGCCATCTTTCGGAATCGACGAGACGATGCGATTGCCGGGCGCGACGAGCTCCGGCTTCAGCACGCCGTCGATCACCGTGGGGCCACGCGAGCTGTACGTGGCCATCACATCGTCCGACCGGGCGGCGGTCTGGCGCGTATTCAGTGCGCCAACGGTCAGCGCCGAGGAGGCGTTGCCTGGCGACGAGATCCCGCCGATCACCGCCCTGCCGTCCGTCAGCTTGCCGACGTTGCCGGCGGCCACGGTGACCAGAATCCCGGCGTCCGCCGCGCGTTGCACAGCCTGGCACAATGGATCGTCCTTCTCCGACTCCATGACGCCGTGTCCGAGCGAGACGTTGATGACCCGAATGTTCCACTGGCGCTGGTTGTCGATCGCCCAGTCAATCGCTTCGATGACGTCGCTCGTACGGCCGGATCCGTCGGCCCCCATGGCCTTGAGGCTGATGATGTGGGCGGCCGGCGCGATATCTCGCACGATGCCGGCGACGTGGGTTCCGTGACCGTTCTCGTCGCGAGCGCGGGCCTGGCTGGCGCCCGTGAAGTCCACGCTCAGCGCCACGCGGTTCTTCAGGTACGGGTGACGTGTGTCAACCCCGGTGTCGATGACCGCCACCCCGACGCCGCGGCCGGTAAAGCTTTTCAGGCCGGCGAAGCCGCCGGTCCACACTTGATCTGCACCGATGGCTTCCGACGTGACCGACGAGAGCATCCGGACCGGCAGATCGCCGGAGAGCGTGGCGAGGTCGGCGTCGTCACTCAAATCGCGCAGCTGCGCGCCGGTGACTTCCAGGACCGTGGCAGTCTTCAAACGCTTCTTCACCCTGGCGCCGTATCGCGTCGCGAGGACAAGCACCTGATCGCTGCTGCCAGTGACGATGACGTCGGTCGAAGACTCGACGCCCGCCGCCAGCCGATCACTCAGATCGCGAGACAGCCGCGCGCGGCGCTGTCCAGCGTCTGCCGGTTGCGCCAGTGCGACAATCGTAAGCGCGATCGCCGCTGACACCAGGGTGCGCCGAACGACAGGGGTGACAAAGCCATTTGTGTGGATCATGGGGCGCCAACTCAGCTTCGCAGGGTTGCGCAGACCCAAGGCACTCGCCGTGCCACACTCAGCAATAGAGGTTGCCGCCAACCGATTATTGGTTTGTGAATGACTGTAAAGAACTGTATAGGACAATATGTTCGAACAAGCTCGAGCCTTCCGGCGGCTGACCTTCTCCTGACAAAGCGGCCGGCAGCCGATAGAGCCAACATGTTGGCTTGTGGTTGGGTTTGGAGCTCGTGGGTAGGTGATACCCGTCAAAAAAGGCGCAAATTCAGGCGTAATGGCACCGGCCAATCCATTGGCCGGTCAGGGCCTACGGTGGCCGGCTCGTGCAAAGCGGGCGTGGCCGCTGCGCTCCTCTTGTGCGCAGTTGGACTCGGAGGATGTCGTGCCCCCGAGCAACGGAGCTCAGGAACCACCACGCCCAACGCATCGGCACTCGCGCGAGGCGGGGAGCTCGTCGCCACCATCCGCTCCGAGCCGTCCACCTACAACCGTCTGTTGCCGGCGGGCGCCAGCGCGGCGACGGACCTGTTCACCTTTCTAACCCAGGCCCGATTGGTTCGAGTCAATCGCGCGACCGATGATCTCGAGCCGTGGCTGGCAGAGGGTTGGAAGGCTTCGGACGATGGGCTGACTTACACGATCACGCTTCGACAGGGCGTGCAGTTCTCCGACGGACAGCCGCTGACGTCCGCCGACGTGCTGTTCTCGTTCAGTGCCGCCTACGATCCTGCGGTCGGCAGTCCACTCGCCTCCGACCTGGGTGTCCATGGACGCCCCCTCGATGTCCGCGCACCAGACGCGCGCACGGTTGTCATCCGTTTCCCGGAGCCGTTTGCTCCCGGCCTGCGATTGCTCGACAGCCTCCCCATCTTGCCGAGGCATGTGCTCGAGCCTGCGCTGAAGGCAGGGGAGTTCCAAAAAGTCTGGGGACCTTCGAGGCCTCCTGGCGAGGTCGTTGGTCTCGGGCCGTTCCGCCTCATCGAACATGTCGCCGGGCAACGCCTCGTCTTCGAACGAAACCCGCACTACTTCCGGCGCGATCAGGCCGGGGTGCAACTGCCATATCTGGATCGACTCATCGTCGCGATCGTGCCTGACCAGAGCGCGGAGGCACTGCGTCTCGAGAGCACCGAAAGCGATCTGATGTCGAACGGAGATATCAGGTCGCAGGACTACGTGGCATTCAAGCGGCTCGCCGACGAAGGCCGATTGCGCTTGATTGACGTGGGCGTTGGCCTGGATCCCGACTTCCTTTCCTTCAACATGCGCCCCGATCGGCCGTCGGCCCGTCGCGCGCCGTGGCTGTCGCGCCGCGAGTTGCGGCAGGCGATCTCATGCGGTGTCGACCGTCAGGCCATCGTCAACACCGTCTATCTCGGAGCCGCGGTGCCGCTGTTCGGTCCGGTCACACCTGGCAACAAACGGTGGTATTCGCCGCCCAGTTCCGGCTGCTCGACGCCGGGTGGTGATCGGGCGCGCGCCAGGCAACTCCTCGCGGCCGCGGGCCTGACAGATCGCAATGGCGATGGAGTGCTCGAGGATGCCAATGGCGCGCCGGCACGAATGTCCATCCTCACGCAGGCCAATCATCAGCGCGAACGCGTGGCGTCGGTCATCCAGGAGCAGCTTCGGCAGCTGGGGATTGCCGCCGACATCGTGCCGCTCGATCCTGGCGGCATCGGTCAGCGATGGAAGGCCGGGGATTACGATGCCATCTACTTCGGCTTGCAGGCCAGCTCCACAGACCCGGCGCTCAATCCAGACTTCTGGCTGAGCTCGGGCCCCTATCACTTTTGGAATCCATCGCAGAAGGCTCCAGCGACTCCGTGGGAGCAGAAAATCGACGAGCTGATGCGGACGCAAGCGTCGGCACTGGATCCCAAACAGCGGCAGCAGGCATTCGTCGAGGTCCAGCGGATCCTCGAAGAGGAAGTGCCGTCCATCTACTTTGTCGCGGCGCGCGTGACGATCGCGACGTCGCCGCGCGTCGCCAACCCGACGCCTGTGCCTCAGGCGCCTCACCTGCTGTGGAGCGCTGATACGCTGGCCGTTTCGCGGTAGGGTCCGTCGTGCACCGCGGGCTCCTGATCCACCTCCTCCGCCGCGTGCTGCTCGCCGTGCTGCTCGTGTTCCTGGTCTCGTCGGCGGCGTTCCTGCTGGTCGAGGCCGCGCCTGGCGATCCCTTCGACCGATTCGATCTCGACCCGGCCGTGGCTGCAGCCGAGCGCCATCGTCTAGGACTCGATCGGCCGCTGCTCGTTCGATACGTCGAGTGGCTGGGCCGCGCCGCGCGACTCGATCTGGGCGATTCGGTGAAGTACGGCCGGCCCGTGCGGCAGCTCGTCGCCGAGCGCGCGCCGAGAACCGCGTTGCTCGGCGTGACGGCGCTGGCTCTGGCGACGCTCATCGGCATTCCGGCCGGCATCGTCACCGGCAGCAGACGCAATGGCGTGACCGCCGTCGCGCGCGCACTGTCGCTCGTGCTGGTCTCAGTGCCACCGCTGGTGACGTCATTCGCGCTGCTCCTTCTTGCCGCGCGCACGCGATGGTTCCCCGTCGGTGGGTTCCCGTCTTCGGGCGACACGACATCGTTCGTCGTGTTGCTCCCATATCTCGCCCTTCCGGCGGTGGCTCTCGCGCTTCCCCTTGCTGGCTCCCTCGAGCGGCTGCAGTCGCAGGCGATGCAGGAGGCGCTCATGCACCCGTCGATTGCCGCGGCGGTCGCGCGCGGGTGCTCGAGCCGCCGCGTTGTCTGGCGTCATGCGCTGCGTTTGTCGCTCTTGCCGGTGCTTGCGATCTACGGCGTCATCATCGGGAGTGTCCTGAGCGGATCGTTTGCTGTCGAAGTCGTGACGTCGTGGCCCGGGTTGGGAGCGCTGATGTACGAAGCGCTCGTCGCCCGTGATCTGTACCTCGTGGCTGGCTGCGCCGCTGCCGGCGCGCTCTTTCTCGCGCTCGGTATCCTCGCATCCGATATTGCCATGGCGCTTGCCGATCCTCGCCTCGAGGCGCAGGCGTGAGAGCCGGTCGCGGCCTTGGAACGGCCCGGCGCGCCGGAATCCTCCTCGGGTTGTCGCTCATGGGCTTTGCTGCGATTGGTCCGTTCCTCACGGCCAACCGTCCGTCGCAGCAGTTCGGGGAGTTCGTCTATGCGCCGCCGATGCGTCCGCACATCGTCGGTGCCGACGGACATCTGCGGTCGCCGTTCGTATATCCGCTGCAGCTCGAGAGCCGCCTCGAGCATCGCTACACGGAAGATCGCTCGCGTTCGATGCCGCTGCGCTTCTTCGCCAACGGCTCGATCGTCTCGGTTGACCCCGTGTCAGACGCCCCCTGGTTTCCGCTCGGCGCCGACTCGCTCGGACGGGACCAGTTATCGCGGCTGGCGCTTGGTACAGGGCTGTCTCTGGGGGTCGCCTTGTCGGCTGCGCTTGGCGCGCTCGCCATCGGTGCGCTGCTTGGCGGCCTCGCAGGTTTCGTCGGTGGCACGATGGACGATGCCGTCATGCGCCTCGCGGATCTGCTGATGGCACTCCCCGCGCTTTACGTCGTGCTCGCGCTGCGTGCGTCGATGCCGCTCGTCCTCTCGACGCCGGAAGTCTTTTCGACGATGGTGATCGTGTTGGCACTGGTTGGATGGCCGTGGCCGGCGCGGGGGGTCAGAGCGGTTGTCGCCGCCGAACGCGTCCGGGAGTACGCAGAAGCTGCGCGCGCGCTCGGCGCCAGCCGTACGCGTTTGCTGCTACGTCACCTTCTGCCCGCGGCTCGCGGCTTCCTGGTCGTCCAGGCGACGCTTCTTGGTCCCGGCGTTCGTCCTTGCCGAGGCCACGCTGTCATTCGTGGGTCTCGGGTTCAGCGAGCCCATCCCGAGCTGGGGTGCGATGTTACGGGACGCCGGCCATGGGCGAGCGATCGTGGAGGCTCCGTGGCTTCTCGCCCCCGCGATCGGTATCGTGCTCGCCGCGCTCGCCGTGAACCTCTCCTTTGACGAAAGCGCGCACGCGCGCGCCACGCTGCGCACGATTCGACGGTAAGTCGCAGATTTTATTGGCTTTGCCAATTCTGCTCGGAGTGTTCCAGACCTGCACTCGTGTACCTGTTTAGATCACTTGCTCTAAAACTAAGTTCTCACAGGGCTTATTTTGATAATAAGCGCGGATCACAAGTTTGGCTGTTCCGAGACGGCTCAGCGCCCACCGCACACCCGCACACGGCGCTGACGGCCTGGATCTCCTAAGTCATAGCTTAAAAGCAAGTTAGGGCACTGAGCGGCTAGCCGAGCCATGGTGGCCCCCCGCTTGCTCTGCCGTAGCCCAGTCAAGCGTGTCTATTCGCGCTTATTCGATGGGAACGGATGAGACTCATGCTCACGAACCTTAGACAAGAGGCAGTCGTCCCGGTACCGCTGCCAGTGCCGAGGACGGGCCCCAAGAACGCTGTGCCGTTGGTAATGACGGATTGGCGTCAGGTAATGCCGGTGCTCTCGAACGGCGTGCTCACGCTGCGCGAACTCCGGATGTCTGATGCCGAAGCGCTCCTCGAGCTGCTGACGCAGGAAGAGGTTTCGCGGTTCATTTCACCGCCGCCGACCACGGTTGAGGGCTTCGAGCGCTTCATCGCGTGGGCGCAACGCGAGCGGGCGGCCGGACGGTACATCTGCTTTGCGGTTGTACCCGACGGTATGGACACCGCAATCGGGATCTTTCAGGTGCGGCAGCTCGACCCGACGTTCACGACCGCCGAATGGGGCTTTGCCATCGGCCGTGCGTTCTGGGGCTCGGGCGTCTTCACGGCCGCTGCTCAACTCACGATCGACTTCTCGTTCGACGTCGTCGGCGTCAATCGCCTCGAGGCGCGGGCTGCCGTCGCCAACGGGCGGGGCAACGGCGCGCTCGCAAAGCTCGGCGCCGTCCGTGAGGCGACACTGCGCCGGAGCTTCCTGAAAAGCGGCCGTCATTACGACCAGGCGCTCTGGTCGATCGTGCGGCAGGACTGGCGTCGCACCAAGGCGGTGTGGGGCGCGGCGGCGGTGCACTGATGACTGAGATTGCTAACCCCACCGCCTGCGTGGCAGGCGGGTCCCGTAAACGAGCGAATGTGACCACTTCCGAGGCTCGGAAGGTATCAAAGGATAGGCTCCCAATGCGTTTTCGATTCCGTCAACTTACGTGGCAGACCGCGGCCCTGGTGCTCGCTGGTCTCGTCGCGTTCGCGGCGCCTGCGGCCGCCAAGCCCGGCCAGGGGAACAAGCTCTGGTCGAGCAAGGCCAGCAAGCACTCGGGCCGCTCGCAGTGGTTCGACAAGCTCGATCGCGACATGATGTCGCGCTCGAAGCGGCTGCTTGGCACCTCGAAGGTCATTCTGATCATCAATCCGGGTCAGGAGGCCAACGCGGAGCAGGAGATCAAGAAGCTCGGCGGACGGATTGGCCGTCGGCTGAGCCTCGTCAACGGCATGGCCGTTGAGCTCCCGAACCGTGTCATCAAGCAGATCTCCGAGCGCTCGGAGGTACTGAGCGTTCATTTCGATCGCCCGATTGCGCAGCACAACAATCGCACCGCCGTTTCGGTCGGTGCACGCGCGGCGCAGCAGCTAGTGGGGCTACGACGGTGCCGGTGTCGGCGTCGCGGTCATCGACTCGGGTATCGCCAACTGGCACGACGACCTCGGTTACCAGGGCAGCAACTCGAAGGTGCGAGTGGTCGCCGGGCAGCGCGTGACGGCCTTCGTCGATTTCGTCAACGATCGCCTCCAGGCGTACGACGACAACGGCCACGGCACGCACGTCGCGGGCATCATCGCCGGCAACGGCTATGACTCCAACGGCGCGCAGGCCGGGATCGCGCCGGCGGCGCACCTCGTGAGCCTGAAGGTGCTAGACCAGCACGGGGGCGGCGTCATCAGCGACGTCATCGCCGCGTTCGAGTGGGCGGTCAGGAACCGCGTCACGCACAACATCCGCGTCATCAATCTGTCGGTGGGCGCTCGCGTGAGCGAGTCCTACGAGACGGATCCGCTGACGCTCGCAGCCAAGCGCGCGGTCGACGCCGGCATCGTCGTCGTCACCGCCGCCGGCAACCTCGGTCAGCGCACGACCCCTCTCGGGACGAAGAAGACGCAGTACGGCAGCATCACGGCGCCCGGCAACGCGCCCTGGGTGCTGACGGTCGGCGCCTACAGCACCGAGGGCACGCTCTCGCGCTGGGACGACAAGATCGCTCCCTACAGCTCTCGCGGCCCGTCGGCAATCGACTACGTGGCCAAGCCCGACATCGTCGCGCCCGGCACCGGCATCGTGTCGCTGTCGAACCCGGCGAGCGAGTTCTACCTGACGAAAGCGGCGTACCTGCTCAAGGGGACGCAGCTCTCGCCGGCCCGTCCGTATCTCAGCCTGAGCGGCACGAGCATGGCCTCGCCGGTCGTCGCCGGCACCGTTGCCTTGATGCTCCAGGCCAACCCGAATCTGAAGCCGAATCTGGTGAAGGCAATTCTCCAGGTACACGGCGCAGACGCGGCACTACGACGCGCTGACACAGGGCGCCGGGTTCCTCAACTCGCAGGGGGCCATCGAACTCGCGCGCTACTTCAAGAATCCCCAGCCCGGGCAGGTGTACCCGCACTCGTGGCTGTGGAGCCGTCAGATCCTCTGGGGCGACCACCGCATCAAGGGCGGCGTGATCAAGCCGGCCGCCAATGCGTGGGCGTCCAACATCGTCTGGGGCACGCTCGCTGACACCCAGGGCGAGAACATCGTCTGGGGCACGCTCTGCGCCAACGACTGCGAAAACATCGTCTGGGGCACGGCCGCCGACGAGCTCGAGAACATCGTCTGGGGCACGGTGGCGGACGGCGAGAACATCGTCTGGGGCACGGCCGATGCGGGCGAGAACATCGTCTGGGGCACGGCCGACCTCGAGAACATCGTGTGGGGCACGGCCTGCGGCGGTGACAGCTGCGAGAACATCGTGTGGGGCACGGCGATGGATCTCGAGAACATCGTGTGGGGCACAGCCGACTCGGGCGAGAACATCGTCTGGGGCACGAACATGGATCTCGAGAACATCGTGTGGGGCACAGCCGCCGATCTCGAGAACATCGTCTGGGGCACGTCGGCGGACGAGGACGTGACCTGGGGCAGCAGCGGCGAAGACTCGGATCTCTTCGACGATCCGTCCGCGCCGCCGGTGAACTACGACGCAACGACACTCGACGAGTTGTTCTTACCACCGGTGCCGACAACGCCGCCATCGGCTACGTCAACCCCAACCGGCAACACGGGAGGAGGTTTCTAATGGAGAAAATGCCTTTCCGTGACGCCCAAGAGGTGATTGACGTGCACGCTGTCATGGCATCCGCCCAGAAGGTGACGTCGAGCGACTGGCGACAGGCGCTTCCGGTGCTCACTGGATCAATGGCCACACTGCGGGAGCTCCGGCTCTCGGATGCGCCGGCGCTGCTGGCGATGCTCTCGACCGAAGAAGTGTCGCGGTTCATTTCGCCGCCGCCGACGACGGTCGAAGGATTCGAGCGGTTCATCGCGTGGACGCATCGCGAGCGAGCCGCTGGCAACTACATCTGCTTCGCGGTCGTGCCGCACAACATGGACACGGCCATCGGGATCTTCCAGGTCCGTCAGCTCGAGCCCGGGTTCGGCACTGCCGAATGGGGCTTTGCGATCGGCTCATCGTTCTGGGGCACGGGGATCTTCCTCGACGCCGCCTCGCTCGTCGTCGACTTCGCGTTCGATGTCGTCGGCACGCGTCGGCTCGAGGCTCGTGCCGCGACGGCGAACGGCCGCGGCAACGGAGCGCTGCGCAAGGTTGGCGCTCTTCAGGAGGGCGTGCTTCGCAAGTCGTTCCTCCGCGACGGCGAGTATCTCGATCAAATCCTGTGGACGATCCTCGACGACGACTGGCGCCGTAGCCGGTCGCAGTGGAGGCAGACGATCCACTAACCACTGGGGTGCCGTGAGGAACGGAATCGGCGGCGCACACGGGTATGCCGTGTTCGCCGCCGTTTTTCGTTTTCTCGCCGCCTCTGTTCACAAACGTTTGACACTTCCCGGCTTCGACCGGTAGGCTCCGGGAGATGCAGCTCGACGCGGTATTTCCGCCCATGGCGACCGTGTTCGATCGCGACGACGCGGTCGATGCCCGTGCCATCTCGGCCAACGTTTCCAAGTGGATTGCTGCCGGAGTCGGCGGCGTCGTCGCGCTCGGATCAAATGGCGAGGCGCCGTTTGTCGACGAGGATGAAGCCGAACAGGTGATTGCTGCGGCGCGAGACGCGGTTCCACGTGACCGCGTGCTCATTGTCGGCACCGGTCGCGAGTCGACGCGCGCGACGATCGCGGCCTCGGCGCGAGCGGCCGCGGCCGGAGCGGATGCGGTGCTCGTGCGCACACCGTCGTTTTACAAGGCGCGGATGACGCCCGAAGTCTTCGTGCGCCACTACACCGCGGTTGCCGAGGCATCGCGCGTACCGGTCCTCCTCTACAACGTGCCGGCGGTTACCGGCGTCAGCCTGACTTCTGACGCGGTCGGAAAGCTCGCTGCTCATCAGAACATCATCGGCATCAAGGAGACCGGGAGCGACACCGCGCAATTCGCGGCTTTCGTCGACGCCGCTTCTGCGTCGTCCGGTCCCTTCGCCGTGATCGCTGGATCGGCGCCGACGTTCTATCCCTCGCTGTGTGTCGGCGCGACGGGGGGAATCCTGGCGGTGTCGTGCGTGCTTCCAGCGCTCTGCGTGGAACTGCACCAACACTTCCTCGCCGGTCGGCACCAGGAGGCGCGCAGCCTGCAGCGGCGTCTGACGCCGCTCGCCAAACTCGTCACGACCGGCTTCGGCGTCGCCGGCCTCAAGAAAGCGATGGATCTGGCAGGATTTACCGGCGGCGCGCCGCGCGGTCCTCTGGCTCCGCTCAGCGCCGAGGCCACGTCGCAGGTCCGTGATGCGCTCGCCCTGCTGATGGAAGCGGAAGTCAGGTCCTGAGTACTAAGACGTCACCCCAGGAGCCAATGGAAACGACGCCCGAACGCTTACTGCTTGGACCTGGTCCGAGCCCGGTATCTGCGCGCGTGATGCGCGCGATGTCAGCGCCGGTCTTGAGCCACCTCGATCCCGAGATGGTGAAAATCCTCGACGACATGCGGGGCCGACTCGATCGGACATTCGGCGCTGGCGCCGGTTCGTTCAGCCTCGCCATATCCGGTACCGGCACATCCGGGATGGAGGCGGCGGTCGCCAACATCACGACGCCAGGCGCTCGCGTCCTGGTCGTGGTCTCTGGCTATTTCGGCGATCGACTGGCCCAAATCTTCGAGCGCTATGGCGCCGAGGTCCGCCGTCTCGACGTCGAGTGGGGACGCGCGTGCGATCCGGCGTCGGTCGAGCGCGCGCTTGCGGCGGCGCCAGCCGACATGGTCGCCGTCGTGCACGCCGAGACATCGACCGGGGTTCTCAATCCCGTGCAGCCAATCGCGGCGATTGCCGCGCGCCACGGGGCGCTGACGGTCGTTGACGCGGTGACGTCGTTCGGCGCGATGCCACTCGAGACGGGCGAGTGGGGCATCGACGTCTGCTACAGCTGCTCGCAGAAGGGACTCGGCGCGCCTTCCGGTCTGGCGCCGCTGACGTTCTCGGCGCGCGCTCTGACCAAGAGGGTGCCGTCGCGCAGTTTCTATCTCGATTTGGCACTTCTCGAGGATTACTGGGTTCGCCGCAAGTATCACCACACTATCTCGGCGCCGCTCGTCTATGCGGTGCGCGAGGCGCTGGTTGTTGTCGAAGAAGAGGGACGCGAGCAGCGCTGGGCGAGGCACGAGCGTAACCACCGCGCGCTTGCCGCCGGACTCGAGGCACTTGGGCTGTCGCTGTTGCCGCCCGAGGGCGAACGACTCTGGACGCTGAACGCCGTCAGAGTTCCCGACGGCATCGACGAGGCCGCCGTGCGTCGGCGTTTGCTCGACGAGTTCAGCATCGAGATCGGCGCCGGCCTCGGGCCGCTTGCCGGACGAATCTGGCGAGTCGGTGTGATGGGCGCGGGCTCGACGCTCGCAAACGTCCTGCTCTTCCTCACCGCGCTCGAACACGTGCTGTCGGTGTCGGGATACCGCGTCGCATCAGCGACAACGGCGGCGCGTGCGGCGGAAGCTGCGTCTGCCCGCTGAACGATCGGCTCGCCGACGCGAGCGCGGCGCCAAGCGGACCTATAATGGGACCATGCGGCGCCGCCGCCCGCGCATGCGCACGGTCTGGCGAATCATCGCGGCACTTCTCGCCGTTGGGTTCGCCTGCGCTGCCTACATTTATCTCACCCTTCCGGACGTGCGCGTCCTGCGCACGCAGAATCCGTCGACCACGGCGTTCATCGAGCTGCGGACGCGGCAAGCACACGACAAGGGCGAGCCGCCGAAGCGCCTCCAACGCTGGGTGACATACCAGCGCATCTCGCCGAGCTTGATTCGCGCGGTGATCGTCACCGAGGACGACGGCGTTCTGGCAGCACGACGGCATTGACTTCCAGGCGATGAAGGAGTCGATGGAAGTCAATCTCGAGCGCATGGAGTTCGTGCGCGGCGCCAGCACGATCACGCAGCAGCTCGCCAAGAACCTCTATCTCTCGCCATCGAAGAACCCGATCCGCAAGGTGCGCGAATTGCTCATCGCGCGCCGGCTCGAAGCAGAGTTGTCGAAACGGCGGATTCTCGAGCTCTATCTCAACGTCGTCGAGTGGGGCGAGGGCGTGTACGGTGCCGAAGCCGCGGCCCGCATGTACTTCAGAAAGTCCGCGCTGGATCTCGGCCCGCAGGAATCCGCGCTGCTCGCCGGTGCACTCGTCAACGCACGGCTGCTCGATCCGGGACATCCAACGGCACGGCTCCGCCGCCGCCAGGAAATGATCCTTCGACGCCTTGGCGGCGTGACGCTGCCGCCCGCCGTTGCCGAACCGGTCGTTCCCGCTTCGTCGACGCCGACTGCGCCTCCGGACGCGATCGACGCGCCTGCGGTAACGCCGCCCGTCGAAGCGCCACTCGTGCTGCCGGGCGAAGTGGTCCCGCACTCGAGGCCATCCGGCACCCCCGGAAAGCCACCTGGAACAGCGCCGGGCGGCTGAGCTACCAGAGGTGTTATCTCGGCCGTAACATCAATGTTTGGCTCACCTTGACAGCTTCGCGCGTTGTCTCTATAGTCGCTCCACGCAAGCAACATAGCTCCACGACGTCCAGTCCGCGCCCGGCCAGTCGCGCGCGGACAGGCGATGGATGAGACGGGAGACGCGAGCGTGTCGGGAGCTCGGTCTCTCTCCTGTAGATTCGTGTGTCGGAATGATCAACTACACCGAGCGCATTGCGCTCCTGATGCAGGACATCGTCAGTCGAACACCAAGACTCTCCTTCATCGACCTTTCGGAAGTTCTCATCTTTGCCAGGTTCGGGCGCTCCGAGGCGGAAGGCGCCTTTGCCACCTGCCACTGCTTGACGCTACCGGAAAGCGAACCCGGCTATTTCTTCTGGCGCGATCGCACGACCGGCGAATTGACGCGTCGGTCCGAGTGGTTCGTCACCAAGTCGCCGGTCGTCCGCATCGGTGACAAGTCGATCAAGTATTTGATCTCGTTCGTGATTCCGCGTTTTTGCGATCAAGTACCTGGATCGCACACGCAAGGCCGACCTCTACCCGGAGGCACCCGGTTGGATTGCCAAGCTCGATACGGTGATCCACGAGCTCTACCACATCGATCCTGAAGAGTCAGGTATCCGCCGTTTTGTCCGCGCGGACGGTACTGATTCGATCCGAACGCACGGCCCGCAGTTCTACGAAGAGGTGGCGGAGATGGTGCGAGAGTACCTCGCCACCAAGCCTGATCCGCAAATGTACGAATTCCTCCGGGACGACTTCGCTGCGCTGAGCGCGAAGTACGGTCGAGTCGTGTCGACGACGTTCAGGAATTTTCCGTCGTTTCCGCAACGCTACATGGAACGTCTCGAGATGCCGCCCGCCGACTGCAGCGTCAGAATCGAGCCACTCAAGCCGCTGACGCAGCCGGTGCTCTATACCGACCAGGACCTGCACATACGCCAGTTCACGGGATCGCGCACGAACCGTTTGGCCCGCAACAAGGGCGAGGGCCAAGCAGCCTAGCGCTATCCTCATCTCATTCGTCGTGCTCCGACATAGCGCGACGCCCAGTACGGTGCGCTCAGACGCTCGACTCGAACTTCACCGCGCGAGCTCGGAGCGTGGACGAACTCATCGCCGCCGATAGCCATCCCGACGTGCGACGCGCTCGAGCCCTGCGTCGCAAAAAAGAGCAGGTCGCCTGGCTCGATCGTGTCCGCTCCAACCTTGGCTCCTTCACGAAACTGCTCGGTGACGGTCCGCGCCACTCGGATGCCGTGTTGTCCGAAGACGTACCAGACGAACCCGCTGCAATCGAAGCCTGACGGATCGCTCCCACCGTTTCGATACGGCGCGCCTCGAAGCCCGAGTGCCGTTCCGGCAATCGCGTAACCATCTCCCGCCGGCGTCGGCGGGGGAACCCCTGGCGGGGGCGGTACCGTTGGACTGGCGGCTGGACCGCCCGGCCGCGGAAACGGCTGCGGCACGGCGCCCGTCGATGCACAGCCGACGGCGAGCGCCGCGAGCGTTGCAAGGGTGAACAGTCGGGTTAGCTGTGTTCCGCGTCTGAACATGGGGCTGACATGCGTATCGGCCCTACAGGGGCTCTTCTGAACAATTCCGGTCGAGGTAACTGGCGCTAAGCCGCTCAAAACAATCCTGTTACGCGTCGGTAACGCCTTGACAGCGCGGCCCGCATCGGTGACAATAACCATCAGTTATGGAGCAGACGCTCCTTCTGAACGCGACGTACGAGCCCCTCAAGGTGGTGCACTGGCAGAAGGCGGTCACGCTGATGTGCCAGGGCAAGGTTGAGGTTATCTCGGAGTACGATCACCGCGAGATCCGATCGGTCAAGTTCAGCTTCAGACTGCCGTCTGTTATCCGGCTGCTCCGCTACATTCGCATCAAGCGGACCATAGACTACGTCCCCTTCTCGCGCGCCAACATTTACGCCCGGGACGATCACTCGTGCCAGTACTGCGGCGAGGTGTTCGCCACGTCGGAATTGACTTTCGACCATGTCGTGCCGGTCGCCCAGGGCGGCCGAAAGGATTGGGAAAACATCGTAACCTGCTGCATCACCTGCAATCGGAAAAAGGGGGGCGTACCCCCGCGGAGGCTAAGATGCACCTCATCCGCATTCCGAAGCGTCCTGAGCGGGCGCCGGCGATTCGGATTGCGGTTGGTCTCCGCAACGCCCCGGATAGCTGGCGGGATTACTTCTACTGGAACATGGAGCTCGACGAAACGTGACCAACGCGTCTGCCAGGGACCCCGTGCCCTGGCGACGCGCATCTCGTCCCCGACGTTCCTTCCTCAACAACCGGGTTAGACCCTCTATTCACATTCTCGATCGATGAACGCTACCTCCTCGTCACGGATCACCGCGGTGAGCCCGCTCTGGGCTGTCGAAGGCGGACGCGTGACGATCAGCGGCGGCGGCTTCACTGTCGAGCCGCAACTGCCGGAGGTCCGGCTCGGCGGCGTTCGCGCAACCGTCGCTCACGCGTCGCGGCAATCGCTGACGGTCATCGTCCCGCCGGGCCTCGACGGTGGCCATACGCCCGTTCGCGTTGACAGCGCCCCCGGCGAGACGGCGTATGTCGACATCGGGGCACCTATCGCGACCGGGTTGCACCAGGTCGACAACCCCGCGTTCGATCACGAGGGCCAGCTGTATGTGACCTACAGCGGTTCGCGAGGCCAGGACGCGCCTGTCTCGATTTACGTCGTCAGGCGGGACGGCTCACGAGAGCCGTTCGTCGTCGGGCTTCCCAATCCGACGTCGATGGCCGTCGACCCGCGCGGCCGGCTTCATGTCTCCAGCCGCTTCGACGGTAGCGTCCACCTCGTCACGCCGGATGGCTTATCGTCGACCGTTGCCAGCGATCTCGGTGTCGCCTGCGGCATCGCGTTCAACGCCAAAGGCGAGCTGTTCGTCGGCGATCGCTCTGGCTCGATCCTTCGGGTCGCAGATGGCCAGGCGACGCTCTTCGCTTCCATACCGTCGAGCGTTGCTGCCTTCCACCTCGCCTTTGGTCCGGACGGGTGGCTGTACGTGACCGCACCAACGTTGTCGTCGCGCGACGCCGTTTACCGCATCTCGCCCGAGGGCACTGTCGACACGTTCTTCGAGGGCCTCGGACGGCCTCAGGGCCTCGCGTTCGACAGCGATGGTCACCTTTATGTCGTCGACGCGGCTGCTGGTGCGAGCGCCATCTACCGCTTTCATCCCGATCGCCCAGATGTTCGCGACTGCGTCCTCTCCGGAGGTGCGCTGCTCGGACTCGCGTTCGATCCCTTTGGCGGGCTGGTCGTCTGTTCGAGCGACACGATCTATCGCCTCAACATCCCGCTGCGCGGCATTCTGCCAGTCACGCCCGCGGCGTCGCCCGTATCGGCCTAGACGGCTTGATCTCTGACCGGGAAGGCGGATACGCTTCACGGCTCAGTACGGCTCTGACGCGCCCGCTTCTGATGCCCCACCTCTTCTCGCGAAAACCGATTGCCGAGCTGCTGCCCGAGGGGGAACATGGCCTGCGCCGTGTACTGGGCGCCGGCGACCTCGTGATGCTGGCGATTGGCGCCGTGATCGGCGCCGGGATCTTCGGCGCGATCGGTACCGCGGCGGCGGGACAGGTCGACGCAAACGGCAACGTCATTCGGTACGCAGCCGGTCCGGCACTGGTCTTGTCGTTCCTGCTGCTCGGCGGCGCCTGCGCGCTGGCGGCGCTCTGCTACGCCGAGCTTGCCGCAATGATCCCGCAGGCCGGGAGCGCGTACGCCTACACCTACGCGACGCTCGGAGAGATCGTCGCCTGGATCATCGGCTGGGATCTGGTGCTCGAGTACGCGGTCGGCAACGTTGCCGTCGCGATCTCCTGGGGCGACTACTTCACGACGCTGCTGCGTGGCATCGGCCTGTCGCTGCCGGTATGGCTGACGACTGGATACCGGACGGCGCTTTTGAGCTCGAACCCGGAGATCCACGGCTTGCTCGACTCGGCACCGAACGTGTTGGGGATGCCGATCCTCATCAATTTTCCGGCCTTCGCCATCGTGATGCTCATCACATGGCTGTTGCTGCGCGGCGCCAAGGAAAGCGTGCGCGCAAACAACATCATGGTCGTCGTCAAGCTTGTGGCGCTTGCGCTGTTTGTCGTCGTGGGCGCGACGCATTTGAATCCGGCCAACTACACGCCGTTTGCGCCAAATGGATTCACTGGCATCCATCAGGGTGCGGCGATCGTGTTCTTTGCGTATATTGGCTTCGACGCGATTTCGACTGCCGCCGAAGAGACGCGCGATCCGAAACGCAACCTCCCGATTGGGATTCTTGGCGGCCTGGCCATCTGTACCGTTATCTACGTACTGGTCGGCTTTGTCCTGACCGGGATGGTGCCGTACACCGAGCTCGGCGTTGCCGATCCGCTGGCGCATGCGCTTCAGCGGGCGGGATTTGAGACGGTCGGCTGGATTGTGGCGCTCGGTGCGGCGGTATCGATGACAGCGGTGCTGCTCGTCTTCCAGTACGGACAGCCCCGGATCTTCTTTGCTATGGCGCGCGACGGCCTACTGCCGGGCTGGGCGGCCCGCGTGCATCCGGTCACCCGGATTCCCTACGCGACGACGCTGGTAACCGGCATCGTCGTAGCTGTCGCCAGCCTGATAGGGGACGCCGCCGAAACCTACGACCTCACAAACATCGGAACGCTGTTCGCGTTCGCGCTGGTGTCGATTGGCGTCCTGGTGCTTCGCATTACAGAGCCTGACCGGCCGCGTCCGTTCAAGGTCCCCTTCGTCTGGCCGGTCGCGCTCGGCAGCACCGCTGCCTGTTTGTTCATCATGGTCGGGCTGCCCAGCCAGGCCTGGGAGCGGTTCGTCCTGTGGCTCGTGATCGGGCTTCTCATCTACGCGTTTTACGGCTATCGCCATAGCCGGCTGAGGCGGACGCCTTCCGCCTAAAGGCGGAAGTCACAGCCGGTTGCCGGGCTTTGGCCCCAGTTCCCCCCACGTGCTAAAATTGCAGTTTTGGGAACGCTGCGAAATCTCCACCTGTACACATGGCGCACGACTGGATTGCGGTGCGCGGCGCGCGCGTCCACAACCTCAAGAATATAGACGTCGACCTCCCTCGTGATCGGCTGGTGGTTATCACCGGGCTGTCGGGGTCGGGCAAGTCATCGCTAGCCTTCGACACGATCTACGCCGAGGGCCAGCGGCGCTATGTCGAATCGCTCTCCTCCTACGCCCGGCAGTTCCTCGAGCAGATGGAAAAGCCGGACGTCGATCTGATCGACGGACTATCGCCGGCCATTGCCATCGAGCAGAAAACGACGGGCTCGAATCCGCGTTCGACGGTCGGCACGGTCACCGAGATCTACGACTACCTTCGGCTCCTCTTCGCCAACATCGGCGTGCCGCACTGTCATTTGTGCGGCCGCGAGATCGCGTCGCAGTCGCTCGAACGCATCATCGACATGGTGATGCTGTCGCCGAACGAAGAGCGGGTGAACGTGCTTGCGCCGATCGTGCGCGGCCGCAAAGGCGAGTTCAAGAAGGAGCTGGCCGGGCTTCGCGCTCGTGGCTTCACCAAGGTGCGAATCGACGGACAGCAGCGGTCACTCGACGAGGACATCAAGCTCGATCGACGGCGCAACCACACCATTGACGTCGTCGTAGACCGGTTGATTCTCAAGCCGGGTATCGAGCGGCGCCTCACCGAATCGGTCGAAATTGCTCTCGGGCTGGCCGACGAGATCGTCGTGATCAATACGCTCGACGGCGGTGATCGCTTGTTCTCTCGTCGGCTCGCGTGCACCTGGTGCGGTGTCAGCATGCCTGAGATGACGCCGCGTGCCTTCTCCTTCAACTCTCCGCACGGCGCATGTCAGGAGTGTCAGGGGCTCGGGGCCGTGTACGACTTCGATCCGGCACGCGTAGTGCCTGACGATTTGCTCTCGCTCGAGGCCGGCGCGATTGCGCCTTGGGCAAAGGGCGACCGCAAGCTCGTGCGCGAAGCGCTCGGCACGCTGAGCAAGGTCTTCAGTATCGATCTCTCGTTGCCGTTCCGGCGCCTGTCGAAGAGGGTGCGCGACATCCTCTTCTACGGCGCGCAGGCCGGGGCTCGGCGCCCCGAGGAGGCACCGCCGCGAAAGAAGAAGGGCAAGGCGGAAGATCCGTTCGGTGCCGGCTTCGAGGGCCTGATTCCCAACCTGCGGCGACGGTACCAGTCGGGAACCTGGATGGATCAGGAAAGCCTCGAGCCGTACCGCGCGCTGCGGCCATGTCCGTCATGCCGCGGCGAGCGCCTGAAGTCGCAAAGTCGCGCCGTGCGTGTCAAGGGGCGGACGATGTCGGAGTACGTCAACCTGCCGATTTCCGAGGCTGTGACCGTCCTCGACAGCCTGGAGCTGACGGATCGCGAGAACCTGATCGCGAGCCGCATCCTGCGCGAGATCCGCGATCGTCTTCATTTTCTCAACGACGTTGGCGTCGGCTATCTGACGCTCGGTCGAAGCGCCGCGACGCTTTCGGGCGGCGAGGGCCAGCGCATCCGGTTGGCGACCCAAATCGGGTCCAACCTCACCGGCGTGCTTTACGTCCTCGACGAGCCGTCCATCGGCCTTCACCAGCGAGACAATCGGGCACTTCTCTCGACGCTCGCGCGGCTTCGCGATCTCGGAAACACGGTTGTTGTCGTCGAGCACGACGAGGAGACGATCCGCACTGCCGACTACGTCATCGATCTGGGGCCGGGTGCGGGTGAGCACGGTGGCCACGTCATCTTCCAAGGTACCCCAGCGGCGCTGCTCGAGGACGGACACGGCTCGTTGACGGGCGCGTATCTCCGCGGAGATCGGACGATCCAGACACCAGCGACCCGTCGTCCCGCAACGCGCGGCTCGATTGTCGTCAAGGGCGCCCGTGCCAATAACCTCAAGAACATCGACGTCACAATCCCGCTCGGGGTGTTGACGACGGTCACCGGCGTCAGCGGCTCGGGCAAGTCGACGCTCGTCAACGAGATCCTGTATCGAGCGCTCGCGCGGTTGCTGTATCGCGCCGGCGACGAGCCGGGCCTGCACTCGGCCATTGAGGGCATCGATCTCGTCGACAAGGTCATTCAGATCGATCAGTCGCCAATCGGTCGCACGCCGCGGTCGAATCCCGCGACCTACACGGGCCTCTTCACATTCATCCGCGAGCTCTTCGCGATGCTGCCCGAGGCCAAGACGCGTGGCTTCCGTCCTGGGCGCTTCTCGTTCAACGTCAAGGGCGGACGGTGCGAAGCGTGTCAGGGCGACGGCGTCATCGCCATCGAGATGCACTTCCTGCCCGACGTTTACGTGCCGTGCGAGCAGTGCAAAGGCCGCCGCTACAACCGCGAGACGCTCGAAATCAAGTACCGCGGGAAGTCGATCGCCGACGTCCTCGATCTGACAGTTGACCAGGGGTTGCCGCTGCTCGAGAACTTCCCGCCCATCGCGAACAAGTTGCGAACCCTTCAGGACGTCGGGCTCGGCTATATCGAGCTGGGGCAATCGGCAACGACCCTGAGCGGCGGCGAAGCTCAGCGGGTGAAGTTGTCAAAGGAGCTGTCGCGCCGGGGAACCGGCAGGACCCTGTATATCCTCGACGAACCGACGACAGGGCTGCATTTCGAGGATACGCACAAGCTTCTCGACGTCCTGAACAAACTCGTCGATCAGGGCAACACGGTCGTGATCATCGAGCACAACCTGGACGTCATCAAGTCCGCCGACTACGTCATCGACCTCGGCCCCGAAGGTGGGGAGGGCGGGGGCCGCATCGTGGCGCAGGGGACTCCTGAAGACGTCATGAAGAGCCGACAATCCTCTACGGGACGATTCCTGGCGGGCATCTTGGGCAAGCCAGGGGCATCGCCGGCGGTAGCTGGAAGACAGGCTGGAGAAAGCGCTGTGGTAAAATGACCACACTTCAGATGCCCGTCACTGTGGCTCAACAGCCACAAACGTCGCTCCCCAGCCCTTCATGCCGCGCCACAAAAGGCGACTTTTCCCATAGTTATCAACAACATAGGTCAACTGAAGACCCGGCCGCAACCGTGGCAGGGCCTTTGCTCCGCAGCCCTCGGCTCCCGTCCAACGAGAGGTCATGAGCGCGCAGCGAACCCTTCGTCGAACCGTCTCCTGCACCGGAATTGGCCTTCATTCTGGCAACAGGGTCACCTTGTCCCTCAAGCCGGCGCCGGCCGATTACGGAATCCGGTTCCAGCGGTCGGATCTTGGCGGCCTCGAGATTCCCGCGACCGTCACGCATTTGGGCGGGATTCAGTATCAGACCGGGCTGACGCGCGAAGCTGTGTCGGTCGAGACCGTGGAGCACCTGCTCTCGGCCCTGACCGCGCTCGGCATCGACAACGTGATCGTCGAGCTCAATTCCCCCGAAGTCCCGATCATGGACGGCAGCGCCGCTCCGTTCGTATATCTGATTCTGAACGAGGCGGGTGTCAAAAAGCTGACGGCCCCGCGACGCTATTTGAAGGTCCTGCGCCCGATTTCCCTGACGCAGGGCGACAAGCGGATCGCGCTCTATCCGTCCGAGCACTTCAAGGTCACGTACAGCATCAGCTTCGACCATCCGCTCCTGCGGCACCAGACGCGGACGATGAAGATTACAGACGAGACATTCGTCGAAGAGATCGCCCCCGCGCGGACGTTCGGCTTCCTGAAGGAAGTCGAGATGCTGCGCCAGCGTGGTCTCGCCCTGGGTGGTTCGCTCGACAACGCCATCGTTCTCGGCGAGACCGGCGTCCTTAACAACGCACTCCGCTTCGAGGACGAGTTCGTCAGGCACAAGATTCTCGACGTCATCGGGGATTTGTCGCTCGTCGGATACCCGGTGATCGGCCATCTCGTGGCGCATCGCGGAGGCCACGCCCTGCACACGGCGTTCGCGGCCAGGATTCTCGAAGAGGTCGATGCGTGGCGGCTCGTCGAAGCCGATGGGGATGCCACCGTTGCTGCGATTCCGCGCGCTGTGCCGGTAAAGGCTGGCGCGAGGCTCGCGAACTAGGCTGGCTGCTCGCGGCTCGGCTGCTATGAGCATCAGCTAGCCGCCAACCGCTAGCCGCGATCTACACCACGATCAGCGCCTTCGTCGTCGTTGGCGAACCGCAGGCTTCGAACCAGTCGATCCCTTCGCTGACCAGGTCGAACTTCAGCGCATAGCGGCCGGGTGTCTCCGGCGCGGTAATCGTGATCGGCACTTCCACGGACGCTCCCGGCTGCAGCGTGGCCGGCAGCCAGGCCCGCTCGAAATCCCGGTTGATCACCTTCTGATCCCCGTCGCACAGCTGCGCGCCGAGCCGAACCAGGCGGCGGCCGTAGCTGGCTTGCGCAGGGAAGGGACGCGTCGAGAGGTTGCGCACGGTCGCCGCGAGTTCGAGTTGTTGTCCGCTCCGTGCCGTGACCGGGAGTCCGGCCAGGCGTCTGATCGTGCCGGTCAGGCCCTCCCTTTGAGGCCGCACGTCGATCGCGGCGCGAGGCATGGCGCCGGGAATGGCGTTTCCGAGATTGTTGTCGTCCCAAATCTCCCGTTCGATCGCCGCGTGTTCGGGCGAGCCCGGGATAAAGCGTCGCGAGAACATGTCTTCGGGGTGGTCGGTGAGCTCCCAGCACAGGCGATCGACGCCGATGTCGGCCGCCACCGCCCGCGCCCGGCTCATCTCTTGATCGCTGTCGTTATGGGTGAACAGGATGTAGCGCCAGTTCAGAAAGGGCACGTCGGCGCCGGTTGCGCGCTTTTCGTCCGCCGCGAATCGCAGGTTGCGAATCGCCTTGTCGAAATCGCCGCGCCGGCGATACGTCGCGTAGCTTTCCGGCGTCGCGCCGTCGATCGAGAACGTCACCTCGTCGATTCCGGAGCGCACCAGCCGACGCACCTGTTCTTCGTTGAAAGCCAGGCCGTTGGTGCTCGTATAGAGATAGATATGCGGGAAGGCGCGCTTGATGTGCTCGCACATCTCGATCGCGCGCTTGTTGAGGAACGCTTCGCCGTAGTTGAAGAAATCAATCCGCACGAGCGCGGGCCCTGCTTCGTCGACGACCCGGCGAAAGAGGTCGAAGTCGAGCATTCCCGCCTGGCGCGTCCGCGTGATGCCAGTTTCTGGCGCGCAACAGGCCTGTGCACACGAGATGTTGCAGGCAGCCGTGCACTCGATGTACAGGCGAGACGGCAGCGCCGGTACGTCGAGGTTGCGCTGCGGCGGCGTGTCGTCTTTCTTGAGCGGCAGCTTCAACGGGCAGTCGCCGCAGAACGTTGAGCCGCCACTATTGAGATCGGTCCGAAGGGCCGTGGCGCGCGACCCGGTCCAGACTGCCGACACGCTCTCCGTGCGGGTATCGCCGAGTACACGTTTGCCGTACGGATCGGCGCACCCGCAGACGAGCCGCCCGTCGCAGAGGAGGACCATCGTCGACCAGGGCCAGGAGCAGGTGAACCGTGTGGCGAGGTAGTTCAGAGACACGGTGAACTCAGGTGTCTATGTATGTCTTTCTTCGATCCGAGGGTTAGGGCCTATACGCGCCTGATCCCTCGGCAATATGCACGTGTTACCGAGGGCGTTTGCGGATCGGCGCGCGGGCGGCCGCGCTCTTCTTGCCCAGCTTCTTCAGATAGGCGCCGAGCCGCTCGTTCTCGTACGAGACGAAGTTGAGGAAGAGGCTCTCGGACAGATACTGCCGTCGCTCGGCGTCAGTCATCTGTTCGATCGCTGTCTGGATCTCGCGCACCGTGTCCTCGAACGTCCGCTCGAGATCGCGCTTGGCGGTCAGTTCGTGATAGAGCGTCTCGAGCATTGTCAGGAGATCGCCGTCGAGCGGCACCCGCGCGCCGGTCGTCATTTTGATCGTGCGCATGCGTCAGGCTCCGAAGCTTTTGACGGCGCTTGACTCGTCCGGGTGCACTTCGATGAAATTTTGTGCCCCCGTCATCGTCAGCATCGTCTCGACGCGCTTCTGGACGCCGGCGAGCTTGAGGGATCCGCCGGCGGCACTGGCCTGTCGGTACAGGTCCATCAGGCAGCCGATCGTCGCGCTGTCGACGTAGCCCACCGACGACAGGTTGACGACGACGCGGCGTTCGCCGGCGGCGATGAGCTGGGTGACGGCGGACGAGAACTCGGAGAGCAGCGGATACATGAGCCGCGCCTCGCCGATTCGTATGACCGCCACGTTGTTCGAGCGATCGGTCGTGATGTTCATTCAGACACTCCGGAGCGTCGGGTTCGGCCGCGCGTGGCGGCACCGCGCCTGCGGCGCAGTGCCGGCTGTTTGTCCTGCAGCCGCCGGAGCTGACGAGCGAGCTCGATGCGGCCGCGATTGATTCGGGACTTCACGGTGCCCTCCGGCAGTCCCAGCCGGTCGGCGATCTCCTGATACGACAGTTCCTGCAGGTCGCGCAGGATGACCGCGGTACGCAGCGTGACCGGCAGCGCCTGCAGCGCCCGGCGCAGCAGCGCGCGCAAGTCGCCGTGTTCGACCACCTGATACGGACCGCGCTCGGCCGACGCCGGCTGCAAATCCGTCGTATCGACTTCGCGCGCGATCGTCTGCCGCTCCTTGCGCACGCTGCGATAGTGGTCGATGCACAGGTTGCGGCTGATGCTGATGATCCACGTCTGAAAGTTGGCGCGCCGGTCGAACGTCTTCAGCGCCTTGAAGATCTTCAGGAAGATGTCCTGTGTCAGATCTTCGGCCTCGTCGTGTTTGCCGACGAACTTGTAAGCGACGTTGAAGACCTTGCGCCAGTTCTGGCGGACGATTGTGTCCCAGGCCGCCTGGTCTCCGCTCAGACACTGTGCGATGAGACTATCGGGCGTGGCCGGCTGCGCGGCCGCGGATTCAACGGGCATGCATCATCAGGCGTGAAAAGGCCGCAGGTCGCATCGGATGATATCAGAGTTTAGAGTATACAATTTCTGATACCCGTGAGCTTCTCTCGCCAGCAAGGATCACTCGTCTGCGACGGCGTGCCGCTTGCCGATGCCGCTGCAGCGCACGGCACGCCACTCTACGTCTACAGTGCTGCGACGATCGCCGCGCGCTATCGTGCGGTGGACGATGCGTTCGATTCCTATCCGCATACAGTGCACTACGCGCTCAAGGCGAACTCGACGCTGGCGATCGTGCGGCTTTTGCGGAGCCTCGGCAGCAAGGTCGACGCAAACTCGGGCGGCGAGATCGACGTCGCGCTGCGCGCCGGTTTCATTCCGCCCGAGATCGTGTTCACCGGCGTCGGCAAGACGCAGGCGGAGCTCGTCCAGGCGATCGATCTTGGCGTGAAGACGATCAATGCCGAGTCGGAGGGCGAGCTCGAGCGAATCGACGCCATCGCCCGCTCGCGTCAGGTCCGCGCCCGCGTCGCCGTGCGCGTCAATCCGGATATCGACGCCCGCAGTCACCCGCATATCTCGACTGGTCTCAAGACCAACAAGTTTGGCGTCTCGATCGAGGAGGCACACGAATTGTGCCTGAAGATGCGCGATCGCGAGGGCCTCGAGATCGTCGGGCTGCATACTCACGTCGGCTCGCAGATCATGGACGTGGAGCCGTTGCGTCGCGCCGCATTTGCCATCGTTGAACTCGCGCGCGGCCTGGCATCGGACGGGCTCGCGATCGAACATCTCGATCTCGGTGGCGGTCTAGGGATTTCCTACGATGGTGCGGTTGCGCCGACGCCGGCAGAATATGCCGCCGCGGTGCTGCCGGCGGTACGCGATTCGGGCGTGTCCATCATCCTGGAGCCCGGCCGCAACATCGTCGGTCCCGCCGGGGCCCTCGTCACGCGCGTGGTGGACATCAAGGAGCAGCCGGGCGGAAAGCTGTTCGTCATCCTCGATGCGGGGATGACGGAATTGATTCGGCCGATGCTCTACAACGCCTACCATCGCATCGAACCGGTTGAAACGCGCGACGGTCCCCCTATGCCCGCGGATGTCGTCGGGCCCCTGTGCGAGAGCAGCGACACGCTCGGCAAGGACCGCTGCTTCCCACGACCGCAAGTCGGCGATCTATTCGCGGTGCTCGATGCCGGAGCCTACGGCTCGGTGATGGCATCGAACTACAACCGGCGCACCCTGCCCGCTGAAATCATGATCGACAACGGCCGCGCCGTCGTCATTCGCCGGCGGCAGACGATCGACGACATTCTGGCGCTCGAGTTTTGATCGTGCCGTCGCCGTCCACATCCATGACTGGACTTCTGATTGCCTTCGAGGGACTCGATCAGAGCGGCAAGCAGACACAGGCCGAGTCGCTGCGTGATCATCTCGCGGTCCTGGGGCGTACCAGCCAGCTGCTGTCGTTCCCTGACTATACGACCCACATTGGCGGCGAGATCTTCAAAGCGCTGCACGGCGAACGCGACTACCCGCCCGATGTCTTGCAGCTGCTCTATGTGGCCAATCGCGGTGAAAAGCGATCCGCGATCGAGTCCTGGATTGCCGATGGCGTCGTCGTGATCTGCGACCGATACCTGGCGTCCAGCATCGCCTACGGCGAGGCGCACGGCATCGATCCGACCTGGCTGACCGAGATCCAACGCTTCCTGCCCGCGCCAGATCTCACCATCCTGCTCGATATCGCTCCAGAAACGGCGGCTGGTCGCAAGGCCGCCGCCCGCGACCGCTTCGAGCGCGACCTCGAACTTCTGGCCCGCGTTCGCGCGAGTTATCGGCGGCAGGCGGCAGCTGCGGGCTGGGTACGTCTAGAAGGCGACCGCGGCAAGTCCGAGGTGGCCGGCGACGTCATTCGGGAAGTTGAGACACGACTCGGGCTGCCGTCACCGCGCTGACGTCAGACGCCCCACCTGCGCGGAGTACCTCCGCACACGCCTCCAGCGTTGCTCCGGTCGTGCTGACGTCGTCGACGAGTACGACGCGAAGCCCCGCGACGTCTACGTTCCGCCGCAGCGCGAAGGCGCCGCTCATGTTTTCGCGTCGTTCGGATGCCGCCAGGCCGGTCTGCGAAGGTGTAGACCGGGTGCGCTTCAGAACATCGAACACCGGCATGCCGAGCTCGTCTGCGAGCTCGCGCGCCTGGTTGAAGCCACGAGCGCGCTGCTTCCGGTGGTGGAGCGGCACGGGAACGACGATGTCAGCAACGGACAGGATGTCGGCCGACGCAGCGGCAAGGTGACTGCCGAGGCCTCGTGAGAGGGATCGGCAGCCGTCGTATTTGAAGGCGTGGAGGATCGCGCGCAGGGAACCGTCATAAGAACCGATCGCGCGGTTATGGCTAATCAACGAGGCGCGCTCGACGCATCTCGGACAACTGCCGGACGCTCTCCACGAGACCAGCGGATCGCCACAGCGATCGCACAGCGGAGGTGTGAATCGTGAGATGGCGCGCCAACAGTCGTCGCAAACTGGGCCACGTGTCGGACACGCCAGCGGGGTCGCGCACGCTGCGCAGGGCGGCGCCAGCAGCACCGCGACGAGGCCGTCGGCGAGGCGCGAAAGAATTGAAGTCCTAGCGCGCGGGCGACTCGTCGCCGATCTCGATGCGCTCGGCGTCGCCCCACAGGCGCTCGAGTGAATAGAAGTCTCTGGTATGCGGCGCAAAGACGTGCACGATGAACGTGAAGAAGTCCATGAGCACCCAGTCGGCGCGATCGTAGCCCTCGACGTGCGCCGGCCGCACGCCGGTGGTGCGGAGCGCTTCCTCGACGCTGTCTGCGATCGCCTTCACCTGCCGGCTGTTCTGCCCCGAGCACAACACGAAGAAGTCGGTGAACGCCGGTGTGTGCCGAAGATCGAGCACGACGACCTGTGATGCCTTCTTGTCGAGCGCAGCGCTGACCGCGCGCGCGATGTCCGCCGGGAGCCGTTTTCGTCCACCCGTCGTGCGGGCGGTGCTGCGATTGGTTCTGGTCATGCAAGTGATCTGCCGAACCTCGCGTTGGTTGCGTGACGCGAGTAAAGCCCGTGTTGCTGGATGTACGTATCGACCGCCACCGGTACGAGATCCGCGATCGACAAGCCCGATTCGAGCCGTCGTCGAATCTCGGTGGATGAGACGTCGCGCGTTGGCGCGTCGACCAGCGCAATGCGAACCCCTGCCGGTTGATTGACGAGAGTGCTCTGGGCGTCAACCGTGGTTGACAGGTCGTACATTCGCGCCGCCAGTGCCGGCAGCCTCGCGGGCAGTGCGCTTACCTTGTAGCCAGGCCGTGACACGACTACGAAATTCGCCATCTCGAGCACTTGTGGATAGCGGCTCCACGTTTCAATCTCCGCGAACGCATCGGCACCGGTGATGAAAAAGATCTGGGCCGCGGCAAGGCCGGTTCCATGTAACCGCACGAGCGTGTCGAACGTGTAACAGGGTCCCGTCGCGCCGATCTCGAGATCGCTCACCATCAGTCCCGACACGCCGGTGACGGCCAGCGCAGCCATGGCAAATCGGTGGAAGCGTGACGCCGAAGGTTGAACGGTGCGGTGTGGCGGCGTGCCAGAGGGCAGAAACAGCACGTGATCGAGCGCGAGCGCGCGGAGCCCAGCGAGCGCGGTGTCGATGTGGCCGACGTGGACGGGATCGAATGTGCCGCCCAGAATACCGATACGCGTGGCGGAAGTCATGCCCTCCAGACTGCTCACCGTCCCGCAGGAATCGAACTGCCTTCCTCCTGTGTCCGCACGACCTCGCGCCAGACGGCCTCGAGGAGCGCGTCGAGTCCCTGCCCGGTGGCTGCAGACACAGGGTAGAGCGGAACGCCGACCGACTGCAAATGGCGCTCGAGTCGCGCCAGACGCTCCGGGTCGTCGAGCGCATCCATCTTGCTCGCCGCGACGATGACCGGTTTGTCAGAGAGCCGCTCTCCCGAGGCGTCGTGCCCCGGGAACAGCGCGAGCTCGCGCGTGATGATCGCGAAATCCTCGACTGGATCCCGGCCCGTTGAGGACGATACATCTACGAGGTGGACCAGAACCTTCGTCCGCTCGAGATGGCTCAGGAAGCGGTGCCCCAGGCCGTGCCCAGTGTGCGCGCCTTCGATCAGCCCTGGCACGTCCGCGACGACGAACGTTCGATCGCCGGAGAGGCTCACCACGCCCAGATTCGGCGTCAACGTCGTGAACGGGTAGTCCGCAATCTTTGGTTTGGCGGCGGAGATGCGCGAGATGAGCGTCGACTTCCCAGCGTTGGGGAAGCCAACCAGTCCGACATCTGCGAGCAGCTTCAGGTGCAGCCGCAGGTCTTTCTCTTCTCCGGGTAGTCCGGGTTGGGCCTTTCGAGGCGCGCGATTCGTTGCGCTGACGAACTGCGCGTTCCCCCAACCGCCGTTGCCACCCTTCGCGATGAGTACACGCGTGCCAGGTGTTGTCAGGTCGGCAATCTCGACGAGCTCGCCCGGTTCGTCCAGCGTCTCGATCTTCCCTTCGTCTGCGTCACGCTCGTCATCGTCCGCGACCGGTGCACCGGAACGGACGCGTTCGTAGACGACAGTGCCGACGGGAACGCTGAGCTCCACGTCCGCGCCGCTGCGGCCGGTGCGTTTGGCCCCTTGTCCGTTGGCCCCGCGATCGGCTTCGAAGTGTTTCTGAAAGCGGAAATTGAGGAGAGTGTTCAGGTTCGCGGAGGCGACAATATAAATCGAATCCGCCGTGGCCGCCATCGCCGCCGTCGGGTCCACCGCGCGGGACGAATTTCTCCCGGCGGAAGCTCATGGCGCCGGCACCGCCGTGCCCGGCCGCCACGTGAATGTCTACTTCGTCGACAAACACAACAGTCGACAGTCGTTAGTCTTCAGTCGTCGGTCTCAGTCGTCAGTCGGGGTAATCGCCAGTCGTCAATCGGCGAGCGGGTGCACGCTGATGACGCGGCCCTTGGCGCCGTGATCCTCGAACTTGACGCGACCGGCGATCTTGGCAAACAGCGTATCGTCCTTGCCGCGGCCGACGTTGAGGCCGGGACGGAAGCGGCGACCGCGCTGCCGCACGAGAATCGAACCGCCAGTGACCACGTTGCCGTCGAACCGCTTCACGCCGAGGCGCTGGGAGTTGCTGTCGCGGCCGTTCCGTGAACTTCCTTGACCCTTCTTTGTTGCCATGATGTTTTCAGCTTCCGGCTTGCAGTTGCCAGCTTCCAGCTAGACGATGATGTCCTTGATTCGAATCAGCGTGTAGGTGCTGCGATGGCCCTTGGTCCGGCGCATGCCCTTACGGCGCTTCTTCTTGAAGACGCGGATCTTCGGGCCCCGCGATTCGCCGTCGACGACGCCGACGATCTTGACGTCGGGCACGTAAGGCGCACCGGCGAGCACTTCGCCGCCCTCTTTCTCGAGGACGAGCACCTGGTCGATGGTGACCTCGTCACCGTTGTTGGCTTCGAACCGGTCGACGGAGATGATGTCCCCAGGCGAAACCTTGACCTGCCGGCCACCGCTCTGAATGATTGCAAACACGGTCGCACTCCTGCGCCTGCGAACGCCCCTGGGGCGCCCACGGCAGCTTCGACAAAGTATCTAGGATACCACGGGAGGGGTCGGCTGGACCAACGGCTGTGGGGCCCAACTTTAGTTGGGCCGGGCCCCTGGCCCCGACTAAAGTCCGGCCCTACTACTTCACTAACATCCGCGTGCCGCGGATTTTCTGGGTGCTGAGCGTGTTGAGGAAGCTCGGAATCAGCTTGTCCATCAGCTCGAAGTACGATGAAAGAGCCGGCGTATTCTGTTGCGCGTTATAGAGGATCTCCTCGCGCAGCGTTTCCGAGTAGAGCGTCGCGCCCGTGCGGCCGTCGATGTAGATCAGCTTCGGCTGCAGCGTGAAGCCCTTGCGCTCCTGATACACGCGCTGCTGGATCACGCGACGGCGTCCAAGCTGGTCGAAGTACTCGCGCTCGACCGGGACGTAGCCTGCCGTCGACAGCGGCGAGAAGAGGACTGTGCCCGTGATGATGAGCGGGCCCTGATATTCCTCGCCCTTCTGCTTCCAGAACGCCACGTCGGAAAAGATGCTCTGGTAGCGTTCGAGATCCTTCTCGTTGCGGATGCGCGTCGGATCCTGTTCCTGCGCCTGTGGTCCATCGGCAGCGCCGCCCGGCGTCGGGGGTGGGCTCGCTTCGCCTCTGGCTCGCTCCTTCGCGATGTCGGCGAGCTGCATCACCTCCGCCTCGATCACGCGCAGGGATGATTTCGTTCTCAGCTGACTTCGCAGGAGTCGCACGGTTTCCAGGTTGGCGTCGACATCTTCGGTGCCGCCGCCAATGAAACCGGCGATGAGCACGCGCTGGAACATCGAGACGTCCATCTTGGGTTGGATGGGCGTTTCGATTGGGATTTCGTAGAAACTCGTGCAGGCGGACGCTCCCGCCAGCAGTCCCAGACCGAGGACCAGGCACGACACCGGATTCGAGAGCCGGCTAACGATCGCGACGGCGCTTCGTGCGGTCATTGATTTCTTTGAACAGGTCGTAGTTCTGCCGCAGGAGCAGGTTCTTCGGATCGAGTTCGACGGCCTTTTCGTATGCTTCACGCGCCTTTTCGAAGTTGCCTTGCTGCTCGAATGCAACAGCGAGGTTGTTCCAGGCGGCGGCGTAGGTCGGGTCGATCTCGACGGCCTTCTGCCAGCGGTAGGCGGCCTCTTTCCAGAGGCCGTTCTGCGCGACCTTGATCCCGAACTCTACCTGCTCTTTTGCTTCAGACCGTGCGTCGCCAGCGTGCGCCTGCGGGGCAAACGCAACGAGCGCGGCCGCAACGACAACAGCTCGAGATAGCATGAGGGTCGCTCGAACTCACTATAGCACCGCGACGCCGCAGTGCAACGGCTTTCAGCGCCGTTCCCGCCGCGGGTTCGAGCAAGCGGCGTACCACGGTTCCGGCTTCGCGGCTGCCGAGATTCAGCCCGCTCGACTGGCGATTTTCGTAAGGTCCTGACGACCTTCGTAAGGCAAGGTCCGACCGGTCGAGCCAGCGTGTCGTTGCCGGGGGTGACAACAGGCTCCATAATGAAGACAGAGAGGTCGCGTCGCCGCTGAAAGGCGAGTGGATGCGCATGGACCTCTTCACCGTTGTGGCCCTGTCGATGCTGCCTGCATCGCGGTCGAGGGCCGCGTCAGCATTCAAGGACATCCGACATCTCACTGGTCTCGAGTGTGACGCCGCGCTCGACCGCGTGCTCCAGGCGTGTGAGCTCGACCAGAGCGAGCGTGCGGCTGCGATTGAGGTCGCCCGCGAGCGGGCATCTGCCGCGTTGGTGGCCGCGAAGACGGCGCGCATCGAGGCGCTCTCCTGGAACGATCCGCGGTATCCGGCGCTTCTGAGCTGCATACCCGATCCGCCGCCAGTGCTGTGGTCGCGTGGAAATCTCGACTGTCTTGCCCGCCCCGCCGTGGCGATCGTCGGTTCGAGAGCCGCCACGCCGTACGCGCTCGACGTCGCCTACCGGTTGGGCCAGGAGCTGTCGGATCGAGGGATAGTCGTCACCAGCGGTCTGGCTCGGGGGGTCGATTCCGCCGCCCACCGGGGTTGCCTGTCCGGCTGCGAACCGACAGTTGCGGTGCTCGGGTCCGGCCTCGACCGCGTCTACCCGTCGCAGCACACCGAGCTGGCCTCGGAAATATCGAAGAAAGGCTTGCTGATCAGCGAGTTGGGGCCAGGAGCGGCGCCGCTGCCCGAGCACTTTCCGCTGAGGAACCGTATTATCTCCGGGATCTCGCTGGGCGTTGTGGTCGTCGAAGCGTCCGAGAAGAGCGGGTCCCTCATTACAGCCCGATGCGCCCTCGAGCAGGGTCGGGACGTGATGGCCGTGCCGGGTAACGTGCTTTCAGGCCGAAACCGAGGCTCCCACGGTCTCCTGAAGGATGGAGCAAAGGTCGTCGAGTCAGCTGACGATATTCTTGAGGGACTCGGTTGGCCAGCGGGCAACGCGCCTCGGGCTTTACCGTCTAAGTTATTGCAATCAGACAGTTTACTTGGGCGCATGGAGGCCGGGGAGGTCTACCGGCTCGATGAGCTCATGGAATTGACCGGTGTTACCGGTACAAGGCTCCTCGCTCGGCTGATGGAGCTCGAGCTGGCCGGACTGGTCACGCAGACGGGAAGCGGGTTTTCCCGCCGTCTGGTAACGTAGGGTCAGTCTCCGCGCTAAATAAGGAGCTTCGGAGGCGGGTCGATGCGCGATGGCGTCTTCGGCTAGACAGGTCGCACGTATGGCAAAGTCACTGGTCGTGGTCGAATCGCCGGCAAAGGCGAAGACCATCAATAAATATCTCGGCAGGAACTACAAAGTCGTGGCGTCGATGGGCCACGTGCGCGACCTGCCGAAGAGCAAGCTCGGGGTGTCGATCGAAGACGGCTTCGAGCCATCGTACGAGGTCATCGCGAGCCGCAAGAAGGTGCGTCACCGAGCTGAAGGCAGCGGCCAAGGAGGCGTCGAGAAATCTTCGTCGCGACCGACCCTGACCGCGAGGGTGAGGCGATCGGCTGGCACCTCGCCGAAGAGCTCGGCGCCGGCAACCGCAAGAAGATTCGCCGGCTGATGTTCAACGAGATCACCAAGAAAGGCGTGCTCGCGGCGCTCGACAAGCCGACGCAGATCAACAAGCAGATGGTCGACGCGCAGCAGGCGCGCCGCGTGCTCGATCGGCTGGTGGGCTACAAGATCAGCCCCATCCTCTGGGACAAGGTCCGGCGCGGCCTGAGCGCCGGCCGCGTGCAGTCGGTGGCGCTGAAGATCGTCGTCGATCGCGAGCGCGAGATCGGCGCGTTCGTCGCCGGAGGAGTACTGGAACATCACGGCCCGGCTGGCCGGTCCGGTGCCGCCGGAGTTCGATGCCAAGCTGCTGAAGCGGGACGGCACGAACATCAAGATCGGCAACGAGGCCGAGTCGAACGCGGTTCTCGACGATCTGAAGCAGGCGACGTGGACGGTCGCGTCGGTCACGACGAAGGAGCGCAAGAAGAGCGCGGTTCCGCCGTTCATCACGAGCAAGCTGCAGCAGGCATCGCGCTTTCCGGTCAAGAAGACGATGATGATCGCGCAGCAGCTCTACGAGGGTATCGAGCTGCCAGGTGAGGGCGCTGTCGGCCTCATCACCTACATGCGAACCGACTCGACGCGCGTCGCCGATCAGGCGCTGACCGACGTGCGCGAGTTCATCGGCCAGAAGTTCGGCCCTGACTATCTGCCTGAGAAACCGATCTACTACCGCGCGAAGGCCGACGCTCAGGACGCGCATGAAGCCATTCGTCCGACGTCGATGCAATACCACCCGGACGAGGTTCGGGCGCACCTGACGCCGGACCAGTACTACCTCTATCGCCTGATCTGGAACCGCTTCGTCGCCTCGCAGATGCCGGCGGCAACCTTCGACGAAACCACCGTCGACGTCGAAGCCGCGGCGTATCTCTTCCGCGTCAAAGGATCGGTGCCGAAGTTTGCCGGCTGGATGGCGGTCTACAACCAGGAACCTGCTGAGGAACGCACGGCTGGTCCAGGTCCGGACGCGGCGAGCGCCGAAGACGACGACGGCGCGAACGTGCTGCCGCCTCTGAGCGAAGGCGATCGGCTCGAGTTGCGCACGCTCAAGCCGGAGCAGAAGTTCACGCAGCCGCCGCCACGCTACAGCGAGGCGACGCTCGTCAAGGCACTCGAAGAGAACGGTATCGGCCGGCCGAGCACTTACGCGTCGATCATCGGCGTCATCCAGACGCGCGAGTACGTCAACAAGATCGAAGGGCGCTTCAAGCCGACGCTGCTCGGCATGATGCTCGTCGAGAAGCTGCTCAGCCCCGCGTTCGACGACATCCTCGACGTCAACTACACTCGGGAACTCGAAGAAGAGCTCGACAAGATCGAGGAGGGTAAGAACGACTACGAGTCGGCGCTTTCCTCCTTCTACAAGAAATTCGAGAAGGACCTGAAGCGCGCCACCAAGGACATGATCAACCTGAAGGAGGGTGTCGAGCCCGACCCGAAGGTGGCGTGTGACAAGTGCGGCTCGCCGATGGTGATCAAGGCGGGCAAGTTCGGCTTGTTCCTGGCCTGCAGCGCGTATCCCGAGTGCGAGAACACGCGAGAGCTCGAGACGCCCGAGGCCAATGCCGAAGGCGGCGAGATCGAGGAGAACTGCGAGAACTGCGGCAAGCCGATGGCGCTCAAGCGCGGTCGCTTCGGTCAGTTCCTCGCATGCACCGGCTATCCCGAGTGCAAGACGACGCGGAAGATCATCGCGACGAAGCAGGGTCTGGCGGCCGCGAAGCCCGACCAGATGCTCGAAGAGAAGTGCCCGAAGTGCGAGTCGAACCTCGTGCTCAAGCAGGGCCGGTTCGGCGAGTTCACGGCGTGCAGCAACTATCCGACCTGCAAGTACGTCAAGCAGAAGTCGACCGGCGTCCTCTGTCCGAAGGACGGCGGCGACATCGTCGAGCGCAAGTCGCGACGCGGGCCGCGTGTTCTATGGTTGCGCCAACTATCCGGACTGCGACTTCACGTTGTGGAACCGCCCGATGCCGGAGAAGTGCCCGGACTGCGGCGCGCCGTTCCTGGTGGAGAAGATCACCAAGCGCCACGGCCGTCAGCTGATCTGCAACAACGAAGAGTGCAGTTACGTGCGGGCCGAGGAGCTGGCGCCGGCATAGAAGAAATGCTGAATGCTGAGTGCTGAATTCTGAAGTCGTTCTCTTCAGCACTCATTTCAGCGTTCAGACTTCAGCATTCAGCATTGCCATGGTCACTATCATCGGCGGCGGCCTCGCGGGCTGCGAGGCCGCGTGGCAGGCGGCGGCGCTCGACGTGCCGGTCGTCGTCCACGAGATGCGGCCGGTCAGGCCTACCGCTGTCCACAAGACCGACGGGCTCGCCGAGCTCGTCTGCAGCAACTCATTCCGCGGCGACAAGCTCGATAACGCCGTCGGTCTTCTCAAAGAGGAGATGCGGCGGCTCGGCTCGCTCGTCATGCAGGCGGCCGACTTGTCGCGCGTCCCTGCCGGCGCCGCGCTCGCCGTCGACCGCGTGCGTTTTTCCGAGACCGTCACTCGCGAGATCGCGAACCATCCGCGTCATCCGCGTGCGTGCGCGAGGAGATCGCCAGCGTGCCAGTTCCGCCCGGCGGCGGGATCGGATCGTGGCGACAGGTCCGCTGACGTCCGACGCGCTGTCGCAGGA
This sequence comes from uncultured Acidobacteriota bacterium, assembly GCA_963797715.1. Lineage (GTDB taxonomy): Bacteria > Acidobacteriota > Vicinamibacteria > Vicinamibacterales > 2-12-FULL-66-21 > DATBJJ01. The sequence goes on from CAWCQS010000015.1 coordinate 352,337, forward strand.
CATCGCGCGCGCGTCGGCGGCGACCACCTTTATTTCTACGACGCCATCAGTCCCATCGTCCTTGCGGAGTCGATCGACATGTCGAGGGTCTTCCGCGCTTCGCGCTGGGCACGGAGCTTGCGCGGCGGGGACAGTCAACCGGGACACTCAACCTTGACTGTCCCCGGGGACACTCAACCGGGACACTCAACGTTGAGTGTCCCCGCCGTTGGTGAGGCGTGCGGAGTCGACGATGGCGAGGGGGACTACCTGAACTGTCCGATGGACAGGGATCGAATACCTGCGCTTCTACGACGCCGTCGTCGACGCCGAGAAGACGGCGCTCCACGAGTTCGACGATCCAAGTTCTTCGAAGGCTGCCTGCCGATCGAGGTGATGGCCGGCCGCGGCGTCGACACGCTCGCGCTTCGGTCCGATGAAGCCGGTCGGCCTCATCGATCCTCGAACGGGACGCGAGGCCTACGCCTGCGTTCAGCTGCGTCAAGACAACCTCGCCGGCGATCACTTCAGCCTCGTTGGATTCCAGACCCAGATGAAGTGGGGCGAGCAGGCGCGCGTCCTGCGCCTGATTCCTGGCCTCGAGAACGCCGAGTTCGTTCGATTCGGCATGATCCACCGCAACACGTACATCAACGGCCCGGACGTCCTGCGCGACACGTGGCAGATGAAGTCGAGTGACGACCTCTTCTTTGCGGGTCAGATCTCTGGCGTCGAAGGTTATGTCGAATCTGCCGCGTCAGGCTTGATGGCCGGACGTAACGCTGCCGCGCGTGTTCTCGGTCAGCCGATGCGCGTGCCGCCGAGGACGACGGCGCTGGGCGCGCTGGCGCACTACGTATCGCACGCCAACCCGCGGCACTATCAGCCGACCAACATCACGTTCGGCATCATCGAGCCGATTGACGACCGCAAGATCCCGCGCATGCGTGCGGCCGACGGCCGTCGTCTGAGCCGAAAAGACACGCGTAAGCTTGCGCTGTCGGAACGCGCGCTGGCCGATCTCGAGCGCTGGATCGAGGCCTCTCCGAACGCGCACTCGACCGAGTCGCGACTGAGCTCTCGATGAAAGAGGTCCTCGGCGAGTTCCTGGAGCACCTCGAGCTGAATGAGAACGCGTCGGCGCACACCGTGCGCGCCTACGAAAGCGATCTGACGCAGTTCCTGTCCTTCCTTGCCACGCACGCCGGCCGGCCGCGCGCCGAGCTCACGGTCGGCGACTTCGATCACGCCAACGTCCGCGAGTTTCTCGCCGACCTCACGAGCCGGGGCAACACGCGATCGTCAGCCGCGCGGAAGCTGGCCGCGATACGCACCTTCGGCCGGTATCTCCGGCGCGAAGGCATCCTCGAGGGAGATCCGGCAGCGCTCGTCGGAACGCCGAGACGCGAACAGCGGCTGCCGGCGCATCTCGGCGAGGCCGAGATGACGGCGCTTCTCGAGATGCCCGATGTATCGATCCCGCTCGGCCGTCGCGACCGCGCGATCCTCGAGTTGTTCTACGCCTCGGGTCTGCGGCTGAGCGAGCTCGTCGGCCTGGATCTCGGCGACGTCAACGTCGGCGGCCGAATGGTGAGGGTGCTCGGCAAGGGCGGCAAGGAGCGGATCGTGCCGTTCAATCGATCCACCGAGGCGGCGCTGCGCGCGTGGCTGCGCGACCGCGAATCGTTCGTGGCCGTTGACGACGAGCCACGGAGCGCACGGCCCACTCCACCACGGAACACACGGCTCACTCCATCACGGAACACACGGAAAGCAGCGGAACACACGGGGTGGAAGGGCGCCACTCTTTCTCAATTACCAGGGTGGCCGCTTGTCGACTCGCAGTGTCGATCGATTGGTGAGGAAGTACGTTGCCGCCTGCAGCACGAGGTTCGGCATCAGCCCGCACGCGCTGCGGCATTCGTTTGCGACGCACCTGCTCGAACGTGGCGCTGATTTGAGGGCGATTCAGGAGCTACTCGGCCACGCCCGGCTGAGCACCACGCAACGGTACACCCACGTCAACGCCGCGCAGTTGCTGGAGACGTACAAGAAGGCGCACCCCAAGGCGTAGCTTTCAGCCCCTGGCTCTCAGCTTTCAGCTAAGAGTACGAAGAAAGATCGCGCGAGCGGAGCGGGGCAGTGGGGCCCCGCGAGCGAGCGTGTAAGGGGTCCGGCCCCGGTTAATCAAGACGCCATCGACTCGACCATCGGCCGTCTGCCGCGCGCGTAGTCGATGCCGAGCGTCTTGATTTTGTAGTTCATCACGCGCGGGCTGATCGCGAGCAGCTCCGCGGCGTCCTTCTGCACCCAGTTCGACATCTTGAGCGCCTCGATCAGCGCCTGACGCTCGATCTCCTCGAGCGCGATGCCGGTCGGCGGAATCTTGACGACCGGGCTGGCGTCGCCGGATGGCTGAGTGGTCGACAGCTCGCCGAGCCGCAGATCGACACTCGTGAGCAGCGGCCCTTCTGTCAGCAGCACCGCCCGCTCGATGGCGTTCTCGAGCTCGCGGATGTTGCCGGGCCAGTTGTAGCGCATCAGCAGCTTGTGCGCATCGGGCGACAGGCCGTCGAGACGCTTCTTGAGCTCGCCGGAGAACCGGCGCAGGAAGAACATGGCCAGCTGCTGGATGTCGTCCTTGCGCTCGCGCAGCGGTGGCATGTCGATCGAGACGACGTTCAGCCGGTAGTAGAGGTCCTCGCGGAAGAGGCCGTTGGCGACCATCTGCGGCAGGTTGCGGTTGGTGGCCGCGATCACCCGCACGTCGACGCGTAACGTCCTCGTACCGCCGAGACGCTCGAACTCGTGCTCCTGCAGCACGCGCAGGATCTTGGCCTGCGTGTTGGCGCTCATGTCCCCGACTTCGTCGAGGAAGAGCGTGCCGCCATCAGCCTGTTCGAAGCGGCCGACGCGCTGCTTGTCCGCGCCCGTGAACGCACCCTTCTCGTGGCCGAAGAGTTCCGACTCGAGGAGGTTCTCCTGGAGCGCCGCGCAATTGACCTTGACGAAGTTGCGCCCCGCGCGCAGCGAGTTGTGGTGGATCGCGCCGGCGATGAGCTCCTTGCCGGTGCCCGTTTCGCCGCGGATGAGCACGGTCGTATTGCTCTTGGCGACCTTCTTGACGATCGTCAAGACCGATTGCAGCGCGCCGCTGGCGCCGACGATCCGGTCGAAGTCGTAGATGTCCTGCTGCGTGTGGCGGAGGTACTCGATCTCGTGCTTGAGTCGTCGGTGCTCGATGGCCTTTTCGACCTTGAGCTCCATCTCCTCGATCTCGAACGGCTTCTGCACGTAATCGAACGCGCCGATCTTCATCGCTTCGACGGCGGTGTGCACCGAGCCGAACGCCGTCATCAGGATCACGGCTGTCGTGGGGTGCAGCGATTTGGCCGTACGTAGCACGTCCAATCCGTCGCTGCCGCCCATCTTGAGATCGCTCAGCACGACGTCGTATTGCCCTTCGTGCAGCTTCTCGATCGCGACGTTGCCGTTCGGCGCCTCGTCGACTTCGTGGTGCGCGTCCGACAGCGCGCGGACGATGCCGCGCCGGAGCGAATCGTGATCATCTGCCACCAGAATCCGGCCCATTGCTCAGTCCCTCTCTCTACGGGAACGCTGACGTCCCTCGGCCCCCGACACGGGGATTGACCTCCCGCCCGCCTTGCCACTTATCCTCAGCGAACGACGAACCCCGAACTCGAACCACGAACCCAGAACCCCGAACGAAGAACCGACGAACTACCGAAATAGCTGATGCTCGCTCGACACCGGCAGCGTGACGCGAAACTGAGTGCCGCCCGACGCCGGCACCTGGACGTCGATGCGCCCGTCGTGCGCGTTGACGATCTTGCGAACGATAGCCAGCCCGAGCCCCGTGCCCTGCGGCTTGGTGGTGAAGAACGGGCTGAAGATGCGATCCATGACGTCCGGCGGAACACCGGGACCATCGTCGGTGACGTCGACCTGCACCATCGCACCGACGAGGACCTCGCCGCCGGTTGGTGCCTCTTCCTCGGGAAGCTCCGTCGCGTCGATCCGCACCGCGCCCTTGCCGTTCATCGCTTCGAATGCGTTGATCAGCAGGTTGGTGAACAACTGCCGCAGCTGATGCGGGTCGCCCTGAATCGTCGCCAGGCCGACGGGAATGTTGACGCGGACGTCGACGTTGCCGCGGGGCGCGTGCGTGTCGGCAAGCGCGGTCGCGTCCTTGATCACGTCGACGAGCGACATGTGCTCGACTTGCAATCGGATCGGCCGCACGAACTCGAGCACCTCGAGCACGATGGCGTTGGCCATCTTGGCTTCCTTGATGATGTCGCCGAGGATCGACTGTGCGTCCTGCGACTCGGGAAGCTGCCGCTTGAGGATGCCCGCCATCACCTCGATGCCGGCCAGCGGGTTCTTGACTTCGTGCGCGATCGCGGCCGCCATCTCGCCGAGCGCCGCCAGCCGGTCGCGCAGTCGCTCGCGTTCCTCGAGCTGTTCGACGCGCGTCAGATCCTTGAAGAACAGCGTGGCGCCAGTCAGCCGTCCACGCGAATCGTGCACCTGCGAGAGCGTGTAGCCGATGACCTTGTTCGTGCTCTTGAGCCGCAGCTCGGCGCGGTTTGGCAGGTGCGCAAGGTCGAACGCGCCGCCAATGATGCGCGCAACTTCTGGCTGGCTCTGGAGGACGCCGGTGAACGGCCGTCCGATGTCCGAGGCGTTCGGCGTCAGTCCCAGGATGCGGTAGGCGACGTCGTTCATGACCGCCACGGTGCCGTCGACCGTGACGGCCAGGACGCCGTTGCGAAGGCTCCAGACCATGTCACGGTAGAAGTCGGCCGTCGTGACGCCGCGGGCGGACTCCGTGCGCCCACTGCCGGGCTTGCGCGGCCTTGGTGGCCGTTGCCGTTGAGCGGGAGGTCTGGCGACGCGCGCCGCGGGGCTTACGTGTAGGCAATGCGGGACCGGCGCCGAGGGCGTCCTGGGTCCAGGCGCCTCGTCTGGCAATATTGTAATTGCGCGGTCCTGATCAGCCAAGCTCATTTCCATGTTGGAGTTACGGCCGCCTCTCGAGTCCGGACCAAGCATGTTGCGTGTCTGGCCGGTCCTCGGGCGGACCTCTCCTGAGGTCGGTGTGCGTCGGGGCAAACCGTATGCCCCGGGTGTTACAGACGGGGTTGGTGGAATCCTTAATGTTTTGAGTAGATTGGGGACGAGCGAAGCGCTTTGGAGGGTTACAGATTTGAGCAGTGACTTACAATTCTGTTTGTAGCGCTTCCCACTGATTCATCAGGTCGCCCACCTCCCACATCAGCGCCTGGTGCTGGTCGATGATGGGTTGGGCAGCCTCCCTGTCCTCGTAGAATCCGGGAGCGGACATCGAGGCTTCGATGGCCTTGATGGCGTGTCTCCCGTTCGGCGATTCGAGCCTCGAGTTCTTCGACCCTCTTGCGCAGGCCGTCGGCGGCCTTCTTGACCTTGCGGGCCTCAGCCTCGCGTCGCTTGCGGTCGTCGTAGCTCTCGGGGGTCGCGGCTCGGGGTTCGGGGCTCTGGGATGCCGGAGACCGCCTCGGCTCGGACGATGGGGCGTTGCGACTTTCGGTCCGGCTGTTTCTGAACCCGAACCGCAGACACCGAATCTCGAGGCCCGGCAGCGTCAGTCGCCTCGCGTTGCTTCTTGCTCCACAGCCACTCTTCGTAGTTGCCCGGGATATAGGAGCGCCTGGCCCTCGCCGATCTCGATTACCTTGCTCGCCAGCTTGTCGACGAAGTAGCGGTCGTGCGAGACGAAGATGAGCGTGCCGCCGAAATCTTCGAGCGCCTCGAGGAGCACGTCCTTGGAGTCGAGATCGAGGTGATTCGTCGGTTCGTCGAGCAACAGCGTGTTCGATGGACGCAGTAGCATGCGCGCGACAGCCAGCCGCGTCCGCTCGCCGCCCGACAACACCCGCACCGGCTTGTCCACATCGTCGCCAGAGAAAAGGAACCCGCCGAGGATGTTGCGGATGTGCGGGACCATGTGAATCGGCGCGTCGCCCGCGAGGGTCTGATAGACGGTCAGCGTCGGATCGAGGCGCGTCGCTTCGTCCTGCGCGAAGTACTGCATCACCACCTGGTGACCTTCGGTCCGCGTTCCGGCATCAGGCGCTTCCGTTCCAGACAGCATGCGCATCAGCGTCGATTTGCCGACGCCGTTCGGCCCGATGAGGGCGATGCGATCGCCGCGCTCGATGTGGACGTTGGTGCCGTCGAACACCCGTCGCGGTCCGTAGCTCTTCGACACGCCACGCAGGTCGAGCACCGTTCGGCCGCTCTTCGCGCACGCGGGAAACGTGAAGTGGACGCGCTTGCGCTCCGGCGGGATCTCGATCGGCACGATCTTGTCGAGCATCTTGATCCGGCTCTGGACCTGTGCCGCTTTCGTCGCCTGATAGCGGAAGCGGTCGATGAACGCCTTCATCCGCGCCATCTCATCGTCCTGATCGCGCTTCTGCTGGCGCAGCCGCTCCATCCGTTCTTCGCGAACGCGAAGGTAGCTCGTGTAGTTGCCCGGATAATCCGTGAGCGTGCGCAGGCCGATATCCGTGATCCGCGTGACGACGGCGTCGAGAAAGAAGCGGTCGTGCGAGACGAGGATGACGGCGTGCGGATAGTCGGAGAGATACTCTTCGAGCCAGTTTCGCGCTTCGAGATCGAGATGGTTCGTCGGCTCGTCGAGGAGCAGAAGGCCCGGGCGGCCGAGCAGCAGTTTGGCCAGCGCGATGCGCATCTGCCAACCGCCGGAGAAGGTTTCGGTCGGCTTCTCCAGGTCCTCCCTGGAGAAGCCCAGGCCGCGCAAAACCGTGTGAATCTTGAGGTCGACGCTGTAGCCCTCGAGCCGCCGGAAATTCTCGTGCAGCTCGCCGTAGCGGCTGAGCATGCCGGCGTGCTCGGACTCCGCGACCGTGTCATCGGCCAGGCGATCTTCGAGTGTGGCGATCTCGGCGCGCATGTCGAGCAGCGTCTTGAACGCCTGGCCAGCTTCTTCGATGAGTGTCCGCCCCGAATGATCCAGACCATCCTGCGGCAGGTATCCGATCGTGAGGCCCGAGGGTTTGACCACGAGACCGCCGTCCGGCTGCTCGAGCCCGGCGAGCATCTTGAGAAGCGTGGTTTTCCCAGCGCCGTTCGGACCACTCAACCCGACGCGTTCCCGGTCGTCGATCTGCCAGCTCACCGAGCCGAGGAGGACGCGGTCGCCGAACGACTTGGTGAGGTTGGAGAGCTGGATCATGGCTGGCGTGCGTGCAGGAGCCTAAACGCACGATTTTAGCATGTGGCTTTGGCTGACAATTCCGTCAGCTGTCGCAGTGTGTCGTATGGAATGCGCTAAAGGTCGAGGCGGCGCCGCCGATCTGTCGCTCAAGGCATAGCCGACGGTGTCGGCCGGCTCTTATGATCGACGGCCCCATGCAACCTCGGCGTTTCGCAGGCTTGCTATCTGTTGGTGTGCTCGCGGCGTTGCTCGTCGCATCCGCAATGGCGTCCGTTGAGTGCCCAGGCACCCGCGCGGCAGGTGACGCAGAGCATTGCGGCAACGGTAACGTTTGAGCAGCGAACATCGCTAAGGCTTTCAACGGATGTCCTGCGCTTCGATGTAACCGACGCGGCAACGCCGGCGACAGCGACGCTTGATTTCAGTGCCGGCGCCCGAACCGCATCGGGCGACGAGGTTCGCCTCGTTATCGACGCGCTGTCAAGTTTGCCAGGAACGCTGATGATCACGGATGGTCGGGAGGCATAAAGAGCGGCGAGGCTTCGCCGATCATGCCGACGATCGTAGCGCGCTGGACCGGCGGCGGCCTGCGTAGTGGACGGCTCACGTTTGCGCTGCGCTGCGGGATACCAGGACGCTACGCGGTGCCGATTTCCTTGCGGTTATCGATCTCCTGATCGGCTACTCGTCACCCATAGTTTCTCCGCGGTCACTTTTCTTGCCTCGATTGCAGCGCGGTCGGCCTCTGCCCGAGTGTCGTATCGGCCGATTCGGACGCGGTAAGGTGCATCTGGATTTCCTGGCAGGCGGTTCCACGACATATGCGTCGAACCCTTTGCGGATCAACGCTTCCACCATCGATCGGGCGCGCAGGGGGTCATCGAATGCTGCGGCCTGCAGCGCGAATTGACCCGAAACCTTCGACGATGGCACAGTCGACGAAGAGGCGGCTGAGGCCGGCCTGCCTGCATTTGCGGTCGATCTATCGCGCCCGCTCGCCGGACGGAGAGCCCGCCGTCCGGGCGGGCGTCGCGAGAGGTCCGCCGGCAAACACTTTGCGGATCTCCGCGCGCGTCGCAATCGAGACCAGGAAGGCGAGATCGGTCGTCATCCGGTCGCGTTCGAGCCTTGCAGTTTGCATGGCGTCGCCAGCGATCAGCGCGCCATCGGTTAGCGATTCAGCAAGAAGCGTGACCGTATGCTCGCCGCCGGGCACGGCCTCGAACGCGAACGCCCCGCGTTTCAACTGCTCGGAACGCTTGCCGCCGTCGAGTACCACGACTGCACCATCGACGGCCGGCTCGTCGTGGTCCGACCTGCCGTTTCCGTTCAGATCGCGGACGACCCGTCCCCGAATCGCCCCGAGAGGGATGAGGCCGAACGTCACCTGTCGCGTGTCTCTTCCCGACAACGAAACCTGGATGCGCGAGATGGCGGGCGGATCGAAATCGATCGGCAGCGCGCCGAGGTCGAGTCCGACGTCGTGCAGCCCGTCCGGCACGTTCTGGAAAAGGAACTCGCCGTTTTTGCCGGTCTGCGTCGCAGCGATTGAGCCGATGCGAAGCGGCACGCCGTGAACCGGTTCTTCGCCGGCGTCACGCAGGCCATTGCTGTTCCAGTCGGTAAAGACCATTCCCTTGACCGTAGCGACGGCGCGCGTCGGGACCGAACGAAACGGGCCCGGTCCAGCGACATATGCGGGTCCGGTCGGCATAGTTTGAATGAGCCGAACGATAGAACGGGTCGCCCAGGGGCTGACGTCGGTCGCAGGATTGGCCGCGCGATCGACGTAGACATCGATGCCGACAGAGGTACGCGGCATTACGTGGCCGTTGAACCCAAGACTGATCGACTCCCGCGGGATGAAAAGCTGCGTGAGGAGATCGGTGTTACGGCTGACCGTCGCTTCGGTCCGCATCCAGAGGCCCTGTCGCACGACCTGCAGCTGCGCGCCGCCCCCCGCCTGCCAAAAAGTCCTGCCGCCGCCGGCTTCGTCGATCATGCGCGAGGCATTGCCGAGTCCAAAGATCTGCGCCGACTGCGACAGTCTGTAGAAGATCTGCCCCGACATGTCGCGCTCCGTATAGGAGCCTGACAGGCTCGCGCTGGTGACGTTGTTGCGCTGCGCGACGCGGAAGAACCCATTCAGCCGTTGAAATGCCGTGTTCCAGTCTGCGCTGATGAGGCCAGTGTCGCTCTGGACATCCTGCCGGCCCGCGACGTACTTCGAGATGCGGTCGCCGGATTCGGCGCGAACGCTGAGGGTCGAACGCGAGCCCATTTGCGCCCTTATCCCGCCGAATTGGCGAGCTCCGCTGCTTCTCGGAACCTGGAGACCCGCGGCGTACGCGGCCGTCGGATCCAGGTTGGACTTGAAGGCTTCCCAGCCGCCAAAGACGCGGAGCCGTTTCAAGAGGTCGTACTCGCCCGCCGCAAACTGCCCGGCCCGATCCGACAACGGGGAGTTGATTGTGGGCGTGTCACCGGGCGAAAACCGTGACGCGTTTATCTGGATCCAGCCACGGCTATGCAGCCAGTGGAGGCCGACGAGTCCCGACCCATCGCCCTCGCGAATGCCGGAGCCCGCGCGTCGATAGATCACGCCGCTACCGTCGGCAACGAGCAGCAGGGACGGGCGGATTGCAAATCGCATCCCTCCCCCCGCCTGGTCGCTGGCCGCAATGGCCGTGGCGAACTCGGCGAGGTTACCGTTGCGCACGCTCGAGCCTCGCACGTTGATGTCGAGGCCGTCGCTGACATGTCGGCTGGCCCGTGCGGCCACGATGGTTTGCTCGATCGTGTCAGGGTCGGTTCCGAAGATGTTCCGCCAGATGCTGCCGCGGCCCGCGACGAAGGCCAGTTCACTCCTGGCGGATCGGACCGCCAGCGCCGCGCCAGTGAACATCACCGGCGGCGTGACGAGGTTCGAGAATTTGTAGTCGCCGATGGTTGGCGAGTAATAGGTGTCGCCAGCTTCCACCGTCCACTTGTAATCCCCTTGCTTGAGATCGCGCATCGCGCCGTAGACGCGACCGAGATGAAATGCATCGCGGCGCTCAGTGCCATGCAACTCCAGCTGCAGGTTCCCGATGCGCGTGCCGGGCTGCAGCCACGACACACCGATATCCGGTTCGACCGTTACGAAATTTGGGCCCCGCTGAAGCTGACCTGTCGTCGCTTGTGCGGCGCCGCTGACCTGTAGCGATCCCTGTTGCGCGGCGGCCGGCACGTTGGTCAGGGCGACGAGCAGCGCGCCAATGACGAATGCCGTCGGCCGGCCAGCAGCACGCTCCATGGAGCACTACCGCGAGATCTGAACCGATGTTTCGCCGACGATGAGGGCAGGCTGGCCAAGATCGATCTTGAGCTCCGCCCGGTAGATTCCCGGCGCGAGACCAGTCCCTGTTGGCGACGCCACGCTCACGGGCACGCTGAGCTCGCGTTCGCTCTCGGGCAGGAGGGGCACGTCCGGAACAGCGTTCTCGCTCGCGATAGCGCCAGAGGCGTCGAACAGCACGAGCGTTCCGCGAGTGCGGACCGTACGGCGCCCGGAGTTCTTGATGATTGCGACGACGTCGACACCTGCGGCCGTGGGTCGGACACGCAGGTCGACGAGCTCCGTCGCCACTGGTGGTGTCCCCGAGTTGACGTAAATGAGCGTTGCGATCCTGCTCTTGAATGAGATTTCGCGTCTGGTTGCGACGGCGCGCGAGGCCGGTTCGAACTCGAAGAGGATGCCGGTGCGGTACCCCCTGGGCTCCACCTCCGGCGGCACTGTCAGGTTGAAGCGGACCGTGGCGGTGGCCCCTGGGTCAATCACTTGTTCGGGCGGCGCGACGCGGACCCAGGCCGTTGCCGAGTAGCGACCGCCGATCTCTGCACCCTCGAACTGCGGTGTTCCGTCCCGCGTGAGGTCCCAGTCGGTGAGAACCGCACGGACGCGCACAGGCTCCTTGCCGAAATTCGTGAGCGTGACGCCCTGTGTTGTCGAGCTCCCCGGCCCGGCTTGAAGCTCGACGCGTAACGGCGAAGCCTCGACTGACGCTTGGGCCGCGGCTTCGTCCGGCGCGGCGGCGACAAGAGTGGCGGCTATGACGAGCGCCCCAACGGCGCTTCGGATGTCAGGTGAGTTCATCATGGCGACGACAGAGTGAAGGTGATTGTTTGCGTGTAATTGCCGACAGCGTAGTTCCATGAATTGACGAACCGGAACGTGACATCGCCGCGCTCCAAGGCGATCCCGGTGCCAGTCGCCAAGGTCTGCGCCACGGTGGTCAACGTACCGTTGCGGAATGTAGGGGTGGGTGTTGCGACCCACGAAATATTCGAGATGGCAATCGTCGCGGCACCGGCTATCAGATCACCCTCGGCGCGAACCGTAATCGTCCATGGATTCCCCTTGCTGCCCTGAGCGACGTAGCTGACGCGGATGGGCGCCGCGGCAATCACGGGGACGGCGTCCGGGTCATTCGCCGGAAACGTGACCGTTGTTGGCTGAACTTGCAGAAGTTGCGCTCTCGCCGGTCGGACTCCGCCACCGACGGCGGCGCCGGACATCAGTACCACTGCGAGCGAACGGAGGACGGCTCGCGAGGCAATCGTCACGGCGAGCTCAACGTGTAAGTCATCGTCAAGGTGAACGTGCCGACTGGATAACTCCACGAATTGGCAAAGAGCAGGCTTTGCGTTCCAGTTCGCGCGCCAGAGCCGATCCATGAGCCAACCGACTGTGGTGTGGTGCGATTCAGGGTTCCCGGGATGAAGCCGGTGCCCGACGCGGTCCAGGTGATCACCGAGGCGGGAATTGTCCTCAGGCCTGAGCGCAGATCGTCGCTGGCCAGCACCGATAGCCGGACCGTTGAGTTGAGCGGCGTCCGAGTTTTGACGGTGATAGTCAGCGGTCCGGAGGTCGGTGCGACTTGCGACACGAGACTCGGGTTGCTGTCAGGGAACGTGACGGCATTGACCGAGAGTGACATTCGCGCGAGCCCGTTGATCGAAACGTTCACGGTTGCGGTTCGGGTCTGAGCAGATGCTGAGGGTGTCCCAGCGACGGCACCGAGCGTCACCAGGGTCAATGCAAGGATTGCGTTACGCAGCGGCGCCGACATCTCATTCGTGCTACCGACCCCGGCTGAAGGATCAAACCGCGTCCGAAGGCGGCTTGTGCCGCCGCCGGACGCGTGTCATTCGTACCAACAGTCAGGAACTAAGGAACGGCCAACGTGTAGGTCAGTGACGTCGCATACGTGCCGGGCGCGTACGCCCAGTTGTTGGGCAGCGAGTAAACCTGAGTGCCCGCCCGCAAGCCCGATCCGGTCCACGTTCCCACGCTCTGAGCGACCGTGGCGTTCGAGACGCCCGTCCCCGCGAATCCGGTACCGGTCGTGGCCCAAGTCAGGTTGGCGATACCGATCGTTCCGGCCGAACCCGTCAGGTCGCCTCCCGCCACAACCGTCAAGGTGATCGGCTGCGCCGACGCCGTGCGTGCGCCGACAGTGACGGTGAGATCCGGCGCCGTCAACGTTGTAACTGCCCCCGGGTCCGCGTCAGGAATGACGAGAGCTGCAGTGCTCAGCGTCAACTGCGCCCGCGAGCCGATGGTCACCGAGACGTTGAGGGGCTGAGTGACCGTCTGCGCATATGCAGACGTCGACATGAGCAGCACGACCGCCGACGAGAGCCCAATCTTCCAGAGTGTCTTCCGCATGTCCATCGCTCCATTCATACCTTCCGCTCGAGCGGAAGTGGGTGTGTCCTCCTACTGGGGAAAGCACTCTAGAGGACTGTATATGACATTGACGATTTTCCACTGTAGAGTATGGCGCTACCGCCGTCAACCCGCACACGGCCGCACATGCCAAGAATGCGAGGGTTTTCGCGAAAGCGCGTGAAGCGACGCGCAGAATTATCAGGAGACTGACGACTATTCGCCGAGCGCCTTCGCCGCGGCGGCGAGCACGCGAGGAACGCGGAACGGCTTGGTCAGATAGCCCGACACGCCGAGATTGACCGCTTCGATCGCGCTCGCCTCGGTCGAGAAGCCGGTGATGATAATGACCGGGATATCCGCCTTGAGCCGGCGGGCCTCGCGAACGACCGTCAGACCATCGATGCCGGGCATCTTGAGGTCAGTGATCAGGAGGTCGTACGGAATGATGCGGAGACGCTCGAGCGCCGTTCGGCCATCGGGCGCAAGATCGACGTCGTACTCGGCGAGCGCAAGTGTTTTCGAGAGGAGATCGCGTATCGCCGCTTCGTCATCGACGACGAGGATGCGTGGGCGGCCGGCCGGAGGAGTGGCTTGCCGCTGTGCGCCGGGGCGGACTTGCCTCGGCCGCTGGCTTTCGAGCCAGGCGTCGATATCGCGTTTGCGAAACCGCCATTGCCGGCCGACCCGGACTGCCGGGATCTTGCCGGCCTTGATCAGCCGGTAGACGGTCCGCAGGTTGACCTGGAGGTACTCGAGCACCTCTTCGGTCGTTAGAAATCCTTCTTCGTTCAGGCCGTGCGGGCCTGCGGCGGCCATACCGATGGAACTTTACCAGACTCGAGCGCCAGGCTCACGCGCGAATTGAAAGATCTCTCGGCGCCAGAGTCACCCGGCTGCCGGCAGATCGATCGTGAATTCTGCGCCGCCTTCCGGCCGATTCATCGCGTGAATCGTTCCGCCGTGCTCCTGCACGATGCCGTAGGTGATCGCGAGGCCGAGGCCAGTGCCTTCGCCAACGCCCTTGGTCGTGAAGAAAGGATCGAAGATCTTCGGGAGCACGTCGTTGGGGATACCTGGGCCGCTGTCTCCGAGAGTTGTGATGACGCGACTTCCACGGCGCATTGTCGAAATCACGATCGTGCCGCCGGCGGCCTTTCCAGTAATCGCGTGCTCGGCATTGATCAGCACGTTGAGGAATGCCTGGTGGAGGAGCAGGGGATCGCCGACGATCGAGGCCGACTCGTCTCGGTCCGTGCGCACCAGATCGATGCGTGCGCGGGTCAGCGCACGGCGGCGGCTGGCCACGGCGCGGGCCAGCACGCGTTCGATGCGCACCTTGCGGCGGACTTTGGGCTGCGAGCCCGAAAAGGTGAGCAGGTTCTGGACGATCTTTGCCGCGCGATCGGCCTCGCGATAGATCCGCCGCAGGTTGCGCCGCAGCGCGCGCGTCAGTTCCGGCGTGGTCCCTCGCGTCTCCGGCGCGACCATGAGCAGTTCGAGGTGGCCGAGGACGCCCTGCAGCGGGTTGTTGATCTCGTGGGCGATGCCGGCGACGAACTGACCGAGCGAGGCGAGCTTCTCCGACTGCGCCAGACGCTCGCGCAAGGCGCTCTGCTCGGCTTCCAACCGTTTCTGACGCGTCACGTCACGCGCCACGAGCACGGAGCCGACCGGCTCGCCGTCCTCGTCGATGAGCGGCGTCATCGTCACGATGAAGCTGCCGCCGAGGGCTTGATGATCGATTGCTCGCGTGCGCTCCGCCGAGGGCTCTGTCTCGGCGGTCATCCAGACCGCGAGATCGTCGCCGACGAGCTCGGCGATCGGGCGATCGAGCAGCTCTGATCGCGCGCGGCGGAGGCGTAGCGCAAACGCGTCGTTCATCTGAACGACGCGGTGCTCACGATCGGTGACGACCACCAGGTCGATCAGGGAGTTGAACGTGTCTTCGAGCAGCCGCCGCTGCCGGAGCATCTCCTCGAGCAGCTGGACGTTCTCGATGCCCGCCGACAACTGGCGCCCGAGATCGCCCGCGAGGTCAAGGCGCTGCCGATCCGTCAGTTCGTCGGACAACGTGCCTTCGACGACGAGCGTGCCGAGGGCGCGGCGCCAGCCACGGAGGGGAGTGATGAGCGTTGGTGCCGGAGCGCCGTCGAGGATTTGCGGGCGCTCGAGGCGCAGCCCTCTCGCCGCGGGTTGATCGGGATCGCCGACCGACACGCGGGACACTTCGGAGTCGCCGGGATCTGACGAGGACACCAGCCAGAGTTCGCGCGCCCGGCGGTCGTGGAGCCAGACCGACGTCCGGCGCGTGCCGACGTGCGCGTTGAAATCCTGGAGCACTTCCGCCATGGCCGGCCCAAGGCTTTGCGTCGACGACACGCCGCGCCAGAAGGTTCTGGACAGCTCGCGGAAAGAAGGCTGCGGTGGGGCGTCGGGCGGATTAGCCGACGGAGACGAGGGCGGGGATGTCATGGGTGCCGCAGTCGGGCCTTCGAGCCGGCTTCGCGAGGCATTCTAAGATGTTGAAGCCAAAAGGTAAAATGGAGATCCGACCGGCCGCTGGCCGATATCGTCTAAACCCAATGAAGGCTCCCGGATGGGGAGCCCGGAAGCTGGCAGCTGACAGCTACTGTGAATGATGAGTGACGAAGAGCTGGTCGCCCGCTCGCGAGGGGGCGATCTGGACAGCTTCAACCAGCTTGTCCTGCGCTGGGAACGGCCGATCTATGCCCTGGCCTACCGGGTAATCGGCCGGGAGGAAGACGCTCGCGACGTCGCCCAGGAGACCTTTCTCCGTGCGTTCCGCGCGCTCAGTGGCTTCAAGGGCCAGGCCAAGTTCTCGTCATGGCTCTATCGCATCACGCTGAATCTGTGCCGCGACTGGATTCGGCGTGAGCGCCGGACGCCAATCGCGCAGGCGCCCGAAGGCATCGACCTGGTCGAACTTGCCGGCGAGGCCGTGGAAACCGAATCGGTCGACGAGCTCGTGTCGCGGAAAGAGCTCAGCCGCGCCGTCGCGAAGGCGATGGCTACATTGCCGGATGAGCAGCGGACGGCGATCATCCTCAAGGAGTACCACGGGCTCACCTTCCAGGAGATTGCCGATCTTCTCGACTGCCCCCTGAGTACGGTAAAAACGCGGCTCTACCAGGGACTGACGGTTCTCAGACGAACGTTGCAACAGGCCGAGAGCGAGCCAAAACGGGCGCGGAGCAGTGGAACGCTGCGTCCCGTCATCAATTCGACGAACCTGGAATCAACGAACTAGAAAAAGAAAGACGACAGTCATCATGTGCGACAAGGAACTGCTTCTCGGATATCTCTACGACGATCTGTCCGCTGTCGAACGCAAGGTCTTCGACGCGCACGTCGCGACTTGTGCGGACTGTCGCGACGAGCTGGCTGGCCTGCGCAGCACGCGGAGCAGCCTGACGGCGTGGGCTCCACCGGAGCCTGACCTCGGGTTCGAGATCGTCCGCGGCGGCGCAAAATCCAGTGCCAGTCGCGGCGCGTGGTGGCGGTTGTCGCCCGCCTGGGGACTCGCGGCGGCGGCGCTGCTCACACTCGCTGTCGCCGCGGCCGTGGCGAACCTCGAAGTCAGGATGGGAGCCGAAGGGCTCGTGGTGCGTACGGGTTGGGACCGGGGGACAAGCGGGCCCGTCGACCAAGCGACGACCTTCCAGACTGTCTCTGCGTCTGATGTGCAGAAGCTCGAAGCCCGGCTCAAGGATCTCGAAGGTCAGGTGTCGGCCCGGCCGGCTGCCGTCGCCACGGTCAGCACGTTGCCAGTGAATCGCATGTCCGACGCCGAGATCGTTCGCCTGGTGCGGCAATCGGTTTCCGAGAGCGAGCAACGGCAACAGGGCCTGCTCGCGAGTCGAATCCTGCAGGTAAGCCGCGATACGGAAGCGGCTCGCAGAAGCGATGTCGACCGCATGCTGACGTTCGTCCGCCAGGTGCAGGGCGCGGGCTACGAGACATCCCAGCGGCAGCGCGCGCTCGAGGATCACCTGGTGCGCGTAGGCTTGCAGCGATAGTGAGTGCTCAAGGGGGAGTTGTGAAGAAGGGAATGCTTTTCGCAGTCATCGTTGCGCTCGGTGCGCCAGCCATTTCCATGGCGCAGGTGCGAACGCCCGATGAGCAGCGCCGCCGCGATCAAATTCGGATCATGGAGGGCGTGCTCGTCCAAGCCGTGAGACTTGGTGCCGAGAACGTCAGCCGGCAGCTCGAGCGCTTCGAGCCTGCCGGAGTGACGGTGCTGTCGGGGGTCCCACGGGCTCGCGGGTTCGTTCTCGAGGGTTACGGCGTCTTCTTCGACGTCGAGATACCAGACATGAACCAGAGCGTCATCTGGTCGATGATGAACATTCAGCGCGACCGCGTGGTTGGCAACGCGCTCGATTCGCTGCGCGCCGAGATTGAGGCGATGGCCCAGGGTCCGAACCGTGACCGGGCGCAAGTGGCGCTGCAGCAGGTCACCAAGACGGTGGGGCCGGCGCCGCCGCCCCCCCGAGGGACGCAGAGCCAGGATCGACCACCTCAAGGTCAAGTTGAGGCAACTGCTGCCGCGATGCCGGATCCAGACAAGTTGTATTCAGAGTCCGTGAAGGCCGCCCTCGTGGACGTCATGCTCGACCATAGCCTGCGGATGACCCTTGGACCCGATGAATGGCTCACCGTCGCGGCACGGGCGAGCGAAGGTCCGATGCCGCCGGCAGGGCTGTCCGACCTCATCACCATCGTGATGCGTGTCAAGGGAAGCGATCTATCTGTGTATCAGGCCGACCCGACAAAACGCGACGAGATCCGCGAGCGGGTCAGGACCGAAGCCCGCGTGTTCTGATCTACAATCGGCCGGATGCCGGTCCACGCCTGCTTACAGGGAAGGCTCATCGCGACGATGCTCTTCCCGATCGCGCTGCTTGCTGCGTCGTGCAGCAAGCCGGTCGATTTGAAGCAGGCGATTACCGTGACTGATGTCTCCGGCGGCTGGTACAACTTCGGGATCGTCGACGGCAAGAACAAGCTGGTCCCCAGCCTCACCTTCAAATTAGTCAAGCCCGCCGATGCTCGCCTTCGGTCGCTCTCGCTCAACGTTCACTTCAAGAAGATCGTGGATCCGTCCAAGCCCGGCAAGGACGGCGAGGAGGAGTTCGACGAGGTCTTCCTGCAGACCGTCGCATTCGAAGGCAACGAGACCAAGCTCTTGACGGTCAGGCCAACAACGGGCTTTACCGGGGATGCGCCGCAGACGCGAGCCGAGATGCTGCAGCACCGGCTGTTTCAAGACATTCGCGCGCGTGTCTTTGCGAAGCAGAGCTCGACGACATGGGTCGAGCTCCTCGCGCACGACATCCCGCGTACCATCCTGACGAAGTAGCGCCACCAGCAACGGTTCCTATCCAGTGGCGCCCCCGCAAACCCCATCCGGACAGTCGCGTCGCGCCGAGCCTCAAGATCTGGCTCGACGTCTCGGGCCATTCGATGCGGCAGCGATCATCGTCTCGAACGTCATCGGTGGCGGCATCTTGTTCACGCCGCCGCAAGTCGCCGCCAGCGTGCAAAACCCCTGGCTGTTTCTTGCGACGTGGGTCACAGGCGGACTGCTCGCATTTGCCGGGGCGATGGCCTACGCCGAGCTGGCGGCACTTCGTCCTCGCGCCGGAGGAGAGTACGTCTATCTCCGCGCGGCCTTCGGACGACTCGCCGCGTTCCTGACCGGGTGGACGTCGTTTGTCGCCGGGTTCTCCGGCGCGATTGCTGCCAGCGCTGTCGTGCTCGCGTTCTATGTCGGCCGCTTCTTCCCGGCTGCGAATGACGCGACACCGCTTGTGGCAATTCCGATTCCGTTGGTCCCGCTCACCGTTTCACGGCAATCGATCACGGCGCTTGCCGCAATCGGATTGATGGCGTGGATTCACCTTCGTGGCGTCGGCCCCGGCCGCGTGGTGATGAACGTGCTCGCCGGACTCAAGGTGTCGGCGCTGCTCATCTTCATCGCCCTCGGCCTGACGCTCGGCGCCGGATCGGCGTCGAACCTGGCTCAGGGAGCCGCACCGGTCGCGGCCGGCGCGTGGCTCCTGGCGCTGATTCCAGTGATGTTCACCTATGCCGGCTGGAACGCCGCGGCCTACGTCGCCGAGGAGATCCACGAGCCCGGCCGCAATGTGCCCCGCGCGCTCGCGCTTGGCACGCTCGCCGTAGTCATTATCTATTTCCTTCTGAACCTGCTCTTCCTTTACGTGCTGCCCGTCAACGAGCTCGCGAAAGTGAAGGGCAGCGTCCTCGACGTCGTTGCCGATCGGCTGCTCGGCGTTCGCGCCGGCGACGTGATGGGCATCGTCTCCATCATCAGCATTGCGGCCAGCATCAGCGCCATGACGTTCGCCGGGCCGCGCGTCTACTACGCAATGGCCCGCGACGGTCTCTTCTTCCGAGGCGCGGCGCGCATCCATCCGCGCTATAAGACGCCTGCCACGTCCATCATCGCCCAGGCGGTATGGAGCGGACTGCTCGTGCTTTCTGGCGGCGCCAATGCGCTGACGACGTACACAGGATTCGCGGTCGTGTTGTTTGCGGGAGTCGCCGTCGTTTCGTTGTTCGTTCTGCGTCAGCGAGAACCCGACGCGCCGCGACCATTCCGTGCGTGGGGCTATCCTGTCGCCCCGGCGATTTTCTCGATCGCGAGCCTCGCGATTGTGCTCAACGCCCTCTACAACGACCTGGCGGTGCCGCTGCGCACTGGCGCGCCGTGGGGTCCCGCTGCCGCCGGCCTGATAGTTATCGGCCTCGGGATCCCTCTTTACTTTCTGTTCAGCCGCCGCGCGTAGCGCGTCAGCTCTCGCGCCTGAGCAGCGCCCACAGCGTTACCGCGGCCAGCGTTCCATCAGACGCCGCGAACAGCAGGAAGGACACAGGCGAGCCGCGATAGACGTAGTCCAGCACGAACGTGAGCGCGCCGGCGCCCTTGAGTGCTGGTCCCATGATCCAGAGGTACCCTCGATAGCGCGATGGATCGCGCCAGGGCAGGTAGATACCCCGCACCTACAGCCATCAGGAAGAGGGCGTTGAGATCAGAGAAGATGCGCGGCTGTGCGGGCGGAACGCCGAAGACGGACGCGAGGGAGTCCGCGGCCAACAAAAGAAAGGCCCCCACGAAAAAATCGTAGAGGCCAGAGATTGCAGCGACGAGGGACAGCATAGAGTCGCAACAGTGTAGCCGCGACCGCGAAGCGGACTTACTGGATCCGCTTCAGTTCCCCCTTATAGGTAACCGTTTCGCCTGGCGCGATGACCACGTCGAACTGCAGCGGCTCGTAACCGTCCGCCTTGAGCTCCAGCTTGTGCCCGCCGCTGTCGAGCGTCAGCTTCTGGAAGGATCCGTCGTAGCTATCAACGAGGCCGACGTAGTAGCCGTCAACGTAGATCTCCGCCTGCTTTTGCTTGATCTTCAGTCTGACCGCGCCGGTTTCGCTCGACGAAGACTGGCTGAGCGAGTACCCGCCGCCGCCACCCCCGCCGCCGTAGTAGCCACCTGGGTCACCATAGCCATACCCGTAGCCGCCCCAAAACGGGTCGTAGTAGAGATAGCCGAGGCCAAAACCGTAGCCCGGTCCCCAGAAGCCCCAAGGATAGTACGGGTAGTAGGGATAGTGGATGCCGCCCCCGCCCCCGCCACCGCCCGCCGGCGGCACGCTGCCGCGATCCACGGCTTCGCCTGTGACCGGACGGTCGCCGCGAGGCCGGCTATACGCCGGAACTGCGCGCCGCGACGATCCTGACTCGCTGGAGCCGGACGACGCCGTGCGGCCTGACGATCCCGATCCTGAAGATGTACTCGAGTCTCCGCGCGGTGCGCTGCCACCGCTGCTGCGCGGTGTAGCCGTGCCGGACGTCGTGCTTCCTGACGACCGCGTGCGGCCCGACTGCTCGCCGTACCTCACCGGTGGCTGATTGGAACCCATCGTCGAGGGTATCGATGACGAAGACGAAGGAGCGGTCCAACCGGTGTTGCCGACGCTGCTTCCACTCGACACGTCACCGCTCGAGGTACCGCCACCGACTGAGCCGCCGCTGTCACGCGGCGTGGCTGATCCACCGCCGCCGTCGCTTCTAGGCACGGCCGATCCGGTCGTGTTGCCGTTCGACGTCCGCTCTTGAGCCGCAGCCAGCCCTGACATGGGCAGCCCGGCAACGGCGAACGCAATCGCGACGGTGAACAGTTTCTGGCGACTCATAACGCCTCCGAGAAATGCAAACGGACGCACTTCTAACGGGTCAGGCACGCAACAGGCCTGCCAGTGGCACTCGGCAGGATTCCGGCCTGTTCCGCCAATTCTACGCCTTTTCTTTCAGCAGCGGCTGTCACTTCCAGAGTCCACCGTCCCTCGTGGAGTACTCGGTCGGCTCCCAGCTCCTAGCTCCTTTGATATGCTCCAAAAAGCCCATGTTCCAAGCCACTACAGTTCTGTCCGTGCGCCACCGCGACCAAGCGGTGATGGCGAGCGACGGGCAGGTGACCTTCGGCGCCACCGTCGTCAAGCACAACGCGCGAAAGATACGGCGGCTCTACAACGATCGAATCCTGGCGGGTTTCGCAGGCTCCGCCGCTGACTCGTTCGCTCTTTTTTCGCGGTTCGAGGCCAAGCTGGAGCAGTATCGCGGCAATCTCGAGCGCTCGGCCGTCGAGCTCGCCAAGGACTGGCGGACGGATCGGATGCTCCGGCGCCTCGAGGCCATGCTCATCGTCATGGACGCGAAGACAACCTACCTGCTCTCCGGCACAGGTGATCTGATTGAGCCAGACGATGGGATCATCGCGATAGGATCGGGGGAGCATTTGCCATGGCGGCGGCGAAGGCGCTGGCGCGCCACACCGAAATTTCCGCCCGGCAGATTGCCGAAGAGTCCATGCGGATCGCGGCGAGCATCTGCATCTACTCGAACGACACCATCTCGATCGAATCCCTGTAGCGCCGCCGCTTGGCACATTCATGCCCATTTACCTTCCGGAAACGACGGTGTCCACCGTGGAAGCATTGACACCACGTCAGATCGTCGCGGAGCTCGATAAGTACGTGGTCGGTCAGGGCCGAGCCAAGCGCGCCGTAGCGATTGCGCTGCGCAACCGCACGCGGCGTCAGAAGCTCTCGCCCGAACTGGCTGAAGAAGTTGCGCCCAAGAACATCCTGATGATCGGTCCCACCGGCGTCGGCAAGACCGAGATCGCGCGCCGGCTCGCCCGGCTGGCGCAGTCGCCCTTCATCAAGGTCGAGGCGTCGAAGTACACCGAGGTCGGCTACGTCGGACGTGACGTCGAATCGATGGTGCGAGACCTCACCGAGCTCGCGGTCGACATGATCCGCGAAGAGCGCGTCGCCGAGGTCAAGGAGAGGGCCCGGCAGGCGGCCGAGGAGCGCGTGCTCGATCTGCTGCTGCCGCCGCTGCCGCCGCCGCCCGATTACGACGAGCAGGCGTCGAACATCCGTGAGCAGGCGCAGCGCACACGCGAGAAGCTGCGCGAGCAGTTACGCGACGGGCGCCTCGATCAGAAGCAGGTCGAGATCGACGTCCGCGAGAAGAGCTTTCCGTCGTTCGAGATCATTGCCGGATCGTCGGTCGAGGAAGTCGACATCAACGTCAAGGACATGCTGCCCGGTCTTTTCCAGGGTCGCACGAGAAAGCGCAAGCTCACGGTGCCGGACGCGCTGAATGCGCTCGCCCAGGAAGAAGAGCAGAAGCTCGTCGACATGGAGACCGTGGCGCGTGCGGCGGTCGAGCGCGTGCAGCAGTCGGGAATCATCTTCATCGACGAGATCGACAAGGTCGCCGGGCGCGAAGGTGGGCACGGTCCCGACGTCAGCCGCGAGGGCGTGCAGCGGGACATCCTGCCTATCGTCGAGGGCACGACGGTCAACACCAAGTACGGCATGGTCAAGACCGACCACATTCTCTTCATCGCCGCCGGCGCGTTTCACGTCTCCAAACCGTCGGACCTCATTCCTGAATTGCAGGGGCGCTTTCCCATTCGGGTGGAGCTCGAAGCGCTGAGCCGCGAGGATTTCGTGCGCATCCTCACCGAGCCGCGCAGCGCGCTCGTCAAGCAATACACGGCGCTGCTGTCGACCGAGGGCGTCAGCATTCGCTTCACCGAGGGCGCCATCGCCCGCATTGCCGACTTCGCCGCGCTGGTAAACGATCGCACCGAGAACATCGGCGCGCGGCGCCTGCACACTGTCATGGAGAAGCTGCTCGACGAGATATCGTTCGAGGCGCCTGATCTGACCGAGAAGAACATCACGATAGACGAGGCTTACGTCGACCGCATGCTCGCCGATATCGTCCGCAACGAAGACCTTTCCCGCTACGTGCTGTGAGCGCCTCCGGCTTCGCGAAATCCGTCAGCGTCGCGCTCGTGCTGACGACGCTCGCGTGGCTGCGGCAAGAAAGGCCCGCCGCTTCCGCCGCTGCGGCTCGTGCCCGCCGCCCCCGTCGAGCTCACCGCGCGACGGAGTGGCGACGATGTGCAGATCGGTTTCTCGCTGCCAACCGCCAACGCCAACGGGCCCGGCGACATCGATCTCGCGCGCGTGGAAATCTACGCGATCACTGTCGGACCGGCGGCGCTGACGCCGCCCAATCGCGACCTCCTGATCCCGACACGGGTGGTCGGGACGATCAACGTGCGGCCACCGGCTGTCGAGGGAGAGACACCCAAGCCCGGTGCTCCACCCGATACGCGACCAGGGCCGGGCGAACGGGTGACGTTCGTCGATCAGCTGAACGAGGCGAAGAAGACGCCGGTACCCGCAGAAGCCGGCCACCGGAGGGAAAGCTTCGGACGCCGAGGGCCAGAAACCGGACGTGGCGAATCAGCCTGTCGACTCAACCGCTAAGCCGGACGCGCCCGCGAAGCCGCCCGGTGCTCCCGCGGCCGCCGCCCAAGTGCCCGGCGCTCCGGCCGCCGCGCAACCACCCGGGGCCGCAACACCTGGTGTGCCGCCGCCGCCGTACGCGACCCGCGTCTACGCCATTCGCGGATTGTCTCGATCCGGACGTCCGGGCCTGCCATCGGCGAGAGTGGTGGTCCCACTCATCGATCCGATCGGATCGCCATCGGCCGTCGTCGTGCAGATGCCGACCGAGAAGGCGGTTGTCATCGACTGGACTCCGCCCGTGGCCGAAGCCGGCACGCCGGCGCCTGCGTTCAACGTCTACCGCGGGGACCCGGCGTCGCCGCCCCTCAATCCTTCGCCGCTCGCGGAAGCCAAGTTCGAATTTGCCGGCGTCGAACTCGGCAAAGAGCAGTGTTTCGTCGTGAGAACGGTTCAAGCGTTCGGCAACGTCACTGTCGAGAGCGTGCCGTCGGCTCCCGCCTGTTTGACGCCGCTCGACAAGTTCCCGCCGGCGGCGCCAAAAGGCTTGCGCGCCGTTGCCGAGGACGCGGCGGTGAGTCTCGTCTGGGATCAGAACACCGAGGCAGACCTTGGCGGGTATGTGGTGCTGCGCGGCGAGGTCCCTGGCGATCCGCTGACGCCGTTGACGCCGCAACCCATTGCGGACGCGAACTACCGCGATACGACGGTCAAGCCCGGAGTACCGATATGTGTACGTCGTCGTTGCCGTCGATACCGCGACTCCGAGGAATCAGAGCGGGCCGTCGCCGCGTGAAGAAGTGACCGCGCGCTAAGTTTCATATGCAGCGTTTCTATCGCATCGACCATCGAGGTACACCGAGGTTTGTCGTAGAAAGCGGCAGAACGTGGCAGCTCGTCGAAGGCGATCTCTTTGGCGAGTGGCAGGCAGGCGACGTCGTGAACTCGAGCGGTCAGCGCCTGTTGGCGCCGGTCAACCCGTCGAAGATCGTCGCGATCGGGCGCAACTACAAGGATCATGCGGCGGAGCTGAACAACCCGCTGCCGGTTGAGCCGCTCATTTTCCTCAAGCCGCCAAGCTCCATCGTCGGACCGGGTGACCCGATTGTGCTCCCGAGCGGCGTCGGCCGCGTGGATCACGAAGCTGAGGTCGGTGTCGTCGTCGGCCAGTTGGCCAGGCACGTGAAACGGGCAGATGCGTCGAAATACGTATTTGGATTCACGTGTGTCAACGACGTCACAGCCCGCGAACTGCAGAAGAAAGATGTTCAGTTCACACGCGCCAAAGGATTCGACACGTTCGCGCCGATCGGACCGAGCCTTGTCACGGGCCTCGACTATCAAGGATCCGAAGGCATCCTCGTCGAAGGCTACGTCAACGGCGAGCGCCGCCAATCAAGCTCGACGAAGAGCCTGATCTTCCCGATCGACGAGCTCATTGAGTTCGTTTCGGCTGTCATGACGCTCCTGCCAGGCGATATCATCTCGACCGGAACGCCAGCCGGCGTTGGTCCGCTCAAGGCGGGCGATTCGGTTACGATCAAGGTGGCGGGAGTGGGCGAGCTTACCAACCCAGTTCAGTAGTCGGGGATTAACGTTATGAAGCTTTTTATCGACACTGGCAACCTGAAAGACATCGAGAACCTCGTGCCGCTCGGGATCATCGACGGCATCACGACCAACCCGTCGCTGCTCGCCAAGGAACCCGGCGACTATCGCGACATCCTGAAAAAGATCTGCCAGACGGTCAAGGGCCCGACGAGCGCCGAAGTCGTCGCGACCGACTACGAAGGCATGCTTCGCGAAGGACGCGACCTTGCCAGCATCGACCCGCACATCGTCGTCAAGGTGCCGTTCACCAAGGACGGCGTGCGTGCGTGCAAGACGCTGTCGTCGGAAGGCAAGAAGGTGAACGTCACCCTGTGCTTCTCGCCAGCGCAGGCGCTGATTGCCGCGAAGGTCGGGGCCACGTATATCAGCCCCTTCGTAGGGCGGCTCGATGACATCGCCACGTCGGGGATGAATCTCATTGGTGAGATCGTCGAAATCTACGACAACTACGAGTTCAAGACCGAGGTGCTCGTCGCCTCCACCCGGGGCCCGATGCACATCGTCGAAGCGGCGCGGCTGGGGGCGGACATCTGCACGTGTCCCGCGACCGTGATCGAGGCGCTGTTCAGGCACCCGCTGACCGACATCGGACTCGAAAAGTTCCTGAAGGATTGGGAGAAAGCACAGACCGTGAAAGCGTAGCGTCCGGACCGCCGGGCCGCGTGCATGGATCCGCTGACGCATCTCGCAGACCTCGAGCACCGCGCTGAACGCGGTGGCGGCGACGATCGACTCAAACGGCAGCACGACGCCGGCAAGTTGTCGGCGCGCGAGCGGATTGATCTCCTCTTCGATCCGGGAACGTTCGACGAAGTCGACAAGCTCGTCACTCATCGCTGCCTCGACTTCGGCATGGACGAGCAGATTGTCCCCGGCGACGGCGTCGTCGCCGGTGCCGGGCGCGTCGATGGCCGTTCGGTGTTTGCCTTCGCTCAGGACTTCACGGTCTTTGGCGGGTCGCTTTCCGAAACCAACGCCGCCAAGATCGTCAAGATCATGGACCTGGCGATGAAAATGGGCGCACCCGTGGTCGGCCTGAACGATTCCGGGGGCGCGCGGATCCAGGAAGGCGTGCTCTCGCTCGGCGGCTACGCCGACATCTTTCTCAGAAACACGCTCGCCTCAGGGGTCATCCCGCAAATCTCCGCGATCATGGGGCCATGCGCCGGCGGCGCCGTGTACTCGCCGGCAATCACCGATTTCAACATCATGGTCGAGGGTACGAGCTATATGTTCGTCACCGGCCCTGATGTGCTGCGAACCGTCACGCACGAGGAAGTGACGAAAGAGGAGCTCGGCGGCGCGAAGACGCACAACGAGACGAGCGGCGTCGCGCACTTCTCGGTTCGTGACGATCGCGAGTGCCTGCAGCTGATTCGCGAGCTGCTCGGGTATCTCCCGGGCAACAACCTCGATGGTGCGCCGCTGCGGCCGACGGCCGATCCGGTGGATCGCGAAGACGAACTGCTCGATACGCTCGTGCCGCCGTCATCGAACCAGCCCTACGACATGCACGACCTCGTGCACGCTGTGGCTGACGACGGCGCGTTCCTCGAAGTGCATCGCGATTACGCCCGCAACATCATCGTCGGGCTGGCGCGGCTTGGCGGCCGTACGTTGGCATGTCGCGAACCAGCCGGCGCACCTGGCAGGAACGCTCGACATCGACGCGTCGGTCAAGGCGGCGCGTTTCGTCAGCTTCTGCGATGCGTTCAACATCCCGCTTGGTGACGTTCGAGGACGTGCCTGGTTTTCTACCCGGGACGCGGCAGGAGTATGGCGGCATCATCCGCCACGGAGCGAAACTGCTGTATCGCGTATGCCGAGGCGACGGTTCCGAAGGTGACGGTGATCACTCGCAAGGCGTACGGCGGCGCCTACTGCGTGATGTCGAGCAAGCACATCCGCACCGACGTGAATTTCGCCTGGCCGACGGCGGAGATTGCGGTCATGGGCCCGGAAGGCGCCGTCAACATCCTCTACAAGCGCGAGATTGAGTCGGCCGCCGATCCCGCGGCGCAGCGCGCGAAGCGGGTCGAGGAGTTCAAGGAGAAGTTCGCGAATCCCTACGTCGCCGCGTCACGCGGTTTCATCGACGAGGTCATTCATCCGCGCCAGACGCGCGCCAAGCTGATCGCCGCGCTCGAACGGCTCGAGACGAAGCGCGACAAGAACCCACCAAAGAAGCACGGCAACATTCCGCTGTGACGGCCAGCGATGATCATCGATCGGCTGGAGCAATCGTTCGTCGCTCTACGAGCTTGCCGCGAGCGGCTGGCCCGTGCGCGTCGAGTATTTGCGCGCGACTGACTTGCTGTCGGTGGCGACCGGGCGCCACGACCTCGACGGCGACGACCTGTTCGCCCTCGTGCAGGACTACACGACCAAGGCCGCCTGAGGAGTGCGTCTGGGAGGCACACCGCCGCTATATCGACGTGCAGTTCGTCGCTGCCGGCGTCGAGCGGATGGGTTATGCGGTGCTGTCGGACATGCGCGAGCGCGAAGCATACGATGCAACGCGCGACGTCGACGTTCTTTGAGCCCGGCAGCGAGTTCGTGCTCCTCCGCGCGGGCATGTTCGCGATCCTCGGGCCGGAAGACGTCCACTCCCCGGTCACGTGGCAGGCGCGCCAACGACACGTGCGCAAGGTCGTCGTCAAAGCCCGGCTCGAAGTCCGTGCAGCGCCTGGCTAGCCTGATCCGTGCGCGATCACGGCCAGCGACTCGCTGGTCGCTCCAATCACGGCTTTCACCGGAATCGTGCGATCAAAGGTCGCGAGCTGTCCGCCCATCCTCTGCGCCAGACCCAGGAGATAGACGTCGGTGATTTGCCGATGCCCGGAAAGGTGCGCGAGGTCGAAGAGCTTGCGATCGCGCAGCGAGACCGTCTGCTCCCAGAAGCGATGATTGCCGCTCCCGCAAAACTGACGCAGCCGTTTGACGAGCGTCGCCGTGCGTTCGAATTCTGACCAGTAGTTCGGGTTCGAGAGAATGCGGAGGAGGCCCGTCTCGGTGACGGCGCACGTTGCCCATCCGTTGCCGCGGGCACCTGCGAACCAGTCGTGTGCGGCGTCGTGATGAACGTGATCGGGATTGAAGAGCGCGACGAGGACGTTCACGTCCAGCAGCGCCGGGCCCTTCATGCGCTCGTCTCGAAGCTCGTTGACCAGGGACATCGTCATCTTCGGCGTCCCGGCTGCCTGCCGTGGCATCAACGGGACACCATTGCGAACGCGTTCTGCGGCTTGGGCTCGAGTGCCTTTCGGACGAGGTCCGAGACAACCTTTCCGGCAGTCATGTTCCTCGCAGCCGCGATCTCCTTTGCCGCCAAAAGGATATCGTCATCCAGATCCAGCGTTGTTCGCATCTGGTATCAAGCATCTCGCATCACGCATCAGATGTCAACGGCTATCAGGACGGAGAGCTGCGAAGGCCGGAACGCAAATGCGTCTGAAATCGCCTTCGAAAAGCGCCCGCCGCCACGCCGCGGCGATGAAGATGAACTGGCGGCCGGACTGGCGCCTCGGTAGCTGATGGGCGTCGCGTGACCGCTGGCGGGGAGGTCGGCGCGCCAGAGTTCGCGTCCCGAGCGCAGATCGAAAGCGCGGAATGCGGCTGTCGCCGGCGCCGCCGATGAACGCGAGGCCGGCCGTCGGTGACGATGGCGCCTCCGAGATTCGGTGCGCCGGTGCCGGTGATCCCGCGAGCCGCCAGCGCCGGGACATCTCCGAGCGGCACCTGCCACGCGATTCTCGCCGCTCGAGAGGTCGACCGCATGCAGCAGACCCCACGGTGGACGCTGACACGGCAACTGCTGGCTGTCCCAGAAACGATCGTACGCGCTGGTGAGGCCGGTGCGCGTCCATGGCAGGCAGCGTCGGCCGGGGCGCCGGCGCCATCTGTCCGATGGCGCCAATCTCGTTCGTGTTGACGACGAGGAGGCGCTGGCCGGATCGTAGGCGCCGCCCGACCACGTCGCGCCGCCCATGGTCCCGGGAAACCACAGCGTCAGGTCGCGCCCGGCGCGGGGTGTAGAGTCCGCCGCTCTTGACCTGCGCGAAGAGCGCCTCGCACTCGCGCCGCGATTCCGGCGTGACGTCCGTCAGGTCTGCGCGCGTCACGGCGTCGATCCGGGAGAAGGGTGTCGGCTTGCGCGGGAAAGGCTGCGTCGGCGAGGCGACTTCGCCCGGCACATCGCTCGCCGGAACCGGACGTTCGTCGACCCGAAGACTGGTTCGCCGGTCGTTCGATCGAAGACGAACACCAGTCCCATCTTCGTCACCTGGACGACAGCCGGGATCAGGCGGCCGTCGCGGTGAATGTCGGCGAGGATTGGTTGCGCCGGCGGATCGAAGTCCCAGAGGTCGTGGTGCACGAGCTGCGCGTGCCAGCGGCGCCGGCCGGTCGCGGCATCGAGCGCGACGAGCGAAGTGCCGAACAGGTTCGCGCCGGGGCGATCGCCGCCGTAGAAGTCGTACGACGGCGATCCAATGGGCAGGAAGACCAGCCCGCGCTCGGCTGTCGACGCTCATCGACGACCACACGTTGGCGCCAGTGCGGCGCTGCCAGCCGTCGGCCGGCCAGGTGTCGTGGCCGAACTCTCCGGGCCGCGGCACGGTGTGGAACCGCCACCGTTCGCGCCCCGTGCTCGCGTCGAAGGCGCGCACGTCGCCGGCAGGTCCGCGCGGCACGCCTTCCGGCGCCAGCGCGCCGACGATCACGAGGTCACGGAAGATCGCTGGCGGCGACGTCATCGCATACGCCTCGCCAGCCCGCGCGTCGGCGTCCGGCTCGCAGATCGATGGCGCCGCTCGCCCCGAACTGTTCGCGCGGCGCGCCGGTCGCCGCGTCGAGCGCGATCAGCCGCCCGTCGCACGTTCCCGAGAAGACCGTCCGTGCGCCGTTCTGTCGAAGCCGCACAGAGCGCGACGCCGCGATGCGGCTCGTAGCATCGTGGCGACGCGCCTGCCTGCGGATCGTGGCGCCAGACCTCACGGCCAGTGTCACCGTCGAGTGCGATGACGATGCTCGAGGGAGTGGTGATGTAGAGGAGGCCGTCGGCAAATACCGGACGGACCTGAACGCCCGCGACCGATCCGCCGGGATCAGGGCCGCGACCGCCGCTGAAGTCGCCCGAGTGATACGTCCAGGCGCGCTCGAGCGTGGTGACGTTCTCGGTCGTGATATCCCGGAGCGGAAAGAACCGGCTGCTCTCGTTGACGTTCGGGTCTGCCGTGCCAGCGGAGGAGCGTCAGCGCGGTGAGGCCGCAGGTCAGTGCCAGGAACGTGAACCCGACGGCGGATGTGGCGCGCATGTGGTCTCCACGCGACGCCCGTGCAGGGCATCGCAGCGGTTTCGCGGATACTTATACCCGCTGTCGACATGGATGCCAAACCGGCCATCGGGCCCGCATACAAATGGTGGGTCGTCCTGATGTTGTGGACGATCTGCGTCTGCAACTACGCCGACCGCCAGGCCATTTTCTCGGTCTTTCCGCTCCTCGAACGGGAAATGCATCTGACGCCTGTCGAGCTCGGATTGCTCGGGTCGGCCTTTGCGTGGGTGTATGGGCTGCATGGCGCCGATCGCCGGCATGGTCGTCGACCGCGTGACGCGAAAGACGGCGATCATCGGCGGCCTTCACGTCTGGAGCGTGATTTGCCTGGCGACCGCGCTGTCGCAAAACTTCCGTCACCTCTTCTTCTTTCGCGCGGCTGAGGGCCTCGGCGAGACCTTCTACTTTCCGGCGTCGATGTCGCTCCTCAGCGACTACCACGGCCGGCGTACGCGCTCGCGGGCGATGGGATTGCACCAGACGAGCGTCTACGTCGGAACGATCGGCGGCGGATTCTTCGCCGGGCTGATCGGTCAGCACTACGGCTGGCGCTCATCGTTCATCGTTTTTGGCGCCCTCGGCATCATCCTCGGGTTCATCCTCCACTGGCTGCTGGTCGAGCCGCGCCGCGGTGCAGCTGAACTCGAGGGAGCGGCGGATCGGCCGGCGAGCCCTCTGTCGTTCCAGTCAGGCTGACGCTGACCGAGTTCCTCCGGCTCGTTGCGCGGACGCCGACGCTCCTGTGCCTGATGGGCGCCTTCATGTGCGCCAACTTCGTCGCCGTCGTCCTCCTGTCCTGGATGCCGAAGTTCCTCTACGACAAGTTTCAGATGAGCCTGGCGATGTCGGGTCTGACGGCAACGATCTTCGTTCAGCTCGCGAGCATGGCTGGCGCGCCGATTGGTGGCTGGCTCGCCGACACGTGGCGCCGTCGCTCATCTCGCGGCCGTCTTGCCGTCCAGATGATCGGTGTCATCGGTGGGGCACCGTTCGTCGCGCTCTGCGGACTGACGCCATCGGTCGGCACGGTCATGGCCGCGCTGACCTTCTGGGGCCTCTTCAAGGGCCTTTACGATGCCAATATCTTCGCGTCCGTCTTTGACGTCGTCCGTCCGGAAGCGCGGGGCACAGCCGCCGGCTTCATGAACGCGGTTGGATGGCTGGCCGGCGGCGGGAGCGCGCCGCTCGTCATCGGTATCATCGCGCAGCGCGAAAGCCTGGGCCTGGCGATCGCGATGGCGTCGATCGTGTACCTTGCGGCGGGAGCGCTGCTGCTCATCGGAATCATCTTTTTCGTGGAGCGGGATGTGGAGAAGATGAAGAGGGAGCTGGGAGCTGGAAGTTAGGAGCTGGAAGCTGGAAGCTATGAAAACAACCGGACTCTTTGCTGCCGTTGCTACGCCAATCGACAACGACGGCCGGTTCGACGAGCCCACCTTCGATCGGCTCGTCGACTTTCTACTTGCGGCCGGCGTCGACGGCATCTGCATTGGCGGGGCGACTGGTGAGTATCCGCACTTTGAAGTCGCCGAGCGCATCGCCGTGATTCACCGTGCGGCGGCGCAGCTGCCGCCCGATCGCACGCTGCTCGTCGGCATAGGGTCGTCCTCTGTCCGGCGCACGCTCGCGCTAGGGGAGGCCTCAATGTCTGCGGGCGCGCGTGCGCTCCTCCTGCCGATGCCGATGTTCTTCCGCTATCAACAGGACGATCTGCGGGCGTTCGCGGGCCACGTTAGCCGCACCTTGAGGGCGCCGTGCCTCCTCTACGATCTCCCGGACTTCACCAACGGAATCGCGCCGGAGACTACGCTCGCGCTGCTTCGCGACGAGGAGTTCGTTATCGGAATCAAAGACAGCAGCGGACGGGTCGAGAACGTGCGGAGGTTTGCGGACGCACGCCAGGGTCATGACTGGACGCTTCTCGTCGGCGACGATCGATTGCTCCGTGCGGGGCTCGAGGCGGGGTGGGACGGCGGCATCTCCGGCGTCGCCTGCTGCTGCCCGGAACTGCTGGTGGCGTTAGCGGCGAGCTGCCGGCAAGGAGACGCGGCCGACACGCTGCGCCTGCAGCAGAGGCTCGAGGAGTTGGTTGCTCGACTCACGCCGTTTCCAACGCCCTGGGGCATCCGGATAGCCCTCGCCGCGCGCGGGTTGCCGACCGGCCCTCTGCCGCTCCCAATCACATCGGCTCGTGAACAGCACATTGCCGAATTCCAGACTTGGCTGCGCGGCTGGCTCGAGCACGTCGCGGTATGAGGCTGCTCATGCGAAATGTCGTCGTTGCGCGTGGCAGCAGTTCTCACGACGGGCCTCTCTCCGGCTGCGTTACAGCAGGAGAAGCCTTTCCTGACGTCCGAGCTCTTGTTCCCGCTCGAGCACTGGCACAATCACGGTTCGACCGTCGTCGAACTCTCGAACGGCGATCTCTTGACGTGCTGGTTTCACGGTTCGGGTGAGCGGACGGCAGACGACGTCGTCGTACGGGGCGCGCGGTTGGCCAAGGGCGCGCGCACCTGGAGCGCGCCGTTTCTGATGGCCGATACGCCGGGCTATCCCGATACGAACTCGACGATGTTCGTGGACCCGACGCAGCGGTTATGGCTGCTGTGGCCAACCATTCTTGCCAATGAGTGGCAGACGGCGTTGATGAAATACAAGATCGCCTCGAGCTTCGACAGCGCGGGCAAGCCGCAGTGGGCCGTCAGCGAGGTGCTGCACGTCACGCCCGGCGACGAGTTTGCGCGAACGGTCAACGCCGAAGTCGACCGCATGATTGCCTCGGGCGAAGTGGAATCGGCCGTGGACGGAGCAGAACGAGGGCGCACCTATCTCGAGCGCCTGCGGAAGGACGCTGCAAACAAGCTCACCCGGCGTCTCGGATGGATGACGCGTGCGCACCCGTACGTGCTCGACAACAGCAGACTCATCGTTCCGCTCTATTCCGATGGCTTCAACTTCTCTCTGATGGCGATCACCGATGATTGGGGCGCGACCTGGAGAACCAGTACGCCACTCGTCGGGCTGGGGAACGTGCAGCCGTCGATCGCGCGCAAGAAAGACGGGACGCTCGTCGCCTACATGCGCGACAACGGCCCGCCGCCCAAGCGCCTCATGGTCAGTCGGTCGACAGACCGCGGCGAGACGTGGAGCCGCGTCGAGGATTCCGATCGTCTGAACCCCGGTTCGGGCGCTGAGGTCCTCGTCTTGAAGAATGGCAACTGGGTGCTCATCTCGAATGACCTCGAGCGGGGAAGGCACAGCCTCGCCGTCGCGCTTTCCGACGACGAAGGCGCGACGTGGCGGTGGACCCGACACCTGGAACGCGATGCCGATGCCACTGGCGACGCGCGGCAGCGAGGCGAGTATCACTATCCATCGATCATTCAAGCCGCAGACGGCACGCTGCACGCCACCTACAGTTACTTCGCGCCTGCGGCGACCGTCGTCGCTGATGCGGAGGGGCGAGTGCCGCGAAAGGCGATTAAACACGCCCACTTCAACGAGGCGTGGATTCGACAGCAACCGTAACGCACAGTCGTAGACCTGAAAGGATTTAGCGATGCGCATGAAGGCGGCCCTTCTCATGATTCCCCTCGCCGGTCTGGCCCTGACCGCGCAGCAGCAGACACCTGCTCCTTCGCAGCCGACGTCCGCGTCGCCACAGGTTCCAAGTTGTCCGGAGCTGGCGACGGCTCTCGTCAACCTTGGCAGGAATGACGTCAGACTTCGCGACTGGCCGAATCTTGCTCGCTACCGCGATCAGAATCGGGCTCTGACCCCGCCGGCCACGAGCGAGCCGCGCGTCGTCTTCATGGGCGATTCGATCACCGACGCGTGGCCTCAGCCTCGGTACGGCACGTTCTTCGAAGGCAAGCCTTATGTCGGCCGCGGCATCAGCGGCCAGACGACGCCGCAGATGCTCATCCGCTTCCGTCCCGACGTTGTCGATCTCAAGCCGAAGGTGGTCGTGATTCTCGCGGGCACGAACGACATTGCGGGGAACACCGGACCGATGAGCGACGAGGAGATCTCAGCCAACCTGATGTCGATGGCCGAGATCGCCAAGGCCAACGGTATCAAGGTCGTGTTTTCCAGCATCCTGCCGGTAAGCGCATACCACACGGCGCCGAACGGCATACCCCAGACGCAGCAACGGCCGATGACGCGAATTCGCGCGCTCAACGATTGGATGAAGACGTACGCAGCGGCAGAAAAATACACCTACCTCGATTACTTCTCGGCGATGGCCGATGCCCAGGGGCTGCTCAAAACTGAGCTGAGCGCTGACGACCTGCATCCCAACGCGGCCGGCTACGCTGTGATGGGACCGCTTGCTGAGGCGGCTATCAAAGACGCGCTTCGCTAACGAATGTTCGCGAGCTCGTCTGCCGTCCAGGGCCGGGTGCGACCGGCGGACGATGCACGAACGTCCTTGACCGTCGAGGGGGTCACCGGCGATGCCGTGTGGCCCCACTCGCGCCGGATGTAGGTGAGCGCGGCGGCGATCTGATCGTCGGTGAGCGCCGCGCCGAGCGGTGGCATCAGCCCCGTCGATCCTTCCTTGCCGTTCAACACGATACGCACGGGAATACCGGGCGCCGCGAGCGCCAGCTCGGAGCCGACGAGGGAAGGCGCGAGCTGCTCGCGGCCTCGCCCATCTGGTTGATGACAAGCGGCGCAGAGCGTCTGGTAGATGTCCCGCCCAGCGTCAAAGCGTTGCTGTTCCTCCGCCGTGAGCGCCACGGCCGCTGGAGCGGCGTCGAGTTTACCTGGCCACGTCAGTCGCGCGAGAACGGCAGTGGCCCGCGATCCGAATTCGCCGCTATTGTCCTTCGCCACTCCAACGAGCGCCGGCTCACGCGACAACGGAACTGGCGGGAGCGCGTTTCGGTTTCGTTCAGCTTCCGTACCTCTTGGAAACGCTGGCGTTCCCCCCGCACCACCGCGACCGCCCGACGCAGCTGACGCGTTTGTACCCCGTCGCGATGTGGCGGCCGGATTTCGTCCGCCGCCGCCCGGCGTCGCCAATCCGAGCAATGCAGCCTCCACACCTCGAAGCACAGCAGAACGCTGCCACTCCGGTCGCGCATCATCGGCAACGATAGAGAAGAGGGGCTGCATCGCCGGATCCTGTCCACCGCGCACGATGGCTCCGGCCGTCATTGTGATCGCTGCCGACACTTGCGTCGTCTCCGTTCGCGATTGGAGCAAGGTCTCGAGCAGCACTGGCTCGATGCCACGCGCGCCACTGAGCGCCGCATCCACCACGACCGGGTCGTCGCCGTGTCGC
This sequence comes from uncultured Acidobacteriota bacterium, assembly GCA_963797715.1. Classification (GTDB taxonomy): domain Bacteria; phylum Acidobacteriota; class Vicinamibacteria; order Vicinamibacterales; family 2-12-FULL-66-21; genus DATBJJ01. The sequence continues at coordinate 388,383 of CAWCQS010000015.1, forward strand.
TCGAGCATGCCTGACAGAGCCGTTTCGCGGGCGCCGGACGGGAGTTCACCTAGCGAAGCCGCGAGCTGACGCTGCACTGCCCAGTTGGCGTCAGTCATCAGCGCGAGTACGGCGGAACTGACCGCAGCGTTCGACTCTCGCAGCCACTTCTCGGCCAACCGGATCGCCGAGGCGCGCACGTCGCGCGATGGATCGCGGAGTGCGCGAACGACCAGCGCCGGCTCGAGGCTGTCGAGACCATCGAGTGTCCAGAGCGCGTGCAGCCTCGTTGTCGCCAGCGGCGCTGACGTTGCGAGCTTGGCGAGTGCGCCGACGGCCGAAAGATCGCCGCGTTCGACGAGCAGCCGCTGTGCCGTATCCCTCCACCAGCCGTTCTGGTGCGACAGCAGATCCACCAGCTGAATCGGTCGCGGCTGCGTCGAGACCGGCATCGATTCGGGGCGCGTCGTCTCGTGGACGATCCGGTAAATCCGCCCGTGGCCGCTCGGACCGTCGAGCTTTCTCGACAGGATCTGGTCGCGAAGGTACTCGGTGATGTAGTCGCGGTGCTGGATGATGCCGTGGTACATGTCGACCAGATACAACGTCCCGTCCGGCGCATTCGACAGATACACAGGCCGGAATCGCTCATCGGTCGACGTCAGGAATTCAGCACGCTCGTAAGCCTTGCGGGCGACGAGCGTCGTGCCGTCGTCACTGATCACGATCCGGCTGACGACGTTGGCGGCGGGGTCGGTGACGAAGATGTTGCCTCGCAGTTCTGCGGGAAGGCGATCGCCACGATAGACCGTCGGCGATGATACTGCGGTGTAGGACGCCAGCCGGCCGTCGGGGTTGAGGATCCCGGTCTGGTAGCCGCGGTTGACGCCGGGTGTGGGATGCACGGGCCACACGACGTTGACTTCGTTGTTTGCACCGCGCAGCGAGTCGTAACTGCCGCGCGTCCGGAGAAGGTTCGGATTCCTGGCATAGTACGGCGTCGGTACGAGATCGACGTGCAGGACCGACTCGTTCGAGTTGCGGTAGATGCGTCCCACATCGTCCTGCGACGCGCCCCACTGGCCACGGGCGAGCGTTTTGCTCACCTCGAACGCTCCTTTCTTCAGTCGCAGGTAGATGTCGGTCTCGGAGGTGTAGATCCAGTTGTCGAGGGCCCACAGCAAGCTGTTGGCGTTGTGCTCGACGTTGGCGTCGAGCCTGCCGTACTTGTCGGTCACGAGCTCTTTGGTGTCAGCGCGCAGATCGCCGTCGGTATCCCTGGCCAACCACAGGTTTGGCGGCTCGCCGATCAGAACGCCGCGATCGAGGACCTTCAGCGCGCGCGGCAGGATCAGGTGATCGAGAAAGATCGTCTTGCGATCCATGCGGCCATCGTGGTCCAGATCCTCGAGCACGCTGACCCGTCCAAGCGGCTCACGTTCGCCCGTCGCAGCCATGTCGCGCATGTAGGCGGGCATCTCCACCACCCAAAGCCGTCCCGCGAGATCGAAGTCGACGAGCACCGGTTCCTCGATCATTGGCTCGCTCGCCACGAGCTCTACGCGGTAGCCGCGTGGAAGAAAGAACGTCTTCATCTCGTCTTCCGGCGAGAGCACGGGTGAACTCGTCGGCGCGCGATGCACTGGTGGCGGCCACGTGCGACCGTTCTGCGGCTCACGGCCGGCGGACGTGGTCACCGCACCGGCGAGTACCACGCAGGCGCCCAGGATGCTCAGGGAGCGTCGGGTAAGACCCACCAAATCATTGTAAGCTCTGCACACCGTGCCACCCGTCGACGCCGGTCCGCTGCTCCTCGTCGCGCTTCTCGGCGTCGCCCTGGTCGTCATCCTGATCACATGGGTCAGGATTCCGGCATTCATTGCGCTTGCCCTCGGCTCGTTCTTCGTCGGCGTTGCGGCCAGGATGCCCCTCGCCGAAATCCCGAGAGCGTTCCAGCAAGGGGTGGGCGACACGCTTGGCTTCATCGCGATGGTGGTCGGCCTCGGCACGCTCATCGGCAAGCTGCTTGCCGAATCGGGTGGAGCGCTGGTCGTGTCGCGGATGCTCGTCCGCGCCCTGGGCGAGAAGCGGCTGGATTGGGCGATGCTCCTGTCAGGATTCCTGATCGGTCTGCCGGTGTTCTTTCAGGTCGGCCTGGTGCTCCTGTCGCCGGTCCTCTTCACCGCGATCCGTCAGACCGGCACGCCGCTGCTGCGCCTGGCGATCCCGCTCATCGCTGGCCTCTCGGTGTCACACGGGTTCGTGCCGCCACACCCTGGGCCGCTCGCCGCGATCGAACGTCTCGGGGCCGATACCGGGCGGACGTTGTTCTACTCGCTCGTCCTTGGCTTGCCCGTCGCGCTGCTGGCAGGGCCGCTCTTCGGCCGCTTCATCAGCACGCGCGTGCACGTCGAGGCCGGCGCGCTTGCCGATCAGTTGAGCAGCGAGCCCGCGACTGGGCACGCACCTTCGCTCGCCGTCACGCTCCTCACGATTCTCCTGCCTGTGCTGCTGATGCTGATGGCGGCGCTCGCGCAAGCCGTGTCTTCCTGACGGGCCGCTGCGTCACGCCTTCATGTTTATTGGAAGTCCGCTCGTCGCAATGCTGCTGGCGACGGTACTGGCGCTCTACACGTTTGGGACGTCATGCGGGTTCAATCGCACGCGGCTCCTGCAGTTCACGGAAGAATCACTGTCGTCAATCGCCGGCGTGCTGTTGGTCGTTGGTGCCGGCGGCGGCTTCGGTCGCGTGCTCGATGCCGCGGCCGTCGATACCGCAATCGCACAGGCGATGAGCGGAATGCCGCTTTCGCCGATGGTGCTCGGCTGGGTCGTCGCAGCATTGCTCAGGGTATCGGTCGGTTCCGCCACCGTCGCCGCCGTCACCGCGGCGAGCATCATGGCGCCGATCGTGGCGACGATGCCCGGCGTCAATCGAGATCTGATGGTCGTTGCGGTCGGCGCTGGTTCGCTCATCGCCTCGCACGTCAACGATGGCGGCTTCTGGCTGGTCAAGGAATACTTCAACATGACCGTTCCGCAGACCGTGGCGACATGGACGGTACTCGAAACCATCGTGTCCATCCTCGGGCTCGTGGGAGTATTGGTCTTATCGATTGCCGGTTTGTGACAGGCCCTCCAGACGCCAGGCGCGAACGAGCAGCAGCGAGTGAGCCTGGCGAGCGGAGCGGGGGGCGGGGGCCCCACGAGCGAGCCAGTAGGGGGCTCCGGGGGGCGAAGCCCCCCGGGATGACAACGAGCAGCGAATGATAGTAGACGCGCATCTTGACCTGGCGATGAACGCGATCGAGTGGAACCGCGATCTGTCGCGGCCGATCGAAGAGATCCGTGAACGCGAGCACGGGCAGACGGATCGCCCCGACCGCGGTAACGCAACGGTGTCGTTCGCAGAGATGCGGCGCGGCGGTGTCAACCTCTGCGTCGCGACGCAGATCGCCAGGTATTCGAGGCGCGGTCATCCCTATCCAGGCTGGCACTCGCAGGAGCAAGCCTGGGCGATGACGCAGGCGCAGCTGGCCTGGTACCGCGCGATGGAAGAAGCGGGCGAGCTCGTCGCGATCACGGACGCGGCATCGCTCGGGCGGCATCTCGCGCGGGCCACCGATGCCGGCGGCGATGGACCGATTGGATACGTGTTGAGCCTCGAGGGCGCCGACTCACTCGTAACGCTCGCGCACCTCGAACGCGCGTACGGGTACGGTCTCCGCGCCGTCGGTCCCGGACACTACGGGCCCGGCGTCTACGCCCAGGGCACCAACGCCGAGGGCGGAATCGGCACGCGTGGCCGCGAACTCGTGCGCGAGATGGAACGTCTCGGGATGATTCTCGATGCAACGCACCTCTGCGACGAGAGCTTTCGCGAGGCGCTCGATCACTTCCACGGCCGCGTCTGGGCCAGCCATTCGAACTGTCGCTCGCTCGTCGCCCACAACCGGCAGTTCACTGACGATCAAATCCGCGAGCTCATCGACCGCGGCGCGGTGATCGGCGCCGCGTTCGACGCGTGGATGATCGTGCCCGGCTGGGTGCGCGGCCAGTCAACGCCCGAGAGTGCCGGCGTGACGCTCGAGCGCGTGATCGATCATATCGATCGCATCTGCCAGATTGCCGGTAACGCGCGCCACTGCGGCATCGGGTCTGACCTCGATGGCGGCTTCGGTCGCGAGCAGTGCCCGTCCGACGTCGCCACAATCGCAGACCTCTCGAAGCTGCCGGCGTTGCTCAAAGCTCGCGGCTACGGCGACGAAGATGTGCAGCTAGTCATGTACGGGAACTTTGTGAGATTCCTCGGTGAAAGTCTGAAGTCTGAGGTCTGAAGTCTGAAGTGGGAAGTTTGAAGTGGGAAGTTGGAAGTAAGTAAGAAGCGGGCGACTTTCAGACTTCCAACTTCGCTTCCCACTTTCACTTCATACTTCAGCCTTCAAACTTCCCCACTTCAGACCTCAGACCTCAGACTTTCAGTACATCGCCCTCAACCTCGTTCTCACGTAGTCCGGCAAGACTACTTGCGCTTCGACTCGGTCGAGGAACTCGTTGTCGTCGGCGACGGTCAGCGGATCGAGCGTCATGGGGCTGACGAGCTGGGACAGCGGGACGGCGCGTGCGGTGGCAAGGCTTGGACCGGTGGTGCGGCCTGCGGCGCCGGGCAGGCGCGGGCGCAGTTCGGATCCGGTGGGTTCGATCTCGTCGAGCGCCAGGAACCAGACGGGCGGGCCGGGCCGTGCGAGGCGATCTGCGAAGACGCGCAGCGGTCCAGTGCGGCCATTCTCCAAATCGCCGGCGAGAGCCGGCAGCCGTTTCAGCGCGTCCACGAGCGTTCGTTTGGCGTGCGCGACCGAGATCCCGGCGACGACTTCGTCAGCCGAGGGCTGATCCAGGAACACCATGCGTTGGCGGCCGCCGACGGTCATGCGCTCGCCTTGCGTGGTCACTCCCAGCTTGGTCATGAGCGCCGACGTGCCGAAGCGCGCGACGCCGTTGATCATGACCAGCGTCAATGAGGTCTCGAGTGCACCGATCAGCGTGCGATACGGATCGTCGGGCGTGCCGTCGAGGACGATGAGATCGGCGCGGGCACCGGGCCGGATGGAGCCAGGTACCTGCTCCCAGCCGAGAATCGACGCGGCGTCGCGGGTCGCCATCGCGACGATATCGCGGTCGGAGAAGCCTGTCTGGAGTTCGTCGCTGGCAAGCCGCGCAACCTTGAGCTCGCCGAGAAGGTTTTTGCTGCCCGAGACCGCCCAGTCGGACCCGAGCCCGATGCGAACGCCGTTCTCGCGCGCGGACTTCACCCGCGACGTCGCGCCGTAGAGCAGCAGATTACTCATCGGCGACCAGACCATCGACGCGTTCCGGTCGCCAAAGATCCGGAAGTCCTCCGCCAGGAGCCCCGCGCAGTGGATGCCCGCAAGGGCAGAGGTGATTGCCCACTCACCGCTCGCGAGCCGGAGCGCCCGGAAGTGTTTGCGCGCGGTCTGATCGACGCCTTCGCTCAGGTGGAGCAGCAGACAGCTTTGCTTCTTGAGCCTGGCGAGAAAACGTTCAGGGCTCTTGGCGTCGACGTCGGCAATGCGCGTGACGGCCTCGGGCAGATCTGGCTGGTCGGTCTGTTCGACGTTGCGGATGATCCCGCGGTAATAGCGGCGCGCTCCCGCGTTGCTGAAGAGCTCGATACCTTGACTCGTGGTCACGCCGGCGACGAGGCACTTGCACTCGACGTATCTGACAAGAGACGGCATCACCGCTTCGGTCAGGCCAAGCACCTTCATCGGTCCGGTGACAAGACGCTGGTACTCGGGCGTCCCGCCCCACTGACCGCGGTTCGTGAACAGCCGCGGCACGTGCCACAAACTCAGCGCGTTGTACGCCAGATGGTTGTGAAGCTCGATCAGCCCCGGAAAGATCGTCCCGCCAACGTCCACGGCACGTGTGTTCTCGAATCCGGCCGGCGCAGGCCGGGTCGCTTCCTGCACGGCGACGATGCCGCCCTGATCGATGTAAACCGTCCCACGGCGCATCGTCGTGAACGTGTCGTCCATGGTGACGACCTGACCGGTCAGCGCCAGCTTGGGTCCGGTGAGCGGATCGACGGCTGATTTCTTTGCCATGTCAGTTCCGTGCGATGGGAGCACCCCACCGTAGTCAACGTCGTCGGCGGCTGGATCGAACAGATGGGTCTGACACAATATGCAGCATGCGCCAACTCATCCGGATTGTGTCCCGCACGGCCGCACTCGTCGCATCAACGTTCTTCAGCGGCGAACTCGAAGCCGCGAACCGCCAAACACAAACCGCGCAACTCAAGGTGTTCCTGGACTGCACCACCAATTGCTATGAGGATTTTCTCCGTTCCGAGGTGATCTTCGTTGATTACGTGCGCGACCGAACCGAGGCTGAAATCCACCTGCTCGTGACCAGCGCGCAGACGGGCAGCGGCGGCTCTGAGTACACGCTCGCCTTTATCGGCCATGGCCGCTTTCAGGGTCTGACCGAGACCTTGAAGACTGTCACCACCAGCTCGGACACTGATGACATCATCCGGCGCCAGCTCGCCACAGCTGTCCGAACCGGCCTGTTGCGTTATCTGACCCGTGACGCCGTGCCGGCGGGTCTGGCGGTCGAAGTGAAGGTCGGCACAGAAGAGCAGCGGCCGGCGGTGGTCGGCGATCGATGGAACAACTGGGTGTTCAGCCTGCAGGGTTCGGCAGCGTTCAACGGGGAAGAGTCGAGCCGCACACACCAGTTCGGGCTCAGCACCAGTGCCGACCGCATCACGCCGGAATGGAAGATTACCTTCGGCGCCGAGATCGAACAGGAGCATGAGGAGTTCGATCTCGACGAAGACGATCCAGTCAAGGCTGAGCGCCGCGAGCGCGACTTCAACTGGCTCGTCGTCAAGGGGCTCGGCGAGCACTGGTCGGCAGGCGCACGCGGCGAGATTGAATCGTCGACGTTCGACAACGTGGAAGTGTCGCTCGCGGCGGCGCCGGCCGTCGAATTCAACTTCTTTCCATATTCGAACTACACTCGCCGGCAACTGCGCGCCCAGTATTCGGTCGGCGTCAGCCACTTCCAGTACTACGAGGAGACGCTCTACGGCGAGCTCGAGGAGACGCTGCCGAATCACGAGGTGTCCTTGACGCTCGAACAGCGCGAGCAGTGGGGCTCGCTCGAAGCCAGCGTCGAGTGGTCGCAATACCTTCACGATCTGTCGAAGTCACGCCTGGAGGCCTCGGGCGAGCTTTCGCTTCGCCTCGCAAAGGGCCTGTCGGTGGCGTCGGAAATCAACGCCTCCCGAATCAGAGACCAGCTGTCGATTCCCGCCCGCGGCGCCACCGACGAGGAGGTGTTGCTCCGCCTCCGCCGTCTCGAGAGCGGCTACGAGTACAGCGTCTCGTTCAGTTTGACTTACACCTTCGGTTCGATATTCAGCAGCATCGTCAATCCACGCTTTGGCCAGTAAGGGACGGCTAGGAAAGTCTGAAGGCTGAAGCCTGAAGTTGAGACCTTCCAGCTTCCAGCTTCCAGCTTCTAACTTCAGACTTCAGACCTCGGACTTCAGACTTTTTTCTGGGGTAACATTCCACCCCCAGGGGGACTCCATGCTTCGTCGCGATTTCATCAAGCAGAGCGCTGCGCTGCTTGCCGTGTCTGGGCTTCCTTCGTATGCCGGCCAGTTGGGCGACATGAAGAAGCGCGTCGGAATGATCGGCAGTGGCTGGTACGGGAAATCCGATCTTCTGAGGCTCGTGCAAGTGGCTCCCGTCGAAGTCGTGTCGCTCTGCGACGTCGACAAGCAGATGGTTTCCGATGCCGCCGATCTTGTCGCGACGCGTCAGCTGTCGAAGAAACGTCCGCGGACCTACAGCGACTACCGCGCCATGCTCAAGGAGCGCGACCTGGATCTCGTGCTCATCGACACACCCGATCACTGGCACGCGCTGCCGATGATTGAAGCGGTCAAATCCGGACTCGATGTCTGGGTGCAGAAGCCGATCAGCGTCGACGTCGTTGAAGGACAGGCGATGCTGGCCGCCGCGCGCAAGTACAAGCGTGTCGTCCAGGTCGGGATGCAGCGGCGCAGCACGCCGCACCTCATTCACGCCCGCGATCGCATCATCAAAGAAGGTAAGCTCGGCACGATCGCGCTACGTCGAGGTTTACTGCTACTACCACATGCGGGCGACGCAGAATCCGCCCGACGGCCAGCCACCCGCCAATCTCGACTACGAGATGTGGACCGGCCCGGCGCCGATGCGTCCGTACAACTCGCTCGTCCACCCGCGCAGCTGGCGGGCGTTCATGGAGTACGGCAACGGCATCGTCGGCGACATGTGCGTGCACATGCTGGACATGGTGCGGTGGATGCTCGACCTCGGCATGCCGACGCAAGATCAGCTCGTCTGGCGGCATCCTCGTCGACAAGAAGAGCAAGGCGAACATTACAGACACGCAGACGGCGACATTCGATTTCCCAAACCTCAAGGTGGTGTGGACGCACCGTTCGTGGGGCAGTTCGCCCGATCCCAACTATCCGTGGGGTGCGACGTTCTACGGCGACAAGGGCACGCTCAAGGCGAGCGTCAACTCGTTCGACTACATTCCGATGGCCAAAGGCGAAGCGCCGATTCACGAGGACGTCGTCTTCGAGTTCGAGCAGTTTCCGGAGGACAAGACCGAGAAAGACCTCGAGCGCCACGTCGCACCGGCGATTCGCGGTCACATGAAGAACTTCCTCGAGAACACGGCGTCGCGCGGCCGGCCGGTCGCCGACATCGAGGAAGGATACATGTCCACGACGGCATGCATCCTCGCCAACCTCTCAATGGAGCTTGGTCGTTCGCTCCAGTGGGATCACGCGAAGGGCGTTGTCGTTGGCGACGAGGAAGCGAACACGCGGCTGCGCCGCCAGTATCGCGGACCGTGGGTGCATCCGGACCCGGCCAACGTTTGACGCCCGGTAGCGCAGAGACATACGTTCACGTCACAAAGGAGACAATGACAGTGCGTTTGAATTATCTGGGAATCACCACGCTCGGCCTGGCGCTCATCGCGGCGCCCGTGTTGGCGCAATCAGCAGCGAAACCGGCGACCACGCCGGCGCAGACAAAGCCTGCCCCGGCAACGCCGGCGCCGTCCACGCAGAAGCCGACGACGCAGAAACCGGCACCGCCCAAGCCGGCCACCACTAAGCCCGCCGCACCGAGCGCCGCGTTGCGGACGCCGGCAAAACTCAAGGAAGTGGCGCCTGCGACCTACCGCGTCGACTTCGATACGAGCGTCGGCCCGTTCGTCATCGAGGTGACGCGAGCATGGGCGCCGAAGGGAGCCGATCGCTTCTACAACCTGGTGAAGAACGGCTATTTCAACGACACGCGTTTTTTTAGAGTCGTTCGGACCTTCATGGTGCAGTTTGGGATCCACGGCGATCCGAAGCTGAATGAGGTGTGGCGTGAGGCGAACATCACCGACGATCCAGTGACGCAGAGCAACAAGCGAGGTTACATCACTTTTGCCACGAGCGGGCCGAACTCGCGGACGACGCAGGTCTTCATCAATTTCAAGGACAATGCCGGGTTGGATCCGCAGGGCTTCGCCCCGTTCGGCCAGGTCGTGTCGGGCATGGAAGTTGTCGACAAACTCAACGGCGAATATGGGGAGGCACCGAGCCAGATGCAGCAGCAGATTCAGTCGGGCGGAAACGCATTCCTGGCGAAAAGTTTCCCTCGCCTCGACTACATCAAGAAGGCGACGATCGAGAAGCCGGCGGCTCCGCCTCCGCCCGTCAAGAAGTAAGAGGCGAACCGCGCTCGCTTAGTACGTCGCTCGACCGCCGCTGACATCGAACACGGCGCCGGTCGAGAACGAACACTCCTCCGAAGACAACCAGCAGATCAGGGCCGCGACCTCGTCGAGTTCGAGGAAGCGGCCCATCGGAATCCGCGCGAGCATGTAGTCCACGTGCTCCTGCTTCATCTGATTGAAGATCTCGGTCCGTGCCGCCGCCGGCGTGATGCAGTTGGCGACGATGTTGCGCGGCGCGAGCTCCTTCGCCAGCGACTTGGTCAAGCCAATGAGTCCCGCCTTCGACGCGCTGTAGTGCGCGGCGTTCGGGTTGCCCTCCTTGCCGGCAATAGAGGCGACGTTGACGATGCGGCCGTAGCCGCGCGCGATCATGTGCGGGACGATCGCGCGACAGGTCAGAAAGGCGCCGGTCAGGTTGACCTCGAGCACGCGGCGCCAGACGTCAGGATCGAGCTCCCACGTCGGCGCGTTGCCGCCGGTGATGCCGGCGTTGTTGACCAGGATGTCGATCGGCCCGAGCTCAGCGAGCGTCGCATCTGCTGCCGACTGCACCGAGCGCTGGTCGCTCAGCTCGACCACGACGGCACTGACTCGTCCAAGCGGCGCCAGTTCGGTGACGGTCTGCTGCAGGCGGGTCGTGTCGGCGTCCCAGAGGGCGACCGCGGCACCCGACCGCAGGGCACGTTCGGCGGCGGCACGTCCGATGCCCCTGGCGCCGCCGGTGACGACTGCGACGCGATCTTTCAGGTCGATTTGGTTCACGGGTTGAATTTACTTCAGCATTCAGCGTTCAGCATTCAGAATTGCTAGAATAAATGCGCCTGATCCTGCCAGAATTTGCTCAGTGAAAATCCTGATCGCCAACCGCGGCGAGATTGCCGTCCGTGTCATGCGCGCGTGCCGCGAGATGGGGCTCCCGACTGTCGCCGTCTACTCGGACTGCGACCGCGCCGCGCGCCACGTCCAGGAAGCCGATCAAGCGTTTCATCTCGGCCCGAACGAGGCGGCGCGCAGTTACCTCAATATCGAGGCGCTGATTGACGTTGCGCGTCGTTCCGGCGCCGATGCCGTCCATCCGGGCTATGGATTTCTCGCCGAGAATGCCGCGTTCGCGGCGGCGTGCCGTGATGCCGGCCTTACTTTTATCGGTCCCTCGCCTGAAGCCATCTCCCTGATGGGTAGCAAGACTGCCGCGCGAGGAATGGCGATCCGCGCTGGCGTCCCGGTCGTGCCTGGCACCGAGCGCCCGTTCGATGCACACGCGAGCGACCAGGAAATCCTGAAGGCGGCAGATTCGATCGGTTATCCGCTGGTCGTCAAAGCTGTTGCCGGCGGTGGTGGCAAGGGCATGCGCGTGGTCGAGCACGCCAAGGATCTGTCGGGTGCGATTCGTACGGCGCGGTCGGAGGCCGGCGCCGCGTTTGGCGATACGAGCGTGTACCTCGAGCGCCGGCTGACGCATCCGCGTCACATCGAGATTCAGCTGCTTGGCGATCGTTTCGGGACGATCGTGCCGTGTGTCGAGCGCGAGTGTTCGATCCAGCGGCGTCACCAGAAGGTGGTCGAGGAGTCGCCATCCATCGCCGTCGATCCGCGCCTCCGCCATGCGATGGCGTCGGCCGCTGCGGCCGTGGCCAGGACCGTCGACTACAGCAACGCCGGCACGATTGAGTTCCTCCTCGACACCGACGGGTCGTTCTATTTCCTCGAGATGAACACGCGCCTCCAGGTCGAGCATCCGGTAACCGAGATGGTCACCGGCCTCGATCTGGTGCAGTGGCAGATCCGAATCGCTCGTGGCGAGCGCCTCGACATCGATCCGGCGCGGGCGCTGACACCTGGTGGTCACGCCATCGAATGTCGCATCTACGCCGAGGATCCGGATCAGAACTTCATGCCCGCGCCAGGGTTGATCCGCGGCCTCCGACCGGCATCGGGCCCGGGTATCCGCGACGACAGCGGGGTCAGCAGCGGCTACGAGGTCCCCGTCTACTACGATTCGATGATCGCGAAGCTCGTGGCGTGGGACAGTACGCGCGACGGCGCCATCGCCCGTATGGCGCGGGCGCTCGCCGAGTATCAGGTCCTCGGCATTCGAACCACGATCCCCTTCTTTGTCTGGCTGATGCGTCAGCCGGACTACCGCGAGGGACGATACGATACGACTTGGCTCGATCGACTGATGATCGAACGCCGTGGCGCGACGTTCAACGAGCTCGACGCTGAGGAGCAGCGGCTGGTGACGATTGCCGTGGCCATCGACGCCTACCACCGCGCTCGTGCCGGTGCGGCCACGACCTCGGACGGAAATTCGCCGCAGTCGAGCATCTGGCAGCGAATGGCGCGAATCGAGGCACTCCGGTCGTGACGCCATCATGACCTTCGACATCGAGGTCGACGGCGCAGCCACAACAGTCACGATCGAGGCCGGCGGTCCCGGTCGCTATTCCGTCGTCGTCGATGGAACGCGGCACGAAGTACTGGCCGAGCGAATTGGTGAGCTCGGCTATTCGTTGATCCTCGGCGACGCGTCCAGCCGCAGCCGCGAGTTGTACGTGGCGCCGGGGAGCAGCAGCGGCGAATGCCTGGTTTCGCTCGATGGCCGTTCCGTCCCCGTCAGCGTCAACGGGCGCACGCGTCGACGCGGGCGGGCCGACGACGGCGGGGGAGCGGGAGCACAGCCGGTGGTCGCGCCGATGCCGGGTCGCGTCGTGCGCGTGCTCGTCAACCCCGGCGACGCCGTGGAGGCGAGACAAGGCGTCGTCGTCGTCGAGGCGATGAAGATGGAGAACGAGCTGCGATCGCCGAAGGCGGGAGTCGTGCGCGACGTCAGTGTGACGCCGGGTACTTCGGTCGAGGCGGGGCGCGTGCTCGTGGTGATCGAGTGAGGCGGCGCCGGCGGCCGGCGAACAATTCGACGCTCGCGATCACCGTGATCGATCTCTTATTGAACTGAAACCGTGGACGAGCCAAAGGAACCCGAACAGCCAGACGTCTCCGAGCCGGCGCAGGCGCCACCGCGAAAGCGTCGCGTCAGACGGCTCCTCCTGCGCCTGATGGCTGTTCTCGTCGCCGTGGTCGCAGCGCTCGTGGCGACGTTCCTGACGATCGACCTCGGGCCGAACTTGAGGCGGATTGCCGAAGAACAGGGCTCAAGGTTCATGGAGCGGCCCATGCACATCGGCCGCCTGTCGGCGAAGTTCAGACCGGGCGTGTTCGTCGTCGAGGATCTGCTCATCGAAGGCCTGACCCCGCAGGACCGGCCGTTCCTCAAGGCCAAGAAAATCGAAGTGAGGTTGCCGTGGTGGACGGCCTTCTCGAGGAAGCTGGTCGTCGAATCGATCACGCTCACCGACTGGGACATGACCGTCGAGTCCTGGGCCGGCGGGCGCCACAACTTTCCCAAGGTCACGCCAAAGAACAGGCGCACCGGCCCGAGCACGTTCACGACGACGCTGACGGCGGTATTGGCCACACGAGGCCAGTTCACCTACGAGGACCATGGGACGCCGTGGAGCACCGTCGCACGGAATCTGACGGTGCAGCTCTATCGCAGCGAGGCGACGAAGGATTACCGTGGCCGCGCGACGTTCACCAACGGCACGGTGCGCGTTCAATCGTACGAAGCGTTCCGGGTGGATTTGGACTCGAACTTCTCGCTGAACGGCGGCAAGGTCCGTTTCGATCGGATGGAGCTCGTGAGCGACGGTGCCCGTACCGCCGGCACCGGGGAAGTCGATCTGGGCCGGTGGCCGGAGCAGACGTACCAACTTCGCTCCCGCATCGATTTTCCGACGCAAAAGAACATCTTCTTTCACGGCCAGAAGTTCGACGTTTCGGGGACGGGCGATTTCACCGGAACGTTTCATCTCTTCAAGGGCGGCCGCGAGCTCAAGGGCACGTTCGTCAGTGCAATCGCCGGCGTGAACGCGTGGCGGTTTCCCAACCTGCGCGGATCGGTGCTCTGGCTTCCGGATCGGCTCGAGATCACGAATGCCACGAGCGAGCTCTACGGTGGCTCGGCGCGATTCGACTACCGGATGGCGCCATTCGGAAAGCCCACACCTGCGCGCGCGAGCTGGGACGTCCAATACAAGGACGTCGATCTCGTCCGGCTCTCGGACTTTCTCGAGATCCAGGGGATTCGGATGGCCGGTCGCGCCTCGGGCCGCAACCGTCTCGAGTGGCCGCTTGGAAAGTGGGCGTTGAAGACCGGCGCCGGAGAGGCCGCAGTCGAGGCTCCAGCTGACACGCGTCCGATGACTCGCGAGTTCCCAGCCGATCTCGTCGCCGAGCTCAGCGCCCTTCCGGACGAGGAAGGCCCGTTCAACCCGCAGCTGTCGCTCGGGCACCTGCCGATCGCCGCCCACATCACGTATGCCCTCGATCCGCAGTGGATCAGGCTGCAAAAGAGTTGGGCGGCAAGCACCCGAACCTACGTCGAGTTCGAAGGGCAGACGGCGTACGGCGAACAGTCGCGCATTCCGTTTCACGTCACGAGCGTTGACTGGCAGGAGAGCGACCGTGTGCTCGCCGGCATCATGACCGCTTTCGGCGCTCAGACGGCAGCCATTCCGATAGGCGGCCAGGGCCAATTCGACGGCGTGCTGCTCGAGTCGTTCAAACGTCCGAGGATCCAGGGCACGATCAACGGTGATCGTTTCCGCGCGTGGGACGTGGTGTGGGGCACTGGGCGCGCCGATCTGGCGATCGAGAACAGCTACGTCTTCGTCTCGAACGCGACGGTGACGGCAGGCGACTCCGAGATTCGCGCTGACGGTCAGTTCTCCCTCGGATTTCCCCGCCGCGACGGTGGCGATGAGATCGATGCCAGTGTTCGAGTGACGCGACGCCCGCTCTCAGATCTGCGTCACGCATTCCTCCTCGACGACTATCCGATTGAAGGCAGCGTGTCAGGCGAGTACCAGCTCTACGGCAAATATCTGACGCCGTTCGGATTCGGCCGGCTGCGAATCGAGAACGGCACTGCCTACGGCGAGACGTTCGACTCGGCAACCTCACCGCTCCGATTCGAAGGAACCGGCGTACGGCTCGACAACATCGACATCAAGAAGGCCGCCGGCGGCGTCTCCGGCGCTGCGTATGTCGGTTGGGACGGCACGTATTCGTTCAACGCCGACGGCGCGGCGATCCCGGTCGAATCGCTCGTGAGCGTATCGTTTCCACGCGCGCCGCTGTCGGGCCGTCTCCAGTTCACGGCGACTGGCGCCGGCACGTTCGACGAGCCGCGCTACGACGTCAAGCTCGCGGTCGACGATCTCTTTGCTGGCGACGAGGGCATCGGACAACTGTCGGGACGTCTCAATCTTCGCGGTGACCTGATGACCCTGGATCTCGAGGCAGCGTCGCCGCGCCTTGTCGTCTCTGGCTCGGGCCGAATTGCGCTGACCGACGAGATGGATGCCGAGTTGACCGTACGTTTCCGTGAAACGTCGCTCGATCCGTACGTGCGGTTCTTCGAGCCGCGCCTCTCACCGTTCACGACGGCCATCGTCGGCGGCACGATGCGGGTCGTTGGCGAGCTGTCGAACCTCGATCAGCTCGTCGTCGATGCCACGGTGGAGCAGCTCGACCTGAAGCTCTTCGACTACCGCGTGCACAACGACGGTCCGATTGAGTTGACCCTCGATCAAAACGTGCTCGAGGTCGGGAGGTTCCACCTCGCCGGCGAGGGCACCGAACTGCAGCTGACGGGGCACCTGGGCATGAAGGACCAGACGATCGACCTGCAGGCGACTGGCGATGCGAACCTCGGGATCCTGCAGGGCTTTTTCCGCGACTTGCGGAGCCGCGGCACGGCCTCGCTCAAGGCGCAGATGACGGGCCCATTCTCGAACCCGGTCTTTGCCGGCAGCGCCACGCTCAGCGACGGCCGTCTCCGCCACTTCTCGCTGCCGCACTCGCTCGAGTCCATCAACGGCGTCTTGTCATTCGACGCCAGCGGGATCCGCGTCGACGAGGTGACGGCCAGGCTTGGTGGCGGCAACGTCACCTTCGGCGGCCGCATTGGCCTCAACGGCGTCGCCATTGGCGACATCAGCCTCACGGCGAACGGCGAGCGGATGTCAGTCCGATATCCCGAAGGTTTTCGGTCCATCGTCGACGCCAATCTCGGCCTCCAGGGCACGATGAATAACCTGTTGCTGAACGGCACAGTCGTCGTGCAGGACGGCGTGTGGTCCAAGCGCATCGAGACCAGCCCGGATCTCTTCAACCTGGCTGGGAGCGCGTCTTCGTCGCTCGGGACGACAACGGCGGCGCCGACGCTACCTCTGCGCTTCGACGTCGGCATCACGGCTGCCTCCAGCCTGCGGATACAGAACAACGTCGCCAACATGGTGGCGAGCGCCGACCTGCAGCTGCAGGGCACGTACGATCGCCCGCTGCTCTTCGGCCGCGCCGAGATCGAGCGCGGCGACGTGCTCTTCGAAGGCAATCGCTTCATCGTCACGCCCGGGGGCAGCATCGATTTCTTCAACCCGTCCCGCATCGAGCCCTTCTTCGACATCGAAGCGGAGACGCGCGTCCGGAGACCGGGGCAGCCGTACCGTCTGACGATCGGGCTGAGCGGCACGACTACCCGCTTCAGCTATGCGCTCAACTCGGATCCGCCGCTCCCCGAGGTGGACATCATCTCGCTCCTTTTCGGTCAGAACGTCGACCTCCAGGATGCCGAGCTTCGCTCCTTGCGCTCGGGCGCGGTTCAGCAGTCGGAGGAGGCACTGCTCCGGGAGGGGCTGGCGCGGTTCCTCACCAGCCCCATCTCGGCCCCGGTGAACCGGGCGCTCGGCGAGGCGTTCGGCGTCGACACGGTTCAGATCACGCCCACGCTCGGCAACGAGACCGACTCGCTGACGCCCTCGGCGCGCGTCGTGATCGGCAAACGTATCTCCAATCGCGCCTACCTGACGTTCGCCCGCGCTCTCGGCAACAGCAGCAGCACGCGCGATCAGGTACTGGTCCTCGAGTACGACCAGAACGATCGCCTGGGCTGGGTGGTGACGCAGCTCGGCGACGGCACGTACTCGCTCGACTTCAGGGTGCGTCACAGGTTCTGATGCCCCGGCTTCTTCCACGCCTGTACTGGCTGCTCACCGGTTGCCTTCTCGTCGTCATGTTGGCGGCGCCTGCTCGCGCGCAGTCCGCGGCCAGTCAGTTTGTCGGCCGGCAGGTGGCCGACGTGCAGCTGTTCGTCGAGGACAAGCCGACGAGCGAGGAGGCGCTGCTCGATCTGATCGAGGTGCGTGCCGGCCAGGCACTCTCAATCTCGTCGGTGCGCGAGTCGATCGCGCACATCTACAGTCTGGGCCGGTTTCAGGATGTCCAGGTCGAAGCGACGGTCGTGCCGAACGGCGTGGCGGTGCGATTCAACCTCATTCCAATTCACAGCGTCCAGCGGATCGAGTTCACCGGCACGCTGGGACTGTCGGCGGGGCTCCTGCGCAGCACGGTTGTGGAGCGGTATGGCGCATCGCCTCCCATCGGACGGATCGACGCGGCCGTCCGAACGCTGCAACAGCTCTACGCCGACCACGGCTACCTTCGGGCCAAGATCGACGCCTCGTCGCAGATTTTGCACGAGCCCGATCGGGCGCTGCTGACGTTCACGATCGATGCCGGGCCAGCGGCGACGATCGGCCGGGTGTCAGTCGAGGGGGACCCGCGCGAGCCGCGTGACGTTTTTCTGCGCCGTCTTGGCGTCACGACTGGAAGCGCGTATCAGCGGCCGCGCATTCAGGAACGTCTCGACGAGTACGTTCGCAGGCTCAAGCAGCGCCGTTTCTACGAGGCCGAGGGATCGCTGCAGGCCCTGGAGACTGATGAGGGCCGAACGGTGGACCTGGTGGTGCTCATCACGCCTGGCGTGCCGGTGTCGGTCCGCTTCGAAGGCGATCCGCTGCCGGCCGAGCGCATCAAGGAGCTGGCACCGCTCGACACCGAGGCTTCGATCGACGAGGACCTGCTCGAGGATTCCGAAACGCGGATCGAGAGCTATCTGCGCCAGCAGGGGTACTGGAAGGCGGATGTCACCGTCCGGCGCGAGCCGACCGACGGGACTATCGTGATCGTCTTTTCGGTCAACCGCGGCCGACGGTACCCGCGTGGCTGCTCCGACAGAAATCAGAGGCGTCCAGGCCGTACCGGCGGCCGAAGTCGCGGCGCTCGTCCCACTCGCCCCGGGTGCGCTCTTTCTCGAGTCCCAACTCGACACTGGTGTGGCGGCGATTCGGACGTACTACCGCCAGCGAGGGTTTGCGACCGTCGACGTCAAGCCAGGCGTCAACGAGGCCGATCCACCGCGCCCCGGCGAAGGCCTGGTCCGCGCCGCGATCGTCATCGCTGAGGGCCCACGGTCGATCGTCGGCGATGTTGCCATCACGGGCACCGCCGCCGTTGCCACCGACGAGCTGCGCTCGCTGATCAAGATCGGCAGCGGTGACGCGTACTACGAACCTCGCGCGGTCGAGGCACGTGACGCGCTTCTACTCGAGTATCTGAACCGCGGCTTCGCCTCCGCTGTCGTCGACGTTCGTGTCGCACCGAGCCAGGATCGCAGCAGGATCGACATCACCTTCAACGTCCAGGAGGGCCCGCAGACCATCGTCGACCACATCCTGATCGTCGGCAACGTCCACACCAAGCCGGACGTCATCCTGCGAGAGCTGCAGTTCCGGCCCGGTCAGCCGCTCGGCCTCCAGGATCAGTTCGAGAGCCGTCGCCGTCTGAGCGCGCTCGGTCTCTTTCGCAGGGTCCAGATCACGCAGTTGACGCACGGCAGCGGCACGGAACACGACGTGCTGGTGACGGTCGAGGAGGCGCCAGCGACGACAATTGGCTACGGCGGTGGGCTCGAGGGTTACACGAAGAGCCGCAACACCGGTCCTGATGGGCAGCCTGAAGATCATTTCGAGTTCGCGCCGCGCGGTTTTTTCGACATCGGGCGCCGCAATCTGTTTGGCGCCAACCGGTCTGTCAGCCTTTACACGCGCGTCAGCCTGCGGCCCAAGGATGCGCCGGACAATCCGGAACTTGACGGCACCGGCATCGGCTTCAGCGAATACCGCGTTGTCGGCACCTACCGGCAGCCGCGATGGTACGGAGCCAACGAGCTGACGGTCACCGGCATTCTCGAGCAGGGTGTGCGCACGAGCTTCAACTTCGCCCGCAAGGGGTTCAACGTTGACGTCGTCCGGCGCTTGTCGCCAGCCGTCAGAACGAGCGGACGTTATTCGCTGAGCTCGACCCGCACCTTCGACGAACGGCTGGACGAGGAGGATCAGGCGACGATCGACCGATTGTTCCCGCAGGTTCGCCTCTCGGGATTCTCGGGCGCTGTCGCGCGTGATACGCGTGACGATCTCCTCGAGCCGACGCGCGGGATGTTCCTGAGCGGTGAAGGCACCCTTGCGGCGCGGGCGCTCGGCGGCCAGGTCGGATACATCAAGAGCTACGTCCAGGGCTTCATGTTCCACCTGCTCCCGATGAAAAAGCCGGTCGTGTTCGCGTCGCGTGCGGCGCTCGGCCTGGCACAAGGATTCGAGCGGGAAGTCCAGACGGTCGACGCTGAAGGGAATCCCGAAACGGAGATAGTCGACGACCTGCCGTCAAGCGAGCGCTTCTTCGCCGGTGGCGACACCTCGATTCGCGGATTCGAGCTCGACCGCGTCGGCGCCCCGGATACGATCAGCTCGAACGGATATCCCACCGGTGGCAACGCGGTCCTGCTTCTCAACGGTGAGTTGCGTTTTCCTGTGTGGAAGAAGGTCGGCGCCGTTGTCTTCGTGGACGGCGGCAACGTCTTCCGGCGCGTGAACGAGTTCGACATCGGCGAGTTGCGCGGCAGCTATGGGTTCGGGATTCGCTACCACTCGCCGATCGGCCCTGTTCGCGTCGATCTCGGCTTCAAGATGGACCGCCGGATCGTCGCCGGCGCTCTCGAACCGCTCACGGTCTTCCACTTCAGTCTCGGCCAGGCATTCTGATGAGAACGGCGCTGGCAGCCCTGCTCGTTGCGCTCGTTGCCTCTGTCGTGCCAGCGGGCGCGCAGTTGATCGACCGGATACTGGCGGTGGTTGCTGGCGAGCCGATCACTTTGTCCGATGTGATGGCGGCGATGCAACTGGGATTGGTTCCTGAGCCTGCGGAGACTGGCGATCGGCAGCAGGCAGTACTCAACGCGCTCATCGATCGCCAACTGCAGTTGATCGAGGTGAATCGTTATCTTCCTCCAGAGCCACCCGCGACCGAGGTCGATGCGCGTCTTGCGCAAGTGCGCGCGCGTTTCCCGGACCAGGCGTCCTTCGAGACGGTGTTGCAGCAGACGGGCGTCAGCCACGCGCAGCTTCGTGCCCGCATGCGCGACACGCTTCGCATCGAGGGGTATCTGCATCAGCGCTTCGGCGCGTCGTCGCAGCCGGGCGAGGACGAGCTCCTTCGCTACTATCGCGCCCACGAACCGGACTTCACGCAGAGTGGCGTGCTGCAGCCGTACGCAACGGTGCGAGACGAGGTGCGTCGTCGGCTTGTGGAGGAACGTACCGATTCGTTCGTCCGTGACTGGGTCGCCGGCCTTCGCCGCCGAGCCGATGTCACGGTCTTGCCGAAATAGACAGGACGGGCTCCAGGGGTTCCAAAGTTCCAGAGGTTCAAAGGAACTATCGCAATCTGAACACCCGAATCTCCGGCCCGGGATGCTCGGCGTTCGGGGTGAAGCGCACCACTTCCTGACTCTGCGCGAACAGGCGCGAGTACGCCTCGTACAACTCCGGAGAATCTTTCGGCCGGCTCAGCGCCTCGCCGTACTTCTGCGACGACGCGACAATATAGTCGACGCCGGCTTTGACGTAGGCGTCGTAATCGCCGGGTGCGCGAGCGTCGAGCACGAGCTGCGGCACGTTCTTCGATTTGTAGGACCGCGAAAGCAGGAGCGCCTGCGTCTCGATGACGATCGTCGAGCCCCTGGGTACGTCCGAGAGGATCCAGGAATGAGCCTGCTCGACCGTGCTCGTCCGGATGATCATTCGTATGAAGTTGAGCGACTGCCACGCCGGTGGCAGGAGCGCTGCAGCGGTGATCGCCGCGATGATAGCGGTGCGTGGCGCTCGCGGTATGTCGAAACGCCGGAGCAGGCTGACGCCCGAGACAGCACCGACAGCGGCGAGCACGCAGACGAACGGCAGGAGCGGTAGCAGGTACCGTCCAAACACGAGCATCTGACCCGAGAGAAAGTAGTAATAGAGGAGCGGAAACGCGATCGTTACTGTCCAGCGCACTCGTCCCGGCCCGCGGACCGCGCGCACCGCGCCAAGACCGAGCCCAGTCAGCAGCAGGAGGAACGCCGGCCACTCCATGCTTCTGGACAGATGCTTGTAGTAGGTCAGCCACGGCGCTTCAGGGAGCCGCTTCGGGGCGTACGCTCCAGCCAGATGGGCATAGCCGTTGAGGAATGCCGGTAGGTCAAGGATCGTGTACGGCGCGGCTATCAAGAACGCAGCGGCGGCAGCACCGACGGCGGCGAGCGACGCCACGAACCGCGAGGGCTTCGTGCCGAGCGTCATCCAGACCGCGATGAGGGGCACGACGATGACGAGCGCGCCGGGGTATTTGGTGGCGGCGGCAAGCCCGGCCGCGCCGCCGGCCCAGGCAAAGCTCGACGCGCGCTCGCGTTCGTGTGCCGCGAGCGTCAGCAGCAGCGTCAGCGTGACGAAGAACGTGACCGGGACGTCGGTCAGCACGTAATGCGACTCGCGCACGTGCAGCGGCATGACGGCCATCAAGCCGGCCGCAAGCGCCGCGTGCCGGGCGCCCCAGCGCAGCCCGATGCGGTAGACGAGCAGCACGGTTGCAGTACCGAGCAGCGCCGTGACGGCGCGTCCCGGCAGATAGAAGTCTGCGGCGTCGACCTGGTCGAGCGACGTCCAGCGGCCGAGGCTCGCGCCCACCATGAAGCGCAGGACAGCTACGCCGAGCTGCAGGTAGAAGTACAGGCTGGGATAGTCGAAAAAGTGCGGATTGAAATCCCCCGTCCGCATCATCTGGACGACGCGGGACATGATTTCCGGTTCGTCGACGCCGATGTTGAACGGGATGCCGGCGCCGATGCCGACGAACCGCAGCAGGGCTGCGACCGCGAGAATCACCGCCAGCGTAAATGCTGACGGGCGCATGTCGCTTGCTTCCCGCCACTCGCGTTCGACCACAGATGCTCTCTGAAGAATGGACGTTCGGATAGACCGCGCCGGAACCAGCCAATCAGGCGGAAGCGACCAGAGCCAAACCTTAGCACAGGATGATCGCCGGTCGAAGGGCGACGGCAGATTCCGCCCTGGCGTCCCCCGCCTGCAACCGCACGCCGTACGCCGCGAGCCGCCGGCAAGCGGGGGCTTGACGGCGGCTCCGAGTACTGTTATTTTTATCGCACTGATGTTATAAATGTAACATCACGAGGACGCGCCCTTCATGAGCCAGAAGCTGCAGACAACGCTCAGCCGCCGCGAGCGGCAAATCATGGACATCCTCTATCGCCGCGGCCGCGCGACCGGCGCCGAGGTGATGGAGGATTTGCCGGGACAGCCGAGTTACTCCACGGTGCGGACTCAGCTGCGCGTGCTCGAGCGGAAGGGTCACGTCCGTCACGAAGAGCAGGGGGCCAAATTCATCTACCTGCCGGCCGTTCCGCGCCGCTCGGCGCGTAAGTCGGCTTTGCGCCATCTCGTCGACACCTTCTTCGACGGCTCAGTCGAGAACGTCGTCGGTGCGCTGCTCGGCGGCGAAGGCGTGCGCGTCACAGAAGAAGAGCTGAATCGAATCGCGGAACAGGTGGAGAAGGCTCGCGCAGGAAAGCACGGAGAATCCAAATGACGCTGCTTCTCGACAGTACGTTGAAAGTGTCGGTCGTGATCATCGCCGGGCTGGCCGCCGCCGGGGCGTTGCAACGCCGCTCCGCGGCGACACGACACGCAATCGTCGCGTCGTCGATCGTCTGCGCCCTGGCGCTCCCAGTCCTCGAGCAAGTCGTGCCGGCGTGGCGATGGCCGTTGCTTCGCCCCGCCGCCGTCGATCGACCGGTGCCCGCATCGTCTGCCGCAGCAGACAGCGCGCCGCGGGATGGCGTCGCAGTTGTCGCCGTGTCCGAGCGTGTCACCGTCCGGTCGCCACGCCAGGCGACCAGCGGCGGCGTGATGTCTGCGTTCGCGCCAGCGTGGCTCGCGGGTGCGGCCGTCAGTCTACTGGTGCTCCTGACAGGCGTCGCGCGCCTCGCCTGGCTGGCATCGCGGGCGCGCCGGATCGAGACCGGCCCATGGACGGAGATTGCAGACGGCATCGCACGCGAGCTCGGACTGCGACGGGTCCGCCTCCTTGAAAGCGATCACCCGTCGCTTCTCGTGACGTGGGGCCTGTGGCAGCCGAAAGTCATCTTGCCGGTTGTTGCGCGCTCCTGGCCGGACGATCGCGTAGCGATCGTGTTGCGCCACGAGCTTGCGCACATCCGCCGCGGCGACTGGGTCGTCCAGCTTGCCGGCGAGCTGCTGCGCACCGCCTACTGGTTCAACCCGCTTCTCTGGATTGCGTGCGCGCGTCTGCGTCAGGAAAGCGAGCAGGCCTGCGACGACGAAGTGCTGACGAGCGGTGTCGCCGGTCCCGACTACGCCAGCCATCTCGTTGATGTGGCGCGGCTGCTGAAGGCCGAATCGGCCCCGCGCGTGCCCGCGCCCGCGATTGCCCGTTCCTCGAGTCTCGAAAGGAGAGTTCGTGCCATGCTGGACGCCCGTCTTACTCGCACGCCAATCACGCGCGTCGCCCGACTTGCCACCGGAACCGCGCTTCTGACGTTTACGGTTGCTCTGGCCGCCGCCCAAACCGGCCCGGTGTCCTTCTCGGGCACGGTGCTGGATGAAACTGGAAAGCCGGTGCCGGATGCGACGGTCGCGCTGATCAACGCGCAGACCCGCGCGAAGTTCGAGGTCAAGACCGACAGCGCCGGCAAGTTCCAGTTCGTGCCGCTCCCGGCCGACACCTACGCGCTCCAAACGACAATGCCTGGTTTCAAGAAGGCGGAAGACACGGTCGGCCTGACCGGCAAGAAGGTGACGCGAGACGTCACGCTCAATCTTGGAGAGCTGCAGGAGACGATTTCTATTCGCGCGTCGCAAGGCGAGGCGGGCGCGTCAGAAGCGGCGCCGGAACCGAGCGAGAAGCGTGCCGCACGTCTCAAGTTCGAAGAGGGCGCCAGGGGCGGCTTCCAACAAGAGCTCGCCGGTTGCCAGGTGTCTGCCACTGGCGGCCGGATTCGCCCGCCACGCAAGATCAAGGATGTGAAGCCGGTCTACCCAGCGACCATGCGCGAAGCCGGCACGAGCGGTAAGGTACTGCTCAAGGCAACGATTGCCACCGATGGCAGCGTGCGCGACGTTCAGGTCGTCAAGTCGGTGAATCCGGATCTGGATAACTCCGCGATGGACGCCGTCCGCCAATGGCTGTTCGATGGCACGATGCTCAACTGCAACCCAGTCGAGGTGACGATGAACGTCTCCATCGACTTCGGCATACAGCAGTAGGGGGTAGGTTCAAAAGGGTTCTAGGGTTCCCCCTAGAACCCTTGGAACCCTAGCCCCCGCCGTTACGCCAGCAGCTCCTTATACAGGGCGATCGTCGCCCGCCCCGCAGCATCCCACGAGAATTCGCGTTCGACGATGGTGCGGCTGGCGCGGCCAAACAGGGCCAACCGCGCCGGCTCGTCGATGGCGCCGCTGATCGCGCCCGCCAGCGCGGAGATGTCTCCCGGCTCGACCAGCCACCCGTTCACGCCAGGCTGCACCTTGTCGGGCAGACCACCGGCGCGCGTCGCGACCACTGCGCGCCGGTGCGCCATCGCCTCGAGCGTGACGAGCGAACTGCCTTCGTAGAGCGTGGGATGCGCGAAGAGCGTGGCCGCTTCGTACCACGCGTGCAGCACGTGATCGTCTACTCTGCCGACGAGCAGCGTCGCTGGGGCAATGTCCGCTGCACGGACCGCCTCCTCGAGACGGCTTCGGAACGGGCCGTCACCGACAATCACCCACCGCCACCGTCGTTCTGGCAGCCGTCCGCCGTGAGCGTGCAGCGCGCCGAGCGCCGCCGCCAGATGGTGAAAGCCTTTGTTCTCCTCCAATCG
Organism: uncultured Acidobacteriota bacterium; assembly: GCA_963797715.1. GTDB lineage: Bacteria > Acidobacteriota > Vicinamibacteria > Vicinamibacterales > 2-12-FULL-66-21 > DATBJJ01. The sequence continues at coordinate 413,362 of CAWCQS010000015.1, forward strand.
GCCGACGCTCAGGATCACGACATCATCCCTCCCGACGCCGGCCGCGAGGCGAACGCGAGCTGCGTCGGCGCTCGTGGCGAGTCCGTCGAGCCAGCGCAGGTCGAGCGCGTTTGGAATGATACGAATTCGGTCGTTGTCGACGCGAAGGTGCTGTCGCACGATTGGTTCCAACGCCCGGTCGGTCGCGATGATGCGGTCAGCGGCCTTGGCGCATGCCAGGACAGCACGCCTCAGCGGCAAGTACCCCGCGCGCTTCAGCCTGGCACGCGCAGGATTGGTCGCGCCGAACTCCTCGAGGCCTTGCGGGTTGAGGACGAGCGGCGCTGATTCCTTTGCTCGGCGTCTGGCGTACCCGAGAACACTGGCGCCAAGGCCGTGCACGACATCGATCTTGCCTTCGCGGACCAGCCGCGCCGCCACGCGCCCGGCTCGCATTCCGAAGAGCGGATACGCAGTACTTCGATCGATCACCGTCGTTCCTCTCCTGCCGGCCAGGGGGAAGGTTCGGTACGGCACAGTCAGAAGCGTGATATCCGGGTGAATGTCGGCCGCAGCATGCGCGGCTGCCGGCGTGCGCGTCACCAGCGTCGTTTCAACGCCGGCGTCCGCAAGGTATCGGACGAGATCGTAGACGTGGCGCTCGAGCCCGCCGAGGCCGTGCAGCGGGAACACCGATCGAGCGACGACGGCAACCCTGAGCGGCGGTCTCATGTGGATGCGGTTTTCGCCGATTCTATCAACGGCGCCCGGATCGGATCAGGTCGAGATACAGATCTTCGATTCGCCGCACGACGTTCTGCGCATCGAAAGTGCGCTCGACATGTCGCCTGGCCGCCTCTCCCAGCTTGCGGCGCAGCGGCTCGTCGTCGGCGAGTCGTCGCACGTCGCCGGCGAGCGCCGCGGGCGTCATCGACAGCAGACCTGTTTCTCCGTGCCGCACGATATCGGGCGTGCCGCCGGTGTTCATGGCGGCGATCGGCACGCCAAGGGCGCTGGCCTCGAGAAGGACGCGGCTGAGGGATTCGGGACCACGGGAGGTGAAGATCAGCAGTGAGGCATGGGCAAGCCATGCGGTTGCCTGCTGCCGATCGGCCCAGCCCACCAGACGAACGTCGCGCGTGGATTGCCGAGCCGCCGCTGCGATCGCGGCTCGATCGGGTCCATCTCCCACGACGACCAGCGGCCACTCGAGCTTCGCGCGCTCGACAACGTCGACGAGGTGCGACGTGCCCTTGTTCGGCGCCAGCTTGCCGAGATAGAGCGCATATGGACCGTGCATCGGCGCAGCCGTTGCCGCCGCCTCCGCACGAAGAGCGGCGATGTTGACTGGATTCGGAATGATCTCGATGCGACTGTTGCCGATCTCCGGCGCGCGCATCCGAAGATCTGAGGCGATGGTGGAGCTCACGGCAACGATTGCATCCGCCGCGGCGAGTCCCGATCGCTTGCGGGCGAGGTTTGCGCGCATGTAGGGAATCATCGGCAGGGCAATCGGCCACAGTGCTCCGCTGCGTGGGCGTACGCAGCGCGTCATCATCGCGGGCGTGCATTCGGGGCAGAGCCCATCACTCGTGGTCGAGTAGATGAGATCGGACCAATAGCACACGGGCCAGTAGTCGCGGACGGTGCAGACGGCCGGCAGACCGCGCCGGTGAGCAGCCACGATTGCCGGCAACGATGTCAGTACATGCTGCCCGTGGACGAGCTCGACGCGCTCGCGCTGCGCGATTTGAACGAGCAGGTCGCTCAACGCCGGATACAGCCGCTCGTTCTTGAAGTAGTTCCTGACGTAGGGCACGGGCGGCGCCGGAAAGCCCGCCTCGATGACGCGTATTCCCTCGTAATCGCGCTCGCGTGAGCCCTGCGGGTGCCCTGGTTTCGGTTGGACGACGACGACGTGGTGACCGAGCGTGCGCAGCCCTCGCGCGAGCTCGTACGTGCTCCAGCCGCTGCCCCCGCAGATGGGAGGGAAGGAGTCGGTCGCGAGCAGCACGCGCATGAAGAAATTCTGAATGCTGAAGGCTGAATGCTGAAGTTATTGTCGAAGTATCAAGGCGGAAATATCAGGGCGAAGTATCAGGATTGACGTGTCAGGTTCTTCATCGCCCGATCGAGCGCCTCGCAGTGAGCCGTCCAACTGTACTCCCGCACGGCCCGCTCGCGGGCGGCGAGGCCCAAAGTGCGTCGGCGCTCGGGATCGCTCAGTGCTTCGAGCACCCCGGCGAGAGCGTCGTGGCTGGCCGGATCGTAGAGCAGTCCCTCCTGATTGTTGCCGACGAGCTGTGGGATGCGATCCACCGCCGGGGCGACCACGGGCAGACCAGCCGCCATGTACTCGAAAATCTTGAGCGGCGACCAGTAGAACCCGAGCGACAGCGGCCGGTGTGCGCTAATCTCGAACGGCGCGACGCCGATGTCGGCGGCGGCCAGGCACGCCGGCATCTGCGCGTGCGGGACGGCGCCGGTGATGACGATGCCCGGCACGGTAGCGGCTTCTGTCCTGACGGCACTCAGTTCCGGCCCGTCGCCGACGAGGACCGCGCCGATGTCCGTGCGGCCGCGGGCGTGCAGCTGCCGTATCGCGCGCACGAGGTTGATTGCGCCGTGCCAGCTTCTGAACGCCCCGGCAAAGATCGCGACTGTTGCCGCTGGCCGCGAAAACGCTGACGTGCCGCCGGCGCCAGGATGGAATCGATCGGTGTCGGCGCCCCACTCGACGCGCACGACTTTTCGCGCCGGGGTGTCTCGCGGCAGGATGGCCGCGCTCGGCGTCACGATGAGGTCGGCGCGGGCGCAGATGTGCTCGCGCCAGCGGCGCATGGGCTCGAACACCAGGGCGCGATCCAAGCGTGCCTTCGTCGAACCCTCATGATCGATCACGGGCGCGTTGACTTCGAGGATTGTCCTGGCGTGCGCCGCGTCGGCCGACAGCACGCCTTCGCCTCCGAAGTTGTAGTAGCGCTCCATCACCACGTCGGGCCGAAGCGTCTCCACGAGCCGGCGCACGGCGCTCGTTCGCATCCAGCGGAGCTGCTTCGCTCCCAAGGGCGGTGCCATTGGAATCCATCGCACGGGGTTGACGGGTGGACCGGCCGGAAACGCACCAGATCCCGGCGTCACGAGCACGTGGACCTCGTGGCCGAGCGCCGCCAGGCCTTCGGCCACCGCGGTGACGTGCACCGAGCCGCCGGTCGTTCCGGGCACGGTCTGGTCGATGGCGCAGTAGAGGAGACGCACTATCGCTGCTCGCTGCCCCTGTGGCTTCCGCCTTCAGGCGGACGATTCGCCGCCCTCTCCTTGATGAGCAGCGCGAAAAACGGGCCGGACGTCACCCGGCCAAACATCAACAGGTCGAGCTTCATGGCCGTTGATAACGCTCCGAGCGCTCCGCGAGTGGCCGGGCTTCTGGCAATCTGGGCCTTGGCTGCCGTGCGTGCTTCCTTGATGGCGCGCGCGTCGGTGTCCTCCGCGCTGGCGTCGGATGGCGCGCGAGCGGCCGCACGCTTGGCCATCGCCCGCTCGGCCACGCGCATCATGATGTTCTCGACGAAGCCGCCCACGAGCGGCGTATAGAACGTGATGCGCCCGATGCGGAAGCCGGCCGCGGCCACGACGCGCTCGAGGTGGGGAACGTCAGTCAGCGGATTGAGGTGGTCGGACTTACGGAGCCGTTCCTGACGCATGTCGATCAGGCCGACCCGCTCCAGACCTCGCGCCAGCCGGTTGATGCCGCGCAATCCAGCCGCAATCGGTGCGTTCTTGCGGACGTGCGTGTAGATGAACAGCGCGCCGCCCGGCTTGAGGATGCGATTCGCTTCCGCGAGCATCGCGCCCAGCGCCTCCGGCGAGAGATGTTCGAGGACGTCGAGCGACCAGGCCTTGTTGAACGTGCCGTCGGCAAACGGCAGCCGCCGCAGGTCTCCGAGCAGCAACGGCACGTCGCGCCGAGCATCCTGCGAGAAAAACGGGCTGATGTCGATGCCGACGGACTCGGCGCCGAGATCGCGGTTCCAGACGAGTGCACGGCCGCTGCCGCAGCCGAGATCGACGACGAGATTGCCGCGCCGCGGCCGCAGGAACTTGCGCAGCATGTCGTTGCGAATCTTCGAGCCGAGAAGCGGCGGCGAGACACGTTCGTGACGGGCGTCGGCGTGAAGCGCTTCGTCGAGGTATTTCGTCTGTTCGGCGTACTGGTCCGCCGGGCGCAAATCGAGGAACTCGCCCTGCGGCGCCTGATACGTGCGGCCGCAGGCCTGACAGCGCACGCTGTTCGACACGTCGACGCGACGGACGAGCGTCCCTCGGCAGTCCGGACAACGGGCGAGCGCAATCAATCGATCGGAGATCATCGGGCCGTCGCCAGAACTTCAGTGAAGAGCGCTTCGAGCCGTTCGGCGCGACGCTTCCAACTGTACTCCGCCACGTCGCGCCGAGCCGCATCACCGAGCCTGTTACGGAGGTCGGCGTCGGCGGCAAGCGTGCGAATGCCGGCGGCCAGTGCCTCCGCGTCTCCCGGTTCGACGAGCACTGCGTTGATGTCGTTGGTCAATATCTCGGCGATGGCCGGCAGGTTTGAAGCAACGATAGCCTTGCCGGCGGCCATGTACTCGAACAGTTTGAGTGGCGACGTCGCGTGGCTGGAGATTACGGAGGCCGGGTTTGGCAGCACGAAAATATCGGCCTTGCTCAGGCATCCGGCCACATCGGCTGGCGGCACGAGGCCGGTGAACGTGATGCGGTCCTCGAGTCCGAGCCGTGCGGCATGGGCTCGCAGGCGCGCGAGGTCAGGCTCCTTGTCATGCCCGCCGATGACGATCGCGCGGACCGCGGGAACGCGTGCCAACGCTTCGAGCAGAACGTCGACGCCCTTCCATGGATACAGATGACCGCTGTAGGCGACCGTCACTTCCGACAGCGCCGCCTTGGAGACCGCAGGTGATGTCTCGGTCGTGCCGGGGAGTCGTGCGCCGTCGTGAACGACGGCCAATCGGGGCCTGGCGCCGAATCGTCCCACGAGCGACGTCGCCAGGCCGTGCGTGATCGTGACGTAGCCGGCGGCGCGCGACCACACCAGCGATTCGCGCCGCGCCAGCCGCGCGAGCTTCGAGGCGCTCGGTGGGCGCGCGGTCGAGACGAGGGTCGGGAGTGCGGCTGCGACATCAGGCGAGTAGCCGTGCGATTCGTAGACCAGCGGCGGCCGCGACGGCAGCCGCAACAGCAGTGATGCGACCGTCAGGTCGCGCGTCATCACGATGTCCGCTCTCGTCGTACCGGCCGCGCGGCCTGCTGCAAACGCGAGATAGCCAACGCGCCTGGCGAGAGACGGGCCTGACGCCGGCGCGTATTCCACCGTCAAGCGCGGCGTGCGGGTGACGCCGTAGTACTCGAACGGATCGCGTGCTGGCTTGTGCGTGTCCGGCCTGACGACGAGCGAGACGTCGTGTCCGCGCTCAGCCAGCGCATGACACGTTGCCATGGTCTGGATGCCGTTGGCGCGCTCGAGTGGAAATCGGATGTCCGCGAAGTAGAGGATCCGCACGCTAGGGTTTTTTCTGGCTGTAGAACGAGCCCCGGTCGAAGAGGTACCGGTAGGTGAGCGCCGGAATCCGTCGTGGAATCGTCACGAAGGCGTCGTACGCGTTTCTCGCGGGTTCGAGCCGCTGCCGGTTCATCAGGCCGGTGCCGAATTCGATAATGAGCGCCACGTTCCACCAGACGCAGGCGGTGAGGACGACGGCGAGCGCCGGCTTCCAGGAAGCGTGAGCGGCCGCTGCCAGCAGGCTCGCGAGGCCAATCGTCAACAGGATCGTCAATGCGACAAATCGCCGCTGCCCGAAAGCTCCGGCAACGGTCCACGACTCGACGCTGCCGCTGACGTAAATCTGCACGGCAACCATCAGGAGCATGCACCACCCGAGACGGCGGGCGTGCGATTCGGCTCGCCGCGCAAGCAGCAGGAGCCCCACGATAGCCAGCGCGGCCAGCGGCGTCCAGATGAAGAATCCGTGCTCCGGCGACGCCAGCACCTCGAGCGCGTGCGGCGCCTGCCAGTTCATCTTCCGTGTCACCAACCGCGAAGGGCCGAAGTGTCCGTTGAGGGCTTTGTACGCGAGAAGCTGGGGGAGCAGACCAACTGCAAAGGCGAAGCAGCCACTGGCGGCGGTCAGAGTTGCACTGGTAAGCCTGGTCGTGCCGGGCTGTCGTTGATTGGTTCCGATTGCTGTATCGGCAGCGCCTGCCGCCGCAGCCGAGTGCGAAGGCGCGCGGCTGCCGCGAGCGGGAGTGGGGCCCCGCGAGCTTTGAATAATGCTGACGGAGCCGCCGCGATTCAAGAAGGCTGTCGCGAAGAAATCAACGGCCGGGCCTAAAGCCAGAAAGATGTCTTGCTCGCGGACCATCGCCATCAGCGCGCCCGACAGGCCCAGCGCAATCGCACCGCCGGCGCTCCAGCGTTCGCGCACGTGCAGCCAGATCGTCACGAATAGTGCGACGGCAAATGCCGAACAGGCGTGCGAGTACGGCGGCGACACGTACATGTAGAAGAGCAGCGGCGTGCCGAGCCAGACCAGCACGCCGGCTACGAGGCCACGGCCGGTGAGACGGCGTGCCGCCGCTAGTGAGAGGACGATCGCGGCGAAACCGTAGAATGCCGAACCGTATGCGACGGCGGCGACATAGGGATACGAATAGCCGTCAGCAGTGCCGCCTGTCGCTCGCGTGAGGACATGGGCAATCGCGTAGAACGGACTCCACAACAGTGCGCTGCCGATCGTGGCAAAACTCGGCCGCCGGCCGGCGTCGGTGTACTGCTCGAGAAACGTCTGGTGAAAGCCTTCGCCACGGCCGACGTTGTGCTCGAAGAAGTACTGATACTCGTTCTCGAATGACACGTCGCGATCGAACCAGAGCGATCGCAGGTACGAGAAGTACTGAATCTCGTCGGAGGCGTAGATGCGCGGCGTCACGGCGGGGAGTGAGAGCAAGAACGCGCACGCGAGCAGGATCAGCTCGCGTCTCGACAGACCCAACGCTCGTGAAAGAGTATCGAGCAAATGAGATCTACCGCAGCGCCATGAACTTGACGAGCTGCGCCAGGTTAAATCCCGCGTGGCTGACTAGTGGAGCGATGACGCTGCGGCGCATCAGATAGATCTGTACCCCAGATGGCGCCGAGGGTTCCGACCGCAATCGTGGCATCCCACCCCTGCTCGAAATGCCCGAGCCCGAAGATCGTGCTGTGCACGACGACGCCGACCGCGCCGCCGCCGAGATACTGGCCGAAGCGGTGGAGGATGAACCCGCGCTGCACTTCTTCGCGCAGGCCGCCGGCAATCATGACGACGATGCCAAAGATCGCGGCGTCGCGCGGGTTGCGCATCAAGTCCTCCATCGGGTTCTTCGGCACGTTGTGCAGTTGCGGAGCGATCAAAATCAAAACGGCCAGCACCACCATGGCGAGGACGAACACGACCGGGAGAAGCGCGACGCCAGCGACGACTTCCCGCCAGACCGGCCCGCGTCCCAGCAACACATCTCGCGCCGACTCCCGATGCGCCCGGAGAAAGAACAGGACCAGGCCGATCACCAGGGCCGTGTCGAGCAGGGAGAGCGTCGCCACGAAGAGCGGCGACCAGCCGCCCGCGGTGTCGAGACGCATGCCGAACCCCGTCATGGCCGCGAGGATCACGATTTGCGTGGGGAAGCCCGAGCAGAGCACCACCTCGGCAAGCGCACCTAGCCGCTCCGCCATCGGGATGGGTGGGGGAGCCTCGAAGGCTGACGCGTCCCGATCGAGCATGAAGTTCGACTGTACAAGCGAAAGCGAGCTCGGCTGCCGACTTTCTGAGGGCTAGCTCGTCCGATTTAAAGCCCCGGTTTAAGCGGGGAAAACCCCTCGCGACGAAAAAGTGACAATGTAAATCTTACCCGTGGGTGGTACACTCTCCTCGCAACTATGGATAAAGCAATGATGGAAGACGAAATCACCACCACGAGCGAAAACTCTGGCGAGCGGGTCCTTATCGTCGAGGACGACCACGCCACGCGCACCGGGTTGGCCGAACTCGTCCAGGCCTGGGGATTCCAGACCGATGAGGCGTCCGACGGCGAAGAGGGTTTTCGCAAGGTCACTAGCTTCAGGCCAGCCATTATCGTGAGCGATCTCGTGATGCCGCGGATGGGCGGGCACGACTTGCTCCGGACGCTCAAGGATCAGCTCTCGGATATCACTTTCATCCTGCTGACTGCGCAGGGGACGATCGAGAGCGCCGTTGATGCGATCAAGGATGGCGCCTACGACTATCTCAGCAAGCCAGTCGACCCGCAGCGGCTGAAGATTCTGCTGAACAAGGCGGTCGAACGTCAGGAGACGCTCCGCGAGGTCAAGCTCCTCCGGCGTCAGCTGCGCGAGCAGGGGAGCTTCGGACGGATCGTTGGCAACAGCCCGGCCATTCGATCGCTCTATCGCGTGATAGAGCAAGCCGCGCCGACGGCGGCGTCGGTCCTGGTCTGGGGCGAGTCTGGAACGGGTAAAGAGCTCGTCGCGCAGACCGTCCATGAGCTCAGCCCGCGCGCGCAATTTCCCTTTGTCGCGATCAACTGCGCGGCGATTCCCGAGACACTGCTCGAGAGCGAAATCTTTGGTCACGAAAAGGGTGCGTTCACGGGCGCCCACGATCGCCGGACCGGCGTGTTCGAGCTGGCGCACCGCGGCACGCTCTTCCTCGACGAAATTGCGGAGATGGTGCCGGCAACGCAGGTCAAGCTGCTGCGCGTGCTGCAGGAGCGAACGTTCCGCCGGCTGGGTGGCCGGCAGGAGCAGACCGTCGATGTGCGCGTGATCGCGGCGACGAACCGCGACCCGGCGGAAGCCGTGCGCGATGGCCGGCTGCGCGAGGACCTCTACTATCGCTTGAACGTCTTTACGATCGACCTGCCGCCACTACGCGACCGGCGCGCCGACATTCCGTTGCTCGTGCAGACGTTTCTCAACGAGTTCAACACGCGCAACAACAAGTCGGTGCGCGCAGTCGACCAGGAGGCCATGTATCTGCTCGAGCGCTATCCGTGGCCGGGGAACATCCGCGAGCTGCGAAACGTCATCGAGCGCGCCACGATTCTGGCCGAGGGCGATTTCATCGAGGCCAAGCATCTGCCCCCGCCCGTCGTGACCAAGAGCGAGCAGACGCTGCCGACCGTGACGCTCTCTCCCGGCACGACCGTCGACGAGGCGGAGCGGCGTCTAATCGTGTTGACCCTGGACCACACGCGGAACAACAAGACGCGCGCCGCCGAGATCCTTGGCATCAGCCTCAAGACGCTGCACAACAAGCTCAATCGGATGAAACAGGAAACAAGGAGCTAGGAGCTAGGAGCTAGGAGTTGGAAGACGGTCGGAGATAGGAGACGAAAGATTTTTGGAGCCGGCGGCAACGCCTGCGGCTTGAGCTCGGCGCGACCGCCTCCGCCAAGGCTTCGGCGGTCCGCCGTAGCTTCAGCGAAGGCGGAAGTCGCCGCGCGAGAGCGAGCGGGGGTGGGGCCCGCGAGCATTGATTAATTGAGCATCAAAGCAAAACAAGTCGCCGGCGTCACCGCACTCGTCGTGTTGGTCGTCGCTGGCATGATCACGGTGCAGATTGCATCGTTGACTCGGCTACGGATCGACGAGACCGCCTCGCGAGCCAAATCGCTCAAAGAAGCGATTTTGCATAGCGCCGCTGTGGTCGTGCGCGAGGCTGGCAGCATCGATCCGTACGTGGCGATCAAAAAGACGGCGTGTTGCGATCGATCCTCGAGACGGCTGTCACCAGCCAGCCCGACACCAACACCATCCTCTACGCCGCCATCGTCGATACCAATGGCAATGCGGTGGCGCATAGCGAGTCCACGCTCGAAGGCCAGCCGACGCCGGAGCTCGAAGACCTGTCCAACATCACGGACGCGTCGTGGTGGCGGCAGTTGTGGTTTGTCTTCGAGGAACGACGCTACGAGCAGCGCGAGCTGATTCTGGCCGGTGACGCGCCGTTCGGGGCCATTCGTATCGGCGTGTCGACGTTGTTCGTACGCAACGAAATCGTGAAGGCGCTGACGAATTTCGGCTACACCGCGCTCATCGCGCTGGCGATTTCAACGCTGGTGGCGACGCTTCTCGCGCAGTGGATGCTGCGGCCGATCCACGTGATTCAGAGCGGGATGGCGCGTCTCGGCCGCGGCGAACTCGACGTGCGGCTCGACCTCCCGGGCCAGGAGTTCGCTGACCTGGGGAACTCGTTCGAAGCGGTCAGCGCGCAGCTGGCGGCCGTTCGCAACAACGCGATGCCGGCGACGTCCGTCGCCAACACCTCGACCGAGTTCGAATCGGTCATGGAAAACCTCGAGGACGCGGTGGCGCTGTTCTCGCCCGAAGGCGAGCTGATGTTCAGCAACGCCGCCATGCGAGCGCTCCTCCCGGGTCTCGCGCCCTCCGCCGGTCAGGCGAAGCCGGCGCTGACGCTGCTCGCCGACAACGACCCGATCCGCCAGCTGGTCGAGCGCGCCCTTGCCGGCCGCAAGTCCGCCGGGCCGGTGGCCGTGCCGCTCGGTCCGCCCCCCGAACCCGATCAGGACGCGCCGGAGCATCTCGTCCTGTGCCACGCGATTGACGATGCGAAGGGGCGGTTCATCGGGGCGATGGTGGTGGCGCGAAACCTGGCGTACCTGAGTCAGGTCCACACGACGCTCAACTACTCGCGCAAGCTCGCGGCGCTCGGACGGCTGATGGCCGGCGTCGCGCACGAGGTCAAGAACCCGCTCAACGCGATGACGATTCACCTCGAGCTGCTCAAGCAGAAGCTCGGGGCGATGCGCGAGCCCATCACCGTACCTGCCGGGCCGTCCGGCGGATCGCGGACGCTCGATTTGACCAAGCACGTCAACGTGATTGGCGACGAGATCAAGCGTCTCGATCAGGTGGTCGTCGGCTTCCTCAAGTTCGCGCGGCCTGACGAGCTGAAGCTGCAGCCGGTGCACCTGTCGTCGCTGATCAGCGAAGTCCTGTCGATGACGGCGCCGGAAGCCGAGCGGCGGAACATCACGCTCAAGACCGAGTGCCCGCCGACCGTTCCGGAGATCAATGCCGATCCGGGGATGCTCCAGCAGGCGCTCCTCAACCTGACGATTAACGCCTGCCATGCGATGGCCGACGGCGGGACGCTGAAGATCCTCTGCCGGCCGGCCTCGCGGCGACGAGTCGAGATTTCGATTGAGGACACGGGTATCGGCATCCCACCAGAGAACCTCAGCCGTATTTTCGACCTGTATTTCACGACGAAGGAGAAGGGCAGCGGCATCGGCTTGTCGATGGTGTTTCGTATCGTGCAGCTTCATGATGGCGAAATCGAGGTCCAGTCCACACCGGGCCGCGGGACGCGGTTCAGGCTGCTTTTTCAGCAAGCGTAACGGCGAGGATTGTGAGAAGGTATCAGGCAACCCACGGAAAGAAGGATCTGGTGACGCGCTCAGCTATCGGCCTGCTCGTGCTCGTAGCCACGACGGTCGGTGCCGCCGCCTGCGCAACCGGTCGCGCGCAGATTCCGGAGCCCGAGCCGACACTCGTCGTGCCCCCCGTGCCGCCTCGCTCCATCGACCCGCCGCCCGTGGTCGCGCCTCCGGTTGACGTACCCATCACCGACATCCTGCCGCCGTCCCCGCCTCCTCCACGGGCGAATCGCACCCGTCCAGCTGCAGAGGCCAAAGTAGAGCCGAAACAAGAGCCGCCAGTCGAGTCCGTGGGGCCGGTGTCGAATCCCGCACCGGTGGCTCCGCTGCGGACCGCGACGACACCGACGGGGCCGGAAGCCGTGCGCCAGATCAGGGAAATCGTCGACGCGACGCAGAAGATGCTCGACAGCGTCGGCTCGCTGACGAGCGACGATCGCAAGGCGAACTACGCCACGGCGAGAAGCCTGGTACAGCAATCGGAAGAAGCCCTGAAAAAGGAAGAGCTGACCCAGGCTCGTTCGTTCGCTGAGCGTGCGCAGCAAATTGCCAAGGTCCTCCTCTCGGGCCGGTGAGCGATACGCCGCGTTTACAGACTTTACAAAATAGGTCATTCAGAAAAAGCCCGCGGCTTTCGGCCTTCTTGTCCATATCTTGCGCCGTTCGCCAAAAAAGAACACAATATATGGTGGATCGGGCCTTGACAACGGCGTAAACAGGGTCCATTATCGTCCCCGCCTTCGCGCTCTTTGTAATCACTCTTGGCGATTGAAGAACGCGTGGCGAGGCCACGAAAACGCGGGGCTTCCCAGCCCTCGCAAGCCGTCAAAAACGAGTAGGACGTGACACCGGGGACATTGACAACCGGCCCGGCGAGGGCTGTGCAACCTGGTGTGAGGTGCGATCGTTTGAGTCGGCGAGTTGCCGTGCGCGCTTCCTAGACCATTTGCAAGATTTCGGGGTCAGTCGGCCTGGGGCGGTCGATGTGGCTCGGCGTTTTCGGAGGGGAAATATGCAGAGAGGCGCTGCTCCGCAGGTGGAAACCACCGGAGGAGAGACGACCACCACACGCCCAGCGACACCCGCTCCCGCGGCCGGTCTGGACTTTGTCAGGTACTTCAGCCACGAAGGCATCGATCCGTTCGACGAGGTCGAGTGGGATGTCCGGTCCGCGGTGATCGGCAACGAAAAGGGCCAGGTGGTCTTCGAGCAGCGCGACGTCGAGGTCCCCCGCTTCTGGTCGCAGCAGGCGACCAACATCGTCGTCTCCAAGTATTTCCGCGGGCAGATCGGGACGCCCGAGCGCGAGCGCAGCGTCAAGCAGCTCATCGGCCGCGTCGTCGACACGATCACCGAGTGGGCGCGCAAGCAGAGGTACTTCGCCAGTGAAGACGATCTGCAGGCCTTCAGCGACGATCTGAAGCACCTTCTGGTGTACCAGAAGGCGGCGTTCAATAGCCCCGTGTGGTTCAACGTCGGCTTCGAGAAGGCGCCGCAGTGCTCGGCCTGCTTCATCAACGCGGTTCAGGACACGATGGAGTCGATCCTCGGCCTCGCCAAGACCGAGGGCATGCTGTTCAAGTACGGATCGGGCACCGGTTCGAACCTGTCGAGCATCCGATCGTCGCGCGAGCTGCTGGCTGGCGGCGGTACGGCCTCCGGCCCGGTGTCGTTCATGAAAGGCTTCGACGCGTTCGCTGGCGTCATCAAGTCCGGCGGCAAGACGCGGCGGGCGGCGAAGATGGTCATCCTCAACGCCGATCATCCCGACGTCACGGAATTCATCAACTGTAAGGTCGAGGAAGAGAAGAAAGCCTGGGCGCTCATCGACGCCGGCTACGACGGCTCGTTCACTGGTCCGGCGTATTCGTCGGTGTTCTTCCAAAACTCGAACAACAGCGTGCGCGTGACCGACGAGTTCATGCGCGCGGTGATGGACGATGGCGAGTGGCACACACGCGCAGTGATCACCGGCGAGGTGATGGACACCTACAAGGCCCGCGACCTGATGCGGCAGATTGCCGAAGCCACGCACATCTGCGGCGATCCAGGCATGCAATTCGACACCACGGTCAACGATTGGCACACGTGCCCGAACACGGCCCGCATCAACGCCAGCAACCCGTGCTCGGAGTACATGTTCCTCGACGACTCGGCGTGCAACCTGGCGTCGATCAACCTGATGAAGTTCGTGGTGCCAGAATCGGACAATGCCGGCCAGGAGAACGCCGGCGAGTTCGACTACGCGGCTTTCGACGCCGCGTGCCGCACGCTCATCACCGCGCAGGAGATCCTGGTCGACAACTCGAGCTATCCGACACCGGCGATCGAGAAGAACAGCCACGCGTTCCGTCCGCTCGGTCTCGGCTACGCCAACCTCGGCGCGCTGCTGATGTCGCGCGGCCTGCCCTACGACAGCCAAGCCGGACGTGATTACTCGGCGGTGATCACCGCATTGATGCACGGTGCCGCCTACGCGCAGTCGGCCAAGATCGCGCGCGATCACGGCGGGCCGTTTGCCGGTTACGAAAAGAACCGCGAGCCGTTCCTGCGAGTGATGCGCAAGCATCGCGCCGCGCTCAAGGACATCGATCGCAGCCAGATGCCCAAGCCGTTGTTCGATGCCGCCAAGGCGGTGTGGGACGAAGTGATCGAGCTCGGCGAGCAGTATGGCTTCCGCAACGCGCAGTCGACGGTGCTGGCGCCGACTGGCACGATCGGCTTCATGATGGATTGCGACACGACCGGCGTTGAACCGGACATCGCGCTCGTCAAGTACAAGAAGCTGGTTGGCGGCGGGTTGATGAAGATCGTCAACCAGACCGTGCCGATGGCGTTGACCAAGCTGGGCTACAACGCGCAGCAGGTCAAGGAGATCATCGAGTACATCGACGAGAACGAGACGATTGAAGGCGCGCCGCACATCAAGGACACGCACCTGCCGGTGTTCGACTGCGCGTTCAAGCCGTCGCGCGGCGTACGCTCCATCCACTACATGGGCCACATCAAGATGGTCGGCGCGACGCAGCCGTTCCTCTCGGGCGCGATTTCGAAGACGGTCAACGTTCCCAAGGACGCGACCGTCGAGGACATTCAGCAGGCCTACATCGACTCGTGGCGGCTCGGCACCAAGGCGGTGTCAATCTATCGTGACGGCAGCAAACGCACGCAGCCGCTCAACACGTCGCGGGACAAGGAGAAGGCCGCCGCGGCCCAGGTCGTGGCGGGTCCCGCCCGTCGGCGTCTGCCAGACGAACGGATGTCGCTGACCCACAAGTTCGACATCGCCGGTCACGAGGGCTACATCACCGTCGGCCTCTACGAGGACGGCCAGCCGGGCGAGCTTTTCCTGGTCATGGCCAAGGAGGGGTCGACGATCTCGGGCTTTGCTGACGCGTTCGCGCAGGCGATCTCCTACGCGCTGCAGTACGGCGTGCCGCTCCAGGATCTCGTCGACAAGTTCTCGCACGTCCGTTTCGAGCCGTCGGGGATGACCAAGAATCCCGACGTCCGCTTCGCGAAGTCGATCGTCGACTACATCTTCCGCTGGATGGCGACGAAGTTCCTGTCCGCCGACGCGCAGTTCCGAGTTGGCGTCAACAACCGCGAAGAAGTCGTGACGACGCCGGAGCAGCTGCCGCTCGACGTTGCCGCGGCGGCGGGCGCTTCGGCCACAGCCGCGCTCGCCTCGCCAAAGACCTCGGCGTTTGCCGCGATGCAGAACCAGGAAGACGCGCCGCCGTGCTCGACCTGCGGGTCAATCATGGTTCGCAGCGGCTCGTGCTACAAGTGCTCGAACTGCGGCACGACATCGGGGTGTGCATGACAGGCGTCAGTCGTTAGTCGTCAGTCATGAGTCCCGAGTCACAGTCGATAGTCTTGTAGTGTCCGGCTTCAGCCGGACCACTTCGGAGGGCCGGCGGAAGCCGGCCCTTCGTCTTTCCAGGAGCGTCCCATGACACGCGCGATCGTGGCGGCTTTCGTCCTTGGAGCTTTGGTCCTGCCCGCTGCCGCCCACGCGCAATCCTGGAGCGTCCCAACCGCCGCCGAGCGCTGCCCGTCGAAGTGGGGCGCCGGCGACACGCGCGGGTCGGCGAATCACATGAAGCCGGAGTCGGTACTCAAGGCCGCGCGGTTGATCAAGACGGGTGAGGTGATCGAGATCGGCCAGGTGCTGAGCGCGGCCATGCCTTTCTTCGGCACGCGGCGCTTCGACGTGACGACCAAGCGCACGTTCATGAACGACGGCTCCAACCATCGCGGCAGCAACGAGGAGCTGGTCGTCGCCGAGATGGGGCAGGTCGGCACGCAGTTCGATGGGTTTGCGCATCAGACGCACGAGGACAGCCTCTACAACTGTCTGAAGCTCGATGACATTGCGACCCGCACCGGCTTCACCAAACTGGGAATCGAGAAGGTCGGATCGCTCATCACTCGCGGCGTGCTGATCGACGTCGCGGCGCTGAAGGGTGTCGAGATGCTGCCCGACACCTACGAGATCACACCGGTCGATCTTCAGCAGGCGCTGGAGCGGCAGAAGCTGACCTTGCAACCGGGCGACGCCGTGCTGATTCACACCGGCTGGAGCCGCCTGTGGGGGAAGGACAATCCGAGATACGTGAAAACGTGTCCCGGCATTGGCCTCGCCGCCGCGGCCTGGCTGGCCAAGCAGGATCCGATGCTCGTCGGCGCAGACAACTGGCCGGTCGAAGTTGGGCCAAACCCCGACCCACAACTGTCGCTACCCGTGCACCAGTTCATGCTGGTCGTGAGCGGCATCCACCTGCTCGAAAACCTCAAGCTCGACGAGCTCGCCGCCAAGCGCGTCCACGAGTTCGCCTTCATCGTCCAGCCGCTGAAGATGCAAGGGTTCACGGGGTCCACCGTCGCGCCCATCGCGATTCGGTAGGGCGGGGACACTCAATCGGGACACTCAGGAGTGACAGTCACAGGGGACACTCAAGCGTGACTGTCCCCGGCCCATTTTTTGGTTTGCGCACTTTCCTGCAGCGCCAGCCAGGGGTCGGGCGCGCAGAAAATGCGATCGTGAGCGGATGGGCAACGTGTTTCAGCAGTCTCAGGTCCTCGGGATTGCTTTCGGGGACACTCAAGAGTGACTGTCCCGATTGAGTGTCCCCGCCCTGGCCAGCAGCGAGCCGCAAGCCGCGAGATGCGGCTATGCTGATGGCGTGAAGAACGACGCTGTCGACACGGCCGGCCGTCAATCCCGTCGCCTCGCTGCCGTCCAGGCGCCCGTCATCCCTATCGTCGGCCGGTGGACCGCGGAAACACCGGGCACAATCTCGCTCGGCCAAGGCGTGGTCTCGTACGAGCCACCGCGTGAGGCGATCGAAGCCGCACGGCGGTTCGGCGGAGCGTTGACGGACCATCGCTACGGTCCGGTCGAGGGGCTACCGCCGCTCGTCGAGGCAATCGAGGTCAAGCTCGCGCGAGAGAACCGCATCGCCGTCAAACCGCACAGCCGCGTGCTCGTCACCGCCGGCGGCAACCAGGCGTTCATGAACGCGGTGCTCGCGATCACCGATTCGGACGATGAGATCGTGTTGCTGGTGCCGTACTACTTCAACCACGAGATGGCCGTGGTGATGGCCGGTGCAAAGGCCGTCGCGGTGCCGACGACGAGCGACTACCAGCTCGATGTCCATGCGATCGAGGCAGCGATCACGCCGCGCACCCGGGCGGTGGTGACGGTGTCCCCCAACAATCCGACCGGCGCCGTTTACCCGGAGGCCGCGCTGCGTGCCGTCAACGCACTATGCCGCGACCGCGGCGTCTTCCACATCCACGACGAAGCCTACGAATACTTCACCTACGGCGGCGTCGAGCACTTCTCACCCGGCAGCCTTCCGGACGCGGCGGCGCATACCATCTCGCTCTTCTCGCTGTCGAAGGCGTATGGCATGGCGAGCTGGCGGGTCGGCTACATGGTGATTCCGGCCGTTCTCCACGAAGCGGTCAACAAGATTCAGGACACGATCCTGATCTGTCCGCCGGCCGTCTCGCAGCACGCCGCGATCGCCGCGATCGACGTCGGCCGCTCATTTGCCGGCACGCATCTCGAGCGCCTGGATCGCACGCGCCACGCGATCTTCGAAGCGCTGAGCGCGGCCGATGTTCCCTGCGACGTGCCGTCGCCTGACGGAGCCTTCTACTATCTCGTCCGCGTCCACTCGACCATGGATTCGATGACGCTCGCCGAGCGGCTAATCCGCGAGCATCGTGTCGCGACGATTCCCGGCTCGGCGTTTGCCGATCCGGCCCCGTGCTCGGTCCGCATTTCCTACGGTGCGCTCGACTCGGAGTCGGTGATCGAGGGACTGAGGCGGCTGGTTGGTGGGTTGCGGGCACTGGCCTGAATCGTATCCGGCACTTGGAATGGCGCGAGCAACCGCCTGCCTCAGAAGGACGACGCAGAAGAGTGATGGTGGGGCAAGAACGTGACGAATTTCCTCGACTTCATCCGAGTGGTCGTCGACGGCGACGTCAACGATGTCGTCCGGCACCTGGCTGATAGCCCGGCGCTTGCGACCATCTCCTGCGAAGTGGGCGCCACACGTCGGGGAGCCTCGAGCTTCTTCTTTGACAGCATCGCGCACTATATCTATGAGGGCGACACCGCTCTCCACATGGCTGCCGCGGCCTTTCGACGGCCGATTGCGGAACTGCTGGTGGCCCGCGGCGCCAATTGCCGGGCGAGGAATCGTCGCGGAGCGGAACCGCTTCACTACGCGGCGGATGCCAACCACTGGAATCCGACGGCGCAGGCCGACGTGGTCGAGTACCTCATCTCGGTTGGGGCAGAGCCCGATTCCGTCGATAACTCCGGCGTGACACCTTTGCACAGAGCGGTGCGAACGCGGTCGCTGGCGGCGGCACGGGCGCTATTGGATGGCGGGGCGAGCCCACGGCAGCCGAACAAGTCCGGATCAACCCCCCTGCATCTTGCCGTGCAGACCACTGGACGAACGGGCAGCGGCACTCGGCAGGCGCATGAGCAACAGGCCGCGATTGTCAGGTTGTTGCTGGAACGCGGCGCGCGTGTGGCCGACCCGGACGGTCATGGGAAGGCGGTCAACCAGGCGGCGACCAGCGAGTGGATTCGATCCTTGCTGGTCGAAGCAAATGGTGGCTCTGAGACTCGCGTCGCCCATCGGGAGAGCAAGAGCCTGCCGCAAGGGAAACGATGATGAGATTTGCGTTGACCGTCGTTGCCAGCGTCTGCGCGGCGTTGAGCCTCACGGCGGCCCAATCCGCAACCAGCGTTCTGTTCATCGGCAATAGCTTCACCTACGCGGCCGGGTCGCCCGTGCAGTTCTATCGGGCCAATACCGTGACGGACTTGAATAGCGAAGGCATCGGTGGGGTGCCGGCGCTTTTCAAGTCGTTCACGCAGCAAGCGGGTCTCGCCTACGACGTGTTTCTCGAAACGCGCGGCGGCAGTGGCCTCGACTTTCATCTCGCGAACAAACGCGACGTGATTGCCAGCCGGCCTTGGGACGTGGTGGTGATGCATGGCTACAGCACGCTCGACGCCGACAAGCCACGCGATCCGGCCAAGCTGATTGCGACCAGCACGCAGATGGCGGATGTCCTGCGGGCGCGCAACCCGAAAGTCGCGCTCTACTTGATGGCGACGTGGTCGCGCGCCGACCAGACCTACCCGCCGACCGGGCGTGGGCACATCAGCCGATCGAAGTGATGGCTCGCGATGTGCGCGCTGCCTACGACAAGGCGGCGTCCGCTGCGGCGGCCAAGGCGGTGATCCCAGTCGGCGAGGCCTGGACGAGGGCAATGCAGACCGGCGTCGCCGATCCAAATCCATACGATGGGATCGAGCCAGGAAAGGTCGACCTCTGGGCCCACGACCACTATCACGGGAGCGCGTACGGGTACTACCTCGAGGCCCTGGTCATCTTCGGTAGTCTGACAGCGCGGGATCCGCGTTCGCTCGGCGACACCGAGTGTTCGGCCTTCGAACTGGGTTTTGGCCGCGCGGAGGCCAAGGCGTTGCAGCAGGTTGCCTTCGATCAGCTCGCCAGTACCGGCGCCGTGACGGCGGCTTCGTCGGTGCTCTCGGGCCAGGTTCTTTCTCGACGCTGTGTGCAGGGTCGCTGAAACTCAGACGTGAAACTGCCTCGATGGTTACGGCGCGATAGGGCGAACGAGTCGGCTACGCCATCGCCTCATGCGGACAGCCCCGGCGCCGATGGTCACCGAGATACGCTGGACCCGTTGGCCCTCGTTCGCTGGGTTCCGGCGTCAGAAAACCCATTCGGGGTTGAAGTGCTCGATTGCTCGGTTTTTGCCGGCTCCATGGTCGCGACGACAAACAGGGCGGACGTCGCGACGCGCTTCGCAGAATTGCGGGAATCGCGAGGCGAACAGTGCGATCGTGCAGAGACGAGCGCAGCACGGATCGCCTGCCACTTGGTGTATCCGTTGTCCAGGCACGTTGACGGTCCAGTATTCCGAGCGGCACAAATGGAAGACAAGTGGGATGTCTTCCTCTTCGACGGTGTTCTGTACTTCACGCGCAGCTGGACTGGTGATGTCGCGTACAGAGCCCGCGTCACGTTCGGCGATTCACTCGCCGTCATCACGGAAATCCTGAGCGAGCGAGAGCCAGGTGCTTCAGAGGATCCAGCTTGGCGCTGTCGACTACCTTGTCAAGAGTCACGTGTACGGCCTGGTCGCTCCGCATCCGCTGCCTAGAACAGATCCAACACATACAGCCGATTTGGCGCTGTGGTCCTACAGTTGTTATGGGCGTCGAGGCATCTGTGGAACGATGGAGGACGCGACCTACCTCGGCGTCCGGCGAAATCCTGACGGTCGTTGCACGCTTGCCAGGCCAGCCAGGTGAGGCCGATGCCCGTCACGCGACTGTCATTTGCACGTGCTGATTTGTTGACGCGGATCGATTCGAGTGAGGAACGGACATTCTTGACGCTCGTGCTATCTGAGCGCGCACAGACGCGGATGTGAAGGTGGTCCAGATTGAAACCACACGTATCCGAATCGTCGCCGAAGGATCGCTCGTCGCCCGATATCGTCGTGTTCTGGATTGTTCGAGACTCTGCCTGCGCCGAGTGTGGGGAGGCGCAGGGCAAGGGGCGGTTTCTTCGGATGGAGGGCGAACGTGCCCTGTGCCTCGGGTGTGCGGATCTCGATCACCTGGTCTTTCTCGCACGCGGCGATGTCGCTCTGACCCGGAGAGCCAGCAAATACTCGACGCTCCGCGCCGTGGTCTTGAGGTTCAGCCGCTCGCGGAAGAGGTACGAGCGACAAGGCATTTTGGTCGAGGAGAGGGCATTAGAAAGTGCCGAGCAGGAATGTCTCTCCGATGCCGAGGCGAGACGAGTGGCCCGGGACCGCGCTGCGGAACGGCGACAGGAACTCGATTCCGCGTACGTGCAGAAGTTCGCAAGACGTATCGGTGAACTGTTCCCTGGATGTCCATCGGACGAACAAAACTTGATTGCTGAACACGCCTGCCAGAAGTACTCAGGTCGAGTCGGTCGGTCCGCCGCCGCGAAGGAGCTAGATTCAGAAGCTGTTCAACTCGCGGTCCGAGCGCACGTTCGTCACGTGCACACCAAGTACGACGCACTCCTCGCGCGCGGCGTCTCGCGAACCGACGGTCGCGCAGCCGTAGGCGACGTTGTCGCGGAGTGGCTCGAGCGCTGGAAGCGCGCCTAACACGCATGCCTGAGGACGCGAAACTCGACGCCGCCCAGGTCGCGTCGGTCCTCCAATCGCAGTTCAGCGATCTAGCGCCAGCTCGCGTCGTGTTTCTCGGCGAGGGCTGTGACAGCCTCGCCTTCGAGGTGAACGACGATTGGGTGTTCAGATTCCCGAAGCGCGATGACGTCGCGCGACAATTAGCGATTGAATCCCGCGTGTTACCGGTTCTCGCCGCGCGGTCGCCCCTGAGGCTGCCGGTGTTCTCCTTTCATGGTCGGCCGTCTGACGCGTTTCCGTTCCCGTTCGCCGGGTACCGGAAGATTCCCGGTGTGCCAGCCATTCTGATCGACGAGCGAACGATGCCAGTCACTCGTTGGGCGCCGGCAATGGGTCGATTCCTTTCGTGGCTGCATCGGTTCCCGGTCCGCGACGGGGAAACTCTCAGTGTTCCGCGACGGGATGTCGGCGCGCTGATCGAGGACGTCCGGACCGACGCCCTCGACGACCTCGATCGAGTGGCGGAGGCTATCGCGTCGGCGCCGTTGCGGCAGTGGCGGGAGTTCTTCACGGCCGGATGCAGGGAGCCGATGGCGACGTCCACTCCCGTGCTCGTCCACGGCGACCTGGCGCGTGAGCACATTCTCTGGGACGTGGTGCGGGAAGAGGTAACGGGCATCATCGATTGGAGCGAGATGGCTTTCAGCGATCGCTCGGTCGACTTTGCCGCATTCTTTCACTGGAACGGCCGGTCCTCTATCGATGCCGTGCTGTCTGCCTACGACGGCCCAGTCGACGTTGGTGTGCTCGTGCGGGCCCACTTCCTGGCAGCGTGTCGAGGCGTTGCCGATGTAGCATTCGGCCTCGACACCGGACGGCAGGAGTACATCGACGCCGGCACGCGAGCGCTGAGTCTGTGTCTTGCGTGAGCCAGGCTGGTTCTGCAATGCGCCAAGGGCCTTTCGCGTTTGCCACTAGCCGCAGACAGTAGAGCGGGTGGCGATCACAGGCTCGCACCCCGCTCGCGTGCTACCCTGAAGCACGCACAGGCGAGGGCTCGACGCATGGGTGACGTTCTCGGCCAACAAAAACTCGGCACGCACGGTCACGCCCGCTGGGTCCGGATCTCCCACTGGATCGCGACAGTGAGCCTGCTGACGCTCGCCTTCACGGGCGTCGTGATCCTCATGGCGCATCCGCGTCTCTATTGGGGAGACGTGGGCAACGACCTGACGCCCGCCCTCGTCGAGCTGCCGATCAGCCGAAACTACCGTCACGGTGGCTGGGCCAAGCCCGCGCCATTTTTCGAGCGTACCGCGGGCCCAATCAGCGCCAGCAGGACCTACGACATCTTCAATCAGAACGGTTGGGGGCGGAGCCTGCACTTTCTGGCGGCGTGGTGCCTCGTGCTCCCCGGGCTCGTGTATCTGCTGACCGGTATGGCTGGCGGTCACTTCCGCTTGCATATGGTGCCCCGCGGCAGAGAGCTCGCACCGCGCCTCGTGTGGGGCGATGTCGTCAACCACGTGCGCTTCCGGGTTCCTCCCGCTAGCGGTGGGCCGAACTACGGTGTGCTGCAGAAATGCGCATACTCGTGTGTGGTCTTCGTGGCGGCGCCTCTGATAGTAGCGACCGGACTGACGATGTCGCCGGCGGTGACGGCCGCATTGCCGTCGCTGCTCTGGTTGTTCGGCGGCTACCAGTCGGCGCGCACGATTCATTTTTTTACATTCGTGGTGCTGCTGCTGTTCGTGCTCGTCCACGTCGTGATGGTCATCAAATCCGGATTCCGGCGACAGATCCGTGCGATGACCGTGGGGGACTGACATGAAGACGACCGGCCTGATCACTCGCCGTCGCGCGATCATCACCGGATTAGCCTCAGCTGGTGGTGTGCTCCTCGCACGTTATCCTCAAGATTTGCCGCCCACCTACGGCAACCTGCTGCGGATGGGCGACACCTTTACGTACGCCGCGCATCGCGCGCTGCTGCCGGGGCAATCGCTGGTGAAGGAATATCGTCAGGAAGACCTCACGTCGTTTCCTGCCACCGGCACCACCAACCCCGGTGAGAGCCCGCGATCTGACCTCGGTCATACCTATCGCCGGTTGCACGGCGACTCCTTTGCTGGCTGGCGTCTGTCGGTCGAGGGCAGCGTCGCCAGGCCACGGACGTTCTCGCTCGCCGAGCTGAAGCAACTTCCAGCCCGAACGCAGATCACGCGCCACACGTGCGAGGAAGGCTGGACCGCGATCGGTCAATGGACCGGCGTACCGCTGAGCGCGGTCCTCGATGCCGTCGGCATCCTGCCGGCCGCCAGGTTCGTCATGTTCTACTCGTACGATGAATGGGCTGACAGCATCGATCTGCTCGATGCCCTGCATCCGCAGACGATCCTCGCCTATGGCATGAACGGTCGCGATCTTCCGCTGCCGCACGGTGCACCGCTGCGGCTGCGCGTCGAACGACAGATGGGCTACAAGAGCATGAAGTACCTGCACCGCATCGTCGTCGTCAACGAGTTCGACGATGGTGGGAAGAGCGGGAATATCCAGAACGGGTGGGCCTGGTACACCGGGATCTAGGTCGTCCCGGCTGGGCATGTTGAAACACATCGGTATCGTTGCGGTCAGCGCAGAAGGAGCGGCCCTGTGCTATCGAACGATCTGCGCTGAGGGCGCTCGTCGCTTCGGCTCGCACAGGCATCCCGAGGTTTCGGTGCACACGTTCCCGCTCGCCGAGTACCTCCGGGAGATCGAGGCGGATCGGTGGGAGAAGGTGGGCGAGCTTCTACTCGAGTCCGCAGCGAAGCTCGAACGAGCCGGCGCTGAGCTGCTCATCTGCTCTGCCAACACCGCGCACCAGGGCCTCGACCTCGTTCGCGATCTGTCGCCCCTCCCATGGCTGCATATCGCCGAAGAGGTTGGACAGGTCGCGGTGGACCGCGGTTGTCATCGGCTCCTGATTCTTGGAACCAGCTTCTTGATGGAGAGCCGGGTCTACACGAGCAAGCTTCACGCGCGGGGTGTCGAGACCGTCGTTCCATCGCCGCATAATCGCGCTCGCGTCAACGCGTTCATCTTCGACGAGTTGATCTATGGCGAGCTGAAAGAGTCTACTCGGGCAGCCTTCGGTGACGTTATCGCTGACGGCCAGCGGCACGGATGCGATGCAGTTGTCCTTGGATGTACGGAAATTCCGTTGCTGATTGACGACAGTAGTTCGCCACTGCCGACGCTCGATTCGACGCGAATACTCGCGCGGGCGGCGCTACGTGAAGCAGGGCGCACATGAAACCGTCGGCTGCGACACCAAACGTACTCGTTTCTCATTCCATACACGCGTGTACGGCCGTGGGCCCAATTGCCGGCGATGCATCTCCTCTTTGATCTCGACGGGACGCTCACCGATTCACGAGAAGGAATCGTGCGCTGCATCCATCACGCGATTCTGGAACTTGGCGCGGATGCCCCTCCGGTTGAGTCCCTGATACAGTATGTGGGGCCACCGCTCCCGGCGTCTTTCGCCACTTTGCTAGGGACGTCTGACCCGGAACGTGTCGATCTTGCTCTCGCTGCGTACCGTCGACGTTTCGAACGGCTCGGGATGTTCGAAAACGCCCTGTATCCTGGTATCGCAGAGGCGCTTGAACAGTTCGCCGCAGCCGGGTTCGGTCTTCACGTCGTGACTGCCAAGCCACGCGTCTATGCAAGGCAAATCCTCGATCACTTCAACCTGGCGAGCAGGTTTCGCGTCGTGCACGGCCCAGAACTGGACCAACGGGAATACTCGAAGGCCTCGCTCGTCCGGGAGGCCTGTGTCGCGGCGAACATTGGCTCGCACAACGGTACTGTCATCGGGGACCGCGCCGAGGACATGCTTGCGGCGAAGCGGAATGGCCTGCGCTCCATTGCCGCGCTATGGGGATACGGCGGGAGGGAAGAGCTCGAGGCGGCTCGACCTGATTATGTGGCGAGTTCCGTCGCCGACCTTGCCCGCTTTCTCAACGCGAAAGCGGCACGGACGTGAAGAGTAGAATGCAGCTCTTATCAAGAATCCGATCGCTGTTTGCAGGACAGTGATGACACGCTCGCCAGGACAGTGGCTGCTCGATGCAGTGTCGATCGTCTTCGCCGCCACTCCGATTGGCTTCGCATTGATTCGCGCCATCACGACGGGGCACGACTGGCGCTATTTGTGGGTCGCGCTGGCCGCTCTGCTTGGTGCTGCAGTGGTCATGGTCGTCGGACGGCCGTACAGACGAAGGCCAATGGCGAACGTATCGGTATCTCTCGTGGCGTTCGTATTCTCGACGGTGCTGGCCATGGTGGCTGCGCTGTCCATCGGTACCAGATTTGGGCCAGGGATACTGATCGTTGCGGCGTCCTTCGGGCTGTGCTGCGCCGCGAGCTGTCTTGCTCTATCTACTTGGGCGTGCAGGTGACTGACACTACCTACACACCGGCCTTCAAATACCGGGCGAGAGCACTCACCAAACGATCGATCTCGGCCGGACTGTTGTAGAGATGCGGCGAGGCACGAAGCCCACCGCGATCCTGGCCGCCGCGCGTCGCGACTGCGACCTTGTCCTTCTCGTACAGCGCCGTTGCGAGCTTGTTGGCGTCGAGCGTGCCTGGCTGGAACGACACGACCGCCGCGCGTAGTTCAGGCTTTGGCGAGGTCCATACCGTGACGCCTGGGAGCTTGCCGAGCCCGGCGATCAGCTGCGTTGCGAGTTCGCGGGCGCGCGCCTCGATCGCTCGGCGCCCGACGCGGTTCTGAAACGCCAGCGCCTCTCCGAATGCGATCATCGTCGCCTCGTCGCGCTGGCCGAAGCCCTCGAACGTTCGCGAGAATCCGACAGCACCTGGATAGGCACTGTAGATGCTCGGCCACAGCTTCGACTGCGACGCGCTGTTGACGTAGAGGACGCCGCACTCGCGGGCGCCGCACGGCCACTTGTGCGCGCTGCCTGAATAGAAGTCCGGCTGCATCTCGCGGAGATTGACCTCGAGCAGGCCAAGGCTTTGCGCCCCGTCGACGAGCGACAGGATGCCGCGTTCCCGCGCCAGGCGGCAGAGTTCGCGAGCCGGCATGAGATCGCCGACCGTGCTGGACAGATGCGTGAAGCACAGTACCTTCGTTCGCGGCGTGATCGCGCGCGTGAAGGCGTCGACGTAGTACTCCATGCCCGGATGCGGGTTCTTCTGTGCGACCTCGACGACCGTGAAGCCGAATCGCTTGCCCTTCTCGCGCCACGCGGTCAGGTTGCTTGGATGATTGTCCGAGTGGACGAGCACTTCGTCGCCGGCCTTGAGGTCGAGCCCGCTCGACACGAGGTTGTTCGACTCGCTCGTGTTGCGGGTGATGATGATCTCGTCAGGCGTCACCCGCAGGAACTCGGCGAGCGCCTTCCGGGTGTTCTCTTTCTCGGGATACAGGCGAGCGCGATTGTTCGGCGACGGATCGCGGTCGACGCCTTGCGTCTCCCGCGTGAGTGTCTCGAGCGCCGGCCGCGAGGCAGGGCAGAGGTTCGCGGCGTTCATCACCGCCAGATCCGGCGGCATGACGAACTGTTCCCGCACGCTGGTCCAGAACGCCTCGCCGGCAGCCGGCCCGCCGCCCGACAGCGCCGGCGCCGCGGGAGCCTGGCTCGCCCACGCCCGATCGGCAAAGAGCGCCGCCGATCCGCCGAGCGCAAAGAGCCGTCCGAAGTCACGGCGGGAAACAGAACCAGACATAGGGGCACCTCCGCCGGCATTCTAACAGTGGCGGCGGATGTAACGACCGACGACCGACGACTGCGCTATCATCCCTGCCTTGCCTGCCGAATCTCCCAGCCACGATCGCGCGTGGCTCGCCTATGGCGCACTTCTGATCGCAATCTCCGGTATCGCCTGGTCGGCCATCTTCATCCGCTGGTCCGCACTCCCAGGGCCGTCGTCAGCCTTCTATCGCGTGTTCATCGCGGCACTTGTGCTTGTGCCGTGGCGGCTGGTGTCGCTGCTGGCGGGTTCGCGCCAACGCGCGCATGTCACCGGCACGAGCACGCGCGGTATCTTGCTGGCGCTCGCCGGCGGCGTCTTCTTTGGCCTCGACCTCGCGCTCTACAACACCGCCGTCATGCGCACGACAGCGACGACGGCGACACTCTTTGGCAACAACTCGCCAATCTTCGTTGGGATCGGAACGTGGATCTTCTTCCGCCGCCGCCCACAACGGCGCTTCTGGGTCGGCCTCGCGCTGGCGACGACCGGCGCTGCGATCCTGATGATCGCCAACGCCACGCAAAGCGCCGGGGCGACCGGCGATCTGACTGGTGCGCTGATGTCGATTGGCGCCGCGGCATTTTTTGCCGCCTACCTTCTGACGACGGAACACGTCCGCGAAGAAATGGATACGCTGACGTTCAGCACTGTCGCCATTGCCGGCAGCGTGCTGACGTTGCTCGTTGTCTGCCTGATCCTCGGCACGCCACTGTGGGGATTCTCGGTGCGGACCTGGGTCGCGCTGCTGGGGTTGGGGTTGATCTCGCAGCTCCTGGCCTACCTTGCGCTCGCGTACGCCCTCGGCCACTTGCCAGCGACGGTTACCTCAGTTGGCCTCCTCGCCCAGGTGCCGCTGACTGCGCTCCTGGCGGTTCCACTGCTCGGCGAGCCACTGACTCGCCCCTATCTCGTCGGCGGCGCTCTCGTCCTCGTCGGCATCTACGTCGTCAGTTCCGGCCCGAGATCGCATTGAATTGCACATAACTTTGTGATACAAAGTTATGCTCAAGAGGGACGAAGATGAAAACCAAGGCCATCCTGTTGGCGGGACTGACCGGCCTGTGCGCCTGGTCGGCGTGTTCCCGGTCGAACAATCTGCTGCTCGGCCGAGTCGAGGGGCGCGTCGGGGGCCACACGGTGGTCGTGACAGATTGCTACCGGACGAGTGTGCCGGCGCCACAGTCGTCGGGCCCGGAAGGCCGTGAAGGCACGTATCGCTTCGTGCCGTGTCGCGACGCGGACATCACGATCAGCGGCGGACGATTGACTGTGAACGGTAGATCCTACGGTGCGCTTGCTGATGGCGACACAGTCGTTGTCGACCATGGGAAGGTGCTCGTCAACGATAGTGAAGCGCGCGTGGCGTCTGCAAGTCGCTGACGCGCTCAGATCTTGATTGGTTCGTGACGCCACTCGGTCTGACGATCGCGCCCGGTCAGTCGAGATCTGACGTTGCTGACGATCTCGAACGACCGTAGCCGTGCCGTGTGATCGTAGATCTGCCCCGAGACGATCAACTCGTCAGCGTTCGTCTTTTCTAGAAACTCCGTTACGCCCTGTTGAACCGTTGCCGGTGATCCGACGATGGCCGCCGAGAAGACATGGCCGAGCTCCGCGCGTTCGAGTGGTGTCAACGCAGCTTCGAACCGATCCGGATCGACCGGCGGCGGCACGGGCCCAAGCTGGCCTCGGCGGAGTGCCAGAAACACTTGTTGATGTGAGGTGAAGAGGCGTCGCGCCTCATCATCGGTGTCGGCCGCGATGATGCTGATGCCCGGCATCACGTAAGGCCGTTCGAGAGGCTCTCGTCCGATCGACGTTCGCTGAAAACGCGTGCGGTAGATCTCGAGCGCCGGCATCAGCTGTGCCGGGGCGAAATGTGACGCGAACGCGAACGGCAGGCCCAGTTCGGCGGCAAGCGTCGCGCCGTAGAGACTCGAGCCGAGGATCCAGATCGGCACCTGCGACCCGGCGCCCGGCACAGCCTTGACCCGTTGCCCGGGTGCGGGCTCGCGCAGAAACGCAATCAACTCCTGGACATCCTGCGGGAATGAGTCGACGTTCGGCGCGCGCCGCAAGGCGAGTGCCGTGATCTGGTCGCTGCCAGGCGCCCGCCCAAGACCGAGATCGATCCGCCCAGGAAAGAGCGCGTCCAGGGTCCCGAATTGCTCGGCAATCACCAGCGGCGCGTGATTTGGCAACATGATCCCGCCGGCGCCGACACGGATGGTCGACGTGCCGCCGGCCACGTGCGCGATCACGACGGCAGTCGCGGCGCTTGCCACGGCTGGCATGTTGTGGTGCTCCGCCAGCCAGTAGCGGTTATAGCCCCAACGCTCGGCGTGCTGTGCAAGATCGAGACTGTTGCGAAACGCCTGAGTGGCGGTCCCGCCTTCGACGATGGGCGCGAGGTCGAGAATAGAGAAAGGCGTCATGTTCCAGTACCTAGGACGTCATCAGTCGTGCCTGCGTCTCCGGGAGGCAACAAATGACAGAATAGCGCTCGGAACAGGAGCCCGGGAATGAATCGTCGTGTTCTGAGCCTGCTCGGCCGTGCGTCGTGCTTCCTTGCGGTATTCCTGGCGATCGGGGCGGCGCCACAAACGCCGCCATCAGCAGCCGCGTCGCGCCATGTGGTCCTCATCAGCCTGGATGGCTTCCCCAGCTGGGCGCTGGACGATCCGTATCTGCCGGTGCCCACGCTCCGGCGCCTGGCGGCAAAGGGAGCAATCGCGAAGGGCATGCGGCCGGTCAATCCGACTGTGACATGGCCCAATCACACCACTCTCGTCACGGGCGTGACGCCCGCCAGGCATGGCGTGCTCTATAACGGCCTCCTCGAGCGCGATCCCGGCGTCCCGCCCCGCGTCGAGCCTTGGCTGCCGCGCGACCAGATGGTGCACGCGCCAACGCTGTACGACGTCGCGCACGCACGTGGGATGACGACAGCCCAAGTCGATTGGGTAGCCATTCAGGCGGCGCCGACGATCACCTGGGAGTTTCCCGAACGCCCGGCTCCAGATGGCAAGATCGCGCAGGAGCTCGTCAAGGCTGGAGTGCTGACACCGGACGAGCTCGAGACGTTTGCCACTCGCAACATCATCTGGCGCGATCGCATCTGGACCGAGGCGGCGGCTCACATCATCCGGGCACATCGACCGAACCTGATGATGTTCCATTTGCTCAACCTCGACTCCACGCAGCATCGGTACGGGCCGCGCACGCCCGCAGCGATGACGACGATGGCGCTGCTCGATGGTCAAGTGGCGCAGATTGTCTCCGCCGTCGAGCGGGCGGGATTGGCGTCGCGGACCACCTACTTCGTCGTATCGGATCACGGCTTCAGGCTGGTGAAGCGGCTGATCAAGCTGAACGTCGCACTGGCGCAGGCGGGCTTGCTGACGGTGCAGGACGGCAAGATCACAGCGTCGCAGGTATATGCCGTGCCCGAAGGCGGTTCGGCGATCGTGTATGTCACAGCACCCGATCCCGCTGGCGATCTCGCGGCGCGCGCGAAGCAGGCCATCACTGGCATCGAGGGCGTCGAGGCCATTGTCGAGCCCACCGACTACGCGAGGTTCGGCCTTCCACAGCCGGCCGCGACCGATCAGATGGGTGTGCTGTTTGTCACGCCGCAAGAGGGTTATGCATTCGCAGCGCCAGCCGAGGGCGAGGTCGTCATCAATGCCAGCGAGGGCAGCCTGGGCGCCCATGGATATCCGGCAACCGATCCCGATCTGAGCGCGCTCTTTCTCGCGTCAGGAGCTCGCATTCGTCCGGGTGTCACGCTCGACGTGATTGACAATGTCGACGTCGCGCCGACGATGGCAACCGTGCTGGGGTTGAAGTTGGCGAATGTGGACGGGAAGGTCTTGAAAGAGATTCTCGTCGCCAAGTAATGCTTTTCCACATCAGTGAGGAACCGGAGATCGCACGCTTCGAGCCGCGAGCGTCCGAATACGCCAGCAGTCCCGTGGTGTGGGCGATCGACGAACGCCGGGTGTGCAACTATCTGGCTCCCCGAGAATGTCCGCGCGTGACCTATTACGCCGGAGCAGGAACGACGGCGGCAGACGTCGAACGCTTCCTCGGTTCGAGCCCCGCAGTTGTCGCGATCGAGAGCGCGTGGATGGACCGAGCGCGGTCCTGTTGTCTCTACGGTTACCACATGCCGGCTTCAGCGTTCGAATGCCTCGACGCCGGCGCCGGCTACTTCGTGAGCCGGGTGCCTGTCGTTCCGGTGGGCGTTGAAGTGTTTGAGGACCCGATCTTTGAGCTGCTGCGGCGAGGCGCCGAGCTGCGCGTCCTTCACAGCTTGTGGGCGCTACGGGATGCCGTCCTCGCCTCCAGTCTGCAGTTCTCATTCATCCGCATGCGCAACGCGTTGCCGAGGCCAGCTGGTACCAGCGGCCCGTTTCAACCCATGGCGAACGTGCGGTCGGCGCGGAGTTCACAGCCGTGAAGATCACTCGCTGCGCCTGGGCACGAACACCGTTGGGCATTGCCTATCACGACGCCGAGTGGGGTGTGCCGGTGCACGACGATCGTGTGTTCTTCGAGTTCCTGACGCTCGAAGGCGCGCAGGCGGGACTGAGCTGGGAAACGATCCTCAATAAGCGCGACGGCTATCGCGCCGCATTTGCCGACTTCGACCCCGCGGCAGTGGCGCGCTTCAGACCGGCACGATTGGAGCGCCTGCTTCAGAACCCCGGCATCGTCCGTAACCGTCTCAAGATCGAGAGCACCGTTGGCAACGCGAAAGCGTTCCTGGCCGTTCAGAAGGAGTTCGGAAGTTTCGACGAATACGTGTGGCAGTTCGTCGGCGGCGCGCCGAGGGTCAACCGCTGGAGCAGTCACGGCGGCCTCCCGGCTCGAACGCCAGAGTCCGATGCGTTGAGCCGTGATTTGTTGAAGCGAGGCTTCAAGTTTGTCGGCTCGACCATCTGCTACGCGTTCATGCAGGCCGTCGGCATGGTCAACGATCACACCGTCGATTGCTTTCGGTATAAGGTGCTAGTGCGCAAACGCTGAACGGTTCGGTGGCGCCTGTTCGACTTCTTCCGGAAGCCACGATTTGCGATCGTGACGACGACTGATGACCGACGACTGACGCCTACTGAGATCCCGTTCCCGTTGCGGCCGGCTCGACCCGCAGGATCCCACCAGGATTCGCATCGACGACGAGATACAGGAACCCGTCGGGGCCCTGCCGCACGTCGCGAATACGCTGCCGCAAGGAGCTGAGCATCAGTTCGCGGCCAGCGAGCCCCTTCTCGTTCAGACCGACGCGCCATACGCCGAGGCCCGCAAGCGCACCAAGGAAGAACTGATGCTTCCAGCCGGCAAACTTGTCGCCGCTGTAGATCACCATCCCCGAAAGTCCAGGTGACGGCGCCCAGAAGATGAACGGCTGCTCGATGCCTTCCTTCGCCGGCTGCGCGCTGATCACTTCGCCGCTGTACTCGCGGCCCAGCGTGACGATCGGCCACCCGTAGTTCTTGCCCGCCCCAATCAGGTTGAGCTCGTCGCCGCCCTGGGGCCCGTGTTCGGTTACCCAGATCGCGCCGGTTTCGGGATGCACGGCGAGCCCCTGCATGTTTCGATGGCCGTAGGTGTAAATCTCGGGCTTGTACTCAGCTTTGCCGACGAACGGATTGTCAGGCGGCACCGTGCCATCGTCCTTGAGCCGGAGGAGCTTGCCGCCGTGAATGTTGGTGTTCTGCGCCCGATTGCGATCGTTCCGCTCACCAACCGTCATGTACAGCAGGCCGTCTTTGCCGAATGCGAGCTTCGATCCGAAGTGGACGCCGCCGGTGTTCCAGTTGTCGGTAACCACGATGTCCTTGAGATCGACGAGTGCCTTGCCGTCGAATTTCGCGCGTGCCAGCGCGGTCGTGCCTTCTTTGCCGTCGCGTCCCTTCGAGTAGGTGAGGTAGACGAACTGGTTCTGCGCGAACTGTGGATGAACCGCCACTTCGAGCAGCCCGCCCTGACCGACGGCGAACACTTCAGGCGTACCCGCGACCGGCTGCGGATCGAGCGTGCCGCCGCGGACGATCCTCAGCTTGCCCGGCTTCTCGGTGATGAGCATGTCGCCGTTCGGGAGGAACGCGAGGCTCCACGGCGTTTCGAGGCCCTTGAACATCGGGACCACGCGCAACGGTGCGCCGGTGGTCTCGACGACCTGAGGTTGATCGGGAAAAGGAAGTGGAGCGACTCGCTGGAAGCTGCCTGGAGGCGGCGGCCCGCCCTGTCGTCCACCGCCACCCTGACGGCCAGCCGCCGGAGGAGCCTGCTGTGCGAGCAACCCGCTCGCGAGCAGTGCAACAGCCGCCGATGTCGCGGCCCACGTCTTCTGCCTGGCTGATATCCGCATGTCGATCTCCTGATACCTGCTAACCCGTGTGCTCCGTGTAATCCGTGGCTCGCGTTTGCCTCGGCCTATGTTTGCCGTATCCCCGCCAGCACGCCCTTCATGTAGGCGAACGACTGCAACATGCCCGGCAGCGGGCTGTCGACGTCGATCTCGTACTCGAGGCCAACATGGCCTTGATATCGATCTTGACGAGCGCGCGGAAGAGTGCCGGGAAGTCGATCGCGCCTTTGCCGACGATCACCTGGCTGTCGCGGTTCGTCAGATCGCGAAGATCCTTGACGTGCAGGTCGTAGACGCGATCGCGGCAGCTCGAGTACCGCCTTGGTGGGATCAACGCCAGCGCGCCACGTGTGCCCGATGTCGACACACATGCCCATGATCTTGTCGCGGCCTTTGATGTGCTTGTAGACGTCGTACGGCGACGGGAAGAACTTGTCTTCGGGGCCATGATTGTGAATCGCGACCTTGATGTCAAATTCCTTCGCGACTTTCTCGACCGTGTCGAGGGCCTTGAAGCTTGGAGCCGCGACGATGAGCGGCATGCCGGCGAGCTTGGCGTACTCGAAGTCCTTCCGCACCTGGCTCTTCGTCGCTCGCCTGCCAGGTATCGCCTTTTCCCTGCCACGTGATCGTGCCGCCGCCCATGATCGTGAAGCCCGCGGCCTCGGTCTTGGCGCGCGCTGCCTTGATCGCCTCGGGCGAATCCGTCCGCGGGATGTGCACGTCCTTGAAGTTGATGTAGCGAACGTCACACTGCTTCGCCATCTCGAGCGCCTGGTCGAACGGGAATTTGCGCAAGCGAGTACGACGCGACGCCCAGCTTTAGGAGCTCCGGAGGAGCAGTGCTCGGCGCCGCTCGACTGGCACCTGCGGCAGCAGCCGCCGCTGGCCGCCACCGCCGTCAGGAACACGTCGTCGCATCGAGTCCTCCGGGGACGAGGCTCGTCCGCCGCATACAGTACGTTGGAGAATCGAGGCGTGGGGCGTCGTCGAGTAGCAGGCACCGGGCTCGGGGCGAAATCGCTATAGGAGATCCCGGTCTTCTAGCCTCCCAGCTCCAGCAGCTTCCAGCTCTATACTATAATGTTCCGTGCCATTCAACAATCTCGGTCTCCATCCGTTACTCATTCAGGGCATCAAGGAACTCGGTTTCGTTCGCCCCACCCCAATTCAGGCCGAGGCGATTCCGCCCGCCATGCTGGGCAAGGACGTCATCGCCACGCGCGCAAACCGGCAGCGGCAAGACGGCGGCGTTCCTGCTGCCGATCCTTCACCGGCTGATCGACAGGCCGCGCCGGACGACGCGGGCGCTGGTGCTGGCGCCGACGCGTGAGCTGGCGGCGCAGATTCTCGGAGGACCTCAACGCGCTCGCCGTCCACACGCCGATCACCGGCGCGGCTGTGTTCGGCGGCGTCGGGATGGGACCGCAGGAGCATGCGTTCCGGAGCGGCGTCGACGTGATCGTCGCGACGCCGGGACGGCTGCTCGATCACATGCGCTCGAGCTACGCGAAGCTGAGTCAGCTCGAGCACCTGGTGCTCGACGAAGCCGACCGCATGCTCGACATGGGCTTCCTCCCGGAGATTCGGCGCATCCTGACGCACCTGCCTGCCAAGCGGCAGACGCTCTTCTTCAGCGCGACGATGCCGCCACCGATCGCGGCGCTCGCGGACGAGATGTTGCGCCATCCCGTGACGATTCAGACTGCAGCGCCAGGCGGCGCCGGCCGCCGGGATCACGCAGGCCGTCTACCCGGTGCCACAGGAGCTGAAGCCGATCGCTGGCGGCCCACCTGCTGACGCGAGGCACGATGACGCAGGCGCTGATCTTCACGCGCACCAAGCATCGCGCCAACCGGCTCGCCGACTACCTGGTGCGCAGCGGCATCAAGACCGAGCGCATCCACGGCAACCGATCGCAGGCGCAGCGCACGGCGGCACTCGCCGGATTCCGCAACGGCACGTATCCCGTGCTCGTCGCGACCGACATCGCCGCGCGCGGCATCGACGTCGAGGCGCTCGGCCACGTCGTCAACTTCGACGTGCCCGCTGGTGCCGGAAGACTACATTCACCGCGTCGGTCGCACCGGCCGCGCGGAGATGATCGGCGAGGCGTTCACGTTCGTCTCGCCGCACGAGGAAGCTGAGCTGCGCGCCATCGAGCGGGTGCTCGGGCGGCGACTGCCGCGCGTCACGGTGCCGGATTTCGATTATGCGGCCCGCCCGGAGGGGAAGCTGGAGATCCCTCTGGCGCAGAGAATCGCGGAAATTCGCGCCCGCAAACGCGCCGAACGGGAACGTGCGCAGGTGAACTCGGCGCGACGAGCGGCAGGGCAGCGCGGTCGACCGGTGCCGTCGCCGCAGCCGGCGGGCGACGGCCACCGGCCGCCGCGTCCGTCACATCACCGACGCCGTCCCAGTCAGCGTAGTGGTCCGCGGCGCCACGGGCGCTAGGCGAGGCACGCAGCGCGGCGGTGACATCACCAATCGAGAGGCCGTCCACGTTCGCCAGCGTCCGAACGGTGCCGCCTTCGAGCGCCGCGACTGGCACGCCGTCGCGATAGGCGAGGCGATTGCGCGCGGATGCCCTGACGCGTTCGCCCGCGGTGACGATGCCGGCGAGGTTCAGCGGATCGGCGGTGCCGACGATCATCAGCCGGCCGTCGGCAGGCGAGCGCCGCACCTCCCTTAGCCGTTCAATCGCGCGAGGCAGGGCGAATTGTTCGCCCGACATGCCTGACACGAAGTGGCCGCCGCGAATTTCCCCTCGAGCCTCGAGCCGCCGGTAGACGCGCGCGAGATCGCGCCATGGCGCGGCCATGTTCTCGCGCGTCAGCAACCGACGGAAGACCACGCCGTATCGTCGGAGCAGTGCCCAGGCCTGAGTCTCCACCGCGGCCGCGTGACGTCCGCGTCTCGGCCGTGGTCGTGATGGCGCTCCAGCGCCCGGCGAACGTCGCGCGCCGATCGCGAATCGCCGGACGGGCCGGGTCGTTCGAGAGTAGCGCTCGCAGTCCGGCGAAGCCGTCGGAGGCGGCCAGGCCGTTCGCGACGAGAGTGCCGAGTGCCAGCCGCGTGTCGTCCGCGTCGAGGCCACTCGCTGTCCGGCGCGTCGGCAAAGAACGACGCGCCCTTCGATCGCAGCACGGCGAGCAGCCGTTTCCCGAGGCTCGTGAGCTGCGCTTCCGGATCGAGTGACGCGGGCCGCAGTGCCTGCCAGTCATCGTCGTGCTCGCGCAGGAACAGAGCGACCGGCGTTCCCGCCATCAGCCGCGACGGCTCAATCAGCTCGGCCGTCGCAGTCGAGAATCGGCCCAGCCAACCTCGCCGGCAAGACACAGGAGATCGAGCATCGACGGCTCGTAGGCGTCGACGCGGGCCGGGAGCACGGTCCGCTCCCACGCGCCGCCGCGAGCTCGAAGCCGTCGAGCAGCGTCAGGGCCTCGCGCAGCCCGTCGAGGCCGGTCAGGCGATCGGCCGGGTCGCATGCTGCCACTTGAACAGGAACCGCATGAAGTCCGCCGGACTCACCGGTTCGATCTCCGCGCGCAGCCGGTTCAGGGTGTAGCGGTGGATGCGCGCGAGGAGCGCGCGATCGCACCACTCGATCGCGGCGCCCGCGACTGTCGATCGTGGATGGAACCGACCGCGAAGTACGGCGCCATCGCCTTCGAGCGCGAGCAGGGCGCGGTCGGCATCGGCGACAATCATCCACATCGATTGCGCGAGCTCATCGGCGGTGACGGCCGCCACCAGGCACATGCGGCTGCGGAGCAGCTCGACGATGGCCGCGTCGCGCTCCCAGAGGCGCGATCGGGACGCTGGCGCCTCGAGGCATGGCTGCCGCACGAGCGCTGGATGCACTGCGAGGAGCTCTGGCACCCGCTCGGCCGCGACCACGATGAACTCGACGTCGGTCGAGCCGCCGAGCCCGCATCGACACGCGCGGCCCGATGCAGCAAGGGCGTCGAGGAACGTGACGCTCCCCGCATCGATCTCGTCGTGCCGCAGAAACCCGAACGTCATCAGCGCGTCGTGCAGTTCGTCAGCGATTGCGCGTTTCAGGGCGAGCTTCCTGGCGAACGCGATCGATTGCCGCTGGATCGAGCGCCCCCAGCCCATCGCCTGCTCATCAACGCCTCGCCGTGTCTGCACCGCGTGGCTCCGCCGCTCCTCGAGCGGCGCATCGTCCAGGAACGCGTACGGCGCGGCGCCAAGGATCTCGTGGGCAAACGCCGACGGCTCCGGCGTGTCGCGCGCGACGAGCGGCCAGCTCGCCGCGATGGATGCGGCCGAGCACCTGCGTTGAGCCCGGCGAGGTCCATGGCCTCTTCGAGGCAGTCGCGAACCGCCTGCGCCGACGAGCGGATGGTCGGGAATCTGCCGATCGCCAGGGATGTTCTCGAGGCAGGCCGCTGCGTCGGGAAAGACCGAGGCGAGCAGGTCCGCCGCGAGCATGCGCTGTACCTGCGGCGCCAGCTTCCGCGCGCCACGCGCCCTCGGCACGGCAAGCGACAACGTCGCATTCCACCTCCACCGCGTCTCGAAGACCGGAGCATCGAGAAACGCCTGGACGAGCACGTCGCGCGTCGTTTCAGGATGCAGATAGCGGAAGACATCGGCCAGCGGGAACGAGTGCTGCGGTCCGAGCGAGAGCATCAGCCCGTCTTCGGTTGCGGCGGCCTGGAGCTCGAAATTGAACTGCCGGCAGAACCGCTTGCGGAGCGCCAGACCCCAGGCCTTGGTGACGCGGCTGCCGAAGGGGGCATGCAGGACGAGTTGCATGCCACCCGACTCGTCGAAGAAGCGCTCGAGCACGAGCGTGTCCTGTGTCGGAATTACGCCAAGCGCGCTCCGGCCATCAGCGAGATACGCGACGGCCTGCTCCGCCGCGTCAGTCGACAGACCCGTTTCACAGGTGAGCCATGCGACAGTCGATGCAAACCTGTCGCTCGCGCGGCAGGACGATCGCTGGCCAGCTGACGTCGATCGCGCCGCGCAGATCGCTGACAGCCCGCGACAGCTCGTCGCTGCGCGCCGGCGCTTCACCCAGCCAGAACGGGATCGTCGGAGGAGCGCCGTTCGCGTCGGCGACGCGTACCGTGCCTTGCGTTACCTGCAGGATCCGCCAGGATGCGTTGCCAAGCTGGAAGATGTCGCCGGCGTTCGATTCGATGGCGAAGTCTTCGTTGAGCGTTCCGACGAACGTGTCCGAGGGATCGAGGATACGCGGTAGTCGGCAATCTCCGGGATCGCGCCGCCGGAGGTCTGCGCGAGCAGCCGGCTGCCGCGCCGGGCGCGCAGCACGGCGTTGACCTCGTCGCGATGGACGAGCGCCGAGCGGCGGCCGCGTCTCGTCGAGAAGCCCTCGGCCGACATCTTCAGCGACGGCATCGAATTCGGCGCGCGTGAGCGTCGCGGTACGGCCACGCGCGACGCGCGAGTTCGTACAGCGTCTCTTCGCGGTACTCCTGGCACGCCGTCTCGGCAACGATCTGCTGCGCCAGGACGTCGAGCGGCGCGTCGTGGGAGACGATCGCATCGAGCTCGCCGAGCCGGACCGATCGCAGGAGCGCCGCGCACTCAATCAGGTCATCCCGCGACGTCGGGAAGACTCGGCCCTTCGGCATGCCGCCGATGGTGTGGCCGGATCGGCCGACGCGCTGGAGCAGCGTCGCAATCCGATTCGGCGATCCAATCTGGCAGACGAGGTCGACGTGGCCGATGTCGATGCCGAGCTCGAGCGAGGCGGTGGCCACGAGTGCCTTCAGCTCGCCGGACTTGAGCCGGTTTTCTGCGTCGAGCCGCGTCTCTTTCGACAAGCTGCCGTGATGGGCGGTGACCGCCTCTTCACCGACCCGCTCGCTCAGGTGCCGTGCGAGACGCTCGGCCATCCGCCTCGTGTTCACGAACACGATCGTGGTCTTGTGCGCGCGAATCAGCGCCGCGAGCCGATCGTGATACTCGCCCCAGACTTCGTGCGACATCACCGCTTCGAGCGGCGCCGCGGAATCTCGAGCCCCAGGTCCATCGCCCGGCGATGACCCGTATCGACGATCGTGCATGGCTCGCTGCTCGGTGCCGACGAGGTAGCGGCCGACCTCGTCGATCGGCTTCTGCGTCGCCGAGAGGCCAATCCGCAGCAGCCTCTGCTCCGCGACGCCCTGCAGCCGTTCGAGCGACAGCGCAAGATGCGCGCCGCGCCGCGTGCCGATGACGGCGTGGATTTCGTCGACGATGACCGTGCGGACCGTGCGCAGCATCTGGCGGCTGCGATCGGCCGTCAGCAGGAGATACAGCGACTCGGGCGTGGTGACGAGGATGTGCGGCGGCGTGCGCAGCATGGCCGCACGCTCGGACGCCGTGCGTGTCGCCGGTGCGCACTGCCGAGCGTGATTCTGGGCACGCTGAGGCCAGCGGCGGCGGCCAGTTGCTCGATACCACGTCGCGGCTCGGCGAGATTCTTGTGGATGTCGGCGCTCAGCGCCTTGAGCGGCGAGACGTAGACAACGCGGACTTCATCAGGAAGCGGCGCTGTCACGCCTTCGCGCGTGCAGCTCATCGAGCGCGGTGAGGAACGCCGCCAGCGTCTTGCCCGAGCCCGTCGGCGCGGCGATGAGCGTGTGCCGCCGATCGAGGATCGAGGCCCAGCCCTGCGCCTGTGCCGCGGTCGGTTCACCGAGCGTGGTCGAGAACCATTGCTGGACGATCGGATGGAAACCGGTGAGAGGCATAACGACTTTTCGCGGTGAGAGATCGAGTATATCGCGGCACGCGCAACGCCAACGGCGACGCAAGCCGACGAGTCGGCAGATCGTCGGGGCGGCGCTCTCAAGATTCTGCGTCTCCGCCGATGCCGCAACGAGCTGGCTGGCCTGGGGCGTCTCCGCTCGCCGGGTACGTGACCTGCGCTCATACTCTGACGCTGCCGCGTCGTGTAGGTGCTGGCTTGTAGTGCGGTGATCAGGTGCCCTCGGACCGCGGCAGCTATTCGTCAACGGCGAGGATCACAGGGACGGAACACGACGCGACGAATCGCTCCGGCCGCGTTCCCGGCTGCGCAGCGTGCTCGGCTCGCTCCACCCGCCGCCGCCTAGGCTTCGGCGAGGTCCGCCGTAGCATTTGCGAAGGCGACGTCCCTGGCCAGCCAGCCTCGTTGCGACATCGCAATTTCGACGACATCGTGGCGCGCTCGGACATCCGCCGGAGCGAAGCGGTCGGATCGACGCGACTTCTATGTTCGGGCCTCCTGTCAAGCTCCCCGTTTGTTCTGTTTCGCTCACGCGTGGTCCGTGGCTGCGCTGGGCCAACACCCGTCGCTAACTTCTATCCGGGTCCGTCCGAAACGGAGCCCCCTGAGACCGTATCCGCTGCGGTCGTGGACCACCAGCCTGGTGCACCGTCTCTGAGCCGGTCTGCGTCGAGTGCCCGCATGGCCCGTCGCGTCTCGTGCCCAGGTGGCGTGAGCGGCCGCCGTCGTTGAGACGCCGCTACGCCGTCTTGAAGATGGCGCCGGCCGGCGCCTCATTGGTCGTGGCGTACCGCCACAACGCAATGACGAGTTTCCGCGCCACGGCGACGATCCCCGTCAGCCGCGGGCGCCGCCCTCCCTCCCCAAACCGTCGTCGATACCACTGCGTCAGCGCACTCGCCGGTTGCCACCGCACCCACTGCCACGCCAGTTGCAGGCTGATCGTGCGCAGGCGCCGATTCCCGGCGCGATCGATGCCCACCGTGTGGTCGGTTTCGCCACTTTGAAACGGGACGGCGGTATACCCCAGAAAGCCCCCGACCTGCCGGCGGTTGCGAAACCTCCGCCAGACAAGACCGTCCGCCAACAACACCGACACTGACGTCGGTGCCAGGCCTTTCAAGCGCGCCAGCTGCGCGGCCACCGGGTCCGCCGTGACCGTCGCCTGCTGCTGGGCCTCGAGTGCGGCGAGGTGCGCGGTGACGAGTTGCACACGCGCGTGCGCCCGCGCCAGGCGTTGTTGCAGCGACGCCGGCAAGGCCTCGCTCGCCCAATCCCGCACAGTCGTCCACCACGCGTCCGGGCGCCGACACGGCAACGCACAGCCCCAGGTCGCCAGCCAGCCGCGCATTTGATTCACCAGCCGGGTGCGGTCGGTCACCAGCTGCGTCCGCTCGCGACTCACCAGCCGGCTCGCTTCCTCGCTCACCGTCGGCACGCGCACTTCCGACCACACGTGGCGCTCGCCCGCATCGGCGCGCATCAACATCATCACCAGCTTCACCGCATCGATGCGATCGGTCTTGCGGCGGCGCGCCCGACGATTGACTTCGATACTCGCCGAATCCACCACGCGATTCTCGACGCCACGTGTCTGCAGCGCGCGATGAATCCAAAAGCCATCACGCCCGGCTTCGTAGCAACTCACCACCGGGGCGTTCGGGGGCAGCCCACACCGGCGACGGCCTTCGAGCAGCAGGCGATCGAACACCCGCCATTCGCCGGCCCGCAGATCGCGCACCCACGGCCGTGACCCCACCGTCGCGGCCATCGCCACCTTCCACTGTTTGGCTCCCAACTCAACGGCTACAAACAACGTCGTTCCACTGTACACTGCTCGTCGAGTGGGTCGTCGTGGTCATCGCGGCCTCCTTTGGCTTTAGCACCTTCGGAGAGCGTACCCCGCCGGCCCGCTCATAGTCTCTCTGAGGGCCGTGACAGCGAAGTCACTAAAACGGCCCGGAGCGGTACCGATCGGCGGCGGCACGGTTTCGTCTCCAGCGGTCACTTGGTTTCGTTGCCGAACCGATGCTTTACCGGCGTACGGCAAACCCCAGCCGACGCCGCACCGTCAGTCCTCCCGCGGAGGAACAGTTTTTCCACGGCCCGAAGCGGAGCGCCGAGCCGACCGCTTCGCTCCGGCGCGTACCGACAGGCGCCATGGCCGGGCCAGCCAGCCTCGTTTCGGCATCTGCTGGATGCTCGAACGAACTCAGGGCCGCGCGTCAGCCGGGCCGACTCGGATCGTCATTGTGGGATCCGTGTGGTCCGTGGTGTCATCCGTGGCGTCAGCGGGAGACCCAGGCATACACCGGCAGTCCGGCCATCAGCAGCAGGAATCCCGAGAACACGACGTCGGCGCCGGCGCCGCCAATCGCGAACAGCGCAAACAGGAACGCCAGCCCCGAGACGGCGGTTGCGCCGACCGACCAGGCGATGGCTTCCCCGCGGCGGTGCAGGATGAATCCGGCGAGCGAGCAGAACGCGTAGGGCACGAGCGTGCTCAGCGTGGCGAGCAGGATGATGTAGGTGAACAGATCGACCAGCCCGCGCGTGTAGTTCATCGCGACGAGCGCCGTCGACAGGGTTGCGCCGACGATCATCGCCGTCGCCGGCGTCCCGCGGCTCGAGACTCGCGCGAACATCCGGGGAAAAAGACCGTCACCGGCGATGGCCATCGGAATCTGGCCGACCATCAGCACCCAGCCGTTCAGCGCGCCGAAGCACGAGATGGCCGCGCCAATCGCGATGATTCGCGCCGCGCGCTCGCCCCCGAGCACTCGTGCCGCGTCAGCAAAAGGCGCGGTCGACTGCGCGAGGGCTGCGGGATCGAGCAGGCTCATGACGCCAATCGTGCCGACGAGGTAAATCGCAGCGGCCAGCAGCGTGCCGAGGATCGTCGCCCGTGGAATCGTCCGGCTCGCATCCTCGATGCTTGCGGCCGGGACGGTGGCGCATTCGAGCCCCAGGAACGCCCACAGCGTGAGCGTGACCGTCGCGAGCACGCTCTGGGCAACGCCACCGTCGACGGCGGTCATCGCGAATTTCGACGGCTCGAACGCGAAGCTGCCGGCGACGCCGATGGCGGCGAGCGGCAGA
This sequence comes from uncultured Acidobacteriota bacterium, assembly GCA_963797715.1. Lineage (GTDB taxonomy): Bacteria > Acidobacteriota > Vicinamibacteria > Vicinamibacterales > 2-12-FULL-66-21 > DATBJJ01. The sequence goes on from CAWCQS010000015.1 coordinate 456,534, forward strand.
ATCTTGAGGATTGTCGTCGCGAGCTGCACGCGACCGGCGGCGAGCGTGCCGCGGCAGTTCACGGCCGTCAGGAGCCAGATGACGGCGATGGCCAGCACCGCCGCCGACGCCGGCGTTCGCACGACTGACGGAATAAACGGATCGAGGTACCCGACAAACGCGACCGCGAGCGCCGCGTTCGCGGTCCAGATCGAAATCCAGTAGCCCCACGCGACGAGGAAGCCCGCGAAGTCGCCGTACGCCTGCCGCGTGAACGCGTACGGTCCGCCGCTCGCCGGACGAAAGCTCGCCAGCCGCGCGAAGACAAGCGCCAGGCACACCGATCCCGCCGCGGAAATGATCCAGCCGACAATGCCCAGGCCGCGATACTTGGCGAGCGATGCAGGAAGAAGGAAAACGCCCGAGCCGATCATGTTGCCCATGACAAGGGCAACGGCAATCCAGAATCCGAAAGGGCGGGGGGAGGTCGTCAGTCGTCGGTCGTCGGTCGTCGGTCCGGACTGACGACTCATGACTGAAGACTGACGACTGTCCTTACGCGATGCGCTTGCGCTTGTCTGGCGTGCTGTCGTCGGTCACGCGGAGGAGGTTCTCGACGCCGGCCGCACCAAGGGCGCGGGCGAGGATGTCGGCGCGCCGCCGTTCGACGGGCGAGCGGACGACGCCCTTGAGCGTCACGTGACCGTCGTTGACTTCGACGTTGATGACCGTCCGGCTTTTGCCCGAACCGGTCCAGAACGCCGGATCCTCTTCGATTTGCTCGGTGATGACCAGCTGCAGCTCGTCGTCATCGAGCAGGCCCGACTTGGCCCGACGAATGATTTCTGCGCGCATATCGCTCCTTGATCGAACCTGCGTACGTGGTATCCGGCTCGAGGCCGGACCGTTTGAGTGAGCCGCCCGCAGGCGGACACTACGGGTGTGAATTTTACCTGATAGTTCTACTACCTTAGACGCTGGAACGTTACATTTGTCCCCAGAATCTGGCCAGATTACCGCCAAAACCGTCGCTACAAGCCTCATCCGTAGAGGAGCAGGCTGCCCCCCGGCTGACATTCAGCGGGACGGGCCACAAAAACGGCCTATTTGCTTGACTTTGGCGGGGCGGCCGACTCGTCCGTGGCCCCCTCTGGCTCAGGGAGGTGCGGCAGCGCCGTCCCGCTCCACGGCGCCAGGACCCCGGCTTTGACATAAGTGAAGAGTTTGTCGCGGGTATCGACGATGTCGAGGTTGCGCATGGTGAGCTGGCCGATGCGGTCCGCCGGGGTGAACATCGACTCACCCTTTTCCATCGTCAGCCGTTCCGGCTTGTAGGTGAGGTTCGGCGAGACGGTGTCGAGAATGGAGTAGTCGTTGCCACGACGCAGCTCGATCGTGACCTCGCCGGTGATCGCGCGAGCGACCCAGCGCTGCGCCGTCTCCCTCAGCATCATCGACTGAGGATCGAACCATCGGCCCTGATAGAGCAGACGGCCCAGTCGACGGCCGTTGTCGCGGTACTGCTCGATCGTGTCCTCGTTGTGAATGCCGGTGACGAGCCGTTCGTAAGCGATGAACAGGAGCGCCATGCCTGGCGCCTCGTAGATGCCACGGCTCTTCGCTTCGATGATCCGGTTTTCGATCTGATCGCTCATGCCGAGTCCATGGCGGCCGCCGATGCGATTGGCCTCCATCATCAGCTGCACGACGTCCTTGTAGGTGATGCCGTTGATCGCAACGGGCTGGCCCTCGTCGAAGCGGATCGACACCTGTTCACGTTTGACCGTCACTTCGTCCCGCCATGAGGCGACGCCCATGATGGGGTCGACGATGGTGATGCCGGTATCGAGGCGCTCGAGATCCTTGGCTTCGTGCGTCGCGCCGAGCATGTTGGAGTCGGTCGAGTACGCCTTCTCCGCGCTCATGTGGTAGGGGAGACCGACCTGTCGCATGTATTCCGACATTTCGGCGCGGCCACCGAGTTCGTCGATGAACGTTTGATCGAGCCACGGCTTGTAGATGCGCAGCGCCGGATTGGCCAGGAGTCCGTAGCGATAGAACCGTTCGATGTCGTTGCCCTTGAACGTGCTGCCGTCGCCCCAGATATGAACGTCGTCTTCTTTCATGGCGCCGACGAGCATCGTGCCGGTGACGGCGCGGCCGATGGGCGTCGTATTGAAGTACGGAACGCCGGCAGTGGAAATGTGAAACGCGCCGCACTGGAGGACGGCCAGTCCCTCGGTGACGAGCTGCGCCCGGCAGTCGATGAGCCGGGCTTTTTCTGCGCCATATTGCAATGCGCGACGAGGGATTTCGTCGTAATCCGGTTCGTCCGGCTGCCCCAGGTTGGCGGTGTATGCGTACGGGATTGCTCCCTTGCTGCGCATCCAGTGCAGCGCCGCGCTCGTATCGAGGCCGCCCGAAAACGCGATGCCGACGCGCTCGCCAATCGGCAGTTTTTGAAGAATGTTGGCCATGAGACACACAGTTTAGGAAGGCGGCGGAGGTAGGGGGGCCGTGCTACCATCCGCGGAGTACTGCAGAAGGAGTTCCGAGATGTCGACTCGCCTGGTTGTCAGTGCCCTGGTCGCTTTCCTGATCCTTCCACTCACTCTTCCGCTTCGGGCTGGCGCGCAGCAGATCACGACCGGCGTGATTCAAGGGTCGGTTTCCGACTCGACTGGCGCGAGCCTTCCGGGTGTGACCGTCGAGGCGCGTAATCTCGACACCAACCAGGGCCGCACTCTGGTGACGGAGAACGACGGCCGCTTCGTGTTCCTGCAGCTGCCGCCAGGAAACTACCGCGTGACCTTCACGCTCTCGGGATTCGCGACGGTGGTGCAGGAGAACGTGCTCCTGACGGTCGGCCAATCGATCAATCTGCCGGTGGCGATGAAAGTATCTGGTGTGTCCGAAACCGTGACGGTCACGACCGGGACGCCGGTCATCGAGACCTCGCGCACGGCAGCCGCGACGACGATCAACCAGGCGACGATCGAGTCGATCCCGATCCTCGGGCGCAAGTTCGAGGACCTGCTGACGCTCACGCCGGGCGTCAGCGTCGTCCAGGGCCCCGACGGCGACGAGATCACGTTCGCCGGCCAGCGCGGCATCTTCAACAACATCAGCCTCGACGGCGGCGACTACAACAACGGGTTCTTCGGCGAGCAAGCCGGAGGACAGCGCGCGTCGATTGACATCACGCTCGACGCGGTCAAGGAATTCCAGGTCATCGCCAGCGGCGCGCCTGCCGAATACGGCCGCACGGCCGGCGGTGTCGTCAACGTCATCACCAAGTCGGGCACGAACTCCACGCGCGGTAGCGTGTTCTACTTCCAGCGCCTGGAGGGACTCACCGGCGATCTCTCCGACGGTACGAAGCTCGAAGACTTCCACCGCGAGCAGTCCGGCGGCACGATTGGCGGGCCGATCAAGAAGGACAAAGCCTTCTACTTTCTCGCCCTGGAAGGAATCAACGCCAACTTCCAGCGCCCGAATTTGAGCGCCCAGCTAGGCGACGTTCCCTGCCCGGTGGCGAATCCGACGGTTCCGGCGAACGAAGGCCTCATCAACACGAACTCCGACTGCCAGCGGACCGCGCTGCTCGGCTTCCTCCAGTCGCGCCTGGGCATCAATGAAGGGTTGCCGATTCGGCATCCGCAACGAACGCTCGCGTTTCTCGGCAAGGTCGACGCGGCCGTGAATCCGAACAACCAGCTTCTCCGGTTCCTGGAACTTCAACCACTCGCGCAAGGAGAACGAAACGTTCGACGTCGCGACCTACGGCACGTCGGCGAACGGCATCGAAGGCGACCCGGCGCGCATCAACGTCATGAACCTCAACTGGTTCACGACGCTGTCGTCACGGATGGTCAACGAGGCGCACTTCACCTATTCGCGCGAAACCCGCCCACGCACGGCCGCCGGTTCGGGCCTTGCGGCCGACACCGGCATCGGGGTTCGGCCCGTCCTTCCGGTTCGGCGATCCGTTCTTCCTGCAGCCCGGCGTCGACGAGCTGATCTGGCGCACGCAGTTCAAAGACAACGTCTCGATCGTGAGCGGCAATCATACGTTCAAGGTCGGCGGCGAGTGGATGCACACGCTGAACGATCAGGTGTTCCGTGGATTCTTCACCGGCCGCTACATCTTCGGCAGCGTCAGCGGCTTCCTGCGTTACGCGTCGCCGGCAGCGGCAGGCGGGTTCGGTCCCAACACGGTGGGCTGCTCGAACGGTTCGTTCGTGACCTACCCGACCGCGTGCCCGGCAGGGTCGACGACCGATGGCGGCCCGCTGCTGCTTTATCTGCAGGGTGCGGGCCGGACGGGTCCCGCGACCGACGCCGCCGGAGCATCGCAAGATCACCAACAACGAGCTCTCGCTCTTCGCGCAGGACTCCTGGCAGATCCGGCCGAACATCACGCTCAATTACGGGTTGCGGTGGGACGCCCAGACAATGCCGGAGACCGTCGATCCCACGACGACCGCGTTCGCCTTCGTTCCTGAACGACCCGACGTTTCCTTCGGACGGCACCATCCCGAGCCAGTGGAGCATGTGGCAGCCGCGGCTGGGCGTCGCCTGGGACGTCAAGGGCAACGGCAAGTCGCTCGTGCGAGCGAGCTGGGGCGTCTACTTCGCCCGCCAGAACATGTTGAGCCAGGTTGGATCGGTGACGACCAACGGGTTGCAGCAGCAGACGATCTTTGCGAACACCGCCAACCTTCTCAGCTTCGGGGCGCCGACGCCGACTTGGCCGAACATCGTCACGCCGACGCCGCTACCGGAGGGACAGTTCCCGTTCTTCAGCGGCGTGCGTGTGTTCGACCGCGACTACAAGAACCCGCACGTGTTCGCGTATCAACGTTGCCTACGAGCAGGAGATCGCCTCGAACTGGGTCGGCTACGCCGACTTCATCTGGAACGAAGGCCACGACCTGACGCGCTTCCTCAACTACAACCGCAGCGATCCGGTGTGCTGCGATCAGGGGCCGGGCACGGGCGACGTCTACCTCTACAACGGGCACCCGTGGCAGCCGCAGCTCGACGAGGTCATGGTGACCAACAGCCTCGGCTCGTCGCGCTACCGCGGCGCTGACGCTCGGGCATCCGCAAGCGCCTGTCGAGCGGTGTGCAGCTCGACGGCAACTACGTGCTGGCGAAAGATGAGGACGACGATTCGAACGAGCGCGATCCGTTCACCGACCGGAGCTTCAACTTCTTCGACTTGTCGAAGGACTGGGGGCCGGCCGCACGCGACATCCGGCACAAGTTCAACTTCTTCGGCTACTTCGTCATCCCGCACGGGTTCTGGGCGAACACGCGCGTGCAGTACCGAAGCGCGCAGCCGATCACCGCGAGCCCGAGGATCCTTAACGGCAACGACCGCGGCCGGAACGGCGAGCGGAAGGACAACGAGTACTTCTCATTCGACTGGCGGCTCGGCCGGCCATTCCGGTTCGGCACGAACTACGAGCTGACGCCGATCATCGAGATGTTCAACACGTTCAACAACACCAACAACATCAACGCGCTGACAACCAATCTGCTCTTCAACTTCGACGGCTTCCTGCGAACCGGCGTCGGCGACCCGAGGCAGGTGCAGCTGGCGGTGAAGTTTACGTTCTAGCCAGCTGTCAGCTTTCAGCCGTCAGCTGATCAGCAAAACCGAGACTGATAGCTGATAGCTGATAGCTACTGCGGAACGCAGGACGAAGAGCGCATCCGAAGCGACGAGACGTCCATCACGTCGACGTCCGCCGCCGGGCTGGGGATCGACTCGGTGCCGGCGACGGGCGGGCCACCGCTGAACGTCGCCGGTCCGGCTTTCATGCCTTTATCATCGAGAGCCGAGCGCTTGACGAGGCCCGTGACCTCGACGAGATGTCCCTGATGTTTCTTCAACTCGTCGGTGAGGGGCTTCTTGGTCGCGAGGCGGAACGTCGCTCTCCGACGTAGGGGCTGGTCTCGACGTCGGTTCGGCGCTGTTCGAGAGTCTTGAGGACTCGGCCTTTGAGACACCCGACCACTGTCAACTCGATTGAGTCCTTGGGAACCTTGGTTTTCTCCTGCGGCGTCTCCTGCTGAGCGGCGAGCGCGAGCGTCAGAGTGACGAGCATGGCGGCGAACGAAGTCATAACCTCACCTTTCAGGCGCTCTTCGACGATACCACGCCGCGGGCGGGGCGGAGCACCGTTATAATTGCCAGCGAAGAGCAAAACACTTCATAGACCCCACCCCCGTTCTTTTCGGTGGAAGTCGAGCGCATGAGATATCAATCACTGCTGCTGTGGGCCGCGCTGGCCGGCGCCCGTTGCGGCTCCAGCAGGAGCACGAGCACGGCGGGCCGGAGAAGCTCGGGACGGTCAGTTCGCAACATCTGTGCGCCGGCGACCGCAACCAGCGTTTTGCGCGCGATGGCGCTGCTCCATTCCTTCGAGTTCGGACCGGCAATCGAAGGGTTTACGGCGGCCAACGCGGCCGACCCGTCATGCGCGATCGCGCAGTGGGGCATTGCCCTCAGCCGGTGGGGCAATCCATTTGCCGCCGGCAACAAGACGCCGGCGCAGCTCGAGGCGGGACGCGCGGCCATCGGCAAAGCGAAATCAATCGGCGCCAAAACCGAGCGCGAGCGCGATTACGTTGCCGCCGCCGAGCGGCTGTTCGCCGACTTCGAAACCGTCGATCAGCGCACGCGGCTCTTGGCGTACCGCGATGCGATGTCCACTGTCGCTTCGCGATATGCCGACGACCCGGAAGCCTCGGCCTTCTACGCGCTCGCGCTTGCCGCATCGAACGATCCGACCGACCGCACGTTCGCCGACTTGATCAAGGCTGGTGGCATCCTCGAGCGGCTCGCGCCGACGCAGCCCGATCATCCAGGATTTGCGCACTACATCATCCACGCCTACGACGTCCCGCCGTTGGCGCCAAAGGCCATCGCCGCGGCGCGGAGTTACGCGAAGATCGCGCCGTCGGCGCCGCACGCGCTCCACATGCCGTCGCACACCTTCACTCGGCTCGGCTACTGGCAGGACTCGATTGACACCAACATCGCGTCGGCAGCCGCGGCCAAGCGCGAGGGCGCGACGGCCGAAGAGCTGCACGCGATGGACTACCAGGCCTACGCCTATATGCAGACCGCTCAAGATCGCGCCGCGCGCGGCCTGGTCGACGCTGTCCCGGCAATCGCCGCACGTCTGAGTCCGGCAGGGGCTGGTTCGGCCGCGCCTCTCCTGGCTGGCGTCTTCGCGACGGCCGCCATTCCCGCCCGCTACGCGCTCGAGCGGCAAGCGTGGGCCGAAGGCGCGAAGCTCGAGCTGCGAGCGAGCGCGTTCCCGCAGGCAGATGCGATCACGTGGTTCGCTCGCGGTCTCGGCGCGGCGCGTTCCGGTGATCCCAAGGCAGCGCGCGCCGCGGCGGACTCACTGCAACAGCTCGAAGCTGCTTTGACGAAGGCCCGCGAGGCGTACTGGGTCGAGCAGGTCGCGATACAACGTCTCGGCGTCACCGCCTGGGCGACGTTGGCCGAGGGTCAGACGGATCAAGCGTTGACCCTGATGAGCGAAGCCGCCGATCGCGAAGACCGGACCGAGAAAAACGCGGTCACGCCTGGCCCGATCGCCCCGGCGCGCGAGCAGCTCGGCTACATGCTCCTGCAGTCGAAGCGGGCCGCCGACGCGCTGGCCGCGTTCGAAGCGACGCTCAAGAAAGAGCCTAATCGATTCCTCGCGCTCGCCGGCGCGGCCGAGGCGGCGCGACAAACGGGCGACAACGCTGCCCGCCGGCAATACGCCGAGCAGTTGCTGACGGTTGCGGCGCGGGCCGACGCTGGCACGCGGCCGCAGCTCGCAGCCGCTCAGGACGCCGTCAAGACCAAGCATTGAGGTGATCTGGATGACGAAGAGACTGGCCGGGCTTGTTGCCTGCGCCCTTACCATGGGTGTGTCTGTTGGTGCGCAAACGTCCGACGTGCCCGACAGCAGAGTCGAGCGCATTCGTGGCAGCGCACAGTTCGCTGCGGCCAGCTCGTTCATCGAGGGCGACTACGAGCGCTTCGTCCAGGAGCTGATCACGCTCAACGAGATTCCGGCACCGTCGTTCAAGGAACAGGCGCGCGCCAAGGCGTATCTCGAGATGCTGCGCGGCGCAGGATTGTCTGACGTCGAGATCGACGCCGAAGGCAACGCCATGGGCGTGCGCCGCGGCACCGGCGCGCCCGGTGGCCCGATGCTCGCCGTCGTCGCTCACCTCGACACCGTCTTTCCCGAGGGCACGAACGTCAAGGTCAAGCGTGATGGCAGCCGGCTCGCGGCGCCAGGCATCGGCGACAACACCCGCGGCGTTGCGATGATGCTTGCCGTCATTCGCGCCCTGCAGGCAGCGAAGTTTGAGACCACGAGCGACGTGCTCTTCGTCGGCAACGTCGGCGAGGAAGGTGAGGGCGATCTGCGCGGCGTGAAGTTCCTGCTGCGTCAAGGCAAATACAAGGATCGCATCAAGCAGTTCGTTGCCATCGACGGCAGCGAGCAGGGCGACATTACCCGCGCCGGTGTCGGCAGCTTCCGCTACCGTGTCACGTTCAAAGGGCCTGGCGGCCACAGTTATGGGGCGTTCGGACTCGTGAACCCGGCGTTTGCGATGGGTAGTGCGATGGCGAAGATTTCGCGGCTGCAGGTGCCGGTCGAGCCGAAAACGACCTTCAACGTTGGCGTCGTTCGTGGAGGAACATCCATCAATTCGATTCCTGCGGAGATGAGCATGGACGTCGATCTTCGCTCGGAATCCTGTGCCGAGTTGAAGAAGCTCAACGACGCGTTTCTCGCAGTCGTGAAGCAGGCCGTGGACGAGGAGAACGGGGCGCGATCGACGCGGCAGGGAAAAGTCGAGGCGGATCCAAAGCTCATCGGCGACCGTCCATGTGGCGAAACGCCGCTGACGTCTCCGATCGTGCAGACTGTTACGGCCGTGGTGAAGGCGTTCGGCCTGCCGCTGGGATACTCAATGAGCAGCACCGACGCGAACGTGCCGATGAGCATGGGCATTCCGGCCGTCACCATCGGCCGCGGCGGTCCATCCGGCCGCGCCCACGCGCCCGACGAATGGACAGACGTCGATCGCAAGGGCAGCGTGGACGCCGCGAAGGTGGCGATGACCATGATTCTTGCGGTCGCCGGCGTTCCGTGATCATCCGCCTTCAGGCGGAAGATCTGACCATGTGTGCCACAATAGAAATGCCTGCCTTGCCCGAGCCCACCGGCGTTCGCCAGCGCCGCGGCCCGCTTCGATTATTTGAGGTTATTCCGATGAGCTCCTCGATGAACACGCTCAGAGGCGCTGCGTTCCGCTCCCGATATCTCGTGCCGACGCTCGGCCTGGTCGCAGCGTTCTGTGCTGTGGTCGCGGCACAGCAACAGCCGCCGTTCCGCAGCGGTGCCAGCACGGTCGCCGTCTATACCACGGTGACTGACTCGTCCGGCCGGCTCGTGCCGGGGCTGACAAAGGACGACTTCGAGATCTACGACAACGGGAAGCCGCAGCCGATCACGCTCTTTGCGACCGAGACGCAGCCGATCAGCGTCATCGTGATGCTGGATCGCAGCGGCAGCATGAAGGACAGCTTCCATCTTCTGATGGCTGGAGCGGAGGAGTTCGTCAGGCGTCTGCTGCCGGCGGATAAGGCACGCATCGGAAGCTTCTCGACGAAGATTCAAGTCGATCCCGAGGAGTTCACGAGCGACCGCAAAGTTCTCATCGACCTGCTCCGGACCGAAGCCGAGCCGGAAGGGCCGACGCCGCTGTGGAACGCCGCCAACGTGGCCATCCGCGAGCTGCAGCCCCAGGATAGTCGCAAGGTCATCTTGCTCTTCACAGACGGCGTCGATAGTCCTCCCGTCAGCTTCAAGACGAACAACATGAGCGTCATGGACGTCATGGACCGCGCGACCAAAGAAGACGTCATGCTCTACGCCATCGGGCTCGAGAGCCGGCTCCCGTACGGCCGCAGGCAATCGCCTTTGAACGGTGGGCTGAACGGCGGCTTTGGTGGTTCGGGCGGAGGCGGGATGACGCAGCGGCCCGATCCAGGGCTGCCGAAGATCGCCGGTGAAACTGGCGGCGGTTACTACGAGCTCACCCGAGCCGACGATCTGAGGACGACGTTTGCGCGCATCGCCGACGAGTTGCACCAGCAGTACGCGCTCGCCTTCGAGCCGTCAAAGCTCGATGGCAAGACACACGACCTCGAGGTCAAGCTCAAGACCAAGGGCATGAAGGCGCGCGCCCGCAAGAGTTACGTCGCCGCCAAGCCGCCGACGTCCTAGTCGTTACTCCTCGCCACCGACTCGACGGCGGCCGTGTTTGGTGCCCGAGCGCCGCCGCTTCGAGTCGAGCCGTTTCGCCTTGGCCGCGCCGCTCGGTCTCGTTTTGCGGCGTCGCTTCGGCCGAACCGTCGCCTGCCGTAGCAGTTCGACCAGCCGCTCCCTCGCCGCCTCGCGATTCTGGCCCTGCGTCCGGAATTCGCGCGAGTCGATGACCAGCACGCCTTCGGCCGTCAGGCGCGATCCGGCGATCGCTTTCAGGCGCTCGCGCACCTCAGCGTCTATTGCCGCCGACTGTCCAGCATTGAAGCGCAGCTGCACTGCCGTCGCAACCTTGTTGACGTTCTGACCGCCCGGCCCCGACGCGCGCACGAACTTCTCTTCGATCTCGGAGTCGTCGATGGAGAGGGTGGGGGTGATGTAGATCATCGCGGCTCGCTGCTCGCGCCTCGGCTGTTCGGGGTCGGCTTAGTCGCCGATTATCTTACCGAACTGCGAGCCGCGAGCAGCGAGAACGCGAGCTACGCTTCCCACCGCAACGCCTCCGCCGGATCCACCTTCGCCGCGCGGCGCGCCGGGAAATAGCTTGCCAGGACTGCCGTCCCGCCGAGGGCGATGGCGACGGCGGCATATGTCAGCGGGTCGTAGGCGCTGACGCCAAAAAGGAGGGTAGACATCGCGCGCGTGAGGAGCGCGGCTGCGACCATGCCGCAGACGATGCCGAGTCCCGCGAGCAGCGCGCCGTGACGGACGAAGAGCGCGCTGACGTCGGTGCTCGCGGCGCCGAGCGCCATGCGGATGCCAATTTCCTTGGTGCGCTGCTGCGCGACGTAGGCGATGACGCCGTAGATGCCGACGACGCCGAGCAGTAGCGCGACGGCTGCCGCGATTGCGAGCATGACCAGCGCGAATGACGTCTGCGCCATCGAGCCGGCCCTGATCGCATCGAGTGTTCGCACGCTGGCGACCGGCAGGTTGCCGTTCACCGACCACACCGCTTGCTGGATCTCTTTGAGCAATGTCGGAGATCCGGTGCGGTCGGTCCGCAGTACGTATCCGAGGTTGCGCTGCGCGAACGCCTTGTTGTCGTAGTAGTTCTCGATCATGAGCGGCCAGTAGATGATCGATGAGGCCGGCTTTACGACGCCATTGTCGCGCTCGTTGCCGACGACGCCGATGATTTCTCGCCAGGGGTTGCCTGGCGTCTGCCGGATCCGCTTGCCGAGCGCGGCCGCCGGCTCCTTCCAGGTACTCACGCGCGAAGTTCTCGCTGATGAGCACGACCGAGCGGCGGTTGTAAACGTCGTCCCACGTGATGTCCCTGCCGGCGACGATCGGGTTGCCCATGGTCTGAAAGTAATTTTGCACCGTCCACTTGAAGCGGCGCAGCGGCGGCAGCTTGTCGCCTTGCGGTGGAAAGTCCTCGACGAAGATCGGATCGTTGCTGTTGAAGCCGTCCATCGTGATCGAGCTCGAGACGCCGACCGACTTCACACCGGGGAGCTGTTCGAGCTTTCGGACGATTTGCTCGTGCGTACGAATCGCCTGCGTATCATCTTCGATGAGCGTTGACGGGATCGACACGCGTAGCGTCAATACCTCTTCCGGGCGGACGAAGCCGGGCGCCACGCGTCCCATCGCCAGGAACGTTCGAATCATCAGGCCCGACGCCACCAGCAGGACGACCGCAAGAGCGATCTCAGCGACTACCAGGCTGTTGCGAGCGCGATGACGCTCGCGGCCCGCGCTCGAGAGCCGTCCGCCTTCCTTGAGCGCCGACGCCAGGTGCGGCGTGGCGAACTTGAGGACCGGCAGCAGGCCGAAGAGCAGCCCGGCAACGAGCGAGATGCCGAGCGTGAAGAGCAGCACCAGCGGGTCGATGCCGATCTCGGTGGTCCGCGGCAGTCCATCCGGCGCATTGGCGACGAGAACGCGCAGGCCGGCGTAGGCCAGGACGAGGCCAACGATGCCGCCCGCCAGCGCGAGCGCGAGGCTCTCCGAGAGGAGCTCCCACGCGATTCGGCGCCAGCCGGCGCCGAGCGCGGCATGAATCGCGAGTTCCTGTTGCCGCGCTTCGGCCCGCACGAGGAACAGGTTCGCGACGTTCGCGCAGGCGATGAGCAGCACGAGGCCGACGGTCCCGAGGAGCACCCAAAGGACGCGCCCGATGTCGCCGACCACGTCAACCGACAGCGGGCGAACATTGGGACCAATCTTCACGTCGTCGAACATCTTGCGCGTGAAACCGCGAGGCATCGGGAACCGCTCCGGCACGACCGGGATGAGGCGCGTGACGTCGGCGTTCGCCTGCTCGACCGTCATTCCCGGCTTCAGTCGAGCGATGCCCTGATAGCTGAAGTTTCCGACGTGGAGCTCGGCGCGATTGAAGCGGAAGGGAAGGACAAGTTGCGGATTCTGATCGAGGAAGCGGAATCCGTTGGGGAGGACGCCGATGATTTCGCGCGGGCGGCCGTCGACTGTCACCGATTTTCCGACGATCGCTGGATCGCTCCCGAACTTTCGCTGCCAGTAGGCGTAGGACAGCAGCACACGTTCTGGGCTCTTCGGCGAGTCGTCGTCCGCGCTGAACGTGCGTCCGAGGATCGGGTTGATGTGTAGGAGCGGGAGCGTGCCGTCCGTCACATTCAGGATCTGGACCCGTTCCGGCTCGCCGCTACCAGTCACCGAGACCGCTCCGCCATCCCACAGGCCGATCTCCTGAAAGACGCGTCCCTCTTCCCGAAAGACCAAATACCAGGACGGCGCCAGATTCAGGTTGGGGATACCAATGCCGGGCGCGGATAGCCAGACGCCGACCAGCGATTCCGGTTGATCGTACGGCAAGGGCTTCAGGAGCACGCCGCGGACGACGCTGAAGATGGCGGTATTGGCGCCGATGCCGAGCGCCAGCGTCAGCACAGCGATCGCGGTGAAAAGAGGTGCCCGAAGGAGTCGCCGGGCGACGCGTTGCGGTGTAGCGGTCATGTGGACCTTAGACGTGAGCAACCGGACGTCGGGTCTTGAAATCTGACGTTCGGCCGGTTCGGGGACACTCAACCGGGACAGTCAACGTTGAGTGTCCCCGGGTGGTTATACGAGGGCCGAGACCGGCGTTCCGAGGTTCCGGCTGAGGCGCTCGTCGCAATTTCTGAACGCGAGTTGGCAGATTCTGATCAATGCGGCATGGAATTCGCGCCGGGGACACTCCAGCGTGACTGTCACGATTGAGTGTCCCGATTGACTGTCCCCGCTCTTCGGACTGTGCGAAAGCGGACAGTCCTTATTTGAGTGTGGTGATTTTTACGAATGATTTCGACCAGGGTTCGAGGCACATCGGTTGCAACGCCGTGCCGACAATGACGATCTCGGACCTCCTCCAGGACATTCGCTTCGGCCTTCGACTCCTGCGCCGCAGCCCCGTTTTCACCCTCGTCGCCGTCTCGTCGCTGGCGCTCGGTATCGGCGGCGCCGCGGCTGTGTTCTCGCTGCTGAATGCCATCGTGCTTCGGAGCCTTCCGGTTGCCGAGCCAGATCGGCTGTTCGTTGCTGAGCGGCATCGGCCTGACGAGATGTCGCCGCGCTTTCCCTGGCCCGAGGCGCAGCGACTCCGCGATTCCATCGCTGGCCAGGCGGCGGTCGCGGCGGCAAGCTCCGTCGCGACGATGCAGCTCAGGCCTGCGCGAGGCGGAGCTTCGGCCGCGCCAGAGCGCGGATCAGTCCAGCTCGTCTCGGGAGAGTACTTCAGCGTTCTCGGTCAGCAGCCCCGGGCCGGCCGGTTGCTGACGCCCGAAGACAACCGTCAGCTCGATGGTCACCCCGTCGTTGTCGTCAGTCATGGCTACTGGCAGCGAAGCCTCGGCGGCGCGTCGGACGCCGTCGGCCAGACTCTTGGCATCAACGGCACTGCCTTCACCATCGTCGGCATCACCGCGCCTGAGTTTTTCGGCACGACTGTTTCGATGAATGGCGTTGACGCGTGGGTGCCATTGGTCATGCAGTCAGCGACACGGTACGGCGGGAACGTCAGGTCGCACAACGACGGTGACACGCATCGCGCGTGGCCGCCGCAAGAGAACGTCGAGTGGTTGAACCTGTTTACGCGCGTACCGCGTGGAACCGAGCCGTCGTCGATCGCTGCCGCGCTGACGGTCCGACACCACGGCGATGTGGCGGCGCGCTCAGGGGCGGACACCGACTACGCCAATCGCCTGGGCGAGGAGCGGATCGTGCTCGCGCCAGCGGGCCGGGGCATCTCCTCGCTTCGCAACCAGTCGTCGACGGCGCTCTACGTTCTCCTGGCGATGATGATCGTCCTCCTCCTGATTGCCAGCGGCAATGTCGCCAGCCTGATGGTGGCTCGCGCCACCGCGCGCGAGCGAGAGATCGCCGTGCGCTTGTCGCTCGGCGCCGGACGCGGGCGTCTCGTGCGTCAGCTGATGGTCGAGAGCCTGATTCTCGGACTCGCGGGCGGCGTGCTCGGTCTCTGGCTTGCGGTGTGGGGAAGGGATCTGCTGCTCGGACTTTTCGTCAGCGGCCAGACGACGCTCGTCACGCTCGACATCGGCATCGACTGGCGCGTCGTCGCCTTTGCCGTCGCGATGTCGCTGTTGACGGGAATTGCCTGCGGGATATTGCCGGCCCTGCGAGGCACGCGGGTCGAGGTGTCGGAGTCGCTGAAGCTGCAGTCGCGCGCGATGGGCCTGCAGAGCCGGCGGACGCTCGTCGCCGGCCGCGCGCTCGTCGCCGCGCAGATGGCCTTCTGCCTCCTGCTCCTCATCATTGCCGGACTCTTCGTCCGCAGTCTGCGAGTGCTGGCGACGTCAGAGATCGGGTTCGATCGGGGACGCGTGCTTGCCGCAAGGATTGATGTCCGGAGTCTCGGCCTGGCGCCGGACACCCGCCAGGCGCTCTACCGGCGGCTTCTCGAACGCGTGTCGGCTCTGCCCGGCGTGCTGTCGGCGAGCCTTTCGCAAAATGGTCCAGTGGTGACGTCTTCGCAAATCAGCGGCTTCAGCATCGAGGGATACACGCCGCGCGAAGGCGAGCGGATGTCGACCAACGAAGAGATCGTCACCGAGGACTACTTTTCGACCGTTGGCCTTCGTGTTCTGCGCGGCCGGGGCTTCACGTCAACAGATCGCGCGCCTGGTTCACACGCGACGCTCATCAACGAGACGATGGCCAAGCGGTTCTTCCCTGGCCAAGATCCGATTGGCAAGCGCTGGTCCTACGACCAGGACGCGGTCACGACACCCGATGCCTTCGTGATCGTCGGCGTGGTCGAGGACGCGAAGTATCGCGATTTGCGATCGACGGTGCCGACGATGACGTATCACTTGACGGGCCCGTCGGTAGACGGCGAGCTTGGCGACCTCGAAATCCGGACTGCCGGCGCGCCGGATGCGCTCACGTCGACCCTTCGGCAGGTCCTCGCTGGAGCCGAGCCAAATCTTCCGGTCTACGACATCCTTCCGCTCGAGCAGCGCGTCGCGCGTTCGTTGTCGCAGGACGCCGTCATCGCCCAGCTGACTTCGGTCTTCAGCGGTATCGCTCTCTTGCTCGCCTGCCTCGGTCTCTACGGAACGATCTCCTATGGAGTGAACCAGCGAGTCGCCGAGCTCGGTCTTCGCATCGCGCTCGGCGCCGATCGCCATCGCGTGCTGTGGCTCGTCATGCGCGAAGCGCTGGTGCTGGTCGTGATCGGCAGCACGATTGGCTTCTCGCTCGCGTATCTCGCCGCGCGCAGCCTCGGCACGGTGCTCTACGGCATCGGTCCGCTCGATCCGGTGGCCTACGGCACCGGCGCAGCGCTCCTGCTCGGCGTCGGCCTTGCCGCTGCGTATCTTCCTGCGTTCCGTGCATCACGCATCGAGCCCATGCGTGCGATTGCCGGCGGTTCGTAGTTCTCTTGCGAGCGCGAGCTCGTCCTCTTGCGCCACACCGTCCCGCTTCAAGCCCTTCCATGCACTGGTACGGTCGATGCAATTTGATACGTGCGGTGGGGAGTGACCATACAGGAGGGCTTGCAATGCTACGACAGAGAGTATTCGGCTTTTTCGGGATCGTCGTGATGGCGACGATGATGACTGCCGCGTGTTCGAAAACTGATAGTGGCATCACCGCGACGGTTAAGTCGAAATTGGCTGCCGATGATACGGTAAAGGCCAACCGTATCGACGTCGACACAAAGGACAAGGTTGTGACGTTGCGCGGCGACGTTGATACTCGAGCGGCGCGCGATCGCGCGGTCGAGCTCGCGCGCGCGACCGACGGCGTTCGCGATGTCGTTGATGTGCTGGCCGTGGCGCCTGCGCCAGCGCCGACCACAGGCGCGGCAGACCCAGACAAGAAGAGCGATGCCGATCGTGATGGCAACCTCGTCGGCGATGCTGCGATCACCGCAGCGGTGAAAACGAAGATGCTCGCGGACTCGGATGTCGGCGGCCTCAAGATCGATGTCGATACGACCGATGGTGTCGTCGCTCTGAAGGGGAACGTGTCGTCGACGGCCGAGAAGCGCAAGGCCGTTCAGATTGCACGCGAGACCGACGGAGTGAAGTCGGTCAAGGACCAACTCAAGATCGCGAAAAAAACCCAGTAGACGCGCGACCGAGGGCTCTACCGTTCGGTGCCTTGTGGTGCCGGACGGTGGAGCCGCCGCGCCACAGACACCAGCCACAGCGCGGCGGCCACGGCCACGACCACCAGCGTCCACCGCAAGACCATCGCGATTCCAGCCAGTGTCACTGCCGGACGCTGGTATTGCGCCAGAGCGCTTCCGCGGTCGATCATCCAGTGCCATGCCGTGTGCGCGACGATGGCTGACAAGACAATCGTGCCCAGTCGTTCCGGCACGGCATATTTGAACCCAAACTGCAGCGCAGGCACGAGGACGATCAGCACCAGAATCTGGCCAAGCTCGACGCCGACGTTGAAGGCGAGGAGCGACGTCACGACATGCGACCCGGCAAACTGCAGCGTCTGTCGCAGCGCAAACGAGAATCCGAACCCGTGCACCAGGCCGAACGCGAAGGCGATCATCCATCGATGTTCGCGAAGCGTCGTCGATCCGACGATGTTCTCGAGCGCCATGTACACGATTGAGGCGGCGATGGCCGCTTCGACGAGCGGTGGGAACCACAACCGATCCGGGGCCAGCCCAAATGCCGAGGCGATGAGCGTCACCGAGTGGGCGATGGTGAACGCCGTGACCACGAGCACGAGCGGTTTCAGGCGTCGTAGCGGGATCACCAGGCAGAGCAGAAAGAGCAGATGATCGGTACCGCTGAGGATGTGCTCGAAGCCGAGCGCGACGAAGCGACGTGCCGCCTGGAACCAGCTCGGGTCCAGCCGGACCAGTCCCGGATCTCCAGCCAGCTCGAATGCCCGCTCGACGCCGTTCGAGGCTTGAAACCGCAGCGACGTGACGACCCGTATGCCGAGCCGTCCCAGCGCAGGTTCAATCGCGAACGTCGATCGATCGGACTGAATCGGATACTCGAACAGGACGTCCATCACTGCCTGGTTCCAGACCAGCATCGTCCCGGCCGGTAGCCGCGCGCTCGTGACGTGAGCGAGCGCCAGATCATAGGACACAAACGATCGATCGGATGGCAGCGAGATTTGTGTTGCCGCGATCGTCGGGGCCGGCAAGCGCACGCCGTTCTCGTAGAGCGCGATGCTGTCGGCAATCCAGAGCGTGGCAGCGTGGCGGACCGCGGGTTCGGCGCGACCGAGATCCAGATACGTTTCATCGCGCGTTGGAAACAGCACGTCGCGCATGGCGGCAACCGGCGCGCGTACGAGTAACCGCAGCCGCTGGCCTTCGGGCCGCACGAACGCGTGAATCGTCACGTCGGATGGGATGTCGTGAGACTGCACGCCGGCCGGCAGCAGGAGCGCGAGCATCACTACGAGCGCAACGCTCCATCGTCGCGTTCCCGGCGTGGCGGCGAAGAGCCGGTTCACCATCGCGCGCAGTGTATACTGGCGCCGCGGTCGGCGGGAATCGATGTGTAGAGTCCGCCTGTAGCGGACGACGATTCACTCTAACCAGTCGAGTTCGAATGACGTTGATGCTCCGGTGCGCTCTTGCTGGCACATTGGCCCTGTCGTTCGGAGCCATCAGCGAGTTCGTTCCAACGACAGCCACCGGTTCAGCGGTTGTCGCATCCGAGCAGCGGAGCACAGCGGGGCCTCGTTACGAAGTCGATCCACTGTGGCCGAAGCCCCTTCCTAATCACTGGTTGCTCGGGTCGATCACGGGTGTCGCGGTTGACGCGCAGGATCACATCTGGGTCGTTCACCGCGGCGCCGACTCGCTCAACGCGCGGACGGAAATGAGTGCCGCTACCGATCCGCCGACGGCCGAGGAGTGTTGCCGCCCGGCGCCGTTCGTCCTCGAGTTCGATCAGGCGGGAACGCTCGTCGGCCATTGGGGCGGCCCGGCTGACGGCTACGAATGGCCCGGATCACCGGGCGGCATCGACGTCGACGCACAGGGCAACGTGTGGATCGCGGCCGCAGGCGTCACCGAAACCGCGGCCGGCCGCGGCGGCAGGGGCGGTGCTCCCGCGCCGGTCCGTCCGGAAGACGCGCACGTGCTCAAGTTCTCGCGCGCCGGTAAGTTCCTGCTGCAGATTGGTAAGGCTGGGCAGGTGGGTGGCAACGACAGCAAGTCGGGACTGAATCGTCCAGCAGCGCTCGATGTGGATACGACGGCCAATGAAGTCTACGTCGCCGACGGATTCGGGAATTGGCGGGTGGCCGTCTTCGACGCAGCGACAGGAGCATACAAGCGCCACTGGGGTGCGTACGGCAAGCCTCCGGGCGAGGCTGAGGCATCTGCTTACACTCCATCCGCTGCACCCGCGCGTCAGTTCCGAGCGGTGAGTTGCGTGAAGCTGTCGGCCGACGGGCTCGTCTACGTTTGCGACCGACGAAACAATCGCATTCAGGTATTCAAGAAGGACGGCACTTTCGTCAAGGAAGCATTTGTGTCAAAAGCGACGACTGGTGAAGGCTCGGTCTGGGACCTCGCGTTCTCTCGCGATCCGCGCCAGCAGTTTGTCTTCGTCGCCGACGGGCAGGATCAGAAGGTGTTTGTCCTCGATCGCGAGTCGCTCGACGTGATCTCTACTCTCGGCGGCGGTGGCCGTTGGCCCGGAGCCTTCTTCGGCGTCGGCAGCGTGGCCGTCGACTCGAAGGGCAACCTGTATACGGGCGAGAACCTCGAAGGTAAGCGCCTGCAGAAGTTCGTCAGCCGATGATCACGAGACGCGATCTTCTCATCGGCGCAGCCTTCCTCACCGCCATCGTCGTCCTCGCCGGCGCCGCGCGCATCGTCGACCACACGGCGGAAGCCCAGGACCGCGGCGGCCTGCAGGCGCCGCGGTTCGAGGTCGATCCGACGTGGCCCAAGCCGCTCCCGAACAACTGGGTGCTCGGGCAGGTGATCGGTCTTGGCATCGACGCGCAGGATCACGTCTGGATCGTCCATCGCAATGATTCGTTGTCGGCAATGGAGGCGGCGGCCGATCAGCAGCCGCCGACTGGCAGTTGCTGTTCGAAAGCGCCTCCCGTGCTCGAGTTCGATCCGGCAGGCAATCTCGTTGGCAAGTGGGGCGGTCCTGCCGACGGCTACGAGTGGCCAACGTCGAACCACGGCATCTTCATCGACTACAAGAACAATGTCTGGATTGGCGGCAACGGTGAGAAGGACGCGCACGTCCTCAAGTTCACCAGGGACGGCAAGTTCCTGATGCAGATTGGGCGTCAAGGCAAGCGCGTCGGCAGCAACGATCTCGAGAACTTCGGCCGTGTCGCCAAGATCTTCGTCGACCCCAAGACCAACGAGGCCTTCATCGCCGACGGCTACCAGAACAAGCGCGTCGTCGTCATCGATGCCGACAGCGGCAAGTTCAAGCGTTACTGGGGCGCTTACGGGAACAAGCCCGACGACGCCGATCTCGGCCGCTACGATCCGAAGGCGCCGCCGGCGCAGCAGTTCCGCACGCCGGTGCACTGCGCCGACCTGTCGAACGATGGATTGCTGTACGTGTGCGACCGCCCGAACGATCGCCTCCAGGTCTTCAAGGCTGACGGCACGTTCGTCAAGGAAACCTTCATCGCACGCAACACGCTCGGCGATGGCTCAACGTGGGACGTCGCGTTCTCGAAGGACCCGCAGCAGAAGTATCTCTACCTCGCGGATGGCAAGAACGAGAAGGTCTACATCCTCGAGCGCGAGACGATGCAGATCCTGACGAGCTTCGGCGACGGCGGCCGCCAGCCCGGGCAGTTCTTTGCCGTGCACAGCATTGCGACCGACTCGAAGGGCAACCTCTATTCGACCGAAACCTACGAGGGACGGCGTCTGCAGAAGTTCGTCTACAAGGGGATCGCGCCGGTTACGAAACTCGATCAGGGCACGGTCTGGCCGTCGAAGTAGCCATCCGCCGGAGCGGTACCGGTCGGACGGTCACAGGCGTAAAAGAGCAGGTTCGGCTGAAGCCGGACACCAGGATTACGATCTCGCTACGTTCACGTAGTAAAGGTCCGTCGCGACCGCGAAGTCGTCCTTCGTCAGCGGCGTCGACAGCTTCTTCCACTCCGTCGTCGGCTGAATCGTCTGCCAGGCGCCGGCCTTGCCGACGCGAATCGGCATCGTGAAGCCCTTCTCGTCCGCCTTCCACCGATACGACACCGTGCCCTCGGCGTCGTTGAAGGTCAGCTCGAGGGTCGGCAGATCGGCGTGGCGCAGGTACTGGTCGAAGATCGGCGTCCAGTCCTTCCCGGTTTCCTTGTTGAAGAACGCGCACCAGATCCTCGGTCATGATGTTCGGTACTTGAACTCGCTGATACGTATCGCGCATCAGCTTCCACCACTCGCTTGTCGTCGTTGACGACGGCGCGCAGGGTCTGAAGGAAGAGCGCGCCCTTGAAGTACTGGTCCTGCGACGGCGTGCGATGGATGCCGCGCGGGGTGATGATCGGCGACTTGTTCGCGCACCTTCGGCTTGTAGCCGTTGACGTACTTCAGCGCATCGTCGTAGCCGAACATGTGCTCGACGTAGACGACCTCGAGGTACGTCGTCCAGCCTTCCTGAATCCACATGTCAGAGACGTCGGCGGCCGAGACGGCGTTGCCGAACCACTCGTGCGCGCTCTCGTGGATGATGATGAAGTCGAACTTCGGGCTGACGCCGACGCCGGTCCAGTCGCGCTCGAGATAGCCGTTGGCGAAGCGGTTGCCGTAGGTGACGGCGCTCTGGTGCTCCATGCCCGAGTACGGCACCTCGATCAGCTTGTAGCCATCCTTCTTGAACGGATACTCGCCGAAGTACTTCTGATAGGCCTCGATCATCGGTTTCGCCTGCGCGAACTGGACCTTGGCCTTCTCCAGGCTCTCGGGCAGAACGTAGAAGTCGAGCGTCAAATCGCCGAGCGTATCGGAGAACTGCACGTAGTTCCCGATGTTGAGCGACACGTTGTAGGAGTTGATTGGATAGTTGATCTGCCAGTCCCAGCGCGTATAGCCGTCGCCGAGATCGGTCTTGCCGAGAAAGCGGCCGTTCGAGGCGTCGACGAGGCCGTTGGGGATCGAGACGCTGAGACGCATGTTCTGCACCTCGTCGCGCCACTGATCCTTGCTCGGCCACCAGATGCTCGAGCCCTCGCCTTCACAGGCAGTATTCACCCACGGCCGTCCCGCGGGATCCTTCCGAAACGCGATGCCGCCGAAGCGGCCCGTCTCGCGCGGCGATCCGGAGTAGTGGAAGTCGATCGCGTACTCGCGGCCGCGCTTGAGCGTTTCAGGGAAGTCGACGAACACCGTGTTCAGCTCGCGCTCGTACTTGAGCTCCTGCGCGCCGGACACGATCTTGTCGACCTTCAGGTTCTCGTACAGATCGAGCTGAATGCGCGTGTCGTCCTGAAGCATCTTGAAGCGGATCGTGTTCTTGCCGCTCAGGAACTTCTTGTCCGGATCGACGCGGACGTCGAGGTGATAGGAGAGCAGATCGTTGTTGGCGCGATAACGGCCGTACTCGCCGCGGAGGATATTGGCGCGCGTTGGCGGGCCGGGATCGCGGGTCGCCGCGGGGGCCGACGATGCGGCCGGCCGCGCGCTCGGCGCGTCGTAAGTGGCGTTCTCTATACCGAGCAACCACTTGTCGAACCACCCGACGATGTGCTGGAGGCGCTCGACGCGATGCCATGGACGTCCAGAGCGGGACAGCTCGTGGCTCTCGCCGGGAAAGCGAACCATCACCGTTGGCCGCTTCAGGTATTTCAGCGCCCGGAACAAATCTTCGCCTCCGGCGGCTGGCGGCGTTCTCCAATCCTCGTCCCCGAGGATGAACATCAGCGGCGTCTGAATCTTCGCGGCGTAAGTGATGGGCGATCGCTTGGCGAAGTCAGCCGGATCCTCGAATGGCGCCTTACGGAACCACGTTGGCGTGAAGAGCGTGAAGTCAGCTGTGTACCAGAAGTTCGACCAGTCGGAGATGTCGCGCTGGCTCACGGCCGCCTTGAACCGTGTCGTCTGGGTCACGACCCAGTTCGTCAGCAGGCCGCCGCCGCTACCGCCCGTGACACCCAGCCGAGCCTCGTCGATGTAGCCCTTCTTCAACACCTCGTCGACGCCGGCCATTAGATCCTTGTAGTCGTCGCCAGGGTAATTGAACTGGATGATATTGCCAAAGTCCTGCCCGTAGTTGGAGCTGCCGCGCGGATTGGTGTAGAGCACGACGTAGCCTTTCGCCGCCATCCACTGGAACTCGTGCGTGAACGTGTTCCCGTAGGCCGCGTGCGGGCCGCCGTGAATCTGCAGGATGAACGGGTACTTCTTCGATGCGTCGAACGATGGTGGCTTGAGTATCCAGCCCTGTATCTTCCGTCCGTCGAAGCTCGTGTACCACAGCTCCTCAGGCTCGTTCATCGTCAACTGATCGAAGAGCGCGTCGTTGAAGGTCGTCAGCTTCTTCGACGCCGACGGTGAGGCGGCATCCGTCACGTGCAGGTCGCCGACGACGGTTGGCGTCGAAAGAACGAGGGCAATTTTCTGCGCGGCGGCGTCGGCGGTGTACGACATCACGTCCTTGTTCCCGCTGGTGACGGCGTCGATTTTGCCGCTGGCCACGTCGACACGCTTCAGATTGGCGTTGCCCTGCTCGCCGACGCCAATGACGATCGTCTTGCCGTCGCGGCTCCAAATCGGACCGCTCGGGAGTTGAGCCGCGCGGCGCCCGCTGATCGCCACCGAGCCCACCGTTCATGTCGAAGTCGTAGCTCGCCGTGAGGTTCCGCGGCGTTCCGCCCGAGAGGTCCGCGACCCACAGATCGGGCTGCGAGTACGAGCGCTCCGGGTTGCCGACGATCGAGCCGACGAACGCCACGCGATTGCCGTCTGGCGCGATGGCATAGGCGCCAATCGCGCCTTCGATACTCACGCGCACGTGTCGGTTCGCCGCCGGTCTTCGCGATCGAATACAGGTCGCTGTCGCGTCCGTAGTAGTACGACTCGCGACGGCGGTCGGAGACGAAGAAGATTCGGGCGCCATCCGGGGACCATCGATGGTTCGTCTCGGCGAACTCGCCGGAGGTGACGGGCGTCGGCGTCGGCTTGTCGCCGACGGCATTCGGCACGGCGACCGTCCAGATGTGCGCGGGCCGATCGCGATCGACGAACCCGCTGCCGGCTACGCCGTTGGCCCGATAGACGGCTTCGGTAATCACGCGCACGTCACTCTCGCGTGGCTTGTCACCAGAGGGTTTTGGCGACGCCGGATCGTCGGCGCTTTGCCGACGACGAGAAGGCGATGCGTCTTGCCGTCGGGGGACCACTCAGGGTTGCCAGCGCCGCGCGGGATGTCGGTGATCGCCCACGGCTCGCCTCCCGCCATGGCCATGAGGTGGATCTGCGCCGGCTGCGGCCGCCCGTCCTTCTCGACGGCGCGTACGAACGCCAGGCGTCGGCCGTCGGGCGACCAGCGCGGGCTGGTGTCGCGGGTCCCGCTCGTCAGGGCGCGAGCGGGCTCGCTGCCGTCGGCTTTGACGATCCAGATGGCCGTTTCGTAGGCATCTTTCTTTTCGTCGATCGTCACGCGCACGAATGCGACCTGCGATCCGTCCGGTGAAATTTGCGGGTCGGCGACCCAGACGAACGAAAAGAGATCTTTCTCGTTGATGGGCCGGCGCTCGCGCCAGCGCGGGTTGCGATGAACAGAAAGAAGGCAAGCGCGGGCGCTGCCCAACGTCGAAGATGAGGTTTCATATCGTTAGAAATTATACGGGCGGCACGACATGCGTTTGTGGCGCGAACGATAATGGAGGGCTGCCGGGGACGACACGTCGAAGAGCGACGTCTCACGTGAGGTAGAGAGTGGGAGTAGAAGCGATTTCATAGACTGGGCGAACGAGCGGGAGCGAGTGAGCCTGGCGAGCGGGGCGTGGGGCCCCTGCGAGCGAGCCAGTAGGGGGGCCCGGGGGGCGAAGCCCCCCGGATAGGAAAGGTGCAGTCATGAACATTCTTGTTACGGGTGGAACGGGCACGGTTGGATCGCAGGTCGTTCGCGAGCTCCTGCCGCGCGGCGCGCAAGTGACGGTGCTGACGCGTGATGCGTCGAAGGCCGCGAAGCTGCCGGCGGGTGTCAAGGCGGTGACGGGAGACCTGTCGCAGGTCGAAACGGTCAAACGTGTGTTCAAGGGTTTCGACGGCGTCTTCCTGATCAATACCGTCAGCCCAACCGAAGTGTACGAGGGGGTGATGTCGGTCTGTGCGCTTCGCGAGGAGAGCGTCAAGCGATTGGTGTACGTTTCGGTCCAGAACGCCGATGTGGCGGCGTGGCTGCCGCACTTCGGCGGCAAGCTCGGCGTTGAAGAAGCCGTGAGGAAGTCCGGCATTCCCTCAACGATCCTCCGGCCGAACAACTTCTATCAGAACGATTACTGGTTCAAGGACGTCATGCTGCAGCACGGCGTCTATCCGCAGCCGATCGGCAACGTCGGCCTCCATCGTGTCGACGTGCGTGACATCGCCGAAGCCGCGGCCATCGCGCTGACGACCTCCGGCCACGAAGGGCAGACCTACGATCTCGTCGGGCCAGAGGCGCACACCGGCGAGTCGACAGCGGCAACGTGGTCGCGAGCGCTGGGCCGGCCGGTGGTCTATGGCGGAGACGATCTCGAAGCGTGGGAAAAGCAATCGCTCCAGTACATGCCCGACTGGTTGGTCTTCGACTTCAAGCACATGTATGCCTTCTTCCAGGCCAAGGGACTCAAGGCCACGCCGGAAGCCATCGAGCGCCAGACGCGGCTGCTCGGTCACGCGCCGCGATCGTTTGGCGCGTTCGTCAGTGAGACGGCGGCGGCGTGGAAGTAGCCTGCAGGAACGATCGCACGGCGCCATAGAAGACGTCGCGATCGACTTCGCTCGATTCGATGTGGCCGCCGCGGACCTCGACAAACGTCTTGGGCGCGGTCGCCGCATCGAACAAGCGCCGGCCTTCGGCGAACGGAACGACGGCGTCCTCGGGGCTGTGCAAGAACAGGATCGGCGCGCGAATGCCGCGCACCTTGTCGATCGCGTTGAACGGGTTGCGAATAATCCACCGCACCGGAAACATCGGATAGCGCGCCGCACCGATGTCAACGATTGATGCCGGCGTCCCCTCGAGCACGACACCCCGAGCCTCGACGGCCGACGCCAGCGACACCGCGATCGCCCCGCCTAACGACCAGCCAAAGATCACGATCCGATCCGCGGACACGCCGCCGCCGTTGCGCAGGTAGTCGTACGCGGCTCGCGCGTCAGCGATCACCGTGGCCTCGGACGGCACGCCCGGGAGGCCGTTGTAGCCTCGATATTCCGGTGCGAGGACGTTCACGCCCAGCTCGTGGAGCCGGGTGTAGTGCTTGACGTTCATCCGGCTGGCCACGGTGGACGCGTTGCCATGCAGATACAACACCCAGTCGCCGCTGCTATGTCCGTTCGTCCCTTCGGCCGCGCGGTCCAGTCGCCAGGCAAACTGACGCGCACCGTCGGTCCTGGGTAGATCGATTTGCGTGTACGGAAACGCCGGACGCGTATCGGCGCGAGCCACGGCGGTGCGAAAGATGAGCTCGGTCTCCT
The DNA here is from genome assembly GCA_963797715.1 of uncultured Acidobacteriota bacterium. Lineage (GTDB taxonomy): Bacteria > Acidobacteriota > Vicinamibacteria > Vicinamibacterales > 2-12-FULL-66-21 > DATBJJ01. The sequence goes on from CAWCQS010000015.1 coordinate 482,961, forward strand.
GCATCATCAGCCGGACGACAGCCGCGCCATATGCAATGACGGTCAGGGCGATGATCGCGAGAACGACCTGGCGGAGGCGCCTGCCCACGGGGCGAGCCGCTTCGACCGCTGGATGCCATGACCCGATTCTAGTCGGGTCGTGCTGTCGCTGACGAGCAACTCGTCCTGGCAGCCGCTCGCTCAGTTCACGGGCGCGTAGGGCTGGTGTCCCGTGTAAGTCGTGACCGTCTTGATCTTGAAGCTGCGAAAGAGCAGCGTGTTGCCGCTGCCCTCGATGATGAGCGACGCGGCCACCCACTCGCCGGCGAGTTTCTTGCGCACGAAGTCGAAGCCGCTGCCGCGATCCAATCGCGCGACCGCGCCCCACCCGACCGAGACGCTGTCGACGGCGTGCAGCCGCACGCGCGCCAGGTGATAGTCGGGCTCGGAGACCCACAACCGGCCGGCGAACTTCTTCATCCGTTGCCCTTCGCTCGTCGTGACGGCGGCGTTGGGCCTCGGCGTCAAATCGACCACGATGAGCGGCTGTCCATCCACGGTCTGGCGCTCGACGTACGAAAAGGCAAACACGCGTGCCGCATCGTCAAGAATCGCGTCGCGGTCCTTGATCTCCTCGGCTTCCTCCTTGAGCCGTGCTGCGCGCTGCCGCGGTGTCTCCGACCGTTCGCGCTCCTGCCACTGGCGCACGTGTCGTTCGTGTTCGGCATCGCGCCGCGCGAGCTCGGCGGGATCGAGCGGCTTGCCGTCGATCGCCATCAACCGCTTCCACTTGTCAAAGGGCGGATTCTGCCTGACTTCGAAGGTCTGTAGTGGACCGACGGAAACCTTGCCGAACATCGAGACGTCGACGTCGCGGCCTTCCTCGATGTAGTTGAAGCGGACAGGCTCCGCGTACTCGCGCCGGATGCTTTCCCGGACCTTCTTGACGAGCGTATCGATCTCCGGCGGAGGCTGAAGGCCGACTGCTGCGCCGGCGGCGGTCGTCAGCGTCAGCGCGACGAGGACGAACAGGAGGCGCAAAACGGCGGCCATAAACCAGTGTAAAGCACCAATGAGCGGTATAGATGAGGCGACCCCGGACCTGTGGCAAGATGTCGGCGGCGCCTGGAAGGGATCGGTGACATGGTGCGCAACGCGTACAGCGCGATCGGCATCGCTACAGTTCTGGTGTCCGCCAGCATAGGTGCGGTCCAGCAGACCACCGATCAGACGAACGTCCCTCGCTTCCGAGTCGGGGTGGACGCTGTCCGGATCGACGCCGTCGTCACCGATCGCGACAACCGCATCGTCGAGGACTTGACGGCAGACGACTTCGAGATCAAGCAGGACGGCAAGCTTCAGCCGGTGACGTTCGCGCAATTCATGCCGGTGGCCGTCAGATCTGCGGCCACGGTGGTTCCGAAGCCAAGCGGCAGCGTCGAGCCGGTTGCGCCAGTCGCCACACCTATAAAGCGGGACGAGGTGCAACGCACGCTGGCGATTGTCGTCGACGATTTGAGCCTCTCCTTCGAAAGCGTCTTCTACACGCGCAGGGCGCTTCGGACGTTCGTCGAGCGCGAACTCCTGCCAACCGACCTCGTCGCCCTCGTGCGGACGGCCCAATCGATGGGGTCGCTGCAGTCGTTCACGACCGACAGGCGTGTGTTGCAAGCCGCGATCGACAGTTTGCAGTGGAACCTCTTTTCGCGAAGCGGCGTCGAGTCGTTCGACCCTATCGAACCCCGCCTGTCCAGCAACCGTACGACGCTCTCCCCCAGCGACTTTGAGGTCGTGACGCAGTTGCGACGCTCGATGGCCGCGTCGGGAACGCTCGGTGCGCTCAGCCTGGCACTTCGCGGCACGCGCGACTTGCCTGGTCGCAAGGCCATCATCCTCGTGACGGAGGGCTTTCAACTGTTCGTCAAGGAACCGGGAAGCGCTACGAAGCAGCTGGATTCGCGTCTCCGCAGCGCGCTGGATCGCGTGATCGATCAGGCGACTCGCGCCGGTGTCGTGATCTACTCGATCGACGCTCGAGGACTTCAGACGGCGGGGATTCAGGCGGCTGACAACTTCACCTCGGACGTGACGAGTCAGAAGATGACCGACTCCGCCATGGGCGCAGCTAGGGACCGCTCGACATTCAATCGCGATACGCAGGAAGGCATGGCATATCTGGCGGAGCAGACTGGTGGCTTCGCGGTGCGGAACACCAACGATCTCGCGCGCGGCCTCGGGCGCATCACGAACGACATTCGCGGTTACTACATCATCGGCTACACGCCGCAAACGGGCACGTTTGCCGGCAAAGGCCAGACGCCGCAGTATCGGAAGCTCACGATCGCCGTAAAGCGGCCGGGGCTGCGTATCAGGACGCGCAAGGAGTTTCTTGGCGTCAGCGATCCGCAAGTCGTGCCGATGATGGCGACACCCGTGGATCAGCTGGTGCACGCTGCGACGTCGCCATTCGGAGCGACAGACCTGGGGCTCAGGGCGAGGGTCCTGCCGGGATATTCGAGGGAGCTGGGCACGTTCGTCCGCACGCTCCTGCACATCGATGCCCGCGGCCTGACGTTCACGCCCGGGGACGATGGTCGAAAGACCGCATCGGCCGACGTGCTCGGGATGGTGTTCGACCAGGAGGGCGCAGAAGTCGGTCATCTCAGTAACGGCTTCTCGGTTGCGCTGACGGCCGAGGCTGCCGACGAGGCGCTTCGCGACGGCCTGGCTTACGTGCTCTCGCTACCGATCAAGCGCCCTGGCGGGTATCAGGTGCGCTTCGCGATCCGGGATCGCCGTTCTGGCGCTCTGGGTTCCGTGGGTGAATTCGTGCAGATCGACGATGTCGTCGGGGGTGCGTTTGCGCTCTCGGGCATCATTCTTCGCAGCGGGGATCGAACGGGGGGCAGTGGCTTCGGCGATGGAGAACAGCTCGCGATCGCGCCAGAGCAAGCGTTGAGCGTGTTTCGGCCGGGCGAGCGGCTGTCGTACGCGTACGAGGTGTACAACGCGGCTAGGGTGCAAACGGCCGTAAGCCTGTGGCGCGGGACGGAGCGCGTGTTCGTGGCCCCGCCCGACACATTGCAGCGGCCGCCGGACCAGGAGAAGTCTTTTGCCGCCGCCGGTGGGCTCGGTCTGGGCGAGCAGCTGCCGCCGGGCAGTTACGTGCTGCAGGTCGTCGCCACCGCCGAGGCTGGCTCGAAGCCCAGCCGCACGGCCATTCAGCGGGTGGCTTTCGACGTCGAGCCCGCCCCGCCCAAATAATCTACTGTTCCCCGTTCCACGCTCCAGAACTTCCAATCGTCAAACTACGACTTTTTTCGTATTGACATCTACGATGAAAGTCGTAGGATCAAGCGCATGGGACGTGCGCCGCAATCAGCCAGCCGAAAACAGAAGCCCACCAACGCCGAGGTCGCCATCCTGCGCGTGCTCTGGTCGCGTGGCCCCAGCACGGTCCGCGAGGTGGCCCGGGCGATGGGTCGCGAGGACGAATACACGACGATTCTGAAACTGTTGCAGAACATGACCGCCAAGCGACTCGTGCGCCGCGACGAATCAGCGCGGTCGCACGTCTATGCGGCAGCCAATCCCGAAGAGCAGACGCAGCGGCAGATCGTCACCGATCTCCTCGAGCGCGTCTTCGAGGGTTCGGCGGCCAAACTGGTGATGCAGGCGCTGGCGGCAAGCGACACGTCGCCAAAAGAGCTCGAGGAAATCCAGAAACTGATCGACACGCACCGAAAGGGACGCCGATGACTCCGCAATTGAATGGCTTGCTCTCGACCATCGGTTGGACACTCGTGCATTTCGTCTGGCAAGGCGCAGCGATCGCGCTGGTCATCGCCGCGGTTTCGGCCGTATGTCGCCGCCGCTCGTCCTCGTCCCAAGCGCAGTACGCAGTCGCGTGCGTCGGTCTTGCCGCGCTCCTCGCGGCACCGATCGCGACGGCCGTCATCCTGCGTTCATCGGCCGCGACGCCGTTGCTGGCGAACGCATCCTCGGCCGCTGTACCTGCGTCCGACGCAACGTCACAGCTCGCGAGTCGCGGTGCCGAGACAATGCGGTTCGCGACGACCGCGGCTCGAACATCGGCCGTGGTGGAACCGTGGCTGCCTGTCGTCGTCTGGGTCTGGTTCTCAGGCGTCATGCTGCTGCTGGCGCGGTTTGCCGGTGCATCGTGGCGGGTACGCCAGCTGCGACTGGCCGCTCTTCAAACGCCCCTATCGCGATGGCAGGCGACAGGCGAGCGTCTGGCCGAGCGTCTTCGCATCACTCTCGCATTCCGTATCGTCGACTCAGCTCTCGTCGACGTGCCGAGCGTCATCGGGACGATTCGCCCCGTCGTCTTGCTTCCGGTCGCCGCTCTGACCAACCTGACGCCGGGGCAGATCGAGGCGCTTCTCGTCCACGAGCTGGCCCATATCCGGCGGCGTGATTACGCCATCAACATCGCTCAGACCGTCGCCGAGGCGCTGCTCTTCTTTCATCCGGCTGTGTGGTGGGTGTCGGCGCGCATCAGGGAAGAACGCGAGCACTGTTGCGATGACATTGCGGTCGAGGTCTGCGCCGAGCCTGTCGTCTACGCGTCTGCGCTCGCGGAGCTCGCTTCGTGGCGGACGCGCGAACTCGTCCTGCCCATTGGGGCCGCGGACGGTGCTCTGCTGGCGCGAGTGAGACGGATCCTGCAAACGCCGGAAGCTCACGCACCACGCGCAGGCAGCGGATCGATCGCGCTCGCGCTTGGCCTCCTGTTGACCGCTGGCGCAGCTGCGCAGTCGTCTTCGCCGAAGCCGGCGGCTTCGTCGCAGACCTCGAACGAACGGATCGTTACGATCAAGACGAGAAACCTGGTCGAGGAATTTGCTTTGCGCACGACCGACCACTTTCAGCTGTTCTATCAGCGCGATCTGGATCTGCACGCGGACCGCGTCGCGCGTGAAGCAGAGGTCGCCTACGAGCGCATCAGCGGAGACCTGCGGCACAATCTCGCGAAGTCCGTGCCGCTCTTTCTCTTGCGCAACGCGGCGGAGACTGAGAGGATTGCCCACACGTTCGACCTCTCGTCGTCGACGGTGGCGGAGCAGGGATTGGACGATCACATTCTCCTCGCCGTGGACCAGCCTGCCGATCAGTGGCTCGGCGCCATTACGCACGAGCTCGCCCACGTCTTCGGCTTCGACATTCTTCCATCGAAATCGATCGCGACGTGGATCCGTGAAGGTCTGGCCGAGTACCGAGCGTGGGACGTGGGACCCGAACGACCTCGTCGTGCTGCGCGATGCAGTGCGATCGAACGCGGTCCCGGCGATGAGCGGGCTTCAGGGCGATGATGGTAGAGCACCGCGCCTCGTTTCCGCGCTCGGTCACGCCGCCTTCGACTTCGTCGAGTCACGATCGGGCAAGGATGGCGTGCGCCAGTTCCTGTTCGCACTACGAAAGACCGCCGACAGCGGCGGCGATCCTTTCCAGGCTGGGTTGCAGTTGGATCGAAATGCGTTCGATCGGGCGTTCGAGGCCTATCTCCGGGATCGCTTTTCCACCGTTGCCAACCAGTCGCCGCGCAGCCGGGGCGAACTCGACGCCAGCCTGCGCGTCGAAGGGGATGTCACCGCAATCCGCTGGCCGGCCGCAGAAGGCCTGGCGTGCATCGAACTCTGGGTGCCGGTAGGGGATGGCATCCGACGTCAGCGCTGGGCGATCGAATGCGGCGCCGACGTCGGACAGAGAGTGACGGAGGCGCTCAAGCCCGGTGACCACGTCGTCGTCACCGGGCCGCTCGCGCGAGGCGTAACGGCTCAGCGCCTGACGCTCGAGAGCCTCGCGCGTCCGGCGGACGGCTTTGCCTGGCGGGCCGAGTCGAGGTGACCAGTCAGCTGCCGCCGCGTCTGCTCGACCAGGCTGCCGCGAAACAAGCTTGAGATTGAATTGTGTGTTCGTGGCTACCGGCCCAACACCAGCTCGAGTCCGAGGCGCTTCGCCTCGGCGTTGAACGCCGGCAGTTCGGACGTCACCACACTCTCGAGGCGGTCCGTCTGGACCTTCAACTCACCGGACAGATCCTTGAAGATGGGCTCGGCGTTGGCGATTGGCTTGCCGTCGCCGGTGTTCACGACTCGCAGCAGCGACGCGAGTCGGTTGTTGATCTTGATCGGGAAGTTGAGCGGATCCTGATTGCTCTGGTTTCTGACCTGGTAGATCTCTTCTTCGACGGCGCTCAGGTCGGCGGTGAGCCGATCGCCGGCAGCCTTGAGCGGCGCGTCGGGCGACGTACTCAGCCGATCCGTGACGTCACGCTTGATGTTGCGAATGCGGATCACGGCGTTGTTCGCCTCGCTCACCTTGTCGCGGATGCGAAGCGCGAGATCGAATTGTTCCTGCAGGTCCGCGTCGGCAATCGTTCGCTGCGGATGTTTTCTGAGGACGAGCGGTTGCGTCTGGCTGCGGCCGTCGACGGTGAGCCGCACCTGATAGGTGCCGGGCAAGGCAGCAGGCCCGTTCGTGGTCGCGCCCCACAACACCATGCCTGGAAACGTGGTCGCCGATGCGTAGGCCAGGGTCCACGTGGCGCGGTTCAGCCCCGCAGCCATCGTTGTGGTCGGTGGGCCGCCGCGCCCGCGCCCGCCGCCTTCTTCCTCCGCACCAGGTTCGGCTGCGGCTTGTCCGCGCCCGCCAGCCGCCGGCGCATCGCCACGTCCGCGCCCGCCGCGGCCGCCCGGCGCGGTGCCCTGAATCGTCTGGACGATCTGACCCTTGGCGTCGAGGATGTCGATCGTCAGCTTCTCGGCCGGTTTCCGAAGCAGATAGGTGATCGTCGCTCCACCCGCGCCCCGCACCGCATCCGCCGGTTTGTAGAGCACGATGTCGGCGTTGGTGGTTTCCGCGCCAGAGTGTCGCAACGGCGCGATGTCGTCGAGGATGTAGAAACCACGCCCGTGCGTCGAGATGGCAATCGAGTTGTCCTCGACGACCAAATCCGACACGGGCGTGCCCGGCAGATTCAGGGCCAGCGACTCCCAACGATCGCCGTTGTCGAACGACACATAGACAGTGCTTTGCGTGCCGGCGTAGAGCAGTCCGCGCCTCGTCGGGTCTTCGCGGACGACGTGCACGTAGTCGGTGGGCGGAATGCCCGACACGATCTTCGTCCATGTCTTGCCGAAGTCGGTGGTGCGGAAGATGTACGGCGCGAGATCATCGAGGAGCGGCCGCTTCACCGCCACGTACGCGGCACCCGGCTCGAAAGACGACGCGTCGATCTGGCTGACACGGCCGAGTTCGGGCATGTCCTTCGGCGTAACGTTCGACCAGCTCTTGCCGCCGTCGCGCGTTACGTGCACCAGGCCGTCGTCAGACCCGGCCCAGATGATGTTCACGTCTTTCTTGCCAGGACCGATGGCGAAGACCGTGCCGTAGACCTCGGGCGCGTTCATGTCTTTGGTGATTGGCCCCCCGGACGGACCCATGGTCTTCGGATCGTGACGCGTGAGGTCAGGGCTGATTTTGTCCCAGCGCTGACCGCCGTTGGTCGTCTTCCACACGTGCTGCGACGACGTGTAGAGCACGGTTGGATCAGCGGGCGAGAAGATGATCGGGAACGTCCATTGCCAGCGTTCGACGAGGGCACTCGAGGGCTCGCCCGAAAACATGCGCGGATAAGGATTCACTTCACGAAGATCATTGGTGCGGCGATCGAGGCGGGTGAGGAACGATCCGTTATTGCCGCCGGCGTAGAAGACGTCCGGGTTCAGCGGGTCCGGTGCCACGTAGCCAGGCTCGGCGCCGCCGGGACTGTAGAGTGTCGGCGCGCCGCCGCGGCCGCCTCCACCGCCCCCACCACCACCGCCGCGACCGCCAAGATTCGTGTCGCTCGGTACGCAAACAGTGCTGCCGTCCTGCTGGGCACCGCAGACGTGATATGGCACGTGGCTCGTCGTTGCCGCGTGGTAATACTGCGGCGTGGGAAAGTCCTGCGCCGTCCACGCCGCCGTCGCCGCGGGCCCCTGTCCCTGCGGCTGACCTGAGGTAAACGATACCGCTCCGCCGCCATCGTTGCCGAGCACGAGATGCTTCGGGTCCTCCGGATCGATCCACAGATCATGGTGGTCGCTGTGCGACCCGCCGAGCGTCGTCATCGTCTTGCCGCCGTCCGTCGAACGGTACAGGCTCACGTTCAGCATGTACACCGTGTCGCGGTTGACCGGATCGGCGGCGACGTGCGTGTAGTAAAACGCGCGCTGACGAATGTTGCGATTGCTGTTGACGAGTGCCCACGTCTTCCCGGCATCGTCTGAGGAGAACAGGCCGCCGTTCTCGTTTTCCACCAGCGCGTAGACGCGATTCGAGTCGGCACCGGAAACGGAGACGCCGATCCGGCCGACGACGCCAGCTGGCAGGCCGTTGTTGCGGGTGATCTCGGTCCAGGTGTCGCCGCCATCGACGGATTTGAACAGGCCGCTGCCGGGACCTCCGCTCGACATCTGGTATTCGACGCGATACGCCTCCCACAGCGACGCGTACATCACGCTCGGATTCTTGCCATCGATCGTCAAGTCGACGGCGCCGGTTTTTGCGTCTCGGAACAACTTTCGCTGCCACGTTGTGCCGCCGTCGCTGCTCTTGTAAACGCCACGCTCATCGCTCGACGCGCCGTACTTACCGAACGACGCAACGAAGACGATGTCGGGATTGGTGGGATGGATGCGGACGCGCGAGATCGCCTGCGAGCCTGAAAAGCCGACGTGGGTCCAGGTCTTTCCAGCGTCGGTCGACTTGTAGACACCGTCACCTGGCATGATGTTGCCGCGAATGCACGACTCGCCCATGCCGATGAAGACGATGTCCGGGTTGCTTTCCGAGACGGCCAGGGCGCCGACCGATGCGCTTTTGAGCTGTCCGTCGGTCATCGGCGCCCACGACACGCCGCCATCGATGGTCTTCCACAGTCCGCCGCCGACCGCGCCGAAATACGCTTCCTTCGGCCGGCCTTTGACGCCAGCGACGGCAATCGAGCGCCCACCGCGATCGGGTCCGATGCCGCGCCACTGCATGGCCTTCAACACGAGCGGGTCGATGCTCGACTGCGCCGCCTGTGACTGCTGGCCGCTAACGATGTCCGGCGTCCACGATCCAACACCAACGACCACGGTCGCGCACACAGCAGTTAACAGCAGGCGATCGACCCTCGGCATCCGCATCCTCCCTGAAATGTTGCAGAAGTCTAGCAGAGAGGGTCACTGCGCGAGGCGCAGGATCTCGTCGCTGGATACGCTCACGAGATCAGCGGCCGAACGACCAGACCGACGCATCGCGCGATCGACGAGATAGGTTCCGACTTTGTAACCGATCCACCGACGCCCGTCGGGATGCTGGAACATCCACTCGCGGCGCGACGACTTTGGTGGGATTCTTGCCGGCCTCGACACTCAGAGTGATGTCATGGGCAAGGCCGGCAAAAGCCGCCTCACCTCGACAGCTGTCGACCTGGCGATGCGCTCAATCGCACGACGCTCCCGGTTGGAAAAGCGATGTCCATCCGAGCGGTAGAAGATGACTTCGACGCCAGACTGATCGCACCCAACTGTAAGACTGGCAAGGAGAAGAAGGCCGATCGCGCGCATGGAGAAGTTGCGACCAGTCTACGTCCGGTCTGTCGCGATCGTGCCCGAGGAGTCACACTTCGCGGTACGCTGTGTCTTACTGGCAAGTAGCTGAAATGGAACCGCTGACAGACCTCGTTCTTCGTGCCCAGGAATGGCGACGTGGACGCCTACTCCCGTCTGGTGGAGGCGACGCAGCGGATGGTGTACGCAGTCGCGTTGACCGTGCTCCGCGACCCGGCAGCGGCTCAGGATGCGGCTCAACAGACGTTTCTGCGCGCGTTCAGGCGCCTCGGAGATCTTCAGGACCCGGCGGCATTTGCCGGCTGGCTTCGCCGCATCGTCATCACGGTCGCGCTCAACATGCGGCGCTCGAGGCGAACGGTCCTGCTGCCGCTCGACGACATCCCGGACGTTCCGGTCCTCGACGAGTCCGAGACGCGGTGGTCCGACGCGCAACGTCATCGTCTGGCGGCAGCGCTCCTGACGCTGAGTGCGGACGAACGTCAGGTGTGCGACCGGCGCTATCACGGTGGCTGGACGACCGGTCGATTGGCGAGCCACGCCGGTGTCGACGAGGCGGCCATGCGCAAGCGCCTGCAGCGAATCCGCGAGAAGCTGCGCAAGGAGATGGAAATGTCGGAACAACGTGGTATTCGCAGCGACGACATGCGGGCGGACTTGCCGGCGAAAGTCGTCGAGCTGCTGGCGCGTCCGCGGCTCACCGATCTTCCGGAGAACCCGGTCGGCAAGATGCTGGAAACGATTCGCTCGGTCTTTCCCGAATTCGTCGAGCAACCGTTGCCCGAGTTCGTCGATCTGGAAGAGGCGCGCAAGACGATCGGCAACGATGCGCTCTATATCGATCCGCTCGAGCTGCATCGGCTCGACGATGGCCGGATTCTGCGGTACGACCTGACGCTGCCGCTGCTGCTGACGGCTCGCTACGAGGGCACAGGGCTGCGGCTCTGGGCGGCGGGGAAGTGCTATCGCGCAGGGACAGTCGATGCGATGCACCTCGAGGCGTTTCACCAGGCCGAGGCGTTGTGGCTGGACGATCGGGCGACGTTCGATCCCTGGCGGATGACCGGTCGTGTACTCGAGTCCGTGAACCGCTTGTTCCCCGGCCGCTCGGTCAAGATCGTCCCGACCAAGTACCAGATGTGTACGCAGGCGTGGGAGATCGAAGTGGAGGACGAGGGCCGCTGGTTCGAAGTGCTTGCATGGGGCGTCTTCACAGACCGGATCGTTCGGCATCTCGGTGGAGACCCGGCGAGGCACACAGCGGTCAGCGTTGGTTATGGTCTCGAGCGGCTGGCGATGCTGAGCTACGGGATCGACGACATCCGCCGCGTCGAGGTTGCCAGCGTCGCGTGACGGCGTGGGCTACAGCCATCCCTCCTGCGCCGCCGCGCCTCGGGCGATCGGGGGTCGCTGCCGAAGAGCAGCACGTTGCCGCTCGTCGGACGCGTCAGACCGAGCAGCAAGCGGATGGCGCTGGTTTTTCCGGCGCCATTTGGCCCGAGCACGGCGGTGACGCAGCCAGGCTCCAGCCCGAGCGTGAGGTTGGCGAGCGCGACAACTTCGCCATATTTCTTGGTAACGCCTCGTAACTCGGCAATCATGGCTGCACCTTTCTTGGTTGAGGTGCATATGAGTCTGCGGCCGCCGCGTGGGCGGCGGTAGTGTGACTGATCAGGACGGGGAAGTGACAGATGTCACCGGCGCCAGCTTGCGAGTGCGCCCGGGAGCGGTATAATTTGGCCCAGCCCGCGGAACATGAGCGTCAAATCTCACGTCTATCGGGGGATTCGGTCGTCGACGGCGCGACTCAAGGAGGCGCGCGGCGAGTTCGACCGTCCTCGCCGGGCCGCATCGCTCGATGCCTGGCTGGCGCGAGATTGGAGCCACGCCGTCCACCTCACTTCCCTCGAAGAGTTCCAGCAGATTCACGTCTGCACGCAGAACACCCTCTACGAATTGATCGTCATCAACCAGGGCGGCGACGTGCGCGTGCGCGGTGGCCGCTACTTCCCTGAGTGGACGGTGGCACGGCTCGCCGGCTGCACCGCCGGCGGAAGCTTCCTCAAGCGTCTCGCGATCAATCTCGGCCTGCAGATGGAGTTCGAATGCGATCGGCGTCGAATCGTGACGTCGCCGGTGCGTACGATTGCTCTGTTGCAGAGATCTCAGACGGTCTGACCTCCGGTCAGAAGATATCCAGGAGTGAAGGGAGCGCACGCCGCGTGGGCGTGAAGGATCGGCAGAGCGGGCAGAAGACGATCCTCCGTCAGCAGATCCTCGATGCCGCCCGCGACATTCTCGTGCGCGAAGGCCACGGCGGCCTATCGATGCGCAAAGTGGCCGAGCGGATTGACTACTCGCCGACGGCGATCTACCTCCACTTCAAGAATCGCGACGATCTCGTCTTCTGTGTCTGCGAGCAGCTGACGGCCGGTCTCGTGCGCGAGCTGCAGCAGGTTGCGGACCGTCACTCCGATCCGCTCATCGCCTTGCGCAAGGGTTTGCGGCGGTACGTCGAGTTCGGGTTGAAACACCCGCAACAGTATCAGGCGACGTTCGGCATTTCGCAGCCAGAGCGAATGAGCATGCAGGCGTTCGGGCTCCTGGCGCGTCTGGTCGGGGAGTGCGTCAAGCAGAAGAAGCTGGCCAAGGTTGATGTCCATGCCGCCAGCTGCGCGCTCTGGGCCGGCATTCACGGCATTACCTCACTCCTCATCGTCATGCCCAATTTCTACTGGGGCAACCCCGACAAGGTCGTGGACCAGGTGATCGCGACGTTGATTGATGGTCTTCGCGCCCGACGCTGAATACTTCTGGTCGGATTAGTGGACATGAAGCTGCGCCTTGAGCCAATTCACGAGCGCCGGCTTCAGTTGCGGATCGGCATCGATCAACGGCACGCCATGGGCACTGCCTTGAACGATGCGGGACACTGACTGCGGATTCTTCGAGGCCGTCACAGCCTGTCGAATATCCGCGGCATCACTTTGATGGTTGGCGGCGGCGCCAAAGATCGCAAGTGACGGCGTCGCTGCGAAGTAGGCGCGCGCGTTGTCGTCCGCCCAACCCGACATCAGGAGGAGCGTCTTGATTTCCGGATGGCGGGACGCCAAGCCTGACGAGTACATCACGCCACAACTCGCTCCGCCGGCGGCGATGCGGTTCTTATCGACGCCGTCCCTCGAGATAAGAAATGCATAGGCGGATTCCACATCGTCGTGCGTCTTCCTCTGATCGGCAGGACCGCTGGTGTCGCCAAAGCCACGCTGATCGAACGTGAGCACGTGGATGCCAGCGGCCGTGAGATTCGGCGTCAGCGTGTCCCATGCGTGACGGTCCATATTGCATTGATGAATCAGCAGGATGGCTGGGCCGGGCTTGCCGGACGGGAAGTAACTGCCTTTGAGGACGTGCCCGTCAGATGCCGTGATGTCGACATCGTGCGCGGGATCCGGCGGATGTGAGCGAGCGCACGCGCCGAGCATGTGCGCCAGTGTCAGGGTGAGCAGCGTGTCAAAAATCATGCGGACCCATGCCGCCCGCCGCGCATCAGGGTTTGTTGCCGTCATGAGCGTAGAACGAGAGAAGGTCTGCGCCTATTTCGATCGTGATGCCCGTTCGCTGCTCGACCACCGGCGGTTGCGACGGCGGTTTCACGCGAAGCCGATTAGCTCAGATCTGCGAATACGCCGCCGGCCGGAGAAAGACGGTCGTGATGTTGGACACGATCTCCGCGTCGCTGTAGCCGGGCGTGGAGGAGAGCTTCTTCCAGTCGGGGTCGTTCCGGAAGTCGTCCCAGCTCTTCTCGCGGCCGGCCATGTTCTCGTGCACGAGCATGTAGGTCAGGCTGGGCATGCGCGGCCCGGCAAGCGTGCGCGCGAAGAATACCGGCGTCAGTCCGCAGCGGCGGAAGATGTCGATCTCGCCCATCTCCGCGAACATGCGGCACCTTCGCGCGGTGCGCGCGCTCGTTGTGGCTCTCGTAGGTGCGCAGCTCGAAGAGCCGCGGCCCCTTGGTCGCGGTCGCCGCCGGCACTTCGATGCGCGGCACGTTGGGAAACGCGCGAGGAGCGAGACCTCCTGCCGCACGTAGACCGGATCGGTCGCCGGCGCATCGAGGTAGGCGCGTCGCGCGGATTTCATGAACGCCTCGTCGCGTTCGAGCCCGGCCTCGATCGAGATGAGACCTTCGAGAGACGTCGACGGCGTCAGGACGAAGACCGTCGGCGAAGGCAGCCCGAACGTCGACTTCGAAGACGCCGATCGGCGTGTGGCCGAGCCGATTGAGCGCCGGAATCGCGGCGTTCTGCAGGAAGTCGGCGAGTCGTCGTGGCTGCGTCCCCGTCCGGAGGACGTACTGTCGCCACATGTAGAACTCGGGCGTCTTGGCGGTGGCCGGGGTCTGCGCGCTGGCCAGGAGGTCGCTAGCAGTCGCCATCAAGGTAGCGCCGGTGGTGAGGAACTCTCGTCTGTGCATTTCGGAAGTGTATGTGTAATAGAGTCGACTCGGCTGGCATCATTTAATGTTCGCTGGCCCACCCCGAAGCGGTCGGCTCGGCGCTGCGCTTCGGGCCGTGGAAAACCGGTCCCTCCGCGGGTGGGCTGACGGTGCGGCGTCGGCTGGGGTTTGCCGTACGCCGGTAAAGCATCGGTTCGGCAACGAAACCGAGGGACCGCTGGGGACGAAACGGTGCCGCCGCCGATCGGTACCGCTCCGGGGCCGGTTGACTCTCTTCGCTGTCACGGCCCTCAGAGTCGGCAGCGGCAGAGTATGAGCGCAGGTCGCGTTCCCGGCGAGGGAGACGGCCCGGGCCAGCCAGCCTCGTTGCGGCATCTGCGAGCCTATCGAACGAACGGAATGCGAATTCCATTGAAGCCGACGCGAGCGGCGCGCACCTGCGACTGAATCGGCTATTCGTATCGAAGGGCGCGCATCGGGTCCAGCCGCGAAGCGCGGTGCGCCGGGATCAGGCCGGCACCAAGCGCGACGATGGTCAGCACAATCGCGGAAATGCCGAGAACGATCGGATCCGATCCCTGGAGCTGGTACAACAGGCTTTGCGCTCCCTTGCCGGCCCATACGGCCACGGTCAAGCCAATCACGCCGCCAATCGCCGTCATGATCGCGACCTGCTTCAACACCATGCCGCGCACGCGGCTCGGCGCCGCGCCCAGCGCCATGCGCAAGCCGATCTCGCGCGTACGTTGCGTGACGGTGTAGGCCAGGACGCCGTAGAGTCCAATTGCCGCCAGCAGCGTCGCCAGCGACGCGAACGCCGCCGACAGCGTCGTCATCAAGCGATCGAGGAAGACGTTGTTCTGTACCTGTTGGGTCAGCGTTCGCAGATTCTCGACCGGCAGGTTGGCATCGAGCTTGGCAACCGCCTTTGGAATGTTGACGAGGAATGACGATGGATCCACGGCCGTGCGCACGTAGAACGTCATCGACCCAACCTCGTCGTCCTGACGATACGGCCGGAAGAAGAGCGGCGGCACCTCGCGCTTGACCTCGCTGTATTTCGCGTTCTGAACCAGTCCGACGATCTCGATATCCAGCGTCTCTTCCTGTCGTCCACCTCCGATGCGCTTGCCGACGGCATCGCGTCCCAGATTGAACTTCTTTGCGAACGCTTCGTTGACGATGGCGACTTTCGGCGAGCCGACGATGTCCGCTGGCGTGAATTCGCGTCCGCCGATGAGCGGCACACCCATCGTGCGGAAGTAGCCCGGTCCGACTTCGTTGAAGCGCGAGTTGCTATCGATGTCGGGTCCCGATTGAAAGCCTTCGACGCGAACGTCGCTTCCCCAGTTGCTCCCGGCGAGCAGCGGCACGAGCGCCGTCGTCACGCCGGTGACTCCTGGCATCGCCGACAACTCCTCTTCGAGCCGCACGAACAGCTGACGCGATCGCTCCGGTTTGTAGGCGTTGAGCTCGGGCGAAATGCCAAACGTGACGACGTTTTCGGTCTTGATGCCGAGGTCGACGCGGCTGATGTTCAGGAGGCTCTTGGTGAAGAGGCCGGCGCACGCGAGCAGCGTCATCGACAGTGCGATCTGAGCGGTCGCCAGCGTCGTGCGGAATCGCTGCGCCGATCGCGCGCCTGACGGTTGCCCGGCTTGGCCCTTGAGTGTCGAGGCGAGATCGGGCCGCGTGCTGTGCAAGGCGGGGAAGAGGCCAAACAGAACGCCAGTGCCGACGGTCAACAGTCCGGCAAAGAGCAACACGTTGTTGTCGAGCGTCGCGGGCATGGTCGCGGCAGGTTCGTCGGGAAGGATGGATGCAATGAAGTCGACCGTCCAGCGCGCCACCAGCAGACCTGCCGCGCCGCCGAGGACCGCGAGCAAACACGATTCGACGAGGAGCTGGGTCACGAGCTGCATCCGCGACGCGCCGATCGACAGCCGGATGGCCATCTCGTTGGCGCGCGATGCCGCGCGCGCGAGCAACAGGTTGGCGATATTCGCGCATGCGATCAGCAGCACGAGTCCTGTCACGCCGAGGAGGAGCAGGAGTGGCGTTCGCGCTTCGCGATGGATTGAGCTCTGGCCGCGCCAGCCCTCTTCGATCTCGAGCCCCTTGGCCTTGAACCGCGCCATCGTCTGATCGCTCATGCCCTTCTGCAGTGGCGCCTCGACCTCGCTCACGATTTGGCGGTAAGGAATATTGATGGCCGTTTTGGCCTGCTCCAGCGATATGCCAGGCTTGAGACGGGCGAACGCGTAAATCCAATAGACGCGCCGGTCCTGGAACTCTTCGAACCCGGGCTGCAGTAGCCCGCGGAGCGTAATCGGGACGAACACTTGTGGCGTCGACCCCATCGTGGTCCCGATGAAGTCGCGCGGCGCGACGCCGACGATGGTGAGCGACTGACCGTTGACGATGATGGTGTCGTTCAGCACCTTCGGATCCGCGCCGAACCGCGACTGCCACCAGCCGTGGCTCAGCACGACGACCGGCGATTCCCCGATCGTGCGGTCATCATCGGGTCCCAGCAGGCGGCCCAGTGCCGGCTGCATCCCGAGCACCGGGAAATAGCTGCCAGAGACGAAAACGCCTTCGCCGCTCAGCGTCTGTCCGCGATACGACAGGTTGGCGCCGAAGAGCCGATGTGCGGCAAGGCCGGTGAACGACTGCTGCACGCGCTCGAGATCGCGGAACATCGCGTAGCTCAACACGACATCGCAATCGCCCGCCTGATTGCAGCTCTGCGATCCTGGCTTTGGCCCGGGAGCCGAGATGTTCACCAGCCGCGCCGGATCCTGAACCGGCAACGATCGCAGGATGAGCTGATGAAACAGGGAAAAGATCGCCGTGTTGGCGCCGATGCCCAGTGCCAGGGAGACCACCGCGACGATCGTGACAAAGGGGTTCTTCAACAGGGTTCTGATGGCGAGTTTCAAGTTGGGCATGGCAGTCGTCAGTCGTCAGTCGTCAGTCGCTAGTCGTCAGTCTCAGTCACAGTCGACAGTCTCAGTCGAGTCCTCAGTCGAAGTCGTCAATCGTGGGTCGCCGACCGACTGCCGACTGCGACCGCCGACTGTGAGTGCCGACTTCGACTGACGACTTTGACTGACGACTGTCGACTGACGACTGGTGCGTCACTTCTCCATCATCTTGTTGACGTCCGGCAGTGTCGGCACCGCGTTCATCGCGCCGCGTCGGGTGCAGCTGACGGCGGCGGCGGCGTTGGCAAACCGCAGGACTGCCGGCGGCGTGTCGCCCTTCAGCAGGCCATAGATGAACGCGCCGCGGAAGACGTCGCCGGCGCCTGTCGTGTCGACGGCGTCGACGGCGAACGCCGGGGAGTAGTGGAGCCGGCCGCCATCGACAATCATGGCACCGCTGCGTCCCAGGGTCACGCACATCAGCGTCCCGTGCCGCTCGTGCAGGATGCGGAGCGCTCGGCCGACCTCGGCCTCGCCCGTGAGCGCCGTCGGCACGTGCTCGGCAAGGATGGGAATGCTGACCGCAGCCACGAGCTCCTCAGTCCGGTCGGTGACACGATCGATGTCGCTCGTCACCGTCGCGCCAGCGGCACGCGCCAGCGTCGCGACCTGGATGGCTGCCATTTGATCGACGTCGTCCACGTGAACGATCTTGGCTGATGGCAGGAGCGACGGCGGCAATTCGTCTGCGTGGAGCGCGATGGTGTCGTCCCGGCTCCACAGCACCATCCGCTCACCGGACCGTTCGTCGACAAGGATCACCGCGAACTGGTTGGGTCCGTGATGGACGACAGCATCGGCGACGTCAACGCCCCTGGCGATGAGTGCCTCCTGGACGCGCGTGCCGTTGTCGTCGGAGCCAATCACTCCCGCAAACTTCGATTTGAGGCCGAGCGTGGCGCAGGCCGCGAGCGCCGTTGCCATCTGGCCACCACAGGACACAGTGTGGCTCGAGATTCTGATCTTCGAATACGGGCCGTCGGCTTCGGGACGAGCCGGCAGACGATAGACGTAATCGACGGAAGTAGCGCCGATACCTATGACGTCCCAGGGCCGAATCATGCGG
The DNA here is from genome assembly GCA_963797715.1 of uncultured Acidobacteriota bacterium. GTDB lineage: Bacteria > Acidobacteriota > Vicinamibacteria > Vicinamibacterales > 2-12-FULL-66-21 > DATBJJ01. Next base: position 501,075 of record CAWCQS010000015.1, read on the forward strand.
GGAGCAGTATAAGTTGAGTCGGGCCGCTATCGTCCGTCGTAAACGTCCTACGGGCCGTTGCAGTATCATCGGCTGCAATGGGCCGAACGTTCGTCTCGCTCATCCTCGCCTGGCCTGACGCTTGCTTCCGTACCGCTTTCTGCCCGGCAGGGCAACGCACCAAGCGTGGGATCGATTACCGGGGTGGTGATCGACGCGTCTGGCGCGCCGGTGCCCGGCGCGACGGTAACAGTCGAGAGCAAGGGCAGGCCAGCCCGGACGACTGAGACAACAGTCGAGGGGCGGTTCACCGTTGACGAGGCGTCGGCCGGCGGCACGCTGCGCGTTCGAGCAGACGGCTTCGCGGAACTCGTGACACCGCTGAATCCTTCCGAGCCGACGCTGCGCGTCGTTCTGCAGCCGCGACCGCTGACCGAATCGGTAACCGTCACGGCATCGCGTGGCGCGACTGGTGTCGATACGGCGGCAAGCGCGTCGATCGTCTCATCGGCCGAACTTCTCACCACTGCGGCGGGGGCCGTTGACGATGCCCTGCGCAACACCCCCGGTTTCAGCCTCTTTCGACGGTCGTCATCCCGCGTCGCCAATCCGACGACACAGGGCGTGACGCTGCGAGGCGTGTCTGGTTCCGGCGCCAGCCGCACGCTGGTCGTTGCCGACGGCTGGGCCCTCAACGATCCATTCGGCAGCTGGGTGTACCTGGAATCGCATTCCGCTCGCGGCCGTCGACCGGGTCGAGGTCGTGAGAGGTACGGCGGGCGATCTCTACGGCGCGGACGCGCTCGGCGGTGTAATTCAGGTACTGACGCTCGACGCACAGCGTCCTCGCGTACGCGCGTTGTTCGACGGTGGCTCGCACGAGACCGTCCGCGCGTCAGGATTCGGCGGCCGCCGTTTCGGCAACTGGTTGATGTCCGGCGGCGCCGAGTGGCAGCGGACGGACGGCGTCTACGTCGTCGCCGAAGAGGATCGCGGCGCCGTGGACGTCAGGGCCGATAGCGACTATCAGTCTGGCTTTGGCTCCGCAGGCTACGGTGGAAACACGTGGCGCGCGACGTTCCGTGCCAACGTGGCGACCGAGGATCGCGGCAACGGCACACCGCTCCAGGTCAACAACACAGAGTGGCGGCAGTTCGGTGGCGACGCGAGCGGCGCCGTACTTGGCGGTTTCTGGACGGCGCGCATCAGCGGCGGCACCCAGGACTACTTCCAAACCTTCTCGGCGATTGCCCCCGATCGCCAGACCGAGCGTTTGACGAACGACCAGACCATCCCCGGAGACTTTGTCACCGGTGGAGGGCAGTGGGTGCGAACCTGGAAGGCCGCCGACGTGCTGATCGGCGCCGAAGCGCGGCGCACGACTGCGGACATCAACGAGACCCGATACGCCGTCAACGGAACCGCGACTTCGTCCTCCCTTCCAGGTGTTGAGGAGCAGAACGAATCCCTGTACGGACGGGTGAAATTCGCGCTGCGGTCCGATCTGGCGCTGATCGTTGGCGCCCGCGGCGACCACTGGAAGTCGACGCGCAACGAAAACTTCTTCAGCCCGCGCGCAACAATGACGTGGCGCGCGAACGACGCCGCGTCGTTGCAGTTCTCTGTTGCGCGCTCGGTACCGGACGCCAACGCTCAACGAGCTCTATCGCGGATTCCGCGTCGGCAACGTCGTCACGAATCCCAATCCGTTGCTCGCTCCGGAACGGTTGACAGGATTCGAGGGCGGCGTGCTCCTCGGGCATGGACGAGCGTCGGTACGCCTCACTGGTTTCCACAACGTGCTCGAGAACGCGATCTCGAACATCACGATTTCGACTACGCCGGCGCAAGTTACGCGAGAACGTCAGAATGCCGACGAGCTCGGCTCCTCGGGGCTCGAGGTGGAAGGGGATATCCGTCCGCATCCGCGCGTCACGGTGTCGCTCTTCGGCGCGTTCACGTCAGCGCACTACACCAACACGCCAAAGCAGCCGGCGATTCAGGACAAGCGTGTGCCACAAGTGCCGCGCTACCACATCGGCGCCGGCCTCATCGCCGAGGCGGCTCGAGTGGCGACGTTCTCGGTGCAGGCACGGTTCGTCGGCGATCAGTACCGAAGACGATCTCAACACCCTGGTTCTCGATAAGTACGCGGTCCTCGACGCGTCTGCCACGCGTCCGCTCGCGCGCCAGGTGCAGCTCTACTTCGGTGTGGAGAATCTCTTCGATGTGGAGTACGACACCGGCCGAACCAACGTCACGTCGATCGGATGGCCGTTGACCCTGCGGGCCGGCGTCCGAGTGTTCCTGCCCTAGGCCGCTCGTCGCGACCTTCTTCCCAAGCACTTCGGCGAAGACGGCCACGGCCTTCTTCATCTCGTCCATCGTCCCGAACGACAGCCGGCAGTGTGTCTTCTCGAACGGCGGGAAGTCGCGCGCGACGAGCACGCCCTTGGCGCGACAGGCGTCCCGGAATTCCTTTGCCGGGCGCCCGATGTTGACGAACATGAAGTTCGCCTGCGAATCCGACGGCTTCATCCCGCGCTCGGCGAACCATTTCATCGTGAAGTCGCGCGCCGCCGTGTTGCGCGCGCGTTCGGCGGTGATGAACGACGCGTCCTGTTCGATGGCGGCAATCCCGGCCTGGAGCGCGAGCACGTTGAGCGAGCTGGCGCCGGAACCACCGTCCCACTCCCGCATCTTCTTGATCGTATCCACGTGGCCGACTGCATATCCGAGGCGCAGGCCAGCCATGCCGTAGGCCTTCGAGAACGTGCGCGCAACGACTACCCGCGGGTTCTCGACCGCCAGGCCGATGTGCGTGTCGTGATCGGGAGCAGTGACGTAGTCGAAGTACGCTTCGTCGATGAGAATCGTCGTTTCCGGTGACTCGCGGTTGACCTTGGCCAGGAACTCGCGTGTGGCTTTCGCGCCGACGTAGGTGGCCGTCGGATTGTTCGGGTTGCAATAGAAGACGAGGCCCGCGCCCTTGGCCGCATCGGCCATCTTGCCGAGATCCATCTTGAAGTCGGCATCGAGCGCAACCGGTCGCACGGGGTTGCCCATCATCTCGGCGTACCCGGCGCACTCTTCGTACGTCGGGATCGTGCCGACGAGCGCGCGATCCTTGGCGGTGAACAAGTGCGTCGCCGTCCGGAGGATCTGAGTCGAACCGCAACCGAGGACGATGTTGTCGGGCTTGACGCCCTGCTTCTTGGCAATAGCGTCGATGAGGTCGCCGCCGGCGCTCGAATAGCGACCCGGCGTTCGTCCGCCCTCGCCAAACGCGGCCCGTACGGCCTTCATCACCGTCTTGCCGGGGCCGAGCGGATTTTCGTTGCTGCTCAGGCAGATCATGCCCGGCGCGACGGCTTCGAGCGTCGGTTCGATCGCCGACCAAACACTGTGCTCGCGGCCCCGGCCGCCAATCCACGCTCCGGTCAGCGCGGTCGCCGAGCCAATGCCGACCGCGTGGACGAACCCCCGTCGAGAGAGAGCCATGCTTCTGCCTCCTGGCGATGCCTTGGCGTCGGCGTCTACCGTCCGGCGGTGGTCATGACCGGCCGGAGCACGTTGCGGAACACTGCCGTCGCCTTCTTCATCTCTTCCATCGTGCCGAGCGAGATGCGCGCGTGCGTCTTCTCGAACGGCGGGAAATCGCGGCCGACGAGTACGCCCTCTTTCGCGCACGCGTCGCGGAACTCCGCCGCCGGCCGGCCAATGTCGACGAAGAGAAAGTTTCCCTGCGCGTCGCTCGACTTGCATCCGAGCTCGTCGAGCGCCTTGACCGTGAAGGCGCGGACCTCTGTGTTTCTCGCCCGCTCCTCCTCGATGTGCAACGTGTCACCGAACCCGGCAAGCGCCGCGGCGACGCCAAACACGCTGACGTTGTACGGCATCTTCAGTGCCGCCATCGCCTTCATCGTCGCTGTTTGTCCGATGCCGTAGCCGATGCGGAGGCCTGCCATCCCGTACGCCTTCGAGAACGTCCGCGCGACAATGACGTTCGGTGTTGCCATCGCAAGCGGAATGGCGCTCTCGTACGACGGGTCGGTCACGTAGTCGTGATACGCCTCGTCGATGAGGATCACCGTGTCGGGTGAAGCCGCACGGACACGCCGGACGAACTCGGTCACCGGCTTGATGCCGTGCACCGTAGCCGTCGGATTGTTGGGATTGTTGAGGAATACCAGCCCCGCGCCTGTGGCCGCCGCCGCCATCGCATCGAGGTCGAGACGCATGGCCGAATCGACCTTGACCTCGACGACCGGATGGCCGAGTTTCTTCGCCAGCCCTGGACAGTTTTCAAAAGACGGCGCGGCGGTCACCAGTCCGCGAGTCGGCGACGTGAATGCACGAACGGTGTTCTTGAGGATTTCCTGCGATCCAGCGCCGAGCACGACGTTCTCCGGTTTGGCGTTGAACTTCGTGGCGATGGCCGTGACCAGCGCGCTGTCGGCCGGCGTGCTGTTGAACGGGTAGCGTCCGGCCTCGGGGAACTTGCGGATGATCGCATCGAGCGCGGTCTTGCCGGGCCCGAGCGGATTCTCGTTGCTGCTGATACGGATTGGCTTTACGCCCGGCGGCAGCTGCGGCCGGGCAGGTTGAGTACCTGAGCGGCCTGCGCTTGATACTCCTCGTGGCCGCGGGCCGCGATCCAGAGCGCGGTGTCCCGTCCATCGAGGTCCGCGTCGGAGCGTCCTCCCGACAGAGCCTCGAGAAAACCCCGGCGCGTCTGACGCATGCGACCCTCCTCCAAGTGCTGCGGTATGGGCTTGGATTCTACGCTTGGGACCGGAGGCCGTCAAACCGAGCGCACACCAGCGACGCGGCGGAATAGCGCTGAAAGCCCGCTATTTTTCGACCTCTGGCCTGGTTGTCGCGGGAGATGACGGGGAGGCTCAGGCTGCCTGACGCCCGCCACCGAGGAGATGTCGGTCGCGCCGCGTAGTATTCAATCGAAGCCGACGCCGATGATGCGCAGGTTCGCCGGCGATGCGGGCGGACTCGACGGCTGGCCACCACTCTGTGTCACGGTCACCGTCTGGCCGGCAACGGTGAGCGTTCCGGCGCGCGCCACGGTCGTGGCGCCAACGCTATAGCTCGCAGACCCTAGTCCCGTCATGCTCGCGCCACCGGTGATGACGATCCACGGGACGGAGCTCGTCGCCGTCCACGCACACAACCCTCCGGTAATCACCGCGACGCTGCCGTTCATGCCCGTAGAGACCACGGAAATGCTCGTCGGCGACACGCTGTACGTGCAACTGTTGGCGCCCTGGGTGACGGTGACGGTCTGACCCGCGACGTTGAGGATGCCGGTTCGCGATGTGCCGGTTGTGTTCGCGGCAACGGTGTAGCTCGCCGAGCCGAGGCCGGTCATGCTGGCGCCGCCGGTGATCGTGATCCACGACACACCGCTCGTGGCCGTCCATGTGCACAAGCCCCCGGTCGTCACGGCGATGCTGCCGCTCTGCCCGGTTGATTGTGCCGAGACGCTGGTTGGCGCGACGCTGTACGAGCACTGCGCCTCGACCGATGTAACGTCGAGAACGAAGAGCACCGCGATCAGCACCGCCGCCCGTTGCAGCATCACACCGCCTCCCATCTGACGCGGAGGACCACCGGCCCTGGACAGGATAGATGCTGGGGTGCATAGGCCGGGCCCGCCGAATCAGCCAGCCAAGCACTTGTGGCAGCGTGACTTACGAATGTGATCGGCATCGGGCAGGCGCCGGTTTCGTCAGGCCGGCGACGAGTTTGTCGCCCAGGACGCGATGCTGGCGGATTGGCGCGCGCGTCAGAGCTCGAGACGCTCAGCAGGAGTCAAACGCTCGAGGAGGCTTGAATCGCCGGTCGGGAGCCGCTCCGGACACGAACGGAAACAAAGAGCAAGCGAGAGGCCCAGCTAATAGTGAAGATTGCTGGCGAGTACCATGAAACTGACGTCGGCGAGAGCCGGAGACTACTTCTTGGCCAACCGGCTCTGCGCCTTTACGGGCTTTGGCGCCGTAAACATGACGCGCTCGAGGAATCGCTCGATTGCGAAGGTCGTGATCTGCCCGCACGGGCCGCTGAAGCTCCAGTCGCATGCGTGCGTGGCCCACGGCAGCCGGATGAAGAGGTTGCGCACTCTCGACTGCAGGAGCCGCGTCTCCAGTCGCTCACTTTCCTCCGGCGACACGTGGCTGTCGTGCAGACCGTGAATCAGGAGCGTCGCTGGTGAACTCGCGGTCACGAAGTTGATGGGCGAAGCCGCGAAGTACGCATCGTCCGCCTTGGCCGGTGAGCCGCCGAGGTAAGTCTCGAGCACGCCGCGTGTATCGAGCAGGCTCTTCGGCGCCGGCTGTTCGTAGCCGAACTTGAGATCGGTCGGACCGTAGACCGAGACAACGCCACGGATTGCCGGCTCGTTTGCCGTATAAGCGGCGAGGAGCGCCAGCTGGCCACCCGCAGAGCGTCCGAGCAGGGCCAGCCGTGTCGGGTCGACGCCGATCTCGGCGCCGTACACCTTCAAATACGCAATCGCCGACAGAACATCGTCGCGCCCGGCAGGAAACTTCCATTTCGGTGCGAGCCGGTAGTTCATCGAGACGACAACGTAGTCGCGGGCGGCGAGGTAGGCGTTGAGCGCCATGAACTCTTTGTTGTCGCCGCCCTGCCAGCTGCCACCATGAATGACGAGCACGCCGGGAAGCGCGCCGTGCGCGTAGCCAGGCTTGTAGATGTCCAGCGAGAGCTTTTCGCCGTCAGGCGTGGTGAACACGCGCTCTTCGAGCAGCACGGGCCGCGACTGCACTGATGTGACGAGATCGAACATGACGAGCGGTTCGGGTCGCGGATCCTCGGCGAACCGTCCCGCTGCGCGCCGGTTCGTTCCGAAGCTCGCGTCGAGCATGCTCGGTAGCTGCTCGTTCATGCGGTTGGCGTGGTAGAGGGGCAGCACGAGAATTGCGGCCGCGCCGAGACTCATAATGGCGCCGACCTTGCCCAGGAAGCCTTGACCGCGCCAGGGAATCGCCGGTACGAGCGCGCCAAGCGCGAGCCAATGGCCCCCTTCGGTGACGGCGATGCTCAGTCTCCACAGGAAGTGGTTCGGCGCGGCAATGGTCGTCAGCGCCGACAGCGCCAGGAACACGATTCCACCGAGAAGCCGCAACAGGTCGCTCATGAGTGTCTAACCATTTCCGCAGGTCACCGTCACGCGGCACACGGGGCCCGACTGCCCACGACGGCTGAGAGGCCCGTGGCAAGCGAGGTGCCAGGGGAGGGGCGAAAAATCTCGGGGAATTTGACAGCTGAACCAGCCTGCTGCGTGCCGGTATCGTGATCGGCGCGCAAATCCGCAATTCGCTTGTTCTTCTGTTACCTGCGGTTTCCCTATAGGATCTCGCCCGGAGGATGGTGATGGTCAAGCTTCGTGCTATGCGGGGGCGGGTCCGTCTCGCGGCGTGCATGATCGTTCCGGCGCTGGTGGTCATGCTCGATGCCGCGTCGAACGGCGACGCGACTCGTTTGCTGCGGACTCCCACTGTGAGTACCACGCAGATCGCGTTCGCGTATGCGAACAACATCTGGGTCGTCGATCGCAACGGCGGCCTCGCAAGACGTTTAACGAGCTTTCAGGGGCAAACGTCGAATCCGCATTTCTCTCCCGACGGACGTTCGATCGCGTTCAGCGGCGAGTACGCTGGCAACACCGACGTCTACGTCGTTCCGTCAGACGGCGGCGAGCCCCGGCGTCTGACCTGGCATCCCGGAGCGGACACCGTTCAGGGCTGGACCGCCGATGGATCCGCCGTGATGTTTACATCTGGCCGCGCGAGTTGGGCGCCGAACGCTGCCGCACGATTCTGGACTGTGCCGGCCGCAGGCGGTGTCGAGACACCGCTGCCGCTGCCGCGTGGCTATCAGGGGAAGATCTCGTCCGACGGTTCACACGTCGCCTATCGCATGAACAGCTCGTGGGACGAGGAGCGACGCAACTATCGCGGCGGCCAGAACCGGCCGATCTGGATTGTCGATCTCAAGACGTACGATCTCGTGTCGCCGCCATGGACGGACTCGAAAGACATGGATCCGGTCTGGTCTGGCGACACGGTGTACTTCCTGTCCGATCGCGACGGCGTGTCGAATGTGTGGGCCTTCGACACCAAGGCAAAGAAGCTGAGCCAGACGACGAGGTTTACTGACTTCGACGTCAAGTCGATAGACGCCGGCGCTGGCGGAATTGTCTTCGAGCAGGCGGGCCGGATTCACGCGCTCGATCCCAAGAGTGGCAAGAGCCAGATTGTCGACATCGTCGCGCGCGGCGATTTCCCCTGGATGATGCCGCGTTGGGACGATGTCACCAATCGGATCTCGAACATCGCGCTTTCGCCGACAGGCAAGCGCGTCGTGGTCGAAGCGCGTGGAGAGATCTTTACCATCCCCGCCGAGAAGGGCGACATTCGAAATCTGACGAACTCGAGCGGCTCCGCAGAACGGGAACCGGCGTGGTCGCCTGACGGTAAGTGGGTGTCGTATTTCAGCGACAAGTCGGGCGAGTACAAGCTCGTGATCGAGTCACAGGAAGGGCTGACTGCGCCTCGCGAGATTGCCATCGCCAACCCGAAGCACTACTACACGCCGTCCTGGTCGCCGGACTCGAAGAAGATTCTCTTCAGCGATACCGATCTCAAGGTGTGGGTGCTCGATGTGGCGAGCGGACAGACGAAGGTCGTCGGCCGCGATCCGTGGATGGTGCCTCAGCGCACGCTCAATCCGGTGTGGAGTCCCGACTCGAAGTGGGTGGCCTACTCGAGCCGCCTCAACACGCTCTATCGTGCCATCTTTGCGAGCGACGTCGAGACTGGCGAGACGAAACAGGTCACCGATGGCCTTGCTGATGCGATGTTTCCGGCGTGGGATGCCAGCGGCAAGTACCTGTGGTTCCTCGCCTCGACCAACTTCGGGCTCGGCTCGCAGTGGCTCGACATGACGTCGTACGACCGCGAGGAAACGTTTGGCTTGTATCTCGCTGTTCTGAAGAAAGGTGAGCCGAGCCCTCTCCTCCCGGAAAGCGACGAAGACGCCGGCGTCGGCAGCGTGCCACCAGGTGGAGGCGGCGGGCGCGGCCGGGGATCGTCAGCCGCGCAAGGCTCCACTGCCGAGAACAATGACGAGCCGGCAGCGGCGCAGACGCCGCGCGCCGCGCGTACTCCGGTCACCGTGCAGATCGACTTCGACGGGCTGTCGCAACGCATCATCTCCGTGCAGGACGTCCCGGAACGTCAATACAGCCAGCTGAAAGCTGGTGCCGCCGGCACGGTGTATTACCTCGAGGCCGGGCCCGGCGGCGGGCGCGGCGGCGCGGGTGGTGGCGCGACGCTGCAGCGATACCGGATCAGCGATCGACGTGCCGCGACGTTCGTGACTGGTGTGACCGAGTACGACGTCAGCGCTGACGGCCGGAAACTGCTCTATCGCACCGGCGGCGGTGCTGGTGGTCGTGGACGTGGCGGTCCCGCCACCGGCCCGACGGGCGTCAACCTGTTTCTCGTCGACGCCGATCGCACTCCCCCGACGGCTGGCCAGGGCCGGCTCGACGTGTCGCTGCGCATGTATCTGGAGCCGCGCGAGGAGTTCAAGCAGATCTTCGTCGAGGGCTGGCGCAATCAGCGCGACTACCTCTACGTCACCAACACGCACGGTGCGAACTGGCCGAAGATGAAGGAGATGTACGGCGAGCTCCTGCCGTACGTCAACCACCGCGCCGACCTCAACTACCTCCTCGACAACATGGGCGCCGAGATTGCCGTCGGCCACTCGTACGTGCGCGGCGGGGCGATGCCTGACGTGCCGCCATCGCCGGGTGGTTTGCTCGGTGCCGACTTCGGCATCGAGAACGGCCGCTACAAGATCACGCGGATCTACGACAACGAGAGCTGGAATCCGGACCTGCGTGCGCCGCTGTCCGCGCCCGGCGTCGAAGTCAACGTCGGCGACTACGTCGTGGCTGTCAACGGTATCGAGCTGCGAGCGCCGGACAATATTTATCGACTCCTCGACGGCACGGCCAATCGACAGACGGTTCTCAGCGTCAACAGCAAGCCCGTGATGGAAGGCGCGCGGCAGGTGACGGTCGTTCCAACCGCAACCGAGCAGGCGTTGAGAACACGCGCCTGGGTCGAGCACAACCGGCGCCTGGTCGACAAGTTGTCGAATGGTCAGCTGGCATATGTGTACGTGCCCAACACCGGGCAAGGTGGTTACGAAAGCTTCAACCGCTACTACTTCGCCCAGCAGGACAAGAAGGGCGCGGTCATCGACGAGCGCTACAACGGCGGCGGCTCGGCCGCCGACTACATCGTCGACGTGCTGGGGCGCGACTTCGACGGCTACTTCAACAACGTCGCCGGCGATCGCATGCCGTTTACCAGTCCCTCGGCCGGCATCTGGGGGCCGAAAGTGATGATCATCAACGAGATGGCTGGTTCCGGCGGGGACCTCATGCCCTACATGTTCAAGCGCCGGAAGATCGGGCCGCTCGTCGGCAAACGGACGTGGGGCGGACTCGTGCACACCGCCGACACGCCGCCGTTCATCGATGGCGGTTCGATGATTGCGCCGCGCGGCGGCTTCTTCACGCGCGACGGCAAGTGGGCGGTCGAGAACGAAGGCGTCGCGCCGGATATCGACATCGAGAACTGGCCGAAAGACGTCATCGCCGGCAAGGATCCGCAACTCGAGCGCGCGGTGGAGGAAGCGCTCAAGCTGCTCAAGGCGCAGCCGCCAAACCGGTTGACGACCGAGCCGGCGCCGCCCGAGTGGGGCAAGCGGCGAAGCGGGTCATAGGATTCGTGGAGCTCGAATATTCGGTGGAGGAAGGCGACGTTTCAGCCTTCCTCCAGTACCACAGTCATCATTCAGCCGCGCTCCAGGAACTGCGGCGCAGCCAGATGTACGGTTACGCGATCCTGCTGGCGATCTTCGCGATGGTCTTCTGGTTGTTCGGCGAGACGGCCGTCGCCATCGCAATTCTGGTGCTCGGGCCGATCTGGGCCGCGTGGTGGCCGGCACGCACGCGGCGGCTTGCACGCCGCCAGGTGGCCGCCGCCGCCGGCGACGGTCCAGGCGGTTGGGAAATCGGCCGATACGTGCTGCGGCTGGACGATCACGGCATTGTTCTGGCCGGTCCTGCCGGTGAACAACGGCTGCCGCTCTCGGCCGTGCGGCAGGTGATCAACCTGCCCGAACACGTCCTTATATATGTGGGCACACTGCACGTGATTCTCGTTCCGCGCCGGACGTCAAAGGGTGACGTCGCGACGTTTGCGTCCGAGCTTGACCGGCGGCTGGCCGGGCGCCCATCCATTTCTGAATGCTGATTGCTGAATGCTGAAATGAATGCGGAATTCACTTCAGCATTCGAACTTCAGCATTCAGCATTGTCATGATCTTCCTGACCGGTACCGGCTTTCCTACTTCCAGCCACGGATCCATGAAGTTCCAGTTCGTGAGGCCGTCGTCGCTCTCCGGTTCGAGCAGGTAGGCGGCGAGGAGACCCAGCGGCTGCGCGAGGCGGACGATTCGCGTGCCGGCGGGTAGCGTTACCTTTGCCGTCGTGTACTGGCCCTTCAGCTTCACTTCGTTGTGACCCTGAAACGGCTTGGGCGATTTGCTAATGGCTTCGACGACGAAGCTGGAGATCTCGGTCGGCAGCGGCGCGGTCAACTCCTCGACGACGATCCCGTGCTGGCGAATTTTGTCGACGATCGGTTGGAACGACGGGTCGTCAGGCAGAACATAGACGCGCGCCATGGGCACCGTCCGTGTTGGCGCAAAGTAGGCGTAGTCCTGCATCAACTCCGGCTTGTAACTGTCTTCAATGGCGACGGTCATCGGCCGCTCGTTCCGCGGATTGATCTCCTGCTTCACCTCTCCGACCAGAATCTCGACGGGCTTTGGCAGCGGCCGGAGCTCGTATTCGACGCCGAGCGGTAGCTCGGCCGAGCCCTGGGCGCGCTTCATCCACTCGTCGTCGAGTGCCTTGGTGAGGGCGACGATCTCGGCGCGGTGCGCGTCAACGTACTTCAGGATCTCTTCGACGAACTGCTCGGTCACCTCGATTCGCCGTTTGAACGACAGGTACGAATAGGCTTCGGAGAGGATCGTGAGGCGGTTGCGAAAGCCGACGTAATTCTGTCCGGCGCGAGGGCGGTGATCGAATGTGTTCCACCGGCGCAGTTCGCCTGGCGCGGCGCTACCACGGCCAAAGTTGCCGTAGTAGTAGGCTCGGACTTTGTGGTTGGCCTCGAGCGCCTTCATGATCGCCGGCATCATCGTTTGGCGGTGATAGTCAAGGGTTGTGGGGCTCAGCGACAAGTTCAACGGAATCGAGTGGGTGAGGTGATAGCCGTGATATGACCCGTTGGTCGTATGCAGATCGACGACGAGGTGCGGGTCCCACGCGGTGAATGCGGCGGCAAGCGCGCGGGCCTCGGCCGACTCGAGCTTCATGTAGTCGCGATTGAGATCGAGGCCCTTGACGTTCTCGCGCCGTCCGACGCCCGCGATCGGTCCGTACTGCGCCGTGCGGTTCATGACGTCGATGGCTTCGTTGCCGTCGATGTTGTAGATCGGCGCGATCACGATCACCATTCGGTCGAGGAGCGGCCGCAGATCGCCGCTGGTCATGCGGCGCATGAGCACTTGCACGGCTTCCTTCCCTTCGACCTCGCCGCCGTGAATGTTCGCCAGCAGGAACACCACCGGCCGCCCGGTGGGACGATCAGCAGGGCGGCTAACGGCTGGGTTTGACAGCGTGACGAGCGGCATCGGCCGGCCTTCTTCGGTGGTGCCGAACGTCTGCACGCGTACGAGCGGTGATTTGGCGCTGAGCGCCGATAAAAACGCGGTGATGTCGTCGAGCCGGCTGGTCTCCTGGAAGCTGGTGCGCTCGGGACGCGTCTGTAGCGGATCAGGTTTGTCCTGCGCGGTGACGATCACCGCCAGCGTCGTGATCAGGAGGAGGACAGCAGCAGCTCGAGTCATGTGGGTTGAGAAGCTCACTGTGAGTGGCGCCGGTATTCTGTCATTTGACATTTATGCCGTCCATTGACGAACTGGTCACGCATGCGCGCGTTTCGTGTGCCTACAATCAACCTATGTCTGTCTTTACGAACCCGGCGAATGGCGCCGCCGAGCAGGCGTCCGCGTACGTCAGCGCCATCCTCGAACTCCTCGGCTCCCAGGATCCGATGAAGGTTCTGCACGAGACACCCGCAGCGCTCCGCCGCGCGATCGACGGTGTGCCGCCAGGAAAGATGAAGCAGCCCGAGCAGGCGGGGAAGTGGTCCATTGCGCATGTGCTGCAGCACCTGGCTGATTCTGACCTCATTTGGGGCTGGCGGGTCCGCCTGATACTCGCGCAGGATCGTCCGACGATCACTGGTTACGACCAGGATCTGTGGGCCGAGCGGCTGCAGTATGACAAGGCCGAGCCCGCGAACTCGCTCGCGACCTTCGACGTGCTGCGGCATGCGAACCTCGAACTGGTCGAACGTGCGTCGCCAGAGGACTTGAAGCGCGTCGGCGTGCACGCCGAGCGCGGTGAGGAAAGCATCGAGCACTTGCGGAAGCTGTACGCCGGCCACGACCTGCTGCACCTACGGCAGATCGCGCGCATACGGGCGGCGGTGAGCTGACGGTGGGCTCGAAGGCGGCAGCTACATTCGAACACACGCTCGCGCCCGTGGCGACAACGCCGAAGCGAAGCAGTCGGCTCGACGTGACTTTGAGGGCCGTGGCAGCGAAGCCACTAAACCAGGCCCGGAGCGGTACCAATCGGCGGCTTCGGCAGTCCTGCAGATCAGTGCTTGCGTTCGGAAGCGACCGCGTCCTGGAGCTCTTTGAGGGCCTTCTTTACTTCAGCCCGCGCCTTCGCCTCGGACTCGCGTCGCGTCGGGCCGAGCTTGTTGCCGACGTAACGGAGGGCGGGAAGCACCGGACAGCAGGGATACATCGATGTCGCGCGAAAGAAATCCGGCGTGACCTGCTCGAGGAACTCGTGGTGGGTCAATCCGCGGACCGGGCGTACGTGCGCTGAGACGTAGTCGCCCTGCCAGAGATGCTCGAACGGCAACGGCCGCCGTTCGATATCCATGCGAAAGACAGGCGGCAGCGAGGGATCGTTCGAGACGATCGTGACCGTCGTCTGAGGCTCTTCGAGCGCTTGCCGGATACGCTCGAGCGAAGTCGCCGGAATCGGCTCGGCTGTTGGCGTCCCCGTCAGAGCCTGAAACTCGAGCATCAGGGTGATGAGGAAGTACATCGCAGTCTCTCGCCCATTAGACGCGCCGCCGAGCCGCTCGGCCGGCCGGTCGATTCTCCCGTGACATAATCCCGACGGCCGCACGTCTGTGCCATGGGTCACGGATCGGATCTCCACGGGCAGGACCGGGCCGAGGCTAGGGGGAGGCGCGGATCACGGATCTCCACGGGTCGCGGATCACGCGGATCTCCACGGGTCGCGGAATCACGCGGATCTTCACGGGTCGCGGATCACGCGGATCTCCACGGGTCGCGGATCACGCGGATCTTCACAGTGGTCGAGGGGTGCATGAGAGGTCGAGTTCCTGCACGCTGGTGTGCCGCGTTCATCGCCGTCTTCGCGGCCTGGGTTGCTGTGTTTCCGGCAGCCCAACAGCAGACACCAGCGCCGCCTCGCGGTGTACCCGCGGCATCCGCACCCTATTACCCCGAGCGCTTCGACTGGCAAAAGCAGGCGCCAGAGCAAGCTCGCATCGATGCGGCGAAGCTCGATGCCGCAATCAAATTCTCTGTCGCGAATGAGAACCCCGCAACCAAGGACCTGGCGGTCGATCTGGCGACGACGTTCGGGCGAGAGCCGTTCGATACGCCGATCGGTCCAGTAAAGCCGCGCGGCGCACTGAGCGGCATCGTCATCAAGGGCGGTTACCTCGTCGCTGAGTGGGGCGAGACGACGCGCGTTGACATGACGTTCAGCGTCACGAAGACCTTTCTGTCAACGGTTGTCGGGTTGATGTGGCAGAGGGGACTCATCCGCGATGTCACCGATTTGGTGAAGGACTACATGCCGCCAGGCGACGCAGCGGCGCTCTTCGACGGCCCGCACAACTCGAAGATCACGTGGGAGCACCTGCTGCGGCAGACCAGCGACTGGCAGGGGACTATTTGGGGGAAGCCCGACTGGGCGGATCGACCCGAGGGTCAGACACCGGCTGATTGGCCGAACCGGAAGTTGAGCGAGCCAGGGACGCGCTACAAATACAACGACGCCCGGGTGAACGTACTTGCGCTCGCCGCGCTGCACGTGCTGCGTCGTCCGCTCCCGGAATTCCTGCGCGAAGAGATCATGGAGCCGATTGGTGCCTCGAGCACCTGGCGGTGGCACGGCTACGAGAATTCGTGGATCGATCTCGACGGGCGGCGCGTGCAGTCGATGACCGGCGGTGGACACTGGGGCGGAGGGATGTTCATCTCCGCGCGCGATATGGCTCGCTTCGGCTACTTGTTTCTGCGCAACGGCAAGTGGAAGGACCGTCAGATCGTCTCGCCAAAGTGGATCGAGATGGCACGCTCGCCTGGGCCTGCTAACGCTGGCTATGGCTACATGAACTGGTTTCTCAACTCGAATGACAAGCCAGCGTTCCCGAGCGCGCCGCCGACAGCCGTCACCTTCCAGGGCAACGGCAGCAACATCATCTACGTCGATTGGCAGAACGATCTGGTCGTCGTCGTGCGCTGGATCCGCCAGAGCGCGTTCAACGAGTTCATCGGCCAGGTACTCGGCTCCCTGGCTCCGGTCGCGCGGTAGCAGGCATGGATCAAGTCGATCTGCTCGTGTTCGGACCCCATCCCGACGATCTCGAAATCGGTCTCGGCGGGACAATCGCAAGGCAGGTTGCGGGCGGCGACCGCGTCGGCCTCTGCGACCTGACCGCAGGAGAAATGGGCAGCAACGGCACGATCGACGAGCGCCTTGCCGAGGCCGAAGCAGCTCGCGCGGTGCTCGGCGCGGCGTGGCGAATCAACCTGCGATGGCCGGATCGTGCGATTGGCGCAAACGAGGAGCATGGCCGAACCGCCACCGCGCTCGTGCGCAAGGCCATGCCTCGCGCCGTCGCGATTCCTTATGGCACCGATCGGCATCCCGATCATGTTGCCGCGAATCAGGTACTGACCGAAGCCGTGTTCAACAGTGGCCTGCGCCGATACGACGACGGCACTGGCGCTCAAGCGTGGCGGCCGGACTGGATCTGCTACTACTTCATCAACGACAGTGCACCGCCATCGTTTGTCGTAGATGTGTCGGCCTACTACGACCAGAAGCGCCGCGCGCTCGCATGCCACGTGAGTCAGTTCACCGTCAGCGCGCAGGATGGCGTCGCCACGCGGCTGACGACGCCACTCTTTCAGCAGCTGGTCGAGAGCCGCGACGCACAGTTCGGTGCGCTCGCCGGCGTCAAATGGGCCGAGGGGTTCGTCGTACGCGAGCCGATCGTTCGGCCGTATCTCTTCCGCTCATGAACGTCCGCCCGTGAACATCGGCATCATTTGCTACGCGTCAGTGGGCGGCAGCGGTATTGTCGCGACCGAGCTCGCCAAGGCCCTCGCCGACCGCGGTCATCAGGTGCACCTCGTCAGCACTGACCCGCCGTTCAGGCTCGGCGAATATCAGGCAGGGCTGGTGTTCCATCAGGTGAATACGCCGAGCTATCCACTATTTCGCGAGCCCCAGTACGTGCTCTCGCTCGCCAACAAAGTTGTGCAGGTGGCAAGAGAAGTCGACCTCGAGGTCATTCACGCCCACTACGCGATCCCGCACGCAACCGCCGCGCTCCTCTCACGACAGGTGCTCGAGGCCAGCGGTCACGCGGTCCCTCGCGTCGTTACGACGCTCCACGGTACAGACATCACGCTCGTCGGCAGCGATCCGTCGTTTTCAGAGATCGTCGCGTACTCGATCGAAACCTCTGATGGCGTGACCGCCGTGTCACAGAGCCTTCGCGAGGCGACTCGCCGGGAGCTCGGTGTGCGCCGCAGCATCGAGGTCATTCCGAATTGTCTCGATTGCGGCGTCTACTATCGCCGTTCGGTGCCGGCGCTGCGAAAGCGTTTCGCGCCAGACGATGCGACGAAGCTCGTGATCCATGTGTCGAACTTCCGCCCGGTGAAGCGGATCGACGCCGTGATGGATGTGTTCGCACGGATCAGCCGCGCGGTGCCGGCGCGGCTTCTGCTCGTTGGCGACGGTCCTGAGCTTGGGACCGCCTACCGGCTGGGCCGCGAGCTCGACATCGCTCCTCTCGTCGAGACGCTCGGCGCGCAGGAAGACGTCATACCGCTGCTATCGGTTGCGGACGTGTTCCTGTTGCCGTCGGCGCAAGAGAGCTTCGGACTCGCCGCGCTCGAAGCGATGGCGTGCAGAGTGCCGGTCGTGGCTTCGAATGTCGGCGGACTCCCGGAGGTCATCACCAACGGCGTCACAGGATTTCTTCACGAGCCCGCGGATCATGGGGGCATGGCGGCGGATGCCATCGCGCTGCTCAGGGATCCCGATCTCCATCGCCGCATGGGCGACGCGGCGATCGCGCGCGTGAAAGAGGAATTCTGTGTCGATCGTGTCGTGCCGATGTACGAGCGTTATTACGAACGCGTACTGCGGCGTTGATCAGCTATTCGGCCGCTCGTGACCGCCCTGGAGTAGATGATGTTGCGACTCGCTCTGTCCGCATTCCTTCTGCTTTCATTTTCCTCCGCTGCCACGGCTCAAAAGATCACCAAAGAGACCGTCACCTCTCAGGGCGTGGAGCGCACGTACTATCGCTTCGTCCCGGATAGCGCCAAAGACAAACCCGCGCCGCTATTGATTCTGCTGCACGGCTCAGGCCGCGACGGCAAGATCCTGGTCGAGCATTGGCAATCGCTGGCGAAAAAGGAAGGCATCATTCTGGCCGGTCCCGACGCCATGGTCCGCGACGGCTGGGGCCGCGACGATGGACCGCTCTTCATTCGCCACGTCGTCGAAGCCGTGCAGACCGATTACGCGGTCGATCGTCGCGCGATGTATGTCTTTGGTCACTCCGCGGGCGCCATCTTCGGGATTTCGATGGGTGTACTCGAGTCCGAGTACTTTGCCGCGGTGGCCGTGCATGCCGGCGCGCTGTCGCCGTCAATCGTCCCGGCCATCGCCAGAGCTCCGCGCAAGATTCCGATAGCGGTGTGGGTTGGGACGAACGATCCCGGATTTCCGGTGCGACAGGTGCGGGACAGCCTCGATCTGCTGAAGCGTCAGGACTTCGACGTCCAACTCACCGAGATTCCGAACCACACCCACGACTATTACGGCCGGTCAGGCGAGATTAACCAGGCGGCGTGGGCCTTTTTGCAGAGCAAGCGTCTCGAGAAGGATCCGCAGTACCAGGACTACGTCATCGGGCGCTGACCTATAATGAGAGTGTCTCCCAATCATTTTCTCTCTTCGAAGAGGTAGCGCATGAAGAAGCACGACGCTGCGCTCGTCCTGCCGTTTCTGGCGGTTGCGCTCGCAGTTCCGCCCACCCAAGCCGAGCAGTCGGCACCGACGCAGCCACCGGTCGCGACGAAGCGGCCGCACACGACTGAGATCCACGGCTACACGCTCACGGACGACTACTTCTGGCTGCGCGAGAAGGGTAACCCCGAGGTCATCAAATACCTCGAGGGCGAGAACGCGTATACCGAAGAGGTGATGAAGCCCACCAAGGGCTTTCAGGAGACGCTCTACACCGAGATGCTCGGACGCATCAAGCAGACCGACTTGAGCGTCCCGTCGCGCATTGGCGACTACTTCTACTACTCGCGCACCGAGGAAGGAAAGCAGTACCAATACATGTGCCGCCGCAAGGGCAGCATGGACGGCGCCGAGGAAATCCTCCTCGACCTCAACGCGCTGGCAGAAGGCAAGAAGTTCCTCTCGCTCGGCGCGTACGCCGTGAGCGACGATGGCAACTGGTTGGCCTACTCGACCGATTCGACCGGCTACCGGCAGTACAGCCTGCAGGTCAAGGATCTGCGCAAGGGGCAGACACTCGCCGAGAACATCGAGCGCGTCGGTTCGGTGGTGTGGGCGATCGACAACAAGACCCTCTTCTATACGACTGAGGATCCCGTCTCCAAGCGATCCGACAAGGTGTGGCGGCACGGCGTCGGTGCACCTGGCAGCGATCTCGCTGTACGAGGAGAAGAACGAGCTGTACGACGTCGGTGCCGGCCGATCGCTCGACAAGAAGATGATCTTCGTCGCGAGCTACGCGAAGACATCGACCGAGGTCCGCTACCTTCCGGCGGACGCGCCGAACTCAACGCTCAAAGTGATCCTGCCGCGCGAGGCCGGGCACGAATACGACGTCGACCACTACCAGGGCCTCTTCTACATCACGACGAACAAGGGCGCGAAGAATTTCAAGGTGGTGACGGCGCCAATCGCCGATTCATCGGAGAAGAACTGGAAGCCGTACATCGACCACAACCCAGCGGTGAAGATTAGCGGGCTGAGCTTCTTCGCCAATCACATCGTGGTGTCCGAGCGAGAAGGCGGGCTGACCCAACTTCGGATTATCAACCCGAAGACCAAACAATCGCATCGCGTCACGACCGATGAAACGGACTTCGCGATTTCGCTGGCGAGCAATCCGGAGTTCAACACCGGCACGCTGCGCTTCAACTACCAGTCAATGATTACGCCGTCGTCGGTCTACGACTACGACATGACCACCAAGCAGCGCAAGTTGCTCAAGCGGCAGGAAGTCCTCGGCGGTTACGACCCGGCGCGGTACCAGGCGAAACGCGTATGGGCAGTGGCGCGCGACGGCACGAAGGTGCCGATGTCAATCGTGCACCGCAAGGGCATCGCTCTCGATGGCAAGGCACCGCTGCTTCTATACGGGTATGGATCCTATGGCGCGTCTGGCGCGCCGACATTCTCGTCCAGCCGGTTGAGCCTGCTCGACCGCGGCGTGATCTTTGCCAACGCCTACATCCGTGGCGGCGGCGAGATGGGCGAGGAGTGGCGCGAGCAGGGCCGCATGATGCAGAAGCTGAACACGTTCACCGACTTCATCGACTGTGCGGACTACTTGGTCAAGAACCGCTACACCGCCACCGACCGCATGGTGATTCAGGGAGGCAGCGCGGGAGGCCTGTTGGTCGGCGCCGTCGCCAACATGCGGCCCGACCTCTTCAAGGCCGTCGTCGCGCAGGTGCCGTTCGTCGACGTCATCAACACCATGCTCGACGCCTCGTTGCCGCTGACGACGAGCGAGTACCTCGAATGGGGCAATCCGAACGAGAAGCCCGCGTTCGACTACATGATGAAGTACTCGCCATACGACAACGTCAAAGCCACGAACTACCCGTCGCTGCTGGTGCAGGTCTCTCTCAACGACAGCCAGGTGCCGTACTGGGAGGGCACCAAGTTCGTCGCCAAGCTGCGCGCAGTCAAAACCGATCGCAATCCGCTCCTGCTCAAGGCCAACATGGGCGCCGGCCACGGCGGGTCGTCCGGGCGTTACGATGCGCTCCGCGAAACGGCATTTACGTATGCGTTCATGCTGTGGCAGATGGGCGTGCCCGTCGGAACTGCGACAACGTCCTCGTCAGGGCGCTAGTTCGCGAAGGAGGCCATCGCCGTCTCGCGCGGCGGGCAGGAGGCGATAACACAGGTCGTCAACCAACAGGAGGCGTCACATGCGGGCATGCAGATCGGCGTTGAGCCTCGGCGTGATTCTCGTGGCCGGACTCTCCGTGCTGTCGGCGCAGGCCGTCGACCCTCGCGTCGGCACGTGGCAGCTGGACGTCGCCAGGTCCAGGGTACCATCCGGGCCCGGGACCGAAGAGCCAGACGCTCAAGATCGAGGCAGCTGGGCAGGGCGAGAAGGTGACGAGCGAAAGCGTGTCAGCGACCGGCCAGAAGACGACGACCGAATACACGGCCGAGTACGATGGCAAGCCGCACCCGTTCAAGGGATCGAACATCGCCGACATGGTGACGCTCAAGCGTATCGACACGCATACGACAGAGCGGACAGACACCAAGGGTGGCAAAGTGATGACGTCCTATCACCGCGTCGTCTCGAAGGACGGTAAGACGATGACGGTGACGACCAAGGGCGTCAACGCTCAGGGCCAGGCGACTGACAGCACCGTCGTTTTTGAGAAAAAATAGGCCTCCATCACGGTTAAAAAGGGTCGCGCCGCGTTTTCGAAGCGCGCGGCGCGTCAATCTACCTAGAGCAAGTCCGCGGCACGTGCCGGTGCCGACGCCGGATCGAACCGGTCGGCCCGGCGCTCCGCTGCGTCGTCGAAAAACGACCCCTGCGCGGCCAGGCTCACGATTCGGTGTATTTGTAGGTGCCGCCGGCACCTGAGACAATATCCGCCCGGTCTCATCGCGCGCCGAACCTCCACTCGTGACCATCGTGAAATCGACGCTTCTTTGGGCGGTTGCCATCGTGACGGCGGCGGCGCTGCTCGTCGCCACCGATTACCGATCGAGGGATGCGGATTCGTCGCTCTACGCTCGCCTCTCGGGCGAGCTCGCACGGCAGCCAGTGTCGCGCTGGATCGCGCCCGAGTGGAACGGTGCGTGGAACCAGCAGGGCCTGTTTCGCGAGCACCCGGTCGGCATCCTCCTCCCGTCAGCCGCTCTCGTCCGTACCGGTGTGCCGGATGGACAAGCCGCGTACATCGTCAACATGGTCTATCAGGCGGCAGTGCTCGCGCTCCTTCCACTCGTGGCCAGTGTTGTGATGAGCGGCGTCGAGGCGCGATCGCTCGGCTGGCTACTCCAGCTGCTGCCGGTGGCGTTCGTCTATCGCATCCGCGGCAATCAGGAGCAGCCGGTGCTGATGTGTTTTCTGGCGTTGTTGTACGGCACGCACCGCGCACGCTCGAACCCGGCGTGGATCGTCCTGATGGCGGCGGCATGTTGCGCGCTCGTGTTGATCAAGGGCGCGTTTGCGATGTTCGCGTTGGTCAGCGCCGCGTTATGGCTCGTGCTCGTACGGCCGTCGCGAGACGGCACGAGTAAAGCTGATCTCTGGGCATGGGCGGGGCTCGGCGTGGCCGTCACCGCGGCCGGGTTGATGATGTTGGGGTACGAGAGGCTCTACGTGCGGACTACCGGCGAGTCGTTCTTGGAGTTCTATCGATCGACGCGCCTCGGCGAGTCAATGGATCTCGGCGATCCGCGAGTCGTTACCCATGCGCTCGCCAACGTCGTGTGGTACCTCCTGCGGTTGGCGTGGTTTGCCGCGCCGTGGAGCCTCGTCGCCTTCGCCGTTGTCTACCAACTGGTTCGCACTCGCATTCAGTCGCGCGTTCCATCGGTCTTCGACTCGATCAGCGCTGCAGGTGTTTGGTGGGCGCTTCTGACGACCGTTGTCTTCATCGCGGTCCTCAGCCCGGCGAACGTCCGTGCCGAGCGCTTCATCTTTCCGACCTACTTCATCGTGGCGAGCGTCGGCGTTGCGGCTGTATATCGGCGCTCCGAGTCATTCGCGCGGTTCGTGGCGCGGACCGATGGCCAGCGCTGGCTGCCACCGGCCGTCTGGTTCGTTGACACTAATGCTGAGCTTAGGATCACGGCTCGTCGGGGTCAGGCCGTGAATCGTGAACGGGGTCAGGCCGTGAATCGTGAATAGAGCAGCGTCAGTCGCCATCGCGGTGGACGGTGCCCGGCGAGAACGCTGGTAGGCAGACCGCAACGTACTCTGCGCCCTCGGCAGCCGGGGTGCTGTAGCGGATCCACTCCCCTGGGGCAGTGACCACAGCTTGCCCGGGTCCCACCTCTGGTACGCCGGTCTCGTGCTCGACTCGGAGTACACCCCTCAGCACGACCGTTATCTCCTCGAACTCAGGGCGCTGACCCGGCTCCAGCCAGCCGCCGGGCGATACCATGCGCGCGACGCTAACTCCAGCATGGCCAGAGTTTACGCGGCCTACATACTCTTCAATTCGTTTGGGTTTGGTGCCCGCAGCCTGCACAACCGCCGGCGCGTCGATGAGTTTTGGCATGGCCGTTCATGCTACCGCAGCGCCGTCCCTAGATGGCAGGTTTAGCACCTCTCTCAATAAGGAAGAGGCACCAGTTTTTGAAAGACATCATTGTCGAACGGAACGGACCTGGCGAAAGCCACAGGATTAGAGGAGTCAACCATGAACCGGGACGAGCTCGACGGCAAGGCGAAACAGGTCAAGGGTAAGATCAAGCAGGGCGTCGGGGACCTGACCGACGATGAGATTCTCCGCGACGAGGGCGAGATCGACGAAGCCGAAGGCCAGGGCCAGGAAGCGTTCGGCACCGCGAAGCGAAAAGTCGGCGAAGCCATCGAGGACTTTGGCGAGAAGGTGAAGCAGTAACTTTCGGAGATTCCTTCCATCGTGTGAGGGGACTTGATCCCCTCACACCCCTCTGCTATATTTGCAAGGTTCTGGTCGGCCCCGGGACACCCTATCTGGGGCCTGACTCCAAGACGCGGACACCAATCGCGGCAATCGCAGAATTACAAGCGATCTGACGCGGGTACCGTTTCGCCGACGCCTCGCGGACACCGTGTGCACCGCTGCACCGTGTGAACCGTTAGAACGGTGTGAACCGTTAAACAATGAGGCGCAGCATCATCAACCTTTATAGGGTAAGTCAGCTCCAGGTGCCGGGCCGCTGCGCGGCTCCCTAGGCCTGGAGCAACAGACCGAACGCCCGCAGAGGCGCGGGTGTGCGGCGTGGCTGCCGCGGCGCGAAAGGCGCTGAGCCTTCTCGAGTCCGTGGCTGTTTTTCTGCGCGCGCGAGTGCGTGCATGGAGTGCGCGCGCGAATGCGCGCTTGGAGTAATCGTGCCGACTATCAGCCAGCTGGTGCGGAAGGGACGCGACAAGGTCCTCACCAAGACGAAGAGCCCGGCGCTGCAGAACAGCCCGCAGAAGCGTGGCGTGTGCGTTCGCGTGTTCACGCAGACACCGAAGAAGCCGAACTCGGCGCTGCGCAAGGTCGCGCGCGTACGGCTGACGAACAAGATCGAGGTCACGACCTACATTCCGGGTGTCGGCCACAACCTGCAGGAGCACTCGCTCGTCCTGATTCGCGGCGGCCGTGTGAAGGACCTGCCGGGCGTCCGCTACCACGTGGTTCGAGGGACGCTGGACGCCGTTGGCGTGCAGGGCCGTAAGCAGGGACGTTCGAAGTACGGAGCAAAAAGACCGAAGTCGTAGCTGATCAGCTGTCAGCTGTCAGCTATCAGCCCGAGCGGGCGGATAGCGACGTTGCTGAGAGCTGAAGGCTGAGAGCTGAGAGCTAACGTAATGCCAAGACGCAGAGAAATCCCGAAACGAGAAGTGCCCCTCGACCCGCTCTACAGCAGCGCGCTCGTGACGAAGTTCATCAGCACGCTGATGCGCGACGGCAAGCGGAGTACTGCCGAGCAGATCATGTACGCCAGCCTGTCGACCATCCAGGAGAAGACCGGCGACGATCCGCTCAAGGTGTTCAAGAAGGCGGTCGAGAACGTCAAGCCGGCGCTCGAAGTGAAGTCGCGCCGTGTCGGCGGCTCGAACTACCAGGTGCCGGTCGAGGTCAATCCGAACCGCCGCCTCTCACTCAGCATCCGCTGGCTGGTCGGCTACGCGCGCGAGCGCGGCGACGGCAAGACGATGAAGGAAAAGCTCGCCAACGAACTGATGGACGCGGCCAATCTCCGCGGCGGCGCAGTGAAGAAGCGCGAAGACGTGCACCGCATGGCCGAAGCCAACAAGGCCTTCGCGCACTATCGCTGGTAATTAGCAATGCCACGGGAAACACCGCTCAATCGAACGCGCAACATCGGCATCATGGCCCACATCGATGCCGGCAAGACCACCACCACGGAACGGATCCTGTTCTACACGGGCATCACCTACAAGATTGGTGAGGTCCACGAGGGCACGGCCGTCATGGACTGGATGGAACAGGAGCAGGAACGCGGCATCACCATTACGTCTGCCGCGACGACGTGCTTCTGGCGCGATCACCGCATCAACATCATCGATACGCCGGGACACGTCGACTTCACCGCCGAAGTCGAGCGGTCGCTGCGCGTGCTCGACGGTGCGGTCGCGGTGTTCGACTCGGTCGCCGGCGTCGAGCCGCAGTCGGAGACGGTGTGGCGTCAGGCCGACAAGTACCGCGTCCCGCGCATCTGCTTCGTCAACAAGATGGACCGCATCGGCGCGGACTTCAAGCGGACGTTCGAGCAGATCGTCACCAAGCTCGGTGGCAATCCGGTTGCGATTCAGCTGCCCATCGGCGCCGAAGACAAGTTCATCGGCGTGGTCGATCTCATCAAGATGAAGTCGATCACCTACAAGGACGAGACGATGGGCGCCGACTACGTCGTCGGTGAGATTCCCGGCAACATGCTCGAAGAGGCGAAGCACTACCGCGAGCAGTTGATCGAGAAGGTCAGCGAGGCGGACGACAAGATCCTCGAGAAGTACCTCCACGGCGAGGAGATTTCCGAAGAAGAGATCAAGGCCGCGTTGCGCAAGCGCGTCAACTCGTCGGTGCATACAGAGGGCGAAAAAGCGGAACCGGCGTTCGTGCCGGTGATCTGCGGTTCGGCATTCAAGAACAAGGGCGTGCAGCCGCTGCTCGACGCGGTTGTCGACTATCTGCCGTCGCCGGTGGATGTGCCGGCAATCAAGGGTTTCAATCCGTCGAAGGGCCCCGACGCGATCGAAGCGCGCCCGGCGAGGGACGACGCGCCGTTTGCCGCGCTCGGCTTCAAGATCATGACCGACCCGTTCGTCGGTCAGCTCACGTTCATTCGCGTCTACTCCGGCGTCCTGACAGCCGGCTCGACGATCTACAACTCGACCAAGCAGAAGAACGAGCGCATCGGCCGCCTGCTCAAGATGCACGCGAACAAGCGCGAAGAAATCAAGGAGGTCTACGCCGGCGATATCGCCGCTGCGGTCGGCCTCAAGAGTGTCTCGACTGGCGACACGATCTGCGACGAGAAGAAGCCGATCGTGCTCGAGTCGATGGACTTCCCGGAGCCGGTCATCTCGCTCTCGATCGAGCCGAAGACCAAGGCCGACCAGGAGAAGCTCGGCTCAGGGTCTGCAGAAGCTGATGGCGGAGGATCCGACCTTCCGCGTCAAGACCGATCAGCAGACCGGCGAGGTCGTGATCTCCGGCATGGGCGAGCTGCACCTCGAGATCATCGTCGACCGCTTGAAGCGCGAGTTCAACGTCGAGGCGAGCGTCGGTCGGCCGCAGGTTGCCTACAAGGAAACGCTCACTCGTGCGGCCGACGGCGAGATGAAGTACGCCAAGCAGACGGGCGGCCGCGGCCAGTACGGCCACGCCAAGATCCATCTCTTTCCTGGCGAGCCGGGCACCGGCTACATCTTCGAGAACGACATCACCGGCGGATCGATTCCGAAGGAGTTCATCAAGCCGATCGACGAGGGCATCAAGGAAGCGCTCACGCGCGGCGTCCTGGCCGGCTACCCGGTCGACGACGTTCGCATCGTGCTCTACGACGGCTCGTACCACGACGTGGACTCGTCGGAGATGGCGTTCAAGATCGCCGGCTCGATGGCGTTCCAGGACGCGGCGAAAAAGGCCAAGCCGGTGCTGCTCGAGCCGATGATGCGCGTCGAAGTGGTCGTGCCGAAGGAGCACATGGGCGACGTCATGGGCAACCTGTCCAGCCGCCGCGGCCAGATTCAGTCGCAGGAAGATCGCGGTGGCACGCAGATCATCAACGCCCGCGTGCCGCTCTCGGAGATGTTCGGCTACGCCACCGACCTGCGTTCGCGCACGCAGGGCCGCGCCACCTACTCGATGCACTTCGATCGGTACGAGCAGGCGCCCGGCAACGTCAGCGAAGAAGTCGTGGCGCGGGTGCAAGGGAAGACGTAGAAGAAATTCAGCATTGCAAGGATCATCAAAGTGGCTTCAGCGTTCAGTGACAAGATTCGCATCCGGCTCAAGGCCTACGACAACCGCGTCCTCGATCAGTCGACGACCGAGATCGTGGATACCGCGCGCCGAACAGGTGCCCGGTTGGCTGGGCCGATCCCGCTGCCGACCGAGAAGAACAAGTGGACGGTCCTGCGGTCGCCGCACGTGGACAAGAAGTCGCGCGAGCAATTCGAGCTGCGCACGCACAAGCGTTTGATCGACATCTTCGAGCCGACGCCACAGACCGTTGATGCGCTGATGAAGCTGGATCTGCCGGCCGGCGTCGACGTCGAGATCAAAGCGTTCGGCAAGGAGCACAAATAGCTATCAGCTATCAGCTCTCAGCTATCAGCCGAAAGGCGGTAGCAACGAGCTGAGAGCTGACAGCTGAGAGCTGACAGCTATGGTTACAGGCATTATTGGCAAAAAAGTCGGCATGACGCAGGTGTTCGGCCAGGACGGCACCGCGACGCCGGGTACCGTCATTCTGGCTGGTCCGTGCGTTGTCGTGCAGTCGAAGGCCAAGGCGACCGACGGCTACGACGCCGTGCAGATTGGCCTGGTCGAGGACAAGCCCGCGCGCGTGCGCAAGCCGCTCGCCGGCCACTACAAGAAGGCCGGCGTGCCGCCGACCCGCGTCCGCCGCGAGATCAAGGAAGCGCCGGGCAGCGAGGCGATGAAGCCGGGCGACCAGGTGCTCGTGACGGGCGTGTTCGCCAGCGGCGATCGCGTCGATGTCATCGGCATCAGCCGCGGCAAGGGCTTCCAGGGCGTCATGAAGCGCCACAACTTCCGCGGCGGCGCGGCGACGCACGGCTCGATGTTCCATCGCGCCCCCGGATCGATTGGCGCCTCGTCGTTCCCCTCGCGTGTCGTCAAGGGCATGCGCGCGGCGGGACGGATGGGCGGCGATCGCGTCACGACGCGCAACCTGAAGGTCGTGCAGATCGACGCCGAGAACAATCTCCTGGTGCTCAAGGGCGCCGTTCCTGGCGCGCCGGGCGGATACCTCATCGTGCGCAAGGCGATCGCGCGCAAGCCCGATCCGAAGCCGCAGATCGAGAAGCCGTCGAAGGCGGTAAAAGGAAAGAAGTAGCTCTCAGCGATCAGCTCTCAGCTATCAGCCGAGTGGACGGCGATAGCGAGGCGAGCTGATGGCTGACTGCTGAAAGCTGATAGCTATGCAAATCGACGTCGTCAACAACAACAACGAGAAGGTCGGCGCGGTCGAGCTGAAGGACGAACTCTTCGGCGGTCGCGTCAAGGCCGGCTTGATCTGGGAAGCGGTCGTCCAGGAGAACGCCTCCGAACGGCGCGGCACCCACGCGACGAAGAACCGCGCGGCCGTCAGCGGCAGCGGCAAGAAGCCGTGGCGGCAGAAGGGCACCGGCCGCGCCCGCGTCGGCGAGATCCGGAATCCGCTCTGGCGCAAGGGCGGAACCGTCTTCGGCCCAATGCCGCGCGACTACTCCTACGATCTACCGAAGAAGGTTCGGCGCGGCGCGCTCGCAGCAGCGCTGGCGCAGAAGCTGAGCGACGGAGCCGTGACCGTTGTCGATCGACTCGAGGCGAGCGATGGCAAGACGAAGACGACCGTGCAGTTGCTCAAGCGGCTTGGCGCGACCGGCAAGACGCTCGTGATCGACGTGACGCCGGAAGCGGGCTTCGTGGTGTCGGCGCGCAATATCGCCGGCGTGAAGCTGGTGGCGAGCAACCGCGTCACCGCCCGCGACGTGATCGACACGAACCGTGTCGTCGCGACCAAGGATGCGCTCGAGAAGCTGCAGGAGGCGCTCGCGTAGTAGCTATCAGCTCTCAGCTGTCAGCTGTCAGCGACGTGCTGATATCTGAAGATGCTGATAGCTGGCAGCTGAGAGCTGAAAGCTGACATGAAACTCACAGACGTTATTCGCCGCCCGCTGGTCACTGAAAAGACGACGCTCATCCGTGAAGGCAACCGGACCGTCGTGTTCGAGGTGGCGGTCGGCGCGACCAAGGTCGACATCAAGCGCGCGGTCGAGAAGCTTCTCGGCTCGAAGGTCGAAGCCGTCCGGACGGCCATCGCCCACGGCAAGTTCAAGCGTCAGGGCCGCTTCATGGGCCAGCGCTCGGACTGGAAGAAGGCTTACGTCAAGCTCAGGGACGGCGAGAAGATTCCTGAGTTCCTCGAGGGCGCGTAAGGACCAAGACCATGCCAATCAGAAAGTACAACCCCACGTCGCCGGGCCGCCGGTTCCAGACCGTCCAGGTGTTCGATGAGGTGACGACCAGCGAGTCGTACAAGCCGTTGACCGAGCCGCTGCGCAAGTCCGGCGGCCGTAACAACCGCGGCGAGGTGACGTCGTGGTGGCGCGGGGGCGGACACAAGCGCAACTACCGCATCATCGACTTCAAGCGCGACAAGCGCGACATCTCGGCGACGGTGGCGACGGTCGAGTACGACCCGAATCGCAGCGCCCGTATTGCGCTCCTGACCTACGCCGACGGCGAGAAGCGTTACATCCTGCAGCCGCTTGGACTGAAGGTCGGCGACACGATCATCGCCGGCGAGAACGTCGACATCCTGCCGGGGAATGCCTTGCCGCTCAAGCACATTCCGCTCGGCACCGAAGTGCACAACGTCGAGCTCAAGGTCGGCAAGGGCGGCCAGATCGCCCGCAGCGCCGGCTCGTCGGTGCAGGTCGTGGCCAAGGACGGCCAGTACGCGTCGGTCAAGATGCCGTCGGGTGAAATCCGCAAGATTCACCACGACTGCCTGGCGACGATCGGCCAGGTCGGCAACGTCGATCACGAGAACGTTTCGGTCGGCAAGGCGGGACGGACGCGGTGGATGGGCAAGCGCCCGCACGTGCGCGGCGTGGCCATGAACCCGGTCGACCACCCGCTCGGTGGTGGTGAAGGCAAGACGTCCGGCGGACGCCATCCGGTGTCGCCGTGGGGCCAGCCGACCAAGGGTTACAAGACGCGCAATCGGAAGGTCACCGACCGGTTCATCGTCCAGCGGAGAAAGAAGTAATGTCCAGATCGCTCAAGAAAGGCCCCTTCGTCGACGTGCCGCTGCTCGAGAAAGTCGAGATCATGAATCGCGGCGGCGAGAAGAAGGTGCTGAAGACGTGGTCGCGCCGATCGACCGTCATCCCCGAGATGGTGGGGCACACGCTGGCGGTGCACAACGGCAAGAAGTTCATCCCCGTGTACCTGACCGAGAACATGGTCGGTCACAAGCTCGGTGAGTTCGCGCCCACCCGCGCGTTCAAGGGGCACACGACGAAGGCCGACAAGGCCGCGTCGGTTGCGCCGGCGGCGCCGGGCGGAGCGGCGGCTCCGAAGGCTGGTGGCTAATGGCAGTGCAGGCACACGCGACAGCGAAGTACGTGCGCACGTCAGCCCAGAAGGCTGGCCTGGTGCTCGACCTGATTCGCGGCCGTGACGTCAATCATGCGCTGGCGACGCTGCGCTTCGCGCGCAAAGGTGTTGCTCGCGACATCGAGAAGGTGTTGCGGTCGGCGATTGCCAACGCGCAGCAGAAGGAAGGTTTCGGCGGCGACGTCGAGCGGCTCTACGTGGCGGCGTGCTACGCCAACCAGGGACCGTCGCAGAAGCGCATTCGCCCCGCGCCGATGGGCCGCGCCTTCCGCGTCGTCAAGCGCACGGCGCATCTGACGGTCGCCGTCACCGAGCGTCCTTCGGACATCGTCATGGTCACGACGCCGGAGAGCGAGTCGACGCCGAAGCGTCCGCGTGGCGCCAAGCCGAAGGCGAGGCCGGCAGCGAAGAAGTCCAAGCCCGCGAAGGCGGCGGGCAAGAGCGCCGGCAAGAAGAAGGCAGCAGCGAAGGCATAAGGACTGAAATTATGGGACAGAAAGTTCATCCGCACGGATTCCGGCTCGGGTTCAACAAGACCTGGCGCTCGCGCTGGTTCGCGGACCGCGACTACTCGAAGCTGCTGCACGAGGATCTCGAAGCTGCGCGACAAGCTCAAGGAGCGGTTCGCGCACGCCGGCGTCTCGAAGATTGAGATCGAGCGCGCCGCCAACAAGCTGAAGATCGACATCTACACGTCGCGGCCGGGCATCATCATCGGCCGTAAGGGTACCGAGGTCGACAAGCT
This sequence comes from uncultured Acidobacteriota bacterium, assembly GCA_963797715.1. Taxonomy (GTDB): domain Bacteria; phylum Acidobacteriota; class Vicinamibacteria; order Vicinamibacterales; family 2-12-FULL-66-21; genus DATBJJ01. The sequence goes on from CAWCQS010000015.1 coordinate 532,174, forward strand.
GAAGACCGAGATTCAGAAGCAGACGAATCGCGAGGTCTTCATCAACATCCAGGAGATCCAGAAGCCGGAGCTCGACGCTCAGCTGATCGGCGAATCGGTCGCGATGCAGCTCGAGAAGCGCGTGGCGTTCCGCCGCGCGATGCGCAAGGCCGTCGAGTCGGCGCTGCGCTTCGGCGCTCGCGGCATCAAGGTCCGCGTCTCCGGTCGCCTGAACGGTGCCGAAATCGCGCGTTCCGAATGGTATCTGCACGGTCAGTTGCCGCTGCAGACGCTGCGCGCCGACATCGACTACGGCTTCGCCGAAGCGTTCACGACCTACGGCGCGATTGGCGTCAAGGTGTGGCTCTACAAGGGCGAGCGCCTGGTGCCGAAGATTGGCCGCGAAGAGGATTACCGGACGCCGCGACGGGCGGCACGACCGTAAGAAGCTTCCCGCTTCGAGCTTCCAGCTGACAGCTGGGAGCTGACAGCTGGGAGCCGGCAGCTATAAGGAACATTCGTCATGTTGATGCCGAAGAAAGTGAAGTATCGGAAGCAGCAGCGCGGCCGCATGCGCGGCAAGGCGTGGCGCGGGTCCGACGTGTCGTTCGGCGACTACGGGCTCAAGGCCCTGGAGCCGTGCTGGCTGACCGACCGGCAGATCGAGGCCGCGCGGGTGGCGATGACTCGCTTCATCAAGCGCGGCGGCAAGATCTGGGTGCGCGTGTTCCCGGACAAGCCGATCACCAAGAAGCCGCAGGAAACGCGAATGGGTAAAGGCAAGGGCGCTCCCGAACAGTGGGTGTGCGTCGTGCGGCCCGGACGCATCATGTTCGAGATGGAAGGCGTGAACGAGGTCGACGCGCGCCGCGCGCTGCAGCTGGCTGCGGCCAAGCTGCCGATCAAGACCCGGTTCGCGACCCGGTTTGCCCAGGAGAAAGCGTCATGAAGGTAGCCGAGATTCGTGACCTCGGCGTCGATGAGCTGCAGCAGCGCGTGAAGGACTGGGACGACCAGATCTTCCGGTTGCGCATCCAGAAGTCGATGGGACAGCTCGAGGCGGGACACAAAATGAAGGCCCTTCGCCGCGACCTCGCGCGCGTGAAGACCGTGCTGCGCGAGAAGGAGAGCCGTTAGATGGCGAGCAAGGAAATCACCGGGGTCATCATCAGCGACAAGATGGACAAGAGCGTTGTCGTCGCGGTGGAGCGTCAGATCCGGCATGACGTCTACGGCAAGACCCAGAAGCGGACGTCGAAGTTCCTGGCGCACAACGAGAAGAACGACGCCAAGGTCGGCGACCGCGTCGCCATCGTCGAGAGCCGGCCGCTCAGCCGCCGCAAGCGCTGGGTGGTGACGCGCGTGGTTGAGAAAGCGAAGGAGGTCTAGCCATGATCCAGATGCGATCGATCCTTGACGTGGCCGACAATTCCGGCGCACGCAAGATCGCCGTTATCAATCCGATCGGCGGCTCGACCGGGCGCTACGCCAGGCTCGGCGACATCATCACGGCATCGGTCAAGGAAGCGACGCCAGACGCCACGGTCAAGAAAGGCCAGGTCGTCAAGGCGGTAATCGTCCGCACGCGCAAGGAGCAGCGGCGCAAAGACGGCAGCTACATCCGCTTCGATCGCAACGCCGCCGTGCTCGTCAACGATCAGGGCGAGCCGATCGGCACGCGCGTGTTTGGTCCGGTCGCGCGCGAGCTGCGCGAGCGCAAGTTCATGAAGATCATTTCGCTGGCACCTGAGGTGCTCTAGGAGAAGCCATCAGCTCTCAGCTGACAGCAGTCCACAGTCGAAGACTGATGGCGCTGCTGGGCTGAAAGCTGAGAGCTGAAAGCTGATAGCAATGTCGAAACTAGAAACACCCATTCGCCGCAACGACAACGTCGTCGTCATCACGGGCAAGGACCGGGGCAAGCGCGGGCGCGTGCTCAAGGTCGACCCGTCGAAGAATCGGCTGATCGTCGAAGGCGTCAACTTTATCAAGCGGCACACCAAGCCCAACCCGCAGCGCCAGATCAAAGGCGGCGTGGTCGAGCGCGAGGCGTCGCTGCATGCGTCGAACGTCCAGCTGGTGTGCCCGGATTGCGGTAAGCCGACCCGTCTCGGCCGCAAGGTCCTCGGCGACGGCCGCAAGGTGCGCATCTGCCGCAAGTGCGAGGGAGTGGTGGACAAGTGAAACAACAGATGGCCCGCCTGAAGGAACGGTACGAGAAGGAAGTCACGGCCGCTCTGACCAAGGAGTTCGGCTACAAGAACGTGATGGCGATCCCGCGAATCCAGAAGGTGGTCGTCAACATGGGCCTCGGCGAGGCGACGCAGAACGCCAAGATTGCCGACACTGGCGCCGACGAGATCGCGCGCATCACCGGCCAGAAGCCGGTGATCACCCGCTCGAAGAAGTCGATCGCGCAGTTCAAGCTGCGCAAGGGCATGCCGATCGGCGCCATGGTCACGCTGCGTGGCGAGCGCATGTGGGAGTTCCTGGATCGCCTGATGGCGGTGGCGCTGCCGCGCGTTCGCGACTTCCGCGGCGTGTCGCCGAAGGGCTTCGACGGCCGCGGCAATTTCACGCTCGGCCTCAAGGATCAGCTGCTGTTCCCGGAGATCGACTACATGAAGGTCGACAAGGCCCGGGGCATGAACATTTCGGTAGTGACGACGGCCAAGACCGACGAGGAGTCGCGCAAGCTGCTCCAGTTGCTCGGCATGCCGTTCAGAAGCGCGTAAGCCCGAGTCCACTCGGGAGAGACAAGAGAAGACAAAGGCACAACATGGCCACGACAGCAAAGATCGCCAAGGAAGCAAAGACGCCGAAGTTCAAGGTCCGGCTGAGGAACCGCTGTAAGCGCTGCGGGCGGCCGCGGGCCTACCTGCGCAAGTTCGCGCTTTGCCGGTTGTGCTTCCGCAAGCTGGCGCTCGAAGGCGACGTGGCGGGTGTGACGAAGAGCAGTTGGTGAGACGTCAGCCGTCAGCATCTCAGCGCGAGTCGTCAGTCCCAGCCAGTCGCCAGCACGACGGCAGGGAGCTGGACGACGAAGCGACGACTCGAACTGAGACTGGGACCGGAACTGACGGCTGAGAGCTGAAGACTGAAGAGCTAGAAGAGCTGAGAAATATGACCGATCCAATTTCAGACATGCTGACGCGGATTCGCAACGCGACGCTCGCCCGGCAGGCCCGGGTGGAAATGCCGTCGTCGCGGCTCAAGGTCGAGATTGCGCGAATTCTCGAGAGCGAGGGTTACATCCAGGGCTTCAAAGTGCTCGACGCCGAACCGGGCGAGCGGGTGCAGGCTGCACTGCGGGTCTTCTTGAAGTACGGACCCCGTGGCGAACGCGTCATCACCGGGCTCGAGCGGGTGAGCCGCCCCGGCCGCCGCGTTTACTTCGGCCGTGACGACGTGCCGGACGTCCTTGCCGGCCTGGGCACGAGCATCCTGACGACCTCGCGCGGCGTGATGACCGGCCGCGAAGCGGTCAAGGTCGGCGTCGGCGGCGAAGTGCTTTGTAATGTCTGGTAGCCAGCCGTCAGCTATCAGCCGTCAGCTCTCAGCAAGAACGTTGAGAGTCATCCTGACGCTGAAAGCTGAGAGCTGAAAGCTGAGAGCTAAAGACCATGTCTCGAATTGGAAAGAAACCCATCGCGCTGCCCAAGGGCGTCAAGGTCGACGTCAAGCCGGGCCTCGTCGAAGTCAAGGGACCGAAGGGTTCGTTGCAGCAGCCGCTGCCGGCTGGCATTGGCTTCGAGCTCGAAGGCGACACGCTGAACGCCCGGACGCTGCGGGATGACCCGCAGCTCGGCAAGTTTCACGGCCTCGCCCGCAGCCTGGTCGCGAACGCGGTTCGCGGTGTCACCGAAGGCTTTCGCAAGGACCTCGACATCGTCGGCGTCGGCTACCGCGCTGAAGTGAAGGGCAAGCAGGTCGTCTTCGCGCTCGGATATTCGCACCCGGTCGTGTTCGAGATCCCGAGCGGGATCGACATCGCCATCGACAAGCAGACGCATATCACCGTGACTGGCGTCGATCGCCAGCAAGTGGGTCAGGTGGCGGCGAACATTCGCCGGTTGCGCAAGCCCGATCCGTATAAGCAGAAGGGCGTGCGCTACACGGGTGAAGTGCTGAAGAAGAAGGCCGGGAAGACTGGCGCGAAATAGCACTCAGCTCTCAGCTGTCAGCTATCAGCAAGGTGAGTCGCTGATATCGAACAACTGAGAGCTGACAGCTGATAGCTGAGAGCTGAACATGAAGATTAATACCAAGAAAGATCGCCGCCGCCGCATCGCGCTCCGGCAGCGCCAGCGCATCACTGGAACGGCCGAACGGCCGAGGCTGCACGTGTTTCGCAGCGTATCGCACACGTATGCGCAGGTCATCGACGATTTCACGGGCACGACGATTGCCGCCGTGGCGACGACCGAGGCGGCGCTCAAGCCGCAACTGAATGGTCCGGCGCGCCCGGGCAACAAAGCCGGTGCGCAAGTGCTGGGCAAGGCCATCGCCGAGCGGCTGTTGGCCAAGGGCATCAAGCGCGTCGTCTTCGATCGCGGTGGGTTTTTGTATCACGGTCGCATCCGGGCGATTGCCGAGGCGGCGCGCGAGGCGGGGCTAGAGTTCTAGGAAGCTGTCAGCTCTCAGCTCTCAGCCATCAGCGTGTTGTTGGTGACGGGGGCCGAAATGCTGAGAGCTGAAAGCTGAAAGCTGATAGCTATGAATGAAATCAGAGAGAGAATCGACGCGTCGCAGCTCGAGCTGAAGGACACGGTCGTCAACATCAGCCGCGTCACCAAGGTCGTCAAGGGCGGCAAGAACCTCAGCTTCAGCGCTCTCGTCGTCGTCGGCGACGGCCACGGCGTGGTGGGCTTCGGCGTCGGCAAAGCGAAGGAAGTGCCGTCGGCGATCAAGAAGGGCATCGAGGCGGCGAAGAAGGGGCTGATTCGCGTGCCGCTCAACGGGACGACGGTGCCGCACCCGATCGTCGGCCGCTTCGGCGCCGGCCAGGTGTTGCTCAAGCCGGCGCCGGATGGCACCGGGATCATCGCTGGTGGCGCGGTGCGCGCCGTTGTCGAATCGGCGGGTATCCAGAACGTCCTGACCAAGTCGATTGGATCGGCCAACTCGCACAACGTCGTGCGGGCGACGTTCGCGGGGCTGAAGGGACTCAAGGATCCGGCACTCATCCGCAGGCTGCGGGGCAAGGAAGAAGAGGAAGAGGCCGTCAATGCCTAGAGCGACAAAGGGTTCGAAAGCGGCGGATCAGCGCCGGCTCAAGATCACGCTCGTCAAGAGCCCGATTGGTTTCAACAGGAACCAGGCGCGCGTCGTGACGAGCATGGGGCTGCGGCGGATCAACCACTCGGTCGCGCTGGCGGATACGCCCGAGACGCGCGGCATGATCCTGAAAGTGCGACATCTCGTCGTGGTTGAGTAGAGACAGTACACGACCGTAGGGCTCGACTTTAGTCGGGCCAAGGACTTAGTCATGGATCTGAGCAATCTCCAAAAGCCCAAGGGCTCGACGCATTCGAAGAAGCGCATCGGTCGTGGCCAGGGTTCGGGCAACGGCAAGACCGCGGGCCGAGGGCACAAGGGCGCGAAGTCGCGCTCGGGGTTCAAGCGCAAGCGCGGGTTCGAAGGCGGCCAGATGCCGCTGCACCGCCGCGTGCCGAAGCGGGGCTTCCACAACCTCTTCAAGGAGGAGTACGAGGTCGTGAACCTCGACACGCTCCAGGAGCGGTTCGATACCGGCGCTGAAGTGACGCCAGAGCTCCTTCGCGAGAGCGGTGTCGTTGGCCGTCGCGGGCCGATCAAAGTGCTGGCGCGCGGCGATATCGCCAAGGCACTCGTCGTACGTGCGCACAAGTTCAGTGGCAAGGCGGCCGAGAAGATTGCGGCTGCCGGTGGAAAGGCAGAAGTTCTCGCGTAGCTGACGCGGCGGGCCACGGTGGTCCGCCAGGCAATACTCATATGCTGCAAGACAGTCTGAAGAACATCTTCGCTGTTCCCGAGCTGCGCAAGCGGGTGCTGTTCACGCTTGGGTTGCTGGCGGTGTATCGCGTTGGCGGGCACGTGCCCACGCCGGGGATCAACCCGCAGGCGTTGGCGCTCTTGGCCGAGCAGGCCAAGAACACGATGTTCGGCCTCTACGACATGTTCTCCGGCCAGAACCTGTCGCAGATGACGATCTTCGCGCTCGGCATCATGCCGTACATCAGCGCCTCGATCATCCTGCAGCTGCTCACGGTCGTGTGGCCGTACCTGGAGCGGCTGTCGAAGGAAGGCGAGCTCGGGCGCCGCAAGATCACGCAGTACACGCGCTACGGCACGATCCTGCTGAGCGTCGTGCAGGCGCTCGGCATCGCGTTCTTCCTCGAGCGCACCACCGAGGTGGCTGGCGGCTTGCCGCTCGTCTACAGCCCGGGTTGGGGATTCCGCCTGATGACGGTGCTGACGCTCACGACCGGCTCCGCATTCGTCATGTGGCTGGGCGAGCAAATTACCGAGCGCGGCATCGGCAACGGCATGTCGCTCATCATCTTTGCCGGCATCGTCGTCGGCTTGCCGCGAGCGGCAATCGTGACGCTCGATCAGTTGCGCACGGGACAGATGGGGCCGATTCGCCTCCTGCTGCTCCTGGTGCTGATGGTCTGCGTCATCGGCGCGATCGTGTTCGTTGAGCGCGGCCACAGACGTGTGACCGTGCAGTACGCGAAGCGCGTGGTCGGCCGGCGGATGTACGGCGGTTCGAGCACGCACATCCCGCTCAAGGTGAACACGGGCGGCGTCATCCCGGTCATCTTCGCGTCATCGATCCTGGCGTTTCCGGCGACGCTCGCGTCGATGTTCGCCGAGGGCAGCTGGCTGCGACGGCTGAGCGATCAACTCGCGTGGGGCATGCCGCTCTACAACCTGCTGTATGTGACCGGCATCATCTTCTTCTGCTACTTCTACACCGCGATCATCTTCAACCCGGATGATGTGGCGGAGAACATGCGGAAGTACGGCGGCTTCATCCCAGGGATTCGGCCTGGTAAGCGCACGGCGGAGCATATCGATACGATCCTGACGCGGATCACCCTGGTCGGCGCGATCTACCTCGCGCTGGTGGCGTTGCTGCCTGAGTTCTTGATCAACGGGTTCAAGGTGGCGCCCATCCCGTTCATCGGTGCGACGCTCGACACCTACATGCCGCGCTGGATTACGGACGGACTCGGTGTCACCTTCTTCTTCGGCGGGACCTCGCTCCTCATCATCGTGGGCGTGGCCATGGACACGGTGAACCAGGTGGAGTCGCAGCTCATCATGCGCCACTACGACGGGTTCATGAAGAAGACTCGAATCCGCGGGAGACGAGGGCAGTAGGTTGCGGCTTCACGCTGGCAACAGCGGCGCGGCCTCGGGCCTGAACATCGTGATGCTCGGGCCGCCTGGTGCCGGAAAGGGCACACAGGCGGAACGCCTGGCGCAGAAGCGCGGGCTGCCGAAGATCTCGACGGGCGACATCCTGCGCGAGGCGGTGCAGCAGGGGACCGCTCTTGGCTCCGTGGCGCGCCTGGACATGGACGCCGGTCGACTGGTCAGCGACGACGTGATGATCGGGATTGTCACGGAGCGGCTCGCGCGCGACGACGCGAGGCATGGTTTCGTGCTCGACGGGTTTCCTCGGACGGTGGAGCAGGCGGCGGCGCTCGATCGGATGGTGAGCGGCCGTGGGCCGCTCGTGGTGCTCGATGTCGTCGTTCCGGAAGACGTGCTCGTCCGGCGGCTGGCGACACGCCGGATCTGCGCCAAGTGCGGATCGAACGCCGCGGTCGACTGGAGACAGGCGTGCGAGAAGTGCGGCGGCAACCTGGTGGCGCGCGTGGACGATGGCGACGATATCGTGCGCGAGCGCCTGAAGGTATATCAGCGCCAGAGCAAGCCGCTCGTGGACTACTACTCGGCGCGAGGCACGCTGCGGTCGATCGACGGCAACCGACCGGCCGACGTCGTCACCGCGGCTGTGAACCGGGCGGTCGACGAGGCGGTGAGGAGTGCGCGGCCGCCTGAAGACGGAAGCCAGAAGGCTGGGGGCGTAGCGCTGTGATTGTCTGCAAGTCGCCGCGCGAGATCGAGCAGATGCGCCGGGCCAACGTGCTCGTGGCCGAGGTCCTGGCCGAGTTGGCCAGCATGGTGAAGCCGGGAGTCACGACCGCGGAGCTCGATGCGGCAGCCGAGCGGCTGGTCCGCGCGGCAGGTGCCGAGCCGGCGTTCAAGGGGTATCGCGGTTATCCAGCGACGCTCTGTGCCTCGGTCAACGACGAAGTGGTCCACGGAATTCCGGGTGATCGCGCCGTGTCGGAGGGAGACATCATCTCGCTCGACATGGGCGTCAAGCTCGATGGGTTCTATGGCGACTCGGCGGTGACCGTCCCGGTGGGCAGGGTCAGCGACGAAGTGCAGCGGCTGCTGCAGGTGACGCAGGAGTCGCTCCAGAAAGGGATCGCGCAAGTGCGGCTGGGTGGCCGCGTGTCGGATATCGGCCACGCGATTCAGGAGCACGTCGAAGCCGCAGGGTTTTCGGTCGTGCGCGAGTTCGTCGGCCATGGCATCGGCTCGCAGCTGCACGAGGAGCCGCAGATTGCCAACTACGGCGAGCCTGGCCGCGGGCCGCGGTTGGCCGAGGGCATGGTGCTCGCCATCGAGCCGATGGTGAACATGGGCAAGCCGGCGGTGAAGGTGCTGCGGGACGGTTGGACGGCGGTGACGCGCGACGGCAGCCTGTCAGCGCACTTCGAGCACACCGTGGCCGTCACGAAGGACGGACCGCTGGTGTTGACGCAGCGAACCGAAGCGTCTGCTGGCGCGCGTTAACGGTGGTGTCCGGCTTTAGCCGGACGTGCACGCGGACCTGGAGACGGCGATGCCGGTCAGCATCGAAGGCACGGTGCTCGAGGTGCTGCCACACGGGTTGTATCGGGTCGGCATCGATCGGCAGCGGGAAGTCGTCGCGCACGTGCCGTCGGGACCGGGTCGGAATTTCATCCGCGTCCTCGTCGGCGATCGAGTAAGGCTGGAGTTATCGTCGCGCGATCTGACGCGAGGCCGGATCGTCGAAAAGTTGTGAGCGGCCTGCGACCGGGAAGCTGGCAGCTGGAAGCTGGGAGCCGTGAGAGATGAAGGTCAGAGCATCGGTAAAACGGATGTGTGACAAGTGCAAGATCGTCCGCCGCCGCGGCGTCGTGCGGGTGATCTGCTCGAACCAGAAGCACAAGCAGAGGCAAGGATAGCTATCAGCCATCAGCTTCAGCTTTCAGCCTCGCACGCTGAGAAGTGCTGAAAGCTGAAAGCTGAAAGCTGAGAGCTACGAGGATCACGAATGGCACGCATTGCAGGTATCGACCTCCCGCGGACGAAGCGGGTCGAGATCGGGCTCACCTACATCTACGGCATCGGCCGTAAGCGGTCGAACGACATCTTGACCGAGGCCGGCGTCTCCGCCGACATCCGCGTCAAGGATCTGTCGGAAGACGACGTCCGCAAGATCAGCCGGGTGATCGAGGAGCAGGGCCGGGTCGAAGGAGATCTCCGCAAGGAGATCTCGATGAACATCAAGCGGCTGATGGAAATCGGCAGCTGGCGCGGCATGCGTCACCGGCGTAACCTGCCGGTCCGCGGTCAGCGCACGCGCACCAACGCGCGCACCCGCAAGGGCCCGCGCAAGGGCGCGGTGGCGAAGAAAAAGACTGTGTAAGCTGAAAGCTCATTTATGGCAAAAAACGACCCGATCGACGCGTCGGCGCCAGCCGAAGGCGGCAAGAAACCCGCCGGCAAGCCGGCCAAGAAGAAGACGTTCAAGAAGCGCGGCGAGAAGCGGATTGTGCACCACGGCTACGCGCACATCCAGGCCTCGTTCAACAACACGATCGTGACGATCACCGATCCCGAGGGGAACGTGGTCGCCTGGTCGAGCGCTGGAGGCATCGGCTTCAAGGGCTCGCGCAAGGGAACGCCATTCGCGGCAACGCAGGCGGCGATCTCGGCCGGGAACGCTGCCAAGGCGTTCGGCATGCGCAGCGTCGAGGTCAAGGTGAAGGGACCCGGTGCCGGTCGCGAGTCCGCGATCCGCGCGCTGCAGACGATTGGCATCGACGTCAAGTCGATCCGCGACGTGACGCCGATTCCGCACAACGGCTGCAGGCCGCCGAAGCGCAGACGGGTGTAAGACAGCTTCCAGCCGTCAGCTCTCAGCTATCAGCTGGAGCTGAGCGTCTACTGAAAGCTGGAGCTGAAAGCTGAGAGCTGAGAGCTAAGAGGAATACATAGAATGGCACGTTATATCGGTCCGGTCTGCCGGCTGTGCCGGCGCGAAGGCATGAAGCTCTTCCTCAAGGGAGAGCGTTGCTACACGGAGAAGTGCGCGATCGAGAAGCGCAACCTGCCGCCGGGACAGCACGGCAAGCTGCGCAAAGCGAAGCTCGTGGGCTACGGCCTGCAGCTGCGCGAGAAGCAGAAGGTCAAGCGCATTTACGGCGTGCTGGAGAACCAGTTCCGCCGCTACTTCGAGATGGCCGACCGCACGCGCGGTATCACCGGCGAGACGCTGCTGCAGCTGCTCGAGCGGCGTCTCGACAACGTCATCTACCGGCTGGGTCTTGCAACCTCGCGCGCGCAGGCGCGTCAGCTGGTGCGCCACGGACACTTCTCCGTCAACGGGCGGAAGGTCGACGTGCCGTCGTATTCGCTCAAAGCCGGCGATCTCGTCACCGTGCGTGGTTCGAGCGCGCAGAACGCGGTGATTCAGCACGCCATGGAAGAGGTCAAGGGACGCGGCATCCCCGACTGGCTGTCGTTCAATCCGGGCGACCTGACGGGCCGGATCGCGTCGCTGCCAACGCGCGAGCAGATCAACCTGCCCGTGCAGGAGCAGCTCATCGTCGAGTTGTACAGCAAGTAGCATTCGCCAGCCCCTTGCCCGCAGCCTTCCCGGATCTGGGGTGGGAGGCAGGGGGCTCGAATCCAGATCCGGCGGTCGCTCAACAACGGGCGTCCGATTGAAAGGAAGCAAGAGACATGCTCTGGAAAGGTTTTCAGCGACCCAAGCGGCTCGAGTTCGAACGCGAGACGCTCACCGACAGGTTCGGACGGTTCTACGCGCAGCCCTTCGAGCGCGGCTTCGGCACGACGATTGGCAATGCCATGCGGCGCGTGCTGTTGTCCTCGATCGACGGCGCGGCGGTGACGGCGGTCAAGATCGACGGGGTGCTCCACGAGTTCTCGCCGATTCCTGGCGTGGTCGAGGACGCGACCGACATCATCCTCAACCTGAAGCAGATTCCGCTCAAGATGCACGTCGACACCACCAAGACGTTGTATCTGCGGGTCGACAAGTCAGGTGAGGTCAAGGCCCGCGATATCGAGGCGGACGCCGACATCGAAATCCTCGAACCGGATGCGCACATCGCCACCGTTGCCGAGGGCGGCAAGCTCCACATGGAGATGCGCATCAAGCGCGGCCGCGGCTATGTCGCTGCCGACAAGAACTTCGACGAGGATCTCGGCATCGGCTGGATCCCGATCGATTCCGTCCACTCGCCGATCAAGAAGGTGAACTACCTGGTCGAGGCCGCGCGTATCGGTCAGGCCACCGACTACGACAAGCTCACCGTCGATGTGTGGACCAACGGCTCGGTGACGCCGCGCGACGCCGTGTCGCTCTCGGCCAAGTTGATTCGCGACCACCTGAACATCTTCATCAACCTCGAAGATGCCGGCGATCTGCAGCAGGATCTCGCGACCGACCAGGGCTCGCGGCCGCTCAACGAGAACCTCGACAAGAGCGTCGAGGAGCTCGAGTTGTCGGTCCGTTCGTACAACTGCCTGAAGAATGCGAACATCCGGACGATTCGCGAGCTGGTGCAGAAGACCGAAGGCGAGATGCTGAAGACCAAGAACTTCGGTCGCAAGTCCCTCAACGAGATCAAGGAAATCCTCTCGGGCATGGGACTCAGCCTCGGCATGCGGCTCGACCAGCCGACGGCGACGGCACAGGACTGAGCTGACGCTGTCGCGTTTCGCAGCTCGCGGCTCGCAGCTCGGTGTTGGCTAACGCCACCGGGCGTGCGAGCAGCGAGCAGCGCACCGCAAGCTGCGATAGCGCAAGGATCAGAATCATGAGACACAGAGTCAGTCATCGCAAGCTCGGGCGCGTCACCGAGCACCGCATCGCCATGCTGCGTAACCAGGCGTCGGCGTTGATCAAGTACGAGCACATCGAGACGACGGTGCCGAAGGCAAAGGAGTTGCGTCCGTTCGTCGAGCGCATCATCACCATCGCCAAGCGCGGTATCGCCTCCGGCGACGCCAACGGCAAGACACTGCACGCGCGGCGCCTGGTCCTTCGCGACATCCAGGATCGCGACGTTGTCGGCAAACTGTTCGACACGATTGCGCCGCGCTTCGAGACGAGGCCGGGAGGCTACACGCGCATCCTGCGGCTCGGGTATCGCCGCGGCGACAGCGCCGAGGTCGCCCAGATCGAGCTCGTCGGCAGCGAGTACGATCCGAACGCCGACAGCGAGAAGCCGGACGCAGCGGCGGAGAAGAAGACCAAGGGCGTTGGCGGCCGCCTGCGGGCCGCGGCCGCGCGCCTGCGCGGTAAGAAGGCCGAGGGTGGAGAGGGCGAGGCAAGCGACGCCGAAGCCCAGCAAGGCAAGAAGGCCAAGCCCGCTCGCACGAAGGGTTCATCCGCCAAGTCCGACACTCGCGGCAAGGCCAAGGCAACCGCGACGCCGCGCAAGGCGGGAGGAAGCTAATAGCGTTCAGCCTCAGCTTTCAGCAGTCAGCTCGAACGTCGTGTTCTGCTGATAGCTGAAAGCTGATGGCTGATAGCTTCCTCAACTCACGCCTCTTCCACCGCCTCCTGTCCTCGCTCAGCCTTCGCCGCAGTGATGATCTTGCCGTGCAAGTGCGACGGCACCTCATCGTAGTGCGAGAACTCCATGTGGTAGGAGCCGCGTCCGCCAGTGGCTGACGTGAGGTGCTGCTCGTAGGTCAGCATCTCGGCCATCGGCACCTTGGCGCGGATGACGGTCGACACGCCGCGCGTGTCCATGCCGCCGATCCGGCCTCTGCGGCTGTTCAAGTCCCCCATCAAGTCACCGGCGTAATCGCTCGGTGCGTACACTTCGACGTCCATCACCGGCTCGAGCAGGGTCGGCCGGGCGCGTGACATCCCGTCTTTGAACGCCAGCCACGCCGCCATCTTGAACGAGAGCTCGTTCGAGTCGACGGCATGGTACGAACCGTCGAAGACGGTGGCGCGGAAGTCGACCATCGGATAGCCGGCAAGGAACCCGCGCAGCCGCGCATCCTGGAGGCCCTTTTCAACCGCCGGCACGAACTGCCGCGGGATCGAGCCGCCGAAGATGTCGTCGACGAACTCGAAATCGCTGCCGCGGGGAAGCGGATCGAACCTGACCTTGCAGTCACCGAACTGTCCGTGGCCGCCGGTCTGCTTCTTGTGCCGCCCGTGCGCCTCGGTCGACGCGGTGATCGTCTCGCGATAGGGGATGCGCGGGATCTTCAGGTTGACCTCGACGCCGAACCGCCGCTTCAATTTCGCCACCGTCACTTCGATGTGTGACTGTCCCTGACCGGCGAGCAGCAGTTGCTTGGTCTGGGCGTCGCGGTTGTAGCTGATGCTCGGGTCTTCTTCCTGCAACCGGTGCAGCGCGGTACTGATCTTTTCTTCGTCGCCGCGGCTCTTGGGTTCGATGGCGTAGGAGATGACCGGCTCGGGGAACTTGATCGGCAGGACGCGGAACGCGACCGACTTGTCGGCGAGGACGTCGCTCGTCGAGCGTGTCCTTCAGCTTGGCGACGGCGGCGAGATCGCCCGACCGGACCTCAGGCACATTCGTCGCCGTTTTTCCCTGCAGCAGCGTCAAATGACCGATACGCTCAGACGACTCTCTCGAGATGTTCTGCAGGTTCGTGTCCGCCTTGACCGTCCCTGAGATGACGCGGAACATCGTGATGCGCCCGGCGAACGGATCGGCGACGGTTTTCCACACGAACACGGCCGCTGGGCCGTTGTCGGACGCCTTGACCGCAACGGTATCGTCAGATGCTTTTGCCGTCGCGGCGAACGGCCGCTCGACGGGTGACGGCACGTAACTGAGAATCGCATCGAGCAGCGGCTGCATGCCGATGTTGGTCATCGCTGACGTGCACACGAGCGGAAAGACACGGCCGCTGGCGACGGCACGTTTGAGGCCTTCGACGAGCTCGTCCTGGGTCAGCGTGCCCGACTCGAAGAACTTCTCCATCAGCGCATCGTCGGCTTCCGCGACCATCTCGATGAGTGCGTCGCGCGCGGTCTGCGCCGCCGACGCGAGATCGGCAGGAATCGCGCCCTCGGTCGGCTTGCCGCTGCCGTCAGTCGGGAACGTCCACGCCTTCATCGACACCAGGTCGACGACGCCGCGAAAATCTTTTTCCTGGCCGACTGGAATCTGAATCGGGATCACCGTCCGGCCGAACACGCCACGCAGCGAGTCGAGCGCCCGTTCGAGGCTGGCGCGCTCGCGATCGAGCCGGTTGAGAACGACGAGGCGGGGCGTTTCCATCTCGGCGGCCATGCTCCAGACCTTCTCGGTCGAGACCTGCACGCCGGAAACGGCGTCGACGACGACGAGCGCGGCATCCGACACGCGCAGCGCCGCCCGTGCATCGCTCAGGAAGTTGGCCATGCCGGGCGTGTCGATGAAATTGATTTTGGTGCGGTTCCACTCGACGTAGGCGAGGCTGGCGGCGAGTGTGTGCTTGCGGGCGATTTCTTCTTCGTCGTAGTCGGTGACCGTCGTGCCCTCGTCAACCCGACCGAGGCGATTGACAGCGCCGGCATCGAAGAGCAGCGTGGAGAGCAACTGCGTCTTCCCGGCGCCGCTATGGCCGACCAACGCGACGTTCCTCAGGCTCTGGGCGTCATAAACCTTCATGGGACAAGCCTCCCGAAGCTCTCAGCTTTCAGCTGTCAGCCGTCAGCTTTTAGATTCATCGGTGACCAATCGTCGGATGAGCCCGGCCAGCATCCGTTTGATTTCGACGACCCGGGCGTTGAGCGGCCGGTAGGCTGCCTCGGCAAGGAACCCGAGGTCCCGGGCAAGAAGCAGATGATACTCAAGTTCGCAGGCGGAGCCCAAGGAGAGCCTAAGGAAGCGCCGGAAATCGCGATCCCCAGCCCGACCGCAGCCTTCGGCGATATTTGCCGGCACAGACGTCGCGGCCCTGACCAGATGGTGACTGAAGGGACCAGCCGATTCCTTTCGGCAGACGTGGCAGATTTCGCGTACACCGCCAGCGTCAACTGGTGAGACTTTTGCCATACGACGAGCTTTCTGAAGTCCTGCATTGAGGTTCCTCCTCGGCGGCGGAGACGCCCAGTGCAAGGACCATGACGATGGCTGAAAGCTGAGAGCTGAAAGCTGGGAGCTTACTCGTACCGCAGCGCTTCTATCGGATCCAGCCGCGACGCTTTGACGGCGGGGAAGAGGCCGAAGAAGATGCCGACACTCGCCGAGAAGCCGATGCCGATGGCGAACGACCACCACGGGAGCGACACGGGGAAGCCAGATACCCAGTGGACGAGCATGCCGATGCCGCTGCCGAAAATAATGCCGATGAGGCCGCCGACCGACGTCAGGAACGCGGCTTCGATCAGGAACTGCCACAGGATTTCGCGGCGGCGGGCACCGAGCGCTTTGCGCACGCCGATCTCGCGCGTCCGTTCGGTCACTGAGATCATCATGATCGCCATCACGCCGATGCCGCCGACCATCAGTGCGATCGAGGAGATGACGACGAGCGCGAGGAAGGTCGCGCGGCTGATCTGCTCCCACACCTGGAGCACGGCATCCTGCGTCACCAGATCGAAGTCGTTGGCGTCGTCGAGCTTGAGGCGGTGGCGGACTCGCACCAGCGCTTCGACTTCGCGCATCGCCGATTCGCGCATGCCGGCCCGCGGCACGACCGCGATCATCGCCGTGCGGAAGACGGCCGGGTTGAAGCTGCTGGCGGAGATGCGCGCCGAGCCACGCAACACCTTGCCGTAGGCCTTCTCGTGGGCGCCGTAGGGGATGACGGCGAAATCGTCGACCTCGGTCGAGAAGTTGCCCGGGCTGGGCCGCTTGCCGAGCACGCCGATCACCGTGAACTGGTTGCTACCAATCCGGACAGTCTTGCCGATCGGATCGACGTTCGGGAAGAGCGACAGCCATGGGCCGTTGCCCAGTAGTACGACGTTGCGCCGGTGCTCGACTTCGGCCGGGATGAAAAGGCGGCCGTATTCGACCTTGGCGAAGTTCACCGCTGCCCAGTTCTCCGTGGCGCCGAAGATGCTGAGCTGCTTCGTGCGCTCACGGCCGTAATAAATGCGCGATCGCGAGTTGCCGTACACGCCGAGCCAGACATCGACCAGCGCCACGGACGGGCACTCCCGCTCGATCGCCCGTGCGTCCTCCATCGTGAGATTGGGCCGGCGCGCCACCTCGAGGAAGCTGCGCCCCGCGGCGAAGCTCAGGGCGCCCCACTTCTGCACCATGATCGTGTCCGGTCCGAGTTGGCTGATCGAGTCGCGCAGCGAGTTGTCGAAGCCGCGGATGAGCGAGGTCATGCCGACGATGGAAGTGATGCCGATCACCACGCCGAGCACGGTGAGCGCCGAGCGCATCTTGCTCGTGCGCAGCGTGTCGAAGGCCATGCCGACGATTTCCCGGAGCAGGCCTGCGCGCATGCCAGCCATCGCCTATTCCCTCCGCAGGGCTTCGATGGGGTCGAGCCTCGACGCCCGCATCGCCGGATACAAACCGAAGAACAACCCGACCACTGCCGTGATGCCGATCCCCATGACCACCGACCAGACCTGCACGGCCGCCGGCAGTGGCGAGACCTTGGCGATGATCTGGGCGAGCGCGGCGCCCAGCAGCGTGCCGACCACACCGCCGAACGTCGACAGCGTGACCGACTCCGTGAGGATCTGATACATGATGTCTCGCCGCCGCGCGCCGAGCGCCTTGCGCAACCCGATTTCACGGGTTCGCTCGCTGACCACCATGAGCATGATGTTCATGATCACGATGCCGCCGACCACGAGCGACATCGAGACGACGCCGATGAGAACGGCGAAGATGCCGGCCGTCGCCGTCTGATAGATACCAAGCAGCGTGTCGGAGGAAAACATTCCGAAGTTGTCCGGTTCCTTCGGCCGCAGGCGGCGTTCGATCCGCATCGCCACCGTGGCCTCGTCCATGGCCGTTCGAACAAGCTCCGGTGACTTGGGCCGGACCAGCAGCTGCAGGCCGAACGGGCGGGCGCCGAACATCTTGCGGAAGGTGCCGAACGGGATGACGGCGAAGTTGTCCTGCGAATTCCCGAAGGCGGATCCCTTCTTCTTGCTGATGCCGACGACGCGGTAGTGCAGCGTCCCGATCTTGACCACCTTGTCGAGCGGGTCGGCCGGGCCGAACAGTTTGTCGGCGACCTCCCACCCGAGGACGGCCACCGGGCGGCTCGAATCGACTTCAGCCGGGCTGATCAGCCGTCCGCGATCGACGTCGAAGGTCGAGAAGTACACGTAGTCGCGGGTGACGCCGCGGACCTGCACGCCATCGACCGTCTCGTTGAGGTAGCTGACGCTGGCGTTCGACTGCGACTGCGCCGCGACGGCGCCGACGTTGTCGCTGTAGCGCCGGACGGCGGCCGCGTCCTGGAGGGTGATCCTGGGGTTGTTCCGCACGCGCTCCTCGTCGGCTTCCGTCCGCACCACCGGCATTCGCGAGATGGTGAAGTTGTCGACCCCGACGCCCGACACGATGGTGTCGGAGACGTAAGCATTCATCCCCTGGACCAGCGAGACGACGGCAATGATCGAGGTAACGGCCACGATGTTGCCGAGCACGGTCATGAACGAGCGGAGCTTGCTCGCCCAGATTGCCTGCAGCGCGATCGTCGCCGACTCGATGAAATAGCTCATTGCGCCGGCGCGCCGGTCGTGCGCGGCGCTTGTTCGATCTTGACCGCTGCACCGTCGGCCAAGGTCCGTACCGACGCGAACGGACCGACGATGACGTTGTCGCCGTCCTTGAGGCCGCTCATAATCTCGAAGTACTTCTCGCCCGCGATGCCGGTCTTGACCAGCTCGAACACCGCCTTGCCGTCACGGACCACGAAGACGCCCTCGAGCTCCTTGCGCTCCTGCCCGGGCTTCAACTCGGATGCCTGGACGGTGGTCGACGAGGGCCGCCGCCCCGGTGTCACCGGTTCCCGCACAATCTGCCCCTTGTCGTCGAGCACGACCTCGCGGACCGTCGTCGCCTGGATTGGCACGGCCAGCGCCTTGGCGCGTGTGGCCGTCGTAATGTCGGCGGTGCAGGTGAAGCCGGGCCTGACGTCCGGAATCTCCCCCTCAATCTGCAGCGTCACCTTGAAGTTGGTGGCCTGGGTCGACGCCGTACCAGTCGCCTGAATCGGGCTGTTCCCGATCTCGGTTACCTTCGCGGTGAACGTCTTGCCGCTAATCGCATCGACGGTGATCGAGCCGGTCTGTCCAAGCTGGACGTTCGGGATGTCGGTCTCGTCGACTTCGACCTCGGCCTCGATCACCGACATGTCGGCCACCTGCAGCAGGACAGTGCCGGCGTTGTTCATCGTACCGACCACCGCCGTCTCCCCCTGCTCGACATTCCGGCGCGTGATGATGCCGTCAATTGGCGACTCGATGCGGACCTTGCTGAGATCGGTCTTGGCGTTCTCGAGCGTCGCCTGCTCCTGCTCCGTGCGCAGTTGCAGCGTGCGGAGGTTCTGCTCCTGCGAGGCGAGGTCGGCCTTGCGCATCGCCAGGTCGGCCTCCGTCTTTTCGAGCGTTTCCTTCGTCGTCAACCCGCCCTTGGCGAGGTTCTGCTGGCGGCGGTAGGCATCCTCGGCCTGCTTGAGCGCCGTGCGCGCGCTCTCGAGCGAGAGCCGCATCTGCTCGAGCTGCGATCGCGCCGCGCCGAGCGAGGCTTCGCCGCTCTGGACCCGCGTGCGCAGGTTGCGCGGGTCGATCTGCATCAGGAACTGTCCCTGCTTGACGCGGTCGCCTTCGTTGACCGCCAGCTCGGTCACGCGTCCGCTCGTGTCGGCGCTGATGTTGACGAACCGTTTCGGCTGGATCTTGCCCGACGCCGAGACGATCGCCTTCAGATCGCGTTTCTGGATCGTCTCGGTATTAACCGTGACGCCTTCAACCCGCTTGAACCTAAAATTGGCGTAGGCGACGCCGCCGAGGACCACCAGGATGCCCACACCCAACAGGATCTTCTTGTTCCGCGTCAATGCGTTCCTCCAAATTGCGTCATCACTGCGGCAATAATCAGCCCGATGATGCCGTAGATCACGAAAAGCGTGATGGCGATGGGCTGCGTCCTGCGACGATAGAGCACGCCCAGGCCGATCGCGAGAACGACCAGCTGCCATACTAGAAAGACGTCAATCGTCCCGAGCAGACGTCCGAGAAAGATCCTTCGGTCATCGGCAGGAACACCGCGAGGTTCGTCTTGCTCGAGAGCGATCCCTGCGCCATGTTCATCGGCACGGTAAAGAGCTGCGCCAGGACGCCAATCGGTCCCGTGTGCGCGACGACCGCGAAAATCTGTTTGAACGTCGCGTTCCCGCCGGTCATCACGTTGAACACGAGATAGAGGAGGCCGGCGCACACGACATAGACGATGGGGACGAACACCAGCATCTGCACCAGCGCGAAGTAGCCGACGTACGGAGCCATCCGCTGCATGCCTGCGTACTGCTGATCGCTCACCTGTCCCGTGAACGGGCTGTTGGTCGCCGCGTCGAGCCACGCGTCCTGCCCGGCTTTGGTCATCAGGTAGCCGCCGACGAGCAGGCCGACCGTGACGCAGGTGAGCGCCAGCATCCCGAACCATCGCGGGTGCGTGACGATGGACTGGAACGTCGCCTTTGGCGACGTGATCACGCCAATGAACCTCGACAGGAGGCCCATGGGGGCGGTCGCCGCCCCGGGGTCGGTCGATGGGCTGGACATAGGTTGTATTCGGACAGGCATTCCGGGCAGCACTCGTACCGACCGGTCGATCCGTTTGATTTTACTGCAGGAGAATACGACAAAACTCGGTTGGGGGTTTCGCTGATGCCGCCCTCGGAACCCTAGTCCCTCCTGTAGCTTAGGGGCCAGCGACGGGACAGGGCGTCGCCGGGGCGCTGCGGGTGGCGTCTGGGCAAGGGTCGGACGCGCGTGAGCCGGAACTGGAATCTGCGCCCCCAAGGGTTCGGACGAGCCCGTACGGTAAGCTCCCAAGGATGCGTCGTCTGCTCGGAGCGTTGGTGCTGGCCCTCGTTCTGCCGGCGGGCGCGCGGGCCCAGAGCTTCGAAGTTCTTGGCACGCGTGCAGCGGGGATGGGAGGGGCGTTCGTTGCTGTGGCCGATGATGCGACCGCCGTTTATTGGAACCCAGCCGGGCTGGCGCTCGGCGGTTCTTACTTCAGCCTGGTCCTCGACGGCAGCCAGGCCGAGGCGGAAACCGAAAACGCCGGGCCAGCGGGCCGCCGTTCCGCCGGGATTATCGCCCTGTCAACGCTTCCGCTTGGGCTGTCCTATTACCGGCTCAGTGCGTCCAGCGTCACGCCGACCGCAAATCCGCAACGCGTCCAGCTCGAACGGCTGACGACCCATCATGCAGGCTTGACGCTGGTTCAGTCGTTGTCGCAGTACATCGCCGTTGGCGGCACGGCCAAGCTGGTTCACGGGTATGCCGCGACCGGCGTTGTGCCCGACGGGCGACCGCGACGATTTGCTCGATGGCGCCGGTGACTTGCCCGACAGGTCGACCACCAAGTTCGATGTCGATGTCGGCGTAATGGCGCTCCTTGGTTCAGTGCGCGCGGGCGTGACCGTGCGGAATCTCGCCGAGCCGGATTTCTCAACGGCCGACGGCGGTCTGCTGACGCTTCGGCGCCAGACGCGAGCTGGTATCTCGTACGTCGGAGTAACGGACCTGGTTGTCGCCGCCGACGTCGATATCGAGCGGGCGAAAGGGTCACTTGGCGAGGTTCGTGACATTGCCGCTGGCGCCGAGGCGCGGGTCTTCAAGCGCGGCTGGCTCAGGAGCGGCTTTCGCTTCAACACGCTGGGCGACGAGCCGGGTGGACACGCCCCGGTCTACAGCCTCGGCGGCAGCGTGATGACGTTCCGATCGCTCCTCGTCGACGCTCAAATCACGTTCGGCTCGCGGGAAGGCGACCGCGGCTGGGGCGTCGCCGCGCGCCTGGTGTACTAAGTCCGGCGGAAGCCGGACGCCAAGATCGTTCGGCTAGCTCTTCAAGTAGCGCCGTTCCCCTACCGATAACTCCCCTCGAGCTCTGTTCCGGGCAATATCAAAACTGTGCGTTCGAGCCAAATGGCTGAGCTTCAGCGACGGCTGTCGTTCAGTTCCGTTGTTTCGCCCGCGCCAAGGTGTCGTTCGTGTCAGTTGGACTCCCGTTTTGTCGCTACACCTTGACAAAAAGTGTCAGCCATGTATACTACCTGTCTCCCCCAGCGTGTTCTCCCTCGCCGACTGCACTGGTCGGGCCTGACGGTCCTGATCTGCGTAGCCACCTTCTCGCGATCTGAGTTGTAACGATGGCGGTCCGCATCGGCGACTTGCTTCTGAAGGAAAAGCGCATCACCCCTGCCCAACTGCAGGAAGCGCTCAACTATCAGAAGACCAACGGAGGAAAGCTCGGCTTGAACCTCGTCAAGCTGGGCTTCGTCACCGATGAAGAGATCACCTCGCT
This sequence comes from uncultured Acidobacteriota bacterium, assembly GCA_963797715.1. Classification (GTDB taxonomy): domain Bacteria; phylum Acidobacteriota; class Vicinamibacteria; order Vicinamibacterales; family 2-12-FULL-66-21; genus DATBJJ01. The sequence goes on from CAWCQS010000015.1 coordinate 553,986, forward strand.
CCTCAGCAAGCAGTACCGGCGTCCCGTCCATCAACCTGACGCAGTTCGAGATCGATCCGTCGGTCATCAAGCTCATCCCGGCCGACACCGCACTGAAGTATCAGATCGTGCCGCTCAGCCGATCTGGCGCGACGCTGACGATTGCCATTACCGATCCCACCAACGTCTTCGCCATGGACGACATCAAGTTCATGACGGGGTACAACGTGGAGCCGGTCGTCGCATCGGAGACGGCCGTCACCGAGGCCATCAAACGGTACTATCCGGCGGCGTCCGCCGCTCCCAAGACTCAGACGCAGACTCCCGCGGCGCAGAAGAAAGCCGAGAAGCCCAAGCCCGCGAATCCAGCCAACCTGACGAGCGCGGCGACGCTCGAAATGGTGACCAAGGCGCTCGAGGAAACGGCGCAGGTCGTCGACGACGACGTCGAGTTGCTCGAGGAGCTCGAGCAGATCGACGTGGCATCGCTCGAGCGGCAGGGCGGCGAAGCCCCAGTCATCCGTCTCGTCAACCTGATGCTGATGTCGGCCATTCAGAAGGGCGCGAGCGACATCCACATCGAGCCGTACGAGAAGGAGTTCCGGGTCCGGTTCCGCATCGACGGCATCCTCTACAACGTGATGGCGCCGCCGATGAAGTTCCGCGATGCGATCACGTCGCGCCTCAAGATCATGGCGAAGCTCGACATCGCCGAGAAGCGCCTGCCGCAGGACGGCCGTATCAAGATCCGCTTCGCCGTCGACGGCGCGACCAAAGAGATCGACTTCCGCGTGTCCTGTCTGCCGACGCTCTTCGGCGAGAAGATCGTCATGCGTCTTCTCGACAAGGACAAGCTGATGCTCGACATGACGAAGCTCGGCTTCGAGTCCGAGTCGTTGAGCAAGCTCGAGGTCGCCATCGCCAAGCCCTGGGGCATGGTGCTCGTTACCGGCCCGACCGGAAGCGGCAAGACCAACACGCTCTACTCGTCGATCGCCAAGGTGAACACGACAGAAACCAACATCATGACCGCCGAGGACCCGGTCGAGTTCAACCTCGTCGGCGTCAATCAGGTGCAGGTACGCGAGAACATCGGCCTGAACTTCGCGGCGGCGCTGCGGTCCTTCCTGCGGCAGGACCCCAACATCATCCTGGTCGGCGAAATCCGAGACTTCGAAACCGCTGAAATTGCGGTGAAGGCCGCGTTGACCGGCCACCTCGTGCTCTCGACGCTGCACACCAATGACGCGCCGAGCACGATCAACCGCTTGATGAACATGGGCATCGAGCCGTTCCTCGTCGCGAGCTCGGTCAACCTGATTTGCGCGCAGCGACTGGTCAGGCGCGTCTGCGCCGCGTGCAAGACCGACCACCCGACTCCGCCGCAGGCGCTGGTCGAGGCCGGTTTTACGCCCGATGAGGCGCAGCACGTCGTGCCTAAACGCGGTTCCGGCTGCGAGGTCTGCAACCAGACGGGATACAAGGGGCGCGTCGGCTTGTACGAAGTCATGGAGATCAGCGAGGAGCTCCGCGAGTTGATTCTGGTCGGCGCGTCGGGCCTCGAGCTCAAGCGGAAAGCGGTCGAGGAGGGCATGATTACGCTCCGCCGCAGCGGTTTGCGCAAGGTGATAGAAGGCGTGACCACCATCGAGGAGGTCGCGCGAGAGACGGTCAAGTAGCTCTCAGCTTTCAGCTGTCAGCTCTCAGCCTTCCGCTGAGGCCTGCAGCTGAGCACTGAGAGCTGAGAGCTAAATAGCTGATAGCTGGGAGCCGATGGCTACACTACCCGAACTACTCAAGACCCTGGTCGACAATCACGGGTCCGACTTGCACATAACGACCCAGACGCCGCCGCAGATCCGCGTGCACGGCAAACTGCAGATCCTCGATCTGCCGCCGCTCGGCCCGGCGGATACCAAGACGCTCGCCTACAGTGTGCTCACCGACGCCCAGAAGAAGCGCTTCGAAGAGACGCTCGAGCTCGACTTCTCGTTCGGCATCCGCGGCGTTGCGCGCTTCCGCTGCAACGTGTTCAACCAGCGCGGCTCGGTGGCCGCCGTCTACCGCGTGATCCCTGAACAGATCAAAAGCTTCAATGAGCTGGGCTTGCCGGCGGTCATTGGCAGTTTGTCGGAGCGTCCGCGCGGCCTCGTCCTCATCACCGGTCCCACTGGCAGCGGCAAGTCGACGACGCTGGCGGCGATGATCGACAAGATCAACACCGAGCGCCGCGAGCACATCATCACCATCGAGGATCCGATCGAGTACATCCACCCGCACAAGGGGTGTCTCGTCAATCAGCGGGAGGTCCACGCCGACACGCTCGGTTTCTCGGCGGCGCTGCGCGCCGCGTTACGCGAAGATCCCGACATCGTTCTCATCGGCGAAATGCGCGACCTCGAAACGATCGAGTCGGCGTTGCGCATCGCCGAAACCGGCCACTTGACGTTCGCGACGCTGCACACCAACTCGGCGGCGCAGACGATTAACCGAATCATCGACGTGTTTCCGGCGCACCAGCAGGGGCAGATCCGCACGCAGCTCTCGCTCGTGCTCGAAGGCATCGTCTGTCAGACGCTGCTGCCGCGCGTCGACGGCACAGGCCGCGTCGTCTCGCTCGAGATCATGGTGCCGACGCCGGCCATCCGAAATCTGATCCGCGACGACAAGGTCCACCAGATTTATTCGACGATGCAGACCGGGCAGGAGAAGCTCGGAATGCAGACGATGAATCAAAACCTGGTCACGCTCTATCAGAAGCGGCTCATCTCGCTCGAGACGGCAATGAGCGCCTCGTCGCAGAAGGACGAGCTCGAGCAGATGATCAGCCGCGGCGCGGGTGTGGTTGCCGGAGCTGGCATGCGATCGGGGATGCCGCCGAGGTCAGCGGTCAGGAGCTAGGGGCTGGTAGCTGGGAGCTGGGAGTTATGCCGACATTTGCTTACTCAGGGCGAACGCGTGCAGGGCAGACGGTCACCGGTGAACGTATTGCCGACACCATGGATGCGGCCGTGGCGGCCCTGCGCCGCGAGCAAATCATGGTCACGCGGATCGATCCGGCAAAGGCGCCGGCCAAGGCCGAGGCGAAAGCTGAAGCCAAGCCCAACGCGCCCAAGCCGGGCAAGGGCGTGCCGGCGAAGAACCTGGCCATCTTCACGCGCCAGTTCTCGGTCATGATCGACGCCGGCCTGCCGCTCGTGCAGTGTCTCGACATCCTCGGCAAGCAAGAGCCGCACAAGAACTTCTCGGCCGTCATCCTCAAGGTGCGCGAAGACGTCGAAGGCGGTGCGGCGCTCGCCGACAGCATGAAGCGGCATCCAAAGACGTTCGACGGGCTGTATTCGAACATGATTGCGGCGGGTGAAGCCGGCGGTATTCTCGACACGATCCTCAAGCGCCTGGCCGTCTACATCGAAAAGAACGTCAAGCTGAAGAGCGAAGTGCAGTCGGCGATGATCTACCCGGTCGCCGTCATCGTCATTGCCGCCCTGGTCGTCGGCGCGATTCTGTGGAAGGTCATCCCTACGTTTGCGTCGCTGTTCTCGGGACTGGGTGCGCAGCTGCCGCTGCCTACCCGCGTTGTCATTGCCGCCAGCGACTTCATCGTCGCCTACGGCGTCTTCATCGTCATCGGGCTCGGCATTATCGGGTACCTGATCAAGCGGTACTATGGCACCGAGGGCGGCCGCTATAACCTCGACGCCCTCATGCTGAAGACGCCCATCCTCGGCAACATTATCCGGAAGGTGTCGGTCGCGCGGTTCTGCCGCACATTGTCGACGCTGCTGTCCTCGGGCGTGCCGATTCTCGACGGTCTCGATATCACGGCGCGAACTTCCGGCAACGCCATCATCGAGAAAGCCATTCTGACTACGCGCAGCGGCATCGAGCGCGGCGAAACGATATCCGGACCGCTGAAGGAAACGAACGTCTTTCCGTCGATGGTCGTGCAGATGATCAACGTCGGCGAAACAACGGGCGCACTCGACACGATGCTGTCGAAGATCGCCGACTTCTACGAGGACGAGGTAGACACGGCCGTCGCCGGCATGCTGACGCTGCTCGAGCCTGTCATGATCGCGTTCCTGGGCGTCGTCGTCGGCGGCATCGTCATCGCGATGTACATGCCGATCTTCGACCTCATCAGCAAGCTGACGGGGTGAGAAGAAAGGCTGAATGCTGAAGGCTGAATGCTGAACGGAACGTAGACGCTCGAGGTTCGAAGCGAGCTGCGAGGAGCGAGCAGCAACTAAGAATGTCACCCAATCTCCGCCGCCGCCTGCTGTGGTTGATTGGCGGCCGCGCTGCGGTCGTCACGCTGCTGCTCGGCTCGGCGATTCTGATTCAGATTCAGGCGCCTGGATCGCTGCCGATCGATCCGTTCTTTTTCCTGATCGGCCTCACGTACACGCTGACGGTCGTCTACGTGTTGCTGCTCAGGCACGCGGAGCAGCACCGTTGGCTGGTTGACGTCCAGCTGGTGTGCGACGCGATTATCGTTTCGGCGCTCGTCTACCTGACGGGCGGCGTCTCGAGCTACTTCACGTCGCTCTACACGCTCCCGATCATTGCCGCGAGCACGATTCAGTCGCAGCGCACCGGCATGCTGGTCGGGGTGCTGAGCTCGGTCATCTACGCAGGACTGGCGGCGGCGCAATACTTCGGCACGCCGGCGTTGCCGGTCGTGGTTGGCGCCGACTCGAGGCCGCAGGAGCGCGTCGCGCTTTTCATCGTCGGCCTGAACATCTTCGGCTTCCTCGCGGTCGCGGCGCTCAGTGGCTGGCTGGCCGAGCGGTTGCGTCGCACTGGGGCAGCGCTCGAGCAGACGTCGAACCAGCTGGAGGATCTGCAGGCCTTCAGCGAGCACGTGATCAGCAGCTTGACGGGCGGCCTGGCGACCACGGATATCGAGGGCCGCATCCTGAGCTTCAACAAGGCCGCGGAGGGGATCATCGGCGTGAAATCGGCTCAAGCGGTGGATCGCCATGCGTCTGAGATCCTGCAACTGCCGCAGGAGTTCGCCGGCGTGTTTGGAGCGCAGGAGGGTCGGCCGCGGCTGCCGCGCGTCGAGTACGTGTTTACACACTCGGGAGGCCGCGAGATCGAGCTCGGGATCAGTACCGGCGATCCTCAGGACGCCGCGTGGCGAGGTCGGGTTCGTCTTCACGTTTCAGGACGTGACCGAGGCCCGCCGGCACGAGCGCGAGGCGCGGATTCAGCAGCGGCTCGCGGCGGTGGGAGAGATGGCCGCCGGCATCGCCCACGAGATCCGCAACCCGCTGGCGTCGATGTCGGGGTCACTGCAGATCCTGCGGCAAGAGCTGCCGCTCTCGGAGGAGCAATCGCAGCTGATGGATATCGTGCTGCGCGAGTCGGATCGACTGAACGAAACGATTCGAAGTTTCCTCGCGTATGCGCGGCCGCAGCGCAACGCATCGATGAGGATCGACGTGCGACAGGTCGTGACCGATGCGGCAACCCTGCTCCAGAACAGTGCGGAGCTGCTCGAGACCCATGCGATCCGCTGCGACGTGCCGGCCGATGCGGTGTGGTGCTTTGCCGACGAAGCCCAGATTCGGCAGATCGTCTGGAACCTCGCGACCAACGGACTTCGCGCGATGACCGACGGAGGCACGTTGACGCTGTCGGCTCGCTACGCGCCGCCCGAGCCGGATTCGCCCGACATGGTCACGCTCGCGGTGACCGACGAGGGTATCGGGATCGACGCGGACGAGCTCGACGGCATCCTGCAGCCGTTCCACGGCGGATTTGCCCGCGGCACAGGTCTGGGCTTGTCGATCGTTCACCGCATCGTCAGCGACTACGGCGGTCAGCTGCAGATGTCGTCGGCCCGCGGCAAGGGCACCACGGTGACGGTCAGGCTCCCCGCCGCGCAGAGCGCGGCAGGGACCCTGACCGCTGAAAGTCTGAAGACCGAATGCTGAAGTCTGAAGTAGAGAAGTTCGAAGTCCGACGTCCGAAGCTGGTCGCGGCAAGCTGCCAGCCGGAAGCTGATTATGGCCACCGATACTGCAACTGAATCCGCCACGACCGCGCCGGCGCGCGTGCTCGTCGTCGACGATGAACGATCGATGCGCGAGCTGCTGTCGATCGTCCTCAAGCGCGACGGCTACGAGGTGCTGGTTGCGGACGATGGCGTGCGGGCGATCGAGCTGCTGAAGAAGCAGCGGGTCGATATCCTGATCACCGACATCCGGATGCCGCAGATGAGCGGCGTCGACGTTCTGCGCGAGGCCAAGAACATCGACCCCGAGATCATCAGCATCGTCATGACCGCCTTTGCGTCGACCGACACCGCCGTCGAGGCGCTGCGGCTTGGCGCTGCCGACTACGTACACAAGTCGCCGAGCGCGGCCAACGAGCTGCGGCTGCGCGTGCGCAAAGAGCTCGAGCGGAAGCACCTGCAGCGCGAGAACGTGCTGCTCAAGCGCGCGTTGCAGAGCTCGCACAAGTTCTCGAACATCATCGGCCGCAGCGACCCGATGCTGTCGGTGTTCCAGCTGATCGAGACGATTGCGCCGACCGGCAGCACCGTGCTGATTACCGGCGAATCAGGCACGGGTAAGGAGCTCGCCGCCCGCGCCATTCATTTCAACTCCCTCAGGAAGGAGCGCCCGTTCGTGGCGCTCAACTGTGGCGCGCTGTCGGAAACGCTCCTCGACTCCGAGCTCTTCGGCCACATGAAGGGATCGTTCACGGGCGCCGACACGAACAAGAAGGGCCTCATCGAAGTTGCCGAGAAGGGCTCGATCTTTCTCGACGAGATTGGCGAGATGAGCCCGCTCGTCCAGGTCAAGCTGCTGCGCGTGCTGCAGGAGCGCAAATATCGCCGGCTCGGTGGCACCGAGGAAGTCGAAGCCGATATCCGCGTGATTGCGGCCACCAACCGCGATCTGGCGAAGATGGTGGCCGAAGGCAACTTCCGGGAGGACCTCTTCTACCGGATCAACGTCATCCCGATCCGGCTGCCGGCGTTGCGTGAGCGCATCGAGGACATCCCGCTTCTCGCGGAGCACTTCGTGCTCCGCTTTGCGACCGAGATGGGGAAGAGCATCAGCGGGATCTCGGGCGCGGCAATGGCGTGCCTCCAGGCATATGCCTGGCCAGGCAACATCCGCGAGCTCGAGAATGCGATCGAGCGCGCCGTCGCGCTCGAACGCAGCCCGTCGATTCTTGTCGAGAGCCTGCCGGAGCAGATTCGAGGTGCATCCGGTGCAGCAGTCGGCAGTGCGGCGCCGGCTGAATCGTTCCCGGAGGGCGGCTTCGACCTCGAGCAGCACGTGCAACACATCGAGCGCGAGTACATTGCCGAGGCCCTCCGCCGCGCTGGCGGCGTCAAGATGAAGGCCGCCGAGCTCCTGGGCATGTCGTTCCGGTCGTTCCGGTATTACATGAAGAAGTACGACCTGAAGTGAGCAGGATCGGCGCGGCCGACCTGGCGCGCTCACGCGGGCCGTGCGGGAACGACGGTCGCGTTGGCATCCGCGCTGGAGGTGCGCGGAACGGCGAGGGCCGAACTACAGAGCAGCAGCCAGAGACCGAGGAGACCCCAGAAGTAGATCGAACGGACGATTTCGACGTCGAGAAACGTGCCGGTGATTCGCAAGGCGTAGACATTGATCGGCCACAGGAACGCGATGGTCAGCAGCCACGCGATGCGAGGGAGTTGTCGGTGAACGATCAACGCCGCGAGCGGCGGTACCACGAACCATTCGTAGTAGACCCAGCCGAGCGGCGCCCACAGCAGCGCCCCGGTCATCAGGAGCGCCCAGGCGGTATCGTGGTCTCTCTTCGATGCCACCCAGATCGTCGCAGCAATACCGACAGTAGATCCGGCGCGGGCGACGATCGCACCTGGCCATTCGAGCATCACTCGACCGACGTAAGCATGGAACGAAGCGTTCTGAAAGTGTGCCGCCCATGTGGGCCATTGAGCGGCCTCGAGCCACTGTGTGAGCGCGGCCAGGCCAAAGACCAGGACACCGGTGGCGAAGGAGAGCGCCCACGTCGCGCCACCCCAGACGGCCGCACGCCAATGGCGTTTGAGCAAGAGATACGGGAAGACAATCAGGAGCAATGGCTTGATGCTGGCGGCGAGGCCCATCCAGCCCGCGGTCGACATCGGTCGGTTCAGATGCCAGGCACGCCAGGCCAACGTGACGGGAACGGCGAGAAAAAGCGACATCTGACCCAGCCACAACGTGCTGGACAATGCCGCACTGTTGATCAGTACGGCAATCGTGAGTGTCGCGGGCATCATCGACCATCCCGGGCGCAGCGTGCGAATCACGATGGCCGCGCAGACACACCCCGCAAGAATGTTCGCCACCTGCCACAAGAGAAGGCCTGGCCACAGCTCCAGTCGCGCAAACGGAAGAACGAGCAGGTGAAACTGCGGCGGATTGAAGTTGACGCCCTCGGTGGCATTGGTACGGAGCAACCGGATGCCGGTGCCGTACATCGGCAGGCCATCAAGCCATCGGTTTACCGTGGCATGAAAGATGGCGTAGTCGCTCCAGACCGCTTGACGTTCGAGCGCGCGCGCCGTCAGGCGAACGATCGCCCAGAGCGAGGCAATGACTGCGGCGAGGCTGACGGCGTGATGCCACCAGGGTGCCGTATGGCGCGCTTCGGTGGGCGCAGTGACGCTGCGACTAGTCAACGTTTTCGCCCCCTGTATCGACCGGCGCCAGGCGTGCCAACAGACCGGGCCAGCCTGGGACAGGCTGGAAGGTAGCGCAGCTGCGATGATGAACCTTCAGGTACTTCTGGCGGTCGTTGACCATGGAAGGCCGGGTCGCCTCTCAGGCCCGCGACTTGATGATGCACGTGCATAATTCGTTCGCGTCGGACGCATTCGCGCGAAGCTACCGGGCGGTTCGGCCGTACACCATGTCCGGTGACGCCAGGCTTCGTGGCTTGTACAGTGCCGTTGAGCACATCAGTCGCCACTGTATCAGCGGGGCGGTAGTCGAATGCGGTACTGCCCGCGGCGGCAGCGCGGCTCTTCTTGCGCTTGCGCTGCGCCACTTCAGTCAAGCGCGCCAGCTGTGGGTGTTCGACACGTTCGAAGGCATTCCGGCTCCGACCGACGCCGATCCCGACTACCAGCTGGCGGCGCCCTACACCGGCAGTTTCCGCGGCGACCTCGAGGAGGTGACGTCCCTCTTCGAACGTCTTCAGATCCGCGATCACGCGACCTTTGTCAAAGGCCTGTTCCAGGACACCGTTGCAAAGAGCGAGACCGGGCCAATCGCGGTGCTTCATCTGGATGGCGATTGGTATGACAGCGTAAAGGTCTGTCTTGACTCGCTCTACGACCGCGTCAGCCCAGGCGGCATCGTGCAGATCGACGACTACGGACATTGGGAAGGCGCCAAGAAAGCTGTCGACGAGTTTTTCGGGGCGCGCCGGATTCGCCCCTCGCTCCAGTATCTCGATTACACGGGACGGCAGCTGATCAAGGCCTGACCCGCGGTTCTGACGAAACGATTGTGACATGACGATGAGTCGAGGCGTGACGAGCGTCGACGTATCCGGTACGCGAGGGCGGCAGCCTTCAACCGTTCATCTGTCGAACGACACTGCCGCCAGGGACTACGCGCCCCGGAACGCGCGTCGAATGCGCATAGGCATCGCCTCGCATAACTATCCTCCGCATCTCGGCGGCCTGGAAGCGATCGTCCATCAACTCGCGCGCCGTTTCGCGCGCGAGCACGACGTGACAGTCGTCACGACCGCATGGGATGGTCGCCGCGGCGTGACGAAGGAAGAGGGAGTAACTGTGCACCGGCTGCCGGCATGGCACGGCACCGAGGAGCGTGGCGTGCCCTATGCGACACCGGTTGGTCCAGGCATATTCGACGCCCTCGCCGCGCTCAGATCGTGTGACGTCGTTCACGCACATGGCAGCCTCTATTCGACAACGATGCTCGGGTCATGGGCGAGGAGACCTGGCGTTCCGCTGTTCATCACGGAGCACGTGGGTTTCGTCGAGTATCAGTCACGGGCCTTGAACACGCTCCAGAAGCTCGCATGGACGTCGATCGGTTCGCCACTGGTTCGTCGCAGCCACAAGGTCATCGCATACAACTCGCGTGTTGCCGACTGGCTCTCGACTCGTTTTGGTCCCGGGTCGGTGGCGTTCGTCGCCAACGGTGTCGAGACGACGGCGTTTCGCCCGGTGAGCCTCGACGAACAGCGTCAGGCGCGTCAGCGTCTCGGGTTGCCTGTAGGGGAGCGACTGGCGCTGTTCGTTGGGCGCGCCGCGCAGAAGAAAAACCTGGAAGTGATGCTGGCATCGACTCCTCGTGGGTACAGGCTGGTGGTGTGCGGCGCCAAGCGCGTCCTGCCCGACGACGTCTTCAACCTCGGCGCTCTGCCGTATGCCTCCATGCCCCACGTCTTCGCGGCCGCGGATTTTCTGGTGCACCCCGCGACCGGCGAGGGATTCCCGGTCACGGTACAGGAGGCGATGGCGGGCGGGCTGCCCGTGGTACTGCTGTGGGACTCCGGCTACGCGCAGTCTGTCAGCCGCGATGCGCTGGTGGCCGTCGAATCACTCGACGCGGTCGGCTCCGCAGCCGCACGCCTGGCCGCCGATCCCGAGCAGCGTGCGGCGATCAGTCGCAGAGCTCGAGACTATGCAGTCCAGAACTGGGACTGGGACGTGACCGTCAGCCGGCATCTCGAACTGTTCGCAGCGGCGAGGTGGCCGCAATCATGAGCTATCTGTCATTGTCGAATCGTGTCTCGACGTCGACCGGCGTTCGTCAGGCCAGGGTTGCGATCGTCATCCCTGCGTTCAACGAAGCCCTGACCATCGCCAAGGTCGTGCACGATTTTCGGAGCGTGCTGCCCGCGGCGCGTCTCGTCGTCGTTGACAACGCGTCGACCGACGGCACCGGCCAGCTTGCCGAAGAAGCCGGTGCCGAAGTGGTGCGTGAGACACGGCAAGGGAAAGGTTTTGCGCTGCTCGCGGGGCTGCGTTATGCGGCGCCGGCCGACATCTTCGTGATGGTCGATGGCGACGGCACCTACCCGGCGGCGAGCGCTCCCGCGCTGATCGGACGCATCCAGGACGGCGCCGACATGGTGATCGGCACGCGCCTCCAGCGCGCGACCGAAGGTGCCTTTCCGATAGGGCATTCCTGGGGCAATCGCGCGTTCATTGGTATCGTGCGGCTTCTCTTTGGGATCAAGACGCTCGACTTGTTCTCGGGCTACCGCGCCATGTCCCGGCGCTTGCTTGAACAGTCTCCGCTCATTGCCAGGGGATTCGAGATCGAAACCGAGCTGTCGATTCAGGCCTACGTGAATCGGTTCCGCGTCGAAGAAGTTCCGGTCGTCTATACCGCTCGCACCGGCGACAGCCGATCGAAGCTCAACACCATCGGCGACGGCTCCCGCATCGCGATCGCGATTCTGTCGTTCTTTCGAGACTACCGCCCCCTCATGGCCTTTGGCTGGACGGCGCTGCTGCTCTTCGCCGCCTCGATTGCGGCCGGCAGCCTGGTCATCGAGCAATACCTTGCCACCGGCCAGGTCCTGCGCATCCCGCTCGCGATTGGCGCGGTCGGCTTGTTCATCCTCAGCGCACTAAGCCTCACCGCCGGTGTCTTGCTCTCCTCGATCAATCGCCGGACCGAGGAGCTTCGGTCGATGCTGGCGTCACGCTGGGGCTGACGCGCCCGAGTGCCGCCGGCCGAGCGACGACGAGGTAAATGCACGCATTGTCCTGCCGAATCGACGAAGGTGTGACTGCATCCTCGACCTCCATCCGGAGGTTCATCAATGCGATGAGCGGTGGCAGTGCGAGTGCGCCCAGCACGGGAATCCGGCGCAGCACTTCGCGATACCCGAGAAGCCGGAACTGTGTGGTCCAGGCGAGCGGCCCCATCAAGCCGGTGATGCTTTCGACGACGAACGAATGACTCTCGATCTCGCGCTCCAGGCCGTCGCAGGTCCACCGTCGGAAATCGGTTGGGTGTGGGTGATAGAGCCAGCTGCCGTGTGTCGACAGCAGCAACCAGCCGCCGGGGCGCAAGAGTCTACGGCACTCACCGAGGTACCACGCAAGATCCCATACGTGTTCCAGCACCTGGAACGACACAACGCCTGTCGCGCATCCATCCTCGAGCGGGATCGGCGTTCCGGGCGCGATCCTGACGGGTGCAGTCGACTCGATGTCGCATCCTATATATCTCGCGCCGCGAGCCTCGAGGAGTGGACGATAGGGCATGTCGCCGCAGCCGATGTCGACGACGACATCGCCACGGCCGAGGTGCAATCTCGTGTCGAGCTCCCGTTCGATCTGCCGTCGCAGTCGAATCAGGCTATGACGCTGATGGTCCCACCATGGTGGGTTCGCCCGCGTGTGAACGTGCATGAGCAGCCGTCAGTCTAGCCTAATGACCCGTCCAGCACGACCTGCGTTTAGGTGGTCGCGCTTCAGCGAAACCGGCGTTCTGCATTTCGTCGGCGCCGCCCTGGCGATGACGATGTTTCACTTGGTCGGGGCGTCGTACCTGAGCGGCTTCAGGCTGGATCTCGGGTCACTAAACTTTCCAACCCCGCGGTACCTCACCCTGGTTGCATTCTGGACGCCCATCGGCGCGCTATCGGCAGGACTTCTCGCAGTGGCGCTCGCACGAGCGCTGACGACGTCGCGGCGCTGTCGCTCGCTGGTAGACGAGTGGAACCGGCTGACGGACCGCCGCTTTCTGCTTTGGGCTACGGTTGCCGGATTCGTGATCCCGGTGACCATCCGGTTCGGACTCCTGAAGGGAGCTCCCCTGACCGATGACGAAAGCGCTTACAGGTTTGCTGCTGAACTCCTAGCGACCGGCCGGCTCTGGGCGCAGTCGCCAGCGCTCAAGTTGTTCTTCGACCAGAACTTCATGATCAACGATGGGCGTCTCTACCCGGTGTACTTCCTCGGGTGGCCGGCGCTTCTGGCACCGTGTGTCTGGATTGGCGCGACTGGCATCGCTAACCCGCTGTTGTCCGCGCTGACGGTGTTTCCACTGTTGCGTTCGCTCACGGCTCTCGTTGGATCTGCCTGGGCGCGCGCGGGAGTGCTGCTCTTTCTCTCGTCGCCATTCTTGCAGATCGGTGCGGCCACGGGACTCTCGCACACGTCCTGCATCGCCGCGTTGGTCTGGTGCTTTTGGTTGTACTCGCGCGCGACAGCTGAGAACGCCTCGCGGCGTGATCACTTCGGCTTTGCGCTGGCATTCGCCATGGCGTTCTGCATCCGGCCCCAGTCAGCGCTTCCAATTGGCGCGCCCCTCGTTCTGTCATGGATGTTCACGGTCGCACGAATGGATGCTCGAGCACGGTGGGAGGCTGTCGGTGCGTTCTTGATTCCGACCATCGGCCTGGCGGCGTTATTTCTCGCCGTACTGTGGGCGCAGAACGGTTCACCGTGGACGATTGGATACTCGCGCTACGCGCAGTATCTCGTCGAAAACGAGTTCCGGTTTACGACGTTCCGCGCGTTGGACCTGACTCGGATGCCGGGCTTTGATTTCTCGAGGATCGGTGAAGCGATTGCTCGCGCCGCCAGTGGAATGTTCCGGCTGAATGCCGATCTTTTTGGCTGGCCGTCCTCGTTCCTCTTTCTGGCGATGGTGCCGCTGGCAGCCCCAGGCCGAGCCCGTGTGCTATGGGCGATGTTTGGCTGCTACGCGCTGTTTCTCCTCTTCCAGCGCGATTGGGGGATCGACACCTACGGTCCTGTGCACGCGGTCGAGGCTGCTGTTCCCATCGTGTTTCTCACGATGGTCGGCGCCCGCAACTTTGAGGACTGGCTGAGATCGACCGGCCCTGAGGATTGGTACCGGCGAGCGTTCGCACCGAGTCTTCTTGTGGCGCTCATCGTCACAGCGTGGGCCGGTTTCATTCCCGTACGCCTGGAGGCTGTTCGTCAAATCGCTGCAAACGTGAACATTCCGCTGCAGGCACCCGAGCGAGCCGGCGTGCAGCGCGGCATCGTGTTCGCGCCTTATCCATTTGTCCGCCGCTGCGCGGGTGAGCCGGCAAACTTCGTGTTCTTCCACCCCACGAACGATCCCGATCTCTCGAACGATCTGCTCTGGGTGAATGACATTGGTCCCGCGGAGAATCAAGCGCTTGTCGAGCGTCTCGGCGACCGTTCCGGGTATCGACTGGAGTGGACGACCAACTGTAACGTGTCACTGACACCGCTTGGCGGACCTCCTGTCAGGAGTTCACGCTAGCTGGGTGCGTGCTCTCAGAGAGGGACGGCGAATCGACGCCGCCGTCGCCGGCCACAGCCGATCTCGGAGACGCAACGTCGGGGTTTCAATCGCGCGGGCCATCACGAGCCCGACCAAAATGGAGCCCACGATGTAGCACGCGAGTTGCGCAGCCGGACCAAGTGATATGCCGACCTTGGCGAGCGCCGACGGTCCCCAGACCAAGACCGGCATGTGCCACAGGTAGATCGAATAAGACGAGGCGCCGACGAACGCGATCGGCGAGAGCCAGGTCGGCGGCTGCATCGTGACCAGCGCACTGACGATGAGCGCGCTCGCCAGGTACCAGACGGTCAGTCCGACCGTGTAGATCGCTGGCGTCGTTTCCAACGGGAAGACGAACGCTGGCGCCATGAGAAGCGCGCCCGCAAGCACGAAGACCCAACGGCGCGGCGTGACGACGCGCAGAAACCGCTCGCGGTGCCCGTGGTACACATACGCCAGGAACACTCCCGCCGCAAGTGAATCGAGTCGGAGATGTGTCGCGAAGAGGTGGGTCAGGTGCCGATAGTGAGGGACATCCGACGCGTGCGAGAGACGCGCGATGAGCGTCCCCACGCACACGGCGAGCACGATGATCGGCAGCGCCATTTGGCGCCCGAGACGCGTCAGCAGTACGAGCAAGAGTGGGAGCAGGACATAGAAGTGCTCTTCAACGGCCAACGACCACGTGTGATTCCACAGGGCGCCGACGTAGCTCTGCACGAACACGAGTTCGGAAAGCAACGGGATCGCGGGGATATGCCGGCCTCGAAACCAGTCCACGAAGACTGAGACGGCGAGCATTGCGTAAAACGGCGGATAGATCTTGAGCCCGCGCCTGAGATAGAACCGGCCGATCGAGGGGTGTCCCGTGCGTCGATGCTCGGCGAACAGCAACCCCGAGACGAGAAACCCGCTGAGCACGAAGAAGAGGTCCACGCCGATCCATCCGCCGCGCTGCCACGCGGCCAGCACCGTGCGGAGCCAAGCGGGCCACTCACTGGGAATGGACTGGAGATGACGGCCGAGCACCAGCATCACCGCCACGAGCCGAAGAAGATCGAGCGCGGGCAATCGAGAAGGCGCAGACGTGGCAACGATTCTTAGCCCGCCTGTTTCGTGGACCATTTCCGAACGACTCGCATCCACCCCACCACACCGACGACGATCAGGGCCCCGATCATCAACTACGCACCGAGTTAGCGGGCGTGCACCACCCACGAGACGGCGACCATGATGAGATCGGGCCAGTGGAAGAGCATCAGAGAAAATCGGCGAGATCGTCCGCAAAGCGGAGCACCGCACCCGCAAGGCCGTTCGCGGAATCACGCAGATACCGACGTCGACGAGCCCGTCGGCGGGAGTCTCGATCGTCATCCTCATCGCGAGAGTCAATCCTGCGCGCCGGGCCGAGTTAGGTGTCTCGCGCCTTCAGTTCGGCTTCAGGACGAGAGGAAGACTTGGCCTTTTGGAAGTTGGCACGACGCCCGTTACTCGGTCCCTGCTCAGCCCTTCCCGCTTGGACAGCGGTTCCGCTACAGCAAGCCGGAAGCCAGACGGTCTGTATGGCACCGAACGTCCAACTTGCCCGCTCAACCATTTATGTAGGCGTGAATTGAGCCGATTCAGTACGCCGAATTACAGGATTGCAACGAACAGTCGCGCAGTTGGAGCTAACGACGCGCTAGCACGGTGAATCCAGGGGCGTCAGCGTACTTGGAGACGTGCGAAACGGCGAAGCCGCGGGGCTCCCGGTCACGCGCGTCGGTCGTCGCGACTGTGAGCTCGCCGATCTCGTGTTCGGCCTGGAGATCGGCGAGCGATTGCTTCAGCGCATGGTGAAACGCACGGTGCGCCAGCACAAGGCTGGCGGCTTGCGGACTCCACGGAAAGACCGCGAGATCATACTCACGGCCGCGGGCCCCTCCACAACGAGCCCGAAGCCGAGTCGCGGAACTGGTCGCCATACCGCCGCCTTCGTGGGTTCTGTCAGATTGACGCCGACGGGCAGTGTTCCGCGTAAGAGTGATGCCTCGGTTGGAACCCGCCCCTCTGAACGCCGGTCTGTCAGCAACGTCATTGAGTCTTCGCTAAGCATGCCCAGATCGACTTCTCAGTAGGAATAGCTGGCCGGTGCATCATGTCCGATACATGCTGGGCCAATGCGTCTCTAGCTTTCAGTTCCTGCGGAAAACTGCCGACCGACACTTTCTGACAACCGCGGGCGACGCAAATTGTCAGTCCGCCAAAAATTGGCACTGATTCGGCGGCTGTTCAGTCAGCGCATGAGTGTTCCAGTAAATCTGGCATGACTGAGGTAACAAATCAGGCGATTCGCCGGTCGGCTCCACACGATGGCACCGCCGTTGCTGCATGGGCTGGCGTCGGCCGCTGGAGATTACCAGTCGGCTCCGACGCGGGTATCTCCCGCGGCCAACACACAACTTCGACTATTAGAGGAGAGATTCCTATGAAGGTTCGTAACCAGAAGGGCTTCACGCTCATCGAGCTGCTAATCGTCGTGGCGATCATCGGCATCATCGCCGCGATTGCGGTTCCCGGCCTGCTCCGCGCCCGTATGTCGGGCAACGAGGCGTCGGCCATCGGTTCGATGCGCGCAGTGAGCAGCGCGAACTCGGCGTATTCGTCGGCGGCGGCGGGCGGTGGCTATGCCGTTGACCTCCTGACGCTGGGCGTTGCGTGCGGTTCGAGCGGCCAGGGCTTCCTGCCGCCAGATCTGGCACAGACCGCGCCCGTGCTGAAGAGCGGCTACAACGTTTCGCTCGCAACGGCTGGTGGGGGCGCTGGTCCGAACGACTGCAACGGCACTGCGACGGAGACGGACTTCTATGCCACGGCGGAACCCGCGACTGTCGGTTCGACCGGGAACCGTGCATTCGCTACGTCCGCAGCGGCGACGATCTACCAGGACGCGACCGGCACGGCACCCATGGCAACGGCTGTGCTCGCCGGGTCCGCGACGCCGATTCAGTAACCGTAGTCTCCGTAGACCTGGGGATGCTCGCGCCTGCGAGCATCCCCATTTTTTTGGTACCTGCTAATGTGGTTCAGACGTTGTCCGATGCAGTCGAGCCGGGGATTCACGCTGATTGAGCTCGTGACCACCATTGGCGTCATCGGCATCCTCTCCGCCCTGGCGATTCCCGCTTTGGTGCGGGCGAAGATGTCGGGCAACGAAGCGTCGGCCATCGGCTCTCTCAAGGCGATCAATGCCGCAGAGGCCGCTTACTCGTCGGCAGCGGCGTCTGGCAATTTCGCTTCGCAGCTGAGCGTCCTGGCGACGCCATGCCCTGGACAGACGATAGCTTTCATCAGCCCGGACCTCGCGGCCGACCCCTCGATGAAGAGTGGATACTCGATCGCGCTCGGCGCCGGAACATCGCCTGCGGGTGAGGACGACTGCAGTGGGGTCCCGACGTCGCGGGGCTACTACGTCACCGCGGTACCATTGAGCAGGCGCGTGTCGGGCCGCCGCGGGTTTGCCACTTCGAGCCGCCAGGTCATCTACACTGATGCCTCCGGTGCCGCTCCAACCGAGGCAGCCATGCTGCCGGGCGGGGCAGGCACTCCGCTTCAGTAGGGGATCTGTTCGCGAGAGACCCTGTGCATCCGTGTGTTACGGCCTGGAACTGCGCCGCCCTGGTCGGTGGTAAGCTTATTCTGTGCGCGATTCGCGCGGTTTCACACTTATCGAGCTCCTGCTTGTCATAGTGATCCTCGGGATCCTGATGACGATCGCGATGGCCAACTATCGGTACGCACGCATTCGCGGAGCCGAGGTGTCGGCGATCGCGGCGCTCACAGCGATCAACCAGGCACAGTTCGCCTTCATGCAGACCTGTGGGAAGCAGAAGTTTGCGCCACACCTGAGCAGTCTCGGGAAGGTGAATGGCGCCACCGGGACCGCCTATCTCAGCCCTGACCTGACGGCGAGCGAGGACGTCGACAAGAGCGGCTATCGGATTTCGATGACCGGTACCGAGGTGGAAGAGCCGCTCCAAACCTGCACTGGTGAGACGCCGGTGGAGACGTATTCGCTCACTGCCGATCCGCTTGTCGAAGGCACAACAGGGTTCCGGTATTTTGGCACGAACCTCGATCTCGCGATCTACGAGAGCCCGGAGAGCCTGAGGGGCAAAATGCCCCCGCGCGGCGCACCGAGCATTGGACAAGAAGTTCGAGGTATTACTCGGTAGGACCCAATCGAATGTCACGATCGCAGCGACAGCTGATGCTCGGGGCGGCGACTCTCGGACTGGTCGCGGCGCTCATGTCGAGCTACGTCCACTACAAGCTCCTCACCGACGCCAGCTACGTCAGCGCCTGCGACGTGAGCTCGACGGTGAACTGTACCCAGGCGTATCTCAGCCCCTACGGCAGTCTCTGGGGTGTGCCCGTCGCCGTTGGCGGCGTCATGTATTTTGCGATGGTACTCGCCATCGTCGGTCTGGCAGGGCGGCAGACGTCGAAGGCGCGCGAGAACGCGCCTGGTTACGTCTTCGTGTTGTCGACGATCGCGCTCGCTTTCATCCTCTATCTCGGGTGGGCATCGTATGTGGTGCTGAAGACATTCTGCGTCCTTTGCGCACTGACGTATGTCTCGGTCATCGCCATCTTCTTCATTTCCTCACGGGCGACGAAATTTCCCATGAAGACTCTTCCCGATCGCGCGCGCCACGACATCCGCACCCTCGTCTCGAGTCCGATCGCGCTCGTCGTCGTGCTGCTCTTCGCGGCTGGTGCTGCGCTCGCGGCGGCCGTGTTCCCGCGCGACGGAGTGGCCGAGACCCAGGCCGCAGCGCCGGCACCGCTGCCCGTGGTCACAGACGACGAGCGAGCCAAGCTGGCGCAGTGGTGGGACGTGCAGCCGAAGGTGGAAGTGCCGCTGCCGAGCGACGGCGCCAAGGTGCTGATCGTCAAGTTCAACGACTATCAGTGTCCCGCCTGCAAGCTGACGTTCGACCAGTACAAGCAGATCCTGCCGAAATACATCGCGTCCGGACAGGTGAAGTACATCGTGAAGCAGTACCCGCTCGAGCCGGAGTGCAACCCCTACGTGCCGAACGTGGTGCACAACGCCTCGTGCGAGGCAGCGGCGTCGGTGATCATGGCGCGCTCGAAGGGAACGGCCGATAAACTGGAGGATTGGATCTTCTCGCACCAGGGCCCGCCGCTGTTGACGCCGGAGCAGGTCAAGGACGCTGCCCGCACGGTTGGCGCCATCACTGACTTCGACAGTCAATACGCGCGCGCGAAGGAGGAGATCAAGACCGACGCCGGCCTCGGTCAGCTCCTCAACGTGAAGTCGACTCCGACTTTCTACGTCAACGGCAGGATGCCGACGCAGATTCTGCCGGCGCAGTACTTCGAGGTGCTGATTCAGTTGGAGTTGCAGCGAACGAAGTAGCGCGAGACGAGGACATGTCTCCCCAGCGACACGCGACATGCCCCCAGCGATACGTATAGAGGAACTGACAAAAGATTACGCGATAGGCTTCTGGCGCAAGCGTCCTTACCGGGCGCTCGATCGCCTTTCGCTTGCCGTCGAGCCGGGTGAGATCTTCGGGTTTCTCGGGCCGAACGGCGCCGGCAAGACCACGACGCTGAAGCTGCTGATGCAGCTGATCTTTCCGACGTCAGGCCGCGCGGAAATTCTCGGCCAGCCAGTCGGTCACGTGGCCACGCGTCAGCGCATTGGCTACCTTCCGGAAAACCCGTACTTCTACGACTACCTGACTGCCGAGGAGCTGCTCGAGTACTTCGCGCAACTCTTCGGCTATGACGCCGCCGAGCGGAAGAAGCGCGTCGCCGCGATGCTCGATCGCGTGGGGATTGGCGCCGAGCGGCGACTGCAGCTGCGTAAGTTCTCGAAGGGCATGGTGCAGCGCATCGGCATTGCACAGGCACTCATCAACGATCCCGAAGTCGTCTTCCTCGACGAACCGATGTCGGGCCTCGATCCGCTCGGACGACGGGACGTGCGCAATCTGATTCTTCACCTACGCGATCAGGGCCGGACGGTGTTCTTCAGCTCGCACATCCTCGCCGACGCCGAAGCGCTGTGCGGCCGCGTGGCGATTGTGTCCGGCGGCCGGCTGGCGGGGGCGGGGCGCCTGAGTGACATCCTGGCGTTCGAGGTGCGCGGGTGGGAACTGGTCATTGCCGGCGCTACCCCCGAGGTGCTCTCACGACTGGGGCCGGCGGCGAAGAAGGTGACGGAGATTTCGGCGGGCCGCTATTCAGTCGAGCTCTCGCTCGAGCATCCACCCGAGCGCGTCATGAGCGATCTGACGGCTGCGGGGGCTAGTGTCGTATCACTCAATCCGATTCGGGACACGCTCGAGGACTTCTTCGTCCGCCGCGTGTCCGAGACCCAGTCGGCTCGATCGGATCAGGAGGCCTCTCGTGCGAGCCGTTAGCACGATCGCGGTGAGCGTCTTTCGCGAGTCGGTCCGCGATCGCGTTCCGTACAACCTTGTTCTTTTCGCCGTGCTCCTGATCGCGTCGTCTTATCTGCTCGGACAGCTCACGGCGGGGCAGGACGTCAAGATCATCAAGGACCTCGGCCTCGCGGCCACCGCAGTGTTCGGCACGTTCATCGCGATTTTCATTGGTATTGGTTTGGTGTCGAAAGAGGTCGAGCGGCGCAGCATCTATGCGCTGCTCGCCAAGCCCATCAGCCGTCCGCAGCTTATCGTTGGTAAGTACGCGGGGCTCGTTTTGACGCTCGCGGTCAACGTCGCTGTCATGACCGTTGCCCTCTACGCCGTCCTCGCGTATTTGACGTGGATGACTCCGCTGGCGACACAGTCAGCCTGGGACGCTCCGGGAATCGATCCCGCGATGCTGAAGGCCATCGCGCTGATCTTCGTGGAGTTGATGGTCATCACGGCGCTGGCGCTGTTCTTCTCGACGTTCTCGACGCCGATCCTGTCCGCGGCGCTGACGTTTGGCCTCTATATCGTCGGCCACTTCAACGCCGACCTCCGCAATTTCGAGCAGGTCGTCGATTCCCGTCCCGCGGCGTGGCTGGTGCGCGGCCTGTATCACGCGCTGCCCGATCTCTCTGCCTTCGACATCAAGACGAACGTCGTGCACGGTCTGACCGTCCCGGCCGGCTATGTCGCGGCGCAGTCGGCATACGGCCTGGCCTACGTTGCCATGCTGCTGCTCCTGGCCGTCGCGATCTTTTCGAGGCGTGATTTCAAGTGACGGACGCGCCGGGACGGACCGCGTCTGGCCTGATGCGGCCCGCGATTCTCGCCGCACTGGCGCTCGTGTGTCTCGCTGGCGCCGTTGCTATACAGATTTCGCGTGATCGCCTCTTTGCCGTCCGCGAGAGTGCGGTTGAGCGCCTTCTGTATGTGCGTTCGGGAGAGGCAGCGAAACGGATCGCACTCGCCTTCGATGCGCTGGCGGCCGACGTTTACTGGATTCGCGCGATTCAGCACTACGGAGGCGACTACCGCGGTAGCCCTGATACAGACCCGCGGCGCTACGAACTGCTATTTCCGCTCCTGGACCTGACGACCACGCTCGATCCGTACTTCACGATCGCCTACAGGTTCGGCGCCATCTTCCTGAGTGAGCCGCCCCCTAATGGTCCCGGGCGCCCGGATCTGGCCGAGCGGTTGCTCGGGAAGGGGATCACCGTTCAGCCGACCAAGTGGCAGTACTACTACGACACGGCGTTCGTCTATTACTGGCAGGTGCGCGACTACCGGAAAGCAGCCGAGTGGTTTCAACGCGCGGCGGAACAGCCGGGGGCGCCGAACTGGATCCCGCCGCTCGTTGCGAGCATGCTCACGGCGGCCAACGACCGTCGTGCCGCGCGCTTCTTGTGGCAGCAGATGCTGCAATCGGATCAGGAATGGATGCGTCGCAATGCCGAGCGGCGTATCCTGCAGCTCGACGCGCTCGACATTGCCGATCAACTTGAAGCGTTCGTCAAGCGATATCCCACTCCCGCCGGAGAGCCACTCACGTGGCAGGGACTCATGCGGTGGACTCCGCTCCGGCAGATTCCAACCGACGCCACGGGCACGCCGTTCGAGCTCGATCCCGCCAGCGGACGCGTGACGGTGTCGAGGACGTCGCCGCTCCAGCCGATGCCTGATTTCGGGCGGCGGTCCCCGTCATGAGCCCTGACGTGCTCGCAATCGCCGCCCTTGCCGTGCTTGGTATGGCGGTCGGCAGCTTCCTGAACGTGTGCATCCACCGTCTGCCTCGTGGTGGTTCGATCGTAAGCCCTGGCTCGAACTGTCCCCATTGCGGCTACGTGCTGAAGTGGTACGACAACGTGCCTGTGGTCAGCTACGCGATGCTCGGTGGACGCTGCCGATCGTGCAGGGCCGCTATCTCGGTCCGGTATCCCATCGTCGAACTGCTGACGATGGCGATCTTCGTCGCCCACTACCTCGTATTCGGGCTCGACATCCTGCTCGTTCCGCGGTTGACCTTTGCCGTGGCGCTCATCGTCCTCTTCGCGATCGACCTCGAGCACCATCTTTTGCCGAATCTGATCACGCTGCCGGGCATCGTCGTCGGTCTCTTGTTCAGCATCATGCTTCCGCCCGGCATCGTGGACTCGGTTATCGGAGCGCTTGCCGGCGGCGGCGTCCTGTGGCTTGTCGGCGAGGCGTACTACCGCTATTCCGGCCAGGAGGGCATGGGTGGAGGCGACGTGAAGATGCTGGCGATGATCGGGGCCTTTCTCGGCTGGAAGCTCATGGTGTTGACGCTCGTCCTCTCATCTATCCTGGGCTCGATCATCGGGGTCATGGTGATCGCCTTCAAGCGCGGAGGTATGAAGTACGCGCTCCCCTACGGAACTTTTTTGTCGCTGGCCGCCCTTGTGTCCTCCCTGTACGGCCAACGGATTCTCGACTGGTACCTGGGTTTTTACCAGTAAAGCGGCGAACGCGAACGGCCGATTACGGTACCGTCAGACTCTGTCCTTTCCTGAAACATAGCTCCCGAGCACGGGCTGACAACTCTGTTGTTGACAGCATGT
Organism: uncultured Acidobacteriota bacterium; assembly: GCA_963797715.1. GTDB lineage: Bacteria > Acidobacteriota > Vicinamibacteria > Vicinamibacterales > 2-12-FULL-66-21 > DATBJJ01. The sequence goes on from CAWCQS010000015.1 coordinate 577,281, forward strand.
AAGACTCGCGTTTGCAGCTAGTTACCGCCAGGTGGCGTATCGCTTGCTTGGCATCTCCCCGTAACAGGAAATCTCATGAAATCTTTCCGAGCAAGAGATCGACGGACGTCGCCTTGGCGCGCTGACCGCAGCGAGGCCGGCTTCACGCTTCTCGAAGTCATGGTCGTCGTCGCGTTGATTGGCATCATCGCGGCGATGGCGATCATGGTGTCCCCCTCGTTCACGAAGAAAGCGAAGGCGGACGCGGGCATCTCCCAGGCGATGGACACCTTGCGGCTCGCCCGCGAGACCGCCATCAGCCAACGGCGGAACGTGCGGGTGCAGTTCATCGGGCTGACCGCGATTCGCAGCGTTCGAGAGGACATCGGCGCCGGCGGCGTCATTACCGGCACGACCACTATTCGCACGGTGGAACTCGAGAACAACATGGAGTTTCGCGTGTTGTCGGGCATTCCGAACACGCCCGACGGATTCTCGCTGACAAACGCAACGCTCAACGGGGCTGTTGCGTTCGGCTCGTCTCCCACGCGCATGTTCACGAGCGAAGGCAACTTCGTGAACCAGCAGGGCGACTTCCTCAACGGCACACTGTTTCTGGCGGTTCCAAGCGATCCCAACAGCGCGCGGGCGATCACTATCTTCGGACCAACGGCGCTGATTCGCGCCTGGCGCTGGAACGGCAGAGAGTGGGTGGAGTAAGGCGATGTCTGATATGACAACTGCTCGTGCGGACGAACGGGACGACGCGGGATTCTCGTTGATCGAAACGATGATCGCGATGGCGATTCTCGCAACCGGTCTGCTCAGTCTTGCTGGCGTGTTCATAATGGGACTCAACCAGCTGACCGGCTCCTCGGCCGCCCTGATCGCACGGGAGAAAGCGCGTGAAGCGGTCGAGAGCGTTCACACCGCCCGGGATACGCGCGTCATCACCTGGTGCCAGATCTACAACGTGTCGTCGACGCGCGGTACTGCATGCACAGCAGCGCCAGCTGGTGTATTCGTCGATGGTCCGCAACCGCTCCGCAATGCTGGTGCTGACGGCCTCGTCAACACCGCGGACGACGATGGCGTCGAGGAGGCGGTGAGCCCGGGGCCTGACAACGTGCTCGGCACCGATGACGACATCGTCATGCCCCTCGAGGGGTACACGCGGGAGATCGTCATCAGCGAAATCGTTACGAATGGGGTTGTGAACCCGAACCTCCGTCGCCTGCAGATTCGCGTGCGGTACGGAAAGATGGTCCGAAATCCGGACGGCGTCATGCAGCCCGAGCGGGTCTACGAGCTGACGACCTATGTCTCGGCGATCTCGTGAGGAACGGCATGACCATCGAGAGAAACGCCGTCTGCCCGACCTCCGCCGTGAGACCTGACGCTGGCCGTCAGCGGGGGTTCACGCTCGTCGAACTGCTGGTCGCGATGGCGATCACCACCATCATCCTCGGCACGACGATGATGGCGATGAACGATGCGATCAAGGCCACCGATTCGGCGGCGCAGATCAGCGATCTGAATAACGGTCTGCGGACGGCGATGGACATGATGGTCCGCGACGCACTGCAGGTTGGCCAGGGGCTGCCCACCGGGCGCACCATCGGGTTGCCCTACGGCAACAACTCATCCCCGATGCAGTTGCCCGGTCCCATCGACTCGAACTTTCAGCTCGACGGCCCGTCGTTTTGCCCGCCCGATCCGAACGACGCGACCCCTGATTTCGTGTGCGAGCAGATTACGGCGGTAGTACCGGGCCCGGGAAGGGGACCGGTGCTGACCGAGGACGGACAACCGACCGACATGATCACGATGGTCGAGGCCGACAGCGCGTTCGACCAGGTACCGTTGACGGCGTTCGGCGCGAATGGCGCCAGCATCACCGTAGCGCTCCCCGATCTGGTGGCGCCCATCGACAACGGCAAGTCGCCGCGCGGTCTGAACATCACCAATGGTGGTGCGGACGACATCGACGCCGGCGATCTGATCATGCTGACCAAGGGCTCCACGAGCGTACTTGTGCAGGTCACGCGGCAGCCGGTCGCGAACAGTCAGCAGATCTTTTTTGATACGGCCGATTCGCTGGGCCTCAATCAGCAAGGCGTTTCGAGTCTTGTTGGTGGCGTCACGGTGTGGAACCCGTCAGGCACGGGGGCGGAATTGCGGATGCAGGCGCCGGCTGATACAGCGGCCGGGACGAACGGTCTGATCAACACGATCGCCACGCGCATTCGTCTGATTACCTACTACCTCGACGTGACGACCGACCCGCGTCGGCCGCGGCTGATCCGTCGCATGAACAACGGCCATCCGACGAACTTCGACAACGCGCTCGGCACAGTCGTCGCGTTCGACGTCGAGAACCTTCAGATCAGCTACGACCTCACGGACGGTGTCAACCGCACGCTGACCAACGTGCGGATGGACGACGCCGATCTCGACGGTTCCGGCCGCTGCAATCCGCGAGCGTGCTCGCCGAACCAGGTTCGCAAGGTGAATTTCGTTCTGACTGGTCGAACGCGCCTGCCGCTGCGTTCGACTCGCCAGTTCGCGCACAAGACGCTCGTCACGCAGGTCAGCCTTCGCAGCCTGGCCTTCGTCGATCGCTATCGCTGAGGAACGATTATGCAATCCTTGACTCATGAACGACGGACGCTGGCACGCCAGGACGGCATCGCGCTCATCGTGACGCTCCTGGTGCTGATGCTGGTGTCAGCCTTGATGGTGGGCTTTGTCTCGGCGGTCATCGCCGATCAACGGGCCAGCGGCCTCGATCGCGATCAGACGCAGGCCTACGCGGCGGCGCACGCCGGGCTCGAGCAGCTGACATCGGATCTCTCCGGGCTCTTCACGCAGGACTTTTCGCCGAACTCGACCCAGATCGCCGCGCTGACGGCCAACCCGCCGTCGCTGACCGGCTTCCAGTTCACGGACCCCGACGGATCGCGCGGATACGACATCCTGTTCACGCCCGATAACAATGGGAACCCCGCACCCGAGGACGCCAATGGCAGCACGATATCGGCGGGCCCCTATCAGGGCTTCAAGGGGATCATCACTCCGTACAACATCACGGTGACGGCCCGGTCGCGCGGCGGCGCGGAAGTACGCATGCGCCGGACGCTGCAGACCGTGGCGGTTCCCGTCTTCCAGTTCGGCATGTTCTCGGAAGGCGACCTGAGTTTCCACGCCGGTGCCACCTTCAACTTCGGGGGACGCGTTCATACCAACGGCAATCTCTATCTTGCGCAGGGTGGCGGCACACTCACGCTCGCGGATCGTGTGACGGCCGTCGGCGAAGTGATCCGGACCAACCTCTCGAACGGTACTGATACGTTGACCAACTGGAACGGTACGGTGAACGTGATCCGCGCTCTTCCAAGCACCTACCGCAGCCTGGGCCGCACCGAAGGCAGTCTCGTGACGAACAACCCGGCGGTGCAGAACGAGCCGTCGTGGACGGCACTATCTGTTGGCACGTATGCGAGCAATATCCGCAACGGCCGGACGGGCGCCCGCAGGCTCGACCTGCCTCTGGTGTCGCAGGGAGCGAGGCCGATCGACTTGATCCGGCGGCCGGCACGCAACTCGAACGAGAACACCACCCAGCCGCTCATTTACCAGCAGCGGTTTTACGGTAAGGCGTCGCTTCGCATCCTGCTGTCAGATACCAGGAATGCACTCATGGAATTACCGACCGTCCTGACCGCGACCGAGCCGGTTCTTCTCGGTGGTCCTCTGACGCAGGACAAAGTGCTCGACTATGGGTTGACGCCTGCCGATAACATGCGGTCGCCGCTCGCGAACTCGGAAGATCCGGCCTGGGTAGGTGTTATGCCCGCGGGGATCGCCAAGGACCCCCACAACTATCCTTTGCTGGGTGGCTACATCAAGATCGAAATGCAGAGGCAGGACGAGACGTGGGTCGACGTCACCAGGGAAATTCTCGGGCTGGGGATATCGGGACGCAATCTTGCGGACGCGAACGCGGCCGTCGCGAGCCGCTGGAACAAGGTTCCTGACACGACATACACGACTCCGATCCCTCCAGTGACGGGTTCAGGGGACATCTGCGCGGAACCGCATCGGAACGCCGTCATTCGACTCCAGCGGGTTCGCGATGTGCCGGCCGACATCGCGCCCTGCGGAATCGATGTCAGATAATGACGGAGTCGGAGACATTACTGGAGACGCCGTCCAGCGTCAGCCAGAACGAGCACGACTATTGGCCGCTGACGCTCTACGATCCGCGCGAAGGCTTACTCCGCGACGCCACGGGGCTGGGCACTGCTGACATCAGACTCGGCGGCGTCATCCACTACATCGAGCTGGACGTCAACAACCTGCGTCGGTGGCTCCTTGGGCAGATCGGGACGAACGGTCCTCAGGCGCGCAACGACAATGGCAACGGCTTCATCGTGTATTTCTCCGATCGGCGAACCAATCGTGACGGATCCGGACAGGAAACCGCAGAGTACGGTTTCGAAGACTTCATCAACCCGGCAACCGCGGCAGGAACTCCAAACAACACACTCGATCCGGGCGAGGACGTCAACGGCAACGGTACGCGCGAGGTATACGGCATAAATCCCGTGGCCGACAGACCTCTTCCCTGGACCAGCGCGACTCGTCCCTGGGACAACGTCAACGGTGCCGTCAGCACAAACGCCGCGACGATTGCCCGTGCGAACCGGCCGCTCTTCTTCCGGCGCGCGCTCAAGATCGTAAACGGGGGCCTCTACGCGTCCTCTCCGCCGGCGGGCGCGTGCACGCCGGCGCCGTGCAACAATGTTCCCGCTCCGGGGCTGACGATCGCGTCGGAAAACCCGGTGTACGTCCAGGGGAACTTCAACGCGACTACGACGGATGTGACTGCCGAGCCAAACGTAGCCGCGGCGGTCATCGCCGACGCCGTCACGTTGCTGTCGAACAACTGGAACGACATCCGGTCGTTCACCAGTCCACACGCGTCAAGCGGTCGCGTGGCCAATCAGACTGGCTATCGCATGGCCGTCGTCGGCGGCAAGACGATCCCGTTTACGCGCTCGTTGGCGTGGACCTCCGATCCGGATTTCGGAACCGACGGCGGCGCGCACAACTTCCTCCGGTATATCGAGAGCTGGAACGGCCAGACGCTGAATTATCGTGGTTCGATCGTCAGCTTTTTCAACAGCCGGCAGGCCATCGGGATTTACAAGTTCACGAGTGCTTCGACGGCCGTCTACCAAGCCCCGTCGCGCGGCTACAACTTCGACACGGACTTCCTGCTGCCGTCGCTCCTGCCGCCGGGCACGCCGATGTTCCGCGACGTCAACACGCTGACGTTCCGACAGTTGTTGCGGCCAACACAGTAGCGAGCTATCAGCCGTCAGCTGTCAGCTGTCAGCCGGGGGGCAGGTCTTCGCTTATGATTTCGGCCGGAGCTGGCAGCTGATAGCTGAGCTTCATGTCTAATAGCGGCTACCTCTTCCTCGGGCTGACTGCGATCGTTGCCGCTTTGTCGGCAGTGCTCGCCTACGCTGTCCTGCGCATCTTTGCCGCCGCGCGCGCCGCCACCCGCGACGATCGACAAGCGGGCGCCGAGACCGCGTTCATGGCTGCGGCCATGGAAGACGCCGTGCGCAAGCTCCGGGATGGAGAGCGGGCGATGAAGGCCCGCGCCGAAGCCTCCGAGCGGCTTGCCAGCGAAATCGTCGCCAGCTTGACGTCGGGACTCCTCGTCGTGGACGGCGCCGGCGTCGTACGCACGCTCAACCCTGCTGGTCAGACGATGCTGGGGTTGTCGGGCAAGCAGTGGGAAGGTCCCTATCGCGAGGTGCTGAAGGATGTCGGGCCGCTCGCAGACGTCCTGGAAGAGTGCCTGACGACATCGCGGCCTGTTGTACGGAGGGCGGTTCCTCTCTCAGGTGTTGCCGCATCGCACCTCGGACTGACGGTATCGCCCATTCGCGAGGAAGGCGGCAATACGGCGCACGGCGTCATCTGCCTCTTCACGGATCTCACCGAGGTGATGGAGCTCGAGGAGCAGCTCCGGTTGAAGGACAGCCTCGCACGGCTCGGCGAGATGACCGCTGGCATTGCGCACGAGTTTCGCAACGGCCTCGCAACAATCCACGGTTACGGCCGCTTGTTGAACCTCGAGCGCTTGCCAGCTGACTTTCGTCCGTATGTGCAGGGTATCCGTGACGAGACCGAGGCTCTGGGGCAGGTCGTCACCAACTTTCTCGCCTTCGCTCGACCGACGGAGCTGACGCTCACACCAGTCGAGATGCTGTTGCTCGTGGAGCGAGCTGCCGATGAGATTCGTTCCGAGGTCTGCGGTCGCGGCGGCAGCGTCACAGTCAGCGGGGATTTCGGCAGAGTCGAGGGTGACGAAATCCTGCTGCGCCAGGCGATGAGCAACTTGTGTAGAAACGCTTTCGAAGCGTGTGATCAGGCCAAGGTCGTTCCGCAAATTGCGATCGAAGGCGGCCGGGACGCTGTGCACGGCGTCGTGCGGATCAGCGTCTGCGACAACGGCCCCGGAGTACCGAACGACGTCGCTGAACGCGTGTTCCGGCCATTCTTCACGACCAAGGCCCACGGAACTGGTCTTGGTCTCGCCCTCGTGCAAAAAATTATCGTGACGCACAACGGCCGCGTCACTGCCGGCAACGACGATGGCGGCGGTGCGCGATTCGTCGTGACACTGCCCGCATCGATTTCCAAACAGAGCAGCGCGGGCATCGCTCACTGACCGCGACTCGATTGCGCCTGCAACGCCAGTTGCGAATCGTCAACTCCAGATCACATCGTTTCAGACCGCATCCAGGTTCTCCTGAAAGTCTGGCGTAATTTCGTGCGTGGCGATTCGGATCGCGCGTTGCATCGCCGATGAGCGATGCGTCGCGGCAGCATTGAGTCGAATTCCGGTTTTACGCTCGTCGAGGCGGTCATTGCTGTCGGCCTCTGTGTGACGGCCGCGGTCGGCGTCGCCCAGTTGATCGGCGTCGCCACGCGCGCCGTTCGATCGGCCCGCGAACGCACCTCCACAGTGATATTTGCCGCGGCCAAGATGGACGAGCTTCGATCGCTCGCCTGGACGTACGAGCAGTCGCTCTCCGACACGCCGGCGATCCCGCGCTCCGATTTCGAGACCGATGTGAGCCAACCGCATCATCCGCAGAGCGGCCCGGGATTGTCGGCGTCGCCGGATGGAACGCTTGCGGCAAACACCTTGGGATATGTCGACTATCTCGACGATGCGGGCCGCTGGGTTGGTCGCGACACGCGTCCGCCCTCTGATGCGGTATTCGTTCGCCGATGGGCAATCTGGCCGCTTTCGGCAGACCCGGAGCGCACGCTTGTTCTGCAAGTGCTGGTCACAACCGTTAGAGACGATCGCGCGCGCGGTGCATGGACGGGCCCAACCGGCAGCGACGCCCTGTTGTGGAGCGTACGCGCGAGAAAGGGGCAATGAGGTGTTGTGGACGCAGGTCGTTTCAGGCAATCGGGGATTCTCGCTCGCTGAGGTCTTGCTGGCGCTAGCGGTCGTGCTGATCGCAACCGTTCCGTTGATCCATGTCGCCGCGGCGGGCCAACGCCTGGCGCAGTCGCAATCCGAAGCCACCGACGTCAACCAGCGAATCCGGATCGCCGCCGACCGGTTGCGCGCGGACTTGGCCGCGGCAGGCACCGGCGTCACGCACGGGCCAATCATGGGAAGCCTCGGCATGTATATCGCGCCGATCGTTCCAGCAAGGCTTGGCGTGCGCCTGGCGGATCCGGCGATGACGGCCGCTCGCGACCGCCTGACGATCATCTATGTACCGGACGCTGCCCGGCCGTCGCCGTTGGTTCAGCCGATGACAAGCGCAGCGGCGCCGCTGTCGATCGCCCCAACCGCGCCGGGCTGCCCAGCGTCGGGCCTGTGTGGCTTCACTCCTGGTACACGTGCACTTCTTTTCGACACGAGTGAACCCGGTGCAGGACACCAACTCTTCACTGTCACCGGCATCGACGCGGGTCTCGAACACGATTCACCGAATGTGCCGTTCGAGCGTGCCTACGTGCCCGGACATTCATACGTGGTTCCCGTCGTTCAGCGAACCTACTACCTGGATCGCGCCGGTAGCCGTGTGATGGTGTACGACGGATACCAGACGGACATGCCACTGATCGACAACGTCCTCGAGCTCCGGTTCTCGTCCTTTGCCGATGGAGCAGCCGCGAGCGTGATGCTTCCGTCCGACGCAGCGACGAGCAACTGCCTTTACGATGCCGGCTCGCCGCCGATAGCGCGACTGGAAGAGCGCGGCCGCGGACTCGTCGAACTCAGCGAACCGGATCTGGTCGACGGTCCCGTTTGTGGCAACGGCCCGCTGGCGTTTGACGGGGACTTGCTCCGCGTTCGTCGCATACGAGCCACGATACGGGTCCAGGCTGGTGCAGCAGAGTTTCGCGGCAGGAGTTCACTGTTCGCTCGACCGGGGCATGCCTCCAACCCGTACACCCTGGTTCCCGACTACGAAGTGACGTTTGACGTCGCACTCCGCAGCATGATCCCCGTGACTTTCCGGCGGTAGGCCATGCTCGAAGCGGGGTGTCGGTTGAGATTCCACTCGATCCAAGGCGAGCGTGGGACCGCCGTATTGGTCGCGCTCCTCCTGCTGACGCTCGTCGGGGCGGTCGCGGCAGCACTCGTCGCGATCAGCACAATGGAGACGATCATCAGCGCGCGATATCGTCACGCGCAGGAAACCGCATTCGGCGCCGAGGCCGCATTCGAGCTGGCCGTGCGCGATCTCTCCGTCCTGCCCGATTGGTCGCGTGTGCTGGCGACACCGCCGGGCAATCTCATGTCGCCGTTCGACGACGGCGAGGTGGTGCCGCGTGGGCCGGATGGTCGCACGCTTGATCTTGCCGGGATGACAACCAATCGCCAGCGAGAGAGCGACACCCGGCTTGGCACCGGCTTTGGCGGCGACAGCCCCCGGTGGCGGCTCTTCGTGCATGCGACGCCGCGGGAGCTTCGGGCACGACCAGACCTTAGCGTTCCCTTGTACTTCGTCGTATGGGTATCCGACGACGAGTCCGACGGCGATGGTGACCCGGCGATCGACTCGAACGGCCGGATTCTGCTCTACGCGCTTGCAGTGGGATCCGGTGGCGCCAGACGCTCCGTCGAGGGGCGCATTTCCCGAACCGTTGGTGGCGATATCCGGTTGGAAGGGTTGCGTCAGGGGCGCTGAATCGCGCCGTGTTCGCCTCGACGGCATCTCTGCCGATAAATAATTGAAGCTCAGCCACATCGCGCTGCCAGCGAACGGACGGGCTGGCGATTCTTGCCCGTATCTGCTACAATTAACAGGTATTTAGGTCCAATTATGAACTCAACCTGTCTGCAGCGCTTCGTCCTTCGAGCGCTTATCGCAGCCGCGTTCACGGTCGCGGTAGCGTGGCCGCCTCTTGCGCTCGCGCAAGCGCAGTCGCAGCCGTCGTTGGCCGAGCTTGCGCGCCAGGAAGCTGCGCGTCGGAAGACGGTCAAGGACACCAAGAAGGTCATCACCAACAAGGACTTGCCAGATTCGGCGATTCGACAGGCAGCCACCGCTGCGCCGGCGCAAGCCGATGGCGGGACCGCGCAGTCGAGCGGTGATCAGAAGCCGAGCGCCGCCGCTCCGGCTCGTGACGCTGCCGCCGCGGACGACAAGGGTGAAGCCTTCTGGCATGGCCGGATGGCACAGGCCCGCGAGGCGTTGCGGAGCAACGAAGTGATTCTCGACGCTTTGCAGATGCGCGTACAGGGTCTTACGGCAGACTACAACCGCAGCGACCTCTTCGAGCGCACCAATATCGGTAACACGCGCAAGAACGCTCTCGACGAAATCGAGAAAGTCAAAGGCGATGTCGCAACCTCGAAGAAACAGATCGCCGACATCGAAGAAGAGGCGCGCAAAGCCGGCGTGCCTCCGGGCTGGCTGCGCTGACGTCAGCCCGAGTGGCCGCCCCCGCTCAAATTCTCATCGTCGAAGACAAGGACTCGCTGCGTACGATGCTCAGGCACGCGCTCGAGCGGCAGGGACATGCCGTGCTCGAGGCCCGCGACCAGCCCGAGGCCGTGCGCATGCTTCAGCAGAGTCCCGCAATCGTGCTGTCCGACCTTCGCCTTCCTGAAGGCGACGGCTTCGGCGTGCTGCGGGCGTCGAAGGAGTTCGACGCCGATACCCCTGTCATCGTGATGACCGCGTACGGCAGCATCGAGGATGCCGTCGCAGCGATGAAAGAGGGTGCGCTCGATTTCCTCGCCAAGCCTGTCGACCCCGATCACCTGGCGCTTCTCGTCGCGCGAGCCTTGGAGCAGCGCCGGATAGTGACTGAAAACCTGCTCCTCAAGGAGGAGCTCGCCGTCAGGCGTGGCGCGCCGCAGCTGGTTGGCGAAGATCTGTCATTGCGGAAGGTATTCGCGAGCCTGCAGAAGGCCGCGGCAACCGACACGACTGTGCTGCTCGAAGGCGAGAGCGGTACGGGCAAGGAGTTGTTCGCGCGTTCGCTGCACGCGCTGAGTCAGCGCGCCGACGCGCCATTTGTCGCGATTAACTGCGCCGCTATCCCGGAGACGCTTCTCGAGACCGAGCTCTTCGGCCACGAAAAGGGCGCGTTCACCGGCGCCGTCGCACGAAAGCCGGGCAAGTTCGAGATGGCGCATCACGGGACGCTCTTCCTCGACGAAATTGGTGATTTGCCTCTGGCGCTTCAGGCCAAGATCTTGCGCGCTTTGGAAGAAAGGCGATTCGAGCGGGTCGGTGGAACGGTCACCGTACAGGTGGATGTGCGCCTCGTCGCCGCGACGAATCGCGGATTGCGCGCCGCGGTTGCCGCGCGACGCTTCAGGGAAGATCTGTACTTCCGCCTGTCGGTCTTTCCGATCACGGTGCCGCCGCTCCGCGACCGCCCCGGCGACATCCCGCTGCTCGCGCGTTTCTTCATCGACCGCTTCTGCCGGGACATGAAGAAGAAGCCGCTGTCGCTGTCGCCGGCGACACTCGAGCAACTTGTCTCGTATCGCTGGCCGGGGAACGTTCGCGAATTGCAGAACTGCATCGAGCGCGCCGTCATTCTGACCGATGGCGACTCCGTGCAGCCGCGTCATCTGAACCTGTCGTTTGTCACCAGCGAGCCGGAGCAGGAACCGGCAAATCCGCTGGCGGATCTCGACCTCTCGGGATCGTTGATGGAAGCCAGCAAGCGAGCCCTGGCCGTCGTCGAGCGATTGAAGATTGAGCAGGTGTTGAAAGAGGCGGACGGCAACAAGGGACGTGCCGCCGAACTGTTGCAAGTGCCCTACAAGATGCTCTTGAGCAAGCTCAAGGAGCATCGGCTGGAGTAGAGGGGGCTGACCCGCTATGCTCGCAGTCCCAGACCGCGGGCCACGGCGGTCAATTCATCGATCGTCACATCGTTGACGGTCGTCGTCGCGCCAATACCCACCGGCAACACGAAGTGCAGGCGCCCGGCAATCACTTTCTTGTCGCGACCGACGGCTTCGACAACCTGTTGCGCTGAAAGATCTGATACCGACGGCAACGGTCCCATCTGAGCGATGAGCGTCGCGAGTGCTTGGCGCTCGGCGGCCGCCATCGTGCCCCGCTCGACGGCGAGCGTGGCCGCAGCGAGCATGCCGTAGCCGACAGCCTCGCCGTGGCGAAAACGCCGATACTTTGTCACCGCTTCGAGCGCATGGCCGATCGTATGGCCGAAATTCAGGGCCCGCCGCGGCCCTGACTCACGCTCGTCCTCCTCGACGACGCGACCCTTGATGCGGCAGCACTCCGCAATCACAGGCACGAGGACCGCGGGATCGCGCGAGAAGAGCGCTCCAAGTTCGGCGCCGAGGCGCTCGAACAGCGGCCGGCTGGCGATGACGCCGGTACTTGACAACCTCGTACAGCCCGGCGCGAAACTCGCGACGCGGTAGCGTCGACAGGAGCGCCGGATCCACGACCACGGCGGCAGGCTGATGGTAGGCGCCAATCAGGTTCTTGCCTGCGGCGAGATTGACGCCGACCTTGCCGCCGATCGCGCTGTCGACTTGCGCCAGCAGCGTCGTAGGCACCTGGACGACCGGTACGCCGCGCAGAAAGGTCGCCGCGGCGAACCCGGCGATGTCGCCGACAACCCCGCCGCCGATGGCGACGACCGTTGTCGCGCGGTCCGCCGTGGCGCGGATCAGCGCGTCATAGATTCGACCAACGGTCGCGAGTTGTTTGAAGCGTTCGCCATCGGGAATGAGGATCGGATCGTCGGCGCTGGCGCCAGGACACGCATCGCCATGCAGCCGCCAGACCATGGGGTTCGACACGACGAACCGGCGCTTCGGGACGCCGATGGCGTCCATGATCGCCGCGAGGCGTCCAGCGGCGCCGTTGGCAATTTCCACGGGATATGTGCCAGAAGGCGTTCGAACTTGCAGACCGGACGCGTCGGACATGAGTGGAGTGGTGGTGGCCGGCTTCTCTAGTGTTGGGGGCAGGAGTCCCCAGCACGCTGCGGAGCGAATGGTAGGATAGCAGGATCGGACACGATCGGAACGGGGGCGTGGACCTTCACGCAGACTTCCTCATCATCGGCAGCGGAATCGCGGGCCTGCGCGCAGCGGTCGAGCTGGCGGGCGCGGGTACCGTGCTCATCCTCACGAAGGCGGAGCCTCGCGAGGGCAACACCGGCTACGCGCAAGGGGGAATTGCTGCCGCGGTCGGCCCTGGCGACTCGCCGGAGCTGCACGCAGCCGACACGATCGCTGCCGGGGACGGCCTGTGCGACGAGCGTGCGGTGCAGGTGCTGGTCGAGGAGGGCCCCGGATACGTTCGCGAGCTGATGGCCTGGGGTGCGGCCTTCGACCGCGCCGCCGACGGATCTCCGGCGCTCGCTATTGAAGGCGCTCACAGCGCGCGCCGCGTCCTGCACGCCCGCGACGCCACTGGGCGAGAGATCGGACGCGTGCTGTGGCGCCGCGCGTCGGGACTGCCGGGCGTCGAAACGTCAGACCACGCGCGCGTCGTCGATCTCGTCGTCGACGAGCGTGAGCGGCGTTGCATCGGCGCGCGGATCCTGCACGAGGACGGCACGACGAGCGTGGCCTTTGCGCGCACCGTCTTACTGGCGACGGGCGGCGCCGGTCATGTCTACAGCGACACGACCAACCCGCCGGTGGCGACCGGCGACGGCGTCGCGATGGCGTATCGGGCCGGCGCCGCGGTGTCGGATCTCGAGTTCGTGCAGTTTCATCCGACGGCGTTGAAGGTTGCCGGTCAGCCGAGGTTTCTGCTCTCTGAAGCGCTGCGTGGCGAAGGCGCACGGCTCCTGAACGGCAGTGGCGAGGCCTTCATGCCTCGCTACGATCCGGCCGGCGATCTTGCGCCGCGCGATCGCGTCGCACGGAGCATCGAGCTCGAGGCACGACGCACGGGTCAGCCAATTTACTTGTCGATGCAGCATCTCGATCCGGCGTTCGTGCACGATCGCTTCCCGCTGATCTCGAGTGCGTGCCGCCAGGCCGGTCTCGACCTCGCACGCGACCGCATTCCAGTGGGCCCGGCGGCGCACTACATCATGGGAGGCGTCGAGACCGACCTCGATGGGAAGACGTCGATCGAGGGCTTGTTTGCTGCGGGAGAAGTCGCCTGTACCGGCGTCCATGGCGCGAACCGGCTCGCCAGCAACTCGCTCCTCGAAGGGCTCGTGTTCGGCGCGCGCGCCGGGCGGGCTATTCGGACGTTGGGTTCGAAGGGTTCAGGCGATTCTGAGGGTTCAAGGCGTTCGCGCCGCAAGGAAACGTTCGACGTCGAGTTGAACGCCGAGGAGTTTCAGGCGCGGATGTGGCGCGATGTCGGTCTCTTCCGCGATCGTGTGGGGATTGCGTCAGCGCTGTCGTACCTCGAGCCGGCATGGAAGGACGTCGACGGGTGGCTTCGGGATGGGGGAACGCTCGACGCCGACAACGTGGCGGGCGGCCAGCCTGCTCACCGTCGGACGCTTGATCGCGCGCGCGGCGTTGAGGCGTGAGGAGAGTCGCGGCGCCCACTACCGGGACGACTATCCTGTCCGCGACGATATACACTGGAAGCGCAGGGTTTCCGAGACTCTCGAACGATCGACATGACAGAGAAAACCGCAGTGAAGCAAGACAAAAAAGAAGCGCTCGTGACCGAAATCACGCCCCAGTCGGAAGACTTTTCGCGCTGGTATCTCGACGTCGTGCGGCGAGCCGAGCTCGCCGACTACACCGAGGTCAAGGGCTGCATGGCCATCCGGCCGTACGGCTACGCGATTTGGGAGCTGATCCAGCAGGCGCTCGACCGGCGTTTCAAGGCGACGGGCCACGTCAACGCGTACTTCCCGCTCTTCATCCCCGCGAGCCTGCTGATGAAGGAGAAGGAACACGTCGAGGGTTTCGCGCCGCAGGTCGCGTGGGTGACACGCGGCGGCGACGAGGAGCTCGCCGAGCCGCTCGTCGTCCGTCCAACGTCAGAAGCCATCATCGGCACGCTCTACGCCAAGTGGATTCAGTCGTGGCGTGATTTGCCGGTACTGATCAATCAGTGGGCGAACGTGGTGCGCTGGGAGAAAGTCACGCGGCCGTTTCTCCGCACCACCGAGTTCCTCTGGCAGGAGGGGCATACCGCGCACGAAACGGCGGAAGAAGCGCAGGAAGAAACACGCAAGATCCTCGCGCTGTACAAGGAGTTTGCCGAGAACGAGCTGGCGATGCCCGTGATCGACGGCCAGAAGAGCGAAAGCGAAAAGTTCGCCGGCGCGTCGCGCACCTATTCGATCGAGGCGCTGATGGGAGACGGCCGGGCCCTCCAGGCCGGCACGTCGCACAACCTCGGTCAGAACTTTGCCAAGGCGTTCGAGATTCAGTTCCAGGGGCGCGACAAGACGGTGCAACATGCCTGGACGACCTCGTGGGGCGTGTCGACGCGCCTCATCGGCGGCGTCATCATGACGCACGGCGACGACAGCGGTCTGATCCTGCCGCCACGCGTTGCGCCGTATCAGGTCGTCATCGTGCCCATCCCGCGTGGCAATTGGCAGGAGACCGTGCTGCCGAAAGCGCGCGAGATCCAGCAGTCACTCGTGGCGCAGGGCGTTCGCGTCATGCTCGACGATCGCGATGCCTACACGCCCGGCTGGAAGTTTGCCGAGTGGGAGTTGCGCGGCGTTCCGGTTCGCCTCGAGATCGGTCCCAAGGACATCGAGAAATCGCAGGTCGTGCTGGCGCGCCGCGATACGCGCGAGAAGGCGCCTGCGTCGATGGATGGCCTGGTCGCGCACGTGACCGCCTTGCTGGATGAAATCCAGAAGTCCCTCCTCGCTCGTGCGCTCACGTTCCGCGAGGAGCACACGACACGGGTCGCGAGCTACGACGAATTCAAGTCGGCGATGGAAGGCCGTCCCGGCTTCGTGATTGCGGCCTGGTGCGGAAGCGAGGCGTGCGAGGCCGAAATCAAAGCCGAAACGCAGGCAACGCTCAGGAACATTCCCTTTGGCGGCGAGACGTCAGATGGAGTGTGCGTCAAATGCGGCAAGCCGGCGATTGGCGAGCCGTGGTTTGCGAAGGCGTATTAACCAGCTATCAGCTATTAGCTCTCAGCTCTCAGCCAAGCCGCCCGGTAGTAAGTGCGGAGCCTGTATACAACAGCTGATAGCTGACAGCTGAACGCTTAAAGCTACGGCCTTTCACCTCAGCCCTGGCCACTTCGCAGCTATCCGCTTCATCACCGCGTGACGCCTGGTGATCTTTTCCCGGTCGGCGATCGCGGCAAATGCTGAGGCCAGCTGCTGGCGCCAGCGCTCGCCGGCCGGCGTTGCATCACGGCCTGCCGCCCCCCACGCCGCCGCTACCGGTTCTAGGCACGACACGTCGCCGATGACGTGGAGCGCCGTCAGAAACGACACTGGCAGCGGCGCGGGCCCTGACTCGATTGTTTCCCGCAGGTCGTAGAGTGCGACTCGGCTGCCGCGGAGCGCCAGCGCCTGGTGTATGGCGCCGCGCAACGCGAGCCATGCCGTCGCCAATGAGCGATCCTCGGCCTCGCGGCTCCGAATGGCGTCGACGAGCCGTCGCAGCGTGTTGAGCGGCACCGACGGGGCTCGCCGGACCAGGGTCTCTCGTAGCCCGTGGGGCGTGTCCGGCAGTCGGCCGGCTATCGCATCGGTCCAGATGGCCTCTGCTCCCGCCGCATCTCGATCTGGCATCCGCGCGACATCGCCAACGCCACCGGCACCATCCGCGTCGAGCGCAGCGCGCACGCGAGCTCGCACGTCCGCTGACAGGTCTTGAAGCGCATCGAACGCCGCGAGTCGGACCCGTCGGTCGTTTCGAATGTCGAGGCTGGTCGAGACCAATGCGTCGAGCGCGCCAGCGGCCGTGGCGGCATGCCGCGAGGACACGACCGTTCTGAGCACGGCCGCTGCTGCAACGGCAACGTCTCCGCCTTCGGCGAGCGCCTGGCGGGCGAGGGGTGCGCTCCTGGCATCACCGATGCCTTCGAGCGCGCGCAGGATCGCCACGCGCGTCGTTCTTTCTTTCTGCGTGGTGTACGCCTGGATCAGCCGGTCGACTGCGCGCGATCCGATGATGCCCAGCCGCGCAATCGCGATCTCGCGCCGTACGTCATCGTCCGCGGCGAGAGCGTCGACGAGCCTGCGAGTCTCGGCGGCGGCGGACGCCTTGATGGCCATGTCGAGTCGATGGTCGTGAGATAGCGCGGACGCGCGCCTTAACTCTCGGCCGGTTTGCGCTTCGCGAAGAGCCAGGCGATCACGATGCTGAGCGCGTACAGCACGAGCATCGGTCCAGCCATCATCGCCTGCGACACGACGTCAGTTCCAGGACTGAGGACCGCGCCGAGGATGAAGATGATCAGGATCGCGTATTTCGTGTGCCGAATCAGGAAGCCCGCCGTCACCATACCCATGCGGGCGAGGAAGAACACGATCGTCGGCATCTGGAAGATGACGCCGAAAGCGAGCAGCATCTTCACCCAGAGCGAGAAGACATCCGAGATCTTGGGCCTGAACTCGAGGTATGTCGTTTCGAAGCCAAGGAAGAACTTCCACGTGTACGGAAACGCGATGTAGTGGGAGAAGGCCGCACCGGACACAAAGAAGATCGTGCCGAGGAGCACGAACGGTACCGCGAACCTCTTCTCGTTCGAGTACAACCCGGGCGCGATGAAGAGCCACAACTGCAGGATGATGACCGGCAGCGCAACGAAAAGACCGGCGAGCGCCCCGATCTTCATCATCAGCATGAAGCCCTCGGTTGGCGCCGTGTACATGAACTTGGTGCCGGTGGGCATCAACTTGTAAAGGGGCAGCATGATGAACTGCTGGATTTGCCCGACGAAGACAAACGACACCACGCAGCCCACGACCAGCGCGTAAACGCTCGCGATCAGTCGTTTCCGGAGCTCGTCAAGATGCTCCAGAAACGACATCTTTCCGCCGGCGCCGTCTTCTTCTTGCAGTTCTTCGTCGTCTCGGTCGGGAGGGGCCGGGGAAGCAGAGGGAAACGGTACGAGGGCCATGGAGGCCTAGGCGCTGCCCGATTGGCGCGGGATCCCTGCGTCGTCAGCCTCGGTGACACTTGCGGGGCGAGGCGTTTCGGGCGCTGTCTGCCGCTCGGTCGAGCGCTGTTCCTCGACGCGGATCTCCTCGTCGAGCGTGTGCTTCAGCTCGTTCGAGGCGCGCTTGAATTCGTTGAGGCTTCGTCCCAGCGACCGCCCCAGCTCGGGCAGCTTTCGCGGCCCGAAGATGATCAGGGCGATCACCATGATGACGATGAGCTCGGGCATGCCGATGGGACCGAACATAATGGAAGTCCTTGAAAAACCGGGCGGTTGTACGCCGTATCCTCGATTATAGAAACGTGCCGGGTGAGGGGTCAACCGCAAAGGTCGTGCGGTCCCCGGAAGTCGTTGCAATCACGACACTTGGTCTGTTACGATGCGATCATGCGTAGTTCCCGCTTCTTCCCCGTGGCTATCCTGGCGGTGGTGCTCTCGGCGATTGCCGGTGGCGCAGTAGGCGGCAGCCTGCTCGCGCGGCAGGATCAAGTCGAGACGCAGTACAAGATTTTTACCTCCGCGCTCGACGCCATATCGAAGGAGTACGTCGAGGAGCTGCCGAGCGATCGGCTCGTCTACGGCGCCATCGACGGGATGTTGAAGCAGCTCGACCCGCATTCGAGCTTCTTCGATCCCCGGAGCTACCGTCAGCTTCGCGAGCGGCAGTCGGGCAGCTACTACGGTCTCGGGATTCAGATCCAGGTGCCCGACGGCGACATCACGGTGATGTCGATCTTCGAGGGTTCGCCTGCCTACAGGAAGGGCCTTCGCCGCGGCGACATCATCGCGCGGATCAACGGTGAAGAAACGAAGGGCTGGTCGTCCGACGATGCGGTCGCGAAGTTGAAGGGGCCCAAGGGGACGACCGTCAATATTTCGCTGAAGCGCCGTGGGTACGACGGCTTGATCGACCTCGAGATCGAGCGTGACGCCGTGAACATGTCGACCGTACGCGGCGCGTTCATGGTCGACGGCCAAACTGGGTACGTCAAGCTCGGAGACTTTTCGGAGACCTCGAACGACGAAGTGGGTGCCGCGCTCAAGCAGCTCAGTGCGAAGGGCATGAAGCGCCTTGTGCTCGACCTCCGCGACAATCCTGGCGGGCCGCTCGATCAGGCGATTCGCATCTCGAACCGTTTCCTGCCCAAGGGCGAGCTCATCGTCTATACCAAGGGCCGCACGCCGAATTCGAACGAGGAATATCGCGCCACCGACGACAGCGATTACACGCACCAGCCGATCGTCGTCCTCGTCAATCGCGGCTCGGCCAGTGCGTCGGAGATCGTCAGCGGAGCGCTCCAGGATCACGACCGTGCGCTCATCGTCGGCGAGACGACGTTCGGCAAGGCGCTCGTGCAGTCGGTCTACACCATCGGCTCACGGATGAGCGGCGCGGGCCTCGCGCTGACGACTGGCCGCTACTACACGCCGAGCGGCCGCATGATTCAGCGTCCGTGGGATGGCGCGTTCGATGAGTACCTGACCTACTCGCTGCGCGACCAGACCGCCGAGCGCACGCACGATTCCGCGGAGCTGCGCTACACCGACGCGAAGCGCAAGGTGTACGGCGGTGGCGGCATCGAGCCCGACAAGTTCATCGCCGGGCCGATTGAAGGGTTCAACCCCACGCGGTTCGGCCGCAGGCTGTGGGCAGGGCAGACGTTTGCCAACTTTGCCGATCAGTACATCGCCGAAGGTGACACACGCATGAGCGCGGCCAACAAGAATCAAAAGCGGATCGCCAAGGGCTTTACGGTGACCGACGCGATGCTTGCCGACTACCGGACACTGCTCAAGGACCGGAAGGTTGTCATCGACGAGGAGAGCTTCGCCAAGGACGACTCGTTCATCCGGACGATGATTCATTACGACATCGATCTGGCGCTCTTCGGGGTCGAGGAGGCGAGGCGGAACCTCATCGTTAAGGATCCGCAGGCGCAGTTCGCTCTCCAGCAGTTTCCGGACGCCGTCAAGCTGACGGAGCTGGCCCGCGCCAAGGTCACAGGGAACGAACGAGACCGGTAGGGCTTTGGCCCCATATTTGGGGGTGCACTTTAGCCTTGCCCCATGTAATAGGGGCTTGTTAGACTGACCGCCGTTTGTCGATGCCAGGGGCCATCCCGCCGGGGCGGGGTGTGGTGTCGGCCGAGCGGTCTTTGACACCGAAGCGTCGACTTCCCAGCAACTACTCAGTAGTCGAAGCGATCCCAGCCGCTTCCGGGTCGGAGTGTGTCTCCGGCTCGCAGGCGGCTTTTTCGTGAGCAGTCCCCCAGGGACACAAAGGGTTTTCATGCGCCTTCAACGTCTCGAAATTGCGGGTTTCAAGAGCTTTCCCGATCGCTCGGAGCTCACCTTCGAGCAGGGAGTGACGGCGATTGTCGGCCCGAACGGATGCGGGAAGAGCAACGTCGTCGACGCGCTCACCTGGGTCCTCGGCGAGCAAAGTGCCCGCAGCCTTCGCGGGGACCGCATGGAAGACCTGATTTTCGGCGGCAGCGACGCGCGAAAGCCGACATCGGCTGCCGAGGTGCGGCTCAGGCTGAGCGGCGTCGCGGCCCGTGTGCCGGGCAATGGAAATGGCCACGGCAATGGATACGGCAATGGGAATGGCCACGGCAACGGCCATGGCCACGCTGCGCCCGTGTCGCTCAGCGAGGGCCAGGCCGGAGCCATTGAGACTGACGGCGGCATAGCCGTCGCGCTTGAACCGCTGCCGGACGAGACGCCGCTCATCGTGCGCGATGTCGAACTGATGCGCCGGCTGTATCGATCGGGCGAGAGCGAGTACCTGATCGACGGCGAGACGTGCCGCCTGCGCGACGTACAGGATCTGCTGATGGACGCTGGCGTTGGCGTCAAGGCGTACGCGGTCATCGAGCAGGGCAAGATCGGCCAGATCCTCAGCGCGCGTCCAACAGACCGGCGGCAGCTCATCGAAGAGGCCGCGGGGGTCACCAAGTACAAGAGCCGCCGTCGGGCCGCCGAGCTGAAGCTCGAGGCAGCGCAGCAGAACCTGACGCGCGTCGACGATATCGTTTTTGAAGTCGAGAAGCAGCGCGGCACGCTCAAGCGGCAGGCGGCCAAGGCGCGACGCTACAAGCGGCTGCGCGAAGAGCTCCGGCGGTGGGAGAAGGTGCAGTTCGCCGAGCGCTATCGCGTCCTCGGCCAGGCGATCGAGACGGCACGCACCGAGCTAGCCGCCGCGCGCGAGCGAGAGACCGCTGCCGCTGGCCGGCTGGCGGAGCTCGAGGCCACGCTCGAGGCGCTTCGGCTCGAGTTGACCGAGGCCGACAGCCAGGCGACAACCGCGAGAGAAGCGGCGCACGCGAGCGAGATGGAAATTGGGCGGCTGCAGCAGCAGATCGCCTTCGATCGCCAGCAGATCGAGCAGCTGACAACCGCTGCGGCAGATATCGAGACCGAGGTTCGCGCGCTCGACGCGCGCCAGGAGCCGGCGCGTCAGGAGCTCGAAGCGCGCCGTGACGCCGCTGTTCGCGCCGGTAGCGAGCGGGATCAGGCGGCGGCAACGCTCGCCGCCGAAGAGGCCGCGTACATCGACGCCCAACGCCAGATCGAGGGGCTCGAGTCGGACGTCGAGGCAGCGCGCAGCGAGGTCTTCGCTGCGGTCAACGCGGCGACCGCGCTACGGCACGCGATGGAGCACGCCGTTCTCGCGCGGGCGCGGATGGCCGAGCAGATCGCCGCCCTCGACGCGGAAGATCGTGACCTCGGCGTCGAAGCCGCTCGTGCAGGGACCGAGCGCACTGCTGCGACAGAAGCCCTCGAACGTGCCCGCGCGGCGATGGACGAGCTGCGCGTCGATCGGGCGGCTCGGGAGTCGGAGCTCGTCGGTGCGCGCGGCGATCGCGAAGAACGCGCGACCGAGCTTCGCACGCGCGAGCACGAGCTCGCCTCCCTGCTGGCGCGCCTCACTTCTCTCGAAGAACTCGACGCGGCCCGTGCGCAGTACGGCGACGGGGCCAGGACGATCCTCGCCGAGTCGCCTGAAGACGTCGGGCAGATGGGATCGGTGGCTGACTACCTCGAGGTCGACGGGCGTTACGAGCGAGCCGTCGAAGCGTGTCTTGGCGAATCGCTGCAGCACGTCGTCGTCGCCTCGCACGGACACGCCGCCGCTGGCTTGCGGTTGGCGCGCGAGAGGAATGCCGGGCGCGTCGGCTTTCTCATCGCCGATCAATCCGTACCGGAAAGCTCACCAGTCGCGATTGACGTGCCGGCAGGCTTGACGCCACTCACCGACGTGATTGGCATTTCCGGCCCTGTGGCGCACGTGATTCAGGCCGTCCTTGCCCACGCTTGGGTCGCTCCTGACTTCGCGTCGGCCGAAAGCGCGGCGAGGATAGTGCCAGGTACGGTCGTGACGCTCGACGGCGACGTCTTCCGCGGCCTGCACGTTGTAGAGGGCGGCGTGCGCGCCGAGGCAAGGGGCATCCTCGCAACGAAGCGCGAAATCAAGGAGTTGCGCGAGCGTGTCGACTCGATGCGCGCGACAGTCGAGCGTGTGCGCGAGGAGCTCGCCGCGGTCGACATCAGGATCGCGAACGCGGAATCAGCGGCGGCATCGCTGCAAGGCGAACAGCACCGTCAGGAAAAGGCGACGGTCGGCTACGAGCTTCAGATCGGCTCCGCGGAAGAAGCATCGGAGCGCATCCGTCGCAAGCGCGAGCAGATTGCGGTCGAGCGGCGTTCGGCCGAAGAAGAGCAGCGGGCGCAGGACGCCCGTCAGGACGAGGCGAGGCAGTCGATCGCCCGCATCGAAGCCGATCAGCGCGAAGCAGACGATCAGTTGAATCGCGCGCAGCGCCGGCTGTTCGACGCTCGGGAAGCCATGCAGGCGCAGTCGAACCGGACCGCCGAGGCGAAAGCGACGCACGCCGCCCTCGTCGAGCGCACCAGTGCACTGCAGACCGAGGTTCGCCGTCTCGAGGAGGCTGGCGCCGAGCTCGAAGCACGGCTGACGACTCGGCGCGAAGACCTCCGGCGCACGGGTGTTCGCCGCACCGAGCTCCAGGAGGGCATCGTCACGTCGGAGTCGACACTCGATGCGTCGATCAGGACTTTCGACGAGCAGAAGGATCGCGTCCGCGAGGCGGACGCGCGCTCGCAGTCGCTACGCGCTACGTTCGACGCGCAGGATGTGTCGATTCGCGAGGCGCGCAAGGCGCTGGAAGCCGTTCGATCGGAGGCCACGCGGTTCGAGGTCGCGCGCGCCACCGCAGAGTCCGATCTTTCCCACTTGGCTACCTCGTGCGTCGAGTCGGTGCAGGCCACGCTTGATGACGTGGCAGCCGAAGTCGAAGCGCTCGAGCGCGACGGGTTGCTGGCCAGCCCGAAGCCGGTCGACGACCGGCCCGAGGCTGCCGAAATCGAAGCCGATGGCGCGGAGGCGGACAGCGTAGAGGCAGTTGCTGATGACGCGGCAGTCCCAGGTGCCGAGGCGGCCACCTCGACCGGCCGCAACATGACGCCCGACGAGATGGTTGCCGACCTGCGCGACAAGATCGAGCGCATGGGCGCCGTCAACATGATGGCGATCGATCAGTTCGACGACCTCGAGTCGCGGCACGCGTTCCTGACCACTCAGCGCAAAGACCTCATCGAGGCGATTGCTTCTACTGGCGAAGCGATCCGTAAGATCGACAAGACGACCAAAGAGCGCTTCCGCGAGGCGTTTGCCGTCATCAACCAGAACTTCGAGCACACGTTCACGACACTCTTCGGCGGCGGCCGCGCCGGACTCATTCTCCTCGACGAAAGCGATCAGCTCGAGAGCGGCATCGACATCATCGCGCAGCCTCCGGGCAAGCGCCTGCAGAACGTTCAGCTGCTGTCGGGCGGTGAGAAGGCACTGACCGCAATGGCGCTGATGTTCGCCATCTTCAAGTACCGTCCAAGTCCCTTCTGCCTGCTCGACGAGATCGACGCGCCGCTCGACGATGCCAACATCGGCCGCTTCGTCGAGATGTTGCAGGGCATGCAGGAGCACACGCAGTTCATCCTCATCACGCACAACCGCAAGACGATGGAGATCGCCGATCGGTTGTGGGGCGTGACGATGGAGGAGCCTGGCGTGTCCAAGCTGATCTCTGTACAACTCAACTGAGCCGTCGTGCTGGTTGCAGCGTGTTTGATGGCTGCCATTGAATCAGCAGCGCCTGCGGCCCGAGCGAGGCGCGTAGCCGCCGAGCGCTAATGAACGAAGACAAGGCCGCTCGATTTCATCGGCTTCAGCGTCGCGGGGCCTGGGTGTCGCTCGCAACGCAAGCGGCGGTGATGCTTGCGCTCGTGCCGGGCGGGTGGTCGGTGACCATCCGGGACGCTGCGGCCGCGATCTCCAGAGCGTCGGTATCGTCTGCTCTCACCGTCGCCACCTTCACCGTCTTGTTTCTCATGCTGTTGGAGGCCGTTGGCCTGCCGCAGCGCTTTTACCGTACCTTCGGTACTGGAGCACCGCTACGGCCTGTCCGCGGCTCCGCTGCGAGTGTGGGTAAGCGATCACGTGAAGGGGCTTGGCCTCAGTCTGGTGCTTGCGCTGGCAGCGGCCGAATTCGTGTACTTCGCGCTTGCGCACTGGCCACAGTGGTGGTGGGCCATGACTGCGGTTGTCGCGGTCGCGGCGATTGTCGTCCTGGCTGGTTTGACGCCCGTTGTCCTGCTTCCGATGTTCTACAGGTTCAAGCCACTCGATCGCGCGGCCCTGATCTCGCGCCTCGAAGTGCTCTCGCGCCGCGCGGGCGTGCCGGTGCTCGGCGTCTACGAGTGGAGCCTGGGTGACAAGAGCCGCCGCGCGAACGCCGCACTCGTCGGTGCCGGTGGTAATCGCCGCATTCTCCTGTCGGACACGCTCCTCGAGCATTACACGGACGACGAAATCGAGGTGATTCTGGCGCACGAGCTCGGGCATCACGCTCACCGGGATATCAGGAATGGACTCGCAATCGAGTCACTGGTGATTGTCGTGGCGTGCGGAGTGGCGGCTGCAGCGCTGCGACTCTTCTGGCGTCCACTTGGCCTCGAGGGCCCGGCCGACGTAGCCGGCCTGCCGCTCCTCGTGCTGGCGACCGCGGTTATCTCGCTCGTTTCGACGCCGCTCGTGAACGCGTGGTCGCGCCGCAACGAACACCGAGCCGATCGCTTCGCGCTCGAGCTCACCGATCGTCCCGACGCCTTCGTGTCGGCGATGCGCCGGCTGGCGGCGCAGAACCTGGCCGAGGCGCGGCCATCGGCGACGACGCTCTGGCTCTTCCACACGCACCCACCGTTCGACGAGCGCATCCAGGCTGCGCGCGCGTTTCTGTCCTAAGCACGGATTTCACGGAACACACGGGTCGCGGATCGCGCGGATCTTCACGGGTCGCGGATCGCGCGGATCTCCACGGGTCGCGGATCGCGCGGATCTTCACGGGTCGCGGATCACGCGGATCTCCACGGGTCGCGGATCGCGCGGATCTTCACGGGTCGCGGATCGCGCGGATGCTTCACGGGTCGCGGATCGCGCGGATCGTTCACGGGTCGCGGATCACGCGGATCTTCACGGGTCGCGGATCGCGCGGATGCTCCACGGGTCGCGGATCGCGCGGATCTCCACGGGTCGCGGATCGCGCGGATCTTCACGGGTCGCGGATCACGCGGGATCTGCACGGAGCACACGGAAACGCGCAGGACCTGCGCGTGGACCAAGGACGACGGAGCCCTGACCGGGCGCTCGAAGTCGGTGGTTCGTGTGGTCCGCGCTGCGTGTAATCCGTCTGATCCGCGACACGAGGAAATCCGTCCTATCCGCGGCCCGTGGAGATCCGCGCGATCCGCGATGTAATCCGTGGCGGTTGACAATATTTTAGTTATAACTAAAATATAGCCATGCTCGTCGCCGAACCGACGGTCCTGTCCGCCATCGCCTCGCCGAGGCGCCGCGAGATTCTGCGACTGGTGTGGAACGGCGAACTCGAGGCCGGGGCCATTCATCGCGCCATGCCGGACGTGACGTTTGGTGCCGTCTCGCTGCAATTGCGCGAGTTGACGAAGGCCGGGCTGGTCGAGTCGCGGGCCGAGGGGCGGCACCGTCTGTATCGTGCCCGCCGCGAGGCGCTTGGCCCGGTGGGCCGGATGCTCGAAGGCATGTGGAGCGACGCGCTGTGGCGTCTCAAGCTGCAGGCGGAGCTCATCGAGTCGCGCCGCGGGCCGGGCGCGGCGCGCGTCAAATCACGTCATACGTCATCGAGAAAGAGAGAGCGCCCTTCATGAACCTTCCACACACGCTCGATCGCACGGTCATCATCCGGGCAACGCCGCAAACGGTCTTTAGTTTCCTGACCGAGAACGACCGCTGGGCTTCGTGGTGGGGCGCCGGCTCCACGATCGAACCGAAGGCGGGCGGACGCGTCTACATCCGGCACGCCAACGGCATCGAGAGCTCCGGCGAGGTCGTGGAGGTGGTGCCGCCGAAGCGGATGGTGTTCACCTACGGATTCAACAGCGGCAAGCCGATGCCGCCGGGAAGTTCGCGCGTGACCATCAATCTCGCGCCGCACGGTCAGGGTACGCGGCTCGATCTGCGCCACGACTTCGCCGACGCGGGCGTGCGCGACGAGCACGTGCAGGGTTGGCGCTATCAGCTGTCGGTCTTCGGCAACGTGGTCACGGACCTCGTCAACGCCGGCGCCGCAAACGCCGTGGACGCCTGGTTTGCCGCGTGGTCGGAGACCAATGAGAGCGCACGGCGTCGCGCGCTCGACACGGTCGCGACATCCGAAGTCAGCTTTCGCGACCGCTTCAGCCTGCTCGACGGCATCGACGACGTTGTGCCACATATCACGGCGACGCAACGGTTCATGCCGAACATGCACCTGAAGCGCCGCGGTGACATCAGGCATTGTCAGGGCACGCTGCTCGTCAACTGGGTGGCGATGTCAGGCGATGGCCAGGAGCGCGGCACGGGCATGAACGTCTTCACGCTCGACGCGGGTGGAAAGATCACGTCGGTCATTGGGTTCTGGGACAGATAAGAAATGCTGAATGCTGAATACTGAATAAATAAGCTGAATGCTGAAGTGAGCTGAAGGTATTACCGCGGCAACGTCGCGGCGGGCGGGCCGAGCAGGGCGCGGACCTCGCGTGCCCAGTCGATGCTCACGGTTGCGAGCGCTGACGGATCGTTCATGTGCGTGATCAGGAATCGGCCATCACGCGCCACGCCCCGTAATGTGCTGCCGCCGAGATCGGCAACGCGGCCGAGCGGTTCGACGCGGATGTCTCCGTCGCCTGTCGTCACTGTCGTCCGCACGATCTGGCCGCGCGATTCGAAGAAGAGGCCAGCGCTCGTCCAGAACGGGCGCTGGCCGCCGTCCGTGGACACGACCGCCCTTCGTCCGTCACGCAGCCGTACGACGTAGACCTCCCAACGGCCGGCTTCCGCCGACTGAAACGCCATCATCGTCGAATCCGGCGAAAACGCCGGCGAGAGATCGTCGAACGGAGTGGTGACGAGCGTGCGCGGGTTGCCACTCTCGAGCGGCATCGCCCAGATGTCGGCGCGGTGGTCGGGCGATGTCTGCGAGAACGCCAGCGTCTTGCCATCAGGTGAGGCCGCCAGCGGAAAAGCGTGCCTCCCGGTGCCCGCGGTCGAGAACCGGCGCGTCGCCGGCTGGGCGCCATCCGCGTCGCGCGCCCAGATCTCGAAAGCGCCGCTGGTGCGCGACGCGAAGTATACGGTCCGGCCGTCCGCCGACCATACAGGGGACACGTTGACGCCGGTGTGGGTGAGCCGCGTCGAGCTGCCGCGATTTACATCCGCAACCCAGATGTCCGATCGACCACCCTCGATGTTGACCCCGGCCACCCGGGTTCCATCCGGCGACAGGCTGGCGCCGCGCAGACGGCGGATTTCGTCGGACGGGATCGGGACAGTCGACGCCGACAGCCATGCGAGTGCCGTTGCCGGATTTGGCCCGGAACTATTGCCGGCGACAAGCGAGCCGCTCGAGGACAGCGCGTACTGCGCCAGCCCTTGCGCTCCCGCCACCTGTCCCAGCACCGAACGCGGCACGCCGGCGGTGGCGATTCGTGCCGGATCGAAGGCGATCGCCTCGAGCTCGGCACCCTTCGCCATCACGAGTGCGTCGGGCGCTGCCGCTCGCGCCAGGCTGATGCCCGCGACCAGCGTGCGCCAGCTCGTTGCCTCCGCGGCTCCAGAGGCGTCGAGCGACAGGCCTCCGAGGACTCCAGGCGCGCCCTCTACGCCCGTGGTATCAATCGTGAAGAGCAGGACGCGCGAGCCTGGGACGACCGCCGGCCACGCGTGGCGGATTTCGCCGTCGGTTTCTCGCGGGGTGGTAAGCGGCCGCGGCTCGCCTCCGTCCGACGGAACCCGCATGAGCCCGCCCGAAGGCGATCCGGCGAAAATAATCTCGCGCTCGATCCATGTCCCGCCAAGGATCGACGGCGCGTCTGCCAGCGTGACCGGTGCGCCGCCAGCCACCGCGACTTTCTTCAGCCGTCCATCAGCAAAGAATCCGATCCACCGGCCATCTGGAGAGAAGAACGGTGCTCGACCGTCCTCGGTGCCTGGGACTGCCGCAGGCTTCCAGCCGATCGAGCGGTCGCACGTAGATGCGACAGCCGGACGCGCCGCACGCTGACCAGGCGACCTGTCCGCCGTCGGGCGCGAACGCAAGTGCGGGAGCTGAGGCATCGAAGGCCGTGCCAGGCGCAGCCGAGACCGTGAACCGGGCCGTGGGCGGTCGCACGGCGCCATCGATGTGTGTGAGCTGCCAGATCGCCCCGGCGGCGATGAGCGCACAGATGACCGCCGCGCTCCACGGCACCAGCTGACCGCCAATCGACGGTGACACCACCTTCGTCTCGTCCGGCCGCTCAACCGCAACCCTGGCGTCAACCGCCGGCGCGCTCGTAGACACCGGTGCCACGAACCGATACCCGCGCCGGTGCAGGGTCTGAATGTAGGTAGGCGACTGGGGGTCATCGGCGAGGGCCTGGCGCAGCACGCTGACCGCCTCGGCCAGGGACGTGTCCGTGACGAAGGCGTCCTTCCAGACCGCATCGATAAGCTCCTGACGCGCGACAACGTCACCGGCGCGGTTCAGGAGCAGCTCGAGCACTCCCAAGACCCGGGGTGGCAGAGGGATTTCCTGTCCGCCACGGCTGAGGAGCCGCGACCTCGTGTCGAACGCAAACGGCCCGAACGAGAGGCAGGGAAGTCGCTGACGGTCGGCAGCAATTAGCGCGGTGTCGGCGGCTGGCATGGCCAAAACTCGAATGTTATCGCGCTCTTGAGAAGAACTTGAAGGCTTCTTATGGGAATTTGACTGTAGTTTCAAGACTTCGATCGGCTGCTCCGCCGCAAGCTGGCACCGGAGAGAGCCGATGTCCATTCTTGCGACCAAGACTATCGAACAGATTCAGTCCGAGCAGCTCGGTGACGGCCACGGCGGCGGACTGCCCCGTGTGCTCGGTGCCAGTCAGCTCATCATGCTCGGCGTCGGCGCCATCATCGGCACCGGCATCTTCGTCCTAACCGGCCAGGCGGCCGCGGCCAACGCCGGGCCGGCCATCGTTCTCTCGATGGTCCTGGCGGGGCTGACGAGCGTCCTCGCCGCGCTGTGCTACTCGGAGTTTGCGTCGAGCGTGCCGGTAGCCGGCTCCGCGTACACGTACGCATATGCGACGCTCGGAGAGCTCGTGGCCTGGATCATCGGTTGGGATCTGATCCTCGAGTACGCGCTCGGTGCCGCCACGGTCGCCGTCGGGTGGTCCGGGTAACCTCGTGACTTTGCTGCACCAGCTCGGGATCGCGTTCCCAGCGGCGCTCAGCGCCGCCCCGGGCACTGCTGTTGCCGTCGCCAGCGGCGATCCCGTGACGGCGGTGTTCAACCTTCCAGCGGTGCTCGTCACGATCGCGGTTACGACGCTCCTCATCTTCGGCGTCAGCGAATCGGCAACCGTCAACTCGGTCATCGTGGTCATCAAAGTAGCCGTGGTGTTGATCGTCATCGGCGCCGGCGCCTTCTTCATCGATTCCGCGAACTGGCACCCGCTGATTCCCGAGAATACGGGACGCTTCGGCGAGTATGGGTGGAGCGGCGTGCTGCGTGGTGCAGGAGTCATCTTCTTCGCCTACATCGGCTTCGATGCCGTTTCGACGTCGGCCCAGGAGGCCAAGAATCCTCAGCGCGACATGCCGCGCGGGATCCTGGGCTCGCTGGCGGTCTGCACCATCCTCTACGTGCTCGTCTCCGGCGTGATGGTCGGCCTCGTTCCTTACAAGGCGATGCTGAACCAGGCGGCGCCACTTGTCGTCGCGATTGAAGCGGCCGCGGAACGAGCGGCCGGCACGGCGTGGGCAGGCCCGATGGCCGTCGTGCAAGTCCTCGTGACGGTTGGCGCACTCGCCGGCCTCAGCTCGGTGATGGTCGTGATGATGCTGGCGCAGCCGCGGATCTTTCTATCCATGTCGAGAGATGGGCTGATGCCGGATTGGGCCGGCCGTCTCCATCCGCGCTACCGCACGCCTCACGTATCAACCATTGTCACTGGCGTCGTCGTCGCTCTTGCCGCGGGCCTGACGCCCATCGGCACGCTGGGAAATCTCGTCAGCATCGGGACGCTGATGGCATTCATCATCGTCTCGCTCGGCGTCATCGTGTTGCGCCGGACCCGCCCCGATCTGCCGCGTCCGTTCCGGATGCCGCTCGTGCCGCTGCTACCGATCCTGTCGGCGCTCGTGAGCCTGGTGCTGATGATGAGCCTGCCGTGGAGTACGTGGGAGCGGCTGATTCTGTGGATGGTGCTCGGCGTTGCCGTCTACTTCGGCTACGGCTTCCGCCGGAGCCGGCTGCGAAGCGCCGGTGCGGCGGCAACGCGAGTCGCGCGTGCGATGGAGAGCTGAGAAGGGGCGTTTGATCTGCGTCGGGAGCACGGCTACCATACGCGGATGACCATGTCTCGACGCTCCTTCGTGCACACGTCTCTCGCGGCCGCAGCCGCTTCGGCGATACCGGGCCGCGCCTCTGCACAGCGCACGCTTGGACCGATCGGCGTTCAGTTGTATTCGGTTCGCGATCTGATGAAGGCAGACGTGCCCGGGACGCTCGCGAAGATTGCCGCCATCGGTTTCAAGGAGGTCGAGTTCGCCGGCCTCTTCGGACAGAGTCCCAAGGATGTACGCGCGATGCTCGACAAGAACGGGCTGACCGCGCCGGCGTCGCACGTCGATTGGGCGACGGTCGATACGAAGCTCCCAGAGACGATCGAGACGGCCAAGATTCTCGGGCCACCAGTATCTCGATCGTGCCTTACGTCGGCGAGGAGGAGCGCAAGCAGCCGGACATCTGGAAGAAGGCCGTGGATCTCTTCAACCGCGCCGGTGCCGAAACGCAGAAGGCGGGCATCCAGTTCGCGTACCATCAGCACAGCTTCGAGTTCGTTCCCTCCCCAGCGCTCGGCGGCAAGCTGCCGTACGACTACTTACTCGAGAACACCGATCCGAAGCTGGTGAAGATGGAACTCGACATCTGTTGGACGGTGGCCGCCGAGCAGGATCCAGTCGTGTATTTCAAGAAGTACCCGGGCCGCTTCCCGCTCGTGCACGTCAAGGACTGGTTGAAGAATGGCGAACCGGCAAAGGCCTATGCCGGTGCGCTTGGCGCCGACAACAAGTTCAGCGGCGCGATCGCCAACGTTGGACAGGGCTCGATCGACTGGAAGCGGGTCTTCGCCGCGTCAGAAGCCGCCGGCATCAAGCACTACATCGTCGAGCACGACAATCCGAAGTCGCCGCTCGACGATCTTGCGGCCAGCTATCAGTTCTTGAGGAAGTTGAGTTTTTGAGGAGCAGTGTCCGGCGACTGCCGGACACTGGGCTCAGCGATCAGCGGACGACCAGCTCGCCCTTCATCTGTTTGCAGCGATCGTCCTGCGTGAGATTGCAGTAGAAGGGGAAGCGTCCGGCCTCGTCGGCGCGGAACTCGAAGACAACCGACTGCCCCGCACCGGCACGTTTGGAGATGCGGTACGGGACGTCAATCGTGAAGCTGTGAGCGATGTCCTTGGCGGTGAACTTGATTTGCACGAGGTCGTCCTTCTGGACCTCGACGCGGCTGGGCGAGAAGGCGTACTGATCGCCGGAAATCACGACTTCCCGAACCTGTCCACGGCTACTGGCAGCGCCTTTCGCCCAAAACGCCACGCCCGCGACCACGACGAGAGCTAGCCCTGCGCGGACCCCTAGGTGCGGCCTTCGAGTCATGAAATCCCCCCTGAGGCAGAATACGCCCTAAGGTTAAAGACGCGCCAAGGACGAGGTTTGGTTGCCCCCTAACCTTTTCGGCCTTGCGCCTCTTCGGCTGCAGGCGGCTGAAGCAGTGCCTTCCGGCTGAGCCGGATCTTGCCCGAGGGGTCGATATTGATGACTTTGACCATGACCTGGTCGCCCTCTTTCAGCTCGTCCCGGACGTCCTTGACCCGGTAGTGGGCAATTTCGGACACGTGGAGCAGCCCGTCCAGGCCCGGCATGATCTCGACGAACGCGCCGAAATCAGTGATGCGCTGCACCTTGCCCATGTAGGTCTTGTTGAGCTCTGGTGTGGCAGTCAGTTCCTGGATGATGCCGATCGCCTTCTGCGCCGACGCTTCGTCGGCCGAGGCGACATTGACGCGGCCATCGTCCTCGACGTCGATCTTCACGCCGGTCCGCTCGATGATGCTGCGGATCATCTTGCCGCCAGGTCCGATGACGTCGCGGATCTTGTCGACAGGAATCCTGATCGTGACGATGCGCGGGGCGTAGGCCGAGACGTCGGAGCGGTTGGTCTGAATCGCCTGATGCATCTTATCGAGGATGAACAATCGGCCTTGGCGCGCCTGCTCGAGCGCCTTTTTCATGATGTCGTGCGTGATGCCCGACACCTTGATGTCCATCTGCAGCGCGGTGATGCCTTCGGATGAGCCGGTGACCTTGAAATCCATGTCGCCGTAGTGATCCTCGGCGCCAGCGATGTCCGAGAGGACAGCGTACTTGCCGGTGTGCTCGTCCATGATCAGACCCATGGCGACGCCAGCAACAGGCGCCTTGAGCGGTACGCCCGCGTCCATCATCGCGAGCGATCCACCGCACACCGACGCCATCGACGACGAGCCGTTGGATTCGAGGATGTCGGAGACGATGCGAATGGTGTAGGGGAACTTCTCTTCGGCGGGAATCATCGGGGTCAGCGCACGCTCGGCGAGAGCGCCGTGACCGACTTCGCGTCGGCCTGGACCGCGCAGGAACTGCACTTCGCCGACCGAGAACGGCGGGAAGTTGTAGTGGAGCATGAAGCGCTTCCACTGCTCACCGTCGACCATCTCGATCTTCTGCTGGTCTTCCGCCGTGCCGAGCGTCACGGTGACGAGCGCCTGCGTCTCACCACGCGTGAATACAGTCGATCCGTGGGTGCGCGGTAACACGCCGGTTTCGATCGTAATTGGACGAATCTCGTCGAACTTGCGGCCGTCGAGGCGACGCCCACGTTCGAGCGCCTCGTCCTTCATGACCTTTTCCTTGAGCTCCTTGAAGACGTGCTTGGCGGCCGCGCGCTTGTCGGAGTCTTCCTCAGGGATGCTGGCGAGAAGATCGGCAAGAAGCTTGTCGACCTTGCCGTAGCTCTCCAGCTTGTCCTTGATCTGCATAGCCTCGCTCAGCGGACCGTAGGCCTTGCTTTCGATCTCGCGGCGAATCTCGGGATCAATCTCCTTGACGACAACCTCGCGCTTGGGCTTACCCGCTTCCTTCGCCAGCGCATCAATGCCGGCGATGATTTCTCGAATCGCGTTGTGGGCCAGATCGAGCGCGGTGAGGATCTCGTCCTCGGTGACTTCCTTGGCGCCCGCTTCGACCATCACGATCGCGTCCTTGCTGCCGGCGACGATGAGGTCCAGCCGGCTCTTGCGACGCTGCTCGAACGTGGGGTTGACGACATACTCACCGTCAACCAGGCCCATGCGAACGCCGGCAATCGTTCGAGTGAACGGGATGCTGGAGAGCGCCAGGGCAGCCGACGCGCCGGTAATCGCCAGGACGTCGCTGTCGTTCTCGGTGTCAGCCGAAATCACGAACGCGATAATCTGCGTCTCGTGGCGCCATCCGCCAGGAAACAGCGGTCTGATTGGCCGATCGATGAAGCGGCTCGTCAGCACTTCCTTTTCGCTCGGCTTGCCTTCGCGCTTGAAGAAGCCGCCTGGAATACGCCCAGACGCATAGGTGTATTCGCGGTAGTCGACCGTCAGCGGTAGAAAGTCGATGCCCTCGCGAGGGTTGGGGGCAGATTGCGCGGTGACGAGCACCATGGTGTCGCCCGAGCGGACGATGACCGAGCCGTCAGCCTGTTTCGCCAGCCGGCCGGTTTCGATCGACAGCGTCTGCCGACCGACCGAGATGTTGCGGGTATGCATGTTGTGTCTTTTCTGTAAAGCCGTACTATTCAGGAGCTAGGAGCTGAGAGCTAGCAGGTCGGGTCGAGAAGGGGAGCGCGATGCAAGGGCATGTCAGCATGATCGCCCTCGTTCCCGGCTCCCAGCGTCCAGCTCCTACTTCCGAATCCCGAGCCGCTTGATCAGATCCGAGTAGCGGTCCGTGTCCTTCCCCTTGAGGTAGTCGAGAAGGCGTCGCCGCTGGCCGACCAGCTTCAGCAGGCCCCGGCGCGAATGATGATCTTTGGCGTGGGTCTTAAAATGTTCGGTCAGGTAGTTGATGCGCTCGCTGAGGAGGGCTACCTGAACCTCTGGTGATCCGGTGTCTGAAGTGTGGGTCTTGTACGAACCGATGATGTCGGTCTTCTTGTCCTTGCTCAGAGCCACGTCGAAACCTCCACGCACGGCCCAGACATCGGCGGGCCGTCGCCCAACCGCACCAAACCGCCGTATGCTCCCTCGGTTGATGATTTACAATTCCAAATGACTCAATATCTTACACCAAAACGAGCACCGGGTGCAAAAAGCCGTCGGCGCGTGGCTCGGCCAGCGCGATGAGCGCGCCGGCACCGTCGAGCAGGCGGAAGCGGGTCGCCCGCTGACTGTTCGGTGAGTCGGCGTCATCCGAACGCAGATGCGCAGCGAGGTCGGCAGGACCCACATCCGCGCCGTGGCTGATCCGCTTGGCGCCGGGAACGGTCAAGACGAGCGCCGGCAGCTGCGGCAGCAACCGCTCCATCGGGACGAGGTTCCTGGTAGTCGCGTCGCGTGGGGCGGTAGCGATGACATCAAGCGTGACGGCGTCTGTCAGCGTGAATTCGCCGGACCGCGTCCGGCGCAGTGCCTCGAGGTGGGCGCCGCAGCCGAGCCGTACACCGAGATCGTGGGCCAGGGATCGCACGTAGAACCCGCTGGAGCAGACGAGGTGCACTTCAGCCACGCCGCCGGCAAAGCTGTGCAACACGACCTCCGTCGCCGCGACTTCGACTGACCGCACCTCCACCACTTCGTCGCGCCGCGCTAGCTTGTAGGCCGGCGTTCCGCCGATCTTCTTCGCCGAGAACGGCGGCGGCGCCTGCAGGTAGCGGCCGACGAACGCTGCGAGCGCGTCCTTGACGGTCGATTCGGTCAGGCCGGCGATCGACGCTCGTTCTTCGAGACCGGTGAGCCCTTCGGCATCGTACGTCTGGGTCGCAACTCCGAAACGAATCCTCGCGACGTATTCCTTGTCAGCGCCCGTCAAGAACGACGCGAGCCTGGTGGCTCGACCAACAACCAGCGGCAGGACGCCGGTCGCGAGCGGATCGAGCGTGCCTGTATGGCCAACCCGTGCGCCGCCGAGGACACGTCGCGCCACCGCGACGACGTCGTGAGAAGTCGGTCCGGCCGGCTTGTCGATGACGAGAACGCCGTTCATGGAATTCTGAATGCCGAAGGCTGAATGCTGAAGGCTGAATGCTGAAGTGAATGCTGATGAACTCAGTTTCCTCAGCTTCAGCATTCAGAATTTCTCAGGTCTGCTCTTCAGACCCTCGCCGATGGCTGTGACCAGCCGCTCGATGATCTGAGGGCGTACTTGCTCGAGTGTTCCGGCTACGGTAAAGCCGGCGGCGTTCTTGTGGCCGCCGCCACCGTACTGCGTGGCGACGCTACGGACGTCGACGTCGTATTTCGAGCGCATGCTCACGCGGACGTCGCCGTTCGTTCCTGTCTTGAAAAACACGACGGCCTGAATCTCGCGCGCGGTGAGCGGGAGGTTGATGACGCCCTCGGTGTCGTTGTGCGTGCAGCCGCACGACTCCAGCATCCGGTCGTCCATGTACAACACCGCCAGGCGTCCGTCGTCGACGAGCTCCATCGCGTCGAGCAGCGCGCCGATCAGCTTGAGCTTGCCGAAGCTATTGCTGTCGAACACGCGGCGCGCCATTGCCGCGGGGTTGACACCGGATTCGACGGTCTGCCGGCAGATGTCGAAGGTGCGAGGCGTGATGTTCGAGTGGTGGAACGACCCCGTATCCGTGAGGATTGCCAGGTAGATGTGCGTCGCGATCTCGGGGCTGAGCGGGACGCCGAGCGCGCGGATCAGGTCGAAGACCATCTCGCCGCACGCCGCCGCTGACTCATCGAACCAGTTCAGGGCACCGTACATCCGGTTGCCGGCGTGGTGATCGATGTTGATGATGAAGTGCTGATCGAGTCCGGCCACACCAGTCCGCGCCAGGTCGCTGCACTCCATCACGATCAGCGCGTCAGCCTCCGCGTTGCTGCTGCTGGCGATCTCGATGCGGTCGACGCCGGGAAATTCACGATAGTGATCGGGCGCGGCGTCGGCATTGACCAGCCTGACCTGCTTGCCCAGTGCCTCGAGTGCGTAGGCCATCGCCAGCTGCGATCCGATCGAGTCGCCATCGGGCCGCGCGTGCGACGTCAGCAGAAACCGTTGGCGCCGGACGATAGCCTGACAGATGGAGCCGAGCACATCAGCGTCTGTGGCGTCTGGCGGGTTAGCGGTCGTCGTCTTGCTCATCATTGTTGTCGGGATTGCCGCCGGTGTCGTTGGCAGGGATCGCGGCGCTGTTCACGCCTTCGCCCGCCTGAGCGGCACGACCGGTGCGCTCCGACTCGAGTTCCTTGAGAATCCTTTCCACTCGATCGAGACGTTCGACGTTCTCGTCGTAGAAGAACTGGAGTTCTGGAATGCGTCGCAGCCGGAGTCGGCTTCCGAGCTGCCGACGGAGAAATGGCGTCGCCCGCCCGAGCGCGCGCTCGGTCTGCTTGCGCGCCACCGCGTCGCCGAGCGCGGTGTAGTACACCCGCGCGATCTGCAAATCCGACGTCACCTCAACACGCGTGATGGTGAGAAAGCCGATGCCGGGATCGTGGACCTGCCGGGTCAGCAGTTCGGTCAGGTCCTCACGAATCTGTTCGCCGACACGGGAAGGGCGCTGGGAAGGCATTCAGCATTTCTTCTACGCCGTGGTCACGACCCGCTCGGTGGCGAAGACCTCAATCACGTCGCCGACCTTGATGTCGTTGAACTTTTCGAAGCCGATGCCGCACTCGAAGCCGGATCTGACCTCCGACACGTCATCCTTGAAGCGGCGCAGCGAGCCGATCTTGCCTTCGTAGATCACGACGTTGTCGCGCAGCAGCCGCGCCTGCGTATCGCCGGCGCGCGTAATTCTGCCGTCGGTGACCATGCATCCGGCAATCGTGCCGAACTTCGGCACGCGGAAGATCTCGCGCACCGCCGCCGACCCCATCCGCACTTCTTTGAACGTCGGGTCGAGCAGTCCGGCCATCGCCTTCTTCATCTCGTCGACGACGTTGTAGATGACCGAGTGCAGGCGGATGTCGACCTTCTCACGGTCGGCAACTTCGGCAGCGTTTCTATCCGGCCGCACGTTGAAGCCGATGACGATGGCATTGGACGCCGACGCCAGCAGCACGTCCGACTCGTTGATCGCGCCGACACCGCTGTGGATGATGCGAACCTTGACCTTCTCGTCGGTCAGCTTGGTCAGCGTGTCGCCAAGGACTTCCGCCGAACCCTGCACGTCGGCCTTGACGATGACCGGCAGCTCCTTCATGCCGCCTTCGGCAATCTGCTGCTGCAGCGACTCGAGCGTGAGCCGCGAGCCCTTACCGCCGAGCGCCTTTTCCTTGGCCTGCGTCTGACGGAAGAGCGCGATCTGTCGCGCCTTGGTCGCATCGGCCAGCGCCTGGAAGGCGTCGCCGGGCGACGGCAATCCGCCAAGGCCGAGGACTTCGACCGGCGTAGACGGCGGCGCGTGCTTCAGCTGCCGGCCACGATCGTCGATGAGCGCGCGCACCTTGCCGACAATCGTGCCGGCAATGAACGTGTCGCCGACGTTGAGCGTGCCGTCCTGCACCAGGATCGTCGCCACGGGACCGCGGCCCTTGTCGAGCTTGGCTTCGAGCACGGTTCCCGATGCGCTCCGCTTCGGGTTCGCCTTGAGCTCGCTCATCTCGGTGACGAGCAGGATCATCTCGAGCAGCGCGTCGAGGTTCTCCTTCTTCTTCGCCGAGACTTCGACCATGACCGTCTGGCCACCCCACGCTTCGGGAACGAGGCCGAGATCGGCCAGCTCCTTCTTGACGCGCTCAGGGTTGGCGTTCGGCTTGTCGATCTTGTTGACGGCCACGAGGATCGGCACGCCCGCCGCCTTGGCGTGATCGATCGCCTCCTTCGTCTGCGGCATGACGCCGTCGTCAGCCGCGACCACGAGGATGACGACGTCGGTCACGCGCGCGCCACGGGCGCGCATCATCGTGAAGGCTTCGTGACCGGGCGTGTCGAGGAACACGACGTTGCGGTCGTTGACCTTCACGGCGTAGGCGCCGATGTGCTGCGTGATGCCGCCGGCTTCGCGTTCCGCGACGCGGGCGGAGCGAATGGCGTCGAGCAGCGTCGTCTTGCCGTGGTCGACGTGACCCATGACGGTCACGACCGGCGCGCGCGTGACAACGTCAGCCGGGCTGACGTCTTCGGCCTCGACCTGCAGCATCTCCTCTTCGAAGGTCTGCATCTTGACGTCCGCGCCGAACTCGCGCGCGATCATCGATGCCGTCTCGTCGTCGAGCGTGCTGTTAATCGTCATCATCAGACGGCGGTCCATGAGCTTGCGCAACACGTCCTTCGCCTTGACGTCGAGCTTCGTGGCTAAATCCGCAACAGTCATACCTTCTGCAAGCGTAATCGTCCTGGTGACTGGCGGCGGGGCCGCTGGTGCGGCTACCGGCGCAGAGACTCGCGGCGAATGATCGCGACGCTGTCCCCCTCCGCCTCCAGGGCGTCCGCTGAATCGCGGCGGCGGTGGACGATAACCGGGCGTTCCCCCGGGCCGCGGCGGTACTGCAGGACGAACCGGCTGAGAGGGCAGTGGGCGTGGCCCGCCCATCGGGGCCTGTCGCGGCGGCAGTGCCCCGGGACGCTGCGGCGGCCGCGGCGTCGTTCCCGGTGCGGGCGCGCCCGGACGAGCACCTGCGGGCCGGCTCAGGTTGCCTGTCGGCGCCTGTGACGCGACCGGCGCGACCGTCGTTGAGGGGCGGACGAGGACGGGACGACGCGGCGGCGCCGGTGGCGCCTGACCTGTCTTCGGATCCTCTACGCGCAAGCGGTACGTCGGAGGCACGACGCGCCCCGTCGGCGGCGGAACGGCTGGCCGTGCGGCAGGCGGTGGCAGTATCGGTTCGCGCGATGGCGCGACCGGCTGTTCCGTTTCTTCAACCGCGGGCTCCGTGGCCTGTGCCGCAATCGGCGGCGCCTCGAGTTCCGCGGGCGGCTCGACGACGGCCGGTTCGACCGCGATGGGCTCGGGGACTGCGACCGGCTCGGGCGGCGGAGGCGCTTCGACCACCTGCGGGGCAGCAGGGGCCGTTTCGGCCGGCGCAGCAGACGCCGCTGAGGCCGGCTCGGCCTCGTGCTCCGCTAGCGGTACCGCCGGCTTGGCAGTCTTGACGAGACGCGGCGGTGGCAGCGACGGAGCGGCCGGGCGCTGTGGTTCTGGCTTGCCTGCAGGCTTCCGACCGCGGACCGCGGCGGGCGTGTCGGCAAACGAGGCACTCGACGGCACGGTGATATTCCGCTGCCGCGCGAGTCGCTCGACGAACTGACGAGCGACCACTTCCTCGATCGTGCTCGACGCGCTCTTGACGTCGATGCCGTGATCGCGCTTGAGCAGCGCCATCACTTCCTGGCTCGACGTATTGAGCAACTCCGCGACCCTGTAAATCCGAACTGTCGCCATTTACCTCTCTTCGTGCGTGTTCTTGGTGCGTAACGGCGCGTCTGCGGCCCAGCCTATTCCTCGGCTCCGGTCTTCGCCGACTCGTTGGCGGTGGCCTCGGCGACCGCGGGCGCACTGTCGTCGCCGGCCGCCGTCGCGACATCGTCGTCGCCCTCGGGCTGCGAGCTGGCGCTGGCGGTCGCATCGGCGTCGGCGGCATCCGTTGTCGATTCGGCGGCTCCCGGCTCGCCGATTTCGAGCGCTCCCAGCTGCGCTTCGACTTCGCGCCGCTTTTCCTCTTCGCTCTTGATGTCGATCTTCCAGCCCGTGAGCTTGGCGGCGAGCCTGACGTTCTGGCCCTTTTTGCCAATCGCCAACGACAACTGCTTGTCCTCGACGATCACTTCCATCACCCGCTCGGCATCGTCGACGATCGACACGCGCTGCACCTTGGCCGGGCTGATCGCGTTGGTCACGAATAGGATCGGATCCTCCGACCATTCGACGATGTCGATCTTCTCGCCGCGCAGCTCGCGGATAATCGATTGGACGCGCGTGCCCTTCATGCCGACGCAAGCGCCGACTGGATCGACGTCGCGCTCGCGCGAGTACACCGCAACCTTGGCGCGGTCGCCCGCTTCGCGGACGGCGCCGCGAATCATGACCGTGCCGTCGTAGATTTCGGGCACCTCTTGCTCGAAGAGCTTGATCAGGAGCGCCGGGTCGGTGCGCGACAGAACGATCTGCGGACCCTTGGCGCTGCGGTTGACGCCGCGGATGACCGCGCGCACGCGGTCGCCGGCGGTGTAGTTTTCCGCGCGCGACTGCTCCTTGCGCGGCAGCTGTGACTCGACGCGTCCGAGCTCGATGATGATGTCGCCGTTTTCGAACCGCTTCACCATGCCGCTGACGACTTCGCCGACGCGCTGGCTGTACTCGGCGTAGACGTTTTCGCGCTCGGCTTCGCGCACCTTCTGGAAGATGACCTGCTTGGCCGTTTGCGCGGCGATCCGGCCGAG
Organism: uncultured Acidobacteriota bacterium; assembly: GCA_963797715.1. Lineage (GTDB taxonomy): Bacteria > Acidobacteriota > Vicinamibacteria > Vicinamibacterales > 2-12-FULL-66-21 > DATBJJ01. Next base: position 618,141 of record CAWCQS010000015.1, read on the forward strand.
ATCCTCGGTCGGGCGCGGGAATTCGATTTCCATGTCGACTTCCGCCTCGTCGCCGTAGAGCTGCTGCGCCTCGCTCAGCGAAATCTGGGTCGAGGCGTCCGTGACCTCGGCGACGATCTTCTTGACGGCATAGAGCTCGAGCTGTCCCGTGTCGGTGTTGAACCGCGCACGCAGCGCTTCGCTCTTGAACTTCTTGCGTGCGGCCGCCTCGAGCGCGTCCTGCACGGCGCTGATGATGATCTCCGGCTCGACGCCCTTTTCCTTGGCGATGGCGTCGATCTGCTGGAGCAGCGGATTAGTCGTTGTTGCCATATGTGTCGTAAGAGTCGCAGCTCGCGGCTCGCGCCTCGCTAGTTCCTACCCGATGTTCGCGGCATCGGCGTCCCATCAACCGCCAGCAGCGATCCACGAGCAGCGAATCAAAATTCCACCGCCAGCCGTCCGCGCTTGATTCTCGCGATCGGCACCCGATGCGTTTTCCGGCCCTCCTCGAGGACCACCATCCCACGCTCGACGCCGACGATCCGTCCCGCAAACGCGGACTGCCCGTCGACCGGTTCCGACGTCACCATCCGGGCGAGCCGGCCGGCAAAGCGGCGGTAATCCGCCTCGTGCCGAAGCGCGCGATCGAGCCCGGGTGACGAAACCTCCAGGGTATAGTGCTGGCCGAGTGCCGCCTCCTCGAGCGAATCCTCTTCGACGTCGAGGATGGCGCTCAGATCCTGGCTGACACGCTGGCACTCTTCGATGCCGACGGCGTCCTCCGGCAACTCGGGGACGCCGCGATCGGGACGGTCGATCGTCACTCGCAGCACCGTGCCAATCGACTCGCGGCGCAGCTGCACGTCGAAGATCTCGAGGCCGTAGCTCGCTGCGACCTCCTCCGCGCGCGCGCGGATCGTCGCCAACCGTTCCGACGGCATCGTCTGCCCCCGAAAACCGCCCCTAAAAACAAAGAGTGGGCACAGGCCCACTCGGGTACTGCCTTACTCGAAGCTGCCACCCATCAATATAACACAGCGTTCGACAAGAGAAAGCGCCCCGGGACGGGCGTAAATGCCGCCAGAATCGGCTCAGCCGAGCGGGGCGGCCACGAGATCGTAGCCGCGCGCGTCGACCAGCTTCGCCTCGATGAGCGTGCCTGGTGCGTAGGCCGTCGGGTCGCAGTCGGTGAGATACACCACCGAATCGATATCCGGCGCCTGCCCCTCGAGCCGGCCCTGGAGGACCATCTCGTGCTCTTCGGAGGGACCGTCGATGAGGACGGAGGCCTGTGTGCCAATCCGGGCCCGGTGCGCACGGGCCACTATCTTCTTTTGACGCGCCATCAAGGCATTTCGTCGCCGCTTTTTGACCGACGCCGGCACGTCATCCGGAAGCCCGAAGGCGCGCGTCCCTTCCTCGTGGGAATAGGTGAAGACTCCCAGATGATCGAATGAAGTATCGGCGACGAAGCCGTCGAGCTCGGCGAAATCGGCCTCTGTTTCGCCAGGGAAGCCGACGATGAGCGTCGTGCGCAGCGTGACATCCGGCACCCGGTTCCTGATGCGGGACAGCAGCGCATCATAGGTGCGCCGGTTGCCCGGGCGCCTCATCCGTTTGAGCACGTCAGGGGACGCGTGCTGCAGCGGGAGGTCGATGTAGCGGCACACTTTCTCGCACTCAGCCATCGCATCGAGCACATCGTCGGTGATCGTGGTCGGGTAGAGATACAGCAGTCTGATCCACGCGAGCCCGTCGATGGCATTCAGCTGGCGCAGCAGCCGCCCAAGCGCCCCGCGCTCGCCACGGTCGATACCGTAGAACGTCGTGTCCTGAGAAATCAGCAGCAGCTCGCGAACGCCACGAGCGGCGAGCGCGCGCGCCTCGCGGACGATCGAATCCGAGGTTCGGCTGCGATAGGACCCACGCAGTGTCGGAATGATGCAGAACGCACACGTGTAGTCGCAGCCTTCCGCTACCTTTACGTAGGCGAAATGCCTCGGCGTCGTCAGGTAGCGAGGCGTGTCGGCGTCGTAGAGGTAGTCGGGGACTCGGGGCTCGGGGCTCGGGGCTCGGGGCTCGGCACTCGGAATCGTGGCAGCGATCGGGGATCGGGAAAAGAACGTCAGCGGAACGACATCAGTCTGCCGAGTCCCGAGCGCCGAGTCCCGAGCCCCGATCGCGTCCAGTATCTGCGGCACTTCGCCCGTCCCAAGCACGGCGTCGATCTCGGGAATCTCGCGCCGCAGTTCGTCGCGGTAACGCTCGGCGAGGCAGCCGGTGACGACCAGCCGCGAGCACTGGCCGTCGCGCTTCTGCGTCGCCATTTCGAGGATCGCGTCGATCGATTCCTGCTTGGCGGAATCAATGAACGCGCAGGTGTTGACGACGAGCACGTCGGCAGTCGACGCCTCGGTCGTGATCTCGTGCCCGGCGTCACGCGCCATGCCCAGCATGACCTCGCCATCGACGAGGTTCTTGGGGCAGCCGAGACTCAAAAAGCCAATTTTCATGTTCTAGCTGTCAGCTCACAGCTGTCAGCTATCAGCGAGTCCTCTCTCTCAGTCGTCTTTGCTGAGAGCTGACAGCTGAAAGCTGATAGCTACTACGGGTAAATCCTGTACAACATCCGAGGGTACGGAATCGCCTCGCGGAGGTGATCGATGCCGCAGATCCACGTCACGACGCGCTCGATGCCCATGCCGAAACCGCCGTGCGGCACGCTGCCGTAGCGGCGCAGATCGAGATACCACTCGAACGCTTCCTGCGGCAGGTTGTGCTCCTTGATCCGCTGAACCAGCAGCTCGTAGTCGTCAAGGCGCTGGCCGCCGCCGATGATCTCGCCGTAGCCTTCCGGCGCGAGGACGTCGACGCACATGGCCACTTCTGGACGCTCCGGATCGGGCTTCATGTAGAACGCCTTGACCGCAGACGGGTAGCGATGGACGCAGATCGGCCGATCGAACTCCTCGGACAATGCCGTCTCGTCGGGAGCCCCGAAGTCACCGCCCCACTCGAACGGCAGCCCCTTCTTCGTGAGGATCGCCGCCGCCTCGTCGTAGGACACGCGTGGAAATGGTGCCTTGACCTTCTCGAGCCTGCTGGTGTCGCGCTCGAGAACCTTCAGCTCTTTCTGCCGCCTCTCGAGGACCCTTTCGACGACGGAGACGACCAGTCCTTCGGCCAGTTCCATGACGTCATCGAGGGTCGCGTAAGCGACCTCGGGCTCGACCATCCAGAACTCGGTCAGGTGACGGCGCGTTTTCGATTTCTCGGCGCGGAACGTCGGCCCGAAGCAGTAGGTCCGGCCGAGCGCCATCGCGTTGGCTTCGTTATAGAGCTGTCCGCTCTGCGTCAGGTACGCCGTCTCGTCGTCGAAGTACTGCACCGAAAAGAGCGTCGTCGTGCCTTCGCATGCCGCCGGCGTGAAGATCGGCGTATCGGCGAGGATGAAGCCGCGATTGTTGAAGAAGTCACGGACGGCGTTGATCACTTCATGACGAACACGGAGGATCGCCTGCTGCCGCGGCGCCCGAATCCACAGGTGGCGTCGATCCATCAGGTAGTCGACGCCGTGCTCCTTCGGCGTGATCGGATAGTTTTGCGCCTCGGACACGACGTCGAGACTGTGCACGTCGACTTCGAAGCCACCGGGCGCGCGGGCGTCGGCGCGGACGGCGCCGGTAATCACGATCGCGCTCTCCTGCGACAGGTGATCGGCCTTGCCGAAGGCGTCGTCACCGACGGCCGCCTTCGACATGACGCACTGAATGAAGCCGGTGCCGTCGCGGAGCGTCAGAAAGTGGATCTTGCCGCTCGATCGACGGTTGTGCAGCCACCCGCGCAGCGTGACCGTCTCTCCAGCGTGGCGGGCGATATCGTCGATGTAAACGCTCATGCGTGGGCCAGCGTGCGCGCGAACCGTTCCTTCGCGTGCCGCGCGTCCTCGAGAATGCTGGCTGGATCTCCTGTTGCTGCCAGCTCCATCAGATACGTGCCTTCATAACCGATTTTCTGCATCGTCACGAGGGCCTGGTCCCAGTCGATCGTTCCGCGGTAGGGCACCAGGTGCTCGTCGTCGCGACGATGGTTGTCGTGCACGTGCGTCGTGATGATGTGCTCAGCCACGGTCTCGACAGCATCGGCAACGTCGCCCATCAGATGCGCGTGGCCGAAGTCGAGGCAGATGCCAGTGCCATTGCCATCGAGCTCGTCCTCGAGAATCGTCACGAGCGACGACGCGTCCGACAGACGGTTCGGGATCACCTCGACCGCAATGCGGACACCAAGCGGCTCCGCCACGCGGCAGATCTCGTCCAGGCTTCTGAGCGCCGCCGCGCGCTGGTTGTCGTCCGGATTCTTCTGCACCGACGGCGTGCCAAGGTGCACCACCATGGTGTCGAACGGGATCGTGCGCGCAATCGCGAGCGCGGCTTCGGTTTCGCGTACCGCGGCCCCACGACGATCGTGGGCAGTGACGGCGTTCGAGTACGTCGTTCTCGGTCCCGGCCCTCCGAACACGTCGGTGATCGGCGCGTGCACGCTGTTGAGCGTCAGCCCGGTTTCGGCCAGCCATTGCTTCAGCTGAGCGATCGCCGCGTCGCTGTGGTAGTCGAAGTGGCTGCGCGTGGCGAAGAGCTCGATCGTGTCGAACCCCGCCCCTGCGATCTGCGCCAGATGTGCGCGTTCGAGCCGGCGGTCGTGATAAAGGTGCGTGGAAATCCCGAAACGCATTGCTCGGCCCGTTTGTGACTGAGTGAACCTCGAATTGTACCACGGCGGCTGGCAGGGCTTTGCGGCGGGCGTTCTTCACTGTCTCAAAGCACAAATCGCTGAGGACGCCGAGGCGCTGAGGGCTTGGGAGAGTGCTATGGGCTACGGTCGCGGCACGCGACCGGTCGTAGCCGTGAGGGGAATGAGATCGCTCTCAGCGCGTCCTCAGCGCCTCGGCGTCCTCCGCGATTGAAGGTTTTGACAGCCTACAGTGGACGACGCTTGGGGGTTACCTGAACTCGTCGACAAGCGCCGCGAGCAACTCACGCAGCCGCGCGAAGCGGGGGAGGTGTTCGAGGTTGTCCCGGACGTAGCGCAGCGTGCGGGGGATGTACTGGATGTAGCACCGGATTCCTGCGCGCGGTCGTCTGATAGCCGAACGTGCCGAGCGCCTTGAGGTTGCGCTGCAGCGCCATCGTGTCGAAGCGCTTGCGGAACTCGCTTTCGCTTCCGGTCTGACCCTTGAGCGCGAGGAAGTACGCGATCAGCTCCTCGAAGGTGTGCTCCGGGAGATCGACGTACGAATCGCGCAGCAGCGACACGAGATCGTACGTGTCCGGGCCCATGCGCGCGTCCTGGAAGTCGATGATGTACAGCCGATCGTGGTGCAGCATCAGATTCCGGCTGTGATAGTCGCGATGGCACAGCACGCGTGGCTCGGCAGTCAGTTCGGCAATCAACTCGCCGAACGCCTGCCGCAGCTCGTTCCGCGCCGCCGGCGCGATGACGACGCCGCGATAGGCTTCGATGAAGTGCTTGGTGAAGAAGTCGAGCTCCCACGTGAGCTTTTCGACGTCGAACGCAATGCCGTACGGCAGGTAGGCGGGGCTGGCAAGCTCCGCCCCGCGTCGTTGCAGGGTGGCGATCAGCGCCACCGCCTGCCGGTAGAGAGCGGCATGTTCGCCGGCGGTCGCGGCGCCAAGGTGTGCCTGCAACGTCACGTCTCCGAGATCCTCGAGCGCGAGCACGCCGAGATCGCCGGCATGTCCGAGCACGGTGGGAATCGGCACTGGCATTTGCTCGAGCAGCTTGGCGACGTTGACGAACGAGAGCGTGTCGACGTCGAATGGGCCGGCGTAGAGCGACAGGACGATCGACGGCGCATCCGGCAGCAGGACCCGATAGTAGCGACGATCGGAGGCGTCGCCCGTGAGCGGCACGACGCGCGGCGACTGGCGCGCCAGGCCGCTTCGTTCGAAGTATGCGTCGATTCGCTCGCGCTGTCCGGCGGCGTCGGCAACCTGGTTGCTCATATCTCGATTCTCGTGATGGTCAGGCGTCAGGCAAATGAACGGACGAGGAGCTCGCCGTCGAGTCGCTCTCCCTGCGCCGGCGTTCGGCCCGACGCGCGAATGATGGCGCAGCGTTCGTAGCGGGCGCCGCTCGGAATGCGGACGCCGTCGGCGACGACGCACTCGTATAGCTGAGCTCCGCCGCCAATTGCCACATCATCCCATAGCGTGCTGCGCACGAGCACGGCCGAATCGCCGATTTCTGTTCGCGCGCCAATGAGGTGCGCGCCTTCGCTTTCGGCGAGCGCCAGCGACGTGTCGAGGCAGTCGCGGGGCGTGCCGATGTCGAGGAACGATGCGGCCGAGACGTAGGCAGCGATGCTGCGCGGATTGCGGGCGATGAGCGCCGGATACAGCGCGTTGACGGACTCCGCCGCCACGCCGTCCTCGAGTTCGGCGAACGCAGTTGCGCGCGCGACCTGCACACCGATGAAGTGAAACGAGGTCGAAGGTGGCGTGTTCTGCGCTCTCGCGAATCCCGTGACCCAACCGTCAGGCGAGACGACCACGCCGCCGTAGTGCGACGGCCGTGGGTTGGGGATGAGAGCCATGGTCACGAGCGCACTCGATTCGCGGTGGCGCGCCATGAGCGACCAGATATCGACGTCGGTCAACGTGTCGCCGTTGACGATCAGGAAGTCATCATCGGCATGCTCGGCGACGAGCGCGAGGGCGTGTCGTGGACCGCCGGCGGAGCCGAGCACAGGCTGTTCCCACGAATAGCGCACTCGAACACCAAGATCGCCGCCGTCGCCAACGACTCGCGCGATCGACGCCGGCCGATGGTGGAGATTGAGCACGAGATCGCGGACACCAGCCGTGGCCAGGACGCGGATGACGCGGCGCACCAGCGGTTCGCCGTTGATCGGAACGGCTGCCTTGGCGCGAACGTAAGTGAGTGGCTGGAGCCGGGTGCCGAGACCTGCCGTCAGGAGGAGCGCGCGCGGCGCCCCGACGTCAGTGTCCGCCATCCGTTTCGTCGAAGACCATGTCCTGACCGGAGATGCCGCACTCACTACGGAGCCGGAGGAAGAGGCAGCGATAGGAGTCGCTGATGTAGTCCGACGGCGTGCGGCCGAGCGCTTCTGCTGTCGAGGCGATGCCGTGCTCGCTGCCTTCGATCTCGACAAAGACCCCGACTGGCGTTTCGTCAATCGCGACGATCACGTCCTCGTGCGCGAACTCTTCCCGGTACTTCTCGTAGCGGAACCAGACGTGGAGGCCGAGTTCTTGGAGCACGCGCAGCAGCAACTCGCCGTCGCCGACGACCGTTTCGAGCTCCTCGCGCACTTTCATGACGCCGGGCTGTGCCGGGCCTTTGAATGTGAGCCGGCTCTTGCCGTTCTCCATCCGGATGCGCAACACGCAGCGCCGCCGCCTGAGTTCCTCGTCGTCGCTGTCGAGGAGCGCGTCCTCCTGCAGCCGCCGCCCTAGCAGCGGCGTCGCCCCACAGGCCACGATCGCCGCGCGAGCTTCGTCCGCAGTTGAGAATCGCAGCTTGATCTCGCGCTCGATCGTCGTGGTCGACATCTGGTTGTGGCGCTCCTCCACCGTATCGCCCGGCGCGCCGGATTATACCGACATTGCGCGCCGCAAGCGACCGTCAAAAAGTAGAGCCGCTGGCGGTAAACCCACCAGCGGCTCTGCGATTGACGACGAGCGACCCGACGACCGAGTTATCTCTTTCGTAGGGTCAGGAACGTCTCCTGCGCGCCCGCCGGTCCAATGCGCCAGACGACCATGAACACCGTCGAGCCGGGTGTCGCAGCCTCGAGCTCACGCTTCACTTGAGCCACGGTGGTCACCGGCGTGCGGTTCACCTCGAGAATCACGTCGTTCGGCTGCACGCCGGCATTGAACGCCGGGCTCGACCGGCTGACGTTGGTGACAATCGCGCCGCCCCTGCCGCGAGGCAGCTCGAGCTCCCGCGCGACGTCAGCGGTGATGGCGTCGATGTCCATGCCGAAGCCCGTCGACGTCGGCTCGGTCTCCGCCTCCTGCCGCGTTGTCCGGCCCTGCTCGGCTTCGAGATCGAGCTCGCCGATGGTGATGTTCATCGACTGACGCTGCCGGTCGCGATAGACGGTCAATGGGATAGTCGTCCCTGGCTTCGTGCCGATGACCATCGAGACGAGCGCATCACTGTCCACAACCGGCTTGCCGTTGAATTCAGTGATGACGTCACCGCGCTGCAGCCCGGCCTTGCCCGCCGGCTGACCTTCGGCAACCGTGGTCAACACGGCGCCGTTGGTGTTCGGCAGGCCAAATGCCTGAGCATCTTCCTTGGTCAGCGGGTAGGTCCGAACCTGGACACCGATGACGCCGCGAATGACTTTTCCCGTCCGGAGTTGCGGCAGGATGGAGCGGATCGCATTAATTGGCGTGGCGAATCCGATTCCGATATTGGCCGAACGCTGATCGGTGTAGATGGCGGTGTTCATGCCGATGACTTCGCCGCGAACGCTGAGCAGCGGCCCGCCGGAGTTCCCGGGATTGATGGCCGCGTCGGTCTGAATCATGTTCTGCGGACGGCCATTCACGCCGCCAAACGGACGACCGAGCGCCGAGACGACACCAACCGTCACGGTATGGCTGAGGTTGAACGGATTGCCAATCGCCATGACCCAGTCGCCGGGCTGCATCTGATCGGAATCACCGAACCTGGCTTCCTGGAGCGGCGTCGCTGGCATCTCGGTGAGCTGGATGAGCGCGCTGTCGGTCAGCGTATCGCGGCCCACGACTTTGGCGGCATACAGGTGCTCGTTGGGATTCTGCATGTTCATCCCGTAGAGGCCGACCTGGATTTCGTCCGCGTCCTCGACCACGTGGTTGTTCGTGAGGATGAAGCCGGCCTTGTCGATCACGAAGCCGGTGCCCGCGCCCTGCGATTCCGGCGCCTCCTCTTCGCGTGGCTGACGGCCGCGGCCGCGACCCTGCGGAGCCTGCCCGCCGAAGAAGCGCCGCAGCAGGTCGTCGCTGCCCTGGAACTCGGTGAGCTCGCGGCCGCGCAGCCGCGCCCGCGTCCGGATGTTCACGACGACGGGCGCCTGGCTCTTGGCGATGTTTCTGAAGGTGGTGGCGTCGATCGGTCCGCTGAGCGGCGCCGAGTTGGCCGACGGCACTGCGACCGTCTGCGCCGAAGAGCTCTGGGGCAGACCCCACTGCGAGGCGATGACCATTCCGACGGCGGCCGATGCAATCGCGATGAGAACGACGTAGAACAGCGTGGTCTTGCGAGTGGGCATCTTCTTTCTCCCTGACTATCGACAGCTCGGTTGTCAGACGAGCAGCACGATTTCTTTCTGAACCGGGCCCGTCACACGGGCCTCTTTCTCGCCGACGAACATGTTGATCTCGGTCCTGACGCCGTATCGGTCCGTGTAGACGCCAGGTTCAATCGTAAACCCCGTGCCGGGAAGCAGCCGCCTGTCGTCGTGCGTCTCGTAGTCGTCCATGTGCACGCCGTCGCCATGGACATTCTCGCCGAGACTGTGGCCCGTACGGTGCACGAACTCGGCGCCGAATCCGGCGCGCTCAACCACCGCTCGGCACGCACGGTCCACTTCGAAGCCCCGCAGCTCCTTGCCATCGCGAACAGCGGACTGCACGAGCGCCACGGCGGCGTCGCGGCCATCGCGCGCGGCGGCGAAAGCCGCCGCAAACTCCTCCGGCACCTTCGTACCGGTAAAGCCCATCCAGGTGATGTCGGCATAGACGGCACCCGTCACAGCCAGCTTACCCCAGAGATCAATGAGTACACCCTCATTGGGCCAATGGCCCGATGCACGGCCCGGGTTGCCTGATAGTGCGGATTGCCGGCGTTTTCCTGCGCCGAGACATTCGGCGGCGAACCAGCAACGAGGCCTTCCTCACGGAACCAGTCGACCATCGCCTCCTGCACTTCGATCTCGCTGACCGGTGCGCGCGCGACCATCCGCTGCCGGATCATGTCGAACGCACGGTCCTTGATCCGATACAAACGTTCTGCCGCCGCCAGATGCGTTTCGAGGGCTTCGTTCGACCAGATCGCCTCGAAGCGCTGCGCCAGGTCGCCCGACGACACGACCGTCACGCCGCACTGCCGCACGGTCTCGAGCGTGCCGGCATCAACCCGTGACACGTACGGAATCGCATTCCCCGGCGAATACTCCATCGCCACTCTGCCGCCACCCTTCAACAGGTCGCGCAGTCCGGCTGACAACTGGTCCCGGCCGGCATAGACCCGCTTTTCGCCGGGCATGTCGTCCAGGTTGTGCCGTTCGATGGCATGCACGAGGCCGCGTGGCGAGCCCTTGGCCGGTACGTAGTAATACCAGCGCCGCGTCGCCATCTTGCCCGACGACGCCAGGCCGACGAGCCGGGAAGCGATCGGATTAGAGCCCTGAAAATCGTAGAGCAGCCAGCCGTCGAGCTTCTCTTCGCCGAGCGCCCGCTGGACGGCCTCGATTGGCAACGCCATTTATCGAGTATAACGCCCGGCCATCGTTGCTCTTGTATGACGACGAAAGCCTTCGTAAAGTTTGAGGTTCTCGGGCCGGTGCCCGAGAACTCCGGCAGTGCAGGTGGAGTCCTATAATGAAGGAGCCCTGCCTTCACGCTTTGTAGACCTTATGCGCACCCAACCGCTTGGCATAACGGCGTTCATCCTGCTCGCGAGTCTGGCGTCATCGGCTCAGCAGGCGCCGCCGCCCAAACCGGCGCCAGAGCAACCGCCGATCACCTTCAAGGTTGAGGTCAACTACGTCGAGATCGACGCCATCGTCACCGACGCGCAGGGAAACTTCGTCCGCAACCTGACGAAGGACGATTTCCAGGTCCTCGAGCAGGGGAAACCGCAGGAAGTGAGCGTCGCGTCGCTCGTTGACATCCCGGTCGAGAAGTTCGATCCGCCGCTCTACAAGACCAAGCCGGTCGAACCGGACGTGCGCAGCAATCGAAAGGAGTTCGACGGACGCGTCTTCGTCATCGTCCTCGACGACCAGAACATCAGCTTCTCGCAGTCCGCGCGCGTCAAGATCGCGGCGCGACAGTTCATCGAACGCTACCTCGGCGCCAACGACGTTGCCGCCGTCGTCCAGACGGGCGGCGTCAAGGGCACGGGTCAGGAGTTCACCGGCAGCCACGAGCGACTGCTTCGAGTGATCGACAACTTCATGGGGCAGAAGGAGCGGTCGGCGACGCTCGGCCGCATCGACGAATACAACCGCTACGGCGGCACGCCGCTCTCGACCAACCGGCCTCGCGATCCGAACGAGGAAATCCGCGTATACAAGGCGCGGACGACGCTCACGGCCCTGAAGAACGTCGCCGACTACATGGCGGGCATCCGCGGTAGGCGCAAGGCCGTCGTTTTCTTCAGCGAGGGGATCGACTACGACATCTACGATCCGATCGCCAACCAGTACCGAGTGATATCCGGCAATGGGGCCAGGACGCGATTGCCGCGGCGACCAGGGCCAACGTCAGCTTCTACGGCATCGACCCGCGCGGACTGACCGGTGTAGGCGATGCGGAGATTGGTTCGCTGCCGCTGGATCCCTCACTGAATCTGGGTACCGGGGCGCTGCAACGCGAGTTGCAGATTTCACAGGACAGTCTGCGGACGATTTCGGAAGAGACGGGCGGCTTTGCCGCCGTCAACTCAAATGACTTCGCGAAGAGCTTCGAGCGCATCATCCGCGATAACAGCAGCTACTACGTCCTTGGCTATTACTCGAACGACAGCAAACGCGACGGGCAGTTCCGCAATCTGACAGTGCGGGTCAAGCAGCCTGGACTCCAGGTGCGCGCGCGCAAGGGTTACGCCGCCCCGAAGGGACGTCCACCCGCCGGAACGCCGGCGCCCGCCGCTATTGCCGCCTCGGTGGCCATGCGAGAGGCACTCAACAGTCCTGTGCCCGTTACAGGTCTCGGCCTGACGGCATTTGCCGCGCCGATGATGGGCGTCGCTCCGAAGGCATCGATCCTCGTCGTCGTGGAGATCGAAGGGCAGGCGCTCAAGTTCAAGCAGGACGGCCCGCTCTTTACGAACGATATCGAGGTGGCCATACTGGCGATGGACGAGGGCGGCAAGATCAAAGAAGGCGCGAAGGACACCGCGCAGTTGAAGCTGCGGCCGGAAACCTACGCCGCGATCCAGAAAAACGGCGTGCGTCTGACACGGCGGCTCGAACTCCCGCCTGGCAGCTATCAGCTGCGAATCGGCGCCCGTGAGAACAATGGCGGCCTCGTCGGGTCGGTCATGTACGACCTCGACGTTCCGGATTTCAGTAAGGCGGACCTTTCGCTGAGCGGCATCCTGCTCACGTCAGCAAGCGCCGCGCGCATTCCGACGGCCAACCCCGATAAGGACTTCAAGGAGATTCTGCCGGCGTCACCGAGCGCCGTCCGCGAGTTCCCCTCAGGCGATCAGCTTGTTCTCGCTGTCGATGTCTACGACAACAAAACCGCCACGCCGCATCGCGTCGAGATCCGCACCATCCTCACCGCGGACGATGGGTCGGTCGTCTACAGCGCGAAAGACGAGCGGCGTTCCGAAGAGTTGAAGGGTGGCGGGACGTTTGGCCACGTCGCCAACGTGCCGCTCAAGGGCATTGCGCCGGGCCGTTACGTGTTGAAGGTCGAAGCGCAATCGCTCTTGTCGAACGGTCCGACGGCGTCGCGCGAGGTGGAGCTCACCGTACGCTGATGGGGGACGTCGTGACCCTCGCGCGCGGCGACGACAGTCGACTCGTCGAGGCGCGCCGATTTCTCATCCGCGATCGTCAGGCGTTTGCCGCGGTGTGGGCTGCTCACGCCGGGCCGGACGCACCGGTTCCGACGGTCGATTTCGACTCGCGCATGGTGGCGGCCGTATTCGCGGGCGAGCGGCCGACTCCGGGTTACGCGATCGAAGTCACGGGAACGGCCCGCGAAGGTGCGGATGTCGTCGTGGTCGTCGAAGAGCGACAGCCAGATCCCAGGCAGGTTGCGGCGCAGATCGTGATGTCGCCGTACCACATTGCATCGTTGCCTCGAGACGACGGCGCGGTTCGATTCAACATCCCCGATCCGGGGGGGCAGCACACGATCGTGTTCAAGCCGACCGGATCGAGTGCCGCTCGGCCAGCCGCTTCCCGCGGGACGGCGACCGCGGGCCATTCGCCTTCGCGGTTTACGGGCCTGACGCCGCGTGTGGCTGGCACGATCGCGTATCTTGCCGGGCCACTGTCAGGCGCTCTCCTGCTCGCGACCGAGAAGGAAGATCGCTACGTGCGCTTTCACGCCTGGCAGGCGGTCGTCGGTCTCGGACTTCTCGGCGCCGGCGCAGTCGCCTGTCTCGGACTTGCCTTCGTCATGCTGGTCGTCTCGCCCACGGCCTTCTGGGTGTTCCTGTGGCTGGCCGCCTTGATGAGCGTCATCTACATCGGGGCGTGGATCCTCTGTCTGACCCACGCGTGGAAGGGCCACCGATGGAGACTGCCGCTCGTCGGCGCCGTTCCTACCAGCCTTCGCGCGACTTGAGCGAGGTGACGTGCGCGACGTGATGGCGGCCGTGCCACGCGTAGAGTTGCAGCATCCAGTCGAGCGAGATTGCGCCGCGCTCGGGATGCTGGAGCGGTCGTTCGAAGTCCGACGCCGTCATCGACTCCAGCAGGGTCACCCACCTCACGTGCAACGACTCGAGTAGCGCTACGGAAACCTGCGGCGGTGTGCGCGCCGTGTCGGCGAGGTTCGCCCAGGCGCCTTCGTCGTACGGCTTGATCGTCGGATTGGACTCTGTCAGCGCCAGTTTGAAGCGGCAATACGCGTTCAGGTGGCTGTCGGGTAAGTGATGGACGACCTGCCTGACCGTCCAGCCGCCGGGCCGGTATGGCGTATCGAACTGACTGTCGTTCAAGCCCTCGAGCGCCGCGCGCAGGAGCGACGGAGCTTCCGCGATTTGTTTGATGCTGGCGCCGCGGCGATCGGCGGCGCCAGCCTTGTCGAAGGAGAACGGGCCTACGGGATATCGAAGATCGCTCATGACGGCCATGCTACGCCGCGCGACTGACCCTCGACAGTCCTTGCGCCGATTGGACCGCGGGTGTTGCTACAGCTTCGCGACCTTGTTCGGCTTCACCGTGCCGTTCGCGTGCTTGAACATCAGCATGTTCGTGTACAAGTCGGGCTTCTCGGGTGAGCTGATGGTGAACTCGATAACGTCGCCGGGGTTGAGCAGCTGCTTGTGGCGGTACACGCCATTCGAGGCGATCTCGCGCTTGGTGTTGTACCAAATCTCTTCGACCGAGAGGAGTGCGATCGCGCCCTTCGAGGTGTTCTTGAGTTTGATTTTCGTCTGAATCTCGCCCTTGATTCGCGCAGGTTTGCCCTGGACGAAATCGACGGTGACCTCGCCCTTCTGTGGCGGGACCCACTTGGCCGGCGCTGCCGGAGGCGGGGGGGCCGGGGTTTGTGCTGCAGGCTTGGCCTGCGCATGCGACGTCGTAGGTATAAGTGCGGCAAATAGCGCGGCGGCTATCAGTGCAACGCGGCGGTTCATGGCAGCCTCCTCGGGTAGCGGTCAGCGCACAGCTGTCAGCTTTCAGCTGTCACTCGGGACAAATTTGTACGGAAAGTATAGCCGAGTCGGCTCTCGTTACATCTCCCCGTTCCAATCCTCGGGTTCCGGGTTGGAGGAGCGGAAGATTTCGAGGTGCCACTTGCCGCCGCCCCACGGCTCGATGACCTCGGCAGCGACGACATCGACCAGGATTTCGGCGAACGTCCGACCTTCGGGATCGCCCTCGAGATGGTAGGCAGCCTCGTCCCAGCCAAAGCTTGGGTAGAGCACCATCGTCAGAAACAGATCGTAGCCGTCGTCCACGACGATGAGCTGTCCGCACGGACGCTTGAGCGTCGAATGGTAGATGAGATACTTCTCCGCGCTGTGCGCGCGGATGTAACGCTTTAGCGCGAACTCGCGTGCGACGATCTCTTCGACTGCGATTTTCTTGTCCCAGCAGTCACGGCAGTAACGCTCCTCGCCGCGCGGTTCGGAGACGTCTTTCGCGCCGCAGAGCGCGCACCGGGTCTGGGCCATCGTCTTGCGGGACATGCCTCGATCCTAGCGCATTATCGCTGGCTGTGTGAGGCGGCGCCCTCGCGGATCGCTGGCGCGTACATCGTGTCGGCGTACTCCTTGACCATGCGGCGCGCGGAAAAACGCGGCGTGACCGTCCGGATCGCTTGACGGACTATCGCGCACCAGCGGCGCGGGATGCCTTGCGGGTCACGATCGTAGAACGTGGGAACCACTTCGCGCTCGAGGAGCTGATAGAGCGCCTCGGCGTCGGCAGCGTCAACGGCGTCGGGATCGCTGCTGTGCGGGTGGCCGTCGATGAGCCATCCGTTCCCACCGGAGAAGCCTTCCGCCCACCAGCCGTCTCCAATGCTCAGATGCGGAACGCCGTTGATCGAAGCCTTCATGCCGCTGGTGCCCGAGGCTTCGAGCGGCTTGCGCGGGTTGTTCAACCAGACGTCGCATCCCTGGACGAGGAAGTGCGCGACGTGCAGGTCGTAGTCGTCGACAAACGCGATCCGTCCGGCGAACATCGGGTCAATCGCCCGCCTGTAGACCTTCTGGATATTGTGCTTGCCGGTCTCGTCGGCGGGATGCGCCTTGCCGGCGAAAACGAGTTGAACCGGACGGCGGGCGGCCGTGAGGATGCTGACCAGACGTTCCGGGTTCGAGAAGATGAGTTCGGAGCGCTTGTAGCCGGTGAAGCGGCGCGCGAATCCGATGGTCAACGCGCTCGGATCGAGGAGCGTGCCGGCCGCGACGACTCGCGCGGCGGTGACGTGCTCCTCTTTCCAGCGCTGACGCGCGCGCTCGCGCAGGAAGGCGAACAGGTAGGTGCGAATCGCCTGTCGCGTCTCCCAGATCCGCTCGTCCGGGATATGAAGAACGCCGTCCCAGACGGACGGATCGTCCACCCGCTCTCGCCAGTCGGGTGGGAGGAACTCGTCGAGGAGCGCCGCCATCTCGAGCGAGAGCCACGTCGGCACATGAATGCCGTTGGTGATCGCCCTGACTGGCCGGCTCTCGTTGGCGAGGCCCGGCCAGATGGGTCCCCACATATCGCGTGTGACCTGGCCGTGGAGCTGGCTCACGCCGTTGACGAAGTTCGACGTTCGAAGGGCGAGCGCCGTCATGTTGAAGAGCGGGCCGCTGCCGTTGTCGTAGTGGCCGAGCGCCAGGAACGCCTCACGGTAGGCGCCGAGCGTTCCCCATGCGCCGGCGAGGTGCGTCTCGACGAGGGTGAACGGAAAGGCGTCGTGTCCGGCTGGCACTGGCGTATGTGTCGTAAAAATCGTCGTCGATCGTACGAGCTCGAGCGCCGACTCGAACGACGAGCCGTTCTCGATGTGATCGCGGATGCGCTGGAGCACGACGAATGCGGCGTGTCCTTCGTTGAGGTGCCAGGCGGCCGGCTGAATCCCCATGGCCTTCAACGCTCGCACACCGCCGATGCCGAGAATGATCTCCTGCTGGATGCGGGTTTCGCGATCGCCGCCGTAGAGCCTCGCCGAGAGCTCGCGATCCCAGGGGGCGTTCTCTTCGAGATCGGTATCGAGGAGGAACAGCTTGACGCGACCGAGCAGCACCTGCCAAACCGACACGAGCACCGTCCGGTTGCCGAGCGGCACGGCAATCACAACCGGCCTGCCATCGCTTCCGATCGCGGGATCGATCGGCGCGTCAGTCCAGTTGAGCCGCTCGTAGACCTCCTGTTGCCAGCCTTCCGGCGACACGGTCTGGTGAAAGTAGCCCTGCGGATACATGAAGCCGACGCCGATGAGCGGCACGCCGAGGTCGCTCGCTTCTTTGCAGTGATCGCCGGCAAGGACGCCGAGGCCGCCAGCGTAGATCGGGAGCGACTGATGCAGCGCGAACTCGGCGGAGAAGTACGCAATCGGTCCGCTGCCATCACCATGATTGCGGTGCCACCACGTATCGCGCGTCGCCCGCGCCGTGTCGAGCGCGTCGATCGCGGCGTCGTAGATGCGGAGGAAGCGCTCGTCCCTCGATCGTTCCTCGACGAGCTCGGGTGAAACAAGGCGAAGCATCAGCACCGGGTTGTGCGCAGTCTGCCGCCACAGCGGGTAATCGAGCTTGCGGAAGACCTCGCGCGCTCTCATGTGCCAGGTCCACCACAGGTCCGTCGCCAGCTCGGGGAGGCGACGAAGACGTTCGGGTACGTGCGGAAACTGCGTCTGGCTGACGTGCTCGTTCACTCAGGGTCCTTTAATTGAAGAGGTCGACGGGAGAGAAGCATCCCCGTTACGGCCTAGCCCAGCTGTCAAGGATCGGGTATCTCGGGAGAGAGATCAAGAGAAGCCGCGCGACATCAGGGGAGCGCGCGCATTCGTGCGCACGAGGCATCGTAGACAAACGAGCCGCCTTGGCTAGCGAGGTCAATGCTTTACGGACGTCACAAGCTCCGCAAACTTTTCTAAATCGATGTTGCCACCCGACACGATGGCAACAACTTTCTTGTGCTTGCGGGCAGCCATCGCCGGCGATACGGCGGCAGCCACCGCGCAGGCGGCCGCACCTTCGGCGATCACGTGTACGTGTTCCGCTACCAACCGCATGGCGCGCGCCGCATCGTTCAGCGACACGACGATCGACTCGGTCACCCACGCGTGGAGAAGCGGCCACATCGTTCGAAGGACCGAGCGGCCACCGGCGCCATCGACAAACGACGGGCGCCAGTCGTCGAACGTGCTCGCGCGGCCGGCAGCAAACGATGCTGCCAATGGGGCGGCGGTTTCGGGCTCTGCGGCGTAGACGCTGGCGTTCGGGCGCTGACTGTTGAGAACGCACGCCACTCCCGCCAGGAGTCCGCCGCCGCCGAGCGGCGCGACGACGGCGTCGACGTCGGGCAAGTCCTCGAGAATCTCGAGGCCGATTGTGCCGTTGCCGCTGATGAAATGGTCGTCGTCGAAGGGGTGAACGAAATGGCCCTGCATCCGATCGGAGCGGTGTTCTTCGACCGTGCGCCAGCACTCGTCGAAGGGCGCCTGGACGATCGTGGCACCGAGGCGTTCGATCGCTCGCAGCTTAGTGGCCGGCGCAGTGTCCATGACGAGCACACTGCTCCGCGCCCCGACCTTGCGGGCGGCGAGCGCCACACCCTGCGCCGCGTTGCCGGCGCTGACGGTCCATACCCCGTGTTCGAGGTCGCTCGGTTTGAGCTGGCGCACGGCGTTGTAGGCGCCGCGAATCTTGAAGGAGCCAATCGGTTGCAGCGTTTCCAGCTTGAGGAAGACTTCTGGCTGGCCAGGCGCCGTGGGGAGGGCCACGAGCGGCGTGCGCAGAGCGACGTCGTAAATGCGCGTGGCAGCATCGCGGACGGTGTCGATCGAGATCTGTCTCATATGGGGTCAGGCCGTGAATCGTGAATTCGCGGGCGGATGTGTGGTCCGCGAATTCACGAAATTCACGGCCTGACCCCATATACTACCCCCCATGCGGGCAGTTCTTACGCTGGCTATCCCTCTGTTCATTGTAAGTGCCGCGGCGGCCCAGCCTCCCACCACTCGCGAGATCGAACGCATCAACTGGATGGAATTTCGCGAAGTAGTGCCGAAGCGCATCGACACCGGTACTCGTGCCGCTTGGTACGCTCGAACCGCACGGCGTGACGGCGAACGGCTCGGACATCATCGCGCCGGTGGCAATCGCGCGCGCTATCGCCGCGCGCACCAACGCCCTGATCGCGCCAGTCATCCCCTACGGGATTACGGGGTCCATGGACGCGTATCCCGGCGCGTTCACAATTCCAGAGGACGTTTATCGGCCCTACGTCAAGGCGGTGCTCCTCGGCCTGGCGAAGAACCGTTTCAAGAACATCATTCTGATCAACGGTCACGGCGGACCACAGACGGCAGTGCTCAACGCGCTCGGCGTCGAAGTCGGGCGCGAGACTGGAGCCCGTACGCTCGTGATCAACTGGTGGACGTACTGCACCGACATTACCCTCGAGGTGTTTGGCGAGGACGGTGGCCACGCCGGCGAGAACGAAAACGCGTTCATGCTCGCCATCGATCCCACGCTCGTTCACAAGGAGCGCTATACCGGGCCGGAGATGACGACGGCCAATCCCGCCGCCGGCACCTGGAGCGCCTATCCGACGCCGTCGAGCATCGGCCTGTACAAGGAAGGACAGGGATTCCCGAAGTTCGATCCGGTCAAGGCGAAGGTCTACTTCGATCGCGTGAACGACAAGATGGGAAAACTGGTCGAGGATACGATTCGCAAGTGGAACATGATTCAGTGAGAAAGGCTTTTCATGCCTCGTAAAGTCAATCGCCGCGAGTTCGTCGTCACCAGCGCAGGCGCCGGCCTCGTCACCGCCGCCAAGACGCGCGTATTCGCACAGGCTCCAGCCGTGATTCCAAGCAGCGTCAAGCCCGTCGTCGTCTCCTCGGCCAACGGACACACGTATAAGAACGGCGGCAGCAAGACGGGCGTCGAGATCGCGTTCGGCCTGATCACCGAAGGCAAGGATGTCCTCGACGCGGTGATCGCGGGCGTCAACCTGTGCGAGCTGGATCCCGAGGACACGAGCGTCGGCTATGGCGGATTGCCCAACGCCGATGGCGTCGTCCAGCTCGATGCCTCGTGCATGCATGGGCCGAAGAAGCGCGCTGGAGCCGTGGCTTGCCTCGAGGGCGTCCGCACGCCGTCGCTCGTAGCCCAGAAAGTGTTGAGCGACACCGATCATCACCTGATTGTCGGCAACGACGCGCGGCGGTTTGCGCGCAACATGGGCTTCAAGATCGAAGACGACCTCAACACCGATCGCTCGCGCGCGGCCTGGCTGGAATGGAAGCGACGGTCCGATCCCACGCGATACCTCGATCCGGTCAAGCGAGAAGCCGCGTTGCGCCGCATCGAGCGCGAGATGATGGACGAAGGCTGGGTCGATCCGAACCATTTCTACGGCACGATTAACTGCAACGGCATCAACGCCAAAGGCGAGATCTGCGGAGTGACAACGACGAGCGGGCTGGCATGGAAGATCCCGGGCCGCGTCGGCGACTCGCCGATTCTTGGCGCCGGCCTCTATGTCGATGGCGAGATCGGCGCCGCGGGATCGACCGGGCGCGGCGAGGCAAATCTGTTCAGCCTTGCCTCGTTCCTCATCGTCGAGGAGATGCGCCGCGGCAAGAGTCCCAAGGACGCAGGCATGGAAGCGCTGCGCCGTATCAAGGCAAACACGATTGAGAAGCGGCTGCAGAACGCGCGCGGCGAGCCAAACTTCAACATCAACTTCTATATCCTCAACGCCAAAGGCCAGTACGCCGGCGTCACGATGTACGGTCCCGGCCCGAGCGGCCAGCAGTTCGCGGTCTGCGATGAAAAAGGCGCGCGGCTCGAGAAATGCGAGCCACTGCTTCAGGGCGCCCCTGAGTAACTTCGGCCACGAATCTCACGGATCGTCACGATTCACCGTGTAGCCCGTGTAATCCGTGGCCATCGGTCTGATAGCTCCCACAGTGTGATCCGTGTAATCCGTGGCTATAATCGCGGCACCCCTCTCGCTGGAGGCCGCTTGGCAATGAAGATCTATCGGCTGATCGCTGTGGTGATGGCCGCCGCGGTCTTGTTCACGGGACGACCACTCGCCGAGCAGTCCGAGCAGCCGAGCGCGCCTGCGGGTGAATCGCCCTTCGATACGCTTCATTTCCGGCCGATCGGTCCCGCGTCGATGTCGGGCCGCATCACTGACCTCGCGGTTTACGAAGCCAATCCTGCGATTTACTACGTCGCCACTGCGCATGGCGGCGTGTGGAAGACCACGAACAACGGCACCACGTTCGAGGCCGTGTTTCAGGATCAGGGACCGCTGTCGATCGGCGACGTGACGATCTCGCAGTCGAATCCGGATCTCGTCTGGGTCGGCAGCGGCGAGTCCAGCAATCGTCAGAGCGTCTCGTGGGGCGACGGCATCTACAAGTCGACCGACGGCGGCAAGACGTTCGCGCACATGGGACTCCGCGGCTCGAAAGCTATCAACCGCATCGCTATCGATCCACGCGACAACAACATCGTGTTCGTTGCCGTCACCGGCAGCGTGTGGGGTCCGAGCAGTGAGCGCGGCGTCTACAAGACGACCGACGGCGGGAAGACGTGGAAGCAGACGCTGAAAGTCGACGACGACACCGGCGCCAACGAAATCGTGATCGATCCCTCGAATGGCCAGGTGCTCTACGCGACGATGTATCAACGCCGGCGGACGCAGTGCTGCTTCAACGGCGGCGGTCCCGGCAGCGGCATGTTCAAGTCCACCGACGGCGGCGAGACCTGGACGAAGTTGAAGGGTGGCGTCCTCGACGGTCCGCTCGGGCGGATCGCGGTCGATGTGTACCGCAAGCGTCCGAACATCCTCTACGCCCTCATCGAAGGTCCGACGCCGGCGGCCGGACGAGGAGGCCGAAGCGGTGGCGGGGCTGGTGAAGAAGGTCCAGGCGGCGCGGCTGGGGCGCCGCAGGAAGGCGCGGGCGCGGGCCGCGGCGGCGGTGGCGCGCTCAACAACTCGCCAACCGGAATGTATCGGTCCGACGATGCCGGCGCGACCTGGCAGAAAGTGAACAACGCCAACCCGCGGCCGATGTACTTCAGCCAGATCGACATCGATCCGTCGGACTCCGATGTCGTGTACCTCGGCGGCGTGGGACTCCACCAGACGCTCGATGGCGGCAAGACCATCGCCACCGACGTCGCCGAGCCGATTCACGACGACGTGCACGCGATCTGGATCGATCCGGACAACCCGTTGCACATCTTGATTGGCAACGATGGCGGATTGGCTGTTTCGTACGATCGCGCCAAGACGTGGGCCTTCCTCCCGAATCTCCCGGTCGGGCTCTTCTATCACGTGAGCTACGACATGGCGATCCCGTTCAACGTCTGCGGCGGGATGCAGGACAACTACAACTGGTGCGGGCCGAGCGACGTGCGCGGTGCGGCCGGAATTCCGAACTCCGCGTGGAGCACGCTGCAGGGCGGCGATGGCTTTGTCGTCCTCCAGGATCCGTCGGACTACCGCGTCGCCTTCAGCGAATCGCAGGATGGCAACATCGTCCGCGTCGACCGGGTGACCGGAGAGACGATGGCCGTGCGGCCGCAGCCTGCCCCCGGCGAGCCCGTGCTTCGATGGCACTGGGACACGCCACTCATCCTCTCGCCGCACGATCCGAAAGTGGTCTACGCCGCAGCCAACAAGGTCTTTCGATCGCCGGACCGCGGGTTGTCATGGGGGGCGATCAGCGCTGATTTGACGACCAACCAGGACCGCGACGAGCTCGAGACGATGGGCGTCAAGGGCAGCGAGATTCAGTTCTCACGCCACGACGGTATCGCAGCCTGGCCGGCCATCGTGTCGCTCGCCGAGTCACCCAAGCGAGCCGGGCTCCTCTACGCCGGCACGGACGATGGCAACCTTGCGGTCACGCGTGACGGCGGTAAGACCTGGACGCAGATTGTCGACAAGGTGCCGGGCGTGCCGAAGGGAACGTTCGTGTCCGAGGTCGTACCGTCGCGGTTCGACGAAAGCACCGTGTACGTGACCTTCGATGGTCACCGCCTCAACGACTTCGAAACGCGCATCTTCGTCAGCAACGACTTCGGACAGACGTTCCGATCCTTGTCATCGAACCTCACGGCGGAGGTCGCGCGAACGCTCACGGAAGATTTGCGCAATCCGGACGTGTTGTATCTCGGGTCGGACACGGGCCTTTTCGTCACCATCGATCGTGGCAAGAACTGGCAACGGCTGAAGGCGAACCTGCCGACCGTCCGGATCGATGAGATCACGCTGCATCCTCGCGACAACGCGATGATTCTCGCGACGCACGGCCGCGCGCTGTGGATCCTCGATCACCTCGAGCCGATTCAGGAGTACGCGGCGGCGCAGACGATGACGGCGGACGCGCGCTTGTTCACGCCACCGACCTACGCCATGTTCCGGCGGCCGGTACGCGACAAGAATTACGAGTTCTGGGGCAACCAGACCTTCTTCGGCGAGAACCCGCCACAGGCGGCTGTGATCTCGTGGCTGCAGAAGAAGCCGGCGACGAGCCTGCAGATCAAGATCACCGATACGTCGGGGCGCGAGGTGCGAGAGATCTCTGGAAACGCGCTCTCCAGCGTGAACAGATCGGGCATCCAGTCCGCGTGCTGGGATCTGCGCGTCCAGCCGGCGCCGGCTCCGTTCGGCGGCGCGGCCGGTCGGGGCCAGGGCGGCGGTGGTCAAGGAGGCGGGCGTCAGGGCGGGCCGGCGGTACAAAGTCCGTTCGGCGCCGGCTGCGGTACGGCCGCCGGCGCTCTCGGCCGCGGCGGGTTTGGTGCCAGCGGTGGCAATCCTGGTCCGTACATCCTCGCCGGAACCTACAACGTATCGCTCATCGTGGATGGCAGGACGCTCGAGACCAAGCCGCTCAAGGTGATGTCGGATCCCGACGTCGTCCTCACCGAAGCCGAACGAAAGAAGATGTTCGACATGGCGATGGAGATGCACGAGCTTCAACGCCGTGCCACCGAGGTGGCGACGGGCATGGGTGCGCTCAACTCGCGCTTGCCGGAGCTGGCGAAGGAAGTTGGCAGCAACGCGGACATGTCCTCCGATCTCAAGGCATCGGTCGAGGCGTTGCAGAAGGACGTCGCGGCGCTCGCGCCAAAGCTGACGATTCCGCTCGGCGGACGCGGGTTTGGCGGCGGTGGCGGCGGTTTTGGCGGTGGCCGTGGCGGCGCCGACAGCCTCGTCGCGCGCGTCGCGCAAGCCAAGAACGGCTTGATGGCTGGCATGTCGCCGAACGAGATCACGCTGCGCGCCTACAACGAGTCGAAGGCGCAGCTGCCCAAGGCCATCGCGGACGCCAACTCGCTCTTCACGCGTGCCGCCGCGTTGTCGAGCGCGCTGACGAAGTACAACGTGACGTTGACGGTGCCGACGCCGGTCAAGTGAATGCTGAATGCTGAGTTCTGAATGCTGAAGTAGGGCACGAAACCTCACTGTGACGAATCGAGCGGCGCAAGGAAGGTTCGGCGGGCGCGCATGGTGAGGCCGGGGCGGTTGACGCGGATGTTGAGGGCGTGCATCTTGCCGTCGCGCACCGGTGCGGTGAATCCCAGCGTGTAGCGTCCGTGAAGCTCGGCGAGGAGCCGGTCGAGGATCGGACCGGGCGCCGGTTCGGTCGCACGCTCGGGGACATAGAGTCCGCCGGTCGTTGCCGCAATCCATTTCAGCCCGGCGCCGGGGCTCACGCGGACGCCGGTTTCGGCGTCCTGGCGAATCGTCATCTCCCAGTCTTCACCGACGACGCTGACGGTCACACCGGCGGCGACGGCGCGGTTGCCAACATCCTCGGGCGCCTCGCGGTTGCCGGTGGCGCGTCCGTCGCTCACAAGAATCACTGCCCGCCGGCCGCTGGTCGGTGCCAGTGCCGTGACCGCCGCGTCGATGGCATCCCACATCGGCGACGGCCCGTGCGTGTCCACATCCTCAGGGTCGAGAGCTTTTTGCACGGCGGTCAGCAGCGCACGCGGATTGCCCGCGATCGGCGGCCCGATCGTGATCTTGCGGCCGAACGAGCCAACCTGCACGCGGTCCTCCGGCTGCAGCTGCCCGATGAAGAACTTCTCGAACGCGTTGCTGATGGCGCGGCGCTTGATCATTGTTTCCATGCTGGTGGTGATATCGAACAGCAGGACGAGCGAAAGCGGTCGCGCCGCCGCAAAGGACTCGATAGGACGTGGCGCCCCGTTGATCTCGAGCTCGAAGTCTTGTGCCGTCAATCCGGTCACGGCTTTGCCGCCTGGTCCTTCAACGGCGACGTCGATGACCTCCAGCGACGCGCGTTCGGCAACCGTCGGTATGGAGGCTGCCAGCAGCAAGCAGAGCGCGAACACACCCCTGATCGTCATGACCGTGCGGCGAGATAGCTGCGGCGAGCCTTGACCTTCATGCCCGGCTTGGCCATCCGGATCTCGACGCGGTGCAGCTTTCCGTCGAGCTCGGCCGGGCTGAAGCCGAGCACGTACTGCCGTCGCAGCTCGTCGGCCACGCGCGTGAACGTTGCCGAGAGGTCGGCGCCGACAGGCAGCTCGAAGTGTCCGCCACCGGTGTCGGCGGCCATCTCGATGATCTCCCGGTCGAGCCCGGTCCCGTCCATGCCAACGGCGTAGAGCATGAAGCCTTCGCGCACGGCGCGCCGCTCGACGTCGCCCGGTTTCAAACACCGCCGGAAGTAGCAGACGTTCACGCCGTCAGTGATGGCGAGCACCACGCGCCGGCCTGACTCCGATGCGAGACTAGTCATCGCCGCGTCGAGCGCGTTCCAGATTGGCGTGCCGCCCATCGGCCAGAGCTCGTCACGCAGCACCCGACGCAGCACCTGCTTGTCGTTGGTGAGGTGTGGGTTGATGGCGATTTCTTCGCCGAACGTGCCGATCTGCGCGCGGTCCTGCGGCAACAGCGCGTCGACAAACGATTGCGTCGACGAGCGCAGGCGAATGAAGCGGCTGAGCATGCTGCCGCTCATGTCGAGCATGATGACGACGGTAATCGGCTGCACGTCGCTCGAGAAGAACGTGATCTCCCGCGGAACGCCGTTGTCGAGAACGGTGAAATCGTCCTTGACCAGATCGGGTACGAGGCGGCCATCCGCGTCGTTGACCGTGGCGTAGATGGACACCGTGTCAATGCTGGCGCGAAAGCGTCCTTCCTGAGGCGCCTGGGCGAAAAGGCCGATCGCCGTCACTATCGCCGCTACCGTCAGCAATGCGACCCTCATCGTCCGTACTTCTTGAGCAGCGCCGTCAAGGCATCGATCGGGATCGCGCGAACGGTGCGGCCATTTCCCGTGGTGTCGGTCGCGCGCAGCAGCGAGTTGTAGACCGCCTCCTCGGTCGCGTCGAGGACTGCCTCGAACAGTGCGGAGACGTTCTCGGTCGGAAGAATGGTCCGCGGTTGCGGCGCGTCGCCGGCCGTCACTCGCAAGGATTGTTGCGTCGAGAACGCGATCGCGAAGTCGCCGCTGCCGTTCGAATACGTCGACCCTGTTCGTGCCAGCGCGAAGATGGCACGCGCCGCTAATCGCTCGAGGTCCCTCGCATCGAGCGGCGCGTCAGTGGCGACGACGATCATGCACGATCCGTCGGCCTCGCGCGTGTCGCGGCTCGCTGCCCGCGGCGCGCTGTTGGCGGCTCGCGATTCGCCCGTCGCTGGCTTCAATTCGCGCCACACCGGAACGCCGGCGATGGTGAGCCGGCCGCCATAGTTCGACTGCACGAGCACGCCGACTGTCCAGGAGTCGTTCTGCTGCCGTACGAGTCTCGACGAGGTACCGATGCCACCCTTCCACCCAAACGCCACCGTTCCGGTACCGGCACCGACGGCGCCTTCGTCGACCGCATCCGCCCGGGCGCCGCTGATCGCGGCAGCGACGTGTTCGCGCGTGACTGGGAGGCTGCGGATGTCGTTCAGCGTGCCGTCATTGGTTTCGCCGACGAGCGCGTTCACCGACCGCACGTTCTCGTTGCCGGGCTGCGCCAACGTCCAGCGCACAACCGCGTCGAGCGCAACGCCGACGGCCAGGGTGTTGGTGAGGACGATGGGCGATTCGATCGTCCCAAGCTCCTGCACCTGCGTCGAGCCGGCGAGTTTGCCGAAGGCGTTCCCTACGAAGACTGCGCCCGGCACCTTCTCGCGAAACAGGTTGCCGCCGTGCGGGAGGATCGCTGTCACGCCCGTGCGCACGGTGTCGCCGGCCACGATCGTCGTGTGGCCGACCCGCACCCCCGCGACATCGGTGATGGCGTTTTGCAGTCCGGGCGTGCCGACGCCCGGCTGGATGCCGAGGTCGCGTGCGCGAGCACGACCCTGCATCACAGCGGTTGTCGGCGCCGCGGCGACGAGCAGGTACGTGGCGAAGAGTCGAACATTCTTGTTCATCGAGGACTCTTGAACACCTGACGACTTCTGCCAATAATAAGCTCGCCTTTCCGCCACAGTCACGTCGCGCTCCACACGAGGTGGATCACATGTTGTCGACATTCCATGCGCCCGCGAGGGTAGCGATCTGCGCATTGCTGCTCATCGGGTCCTGGGCGTCGTGGCCCGATGCCGCCATTGACGCGCAGAGTGCCACAACCGCGAAGAAGCCGCTCTCGTACGACGTCTACGACGCGTGGTGGTCGATCCAGGGCACGACGCTGTCGCGTGACGGCGAATGGCTTGCCTACGCACTCACGGCGCAGGGACTCGACGGTCAACTGGTGGTGCGCAATCTGCGCACGGGTCAGGAACTTCGACAGCCGCGCGGAACGAACCCGGCGTTCACGCCTGACGGCAAGGTCGTGACGTTCACCATTGCGCAGACGAAGGCAGAGGAGGAAAAGGAGCGCCTGGCGAATCGCGGCCGCGGCGAGAACGCAGGCGGCCGTGGCGCCGAGGGTCAGGGGCGCGGCACGGCGAATACGCCGCCGCGCACGTCAGGCGCCATCATGACGCTCGCGACCGGGCAGGTCACCACGATCGAACGCGTCAGCGGTGTGACGATGCCGGCCGAGTCGTCGGTGTGGGCCGCCATGCATCGCGGTCGCGCCGGGGCCGGCGGCTGGGCGCGGGGGCCGCGGTGGTATCGGCGGGCGAGGTGGCCGCGGCGGAAGTGAGCCTCCGGCAGCGGCGGTTTCGCAAGCGGGGCAGAGCGAGAATCAGGGTGACGGCGCCAACCGCGGCAAGCGCAAGGACAACGGCAGCGATCTCGTCGTTCGTCAGCTCGTGACGGGGCAGGAAATCACGATCCCGCTCGTCAGCGACTTCGCCTGGTCGAAGGATGGCTCCTGGCTCGCGTACGCCGTCTCGTCGTCAAAGGCCGAGGAAGATGGTGCCTTCGCCAGGAAGATGAGCGACGGGACCACCGTCGCTCTCCAGAAAGGAAAAGGCAACTACAAGGGCTTGGCCTTCGACGACGCGGGTGTCCAGCTCGCGTTCGTCAGCGATCACGCCGACTACACGAAAGAGGTGTCGCCGTATCGCCTGTACTACTGGAAGACTGGTGACGACGCGGCGACAGAGCTCGTCTCAGGCACGACGCGCGGGATGCCGCAGGGCATGGTCGTGAGCGACCAGTCGCCGCCGAGTTTTTCCGACGATGGGCGTCGCCTGTATCTTGGCACCGCGCCGCCACCGGAACCGCCAGCTCCCGAGGGCGCAACGCCACCGCGCGGCGTTGATCTCTGGCATTGGCAGGATCCGTTGCTGCAATCGATGCAGCGCGTCCGCGCGCAGCAGGAGCGCAACCGCACCTACCGCGCCGTCGTCCACCTCGCCGACAAGCGTTTCGTTCAACTGGCGACGACGGATTTTCCGAATGTCGCGCAGGGCGACGATCCCACGCGCGCGATTGGGACGTCCGAGTTGGCCTATCGACGAGAGATGTCGTGGGATACGACATACAGCGATGTCGCGCTCGTCGATCTCAAGTCGGGACAGCGGCAGCCGATGCTGCAACACTGGCGTGGCACACCGACGATGTCGCCAGGTGGACGCTATCTTCTGTACTTTGATGAAACCGAGGCGGACTGGTTTACGTACCGCGTCGCCGACGGCGCCAAGGTCAACCTCACCGAGAGGCTGAATCTCAACTTCTGGCGCGAGGATCACGACACGCCGAACCTGCCGCCCGCCTACGGCGCCGCCGGCTGGACGACGAAGGACGCGTCGGTGCTGGTCTACGACAAGTACGACATCTGGGAGATCAAGCCCGACGGCACCAACCCGCGCATGCTCACTGCCGGTGACGGCCGCAAGAATCAAATCGTCTATCGATATCGATCGCTCGATCCCGACGAGAAGGCCGTACCGACGGACAAACCACTGCTGCTGTCGGCCAACGACGACAGGACCGAGAGCAGCGGGTTCTACCGTGTCTCGTACGCCGGCAATGCGGCACCAGAGAAGATCCTGATGGTCGACAAGTCGTTCGGCCAGCTGATCAAGGCAAAGAATGCCGATCGTCTCGCCTTCACGCAGGCGCGCTTCGACGAGTTCCCTGACCTCTGGGTTAGCGACACCAGCTTCCGCGACATGAAGAAAGTGTCCAACGCCAACCCACAGCAGAGGGGAGTACCTCTGGGGGAAGGCGGAGCTGATGCCGTACATCAACGGCGACGGCAAGACGCTGCGGGCGATTCTCGTCAAGCCCGAGAACTTCGATCCGGCGAAGCAGTATCCGCTGATGGTCTACATCTACGAGGAGCTGAGCGAGGGTCTGCACAGCTATCGCGCTCCGAATCCGGCCACCAGCATCAACATCACGCGCTACGTCAGCAACGGCTACGTCGTGCTGATGCCCGACATCGTCTACGAGACGGGCTATCCGGGCGAGAGCGCCGAAAAGTGCGTCATCCCCGCCGTCAACACCGTCGTCGCTCAGGGCTACATCGATTCGAAACGGATCGGGATCCAGGGACACTCGTGGGGCGGCTATCAGATCACGCACCTCATCACGCGCACGAACATGTTCGCGGCTGTGCAGGCAGGGGCGTCGGTCTCGGACATGATCAGCGCCTACGGCGGGATTCGCTGGGGCACTGGCATGTCGCGCGCGTTCCAGTATGAGAAGACGCAGAGTCGGATTGGTCTGCCACCGTGGGACGCGCCGCTGCAATTCATCGAGAACTCGCCGATCTTCTGGGTCGAGAAGGTCCATACTCCGTACTTGTCGATTCACAACGACGAAGACGATGCGGTGCCGTGGTATCAGGGGATCGAGTTCTTCTCGGCGATGCGCCGCCTGGGGAAGGAGGCATACATGTTCGTCTACAACGGCGAGCCGCACGGCCTGCGCCAGCGCGACAACATGAAGCATTGGACCGTGCACCAGGACGAGTTCTTCGATCACTTCCTGCTCGGCAAGCCCAAGCCGGAGTGGATGGAGAAAGGCGTGCCGTACCTGCAGAAGGGACGCCGCGACGTCAGCGATCTCTTCAAGCCCAAGGTGACGACGACCGCGCCGTCGTCGGTGCAGGACAGGTAGCCGTGACCGCGCGCACCGTACGCATCCGACGGCTCGATCCGTCGATCGAGTTACCAGCCTACGCGACTCCAGGGTCCGCCGCTTTCGACCTTGCCGCGTCCGAAACACTCGTCATCGCGCCCGGCGAGGTCCGCCTCGTACCGACTGGGCTCGTGATCGAAGTGCCGGCCGGCATGTTTCTCGGCGTCTTCGCGCGCAGCAGTACGCCGCTGAAGAAGGGCCTGATGGTCGCCAACGGGGTTGGCGTCGTCGACTCCGATTACTGTGGCCCGACCGACGAGATCAAGGTCCCCACGCTCAACATCACGTCGTCGCCAGTAGAAATCAAGAGAGGCGATCGCATCGCGCAGGGCATCCTGCTGCCGTCGCCACAGATCGAGTGGGAAGAGGTAAGCGCGCTCGCCACGACGTCGCGCGGTGGGTTCGGGGGGACAGGGCGTTAGTAGCTATCAGCTATCAGCAGACGCTCGAATCCGACGACTGGGATCTGAATGCCATTACTGAAGCTGAAAGCTGACAGCTACTCATTTCAGCCGATACAGCGCCGGCCCACCTGGTGTGACGGCGATGCGTTCGAGATAGGGGCTGGCGGCGACGTCCTGCCACATCTTCGCTTGTTCGGCCTCATTGCCAAAGGCGTGCGGGTGAATCATGACGTGGGTTGCGCCGGCCTTTCGCATCGCTTGAATGGCGTACTCGCGCGGGAAGTACCAGAAGGTTTCTGCGTATTTTCTGTACTCCTCGGGTGTGTAGCCGCTGTAGCCGTTCATCAGCGAACGCCAGTGGGCGGTCGAGTTGAGGACGTAGGTGCCGTTCTCGAAGACGCCTTGCGGTGGATAGAAGGGGACTTCGACGAGCACGACGCGCCCGGGCTCTTTGGCAAGCAACGAGTAAATCGGCGGGATGCCGGTGAATCGTGTGTAGTGAAGCGGCGCGCGCAGCGATTCGATGTTGGCGAGAACGACGAGCGCGACGACGATCGCGCCGGCTCGAGCGGCCGGCAACCGCCGCCTGAGGCTTGCGAGGCCGTACGCGGCCAGGACAGCCATGGCAAGCAGGAAGAGATTGCCGAACCGTGATGCGGCTCGCAGGCCCTGCATCGGCGGAAAGACCTGATACACCCAGCCGTAGACCGGCGTGCGCGTGCCGAGCGACAGCAGCACGCCGGTAACCGCAATGGCGATCAGCATGACGACGCGGCGGCGATCGAGCGCGATCGCCGATGCGGCTTCGGGGAACAGGTCAGCCTGCTCTCGTGGGCGTCGCGTGGTGAACACCCAGACGATCGCGGCGATGGCCAGGACAATGACGACGAAGCCGGGGAAGAACGCGTCGACGGGGTTGGCCCAGAAGCCTCCGCTCCACGTCGAAAAATGGATTCGCCCGGCGGCGGCCAGATATCCTTTCAGCGTGGCGGAGAACTCCGTCACCGACTCAATCGAGCGCACCATGCCGAGCCGCGCGACGCGGCGGTACGGCAGATACACGGGAATGACGGCAATCGCTGCGAGAACTGCCGCGCCGCCGAACAACATGGCGACACGACCGGGACGAGGCAGCCAGTCGGGCACGCGCGCGAGGAGGACGACCGCGATCATCACCGTGGCGAAGACGATGAGATAGCCGGAGGTGTACGCCATCGCCGTCATCCAGACCGCCAGCCAGAGGGCGTCGCGCCAGCGGCCGTACACGAGGACGCGATCGGCGGAGTAGAGCGCGAGCGGCAGCCCCCAGGCGTGGATTCCCTGCACGTGCGCGAGGCGCGTCAGCGTGTGGGTGTTGAAGGCGAACATCGACCCGGCAAGAACGCCCGCGGCGCGGTCCCCAGTCCATGCGAAGGCGAGTGTGTAGCCGGCCCAGGCCGTGAGCGCGAAGCCAAGAAGGAGGATAACGTTGAAGACGAACACCGGAGAAACGCCAAGCCAGTAGAGCGGTGCGCCCATCAGCGCCGGAACGATGAGCGGCTCCGAGAAGGCGAGCGAGTCGCGCTGGGGATAGAAGATGTTGCCGTCGAAGAGATGCGCCGGGGCGCGCGGCAACTGGTGCGCGACCCAGGCCATGATCCACTCGTTCAGCTCGGCGTCGGCGTTGTCGTTGCGGCTCAACGTACCCGGTGCCGTCGCCAACGGCCACGTGTGAACGACGGCGAGCAGCAAGCAGATTGCCGCGATGCGGCCGCCGCGAAACATACTGGCTGAATTATTATCCGAACGTTGAAGCATGAGCCTAGAAACGCTGACGCTCAAAGCGTGAGCTGATAGGAGTTCACCGTGAACATCCGACGTCATCTGCGAGTTGCGCTGTGGCTCTCAGCCGTGCCCATTGTCGCCGTGGTTGCTGCCCAGGGCCCGACGCAGAAGCCCGATCCACTCGAGGAGCCGTTCAAGGGCGTGACCACGAACGGCACGGTGATGGCGGGGCTGTTTCCGATCAGATCCACCGGCGTGTCGACGGCACCCGTGCGAGCCGCGGCGGTCGCGTTTCTCGGTTCATTGACGCCGGAGCAGCGCGCGAAGACGGCGTTTCCTGTCGACGACCTCGAGTGGCGCAAGTGGAACAACGTCCATCGCTACGCGCGGCAGGGCGTCAACTTCAAGGAGATGTCCGAAGATCAGCGGACGCGGGCGTTCGCGCTCCTTGCCGCGGGCCTGAGCGCCACGGGCCTCGAGAAGTCGCGCAACATCATGCGCCTGAACGAGACCATCGCGGAAATGACCAAGCGCTTCGACGAGTACGGCGAGGGCCTCTACTACCTGACGGTCATGGGCGAGCCATCCGACACCGCGCCATGGGGTTGGCAACTCGACGGTCACCACCTGATCGTCAATTACTTTGTCCTGCGCGATCAGGTCGTGATGACCCCCACCTTCATGGGCTCAGAGCCGGTCCATGCGGAGGCAGGGAAGTACGCGGGGACGACCGTGATGCAGGATGAGCAGAACAAGGGCCTGGCCTTCGTTCAGGCGCTGACGCCGGAGCAGCAGAAGACGGCGATTCTCCAGTCCGAGAAGACGCAGAACAACTCGCTGGCCCAGGCGTTCCGCGACAATCTCGTCCTCGACGCCGCGGGCCTGCGCGCCTCGGACCTGACTGCGGCTCAGAAAAAACAACTGCTGGGTGTGATCGACGAGTACGTGGGCAACATGTCGTCGGGCCACGCCAGGGTGCGCATGGCAGAGGTCGAACAGCGGCTCGACGACACATATTTCGCGTGGATTGGCGGTACTGGCGCCGACGCCGTTTTCTACTACCGCATCCAGAGCCCCGTGATCCTGATCGAGTTCGATCACCAGACTCCCATTGCGCTGCCGGGCCCCAAGGTGCCTGGCCGCGTCCACGTCCATACCGTCGTTCGCACGCCAAATGGCAACGACTACGGCAAAGACCTCCTCCGCCAGCACTACGCGGCGCACCAGCACGACGCGCCGAAAGGCCATCGCTGATAGAGCCATAAACCGCTTGAATGTAATGGCAACCGACTCCGCGTCGTAGGAGCGGTATCGCGGGTAAGGACTGGGGGCGAGGTTCGCGGCCACCTTTGATCGGGAGCACACGAATGAGACGGGTTTGGACGTGGGCGTGTGTTGTGGCGATGGCGGCGACGGCCTTCGGACAGGGAGGCGCCGATCGCCTCACCCCCGAGACGTTCACGAACCTGGAGTTCCGGTCGCTCGGGCCGAACCTGACCACAGGCCGGCTGTCGGACATCGCGGTCGATCCCAAGAATTCGAACGTGTGGTACGTCGCGGCGAGCGCAGGTAACTTGTGGAAAACCGAGAACCGCGGCAACACGTGGACGCCGATCTTCGAGTCCTATGGCTCGTACTCGCTCGGTGCGGTCGTCGTTGATCCGAAGAACCCCAACATCGTCTGGCTCGGTACCGGCGAGAACAACAACCAGCGCAGCGTCAGCTACGGCGACGGCATCTACAAGTCGATCGATGCCGGTGCCACGTGGACACGCATGGGTCTCGAAAACTCCGAGCACATCCAGAACGTGTTGATCGATCCGCGAGACTCGAACATCGTCTATGTCAGCGCCATTGGTCCACTCTGGAGCTCGGGCGGCGAACGCGGCCTCTACAAGACAACGGATGGCGGCAAGACATGGAAGGCGGTGTTGACGATCAGCCCCGAGACCGGCGTGACCGACGTCGCAATGGATCCAAAGAGCCCTGACGTCCTCTACGCAGCGGCGTATCAGCGCCGCCGCGCGGTCGGGCAACTGATCGGCGGCGGTCCGGAGAGCGGGCTCTACAAGAGCGTGGACGGCGGTACCAAGTGGGCCAAGCTCACGAAGGGGCTTCCAACGGTCGACGTCGGCCGCATCGGGGTCGCGATCAACTGGAAGAACCCAAAGACCGTGTACACGTT
This sequence comes from uncultured Acidobacteriota bacterium, assembly GCA_963797715.1. Lineage (GTDB taxonomy): Bacteria > Acidobacteriota > Vicinamibacteria > Vicinamibacterales > 2-12-FULL-66-21 > DATBJJ01. The sequence goes on from CAWCQS010000015.1 coordinate 652,634, forward strand.
GGTCACCGCGCAGCGCGGACAAGGCGGCTTTTTCCGCTCTGACGATGCTGGTGCGAGTTGGACGCGCGTCGGGCGCAGCGCTCCAGGAGGAGGGGGCGGTCGTGCCGGTGGCGGAGGTGGACGTGAAGGCGCGCCAGCGCCGGCGCCGCCCGCACCGTGCGGTGCGCTGACGGCGAGCGCCCCGACTCCGCCTCCGGCCGAACCCGCGGCACCGCCGCAAGGTGGTGGCCGTGGCGCGCCGGCCGATGATTGTTATCGCGGCGGCGACCCGGGCTACTACAACGAGATCTTCGTCGACGGCCACGATCCGGAAACCATCTGGTCACCGCAGACGCAGATGTGGCGCAGCACGGATGGCGGGAAGTCCTGGTCGGCCGTGCCGATGCAAGGCGTCCACGTCGATCACCACGAGATCGTGTTCGACCCGAGCGACCGCAATCACATCATCATCGGCAACGACGGCGGTCTCTACGAGACCTACGACAACATGAAGACGTGGCGGCACTTCACCAACCTGCCGCTGTCGCAGTTCTACCGTGTCAGTACGGACAACGCGAAGCCGTTCTACAACGTGTGTGGTGGTATGCAGGACAACGGATCGATCTGCGGCCCCTCGCGCACGCTCAACGGCCGCGCCGGCATCCGCACCAGCGACTGGTACGCCATCGCCGGTGGCGATGGGTTCTACACCGCGAGCGATCCCGAGGATCCCAACATCGTCTACGCCGAATCGCAGGAAGGAAATTTCAGCCGCCTCGATCTGCGGACGGGCGAGCGGCTCAACATGCGGCAGCGGCTGCAGCAGACGACGGCGCCTCCGGCACCGGCGGGCACGAGCACCGATGCGCCGCAAGGCGGCGGCGGGGGCGCTGCCGCAGGTGCAGGCGGCCGCGGCGGGCGAGGTGGCGGACGCTGGCACTGGGATACGCCAATCGTCGTCAGCCCGCATGCCGCGCGCCGTATCTACGTCGCCGGCGAGCGCGTGTATCGCAGCGACGATCGTGGCAACACATGGACGGCCATCAGCAGCGACCTGACGAGAAATCTCGATCCGGCGGAAATCCCGATCATGGGCAAGGTATGGCCGCGCGATTCGGTGGCCTTCAATCAGGCCACCACGCAGCTCAGCACGATCACGGCGCTCGACGAGTCGCCGCTGCTCGCCGATCTGATCTACGTCGGCACGTTTGACGGGCTGATTCAGGTGACCGAGGACGGCGGCAAAACATGGCGCAAGGTCGAGAAGCTGCCGGGGCTGCCGGACTACACGGCGGTCACCGACGTGTGCGCGTCGACGCGTGACGCGAACACCGTTTTTGCCACCTTTAATAACTATCAGCGCGGTGACTTCAAGCCGTACATCTACCAGAGCACGGATCGCGGCCGCACGTGGTCGTCGATTGCCGGCAACTTGCCCGCGCGATCGGGCGCGTGGTCGATCGTCCAGGATCACGTCAACGGCGACCTTCTGTTCGCGGGAATGGAATTCGGCGTGTGGTTCACCGTCGACGGCGGCGCGCGCTGGACGCAGTTGAAGGGCGGCATTCCGACGACGCAGGCCCGCGATCTCCAGATTCAGCGACGCGAGAACGATCTCGTCGTCGGCACGTTCGGCCGTGGCGCGTTCATCCTCGACGACTACTCGGCACTGCGCGCCGTCACGCCGCAGGCGCTCGCCGAGGACGCGCGCCTCTTCCCGTTGCGCGACGCGTACATCTTCAACGAGCTCAGTCAGGACTCGGCGGCGTGGGGCAACGAGTCGACGCCAAATCCGCCGTACGGCGCCGTCTTCACCTACAACGTCGGCCAGACGCCGGCTTCTGACGCGAAGCTCGTCCTGACGATCGCTGATGACAGCGGCCGTCCCGTGCGGCGGCTCGACCTCGCCAGTCAGCTGGGAGTGCAGCGCGTCGTCTGGAATCTGCGCGGCGAGCCGCCGGCCGGCGGCGGTCGAGGCGGACGCGGCATGGCGCCACCGCGACAAGCCGAAGCAGACAAAGAGGACGAACAGCAGGAAGAACCGCCGGCGTTCGGCGGACGTGGCGGCCCGCCGCAAGGCCCGCCAGCTGCTCCTGGTCGCTACCGCGCGACGCTCGGTCGCTTGGTTGGCGACGTGGTCACGCCCATCGGTGAGCCACAGACATTCCAGATTCTTCCGTTGCCGAGGTAGATCCGCGTCGTGGACACGACGCGCCGCCCGCGCGCCCGTCCATTTTTCGTCACAGCGATGAAGCTGCCAGGGCTCCGCCGTCGTCATAGGTGGTATTACTTAGGAGAGGCTGTCGGCTTGCGCCTCGGGCGGTTATACAATCCACGCCTGGGCTGGCTCGATTCCATGGCCACGGGGGAACAGGCGTGCTCGACGCGATCTTTCGGCTGCTGTTCAATTACCGGCCGGTCGTCTTTCAGCAGGGCGAGTTCCGCCTGGTGCCGACGACGGGCTCGTATGTCGCAGCGGCGTTCGTTCTCGTTGCGATTGGCCTGACGGTTCTCACCTACCGCCGAAGCAAGATTCAGGGCAACGCACGGCACCGCGCCGTGCTCGTGGCGATCCGGCTCGCGACGCTCGGCGTCGTCCTCTTTTGTCTGTTCCGCCCCGTTCTCATCGTCAAAGCGGCCGTTCCCCAGCAGAACTTCCTCGGTGTGCTCGTTGACGATTCGCGCAGCATGCAGATTGCCGATCTCGACGGCCAGCCGCGGAGCGCGTTCGTGACCCAGCACTTTGGCACGCCCGAGGCCGACGTCATGAAGACGTTGTCCAGCCGCTTCGTGCTGCGGACGTTCCGGTTCTCGTCTACCGCACAGCGGCTCGGATCGCCGGCGGAGCTCGCCTTCAGTGGGGCACAAACTCGCATCGGCGCCGCACTCGACGGCGCGCGACAGGAGCTCGCGGGCCTTCCGCTCGCCGGTCTGGTCGTGGTGAGCGACGGCGCCGACACCACGGATGCGGAGCTGTCGGACGCGCTCCTGGCGATGAAGGCGGCCAACGTGCCGGTCTTCACCGTCGGACTGGGCCGCGAAACGCTGACGAAGGACGTCCAGATCGATCGTGTATCGACGCCCGCGGCGGCGCTGAAAGGCACGTCGCTGATGGTCGACGCGCTCGTGACCCAAACCGGCTACGCGGGCGAGACGGTGACGCTCGACGTCGAGGACGAAGGCCGCATCGTCGGATCGCAGGAAGTGAAGTTGCCGATTGATGGCGAGCCGGCAGCGGTCCGCGTGCGCTTCACGGCCTCCGACTCGGGACCGCGCGTGTTCAGGTTCCGGATTGCGCCACGCGTCGGCGAACTCGTCACGCAGAACAACCAGCGGGAGTCGCTGGTAGACGTGCTACGACCGCACCGAGAAGATTCTGTACTTCGAAGGCGAGCCGAGGCCCGAGCTCAAGTTCCTTCACCGCGCCGTGCAGGGCGACAAGAATCTCCAGGTTGTCACGCTGCTGCGGACGGCTGACAACAAGTTCTACCGTCTGCTACTCGACACTCCCGATCAGTTGGCCGGAGGCTTTCCAAAGACGCGCGAGGAACTCTTCGCGTATCGCGGCCTGATTCTTGGCAGCATCGAAGCCGGCGCATTTACCGGCGATCAGCTCCGCATGATTGCCGAGTTCGTCGAGCGCCGTGGCGGCGGCCTGCTGATGCTCGGTGGCGCGCGCTCGTTCTCGGAAGGCGGCTATGCGGGGACACCGGTTGCGGATGCGCTGCCGGTCGTCGTGGAGCGCGTGGCGCGGTCGCTCGACACGTGGCCGGTCGCGCGGCTGAAGGTTCGGCCGACGCGGGCCGGCGAGGGACACGCCCTGGCGCAGATCGCGGCGACCGAAGCCGCGTCGCTCAATCGCTGGAACGAACTGCCGACGCTCATCAGCATCAACGCGGTGAAGGCGGTCAAGCCGGGCGCGACTGTGCTCCTGACCGGGACAGACGAGAAGCGCAGTTCGCAGCCTGTCCTGGCGTTCCAGCGCTACGGCCGCGGCAAGGCGCTCGCGTTCACGGTCCTCGATTCGTGGCGCTGGCAGATGCACGCGAGTATCCCGGTCGCGGACATGACGCACGAGAACTTCTGGCGTCAGCTCCTCCGATCGCTCGTCGACGGAGTACCCGGTCCGGTCGAAGTGCACACGTCGGCGGAGCGTGTCGAAGCCGGCGAACAGGTCGCCATCACAGCCGACGTGGTCGACGACACGTTCGTCGAAATCAACGACGCGTTGGTTGTGGCCAAGGTCACGGGGCCGGGTGGCGAGGTGACCGATGTGCCGATGCAGTGGACCGGCGAGCGGAACGGGCAATACCGCGCAACGTTCGTGACCGGTGTCCAAGGAATGTATACGACCGCGGTCGAGGCATCGAGGGAAGGAAAGTCCCTTGGCGTGGGTCAAACGCACGTGCGGGCCGCTCCCGGGGACGCGGAATACTTCGACGCCACGATGCACGCCGCGCGGCTGCAGCGGGTCGCCGAGGAAACTGGCGGTCGGTTCTACACCCCGGCAACGCTTGGGACGCTGTCCGAGGACCTCAAGTACACGGGCCGGGGCGTGACGACGGTCGAAGAGCGCGACTTGTGGCACATGCCGATCGTGCTGCTGTTGTTGGTCGCGCTGACGTGTGCCGAATGGGGCTATCGCAGAGCCGTGGGGATGGCGTGAAACTTCATCGCCTTTACGCAGCGCTGCCGTTGACGCTGCTGCTGGCGGTCCCCGCACCCGTCTCGGCCCAGGCCACGCATCTCGCGGTGATCGTCGGCCTTGCTGGGGAGCCGGAGCACGCGGAGCTCTTCAACCGCTGGGCGGGCACGCTGATGGACGCCTCGGCGCGAATGGGCGTCGACGACGTGATGTATCTGTCGGAGAAGCCCGAGGTTGACGCCAAGCGCATCACCGGCAAGTCGACGAAGGAAGAGGTCAGCAAAGCGTTCGACAAGCTGGCGACGGCCGGCGAAGACGACGTCGTGTTCATCGTGCTCATCGGTCACGGTTCGTTCGACGGTCGTGTCGCGAAGTTCAACCTGCCGGGACCCGATCTGACGCCGGCCGATTTCGAGCCGCTGCTGAAGAAGCTGAAGTCGCGCCACGTCGTGTTCGTGAACACCGCGAGCGCGAGCGGCCCGTTCATGGAGGCACTGGCCGCGCCCGGCCGGACGATCGTGACGGCGACGCGCACCGGCGCGGAACGGTTTGCGACGCTCTTCGGCGGCTATTTCGCCGACGCGCTCGCCGGCACGGATGCGGACTCGGACAAGAACCGGAGGATTTCCGTGCTCGAAGCGTTCGTCTACGCCAAGCGCGAGGTGGCCACGGCGTACGAACGTGAAGGCATCATGTCGACCGAGCATGCGCTTCTGAACGACAGCGGTGGCGAGGGCGTGCCCGATCCGACGCCGGATGGAAAGCAGGGCAAGGTTGCGGCCGTGCTCTCGCTCGGCAGCGTCGCGGCTGGCGATCCGCTGCCGTCCGATCCGAAGCTGCGGGCGCTGTACCTCGAGCGGCGCGACATCGAGCGGCGAATCGAAGCGCTCAAGCTGCTCAAGGGCAGCATGCCGGCCGACCGCTACACGAGCGAGCTGGAGAAGATGGCGACGGACCTGGCGCTCAAAACGCGTGAGATCCGCGAGCTGGAAAAGAAGTAATGCGAAGGGCCCTCGCGCTCGCGTTGGTACTGGCAGCTGCGGGTGCCGCTGTGTTCGCGACCGGTCTTCGCGGGCAGCGGCCAGAGACGGCGTCGCCGTACCCCAACGTGGAGTACCGACGGCAGGCTGGTGTTCGTTCGGGTCGAGTACGACATGGGGTACGGCGGCGGGTTCGGGCGCAATCGCGGCCGCCAGCCGCCGTGGATGCACGACTATCCGACGTCGGACATCCACATGATGAAGATCATGAAGGAGCTGACGCTGGCGGCGCCCAGGATCGACGGCTCGAACATCCTGCGGCTCGACGATCCGGCGCTCTTCGACTACCCGATCTTGTACATGTCGGAGCCCGGCTTCTGGCAGATGTCGGACGGCGAGGCGAAGGGATTGGGCGATTACTTGCGCAAGGGCGGCTTCATCATCTTCGACGACTTCCGCGACGAGCATTGGTACAACCTCGAAGCGCAGATGCGTCGCGTGCTCCCCGACGGCAAGTGGCTGCCGCTCGACGCCAAGCAGCAGGTGTATCACTCGTTCTTTGAAATCGACGCCCTCGACCTGCTGACGTCGTACGGACCGCACAAGCCGGAGTACTTCGGCATGTTCGAGGACAACGACCCGACCAAGCGGCTGATCGCGGTGGCGAACTTCAACAACGATCTCGGTGAGTACTGGGAATTCTCGGATCAAGGCGTCGATCCAGTCGATCTATCGAACGAGGCGTACAAGTTCGGCGTGAACTATTTCATCTATGCGTTGATTCATTAGGCGGCTCTCAGTTGCTCAGCTTCGCAGAAACAACTGAGGCTGGGAGCTGAGAGCTGATAGCTGACAGCTAGAGAGTGAGGCCCCGTGGAGCGTGTGGCGCAGCAAGTGGTCGATATCGAGTCTCCCGATGATGTCGCGTTGGCCGACCGGATGAAGCACGGCCGTGACCAGATCGTGTCCGAGCTCCACAAGCTCATCATCGGTCAGGGTGACACCGTTCAACTCGTGCTGCTGTCGCTCTTTGTCGGCGGGAACAGCCTCATCGTCGGCGTTCCGGGATTGGCGAAAACGCTGCTCGTCCACACGCTGGCGCGCGTGCTCGAACTGAAGTTCGCGCGTATCCAGTTCACGCCCGACTTGATGCCGTCGGACATCACCGGCACCGACATCATCCAGGAAGACACCACCACCGGCAGGCGCCAGATGGTGTTTGCCCCCGGCCCGATCTTCGCCAATATCGTCCTTGCCGACGAAATCAACCGGACACCGCCGAAGACGCAGTCCGCGCTGCTCGAAGCGATGCAGGAGCACCGCGTCACTATTCAGGGCCGCACCTACAACCTCGAGGAACCGTTCTACGTCTTCGCGACACAGAACCCGATCGAACTCGAAGGCACATACCCCTTGCCCGAAGCGCAGCTCGACCGCTTCATGTTCCACATCGTCATCGACCATCCGCCGGAAGACGAGGAGTTCGAGGTCGTTCGCACGACGACGGCGATTCTCGATCCGAAGTTCGAGCGGCCGGTCAACGGCGCGGACTTGGTTGCGTTCCAGCGGCTCGTGCGCCGAGTGCCGGTAGCCGAGCCGGTGATGCGGTATGCGCTCAGCCTCGCCCGGGCGAGCCGTCCCAAGTCGCCGACCGCTCCCGAACAGATCAAGAAGTGGGCGGCGTTTGGCGCCAGCGTGCGCGCGGCGCAGTATCTCGTCCTCGGCGCCAAGGCGCGCGCCATCACCAGCGGCCGCTATCACGTGAACTTCGACGACATCAGGGCGCTGGCGCATCCAGTCCTGCGGCACCGCGTGCTGACGAACTTCCACGCCCAGTCCGAGGGGATCACGAGCGACGCGCTCGTCGATCGGCTGCTCGAGGCCGTCCCGGTTCCGCGTTCGGGGATGTAGCTGTGATCGGCACGTCAACGATTCCCGGCGCCCGCTTCGTCGACCCCGTCGTTCTGGCGCGTATCGGCAACCTCGAGCTCGTGGCCAGAGCGGTCGTCGATGGCTTCATCAACGGCATTCATCGCTCGCCGTACTTTGGCGCGTCCGTCGATTTTGCCGAGCACCGGGGCTATGTGCCCGGGGACGACATCCGCCGCGTCGATTGGCGCCTGTACGCCCGCACGGACCGGTACTACATAAAGGAGTACCAGGCCGACTCCAACTCGAACTTCTCCGTGATCCTGGACGTGTCGAAATCGATGGGTTTTGGCAGTGGAGGAGTCACCAAGCTCGAGTACGGAAAGATACTCGCGGGCTGCCTGACCTATCTCGTGCACCGCCAGCGCGATCGCGTCGGCTTTCTTGCCTTCGACAACGACATCGTCGAGCACGTGCCGCCATCGGCCAAGCATATGGACGTCGTGCTCCACGTGCTCGATCGGCTGACGCCGAAGGGCGCCGGCAGCCTGCGCGCGCCGTTGCACAAGATGGCCGAGCACTTCGGCCGGCGCGGGCTCGTGATCCTGATTTCAGATCTCTACGAGGAGCCGGACGCCGTCATCGAGGCCATCGGACCGCTGCGGTTTCGCGGCAGCGACATTGCCGTGTTTCACCTCCTCGATCCGGCCGAGCTCGATTTCTCGTTCCGCGATCCCTCGGCGTTCGAGGACTTGGAGAGCGGCGAGCAGATTCCGATCGTGCCGGACGCGCTCGCCGATCAGTACAAAGAGCTGGTGCAGGCTCATGTGAACGCACTGAGGGAGCGGTTTTCGGCCAACCGTATCGATTACACGCTTCTCAACACGTCAGCGCCGCTCGATCACGCGCTGTTCAGCTATCTCTCGACCCGAGAGCGGCTGTCGAGGGTGCGGTAGCCGATGTCCTTTCTGACCCCGCTCTTCCTCGTCGGCCTCGCCGGTCTTGCTGTGCCGGTGATCCTGCACCTGATTCAGAAGGAGCGGAAGAACGTCGTCCAGTTTCCGTCGCTGATGTTCCTCCGGAAGATTCCGTATCAGTCGGTTCGGCGGCGCCGGATCCGGCACTGGCTCCTGCTCTTCATGCGGCTGGCGGCGCTCGCGCTCATCGTGCTGGCGTTCGCGCGTCCGTTCCTGCGGCGCAGCGAGATTGGCGCGTCCGCCACCGGCGCGCGCGAAGTCGTGCTCCTGGTCGATCGTTCCTACAGCATGGGCTACGGCGGCAAATGGCAGCAGGCGATAGCCGCGGCGCAGTCGACGATCAGCGGCCTCACGTCCGCCGATCGTACGTCGATCGTGTTCTTTAGTTCAGCGACCGAGGTGGCGTTGCGATCGGTTTCCGATCGAGGCCGTCTCCAGGCCGCGCTTGCCGGCGTGCAACCGAGCGCTGGCGCCACCCGCTACGGTCCGGCGCTCAAGCTTGCGGGCAGCATCCTGAGCGAGTCGGCCATCCCGAGGCGCGAGGCGATCCTGATCAGCGATTTTCAGCGCGGCGGCTGGCAGGGCGGCGAAGGCGTCAGGCTGCCGGATGGTGCGGTGTTGACGCCCGTCGTCATCCAGGAGTCGGGCAAACCAAACCTGGCCATCGCGCCGGTCTCGCTCCAGCAGTCGGAGTTTCAGAACCAACAGCGCGTGACGGTGACGACCGGTGCGGTGAATCACACCGACGTTGCCGCGTCGAACGTCGAGATCTCGCTCGAGATTGGCGGCCGCGCCATCCAGTCGCGGCGTGTCAACGTCGGCGCGCGTGGATCCGCGTCGACGACATTCGACCCTGTCACGGTCGCCGACCGTAACGTCCGCGCGAGCGTGAGGCTCGCGGATGACGCGCTCGCGCGCGATAACGTCTTCAACTTCGTCGTGTCGCCGGAGGATCCTGTCGACGTCCTCATTGCCGAGCGTCAGGGTTCGGGCCGGAACACGAGCCTGTATCTCACCCGTGCCGTCGCCGTCAGCGAAGCCCCGCGTATCGAGGCAAAAATTCGCGCCGCGGACTCGCTCTCGGCTGAAGATCTTGCCGCCGCGTCGGTCGTCATCCTCAACGACACCCCGATTGCGCAAACTACCGCCGAGCGGCTACAGACCTTCGTGCAGCGCGGCGGCGGGCTGTTCATCGTCGCTGGCGAACGCGCCAGCTGGCCGTCTGTCGCCGACATCCTGCCGGGCGCGATTGGGCCGTCGGTCGATCGATCGCGTGGCGCCGCCGGTCGTCTGGGCGCGCTCGAGTACGGCCATCCGCTGTTCGAGGTGTTTCGCGGTCCTCGGACGGGTGACTTCGCGTCGGCTCGGTTCTACAACTACCGGGGCGTGACCGCCGCGGCGGGTGCCGCCACCCTCGCGCGCTTCGACGATGGCCAGCCGGCGTTGCTCGAGCGAAAGGTTGGAACCGGGCGCGTATTGATGTGGACGTCCACGCTCGACACGACGTGGACCAATCTCGCGCTCAAGCCCGTTTTCGTCCCCTTCATTCATCGCGTCGTTCGTTATCTCGGCGCCTACCGCGAGCCCCGGCCCTGGCGAACGGTCGGAGACGTTGTCGATCCCGGGCTGCAGGCACCGGCAAAGGGCAGCGACATCTCGCGCGTCGCGCTGACGCCGTCCGGGTCGCGCATCTCGCTCGACGGCGATGGCCCCGAAGTGCTCGAGCTCGCCGAGCAGGGCTTCTACGAGTTCCGCGCCCAGGGTCGCGACGCCGACACGCCGGTTGTCGTCGCGAGCAACGTCGATTTGTCGGAATCGGACCTGACGGCGCTCGATCCGCAGGAAATTGCCGCGGCCGCGCTCGGCCATGCCGGCGCCGCGGCAGGCGGACCCACGGCTCCGCCGAGCGACGATGCGCAGGAGTCGGCCCAGCGGGTGTGGTGGTATTTGCTCTTCGCCGGGCTGCTGCTGCTCGGCGCCGAAACTGTCGTGGCCAACCGGTTGACGGTGTAAGCTGATTCAGGAGCTGAACGCCTATGGGGATCATCGAGGAGCGGCCGTCGAAGAATCCAACGGATCTGGTCGGCGTCATCCATCAGATTCGGCGGCGCTGGCGCTACAAGCTCATGGTGCGAGGCGCTGTCGGCGTGCTCGGCCTCGGCGCGCTGGCGCTGGTCCTTTCAGCGTTTGGGCTCGAGTCGTGGCGGTTCAGTCCCGCCTCGATCGTCAGCTTCAGGATCTTCGTCGCTGTCGCGCTCGTCAGCCTGATCGCCTGGTTCATTGTTCGGCCGCTCTTGTGGCGCGTGTCCGATGAGCAGGTCGCGCTCTATCTCGAGGAACACGAGCCGTCGCTCCAGGCCGAGCTGATCAGCGCGATCGAGGCGAGCAGGCTTGCCGACACGGATCACTCACCGCATTCGAAGGTGCTCGTCCAGCGGCTGGTGCAGTCCGCGGTCGCCAAATGCGAAGCGATCGATTGGGGCAAGAACGTCGAACGCCAGCCGCTGCGACGGCATGCTGCGACGTTTGCCGTCGTGGCGCTGGCCGCGATCGCGCTCTTTTCAATCGGGCCGAACTTCCTTCGTCATGGTTTGTCCGCGATCTTCGTCCTCTCGCGGAGTGTGCAGGCGGCAGCGCCATATCGGATCGACGTTGCTCCAGGCAATGCCAGCGTGCCGCGAGGTGTCGATCAGACCATCACGGCGACCCTCGCCGGGTTCGACGCCGATCAGGCTTCACTGATGATCCGCAAGGCGCCCGACGCGCCCTTCGAGCGCGTGCCGCTCGTGCGCAGCGAGAACAGCAACGAGTCGAACAAGTACGAGGGCATGCTGTTCGATCTTGCCGGACCAATCGACTACTTCGTCGAAGCCGAGGGCGTGAAGTCGCCCACCTACACGCTCAAGGTCGTCGACCTCCCGTACGTCCAGAAGCTCGAGCTCGAGCTGCATTTCCCCGCCTACACCGGGCTGCCGCCGCGCAAGATCGAAGACGGCGGTGACCTCGCGGTCCTCAAGGGGACGGACGTGCGCGTCAAGGTCACGCCGACGATGGCGGCGCGCGGCGGGCAGATTCTGCTGCACGACGAACAGAAGGTGCCGTTGGCCACCGCGGCTGACAATACGTTGACCGGAGCGTTCAAGGCGGATAAGGACGGGTTTTACCGCTTCGAGCTCGACGCTCCATCCGGTGAGCGGGTGTCGGCGTCGCCGCAATACACCATCGATGTGCTGACGGATCAGCCGCCGTCGGTGTCGATTGCCAAGCCTGGCCGCGACACCAGCGCGTCGCCGATTGAAGAGGTATTTGTCGAGGCGCGAGCCGAGGACGATTTCGGCGTGAAGGATCTCGATCTCGTGTACTCGGTCAACGGCGGCGCCGAGAAGTCGATCCGACTGTTCGACGGCAAGAACCGGCTCGCCGAGGTGACGGCCGGTCACACCTTCTATCTCGAGGAGCTCGACGTCAAGGCGGGTGATTTCGTCTCGTACTACGCGCGCGCCGCCGACAACGACACCGGCGGCGGCAAGCGCCAGTCGAGCGATATCTACTTCCTGCAGATTCGTCCGCTGCGCAAGGAGTTCCGTCGCGCTGAGTCGGATGCTGGCGGCGGCGGTGGCGGTGGTGGAGCCGGACAGGTCGGCGCACTCTCGCAGCAGCAGCGACAGATCGTCGCCGCGACCTTCAACGTCAATCGCGACCGCAAGACGATGTCGGCGGACAAGCTGCGCGAGAACTCGGTCGTCCTGGCGCTATCGCAGGCCAAGCTCCGCGACCAGGTTGACGGCCTGCTGACCAGGATGAACAGCCGTCTCGTGCAGCAGGATCCTTCGTTCAAGAAGATCGCCGATCTGCTGCCGCAGGCAGTCGCGGAAATGAAGAACGCCGAAGCGAAGCTGCAGAAGGTCGATCCGCAGGGCGCGCTCGAGCCCGAGCAGAAGGCGCTGCAGATCCTGCAGCACGCCGAAGAGGAGTACGAGACGCAGATTCAGATGGGTCGTCAGCAAGGCGGCGGTGGTGGCGGCGGTCAAAATTCCATGGCCGAGGACCTCGCTGATCTGTTCGAGCTCGAGCTCGACAAGATGGCCAATCAGTACCGAGACGGCGCAGCGGGCGCAGCAGCAGCAAGCCGACCAGCAGCTCGATGAGCTGCTCGAGAAGCTCAAGGAGCTGGCGCGGCGTCAGGAGCAGGAGGCCGAGCGTCAGCGCCGGCGCGCCCAGGCCGGTCAGCAGGGTGGCAGCGGCGGCGACCAGCAGCGCTCGCTTGCCGAGCAGGTCGAAGAAGCGGCCCGACGGCTCGAGCAGCTGTCGCGCGAAGAAAATCGGCCGGAGCTCGGCGAGACCGCACGTCAGCTCCGCCAGGCTGCCGATCAGATGCGTCAAGCGTCAGCCAACGGCCAGGCGGGCACGGCACAGGCCGCGTCCGCGCTCGATCGACTGCAGGAAGCGCAGCGCCGGCTGCAGCAGTCGCAGTCCGGGCGCGCCGAGCGCGACGTCAAGGACGCCCTGCGTCAGGCCGACGAGATCGCGCGCGAGCAGCAGCAGATCGCCGAAGGCGTGAAAGGCCTCGACTCGGCAGGTGATTCGAGACAAGAACGCGTGCAGCAGCTCAGCGAGCGGAAGGAGCAGCTCGAGTCCAAGGTCGCGGAGCTCGAGAAGCAGGTCGAGAAGACGGCCGGCGAGCTGGCAAAGACCGAGAAAGATACGTCGCGCAAGTTGAGCGAGGCCTCGACCTCGATGCGCGAGAACCGGCTAAAGGACAAGATCCGCTACTCCCGCTCGATGATTCGCGCCGGCGTCCAGGGTAACGACGCCTCGAACTTCGAGCAGGAGATCGGCAGCAACGTCAGCGAGATGCAGAAGAAGATCGCCGACGCTGCCGCGGCCTTCGGCCGCACGAAGCCGGATTCGAAGTCGGCCGCGCTCGACAAGGCGCGCGACCTCGCGCGCGGGATGGAGTCGCTCGACCAGCGCATGCGCGAGCGCAACGGCCAGCAGGGCCAGAACGGCCAGCAAGGGCAGCAGGGTCGCGAAGGCCAGCAGGGTCAACAGGGGCAACAAGGCCAGCAGGGCCAGCAGGGCCAACAGGGTCGTGAGGGGCAGCAGGGTCAGCAAGGTCAGAGTGGCCAGCAGGGTCAGTCCGGCCAGCAGGGCCAGCAAGGCCAATCCGGTCAGCAAGGGCAGCAGGGTCAGCAAGGGCAGGGCGGCCAGCAGGGTCAGCAGGGGCAGCAGGGACAGGGCGGGACGAACCCGAACGGCAATCCCACGACCGGCCGGAATGGTGATGGATTGACGCTTGGCCAGGCACCCTTCAATGCTGGCGGCGACGGCGACCGCCGGCCAGGAAGTGGCGGGATGAGCCCGGAGGACGTCCGTCAGTTCCGCGGCGAGGTCCAGCGCTGGACGCGCGAGGCCGAGCAGCTCCGTCGGATGTTGCAGGGCGAGAAGATCGATCCGCGCGAGATCGACGCGATGCTGCGCAACCTCCGTCAGCTGGGCGACGACCGCGTCTACAAGGACGTCGAAGAGCTGCGGCGGCTCCAGGCGCAGGTGACCGACAGCGCGAAGCGGATTGAGTACCAATCTCCGCCGCAAGGTCGAAGGCGCCGACGCGCAACTCCTGCTCTCGGGCTCCGACGAGGTTCCCGAGAAGTTCCGCAAGAGCGTCGAGCAGTATTACCGCTCGCTCTCGAAGGCGCCAGACGCGCCCAAGGCAACCGAAGGCGCCAAGCCGCCGGTGAGAAAGTAGCAATCCGACAGTCGGAAGTGTCCATGCGCCGTGTCATCACCGCCGGCCTTCATTGTCAGCATCGGGGCGCTGACGCTGGCCGCCGGTGTGATGGCGCAGGACTACTTCCAGTTTCAGCGCCGTTTCCAGCGCGCGCCTCAATTTCCGACCGCCGATAGCTTCGACGGCGCGTTCAATTTCTGCCGTCTCTACTACACGAGCGTCCGCAGCGAATACGGTGGACAGGGGTGGTGGACGGATTACCCCGGCGCCGACACCAACTTCATGATCCGGTTGGCGGAGCTGACCAAGACCCGCGTCAGCCAGGATCCCGACGGCGAGCCCAACCACGTCGTCGTGCGCGCCGACTCCCCTGAGATCTTCGAATGCCCGTTCGTCACGATCGAAGATGCCGGTACCGCGCAATTCACGGCCACCGAGCTCGCTGGTTTGCGTGCCTATCTCCTCAAAGGCGGGTTCCTCTGGTCCGATGACTTCTGGGGGACCCTGGCGCTCGAGAGCTTCGAGGAGGAGATGGCGCGCGTCCTGCCGGAACCGCAGTACAAGTTCGTCGACCTCACGCCCGCGCATCCGATCTTCCGGATGATGTTCGAGTTCGACAAGATTCCACAGATTCCGTCGATCAACCACTGGCGCCGTTCGGGCGGCGAAACGTCAGAGCGTGGCTACGACAGCGAGCACGTCAACCTGCGCGGCATCCTCGATGCGAATGGGCGGGTGATGGTGTTGATGACGCACAACACCGACATCGCCGACGCGTGGGAACGGGAAGGCGAAGACCCGCGATTCTTCTACTTGTTCTCCCCGAACGGCTACGCCGTTGGGATCAACATCCTGCTCTATTCACTGAGTCACTGAGTCGGCGACGGCCTCGGCGACTCGAGCCAAACCGCTGGGACTGAGGATTCGATGCGCATCGTCTACTGCCAGGGTGTCGCGCTCGCGGTCGTGGCGATTATGCTGCTCTCGAGCGTGACCACGGCCAGTCAGAGCGGACGGTTTCTGCTCACGAGTGCCGAGCAGAATCTCGATGTCGCGAGCTGGGAGATCAGCGGACGAGATACGGGTATCGCCACGGAGACGCCCTGGTCGGTCCGGAAGCAGCGCTTGAGTGGCGGCCGGCAGGACGGCGTCGATCTCGTCACCATCGACAACGGTCGGTTGACGATGACGATCGTGCCGACCCGCGGGATGGGCATCCTGCGCGTCGTCATCGGCGACCTGCGCCTGGGGTGGGACTCGCCAGTGCGCGAGGTCGTGCACCCGAAGTACGTGAACCTGAGCGCGCGCGGCGGGCTGGGGTGGCTGGAAGGGTTCAACGAGTGGCTGGCGCGGTGCGGGCTGGAGTGGGCGGGCCATCCGGGCCGGGACACGTTCGTCAACAATGTGGGCGAGCCGGCCGAGATGGACCTTACGCTGCACGGAAAGGTGGAGAACATCCCTGCGTCCGAGGTCGAGGTGCTCATCGACCGCGAGCCACGTCCTCGCATCCGTGTGCGCGGCCGCGTTGACGAGCGGGCGTTCTACGGGCCGAAGCTGGAGCTGTGGACGGAAGTATCCACCGAGCCGGGCGCTACGACCTTCCGGATCGATGATGCCTTGACGAATCGCGGCGCATTCGATCAGGAGTTTCAGGTGATCTATCACGCCAACTACGGCCCGCCGCTCCTCGCCGCCGGCTCGCGGTTCGTCGCGCCGGCCCGGCAGGTGACGCCGTTCAACGCCCATGCGGCAAAGGAGGTCGCGACTTATGCCGAGTACGGGCCGCCGACCGTGGGCTTCATCGAGCAGGTGTATAACGTGCACCCCAACGCTGGCGCTGACGGCCGCAGCCTGGTGATGCTCCGCAACGCCGCTGGCAACCGTGCGGTTTCGATGGGGTTTGCGCTCACCGAACTGCCCTACTTCACTCTGTGGAAGAACCTCACCGCTCTCGAGGAGGGGTATGTGACCGGGCTCGAACCCGGCACCGGCTTCCCGTACACGCGGCGGATCGAGCGTGAAGCGGGCCGCGTACCCAAGCTGAAGCCGGGGGAAACACGTCGATTCTCGATCGATGTTGGCCTGCACACAACCGGGGCCGAGGTGACGCGCGTCGAGGAGCGGATTGCACGGATCCAGAACGGCCGCCCTGTGCAGGTCGACCCTGTCCCAGCGCGGTGAGCGCGGCGACGGGCATGCTCAACGATTGAGCCGTCCAGCTGAACCTCTTTCTCCAACACCAAATCCAGCGGCTCCGCCCCGCGCAAAACTGAACGCGTGGAAGCCCGTACCGGCAATCGACGCCCAGGTCTTGCCGCCATCAGTTGATATGTCCGTGCCCGACGGACCGACAGCGACAATCGTCGACGCGTCGTCAGGCCGGTATGCCGCGACTGAGCGAAATCCGCTGAGGCCTTTGACGAGCGTCCATGTCGCCCCGCCGTCGCTCGTCACCGCCACGTTGTCGCTGATCGCCGACTCCGCCTTGTAGTCGCCGCCGACGACGATGCCGCGCCTCGCGTCGGCAAACGCGATCGAGAAGATTCCCGCAGAAGGGCCGGCGGCGAGCGGAGTCCTGGCCAGCGACCAGGTCCGGCCGCCATCGCTCGAGCGCAGCACGCGCGACTCCGTCGCAGCGCCGGTTCCGACCCACACGTGGTTCGGCGCGAGCACGGTGACATTCGTGCCACTGGCGGCGAAGAAGCCTTCGTTCGGCAGCGCGGGCGGAAGCGCTGACGCTGGCACTCGATTCCAGGTGCTGCCGCCGTCGGTCGTCGTGAGGATGACGAACTGGCCATCGACAGAATCACTGACTGCGACGCCGCGCTTGCCGTCCCAGAAGGCCATCGCGTCGAAGAACGCTTTTGGATCCTGATTCACGAACTGCTCGACCCACGTCGCGCCAGCGTCCGACGTCTTGTAGATGCGCGACTGTTCGCCGGGTCCAATGCTGAGGACGAATGCCGTGCGCTCGTCGACTGCGTCGACGTCGCGGAAGTCGAGCTTCTCGGCGTTGGGCACGGTCAACCTCTGCCAGGTCGACCCGCCATCCGTTGTCCGGATTACCGTGCCATTCGTCCCACTCGCCCATACCACCCGGTCATCCACCGCGCTGACACCACGGAGCCGTGCAGTGACGCCAGTCGAAAGTTCGGTCCAGCGGAATAAGGGTCCAGCTTGGATGAGGCCGAGGGCGAGGGAGAGCAAAAAGATGCGCATTAGCTAGTATGGGGACAGAGCGTGAATGGTGGCCAGCGAGAGTCGCCGCCATTCACGCTCTGTCCCCGTATGCTATACTCCTCGACCATGTTGCAGCGGGCGACGAAAACCACCGGTCGAAAGCGAGTCAAGCGACTCGGGAGGCCGCTGGTCTAACGTCCGCACGTGATCTGAGCAGAACACGAACGAACCTTACGAACCCGCCGGCCCAACTCGTGGCCGGCGGGTTTTTTCGTTTTGCGCGAACGGAAAGCCCTGCCGGAGGCGAGGGGCGGCAGGGCGGCGCAGGCACGACACACTGAGGAACCAAGAAATGAGTGCACCGGAGATTGTCAGCGGCAGGCAGCTCGAAGTCGGAATTCTCGGCGCCACGGGCATGGTCGGGCAGCAGTTCGTCAGGTTGCTGGATGGCCATCCATGGTTCAGGACCGCCTGGCTCGGCGCGAGCGAGCGGTCGGAAGGCCGAACCTACGCCGAGGCGATGAAGTGGCGCCTCTCGTCGCAGCCGCCTGTGGACGTCCTCGGCATGCAGGTCGAGGCGTGCACGCCCGGCCGCGCGCCGAAGATCCTGTTCTCGGCGCTCGACGCCGCCGCCGCCAAGGATATCGAGCCCGCCTTCGCCTCGGCCGGCCACATCGTCGTCAGCAATGCGCGTAGCTACCGGATGTTTGCTGACGTCCCGCTGGTGATTCCCGAGGTCAACGCCGACCACCTGTCGCTCATCGCCCGTCAGCGCCGCGAGCGTGGCTGGAGCGGCGCGATTGTCACCAACCCCAATTGCTCGACGATCGTTCTCTCGATCGTTCTGGCAGCGTTGCGCCGCTTCGGTCTCTCGCGCGTCATGGTGACGACGCTGCAGGCCGTGTCCGGCGCAGGCTATCCAGGTGTCGCGTCGCTCGACATCCTCGGCAACGTCATTCCGGCGATCTCTGGCGAAGAAGAAAAGATGGAGAGCGAGGCGCAGAAGATCCTCGGGACGCTCGAGCGCGACGCCGTGTCGCCGCATCCGATGGTGATCAGTGCGACAACGACTCGCGTGCCCGTGATTGACGGTCATACCGAATCGATCTCGATCGAGTTCGAACAGCGGCCGTCGCTCGACGCCGTCCGCTACGCGCTCGAGGGATTCCGTGGCCGGCCGCAGGAGCTGCAGTTGCCGAGCGCGCCGGCAGCGCCCATCGCCTACATGGAGGCCGCCGATCGGCCGCAGCCGCGCCTCGACGTCGACCGCGGCAACGGCATGACCGTGTCTGTTGGACGCCTTCGCCCCTGCTCGATTCTCGGCACCAAACTGGTTGCGCTCGGCCACAACACCGTTCGTGGCGCCGCTGGGGCGGCCATTCTCAACGCCGAGATGATGGTGGCCGAAGGCATGCTCGACTGATCGGCGCCGGTGTCTAACAAGCAGAGGACGAGGAATTTCAGCGCTGCAACAGTCCGCAGCGGAAGGACAGCGAATCGATGAAGAACGTGGTCATGAAGTTCGGCGGGACGTCGGTGGCGGATGCGGATGCAATCAGACGTCTCATCACGATTGTCTCGGCGCAGGCCGCCACATCGGGCGCACCACCCGTCGTCGTGGTTTCCGCCATGTCGAAGGTGACCGACCAGCTGCTGAAGATGACGACGGACGCCTCCCGTGGGGAGCGGTCAACGATTGCTGGCGGTATCGACCTCATCAGGCAGCGTCACCTCACCGCCATCGACGCGCTTGTTCCAGAGGCGAGCCGTGCGCCCGTGACAGCCGCCGTTGAAGCCGAGATCGAGGAGCTGCGCGCGATGCTGACGGCGCTCTCGATTCTCCGCGAGGCCTCGCCGCGGTCGTCGGACGGCATTGCCGCTGCGGGGGAGCTCCTGAGCAGCCGGGTCGTTGCTGGCGCGATGCAGGCGGCGGGAGTCGACGCGGCGTGGGTGGATGCGCGAAAAGTAATTGTCACCGACGACCAGTACACGGCGGCGGTGCCGCTGACGGCCGACACCGGCGAGGCGCTGGCCCGGGAAGTGGCACCGCACATTCACGCCGGCCGCGTGCCAGTGATTGGCGGCTACGTCGGCGCCACGCGCGATGGCGTTGCCACGACGCTTGGACGTGGCGGGTCGGACTACTCGGCGGCGATTATCGGCGCCGGGCTCGGGGTCGCCGAGATTCAGATTTGGACCGACGTCGACGGTATGCTGACCGCCGACCCGCGCGTCGTGCGCGATCCCAAGGTCGTCGCGCACCTGTCGTTCGGCGAAGCGTCCGAATTGGCCTACTTCGGCGCCAAGGTTCTGCATCCGAGCACCATTCTCCCCGCGGTTTCCACCAACATTCCCGTCCGCATCCTCAACAGCCGCCGCCCGGAGGCGACCGGCACGCTGATCACCGCACGGCCCCCGCTGAACGACCGTCCAATCGTCGCGCTCGCCTGCAAACGCAACATCACCGTCGTCGAAGTCACGTCAACGCGGATGCTGATGGCGCACGGCTTTCTCCGCCGGCTGTTCGAAGTGTTCGAGCGCTACCGCACGGCCGTGGACGTGGTGACGACGTCCGAAGTGAGCGTCTCGGTCACAATAGACGACGATCGCCGGCTGCCAGAGATTGCCGATGGGTTGCGCGAGTTCGCGGAAGTGAATATCGACCCGTCGATGGCGATCCTCTGCGCTGTCGGGGAGAACCTGCGTGTCGACCCGGCGTTTGCTATTCGCATGCTCGCCGGGCTCGATGGCGTGCCGCTGCGGATGGTGTCGCAGGCGGCGTCGCGGCGGAATGTGACGGTCGTGATCCGGGACAGCGACCTGCCGCTAGCCATGTCGCGCCTGCACAATGCCTGGTTTGCCGCGCCGGCCGTGCCGTCGCCGGTCGAGGCGGGGCGGTGAGCCGGGTCGGTGTCCTCATCGTCGGCTACGGCCGCATGGGCCGGCTCGTCGAGTCGCTGGCGCCTGACGCTGGAATCGACGTGACCGGACGTGTCGATATCGACAACGCCGATCGCCCGGCCGAGTGGCCGGCTGCTGATGTCGCCATCGACTTCTCGACTGGGTCCGCCGTGCCGGGCAACGCGCGTCATCTCGCTCGCCGCGGCACACACCTCGTCATCGGCACGACCGGCTGGCAGGATCAGGAGGCGGCATTGCGCGCCGAGCTGGCCGCCTTTCCCATCGGTGTGGTGTCGGCGCCAAACTTCGCTCTCGGCGTCAACCTGTTCGTGGCCGTCGCCGCCCGCGCGGCAGAGCTCTTCGCCAATCGTCCTGAGTTCGGCGCCTGGATCCACGAGCTCCACCACAGGACCAAGAAAGATGCACCATCAGGCACCGCGATTGGTATCAGCGACGCGATGAAGGCCGCTGGATACAGCTCGCCGATCGATGTCGCGTCGACAAGGGCCGGTTCGATTCCGGGCACGCACACAGTCGGGTTCGATGGCCCGGGGGACACGATCACGCTGACGCACACCGCGCGCGATCGGTCCGGTTTTGCCAGAGGAGCGCTCGAGGCCGCGAAGTGGGTCAACGGACGCCGCGGCTGGTTTTCGATGCGCGACGTTTTGGGGTTGTAGTCGGGGCGACTTCGCACGATGATTTCGCTGTCGCTCACGATTCGGTGAGGAATTGCTCGACGCTCTGGAGGAACGAGATGCGAACGCCATGGACGGGTTGCGGGACGGCGCTGGTCACACCGTTCACACGCGACGGCGCGGTTGACGACGCGGGCGTCAGACGCCTGGCGCGGCGGCAGATCGATGCCGGTATCCACTTTCTGGTTCCCTGCGGCACGACCGGCGAGAGCCCGACGCTGACCGAAGACGAGCGCGTGCGCGTCGTCCAGCTGGTCGTCGAAGAGGCGGCCGGCCGCGTGCCGGTACTGGCAGGCGCAGGCGGTTACGACACGAAAGAGGTCATTCACTCGGCCAAGCGCATGCGCCAGGTTGGCGCGAACGGCATCCTCTCTGTGACGCCCTACTACAACAAACCGACGCCCGAAGGGCTCTTCCAACACTACAGTGCGATCGCCGGCGACGTCGGCCTGCCAATCATGCTGTACAACGTTCCCGGAAGGACCGGCTGCAACATCGACGTCAACACGCTCGTGCGCTTGACCGGCGTGCCCGGCATCGTCGGCGTCAAGGAAGCGTCGGGCAACATCTCGCAGATGGTCGAAATCTGTGGTGCCGTGCCGAAGGACTTTCTCGTGTTGTCTGGCGACGACGCGCTGACGATTCCGCTGATGGCGGTCGGCGGGCGAGGACTCATCTCGGTGGCGGGCAACGAGGTGCCGGGAGAGATGGCCCGCATGGTCGAGCGCGCCGAACAGAATGACTTTGCCAGCGCCCGCCGGCTACACGAGCAACTCCTGCCGCTGATGCTCGTCAACTTCATCGAGTCGAACCCCATCCCCGTGAAGAGCGCGATGGCCGCGCTCGGGCTGCTCGAAGAGGTGTATCGGCTGCCGATGGTGCCACCGCGCGACGCGTCGCGCGCGAAGATTCGTCAGGTCCTGGGCGAGCTCAAGACCGACACCGCGCTCGTGGGCAACCGCTGATGACGCTGGCGGCAGAAGTCGAAGCGTTGAGCGCCGCCGGCGCGTCGTCGGACCGTCAGGCGGCGCGCGAAGCGTTCGCGCGCTTGCGGGCGCAACTGTCCGCTGGCGAGGTACGCGCCGCCGAGCCCGATTCATCGACCCCCACAGGCTGGCGGGTCAACACGTGGGTCAAGCAGGGCATCCTGCTCGGGTTTCGGTTCGGCGACGTCGCTGACATGTCCGCCGATCATGGCCGCTGGCCGTTCTTCGACAAGGATACGTTGCCGCTCAAGCGGCTGGACGCCCAGAGCGGCGTTCGTGTCGTTCCGGGAGGATCTACTGTCCGTGATGGCGCCTACCTCGGCAAGGGCGTGATCTGCATGCCGCCGATGTACATCAACATCGGCGCCTGGATCGGCGACGGCACGCTCGTCGACTCGCACGCGCTCGTCGGCTCGTGCGCCCAAGTCGGCAGTCGTGTGCACCTGAGCGCGGCGGCACAGATCGGTGGCGTGCTCGAACCCGTCGGCGCGCTGCCCGTCATCATCGAAGACGACGTACTCGTTGGCGGCAACTGCGGCGTCTACGAGGGTGCCATCGTCAAGCGGCGCGCGGTGCTGGCGTCCGGCGTCATCCTCACTCGATCGACGCCGATCTACGACCTGCCGAACGAGCGCGTCATCGAGCCGGCCCCTGGCGAGCCGCTGATCGTTCCGGAGGGGGCGGTCGTCGTTCCTGGAACGCGTCCGGTGACGACCGGCAAAGGCCGCGAGTGGGGACTATCGGTGGCGACGCCGATCATCGTGAAGTACCGCGACGAGCGCACCGACGCCCGCACCGCGCTCGAGCAATGGATCCGCTAGACGTCCTCGCGTTCGCGCGATCGCTCATCGACATCGACTCGACGACTGGCCGTGAAGGGGAAGCGTCGGAATGGCTGGCGACACGTCTTCGTGCGCTTGGCTACGACGTCGTCGAGCAGCGTGTCGAGCGAGGATGCGCCAACATCCTCGCCACTCTCGACCAGCCTCACGTGGTCTTCTCGACGCACTTCGATTGCGTGCCGCCGTTTTTCTCGAGCCGCGTCGAGAACGGCCGCCTCATTGGCCGTGGCGCGTGTGACGCGAAAGGCATTCTGGCAGCGCAGGTGGCCGCTGCCGAGCGGCTGCGGGCCGCCGGCGAGCGGCGGGTTGGCCTGCTGTTCGTTGTCGGAGAGGAGCGCGGCAGCGATGGGGCCGCGGCCGCGAACACGATCGCGAATTCGTGCCGGTTTCTGATCAACGGTGAGCCGACCGATAGCCGGCTCGCGACAGCGACCCGCGGTAATCTGCGCGTCCGACTCACGGCGTCGGGGCGGGCGGCGCATTCAGCTGCGCCGGAGCAGGGCGAGTCGGCGATCGAAAAGCTCGTCGATGCGCTCGTGGCACTGCGCGGGCTCGCGCTGCCCATCGACCCGGATCTTGGCGCGACTTACTACACCGTCGGCTTGATCGAGGGCGGCGTCGCACCGAACGTCATCCCGGCGCATGCGTCTGCCGAAGTGATGTTCCGGACGATCGGCCCTGCCGACGATATCCTTGCCGCGATCGCCACACTCGAGCCGGGCGTGTCGATCGCGGAAGTGCTTCGCGTACAGGCCGATCCGCATGCACACGGTGGACGGATTCGAAACCCGGGTGTTTCCCTTCACGACTGACGTTCCATTTCTCGATCGATGGGGAACGCCGTTGCTGTTCGGGCCGGGATCATTCCTGGTTGCCCATACGGATGGCGAGTTCGTCGCGCTTGACGAACTGCATGCGGCCGTCGGTGGCTTCGAGCGCCTCGCCAGAGGATGCTTGAGCGCGACGGATGTTCGAGATCGCTCATGAACCCCATTCCCGCCGCGTGGACGCGTCTGGCCCTCGTCGGGCTCATTATGACAACCGTGGGCTGCGATCGCGTGACCAAGCACCTGGCCGAGGAGGCGCTGGTGCTGTCACCTCAGCGCTCCTTTCTGTCCGACACCATCCGGCTCGAGTATGTCGAGAACGCCGGGGCGTTTCTGGCGCTCGGCGCGGACTGGCCTCCGGCAGTGCGCCTGGCGATCTTCACCTACGGGAGCGGACTGCTCATGGTCGGCGTGCTGGTGACCGCCGTGCGTTTTCGCTGGTCGGGTCCAGCACTTGTCGGCACGTGCCTGTATCTCGCAGGCGGCGCGTCCAATTTGGCCGACCGGATCATCCGCGGCAGCGTGATCGACTTTCTCAACGTCGGTCTCGGGCCAGTCAGGACCGGGATCTTCAACGTTGCCGACATGGCCATCATGCTCGGCGTCTCACTGCTCGTCCTCGCGCTCTATCGCGCGGAGCGGAGTACACATACGGCCTGATATGAAGGGCGAGTCGAAGGTCACGTTCTTCCGCACGCCTGCCGACCTTCGCGCGTGGTTCGCCAAACATCACGCGAGCAAGACCGAGTTGTGGGTCGGCTTTTACAAGGTCGGCTCGGGAAAGCCAAGCGTCACGTGGCTGGAGTCGGTAGACGAGGCGCTTTGCTGTGGATGGATCGACGGCATCCGCAAAACGATCGACGCCGAGAGTTACAAGATTCGCTTCACGCCCCGAAAGAAGGCGAGCATCTGGAGCGCCGTCAATATCCGGCGTGTCAAGTCGCTGACGGCCGAGAAACGTATGCTGCCCCCGGGCTTTGCCGCGTTCGAGGCGAGGCGAGAAAACAAGTCGGGCATCTATTCCTACGAACAACGGCGCGCCGAGCTCGACGAGCCCTTTCTCGGCCACTTCAAACAGAACAAGTCAGCGTTCGAGTTTTTCATGGCGCAGCCGCCAGGGTACCGCAAGGTGGTGATCTGGTGGATCGTCAGCGCAAAGACGGAAGAAACTCGATTGAAGCGGCTCGCGACCTTGATCGAGGCGTC
Source organism: uncultured Acidobacteriota bacterium (assembly GCA_963797715.1). Lineage (GTDB taxonomy): Bacteria > Acidobacteriota > Vicinamibacteria > Vicinamibacterales > 2-12-FULL-66-21 > DATBJJ01. The sequence continues at coordinate 677,455 of CAWCQS010000015.1, forward strand.
GGCGCGCGGTAAGCGGGTGCAATAAATCGAAGCGCTCGATGGGGAGGGGCCGGCTTTAGCCGGACCTGTCGCGTGGAGTCCGGCTTTAGCGGCCAGGACCCAATGAACGGAAAGTCGAACGCTGGAAGATGGCGAGGGTAGTTGGTGCGCACGATGGATGGCGGGCAAGGAAGATCATCGAGGTCCGGCCAAAGCCGGACGCTACAACATCAGCGCGCCGCCGACGCCGTCGGCGTGGTTTTGGTCACGGCTTCGAGATCCTTCCACTCCGGCGGTTTGACGCCGAGCAGGTGCTGCACGAAGTAGTCGTACCGCTTGTGATCTCCGTAGGCGCCGCCCGATGTGTGGCCGGCGCCGGGAATCACCAGTAGATCGAAGTTCTTGTCGTGCTTGATCAGCTGGTTTACGACCTGGAACGTCGAAGACGGATCGACGTTGTTATCCATCTCGCCGACGATGAGCAGCACCTTGCCTTGCAACCGGTAGGCGTTGTCCACGTTCGACGAGGCCGCGTACTCCGGACCGATCGGCCATCCCATCCATTGTTCGTTCCACCAGATCTTGTCCATGCGGTTGTCGTGACAGCCGGCCGCAGACACGGCGACGTCGTAGAACTCGGGATGAAACAGGAGGCCGCCAAGCGAATTCTGACCGCCGGCCGAAGTGCCATACAGGCCGACACGCGTGATGTCGTAATACGGATACTTGGCGGCGACCGCCTTGTGCCAGAGAATCCGGTCGGGAAAGCCGGCGTCGCCCAGGTTCTTCCACGCGGTATCGTGAAATGCCTTCGACCGGTTGCTCGTCCCCATGCCGTCGATCTGCACGACGATGAAGCCAAGCTCCGCGGTTGACTGCATCTGGTTGTGCGCCGCGAACGATTTCGGCACGAACGACGCCTGCGGTCCGGCATAGATGTTCTCGATGACCGGATACTTCTTCGTCGCGTCGAACGTCGTCGGCCGATAGATGACGCCCCAGATGTCGGTCTTGCCGTCGCGACCTTTCGCAGTGAAGACTTCCGGCGGTGTCCAGCCGGCTTTGCGCAGCTCCGCGATGTCGCCAGCTTCGATCGGGCCGACGAGCGACGCATCCGTACCTCGCCGCAGCTCCGACACGGTGACGAGGTCGACGCGCGAGTAGGTGTCGACGTAGTAGCTGCGATCGCTCGAATAGTTGACGACGTGGTTCGCATCGGCGGGCGTCAGCGTGGTGAGGCCAGACCCGTCGAAGTTGATCCGGTAGTAATAGACCAAGTACGGATCCTTCCCCGGGTACATCCCACTCGCGCTGAACCAGATCTGCCGCTTGTCCTCGTCGACGCCCTGGACGTTGCGGACAGCCCAGTCGCCCTTGGTGATCTGCCGCTTCACCGCGCCGGTCGCGCCATCGTAGAGATACAGGTGGTTCCAGCCGCTGCGCTCCGACATCCAGATGATTTCCTTGCCGTCGGCGACGTCGTAGCGATACCTCTTGCCCGAGTAGGCGAAGAACGTCTTCGGTTCCTCGCTGACGACGGTGCGTGGTTGGCCCGTGGTTCCGTCAACGGAGATCACGCGATACACCTGGTGTCCACGCTGGTTGTACTCGAAGGTGACGGCGGTGCTGTCCTTTCGCCACGTCAGGGTTGTGTTGTCGTACGCGTTCGGAAACGACGCATCGTCCACGACGATCTGTTTCCTGGTGTCGACGTGGAAGATCACGGGCTTTTCAGCGTCGAGGACATCGCCGGGCTTGGCGTACTGGAGCGTCGACTGCTTGGGCTGCAGCTGATCCTCTGGCGACGACTGGACGTAGTGCACGTAGCGGCGATATCCAGGCTTGACCCTGTAGGCCGCGATCTTCTTCGAATCCGGGGACCAGGCGATCGAGTTCGGATCGTAGTAGCCGCCCTCCGAGCCGTCGATGCTCAACAGCGTGACAGCCGTTTTGCCCGTCTCGCGGATTGCGACGTTGTAGTTGTTGACGAACGCTTCGAGTTTGCCGTCGGGTGACTTCTTCGGCTCGACGCCGTTGACATCGAACTCGGCACGGACCGGTCCACCCAGCCCGCCGCCACCACGTCCGCCACGTCCACCGCGGCCGCCACGTTCTCCGGACTGATCGAGCCGACAGCTGAAGTCTTCGACGCTGCAGCGCCACGGAGCGTTGTTGATCGTGATCTCGATCGCGCGCTCACCGTCGACGAAATTGAAGGTGCTAAAGGGCAGCGTGACTGCCGTGTACGGCTTCTCCGGCGTCAGTGCCGTCGTCAGCGACGCGGCCAGCTTCTCGTGATCGAAGGCCGGTTTCTTCTGCTGCGTCGTCGCATCGACGACCACGAACTCGTTTCCGCCCTTGACTGACTTGCGATACCAGAAGCGCGACGTCTTGTCGATCCATGTCGCTGGCTCGGGTAAGTTCACCGCGAGTGCCTGATACTTTTCGCGCAGGCTCATCGCACGCTGGTAGTCGGCAATGGTCCCTTGCGCCAATGCCGGAGCAGCCGCGGCGAGCGCTGCGGACAGAAGGCCAGCGATCACAGGCACACGAGCGCGCATACCGAGCTCCTTCGGGGAATGGGATTGACCGACGGAGAATTCTAGCCGTCGCGGCGCGCGCGGGCGAATCGGATTCTGTTATGCGGACATAAGTTCGGTGCGCCCAGTTACCGCCGAGTATCTGACAGCCTTGCACGACCAGGCACACTTCTGACCGGTGATCGCATCGCGTCGATGCGCGGTTTTGGCTCTATTTCCAGCCGTTTGCGCACATTTCTGGCCCAGGTACGAGCTCTGCAGGAGGCGGGCTGCCGCCCTTGCCGCGGCGCGTGTCTACGAGTCCATCCATGTTGCATTTTCGTAATCGGGGACAGTACTGCCCTGTCCGCGCGACGCTCCTGCGCACCTTCTCCGGCGTCGCGTTCGTTGCCGCGCTGACCGTGCTCGGCGACAGCGACGTTGTTCCGACCGTGGCCGCCCAAGGCGCCGCTGGTCAGAGCGGCGAACAGCTCGCCGGCGTCCCGAACGGTTATGCGACCAGCGCGCAGCTCATGGAACTCGAATCGCAGCAGGGGCACGAGGCGCTGGTCTTGGGCGAGGGCAGGCTCGAACGGCGACGCGTGGTGCGGCGTCCGACGGTCAAGCGCGAATCTGCGGCGACTGTTGCGGACCAGGGATCGCTGACGGCATCAGGTACGGAAATCGACGCGAACGAGCCGACGACGTTTCTGCAGGGATATGTCGGCGCGACCCTGGGCGAGTTGGGCTCGCTGCCACCGGATCCGAGTGGCGCCGCCGGACCCGCGCAATTCATCCTCGCGGCGAACGGGCGAATTCGAAGCTTCTCGAAGACGACGGGCGCCGCCGACGGCGTGCTCAACGTTTCGACCGACGTCTTCTTTACGCCCGTCCGGAACGGCGCCAACACTTTCGGCCCCCAAATCAAGTACGACCGCCTCGCCGGCCGCTGGTTCGTCATCGCCGGTACAGATGCGATTCCCGGCCGCATTGTCATTGCGTCCAGCAACGCCTCGACCATCACTAGCGGAACGCTCTGGAGTTATTTCGCGTTCGACAACACTGGTTTTCCCGGCGCCGCGAATTGTGCCGTGGACTCTCCAACCTTCGGCCTCGATCCGTACGCGCTCTACATCGGCATCGTGCAGTTCTGCGATCCCGGAAGCGCCAGCTACGTCGGCACGACCGGGTTCGTGGTTCGCAAGACATCAGTCATCGACTTTGCCACGATCGCAGTGACGGCGTTTCACAACCTGACCGGTGACTGTCGCCGGCGCTGGCCCGTTCGCGCCGGTCGGCGTCGACAACGAGGACGCGGCGGTCGGCGTCGGCTTCTTCATCGGTGTCGACAACTCGTCGCTCGGCTCGTTGATGCTGCGCCGTGTATCGACGCCGGGCGGAACGCCAACGATTTCCGGCAACGTCGCGATCGCCGTGTCGCCCACCGCGCAACCGATCACGGTTCGCCACCTCGGCAACCTTGGATCGACAAACGGCCAGCTCGATGGTGGCGACGATCGCCTCACGTCGGCAACGCTCGTCAATGGTCGCCTGTGGACGGCGCACACGATCGGCGTGACGCATACCGGGCAGGCCGACGCGCCGCCGAATCGTAACGGTATCCGTTGGTACAAAATCGGATCGCTGACGACGACGCCGGCCGTCATGCAAACCGGGACGGTGTTCTCGAACACAGGTTCGGGAAGCTTCGATCAGCGCAATTACTGGGTCCCGTCGATGGCGACGTCGACGAGCGGACGGACGATTATCGGCTTCAGCGCCGCGGGCACGAGCGAGTACGTCAATGCTGGCGTCGTCGAGCGGTTCTCCTCAGACGGCGCCGGCACGATGCGCGCCCCGCAGTTCTATACAGCTTCGGCGGCGGCATACAACCCGCCGGGCGATCCGGGTTCCGCAGCCCGCGGACGCCGTTGGGGTGGCGCGTCGTCCACGGCTCTCGATGGCTGCGACGGTTCGACGATCTGGTCCGTGCAGGAGTTCACCAATTCGGCAAACTCGTACGGCCTCGCTGTCACCCGTACTGTCGGCGCAGGAGTGCCGACGCCGGTGAGCGTCACGCCGTCGGTCATTCCAAATGGTGTCGCGTCGATCAACCTCCAGGTCACTGCGTCATCGAGCGGTGGAACCGCGTTCTTCGATTCGGGCGCGGGCTATCTGTGCCGGATGAACGCCATCATTCCTGGCGTTCTCGTCAACAGCGTGACGCGGACGAGCGCGACGACGGCGACGGTCAACGTGTCGACCGTCAATGCCGCACCGGGCCTGAAGGCGATCACGATTATCAATTCTGATAGCCAGGCGGCAGCGAGCGGCTCGATCCTGCGCGTCCAGCCTGGCGCGATGGTCACCGTTGAGTCGCCGGTATCCGGAGGAGTGGGCCAGCCGCTACAAGTGAGTGGCTGGGCAGTCGATGGCGCAGCCACGAGCGGAACAGGCATGGACGCCGTGCACGTCTGGGCCCATCCGGCGGCTGGCAATCCGGTCTTTCTGGGTGCCGCCACCTATGGACTTCCACGGCCTGACGTGGCTGCGCTCCACGGTCTGCAGTTCACGGCGTCGGGCTTCAGCCTTCGTGCATCCTCGGTGCTGGCCGCGGGGCCATGGTCCATCGTTGTCTACGGCCACAGCTCGGTGACGGGCACTTTCAGTGCGACCACGACGGTCAACGTCACGTTGAACGCACCGGCGCCGCCATTTGGCCTCATCGATACGCCATCGAACGGCGCCGTGGTCGCCGGCGAAGTGGCGGTCACCGGCTGGGCGCTTGACGATGCCGGCGTCGACAAAGTCGAAGTGTTCCGGTCGCCTGTTGGCGCGGAGAGCGGACTGATCTTCGTTGGTCGTGCCGTGTTCATCCGCGGCGCCAGGCCCGATGTTCAGGCCGCGTATCCCTCGATCCCCGGCAACGACAACGCCGGCTGGGGCTTCATGGTGCTCACCAATATGTTGCCGAATCAGGGCAATGGCACCTTCGACCTCCACGTGTTTGCGACCGACTTTGCAGGCATCTCGACCAATCTGGGGACGCGCCGGATAGTCGCCGCCAACAGTGCCTCGAGCCTGCCGTTCGGGACCATCGACACACCCGGACAGGGCGAGACCGTCTCGGGAACCATCATCAACTTTGGCTGGGCGCTGACGCAGGCGGGAAAAACGATTCCGACCAACGGCAGCACCATCGACGTGTATGTCGACGGAGCATTTCGCGGCCATGCGGTCTACAACAACTATCGAGCCGACATCGCGACCCTCTTCCCGGGGTTGAGCAACTCCGGCGGAGCGGTCGGCTACTTCATGCTCGATACGACGACGTTGTCGAATGGCCTGCACACCATCAACTGGGTGGTGACCGACAGCGGCGGCAAGACAGCAGGCATGGGAAGCCGGTTCTTCCGAGTGCAAAACGGGTCGTGACGGATTGGAGCCGTCACACACGCGAGTCCAGTGCCATTCGTGTGATCCGTACAACTGCTGAAGGAGAGGGAGTGATGGCGTCGCCTGCGAAGACAGTGAAAGAAGAACCAGCGGCCAGCGCCGAAACGGAGTCCCGGCACGCGAAGGGGCTGTCGCGTCGCGCCTTGGTGACGCTTGGCGCGCTCGGCGCCGCCGGCAAAGCCGAGGCACAGGTGCGCACGCCGCGCAGCTCCCGACCAACGACGATGCCGACCGCGGAGTTGAAGCTTCTTCGCCGGGTGACGCAGGGAGTCACGACCGAAGAGGTGGGGTGGATGAATTCGCTCGGCTACTACGGCTACCTCGAATGGCAGCTCGGTGCCGAGGCGATTGGCGACCCCGAATCCGAGTCGCGGCTCCAGGCGCTGCCGTCGATTACCTATTCGCCGTTCACGCTCTACACGATGGACTCGGCAGTGGTCATCCGCGAGCTCACCGACTCAACGATCATCCGGGCGATCTATTCGAACCGCCAGCTGTTGGAGCGCATGGTCGAATTCTGGACCGACCACTTCCACACCAATATCACATCGGTCGGTATCCTGAAGACGCTCGAAGTTCGGGACGTCTATCGCAAGAACGCGCTCGGCACCTTCGCCAGCATGCTCAATGCCAGCGCCTCGAGCCCGGCGATGCTGGTCTATCTGAACAACACGCAGAGCGACGGCCGTCCCGGCAGGACGCCGAACCAGAACTACGCGCGCGAGCTGATGGAGTTGCACACGCTCGGCGTCGATGGCGGCTACACGCAGCAGGACGTCGTCGAGGTCGCGCGGTGCTTCACCGGTTGGCGAGCGTTCGGCAACACCGGTGACCCACGCGCGGGGACGTTTTTCTGGGATCCGAACCGGCACGACAACGGCAGCAAACTGGTGCTCGGCGTGCCGTTCGCTGCTGGCGGCGGCTTCAACGACGGGTTGAACGTACTCAACATCCTGGCGACGCATCCGAGCTGCGCGCGGTTCATCTCCAAGAAACTCCTGCGCTGGTTGCTCAACTACGAGCCGTCGCCGGCGCTGGTGGCCGACATTGCCGGTGAGTTCACCCGTACGGGAGGCGATATCAAAGCCCTCGTGCGCCGCATCCTCAGCTACGACAACGTGCTCTGGTCGCCGCCCCTCTTCAAGCGGCCGTTCCAGTACATCGTCTCGGCACTGCGGGTGATGAACGCGAACATCACCTCGCTCAACACCGTTCGCCAGACCTACTTGTCCGGCACCGGCCACACGCCGTTTGCGTGGGGGCCGCCCGACGGCTACCCGCAGGACTTCGAGTATTGGGGCGGCCTGCCGCTCCCGCGCTGGAACTTCGCGTTCCAGCTCGCGAACAGCAGCGTCAGCGGAGCCGTCGTCGATCTCACGACGCTGCTCAATGGGGCGACGACGCCGGTGCAGATTGCGGATCGCATCGACACGCTGATCTTCGCCAACGAGATGTCGACTGCGGACAAGACGGCACTCATCGCGTATCTGCGGCCGGCCGGGACGGCGGCGACGCCGTCGACGAACCAGATACGAGACGCGTTCGGCCTGGCACTTGCCTCGCCGTCATTCCAGTGGCATTGAGGAACGCACGGGCGTAGTGGAGTGTTGCGCCGCTAGCAGTAGGGAGAGCTACCGTCATGTCCAGGAACACCTCGAACGACGATTGCCAGGCGTGCGACGAATACCGTCAGCTTTCGCGCCGTGAGTTCGTCACGCGAACGACCGCCACTGCCGTCGCGCTGAGCGTTCCGGCGTGGCTGCCGCGGGTGACCTACGCGCAGACTGCGTCCGATCGCGATGTGCTCATCTCGATCTTCCTCCGCGGCGGCGCCGATGGCCTGAGCCTGGTCGCGCCGTGGGGTGACTCGGCGTACTTCGGGCTGCGGCCGACGCTGGCGATCCCGGCCAACGCCGCCCTCGCGCTCGACACGTTTTTCGGCTTGCCGCCGGCGATGGCTCCGCTCCTGCCAGCGTATCAGGCCGGACAGTTGCTGGTCGTGCACGCCACCGGTTCGACCGATCCGTCGCGTTCGCATTTCGACGCGCAGTTCTTCATGGAGATCGGCAAGCCCGGAGACCTGAACGTGGTCACCGGGTGGCTCGGCCGGCACCTCGCAAGCCGGCCGCCGATGAAGGTCGATGCTGCGCTCCGCGGCATCGGTTTCAACTTCGGTCTGCCTCAGACGCTCGTCGGCGGTCCCGACACGCTACCAATTCCGGATCCGGCGAACTTCGGTCTCTCCGGCACGTCGAGCACCCGCACGCAGCGGCTCACGTGGCTGGGCAATGCCTATCAGGTCGAGCGGGATCCGCTGCGAACGGCAGCTCTCAATACGCAGCGCACGATCACGACGCTCAGCGCCCTCAACATCAGCGGCTACGTCCCGGCCGGTGGCGCCGTCTATCCCGGTGGCAGTTTCGGCGCCGCCCTCCGCTCGACTGCGGCGCTCATCCGAGCCGACCTGGGCGTCGAGGCGGTGCAGATCGACCTGGGCGGCTGGGACACGCACAGCGCGCAGGGGCCGATCAACGGCGGCATGGCGGCGACGATGCAGCAGTTCGCCCAGGCGCTGGCGGCGTTCCACGCCGACATGGTGGGCGCCAACAGGATCAACACTGTTACGCTGGTTGCCACGTCGGAGTTTGGCCGCGTCGCCCGCGAAAACGCCAGCCAGGGCACCGACCACGGCCACGGCAACGCGATGTTCGTGATGGGCGGGGCCGTGCGCGGTGGCCGCGTCATGACGAACTGGCCCGGCCTCGCGGCAGGTCAGCTCTATCAGGGCCAGGACCTGCAGGTGACGATCGACTACCGCGACATCCTCGCGGAGACGGTCATCCGCCGCCTCGGCAACACCAACCTGGATCTTGTGTTCCCGGGCTTTACGCCGTCGCTGCGCGGCGTGTTCGTCTAATCCGCTCGCCTCGCGGCTCGCATGGCTCGCCCGAGGATCCACCCGCCCAAAACCACACTAAGCCGCACGCACGTTGCTTCGACCCGCCTCGGCAGGGTACCCTTGGCGCTCACCCTTTCCCTGTAGAGGATCCCCCTAGGCATGAATCCCATAACCGGACTGCTTACGGCGCTTGGTGTGTTGACGGCGGTCTATCTCGGCGGCTGGACGAAGGCCATCCGCGCGGCACGGGCCAGCGGCCGTGGCAGTGACTCGCACCCAACCGACGCACGCGTCCCCGACGCTGTCCAGCTCGCCGTCGGGGCCATCACCAATTTCTTCGATACCCTGGGCATCGGCTCGTTCGCGACCACGACCGCGATCTTCCGCCTTCGCAAGATGGTGCCCGACCGGCTGATTCCCGGCACGCTCAACGTCGGTCACACCCTGCCGACGATCGCACAGGCGTTCATCTATACGTCGGTCATCCCGGTCGACGTGCTGACGCTCGTTCGCGATGATTGGCGCGGCCGTCCTCGGCGCGTGGCTGGGCGCGGGCATCGTTGCCGGCTGGTCGAAGCAGAAGGTGCAGTTCGGGATGGGCTTCGCGCTCTTCGCGGCGGCGGTCTTCTTCACGATGCGGAATCTTGGTCTCTTCCCTGCCGGTTCGGACGCCATCGGTGTCAGCGGCGTGCTGCTCGTGGTCGCGGTCGCGGGCAACTTCTTCCTTGGCGCGCTGATGTCGCTGGGGATCGGACTCTATGCCCCGTGCATGATTCTGGTCAGCCTCCTCGGCATGAGCGAGCGGACCGCGTTTCCAATCATGATGGGTTCCTGCGCGTTCCTGATGCCTGTCGGCAGCCTGTGCTTCATCCGCGAGCGGCGCTTACAGCCTGAGAAACGCCCTCGGCCTCGCGATTGGTGGCGTTCCAGGCGTGCTCGTCGCCGCCTACATCGTCAAGTCGATGGACCTCAACATGGTCCGCTGGTTGGTGATCGTGGTCGTGCTCTACACCGCAATCACGATGCTGATGGCGGCGTCGAGCGAACGTGCGGCGTCCGCGACCGAGCGGCGGCAAGCCTGACGCGCGCAACTCCGAACCGCGCCCCGCGATTCCTCAACCGGCGAGAAACCCGCACCTGCTGTGGCGAGCCGCGCTTACGGATTGATCGTAATCAACCTCAAGAACAGGTTGTTGATCTCGGTCGCCTCAGGGACGACGCCAAGATCGTCGGCGACGGCCAGCAGGTAGTAGCGGCCCGAGATCCCGGTAGGCACGGTGACCGTCGTGTTTCCTGTGCTGGTGATGTTGAAGCCCAGCGCCGGCACCGATCGTGTCCCATCGAGCAGGATGTCGCCGGCGTCGACCGCGCCATTGAGCGACAGGTAGAACCGCGTCGTCGATGCGGGCGCAGTATCCGGGCCCAGGTTCTTCGTCGTATCCGTGATCGTCATCGACGTGCCGGCGACCACGGTTATCGGTGCGTTGGCCGTCGCTACAGTGAGATCGGGACCGATGTAGATCGTCGTCGTACGGACGTTGTTGGTTTCCAGCGGTTCGACGACCTGATTCGCGTCGTCGGCGTTGGCTATCAGGTACCACGTGCCAGGAGCGACGACTGGGAGCGTGACCGTCGTCGTGCCGACGCTCTGGGCTCCGGCGTCGAGCGCGCCAACCGAGCGGGTCGCGTTCAGCCGCGTATCGCCAGCTTCAAGCGTGAGGTTGGCGGATAGATAGAACGCCGTCACCGACGGGCCAGATCCGCCGCCGCCGGAGTTCTTCGTGGTATCGGTGATCGTGATTGCCGTGCCGGCGCCCGCGCGTGAGGGCGCAGTCATCGCCGAGACAAAAAGGTCTGCGCCGATCCGGATCGCGAGGGAGCGCGTGTTGTTCGTCTCGGTCTGCTCGACGACAGCGTTGCCGTCGTCGGCAACGGCCAGCAGATAGAGCGTGCCGCTGGCCGCCGTCGTTGGAATCGTGACGAACGTCGACAGGGTGCTCGAGGCGCCAGGCGCGAGCGCGTCGACGCCGCGCGATTCGAGCGGCGTGTCGCCTGGCTCGAACGAGAAGTTTGCGGACAGATGGAACCGCGTCGACGAGGCGCCTGCGCTGCCGGCGCCCTGATTTTTCGTCGTTTCGTTGACGAGAATCGTCGTGCCAGGTCCGGCGGTCGCTGGTGCGGTCATCGCGGTGATCGCGAGGTCCGGGCCGATTTTGACGAGGGCGAACCGTATGTTGTTGGTCTCGACCGATTCACTGATCGTGCCTGGACCATCCGCCTTGGCAATGATCCAGTACTGTCCCGCAGCCGTTCCGCTCGGAATCGTCAGCACCGTCGTCGCCGTGTCGTTGGTGCCAGGTGCAAGGCCGGGAACGACTCGTGAGCCGACGACCGGATCGGTCGCTTCGATCAGAGTGTTCGCCGACAGATAGAAAGACGTCGTGGAGAGGCCTGACGCTCCCGTGCCCTGATTGCGAGTAGTGTCGCTGACGCTGAGCGTGAGACCTGCGCCGGCCATGGCCGGCACGGTCAGCGCCGTTACCGTAAAGTCAGGGGCGACGTCGTCGCTGACGATCGTGACCGCGCCGGTGGAGAGTCCGCCGAGAACGTAGCCTGATCCGCTGCGCAGCGTCAGCGTGACCGTTTCGTTCTGCTCGAGTATCGAGTCGTCAACCGGGACGACCGGTACGTCAACCGATATCGCACCGGCCGGAATCGTCGCCGAGGTTGGAAGGCCAACGTAGTCGGTGTTGCGGGTCGCAGTGCCGGCCACCATGAAGTTGACGACGAGCGGGACGGCGGTTGCCTCTTCGCGCGTGATGGTGAACATGCCGGGTGTTGGCCCGGCTTCGGTGGCCGTCGCGTCGGCGACCGCGAGCGTGACGAGTGGTGGTCCGGGCGGCGCGTGGCAGCCAGCCGGCACGCTGAAGTTGGCGCTCACCTGGTTGGCGCCGTTGTCCTTCGTATCGGTAGCGTTGAGGCCCATGCCGCGCGCGGCGAAGGGTTCCCAGAGGGCACAGAAGTTGTGGCTGACGGGCGATCCCGGATTGCGCAGCGCGTCGGCCTGCATCATCGCATCCCGCAGATCGAGCATCGTCGGCGCCGGCGGCGACAGCGCCAGGGCGTCGACGTACAGCTGATGGACTTCATTGATGGCCGCCGCCTCGCTGCCGCGGACGAGATCGAGACGGAAGCGCTCGCGCACGTCCCACAGTACGTTGGCCCAGATCTCGCCGTTGTCATGCACCTCGCAAAAGAACAGCTGACAAGTCCAGTCGTTGTAGCTCTTGTCGTTGACTGTGCGAAGACCGCCCGGATACGCGTATTCGGCCAGGACGGAATTGCCGTTGATCGAGTAGGCGAAGAAGTCGCTGCCGCCCTCGCCAATGGCTCCGGCCTCACTTCCAGTGAACGCCGTGTTGAGCCGGGTGCTGACGCCGTGATGGTACTCGTGAAAGACGATGTCGCTGTCGAAGTCGCCGTCGATGTCGGCGACGCCATCGTTGTCCACGTCCTCTGACCAGCAGTTCGTCCCGTCCCAGAGGAACATGCTCATGATGGGGCTGGTGCCGTCGGGCTTGGGCTGAAACGTGGCGTTGTTACGTCCGGCAGCGCGCGCCACGCCCGTCAGGGGGTCTCCGCCGACACCGCCACGGCCGAAGTTGTTGACCTGGAAGTTGCCGGCGGCTTCGTCGAACCCGAGGTCGTAGAAGAAGTCGTGGGCAAAGTTGAGTGTGAAGAAGAGCGCGGTCTCGGCAGCCTCGGCGGAGTTGAAGGGAAAGTCGAACAACCAGCGCGTGCCGTTGAACGTTCCAAGCGCGCCTTCGGTCGTCCGATCGCCGCGGAAGACGTGAACGTTGTTGCCGGAGAGTCTGCCGCCGTCGAACAGCACGTTCCCCGAATCCCTGAACGGCACCGTGAGATCCCGTAACTCGTGATTGATCGGGGGAGGACACGAGGCAGCGCCGAGTGGCATCGCGTCCGGCCTGCGGGCGTCAGCAGCCCGGGTTGCATTCGACTGCAGCACGCGTCCAGTGCCATTCCCGTCGAGCACGCGGTTGCGGCGCACGAGCAGTTCGCCGGTTTCGGCGTCGAGAAGCACATCGTAGAACTGCGGCGGGCCCTCCGGCTCGAGCTCGACGTGCCACGCCAGCCGTACTCCTCCATCCGATGCGAACCAGACAAGTGATGCGGTGACGTCACTCCGATACGGGCCGCGTGCGAAACGCGACGATCCAGGCCGCGCGCCAGTACCTGCAGGCAAGGGCGTGAACGCCGTGCCCGGATCGATGTCGGCCGACGCCAAGGCGGCGGCCTGATCCGCCGTCAGCGATGGTGCCTGACGGCGCCCGGCCCCTCGCGCGGCGCTCGAGTTCACACGCACGATTTCGCCGTTTGACGCGATGTGGACGGTGATTTCGCCGTCAAAGACGGGGATGCCGTCGAACGCCTGCGCGAAGGTCACGTGACGCACGCCGTTCGACCGGCCCGTGTAGTCGCGCACAAACGTCAGACCGTCGAGATCGTCATCGTCGAGGCCCAGTCGATCGACGGCACTGACCAGCCAGTTCCGGAGCGAGAGCGGGAGCGCGTTACGAGCAGCCGTCCACCCGGGCGCGTCGAGCACACGGAGGGCTCCGGTGTGAGGATCCAGCCTCGAGCCGCGGCGCAGCCGGCTGCGGCCACGCTGCAACTCGGCGCGCGAGCGTTCAGACGCCGGCGACGGCGTGCGAAGTTCGCGGATGTCGAAGTCCGGCCGCGCCGGGCGTTGCCGCTCAAGAGGCGCCTGTCTCGCCGTCAGCGTGCCCGAGATGCCGATGAACGAGGCAGCGACGACAACGACTCCGAGACGGGTCCGCAACGACATGACACGCTCCTCCTGGGTGAGCCAGGTCTCCGAAGGGGCCCGAGGCGAATATGGACAGACTGCGAAGTTCGCGCCACACCTGTGGTCTCGGCAGGTCAGTGAGTTGGCGGCATGTTACAGGACTGTGCTGACGCTTGCGTTACGCCGATTACGGGGGGCGGGAGCGTGGATGCCCTGCAAGATCTGTAATCCGCGGGACGGAACTTATTAGTTCTACGAGACGCGGATTGCGCGGATTCCTGGAATTCACAAGACGCGGATCATGCAGATCTTTTGTATTCACCGCACGCGGATCCGGAGGGGTCTCTGGACGCCCTCGACCTCTTGCAGGCAATTCGTAACGGGTCTGCGTCCCAATCAGGAGTCCGCGGAATCCGCGAAACCCCCGTCCCACCGAAATCCGCGTCCCCCGAAATCCGAATCCGCGCTATCCGCGTCCCGTCAATGAGTAATCCGCGCAATCCGCGACCCGTCAATGAGTAATCCGCGCTATCCGCGTCCCGTGAATGAGTAATCCGCGCAATCCGCGACCCGTGAATGAAACGATCCGCGTGTTCCGCGACCCGTGGATCCGGGAATCCGCGTCCAGGTGCCGGTGGTCCGCGCACGTGGTACGTTCGTCCCTTCTGCTATCGCGGTGGCGCACCCTGGAGTAGAGTTTCTGCATGGTGATTACGACGACTCGTTCGGCCGTGGCGGTGCTTTTTGTCTGCGTTTTGGCGCAGAACCTCCAGGGCTCTGGACAGGCTCAGAGCGGCGCACCGGCGCCTCCGATGCCACTGGCGTTCGAACCAACATCTGTCATTCCGCTCGACACGGCGGTGACGACTGGAACGCTGCCGAACGGCCTGCGCTACTACGTTCGTCGTAACGGCCGCCCGGAGAAGCGCGTGATGCTGCAGCTCGCGGTCAAGGCCGGCTCGGTCGACGAGACCGACAAGCAGCAGGGACTCGCACATTTTCTCGAGCACATGGGGTTCAACGGAACGGGTCACTTCAAGCCGGGCGAATTGATTGCGACATTCGAGTCCACCGGTGCGCGCCTCGGTCCGCACGTCAACGCCCAGACGGGCTTCGACGACACGATTTACATGTTTCAACTTCCGACCGACAAGGACGGCATCGTCGAAAAGGGCATGCAAGCCCTCGCCGACTTTGCTGGCGGGATGACACTCGATCCCAAAGAGATCGACAAGGAACGTGGTGTCGTCATCGAGGAGTGGCGCGGGGGCCTCGGCGCCGGGTCGCGACTGCGCGACCAGCAGATTCCAGGTACTCTTCGCCAATTCGAAGTACGCAGAGCGGCTGCCCATCGGCAAGCCGGAGATTCTCAAGTCGTTTCCGCCATCGGAGCTCCGGGACTTCTACACCAAGTGGTACCGGCCTGATCGCATGGCTGTGGTCGCGGTTGGCGACATGGATCCGGTGGCCCTCGAAGCGCTGATCAAAAAGGAGTTCGGGCCCCTGACGAAGCCCACGACGCCCGCGCCGCCACGCGATTACCCGATGCCGCTGAAGGCCGAAGTCCTCGTCAAGATGGCGACAGACCCCGAGGCGACACAATCGTCCGTGTCTGTCGTCCGCAAGCGCTCACGTGAGTCTCAGGACAAGGTCAGCGACTACCGGCGCAGCCTGGTGAACTCGCTCGCCTACGAGATGATCAACGAGCGCTTCGACGAGATCACGCGCAAGGCGGACGCGCCGTTCCTGAGCGCAGGGGTGTACGGCGGGGCGCTCACCCCAACGACCAGCACGTTCACGCTCGCCGCGAGCGTGCAGGACGGCAAGGTCGAGCGCGGGCTGACGGCGCTCGAGGTCGAGGCCAACCGCGTCGAGCAGTACGGTTTTGGGGCCGGCGAGCTCGATCGCGCCAGGAAGTGGATGCTCGCGAGCTACGAGCGCGCCTACGCGGAACGCGACAAGACGGAAAGCAATTCGTACGTGCAGGAGTACATCAACAACTTCCTGCAAGGCGAGCCTTCGCCCGGCATCGACTACGAACACAGGCTCGTGCAGCAGCTGGTTCCATCGATTACTGCCGCAGAGGTCGCCGCGGCGGCGAAGTCGATGTTCGCCGACGCGAGCCGTGTGATTCTCGGTGTGTCGCCGCAGAAGGCCGGGGTGTCGGTGCCGACCGATGCCCAGCTCACCGCGGCGATTGCCTCTGCGGATTCCGTGGCGGTGACGCCGTGGGCCGACACCGCAAGCAGCGCCGCCCTCCTGGCGCGCACGCCGGATCCGGGAACCGTCGTCGAACGGCGCGAGATTCCTGAGCTCGGCGTCACCGTCGTGCGACTGTCGAATGGCGTCGAGGCCTGGCTCAAGCCCACTGATTTCAAAAACGACCAGGTGCTCTTCGCGCTGACGGCGTCAGGTGGCAGCTCCCTCGCCGCCCCTGACAAGTACGTCGAAGCGCAGCTCGCCACGGGACAGGTAGAGCTCTCAGGCGCCGGTGGTCATCGCGCCGTCGACTTGCCAAAGCTGACCGCTGGCAAGATCGCCTCAGCCTCGCCGTTCATCGCGCTCTCGTCGCACGGCATCCAGGGTTCGAGCACGCCCGCCAACGTCGAGACGGCGCTTCAACTCCTCAACATCAAGTTCACCGCCCCGGGAGATGAGTCCGAGGCATTCGCCCTCATCAAACGCCAGCTCGAGGCGGCGATCGTCAACCGCCTCAGCAGCCCCACGGCAGTCTTCGGCGACAAGCTCGGGCAGGTGCTGACGATGGGGCACTACACGGCCAAGCCGCTCACAGTCGACCGGATCGGATCGCTCGACCGCGCGGCGATGGTGTCGTTCTACCAGGAGCGCTTTTCGAACGCCGCCGATTTCACGTTCTTCATGGTTGGAGCCTTTGCCGTCAATGACGCGCTGCCGCTGGTAACGCGCTATGTCGGCTCGCTTCCGTCGACCACGGTCGCGGCCAGCCGCTTCCGCGACGTCGGCATCACCTTCCCGCCGAAGAGCGAACAGGCACGGGTCGAGAAGGGGAAGGAGCCCAAGAGCCAGACCGTCGTCAGCTACTTTGCCGATCCCCCAATCGAGGAGAACGAGCAAACCCGCGTCGAGGCTGCCACCGAGGTGCTCGAGATCGCGCTGCGAGACATTTTGCGCGAAGAGCTCGGCGAGACCTACAGCGTGTCGGTCGGGCTGTCGCAGTCGGCGCCGCAGCGAGGCGGCGGCCACATCGACATCTCGTTCAGCGCCTCACCCGACAACGTCGACAAGATGATCGACCGTGTGCAGAAGGAAGTCGTTCGGTTGCAGACGGACGGTCCATCCGCCGATCTGACGACGCGGGCGAAGGAGACGGCGCGCCGTACCTACGAAACATCGGTGAAGCAGAACGGCTTCTGGCTCGGCCGCCTCCAGTCGGCCAAGTTGCTCGGCCGCGACCCCATGTTGATCCTGAGCCGGCTGCAGCGCATCGACGCGGTGACGCCGGCGATTCTCCACGAGACCTTCAAGAAGTACTTCCCGGCCGATCGCTTCACGGTTGTGACGCTCGTGCCGGAGAAGACTGGTCACTAACGCCGCTGATAGCGGAACTGCACGACGGTTTCCTCATCGACGACGAGTGGTTTGACGAATCGGTGCGAACTACCGGCGCGCGGAACATCGATGCGAACCGGCAGCACGCCAGCCGCCCGGCGCTGCAGACTCTGCACATTCGCTGATGGTGCCGCGGCCTGTGCGGCGTCTTGATCGCGGCTCTCGCGGTTGACCTGGCCGCCGCCGCGTCCACCCGCCTGGTTCACCAGCTCGTTCGGCCGGACCGTTTCCGTGCGCGCCGAGGACTTGGTATTCACGAGTGGCGCTTCCGAGGCAACCGTCACCGTCTCCATCATCGCCCCGATCGCTTCGGATTCCCCGACCAGCGATGCGGCAATTGCGCCGCCACCGAAACGATCGGCGCGGTATTCGGCCGGCACGAACAACTCCCACTCGACGACGGTGACGGGCACGTCCATGCGGGGCAGCGTCATGTGCATGTCGCCCTTCTTCGCGAATGCCGGACCCGCGTGTAAATACACAAACGACACCGTGTACGGCCCGTCGGGGCGGAAGCCGGGTCGAAGGAGCGGCACGCGGACGCCGTCGGCGCCATCAGCCGGCTTCGCCGGCGCGCCAGCGACGTCAACCGACAACATCGTCGCGCCCGTCGGCAGGACGACGCGCATGAACGGCTGCGCGCGGTTGCGCACTCGCAGCGAGACCTCGGTGAGCGCCCGACCTTCCTTGGTGACGAGCGTCGTGGCGGTCGCGCGATCGGCAATCGCCGCCAGGACCGCCGCGTCAGGGAATCGTGTGACGTTCAGCGCCAGCGCCGGCGGGCCAGACGCACCTCGCTGATAGCGGAATGCGGCGAGGAGCGATTGGCGGGCAGCGGAGGTGAGCGTCGAGTCGACCTCGCGCACGTCCATACGCCGCAGCCCGGGAACATCTTTGGAGGTGACCTCGAGCGTGCCGATGCCTTCGACAGCGACTTCGCCAGTCTCGCGTTGCACCGCCGGCACGGTCGGAAACCCGGTGTCGAGCCTGAACGATCCGGCACCGCCGCTTCGCTCCAGATTCAGCAGGAACTGATGACGCCTGCGCGTCGCCGGCGTCACGAACAGGGTGACGCGATCGCCTTGCGGCTCACTGCGCTCGAGGGAACTGCCCGTCACCCCGACGAGCTCGTAGCCGTTTGGCAGCCGAACCTCGATCGATGACGGCTCGCCCTGGACGATCGTGAGGTCGATGAGCGCGAGAAGCCGTACGTCGGCATCGCCGATCGTCACGAGCGACTTGACGTCGGCGAGCATGCGCGTGTCGCGTGGCGTCGCGGTCGGTCCCGTTTCCCGTGCCGACCAGGACACTGTCGTCGGCGTGCCAGGATCGAGCGTGGCCTCGATCGTGGTGCGTCCGGCCGCGGACGTGCGGCGGACGACGAGCCCGGGCGATACACGGAGATCGGACTGTTCGCCTGGCACGTCGAACGTAGCGGTGGCGCTGCCTGCAGGCGGAACAGGCAGTACCGAAAGAACCACGCCCTGGACTCGTTGTTACCGCCGCGCCCCATTCGAGCGTCGCCGAGAACGTAGCCGGACCAGTCACGATCGCGACATGCGCGTTGCCTTCGGGTAGAAGCGGTAGAGGCCGTTCGCCGGTCCTTGCATCCAGCAACGTCGCCTGGCTGATGAGCGGCACCTTGACCGGGCCCGCTCGGAAGACCTCGCCTTCGACCGTCATCGTCGCGCGGGCGGTGCCGCCGGCCACGCGTACGCGGAGGTCGGCGTGCGTCAGCGCCGCGGGCAGCGGAGCGCCGTCCGTGGGACGCGGTTGACGGCTGGCGAGGTCGATGAGGCGGTCGTAATCGGTGCGCGACAGCGTCACGGTGCCGGCCGGACCATGGTCCTGCGCGGCTGCCGATCCCGGTATCAATGCCTGGCCGAGGATCACGAGTGATGCGAGCGCGACGCGAAGCAGAGTAGCCATGTGATTGTCTCCGTAGGTTTCGCGCCTAGAACCGCGACGTTCGCTTGTACTGCAGCTCGAGCACCGGCGCCTGCGACTCCGCCGTCAGCTCCGCCGCGACGAAAAACGAGGGTCCGAAGTCGGGCACCGTGACCTGTACGGGGATTGTGCCGGCCGACACCTTCCCCATGTCCTTGCGGAAGCGCTCCATCAGTCCGCCGAACGCCGTATCGCTTTTGGGTTCTGCCACGGGTGGTGGCGGAGCAGGTGATGCGGGAGCCGGCGGCGGAGGCGGACCCTCGGCCAGCGGGCGCAAGGCCGCGCTCCACGGGCCGCTATCGACGTCTTGCCTGAAGGCGCCGGCCCTGGGCTCGACTTCGAACCTCGGCGAGTAGTGGACAACGAGTCCCGTGCGCGAGACCGGAAGGTCGACCGACGGCAACTCGACGCGCGCGTCGCCGCGCGCCGTCCAGGGCGTCGCCCGCTGCAGGTAGACGAGCTCGACGGCAAACGTTGGCGCGTTCTCGCCGGTTCGTCCTTTCTGCAGCGGTAACAGGTATGCCCCATCGGGCGACACGCCCGGCCGCACTGGACGCCCGGCGAGCACGGCGCTCCAGAGGACTGACTGATCGGGAAGCCGCAGCGCCAGGAAACCGCGCTGATTGTTTCGGACCGCATAGCGGGCCCGGACGAGCCGCTTGCCGTCCTCGGCAACGAGCACGTCGTAGCGCGCTTCCTCGACGTTGGCGACCAGCACGGCCTGCGGGTTGTACCGCGAGACCGTGACGCCCAGCGTTCGCGGCGAGACACCTGTCTGTGGCGTGAATCCGAACGCCACCATCGACGGCGACTCGCGGCCCTCGATGATGTCGCCGAGATCGTTGGGATCCGCCGGATCGAAGCCGCGCAGCTGACGGTCCGTGATCTCTCCAGCGCCGATGACGTCGACAGCGACACCGCCGGTTTCGCGCTCGGCCGCTGGCATCCGTACGATCGGAATGGCAATCGTTCCGTCTCGCGGTGCACGCGTCTCCGCCGAAACGACGATCGACGTCGCCGTCGTGACCGGCTCGAGGAACGAGACCGTGAGTTTCCCTTCGGCGTGCGACCAGTCGGCGACGGTAGCGCCCGTCACCTGATTGATCGTGACGCCGTCAGGCGTAGAGAGGACGATCTCGCGAGCCAGTCCCTGAACGATCTCGACGCGCACACTGGCGGTGATGGGGCTCGTTTCTTCGCCGAGCGCGACGAGCTCGGTAATGCGCGCGCGTGCGCGCAGCGGTAGGGACGCCCGCCGATCGTCGATCTTGCGCTTCCATGAGAACGTCAGCGGCCGGCCCGGCGATCCGTACACGGTCCACCGGTTGTCGGTGGCGCTTTCCACCTGCTCCGCAACGAAGCCGCCGTTGACGGTCAGATCGACGCCGGTCCGTGGCACAGTGAGCGTGATCGACGACACGGCCGAGGACGAGGGCGGAAGCGTCATCGATTCGAGGCCGCCCGACGCTTCAACTGGCATGACGACGTCGAGCGCCAGTACCGAGCGGCCGTTGCGCGAGATGAGCACGCGCGGCGGTGTGCCATCGACGAGCGCGGTCGGCCGGCCTTCGAGGCGCGCGCCGCGGACGAGCATGCCGGCCGGCACCTGGATGCTGACCCAGCCTTGTTTGATCACGTCGACGGTGAGGCGTGCCTCCCCAGTCACCGTGTCGCCGCTGACGCGCAGCTCGTAGTCGACACGCGTCAACGTCGCATCGACCGGCGGTGCCAGCGGATCGGGCGGCGCCGGAAACGCTCGAGCCCTCAGCGCTCGATAGTCATCGAGCGCTAGTACGACCCAGCCATCAGTTCTTGACGGTTCCTGTGCGCGCGCCGGTTGCCGCGCTGCGGCGGCGAGCGCGAGTATCCCGCACGCGAGCGCTCCGATGACCGTACGGCCCTGTGTCACCATCGACCGCCTCCTGATTCGCGGCGTACGAACGCCGGCTATGAACGGAGAACGGGGAAGACGGGGAATCTTGCAGCCCGCTTCTGTCCGTGATCCTTCAGACGCCCGAGCTGTGGCCTTTGGCGAGGGCCCTCGCCGATGTCGCTTCTGTAAGTGCCCGCCGTGCTGCAATCGGCTCGCCGTCATCGGCGGCGAGCGGTGACGATTGCGATCGGCAAGAGATGGCCGGAAAACGAAATGCCACGTTGGTGGGCACGGCGTGTCGATCCACGACAGCCGATCGCGAGATCCGAATCGCGCGATCCGCCGGCCGTATGATCTTGCGCGTCGATCCTGCGATACGCTCAGGTCTCAGTGCTCGACTCATTCATGGCCGCCGCGATCGAGGAGGCCGAGACGGGTTATCGCGAGGGCGGTATCCCGATCGGATCCGTCCTGGTCCATCGCGGCCGCATCATTGGTCGAGGACACAACCGTCGCGTGCAGCAGGGAAGTGCCATCCGCCACGGCGAGATGGATGCGCTCGAGAACGCCGGCCGTCAGCCAGCGTCGGTCTACCGCGAGTCGATCATCTACACGACGCTCTCGCCGTGCGCGATGTGCAGCGGCGCCATCCTCCTTTACGGCATCCCGACGGTTATCGTCGGTGAAAACAAGACGTTCCTTGGTGAGGAGGCGCTGCTTCGCGACCGTGGCGTGGCGGTGCACGTGCTCCAGGATCCGAGGTGCATCGAGCTCATGGCCCGTTTCATCGCGGCGAATCCAGCACTCTGGAACGAGGACATCGGCAGCTGACGGAAATGGGATCTCGTGGACCGCGGTAGCAATTACAGAGATGCCGCCGATGGCGACAGGATCGGACACTGAGCCGTATGCACCGGCTGGCGCTGCCGTGCCCATAAGTGCTGCCTTTAAGCTATTTAGATAGATAGACAGTGGCCGGCACGGGCCATGAAAGGCTCTGGCTCGTGCATCTCCGTACAGCTGCTGTTGCCGCGTTCGCGACCGTTGCCGTAGTCGTCGTGTCGGCCGCCGCTTCGCCGGTTCTTCTCGAATCGCTTGCCGGGCGTCAGGTTTACCCGGCGACGAACTGGTGGAATCAGGACGTGAGCGCCGCGCCGGTCGATCCGAACTCAGCGCAATACGTCTCCTGGATTGGCGCGACACGCCAGCTGCATCCCGATTTTGGCCCGCCGCCGTACGGTATTCCGTACGTCGTCGTTGCCGGCGATCAGGCGCGCGTTCCAGTGACGTTCGATTACGCTGACGAGAGCGATACCGGCATACCGGGGCTTGCTGGTTACCCTGTGCCTGAAGAGGCGAAGACCCAGCCGCACTTCATCGAAGGCGACGTTCCCGGCGGAGGGTCTTCGGGCGATCGGCACCTGCTCATCATCGACCGCGACCGGTGGGTGCTGTACGAGCTGTTCGCGACCACCTGGAACGCATCAGCGGGGCGCTGGGAGGCCGGTTCAGGGGCGATCTTCGATCTGAATACCAACGCTCGCCGCCCGGACACCTGGACGTCAGCCGACGCCGCGGGCCTGGCCATTCTTCCGGGACTCGTGCGCTACGAAGACGTGTACGGCGCGGGCGAGATCGCGCATGCGTTCCGTTTCTCGACGCGTGCGACCAACGGCTATGTGTGGCCGGCGTCGCACCGCGCCGGATCGACCGCCGGCGCGCCGCCTATGGGTACGCGCATGCGGATGAAGGCGTCGAAGGACATTTCCGGTTATCCGGCGGAGATGCAGAGGGTCTTCCGCGCGATGAAACGTTACGGCCTCATCCTGGCCGACAACGGGTCGGACATGTACATCACCGGCACGATGGACGCGCGCTGGAACAACGACGTCCTGAACCCGGCGTTCCACTCGCTGCACGCCAGCGACTTCGAAGTCGTCGAGCTCGGGTGGGGGCGCGGGACACCACCCTCCGCGCCAACCAATCTGCGGATTGTCAGATAGCTCCCAGCTCTCAGCCATCAGCTCTCAGCTTTCAGCTGGAATTGAAATCACCGGTTGAATTGGGCCTGGTCCGCGTTCGCCCTTATAGGTCACCATCTCCAGAAAGAGTCCGGCTGCGGGCGCGGTGAGCGCGGCTGGCGTGATGGCGCCGCTCGTGGCCGCGCCTGGGTCAAGCCATCGTGCCGCTTCACGCGGCGGCATCTCGCCTCGGCCGATAGCCGCCAGCACGCCGACCATCCGCCTGACCATCTTCCACAGGAAATGTGACCCCTGTACGCGGATGAGGACGAGCGCACCGGCCTCGACAATCTCCAGGCGCTCGAGAACGACGACCGTGGACTTCTCGTCCGGATCGTCATCCGAGAACGCCGCGAAGTCCTGACGGCCGACGAACCCCTCGGCCGCGTGTCGCATGGCCACCAGATCGAGGGGCTCTCGCACCCACCAGACGAAAGGCTTTCCGAACGCCGTCCGGCGGCGTGAGATCTGATAGAGGTAGCTGCGTGACACGGCATCATGCCGCGCATGGAATCGATGCGGCGCCTTGTCGATGCTGATGATGTGTATGTCGGCGGGCAGCTCGTCGTTGATCCGGCGGCGCAGCGGCTCCGGCGCGAGGTTCGTGTAGAGCTCGAGATGGGCGACCTGCGCAAGCGCGTGGACACCCGCGTCGGTCCGGCCCGACCCATAGAGCTCGAACTCGCGGCGTCCCGAGACTTCGCGGATGGCGCGGTCAATCTCGCCCTGAACGGTGCGTGCGTTCTTCTGGATTTGCCAGCCGCTGTAGCGCGTTCCGGCGTACTCGATGGCCAGCTTGAAGCGAGGCATCGACGCTCGGCCCGCTAGCCCCGCTGAGTGTTGATGAGAGCAACAGCGTCGATCTCGACGCGCAGCCCGTCGCCGGGCAAGCCTGAAACCTCGACGGTCGTACGGGCGGGACGATGACTGCCGAACATGCGCGAGTAGACGGCGTTCATCTTTGGAAAGTCTTTCATGTCGACGAGAAAGACGCCGCACCGCACGACGCGGTTGAGACTCGAGCCAGCCGCCTCGAGGATCGCGGCAATATTTCGCAGGGTTTGTTCCGTTTGTGCCTCGACGTCGTCGGCCAAATGTCCGGTGCTGGGGTTCCGGCCGGCTTGACCGGAAACAAAGACGAGGTTGCCAGCGATGACACCGGGGGAATATGGACCAACCGGCGTTGGCAGTCCGGGTGCGGAGACGGGCGTAGGTGCGGGCGATGTCGTCATGATGGCGATGCTACGGCAGAGATCGGTTTTCCGCCAACACCTGGTGGGTATTGACATTCTAACCATGGGAAGGTTAATGCTGGCTCCATGAACATTGGACAGGCGGCGGAGCATTCCGGCGTGTCGGCGAAGATGATCCGGCATTACGAGTCGATTGGCCTCGTCGAGCGGGCGAGGCGCACCGACGGAGGCTACCGCATTTACGACGCCAACGACATTCACACCCTGCGTTTCATTCGCCGCGCGCGCGATCTCGGCTTCTCGATCAAGGAGATTGCCCAGCTCGTCGGCCTGTGGCGCAATCGGCGCCGCGCCAGCGCCGACGTGCGCCGCGTGGCGCAGCAGCACATCAGCGAGCTCGATCAGAAGATCGCAGAGCTGCAGGCGATGCGGCGGGCGCTGACCGAGCTCGTTGAACACTGCCACGGGGATCGCCGCCCTGAGTGCCCCATCCTCGACGACCTCGCCGGAGATCATCCATGGCCATAGATCCTGTCTGCGGCATGACTGTCGATCCGGCGCGGGCCGCAGGCGAGTACGAGTACAAGGGTACGTCCTACTACTTCTGCAACCCCTCGTGTCTCGCGAGGTTCAAGGCCAACCCTGAGTCCTTTCTGAAGCCCGCGGACGTGCCTGCGGGGTCGGCCTCAGCGGACGCGCTGTACACGTGTCCGATGCATCCAGAGATCGTCCAGCGCGGTCCGGGAGCGTGCCCGAAATGCGGGATGGCGCTCGAGCCGGTGACGATTACCGCCGACGACGGGCCGAATCCCGAGCTCGTGGACATGACGCGGCGGTTCTGGATTGCCGCGATCGTTGGGGCGCCGGTCTTCATTTTGGCGATGGCTGACATGCTGGGTGTGCTCCCCGCCTGGCACACGACAGTCTTCTTCGGTTCGAGCAGCGTCGAGCTGACAACCATGACGATCGTCAACTGGATCGGTCTGGGCTGTTCGATCCCCGTTGTGTTCTGGGCCGGTGCGCCGTTCTTCGAGCGTGGTTGGGCGTCCATCCGGACGCGCCAGGCCAACATGTTCACCCTGATCGCACTTGGGATTGGGGCCGCGTGGCTATACAGCGCGGCGGCGGCGCTCGTGCCCCGTATCTTTCCTCCCAGCTTTCGTGTGCATGGTGGCGTCGAGACCTACTTCGACACCGCTGTCGTGATCACGGTTCTCGTGCTTCTCGGCCAGGTGCTGGAGTTACGTGCCCGCGGCCGGACGAGCGCGGCGATTCGACAACTGCTCGATCTCGCGCCAAAGACCGCGCGCATCATCCGCAACGGCGAGGATGTGGACGAGCCGGTCGAGCACATCCGGCTCGGCGATCGGTTGCGCGTGCGGCCGGGCGAGAAGGTTCCGACCGACGGCATCGTGGTCGAAGGCAGCAGCCACGTCGACGAATCGATGCTCACGGGTGAACCGCTTCCGGTGCTCAAGGACCCAGGACAGCGTGTGACCGGGGCGACCATCAACGGCAACGGCAGCTTCGTGATGCGGGCCGAGCGGGTTGGAAGCGACACGACGCTCGCCCAGATCGTGCGAATGGTCGGCGAAGCGCAGCGAACCCGCGCGCCCATTCAACGGCTCGCCGATGCCGTCGCCGCCTGGTTCGTTCCAGCGGTCGTCGTCGTGTCGATCGTGGCGTTCGTCGCCTGGTACATCTGGGGGCCGGAGCCACGCCTGGCCTGGGCTTTCCTCAGCGCCATTGCCGTGCTGATCATCGCCTGCCCGTGCGCGCTCGGACTCGCCACGCCGATGGCGATCATGGTAGGAACCGGGCGGGGCGCGCAGGCTGGCGTCCTGCTTCGCAACGCCGAAGCGCTGGAGCGGCTCGAGAAGGTCGATACGATTGTCGTCGACAAGACCGGGACGTTGACGGAGGGCAGGCCGCGAGCGACGGGCGTGGTGACCGTCGGTACGTTCTCGGAAGATGACGTGCTCAGGTGTGCCGCCGGCCTGGAGCAGGCGAGCGAACATCCGCTCGCAGTGGCGATTGTCGCTGCCGCGCGTGCTCGCGGACTGAAGCGGTCGGCCGTCTCGGGCTTCCAGGCGCTCACCGGCCTGGGCGTGTCGGGGCGCGTCGAGGGACACTCGGTCCTTGTCGGCAGCGCCAGGCTGCTGCGGACCAATGGCATCGATCCGACGGCGCTCGAGAGCGCCGTGTCGAACGCGACTGCCGGCCGTTCGGCGATTTACGCAGCCATCGATGGCAAGCCTGCGGGCGTGATCGTCGTGGAAGATCCGATCAAGCCGACGGCGGCCGAGGCCATCCGAGAGCTTCACGCCGAACGCCTGCGCATTGTGATGCTGACTGGCGACGTCAACGCGACAGCGCAGGCGGTCGCGGCTGCCGTGGGCATCGACGAGGTGATCGCCGAGGTTCAACCCGATCAGAAGCGTGAGGTGATCGCGCGGCTGCAGCGCGAAGGCCGCATCGTCGCGATGGCTGGCGACGGCATCAACGACGCGCCGGCGCTCGCGGAAGCGTCGGTAGGCATCGCGATGGGCACGGGCGCTGACGTCGCAATTGAAAGCGCTGGCATCACGCTCGTCGGCGGCGATCTCGCCGGCATCGTCCGCGCCCGGCGTCTCAGCCGGGCGACGATGCGGAACATTCGGCAGAACTTGTTTCTGGCGTTCGTCTACAACGCAGTCGGTGTGCCGGTGGCCGCCGGGGTGCTGTATCCGTTCACCGGGATCTTGATCAGCCCGATCTGGGCGAGCGCGGCGATGACGTTCAGCTCGGTGTCCGTCATCGCCAACGCGCTACGGCTGCGGAGGGTCGAGCTTTAGACGATGACTACTTCTTCAGCGCCTTCTCGCGCTGCATGTCTTCGAGCACCAGCGTGTACGTGATGTAGTACTTGTAAATGTTCGCCACGTAACTGACAGTCTCCCCACCGATCTGTTCCGAGGCGATGACCTCGACATTGTTGAACCAGACGTTCGGATCGAGCCCGCGGCGTTGCGCGTCCTGACGGAGCCGGCGAACCCTCGCCGGGCCAGCGTTATAGGACGCAAACGTGAAGAGGCCCTTGTTCAGCGGCGTGGCCGGGTCGTCCTTGTAGTACCGATCCATCATGAATCGCATGTACTTCACGCCGGCGTGGATGTTCGGTTCCATCTGACGGATGTCGCCGACGGCAAGCTCCTTACCGGTCGCTGGCATGACTTGCATGACGCCGATGGCGCCCACCGGGCTCTTCACCTTCTGATCGAGGCGCGATTCCTGATAGCCCTGCGCCAGCATCAGCAGGAAGTCGACGTCGTACTTGCCCGCGTACTTTC
The DNA here is from genome assembly GCA_963797715.1 of uncultured Acidobacteriota bacterium. Classification (GTDB taxonomy): domain Bacteria; phylum Acidobacteriota; class Vicinamibacteria; order Vicinamibacterales; family 2-12-FULL-66-21; genus DATBJJ01. Next base: position 705,090 of record CAWCQS010000015.1, read on the forward strand.
TAAAGAGATCGACGACGCCCTCAAACTTCTTGATCTCTTCTGGCGACCTGGCGCTCTGGACCATTTTCGGGTCGCCGAGGTAGCGCTTCAACAGCGTGTTGCCGAAGGTGGTCCCCTGTCGATGTGTCTTGAGGAACGCGTCGAGCGCCGCCTTCAGCTGCGGGCTGTTCGGCCGGAACGCCCATGCGATCTCTCCGCCCGTGCTCACGGCCAGGTCGGGGCGCGCCACGATCTTCGGGTACACCTTCGTCCAGATCTGAAGTTTGTAGTCGTCGACGACGCCGATACCGAAGAGGCCTGCGTTCAACATCTCGAGGAGATCTTCGTCTTCGAGATCCTCCGGCGCCGGGCGCAGCGAAACAGCGGCTTTTCCTTCCTTCTTGAATCTGGCGTTGAGCTGCTCGAGATGCCCCCAGTAGCTCGACGACTTGCGAACGAAGACTTCCTTTCCGGCGAGGTCGTCGAGCGATGCGAGTTTGGGGGACTGGGGGCCGGTCACGACGATCTCGCTCACCGGCTTGGTTGTCGACGGCATCGCAAAATCGACGGCCTTGTCCCGTTCGGGAGTAATCGTAAAACCGGCAGCGATGATATCGCCCAGACCGGCGAGGAGATCCGGGAGCATTTTCTCGCGCGAGGTTGGGAAGAACACGACGTTGACTTTCAAGTTGCCGCGCTTCTTGTTGATTTCGTCTTCAAACGCCTTGAACGCGTCGTAGACGATGCCTCGAGGCTGACCGCGCTCGACGAAATACGACGTTTTCGAATGTGGGACGATCACCCGGATGACGCGCCGCTTGACCATCGCATCGAAATCGCCCTTCCATGCCTTCCTGACGATTGGAAGGACGCCGCTCGGTGCCGGTTGCGGCGGCGCCGGCGGCTTCGCTGCCGGCGCTGGCTTCGCGGGTTTCTGGGCGCGGGCCGGCACAGGCGTGGTGACGAGGCTGAGCAAAAACAGAAGTGGAACCGCCACTGTCGAAGCGGCGGCGCGAAGGGCGCGAGACATCATTCGCAAGATCTTAACCGCAATGACGAGCTTGGAGCGAACTGCCCATCAGTACCGCCGGTGACAAACGGGAGGCCTTGATACGGTATGCGGAGGCTGTGCCGATGCCTGCAGTATAATTTCAGGCTGATGGCGTCCCTCCGACGGCACCTCGCGTCGCTCGGTCTCGCCGTAGCCTTGTGTCAGGTTGTGATGCAGGTGCTGGCGCCCGCGGCGCTGTGCTGTCAGATGCCTCTGGCTGGCGCAGAAGCCAAGGCGGACTCGCACGAGTGCTGCATCGCGGGATCTCGCGCTGGCCAAGTCTGCCCGATGCACGGCACGCGCGCGGCCAAGAAGAAGGCTGGTGATTCCGGCTGTGCAGCGCGGCCCCTCGTCGATTTGCACGACATGCTGATGACGTTGTCGAGCGGCGGCGTCGTCCCGTCGCTGGTCGATCTCGCCCAGCCAATTGGCTCCGAAACCGCACCGCTCGTTGCCGAAGCTCGTCTCTCGGTCGTTCCGTCAGCTCCGCCCGGTCCTCCCCCCCGCGCCTGATTCGGCCCGATACGTTCCATAACGCTCGAAGTCCGTCTTGGGGTTCTGGGAGGAGTCCATGGCATTTCTCCACGCAGCGTGGCGGCGTGGCGCGAGGCGCCCGCCGGGTCTTTCGTTAGGAATCGTCGTCTTGGCGGCTGCGTTCGCACCGGTGGTCTGCGCGCAGGAAACGGTGAACTACGCCAGCGTCAGTGGACGCGTCACCGATCCGCAGGGCGCGGTCGTTCCGGGTGCGACCGTCACCGCCCGGCAGGTCGAGACCAACATCGCTCGTGACACGGTTACTGATGCGGAAGGCCGCTTCCGATTTCCATATCTGCGCCTGGGTCCGTACGAGATTGTCGTGCGCCTGCAGGGCTTTGCCGATGCGACACGCCGTTTGAACCTCACGGTCGGCGCAGCGTTCGATCTTCCGATCGCGCTCGCTATCGAGGGCGTCGATACGACAGTGTCGGTGAGCGGCACCGCCACCGTGCTCGAAGCCGCCCGCAGCCAGATCGCCGGTACCATCTCGCAGATTGAGCTCGACAGTCTCCCATTGAACGGCCGCAATTTCCTCGACATCGCGCTCCTCGTGCCAGGCGTGTCGCCGACCAACGTCGGTGGAACGCAGCTCTTCGCGGAAACGTCCGCCGTTCCCGGCGCCGGCCTGTCTATTGGCAGTCAGCGCAACTTCTCGAACAACTTCATCGTCGATGGCCTGTCCGCGAATGACGATGCGGCAGGATTGAGCGGCATGCCGTACGGCGTGAGTGCCGTCGATCAGTTCCAGGTGGTCACATCGGGAGGACAGGCCGAGCTCGGGCGCGCGCTCGGCGGCTATGTGAACGTTGTGACGCGTAGCGGCACCAACGCCTCGCGCGGCGACCTGTACGGCTACTTCCGCGATGACGCCTTTAACGGGCGCAACGCCCTCTCTGGCACGAAGCTGCCAATGTCGCAGAAGCAATACGGGGGAAGCCTCGGCGGTCCGATCGCGAAAGACCGGACGTTCTTCTTCGCCAACGCCGAACAACGCCTGCTCGATCAGACCGGGCTCGCCACCATCAGCGATGCCAATGTTGCCATCGTCAACGCGCGGCTGTCAGCGGTCGATTACCCGGGGTCGCCGGTCGTGACCGGCATCTATCCCAACCCGGTGCACAGCGTGAACGTCCTCGGCAAGATCGATCATCAGGTGAACGGCAACGATCACCTGAGCCTGCGCTACAGCCTGTACGACGTCAACTCAGGTAATTCGCGCGGCGCCGGAGCGCTGAATGCACCCTCAGCGTCGGCGGGATTGGACAACCGCGATCAGACGATCGCCGTCAGCAACACGCTGACGCTCTCGCCGACGACGGTCAACGAAACACGGGCGCAGTTTGCTTACAGCGACCTGCTCGCGCCACCGACCGATCCGATTGGGCCGGCCGTCAGCATCGCCGGCGTGGCTTCGTTCGGCACGGCATCGGGAAGCCCGACCGGTCGGCTGAACAAGATGTACCAGGTGGTCAACAACCTGTCGCAGCAGGCTGGCGCCCACGCGCTGCGCGCGGGCGTTGATTTTCTCTACAACGACGATGTGATCACGTATCCGCGGTCGGTGCGCGGCGCGTACACGTTCTCGTCGCTGGCGAACTTCTTGACCGGCGTCTACAACAACGCCGGCTTCACACAGACGTTCGGCGACAGCCAAGTACAGCAAGGCAATGCCAACGTCGGCGTCTACGCGCAGGATGAGTGGCGGGCGACGTCGAGCCTCACACTGAATCTTGGCCTTCGCTACGATGTGCAGTTTCTCGAGACTATCAACACCGATTCAGACAACATCTCGCCACGAGTCGGCTTCGCCTGGACGCCGTTTGCTTCGCGTAACACGATTGTTCGCGGCAGCGCGGGCCTTTTCTACGATCGTGTGCCGCTGCGAGCGGTTGCCAACGCGCTGCTTTCGGCTGGAAACGCAACCGACCTCGCGAATCTGCGCCAGATTGGCGTGAGCCTGTCGCCAACCCAGGCCGGGGCGCCGACCTTTCCGAATATCCTCAGCGGTATCGTCCCCTCGGTCACGCTCGCTAACCTGACGACCATGGACCGCGAGATGCAGAACGCCTCGTCGCGGCAGGCGAGCGTCGAGATCGAACGGCAGCTGGGCGATCGCAACACAGTCAGCGCGGGCTATCAGTACGTGCGCGGCCGGAATCTGATCATCTCCGTCAACCAGAACGTGCCGTCATGCGTAGCGTCAGGTACGAACAACGGCTGCCGGCCGAACCCGAATTACGCCAACAACAGCCAGTACTCGCCAGTTGCCGCTTCGAACTATCACGGCTTCCATGTCTCTTTCGTGCAACGGCCGGCCGCCTGGGGGTACTACCGCGTCAGCTACACCCTGTCGAAGTCGATGAACAACGTTGGCGAGAACTTCTTCAGCTCTCCGATCGACCCCTTCGATATCTCGAAGGACTGGGGCCGATCGGACGACGATCAGCGCCATCGCTTTGTCTTTACCGGCGGCGTGAACACGCCCATGACTCCGGCTCAGGATGCGTGGCAGATGCTTACGCACGGCTTCCAGGTCAACACGATGCTGCAGGCGTACTCAGCGTTGCCGTTCAATATTACGTCCGGCGTCACGACAATCCAGGGCACAGCCGGCCGGCCGATCGTCGATGGTGAGTTCATCCCGAGGAACGCGGGTATCGGCAACGACTTCTTCAGCATGAGTGTGCGCGTGAGCCGGTCGTTTCGCGTCGCCGGCCGTGTCCGCGTCGAAGGTCTCGCCGAAGTGTTCAACCTGACGAACCGGACGAACCCGCTCACGAGAAACACGAACTTCGGCTCCGGCGCGTACCCGACGAATCCGCTGCCGACCTTCAATCAGATCACGGCCGTCGGCGAGCCGCGCACCTGGCAGTTTGCGGTCAGGGCGAGATTCTAGCCACGAATCACGGCCACGGATCACACGGATGACACGGATGACACGGATCACGCGGAGCGCGCAGAGAAATCGCAGGCGCATGGCAGTCATGACACTGAGCGCACTACCTTGTTTTGCCGCGTGTCACCAGGGCGTCGAGCCACCGCCAACGGCCGCTCGTGTCGAGCCGGCCCTGACGGAACCCACGCGCATCGTGCTCGAAGTACCTGGGCACTCGAACGCGGCAATCTCTGTCGCGGCGCTGGGCAGGACTGTCGCCGCGGTCTGGACGGCGTCGACCGACGAGGGCGCCGACATTTACGCCGGTGTCAGCACCGACGGCGGCGCCTCCTTCGGCACTCCCGTGCGCGTGAACGACGTCGAAGGTGATGCCCGTGCGTCCGGCGAGCAGGCCGCCCGCGTCGTCGTCGGCGTTGGCAACGGCATTCATGTCGTCTGGCCGTCGCGAAGTGATGGTCACTCCATCATCAGGTATGCGACTTCGAAGGACTTCGGGCGCACGTTCACTCCCTCGGCCACGATTGCTGGTGCAGCTCTGACGGGCGCGCGCGGTTGGCATGCGTTGACGCTCGGCTACGACGGTGGCGTCCAGGTGGTGTGGCTGGACGGCCGGTTCGCGCCGCCGATGAAGCATCGCCATGGCGGTCCGCAATCGGCCGCAGCGATGAAGGCGGCTCGAACACCCGGTGGGCCGCGGCAGGACATCTTCCACGCCTCGCTCGGCAAGGACGGAACATGGTCCGAGCGATCGGTCGCCGCCAACGTCTGCTTCTGCTGCAAGACGGCGATAGCCGCCGCCGGCGAGCATGTCTACGCGGCTTACCGCAACATCTACCCCGGAAGCGTGCGCGACATCACGGTCTCTCGCTCGAGCGACAACGGCGCCACGTTCGGTCAACCGATCCGCGTCAGCGAAGATGGCTGGAAGATCGACGCGTGTCCTGACGATGGCCCGGCGATGGTCGCCGATGGCCACAGCGGCATCCACATCGTCTGGCCGACCCTCATGCCGGGCGACACGCCGCACAAAGGGATTTTCTATTCGGCGCTTGCCGGAGAGGGTTTCACTCCGCGCCTGCGGCTCGATGCCGGCGATGGCGATCCAGCGCACCCGCAGATGGCCGCTGACTTTCACACCAACACTGCGGTCGTCTGGGACGAGCGCGTGGGCGAAACGAGGCGCGTCGTGTTCAGGACGATTGCCGACGGCAAGGCGGCGCCGCCGCAGACGTTTACCGGCGATGGCGTGAGCTACCCGGCCGTGGCTTCGACCGAGGGCGCGTGGATTGTGCTATGGACGTCCCAGGATGCGGCCGGGCGTTCGGTCATCGAAGGGCGAAGAATTCCTGCCGGCGAGGGACACTGACGAAAACATTCTCGGCTGCATTCTGCAGCACGCGAATCGTCCCGGGATTGACGCCGTCGATCCCGGGCAGGCCGATGACCGGCTGGCCGGACAGACCGCGCCAAATCGTCAGCGCCGCCAGATAGGAGCCGAGACGGCTCGGGTGAAAGCCGTCCTCGGCATAGAGCTCGAGCGACGGATCGTGACGCCACGCGTCGCGCCAGGCGTCGCCCGCCGGTAGCAACACTCCATCAGCGTCCTCGGCTGCGAGCGCATACGACTCGCTCACCGCGTCGAAGTCACGCTCCCTCGCTTTCGCGGGCCAGACCATATAGAGCGCGGTGCGGGCCCCGGCGTTCTTTGCCTCGCCGGCGAATCGTTTGGCGTAGTCGCGCAGCAGGACGCGAGACTCTGGAAGGGAGGATGGTCCTTGCTGCAACACGACGAACGTCCAGCCGCCTTTGCTGATGGCGCCCTGTGCCTGACCCTGGTTCCAGTGATCCTCGAGGCTGAAGTTGTTGACGGCGAGCGCAAATGACTCGACCGTGTGTCCTTGCGCTCGGGCCAGCGCTTCGACCATGGCTGGAAGGTTGTTGGCGCGGGTGAGGCTGTTGCCGATGAAGAGAATGCGAAGCGTACGCGACGACGGGGATTGCGACGCGCTCGCCAGCGTTGCCATCAGCACGCCCGCCACGAGGACGGTTGGCGAGACGCGGCGGAACTGTCGTCGGAACACGTCGATCATTTGAGAGTCCAGAGACTCACGTTGGATGCATCGCGCACGATTACCCGCTCGCGCAAGACGATTGGGTGTGCGTAGGTTGCGCTCGAGGCGACGGTGTAGCGCCGAATCTCCTGAAACGCGGTTGCATCGACGGGCGACACGATGAGCTGCGACTCGGTCGTCAGAAACGCCAGGTGATCGCCGGCAGCAACGACGGACGCGCTCGTCGCATTACGGCCTTCGGTTCCCCACAGGAGTTTTCCGGTTTCCGGGTCGACGGCCACGAACTGCCCTTTGCGCTTCGACGAGTGGCCGTAAAGTGTCCCCTTGGCCATGACCGGGGAGCTCATGTACATCGCAATATCCGGCGTGTGCCACGCTTCGGTCGCCGTCCATGTAGTGCCGGACTTCGCCACTCTGAGCCGCCGCGTGCCCTGACGTACGCCCGACACGATCACACCATCAGCAGTTCCCACCGGCGTGACAATGTTCTCGTTCCACTCATCGTCGAACGGAAACTCCCACAGCAGCTTTCCCGACGATGTTTCGACGCCGATGACGGACCGCGTCGTCATCGTCACGATTTGTTGCACGCCGGCCAGCGTCAGCTCGATGGGTGACGCGTAGCCGGGTCCACTCACGTCAGTCGCCCAGCGTTCCTTGCCCGTTGCCGGATCGAGCGCGAGGATCGTGCCGCTACGGTCATCGCCAACGTGCACGATGACTCCGCTCGACGTCATCAGCGGCGACATGGCCGAGCCGCAAAACAGTTTCGAGGTATCGATCCGCGATGAGAAATCGCGGCGCCAGACGACGGCGCCGGTCGAGTCATCCCACGCCGAGACGATGGCTGTCGTGCCCAGCGTGTAGAGTCGGCCGCCGGCCACAAGGGGAGTGGCGTAGGGCCCCTTGGCCATCTGTTTGGCGTACGGATTCTTGTCGATTGGAGCCGGGTACTTTTGTGTCCACGCCACTGTGCCCGTGGCGAGGTCGATGGCCGAGACGACTTCTTGAGGATCTCGCCGCGCGTGCACGAACACGCGGCCGCCACTCGAAACAGGCGAGGAATAACCCTCGCCGACCTCGACGCTCCAGCCCTTCTTCAACTCCGGCGGCCACACGGTCGGCGCTTCGTCGGGCGTGAGGACGCCGGTGCGCGCCGGCCCGCGCCACTGCGGCCAGTTGTCACGCGCGGGGGATTGGGCCGTGAGCGAGCCCGACTCCGAGGCAGCAATCAGAAGCAGGGCGATGAGTGGCAAGAGGGCAATGAGCTGGATCCGAAGTGCGCCGACCAACGTGGAGACACCCAATTGTCGAGATCGCATTTCGCAAGAATTGTCCTCCGGAAGGACTGACCGCTTCAACGGTCCGGATCAGTCGAAGCACGACGTTGGATCGAGCTGAGCGCGCAGGGATGAACGGAAGTACCAGTCGTACACGCGCAGGGACGAAACGCAGATCCTGTGCGATCACGACCAATCGGACGATGGACTTCAGCTGGCAGCGTACGTGCGTTCGATGCCGACCATTGGCGTGTTCGTCACTGCAGAGGCGCTGTCGATCACTCGCTGTTCTCGCGAGCGTGAACAGGGCGCGACCGATCTGTCAGGGATGAAACACGATCACCTTTGGAGGTACTGCAGTGACGAGCATCAAGCAGTTCTGGTTGTCGGTCGCAGCGTGCTGCGCGCTCATGACCGCCGCCTTTCCCGCCACGGCTCAGGTGACGGAGACAGGAACCATCGAAGTCTTCGTCCAGGACCAGGCCGGCCTGCCGATCCCGGGCGCGACCGTCGTCGCCAGCGCGGCAGATACGGTCACCAAACGCGAAGGCGTCAGCGACCCGCAAGGCCGCGCGCTTCTCGTTGGCCTCGCGCCATCGAGTCAATACATCGTGACAATCGAGCTCTCCGGCTTCCGGCCTGCACGCAACGAGAACGTGCTCGTCCGCTCCGGGCAGACCGCAACCGTCCGCGTTCCCCTGGCGGTTGGCGGCATCACCGAACAGGTTCAGGTCACCGCCGAATCGCCGATCGTCGACTCGCGGAGCGCGACGACAGGTCAGGACATCACGCTGCAGTTGACCGAATCGCTGCCGACGGGCCGTTCGTATCAGAGCTATCTCCAGCTCGTGCCGGGCGTACTGCCTGACGATCCGCAGCAGCCGGGCAACCCGGCGTCGAAGTCGGGCATCAACTACAGCGACATTGGCGGCAACCTCGGCGTGTCGAGCGACAACTTCTACTACTTCAATGGCATCAACGTCACCGACCCGGTCACCGGCACGTTCGGATCGAATCTCAACACCGAGATCATCCAGGAACAGAAGGTGTTGACCGGCGGCATCCCGGCTGAGTACGTTGGCACGCCGGGGCTGCTCTCGACCGTCATCACCAAGTCCGGCAGCAACGCCTTCCACGGCTCCGGCAATTACTTCTTCCAGAACAACGCCCTGGTGGCGGAGAACAAGAACTCCGCGCTCCAGGAGTTCTCGACCTTCGACGCCGCCGGAACGATCGGTGGACCGATCGTTCGCGATCGCGCGTGGTTCTACGGCAGCTACCGCCGGCTCGAGCGCGAGGACGACGTCACCAGCCTCGACACCGATGAGTTCCTGCGCACGGTCAAGAATACCCAGGATCAGGGCTACGCCAAGGGCACCTGGACGCCAACGCGCTCGGACACGGCGAGCTTCACGTTCCTCAACGATCCAACGGACATCAGCGGACGGCGCGATCGCGATCTGACCAATGCCCGCGACCGCGCGCGCGTGCAGGGCGGTGACAACTACAGCCTCAACTACACGCGGCTGCAGGGCCCGATGCTCATCGAAGCCGGCTACAACGTGCACAACGGCGAGGTCACCGATCTATCAGCCATCCGCGACGTGTCGAATACCGTCATCTATCGATCGACCGACGTCCGCACGCTGACCGACGAGCAGCTCGGCGGGTTCGGACAGGACCGCCTCGACCAACGCGACACCAAGGGCGTCCGCGGCTCGCTTCAATACTCGTGGAACCGGCACACGTTCAAGGGTGGACTCGAGTGGTCGCGCAACGACAACTTCCGCGACACAAGTTACGTCGACGATCAGACCGTCACTTCGTTGCAGAATGGCCTCACTGGTGTGTCGGCGGGCGAGTTGGCGACCGGTTCATTCAGCGGCCGTGACTTCAACGTCAACAACTCGAGCGACTTCAACGGGCTGATCAGCACGATCAATCGATTGCCGAATCGCGCGCAGTACTACGCGCAGTTCGACGCCAACGGCGACGGCGTCATCACCTCTGCCGAGATGGGGCCACGCCTCATGTTCAACAGCACGGTGGGCAACCCTGACGGCAAGGTCAACTACGACCGCACGTTCATGTCGCAGCGCGGCTCGCAGGAGACGCGTTCGGATGGCCTGAGCTTCTTCGTGCAGGATCAGTTCACCTACAGCCGGCTGACATTCAATGTCGGCCTTCGTGCCGAGCAATGGAAGCACTTCGCCAGCACCGGCGAGGAGATCTTCACGTTCGACTGGGCGGTGGCGCCGCGCTTGAGCGCCGCGTTCGACGTCCGCGGCGATGGCAAGCAGAAGGTCTACGGCTACTACGGCCGCTACTACGATCCGATCCGCAACAACATGACCAACTTCGCCGGCACGCTGAGCGGCTCCGTCCTCGAAGAGCAGGTGTGGATCAACGACGCCTGGGTCACCTATCGGACGCGTGGCGGCCTCGTGCAGCAGGACGCGTTCTTCGCGCCGACGACGAAGACACCCTACACCGACGACTTCAGCACCGGGTACCAGGCGGACCTCGGGCACAACATGAGTGTCGAGGTGGCTTACACCGACCGCCGGACTCGCGACATCCTCGAGGACTACGACCTGGCGCTCTTTGCCACGTCGACGAGCGGCACGACCGATTATCCCGGCCCGATTGACGATCCGCAGTCGCTCTGGCTCGGGCTCGACTATTTCGGCTACGCCCAGAATCCGGGATCGAACTTCGTCATCGCGACGCTGAACGGCGGCAAGCGGAACTATCAGGGCGTCGACCTGGTCTTCCGCAAACGCTACAGCAACAACTGGCAGCTGCTCGGGTCCTACACCTATAACTGGGCCAAGGGCAACACCAACTCGGACTCGAACGCCGACTTCCAGGGCGACGTGCTGTATCTGGATCCGCTCGCGCCGGATACGTACAAGAAGCAGCCCGGCACGATCCCGCACGTCTTCAAGGTCGCCGGTTCGTACATCTGGCCGGTGGGTATCGAGCTCGGCGCGGCGTTCCGCTACAACTCGGGAACGATCGCCAGCAAGACCGCGCTCGCCTCGCAGCGCAACCTGCCGATTCAGGTGGACGTGCCGTACGAGTACGCCGGCGTGACCGACTTCTGGGTGACGCCCGACGCGATTGGGTCGCTCCAGAACCCGGCGTGGGCGCAGCTCGATCTGCGGGCGCAGTACAAGAAGCGTTGGCGTGATTTCGGCACGGAGTTCTTTGTCGACATCTTCAACGCGTTGAACAATCAGGACTCGATCCGCGACCAGGATCTCGTCGCCGGCGCGGGTGGGACGGCGTTCGGTGAGCCGATCCGATTCCTCGATCCGCGGCGGTTCTTCCTCGGCGCCCGGATTACCTTCTAAAACGGCTCTAGGGTTCCAGGGGTTCAAAACCCCTGGGACCTTTTGGAACCTCTTGAACTGTACGCTCGTGAGAGTCGAGAACTTTCGATAAACCGTTTCAGAACACTCGCTTCACCCGCAGATCGATGATGTTGTCCGACGTGCTGAACCCTTCCTCGATGGTGTCGCGAGACCGCGTCCACATGTAGAGGAACTCGAACCGCCACTTGAAGCTCGGGCGGAATCCCAGGCCTGCACGAATCCTCTGCTTGTTGGCAAAGCGCTCATTCGGTTCGTCGACTGGCGCGAACCATTCCCAGTCCGCCAGCAGGTACCGCGCGCCATCGTCGCTCAGCCGCTCCTTGTTGAGAGGCACGAGCAACTCCAGGCGGTTCCGGAGACGCACGGTCGACGATGTTCCGCTGCCGGCCCCGCCGTAGAAGATGTTCCTCGATTCCACGCGGAAGAGGTCGCGTACCACCCACCGGCGTCTCGGAGCACGTTCCAGCGGGTGAAACCCCTGGGCGCGCGAGAAGAGGTGAAACCGGACGCCGAGGCGCGGCGTCACTTCAACCGAATCCACGTCATCGGTCTGCTTCGTCACGCCGACAACGCCGTCGGCTACAAGGTCAAGCCACGGATTCGGCGAGAACTCCACGTTGGATGTGAGGTCCAGATTCCGCCATCCTGGTTCGCCCTCGGGTGCGTCGAGCAACACCTTCGGCTCGATGTCGAGCCCATAGGCGAGACGCTGGCTTTTCACCCAGTCGAATGTGACGTTGCCCCAGAGCTGGATGTTCTGCGCCTGCGCAACCGCCGCCGCGAGGAGCCACACGACTGCCACGGTCGCACGTGCGAGCAATTTCGGCATAGATGTCGGCAAGATTCGCGCCGGTGCGTTAGCGTGAAATCAGAGGCCCTTTGACAACCTCGAACCTATCGAGCGTCTTGCCATTCGCACCGATCGCTTCAATCCGGATCGCATCATGCGTCACCTCGACGATCAGAAAGGAGTGAGTCGTCGCATCGGCCTTCGCCAGAAACGTGTTCGCGTGGTCGATGACGTCCGCTCTCAAACGCGCGCTGGCGCCGGCCGTCACGTACTGCACCTGATGGCTCGCCGGCGCGCTCGCGGGCTGCAGGGTGGAGCGATCGTAGTGATGATCGTGACCGGCAAGGACCAGGTCCACGCCGCCCTCGACGAAGATGGGTTCGAGCAGATGCCGCAATCTCAGCACCGACCGTTCGCCGCCGTGGCCCCCGCGTCTTGTGGCGGCGGAGTAAATCGAGTGGTGCAAGAAGACGACCTTCCATCGCGCCCGAGAATTCGCTAGCGCATCCCGGAGCCACACGAGCTGGGCATTCTTGACGGCTGCCTGCTCATTGATGAACACGACATCCTCGCCAAGCTCCGCGTCGAGCTTCTCGAGCCGTCGCCGTTCCGACGCCGTGAGCGTCGTCTTCTTGCGCTGCAGCGCGGCGCGCTCGTTGTCGAGTCGCGCTTTTTCGACGAGCACGAGCGCGCGGGCCTCGTCGGATAGCGCCGTCGAATCGAGCGCGAAGAATTCGACAAGACCGTCTCCTTTTGAGAACGCGTAGAATCGTCGGCCTGTCATGTTCCAGGCCGCATAGTGAATTTGCAGCTCGGTCCCGCGGCGAATATCGTGGTTACCGAGTACCGCGTAGAACTGGACATCCGCAGCCAGGAGATCGGCGAACGGAGCTTCGAAGGATCTTCTGGATGCCCCGCCCAACGCCGTCGCTATAGATGTTGTCGCCGAGCATCAGCACGAAGTCGAACCTCGCGCGATCGCGGCGGTAAGCCAGCATTTCGCGGGCAACGCCGCGTAGGCCAGGCGTGACTTCGACCGCTGTCGCCGATGACACCAAAAACGATCGGCTCCTGTGCCTTTCCGGGCGTGGTGACCGGCGCCAGCATCAGGACGAGCGTCGCCAGGCCGGCAGTGCGGAGCAATGCTCCCCTGTTCACGGTGCTCCTTTAACGTGGCTCGATTCAGGTCGTCGGGACGCGGAACATGCGGCCGACACCGAGGTACGTACGCCAGCGTCCGTCGAAGCTCCATGAGCCGGCAAAGACGACAGGACCGACAATCGTGTCCATCACGAGTCCAACACCGCCGTTCACTTTCCAGCCGGCGCGCTTCCACTCGTCAAACGCATCCCCATTCTCGAGCCATCCGCCGGCGAAGACTGCGCCGCCCATGAAATCAGGCAGCCGGCCAACGCGCCTGAGGTATCCACCTGTCGCAACGTAATAGTGAGCCCCCCTGAGCTCGCCGGTGTCGTAGGCGCCAAGCCGGAACGGCGCACCGAGCAAGAACTGATTGGTCGGCAATGGTGCCGAATCGAAGGATGTGCCGAACCCGCCGTACAGGAAGACGCGATTCGGTGGACCGATGCTCCAAAAACGATTCGCGACGGCGGACAGCTGAGTCAGGCCCGTGTCGACGTCGAGCGTCTCCCCGCGCACCGTGAGGTCGGGGCCGCTGAAGATGTGGGTGAGTCGCACGTGCGACAGCACGCCACCAGCTGGCACAACCGGACTGTCCTGCGTATCCAGCCGCCAGACAAGATCTCCGACCGTCTCCTTCCCCCGCAGTTCGGGGAAGCCAGGGTCCCCGACGTCGATGGACACGGTCGTATCCCCGACGTACGCACCGATGCGCACATCACTGTGCGCGCCCAGGTTCACACCGCCATTCAGGCCGATCCGCGCCTGCCTCTGCTTGTAGCGCGCAACGACTGCGTCGTCGTCAATCAGGTCGAACGTCATGCGTCCAACGCCCGCGTACGGCGCGACGAACAGCGGCGTCGGCCCAATCGGGCGATAGAGCTCGATCCCGAGGCTCGGATCCGATCCCACCGTGCCGTCCACTCGCAACTCCGAACCCGATCCGACCGTGTCAAACGCCAGATAGCGGGCTGTCGCCGTGATGCGGAAGTCGCTCGAGGTCGTGTTCTCCAGGTTGACTCCCAGCATCATGAACGGCGGCGCATAGGGCTTGACGCGTCCCCGCACGAGTAAGCCCAGTCCGCGCGCGGCGTCGTGCACTGAGCCGCCAGGTCACCGTTTGGTAGCGATCCAGCCCCATGATGACGGCGATGTCGTGCTCCACTGCCGCCGGATCCAGCGGCGCGCCGACGTGGGGCGCGAGCAGCACATTCAGTCGCTTTGCGTCACCTGTTGCGAAGCCCTCCAGCTGTACGAACGTTGGCGCTGGCAGATCGGTGCGCCGCCGCGCCTGACGGGCGCGCCGCCACGTGTCGTAGTCACCTTCGCTGATGGCGAGCGGCAGCAACTGATCGCGCATGCTCTCTGCGGCGCGGTAGCCCTCTTCGATCAGCGCATCAGCCCGCCGCCAGTCGAGCGATCCGTACTCGCTGGAGGGGAACGTTGATGACGACATCGGCTGCCGCGAGTGCGCGCCTGGTCGATGCCCGCATCATCGCGTCGATCGTATCGCCCGCGATCCCAAACATCGTGTAGCTGACACCTTCGCGATCGGACAGATCGCCGACGTTGACGGCAACGACACGGTCGGCGCCCATCGCCTTGACGATGTCTGCGGGCACGTTGTTCATCGTGCCGCCGTCGATCAGTACCTGCCCATTCAGCTCCACGGGAGGAAAGATCAGTGGCAGGGACATCGTGGCCCGCATCGCATCGGCGAGCGACCCTTTGCGCAGCACAACGGGCTCGGCCGATAGGAGGTCGACCGCGACCGTTCGAAACGGTGTCGGCAGGTCGTCGAAGTCCTCGACGCCGAAGTAGGGAGCTGCGATCCGGCCGAGGAGCAACTCCACGTATTCCCCGTCGTTCAACGCTGCGGGCGGCACGATGCCGCCTTTCAGACCGAACTCGAGACGCGACGGATAGGCGCGCGCGTCGGCCTTGCGGCGGATGTTCTTGTGGGCAAAGGACGACGCGCCAAAGAGCTGATCCCAGTCGAGCGAGGCGATGAAGTCCTCCAGCTCGCGTGCATCCATCCCGCTGGCGAACGCGCCTCCGACCAGCCCTCCCATGCTCGTGCCGGCCGCCGCATCGATCGGGACGCGATGCTCCTCGAGCCAGCGGATGATACCGACGTGCGCGATCCCACGGGCGCTGCCGCCACCGAACGCCACCCCGACCGTCGATCGCCCGGACACCCGCACCGGGCGCGGGCTCGCTGGCGCCTCATCGGCTGTGGGTGGACGCGGCAAGACGCGCTGCAGCGGGGCAGCACATGCTGCACACAATGCCGGCACGAACACCAGAAGGAGAGGCAACCGCCGGCGGATTGGCCACATGATTGCTACGTTTGCGCGGCTTTGAGACTCTGAAAGTACACGTCCAGGTTGGCGATAGCCGCGTCTGTTCGAGCGAACAGCTCCGCGCCGCGCGCATTCAGCGTGTCCGCATCCGGCTTCCCTGCGGTCATCGAGGAGGGAGTCAGGTCGCTGCCGAGGAGCGTGATCTGATCGGCGAGATCCTTCCGGAAGCGCTCGAGCGACTCGTCTGCTTTCCTGAGCGAATACAGCACGCGGGCAAACTGGTTCTGGCTGTCGTTCAAGCGCCGCTTCGCACGGCCCTGGAGCTCCGGGTCGCTGATGGCCTCGATCGTCTGTGCTCGCCCGCTGAAGTACACGTCTCCCGCCTGCTGCATCTCGGCAACCTTCTGGTGCGCACCTGCCACGCGTTCGTTCATGGCATCGACAGACTTCATCAGGTTCTTGTAGTCGCCTTTCATGCTCGTCGACGGCTTGGTCACCAGTGCGTTGTAGGCATTGAGGGTCTTGCGCGTCTGCTGCGTCGCCTTCGCAACAGCCCCCGACGTGCGACCGCCGGCTTTGACGAAGCGGTCGGTTTCTTTCAGACCCTGCGTTTGACTTCGCTGCTCGGCTTCCTGTGTGGTCGCCATCAGCGCCGCCACGAACAGAGCGGCGAGAATCGTGTCTGCGACGGGCGCGATCGCTGGCGACATACGTCCTCCTGGCGTCGGCGGGTCCACTCCGTGACAGGACGTGCTACTTGGGGTTCGTCTTCGAGATCTTGTTCCCCTGAACTCCGAGGCCGGCCATGAGGCCCTTCTTGTCGAAAACGACCGCATAGATGTCGGCCTTGAGCGTCGTCGTCGTGAGGTTCTTCGCCGTTCCCTTGTTGACCACGACAACGGTCGGGCCCACGCCGACCTCGAAGCCCTTGGCTTTGCCCAGCGCCTGCACGGCGTTGTCGTTCATGAAGAACAGCGCATAGCCATAGGTCTTCGCCCCGGCCTGCATGCCGACGGACGTGCCGGTGGTGGTATAGAACCCTTCCGGGTTGCCGTCCTTCAACAGCGTGCCGGTGCCGCGTTGGACGCCGACTCCCACACTCGCTCTCGTGATTTTCGGGAACACGAGGATCGCCTGTGCCTTTTCGCCCAATGTCTTGGTGGCTGGCACCTTCTCATAGAGCGATGCCAGGGCATACTCCGCATCCTTGGCGAGCTTCTCGGGCTTGCTCGACCTTCTCGGCCTCGTCTTGAGCCACGGCAGCGGTCACTGGCAACGCCAACCACGCGCCGATGATGACGACAACCAAACCAGTCACTGACATGGTAAACGTCCTTTCCAATACCGAACTGCGCACGTCCTATCGCTTCACAGGCACCAGTGGAATCTCGGACGCCAGCGAGACATTGACGATGGCATCGAGCTTGTTCTCGATTTGGAAGAAGCGCGCGGCCTTCTGGCCAGGCAGCACCGCACGAATCTTCGGAACATACTGCTCACGCACGGCCAGCCTGTCGCGATCGATCGCGAGCAAGTCGTTGAAAAATGCATCGGCCTTCGCGTCGGTCATCGTCTCGAAGCTGGCTGCGTAGGCCGCGATGAGCTTGACCATGCGGTCGCCGAGCTTCTCGACCTCAACGCGATACTCTTTGTAGGCTGGCCAGAAGGCCTTGGCCTCTCCTTCGGTGAGCGGCAGATTGGCCGCTACGACAGCCTGCCGATCCGCTTTGAGATCGGCCTGCAGCTGCTGGATGGCTGTCCACTGATCAACTTGCTGCGCGCGTGCCACGTGGGGCATGGCCAGGATGGCCAGACTGGCGATGCCTGCGAAAAACATTGCTTTTCCCATCGTTGCTGATCCTTTCTCCTTAACCTCAACTCGATCACTCGATGGCATCACTAGAATCGAAAGCTGATCCCGGTGGCCAGCTCGAACTGATTCGCATACTGTGCGTCGCCGACGACGTAGCAGCCCCAGAACGGATCGCACCACCATCCGACGGCGTCCGACTTGATGTAGGTCGGGGTCCATCGCCCCTCGAGGCGGATCCCGAACCCCTTCGCCGGATAGATTTTCACGCCTGCCGCAGTGGTCCACGAGAATCGCGTTTCGCCTGGAATGTCTCGCTGCACGTTCGCCGCGGTGACGTTGACCGTGCCGTACTGCGTGGCTCCCAGCCCGAACAGCACGTACGGCCGCGCGCTGGCCTCGGCGCTACCGAAGTTGAATGCGTAGTAGCCTTGGTAGTTGTGCACCTTGATATCTCCGAGCGTGACCGTCGTCGTGCCGCCGACTTCAAGCTCTGTGGGCTGCTGGTCATAGAGGAAGCCAATCTCCGAATTGGCGCCGGCGAAGAAGCCCACCCGGATCCCCCACGCCCAGGAGTCTTTCGGGTCGATCCGGTCGAACGTCCCCACGCCAGGCACCACGACGGCATTCCCACTCACGCCGTCACTGAAGGTCCAGCCGACCGTTCCACTGACTTCGGCACCCTGAGCTGAAGCGCTCGCGGCCATCACCATCATCGTCATCAGGAACACAGACGTTCGAAGCATGCCTTCATCTCCTTCACAACAATGCGCACGTCAAGGCAAGATGTCGGCCAGGTCGAAATAAACAGCGTCGAAGAGCGGCGCGGTGCGGAAGCTATTCAGATGTCACGAATAGTTGCGTCGTACGAGGCCGGCCGATGACCGCCTGGAGCGGCTGGACACCCGAAATATCACAGGCCACCCGAAATGTCGGGGGCTCTCACCCACGAGCACGGTAGATTCGCTGCTGGTGACCTGGAGACGTCCACGGATGCGTCAACTGGTGAGGCCGACCCGTCGCACCAGATCCTGGAAGCGGGGGTCCGAGCGCAGCGGATCGAACCCTGGCTCGACACCAAGGTATTGCAGCTGGATATCCCGCGCTCGATACGCGTCTTCGAGCGACGCGAACGCCTGTTCTCGCTCGCCGAGCGCGGTCAGCAGAATCGCCAGTTCGGCTGGTGAACTGCGCTCCTTGCCCGATCGCAGACGCTCAAGGACCGCCAGGGCGCGCGGGCGGTCGCCCGCGTGCGCGGCCGCTGCACCCAGATAGACTTGTGTGGGAGACGTATCGAGACCGAGCTCGACTGCCTTTGTGTAAGCAGCGACGGCCTCCCCATACTTGCCTTGAGCGGCATAGGTGTGGCCGAAAAAGAGATAGGTGTAGGGATAGGCCCGATCCAGCTCGATCGCTTTGTTCAGGGCCAGTATCGCCTGGTCGTATCGACGAGCAGATGTCAGCACGTACCCGACGGTCGCGTTGACTCCGGGCGAGAGCGGATCGAGGTCCCTGGCGCGGGTGATTTCGCTGATGGCCTGCTCGTGCCGGCCCATGAGCCGCAGATAGGTTGCGTACCAACGGTGCGCCAGTGCAAGGTTCGGGTTCAGTTCGATGGCACGCTTGTATTCACGCTCGGCGTCGGCCCACTCCCACGAATACGTCATGAGATTCGCCAGCGCGTAATGCCCATCAGCTAGACCCTCGTCCAGTTTGAGCGCCCTCTGCGCCGCTTCTCTGGCCTTGGGCAGATACTCCTTCGGGTCGACCAGCCCGCTATTGGCGAGACTTCTGTAGATATCGGATAGATCGGCGTAGGCGAGCGCGTAACCCGGATCCGCGGCGATAGCCCGAACGAAGTATTCGCCCGCTTTCTGCCGGTCCTCCGTCCGCCCCTTTGCGCGATGGAAATGTCCTTTGAGCAGCAGTTCGTACGCTTCCGGGTTCCGTACTTCGGGCGTGGCGCGACTTTGTGGTTGACCAGCGGCTGTGCCCACCTGCAGTTTCCTTGCGACATCACGAGAGATGTCCGCCGACACCTCGAAAGAGGTCGGCTGTCTTTCGCACGTATTGCTCGCCCCACACCTGCGTCCGGTCGCGCCCGTCAATCAGCTCGACACTGATCGAGACACTGTCGCCTCGCTGCGAGACCCTGCCGGCCAGAATGCCGGCAACATCGAGCGCGCGCGCCACCTCCTTGAGGTCCGCGTCCTGGCCCTTGTAGCGGGACGACGAACTGTTGGCGACGACCTTCAGTCCCGGCAGTTGCGACAGGCGGTTGATGAGCGCTTCACTGATGCCATCGGACAGATAGTCCTGCTCTGGATCGTTGCCGCCGTTCTTCAAGGGCAGGACAGCGAGCGACGTGATGCCCGCAGGCCGCACCATCGGCGCGTACCGTGCGTATACGACGTAGCCGGCAGCCAGGGTTGCCAGGATAACCAGGGCGAGCGCCGACCATCCACCGCGTGTCAACCACTGGCGTGCAGGAGGCGTGGTCGCGGGTTCGAGAGGTCCTCCCTCCAGCGCCGAAACGACCTCAGCGGCATTGGCAAAACGCTCTTCGGGCCGACGGGCCAGACACCGCAGGATCGTCTTCTCCCAAAGAGGATCGATGTCTGGCGCATGCACGCGCGGGCTCGGCGGCGGCTCGTGCAGGCGCTTGATCGCGATCTTGAGCGGTGTCTCCCCGTCAAATGGCCAGACGCCGGTCACCATCTCGTAGAGCACGACGCCGAGCGCGTAGACGTCCGTCGCGGGCGTGATCGAACCGCCCTCGACCTGTTCGGGAGCCATGTACGCCGGGGTCCCGACAATCTCGGTCTCCGCCGACATGTCCAGCGACAGCGCGGTGCTCTCGTCGAATGCGCTCCGCCACGCCAGACCGAAGTCGGTCACGACCACGCGCGTGCCGTCTTCCGCGCGCGCCGTCTTCACGAGCATGACGTTGTGGCTCTTGAAGTCGCGGTGCACCACTCCGACACGGTGCGCGGCCGTCAGGCCGGCGACCATCTGACGGACGACAGGCAGGATCTCCGCCGTCGAGAGCCGTCCATCCCGCTGGAGCTTGTCGGCCAACGTCTCGCCGTGCAGCAACTCCATCGCGAGAAACACGACCTCGTCGGACGCGTTGTTGGCTCCCGCGGCAGCGGACCGATGCCGAAAGACATCGTAGATGCGGCAGACGTTCGGGTGCGTCACCTGTCTCGCCAGGTGCACCTCGCGCTTGAACCGGACGATCGAGCGCTCGTCGGTCAGCAATGTGCGACAGGATGGTTTTGAGCGCGACCCGCTCGCGCAGCTCGAGATCCTCGGCCTCGTAGAGCTCGCCCATCCCGCCTTTCGCCAGGAAGCGGACGATGCGGAAACGGAAGGCGACGACCTCGCCAGTCCGGAAGACGGGCTCACCGGGCGGCCGGGCCTCGCCCGCCTGGGCGCGTGTGGCAGCGTCGGCGTGGGCCGCCTGTGTCGCGGCAGGCGAACGTGCCTCGGCCTGCCGACGGAGCAGCCGCTGGATGGTGAGATGGGTATTGACGCGCGCGATCACCTCTTCCCCTTCGACCGGCTTCGAGATGAAATCCACCGCGCCCGCTTCGAAGCCCCGTACACGATCCTTCGGGTCATTGAGTGCAGACACGAAGATCACGGCGGCGTCACGGGTGTCCGGATCGGCTTTGAGGCGGCGGCAGGTCTCGTAGCCGTCGAGGCCCGGCATGACCACATCGAGCAGCACGATCAATGGTTTTACGCGGCGGGCGACTTTCAGCGCGTCCTCACCGGTAAGGGCGACGAACAACCGGTAGTTCGGACCGGCGAGCGTTAGGCGGAGAATGTCCAGATTCGTGGCTTCGTCATCGACCAGCAGAATCCGGCCGGCGTCATCCCCAGGGACTGGTGTGAGTTGATCGTTCATCTTCCTAACCTTCGGCGTCGAGGTCGCCAGCTCTCAGTTCGTCGAGGACCTGCTTGCGACTCAGGCGAATCGTGGCCGCAGCTTCCAGCAGTTCCGCACGTGCCGTCGCGGCGCCGCGCCTGTGGAGAACGGGCGCGGGCCCGGCTGAGAGCCGCGGAACGAGCGCTGCGAAGATCCCTGGCGGAAGGACCGTTTCGAGATATTCGAGGGCTGTACCGCGCAGGTACATGTCGGCGGAGTCGAACGCCAGCGCCGCGATGCGTACCGGTTCGCGCTCGAGCACGAGAGACAGGAGATTGAAGACGTGCTCGCGGACGGCGCCATCGTCGGTGGCGCCCGTGAGCTCGCGTTCGACCGCCGCATACACGGCGGGCGGCGATAGCGCCAGCTCGGGATGGTTGTCCGTAAGGGTTAAGAGCGCCCGTCCGCAGCGCAGGCGAACCTCGAGGCTGGACGCCGCGAGCGCCTGGACGAGGCCATCGCGTGCGAGGATCGACGCGCAGGACTTCAGCACAAGGGGCAGCCGGCGGCGAACAACGTCCGGCGTCGCGGGGTCGAGAAGTGCGTCCACGAGCTGGCCGGCGGCGCGCGGACCAAACGCCGTCAGGGCCTTGACGACTGGCCCGAGAACGTCCCTGTTCGCGAGCAGCGGAGCCATCGCACCGACGATCAGCGGGTCGGTAGGCGGAGCACGAAGTACCCGCCGGATGCGTGGGAGATCTCCCGAGCGGAGATCGGCGATAGCCGCAACAACGGGATCATCGTGCGGCGCCGCTGTGACCGCACCGTCGGAAACCTCGTCCAGCGCGCGGCGTATCGAGGCGGCGTCGATGCCCGCCATGCTGACGGCGACCGTGAAGTCGAAGGGGGGCGCGGCCTGTTGGAGGTCTTCGCCCCGGCGTTTCAGCCCTCCCTCGAGCGCGCTCACATACTGCGCCCGCAGGCGGCGGGCAACTGTGAGTTCCATCCCGGCCGTGACCACACCGGCGACGTTTACGGCGACGAAGGTATACACGGGGTCGAGGCGCGTGAGCAGCACGATCAGCGCCGCGCCGGCGCCCTTGCCAATACAGTCGGCGCTCACGTCCACTGCCGACTTGGCCGCTCGCTTGACTGCCTCGGGCAGCGGCGTGTAGAAGAGCTCGTAGCCGGCTCGGAAGATTGACGCGCGCAGCGTCACATCGAGGCCGCGCGGAAGAATGGCGCGCCAGGGCGCCGGAGCAAGGAAGCCCAGCACACCGGCCGCGCCTACCAGCAGTGGATGGCTCGCCACCGAGCCTCCAAGCCCGATCCGGGCAAGGATAACGCGGCCGAGTAAGGCCTGCACCAGGAACGCAGCGAGGGCACTGGCGGCATAGAAAAGGCCGAAGAAACGCACGAGCGGCTCGCCCTTTCCCAGCCAGGCGACGACTTCCGCCTTGAGCAGGTAGTCCATGAACGCGGCGAGCGCCGCGGCCAGCGCGATCACAAGGGCGAGGTCTCGAAGAAGTGGCACGCGCCGGATCTCGGCCCATCCGCTCCGGCGCTCCTCCTGGACCGCCGGTGGTCCACGCCGCGGTGGCATTCCGCGACCGATGACCGCTGAACCCACGACGGACGCTCCGGCCGACAGCCCGAGCAGTGTGAACAGCGCTCCCTGTGACATGAGGGCCGCTACGCGCTCCGCGCCGACGCCCCCAGCCAGGCCACCAAAGGCGGCCGCTGCGGCCACTCGCGCCATGAGCGCCTTGGCCGAGTGCGGGTCGAAGCGCTCGTTGAGCAACGACCAGAACGCCGAGATCCCGATCGCCCCGAGCACACTCGCGTGAAAGTAGACGAGCCCCGACGCCAGGCGCGGATTGGCGCCGAGCAGACGCCATTCCACAAGAAACAGCACTGAGCTGAGGCCAAGGATGCAGGGAACGACGCGAGCCGGGCCAAACCTGGCGAGGAGACGGCCTGATGACTCCGCCGCGGGGATCGCCAGGACTGCCGCCGCTCCCATGAAATACGGGAGGCTCGTGACCTCGAACCACGTGAGGAACAGCGCGTCTCGAACGGCATTGGATGCGACTTGCTGAGCGATCAGCGCCGCGGCAGTCAACGGCGCAACGACAAGGGCCGAACGCCTCAGTTCACCCGCGGTGGCTGGCTGCCGTGGTGTCACGAGGGTTCGTCCTTTCGACTCGCGCCACGATGCGCGCAAGGAAGGTTTGCGCGGCGCCGCGCGCGCCATTTTCACGCGGTCGAGGACCGCGACGATGTGGTCGCCCCGTGCGACAATGCCACGGGGTTGCTTTCGAGAAGCGCTAAACCCGCGCCGTCAGGCCGATCAGCACCGCTGCGATCGCCAGGTGGGTATACCGCGCGGCGCGGATGCTAGGCACGCATCTGCTCGAGCGTGGCGGCATCGGCCGTGTTCGGGTCGCCCATCTTGCGCCACAGTGCGCCCTCCTTCGGCAATGCGACGATGATCTCCGCCGCCAGCACGGCCACGAGCGCGCCCAGCCATAACCACGACGGAAGATCGTTCGCCGCCAACGCACGTACCCCGAGAAACCCCAGGATGTAGATCGCGGCCAGCGGCAGGACCAGGTTCACGGGCAGCGGTGCAGTATGCTGGCCACGGTAATAGCTTCTGGCAGCGTCGATATCACGCGGCGCAAGCCCGGGCCGGATCTCGAAAACCAGATCGCAGATGATCGTCCCGAAGATGATCCCGAGCGAGATAGTCGCGAGCGTTTCGTTTTCAAACCAGCCGGACATGTTGGAAATCCGTCCGAAGAAACGCCCCTTTATCGGGGCACGGCCTTACGTTGCAGCACTACTTCGTCAAAAGAAGGCAGCGGCGTGGTCAGCGGCACGAGTACCTTGGCAGCTTCCTCCGTCGTGAGCACATCGGCGGGATCGAGCTTGATCAACTCGGCCTCGGACGAGTCCGGCTCCCACACCTCCTCGCCGGCGAGCCGGCCCTGGTCATCGTACGGACAGATCAGGATTCCAGTCGTCTTGTAAAGGAACATGTCGCTGCTGTCCGCGCGGTGCTGACTCTTTTCGAGCTCCTTCTTCAGCAACTTGTCGGCAACAGCGCTTGGAAGATAGGACAAAAACGCCGCCTGCCTCTGTCCCTTTCCCAATACCTGCTGGTACGCAGTGGCGAAGGAGGCAACGAAGTGGTCTGCCACTGCCACCTCCTCGTGTATGGGGAAGAAGATCTGGTTCGTTTCCGCCCACATGCGATAGAGGCCTTTCACCTGGGCCTGCCCCCGCAACTCAAATTCGAGGCCGGTGTAATGGAAGTGGTAGACGGGATCCGTGATCATCATGTCTGGCGCGCAGATCTCCTCGTAGCGCCCGGACACCTCCAGGTGGCGGTGACGGCCAAACGCCTGAAGCAAGAACCGATGCCTGGGATTGTCCGTAGTTTCGAGCAACTTATCGACTGCCGCATTCAGTTTGGCGATATCAAATTTAGGCATCCTGTTTCTCGCTTTCGTTGTTTGGCCGAGTCGCGAGTTCCCCCATCGTCTCGCTGTTCGTTACTCATCTGACCAACGTGACCCCGGGGGGGGCCCACGTGCCGGCGAGCACCTGAGCCTTCGGCCAATAGAGCCGGAGATTCATCGTGAATGAGCCACTCGCGGGAGCCGGCAGCCAATTCGACTCCTTGTCTCTGCCGGCCGATTCGCGCTGAATGT
>CAWCQS010000016.1:0-370014 GCA_963797715.1 uncultured Acidobacteriota bacterium
AAGAAAGTGAACCTGGTGAAGCGCGCCGACGCTGGTGAGGATCCCGATATCTTCGATTACCTTATCGGACGCAGTTCGGCAAGCTCGGCAATCCGTTCCTCGCCGACATCGTGAACGCGGGCTGGCTCCCGCGCGCCTTCTTCGAAGCGGTCGGTGGACCCGGGGGCGGAAGAGGCATTCTCGCGTTTTCCGTCACGTTCATCTTCATAGACGGCAACAATAACCCGACGGACATCAATGGGGACAATTACCTGGACGCTGCGCTGAACGAGGTGTACTACAACGACACGTTCGGCAACCCAAACAACGATCGAGTGGGAAATCCCTGGGGCATCAATGTCGTCTTGCCCGGGATCGACGTCGAAACTGTCGCGCTCCACGAGAACGGTCACTCGCTCGGTATCGGGCACTTCGGTCCGCCGCCCGACGCCGTGATGAACCCGGTCTACGCGGGCATCCGGCACGACCCGCTCGCCATCGACCTGGCGGGCATGAGAACCATCTGGTCGTCCTGGCCGAAGTAGACCGTCGCCGAAGTACGTCACCTGCGCGACCGGTTCCGCACCGGTCGCGCACTTCTCCGCAGATCGGGTTCAGGTTGCGGTCGCGCGAACAGCCGCCAGGCATTGCCGGACCCCGTCCGGATAGGACGTCTTGTGTATCGGACCGAGCAGCTCCTGCAAGGCGCTGTCGTCCATCACCACAGGATCGGTCATCAGATAGTGCATTTCGACCATCTCGCGCATGAGCGGGTTGAACAGGCCGATCAGCCGCAGCATGGTCTTTCCGGCGACGCGCACGCGCAGCCGATGTCCGATCTGCCGCTCGATTTCCTCGACGATCGCCCGCTCGGTCGTCATCCCGGCTCCGGCCAGGTGCCACACACGTCCATATGCGTTCGGCGTAAACGTCAATCGCGCCGCTACTGGGCCTACGTCCGGCACGAAGACGAATTCGTGCGGCGCATCGAGAGGGCCAATCATGTTCGCCACGCCGCCGTTCACTGCCGCGACAAACGCAGCGTGCAGGAAGCTCTTGTCGACGCCGGGCCCGTAGAAGTCGGGCAGGCGCAGGACGGTCGCCTGAATCTTTCCCTCGGCATGCGCGGCAAGCACCAGATCCTCCTGCGCCTTCCGCATGCGGCCCTTGAAGGTATGCGGCTCGCGGGGATGGTCCTCACGTACCGGCCTCGTTCGCGGCCGGCCGTACGGATAGACGGTGCCGATCAGCAGAATGCGCTTCACGCCCGCGGCGATCGCGCCGTCGAGCGTCTGTTGCATCAGCCGCGGATGCAGCTCGAATTGCCAGTAGTTCACGCCAACGAGGTAGATAATCGCGTCGATACCGGTCGCCGCTGCTTTCACGGATGCCGGATCGTCGGGATTCCAGGTGACGATCTCGGCGAGCGGATCGTCGGCGAAGGTCGCAGCCAGCGACTCTCGCGATCGGCCGACGACGCGGTATGGCGCCCCTTCGGCGCTGACCGCCTTCGCGATGCTTTGGCCGATCGCTCCGGCGGCACCAAAGAGCGCGATCTTGTTCATAACGTCAGCCCCTGTGGAATGCTGTTCATCCACGTCGGTGGAGAGCTCAGAAGTGCCTCTGCAGATCCCGGAACTGCTCGATCACGACCAGCCGGCCGCGACCGGGCCGGATCTCCTGCCGCTCGAGCACCCACGTGTGGGCGTGGGGGACGAACACCGCGTTCAGACCGACGGCAAGCGCCGGATTGATGTCAGACTTCGGGCTGTTGCCGACCATCCACGATCGATCGAGTATCAGCGCACGGGCCTGGACGAGCCGCGTATAGGCGGCCACATCCTTTTCATGCACCACCGCGGTGTGTGCGAAGAACCCGCCAAGCCCGGATCGATCGATCTTCAGCGTCTGCTCGTCGGGGTGTCCCTTGGTGAAGAGCGTGAGCTCGTGGCGCCCTGATAGATACTCGAGCGTGTCGCGCACACCATCGATCAGCTCGATGGGCCGTTCGAGAATCCGCTCGGCGAAGCCCATCACCGTGACCAGATCGTCCTCACCGATCGCCCGTTCCGCCAGCCGCTCGTAGCATTGCCGCAGGTTGCGGCCAAAGCTCTGTGAGCCGTACCCGTGGATCCTCGCATTTGCGTGTTCGATCTCGTCCAGCACGGCGCGGACGTCGGCCGGCGGCAGCGTCGAGTGTGCAAGAAACTCGACGAACTCGTCGAACGCGCGTTCGAAGTAGATGTTGTTCTCCCACAGCGTATCGTCGGCGTCGATAATCAGGTGCTGGCGCATGGTCCGCAAGGTTCGACGACCGAGTCTATCAGTCGGGCGATGAGGGGCACATACCTGTGGACTGGCGATGAGGGACACGGACACACCAGCACGCTTCCTGGGCATCACCGAGTTGTCAATCTGGCTGATTACCCATTCTCTGAGGTAAATTGTGGCTCGGTTGACGCGCTGACACTATGCCCGACGTGTCCATCCCGGCCGCCCGGTCTGACCGATGGCAGCCCGCCGACGTTGGGTCTGCGATGACGTCGAGGCTCGCGGTCTCTGTCGTCGCGGTATGTGCGGGCTACTACCTCACGGGCCTCTTCGCGCTAGTCTTCAGATTGTCGCAGACGGGCATTCCGGTCATGTGGCCGCCGACTGCAGTTCTTCTGGCGGCACTCCTGCTCGCGCCGGCGCGCCTCTGGTGGGTCTACCTGCTGGCCATCCTCCCGACTCACGCCCACCTGACTTCTCATTTCCAACCAGGAGTCACACCTGTCGTCATCCTGATTCAGTACGTCGGCCACGTGACGCAGGTTCTCTTGGCGGCGATCATGTTGAGGCGCTTTGGCGGCGGTCGGCCCCGATTCGACAGCCTCGAAGGCATGACCCGCTACATCGCGATCGCCGCGATAGCGGCCCCTGCGGTGGCGTCGGTTTTAGCGATCGTGTTGTTTGAGCGGGTCGGCTGGGTCTCTGGCTTCTGGATGCCGTGGCGGCAGCGCTTTTTCGCGAGCGTGATTCCCGCGCTCACCGTGACGCCGCTCATCGTCATGGCCGCCCAACAGGGTGTTGCCCGCACGGTGCTGACGAGTGCGAGCCGGCGCGTCGAGTTCGCGCTGCTGCTGGCCGCCCTGTTGGCTGTCGGGATCCCGGTGTTTGGCATCAGCGTCGCCACACGGATGGTCATGCCGGGCCTTGTGGTGTACGCACTTCTGCCGCTGCTCCTTTGGGCCGCTACCCGATTCGGAACTGGCGGGCTGTCGCTGTCGCTGCTCGTCGTGGCGGTCGTGGCGTTGTGGGATGCCATTCAAGGCCGGGGCCCGTTCGCGCTCTCCGAGAGTTCGCCCGACAACGTGCAGGCCTTGCAGGTATTTCTTCTGGGCCTTTCCCTGCCGCTCCAGCTGGTGGCCGCACTCGTCGAAGAACGCGAGCGGACTGCAGAAGAGTTCCGCACGAGCGATCTGCGGTACCGGGACGTGGTCGACACGCAATCCGAACTCATCTGCCGGTTTCTGCCGGACACGACGCTCACGTTCGTCAACGATGCGTATTGCCGGAACTGGAACAAGACAAGAGACGAGTTGATTGGCACACGGTTTCTCGAGTTGATTCCGGAGTCCGCGCGCGATCTCGCGCGTGCGCACGTCGAGTCGATCATTCGCCGCCCGCGCACGGAGGTCCACGAGCACGAAGTGCTGCTCCCGAACGGCGACATCGGCTGGCAGGAGTGGGTCAACCATGTGATCCGAGACTCGAACGGAAATATCGTCGAGCTGCAAGGGATCGGGCGCGATATCAGCCAGCGCCGGCGTGCCGAGAACGCGCTTCGTGAGGCGCGGAACGACCTCGAACGAGTCACACGGGTGACCGCGCTCGGCGAGCTGGCGGCGTCAATCGCTCACGAAGTCAATCAGCCGCTGGCCGCCATCGCCGCGAATGCCAACGCCTGCGTTCGCTGGCTCGATCAGGGCGCCGGAGAGGCCGAGGTCCGGAAGGCGCTGCCCGACATCGTCGCCGACGCCAACCGTGCGAGCGCCGTCATCCGCCGGACGCGTGAGCTCTGCCGGCAGGCGCCGCCCGAGCGGAGCGACGTCGACATCAACGCGCTCATCGGCGACGTGCTGGCGCTCATGCGGGAACGCCTGGAGCGGAGCGATGTGCGACTGCGAACTGCGCTGTCAGGAGATCTGCCGGCCATCCAGGGCAGCCCGGTGCAGATCGAGCAGGTGCTGCTCAACCTGGTCCTGAATGCGGTCGATGCGGTCGAGAACGTCGCCGACGTGCGCGCGATACGAGTACGGTCGTGGCGAGAGAACGGTCAGGTCTGCGTGTCCGTAGAAGATTCGGGCGAGGGCTTTTCCAGCGACGCGCAGGATCGTCTGTTCACGGCGTTCTACACGACCAAGCGGGAAGGCATCGGTATGGGGCTCGCGATCAGCCGTTCGATCGTCGAGGCGCATGGCGGGAGCCTGACAGCATCGGTGAACACCGAAGGCGGCGCGACGTTCCAGATGCAGCTCCCGGCATGAGCCAGCCAGGGCTGACTATCATTGACATCTATGACGCCCTTGAACTCCGCCAGGCGCGTGCGTATCCGGCTCGCCGGCGCGTTGCTTCTGCTCGTGGCCGCGCCAGCCTTCAGTGAATTGACGGAATTGACGGGCACGACGGCACAACAGAACCAAGTGCGCGGATGGCCGGCGATTGCCGCCGAGACCAGGCCATGGACCCGGTGGTGGTGGCAGGGCAGTGCGGTCGAGCCGCGGTCGCTCAGCGCGCAGCTGCAGGCGCTCGCGGCGGCCGGAATCGGCGGCGTCGAGATCACGCCAATCTACGGCGTTCGCGGCACGGAAGACTCGCTTCATCCCGTATCTGTCGCCGCAGTGGATGGCGATGCTCGACCACACGCTGCGCGAGGCGGCCCGCTTGAAGATGGGCGTCGACATGGCGACGGGAACGGGCTGGCCGTTCGGCGGACCGTGGGTCGGTGACGACACGGCGCCGCGGTCGCATCGTCCACAAGACATGGACGCTCACCGGCGGCGAGCGTCTGACCGAGCCCGTCACGCTGCGCCAGACACCGCTCGTCCGCGCCATCGGCAACCAGATCCACATCGTCAACGAAGGCGCGCCCGGAGATCCACCGCGTGGCGCCGCGACGCAGGCGCCGGTGATCCGGCCCGAAGCGCGCGCCATTCGAGATTGCCGATCTCGGTCGAGCCGGTGTCGGCCAACCGCAACCTGCAGGCGCTGGCGCTCGAGCAGGTGAAGTATCCGCGCGACTTGCCGCTCGTGCTGCTGATGGCCTACTCCGACGCGGGCGACGCTCTGGATCTGACCTCGCGGGTTCAGGCGGACGGCAGCCTGGACTGGATCGCACCGTCAGGCCGCTGGACGCTCTATGCGATCTTCGCCGGATGGCACGGCAAGCTCGTCGAGCGCGCAGCTCCCGGCGGCGAAGGGAACGTCATCGATCATTTCTCGGCGGACGCCATCAGGAAGTACCTGCTGCCGTTCGATCGCGCCTTCAAGGGGCACAGCCTGGACGGACTCCGCGCGTTCTTCAACGACTCCTACGAAGTCGACGATGCGACGGGCGAGGCGGACTGGACGCCGCGCGTGCTCGAGGAGTTCGAGAAGCGGCGCGGCTACGATCTGCGGCAGCACCTGCCAGCACTCCTCGGCAAGGGCACCGACGATGTGAGCGCGCGCGTGCTGGCGGACTATCGGGAAACGATCTCGGACCTGCTGCTCGACACGTTCACGACCGAGTGGGCATCGTGGGCGCGACGCCACGGACGTCAGGTGCGCAACCAGGCGCACGGATCGCCGGCGAACATCCTCGACCTTTATGCGCGCCAGCGACATGCCCGAGACCGAAGGCGCCGAGATTCAGCGGTTCAAGTGGGCGACGTCCGCCGCGCACGTCGCCGGACGCCGCCTCGTGTCTGCGGAGGCCGCAACCTGGCTCGGCGAGCACTTTCGCGTGCGGCTCGCCGAGGTCAAGGCGGCCGTCGATCAGTTCTTCGTCGCCGGCGTGAACCACATCGTCTATCACGGAACGGCGTACTCGCCGGTCGGCGATGCGTGGCCGGGCTGGCAGTTCTACGCCAGCGTCGAGTTCAATCCGCAGAATGCCTGGTGGGACGACTTCGCCGCGCTCAACACGTACGTGGCGCGCGTCCAGTCGTTCCTGCAGGCGGGACGGCCCGACACCGACGTCCTGGTGTACTACCCCTTCTACGAATCGCTGACGGTTCGCGGGACGTCGCTGCTCTCGCATTTCGGCGGCGCGGCGCCGCCGGCCCGCGGAACGACGTTCGAAAAGGCGGCCGGGACGCTTCAGGCGGCGGGCTTCACCTACGACTTCGTCTCCGATCGTCAGCTGCGCCGCACGCGAACCGAGAACGGCCGGATCACGACAGAAGGCGGGACGTCATACGCAGGCGGTCGTGCTGCCCGTCGTCTCGTTACGTTCCTCTCGAAACCGTGCTGCAGATTCTGGAGCTCGCGCGCGCAGGTGCGACGGTCGTGTCGTTGGAGGGCTGGCCGTCCGATGTCAGCGGCCTGGCCGATCTCGACGCCAGGCGCGCGCGGTTCAAGGCCGCGGTCGATGCCGTGACGTTTGGTCCGGCCGATGGGGAAGGCATCCGCGAAGCGGCGATCGGCAGCGGTCGCGTGCTGCAGGGCAATGATCTCGGCCGCCTGCTCGCGCGCGCCGGCGTGCGGCGAGAGCCGATGGTCGATCGCGGCCTTCAGTTCGCACGGCGCGTCGACGCGCTGGGCCGCGTCTACTTCGTCAGCAATCCACGTGACCGCGCGATCGACGAATGGGTGCCGCTCGACAGCCGCGCTGCCGCGGTGATGGCGTTCGATCCGATGACCGGCCGCAGCGGCGGTCTGACCGTTCGCAGCAGCGGAGACGTGCGCGAGGTCTATCTGCAGATACCAGCCGGCGGCTCGCTGATCGTTGCTGAATCCCCGGCGACGGCGCGCGCGTCGTTCGACGCGTACCGAACGGCTGGGGAGCCCATTGCCGTTGCCGGACCGTGGACGGTGCGCTTCGTGAAGGGCGGGCCGCAACTGCCGTCGCAGACGTGTGGTCGATCGGCTCGTGTCGTGGACCACGTTCGGGCAGGACGCGGAGGTCTTTTCCGGCACCGCCGCTTACACGACGACGTTTGCGAAGCCGACGGCACAGAGCGAGCAGTGGCAGCTCGACCTTGGACGTGTCGCCGAGACCGCGCGGGTCAGCTTGAACGGGCAGAATCTGGCGACGCTCATCGGGCCGCCGTATCGAGTGGTGCTGGACGGCTCGCAGCTGCGGGCCACGAACACGCTCGAAGTGTCGGTGACGAACCTCTCGGCCAATCGCATCAGGGACCTCGACGTGCGCGGCGTGCCCTGGAAGAAGTTCTACAACGTCAATTTTCCCGCGCGTCTTCCCGAGAACCGCGGGCCCGACGGCCTGTTCTCGGCCGCGCGATGGGAGCCGCTCGAGTCGGGTCTCCTCGGTCCGGTGACCCTCACGCCTCTGGCTGTCGTCCGCTAGCGGACGAGCCACATCTCGGCGTTCCGCTTCGAGCTTATACGTTCAAATCCTTCGGCCTCGGCCCGTGTGCTGAGCTCTGCATACTGCACATCGTCGCGCATCAGAAAAAGAACGTCACACCCGCGCAAATCGGATCGCGTCGTCAACACCTCGTCCGGGCGGATATCGTTGGGAATGAGTGCCGCGATCCCGAACGACACGCAGCCCTTGTGCCCGTTCGGCCAACGGCCGTCTTCGGTGCCGGTCAGGCTCCTGCGCGCCCACCGCACGAAATCCTGCAAGCTCGGAATGTCCTCCACCGGCCGTTGAAACGCCGCACTGGCGACGAACCAGAACGATCCCCGTGCGCCCGCAGCGGCCTGGATCGGCGCGGAGAGCGCCAGCGCCGCAGCCAGGATGATCACGCCCTCGGCGACTGCAGCCTGTGACATCCTGGAGCGCCTCACGAACACCGCGAGCCAGATCGCACACGGCAGCAGCCAGGGCAACGCGAAATACAGCGTGAAGTACCCGTGCTCCGGACGGACCGCGAGCAAGTGAAGGAGAAGGATCGGAGATAGCAGCACGAGCCCTGTCAGATACCTGATATCGAACACTGCAAGCAGCGCGCATCCCAGCAACACAGGAAGAATATTCAGGTTGCGGAGCATTGCCTGCACGCGGTCGGCGACGAATGCCGCCGTCACATGGTTCCACCCGTCTCCAGAAAAGTTATTGGCGAATGCGCTGAAGCCCGGGAACAGCCACGCCTTGATCAGAAACGACAACGCGCTGGCAGCGAGTCCGGCGAGCGCCAGCACGGTCAGTAGCCGGGCGGATGAGTCCATGCGACGTCCACGATCCTGTTCCACCACGATGCAGGCGATGCAGACAATGGCGGCATAGAACCCTCCGTCTTCCCGAACGAGAGGCAGCCAGGCCAGGCACAGTACGAACAGGCGGCGATAGTGCGCAAGCCATGCAGCGATCGCGAGCGAGGCGATCGAGATCATCGTGATTTCGTAGTGGGGGTAAGAGGCCGCCAGGAACAGCGCGTTGCTCAGCCCGCCGAGCACGAGTGCCGATGCCGTTGCGACCATCCAGTCGCGGCGCCGCATGTCGGACCGCGCAACGATCAAGCAGAACGAGAGAAAGAACAATCCAAAGAAGAGGCCCTGGTGATAGGCAAATATCTCGATCCCCGTGAAGCCGAGCAGTTTGGCGAGCGGAGCGCCGAACAGGAATATGTGCGGGGACAGATGATGCGCATAAAAACTGAGGTCGTTCACCCCTGATGGATTGTGGAGCAGGGGATCGGCGGATTCGAACAGATACGCCAGCCAGCCGCTATCCTCGAGGTACCCGTCGTTCGAGAAGTGCGTGAAGATCCACCGGCTATGCGTCGCGAAGATCAGCGCGAACATCAGCAGCACGGACGCCACGCGCGCGATCGTGGCCAGTCGTGATCCTGTCACGCCGGATCGTCCCGGAGTGCCGAACCTCGCCGGTGAAGTCAGTTCGCGTTCCACGTCACTCGAGCCGGTAGACGATCGCCGTGCCCTGCCCGTCCTTCAGCCGTCCTAAAACCACCAGTGCCGGATTGGCCTGAAGATCGAGCAACAGCTGTTTCTCCGATTTGTACGACGAGAGATGGACAATCACGTAGCTCACCCCAGTCCGTCGAAGGATCTCGAGGGAAGACGCGTCAGGAAAGGATTGCAGGCCGTCGAGACGCCGGAGATATGAGGGCGGATAATATCCGCTGTAGCCGTTGACGAGCTTCTGCCAATGGAACGTCGACATGTAGGTGTAACGCGCGTCCGGGCCTGGAACCGCATTTTTAGAGAGGGACTGGAAACTCTGCCACGACTCCTGGCGGAAGCCGCGCCAGGAACTCGTATACCGGTGGCCGAGTGTTTTCATAGGGCACAAGCTGGAGCGGAGACACGGAATATTCGAGGAGCAGCACGCACGAAATCACTACCGCAAACGCGCGACGGGCCGCGGGCGGAACCGCATCATGCAGCGTCGCATAGCCCTGCGCCGCAAGAATGGCCAGGAAGGCGATCACGAAGATGCCGAGGCGGGCGGGAACACGCAGCCCCGCGAACACGGGCACATGCTCGTACAGGAATTCATACATGTAGCCGTGAAATCCCAAAGACATCTCGAATGCGGCGGCCAACGCAATGAGATAGACGACGGCGGCTCTCGTGCGCGGCCGCGGGAAGACGGCGGCGATCGCAAGCAGCACCGCGACTATGCCGGGAAACAGACGCCGTTCGGGAGGGCTGTCGAACACGTCGCCGTAGATCCTGTTATCCGGTGTAGCAGCAAGGTAATCGCACGGCTGCGCGCTGAATTTGTTGATCTCGTCGGTCGGGCGCCGTCCCACCTGCCGACTCGCCGCGAGATACGGCAGTGCGTAAAGGCTGCAGACGATCGCCGCCGCCACGCCGCCGAGCGCGAGCGCGCCGAAGGCCCGCAGCGCCTGCGACCTTGGTAGAGACAGCAGCAACAGTCCGGCAACCAGCGGCAGGAGCGTTGCCAGGAAGACGCCGTAGTAAACGCTCGAGAGCATCTGCAGCGCGACGAAGAGGCCGGCCTGCAGTCCGTGCAGCGCGCGGCCGGACTCAATCGTTCGGTGGACCGCCCAGAGCGCCCACGGCACCCAAACGGTCCACTGCAGTTCCATGTGCATGTAGTGATCGAACCGGTACGGCGCGAACGCGAAGATGATGCCGGCGATCACCGCAGCCGCGCGATTCCCGGTCAGTCGCTCCACGAGCACGAACATTCCCGCCGCGGATACGATCACGGCACCGAGGAGCAGCGAATTGTGGACGAGCACCGGAGGCACGCCGGCCCAGAGCAGCGGCGCCGCGACGAGACCCTCGACCACCATCGCATCCGAAAATGTCAGCGCGTGGGGTTCCGGATAGAAGATGTTCCCGTCGAAGATCGTCGATGGAGCGGATGCCAGCGCATGCGCAAACCAGGCGAGCCGCCACATGTTGAAGTACACATCCCAATGGTCGCTGGCATGCGTTGCGACGTAACGTGCCTGTGGCCAGGTCATGACCACGGTGAGCGCGGTGAAAAGGACGAGAATGGCAGCAAAGCGCAATGCTGCGGACGCGATCGGAAGGCGCCGCCAGGAAAAGGGCATGAGATGCCGGCTCGGAAGGAACGATCAGGCGATCCAGCCTACAACAGGCGGTGGCCGGCTATTCTCCTGGCCTCCGGTACAGCTGCATCAACTGCGCGGTGCGCCGCAGACCACGCTTCGCGTCGTAGAGATACAACAGCAGCCCGGCGCAGCATCCCCATGCGGCGCTCCTGACGTCTCGCCGGCGCGTGCGCCGGGCGACCACCATCGAGCCGATGCGCCGGATGCCCTCGAATTCCGCACTCCAGCAGATCGACCGGCGAAAGACGCGACGGGGACCGCTGTAGCCGGTTGTCCCCACGTCGTGGAACATCACGATCCCGCCCTCGACCAGTTTCGGCAGCCACAGTTCCGCGTCGAGCCGAACGGCCTCGTACGAGTGATCGCCATCAATGAACAGCAGCTCGACCGGACCGTCGAGCATGCGCGCCGCCTCCACTGATGTCATGACGAGCGGCTCGACCACATCGGCGAGGCCGGCATCCGTGAGGTTCGCACGGAACGCCGCAAGCGTGGTGGCTTCCGGATCCTCGCGTGAACCGGTATGCGGATCGACGGCATAGACGCGAGCCGCGGCGAGGCGGGCACCGGCGGCCAGCCACGCCGTCGATCGACCTTTCCACGATCCGATCTCGACGATGAGCCCCTTGCCCGTCGTGGCCGCGGCGGCCCGGAACAATGCGCAGCCCTGCGCGTCCGACAACCATCCCTCGATCGAGGCCGCAAGCGGCCGAACCTCGTCACACGTCCGGATATGCACGTCACCTATCTTGTCGGATCGGCCGTCATGTCGCTGCCTGGGCGGCATGTCACGTGTCTGGTATGCCATTCTGAACGTTGACGATTGTGCCAGATCGGAAACTGTCCATATGATGACCCCACCTTTTCTCGTCATCCGGCCCGGCAAGGCGTTTTGGGTGGAAACCCGTCCGCCGCAAGCTGCCACAGCGACCCTGCGTGCGTTCGCGGATGGCTGCTATTCCGGGACCTCCTGGTACGACTCAACCGGCGGAGTATGGACGGTTGCGGAAGCCCATTTGAAAAAGCGCCCGTCACTCCTCGACCGCGCGCTGCAGCGGCCCGTCGCCGTGGAACTCTGCTTCGGACCCCGTGCAGAGGCTGACGTGTCGGAGGCCCTCACCCGAATTGGCGAAGTGCTCCGCAGCGACAACGAATTCTGCGACGCCTTGAAGACACCAGCGGCACAAGTCTGGGCTCAGTTCGAGCGTGCGCGCACAACCGCCGATCTGATCGCTCTCACGAGCCGTCTCGAGTGACCTGCCACACGGTTGAGACGCGGATCACGCGGACGCGGATACGAGCTCGGCCACGAGACGCGGATCACGCGGATCACGTGGTACGGGCTTGGCCACGGAGACGCGGATCACGCGGATCACGTGGTGGGTACTGGCGACGGAAGACGCGGATCACGCGGATCACTTGGTGAGTTACTGGCCACGGAAAACACGGAATTCACCGCTGGGTTCTTGGCTCGAAACCGGTACCTGTCCCGACCAGTGTTATCCGTGTCATCCGTGGCGTGTTCACCGAGTCGTCCGTGGGCGTGATCAGCCGTGTGCGATGATCGGCGGCATGAACGAATGGCAGGTACTCGCCGAGGCGCTGAACAGGACGATGGCGTCGTATGCGCCAGGGTGGACGAACCGAAACGACGCTGATCCGGGCATCACCGTGCTGCAGGTCATCGCGTACCTCGGCGAGGGTCTGCTCGTATTATCGTGAACGCTACGACGACGAAGATCCTGTCAGCGTCCGCACCACTGACCTGGAGACGCATGTGCCACTAGCGGAAAGCTGGTCCGGAACGAAGCGGCCCAATTACTTCTCAGGACGGCTCCTCAGCGCCGGCGATCTTGCGGAGGAGCAGAACTACCTCCTCGAGACACATCGACGTCACCTCCGCACGCTTCACGGATTCGGCATCGTCCTGGGCCTGCAGGTCAGCGCCGACGCACAAGGGGAGACGATTACGATCGAGCCTGGTCTGGCAATCGATGCTCGCGGCCGCGAAGTTCAGTTGAATGAAAGGCTCACGCTGCTTGTTCCGAAAGACACTGCGTCTCCGGTTTTGGTAGCTGTCGAATATTCGGAGAGATTCGTTGACCCGGTGCCGGTTGGGCAGGACGCGACGTCGGAGCCGAGCCGCATCGAAGAGGGTTGCCGGCGTCGTGCTCGCAGACGGTCCCTGCGAGAGCGGCGTAGCCGTGGCCCGACTAATCAAAGAACAGGACGCCTGGCGCGTCGATCCGTCATTCGCGCCCGCGCGAGCGAACTGACGCATCCGAACGTACTATCGTTTCCTCTCCCTGAAGTCGAAGCGCCCGGTCGGGTTCCACTTCATGTCGAACCTCCCATAAATGGAAGAATGGGCTCAGCCTGGGGGAATGGCCCCGGACCTGCCTTAGCGCTGCGCGATGTCCGGGTTCAACACCCCTTTAATGTCGACAATGGGCGTGCCGTCCACGGCTTCGAGGCCCTTGACGAGCACGCGGAAGCCGTCGATAGCGGCGATGGTGACCTGGTGGAGCCCGAGCGGATTCGGCCGGTGCGGCGACCGTGTAGTGAAGACGCCGGCCACAGGTCGTGATGGATCGCCGCGTGGGTGATTCACGAGGACGTCGCGCTGGGCGCGATCGAGCCAGGTAATGAGGATGGCGTCGTCGCCGGGCCTCAACCCTTCGAGTCCGGCAGCGAAATTCGCATCGATCACCAGCCATGCCTCAGGGGCGCCCTCGTCCGCTTGTCGGGGCGCTTCCGCCGGATCGGTCAAACGTGACTCCACTCTGCCAATTGGTCTCAGCTCGATTGTGCTCATACGAAAAGTTCCTTATTTCCAGATCTCCATTCCAATGTTTTGCTCATCCGTGCGCCAGTTCAGATGTCCACTTCCGCCTCGTGTGTGACGTTCGCGCGAAACCGTAACATTCGAAAAACGAAGGACTAAGCATCGGCCGAGTTTTGTAAGGGAATCCGCCTTGCAGCGGCGAGCAGTGTCGCGCGTCCCAGCGGTTCATTTATGTGGACGCGCGGCATCGGCAATCGTCACTGAAGGAGGAACGTGATGTTCAAACGTGTCCTTGGAGTCCTCGTCCTCGGCTCGTGCATCATGTCGCCAGAAATAGCGGCGGCTCAGGAACGCGCACCGCACGCGGGATCGACGGCAGTCGGTGTCGACGTCGGCGCGTTCATACCTCGAGACGGTCAACTCGACACCGCGCTGATCCTCAACGCGCTGCTCGAGTACTACCTCACGCCGCGCGTCAGTGTCCGCACCGACTTCGGATTGACCGATCCGGGTTTCTCCCGCGAATCGACCGATTCGCTGCGGCAGATTCCGCTGCGTTTCGACGTGAACTACAACTGGGAGGGCGGCCGATGGCATCCGTTCGTCGGCGCGGGCGCCGGCGCGTACTTCATTCAGTTCAAGGACAACGGCCAGGCGCTCGGCGGCTCGGAAACCAAGGCCGGGTTCAACCTCGGCGGCGGCGTCGAGTATTTCACCGGCCGCACGGTGTCGCTCAAAGGCGAGGCGCGGTATCACGTCATTGGCAAGACGCGAGTCGGTCAAGATCCATCCGGCTTCGTGTTCACCGGTGGATTGAAGAAGTACTGGTAGGCCGTCATTTGTGTGAAGAGCCGGGGGGCCCTGGCCCCCTGGCCTGATACTGCCTGCGATGGCCTGGCCCCCTAGCACGCTACCCTTACAGTTTCACCCCCCTGAGATACTGCACACTCAGCGGAATGTGGCCCCAGGGATCGGCGCTCTCGTCCTCGAGATAATAGAGCGACGCCCCCGCTTTCACTGCCGCGCGCAAGACAGCGGGCCAATCCACCTGGCCGGTACCGAGCGGCACGTCGTCCTCCGGTGGAGCGGTCCCGCTGCCTTTCTTGATGACGACACCCTTCTTGAGATCCTTCAGGTGCAGGCTGGTGACACGGCTGGCATAACGGTTGATGAGATCCACGGGATCGGCGCCGCCGTCCAACGCATGAAAGACGTCGATCTGAAACGTCACGCGTTTCGGATCGGTGTTCTGCGCGAGCGTGTCGAAGCGAGTGCCCTCCGGGGCCGGCAGCATCTCGTAGCCGTGGCAGTGATACGCGAAGCGCAGCCCGTCGGCCTCCGCCGCCGCCGCGACCTTGTTGAACGCCTCGGCGCTCTTCAAGGCATCGTCGCGCGTGAACTCCTTGTCGTGTGGAATCCACGGGCACACCACCCAGGTCGCTCCCAGGGCTTTCGCTTCGGCAAACGCTCCCGGCGCATCGTCTCGCAGCCGTTCGAATTGCATGTGGGCCGACTGGCATCGGAG
This sequence comes from uncultured Acidobacteriota bacterium, assembly GCA_963797715.1. Lineage (GTDB taxonomy): Bacteria > Acidobacteriota > Vicinamibacteria > Vicinamibacterales > 2-12-FULL-66-21 > DATBJJ01. The sequence goes on from CAWCQS010000016.1 coordinate 15,011, forward strand.
TCCGGCGGAATCGAGCGCCGAGCGGAGGTCCGCGGCGGTGTGCTTCCACAATCCGGCGCCCTCCACTTCGCGAAATCCCATCGCGCGCACCTTCGCGAGCGCGCCCGCCAGATCCTTTGGCAGATACTCGCGAAGGCTCCACATCTGCAGGCCGACCGGACCGTTCAGCGCCGTCTTGATCTCTTCCTGAGACGACAGCCACGCTCGCAGCCCGGCAGGTGCCGCGACGCCGGCGACACACGTAGTGAGAAAGTTTCGGCGCGACCACATAGCAGCCTCCTGATCCTCGTGGCGGGAGAGTTATACACGACGGGCGTTCACTGTCAAATGCGCGAATCGCGGAGGTCGCTGAGGGGCAGAGGGCGCAGAGTGTTCGGTCGAACGCTGCGGCTGGTCGCACCGCGCGACGCGCGGTCGGATCGTGAGAGGGTGGACCAAACGAAAACTCGCGGCGTGGTGCGGCGAGCTTTCGTTTGATCCACCCTCTCACGATCCGGACGCCCGCCAAGGGCGGGCGTGCGACCAGCGGCATACCGTTCGAACCTGTCTTGCTCTTCTCCGCGCGCTCTGCGCCTCTGCGACCTCAGCGATTGAAAGGTCTTTGACAGCGAGGTCGATGGGGTATGTCGATCTCCGCCCACCCTCTTCGTATAGAGAGTGAGCGACACTCAAAACAAGGAGACGACATGCGCAAGATTCACGTGTTCGACCACATTTCGCTGGACGGCTACTTCACCGACGACAAGGGCGACATGAGCTGGGCGCACAAGCGCGACGAGGAATGGAATGCCTTCACCAGCAGCAACGCCAGCGGCGAGGCCGAGCTGCTGTTCGGCCGCGTGACGTACGAGATGATGGCCGCGTTCTGGCCGACGCCCGAGGCCGCGCGGATGCTGCCTCAGGTGGCCGCCGGCATGAACCGCATGCGGAAGTTCGTGGTCTCGCGGACGTTGAAAGAAGCCACCTGGCAAAACACGACGCTGCTCAAGGGTGACCTCGTGTCAGAGGCGAACCGGCTCAAGCAGCAGCCGGGACCGGATCTTCTGATCATGGGCAGCGGCAGCATCGTCTCGCAGCTCACCGAGGCGGGGCTCATCGACGCGTATCAGATTGTCATGTGCCCGATAGTTCTCGGCCGCGGCCGCACGCTGTTTGAAACGGTGAAGAACAAAGCACCGCTCGGGCTGACCTCGAGCCGACAGTTCAAGAACGGTAACGTCGTGCTGACCTACGCGAAGACATAATCCGGACGAGGTAGCGCATCACACTTTCGTAATTCCTGACTGTTGTTGCGCCACCGTCACCCCGGTGGTAGATTCGCGCGACCAACGGCAGCCGCACTGTATGCCGCGACGCGAATCGCTCATCTTTCTCTTGGCCGGCGCGCTGCTGATCCTGTCTGCACGTCCGCAAGCACAAGGACAGACCTTCACCGTCACACCTTCCGCGACCGCGAACGGGACGATCAGCCCCAACACGCCGCAGTCGGTGGCAGTTGGCCAGTCGGTCTCGTTCACGCTCGCGCCCGCGAGCGGGTACGTCGTGCAGAGCGTGGCGGGAAGCTGCGGTGGAAGCGTGGTCGGTCTGGTGTTCACCACGCTGCCCGTGGTTGCTGATTGCACGGTCATCGCCACGTTTGCCACGCCAATTCTGTCGCTCGACAAAACCTCGCTGAACTTTGGCGCCGTGTCGGACGGCACGTCGTTCGCCAGCAAGACAAGTCCGCAGACCGTTCGACTGGTTCAAACGAGGCCAGGCACCGTGTCATGGACGACGGCATCGGATACGCCATGGCTGAAAGTCAGCCCGCCGTCCGGCACGGGCCCAGGTGAGATCTCCATCAGCGTTGACCACGCCATCAACGTGCCCGCCTCGGGCGCGGCCGCGGGCATCGTGACGCTTCTCTTCAGCTCGAGTCCTCCAGTCAACGTGGTGGTTGTCCTGAACGTCATTCCGGCAGCCGAGGCGTCGCATCCATTCGGCAACGTCGATACACCAGTCGACAACCGAACCGGCGTCACGGGCGCCGTGCCATTCAGCGGCTGGGTGCTCGACGACGTGGAGGTGACGCGGGTGATGATTTGCCGGGACGCTGCCAGCGCGACCGAGTTTGCGCCGGTCGATCCCAACTGCGGCGGCACGCAACAGATCTTCCTTGGCTTCCCGGTGTTCATCGACGGCGCGCGTCCTGACGTGGCGTCCTTTCACAACAGCCACCCTCTCCACACGCGAGCGGGCTGGGGCTTCATGGTCCTCACCACCAATCTGCCGAATCTGGGCAACGGCACGTACCGATTCACGGTCTGGGCAGAGGACCGTGAGGGAAACGTGAAGGAAATAGGCAAGCGCACGATAACCTGCGCGAACGCCAACGCGACGCTGCCGTTTGGCACCATCGACACACCAATCCAGGGCGGCATGGTGTCGGGCACCAATTTCTTCAACTTCGGGTGGGCGTTGACGCCGCGGCCAAAGACCATTCCCTTCGACGGCTCGACGATCACTGTGCTCATCGACGGCGCCTCCGTCGGTACCGTGCTGTACAACAATTTCCGGCCGGACGTTGCGGCGGTCTTTTCCGGTCTGAGCAACTCGAACGGAGCCGTGGGCGTTCGCAGTATCGATACCACGCTTCTGACGAATGGCTTGCACACGATCTCGTGGACCGTCGTCGACGACCAGGGCGCGACAGAAGGGATCGGCAGCAGGTACTTCACCGTCGCAAATGTCTCGTCACCGTTGACGGCGCCTGTCGAGGCAACCGGGCGGTCTACTGGTATGACGCAAGGCGCACGCGCGCGGGTCGATGTCGAAGAGCTGCCACGAGACGTCCCATGGATGGTCGGCCGCCGCGGCTGGGATCTCGGGGCGCCCTATGAGATCTTTTCGCCGAGCGCGTCCGGCACCTTTGTCGTGCGCGGTGAGGAGGTCGGTCGCGTCGAGCTCCAACTCACGTCAGGTCTCCCTTATTCGTGGGCGACGATGCACTACGACGGATACTTGCGGGCCTCGGGCGAGCTGACGCCGCTGCCAGTTGGATCGCAGCTCGATAAGACGACGGGGCAGTTCACGTGGGCGCCGGGACTTGGGTTCGTCGGCTCTTACGATTTGGTCTTCGTACGTTCGGTCGGCGGTCGGCCCGTCGCGCGCCGGGACGTCCGCGTCGTCCTGCAGGCCAAGGGCAGGGGACTCGTCGGAATCCAGGTAGAAATCGACGCGCCGAAGTCACAACAACACGTGGAACAGCCGTTCGTCCTCGGCGGATGGGCGGCCGATCTGAGCGCGCCGGAAGGTACTGGCGTCACGACGCTGCACGCGTGGGCCTTTCCACTGGCGGGCGGCTCGCCGCAGTTCCTTGGCGCGGCAACGTACGGCGGATCGCGTCCGGATGTGTCCGCGGAACACGGCGATCAGTTCCGCGACTCCGGCTACGATTTCTTCGTGCAGGGGTTGGCTGCTGGCTGGTACGACCTTGCCGTCTTCGCCTGGAGCACGGAACGCGGCGGATTCGTGGCCCCGAGGATGGTCCGAGCAGCCGTTCGTTAGCCGACGACGTACCTTTCAGCGGCCGCTGCCGCTATCATTCCCACACGCTATGCACCACGCGATGCCCGTCATCGTCGGCGTGCCCCGCTCAGGGACCACGCTGTTGCGGATGATGATCGACGCGCACCCGGACGTGGCCATTCCACCAGAGACCGGGTTCCTTCCAGCCCTTGCGGATCTCGACGCCAACCAGGACGCGTCCGAACGCGCGGGCCGGATCATCACGACGTTTGATACCTGGCCCGACTTCGGGCTCGACGCGGCTGAGCTACGCCAGACGCTCGACCACCTCTCGCCGATCACGCCCGCCGATGCGGCGCGCACCTTCTATAAGGAGTACGCCGCGCGATTTGGCAAGAGCCGCTGGGGAGATAAGACACCCACATACGGCGCATCGCTCGATCGGATCGCGTCCTTGTTGCCCGAGGCTCGTTTCGTCCACATCATCCGTGACGGCCGCGACGTCCTGGTCTCGGTCCGCGGGCTGTGGTTCCGGCCGGGCGATACGGTTGAGGCATGTGCCCAAGACTGGATGACGCGCCTGGCGCACACGCGTGCGCTCGGCGCACACGTTTCGCACTATCTCGAGGTCAGATACGAAGCGCTCGTGCACGATTCAACGGCCACGCTCCAGGAGATTTGCCGGTTTCTCGATCTGCGGTTCGATCCGAAGATGCTGACCTACTATCTCCGCTCGTCTCAGCGCCTCGACGAGCACCAGGCCAGATACGCTCCGGACGGCCAGGTGCTCGTGTCGAAGGCCGATCGCATACGCAATCAGCGATTCGTGATGCAGCCGCCGCAGGCAGAGCGCATCGGCCGATGGCAATCAGAGTTGAGCGACGACGATGTCAGGCGGTTCGAGGCCGTCGCGAGCGAGTGGCTCCATCGCCTCGGATACGGCGTACAGACGCGCACCGTGTGCTAAACTGCTGTCGGTTCCTCGCTGTTTTTCATTGATGCCTGATCACGCCTCGGATCTTCTGAATCCGCGTACACCGTGGATTCTTGTCTTCGCTCACCCCGGTCACGAGCTTCGCGCGCATCACGTCATGGAAATGGTCTGCCCGGCCGTCTTCGTGTTGACGGACGGTTCCGGTTCGAGCGACGAACCGCGACTGGACGACTCGTTGGCGCTGCTCGCACAGTCGGGCGCGCGCCCCGCCGCGACGTTCGGAGCGCTGACGGATCGTGCGGCCTACGCGGCGCTCATGGCCTCGGATGCGCGGCCGTTTGTCGCCATTGTCGACGTGCTCGCCGATACGCTGATCACGGAGAGCGTGCAGGCTGTGCTCATCGACGCGGCCGAAGGCTACAACCCTGTCCACGACGTCTGTCACTGGATCGGACGCGCGGCGACGACGCGGGCGCGAGCGTTTGGCGCACGGATCGACCTCTTCGAAGTGGACCTGGTCTCGCATCCCGACTCCTCAGGCGACGGCCTGCGCGTGGTTCTCGACGACCAGGCGTTCGCGCGCAAGCTCGACGCCATTTCCCGCTACGACGCGATCAAGGGCGAGGCCGACGCCGCGTTCGAGCGCTACGGTCAGGACGCGTTTCGCGTCGAGTTCCTGCGCCACGTCCTTGACGGACCGGCGCCACCGCCGTCGTGGGTTCCGTACTACGAGAAAGTAGGCGAGGAGCGCGTGCGCGCCGGCACCTACACGTCGGTCCTCCGCTACGGATCGCACGTCAAGCCGGTGATCGACACCATCCTCGAATCGGCACGCGCAGCCCGCGATGCGACCGATCTCCGTCCTCTTCACGAATAACGCGCTCCGTCAGCGCGCCGGCTCGGAGATCTACGTCCGCGACGTCGCCATGGCGCTCCAGCGGCGTGGGCATCGGCCGATGGCGTTCAGCCTCGTGCTCGGCCCCGTCGCCGACGAACTGCGCGCCGCCACGATTCCTGTCGTCGACGACGTGACGCGGATTGGCGAGCGGCCCGACGTCATCCACGGGCATCACCATATCGAAACGCTGATTGCCGCGCTGGCATTTCCCGACACGCCCATCGTCAACTTTTGCCATGGATGGGTGCCGTGGGAGGAGATGCCGCTCGTGCACCCGGCCGTCCGGCGATACGTGGCCGTGGACGAAGTGTGCGTCGATCGGCTGGTTCGCGAGGAAGGAATCGCGCCAGAGCGAATCGAGCTGCTGCTGAATTTTGTCGACCTCGATCGCTTTCGTTCGCGTCCGGCGCTGCCGGAAGAGCCAAAGCGCGCGCTCGTGCTCAGCAACGCCGCAACGGCTGACGGCTACGCGCGCGTCATTGCCGAGGCCTGTCAGTCCTCTGGCATCGTGCTCGATATCGTTGGCGTCGCTTCTGGAAATGTGTCCGATGCGCCGGAAACGCTGCTGGCTGGATACGATCTCGTCTTCGCCAAAGGACGGACCGTCCTCGAGGCGTTAGCTGTGGGATGTGCGACGGTCCTCGCGGACCGGGCCGGCGCCGGGCCGCTTGTCACGCCGGAGAATTACGAACGGCTGCGACGTCGAAACTTCGGCATCCGCGAGCTCCAGCACGCACACGATGTCGCCTGGTATCGGCAGCAGATCGCGCAGTACCGCAGCAGTGCCGCTGCCGAAGTGTCGCGACGCGTGCGCGACGAGGCTGGCATGCAACCGGCCATCGAGCGGCTGATCGCGATCTATGAAGCGGCGATGGCAGCGCCATCAGGTCCGGGCGATGGCGCGGAGGCCGCGGCGCGTCATCTGAGCCGCATCGCGGGTCAACTGAAGGAAGCGTACGGCATCCGCGCTCGGCTGGAGGAGACGTCCGCTGATCTCGCGCTGGCGCGGTCCGAGCTCGACGCTGCGGCGCAGCGAGCTCGCGCGCTCGAGTCGTCGGTCAGAGTCCTCGAGCAGCAATTGCGCGCACGGGAACACGAGCTGGCGGAAATGCGCGATGAGGAGCAAGCACTTCGCGGTCAGATCGCGGCGGTCCAGTCGGTGGCCACGCTCCGCATCCGCGACGCGGTCCTCAAGGTGCCGATCGTCGGTCCGGCCATGCACGCCGGTGCGCGCCGGCTCGCGCAGCTCATTCGGTCGTAGTCGAGTGTAGCGTCCGACTTCAGGCGGACATTGCGTGTCCGGCTAAAGCCGGACGCTACATTCGGCCTTAGCCGGACGCTAAAGGCGTCGGTTTACTGGATGGTGACGGCCACCGTCGGCGAGCAGACCGGCACGACGCCGCCCACGTTGCCGGCCTTGCGGTTGTTTCCAGCCGACGCCAGCGTGCCGCCGCCGCAGCCGAACCCCGTGAGGTTGTTGTAGACGCCGTTGTTCGACAGGCGCACCGTACCCGGCGCGGTGGCCTGGACGGCGACGCCGTTGGACGTCAACAGGCTGTTCTCGACGGTGAGCGTGCCACCCTTGCCATGGACGCCGAACTGGCTGTTGTCGCTGAACGTGGCGTTCGACACCATCGTGTTGCCGGTGTTCCCGGTGGCCACTTCGAGGCCGGTCTGGAAGCCAAACACCCTGACATCATCGACGATGAGCGCGCTTCCCTGAAGAAAGCGAATGCCGGTGAAACCGGTCCCCGCGCCGTTGATCTGCAAGTGACGGAGCGTGATCACATCGGTCGTCGCGGCGTTGATGATGATGCCGCTAATACCTGCGGCGGCGAGGATGCTGGCCTGCGTCCCAACACCGCTGATCGTGATCGACTTGGTGATCGTCACAGCGCCATAACCCCCGGGATCCAGTACCGAAATCTCACCGCCGGCAGCCGTCCTCGAGATGGCGCCTGCAAACGTCTTGCACGGGGCCGTCCGGCTGCACGGGTTAGCGTCGTCTCCCACGCCCGACACCCAGGTGCGCGTGGCCTGAGCAGATGCCGTGGACGCACCAACGACGAGGCATGCAACGACGGCGAAAACGGTTCGAGCGAATCGATTCTTCATAGGTCTCCTGACACAGGTTGGTCGTATCGGGACCCGGGAAGGGCAACGCCTATGCCACGCGGTGTGGTGAGAGCGCGCGCGCCAAGAAGGCCGAAACGAGTGCGGTGGCGTGCAGACCCCGACGTGGTGCGAGCGGACCCGCCTGGCCTTTTTCAGGACACGTGCTTACAGTTTGCGTCGCGCTTGTCTATCCCGCCTTGATCGACTCCAGCCCGTGGCCCTGCGGGCCAACCTCGCGGGCGTGCAACGCATACGCGAACACGAAACCGAGGAGACTCAGGATCATGAACATCCACAACATCGGCGTGTAGCCGGCGGGATTGTCGGGGCCGGCATTGTTCGCGTCGTTCAGCGCGCCGGCGAGAAGATTCATCACCGTCAACCCCATCGCCTGCACCATCGTCATCAAACCGTAGGCCGTGCCGAGGCGGCTCGGCTCCACGAGATACGGGACGGCCGGCCACATCACGGCTGGAACCAGCGAAAAGGCGATGCCGATCATCACAGTCGTGAGCCACAGGTTGATGTGTGTGTAGGCGAGAATGGGAAACACGGCAGCGAGCAGGAAACAGCCGAAGGCCATGAACGCGGCGCGGCGGCCGAGCATGTCGGCCATGAACCCGAACGCCGGTGTGGCAAAGATGGCCGCGAGGAACACATAACCGTTCAACGCCCCGGCATCCTGCAGCGACAGGCCGTGTGCGTGCTGAAAGTACTTGATCGCGAACGTGCTGCGGAACGGGAAGATCACCGAATAGAACGTGACGCAGAGGCCGACGACGTACCAGAACGATTTGTCGAAGCGCCACAAGTCGCTCCAGACGAATCGATCGGATGGCGCAGGCCGCGGCACGTCGTAGCGTCGCGCGAGGTAGCGGTCCAACGCGTAATAGACGATGCAGCCGACGACGGCGACGGCGGACATGGCGGTGGCAAACACGAGCGGCGGCTGCCAACCGGCGTCGTAGAGCCCCTTCAACCAGCTGGTCGAGAGGTCGGCGCAATAGGAGCCCGCCCGCGCGATGCTGAGGTTGACGCCGAACGCAAACCCGAGCTGACGGCCGACGAACCACTGCCCGATGGCGACGGTGACGGCCACGATCATCGACTCGGCGCCGAGCCCGAAGATCAGCCGTCCAGCGGCCATTACCGGGAAGAGCGGCGAGATCGCGGTGATGATCGCGCCGACCAGGCAGATGAGGGCGAAGGCCAGCGTCGAGAGCCGCGTGCCGAATCGATCGACGATCACGCCGCCGACGAGCACCATGATGATGTTCGGAAAGCTGTAGATGGCGTTGAGCGTGCCGATCTGCGTGTCCGTGAAGCCAAGGTGACGTTGGAGCGAATCGGCAACCGGCCCGATCGAGTCGTAGACGTAGTAGTTGCCGAACATCGCGATGCTGATCGCGACGAGGACCGCCCATCGCCAGATCGCTGGGGGAGGGTTCAGGGTGGCGACGGGTTTGGGCATGGGCGGGCGTCAGTCTATCCCAGGGCGGGTGCGACAACGGTCGTGCCGACGGCCTTTCGCACGACGGGCACGATGACACGATGACCACGATGATTTCTTACCAAAGAGAACTTCGTGGTCTTCGTGGTCATCGTGATCTTCGTGTTGAAAGCCGTGATCCGTGAAATCCCGTTGGGGCTGCGGCCTCGCCCCGTATAATCCCCAATACCCTGTCGCTCACTCCCGGCACCCGCCTCGGCGTCTACCAAATTACCGCACAGATCGGCGAAGGTGGCATGGGGCAGGTCTATCGAGCGACGGACACGAAGCTCAAACGTCAAGTCGCCATCAAGACCCTGCCGCCGTCGGTTGCGGCGGATCGCGACCGGCTGGCACGCTTTCAACGCGAAGCAGAAGTCCTCGCCTCGCTGAATCATCCGCACATTGCCGCCATCCACGGGCTGGAGGATGGCGATGGCGTCAAAGCCCTCGTCATGGAACTCGTCGAAGGCGACGACCTGTCCCAGCGGCTCGCGCGCGGCCCCATTCCGCTCGACGAAGCGCTGCCCATCGCGAAGCAGCTTGCCGAGGCGCTTGCAGCCGCGCACGAACAGGGCATCATCCATCGTGATCTGAAGCCGGCGAACATCAAGGTGCGCGCCGACGGTACAGTGAAGGTGCTCGATTTCGGCCTGGCGAAAGCGATGGAGCCGGCCGATAGCGCACCGCACGTCTCCAGGACGCCGACCATCACCGCGCCGGCGAAGACACAGGCGGGCGTGATCCTGGGCACGGCGGCCTATATGAGCCCTGAGCAGGCGCGCGGAAGACCGATCGATAAACGCGCAGACATCTGGGCGTTCGGGTGCGTGCTGTTCGAGCTTCTGACCGGCAAGCCCGCGTTCGTGAGGGACAACGTATCCGACACGCTGGCAGCGGTCCTTGGCACTGAACCTGATTGGAGTTTGCTCGCGCCCGCCGTGCCGTCGTCTCTCCGGCTGCTCGCCCAGCGATGCCTCGAGAAAGATCGCCAGCGCCGGATTGGAGACATCTCGACGGCGATTTTCCTCCTGAACGAGCCGCAGATGACTGTCCCGGCTCCCAACCCGGGGACAGCCACTGCCCCGGCGCGCCGCGGCCGCGCCGGGCGACGCCTCGCGGTTGTCGCGGCGACCTTACTGGCCGCAGTCGTCGGCGGCGCGGCGGTCTGGCTCCAAACTCGGCCGGCCACCCGCCGGGTCGTGCGGCTGGCGATCGCGGCGTCTGGGCCGTCGGCCTTGTCCGTGTCCGGCCGGGAGATGGCGATCTCGCCGGATGGAACACACGTCGCCTACGTCGGCAACAACGGCAGGCAGCTGTTCGTACGAGCTTTCGATCAGACCGACTCCGTGCCCCTCGCGGGGGTGGATTTTCCAGGCAGCGTGTTCATCAAGCCCGACGGACAGTGGGTCGGCTTTGTTGGAGAGTTCGTGTTGCGGAAAGTGGCCACCAACGGCGGCGCCGTCCAGGATCTGCTGAAACTGGGCGCACGCAGCATGCTCGGCGCCACGTGGGGTGAGCGGGGCACGATAATTTTCGCGACCGAGCGAACCTCCACAGGTCTCGAACAGATATCCGAAGACGGTGGGGCGACGACCGTGCTGACGCGCCCCAACCGCGACCGTGGCGAGGACTATCACGCCTGGCCGGCGTTTCTGCCAGGCGGTCAGGCCGTGCTGTTCACCATCCTCCATGCTGGCAGCATCGACAGCGCGGAAATCGCCGTTCTCGATCTGAGGACCGGCACGCACAAGGTCATCCTTCGGGGCGGAAGCGCGGCTCGTTACCTGCCGAGCGGCCATTTGGTGTACGGGGCAGCGGGATCGCTTCGGGCGGTCGCGTTCGATCTCGAGCGGCTCGAGGTCCGCGGAACGCCTGTACCGTCGTACCCCAGCTTCTCACCACGCCGAACGGCGCTGCTGATTTCGACGTGGCTTCCGACGGCACGCTCGTCTACGTGCGCGGGGGTATTGAGGAACCGGCGCGGACGCTGGTATGGGTCGATCGCCAGGGCCGGGAAGAGCCACTTCCGGCGCCAGTCAGAGCCTACCTGTATCTGAGGATCTCGCCCGACGGCACGCGCGTCGCGATTGACGTCAGGGATCAGGAGCGTGACATCTGGCTCTGGGAATTTGCCCGCCGGACCCTCACGCGATTCACGTTCGCCCCCAGGCCGGATCGATTTCCCGTGTGGAGTTTCGACGGCCGGCGCGTGCTCTACACATCGGAACGGCCGGACACGCCGGCAGGCGCCGTCACGAGGAATCTGTTCTCGCAGGCCAGTGACGGGACGGGCGTCCCGGAACAGTTGACGCAGAATACGACGACTGCCGACAAGGCCCCAACGGGTGTATCGCCCGATGGTGCATGGGTAATCCTGCGGGACGGCGAACCACAAGGCTTCGATGTCAGCCGGCTGGCACTGGGATCAGACCATCGCATCGAGCCCCTGGTCCACACGCCTTTCAGCGAACAGAACGGCGAGGTCTCGCCAGACGGCCGATGGCTTGCGTATCAGTCCAACGACTCTGGCCGTTCAGAGATCTGGGTCCGCCCCTATCCCGATGTGAACGGCGGGCGCTGGCTGGTCTCCGCTGGGGGCGGTTTACAACCGCTCTGGAGTCGAGACGGCAAGGACGTGGAGCTGTTCTACCGCGATCTCTCCGGCGACTTGATGCGCGTTGCGGTTGAACGCGGCTCCGGCTGGGCTGTCGGCGCGACAACGAAATTGTTCGGCGCAGGACAGTACTACTTCGGCGCCGGAGAAGCGTTCGGTCGCACCTATGACATTTCGCTGGACGGGCGCCGTTTCCTGATGATCAAGGACGTCGCACGGGACCAATCCTCCGCACCGACGATCCTTGTCGTTCAGAACTGGTTCGATGAGCTGAAAGCGCTCGTGCCGACAAAATAGTCTTCGTGCCTTCGTGGTCCTTCGTGTTGAAAGCCGTGATCCGTGAACATCGCCGAATTGAACGCCGCCCCGCAGAGTTCACCCAGCCACACCTCTTCCGAGCTATCATCTACTCACAGGCCCGACCACCTGCCCGACGGACCTCAGCGAGGCACGAACATGGCCAATCCGTTCCCTGAGCGACCCCTCGAAGAGCCCCTGTCGACGCTCGAGCGGCAATTCATCGAGAACTATCTGGCAGGCGCCGGAGCCGACTATCAGACGCTCCTCGCCAGAAAAGACGACGCAGCCCGCAGCCTGCTACGGCGCGCGGCGCAGTACGCGAGCGAGCGGCTGAGCGAAATCGAAGCGCGCTCCGAGTACGTCCACAAGTTGCACGGCGAACACTGATCGACGGCGCGGTCGAGGCGGGTTGATAGAATGCCCGTCATCATGCTGCCTCGCCACGCCGTCCTGCCAGCGCTCGCGCTCGTCATTGTTTGGCGTTGCGCCGGCGCTTGTGCCGGCAACGTCGGCGTGGCGCAGGCGCCATCGACGCCGATCGCCTTGCACGCCGACAACCCGCACTACTTCCAGTGGCGCGGTAAGCCAACGATCCTCATCACCTCCGGCGAGCACTACGGCGCGGTGATGAACCTCGACTTCGACTACCGCAAGTACCTCGACACGCTGGCAGCCGATGGACTGAATTACACACGGGTCTTCAGCGGCGCGTACGTCGAACCACAGGGCGCGTTCAACATCGCGCAGAATACGATGGCGCCGGCGGCCGGCCGATTTCTCGCGCCGTGGGCGCGCAGCGCGCAGCCTGGCTACACGGGCGGCGGGAACAAGTTCGATCTCGCGGCGTGGAACCCCGACTACTTCAAGCGGCTGACGGACTTCGTACAGTACGCCTCATCGAAGGGCGTCGTCGTCGAACTGACGCTCTTCTGTCCGATGTATGAAGAAATCCAGTGGACGCTCAGCCCGATGAACGTCACCAATAATATCAACGCCATTGGGATGGTTCAGCGGAATGACGTCTACACGCTCGACAAGGACGCCAAGCTGCTGGCCACGCAGGAAGCGCTCACGCGAAAGATCGTGACCGAGCTGAACGGCTTCGACAACGTCTTCTACGAAATCTGCAACGAGCCGTACTTCGGCGGCGTCACGATGCCCTGGCAGCACCACATCGCCGACGTCATCGTCGAGACCGAGCGCCCGCTGCCCGCGAAGCACCTCATCGCACAGAACATCGCTAACAACTCGGCCAAGATCACCGCGCCGCATGCGGCGGTCTCGATTTTCAACTTCCACTACGCCAGCCCGCCGGACACGGTGCGCATGAACTACGCCCTGAACAAAGTGATGGGAGACGACGAGACGGGGTTCGCCGGCACCAGCGACGCGACCTATCGTGGCGAGGCCTGGGACTTCATCGTTGCCGGTGGCGGGCTGTTCAACAACCTCGACTACTCATTTGTAGCGGGACGCGAAGACGGAACGTTCGCGTATCCACAATCGCAGCCAGGTGGGGGGAGCGTCGCCCTCCGGCGCCAGTTGAAGATTCTGACGGACTTCATCAGCGGATTCGACTTCGTCCGCATGACGCCCGACGATTCAGTGATCGCGGGCGGCGCGCCGGCCGGCGGTTCGGCGCGAGCGCTCGTCGAGCGCGGCCGGGCGATGTCGATCTACGTGCGCAAGACCATCGCGACAAGGTCATGGTCGGCACGCTGGACGGGCACGCTCCAGGCGCCGGCGAGCGGCGAGTACGCGTTCCACACCGTGTCGAACGACGGCGTGCGCCTCTGGATCAACGACACGTTACTCATCGACGACTGGACGGATCACGGCGACAAGGAAGATACCGGGCGCATCACGTTGCGCGCCGGCGAGACCTACCGTGTGAAGCTGGAGTTCTTCTATAACGGCGGGCAGGGCGTCACGCGGCTGCGATGGACGCCGCCTGGCGCGGGCAAGGAATCGGTCCCGACCACTGTGCTTCGGCCGGAGCGCGGCAGTGGCAACGGGCTGCGCGGCGAGTACTTCAAGGGCAACGAACTCAAAGAAGCCTGGATGGAACGCGTCGATCCACAGGTCGACTTCTCGTGGGGTACACGGCCGCCAATCGTACTTGCAACCTCTGGCGAGACGTCGCTCCAGGTCGCCGTACCCGAGGGCATCTGGCAAGCCGAGTGGCTCGACACCAAATCGGGCACGATCGTCAAACGCGAGCGCGTGACCGGTGGCGCGACGCGCACCCTCCAATCACCGGCCTATGACGATGATATCGCGCTGCGACTGCTGCGGCAGGGATCGTGACCGTTGACGACGCGGCCAAGCTGATTGCCGGCGCGCGCGTCAACGGAAAGGCAGAGACGTGGGCCGACCTCGGTTGCGGCGACGGCACCTTCACGCTGGCGCTCGCCAGCATTCTGCCGCGCGCGAGCGTCGTCCACGCGATAGATCGAGACCGATCGGCGCTGCAACAGATCCCGCGCAGCTACGAGGGGACGTCGATCGTGACGCACGAGGGTGACTTCACCTCGCAGCCGTGGCCCTTCTCGGAACTCGACGGTGTTCTCCTCGCGAACTCCCTGCACTACGTCCGCGATCAAGCGACGTTGATTCGCGATTGTCAGCGGAATATGAAGCCGTTCGGACGCTTCCTCATCGTCGAATACGACACCGACAAGGGAAACCCGTGGGTGCCGTATCCGGTCAGCGTCGCCTCACTCGAGCGTCTCTTCGCCGGCGCCGGATACTCGTCGATCCAGATGCTGGGCACGCGACGCTCGATCTATCAGCGGGCTCGGATTTACGCTGTGCTGGTCTCACCCCTTCGATAGTCGACTTGCGGCAACGAACCCAAAGACGAACGAACTGCACCACTACGAAAAGGCGTACTGCTCAGTTTCGGCGTTCGGACCGGCAAGCAAGGCACTTGAATTGCAGCCCCGCGCCTCGGCTCCGTCCTTTCTTGAAACCAAGATACGAGGAAATCATCGCCGGCGGGGAATTCGGTCAGATCTCCCCCGGCGTGTGCAATTCGGCGCGAAGCATTTTCCAGTTATGAGCAAGATCCTTCAGTTTCAGTCGGCCAGAACTGACGACTCGTCCGCCGAGGGCCTCCACGAAAAGGTGAGGTTCGCCATCGCCGAAAGGCGGCTGCTGCAGTTCGACTACGGCGGCAGCCGCCGTATCGTCGAACCGCACGATTACGGCGTGATCAAGGACATCCGCAGACTGCTCGTCTATCAGCGGAGCAAGGTGGGAAGCATTGGCGCGCAGGCCATCGGGTGGAGATTGCTCGACTTTCCCAAGATTGCCAGATGCGTGGTGCTGGAGGACCGATTTTCCGGTACGCGTGCGGGCCCGGATCAACAGCCCTACGACTGGGACGTACTCTACGCGCACGTCGACGACGCGACCTCGAGCTCACCGGATCGCGAGTGACCAATCGCGGGACGGGAGCGCCTCGCCAACTCTCTCTCGAAGAAGGACTAACGGCCGGGATCCAACCCAGGGTGAACGACGTCAAATCCCACCGGACGTTCCAGACTTCGCCCACGTTGAAAGAGAGGATCTCGATGCTTCTTGCTTCACTGCTACTGGCGGCAGCAACCGTCACACCGCAGGCCCAGACAGACCCCACGATCGCCAGCGTGCGCGCGACGCTGGATCTCGTCAAGGGTTACATCACCAAGGCGGCGGATCAGGTTCCCGAAGAGATGTACTCGTTCAAGCCGACGGCCGACGTCAGATCGATGGGACAGCTGTTTGGCCACATTGCCGATGCCAACTTCATGATCTGCAGCGCGGCAACCGGCATGAAGCCGGAAATGCAGGGCATCGAGAAGAGCAAAACGACAAAAGCTGACCTGAAGGCAGCGCTCGACGCGTCGTTCACGTTCTGCGAGGCGGGTTTCGACAAGATGACGGCAGCGACAGGTGCCGAGACGGTGAAGTTCTTCCTGCCGGGTACGTACTCGCGCCTTGGCGTGATGGCGTTCAACACGGCGCACAACTTCGAGCACTACGGGAATCTGGTGACTTATATGCGGCTCAAGGGGTTGGTCCCGCCGTCGAGCGCGCCGCGGTAAATCGCGTGTTACACCGTCACATGGTCAACGTCGATCGGCGGGCGGCTCCGTCCGTCAAGCCGATCGACCAACGCCTGGACGTGTTCCTCGACGCGCGACGGATCGATCAGGTCGAAGTGGCTGGTGCCCGCCTCGGCGACGACCGAGCCTTCTTCGTACTGCGGCCCCAGCAGGCCATCGTCGAGGTTGCGCAGCTGCAGCTCGCGCACCAGATCGCGGAACATCGGCGTGTCTTCGAACACGCACCGCAGGCCGGCAGCCGTTGGCGGCGGCGGCGCGATACCAGTCGGCGAACGGCGTCAGCTTCTCGGTGGCGAACGGCGCGGAGATCGCCGCGCCAAACGCCCGCAGCGGCGCGACGTCGTTGCGGAAGGTCGGCACGACGCTGACGGCGTAGTCGCAGAGGTTGACGAACTCGTCGAGCGAGCTTGCGCCGCCGCTGACGCTGCCGCAGGATGGCCAGCAGCGCCGCGTCGTCACGATCCTTCAGCGTGGCGAGGGCGCTCGTCAGAAAGCAGGTGTCGATCGACAGGTTGGCGCCGAGCGCCAGGCAGCCGTCGAGCCGCAGACGCGAATCGGGATCGGGCGCCGCAGCGAGACGCATGGCGATGTCGGCGCCGCTCGAAAAGCCGCCGATGATGGTGAGCCGCGGCCGCAGGCGCGCGACGGCGTCTCGCAGAAACTCGCGCAGGAGCACCATGTGATCGTCCAGCGGCAGGCTGGGGCGCCAGGCGGTCACCGGTTCGAAACCGCGAAACGTCACCGCCAGCCCGCGGTAGGTTGCGGCATCGATGACCTTGTCGTATTGATCGGCGGCGCGTCCACAGGCGGGGATGTAGCAGACGAGCACGTCCGACTCGACGCCGTTGTCGCAGGTAGTGCATCGTGCTTCCGATCAGCCTCGGGTCGAACGACGTCCGCGCCAGCCGGCGGCACGCATCTTCGGACAGCCGGAACTTCCCGACGTGGCCGTCCGCTCGCGGCGTCCCCGTGGGCAGCGCACGTGTCTTCTGTGCCGGCGCTGGCCAGCGCCGCACTGAAGGCGATCGTGCTTGCGAAGCGATCGGCTGGCAGCTTCTGCAGCGCCGTGTGGATGGCCTTCTCGATCGCCAGCGGCACCGTGTTTCGTCGCGCGACGACCGAACCGGGCCGTTCGGTCAGCACCTTGGCCACGATCGCCTGCGTCGTCGGACCCGTAAACGGCGGTTCGCCCAGCAGCATCTCGTAGGTCACGCAGCCGAGCGCGTAGACGTCGGACCGGGCCGTGATCTCGCGTTCGCCCATCGCCTGCTCGGGCGACATGTAGTGAGGTGTGCCGACCGAGACTCCGGCCTCGGTCATGCGAGTGTCGCCGGAGCTCGTGACGCCGAGCGCGATCCCGAAGTCGGCGACCAGCGCCTGTCCCTCTTGCAGCAGGATGTTCTCCGGCTTGATATCCCGATGGATGATGCCGCGGCGATGGGCGTAGTCGAGAGCGCTCGCCACTTCGCTGGCGATCCTGACGGCATCCGCGATCGGGAGCTGCTTCTCACGCCGCAGTCGATCGCGCAGGCTCTCGCCCTCGACGAGGGGCATCACGTAGTACGCCGTCCCGCCGACTTCGCCCGAATCGATCAAGCCGAGGATATGCGGATGCTGGAGTGCGGCGCTCGTGCGGATCTCTCGCACGAATCGCTCGGCGCCGATCGCGGCCGCCACTTCGGGCCGCAGGATCTTGATCGCGACCTTTCGACCATGCTTCAGATCTTCGGCAAGATAGACAGTCGCCATCCCACCGTGTCCGAGCTCCCGTCCGACGCGATAGCGGTCGGCGAGCGCCGCGGCGAGAGGTGAGATGAAATCAGAGGCCATCGGCAAATGGTACCGCAAAGTCCGGCTGAGTTTCGTGGCAGAATCTCGCTCAAAGACCTACATGACGCCAGACTCTTGAGACTCGTCGTCGCGATTACAATTTTGGCCCTCGGTATGCATTCCGGGTAAGCGGATCAGCGCGCAGAACAACCCGGAATGGACACGCCCATTTCCCCCGTTCAAGCTAATCGGCAACGTCTACTGGGTCGGCGGTTACGACCTGTCCACGTACCTCATCGCCACGCCTCAGGGGCACATCCTTATTAATACGGGCCTCGCGGAATCGGCGCCGAACATCCAGGCGAGCGTTGAAAAGTTGGGCTTCAAGATGAGCGACGTGAAGATCCTCACCGCGACGCACGGCCACTTCGATCACGTGGCGGCGATCGCGGAGTTGAAGAAGATAACCGGTGCATCGCTCGTCATCTCGGAACGCGACAAGGACCTGCTGGAGTCGGGTGGTGCCGCGGACTTTCGTTTTGGCGACAGGCCATCGGCCCGCTTTCCGTCGGTGAAGGTCGATCGCACGTTCAAAGACGGCGAGACGATCTCACTCGGCGGCACGACGCTCACCACGCATCTGCACGCGGGCCACACCAGGGGCGCGACGAGCTTCACGACCGACGTGCAGGAGAACGGGAAGACCTATCGCGTGATCATCGCCAACCTGGGTTCGATCAACCCAGGTGTCACGGTCACAGGCATGCCGAAGTATCCAGGCATCAAGGACGATTACGCGCGGACGTTCGCGGCGCAGAGAGCGATGAAGATCGACGTCTTCCTCTCGTCGCACGCGTCGCAGTTCGGCATGCACGACAAGTACAAACCAGGTGACGCCTACAATCCCGATCGATTCGTCGATCCAGCGGGCTTTCTCCAAGCGGTGACCGAGCTGGAGAAGGCGTATCTCGCGCAGGTCGCGAAGGAGCAAGCGGGGAAGTAAATACTCACGCAGAAATCGCACGCTCCCAACAACGGCCGAGCTGGCCACCGAAACTGAAATCGCGCCGCGCAGGCACAGCAGTTGCTTTGCTGCAGAGTTTCGGGAGGAGCGTTAATGCCCGCGTACGTCAAACCCTCCGGATTCCTCGCCGCAATCCTCGGCCTGGCGATGCTTGCGTCGCTCGGGCCTGCAAATCTTGCAGCAACGCCCCAATCACTGTGGAAACTTGACGCAGTCCTGAAGGGCAATGCGCGTCAGCGCGGTGGCTACTCCCGCGTCATCGTTCATGCCGATCCTGCCCACCCCAAGAAAGACATCCGGCAGCTCATCCGCGAGCTGGGAGGAAAGCTGGGACGAACGTTGCCGGCAATTTCTGCCCAAGTCGCGTTTGTGCCCAACGCGGCTCTCGTCGCGCTCGCCGACAGCCCGCTTGTCGAACGCGTCTCGCTCGATCGCGTCGTTGTTGGAACGATGGAGCGGACAGCAGCGACGATTGGCGCACTTGCGGTCAGGCAGAGTCTCGGTGTCGATGGGGCCGGCGTCGGCGTCGCCGTGATCGATTCAGGCGTCACTGGTTGGCACGACGACCTGTCGGATAGCGGTATCGGGCAGCGCGTCGTCGAGTTCGTCGACTTTGTCGACGGCATCACGACGCCTCACGACGACTACGGTCACGGGACGCACGTGGCCGGCGTCATCGCCGGCAATGGCTGGGACTCGGACGGCGCGCGCAAGGGCATTGCACCCGGAGCGCAACTCGTCGTGTTGAAGGTGCTCGACGGCAATGGCCGCGGCTACGTGAGCGACGTGATTGCCGCGATCGATCACGCCATCGACCGCCGCGATGCGCTGAACATTCGAGTCGTCAACCTCTCGATCGGCACTGGCGTCTACGAGTCGTACAACACCGATCCGCTGACGCAAGCGGCCGGGCGCGCGGTCCGAGCTGGCATGACCGTTGTGGCCGCTGCGGGGAATTTCGGCCGCAGCGTCGATGGCCGCATGCAGTACGGCGGCACGACGTCACCCGGGAACGCCCCATGGGTGTTGACGGTCGGCGCGTCGAGCCACATGGGCACGATAGCGCGGAACGACGACACGATCCCCGCCTTCTCTTCCCGGGGACCGACCGCGCTCGACCATCTCGCGAAGCCCGACATCGTCGCTCCCGGTGTCGGAATCGAGTCATTGGCCACTCCCAACAGCTCGCTGTACACGACCGCCGCGGCTTATCTTCTGCCAGGGACGACCGCGCAGCCGGAGATGCCGTATGTCAGCCTCAGCGGCACGAGCGTCGCGGCATCCGTTATGAGCGGAACCGTTGCGTTGATGCTGCAAGCCAACCCGAATCTGACGCCGAATGCGGTCAAGGCAATCCTGCAGTACACGGCGGTGGTGTCGAGCGGCTACGATCCCTTGACCGAAGGCGCCGGATTCGTGAACGCGAAAGGCGCAGTCGAACTCGCCCGCTACCTTGCGAACTCCTCGCACAGCCAATACCCCAATTCGTCAGGCTGGGGAGGCACGCTCATCTGGGGCAACCAACTTGTCAAGGGTGGCCGCCTCACTGCCGACGCGAACGCGTGGCCGACGAGTGTGCTCTGGGGAGCGGAGAGAGGAGCGGACGGACAGCGAATCTTCTGGGGCTATCTCTGTAAGCCCGAGGGCTGCGCCATGACGACGGGCAAGTGGCGAGCCGACGCTGGCGAGAATGTCGTGTGGGGCTCTTTGTGCGACGGCGCGAATTGCGACGGGCCGTGGTCGATCGAACGAGTGTCGAGCGTGGAGGGTGCCACGGTCGTGTGGGGGACGGTCGACGGCGAAACCGTCGTCTGGGGCACGGACGATGGAGAGACGGTCGTGTGGGGCACGACCGATGGCGGAGAGACCGTCGTGTGGGGGACGGGCTGTACGGTCGCGAGTTGCGAGCCGATCGTATGGAGCCGGCGGTGACGGCCTCGAGCGTCGGCGTCGGAGCGGTTGACGCGCTGCCCGGGCCCGATCCGAATCGTCGGACGCTCGGTTGGGCGACGCTGTCTTTTTCGGCGCAGCTTTATGTGCTCGCGGTGATCGCTGCCGGTCTGTCGGCAACCGCGGTCTGGTTTCCGACCAGCATTCGTGAACCGTGGCTGTTTGCCTTCCTGCTTGTCGCGTCCTGTCTGACGTCACTGTGGAAGATCAACCTGCCGATTCCACTTGCCAGTGGATCCACGCTATCGGTTTCCTACGCGGCGGACCTGACGGCGCTGCTCCTGCTGGGTCCACAGCAGGCGCTCGTCATCTCGCTGGCAGGCGTGTGGACGCAGTGCGCGATCCACGTGCGGCGGCGATATCCGTGGTACCGGACGGCGTTCAGCATTGCCGCCGAAGCAGTGACGATGACCGCGACGGGTGTCGTCTATCAACTGCTCGGCGGGCCCTTGCGTCCGGTGGAACTGGCGCCTGTTTCCGGTCCGCTCGTCGGCGCGATCGCGACCTACTTCTTCGTCAATACGGGCTTGATCGCCGGGGCGATCGCGCGCACGACCGACCGGAGCTTTCTCCAGGTCTGGCTCGAGGACTTTTCCTGGAGCGGCGCCAGCTTCATGGTCGCGGGCAGCGCAGGCGCACTCGCGGCAGTCGTCATCGCCAAGGGTGAGCACTGGCTCGCGCTGCTGATGCTCGCGCCCGTGTATCTGACCTACAAGACCTATCAGGTGTTCATCGGCCGGCTCGAGGATCGCGATCGTCACGCCGTCGAAGCCCGTCGTCTCCATCAGGAAACCACTGCTGCGCTTTCGCACGCGCAGGAGGCGGAGCAGGCGCTGGCGAAGGAGAAGGATCTCCTCGCCGACACCGTCGCCGAACTCACCCGGCTCGAGATCGTGCGTCAGGAACTCCTCGAGAGCGAACGCGCGGCGCGTGCCAGCGCCGAAGAAGGCAATCGGCTCAAGGATCAGTTTCTCGCGACTGTCTCGCACGAGCTGCGGACGCCATTGAACGCCATGCTCGGCTGGGCTGACATGCTGCGTTCGCCGGGCATGGACGAGGCCATCCGAGATCGCGCCTGCCGATCGATCTATGAAAACGCCCGGCAGCAGGCGCGGATGATCGACGAGCTGCTCGACATCGCCCGCATTGTGTCCGGCAAGCTGCGGCTCGAGCGAACGGCGGTCGACTTGAATCAGATCGCCGGCGCCGCGGTCGAAGTCGTCGCCGCGGCTGCCGAAGCCAAGCATGTCTCGATTGATGTCGAAACCGACGACGCCTGCCAGCTCGTGTACGGAGACGGCGCACGGCTGCAGCAGATCGTGTGGAACCTGCTGTCGAATGCCGTCAAGTTCTGCGAAGAGGGAGGACGAATCGTCGTGAAACTGCGCCGCTCGCCATCGGCCGCGGAAATCGTCGTGAGCGACAATGGCGTAGGGATTCCCCCCGAGTTCCTGCCGTGCGTGTTCGAGCCCTTCCGTCAAGCAGATGCGTCCAGCACGCGGCGTCACGGCGGACTGGGGCTGGGCCTGTCAATCGTCAGGCACCTCGCGGAAGCGCATGGCGGCACCATCACCGCGTCGAGCGAGGGCGAGGGCCGCGGCTCGACGTTCACCGTGCGGCTGCCAGCGCGGACCGGCATGTCCCAACCCGCGCAATGGGGTGCGACGGCCGCATCACCTGTCGAGTCGCCCGACGTTCTCGACGGCATCTCCGTGCTCGTGCTCGACGACAACAGCGAAGGCCGTGAGGTGGTCGCCGCGCAGCTGGAGCGTCGCCGGGCGAGCGTGTTGACGGCCGAGTCAACCTCGCAGGCCATCGAGATCCTGCAGCGCGAGCGCGTCGACGTCATCCTCGCAGATATTGCCATGCCCGGTGAGGATGGCTATTCGTTCATCAAGAAAGTGCGTGGGCTGGCGACGAGCGCGATGACGCCAGCGGCGGCGCTGACGGCGCTGGCGACCAAGGAGGATCGGCGTCGTGCACTCGACGCGGGCTTCCAGCTGCACCTGGCGAAGCCGATTGATGGCGAGACGCTCATCGCGGCGGTGTCCGGGCTCGCGCGGCGCGATCGCGGCTAAATCGACAAGCTCAGAGCCATCCGCCGGTGAACCCGGCTCGCCGTAGCCCCACGATCACGGCTGGGCAGCGGCGCATGATGTCCCAGATAAGACCGGAGCGGTAATTCTCGATCATCAACACGACCGGCCCCTGGTCGATGCCGAAGTGGTAGGGCGTGACCCACCAACCAGTAGGGCTCTCTTCCACGGCGAAGGTCTGGTTGAATGACGGCTTGAACCCATAGGGGGCGGTCATTCCCAAGTCCAGCCGGGCGAACTGCCTGACGGTCGGGATGACGATTTCCGGCGCGAATGGCAATGACGCGACCACGACCCACGGTGCGACGGTGCCATCGTCGGGGCCAAACGGTGCGCCACGGGCAATGTAGCCATGAAACTCCCGCTCGACGCCGTTCATCGTGCGCTTGACCCAGCCCGGGCCATCAGAGGCCGTGAACCCCCAACAGTGCTTCCCGTAACCCTCGAAGCCCAGCGGGTTCGTGACGGCGTACTCCTGCTGAACAAAGGTTGCCTGTCGGCTGTTCTCGAAGTAGTCGCTGCGATGCTCGCGCATGAACGCGTCGCGGATGCCACGGAAATCGACCCACAGGTGCGAAAGTTGATGTGTGAACAAGGGGCCGGAGTAGAGCAGCTCGCGGCCGTAGATTTCTTTCCACTGGTAGGTGGCGCAGTACGCGTTGTAGCTTTCCGGCGCAAGTGGGTGAGTCGGCGAGCCGAGCGCGAGAAGGTAGAGCAGGAGTCCCTCGTCGTATCCCTCGTAGCGGTACGGCAGGAAGCCGGTCTCGGGCTTCCAGCCGTGGGTGAGCGTCGGGCCGCCATTGCACGCCCAGTTCCAGTCGGCCCGGCGGTAGAGCGCGTCCGCCAGGCCCCGGACTTCCGCCTCGTCCTCCGTGTCGGCGTCGAAGTAAGTGGCGCATGTCAGCGCCCCCGCGAACAGGAACGCTGAGTCGAGCGTCGACAGCTCGCAGTTCCAGACGCGGCGGCCAGTATCGATATCAAGGAAGTGATAGAAGAAGCCCTTGTGCCCGGCCGCGTCCGGCTCAGGTCCCTGAGGGAGGTTCATGAGGCTGCGGAGCCTGCGGCGGGCACTCTTTGCGGCAAACTTGCGAATGAGCACGCCGCGCTCGACAACCGCCGGGATCGTCGCCAGGGCGAGACCGACGGCCGCGATGCTGGATGGCGCGTCGGGGTCGGTCTTGTCACGGACCAGCCCGTTGTCCGGGTTGGTCTCGTGAAGGTAGTACAGCACCGTGGTCCGCTGAAGCCGGGCGAGCTCCTTGTCCGTCGGCAGCCGTCCCAGATCCTCCTCTGCCGGCAGCTGATCGGCCATCGTTTCTTCGCGTTCTCGCATCCGGTGTGCCTCAGGGCCCGCGCTCAGTACGGCCACGTCCAGTTGGCGATCTCCGGCCGGTCGGTGCCGTGCTCGTGCGCGTAGTTCATGTTGTCGATGATCGCGTTCCGCATCTCCTCTTTCAGGTGCGCGCCTTTGACGTGCAGCTTTGGCACCCGATCGATCACATCGATGACGAGGTTGAAGCGAGACGTCTCGTTCAGCATCGCGAGCTCGAGCGGCGTGTTGATGTTTCCTTTTTCCTTGTAGCCGCGCACGTGCAGGTTCGCGTGCCCCTTGAAGCGGTACGAGAGCTTGTGGATCAGCCAGGGATAGCCGTGGAAGTTGAAGATAATCGGCTTGTCCGTGGTGAACAGGCTGTCGAACTCGCGCTCGGTCGAGCCGTGCGGATGCTCGGAGGCCGGCTGCAGTTTGAACAGATCCACCACATTGACGAATCGAAGCTTCAGATCCGGCGCCCGCTCGCGCAGGATGGCTGCTGCCGCCAACGCCTCCATGGTGGCCACGTCGCCGCAGGATGTCAGCACGACATCCGGTTCCTCGCCCGCATCGGTGCTCGCCCGCGGCCAGATGCCAAGACCTTTGCTGCAGTGCGCGATCGCCTCGGGCATCGTCGTGAACTGCAGGTGTTTTTGTTTGTCGGCAACGATGACATTGATGTAGTCGGTGCTGCGCAGGCAATGGTCGGCGACCGATAGCAGCGTGTTGGCGTCGGGCGGCAGGTAGACGCGCGTGACCGACGGCCCCTTGTTGGTCACCAGGTCGATGAACCCCGGGTCCTGATGAGAGAAGCCGTTGTGGTCCTGCCGCCAGACCGTGGACGACAACAAGATGTTCTCGGACGAGACCGAGGCGCGCCACGGCACGTGGTTCTTGCTGATGTCGAGCCACTTGGCGTGCTGGTTGAACATGGAATCGATGACGTGCGCGAACGCCTCGTAGGTGTGGAAGAACCCGTGACGCCCCGTGAGCAGGTAGCCCTCCAGCCAGCCGACCAGCGTGTGCTCCGAGAGTATTTCCATGACGCGCCCGTCGGGCGCGAGCTCGCCGCCGTCGGCGTCCTCGGGCAGCATGTCCGCCATCCAGGTTTTCTTGCTCGCTTCGTACACGGCCTGCAGTCGGTTGGACGCCGTCTCGTCCGGGCCGAAGACGCGGAAGCTGGTCGGGTTGTTCTTCATGACGTCGCGGAGGTACTCGCCCAGAGGTTTGGTGTTCTCGGTACATCGCCGTACCCCGGGAAGACACCTCGACTGCGTAGGCGCGGAAGTCGGGCAGCTTGAGAGGCTTGCGCAGTAGCCCGCCGTTGGCGTGGGGGTTGGCGCTCATGCGACGATTCCCGGCCGGCGCCAGCGTCCGGAGCTTCGCCGCGAGCCGGCCGTCTGCGTCGAATAGCTCCTCGGGCTTGTAGCTGCGCATCCAGTCCTCGAGCAGCTTCAGATTCGCGGGATTGTCCCGCACATCAGAGAAGGGCACTTGATGCGATCGCCAGGACCCTTCGACTTTGTGACCCTTGATCTCTTTCGGCCCGGTCCACCCCTTCGGGGAGCGCAGCACGATCATCGGCCAGCGCGGACGGACGGGAGCGTTCGACGCGCGCGCGGCTTTCTGCTGCGCGCGAATCTCGCCGATCGCCCGCTCCAGCGTGTGCGGCCATCTTCTGATGCATGCCCGCCGGATCGCTGCCTTCGACGAAATACGGCGTGTAACCGTAGCCGATGAACAGTGCTTCGAGCTCCTCGTGGCTGATGCGCGCCAGGACCGTTGGATTGGCGATCTTGTAGCCGTTCAGATTCAGGATCGGCAGTACCGCGCCGTCGCGGACAGGGTTGAGGAACTTGTTCGAGTGCCACGCGGTCGCGAGCGGCCCGGTCTCGGCCTCACCGTCTCCTACGACGCAGGCGACAATCAGATCGGGATTGTCGAGCGCCATGCCGTAGGCATGCGACAGACTGTAGCCAAGCTCGCCACCTTCGTGGATCGAGCCTGGTGTTTCTGGCGTCACGTGGCTGCCGATGTGGCCAGGAAAGGAGAACTGCTTGAAGAATTTCTGCATCCCTTCCGCGTCCTGGCTCTTGTCCGGATAGATTTCGGAGTACGTCCCTTCGAGATACGCCGGCCCCAAGCACGCCCGGCGCCCCGTGGCCCGGTCCGGCCACGAAAATCACGTCGAGGTCGTGCTTGACGATCATTCGGTTCAGGTGCACCCACACGAACGACAGCGCCGGGCTCGCGCCCCAATGGCCGAGGAGCCTGTGCTTCACGTGCTCGGTCTTCAACGGCTCTTTCAGCAGGGGGTTGTCCTTCAAGTAGATCATCCCCACCGACAGGTAATTGCATGCCCGCCAGAAGGCGTTCATCAATTCCAGCTCGTTCTTCGCCAGCGGCGTTTCGTCAGCGGTGATTGCGTCCGGTTCTTTCGATAGCAGCTTTGCCACGGTCGTTCTCCAATAAGCCTGGGTTGTGCGTCAACGGCCCGACGGTTTCAATGCTCCTTGATTGACGGGATGCCTACGGCGGCGCGAGCGGCGCGTTCCACCGCTTCGTCGCTGGGATGCCGTGGTAGTGATTGAGCACGCTCACGGTCGCCGTGTCGAGAAGGAAGTCGGAAGTTTTGCGAAGAGTGTTTGCGCCAGGGCAGATAGCCGCTCCTGAAAAAGCACTAACTGTTCCAATTGCCAGATCCCGTGTGCGTCCCTCTATATCATTACCAGATGAACATCTTGCGAGGACTGTATGAATGGCGTGATCCCCAAGGAGTTACGCAAATCCTCCGGCATCGCAGGGGCTGCACGGGATGCCGGAGGTGCGGGGCGGGTGTAGGTGGATTCTCTGTCGTGCCGTAGCTTACGGGCTCAGCCGCTCATTGTAGTTTTTGCGACTTCACCCGACATCCAGCTCGAGTATCCGCGCGGTCAGCTCGCCATTCACCACTGACATCTTCGCAACCGTAACGGGTAGCCTGAACCGTCGCGGCCCGGCGCTTCCGGGATTCAGATAGAGCACGCCGTCGCGGTGCTCGATTGACGGCTTGTGCGAGTGGCCGTAGACGACGGCGCTGATTCCGGCTGGCGCGGGCTGCAAGTCGAGCTCTTCGAGGATGTGGAGCACATAGATCGTGTGACCCTCGAGTTCGACGGCCTCCGTTCGTGGCAGTTTCGACGCCCAATCTCCGCGGTCCACATTTCCCTTCACGGCCAGAGTCGGAGCGATGTCGCGGAGGCGACTGAGGACGTCCGGCGAGCCGACGTCGCCAGCGTGGATGATGCGGTCACAGCCCGCCAGTGCTTCGACCGCTTCCGGGCGCAGCAGACCGTGCGTGTCGGAGATGACGCCAATCACCTAGAATCCCGCCGGCCGCTCGCGAGCCACACCTGCTGCTCGTTCCAACGCGAGCCCGACTCGGCCAATCGTTCCTTCATCGAACAATCGACCAATCAGCGTCACGCCATGCGGCACGCGGCGCGGAGGCGAGAACTTCGGCAGCGGATTGTTCGGGTCTGGTGCCCAGTCGCTGCGGGCTTCGGCGACGTTCACGAATCCGGTCCGCAGCGTCAGCGACGGATGGCCGGTGAAGTTCGAGATGGTCAGCATCTCGTCGCGCAGCGAGGGGACGAGCAGCACGTCAACGTCGGAAAAGATGCGGGCCATCTCGAGGGCGACGCGGCGGCGGAAGCGATCGGCCTGCACGAAGTCGACGGCTGACAGAAATCTCGCCTGGCGGAAGAGATTCGGCCAGGCATCTGGCACCTGCACCTTGAGCGTGTCGTCGGCGCCGCTGAGCGTGAGCTCTTCGAACGCCGCTGCGGCCTCGCTGAAGAGCACGGGCACCAGCGAGTTGTACGGCCAGTCGGGCAGCTTCACTTCGGTCAGCGTCACACCCAGTGTTTTCAGCGACTCGAGCGCCGCGCGGTCGACGTCGGTCGCCGGATTCTCTTTCATCCACACCGGGAAGTAACCGACGCGGACGCCACGAATAGATGTAGTGGTATCGAAGTCGAGGTGGCTGGGCACGCTCCCGAGGTCTCCCGGATCTGGCCCGGAGATCGCCTGCAACACGAGCATCGCGTCCTCGACGGTTCGCGTCATCGGACCGAGCTTGTCGAGCGTCCAGCACAGCGTCATCGCGCCGGTGCGTGGGACGCGGCCGAACGTCGGGCGAAGACCAGTGATGCCGCAGCGCATGGACGGAGCGATGATGCTGCCGCCGGTCTCGCTTCCGACCGAGAAGCCGACGAGCGCTGCCGAGGTTGCCGCGCCAGGCCCCGCACTCGATCCCGATGCGCCCTCTTCCAGCAGCCACGGGTTCATCGTCTGACCGCCAAACCAGATGTCGTTGAGCGCCAGTGCTCCGAGGCTCAACTTGGCGATGAGCACGGCGCCCGCCTCGTTCAGACGCTGGACGACGATGGAGTCGGCGGAGGGGACGCGGTTCCTGAAGGGCTCGGCGCCGTAGGTCGTGGCGATGCCGGCGGTGTCGAGGAGATCTTTGACGCCATACGGGATGCCGTGCAGCGGGCCACGATACTTGCCGGTGGCGATCTCGGCGTCGGCCCGCTTCGCCCGCGCCAGGGCGTGTTCTTTCGGGAGGGTGATGACAGACCGAAGCTTCGAATCGGTACTGCGCGATCCGATTGATGTAGATGTTGGTGAGGCGCTCGGAGCTGAGCGCCTTGCTTTCGATCCAGCGCGACAGCTTCGCGACCGGCGCGTACGCGATATCGGCATCGCTCGACGGAAGGGGCGTATTGTCGGCGGCGCTGCGCACGAATCTGTCGGTCGATGGGCCAGTCGTCGCGGCGATGGTGCGCGGGTCCCAACGCGTCGCCGGCGCGACATCAGCGTCAAGCGCCACCTTGCGCGGCCCGACGCGGCGCTCGGGCAGCAGCGCCATCAGGCGACGCCAGTTGCTGGCGGCCGTCTGACGCTCGGCGTCGGTCATCGTGACCTGCATCAGCTTTTCGGCTTCGGCGAACGTGCCTGGCGAGATCTCTGGGCCAACACCGGCGGCAGTCCCGAACGCCGGCGGCGCGCCTGGCGTTGTTGGCGCTGAGGGCGGGGCAGTGGTGCCCGCTGGCGGCTGACGCTGGCACGCGGCGACGGTGACGCCCATGGCGGCGGTGATCAGGAACTGACGGCGGGTGTTCATCAGCGAATCCTATCGTGTGACGGTGAGACGAGCCAACGACCCTCGCACGATGATCACGATGACACGATGTGCACGATGGCCTGACGGAGCGAGATACTAGCGTCCGATCCAGAACCGCGGGCCGGCGCCGGCTCGGGCGACGCGATCGCCCGGGTTGGCGAGCCGGCACTGTTGCAGCGACAGGCAGCCGCAGCCGATGCACTGGCCGAGGCCGTCGCGCAGGCGCTCGAGCTCAGCGATCCGTTCGTCGACGCGTTCGCGCCACTGGCCAGACAACTTGATCCAGTCGGCTCGTTCAGGCACGCGGTTCCGCGGCAGTTTGGCGAGCTCGGCGGCGACTTCGGTCAGGGACAGGCCAATCTTCTGCGCGAACACGATGAAGGCGATGCGCCGCAGCACGGCGCGCGGGTAGCGCCGGTGCCCGGAGCCGGCACGCTCCGAGGCGATGAGGCCCTTGGACTCGTAGAAACGGAGGGCGGAGGAGGCCACGCCGCTGCGGCGTGAGACCTCGGTGATGGTGAGGAGGTCGGAAGACATGGACTTGACTTAAAGTTAACTTTAACTTGTAGCATGGTCTTCGACAACGGTTTTTCGTCAGATTGGAGAGACAGCACGCCATGGCTAACGTCGATACCGCGCAATCCGCCGGACCGCAGTTGAGGTCGAGCGCCACGTCACATTTCCGGCCGGACCCGCTTGCCGGCCGGAACGTCGCCGTCACCGGCGGCACATCAGGTCTTGGGCTGGCGCTCGTCACGGAACTCCTCACCCGCGGCGCCAAGGTCGCTTTCATTGCCCGCTCGCGCGACGCCGTACGGCGCGTCGCGGCCGAGCACTCCGGCGCGCGTGGCATCGTTGGCGACGTCTCGAAGGCCGACGACATCTACCCGATGTCCGTGCAAATCATTGGCGCGCTCGGCAAGCTCGACGTCATCGTCAACAACGCGTCCGATCTTGGCCCGGTGCCGCTGGCGCTCCTCGCGGATACGGACTGCGAGGACTTCGCACGCGCACTCGAGACCAACGTGCTCGGGCCGTTTCGGCTGACCAAGGCACTCTTGGGTTCTCTGGCGGCGTCCGCGCGCGATCGCTCGGGTGCGGTCATCGTCAACATTTCGAGCGACGCCGCGGTGAATGCGTATCCGGGCTGGGGCGCCTACGGCGCGAGCAAGGCCGCACTGCGCCACATGAGCCGAATCTGGCAAGAGGAGCTTCGGGCCGAGGGCATTGCGGTGATGTCGTTCGATCCTGGCGACATGGACACACCGCTTCACGCCGCCGCGGTGCCCGATGCGGATCGCGCGCAACTGCGAAGGCCCGAAGATGCTGCGCGTGAGCTCGCGGACGCCATCGGCGAGCGACTTGCGAGCGTCGGCCAGTCGTCGTCGCAGATTGCCGAGAGTGCATGATGATTGCGGCCGCCGTTCCACGGCAGCGCGCGCCCGACGCGAAGTTGCTGACCGTCGATGG
The DNA here is from genome assembly GCA_963797715.1 of uncultured Acidobacteriota bacterium. GTDB lineage: Bacteria > Acidobacteriota > Vicinamibacteria > Vicinamibacterales > 2-12-FULL-66-21 > DATBJJ01. The sequence goes on from CAWCQS010000016.1 coordinate 45,769, forward strand.
CAGAGGTCGATTGCACCATCTGCCGCGGCGTCAGGCGATGGACGTCCTGCAACCGGGCGATCTCGTCATTGCCAACGACGCCGCGACGATGCCAGCCAGCCTTGTCGGACGGCATGTGGTGAGTGGCAGGCGGATCGAGGTGCGTCTCGCTGGGCGTGACTCGCTCGATGTCGCGGCGGTTCGGTCGTTTGTCGCCGTGCTCTTTGGCCTCGGCGACTTTCGGATGCGGACCGAAGATCGGCCCTCGCCACCTGCGGTTGCGCCAGGCGACCGCCTGGCGCTCGGCCCGCTGCTCGCAACCGTGATTGAACGCGTGCACAACCACCCGCGACTTGTTCGACTCGAGTTCGACGGTCAACCGGCGGCGATCTGGGAAGGAATCGCGCGGCACGGACGTCCCGTGCAGTACTCGCACGTGCCGCGGGCGCTCGCGCTCTGGGATACCTGGACGCCCATCGCCAGCCCGCCCGTCGCGTTCGAGCCGCCGTCGGCTGGCTTCGTGCTCGACTGGCATGCGCTGGCGGAGATGAGGAGTAAGGGCGTCCACTTCGCGACGCTGACGCACGCAGCGGGTTTGTCGTCGACGGGGGATGAGTCTCTCGATCAGCTGTTGCCGTTCGACGAGCCGTACCGAATTCCCGAGCGGACCGCGGCAGCGGTGCGCGATGCCCGACTTGACGGCCGTCGGATCGTGGCGATCGGCACCACCGTCGTCCGGGCATTGGAGCACGCGGCGGCGCGCGATGGGTTCGTGCGCGCTGGCGATGGTCTTGCCACCGGCCGCATCGGTCCGTCAACGGAGCTGCGCGTGGTAGACGCCATTCTCTCGGGCACCCACGAGCGCGGGTCCAGCCACTTCGAACTGCTGCGGGCGTTTATCGATGATGAAACGCTCGCCCGGATGGAGGGGGAGCTGGAAACGTATGCCTATCGGACGCATGAGTTCGGGGATTCGATCTTCGTCGAGAGATCATCTGTCGAGCGGTATTCACCGATCACGGCTTCGGCACGAAGAACACGAAGGCACGAAGAACACGAAGCCGTTGTGTGTTGATTGACGGCTTCACGCTGTCCAAGAGCTTTGATCGCTGAGGGCGCAGAGGCGCGGAGTACGCTGAGGCGGCTCGTCGCGCGGTAGCGACGAGCGAGTACATGGGCTGTGGGATCTGCCTCGCCGACTTCCTTCGTGATCTTCGTGTCTTCGTGCCCTTCGTGAAACGCCGTAGGCGCGTGATCCGTGTGATCCGTTTAATCCGCGGCCCTGATCCGCGTCTAAAAAGACAGCCGCACCCCCAACTGCATCCGCCGCATATCGCGGGCGGATCGGATCTTACCGAACGTCGCCGGAGCGTTCAGTGACGTCCCCGGATTTGTCAGGTTGACGATGTTGAAGACGTTCGTCGCCTCGATGCGGAACTGCAGCGTCGTCTCGCCAAAGCGGATGTCGCGGAACACGCCGAGGTCGACGTTGCGGTAGCCAGGACCTTCGACGATGTTGCGGCCGGCGGTGCCGTCGGCGCCGATTGCCGGTTGGGCAAATGCGGCGGTGTTGAACCATTGCTCGATCAGCTCGTTGCGCGGGCGGCCGCTGTCGAGCACCGGGTCGCCGATGATGTCGGCGCGATCGGTGGTGACGCCGTCGAAGTTGCGGTCGATTCCGGATGAGATCGTCATTGGCGCGCCGGTCTGCAGCGTCACGATTGCCGAAACCGTCCAATCACTCGCCAGCGCCTTCACCAACCCGTGCGTGTCGTCGAAGTAGTCGAGGTACCACACGGCTGACGCCGTGAAGTTCTGCGTGCGGTCGGCGGACGTGCGAGCGCGTTCGAGTTCGATGCGGTTGGAGTTCTGCACCGCCGGGAGGCCGCCACCCTGGTAATCGACGTCCTCCATCGCCTTGCCGAACGTGTAGTAGGCCTTGGCCGAGAAGCGGCGCCCGCGTTTCTCGGCGCTCATCTGCAGGCCGTGGTAGTCGCTGGTGAACGTCGATTCGAGCACGCGCGCCTGGCCGATCGTGCCGGGCATATACGGCCGACGTGCGTTGACGTTCGCGGTCGTGGCGCCGGGGCCGAAGACTGGGTAGTTCCGGTCGATGCTCGCCGGCAGGTTGCGGCCAAGCGCGCCGACGTACGACGCGGTCACCGAGAAGCTGTGCACGATCTCTTTCTCCAGCGTCAGGTTCATCTGATGTGCGTACGGCCAGATGAAATCCAACGACGGACCGAAGACCTGCGCCGGCAGGGCGAAGCGCGGACTCGCGGGATCGTAGAGAAACGGAAACGGACCGACGCCGCCGGGGAGGTTGCCGTAGGGATCGGACAGCGTCTTCACGGTGGGGAACGGCTGCCGCACGGTGAAGGGCTGATTGTCGGCCGTGGTGTTCCACTCGTTGCCGGTGATGCTGCCGAAGAAGAGCCCCCACGACGCCCGCACCGACATGCGGCCGTCGCCGCGCGGATCCCAAGCGATGCCGAGGCGCGGCGCGACGTTGTTGTAGTCGGTGTGCACGATGCCGCGGCTGATGCCGGGATCGCCGGGGAAGAGCAGGCCGACCGGCGCCGTCGGCGAAACCTGCGACTGCTCGCCGGGCACGAACGCCAGCTTGCGGTTCTGTGGATCGGTGTAGGGGTACTGCAGGTCGTAGCGAAGGCCGAGGTTCAGCGTGACGCGCGGGTGGACGCGGTAGTCATCCTGCGCGAACAGGCTGATGTAGGCGCCGTTGTCGGTCTTTCGAATCGGCGCGTCCTGCGTCATCGTCGCCGGCAGGCCGAGGAGGAAGTCAGCGTAGGCGTTGCCCGTCTTGCTAGCGTTGAACGAGAAGACACCGTAGTTGTCGAGCAGCGTGTCGTGCACGATCTCTTCGTATGACACTTCGCCGCCGAACTTGAACGAGTGATTGCCGCGAATCATGCTGACGCTGTCTTTCACCGCGAAGTAATCGCTTCCAGCATCGGGCCCTGCGATTGCCACCTGACCGGTGAAGTAGCCCGACACCGTCAAGCGCGGAAGCGTCGGGTCGCCCTGGATCGTGAATCGCGAATTCAGATCGCCAAGCGACGTCGTCGGACTGTTCACGCGGCCGCCGAACTGCCGCATGTAACTGACGCGCAGCTGATTGATGATCGTCGGGCTGAGCGTCCAGGTGTCGGCGACGTTGAAGTTGTGCTGCGTCCACTTGAAGTCGCGATCGACCCACGGGATGTTGCCCGAGCCCGAGAGCGGCTGAGTGTCCGTTCCCTTGAGATAGAAGTAGCTGACGGCGAGGCTGTGCGTCGACGTCAGGTGGTGATCGAGCTTGAATGTTGCCTCGTCGGTCTCGAGCGGATCGGGCGCGCTGATCTCGTAGAAGTTGTTCGGCAGGTTGGCTTGCGGCACGTACTGGTTCTGAATCGTCAGCGCCGCCGCGTCCATTCTCCCCGCCGGTATCAGGTCATTGAGAAAGGGTGCGTTCGTCACCGGATCCCTCGGTTTGATCGCGGACTGCGAGAAGTCGCCGGCTCGCTCCCGTGCCGTTGGCACCACCGCCGTGTTGCGGTAGTACGTCTCTTCCTGCCGTAATCCTGAATAGCTGGTGAAGAAGAACGTCCTGTCGCGCCGGAGCGGGCCACCGAATGCGCCACCGGTACTGGTTGCGATCGAGTGGATCCTTGGTCGCGGTGACATCTGGCGGCGTCCAGCGCTTGGCGTTGAGGCTCTCGTTACGGAAGAACTCGAAGAGTGCTCCCTGGAATCTGTTCGTGCCCGACTTGGTGACGACGTCGACGACGCCGGCCGGGTAGCGGCCGTATTCGGCGGACGAACCGTTGGTGATGACGCGAAACTCCTGCACCGCTTCAGGGTTCGGCGCTGGGTTTCCAGTGCCACGCAGGCCGGCCGTGTTGTTGCCGCCATCGAGCTGGAAGTTGACGGTGCCGATCTGCGCTTTCTGCGATCCGTTGATCGTCGTCAATTGCTCCGGACCGCCGAGTGAGTTCGAGGCCTCGTTGCTGGTGACGCCGCCGGTAATCGTGAGGAGCGAGTACAGATCGCGGTTGACGAGCGGGAGATTCAGCACTTCGTTCTGGCCGACGCTCCGCGAGAGCGCGGATGAACTCGTTTCGACGAGCGGCGCGTCGGCAATGACCGATACGACCTCGGAAAGGTTGCCGGGTTCGATCGTCGCGTCAATGCGCGCGTTGCGGCCGACTTCGAGGACGATGCCCGTCTGGGAGAAGTTCTTGAAGCCGGAGAGCGTGACTTCCACTTGATAACGGCCGACTGGCAGCAGCGTCAGCGTGTACTGGCCGTCTGTGTCCGTCGTCGCGGTTCGCGAGACTTGCGTGCCGACGTTGGTGGCGGTCACCGTGGCGCCGGGGACGGGCGCGCCGGAGTTGTCCTTGACGTTACCGAGAATCGTCCCGGTGGCGACCTGGGCGTGCAGTGGGGAGCCGATGGCAAGCACAGCCGCCGAGGCGGCGGCTACCATCCAGACCCGACAGCGTTGCGGGGCGCTTCGTCCGATCACGTGCGTTCTCCTTGCAAGAGGCTCGAGCGTAATACTGCGGCGGATTATGCGGGATTAGACGTGAACTGCGAGCCATTCGGGCCGTTACGAACGGCTCACCTCCCGTTACTTGGGGGCGTCAATCCCGTGCACCTCCAGGCATGCCGCATGCCTGTCGAAAGCGACCGCCCCCGGCCGTCATTCAAGTAGAGACCGCTCGCACCGTTCATCAGACCGGACGGGCGAGTCATTTACCGCGGGAGGGTTTATGTGTCCAGCGTGCATGACGGCGGCGGCAGCAATTGCCGCAGGCCTGACATCGACGGGAGGGCTGGCCGCGCTCGCGGTCGTCATGCGACGGCCGACTTCTGCCCATTCTGACATTCAGCCACAGGGAGACGATCATGGAACAGCCGAGAATCGTGACGCGCGATGAGTGGGTGGCCGCGCGCAAGGAACTTCTGGTCAAGGAAAAGGCCCTGACCGACGCACGCGACGCGCTGGCGTCCGAGCGTCGACAGCTGCCGATGGTCAAGGTCGAGAAGAGCTATATCTTCGATACGCCATCTGGTCGCAAGACGCTGGCCGAGCTCTTCAACGGCAGAAGCCAGCTGATGATCTATCACTTCATGATGGGACCAGATTGGGCCGAGGGCTGCCCGAGCTGCTCCTTCCTCGCCGACAGCATCGACGGCACGACCATCCATCTCGCGCATCGCGATGTCACGCTGATGGCAGTCTCGCGCGCGCCCCTCGCCAACATCCAGGCGTTCAAGCAGCGCATGGGCTGGAAGTTCCCGTGGGCGTCGTCGTTCGGCAGCGACTTCAACCGCGATTTTGGCGTGTCGTTCACCGAAGAAGATCTCGCGAGCGGGAACGCGCTCTACAACTACGAGCCGATCCGCTATCCGCTCGACGAGGCGCCGGGGCTCAGCGTGTTTCTCGAGACCGCTTCGGGCGAGGTGTTTCACACCTACTCGACATATGCTCGCGGTGGGGAAGCGTTCATCGGTACCTATCACTACCTCGACTTTGCGCCGAAGGGGCGCGACGAAAGTGGCCTTGCGTTTACCATGGCCTGGCTGCGGCATCACGATCGCTACGACGACAACTACGTGGTCGACCCGAAGCGGTCGTACGAGACGCCGGCTCGGTTGAAGCCGGGAGAAAGCGCCGCGGCCCGAGAGCGAGCGGGGGTGGGGCCCCGCGAGCAGTGAGAAAAGTCAGTAGCGAGTCGTGCTGCGCGTCGCACGCAGACGTCGCCAACTAATCGAAGGGACGGCTGATGTGTCATCGCATCACGTCAGCGCATGGAAGCTATACGACGTCAAGGAAACGGAGCGAACTACCTGTGCAATTCATGATGCTCATCTACGAAACCGAGGAAGCCTTTGCCAGCCGCTCGGAGCAGCAGCCGACGGCGCTGATTGGTGCCTGGCGGGCCTATTACAAGGCGCTCGTTGACGCCGGTGTGTACGTTGGCGGCGCGCCGCTCGAGGCGCCGACGACGGCGGCGACGGTTCGCGTGCATGGCGGTCAGCGCCGTGTTCAGGATGGACCGTACGCGGATACGAAGGAGCAGCTCGGGGGACAAATCATCCTGGAGTTGCCATCCCTCGACGACGCCCTTGACTGGGCGGCTCGGTGTCCGACGGCGGCGACCGGCGCAATCGAGGTGCGCCCGGTCTCGCCGCGCGTTCACGAGCTCGTCGTGAGCGGGAATGCGTGATGACCCTGGCCTTGTCGTCGAACACGTCGCGCGTCAATCGTACGGACGGCTGATTGCCTTCTTGTCGTCGCGCACCCGCGATGTCGCGGCGGCCGAAGATGCGTTGAGCGACGCGTTTCTCTCTGCGCTTGCGACGTGGCCGCGCGACGGCGTGCCGGGCAAACCAGAGGCGTGGCTGTTGACGACAGCGCGGCGGCGGTTGATCGATCGCGCCCGGCACGATCGCGTCCGCGAGGATGCGGCCGACTCCATTCGCCTCCTGTTGCAGCAACTCGCTCACGGAACGGCGATGGACGACGGCGGATTCCCCGACGAGCGGCTGAAACTGTTGTTCGTCTGCGCGCACCCAGACGTCGATCGCGGCGTCCACACGCCATTGATGTTGCAGGTCGTGTTGGGTCTGGACGCGGCGACGATTGCCAGCGCCTTTCTCACGTCACCGGCGGCAATGGGTCAGCGCTTGAGCCGCGCTAAAGCCAGAATTCGCGATGCCGGCATCGCATTCGAGATTCCCGATCGCAACGAGCTGCCGGCACGTCTCGACGCCGTGCTCGACGCCATCTATGCGGCGTACGGCAGCGGCTGGGACGATGTGGCCGGATCCGATCCGCGTCGCGTCGGCTTGGCGCAGGAAGCCGTCTGGCTGGTTCGTACTCTTCTGCAACTCCTCCCAGGAGAGCCGGAAGCACGTGGCCTCCTCGCGCTCATGCTGTACTGCGAGGCACGACGTCCGGCGCGTCGCGCCGCAAACGGCGACTATGTGCCGATGTCGGAGCAGGACGCGCGTCTATGGAACGCGGCGATGATCGACGAGGCGGAGCGTGAGCTCGCGGCCGCGTCGTCGCACCAGCGCGCAGGGCGCTTTCAGCTCGAAGCGGCCCTGCAGTCGGCGCACGTCGAGGGAGTTCGGTGTGGTCGCACCGACTGGAACGGTATTGCCGTCTTGTACGAAGGACTCGTGCGAGTGACGCCGACGGTTGGCGCGTTCGTTGGCCGTGCGGCGGCGATTGCGGAGGCCGAGAGTCCGTCGGCTGGACTTGGTGCGCTCGATCGGATTGACCCGTCGCTGACGAAGAACTACCAGCCGTATTGGGCCGTGCGTGCGCACCTGCTGCGGCGTACAGGCCGCGAGCCTGAGGCGCTCGACGCCTTCGATCGAGCCATCGGACTCACGGAAGACGGCGCGACGCGGCAGTTCCTGCTCCGGCGGCGCCACGATGTAGTGTCCGGCGTCAGCCGGACCTCGCGCACGATGTAGTGTCCGGCTTTAAGCCGGACGTCGCATTGGTCTGGCTGAAGCCAGACACTACCGCGGCTACGCGTACATCGGCCGCCGCGCACTCAGCCTCATCCATCCGCGCACGATTCGGTAGATGAACCACAGGCTGACCAGGGCCATCGGGATCCACGCGATCAGGATGCCGAGGCCGAACGTCGCGATGACAAACGCGACGCAGAGGGCCACCCACAGCAAACCGAACCAGAACGTCCGAATCTGCCAGCGGAAGTGCGATTCGAGCCACGTACCACGCACGTCGCTGCGCTTCACGTAGTTCAGGATGACGGCAATGATCGACGGCCATCCGGTGAGGAACGCGCCGATGACGGTGGCGGCGCCGACGATGCCCATCAGGAGACTGAAGGCGTGCAGGCCGTAGATCGCCTGCGTCCAGCCGATCAGTGCCGACTCTTGCGACGGCGACAGCGACAACGGATGAGCGGACATCTCCATGCGATCAGTGTAGCTGCGATCCGATGGAGCTCGCAGCTGAGACGCAGGTACTATTGCTGTGTCAGCCAACCCCATCGGCCGAGGAATCCTGATACATGTCACGTGCCCTGAAGTTCCTGCTCCCTCTTGTCGCATTGTGCTTTGCCTCGGGTCCGGCTCCGCACGCCCAATCGGGCGCGATTCGCGGATTCCCGAGCGACGCCGTCGCCGCCGAGCGCCAGCGTGAAGATCAGTTCAGAAACGTCCCCGACAGCGCGAAGTTGCGGGAATACATGACGGTGATGGCGGGCGAGCCGCACGTCGCCGGACGTCCGGGCTCGAAGCGCGTCGCTGACTACGCCGTACAGCAGTTCAAATCATGGGGACTCGATGCGCGCATCGAGAGCTTCGAGGCGCTCATGCCCTGGCCAACCGAGCGCATTGTCGAGATGGTCGCGCCCACGCGCGCGGTGATGGCGATCAAAGAGCCGGTACTGCCCGACGATCCAGATACGAGCGATGCGGATTCGACGCCGGTCTTCAACGCTTATTCCGCCGACGGTGACGCAACCGGAGAAGTCGTCTACGTGAACTACGGGATGCCGGCCGATTACGAGCGGCTGAAGGAGATGAAGGTCGACGTCAAAGGCAAAGTCGTGCTGGCGCGCTACGGCGGGGGCTGGCGCGGGATCAAGCCGAAGGTCGCCTACGAGCACGGCGCGGTGGCGTGCTTGATCTACTCGGATCCGCGGGACGATGGGTACTTTCCCGGCGACGTGTATCCGATCGGGCCGTACCGTCCTGAGCAAGGCGTGCAGCGCGGCAGCGTCATGGACATGGTGATTCATCCCGGCGATCCGCTCAGCCCTGGCTGGGCGTCGGAGCCCGGTGGCCGCAAGCTGACGCGCGAGCAGGCCGCAACGATCCTGAAGATTCCCGTGCTGCCGATCTCGTACGGCGATGCGCTGCCGTTGCTGAAGGCGCTCAAGGGACCTGTCGTGCCTGCCGACTGGCGCGGCGCCTTGCCGCTGACGTATCACGCGGGGCCAGGGCCGGCGCAGGCGCGCATCAAGCTCTCGTTCGACTGGCAGTCACGCCCGCTCCACGACGTCATCGTCCGCATCGAAGGCTCGACGTTCCCCGATGAGTGGATCATCTTCGGCAATCACCACGACGCCTGGGTGAACGGCGCCGATGATCCCATCAGTGGGGCAGTCGCGTTGATGGAGACGGGACGCGGGCTGGCGGCGCTGCTGAAAACGGGCTGGCGGCCGAAGCGCACGATCATCCTGGCGTTGTGGGATGGAGAAGAGTGGGGTCTGCTCGGGTCGACGGAGTGGGCGGAGAAGCACGCCGCCGAGCTGAAGGAGAAGGCCGCGGTCTACGTCAACTCCGACAGCACGGGGAAAGGGTGGCTGAACGTCGGTGGCTCGCACGGGCTGCAGCAACTGATGAACGAGGTGGCGCGTGACGTGGCCGATCCTCGATCGGGAAAGCCGGTCTTCGAAGAATCCCGTCGCCGCCAGGTGCTGAATACGCCGGAGGCCGAGCGAGCGGCACGAGACAAGGATCGCGTCGCTCTGGCTGGCGCCACTCGGGTCGGGATCCGACTACACGCCGTTCCTGCAGCACCTGACGCTTGCTTCGATCAACGTCGGCTTTGGCGGCGATAGCAGTGGCGGCATCTATCACTCGCTGTACGACACGGTGAACTGGTATACGAACTTTTCCGACGGCGACTTCGTGTACGGCCGCGCGCTGTCGCAGTTGACGGGCACGTTGCTCCTCCGCCTCGCCGATGCGCCGGTGCTGCCGTTCCAATTCACCGACACCGCTAACACGCTGGAGCGTTACGTTGGCGAGCTCGAGGTGCTCGCCAAGGGTCGCAACGATGCCAGCGTCGATGTGGCGCCGTTGCGGACGGCGGTAGACGCGCTCGGCCGCGCGGCACGGAACTACGAGGACGCGTATCAGCGAGTCGGCAGTGCGTCTTCGTCGGCAATCGGTGGACGGGCCGACCTGCGGCAGCTCAACAAGATGCTGCTGCAGTCGGAGCGCAAACTCGGCAACGACAGCGGGCTGCCGCGGCGCGAATGGTTCAAACACCAGGTCTACGCTCCCGGCTTCTACACCGGCTACGGCGTCAAGACGATGCCGCAGATCCGGGAAGGGCTGGAGGAGAACCGGCCCGACGAAGCGAGGGAGGGCGTCCGTAAGGTTGCGGCATCGATCGACGCGCTGGCGGCGCAGATCGACCAGGCCGCAGCGCTGTTGAAAAAGACGGTGCCCTAGCGGAACGCTCACCCTATCGCGTCGGCTTGCGCGTGCTCAAGTCGATGCGGTTGAGCGGCGCGTCCCAGTGAGCGACGAGCAGCTCGAAACGGCGCTGTTCCTCTTTCTGCAGCTTCGCGCGGTCGGGATAGAGCTTGGCAACGATTTCCTCTTCGGTCGGCGAGGTCGGGCGCTTGGCCGGCGACACGAGCTCGACCGCGAACGTCCAGTCCGCGCGGCCATCGCCGTGGTTCTCGGGGACGTACGTCTTGACGGAGAGGTAGAGGCCAGCCTTCTCCATTTCCTTCAGGATCGGATAGTGGTTGCGCTGAAAGAGATCGAGGAACTCGTCCTGCGAGCCCCACTTGACGGTGTAGAAGTACCAGACCGTCTTCGGTTCGTCTGCGGTCTGTTTTGCCGGCGCCTGCGCGCCCGCGCTCATTCCCAGCGCCGCCATGAAGATTGTCGCCACGAACAGTTGTCGCAAGGTGTGCATCGCTCCTCCGCGTGCATGATAACGTCAGTCACGGTGGTATCAAACACATGAAGTCCACAGCGAAGCGGCGCCCGCGTTCCTCAGCCTACGGCGGCGCGACGACTATCGACCAATATCTGGTGCGCGTCGAACCGGATCAGCGCGCGGCACTGGAAGCGCTGCGGCAAACGATTCGGAAGGCGGCGCCGCAGGCTGAGGAAGTCATCACCTACGGCATCCCGGCGTTCCGTCAGGACGGCTTCCTCATCGGCTTCGCGGCGTCGGCAAAACACTGCTCGCTGCACCCGATGAACAACCACACCGTCGCCGACTTTGCGAAGGAGCTCACCGGATACAGCACGAGCACCGGCACGATCCGGTTCACGCCTGACAAGCCGCTCCCAGCTGCGCTGGTCACGAAGATCGTCAAGGCACGGATCGCCGAGAACAAGGCCGACGCCAAGGAGAAGGCGGCGATGAAGAAGACGCGCGGCCGCTGAGCCTTAGCCTATTTCGATAGCTTCGCCCGGAATTCTGCAGCCTTTGCTGGTTTGTTCCACGCATCGTAAAGCTGGCCAAGCTGCGTGAGGACGGCATTCTTCGTTGAGGAACTTCCACCGGGCGTCGTTTCGAGGGCTCTGAAAACTTCGGTGAGTTGAGATTCGGCTTCCGCGAACCGCTGCTGCCTTTGATACATCGCTGCGAGTCTAAGAACACCATTGACGGTCGTTTGATGAACGGTTCCCAACACGCGACGCTTGCCTGCTATCGCGGTGAGATAGATGGGTTCGGCCTCCGTATAGCGGCCCAATTTGTCGTAAATAGTGGCGAGGTTATGCATGTCAACGAGCGTGTCCGGGTGTTCCTCGCCGAGAACTTTGCTTGAGATAGCTAGTGCTTGCTTCGAAATTGGCTCGGCTTCTTCATAGCGCTGTTGCGAATAGTAGATACCCTGCAGGATGTTCAGCGAGAGCCTGGTGTCCGGGTGCTCGGCGCCGAGCACTCTGCTGCTGGACCTCGAGCGTTGCCCTGTCCAGACGCTCTGCCTCGTCGAAGCGCTTCTGGCGTGCGAACAGACTAGCCAGGTCGTTGTTCGCACGAAGCGTGTCTGGGTGCTCATCGCCCAGGACCCGCCGCCGTCGCTCAACCACGTCAAGGTACAGCGGCTCTGCGCGGTCGTATTTGTCCTGGAACCAATACGCATTCGCCAGATCATTTACCGCCGTCAGCGTCGTCGCGATCGTCGTCTCCGAAGACGCGCCAATCAGTGGCGACCGCCTGTGTCAGGAGGCGTTCCGCACGGTCGTAGAGTCCGAGACCGGTGTATATGGCGCCCATCGTTCCCATCATCCGCGCCTGGACCTCAGGTTGGCCAGCGAGGTCCTTCTCGATGTTGGCGACGCCGCTTTCAAGAATTTCGCGAGCCGTCAACGCATTGCCCCTCGCCTCATTCGGATCGGACACCTTGAACAGCCCGACGAGGAAGTCTGAGACCTGCTTGGCAGTTGCCGCCTCCTGGTTCGCCCGATCACGTTCGCGTGCAATCCGCCCCGCTTGAATTGCCATGGTTGCGGCGAACAATGCCAGGATGAGCACCAGCGCGATGGCCGCCGCCGACGGTGAGACGATTCCGTCGCACGAACTTTGCCATGCGGTAGGTGGTGCTCGGCGGACTTGCCAGCACCGCCTCATGATTGAGGTGTCGCCGGACGTCCGCAGCGAGTTCACTCACTGTTGCATAGCGCCGGGTCCGATCCTTCTCGAGAGCCTTGAGCGTGATCCAATCCAGATCACCGCGCAGCAGGCCCGCCAGTCGGCCGGGCTCCGTTCCACGGCTCTTGGCCACCGCTTCTGACGTCCCCCGCACCTCGGTGACGCGGGTGCTCGGTCGTGGTGGCTCAGCTTCGCGGATCGTTCGCCGCACCTCATCGAGGGCGCTCGAGATGAGTCGTTGGCGATCGACTGGAAGCACACCGGTGAGGAGTTCGTAGAGGATGACGCCGAGCGCGTAGACATCAGTGCGCGTGTCGACGTCCATTCCGCCCATCTCTGCCTGCTCTGGACTCATGTATTCCAGCGTGCCGATGACGCCACCGAGAGAGGTGTGAAGCGTGTGCTCAGTCAACGGCTGACTCGTGGCCTTGGCGATGCCGAAATCGATGATTTTTGGCACCGGACGGTCGTCCTGCATCGTCACCAGCAGGTTGGAGGGTTTCAGATCGCGGTGGATGATCCCCTTCTGGTGTGCGTGTTGAACGCCTTCACAAAGATGGACGAAGAGGTCTAACCGGTCGTCAATCGTCAGCTTGTGCCGATCGCAGTACCGCGACAAGCGACTCGCCACGCACATATTCCATCGCGAAGTACGGACGGCCCTTGCTCGGTCGACCCCGCCTCGAAGACCTTGGCAATTGCCGGGTGATCCATGAGCGCTAGTGCCTGACGCTCCGCTTCAAAGCGCGCGACCACCTGTGCGGTGTCGAGACCGGCTTTGATGATCTTCAGGGCAACGTGTCGGCGCAGCGGGCGCAACTGCTCAGCGAGCCAGACTTCTCCCATGCCGCCTTCGCCGATGCGTTCCAGAAGGCGGTATGGGCCAACGGCGGCCTGCGCGGTTCCGCTCGCATTGTGTGTCTCTGTAAGATCTGCGGGTGCGCCGTTACCGTCGCGGCGAGGTTCGTTCATCTGACCTCACTTCGAGATCAATTCCATCGCCCACAGATCGCTCTCGTTCTGCGCGATAGTGAAGTAGAACCTCTTCCCATCCGTAGCGAACTCGCGCCTGAGGGATACGCGTGACGGATCGTCGAACGTCACCAGCAGCCTCGGCTCCCCGCCGCTGATCGACACTGCCCAGATGCTCGTCGCCAGCTGCTCGTCGTTGGCCTTGTAGTAGATCGTCTGGCTGTCTCGGGACCATGCAGCGTACCGTGCCTGCGGGCGTCCGGCAGTTCTTGGCACGATGACACGTTGTCCTGTTCCGTCCGGAGCGATCACGCGCAGCTCGCCGCTGGCACAGTAGGCGATAAAGCGGCCGTCGGGAGACCATTTCGGATCGGCGGAGCCGTCGGTCGTGAGGCGCCGCGGTGTTTCCCATGGCGCGCCGCGCTTCGCGCGCCTGGCGATGAACATGTTGTTGCCCGCGGTGGTCGACGCGGACGAATCGAAGATGATGCTGTTGCCGTCCGGTCCCCAGGCCGAATGCTGCTCTTCGGCTGGGCTCGTCGTGACGCTCTCCGTCTTTGTACCATCAGCAGACACGACCATGACGTCGCGTTGTCCGCCCTCGCGCATGCTGTGGTAGACGATCTCCTCACCGTCAGGGGACCAGTCGTTCACGAACTTGTTGTTCGGGCCGTGCGTCACCTGCTCCAGCGGTCCGCCGGCGAGCGGCATCTTCCAGATGTTAGCCTGGCCATCCCGGTCGGAATCGTAGGCGAGCCATTTGCCGTCCCATGACACGGCGAGCTTCTCGATCTTCTCCGTGCCAAACGTCACCTGCTGCGCTTCCCGCACCGACACGCTCGTTCCTTCCGGAATCGCGATCGACCAGATGTTGGCGCGTTGGGTGTACGACGAGTACGCCAGGAGCCGGCCGTCGCGAGAAATCGATATGCCGTGTGCGTTCAGGCCTGATGTGATTCGCTCAGGCGCGCCGTCGGGCTGGTCGCCACCGCTGCTCAGCCGTTGCCGGAACACGTCCCGGCCTCCGGCGCGATTCGAGACGAAGAGGAGGCCTTGTCCGTCCGGCATCCACACCGGGTTGACGTCCAGCCAGTCGCCGCTCGTCACGCTGGTGACTTTCCGGCTCTCGACGTCCACGATGAGGATCGTGCTCGTCGACAGGTTGCCCATGCTGGTCTCCCCGAACGTGAAGGAGATGCCGCGGCTGACACACGCGATCCGGCGTCCGTCGGGTGACCAGGCGGGCGAATGGACTTCGCCTTCTGGTGCCAGGAATACGAGGCGGTCCGGGTTGCCGGCATCGACGACATGCAGCCCTCCTGCGCCACCGAAGGCAATCCGTCGGTCGTCGGGGGACCAGGCCGGCGACACCGCGAGGTCGCCGCGCTGTTCGGTGGTAATCGGGCGCGCGGCTCCTCCCGCCGATGGCGCCACCATGAGCTGGCCGCCCTCGAGCGCCCCCGTGGCAACGACGGTACGACCTGCCTGAAAGAGGATTCGTGCAGCATCCGCCGACCACCGGGGCCAACGCTGCGTGCCGGTCGCGCCTTCGTCGGTGAGCGCCGTCTTGCGGCCGCCGGCGATCTGCTGGACGTAGATCCGCATGCTCCCGGGAATCCCCGCCGCATACGCAATCGCGCGCCCATCGGGAGAGATGGCCGGATCGATCTCCAGCCCCGGTTCGGCGGTGACGCGCACGATCTTTCCCACAGCGATGGCACTTGCAGTCGGCTTGCTTCTCATCGCGTACGCCGCCGCCAGCACCAGCCCAATAGCGATCGATGCAGCGGCGACAATCAAGGCAAAGCGCAGCCGGCTCCGATTGCCGGTGGTTGCCGTCGCGGAGGTGTCGGCAATTGCAAGCCCGTCGAGTACCGGCAGCACGTCTTCGAGGCGTTGCCACCGTTGATCTGGCTTCTTCTGAAGGCACCGCATGATTGCATTCGCGAGCGCCGCCGGCACGTCTGGCCTCCGCGTCGTCAACGGAGTCGCCGACGTGGTTAATTGCGCGGTGACGATCTCCTCGCGCGTACCTTCGAATGGCTGTCGGCCGGTCAGGAGCTCGTACCCAAGGACGCCGAAGGCATAGATGTCGCTCCGGTGGTCGATCATTCCGGCCGTCGCCTGCTCGGGCGACATGTATGCCGGTGTGCCGACCATGACACTCGTGCCGGTGACGGTTTGATCGTGGGCGACGTGTGCGGCAACCGCTCGCGCGACGCCGAAGTCCGCGAGGAACACGTGGTGGCCAGACAGGAGGACGTTGTCCGGTTTGACGTCGCGATGCGCGATCCCGGACGCATGCGCGTGGGCCAGCGCGTCGGCAAGCTCGTGGAGGATTCTGACCGATTCACGAATCGGCAGCGGGCCGGCACGCAAGCGGCTGCGGAGCGATTCGCCGTCGACGAACGGCATGACGTAGAACGGCAGCCCGTCGACGGTGCCCGAGTCGAAGAGCGGCAGAATGTGCGGATGCCTGAGGTGCGCGGTCGTCCGGATTTCGGCGATGAACCGGTCGGCGCCAATGACCGCGGCGAGGTCTCGCCTGAGCACCTTGATGGCCACCTGGCGCTCGTGTCTGACGTCCAGTGCGAGGTAGACCGTCGCCATTCCACCAGCGCCGAGCTCGCGCTCGATACGGTATCGCGGCAGAAACGCCGCCGCCAGCGCGACGGAAACGTCCGGCACGCGGCTATCTTATCCTCTTTGGACTTCGGGTTTCGCTGCTGCGGCCGCTGACAGAGAGGAATCGAACCGCAGCGAACACGGGGTAAACGGCGTCGTGGCTCGCTCGGGCCAACAGCGCTTCGGCCGCGCCGCGCGTCCGCGTGGGTCTTATCGTGCGCCGTCACGAAAACGAGTGCCGACCACTGCTAACTCTGAGGTTAGCGTTCGTCGACCGTAGACTGATTCGATGCTCAGCCGTCTCGATCGTACATTCGGCTCACTGGTCGGCCTCGCCACCGGCGATGCGCTCGGCACGACGCTCGAGTTCAAACGCCCGGGCTCGTTCCAGCCAATCGACGACATGATTGGTGGCGGGCCGCTCCGTCTCCAGCCCGGCGAGTGGACCGACGATACGTCGATGGCACCTCGATCCGATGACGTCGCCGATGATCGCTCCGAGCATGGGGCTGACGAGGAAAGCAGGAATGCGGTGATTGATTGCACGACCTTCGCTGTCCAAGAGCTGTAATCGCTGAGCACGCAGAGGTCCGCCGAGAGAAAACAGGCCAACTCGCGCGCGGCCTGAGTGCATGCAGGCCCTATGGTCAAAGTCCTCTGCGTTCCTCAGCGCCTCGGCGCACTCCGCGATTGAAGGTTGTGAACAGCGAATAGCGTAGGCCGCACTCAGAACACAACTCCATGCACCGTCGATACCTCGTAGTGCACCGCCTTCTCGTCATACCGCGAGAGCAGTGGTCTCCGATCCTCCGGAACAACCGCTCTCTCGATATCAGGCCCGGCGACCGCGCGAATGGAATCGAGCGAGTCCCAGATGATGATCGTCACGAACTCGACCTCGTCGCCGACATTCCGCCGCAATAAGTAGCTGCCCTTGTAACCCGCGACCTTCGACAGGCCAGGGAGCAGCTCCGGCTTCAACTTCGCTTCGTACGCGTCGGCGTGTTCATGCTTCGCGTATCCGCGCCACACTCTCGCAATCACGGCTCCTCCATGTGCTTGGTGTCTGCCATCCTTCACCGCGTGACGATAGCATCGAGCTTGACCGACGCCCACCGTCCTGTGCTAGAGTAACTATCCTTCTGGGTACGCCGATGAAAATGCGAATTACCGCCCCGACCGTTGTTACGCCGCTGGCCACCCCGCCGGTCCGCTTCTAGTTCCCCAAGCGCCCGGTTCACGGGCGAGTCAGCTGTTTCCCAAGTTCGGTAGTTTCGTTCGTCTGATCCGTATCTTCCGTGTTTTTCGTGTACTCCGTGGTTCGTGAAATCGGTGGCCTATGTCTCTTGCACACGAAGCAGCTTCCGTTTCGCCACCCGTAGCGGCCAGGCACCATGGCGTGTGGTCGACTTTTCGCGATGCCGTCCGCGGTACCTCGATTGACTACACGACCGCGCCGATTGGCCGCGCCGTGATCATGCTGTCGGTTCCGATGGTGATGGAGATGGCGATGGAGTCGATCTTCGCCGTCGCCGACGTCTTCTGGGTCGCGCACCTCGGCGCCAACGCCGTGGCCACGGTCGGATTGACCGAATCGATGCTGACGATCATCTACACCGTCGCCATGGGGCTGTCGATCGGTGCCATGGCGCTCGTCTCGCGCCGGATCGGGCAGCAGGATCACGACGGCGCGTCGCGAGCGGCAGCGCAGTCGATTCTGCTCGGCGTCATCGTCGCAGCGCTGATTGCGGCGTTCGCGGCGCCGAACGCTGCGACGTTGCTGCGCCTGATGGGCGCGTCGCCAGACGTGATCGCGTCGGGAAGTCTCTTCACGCGCGTGATGCTCGGCGGCAACGTCACGGTGATGCTGCTCTTCCTGATCAACGCGGTGTTCCGCGGTGCCGGAGACGCAGCGATTGCGATGCGTGTGCTCATCGTCGGCAACGCGCTGAACATCGTCCTCGGCCCGTGCTTCATCTTCGGGCTCGGGCCGTTCCCCGAGCTCGGTGTGGCAGGCGCCGCCGTTGCGACGAATATCGGACGCGGTACGGCCGTCGTGTATCAGTTGTTCGTGCTCTTTGGCGGCAACGGCCGCGTGCAACTCCGACGGGAGCACCTGCGCCTCGATCTGTCGCTGATGCGGAGCGTGCTGCGCCTCTCGGGATCCGGCACGATCCAGATCCTGATCGGCACGGCGAGCTACGTCGGTCTGGTGCGGATCCTGTCTGTCTTCGGCAGCGACGCGCTGGCCGGCTACACGATCGGCATCCGCGTGATCATCTTCGCGCTCTTGCCGGCATTCGGCATCAGCAACGCGGCGGCAACGATGGTCGGGCAGAACCTGGGTGCCAACCGTCCCGATCGCGCGGAGCAAGCGGTGTGGACGGCAGCGATCTACAACATGCTCTTCCTCGGCGCTGTCGGCCTCGTGTTCTTCCTCGCGGCGCAGCCGATCGCGGGGCTGTTCACCACCGATCCGGCGGTGCAGCCATTCGCGGTCGGGTGCCTGCGCACGGTGAGCCTCGGGTTCCTGTTCTACGCCGTCGGCATGGTGCTCACGCAATCGTTCAACGGCGCGGGCGATACGTGGACGCCGACGCTCATCAACCTCGGCGTGTTCTGGCTGTGGGAGATCCCGCTGGCATGGTGGCTTGCGGTCCACGCCGGCATGGGCCCCCTGGGCGTGTTCATCGCGCTGACGGTGGCGTACTCGACGCTTGCCGTCGTCAGCGCAGTGCTGTTCCGGCGGGGAGAGTGGAAGACGAAGAAGCTGTAGCGGTATCAGCCTGCTGGGTATGACGGCGGCGCGCACTGGTTCGGACCAGAGTCGTCGTCATCCCAATAGCAGGTGCCGTTTCCGCCCAACTTCCACCTTCCTGGTGTTCCGGAGCACTGATCGGGACCGGCATCGTTCCGGTCGAGATAGCAAGTGCCGTCGCCCGCGAGTTTCCATCGTCCTTCGGGCGCGGTGGCCGCGTTGGTGACGGTTAGTGGGATGGCCGTCAGTAGCACGTAGGCCCAGCGACGACCAGTGGGCCGCCTTCCGTTGGTTGTCATGAGACAACACCTCCTCACAGCTAATAACTCTTTAGACGAGGTTTCGTTACAGTTCGGCTAGGGATGAGCTAGCTCTTTCTTAGTGTTATACCGTGGGGTGATAGGCGCCGTGAGTTGCGTTCTCTGATAGGCTGCCGGTTCGAAAAGCCGGCGTCGAGCTCTCTCTCACGCCCGCTCGCCTGGAGGGAACATGCTCGGACAACTCTCGCAACACTGGTGGGTGTTCGTCGTTCGTGGAGTGCTGGCGCTACTCTTTGGCATCGGGACGTTTCTGATGCCAGGCGTCACGTTGGCGGCGCTCATCATCCTGTACGCGCTCTACGCCTTTGCGGACGGTGTCGTGGCAGTCGTCGCGGCGTTTGGCCGGCGTTCGGCCGGCGACGGGTTCCCGTGGAGCCTCCTCCTCATTGGGATCGCGGGAATCCTTGCCGGCGTTGTCACGTTTCTCTATCCAGGCCTGACCGCCCTGGTTCTCCTGTATCTGATCGCGGCGTGGCACATTGTGCGGGGCGTCTTCGAGGTGATCGCCGCCATTCGTCTACGTAAGGAGATTCGGGGCGAAGGGTGGCTCATCGCCGCCGGTATCCTGTCGATCGTGTTCGGCCTGTTCCTCGCGATGTTTCCTGCAGCGGGCGCGCTCGCGCTCCTCTGGATGATTGGAAGCTTCGCGATCGTGTTCGGCATCATCGTGATCGCGCTGGGCTTCAGGCTCCGAGGCTTCGCACACGCGAGCTGAGCCAGGTCG
Organism: uncultured Acidobacteriota bacterium; assembly: GCA_963797715.1. GTDB lineage: Bacteria > Acidobacteriota > Vicinamibacteria > Vicinamibacterales > 2-12-FULL-66-21 > DATBJJ01. The sequence continues at coordinate 65,550 of CAWCQS010000016.1, forward strand.
GGCCGCGACGGCTCAGGCCGACACTTTTGCCGTGAGCTGCGGCGAATCGTCAGCGGTGCCTTTGCCGACCAGTCGATAGCGATGCATGTGCTCGCGCCGCGAGCACGGGAAGTGGAAGAGACACGCGCCTGCCGCGGTGTCCCAGTCGCGGTGCCGGATGAGTTGTGGTTGCCATCGACACATGTCAACCGTCTGCTTGAAGTAGAGCAGGTTCAGGAAGCTCTGGTGCGACAGGTGCGGCAGCTGACGATCACCGTGCCGGCGAATGGCGCCCGCCCAGGCCCCAAAGTTCTGTTCCCACACCGACGTCTTTGAGGCGACGACGCTCGACCCGGACCGTCCGTCCGATCAGATGCGGTTCCCTCTACCGAAATCTCGCCAACTCGTTCGGTATGGAATTCGGCCGAAGATTCAAGGATGAGATACGCTTGGCACAAATGGTAGAGGCAGGCGGGCTTACTCGCCGGTCGATGCTGATGGCACTGGCCACGGGGACGCTGGCGCTTGTCGGTGTGCAGTACGCCGCAAGGCGGGCGCGGCGCGCGAGTGAGCAGCGCATCGAGCCGCTACAGATCAGCGGGATCTACCCTCATCTCGCCGTCTTCAACGATGTCGGAGGCAATCAAGATCGCGAGTGCGGCATCGGTGCGGTCGTTGTGTGGGCCGACAAATTGTGGCTCATGACGTATCCACCGCATCGCCGGACCGGCAGCCCCGACAAGCTCTACGACATCGACGCTCAGCTTGCGCATCGACCGTTCGTCCCGAGAGCGTTGGCGGCACTCATGCGGGCCGCATGATCCATCGTGAGTCGCAACAGCTCGTCATGGGCCCGTACTTCATCGACGCGAAGGGCAAGATCCGCGTCGTCGATCAAAAACGCGGGTTCCCGGCGCGGATCACCGCAGTGGCGAGACACCTCACCGATCCCGCGCGCAAGGTCTACATGATCGACATGGAGGGACCGATCTGGGAAGTGAACGTGCAGACGTTGGCAGCGACGCGCCTCTTCGTCAAGCCCGTTCCCGGCTGGCACGCCAAGGGCGGCTACACCGCGCAGGGCCGATTGATCGTCGCCAACAACGGCGAGCTGCGCACGGCAGATCTGGACACGCTCGAGTGGGAGGCGCCGGAGAAAAGCTGGTCGACCGGCCCAGAGGACGCCGGCGCCCTCGCCGAGTTCGACGGCAAGTCATGGACGATCGTTGCGCGGCGTGCGTATACCGAGGTCACCGGTCCGGGCGGCATCTACGGCGAGCCGGCACCGGGCGCGCCGGTCTGGAGCATCGGCTGGGACAAGCGCTCGGTGCTGTTGCAGGTGCGATCGAACGGCGCGTGGCATACCTACCGGTTGCCGAAGGGCAGCTATACCTACGATCCGACGCACGGCTGGTTTACCGAGTGGCCGAGGATCCGCGCGATCGGCGACGGGCCGCTGCTCCTCAACATGCACGGAACGTTCTTCGATTTTCCCTCAACGTTCGACGTCAACGCCGCGCGCGGCGTGCGGCCGATCGCCACGCACCTTCATTACACGACCGACTTCACCGAGTGGAACGGACGCGTCGTGCTGGCTGGCGACGATACGTCGATCCTCCAGAATCTCCTGGCCGCCAAGCCGCAGTCGAACCTTCGTTTCTTGCCGCGACCGGCGTTGGCCACGGACTTCGGTCCACGAATCGGGTGGGGTGGCGTGTGGCGTGACGATGTGGTTGCCGCCGGCCGGCCGAGCGAGCCGCTCCTCGTCGCGGGGTATAGCGATCGGTGCATTCACCTCGCACAGCGTTCGAGCGGCGACGTCAACTTCGCGATCCAGATCGACGCGAAGGGTGATGGCAACTGGCAAACCGCGCGAACCGTCCGCGTTGCGGCGAATAACTATGTGCCGGTCGTCCTGGAGCGTGACGCATCCGCCGAGTGGCTGCGCGTCACCGCCGATCGCGAGTGCACGGCGACGGCGTTTCTGCATCTCTCGACGCCGCGATCGCCGTCGGACGAGCAGCGAGCGATCTTTGCCAGCCTCGCGCCGCGCGAGTCCGCAGCCGTATGGACGGGAGGACTCCTGCGGCCGGCGGGCTTCTCGCGGGCGCTGCAATTCCTCGCCCGTCGTGTCGATGCGGACGGCCGGCCGGGCGAGCAGGCGTACTACGAGGTTGACGAGCGGCTGCAGTTCGCTCGCGTCGACGCTCCCGACAAGGTCGCCGACCTCGCGGGCGCCGCCGCGCCGACGCCCGACTACGTCGTTGACTCTGCGTCCGTCCTGATTACCGACGCCGGTGGCCGCCGCTGGCGGCTGCCAAAGAAGCCGGGACAATTTCGCGCCAACTGGCATGCGCGGCGTACGGGAGGTCGTGTCCGAGCGCTACCTCGCGCACATCCACGGCACGTTCTACGAAATCCCAAGGCTCGAGACGAAAACCGTCCCCGACTACCGGCACATGAAGCCGGTCGCCTCGCATGGCGCGCGCATCGCGGACTTCGCCACCTGGCGCGGACTGCTCGTGATCGCCGGCACGCGGCGAGACGCGACGCCTGACGGGCATTACTTCGCTGGTCCTGGCGGCGATGGCCTGTGGTTTGGTGCGATTGACGATCTCTACAAGCTTGGCGCGCCGGTGGGCGAGGGCGGACCGTGGAACCAGACGGCCGTCTCACCGGGTGAGCCGAGCGATCCGTTCCTGATGACGAATTTCGGCCGGAAGTCGGTGACTTTGTCGCACGACCGCGATCGGACACTCACGTTCACGATCGAGGTCGATTTCGTCGCGGCAGATGCGTGGCACCAGTACGCCGTCATCGAGGTACCCGCCGGCGAGTCGCTCGTCCATCGCTTTCCAGATGGTTTCTCGGCACATTGGGTGAGGGTCGCCGTCGACGCGCCGGCGAGCGCGACCGCGTTATTCCGCTACGAGTGATCGCCAAACTTTCTGCTTGACATTGTGTTTGCTAGTACTAGATAACTAGTAAACATGAGACCGAAGTCCTCCACCCTCACCGCCCACGAGCTGGAGCTGATGAAGATCGTCTGGCGCCACGACGAGCCGGTCACGGTCCGTGACGTCTACGAAGAGCTCCGCGCACGCCGCCCCGTGGCCTACACGACGGTGATGACGAACATGAAAACGCTGGAGCAGAAGGGCTACCTCAAGACCACGCTCCAGGATCGTGCGCATCTCTACCGTCCGGCAAAGCCGAAACAGCAGGTCGTCGGCGCCATGGTGCGGGACTTCGTCGACCGCGTCTTCAACGGATCGGCGCGGCCGCTCGTCCTTCACCTGCTCGAAGACGACCAGCTATCCGAATCGGATCTCCGCGACATCACACGCATGATGGGGAAGAAGCGATGACGACCGCACTCTGGCTCGAGAACATCAGCGCGTTCGCCCTGCAACTAGCGGCGGTGATCGGCGCCGGCCTGCTGCTATCTCTGGCAGTCAAGGTCGGCCGTCCACGCGCGGCGTTGATTTATTGGCGCGTCGTGCTGATGGCGTGCTTGCTCCTGCCCCTCGCGCAACCATGGACGGCCGCGAAGGCGGAGCTGCAGGTGCCAGTCGTCTCGACTGGAAGCGAGGCGCGGGACGCGGAATGGAAGGTCACGCCGCAGACAGTCGAGCGCCGGGCGAAGGCCTGGACCACGACCGAGCTCGTGCTGCTGGCGCTTGTTGCCGGCATCGCCGGGCGCGGCCTCTGGCTGGCGCTCGGCGCCGTCAGCCTTGTCCGGTTACGCCGCACGGCGACGCCGATGGACCCCGTACCGTCCGTGTTTGCCGACGCCCAGTCGCGGCTCGAGGTTCAGGCCACCATCGCCGTGTCCGACAACGTCAGCGGGCCCATCACCTTCGGCCTCTTTGACCCGATCGTCATCGTCCCGCCGGGCGTCCTCGAGCTCGACGCGGAGGTGCAGGAAGCGATTGCTTATCACGAGCTGCTGCACGTCCGTCGACGGGACTGGGTGGACGAGGTGTTCGAGGAACTCGTGCGCACGGTGTTCTGGTTTCACCCGGCGATGTGGTGGCTGGTGGATCGCATTCAACTCAGCCGTGAGCAGGTGGTCGATCAGGAAGCGATCGCGCTCACGGCGTCACGTGAACGGTACGTTCGCGCGCTCGTCTCGGTCGCGCTCGCGCGGCGCTCGATGGCGCTGGTGCCTGCGCCGCTCTTTCTGCGTCGCAGCCATCTGAAACAACGCATTACCAGGATTCTGCAGGAGACCACCATGACCACACGTCGACTGATCGCTTCGCTCACTCTCAGCACGGCAGCGCTCGGGTTGGCAACGGTGCTCGCCGTTCGCGCGTTCCCGTTGCAGGCCGAGGCGCAAACGCCGGCGGATCAGTTCAGCGGCGATCCTGTTGCGATCGTGAAGGGCGGCGACAACCTTCTTCATGCCGCGATGCCCGAGTATCCCCGCCGCGCGATTGAACAGCGCGTCGAGGGCGACGTCGTCCTCGAGGTCACGCTCGACGACCGGGGAGAAATCGCGGACGCCCGCGTATTGAGCGGTCCTGACGAGTTGCGCAGGGCTGCGCTCGAGTCCGTCCTCAACTGGCACTATTCGCCGGCCGCGCTCCGATCGGCCCCGACGCAGGTCACGCTGCGATTCCACCTGCCTGCGGTAAATGCCAAGTACGAGAACAGGGGCTTTGCGACCAAGATGCTGGAGGCGCAAAAGAAAGAGGACGAGATGTCGCCAGGCCAGCGGGCGGAGCACATGATGGCCGAAATCGAATCGGCGCTGGCCGACCCGGCGCTGAGCGACGGGCAACGTGACGAGCTCAAGGCCAAGTACGTCGAGGCAAAAATCAAGCTCGAAAAGTGGCGCCTTGAACGCGAGCTCGGCGAGAGCGTCTTCGGGAAGACGGACACGCCGCGTTTGACCCAGATCAGAACCGAACGCGTGTCGAGAGACGTGGTTCGGGAGCTGATGACGAGAACCGGTGTGAAAGTCGGAGATCCGATGGACGAGTACGCAGCCAAGCGCTTCGCTGAAGTCGCGTCCAGCGTTGACGAGCACCTGCGTGTGAATTTTGGCCCTGACGGCAAGGGCGGCCTCGTGATTACGGTCGTGCTGCCGTAGCTTTGCCGGGCGGAGGTGTGGCCTCCCTCCCCGGCTACACCTCCGCCGCCAACCTCGCGGCTCGCTGCTCGCGCTTGTTACCAACGCCCAACCACCTCGCCTTACGCAAACCTAACCGTGACCTCATGTCTCGGTTGGCGCCGCTCGTTTACCTTTTGTAGTCCGCTCGCGCCGGCACTGCAGCCCGGGCGGCGTGAAGAAAGGTAGGAACGACGCGTGCGCAGATGGTTACTCAAGGGTGTGCTGTCACTTGTGGCGCCGGTTGTCATGCTGACCGCCGGTTCGCTCGAGGCTCAACAGACCGTTCGGCAATCGCCGCCCGATCGCCCAATCCTCCAGCGCCGCATCCCCAACGCGGCGCGGAAAGGCGGGGTTGCGTACGTGCGAACGGAGCTGTTCTTCGGCACCGCGAAGTCCGACGGCACGGCGGTGACCGAACAGGAGTTTGTGGGCTTTGTCGACGGGGTGATCGCGCGTCGCTTTCCCGACGGCTTGACGGTGCTGAAGGGCGACGGACAGTTCAAGGGCTTCGACGGTGAGACGATCAAGGAGCAGTCCTTCATCGTCGTCCTCCTGTATCCGGCAGATACACAGAAGGAGAGCAGCCGCCGCATCAACGTGATCCGGCAGCTCTACATGAACCTGCACGACCAGGAGTCGGTGCTGCGTGTCGACGATCCGTACTTTGTGTGGGTGTCGTTCTAACTCGCGGCTCGCGTCAGCATCCAGTACCCGCGTCAGTCCGGAAACGTGTACCCCGCGACGATGACCGTCACGTTGTCGCGGCCGCCGCCTTCGAGTGCCTGCTGGACCAGCCGGTCGCACGCTTCACCTGACGCCGGCGTCGCTGCCAGCGTTTCGGTTATCGCATCGTCATCCACCAGATCCGTCAAGCCATCGCTGCAGAGGAGCAGCCGGTCCCCGCTTTCGAGACGCACCACGTCAACGTCGACGTCGACGTGCTCGGTCGAGCCGCCGAGCGCGTTGGTGAGGATGTGGCGGACGCCGGAACTTGCGACGTCGCACTCGTCGAGACGGCCGCAATCGACGAGCATCTGCGCGTAGGTGTGATCTTTGGTCAGACGGTGGAGATGACCGGCGCGGAAGAGATACGCGCGCGAGTCGCCGACGTGGATGATCATGAGGTCGTGTCCGAGACTGCGCGCGGCGGTCAGGGTCGAGCCCATGCCGCGCAGCTCCGAATCACTGCGGCCGCGCTCGTAAAGCATGGTCCCGACCTGCTGGACGGCCTCGCGCGCCCGGCGCTCGACTTCGGCCGTTCGGTCGCCACTCAGTTTGAAGTTCCAGTCGCCCACCTCGAGCGCGAGGTGAACGAGCGAGCTGATGGCCAGGCGGCTCGCGACCTCGCCGGCGGCGTGTCCGCCCATGCCGTCGGCGACGACGAGCACGTAGTTGACCTCTTCGGCGCGCTCCGGCACATCGCCGGACGGCAGGCTCGACAGCAGCGTCTCCAGCGCGCGCGACATCTTGGTGACGAAGAACTGATCCTCGTTGTTCTCGCGCACCCTGCCGGGGTGCGATCGCGCGCTGACGTCGATACGGACGAGAGACGTGAATGGACGAAAGGCGTTGACGCCTAGTTCCGGGCTCGCACTGGTCGTGGTGGGTGAGGAGGTCTTGCTCATGACGCCGCTCCTTCTGAAGTTGTCCGGAACCTGCCCATTGTGCCACGCCGGTTCGGGTTTGCGCCGCCCTGACACATTTGTCCCACAAACGACTCAGCGGGGCGCGTCCATAATAGGCGGATGAGTATCGCGGTGATTACTGGTGCTGGCAGCGGCGTCGGCCGCGCGATCGCGGTCAAATTCGCGGCCGAAGGGTGGGACGTCGCCCTCGTCGGGCGGCGCGAAGACGCGCTGGCCGAGACCGGGAAGCTGGCCGGGCGGGCCTCAGCCGGGCGGCTCGCGTCGTTTTCGTGCGACGTCAGCGATCCGTCATCGGTATCGACGATGGGGGAGGCCGTGCTCCAGCGCTTTGGCGGCGTCGACGTGCTCGTCAATTCCGCCGGCATCAATGTCCCGAAACGGAGCTTCGAGGCGCTCTCGATCGAGGACTGGCACGCCGTCCTCGCCACAAATCTCCACGGTGCCTACTACTGCGTTCGCGCGTTCCTGCCGGCCATGCGGCACCGCGGCGCCGGCACGATCATCAACATCAATTCGGACGTCGGCAAGGTCGCGCGCGACTTGGCCGGGCCGGCCTACGTCTCGTCGAAGTTCGGGTTGATGGGCCTCACGGCGCAGATCAATGCGGAAGAGCGCAGCAAAGGTATTCGGGCGTGCTCGATCTGCCCTCGTGACGTCAACACGCCGCTGCTCGACAAGCGGCCGCAGCCGCCGACACCGGAAGCGCGCGCGAAGATGCTGCAGCCCGAAGACATTGCCGCGTGTGCGTGGATGGTGGCCACGATGCCGTCGCGGGTCGTCGTCGAGGAGATTTCGCTCTCGACGCGTTGAGTTACCCGCACGTCCGAGAACCACCATGACGCTCGCCACGACGCCCACGATCCTCCGTTCAGAAGGTTCGACGGCTCAGAGGATGTTCAGTTGGCTTTGACCCATCGGTAGGCCGCGCCGTCCGCCTTGACGCGGCCGATCCCTGGGAATGGGATGTGCGGTGCGGCCACCCAGTAGCCGCGGTTGGCGGCGTCAGTCATGGCACGCAGGCGCTGGGGCACGGCTTTGGTGGAGTCCTCGTCGAACGTGATTGCGACTGATGGATGTGGGAACTGCACCGCGGCAGCGTGGATGAGGTCGCCCCAGAACACGATCTTCTGTCCCTTGTTCTCGAGCGTGTACAGCGTGTGGCCAGGCGTGTGGCCGTGGGCGGCGATGGCCGCGATCCCTGGGAAAAGCTGCGTGTCACCGTCGAAGGTGCGCAGCCGCCCGGCGGAGGCGTACGGCTCGAGCCACGTTATCCTCCGAGCCGCTGCCGATCGCCGCTCTGGTGAGCTGCCGCGAACGGCTTCGTTCCGCGCGAATCGTTCCTCGTTCTGGTCTAGATAGATCGACGCCTTCGGAAAGACCATGCGGCCGCCGACGAGAAGACCCCCCGCATGATCGCCATGCAGATGCGTCAGCAGGATGGCGTCGATCTGTTCAGGCCGAGTTGCGGCCGCGCGCAGGCTGCTGAGGAGCTGTCCTCCCTTGTCGGGGCCGAGCGCGTCGCCCGCGCCCGTGTCGACGAGGATCAGCCGTGAAGCCGTCTTGATCAGGAACGCTGTGATGGATGTCTCGACCGGGCGCGACGGATAGGTGTGCTCGATGAGCGTCAGCAGGCCGCCCGGAACGCTACCGGTCAGCAGCGTCTCGAGCGCCAGCGGTAAACTTCCGTCCGAAACGGCGATCACCTCGCATTCACCGATTGTGAGCCGATAAATCTCCTCAACGTTCGACTGCAGGGCGGCTGGCTCGCGGGCCGGGACCGCGTGGTCCGGCCACGTCACTGCCGCGAGCACAACAGCCGCGAACATCGTCTTCAGCGTCATCTGTTCAAGCTCGAAGGCCAGTTCAGCATCAATGTGATCGATGCCTGAGCTCGATCATCGGGGAAGATGCTCATGATGAAACGTTTCCCGTCCGGGGTCACGTCGTAGACGCGTGCGGTTGCAACCGAGCCGCGAAGTGACGTCTGGAACAAGACCGTCGTAGCGCCGGGTTTGAATGTCGGGTTCGTGACGACATTGACCGCCAGCAGCTTTTTGTCGAGTCCGAGGTACAAGAGCTGCCGGCCGTCGGCCGTCCAGCACGGATGATAGCCGCCGGCCGTCGACACGATTGTTTTGCGGCCCTCGCCGAGATCGGCCTTGCTCCCAGGTCGACCGGCAAACGACTGTACATACACTTGATAGTCACCGGCTTCATCCGAGACATACGCGAGCCATTTTCCGTCGGGAGAGAGGACGGCATTGGCCTCGTCGAAGTCTGATTGCAAAATGGCGAAGGGCGTCTTGTCGCCGGTCATGGGTAGCGCCCACACGTCCCGCGCTCCCCTGGCGTCCTCCTGATTGAAGAACACGAACTCTCCATCGAGAGACCAGTCGGTCGGCGTCTTGCGGTGGGCGCTCTTCAAGATCGGGTGCTCGACTTCCGAGCCGGACACCGGCTTCTCGTACAGATCCATCACGCCGTCGCGGTTGGACGCGAAGACGATGCGGTCCCCTTTCGGCGACCAGATGGGGAGCCAATCGTACGCGCGATGGGTCGTGAATCGCGTGAGGCCACCTCGCTCGAGGTCCTGGAGCCAGATATCTCCGGCGCCCTGCTGAACATCGGCGCGCCCAAACGCCAAATGCTTGCCGTCAGGCGCCACGCGGATCTGGAAAGCCCCCGCTGGGCCTGGCTCCAGCTGTTTCCCAGTCGCATCGAACCAGGCAGAGTTCTCATCGGCGCCGAACGTCGAGCGATAGGTGAGTGCGCCGGCGTCGGACACGGAAAACAGGCCACGGTTGGTGAGGATTCCCAGAGATTCCGCGAGCGGCGTTGGGGTGCCCTGAAGGGACAACGATCGGAGATCGATCGGCTGCGCGACCAGCGTTTGCTCGCGCATGAAGAGCAGTGCGGCCTTGTCCTCGAACGTCGCGACAAGCGCGCTCGCCGGGCTTGGCAGGAGGAGCTGCTTCTTGTCGGGTGAGCCAAGTTCGATCACGTAGATGCCCTGTTGATCGGTCGTCGCGCTTCGCACCAGGAAGAGCACATGTCGCCCATCAGGAAGAAACTGCGGCCAACGGTGCGAGTTCTCGCGATTGCCGCGATCGAGTGTCGTCAACTGTTTGACCGGTCCACCGCTCGACGGCACGCTGTACAGGCCATCCTCGAGGTTTCGCGCGAATACGATGACGCCATCGCGGTTCCAGGTGCCGCCGCGTGGATCCTGGACATCGGCAAGGGTCTGAATGGACGGCGAGGTGACGCCGGCGTCGGCTGACATCACTCGCAGCTTTCCCCCGGCAAAAAAGCCGATGAAGCCGCCGTCCGGCGACCAGAACGGATCCCCGGCACCATCCGTTCCAGGAATGCGCACGGCCGTCGAGGACTGAAGCGGTCGGAGCCACAACGCCGTTTTGCCCGACGGGTCACGCGAAGTAAAGGCCAGCCTCGAACCGTCGGGCGAGATTGCGTGAAATGCCTCGAAGCGGCCGTCTTCCGGAGCGAGGATCGACAGTCGCATGGGTTGGCGCGGTGGTTGGGCCCGGCTGAAATAGTTTGCACCAGCCGCTCCAAGGGCAACGAGAACAAGCGCCGCAGGAATCAATGGCCAGCGCCTGCCTGCTTTGCGACCCTGTGGTGGCGCTACGTCGACCTGTCCCTCTAACCACTGCAACTCGAGCACGAGGTCGTGTGCCGTCTCCCAACGTCGCTCTGGTTCCTTGATCAGGCACGTCGTCACGAGATGTTCGAGCGCCGGTGGCGAAACCTTTCGCAGCTCGGTCATCGACGGCTGTGACGACATGATGGCCGCGATGACGCTGGCCGTGCTTCTGCCTGGAAACGCCTTCTGACCCGTCACCATCTCGTAGAGCACAGCGCCAAATGAAAGAGATCGCTGCGCGCGTCAGGCGTCTCGACCTTCGAGCTGTTCCGGCGACATGTATTGGGGTGTGCCGACGATGGTGCCGTCGGCCGTCAATGCCAATGCTGATTCTGTGGCGACCCCGTCCGTAAGTGGCGGCGCCGGTCGCAGCTTGGCTATTCCAAAATCGAGCAGCTTCGCGCCGGAGCCAGACAGCATGATGTTGCCCGGCTTGACGTCACGATGGACGATGCCGGCTCGGTGCGCGGCGGCGAGCGCTTCGGCAATGGAAATTGCGTAGCGCAATGCGTCAGCCAGGCGTAGCGGGCCCCGTTCGAGCCGTGCCGCGAGCGTCTGGCCCTCCAGGCATTCCATGACAAGAAAGTCGGTCCCGTCCTGGTGGCCGACGTCATAGACGGTGCAGATGTGCGGATGCGTCAGCGCCGCGATCGCCTTGGCCTCGCGCGCGAACCGCTTTTGCTGGTCGGGATCGGCGGTCGGAAGAATCTTGATCGCGACGGTGCGGTCGAGGCGAGTGTCGCGCGCTCGATAGACCTGCCCCATGCCGCCCGTGCCGAGGGTGGACACGATCTCGTAGGGGCCGAGCCGGGTGCCGGCGGCAAGCAGCATGCGACGTCCGGGTGCAGTCGTGATTCTACTGGCGCGTGGCGCAGTCCGCAACGCGGCCTGGGCGTGATCAGTTTCGGTAGACCCGAACGTAGTCGATCTCGTAACGCGCCGGGAACGCCGAGTCGTCGATGCCTTGCTGACCGCCCCAGCTGCCGCCGATGGCGAGATTGAGGATCAGATATTGCGGTTTGTCGAACGGCCAGACCGGGTCGCCGCCCGGCTCCTTGTTGAACGTGAAGTAACTGCGGCCATCGACCTTCATCTCGATCGACGATGCGGTCCACAGCGCCTCGTAGGTGTGAAACTCCTCGTCGGGTCGCGGCACCATGGTGTTGTTGCCCTTGTTCGTGCCCTGGACGTGGTTGTAGGCGCGGGTGTGGATGTTGGCGTGAATGCGCCCGGGATCGAAGCCGACGTGTTCCATGATGTCGATCTCGCCGCACGTGGGCCAGCCGACCTGACCAATGTTGGTGCCGAGCGTCCAGATCGCCGGCCACGTGCCGCGGCCCCTGGGCAGCTTCGCGCGGACTTCGATGCGCGCGTAGGTCCAGTTCGCACGGCTCGTCAGGCTGGCCGATGTGTACCGATGCACCCTGAAACGCCTCCTTCCGCGCCTCGATCACCAACCGACCCCCCTCGAGCCGCGCGTTTTCGCTGCGAGCCTGGGTGTAGTACTGGCGTTCGTTGTTGCGGATCAGGCCGACTTCGTAGTTCCAGCGGCTGGCATCCGGCAAGCCCTGACCGTCGAAGTCGTCCTGCCAGACGAGCGTTCCGGACGATGGTGACGAGGATGGGGCCTGCGGCGACGAGCTGCCGCCGCACGAGAGCAGGCTCCCCACCGCCAGCACGCCCGCAGTCGTCGCTCGGAACATGTCGATTCTCCCCGTCTATCTTGCGCCCGTTGTCGGTTTATGCAAACGCGCGGCGGACTTGTTGCGCGGCGCGCTGTCCTGACGCGATCGCCCCGTCCACGGTGCCGCTCCGGCCGTCTGGTGCCGTGGCCTCGCCGGCGAAATACAACGTCCCGCCGAGCGGCCGCGCGAGATCGGCCGGCGCGGCGCTGCCACCAACCAATTGATAGCTGTAGGCACCGCGAGACAGCGGGTCGTTGTCCCAATGATGCGCCCACGATCCGGCGAGCAGCGCGTGCAGGCGCCGTGCGGGGAGACGGAAGGTCCGGGCAAGGGAGGCGACCGCGCAGTCCGTGAGGCCGACGGGAGAGAGGCGATCGAGGATACGCGCCCGCGGTCCGCCGCGCCAGCCGACGATGACCGGCGAACGCAGTGGATACTGGGTCCACCACACGGGAAAGTTCTCGTCAGTCGACTGAACGAACGAGAGCGACTCGAGCGACGGTACGTTCGCGCGCTCGGCGAGCGCATCATCCGTCCAGAAGCGCGTTTTGAAGCGGAGGACCACGCGCATGATGGATCCCATGGCCATCTGCGCCAGCGGCTCTACCTTGCTGTCGAGCGGCGGGTCGAACTCGATGCTGCCGAACGCGCCGAACGGTGCTTGCAGCACTCCGAGAGGAACGGTCACTATCACGCGCCTGGCGCGGATGATCGGCCGAGTGCGGCCGTCAGTTGCGGAGCGCGATTCGACGTCGACGCGCCCGCGCTTCCAGTGCACGCGCGTGACCACGACCGAACGCCGGATGGCACTTGACGACCGGCTTCGCGAGCGCGTCGATGACGCGGTCGTAGCCGTCGACGACACGTCCCGCGCGCTGCGCCGCAGGGTCGCCCGTCGGGTCGTCGTCACCAGCCATCGACTGCGAACTGACGCGCTGCGCGTCGGCCGCCATGAAGCCCTCGACGAACTGCAGCGCCAGGCGGCGGTTGTGCGCCTCACGGCGTCCGCCGGGGCGGCGGTCGAGGAACTCGCGAAAACTCTCGTCGTCTTTTGCCGACGTGGGCAAGTGCCGCATCACGCGATGCAGTCGCTGCCAGAAGTCGTCGGCGGCGCGCAACCGGCCGCCCTTCGCCTCGAAGCGCCTGCCCTCGACGTCGACGCTCCGCAGGCCGGCCTCGTCGAGCACCGACTGCGTTTCGTCCGCGTCGCCGTGAATGAACTCGGCGCCAAGTTCGATCGGCTCCGGAATTCCCGGTTCGCGGTGCGTCAGGATGCGCCCGCCGATACGATCGCGCGCTTCGAGAACGGCAACGCGGAGACCGGCATCGTGCAGATCGCGCGCCGCGGCAAGCCCGGCCGCACCGGCGCCGATGATGACCACGTCGGTCCGTGCGGCGGTGCTCATGCTTGCCATGCGCGTCGACAGAGCAAGTGGTGTTCCGCGGTTGGCGTCGAATGCTTCACTGGATTGGCAATCCGCGGATGAGCCGTGTGTACCGTGTCACCCATTCAGGCGGTCAAAATGGCCCGCTGTCTGGCCTCGAAGTTGCTCCCCATTCAAGTGGAGAGTTATGAGATGACCAATTTCATCGTCTACCTCATCGGCACGCTGCTCGTCGTCGCGGGTCTCGCCTACGCCGCCACGCGCGTGGGTATTTCATCGCCGTGGATCATCGCCGGCGCCCTGGTCGTCATCGGTATCGGCTTGATGGGCGGCATTGTTAAAACGCGGCAGAAAGACCCCGCGCAGTAATTCTGAATGCTGAATGCTGAATGCTGAAGTGAATCAAATCTCAACTTGAATTGTAGGCCACCATCCTTCAGCATTCACTTCAGCATTCAACATTCAGCATTCAGAATTTCTATGATCCGCCTACGCCGAACCGCGCGACGCCCGAGCGCTTGGCATACTCGGCGCCGCGCTCATGCGGACGCATTTCGCGTTCGACCCGCAACGTTTTCTGGCCGCCGGCGATCACGCCGAGCGCGGCTACGCATCCTTTCTTCGATCGCAATTTGACGGAGACGACTCCGTCGTCCTCGTGGCCGAGCGTGATGAGCGGATCGTCGGCTACGTCTACGCCGGCCTCGAACCAATGTCCTGGCAAGCGCTGCGAGGTCCCGCCGGATTCATCCATGATGTAGTGGTCGAGGACGAGAGCCGTGGCAGCGGCGTCGGCACGGCGCTCGTCGAGGCGGCCATCGCGTGGCTCAAGGAGCGAGGCGCACCGCGGGTCCTGCTGTGCACTGCCGACCGCAACGAGGGTGCGCAGCGGCTGTTCGCTCGCCTCGGGTTCCGCCGCACCATGATTGAAATGACTCGAGAGCTGTAATCTCCCGCCCCCGAAACGACAGCGCTGCCCGCGGCGTATCCCTATCCAACTCATCCCAGGAGCAGACTAGGTGCCACGACTTCATTTCAATTTAGCCCGGATTTCGACATTTTTCCTGATTGCCGGTCTGATGACCCTTGTCGCGGGCCGGGACGGCAGCCACGCGCAGCAGCCGCCCGTGCCAGCGCCGCAGGCCCCTGCGCAAGCCCCGGGCGGCGGCCGCGGTGGGCCGCGAAACATCCAGGTCCTCAAGGACGTGCCGCAGGATCAGATTCTGCTGACGATGCAGTACATCTCGGCATCGCTCGGCGTGCAGTGCAACTACTGCCATGTCCAGGGCCAAAACGACCTGGACGACAAGGAGCCCAAGAAGATCGCGCGCGAGATGATGAAAATGGTCGACAAGGTCAATGCGACCTTCTTCGATGGCAAGCCGCGAGTCAGCTGCGCGTCGTGCCACAACGGTCGTGCGACGCCCATGCGGACGCCACCGCTGGCGGTCGAGATGACAGCGGAGCAGGCGGCGGCCTTTGCGCGCGGCCGCGGCGGACGTGGCGGGCCTGGTGGCGGTCCCGGTGGTCCGGGTCGCGGCGCTGAGCCTCCGCCGCCGCCGGTGCCGACCGAGACCGTCGATCAGAATCCTCGAGAAATACGTCCAGGCCCTCGGTGGGCCTCAGGTCGTGCAGAGCGCAAAGACCCGCGTGATGACCGGGACGCTGACCTCGCGCGAGCAGGTCACCTCGACCATCACGGTGCAGGAGCGGGCGACGGGCGAGTATCGCATCGATATCGCGACGCAGCCGATTGCGACGATTCGAGCGACCGACGGCAAAGCGGCGTGGGCGGTTGGCGGCGGCCGCGGCGGCGGTCCCGGAGGCACGCCGCCGGATGCCGCACGCGATCTCGCCGGCTTCCAGATGCAGCAGGGGCTGCGCCTTGCCGACTTCGCGCTCCCGCTGCAGCTGAAAGACCGCTACCGCACGCTCCTCGTCAACAAGGCCTACGACACGATCGACGGCAAGCAGGTCGTCGTGATCACCGGCAATCCCTACCCGGACGTCACCGAGCAGTTGAGCTTCGATCGCGAGAGCGGACTCTTGCTGCGTCGAGTGATCACCACCGGTTCTGGTGGTGTCGGCTTTGGCATCATGAACTTGCCGGAGCAGATCGACTACAGCGACTATCGGGACGAGAGCGGCCTCAGGATGGCGCATACGATACGTCATGCGACCTGGAATCAGGTGACGACGGAGAAGTTCACAGACGTCAAGCTCAACACGCCCATCGCCGACGACGTCTTCGCCAGGCCGGCGCCGAAACAGTAGTACGGCTTCCTATTGCCACACCAAAGGAGCGCGTGATACTCCTTTGGTGTGGCCAAAGGAAGCGCCCACTCCAAGACCGACGTCCTGCAAGGCACCCTCGACCTCATGGTCTTGACGACCCTCGAGAGCATGGGGCCGCTGCACGGCTACGGCATTGCCCGGCGCATCGAGCAGGTCAGCGAGGCGGCGCTCAAGCTCAATGAGGGCACGGTCTACACCTCGCTGATGCGGTTGCAGCAGCAGGGCTTCATCTCGGCGACCTGGGGGACGTCCGACAACAACCGCAGGGCGAAGTTCTACGCGATCACGCGCGCCGGACAAAAGCAGCTGACTGCCGAAGCCAGGAACTGGGAGCGCATTTCCGGCGTGATCGCCCGACTGCTCCGCGCGGTCACGCAGTCGTAGAGAGGCAACATGCTGACGCGATGGCTTGCGGTGGTGTCGCGACTGCGTTTCGTGGCCCGCCGGCGCCGTCTCTCCGACGATGTGGCCGCCGAGCTGAATGCTCACGCCGACATGCTGGCCGAGCGCTACCTCGCCTCGGGTATGTCGCCGGAAGAGGCCATGCAGGCGGCGAAGCGGCAGCTTGGCAACACCACGCTCGTGCGCGAGGACGTCTACCGGATGAACAGCGTCGCCTGGCTGGAGACGATCGCGGCCGACGTTCGATATGCCCTGAGAACACTGACGAGAGATTCCGGATTCTCGGTCGTCGCGATTGCGACGCTCGCGTTGGGTATCGGTGCCAACGCTGCCATTGTCAGCGTCGTGCACTCGGTACTCGTGAAGCCGCTGCCCTATGCCGCGCCGGACGAGCTCTACAGCGCGCAGATCGTGATTCCCGAACGCCGCGATCAGATTCCAAGCCTCCCGGCCACGGTGCAGGCCTTTCTCGAGTGGCGCAGGGCGACTACGTCGTTCAGCGGAGTTGCCGCGCTGAGACCCTGGGAATGCAATCTGAGCGGAGGAAACGAGCCCGAGCGCGTTGGCGGTGCGCGCGTGTCCGCGAACTTCTTCAACCTGCTTGGCGTCGCGCCGGCACTCGGCCGCGGCTTTCTGCCCGACGAAGAACAGCCCGGAAAAGAGAAGGTCATTGTCATCAGCGATGCGCTGTGGCGGCGCCGCTACGGTGCGGATCCGCAGCTCGTCGGCAAGACCATTACCATCAACGGCACCAGTCACCTCGTCGCAGGCGTTGCCCCTGCGTCGCTGATCGTACCGACTGGCACGATGCTCCACACATTGCTTCCGTTCGGTCCGCAGGTGCATGTCTGGAAACCGATTGCCCCGACGGCGCGGGAGCTCGAGAACGAGAGCTGGGACCACGGCGTGATGGTCCGTCTGCCGGCCGGTGTTGGCCCCGACGCCGGGCGTCATCAGCTCGAAGCGGCGCTTGTCGCCATGATTCGCGCGCAAGCACCAGACGCCAGGATTGCGCCGGTCGTCGAGCTCGTGCCGGTGCGCGAGATCTACGCGGGAAGGATCCGGCTGCGGCTTCTTCTCGTGCTGGCCGCCTCGGCGTTGCTGCTGGTGACGGCCTGCGTCAGCCTCGCCAACCTCCTGCTCGCCCGAGCCGCGAGCCACGGCAACGAGTTCGCGACGCGAATCGCACTCGGCGCCAGCTGTCTCCGAATACTGAGCCTGACATTTGCCCACACGCTGGTGCTGACGGTCATCGCCGGGGCCGTGGGCATCGCGCTCGCGGTCTATGGCGCGGACGCGCTGGCGCGATACGGCCCTGACGATGTGCGGTCGCTGACGACCACTCGCCAGACGCTGCCTCTCGTTGCCTGCGCGTTCGCGATCAGCCTGCTGACGGGAATCATCTGTGGCGCATTTCCAGCCTGGCAAGCGTACCGAAGCAATGCGCTGACGGAGCTGCAGGACGGTGGTCGAACGTCGAGCGGCGGCGCCCATGCGGTCCGCTCTCGAAGCGTGCTGGTCGGCGTCGAAATGTGTCTCGCGACGGCGCTGCTGGCGTCGGCCGCGTTGTTGTTGCACAGCTTCGTCAACGTGATGACGGCCGAGCGCGGCTATCAGGTCGAGCGCATTCTGACGACCGATCTGTCACCGTCGGGGCAACGCTATGCCGATGCCGCCAGGCGCGTCGCGTTCTATGGCGAACTCGTCGATCGCGTCCGTGCGCTCCCTGGCGTGCTGTCTGCTGGCGCCATCAGCGAGCTGCCGGCGGTTCGGGCTGAGAGCGGTGCGAGCCGGACGATCTTCTATACCGCTGATACGGACGCACGCTCGCTCATGCTCGCTCGCCCGGTGGCGATGATTCGTGGTGTGACGACCGGCTATTTCGCTGCCAGCGGCACGGGGCTGCGTGCCGGCCGGCTGCTGACTGATGACGAACGGGTGGACGTCGCGGTGATCAGCGAGTCGCTGGCGCGACGGTTGTGGCCCGGCGAACCAGCACACGCCGTCATTGGACGTCAGTTCCGCCAGGGGGACGTCAAAGCTCCAGCGGTCACCATCACCGGCGTCGTCGAAGACGCGCGACCGGGCGGCGTCGATCGTGAGCCGCCGCCGGTCATCTATCGGCCGTACCCGCAGTGGGCCAGCGGGCCGATGACGTTGCTCGTGCGGACCGCGGTCGAGCCGTCGTCGCTCGCGCCTGGCGTCCGCTCGGTGATACGCGCGATGGACGCCGATCTGCCGCTCGTCGCACTTCGGACGATGAGAGAAGTCGTCGCGTCGACGGTCGCCGAGCGGCGTTTTCAGATGACGTTGACGGCCATCTTTGGACTCGTCGCGCTCGCACTTGGCGCGGTCGGTCTCTACGGTGTCGTCAGCTATTCGGTCTCACGCCGAACGCGCGAGATTGGCCTGCGCCTGGCGCTCGGCGCCCGCCGCGCCGATGTCATGCGGTCCGTCTTTTCGCAAGGGATGCCGCCAGTGGTCGCTGGCCTTGCGGTGGGATTGGCGGGAGCCATCGCGGTTGCCCGCACCCTGCGCGGCTTGCTCTATGGCATTGCGCCGACCGATCCCCTGGCGCTTGGTGTTGTCGTGGTCGTGCTCCTCGTTGCATCGGCGCTCGCATGCTTCATTCCTGCACGGCGCGCGGCGACGCTCGATCCGCTCGTGGCGCTTCGACATCAATAAGTGAGTCGTCAGTCGTGAGTCGTCAGTCGTCAGTCGTCAGTCGCAGTCGTCAGTCGCAGTCGTCAGTCGTTGGTCTTCAGTCAGGGTCATCATGTGATGAAATGATGTCGTGGGCTCGACGAAGGATCCTCTTCAGATCAGGCGGGCAACTGTCGCTGATGAAGCCGTGCTCGTGGAGTTGGCCTGGCGACTCACGTCCTTTGATCTGCCCGCCTGGCGGCATCCCGAGGATATTGCCGTCGCGGACGCCAGGGAAATGATGGAAGCGGTGCGGGCGAGGTCGCAGGGGAACGAGGTACTGATTGCGGAGCGACACGGCACGCCCGTGGGTTGCCTGCACGTGCTCGAGACCACGGACTTCTTTGGTACGTCGCACGCCCACATTTCGGTCATCGCGACCACCGCAGACGCCGAAGGCTCGGGTGCTGGACGTGCGCTGCTGGCATACGCCGAGGATTGGGCGCGGCGCCGTGGCCACACGTTGCTCACGCTGAACGTCTTTGCGGCGAACGGTCGTGCCCGCCGTTTCTACGAGCGGGCGGGCTGGTCGCCGGAAATACTCAAGTACGCAAAGCCGCTGACGCCGGCCGAATAGCGGCCGCGCATCCCGACCTCCTTTCGGCTCGACGCACTACCTCGGGCCACAACGCCGCCAGGCGGCGAAGCGAATCACGCGGCGGACACCAGTCGCCCGCGATGCGAGCCGCACAGCGGTCCAGCAGTTGACGTGAATAGGCCACCTCCTGAGTGGGTACTTCACGGGTCGGAAGCGGCCGGCCATGCGCGGCGTCAGGCAAAAAAAGAGCGGACCGTCAGATGACGGTCCGCCTTGCGCGCCTGTCGCTTACTGCGAGCAGCTGCTGGAAATCTGACTCACAGAGGTGATGCGCAGCGTCGGCATGTTGGAGCTCGTTCCGCTCTCGCGCGACGCGCTCGTGGATCCCGTTGCGCCGGTGGCGCTGCCGGTCGAGCTCGCGCTCGCGCTACTCAACGTCCCGCGCACCTCGACTTGGCTGTTCGCGTACTTGCTCAGGTCAGACGGGTCGCCACCCTGCAGCTTGTAGGTCGCTCCGGCCGAGGCTGATCCGCTCGTTCCAGCAGTCGCTCCCGCGGCGCTTCCAGCCGTACCGGCCGTACCCGTCGAGCTCGCGCTCGAGCCCGGCTTTGCATTGGCGAGGATGTAGCCGCCACCCGCAGCGCCGGGCTTCGTGTCGGTCGCGCCCGCGGTGCCGGTCGCACCGGTGACCGCAGAGCCTGCCGCCGAGCTCGATGCATCGCCAGACTTCAGACAGCCGGTAATCGTTACCTGCTGGCCGCTCGGCTGTGAATCGGACGAGCCTGCGCCCGAGGTCTGCGGGGTCTGTGCGCTCAGTCCGGTCGCCAGCGCTGCCGACAGTATCGTTCCAAAGAGAATCGAACGTTTCATCTTGTCCTCCAACGGTTAATGACTTCTCACATCAAAAGTCGTTGCGCTCGTCTCGCGCGCTTCGCTCCGATATGAACTGCAATCGACAGTCCGTTTTAGACCTCGACTGCATGAACGGTCGTGGGGTCGTTACAGCCCCGCTTGCGAACACGGCGGTTTTCCTATCTCACGGTCTGCTCCAGCTGACGGACTTTTTCGAGATACTGTTCCGCCCTCGGAAGCATGTCGTTAGCCCAGCGCGTGAGCGGATCGTCAGCCGCGCGCTTCGACGCTTCAAGCGTCCAGATCCTCAGCATCGCGACGACATCCTGGCTCACGTCGAACATCGCCCGGATGTATTCCCGTTCGAACTCGCGCCCATAGAGACGATCCAGCCGGCGCTCGAGAATTCGATGCTGCGCGTCAATCGATCGCGCGCTGACGTTCATCTCGGTGGCGAGGGCCGTGAGCTCGGTGTCGGCATGCGTGTAGTCGGTCAGCATGGTTCGGGCGAATGCGGTGACGTCGGGCCGCGTGGCCTTTTGGAGCCCCATGCTTCCAAGCTCCACCTGGCTACGCGAGACGACGATCAACTTGAGGAGGAAATCGGCGCCGTCCGAGTACATCGGTCGCGGCGTGACCGCTCCGTATGTGTATTGTGCGGAGACACTCGCCGTTGCAGCGGCCAGCATCATCGCCGCCAGAACCAAGTAGCGTTGCATCGTGCCAACCTCCTTACATCCGAACGATACGCTCCAAGAAATGTGCCGACGAGCTCTCATGCGGCTTTGCAGCCGACCCGCAATTTATTTGCCCTGCTCAGCTTGAGACTTCGCTCTCGAGTTCATAGAATCGCCGCTCCTGCGAAAAACCAAGGCTTGCGAGCTGACCGTACGCGTCAGCCCTCGAGCCTCAGCGTACGAACCATTCACTCTTTCAACGGTGGATTCAAGGTCATGCGTGTATTCAGTGGAACTCCGTCCGTCTTTCTGTTCTCGATGTCGCTTCTACTGTGCGCCTCATCTGCAGGCGCGCAAACGACCAAGGTGCTGAGCACGCCTGACTCGCAGGTGATCGACACGACGCTCCGGAACGGTCCCTACGCGACGATCAATCAGGACGGTGCCATCCTCCTCACCCGATCGAGCACGGACCCGGAGTGGCAACGCCGAACCATACTCAACATCGACACCACGAGCATTCCCGACAAAACAGCGATCACGTCGGCGACACTCACGTTGACCGTGAAGTCCGGGCTCGGCAGTCCGGGCGCGACGCGTCCGGTGACTGCGTATCGGCTGACGTCAGCATTCATCGAGAAGCAGGCCACCTGGCTCAGCCGGCAGACCGGGACGCTGTGGTCGAAGCCGGGAGGAGACCTGGCCGAGGTGGTGGCTTCGGCGGCGGCCACCAACGCCGTCGGCGGCAAGATCACGTTCGACGTGACGGCGCTGGTGCAGCGAGCCGTTAACGGCGAGTTCGGTCGGCAAGTGCGGCTCGCGCTCGTCGATGTCGGCGGCGCTGTGAAAGAGAGCTACCGCGAGTACCACGCCAGCGAAGCATCGACGGCATCCAACCGTCCGCAACTCACGGTTCGGTACGGCGCGACGTCCGGCACGACGATCGATGTGCCGCCAGGCGGCGATCTCCAGGGCGCGCTCAATCAGGTCCAGCCCGGTGGCACGATTCGACTGGCGTCGGGCGCCACCTACACCGGCAACTTCAAGCTGCCGGCGAAGGGTGGCACGAGCTACATCGTCATCACGACGAACACCACGCTTCCACCCGCTGGCACGCGTATCGATCCCAGCTACCGGTCGCGATTGGCCACGCTCAAGTCCCCGAACACCGGCAATGCGCTGAACACCGCGACCGGCGCCAGCTACTACCGCATCGTCGGCGTCGCGTTTGCCGCCAACGTCAACGGCAGCGGTGATGTGATCGCGCTTGGCCGCGACGCGCAGACGACGCTTGCGCAGGTGCCGCATCACATCGAGCTCGACCGCGTGATCATTACCGGCGACGCGGCGCGCGGTCAGCGGCGCGCCATCGCGCTGAACGCGGCGTACGTCACGATTGCCAACTCGGACATCCGCGACATCAAGCAAGCCGGTGAGGAATCGCAGGCGATCGCCGGGTGGAACACACCTGGGCCCATCACGATCAAGAACAACTACCTCGAGGCGGCGGGAGAGAACATCATGTTCGGCGGCGCTCATATCAACAT
Source organism: uncultured Acidobacteriota bacterium (assembly GCA_963797715.1). Classification (GTDB taxonomy): domain Bacteria; phylum Acidobacteriota; class Vicinamibacteria; order Vicinamibacterales; family 2-12-FULL-66-21; genus DATBJJ01. Next base: position 88,042 of record CAWCQS010000016.1, read on the forward strand.
TCCGAACGTGGTCCCCAGCGACATCCTCATCGAGGGCAACTACCTTACGAAGGATCTGGAGTGGCGTGGCACGTCGTGGTCGGTCAAGAACCTGCTCGAGCTGAAAAACGCCCGACGGGTGGTCGTTCGCGGCAACATCATGGAAAACAACTGGCTCAACGCCCAGCAAGGTTTTGCCGTCGTCCTCACGCCGCGAAACTCCAGCAAGCTCACGCCGTGGGTGACGATCGAAGACGTCGAGATCAGCGGCAACGTCATTCGTTCGGTCGCCTCCGTGTTCAATATCGTCGGTCGCGACGACACCGCACCGAGCCGGCAGCTGGCCCGCTCATGATTCGCGACAACCTCGCCTACGACGTCGACAGCAGCCGTTGGGGAGGGACGGGCACGTTCGTGCAGATGGGCGGCGAGCCGCGCGACATCACGATTGATCACAACACGGTGCTGCACACCGGCAACATCGTGAACTTCTATCTCGGGGTCTATATGAACTCGAGCGGCGTGAAGGTGACGGCAGGGCCTATCCGCGGGTTCGTGTTCACCAACAACATGGGCAAGCACAACACGTACGGCATCTTCGGCAGCGGAAAGAGCACAGGTCTGGTGTCCTGAACTACTACACTCCGGGCTACGTCGTCCGCCGCAACGTGCTCGCCAGCGACAAGTCGGTGGCGTCTCTTTACCCGCCGGACAACTTCTTCCCGACCGTGGCCAACTTCAACGCGGGGTTCACGGATCGCCGCGAACCGCGACTACAGGCTGGTGTCGTGGAGTCCGTACGTCGACGCAGGTACCGATGGCCGGGATATCGGCTGCGCATTCCAGAACTAGGGCCACGGAAAACGGCACGGAGGACACGGATCACACGGATCTAGTGGGCTAAGGCGCATGCCGGGAGTCAGGGCCAAGTGTGACGTCAGTACAGGGACAGAACCGGGATTACTCCTCGTTCACGCCGAAGTGCTAGCAACGTTCGGGGGTCCTAGGAGTAATCTGTGGCAACTCAGTATGGGCGAGCTTCGTCGAGTTCGGCCGAAATCCCGCAAGGCCTGGCGGGACTGGCTCGAGAAGAATCATGCATCGTCGAAGGGAGTGTGGCTCGTCTATGCGAAGAAGCACTCTGGACTCCCGTCGCTGAGCTACAACGACGCCGTCGAGGAGGCGCTCTGCTTCGGATGGATCGACAGCAAGATCAATCCGATTGACGACACCTTCTACATGCAGGTGTTCACACCACGGAAGCGGGAGAGCGCCTGGTCTGCGTTGAACAAAGCCCGTGTCGAACGACTGCTGACTGCCGGGCTGTTGACCGCCGCCGGCCTCGCGGTGGTCAAGGCGGCGAAGGACTCGGGCACCTGGAACGCGTGGAAACACGTCGAGGAATTGGCCATCCCTCCAGATTTAGAGAAAGCAATCAAGGCAAATCCGGACGCCCGCCGCAACTGGGTGTCTTACAGTGCAAGTCGGCGGAAAGGCGTTCTCTACCGCCTGGCCGGAGCCAAGCGGCCCGACACTCGAGCCAGGTACCTTCAGGACATCATTGAGAATATGGCCCGTAATCTGTCCAGCGCGGAACGCATGGAAAGGGCCGGCTTCAGACCGAAGCCGAAGTCCTCCCGACGGGCGAAGCGATAGAGAGACTCGCCCTCACAGACCTGAGACTCGTAGCCGCCGGCGGAGTCGCACATGCCAGATCCACATGATGGCCGCCGTGGCCCACCAGGCGATGCCGATGACCGGCGCGTCCCGGATCAACAGGAACGTGATCGTCGTGCCCTGGAATACGAACGTCAGCGGCAGCACGGTGAAGATCATGGCGACCACCAGCGTCGACGTCCGGTTCTTGAGCTGTTGCCGGGTTGCGTCGAGCGCCTGCTTCTCCGCGGTCGGCGTGCGCGCCGGAGGGAGTCCCAAGGTCGTGGCGCGTGCCGCCTCGACGTCGCGCGCAAGCTCGGGATCGGTTTTCAGATAGGACTCGACGAGCGCCCGAGTGTCGGCGCTGGCGTCTCCCGCCAGGTATACGGCGACCAGGTCTTTGACGATGTCTCGTGAAATGTTCACGGCTGTACCTCCGGTTCAACGACGGCCGGGCCGCCGGGCCTCAGCGCCTGGGCGAGCTTCAGCCGCGCGCGATGCACCTTGACCCGCGCCGCAACCGGCGAGATCCCCAGCGCCGCGGCAACCTCTTCGTACGACAACCCCTCCTCGGCCCGGAGCAGAACCGCTGCCCGGTCGATCTCCGGCAGCGTCTGAAGTGCCGCCAGCGCGGTCTGCAGCTCGATGTGCGCGTGCGCGCGCCGTTCGGGCCCCGGCCTGTTGTCGAGTGCCCGCTCGTCGAGTGTCGTCATCCGACTGGCGCGCCGCCGCTCTGCCAGGAAGAGGTTCCGGGCTATCGCCAACAGGTAACCCTTCACCGTTGTCAGATCGACGCGTGCGCGAGCGTGCCACAGGCGGATGAAGGTTTCCGAGACGATATCGTCCGCCACGGCCGCATCGCCCGAGAGGAACAACGCGAACCGGTACACGTCGCCCGCGTGCGCCCGGTAGAGTTCCGAAAAGTCGACCACGTCCCTCCGCAGACAAGCACTCCGCGCGTTTCTGAATATGTACGCTGCAGCCGCCGCATTGTTACATCGCTGCAGCGCGCGGCAAGAGCGCCAGTGTGATCCGTGTAATCCGTGGCGTGTGACCCGCGTGATCCGCGCGATCCGTGGCCCGCGGCCGTGGTTCAGAAGGTCGCGCCAGCCCCGGCGGCGGGCCGTACACGATAGAGGCGCATCTCGCGGCCCTGCGATTCGACGAAGAAGATGCGTTCGAGCTCGGTGCACTGCTCGATGCGTTTGAGGAGCTCGGCGTACTCGCCTTCGCGGTAGAGCCCACCATGGAGCACGATGTGGGTGACGTGCCGGCGACGAATTTCCGCGAGCGCGGTCTCGTCAGGAAAGTGTTCGATCTTCTGGCGGAGCTCGGAGTACGACGGCGGGCTGAAGCCGCTGTAACCGTTCACCAGCGTGTTCCAGTGGAACGTGGAAAAGTACATGTAAAGCGGCTCGATCGTGATGTCCACCTGGAGGAGTGGCAGCTCCAGGAGGATGCTCGATGAGCCAGGCGGGAGGGCGTCGTAAATCGGGGGCGGCGAGGTCGTGATCTTCCGCAGCATCGGGACCGAGCGGTATTCGACGAACACGCCTAGAATCAGCGCGGCACAAATCGCCGCCTGGGCGCCGCGCTTGTTGAACAGGCGAACGATGCGGGCCGCGCCATAGCCGGCAAAAATCGCGAGTCCAAGGCCGACGACCATTGCCATCCGCGCCGGCACGCGCAACCCTCGATAAGGAAGCACGTACTCGTGCAGCCACGGATAGACCATGCCGTTGTAGCCGAACGAGATGTCGAGGGCGAGCAGGAACCCCAGCGCGTAGCCGATGCGCGCAGCGGAGAGCGGCGGCCAGAGCCCAACCAGGGCAATCAACGGGACGAGAAAACCCATGAAGAGCTCTCGTTCCTGCTTGCCCTGTCGCCACGTCTGCGGACCAACCAGAACGTTCTGACGGTGGGCGAGAAGGTAGTCGCCAGGAACAGCGCTATAGAAGCGAATTTCTGACTCCGGCCGCTCACCGACGTTCTGTCGTGCGGCGAAGTAGGGGATGGCCATCGGTACGACGAGAACGGTGGTCAGCACGGCCCCGGCGGCGAGCGCGCGGATCGTCGCTTTCGCTCGCTTGGCACCTTGAGCGATGAGCATCACTAGCGCGACAGGTACGAGAAACGTCGCGAAGAAGATCCGCAGGTACCACGACGACAGGCACTGCAGCGCCAGGAACAGACCCACCAGCAAACCGTCGCGGCTGCGGCCACTCTGCAGGAGCCTGTGGAACGCCCACAGGCAGAACGGCATCCACTGCGCCATCTGCAGCTCGAGATGCGCGTAGTGGACGTAGCGGAAGGGCAGGAACGCGAAGACGAAGCCGGCGAGGAGCGCGGCGCTCCGGCTGCCAGTCAGCGCCCGCACGAGCAGGAACATCCCGACGCCCGACAGGACGAATCCCGACAGGAAGATCAGGTTGTGCACTGTCAGTTGCGGCACGCCAAGCCAGAGGAGCGGCGCCGCCATCAGCGCCGGCACGAGCATCGAGTCGGAGAAGGCCAGCGTGCCGCGTTCGGGATAGAAGATGTTGGCGTTGAACAAGTTCAACGGATCGCGCGGCAGCTGGTGCGCCACCCAGGCGAGTCGCCACGTCGAGAAGAGCGCGTCACCTTCGTTGATGCTGACGCCGTTCTTCAGGAACCGCACCTGCGGATACGTCATGAAGGCCGTCAGCACGATGAATACGCCGAGCAACACTGCCGTTCGAACCCAGATCGATCTCGATGAACTGGGGACCCACGGATCGGGCGCGAGGGCGCCGCCCTTGGGAATGCGGTCCGTCAGCCTCGCGAGGGCAGAGGCCAGCGTTCGGTGCAGCGGGTAGTCGCGTATGAGAACATGACGCAGGAAGAGGAGAATGCTCGCCCAGAGCGCAAGGCGCCAGGCGGAACGCACCGATAGCCGGAAACCTGCGAGCTCGGCAACGAAGCCGCCGTCGACCCAGACGTACAGGGCCGTCAGCAGCAGTGCAACGGCAGCGATGTCGGCTGCCGTGGCCCACCAAGGTAGTGTGTTCCGACGTAAAGGCATTTCTGGCCGTGAAGCAACATTCCCGCCGGCGGAAGCTCATCGCTAGGGGGAATATCTGAAATTGTTCCACATCCGCTTGGATCTTGGATGTCGAGAATAGCCTGGGGGCTCCGACTTACATTCGAACACGCCACCAGGGGCGTGACGACTTTGCGAGGGACCGACGATGAAGTTCATGCTGATGATGCACGCTCCGCGTGCGGGATGGAAAGACGCCGGTATTGGCACGTGGCCGCCCGAGGATATCAAGGCCCACATCAATTTCATGATGCGCTTCAGCGACGAGCTCAAGAAAGCCGGGGAGCTGGCCGACGCCCAGGGGCTCAACGGCCCGGAGGAGGCGAGGATCGTTCGGGCGGGAAAGAACGGGGCGCCCGAAGTGACCGACGGTCCCTATCCCGAGGCGAAGGAGTTCCTCGCCGGTTTCTGGATCGTGGACTGCGAGAGCAAGGCGCGCGCGTACGAGATTGCCGCCCGGGCATCTGCCGCGCCAGGCAAGGGCGGCGTGCCGATGAACATGCCGATCGAGGTGCGTGAAGTGATGAGCGCACCCCCCGTGGAGATGTGACGGCGGACTCGACCCACTTCACCGGCGAGCACTTGCTGCGCGACCTTGCGCCGCAGGTGCTTGGCGCCGTCGTCCGGCGGTTTGGCGACTTTGCCGCGGCGGAGGACGCCGTGCAGGAAGCGCTGCTCGCCGCGGCGCTGCAGTGGCCACGCGACGGGGTGCCCGACAACCCTCGCGGGTGGCTGATTCAGGTGGCGGCGCGCCGGATGACGGATCACGTCCGCAGCGAGCTGGCACGCCGTCGGCGCGAGACGTCCGTCATGACGGACCCAGCGACGGCGTCGCCCGCGGAAATCGCCCCGGCCTTCACCGATACGAGCTTCCGTGACTCGGGCTTTGGCGAAGAGCGTCTCGAGCAGGCAGCCGACGGCGACGACACGCTGATTCTGCTGTTCATGTGCTGCCATCCGTCACTGACGCGTCCGTCGGCGATCGCGCTGACGCTGCGCGCTGTCGGCGGCCTGACGACTGGCGAGATTGCCAGCGCCTTCCTCGTGCCGGAAGCGACGATGGCGCAGCGCATCAGCCGCGCGAAGCAGCGCATCAAGTCATCGAGCGTGCCCTTCCGCCTCCCGACCGAGAGCGAGCGCGCCGAGCGCCTGAGCGCGGTCCTCCACGTGCTGTATCTCATCTTCAATGAGGGCTACGCGAGCAGCAGCGGCCCTCAGCTGCACCGGAGCGATCTCGCGAACGAGGCCATTCGCTTGACGCGCGCGGTGCACAGGCTGCTGCCACACGATGGTGAGGTCGCCGGACTGCTTGCGCTATGCTGCTGACGGATGCGCGCCGCCGCGCGCGCACCGGGCCGGACGGCGAGCTGTTCCGCTCACCGAACAGGACCGAACGGTGTGGGACCGGACGGCAATCGAGGAGGGCGTCGAGGTTAGTCACCGCGACGCTCTCGCGTGGATCGGTCGGCGTCTATCAACTGCAAGCGGCGATCGCCGCCGTCCACGACGAGGCGCCGCGTGCCGAGGATACCGACTGGCCGCAGATACTCGCGCTCTACGGTCTGCTGAAGCGGATGGCTGACAATCCGATGGTGACGCTCAACCACGCCATCGCCGCTGCGATGGTCCACGGTCCATCGGCTGGACTGAAGTTGCTCGAAGCGCTCGACAAGGATCCGCGGCTCGCCGGCCACTACCGTCTCGACGCCGTTCGCGCGCACTTGCACGAGATGGCCGGCAACCGGGAGGCAGCGATTGCTCACTATCAGGCCGCCGCCGGCCGCACCGCCAGCGTGCCCGAACGGAACTACCTCATGACCAAGGCGGCGAGGTTGTCCAACCGCGACTAGCCGGCGCGTCACTTTCCGTGCACGTCTCGCCTTCCACTGGCCCTCACCAACCTCGCCCACGTGGATCTCATGCCACGCGGCGTGAGGCTTGCGTGCGGCGCTCTTTCGATGGTAGTGTCAGTTACTGAGGTGAGCGCCAGTGAGCAAGCCGACCGATCTCGTCCAGGGAACTCTCGATCTTCTGATCCTGAAAGTGATTGCCCTCGAGCCGATGCACGGCTGGGCGATCGCACAGCGCATTCGGCAGATGTCCGGCGAGGTGCTCCAGGTCGGGCAGAGCGCCCTTTATCCGTCGCTGCACAAGCTCGAACAGAACGGCTGGATAGCTCGAAGTGGGCGGCGAGCGAGAACAATCGCCGCGCCAAGTACTACACGCTGACACGGGCGGGCCGGAAGGCGCTCGAGCAGGAGGCGGCGCAGTGGGAACGGCTGGCGGCCGCAATCTCACTCATCGTGCGCGCGGTTTGACTCAGACAATCTCCATGCGGGTCCTCACGATTCTCCGTCTTCGCTTTCGCTCGCTGCTTTCTCGCGGCCGCATCGAGCGCGAGCTCGACGAGGAGCTGCAGTATCACGTGGCCCGTCAAATCTGAAGCCGACATCGCCAGCGGTGCCGCACCAGACGACGCGCGACGCGCCGGACGGAGACTGCTGGCCGGCATCGAGCAGCGCAAGGAGGAATGCCGCGACGCGCGCGGCGTACTCGTGCTCGACAATTTCGTCGCAGGATCTCCGCTACGCCGGCCGCCAACTCCTGAAGAGCCCCGGCTTCACCGCCATCGCCGTCCTCATGCTCGGTCTCGGCATCGGCGCGGCGCTGGCAATCTTCGGGTTCGTCGACGCGGCATTCGATTCGGCCGCTGCCGTATCGCCATGCCGCTCGCCTCGTGACCGTCACCGAGCGCACGGCGCAGATCCCGCGCGCCAACCTTTCATATCTCGACTATCTCGACTGGAAGCGTCAGAACGACCAGCCTGAACTCGCTCGACGTCCACAACGGCCGCGGCTACCTGCTCCGAACCGCCACCGGCACCGAGATGGTTCCGGCCGTCCGCGTCAGCGACGGCTTTTTCCGCACCCTCGGCGTTGCGCCGATACTCGGACGCGACTTCTACGCCGGTGAGGATTTACCGGATGCGCCGTTGACCGTCATCCTCAGTCACGCCACATGGCTGAAGCGCTTCGGTGGACGCGCTGACGTCATCGGACAGTCGCTGTCCTTGAACGGCCAGCCTTATACCATCGTCGGCGTCCTGCCTCAGGACTTCCAGTTCGCGCCGCGCGGTACCCCTGAGATGTGGACGACGCTGCATCCGTCGGCGGGATGCGATCTGCGGCGAAGCTGTCACAACTTGATCGGCGTCGGCCGGCTGAAGGACGCGGTGACCATCGAAACCGCGCGCGCCGAGATGGAAGCGATTGCCAAGCAACTCGAAGCCCAGTATCCCGACTCGAACCGCGATCAGGGCGCCAGCGTCGCCCCGCTCGCCGACGCCATCGTCGGCGACATTCGGCCGGTCCTGTTCGTGCTGCTCGGCGGCGCCGCGCTCCTGCTGGTCATCGCCTGCGTCAACGTGTCGAGCCTGTTGCTCGTTCGCTCCGAGAGCCGGAGGCGGGAGTTGGCGGTCCGTAGCGCGCTCGGCGCATCGCGTGGAAGGCTGAACCGTCAATTCGTCACCGAGGCGCTACTGCTCGTTGCGCTCGGCTGCGCCCTCGGTCTCGCGAGCGCGCACTGGGGCATGCGCCTGCTGACGGATCTCATTCCGGCAGAGATGAAGGCGACCATGCCGTTCCTGAATGCCGTTGGCTTGAGCGGGCGCGTGCTCGCATGCGCCGGTGCAATTGCTGCGGCCATCACCCTCTTGTGTTCCCTCGCGCCGATGCTGCGCGGACCGGCAACCGAGGCGCGTTCGGCGATGGCTGACGGGGAGCGCGGTTCCTCCGCCCAAGGATGGCATCGGCTTGGCTTCAAGCTCGTGGCGCTGGAGCTCGCGACCGCCATGGTGCTGCTCGTTGGCGCCGGGCTGCTCGGCAAGAGCCTGCACCGGCTGCTCAACGTCGACCTTGGTTTCCAACCCGAACGCCTCGCAACGCTGCAGGTGGCCCTTCCGCGCGGCTATGACTCGAACGAGAAGGTCACCGCGGTCGCGCAGCAGATCGTGGATCGCGTCGCCGCGCTTCCGGGCGTCGAAGCCGCCGGGCTCGCGAGCGTGCTGCCGGTCAACTTCAACGGCAACACCGACTGGATCCGGTTCGTCGGACGGCCGTACAACGGCGAGCACAACGAGGTCAATCAGCGCGACGTGAGCGCGCACTACCTCGAGACGATTGGTGCCACGCTGGTGCGCGGCCGCCACTTCACCGATGCTGACGACCGATCGTCTCAGCGGGTCGTCATCATCAACCAGGCACTGGCGCGCCGTTACTACCCCGGCGAGGATCCCATCGGTAAACGGTTCGGGGACACGAGCCTGACGCCTGAATCGATCAAGGAGATCGTCGGTGTCGTTGCAGACATCCGCGAAGGGCAGCTCGATTCCGACATCTGGCCCGCCGTGTACTATCCCTTCAACCAGAGCTCCGATTCGTCTTTTGCGTTGGTCGTCCGTTCGTCCCGCGAAGATCGGTCGCTGCTACCGGCGCTGGCCACGGGAATTGCCCGCATCGATCCTGCGATCGGTACCGGCCGGTACTGCGACGATGAGCGACCGGATCACCGATTCGCCGATGGCTTATCTGCGCCGCTCGTCCGCGTCGCTTCTCGGCGGCTTCGCCGCGGTCGCGCTGCTGCTGGGCATTGTCGGGCTCTACGGCGTTATCGCGTATACGGTCGGCCAACGACGCCGGGAGATCGGCGTCCGGATTGCGCTCGGTGCTCAACGCAGTTCGGTCTATCGGCTCGTACTCGGCGAAGCCGGCCGCGTAGCGGCCATCGGTATCGGCCTCGGGCTCGTGTGCTCGATAGGCGGCGCGACGCTGATGGGCAACCTCCTCTTCGGGACCCGTCCCTGGGACGTGCCGACGCTGGCCGCGGTCGCCACGGTACTGGTACTCTCGTCGCTGCTCGCCAGTTACATCCCCGCCCGGCGCGCGGCCGCGGTCGATCCAGTCGAAGCGTTGCGCGGCGACTGAGACGCGGATTACGCACGGGACGCGGATGACGCGGATTACCACGGGACGCGGATTACGCGGATCACACGGGACGCGGATTACGCGGATTACACGGGACGCGGATGACGCGGATTACCACGGGACGCGGATGACGCGGATCACCACGGGACGCGGATGACGCGGATCACCACGGGACGCGGATTACGCGGATTACCACGGGACGCGGATTACGCGGATTACCACGGGACGCGGATTACGCGGATTACCCACGGGACGCGGATTACGCACGGGACGCGGATACGCGGATTACCCACGGGACGCGGATTACGCGGATTACCCACGGGACGCGGATTACGCGGATTACCCACGGGACGCGGATTACGCGGATCACATACTGGTCGCTGGAAAGACGCGGATCACGCGGATCTCGGAGAACACGACTGCCATTGGCGACCGTGTGTTCCGTGGCCGTGTATTCCTGGCCTCTTCAGTGGTAGGCTGTCGACCGTCCGCTTGTTGCGCGGAGCAGGAGTCGACATGACGAAGCGAAATACGACGACGCGGCGTGACTTCATCCGGCAGGTTGGTGTCGGAGCGGCCGCCGCCACAGGGGCGATTGCCGCCGGTGCTCCGGTTGGTGCGGCGACGCGCCAGGCGCCGTCGATGGCAAAGGGCCGGGTCATCGGCGCCAACGATCGCATCAACGTCGGCTTCGTCGGCTGCGGCGGCCGCATGAACGCGCACATCAGACGGGTCATGGAGCGCAACAAGGAGCGCGGTGACGTGCAGGCGGTCGCCGTCAACGACATCTGGGACAAGCGAAAGCAACGCGCCCGCGAGGCGACCGGCGTTGACGAACGGTCCGTCTATCACGATTACCGCGACGTCTGTGTGCGGCCTGACGTCGACGTCGTGGTCATTGCCTCGCCGGACCATTGGCACTACGCACAAGCGATGGAGGCGTTGCGCAACGGCAAGGACGTGTATCTCGAGAAGCCGATGACCTACACGGTCGACGAGGCGAAAGAGATTGCCGACGCCGTCAAAGCCAGCGGCCGCGTGCTGCAGGTCGGCAGCCAGTACGCGTCGATGGATCACTTCTGGAAGGCGCGCAAAGCCATCAAAGACGGCCTGCTCGGCGAGGTCGTGTGGGCGTCGGGAGGGTTCGGCCGCAACAAGAACCAGCGTGGCGAGTGGAACTACGCCATCGATCCGGAAGCCAACGAAAAGACACTCGACTGGAAGGCCTTCCTCGGGTCTGCGCCGAAGCGGCCGTTCGACCCTGAGCGATACTTCCGTTGGCGGAAATACTGGGATTATTCCGGCGGCATCGCCACCGATCTGTTCTACCACTCGGTCTCACCGCTTCTCGTCGCGATTGGCGGCGAGTTCCCCCTGCGGGTCACCTCGTCGGGCGGCATCTACATGCAGAAGGACCGCGAGGTGCCGGATACCTTCTTCATGAACGTCGACTATCCGGCCTGGACGATGCAGCTGGCGTGCTCGGTGGCGAGCGGTGTTGGTGCGCCGCTCGTCATCCACGGGAGTCAGGCAACGCTCTTCGTTGGTCAAAACAGCGAAAACCTGATCAACACACAGATGGATCTCGTGCCCGATCAGGAGTATCGCGACGAGTTCGTGAAGAAGACGGGCGTTGAGGTGATGAAGATCGACGCGCAGCCGGTACCTCGCGGCGCCCATCCGCACATGGACAATTTCCTCGAGTGCGTGCGCTCGCGCCAGGAGCCGAATCTGCCCGCCTCACTCGGCTATCAGGCGATGGCGGCGATCGGCATGGGCGTGCAGGTGTACCGCCAGCACGAGGTTCTTTACTTCGATCGCCGGCGCGAGCGAGTGACCAACAAGCCTGCGACGTTGTAGCCGGGCCTGGCTATCTCGGGCCGTCGAGCACGCTCGACAACAGGTCGACGAGCTGGGTCGACGAGTATTGATTACCTTCGATATTGGCCACGAGCCGGCCGTCACGGGAGATGATGACGGTGTGCAGCGAGTGATCCACCAGGCCATCGTCGGGAAATGCCGAGACGCCGAAGAGATCGAGGACGCGGCGGATCTCGTCGGGAGTGCCGGTCAGGAAGCGCCAGGTGTCCGGATCCGCCTTCCACTTGGCCGAGTAGTGGGCCAGCACCTCGGGCCGATCGCGAGCCGGATCGAAGGTAATGGTCAGCAGCACAAGATCACGGCTCAGACGTGGGCGGAACCGCTGCTGCAGCGCATCGAAGTAGTTCACCGTGCGCAGGCAGAAGTCGGGAAGCTGACACGCCGTGTACACGAAATTGATAGCGACGACGCTGCCACGCAGCTGCGAGAGCGACACCCGGCGGCCGCGCTGGTCGGTCAACGTGAAATCAGGGACGAGAGTGCCCGGTGCCGCGGGGTTTGCCGTGTGGCCTCCGGCAATCTTCTTCAACAGCGATAGCCGCCTGGCGGTTTGCGGGTCCTGCTCGACACTTTCGTATCGGCGGACGCGAATGCCTTCCGCCCAGGACGCCCCCCCATCGACGACCAGCGTGAACTCCACGATGGCTCCTGGCGCAAGGCTTGCGAGTTCCGTTGCATCCCTGACCTCGAAAGGCATCGTCATCGCCTCCATGAAGCCGGGGACCTTCTCGATCGACGCGATAAATGTGCGTGCCGCGGGATCGGTCTTCAGCACCATGCCGACGATGGCGTAGCGTTGGCCCGCGTCGCCCTCTCGTGCCTCGATGCTGAGGACGGCTGCGAGCACGCACGCCGCGAGCTGTATGTATCGCGTCAGGCGGTTCACGGAATCCTCTGACCGCCGCCGAGGCGAACGCGCTCGCGAGTGAGCGGCGTCAAGCTCGTGGCGAGTTCTTCGATCTGAATCCAGCGGTTGTGGCCGACGTTGGCGAATCGCTGCCTCGTGTCGCTCACCGGCCACCACACCTCGATGTCGACCGTCCGTGCGTCTCTGCCCAGACCGACGTGTTGCATGAGTGGACCTGATCCGAACGAGCCTCCGGTGCCGACGGTCCGGTGAATCGTGCGAATCTGGCCGGCAGCGTCAGTTACCTTGACCGTGATGCGCGCGCCGACAGCGCTGCGATTGGTCTTCACACCGACCAGCTTCAGCGCCAGCCAGTCGTTGCCGTGGCCGGGGTTCTCGAACAGTCGCAGCGCGTGCCGGTCGCCAGGTGTCATGCCGCCGACCTCGAACACGATATCTTCGTCGCCGTCGCTGTCCATATCCGCAAAGGCAACGCCGTGGCCGCGGTGCAGCTCGCCAGTTCCCGAGGAGGCTGTGACGTCGACGAAGGCGCGCCCGCCTGTGTTGCGGAGGAGCACGCTGCCGGCGAGAGCGCCGTAGGATGGGTTGCCGGTGCCAAGGTACATGTCGAGATAACCGTCGTTGTCGAGATCGCCGAAGTTGGCCCCCATGGGCATGAGCGCGCGCTTCAAGCCGGCCTCGGTCGAGACGTCGCGAAAGCTTCCGTCACCGAGGTTGCGGTAGAGACGCATGGTCGTCGCGTTGATCGGCAACCCCAGGTAGCCGCGCACCATTTCATCGAGCGACGGCGCATAGCTCGTGGCGAAGAGATCGTCGCGGCCGTCGTTGTCGTAGTCGAAGAACCAGGTGGCGAAGCCATTCGAGGTGCCGAGCACGCGCGCGGCTTCCGAGAACTCGGTGAAGGTGCCATTACGGTTGTTGCGGTAGAGAAAGTTCGGGCCGCCGTAATTCGAGACGTACAAGTCCGGGTAGCGGTCGTTGTCGTAGTCGGCGGCGGCAACGCCTTTGGTGTAGGCGGTGCGATCGACGCCGGCGGTACTGGCGATGTCGACGAACGTGCCGTCGCCCTTGTTGTGAAAGAGCTGAGCAGGACCGTTCTCGACACCGACGAAGAGGTCAAGCCGGCCATCGTTGTCGATGTCGGTCCAGACGGCCGTTTGCGACGTTGTCGGCGTCGCGAGTCCGCTGGCTACGGTGACGTCGGTGAACGTGCCGTCGCAGTTGTTGCGGAGCAACGACTTCCGCTGCGGTATTTCTTCCCATCCGCCGCGCAGGATGAGGATGTCCTGACAGCCATTGTTGTCGTAGTCCCCGTGGATGGCATTCAGTCCGCCGAGTTGCGCCGCCAGGCCGGCGGCCGATGTCCGTTCGGTAAACGTCCCGCCCGGCGCGCTGCCGAACATGCTCATCGCGCCGCACTTGTCGGCCGTCGTCGTCGCGACGTCGAAGCGGCCGACGTTGCGGAAGTCTTCGACGAGTACTCCGCCGGCGGACGCGAAACTCACGAGACCGGCGTTTGCCGCAACGTCACGGAACCGTCCGACGTCTTCCTTTGACTGCAAAGAGGTTGGTGGCACGAGGTGACGCGGCGGCACCTTCGCCGGGTAGGTGCCTAGTGCCATCATCGCGACGTTCAGGAGCCACCGCACCTCGAGCTCGTCGGGCTTGCGTTCGAGGTAGCGGCTAAACAGACCGATGGCTTTCTCGACGCCGGCGGTCTGTGAATAGGGGCGTCCGGCTTCGAGCCGAAGCAGGCAGAAGTCGCCAGGCCGCTCGAATACGCCGCTCTCGATGCCGGCTTTGTGGAGGTGGGCGATGCCGAGTGCCTCTTCCAGCTGGAGCACGGCGGCCGGCACATCAGCGTTGGCCATCCGGTAGGCCTCCTCGTAATGGGCGATCGCGCGGTCCAGCCGCCCTTCGAAGGCGTCGAGCTGCGCAAGGATCACATGGAGCTGCAGCACGTCGTACGGAGGCTGCGACTTTGCTGTCTCCGATTGAAGATAAGCTTCGATCGACCCGCGGGTGGCTGCGAGCGACTGCGTGCGTGCCTCGCAAATCGATTGCGGATCCCGATTCCAGTCGGGCGCCTTCGGCAGGGCCTCGAGGCTGACGCGGGCGTCGACGAAGCCGCTGATGTCGTACACGAACTTCACAGCGGCAGCGGATCCCCCGGTAGCCATCGCTGCGACGTCCGCCGGCTCGTCCTCCACGACTTTGATGATCGCGAACCCTGACGGGAGTCGAATCACCGGCGTGACGAGTCCGGGTCGTGCGCCCTGCAGCGCTCCACGCATTTCGGGCCGAAGGTCGTCGATCGATACCCGGCCCAGCCAGCCGCCTGCGCGCGCACTCGGTGCCGTCGATTCGGCCGCGGCGATGAGGACGAAGCTCTCGCCGGCATTCAATCGTTCGACGATGCGATCGGCAGCCGCCTGCGACGTGACGACAATCATCCGCAGCGTCAACATCTGAGCGGCCGGACCCTGGGCGGACTCTGCCAATCGATTCGGGCTAGCCAGGACGGCAAACGCCAGAATTGGGACAGTCGAGACGAGGAGGCGTGCGGCGAGCGTAGGCAGTGGGCACCTCGGACTCATCGACGCGCAGGAGTGTAGCCGGTCACGGCTGCAGACGTCAGAGCATTTTCCTGCGAAAGGACCCGAAGCAAACAGTACCGATGAACACGAGCGAATGTCTGACTGCCTTTTCGCGTTCATCTTCATCGCATCAACACTCGTGGCTCCGGCGGTCGTTTCGGCACAGTACGTCATGGAGTCGCTCGGCCGGGGCGTGGTCGCCGTACGTTCGACGCCAACGACGGTCTACGTCGGCTGGCGCCTCCTTGGCACGGACCCGACGGAAATTGCCTTCAACATCTACCGTTCGACTGACGGCGGGCCGCCGGCGAAATTGAACCCGAAACCGCTCTCGACCACGACTGATTTCGTCGATACGACTGCGGACATGACGCGATCGAACAGTTACATCGTGCGGCCGGTGCGCGCGGGCCGCGAGCTGGCTCCCAGTGCGCCAGCGACGGTTCGAGCCAACGCGTCGATCGAACAGTTCCTGGCGGTTCCGCTGCAGCGTCCTCGAGGTGGAGACGTCGAAGTTCCTGCCGGGGCGCGGACCAGCGCCTACACTTACAGCCCCAACGACGCGAGCGTCGGCGATCTCGACGGTGACGGCGAGTACGAGATCGTCGTGAAATGGGATCCATCGAACTCGAAGGATACGGCGTCGCCTGGCCTGACGGGCCCGGTGCTCCTCGACGCGTATCGTCTCGATGGCACGCGTCTCTGGCGAATCGACTTGGGCAGGAACATCCGTGCCGGCGCGCATTATACGCAGTTCATCGTCTACGACCTCGATGGCGACGGCCGCGCTGAAGTGGCGTGCAAGACCGCCGATGGAACGGTGGATGGACAGGGCCGTCCGATAGGGGACCCGTCGAAGGATTACCGCTCGCTGGACGTCGCGACCGATGGGCTGCGGCTCAGCAGTCCGACCGATCGGCGCTACGGCAAGGTGCTCGCCGGGCCCGAGGTACTTCAGCATTTTTGACGGGCGCACTGGCGCCGCGCTCGCAACCACGGCGTATGTTCCAGGCCGCGAACCGCAGGATGGCTGGGGCGGGATCGGCGGCAACGGCGGGACGGACGCCGACGGGAACCGCGTCGACCGTTTTCTCGCCGGCGTTGCATATCTCGACGGACGCTTACCCAGCGTCGTCATGGCCCGGGGCTACTACGGGCGCTCCGTGATCGCGGTTTGGGACTGGCGGCGAGGGCAGCTTACGTTACGCTGGGTCTTCGACTCCGGCAGCAGCCCGCCGCCATATCCGAATCCCAACGCGTCGCCGTATTCAGGACAGGGTAACCACAGCCTCGCCGTCGCCGACGTCGATGCGGATGGCCGTGATGAAATCGTTTACGGAGCGATGGTGATCGACGATGACGGAAGGGGCCTCTTTTCGACCGGCCTTCGTCACGGCGACGCGCTGCATGCAGGCGACCTGGATCCGTCCCGGGCCGGGCTCGAAGTGTTCGGCATCCACGAGAACGAAGATGCGACCGTCAATCTTCATACACCGGGCGTTGCTCTTTACGACGCACGTTCCGGAGAGGTAGTATTCGGCGTACTTCCGGGCGGCGACGTCGGTCGCGGGCTCGCGGCCGACATCGATCCACGTTTTCCTGGCAACGAACTGTGGACCAACGCGCCGGTGGGACTTCTCGACGTCCACGGCAAGCGCATCGCTGACGCGCCGTCATCGGTCAACTTCGCCGTGTGGTGGGACGCCGATCCCTTGCGCGAACTGCTCGATGCCAATTGGATTGGCAAGTGGGATTGGAAAGCCGGGACGATTGTCAGGCTGCTCACGGCAGACGGTGCCGTCGCCAACAACGGCAGCAAAGCTACTCCCGCGCTCTCTGCCGACATCCTCGGCGACTGGCGCGAAGAAGTGATCTGGCGCTCTGCCGACAACGCGTCGCTTCGAATTTACACAACCACAATTCCAGCGTCGAATCGTCTCTATACGCTGATGCACGATCCGCAGTACCGGACGGGCATTGCGTGGCAAAACGTCGGCTACAACCAGCCGCCGCATCCCGGCTTCTTCATCGGCGACGGCATGAAGCCGCCGCCGCATCCGCGCATCAACGTGCGCGCACGACCGGCGAAGTAATCGCCGGGGATTTTTGCCCCACCGGCGCGCACGATTCCGCACGCCGGCCTCGCCCTTCGACGATCGCCACCGCGATCGTGGCCGATTTGGCGCGCGGATTCGCAGGCACGCGCGTTGCTTCGTTTTTGGTCACACGAAAGGCCATGTCATGGCGTACATAGCCGCTTTGCCTCCATTCACCCGCGATTTGAACTCGATGGTTCGTGCCGAGTATCTCGAGATGCCCGGCCTCTGTCTGACCGTTGCCCAGGCCGCCAGGCTTTGGAATGTAAGTCGGGACGAGTGTCTGCAGACTCTCGATGCGCTCACGCAAGGCGGGCTTCCTGTGCCGCTCGAGGGACCAATATCTGAGAGCGGGCAGCGGTCGGTGGTTCAGCTGACGAACGTCAGCGCGGGTAGACGTGGGCGTCAGCTCGCGTGAGCGGTCCGCGTCGCGGGCGTCCTGAGGAACCAGCGGTCGAGTAACACGTGTCGGGTGAAGAGGGAGGATCCGAGAAGCGCGCGGCCGATTGCCGCGGACGCTGCTCGAACCGTCGGCGACGAACGCGGCGCCGGCGGGTGTTCGCGTCCGAGCGCTTTCGCATAGGGCGCGAGATCCTCGATACCGTATCGGCCCCGGGCAGCGACGAGGGTCTCGGCCGCTAATCGTCCGGAGGCAATCGCCGGATGAATGCCCTCGCCGCTCTCCGGGTACGCGAGCCCGGCGCTGTCGCCGACGATCAGAACGCCCGGTGCGACCAGTGGCCGCGGGCCGACGCCGGCGGCGTAGTAGGCGTGGCCGCGCCATTTGATGGGCGCGCCAGGTCTGAGTGCGCCGTTCGCTTCGAGCATCGCCACGAATCGCCGGACGTGGATGGCGAAGTCTCGTGAATCGCGTCGGCCGATGCCGACGTTGAGGTAGCCGCCCTTCCGCACGCACCAGCCGTACCCTTCGAGGTCGTTGCAGAAGAGCAGTTCGGGCGGACCACTCAGTCGATCGTCGACCCTGAACTCCGCTTCCTTCGCTACGACGGGGCCTACCACCGGGGCGACGGCTGGTCCCGGCCTTGGGTCACCATCTGATCCCGTTGACTCGGACAGGAACTTCGCAACAGGGCAGAAATGACCGCCGGCGCCGACGAGAACTGGCGCTTCAGCGGTATCGTTGATCACCCAGCGATCGCTAGCCCGACGGATCGACGCCACCGGCGTGTTCTCGAGCACGCGCACGTCTGCCCGCCGCAGCAGGAAGTCATCGAACTCGCAGCGTCGGATGGCATAGCTGACGACGCGCGGGTAGCGTGTTTCGATCAGTTGGCGGTGAGGCCGTTCGCCCGTGCGATCGAGGACACCAGTGCGAAAGGCGGTAATCTCTTCGAGCGTCAGCCCCGCTGCGCGATACGCATTCGGGTCCAGCTCGAGCGTCGGAAACACACCGGGCGTCAGCCATCCGGCGCACACCTTGTCGCGCGGGAACCGTGCGCGGTCTGCCACGACGACGTTCCAACCGGCCCGGCGCAGAACGCGCGCGCACGTCGATCCTGATGGGCCGCCTCCGACGACGATCGCATCGCAGCGGATCATGGTCGTGCCTTCGGGTCGAAGAGGACGGCGCGAGTCGTGAACGGTGGCGCTGACTCGCGCGGCGTGAAGACCACCTGGAAAAGCTGCATCCACCCGGTCGCAAAGGCAGCCTGCGATCCGGCCAGGTAGAGTTCCCACGCCCGGGTGAAACGCTCGCCGTAGCTCTGGCGAGCCCAATCCTTCGACGCCTCGAACCGTGCTGCCCACAACTCGAGCGTGCGTGCGTAGTGCAGTCGCAGGTTCTCAACGTCGACGATCGACATGCCGGCGGGACCGAGAATGTGGCTTCCGACCTCGCTGAGCGTTGGCGTGTAGCCGCCGGGAAAGATTCGGCGCCTGATCCAGGCATTGAGCGCGCACGGCGTGTCCCGGCCAATGAAGTGAAGCAGGCCGCGGCCACCATCCCGCCGCAGGCTGCGCCGGACCACTTCCGAAAAGCTGTGGAAGTGCGTCAGCCCGACGTGCTCCAGCATCCCGACCGAAACGAAGACATCGAACGTCCCGCGAACATTCCGGTAGTCATCGTCGATGAACTCGACTCGATCAGTCAGGCCCTCGCGCGCGGCCCGCTCGCGGGCAAACGCCAGCTGTTCCTGCGAAACATTGAAGGCCTTGACGCGGACCCCGTAGCGTTTCGCCATGTAGAGCGCAAGGGCGCCCCATCCGCATCCTGCTTCGACCACTGAGTGACCGGGTCTCAACTGCAGCTTGCGGCACACGAGGTCGAGCTTGGCCTCCTGCGCCTCGTCGAGCGACATGTTTGGACGCTCGAAATACGCGCATGTATACACGAGCTCGCGATCAAGCCACTGCTGATAAAAATCGTTACCGAGGTCGTAGTGATGATGGACGTTGTCCCGTGCGTTGCGCAGCGTGTTTGGCACCGAGACCGCGCGCGCTATGCGGGCGCGCCATGACGTCGGAAGCGGAGTCGTCCGCGTCAGCGCCTCGACCACCGGCTCGAGACCGCCGCGCACGTCGAGGCGGCCCGCCATGTAGGCCTCGCCGAAGTAGAGATCAGGGTTGACGGCCAGGCCGATGAGCGTCCCGCGGTCGTGAACGACCAGGTCGCCGATCGACGGACGGGACGGGTCGTACGGCGAGCTGCGGTCCCACAGCTCGAGTCGAACGGTTGAGTCGGCTATCGATTGCTGAACCCGCGCCGCGAGCGCCCGATCGAACGCGGTACTGCGGCGCGGTGTCGTCGAAACCCCGCGGTCCGCGCCGTCAAGCGCGCCCGCGGTTCCGTCGAGGGGAGGATGCGTTTCCGAGCTCATTGCGGGACTCCCGTGCATGCAAGGTGAAACCCGCCGACCGCCTTAGGTATACCGCTGAGGCCGGATGGGGTCAAATCGTCGCCCGGTGGGGACTATTCCGCGCCAGCGGCGCCTGCCGGCGGGGTCAGGCCGTGAATCGTGAACGGTTCAGGCCGTGAATCGTCAATCTGCGCTTACCTCAAGCTGGGCACGGGAGATGCTCGTATCGTCGTGAGGTTGTTATGAAGCCTGATATTCGACGAATTCTCGTTCCCCTGGACTTCAGCCCGACGTCCGACCAGGCGTTCGGCTACGCCGCGGCGCTGGCTGAAGAATTCGGGGCGTCGACGGCCCTCCTGCACGTGATCGAAGACCGGTTGATGACGGGTCCATGGCCGGCTGAGGTCTATTTGGGCGAGCTGCCAAAGCTCCGCGCGGACCTGGTCAGAGACGCGGAGCAGCGCATGCAGAGGTGCCTCGCCTCGTTGACCGCGAAAGGCATCACAGCCACCGGCGAGGTTCTCATCGGCGTGCCGTCTCACGTCATCATCGAGCAGGCGAGCACTACCGGTGCGGACCTCATCGTCATGGGCACGCACGGGAGGACCGGCATTACGCACTTACTCATCGGCAGCGTCGCCGAGCGGGTAATTCGCCACGCACCGTGTCCGGTCTTCGTCGTCCGTGAGAGGACGTCTGCCGAGGGCGCGCTCGAGCCCGCGCAAGCGGCGGGTTGAAGCGAGGCGGGTCCGACCGAAGCCGGACGCTACGGGCGTGTTCGACTGAAGTTTGACCAGTACGTGCGATACCCTTGCGGGCATGTCTACCGCAGGAACGACGTCGCTCGCGAACGCAACGCTGCACGAGCGTTTGCGCGCCGCGACGGAAACCCTCGAGCTCGTAGCGGCCGACCGCTCGGTGCTCGCGCTCCTCTCCGAGGACGAGCACCGCCGCTTCCGCCAGGCGGCTGCCGCCGCCGTCGACCCTGATGCTCGCGCTCGCCGCGCGATGGCCAAGGCGTTGGCGCGGCGCCGGCGCCAGGAGAAAACCGACGGCGACGATCGTGTGCTCGAGGCCACCGGCATCCGCGTCCTTCGGCGTCAGCCGGTCTTCACGACGCCCAACAGCTTCGCGCCTCGCGGCTTCGTTCCCGAGGACGTCCCGCCAGGTCTCGATAGCGAACCTGACGGCTCTCGGCAGCGTCGAGAGATTCACGATCCGCGGTGCTGTTACATCTGCAAGCAGATGTACTCGACGATCCATCACTTTTACGATCGCCTGTGCTCGTCGTGCGGCGACGCAAACTTCGCGAAGCGCGGCGAGCTCGCCGACTTGCGCGGACGCGTCGCGCTCCTGACAGGCGGTCGCGTGAAGATCGGGTATCAGACTGGCCTCAAGTTGCTGCGCTCGGGCGCGCGCCTGATCGTGACGACGCGATTTCCACGGGACTCGGCGGCGCGATACGCGCAAGAGCCGGACTTTGCCGACTGGAGCGATCGGCTCGACATCTACGGCCTCGATCTTCGTCACACGCCGAGCGTGGAAGCATTCTGCCGCGAACTCCTCTCAACGAAGGACCGGCTCGACATCATCATCAACAACGCATGCCAGACGGTGCGGCGTCCACCAGATTTCTATCGCCACATGATGGCCGGCGAGGTGGCGCCTCTCATGAGCGCGACCGAGCCCGTGCAGCGGCTGCTGGCGGCGTACGAGCGGACGATGTCGACACCGGCTGGCGCCGCAACAACCGCGCTCGCGAGTGCCGTGTACGCGTCGAGCAGCGCCAACGCATCGCAGTTGTCGCAGTTGAAACTGCTCCAGGAGGAGATGCTGCCGCAAGACGCATTCTTCCCTGACGGCCGGCTCGATCAGGATCTGCAGCAGGTTGACCTGCGGCGGCAGAACTCGTGGCGGCTTCTGCTCGCCGATGTGTCGACGGTGGAGCTGCTCGAAGTGCAGCTGGTGAATGCCGTCGCACCGTTTATCCTCAACGCGCGGCTGAAGCCGTTGATGCTACGTACGCCCGAGCGCGACAAACACATCGTCAACGTCTCGGCGGTCGAAGGACAGTTCTATCGCAGCTGGAAGACGACACGGCATCCGCACACCAACATGGCGAAGGCGGCGTTGAACATGATGACGCGCACCTCCGCTGCTGATTACAAGGCCGACGGCATTCACATGAACAGCGTCGATACAGGCTGGGTCACCGACGAAGACGCCGCCGAGATTGCCGCCCGTAAGACAGTGGAGCAGCGCTTCCACCCTCCCCTCGACATCGTCGACGGCGCGGCTCGTGTTCTCGACCCGGTCATCAGCGGTTACAACACCGGTGTACACACGTGGGGGAAGTTCCTGAAGGATTACAAGGCGACGGACTGGTAGTTTGCTCGCTGCTCGCTGCTCGCTGCTCGCTGCCTCGCTGCTCGCTGTTGGCGGTTGGTTGCACGCGGTCCCGCTAAAGCCGGAGGCTACAACCGCAGCTGGCCGGACGCCACAACAGCGGTAGTGTCCCGCTTCAGCCGGACCGGGCAGCCAGCTGCGGGCCGCGAGCCGCAGGAACTACCTCGCCAGCATCCCCGCGAACAGCTGGCACAGCACGGCACCGACGACGATCATCGACAGGCCCCAGGCCATGAGCTGACGGAAGAGCACGCGCGATTGATCGGGATCCGAGACCGCGGCCACCGCCAGCGCGCCGATGGTGGAGAGGGGGGAGACGTCGACGAGTGACGAACCAACGTTGATCGAGAGCGCGATCGCCAGGGGATTGCCGCCGCCGAGGCGCTCGACGAGACCAGGGATCGTCGGCAGGAACGCCGGGAGCACGACGCCAGACGTGCTGCTATAGGTCGAGATGGCGCCGGTCACGAACGCGATGACGCCGTCGATCGACGCCGGCGACGCCAGGCGCGCGAGCAGCGTCGTGAAGAGATCCATGCCACCGGTCTTTTCGAGAACGGCGATAAGCACCGATACGCCACAGACCATCATGATGATGCCCCACGGCACACCACGCACGGCCCGCTCCTCATCGGCCGCGTGCGCGACCAGCAGGATCGCTGCTGCAGCAAAAGCCGAGAGGCCGAGGCTGACCCCGGCGGCAATGACGCCGATGATCCACGCGGCAATGATCGCCAGCGTCAGACGCTGTCGGCCCGAAAACGCCACCACGTCAACCACGCCTGACGCCCCGACGGAACTGGAGGCAGCGGGGGTGCGTCGTCTGAGCCACAGGTAGGCAACGCACGCGACTACGACGTGCGCCGCGAAGTTCGCGAACCAGACACGAGACTCGTGTCCGACAAGTCCGGCTTTCGCCATCGCGCCGTTGGCGATGATGCCGACCGACGAGAACGGCGACAAGTTGCCGGCGTTCGCGCCATTGGCAACCATCAGCGCGGAGAGTAACGGCGGGATTCCTACGCGCTGTCCAACGGCCATCGCGAGCGGCGCGAGCAGCGCGGTCGTCGAAATCGCGCCGGGGCCGACCGAACACAAAACGCACGCGGCGATGAAGACAATGACCGGAATCACGCGCGCGTTGCCCCCGGCGGCGCGGATCGCGCGGTGCGCCAGCCCTTCGAGCGTACCGTTGCCTTCAGCGATGGCGAAGAGCAGCGTCACCCCAGTCAGCGTCAGGAAAAGCGGCACCGGAAACCCGGCCATCACGACATCCGGCCGGAGGCCGGCCAAGTAGACGCCGATGCCCCAGGCGAACGACAGCGCGAGCCATCCCACATTGATGCGGGAGGTCATCGACACGGCGAGGGCGACGAGGAGAGCGACGAGCGACAGGGCGGCTGGCGTCACTAGGATGCGGTAAGCGCTGACTGCTGCGGAGCCGGCGACATCTTAGTGGATTGGGGGGCAAACGTGGGGATGTGTTTTGCGTCACTTGTTGGTTCTGTAACATCGCGCGCGTAGTGTTCCGACCTATCGATCAGACTTCCAGCCCCCAGGCGCGCAGGTCCTCTCTGAATCTGGGGTCGGTCTGCAGGCATTCCACGACCGGTGAGAAGTAGTTGAAAGGGGAGGCGCCGTCCTCGAAGGCTCGGTCCTGCCACTCGAATGCCTTGTCGTAATCTCCTAGACCCGCGTAGATGTAGACATAGCAGTGCGGTGGCACGTACAGCTGTTTCGAGAGCGCGTCCAGTCTTTGCAGAACATCCTTCACCTTCGCGAGCTGCTTCGTGTCGGCGTAGAACTTGCCCAGCAGGCCGAGATAGAACGGCATCCCCTGGGAGAGCTCGACTGCCTGCTCGAGGTGGCGGATGGCGTCGTCGTACATGTTGAGTTGCGCTTTGCACATCCCCATCACGTACAGCGCAACCAGAAACTCTTTGTCGACCTCCAGGGCCTTCTCGCATTCCCTGATCGCGCGCTCGTAGGAGCGGGAGTGATAGAACGTGTAGGCCGCGCCAGCGTTGAGCGTCGGCGAGAGGGGGTCGATGTCCTGGGCGCGTTCCGCCTGCTCTTCGGCCTCGCTGGCCTCGCCGAGGAGGACCTGAACCCAGGAGAGGTAGATGCGTGCGAGCGCGTGCGCCGAATCGATCTCGACGGCGCGACGGAAGGCTTGCGCGGCACCCGGCCAGTCCCATTCGATGCCCAGCTTGAGCAGGCCGAGCGAGGTGTGCACTTCCGCGAGTCTCGCATCGAGCGCCATGGCCTGGTGAACGGATGTTCGCGCGACGGCGAACGCGTCGCGCGGGCGCACCAGGCAGTAGAAGCCGAGGAACGAGTACGTGTCCGCGAGGCCCGCATGCGCCCGGGCCGACAGCGGGTCCTCACGGATCGCCTCCTCGAAACACTGCCGGGCGGTCAGCAGCCCGCCTTCATGCCGTTTGCTCCAGAAGAACCGGCCTTTCAGACACAAGTGAAATGCGCGTCGGTTCAACGCCGCCAGCTGCGTCGCCGGCCGCGCCGTGTCCGCGAGACTCATCTGAAGCGCGTCCATCACCGCGGCCACAATCTTGTCCCGGAGATTGAACAGACCCTCGACGGGGATCTCGTAGCTTTTGGCCCAGAGAATCGCATCCTGGTCGATGCTGAACCACGTCACGGTCACGGAAAGGTGGTCGCCCTTGGCCGACACCTCGCCGGAGAGCACGAAGTCGGCGTGAAAACGCCGCCCGACCCGGGCGAGGTTTCGGCGCTGTGCCCGCGATCTGAGCACCAGCGTTTTCGGCAGCAGGCGCAGGCCGTTGACCCGTGTGAGCGCCGCAATCAGCTCGTCCATCAGGCCATGGCTGAAGTATTTCAGCTCGCGCTTGCGCTCGTCGGTCTCATCCTCCGTGGAGACCACGTCGAACGGGACGATGGCGACCGACGGCAAGGCCCGCGTGAGCGCGACCTGAACGGGCGCCGGCCACGCGACGCGACGGCCGATGATCAGCTGCTTGAGGAGCTCGAGGTCCTTGAGGAGCGCTGCCGCATGCGGGTAGCGATGGTCGGGGTTCTTCTGCAGCAGTCGCTGCAGGACCTGCGTCCACTCTTCCCGGTGCAGCATTGCCGGCAACGGAGGGGCGCTGCGTTGGAGAATCGTCGCCATCGTCGCAAGCTTCGTCCGGCTCCGGAACGGCGGGGTGCCGGTCAGCACTTCGTAGAGCAGCACGCCGAGTGAAAAGAGATCGGTTCGCTGATCCAACCGCTGGCCGAGGAGCTGCTCCGGCGACATGTAGTCGACGGTACCTGGGGTGTGTCCGGCAGTCGTCACCGTCGGGGTGCTGTCGGCCGTGAAATGTATGAAGTGCTTGGCCAGCCCGAAATCGAGAATCTTCACCGCGCCGCCGGTCACGAGAAAGACATTGGCCGGTTTGATGTCGCGGTGCACGATGAACTTCGTATGCGCCGCGCCCAGCCCCTCGGCGACCTGAGTCGCCACGTCGAGAACCAGAAGGGGGTCGCAGCTCCCCCGCGCGAGCCGTTCTTTGAGCGTTGTTCCTTCGAGCAGCTCCATGACGATGAACGGACGCCCTCGGTTCTCGCCAAAGTCGTAAACGGAACAGATGTTCGGATGGCTGAGCGAGGATGCAGTGCGGGCCTCGCGCTTGAAGCGAAGCAGGGCGACGACGTCATCCGCCAGGGCGGGCGACAGCACCTTCAGCGCGACGAAGCGGCCGCTCGACGTCTCGGCGGCCTGATATACCACGCCCATGCCACCGCGGCCGAGTTCTCGGACGACCTGATATCTTCCGGCGAGTTTGGTTCGGGCCACGCCGCAACCGGACCTGGCGGACCGCGAGAGCGATCCGCGCTGGTGTACGAGGCATCAAGCCTCTCTGAGACAGAATACTCTACTCGCGTATCACAACGGGGGCTCGCTGGTGGTCTCGGAGACGTTGTCCGGCGGTGATGTGGTCCACCCGCGACGCCAGGATTGCACGGGGCCCGATCTCTGTTCCTTTTGCCGCGGGCGTTCGTTATTCTGGGCAGGGGCGGGTGTAATCAGAGAAGGATCGTGATATGCCCAAGACGTCTCAATCACGACCCACGACGTCGTCGAAGTCGGGTGATTCGACCGAAGACCTCGTCATCAAGGCGAAAGTCGGAGACCGCTCGGCCGAGAACGAGATTGTGCGGCGGAACCTGCCGCGGCTAAGGCGCTTTGCTCACGGGCGAGTTCCCTCGCGCCTGCGGAACGGCTTCGATACAGAGGATATCGTCCAGGACTCACTTCTCAACACACTGCAGCGCATCGCCTCCTTCGACACCTCGCGGCCCGGCGGTCTGCAAGCCTATCTCCGCGTCGCCATACAGAACCGTGTCCGGGACGCGTACCGTCGGCGGGTCCCCATCGGATCGTCCGAGGAGCTCGCCGAGGTCATCGACAAGGCACCGTCGCCCTTCGACCGGGCGAGGGAAAAGGAAGTCGCCGAGCTGCAGCAGGCGGCCCTCAGCCGCCTGCGCCCCGCCGATCGAGCTCTGCTCGTGGCCCGCATCGAGATGGGTTACGACTACAAACAACTGGCGCGGTTGTTTGGCAAACCGACGCCAAACGCGGCGCGGGTTGCGGTTTGCCGCGCTCTGCGTCGTCTGGTTGACACGGCCACCGCCGCGCCCGCAGAGCGTCGTTCGTAGACAGACCGCGGCACATCTTCGGCGTGAGATCCCGGTTTCTGCCGCTCAGGCGCGGATTTCGCTGCGTCGACAATCGTCACAGTAAGTCAGCATTCTTCACCCGAGGTTCAGGACTTCGCGTGACGGCTATGGCTACGCTGCTCATGAGTAGAACCAATGAGGGCGACGAGCGATAGCCATACGGTAGGAGCGACAGCGATCTCGGTGTTCGTCGCTGCCGTTGCAGCCGTGGCCGGGCAGGGAAGCTACACGCTGTCGGCGGGAATCCCGGTGACCTCGTCCGCCGCCGTCGACGCCGCTGCGCTGCGGCACCGCGGTCAGGCGCTCGGCTACAACCTTGACCGGGAAGAAGCCCTGGCCGCCTTTCGCGACGCCATTGCTGCTGATCCGTCGGATCCAGCCGCATATCGGCTGACCGCCGCGGCGCTCTGGATCGGCGCCCTCTTCGAACGCGGCGCGGTGACAGCCGAGGACTACCTCGGGCAGGCGCGCTCGGACGCCAATCGCCAAGGGCCGCCGCCGGGGCTCGAGTCGATCTTCCGCAAGAACCTCGATCGCGCCATGGCGCTTGCCGAAGAGCGCTGCCGCGCATCGTGCAGCGCGGACGGACACTTTCAACTGGGCGCCGCCTACGGCTATCAGGCAACGTACGCCGCGACGATCGAGGGCAGCCTCGTCGGCAGCCTGCGCGCCGCGCGCCGGGCCTACGCCGAGCATCAACGCGCGCTCGATCTCGATCCAGCTCGCAAGGACGCCGGCCTCATCGTCGGCATGTATCGCTATGGCGTTTCTGAGCTCCCGCTCGCCGCCCGACTGATCGCCCACATTGCGGGTCTTGGCGGCGGCCGCGAGCGCGGTATCCGGATGGTCGAAGAGGCCGCGAGCTATCCGAGCGAAGTACACACCAATGCGCGCTTCTCGCTCATCGTCATCTACAACCGCGAAGGCCGGTTCGACGATGCGCTACGAGTCGTCGAGCGCCTGCAGCAGGAGTACCCACGCAACCGTTTGCTGTGGCTCGAAGCCGGCAGCACCGCGCTCAGGGCGAAGCGTCCAGAACAGGCACGGCGTGCCCTCGAGCACGGTCTCGAGATGCTGGCGAGCGACACGCGGCCAAAGGCGTTTGGCGAGCTTGCGCGCTGGGGTTACTACTACGGCGCCACATTGGTCGCGCTGAACGAGGATCAGGCCGCGCGGCGCGCGCTCGAAGGAGCGCTCACGGACCCTGGACACCCGTGGGTCCAGGGACGCATCCATACTGAACTCGGAAAGCTGGCCGAGCGCGCCGGGTATCGCGAGCGCGCGCTCGACGAGTATCGCCAGGCCACGCGCCTATGCACCGCTGACAACGATGACGTCTGCGTGAACGAGGTAAAGAACTTGACCACTGGGGTGCACCGGTGATGTCACCCCGCAGCCGCTCGTGGTGCGCGGTGACATTTATCGTGGTGACGTTACTGACAGCCATTGTGCTCGTACTCCGCGCATCGAAAACGCCGGTTCGTCACATCTCACGCGATGCCCTGCGTTCGTCGTTCGAATCCGACACGCGCAACCTCGTCTACGCCTGGGATCCGGCAGACCCGCGCTCGCGGGCCGAGCGACTCTCGGCGCTCTTCGCGTTCGTCTATCAGACCTACGACAGCTCGGCGTGGATTCCGCAGTCGCTCTTCGATAGCAACCTCGTGACGCAGGCCGTGGTTGGGGATGTTGACTCGATCGTCGGCAGTAACGTCGGCCTGGTGCTCTGGCGCGAGCAGGCGCTGGTTCCGGCGTTCGGGATGGCGCCGAGTCCGCAGTCCGACCAGCCGTTGCGATGGACGGTGAACTGCCTCGTGTGCCACACCGCCGAAATCGACGGCGTCGCCTATCTCGGAGCCGGCACGAAGACCTTCGACGATCGCTGGCTTGGCGAGGCGCTCAAAACGCTGACGAGCGACCGCTGGCGCTCGGTGCTGCCGCTGGATCTCGTGGATCGCGCATTTGCCGCCGACGCGAATCGCATCCTGACCAGTCACCATCACGACAAGATCGATTCGCTGACCCGCGCGCGTTCCACCGCCTTTGCGGCTTCGCATGTCGAGCTCTACATGCGCCCCAACGGCGGCATGCCATCAGTCGAGGACGTCGGTCGCGGTGACACAAAGACGCCACCGCTCTGGCACACCGTGGCGAAAATGTCCCGAGGCCGCTGGTACACCGACGGCAGCTTCCATGGCCGATTCCCGCTCATGGCATCGTCGATGGAGTTGGAGAAGGATCGACCCTTCGATGCGCTGGTCACGTCAGTCATTCCCACCATCAAGTCCGAGTTCGAGACCGTCGTCAGCCATCTTCGTCCGCCACTATACCCGCACGAGATCGACGCGGCGCTCGCCGCGCGTGGGAAGGAGCTCTTCTACTCCAAAGAGGTCGGCTGCAGTCGTTGTCACGGTACCTACGACGGTCGGGGCAACGTCGACTGGCCAGGCGTCTATAAGGACGTCGGCACCGACCGTTCACGGCTCGAAGTCGTGTCGCGGCAGTTCATTGTCGCTTTCGATCAGAGCCCGCTGGCAGCCGAGGGCACTCTCGAGAAGAGCACGGGATACGCAGCCACACCGTTGACTGGCGTCTGGGCAAACTATCCGTATCTTCACAATGGAAGCGTGCCGACGCTATTTCACCTTCTTGGTCCCGTGTCGGAGCGGCCATCGATCTTTCACGTGACTGGCGGCAGGACACTTCGATCGCGCCAAGGTCGGACAAGTCCTGACGCTCGATCAGTCGGAGCGCGGCACTGCTGACAGCACGCTCGCTCGACGTCATGCCGGCGAGCGCGACTGGTTCTTCACCGGCCGTCCTGGATGCGGCAACGGCGGGCACAACGTGTGGCCGCGCATCAGAACCGACGAGAATCGGCGGGCGATCATCGAGTACTGAAGACGCTCTGACGTGTCACCATAGACGTGCCGATGCCCGATTGCCACGAAGCCATTGTTGTCGGCGGCGGGCCGGCGGGCCTTGCCACCTCTCGGGAACTGGTGCGAGGCGGGATCGATCACGTCGTCCTCGAGCGTGGCGATCGGATCGGTTACACCTGGCACAACCTCTACGACAGCCTCGTCCTGCACACGGGCAAGCACTTGTCCACGCTTCCCGGTATGCCATTCGCGCCTCGCACGCCGCTCTTTCCCACTCGTCGCAACTTCATCGGCTACCTCGAGCGGTACGCCGAAACGTTCCAATTGCCGATCGAGACATCCGTCGATGTAACAAAGGCAGAGCGAGCAGCGGATCGCTGGGTGTTACGAACGCGTGACGGACGCGCGCTGGAGTCGATGGCGCTGATTATCGCCACGGGAATCGTCTCGAACCCGTGGACCCCAGACATACCTGGACGCGATCGATTCGGCGGGCGCGTGATGCACAGCGCCGAGTACAGGCGGCCGGAACAAATCTCCGGCCGGCGCGTGCTGATCGTCGGCGCTGGCAATTCGGCGGGAGAGATTTCGATCGAGCTTGCGCGACATGGTGCGACAGTTACCGTGGCCGTCCAGTCCGGAGCCAACGTCGTACCACGTCAACTGCTCGGCGTACCCATCCAGTACTTATCGGTCCTCGTCAATCCCTTGCCCCGCGCCGTTGTCGAGCGAGTGACGACGGCCATTGGTGCGCTGCGCGGCCCGCGCGTTCTGCCGCCGCCATCGCCGAGGGGATGCCTCAAAGTGCCTCTGATCGGCCTTGGACTCGCCAACGCGTTGCGAGCTGGAACGATTCGTCTCCGCGGCGGGTTGCACTCGTTCACGGCTGAGGGGGTCCGATTTGCCGACGGATCGGAAGAATCGTTTGACGATGTCATCCTGGCGACCGGATATCGGGCGGCGCTCGGCCTTCTCACCGGTCTAATCCGCACCGACCGCTGTGGTTTTGGCGGCCGCCACGACCGGGTCGTCAGCCTCGATCAGCCCGATCTCTATTTCGTGGGTCACAACTACGATACGCGAGGGGCCCTGTACAACATCGCTCGCGACGCGCGCAAAGCTGCCACCAGGATGTCGGCGTCGGCGCGCGCCCAGAAGGTTCAGCCGAACGCGGTGTGATAGCGCGCGAACGTCCACTGGAAGATGGCCAGGACCGTGTGAAAGACAATTGGGATTGTGCCGCCGAACCATCGCTCGGTGGGCCGCCGTGTCATCCTGATCACGTAGCGAAGGACCATCGCGCTGGCGTAGAGATAACTCCAGATCAAGACGACTCGTCCCAGTCGCGGCAGTGGCTGAACCCACGCGCCTGACGCGCGCGCAAAGTCGATCGCAATCCAGAACATGAGCGCCAGCACGACCGCCTGCGTGCCGAGGAGCACGCGATAGGGGACCAGACCCGACTGCCACTGCGCCATCGGCGGCAGCCATACCGGCGCCCGCACAATAGACGACGAACTGCCCGACGACACGCAGGAGCATAGCGATGCTGCAGAGCCAGAGGACGAGGCTGAGTGACTGGGAAGTCGTCATATCGCTAGGCACGTCGAAGTCGCGTCATGGCCTTCCCGAAGAGCGGTCGGCTGTGACGGCGAGCCGAACATCTCCTTGTAGTGCCGATACCAGTTGCTCTGAAACACCTCTCCGGGATCGTGACGACGTTTGAGCGCGAGGAAGGCGGGGAACTCGGGATAGCAGCGTTCGACTTGATCCTGCCGCGCCCAACGATGGTAAGTGAGGTAATAGCTCCCGCCGTGGGTGATGCCGAGATCGATCAGCGCGCGAAACGCGTCGGCAGCGCGGGCGATCTCGCGCGGCGTGTGGTCGACGTGCAGATTGAAGATGATGCACGCGTAGCGGTCTTTCGCCCACGGCAGAAACGTCTCGTCGTCTTGTTCGATCAACCTGACGGTACCGTAGATGGCGTTCGCGTGATGCGCACGCAAGACGTCGCGGGCATCTTCCATGAAGGCCGCCAGGCGCGATCGCTGGACGTAAATCTCGGTGATCATCTCGGATCCCTTGACGCGGGCGCCAGTCACGCGATCGAGGTCGGCGTGATAGTTGTCGACGTAGGCGGCAGACAACTGCGAGTCGGCCCAGTAGATCTGGCCGGAG
This sequence comes from uncultured Acidobacteriota bacterium, assembly GCA_963797715.1. GTDB lineage: Bacteria > Acidobacteriota > Vicinamibacteria > Vicinamibacterales > 2-12-FULL-66-21 > DATBJJ01. The sequence goes on from CAWCQS010000016.1 coordinate 120,143, forward strand.
GTGGCGAGGTAGCGGGTCGAGTAGACCTCGAACGCGAGACGCTTGTTCGTGTGGGAGTACCTCGTCAACATCGCCCAATCATCGGGATTGAATCTTGTCGGATTCGCGGTGAGCGGAGTCTCTGGATCGACTGGCCGATAACACGAGAACACACCTCGCCGCAGAAAACTGTCGCGCGCATCGTCGGTTGCGAACTGGAAGTCGCCGTAAAGAAATCCGTCGCGGATTCGCTGCTCGAATCGCTCGATGATGTTCGAGGTCTCGCCGAGCGTGACCACGCGTTCGACTTTGACCCGTGGCCGCAGCCGGAGACGAACGCGCGTGACGATGCCGAAAAGGCCGTAACCGCCAATCGCCAACCGGAAGAGGTCGGAGTTCTGCCGGCGAGAGCACGTCCTCACGTTGCCCGCCGGATCGAGCACGTCGAATGACTCGACCTGGTCGACGATCGGTTTGAGCGACAGACCGCGCCCGTGCGCGTTACACGACAACGCGCCGCCCAGGCTCAGGCGATCGGCGCCGGTTTGCTTCTGGACGATGCCCCAACACGGATGACACGGATCGCATCACGGGACGCGGATTACGCGGATCACCAACGGGACGCGGATTACGCGGATCACCAACGGGACGCGGATTACGCGGATCACCAACGGGACGCGGATTACGCGGATCACCAACGACGGATCGCGGATTGACGCGGATCGATCCAACAGGACGCGGCTTACACGGATCATCAAAGCGTTGGGCTTGCTCGAGCCACTCCATCAACGCGGGCCACATGATGCCGCCTTCGGCGGTGATGATGCCGCGCTCGCGGTCGAAGTCCACCACGCGATCGAGCGATCGCGTGTCCACCAGCACGCTCGCGTCGCCGAATTGCTGGCCCCCCATCGCGTGACGGCCGCCGGCGATAGCGACGGACTGGCCCTGTTCCCGAGCCTGGCATACGGTCTCGGCCAACTCACTGATGTCGTGCGGCGTGACGATGGACGTCACACGCGTCGCGTTCAGTTGCGAGTGGATGTCGTTGACGAGTGTCCCACCGCGAGGCTCTGATCCGTCCATCCTTCCAAGTTAGGCGGATGGACGTCGAATGTCTTGAGGAGAGGCTGAAAAACGCTGAGGAGTTGTGATCTGTCGACAAACCCTAGAAAAAGAACGAGGCCGAACGCATCAAGTGTGCGCCCGGCCCCGCGAAGTTACCCTCTGCTGAAAGCTGTGAGCTGATAGCTGAAAGCTGTTTAGAACACGAACCGCCCACCGAATCGCAGGCTGCGCTGCCCACCGTTCGTGCCGGTGATCTGGCCGAACGTATTGCCGGTGGCGACGCTGTAGCCCGTGCCCGGGTTGCCCCAGCGCACCGAGTTGGTGGCGTTGAACGCGTCGATGCGGAACTCGGCGAAGCGGCTGCCGCCGACCGAGAACCGCTTGAAGAGCGACATGTCGAGCTGCCAGAAGCCTGGACCTTCGGGGCCATCGTTGCGCTTCATGTTGCCTTGCACGCCTGCCGCCGGCAGCGAGTATACCGACGGGTCGAAATACAGCTGGCCCGGTCCGAGGCCACCGAGCACCGTGTTCGAGCCGTTGAGGTTGACGAACGCGCTGTTGCCGGGCGTGTTGATCAGCGTGGTGTTGCCGCCGATCGTCAATGGCTGACCGGACTGAGCGATGAACAGGCCGCTCAGCTGCCAGCCGCCGACGATCTTGCCGAGCAGGCTTTCGCCCATCCATTTCTTACCTGGGCCCCAGGGCAGCTCGTAGATCGTCGTCAACACGTAGTTGTGGGTGCGGTCGAAATTCGAGCGCGCCCAGCTCAGATCGAAGTCGATCGGCGTGCCGATCGTCGTGTTCTCGTTCACCAGGTCGTTCGAGCGGCTGAACGTGTAGGAGTTCATGACCAGCAGCCCGTTCATGAACCGCCGGTCGATCTTCATCTGCAGCGCGTTGTACTCGGACTTGTTCTCGTTGCTGCGAACGCGCGACGTGCCGGTTCGGTTGTACTGAGCGAACTGCGGCCGGCCCACGTTGCCAGAGCCATACACGAGGCTGGCGTTTTCATCGATGTCCATGACCAGGTTGACGCCCCGGTTGCCGACGTAAGCGATGTCGGCCGTGAAGTGGTAGGGCAGCTGGCGCTGCACGGCGACGTTCCACGAGTGCAGCGTGCCTTCACGTAAGTTCGGCGGGATAACGTCGTAGGTCGAGTTGAGCAGCGATCCCGTGGCCGCGATGATGCCGTCCTGCGGAATGTTCACGAGCGTCGGCGACGGGAAGCCTGTCGCCATCGAACCTGCGTTCTGGAAGCCGTTCGCGGCCGAACCCGAGTAGTTCTGCTTGACCGGGTAGTTGAATGCGTAACGGTTGTCCGGGAACGGGATCGTGCTGCCGCCGTAACCGGCGCGGACGACCGTTTCGCTGTTCAGACGCCAGGAGATACCAGTGCGCGCGTTGAGGTTGCTAAAGGTGCTCTTGACGCCGACCGACTCGCTCTCCGTGCCGTAGCCGGCGACCCGGAGCACATTGGCCGCTGGATCGTAGTTCGAGAGGCTGCCCGTCCCTTCGACACCAGTGAGCGGCGTGTAGTACTCCCAGCGAAGGCCGAGGTCGATGGTGATGTTCGGCCGCGCCTGCCACTTGTCCTGAGCAAACAGGAACACCGCCGAGTGCTTGCGTTCCCGGTTCGTCGATGACCTTGAGGTCGCGGCTGACGCCGTTCGGCCAGTCGAGGAGGAACGATGCGAATGAGTTCGCCACCCCGGTCAACGACGAGGCGTCGGTTGGGAGACCGGTCCCGGAGGCGTTGAAGTTGAACAGGCCGCGCGATCCACCCGCGTCCTGGGTCTGGAGCAGGATGTCCTTGTTGTGCCGCCATTCGCCACCCATCTTGACGGTGTGGTTGTGCACCAGCTTGGTCAGCGTCGTCGCGATGTTCCAGGTTTCTTCAGAGCGATCCCACGGCAGGCTGGGCGAGAAGCCGAGCACGGGAGCCGTGTAGCCGCCGATCGTGACGCGCGACAGGCCGCTCGTGAACTCGTCGATGTTGGCGCCAGGGATACCGACATCGGTGCTGGTCGTGAGACCCGCTCCCTGCGCGGTCGCGATGTTGTGGTAGTAGTTCACGCCGCCGCGAACGTCCATGACCATCGTCGAGCTGAAGACTCGCGTCCAGTTCGCCGCCGTGCTGATGCTCTTGTTCGTGCCGGTGCCAGCGAAGCCATCATTGGCCGGACCGCCATATTCGCCGTACGGGCCCGGATCGAAGACGACCGGGCGCTGGAAGCTGATGCGATAGGACAGCTGGTTCTTTTCGCTCAGCGACCAGTTCACCTTGGTGTCGAACGCGTCAGTCGTCTTTTCACGTACCTGCGCCTGCTGGAAGTTGTTCTGACCGAGCGGCGCGCCGGCGATGTTCGGCGCCGGAATGAACTGGAGCAGCCGCCGTGCAATCGGGCTGATGCGTTCCTGCGGAATCTGGTTGTTCGCGAACGCCGTACGTCCACTCCCGCTGACTGCGCCCGTCGTCGGATCGTAGATGCCGTTGGCGACGGCGCTGAAGTCACCGTTTCGCATCGCCAGCGTCGGGACGATGGCGCGGACGACGTAGCCGAGGTTGTCGATGGTGCGCTGGTAGTCGCCAAAGAAGAAGAACTTGCTCTTGACGATCGGACCACCCAGCGTAAAGCCGCCCTGCGCGAACTTGGTGGGCGCTTTGAGGTGGGTGAAGTAGTCGCTGGCGTTGGTCGACTCGGTGTTGCCGAAGAAGAAGGCGCTGCCTCTGAAGTCGTTGGTGCCGGACTTGAGCGTCACGTTGGTAATGGCGCCGCCCGAGCGGCCGAACTCCGCGTCGTAGTTGCTCGTCGACACGCTGACGGTCTCGAGCGCGTCGGCGGCCGGGATGATGACGCTCAGGAGCCCCGTCTTCTGGTTGTTGTCGAGCCCTTCGATCAGCGTGTTGTTCGCCATGCGGGGCTGACCGTTGATCTCGGTGCTCAGGCTGTCCTGCGAGTTGAAGAACTGCGAGTGCGGGCGGAAGGGACGCGTCGCGCCCGGTACCGTCACCAGCAGACCCTGGAAGTTCCGGTTGAAGCCAAGCGGAATCTCGGTCACGACCTTGGATTCGAGGAGCCGGCCGGTGTCGGTGCGGTCTGTCTGGAGGAGTGGCGTCTCGGCCGAGACGGTGACGGCCTCGGTGACCTGGCCGAGTTCCAATGTCAGATCGACGCGCATCGTCGTATTGACGTCGACGCGTACGTTCTGCCGGATGACTTTCCTGAAGCCCTGCACCTCGGCCTCGACGGTGTACATGCCGTTCTTGAGGCTCGAGAAGATGTAGTGGCCGGTTTCGTTGCTGACCGCCGTCCGGTTGATGTTGGTCTGGGTCTCGATCGCGGTGACCGTAGCCCCTGGTACGGCCGCGCCACTCGAGTCGGTAATGTTGCCGAGCAGCGTGCCGGTGACGGCCTGGGCGCTTGCCAGCGTCGGCATCGCCAGCGAGAGCCGTGAGCATGGCCGCCATCCCGCAGACGAGAAGCCTGCCAGCCTTGTTGCGCATCTGGGATCCTCCCCCTTCAAAAAAACAAAAAGTCAGCCCCCATGTTAGGGGGCCGTTGGGGAGGTGTGACGGGGGTTCCTGTTACCTCGGGGGGCGAGCTGATCGGGGTTCGGGGCTCGGGTCTCGGGGCTCGCGCCTCGGGCTAGAAGCCGGGACACTACATTGATGCCCGTCGGGGTCGATTACTAGCCGGCCCTGAGGCCGAGCCCCGAGCCCCGAGCCCCGAATCCCGAGCCCCGGCGATTCTATTTCTCCGCTATGCAGTACAGCGACCTGAACCCCCGCAGGTACAACTCGTTATCGACGAGAGCCGGAGACGCGTTGAAGCCGTCGTCCAGCTTGTTCTGGGCGGCGACCTCGAACGTCGGACCGTGTTTGAGGACGACCGTGGTGCCGTCCTGGCTGGGGAAGTAGACCCGGCCGGCGGCGCCGACGGGCGACGCGAAGATGTTGGGTGCCGCCTCGAGCCGGGCCAGCTGATAGTGAGGCTTCCCCGTCTTGACGTCGAATACGGAGAGGATGCCGTTATTCGACTTAAGAAGGTAGAGCAAGCCGTCGTAGAGCAGGGGAGACGGCACGTACGGCGTGTCGCGATCGAGCGTCCACACGAGCGCCTGGGTGTTCGTGATGTCGTCTTTGGCGTCGGCGAGCCGGACTGCTTTCAGGTTGTTGCCGCGAAAACCTGCCGTGAGGATGACGATGCCATCGGCCGCCACGGGTGAGGGGATCGGATTCATCGTCGTGCCCGCGCCGTACCAAAGGACCTTGCCGGTCTCGAGGTCGTAGCTGCGCACTTGCTTCATGCCGCTGGTGATGACTTGCGCGCGGCCGCCGTTCTCGACGATGAGCGGAGTCGCCCACGAATCGATCTCGTCGCGTGCCGTGCGCCAGCGTTCCTCGCCGGTTCGCTTGTCGAGCCCGACGATGAAGGACCCGCCCTGGTGATCCCAGACGACAACGAGCATGTTGCCGTAGAGCGCCGGCGAGCTGCCTTCGCCGAACTGCATCCGCATCGACTTGTCGCCGAGATCTTTCTGCCAGATCGGCGTGCCCTTCATGTCGAAGGCGTAGATGCCGCGCGACTCGAAGGATGCGATGACGTGCGTGCCGTCGGTGACGACCGACGGCGAGGCCCACGTTCCCCACTCCTGGTGGCTGGCCTCGTGCGGCGCGTCCTCGCGGACGACACGCTCCCACACCGTGCGACCGTCCTTGCGGTGGACCGCCAGCACCAGATACTTGTGCGGCCCCGGCGACTTGCCGCGGGCGGCGTGCGCCTCGGCTTCATTGACGCCGACGGGTACCGCCGTCGAAAGGAAGAGGAGGTCGCCCCAGATGACAGGCGTGCCGGAACCCCGGCCGGGGATTTCCTTTTTCCAGCGGATGTTCTTCGTCTCGCTCCACTCGAGCGGCGGCTTGGCGAGCCTCGAGACGCCAGTGCCTTCAGGTCCGCGCCACTGCGGCCAGTAGCGGTCGGCGTCGGCTGCGGACAGGATCGCGGTCGTCGCGGCAAGCACGACGGCGAGGGCGAACAGGGCAGATCTGTGACGATTGGGCACGAACAATCCTCCGTGCCTTGTTACGCCACGCGAGCGCTCGGCGTTTCGCGGGGCATCGACGCCGCACGCCGGCGCGAGCGCCAGGCGGCAAGGCGGCGCAACGCCAGGGCGATGCCCGTGTAGACGAGGAACGCGCCGCCAGCCGAGGCCAGGCCGGCTGCGGCTTCGCCGATCAGACCGCCAAGCTCACCCGTGTGCGCGAACCGCATCCAACCGCGAACTGTCTGCCCGCGTGTCGAGGCCGCGTACGGTTCCCACCGGACATCAGCACCAGTGCGTCCGTCAACCGTGAGCGTGGATCGCGCGAAGCTGTTCCAGGACTCACGGTCCGACATCGAGAGTGCGACGGGGCCACCGGGACGCGGTGGCAGTCGAATGATCATCGTGCGCCAGGTCGGCACCTGACGCTCGGCGCGCGCGACGAGCGATTCGAGCGAGGCGTGTCCCCGGCCTTCTCCGCGTCCGCCTCCACCTCGCCCGCCTTCTTCTCCCTGGCCCCCGGGTCCGCCGCCGCGGCCGGCGACAACAGGTCTCGGGCTGCCCGTGAGCGTGTAGACGAGATTGCTCGCCCACGTGTACCAGATCACCATGCCCGTGGCGGTCAGCACGACGAGGATCGGCGCGCACCAGAACCCAATCACGTTGTGCCAGTTGAAGTCGCGCGCCTTGCCCTTGAGACCGCCGCGGAACAACATCACCGCCGACACGTGCCGCCACGTCCATTGACGCGGCCACCACAGATAGAGGCCAGTGACCGCGAGGATCAGAAAGGCCGCGTTGCAGGCGCCCGTAATGGCGCGGGCGGTCGCGCGACGTTCGCCTTCAACGGACAGATACCTGTGCCAGCTCGTGACCGATCGATAGAACCCGCGCGCTCGCGCTGATCCCGTACCCAGCACGTCACCTGTGTACGGGTTCACGAACACCGTCCCCCGTTGTCCGAGCGCGATCGACGCCGTCGCCCGCGGATCCGAATCGAGTGTCACCGTTGTCGGCTCCGCGTCCGGCACGGCCAGGCGCGCGCGTTCCAGCAGGACGTCGACGTCAAGCCTCCTGCCGTTGGCAGGCACCTCGACGTAGCGCTGCGAGCGCTCCACAACCTTGAGCACCGACTGCTGGAATGTGAGCAGGGTCCCGGTGACCGACATGATGAGGATGACGACGCCGGCAACGAGGCCAGCTGTCAGGTGCGTCCAGAAGAGAACGGTGCGTAGTTTCATTATCTGATTCTTCGCTCTCGGGGCTCGGGGCTCGGGGCTCGGGGTTCGAACGGGTCCGGCTAAAGGCGGACGCCATACGATTTGTAGTGTCCGGCTTCAGCCGGACTTCGGCGGGCCTCGAAATGAGATCCGTCTCATTTCGACCTCGGACACGATATATCCGACCAATTAGGTCGTCAATACTTTTCTGCGAAGCCGTGTACGCTTAGAAGGCAGATCTCGCGCTTTCCCAGACCGTTCAGGCTGTTTTTGGCCAGATTGCGAGATCTGACCCCGGAGGCCTTTCTGGTGAGACCCTCGCGTCGGTGGTCGTTCTTGGCGGCCGCTCTCGGCCTGTCGGTCGTGGTCGGTGTGTCGGCCGGCGGGCAGAAACCCCAGACCGAAGCGCAGACGGCGCCGCCCGCAGCGCAAGGATCCGCTGCGGGACAGAATCCGCAGCAGCCGCCGAAGCCCGTCTTTCGCACTGGCGCAGAGCTCGTGCGCGTGGACGTCGCCGTTCTCGACAAGAAAGGTGTGCCCGTCCCTTCGCTCACGCCAGCCGACTTCGAGCTGCAGGAAGACGGCGTCGGTCAGGAAATCAAGACCTTCCAGTACGTCCAGAACGTTGGGCAGGCGGCTCCAGGCGATGAGGTGTCGCTGACGATTCGATCGCGCTCGCACGCCTCGGCCGAAGCGGCAAAAGACAACGTGCGCCTCTTCCTCATTTTCTGGGACGAGTACCACATCGGGCAGATGCTGAGCGCGAATCGCGCTCGTACATACCTAACGCACTTCGTGCGCACGGCGTTTGGTCCGACCGACATCGTCGGCTTCATGGATCCGCTCACGCCGATCGACGCCATCGACTTCACGCGCGATCGCCTCGAGCTTGCGGAAAAAGTGCGGCACCTCGTTGGACGATCGGGCGTGTATGTCCCGACGCGAAGCGCGGTCGAGGATGCGCATCTTCAGCAAGGCGATGTCGAGCGGCTTCGATCGGAAGTCACGATGTCGGCAGTGAAGTCGGCGGCGGTGCATCTCGGCGGCATGCGCGAAGGCCGGAAGGCGCTCATCGTCATCAGCGAGGGCCTCCGGGGCATCCAGCGCGATGCGACGACGCTGATGACGGATCTCGTGCGCGCGGCCAACAACAACAATACGGCCATCTACGTGGTCGACCCTCGCGGCCTGACGCAGCAGCGCTTTCCGTCGCTCTGGGAGGGGATTGCCAACGATACCGGCGGCGACTACTTCCGCTCGAACGATCTCGAGCAGGCCTTCAAACAAGTCGTGACTCAGTCGAGCGGGTTCTACTTGCTGGGCTACTCGCCGACGGAGCGTCAGCTCGACGGACGCTTCCATAAGATCAGGGTTCGCGTGAAGCCATCGGGCCTCGAAGTCCGATCGCGGACGGGCTATTGGGCACCGAGTGTCGCCGAAGTCGAACGCGCGCGGGTGAAGGCCGAGGAATCCGTGCTTCCACCCGACGTCGTCAAAGCGTTGGCCGACCTTCCGAGTCCAACGGCGCGACGGATGATTGACTTCTGGACTGGCACCGCGATCGATGCCGGCCGCCCGGTGGTTCGCGTCGCCTGGCTGCCGCGCGGGTCGCAGCCTGCAGGTTCGCCCGTGCCTGACCGGGTCACAGTCGTCGCGATGCACGGCGAGACCAAGGTGTTCGATGGTCCGGTCGAGCCGACCGGCGCGTCGTTTGCCTCTCCTGCCGGCGCGTTGAAGGTGACGTACACCACCTACGACCGCGACAACGACATCATCGATCGCGACGCCCGTCAGCTCGACGTGCCGGATCTGGCGGGTGCGACGTTGTGGATGTCGTCGCCGCTCGTCTTCCGGGCGCAGAACGCGCGCGAGTTCCGCGGGCTCGATCGCGGTCCGAACGCGCTGCCGTATGCCGGCCGTGAATTCGTCCGAACCGACCGGCTCGTGATTCGCTTCGACGTTCAGGGTACGGCCGCTGCGGCGGCCAAGGTCGCAGCGCACATCACCAGCCAGTGGGGGAAAGATCTGGCCGAGCTGCCTCTCCTGCCGCACAACTCTGGCGACGCACCATACGAGATCGAGTTGCCGCTCACCTCAGTCGCCAGAGGCGACTACCTGATCGCAATCAGTGCCACGTCTGGCAGTGAAGTCGCTCGCGCGCTCGTACCGCTACGAGTGCTGCGGTAGCTATCAGCTGCCAGCTCCGGCAGAACTTTCGGTTCTTCGCTCACCGCCTGGGATTGACAGGTGGTCACGGGCTTGTGACAATCGCGAGCGACGGGGAAGTGCTTCACGCATGACGAGACGTCACTCGCTGCTCCTGTTCGCCGCAATCATTTCGCTGTCGCTGACTGGGATGGCGCCGAACAACGTTCGCGCGCTCGCCCCGTCCCTGCCCGACAAGCTCACCGATCAGGAATATTGGACTCTCGTCTCTGAGCTCTCGGAACCCGGTGGCGAGTTCCGATCCGACAACCTGCTGTCGAACGAGCTCTATCTCCAGTACGTCATCCCCGAGCTCCTGCGGACGGCCAAGCCCAATCGTGTCTACCTTGGCGTAGGCCCGGAGCAGAACTTTACCTACATTGCCGCGTTGAAGCCGCGGATGGTCTTCATCGTCGACATCCGGCGCGGCAACCTGCAGCTGCAGTTGATGTACAAGGCGCTCTTCGAGATGTCGGACGATCGCGCCGACTTCATCTTCCGGTTGTTCTCGCGAAAGCGGCCGGACGGAGTCGGCACCAAATCGACGGCTGACGAGATCTTCACGGCCGTCCAGAAAGCGGCCGCGGACAAGCCGGAGGTGGGAGAGATCCTGTTCAAACAAAACCTCAAGTTGATCCAGGATCACCTGACGCGCACGCGTCACCTTCCGTTGACGCAGGAGGATCTCGAAGGGATCGAGTACGTCTACGGCCAGTTCTCCTCGCATGGACCGGGCCTGTCGTACTGGTCCAGCGGCCGCGGCGGCGGCCGCGAGGCACCCACTTATTGGGATCTGATGGTGGCGGAGGACGGCAAAGGCCAGGGTCGAAGCTTTCTCGCCAGCGAAGAGAACTTCCAGGTGCTGAGGGAACTGCACCAGAAGAACCTGCTAGTGCCGGTGGTCGGCAACTTCTCGGGGCCGAAGGCCGTCAAGGCCGTCGGTCGCTATCTCAAAGAGCACGACGCTATCGTGTCGGCCTTCTATCTGTCGAACGTCGAGCAGTACTTGCAACGCGACGGCATGTGGCCAAGCTTCTGCGCGAACGTATCAACCCTGCCGCTCGACGCGTCGAGCACATTCATCAGATCGGTGCGCAACAGCACGTACGGGCCCGGCGTCGGGCTCGATTCGGTGACGGCGAACATCCTGGACGATCTGAAGCTGTGCGCCGCCCGCTAGCCGTGAGCGCCCGCTAACGCTTGGAAAGCTGCGCGAGGACCTCGCCGAGATGTTTGATCTCCTCGCCGTAAAGCGCCCAGTTTCCTTCACGCTGCGCCTTGAGCGCCCGGTCGTAGATCTCGCGCGCCCGCTGCGCCAGCGCCGCGGTGTCGATGTCGCTCGGGAGTTCCGGCGCTGACGGCTTGGCGGCCGCCGTCTCGACCGCAGGCGGTGCCGGAGTCCTTCCGCCAGGGAAGAGCCGGCTGAGCGCCTCCTCGAGCGTCCCTTCCATCACAATCTGATTCTGGTAGGCGACGATGACGCGCTTGAGCTCGGGGATCCGTCCGCGCGCCGCCCGCAGGTAGAGCGGCCGGATGTAGAGGAGTGATTCCTCAATCGGAATGACGAGCAGCGTGCCCTGAATGACTTCCGAGCCCTGTTGGTTCCAGAGCGTGATCTGCGGCGCGATGACCTGGTCCTGGCTGATGCGCGCCGCGATCTGCCGCGGACCGAAGATCACGGTCTGTTTCGGGAACTGGAACACCACCAGCTTGCCGTAGTGATCGCCATCCGATCGCGCGGCCATCCACGCCGCCAGGTTGTCCTTCTGCCGCGGCGTGAAGGGCAGCATCTGGATGTATTCCGGTCCCGACTGTCCCGGCAACTTCATGATCGTGTAGTACGGCTCCATGCGCTCGGCCTGGCCGCCGACGTCGAACGACGGAATCTCCCACTGGTCTTCGCGGTTGTAGAAGACCGCTGGGTTGGTCATGTGAAAAGTCGCGAACATCGCTGCTTGCGCGGCAAAGATGGTCTGCGGGTAGCGCAGCCGCTTCCGCAGGTCTTCGGGCATCTCGGCAAACGGCCGGAAGAGCGTTGGAAACACCCGGCCGATGGTCGCGGCAATGGGATCGTTCGGATCCAGCAGGTGGAAGACCGTCGTCCCGTGGTAGGCGTCGATGGTGACCTTGACCGCATTGCGGATGTAGTTGATGCGGCCGGAGGCACTGGCGTAGGGGTAGCGGTTGCTGGTCGTGTAGGCATCCTGAATCCAGACCAGGCGGCCACCGCTGATTGCCAGATACGGATCGGGATCGAATGTCAGGAACGGCGCAATCCGGTTGACGCGATCGCTGATGCGGCGGTGCATCATGACGCGGCTTTCCGGCGTCAGCGTTGGCGAGAAGAGCGTGTCGGTGGACCGGAAGCGAATCGCGAACATCAATCGCCGGAGCAGACCGCCGAGCGGCACGCCGCCATTGCCCTGATAAGTAGCAAAAACGTTGTCGTCGCCACGCGGATAGTCGAACTCTTCGGTCTTCGTTCTGACGAAGACGTGCGTCTCGGGCAGCTCGCCGTAGTAGATCGCAGGCTGCGTCACTTTCAAATCGACAGTAGACGCGATCGGCAGATCGCGGATGAAGAGCACGGGCAAGCCTTCGGGTGTGACCTCGTTGACCGGGCCGAGCGTCAATCCATACCCGTGCGTGAACGTCAGCTGTTCGTTGATCCAGGTGCGGCTCGGCAGACTGCGAGAGTTCAGCTCGCGCGCCGACAGCATGATCTGACGATAGCGCCCGTTGATGTAATAGCGATCGTTGTCGACCGAGTTGAAGTCGTAGTACGTCCGGATCTCCTGAATCTGTCCGAACGTGTCGAGCAGCGGCTGATCGTTCCACAGCGGAACGTTTTCGATGGTGGCCGCGTTGCGCTCGAGGTCCGCGCGTGACAGGCGGGCGTCGCCGGAGAGCGATCGCTCCTCGACCTGGTCGAGCCCGAACGCCTCCCGCGTGGCGCGGATGTTGTTGACGATGTACGGCGTCTCACGGACCTGCTCGTTTGGTCCGACGACGAAGCGCTGGATGATGCCCCCGTAGGCGCTGCCGCCAATGCCGACGATCGCATAGACGGCAATCGCCCAGATGATCGGCGCGAGGCGCAACGCGAAGGCCTGATAGACAGCGAGGCCGGCGCCGATGAGCGCGGCCACAGTCAGCAGGCGATAAGCCGGCATGCGCGCATGCACGTCCACGTACGATGCACCGAAGACCACCCCGGACTGCTCGGTCAGGAGTTGCGGGATTCTCAGCCACGCGCCGAGGGCGAGCACGACGAAGACCGCGGCGGCAAGAAAGGACAGGTGGCGTCTCGCGGTGCCGCTCGTGATCACGCCCCGCATGGGATCGAGCGCCAGGTTACCAGCCGCGACGTGCGACCCGCCGACACCGGCAATCGTCAGCAGCAGCGTGATGAGCGTGATGCCCTGCGCGAGCTCGAGCATCGGCAGCCGGAACAGGTAGAACGATATGTCCCGGCCGAGAACCGGGTCGACGCGGCCGAACGGCACGGCGTGGAACGCGTACAACCACGTCGCCCAGGACGACGCGGAGTAGAGGCCAATGAGCGCCGCGCCCACCAGCGCCGCAAGATAAACGAGCGACCGCAGGCGGCTGGTGTCGACGCTGATGACGCGCGGGCCGTCCGGCGTCGCAATCGAGAACTCACGGCGCCGGAGGTGACGCAGCGAGAGCCGGAGATTGAGCCACAGGACCGCAAGCACTGACGCGCCGACGGCGATGCCGGTCGTCGCCTGCGCCGAGAGGGATTTGAGGAAGACCTGCTCGTAGCCGAGCTCGCGGAACCAGAGCCAGTCCGTATAGAACTCGGCGAACGACGGGATGGCCGTGAACAGCAGGAGCGCGGCGACGAGAAAGGTAAACCGGGGCACTCGCAAGGCCATGCCCCATTCTATGTCGCCCGCCGACGGCGCCCTGTAGCGTTCGGCTCGAGCCGGACCCCCTGTGGTGTCCGGCCTCAGCCTCGGACCGCCCGACGATCAATTGACGATAGGCGTGACAGTCATCCTGCGAAGCCACAACTTGGTGTGGTCGCCCTGAATCATGATCGGGCCGGGAGCGGTCTCGTCCGCGTCGAGTGCGCCGCCGGTAATGGCCTGAATCTCGGAGTTGTCGTGCACCTTCTGGCCGTTGAGCGTCGCGGTGACGCGGTTGCCGACGATGACGATGTCGACAGTCTGCCATTCGCCCGCGGGCTTGCTCGCGTTGACGAGGGGTGCCTTCCACGCGTAGATCGCCATGTGCCCGTGCTCTTCGGGCGGCTTGCCGTAGTCGTCGAGCACCTGCATTTCGTAGCGGCCGCGCAGGTAGATGCCGCTGTTGCTCTTCTCCGTCAGCTTGTACTCGGCCTGCAGGCGGAAGTCCTTGAACTTCTGCTTGGACACCAGGTTGCGCGTTGGCGGCGCGTTCGTCAGCACGCCGTCCTCGACCGCCCACTTGACCGGGTAGTTGCTCGGCTGGGTGTCGAAGGCATCGAAGGTCTTGCCGTCGAAGAGCTCGACCGGCTTGCCGTAGGTGTGCTTCGCATTGGCGTCGCTCTTCGGCCACGTCGGCGGTCGGGCGCCAGTGAAGTTGACCGTTCGCTCGCCGGCCTTGGTCGTGCCCACGAGCTTTCCGCCTTCGAGCGTCGCGCGGAAGATGGCGCCGGGCTGCTTGTCGTTGCCCGGTGCGAGCTGCCACACGAGTTCCTTGCCCTCGACGGCAATTTTCTCCGGCGGCACGGGGCTGCCACCTCGGTTGAGGAACTTGCCCGAGAGCTGGCCGTTCTGTTCGGTCACCTCGAGCCAGTAGATGCGATTGCTGTCCTCGCCGGTGCCCGTAAGGTTCCAGCGGCCGAGAAAGCCCTGCTGCTGTGCGGCGGCGGGCAGGATGGCAGTAACGACGAGTGCGGCGGCGACGAGCGTCAGTAAGCGCATAGGCGCGCATGCTAATACGTCGCCGCGGTCGAATCAACCGGCCAGTTCGGATACAATTTCAGCTTCGTCGGCTTCCAGCTGCCAGCTTCAGTTGAGCCGGGTCGAACGAAGAGGTGCAGCGACTGCTGGAAGCTAGGCAACTGGTAGCTGGGGGCTGCTATGCAAATCATTCGCAGCCGCGCGCAATATGACGTCTGCATCATCGGATCCGGGGCCGGCGGCGGCATGGCCGCCAAGGTGCTGACCGAGGCAGGCGCCAACGTCGTCATGCTCGAGGCCGGGCCGATGTGGAACCCGTCGAGCGAGTCGTACATGCTCCGGTGGACCTACGATTCGCCGCGCCGCGGCGCGGCGACCGAGAAGCAGCAATTCGGCGAGTTCGACGCCGCGTTTGGCGGGTGGACGCTCGAAGGTGAGCCGTATACGAACGGCACCGGGAGCACGTTCGACTGGTTCCGCTCGCGGATGCTCGGAGGCCGGACGAATCACTGGGGCCGCATCTCGCTGCGCTTCGGTCCGGACGATTTCCGGCGCAAGAGCCTCGACGGTCTCGGCGACGACTGGCCGATCACCTATGAGGACATGAAGCCGTACTACGACAAGGTCGATTCGTTCGTCGGCATCTTCGGCAGCAAGGAGGGGCTGCCGAACGATCCAGACGGTATCTTTCTCCCACCGCCCAAGCCGCGCTGCTACGAGCTGCTCATCAAGCAAGCTGCCGATCGACTCAAGATCACCTGCGTCGCCAGCCGTTTGTCGATCATCACGCAGCCGCACAACGGCCGCCTGGCGTGCCACTACTGTGGCCAGTGCGGCCGCGGTTGCGCGCAACATTCCAACTTCTCTTCGCCGTCAGTGCTGATCCCGCCGGCGATGGCGACCAAGAAGCTGACGATCATCGACAACGCGATGGCCCGGGAGGTGACGGTCGACAATGCGGGCCTGGCGACGGGCGTTGCCTACGTCGACAAGAATACCGGCCGGGACAACCACGTGCAGGCGCGGATCGTCGTGCTCGCGGCCAGCGCCTGCGAGTCGGCGCGTATCCTCCTCAATTCGAAGTCGTCCAAGTTCCCGCAGGGTCTTGGGAATTCGAGCGGCAACGTCGGCAAGTATCTGACCGACACGACTGGCCTCAGCGTTCAGGGGTTCATCCCGAAGCTGATGAACGGCGTGCCGCACAACGAGGACGGCGTCGGCGGCATGCACGTCTTCATGCCGTGGTGGGTCGACAACAAGAAGCTCGATTTCCCCCGTGGTTACCACATCGAGCCCAGCGGCGGCCGCGGCATGCCGTCGTTCGGGTTCATGGGCGGCATTCACAATCAGGTGCGCGCAGAAGCGATGGGGAAGTCACCGTCGGGCCCTGGGTATGGCAAGTCGCTCAAGGAGGACTACCGCCGTTTCTACGGCGCGATGGTCAACTTCGCCGGCCGTGGCGAGATGATCCCGAACAAGGACTCGTACATGGAGCTCGACCCCGCCGTCGTCGACAAGTGGGGCATTCCGGTGCCGCGATTCCACTTCAAGTTCTACGACTACGAGATCAACCAGGCGAAGCACATGCAGGAGACCTTCCGCTCCATCATCACCGAGATGGGCGGGACGCCGATGAGCGAGATGCCGACGCGCGAACGTCAGTACGGGCTGGCGCCGGGCGGCCGCATCATCCACGAGCTCGGCGTGACGCGCATGGGGAACGATGCGAGCACGTCGGTCCTCAACAAGAACTGCCAGGCGCACGACTGCCGCAACGTGTTCGTTGCCGACGCCGGGCCGTTCGTCTCACAGCCGGACAAGAACTGTACGTGGACGATCCTGGCGATGTCGATGCGCACGAGCGAGTTCATCGCCAGCGAACGGAAGGCCGGCAGGCTTTAGGTTCTTAAGGTGCGAGGGGTTCAAAAGGTTCAAGAGGTTCAGCCATGGAGAACATTGATCGCCGGTCCGTGCTCAAGATCCTCTCGTCGGCGCCGATTGCGGCCAGCTTCGCGCTGACCGACGCCGAGGCTCAGGAAGCGCACCACCTCGCGCAGGCGGCGTTGCAGACGGCCAAAGAATCGGGCGCTGCGTACGCGCCGAAGTTCTTCACGGCCTCCGAGTATCAGACGGTCCGCGTGCTGTCCGATCTGATCATCCCGGCCGACGAACGATCCGGTGGCGCGATCGACGCCGGCGTGCCGGAGTTCATGGACTTCACGATGATCGATCAGCCGGTGCGCCAGGTGGCGATGCGCGGCGGATTGGCGTGGCTCGACGTCGAAGCCCAGAGGCGCTTCGACAAGACATTCGCCAGCGCATCGGAGGCCGAGCGGCGCGCCATCCTCGATGACATCGCGACCTACGGCGAGCTCAAGCCAGGACTGACGCACGGTCAGGCGTTCTTTCGCAACTTCCGCGATCTGACCGCGACCGGCTTCTGGACGACGAAGATGGGGTTCGCCGATCTCGGCTACATGGGCAACACCGTTGTCCCCAAGTGGGATGGATGCCCGCCCGAGCAATTGAAGAAGCTCGGGCTCTAGCCGACGCGCCCGGCCCGCACAGACGAAATGATTCATTGATGACAGCAGTCGATTCCCGTGGGGCGAGGGTGTTCCTCGCCTCCTTTCTCGTACTCTTCCTCGAAGTTGCCCTGATCCGATGGATGCCGGCGTACATCCGGCTGCTGGCGTACTTCTCGAACTTCATCCTCCTGGCGAGCTTTCTCGGCATCGGCGTCGGCTGCCTGATGGCGCCGTCGCGGCGGCGGCTCTTTCTCTGGTTCCCGCTGCTGCAGGCCGTCGTCGTCGCGGCGGTGTACTTCTTCAGGCTCGAGGTCGCGGTTCAAGCGCCGGGCAGCATCTACTTCACGAGCGGCACCACGGCAAAGCTGGTGACCGTCGAAAGCACGATGCTCCTGCCGCTTATCTTCATCATCGTGGCGGCGCTCTTTTCGACGCTGGCGCATCGGATGGGCCGCGAGATGGCGGCGATGCCGCCGCTCCGCGGCTATACGGTCAACCTCCTCGGCAGCCTCGCCGGCGTTGGTCTCTTTGCGGTGATTTCCTGGCTGCAGCTCTCGCCGACGTGGTGGTTCGGGATTGGCTTTGCTGCGGCTGTACCTCTGCTCGTATCCAACGAACCCGGCGAGCAGAAGGCCCCTGGTTCGGGCCGTGCGCTCGTGGCAGTCAACGTCGCGTTGCTGGCGTCGACGCTCGTCCTCGTCCATGTCATGGCGCGGACGTCGTTCTGGTCGCCGTATTACAAGATCACCGTTGGGCGCGATGGACCCGACACCGTTGTCGAGGTCAACAACATCTTCCACCAGTCGATGGCGCCAGTGGAGCAGAAGGAATACTTCTACCAGTGGCCGTATATGGCGTTTGGCGACACGTTCGAGAATGTGCTCGTTCTCGGCGCGGGCTCCGGCACGGACGTCGCGTCGGCGCTGAAGCACGGCGCAAAACACGTCGACGCCGTCGAGATCGACCCGGTCATCGTGCGGCTCGGCCGCCAATACCATCCGGATCATCCGTACTCCGACCCGCGCGTCACCGTCGTCACTGACGATGCGCGGCATTTCCTGCGAACGACCACGAAGAAGTACGACCTGGTCGTCTTCGCGTTGATCGATTCGTTGACGATGCAGTCGAGCTTCTCGGGAGTGCGGCTCGAGAGCTACATGTTCACCGAGGAATCGTTCCGCGCCGTGCGCGACCGGCTGGCGCCGAACGGGCTGCTCGTGGTCTACAACTACTTCCGCGAACGGTGGCTGGTCGATCGGCTGGCGAATATCGCCGCCAACGCCTTCGGTCACGAGCCGCGAGTGCACGTGCACGAGGCGCGCTCGTATCTCGGCGTGTTGATGGCCGGTCCCCGGCTGGCGACACTCCCGTCGGATCTGGTGATTCCGGATCGCGTGACGGCATTCGGCCAGTCGCATGAGCCGAGCCCGGCGCGGATACTCGTCCGCGACGTTGGCGTCGAGCCGGCGAAGGATGATTGGCCGTTCCTCTACCTTCACACCCGCCACGTGCCGTCGCACTACCTCGCTGCGCTCGCGCTCATCCTCGTGGTCTCGACCGTCGTCGTGATGGCGGTGCTGCGCGGCCAGGTCGGCACGTGGTCGTGGCAGTTCTTCCTGCTCGGCGCCGGGTTCATGCTGCTGGAGACGAAGTCGATCATCCAGTTCGCGTTGCTGTGGGGCTCGACCTGGGTCGTCGCGTCGCTCGCGATTGCCTCAGTGTTGACGATGGCGCTGGTTGCCAACTACCTGGTCTCGCGCCTCGAAGTCCGGCGCCCGTGGCTCGTCGGCGCCGTGCTGCTGGCGCTGTTGGCGCTCAACTACCTGATCCCGGTCGGCGCGATCGGCTTCAGCAGCCGTGCCGTGGAATCGATCTTCTACGCCGTGCTCATGTTCAGCCCGATCCTCTGCGCGGGACTCCTGTTCGGGTCGGCCATCAAGCGCTCGACGTCTCTCTCGCGCGATTACGGTACGAACTTGCTTGGCGCGATGGTGGGTGGTGTCGGCGAATACCTGTCGCTCGTCACGGGCTTTCGCGCTCTGCTGCTGCTCATCGCGCTGTGCTACATCGGGGCGATCGCGGCACGCCGGAAGGCGTGACGCTGGCGATCTGCCCCGCGCACTTCGCTGTCACGAACCTCGAATCGCAGAGGGCGCCGAGGGGCGGAGACGCGCAGAGACGAGTTCCGGACGCATCGAGCGTTGCTCGCGCCAGTGTGCTGGTTCACGCCGGCCTTCGGCCGGCGTTCGGATCGTGAAAGGCCACCGGATGACAAGCCCGCCTCGATGGCGCGCGGGTTTGCCATCCGGTGGCCTTTCGCGATCCGCACCGCGCGCAGCGCGGTGAACCAGCTTCGGTGGCGCTCAAACTGTACACGCCATCTTTCGCGCAAGGGTCTCTGCGCGTCTCAGCGCCTCGGCGCCCTCCGCGTTTTGTTGCTCTTGACAGTGAAGCTCTCCGCGGAAGTTCGTCCCCACCCCAACTCCTGATGGGCTGGCAATAGGACGCCACACGCCACTCAGAAAAGTCGATCCCCTCGAACGCATTCTGGTTATAGTGTGCCGCCCGTACCGCAGACGCGGGGGGTGTCTCAAGTTGCCCCCGCGTGGAAATTCTGTTTCAGCTGAACGGGGGTCATATGAAAAAGCCGAGTGACACCGCTGGAGTCAGCCGCCGAAACTTTCTACAAGCAAGCCTGGTCGGAAGCGCAGGTCTCTCCGCGAGGGGCGCGGAATCCACAGTTTCGCCGTTCAGTCAGTCGTCGAACAGCGTCGAGCGCAGTGCGTTCGACGAGGCGACGATCGCGCAGATGCAGGCGGCCATGGCCTCGGGACGAACGAGCGCCGTCGAGCTGACTGTTCACTACCTCACTCGGATTCAGGCGATTGACGAGACGTGGACCGCACCTCAACTCGATCATCGAAGTGAATCCTGACGCCCTGGCGCAGGCGCGCATCTGCCGATTCGCTTCGCCGGCAGGGCCGCGTCCTTGGTCCCCTGCATGGCATCCCGATCCTGCTGAAGGACAACATCGACACCGGCGATCGCATGCAGACAACGGCCGGATCGTTCGCGCTCGTCGGGCGTCCCGCGCTTCATGATTCGACCGTCGCGGCGAAGCTGCGCGCCGGGGGCGCCGTGATCCTGGGGAAGGCCAACCTGAGCGAGTGGGCGAACTTCCGCTCGTTCGATTCGAGCAGCGGATGGAGCGGGCGCGGAGGCCAGTGCAACAACCCGTACGCGCTCGATCGCAATCCCTGCGGGTCGAGTTCCGGATCGGCGGCCGCTGTGTCGGCGAATCTGTGCGCCGCGTCGTTGGGCTCAGAAACGGACGGCAGCATCGTGTGTCCGTCGAGCTTGTGCGGAGTCGTCGGCATCAAGCCCACAGTGGGCCTGACGAGCCGCGCCGGTGTCGTGCCAATCTCCCACACGCAAGACACGGTTGGACCGCACGCGAGAACCGTGGCGGACGCGGCTGCCGTGCTGACCGTCATCGCGAGCCAGACGTTCGACGGGCGCGACGCGGCCACCGGCGGCGTTCCACTTGGACTCCGTGGCATCGCGTCGAGGCCGACGCTGCCGACCAACTACATGCAGTTCGTCGATCACGATGGCCTCCGCGGCGCGCGGATTGGCGTGACGCGGCAGGGCATCGACGACATCGACGCCGAGGTCGCGGCGTTGTTCGACAGCGCCCTGGAAGCGATGACCGACGCCGGGGCGGACCTCGTCGATCTCGACGAGGCCGGGTTCGTCTTTCCGCCGCCTGACGGCGAATTCCTCGTGCTGCTCTACGACTTCAAGATCGACGTGAGGAACTACTTCGCGACACGCGTCGGCGTGCCGATGGCCGGCAAGACGCTGGCAGACGCGATTGCCTTCAACGAGGCGAACGCGAGGATAGAGATGCCCTATTTTGCCCAGGAGGTCTTCGAGCTGGCCGAGTTGATCGACGTCAGCAGCCCGGACGCGCCGCAAGATGTATTCGGCGGCCTGACGTACAACCAGGCGCTCGATATCGATCAGGCGGCGGGTGCGACGAATGGCATCGACCTTGCGCTCAGTCAGTTCAATATCAGCGCGATCGCGACGCCCACTGGAACGCCAGCGTGGACGACCGACGTGATCAACGGCGATCACTTCGAATTTGCGACGTCGGCCATCGCCGCGGTCGTCGGCTATCCAATCATCAACGTGCCGATGGGGAGCGTCTTCGGTCTGCCAGTGGGCCTCAGCTTCATCGGGACGGCGTTCAGCGAGCCGACATTGATCAAGTTGAGCTCAGGCTTCGAACATGTGGTGCATGCGCGCCGAGTGCCGAAGTTCTTTCGAACGCTGCCGCTCGACAATGTCAACGGTGTTCCGCTCAACCGCCGGCGTCGGGGACGCGCGCCCGGCGTTCGACGTTGGCACCATCACAGCATGTAGTCCTTCACGAACATGATGAGTGGCGGGGCGATCACCGCTCCGCCACTCGAGACTCGGGTCCGATGAACGCTACGGCAGCGCTCTGATTTTGATATTGCGGTAAGCGACGCGGTCCCCGTGGTCCTGCACGGCGATGTGGCCACGCGGTTCTCGGCCATAACCAGCGGCATCGCGGTGCGGACTCGCGCGAAACCGTGCGAGCCAGTCGGCGCTGCCGATCTCGTACTCGACAATCTTCACGCCGTTCATCCAGTGCTCGACATGCTGGCCGTTGGCGACGATCCGAGCCTCGTTCCACGCACCGGGTGGACGGGTGACATCCTGCGAAGGAGCATAGAGGCCATAGCAGGCTCCAGCGGAACTCAAACCGCTGGCGCCGTCGGGATGGCCGGCGTTGTCGAGCACCTGGAATTCGGGTCCCGTCAGGAACGTGGCCTCGGCGGCCTCGCTGACCCGGTACATGATTCCGCTATTGCCGCCGGGGGCAATCATCCAGTCGATCGTCAGCTCGAAGTTTGCGAACTGCTCGACGGTGATGAGATCGCCGCCGCCGCCGGTTCGGGTCAATGCGCCATCGACGGCCTGCCACCCTGACGGGACATTCGACTGACGATAGCCACGCCATCCGGCTGCACTCGTGCCATCGAAGAGCAACCGCCAGCCCGCTGCACGCTCGGAGGTGGTCAGCACGTTTGGGCCGGCCGGCTCGCCGGCGTCGGAGGGACTGGATGGGCTGGAGCACGCCGCCTGAATCACGAGCAGCAGTGCCGCGCCAACACGCAGGATCTCCCGCATTCGAGTATTGTGATGCGCCGGCGCCTGGCCGGTCATCGAATCCTGGCGTCCGATGCTGACGATCGGCCCGTTACCCGCCGCTGGGGTCAAGCTTATCGTCCCAGGATTAGCGATAAAATGACGCGGTTGTCGTCCCCTAATTAGAGAGGTTCACCATGACGGAACGAGACAAAGCTCAGCCAGACGCCGAATCTGCAGGTCTGTCGCGGCGTGATTTCGTGACGCGGACAGCCGTGGCCGGGGCAGGGCTGGTCATCGTCCCGCGCCATGTGCTCGGACGCGGCATGCAGGCGCCGAGCGATACGGTCAACATCGCCACCGTCGGCGTCAGCGGCATGGGCAGCAGCAACACCGGCGCGGTCATGAGCCAGAACGTCGTCGCCTTCTGCGACGTCGATTACGGGCTCCTCGACGCGCGCATCGAACGCTGGAAGAAAGAAGCGTCGGCGGCGCCGTCGCAAAACATGTCGAATCGCCAGCGGCGCGAGCCGACGGCCGCGCAGCTCGCCGCGAACGAAAAACGTCCGAAGCAGGATTCGGCCGCGAACCTCAAGCGGTTCATGGAAGAGCAACTGCCGAAGATCGAGCGCTATCGCGACTACCGCGAGATGCTCGAGAAGCAGAAGGACATCGACGGCATCATCGTCGCGACACCCGATCACATGCACGCCGCCATCGCCACGGCGGCCATGGATCTCGGCAAGCACGTCTACGTGCAGAAGCCGCTGTGCTGGTCGGTCGAAGAGGCGCGGACCCTGGCGAAGAAGGCCAAGGAGCATCCGAAGATCGTCACGCAGATGGGCAACCAGGGCCATTCGCGCGACGAAGCGCGGCTCGGCTACGAGTACATCACCTCGGGCGCCATCGGCGATGTTCGCGAGGTACACGTTTGGACGAACCGGCCGCTCGGCTACTGGCCGCAGGGTGTACCCGTCCGGCGCCGCTTCCTGCCCGTCTTCAGGACGCGACGACAGCGGATTCGCGCTGGAGAGGACAAGACGTCAACGACAGACTCGCTGCCGCGTTGGTTGGCAACTACACGCCAGGCGATCAACTGTCGTGGGATCTCTTCCTCGGCGTCGCGCCGCCCGTCGATTACCACCCGATTTATCACCCGTTCAACTGGCGCGGTTGGGTCGATTGGGGTCAGGGTGCGCTCGGCGACATGGGCGCGCACTTGATCGATCACCCGTTCTGGTCGCTCAAGCTCGGGTTCCCGACGGTTATCGAGACCAAGTCGACGCCGTTCAACGGCGCGTCCTTCCCGCTGGCGACGACCACGTATTACGAATTCCCGGCGCGCGGCAACATGCCGGCGGTCAAGCTGACGTGGTATGACGGCGGGCTCACGCCGCCCAAGCCGGCAGAAATCGGCGACGAAAATCTCAACGGCGAAGGTGGAATCCTCTACATCGGCAGCAAGGGCAAGATGATGCAGGAGACCTACGGGCTCAACCCGAGGATTCTGCCTGACTCGAAGCATGCGTCGACGCCCAAGCCGAAGCAGGTGCTTCCGCGCATCCCGCACGAAGCCCATGAGATGAACTGGGTGGACGCCATCCGCGGCCAGCAGGAGATTTCCTGCCCGTTCGAGTACGCGACGCAGCTGACCGAGGTGATGCTGCTCGGGATCGTGTCGCTGCGCGCCGGCGGCAAGATCCTCTACGACGGAGCGAACCGCCGGGTGACCAACAAGGTCACGTCGGACAACAAACGCGATGGCGGCGTCGATCCCAATCAGTTCCTCTCGCGTGAGTATCGTACGGGGTGGACGTCTTAGAGTCGTCGGTCGTTAGTCTTCAGTCCTCAGTCGTTAGTCACAGTCACAGTCGTTAGTCACAGTCGCCAGTCTCGGTCGTCGGCCCCCGAAAGGGCCTGACGGCCGGGATGCGGCGACGTTTGTCTAACTAGTGCCGCCGCAACGGCGGGCACGGAGGAGACGAGCAATGACGAGGACGAGCATGACAGCAACGACACTGACGTCCCTGGGATTGGGCTGGGCCCTCCTGATGTCGAGCGTCACGAGCGCAGTGGCACAACCGCTCGATGTGGCCCCAGCCGACGCGGCAGCCGCGCCGAAACGTTGAAACCAGCCGAGAGGCTTACATCGATCCGATCGTGAAGTCCTTGAAGTAGCTCGTGCTGTCGGTCTTCGACCACAGGCCGATTTTTCCCGTCACCGGCGGACGCAAGACCGGATTGTTGGCGGGGAAGAGGTCCGGATTCGGCGGCGCGTTGTTACGGCCGGGCCCAGGCTCGCTGCCGAGCGTGTACTCGAGCGCCGGCTTGCCGTCCATGAACGCCTTGAAGTCGGCGCCGCTCACCGTCATCTTGAGCTCGTGCCACGCGGCGCGATCGAGCATCCACTCGCGCTCGCGGCCGCGCTTCACCGCGCGGCGCACACCATTGTGGAACTCCCACAGGGCGACGTTGTTCTCCGTGTCGTTGTAGCGGATCGCCAGCCAGTCGCCGTTTGGCTTGACGTTGAAGACGATGCCGGAGCAGCGATCGGAGTCGCCGCTGACGGTCTTGAACTTCACGCTCAGCGAGCCCTGCTTGAAGTCACCGACCTTGCGCGAAATGGCGACGGGGAAGTAGGCGAACTGCTTGGCGTTGTCCATCAGCTCCTCGTTGGACGTGCCGTACAACTTCCGCGCGCTCTCGATCAGCAGCTTGGTCGGATTGTCCTTGCTCGCCACCCACGGTCGTCCGTCGACGACGATGACTTTTTCACCGGCGTCTTCGCCAACGACCCAGGTGCCGACCATCGGCTCGAAGGCGACCGGTGCACGGCCGACCGTTTCCAAGGCCAAATCGACCGTGATCGGGACAGCCGGCTGCCTGGCCATTGCCGATACGCCGAGCACGAGCGTTGTCATGGGAATGAGCACGTATCGAAAACGACGATTCACGGGGCTCACGAACTACCTCCTCTGAAAGAAGAACGCGGTGGCCGCCACGACAGCCGGCCAGATGCCGTAGAAGAGTAGCGCCGCGCCGGCCGGTGCAGCCGGAAGCGGGTAGCCGCGAAAGATCTCGCGGTCTTCCTCGCGCGGTCCTGCGACGCGCGCGAGCGCGTAGATGGTTTCCAGTACGCCGTCGACGGTCGTGACGCGGCTGACCGCCTGCCGGCCGTCGAGCTCGTACCAGATTTCGCCGTAGCGATCGGCGGTTTGCTCGAATAACCCGATCGACGTCGCTGACTCGTAGCGCACGTCGACGTTCATCACTCGGCGAAGCTTCGACAGGGCTCGATGCTCGAGGTCCGATCGTCGCGGATCTTCGGGCGCGAGGTGCGCGACGATGCTTAGCGGATCATGAATCTGATGCAACGCGGCTTCGTCGGCGAGCGAGAACGAGTTGCGTCTTCCCTCGGATGTGTCCCAGCTCGTTCGGACCGTGGCGCTGGCCGCGATGGCAAGCGCCGCGGCCCCGCCGACGGCCACCGATGAGAGAACGCGCGATCGCGTTGGAGCGCCCAGGCGCAACCAGATCGCCGCGACCGCAAGACCCGCGATCGCGAGCACCAACGCGACGAGGACGACGTCGAGGCGGAGGAGACCGTGCTGGAACTCAGCGACCATCGCCGTCGGCGTGTAGCCGGCGGCGCGTTCCCACCAACCACCTTGCACGGCGGCGACGAAGTTGACAATCCATGTGCCGACAGTGACGGCGAGCGTCACGATCGCCGCGGTTGACGGATGCGACGTCGTCGTTGCCGCCGCGGTTGCGAGCGCGATCGTCAGGCCGCCGTTCAGGAAATGACCGAGAGCGACCGTCGCGAGCTCGGGGGCGAACAAGGCGCCGCCGTACGCGCGCCAGAGCACCAGGGCGATCGCCGTCGGCAACGAGGCAATGGTCCATCCTGCCAGCAGCACGAGTGCCTTGGCGCCGATGCGCGTGAAGTTGGCCATCGGCCGTTGCAACTCCAGCTTCAGCGCACCGCTCATGCGGTCGCCGGAGACGACGCGGATGGCGACGAACGGCAAGAGGAACGCCGCAGCCAGCTCGCAGGCGCTGAACGTCGGCGCCCAGATGCCGATGAGCGGCGCGAACGCCTCACCGACGCCGGCGCTCGTGCCGTTCAAGCCCGAGGCTTCGCCGTACGTGCGGACGGCGTTGATGAACGTCGCGCCGACGAGTGGCCCCATCGCGGCAAGGAGAATCCACCACGCTCGAGACGCGAACAGCTCGCCGAACTCCTTGCCGAGGAGCACGACGAATGCCGGCTTAGGTGAGGGCAAGGAAGACGTCCGCGAGATCGGAGACGCGGGGAGCGCCTGGGCGTGACGCGAGCGCGGTGAGCTCGTCGAGCGTGCCCTCGCCGCGGATCCGTCCCAGACTCAGCAGGATGAAGCGATCGCACATGCGCGCGGCGTCGTGGATCTGGTGAATCGAGAGGAAGAGCGTGCGGCCGTTGGCGGCGTGCTCACGCAGTGTTGCCGCCACGTCGCGGCCCTGCCGGAGGTCGAGGCCATCGAACGGTTCGTCGACGAGCAGGATGCGTTGCGGAGTGAGGAGCCCGATGGCCAGCAGAACGCGCTTCCGTTGTCCCTTCGAGAGTGTGCCGATGCGCGCGTCGAGCATTGCGGCGAGGTCGAGCCGGGCGATGACGTCCTCGATTCGCGTCCCGCTGGCGCCAAAGAAGTCACGCGTGAAATCGAGTGCCCAGCGAACCGGCTGAGCAGGCCATGGCGCGATAGCATCTGGCAGATAGAAGAGGTGGTGGTTCCGCTCGCTGGCAGCCACCACCGCGTTGTCGATACTGATGGACCCGGCATCCGAGGGCAGCAGCCCCGCGAGACACTCGAAGAGCGTCGTCTTGCCGGCACCATTCGGGCCGATCAGGCCGAGGACCTCGCCGTTCCGCAGCGAGAAGGACACGCGGTCGAGTGCCGTCACGCGGCCGTAGCGCTTGGATAGACCGGCAACGTGAAGGCCCATGAGGGCTTTCACGTTACGTCGCGGTTCTCGCTACTACCAGATGTCGTAGGTGAAATCCGGCGGGCGTTCACTGGCCACGGGGCACAGCACGAAGAGCACGATGATACGAAGATCACGATGGCAAAATCAGGCTCCGCCTAAACGTGGAAGCTTGTGGCCGCATCCCGGCCCCTGCGGCTTCCGGCTTTAGCCGGAACCTGATGGCTGTTCTCTTGCCGCCTTGTCACTTCGTGCTCTTCGTGAGCTTCGAGCTCTTCGTGAGTTTCTCGTGATCCGTGGCTGCCCTTGATTCTGTTACTGTGGAATCTCCACGACATTGAACATCTGCGGTGGGCCGAGCGGCGTCACGATCTCGCTGTTCACTCGGCCGAGCGTGGCCTTGTATCGTCCAGGGCGGACGAGCGGCGACAGGTTGCCCCGGCCGCCGAATCCACCCCGGCCCGCCTGACCACCGCGTCCGGCCTGCGCCGCCTCGCCAGCCGGCGGATCCGTGCGCAAGTTCCAGGTAACACGCCGCAGTCCCGGCGCCCTGTCGACATCGATCCTTCGGATGGGTCGTCCGGCGTCGTCGCTGATCGTCAGCGTCAACCTCGCGTCGGCCGGCAGCTCTTGCTTCACGTGATAAGTAAACGTCGCACCGAACGGTGGATTCTCTGCGCGCCACAGTCCTGACAGCGGAGACAAGCCGGCGCTGCCCGCGGGCGTTAGCCCGAGCAGGTTGTACAGGTAGGCATCGCGAAGCGGGAAGAGACGGGCGTCGTCGGCGAGCGCGGTCGGCGTGATGTCGCGAAGCGCGCTGTAGTCGTCGAGGATGTAGAAGCCGCGGCCGAACGTCGCGAGGACGAGGTCGTTCTCGCGGCGCTGCACGGTCATGTCGCGGATCTGCGCCGGCGGCATGCCGCCCTTCAGCTGGATCCAGTGCTGTCCGGCGTCGACGCTCGCGAAGAGCCCAAATTCGGTTCCCGCAAACAGTAGATTGCCGTTGACGTGATCCTGAACGATCGACCACACGTCGTGCTTTGCCGGCAGATCGCCGGCGATGTTGGTCCACGTTCGCCCGCGGTCGGTACTCTTGACGATGTACGGCTTGTAGTCACCACGCTGCCAGTTGTTGAGCGTGGCAAAGACGGTATCGACGTCGCGCGGTGATGCGAACACGTCGGTCACGTACGTCCACTGCGGCACGCCGGGGAATTGCTCGACTTTGCGCCAGTTCTTGCCGCCATCTTCGCTCACCTGCAGCAGGCCATCATCGGTCCCGGCATAGAGCAGTCCTTCGAGGAGTGGCGACTCGTCGATCGAGACGATGTTGCTGAGCGGCGTCGTCGACGTGTTTCGGGCGATGGAGTCCGCCGGCCAGACCTTGCCCATGATCGGCAGCTCGTCGCGATTAAGGTTCCGCGAGAGATCGGGACTGATGCGCGTCCACGAATCGCCGCGATCTTCCGAGCGGTAGACGTAGTTGCTCGCCCAGTAGAGCCGTCGTGACGAGTGCGGGCTGATGATGTAGGGCGCATCCCAATTGACGCGATCGGCATTCCCTCGTCCTCCGCGTCCGCCCTGACGTCCGGTCTGCGCACCTTGCGGCGTCTGAGCCGGCGCGCCCGCGCGTCCCTCGGTACCACCCTCGGCACCACGGCCTTGCGGTGCCTGGGCTCCCGGCATCTCGTCGTCACCGCCGCCAACGAAGCCCTGTGTGCCCGGAGGACGAATCGACTTGCTCAGCCCGGTGCGGCGATCGAGACGGACAATGCCGCCGTTCTGCGCGGACGCGTAGACGATGTTGGGATCCTCGGGATCGTTGCGCGACTGGAAGCCGTCGCCGCCGTTGACGATGAACCAGTCGCTCGTCCGGACGCCGAGGCGGCTCATGTTGCGCGAGGGGCCGCAGAAGGAGAAGTTGTCCTGTGTGCCGCCACAGACGTTGTAGAACGGTCGGTCGTTGTCGGTCGATACGCGGTAGAACTGGGTGATGGGCAGGTTCGCGAAGAATCGCCACGTCTCGCCTTCGTCGTAGGACTCGTAGAGACCGCCGTCGTTGCCAAGCAGGATGTGATTTCGATCGGTCGGATCGAATTCAATAGCATGGTGATCGACGTGCACGCCGGTGCCTTCGAGTCCCGTGGTCGCCCAGGTCTTGCCGCCGTCGGTGCTGCGCTCGACGTTGACGTTGACCGACCAGAGCCAGTCGGGCCGATGCGGATCGACGAATATCTCGTGGTAGTACTGCGCGCCGCCGCCGCGGTAACAGTCGTCCGTGGGGGCATTGCCGCGGCCGCCAGCCTGTGGCGCATCCTGGTCCGCTTCTTCCGTTTCTTCCTGTTCCTCTTCTTTCATCGCGCTCAGCTGAATACCTTCCGGGTTGCCACGGCCGGCCGGTGAGGTTGGCGCTGGCGCCGGTGTAGTAGTCGTGGCGCCGAGCGGCGCGCAGGGCGCAGGGGGCGGAGGCGCCGGCGCGGCCGGATCCGCTCCGCGCCCGCGACCACCGCCAGCTCCACGTCCAGCCGACGGCATGCGGCCGATGCGCGTCCACGACCCGCCGCCATCGTCCGAGCGGAAGAAGCCCGACTCGGCACGTTTGGCGTCGACGAGCGCGAACACGGCGGCCGGATTCTTCCGTCCGTCGATCGCAAGACCGACGCGTCCCATGTCGCCGGCCGGCAGGCCCTTCGTCAGTTTCGTCCACGTCTTGCCGGCGTTCGTCGTCTTGAAGATGCCGCCTTCCGGTCCGCCACCGATCATCTGGCCGACATGCCGACGGCGCTGGTAGGCGGAGGCGAAGATGATGTCGGGGTTGCGCGGATCGAAGACGATGTCGCTGACGCCCGTGTCCTTGCTGATGGTGAGCACTGCCGACCAGGTCGCGCCCCCGTCCGTCGTCTTGTACAAGCCGCGCTCGCCGCCTTCCGAGAAGAGCGGCCCCTGCGAGGCCACGTAAACCACGTTGGAGTTGCGCGGATCGATCAGGATGTCGCCTATGTGTTCGGAGGCCGGCAGCCCCATCCGCTTCCAGGTCTTGCCGGCGTCGGTCGACTTGTAGATGCCATCGCCAAAATGGGAGCTGCGCTGGCTGTTGTTCTCGCCGGTTCCGACCCAGAGGACGTTCGAGTCCTTCGGATCGATCGCGATGCAGCACAGGGTGAAGACGCCGGTGTCGTCGAAGACCGGTGCGAACGTGATGCCTCGGTTCGTCGTCTTCCACAGACCACCGAATGCCGACGCGACGTACCAGACGCTCGGGTTCTTCGGATCGATCTTGACGTCGACGATGCGGCCGGTGGTGAGGGCCGGGCCGATGCTGCGCAGTTCCAGACCTTTGAGGAGGTCAGCCGTGATTGCGGGCTGGGCCTGCCGGGCGCCGAGCCCCGCCGTTACGAGGCCGATGGCCGTCACAATCAGGAGAGTCCTGCGCGTCATGTCATCAAGCTCCGAGACGTGTTGGGGACAGAAGCCAGCATTTTGTCACCCCGCGCGCCAGCGCCGCAAACGAGGGCACTCGAGGGGACAGTGGCGTCCTCAATTCTGGTCGAAGAAAATGGTCTGGGAAGAGCTCGACAGGACGTAAGCGGTGAAGCCGCAGGGGTTTCACCGGCACATGCGTTGCTTTAGCGAGATCGTTATGAAAGTTTCCTGCACCCTCGTTGTGACAGCCCTGTGCGCGTTGCTGGGGCTGCCGTCGGCTTCCCTTGCCCAGGGGGGCTACTTTGGTAAGAACAAGGTCCAGGACCGGGAGTTCGAGTTCAAGGTACTGAAGACCGACCACTTCGACATCTACTACTACCCGGAAGAAGAGCAGGCGGCGCAGATGGCGTCGCGCATGGCCGAGCGGTGGTATACGCGTCTCTCGCAGCTCCTCGATCACCAACTGAGCTCACGCCAGCCCTTGATTCTGTACGCGAGCGGATCGCACTTCCGTCAGACCAACGCAATCCAAGGTGACCTCGGCGAAGGCACGGGCGGTGTCACCGAAGCCTATAAACGCCGTATCGTTCTGCCGTTTGCCGGCCCGATTTCAGGAAAGCGACCACGTCCTCGGGCACGAGATCGTGCACGCGTTCCAGTACGACATCACCGGAACCAATGTGAACTCTGGGACGGCGGGCGCCCTCGGGCTGCCGCTGTGGTTCATCGAAGGTATGGCCGAGTACCTGTCGCTCGGCCCGGTCGACCCGCTGACCGCGATGTGGATGCGCGAAGCGACGCGC
Organism: uncultured Acidobacteriota bacterium; assembly: GCA_963797715.1. Classification (GTDB taxonomy): domain Bacteria; phylum Acidobacteriota; class Vicinamibacteria; order Vicinamibacterales; family 2-12-FULL-66-21; genus DATBJJ01. The sequence continues at coordinate 151,468 of CAWCQS010000016.1, forward strand.
CGCGAGCAGCTGCCAGACGTCGACAAGCTCGACAACCCCAAGTATTTTCCGTATCGCTACGGCCAGGCTCTCTGGGCGTACATCGCTGGAAAGTATGGCGACGGCGCCGTGGGGAACCTGCTCCGGGCCGGTGCCGGTCGGGACTCCACCTACGCGACGGCGATCAAGGAAGTGCTGCAGATCGATACGAAGCAGCTCTCCCAGGACTGGCACAACGCCGAGTTCGAGGCCTTCCGTCCAATCGCCGAGTCGACGAAGATGCCGGCGTCGTTCGCGCGCCCGCTGATCACGAAAGAGAAGCAGAAAGGCGACCTCAACATCGGTCCGAAGCTCAGTCCCGACGGCTCGAAGGTGATTTATTTCTCCGAGCGCGATCTCTTTTCGATCGATTTGTTCGTGGCCGACGCGCGCACCGGTGAAGTGCTCAAGAAAATCACCAACACGGCGACGAGCGCGCACTACGACAGTCTGTCGTTTCTGACGTCGGCGGGTGCATGGGATTCGGCCGGCAAGCGGTTCGTGTTCCCCGGTCTGAGCAAGGGCGAACCGGTGCTGACGATAGTCGACGTCGACCGCGGCAAGAACGAGCGCGAGATCAAGCTGGCCGGCATCAGCGAAGTCGTCAATCCGGCGTGGTCGCCCGACGGTAATCAGATCGTCTTCTCGGCTCTTGTCGGCGGCCTCAACGATCTCTACACCTTCGACTTGACCAAGGGCAAGGACGACAAGACGGCGCTGAGGCGGCTCACGACTGACGCGTATGCCGAGCTCGATCCGGCGTGGTCGCCGGACGGGAAGCAGATCGCCTTCAGCACCGATCGGTTTACCACCAACCTCGATACGCTCAAGGCCGGCAAGCTGCGGCTGGCGCTGATGGATGTCGCGACCGGCACGGTGCGCGAGCTCGGTGGGTTCGCCGATGCGAAGAACATCAGCCCGCAGTGGGCGTCTGATGGCAAGTCGATCTACTTCCTCGCCGATCGACAGGGCATCACCAACATCTATCGCACGCAGGTGGACACGCAATAAGACGACCCAGCTCACCAACATGCTCACCGGCGCGAGCGGCGTCACGGCGTTGAGCCCGGCGATGTCGTTTGCCGGCAATCGCCTGGTGTTCAGCGCGTATGAAAACGACGGCTACAGCATCTATGCGCTCGATACCGCCGAGCAGCTGGCGGGCGAGCCGGTCGTCGATCTACCGCGCAATGCGGCAGTGCTTCCGCCGTCGCGCGAGGCGGCCGGCCTGGTCGTCGAAGCGCTGAACGATGCGACGTGGGGACTGCCGGCGAGCACCGAAGTGCCGGCGCCCGAGCCGTACAAGCCGAAGTGGGGTCTCGATTTCGCCGGTCAGCCGTCCGTCGGTGTCGGCGTCGGTCCGTTTGGGACGTATGCGACCGGCGGCGTGTCGTTCGTCTTCAGCGACATGCTCGGCAACCACACGATTGGCACCGCGGTCCAGGCCACGAGCCGGCTGGACGAGTTCGGCGGCACGTTCTTCTACCTCAATCGAACGCACCGCTGGAACTGGGGCACGTCGGTCGATGTCATCCCATATGTCTCGCGAGGTTACGCCGAAGGCTTTTCCGGCAATACGTTTGTCCAGCGCGAGTACCGCTATCTGCAGCGCGATCAGTCGGCTGGCGGTTTCCTCACCTACCCGTTCAGCCGATCGTGGCGCGTGGAGTTCTCCGGCGACTACCGGCGCATCAGCCAGAGCTACGACGTCAAGGAGCGCACGTATACGCTGAACGGCGATCCGATCGACGAGACGACGACACCGCTCGCCGAGTATCCGACGCTGAACCTCGGCGAGGGCGGCACCGCGCTCGTCTACGACACCTCGATTTTCGGCGCCACCAGCCCGATCCGCGGCAGCCGCTATCGCGTGGAGCTCACGCAGAGCGCCGGCTCGCTCACGTATAGCGGAGTACTGAGCGATCTGCGCACGTATCTGATGCCGGTCCGTCCCTACACGATTGCGCTTCGCGGGATGTACTACGGCCGGTTCGGTGCCGATGCAGAAGACGGACAGCTGCCGGCGCTCTTCCTCGGCTATCCGGGTCTCGTTCGCGGCTACGACCAATACTCGTTCGAGTCGCAGGAATGCGTCGGCGGCCTCACGGCCGGATCGTGCCCGGCATTCGATCGTCTGATCGGCAGCCGCGTCGCGGTTGCCAATGCCGAGCTGCGCTTCCCGGTATGGGGCGCGTTTGGCGGCAGCCAGTTCTACGGGCCGCTTCCACTCGAAGCGGCGTTCTTTGCCGACGGTGGCGTCGCGTGGGGACAGAGCCTTCGCGCCGGCACACTCCCTGGCGACAACAAGCCAGTGGCCAGCCTCGGTGCCGCACTGCGCGTCAACATCATGGGGTTTGCCGTCGCCGAGATTGACTTCGTCCGTCCACTCGATCGGCCGACGCGCGGGTGGATGTGGCAGTTCCAGCTGCGGCCTGGGTTCTAGAGCGAGCTGTCAGCTCTCAGCCTTCAGCTTTCAGCTCCAGCCACACGCACTCGTGCTGAGAGCTGACAGCGAGAGCTGGCCGCGCTCCTACTCCGCCTTCAACGTCACAAGCGGATCGATTCTCGCCGCGCGCATCGCGGGCAACGCGCTCGCGAGCGCAACCGTGCCGAGCACGAGCGCGATGGTTCCGACCATCGTCATCGGGTCGTAGGGCGAGACGCCAACGATAAAGCCCGCGAGCGCCCGCGCGCCGAGAACACCCAGTGACAGGCCAACGGCGATGCCCGTCGCCGCGGGAATCATCGTTCCCGACATCAATAAGCGAATGACCTTCGACGGCGACGCACCGATGGCCTTGCGAATGCCGATCTCGCGCCGCCGCTCGGCGACGCTGAACGCGACGAGACCATAGATGCCCATCATCGCCAGGAGCGCGCCGACCGCACCAAAGGTGCCGGTCAGGATCGCGCCGAGGCGAGCCGGAACGAGCGCAGCGGCAACGGCGTCGGTCATCGGCTGGACGTCGACGAACTTCGAGGGATCGAGCCGGCTGATTTCCGCGCGCAGCGCTTTGACGCCGCCGGACACATCGGATGTGCGTATGAACACTGTCACTTCCGACTCGGGCCGCTGTTCGTAGGCGGTGTAGACTGCGGGCAGGACGGTTTCTCCGAGCGTCCAGTATTTGCTGTCGCGCACGACGCCCACCACGTCGGCATCGCCGAGGCGTTTGCCGAGCGCCTCGCCGTTCCAGAACTGCCTGGCCAGCGTCTCGTTGACGATGACCACCCGAGGGGCTCCAGGCCGATCGCCTGCTGAGAAGTCACGGCCAACAATAAGCGGGATTTTCAGAGTCTTCAGCCAGCCTGGGCCGATCCGGTTCACCATCACCCAGCGCCCTCGCTGATCGGCTGGGTCGCTCTCGGTCCGCATGCGCGTCTCTTCCCGTCCCATGAACGACAGCGGGACGATCTTGCCAAGGCCCAGACTCTGAACACCGGGAATTGCGGAGGCGCGCAGCCGGAGCTCGCTGAGCAGCGCGAGCTGCGCACCAAGGTCCATATCGGAGCCGAACGTCAGCCGCCCGAGCACCACACCTGACGGATCGAACCCTGGATCGACGCGTCCCGCGGCGCTCAGGCTCCTCGTAAAGAGGCCGCCCCAGAGGAGCAGCGCGCAGGACAAGCCCACCTGGCCGACGACCAGCCAATAGCGGAGCCGTTGACGGTGAGGAGCCGATTCGTCGTCCTTGAGCAATGGGATGACCGCCATCCCCGTGGCACGGCGCGCCGGTGCCAGCCCACACAGCACGGACGTGATGAGACACATCGTGAACGTAAAAACGATCGTCCGGCGGTCGAGGGCAAGGTCGAGATCGACCGGCACCGGCAGCCGGCCGATGAGGCCGTTGAGGATGGTGCCGAGCCAACTGGCGAGGAGAAGGCCAGCGGCGCCGCCGGCAAGCGCAAGTACCAGACTTTCGGTCAACAGTTGGCGTATCAGTCGGCCGCGGCCAGCGCCAAGTGCGAGCCGAACACCAATCTCTCGTCGGCGGGACGCGCCTCGACTCAGGAGAAGACCGGCAATGTTCGCGCAGCCGACGAGCAGCAACAGCCCAGAGACGATCGTCATCGCGCCGACGAACAGGAAGAGCGGCGCGAGCGTTCCGGTCATGCCTCGGAACTTGCCGATGCCTTCGAAGGGGAAGACCTCGGTCGCCGCAAACTGCCGCGCGATGTTGGGGTGCTCCGCGCCAATCTGCCGGGCGACGAGTTGTGTCGCCGCCTGAGCCTGTGCCGTGGTGACGCCGGCCTTGAGCCTGGCAACGATCACGTATGCCGTGTCAGTGCGATCCTCCATCGTCTGGCGCGACGCCGCCGGATCAACCGGCAGCCAGAAGTCGCCGGCGAAGCCGGGAGGTTGGGCGCCACGAAACGTGGGCGGCATGACGCCGAGGATTTCGACACGCCGTCTGCCGAGGGTGATTGTCCGCCCGACGATCGACGGGTCGCGGTTGAATCTGGAACGCCAGGCGCGATCGCTGAGCACGACGATATCGGCCCGTGTATCGGACGGAAAATAGATGCGGCCACGCTGCGCCGGCACGCCGAGCATCGTCAGGTAGTTGGTCGATGTGGTTTCGCCAAACAGGCGTACAACCTCGGCGCCCATGGCCAGCCCTGTTTCGAGATTGGCGTGGGCCGCGACGTCGGTGAAGACGGTACTCGAGCGCACGATGTCCACATAGTTGGGCCACGACGTCTGGCTCTCGCCGGTGTAGATGCGAACGACCTCGTCGGAAGCCCGCACGGCGAGCGGCTTGAGCGCGAGCGCATTTATGAGGCTGAATACAGTCGCGTTGCCGCCAATCGCAAGAGCCAACGTGAAGATAGCGGCGATGGCGAAACCGGGGCTTCGTCGCAGCAGCCGCAGCCCGAACGACGCGTCCTGGCGCAGCTCGCCAATCCATCGCGATATCGTTCGTCGGCGTTCCATGTGCGCGTCCTCGTTGACGCATGTGGCTGCGCCGCGCGTTCTGTCGCCAAACTCTCGCGACGCCTGAGCACGGGCTTCGGCTTGGGGCAAACCCTGACGCACCAAATCGTCGACTCGCATGTCGAGGTGAAACGCGAACTCGTCCTCGACATCGCGACTGATGTCATGCCTGGAGCGTTCCGCGAATCGAAAGAGCCGTTTCGCGCTCGACGGTCTGATCCTTTTCGCCATGGCCACGTCCAATCAGGCCGGTTCGATCACCTTGAACACGGCGGCCGCATACTTCTTCCACATCGATACTTCGCTGCGAACCTGTTGACGGCCGGCGGCAGTGAGGCCGTAGTACTTCGCCTTGCGATTGTTCTCCGAGAGTCCCCACTCAGCTTCGATCCATCCACGCGCCTCGAGACGATGGAGCGCCTGGTAGAGCGCCGCGTCCTCGATGGTCAACACACCCTCAGTGCGTTCGCGCACCCAACGCGAGATGGCGTAGCCGTGCGCGGCGCCTCCTTGAAGCGCCCTCAGGATCAGGAGGTCGGCCGTGCCCTGGAGCAGGCCGAGCGGCGTTGCGCTCATGCGAAGTCCTTAGACTGCCGGGCACCCTGAAATGTTCCACTCAGCATGTGTGGGGGCGGCAGTCGTTAGTCGTTGATCGTCCGTCACGAATCGTCAGTTCCAGTCCCAGTCGTCAGTTCCAGTCGCGCCGGGACTGTCGACAGGGACTAACGACTCGAGACGGACGATCGACGACTGACGACTGTCGCCCCCACCACACCAATAATCCCGCTCAGAACAATCCCCAGCGTGTGGGCGCCGAGGACATGGGTGGGATGGGAGAAATGGCAGAACAGTCGCCAACCGGCGTCGGCGAGGAGTCCCGCGCCGATGCCGTACAGCGCGCCGGCGATTCGTGGGCGAAGGGGGAACGCCCGCGCGGCGAGCCAGCCGGCGACTGCGAGTACGGGCAAGGCGCTGAGAATCGTGCCTGTCAGACAGATTCCCCACGCGCGCGTTTCGTACCCCGGGGCGATGAGCGTCGGGCTCGTTGTCCAGGTCATGAATGTGATCGTCAGGACGGCAATGGCCGCCGTTCCAAACGCGATCCCGAGCATTCGTCGCGGCAGCGTCGTTCCGGGCACCGCCTCGCGGAGCGCGCCGGCGACGAGTGCCAGGCCGAGGAGCATCTGGATGATCGAGGCGCCCCAGGTGAGGAACGGACCGATGCGGCTCGCGTCCCTGCGGAGACCAAAGACGATGACCGCCGCGACCAGCAGGGCCACCGCGAGCGGCAACATGCGAACGGCGCGGCGCACGGGAGACCCGAGGGGCGCGACGGGGTGCAGGTCCCGAGCGATGATGTCTCGCAGCTCAGCAGGCAATCTGACCTGTTCCTCACCCACGGGCGATCTCCGACAGCATGCGGCGCAAGTCGCCCATGCCGCGACTCGATCGCAGCTTGGCCGCCTGCGGCCGGATGCCGAGCATCTGGCCAATCTCGATGAAGCTGAAGCCCCACACATGGTGCAGCAGCAGCGCTTCGCGTCGATCCGGTAGCACGGCACCGAGCGCGCGACGAAGGCCGTCGCGCTCAGCCAGGCCGTCGACCTCGGCAGGCACGGGTAAGTCCGGTAGCTCCTGATCGGATTGCGGCCTGCGGCTGCGCAGTCGGCGATCCATGAGCCACACGTGGCGCGCGATCGTAAACACCCAGGGCCGCACCGGGAGACCGGCTCTGTAGGCGCGCCGAGATCGGTGAATCTGCAGGAAGGCTTCCTGGAGGAGGTCCTGGGCCACTGTTCGATCGCGGGTGAGCGTCGTCAGGTAGGCGAGGAGCGGCGCCGCGAGTGCTGCGTACAGCGCTTCGAAGGCCTCGATCGATCCGGCCTGATACGCCGCCATCAGCGTGGCGAGCTCGCGAGGCTCGCCCCGAACCGGTTGCTCCACACCATTACCTTAGTGGGTTTGCCGGATGGGCCGGGAATGTATCAGGATTAGGAGATATGGCTATCGCAAACCCCTACAGCGAGGCGCTCGGCGCCCGCAAGCCGCTCGACGCCCTTGCCGACACGCCAGCCCGAATTCGCCAGCGCGTCGACGGTTGGACGGCTGAAGATTTCGAAGGCTCGTATACGGCCGGCAAATGGAGCTTTCGTCAGCTGCTCATCCATCTCGCGCAGACCGAACTCGCCCTGACCACGCGCGCGAGGTTCGCACTCTCCACCGATCGTTACGTCGCGCAGGCGTTCTCGCAGGACGATTGGATGATGATCGACCATCAAGCGAGCGCACGGACCGCGCTCGATGCCTATATAGCACTGCGCGATTTCAACCTCGGGATGTGGCGCGCGCTGACGCCCGAGCAGCTCGAGCGGCCGTTCACCCACCCAGAGTACGGCGAGCTGACCGTGGCGTGGATCATGGCGCAGATGGCCGGGCACGATCTCCATCATCTGAAGCAGTTCGAGATGGGCCCATCGAGGAAGACATCCTGAGCCAGTTACGGGCGCCGGAAACGGCCGACATTGCCAGCGCCGTGCTCGGCCTCTCGCGCCGGTTGACCATATGGGTACCGCCGGAGGCTCGCTCGACGTCTCCAGTGCCGGTCCTCTATCTCAACGACGGGCAGAACCTCTTCGACTCGGCACGCGCCTACACCGGTGTCACCTGGCGCGTCGCGGAAACCGCCGCGTGGCTCATCGCCGAACGGCGCATTCCGCCGATCGTCATCGTCGGGATCGACCATGGTGAACTGCGCCGGGCGCGCGAGTATCTGCCGGTGGAAGACGATCGCAACCCATTCGCGCGCGATCCGCTGGCCGCAGACTACGCCGCCTTCGTGACGACCGAGCTCGTGCCGTTCGTCGCTCGCGAGTACCCGGTCGGACGCGGTGCCTCACAGACGGCGTTTGGCGGATCGTCGTACGGGGCCGTCGCAGCGCTGTATGCCGCCATGAGGATGCCAGGCGTGTTCGGCCGGCTGCTGCTGGAGAGCCCATCACTCTATGTTGGTCGCTGTGCGCTGTTGCGTCAGGCGCGGAGGGTCAACCGTTGGCCGCAGCGCGTCTATCTCGGCGTCGGCACGGCTGAAACGCGTCGCGCTGATTGGAACCTCGAGACGGTGGCGAACGTGCGGCGGCTTGGAGCCATTCTGCGCGCGGCAGGACTGGGACCACGTCGGCTTCGCCTGACGGTCGAGGAGGGAGCCTCCCACTCCGAGGGTGCCTGGGCAGGGCGCTTTGCCCAGGCGCTGGAGTTCTTGTTCGGTTCCAATCGTAAGATTAGGCGCGCTTCCTGAGCCAGCGGCGGCCGTGGATGCTGAAATCCACGAGGTCGTCCGCGGACATGTTCTTGAAGCCCGCGGCGTTGACGTCCTTGATGAACTGCGGCGTGACGCCGTGGATCTTCATCCGTACCAGATCCTCTACCGGCAGGTTGGCGTATCCGAGATCGCGGAGCTCTTTCACGTATTCGGCGGAGACGCCGTGAATCCGCATCCGCACGACGTCGCTGAGCGCGAGGTCCTTGTAGCCGAGCCCACGCATCTCCCGGATGAACGCCGGCGTCGCGCCATGAATCCTCAGCTTCACCACATCGTCCACTCGCAGGTCGTTGTATCCGAGCTCGCGCAGCTCGCGGACCATGTCCGGCGTGACGCCATGAATGCGCATCTTCACGAGGTCATCGACGCTGACCTTGCCGATCCCGGCTGCGCTGACCTCCTGCGCAAACGCCGGTGTCGCGCCGTGGATCCGCGTCTTCACCAGTTCACCGATCGTGAGATTGTTGTATCCAGCCTTGCGCAGCCCTTGCACGTATGAGGCGTCGACGCCGTGAATGCGCATCCTCGTCAGCTCGTCGAGTGACGGTTGCACGTATCCTTCTTTGTTCATCGACGCGATGAAGCTGCGGCTGACGTCGTGAATGGCGAGCTTGAAGACCTCCTCGGGCGTCAGGTCGGGGTATGTCTTCCGCATCGTCGCAACGAAGTCCATGTTGGGCCGGAACTGCCACCTGCCCTCGCCGCGCCCGTCGGTGAAGTCGCCTGTGAAGTCCACGCTCCCGGCGTCACGCTGCATGCTGAACCTGTACGCCGCTCGCCGTCCACCGATCGCCGCGCGCCCCGAGTCCCTCGAGCTCGTCCATCGGGATCGAGAAGCCTCGCGATCCATCGCTGTCTTGTTGCAGCTGAATCGAGATCCATTGCCGTCCGTCGCGATTCCAGCTGTCTTGAAGCCGGGCGCGCCACGTGCCTTCGAGGGTCGGTTGCTGTTGGGCCGTCGGCGGCAGCGCCACCGCGGCAACAAGAGACAGGCAGAGCAGAAGATTGGTCATGAAATCGTTCCTCGGCACTCTTGGACGGGGGCGACGCGCGGAGGGTTGGAAGCGTGGCCGAAGTCCCGGGTCGAAATGGCGCTAAGACTTCGATTCCGAGGTTCGATGCCCCATTGTCGAGCCCCGAGCCCCGAGTCCCAGACCCCGACTCAGATAGTCGCGTAGCGCTCCGAACGCCCAACCGCGGTGGCTGACGGTCGCTTTTCGCTCCAGGTCGAGCTCGGCCAGGGTGCAGTCGAACGGTGGGTAGAAGAAGATGGGGTCGTAGCCGAACCCGTTCGTGCCTTTCGGTTCGGGCGCGATCTGGCCGTGGACGATGCCCGTGCTTTCGAAGAGGACGTGACCGTGGTCGGCGAGAGCTACGTGGCAGACGAAGCGTGCGGGGCTGCCCAATCCACCGAGTTCGTAGATCTTGCGGAATTTGACGCCGTAGTCCGTGCCGTTCCAGCGCGCCGAGTGCACGCCTGGAGCATTGTTCAGCGCATCGATTTCGAGTCCCGAGTCGTCTGCTACTGCCGGGAGTCCAGTTGCTGCTGCGTAGTACAGCGCCTTCAGTCGCGCGTTGTCCGCAAACGTCTCACCGGTTTCTTCGGGCTCGACGAGCCCAGGAAACTGATCGAGTGCGACGAGGGTAATCCGTGGTTCGATGCCGGCAAGGATGCCGATGATCTCGCGAACCTTGCCGGGATTGGTGGTGGCGACGACCAGCCGGTTCATGCCTTGGGCGCGTTGCCGGGTCCGATACCGGTCAGGATGCTGCCGACGATCGTCTGCTGAAGCGCAACGAGCTCGCGAATGCCTTTGTCGCCAAGCGCCATCAGGTCGTCGAGCGCCTGCCGCTCGAACGGCGCGCCTTCGGCCGTGCCCTGCACCTCGATGAACCGGCCGTCGCCGGTCTTGACGATGTTCATGTCGACGTCGGCTCGTGAGTCCTCGTCGTAGGCAAGATCGAGCATCGGAATGCCGCCAACGACACCGACGCTCGTCGCCGCGACATAGTCCTGCACCGGAATAGCCTTGATCTGTCCTGCCTCGCGCATCCGCTGCATTGCCAGCACCATCGCGACGAACCCGCCAGTGATCGACGCCGTACGCGTACCGCCATCGGCCTGGAGCACGTCGCAGTCGACCCAGATCGTGCGCTCGCCGAGTTCTGTCAAACGCGCGACCGATCGAAGCGACCGGCCGATGAGGCGTTGAATCTCCTGCGTCCGGCCGCCGACCTTGCCCGCGCTCGCCTCACGCTGCGTCCGCGTCGACGTCGCCCGCGGCAGCATGCCGTACTCGGCGGTGACCCAGCCCTTTCCTGTGTTGCGCAGAAACGGCGGCACCCGATCCTCGACGCTGGCCGAGCATACGACCCGCGTGCGGCCGACTTCAATTAGAACCGAGCCTTCTGCGTGCACGAGGAATCCCGGTGTGAGACGTGTCGGCCGCAGATCGGCCGACATCCGTCCGTCGCTCCTTGTCATGTATCGCCCTTCTCCGTTTTGACCCATTTGAGGTTCTTCTGCAGCGGATGCCTGAGGTCGACGTGCCCAGCCAGCGTGTCGACCTCCTTGCCGTCGATCAGGATTTGTACCCGCTTGACCGCCGGCAGGTTCGTCGTCAGCGCATTGACGATCGAGTAGACGGTGAAGAGTTCGTCGAGCGCGCCGCCAGTGTGCTTAATGCGGACGTCGGCGCTCAGGTCGACGAACGCGTCGCCGCGATCGGTCACGTACAGCGCGCGCAGCGTCGTTTCCACCGGGATGGCCGAGGCGAGTGGCGGCGGTGCGACCGCGAGCTGCGAGGCGACGATCTGGCGCGCCTGATCGAGCACGCTCTCGCCAAACGGCACTTCGCGCTGAACGCCGACGAGGGACATGCCGTCTTCGGCGACATAGTAGAGCGTCGCGTGGATCTTACGCGCGTCGGCGGCTGGCGCGGCGCTGGACGTCGCCGCCGTTTGTGGCGTCCCGGAGCCGCGCCGCGACAGGATCCTGGCGGTCAGCCACCAGGCTCCGGCGATCGCGACCATCGCGACGACGCCGACGACGAGCATGCGCCGACGTGACATCAGGGTCGCAGACCACCACCCGGCCGGGCGGGTGCAGCGGCGGGCGGCGCAGCGATGCGTGCGGCCTGCTTATCTCGGAAGCGGGTGAGACTGTCGACAATCGACTGCACGATCGATGTCTGGAACGCTTCGGACACGAGCTGCTTTTCCTGTTCGGCGTTGGTGATGAATCCCATTTCGACGAGCACGGCCGGCATGTTGGCGCCGACGAGCACGCGGAATGGAGCCTGTTGGATCGCGCGCGGGCTCATCGGCACATGCTCGCGCAACCCGGCTTCCATCTCTTTGGCCAGTGCCGCCGACTCTTCGATGTAGCGTGCCTGCGCCATCTCCCACAGGATGACCTCGATATCCCGCGTACCGCCGCCAAACACCGGCAGCGCTTCGGTCTCGCCCATTGCGACGCGCTGCGCCTGGTCGCCGTACTCTTCGAGGCTCAAATAGAAGACCTCCGCTCCGGCCGCCGACGAACGGACCGAGGCGTTGGCGTGGAGGCTGACGAACACATCCGCCTTGTTGTTGTTGGCGAGCGCGGCGCGTTGATCCAGTTCCACTGTGGCATCGTTGTCCCGGGTCAGGATCACGCGCACGCCCAACCGTGCTTCGAGGACGGTCTTCAAGCGCCGCGCGACGCTCAACGTGACGTTCTTTTCGAGCGTCCCACCCGGACCGTGGGCGCCATCTTCGGCGCCACCATGACCCGCATCGACGACGATCGTGCGTATGCCACCGGCCGGCGCGAGATCGATGAGCGGCGGCGGGGCAGTTGGCGCTGTGGGGGCCGGCGGCGCCGGCGCCGGCGTTGCCGCTGTCGTCTGCATGATCAGGTCGATGATGACGCGGCCCGATCCCCGATCGCCGGGAAAATCGGAGGTACGGAACGACCCGAATCGCGCACCGAGATCGATGACGATGCTGGCGCCGTCGCCGAGGCGGAGTCCCTGCACGATGTCCGGCGCCGAAACAGCGGGCAACGTCGGGTCAAGGCCGTCGGCTTCGAATCTGACGAAGAGGCGGCTGCCATCCTGGGTGACCGCGTGCGGCGCCTGCGGCGCGACGTCGAACGTCAGGCGGACGATCGGACCGAGCACTTCGGCACTGCCGACGATGCGTGGTACTCGCACGCCGCCGACGAGGACCAGCCGGGACGGTTTGCGGAGCTCGACTGGTGTGCCAAGCGCGGCCGCGAGCGCGCGCGGGACGAAGTCGACCGGGACGAACCACGCTCGACCCTCGCGTGCCGGCGGTGACGGCAACGAAATCAGGCGGCCACCGACCGACGCGAGGCTTTGGCCGGGCGTCAGCACGATCGCCTGAGAGCGGGCAGTTACGGTCAGGCCGCCGGCGAGGCTGTCTTCACGCACGCTCAGCTCGAACAGCTTCGCCAGGTCATCGAGCGCGAACATTTCCTGGCCGCTGATGAGCCTGGTGGGCAGAGGCCGACGGCCGTCGGTCGAGAGCACTGTATAGGGCGCCGGGACTGGCGGCGCCTGCGCGACGATCGAGCCAAGCGCGAGGAGAAGCGCGCCTGTTCGGAGTAAGAACACGACGCTCAATTGGACTAGGAGGTCGGAGGTAGGAGGTAGGTGACACGGCGAGAAGCCGGTCCTGGCCAGAGCATCTCCCGAGATCAGCCTCAGCGCGTCCTCCGCGCACTCGGCGTCCTCAGCGACTTGAGATTTTGACAGCGTTGACAGTGAACGGTGCTGTGATTGACCCGCATTGGCCGGCCGCGTTGCTTGCGGCTAGCTCTGGTTCATGGGCCCGGACGCGCGCCCGCCAAACATCGCTCGCTGCTGCAGGTATCGCGTGTGCCAGCCGTAGACAGTCCACGACACGACTGCGGCAATCGCCAGCGCAACAACCTCGGTCGGCGACTTGGTGAACGTCGTCGCCTGAAACAACCTCAGTATTGCCAGACCCGTGAAGGCGAGCGCGAGGAGGCGCAACGGCGATCGTCTGGCCAGCCTCTGCTTGGCCCGATCGAATGCCTTGGCAGCGTGGTCGGGTGGTAGCGCTGGTGGCGGCGCGGCGAAGACGCTGGCGCCGGAGCGAAGCGCTTCCGCAAGCTCCCGGTCGGTCGCCAGAAACGCCTCCACCAACCGCCGCGAATCGTCGCTGGCCTCGCCGGCTTCGCGGAGGGCCCATAAGTCGCGGATGACGTCGCGGGTCACGTTCATACCTCCTCCTGCCGTTCGAGCTGCATCAGCCGCACGCGCGCCCGGTGCACTTTAACCTTCGCCGCGCCGGACGAGATGCCGACGGCCGCCGCGATCTCCTCGTAACTCATGTCGTCCTCGGCTCGCATCAGCAGCACGGCACGATCGACCTCCGGCAGCTGCTGTAGCCGCGCCAGGATCCGGGCCAGATCGAGCCGCGCCGCCGCCGACGCTTCCGGGCTCGGCCCGCTAGACGGCCATGCATCCGACAACGCATCGACCCTGGCCTCCCGTCGTCGATCGGCGCGATAGAGATTCCGTGCGATCGCGAAGAGATACGCCTTGACCGTGCCTTCGCGAATCGGCTGCGGCGCTAACCAGGCGCGGACGAATGTCTCGGCGCTGATGTCGTCCGCGATGTCCTCGCGTCCCGACAGATAGAGCGCAAAGCGGTAGACGTCACGGGCGTAGCGCTCGTACAGCGTGTCGAAATCCATGCGGACACCGGGCGGACACAATATGCGCGAGACGCGCGAAAGTTACAGCCGGCGCTTGGCTTTGTCGATCAGCTCCAGATTTCGTTCGTAGGAGTGGGTGGCGACGGGTCCACCGGCAGGCGGATATTGGTGAGAGGAATAGACGGGGTAGGCCTCGGTTCTCAGATGGCTGAGCATATCGTGGCCGCGCCGCGTTGCGCGCTCGTGGCGGAGCGCCGTGATGTCGATCGGCGCGACAACGATCCGTTCGCCGGGGCCGGGAGATGCTTCGGCGAGCAGTCGGCCGTCGAAGTCCACGACCTGACTGCCGCCCGGCCACGAGTACGGCGGATAGTGTCGCAAGCTGGCGCCCTGATTAGCGGCGACAACGTACGCAATATTCTCCAGGGCGCGGCAGCGGTTGACGATCGTCCACCAGTTCATCGGCTCGGTGGCGCCCCACGGATCCATGTAGGCCGATACTCTCACCAGCACTTCAGCGCCGTTGGCCGCGAGCTGACGGATCGCTTCCGGGAACAGCCAGTCGTAACAGATGGCGCAGCCGATCCGGCCAATCGGCGTGTCGGCGACAGGGAACAGCGGCTCGTCATAGCCGGCGAGGTCGTGAGGGCTGGCGTGAACCTCGTACGGGATCCACGGGTTGACCTTGCGGTACTTGTAGAGGATGCCTTCGGGGCCGATGAGGCACGTCGTGTTGAAGACCACGCCAGGCCAGCGAGGATCGGCCTCGATCATCGATCCGCTCTGTATGTAGATCTGATACTCGCGCGCCTTCTGCTGGAGCCGATCGGTGTGCTCGTTGGGGATAGGAACCGCGAGCCGATCGATGAGCTCGGAGACGGTCGCATGGACCGGTGCGGCATGGGCGAACTCCGGAAAGACGACGAGACGAACCGGGAGAAACGGCGCGCTGCCGTCCACCGCCGAATCGATCATCGAGAGCATGCGGTCGGTGTTCGCGCGCATCGCCTGACGATCGAGCGGGTTGGCGTGATCGGTCTGACAGGCAGCGGCCGCGTAGCGGATGGGATCCATAGTAAGTGAGACGTATCGGTTCTTGGTTCGTGGTTCTTGGTTCGGAGTTCGGGTTCGTGGTTCTGCGTTCGGTTCTGGGTTCTAAGTATTGGGTTTTGGCTCGTTCATTCTCGGCTAAAAGCTTGACCGTTCGTTCACGCGCCGCGAATCGCCTCTTTTCCTCTTGGCCCTCCTCGAACGAAGAACCGGAACCTCGAACTACGAACCTGAACGACGAACGAAGAACCACGCACCACGAACCCGATCCCTATTCCCTCCGCCGACCGTGATCGAGCGCGTGATCGATGGACGGCACGCTCCGGGGCACGACGCGCGTGTTGTAGCGCTCGAGGTACTCGCGGTGCGCCGGCGTCGACGGATACGCCTCTGGCGCTGCGTACGGGTAACGCGTCATGCCGTGGAAGGGCAGTGGCAAAAGCTCGTCGGGGCTGGCGGAATTCAGGTTCATCTCCTTACTGAATCCGTCAGCGTAGAGGAAAAAGGTCCTGGTCCAGCCGGTTGGAAGCGGTTGCAGCGATGCGGCATCGAACGATAGCGCAATCTCGTCGCCGGGTCGCGACACCACGAACATGTCATCGGTGCGCAGGAGCAGCGGGCGGACGTCCCCTTCGCGCGTGTACCGGCCCGGTAACAGCTTCCAGAGCGATTCAGGGGACACGCGCGCGTAGTCGTAGCCGTATGGCTCGCGGCCATCTGGCGTCACCTCGGCAGAGAAGCCACGCCAGCGCAGATCGGCGCTGACAGGATTGAGCCGCTCGATCGTGCGCGGCGCCAGACCATCAGACGTATCCACCAGTACCTGATCCCAATAGATCCTCATCGTCGTCCTGATGCGAACCTCGTTGGCGGAGTCGGGTACGCGTCCGGTGAGATCGACAGCCACCGTCTGCGGTCGGCCGACAGGCATGCCGATGTCGTCGATCGCCGTTCGCCACTGTCCGTCAGAAGTCTTGAATTCGAGAGAGGGTGGCTGCAGCGAGAGTCCGGCCTGGTGGGCCGCCACGTTATCGCCGGAGAACGCATAGTCGGTCCAGCCATTCAAGAGCAGCAGCCGCCGCGCGGAAGGAACTGGCTTGGGCAGGGTCAGGACGAGCGCGTGATCGGCGGCGTAGCCACGAATGCGCTCGAGGCCGAAACCGTCGACGTAATGGCGATCGATATGACGAATGCGCTCCAGGACGTTCCGGCCGCGCTCGTCAGTGGCGGCAAGCGGAAGCTGCGGGGCCCGTGCCGAGTAGATCGCGAAGGGACGCGGATCCGGTACCAGCCCTTCGTTGGGATGGACCTCGACGTCTGACGGATGTGCGATGACGACGAGCTCAGTGCGATCGAGGAAGAGCGACTCTTCGAGCTCGTTCGTGACGCGTAACTCATACTTGCCGTCGCGCGGCTGCAGCCTCGAGCCGTCGATGCGAACGTACTCGTCAGGATCCGGCGTGTTGCGCATGCCTGGCGCCAACCAGTAGCCCATCTCTCCGCCGCCGAGAAAGTCGGTGATGAACTCGAAGCGGCTGCCGTTCCACGTGAAGAGATACGGACAGGACGACGGCTTGCGATCGAGCTCTTCGATCTTGATAGTGCCCTTGAGCGCCGCGGGCGCGCCGCCGCTCTCCGGGGCACCCGTCTCCGCCTGCAAGATTCCTGATGGCCACAAGACGCGGACCACATCTGCGCCGGCGCGATCGCCGAGGCCGAAGACGAGATCCGCAGGAGCGGGTGCCGGAACAGCGGCATACGTCTCGTGCTGCTGCCGGAGGCTGCCGGCGCGCATCTCCACTCGCGCGCCGACGGCCGAGCGGTTGCTCACGCGTGCGGCGAGTGCTGCGCGCAACATAGGTTGTGCGGCTTGCGCCGCTGTTCTGCCATACCGTCAGCCCTGTCGGTCCTTCGACGGCGAGATCGACGCGACCATCGCCATTCAGGTCGCCCGTCGCCAGCGACGTCGCCGACGTCAAGGCGGATGTCATCGCCGCTGGAATCGCCTGGGCGGTGACGTCGGTCCAGTCGCGGCCGACGTTCCGAAGCAAGCGCGGTCCGGCAGCGGTGAGCAGGAAGAGATCGAGCAGGCCGTCGTTGTCGTAGTCGAGGAACTGTCCCGCTCGCGCGTTTACGGCGGCCGGCGGTGCATTCGCGGCGGCAAAGCGGCCACGGCCATCGCTCAGCGCCAGCACGCCTGGGCCGTCCGGCTGCGCGAAGAAGAAATCCGAGTAGTTGTCCTTGTTGACGTCGCCAACGGCAACCGTTGCGGCTCCGCGGTCGGCGCCCAGGCCAACGTCGGCGGCGACGTCCTTGAACGCGCCGTCGCGAAGATTGCGGAAGAGCAGAGGCGCAACGCCGGGTGACACGAGCAGCAGGTCGATATCGCGGCGATTGTCGAAATCCGTGGGGACGACGGCATGGACGGGCGCACGACCGATCAGCCCAGCATCTTTGGTAACGTCGGAGAATCGGCCGTTGCCGTTGTTGCGAAATAAACGGGTCACCGGGGATGCGTCAGTGCCGCCGGCGACGAACAAATCCAGATCGCCATCGTGGTCTGCATCGAGCCATGCTGCCGAGCGCGGCGACTCCACCGGGGTCAGATCGGAGGCTGCCGTGACATCCGAGAACGCTCCCTCGTCGCGATGAAGCAGCGACAGTCCGCCAGGACGAAGGACGATCAGGTCGGCCCTGCCGTCGTTGTCGTAGTCGCCGGCGACGGCAGCGACAGCTGGTGCGGGCTGGACGGCGCCGAGCAGTTTCCCTGAGACGTCCGAGAAGTTCCGGCCATCGCTCTGATAGACGCGCAATCCGTCTCGGCTGGCGTCGAGGAGATCCAGATTTCCGTCACCGTCGATGTCAACGGCGACGACCGATGCTGCGCCTCTATCGGTGCCGCTCGTCGAGCGGCCAGCGATCATCGTCGTCGCGTCCGCGAAGGTGATCGCTGGCGTCTTGGGATCAACGAGCGGCGCCTCGGTACCTGTCGATACGATGGCCTCCGCGTAGCGCCCTTGATCGAGATACGTCTGCGAGTACGTGACCGCGTAGCCGCTCTCGCTCAGCTTCTGGAACCTTGCCATCGCCTCTTTGCCTTCGGCGGCGTTGCCGGCGAGCACGAGCGTGTTGGCGAGGCCGTAAGCAGCGGTGGCATTGAACGGCTGTCCAACGAGCGCTCGACGGAACTCGGCGACCGCTTCCTGAAACTTCCGCTCCTGGCGGTACAACTGGCCCAGATTGATGGCCGTGCCCACATCGTCCGGATCCATTTTCTGGACGCGCGCGAACGCGTCCAATGCCTCGGGCGTCCGACCGGCGCCGCGGGCGATGAGGCCGAGCAGGTACTCGGGCTGTGGCCGATCCGGCATGCTGGCGCGAGCCGCAACGATTTCGGGTTGCGCGGCGTCGGGGTTGCCGCCGTAGAAGAGCGCAATGCCGAGATTCAGCCTGGCGATGACGAGTTGGGGATCGATCGACAGGGCGCGGCGAAACGACGCCGTGGCCGCGTCGAAATCGAACTGTTCGAGCTTGCTGACGCCGATGTTGTTGGCGCGATAGGCTTCCTCGCGGGCGGCGACGGCCGGCTGTGCGGGCGGCGTTGCCGTGACCGCGAGCGCCAGGGTGGCGCCGACGGCTACCGCAACACATGTCGTCGCTCGACCTCGTTTCAACGCAATCACCGTGTCGCTCCTTGCTCAGGGTTCCTTGACGACCAGGACTTGATTGACGGCGACGTCCTTGAGCGTCTGCTTCGCGCCGCTCGGCCACGACACGTCGATCTGCTGAATGGTCTTGGCCGTCCCTACGCCGACGTGCAGGCGAATGCCGTTCGCGCTCTGATAGCTCGCCACGTTGTTGATCTCGCGGACCTGCACGCCTGCCGCCGTCTGGATTCGAACCGTGGCACCGAGGCCGAACCCGTTGCTCTTCGTGCCTTGCGCCTTGATGCTGATCCAGTTGCCGCCGCCTGCGACCTGGTTCTTCAAGAGTACCTGGCGCTCGTCCGACCGACGAGATGACGACGTCGAGTTTGCCATCGTTGTCGAAGTCGGCGACGGCGAGCCCTCGACCGACGCGTTCGACCTGCAGCGCCGGACCCGCCTGTCGCGAGACGTCGCGGAACTTGCCGCCGATGTTCTCGTACAGCAGATCCTTTTCCGCGTACGACAGGTTGGGCTGATACAGCTTGACGTTGTCCACGACGTGACCGTTGGTGACGTGAATGTCCAGGTCACCGTCGTTGTCCATGTCGTAGAGCTTGGTACCGAAGCCGAGCGGGATGAAGCCGGAACCCAAACCGGCCTTCGTCGCTACGTCCTCGAACAGGCCCTCGCCGAGGTTGGCGTAGAGCGTGTTCAACTCTTCGGAGAAGTTGGTGACGAAGAGATCAGGGAAACCATTGCCGTCGACATCACCGCAATCGACGCCCATACCCGCCTGCGGCTTACCGTTGGCGTCGAAGCCGACACCCGCGGCGTAGGCAACGTCGGTGAACGTGCCGTTGCCGTTGTTGCGGTACAGGAAGTTCCGCACCATGTCGTTGGCGACGTAGACGTCGGTGTCCCCGTCACGATCGTAGTCGCAGAACGTGACGCCGAGACCCTTGCCGGCCGGGTTGGCGATGCCGGCCTGCTTCGAGACGTCCGTAAACGTCCCGTTCCCGTTGTTCCGGTACAGCCGATTGGCCATCCCGTCGAACATCGTCGGATGGCAGTACATGCGGTATCCGTCTTTTTGCAGGCCGCAATACGGGTTTTCGGTTATGCGGAAGTCCAGGTAGTTGGCGACGTAGAGATCGAGGTCTCCGTCGCGATCGAAGTCGAAGAAGCCCGTGCTCGTGCTCCACTCCGACGGCGGCCCGGCCACCCCAGCTGCGGCAGTGACATCGCTGAAGGTGCCGTCGCCGTTGTTCTTGTAGAGGAGGTTCGGGCCAAGGCTGGTCACGTACAAATCGAGATAGCCGTTGCCGTCGTAGTCGCCAACCGCAACGCCGGTTTTGTAGGCGGCCTTGCCGGCGCCGCTTCCGTCCGCCCGCGCCTTCGCTGTGACGTCCGTGAACGTGCCGTCGTGATTGTTGTGATAGAGCGCGTTTGCCGCGCCTGGTGCGCCGTTGACGAAATACAAATCCTCGAACCCGTCGTTGTCGTAGTCGATCCAGGCGACCCCCGAGCCGAACGTTTCAACCATGTACTTCTGCGGTGAAGCGCCGGACTTGTGGACGAAGGTGATACCAGCCTTCGCCGTCACGTCAGTAAACATAGGTGGGCGCTCGGTGCCGCCCCGGCCGCCCTGGGCCGACGGTGCGGCTGCAAGAGCCGCCAGCGAGAGTAGCAGGGGAGCGAGCCATCGACGCTCGTTCGCGACGCCGATCACTTGCTCGCGGCCCCTTCCTTCTTTTGCTTCGCCAGACCGGCGTCAATGGCTTTTTGCTTGTCTGCCGATAGGGGAAATCCGAGCTTTTCCGCCTTCGCCGCGTACTCGCGCGCGCGCGTGTATCGCGCCTGACGGACGTAGACGTCGGCGAGGTCCCGGTTCGTCGGCCCGTGTGCAGGATTCATCTCGAGGACCTTGAGGAACGACGCTGCCGCCGCTTCGAGCTGTCCTTGTCGCAACTTGAGTTGTCCCTGTTCCAGATACACCTGGTACTCGAGCTCCCGTTGCTGGACGAACGGCGAGGCAACGCTCGCATTACTCGACGGCGCGGCAAGCGCCAGCTGCGCTTCGGCTTTGTCGAGCATGCCCTTCAGTCGGTAGGCGCGGGCGAGCTGCACGCGGATGTCAGGCCGCGCCGGATCGAGTTGCGTTGCCTGGCTGAGGATCTCGAGCCCGGCGTCCACGCGCCCGGCATCGAGATAGGCGGCGCCCAGACTCAGATACACGTCCGCGCGCTTTTCGCCGGCCTTGACCACACTCTCGAGCTCCGTGATGGCTTCTGCAGACTGGCCGAGATCCAGGAGCGTCAGCCCGAGGTAGTAGTGCGCTTGCGCTGACGACGGGTCGATGGCGAGCGCCTGCTTCAGGACGTCGAGCGAGCGATTGAGGTTCTTCAGTTGCCGTTCGACCTCGCCGAGCAGGGTGAGGAACTGCGCGTTGCCGGGCACCTCGGCAATCGCAGTCTCCAGTTCCTCTCTGGCCCGCTCGTTCCGGCCGAGCTCACGATAGATGTTAGCGAGGTAGTAGCGCGCCGGCGCGAACTTCGGATTGAGCGTGAGCGCCTGCCGGAGCTCGGCGACCGCTTCGCCCATCATCTCAGGAGCACCCGTCGCCCGATACGCGATGCCAAGCAGCAAATGTGCTTCGGCCGACTCCGGGTCTGTCGCCAGGATCTCTTTGAGCTCTCGGACCGCGTCATCGGGCCGGCCCGTGCCAGAAAAAAGCGACGCCCGAACGCGCGCCAGCCGCTCTTGGGTCTGCGGCTTCGCATCTGCCTGCGGCGCCTGCGCCTGCAGACGCTCCGACGCCTGAACGGCCGCCGCAACGCCAATCAGCACGCAGGCTACATAGAGAGGGATCCGTTGCATCTCAATCCGTCAGGATGTCCAGCCATCATCGGTGGCCGCTCCGGGGGATGTCAACAACGCAGCTTCCAGCTTCCAGCCTTCAGCTTCCAGCTTCTAACTTCCTTCCCACTTCAAACTTCAACCTTCCACTTCAGACTTCAAAATTCAGAATTCAGACTTTCTTCGACTACTCTTCTCCCGTGCCCCACGGCCGCTCTCCCACGCCGGGACTCCTTGTCGGTCTCGTTCTGACGCTCGCCGCCGT
This sequence comes from uncultured Acidobacteriota bacterium, assembly GCA_963797715.1. GTDB lineage: Bacteria > Acidobacteriota > Vicinamibacteria > Vicinamibacterales > 2-12-FULL-66-21 > DATBJJ01. Next base: position 173,251 of record CAWCQS010000016.1, read on the forward strand.
CGTCACCTACACGCTGTACATCAACCGGCAGATCACGAGCCTGCGCGTGCTCCAGAGCGAGATGGTCGATCGAAACCGCAGGGATTCGCTGCAGCTCTTGCGCATCCAGAACAACCTGAACCAGCTCGGGCTGGCGATGCGTGACATGCTGGACGACGATCACTCGTATCCGCTCGTGGCATGGTCGGCGCAATTTCAGCGCATTCGTGGAGACCTGGATGATGCACTGAAGAGGCAGACGGAGCTGGCGGCGACGAGCCGAACGGCACCTGATCGCGATCGGTTGACGGACTCGCTGGCGGAGTTCTGGGATGCCGTCGATCGCACGTTCGCGCTTGCCGCTGACGGTAAGAGTGACGCGGCCCGGGCGCAGGTGTCGTTGTCGCTGCAGGCGCGTCAGGCAGCGCTCGGCACGGCGGTGGCGCGGCTCCTCATCGAGAACAACGAGGCAGAGGAGCAGGCAGCCGAGCGGGTCCAACGGATCTACGATCAGGTGCAGCGCCAGGTGTACCTGTTCTTCACCGCAACGCTGGTCGCGATCGCGGCCACCGGGCTGTATCTGATCCGCGCCAACAGGCGGTTGTTTGCCGAGCTGGCAGCGCTTTCGGACGGCCGGCGCGAGCTGGCGCAGCAGCTCATCGCGACGCGGGAGACGACGCTCAGTCAGCTCTCGCGTGAACTGCACGACGAGGTTGGTCAGATATTGACGGCCATTGGATCGATGCTCGGCCGGGCCGAAAAGCAAACGCCCGCCGACTCGCCGCTTCGCGCCGACTTACGCGAGGTTCGCGAGATGGCTCAGAGTACGCTCAACAACGTGCGCAGCCTGTCGCAGACCTTGCATCCGTCGATCCTCGACGAGCTCGGGTTGGAGAGCACCTTCGACTGGTACCTCGGTACCGTCGAGCGACAGCTCGGCCTCACGGTATCGTACGAACGGAGCGGGACGAGTGTTCCCGTCGACGGCACCGTCGCCATCCACGTCTATCGCGTGCTCCAGGAGTCGCTGAGCAACGTGTCGCGACACGCGGGCACCGACCGCGTCTGGGTGCGGCTGCGATATCTCCCGGGTACGCTCGAGCTCGAAGTCGAGGATCATGGGTCAGGTGTCACGCCCAGAACGGGCCGGCGTGGACTAGGGCTCGTCGCCATGCGGGAACGCGCCGAGCTCGTCGGCGGGACGATTGAGTTCTCACGGCCGGACGAGGGCGGGACCCTGGTGCGGCTGCGCGTGCCGCTCGACGAGGTCGACACGCACGGGGGACAGGGAGGAGAAGATGGATAGGATCACGGTGCTGCTCGCCGACGATCACCACCTCGTGCGGCGGGGCTTTCGCCGCATCCTCGAGGACGATCCGGCCCTCGCGGTCGTCGGCGAGGCCAGCGATGGCGAGGAAGCGATCCGCATGGCCCAGGAGCTTCGTCCGCGCGTCGTCGTGATGGACTGCGCGATGCCAGGGACGAGCGGACTCGTTGCCACCAAGCGGATCCTCGCCGCCGATCCGGATGTCGCCATCCTGATGCTCAGTATGCACGCCGAGCAAACGCTGGTGTCACAGGCGCTCGACTCAGGCGCTCGCGGCTACATCCTCAAGAGCGCCCTCGATCTCGACCTCGCATCGGCCGTCAAGCGCGTGGCTGCCGGCGAGACCGTTCTCGATCCGACGGTGACACCGGGCGCAGTGCTCAAGGGCGAACGGAATCACGGCCTGAGCGCGCGCGAACTCGAAGTCCTGCAGCTCATTTGCCAGGGACACTCCAATCGTGCCATCGCCGCGAAGCTCAATTTGAGCGTCAATACCGTCAGCGTCCATCGCGCCAACATCATGAGCAGGCTGCGCGTCCACAAGACCGCGGAGCTCGTCGTCTATGCGATGCGACACGGGTTGGTCGGACCGCTGTGAATCGCCGCGAGTTCATACGCGACTGCGGCGCGAGCGTCCTCACCGCCGTGACGCTTCCAGCCTGGCTCGATGCCGCGGTCCAGAATCAGCCAGGGTTCAGGCTCGTCGACGTCACCGCCAATGCCGGCCTTCAGTTCCGGCACCGCAACGGCGCCTACGGCGGCAAGCTCCTGCCCGAGACGATGGGCGCCGGCTGCGCGTTCCTCGATTACGACGGCGACGGCTGGCAGGACATCGTCCTCGTCAACGGCATGGACTGGCCCGGCCACAAGCAGGAGCGGTCGACGTTGCGGCTGTATCGCAACAACCGCAACGGCACGTTTTCGGACGTGACGCGGAGCGCAGGACTCGATGTCGAGTTGTACGGCATGGGCGTTGCGGCCGGCGACTTCAACAACGACGGATTTCCGGACCTGCTCGTGACCTGCGTCGGTCAGAACCGTCTTTTTCGGAATACCGGCAAGGGAACGTTCGTCGACATCACCAAGGCCAGCGGCATTGGCGGCCGGACCGCGTTCAGTACGTCGGCGCTGTGGTTCGACTTCGATCGTGACGGGCTGCTCGATCTCTTCGTGTGCAACTACGTCAAGTGGTCGCCGGAGCATGACGTCTTCTGCAGCGCCGACGGCAAGCAGAAGTCGTATTGCACGCCCGAGGCTTATCGCGGCGATACGTGCTGGCTCTTCCGCAATCGCGGCAACGGGACGTTCGAGGACGTCACCGCGACGAGCGGCATCTTCGACTCGAGCTCGAAATCGCTGGGCGTTGCGCTCGTGGACGACGATCAGGATGGGTGGCCGGATCTGGTCGTCGCCAACGACACGCAGCCGAACAAGCTCTATCGCAACCTGCGGAACGGCACCTTCAAGGAAGTTGGCGTTCAGGCGGGCGTTGCCTTCAGCGCCGAAGGCCGGGCCCGGGCCGGCATGGGCATTGATGCGGCTGATTTCGAAAATTCCGGCCGCATGGGCATAGCGGTGACGAACTTCGAGAACGAGATGACGGGCCTGTACCGGTCGCAAGGCAAAGGACTGTACGAGGACGTCGCCGTGAAGGCTGGTGTCGGCGCCGCGTCAAAGAATCGGCTCGGGTTTGGTTGCGGGTTCGCCGATCTCGATCTCGACGGCATGCTCGATCTGGTCACGACCAACGGCCACATCGACGAGGCCGTTCGCAGCCTTCGCATCGGCGTCGGCCACGCGCAGCCGCCGCTTCTCTTTCAGAACCTCGGCAACGGCCGCTTTCAGGACATTGCGGCGGCCGCCGGCGCCGATTTCGCGCGCCCCCGAGTGGGCCGTGGTCTCGCGTTCGGCGACTTCGATCGTGACGGCGACGTCGACCTGTTGATGACCACCAACAACGGGCCAGCGGCGCTCTTCAGAAACGATCAGCTCGCGGGCAATCGCAGCCTGCGCGTGAGGTTGGTGGGGACGAAATCGAACCGCGACGCGATTGGCGCGCAGGTCAGGATCTTCCACGGCGGGACCACGCAGTCGCGGATGGTCAAGACCGGTTCCAGCTACCTGTCACAGTCCGAGTTGCCGCTGACGTTCGGCGTCGGCCGGCGAGACCGCGTCGAGAAGGTCGTGATCGAGTGGCCGAGCGGCCGTACCGAGGAGTTCCCCAACGTTCAGTCAGGCCGAGCCTACGAGTGCGTCGAGGGTAAAGGCATCGGGCCTGTCTAGCAGGATGCTGAAAACACGATTCAGCTGAGTAGCGGGACATCCTCATGGTAGTTGACGCCATCGACGTCGAAACCGAAGATGCGAAGGAAATCGCGTCGGAAGCCCCCGAGATCGGCGAGTGCGACGAGGTTGTCGCTATCAACCATGCTCCAGCGGCGGCGCACTTCTCCCTGAACATTCTCCTGCAATTCCCAATCGTCGACCCGCAGCCGACCGGCAGCATCAGACACCGGCACCACGTCGTCGCCATAGAGACGGGTGCGGAATAGCCGATCAATCTGCCGAAGGCAATCTTCATGCAGTGCCATATCCTTCATGACTCTGAAGAGGAGGGAGATATAGAGGGGCACCACCGGAATGGCAGAACTCGCCTGAGTGACCACGGCTTTCATCACCGCGACACGAGCATCACCGTGCAAAGGGGCGAGGATATTCCGCATTGCCGCCGCGGCGCGGTCGAGATCTTCTTTGGCCTTTCCAAGCGTCCCTTCCCAGTAGATCGGCCAGGTCAGCTCGCTCCCGATGTAGGTGTATGCCACGGTCTTGAACCCAGGATTCAGGAGCTTCTGGTGGTGCAGGTGTGCGACCCATCGTTCCCAGTCGTCGCCCCCCATAACCTTCACGGTGGCCTGGATCTCCTCGTCATCGGCCGGGGCCAGATCTATTTCATGCACCACACCTTTCTCGACGTTCAATGTTTTGATGTGGACGGTGCGGCCTACGGGCTTGATGACACTGCGATAGAGCACGCCCGTGTTCGGGTCTGTTCTGACCGGCGACGCGAGGCTATAGATGAGCAGATCCACGCCACCAAGGTCGCTCCGCACGATGTCGGCGACCAGACTTTTGGTCGTGTCTGCAAACGCGTCGGCGCTCAGCGAGCGTGCGTACAGATTGTCAGCAGCCGCGAGTCGGTCGAACGCGAGATTGTTGTACCAACCGGCTGTGCCCGTCCGGTCGGCAGCCGGTTCTTTCTCGAATGACACACACAGCGTGCGGGCACCAGCACCGAATCCAGACACGATGCGCGACGCCAGCCCATAGCCGCCGGAACCACCAATGACCAGCACGTTGTGCGGCCCACCCGCTATCGGCGGTTGCGCCTTCATCCAGCCGACGTGGGCATCGATAAGGGTCGAACAGCCAACCGGATGTGCCGTGGTGCAAATGAAGCCCCGAATACGCGGTTTGATGATCATGGCCGTTGCGGGGGGTGCTCGTTCGTCAGTTCTGCCACCATCCTTCCACGTCTCCAGAGGTCGGTGGATTCAAGGCTGCGGGTGACTGGATCGACAAGCCAATTGATCGGTACTACGATGCGCTCGCTCTTCTCAAAAGGAGTGAGCCAGCCGCCGGGCGATCCGCACGCACGGAGGGCTGCGGATGATCCTCGTGAGATCTCTTCAGTTTCAGCTGCTTTCGTTGCACTCGACGCTGCCGCGACTTATCGCGACTTATACTGATGCCGCAACCCGCAAAACCGCCCCTGGGCGGGATGGCGATCATATAGATAGGCACCTGGGGCCATCGTCGACACACAGGACGGGCTGAAACAGAGGAGTCGTATGAGTAGCCACGTCCGGTCGAGCAGAATCGCACGCATCGGTCGGTGTACCGTCAGCGCAAAAGTTGCCTTGATGATTTCGCTTTCGGCGATGCTCTCGGTGGTTGACGCCAGCGCACAATTGTGTCCAGGAACGACAGTGACATCCGGACTGAGACGTCCGATGGGGATGGCGCTCTCGAACCAGGGCAACGTGCTGGTATCCGAGACCGGCACGGCGACTCCGCACAGCGGTCGCATCTCAATCGTCGACTCTTCCGGAGACCGTCGAACCCTTCTGGACGGTCTGCCGTCCGGCAGTAGCGACGTCGGTGATCCAGCGGGACCGGCGGGCATCGCGATGCGTGGGCGGACGCTCTACGCGCTGATGAGCATAGGCGACAGCGTCCTGCGGTCTCCGGTTCCGACGAGGAACCTGGCGAACCCCAACGTGTCATCCCCCATTTTCAGCTCTGTTCTGGCGATTCATTTCAGCGCGCACGTGGAGAAAACCACCGCCGGATTCACGCTGTCGGCAGCGGATCAGCAGACGCTCGCCGCAGGGCAGAGTGTGCATCTTTCAAACGGCGGGGGCGACACCGTTGATATCGAGCTGGTAACGAACTTCCCCGACTACATTTCCGACCCCCTGCCGGGCTTCCCCGAGATCGTGCGTGGCTCGAACCCGTTCGGCCTGGTGGTCGTTGCGGACCAGCTCTACGTGACGGATGGCGGACGGAATCTGGTGTGGCAGGTCGATATCCCGACGGGCAGTTTCTCCCCGCTCGCCACGTTCCCGACAATCCCGAACCCTCTCTTCCCGGGGGTCGGCGGCCCAGTCGTCGAGGCTGTTCCGACCGGTATCGAGTACACCGACGGTGAGCTGCTCGTCACGCTGTTCCGCGGCGTTCCGTTCGCACCCGGGACGTCCGCCGTCGTGCAGATCGATCCATCCACGGGTGTCCAATCACCGTTCCTGAGCGGACTGAAAACGGCAATCGGGGTACTCGGGATCAAGGACGGGGGCGAGGAGAGCTATCTGGTCCTCCAGAACTCCTCCGGGCAGGCGCCGTTCTTCGCCGGGCCGGGGTTGGTACTGCAATTCGACTCACCGGGAGGCACGCCCACGGTGCTCGCCAACTGCCTGGCGAGACCGACGGCGATGCTGCGAGACGCGAAGACCGGCACACTCTACATCACCGAGTTGTTGACCGGGCGCATCGTCGCCCTGGATCTCGGGTCGTAGCGGATCGCCCGCCTTCCGGGTGCGTCAGAGCGCGGCAATGTCATGCCCCCGCACTCTGACGCACCGACCGTGCAACACCAAAGAATCGCGGTTTGGATCAGGCGCTTCCCGATTCTGTCCCCGCGGCCCGTTGCACAGCCTTGGCAATCGCTTCGACGTTGGTGTCGGTCGCCGTCTCGCGACTCTCTGGATCGTCAGTAGGTGGGTTCAGTACCTTGCTAGTGCATTCACGCTATTGATGGTCTGCGGACCCCTTCATAGAGTGGCCGGCGCGCCTGAAAATCGAAACTCCGACCAGGCGCGTGGAGGAGGGTATCCAAGTGCCGCACATCGACCTTCCGGCCGGTGTTCCGGGCATCCGCGGCCTTCTGCTGTACAGCCCCGCGACCGCCAAGCCCATGGGTGAATTGGCGGAGTATCTGATGCGCGGGCCGAACACGCTGACCAGCGCCGAGCGCGAGATGATCGCGACTTACGTGTCCCACCGCAACGAGTGCCACTTCTGTCACAGCGTCCACGGCGCAATCGCCGCCGAATGCCTGGGAGGGAGTGAGGCCGATTACGCCCTCGTCGATGGCGTCCGCCAGAACTTCGAGACCGCGGCCGTCTCGCCGAAGATGAAAGCGCTGCTGGCCATTGCCGGGCACGTCCAGGAGGACGGCAAGCGCGTGACCACCGACGATGTGGAGCGCGCGCGGCGGGAAGGTGCAACCGACAAAGAGATCCACGATACAGTGCTCATCGCCGCTGCCTTCTGCATGTTCAATCGCTACGTCGATGGCCTGGCAACGTGGCAGCCCCACAATCCTGGCTTCTATCGAGAGGCCGGAAAGATGACGTCCGAGCTGGGTTACGTGAACCGGGACTACTCGGCACCGGTTCGCGAATGAACCAGTCCGGTGTCGCTCGGGGTCTCGGCCTGTGGTCGGCAACCGCGCTCGTTATCAGCAACACGGTCGCGGTCGGCATCTTTCTCACGCCGGCCGAGCTCATCGGCGCACTGTCGTCACCCGCGTTGACGTTTGGCCTCTGGCTCGGGTGCGGCGCGCTCATCCTTGCCGGCGCGTTGTCGTTTGGCGAGCTCGCGTCGCGCTATCCACAGGCCGGCGGCCTCTATGTTTACCTGCGCGAGGGGTGGGGACGACGAGTCGCTTTTCTCTACGGCTGGCAGTCGTTGCTGATCATGGATCCCGGTCTCACCGCTGCGCTCGCGGCTGGCGCCGCACAGTACCTCGTCGTGATGTGGCCAGGTGCGGCGGGTGGAGAGCGCTGGCTCGCGGTGGCAGTCATTTGGCTCGTCGCGCTGCTGAATATGGCCGGTCTGAGGATCAGTGCTCGCGTCTTTGGATTGCTCACGATTCTCAAGCTCTGCACTTTGTTTGGCGTCGTTGTCCTTGCGTTAACCACGGGACGCGGCAGCTGGTCGCACTTCGCGCCGCTTGCCGGACCGCGCCTCGGCGCACCACCGCTCGGCGCGGCAATCGCCGGCGGACTCGTCGCGGTGTTCTTTTCCTTCGGCGGCTTCTGGGAGACGAGCCGCATCGCTGCCGAGATCCGCGACCCGCAGCGGACGTTGCCGCGGGCGCTGGTGCTTGGCGTGCTCAGCGTCACCGCCATCTACATGTTGACGACCCTCGCGTTCATGTATCTTGTGCCCGCGTCGGCGACGACGAGCGCGTCGCAGTTTGCGCGGCACGCGGGCGAGGCGTTGCTCGGCGCGCGAGGCCCCGTTCTTCTCGCGACGGTCGTCGTCTTGTCCGTCGTGCCGAGCGCGATGGCGATGATGATGGTCGCGCCGCGGCTCTACGAGGCGATGAGCCGCGATGGGCTCTTTCCGGCGGGAATCGCGGCGCGTCATCCATCGACTGGCGCGCCGTTGCGCGCAACAGCCGTGCTCGCGCTACTCGCGACGGTCTACGTGCTTCTCGGTACGTTCGAGCAGATTGCGGCGTTCTTCATGTGCACGACCCTCGGGTTCGTTGCGCTCGCGGCGGCTGCCGTGTTCGTGCTCCGAGGCACGATCGTGACAGACGGTCTCGATCGGACGACGTTTCGCGCGACAGGCTATCCGCTGACGCCTGCGCTGTTCGTGCTGCTGGTGCTCACCATCGTCGCGATGGTTGCGATCAATCGGCCCTTGCAAGCCGTTGCCGGGCTGGTGTTGATGTTGCTCGGGTTGCCGCTCAGCCGGTTGCTGACGGCATCTCGACAGATTCGCCTTGTGGAGGGTGGCAGATGAAGCCGCTCTCAGACCGGACGTCACTATGGCTCGGTGACGCTCGCGCAATCGTTGACGCGCCGCAGTGGAGTAGCCACCGCGTGATGGACAGCGCACACCGATCGGATGCCCCTGGGTCGCGACGCGCCATCTGGGTGGCGGTGGCGATTGTGTTGGTTTTGGCGGCGGTGGCCGTAGGGTACCTGGCGATCAACTACCGCCGCGGATTGCCAGCGCCCAACTCCGAGGCCTTCGAGCAAGCGATCAGCCGATTTTATCGCGGCGTCGCCGGGCTTCAGGTTGGTCTCGTCGATGCGGCACGGCAGGACCTGGTGCAGGCAACCGAGCTTGCTCCGGGTGAACCGGCGATCTGGGCAAATCTCGGATTGGCGCACTTGCGGCTGGGTGACTTCGACGCCGCCGGTCCACCACTCGAGCGTGCCGCCCAGCTGGCGCCATCGTCAAGTGAGATCGCCTTTCTCATGGGTCGGCTCGAAAGCGCGCGCGGGCGGCGCGAGGCGGCCATCGCTCAGTTTCGACGCGCGGTCAGCCTCGATCCGCGGAACATCTACGCGCGTACCGCATTGATCCAGGAAGTGGAGAACTCAGGCGGCCCAGGTGCCGATGCCGAGGCGCAGCGGCTACTCGAAGAACTCGTGGCGATTCAGCCCAACAATCCTGCGGTTCTCGTCGAGCGCGCGCGGCTCGCAGCAAAGCGGGGAGACGCGGCCGTTCTGACTGACTCGGTCGTGCGGCTCGAGAAGTTTGCCGGGGCCTGGCCTCCGGAAGTTGCCGAGCGCTATCGCGCGCTTCAGCAGGCTAATGCCTCCGGCAACGTGTCCGACGCGACGCGCGCCATCGCGTTTCTCCGCAACGTGCTTGCGCGAGTCCCCGCCTTCCGCGAGAGCCGGCGCGCGGTGACGCCGTCGGCAGAACTCATCGCCGAGCCGTTCACGCGGTTTTTCCGACTTGCGACGCCAACGCCGAATCCGGCCGCCGCCGATGTGGGCTTGACGTTTACCGCCGGGCCCATCGGCGACGGCGCGGCGCCGGCATTGAGCGCGCTCGCCGCCTTCTCGCTCGATGGCGAGTCGCCTCCGGCCGTTTTCGCCGTTGATGCAACGCGAGTGAGACGGGTTGACGCGAAGGGCCCCGAGCTGCCGATATCCGCTACGGCGATACCATCGGGCGCGCCACACGGTCTCGTGCCGCTCGACTGGAACCACGACTTCAGGATGGATTTCGCGACTTACGGCGCCGATGGCGTACGTCTGTTCCTTCAAGCAGCCGACGGCAGCTTCACCGACGAAACTGCGGCCGCCTCACGTCTGAGCGGTCCGATCCAGGTGGATGCCACGGGCGCGTGGGCCGCGGACGTCGAGATGGACGGCGACCTCGACATCGTCGTCGGCGTGCGCGATGCGTCTGCCGTCGTGCTGCGAAACAACGGCGACGGCAGTTGGCAGCGTCTGACGCCCTTCGCTGATGCCACGAGCGTCGTCGCGTTTGGCTGGGGGGACATCGATGGCGACGGCGACCCCGATGCGGCGTTTGCCGACGAGCGCGGCGCGGTCCAGGTGTTTGCGAATCTTCAGGCGGGACAATTCTCGCGGACCAACCCTCCACCCAGCGGCGGCGGTGTTGTCGCGCTTACGCTGGGTGACGTCGATGCCGATGGCGTGCTGGACCTCGTGACCCTGGACAACGGCGGCGCGATTCAACGAGCGTCATGGGCCGGCAACGGCTGGAGTCAAACCGAGTTGTGTGCGTGGCCAGACGCCAGCGCCAACGCGAACGTTCGTGGCGCGCGTCTTGTGCTCGCGGATCTCGACAACAACGGTGCGCTCGACATCCTCGCCTCGCGTCCCTCCGGGACGGTGTTCTGGCTGGCCGATGAGAGTAATGCGTTTCGCGGCGCACCCATTCCGGTCAGCGCCGATACGTGGAGCGTCACCGACGTCACGGGCGACGGTCAATTGGATCTCATCGGGCTCGCCAATGGCCGCGCCATGCGCCTTGCCGGCCACGGCACGCGTAGCTATCACTACCAGGTCATTCGCACCCGTGCGCAGAGTGCGGCCGGCGATCAGCGCATCAACTCGTTCGGGATCGGCGGCGAGGTCGAAGTCCGTTCCGGCCGGTTCGTGCAAAAGCAGACGATCACCGGGCCGGTGGTGCACGTCGGCCTTGGCACGCGTACCAGCGTCGACGTCGCGCGCATCGTATGGCCGAACGGCGTGCCCCAGGCCGAGTTCGATCCCGCAATCGATCGTGCCATCGTCGCCGAGCAGCGCCTCAAGGGTTCGTGCCCATGGGTGTTTGCCGACAACGGCAGCGGCATGGCGTTCGTCACCGACTTCCTGTGGCGATCGCCGCTCGGCCTCCGCATCAACGCGCAGGACACGGCCGGCGTGACGCAGACCGAAGACTGGGTGAAGATCCGCGGCGACCAGCTCAAAGCACGAGACGGCGCCTACGACGTACGCATCACCGCCGAGCTCTGGGAAACGCACTTCGTCGACCACGCGTCCCTGCTGGTCGTCGATCGGCCGAACGATGTAGACGTATTCGTCGACGAGCGGTTCGCGCGCGAAGCGCCGGCGCTCGCCGTGCGGACCTTCCGCACGCCGCAGCCAGTCGCTCGTGCCTGGGATCATCATGGCAGCGACGTCACGCGTGTCGTCCAGCAGCGCGACGGGCAGTATCTCGGGCAGTTCGAACGTGGTCGGTATCAAGGTGTGGCCACGGATCACTTCGTCGAATTCGAGATCGCGGCGGACGTTCACCTCAGCGAGTCGCTCTGGCTGATGGCGTACGGATTCGTCTACCCGACCGACAGCAGCATCAACGTGGCGATCGGTCAAGGCACGGGCATCGAGCCGCGTGGACTATCTCTCGAGGCGCGCGATGCGAGAGGGAAGTGGGTCACGGTGGCGCCGGATCTTGGATTCCCGGCCGGCAAGAACAAGACGGTGCTCATCGATCTTGGGACCGCGGCCAGGGCCGGGATCCCCGGTGCACGACGATTCAGGCTTCGAACGAATCTGGAGATCTACTGGGACTCGCTCTGGTACGCTCCCGCCGTGAGTGGTGTGACGGTTCGGACCTCACGCCTGGCCGCGTCGCGGGCGGATCTTCGTTACCGCGGGTTCTCCCACACTGTGATCGGCAAACGAGAAGAACCTGAAATACCAGTCTACGATCGGCTCGCTAACACCGCTCCGCGCTGGCGCGATTTGGTTGGCTATTACACCAGGTTCGGCGACGTGCGCGAACTGCTTGCCGGGGTGGACGATCGGTATGTGATCATGAATGCGGGCGACGAGCTGCGGCTGTCATTTGCCGCGCCCCCACCGCCCCCTGCGGGGTGGTCGCGTGATTTTGTCCTGATCGGCGACGGCTGGGAAAAGGACGGCGACTACAACACCAGCTACTCGAAAACGGTGCTGCCGCTGCCGTCGCACGGCCGCGCCGAGTACACCGGACCGCACGAGATGGCGCTCGAAGCGGATCCGGTTTACCAGGCACACAGCGCTGACTGGGAGACGTATCACACACGATTCGTCGAGCCGAGCGCGTTTCTCTCGGGATTACGTTTTGCCGGGAAGGAAAACCGTCCCGAGAAGGAAAACCATCAATGACGAGTCAGGCGCGTCAACGCGTCCTCTGGCCGCTCTGGGCGGCTCTATTCGTGGGTTCTCTCGTCGCGGTCGTCGTGCTCGATCGTTCAACCGCGGCGACCTCGGCCCTGACGGCCGGCGATCCTGATGCGGCGGCGCGGCACGGCTTCGTGCTGCGCGAGTCGGCCAAGCGCATGGGCATCGACTTCGTCCATCGCGCGCCGACGTTCGATTCCAAGCTCGAGCACATCATGCCGCAGGTCGCGGCGATGGGCGCGTCGGTGGCCGTCGCCGACTTCGACCGCGACGGCTGGCAGGACCTCTACGTCACCGACAGCGGCGAAGGCAGCCTGAATCGTCTGTATCGAAACAAGGGTGACGGCACGTTCGAAGACGTCGCCGCGAAGATGGGTATCGCAGATGTCAACCGCGAGGGCACCGGCGCCTCGATGGGCGCGCTGTGGGGCGACTTCGACAACGACGGGTACGAAGATCTGTTCCTCTACAAGTACGGAAAGCCGGAGCTCTTCCACAACGATAGCGGAAAAACATTCGTGCGCGTCTCAGAGAAGGCCGGACTCCCGGCATGGGTGAACGCCAACGCGGCGATCTGGTGGGACTACGATTGCGACGGCTGGCTCGATCTGTTCCTCGGCGGCTATTGGGCGGACGACATCGATCTTTGGCACCTCGAGACCACCCGCATCATGCCGGAGAGCTTCGAATATGCCGAGAATGGCGGCCGGAGGTACCTGTTCAGGAACCGCGGCGACGGAACGTTCGAGGAGACTTCGGCAGCTGCTGGCATCCAGTCGCAGCGCTGGACGCTCGCGGCCGGGGCCGCGGATCTCTCAGGCTCGGGTCGGCCGGATCTGTTCCTCGCCAATGACTATGGCGTCTCGCAGCTCTATCTCAATCACGGCGGCCGGTTCGTCGAGTCGGGTGAGACCACGGGCGTCGGCCGCACGCCGAAGAGCGGCATGAACGCGTCGTTTGGCGATATCTTCAACGACGGCCGGCTTTCCATCTACAAAACGAACATCTCCGAGCCGGGCGTGTTGGTGCAGGGCAACGATCTCTGGGTGCCGAAGGCCCGAACCAATGGCGCGTCGCTCGAGTTCGAGAATCTCGCCTCGACGCTTGGCGTTGATCTGGGTGGCTGGAGCTGGGGCGCACAGTTCGGCGATCTCAACAACGACGGCACGCTCGACATGTATCTTGTGAACGGCTACGTCTCGGCGGGGGAGCGGACGAGCTACTGGTACGACTTCGCTGAAATTGCCGTGGGCCACAAGCGCATCATCGCCGATGCCGCGAACTGGCCGCCGATGCGCGGTCGCAGCCTCTCCGGCTATCAGCACAAGCGCGTCTGGACGAACGATGGCGCCGGCCGCTTCACAGAAGTCGCGCAGGACGTAGGTGTCAGAGACACGTTCGACGGCCGCGCCGTCGCGCTTGCCGATTTCTCGAATCGCGGCGTGCTCGACGTCGTCGTCGCCAATCAGCGCGGGCCGCTCCTCGTCTACACGAACACGGTCAACCCGGGCCGTCACTGGATTGCGTTCGAGCTCGAAGGCACGGCGAGCAACCGCAGCGCGATTGGCGCGCGGGTCGAACTGCACTGGCGCGGACAGCGGCAGGTGCAGGAAGTCAGCGGCGGCAGCGGTTTCAGCGCACAGAACCAGCGCCGGCTGCACTATGGGCTCGGCACCGTCACGGCCGTCGACCGCGTCGTCATCCGGTGGCCGTCAGGCCGCAGCGAGACGATTGAGCAGCCGGCCGTCGATCGCGTGCATCGCGTGAAGGAGTCCAAATGAGTACGCCATCGACGGTTGCGGCTCCCGCGCCGCCGGTTTCATGGCGTCACGCGCTGCAGCGCCTCGACAACCGGTTGCTGCCGCCCATTCTGATCACGTGCATTCTGATCACGGCGCACCTCAACTTCGGCATCCTCGAAGCCTACGGGCGGACCGCGCTCGCGATCGTCACCGCGATCGCCACCGAACTGATACTCGGACGGATTACCTACGGCACCTGGCTGCACCCGGCGAGCGCCTATATCTCGGGGATCAGCGTCGGCATTCTCGTGCGGTCCCCGTTCCTGTGGCCGTACTTCTTCGCCAGCTTTATCTCAATTCTGTCGAAGTACGTGCTCCGGGTGAAGGGCCGCCACCTGTGGAATCCATCGAACCTGGGTGTCAGCGCGGTGTTGTTTCTCGCGCCGCAGACCGTGTCGCTCCTCAGCATCCAGTGGGGTAACAACCTCTGGCCGATGGCGGTGATATGGCTTCTCGGCTTCGCCATCGTCTGGCGCGTCGGACGGCTGCACGTCAGCGCCAGTTATGTGGTGGCCTTCCTCGTGTTTGCGTTGATTCGGAGTGCCATCACCGGCAATCCGTGGCAGTCGACGATTGCGCCAATCACGGGGCCGATGTATCAGCTCTTCATTTTCTTCATGGTCACCGACCCGAAGGTGGGGGTTCGATCGAAATTGGGGCAGGTGGTCGTCGTCGTACTGGTGGCGTTCGTGGAAATGCTGCTCAGGCTGAACGAAGTCATCTACGCGCCGTTTTACGCGCTGTTTCTCGTGGGCCCGTCGGCGTTGCTGGTCGAGATGGCTTTGGGCTCAAAGCTCAAGGCTCAAGGCTCAGGGAAAAGCAGCCTTGGGTCCTGAGCCCTAATCCATTCATGCTATTGCCCGCTCGGTCGACCGGGGTCCTATAATGCGATCCCTGTAAGGCAGGGAGGGGAAATGCAGGCCGTACATGCCGGAATCTATCCGGCCGGACAGCCAGTCTCGTTCGTCGATCGCCTGAATGGCGAGTGGCACGAAAGGGCGCTGCGCATCTTCATGGTCATCGTGCTCGCGCACTGGGCCGAGCACCTGCTGCAGGCATTTCAGATCTACGCTCTCGGCTGGCCAGTGCCAGAGGCGCGTGGTGCGCTCGGCTACTTCTTTCCCTGGCTGATCAAGTCCGAGACGCTGCATTATGGCTACGCGCTCGTCATGCTGACGGGCCTGTTCGTGCTGCGCAAGGGATTTACCGGCGTCCAGGAACGCCGGTGGTGGACGATCGCACTCTGCATCCAGTTCTTCCATCACATCGAGCACGCGCTGCTGCAGATGCAGGCGATCACTGGCCATTACCTCTTCGATCGGCCAGTGCCGACGAGCATCGTCCAGCTCTGGATTCCACGCGTCGAGCTGCATCTCTTCTACAACACCATCGTCTTCATCCCGATGGTGATCGCGATGTACTACCACCTCTTCCCAACGGCGTCGGCGACGACGCCGAAATGCTCGTGTGCGTGGCACCGTGGAGCTGGGGCCGCGGCCTGATCGGACGCGCACCATCCGGGCTCGGAACCGCGCGCTCGTTCTCCTTCTGATCGGTCACCTGGTGTCTGCCGCCTGCGCCAGGCACGGCGCACCGGCCACCGAACTCATCACGCGGTTGAACGTGGTTCCTTCGTCACCCGTCGTCGATGGCGAGGCGATCGCTGAATTCATGATCCTCGACGGCGCCGGTAAAAAAGTTCCACCTGCTTCGCTCAGGCTCGAAGCGCACATGACTCATCCCGGCATGGCGCCTCTCGTCGAGCCGGCGAGTGACGATGGCCAGGGCAGCTACAGAGTCAGACTTCGATTTACCATGGCCGGCGCGTGGGTGCTTTACGTCAAGGGTACGCTGGCCGACCGCCGAGCGATCGATCAGCGGCTCGGCGAAGTCACCGTCCGTCCCGCGAGTTGAAGGCGTCACGTTCGAAGCAGGGAAGCATGCGGGCCGAGCCATCGGGAGCCAGCCATATTGCGGCACACGGCGACGTCCTGCGCTGGCCCGTTGTCGGCTCCTTTCTGCGCTGGCGCCACGCGCGATCGAGCATGCAGCTGGTGCTGCTCTGCATTGCCGGCGCCGTGGTCGTTCACGGGCTCGCGGGCCCGGATCTCGCCCCGGCCAACCTTTCCACGGTCCTCACCTGGGTCCACTATCGCGGGCTGCTGGTCGTCGCGCTGCTGGCGGCCGGCAACCTGTTCTGCGCCGGATGTCCGTTCGTGCTCGTGCGCGACTGGGGTCGGCGCACCCACGCGCCATCGCGGACGTGGCCGTCGCGTCTGCGTGGCAAATGGATCGCGATCGTCCTGTTCGTGGCGGTGCTCTTCGCCTACGAGTTGTTCGACCTGTGGGCACTGCCATCGGCGACCGCGTACCTCGTGCTGGCGTACTTTGTCGCGGCGCTTGCCGTGGATCTCGTGTTCAAGGGCGCGACGTTCTGCAAGCACATCTGCCCGATCGGTCAATTCAACTTCGTCGCGTCGACAGTCTCGCCGCTCGAACTCAGAATCAAGGAGTCGACGACGTGCCAGACGTGCCGAACTGAAGACTGCATTGCCGGGCGTCGGGCGCCCGAGGCGCCGCTGGTCTTGGTGCAGCGCGGATGCGAGCTCGGTCTCTTTCTTCCGGCCAAAGTCGGCAACCTCGATTGCACGTTCTGCCTCGACTGCGTGCAGGCGTGTCCACACGACAATATCGCGCTCACTGGGCGGACGCCGGGCATCGAGCTCGCTGACGAGCGCCGCCGATCCGGAATCGGCCGTCTGGCAACGCGCCGAGACCTGGCTGGACCTGTCAGTGCTGTTCGCATTCGCCGCGATGCTCAATGCGTTCGCCATGGTGTCGCCTGTGCATCGGGTGGAGCAGTGGCTCTCAGCGATGCTAGGGACGACATCCGAATTTGTCGTCCTCTCTTGCATGTTTGCGTTCGGGCTAGGGGCAGCGCCGGTCGTGCTTGTTGGCCTCGCTGCCGGAAGTACGCGTGCCACGTCTGGTGGCGCCGGATCGCTCATCGACGTCGCGACGCGCTACGCCTACGCGTTCGTGCCGTTCGGCTTCGGCATGTGGCTCGCGCACTACAGCTTTCACTTTCTCACCGGAGCGCTGACCGTGGTGCCCGTAACGCAAAGCGCGGCCGTCGATCTTCTCGGTTGGCCGGCGCTGGGTGAACCATTGTGGCGATGGGCGGGCATGCGGCCAGGAGCTGTCTTCCCGATTCAACTCGGGTGCATCGTGCTTGGGACCATCGGCTCGCTGGCGATCGCACATCTAATCTCACAGCGCGATTCACCCGGACGAGCTGTGCGGGCGACGGCGCCGTGGGTCGTCGCGTTCGTCCTGCTTGCCGCTGTGGCGATCTGGGTGTTGTTCCAGCCGATGGAGATGCGCGGCCTGGGGTTCGGCGCGTGAGACTGTCGGCGTGCGTTGCGATTATTCTGTGCGTAGTCACTGGACTGACATCAGTCCCGCTCGGCGCGCACAGCGGTCCGCCGTTCCCTATCGTCTCCAACCAGATCGTCGGCCCGTATACCGTCTCGATCTGGACCGATCCGGACACCACGGACGACGGATCGGCGGGCGGACGGTTCTGGGTCACCGTGCATCCTGCTGACGGCAAGTCGCCGCTTCCGGCGGCAACGAGCGTGATGCTTCTTCTCGAACCAGCGGATCGCGCGGGAGCTCAGGGGACGGCAGGCGCTCAACCCATCGACAACGATCCCGCGCGTCGGTTCGCCGCGCTCGTCATGGATCACGAAGGCCGATTCCGGGTGCGCGTCACCATCGCCGGACCGCTCGGATCCGCGTTCGTCGACAGCGACGTCGATGCCACCTACGATCAACGCCCGCCGCCGGCGATGATTGCCGTCTATCTGCTTCCGTTCCTGCTCGTGGGGTTCTTGTGGGTCAAGTTGCTGTGGCGGCGGCGGCGTGGGTAGCGCGGAATGATACGGTCGACCGAGTAATGCCGTATGTCGAACGTTGCGACATCTTCGTGTTCGAAGACCGACGGTGGCGCGCTCGGACATCCGCCGGAGCAAAGCGGTCGGATCGGCGCGACTTTGAGGGCTGTGACAGCGAAGCCCCTAAACCAGGCCCGGAGCGGCACCGATCGGCGGCGGCATCGTTTCGTCGCAAGCGGTCACTTGGCTTCGTTGCCGAACCGATGCCTTACCGGCGTACGGCAAACCCGGCCGACGCCGCACCGTCAGGCCAGCCGCGGAGGGCCTGGTTTTCCACGGCACGAAGCGGAGCGCCGAGCCGCCCGCTTTGCTCCGGCGTATGACTGGGACGCGCCACTATCGTTGCGCTACCGCCTTGCCGTGAGACCAACTACCGCGTTGCCGTCAACCCGCAGCGTTCCAACAAGCGACTGACGTCATCAACTGAGGCTTCAAGTTTCGATGCGCTGGCGACGAGGTCGGAGGCGAGGACAGGGTACCAGTCGCGACGGGATCGATCGAGCAGGCCGGCGGCATCGAAGGGCTCGATCGCTCGATCGATCCTATCGAAGAGCGCGATTCGAGATGCGCCAGTGGGGCCGCCAGCGGCCAACGCTGCACTGGCCAGCAGCTCAGGGCCAAACCGCGGATGCTCGTTCAGCAGGAAACCGGGCGCCAGATGTGGACGTCCGAGGCGGCGCACGGTCTCGCTGAAGCTGGCCGCAGCGAAATACAGAAGGCTCAGCCGCTTGAAGAGCACGGGATCCGCCATGCAGGCGTACAGCGCGGCTACGAGCTGCTCGGTGACATTGAGCTCGCGCTGCGTGGTCTCGGCGTAAGTCGCGAGCGCCGCCTGCCGCTCCATACCCGGTTTCGTGGTTTCGAGAATCTCGAGCAGTCGCCCCAGGCCAAGGAGCGTCAGCGGAAACCCCGTCGACAGCAGCGGATCGATGACGCCGGCTGCCGACGGCAGCAATGCCCACTTATCACCAACGACCTCGCGACAGCGAAAAGCCACCCGCGGTGCGTGAATGAATGGCATCGTCGGCTGCGCATCACGAAAATGCTCGGCGACCGACGGCAGTAGAGCGAGCAGCCGGTCCCACGCCCGCGCACCTTCGGACGCTGCGAGCTGTGCTGCGAGCGGATCGGTGAGCGCCGCGCCGGCGCTCGTGATGCCGTTGTTGAATCGCAGCACCCAGATCCAGCCGCCAGGAAAGACGTGATGCAGCGCGGCCGCATCCGGCGGGTACGGCGGAACACCGTCCGGCGGCGACACGCGTTCCCAGAGGCCGACGTGCTCGAAATGCGTAAACAATCCCTGAGTTGGCGGCAGCCAGCGTGGCAGCGCGGCGCCGCTGCCAAGGGTGTTGGTGATGAAGCCGCGCGGACCGCTGGCGTCAACGACGAAACCAGCGCGGATGCGGACGATGCCGCCGTGCCGCTGACCTTCGAGCTCGATAGTCGCGCCCTGATCGCGGATCGTTTCGAGGCCCGTCTGGTCCAGGTAGACAGCGCCCTTCGCTTGCGCGGCCTCGACCAGAGCCAGATCGAAGTCGGGCCGGTACCAATGCGTGTCGGCAACGTCGTCGTTCGGACTCGCGGCAACGAGGAGCTGCCGTTGGTGATCGTCTGTATCGGAGAATGTCTCGCCAGACCGATGGAACAGGAACGTGAACCCTCGCTTCAGTCCAACGGCGACGTCCGGATGGCGGCGCTGCCAGGTACCCCACTTCGAAAATGCCCGCACGTCCGGCAATTCATAGCGATCGGCCAGCTCCTCGAGCAGCAGGTTGGTCAGCGGCGTCGTCGACTCGCCGATGGCAAAGCGCGGATGCCGGCCGCGCTCGATCAGAGCCACGGTCCGGCCCAGTTGTCTAAGCGCGAGCGCGCACAAGGCGCCAGAGAATCCAGAGCCGACGATCGCGACGTCGACGTTCAGCGTGCCGGTCATGAGGGTTGAGCGACCGAACCGCAAGCGGCGCACGAGACGTCCGGAAGGCGCTGTTGCGTGAGGTTCATCGTGTGCAGGCGAACGCGGCGAGCCTCCAGGCAGGCGTCGCATTCGGCGAAGCGACGCAGATCCCAGAGGTCGACGAACAGGCGGCCGTGAGGCGGTACGTGTGCCAAACCGGTGTCGAAGCTTCGTTCGAGATCGATCAGCCGGGGAGAGCGGAATTCAGCGCCGTCGAGCGCGTCAATCGCGCCGTTTCCTGTTCTCGTTGGAATCAGCGAAACGACCGACGCGCCGGAGGCGAATGCGACGTCGATCGATCGAAGCAGCCATTCGTCTTGCATATCAGCGGGAACGAACGGGGGATTCACCAGGAGGAACACTCTCAGCGCCACGCCCAGCGATGCCAGTCGAGCGGCGGCGCTGACGAAGTCGTCGACATCCATCCGTTTGTTGAGACGTTCGAGCGCTTCGGGATGAGCCGTCTCGAGACCCATCGCGACTTCGAGAGTGACAGCGGAGGTTGGAGCGTGACGCAGTGAGTCGAGCAAGCGGCTGGTGCGGTCACCGACGAGCGCCGGGTGGGACTCGACAATCACATGCGAGCAGCCGGCCAGCGCTTCGGCAATGGCATCGTAGTCCGCGTCGGGCACGGCGCGTGGGTCGAAGAAACTGCCGGCGTTGTAGAGCTTGATGTGATCGACGGCGCCGTGCGATTGCGCAAGGCGGCGTCGCGCGTCAAGGATCTGCGCCGGAATCGCTCCCAGGGGCGTGTCGCGCTCGATCGTGTGCATCCACAGATCGCACATCACACAACGCCATGGGCACTCGCGGCCGGTTAGAAACACGGTCGCGACTGGAATGGGCGTGCCCTTCGCGGACCGCTCGTCCTCGACGACGACTCCCTGCAACTGCCAGGGATCGTGCACGACGCGCGGCAGCCTGCGATCGAGGATGAATCGATCCCTCGCGCCGGCGCGCGCCGGGTAATCCGAGATCATCGGCTCAGACGTAGAGGCCGTGAAACGCGCGGCGATAACTGCGCTCGTCACCGCCGAGCCGCGACCGCATCGTGTCGGCGGGAATCGCGCCGTGCTGGAAGCGCCGTTTCGGGTACGTCGGCATGTCGAAGCCAGTGACGGCCTTCACGCCGCTCGCGACGACCTGGCCCTTGAGCGCGTACAGCGTCGACACGTCGTAGCCCGTCAGCTCGGCAAACGGGATCCCCTCAGCCACGGCCACGACGGCCGGTTGCGCGTAGGGACTGAAGCCATCGAAACCGTGGCAGCGCGCAGGAGCGTACGTTCGCACGTAGCTGCGGCTCAGCCCGCCGCTGTACGTGAGCGAATGCTTGATCCGTCCGACGCCCCAGCCCTCCTGGTACAGCATCAGGTTGTCGATCGACGCTCCGGATCGTGAGCTCGTGGTTCTCCTCGATCGGGTAGTCCTTTAGGTTTTCGTCGCCGCCGTCGCCGTCGGCGAGGTAGCGCCACTCCGGATAGCGGGTGCGGATGCCGCGACAGAGCTCGAGCCCCATCGCTGCGCACTCGACGTCGAGCGGCTTGTAGTCTTCGAGTACGCGTAGTGTCGCGTCGAGGTCGAGCCCATCGGGCGACGCGTCGATCTCCTCGAGGAAGAGCGACAGGCTGACGTCGGCCAGAAACGCACGAGCCTGATCGACATCAGGTCCAGAGCCCAGGTTGAGCACGAATGCCTTGAGACGCGATGGAGACAGCCCCAGGCGCAGCATCGTGTGATAGACGACGAGGAACACCGCGCCGCTGTCTATCCCTCCAGAAAACGCCACGCCGATCGGTTCCGATCGCTCGGTGGTCGATTCGATGTGCGTCAGCCACTTTTCGATCTCCCGCGCCATGGCGCCGACATATTCCCGGCCGATCTCGTCGATGTTTGCGGGCAATTTGTTGGTCGCGGGCGTGAAGAATCGCGTGTAGACGGGATCGGGATCGGGACAACCGACGAGCGCAATCTCGACGATGTAGTGCGCCGGGACCATGCGGGTGTAGCTCGGATGAAACTGTGCGGCGAGTCCGTCTGTGGCGAGCGCCTGGTGGAGCGTGTCGATGCGATCGGCGACGTACAGGGCGGGTCCCTCGTGACGCTTGGCGAGAAAATACCGCATCGGCCGATCGAGCGACCGTGCGAGCCGCACGGTGATGCCTTCCGCCGCGACGAGCGCAAACGACCCGTCGACTGCAAGGACGCCGGCCGGATCGCCGGTCAGGACCCGGCGCCTCGCCTCGTCCGCCGTCATGTTGGAGATACGGTTGAGCGTGGGATCGAGGAGATCGACGACTCGGCTGACGGGTTGGAGCATCCCCGGATTCTTTCGCACCTCCCGTGCCGACGCAAGGGCGGTGCGACAGCGCGGACTGGAGGATTCTAGGGCTTGACCGCCGCCAGCCTGACGACCCGCGTGCCAGAGAGGCCGAAGTCGGCCACGGCGTGTGCGTCCTCATAACGAAGGACCCGAAGGCCGTCGAACAGTTTCAGCAGCTCGTTGGTATCGAACACGACCGCGCCGCCGATCGGTTGCGTTTTGGTGGCGTCGCGATGAAAGCCCTCGACGACCAGCATGCCGCCGGGACGCAAGGCGGCGAGAACCTTCCCGACGTACTCGCGGGCACCGACATAGCTCAAGACGATGAGGTCCCACTGCGCGGTTCCCCAATCAAAGTCTTCCGCGCGAGCGACGTGAGTGGTTATCTTGACGCCGAGCTTGGCGGCCTGGTCCTGGGCCGCCGCCACGGCGCGGTCGGCCGGGTCGAAGCCCACCGAGTCCCAGCCCTGCTGCGCGAGGTAAATGGTGTTCCGCCCTTGCCCCATGCCAACATCCAATGCGCGCCCAGGCTTCAATCCCTTGGTCATTTCGACGAGGAATGCGTTCGGCGCCACGTTGAACATCGGTTTCGGTGAGGTCAGAATCCGATTCCAGCGCTCCACCTCCGGGGCGTTCCCCAGCTTCTTGAGAGTGGCGATCGTGGACGCGGTTTCCTCATCCGACTTGCCCTGTCGACGCAGTTCCTCCGCGTAGTGCTGAAAGAGAACGTCATCCGCGGCCTGGCGGATTTCGGCGGGTTGCTTGATCAGCCAGGAGCGAAACGTCTCATAGCTCGCGAGCTGGTCGAGCGTCGGTGCAGCAGGCTTCTGTTGCGCGGAGGTAAGGGCAACGATACTGAGTGCAATTACGGCTACTTGCAGAGAGGCGCGGATACGCTGCATGTAACGACTCGCTCAATCGGGATTGCGCGCGAGCTGTGTCATCCAGATATTCCCGCTGTGCTCGCCCAGATTGAAGACAATCTTGTCGCGGGCGACGGCGAGACCTGGCGCGCCAAGGTACAGGTTCCTCCACGACAGTCCCTTGGTGTGGAAGTGTTGAATGCTGAGCGGCGGTCCGGCCGGTCTTTTCGTCGCGGGATCCAGACGTTGCGCCCACAGGCACGGAGAGCCGTCGCGATCCGACCAGAAGTACAGGAAACCTCCGTCTGGTGACCAGCTCGGTGCTTCGCCATCCTGACTGACGAGGATCCATTCCTTTTCGCCCGAAACCGCAGACGCCTGTACTCTGGCGACGATCACCTGCGCTGGCGCCAGCCTGTCCCTCCGGCCGTTGAACGTGACCCAGCCGCCATCTGTCGACAGGCGCGGATGGTAAATCCCGTAGCCCGGGTTTTTCAACCATCCGTGATTGGGCGAGGCGCCAATCGTGAGGCGTCCCACGCCTGACGGATCACCCGCAGCCACATACAGGATCTGCGTGCCGTCCGGCGACCACGCCTCCACTTCGCCACAGTCCTCGCACACTTGATCGGGTGATCCTCCGCTCGCGGCCACGACGAAGACGGGCATCTTGCCATTCTGTCGGAACGAGTACGCGACTTTCGTTCCATCATGACTGATCGCCGGATAGTGATCTTCCGACATCCGCGTGAGGATGGTCTCGGCGCTCGTCCCGAGCCTCTTCAGGACGACACCGAACCGGCCTGCTCGACGTGACCGGAATACCAAGGTGGCACCATCTTCAGACAACGTCGGGTTGTAGTCATCTGCCGCATCCTGCGTCACGCGTTTCAGCGGCCCTCCGACCGTGCCACGGTTTGTGTCGATGGATAGTGTCCAGATATCCGCGCCCATCGTCCGGCTGATGTACACCATCCGCCCGTCCGAGGTGACCGAGGCGGCCGCTTCGTCTGTCGTGCCAAACGTCGCCCGTTGTGCCTGTCCGTTCACATGCAAGCCATCCTGAGAAATGGCCACCTGCCACATGTTCGAGGAGTCGCCGACGATGCCGTGAAAGAGAATGCGGCTGTCCACACCGGCCCAGGCATCCGGCGACGGCAGTCCCTGAAATGCCTGGAATCCTTCCCGGAGGAGCGCCTTTCGGGCGTCTGTCCGAGTGGGCGATCCGCCCGGCACCGCCGCGATGTACCAGTCGACGTTGTTCTCCGGCGGAGCGTCGCGTTGGCGTTGCGCCCAGAACAACAGATGGCGTCCGTCTGGTGACCAGACGGGTGACTGAGCTCGATAGAAGCCGTCGCTGACCGGAGCAGCCGGACCGCCTGCGGCTGGCGACACGTAGATTCGGCTGCCGGTTTGTTCGGCAACACCGTAGGCTATCCACTTTCCGTCTGGTGAAAAGCGTGGAGAGAAGCCTCGCGCCACGAGAAGCCGTTCTTCACCGCCGAGTGTCGGGATGATGTAGATGCCCCCGCCTTGACGGTTGGACTGAAAGGCGATCCGGCCTCCGTCGGCCGAGAGCGAGGGTTCCACTTCATCCGCTGGGTGACTGGTCAGCCTGACGGGAGGCCCGTCGGGAATCTGCTGAACCCAGATGTCGAGATTGTTCTCGCCGCTGCGATCGGAGGCGTACACGAGCATCTTCCCGTCGAGCGAGATGGCCGGATAGTCGGTCCACCCAACGTCGGATGTAAGCCTCGTCAGAAAGGTCGTGGGTCCGGCCTCTGGCCGTGGCCGCGTTGCCAACCACCAGGCGCCGAACGCTACTGCAGCGATGGCGGCCGAGACGGCGAGGATGGTCTTCCATCGGGCCGCTCGAGTCGATACGGAGTATCCCGCGACTTTCCGTACATCAAGTTCCTCCCGCATGTCTTCGAGCGCCACTTTCAGATCGGCCATCGACTGCCAGCGTCGTTCGGGACTCTTTCGCAGGCAGCGGAGGATGAGTTTCTCGAGATCGGGCGACAAGCCGGGGATCGCCTGGCTCGGCGGTGGGGGTTCGGCGCCCAGGATGGCCGCGAGCGTCGACATCCGCGTCGCGCCGCTGAAAGCACGACGGCCAGTGATCATTTCGTAGAGCACCGTGCCGAAAGAGAAGACGTCCGACCTCGCGTCAGCAGGTTTGCCTTCTGCCTGTTCGGGAGACATGTAGGCAGCGGTGCCGAGGATCGTCCCTTCCTCGGTCTGGAGGCGCTCTGCCGGGCGCGCTGTCCCTGTGCTGAAGCGCTCGTCGATGTGTGTGTCGCCGAGAGGATCGCCCATCTTCGCGAGCCCGAAATCGAGAACCTTGATCGCTCCCGTGTCTCCGGCCGTACTGAGCATGATGTTGGCCGGTTTGAGGTCGCGATGGAGGATGCCAGCCGCATGGGCCGCTCCGAGCGCGTCGGCTATCTGCACGCCGTACTTCAGCGCGTCCCCGATACTCATTCGGCTGTGGCCGATCACATAGGCGAGGGACGGGCCGGCGATGTACTCCATCGCGATGAAGTCAGTGCCATCGGCCTGTCCGATGTCATAGATCGTAATGATGTGCGGGTGATTCAGCGCCGAGGCGGCTCTGGCTTCCTGGACGAATCGCTTCCGACGCTCTCCGTCGATCGGCCCGTCAGGGCGGAGGAGCTTGACCGCGACCGGCCGGCCGAGACGCGTATCGACCGCGCGGTAGACGACGCCCATGCCGCCTTCACCAATCGGCGCCAGGATCTCGTAGTGAGCAATCGTCCTCGTGATCATCGGCGAGGCTGCTGTGTTCACCTGAGCCACTCGCGTAACTCGCAGAACGAACGCGGTCTATCTCGGAAGCGATTTGACTTCGGCCCTCATCCGATCGCGACGGTCGAGGATGGCCTGGATTTCTTTGTCGCCAATCAATGTGCGGAGCGCCGCCTCGAGCTGAGGGCGGGTCAGACTCTCGATCTTCGTCCAGAAGGCCCCGTCGATGCGGGTCATTTTGACGGGGAGCTCGCTACCGGTTCCAAACGCGCGTGAATGATCGAGCAATATCGCGTTCCACTCGGCATCGCGGATGATGTTGCCCCGGTTCCTGTCGCGGTTGCCAATGAGGTTGTCGAACATCGCCATCCGGACCAACTGGTTTTCCCAGTGGACACGGTGTGACTCGTCCGGTGCCTCGCCCTCCTTCAGGCCGAAAATGTTCTCAACCCACAATTGGGCTGCACCCGAAACGCCCTCGAGCTGCCGCTCCACGCCGGGCGGCACCATGTCCATCTTCAGGAGCTTGTCCATCTCATAGGCGGCAATGTCGGCTTTGTAGCTTTCCCAAAAACCGCGGTAGACCCCGGGAGGCAGCGACCTCCAGGCCATCCGGGGGAAGGGCCCACCGGGCGGCAGTGTGCAGCGGGTCGCCTTGCGAGGATCTGTCCCGTACTTACTCACGCACTCGGCGGTCCTCAAGTACTCCTCGATCTCCTTGTAGCGGTCCACCCAGATCTTGGCGCCAAGCCCTTGAGTCAACACCGGCCGTCCCTGACACCCCAGGAACGCGGGCAGGCAGATCACGCAGACGGCAAATGTTTGCAGTCGGACCATAAGGCCTCCTGTGCCAATATAGGCGCCGGTCGACCACGGTGTCCTCGCGGAGTTCTCACGAAACTCTAATGCTTTCAGGGCTCATATGCGCCTCGTCTTTGGAGAATGCGAATTCGACTCCGGTCGGCATGCGCTTCTTCGCCATGGAAGCGCAGTTCCGCTTTCGCCGAAGGCCTTCCAGCTCCTGGAGTTGCTTCTCGATCGCCGACCGGAGGCTATCGCGAAGACGGAACTGCTCGAGCGCCTGTGGCCAGACACGTTCGTCTCCGACGCGAGTCTGCACAACCTGGTTGCCGAGATTCGCGCCGCCCTCGGGGATGCGCCACAAGCGGCGCGGTACATCCGCACAGTGCCGCGGTACGGCTACGCCTTCCACGGCGACGCTCAGCCAGCGCAGGTCCTCACGAGCGTAAGCCCCAGACAGGCCGGTCCGCGTCTCATCTCGACCCGCGGCGAGTGGCTTTTGTCCACGGGGACGAATGTCGTCGGCCGCGATCCCGATTGCGTCGTCCGCATCGATTCGGTCACGCTCTCGCGCCGGCACGCGCAAATCATCTTCACGAACGCCGAGGCCACAATCGAGGATCTGGGCAGCAAGAACGGCACACACGTGAACGGGTCGCTCGTCACGCAGCCGGTTGCGCTCAGGGACGGTGATCAGATCGAGGTCGGCTCCGTCATGCTGACTTACCGACTCACCGATTCGGAACCATCTACCCTTACTCGGCGTGGAATGTGAGGGCTGGTGGGGAACCAGCCGACGTCGACTGGTAGCCGGCGCGAGGCGGGACGCCGGGGCGTCCCACCTCGCCGACGTCCTACTTGATCGCCACGATAATCATGTCCGAGGGTTTTCCGCCGGTGTTCTTGGCTTCGTGCGCCACGCCGCGCCCGATGAACTGCACATCGCCGCGAGCCCACGTCGTCTTCGCCGGCTTGCCGTCGATCGAGAGAGACAATGGGGCCGCGCCGAGGGCGATGACCACCTGGTCGAACTCGTGCTTGCTCCCGGCTGGCTCGGCGAAAGTCGCGGACGCCGTTGAGCGGTAAGCCGTGGCGTGCGGGCCTTCGGCCAGTACCTTCAGTTCCATTCCGGGACGGGACGTGGGCAGCGCCGCCTTGCCCGGTGCCGCGCCCTTGAATTCGACGAGCAGCGCATCGACTGGCCCCTTGCCGACATTCGTCGGAGTGTGCGTGCCGGCCGGCGTGTACATGGCGGATTCACTGGCCATGTCGCTGTCCTGGGTTTTGCCATCGGGCGTGGCGAACTGGACCTTCGAGGCCGAAAGCGGGATCACGATCGCGTCCGGATGCTGATGCATCACACTCTTGGATCCCGGAGCGTAGTTGATCTTCAACACGCGTACGCTCGCGTTTTCGAATACGACCTTGTAATGCGTCGGGTCCGCCTTCACCGCGTCCTGCGCGAGCGCGGCACCTGAGTACGCGAGCACGAGCGATACGACCGAGATTGCCTTCCATGTCTTCATAGGTCACTACCTCCGGAAAGTAGACAAGTCTAATGATGAGCTTGGCCCGCGGAGTATGTACCGGCCAGACGCCTGGGTCAATCGCCATTTCACTTCATCGAGCGCTTCGTCGGGTCTCCGATGTGGCCTCATCGCCGGCCCTTATCTGATAAGGGCATCAAAAGAACGATTGAGGTCTGAACGGCTTAGTCGAAGTAAGCTGCTGGGCTTGAGGAGACAGACTCGAATGATCAGGCGCCGCCCGATTCTTGCCATCGCATTCCTTTTTGCCTTCGCCTGCGGCCTTCAACTCGTTCCCCGGGCGCAGGAAACGGCCGTTCCCACCGATCTGAAGCCACTGCTCGCCTCGCCGCAGAGCGAGATGCGCATGGTGGTGCAGCGTTACAACCTGGATCGGACGACGTTGTCGGGGAATTACGCCAACGGATCATCGGGTCGTGGCGGACGCGGTGGGCGCGGAGGGCGCGGCGCCGATGCGCCGGTGATGGCAGCACCGTCGCCGCCTCCGCCCGTGTCCCTGTCTCCGGGCCGCATCGCACGCCTGAAACGTTTCGACCTGAACTGGCAGGACGCCGTCGGGCGCATCGACGCGGCGAAGCTGACGGCGGTAGGCAAGAGCGAACTCGACGGGCTGTCGTCGGCCATCGCCGAGAATCTGAAACGGCTCGAAGGCGACACGCTGACGATGGCGCAGGCAACCACAGCCGCGCCATTCGCACCGAAGCTCGTGCAGCTGATCGAGGCGCGCATTCGCGTCGAGAACGTGGACGCCCAGCGAGCGGCGGGCACTCTCACGGACATCTCGAAAGAACTCGTCAAGCTGATGACGGCGCCGCCGCGCGTCAACCAGGAGCAGGCGACGCTCGGCGCCACGGCGGTCGATCAACTCCGCGCAATCACGACGGAGTGGTTCAATTTCTACAACGGCTACGACCCCATGTTCACCTGGTGGATGGGCATGCCATACGCCAAGCTCGACGAGGGACTGAAGGCGTACGCCGAACTGCTCCGCAGCACGGTGGCGGCCGAGAACCTTGGCGTGCCGGCGTCGCCAGCGACGGCGGATCCGATTGCGGCGGCGCCGCAGCTCAAGTTCGCCGATGTTCCAGACCTCGGTGAGATCATTGCCCTGCCGCAGGACGAGATGCGCGACATCGTCGCGCGCTTCAGCGGCAACGCGGGTGGCGGTGGCGGACGTGGTGGACGGGGCGCAGGAGTAGAAGGCAGCGGACAGACGCGTGACGTCGCGTTCTACACGAGTTGGCTGGCTGCGCTCAAGTCGCTCGACTTCGACAAGCTTTCGAGAAACGCGCAGGTCGACTACCTCTTCATTCGCCACACAGCCGAAACGACAATCGCACGCGCGAATCTCAAGCTCGATCCGAATCCGCCGCGGAAGACCGACACCTCAGGCATCCCCGGCCCGGCCCGAGGACGTGAGGGGCTCATTCAGGATCTCTCGGAAGCCATGATTCCCTACACGCCCGAAGAGCTGATCGCGCTCGCGGAAAAGGAATTCGCCTATTGCGATCAGGAGATGCTGAAGGCGTCACGCGAAATGGGCTTCGGCAACGACTGGAAGAAGGCGATCGAGAAGACCAAGGACAGCGCCGTGCCACCTGGCGCGCAACCGCGGATGATCATGGACCTCCTCGTCGAGGCCGTCGACTACCTGCGCGCGAACAAACTCATTACCGTGCCGCAGGTCGCCGCCGAATCCCTGCACATGATCATGATGACGCCCGAGCGTCAGCTGGTGAATCCGTTCTTCACCGGCGGCAACCAGATCAGCGTGTCGTACCCGACCAACACGATGGAGTACGACGCGCGGATCCAGAGCATGCGCGGCAACAACCCGGGGTTCTCGCATGCGACGGCTTTCCACGAGATGATCCCCGGCCACAATCTCGTGGGCTATCTGAGCACGCGCTTCAGCGACTATCGCGCGAACTTGAGCGGCGGCGGACCGTTCTTCGGCGAGGGCTGGCCGCTCTATTGGGAACTGATCCTCTACGACATGGGCTTCGACAAGACGCCCGAACAGAAGGTCGGCGCGCTCTTCTGGCGCATGCACCGTTGCGCGCGCATCATCTTCTCGCTCAAGTTCCACATGGGCCAGTGGTCGCCGCAAGAGGCGATTGATTTCCTCGTCGATCGCGTAGGCCACGAGCGCGACAACGCGACGGCCGAAGTGCGCCGCTCGTTCGATCCGGCAGCCGGCTATGGTCCGCTGTATCAGGCGGCGTATCTACTCGGCGGCTTGCAGCTGCGCGGGCTGCGCAAAGAGCTCGTCGACACCAAGCTCATGACCAACACGCAATTCCACGACGAGATCATGCGGCAGGGAGGCATGCCGATCGCGCTGCTGCGGCTAGCGGTCAACAAGCGGATCCCGCTGGCGCGCGACATGGACATCAACTGGAAGTTCTACGGAGATCTCAAGTAGCTTCCGCCTCAGGCGGAAGCTGCACAACCTTCGCCTGGATCGAGAGCGAAGGTTGGCCTGCCAGCCGAAGCTCGGTGTAGACAGGGACAGCCCGCCTTCGCGCTTCGCGCTACGGCGGGCAACCTTCGCGTGGATCGAGAGCGAAGGTTGGTGGAGGCGCCGGGATTCGCACCCGGGTCCGAAAATACATCCTCGCAGGAATCTACGATGCGTATCCGCGTCTGAAATCTCGCTCCCGACGTGAAGCCGCGGCCAGAACCGCCAGGAGCCAGCTCCAGAGAAGTCTCGCCGCTACCGTCCGGAGCAACCGGTAGCCGCCAGCCTACTTAAATGACATCCGTTTCCGGCCCGCAGGCTGACCGGAAGGGACGCTCACAGGGGTTTAGGCTGCGAGTGCGAGCTGCGTGTCCGCAGTTAGGTTTGTTTCCATCTGATTTACGAGGGTGATGGTCCTCGGCACGCATCCTGCGAAACCATATCTCCGTCGAATCTAGGTCGCCCCCGTCGGCAAGCTAGACCCTCTATTGTACGACGCGCCTCACGACAGGTCAAACTATTGTGGCCGTTGGATTTGCACGCTTTCGCAAGGCTTGACTTGCCCGCAAACCGTCCGGATAATGCCTGAAATGCCCGATCACGATCTTCGTACCTCCTTTGACGCTCTCAGCGCGCGTCTCCAGGCGGAGCTCCAGGCACAGGCTGCCCAGCTGGCCGAGAGGATCGCCGAAGAGCGAGAGAAGGCGCGGGTCGAAGCCGAGGCGCAACGAGTCAGCAGCGGTCGAAGCCGTACGAGCCGAGTGGGATGGGCGTCTGCAGGCCGAGCTCGCCACTGCGCAGGCGGAAGCCGAGCGTCGGCTGACCGCCGAGACCGAGCGTGCGCGAGGCGAGATTGAGAACCTCACGCGTGCTGCCGATGACGCGGCAGATCGTCACCGCAAAGAACTCGACGCGGTCCGGGAAGAGTCGCAGGGCCGTCTGCGCGCAGGTCTTGCCGATGCCACCGCCGAAGCCGACCGCCGGGTCGTCGCGGAAACCGATCGGATTCGCCGCGAGCTCGAAGCCGCAGGCGCTGAGTCCGTGGCGCGTGCGCGCGATGAAGTGCGCCGCGACATGGAAGAGGCGGCAGCAAAATCGTCGGCAGAGCTCCGCACCGAGATGGAGCGCGCGGTCACGCACGCGACGACCAGCCTGCGCGACGAGATGGAGCAAGCCGCGAATCAGGCC
The DNA here is from genome assembly GCA_963797715.1 of uncultured Acidobacteriota bacterium. Taxonomy (GTDB): domain Bacteria; phylum Acidobacteriota; class Vicinamibacteria; order Vicinamibacterales; family 2-12-FULL-66-21; genus DATBJJ01. The sequence continues at coordinate 205,164 of CAWCQS010000016.1, forward strand.
ACGGCGCGGCTGCGCGAGGAAATGGACGGCGCCGTTGCCGCCGAACGCGCTCGGGGCAGCGCCGAGGTCGAGGGCGAGCGCGCGCGCGTTCAGAAGCTGCTGTCGGACGAGCGCGACCGCGCGGGCGGCGGAACTCGAGGGCGAGCGACTGAAGGCGCAAACGCTGTCTGCGGCGCTCGAAGAAGCGCAGGCGTCGCTCAAAGAAGCGCAAGCGTCACTTAAAGAAGCGCAAGCGTCGCGCGATGAGGCGCAAGTGGCCCTCGCCCGTGAGCGCGACGCGACACGTGCCGCCGAAGCGTCCCTTGCTGCGGCGCGTAGCGAGCAACAGGCGGGCGGAGCGCAAGCGCTGATCGAGGCGCGCGCCGAAGAGCGCCAGGCACACGTCGCGATCGTCGAGCGGATGCTCGGCGCGATGCAGACGATCAGCCGCGGCCGCTCCCTCAGCGACACCTTGACCGCCCTCACCGACGCCGCAGCGACGCTGGCTCCGCGTGTCACGCTGTTCATCGTCAACGGAGCGGAACTTCGTGGGTGGCGAGCCGCGGGCTTCGACAGTGGGGCGCCCGCTACAGTGTTGGGTGATCAGGATCGTGGTTCGCGCGCCCTTTTCGATCGCGCGCTCGAGAGTGGCCATGCCGTGACGACGGCGAGTGCGCCGGCGCCGCCGTTCGCGCGCCTGCCCGAGAATCGTTCGGGGCTTGCCGTGCCGATTGTCGTCGGGGGGCATGGGGTCGCGGTGCTCTACGCCGACGATGGTTCGGTTGAGGATCCCGATGCGCCTTCGGCGTGGCCCGAAGCCGTACAGGCACTCGCGGCCCACGCGTCAGCCTGCGTGTCGCACATCACGGCCGTGCGGACGGCGCAGGCGATGCAACAGCAATTGTCGGCTGCCGGCCATTCACGATCATCCGTCGCGCATCCCGCCACCGAAGACGACAGCAGCGCCAGGCGTTATGCGCGCCTGCTCGTCTCGGAAATCAAGCTATACAACGAAGCCGCCGTCAGAGCCGGACGCGAGAAGCGGGATTTGCTCAATCGCTTGCGGCCCGAAATCGATCGCGCGCGGCGCCTCTACGAGGAGCGCGTCTCGCCCGCGGTTGGCGCGCGATCGACATACTTTCAGCAGGAGTTGGTGCACACGCTCGCCGACGGCGATTCTGCGCTGCTCGGTGGGAAGCTATGAGCCTGCTGTCGCGGCGAGGTACCCTCACGCTCGCCTCGTGCGCGCTTGTCGTGTGCCTGGCCGTTTTGGTGCGCGCGAGCGCGCCGCCGGCTGGACAGCTATCGCCGACGGCGCATCCGCCGTTGCCTGCGGTGACCACCGACTTGTGGCTGGTGCCGTCCGAGACCCCAGCCGCGGCGCGCGCCCTGAGCCTCTATCGGCCGCTCACGGACGCGGCCGCGGAAATCTCGGCAGGAAACTACGAGAGCGCGCTGTCGCTTGCCACCCGGCCGACACTCGCTGGCAGCGGGCTTGCCGACTATGCCGAATACTACAAGGGGCTCGCGCAGCTGCGCCTGAACCGTGCCGCGGACGCACGGGCGACGTTCGACGCCCTCGAAGATCGCAAGCCGTCGGGGTATCTCGGCGCCGCCACGGCCCTTGGCAAGGCTGAAGCGTTCGCCTTGCTTGGCGATTACACGGCGGCTCTTGCCATCTACGAGAAGCTCTCGGCTGACAAAGCGTCTGTCACCGAGCAGGTTCTCGCCAAGCAGGCCGAGACAGCCCGAGTGCTCGGCGATCGCCGCAGGACCGCCGAGGCGCTGCTGCGCATTTACTATGAGTTCCCGCTCACCGACGCGGCAGTGGCGGCGGCCGCCGAGCTCGAGCCGCTGCGCGACATCATCGTCCGGCAAGGCTACAAGCTCGATCTCGGCCGCGCGATTCAACTGTATGGTGCGCGCCGCTACTCGGATGCGCGTGCGGCGTTCGGCGCTATCCAGGGCGAGGTGTCAGGCGACGATCGAGAGCTCGTCGATCTGCGAATCGCGGAGTCAGACTATTTCCTGCAGCATCATGCCGCCGCACTCGACGGCCTGCGGTCCTGGCTGGACCGGGGTGCGCGACAGGCTGAAGCGCGCTTCTTCTATCTGAGTGCGCTGCGCGGCTTGCGGCGTGACGACGAATTCGTCTCGCGCACTCGCGATCTCGTGATGGACTTTCCCGACAGCTCGTGGTCGGAGGAAGCGCTCAACAACCTCGGGACGTACTACATTCTCGAAAACGACGACGCGATGGCGGCGAAAGCCTTCGACGAGCTGTTCCAGAAGTTCCCGAACGGCCCGCGAGCGGAGCGCGCCGCATGGAAGTCAGGGTGGTGGGCGTACAAGAACGCCGAGTACGCCGACACGGTACGAATCTTCGAAGGCGCAGCGGCGGCATTTCCGCGCTCGGATTACCGACCATCGTTCCTGTATTGGTCGGCCCGTTCGCACGGCAAGCTCGGAGCCGGCACCGACGCGGAATCACGGCTTCGGCTCGTAGTGACCGACTACGGCAACTGGTACTACGGCCGCCTCGCCGGGCGGCACCTCTCGGGGCGCGCCCAGGTGGCGCTCACCTCCGATGCCGTGCCTGCGACGCGCCAGTCGCCGGGTGCCCGGCCCGCGGAACCCGCCAACGCCACGGTGATCCGTTCGCTGCTCACGGCCGACCTCTATGACGATGCGCTGAACGAGCTCCGGTTTGCGCAGCGGACGTCTGGCTCGTCGCCGGCGATCGAGGCGACGATGGCATGGGCCTATCATCGCAAGGGCGAGCTTCGCAGGGCCATCACGCTGATGCGGCGGGCCTACCCGCAGTTCCTGACCGCCAATCAGGCACTGCCGCGCGAGATCCTGCAGGTCATCTTCCCGCTGACCTACTGGGATCTCATCCGCAAGCACGCGACGGCTCGCAACCTGGATCCTTATCTTGTGGCGGCGCTGATCGGTCAGGAGTCGACGTTCGATCCGGAAGTCCGCTCGGTGGCCAACGCGTGGGGGCTGATGCAAATCGTGCCCTCGACTGGCCGGCAGCTCGCGAGGTCGCTCGGCATTCGGCGCTTCACGACGTCGATGCTGACCAATCCCGAGACGAACGTTCGGATGGGAACGCTCTACTTCTCACGTCTCGTGCAGCAGTTCGGCGGCACTTACTACGCGCTTGCCAGCTATAACGCCGGCGAGAACCGTGTCGTGCGCTGGAAGGCCGAGCGTCCCGGCCTCGACGAAGACGAGTTCATCGACGACATCCCGTTCCCGGAGACTCAGAACTACGTCAAGCGCATCCTGGGCACCGCCGAGGATTACCGCCAGCTGTACGGCAAGGGTGGCGGGCGTCCGATTCCCGCACCAGGCGCTTCCGCACCACGCCGCGCCGTTGGACACTAGGCATTCAGCATTCACTTGGGCCAACTGAGAATCTCGTAAATCACCAGATCGTCGCTCTCGGTGACGACCCGGAGGTGCGGAAGGTATGGCTGCAGGCGCCGCTCGATCATCGGGCCAGGCCTGGCGGCCGTACCCATCGCGGCCACGATGAAGCGCCAGGTAACGCGTGCGATCGGCGCGCAGCGCGTCGAAGCTGGCCTTGGAGGGGAAGGTCGCCAGCGTACTCGCCAGCGTCCGAAAGTCTGCCGGTATGTGATCGCTGTAGCCGTTCAGAAGTGGCTGCCAGTGCACGGTGGAGTTGAGCATGTAGGTCGTGTGCAGGTGGAAATCGATGCGGCGGTCGTAGAACGGAAACTCGGCGAGAGGCCCGCGCGGCAACGCTGCCAACTGCTGGTAGACCGGCGGAATCGGCCGTGCCACCCGCCAATCGAACGGCAGCGTGTTCAGCTCGAAAAGCGCCGCAGCGCACGCGATGACGGCAACGGCCGGGCCGCGGTCAGGCATCCGTTCACGTAGCTGACCGAATCGCATACGCGGCAAGGATCGCCAGCGACAACACGACGACGATTCCCATGCGCTCGGGCGCGCGGAGGAACGCGAAGATTGGAATGGTCTCGTAGAAGAGCGTATAGAGTCCCGCGCGAGGTCCGAGCGACGCCCAGAACGCCAGCACACCGATCGATGCATACATCAGCGCGGTTTCCCGTCCGGCCGTGAATCGCCACTGTTGCGGCCGCGGCGAGCGATCGGCGTAGGCGATGGCAGCGCCGGCAAGCCCCAGCCCAATGGCCAGGAACCCAGGGAAGAGCACGGCATTGTTCCAGTCACGGATGAACGGCAGCATCCAGGAGTGGGCGCTCGCCCCCGACGCGAGATAGGACCGTAGGAATGCGGACCATCGACGCGAATCGTCGAGCGACCGGGCAAAGCCGGTGTCTTCCTGGATCGCAAGGTAAGGGAGGAAGAAGGGGAGGACGATGACGATCGATGTGACCGCGGCGACAACAATCGCGGTCCAGTACGAGCCCGACGTCCACTGTCGTCTCGACCAGGCGTAGAAGAGCGTGGCATATCCGACCGTCATCCCGGCGAACACACCGTAGTACGCACAAAACATTCCCTGGACGCCAAGCGCGAGTCCCAGCTCCAGTCCGCGCATCGCCGATGGACCATCGACCAGCCGGTGAAAAGCAAGGAGGCTGAGGGGAATGCCCGCCGTCATCAAGAGCTGGATGTGCGCGGTATGGGCGAACACGTACGGGCAGAAGGCGAAGAGCACTGCCGACGTCGCGGCGGCAGCGCCTTCTCCGGTGAGCCGCCGGACCAGCAGCCACGTGAAGGCGAATGACAGGGCGAAGGCGACGAGTACGACGGAGTTGTGGGCGGCGAACGGATTCTTCGTCGCCAGCCAGACGGGGATCGCCAGCATCCCGGTGCCAATGTTCGCTTCGGAGAACGCCAGTGTTCGCCGATGCGGATAGAAGATGTTGGCGTCGTAAAGATCGGCCGGACTCGTCGTCAGCGCGTGCGCGACCCACGCGATGTTCCACACAGAGAAGCGGGCATCGCCGGAGTTCTCGGTTCGGCCAAGCCGCCCCATGTCCGAGGCGAGCGGCCACGTCATCAGCACCGAGACGGAGAGCGCCGAGGCCACGAGCAGAAGGCCATGTCGAGGTGTGATGTCGTGTGGACGAACAGACGACGATTGTGCAGACGATCGCTGGCCCATGCGTGCTGCGGCTTCCCCCGGATTGTCTGTAGAATGACGAGCATTCTACATGACCCGTCGTGACGTGCGAGCGCTCGCCGCCTCGTTTTTGGCCATCCTGGCGGCCGTGCTTTCCGGGAGCTCGCTCGCAATTGCGGGCTCCGACGGCGGTCGAATCGGGGTGTTACCCGTCTCGATCGCGGTTGTCGCGGCCGCCCTGGCCGCAGGCGTCGCCGTCGGGTGGCTCGCGCGCGCCGGCGCCTCGCTAGCGCCGCTGTCGTTGTTTGCGCTGGTTCTTCTTCCCTGGCTGCCACTGCCTCTGCCCGCGACGTTTCTCATCTGGTCTGGACCCATACGGTGGCTCCTCTGGGTGGCGACTCTTTCCATCATGGTTGCGACCTCCTGGCCGCGTGGCGCCGGGTCTCGCACGTGGGCTCCCGTCACGGCCCTGGTGCGGAACAAACCACAGCTCGCCGCTGGCGTGTTTGCGTGCGCTATCTTTGCGTTTTCGGCCTGGCAGGTGTCGCCGTTGGTGCCTAGCGGCGACGAGCCGCACTACCTCGTGATCACGCAAAGCCTGCTCCTCGATCGCGATATCAAGATCGAGAACAATCACCGCCGCGGCGACTACCAGGCGTACTACGCGGGGACGCTGCCGCCTCACTACATCCGCCACGGAAAAAACGGCGAGATCTACTCGATCCACGCGCCGGGACTGTCGGCGCTCGTCGCGCCTGCATTTGCACTTGGCGGCTACCGGGCGGTCGTCTGGTTCCTGGTGGCGATTGCCGCCTGCGGCAGCGCGCTCGCGTGGTACCTGGCCCGGCTGGCATCGGGCAGCGTGGCTGGCGCATGGTTTGGCTGGGCGGCCGTGACCTGTGCGGCGACGACGATCTTTCACAGCTTCACGATCTATCCGGACGGCGTTGGCGGCGTCATCGTCCTGACCGGCGTGTGGGCGCTGTTGCGCGCCGACGAGGATCGGCGCAGCGGCGACGAGCGACTGCTGCCGTGGCTCCTCCATGGCATGGCGCTCGCGCTTCTGCCGTGGCTGCACAGCCGGTTCGCCGTTCTCGCGGGATGTCTCGGCGCGTTGGTGCTGCTGCGACTGTCGTCGACACGCAATGCCGCGGCAAAGGCGGTGGCCTTTCTCTCCGTCCCCGCCGTGAGCGCGATGGCGTGGATGACATTCTTTCGCGTCATCTATGGCATCGCCGATCCGTCGGCGCCGTACGGGCCGTCCCGCGAGTTTTCGCTCAGCTTCATCCCCGGTGGACTCGCCGGCTTGCTGTTCGATCAGCGGTTCGGCTTGATTGCGAACGCTCCTGTAATGCTCGTGGCTCTAGCGGGGCTGGTCATGATGTTGATGCAGCAGCGGCGTGTTGCAGGCGACGTCGCGCCGCCGCCTGGTCTTGCCGATCGACGCCTGGCCCTGGAGTTGACGTTCGTCATGGTGCCGTATCTGATGACGGCCACGAGTTACGCGATGTGGTGGGCCGGCTGGAGTGCTCCGGCACGATTTGCCAACCCGGCAGTCTTCATATTGGCAATCCCCGCCGCCTTCGCCTGGTCGCGGATCCGAAACCGTGGCTCGCGGGCGGTCGCTGCGGGGTTGCTGGTCGTGACGGTGTTCATGTCGTGGGTGCTCGTCACGGTCGACGATGGACGACTGGCGTATAACACGCGCGAGACGACTGCGCTCTGGCTGGACTGGGCCTCGGGCCTGGTGGCGCTCGCTGACGGTGTGCCGATCTGGTTCCGCGGGCGTGAGAGTGCGTTTACGGTCGACATCGCGATCTGGGGCGTTGCGCTGATCCTGGCGTGGCTGGCAGCGCGAAGCCTCGCGAGCCGGAGCATCTTTGCCGATCGCGGACGCTTCCTCACCGGAATTGCGGCTGTGCACCTCGCCGCCGGCATGGCGGCGCTGACCGTCGTCTGGGATCTGCATGGCAGCGATCCGGTTCTCGCCGCTCCCGCCGAACTCGACGTGCTTCGGGCTCTCGCTCGCGAATCGCGCACCGTCGCGGTGCAGATTTCGCCACCAGGCGTGATCTCGAAGGACCGCATGCTCGCGCGATTGGTGCTCGAGCCGACAGTCCGTCCTGGCGGGCCGGCCCGAGGTCGCGCCGATCCCACGGTTGCCGTGCTGCCCGAGCTCCCGGCCGGGCGCTATCGTCTGGCGTTCGAGGGCGGCGGCGCGGGCGGCTGGATCATGATCGGGATCGGGCAGGATCAGTTCGCGCTGCGAAGCGAAGCCATCGCCTGGCCCGCTTCGCCAATCGAGATCGATTTCCCGGTCGACGTCCGCGCGCTCATCATCCGCGGCGACGAGGACGCCCGCCGCGCAATTCGCCGCGTGGTCGTCGAGCCGCTGTCCGTTGTTCCCGCCGCGACGAGGCTGACCGACGCAGTCGCCAGCCGGGCCGTGAAGTACGCCAGCGTTGCGCTGTTCTTTCTCGATGAGCGCAGCTTTCCTGAGCCCGAGGGCTTCTGGCTTGGCGGCAGTCGTCAGTCGACGTTCGTCGTACAGCCCGACCGGCCCTCGGCATCAGTGACACTGCTGGTTCGCAACGCCCCCGTCGACAATCGCGTCACGTTCGAGTCAGGGCAATGGCGTGAGGAAGTGGCGATGGCAGCAGGCGAAGAGCGGCACATCCAGGTGCCGCTCGGTCCAGGACAAACCGCCGCGCTTGTCAGCGCGACGGTGGCCTCAGGCTTCCGTCCGTCGCAATCCGTTCCCGATAGCCGCGACGACCGGTTCCTTGGAGTGTGGGTCCAACCGCGTTAACCCGTGAGATCCGCGTGATCCGCGTCCCGATGTAATCCGCGTAATCCGCGTCCCGTTGCGTAATCCGCGTCCCGTGATGTAATCCGTGCGTAATCCGCGTCCCGTTATGATCCGCGTGATCCGCGTCCCGCGATGTAATCCGCGTTTCAGAAACGGACGACACCACCGAGATAGAGACCCTTCAGCTGCAGATCGCCGTCATCGTTCTCGACCTTGTAGACGACGTCGAAGGAGCGGTAGCCGCCCTGCACGCCGACGTAGTCGTTGAAGTTGACCGTCCCGTACAAATCGAAGTCGAAGTAGCGGCCGCTGTTGCCCTGGATCTCAGGCAGCTTGAAGAAGGTGAACTCGCCGGTGATCGCGATGTTCGGCGCCACATAGCCGCGGCCGATGACGCCGACGGCCGGAATCGGTGCGCGCGCGTGGACGAACTCCAGCGCGAGGTTGTTTTGCAACGACGCCTCGACGTCAGTGTATTTGGCCTCGAGCACCAGCCCGACGAACCCTCGATCACGGTAGAAGAAATCGTATTCGTAGATGAACCGGAACGCCTTCCACTTGAACTCGGCTTCGACCGGAACGGCGATAGGGAACTCGATGCCGTTAAAGATGAGGTCGCGCTTCAGGATCGTTTCGGCTTGGTACTTGATTGGTGTGTATTCGAAGCGGAACTTGTGCTTCTCGGCCGGGCGCAGCACCACCTTGAGCTGAGTGAACCACGACTTTTCAATGGCGAGGTCCTCGACGAAATCGATGTCGCTGCCGATGATGCCGCGGATGGATTCGCTGCGGATCAGAATCGACGGAGTGGGGTCCCACAGGTTTCCCGCAACCTCGACGTGATAATTCTCGCCGGTTGCCCGGCCGGACTGCGCCGCCGCCGGGGTCGCCAGCCCAAACACGGCGCCCGCACACAGACACACCACGACTGTTCGCATTAACATCAAACGCGCTCTCGCCCCGGATTGATTCGCCGGCGTCGATCGGGCTGGGAACCCGTCGCCTTCTGGGAAAGGCTTGGGAAGGATACCACGGGCCCAGCCGTTGGACTAGCGTTCCCGGCACCTCCGTTGCTCATCTACAGCCCCGTGCCCCATGAAGGCGAACATCGGGCCGCGTTTCCCTCGCGTTTTCAGCGATTTGATTCGACAGCATTCAAGATTCGGAAGCTCGGATACGAGTTTTCGAAGCCTCGGCCTGATGGGATGGATGGTGGGACGGACGCGGCGAAAGCCGCGAATGACGGTCAGCTGCATTGTGCGGGGACCGTGGTCGGGAGGAATCATCATGAAGCTACGTGTGTTGAACCTGCTGCTCGCCGGGGTGCTGCTGAGCGCCACGAGTGCCTTTTCACAGCAGGGAGCGACGGAGATCCGCGGCAAAGTCGTGGATGCACAGGGCGCAGCCGTGCCCGGAGCCACGGTCATCGTCAAGAACCAGGACACCGGCATGTTCCGCGAGACCGTCAGCAACGTTGACGGCACCTACTTCGTCAGTGGCATCGTACCTGGCGTGTACGAGGTCAGCGCGGAGCTGCAGGGCTTCAAGAAGCTGGGCTTGAAGGACATCCGTCTCGAGATCGGCAAGACCTCTACCGTCGATCTGCAGCTCGCCGTCGGAGGAATTGAGGAAGTCGTCTCCGTGTCGGCCGAGTCACCGCTCGTCGACGTGACGACAAAAGAGGTGGGCGGGAACATCACCGGCAGCGAGCTCGTCGACTTGCCGTCCATCAACCGCAACTTCATCGGCTTCATCGGCCTGCTGCCGGGGATCGTTCCCAGCATCAGCACCGAATCGTTCGGATCCGACTCGATTTCGGTCAACGGCTCCGATCCGCGCAGCAACAACTACATGCTGGACGGCGGCAACAACAACGACGACGTCATCGGCCAGCGCGCAGGTACGCAGGCTCGAACGGCGATCGAATCGGTGCAGGAATTCCAGGTCATCACCAACCAGTTCGACGCGCAGTTCGGCCGCACGACTGGCGCGATCATCAACGCCGTCACCAAGAGCGGGACCAATAACTTTCACGGCAGCGCGTTCGTGTTTGGCCAGGACGCCGACTGGACCGCCAAGGACTACTTTGCGAAGGAGCGCAACCTGCCCAAGCCGGACACTCAGCGCCGCGAGTTTGGCGGTACCATTGGCGGCCCGATCGTCAAGGACAAGGCACACTTCTTCTTCAGCCTCGAGCGCGTCATGATCGATCGCGGCGCCGCGATCGTCATCCCGGCACGCCCCGATTTGAACTGGAGCCCGACGACGCAGGATCGCGTGTGGAACACGATGATCAAGTTCGACCAGCAGTTCAACGCCAACCACACGTGGGGCGTCCGTTGGCTGCGCGAACTGTCGCCGCAGCGCAACCAGGCGATCACGCCGCCCCTTATCACGTCGGCGGCGATTCGCGAAGAGGACGACAAGGATCAGACGGTTGTCGCAACGCTCTCGTCGGTCTTCGGCAGCACGAAACTGAACTCGTTCCGCGCCGGCTGGACCCAGGAAGACGTCGCGTTCGCGAATCCCTGCTTCACCGGGAATGGCCGCGACATGACGGCGTGCGAGCCGACGCTGGCGTTCCAGACGTTCAACGACCAGCAGGACAACACGGCCCAGGCACGCATCAACGATGCCTACCAGGTCGAAGACACGTTCACGTGGTTCGTTCCCAACAAGCGTGGCGATCACGATGTGAAGTTCGGCGCGCAGTACCAGTTCGTCAACGCCGACAACTTCAACCAGGGCAACATGAACGGGACCTTCAGCTTCAGCAGGAGCAATGGGCCGTTCAACGCCAACGATCCACGCACGTATCCGGATCGCCTGACGGTTCGCGTTCCCGGTCAGTCGGCGTTCACCGAGAAGGCGCACTACCTGTCGTTCTTCGCCCAGGACAAGTGGAAGATGACCGATCGCCTCACGGCGACGATCGGCCTGCGCTGGGACCTCGAGAAGATTCCGGTAGCGGAGAAGAACAACCCGAAGTTCGCCAACGAGGACGACTATCCGGTCGATCGCAACAACATCCAGCCGCGCGTCGGCGTGTCGTATTCGCTCGACGATGCCGGGCGCTCGGTGGCGCGCGGCGGGTACGGCCGGTTCTACGACAAGACGCACTTCGAGATCATTGGCGGCCTCTACAACAACGGCGTGTTTTCCGATTCGTTTACCCAGAACTTCCCGGCGTCGGCGGCGGATCCGGGTCCGAGCAATGGGCAGTTTCCGACCGATCAGTTCCTGGTCAATGGGCCGGTCCTGAACCGGGCGCTGCTCGATCAGATGTTCCCACCGGGATCGACGCTCCGGAACACCGGCAACGTCACGCAAGACGATCCGAACCGTGTGGTTCCTCGTTCGGACGAGATCACCGTCGGGTACGAGCGCCAGTTTGGCGCAACGGTCTCGTTGAGCGCGGACTACGTCCGCGTCCTTGGACGCGAGATGTTCATGATCTACGACAACAACAAGGGCGTGCGCACGACCACGGCGTCGACGAGCCCGATCGTCAGGCCCGATCCGGCGTTCCAGCAGGTCAACACCTTCCTCAACGTCGGCGAAACCGACTACAACGCGCTCCTGCTGCAGGTCGAAAAGCGGCTGTCGAAGGGGTTCAGTGCGCGCGTGTCGTACACCTTCGCCGACGCGACCGGCAACTTGGGCAACAACGGCGGCACGATCAACTTCCAACAGGGAACGGATTTGAATCTGGCGCTCAACGAAGGCCGGACGGACTTCATCCGCCGCCATAACCTCGTCATCAGCGGCCGGACGCTCGTGCCTTACACGAAGGGCATGACATTCAGCTGGGTGGCGCGAGCGCTGAGCGGCCTGCCGTTCTCGCTTACCAACAACCTCATCGACGTGGATCGCAACGGCACGCTGTTCGATCCGCTGGTGCCCGGCACCTACGTTGGCGCCGGCACAATCCCCGCCGACAACTACACGGTCGAGGACTACGACGGCACGCGCAACGGTGCCACGGGTCCTGGCTTCTTCCAGCTCGACACGCGGTTTGGCTGGCGCTTGAACGCCGGCAACGGTCGGACGCTCGACGTGTCCGCCGACATCTTCAACCTGACGAACCGGGCGAATTTCGCCAACCCGGGCGGCAACCAGGGCGCGCCGAGCACGTTCCTCGTCCTCACCGCGCTTCGCGACGGAGCCGCGCCGCGCACGCTCCAGATCGGTGTGCGCTTCGGGTTCTGAGACGTCAGGGTTGACTAGCGGGGTAAGTCACCGAACTCGACCAGATCGGCTGGTCGAGTTCGGCATTGCCCTTGCTGTTTACGAAGAGGACAGTCGTTTCGCAGTGCAAATTTCGTTGAAACGCACGCGAATCGTCACAAGCGCCAGAATCGAATCCAAGATTCTGAAATCTGGCGATACGGATTTCCGGACCGTCACGGCCGGCCAGTAGAGTCGCAAGGCAAGGCTGAGCGGTCCAAGCGGGTGGGAGGAGGAGGGGGTCCCGGCCGAAAGGTCGGGCCCCCTTTTCTAGTTTTCGTTTCTGGTAAAGCCCGGCCCTCGTGTGTGCGCCGAGGCCCGCCGGTTCCCCTCGGTATACTCAGGCAGGATGCCCTCGGCCTTCGTTCGTCTGCTCCCTTATCTTCTCCGGTACAAGCGGGCCTTTCTCCTCGGTCTCGGCTGCGTGATTGTCACGACGGCGATCCAGTTGCTGTCGCCGTGGGTGCTCAAGAACGCCATCGATGACCTGAATCGAGGGGTGACGCGTCAGAAATTGGGTTTGTACGCGGCGCTGCTGCTCGCGATCGCGCTCGTCGGGGGAACCTTCCGCTTCCTGATGCGCCGCATCCTGATTGGCGCCTCGAGAGACATCGAGTACGACATGCGCAACGCGTTCTTTGCGCGCCTGCAGCAGATGCCGCTCGCGTACTATCAGGCGCGGCGTACTGGCGACCTGATGTCGCGCGCGACCAACGATCTGAACGCAGTGCGCACGATGATCGGTCCGGCAGTGATGTACTCCGCGAACACCATCATCGTCTTCGTCGTGGCCATCATCCTGATGGCCTCGATCGATGCGCGGCTGACGCTCATCGCCTTGCTGCCGCTGCCGCTCGTCTCGATTACCGTCAAGTACTTTGGCAGCGCCATCCATACGCGATTCGAAGCCATCCAGGCACAGCTGGCCGATCTCAGCGCCGTCGTCCAGGAGACGTTGTCGGGCGTCCGGGTAGTGCGTGCCTACAATCAGGAACCGCACGAACTGGCGCGATTTCGCGCTGCCAACGAGGAGTACGTCCGCCGCAACCGCGTGCTGGTCCGCCTTCAGGGGATGTTCTTTCCGAGCATGACTCTCTTTCTTGGGTTTGGTTCGCTGCTCGTCCTGTGGATGGGCAGCCGGGAGGCAATTCGCGGCCGGATCTCGGTCGGCGAGTTCGTCGCCTTCAACGCCTATCTGGTCATGTTGAGCTGGCCGATGATCGCGTTTGGATGGGTGACGAACATCCTGCAGCGCGGGATGGCATCGTGGAAGCGGATGCTCGACGTGCTCGACGCGCGGCCAGACATCGACGATGGGGCGGTAACGCCTGCCGGTCGGGCGTTGGAGATTCGTGGCGCGATTGAAATTCGCAATCTGACGTTCACCTATCCCGGTGCGGGCACGCCAGCGCTCGACCGGGTCTCGCTCCGCATCAACGCGGGAGAGACGGCAGCGTTCATCGGGGCGACCGGCTCAGGGAAGTCCACGCTCATCAGCCTGCTGCCGCGTCTGCACGAGCCGCCGCCAGCGACCGTGTTTCTCGATGGCGTCGACGTTCGCGAAATCCCGCTGTCCTTGCTGCGCGGTGCGATCGGGTTCGTGCCGCAGGAGCCCTTCCTCTTCTCCGATACGATTGCGGAAAATATTGCCTTCGGCGTCGCCGACGCATCAGGCGAACGCATTGGCGCCGCGGCGGCAGTGGCGAGGCTCGACAAAGATGTCGAGGCTTTTCCCAAGGCATACGACACTCTCGTCGGAGAGCGTGGGATCACGCTGTCGGGTGGACAGAAACAGCGGACAGCCATCGCGCGAGCGATAGTCGTTGACCCCAGGCTGCTCATCCTCGATGACGCGTTGTCGGCCGTTGACACCTACACCGAGGAGGAGATCCTGACACGGCTCCGAGGCATCATGCGTCAGCGGACGTCGCTTATCGTCTCGCACCGCGTGTCCACCGTGCGCGATGCGGACCGCATCTTCGTCCTCGACCGTGGCCGCATCGCCGAAGAGGGGCGCCACGATGAGCTCGTTGCCAGCGGTGGACTGTATGCGACGTTGCATCGCCGCCAGTTGCTGGAAGAGGAGCTGGCGGCTAGTTAAGTCTGAATGCTGAATGCTGAACTGAAGGCTGAAGCTGGAAGCGAGCAGCTGGAAGCTGGAAGCTGATTTTGTCCCACCACGACGAAGAAATCCTCGGTAAGGCCTACGACGCCGTCTTGATGCGGCGGCTGTTGCGTTATCTCTGGCCGTACCGCCTCAGCGTCGTCGTCGCGCTCACCTCGATCATCTTCGCTTCGGTGCTGCAGCTCGCGCAGCCATATCTGATGAAGGTGGCGATCGATCGGCATATCGCGAGAGCGGATCTGGCGGGGCTCGACCGGATTGCGCTGGCGTTTCTTGCCATCCTGCTCGCGTCGTTCGCGCTCGAGTACCTGCAGACGTGGGTTCTGCAGATGACCGGCCAGCGCATCATGTTCGACATGCGCATGCAAATCTACGAGCACCTGCAGCGCATCGACCTGCAGTTCTACGACCGCAATCCTGTCGGCCGGTTGATGACGCGGGTGACGACAGACGTCGACGTCCTCAACGACCTTTTCACTGCCGGCGTTGTGTCGATCTTCGGCGACGTCTTCACGCTCCTCGGCATCATGATCGTCCTGGTCATGATGGACTGGCGGCTGGCGCTGCTGGCGTTCTCGGTCTTGCCGCTCATCGTGCTGGTCACGCAGTGGTTCCGGAAGCACGTTCGCGAGTCGTACCGCACGGTCAGGATCTGGATCGCGCGGATCAATGCGTTTCTGCAGGAGCACATCACCGGCATGACGACGGTGCAGTTGTTCCGTCGCGAACGGCGGAGCTACGAGCGCTTCGACGCCATCAACCGCCAGCACCGTGACGCCAACGTCGAATCGATCTTCTATTACGCGGTGTTTTACCCCGCGATCGAAATCATCGGCGCGCTGGCGGCCGCGCTGCTCATCTGGTTCGGCGGCGGCTGGACCATCCAGGGCACGCTGACGCTCGGCTCGCTCGTGGCGTTTCTGCTCGTACTCGCAGCGCTTCTTCCGCCCGATCAGCGACATGTCGGAGAAGTTCAACGTGCTGCAGGCGGCGATGGCTTCGTCGGAGCGCATTTTCAAGTTGCTCGATACGCCGATCGTGATTCGAGTCGCCGCTCGCCGCTCGGCAATTCGCTGCTCGAAAGACCTAATCCTCGATTGGGAGACGAGCCGCGAGCCGCGAGAAGCGAGCCGCGAAAGAGAGGCCACATCGTCTTCGACCACGTCTGGTTCGCGTACAACGGCACCGACTACGTCTTGAAGGACGTCTCGTTCGAGGTGCGGCCTGGCCAGCGAGTCGGTGTGGTGGGTGCCACCGGGGCAGGGAAGTCGACGCTCATCAACTTGCTGCTGCGGTTCTACGACGTCACGCAGGGGCGGATTCTCATCGACGGTGTCGATGTGCGAGAGTTGCCACTGCCAGAGCTGCGCGGGCTCTTCAGCCTCGTGCTGCAGGACGTTCATCTCTTCTCGGGGACCATCGCCGAGAACGTCCGCTTGGGCAACACCGCTATCTCGGACGATGCCATCAGGCGGGCGGCGGCGACGGTTCACGCCGATCGATTCATCGACCGGTTGCCGCTCGGCTATCAGAGTCCGGTGGCCGAGCGTGGTGCGACGCTATCGGTCGGCCAGAAGCAGCTCTTGTCGTTCGCTCGAGCGCTGGCTTTCGATCCGGCGGTTCTCGTCCTCGATGAAGCGACCTCGAGCGTCGACACCGAGACGGAAATCCTGATCCGCGACGCCCTTCACGTCCTGATGGCCGGGCGCACGACGATCGCCATCGCCCACCGCCTGTCGACCATTCAGGACATGGACAAAATCCTCGTGCTCCATCGCGCGCGAGCTCCGCGAGTCTGGCTCGCACCAGGAGCTGCTCGCCAGGCGCGGACTCTATTTCAAGCTGTATCAACTGCAATACAAGGATCAGGAAACGCGGGGGGAGGAGCGAACGGAGGTTACGGAAGGAATTTCACCGCAGAGATAACGCAGCTAACGGAGGTCCGCCCCTTGCGAAGCCTCGCGTTGCCGGAACAGGCGGTCGATCAGCCGGGGAGTGCTGGCCTTGGGATTCCAGCCAAGCCTGAGGACAACGATCTGCATCGTCCGGCGGCCAAGTTCCAGCGCTTCGTTGCAGCTCCACATGTAGATGTCGATGTGACGGCCCTGGACCTTCGGGCCGGTGTCCATGATCGTGTAGATACCGTTGTACTTGTCGCCGAGGCCGCTCACCTGGATGACAGACCCGACTGGCAGGATGTCAGGATCCGCGGCCGCGATGCCGGTCCGCACGTTGACCCCGGATGCCGTCGTCGTCCCCTTGCAGTAGCCCGTGGCGGTGAAGCGCAGGCGCGCACCCTGGACGGGGGCGGCCGTTTCAGACACTTCGGCATTCCTGGCCGCATAGCGGGAGTCCAGTGTTGTCACCTCGTAAAGCAGGGCGAAGGTGACGGCGGCCGTGGTGGTGGCCACGACCTTGCGGCCGGTCGATCGGGACAGGAACATCAGCTCGATCTCGCGCCGGGGGGCCCGACAACTATACCCAGCCCGTGGTCCCCGGTCAAAGGGTCCCGGATTGATACTGGCGGGGGGTGTCCGTGGAATTGGCGCCGAATCAGCCGGTTTCTTCGCTGCGCTGCGCCACGAGTTTGCGGTGGGCCACGATCATGGCGAGCGAGACGCGGTAGGCCACGAGGGCGAGCAGCAACGCGCCGACGGTCGACCCGAGGGTGTAGGCCCACATCAGCGGCGCCAGCTGGCGGGCCAGCCCCGCGAATTCACCCCAGGACGCGGCGGAAACCGCCTTCATCGCTTCCTCGAGCGCCCGTGGTTGGACATCAACCCTGAGGACCGCAGCCCCGGCGATGGTGGCAAGCGTGTAGTACGCGGGCACGAGCCAGGGGAGATTGGAATACACGCCCAGGACGACGGCGACGCGATTGAGGCGGAAGACGAACGCCAGCGCCAGGCCGAGAACGGTGTGCAGCCCCAGGATCGGCGAAAACCCGAGGAAAACACCAAGGGCATAGGCCAGCGCCGTGCGCTGCGGAGTGTCGTGGGTGTGGAGAAGCTGCTCGAGCCACGACCGGATGCGGGAAGGACCACCCATGAGCGACCGTTAGAAGTGGACGAATCCGGCCGGCAACGGTTCGACCGCCCCGGTCCGTTCCAGGAGCAGGCCGCTCTCGGCGGTGAGCTCGCCAATGCACGTCATCGGGATGCCGCGAGCTTGTTGCTCGACCATCCGCAGTCGTTTGCGCGACCGGCTCTGGACGGCGAAGAGTAATTCGTAGTCGTCTCCGCCAGACAGACTCGCCACAACGGCATCAGCGCCGTGGCGCGCAAACCACGACGCCGCGCCAGGATGAATCGGCAGCTTCTCCGCGACAATCCGGGCACCGACACCGCTCGCTTCCGCGACTTGCCGGACGGCGTCGGCCAGTCCGTCGCTCAGATCCATGCACGCTCGCGCGGTGCGCGTTCGTCCCAGCAGTCCACCGAGCCGGGTGCGCGGATCAGGACGGCAATGCCGCCGGACGCAGTCTGCGAGATCGTCGTCTTCCGGCGTTGCGGCTCGACCACCGTGCTCGCGAAGCCACGCAAGGCCGGCGGCGGCAGCGCCGATCGTCCCACTGACGTACAACAAGTCGCCCGGCCGTCCGCCCGAGCGCGTCAGAATCCGCCGCGGTCTCACCGCACCTACGAGAGTGACGTCGACGACGAGCGGGCCTGGCGATCGCGTGATGTTGCCGCCGACGAGCGCGACGCCGGACGTGTCCGCCAAGGGGATCAGACCATCGAGCAGACCGTCGACGTCGTCTGCGGTCGCGCTATCGGGAAGCATGAGCGAGAGCAGGGCGAAGCGCGGCGTTCCGCCCATGGCGGCAATGTCGCTCAGGTTGACGGCGAGCGCCTTATGGCCGATGTCGGCTGCCGTGGAGAAGCGGCGTTCGAAGTGCACGCCTTCGACGAGGGCGTCCGTGGTCAGCACCTGAAGCGCGCCGCGATCGACGGCGGCCACTGCCGCGTCGTCGCCAATGGCGACAACGACCGACGCCGGCGGCGGCGGAAGCCGGCGGCGGATGCGCTCGATGAGTCCCCGCTCGCCGATGCCGCCCGCCTCCGTCGACAGGAGGACGCTCTGATGGTTACCGGGCGTAGTCAACGGCCCGCGTCTCGCGGATGACAGTCACCTTGATCTGACCTGGATATTCGAGTTCGTTCTCGATCCGCCGGGCGATGTCCTTCGATAGCCAGACGGTTTCCTCGTCAGAGACGTGATCGCTCTCCACCATGATGCGAATCTCGCGACCGGCCTGCAAGGCGAACGCCTTCGACACGCCCTGGAAGGAGTCGGCGATCCCTTCGAGCTTTTCGAGGCGTTTGACGTAGGACTCGAGGATGTCGCGCCTGGCGCCAGGCCTGGCCGCCGAGATGGCGTCGGCAGCCTGCACGATCATCGCCTCGAGCGACGGCCAGTCGATGTCCATGTGATGCGCGGCGACGGCCTGCAGCACCGGCTCGCTCTCGCCATGCTTGCGCAGGAAGTCGAGGCCGAGCTCGAGGTGCGTGCCCTGAAGATCGCGGTCAATCGCCTTGCCGATGTCGTGCACGAAAGCCGCGCGGGCGGCGACGTGACCATTGAGCCCAAGCTCCTTGGCCATGATGCCGGCAAGGAACGCCACTTCCTTGGAGTGATTCAGCACGTTCTGCCCGTAGCTCGTGCGGAACTTCAGCCGACCCATGAGCCGAAGGATTTCCGGATGAAGGTCGAAGAGGCCGAGCTCGAAGGCGGCAGCTTCGCCCTCCTTGCGGACGGAATCCTCCATTTCGACTTTCACTTTTTCGACCACTTCCTCGATCCGGGCGGGATGGATCCGGCCGTCGGTGATGAGGCGCTCGATCGACTGACGCGCGACCTCGCGGCGGAAGGGGTCGAAGCTCGAGAGGATGATGGCCCCGGGCGTGTCGTCGACGATCAACTCGACGCCGGTCGCGGTCTCGAGCGCGCGGATGTTGCGGCCTTCACGGCCGATGATTCGGCCCTTCAGGTCGTCGCTCGGCAGGTCGACGACTGAGACCGTCGTCTCAATCGCATGCTCGGCGGCGCTGCGCTGAATGGCGTCAGCGATGATCTGCTGAGCGCGGACAGCAGCGGTTTCCCTCGCCTCGGCCTCGAGGCGCTTGACGAGGTTGGCGGCGTCGCGCCGGGCGTCCGTTTCAATATGCTTCAGGAGGAGCTCGCGCGCCTCGTCGGCCGTCATCCCGGCGACGCGCTGCAGTTCGCGATGGCGATCGGCGACCAGCTGGTCGGCGCGAGCCTTCGCGGCTGCGGCTGCCGCCTCGTGCTGCTCGATCGTCTTGGCCTTGGCCCGCAGGTCCTGCTCGACCCGGTCGCAGGTCGCCAGGCGGTCGGTCAGGGCGCGCGTCTTGTCGGCGAGGGCCTGCTCGAGGCTGATGATCTCGTCGCGCCGCTGGCGGATGAGCAGGTCTGATTCCGTCGCGGCTGTGTGTGCCTTTTCCCGCGCTTCGAGGGCGGCTTCCTTGCGCAGCGTCTCAGCGTCGCGCTCGGCCTGACGTATGAGTCGATCGGCCTCGGCTCGTGCGCGTTCTACTGCTTCGCTGGCGAGACGACGCCGGCTGAGCAGCCACCAGACCGTTACAACAATGGCAATGAGAAGGAGAAGGGGAACCAACCAGAGGAGATAAAACCACGGAGACGGAGGTACACCCATGCGTCACCGTCCTGTATGTGAAGCCTGGCGAGGATCGGTCGGCGGTGCCGGTCGGCCTCGCGAGGGCGCTTGAAAAGGAATGGCCCCCGCTTTGCCGTGTGGGGAGGTCGGATGAACCTGCTATAGCAGGTGGAACCGCTGCACAAGCCGCGCTTTAGGCTTCCTCTTGCAGAGGCATGCACACCACGCAGCGTCGCGATTCACTTGGGGTTAGAACATCGGCTCAAACGAGCCTCCGAACCATCACGCGCAAAGCAGGGAACTCGAAATCCTGCGGCCATTGGACTGCACCGGGGCCAGCGAACCTAATCCGTGAGGCCGGCGCCTAGCCGGCCGCGAGCCGCTCGTGTCCGGACGCCAGGGCCATGTCGAGCATGCGCTCCAGCTCACGGGTGCGGTGAGCCAGGCCAGCCAGACGGTCCTGCGAGTCGTCGCCGGCACGGAAGTACTCGTCCGCGATGTTGAGCGCGGCGAGGACCGCCACCTTGAGCGTGTCGCCCGATGGACACTCCTTGAGCGCTAGCCGCATCTTCTCGTCGACGTACGCTGCCAGCTCGGCCACATACGCGGCGTCGAGCGAGCTCCTGATCGGATAGCGCTGGCCGTGGATGTCCACGGTCACGATTCGGCTGGTCTGTTCCATCAGCGAAACCACCCCTTCCGCGGCCGGACGCCACGGGCGTCCCCAAACTAAAGATTGAGGGCTTCGATCTGCGCCAGCATGTCCTCGACGCGGGACTTGATGACCTCGCGCTCCTCGAGAAGCGCCGCGATCTCCGCGCCCGAGCCCTCCGACGCCGTCACTCGTGCCAGCGCCGCGTCGAGCTCGCGCACGAGCCGTGCGTTATCGTCCGACAGCCGGCCCTCGTTCGCGCGCAGCCGTTCCACGACGCCAACGAGCAGCTTGATCTTTTCTTCGAGGCGGTCGATGGACTCGAGATCGATCGACCGGGTTGCAACCGCTTTTACCAATGATCTCTCCTCGTCGTCTTACCGCTTCCGCTTTTAAGCGGAAGCACGAACCTATCGCTGCTCGGCGCCGTGCGACCCCCGAAGTGCCTCGACGATTCTTGCCGTCGCCGTCTGAACCTCGTCGTCTGTGAGCGTACGATCCGATGCGCGGAACGTAAGGCGCAGCGACAGGCTGACGCGACCGTCAGGCACGCCTTTGCCCTGGTAGCGATCGAATTCCGCGATCGAGACCAGTGTCGACGGAGCCATCGAACGGATAGTGCCACGAACAGTGGCTGCAGGCAAGGCATCGTCGACGAGCATCGAGATGTCGCGGACGATCGACGGATAGCGCGGAAGGGATTCGACGAGACGATCGGTTGACGTCGCGGCGCTGGCAAGCGCGTCGAGATCGAGCTCGGCTGCGAATACGTCCTCGCCAGCTGGGAATCCGCGAGCTTCGGCGATTGCCGGTACGAGTTTTCCCACGACACCGAGGCGCACGGTTGCCTCCGCAGTCGGCGAGTGACGGCGAGTATGGAGCTCCGCCGCACGGCCGGGGACGAGGAATCCGACGTTCGCCGGTGCGAGCTCTGCGTCGACACCAACCGCTTCGCAGATCGCTTCGGCGACACCGCTGGCGTCGAAGAAGTCGACGGCACGAGCGGGCGCCGACCAGTGCGGGCCTTCGGCGGCGCCCGACCAGACAAACGCGACGGCACGCCCCTCGCCGTCGCTGGTGAAGCGGCTGCCGGCCTCGAACAGGCGAATGTCTTTCCGCTCGCGGCGGCGGTTGTGCGCGCACGCGTCGACCAGACCGGGCAGCAGCGACGGCCGCAGCACGGCAAACTTCTCGGACAACGGGTTTGCGATGGCTGGCGCGTCTACGCCCGGTTCACAAAATGGGGCGCTCGCCTCCTTCTCCAGGAAGGCGAACGTCGCTGATTCAGAGAACCCGGCCGCGGTAAGCACCTGTCGAATCAGCCTGTCTCTGGCAATCTGCGCCGGCGGCGGAGGTTGCGGCGCCGTTAGCGCGGGGAACGTGATCGGCAGGCGGTCGAACCCGTAGTGACGGCCGACCTCCTCGACAAGATCCGCTTCGCGCGCCACGTCGACCCGAAACGTCGGAACGGTTACGACCCAGCGGTGATCGTGTGATTCGTGCGACGTCCGCTCGGGCTCCACCGCAAAGCCAAGGGCGCGAAGAATACGCTCGACGTCGGCCGGCGGCACGGCCTGGCCGAGCAGCCGCGCGATACGCGATCCCCGCAACCGGACCTGCGCGGCCTTCCGCGGCGCTGGGTATCGGTCGATGACTGTACCGAGCGGCCGGCCGGCGCCCATCGCCTGGAAGAGCGCTGCCGCGCGCGCGATGCCGACCGGGGGCGCGGCAACGTCGCCGCCGCGCTCGAAGCGGATCGACGCTTCGGTCTTGAGTCCCAGCCGTTTGCTCGTTCGCCGGATCGACGGCGGATGGAAATACGCGCTCTCGAGCGCGATGAACCGCGTCGTCGGCCCTATCTCGGAATCATGACCGCCCATGACCCCGCCCACGGCGCTGGCGCGGTCGGCGTCGGCAATCACGAGCATGTCAGCCTCGAGCGGTCGGTCGACACCGTCGAGCGTCCGGATCCGCTCGCCCGGTCGAGCACGGCGGACGACAATCGCGTGACCAGCGAGGCGCTCGTAATCGAACGCGTGCATCGGCTGACCGAGCTCGAGCAGCACGTAATTGGTGACGTCCACGATGTTGCTGATCGGTCGTACGCCGGCGGCTGTCAGCCGGTCCGCCATCCATTGTGGGGAAGGGCCGAGACGCACCTCGAACACCTGGGCGCAGTAGCGCGGGCAGAGATCGGGATCCTCGATCGTCACAGCGAGCGGCATCGCCGGTCCCGCCTCCGGTGTGGTGACGTCCGGCATCTGGACGGGTAGCGCCCAGATCGCGGACGCCTCGCGCGCGATGCCGACGTGACTCATGCAGTCGGGACGGTTGGCAGTGATCTCGAAGTCGATCACCGCGTTGGACCCCGGTTCGATCGACGCCACCTCGAACCCGCGCAGGCTGATCTCGTGCGCGATGCTCTCCGGGTTGCCGGGCGCGCGCACGAGGTCGCACAACCAGGGATAGACGATCCTCACAGCGGAAACTGCTCCAGGAACCGCAGGTCGTTCTCGTAGAAGAGACGGATGTCTTCGACACCCCACTTGAGGAGCGCGACGCGCTCGATGCCCATGCCGAAGGCAAAGCCGGTGTAGCGCTCGGGGTCGTAGCCCACGGCCTCGAACACAGCCGGATGCACCATGCCGCTGCCGAGGATCTCGAGCCAGCCCGAGCGCTTGCACAGTCCACAGTTCGTTCCCGTTCCGCCGCACGCGCCGCAACTGATGTCGAGCTCGGCGCTCGGTTCGGTGTAGGGAAAGAAGCTGGGCCGAAAACGGACCTTGCGGTCGGGACCGAAGAGCTCGTGCACGAAGGCCGTCAGCGTGCCCTTCAGATCGGCCAGCGATACGTCTTCGCCCACAACCAGGCCTTCGACCTGGGTGAACATCGGCGTGTGCGAGAGGTCGAAGTTGTCGCGACGGTAGACGCGTCCGGGCGCGATCAGCCGCACCGGCGGCTGATGCTTTTCCATGTAGCGGATCTGCATGCCCGACGTGTGCGTCCGAAGCAGCGTTGCCGGCGTTCCGTCAGCCGAACGCACGGGCGACGACAGGTAGAGTGTGTCCTGCATGTCGCGTGCGGGGTGCTCCGGCGGCATGTTGAGGGCTTCGAAATTGTGGTAGTCGTCTTCGAGCTCGGCGCCCTCGATGACGAGGAAGCCGAAGCGCGTGAAGATGGCTTCGATGCGCTCGCGCAGGATCGTCAGCGGATGGCGGTGGCCGATCTGTGGGCGGCGGCCTGGCAGTGTGACGTCGACCGCGCCGGGGGGACCGACCAGCTTCGCTTGAACCTGATCGCTGATGCGAAGACGCGCCTCGTCAAGGCGCGTCTCGATCTCTTCCTTCAGTTGATTGGCGAGCTGGCCGAGCCGGGGTCGCTCGGCCGGTGGAGCCTGGCCGAGCGCTTTCAGCAGACCGGAGACGAGGCCGCCCTTGCGCGCAAGGTAGCGGTCGCGGACCCCGCGCAGGTCCGCCTCGCTCCGCGCGCCCGAGAGGTCGTCTTCGAATCGGGCGCGGAGGGCATCAACTTCAAGGCCGGGATCTGACACCGCAATCAGGCACGCGCTGCAGGTCTGGCGTCCGCGGCGGCCTTGGCGAGCGCGGCGAATGCCTTCGGGCTCGTCACCGCGAGATCCGCCAGCGACTTGCGATCGATCGGATTGCCCGCGGCCTTCAGGCCGGAGATGAGCTGACCGTAAGTCAGGCCGTTCTCGCGCGCCGCAGCGTTGATCCGCACCACCCAGAGGCGGCGGAAGTCGCGCTTCTTGCGGCGGCGGCCGACGAACGCGTACTTGAGCGCGGTGTCGACCGATTCCTTGGCCGATCGATACAGCTTGCTCTTGGTCTGATAGAAGCCCTTGGCGCGCGCCAACAGTTTCTTGCGCTTGGCTCGCCGGACGTTTCCTCTTTTTACTCTAGGCATGGCAGTTGTTGTCTGTGTGCTGTGAAAATCGTGGCTACTTGCGTGGAATCATCCGATCGAGCTTCTTGTAGTCGCCGTCGGACACTTCGACCGTCCCGCGGAGCTTGCGCTTGCGGCTGCGCGCCTTGCTCGTCAGGATGTGCTGCTTGAACGCCTTGCTGCGGACGATCTTGCCCGTGCCCGTACGCTTGAACCGCTTGGCTGCGCCTCGATGTGTTTTCAGTTTCGGCATAAATACCTGAACGCTATCTCTCCGTATCGTCCGTGTCGTCCGTGGCCCTATTCCGGTGCCTTTTCCGGCTCCCGCTTCGGCGCTGGCCGTTTCGCCCCCGCGCGCTGCGCGAGGATCGTGTGCATCTGGTTGCCTTCCTGCCGCGGGGAGTTCTCGGCAACCGCCACTTCACCCAGGTCGTCGATCAATCGCTCGAGGATGCGCCGCCCGATCTCGGGGTGCGCCATCTCGCGGCCGCGGAAGAAGATCGTCGCCTTCACCTTGTCGCCCTCGGCGAGGAAGCGCTCGATGTGCTTCTTCTTGAACTGGTAGTCGTGCTCGTCGACTTTCGGCCGGAACTTGATCTCCTTGACCTCGATGATCTTCTGGTGCTTCTTGGCCTGCCGGGCGCGCTTCTGCTCCTGGTACTGATAGCGGCCGAAGTCCATGATCCTGCAGACAGGTGGTACCGCGGTGGCGGCGATCTCGACCAGGTCGAGGCCTTTCTGTCGCGCGATTGTCAGCGCCTGCTGCGGCGCCATGATGCCAAGCTGCGCGCCCGTGTCATCGATGACGCGGACCTCGCGAACCCTGATCCGTTCGTTTACCCGAGTCCGGTCGTCCCGGCGCGGGCTTCTGTCGAAAGCGATAGCTGCCTCCTTGCAATTCCGAGTGCTGAATACTGCATGCTGAAATGAATGCCGAATCCGAGACTTCGACGCTACATTTCACGTTCCAGATTCATCATTGAGTTCAGCATTCAGCACTCAGCCTTCAGCCCTGCTTTTTGTCCACTTCGAGCAGCGCATCGGCGATGAACGCCTCGAGCGTCTTCGCGCCCAAGTCGCCACCCGACCGGCTACGCACGGCGACGGTGCTTTCCGCGGACTCACGGTCGCCGGTCACCAGCATGTACGGAATCTTCTGCAACTGGGCTTCGCGGATCTTATATCCAATCTTCTCCTGCCGCTCGTCCAGCTCCGCCCGCAGACCGGCGGCCGCCAGGCGGTCCCGCACCGAGCGCGCATAGTCGGCGTGCCGGTCGGCGATCGGCAGCACGACCACCTGCACCGGGGAAAACCACAGCGGGAACGCGCCGGCGTAGTGCTCGATGAGCAGCGCGATGAACCGCTCGAAGCTGCCGAAGATCGCCCGGTGGATCACGACCGGGCGGTGCTCGGCGTTGTCGACCCCGACGTACTTCAGGTCGAACCGCTCGGGCATCTGGTAGTCCAGCTGGATCGTCGCGCACTGCCACTTCCGGCCAATCGCATCGACGACGTTGAAGTCGATCTTCGGGCCGTAGAAGGCGCCGTCGCCCTCGTCGACTTCGTACGGTTCGCCGACGGCATCGAGCGCCTTGCGCAGCTCGCTCTCGGCGTGGTTCCACGTCTCAACCGCGCCCAGGAACTCCGCCGGCCTCGTCGACAGCTTCATCGATGGCTTCAGCCCGAAGTCGCCGTAGACACGCTGCACGAGGCGCAACAGCCGCTCGACCTCTTCGCCAATCTGCGACTCCATCACGAAGCAGTGGCCATCGTCCTGGCTGAACTGCCGGACTCGCGTCAGCCCGGTGAGCACGCCGGACGCTTCGTTGCGGTGCAGCGGCGTCTGCTCGTGATAGCGAATCGGAAGCTCGCGATAGCTTCGGACTTCGCTGGCGTAGATGAGGAAGTGGCCGGGGCAGTTCATCGCCTTGAGCCCCATCTGCTCGCCTTCGCTCTCGACCAGGAACATGTTGGCGCGATAGTGCTGCCAGTGGCCGGACGTCTCCCACAACGCCTTGTTGAAGACAATCGGCGCCTTGACCTCGACGTAGCCGGACGGAATCAACACGCCGCGCATGTAGTCGGCGAGCAGGTTCCACAGCACGGTGCCCTTGGCGAGCCAGAACGCTGCGCCCGGCGCCCACTTGTGAAACATGAAGAGGCCGAGATCCTTGCCGACCTTGCGGTGGTCGCGCTTCTTGGCCTCTTCGATCCGCTGCAGGTGCGCCTTGAGCTCGGACTCGTTGAGGAACGCCGTCCCGTACACGCGCTGCATCGGCTGGTTCTTGGCGTCGCCCTTCCAATACGCGTTCGACGTCGACAGCA
Organism: uncultured Acidobacteriota bacterium; assembly: GCA_963797715.1. Taxonomy (GTDB): domain Bacteria; phylum Acidobacteriota; class Vicinamibacteria; order Vicinamibacterales; family 2-12-FULL-66-21; genus DATBJJ01. The sequence goes on from CAWCQS010000016.1 coordinate 231,899, forward strand.
GCTTGAATGCCTTGAGCCGCCCGCTCGACGGCACATGCGGTCCGACGCAGAAGTCGACGAAGATGTCGCGATCCTTGCTCTCTTTTCCTTTGATCGTGTAGCAGGAGACTTCGGACTGTCCGGGCGTCTTCTCCTCGATCAGCTGCACCTTGAGCGGCTCGCCGCGCGCGGCAAAGAACTCGAGCGCCTCGCCCCGCGGCCACATCTGCCGTTCGTAGACGAGGTCCTGCGACGCCAGCTCCTTCATGCGCTGCTCGATGGCCGCCAGATCCTCAGGCACGAACGGCCGCTCGACGACGAAGTCGTAGAAGAAGCCTTCGTCGGTCGCCGGGCCGATGCCGCACTGGACGCCGGGAAACAGCTGCGTGACGGCAGCTGCCATCAGATGCGCCGTGCTGTGGCGGTAGAGCGCCAGCGCCTCCGGGCTGCGGTCGGTCACGATTGCAAGACGCGCGTCACCCACGAGCGGGTACGTGAGATCCACCAGCCGGCCGTCGACCGTGGCCGCGAGCGCGGCTTTGGCGAGGCCCGGCGACACGAGTCCCGCCACGTCGCGGGCAGTGCTGCCCGCGCGCACGCGACGGCTGGATCCGTCGGGTAACGTGACGGTGATCTCGGACATCTCGCTTGTCGGTGGCAGTGGACCCCCGGCGTTTGGGGGAAGTGGTAGGCACGGGCAGACTCGAACTGCCGACCTCCTGCGTGTCAAGCAGGCGCTCTAACCAACTGAGCTACGCGCCTATGTCTTGAAAACACTGGCCTTACCGGAACGGATAGTTTACCAAGATCCGGGGAACGTGGACAAGTCTTGTTCCGAGAGGGAAATGCCAGCGGTCAAAGGCTACGGGAGCAAGGCGAAAGGGACGGGACGTCCCTTTGCCCTGATGCGATGCGGTCGTTAGTTGACAGCCGTCTTGAGTGCCTTGCCGGCGCTGAAGCGGACCACGCGACGCTTCGGAATCTTTATCGCGGCGCCGGTCTGCGGATTCCGCGCGGTGCGCGCCTTCCGCTGCGCCGTCTTGAACGTACCGAAACCGACGAAAGTGATTGGCTGGCCCTTCTTCAGGGACTTGGTCACGCCTTCGATGAACGAATCGACGGCGGCTGATGCGCTGGTCTTCGTGAGCCCAGTGTCTTCGGCAATCTTCGAAATAAGTTCCTGCTTGTTCATGAACGCCTCCGATGAGGAAGAAGTCGCAAGGCCCCTGCGGCCCAAGCGCAGCAAGGGTTTTCGCGAGAGGGTGTGTTTGGGTTATACGCCGCCGCGTACGTAGTGTCAATAAATTTACGCGGCGACTTTCTGCTTCACGCGCTCGAGCGCGGTGTCAAGAATCGGATCTTTGTCGGACGCTGGCGCGCCGAATTCGACGTCGGGATCGTCGACGGCGACATCAGGCTCGAGACCCTTTCCCTGAATCGGATTGCCCTTCGGCGTGAGGTAGCGAGCGTAGGTGAGCCAGAGGCCGCGACCTTCCGGCAGCTTCACGAGCTTCTGGATTCCCGCGCGACCGAGCGTGCGCTCGCCGACGAGCTCGGCGCGATCGTTGTCGTTCATCGCGGCGACGAAGAGCTCGCCGGGTCCAGAGGTGCCGGTCGTGACCAGCACCGCGGCAGGAAGGTCGATTGTGCCGTCTCCGGCCTTCGCCGTCACTGGCTCGCGGGTTTCCGGCTTGCCGCGGCCGGCCTTGATCGCGAGCGTGCCGGACTTGATGAACACGCGCGCGGCGGCGATGCCGTTCTCGAGCGGGCCTTCCGCCGTGCGGCGGACGTCAATGATGAGGCTCTTGGCGCCGTTCTTCGCGAGGTCGGCTGCCTGCTTCTTCAGCTCCTCGACCACGCCGTTGCGGAACGACACGATGCGGAGGTAGCCGGTGGTGCCAATGAGACGGCTGGTGACGAGCGGTCCGGTGACCTTGTCGCGCACGAGCACGACTTCGTGCGGATCGGCGGCGTTGCCGCGAATGATCGTCAGCGTCACCTTGGAGCCAGCCTTGCCGCGGAGTGCGCGCGTGCCTTCGAACACCGACATGTCCCGCGTCGGTTTGCCGTCGATCGCGCGAATCGTATCCGCGGTGCGAAGTCCTGCTTTCTGCGCCGGCGAGCCGTCCCGTGCCGCGATGACGTAGAGATAGTAGCGGCGCGTGAGCTCGATCCCGACGTCGCCGTCCGGCGGCGGTTCACCGGCTTCGACCGCCTTGACCTGGACGGGATTGAGGAACGCGCTGTCCGGATCGAGCCCGTCGGCGAGGCCACGCATCGCGCCGTCCATGACCTTGTCGACCTCGACCTCGGTCACGTAGTTGTTCAGCACGAGATCGACGACGTCGTCGAAGACCCGCAGGTGCTGATAGGCCTGTTGGCCGGAGGTCTGCGCGTTGCTCGGCGTGCCCATCAAACCGCCGACGAGAACGAACGCGAGAACTGGCGTCGACAGGGCCAGCACGGACATGCGGGTCTTGAACGTCATGGAGTGCCTTTCTGTAGCCATTGTAAGGGATCGGCCGGCTTGCCGTCGACGCGGAGCTCGAAGTAGAGGGCCGGGGTACCGTTGGGGTTGAGGCCGGAACGGCCGAGCGGGGCCTGCGACTGAATGCGCTCGCCCTGCGCCACTTGCATCGCGCTCAAATGGCCGTAGAGAGAGAACGCGCGCTCGCCATGCTCGACGATGACGAGGTTGCCGTAGCCGGTGAACTGTCCCGCAAACGCGACGACGCCCTCGTGGACGGCCCTGACAGGCGTCCCCTCGGCGCAGTTCACCTCGATTCCATTTCTGACGATCGACGTACCGAACCGGCTGCTCGGCTGACGGCCGAAGCGTGAGCCGACGGCGCCGCGCACCGGCCAGGGGAGCGCTCCCTGGAACGGACGCAACGGCAGTGCTGCGGCGACGTCGAGCGCGCTCACCGATGACTGCAGCCGCTGTTGCGCCGCCTCGAGCTCGCTCGTCCACTGCGCGTTCAGATCGCGCCGTTGGTCGATCGAGGTGACGAGTGCGGTTCGACTCTGCACGGCACGATCGAGTGCCGCTCGCGCCTTCGTCGCCTGGTCTTCGAGCGTGGCGAGCTGCAGCGAGCGGGCTTGCAGCGTCTTCCGTTCTTCGGCGAGCGCGTCGAGCGTCCGTTTGTGCGTCTGGATGCGTTCGCGATCGAGGTGCGTCATGGCTGCCGCTGTCCGGTAGACGCGGCCGAGCGAGCGCAAATCATCGACGTCGAGGAGCAGCCGCCAGTAGCCCGCGCGGCCCAAGCGATAGAGGTGTACGAGGCGGGCTTCGATGTCGGGGCGATCGGCATCGGCGATCTTCTTGAGCGTCTCGGCCCGTGCCGCCGATTCGTTCAGTCGCTGGGTCGTCTCGGTCTGCTGACGACCGATCGATGCGACCTCTTCGACCTTGATCTGCCGATCGAGTTCGAGCTTGCGCAGCTCGACGAGAAGCTGACTCTCCTGGGCGACCAACGCTTCAGCCTCGCGCTGGAGCGCGCGAATGCGCTCGCTCGCGCGCTGCGTCGCCGTTGGCGCCGCGCGTCCGGGCGCTTCCTGGCCCGAGAGCGCAAGGCTGAGAGCGACCGCACAGAGTCCGGTAAGGGTGAGGAAGCGCCGCATCAAAAGAGTGCCTTGCCGTCTACGGCCCCGGGAATGGGAACGCCAAAGAACTTCAGGACTGTCGGCGCGATATCCATGATCGACGGTGCTTCCGAGGTGATTGGCTTGTTCGAGATGACCACGCCGGCGGTCGTCGCGAAATCGTAGCCGCCGTGATCGCCGCTCCACTTTTTCATGTTCGGATACACGATGCCGGCCGGCGATCCACCGAGCGTCGTCTGCCAGGACACGCGATAGCCGTCTTCCATGCCGACCTGGAGCTCGGAGGCGTTCTGCAGGAACTCGCCTGAATAGACGTTGTCTCGCTGATACACCGATCGCACGATGCGCGCGCCGTCGTCGGGATCCGTCATCGTCAGCAACCGCGCGCTCAGCTCGTCGGCGAGCTGCTTGGCTTCGGCGCCCGGACTGACGATGCCACGAGCTTCGCGGCCGCGGAGGTTGAAGTAGATCTGGCCGAGGCCCATGGCGTATGCCCGGGTCCGCGACCAGTCGACGTTCTCCCAGAACTCGCCGCCGCCAAAGAGATCGTCCAGCTTCTTTTCTCCCGGCGCCTGACCGCCTTGTGACTGCAGGACCATGTAGCCCTGCTGCACGAGCCACGTGTTGAGGTTGACCGACTTCCGCCACGAGTGGAAGCCGTGATCGGATACGACGAGTACCGTCGTGCCTGGCTCGACGCGCTCCATCGCTTCGCCGACGAGCTGATCGGCGCGGCGGTAGACGCGCAGAATGGAGTCACCGAACTTCTCCGCGAGGCTGGCGTCGTACATCGGATGCGCCGGATCCTGCAGCCGCCACATCATGTGCTGAACGCGGTCCGTTGATTCGACGACGCCGACCAGCAGGTCCCAGTTGCGCGCGTCGATACGGCTGAGGATGACCTGCGCGCGATCGTCGAACGCCTTGTAGAGGTCTTCCATGAACGTGTGCTCGTCCATGCGGCCTTCGTTGAGCGGCCACGTCGCTTCGGCCCAGCCGAGCGTCCGGAAGTATCCGAGACGCTGGAACAGATCGCTCGCGAACGACGGTGGGGAAGAGATCGGAAGCGGCGGCGCATCCGGCTTCCAGTTGACGGGCGAGACGTACAACTGCAGCTCGTTGTCGGCCTTCATCAGCAGCAGCTGGGTCATCCCGTGCAGGCGGACGAAGAAGTTGATGCGGAACTCGAGGTCGATCCAGCGGCTCATCTTGCCGGGCTCGAGCAGGAGCGATTGCCCCTGGATTTCGACCGTCGCGGTCTTCGCCGCCCGATTCCACCGAACGGTCATCGGAACGCGGACGTCTTCCCTGGCCTGAAGCGCCGCAATCGTCGCCCGGTCCTGGTCGCTGAGCGTGGGCCCCTTCGTGCGAAGCGCCTGGATCTCTGAGCGGACAATCGGGTTGGGCGGCCCGATGAGCTCGCTTCGCGCGACATCGGATTCCATCAGGAGACGTTTGAGAATGCCGCCGAACTCTGTGTTGCCTTCTTCGTAACGGCTCAGATCGGTCGCGAAATAGTAGAAGGTGCCCATGGTGCCGCGGATGTCTGGCAGCGGCAGGCCCGACAGTAACTCACCGTTCGGCACGTCTTCGGGCGGGAACGTCACGGGCACGGTCAGGATGCTCGATCGGTACGCCCGTCTGACCCGCCGTTACCCAGAACGACGTCCCGCCTCGAAGCGAGAACAGCTTCGGCTTTGCGATCGGCACATAGCCGAGGAGAAACCTCGCCGGCTCGCGCCGCACCATCCCGAGATCGGGCAGGTACGTGTTCGTGTCGCGGACGAGAAAATCGTAGATGTTGTGCTTGCCTGGGTTGACGCCGGTGGCGAAGGAGGCCCACGCCGTGGGCGACTCGGGCGAATGCGTCGTCGCCAGCGGCTTCACGGTGCCCGTCGATGCCAGCTTCGACAGGTTGGGCAGCTGGCCGGCCTTCATCCACCGTGTCAGCAGCTGCGGGTCCATGCCGTCGAAGCCGAGGATGAGGAGCTTCGGCCGGACAGTCTCTGGCGGCGATGCTGGTCGACACGCCGTCCCAAGCACGGCGGCCGTCACGGCGACAGCCAGCACGCGCGTCATCCTGTGGATCATCGGTGAGCCGATTATAAGCGCCTGGGGTACCCTTCTTCTATGCCGCTTTCTGCGCGCGCGCGCTTCCTCGGCGTCGACTACGGGCATCGTCGAATCGGGCTCGCTTTGTCCGATCCGACGGGCCTCCTGTCCCGGCCCTGGAAAACGATCGTTCGTCACGGCAGTCCGTCCGCGGTCGTTTCCGTGCTCGCGGCTGATGTCGAGACGCTCTCGGCCGAGGAGGACGGCCTTGCCGGCATCGTTCTCGGATACCCGCGCCGGCTCTCGGGCGAGGCGACCGACCAGACGGCGGCCGTGGCGGCGCTGGCGGACGCACTACGGGCGCGAGTCGCCGTCCCCGTCATTCTTCAAGACGAGCGGCTGACCAGCCGCGAGGCCGAAAGCCTGCTGGCGCGACGCTTCAAGGACTGGCGCGATCGCAAGCCACTTCTCGACGCGGCGTCCGCAGCCGTCATCCTGCAGGACTATCTCGACAGCCGATCCGATCGATCGACTGAGCCCGACGGTCTGGCCGAGGACCGCCGCTCGTGAAACGCGTGCTGCTTGGCATCGTCGCCCTTGTGCTGGCGGTCGCGGTTGGCGCCGGCGCGTGGCTGTACTCGATCGTGCGAAAAGCCTTATAAGGGTTATCCAGACGCCGAGACCTTCGTCGAAATCGCTCCCGGCACATCGCCCCAAGGAATGGGACGAGCGCTCGCCGCGGGCGGCGTCGTGCAGAGCCCACTGGCGTTTCGGCTGGCCGTCTGGATGGAAGGCGCAGGCCGCCGCCTGCAGGCCGGTGAATATCGTTTCGACGCGCCGATGACGCCCCGAGACGTCGTCGAGAAGATCGTCCGCGGTGACGTCTTTCTCCGTCCTGTGACGTTCCGCGAAGGACTGACCATCCGGCAGATGGCGGCGATCTTCGAAGAGCGCGGCTTCGGCGCGGCGGCGGAGTTCGTGAAGGCGGCCTCGAACCCGGAGGCGATCAAGGAGCTCGATCCGGAGGCGCGGGATCTCGAAGGCTACCTCTTCCCCGATACCTATACGCTTCCACGGCGGACGACTGCCGGAGAACTGGTGGCGCGGATGGTCGCGAGGTTCGAAAAGGCGTTCACGCCTGAGATCAGGCAAGGCGCAGCGACGCGAGGGTTGAGCGCGCGCGAGCTCGTGACGCTCGCGTCGCTGGTTGAAAAGGAGACTGCCAGCGCCGACGAGCGGCCGCTCGTGGCGGCGGTGTACACGAACCGCCTCAAAGTCGGGATGGGGATGCAGTGCGATCCGACGGTCATTTACGCACTCGAGCGCGCCGGGCGATACACGGGCAACCTCACTCGCGCCGATCTGCAGTTCGACTCGCCGTACAACACCTACCAGTACGCTGGTCTGCCGCCTGGGCCAATAGCTGCGCCCGGGCAAGCATCGCTCGAAGCGGCGGCGCGTCCGGCCGACGTCACCTATATCTACTTCGTGAGCCGCAACGACGGCACGCACGCCTTCGCGACCACGCTCGACGAACACAATCGCAACGTGCTGGATAACCAGGTGCGCTACTTCAGAGAGCGACGATTGCGCGGAACGAAGTAGCCAACGGCCGACCCTACTACGTCTGGTAGTAAATTCGCCCCCCCGGGACATTCGCCTTGGGGAGATCTATGCGAGGTCGGATCGTTGTCTCAGTGCTCGCAGTGTGGGCGCTGATGGCCGTCGCGGCGTACGCTGCCGTGGACGTGACAGGAATAGTCAAGGATCCGTCAGGCGCTGCGGTCGGCGAGGCGACTGTCACCCTGTTGACGGCTGAACAGACGGCGATCGCGACGACGAAGACGGATGCGTCGGGGAAGTTTACGCTCCAGGCGCCGAGCGCTGGGAGCTACCTGCTCGTGGCGAAATCGCCGACCTTCGGCGAGTCACGCATACCGTTGACAGTCGGCAACCACGGTCCACCGTCGGTCGAGATCACGCTGCAGGTCAATGTCCTCCGCGAAGAAGTCACCATCACGGCCGCTCCCAACCTCGTCGAAGACGTCCGGCGCGCCGGTCAGCCGGTCAACATCATCGATTCCGAAGACATCGCCACGCGCGTCACCACCGTCGTCGCGCAAGCCGTCGAGGGGGAGACGGGCGTGCAGCCTGCAGCAGACGAGTCCGACCATGGCCGGCGTGTTCGTCCGCGGCCTGACCGGCAACAAAGTCAACGTGTTCATCGACGGCGTGCGCTACTCGAACGGCGCACAGCGCGGCGGCGTCAACACCTTCCTCGATCTGATCGAGCCGGGCGCGCTCGACACGATTGAAATCATGCGCGGACCATCGAGCGCGCAGTACGGAAGCGACGCGCTTGGCGGCAGCGTCCAGTTCCTGACGCGTCCGCCGACGCTCGGCGTCACCGGCGGACCGCGATGGGGCGGATCGGCCGGTGCCAGCGTCGGCACGTCGCATCGCTACGGCGGCGGCCAGACCTTCCTTTCTTACATGGGCCCCTCGTTCGGCCTGGCAGGATCGCTGTCGGGCCGCGGCGTCGGCCTGGTCCGGACCGGCGACGGCATCGACTCGCATGCGGCGGTGACGCGATTCCTCGGCGTGACGTCCGACGAACTGATGGACGACCGGCTGCCCGATACGAGCTTCCACCAGATCGGCGGCTCGGTTCGAGGGCAGTGGGCGCCATCAGCAGCGACGCGCACCACGTTCAGCTACATGCGCACGTTTCAGGACGACGGCGATCGCTACGACCAGCTGCTCGGCGGCGACGGCAACTTGATCTCCGAGCTCAATCGGCTCTCGCTCGACATCTTCTCCGCGCGGTTCGAGACGCTCGGCACACTCGGGTTCGATCACGGCGTCGTTCACCTATTCGCTGAACAGCCAGCGCGAAGAGCGCGTCAATCAGGGCGGCAACGGCAATCCGACGGCGACGATCGGGCACGAGCCGGAGCGCACGACAGCGCACGGCCTCCAGGGCGTTCTGACCAAGCAGCTCTCGCCGCGTCTTTCGTTCTCGTTCGGCGGCGACGTGTACTTCGAGCACCTCACGTCGGACGCGTTCAACGTCAATCCGGTCACCGGGGCCGTGACGCCGCGCCGTCCGCGCGTGCCCGACGGCGCGACGTTCACGCAAGGCGGCGTGTTCGCGCAGACGACGTATCGACGTCAGCCCGAATCGCGTGCGGCTCGTCGGCTCGCTTCGGGCTGGCGGCGCCAGCTACGAGGCACAGGCGTCCGACAGCCCCCTCGTCAACGGCCAGCCGCTGTGGCCGGACGATTCGCTGTCGACCGGCGATGTCACGTTCCGCATCGCCGGCGTGCTCACGCCGGCGGAGCCGTGGACGATTCTGTTGTCGGTGAGCCGCGGCTTCCGTGCGCCGCACATGACCGATCTCGGCACGCTCGGCCTGACCGGTTCAGGATTCGAGGTCGCGGCGCCGGACGTAGCCGGGCTCAACGGCTTCGTCGGCACGACCGCGGATGCGACGGCGGTGTCCACCGGCGACCCTGTCGATCAACTCGAGCCGGAAACGAGCCTTCAGTACGAGGCCGGCGTTGGCTATCGACACCGCTCCTGGCGCACGGACCTGACGTTCTTCGTCAACAACGTGCACGCCAACATCCAGAAGCAGGCACTGATTCTGCCGCAGGGCGCGGTCGGGACGGTGATCGGCGGTCAGACGATCACGTCGCAGAACGCCAACGGCGCCGTGTTCGTTCCAGCGTCCACGGTGCCGGTGCTCGTGCGCGCGAACTTCGACGAAGCGCGCATCTGGGGAATCGAGCACACCGCGCAGGCGATGCTCAGGTCCAACGTGTCGCTCAACACCGCGTTTACCTATCTTCGCGCCAAGGACACGACAACCGACCTGCCGCCAAACATCGAAGGCGGCACGCCGGCGCCAGACGCGTTCATCACCGTGCGGTGGACGTCGTCGAACGGCCGCTGGTGGGTCGAGCCTTACACGCACTTCGCGTGGGAGCAGACGCACCTCTCGACGCTCGACCTCGGCGATCGCCGCACCGGCGCGGGCCGCAGCCGCGGCAACATCGCGTCGTTCTTCAACAACGGCGCGCGCGCGCGCGGCTGGATCGGGCCGGGCGCCGACGGCGTCTCTGGAAACGCCGACGATGTGCTGACGGTGACGGGCGAGACGCGTGGCGCAGATCCAGAATCGCGTGCTCGGCGTCGGCGTCAATTCAGCGCCGCTTTACACGGCGGTGCCCGGATACGCGACGTTCGGCGTGCGCGCCGGACTTCGCCACGCGGCGCACGAAGTCCTCGTCGATTTCGAGAATCTCAACGACGAGAACTATCGCGGCATCAGCTGGGGGATCGACGCGCCCGGGTTCGGGCTATCGGTCAAGTACCTGGTTCGCTTCTAGTCACGACGAGCCCGCGAACCTGCGGCCTACCTCGCGCCCCACTTCAGCTTCTGGCGCAGGACGTCGAAGTAGTTGCGCTGTGACGCCCGCACGAGCCGCAGCGTCAGTTCCGCCTTCGTAATCTCGATCACATCGTCTGCCTGGAGGGGATGGCCGGACTGGCCATCGAACGTGACGTAGACCTCCTCGGCGCCGTTCATGATCGGTTCCACGCGGACTTCTGAGGACCCGGGCAGGACGACGGGTCGGTTGGTCAGCATGTGCGGCGCGATCGGCGTGAGCAGCAGCGCATCGACAGACGGGTGAACGATCGGACCGCCGGCCGCCAGGTTGTACGCGGAGGAGCCTGTTGGCGTGCGCGACGATCAGGCCGTCGGCGCGCACCTGCATCACGAGCTGATCCCCGATCGAGACCGAGAGATCGATGATTCGCGACAGCGCCGCCTTGGTGATCACGACGTCATTGACGACCAGCCGATCGGCGAATACCGCGCCGTCGCGCAACGTCCGCGCGCGCAGCATCATCCGTTCCTCGATCTCGGCGTCACCCTCGAGGACGGCCTCGAGGGACTCGTAGAGCTCCGGAAGCTGTATCTCGGTGAGAAACCCCAGGCTGCCGAAATTGACGCCAAGGATCGGCACGTGGACGCCGGCTTGCGCGATCCGGCCCGCCATTCCGATGAGCGTTCCGTCGCCGCCAAGGATGACGACCAGATCGCACGCCGTCGGCAGCTCGTCCCGCGAGCATGTCGGCCGTCCCGGGGGCAGCCCGACGAGCTCGGCCGTGTGTGTTTCGAAGACCGGTTCGACGCGGCGCGCTTCGAGCCAGCCCGCGAGCTCCGCCAGCACGCCGGCGGATGCATCGAGATTGTGTTTGGCGACGAGACCGACTCGACGAATTGGCGTGTTCATGCGTCGGGTGTGGTGAGGTGCAGCAGGAACTCTCGATTCCCTTCCATGCCGGTGATGGGCGACTCGGTCACGCCGGCGCGCGTCAATCCTAGCGCAAGTGCGCGTTCGACGACTTCGTCGACCACTCGTGCCTGCACGGCCGGGTCGCGGACGATGCCGCCCTTGCCGACCTCGCTGCGCCCGGCCTCGAACTGCGGCTTGACGAGCGCTACGACATCGGCGCGCGGCGCCAGCAACGGCGGGACGACTGGCAGGATCTGGGCGAGCGAGATGAACGAGACGTCGATGGTCACAATGCCGAAGACTCGGGCATCGGCGGGCAGCGCGTCGGCCGTCAACGTGCGCGCGTTGGTTCGTTCGAGGACTACCACGCGAGGATCGTTGCGCAGGCGCCAATCGAGCTGGCCGTGACCGACATCGAGCGCGACAACGCGCGTGGCGCCGCGCCGCAGCATGACGTCGGTGAAGCCGCCGGTGGACGCACCGATGTCGAGCGCCAGTCGTCCGGTGACATCGATGCCGAAGACGTCAATCGCATGCTCGAGCTTGATCCCGCCGCGACCGACGTAGGGATGGTCCGGGACGAGCAGGCTGACGTCCGCGTCCAGCGCAACCGGGGTGCCCGCCTTGCCAGCCAGCTGACCGTCGACGCGCACCTGTCCGGCGAGAATCATCGCGCGCGCCCGCTCGCGCGATGCGGCAAGGCCGCGTTCGACGAGCAGCGTGTCGAGCCGAAGGGTCTTCTTCAACTGCTGCCGGCCGATGACCCAGTCCACGATCGCCGGTAGTTGACCACCGAGCTCCGCGCCGGCCAGCGCGGCGCGCGCACGGTCGGCGCATTCGGCAGCGAGCCGTCGGGATTCGGCCAATCCGAAGAGAGCCGGATACGTCGGCTTGCCCGCCGCGGCGTCCTTCCCCGCTGTCTTGCCCAGATCGGCCGAGGCCCCTTCGACATCGAGGATATCGTCGACGATTTGAAACGCGAGGCCGAGTGCCTGACCGTAGCTGTCGATCGCGGACTCTTCGTCAGGCGTCGCGCCAGCCAGGATGGCGCCTGCAAGCGCGCAACCTCGAATCAGCGCGCCGGTCTTGCGGCTGTGCATCGCCTTGAGCGCCGTCGGCGTCGAGCGGCGGCGCCCCGGGTCCGGCAGCCTGCAGGTCGATCGCTTGACCACCAACCATACCCGCTGGCGCCCGCGGCATCGGCAATGACGCCGAGCGCGCGCAGCCGCCGAGAGGCGAGATCGACAGGGCTCAGCGATGACGAGTCCGGACTCGCCGTGGGCTCGCGAGCGAGCAGCGCGAACGCTTCCGTCAGCAGACCATCGCCCGAGAGGATCGCCATGCCTTCGCCGAACACGACGTGAGCGGTGGGACGGCCGCGCCTCAGCGTGTCGTTGTCCATGGCCGGCAGGTCGTCGTGGACGAGCGAGTAGGTGTGGATCAACTCGACCGCGCACGCCGCCGGCATCGCGATCGGCGTCACGGCGCCGGCGCTGGCGCCATGACGTTCGCTCACGGCCTCGGCGGTGGCAAGCACCAGCAATGGCCGCAGCCGCTTTCCGCCGGCCATCACGCTGTAGCGCATCGCCTCGCACACCGGCGCGGGCGTCTCTGGCGGCGTCGGAAGCACGCGTTCGAGTGCCGCGTCGACCGCGCGACGGCGGGCGTCGAGCCAGGTCCGCAGATCCGGCGATGAGATCGCGGTCACTTCGTGCTGGCCGGCCCGTTGCCAAGGCCGAGGGATGCTGGCGCTTCCTTGATCTCGCCGCGCTCGTTGAGCAGCTCGATGCGACGCTCGGCGCCTTCGAGTTTGGCATGGCAGAAGCGCGCCAGCTGAACGCCGCGCTCGTAGAGCTCGAGCGATTTCTCGAGCGCGAGATCGCCTTCTTCGAGCGACTTGACGATCGCGTCGAGCTCGGCGACCGCCGATTCGAAATCCTTGATCGTGGGATCCATCATGTATCCATGTTGCGCGGATCACGCCGGCTGGCCGATCCGCGGCTGTTTCGTTCGCGCTCGTCGCGCGTTTCCACGACACACGACAGTTCGCCGTGGTGCAGCGTCACGTGGACGCGTGCCCCCGGCTGGACGGCGGACGCGCTCCGAACGATGGCGGAGCGATCGTCGGTCCAGCAGACGGCATAGCCTCGCCCGAGCACAGCGAGCGGGCTGAGCGACTCCAGCCGGCCGATGGCCTCGCTGGCGCGGGCAGCCGCGCGATCGCGCCGGCGGACGATCGCGGCGTGCAACCGGCCGCTTGCAGCGTCGACTCGGCCCCGGATTGCTGCCAGGCGCCGGCCGACGTCGTGCGCCTCGAGGCGAAGTCGTAGACCGCGAAACTCGCGCTCGCGCCGGGTCAGCGCGGCGACCATCGCGCCGCGCAGTTGGTGAGTGAGTTCCGCTGCGTGGCGGCCGCGCATGGCGACGCGGGCAGGGAATCCCGCCAGTCCTCGCCGGCTGGCGAGGACATGCAAGCGGGTGCGGCGGCGATCGAGGCCGGCGGCGAGCGCCGCCCGTAGCCGGCGCGTCTGCCGATCGAGCCTGCGCGCCGAGCTCTTCGTGCGCTGCCATGACCATTTCCGCCGCCGCCGACGGCGTGGGTGCCCGGACGTCGGCGACGAAGTCCGCGATCGTGATGTCGATTTCGTGTCCCACCGCCGTGACGACAGGAACCGGACACGCGACGATCGCCCGCGCGACGGGTTCCTGGTTGAACGGCCACAAATCCTCGGCCGATCCGCCGCCGCGTCCGACGATGACGACCCCGACGCCAGGGACGCGGCCAATCGCTCGCACCGCGTCGGCAATCTCCGCTGCGGCACCCTCGCCTTGCACGCGGGTCGGCCGAATCACGACACGGACGTTAGGATGGCGGCGGGTCAGCACCTTGATGATGTCGCGCAGCGCCGCGCCGTCGAGCGAGGTGACGATGCCGATGCGCGCCGGCAGCGCGGGAAGGGCGCGCTTGCGAGCGGCGTCGAACAAGCCTTCAGCGAGCAGCTTCTTCTTGAGTTGCTCGAATGCGAGCTGGCGTTCGCCGAGTCCGTGCGGCTGCAGGTGATCGCAGAGGAGCTGGTACTCGCCCTTTGGCTCGTAGACCCCGAGCCGGCCCCGGGCAATCACGTGCAGGCCGTCTTCGGCCTTGAACTTGAGATAGCGCACGGCCGATCGATACATCACCGCCTTGATCTGCGCGCCGCCATCCTTGAGCGTGAAATAGAGGTGGCCGGTGTTCCACAACCGGCAATTGGAGATCTCGCCCTCGACCCAGAGATCGCCGAAGCTCGACTCGAGCAGCCCGCGAATCGAACCGGTCAGCTCCGAGACGGTGACGACGCGACGCTCCCGGACCGCGGGCGTCTCGCGATCGTCTTCGAAAGGCTGCGAGAACAGATCGGACATCGAATCGGCTCAGAGCGCGCGCGCGGCTGCCGATCAGCCGTGCGACGGCGCAGACGTCGTAGCCGCGAGGGCGTCGACCTCGGCGGCCGAGAGATTCAGGCGCTCGATAGCGGTCGCGCGGCCGGTCCGAGGATCGGCAGTGACGATGACCGCGTTGAGGCGTCCGGGGCCGGTCGCCGCCTCGAACTTGGCCGGCATGCCGTTAATGAACCGGCCCAGCGCGGCGTCCACCGTGACGCCAATGATCGAATCGTGCGGCCCGGTCATGCCCGCGTCGGTGAGGCAGGCCGTGCCTTTCGGGAGAATCCGTTCGTCGGCGGTCTGCACGTGCGTGTGCGTGCCGACGACGGCGGTGACCTGCCCGTCGAGATGCCACCCCATAGCGATCTTCTCCGACGTCGCCTCGGCGTGAAAGTCGACGAAGATGACCCGCGCCCTGGCGCGGAGCGTTTCGACCTCGCGCAGCGCCAGCGCAAACGGATCGTCGAGCGGCGTCATGAAGACACGGCCCATCAGGTTGAGGACCGCAACCGGCTCTCCAGTGCGCGTGCGCCCGACAATGCTGCCGCGGCCAGGGACACCGGCGGGGAAGTTCGCCGGTCGCAGCAGCCGCGGCTCGCGCGGCAGGTACTCGAGCACTTCCTTCTTGTCCCAGATGTGATTGCCTGAAGTCATGACGTCGACGCCGTAGCCGCGAATCGTCTCGGCCACGTCGCCAGTCACGCCGAAGCCGGACGCGGAGTTCTCGACGTTGGCAATGACGAAGTCGATGCCCCTGAGCTCGATGAGCGCCGGGATGGCTCGACGTGCGATTTCACGTCCGGGCTTTCCGAAGATGTCGCCAATAAAAAGGATTTGCATGACGGCGAGGAACTGCCGACACATTCTAATCCGGCCCGGGCATCTTGGCGCGAGGTACCGGCGCGTCAGCATTTTAGGCGGCAGCGCAGGCGGGAGAATAATATGAGTATCATACACGCATATAATATGCTTGACACGCACTAATTAATGCGCTACTTTTGTTTCTGCAAACACAGCGGGGCAGCAGTCCCGTGAAATTTAGGAGGAAGACAGATATGGCAATCGTTCGCTGGAATCCGCTCGGTTCCCTGGCAGGCATGGAGATCGACCGGCTGAACCGGATGTTCGCCGACTTTCAGAACGAGGCCTTCAATCAGGCCTGGGTACCTGCGGTCGACATCTACGAGACCGACGGGCACGAGGTCGTGATCAAGGCCGAGTTACCCGACGTCAAGAAGGAAGACATCAACGTGACGTTCGAGAACAACGTCCTGACCCTCAGCGGCGAGCGCAAGCAGGAGGAGACGACGAAGCGCGGGCAGTATCAGCGCGTCGAGCGTCACTTCGGGAGCTTCAGCCGTTCCTTCACGCTGCCGGCGACCGTCGACGCCAGTCGGATTGCCGCGTCCTACAAGGACGGCGTCCTGACGATTCGGCTGCCTCGCCGCGAAGAGGCCAAGCCGAAGCAGATCTCCGTCAACGTCGAATAACCGCCTCGCTCCGCGGTCGCGGAGCGGTCGCCAGACGCGGGCATCGGCGCGCTAGGTAGCGTCGATGCCCCGTTTCGGCTACTCTTGGCAGCATGTCGCAGCATTCAGGTCTCCCCGTCGACGAGGTCGCCGGCGAAGAGGCCGCGCAGCCCGTCGTTCCTATCACGAGTCGCTTCCTGTTCGTCGACGTCGCCGCGCAACGCGCCAAGCAGTTGCGGCGCGGGGCTTTGCCGCGAATCGATCGCCACGTCGCCACACACGCCTCACAAGCTCGAACGCGTGGCGATGGAGGAAGTGCGGAACGGGCTCATCCAGTACGCGCTGCCGACGCGCGCCGAGCTGCTGCTGGCAAAACCCTGACCCTTCTCTTCGGAACTTCGCACCGCTCCACAGCGTAAATTCGCGGTAGATACGCGGCTCACGCGTGTCGAGGAGCGTACGATGCTTGGACTCTTGGCGGTGCTGGCGGTCTTGGCGGCCATGGCATTGGCGGGCGTCTTCGTGGCCGCGCTCGTGAAAGCGGTGCTCTGGCTGGTGCTGCTGCCGCTCCGGATCGTCTTCGGCCTTCTCTTCCTTCCGCTGCTGCTCGTGATCAAGCTGATCGTGGGCACGGTCCTCTTCTTTGTGGTCGGACCGATTGTCTTGCTCGCAACTCTCGTCTCGATCGTTGCGGCAGTGATTGGCCTGATCGTCCCGCTGCTTCCGCTCGTCTTTATCGGTTTCGTGGTGTGGCTGCTCGTTCGCGCAACCCGGCCCGCCGTCGCCTGAGTTCTCGCCGGGTTACAGGCTCGGCTGCTGTTTGGCGTAGGGTGTGACGCGTTCGAACGCGTCCGCAACCTGCAGGACGGTGGCTTCGTCCATGGCTCTGCCCGTGAGCTGCAGGCTGCACGGCAACCGCGACGAGGTGAAGCCGCAGGGAATCGGAAATCGATGGCAGGCCCGCAAGGTTCGCGGCAACGGTGAAGACGTCGGCCAGATACATCTGCAGCGGATCGTCCATGCGTTCTCCGAGCGCGAACGCCGGGGTCGGGCTGGTCGGCATCGCAACCACATCGGCGGAGGCGAGCGCGACGTCGTAGTCGCGGCGGATCAGCGTGCGAACCTGCTGTGCCTTCAAGTAGTAGGCGTCGTAGTAGCCGGCACTGAGGACGTAGGTGCCGAGCAGGATGCGGCGCTTGACCTCCGCGCCGAAACCCGCGTCGCGCGTTCGATCGTACATCTCGCCGAGCGTTGCTGCTCCAGGCGCCCTGAATCCATATCGAACGCCGTCATAGCGTGCGAGGTTCGAGCTCGCTTCTGCCGTGGCCACAAGGTAGTAGACCGGAATGGCATGGACGCTGTGCGGCAGCGCCACATCCACGATCTCCGCGCCCTGTTCCCGCAGGGTCTCGATCGCGCGTTCGAACGCGCTCCTGATTTCGGGATCGACGCCGGCGTCCTCGGCCACGAGCGCGCGCGGCACGCCGACGCGGACACCAGCCACTCGACCGGTGAGGGCATCGACGTAGCGCTCGGGCGGCGTCGCCGCTGACGTCGCGTCCCTGGGATCGGGCCCGGCCATCACCGTCAGCGCCAGCGCGGCATCGGCGACCGTGGTCGCGAACGGGCCGATCTGATCGAGTGATGACGCGAAGGCGAGCAGGCCGTAGCGCGAGACGCGACCGTAGGTGGGCTTCAACCCGACAACGCCGCAGAGTGCGGCGGGCTGGCGGATAGAGCCGCCAGTGTCGCTGCCGAGCGCGAGCGGCACCATGCGCGCGGCGACGGCAGCGGCCGATCCGCCGCTCGAGCCACCGGGCGTGCGGTCGAGCGCCCATGGGTTCTGTCGTCGGCCCAAACGCCGAGTTCTCCGTCGACGATCCCATCGCGAACTCGTCGCAGTTGGTCTTGCCGACGATGACGGCGCCAGCCGACACGAGCCGCCGCACGGCAGTGGCGGTGTACGGCGGCACGTAGTGCTCGAGGATGCGCGAACCCGCCGTCGTTGTGAGGCCCTCGGTGCACAGGTTGTCTTTGAGCGCGACCGGCACGCCGAGCAGCGGCATCGACGCCCATCTGTCCGCGACGGCGATCCAGTGCTTCTGCCTGTGCGATCGCCTGCTCACGCGCGACGGTTCGAAACGCGTTGATGGCGCCGATCGGTCCGCGCGATGGTGTCGAGCGCCGCGCGGCAGACGTCGGCGGCGGACGTCGCGCCGGATCGCACGGCCGCGGCGATCGCGGCAGCGCTCTCGAACGGCAAGCTCATGCGAGAACTCGTGGTACTTTGAAGAGGCCGCGCGCGGTGTCGGCTTCCGGTGCCTGCGACAGCGCCACCGTGCGGTCGAGCGACGGCTCCGGCGTGTCATCTCTCCATGAACCGAGCGTGCCCAGGGGATGCGACGTTGGCGGCACGCCGGCGGTCGCTACTTGCTGGACCTGTTCCGCGTAAGCAAGGAATGCCGACAGCTGCGGCGTGAGGAGTGTTTTTTCGTGTTCGGTGAGCTCGAGTCTCGCGAGGCGCGCAATGCGCTCGACGTCCTCGCGCGTGAAGTGCCCAGGCCATGCGCGCCATCGTAGCATGGAGGCGCGGCTGCTTCCGGTCGTGCACGCATGAACATTCGACCTGCCGCCGTTGCGGGTTCCTGGTATCCCGCCGAGTGCTGGTGCTCTCGGTCGCGACATTGACGAATACGTCGACGCGGCGGCCGCTGGTCCTCGCGGCGCGATCGCCGCCATCGTCGTGCCGCATGCCGGACTGATGTTTTCCGGGCCGGTCGGCGCGTACGCGTTCAAGGCGGTCGCGGACCAACGGTACGACGTCGCGGTATTGGTGGGGCCCTCTCACTTCGAGGCGTTCGAAGGCGTGTCGGTTTACCCCGATGGCGCGTTCGCCTGTCCGTTCGGTGCGATACCAGTCGACGCCGACACCGCCCGCGCCATCGCCGACGCCGGTGAAGGTCTCGTCAAGCCACTGACCTCCGCCCATGCACGCGAGCACTCGCTCGAGATGCAGCTCCCGTTCCTCGGCCGGTTGCTTGCTGGCCTGCCGATCGTGCCGCTGCTCATCGGCCGGCAATCGCGCCAGACGATCGAGCGGCTGTCACATGCGCTCGACGCCGGAGTGGCCGGACGCCGTGCGCTTCTCGTCGCGAGCACCGATTTGTCGCACTACTACGACGCGGAGACAGCGTCGCATCTCGATCGCGACGTGTGCGACGCCATTAGTGCCTTCAGTCCGGAGCGGCTGCTCGATCGCTTCGAAGCGTACCGGAGAATCCGATCGCGGCCGTTCGGTCGGCTGTGGCATGGGCGCGGCCATCGCCGTGCTGATGGCCGCACGTGCACTCGGCGCCCGCGACGCACGCGTGCTCCACTACGCGCATTCGGGCGAGGTCTCCGGCGACAACGCCTGCGTGGTCGGTTACGTCGCCGCTGCCGTGGGGACGTTCGATGCTGCCTGACGACGCGCGGCGGCTACTCGTCGAGTTGGCGCGTGACTCCGTCACTGCACGCGTGACCGGTGCGCGCGCAACTGTCGCGCCATCGTCCGCGTTGCCGACGGCGTCGGGGGTGTTCGTGACCGTGAAGGTCAGAGGAGAGCTGCGCGGCTGCCTTGGGACGCTCGACTGTCGCGATCTCGGGACTGACGTCGCACGATGCGCGGCCGACGCCGCGAGCAAGGATCCCCGCTTTCCACCAATCGCCACGACCGAGCTGCAGTCCTTGACCGTCGAGGTCTCCGTGCTCGGCCCGCTCGAGCGTATCGATCCGCGCGATCCTGCCGCGATCGCGATCGGCGGCCATGGCCTGGTCGTCGAGCAGGGACGTCATCGCGGCTTACTGCTTCCACAGGTGGCGTCCGAACGCCGCTGGAGTCGCGAGGAGTTTCTGGATCAGACGTGCGTCAAGGCCGACCTTCGCTCCGATGCCTGGCGCTTCGGCGCAACCGTCTACCGTTTTTCGGCGGACGTCTTCGGAGACGATTGAACTCAGATTTAGCCGGTCGACATTCCGGCGGCTCCTCGACCACGGGGTTGTAAGCAAGCCCTCACATTCGTCGCTCGTTTGGCCAAATCCCTGCTGTCTGCGCGGTTTGTGGTGATGGCGCACTCGTTGCACCCCGCGCCTCGATCACTGTCGAGGACCGATGCAGACCTTTCAGACACGTTCGGCCGCCGTTCACCTCGCGGGTGTGGCGCTCGTGATTGTTGGCATTTCCTGCGGCGGCGGCTCATCGCCGGCGGGACCTTCAGCACAACCACCATCGCCGCCCGCCGCATCCGCGCCCACCGTGACGGCTGTTTCGCCGGCTCTCGGAGCGACCTCGGGAGGCCAGGGCGTCACGATCACGGGAACGGGCTTCGTCAACGGTGCGGGCGTATCGATCGGCGGAGTCGCTGCCACCAGCGTCGCCTTTCAGAGTGCGACGTCACTCTCCGCAATGACTCCGGCACATGCGGCGGGCGGGGCCGACGTCGTCGTGACAAATCCGGACGGGCAAGGCGGCCGGATGGCCAGTGCGTTCACCTACCAAGTTCCTGTCAGTTCGCCCCCTTCGATCGCATCTATCGGTCCGACGTCAGGGCCCACGGCCGGCGGCACGAGCGTCGTGATCACTGGGGCAGGCTTTGCGGCGGGCGCGACCGTCTCGTTTGGCGCGACGGCGGCGAGTGCCGTGAGCGTCGCGAGCGCGACCTCGATAAACGCGGTTGCGCCGTCGGGCAGCGCCGGCAGCGTTGACCTCGTGGTCAACAATCCCGATGGTCAGAGCGGACGGATGTCCGGCGCGTATACGTATGTCGGATCGGCACCGCCAGCGCCGCCTCCCGCACCCGTTGCGCCGACCGTGACCTCAGTATCGCCGGCGACAGGAACGACGGCGGGAGGTACGGCCGTAACCGTAAGCGGGAGTGGATTCGCTGCTGGGGCGACCGTTGCCTTCGGCAGCACGGCAGCCACCAACGTTGTGGTGGGCAGCGCGACGACGATTACGGCGACAGCGCCAGCGAACGCAGCAGGGGCGGCCGACGTCACGGTAACCAACAGCAATGGACTGAGCGCGCGTCTGGGCGGCGCGTTCACGTATACAGCCCCGGCTCCACCACCGCCGGCGCCGCAGCCGACGGTGGTGGTGGTGACGATTACCCCTGCCGGCGTCAGTCCGTCGGACGTGACGATCACTCCCGGGACGAAGATCAGGTTCGTCAACAACGACGCCCTCCCACACATGATGACGTCGGACCCGCACCCCGATCACACGCAGTGTCCGCCTATCAATCAGGCCGGGCTGCTGCTGCCCGGACAGTCACGCGAGACCGATCCGCTCGTGACGGTCCGCTTGTGCGGCTATCACGATCACAACGACTCCGACAATCCGAGGTGGACGGGGACGATTCAGGTACGGTAAGCGACGTTCGCTATCGCAAGATCGCGACGGCCGTCCGCTGGCGATATGCTAGGCGCTCGACGGAGAGTTGCCATGCGCAGACCGATTGCCGCGTTCGTTGCCATTGTCCTCCTGGCCGTACCCCAACCTGCCGCCGCCTGGGGATTCGAGGCGCACCGCTATATCCTCGAACGCGCCATCAATCTCCTCCCGGCGGAGATTCGGCCGTTCTTCGAGAAGTATCGCGTCTCCATCGTCGAGCACGCGATCGATCCCGATCTGTGGCGGAATGTCGGCTTCGACGCGGAGGAATCGCCACGCCACTTCCTCGACATGGACGCGTACGGTCCACCGCCGTTCTCGGAGCTGCCGCGCGATTTCGACGCGGCGATCAAGCGGTATGGCCGCGAGTTCGTCAACAAGAACGGCCTCCTGCCGTGGCGAGCGCAGGAGCTGCACACGAAGCTGGTCGAAGCGTTCACGCAGAAGGCGACCTACTCGCGCGACAACATCAAGTTCTTCTCGGCGTTTCTCGGGCACTACCTGTCCGACGCCCAGGTCCCGTTCCATGCGGCGCTCAATCATGATGGCCAATTGACGGGGCAGTGGGGCATCCATTCGCGGTTCGAGACCGAGACGTTCGAGCGCTATCGCGATGCGCTCGACGTCCGGCCGAAACCCCTCTACCCGGTGCCGAGCGCGCGCGACCTGGCGTTCGATTCCCTCACCACGAGCTTCGGCCACGTGCAGGCAATCCTCGATGCCGATGCCGCGGCCGTCAAGGGACGAACCGTCTACGACGACGCGTACTTCGCGATGTTCTCTGGAAAGGTGAAGCCGATTCTGGAACTTCGGCTTGCCGATTCGATTACCGCCGTGGCCTCGGCGATCGCCAGTGCGTGGGAACAGGCCGGTCGTCCGGCCTTGCCGCTTGACGCACCGAAGGTTCCGAGACCGGTTCGCCGCTAGGAAGGTTCGTGGCTGGCTTCCGTACCGACTAGGCGGAAGGAACCGCCGTCCGTGCGAAGAAGCTGGCGAGGTGCTCCAGCCGGAGTTTGAGCGCGACGTCCTGGACTCGTTCCTCGCGCGCCGCGGGTTCGAGCGTGATTGCCCTCCGCAACTCCGCCAGCGGCACGCTCGCTTCCGCCGTCCACTCGATGCCCGAGAGCCCGCAGCGCGCCCCCCGCATCGACAGATAGTGTCCGACGAGCCGGAACGCAAAGTAGTAGGCGATGACGTTCGGCCCCGGCACGAAGAAGAACACGCCGGACGCGATGAAGAGCAACGCGTCGATCGTCAGCCAGAAACGATGCTTCTCGTAATCGCGCTTGAGCTGCGCCTTGAGCGTGGACATCGCCTGCGCCTCGTCGATGTCGGCCGGGTAAAAGAGGCGGGCTCGCGTCTGGCGGCGCAGGTGCCAGAGTAGCCGCTGTTCGGCGATGCTTTCCGCCACCCATCGCATCGCCTTGGCCTTGAAGCGCGCGACCCAACCCTGTTCGGCATGGGAGGCGTCTCCCTGCGACCGTTCCTGCCGGCGTTCGCGCTCGGCCTCGGCCAGCATCGCGTTGAACTGAGCTCGCAGCCGGCGGAAGAGGCCCTTTGGCGGCTCGCCGCTCTCGTCACCCTCAGGTTCGTCCGGCACCTCGCAATAAAGCTCATGGCGGTCGGGACCCACGGGTACGAGATAGACGTCCATTACTGAAAATACGATAGCACGCGGTGTTAAGATGCCTCGCGATGCGGTGCCGTCTCGTGTTGGCGCTCGTCAGCGCCTTTGCGGCCCAAGACCCCGCCGCCGTGCCTGCCAAACCGTTAACACTCGAGGTTCGAGTGTTCAATGGCACCGAAGAGGTCACGGCACAGACCCGTACGACCATCCACCACCCGGGGGACCACGCCAAACCGCTGCTGCAGGGCAACCTGGTCGAGGGTCGCGTCCAGCTCCAGGTGCCTGCCGGAATTTACGACGTGCAGGTCATTCACGAGCGCGAAGGTCGCGTGTTGAACATCCGCTGGGCCAACCGCCTCGTGGTGATGGCCTACCCCGACGAACCGGGACACCACCTGGAAGTCATCAACTTCAAGAACGGATACGGTGCGCTCCAGGTTCGCGATCCGGACGGTGGCAAACCTGACGCCGCGCTCTACGAGTCAGGCAATCATGACAAGCCCGTTGCCGCGCCGCACGTGACGTCGGGCTATCTGCTGTTTGTCGTCCGTGCCGGTCCGTATGACGTCCTGTTGCGACGATCGGGCAAGTCGACGTGGCATGCCGCGATCGACGTGCCGCTCGATCGCACGCGGCTGTGGGTCGCGCCAGACGTGCGCGAGTAGTGTGAGAGGGAGCTTCCGACTAAAGGCGGAAGCCACAAGACAGGCGCGGACCACCAGCCGCGAACCGCCAGCCGTGAGATACTTTCGGACGCCTTGAAACTTACCGACATCGCTGCGCGCCTCGAGTGCCGTCTCGAAGGCGACCCGGAGATCGAGATTCGCGGCGTCGCCGCGATCGACGATGCCCAGCCGGGCCAGCTGACTTTCTTCACCAATCCCAAGTACGCCGCGGCGCTGCGGACGACGCGGGCCTCGGCGGTGATTCTCGGCGAGAACGCCGACCGAGCGCCGTGCGCCATGCTGCGAGCGCGGCATCCCTACCTCGCGTTTGCCCGTGCGGTCGAGCTCTTTGCCGATGCGTGGCGGCCGCCCGTCGGCGTGCATCCTACGGCTGCGGTCGGCCAGGGCGTGACATTTGGTGACTCGGTTTCCGTCGGCCCGTTTGCTGTGATCGGCGACGGCGCGCGCATTGGTGCGCGCACCGTCATTGAGCCGCACGTCGTGATAGGCCGCGAGGTCGAGATTGGTGATGACTGCATCGTGCATGCACGCGTGTCGATTCGCGAGCGCATCAGGATCGGGCACCGCGTGATCCTGCAGGACGGTGCCGTGATCGGCAGCGATGGATTCGGGTTTGCGCGCCGTCCGGACGGGACGCATCACAAGATCCCGCAGATCGGCGGCCTCGTGATCGAAGACGACGTCGAGATTGGTGCCAACGCCGCCGTCGATCGGCCTGCGGTCGGCGAGACGCGCATCGGCGCCGGCACGAAGATCGACAACCTGGTTCAGATCGCTCACGGCGTGACGATCGGGCGGAACGTCCTGCTCGCGGCGCAAGTGGGTGTGGCGGGTAGTGTGACGATTGAAGACGACGTCACGCTGGCGGGGCAGGTCGGTGTCGCCGGCCACATCACCCTCGGCAAGGGCGTCGTCGCTACGGCGCAGAGCGGCATTCCGAACTCGGTCGACGCCGGCGCCTTCATCTCTGGATATCCCGCGATTGCCAACCGTGACTGGCTGCGCGCATCGGCTGTTTTCCGCAAGCTTCCGGAGCTGAAGAAGCTCGTGGCCGACCTCGAGCGCCGAATCCAGGCGCTGGAGGATATGCCATAATCGAAGTTCCCATGCATTTGCCCACTCTCGGCCCGAGCTCTCGCTCGAGGACTGCGTTCGCGCTGCTGGCGCTCGTGGGTTGGATCGCCATCGAGCCCGCACCGAACGCCGCGGTGCGGCCTCCGAAATTCGACTACAAGATGTCGACGCTCGAGAACGGCCTCAAGGTCGTGCTGCTCGAGGATCACTCGACGCCGGTCGTCCACGCCGAAATCTGGTATCACGTCGGGTCGAAGAACGAGAAGAAGGGACGCACCGGGTTCGCGCACCTCTTCGAGCACATGATGTTCAAGGGCTCGAAGAACGTCGAGCCCGAGGGTCACCCGTCGCGCATCTCGAGCATCGGCGGTCAGAGCAACGCGTCGACCAACGAAGACGCGACGATCTTCTGGGAGACTTTCCCGGCGCAGTATCTGCCGATGGTGCTCTGGCTCGAGGCGGATCGCATGGCGACGCTCCGCATCGATGAGAAAGTCTTCGCGACAGAGCGCGAAGTCGTCAAGGAAGAACGCCGGATGCGCGTCGAGAATCAGCCGTACGGCAAGCTGAACGAGATCATTTACGACCAGGCGTTCACGACGCACCCGTACAAGCACCCGACGATTGGCAGCATGGCTGACCTCGAAGCCGCGTCGATCGAGGATGTGCGCGACTTCTTCAAGACCTACTACGTTCCCGGCAACGCCACGCTCGTGCTCGTCGGCGATTTCGAGTCCAAGGAAGCGATGGATCTCGTCAGCCGCTACCTTGGACGGGTACCGAAGGCGACCCGGCCGGTGCCGCGCGATATTCCGGCGGAACCGCCGCAGGTCAAGGAACGCCGAATCCGCCTCGAGGAGAACGTCCCGCTGCCGGCGGTCGTCATCGCGCACCACATCACCTACGACGGCCATCCCGACTCGTATCCGCTGCACATCGCCGCCAAGGTGCTCTCGGACGGCCAGAGCTCGCGCATCTATCGCAAGCTGGTCTACGAGGACCAGATGGCATTGGCGGCATTCGGCCAGGGAAACATCATCGAAGACCCGAACCTCTTTTATGCGGTCGCGATCGTGCAGCGCGGCCGGTCGCCCGAGGACGTGACCAAGGCCCTCATCGCCGAGCTCGATCGCATGCGCAATGAGCCGATCACCGCGGCGGAACTGCAGCAGGCCAAGAATCAGTTCGCGCGCGACTACATCCTCAGCCGCGAGTCCAACCGTGACAAGGCGCAGCAGCTCGCGCACGCCGCCGTCATCCACAACGACATCACCACCGCGGACGGCGAGTTCGACGTCTTCCAGAACATGACCGCGGCCGAGGTGCAGCGCGTGGCGCAGAAGTACTTCACGCCAGACAACAGGCTGGTGATCACACTCATGCCGAAGGGATCGGGGAACGGCCGGGAGCTGCCGCAATGACGATGCGCATTCGCCGCTCCCTGATGGTTGTGCTCGCGCTGGCGTCGGTTGCCGGTTACGGCGTGACCGCATCGGCACAGGTCAAGGACTGGCCGTCGGAGTCGGCGCCGCGGCCCTTGCCGGCGCGTGACGTCAAGTTCCCGCCGTATCAGATCAAGACCCTCGCTAACGGCCTTCAGGTCATTGCTGTGGCGCACCATGAGCAGCCGGTCGTCAGCCTGCGCCTCATCATCCGCGCCGGCGGCGCACAGGACCCGAGCGACAGGTCTGGTGTGGCGACGCTCGTCGCTGCGCTCCTCGATCAGGGCACGACGAGCAAGAGCGCCGAGCAGATTGCGTCGTCGATTGATTCGATTGGCGGCCTCGTTGGCACTGGAGCGGGGAGCGACCTGTCGTTCATCAACTCCGTGGTGATGAAGGACAGCTTCGACTTCGGCCTCGACATGGTGTCGGATCTGGCGCAGCATCCCGCGTTTGCGACAGATGAGCTCGAGCGTCAGCGCCAACAGATTCTGTCGGGCCTCAAGGTCGGCTACGAGGATCCGGACTACATCGCCGGAATGGTGTTCGATCGGCTGGTCTACGGATTCCACCCGTACGGCAAGCCGGATTCCGGCACGCCGCAGTCCATCTCGAGCATCACCCGCGACGATCTGGTCGCGTTTCACAAAGCCTGGTTTGGCGCCAACAACGCCATCCTTGCTATCGTCGGCGACATCAGTCACGACGAGGCGTTTGCCGGCGCCGAGCGCGCATTCGGCACGTGGGGCCGCGCCGCATCCTCGCCGCCCAAGCCGGTCGATCCGCCGCCGCCGACGCGGCGCGTTGTCGTCATCGACCGTCCCGGTGCCGTGCAGACCGAAATCCGCGTGGGCAACATCGGGCTGCCGCGCCGTCACAAGGATTACCTGGCACTCGATCTCGCGATCAACATCCTCGGTGGGGAAGGCGGGAACCGCCTGCATCGCGTGCTGCGATCGGATCGCGGGTTGACCTACGGCGCATCAGCCGACGTCAACGCGCTCAAGGACACCGGCAACATTGTTGCTGATACCGATACGCGTTCCGATGTGACGGGCGAGGCGCTGCGGCTCATGGTCGATGAGTTCTGGCGACTGCAGAGGCAGCGTGTGCAGGACGGCGAGCTGGCGGATGCGCAGGCGTACCTCACCGGGAGTTTTCCGCTCACCATCGAGACCCCGAGCGCGATCGCGCTGCAGGTGCTCAACGCGGTGTTCTACGGCCTCGATCTGAACGATCTTCAGACATATCGCGAGCGCGTCAACGCCATCACTCCAGATGACATCCAGCGCGTCGCCCGCGAATACCTGCGTCCCGATCGGCTCTCGATTGTGCTCGTCGGGGATGCATCTGTCTTCGTCAAGCAGCTCGCTGGCGTCGGCTTCGATCAATACGAGCGCATCGCGCTGTCCGATCTCGACCTCGGCTCCGCCGATCTCAAGCGGCACGGGCCTCCGACTAATCGCTTCGAGCCGGTCGCTGCCCGCATCTCGCCCCAGGCACCGGTGGCGGCTCGCCAGACGACGGCACAGAGTGCCAACGTCCGGCCGCAGCCGGGAGTCCGGGACGTCATCGCCCGAGCCGTCCAGGCGAAAGGTGGACTCGAAAAACTGCGCTCGATCCACACGGTCAAAGCCACGGCCACGGCAACGGTGCTGAGTGGACCGAAGGGCCCCACCACGGTCGACACGACTTCATACATTCAGTATCCCGGCGCGTTTCGCGTCGATACGACGTCATCGACGGGACCCGTCGTCCGGGTATTCGACGCTGGCGAATGCTGGGTCAAGGACGCACGGGGCGTCCGCAGCGCCACGCCCGCGGAGACCGTGCAGATGCGCGGTACCGTCCAGCGTGATGTCATTGGGCTTCTGTTGGCGCTGGCGGATGGCCGCGTGCCTGCGATCCGACTACCTGACGTGGTCGAGCAGGGTCGAGAGTTGACCGCCATCGGTGTCGGCGGAGGAGTGATGCAGTCCACTGGTACTGCTGCTCGATCCGGCGACAGACCTCATCCTCGCGCAGCGGTACGACGCGCCTGCCGCCATTAGTGGCGGCGAGACGCGTGAGACGATCGAAGAACAGTTCTCGGACTATCGCAGCGTCAACGGTCTTCAGGTGGCGTTCGCCGCCGTCGTGCAGTCCGCCGGCCAGACGCTCGTGACTCGGCGCCTGCGCACGTTCGAATACAACATTCCACTGGCGCTGGACCTCTTCACCAGACCGAGCTAGCGTCCCGGCCGCGTGATTCGCGGCATAACTGCCGGGCGGGGCATCCCCGCTGGCGGCGTTGCGACTCGTTCAAATATGCGGAATATTCTCGCTCGTCGCGCCTTGCCATCGGGGCGCCGCGCTCCGGCACTTAGGCCACGTATCACGCGGCCGGGACGCTAGCCGATTCCATGCGGGTCCTGATCTCCTGCGGTGAGCCGTCGGGAGATCTCTATGCCGGCGCGCTCGCACGCGAGATCCTGTCGCGCGATCCGTCGGCGACGATCACCGGCTTCGGAAGCGAACGCCTGCGCGCTGGCGGCGCCAGTCTGGTCGCGGACTTCGAGGGGCTGTCCGTCACCGGTCTGCTCGAGGTTGCGCGCGTGTTGCCGCGTACCTACGCCGTGTACCGGCAGCTCGTAGCACACGCGGCTGAGACGCGTCCCGACGTGTTCGTCGCCATCGACTACCCCGATTTCAACTTCCGCCTTGCGCACGCCATGCGGCGCCTCGGCGTACCGGTCGTTTACTACATCAGCCCGCAGCTCTGGGCGTGGCGACCCGGCCGGATCAAGACGATGCGGCGCATTGCCGATCGCGTGCTGGTCATCTTTCCGTTCGAGGAAGAGATCTATCGAAAGGCCGACGTTCCAGTCGAATGGGTCGGCCATCCGCTGTTCGACGTGTCATCAATGCCGCAAGCGCGTGACGCGTTTCTGTCTGGCCTGCAGTTGGATCCGTCGAAGCCGATGGTTGCGCTGCTGCCCGGCAGCCGGATCAACGAGGTTCGCGCGATTCTTCCGGGACTGCTCGACTCGGCCCGAATCATCCGCGCGCGCCTGCCGGCCGCTCAGTTCGTGCTCGCTCGTGCCCCGCATCTCCCGAACGAGCTCTTTCAATTCGTCAACGAAGGCGATTCACCGATCGTGATCGCCGACCAGGCGACCGACGACGTGCTGGCGTCGGCAGACGTGGCCCTGCTCGCGTCCGGCACGGTGACCGTGCAGGCTGCCATCAGCGAGTGCCCGATGGTGGTCGTCTATCGACTCTCGTCGCTGACGTATCGCCTCGGCCGTCCCTTCGTTAACGTCAACACGTTCGCCATGGCCAACCTCGTCGCCGGCCGTCAGGTCGTTCCCGAACTCATGCAAGACGACTTCACACCCGACGCGGTCGCAAGCCACGCGATCTCGCTGCTTCAGGATCCGTCGCGCGCAGCCGCGATGCGCGCGGACTTGCGCGAGGTGAAATCGCGACTGGGTGTGCCGGGTGCCAGCGGCCGGGCCGCTGAGGCGATACTCACGGTTGCACGGCGAAATGACGCGCGAGGTTTGAGATAGACTGCTCGCATGGGTCGTGTGATTCCATTTGTTGCAGCAGTCCTCGTCACCACCATCACGCACGCGACGGTGCTCGTGCCGGCCGAGTTCAACGAGATCGTTGGCGGGTCCGAGATCATCGCCTACGCTCGCGTCGTCGACGTGCGTCCGGAGTGGGCCGATGGCCGGCGCTGGATCGACAGCGTCGTCACTGCCGAAGTCGTCTCGTACATGAAGGGAGGGTCGGAGGAAACGATTTCGTTCAAGGTGCCGGGCGGCAAGCTCGGTCGATATCGCAGCGTCGTGGTCGGCGCGCCCGTCTTTGCCCGCGGTGACGAGGCTGTGCTCTTCCTCAAGGCGCACGCCAACGGCTTGCCCGATGTCTTTGGCCTCAATCAGGGCGTCTTCAGAGTGCGTGTCGACTCGCGCACGGGACAGCGGATGGTCGTGCCGCCGCCCGTCGCCGCGTCCGATCCATCAGCCGCGGAACCCGAGCCCGTCAAGCGCGGGTCGATCGACCGGCGTCCGCTGGCCTTTGACGCTTTCGGCGCGCGGGTGCGCGAGGCTATGTCCGCGACGCGCAAAGGGGCGAAATGACGCGGCGGGCGCGACTGATGGTCGGAGTGACCCTCGCGCTTGCAATCGCCGTGGTCGTTCCCGTTGGGGCGTATCTGAAGCTCGGAACGCGCATCGGCAATCGCACCGAGAGCCTGCACTGGCGGGAGTTTCCCATCCGTTATTTCATCAGCAACGTCAGTGCGCCCGGTGTCACGGTCCAGCAGTTCCAGTCGGCGATCACGGCGGCGTTCGGGACATGGCACGCCGTCGAGAACACGCAGACGTCGTCAACCTTCGTCGGGTTCGTCCAGGCGCTGCCGTTTGTCGACGACGGGATGAGTGTCATCGGCTATGTGAGTCAGCCGGGGCAGGATCGAACGCTGGCCGCCACGACGTTCACCATCGACGAGACCGACGGCCGGATCCTCGAGTCCGACATCTACTTCAACACGATCTTCCCATGGTCGACAGCCGAAGCCGGTTCGACCGATCGCTACGACGTCCAATCGATTGCTCTTCACGAGATCGGTCACTTGCTCGGCCTATCGCATTCGGCGCTCGGCGAGACGGAGCTCATCGGCGGCGGCCGACGGGTTATTGGCGCCGAATCAGTGATGTTCCCCATCGCCTTCACGCGCGGCAGCATCGCCGATCGAACGCTCAAGGCCGACGACGTCGCCGGCATCTCCGACATCTACGGCACGACGACGTTCTCGCGTGAGTTCGGCAGCATCAGCGGGCGCGTGACCAAGTCCGGCCGCGGAGTCCAGGGCGCCCACGTCGTCGCGTTCAGTCCAAAAACAGGAAAGCTGGTCGGAGGTTTCACGCTGACGGAGAACGGCGAGTTCGTGATTGCCGGCCTCGAGCCCGGCCCGCACATCCTTCGCGCCGAACCGCTCGACGATGGCGATGTCAACAGCTTCTTCGACGACGATTTCGATGTCGACCTCGATTTCAAGGTCACCTTCTACGACCGAGTCGTCGCCGTGCCGCGCGGCGGTGGGGCGAACAACGTCGAGATCAAGGTGACTGCGAAGTGAACGCGGCGGCTACCGACGGGTCCTTGCGTTCTTCGGCATCGGGCAGAATCGTCGTTATTTCGCTTCTGATACTGGTGTGCGCATTCGCCACTCCGGCTCAGGCGCAGTCACCGGCGCCTTCTGGCGCCGGCGTGTGGGAGATTGGCGGCGGCGGCGTGTTCGTTGGCGGGTACGATCTCGGCGAACGCACCGCGGAGCTGACGCCGAACACCGGCAACACCTCGGTGTCGCTGTTCACGACCGACAACAAGGTCTTGCCGGTCTTCGGTGTGCAGGCACGAGTCGGCTACGTCGTCTCGACGGCGCTCGTCATCGAGGCGGGATTTCGATTCACCCAGCCCGTGTATGAAGTGCGCGTGAACGGGCGACTTCGAGAACGCGCCCAATACGACGATCGAGGAAAACCTCGGCGACTACGTATTCGACGGCTCTGCCGTCTGGCACTTCACCGGTGCAGCCTTTGCGGGCGGTCGCGCCGTGCCGTTCGTGTTCGGCGGTGCCGGCTACATGCGCGAGCTCCACGATCGGGATGCGCTCGTCGAGGACGGTTTCGAGTATCACGCCGGCCTGGGACTGAAATGGTGGTTCAACGAGAGCCGTCGTGGATTTGGCATTCGAGGTGACGTGGGCGTTTCCATTCGTGACGGCGCGTTCGACTTCGAAGATGGCCGCCGCATCGTGCCCGTAGCGGGCGGCTCGTTGATCTATCGGTTCTAGACCACACTCTATTCGTGCCCGAGATCGCGTTCCGCGGTGTTCGACTCAAGCGGGGCGAGACGCACGTGCTGCGAGGGCTCGACTTGGCCGTCGAGCCCGGAGAAACACTGGCGCTCGTCGGGCGGAGCGGCGCCGGCAAGAGCACCATCCTCAAGCTGATCAACCGTCTCCTCGAGCCGGACGACGGGAGCGGTTGTCGTCGGCGGCCGGCCGGCTACCGACTGGGATCCATTCGATCTGAGACGCCACATCGGTTACGTGCTGCAGGACGTCGGGCTCTTTCCACACCTGACGGTTCGCGACAACATCGCCGTCGTGCCGCGGTTGCTCGGCTGGGACGAGGCGCGCATCACGGCGCGCGTCGACGAGCTGCTCGGGCTCGTTGGCTTGCCGTCTGCTGATTTCGCGTCGAGACGCCCGGACCAGCTCTCGGGCGGTCAGCGTCAGCGAGTCGGCGTGGCGCGCGCGCTCGCGGCCGACCCGCCGATCCTGCTGATGGACGAGCCGTTCGGCGCGCTCGATCCGGTCACGCGCAGCGAGCTTCACCACGAGTTCCGCCGTATCCAGGCTGCAGTTCGCAAGACGATCGTGATCGTCACCCACGACATGGCCGAGGCATTGTCGCTGGCCTCGCGCATCGGTGTGCTCGCCGACGGGGTGCTCGTGGCGCTCGACCCGCCAGCGCGGATCGCGGCCAGCACGGACTCGCAGCGTGCGCGCCCTGCTCGCGCCTCTCGTCGAAGCGTCGGCGGCGCTGAAAGGGGAGGGCCAGGCGTGAGGGTGCTGCACTTCTGGGCGTCTCACCGCGCCGAGCTGGGCGCACTGCTCCTCCAGCACGTTTTTCTCGTCGCGGTTTCGACGCTCGTAGCCGTCGCTGTCGGCGTCCCGCTCGGCATTTTCGCCGCGCGCCGTCCTCGCGCTGGTGCGCCAATCGTCTGGCTCGTGAACGCGGCGCAGACAATTCCCAGCCTCGCGATGTTCGGTTTTCTGTTGCCGCTGCCGCTCATCGGCGGCCTCGGCGCGCGCGTTGCCATCACCGTACTCATCGTCTATGCGCTGCTGCCGATCGTTCGGACCACCATTGCTGGCATTCGATCGGTCGATCCGGCGCTCGTCGAAGCTGGTACGGCGCTCGGCATGACGCCGCGGCAGCTGCTCCGTCAGGTACAGCTGCCGCTCGCCCTGCCCTCAATCGTCGCTGGTATTCGCGTCGCCGCCGTCATTGGCGTCGGCACCGCCACGATTGCCGCGGCGGTTGGCGCCGGTGGCCTCGGCGAGTACATCTTCCGCGGCCTGTCGATGGTCGACCCTACCGTGATCCTCGCCGGTGCGATACCGTCGGCGGTTCTGGCGCTGACACTCGACGGCGGCCTGACGCTTGCCGAACGAGCCGTGCGCGGCAGGCTGAGCGGTGGCGTGCAACGATTCCGTTGGAGAGCAGCGGCCGTGGCCATCGTGTTAATTACCGCGGCGACATGGGCAGTCGTCGCGAGCACGCGATCGGGCACGGTCGTGAAGCGTCGGTTCGAAGAACTTCACCGAGCAGATTCTGCTCGGCGAGCTGCTCGCGCAGACGCTCGAGGCCCGTGGCATCCGCGTCGAGCGCCGGCTCAACCTCGGCGGTACGTTCATCTGCGATCGAGCGATTCGATCCGGCGACATCGACGTCTACGTCGAGTACACGGGCACTGCGTACACGGCTATCTTCAAGCAGCCGGTCGATACTGACGCGACGCGGGTACTCGATGCCGTGCGCCGTCTCTACGCGGACGCCGGGCTGACAGTCCTCGACCCGCTGGGCTTCGAGAACACGTTCGCCATCCTCGTGCGCGGCGCCGACGCCAAGGCGCTCGGTCTGAAGACCATCCAGGATGCGGCGGCCCAGAGCTCCGGATGGCAGGCGGGCTTTGGCTACGAGTTCCTTCAGCGCGCGGACGGCTATCCTGGGCTCGCGAAGACCTACGGGCTGAGGTTTCGCGCGCCGCCACGCGCGATGGACTTGTCGCTCATCTATCGCGCGCTTGCGGATCGCCAGGTCGATCTCATTGCTGGCGACGCGACCAGCGGCCTCATCGACGCGTACGGGCTCGTCATGCTCGAGGACAACCGTCAGTACTTTCCGCCGTACGACGCCGTCGCGGTCGCCCGCAGCGCGACGCTGCTGGCGCATCCGAACGTTCGGGACGCGTTGACTGGGCTGAGCGGCCGTGTCACGGTCTCGGACATGCGAGTGATGAATCGCGCCGTCGACACCGAGCGCCGCGACCCGGCTGACGTCGTCCGGGCGTTCCTGGCGCGTGCGACCCCTTGAACACACATGCCGCTGTGGAGAATGATTAAAGGATGGGCTCCAACAACTCTTTCGGTACTCACACTCCGTTGAACACCGGCGGAGAGACGTTCGACATCTTCAGCCTGCCGGCGCTCGAGAAGGCCGGCTTCCCGTCGATCTGCACGGCTGCCGTTCTCGCTCAAGATTCTCCTCGAGAACCTGCTGCGCCGCGAGGACGCGCGCTTCGTCGACCCGGAGGATATCCAGGCTCTGGCGCGGCTGGGACGTGACCTCGAAGGTGCAGAAGGAGATCGCCTTCACGCCCGCCCGGGTGCTGCTGCAGGACTTCACCGGCGTCCCGGCGGTCGTCGATCTCGCCGCGATGCGCGACGGCATCCTTCGGCTCGGCGGCGATCCGCGAAAGGTCAACCCGCTTGCAGCCGGTCGAGCTCGTCATCGACCACTCGGTGCAGGTCGATCACTACACCGAGGCCAACGCCGCCGACCTCAACGCCCGGCTCGAGTTCACCCGAAACCGCGAGCGCTACACGTTCCTGCGCTGGGGCCAGGACGCGTTCCAGAACTTCCGCGTCGTCCCGCCCGACACCGGCATCGTCCACCAGGTCAATCTCGAGTACCTCGCGCGCGTCATCTTCCAGGAACAGGCCGACGGCCGCCTGCTGGCGTATCCCGATACGCTCGTCGGCACCGACTCGCACACGACGATGGTCAACGGCCTCGGGCGTCGTGGGCTGGGGCGTCGGCGGCATCGAGGCCGAGGCCGCGATGCTCGGGCAGCCGATCTCGATGCTCATCCCGGAGGTCATCGGCTTCCGGCTCGTCGACCGCCTGCCCGAGGGCGCAACCGCGACCGACCTCGTGCTGACGATCACCGAGAAGCTGCGCAAGCTCGGCGTCGTCGGCAAGTTCGTCGAGTTCTTCGGTCCCGGCCTCGAGTTCCTGACGATCGCCGATCGCGCGACGCTCGGCAACATGTCGCCGGAGTACGGCGCGACGATCGCGATCTGCCCGATCGACGACATGACGCTCGACTACCTGCGTCTCACCGGCCGCGACGATGCGCACATCCAGCTGGTCGAGGCGTACGCGAAGGAGCAGGGGCTGTTCCGGACCGACGACTCGCCGGAGCCGGTCTACACGTCGACCGTCGAGCTCGATCTGTCCACGGTCGAGCCCAGCCTCGCGGGGCCCAAGCGCCCGCAGGATCGCGTGTCGCTGCGCCAGGCCAAGGTCAAGTTCGAGCAGGCGCTCGAAGTGATGCTGACCGAGCGCAAGCCCAAGGCGGCGCCCGCAGCCGGCGGCGAGCGCCGGCAGCTCCGGCCGCCGCCGTTGCCACCGCGACGGCCGTGCCGCCCGGGCCTCGAAGGACTCGAGCCACGGCTCGGTGGTCGTGGCCGCGATCACGAGCTGCACGAACACGTCGAACCCGAGCGTGATGATCGGCGCCGGGCCTGCTCGCGCAGGAACGCCGTCAAGCGCGGCCTCAAGACCAAGCCCTGGGTCAAGACCAGCCTGGCGCCGGGCTCGCTCATCGTCACCGAGTACTACAAGGCGGCGGGCCTGCTCGAGTACCTCGCCGAGCTCGGCTTCAACATCGTCGGCTACGGCTGCACGACCTGCATCGGCAACAGCGGGCCGCTGCCGGAGCCGGTGTCGAAGATCGTCAAGGATCAGAACCTGGTCGTCGCCTCGGTGCTGAGCGGCAACCGCAACTTCGAGGGGCGCATCCAGTCGCAGGTGCGCGCCAACTATCTGGCGTCGCCGCCGCTCGTCGTCGCCTACGCGCTCGCCGGCAAGATGCAGATCGACCTGACGTCAGAGCCGCTCGGCCACGGATCCGCAGGGGCAGCCCGTCTACCTGAAGGACATCTGGCCGACCGAGCGCGAGATCCAGGAGACGATGCTGCAAGCGCCGTGCAGCTCGGAGATGTTCCGCGACAAGTACGCGCACGTCTTCGACGGCGACGAGCGCTGGCGGTCGCTGCCGGTGCCGACCGGCGAGCGCTTCGACTGGTCGGACGACTCGACCTACATCCGCAATCCGCCGTTCTTCGAGGATCTGACGCACGAGCCGGCGCCGCCGGCCGACATCCGCGGCGCGCGCGTGCTCGCGGTGCTCGGCGACAGCGTCACGACCGATCACATCTCGCCCGCCGGCTCGATTCCGGCCGACAGCCCGGCGGGGAAGTATCTGATCGCGAAGGGCGTGACGCCGGCCGACTTCAACTCGTACGGCGCGCGCCGCGGCAACCACGAAGTGATGATGCGCGGCACGTTCGCGAACATCCGGCTGCGCAATCAGCTCGCGCCCGGAACCGAAGGCGGCTGGACGACGCTCCTGCCGCAGGGCGAGGTGATGACGATCTACGACGCCTCGATGCGCTATCAGGCCGCCGGCGTGCCGCTGCTCGTCATCGCCGGCAAGGAATACGGCTCGGGCTCGTCGCGCGACTGGGCGGCGAAGGGCACGCTGCTGCTCGGCGTCAAGGCGGTGCTCGCCGAGAGCTTCGAGCGCATCCATCGCAGCAACCTCGTGAACATGGGCGTGCTGCCGCTGTGCTTCCGGACCGGCGAGAACGCGGCGACCTTGAAGCTGACCGGCCGGGAAACCTACGACGTCATCGGCATGGGCGACGTCGCTGCGCCGTCGGGCGACGTGACGGTCCGCGTCACGGGCGAGGACGGCGACGTCGCGGGACATTCAGGCCATCGCGCGCATCGACACGCCGGAGGAGCTGGTCGCGTTCCGCCACGGCGGCATCCTGCCGTACGTGCTGCGCCAGCTCGCGAAGGGGTAGCTGGCGCGAAGCGCGAGCTCGCCAAGGAGCGACGTGCACTGCCGCGATCGTCGGAGATCAAGCGTCAGGCGACCGCGCTCGGGTTCGACCTCTGCGGCATCGCGCCGGCGGCGTCGTTTCCCGGAGCTGGGGTTCCTGCGCGAGTGGCTCGATCGCGGCTACGCCGGCGAGATGCAGTACCTGCATCGATCGGCCGAGCGGCGCGCCGACGTCCGGGCGGTCCTGCCGTCGGCGCGGTCGGTCATCGTGCTGGGCACGGTCTACAACGTCGATCGCCCGTACTCGAACGAGCCGGCGATCCCGACCGCGCGGCGATCGCGCGCTACGCCTGGGGCGACGACTACCACGTCGTCATCGAGCGACGGCTGGAGCAGCTGCGTCGAGTGGCTGCGCGCGACGCGCCGGCAGCGACTTCGAGGCGCGCGCCTACGTCGACACCGGGCCGGTCCAGGAGCGCGTCTACGCGCAGTACGCCGGGCTCGGCTGGATCGGCAAGAACACCTGCGTGATCAACGAAGAGCTCGGATCGTGGATGTTCCTGTCGGTCGTGATCACCAGCCTCGCGCTCGAGCCCGACGCGCCGGCGCTCGATCAGTGCGGGACGTGCGCGCGCTGTCTCGACGCGTGCCCGACGGGCGCGCTGGTCGAGCCGCACGTGCATGGACGCGACGCGGTGCCTGTCGTATCTGACGATCGAGCTCAAGGGCGCGATTCCCGAGTCGAGCGCGCGAGGACATCGGCCATCACGTCTACGGCTGCGACATCTGCCAGGACGTCTGTCCCTGGAACCTGACGCCGTCGACTGGCGTGTCCTCGACGCCGCGTGGCTGCCGCGCGCCGGCCTCGACGCGCCCGTCGCTCCTCGATTTGTGGCAGCGGAGCGACGATGAGCTGCGGGCGCTGCTGAAGGGGAGCGCGATGAAGCGCGCCGGGGTCAAGCGGCTGCGGCGAAACCTGGCCGTTGCGCTCGGCAACAGCGGCGCGTCCGCGGCGCGTGGCCGCGCTCGAGGCGCACGATGCGCCGACCTGCCGCGATCCGCTGGTCGCCGAGCACGTGGCCTGGGCGGTAGACAAGACTGCGTGGGTGATCGCCGATGATCTGACGACGTCTTTCAGCCGACCCTGCTCGTGTCGATGCCGCAGCTGCAGGACCCGAACTTCGCGCGGGCCGTGGTGCTGCTCTGCGACTACCTGCCCGACGGCGCGTTCGGCCTGGTGCTGAATCGTCCGACCGATCTGCCGGCCAGCACCATGGTGAGGCTGGAGCCGGCCGTCGCCGACGGCAACGCGCTGCCGCTCTGCATCGGCGGTCCGGTCGAGCCCGATCGCGGCTGGATTCTGCTCGCCGACCCGCCGGAGGAGCCGGAGTACCGCACGATCTGCGACGGCCTGTACCTGTCGACCTCTCCGGTGCTGCTGCGGCGCGTGCTCTCGGCGTCGCCCGCGCCGCGCGCGCGCGTCCTCGCCGGCTACGCCGGCTGGGGCCCGGGCCAGCTCGACGACCGAGCTCGCGCAGTCGGCGTGGCTCATCGGCCGACATCGAGCTCGACCTCGTCTTCGACATCGAGCCCGAAGTGATGTGGGAGACCGCCATCCGCCGCCTCGGCGCCGACCCGTCATCGCTGCAGACGAGCCACGGGGTGCACTGACAGCTCGCAGCTCGGCTCTGGCTCGCGATTGCCAAGACGTTGCGTGGTGACCAACAGCTGCGAGCCGCGAGAAGCCGAGCACTACTTCAGTATCTCCGCGAAGAACTCCACCGCCCGCGGATCCTTGGACTGGCCGAGCCAGAACATCGCCTGCTTGCGCACGGCGGGGTTCGGTGTTCGTGCGCGCGACGTTGATCAGCAGCGGGACGCCTTCGTCCTTCGGCATCTGGCTGAGGGCGAAGACGGCGCGTTTCTTGACCTCGGTGTCGGGATCCTGCTCGATGCGCTCGGTGATGGCGGCGGCGACCTTGCTGGCCGGCCTTCTGCGCGAGCCAGAAGATGGCTTCGCTCGCGGATGCGCGGGCTGGCGTCGGTGCGCGCGAGGCCCAGCAGCAGTCGTGCGCGCCCGGCTCGTTGCTCTGCGAGACGCCGAAGACCGCGCCTTCTGGACCTCGGCGCTCGGGTCCTCCTTGAGCACGCGCCGGAGCGTCGCCAGCCCGCGTGCGCCGCGCGCGTTGCCCAGCCAGAACGTCACCTTCTTGCGGACGGCCTCGGGTTGATTGGCTGCGACCAGCCGCTCGAGCGACGCGTCGGCGGCCGCATCGCCGTGCAGCGCGATCGCCGAGATCGCGCCGTCGATGATCCGATCGCGCCGGCCGTCGGCAGCTGTCGCGAACGATTCCAGCAGCGCGACGCTGTCGGCCGCCCGGACGCCTTCGAGCCACGTGATCGTCCGTCCGCCGGCGTCGAGCTCGCAGTCCTCCGAGAACACGCGGATGCGATCGACCGCCCGCTCGGCGACGCGAAAGAGCACGACCATGCGGTCCGAGGCCTCGAGCCGGACGACGTTCGGCTGCCTGTGCCGGCCGGCGCCCGCGTCGCCATCGACGTGCCGTCGGCCGGCGGGTTCGAGCCGGCAGGCGCGGCAGCAGCCGCTCCCGTCGGACTGACGACGTGCCCGTTGATCCACGTGCCGTGTCGCCGCCGAAGCAGCACATCATGCGCTCGCTCGTCGACGACCGGCACCGCGTATCCGATCCAGGCCACATCGGTCTGGCTGGCGACGAGCGAGCGGAACGACTGGGCGAACGGCGAGCCCGCCGGCTGCGGCGTGACGCGTCCGTTCGTGATGCGCGGCTGCTGCGCCGCGACCGCGACGCCGACCGACGTCGCCCCGGCTGATATGGCGACGAGGAGCGCGTTCCGACGAGGCGGAGTGGGCGTCGGCATGACCGCCTCCTACTTCAGCAGCTCCAGCATGTAGTCGCGGGCGACCTTGTTGTCCATGTTCGACAGCCGCCGCACCATCTCGGTCTTCATCGTCATGTCCTGCTCCTTGCGCGCCAGGGCGACGAGCGCGGTCGCGTTGCCCTGGGTAGAAGAGCGCGTTGATCACCTGGCGGCGAATCGCAGGGTCTTTCTCGGTCCCGTAGATCTCGACCAGCGCGTCGCCGGCGGCCTTCGAGCCCATGACGCCGAGGTTACGAACGGCGAGG
Organism: uncultured Acidobacteriota bacterium; assembly: GCA_963797715.1. Taxonomy (GTDB): domain Bacteria; phylum Acidobacteriota; class Vicinamibacteria; order Vicinamibacterales; family 2-12-FULL-66-21; genus DATBJJ01. The sequence continues at coordinate 272,073 of CAWCQS010000016.1, forward strand.
CGGCGCAGCTCCGGGTCCTTTTCGGTCTTGGCGATCTCGATGACCCGCGTCGCGTTGCCGCCGGCCTGCATCGCCGACAGGATCTGCCGCTTGACGTCGAGGTGACGTTTCCTTCTGATACATCTGCCAGAGCTCGTCGTTCGCGCCCATCGCGCCCAGCTGACGGACGGCCTCGGCGCGGAGCTCGGGGTTCTGCTCGGTTTGCGCGGCGGCGAGCAGGCGATCCTTTTCGCCCGCCGCCATGAAGGCGCGCAGGATGCGGCGTTTCGACGTCGACGTCGGTGGTCGGCGTAGATTTCGGCAAGCGCGGCGCGGCTTTCGCGTCCGCCGTGCACGCCGAGGTACTGGATGGCTCGGCTCTGCAGCTCCGGAATCGATCTGCCCTTGGCGATGTTCATGAGGATCTCCCGGGCCTTCGGCGTGTTCATCTGCGCCAGCACGTAGAGCGCCCGCTCCTTGAGCCGTGGAGACGCCGTGCCGTTGAGCATCTTCTCGAGGATCGGCACCGCCGTCGCCGGGTCGCTGTTGGCAAGGCCCTGCATCGCCATCAACTTCAAGTCCTCGTCCGCCTGCGCTTCGGGCCGGACCGGCTGACCGGCGGCGCCGCGGACCTCCACCTCGAGCGCCTTGGCTTCCTTCAGATAGCGGCTGTTCGGATATCCCTTGTTGAGCTCGGCGATGGTCGCGAGCGCGTCGGCGCGCTGGCCGAGGCGGTTCTGCGCGTAGGACTTCCAGTAGAGCGCCGCGTCGGCGCGCGTGCCCTTCAACTCGGCCAAGCGAGTGAACGAGTTGACCGCGCGGTCCCATCGCGCTTCGTAGATGGCGTTGTTGCCCTGCTCGTAGAGCGACGACTCGCGGTCGCGCTCGGCACGAGCGCGCTCGAGCTCGCGATCGCGCTGCTCGCGCTCGCGGTCCTGGCGCTCGGCCTCGCGGTCCTGCCCGTCGCTGAAGCCGCGCATGGCGAAAACCATCGGGCCCGGACCAATCGGTCCAACGCCCATCGGGCCTGGGCCAATCGGCCCAAGGCCCATCGGGCCGGCCGAGCCGACCGGGCCGAGCGTCAGCGGCGGCATGGGCGCCATCGGCGGCGTCGGTGCCACCGGCATCGCGATGGTTGGCGGTTGCGTCGCGATGCCATCCGGCACGCCACCCGGCACGCCGCCGCTGACGCCGCCGGGAACGCCGGTGACTTGAGCGCCAGCCGGCGCGACGAGCGCCAGGCCGACGATGAACGTGAACGATGCTCTCTTGATCATGTGAAGAATCCTCTACGCGCTACAGGGACGAGCGGCTCCCGGCCCTCTCCTGCACGATTGATTGCTGTCGCTGACGAATTTCCGACGAGATGACGCGAACTTTGAAGAGCAGGCTTCTCGACTCGATGCGGTGTCTGACCGTGTTCGAGATCCTCCGCCGAGATCTCTTCCGGGCTGGCCGCGAGATCCACGAGCACGCGTTCGAGCTCGTCGAGCAGATCCGCGATGCCGGCATCGCCACTCGCGACCGCGGTCTGCCGATACAGCCGGTTGGCTGCCACCAGCTGCTCGGCGCGTGCGCGTTCGCCCGAGATGTCGACGGGCCCGTCATCATCGGCGCTCACGAGCTCAACGAGCACCATCTGCGAGCGATCGAGGTGCTCGCTCAAATCGACGAGCAGGATGCCCTCGCGCAGCTGGTCGGCGGATGGCACGTCGTTCGAGCGCGGGACCAGACGTCCGGCCATGAACGACGCGCCGACGAGCACGACGATTGCGGCAATCCACGCCAGCCGCCCCGGCGACAGCACGAACCACGACAACCAGCCGCGACGCGAACCTCCCAGGTTCGGCTCGAGCCGCGCCCACACCGTCCGCTCGAACTGCTCGGGCAGCTCCGGCCCGACGAGCACGCTTTCGTCGACCACCGCGAGAACGCGCTGCAGCCGCCGCAGGTCGTCGTGGCACGCGCGGCACGCCGTGAGGTGATCGGCGGCCTGCGCTTCTTCGGCGGCCGTCATCTCTCCGTAGTAGTGGAGCACGAGCTGGTCTTCGGTCAGGTGGGTCATTGTTGGTTCTTCGTTCGTGGTTCGGCGTTCTTCGTTCAGGTTCGTGGTTCCTGGTTCTCTGGTTCTTGGTTCTTGGTTCTGCTGTCATTCCGACGGATTCGACACCAGCGGTTCGAGCGCCGCGCGCATCTTTCGCACCGCGCGGAAGATGCTGTGCTTGGTCGCGTTCGTCTTGAGCCCGAGCGAGCGGCTGATGTCTTCGATCGAGTTGCCCTCGAAGTGGCGCAGCACGAACGCAGCGCGTTCGCGCTGGCTGAGCGCCGACATCGCGTCGTTGATGCGGTCCTGCACTTCAGTGCTCAACATGAGTCGCTCCGGCGTGTGCTGGGCAGCGTCCTGATTCACGTCCGATGTGCCCATGCCCTCGAGGTCGGCTGCGTCGTGCGCCGCTTCCCGGTGCGGCCGCGAGCGGATGAGGTCGATCGAGCAGTTCACCGCGATGCGGTGAATCCACGTGCCGAAGTTCGCCCGCGACTCGAATCGGCCCAGCTGCTTGTACGCCTTCAGAAACGTCTCCTGCACCACGTCCTCCGCGTCCGACGCATTGCCGGTCATCCGATGCGCCAGCCTGAAGACAGCCCGGCTATGGTGCTCGACGAGCATCCGGAACGCTTCGCTATCCCCGCTTCTCGCCAACGCGACGGTGGCGATGTCCGTTTGCGGCATCCGATTGCTTAGACGGGGGTTGGGCTCGCCGGTTAGGTTGGGGTCGGAAGGATTTGGGGGCCCGGAATCGGTCACAGCCGGCTTCCCGGAGCGGGAGTCGGGCCGGCCGGCAGAACGCTTGGAAGGCCCTGCTCCAGAGGCGTAAATGTGTAATTGAGGGCGTCGGCGGCCCGCCCGCTGTCGAGCGGCCAGTCGTAGCGGAAAATCTCGACCGTGCCCCTGGTCAACAAGGGCATCCGGCCGGTCAGCCAGGCCAGCCCCTCCCCGAGGCCGCCGAGCGCGGTGGCCACGCCGTACGGGATCTGCCGGGGCAGCGGGGTTCCGCGAAGGCGGCGAAGCACCTCGAACATGCGTATCTGCGGCGCGTTCTCCCCGCCAAGTACATATTCGTGCCCGACAGCACCGCGCGTCAGCGCCGCGACGTGGGCCGCAGCCACGTCGTCCACATACGCAAATGACCACTGACGATCGCCGCCGATAATCCCCGGCAGCCGGCGTCGCAGATGATCGTGAACGAGGCGCCCGACGAGGTTGCCTTCGGTTGATGAGCCCGGCCCGTAGATGACGCCGGGCGCGAGCGTGATGAGCGGGGTGCCGATCCCGACGGCAGCGCGGGCGACGCGCAGCCCGGCTACCTTGGTACGTTGGTAGTCGTTCGCCTCGATCGGCCGCTCGTGTCCGGCCGGCGGCAACGCGAGGAAGGACGATGTGTAGATCAGACGAGAGAGGCCGCGCGCGCGGCACACTTCGATCGCGTTCTCCAGTCCACCGACGTTGACGTCGTCGAAGTCCTGGCGGCGTCGTCTCCAGATGCTGACGAGCGCCGCGGTGTGACAGATCGCATCGACGCCATCGGCGGCGCGGTCGATGGCGGCGCGGTCGCGAATGTCTCCATCGACCAACCGCCCCGGAAGTTCGCTACGGCTGGCGGTGCGGGCGAAGACGACGCTCGTATGCCCCGCGCGGTTCAACGCACGCACGATCGCGCGGCCGACGTAACCGGTTCCGCCCGTGACGAGGACCTTCATATCGCCCCGATCCCTGATGATATGCTTGCCTGATGTTCAAACGGCAGACGACCGGATCGGTGGTCTGCGCCTCGTGTAGATCGCTCGTCGGCGTGAATGACGAGACCTGCTACAACTGCGGGCGGCGCAATCCGGGACTCTGGGGCTTCGGGCCGATGCTGCGGGCGTTTGGCAACGACCTGGGATTCGTGACGCTGGTCGTCTACACCTGTTCCGCCCTCTACATCATCAGCCTTGCGTGCACGGTTGCCTTCGGCGGCAACATCATGGGGTCCGGCAACCCGCTGGCGATGTTGTCGCCCGACTCGGTCATCCAGTTCATGCTCGGCGCGTCCGGCGCGCAACCGGTCTTCCGTTTCGGACGATGGTGGACGATCTTCAGCGCCTCGTGGCTGCACGGTGGCGTGCTCCACATCCTCTTCAACATGCTCTGGGTCCGTCAGCTCGGACCGGCGACGGCCGATATTTATGGTCCGGGGCGGATGATCATCATCTATTCCGTTGCCGGCGCAGTGGGCTTCACGGTCAGCAGCCTCGGCGGGTATTTCATGGGCTGGATGCCGATCCCTTTCCTCCGTGGCGCGGCAATGACCGTCGGTGCATCAGCCGCTATCTTCGGTCTCCTGGGCTCGCTGGTCTACTACGGCCGTCGCGGCGGCAGCTCGCTCATCCGAACGGAAGCGCTGGGTTATGCCGTCACGCTCGGCATCATGGGTTTCATCCTTCCGGGCGTTGACAACTACGCGCACGGCGGCGGTTTTCTCGGCGGCTACCTGGCGGGAATGTTTCTCGACCCACTCAAGCCAGAGCGCATGGATCACCTCTTCATCGCCGCGCTTTGCCTTATTTTGACCGCGCTGTCGATCATCGTGTCGGTGGTGACGGCGTATCCGCTGCTATTTTGAGTACAAGTCGATGATGCGTGTCAGCGCTCGCTGGCAGACGCGACAGAAGCCGACGCGATCGCGGGTGAACATGATGCAGTCGGCCTCGGGCCGGTAGAGGCCGCGTGCCTCGTAGGAGGCACCTTCGAATGCGCCGACGGTCTTCGAGTAATTCATCCCGCCGAGCAGTTTCTCCGACCACTCGCGCTCCTCGCGAAAGAGCGCATCCATTTCGGTTTCAGGCGCGTTGCGCTTCCGGATCTCGCGGCGGCGTTCCTGGATCGCCCGGCTGTGTGTTTCGAACGCCGTCTTCTCCCACGGCGTCGGCAGGGGTGTGCCTGGCGCGACGAGATCTCGCCACTTGAGCGCGGCCGGATCGGCGAGCGCGGTGACGTTTGGCTCCCACGGTTCGAGCTTCGGCCCCGTCCCGGTCTCGTAGGCGACATCGGACGTGTAGTACTCGTCGGCCAGCGCCGCGAAGTGATGGCCGAACTCGTGCACGAAGACGTAGTCGGCAAAAGCGCTGTCGACGGCGGCGGTCGCCTGATCGTTGAAGATGCCGCCGCCACCGTAGGTGCGCTCGTTCACCAGAATTTCGATGAACTCGTACGGCGCGGCGGACGCGGCATCACGCAACGCGCGATTGTCGAGCGTGAGCAGGTACCGCTCGGAGTCGAAGATGTTGTACTCGGTCGACAGCGGCGTGCGGCGGAAGACACCGGCATTCGGCCGGTTGACGCCACTCTCGGCTGACGGCAGATCGAGCGCTCGCACATTGAAGTCGCGGCGCCGGCCCTTGAACGGTTCGTGCGCGAACAACGCTTCGACGAGGCGCGACGCGTCTTTGTGGAACTTCGGCAGCTCCGCCTTGGTGTAACCTTCGCCGATCACGAGCAGATCGACTTTCTCAGGCGCCGGTCCATTCTCGAACAGCGTTCCAGACGGTTCCGGCGTGCGACCGAAGCGCCGCCCGGTTGACGAACCGCGAATCAGGATCGATATCGACCGACCAGATCTGCGCGAACGTGTTGTCTGCTTGCCGCTTCTGCAGCACCACGCGCACCGGGCGGTTGGGCCACGGAAAGCGCATCGACTCGTGGAAGCTGCGATGCACGGTCTTTACTTCGCTGGTCGTCTCCCATTCCCCGTAGATCGACGCGAAGCCACGCGAGTAGAGAACGCGACCGCTCGCGGGCTCGCGCACTTCGAAGAAATACTTCCCGAGATTGCTACCGTCGACGAGTTGTGTCCGGCTGCCCGCCCACGCGCCGTCGTTGACGACGCGATCGAGCGCCATCGTCTCGCCGGAGGTCGGACCTCCCGTGTGGACGTAGTCCACTCGCATCGTCCGCGTGAAGTCGAACGGGGAGTTGGCTGGCACCGGCGACTGCGCCAGCGCAGCGAACATCACCACGACGAACCAGGTAAGCATGAGGTCTCAAGTATAATTCGCGCGTGCGCAAACCCGTCGTGCTGATCACCGGTGCGGGCGGCGAGATCGGCCATGGTCTGATCGAACGCCTCGCCGGTCAGTCGGATCGCGCCGTCGTCACGCTCGACGTCACCCGCCTCGAACCAGCGATCGCGTCGAAAGTCGATCGCGAGATCACCGGGTCCATTCTCGACAAGAGCGTCCTCGAGCGCATCCTTGCCGAGTTCCAGGTCGAGCTCGTCTTTCATCTTGCGGCCCTGTTGTCGACGCGCGCCGAGTTCACACCCGTCACCGCGCACCAGGTCAACGTCGAGGGGACGCTGAATCTTCTCGAGTTCGCGCAGCGCGAAGCCGAGTCGCACGGGAGGCCGGTCGTTTTCATGTATCCGTCTTCGATTGCCGCGTACGGTTTGCCGGACCTCGAGACGAAACAGCGCGTGGGCCGAGTGCGAGAAGGTGAATGGGCGCAGCCGACGACGATGTATGGGTGCAACAAGCTGTATTGCGAGCAGCTCGGGCGTTACTACGCGCGGTTCTACAAGCAGCTGGCCGCCGAACGGGCGAGCGGTCGTGTCGACTTCCGCTCCGTCCGTTTCCCGGGATTGATCTCGGCGGCGACCGTGCCGTCGGGCGGAACGTCCGACTACGCGCCGGAAATGATCCATGCTGGAGCCAAGGGCATACCTTACGCGTGTTTCGTCCGGCCGGACACACGCATCCCGTTCATGGCCATGCCCGACGGTGTCGTGGCGCTGCTGCAGCTGGCCTCGGCTCCAGCTGAGAGCCTGACACGCACCGCCTATAACGTCCGAGCGTTCAACCCATCGGCCGAAGAGATTCGCTCGACCGTGCTGCGCACGTTTCCCAATGCGACGATGACGTGGGACACCGACGTCAAGCGCCAGAGCATCGTCGACTCCTGGCCAGCCGACGTCGACGACGGTGCCGCCCGGAAGGACTGGGGTTTCGCGCCGCGCTACGACTTCGATTCCGCGTTCAGCGACTATCTGATCCCCGGTATACGCGAGCGGTACGCGTAGTGTGGCGGACCCTAGGCCTTGATCCACTCCGGCGGCGGCGTGATTTCTGCGGCAGGAAGTGGTCCTGGGTCCGGACGGCCCGATCCGGTGAGGCGCGAAACGGCTCGAACGGTGATGTCGTGATCGCAGAGGATCTGGCACGACAGGCGGACGCCGGTCACGCCCTTGGCTGTGAGCACTTGCCGCTCGGCGGCGGTCATCATCTCGGGTTCGCCGGCGATGAATTCGACTCGGCAGGTCGTGCAGCGCGCGTTGCCACCGCACGCGTGCAGAATGTCGACCTTTGCGTCCTGTTCGATCGCGAGCACGAGACGTTTTCCTGAAACGACCTCGACTGGTTCGAACCCTTCCACTGTCAGCTTTGCCATCAGGGGAGCACCTGTCCGCGCAAGGATGCGCACTCGCGACGTTCGTGTGCGGTAGCCGCGCACGATTCACCCGTCGCGCCCTGATCATGACATCGAATGTCGTTATCCGTACCCGCGCGCGATATACTCGTCACACTCGTCCGCGTCGCCCACGGGTCCTGTCATCGGCACGATCGTGCGTGCCGATGCGCTGCCGATCCTCGACACGCGCACTCACACATGCACGATATCAGGACCGCGTTGCGGGCGCTGGCGCTCCGGCCCGGCTTCACCCTCATCGCGCTAGGAACGCTTGCGCTTGGCATTGGCGCCAACGCCGCCATCTTTAGCGTGGTTGACGCCGCGCTGCTGCGCCCCTTGCCGTTCGCCAACGCCGAGCGACTGGTAATGCCGTGGGAGTTCAGCGCCGAGATGCAGCAGCGGCTGGGCTTCGATCGGTTGCCGATGTCCCCGGCGGATTCCCTGGACTACATCCAGCGCAATACGACGTTCGAGGAGCTGGCATCGGTGCGGGCGGATCGCGTCAACCTGACCGGCGGCGGCGAACCCGAGCGGGTTGGCGCCGTGCGCGTGAGCCAGAACTTTCTGTCAGCGCTTGGCGTCCAGCCCGTCCACGGTCGCGATTTCTCCGAGTCGGAGGCGCAGTCCGGCCGCACGGTCATCCTCGGGTACGCCCTGTGGCAGCGTCGGTTCGGCGGCGCGGCGGACGTGCTCGGTCGCGCGATCTCGGTCAACGGCGAGCCGGCAACGATTGTCGGCGTGATGCCGGCATGGTTCCGGTTTCCTGCAGGGGGTGAGTTGCCGACCGGATTCGGCTATGCGCCGCTGCCGGAAATCTGGAGCCTCGATGTCATGACGCCTGACGTCAAGCAAAGCCGCGGCGGCAAGAGTTTCGCGCTCATCGGACGACTCAAGCAAGGTGTGACCATCGAGGCCGCCCAGGCCGATCTTGCGGCCATCGCGGCCGACATCGCTCGCAAGTTTCCGTCATCGAATGCCGGATGGACGGTTCAGATCGTCCCGCTGCGCGAGCAACTCGTCGGCGGTGTGCGCACGGCGCTCGTCGCACTCCTCGGCGCGGTCGGCATCGTCCTTCTCATCGCCTGCGTCAACGTTGCCAATTTGCTTCTCGTCCGCGCGCAGTCGCGGCAGCGGGAAGTGGCGGTTCGCTACGCGATCGGCGCGAGCCGCTGGCAAATTCTGACGCAGCTGGTCGTCGAGAGTCTGGTCCTTTCGGTAAGCGCGGGCGTCGCCGGGATCATCGTCGGGTATTGGGCGCTCAAAGGGCTGCTCAGGATCCTGCCCGCAGGTGCGCCGGCGGTCGCCGACGCGGCGCTCGATTGGCGCGTGGTGCTCTTCACAGCGCTGTTGTCGATTGTCACCGGCATCGTGTTTGGCATCGTCCCCGCGTTCCAGAGCGCCCGGGTCGATCTCGCTGAAGGTCTCCGCGAGGGCTCTCGTGGCTCGATTGGCAGCCGGCGAGCGCACCGGACGCGCAACCTGCTGGTTATCCTCGAGGTTGCGCTGGCGGCGATGCTCCTCATCCTGGCGTCACTGCTGATTCAAACGTTCGTCCGCTTGCTCAACGTCGATACAGGTTTTCAGGCCCGCGGTGTGCTGACCATGGAGGTGTCGCTGCCGCGGTCGGTCTATAGCGAGCGGAAGCCGGCGGACTTTTTCGAGAGGCTCGTGGCGAGGCTGTCGGCCGTGCCCGGCGTCGATACCGTGGCGGCCACGTCCAGTGTGCCGCTTGCCGGCGTCGAGAACCTGCGGCAGGTGACGATAGAAGGGCGGCCGCGGCCGGAACCAGGGAAGGAAGTCGTCGCTGATTTTCGAGCGGTCACTTCGGACTACTTCAAGGCGATGGCGATTCCGCACCTCAACGGCGAACCGCTTCCGGTGCGGCCGGGCCCCGAAAGCCCGCGCGTCCTGGTCATCAACTCGATGATGGCCGAAACGGTCTTCGCCGGTGAGAACGCGATTGGCCGGCGGCTCAAGCTGACGGCGTTCGATCAGAACTCTCCGTGGTTCACCGTCGTCGGCGTGGTCGGCGACACGAGGCACACTGCGCTCGACAGTGTCGTTCGACCGCAGGTATACGTGCACCACAACGTCGAGCCATCACTGCAGATGGTCCTGGTGATGCGCACGCGAGACGATCCATCCGGATACGCTTCGGTCGCCCGTGCCGCCGTGCACGAGCTCGATCCCAATCAGCCGGCCGGACGGATCCGGACGATGACCGACGTGGTGTCCGACGCTGTGTCGCGTCAGCGGTTCACGATGGTGCTGGCTGGTCTCTTTGCCTCGCTGGCGCTCGTGTTGTCGCTCGTCGGCTTGTTCGCGGTCGTCTCGTCCTCCGTCGCCGAGCGAACGCACGAGCTCGGCCTCCGCTTCGCCCTCGGCGCCACGCCGCAGACGCTGCTCGGCCTGGTGTTGTCCGACGGCCTCAAGCTCGTCGGCATCGGCGTCGTCCTCGGTCTTGCCGGCGCGTTCGTACTCGCGCGTTTCCTCGAGACGCAGTTGTTTGGCGTGACCGCTCACGACCCGGTGACGTTCGCTGCCGTCCCTGTCCTGCTCATAGGCGCCGCCATCGCCGGCTGCCTCATCCCCGCCCGCCGCGCCACCCGCATCGACCCGATGACCGCACTACGGCAATAATTCAACAATCGTTAGTCGGTAGTCGGCAGTCTCAGTCGTCACTCTGAGTCGTCAGTCAGAGTCGTCAGTCACAGTCGTCAGTCGCAGTCGTCAGTCTGGTCTGTCAGTCACAGGCGACAATTCGGAGTCTGCACAATGGTTAATTTCGTTCAGGCCAATCACAACGCCGTGACGACTGACGACTTCGACTCGTGACGGTGACTGATGACGGAGACTGACGACTCAGATTGACGACTGGGACTGCCGACTGCCGAATACCGACTCATATGATTCCCGCCGACCTCCTCATCACTGCCTACGCCAGCGGATGGTTTCCGATGGCGACGGAGGGTGCGATTCGGTGGTATTCACCGGATCCGCGCGGTATTCTGCCGCTCGATGCCGTGCATCTCCCGCGGCGGCTGGCGAGAGTGGCGCGGCAAGGGCGATTCCGGATGGAGATCGACACGGCGTTTGGCGACGTGATCCGTGCGTGCGCGGCGGAAGCTCGGGATCCGGACGACCCCGGTACGTGGATTGACGACGAGATCATCGAGAGCTACACCGCGCTTCACGAGCGTGGCATCGCACACTCGGTTGAAGCGTGGCTCGAGGATCAACTGGTTGGTGGTCTCTACGGTGTAGCGCTCCGCGGGGCGTTCTTTGGTGAGTCCATGTTTCACCGCGTCACCGACGCCTCGAAGATTGCCTTGATCGCGCTTGTCGAGCGGTTGAACGCGCGCGGCTACGTGCTGCTCGACACGCAGTGGGTCACGCCGCACCTCGAGCAGTTCGGAGCGATCGAGGTTCCCAGGGACGACTATCTGCGGCTATTGGATCAGGCCTTGAAGCGGGACTGCTCGTTCCTGTAGAACGTCCGGAGCGAGCTCAATGGACCGTGTACGCCTCGCTCAGCGTAACCGGGGCAATCTTGGCGTCGAACCGTTCGCCGAGGTCAGTCACCATCTGATAACTGCCTTGCAGAATGCCAAACGGCGCCGGCAGTGGCCAGCCGGACGTGTACTCGAACGACTCGCCCGGCGCGAGCGTCGGCTGCTTGCCGACAACGCCAGGACCGCGGACCTCGTCAACGCTGCCGCTGCCGTCGGTCACGACCCAGTGTCGCGTGAGCAGCTGAACGGTTTCGCTGCTCTCGTTGCTGATCGTCACGGTGTATAGGAAGAACCACTTGTTGCCCGACGGCTGCGACCGTTCCGGCGAGTATCTGGCGAGCACCTGTATCCGCACGCCGCGCGTGGTGGCTTCCGAAGTGAACATACTCAAGCATGATGAACGATTCGCGCACTGAGGAGCAAGCAGTAGGTTTGTGCGCCGTGTGCGCGCATTCACTGGTGATCCGGAACGACCGCGGTTCCCGGTTTTTCCTGTGCCAGCTCGCCGCGACCGATCCACGCTTCCGCAAGTACCCATCGCTACCGGTGCGAAAGTGCGAAGGTTACGCACCGGCGCCAGAGGACGAGGAAGGCGAACCCGGTTGAGCGGTCCCTTTTGTTAGCATTGAAGAGTATGCATGCCATCGAACCGGCGCGGCTGAAGGCGGGTGTTTCGACGCGCGCGTTGCCAGGCGACTCCGAGCCCGAAGAGCGAAGCCCCGATCAGCCCGCGGCTGGGTTGATTACGGGTCGGGCGCTCATCTTTTGGGATCCGAAGAGCCTGCCGGGAACGAAGTTCGCCCGGAAACTCGACGCCATCGATACCGACCAGATCACGCCGGCCGCCGACTGTGTATCGGAGAGCCTCGAAACTCTCGATGAGCGATGGAAAGCGGGATCGTTTCGCTACCTGATGCCGGATTTCCGCGCGCGCGTCCATCGCGGCGAGAACTTCGTGATTGCTGGCGACCGCTTCGCCATCGGCTCCTCGCGCGAGATGAGCCCCGCTGGGCTCAAGGGCGTCGCCGAGGAGGCCGGGTTGGAGATGGTCATCGTCTGCGGCCAGAACATGGGTGACATCTTTCGCCGCAACAGCTTCAACCTCGGTCTGCACGTCGTCCAGAGCCCGGAGGCGGTTGCCGAGGCGCAGGACGGCGACGAGATGGCGTTCGACCCGATCACGAGGCAGCTGCGCAACGTAACCCAGGACAAGACCTACGAGCCGGTGCCTCTTGCTCCCAAGGAAGAAGAGATCCGCCGCAGTGGCGGCATCTTCGTGGTGGGCCGCCGCGAATTCCGAAAGTCGGTCCTGACACGGCCGTCGGTCGATTGGCCCGAACCGTGGGCGGCGGAGAAGATGACGACGACGGAGCAGATCATCTGGGCTCATCGCGTCGACAAGGACCTCAGTCCGTCGGACATGACGCCGGGCACGACGCTGCGCGTCTACGCCGATTTGCTGCCGGCCTCGGACGGCACGGCGCCGTTCGCTATCCATACGTTCAACCAGATCACCGGCGGTCGCACGATCGATCCGCGCCAGGCGGCAATCGCCAACGATCACTTCGTGTTCACCGGCGTCGACGCCGACGAGAAGCAAACGTCGATCGGCCGCGAGTTCGCGCGCCTGCACGAGATCAGTAAGCCGTACTACGCCACACCCGGCGACGGCATCTTTCATTTCTATTTCCCAGAGCAGGGACTGGTGATGCCCGGCCAGTTCATTCCCGGTGCCGACTCACACAGCCGCGCCTACGGTGCGTATGGTGCGGTTGGCATCGGCGTCGGCTCGACGACGCTCGGCTTTGGATGGTCGACCGGCTACATCTACTTCACGCTGGCGAAGGCGAGACGGGTCGTGTTCCGCGGACGGCTACAACCGTGGGTCAGCGGCAAGGACATCGTGCTCGAACTGCTTCGGCAGTGGGGCGCGAAGCAGTCGCAAGGGATGTCCGTGGAGCTCGTCGATGCCGACAAGCAGCTGCCGATTGCTTATCGCAACACCATCGCCAACATGATGGCGGAAGCGGAGGCGCAGAACGGAATCTTTGCGCCAGACGAGATCACGTACGCGTGGTATCGACAGAAAGGCGTCGCGGATCTGCCGTATCCCGCGGTTGCACCCGGTCCACTCGCGTCATACGCGATCGACGAGACCGTCGATCTATCGGCTGTGCAACCCATGATCGCCAAGCCGTTCAGCCCGGGAAACGCGTACCCGGCTGAGGAGGTCGCACGCGAGCACATCACGTTCGACAAGGCGATGATTGGCTCCTGTACCAACGGCAGTTACGATGACCTGCTGCAGGCCGCACTCGTTCTTCGCGCCGCGCGTCGTCTCGGTGCGACAAAAGTGGAACGTGAGCTGGCGGTGTTTCCGGGGTCCGGCGGCGTCGGTCGCCTGATCGAGCGGCCCGACCCGCGGCTCGGCGGCGAATCGATCGCCGACGTGTTCCGCTCGGTCGGTGGCGGCATCCGGCAGTCGTGGTGCGGGCCGTGCTTCGGCCAGGGGCCGGATGCGCTCACCAAAGGTCAGCGCGCCATTACGTCCTTCAACCGTAACTGGCAAAACCGCATGGGATTCGGCGGCGAGGGCTTCCTCGCGAGTCCGGCGGTGGTTGCGGCTTCGGCGCTGCTCGGCTACATGGCGCCGCCGTCGGCACTCGGGCTCATCTGGGAGCCGGAAGCGTTCGGCGTGTGACGCTCGCCCTCTGCCGCACCATCTGGGTGCTGGCGGCATTCGCCCTGACCGGCCAGAGCCGCGATGTCGTGCCTCTCGAAGCCGGGATGATCCTCGATCGTTCAGTCACCATTCGTCCGGGCACCTACCGGCTGAGCGCACCCGAGGACCTTGCGCGGCCGGTGATCACGGTTCGCGGCCAGGGCATCACCGTCGATTTCAACGGTGCCGTCCGGGCCGGTGGTCCAGAACAGGCGGACCCCGACACCTACGCCGGGCTTGCGGTCCTGATCGACGGCGGCAGCAAGGTGACGATCCAGAACGCCGTCATCCGCGGCTTCAAGGTCAGCATCCTTGCGCGCCGTTCGCCCGACATCCATCTCGCCCACAACGACTATATCTCCGGTCGCGCTCTCGAGGACGGTGTCGATCGCGATCGCTTTGCGATCTCGCCAGAGGGCACGACGACGCTTCCCACTGGCGAATACACTCTCCAGGTCATCTCCGACGATGATGTGCGGGTGTGGATGGATGGTGCCATGATTCTCGACGACTGGGCGGCTCACGAATCGAAGGTGAGCCGCGTTCCAGTCGGCGAAGGAAGGCACCGCTTCAAGGTCGAGTACTACGATGTCACTGGCTTTGCCGAGCTTCGCTTCGACATACAGAGGAAATGATGGACTGGATTTCAGACCCGCAGACGTGGATTGCCCTCGCGACGCTGACCTTTCTCGAGATCGTGCTCGGCGTCGACAACATCATCTTCATCTCCATCCTCTCAGGGAAGCTGCCACCGGCTGATCAGCCGCGGGCCCGCCGCCTCGGGCTGCTGGGCGCGATGGTCACGCGCGTGATGCTGTTGTTTTCGCTGGCCTATATCATCCGCCTGACCAAGCCGTGGTTCGTCGTGTGGGGCACCAATATCTCTGGTCGCGATCTCATTCTCATCCTCGGCGGCCTGTTCCTGTTGGCGAAGAGCACCCACGAAATCCACGAGAAGCTGGAAGGCGAGGAGGGGCACGCGTCGAGTCGCGTGGCCGCGTCGTTCGTAAGCGTGATCATCCAGATCATGCTGCTCGACATTGTGTTCTCACTCGACTCTGTCATCACCGCCGTCGGCATGGTCGATGAGCTCTGGGTGATGGTGGCCGCCGTCATCATCGCGGTCGGCATCATGATGTGGTCCGCCGAGCCGATCAGCGCCTTCGTCCATCGCCACCCGACCGTGAAGATGCTGGCGCTCAGCTTCCTGCTGCTGATTGGGCTGTCGCTCGTCGCCGAAGGATTCGGTCACCACATTCCCAAGGGCTACATCTACTTCGCGATGGGCTTCTCGGTCTTCGTCGAGTCGATCAACCTGCGCCTGCGGCGAAAGTCGGCGCCGGTACACCTCCACGAGCCGTATGTGGCGTCAGAACCGGCCAAGCCGGTCAAATCGCGTGAGCGTCAGACGAAGCGCTGAAACGCGGGGCGTTGGCGGGGCGTCTTACGTAGTGCGCCTGCGCAACTAAAGTTGCGAGCTAGGGGCGACTGGGAGGAACCTCGAATGATAGGTAAGGTGACGGTTCTTGCGGCTGTTGTGATCGCCGCGTCGACGACGATCTGGGCGCAGGCCCCTGGCAAACCGCCGGTCCTCGGCCCGAACCAGTGGCAGGTGGACGGCAGCCACTCGTCGGCAAACTTCAGCGTGCGTCATCTGATGGTGTCGACCGTGCGCGGCCAGCTGGGGCCGATGAGCGGCACAGTCGAGTACGACGGCAAGGACGTTCGCACCATCAAGGCAGACGTCACCATCGACGTCAAGGCGATCAACACGCAGAACGCGAATCGCGACAATGACCTGCGCGGCACGGAATTTTTCGATACCGCGAAATACCCGAGGATCACCTTCAAGTCGAAGCGCGTCGAGCCAGGCACCGGCGCCGCGTTCAAACTGATCGGCGACCTGACGATTCGAAACACGACGAAGGAAGTTGCACTCGATGTCGAGGCTCCGGCGCCGGTCACCAAGGGCATGAAGGGTTTCGTCACCGGTACGACCGCGACGACAAAAATCAAGCGCCTCGAGTACGGGCTGCGGTATAACTCGATGGTGGAAGCTGGCCCGGTCGTCGGCGACGAGGTCACGATCACGATCGACATCGAGATCGCCCGTCCAACGCCGCCTGGCACAGCGCACTGAAAGTTCGAGGAGTGATGCTCTTTTCTCTCACGACCTTCTTCGTCAGCTTGGCCCTGGGAATGGTACCGCCCGAGGCGGCGGCAAAAACGACGGTTCTCGTCGAGCTCTTTACGTCGGAAGGCTGTTCGAGTTGCCCTCCTGCCGATGCCCTCCTGGCGCGGTTTCTGAAGGAGCAGCCACTGCCAGACGTCGACATCGTGCCGCTCTCGCTCCACGTCGACTACTGGGACCACCAGGGGTGGAAAAATCCGTTCTCGTCAAAGGCGTTTACGACCAGGCAGGGTGACTACTCGAAGGTCTTTGGCGCCGACAAGATCTACACACCGCAGCTGGTCGTTGACGGCCGCGACGAACTGAATGGCAGCGACGAAGCGGCGGCCAGGCGCGCGGTGACTGCGGCTGCGGCGCGCCAGCATCTGCCGCTCAGGATTGACGCGCGGGCTCGTGGCACGTCGGTGCGCTTGTCCATCGATCTGCCGGCCGCGCCCGCGGACAGCGAACCCATCGATGTCCTGGTCGCGTTGACCGAGGACGACTTGACGACCGTCGTGCGCCGTGGCGAGAACGGCGGCCGCACGCTCAGCCACGTTGCTGTCGTGCGCACGCTGCAGTCGCTCGGCTCGCTCGAGCGCGAAACGTTTGTCGCCGATGGTCAGCTGAAGCTCGAGCCGGCATGGAAGGCCGGCAGCATGCGAGCGGTGGCCTGGCTCCAGGGTCGCCGCACCCGCCACGTCTACGGAACGGCCGCGGCCCCACTGGTACAATGACCAGCGCGTGCTGACGTTCCTGCTCGCTCTACTCCTCTCGCAAGCCGCCCAGAGTGTCCCTGTCGTAACACCGGCGTACGTTCCTGAACGCGTCTACGACACCGGGAAGCAGGCGTTCACGGATTTCGAAAGCATGCTCGCCGATCTCGCGAAAGCCGACGTCGTGTTTGTCGGCGAGCAGCACGACGATCCGAACACGCACCGTCTCGAGGCGGCCATCCTCGATGGGCTGCGGCGGCGCGGCGTGCCCGTGACGCTCTCGCTCGAGATGTTCGAGCGCGACACGCAGCCGAGCGTGAACAGCTACCTCTCGGCCGGCATCAGCGAAGCCGAGTTCCTCAAGGCATCTCGCCCGTGGCCTCGTTACGCGACCGACTACCGGCCGTTGATTGAGCTGGCCAAGGCACACGGCTGGCCAGTCATTGCCGCGAACATCCCGAGGCGGTTCGCCTCGAGCGTCGCCAAAGCTGGCCTCACGGCGCTCGACACGCTTACGCCGACCGAGCGGTCATGGGTGGCCGCCGAGGTGAAATGCCCGAAGGACGCGTACTTCGACCGCTTCGCAGCGACGATGACGGACCACGATGGGCCGGGCGGCGGGACGAAGACCAACGCGACCGAGGAAGACCAGCGCAATACAACCGAGCGCTACTACTTCTCGCAGTGCGTCAAGGACGAGACGATGGCAGACGCTATTGCCACCGGGTTCGACCAGTTCAATGGCAAGCTCGTCGTCCATTTCGACGGTGCGTTCCACAGCGACTTCGGCCAGGGAACGGTCGACCGCGTGCGGCGGCGCCTACCCGGACGACGTGTCGCCGTCGTCACAGTGCTTCCCGTCAAGGACCTCGACACGCTTTCGCCGGCCGGCGAGGATCTAAAGCGCGGCGATTATCTAGTCTATACAGTGGGGCGCAACTAGGGGGGCGCAACTAAAGTTGCGCCCTACGGGCGAGCGAATGTGAACGATCGTAGGGCGGAACGTTAGTTCGGCCGCGCCCTATCTCAATCGCTCCGGCATATCAGCGATCACATACGCCATCACGGCGATAGCGGCGGACGCCTTGGCCATGTCCGCGGGATCGATCTTGTCGACCGTGTCGGCGGGCGTGTGATGAATTAGAAAGTAGTTGCCCTCGACTTCCAACGACATCGCCGGAACCTGCCCGGCCTCGACGCTCGGTCCGATATCGGCGCCGCCACCAGAGGGTCCAATCTGATCGGCCTGAATGCCGCGCAGGAGTGTGGCGATCTGCTGCACCGTCGCGCGAGCGGTGGCGCTGCCGGCGAAGCCGAAGCCCGTTGGCCGGTAGACTCCGCTGTCTGACTCGAGCATCATTACGTGGTCGGCAAGCGCCGCGCGATAGCGTTCCAGGTAGGCGCGGCCGCCGGCCAGGCCGTTCTCCTCGTTGGTGAAGAGCACGACCCGCACCGTGCGGCGTGGACGCAGATTCAGCTTCTTCATCAGCCGCAGTGCTTCCCACGTCACCACGCACCCGCCGCCATCATCAGTCGATCCCGTCCCAACGTCCCAGGAGTCGAAGTGACCGCTGACGACGACGATCTCGTCGGGACGCTCGCGGCCACGAATCTCACCGACGACGTTCGCAGAGTCGGCGTCGGGCAGGAATTTCGCTTCCATTTTGACCCGCAGCCGCACCTTGGTGCCGCGGTTCTGCATGCGCTGCAGCCGATCGGCGTCCTCAGTGGTGATGGCGGCCGAAGGAATCTGCGGGTACTCCGTCGGCATAGCGCAGGGCGCCCGTGTGTGGTGTGCGGAGTCCAGGCGGCCCGACCGATCGAATGAGCATGGCCACTGCGCCGAGGCTGGCGGCACGGGACGGACCGACGGACCGGTATTGCACCGTCTCGCCATAGCTGGTGAACGGGACGTTGAAGAGCACGATCTTGCCGCGAACGCCGGCGCCTGCCGCGTCGAGTTCCGCAAACGTGCGGACGACAACCAGGTCAGCTTCGATGCCGTCGGGGGACGTGCCGACGCTATTCCCGAGCCCGAGCATCGTGAGCGCCGATCGATGCGGCGACGTGATCTCGAGGCTCTCCTGACCGCGTACCCAATGTGGAACCTTGACCGGCTCCGCGCGCACGTTCTCGAGCCCATCCTTCTTCATTTCGTCGACGGCCCAGGTGATCGCATTGGCCAGCGCGTCGGATCCGCTCAAGCGGTGTCCGAATGTGTCGCCGAGCAGCGCCAGCCGCTCCCAGGCGAACCGGCCCGACTGCGATTCGGCGATCAACTTCGAGGCGGCATCTCGATACTCGTCCAGCCAGGTCGACGATTGCGCGTTCGGTGATGCGGCGATGAGGCAGAGAAGGACACTCAGAGCCGGCGCGAACAGCCGAGTTCGGCCCGAAAACGTCGCGATATGCATGAGACAGGTATTCTATAGCCATGCCCTCGGCCATCGAGGTTGCCGTCCGCGGGACCGCGCTCGTCTATGCACTTGTCGAAGGCGCGATGGTGACCGTTGGACGCGTCGCACAGTGTGAGATTCACATCGATGATCACTCGGTTTCGCGGCGACATTGCACGCTCGCGGTCAAAGGCGCGTCGCTCGTCGTCACCGATCTCGATTCGGCCAATGGCACGTTCATCAACGAGCGTCCGGTCAAGTCGGCGGTCGCGCGTCCGGGCGACTTGATTCGCGTCGGTGCCACGGTACTCGAGTATCGAGCTCCCGACGCCGCGCAGCAGGGCAGAGCTACGGCCCGGGTCGTCGCGGATCCCGATACGGCGATGGAGTCCGTTGTCAGCAAGCGCATCGAGCCGGCCGAGATCGAGTGGTTGTCCTCGGCAACATCAGCGATGCCAGCGTTATCGCTTCTTCAGCGCGCGCAGCGCCATCTCAAGACGCTGCATCGCGTGTCCGAGGTCCTTGCCGGCGCACGTGACCTGCAGGTGCTGGCTGACGCATCGCTCGAAACGATTCTCGACGTGACTGCCGCCGACCGCGCCGCACTCGTGTTGCGGCGCGACGGTACGACGACCGGCGAGGCTGATGTCGCCGCGGTGCGCCTCCGCAATGCCGAACAGGGCGCGTTCACGCTGAGCCGGACGCTCGTCGCCGACACGATCATGAAAGGTGTTTCGACGTTTGCCCGTGACGCCAGCGTCGATAAGCGCTTCTCGAGCGGCCAGAGCGTGATTGGCCAGGGCATCCGGTCGGTCATGTGCGTGCCGCTCAGGACGACGGACGAAATCCTCGGGGCGCTCTACGTCGACAGCCAGAGCGGTCCCGGCCGTTTCAGCGAGGAGGACCTCGAGCTGCTGGCGGCGATCGGCAACCACGCCGGCGTGGCCTTGCACCGCGTGCGGCTGCTCGGCGAGATCGAACGGCTTCTCCTCGACACGGTTCGCGCGATTGCAGCGACCATCGACGCCAAGGACGGGTATACCCACCGCCATTCCGAACGCGTCGCCGCGCTCGCAAGCCGGATTGCCGCCGAAATGGGCCTCGGCACCGATCAACAAGAGCTCGCTGAACTCTCGGCGCTGCTGCACGATGTCGGCAAGATTGCTGTGCCGGATTCAATCCTCAACAAGCCTGGCCGATTGACGGTCGAGGAGTTCGCCGAGATGCGGAAGCATCCGGCCCATGGCGCGCGGATTCTCGCCAACATCAAGAGCCCGCTCGTCGTGGCCGTGCTGCCGGGTGTCCAGTATCACCACGAGAAGTGGGATGGATCCGGGTATCCCGAGGGATTGCGCGGCAGCGATATTCCTCTGCTCGGCCGGCTGCTCGGTGTCGCCGACTTTCTCGACGCGTTGACCTCGGCGCGCGCCTATCACGCCGCCACGCCAATTGACGAAGTCGTCCAGCTCATCGCGCAAGGCGCCGGTGTGCACTTCGATCCCGAGATCGCCGACGCCGTCGTGCGCTTGCACGCGCGCGGGGCGCTGAATGTTGAGTAGGAGGCAGGAGGTAGAAGGGCTAGTGATGGGGCGTCACTCTGTATTGCGGCGGGCTTGCTCCTTGCGGTCGGGCTCGTTCAGGGCCAGACGCGGAGCGGGGATAGCGCCCTTCGCTTCCATCATCTTCATTACCGCGTGGCGAATCCAGGCGCGGCGCTCGGCGACGCTGCGGATGCATTTCAGGGAACGCGAACGATCCTTCAAGGACTCGGCGTGGGTGTTCGCATCGGTCGCGAGTACGTCCTTTTCGAGCGTCAGGCCGCAGACGCGCGAGAGCGAGGGCGCCGAAGTCCAGCCGATGCGTATCTGGAAGCCGCCCGATGGCTGACGTCCCAGGGCATTGCGATCGCGCCCGCGTCGCTCGCGGCAACGAATGTTTCACGAGGATGGCCCGATGGCGACCTCGATCACGTAGCCTTTGCGACAATCGACCTGCAATCTGTCGTTGCAAGAATCTCCACCAGGCCGTTCACCGTCACCGAGGACCATGCGCTTTTCACGCTGCCGTCTCGGCATGTCGTCGAGGTTGTTCGCGACCGCGACCTCCCGGACGCGTGGTGGTGCCCGATGCATCCAGACATTCGGTCGCCGGGAAGCGGTACGTGCCCCGTGTGTTCGATGGCGCTCGTGCCGATTCCGCCGCCACGCGTCGGCGAATACAAGCTGGATGTGGCGCTCACGCCTCGTGCCGGCGGCGGCGCCTCGGGCTTGACGCTCGCCATCAGCGATCCAGACACGGGCACACGCGTGTCGCGTTTCATCGACATCCACGAACGTCAGCTGCACCTCTTCGTCATCAGCAAAGACCTCACGCTCTTCGAGCATATCCACCCCGAACGCCGTGACGATGGGACGTTCGCCATGGAGCACAGTGTGCCTCCCGGCGAATACATGCTGATTGCGGACTTTCTCCCGCCGAGGGGACTTCCCAGATCGTCCAACGCGCAATCGTCACGCCCGGCTACGCCGGACCGATCTTCGGACCGGCTCCGACGCTCGCCGTGTCACCCGTCGAGCAGTCGACGAGCGGACTACGCATCCGCCTCGAGCACGAGCCGCTGCGCCCACGGCGCGAGTCGCTGCTTCGGTTCGTGGTGATCGACGCTGACTCTGGGCTTCCCGCAACCGACCTCGAGCCCTACCTTGGCGCGACGGGACACCTGCTGATCGTAAGCAGCGACTTGTCCACGGCGGTTCACGGTCATCCGGAAGGCGTCAGGACGACAGGACCGGCGGTGACGTTCGGGCCGGTGTTTCCGGCGCCCGGCGTCTACAAGATGTGGGTGCAGTTTCAGCGGCGCGGCCAGGTCATCACCGCGCCGTTCGTCGTCAGGGTGTCCGAACCATCAGCGTAACCGAGCAGTCAGGCGTCGAGGGCTCGGCGCTGACCGTCGTGTTCGGCGGCAGTACGAGCGGAACGCGCAGCTGATAGGTCCATGGGAACCGCGGGTCGTAGCCGCGAATCCAGCCGACGATCTCCACGCGATTGCCCGGCAGCTTCACCGCGATGCCGACACTTGCGCCTGCGCCGAGCGCCGGTCGTATGGCGAGCAAAGTGCCTTCGGGCGCGGAGTGCTCGCCGCACGGCAGGGTCACATCCCGCGCGCCAGGCAACTTCGGCCCGGAAGGTTTCCACGGCTGAACACCGGCGTTGTCCCTGACGAGATCCGCAGCGGTGCCCTTGGGTGCGCCACCGTCGACCCAGGCGGACACCAGCGCGATATCGAACGCCGACAGCGACGGATCGTTGCTGAAGTCGCCATAGCCGCGCGCCGCGTGCCAGACCGGCATCCGCCGCGTCAGCACTTCCTCCTTAATCGCGCGGGCCCAGGGTCGAGCCTCTTCGTAAGTGGCGAGCGACATCGTGTCCTGGACGCCGGGGTAGTGGCAGCTCACGCAACGCGCCGAGACAATGCGGGCAATGTCACCAGTCCAGGTGACGCGGGTCTTGATGGGATCGTGTGCGCCGACGTCGATCGCGGCGCCGGCGATGAATACCGCCCCGAACGCCGCTGCAAGCCGCCACGCGTGGCGAGGGCTCCAGCGGCGTTCGAGACGCCGGATCACTTGATCGATCCGCCCGCCTGAGTCGGCGTCGTCGACGCATTCGAGCTGAAGAGCAGTCCCGTGTACTGCATTTCTTCCCACGTCTGGTCGCCCCACTTCACGTCGACCTTTGGATCGGGATTCGACTTGTTCCCCGGCGAGTTGTCGTACCACGCGCTCGAGACCAGACGCGAGCCCTTGGGCACCTGCAACGGCTCCCTGAACATGTAGTACGTCTGCCAGTTGAAGTCGTAGGTGGGCACCGAGAGCACAGTCTTCTTGGTGCCGTCGGGAAGCTCGAGGACGTACTCCCACTTCTTCCCACGAACGTGTGTGTGCGGGAAGATGCCCCAGACAGTGGCATCGGCCACGAAGGAGATGTCGGCATCGACGCGAACGTCAGGTGCGCCGGCAGGAAGATTCAGGGTGCCATTGAAGAAGTGGGTTACGCGCACTTCACGTGGCGAGGGATCCTTGGCGAAGAGGAAGCCAATCTTCGTGCGATCGGTGGCCGCCTCACCGTTGGCGGTGTAGTGCATCTGCAACTCGATGACGCCACCGGGCTCGAGGCGAATCGCGGTGCCGGGCCGCAGGACTTGCGGATTCGTTCCTGGAGCGTAGGTGGCCAGCAGGCGGCCCGGGATCTCATCGTCCCGCTTGGGCCGCGTCGCCTCTCGCGGCGGTGGCGGCAGCGCCATCTGATCGCGATTTGGCCGCAACACCGGCGTGCGCTGGATATCGGGCTTGGCCTTGTAGAAGGCGAGTGCGTGGTGCACGACCTCACGATTGCCGGGGCGCAACTCGATGGCCTGGATCCACTTCGGCTCGGTGAAGTTAGTCGGGATGTAGAAGTATTCGTACTCGATCACACCTTCGGCGGGAACCTTGTACGACTCCTGCATCTCGAACACGACATCCGGTTTGCCGATCATCCAGCCATCGGCGTACACCGGCGCCGGCGGCATGTCCTTGGGGTCGCCCTTCGGCGCACCGCCGTTTGCCCAGGCGATGAGCGTTTTCTTCTCGTCGTCGGTCAGCCCGCGTTCGTTGAGGAACGTGCCGTGCGGAGCCGACGCATGCCACGGCGGCATGTGGCCTTCGAAGACCTCGTCGCGGATGTCCTTGGCCCTGGGGCGCACGTCGGCATAAGTCAGGAGCGACATCGGGGCGATCTCGCCCGGGCGATGGCACGCCGTGCAGTTCTTGAACAAGATCGGCGCCACGTCCTTCGTATACGTCGGCGTTGCGGGCGCCTGGCGCGCCGTCAGGCCAACGCCTCCGACCGCCACGGCCGCGATGGCCAGCGGAAGCCAATGGCTCGTTTTCATTCTTCAGACCTTTCGGAAAATGATGCTCATTCTAACGCCGAAGTTTCCCGCCTGAAACGTGACACTGGTAAGGGCCCGGTTAAAATGTCCCTCTTCGCTTCAGGGAGAAGACGGCTTCGTCGACCTGAGCGACAACGTGGCCTTGTGCCAGTCTTCCAATCGACGCGGCCCGATATTCAGATGAGCCTGCGCGATGGAGGAAGCGGCGGCTGGCGGCGTCAAAGGACAGCGACTGCGGTCGCTCGTGGCCGGGGTCAGCTGGCGCTGGCGCCGGGCTGATGATCAAGACGACGATCCGGACGTTTCAGTTCAACTTCAGCATTCAGACTTCAGCATTCAGAATTACAGTGCGACTCTATGAAACCCGCTGTGCAGGTAGTTCATCGTCTGCACCGTCAGCATGACCGTGAAGTCGCCTTTGCTGCGATCCTCGGGGCCTGAGAGCCTGAGGTTGAGCTCGTTGGCCCGCTTGATCATGTTCTCGATGACCTGATCGATCGTGTACTGGTATTCGCCGGTCCACGATGCCACCCGGCGCCGGACGTCGCGACGGATGCGCGCGATGAAGCGCGCGGCCTTCATGTTGCCGGCGTATCGGGCGCGTCGGAAAACAGTTTGCGCAGATCGCGATCGTAAAAGTGTGGATGGTCGACGCCGTAGTGACGCCGCTTGCGTTCGTAGTGCGCTCGAAGAGTCTTGCGCAGGCTCTGTAGCGGTTCCACGCGACGGCGCGTGCGGACGACTGCGGGCTTGCCCGCGAGGTCGCGCATCAGCGATTCCATGTACTCAATTTTCTTGAGCGCCGGCCAGTCGGCGTAGCGGTTGCGCCAGTCCGAGTGGGGGTTGAGCCAGACCGCAAACGTCTCCGCGAAGTCCTCGTCCGGGTGGCTCTGCGCGTACCAGCTGTCGAGGTGCAGAACGAAGCTTTTGCTGTAAGGCTTCGGCGTGTAGTACTCCGGGTAATGGATGTAGGAAGGGCCGAAGATCTGCTGCCGCCGTCGCCGCTGCCGAAGCTTGTAGGCGTTGTCGATCGCGTGCCCCGCCTCGTGGCGCAGGATCTTCATGCACCATTCCGGGGTCCCGCCCTCGACTTCGAGCATATGGGCTCGTTCGAGTTGTGCCAGCCTGGGATGGGCAAGATAGAAGGGGATGGCTACTCCCGGGACCCCATCGGGAGAAAACCATTCGGCCGATAACCAGAAATGCGGCTGGAAGGTGAGCCCGCGGGCTTCGAGCTCGGCGTGCAGCTCGGCGATTCTGGCCTCGAGGGCGCTGCCCTCGATCGTAACGCCGAGCTCGGAGATCTTCAGATCCAGTAGCTTCTCGTCCGGCCAGGTCGCCCATTCGTCAGGCGGGATAACCCGGTCGGGAGTCGGCCGTGTCGGAGGACGGGGCTGAGGGGGGACCGGCTCGGCAGACATCGCAGGACTGAAGTGTACCCAAGGAACGGGGCGACGTGGAGAACGGGCCGCGATTTACAGTTTTCCGAGCGCTGTGATATACCCGTCCGCCGGTCGCCAACTGAACAGGAGTGTCCATGACTGCCGTGTGCCGAGTTGTCGTCGCTGCTGCATTGGGTGCAGCGCTGTGTGGAAACGCTCAGGCCTCGCCGCAGGCTCAGGGGCAGCCCCCTGCAAAGCCTGCCGTCCAGCCACCGCCTCCGCAGCCGACCCAACCGCCGCCGCCTCAGCCCACCCAACCGCCGCCGCCCAGCCCACCCAGAAGCCTGACGAACCGCCGTCCTTCGAGGACACGGTCGTCGTCACAGGCACGAAGGGCGAGCAGAAGCTCCTCGACGCGACCGCGACGATGAGCGTCATCACGAGCCAGGCGATCGAAACCGCGCCTTCAGCCAATTTCGCCGAATTGCTGCGCACCATTCCGGGCGTCAACATCACGCAGGTGTCAGCTCGAGACATCAACGTGACGAGCCGGGCTGCGACGGGGACACTGGCCACCGGTCAACTCGCCTTGCTCGATGGGCGAAGCCTGTATCAGGATTTCTTCGGGTTCGTGATGTGGGACTTCCTGCCCGTGAACTTCAACGAGGTCAAGCAGGTCGAAGTCATTCGCGGCCCGGCGTCGGCCGTCTGGGGCGCCAACGCGCTCTACGGCGTGGTCAACGTCATCAGCAAGACGCCGCGCGAGCTCAAAGGCGTCAACGGCACGTTTGGGTTCGGCGGGTTCGATCGCCCAGACGCAGACGCAGGTTCCGTCTGGTATTTGAGCGGCACGTACGCCGACGCGCCAAACGATCGGTGGTCGTACAAAGTCTCGGGAGGTGCCTACTCGCAAAATGCGCTGGCGCGGCCGACAGGAAAGATTCCATGCGACATTCCTGCGGTGTGCACGGTCACGACCACCAACTATCCGCCATTTGCCAACACCGGGACGACGCAGCCGAAGTTCGACGCGCCGCGTGGACTACGACTACGAGGACGGCCGCAAGCTGACGTTTTCGGGCGGCCTTGCCGGCACCGACGGCATCATGCATTCGGGCATCGGTCCGTTCGACATCAACAGCGGATCGGTGATGGGCTACGCCAAGGCAGGCTTCAGCAAGGGCGCGTTCCGCGCCGGTTTCTTCACGAACATTCTCAGCGGTGACGCCGATCAGTTGCTGACCGTCGGCCTGAACGGCGCGCCCATCACGTTCATCTTCGATACGAAGACCTTCGACTTCGATGCCTCGAACGTCCAGACGTTCGCCAAGCGGCACGTCGTCACCTATGGCGGCAACCTGCGGTTCAACACCAACGATCTGTCGATTGCGGCAGACGCGGACAATCGCACAGAGTTCGGCGTCTACGGGCAAGACGAGATCTTCCTGACGGAGAAGTTTCGGCTGGTTGCCGGCGGCCGCGTGGATCGCTTCGACTTTGTCGACGACTTCGTGTTTTCCCCACGCGTCGCCGTGCTGATGAAGCCAAGGCCGGACCACACGTTCCGCGTGTCGTACAACAAGGCGTATCGCTCGCCGTCGGTCATCAACAACTTCATCGATTTGATCATCTCGCAGCCGATCAACCTCTCGGCTCTCGGCGTCCCGAACCCCTATCTCTTGCCGGTCTCCGTCGTCGGCAACACTGACCTCAAGGTGCAGTCGCTCGACGCGTTCGAAATCGGCTACTCAGGCATCGTCGCCAACGGCCGCGCCATCTTGTCGGCGGCGTACTACATGAACTGGCTGAAGAACGACATCCTCTTCACGCAGGACGGCGTCTACTCGGCCGCCAGGCCGCCGTCGAACTGGCCGTTGCCGCCAATCGTGATCGCCGGTCTCGGGCAACAGGGCATCTTCCTCCCGTCGACGTTCACGTATCTGAACTTCGGCAAGAGCACGAGCTACGGGTTCGAGCTGGGCGCCAACGCCAACGTGAACCGCTACGCGAGCGTATTCGCGAACTACTCGTATCAGAGCGACCCCGATCCGAAGGATTTTCCGCTGTCCGAACTGAACCTGCCGCCGAACAACCGGTTCAATATCGGCGCGAACTTCATCTACAACAAGATCCTCGGCAACTTCTCGGTCACCTACACCGACGAGGCGTTCTGGCAAGACGTGCTGAACGACCCGTACCATGGCACAACCAAGCCATACACGCTCGTCAACGCCGGCGTCGGTTACCAGTGGCTCGATGACAAGGTCACGACTTCCGTCAAGTTCGTCAACCTGGCGAACTCCACGGTGCAGCAACACGTGTTTGGCGACATCTCGAAGTTCCAGATGGTCGCGGAAGTAAAGGTTGCCTTCCCGAATCGTTGAGACGCATCCTGCAGAGGCCGCGTCATAGATAGAATGAGCTCTATGACGCCGGGTCGTTGGACATGCCAGGCGGACTAAGGGGCGGTCTCCGCCTGCCGAGGTCGGAGGCCGCACGCGGCAGGCGATCGGAGCCGGCGGCGTCCGCTGACCCGGTTGCTGCCAAAGAAAAGAAGCGAAAGGTTACCGCTCAGGCGGCGTGGCGCGAAGCGCGGGCGCTGGTCCTCGCCCGCAAGGGCCGTCTCGCGCTCGGTCTGGCACTGATGCTGGTCAACCGGCTGGTCGGGCTCGTCCTGCCCGCGACCTCCAAGTTCCTCATAGACGACGTAATCGGGAAAGGCCGATCGGATTTGCTCATGCCACTGGCGCTGGCCGCCGGGGCGGCGACGGTTGTCCAGGCGGTGACGTCGTTCGCCCTCTCGCAGGTGCTCGGCGTGGCGGCCCAGCGCGCGATCACCGACATGCGCCGGCGCATCGAGGCGCACGTCGCGCGCTTGCCCGTCCGCTACTTTGACTCGACGCAGGCCGGCGTCCTCATCTCGCGCATCATGTCGGACGCCGAAGGCATCCGCAACATCGTCGGAACGGGGCTCGTTCAGTTGACGGGCAGCGTCGTCACGGCCGTCATCGCGCTCGGGATTCTCTTCTACCTCAACTGGTGGCTGACACTCGCGACGCTCGGCGCTCTGGCCGCATTCGGCGGCGCGATGGCGGTGGCATTCAACCGGCTGCGGCCGCTCTTCCGCGAGCGCGGAAAGATCAACGCGGAGGTGACCGGCCGGCTGAACGAGACGCTTGGCGGCATCCGGATCGTGAAAACGTACACGGCCGAGAAGCGCGAAGAGCTGGTATTCACGAAGGGCGTTCACCGCCTCTTTCGCAACATTGCCAAGTCGATCACAGGCGTATCAGCCATCACGGCATTCTCGACCGTCGTGGTTGGAGTGATCGGCGTCATCATGATCGTGATTGGCGGCCGGGCGATTATCTCCGGCGCGATGACGCTCGGTGATTTCGTGCTGTATCTGGTCCTCACTGGCCTCATGGCTGCGCCCGTCGTGCAAATCGCCTCCATCGGTACGCAAATCAGCGAGGCGTTTGCCGGCCTCGATCGCATCCGCGAGCTCCTTGAAATGGACACGGAGGACGAGGAAGACAGCACGAAGACGCCGCTCGGGGCAATCGACGGCGAAGTCGTGTTCGAGGACGTCACCTTCGAGTACAACGCTGATGTTCCGGTGCTCAAGGACGTGAGCTTCCGGGCGCCTGCCGGAACGACGACCGCGCTCGTGGGCTCGAGCGGCTCGGGCAAGAGCACGCTCATCAGCCTGGTCATGGCCTTCAACCGCCCGGCAACGGGCCGCATCCTCATCGATGGCCGCGATCTGACGACCGTGCGGCTGCGCGACTACCGCTCGCAGATCGGCGTCGTGCTCCAGGACAACTTTCTGTTCGACGGGACCGTCGGCGACAACATCAAGTACGGTCGTCCCGATGCGACGATGGATCAGATTCGCGAGGTCAGCCGCATCGCGCACGCCGACGAGTTCATCGACGGCTTCGAGAAGGGCTACGACACCGTCGTCGGCGAGCGCGGCGTGAAGCTGTCTGGTGGCCAACGCCAGCGCGTCGCAATCGCGCGTGCCATTTTGGCGGATCCGCGCATACTCGTCCTCGACGAGGCGACGTCGTCGCTCGACAGCGAAAGCGAGGCACTGATTCAGGACGGCCTGCATTCGCTGCGCCGCGGCCGCACGACCTTCGTCATCGCGCACCGCCTGTCGACGATCCGCAGCGCCGATCAGATTCTGGTCCTCGAGCACGGCGAGATCGTCGAACGAGGCACCCACCGCGAACTCCTCGCGCTCAACGGGCGCTACCGCACGCTGCACGACAAGCAGTACAGACCTCGAAGCCGATCGGTTCGTGAATCCGGGCGAGGAACTGACGCAGAAAGTCTGAATGCTGAAGGCTGAATGCTGAAGTAAAATTCGAAGTTCCGAATTACTTCAGCATTCAGCGCTCGCATTCAGAATTCCCAAATGCCACAGTTCATCTACACCATGAAGGGTCTGGGCAAGGTTCACCAGCCCGACCATGTCGTTCTCAAGGACATCTGGCTCTCGTTTCTGCCCGGCGCCAAGATTGGCGTGCTCGGTCTGAATGGCGCTGGCAAGAGCAGCCTCCTGCGCATCATGGCCGGGGAGGATCAGAGTTTTGTTGGGGAGGCGTTTCCGGCCGACGGCATCAGCCGTGGCTTCCTGCACCAGGAACCGCGACTCGACGCGTCGAAGACGGTACTCGGCAACGTCGAAGAGGGCGTTGCCGAGATTCGCGCCCTGCTGACGCGCTACGACGAGATCAACGCGAAGTTTGGCGAAGACCTCTCGGCTGAGGAAATGGACAAGGTTCTCGCCGAGCAGGGCAAAGTGCAGGATCAGATCGAGGCGGCCAACGGCTGGGATCTCGATTCGCGGCTCGAGCTGGCTATGGACGCGCTTCGCCTGCCGCCGCCTGACGCCGACGTCAGCACGCTGTCAGGCGGCGAGCGACGCCGTGTCGCGTTGTGCCGCCTGTTGCTCAAGTCGCCGGATCTGCTCCTGCTCGACGAGCCTACGAACCATCTCGATGCCGAGTCCGTCGCGTGGCTGGAACGCTTTCTCAAGGATTACCCCGGGACCGTCGTTGCGGTCACGCACGACCGTTATTTCCTCGACAACGTCGCTGGTTGGATCCTCGAGCTCGATCGCGGATCGGGTATTCCGTGGGAAGGCAACTACTCGTCCTGGCTCGAGCAGAAACAGAAGCGGCTCGAGATCGAAGAGAAGGCCGAGACCAAGCGGCAGCGGACCCTTCAGCGTGAGCTGGACTGGATCCGCCTGTCCCCGCGTGCCCGGCAGGCCAAAGGCAAGGCCAGGCTGAACGCCTACGAAGATCTCCTTCGCGAGGAAACCAGCCAGAAGATCGAGCAAGTCGAGATTTACATTCCGCCCGGTCCGCGTCTCGGCGACATCGTCGTCGAGGCTCGTGGGCTGCGGAAGGCCTATGGCGATTTGCTGCTCATGGACGACGTCAGCTTCACGCTGCCGCGCGGCGGGATCGTTGGGGTGATCGGGCCGAACGGCGCCGGCAAGACGACGCTCTTCAGGATGATCACCGGGCAGGAACAGCCTGACGGCGGAACGCTGCGGCTGGGCGAGACGGTCAAGGTCGCGTACGTCGACCAGTCGCGCGACGCGCTCGCCGCCGACAAGAGCGTGTGGGACGAGATCACGGGGAGCAACGACGAGGTCGAGCTCGGGAAGCGCAAGGTCGCGTCACGCGCTTACGTGTCGTGGTTCAACTTCAAGGGCCGCGATCAGCAGCGCAAGGTTGGGGCGCTCTCCGGTGGCGAGCGCAACCGCGTGCATCTGGCCAAGCTCCTCAAGTCCGGCGGCAACCTGCTGCTGCTCGACGAGCCGACCAACGACCTCGACGTCGACACGCTCCGCGCGCTCGAAGAGGCGCTGCTCTCGTTTGCCGGGTGCGCGGTCGTCATCAGTCACGATCGATGGTTCCTCGACCGCATCGCCACACACATGCTGGCCTTCGAAGGCGACAGCAAGGTCGTATGGTTCGAGGGCAACTATCAGGACTACGAAGTCGACCGCAAGCGCCGCCTCGGGGCAGAAGCGGATCAGCCGCACCGAATCAAGTACAGGAAGCTGACGCGGTAGAACACCGGTAGCGCGCAACTGTAGTTGCGCGTTATATCCCGGGTGGTCTCTGTTGGAGAAGCAGATAGAATCTCCACAGTGCGCTCGATTCGCTGGCGCTCGATTCTCGCTCTGCTTCTCACGATCGGCGCGAGCTGCTCGGATGCGGGGAAGCCTCAATCGCGATTCCTCTCTATCGCCACCGGCGGCACTGGTGGCGTCTATTACCCGTATGGCGGCGGGCTCGCCAAGGTCCTCAACGAGAACCTCCCGAACGTCCGCGCGACGGCCGAAGTCACGGCCGCGTCGGTCGACAACCTGAAGCTGATTCGTGACGGCCGCGCCGACATCGCGTTCGTGCTGGCCGATACGCTTGCCGATGCCGTCGCTGGACGAGGCGCATTCGAAGGCCGGCCCGTGCCGGCGGCCAGCCTTGCCGTCCTCTACTCCAACTACACGCACGTCGTCACGACGGCGGCCACTGGAATTGCCTCGATTGCTGATCTGCGCGGGAAGACCGTCTCGACGGGAGCACCGGGGAGCGGAACCGAATTGATCGCGATGCGCGTGCTGCGCGCCGCCGGCCTCGATCCGGATCGCGACGTGACGCGGCAAGGTCTCGGGGCGAGCGAGTCCGCGGGAGCGCTCAAGGACGGCAAGGTCGCCGCATTCTTTTTCAGCGCCGGCGTACCGACGGCAGCGGTCCAGGATCTGGCGCACACGCAGGGCATCACCCTCCGTCTGATTCCAACCGATGCCCAACTCCCGGCCATTCAACGCGACTACGGTCAGTTGTATTTTCCGCTGCAGATTCCTGCCGGGAGCTACAAGGGCATTGACCAGCCCGTGCCGGTCGTCGGCGTTGCGAACATCCTGGTCGTCAACCGATCGATGGCCGACGACCTGGCGCACGACATCACGCGTGTCCTGTTCGAGAAGAAGGCGGAGTTGGCGGCCATTCACCCCGAAGCGGCGCAACTCTCGCTCGATCGGGCCGCTGCGGGATCGCCGGCCGACTATCATCCCGGTGCGCTCCGCTTCTACGGCGAGAGACGCCCGTAGCCGTGGCCAGCGAAGCCCTCGAGCCCTTTCAGGAATCAACCGGCCGGACACTCCAGGGACGGTCTCGCCTCGTCGCCACGGCTCTGGCCATCGGCCTCTCGCTCTACTCCCTCTACTGGGTCCTCTTCATCGTCCAACCGCAGATCTATCGCGTCAGCTTTCTGCTCGTCGCGCTGGTGCTGATCTTTCTGCGTTTTCCCTGGCGCGCTGATGAGTCGAGCTCGCGCGTCCCTCTGACCGACTGGCTGCTGATCGCGGCAACGATCGTCGCGCTGGCGTGGCCGATTCTCGATTTCTCGCGCTTCGTCTATCGCGCCGCCGATCCATCGCGAATCGATGTCGTGCTCGGGGCCGTCACCATCCTCCTGGTACTCGAGGCGACGCGACGATCGGTGGGATGGATTCTGCCGGCGACGGCCGTCGCATTCATGGCTTATGGCTGGGGAGGTCCGATCTTCGATCGCATCGGCCTGTCGCTGATTGCACACCGCGGATACGAGATCGATCGGCTCGTCGGCACGCTCTACATGACGCTCGAGGGGATCTTCGGCGTGCCGCTCGATGTCGCGACGACCTACATCATCCTCTTCACGATCTACGGCGCCGTGCTGGAGCAATCCGGCGCGGGCCGCTTCTTCATCGACTGGTCGATGGCGGCGATGGGACGATCCGGATCCGGTGCGGCTCCCGGCCGCACGGTGACGCTGGCCGGCTTTCTTCTCGGCACCGTCTCGGGGAGCGGCGTCGCCACCACCGTCATGTTGGGGTCGGTGTCCTGGCCGCTGCTGCGCGGCGCCGGCTACCGTCCCGAAATCGCTGGCGCGATTCTATCGGCCGCCGGGATCGGCGCCCTCATTTCACCGCCGACGCTCGGTGCCGCGGCGTTCCTCATCGCCGAGTTCCTGCAGATCTCCTATCTGCGCGTCCTCGTGATGGCAACGATTCCGACCATCCTCTATTACTTGTCGATCTTTCTGATGATCGAAGCTGATTCGCGGCGGCTCGGAACTCGCGCCGCACGCGGCCGACGTCGAGCCTGCCGGAGCTCTCTTCCGCAAGTACGGCTATCACTTCACCTCGCTGGTGGCGATTGCCGCCTTCATGGTCGTCGGCATGTCGGCCTTTCGCGCGGTGTTCTGGGCGACGGTGCTTGCCGTTGGACAGAGCTACCTGCGGCGCGAAACGGCGCTGACGCCGCGCCGGCTGCTGGCGGCGCTCGAGGTCGGGAGCAACGGGCGTCCTCGGCGTGTGCGCGACGACGGCGACGGCCGGCATCATCGTCGGCATCGTCACGCTGACCGGGCTCGGGTTGAAGATCTCGGGCCTCATCGTCGCGCTCGCGGGTGGGCACCTGTTCCTGACCGTCGTCTACTCGGCGCTGGCGGTCTGGATGCTCGGGCTGGCCGTGCCCGTGACCGCGTCGTACATCATCGCGGCCGTCATGGTTGCGCCGGCGCTCGTCCAGGCAGGCGTCCCCGACGTTGCCGCCCACATGTTCATCTTCTATTACGCCGTGCTGTCAGAGGTCAGTCCGCCGACCGCGCTTTCGCCGTTTGCCGCCGCAGCGCTGACTGGCGGCAATCCGTTCGCGACGATGATGCTGACGTGGAAGTACACGCTGCCGGCCTTCCTCGTCCCGTTCGTGTTCACGTTGACCGCCGATGGCGCCGGCATCCTGATGCAGGGAACGCCAGCTGGAATCGTCACGGTGACGCTGAGTGCCGCCGCGGGCATTGCCGCGTTTGCCGTGGCCTTTGGCGGCTGGATTCGTGCGGCCGGCGACTGCGCTGGAACGGGGCCTGGCAGGCGTGGCGGGGGGCTCCTTTGCTACGCCGCCGGGTGGGCGGACCTGGCTGGCCTGGCACTGCTGAGCATGGTGCTCTTCTTGCACTTCGGAAGGCATCCGCCGAAAGCTGACGGAGAAACGGTTCGATAAAGTAGCTGAATATCAATGGTTTAGGAACACTGGCGGGCAGCGGATGCTCGCCGCGGCTGGCCGAACGGGCCAATTTACGGCAGCCGCAAAATGGCAGAGTGCCAATAATTGTCAACGGATAAAGGTGCGATGATGTCTTCCTCAAAAGCGGTCAATGCACGGGGCGAGTCGGGTTTCACGCTGATCGACATGCTCTTCGTGATCGCGCTCATCGGACTGCTCTCGACGCTGGCGATTCCGGGCCTGATGCGCGCGAAGGGTGCGGCGCAGTCGGCCTCGGCGCTCGGATCGCTGAAAGTCGTCAACAGCGCGCAACTGAGCTTCGCGATCACCTGTGGTCTCGGGCTTCTACGCGCCGGACCTCAGACGCTCGGCGAGAAGCCGCCGGCGGCGCTCGATGCGTTCCTCCCGCCGGAGATGTCGTCGGGTCTCGACATTCATCAAGAGCGGCTACGAACTTCAGCATGGCGGGCATCGGCATTTCCGGCGCGCCGGCGATCGTGCAACGGGCTCGCCGTCGGGCGCAGCGTCGTCCGGCTACGCCGCCGTTGCGGACTCGCTCGACACGACGCCGCCGGTCTCGTTATTTCGGGACGAACGCCGATGGGACGCTCTACGAGGACACGGCCAGCTTCGCTGGCGACGATGCCCGAGACGGGCGCGCCTCCCGGAGGCACGCCCATCAAGTAGCACGTTTGGGCCTCGGCGTCACCGCGCGTGACGCTCCCGGTGGGGAGCGCTCCGCACCAGACGCCGGGGCGCTCCCCCGAAGAAATTCTGAAGTTCTGAAGTCTGAAGTTGAAGTTTCGGAAAGTCGGAAGCAGCCTTCGACCTTCAGACTTTCGAGCTTCAGACTTCCACCCTCAAGCTTCCGTAAGCTTCAGAAATCAGAATTCAGCCTCCAGACTCTCCTCTGGTATCGTTACTACCCTCGGGGGAGGGAGACTCATGCTCACGGGTTCGAAGCGCAGCGGGCGCGTTGTTGCGGCGTCGCTGCTCCTGCTGGCTACTGCGGCGGCGGCGGCCGCGCAGACGATCACCACGCCGAAACAGCAATTCGGCTTCAACATCGGCGACGACTACCAGCTCGCCACCTACACGCAGTTCGTCGAGTACTGGCAGAAGCTCGACAAGGAATCCGACCGCATGAAGGTGGTCGAGATCGGCAAGACGGCCGAAGGACGGCCGCAGCTGATGGCGATCATCACGTCGCCCGAGAACCACAAGAAGCTCGAGCGCTACAAGGAGATCTCGCGCAAGCTGGCGCTCGCCGAAGGGCTGACCGACGAGCAGGCGCACGCGCTGGCGAAGGAAGGCAAGGCGTCGTCTGGATCGACGGCGGGCTGCACGCCACCGAAGTGCTCGGCGCGCACCAGCTGATCGAGACGGTGTACCAGCTGGTCAGCCGGACCGACGCCGAGACGACGCGCTTCCTCAACGACCTGGTCATCCTCGCCGTGCACGCCAACCCCGACGGCATGGAGCTCGTGTCCGAGCTGGTACATGCGCGAGAGCGAGCCGACGCGCCGGTCGAGCAGCGGCCTGCCGCGCCTCTACCAGAAGTACATCGGGCACGACAACAACCGCGACTTCTACATGTCGACGCAGCCCGAGAGCACGAACATGAACCGCGCGATGTACATCGAGTGGTTCCCGCAGATCATGTACAACCATCACCAGACCGGTCCGGCCGGCACGGTGATGTTCGCGCCGCCGTTCCGCGATCCGTTCAACTACAACTTCGATCCGCTGATTCCGGCGCAGCTCGACCTCGTCGGCGGCGGCGATGCACAGCCGCTTCGCCGCGGAAGGCAAGCCGGGCGTGACGAGCCGGAAGGGATCGAGCTACTCGACCTGGTGGAACGGCGGCCTGCGCACGATGGCCTACTTCCACAACATGATCGGCCTGCTGACCGAGACGATCGGCAACCCGACGCCGACGAGCATTCCGTTCCTCCCGTCGAAGCAGCTGCCCGGATTCGAGTCTGCACTTCCCGATCGAGCCGCAGGACTGGCACTTCCGCCAGTCGGTCGACTACTCGGTGACGGCCAACTACGCGGTGTTCGACATCGCGTCGCGCAACCAGGAGAACTTCCTCTACAACATCTACCAGATGGGGAAGAACTCGATCGAGCGCGGCAACCGCGACAGCTGGACGCCGACACCGCGCCGCATCATCGCCGCAGAGGACGCGGTCAGCGGCGGCGCGCGGCGCGGCGGCGATGCCCCCGGAGGCGACGAGGGCGATGCCGGCAGTTGGCGGCCGCGGCGGCCGTGGCGGCACGCCCGAGGATTTCAAGAAGCTGCTGCGCGATCCGGCGACGCGCGACCCGCGCGGCTACATCCTGCCGTCGGACCAGCCGGACTTCCCGACCGCGACGAAGTTCGTCAACGCGCTGCTCAAGACCGGCGTCACCGTGCATCGCGCGACGGCGCCGTTCACCGTCGGGGGCAAGACGTATCCCGCCGGCTCGTACGTCGTGAAGACGGCGCAGGCGTTCCGGCCGCACGTGCTCGACATGTTCGAGCCGCAGGATCACCCGGACGACATTCCCTATCCCGGCGGCCCGCCGACGCGGCCGTACGACAACGCCGGCTGGACGCTCGCGTACCAGATGGGCGTCAAGTTCGACCGCATCCTCGACGGCTTCGACGGTCCGTTCGAGAAGCTGAACGGGCTGCAGAAGCCGGCGCCCGGCAAGGTGACGTCAACGGCGACGGCCGGCTACACCTTCAGCCACGCCGTCAACGACTCCTTCACCGCGATCAACCGGCTGCTGGCGGCTGGCGAGGACGTGTCGTGGATGTCGTCGGGTCCGCAGCCGGGAGCGTTCTTCGTCACGTCAAGGACATCCACTGCGGCTGCCGTGGCCAAGCTGGCGGCTGATCTCGGCGTCGACTTCGACCGGCGTCGCGGCTCGACCCGCCGGCGATGCCATCAAGCTGCGCAAGCTGCGGATCGCGCTGGCCGATCAGTACGGCGGCTCGATGCCCTCGGGCTGGACGCGCTGGCTGCTGGAGCAGTTCGAGTTCCCCTTCGAGGTCGTCTTCCCGCAGGCGCTGGACGCCGGGAATCTCGACAGCCGCTTCGACGTGATCATCTGCCCGTCCGGCGTCGGGCCGGCGCCCGCCGGGGGTGGCCGCGGCGGGCGCGCTGGTGGCGCGTGGCGGCGGCGGCGGTCGTGGAGGAGGGGCCGCGGCGGTGAACATCCCTGCCGAGTACCAGAGTCAGCTGGGTGCCTACACGCGCCGCACAGACTGCGCCGCAGCTGAAGAAGTTCCTCGAGGACGGCGGCACGGTGCTGGCCGTGGGACGTTCGGCGATGAATCTGGCCGACATCCTCGGGCTGCCGGTCGACAATCACCTCGTCGAACGGTCGCCGGACGGCACCTCGCGCCCGCTGCCTTCAGAGAAATTCTACGTGCCGGGATCGGTGCTGCGCGTCGCTGTCGACAACACATCGCCTATCGCCCACGGCGTCTCCAATCCGCTCGACGTCTTCTTCGACAACAGCCCGGTGTTCCGCCTCGAGCCCGAGGCGGCGTTGAAGGGCATCAAGCCGGTCGCGTGGTTCGACAGCGCGACGCCCCTCCGTAGCGGATGGGCCTACGGTCAGGGCTACCTGCAGGGCGGCGTGGCGGTCGTGGACGTCGCGGTGGGGAAGGGGTCGCTGTTCCTGTTCGGGCCGGAGATCACGTTCCGCGCGCAGCCGCACGGGACATTCAAGTTCCTCTTCAACGGGATTTACCTGGCGGCTCGGGCAGGGGCAGTAGCGGGAACAGACAGCGCGAGATAGAGCAGAGGCCAGGGTCAGGAGATCGGATCCCTGGCTCTGGCCTCCGCCTGCGAACTTCAGCGCCGCTTCCGGGAAACCTTCTTCTTGCCCTTGGCCACCCTGGCCTTGGCCTTCGGCTTTGCGGCCTTCTTTTTCACGCTGCGCTTGGCCGCCTTCGCTTTCGCCTTGGGCCTGGCCTTGGGCTTGGCCTTGGCTTTGGCTGTCGCCTTCTTTGGCTTCTGGGCCTTCTTGACGACCTTCTTGACCGTCTTTTTCGCCTTCGTGATGGCGCGGGCGGCGGTCGCCTTCGCCGCGCGGCCGGCGGCGGCGGTTTTCTCGGCCGCTCCGCTGACGGCGGCTGCGGCGGTGGTGCCGGCCGATTTCGCGGTCGAGACTGCCGCCGAAGCCACGTCAGCGGCAGTGCCGGCGGCGCTCTGGGCGGTATCGGTGACCGTCCGTGCCGCACTACCGATGGCGGTCCCGACGGCTTCCGCCGTGCGCGTGAGTGGGTCGTCTCCCGGGGTTTCTGCTCGTTCGTCGGACATGTATGCTCCCTTCGCGGCCTAACTTTTGGCGCAACCGGCACGGCTCGCGCGTCCGCGTGGCTGGTTGGCGTCGGTGTTGTCGGATCTCACGATGAAGTGGCCAACTGCGGCAGTGATGCGCAACGCGTGCGCGCATACTAGCAGAAGACGCCATCGAAAGCGTAGAGAAGTGGAGCCTCCGTTCAGGTACCGCGCCCTGATACTCGAAGCGCTCGCCGGCCACGGCCTTGTCCCGCGAGCCGACACGCCGCCAACCATGTTGCGCGATGCCGTGCGCGACCTGTATCGCTACGAGATCAAGCGCCTGCGCCTCTCGCTGCTGGCGGGCCACATCGCCAAGCGCGACTACGCCGACCACGTCGTGGCGCTGCGGCGCAAGTACCCGCTGCTGTCGGTGCCGCTGGTGCTATGGGTGGACGGGGAAAACGGAGGGGACGGAGAGAACGGAGGGAAGGATTCACCACGTAGTTGACGGAGTTCCCCGTTAACTCTGTGGTAAAACCCTTTTCTCCGTTCTCTCCGTCCCCTCCGGTACCATACGCCTATGCAGGACTTCGAGAAGCTTGGCCTCTTCTATCTAGGCCGCCGCTACGACATGGCGGTCAGACGCCCGCTCGACGAAGCGGTGCTCTACGATTCGCGCGATCTCGTCACGCATGCCGTGTGCGTCGGCATGACCGGGAGCGGCAAGACCGGCCTCTGCCTCTCGCTCATCGAGGAGGCCGCCATCGACGGCGTGCCGGTGATAGCCATCGATCCCAAGGGCGATCTGGGAAACCTCCTGCTGACGTTCCCAAAGCTCTCGGCTGCAGAGTTCCGTCCCTGGATCGATGAAGACGAAGCACGCCGCCAGGGGCAGTCCCCCGAAGCGTTCGCCGCCGCCGAGGCCGAACGCTGGAAGGCTGGCCTCGCCGACTGGGGCGAGGACGCCGCGCGCATCGAGCGACTGCGCGCCGCCGCCGACTTCACGATCTACACCCCAGGCAGCCGCGCCGGTGTGCCCGTGTCGATCCTCGGCTCGTTTGCCGCTCCATCCGAGCAGGCCCGTAGCGACAGCGAATTGCTCGCCGAACGCGCCGCCAGCACCGCAACGAGCGTGCTGGCGCTCGCCGGCTTCGATCCGGCACCCCGCAGCCGCGAGCACACGCTCCTGACCAGCCTGTTCGGGGCGGCCTGGGCGGACGGCCGCGATCTGGATCTGGCGAGCCTTATCCAGCAGGTGCAGACGCCTCCCTTCTCCAAGGTCGGCGTTGTCGATCTCGAGGCGTTCTTTCCCGGCGAAGGACCGCTTCGAGCTCGCGATGCGGCTCAACGGCCTGCTGGCTGCGCCCGGATTCGCCCAGTGGCTCGAAGGCGAGCCGCTCGACCCGGCGAGCCTGCTTTATACGGCTAAGGGAACCCCTCGCGTGGCGGTGATGTCGGTCGCCCACCTCGGTGACAACGAGCGCATGTTCTTCGTCTCGTTGCTCCTCAATCAGATCGTCGGGTGGATGCGCGGCCAGACGGGCACGACCAGCCTGCGGGCGATTATCTACATGGACGAAATCGCTGGGTACTTCCCGCCGGTCGCGAATCCGCCCTCGAAGCCGCCGTTGATGACACTGCTCAAGCAGGGCCGCGCATTCGGGCTCGGTGTCGTGCTGGCGACGCAGAATCCCGTTGACCTCGACTATAAGGGCCTCGCCAATATCGGCACCTGGTTCCTCGGCCGCCTTCAGACGGAGCGGGACAAGGCGCGCATGCTCGACGGGCTCGAAGGAGCTGCCGCAGGCTCGATGGATCGAGCCGAGACCGATCGTTTGTTGTCGGCGCTCGACAAGCGCGTGTTCCTCCTGCACAACGTCCATGACAACGCGCCCATTGTCTTTCAGACGCGCTGGACGCTCTCTTACCTGCGCGGTCCACTCTCTCGCGATCAGATCAAGACGCTGACGCCGGCAGCGTCAGCGATGGCGAAGTCGGATGTCGGTGGACGGCAGTCGCAGTCCAAGGTCCAGAAGGCCGACACACGCACTTCGAAGCCGGATGCCATTGGAGGGTCGTCAGCGCCGCCAATCGTGCCGCCAGGCATCCAGCAGTACTTCGTGCCGGGCGCGGGCAGTGGAGTCGCGCACTACACGCCGGTCGTCCTTGGCGCGGCACGCGTCGGCTTCGGCGACTCGAAGCTCGGGATCGACGAAACGAGGGAAGTCGTCTACGCCGCGCCGTTCGGCGGTGGAGCGGTGCCCGTCGATTGGGCGACCGCTACGCGCGTCGACATCGCTACGAGCGATCTCGAGGGCGCTGGCCGCCCGGGCGCGACGTATGCCGACGTGCCGTCGGCGGGACTTCAGGCACGAAACTACGCCGGGTGGAACAAGGACTTTGCCCGGTGGCTGCCGCAATCAGAGAAGCTCGAGCTCATGCGCCACCGCGATCTGAAGCTGACGTCCAACCCTGGCGAAAGCGAACGCGATTTTCAGATTCGGGTTCGCGACGCACAGCGCGTTGCCCGGGATGCCGCTGTCGACGCGCTGAAGAAGAAATATGCGGCCAAGGAGGCACAAATCGAAGAACAGCGTCGTCGCGCCGCGGCGGCCGTCGATCGCGAAACCGCGCAGGCATCGCAACAGAAACTACAGACGGGGCTCTCGGTTGGCGCGACGATCCTCGGGGCCATCTTCGGACGGAAGGCCATAGGCGTCGGTTCGCTCGGCCGCGCGACGACGGCTGCGCGCGGCGTCGGCAGGAGCATGAAGGAGACCGACGACATCAGGCGGGCCAACGAGAACCTGGAGGCGCTCGACGAGCGCGCTCGGGCCCTCCAGGACGAAATCACTGCGGAGACCAGGCGCATCACGGAGCAGTTCGACGCGGCTTCGACCGTGGAGAAGCTCTCACTCGCGCCCAAGCGCGGGCAGGTCTCGGTGCAGCTCGTCGGCCTCGGGTGGTTGCCGGACGGCCACTAACGCCCCCGCCGACATATCAGGCCGGCCCGTGGGTAACAGCAGGAGGCCGACGAGGTACAACGTCAGCGTCAGGAATGCCACGTAGCCGGTCGCTGGGCCGGTGGGGAC
Source organism: uncultured Acidobacteriota bacterium (assembly GCA_963797715.1). Taxonomy (GTDB): domain Bacteria; phylum Acidobacteriota; class Vicinamibacteria; order Vicinamibacterales; family 2-12-FULL-66-21; genus DATBJJ01. The sequence goes on from CAWCQS010000016.1 coordinate 313,839, forward strand.
GTAATCGAGCGTCCCGAGCGTGACGCCTTCCATCAACGCCGTCATCACTCGCTTGATCACACCGCGCCCAGGCGCATAAAGCGACTCGAGCGCGACAAAACGCAAGAAAAATGCGCAGCCGAAGAGCACCGCCAGGCTGCGGAGCAGCGCGGTCCGATCGCGCACCGCCGTCAACGTCGTCAGGAACTGCACCAGGAAAAACACGCTCACCAGCAGGTGCAGCAGCCCCGTGTCCGGCGTCAGCAGGTTGAAGACCTGCGCCGACGCCGCGAAAAGCGTCAGGAGCACCGCGGCGCCGCTGGCATTTTCAAGCGCCAGTCGGTGCGGGCCGAATAGTCGTTCCGGGCTGAACGCGTTCGCCCGGAAGAGCGACCCGAGCAGTAGTACGGCGAGCACGAGCGCAATGAGCGCCGGCGGCACGAGCCGCACGTCGGCGCTCAACCGGAGCCCGCCCAGCAGCGCAACCGTCAGGAAAAGGCAGGGCAGGACGAAGGCCTCTCGAATCGCGCTCATCGCCGCTTCCTGAGCAGCCGGAGGGGATTAAGATCCGAGACGTCGCGCGTGAGTCCGCGCTGCAGCTCGGCCCGCAGTTCGTCGGCCGTGTGCATATCGAGAGCCGGATCGTCGACGACCAGCCGGTGACCCGGCGCCAGCGCGATGGCGCGGTCGACCGCCTCGAGTCCGCACTTGAACAGCACATCGTCGTTGTAGACGCGGCCCCAGCCTTGGCGGTAGCAGGCGTAGGCGATATAGAACTGCGTGCGGGCATCGCGTCCGGCCGGGTCAGCTCTGCGAAACGCCGCTCGCGCCTCGACGAACTGATCGCGTCCAAAGAACGCCAGCCCATCATCAAACGCCTGCTGGTCGATGGCGTAGGCGCCAATGGTCGAGGTGAGGCCGCCCGTAACCTCTGCCATCGTTTGCGGTTGTGCCGCGTACATCCACACGATGGCCACGCCATACAGGAGCGTGCCGGCAAGGCCGGCCGCCCGAACGACGGAGTCACGCATCCCGAATAGTGTGGCCGATCTTCGTTTGGACTGGCTTTGGAACCCTTAGAACCCTTATTTCCCCAGTTCCAACGCCACAATCTGTTTGAGGTCCCGCAGATAGAGGGTCGTTCCGCTCAGCGTCGGCGCGGTCCAGGCGCGCGCGCCGAGCATGCTGGCTTTGGCGTGGACGACGAGGCCGGCATCGCCGGGCGTTGCGAGCGCGAGCGTGCCGTCTTCGTCCAGAATCAGCAGCTTGTTGCCGACGCCGATGATCGTTGCGCGCGAGACGCTGCGATCGCGCCACACCATGTCGCCGGTGGCGACGTCGATGGCCGCGAACGGCGCCGCGCCGAAGTCACCGTTCGACGCGTAGATGCGGTTGCCCGACGCGGACGGCGTTGCCGAAGTGGACGCGGACGCGCCGGTTCGCCCAGACCTCTTCGACGTTGACGCCTGTCGCCTGGCGTCGCGCAGCCTGAGCACGCGGCTCCCGCCGTTGTAGGCCGACGAGACGAACAGCAGGTGGTCGCCGCCCCAGACCGGCGTCGCGACGTTGACGCCCTGATCCGACGCGTGCGCGACCGTCCATTCGAGCGCGCCGGTTTTCGGGTTCGAGCCCGACGACCTCGCCGTAGGTGAACACGACGACCTCCGGGCTGGCCATCGAGATCGATCGAGCAGTGGCGACGAATAGCCGTTCTGGAAGTCCTGCGACTGCCAGGCGATCTCGCCCGTCGCCGCGTCGACCGCGACAACGCCACGGCCCCTGCCGCCGGCGGTGGTGATGATCATGTCGCTCGAAGGCCAGCGGGCTCGCCGAGTAGCCGCAGGCGCGAACGCGTCGGAGTCCGGCGCGACAAGAGTCGACGCTCCACTGCTTCGCGCCGGTGCTGCCGGTCGAAGCTGTGTCATCAGCCCGCCGGCGCTCGATCGGTGATCAGGCGATTGCCGGCGATGAGCGGCGCGGCACGCGGGACCGGGCCCGAGGCGCTCGGAGCAGGTCTCGACGAACGGTGCGTCGTAGCGCGCCTCCCAGACCGTTTTGCCGGTTGCGGCGTCGAGCGCGATCGCGACGTCCGCGGTGCCCTCGCGGAAGAGGGTGTAGAGCGTCCGGCCGTCGGTGACGATGGCGGAGTAGCCGTCGCCGAGCGGGCGCTGCCAGAGCCGGCGCGGGCCTTCGGCCGGCCATGTGGTCGCGAGTTCGCGCGCGCGACCGACGAAGTTGCGATGCGGGTCCGCCCCATTGCGGCCAGGCCCAGTCGGTCGTCGCCGGCGACAAAGGCGATGAGCAGACGCGAGCGCCCAGACGGCGACGGTGTCACCGGCCGACCTGCGCTTGGGTGCGAAGAGCGAGGGATCGAGCGGCGTGTTGAGTCGAGATCGACGTCGAGGTCGCCGATTGAGCGCGGGGTCGGCTGTCCGTTGAACGTCGCCTGCGTGCTGAACGGCAGCTGCAGCCCGCCGACCGTGACGGAAATCGGAGTAGGCGACACGGAACGTGCCGTACTCGCCTTCGGTGTTGCGGTCGCTGATACGTCGCGCTGTGAATGCGGCCGCTGGTTTCGAGCGCGAGCGTTACGTCGATCTGCGCCGCTGACGACGCGGACCGATGTCTCGACGGCGACGCCGTCGACGGTGCCTTGCCGATGCGCCGACAGCCTTGAACGCCCGCGGGACTGCCGTGCCGCGCAAGCAGCGCGACCGGGTGGCGGCCGAAGTCCTGTTCGAGGCTGGGCGGCTGGCCGGCGCGCATCGGGTACGACCTGACCCTGACCGCCCAGGAACCACATGCCCTGCTGGGGTCAGCACCGTCGCCGACGTCATCGTCTTTCCTTGCAGCGCCATCGGTGCGTTCCTGCCGCACGCGGTCGGGAAAGCTCCACATGGTCTTGGTGGTGATCGTCGGCTTCGCCCTGGGCCGGTTCTGGACCTGCGTGAGAAGGACTCGACGTAGCTCGTCAGCGCGTCGACGCTGGCGGCGCCACCCATCGCCGTGACAGCGCGCTCGATGAGCTTCCGGCCCTCGGCCGCGGCGGTCGGCCGAGGACGGTAGCGGCGCGGCCGGGGGTGGCAGGTATTTGGCCGGGTCGGCCTGGAACTTCTTGTGACAGTCGTCGCTGCCGAAGATGTAGATCTTGCCCTCGTGCACGATGAAGTCGGAGGGGTTGCCGCCAGCCGTCTTGCCCATCGTCGCGCACACGCCGCCGAACTGGATCTCGTATCTGGCGGGATCGCGCTCGAATGTCGCCTTGGTCTCGGGAGTGGAGAAGAGGTAGACGAAGTCACCGCGGGTAACGCTCAGGCCGGATTTGCCGGGCACTTCCTTGCCGCCGACGAGCAGGACCGGGTCGAGCCCATCGAGCGCGTCGTCCGCTTCGGGCTTGCCGCCCATGCCGGCTTGAATGTCGTGCGATACGACAGGCGTGCCTGTCGAGAAGAGCAGGATCGTCGCCGTGAGCATGAGGAGATGCATGTGAGCCGCCTTCCTGTGACCGTGTGTGATTTCTGTAGACGATCGACAAGAGAATACGGTTCCGTCTTGTAGATTGTCAAGAGGAGCGGACGCCCGCCAGTGAAGCCTCAATCGTTGAGGTCTCGAATTGGGGATTTTCTAGCGGCCCTTCGACAGGTCAGCGGGGACTGCGCGTTTCTCGGCTCGGTGCCGCCGCTTCTGCCGGACAACGACAGCGGTCGCGACGACGAGAACACCGAATTCGAAACACATGACCGACGTTGGCGTGATCCATCGTCCGCCATGGCGCGAGAGATCCCACACTTCGTAGACCGACAGCGCACTAACAGTCCACGCCGCCAGGGGCAGCGTCGTGACGGTGAACAGGAAAGGTGTGATCGACAGCAGGTACCAGGGGTAAATCACCGGCGCAAACGCAACGGCGGTGGCCATTGGCCACGCCCACGCCGCCGGATCGAGTCTCCGCGAGCCGCCATCGTGCCACGGTCGCAACGGAGAGGCCGGCGACAACGGCCACGGCTGCGGCAGCGCGGGGCGAGGCGAGAGCCGCGAGCGCGGCGAACAGCGGGCCCATTGAACCGGACGCGATCGACGACGTTCGGCACAGCCCCAAGCGGCACGTCCGAGCCCGACATGAAAGGCAGGTACAACGCGACGAGACAGAGGGCGCCGATGCCGACGTCGCGGACGCGCACCCGGCCGATGTAGAGCGGTGCCAGGACGATCGGCAGGAGCTTGGTCGCGACAGGCGAGCACGAAGGCGACCGAGGCCAGCTGCGTCCGGCGTCGCGCAAGCCAGAACGCGGATGCGGTCAATCCACAACGCGGCGAGCGCGTCGATGTGGCCGCTGTGCGCGATCTCGAACACCACGAGCGGATTCCAGGCGTAGGCCAGCGTCAGCCACTCGGACCGGCGCGGTCATGACCAGCCATCGCCACACCACGATCATGGTCAGCAGATCGCACGCGAGGAGCGCCAGCTTCATCGCCAGCGTCGAGTCGTGCAATCATCACGACGAGCCGGAAGAACAGCTGCGCCGCCGGCGGATATGGGGTGCGGTCGCCGGCGGCTGGGCATTCGCACCGTCTGATCGGTGTGCGTGTGTGCCATCGCCGGATCGGACGGCAGGACACGATAGGGGTTGTAGCCGAGGAGCTGCACGCGACCGTCCCATAGGTAGCGGACCATGTCGCTGTCGGGGCCGACCGGGCAACAGCCATCGGAATGCGGAAGGCGACAGCGATGGCGAACGAGGCGTACAGCAGTTTCCGCGGTGCCTGGTCCCTCGTGCCAGATGCGAGCCAGGACCGCGGCATATGCCGCGTACCGACGGCCACGGCGGCAAAGAAGATCTTCGAGCCGAGTGGCGCTTTCGTGACGACGAGGACGATGATCGCCAGGAAGAAGGCGGCCCCCGCCGCCGCGCAGGTACGCGCGCGATGGGGAAGGACGTGAGGCGCATGAAGTGACGGTCGACCGACCAATCATAGCGCGGCTCGTCCGTTCGCCGTCAGGCGTGTACCGTGACCGCCTCGTCTCGCGTGGCGTCGTCGAGCGACGCGAGCCCTTCGAGCAGGTCCCGACAGATCGCGATGGTGTTCGCAGCCCGGTGACAGCCGGATGAGCGAGTCCGAAAGGCCGAGCACGCGCGCGCGCCGCCGCCGGAATCGAGGCGTGCGTCATGCGGGCGGGGTGGCAGATCAGAGACTTGACGCCACCGAGGCTTTCGCCGAGCGCGAAAAACCGCCGAGAGGAAACGAACGCGGCCACGTCCGCAGCGATGCCGTCGAGCTCGAACGACACGATGCCGCCGAAGCCAGTCATCTGCTTCCGCGCAATGGCATGACCGGATGGCTCGGGAGACCGGGGTAGTGCACTCGACGGACCGCGCGATGTGCAACGAGCGCTTCGGCAATCGCTGCCGCGTTGTCGGCGTGGCGCTGAACGCGCAATTCGAGCGTCTTCAAGCCCGCGCAGCGTGAGCCAGCAGTCAAACGGCGAGGGCACACCGCCGATCGCGTTCTGGAGAAACTTGATCGGCTCGAAGATTGCGCGATCCTTGCGCCAGGACCGCCCCCTGGATCACGTCCGAATGTCCGGCGAGATACTTCGTTACGCTGTGAACGACGATGTCGGCGCCGAGAGCGAACGGTTGCTGGAAGAGCGGCGTGGCGAAGGTGTTGTCGACAACGAGGAGCGCGCCGCTCGCGTGGGCGGTGGCAGCGATCGCGGCAATGTCGTAGACGAGCAGGCGAGGGTTTGTCGGCGTCTCGATCCACACCAGCCGCGTCCGATCCGTGATCGCGGTCGGCGAGCGCCGCTGGATCGGCGACATCCACCTGGCGAACCTTGCAAGTGGGAAAGACCTTCGTCAGAAGACGGTAGGTACCGCCATACACGTCGAGCGGAATGACGACTTCATCGCCTGGCGCGAGGCAGCCCTGCAGCACCGCGTGCTCGGCGGCGAGTCCGGACGCGAACACCGCGCCGTGTTCGACGCCTTCGAGGTCCGCGAGCACCGCCTCGAGGCGCGCGCGCGTCGGGTTGTTCGTTCGCGAATAGTCGAATCCGTGGTTGACCCCGGGCGCTTCCTGTTCGAACGTCGACGTCTGAAAGATAGGCGCGACCAGCGCACCCGTCTCGGGTTCGGACGGCTGCGCAGCGTGAATGGTTCTGGTGGCGAACTCCATGACCGTTGCTCCTTTCAAAAGAATTGGTGATCCTCAGTCGACCGGACCGAGCGCCCGGAAGAGGCGCGTCGTCGAGCCGCTCGCCGCCGCAACTGCCGCCGCCGCGCGCTCGATCGCCGGCCGGGAGCAAGCGTGCGTCAGAATGGCGTGCGACCACTGTCCGCCGTCGGCCGTTCGAATCGATGTCCGCGCCGCGCGCGCGCCGTGACGTGCCAGGATCCCGGGAAGGTCATTCGACGGCGGCAGCGCACCGGTGTGGGTGAGCCGGAGCAGCCAGGGCGTCGTTGGAGACGTCGCCGGCACGCTCGGTGCGACCACGCCAGATCGAGTTTGAGCGCTCGTCGCCGCGTCGATCACATCGTCGAGCACCGTCACCGCCGTCACGTCTGGGCCAGCGCCGGGACCTGTCAGCGTGAGATGGCTACCGGCGACGTCGCGCAGGCACAAGCCGTTCGTCGTGTGCGTCAGACGCGCGAGCGGATGGTGAATGGGCACGAACGCCGGACCGGCGAATGCGGCAATGGCCAACGTGGGAGACTCGAGGCCGTCAGCCGCGACCACAGGCTTGAGCGTGCCGCCGAGCGCGCGGGCATGTGCGAAGTCGAGTGCGGTCACGTCGTCGATGCCCACCGTTTCTATGCCCGCAGGATCGACCTGTCGCCCTGCGAACTGGCGGATGAGGATGGCGAGTTTCTCCACGGCGTCGATACCGCGCACGTCCTTCGAGGGATCCGGCTCGGCGTAGCCGCGTCGCTGCGCTTCGAACAACGCCGCCCGGTAGTCGCTCTGACCGCACTCCATCTCCGACAGGATGAAATTGGTCGTGCCGTTGACGATGCCGACGATCGCGGACAGTCGCGACGCGTGCGGCCGGCCAGCGAAGTTGCCGAGAAATGGCACTCCAGCAATGACGCTGGCCTCGTAACGAACCGGTACGCCGTTCTTGCCCGCCGCGTCGAAGATTTCCTCGCCGTGATGTGCGAGCAGCGATTTGTTGGCGGTGACGACCGGGATCCGACGCGCGAGGGCGTCGAGTACGAGCGTTCGCGCCGGCTCGAGGCCGCCGAGGGCTTCAACGACGACCGTCGGCCGCGACGCGAACACGGCCTCAGGATCGGCCGTGACAGCAACGCCTCCACCGTCTCGCCGACGATGCGGGTCGCGTACCAGCGCCGTGGTTACCTGGAGCCGCCACGATCCGACGACGCCGGCGTGGCGCGCGATCGCCGAGCCGACGTGACCGAGCCCAAGCAGACCGATGCGAATCGTGCGAGTGGAGCCGAGAGCCGGCGTGTTGCTCCGCGCGTCATTGAGTGTGTCAACGGAAATGCAGTCGTGAGCGATCGTCATACGGATCCTCGTTGCCTTGCCGCACGGCCAGGCATGCGTGCCGGCCACAAGCGTGCCGGCTAACGTCGAGACGAAGGGAGCTAGGGAACGTCGTAAGACCGGTCGGTCTCTCGAGGCTCTTTATCTCTCCCGGTTATCGGGCAGGATGTAGCACCTTGGCACGCTGGCTGTTGCTCAACCACCGGCGAGGTTGCTGTGGCGTCGTCGGGCCTGTTCCCTCAGCCACTCTGGATAAATTGTCCGCAGCGCGTGCGGACCCTGAGAATGTAGGCCACCAGACGAGTCAATGTCAAGATGTGTGTATGTTGATGTGTAGATGCAACTCTGCTTGACGAGTGCGGCGGTCCAATCTGAGGCTGGCTGGCATGTCGCGCGATGCCGCAGCGTATGATGCAGCGGTGATTCCGCTTTGGGCGTTCCTTGCGGTTGCGGTGCCCTTGGTGCTGACACCGGGCGCATCGACGGCAGTTGTTCTCCGCAACAGCCTGGCCGGAGGTACGCGGGCAGGGCTCGAGACGGCGATCGGCGCCAACACCGGCTCGCTCGTATACGGTCTGCTCTGTGCGTTTGGCTTTGCGCTGGCGCTGCAGCAGTGGCCCGGCGTGTGGGTGGTGCTGCGCGTCGTCGGCGTGATCTATCTCGCGTGGCTTGGCGCGCGATCCCTTTATCGGGCAGCGTTAGGACATGATGCGGCGCGCGCTGCGCCGGCGCCTGTGAACGGTGCGCAAACCACCCGCTTCCAGAATCTCAAGGACGGCTTCATTACGAACGTCACCAACCCGGCGCTGGCGACGTTCTACTTCATCGTGCTGCCGCAATTCATCCCGGCGCGCGCGCCGATTGTTTCATCTGCGCTCATCCTCACGGCCGTGCACATATCGCTCGCCGTGAGCTGGCATGCGGTCTGGGCGGCGGCGGGCGGCACGCTTGCGGTCGCTCTCGGTGCAGGCCGGCCGCGGCAAATCCTCGACCTCGCCACCGGCGTCGCGCTGCTTGCGCTCGCGGCCCGGCTCGCCGTGCGTTAGAAGCTGTCCAAAATCCAAATCGCGGAGGTCGCAGAGGCGCCGAGGCCGCCGAGGAGATCTCATTGGCACATCGGACGGTCGCGTCGCGCGAGCGCGCGAGACGGCCTGGCAGGAGCTCACATCTTCCGCGCGTTCGCGCGGCGCGACCGATCGTAACCAAGAGGACCAATTAGGGTCAGCCCTCCGCGCGTGCTCTGCGCCTCAGCGACTTCTGCGATAAACGCTCTTGACAGTGAAGAATGCCGCAAGCGGAACAGTCACGCTAACGACACCGTGGCGTTGGCCTCTTACGGTATGCTTCGAAGCCATGATGCCGGCCCGGCCAAACACCATCAGACTCGTCCTCGGTGCCACACTCGCGATCGCCCTCGTCGCGGCGACGCGCGTCTCGCCGCGCCCTCTGGATCAGGACACCCGGCCGCCCGTCTGGCTCAAGGGCAACACGCACACGCACACGACGGAGAGCGATGGTGACAGCACGCCGGACGTCGTGACGGCGTGGTATCGCGAGCACGGCTATCAATTCCTGGTGCTGAGCGACCACAACGTGCTCACATCTGTCGACGCGTTGAACGCGCTGCACGGCAAGGACGGGCACTTTCTCTTGATCAAGGGCGAAGAGGTCACCGACAAGTTCGGCGACAAGCCGGTGCACATCAACGGGCTCGATGTCACCGACAAGGTCGATCCGCAGAAGGGCGCGTCGCTCGTCGAGGTGCTGCAGCGCAACGTCGACGCGATACGCCGCGTGCGCGGCGTGCCCCACATCAACCATCCGAACTTCGGCTGGTCGTTCTCGACTGAAGCACTGCAGCAGGTACGAAACACGAAGCTGCTCGAAATCTTCAACGGTCACCCGCAGGTCAACAATCTGGGCGGTGGCGGCGTGCCCGGCCTCGAGGAAGTGTGGGATGCCATTCTCTCGAGCGGGACGCTCATGTACGGCATCGCCGTTGACGATGCGCACACGTTCAAGCAGCCGGGAAATCCGGCGGTGGCTGGCCCCGGTCGTGGTTGGGTGATGGTGCGCGCCGCGCGGCTCGAGGCTCGCGCGATTCTCGAGGCGCTCGAGGACGGCCAGTTCTATGCCTCGACCGGAGTCGAGCTGTCGGACTACGTCGTGACCAGCCGGAGCATGACCGTAACGGTGAAGAAAGACACGTGGTCGAAGTACCGCGTGCAGTTCATCGGCAAGGGCGGGCGTATGTTGCAGGAATCACTGGATAGCCCAGCCGAATACGTCTTCCGTGGCGACGAGACCTACGTGCGCGCGAAGGTGATTGAAAGCAACGGGCGCGTGGCCTGGTGTCAGCCGGTGTTGGTGGAAATGAACCGCGAGCAGCCAGCCGCGAGCCGCGAGACTACCCCCCAGCCTGCCAGTGCTTGATGCTCTCGAGCGGGTACACGAGCATCAGGATGTTCAGTGTCAGGTTGTCGCGGATGAACCAGAGGACGATGAGCTCCATCGCGATCGTCAGCAACACGACGACCCACACCGGCAGGCGCGCGGCGGCGACGAAGCCAAGCAATCATCGCCAGGATGTCGCACATCGAATTCAGAACGCTGTCGCCGTAATAGTCGAGCGAGATCGTCACCTCGCGGTAACGATTGATGACCATGTCGGTGTTCTCGAAGATCTCCCACCCTGATTCGATCAACACCGCCAGCAACAGCCGCACGCCTATCGGCCATCGTCGTCCGACGAGCCAGAGCAGGCCGTAGAACGCAAAGCCGTGAATGATGTGGGAGAAGGTGTACCAGTCGGAGATGTGCTGCGAGTTCTCGGAGCTGAAGACGACGCCGTGCCACAGCTTGACGTAGCCGCACTTGCAGATGGGAACTTGTCCCATGGCGAGGAGCACGACGCCGGCAGCGACGATGAGGCCGAGCGCAGCGAGCAGCCACGGCCAGGTGAGTTCGTTCTTCGGGCTACGAATGAGGTTTGGCCTCCGGCTTTCGCTCGTGTGGCAGCGGCGGCAGCGCGCCCTTCGCTGGGGTTCGCGGGAGGTGCGCGCTGCGAAGGACCCGGTGCAGCTCGGCAATTAGATGATCCGGCTGACACGGCTTCATCAGAATCGACGTCATGCCCGCGCGATCGGCGCGTTCGTGCACGTCCGCGGCCCAGTAGGCGGTCATGGCCACCACTGGAATGGCGCGGGTGCGCATCTGCACCCGCAGATCGGCTGCCAGTGAAAACCCGTCGCGCCCCGGAAGCGCGATGTCGGTGACGACGACGTCCGGAACCAGTTCGAGCGACCGAGAGTATGCATCCTCGGCCGTTTCGCACTGGGCGACGCGAAATCCTCCGCCTTCGAGGAACTCGGCATAGCCTTCTCGCGCTAGCGGGTCGTCTTCGACGAGTAGGACGAGCGGTTCTTGTGGCAAGAAGGTCCCCTCCGGCTGAGCACACATCTATCGGCAGGGAGGACTGGGGGGAATATGATCTTACAGCCGAGCCTCCGGCCGGTCAAACTCTCTCGGCCATAATAGTCGAGCTCGGTAGTGAGATTGCCCGGTTTTCCTAAGATTTCGTGCAGTCGTAGGCAAGGATGGCCCACGCCGAGCAAATGAGCGTTACGCGGTGCGGGCGGGCGCGTTCTTGTTGCGATAGGCCGCGACGATGATCGCGGCGTCGGTCTTTGCCGGCTCGACGGATCCGTTGAAGGTGGCGCCTTCTTCGAGTGCGAGCCGCGGCGCGGCAACATCGCCTTTCACCGCCGCGCTCTGCTGCACGCGTACGACGTCGCGCGCAATCAACCGTCCGGTCGATCGGCCGCGAACGGTGATGGTGCGTGCCGTGACCGCGCCCTCGACGCGCGCGCCGGCCTCGACGGTAACGTCGTAGTCGGACGCCAACACGTCGCCGTTGACCGTTCCGGCGATCGTCACCGGCTCGCCAGCCTGAATGCTGCCCGTGATGGTGATGCCTTTGCCGATCGTCGTAATCATTGTCTTGGGTCTTGAGCTGCGTCGGAACCGGGTCTTGGACTCTTGTGTGGTGTGCCGCTATTGTAGCGCAACCCTTCTTCTCCCCTTCTGTCACTCTGATAGAATCCCCGCGTCCTTCCTACTGGCTCAAGGAGTTACGGCAATGACCGTCGACGACACCACGCGTGTGCGGGGCGTGAGCTTCATCATCGGGGCGGCGCTGCTGATCGCCGGCATCACGGTGCCTGCGCAGCAGATGGTCACCGAGACGCGCGACGCCGCACAGACGCAGGACGAGGATTTCGCCAAAGCCGTCAAGGAATGGACGACGCAGCCGTACTTCATCAGCCCGCTGGTGGATCACCTGCCGAAAGTAACTGGGATCCCGTCACCCAAGGACGTGCTCGGCTATCACGTCGGCGCGCCGGCGAAGTTGACCTACTACGCCGACGCCCTCAAGTACTACCGCGCGCTCGCCGCGGCCACGCCGCGCGTCAAGGTTGAAACCATCGGCACGTCCGACGAAGACCGCGAGCTCGTCGTCGTCTGGGTCTCGTCAGACGAGAACATCAAGAACCTGCAGCAGAACCGCGACAACCTCGCGAAGATTGCCGACCCGCGCGGGCTGTACCGAAGCGCAGATCACGCAGCTCGTTGCCACGACGCGGCCGCACTATCACCTGATGGGCGGACTCCACAGCGGCGAGACTGGGCCGTCAGAGATGCTGATGGAACTCGTGTATCGCCTGGCGACCGAAACGTCGCCGCTGATCAAGCAGATTCGCGAGAACGTGATCGTGTCGGTGACGCCGCAGGCCGATCCCGACGGCCGCGATCGCAACGTCGACTGGTTCTATCGGACGCAGGAGCAGCAGACGGCGGGCGGGCGCGGAGAAGGTGCACCCGAAGGCGGTGGTGGCGGAGCAGGCGGCGGAGGCGGACGCGGTGGCGCTGCCGTGTCCGTACTGGGGCAAGTACGTGCTACCACGACAACAACCGCGACATTAACCTGTCGCAGAAGTCGATGCGCGCGATCGCCGACTGGTACTTCACCGCGCACCCGCCGATCATGCACGACCTGCACGAGTCGCTGGCGCTGCTCTACACCTACAGCGGCGCGGCGCCACAGAATCCCAATCTCGATCCGATTCTCTTCACCGAGCTCCCGTGGTTCTCGAACTTCGAGCTGTCGCAGATGACGAAGTGGGGCATGCCTGGCGTCTACACGCATGCCTTCATGGACGGCTGGTCGCCCGGCTACCTCGGTTCGGTCGCCTACAACCACAACGGCATGATGCGGATGTACGAGACACAGTCGGGCCGCGAAGGTGGACCTGGGGCCGCTGCCGGCCGCGGGCGCCGCTCCCGCCGGCGGCGACGCCGATGCCGCTGCACCCGCGGCAGCGGGACGCGGCGAGGCGCGAGGTGGAAGAGGGCGGGGAGAGGGACGCGGCGAGGCCCGTGGAGAAGCCCGTGGAAGAAGCCCGTGGAGAAGGAAGAGGAGAGGGCCGCGGCGATGCGGCGGAAGGTGGTGGGGAAGTGGCTGCAGCCGGTCGTGGTGCCGTGGCAGGACCGCCGACCGGACGCGGCGGCGGTCAGCCGCGCGAGTGGTATCGCGGCATCCCGATTCCTCCCGGCGCGGCGAACAACTTCTCCCGCCGCAACAACACCAACTACATGCAGACCGGCGTGCTCAGCGCTTTGCAGCTGACCGCCACGTTCCCGAATCTCGTGATCGACAACTTCTATCGCAAGACGAAGAACTCGATTGAATCGGGCAAGACCGAAGCGCCGTACGGCTTCGTGATTCCGGTTCAGCGCGACATGACGCGCGTCGCCGAGCTGGTCAACATCCTTCGCGTCCAGCGCATCGAAATCGGCCAGGCGGTCGGCGAGATCAAAGTCAGCGACGGCACGTTCCCGGCGGGTTCGTACGTGATCAAGCGCGATCAGCCGTACGGCCGGCTGGCGAAGAACCTGCTCGAGAAGCAGAGCTTTCCGGATCCCAACCTCCGCACGTACGACGACAGCGGCTGGACGATGGGGCTGGCGATGCTGACCGACGTCAAGGAGATCAAGGACAAGGCCATCCTCGACGTCAAAACCACCAACTGTGAAGGAAGCCGTCGTCAAGGGCCGCGTCGCCGGCTCGGGTAGTGCCGGCCTCGCCGTCGCGCACTACGGGTCGAACAACATGATCGCGTTCCGCTACGCGCTGCGGAACGTGCCGATGAAGATCGCTGACAAGAGCTTCACCGCCGACGGCGTCGAGTTCCCGGCCGGGTCGTTCGTGGTGTCGCCGCCGGCCGACATGTCGGCGGTGCGCGCCGCGGTCGAACGCTTCGGCCTCACCGCTGCGGCGCTCAGCGCGCTGCCGTCGGCGACCATGCACGACGCCGACGTGCCGCGCATCGCGATGTACTCGTCGTGGACCGGGACCCAGGAGATCGGTTGGGTGCGATTCACGTTCGACAAGTTCGGCATCCCGTACGACCTCATCTACAAGGAGCGAGTCAAGAAGGGCAACCTTCGCAACGACTACGACGTCATCGTGATGCCGACGCAACAGGCCAACCGCCAGGCCGTGTATCAGGCGCCGGCGGCGCGTCCGGTGCCGTACATGAAGGATGAGAAGTACAAGTTCCTCGGGATGTATGGCGAAACCCCGGACATCACCGGCGGCATGGGCGGCGAAGGCGTCGATGCCTTTGCCAAGTTCCTCGACGCCGGCGGCACGCTGATCGCGATGGGCAACGCCGTTCGGTTCCCAACCGAGCTCGGCTTCGCGCGAACCGTTGACGCGTCGGGCACGACGTCGAACGATTTCTACGCGCCGCGGCCGCTCGTCAACGCCGAAGTGCTGCGGCTCGACCATCCGGTGTTCTACGGCTACACGGACAAGATGATGCCGATCAAGTATCTCGGCGGGCCGTTGATGAGCGTCGGTGCGCCGGATCAGTCAGCCGTCCTCGCACGGTATGTTGGCGGGGACGAGGCAGTGCTGAGCGGCTTGATGAAGGGCGCGGCGGAGATCCGTCAGCGGCCGTTCGCCGTTGACGTCCCCGGCGGGTTCACCGGCAAAGGCCGCGTCGTGCTCTTCGCCAACAATCCGATCTACCGCTGGCAGAACCACGGCGAGTTCAACATGGTGTTCAACACGGTGATGAACTGGAACGATCTCGGCAGCGCCGGGGCGAAGCCGGCGACGCAGACAGCGTCTGGGCAGTAGCCTGTGGATCTCTTCCGCCTTCAGGCGGAAGGCATGGTCCCCGTACGCACGCGTCGCATCATGGCGACGTAGACCACGAACGACGCTGTAAAGCCGACGAACCACGCGTAGTCGTACAAGGGCTTGAGCGCTGCAATGACCAGTCCGCCCCATGCCAGGGCGCAGCCGACCACGGTGGCGACGACGGCGGCGATGTTCCAGCCGTTGGTGTAGCGGTATGCGCCGTCCGTGAGATACATGTCTTCGAGACGAACTGCCGTGCGTCGCACGATCCAGTAATCGGCGATGAGCACGCCAGCGATCGATCCAAGCCCGCCTGAATACCCCAGCAGCCAGGTGAAGATGTATCCTGACGGATCGGCGAGAAGCTTCCACGGCTGCATCGCGATAGCGAGGAGCCCAGTAATCAGCCCACCGGTCTTGAAGTCGATGAGCCGCGGGAAGGCATTGGCGAAGTCGTTGGCCGGCGAGACGACGTTCGCGGCAATGTTGACTGCCAGCGTCGCGACCACCGCCGTGAACATCGAAATCGCGACCACGAACGGCTTATCGAAGCGGGCGACGAGCTTCACAGGGTCCCAGATCGCCTCGCCGTAAATTACGACCGTTGCGCTGGTGATGAGCACGCCCATCGCCGCGAACACCGCCATCGTCGTTGGCAGGGCGACGACCTGGCCGACGATCTGCTCGCGTTGGCTTCGGCCGAACCTGGTGAAGTCCGGCATGTTGAGCGAGAGCGTCGCCCAGTAGCCGATCATGGCGGTCAACGACGGGACGAACACGGGAAGAAACTCGCCGAACGTCCGCAGCTTTCCTGGCTGGGCGAGGAGCGGTCCCAGGCCGTTGGCTTCGCGGATCGCCCAGACGAGCAGGGCCGCGGTCATCACGAGCACGAACGGCGCCGCCCAGTTTTCGACCGCGCGTAGCAGATCCATTCCGCGGTAGATGATGAAGACGTTGAGACTCCAGAAGAGCAGGAACGACAGCCACTCGGTCGCCGTGTGTCCAGCGAACCCGTTGCCGAGCAGCTGCGGCCATCCCGGCATCGAGCGCCGTGAAGAACGTATGCAGTGCCTCTCCGCCAATCCACGCCTGGATGCCGAACCAGCCACAGGCGACGAGCGCGCGCATCAGCGCCGGCAGGTTCGAGCCGATGGT
Organism: uncultured Acidobacteriota bacterium; assembly: GCA_963797715.1. GTDB lineage: Bacteria > Acidobacteriota > Vicinamibacteria > Vicinamibacterales > 2-12-FULL-66-21 > DATBJJ01. The sequence goes on from CAWCQS010000016.1 coordinate 329,686, forward strand.
GCCGTAGGCGACACGGGCGAAGACGGGGAAGGGAATGCCGTACTTGGTTCCGGGATGCGAGTTCAACAGAATCGGCACGAGGACGATGGTGTTGCCGAGGAGGATCGTGACGAGTGCTTGATGCCAGTTCATGCCGCTGGCCATCAAGCCAGATGCCGAGCATGTACGTCGGGATGCAGTGCGCCATGCTGATCCAGAGCGCGGCGTAGTTGTAGGTCGACCAATTGCGCTCTGAGAGCGGCACCGGCGCGAGGTCGTGGTTGTAGAGCGGGCTGCGCTGGATGCGCGACGTGTCACGAAGTTCGACACGCCCATCGGGATGAAGCGTCTCGTTCATCGCGCGTAAGGGTACTACTGATCGAGAAAGGCGCGTTGCCAGCCGGGTGGCGGCACGGGACACCGATCGTACTTGCCGAAAATTCGATACCTGATTCGAGCGACCGCCCTGTAGACGAGATCCGCCACGGGCCTGGGCACGAGCGAGCCGAGCCGCGCCACGACTGGCCATGGGCGATCGAGCTGACGGAGGGCGTGAAGAACGGCAGCCGACCGTGCCAGCGCGCGCTCCGACGGTGCGCGCCAGTCCGCGATGACGTAGATCGTGTTCAGGTCTGATGGAACGATCGCGTGAACCGCAAGCAGCTGTCGCGCCGTTGCACCCTGGAGGGCGGCAAAACGCAGCCGCTGCCCGCTGTCGCGCCGTAGCAGGAAGACGACGAAGCCGTTGCAGAGGCCGCAGACGCCGTCATAGCAGACGACCGTTGTGGGGGTCGCCTCGCTCATGCCGGGCTCGCGACCGATGTCATTTGGGCTCGTACTTCCAGTTGCGGGTCTTGCCCTCGGACAGCCAGTCGACCGCCGTCGCCATCCGCTTTTGACGTGTCGCGTCAGTCTTCGCGTCAGTCACCCACTCAACGTATTCGCGACGCTGACTCGGGCTGAAGGCGTCGAATGTCTTCCGCGCCGCGGCCTTCTTCTTCGATCGCCTCGGCAAAATCTGTCGGCACGGTCAAGGGTTTCTTCGGCGCCGACGGCCGTTTGGCGACCCTTACGCCGTCGTCGTTGAGCCGTGCGGCTTTCTTGACGTAGGCGGCGAGCTGGCGATCCGGTGGCAGATCGCGAAGCGATGTGATCTTTCCGAAGTGTCCCATTCCGTCGTCGCCCGCCGGTTGGTCGAGCACGAGGCTGCTCTTCCAGAAGCCGAAGGCACAGTGCCCTTTGAACGCCGCCATGCTGCACATCATGCCCTTGTAGTCGAAGTGCGGAAAACTCCACTTCATCGTCTCTTCGACATCGGGGCAGGCGCCGTGCACGACCTTGCGTATGTGCATGAGGATCGGCTTGGCGAAATCAGCAGACTTGGCGATGTATTGGTCGACGCGCGGATCGGTCTTTCCCATCGCAACTCTCCCTCTGACGCGACAACGGTCAGCGCGGATTCTGCATCAGCGTATACGAGCCGGCTTCTTGAAAATTGCGGTCGCAGGCTTGTCTTAGAAAAGCACACTGTCTTTTGACACCGGTGACCGAGAGGTGTAGCCTCCAGGTCAGAAGCCTAAGACTGCCGAAACGGCATCGCGGGGGAACCACCGGCGCGATACCCGCGCCACGGGGCGTATCCGGAATCATCCGGTAGAGGAACTCCAACCTCGAGCCCGTCAGCTAACCCCGTCGGCTCCATTGGAGGCCTGCCGTGTTCATTCCGCACGTTCAGTCGGTGTCGGGTCGTCGTGTCGCTGGAAGCGCTCTCATCACCGCGCTCCTGCTTTTTGGCGTGGCAGCGATTGCCATCTGGCTTGTCGGATCGCGCAATCCCTATACGCCCGCGGGCTACGTCGGGTATCTCACCAAAGGTGCGGTCTTCGGCCACTCGCGGTTCTACGGCGTTCAGCGAGGGCCGACATCTGCCGGCCGGACCTGGCTGCTCGATGTCACCAACGTCAGCGTGACGCCGTACACCTATACCGAGAACTTCACCGGCGAGGATGCCGTCCTCAGCCGGGACAACCTGAAGATCGCCTTTCGCGTCCATACCGTCTGGCGTGTCGACGAATCGCGAATCCCGCTCTTCATGGAGCGCTTCAGCACGACGATCGCGCCGTCCGGCCACGACAAGGAGCCGGACTCGATCGTTCAAGTCGCGTATAGCAACTTTGTGCGCGAGCCCCTCAAGACTTACGCGCGCGACGAAGTGCAGCGGCGCAACGGACTCGAGGTCAAGGACGCGTTGATTCCAATCGGTGAGGCGGTGCTCGGGCGCATCCGTCAATATGCGGACGCCAGCCCTTTCGCCATCTCCAGCGTTGTCGTCGGCAACGTGCAGTATCCCGAGGAAGTGGCGAGCGCTGTGTCGCGTAAACTCGCGGCCACGCAGGAACTGCAGCGGAAAGACACCGAGATCGAAATCGAACGGAAGGAGCGCACCAAGCGCGAAGTGCAGGCGCAGGGGATCGCCAACGCGATGGAGATCATCCGCGGCCAGCTGAGCCCGATGTACATCCAGCACGAGGCGATCGAGGCGCAGAAGCAGATGGTCAACTCGCCGAACCACACCGTCGTCTACATCCCGGTCGGGCCGATGGGTGTGCCGCTGACCGGCACATTCAACGCCGCTGCCGGTGTGGCGGCGGCGAAGTAAAATCTGGCGATGCGCTACGCCGAGTACGGGCCGTCACCGCGGCTGGCGGCGCTCGTCGAAACATACTGGCTGCTCGAGGGCGCGTCGGCAGGCGCTGCCGACGCGATCATTCCCGACGGCCGGGTCGAGCTCGTGTTCCACTACGGCGGCTCGTTCTGGCGTCACGCCGACGAGCGCGATCCCGTGCGGCAGCCGCACGCGCTGCTCGTCGGCCAGATGATCGAGCCGGTCGTGCTGGCAACGGAAGGGATCGCCGGCGTCGCTGCCATCAGGTTGAGACCAGCCGCGGTGCGAACGCTGCTTGGGTTTGCATCGAATGAGGTATCGGGGTGTTTCGTCGACTTGAGCCTGATCTTTCCGTCGGCGACACAACTGACCGAGCGCCTGTCCGAGTCCGTCGCTGACAGCGAGCGGATCGCGTTGCTCGAGCAGTGGCTGACGGAACGGTCGTGCCCTGCGCCCAGGCCGCACGTCGAAGGAGCGGTGGAGACGATCCTCGCCACGTCCGGCCGCGCGCCTGTGTCCGCACTTGCGGTGCGCGCAGGCACCAGCGTGCGACAGATGGAGCGTCAGTTCCAGGCTGACGTCGGGCTGACGCCGAAGACGTTCGCGCGGATCATCCGTCTGCAGGCCGCGCTACGGCGAGTGCGGCAGGGCCACCCCCTCAATGACGTCGCGCTGGCGTGCGGCTTTTTCGACCAAGCCCACATGTCGCGCGACTTCCGCGAGCTCGCGGCGACGTCGCCTGGCGCGTGGCTCAATCATGACGGGGCACTCGCCAGGTTGTTTGTAGGTGGGTGATGCTTGTCGGTTCTTCGTTCGTGGTTCTTGGTTCGGGGTTCACGTTCTGGGTTCGTCGTTCCGGTGCAGGGTTCCTGGTTCTGGTTCGGCGTTCGATTTGCCGCCGGAAGGCGGAAGCCACAGTTCGCGCCTAACGAAAGCTCAGAACCGGCACCTGGAACCAAGAACGTGAACCCGGAACCAAGAACCTGAACCCCGAACCAAGAACGACGAACGAAGAACCGACGCGTTCACTTCTTGATCGGCACCGGCGCAAACCTGCGCGTGACGTTGAACGACGTGATGTGCAGGTTCATGTCCTTGCCGATCCGGAAGCCAACTCGGCCGTCAGTTACCAACTCGGTCCGCGGGACGCTCAATACCTTCGTGCCGTTCACCCAGAACCCGCCGGCTTGTGAATCGACCTCGACCTTCAACACGTTCTTGACGGGTTCGTCGCCGCTCTTGCCTGGCACGATCGCAGCGTGCGCCTGCCACGACGCCAGAGAACTTGTCTGGCCGCTCTTGCGGCTCAGCACGGCTGCCTGTCCGTCGCGCCGTAGCACGAACGCCACGTAGTCTGGAGAGGGGGAGCCCTCGACGCTCTGCCCGCCGAGGAACACGCCGTACTCCTCGCTACTCTGACCGGTGAAGAGAAAGACTTCCGATTCGAGCGTGAAGTTGCCGGCGAGGTCGCCGTTGGCCGCGGGATAGAGCAGCACACCGGGACCAGTCGTGACGTGCCAGCCGGGCGGCATCTGCACGAACGTCCATTCGCCCGGCTTCATTTGCTGCCCGGTCGCGAGCGGGGCATCCACATCCTGCCGCCACTTCCAGTCGGCCGGTGTGGTCAATTGAGCGCCGACAATCGCCGGCACGATAGCAATCGCTCCTGCCAGGGCAAATCCAAGACGTCGCATGCTGCCTCCACCACGAACATTACGCGATGCGCCGCCAACCTGTACGACTGGCCAACGCGGGAACGACCGCAAGACGTGGTACGAGGTCGTCGGCGTCATCGGCCGCGTGCGCTCGCTCGGCCTGACCCGCAACAGCCCGTACGAGTTCTACCGCACGATCGACCAGTTCTCGTTCGGCCAGATGGCCGTCGTCATCAGGACGCGCGGCGGCGATCCCGCCACGATCATCCCCACCGCGCGCCAGGTCGTCGCCTCAATCGATCCGCTCCTCCCGGTGACGCAGGTACAGACGATGGAGACCGTGGTCTCGGCATCGGTCGGGCAGCCGCGTCTGATGTCGGCCCTGACTGCGCTCTTCGGCGGGTTGGCTGGACTCCTGGCGATGATTGGCGTCTACGGCGTCATGGCCTACAAGGTCCGCCGCCAGCGCCGCGAATTCGGCATCCGGCTGGCACTCGGCGCCGGGGAATCCACCGTTCGCAACCTCGTCGTCGGTCGCGACCTCGCGCTCGCGAGCATTGGCATCGCAATCGGCGCCCTGGGCGCCTTTCTGCTTGGAGGCGTTGTACGAGCTCTCCTGAACGATGTCACGCCAAGAGACCCCGCGGTGTTCGCGTGGACCACGGTCGCAGTGCTCGTCGTCGCGACGCTGGCGTCTTATTTTCCCGCCCGCACCGCGGCTCGCGTCGATCCGATGGTGGTGTTGAGGGACGCATAGTCTCGCGGTTCGCAGCTGGCGTGCTGGCTGCTCGCGATTGTTGTGGTGTCCGGCTTCAGCCGGACCCAGCGAATCTACACCGTTGATGCTGGAACGGACGCCGGTGCGAAGAAACTCGCCGAGCCCAGGCGCAGCCTGTACTCGCGCTGCAGCAGCAGCAGAATGGTGACGACCTGGAAGAGGATGGTGCCGGCCGACAAGTACCAGATCCACTTCAGCTCGAAACCGGGCATGCGCGACAGCAAGATGGCTGGGACCGCGGTCAAGAGCATACGTCCAAAGGACGCTGCCAGCGGCGGCAACGTATTGCCTAGCGCCTGGAACATGCTCGACGACACGAACACGAGGCCCGATCCAACGAACGTAAACGCGATGATTCGTAGGTATTGCTCGCCGACCGCGATTACATCCGCATCGGCGCTGAACAATCGGACCATCGGTGTGGCGAAGAAGTAGCAGCCGACTGCCCAGATGGCCATGACTCCCGCGGCTAATCCTGCCGCGGTAACGAACGTCTTCTTGACGCGGTCGCCAAGTCGCGCGCCGAAGTTCTGACCGGCGACCGGCGCGACGGAGAACCCCAGGGCGACGACGGGCATGAATCCGGCCTGTACGAGTCTCAGTCCGATACCAAATCCTGCTTGAGCAGCGGCACCGAACGGCCGGCTGATCACGTAGACGACGAACAGATACACAGCCATGAGCGCGAATTCGGCCCCCGCCGGCAGGCCAATCTTGAGCATGCGGCTCCACAGCGCGAACTGCGGTACCCACTGCGACGGCAGAAAGTGCAGATAGGCACTCGGCTTGATGAAGTAGGTGGCCAGCCACACGACACCGACGGCGACCGCGACGAGCGACGAAATCGCCGCACCGGCGACGCCCAGCGGAGGGCTGATCACCCAGCCAAAGATCAGAAATGGGGCGAGCAGCATGTTGAGGATGACAGTCGTGGTTGCGACAATCATCCCGGGCTTGAAATTGCCCGTGCCTCGAAGCGCGGCGCCCATCGCGACCATCACGAACTGCAGCGCCATTGCCGGGATGAACCAGTTCAGGTACTGCTCGGCCTGCGCCGCCGTCGTCGCGTCTGCGGCGAGCGTGGTCGAGTACGCGCGGTTGAGGAGCAGCGAAATGACGAGAAAGATCACCCCAACCACAGTCGAAAGCACCTGCGACTGATTGAAGACGAGCAGCGCCTGTTCGTGGTCCTTGCGTCCCGTCGCGTGGGACACGAGCGTCGTCGTGCCGACGCCGAGCATCTGGGACACGGCGAGCACGACGAACGTCAAGTTACCGGCGATCGCCACCGCGGCGACGGCTTCCTTGCCCAAGTGACCGACCCAGTAGAGATCGACCAGGAAGTAGAGCGTCTGGAAGATCATCGTGACGAGCATGAAGCCGGCAGTCTTGAGCAGATGCTGTGTGATCGAACCGGTGGTGAGGTCTTGCATGGCGTGAGCTTATCTCCCGGATGGAGCACTCTAGGTGAATAAAAGGCGAAAGTCAATCGTGCGCCGGTTGTCGACGAGATAGCGTCATAAGAAAAACGAACTCTGTCGCCGCAAACGACCGAGTAGCATAGAAGCTTCATAAGCCCGACGTGAGCCGCGAGCGAGCGCGTGTCGGGGAGTCCGAGGGCCGAAGCCCCCTCGGGTAAGCAGAGAAGTTCGCACTCATATTCGAGGCCCTGAACGATGACAACGACCGCCACTGCACCATCCGCGATTCAAGATCCGACCGCATCTCAGTCGTCGTCGACGCAGCAGACGGCCGCGTTTGCCGGCGTTCGCCGCATCCCGCCGCCCGTGAACGACGTGAACCGCTCGTACGCGCCGGGCAGCCCCGAGCGAGCCGAGCTGAAAGCGCGCCTGAAGTCGATGGCAGCGGAGAAGATCGACATACCCCTCGTGATCGGAGGAAAGGAAGTTCGCACGGGTAAGACCCAGAAGTCGGTCATGCCGCACGACCACCAGCACGTGTTGGCCGAGTACCACGTTGCCAGCCCCGAGCACGTGCAACAGGCGATTGCCGCAGCGGCCGCGGGGCGCCGCGAGTGGGCGAGCTGGCCGTGGGAGGATCGCGCCGCCGTCATTCTGCGCGCCGCCGAGCTCCTGGCGACCACCTGGCGCCCCACTATCACCGCGGCGACAATGCTCGGCCAGTCGAAGACGGCGTTCCAGTCGGAAATCGACGCAGCATCCGAGATGATCGATTTCTGGCGCTTCAACGCCTGGTTCGCCCAGGAGCTCTACAGCGAGCAGCCGGTCAGCAGCCCGGGTATGTGGAACCAGATGGAGTATCGCAACCTCGAAGGTTTCGTGTACGCCATCACGCCATTCAACTTCACGGCGATTGGCGGGAACCTGACGACCGCGCCTGCCCTCATGGGCAACACGGTCATTTGGAAGCCGGCTTCCGCCGCGATGTTGAGCGGCTACTACACGCTCAAGGTGCTCGAAGCCGCTGGCCTGCCGCCGGGCGTCATCAACTTCCTGCCTGGGGACCCGATCGAGATCTCGAACATCCTCATCGATTCGCCCGAGCTGGCGGGCATTCACTTCACCGGCAGCACGGCCGTTTTCAATGGCATGTGGAAGCGCGTCGGCGAGAACATCGGCAAGTACCCGTACGTATCCACGTTTGGTTGGCGAAACCGGCGGCAAGGACTTCATCGTCATGCATCCGTCGGCCGACCCGCAGGAAATGGCCGTCGCAATCGCGCGCGGAGGCTTCGAGTATCAGGGCCAGAAGTGCTCGGCCGCGAGCCGAGTCTACATTCCGCAGTCGATGTGGGCGGACGTGCGCGATCGGGCGGTCGCGATGATGAAGGAGATCAAGGTCGGCGACGTCCGCGATTTCCGCAACTTCATGGGCGCCGTGATCGACCAGAAGGCCTTCACCCGGATCAGCGAATATCTCGACGATGCGAAGAAGAACGCGAAGGTGATTCAGGGCGGCGTGGCGCGCGGCGAGACCGGATACTTCATCGAGCCGACGCTGGTCGAGACCGCGGACCCTGGATATCGTCTGCTCTGCGAGGAGATCTTTGGACCGGTGGTCACCGCCCACGTCTATCCGGACGCCAAGTGGGCCGAGACCCTCGACATCATTGATAAGACCTCGCCTTACGCGCTCACCGGCGCGGTGTTCGCGAAAGATCGCGTGGCGATCAGGCAGGCCATGAGCACGTTGCGCAACGCCGCCGGCAACTTCTACATCAACGACAAGCCGACGGGGGCGGTGGTCGGCCAGCAACCTTTCGGGGGAGCGCGCGCGTCAGGCACCAACGACAAGGCGGGTTCGAAGCTCAATCTCGTGCGCTGGGTCAGCGCGCGAACGGTCAAAGAGACGTTCGTTCCGCCGCGCGATCACAAGTATCCGTTCATGAACGAAGAGTAGGCTGCCGCCTGCATTCTGACGTGTGATCAGAGAAGAGGACGGGCTTCGGCCCGTCCTCTTCGTGTGTTTGGGAGAACGAGTTGGAGGAAACCGGCAGAAAACGACCGAACCCGTCGCAATCGGTGTGGAGGCGAAGTATACTGAAGGGACGGTTGGCGCGCCCGCGCCGCGAAGAGATCAACACCCTCGTGGTGCCACGATTCTCGACACCGTGGAAACGTCCACGATCGAGCACAAGATAGAGACGTCGCGACGGTTTTACTGTCGCGGTCTGGAGGTAACCGTGCAGAAATCACGACCCACCCAGAACAAGCGCGCCCGTGAGCGCGCGCGGCAGGAAAAGCAGCAGCAGAAGACTGCCCGCCGCATGGAAGCCGCATCGCGCAAGGCCGCTCGGCCGGCAAACAGCACCGAGGAGGATCCCGACATCGCCGGCATCGTGCCGGGGCCACAGCCTTCGCCCTGGGGCGACGAGTTCGACGATCTGAAGGAAGCCGACGAGTAGTAGCGCGGATCAGACGAGACGCGGATTACGCGGATCATAACGAGACGCGGATTACGCGGATCGCACGGGACGCGGATTACAGCGGATCATCCGCGTCAACACTCATCAGGTTCGGTCCCCTCGTTTTTCTCCCTAGACAGGCTCGACCACTGCGGACGGCTGATGATGCCGCACCCTTGACATCCGGCGGCTGACTCGTCAAAACTAGGCATAGTTCAACTATGCCTACGAGGGATTGATGGCGAGAGAAGACGGATTGCCACCCGGCACGCTCGTAATGCTGATCCTTCGTGTGCTCGCGAGCCAGCCGCTCCATGGCTATGCCGTCGCCCGACGAATTGCCGAGCTGTCCAAGGACGAGCTGAGCGTCGAGGAAGGCTCGCTCTATCCTGCGCTCCAGAAGCTATTGCTCAAGGGGTGGGTCAAGGCGTCGCCCGCGGTGTCGGAGACCGGCCGTCAGGTGCGCGAATACCGCATCACCGCCAGCGGCTCCCGCCAGCTCGATCTCGAGCGGCAGAATTTCACCCGCATCTCGCATGCGATCATGACCATCCTCGAGACGGCCTGAGGAGCGAAGCCATGAGCCTGATGGGGGAGTGGTTCCGCCGGCTGACCTACCTCGCAAACCGCAGCGACCGTGACGACGAGCTGCGCCGCGAGATGGAGGCCCATCGCGACATGATGGGCACTCCGTCTCGCTTCGGGAATACGCTGCGCCTGCGCGAGGAGTCGCGCGATGTGTGGGGCTGGACGTGGCTCGACAACGTGCAGCGCGACGTCCGGTTCGCGTCGCGCACGCTGCGCCGCGCGCCTGGATTCACCGTCACGGTGATCGTCTCCCTTGCGCTGGCAAGCGGTGCGACGACTGCAATCTTCAGCATCGTCAACGGCGTGTTGCTGCGGCCGTTGCCGTTTGTCCAGGCCGAGCGGCTGGTGCAGGTCGACGAGATTCACCAGACCGGTGGCGCCGGCGCGATCGCGTTTGGCGATATGCAGGCGTTTCGCGCCGAGAGCGTCTCCTTCGAGCGATTTTCCGGCTACGAGCTGACGACGAGGCTGCTCGAGACCCGTGACGGCTCTGAGCGGGTGACCGCCGTGCTCACCGATCGCGACTTCTTTCCGCTGCTCGGGGTGTCGCCCCTCATCGGACGAACGTATGCCGCGGGTGATCCCGCCGGGCTGGTCGTGCTGAGCGAGGCGCTGTGGCAACGGCAATTCGATCGCGATCCATCGGTGATTGGGCGAACGATTGGGCTGAGTGGGAACCGGTGGGATCCGACCGCGCGGCGCTCGATTGTCGTGAGACGCGAGGCGACCGTCATCGGCGTCATGCCGGAGATCTTTCAGTTTCCGTATGGCGCGTCGGCCGGGTTCGCCGGGTCAATGCCGGAATCACGGACGGACATGTGGATTCCCGACGAGCGGCCCGACGGCGGCCGGTTCGGCAGCGCGACAGGTCGGTTGAAGCCGGGCGTCAGCATTGGAGCTGCCGCCGCGGAGCTCGACGCAATCGAGAAGCGTCTCGATATCACGGCACCCGGTCCGTATCGCGCGCTCGGCGTGCGGATCGTGCCGCTCGCTGACGAAGTGCTGGGCCCCGTCGCCAAATCCCTATGGCTGCTCTTTGGCGCGGTGGGGCTGGTGCTCGCGGCGGCATGCGCAAACGTCGCGAACCTTCTCCTGGCACGAACGGCGGCACGGGCGCACGAGGTCGTGACGCGCGCGGCGCTTGGCGCGAGCCCGCGACGGCTGATTTCCCAGTTCCTCGTCGAGAGTCTGCTCCTCGGTCTGGCCGGTGGCCTCGCCGGGGTCATCGTCGCGCGCTGGACGCTGGCTCTGCTCGTCGGGATTGGCGCTGGCCGCATCCCGCGCGCGCACGAGATTGCCCTCGATTGGACGGCCTTCGCGTTCATGCTCGCGGTTTGCCTCGTCGTGGCGGTGCTCTTCGGCCTCGCGCCAGCGATCCTGGCCGCTCGAACTGACGCCCAGGACATCACCAAGGCTTCCGGCGGCCGCGCGACGACATCGAAGGCGTTCGGCCGGTTGCGCGACGGCCTCGTGATAGCGGAAGTCGCGCTGGCGTTCGCGCTGGCGCTCGGCGCGGGCGGCGTCATGCGCGAGTTGGGCCGATTGGCGCGCACCGAAACGGGCATGGCGGTCGAAGGCGTCATGACGCTGCACCTGTCGCCGCGCATCCCTGACAACGACTATTTCGCCATCGAGGAGCGAGTGCAGCGGCTGCCAGGCGTGACAGCGGCTGGGTTCGTCCAGCTCGTGCCGTTGCAGAACTGGGAGTGGATTGGCGATATCCACATCACCGGCCGGCCGCGCGAAGAGCGGCCGAGGATTGAGCTCCGCACCGTGACCCCCGGATACTTCAAGGCTCTGGGCATACCGATCCGTTCCGGCAGGAATCTGGCCGCGGGCGATGCCGTCCTCGACCCCGGGGTGTTTCTCGTCAACGAATCGTTCGCGCGTCTCCACTTTCCCGGCGAGGATGCAGTCGGGCGTGCAACCGATCGTGGTCTTATCGCCGGCGTCGTCGGCGACGTTCGGCAAGCTACGATCGACCGTCCTGCCGCGCCGGAGATCTATCAAGTCGTCAACCGCAATGCCGGCGTCGCGCCGGAGTTGGGCATGTCTCTCATCGTGCGCACCAGCGGCCGTCCAGAAGCGATCGTGCCTTCAGTGCGCGCGGCCGTGCTGGACGTGAACCCGATTGTTGCCTTCTTCAATCTGAAGACGATGTCGCAGGTGGTGGCCGACTCACTGTGGGAGCTGAATCTTTACCGGTGGCTGATTGGTCTCTTCGCCGCCCTCGCGCTGACGCTGTCCGCAATCGGTCTCTACGGTGTGATCTCGTATGGCGTTTCGTCGCGCACGCGTGAGTTCGCCGTCAGGCTCGCCATTGGATCGGATCCATCTGGCGTGGCCCGGCTCGTCCTCGAACGGGGGCTGCGCCTGACGGCTGCCGGCCTGATTGTCGGGATCGGGGGAACGCTGGCGATTGTGCCGTTTCTGCGGCGGCTGTCGGCGCTCTTTACTCCGGATGCGCTCACGCTCGGCGCGATCGTCATGCTCCTGGTCACCATCTCTCTCATGGCGTGCCTCGTGCCAGCACTGCGAGTGTCACGACTGAACCCCGCGACGGCGCTGCGGCACGATTGAGGTCGACCGCTGACCACTATTTGACCATCCCGCTCTCCCTGAGCCACTCCTCGAAGCGAACAATCCACTCGCCTCACTTTCTCACCAACCGTGTCAGAATACCGAGCCTTCTCCAGACGTTCCCGAATGCGCCGTCTTGCTGCATGAGTGAAACCGTAACGACGCGAGCCGGCGACGCGGCGCACGCTACCGTCGCCAAGGACGGCCCCCCCGCAGGTCCACCAGTCCCCCATTCCTTTCTCGAGTACGTCCGGTCGTTCGGTCCGGGCATCGTCATCGTCCTGACCTGGCTGGGCGCTGGCGACGTCGTCGACATGGGGGCCGCCGGCGCGAACTACGGATACGCGCTCCTCTGGGTGTTCGTCGTCGCGATTTTATTCCGGTTCCTGTTCGTGTCGCTGATCGTCCGCTATCACTTGTGCAACGTCCACGGGGAGGGTGTCCTCGACGGCCTCGCACGGCTGCACCCTATCTACGCGCCGCTCCTGTTCCTCGCCGCCGTCGTCATGGGACACGTCTACGGTTCGTACATGACGCGCGGGGTTGGTGAGATTTGCAGGAATGTCTTTGGCTTCGGCGCGATCTGGCAGTGGGCGGTGGCGTGCAACGCGGTGGCGTGCTACCTCGTGTTCCGTCCGAGTTTTCGCGCGCTCGAGCTCGTCTTCTTCTTTTTTCTTGCCGTGCTTTCCGTTTCCTTCATCGGCTCGGCCATCTGGGTCGGATTCGATCCGGCGGACGTCGCGCGTGGCCTCGTCCGCCTGCAGATGCCCGGATCGCACGGCGCCTACGATCCCGCGCACGTGGCACTGGCCATGATCGGCGCCGTCGGTGGCTCGCTGATGAATCTCGTCTATCCGTACTTCCTCGATGCCAAAGGTTGGCGCGGGTCGCAGTATCGGCGCGTGCAGCTCTACGACTTCTTGCTCGGCATCTCGGCCATGCTGGTGCTGAACCTCTCGATCTGGGTGCTTGGCGCCGAGCTCCTCTATCCCGATCGTCACATCCAGAACCTCGAGGATCTGCCCAACCTACTCAGCACGGTGCTCGGCGAACCCGGGCGTCAGCTGTTCTACGCCGGCATCTTCGCGGCGGTGTATACGTCGATCATTGGACACGCCGCCGGACTCGGCCGGCTCGGCACGCACGCGTGGCTGCGGTGGCACGCTGGCACTGGGCCCATCGCGAGCGACTATCGTCACCACCCCTGCTATCGCTGGATAGCGATGTCGTGTCTCGTGACGCCACTGGTCTGGACGCTGCCGGGCATGCCTGGATTCGTGGCGCTGACGCTCGCCGCCAACAGCGCGCAGGTCGTGCTGCTTCCGCTGCTGGCCGGAGGACTGTGGTGGATCACCGCGAGCGAGCGACTGATAGGGCGCGAGCACCGGAACCGGTGGTGGGAGAACGTCCTGATGGCGACGCTCTTCGCGCTGGCGTCGTACTTCGCGTTCCGGGCGGTGATCGATCTCGTGAGTCGGTTGTGAGCCCTGTGGCGGAAGCTACATCGGCAGGCGCTTCGTCGATCTCCACTCTCCATCCACGAACGTCAACGCGTACTGCCCGGCGCGCCGCACGTTGCTGACGACTGCCGGACGAAAGCAGGCCAGGCACGTCCCGCCGCGATTCCTGACGCTCGGGATAGGCAATGCCGAGAGAGCCCTGATCGAGCAAGCGCTGGCCGAGTCCCTGCGACGCTTTGTAACTATCGGCGGCCAGGCATGCGGCGAACCGAGAGTCACGGCGGATGTCGTGAAACTCACCGCTGAAATCGGCGAGATAGTCGTCGTAGGTGGACACTTCTTCGGCGGTCCAGCCCGTCTCCTGAAGTTCTATCGCGCGATGGAACGCAACCTCTGCCTGCGAGGTCCGGAGCTCGAACCCCGCGTACCACGCGCCGCGGTCCGGGCCGCTGAAGCGCGCGCCGAGCGGGTGCGCGTGACAAAACGCCGCATTGATCACGTGATAGAGCGGCACGCCGAAGACGAGCTCGTGAGGGCCGATCTCGGGGAGGCGTTGCTGCTCGGCAAGCAGGCGGTCGTTGGTCAGCTGCTCGAGCTCGAACACGACGCGCAGGTCCGCGTCGTCGGTGGCCACCCGCGTGAGGACGCTCTCCGGTGTGCGGTACTTGGACGGGACGAGGCGATGGGTGTCCTGCGCGCGGACGGGACGGCGTCGCGGTTCAGCCGGCGCGGCGGGCATCGAGGAGCCGACGGACGATCTGCATGGCGGGGAGTCCCCCGGACGTCAGGTACGCAAGCGGCGTCTGGCCGGCAAAGACTCGATTGCTGTTCGGACGCCGAACCCACTCGTCCGCCAGCGCTTCGGAGTAGAGGAGGTTGAGGGCCTTGAAGATGCCGATCAGATACGAGATGCGGAGCAAGCGGTCGGGGTCGAGGACCCGGTCCGGGTTCTTCTTCATCTCGTAGAACGGTCCGTTGGTTACGCCGCCGAGCAAGGCGCGCGCATCGTCGTCGCGAACCTGCCATCGCGCCATCATGTTGAAAAACGTCCGCAACGCCGCGGGCGTGAGCCGCTCGCGCTCGGCGCGCACCGAGAGGTCGACCGGCGGCGGCGGGTCGTAGCGGGTGTCCGGATACCTCTGCTTTGCCACTTGGTCCTGAATGGTACCATATAGCACTCCTTATCAGGAGTGTCAATCCCGGCGTCTCCGGTGCGGCAGGCCTCGATCGTTGTGTCTTCGCCCTCAGGTCCGGCTGTGACGAAAAGATAACAGTTTGGCAGCAACGCCTGTTACGGAGGCGGGAGTATACTGCCGCGCGCGGCATCGATATCTGCCGCCCGAGGTCCCCGAGGGAGGAACGGTTCATGGCTCAACAACGACGTTCGAGGATGACGGTCGGCGTACTGGTGCTCCTGGCCTGCCTGCTCGTCCCGCGCATCGCGTCGGCGCAGTTCGACGCCGCCACGGTGCTCGGCACGGTCATCGACGCCACTGGCGCGCGCGTGCCCGGCGCGACCGTCACCCTCAAGAACGCTGACACCGGCATCACCGCCACCACGGTCACCGACGGCGAGGGCAACTATCAGTTCCTCAACGTGCGCATCGGCACCTACAGCATCCGCGCCGAGCTGCAGGGGTTCTCCGCGGCGGTCGCCGAGAACGGTCGTCGTGACCGTCAACGCCCGCCAGCGCGTCGATCTGACGATGAAGGTCGGCGACATCGGCGAAACGGTCGTCGTCACCGGCGCCGCGCGGCTGCTCGAGAGCGAATCGAGCGATCGCGGCCAGGTCATCGGCCACGAGCAGATCGTCAACCTGCCGCTCAACGGCCGCGCCTACGCCGACCTCGCGCTGCTCAGCCCCGGCGTCCGCAAGTCGTCGATCAGCGAGTCTCGCGATGGCTCGTTCAACGTCAACGGCCTGCGCAGCTCGCTCAACAACTTCATCCTCGACGGCGTCGACAACAACTCCTACGGCACGAGCAACCAGGGCTTCTCGAACCAGGTCGTGCAGGTGTCGCCCGACGCGGTCGAGGAGTTCAAGGTCCAGACCAACAACTTCAGCGCCGAGTTCGGCCGCGCCGGCGGCGCCGTCATCAACGCGACGTTCCGCAGCGGCACGAATCAGTTTCGCGGCACCGCCTGGGAGTTCAATCGCAACACGTCGCTGAACGCGACCGGCTTCTTCAAGCCCTCGTCAGGCGTCAAGCCGACGCTCGACCGCAACCAGTTCGGCGGCGTGTTCGGCGGGCCCGATCGTCAAGGACCGCGCCTTCTTCTTCGCCAACTACGAGGGCTTCCGCCAGGTGCAGCGGACGGTGACCTTCGCGAGCATCCCGACGATGGCGCAGCGGCAGGGGGTCATGGGAAAGCCGGTGCGAAATCCGCTGACCGGCGAGGTCTACGCGGATGGCGTCGTTCCGCAGTCGGCGATCACGCGCGTTCGCCCGCGAGGTGCTCGCCGGTCTGCCCGCGCCGACGCGGGCTGGCGTCTCGAACAACTTCGACAGCCTGCCGCGGCGCCAGGACTACAACGACAAGTTCGACATCAAGGTCGATCAGCAGATCAACACGGCGACGAGCGCGTTCGTCCGCTTCAGCTACCGCGACGCCGACAACTTCGAGCCGCCGCCGATTCCTGGCGAGACGAGCAGTCCGTCGAACGCCTACGTCAACATCCTCAACCAGCAGGTGGCCGGCGGCGTGACGCGGACGCTCGGCACTGACGTCGCTGCTCGAGGTCCGAGATCGGCGTGTCGCGCACCAAGGCGGGAAAGACCGCGATCGGCACCGGGCACGCCCGAACATGTTCGAGGCGTACGGGATCACCGGCCTGCCGACCGACACGGTGTTTGCCGGCGGCCTGACGCAGCAGTCGGTCAGCGGCTGGACGGCATGGGGCCGCCAGAGCAGCAACCCGCAGTTCCAGGATCCGTTCGTCGTCGACGCGCGCCTCAACTACTCGTGGATCCGCGGCCGCCACACGCTCAAGGCCGGCTACGAGTATCAGCACATCAACACCGACATCGACGACGTGCACCCGAAGTACGGCGCCGACGGCTACAGCGGCCAGTTCAGCCGGCCGACCGGCGCCGCTGCCGACGCGCGCGACGTTCAACCTCGTCGACTTCCTGGTCGGCGCGCGCAATACCTACGAGCTCGTCAACCCGTTCGTCTTCGAGCTCCGTCAGCGCATGCATTTCGGCTACGTGCAGGACGACTGGCGCGTCGACGCCGAACCTGACGTTCAACCTCGGGCTGCGCTACGAGCTCGGCACGCCGCAGTGGGAGAACAACAACTACCTGACCAACTTCGATCCGGCGACCAACACGCTGCTGCAGGCGTCCGACGGTTCGATCTACGACCGCGCGCTGGTGCATCCCGATCGCAACAACTTCGCGCCGCGCGTCGGCGTCGCCTACAGCCTGACGCCGAAGACGGTCATCCGCTCGGCGTTCGGCACGAGCTACATCCACTTCAATCGGCTCGGCGGCGAGAACCTGCTGTCGTTCAACGGCCCGCACGTCGTGCCGATTGCGATCACGCAGCAGCCGTCGCAGGGAGCGTGCGCGGCCGGCCAGGCGCCGACGACCTGTTTCCGCACGACCCAGGAGGGATATCCGGAGGGGCTGAACGTTCCCGCGAACTTCAACCCGCTCAACGGCCGCGTCAACTACATCCCGTCGGACACCAATACCGGCAACGTGCAGAACTGGCACGTCACGGTGCAGCGCGAGCTCCTGACCAACCTGCTGGTCGACGTCGCCTACATCGGCAATCGCAGCCGCAACCTCGTCATCCTCGGCGACTACAACCAGGCGCGACCGAACAACCCCGGCGAGGACGTGCCGCTGCAGAGCCGCCGGCCGATTCAGGGCTATCAGTTCATCCAGTCGGCGTTCGACGGCGGCAAGGCCAGCTACCACGCGCTGCAGATCAAGGTTGAGCGCCGCTACACGCGCGGCTTGTACTTCCTGAATTCGTTCACCTGGTCGAAGCGCCGAAGACAATGCGTCCGGCCACCTCGAGACGGCCAACGGCGACAACAGCCGCGTCAACTACCGCGACCTCGAGGGCGAGTGGGGGATCTCGGGCTACAACCAGCCGATCAACAACACGACCACGGTCGTCTGGGAGCTGCCGTTCGGCCGCGATCGCCGCTGGGCGAACGACCTCAATCCGATCGTTGAAGGGGTCGTCGGCGGCTGGCGCCTGACGGCGATCAACACGATGACGAGCGGCCTGCCCGTCAACCTGAGCTACTCGCCGTCGCTCGACGTTCTCGGTCAGCGGCGCGCCGACCTATCGTCCGAACGTCATCGGCGACGTCTACGGCGACGGCAGCATCGACAATTACTTCAATCGCGACAACGTCGTGATTCCGATCGATCGGGCGCAGCCGTTCGGCAACGCGCCGCGCAACGTCGCGCGCGGCCCGGCCATCTACACGCTCGATCTCGGGCTGCACAAGAGCTTCGGTCTCGGGCTCGGCGACTCGCGCCTCGAGTTCCGCATCGAAGCGTTCAACGCGCTGAACAAGACCAACTTCGGCGCGCCGAACGGCAACCGGTCGTCGACCGACTTCGGGACGATCCGAACGCTGTCGACGCCGGCGCGTCAGATTCAGCTGGGAGTGAAAGTGACCTTCTAGACCCCGAACTGTTTGAAGTGATAGTCGGTGTGGCGATAGAGCAGACGGCCCCACTGCGTGCCCGATAGCTTGCCGAAGGCGGCGTGCAAGGCCCACGGGCCGTTGCGCGGACGCTTCGTCAGATCGTGCAGGGCCGACCGGAAACGAGCGACTTCGACGTCCCAGTTCCCCGGTTGGCGGGAGATGAGCTCGGGTGCAGTCGGCGCGCTCTTCGGCCACGGAAGATAGAACATCACCAGTGAGTTGATGACCGGATAACGGAGAGGGCTCGGCTTTGGCGTGCAGGGCACGTCACCGGTTGCCGATCGTACGGCGTCGGTGACGTGGCACAGCATCCGCGGCGCGTCGAGGGCGCCCCACAGGCCTTTGGCGTCGGGCCGCAGCCTTGCGAGCCGGGTGTCGAGCGCGCGGCGATCCTCCTCGTTCCACAGCGTGTGCGCCATAATCCCCAGAGTATCGAGCATCTCGTTCGTTCCTCGCAACCGAACTGTCTAGCCAATGCCAGTTGTTCTCGACGATCTGCGCCGCTTTGCCATCCGGCGCAGCCTGTTTCCTCCAACCACGCTGCGGCGCGCCATCGAGCAGTTGGGGTTCGTCCAGGCGGACCCGATCCGGGCCCCGGCGCGGGCCCAGGACCTGACGCTGCGTCACCGCGTACGCGGCTATCACGCCGGCGATCTCGAACGTCGATACATGAGCCTCGGCATCGAGGAGGATTTCTTCGTCAACTACGGGTTCGTGCCGCGAGCGACGCAGGCGCTGATGCATCCGCGCTCAGGATCGTGGGCGGTTGTACGAGGCAAGAGGGCGAAGGAACTTCTGGCCTTCGTCGGCAGCAAGACGGCGGTGCATCCGCGCGAGGTCGACGAACACTTCGCGCATGGCTCGGTCACGAACTACTGGGGTGGTTCATCGTCTGCCACGACGCACCTCTTGACACGTCTGCATTACCGCGGCGCGCTGCGGGTGGCGGATCGCGCGGCTGGCATCAGGCTGTACGCCATCCAGACGCATCCGCCGGGGCCATCCGATGCGTCTG
The DNA here is from genome assembly GCA_963797715.1 of uncultured Acidobacteriota bacterium. Classification (GTDB taxonomy): domain Bacteria; phylum Acidobacteriota; class Vicinamibacteria; order Vicinamibacterales; family 2-12-FULL-66-21; genus DATBJJ01. The sequence goes on from CAWCQS010000016.1 coordinate 348,969, forward strand.
GACGCCGTGTCGTGCTCGATCGTCTGATCGATCTCGTCGTGCACGTCTACGCGCCGCTGCCGGCGGCAAGCCTCACGTGGCTGGTGAATCGGTTGCGATACGCCGTCCCACAGTGGCAAGGCGATCTCAAGCGCGCGCTGCAGCGCGCGAAGGTCAGGCTGGCACAGGCGCGGGTTGAGGGTGTCGATTGGTACTGGCCGGCGGCAGAGCGTCCCGAGAAAGCGCGGCCCGACGGGCTCGTGCGGTTTCTGGCGCCATTCGATCCGGTCGTCTGGGATCGCCGGCGGTTCGAACTCCTCTGGAACTGGACCTACCGGTTCGAAGCGTATACGCCAGCGTCGAAGCGAAAGCTGGGGTACTACGCGCTGCCGATGCTCTGGCGCGATCAGGTGATTGGCTGGGGCAACCTTTCGACCGCGGATGGTCAGTTGCGCGCTGACATCGGCTATGTGTCAGGGCGGGCTCCGTCGGATCGTGCGTTTGCCGGAGAGCTCGATGCCGAGCTCGAGCGCATGCGAGAGTTTTTGCGACTCGAGGGCTGACTGCACAGTCGCGTACAATGAAGGCACGAGTCCCTCTTCAATTGGAGTAGCCAGATGCCCTATCCGGAGTCCTTCATCGGTCCCATGCGTGAGGAGTTGACGCAGCTTGGCGTCAAAGAGCTGCGTACGCCAGAAGCGGTCGACGCCGCCGTGCGCGGAACGCCGGGGACCTTGATGTTGATCGTCAACTCGATGTGCGGCTGCGCCGCCGGCCGGGCCCGCCCGGAATCGCCCTGGCATTGCAGCATCACGTGACGCCGGACGTCGTGGCCACTGTTTTTGCCGGTGGCGACGTCGAGGCGACCGATCGGGCGCGCAGCTACTTCACCGGCTACCGTCCATCGTCTCCGTCGGTCGCGCTTCTCCGCAACGGCCAGATCGTCTATATGCTCGAGCGGTTTCAGATTGAGAATCAGAGCGCCCAAGCGATCGCACTCGCGCTGACGGCGGCGTTCGACAAGTTCTGCGCCCCGGTGGTGCACTAGTGTACTGTCCGGCTTCAGCCGGACCATGACGTCTGGCTAAAGCCAGAAACTACACCGACGCAGCTCACTTCCAGCCCGTGGACTTACGGGTGAACCTCGCCGGGAGCGCCGGCTTCTTTTCCTCCGGCTCCGGCTCAGGTTCTCCCGACGCCGCGGCGATCTCGCGTTCGAGATCGTCGTCGTTGGGAAGGCCCGCCAGCTGATCCACGAACATCAGCGAGTGCTGCGATGGAATCTCGAACTTCTTCCCGCACGTTTTGCAGGTGACCTCGTCGTCCAGGCGCAGCAGATAATCGCGGAGCTTGGCGAACTTGGCGCGATCTTCTTCGTCTGACCCCGGCGGCAGCCGATCCTTTTTGGCACGCCTGACCCAGCGGATGCCATATTCGCCGGTACGGCGGCACTTCGGGCATTGGTAGCGACCCTGGCGTGTCTCCGGCTTTTCGGTAAAGAACGCGCGTTCGTCGAGAGCCATCCCTCCATATTAGCCCACGGGGCTCACCTGGACGGGCGCCGCGCGATCAGCGCGTGAATCGCCTGCAAATCGTCGACGAACTGGCGGCGCGCCGACGCTCGATCCTCAGGATTGGCTCTCAGGATGGACGAAGGGTGGACGGTCAGCGTGACCAGGGAGGCGAGCGGCGACGGGAAGACCTTCGCGCGATCGCGCGTGACGCGCACCGATGATCCGAGCAGTGCGCCCGCTGCCGTCGCTCCGAGCGCGACGATCGCCTTCGGTTTCACCTGTTCAATCTCCTGTTCCAGCCAGTAGCGGCAGGCGAGGATCTCGTCCTGTCTCGGCCGTTCGTGGATTCGCCTCTTCCCTCTTGGTGTCCACTTGAAGTGCTTGACGGCGTTCGTGAGGTAGATTTCGTTTACAGCAAACCCTGCTTCGACGAGGCACTGCCGCAATAGCTGACCTGCCGGCCCGACGAATGGCTCACCGGCGAGGTCCTCGCTGTCGCCAGGCTGCTCGCCGACGAACATCACGCTGGCCGATGGTGGTCCGACGCCGAATACTGTTTGCGTCGCGTGCTTCCAGAGGTCGCACCGGCGGCACTCCTCGGCTTCGTGACGGATGGCATCGAGCGTTGCGGCAGTCGAGCGCGGCCGGGCTGTGCGAGTCTTGGAAGGCACGACGAGTGGAAATGCACAAAGCGTGCACGTCAGCGACTGATGAGTCCGTCAGCTGTTCACTGCTCGCGGATGGTGCACTCGGGGAAACGCGCCAGCATCGTGTTGCCGTTGTAGCCGAGTTCCTCGAGCAACCCGACGCGTGATGTGTAGTAGCCGTCAGCGGTCAGGTTCTTGATCAGCCGAAATAGACGCACGGGGAGCTCTGGGTCGTTCGCTGGCGCGGGGCGGGGCACGACGGCTGGACGAGCCGGCGACGTTTTGTCGGTGATCGCGACGTAGTACACGAGCGTGCCAGCGGTTTCGGTACGAAACCGCGCGCGCTGCTGCGTCGCGCTGCTGTCGATCGACTGCGTCGCTGATCGGCTGTAGAAGCTCCACCTGCTGTGCCTCGTCCAGCGCCGTGAACGCACGCGAGAACTTCGTTTGCGACTGCCGCTCGAGCCAGGCGAGGCCCGCGCGCGCCAGCGGCTGATGCTCCGCATTCAGCGACACAACTCGATCGATGTATTCGGGAACGCCGGCCGCGACTGCCCCCGGTGTGGTCGTTGTTGGAATGATGGCGTTCGCCAGGCTGGAGAGCGTTGCGTACTCCGCTGCATCGAAGAACGCCGGCGTGTACGGTCCCGTTGCTGGCGTTTGCGCGAGCGTGACGTGAACGTGCTGGCCGTAGAGTTCGTCGCCCGCGAACGGGAAGGCACAGGTCAGGCCGACTGTGCCCAGCAGCTTGATCGCGTGGCGGCGGGTTTCGTTCACAGCTCCCCCTTGCGCAGGCGTTCGGTGATGTGCTCGGCCGCGCGCGCGGCGAGCGCCATGATCGTGTGCGTCGGGTTCTTCTCTGACGCTGACGGAAACACGCTGCCGTCAATCACGTACAGGTTCGGCACGTCGTGCGTGCGGCAATCGGCATTGACGACCGACGACTTCGGATCGCGGCCCATACGGCAGCCACCGAGCTCGTGGTTGGGCGCAGGGCCATCCGGCACCGAGAGAATCTCCGCGCCGGCGCGATCGAGCATCGACAGGCTCCAACGTACCATGTCGTTGAACAGCGCCTCCTCGTTCGCGCCCCATTGCAGGTGGCGCCGGGCTTGCGGAAGTCCGAAGGCGTCGGTGCGATCGCGATCGAGGTCGACGAACGACTGTGGGTTCGGCAGCATCTCGCCGTAAGGCGTGAATTGAATGTAGGCGGGATACCCGGCCTTGACGCGCGCCTTGTAGGTCCGGCCGAAGCCGTTGATCGTCTTCGCCCATCCGGCAAACCGGCGGTTCTGATAATTGAGCTGTGCGCCGAAGCTGCGAGCGTAATTCCGCTTTCTCGTGTGCATGAACGACGGCAGATACGCGTGGTCGAGAAAGCCCTCGTCGTTGGTCGCAGGTTTTCCGGCGAGGCCTTCGAGCAGGCATTCGATGCCGCCGGTGAAGTGCGGGATGAAGTGGCGTCCGAGCTGTTCGCTCGAGTTGGCGAGGCCATTCGGGTATCGCCGCGAAGTCGACATCATCAGCAGCGCGATACTCTGGACGCAGGCACACGCGAGAACGACGGTTCGTCCTCGCACCTCGCCCTCGCGCTTGTGGACGCGATGAATATAGCGAACACCAGTGGCGCGGTTCTCGTCGGACACGATAACTTCGCGGACGATGCTGTCATGAAACACCGTCACCTGGCCGCTCAGTTCGGCCGGCGCGATGTGGACGTCGGCAGAGTTGTACTTCGCCACCACGTCGCAACCGGCCATGCAATTGCCGCAGAAATGGCAGGCCGGCCGCGTCTTGGACGCCACGCTCAGCGTCGCTTTTCTGACGTGAACGACCTTCGCGCCCAGCGACTCCGCGGCACGACGGATGATCTGGTCGCTGCATTTCATCGGAACTGGCGGCAGGAACTCGCCGTCAGGCAGATCCTCGAGGCCGTCCCGATTACCGCACACGCCGACTTCACGCTCGATCACGTCGTAATATGGCGCCAGATCCTTGTAGTCGATGGGCCAATCTTCGCCAGCGCCCTCGAACGTTCGTCCCTTCAAGTCCCGCTGGCTCAATCGCAGCGCGACGGCATTCCACAGCATCGTCTTGCCGCCGACGCCGCGGCTGCGCTCCGAGTCGAACCCTTCCTTGCCCGGCCGCATCGTCGGTATTTGACGGGTGGGGAAGTCGAACGGCATCGCGTGGGTGTTGAAATCCGTTCTGGTGTTCACGCGGGGGCCACCCTCGACGAGGGCGACGCGCACGCCCCGGCGCGCGAGGTGCGCCGCGAGTGTGCCTCCCGACGCACCCGAGCCGACGATGACGACGTCGAAGTCGTTCTGCATGAGCGGAGCGATTGTGCGTCCGACGACTGGCCGCGGTCAACCGCGCCGCGATGGCGGCGTGATATAACCGCGCGGTGTGCGAGGAACGATGAAGGAGCTATCACGACGCGAGTTCGCGAGCCTGGCGGCGTCCGCCGCCGCGCCGTTGGTGTTCGGCCAGGGTGTGGCCGGATCACCAGCCATCACCGCCGACGATTTGATCGCCCGCATCAAGGCGCAGATCGGCGTGCCGTGGAAGCCTGAGACGATCGATGGTTTGAAGGCCGGTGACGGAACGACGGTTGTCACCGGCGTGGCCTCGACGGCCTTGGCAACGCTGGCGGTGCTGCGGCGCGCGGCCGATGCCGGCGCCAACTTCGTGGTCACGACGCAGCCGACGTTTTACTCGAGAGCGGACACGCGGCAGCCACCGTCTGGCCGAAGTGGGCGCGGCGGCATCGCGGCGCCTCCCGCCCCGGCGATCACCACGGACTTGCCGCCTGCCGATCCCGTGTTTGCGGCGAAGAATAGCCTGATCGACGAGCGGAAGCTGGTCGTCTTCAGGTTGAGTGAGCACTGGCGTTTGCGGCAGCCCGATCCGCTCGCCGACGGCATCGCCCAGGCGATGGGGTGGACGAAATACCGATCGCTCACCGATCCGCGACGCTTCGACGTGCCAGTACAGATGCTGGCCTCGCTCGTCAGCACCATCCAAAAGAACCTGGGCGCGCGCGGCGGCATCCGCGTCGTCGGCGATCCGCAGACGACCGTGCGCCGTATCGGACTGCTTCCCGGCTCGACGCCGATCCAGGCCTCGCTTGCCCTGCTCCCGGACGTCGACGCCATCGTCGCGGGCGAAGTGCGTGAATGGGAATCGGTGGAATACGCCCGCGACCACGTCTTCGGCGGAGAGAAGAAAGCGCTGATCCTCGTCGGCCGCGTCGTGTCGGAGGAGCCGGGTATGCGCGCGTGCGCCGACTGGTTGAAGACGTTGACGCCCGACCTGCCGGTTCGCCACCTGCCGGCGGGCGATCCGTACTGGAGACCGGCCTGATGAAAGCTGGAGAGATCGTCGAGCGCATCAGGAAGAACCTTGGCGTGCCGTGGCGCGACGCCAGCTATCGCGACACCTTCAAGTCCGGCGGCCCGGACACCGAAGTCACCGGCATCGCGACGACCGCCTTCGTGACGCTCGAGGTGATCCAGCGCGCCAGTGCGTCGGGGCTCAACATGATCGTCCCGCACGAGGACACGTTCTGGAACGACCGCGACGATACCGCCATCGTTCAGGACGACCCGCTCTACAAGACGAAGCGCGATCTGCTCGCGAAGGGCAATATCGCCGTCTTCCGCATCCACGATCACATGCACGCACAGCGTCCCGACTTCACGTACGTCGGCTCGGCACGCCTCCTCGGGCTGGAGGCGACGCACGAGACCGCGCCGGGCTCGCACCGCTTCGTGATTCCGCAGACGACGCTCGGTGCGTTCGCGGCGGAGGTGCAGCGTCGCACGGGCGCACGCGCCTTGCGGGTGGTCGGCAATCCGGACGCGAAGGTCAGCCGCATCCAACTCGGTGTCGGCTATGCGACGCCAGCGATCAACAGCCCCGACGTCGACGTCGTCATCAGCGGCGAACAGCAGGAAGCCGATGGCGCGTTCGACAGCCCGGCGTACGTGCTCGACGCGGCGACGCTGGGCCTGGCCAAGGGCTGGATCATGCTGGGCCACGTGATCTCGGAAGAGGCTGGCATGCTCGAGATGGCGAACTGGATCAAAAGTTTCGTGCCGGAGCTGCCCGTACAGCTCGTGAAGGCCGGCGAGCCATTCTGGGGCCCGAAGTAGCCCGAGCGATCTGGAAGACGCTCGGCATGGTGCGAGGCTAGCGTTGACCGAATGCTGCGAGGCCGGAGGCCGTGCGGATGTAGAGCACACCGCCGGCCACCGCAGGTGTCGCTTTGATCTCTTCTCCGAGGTCGTTCTTTGCCAGCACTTCGAGAGTGTCGCCTGTGCCCAGCACGGTGACAACGCCGTCGCCGGAGGTCACGAATAGGCGGCCGTTGACGGCAATCGGCGACGAGAAGTACGGACCGGGAGCGCCGACTCGACCCTTATACAGAACCTTGCCGGTAGCCGCCTCCATGCACGTCAGGATGCCACCGTTCCTGACCATGTAGACCTTGTTCTGATAGGCGAGTGGCGACGGTACTTCGGGAATCGACGTCTTTTCCTTCCAGAGGACGTGTGTGGCCGTGACGTCTCCACTGCCACCCAGCTTGACGGCCAGAAGCCCGTGCTCGATCTTCAGACTCGATACCACCTTCTGACCGACCTCCCATTCTTCTTTCTGCAACTCACCATCCTTGTTGGCGTCGAATCTCGCAAACGCTGCTTTGACCGAGTAAGTGGCGCCGGGGACGTCCGGCGTCTCGGGACGGCTGAATATGTTGACGGACGCAGGGACTTCATCGCGGTTGATCGTGCCGTTGCCGTCCTTGTCGCTCTTGAGCAGGGTCTCGAAATCCGGGAGCGTTCCCCTCTGATCGGCCTCGCCGAATGGAGACCAGGTCGCCACGTAAATCGTGTCTCCGGCCATGATGGGCGAGCTCGTGCCGGTCGAGCTGATCGCAACCCACCATGTCGTCTCACCGCTCGCGAGATCGAACGCTTCGAGCCGTGTCATGCCGTGGACGATCACCTGTCGTCCGACGATCAACGGCGTCGAGTAGCTGGCGTAGCCGCTGGGCAGACCGGGTGGCACCTGGTACTGTCGTTTCCAGACCTCCTTGCCGCTCTTTCGATCGACCGCGAGGATAAACGGATCTTTCGGCTCCTGCCGGTTGAGGAGCACGAGTTCGCCGGCGACGACCGGGGAAGTGCCGCTGCCGAAGTTGTGCTGCACCACGGCCATGGGCGCCTGCCAGACGACCTTGCCATCCATGTCATAGGCGATCAGCCCATAGGAACCGAAGTACGCATAGACTCGCTCGCCGTCGACCGCGGGCGTCGCCGTCGCGGCATTGCCGATGGCGTGCACGCGTTCCAGCTGTTCAACCGTCGTTGCCTGCCGCCACACGATCTGGCCAGAGGTACGATCGAGGGCGATGGTTTCGAGTTTCTTGGTTGCGGCATCGACCGCGGTCACGAAAATGCGATCGCGCCAGATGGCCGGAGACGAGTGCCCTGCCGGCAGCGCCGTTTTCCACAACTGATTCTTGGTGGCGCTGAACTCGATCGGCGGCGACACCGCGCTTGTCGCGACGCCGCTGGCGTCGGGTCCCCGGAACTGTGGCCAGGTGACGTCGGGACTCTGCGCGGCGGCCGACACAACCGAGCCAAGCACGAAACAAAGGGCGGCAGATACACGGTCTCGAATCATCGGCACATCGCTCCTCGCACGCGACACCACGCAGCGGCATGAGTGTATCGCGTTCGCCGAAGCTCTACCGTCGAAAACGTGGCATCGTTGTCAGTCAGGTGCGCGCGTGCTAGCCTTGTGTCAGTTACTGATATGAGTGGGAGCATCACGCGCTGGATCGACATCTGCCGGCTGCGCTTGCGTTCTCTGCTGCGTTCGGAACATATCGAACGGGAACTCGACGAAGAGCTTCGCTACCACTTCGAGCGGCTCGTCGAGGAGAACCGCGCGGCAGGGATGTCACCGCAGGATGCTCGCTACGCGGCGTTGCGCGCACTTGGTCCCGTCGAGTCACGCAAGGAGGAGTGCCGCGACGCGCGAGGACTGGCGCTGTTCAATGGCGTTCGACAGGATGTCGCCTACGCCTTCCGCACGCTGCGCAAGGCTCCAGCCTTCACCGCCGTCGCGATCCTGTCGCTCGCCTTCGGCATCGGCGCAAATACCACCATCTTCTCGTTCGTCAATGCCGTGCTGTTGCGTCCCCTCCCGTACCCGGGCTCGGAGCGCCTCGTCGTCCTGCGCGAGCGGCCGCTCGTGTCCCAAGGCACCGTCAGTGTGCACCCGGCAAACTACGTGGCGTGGCGGGCCCGTGCGACGTCGTTCGAGGCGCTCGCGCTGACGCAAGCGCCAGCGTTGAATATCCTCGGCAATAGCGGGGCCGAGCAGATTCCACGCGTCCAGACGACTTCGGACATTTTCAAGGTGTTTGGCCTCACGATTCTGCTTGGCCGCGAGTTCACTGAAGAAGACACGCGGCCCGGAGCGCCGCCAGTCGTGATCCTCGCGCACGGATTCTGGCAGCGGGCGTTTGGTGGCGATCCGTCAGTTCTTGGTCGTCGCCTGGCCATACCTGCCGGTTCGCTGACGATCGTTGGCGTGGCTCCGGTGGGACTTCGCATTGGCGCCGTCGATCCGGACGTCTACACGCCGATCACACTCGATCCGGCAGACCCAGGAGCTACGGGTTCGCGTGCGTTCCAGGTGTATGGCCGACTCAAGTCGGGGCTGACACTTGACCAGGCACGGGCCGAGATGGCGACGATCGCGGGCGATCTGTCGCGTCAGCTCCCACTCGACAAGGATATGGGCGTCGTCGTCGCGAGCTTGCACGACGATCTCGTCAACGACGCACGGCCAGCGCTTCGGTTGCTCATGGCAGTCGTCGCGACCGTGTTACTCATCGCGTGCGTCAATCTGGCCAGCCTGCTCACGGCGCGCGGCATCAGCCGAAGAGGCGAGCTCGCGCTACGCGCGTCGCTTGGCGCCAGCCGCGGCCGCATCGTCCGGCAGCTCGTCGTCGAGAGTCTGGTGTTGTCGTCGCTCGGCGGCGTTGCCGGCTTTGCTCTCGCCGAGCTCGCCACACGTGCGCTCGTGTCCCTGTCGGCCGGCGCGCTGAGCGCCGGCACAGCCGATCCGGTTCGACTCGACGCCCTGTGCCTGACGTTCACCCTGTGCGTGTCGATGCTCACGGCGGTGATCTTCGGACTCGTGCCAGCGTGGCAGGCGAGTCATGTCGATCCGCAGACGGCCCTGCGCGAGCGAGCGCGTGGCGCGAGCGCCGATCGCCGGCAGCATCGTCTGCGCGCTGCGCTCGTGCTGACCGAAGTGGCCCTCGCCGTCGTCTTGCTCATCGGCGCCGGGTTGCTGCTACGCACTTTTTCCAATCTCGCCAACGTGAATCTCGGGTTCCAGCCGGCGCAGACGTTCGCGATGAATCTGTTCCTCGGTCTCAGGCCGCCGGAAGTTCGCGTGAACGTGATCGATCAGATCCTCGATCGCGTAGAGGCCGTCCCCGGCGTCAGCGCGACCGGCACCATTCAGTTCCTTCCGCTGAGCGGCATGGCCTGCGCGACGGGCGTGTGGCTCGACGGCCGGCCGGCAACGGATGCGGCGGCGGCCGCGCCGACGGAATGTGCTCTCGTCAGCCGTGGCTACTTCGCGGCGATCGGAATTCCGGTCGTCGAGGGGCGCGCCTTCGACAAGCAGGACCGCTTCGGCGGTCCTCGAGTGCTCATCGTCAATCAGTCGTTTGCCAGGCGGTACTTCAAGGATGGTCGCGCGCTCAGCCGACGATTGTTGGTGCAGGCCTCCAATCAGGGCGTTGCCGAAGTCGTGGGTGTCGTTGGCGATATTCGGCACGATCTCACGTCGGAACCTGCACCGACCGTTTATCTTCTTCACAGTCAGACGCCCGGCTACATCATGAGCCTCGTCGTGCGGAGCTCGGGTGAGATGTCGGCCCAGGCGTCGGCCATTCGCCGCGCGATTCACGAGGTCGATCCAAGTCAGGCCGTCGCCGCGGCGAAGTCGATTGAGCAATACGTTTCGGAGTCGTTGGCTCGACCGAAGCTGTATGCGGTCCTCGTCGCCTGTTTTGCGGTTATCGCCGTGATGCTGGCGGCAATCGGTGTGTACGGTCTGGTGGCCTATGTGGTGAGCCAGCGAACGCACGAAATCGGTATCCGACTGGCGCTCGGGGCCACCGGCCGGACCGTGTTCGCCGAGCTAGTCACGCGTGGCGCGTGGCTGGTGGGCGCTGGCGTTGCAATCGGTCTTGCGGCTGCAGTCCTGTTGAGAGGCGCGGCCTCGACGCTCCTCTTCGGCATCACACCCGGCGATCCGTTGACTTACCTGGTAGCGGCAGCCGCGTTCGGGATCGTGGCCGTCGCAGCCGTGATGATTCCAGCGCGCCGCGCGTCGCGAATCGATCCCATCGTGGCGCTCCGTCACGAGTAGCTACTGCCTTCGACATTCACTTCAGCATTCAGCATTCAGCATTATCTAGATCTCCATCAGGTCCTTGCCCACGACGATCATCCCCTTGAAGTGCGGTCGCGCCGCGTCGAGCCACATCTGCTCGGTCACTTCGGGATCGTCGGCCGGCACGAGATGTGACAGCACGAGCGTTTTGACGCCGGCAGCGGTGGCGACGCGGCCGCAGTCTTCGACCGAGGTGTGGCTGTCGAGCAGGTGTTTCTTCAATGTCGTCGCGTTTGTCGTTCTGGCGACCAGCCGGTCGACAGCCGGCGTGTAAAGGGCCTCGTGCACCAGAACGTCAGCGCCTTGCGCCAGTCGAACGACGCTGTCCGAGCGCGTAGTGTCGCCAGAGATGACGATGGATCGGTCGGAGGTGTCGAATCGATACGCGAAGGCTGGCGTGACCGGCGGGTGAGGCACAACGGCGGCAGTGACTTTCACGAAGTCCTCCTGCATCACGAGCCCGCCTTCTGTCCGCTCGTGCACGCGTACGAGCGGCACGAGGGGAGGGCGGCCTTCGTCGGCGATGCGCGTGTTGATGTCGTACGCGTTCATCTGGAAAGAGAGGCGCGTTATCTCTTCGAGCGGCGGCGGACCCCACGTGTCGACCTGAGTGTTCAGCCCTGCCGCCCACGCCAGCAAGAGCAGATTGCCGTAATCGGCGTTGTGGTCCGAATGATGGTGCGTGATGAAGACGTGCCTGACCGTGTTCAGGGCAACCTTCGCCGCGGCCAGTTGTCGTGCCACGCCGTCGCCGCAGTCGACAACGTACGTCCGGTCGCCGACGAGTATTGCCTGAGAGGACGCGGTCCTCGATGCGCGAGGCCGTGGTCCGCCGCCGGTACCGAGGAGGATCAGCCTGGTGCTGGTAGGCTGCGCGGCCGATGGGCGCAGGAACGGTGCGAACGCTACGCCAAGTGCCCCGAGGACGAGCCTGCGTCTCGATCCGTCGATCATCGAGCCCTTGATCGTCTTCTTCGAACGCGTCTGCTTCGCCTGCGTCGATCGGGCCTTCGATGCCTTCACGTAGGTAATGGCCGGCGCGGGTCCCTGGCCGCCAGGCACTGAGTACGACAGCGCGACGATGCCGCTTGCTGGAAGAACCTTGTGATCAGAAAGGACGAGTTTCGTCGAAGCGCCCGGGGGAAGAAGGGGCACGCCGCTGCCGAGCAGCACTGGAATGACGGCCACTTCGACCGTGTCGACAAGTCCCGCGTCGAGCAGTCCGCGGAAGAGTTCGCCGCCGCCGTACAGCCAGATGTCCTTGGCGCTCGACTTCGTCTTGAGCGCGGCGACGACCGTTGCCGGGTTGTCGTTGACGATGCGCACGCCAGGATACGTCGCCGGCGGCAGCGTTCGAGAGAATACGACAACGTCGAGACCGGGCAACTCGCCGTGACCGCCCTGCGCGGTGAGCACCTCGTAGGTCTTGCGACCCATCACCGCGGTGTCGAACTGCTTGAACATCCGGGCGAAATCGATCGACGGATCCATGACAATCCAGTCGGTACTCGCCGGCAGTCCCAGCGATGAAGCCGTCGAGGCTGACGGCGACTCCGTAGCGGAGGCGGCACGTCGATACTCGGCGCATCGGTCCCTCCTCTCTTTGTGGGGCGATCGAGAGGATACTACGGTCGTGCGGTTGTTGATCTTTCTCGCTGGTCTGTCATTCGCGTCGCAGACTGCCGCGCCGCCGTTGGAGTTGCCGAAGGAGGCGTCAGCGCAAGTGGCTTGCAGCCTCGCGGCAGCGCAGTCGTCGAAACGAAACATCTGGCGGGACCCTCTGCCGTTGAATCCTGCCGCAAGTGGGAATTCGACATCAAGCACAACGCCGGCGCCATCGATCGGGTGATGCCCCGGAGGTCGGCGGGTATCCCGTCAATTACGGCTTCGTTCCTCAGACGATCTCGTACACGATGGCGACCCATGCGACATTCTGGTGCTCGGTCCGGCAATCGCCGGTGGCCGCGTTGTGCGCGGCTCGATCGTCGGCCTGATGCACATGCAAGACGAGATGGGCTCGATTCGAAGGTCGTTGTCTCGCTGGTCAGCCCAGACGGCAAGGCTGCCGTCGCACTCACGCCGGACGATCAGCGCCGCATCGGCGACTTCTTCAATCGCTATAAGCGCCACGAGCCGGGCAAGTTCTCGAAGGTCCCGGGCTGGGCGGCGCGGTCGAGGGCCTCGCGGACGTCAAGGTCACCACCGATTTTTTCTCGAGTGTCGCGACATGAGCTCGACAGCGTGCCATTTGAATTGACAGTCAGCGCCGGCCAGCGACCGGCACTTGAGAGGTTACGGCTGCCACGCTGGTGTGGCTGACGACTTTCAGTGTAGCGACGTCAATCGTGATCATTGGCCTGCCGACGGTGCCCCATTTGTCCTTGAGCTCGAACGTCACAGCGCAGGTCCCGGCTGTAGCCGTTCGGCTTATGCGTGCCTCCAGACCGGCGAGGCAGGTACAGGAGAGGAATCCAGTGCCGCAGGCACCGGCGGTGCTGATACCCTCGCAGGTACTCACGGCCGCACAGGAATCCGTCGTCGGGATCCACGACGTTCCCGAGCACGTCGATTTCGCCCCCGCCCGCGGACGGAATCACGACGTACCCCAAGAATATCAGGCGGGCGGTTGACGCCGGCGCCGGAGGCCGACGCGCGGACGACGTGCGTGTGCAGATCATCGACAGTTACCGTGGCAGTGATTGGCCCGGGCGCGGAGACAATGCACCGCGCTCGTTCGCCCGAACCGCTCGCGCACCCTGACCACGAGTATTGCAACAAGTCCCCCTCTGGATCAGAAGCCTGCGCAACGACCTCGATCGTGCAGGGCATGCCGGGTGAGGGCGTACACTTCAGTTCCGGCGGGAAAAGCTACGGTGACCGACGGCGGGCGATTGGGTTCGCGCTCTCCCTCTCCCAATGCTGATGACGACACCGTGTGTCCGTGGCCGTCCTCCACGGTCACGGTCGCAGCGACGGTGCCTGGATCCTTGATTGTGCAAAGAGCGGTCGGCGAGGTGCCGGTTGCGCATCCCGACCACGCGTACGTCAGTGGGTCACTGTCGGGATCGGACGCTGTGGCCGCCACTTCGAGCGTGCACGAGAACGAACCGTGCGGCATGCACGAGCTGGCACCGGTGAACTTGACGTTGACCGACGGTTCGCGGTTTTGAGCGATCGGCGGGGTGGGGGCAGGAGGAGTTGGCGGCGCGGGAGCGGTCGGCGATTGCGAAGGCGACCCGCAGGCGACGACCCAGGCAGCGATGGCAGCGACTACGGCTCGTAGAGTCGTGCCGACGACGGATGGGCGCGACCGCATGCCGAATACTACACTGACTTCGGCGGGCGTAGACCGGTCCCTTCCGCGCGAGCGACAGGGATCAGCAGGTCACGGCCGTGCCGCTGCAGCTGACCATCAGCATGCCGTTGGCCTGCCCGAGCACTTCGTAGTCGAGATCGATGCCGATGATGCCGTTCGCGCCCAGCGCTTCGGCCCGCTTCTGCATTTCCGCCAGGGCGACGTCGCGCGCCTCGGCCAGGGCCTTCTCGTACGTAGCCGAGCGGCCACCGACGATATCGCGGACAGCGGCAAACATGTCGCGAAACACGTTCGCGCCGATGATGGCCTCGCCCGTGACGATGCCGAGGTAGCGGCTGACAGGGCGGCCCTCGAGAACAGACGTGGTGGTCATGAGCATGATGCGATGTACTACGCAACGCGTCCGGCAAAGTTCGCCGCCGATGGCGACGTGGCGACCGAGGATAAGGTGAAGGAAGAGGCCGTCGGCCGCTACAGCTTCGAAGCGATCCAGGTGACCAGGACCACCAGTAGCAACCCAGCGACGGCGTACGCTTCAAGACGCCTGTACGTATGCTCGTTCAGCTTCATTTCGATGACCGGCGATGACGATCGGCGCAACACTATCATGAAGCACGCCGCGGGACTCAGGGCCGCGCTCATCGATGGAGTCTCGAGATGAACCGTTTACTACTCTTGCTTGTCGTCACACTCGCCGGTGGTGAATGGCTGGTCGTGACCGAACAGCCTGGCCCAGCATTCACGTGGCCGAACGGCAGACGCGTCGCAGTCAGTCTCAGCTTCGATGATGCGCGGGCCAGCCAGGTTGACGGAGGTACGGCCCTACTGGATCGCTACGGGGTGAAAGCGACTTTCTACCTCGTGCCGTCTGCTGTCGAGAAGAATATTCAGGGTTGGAAGCAGGCCGCTGCCGAGTGGTCACGAAATCGGCAACCACTCCCTGAATCATCCGTGCTCTGGCAACTTCGCGTGGTCGCGTGGCAAGGCGCTCGAAGACTACACGATCGATCAGATGCGGCGGGAGTTGACCGAGGCGAACCGCCGCATCGCGGAGTTACTTGGCGTGACGCCCGAGTCGTTCGCGTATCCCTGTGGACAGACATTTGTCGGGCGGGGCGTGAGCACACAGAGCTATGTGCCGGTTGCCGCGAGTGTCTTCGTCACCTCGCGCGGATGGCTGGACGAGGCACCAAACGATCCCTCGTACATCGACTTTGCCCAGCTGACGGGCATCGAATCCGACGGCAAGGACTTCGAGCAAATCCTGACGATTGTCGAATCTGCCCGGCAGACGGGCTCATGGGTGGTGTTTGCCGGGCACGAAATGGGCAAGGGCGGCGCGCAGACGACGCGGCTGGCGATGCTCGAACGGTTGTGCGCATACGTCAACGATCCGGCGAATGGCGTCTGGATGGCGCCGGTGGGGACGGTGGCCAAGTATGTTCGCGCGCAACGTGGCCGGTGACGCCGCCGTTGACGCCGAGCAGCCGCCGGAGCGTGGCGCGCGCCGCGCTGGCGTTCCTATTGGCCCGGCGCGCGGTACTTGCCGGTCTTCTTTGCCGCGGCGTCCATTTCCGCCGCGCTGATGAGCGGCGTCGTCGAGGCGACGACGGCCCCGGAGGCGTTGACTGCCATCACTCCAGCCAGTGCGCTGGCGACATCCGGAAAGTCGCAGATCACGATGGCGTCGGCGTCACCGTGACAGAAGTAGAACGACTCGACCTTGCCGCCAAGCGACTTTACGAGCGCGCGTGCAGCCGCCTCGCGCTTGCTGCCACCTTCCTTCATGACGCCGCGGACACCTTCCGCGTTGTAGCTGGCCTTCAACAGATACTTGGGCATGGGATCCTCCTGGAGTGCCGATTGTAGCCGCGGTATCAACCGGGCGACACGGAATTCGTGTCTCTACAGCCCGAAAGGATGATGCAGTCACTGCCGCAGGTCGAGACAGACCAGCGTCTTTTCGTTGCGCGCGTACAGAAGTCCGTTGGCGAGCGCGGGAAACGCGCGGACGGTTCCCGGAAGGACCTCAGCCCGCGCGAGCGGCTTGAACGCATCCGGCGACGCGGGCGCGATCAGCAGTTCGCCGTTCTCGCGCAGGATGACGAGTCGATCGCCAGCGAGGATGACACTGCCGGCCATGAACCGATCCTGGCTCCATCGAACGCGGCCGGTCTTGAGCTCCACCGCGCGGAAGCTTGGGCCGAACTCCTGGCGGCCATGGAAGCCAAACACGATGCCGTCGCGCACCACGCTCGTCGCATAGTGGTTCGACAGCGCGTCGTTCGAGCTCCACAGCTCGGTCAGTTTCGTCCCCTCGAGCCGAAGCGCAGCCGCACCCGGTCCGTACTCGGCAGAGATAAAAATCAGATCGCCCGCGACGAGTGGCGTTGCGGCGTTGACCGACGCGTTCTGCCGCGCGCGCCACTGCCGTTGAAATTGCACGGCGCCGGTTGCCGGGTCGAGCCCGATCAGTCCGGCGCGCGTCAGAAACATCGCGTACCGCTTGCCCGCGATGGTTGTGGCCACCCCGGATGAATAGCTGGCTTCGTCGTCGGTTGCGGTCCACAGGACCTTGCCCGTCGTCGCGTCGAAGGCGACAATGCCCGCACCTTTCCCACCGACGTTCGCAATCACGCGGCCATCCTCGACCAGCGGCGATCCGGCCGCTCCGAAGAAGCCTTTGCCGACCATGAAGCGCCGAGCCGTGTCCTCGCTCCAGAGTCGTGTGCCCGCCGTCAGGGAGACCGCGTGGAGTTGGCCTTCGGCGCCGAACGTGTAGACAACCCCGTTTGCGACAACGGGCACGGCACGTGGCCCTTCGTCGAAGCCGAAGTCGTCTCTGTATGACGTCGGGTAGCCGTAGTTCCACTGTTCGGCGCCGGTGCGGGCGTCGAGCGATTGGACCACCTCGCGATCGCCGACGCGATGAAACAGGATGAGGCGGTTGTCAGCGACGACTGGACCACTGAAACCCTGCCCGACCGCCTTCGTCCACACGACCTTCGGCCCTCGAGATCCCCAGCTGTCAGCGAGGGCGGGGCCGCGGTAGACGCCGTCGCGTTGCGGCCCCAGGTACTGCGGCCAGTCGGCTGCGTTCTGCGCACCGAGCTCGATCGCGATCAGCAGTGAAAGCATCGCGAGCGCTGCCAACCGTTTGTTCCTTACCATCAGGAGATTAGAATTCCGCCCGAGCCTGCGCGTGTACCCGGGGGACAACGATGATAACTCGTGCCACGACCGCAGGTTTGTGTCTGGGAATCACCGTGCTTCCGCACCGCCGCCTGGCGGCAGCTCCATGATGCGCATGTTGCGGAAATGGATCTCTGCTCCTTCGGACTCCAGGCACAGGTACCTTTCCTCTTTGTCGCGTTCGAGATGCCGTTGACGAACTTGCCGTTGACCGACAGCTTGATGACGCCATCGATGGCGACGACGTCATAGGCGTTCCATTCGCCTTTGCCCTTACAACGGTTCTCAATCGACATGCTCCGTTCGCCTCGCGGGTTGTCCGGCGTTGTCTTCACGCCGCCAACGCCGAACAGCTCGCCGTGAACGTATGCGAGTGGAGGAGTGACGCCGTTGACTTTGTTGAGATTGGGCCACTCGAGCTCCAGCATTTGGACTTCGACGCCGTTTGGCAGCCTCGTGCGCGGATCGGGCTCGGCATCGCTCCACACGAACACTCCGGAGTTGCCACCTGCCTCCATGTGCATCCACTCGATATGCAGCACGAAGTTCTGGTACTGTTTGGCGCTGCGCATGACCCCGATCGGACGACCCGAACAGATCAGGATGCCGTCGCGCATCTTCCAGGTATCGTCGGCCGTGTTGACGTTGACCCAGCCTTCGAGGTTTTTTCCGTTGAAGAGATCCACGTATTTGAGCGATGCCGATTGGCCGTTGAGCGATGTGGCGGCGCCCAGGACGATGGCTAGAAGTGTGACGGCAGCGAAGGTCCTCATAGCGACGGCAGACTAGCACTGCTCGGCGATGGGCTGCTCATCAGTTCGTCAGAGACCTGATCCGTGCCGGATTCAAGAATCGGGAACAGTTACGAAACCCGAAAGCGATTGTCCCGCGAGCGATCCGCCTGCCTGCGCGCAGCCGACACCGAACGGTGGTGCGCTTCTTGTTTCACCGTCAGCATGCGAACACATATCTTCTTTGCTATTGCTCTCGTGCTCAGCTTGTCGTTCGGCTGTGGTGGATCGTCTTCGCCGATGACGTCGCCAACGCCTATTTCAACGACTGGCGGCTCCGGAATGACAGTCGCGATTGTTTCCGGAGCCTCGACGCGTACCGCGAACGCGTATCCCCGAACCCGATCGCTGTGGCGGCCGGCGCGACAGTGACGTGGACCAACAACGACAACGTCACGCACACGTCGACGTCAGACACCAACCTGTGGAATTCGGGGTCGATTGCTCCGCAGGGTTCCTTCAGCCGGATGTTCCCGAGCGCTGGTACAGTTCAGCTATCACTGCTCAATCCATCCGGGGATGGTTGCCACGGTAACGGTTCAATAGTGCGCCAACGAGGTGACGCGATCTACATCTTGCCCAGCACCCCTAGCAGGGCCGTAGTCATCCACGGAATGTAGGTGATGAGCACGACGCCAAGGCCAAGGACGCCCAGCATCGGCAACGCGGCGGCGGTCACTTCGAGCAGCGGCTTCTTGAATCGATAGGACGCAAGAAACAGGTTCATGCCGACCGGTGGCGTGAGGTACCCCAGCTCGAGGTTCGCCACGAAGATGATGCCGAGGTGCACCGGGTGGATGCCGAAATGCTGCCCGAGTGGAACGATGAGCGGCACGACGACGAAGGTGGCGGAGTAGATGTCCATCAGGCAGCCGACGACGAGCAGGAAGAGGTTCAGCATCAGCAGAAAAACCTTCGGCGAGCTGATGTAGGCCTGCGTCCATTCGAGCAACCGGCCAGGTACAGTCCGCACCAATCAGATAGCTCGTCAGGCCAACGGCCACGCCGAGGATCACGAGCACCCCGCCGACGGTAGCCACACATTCCGCGAAGACACGCCGCAGCGTGTCGAATTGCCGGACGTCGCGGTGGACGAAGACCTGGACGATGAACGCGTAGAGCGCCGCGAGCGCCGCGGCCTCGACGATCGTCGCAAACCCTCCGAAGAGGGCGACCAGCACCACGACTGGCAGCGCTACTTCCCACTTGCCCTGCCACAATGCGCGGAGCGCGCCAGCCGGCGAAAACGGAGTGCGGCCCGTGCTATGGGTGGCGCCTTCACGCACGCCCCACGCAGCTGTCAGCCCGAGCAGGAGCACGCCGGGCAGAATGCCGCCGATGAACAGATCCTCCACCGGGATCTGCGCCACGATCGCGTAGAGAATGAGCGGCAGCGATGGCGGGAGCAGCAGGCCGAGCGAGCCGGACGCCGTGAGCAGCCCCACAGAGAACCTCTCGCGATAGCCGTCCTTGATGAGTGCCGGCAGCAACAGGCCGCCGAGGGCGAGGATGGTGACTCCGGATCCGCCCGTGAAGATCGTGAAGAACGCCGAGAGCATCGCGCAGACGACTGCCGTCCCGCCCGGAAACCACCCGAACAGTGCCCGGAACACGTTCAGCAACCGCTCAGGGGCTTTCCCCTCGGCGAGCAGGAATCCGCAGAGCGTAAACAACGGAATCGATGCCAGCGTCGGCTTCACCGCCAGCTGGTAGGTCTCGATGAGGATCGCCGACGGCCCGACGCCATCAGTGAGGAACAGGACGATCGCCAATCCTCCAAGCACGAC
Organism: uncultured Acidobacteriota bacterium; assembly: GCA_963797715.1. GTDB lineage: Bacteria > Acidobacteriota > Vicinamibacteria > Vicinamibacterales > 2-12-FULL-66-21 > DATBJJ01. Next base: position 368,685 of record CAWCQS010000016.1, read on the forward strand.
GAAGATCGGAGTCCCGCAGCCGGCTGCGACCAGAAGCGCGGCGACGAGCGGCCACTGAAATCCCGCCGGAAGTGTCGCGGTCGTATGCCATACGAGCCAGCCACCGGCGACCATGCCGCACGCCGCGATCGCCCGTGACGCCCAGCCGCCCTTCGTTCGCCACACCGTGCGCAGGGCAATCAGTCCGAATGCAAACGGCAGCACTGTTTGCGCCACCCATGTGGTGACGCCGGCAGCGATCACAGTGCCCGCCTCGCGCTCGCTCATCATCAGCTCGAACGCGCCGACGCACAGCATCGTCGACACCGCGGCGGCAACCGTGGCGGCAAATGTATCGGCCCAGTCACGGGCGCGACCCGCGGGAAGGAACGTGCCGGTCGCGAGCGCCAGCATCGTTCCTTCGCGCGCGGCCAGCGCCGCACCGAGAAACCCGACCCAGAGCACCAGATGCTGGACGAAGGGAATGGATCCGGGAATGCCTGTGCCGGCGAAACGGCGAAGCAGGATCTCCGCGAGCGGCAGGACGACCATCACGCCGAGCGCGACGGCGGCGAGCGCGTCCTCGAATCGATGAAGCACCCGGACGACTGGCGAGCCGGTGCGCGGCGCCTCGGCCGGAACGACGCTTGTCACTTGGCGATCGGCCGCGCCTTCCGGTAGGCATCGCGCTCGCGCACCGCGAGCTCGAAGACATCGCGCGGCACCAGTCCGTCGCGCATCGTTTTGGTGAAGCCGTCAGCAACCGTGCGGAACTCGGCCAGCGCGGCCGCGTCCGCCTTGACGACGGTCATGCCGCTCTTCTGCATGACGGCAATCGACTCGGCGTCGGTGCGGGGAACTTCGGCGCGGAAACGCGCCTCGGTCTTGCGCGCAGCCGAAGTCAACAGCGCGCGGTCGGCCTCGCTGATCGCCTCCCACGTCTTCTTGTTGACGATCGTCGCGCCGACGAGCGGCGAGATGCCGACGTCGAGCATATACGGCGTGTACTTGTACCGCTGGAACGAGAGTGCCGAGAGCGGCGTCACCGGGACGGCCTCGATCATCCCGGTCGTCAGCGACGACAACATGTCTGCCGACGACAGCGGCACCGGCTGGAACCCGTTGTCCTTGTACCACTGCACGGTCACATCGTCACCCGCGGAGGTGAAGAGCTTCATGCTCTTGAGGTCGTGCAGATTCTTCGCCGGCTTCTTGCTGAAGACCTGAACCCAGCCGCCGCTGCCCCAGTTGATGAAGACGAAGCCCTTGTCGGCGAGCCGCTGGGTGATCACCGGTTCGAGCTTCGCCATGACGTGGTCGAGCTCGGCGTAGTCCTGGAAGAACATCGGGA
>CAWCQS010000017.1:0-286058 GCA_963797715.1 uncultured Acidobacteriota bacterium
AACGGCCCTAATATCTCCTATCGTCTGCAGTCATTCAGCGTCATCGTCCTTCTTCGTCGCTGATTCGTCCAGGCTCTGGAGGGTGTCATGGTCGCTCCTACGGTCGTCGCCCCGCGTCTCCACGCGCACGACCGGGGGCAGCACTCGACCCTGCGCCGTCGCGAGGTGTTGCCGTGACCCTGTCGCCCGGCACGCGGCTCGGACCGTATGAGATCCAGGCTGCCGTCGGGGCCGGTGGGATGGGCGAGGTCTACAAGGCGAAGGACACGCGCCTCGAGCGCAGTGTCGCCATCAAGGTGCTGCCAGCGCACCTCAGTGCCGACCCGGAACGCCGGGCGCGGTTTGCGCGCGAGGCCAAGGCCATCGCGGGTCTGAATCACCCGCACATCTGCGCCCTGCACGACGTCGGCCGCGAAGGCGATGTCGACTTCCTGGTGATGGAGTACATCGATGGGACGCGGCTCGCTTCAACCTATCCCGTCGCGAAGGCGCTCGGTACGCCATCCAGATCGTCGATGCGCTGCGCGCCTCGCACCAGAACGGGGTCATCCACCGCGACCTGAAGCCGGCGAACGTCATGGTGACGCCGGAAGGACAGGTAAAGGTCCTCGACTTCGGCTTGGTGAAGCACCTGGCCGCCCCGGCCGCCCCCGAAGCGGCGACTGTCAGCGCGCCATCGGACGAGGCGAGCCTCACCCGGCACGGCGTGGCGGTCGGGACAGTCCCGTACATGTCGCCCGAGCAGGTGGAAGGCAAGCCGCTCGACGCGCGCTCCGACATCTTCAGCTTCGGTGCCGTGCTCTATGAGTTGCTGACGGGGAAGCGAGCGTTCCAGGGCGACTCCGCCATCTCGACGATGTCGGCGATCCTGCACGAGACGCCGGTGCGAGCTCGCAAGGTGCGCCACGAAGTGCCGCGCAGACTCGAGGCAATCCTGAACCGCTGTCTCGAAAAGAGCCGGGATGCGCGATATGCCTCCGCGGCAGACTTGCACGAGGAACTGGTGGGATGTCAGGCAGAGCTTCTGGGCCGCTCCACGGGCTTCCAAGCCCTGTTACAGCCGCGCGTCGCCGTACCGCTGTTGCTGGTCCTCGTCGTCGCGATTGCCGCAGCGGCGTGGTTCGGTGTTCGGAGTTATCGCGCTCGCTGGGCCCGCAACGTGGCGCTTCCTGAAATCGCCCGGCTGGGGCGAGCCGGACCCAGCGTGCAGGCCTTTCGCCTGGCCCGCGAGGCTCGGCGCTTTCTCCCCGAGGATCGCGGCCTTCAGCAGTTGTGGCGCGATGTGACCGCGCCCATCACCATTCGAACGACTCCTCCCGGCGCCGCCGTCGGTTGGAGAGACTACTCGGCAGCCGATGACTCCCCCTGGGAGTCCGTGGGATCTTCTCCAATCGCAGGAGTACGGGTCCCGAACGCCTATCTCCGTTGGCGGATCTCGAAAGAGGGTTTCGATGCCGTCGAAGCAGCCTTCTCGACTTGGACCACTTCCGTGATCCAGTTCCAGCTCGACCCGCAAGGCTCCACCCCGCCGGGCATGGTTCGAGTGCCGGGTGGACCGTACCGATACGGCCCCGCTCCTGCCGTCGAGGTGGAGGACTACTGGCTCGACAAGTACGAGGTCACCAACAGAGAGTTCAAGGAATTCGTCGACGCTGGCGCGTACCGCAAGCGCGAGTACCTGGAGGCATCCCTTTGTCAAGGACGGCCGGGAACTGTCCTGGGAGCGAGCCATGGAGGAGTTTCGCGATACCACCGGCCGACCGGGAGCCTCCACGTGGGCGCTGGGTACCTACAGCGACGGGCAAGCCGATTTTCCGGTGGGCGGCGTCAGTTGGTTTGAAGCCGACGCCTACGCCACGTTCAAAGGCAAGAGCTTGCCCACCGTTTATCACTGGCGCAAGGCCGCCGACGTGGGCATCTTCTCCGACATCTATCGCCTCAGCAACTTCGGAGCCGGTCCCGCCCGTGTTGGCAGTCACCAGGGCCTCAGCCCGTGGGGCGCTTACGACATGGCCGGCAACGTGAAGGAATGGTGCTGGAACCAGGCTGACGATCGCCGCTACATCCTGGGCGGGGGCTGGGGCGAGCCCACCTATATGTTTACCGAGCCGGATGCGCAAACGCCCTTCCGACGGTTGGCCACCTACGGCTTCCGCTGCGCCAAGTATCCCCGTCCCCGTTCCGATCAACTCACCGCTGCGGTCGGGGCATTGAGTCGCGACTACAGCAGGGAGGAGCCAGCCAGCGATGAGACCTTCCGGCTTTACCAGAACATCTATTCTTACGACCGCACATCGCTGAACGCCGTGATCGAATCGGTGGACGACACCCCCGAGCATTGGCGGACGGAGAAGATCAGCTTCCAGGCGGCTTACGGCAACGAGCGCGTGACGGCCTACTTGTTCCTGCCCAGGAATGCCGTCCCGCCCTATCAGATGGTGGTGCATTACCCCGGCGGATACGCCTTTCGTTCCCGGTCGAGCGAGAACTTGTCGACGCAGTTCGTGGAGTTCCTCCTCCGCAGCGGCCATGCCGTCTTGTACCCGATCTACAAGGGTTCGTACGAACGCGGAGGAGGGTTGCCACTGGCGGGGCCGAGCGCTCGGCGGGACCAGACCGTCCAGCAGTCGAGGGATCTGGGTCGCAGCATCGACTACCTGGAAACCCGGCCGGACATCGATCGGGACAGGTTGGCGTTCTACGGGCTCAGCGCTGGCGCGGTTAACGGTCCGATTCTCACAGCGCTGGAGCCGCGATTCAAGGCGAGCATCCTGGTGTCCGGAGGGTTTCCCACGGAGAGCGTGCCCCCCGAGGCAGACCCGATAAACTTTGCTCCCCGGGCGAAGATGCCGCTCCTGATGCTGAATGGCCGGCACGATTTCGCACTCCCCCTGGTAGGCGCTCAAGAGCCGATGTTTCGTCTGATGGGCGCGCCGCCGAAGGACAAGCGCCATGTGGTGTTCGAAAACTCCGGGCACTTTCCGAACCCGGACCAGATGCCCGAGCTGATCAAAGAGTCGCTGGATTGGCTGGACCGATACCTGGGCCCGGTCCGCACGAAGTGAAGTCGCCAAGGGAACACGCTCACCCTCCGACAGCACGCGAGTCTACGCGAACCCATCTGCCGGAGAGCCTTGAGCTGCCTGACGCTCATCGACAGCATAAGGCGGCATGTGATTCCTGCCAGCCAGCGCCGCGCGGTGACATCCAAGGCGCATGCCGCCGGGCAGGCTCACGGAAGCAGCCAGCTATCTGGGCCGTGCGTCCTGGTTCGCCAGCACCCAGCTCACGTGATGCACCAGGCGCGCGATCTTCTCCATCTTCTCGTAGTTGATCCGCTCGGGCCGATCGTACTGGGTGTGGTAGTCGGGGTGAAGGCCGGTGTGGAACCACAACGCGGGCACACCGTTCTGAAGAAACGGCCACTGATCGCTGCGTCGCAGCAGATTGGACCGGTTGTTGTCGTAGCGCATCTTCAACTCGAGCCCATAGCCAGCGTTCACGCGTTCGACGACGGCGCTGAGCTCAGGATGCCGGCTGTAGCCGAGGATGTTCGTCGCGTTGCGGTTCGATTCCGCCGTTTGTACCTCGAGGCCGGTGAAGCGCGGCCCGCCACCGACCGGCACCTCCTCGTTGCGGCCCACCATGTCCATGTTGAGCACGGCCACCGTGCGCTCGAGCGGGAAGGTAGGTGCTTCCGTGTACGCCCATGCGCCAAGAAGCGGCCCGCGCTCCTCCGATCCCCAGCAGGCGAACAACACCGAGCGTCGCGGACGCGTGTTGGCCGCCGCGGCCATTGCATAGGCGTCCGCAATCTCCAGTAGCGCCACTGTGCCAGACCCGTTATCGTCAGCGCCATTGAAGATGGTGTCGCCATCGGCGCCTTCATGGTCGTAGTGCGCCGAGACGATGACGACCTCATCCTTCAGTTTCGGATCGACTCCCTCGATGTACCCGAGGACGTTGCGGTCGGCCACGATGTGACGATCGACGTCCGTGCTCAACGTGACCTCGACGCCGTCGAGCGGGATGGATTGGAAGCCGCGCGCCGTTTCCGCGGCTTTCGACAAGTCCGCGAGCCGGCGGCCAGTCCCGCGGACCAGGATTTCTGCGATGGCTGGTGACACCTGCCCGACTGGAATGCGCACGCGGTCGGCCCAGCTCGCCAGCGTGAAGCGATCGATGCGCGGCGGTTGCGCTGGCCAGAATGCGCGGGCCGCCGCTTCGAAATTCGCCGGGTCGGGATGATTGTGGACGTCGGTCACGAAGAGCACGCCGACCACGCCTTTCTCCTGAGCCGCCAGCACCTTCTTGATTGGCACGGCAGCTTCGGCCGTGACGACGCCGTCAAACGGGCTGTTCGGGTCACGCTCGCCGGGTTCGTGCTCGAGGATGAGGGCGATGCGTCCCTTCGCGCGGTCGCCGTAGTCGTCGTAGCCGAGCCTCGGCGCGTGGATACCGAATCCTGCGTAAACCAGCGGCGCGCGGACCGAGCCGCTGGCGCTGAAGCGCTGCGGGTAGAAGTCCTGCTCCGGCTTCAATTCGAGTCGCGTGCCGTCCGCCGAGGCCAGCTCCAGCAGGTTCTTAGTGCCAAGCGTGGCGATCATCAGGTTGGTGGCCTGGATGAACGAGCCGTTGGGCGCGCCCGGCTTCAAACCGGCGCGCTCGAAGCGCGATCGCACGAACTCGGCCGCCAACGCGTTCTCGGGCGTGCCGACGAGCCGGCCCTTGAAGCCATCGCCAGCCAGGAAAAACAGGTCGGCCTTGAGGTCGGCGACCCGGATCGAGTCGTTGAAGGGAGCCGTGCCCTGCGCGGACTGAGCCGCGCCGAGTGCCACACCCAGGGGAAGAAGGAGGAGGCGAAGCAGCCGCTGACGCATAGCGACCACCATACTCGAAGTCGGCTCACACTGCGGCCCGGCGGCGCCCGCTCGACTCGTGTTGACCGACTCTCCCTGAGTCGTCAGCATCGCGCTAGAATCACAACCGTATGACTGTTCGCTCTTCGGCTCTCAGGATGTGTTCAGCAGCGATGCTCCTCGCGCTCGGCCTTTCCTTCAACGAGACGGGACCGTCCGCGCAATCTGGTCAAACCGTCGCAGCGCCGCCGAGTGCAGATGCACAACGATGCGCGGCGCTGGCCGCCGAGGATTTCGAGGGACTTCCGGATGCGCCGACGCGGATCAGCTCGGCGCGGCTCGTCGACGTTCCCCCGGCCGATCCACAGTCGCCCGGCGTTCTCGCCGCAAGCCTCGATCAAGCGGTACTGTCAAGTGCTCGGGTATGTGGCGCCGCAGAACAAGTTCGAGCTGCGTCTTCCGCTGCCGGCCCAATGGAACCAGCGATTCCACCTCACGCCGTGCGCCGGGTTCTGCGGCGGCGTGAACGGCAACGCGTGTAACGTGACGCTCGCCAGGGGGTACGCGTCGATCACCGGCAACGGCGGCCACGACGGAGGCCCTGGGTTCGACGGCGTGTGGGCGGCCAACAACCCGAACCTGCAGGAGGATTTTGCCTGGCGGCACAACCACGTGATCACGATCGCGGGGAAAGCCATCACGACGAAGTTCTACGGTCAGCCGATCGCACGCTCGTACATGTCGGGCTGCTCCAAGGGTGGCCATGCCGCGCTGATGGAAGCACAGCGCTTCCCCGAGGACTTCGACGGATTGTTGTCGATCGCTCCCGTCTACGATCTGACGGGACGCGTGATTGCCGGCGCGTGGGACGCCCAGGCGGTTGCCGACGCTCAACGCGGCTCCGTGCTGAGCAATGCCGTGGCGGAGACCGTTCAAAAATCGGTGCTGGCGCGCTGCGGCGCGCAGGCCGGCGTGGACGAAGGACTCGTGACGGATCCCGCATCGTGTGACTGGCGGCCGGAAATGATCGCGTGTTCGGCGACCAAGAGCGAGTCCGGGTGTTTGACGGACCGGCAGGTCGCCGCTGTGAAGCAGTTGATGCGCCCCGCAGTCAACTCGAAGGGAGAGGTCGTGTACGCGTATGGCGACATCGCGGGCACGGCGACGGAGTGGGCGGGATGGCACTACGGACGCGGCAATAATCCGGCCGCGCCCAACGCCTACGCGAACTACATCCTCCACGATCAGTTCCTGAAATACATGGCGGATCCGACGGTCAGGAAAGACGTCGATCCGCTCAAGTTCGACCTCGACCAGGGTCCCGCGTCGCTTGCGCGCGCGAGGAAACTCTACGATGCGACATCATCAGACCTCCGCCGCTTCAAGGCGCGTGGCGGCAAGCTACTGATGTGGCACGGCCTGTCGGATGCCGCCATTCTCGCCACGTCGTCCATTGGGTACTACGAGGATGTACAGAAACTGATGGGCGGCCGCGCGGCGACGCAGGACTTCTTCCGGTTGTTTCTCGTCCCAGGCGTCCATCACTGCGCCGGCGGTCCGGGCCTCACCGATTTCGATGCGCTCACGCTGCTGGAGAACTGGGTCGAGAAGGGAGAGGCCCCCGACGTGATGATTGCGAGCCGCAAGGTGAACGGCGTCACCGAGCGTACGCGGCCGATCTATCCGTATCCGGTGCTTGCGCGCTACTCAGGGCAGGGAGACCCCAAGCAGGCGTCGAGCTTCGTGCCGTACGAACCGAAGCGTTGAATCTGAAGCAGTTGCTTTCTCGACTCCGCGCCGGCGGGCATCGGCTCTACGCAGCAAGGGCGCGGCCCGCATTAGCGGGATACTCGGCGCGGCGTGAGTACCGGACGTGGACGCACTCACTATCGGACCCCGCCGCCGATGATCGCGACTCGGGTCATCCGATCGCCTCCGCAGTCTGCCGAACCGCGAGGCTGTGCACCAACTCGTGGTACCCGACAGGTCTGTAGTCCGAGCTTTCCGGCACGTAGCAGGTACTGACTCCGGTAGTCGTTCCGCATGATCCGTCCCAACATCTCGACCAGGACATCGACGTCCTCGGAAGTGTTGTAAGCGCCCAGGCTGATCCGCACCATGCCTGGTCGTGGCGATGTGTCGCCAGCCGGCCGCGCGCTCAACCAGCGGCCAGGCTCTGATTCGGCGCGCCCAAGCAAGTGCGCAACATAGGGCTGCGCACAGAAGCAGCCGCTCCGGACGCCAATGCCTCCCTCGTAGCCCAGGATTGCCGCGACCAGGGCGTGAGGCCGGTCTCCGAGATTGAAGGGAATGACTCCGACCCGGTCGGCGCGCCGACCGGGTCCGACGCGCCGTAGATCGTGATGCCGGGGAGAGACTGAAGCCGCTCGAGCGCGTACGTCGTCAGTGCACGCTTCGTGGCGTTCGAGGGCGTCCCATGTCGGCAGCCATCAACACTCGGGCGGCAGCCGCCATCGCGACCGCGCCGACGACGTTGGGAGTGCCCGCTTCCTCGCGATCGGGCAGCCCGGCCCAGCGCACTTCGGTGGGCGTCACGACTTCCACGGTGCCGCCGCCCTGGTACTCAGGGAGCACCTTCCAGGAAGATGTCACGTCGTCCAACGAGCGCACCGGTGCCGAACGGCGCGTACATCTTGTGAGCCGAGAACGCTACGAAATCGAGATGCTCGGGATCGTGATCCGGCCTGACGTCGATTCGACGGTGCGGCGCCAATTGGGCGGCGTCGACCAGAATGCTCGCGCCGACGGCGTGAGCTTTTCGCGCCAGCCGATGGATCGGCTGGACGAAGCCGGTGACGTTCGACGCGCCGCTCACCGTCAGCAGGGCGATGCGATCGCCGAATGCCGCGATGAGCCGGTCGACGTCGTCTTCGTCGAGCCGTCCGTCGCCGGTGACCCTGGCTCGCACGATCTGGGCTCGCCCGCGCCAGGGCAGGTCGTTCGAGTGATGTTCCATCCCGGTCGAGAGCACGACGCTTCGCGCGGCTGAGCGGGTAGCGATAGGCGAGCTTGTTGATGGCTTCCGTCGTGTTCTTCCCGAAGATGACCGTATTGGTGCTTGGGTCGGCGCCGACGAACCGGGCGATCGTTTCGTGCGCCTGATCGTAGGCAGCGGTACTGACCCGCGATTTGAATCCGGCGCCGCGGTGAACGCTCGAGTAATACGGCAGAAACTCGTAGACGGCGTCGAGCACCTCCTGCAGTGGAGGTGTGGTGGCGGCGTTGTCGAGGTTGATGTATGGGGCGAGGCGGCCGTCGGCGAGCGGGACCTGCTGCGAGAGCCCGGCGATTCGCTCTCTCCAGCCGATCGAGTATCCGAGGTGTGGGGCGTTCATGCTGCTGATCGAGATCGCGACGGCAAGCCCGGAAAGTGGACATCGCTCCGAGCCTTCGGTCACTGATGAGCTCCGGGCCAGTTCTCTCGAACGGGTTGCGAGCGCAGGCGCTATGATTTGCGCCAGACTCCGGGGTCCTTGACCGTTATCAACCATGACCTCCGATGGACAGGTCACCGAATGGCTTGCGCGCTGGCGCGCGGGCGATCGTGAAGCCCTCGAGCGGCTCGTGCCGCTTGTCTACGACGAGCTGCGTCAGGTCGCCCGTCGGCAGCTCCGACGCGAATCGGCGAATCACACGCTCTCCGCCACAGCGCTCGTGCACGAGGTCTATCTCAGGCTGTTGCAGCAGCGTCAGCTGACCGCGACGGACCGCGACAATTTCCTGGCGATCGCCGCGCAGACGATGCGGCGCATCCTGGTCGATCACGCGAGGGCGCGATCGCGTCTGAAGCGTGGCGGTGACGATCGCCCCATCCAGCTCGAGAGCGAAGACGACGAACCGCTGCTCAGCGACACCGAAGTCGAAGAGGTGCTGGCGATCGATGTCGCTCTCGAACGGCTCGCGCAGATTGACGAGCGCGCCCATCGCGTGATCGAGTGCCGGATCTTCGCGGGCCTCACGCTCGATGAAACCGCGCAGGCGCTGGGCGTCTCGAGCAAGTCCGTGCAGCGCACGTGGACGACCGCGCGGGCGTGGCTTCGCAAGGAGCTCGGCCGCGACCTGCCCGCCGGCTAGAACCACGGACAACACGGACAACACGGATAGGTTTGTGAGATAGCTTCTAGTGGCCGCTCGACGTTGTCCAGCCGGACGGCTGTTTGACGCGATCAGTTACACGTAGTGTCCGCCTTCAGCGAGTGTGCCCGCCTACGGCCGGCGACGGAGCGCGGAGGCTGTTAGGGGCCGAAGTCCGGCTGAACCGGACCTGGAAGGACAGTCATGGATTCCATGCACTGGCAGCGGGTCGAGGAGCTCTTCGAGCTGGCCAGCGCTCAGCCCGTTGAAGCGCGGCGGCAGTTCCTGGCGGAGTCGTGTGGCCAGGATGTGCGATTGCGCGACGAGCTCGAAGCGATGCTGGCGGCCGGAGGCGACGACCGCGCACTCGCGGTCGAACGATTCATCGTCGATCGGCAGACTGATGCGGCGGGCGCCGATCCGCTGCTCGGCAACAGTCTTGGGCCATGGCGTCTGCTGAGCGCCCTCGGACACGGCGGCATGGGCACGGTGTACCGGGCCGAGCGAGCCGATGGCCAGTATCGACAGGAAGTCGCGGTCAAGCTGGTGCGTTCGGGCCCGCGTGACCCGTACGCCATCGAGCGTTTTCGCACCGAGCGGCAGGTGCTGGCCCGCCTGATCCATCCCAACATCGCCGGTCTCGTCGACGGCGGATTCGCGTCCGACGGAACACCCTACCTCGTCATGGAGCTCGTGGACGGCATCCCGATCACCGAATGGTGTGCCGCCGAGCGTCTGCCGCTTGAAGGACGTCTGCGTCTGTTTCGCGTGGTGTGCGAGGCGGTGCAGCACGCGCACCGCGCCCTCGTCGTGCACCGCGACCTCAAGCCGTCGAACATCTTCGTGTCGCGATCCGGGAATGTGAAGCTGCTCGATTTCGGCATCGCCAAGCTCCTCGACCCAGTCGCCTGGGACGTGGAGTCGACCGCCACGCGGGCCGAGATGCGGCTCATCACGCCGGAATACGGTGCACCAGAGCAACGCCAGGGTGGTCCCACCACGACCGCGACCGATGTGTATGCCCTTGGCGTCGTGCTGTACGAGCTGCTGACGGGCGCCAGGCCGGCGGCGTTCTCGACGACCGGCGTGGCACCGCTGAACGATGGGACGTCCGCGCCGATCATCCCGCCGAGTGAGGCGGTGCGCCGACTCGCGTGCCTGCGCGCGGCAAGCGAGCAGGCGCAGGAACCAGGCGCCGGATCCGAGGCATCACCGGTCACCGATCGCCGCAAGCTCGCCCGACGGATTCGCGGCGACCTCGACCGGATAGTGATGACGGCGCTCCGCGATGAACCCGAACGCCGCTACGCGTCGGCGGGCCAGCTCGCAGAGGAGATCGAACGCTTCCTCGACGGGCGCGCCGTCCTTGCCCAGCCCGACACCCTTCGCTATCGTGCGCGCAAGTTCGTGGGCCGGAACCGCCTCGCCGTCACCGCGGCGGCGGTGTTGGCCTCGTGCATCACCGCGTTCGGCATCGTCGCGGCGCTGCAGGCACGGGCGCTGGCCGAGCAGGGTCGTGTCGCGCGGATGGAGCAGGCCAAGGCGGAGCAGGTCGTGCGGGTCCTCGTCGACTTGTTCGAGACGACCAATCCGGCGATTCGCCCGGATGGCGATCGGATGCCGATTCGCGAGTTTCTCGCCGGCGCCGAGAGCCGTGCGCTCGCGCAATTGAGCAGTACGCCCGTCGTGAAGGCGAAGCTGCAGCAGGTGTTCGGCCTCATCCACTCCCAGCGCGGCCAGTACACACCGGCTCGCGAGACGCTCGAGGCGGCGTTGGCAGAGCAGCGCCGCCTGCTAGGTCCCGATCATCCTGACGCGCTCGAATCACTGCATGCGCTCGGGCGGGTGCTCGTACGGCTCTGGCGACGGGGAGAGGGCTCGCACTCTTCTCCAGGAGTCCCTCGACCGGCATCGCCGCGTTTACGGCGACGAGCACGAGAAGACCGCGCGGGCGCTATTTGCGCTTGCTCCACTTGCCCCGAATCTCGACGCTGCCGGGGCGATGTTTTCACAGGCGCTCGAGGTTCGACAGCGGGTGTTGCCCCGGAACCATCCAGACGTGGCCATGAGCCTGGGCGCTCTGGCCCAATACCACAATCTAAAGGCCGACCGGGAGCGGTCGCGGGCGCTCTACCAGCAGGCCCTGGCCATTTTCGAGGGTCCCGGCGCGCGCCATCCCAAAGCTGTCGGCCTGATGAATGACTATGCGTCCCTGCTTTCTACATTGAACTTGCAAGCGGAGGCGGAAGCCATGCAGCGGCAGGCCATTGCGGTCGGGTCGACAAGTCCTGGGTCGACGGCACCCTGACCGTCGCGAACCTGACGAACAATCTCGGGGCAACACTGACATCACTCGGCCGGCTTGCCGAGGCCGAACACGCGTTTCGCGAGGCGCACGCGCAGCATGTGGCGCTGCTTGGTGAGGACCACTGGCGCACGAGCAACCTGGCGCGCAACGTCGGCCGCATCCTCGCCCTGCAGCAACAGTATGAGGAGGCGCTGCCGTGGATGGATCGGGCGATCGCAGCCCGCGCCAGCGATGACGATGCAGGTCGTGAAGGAATCCGCGCGCAGCGAGCCTGGATGCTGTTTCGCATGGGACGGCGCGCCGAGGCGCTCGAGCAGGCTACCGCAGCCGTGTCCGCGCTGGAGCGCATGACGGAGAAGGACGGCTACATCTTGGCGATTTCACGCCCGCTGCTGGCGCGGATGCTGAACGAAATTGGACGATCGAAGGATGCCGAGCCTCCAGCACGCGCCGCCGTCGAGTGGCTCGAGCGCTGGGGACCCAGCCACCCCAGGCACGCCGAGGCGGCGTGCGAGATGGGCCGCGCGCAGTTGCTTCAGGGCATGACGGCCGAGGGACGAGCGACGCTCGAGCAATGCCTGCCCGTGTATCGCGCGTGGGGGCAGGCCGACCGCGAAGTCGTCGAGTCACTCGAACGACTGCTCGCGGATTCTGCGCGTCGATCGCCGTGATCACCAGGTGCCGGACGCATTCAGGAAGCGTTCAGGCACGACCGGCTACCGTGACGCATGCTCAATTTCCTCACCTACGACTTCGGCTACAGCTGGTCGGTGCGCTACGCGATGCTCGTCCCGCTGATTCTCGCGGGCGGACTGGCAGCGGTTGCGTTTTGGCGGTCCTGGTCGAGCTGGCTGTCCATACCACTCGCCCTCGTGGCGCTGTGGTCTGCAACGGCGGTTGTGGTCCTCAACGCGATGCTCAATGGCCCCATGCCGCTCCCGACCGAGCGATTTCTGACCTCCGGATCCGGACGCGTGCTCGATGTCGGTGCCGGCTCCGGGCGCGCGGCCATCGGTGTGCTCCTCGCACGGCCGCGCACCACGGCCATGGGCGTGGACATCTACAGCGGCTACTGGGGCATCGACGAGAACACCCCGGAGCGATTCATGAAGAACGCGGCGATTGCCGGGGTCGCCGAACGCGCGGCCGCCCGCGTCGGCGACATGCGGGAGCTGCCGTTCGGCGACGGTGAGTTCGACGCCGTGGTCAGCTCGTACGCGATCGATCACGTGCGTCGAGACGACCGTGCGAAGGCGATCGCCGAAGTGGCGCGGGTCCTGAAGCCGGGCGGCGAGTTCCTGCTGATGATCATCCAGGTGGACTGGAAGACCTGGCTCGTCTCGCCGCTGCTCGCCCACCACCCGTCACAGAAGCCCGAACCGTGGCGGGCACTGCTTCAGGACAACGGATTCAGTCTGGAGGAGGAAGGAACGCGGTTCACGACACTGTATTTTCTGGCCAAAAAGCTCGGCGTTGCGCGTACCGGACGTCAACAGGGGCCGACAGGCAAAGCTCCCCGCACCTAGTTCGGGACGGTGTAAGCTACGCTGCACAAAGCGAACGAGCGAAGCGAGTGAGCCACGCGAGCGGCGCGGGCGAAGGGGCCCCGCGAGCGACGTGTAGGGGCCGGCGCGGCGAAGCCCCCGAGCAAGCGACGAGCGAAGCGAGTGAGCCACGCGAGCGGCGCGGGGCGAAGGGGCCCCGCGAGCGAGCGTGTAGGGGGTCCGGCGGGGCGAAGCCCCCCCGGATAATAAATGAAGAGCTACTACGACATCGCCGGCGACGGAGGCTCCCGAGTCCTGGAGCAGGTTACCGAGCAGCGTACCCGCATCACCGACGGGCTCGCCGGGGTGCGTCACCTCGTCGCCGTGGGCTCCGGCAAAGGTGGGGTCGGCAAGAGCACGTTGACGCTGCATCTCGCGGGCGCTCTGCGCGCCCGCGGGCTCCGGATTGCGATCCTCGACGCGGACTTCAACGGCCCCTCCCAGGCGCGCATGGCAGGCGTACAGGGGGCGCTGTTTGTTCCTGGCAACGACAAGGTCGCGCTCCCGCGGACGCGGAACGGAATCGGGATCTTCTCGATGGGCTCGCTGATTCCGGAGTCGGAGGCGCTCGAGTTCGAGAGCGCCGCGCAAGGAGAGTCTCAGACGTGGCGCGCCACGAGGGAGTTCGCTCTCCTCGGCGAGATCCTCAGGTCCTTCGAGTGGGGAGCGCTCGATCTGCTGATGTTCGATTTGCCCCCGGGAGCCGAGCGGACCGTGCAGTACGCCGATTTTCTCGGGCCGCGAACCTCGTTCCTGCTCGTGACGATCCCTTCCGAAGTGGCGCGGGGCGTGGTCGCGCGCTCGGTGGCAGCCCTGTCGAAGGGCCCCAATCGCCTCCTCGGTTACGTCGAGAACATGAGCGGCTACTACTGCCGCGACTGCAACGACATCAAGCCGCTCTTTACGTCACTCGAATCCCCGGATCTGGGAATCCCCTGCCTGGGGACCGTCCCTTTCGATCCCGAGCTTGCACGGCACTGCGATCGGGGGATCCCTCTCGCGGACCTGCCCGAAACACTCGTTGGCCAGGCCCTGGACCGTGTCGCACAGCAACTTCTGGACAGCCTCGAATCGACAACGTCCGCCTTCGCTCCCGAGTCGAGCACGGCGAGACAAGCGAGCCTCCCGGGAGCCGAACCGATGAAGTTCCTCTGCGTTCCCTGCGACAGCCCGATGAAGCTGCAAACCGTCGGCCCGCCCGAGCGCGGCTCGCTCTCGGTCGTCTACTCGTGTCCTGAGTGCGGCTACGAGATGGCGATGCTGACCAATGCATACGAAACACAGGTCGTCCAATCACTCGGCGTGCGGATCGGCCCCGACCGCCTTCGCGCCGAAGGCGCTTCGGCGAGTCAAGCCGAAGCTTCAGCGGAGGCGGGCGCGTCGAGCGGCGCGAGTTCCAAGTGCCCGTTCCCCGCGATGATCCCCGGCATGGAAGGAACAGTCGAGGGTGCGGGACGCGCAGAACCAAACCCGGTGCGGTGGACTGCCGCCGCCGAAGCGCGGCTCGCGAACATCCCCGAGTTCGTTCGCCCTATGGCGCGCACCGGCATCGAGAGATTCGCGCGCGAGAAGGGGGCGCTGGAAGTGGACGAGAAGATGCTCGACGCCGCCCGAGAGTTCTTCGGCATGTGAGGCCCGAACCCCGAGCCCCGACGCGATGAACTCATTCGCAAGACCCTACGTCGTCTCCTGGAACCTGACCTACCGCTGCAACCTCGCCTGCGAGCACTGCTATCTCGACGCCGGCGGTACGCCGCAGGTCGGCACGGAGAACTTCGCGGACCGGAGCGAGCTTGGCACCGAGGAATGTTTCAGGGTCATCGACGAAATCGCCGCATTCGCGCCTGAATGCCTGACGATCCTGACGGGCGGCGAGCCGCTTTTACGGCGCGACATCCTCGAGATCGTCCGGCGCGCGGCGGAGCGTGAACTCTGGGTCGTCGTCGGCACCAACGGCGTGCGCATTACGGAGAACCTGGCGCGACGCCTGGCGGACGCGGGAGCACGTGGACTCTCCCTCTCCCTCGATGCTCTCGATCCCGATCGTCACGACCGCTTCAGGAAGGTCCGCGGCGCCTGGCAAAACACTGTGGAAGGAGCGGAGATCCTCAACAGGACCGGCCTCCCCTTCATCGTCCAGACGACCGCCGGCTCGCACAATCTCGGCGAGCTCGACGCGATCGCCGACTTCGCGCACGATCGCCTCGCCGCAAAGGTCTGGAACCTCTACTTCCTCGTGCCGACGGGTCGCGGGCAGTTCGTGTCGGACATGACACCGGCGCAGTACGACGAGGTGCTCGCCTCGCTCTACCGAATCCAGAGGAAGTACGACCGCAAGATGCTCGTGAACGCCAAGTGCGCTCCGCACTACATCAAGACCGTTCTCGAGCATGCCGATCCGATCGTGGCGGATGACGAACCGCCGAGGCGCCCGACGGGCTGCGGCCTCGTGGCCCGGTTCATCTCCGATCAGAACCTACTCCGGAGGGGCCGGCGGGTGCCCGGCGGGGACGCACTACATGGGGATACGGCCGAACGGGGATGTCACCCCTTGCCCCTACCTCCCTGTCTTCGCGGGGAGCCTCCGCAGCGCGAGTCTCGCGGACCTCTGGACCTCATCGGAGCTGTTCACTGGCATTCGCCAGCGCGCCTCGCTCGGTGGTCGATGCGGAGAGTGTGAGATGAACGGCCAGTGCGGGGGCTGCCGCGCCCGGGCCTTCGGGATGACTGGCGATCTGATGTCCGAAGATCCGCTCTGCACCCACACCCCTGGCAAGTTCGCCGGCTCTCCCCTTCTCGCCATCCAGGGCCGGGCCTCCGTCGGGACTTCCACGCTCAGCTACGGCGCCGAATCGACGACGACGATCGCGTGGGACGATGCGGCCGCTGCGCGCATGAAGAAGATCCCGGCGTTCGTCCGGGGCATGGTCGTCAGGGCCGTCGAGGAATCCTGCCGCAGGAACGGCTTCAGCCGCGTCACAGCCGAGGAACTGGAACGGATCCGCGCGCGCATGCCGACACCAAAGATGTTTGGGTTAGGCGCGCCGCAGGCGCGCCCCGCCGGAGCGGAGCGGGGCGAAGGGGCCCCCGCGAGCGACGGCGATGGGGGGTCCGGCGGGGCGAAGCCCCCCGGTTGATAAAAGAGCTCGAACGAATCCGCGCGCGGATGCCGACCCCGAAGATTTTCGGTGAGGTGCCGCCACAGTCAATCCCCTGACAGCCTGCCGCGCCGGAGCACGAAGTGCGAAGGCGTGGGCGTGAAGAGTCCGCTCGTCGGCTTGAGACATGGACGCTGCCAACCAAGTAACAAACAGCTCCAAGGCCATCGCGACATTCGTCGCCGTCGCTTATGCGATGTCGGTGGCCCTGAGTCTCATCATTGGCCTCACGGGCGGGTACCAAAGTCCGTTCATCGGACTACAGTTCCTCTCGATGTTCATCCCAGCGCTGGCGGTGTTGTGCGTGCGCCCGGGAGTGGACGGCGCTCTCAGGATCGATTGGCATCGCCTTCCCTGGACATACGTGCCGGTGGCGCTACTGCTAATACCAGTCGCGATGCACGCCGCCATGTTGCCTGTCGCTGTGGCTTACGAGGGACGGCTACCGTGGCAGGAGTGGCTCACGCCCCAGGCCGATGGCTTGTTTCACTCATCGACCGAGCGCGGCTGGGGAGTCATGACGCCAACGGGGCTGGCGGGCCGCCTGGCTCTCAATGCGATTGTTGGTGTCGTGGTCGTGTCGGTGATGGCGATCTTCGAAGAGATTGGCTGGCGAGCCTGGTTGCTGCCCCGACTTCAAGCGCGCATGGGAGCTCGTCGCGCGGTCCTTATCACGTCAGCCGTCTGGGCGGCCTGGCATATTCCTTTTCAACTGTCCGGGGTTCAGCACGTCGACGGCGTCTCTCCAGTCATGCTCGCCCTCACGCTCCCGTTCGGCACGCTTGGCGGCGGATTGGTCATCGGTTGGCTGTGGCTGGAAACGGAGAGCATCTGGATCGTCTCGCTAGCGCACGGTGCGTTAAACAACTGGGGGCAGTACGCCTTCAAGTACATGCAGTTCGTGCAGGCTCCCGCCTTGGTTGTTGTCAGTGCGGGGTCGTTGGCAGTTCTTGTTCTTGGAGCCTTCTTGCTTAGGTTCAGCGTGGGGGCTTTCGGGCGACAGTGCGGCACTGCGTGACTGATTCGAGTCAGCCGCCCAACAACGGCTTGCGGGCGTCGGCGGCTGCTGGAATGATGGGTCTGCCGCGGCTGAAGCCGAGGCGTTAGGCGGCTGGGTGAACACGTTGGGTGCGAACTAGCGCGCTTCCGGAGGATCGAAGTGATGATCAGGACTCCATTCGCTCTCAACCTCGTCGTGCTCGTATCGTTAGTGACAACCCTTCCAACCGGGACAACGAGAGAGCCGCTGAATCAGGCGCCCAGCACGACCGGACACGACCACTTGACCGAAGTGGCTTGCGTGGACGTGCCGCCGGGGGAAAAGCGGCCCGAGTTTGGCTGCTTCAACATTGGCACGGTCAAGGCACTCCGTTTCCCTCAGGTGGCCGTCTACTGGCATCTCTACACGTTTGGAAGCAGAAAGGCTGCCGAAGCGGCGAGCAGTGCGACCGGAATCGTTGTGGAGGAAGACGGCCGTGTGTGGCTCTCTGAATTTGGGGCACGCGACTCCGCTCCGCGTGGCGGTGAAGCTGTCGCCGTGGTCGGACCGCTGCAGCTTCCAGTAGCAAAGAGCTATAGTGCCGTTCTCTCGTACGCGGTTATGCGGCCGGGCGACAGTTCGAGAGTACACACGCACCCGGGCCCTGAGGGCTGGTATGTGCTCGCGGGAGAGCAGTGCCTGGAGACTCCCGCAGGCGCGAACAGGGCTGGCGCGGGACAAACCATGACGGTCCCACCGAACGTTCCAATGGAACTGAATGTCACCGGTACGACGCTCCGGCGGGCGTTTGCCCTGGTCATCCATGATTCGACTCAGGAGAGGGGTGTTCCATCCGACTGGAGGCCATCCGGGAAGTGTGGCCCGTAACGTTCGTGTTTGGGGGAGCAGATGAGGCGGGTGCGCTACGGCGTGGGCATGAGTCTCGACGGGTTCATCGCCGATGGCCGCGATGGAACCTCGTGGATGATCGGGGACCCGAGCTACGACTCCAAGCCTTTCTTCGCGTCAATCGACACCGTTCTCGTAGGACGTCGCTCTTACGAAGTGATGCTGCGCCAACGGACTCGCAGCTATCCGGGACTCCGGACGTACGTCTTCTCTCGGACCCTCCGGGCCTCGGACTATCCGGAAGTCACGATTCTTGGGGACAACGGTGTGGCGACGGTAGCGGAGCTTCGTGCTGGAGCCGGAAAGGACATTTGGCTCTGCGGTGGGGGCGACCTATTCCGGAGTCTGCTCGAGGCCAACCTTGTCGATACGATCGAGCTTGGTGTGTGTCCCATCCTGTTGGGCGAGGGTCGGCCATTCCTTCCGTCAGCCGCTCGGTCGCACCTTCTGAGGCTGACTCACCACGAGGCGTTTCCGAGCGGCCTACTCGTGCTTCACTATGACGTGGCAAAGGGCGCGTGACCGTCGAAGAACGGATCGCGCGGATGCCGACCCCGAAGATGTTCGGGTAGGTCCGTCGCAGAGGCATCTTATGAGTCCCACTTTGTTCGTCACGGTGTCGCTCGCCATCAGCCTCGGCCACCCTGCCGAAGGTCGCGCGCAGGCAACGACGCCAGCCCCTCAGATCACCGCGACGAGCCCGGCATTAGAAGAGCGAGACCAACCAGTCACGGCGGACGACGTGGCGATTCTCACTCGAGCAGAAGCTCTCCTCAGCAACGCGTCGGCTTGGAATCGCGCGGACGACCGCGAGTGTAAGGACGATGAGGCCACCGGGAAACGGAGTCTCTTCTGCGCGCTCCAGAAAGCGTGTATCGACGTTCTCGGCAGCTACGATCACCGTCGCGTCGCGTTGCAGGAAGTCCGCTTCGCTGTCGAGGACGCCACTCGCGGACGTGCATTCGAGCATCGACTTCGAGATTTCAATAACCTTCCGGAAACGCGCCTCGAGGACGTTCAGCGAGTATTGGCTGTTGCGAAGGAGCGTGTGATGGCGCGTTTAAAGGCCCAGAAGTGAACAGCTCGAGAGCACGTGCCTATCGACGGGCCGACGGGCCCGCGCCTGAGGGAGCGGGGCCGTCAAACCAGTTGAGAATCACGTTGAGGTGGCGCGGCACCGAATCAGGATCGCGCTGAATCATCAGGAAGTGTTTTCCGTCGGGCGCAACGCTGTAGCTCTGAAACCGATCGTTGATGAGAAAACCCGACCGGTCAAACAGCCGGCGCGGAGCACCGAACGTCCCGTTCGGCTGCATCGCCACCGCCATCATCGCGTCGCCAGCCACATAGAACAGCTCATTGCCGTCTGGCGACCACATCGGTCGAATGCCGCCTCCAGCTGAGACCTGAACCCGGTGCTCGTCACCGGGATACGACTGCACGTAGATCTCGCTTCGCCCCGACTCGTCCGACGCGTACGCGACCCAGTGCGGCACGCCCTCGCGAACGGGAGAGAATTGCGCGGCCATTTCGTTGAATCGGGTGACGCGCAAGGGCGACGTCTTGCCATCCGGCGACAAGGTCCACAGATCCCGGCCGTTCGTTGGCTGGATTTCGGTGTACACCAACGTCCCATCGGCCGAGACCATGTACGGAAACTGATCGAAGGGCCGCTTCAGCAGCACTTCTGCCGAACCCGATCCGTCGGCGGGCTGCGAGTAGATATCCCAGTCGCCGCCGCGATTCGACGCGAACAGAATGCGCCGGCCGTCGGGGCTCCACGCCGGAAGAACGTTGCTGTCGAGCCCTGATGTCAGGGGACCGTGGGTCCCGCGCTTGAAGTCGTGAATCCAGAGGTTGAGACCCTGCCTGACGGCGGCTTTCGCCCCGTCCGGTGAGATGCTGACTTCCTGATACACGTCCGGCTCGTTACGCACCGGTTCGATCTTTCCCTCCCGGTCGACCCACACCAGCGACGTTTTGGACGGATTGCCGAACGCGTAGACTGCCGTCCCGTTGTTCGAGGTCGCCAGCCAGCCCCGACTCTCAGTTGAGATGTCGGAGTACACGTTGTCCAGCACCGACGCGTCGGCACTGGTACACGCCGGGCGCCCGGGATCGAACGGCGCAGCCCTGAGGCCAGCGGTATCGTCGACAAGCAGCAACCGGCCTGAGCCCCCGTTAGGCCCCCTAAGCGAAGACGTGTCGAAAAGCGCGGACGCAAACGTCGTCGTGGGCAACACCAATTCCCACTGGCCTGAGTCCAGTGAGAGCACCGCGTTACCTCTGTTCTGCCCCCAGATGGTGAACAGCACTCTTCTACCGCTTCGTCCAGCGGGGAGCGCTTGTGGCCACACATGGGCGTAGCCATTGGCCGCGCCGTCAGGCTTGGAGATGGACTTGGGTGCTCCTCCGCTGGCAGGAATCTGCAGGAGTCCAGAGCCGAGCGACGTCGCGTAAATGATTGTGTTGTCCTCGGTCCACGTGCCACCGAAGGGATAGGCCGCTTCGGCGAGCCGGACCGGAGCGGCGCCGGCGACCTCGGCCTTTTGAAGTTGTCCCTGCGCGAAGAACCCCACCCATTTGCCATCCGGAGAAAAGAACGGCTGTCGAGCGCCCTTCGAACCTGGCACCGTACGCGCCTCGAACGAAGTGAGGTCACGTAAATAGAGCTGCGAGTCCTCCGTCCCTTCTCGCGCGACGTAGGCCACCGTGCGGCCGTCGCTCGTAATCGCCGGAGCCGATGTGATTTCCGAACCCGGCTGAAGCGAGATCGTCAGGCGAGCCGAGGTCTGCTGAACGGCCGCGGGCCGGTTCCACAGCGCGTAGCCGGCTACAGCAAGCGACACGACGGTGGTCGCGGCCAGCACCCACACCATCGAGCGCGGTGACTGAGCCGACGCGGTCACCATCGTCGTTTGCGGCGCCGCGGTCTCGAACGCGCCCTCGAGCGCGAGGCGCATCGCCGCCATGTCGGGAATGCGTTGTTTCGGGTCCTTGTGCAGACAACGCTTGAGATAGACGACGAGCGTCGAAGGTAGACCGGGAGGCAACAGCGTCCAGTCCGGTTCTGCACGAACGACGGCCGCGAGCGTGTCCGTGAGGTCGTCGCCAGGAAACGCGCGCGCGCCCGTCAACATCTCGAACAGCACCGCGCCGAACGCCCAGACGTCCGCACGCTTGTCCACCGCTCTGCCGCGCGCCTGCTCCGGCGCCATGTAGGCCGCCGTGCCGAGAATCATCCCGACCTGGGTCATCGCGGGAGACGTGAGCGTCGCGAAATTCGTCGCATCGGCACTCGAGCCGGCCGCCAGGTCCATCGATTTCGCGAGCCCGAAGTCGAGCACCTTCACCGTGCCATCCGCACGGATTTTGATGTTCGCCGGCTTCAGGTCGCGATGGACGATGCCCAGTTCATGCGCGGCTTCGAGGGCCTCCGCGATCTGTTTCGCGAGCGGCAGCGCGTCGGCAAGCGCGATCGGGCCATGCCCGATGCGATCGGCGAGCGTCGGGCCCTCGACCAGCTCGAGCACGAGCGCATGCGTCGCGCCGCTGTCTTCAAAGCCATAGATAGCGGCGATGTTTGGATGGCTGAGCGAGGCGAGCACCTGCGCTTCTCGCCGAAATCGCGCCAGCCGGTTGGGATCGGTCACGAACGAGTCGGACAGGATCTTCAGCGCGACGTCGCGATTGAGCTTGGCGTCGCGAGCGCGATACACCTCCCCCATGCCGCCAGCGCCCAAGGGATTTACGATCTCGTAGGGACCGAGCCGGGTGCCAGGAGGTCAGGGCCAATGTGGTGGCGTGAGCAGTAGCTAACAGCTATCAGCCATCAGCTTCTTCCTTCGGGCATTGATCTTTCCGGCCGGCGCTGAAAGCTGACAGCTGATAGCTGATAGCTCACTTGAATGGATCCGGCGCGCTCTGCTCCTTGATCTTTTCGTCCAGCCACTTTTGAAAGTCCTCGGCGCTCTGGACGGTGACAAAGCCTCGCATCCGCGCATGGCCCAGGCCGCACAGCTGGGCGCAGGCAATCTGGTACTGGAACTCTGGTTTCCCCGTCCGGGTCCGCATCTCCTCGGTGGTGACGTTGGGGATGAACCAGATCGGGATCGTGAAGCCGGGCACGGCGTCCTGCTTCACGCGAAACTCGGGCACGCCGAAGCTGTGAATGACGTCCTTGCTCCTGAGTTTCACGATGATCGGCTTGTTCACGGGGAGGTAGAGCTGATTGAGCGTCGTAACGTCGTCCTTCGCGGCAGGATCGTCGCGATCGAGTCCGAGGGGGTTCGACTGGAGGTCGATCAGCTTGATGTCCGTGCGGCCGAATACCCGGTCGGGGCCGGCATAGTGGATGTTCCAGGCGAACTGCTCGCCAGTGACATGAACGACCAGCGCTTCGCTCTCCGGGGGCATGCGATCGACCCTCGCGGCCCACAACGGGATTGCGAATCCGAACAAGAGAATCCCTTCCACCACCGCCACGCCGATCTCCATGTAGGTGGACCGGTGCGACTTGACACCGGCGTAGTTCGCCACCGGATGCCGTGATCGCCGGAAGCGGACCAGGCAGTAGGCGTAGAACCCTCCCCACCCGACGAACAGGATGAGCATGAACAGGTGCACCCAGCCGATCATGCCGTCAATCTGCCCGCCGTGAGCCGTGGCAAGCGGTGGGAGTCCAAGCCAGTCAGTCATGAGAGTCTCGGTGGCCTCTGGAGCTCCGACCATTCGGTGTCGAGCTCGATGTCAGCGATGCGCTTCGCGCGCTTTCGGAGATAGAGAAAGAATCCAACGAACCCGCCCTGCACGAAAAGCGTTATGGCCAGCATCACCAGGACGCCGAGCTTCGTCCCGTCGATCATCGTGGTCTCTTCTGCCCCGAAGCACACCGGGCAGGCGAGGACGGTGGAGGCCCCGCCGATCAAAACGGCTGCCGCCGTGGCGAACACCCGATGAATCCCGAGACGCACCCGCGAGCGGGCGCTTCTTGCCTCGCCGAAGCTCGACTTGTCCGCCGGAGCGCGAAGCGCGAAGGTGGAAGAGCGAAGGCGGGTCATCGCAGCGTCCTCGTCTTTCGCAGAAACCACGAATCGTAAACGATCAGGCCGAACGACGCGGCGAACGACACGACCGCCGCGAGCAGGGTTCCGACGCCGTGCTCGCGCCCGTACACACCCAGGCACCACACGCCGAACACCACCGCGAGTGCCGCGGAGAGGAGGATCAGCACCGCGTGGACCCACCTGAGGTTCATTGGTAAATCCCGTAGCTGTTGTGGGTGGTCAGGAACGGTAAGGCCAACAGCGCGACGAAGAAAGCAGCGGTCAGCAGCAGGACCGCGTAGATCAGCTTCTTCTCGGAGATGAGGTGCATGAAGTAGCACGCCACCAGTGATCCCTTGATCGTCGCGACGAGCATGGCCACGGTCACGGCAATCGGCACCGAAAGGTGGAGGCGGGAGATGGCCACGGTGATGATCGTCAGGACCATGAGCGCGACGAAGACGGTGATGTAGATCCGGACGTGTCTGTCGATGTCAGCCGCGTGGTCGCTCGTCATGCTTGGCATGCTTTCCATGGATGCTGCCTACAGAAGGTACAAGGTCGGAAAGAGGAAGATCCAGACCAGGTCCACGAAATGCCAGAAGAGGCCCGAGTGCTCGACCCGGTTGGTAAACCACTCGGGGTTCGTCTTCCATTGCTTCGCGCCGGGGCCCCAGAAATAGGCGTTCACGACCATCCCGCCGAACACGTGGAGCATGTGCAGGCCGGTCAGGGTGAAGTAGATCGCAAGGAAATTGTTGGTGCTGGGAAAGAGTCCGTCGTGGAATTTGTGGCTGTATTCGAAATACTTGACCACGAGAAAGACGAACCCGAGCAGGATCGTCGCGCCCATGTAGATCCGAAAGGTCCCGAAGCGGCGGCGCATCAGCGACGCCCAGGCCATGACCATCGTGACGGAGGACGTAATCAGGACGATCGTGTTGAAGGTGGCGAGTGGGACGTTCAGAATCGTGTCTCCACGCGGCCAGCTCGGCGCCCCCGTCCGGATCAGGATGTAGCTCGCGAAAAGCGCCCCGAACAGCATGACCTCCGAGGCGAGGAAGAGCCAGATGCCGATCTTGCCGTTGGTCAGGCCGGTGTCGCGGCGGACCTCTACGGTGTACGGAATGTCCATGTCGAATCAGGCCTCGAACTGCGGAACGAAATCTTTGGCCGCGCCGGGAACGCTGTACCGATACGGCCCCCGATGCGCTTCCGGCGCCACGGCGAAGTTGCCGTGCGGCGGTGGCGACGGGGCCGCCCACTCGATCGTCGTGGCCTGCCACGGGTTCGCGTCGGTCACCTCCCCCTTCCAGATGCTCCAGAAGAAATTGAAGATGAAGGGAATCTGGAAGAGCGCGAGGATCCACGCGCCCCAGGAGGACACGACGTTCAGATGCAGGACCGGCTGCGCAAAGTCGTAGGCCGACCCACCGTCGAACAGTCGCCGCGAGACGCCGGCGAGGCCCATGATGAACATCGGCATGAAAATGACGTTCATGCAGACGAACGAGCCGAAGAAGTGGATTTTGCCGAGCGTCTCGTTCATCTTCCGCCCGGTGGCTTTCGGGAACCAGTAGTAGACCCCCGCGAAGAGCGCGAAGATGGTTCCCGGCGCGACGACGTAGTGAAAGTGGCCGATGACGTAATAGGTGTCGTGCAGCGGTATATCCGCGATGTTGAACCCGAGCGGAAGGCCCGTGAGCCCGCCGATGCCGAACATCGGCAGAAAGCCGGACGCGAACAACATCGGTGTGTTGAAGCGTATCGATCCTCCCCAGAGCGAGATGATCAGGGCCGTGAGGATCACGACCGATGGGATCGAAATGATCATCGTCGTCGTCTGGAAAAACGCCGCCATCGACGTGCCCATGCCGGTCATGAACATGTGGTGCGCCCAGACGATGAACGACATGAAGCCGAGGAAGACCAGCGAGTAGACCATCGAACGGTAGCCCCACAGGGGCTTCCGCGTGTTGTTCGCGATAATCTCGGCCACGATTCCCATCGCCGGAAGGATCAGCACGTAGACTTCCGGGTGCGCCAGGAACCAGAAGAGATGCTGCCAGAGAAGCGGGTTGCCTCCGCCGGCGTTCTGGACGACCTGGCCGCTGACGACGAGACCGCTCGGGAGGAAGAAACTGGTGCCGGCCAGACGGTCCATCAGCTGCATGACGCCCGCGGCCTCGAGCGGCGGGAAGGCCAGGAGCAGCAGGAAGGCCGTGACGAACTGGGTCCAGACGAAGAAGGGGAATCGCAGAAAGGTGAGCCCCTTCGCGCGGAGCTGGATGATGGTCGTGATGAAATTAATCGCGCCGAGCAGCGACGAGGTGATCAGGAAGATCATCCCGATGAGCCACCACGTCTGGCCCGTACCCGCCAGAACCGCGAGCGGCGTGTAGGAGGTCCACCCGGACTGCGCGGCTCCCCCGGGGACGAAAAAGCTGGCCAGCATCGTCACGCCGCCGAGGAAGAAGAACCAGTAGCTCGCCATGTTCAGCCTCGGGAACGCCATGTCCTGGGCTCCAATCTGGAGCGGGACCACGAAGTTCCCGAATCCTCCGACGGCCAGAGGGACAACCCCGAGGAAGACCATGATGGTGCCGTGCATCGCCCCGAGCTCGTTGTAGAACTCGGGGAGCATCGTCCCGCCCGGCATGCGCGCCTCGCCGAGGAGGTTGCCGATGAGCGGCAGCGCGGCGCCTGGGTAGGCGAGCTGCCAGCGCATCAGCATCATCAGCGAAAAGCCAAAGAGGAGAAACAGCAGGCCGGTGATGGCGTACTGGATGCCGATGACCTTGTGGTCGGTGGAAAAGACGTACTTGCGCCAGAAGCCGAGCACCTCGTGATGGACTTCGTGCGCGACGTGCGGCCTGTGTGCGACGACGGCTCCCGGCTCAGTCATGCGGCCTCTCTGCGGATCGCTACTTCGCGGCTGGGGTGGTGAATTTGAAGTTCTGGGTCTTCGTATCGCTGGCGCCAACCGTGATCGAGGCAGTCTGCGTCCCCAGCCGCTCGTGCCAGGCGGTGATCTCGTAGGTCCCCGGGTCAAGGCCCGAAATCGTGAACTTGCCGTCCGTCTTCGTCACCGAGAAGAATGGATGGGTGAAGACGGCCATGTAGGCGCTCATCCACGGGTGGACGTCGCACTTGATATGGAAGACCTCCTCCGGCTTGGCGAACACCGTCGTCGCCTCCTTGAGCGTCGCCGGCATACCCTTGTTGAATGCGGGGTTCACCTTGGGAAGGGTATGGATATTGTGGAGGACGCCGTCTGAGTTGAGGATTTTGTAGGTCTGACCGACCATGATCCCCATCACGTGCGGCACGTACTGACAGCCATTCTGATCGAGAACGACGGGATCCTTGGGAGTAGGCCAGGTCTTCCCGGCCGGAAGCCCCTTCGACACCCACACCATGATGTTCGCCATGGTGTTGCCGCTGCCGAGGACCAGCATCTCGTTCGGCGCGGGTTTCGAGTGCTTCTTGGCGCACACGGGGTCGGCGTCCATGGAGAGCGGCTTGAGGTCGGGGACTTTCCCGTCGAAGGTGACGGTTCCAGTTACGGACGAGGCCGCACTGGCGACGCCCTGCCAGACCATAACCGCGACCAGCACAGCCGCCAGCCGCCACCCGTACGCAGTTCCGCGCATGCTCGGCTCCTTGTTTTTATCGTTTAGGGCAAGACCAGGTCTCCGTCGCCGCCGCCGCCGTCGAATATGCTCCCACGCCCAGCGTGAGTGCGCCGACTCTACACCGAGCGAACCGTCTGCGCAACCCCTCGCACCGCGGATCCCCTTTTGAGATCGTCGTCAATCCACGTTCGCCAGCTGCCCGAGGATCGCGTCGATGGGCGCCTTCGCGCATGTGAACATCGGCGTGTCCCGCTGCGTATAGAGGCTCGCCTCCGTGTAACGCAGCCGCCCCACCAGATCGACGAACTCCTGCGGGTAGTCGGAGTCGAACGCGACCACGACGTCCTGATCGTCGATGCCGAAGCTGTAGCTCGTGTTGAGGTGGACGCCCTTGAACGGCGCCGAGGCGGCGATGTGCTCGTCCATCATGCCCTGCCGCGCGTGAGGCGACAGGCGATACCACTGCCGCGTCTTCACAAAGGGGTAGACGAACAGGAACTTCCCCTGGCCGGGAAGCAGCTCAACGCCCTCCCCGGCGCCTTTCATCTTGTTGACGTACTCCGACCGGCGCTGCAGCGAGAGGAAGCTGTACACCTGCGACAGGTAGGCGCCGAGCGGCGACCGCCTGATCGCTGCTTCCATCGACTGGAAGCACAGCGGGTCGAACGCGATCCGCCAGAGCATGAAGTCGACATCCGCGCGCATACCGACGAGTGAGTAGGTGCGGAGGATCAGCTCATCCAAAGACTCCCACTTCCTCACCAGTTCGATGAACCCGGCTGCCGCTCGCCGTTGCTCGTCCGCGGGGAGCCGCCGGAACACCGGGTCGAGACGGTAGAACGAATAGTTCAGGAACTGGCGGCGTTGCCTGTCCGGGCTCTTGCCCGTGACGATCCCGGTCGGGTCGAGGTCAACAACAGGGCCGCGGCGTGGCGGCGGGCCGGTGGGTGCGGGAGGGGACTCCGTGCTCATACCTGAATGGCGGCAACGTATTTCTCCTGCCACGGATTGTCAAGGGCGGTGCCGAGGTGTCGATGTCCTTCGTTCGCGCGTTGACGCTCGCTGCGCTACAACCGGAGCGTGTCGATGAGCGCGGTCAGCGCCGGCGGCTGCTGCCGTCGACTGGGGTAGTACAAGAAGTACCCGTCGAACGGCGGACACCAGTCCTCCAACACGCGAACGAGCGCGCCGCCAGCAAGATGCGGCGCGACATGTTCCTCCAACGCGAACGCTAACCCGACGCCATCGAGCACGGTCCGGATCATGACCTCGACGTCATCGACGATGAGCGGACCCTTCACCGCAACCGAGAGAGACTTCCGGCCCCTGTCGAACTCCCAGTGATACACGCCGGAAGAACCGTGTCGAAAGTTGACGCAGCGATGGCTTGTCAAGTCGCGCGGCGATTTCGGTATCGGGTGCGACGCGAAGTAGCCCGGCGAGCCGACGATGGCGGCGCGCTGCTCCATCGAGACGCGAACAGCAATCATGTCGCGTTCGATGAACTCGCCAAGATGGATGCCAGCATCGAATCCGGCGCTGACGAGATCGAACCGGCCCTCCTCAGTCGTGGTCAGATCGACCACGACATCGGGATAGTCACGCGCGAATTGGCCCAACTTCGGCGCGAGTACCATCCGGGCGGACAGGCGCGAGGCGACGAGACGCACCCGGCCGGCCGGCTTCTCGCGCAGGCCGGACACCTGATCCAGCGCGCCGCGGACGTCGGCCAGTGCGGGACCGAGCCGGCCGATGAACTGCTCGCCGGCGTCGGTTGGTGCCACGCTGCGCGTGGTCCGCGCCAACAGGCGCACGCCAATCCGCTCCTCGAGGCCGTTGACGGCATGGCTCAACGCCGACGGCGACACGCCCAGCCGCTTTGCCGCGCGCGTGAAGCTTCGCTCCTCGGCCACGACGAGGAACGCCGATAACACGCTGAGTTCGTCGCGCACCATTCGTGAATATTACTCACAAAGCCTTGTCGATCTTTCCGGCTACCGCGCTGCCGCGACCACCGCTAGGCTTGACGGGAGCATTTCTCGAGGCGTAGGTGCACAGGAGCAGGCGAAGAAAGGGCGGCGGACGCAGGTCGTGTCCGCGGATGAACCTCCCGAAGTAGGATGATTGACGTGAAAAGACTGGCGTGCACTCGCAGCCTGACAACCGCCGCGCTGACGACGATTGTGATCGCGGCGCTGGTCCACCCTGTTGCCGTGCAGCCGCAGCGCCTCGCGCTCGAACTGCAAGAGTACGTGCAGATGCCGATCACCGGCGAGCTCGATGGCCAGAACACGCGGGGACAGCTGGCCAGGGTGAACTTCCTGCGAGAGGAGCCTGGAGGCCGGCGTTTCTTCGTCAACGACCTCAACGGCCCGCTCTACATCGTAGACAAGCAGACGAAGACGTTTACGACCTACCTCGACTTCAACGGCGCCGGCGGACGGCCTGGCCTGTTCCAGAAATTCACGTTCGAGCGCAACTTCGCCACCGGTCTCATCAACTTCCAGTTCGATCCCGACTACGCGCGAAACGGCGTCTTCTACACGATCCACATGGAAGATCCGTCCGTTGCCACGCCGGCCGCGCCGCGGGCCGGAGCGGTCGCGGGCCTCGATCTTTCGGGGTACACGACCACGCCTGCGATCCCGACGCCCACCGCCGACGGAAAAATCGAGCGCGAAGTCATCGTCATCGAGTGGAAGGATCGGAATCCTTCGAACGCCACATTCGAGGGCACGGCGCGAGAGCTGATGCGCGTGCAGCATCCCGCGCCGATTCACCCGCTCGGCGAGATGACCTTCAATCCGGTCGCGCGGCCGGGGGATCCCGACTGGCGAGTGATGTACGTGGGAGTGGGCGATGCGGGGTCTGGCGAGCAGCGCGACATCCGCCGCATGAACCCGCAACGGCTGGACACGCTCGTCGGCAAGATCCTGCGCATCGTGCCGGACCTCGGTGAACGCACGTCGACGAGCACGGTCAGCGAAAACGCCCGCTACCGCATACCGAACGACAATCCATTTTCATCACTCGAGGGCGCGCGGAAGGAGATCTGGGCGTACGGACTTCGCAATCCTCATCGGTTGTTCTGGGATGTGGACCCGGCCAGGCCGACCGCGCCAACGCTGTTCGCGTTCAACATCGGGCTGGTCACGTGGGAGACCGTCGTCATCATCCACAAGGGCGCGAACTACGGCTATTCGCTCCGCGAAGGCACGCAGATGATGTCGTCGACGAACGGCATCAGCGCGATACCAGCAGACGATACGATTCCGATTCAGATCTCGGATACGGTCGCGCGCGGCACGGTCACGCCCACCTACCCGGTGATCCAATACCCACACACGCCGGTATCCGGCGGAGATGCTATCGCTGGCGGGCTCGTCTATCGCGGTAACGCGATCCCTGCGCTCAGAAACAAGCTCGTGTTCGGCGACATCACGACAGGTCGGATGTGGTACGCCGAGCTTGCCGACGTGCTCGCAGCCGACGATGGCAAGCCGCTGACCGTCGCGCCGATTCAGGAGATGGACAGTGGTCTCCGCCGCCTGGTGGAAGACACCTATCGTGCGCGCGGTGGCAAGGGCGACGGACTGCCTGGCGTCGGCGCCGTCTCCGGGCGTGGCCGTGTGGATTACCGGTTCGCAGTCGACAAGGATGGCGAGTTCTACATCCTGACGAAGAGCGACGGCATGATCAGGAAAGCCGTGGGTGTAAAAGCCACGACCTCTCCCGCGCCCACCGTGAGTACCCCCGCTCCGAGCCCCAGTCAGAACGTCTCCACCCAGGAAGCCACGAATCTCACGAACCCCGTCGCGTCCACACCGGAGTCGATCGCCGCCGGAAAGAAGGCGTACGACACCAACTGCGCCCCCTGTCATGGCAACATGGCGCAGGGCGCGGTAAAGGCGGGCGCCACCATCTCCATCATCGAGGAGCAACGGGGAAAACAGCCACCCGATCTCACCGATGACCAGTGGGATCATGGCTCGACCGACGGCGAAATCTACGCCGTCATCAAGAAGGGCGTTCCGCCAACGATGATGGCGGGGTTCGACGGGCGCATTTCGGACAACGAGATCTGGAGCATCGTCAACTACATTCGCAGTCTCGCGCCGCCCAGGAGATAGGATTCATCCTTCGGCTGCCCCCGAAGCGCCACACGACCCGCTCACTTCAATTCATCGATCATGCCGATCAGGCCGTTGGCGATGGCGCTCTCGGCACATCCTGGCTGGAGCCGCGAGCCGTTCACCTGGAACGTGTAATGACCGTACGACGCATCATCGGGAACGTATCCAGATGCCGCACGACCGTTGGCGAGCGTCACCATTACGGTGTTGCTGAGTGGCGATTGCTGCTTGAGCCGCCGTGCGATCGGCGAGTACAGCTCGGCATTGACCGATGCGAGCGCAGTCGTTCCGATCACGAGCGCGCCAAGCCTCAACTGCACTGCCTCGGCGTCGGCATACTCCCCGGGACCGCCCTCGCGCGCTCCGCCGGTGCGGGTGCGTCCGGCGCAGGAGATCGTCTTCTGGGCGCCCGGTTCGTGGGTTTCGACATATAGCTGAAATGCGCTGCATGAGTGCGTCGTCTTTCTATCGATGTTTCACAGCTGTTGAAGGCAGAACAGGAGTTCCCAACGGATGAGACACACCTCGAAGATCATGGCGGTCATGGTCGCGCTGTCGGTCAGCTCCGCAGTCGCGGCGGATTGGCCGTGGATCTATGGGCCGAAAAGAGACAACACCTCCGATCAAAAAGGCGTGTTGCGCACGTGGCCGAAGGAAGGACCGAAGGTGCTCTGGACGGCGCCCGTCGGTCTTGGCTTCGGCGGCCCGGCCGTCAGCGGCGGGACCGTCTACCTGCTCGACAGGGATGAAGAGATCGGGGACAAACTTCGAGTCTTCGATCTGTCAACGGCAAGGAATTGGAGCTTCGACTACGCGGCGCCCGGCAGCTTCATGTTTGCCGGCTCGCGGACCACTCCGACGGTCGATGGCGAGCACGTCTACACCTCCGGTCCTCTGGGAGATCTGCACGCCATCAACACGAAGACACGGAAGCCCGTCTGGCGCAAGAACATCTGGAAGGACTTCGGCGGCGGCGAGTTGCCCCGGTGGGCCATCGTTCAGAATCCGTTGATCTACGGCAATCTGTTGATCGTCGCGCCGCAGACATCGCAGGCGGGCGTCGTCGCATACGACAAGCTGACCGGCGAGCTCAAGTGGAAGTCGGCTCCCCTGTCCGGCGTCCCCGGGTACGTGAGCCCCTCCATCGTCAAGGTCGCCGGAGAAGATCATCTGGTCATGATCACGGCCGCCGTCGGGACGCGGACGAAACGCGAAGGGACGGCAGCGTCAACGGCCTCGACCCGCAGAGCGGGAAGGTTCTTGGACCTACACGAACTGGCAGTGCATCATCCCGGTTCCTCAGCCGGTTGATGCGGGTGACGGCCGGCTGCTCATCACGGGCGGCTATGGCGCCGGCACTGCGATGATCAAGGTGCAGAAGAAGGGAGAGGGCAGCTACGGCGTGACCGAGCTCTTCAAGAACCCCGATTTCGGCGCCCACACGCAACCGCCGATTCTCCACAACGACCACTTCTATTCGCACTACACGATCAACGAGCGGAGCGATGGCCTCGTCGCGATGAGCATGGACGGCCAGATCAAGTGGAAGACGGATCAGCAGCCACCGTTCGTGCGCGGCGGGTCAATCCTGGCCGACGGTCTGCTGCTGACGACGGACGGCGACACGAAGCTCTACCTCGTCGATCCCAGTCCCTCCGGCTTCAAGCCGCTCGCCAGCGCCGTGGTGCTCGAGCGGGGCGACAACTGGGCGCCCCTGGCACTCGTCGATGGCAAGCTGCTGGTACGCGGTCAGAAAGAATTGAAGGTCCTGCAAGTCGCGCAGTGAGTCAGTGCTGCTGAACGGCTCTTGCCGCGGTGGCGATGCCGTCCAACTCCGCCAGGATGTCCGGCGATAGCGTCAGTTCCCCGGCGGCCAGGTTCTCGCGGAGGTGGGCGACGGAAGACGTGCCAGGGATTAACAGGACGTTGGGCGATCGGTGTAGCAGCCACGCGAGGGCGACCTGCATAGGGGTGGCGCCGATCCGGCTCGCGACATCCGACAGCGTGGACGACTGCAGCGGCGTGAATCCGCCGAGCGGAAAGAACGGCACGTACGCGATGCCCTTGCGCGCCAACTCGTCGATGAAGGCGTCGTCATGACGTTGGGCCAGGTTGTAGTTGTTCTGCACGCACACGATGTCGGTTATGGCCTGCGCCTCGGCGACTTGCGCGGCCGTCACGTTGCTCAGGCCGATGTAGCGGACCAGCCCCTTGCGCCGGAGGCCGGCTAGCACCGTCACCTGCTCGGCGATGGATCCCTCCTCCGGGCCGTGGCCCGATCCCACCACGCGGTAGTTGACGATGTCGAGCGCGTCCAGGCCCAGGTTGCGGAGGTTGTCGTGGACGCCGGTGGTCAGGTCCTCGGGCGACCTGGCCACCTGCCACGACTTGTCGGGCGGCCGGCGCGCTCCGAGCTTCGTGACGATCACCAAGTCCGCAGGGTACGGATGCAGAGCCTGCCGGATGATCTGGTTGGTGACGTGCGGGCCGTAGTAGTCCGACGTGTCGATATGGTTGACGCCGGCCGCGACCGCTTCACGGAGGATCGCCACTGCCCCTTCCGAGTCCTTGGGCGGTCCCCACACGCCGGGTCCGGCCAATTGCATCGCGCCGTAGCCCATGCGCTGGACCGTCAACGATGTACCGGGGAATGTGAACCGGCCGCCGAGCTTGTCTTCCTTCATCGTGGCGCTCCTTCATCGTCACTCACGGACGCACCTCGAAGCATATCGTTGACAGTGACGGACGTCGGGGCCTCCTGCTGTCGCCGCTTGAATTGCACGAGGTCGCGTGCAGGCATTCGGCGGCCAGGCCGTGCAGCAGGAGCCGGTATCCGGCCTGCAGCGTCGACATCGGCACCAGCGGGTGCTTGTTGTTGACCAGGCTGACATACGGACGGATCGCCCATCAGCCTGGAGGTGTAGATCGCCACCGTCTCGTCCAGCTGCAGCGAGTTGCAGGCCCGCCAGAAATCGCTGTCGGTGAGAAACAGCTGATAGAGCGGCGTGTAGATCTCGATCGCCGTCTCGAGGTCGAGCAGGTTCAGCCGTCCAGCCGGAAGGTTGTCGGCGTCGATGTCGAACGGCCCGTCGGTGATGCAGTCGAAATTCAGGAGATCCTGCTTCGCCAGCGCGATGCCCTTGGCCTTCATTTCCCGATTCAGCCGGATCAGGAAGTTGTAGATGTTCAGGTCGTGCTTCAGGAAGACGTCGTCGATCAGTCCCTGCAGGTCGCGGGGCCGCAGCGGATTGAGCGGAATCGAGATGCCCGGCACGTTGGTCGCGACAAACTGCAGGATCTCGGAACCGATGTGAAAGTGCCGCAGGATCAGGTAGTTCGCGTCCGGGCGCACGAACGTGCGCAGGCCCCAGTAAATCGTCCGGTGCAGGACCCTCGACGATGTGAACCGGTTGGGGATGAAGATCTTCAGGACCTGGATGAGCATCATCGAGAGCTTCGCCGTCGGCCGGACCAGCGGCAGCAGGAACTGGCGCGACTTCGATCCGGCGTTGGCCAGCAGCGCCTGCCTTGACTTCGTCGCTGAGCGGCAGGCTCATGTCGAGATAGAGCGCCAGCCACGGATTCGGATCGTTCGGGTCGTACGGGGCTTTTTCGTAGAGATCGGTAACTTGCACGTCGATATCACTCCCTGATCAGCTCCTCCGCCAGAAGGTCGTGCCTTCGGGGGAGGCGCACGTCGGTTGCCAGGCCCAGCGCGCGAAGCGCGCGGATGATCTGCCAGGTCCAGTCGAATTGTCCGGGCAACAGGCCATGCCTGGCGCTGTACGGAAAGCGGTGATGATTGGCGTGCCAGCCTTCGCCAAGCACCACGATACCCATCCACGCGACGTTCCGTGATTCGTCGCGCTGGTTCTTCAGCTTGTGTCCAAACACGTGCGCGACGCTGTCAATCGCGTCGGCAAGATTGTAGAACGCCACGAGCAGGAACCAGACTCCCGCCACACCAGCCCAGCCCCACCATCGATACGCGAGCGCGAGAGGAATCGCCGCGTGCACGTGCATGGCCACCGCATATGGCCACGGCCGGCTGATGAACCGGTACCAGCGGATCCGCCAGAGACGTCCTCCGCCAGCCCGTTGTGCTCTTGATTGGTGCGGGGACGCATCCACGCGTCCACCAGCATCCGGGCCGGTCCACCAAGCGCGTAAGCGATGCACAGGACCGGGTTCGCCGATCGGAAGTACCAGCCCACGTGCGCGTAGAGAAATCCGCGGTGCAGGGGCGAATGGGGATCGAGCGGGGTGTCGGTCGTGCGCGTGATGGAAGCGATGATTGCCGGCCCATTGGACGGGCGTCCCGGCGGGCAGTCCGATCGTGACGAGCGTCCGCTCGAACCACTTCGGCAGCTCGAAGCGAACGGTGCGACAACACGCGGTGGTACGCCAGATTGACGCCCAATCCGGCAAGCACGTAGTAGATCAGCGCGAACGCGGCGAACGACAGCATCTAACAATTCCCGATCTCTTCGAGCTGGAGGGCGTACAGCCGCGCCGTCACCTTGGCGCAGCGCACGATGTCGGCGACCACCTGCTCGGTCAGGATCCCGGCGGCGATCGCCTGATCCAGGCGCCGGAAGTGCTGCACGTCGCTCTCCGAGTGATACAGGAAGAACGAGACCGCCGCGTCCGGCAGCGCCAGCTGCTCCTGGATCCGCTCGCCCCACTGGCGCGCGATCCGCTGGCCGAGACCCTCGACGATGAACATGGTGCCGATCGAGATCGAACGGATTCTCCTGGCTCGCGCGGTGGAGGACGTACGAGGACAACGCCTCGCTGCCGATGTTCTTCCGCCCGGCCCGAATCTCGTCGAGGCTGCCGCCGACCGCCGCGTAGTTGCGCTCCAGCATCTCGAAGTCCCGGTGCTCGTCGCTGGTGTGCGCGATGAAGGCGGCGCGGATGGGAAAGTACTCCGGCGTGATGCTTGACGCCGCGCGCGCGATCCAGCGCGATCCGTCGATCACCTGCTGCCGGAGGTTGAAGAGCAGCGCGCGGTAGTCATCGAGGGTGAATCGGCCGTCGTAGAGTCTCGCGACGATCGGGACCCGGCGCAGCTGGTCCTCGAAATCGAACCAGACTTGCGCCAGCTGCCGCACCAGCTTCTGGGCGAGCGGATTGCCCTGCGTCTCGAGCACGGCGGCTCGGTCCGCGGCAGCGGCGCTCGCCGACCGGCGCGATCGCAGCGCTTCCGAGCGCCTTCGACGACGGTCAGCAGCATGTAGCCAAAGAGAAACCGGCCGCTTTCCGGCACGAGGCAGAAGAACTGCTGCCCGGGTTCGAGCTGACCCGAATAGAGCAGCTCCTCGAGCAGGACGAAGATCGAGGCGGACCCGACGTTGCCCTTCGAACGGAGATTGGTGAACCACCGCTCGCGCGGCAGCTCGAATCCACTCCTGCACGCAAGCTCGTACGCTTCATCGAGAAAGACCTGCGAGGAGTAGTGCACGACCAGCCAGTCGAGCCGGCCGGGATTCAGACTTCCGCGCTCGGCCAGTTCCACCGCGCCCCTGGACGCAGTGGCGCAGCACGTCGCCGAGCATCCGGACGTCCTGCCGGAGATTGATCGCGCCGGCGTCGGCGGCCGCGTGATAGCTCGGGATAGTCGAGCCACGATGCAGCGGGCCGCCGTTCTTGGCCGGACCGACGTACATGCACGGCTCGAAGCGGTTCGCACAGGACTTGAGCTCAATCCAGTCGACTAGCGAAGCCGAGCCCGTCCATGTCCGGGCGCGTTGCGGAGCACCGCGGCCCCGGAGCCGTCCGAGAGCATCCAGCGAAGAAACTCGACGTCGAATCCCAGCGATCCGTTCCCGACCTGCTGCTGGCGCCTCGAACCGGCTGGCCTTGAACAGGCGGCTCGCGAACTCGCTGGCGCAGGCCACGGCGGCCTGCTTGCCGCTGCCGACGTGGAGCGAGGCGGTCTTCAAGGCCATGACGCCGCTCGCGCACACGCCGTGCAGCGTCGCGATTTCGCATGGTGGCGACCCCATCTCCGCGTGGACCATGCTCGCGAAGCCGGGCAGCGGGTGATCGGACTGCGCAGTCGCGGCCGCCAGAAAATCGACGTCCGTCGAGATGCAGGCCGGCGCGCTCGACCGCGCACCGCGACCGCCCGCGCGGCCATCTCGGCGTTCGAGAACAACGTCTGCTGTTGCTTGTCGATCGCGTAGTGGCGCGTCTTGATGCCGTTCTGTTTGAGAATCCGCGCCCGGGCCCGTGACGCCTTGCCGTTGATTCTTCCCGAGGTAGTCTTCCATCGACGCGTTGTCGATGGGCTCCCCCGGAAGGAAGGTGCCCAGTGGCCGTGATGTAGGTGCTCATGCCGTTATTGCGTGGGGCGGACCACTTCGCGCCCTTACACATATCGGCACGAGCGGCCAGCGGCTGCAGATGCCGCGAACCCACATCAACCGCACGAACTACAGTCGAGGTCGACCGCAGCCGGGAAGTACGAGGAGCTGATTCACGCTGCTTCTTCGCTGCGTTTGATCGTGAGCGTTGCCGTCAGCGCACTCAGGCCGGCAAGAGCCGCGGCCGCGAGCATGACTACTCGATACGCGTGAATCAGAGCCGAACTGTCCGTGACCGGCGCGGCTCCGCGTCCGAACGAGAGGCCGAGCGCCGCGACCGCCAGGAGTCCGCCTGTCCGGGCGGCGGCGCTGTTGACGCCGGAGGCCATGCCGCCTTGCTCCTCGGTCACGGAATCGAAGACGGTTGTCGTAAGCGGCGCGACGCTGAGCGTCATCCCAGTCGCGACAACGGTCAGGCCGGGCAGGACACCGTCCCAGTACGTCGAACCATCGCTCCAGAGTCCGAGCATCACGAAGCCTGCCGCGGTCACTGACGGACCGACTATCAATGGAACTCTCGGCCCAAGGCGTTCCACCAGCCCGCCCGCCCAGCGCGACCCGAGCCCCATGATTGCCGAGAACGGCAGAAACGCCGTACCGGCTGCTGTCGCGCTATAACCGTGCACCTCGATCAGCAGGAACGGCAGCAGGAACAAGGCCGCGGTCAACGCGGCGTACAACAGCACCGTGAGCACGTTCGCGCCCACGAAGACGGGGTTGCGGAACAGCTCCAGCGGCAGCATAGGTGCGGCCGATCGCGCTTCCGATCGAATAAAAGACCACGCGGCGATGACGGACGCCGCCAGGGCGATCGCGCCTCGTACGCGATCGCCTGCGCCGAGCGCGATCAGGCCGTAGCTGACCGTTCCAAGCGTCGCGATCGCCAGGGCCCCTCCACCCGTATCGAGCGGTGCGGGTCGCTCAACCGGTCGATCGCTGCGCAGCTTTGTTCCAAGCCACAGCGCTATCGCACCGACTGGCAGATTGATGAAGAAGATCGCGCGCCAGCCGACGTTGTCGACCAGCCAGCCGCCGAGCGGAGGCCCGAGTGCGGTCGTGATCGCGCCAGCCGCTGCCCATGTGCCGATCGCTGGTCCACGTGCCTCGCCGGTGTACGCCGAGCCGAGAATCGCCAGGCTCGACGGCATCAACAGCGCCGCGGCGCCGCCTTGCACCAGACGGGCTGCGACCAGCCATCCGGCCGAAGGCGCCAGGCCGCACGCCAGAGACGCGGCCACAAATCCGACGAGCCCAATGAGAAAGATTCGCTGCCGGCCGTAATGGTCCGCCGCCAAGCCACCCAACAGGATGAGGCTGGCCAGCGTGAGCATGTAGCCATTCACGACCCACTGCATCGTCGTCAGATTGGCGCCAAGGCTGCGCTGCATCGAGGGAAGGGCAACGTTCACGACCGATCCGTCGATGAAGCTCAGGCTGGATCCCAGGATCGTCGCTGGAAGCACGAACCGTGTGTCGGCCGATGCCGGCGCCGTCGATCGGTGCGCCGCGGGTGTTTCGCATGGCAGGCGATGGCCGAGCATTCGATTGATGTTATCGCCGGTGGTAATCAGGTGGATCCCACGCGATGGTCAACATGCGGACTCCGTCGTCCGAGCATCGCGATCCCCAGGGCGACGGCCACAAGCGAGACCAGGTGCGCGACGCTGAGCCCGAACGCGACGCGCTCGTTCACCCGAAGGAACTCGACACCGAATCGCAACGTGCCGGCGCCAACGAAATACCGGCCGAGCACGATCACGTCGGGTACGCCCCGCCGTCGCCATCGCACGAGCAGCCAACCCAAGAGGCCAAGGCCGATCGCTTCGTACAACTGCGTCGGGTGAACCGGCACCGTCGTCGGAGGCAGTCCTTGCGGAAACGCGACCGCCCACGGCAGGTTCGACGGCGTACCGTAGTCGTCACCGACGAGGAAACAGCCGATGCGTCCGAGCAGATGTCCGAACGCCAACGCCGGTGTCGCGGCCGAGAGCGTCGGTACGACGGGCCAGCCCTTGAGAACGATGTACGCGAGACCGCTACCGACACCACCAATGAGGCCACCGTACCAACTCAAGCCTCCACGCGAAAACAGCAGATCCGCAATCGGCGCCTCGCCCGCGTGTTCAATCGTCCACAGCAGTTTCGCTCCCACGAGACCCCCGACGACGCCGATCATGCCGGCATCGGTGGCGTCCGTCGGCAGCCCGGATCGTCGCAGCTCGCGGTCAAAGAGCCACAAGCCGACCAAGGCGGCGATGGCCACCATCGCGCCGAAGCTCGTTACTTCGAAGCTGCCGATGCGGAAGAGTACGGGATACATGGCGAGTTGGCTGAGCGGTGGTATGAGCGGCCATGCTCGATGATTCGTGGCATGTCACATGCAGTCTCCCCTGCAGTCCTCCTGTTAGTCATGTTAACCGCCGGCGGGCAGCACAGCGCAGCCCACAGTTCTCTGCGCACTCCGCGTTTAGAGCTCATTGACCGCTGATCACGCTGTTTTTCAGAGGGCGCATCTGACACGAGCCAGCAGCTCATGCTCACTCGCGGGGCATGCTGGGCGCGCTCATGCCACCGGGGACGCGTCCTCCGAGGCTCACCATGACGCCTGCATGACGAGCGCGATCCAGCCCGTGCGCGATGTCGCTCGGACGCGTCGCATGCCCAGGCGTTGGTAGGCCTGGTCGACGTCACGGTCGACCGACGAAGGAATCCCCGACAGCACCAGTTGCCCGCGATGACCGACGCGCCGCACGAGTGCCGGCGCCATCTCGATGAGCGCGCCGGGCAGCACGTTGGCCAGGACCAGCGGCCACATCCCCGTCACCACTTCCGGGCCGCCGCACATCAACTGCAACCGATCGTCGATTGCATTGATGCGCGCGTTCTCCGAGGCGACGCGCAACGCCTCGTCGTCAATATCGATGGCCAACGCTCGTGGCACCCCCATCATCAGCGCGGCTAACGCAAGCA
Organism: uncultured Acidobacteriota bacterium; assembly: GCA_963797715.1. Lineage (GTDB taxonomy): Bacteria > Acidobacteriota > Vicinamibacteria > Vicinamibacterales > 2-12-FULL-66-21 > DATBJJ01. The sequence goes on from CAWCQS010000017.1 coordinate 40,004, forward strand.
CGCCGGATCCGGTGCCCACGTCGAGGACAGCATCCGGCCGCGCAATCCCGACGATCTCCTCGAGCGCTTCAAGACACAACGCGGTCGTCGGGTGCAGGCCGGTGCCGAACGCCGCGCCGTCGAGCAACTTGAGGGCATCTGGCGCCTCGGTGTGGGCCGGAACAATTCGAAGGCGTCCGATCGAAATGGGGCGTGGGCTGAGAACCCAGACGGATCCCGCGTCGCGGCCCACGGCAGGAGTGACGGACATATCCTCGACATCGATGCCGAGCGCGCCGCTAACGTGTTCCGGCGCGACGCTGTCGGGCATCAGCGCCGCCAGCCCGCCCTGGTCCGAGAGCTCGACATCGAGCGCGCCAAGTTCGACAAGCCGATCGAGCGCAGCGTCGCCGACCTTTCGGAGGTCTACCCGGTACGGCACGGCTCCAGCTTAGCGTGTGACGGCTGAAGGGCGTATCATTCGCCAATCGCGGTGACGATGCTGTCGTATGTCCACGGTACCGGTTCGGTGCCGCTTCTCGGTGAAACGATCGGCGCGGCACTCGACCGTGCCGCTGCCCGGTTCGGGGATCGAGACGCGCTCATCTCCTGTCACCAGAATCTCCGCTACACCTACGGCGATCTGCTGCGGGAAGCAAACCGCGCGGCGCGCGCGCTCATGGCCCTTGGCGTCGAACGAGGGGACCGGGTCGGAATCTGGAGCGCGAACACTGCGGAGTGGCTCATCGTGCAGTACGCGGCAGCCAAGGCTGGCGCGATTCTCGTCAACGTCAACCCGTCCTACCGATTGCGCGAGCTCGAATACGCGCTCAATCAATCGGGTGTCAGCGTGCTGGTGACGGCACGACGCTTCCGCAAAACCGACTACATCGAGATGTTGACCGCGCTGATGCCGGAACTGACCATGGCGCGCGCTGGCCGGCTCGCGGCCGAGAAGGTCCCGGCCCTCAGGCATCTGATCTATCTCGGAAACGACCGCGGGCCCGGCGGGATTTCGTGGACCGACTTCGTACGACAGGGCGACGGCACCGCCGAGGCGGATCTGAGCGCACGGGAAGCGCAGCTGCAGTTCGACGACCCCGCCAACATCCAATACACATCAGGAACGACCGGGTCGCCGAAAGGGGCCACGCTGTCGCACCACAACATCCTGAACAACGGGTTCTTCGTCGGTCAGGCTCTCGATATACACGCACGAGGACCGAATCTGCGTGCCGGTGCCGTTCTACCATTGCTTCGGCTGCGTCATGGCTAATCTTGCCGCCGTCACGCACGGTGCCGCGATTGTGATTCCCGCAGAAACGTTCGACCCCGAGGCCACGCTGCGCGCGATCGAGACCGAGCGGTGCACCTCCATCTACGGCGTGCCGACGATGTTCATCGCGCAGCTCGATCATCCGGCGTTCGGATCCGTCCGTCTCGATTCGCTGCGCACCGGCATCATGGCCGGCGCGCCCTGCCCAATCGAAGTGATGCGGCAGGTGATCGAGCGCATGCACATGCCCGAAGTCACGATTTGCTACGGGATGACCGAAACGTCGCCAGTGTCGTTTCAATCAGCGATCGATGATTCGATCACGCTGCGGGTCTCGACGATCGGCCGCGTGCACCCGCACCTCGAATGCAAGGTCATCGACCCGGAGAGCGGCGCCGTGGTCCCTCGCGGCACGCCCGGCGAGCTGTGCACGCGCGGCTACTCCGTCATGCTGGGCTACTGGAACAACGCCGAGGCGACCGCCAGCGCGATCGATGCAGCGCGCTGGATGCACACCGGCGATCTGGCGATCATGCACGAGAACGGCTACGTCAATATCTCGGGCCGCATGAAGGACATGATCATCAGGGGCGGCGAGAACATCTATCCGCGCGAAATCGAGGAGTTCCTGTACACGCACCCGAAGGTCAGCGAAGTGCAGGTCATCGGCGTGCCCGACATCAAATACGGTGAAGAGGTGTGCGCGTGGGTTCGACTGCGCGACGAGCAGACGGCGACGGAAGACGAGCTGCGCGAGTTCTGCCGCGGTCAGATTGCGACGTGCAAGATCCCGAGATACATCAGGTTTACGGCCGAGTTTCCGACGACCGTCACTGGAAAGATCCAGAAGTTCAGGATGCGCGAAGTGTCGATTGAAGAACTCGGCCTGAGCCGTGCCGGGGCGGTGAAGACCGCCTAACACTACGGATCACACCCCGGAGCACACCCCACGGATCACACGGATCCCAATCGCTCAGGTCAAGTCACAGACCCAGTTGAAGCGCTCGAACTGCGGCCAGCGAAAATCGCGCTGCGCGGACGCCAGATCGTCGCGGCTGCGCAGCAGCTGATCGCGCGCGTCGATGAAACTCCTGGCGTTCTCCATACCGGTCTCAGCATCGTGTTCCGATCGCGGATCGCGCACTACTTCGTCGGCACAAGCTTCGGACGAACGGCATCCGCAGTGCCTTGGATGAACGCCTTGATCTTCTCGACGTCGTCGCGCGTCAGCCTGCCGGTGAAGTCCGGCATGCCGTTGGCGGTCTTGGGCCCGTTGAACACGGACTTGTCGAGCTCGGAAATAACTTGGGCAGACATGTATCCCAGGTTGGGAATGTTCCCGCCCTTGTCGACACCGGGCACACCGTGGCAGAACACACAGTTGCTGACATAGAGGCCCGTTCCTGCCGCGACGTCTTCAGGCTTGTACTTGACGCCGGCGACGAGGTTGCCAAGCTGGTAGTCGACGAACGGTGGCAACTTGGCTTGCCCGTCGAGCGCAAACGTGTAGACCGTGCCGGGCGTTTTGCGCTCCGTCGCCCGAGTGCTCAGGCCAAAGACACCGCCCCAGCCCACCGCGACTGAGACATACTGCTTGCCGTCGACCTCGTAGGTCACCGGTGCGGCGACCACGCCGGTCCCTGTCGGCGACTCCCAGAGCTTCTCACCCGTCGTCGCGTTGTAGGCAATGAAACGGCCGTCGGCGGAACCCTGGAACACGAGGTTGCCAGCGGTCGCAAGCGTGCCGCCGTTCCAGGGCGCGACGTATTCGACCCTCCATCGCTCTTTCTGCTGGACAGGATCCCAGGCGATGAGTCGGCCAAACGGCTTGCCGGTCGGCGGCGCCGCGTTGACCGTGATGGCCGTGTTCCATCCGAGTCCGCTCATCGGCTGGAACGGCAGATTCGACGGGTAGCTTTTCCAGTTCTTGTCGTCGGCCAGCGTGACCGGCACGTTCTGCGCCGGGATGTAGGCGAGCCCCAACGTTGGATGCCACGACATCGAGTGCCAGTTGTGACCGCCGAAAGGGCCGGGAACGATGTCGTACGGCTTGTCCTTTTCGCGCACGCCGGGCAGCTCGAGCGGCCGACCATCGGCACCGTAGCCGCTCGCCCAGTTCACGTCGACGAAGTTCTTCGCCGAGATGAACTGACCTGTCGCCCGATCGATCACGAAGAAGAATCCGTTCTTCGGCGCGTGCAGCACCACCTTGCGTGGCTTGCCGTCGATCGCGAGGTCAGCGAGGATCAGATCCTGCGTGGAGCTGAAGTCCCAGTTGTCCCCGGGGGTTTCTTGATAGTGCCAGGCGTACTGCCCGGTATCGACGTTCAGCGCCACGATCGAACATAGGTACAGGTTGTCGCCACCGCTGGGGCTACGCTTGGATTGAGCCCAGGGAGCGCCGTTATCAGTACCTATATAAAGGAGGTTGAGTTCAGGGTCGAAGGCCATCGAATTCCAGACCGTGCCACCGCCGCCCGCCTCCCAATACTTTCCAGCGGGGTCCCACGTCCTTGAGGCTTTGGCCATCGAGTCGTCTTCGAACGGCTTCGACGGGTCTCCGGGCACGGTGAACCAACGCCAGGCCTGCTTGCCGGTCTCCGCGTCGTATGCGGTCAGATATCCGCGCACGCCGTAATCAGCACCTCCATTCCCGATGACCACCTTGCCCTTGTAGACGCGTGGTGCACCGGTGATCGTGAAGCTGCGAGAACGATCAGTGGCCGTGTCCTGCTCCCAGACTTTGTGCCCAGTGGCCGCGTTGAGGGCGATCAGGCGGGCATCGACGGTTCCCACGTAGACCTTTCCGTTCGACAAGGCGACGCCTCGGTTCACTACGTCGCAACATGCCTTGTATCCGTCCTTGCGCGGGACCTGCGGATCGAATGTCCACAGGCTCTTCCCCGTCCGAACATCAATCGCGTGCACGATGCTCCATGGCGCCGTGACATACATGACGCCATCCATGACGATTGGCGTGGCTTCGACACCACGTGTGGATTGCAAGTCGTACGACCACGCCAGGCCGAGCTGCTTCACGTTGTCGGTCGAGATTTGTCTGAGCGTGCTGAACCGTGTTTCGGCGTCATCGAATCCGTGGCCAGCCCAGTTGTGGGCGGTCGCGGCTGCAGGCGTGGGGGGCGTGCCTGCAGTAGAGCAGGCGGAGCCACAAAGCGTAAGTGCCAGGAAATAGCGGGGCGACGCGCTGGACATTGGCAGTCTCCTCGACATCAGCCGGGTTTGGGAGCGGCGGACCAATTCTACGTCCGGGGGCGCCTACTCCTGAGCTTACCTACGGCAATTCGGGGGTCCTCCGTCAGGCCGTAGGCAGCTGAACCGGCGTTCTCCCGCACACCTGCGGAATCCTCAATAAATTATTTGATAGTAGACTTCCCCTAGCTCGGCACACGCTCTGCAACCCACAGCCGAGCGGGCTCTGGCTGTCACGCGTACGAAGGCGCGCTTTTGAAGGCCAGACGAGGAGGACACATGAAACGGCTTGTCGTAGGAATCGTCGCAGGGGCAGTTCTGATTTCGGGGGCGCGCACGGTCGCAGCGCAGTCCAAGACCATCACATCGGAGATGAGAACGGAGACGGGCGTCGTCGAGGCGGTCGAGGCCCAGACACGCACGGTCACGATCAAGAAAGCGGACGGCACATACGTGACGACCGTCGCGGGTCCGGAAATCAAGCGGTTCGACGAAGTCAAGATCGGCGACAAGGTCACGGCGAAATACTACGAGAACGTCATTGTCCGGGTGAAGAAGCCCGGCGAGCCGGACGTGGACAGCAAGGCAGCGGGCACGACGGGTGCCGGTCAGGCAACTCCCGGTGGCACCAAAGCCAAGCAGCGGACGATCACGGCCACGGTTACCGCCATGGACCCGGCCGTGCCATCGATGACCTTCACCGGGCCGAATGGCTGGAAGTACACGTCCCGAATTCAGGACACCGCGGCTGCCGCCCAGGTGAAGGTCGGCGACAAGGTCGACATCGTCTGGACCGAAGCGATGCTGGTGTCGATCGACCGCTGAGCCGATCGAGCAACACACAACATTCGTCGCATTTGGGCGGGCCTGTATGGGTGGTGACACCACTTGTACGGGCCCTGATTTTTGAGTGAGCTGGCTGGTCGCGCTGGCACGACAGGCGCAACTCGCCTGACTCCATCGGAGAGGTCTGGCGTGTGCCACGCCGGTGGTCGCACTCTCGCACTGCGCGCAGTCAGCCGTTGACCGATCCCGACTTTAACGCAACTCGTTGATCATCCCAGCCAGGCCGTTCGCGATCGCGCTCTCCGGGCATCCGCGCTGAAGCCGCGAGCCGTTCACCTGGAAGGTGCAATGGCCGTCGTGCAGTTGGCGAGTAAAGCTCGACGTTGACCGACGCGAGCGCCGTGTTCCCAATCACACAGGAGGAGCAGCGTGGACTGGCTCAGAACGCTACTCGAGACCTCGCCGATGACGACGCTGTTTCTGGTCATTGCGGCCGGTTACTTGGTCGGCGAAGTCAATTTCAAAGGCTTCGCGCTCGGCTCGGGCGCGGTGCTGTTTGTCGGCCTCGCATGCGGCGCCTTCGCGCCGAAGGCGGCACCGCCAGGAATGCTGGGCACCCTCGGCCTGCTGCTCTTCCTCTACTGTGTGGGCATTCAGTACGGCGGCGAATGGTACCGCGGGCTCACGAGCCCCTCGGGACTGAAGGCCAACGCCGCGGCACTTTGCGGTCTAGCCGCCTCGGGAGCGGCTGCACTGGCGCTCCACGGCACGGGCGCCGCGGACCTGCCGGAATCGCTCGGCATGTTCGCGGGCGCCACGACGAGTACCCGGCGCTGCAGGCCGTTCTCGACGCGCTGGGAAACCAGGAAGCCGCGGTCGGCTATAGCCTGGCGTACCGCTCGGCGTCGCCGGACCGATCCTCTGCATGTACGTCTATCTCGCGATCTTCAAACCGAAGGTTGCGGCTCCAGCGGATCGCCTGATGAAGCCGATCGAGGTTCGTGTCCGCAACGCGACCGTCATCGGACGGCGCTTCGTCGATCTTCAGCGGAGCCTGCCGAAAGGCGTCCAGGCGGTGGCGATCCGCAGCGGCGGGCAGAACCGCGTCCCGGATCCGACAACCATCCTGCAGACCGACGATGTGCTACTGCTCGTCGGGACCGATCCGGCAGCGATTGGGCAGGCGCTCGCCTTGGTTGGCGAAGCGGCCGCGTCGATCGCGGTGGATCGAACCACGCTCGACTACATCCGCGTCTTCGCGTCCAGGGGCGGCGTGGTGGGAATGCCCCTCGGCAGCCTGAAACTTCCCGGCGGCTTCGCCTACAGTTACATCCACGTGCGGCGGGGTGACGTCGATCTGCTGCCTGACGACGAACTCATGCTTGAATTCGGCGACCGCGTCGGCGTTCTGTGCCATCGCACGGATTTCGATGCCGTGCGCCGCTACTTCGGTGATTCCATCAAGGGCGTTGCCGACTTCAGCTACATTTCTCTTGGTGTCGGCGCGGCAATGGGCCTCCTCGTTGGGCTGATCCCGATTCCCATTCCTGGAGTCGGCCGGATCACGCTGGGACTCGCGGGGGTCCTGCTGGTTGCGCTCGGATTGGGCCACATCCGTCGCACCGGCATCGTGTGGACACTGCCGCTCTCGGCGAACATGGTGCTGCGAAACTTCGGGCTCACGGTATTTCTGGCGCAGGTCGGCCTCGCGTCGGGTCCCCAGTTCGCCGCGACGGTGGCGGAGAGCGGGTTCTCATTGGTCCTGCTCGGCGCCATCATCATGGTCGCGATGGTCGTGGCAACGATGCTCGCGGGACGATTGCTGGCCATTCCCGCCGACGATCTGTTCGGCGTCGTCTCCGGCGTGGCCGGGAATCCCGCCATCCTGGTGTACGCGGGCCGCGCCCTCCCCACCGAGCGGCCCGACATCGGCTACGCGATGGTGTTTCCGACGGTGACCGTCGGGAAGATCTTGTTCGTTCAGATTGCCGCAGTGGTCCTCGGGCGCTGACGGCGGAGAGCGACGGGTCCAGCCTACGACTCGATGCCGGTTAGCAGCCTGTCCAGCGCGTACCGCATCAGCCTCTCGGCCGCACCCGGCTCACGCAGCTGGCCATCGATCCCGAGCATGGCCACGCCGTGCACGACGGCCCACACGAACCTGGCCATGGTCACAGTGTCTTCATCGCGCATGATCGCGTCACGCTGCAGCGATGCGAGCGCGTCCACCAGTGCCTGGAAGGCGCCGGCCGCTTCGGTGGCCAGCTCCGGCTCGCTCGCCTTCGGGTCGACGAACCCGCCGAACATCACGCGATAGTGCGGCGGGTTGGCGACGGCGAAGTCAACGTAGGCAACTCCCATCGACTCGAACGCCGCGCGTCCTTTTCCGCCCTCTTCCCATGCGGCCACGAGTTGCTGACGAAGCGTGCGAAACCCTTCGGTCGCGACCGCAGCGAGCAACGCACGCTTGTCGGCGAAGTGACGGTAGAGCGCGGTGCGCGAGACGCCTAGCCGGGCGCCGATCTCGCGCAGGGTCAGGCCGTCGACGCCTTCAGCGCGGATGGTTGCGAGCGCCTGATCGAGAAGCGCACGGCGGAGGTTGCCGTGATGGTACGAACGCTTCGGCTTGCGGGCGGCTGGCTTCATTGCCCCATCATAATTGATGATGTTGACATTGTCTACATCATGCGATATCCCATATGTTGACGATGGCAACATCTAAGGAGTGGTTGATATGCAGTCCACAACATCCATCGCCCGGCCTCGGGCGATCGAGGAAACCTCGGCGATACTCGAACGCTTATGGCGTGGGAGCCCGCCTCTGACGGCGGTCGGAGTGCTGATGATCGTGGTGGCCGGCGCGTCGGTCGTGGGCATACTGGTCGATCCGCGCGTCATCACCGGCGCGCCCGCGTGGCTCAAGCCATTCAAGTTCGCCGTCTCCACAGCGATCTACAGCCTCACGCTCGCCTGGATCTTCGATTGGTTATCGGACTGGCCGCGCGTGCGCCGTTTCGTGGGCTGGATGACCGCAGTCGTGTTCGTACTGGAGGTCGCGATCATCGACGTGCAGGCCTGGCGGGGAGCGACCAGCCACTTCAACGTGTCAACGCCGCTCAACGCGACGCTGTTCTTCGTGATGGGAGGCGCGATCCTGCTGCAAACGTTCGTCAGTGTGGCGGTGGCTGTTGCGCTATGGCGGCAACGATTCGCCGACAGGACGCTTGGATGGGCCTTGCGCCTCGGCATGACGCTCACCATCGTCGGCGCGCTGACCGGACCATTGATGACCCGGCCAACCGCGGCGCAACTTGCCGACGCTCGCGCGGGAAATCGCATGACGGTCTCAGGCGCACACTCCGTCGGCGGAGTGGATGGCGGTCCTGGCGTGCCGGTAACGGGATGGAGCCGTGAGCACGGAGACGTGCGTGTTCCCCACTTCATCGGCCTTCACGCGATCCAGGTGCTCGCACTGATCGCCATCTGCCTGCGCCGATGGCGTGCGCCTGAGTCCGTTCGCGTCAGGGCGATCATGGTGGCGGCAGCGAGCTACGCGTCGCTGTTTCTATTGTTGCTCTGGGGCGCGCTGCGCGGACAAAGCGTTGTGGCGCCTGATGTGGCGGCGCTCTCAGCGATCGCGATCTGGGCCCTGATGACGGCGCTCGTGCTCGGCTGGATTCTCTCCGGTCCTCGTGCGCGCACATAGCTCAGCTCGTTGCGCACCGTTTGTGAATCGGTACCTCACAAACCCTTGTCGTTTTTGCCAGCTACCCAACCCGGGACTGGCTCGTTAGTCTTGTGTAGAGGAGAACCATGCAGAAACGCGCGCTTGGAAAGAGCAACCTGGAAGTATCGGCCCTCGGACTCGGCTGTATGGGACTGAGCTTCGGCTACGGTCCCGCCGTTGACAAACAAGACGGCATCGCGCTGATTCGGAAAGCCGTTGACCTCGGCATCACCTTCTTCGATACCGCCGAGGCCTACGGTCCGTTCACGAATGAAGAGCTTGTCGGCGAGGCTCTGGCGCCGTTCCGCGATCGCGTGGTGATCGCGACCAAGTTTGGATTCACGTTCGAGCCGAACGGCTCGCGCGGCCTGGATAGCCGGCCGGCGCATGTCAAAGAGGTCGCCGAGGCCTCGCTGAAGCGGCTCAAGACAGATGTCATCGACCTCTTCTATCAGCACCGTGTCGATCCGAACGTGCCCATCGAAGACGTGGCGGGTGCGGTGAAGGATCTGATCAAGGAAGGCAAGGTCAAGCACTTCGGCCTGTCCGAAGCCGGCGTGCAAACAATTCGTCGCGCCCATGCTGTCCAGCCGGTCACCGCGCTCCAGAGCGAGTACTCGCTATGGTGGCGAGCGCCCGAATCCGAGGTGCTGCCGACGCTCGAGGAGCTCGGTATCGGATTCGTGCCATTCAGTCCTCTTGGCAAGGGCTTCCTCACGGGCAAGATCGACGAGAACACGACGTTCGACAGTTCTGATTTCCGTAACATCGTGCCTCGATTCACGCCAGAGGCTCGGAAAGCGAATCAGGCGCTGGTCGAACTGCTGCGCACGATCGCCGCGCGAAAGAACGCCACGCCGGCACAGATCGCGCTCGCATGGCTGTTGGCCCAGAAGCCCTGGATTGTGCCGATCCCCGGCACCACGAAGCTCTCGCGGCTGGAGGAGAACGTCGGAGCGGCCTCGACCACGCTGACGCCCGACGATCTTCGCGACATCGATCGCGCGGCGTCACAGATCACCGTGCAAGGCGCGCGGTACCCCGAGCAGCTGGAGCGCATGACGGGACGCTGAGGACATCGCATGGACATCAAGAGGAGCGGCTCGCAACCTTCCGGCAAAGGACCTGCCGACTGGTTCACCGGTACCGTCCGAATCGACCCCCTGTTCCAGGCGCCGGATCCCGCGCGCGTGGCCGGCGCCAGCGTCACATTCGAGCCCGGCGCCAGGACCGCGTGGCATACGCATCCGTTGGGTCAGACCCTGATCGTGACGGCGGGTGCTGGCCTCGCGCAGCGCTGGGACGGACCGGTCGAGCAGATCCGACCCGGCGACGTGATCTGGATTGCGCCGGGCGAGAAGCATTGGCACGGTGCGACGCCAACGACCGCCATGACGCACATCGCGATTCAGGAACGGCTCGATGGCAAATTCGTCGACTGGATGGAACACGTCAGCGACGAGCAATACAAGGCTCGATGAGTGGGTGGCGCGTGTCGGTGCTCGCCGGAGCGAAGCGGTCGACTCGGCGCTCCGCTTCGGGCCGTGGAAAACCGGCCCCTCCGCGGCTGGCCTGACGATGCGGCGTCGGCTGGGGTCTGCCGTACGCCGGTAAAGCATCGGTTCGGCAACGAGGCCGAGTGACCGCTTGAGACGAAACGGTGCCGACGCCGATTGGTACCGCTCCGGGTCCGTTTAGTGGCTTCGCTGTCACGGCCCTCAGAGAGACTATGAGCGGGCCGTGGGGTTACGCTTCTCCGAAGGTGCTGAAGCCAAAGGAGGCCGCGATGACCACGACGACCCACTCGACAAGCAGTGTACGTGGAACGACGTTATTTGTGGCGTTTGAACTGGGCGCCAAGCAATGGAAGATGGCGAGGGCGGTGACCGTGGGGAGTCAGCCGTGGATTCGGGACGTACGGGCTGGCGACTGGCGGACCGTGGAGCAGTTGCTGCTGGACGGCCGACGCCGCTTCGGTGTGCCGTCGGCCGCCCCGGTGGTGAGCTGCTACGAAGCCGGGCGTGATGGGTTTTGGATTCACCGGGCGTTGGCGGTTCGTGGGGTGACGAACCGCGTGGTGGATTCGGCGAGCATCGAAGTGAATCGTCGCGCCCGCCGCCGCAAGACGGATCGCATCGACGCGGTGAAGTTGGTCATGATGCTGATGCGGGCGCAGGCGGGCGAGCGCCAGGTCTGGTCGGAAGTGCGGGTGCCGAGCGCGGGCGAGGAAGCGACGCGGTTGGTGAGTCGGGAGCGCACGCAACTGGTCAAGGAACGCACCCGACTGGTGAATCAAATGCGCGGGTGGCTGGCGACCTGGGGCTGTGCGCTGCCGAGCCGGCGGGCGGCCGGGTGGTGGACGACGGTGCGGGATTGGGCGGGCGAGGCGTGGCCGACGTCGCTGCAACAGCGGCTGGCGCGGGCGCAGGCCCGGGTGCAACTCGTCACCGGGCACTTGGCGGCCCTCGAGACCCAGCAACAGGCCACGGTGACAGCGGACGCGGTGGCGACGCGTTTGGCACGGTTGAAAGGCTTGGCGCCGACCTCGGTGTCGGTCTTGTTGGGGGAAGGCCTGGTGTGGCGGAAGTTTCGCAACCGGCGGGAGGTCGGGGGCTTTCTGGGCTATACCGCGGTGCCGTTTCAAAGTGGCGAGATCGACCGCACCGTGGGCATTGAGCGCGCCGGTAATCGGCGCCTGCGCACGATCAGTCTGCAACTGGCGTGGCAGTGGGTCCGGTGGCAACCGTCGAGTGCACTGACGCAGTGGTATCTGCGACGGTTGGGGGAGGGGCGGCGCCCGCGGCTGACCGGGATCGTCGCGGTGGCGCGGAAGCTCGTGATTGCGTTGTGGCGATACGCCACGAAGAATGAAGCGCCCGCCGGCGCCATTTTCAACACGGCGTAGCGGGTCAACGGCAGTGACCGCTCACGCCACCTGGGCACGAGACGCGACGGGTCATGCGGGCCATCGCCGCTGACCGGCTAAGAGACGGTGCGCCAGGGTGGTGGTCCACGACCGCAGCGGATACGGTCTCAGGGGGCTCCGTTTCGGACGGACCCGGATAGAAGTTAGCGACGGGCGCTGGCCCGCGCAGCCACGGACCACACGTGAGCGATTGGGAAATCTCACGGGGAGCTTGACTAGAGGCCCAATCATAGAAGTCGCTTCGATCCGACCGCTTCGCTCCGGCGGATTTCCAATCGCGCCACAATCGCTCGTAAAACACTGCGATGCCGCAACGAGGCCGGTTGGCCTGGGACGTGGAGCGAGCCGAGCACGCTGCGGAGCAGGAACGCGGCCGGAGCGATTCCCCGCGTCGTGTTCCGTCCCTGTGATCCGTGCCGTTGACAAATGGCTTTGGCGGTCCGAGGGCGCCTGATCACGGCTCTCCAACTGAGCAACTACACGACGCGGCAGCGGCAGGGCATGAGCGGAGGTCGCGTTCCCGGCGAGCGGAGACGGCCCAGGCCAGCCAGCCTCATTGCGGCATCCGCGGACCGCTCGATAAAGACGTGCGCATCGTTCGTACCCTTGAACTTCCCCAACGATGCCCCCTGCTCCTCTTGACAAACTAGATGAATGGCCGTATCGTCGACTCCTCTAGTTTGACGAGAGGAATCGATGGCGCCAGACCTCAAACCGAGCGCGCTCGTGCAGGGCACGCTGCACATGCTGATCCTGAAGACGCTGGCGCTCGAGCCGCTCCACGGCTACGGCATCGGCGTGCGCCTCGAGCAGATCAGCCGCGGTGCCTTTCAGGTCAACGCCGGGTCGCTCTTCCCCGCGCTGAGACGGCTGGAGCGCGACGGCCTGATCAAGGGCGAGTGGCGGGTGACCGAGAACAACCGGCGCGCGAAGTACTACGTCCTCACCCCGCAGGGCCGGGCCCAATTCAAACGCGAAACGCGTGACTGGGAAGCGCAGACGTTGGCCATTACCCGAATCCTGAAAGCGTCGCTCGGAGAGTTGTGATGGCGCGGCTGCGACGTCTCATCGGCGGACTGAATGCGCTGTTGCGCGGCCGCCGCGTCGCCGGCGAGCTCGACGAGGAGCTGCGAGGCTACCTCGAGGCGTCAATCGAAGAGAAGATTCGCGCCGGAATGACGCGGAACGAGGCGATCCGCGCCGCCCGCGCTGCGTTCGGCAGCCTCGAAGCCGCGAAGGATTACACGCGCGATGTCGGTTGGGAGACGAGGGTCGAGAACGCATGGCGTGACGTGCGCTACGCGGCGCGAACGCTGCGCAAGGCCCCGGCGTTTACCACTGTCGCCGTCGTGACCCTGGCCCTCGGCATCGGCGCCAACACCGCGATCTTCAGCGCGGTCAACGCCATCATGTTGCGCCAGCTGCCGGTCGAGCGGCCCGAAGAGCTGATTACGCTGGCCGCGGTCTACCCGAACGGCGTCGAGCCCATCTTCTCCTACGCCGCATACCGCGCCATCGCTGCCGACGGGGCACACGTCGTTGACGCCACCGCCGCGTCGACGGTCCGGCGCGACGCCATCACAATCGACGGCCCGCCAGAGCCCATCGACCTGACCTGGGTTTCCGGGAACTACTTCTCAACTCTCGGCGTAGCAGCTGCAGCGGGGCGGACACTGCTCGTGTCCGACGATCCGTTTCCGCCAGGACAGGCCGTGGCCGTGCTCAGCGATGCATATTGGACGCGCCGGTTCGGGCGCGACCCGGCGATCATTGGCCGCAGCTTCCGCCTGAGGGCAACGTCATTTGTCATTGTTGGAATAGCGCCGCGCGGGTTTCTCGGCGAGAGTGCGGGAGAGACGGTGGACCTCTGGTTGCCGCTCTCGGCGCAGCCCGGTGCACCGGCGTGGCTCTGGACCGGGCACAGCACGACATGGCTGCGCATCCTCGCGCGGCGGCGCCCGGGCGTGAGTTTCGATCAGGCGCGTGCAGCGCTCGAATCGTCGGTACGAGCGCATCCGGCAGGAGATCGCGTCCGACGCGGACAGTCCGGAATACCGGCGAAGCGTCCTCGACAGCCGGCTTTCGGTCTCGGAGGCCAGCCGTGGCGCCTCGAGACTGCGCGACAACTTGTCAGCTCCGCTCCTCGTCCTGACGGCCATCGTCGGCCTCGTGCTTCTCGTCGCGTGCGCAAACATCGCGAACCTCATGCTCGCACGTGCGGCCACGAGACGCCGGGAAACCGCCGTGTGCCTCGCCATTGGCGCGGGACGGCTGCGACTCGTGCAGCAGAGAATGGCGGAGGCGCTGCTACTCGCGGTGTTGGGTGGTCTGGGAGGAATGTTCCTGGCAATGTGGGGCACCTCGGTTCTCTCGACGCTGATATCGGGCGCACTCCCGGTCTCGCTCGACATCAGCCCCGACACGCGCGTGCTGGCGTTCGCGGCGCTCACCTCGTGTGCGACAGCCGTTGTGTTCGGCTTTCTCCCGGCGCTGCGTGCCACCCGTATCGATCCGCTCGGAGCGCTCAAGAGCAGCGGCGCATCGGAGCGTGGCGTGTCACGAATTCCTCTCGGACGAACGCTCGTCGCCTTGCAAATCGTGGTCTCGATGGTCCTGCTGGTTGCCGCTGGATTGTTCGTGCGCAGTCTCCTCAAGCTCAGAGACATCGACCCCGGCTTCGATCCGAATCGCGTCGTCATCTTCCGAATGACGCCGCCGGTCGATCAGCAACCAGTGTCAGCCGAGAGCCGGCGCAGCCTCTACCGCCAGGTCCTGGAGCGGGCGCGCAACGTGCCCGGCGTGCACGACGCAAGCGCATCGTTTTCCGGCGTGCTGTCGGCAGACTTGTGGCGAAATGCCATCATCGTCGAAGGATTCATCCCGCCTGACAACGTGACGCCGCGCACGTTCGCGAATGCCGTCACGCCAGCTTACTTCGACGTCATGCGCATCGCCGTCTTACGCGGTCGCCCGTTTACAGACGACGACCGCGAAACGGCGCCGAAGGTGGCCATTGTCAACGACGCATTCGCGCGGCAGTTTTTTGCCGACACGAATCCAATCGGCAGACGAGTCGCGTTCTGTTCGAACAATCCCTGCTCGACGTCCAAAGGGATGATGGCGATCGTCGGCGTCACGGAAGACGCGAAATACGGCGATCTCCGTGAAGCGAAACGGCCAATGCTCTACGTGCCCTTCACGCAGCTCGAGCAGAACCTGCGAGAGATCCAGGTGCGAACAGTTGGCGACCCTGCCGCGGTCGCTGCGACGATCTATCGCCAGCTTGCCGAGGTCGACCACAGGCTGGCGATTGTCGGGATGAGCAACGCACGTGACCGCGTCGATGCGTCGATTGTGGCGGAACGGATGATTGCCAAGCTCTCGGCCGCCTTCGGCCTTCTCGCGCTGGCGCTTGCCGGCGTCGGCCTGTATGGCCTGATGGCGTACAGGACGACGCAGCGCATCGGAGAGATTGGGATCCGGATGGCGCTCGGCGCCGAGCGTCGCGATGTACGGCGGCTGGTGTTGCGCGACAGTGTCACGCTCGTAGCCATTGGCGCAGTGCTGGGAGTCCCAGCCGCGCTGGCAGGGGCGCGGCTCCTGTCGAACCTGCTGTATCAGGTGGAACCGAGCGACCCGGTTGCGGTGACTGTCAGCATTGGCGTGCTCGCCTGCGTCGCGCTTGCCGCCGGATATCTTCCTGCGCGTCGTGCGGCCAGAATCGATCCCGTCAACGCGTTACGAGCCGAATGAGTTACGGCGCCTCGCTGGACGGCGGCACGATGCCCTTCAGCCGCAGGTAGACCGACATGTAGCCATACAGCTCGTTCGAATGGGAGATCATCCCCGCAAGCAGCGCCAGCTTCGAGCGCTCGCGTGTCGACTGGCCGAGCCGAACCATCTGGCTGACGCCTGCGTCCGTGAGCCCGCCGAAAGGCCCGTCGCAAATATCGTACGATTCTCTCAACGCCGACAGTAGCTCGGCCTTCGTTCACTTGGCGGCGGCATTCACCGTGCGCGACCCCGCACCCGTCACCAGCGAACAGAGTTCTGCTTGAGCTCGTTTATGAAGGGAACGTCGTCTGCGTGATAGACTCTTTGGAGCTTCTGACAGCTGCGCTTTTCGACCTCCCGCATCAGATCCGAGTTTCTCGCCTCTCCTGCGCCTAGTCGCCGAGCATCCCGCTCGAGCCTGCCATCAGATCCACCGCATCTACGAAGATGCAGGAGACGTCATGAGTACCAAGTTGTATGTCGGGAACCTTCCATTTGAAACCAACGAGTCTGAGTTGCAGGCGCTGTTCGAGGGCGCTGGCCAGGTGAGCACGATCAACATCGTGCGCGACCGGGCGACCGGCCAGGCGCGGGGCTTCGCGTTCGTCGAAATGAGCAATGCCGAAGAGGCGCAGCGCGCGATCAGCGAGCTCAACCAACACCAGCTCGGCGGCCGGAGCCTGACGGTCAACGAGGCTCGCCCACAGGAGCCCCGCTCGAGCGGTGGCGGCGGCGGCTTCGGCGGCGGACGTCAGCGGCGCGAGCGCTGGTAACCGCCTCGCTCCCAATTGAGGCCATCAGAGCCCGGATCCTGCGAGGGATCCGGGCTTTGATGAAAATATCGCACAGGCCTGCCCTGCGCGTCGAACTGCTGTACACTACAGCCGCCGGCCAGACTGCTGCCACGCCACGTGTGACGTCGCTTCAGCCTCCGAGCTTTCGGCAGCCAACGAGCTACCGCTCAGGAGTGTGACGATGTCGAGTCCGGTGACTGCCCATTTCCTCGTACCGCCGACGATCGCCGCCGGCCTCGGGGTGCGATGAACGTCCACCTAATTAATCCGAGCCATCTCTCGTTCGGAGTCGGCGTGATCACGCCCCGCTGGCTCTTTGTCCTCGCGGCGGCAACGCCGGCCACCTATGGCCTGCCGCGCATTACCGACGAAACCCTGGAACAGTTCGATCTCGCTCAGGTCGAAGCTGGTGACGTCGTCGGCATCGGTATCCACACCGGAAACGCGCTACGCGGTTACGCCATCGGCACGGAGGCCAGAGCCCGGGGAGCCACCGTGGTGTTTGGCGGCATACACGCCACGCTCTATCCGGAGGAGGCCCACGAGCTCGGCGGCGCGCACGCGGTCGTCCGCGGCGATGGCGACGTGATCTGGCCGATTGTTCTCGACGACGCGGCGCGCGGCTCGCTGCAGCGGACGTATGACGGCGGACGTGTCGAGGCCGATCGTTTCGTGCCGGCGAGGTGGGACCTGCTGCCGAAGGGCCGGTACATGTGGGGCTCGGTGCAGACCGTGCGCGGGTGTCCGAAACACTGTTCGTTCTGCTCGGTCTGGCGCACCGACGGTCAGAAGCCGCGGCAGCGTGGCGTCGACTCCGTCGTCGCAGAGATCGCCGAGCTCCGACGTCAAGGCTTCCGCTTCGTCGCGCTGGCTGACGACAACTTCTATCCGGTCCCTCTGGCCGATTTGGCGATGGCTGAGCGCCAAAACAACACGGCTCGCCTCGAACAGCTGCGGGCGCTGCGCGCCGAGCGCTTCGAGCTGATGGCACGGCTGGCGGAGCTGCCGCGCGACATGGTGTTCTTCACGCAAATCACGATGGAGGCCGCTGAAGACACGGCGTTCCTCGACGCCATGCGGCTGGCCAACATCAAGGGCGCGCTCGTCGGCGTCGAAGCGGTCACACCCGAAGGGCTGAAGGACGTTTACAAGGGCTTCAACGAGGTTGGCGACGCGCTGGTGATGCGGCTGCGCACGTTCCGTGAGCACGGTGTGCACGTCCTCGGCTCGTTCATCTTCGGGTTGCCAAGCGACCGTCCCTCGACGTTCGACGCAACCGCGGACGTTGCCGAACGCGCGGGACTCGCCTTCGCGCAATTCGTCATGCTGACACCGTACCCGGGCACCGTGGACTTCGCGGCATGGGAGAAAGCGGTCGGCAGCACCGCCGAGCAAGTGGCTGGCATTCCGGTCACGCGTCACTGGCTGATCCCGCAAGAGCAGCGGCCGAAGGTCTACACACCGCACCCGGTCATGGCAGCCGACGAGATTCGCGCGCGGACGCAGGCCGTGTGGGATCGTTTCTACAGTATTCGGCGCATCTGGGCGCGCTCCCGGTGCACGCCCACACTCCGTGCACGGTTGGCGTTCGTGCTCATCTCGAAGCTCTATCGCCAGATGTATGCGAATACCGGGATCGCGACCGACAGCGCGCGCGTGAACCGCGCCAACCGATGGGCTCGGCTGATCGCGCGGCCGTGCCGGCGGTTGTTCGTCGCGCGGCCTCTGGCGCCGCTCGCGAGCGCGGCTACCGATCGGTAAGTCCCCGGCGTACATCGCGACCTCCGGTTGAGCTCGACGCAGCTCGGTGCGAGGGCGCGAGGCATCTGACTCGCCGTCGGCCACGGGACCCGCCGGTGGTATCGTGGTGTCGCGAGCGCCGAGGATGCGCTCCTGCCAGTTACGGCAACCTGTGGGGATGAGCGATCTCGTCTCCAACGCCGCGCGTTCCGGTCTGCGGCATCGGTGCATCGGCCGGGGGCGTCGAGGCCCTCCAGCAGTTCTTCCGAGTTCTGCCCAGCGATCTGGGACTGGCCTACATCGTGGTGATGCACCTGGCGCCGGATCGCCACAGCGATCTGCCGGCCATCATCAGCCGGTGGACGACGATGCCGGTGGTCCAGGTGGGCGACGACGACCGCAAGCCGCTCGCCTCGGATCACGTCTACGTCATCGCGCCGGACCGACAACTCGAGATCACCGATTCATCGATCGCGTCGGCGCCTTTCGAGCAGCGCGGCGGTCAGCGCACCGCGATAGACCTCTTCTTCCGCTCCTTGGCCGCAATGCATGGCGACGGCTTCGCCGTCGTGCTCTCCGGAAGCGGCAGTGACGGTGCGATTGGCGCGAAGGCTGTCAAGGAGCGCGGCGGCCTCGTGCTCGTCCAGGATCCGCATGAAGCCGCGCACAGCGGAATGCCCTGCGCCGCGATCGACACCGGTGCCGCCGACGTGGTGCTCCCGATCGGCGATCTGGTGGCGCGGCTTGCGGCACTCGTCCGGAACAAGCAGCAGATCGTGCCCGTCGTTCGCGCGGCGGAAACTGCCGCGCCGATTTCCGGAGATGAAGACGCCGCTCTGAAGAAGGTGCTCGACGTCCTTCGGGCGAGGACCGGCCACGACTTCTCCGGCTACAAGCGGAGCGCGCTCCTTCGCCGCGTGTCGCGCCGCTTGCAGCTGACCGATCAGCTCACCATCGCCGGCTATCTGACACTTTTGCGCGCCAGCACCGGCGAAGTGCAGGCGTTGTTCGACGACCTGCTGATCTCGGTGCCGACGTTCTTCAGGAATCCCGAGGTCTGGAGTGCGGTGCAGAACGCGGTCATTGGGCCGCTGGTCGCTCTGGCGACGCCAGACGACCAGCTCAGAGTGTGGGTTCCGGCATGCGCGACAGGCGAGGAAGCCTATACCCTGGCCATGCTCTTTCACGAGGAGTTCGAACGGCAGAACGTCTCCCCTGACCTGGTGATCTTTGCGTCAGATGTGGATGAAAGCGCGCTCGCGGTGGCTCGCGAGGGCCTGTACCCGCGCGTCATCAGCGCGGACATCTCGGACGAACGGCTGGAGCGGTTCTTTCGAAGTGAGGGAGATCATTACCGCATCATCCGAGACCTTCGCGATGACGTGGTGTTCGCGGCCCACAGCCTGCTCCGGGACCCGCCATTCTCGCGCCTCCACCTCATCTCCTGCCGCAACGTCCTGATCGACCTCGATCGCGACCTTCAGGGACGTGTGATGCGTGTGTTTCGTTACGCCTGCCGCGACACCGGGTTCCTCCTGCTGGGCATATCAGAGAACGCCCACGAGCAACTGTTTCAGGCCGTGGACCAGGAGCACCGCGTCTTCCGCTCTCGGCCTGGCGCCGAGAGCCGGCTGGAGGAGATCCCGAGCGTGACGAGCGGGCGGGCCGATCAGACGGCGACGACGGAGAGCCATGCGCGCGCGGTGTTCATGCCGGCCCCGGCAGAGCTGCATATTTCGGCGCTCGAGGACATCGCGCCGCCAACGGTGCTGGTGGACGAGCGGTGGAACGTCTTGCATCTGTCGTCCTCGGCTGCGCGCTTCTTCCAGCAGCGCGGCGGGCCTCTCGCGAGACGGCTGACGGACCTGGTCCGGCCCGAGCTTCGCGACGAGCTCCTGATTGCCCTGGAAACGGCGCTGGCGCGATCCGACGCGCACCTCTCGGCGTTTGTGCGCGTAGAGTTCGACGGCGTCATGCGGCGGATTGCTGTTCTCGCGCAACAACGTGTCCGCCCTCGCAGCATCGATCGCAACGTATTGGTGACGTTTCTCGACGCCGGCGAGACGGGACGGGCGGAGTCGCGCCAGGAGCAAACGGCGCGCGGAGCGGCCGCGTCCCTCCGTGACAAGCTGCATCATGCCGAGCAGCGCATCGAGAATATTCGCGACGATCATTTCGTCACGACGCAGGACCTTCGGGCGGCGAACGAGGAACTGCAGAGCCTCAACGAGGAATACCGCTCCACTACCGAGGAGCTCGAAACCAGTAAAGAGGAACTGCAAAGCACGAACGAGGAGCTGCAAACCATCAATGCTGAGCTGAAGGTGCGGCTCGACGAAGTGTCACGGGCGCACAGTGACGTCGAGAATCTGATGGCTGCAACCAACGTGGCGACGCTGTTCCTCGATATGGACTTGCGGATCAAACGCTACACGCGCCGGCTCGCGGACATCTTCAACATCAGGGCCCGCGATCTGGATCGGCCGATTGGAGATCTGCGCCACACCCTCGAGTACGAGATGCTCGAGGACGATGCCAGGCGCGTGCTGGCGACCCTCTCGCCGATCGAGCGACACGTCACCAGCCACGGCGGTCGCCTCTACGTCGCTCGATTGAGTCCGTATCGCACCGCCAGCGACCATCGCGTCGACGGCGTCGTCGTGACCTTCATCGATGTCACCGAGATCAAGCAGGCCGAGGCCGCCGTTCGCGCCAGCGAACGGGAACTCGAGTCGGAGCTGCAGATCATCCGCCGTCTGCACGCGATGACGCTCAGCGTCGCCATGGCGCCGACCATCCAGGACGCGCTCGATCACGTGATTGCCGCCGCCGTCGAGCTTCACGGTGCAGGCAAAGGGCACGTGCAGTTGTTCGATCGCGACCGACGGCATCTTCGCATCGTCGCGCACCGGGGGTTCGCTCAAGACTTCATCGAGCGCTTCGCTACCGTGCCCCCCGATGACCCGTCGAGCGCTGGACGTGCCTTCCGCAGCGGCGAGCTCGTTCAGATCGCCGACGTGGCGCGAGACGACATGTTTGCGCCGTTGCGCGAGGCGGCGCTCGAGGCAGGGTATCGCGCCGTACAGTCGGTACCCCTCATCAACCGCCAAGGTGAGTTGCTCGGTATGCTGTCGATCCACTTTCCGGATGTTCACGAATTCACCGAGCGCGACCTGCAGTTGAGCGCGCTGCTCGGCCGCCAGGCCGCCGATCTGCTCGACAGCCGTGTCCGGCAGATGGAGGCGGCCGCGAGCAAAGTGGAGACATCACAAGTCCGCGAGCTGCTGGGACGCCTCGTCCAGGTGCAGGAAGAGGAACGGCGCCGGATCTCCCGCGACATCCACGATCAAATGGGCCAGCAGATGACCGCCTTGCGCATGCAGATCGAGTCGCTGCGATCGAAGTGCGAACGGAGCCCGGACCTGGCGGCACATGTGGGGCGCATCGACCACCTGGCCGAAGAGCTCGACCAGAGCGTCGACTTCCTGACGTGGGAGCTGCGGCCCGCGGCGCTGGATCGACTGGGACTGTCGGACGCCCTCGCCGACGTCGTACGAGGCTGGTCGGCCCAGTTCCACGTTGCAGCCGAATACCACGCGTCGGCCGTCGCCGACGTTCCGCTGGCGGCTGACGCGGCTGTCAACCTGTACCGCATCGTGCAGGAAGCACTCCATAACGTCCACAAGCACGCACAGGCGAGCCGGGCCACGGTATTGCTCGACGTCCACGGCGAACATCTGACGCTCGTCATCGAAGACAACGGCCGCGGGTTTGCGCAGGGTGAACCAGCCGAGCGCGGCGCCGAGAGCCTCGGCCTCATCAGCATGCGCGAACGGGCGCGGCTGATCGGCGGTGACATCGATATCGAAACCGCGCCGGGGCAAGGGACCTCCATTTTCGTTCGTGTTCCGCTCGCCCGTCCTTCGCTGAACGCCTCCGATGTCGCCGGCTCATAGGTTCCGGATTGCGCTCGCCGTCCGGCGCGGCGTGATACGCTGACGGCTTGCTCGCCTGGGCTCGAACCCGAGCCGTATCACGCGCCGCGTGACTGAGTCGACGATGGACCAACTCTCTCAGCCGCCACAGCCATCTGTTCCCGTTTGCGGCATCGGCGCGTCAGCCGGCGGCGTGGAGGCGCTTCAACTATTCTTCAGTGCCCTGCCGACGAATCTCGGCCTCGCCTACGTCGTCATCGTCCATCTCGCTCCTGACCACAAGAGCGAGCTGCCGTCGATCCTTCGCCGCTGGACGACAATGCCCGTCATTCAGGTTGGCGATCACAACGAAGTGCCGCTGAAACCGGACCAGGTCTACGTCATCGCCCCGGACCGCAAGCTCGAGATCACCGACACGGCGGTGGGAGCGTCGGCCTTCGAGCAGCCTCGAGGAAAGCGCGCAGCCATCGATCTATGCTTTCGATCGCTCGCTCAGACGCATGGCGACGGTTTTGCGGTGCTGCTCTCCGGCAGCGGCAGCGATGGCGCTGTTGGCGCCAAAGCCGTGAAGGAGCGTGGCGGGCTGATCCTCGTCCAGGATCCGAGCGAGGCCGCACACAGCGGCATGCCCCGGGCAGCAATCGCGACTGGGATTGCCGATATCGTTCTCCCCGTTCGTGAGCTCGTCGGCCGCCTCGCGGCCCTTGCCCGAGCCAGACAGCACGTCGTCATCGGCGCTCAGGTTACTGGAGACGCGGCAGAGCAGGTGCCCGTCGAGGAGGAACGCGCGCTGAGAGACGTGCTGGACGTCCTTCGCAAGCGCACCGGCCACGACTTTTCGAAGTACAAACGCAGCACCGTGCTGCGGCGTTTGTCCCGCCGCATGCAGCTCGCCCACCGACGGACGATTGCCGAATACCTCGAGTATCTCCGGGCCAGCGTCCCCGAAGCGCACGCACTCCTCAACGATCTCCTGATTTCTGTCACGACGTTCTTCCGCGATCCTGATGCCTGGGCAGCGCTGCAAGCGCAGGTGATCGCGCCGCTCGTGGAGCAGTCGGATCCCGACACCCAGGTCCGTGCCTGGGTACCGGGTTGCGCGACGGGTGAGGAGGCGTACTCCCTGGCGATGCTCTTTCACGAGGAGTTCGCGCATCACGATCGGCCGCCAAACTTCATCGTCTTTGCGTCCGATGTCGACGACACCGCGCTCGCCGTCGCCCGGGAGGGGTTGTACCCCCAGGCGATCAGCGCTGATGTTCCCGACGCTCGGCTGCACCGGTACTTTCGCCCTGACGACGATCACTACAGGGTGCTGGCCGAAATCCGGGATCATCTCGTCTTTGCCGCGCACAGCATCCTGAGGGATCCGCCGTTCTCGAGGCTGCACCTGATCTCGTGCCGCAATCTCCTCATCTATCTCGATCGCGACCTGCAAAGCCAGGTCATGAGCATCTTCCGGTACGCCTGCCGAGACGAGGGCACGCTCTTCCTCGGCGCGTCCGAGTCCGCGAACGAGGAGCTCTTTCATGCGATCGACAAGAAACATCGTATCTTCGCCATGCGGCCACGCGAGGACAGCAGCCGCCCGATGTTGCCGGACCTCTCGAGCGCTCCGCTCGCGCATTCGCGGCATGGCATCGACACCCGCCCCGCGGCGCGGTCGACCGCCTCTGAAAGCCATGTCGTGGCACTCGAGCAGGTGGCACCGCCATCGGTCGTGATCGACGAGCGATGGAACGTGGTACACATGTCGCCCACCGCCTCCAGGTTTTTTCAGCAGAGTGGCGGCGTCCCGGCCCGGCGCTTGACTGATCTCGTCAGACCGGAAGTCCGCGACGACCTTCATGCGCTGCTGCAGCAGGCGATGGAAACGCAGGCGCCGCAGCTCTCGCCGTTCGTGGCGGTCCGGTTCAACGGGGCGCCGCACAGGGTTGCGGTGCTTGCGCAGCAACGCGCACAGGCGGCCGAGGGCCGGCGCGACATCCTCGTCACCTTCCTCGATGGCGGCGTGGCGACCGCCGAAGTCCCGGTTACCGACCAGGAACCGTCCAACGAGCTCGTTGGCACGCTGCGTGAGAAGTTGCGGCAGGCCGAGCAGCGCATCGAGGGCATGCGTGACGAGCATCACCTCGTCACCGAGGACTTGCGCGCCGCCAATGAAGAGCTGCAGAGCCTGAACGAGGAGTACCGCTCCACGACCGAGGAGCTGGAAACGAGCAAGGAGGAGCTGCAGAGCAGCAACGAAGAGCTGCACACGGTCAATCAGGAGCTGAAGCTCAAACTCGAAGAGGTCTCGAGCGGGCACAGCGATCTCGAGAACCTGATGGCCGCCACGAACGTGGCGACGCTGTTTCTGACGCCAGACATCCGCATCAAGCGCTTCACACCGCAGCTTGGCGACATCTTCAAGGTCAGATCGCGCGACCTCGATCGTCCGATTGCCGACCTGAAGCACACGCTGGACTACGACCTCGAAGAGGATGCCAGGCGCGTCCTGGCGACGGTGACGCCAATCGAACGCGAAGTCACGAGCCATTCGGGACAGGTGTACGTCGTCCGCCTCGCGCCCTACCGCACAGCGGGCAAGCATGAGATCGATGGCGTCGTCGCGACATTCTTCGACGTCACCGCGCTCAAGCAGGCCGAGGCGGCGCTGCGCGAGAGCCGGGCGCGGCTCTCGGCCGAGCTGAATGTGATGCGCCGCCTGCACGCGATGACCGTCAGCGTCGCCACGGCGCCGACCATGCGAGAGGCGCTCGATCACGTACTGGCCGCTGCCATCGACCTGCATGGCGCCGACTTCGGGAACGTGCAGCTGCTCGATCGAGCGTCGCAGCAGCTGCAGATCGTGGCGCACGGCGGATTCCCGTCAGAGTTTCTCGAACGGTTCGCCGAGGTCGACAGCAGCGACGGCACCGCACGCGGCCGGGCCTTCCGGTCGCGTCAGATCGTGCAGATCGAGGACGTGGCGAAAGACCCCGGCTACGCTCCCTACAGGGCCGTCGCCGAGCAGGCCGGCTATCGCAGTGTGCAGTCGGTCCCGCTCCAGGCCCGCGACGGGCGCATCCTGGGTGTCCTGTCGATCCACTATCGCGAGCCGCACGCATTTTCCGACCGCGACAGGACGTTGGGAGACATGCTGGCCCGCCAGGCAGCTGATCTGATCGAGAGCCGGGCACAGCACGAGGATGTTCAGCGCCTCAACGAGGCGTTGCGCCGCAGGACTGGCGATCTCGAGGCCAGTCAGGAGCAGCTGTCGCGGCAGGCCGCCGATCTCGAACAGCAGGATCGTCATCGCGAAGAGTTTCTGGCGGCGCTTGGCCACGAGCTCAGGAATCCGATGGCTGCCATTCTGAGCAGTCTCCCCCTGGTCACGGTCACCGACGATCGATCGACCCGCGCGCTTGCCGTGTTGCAACGGCAGACGCAGCACATGACGCGGTTGATCAATGACTTGCTTGACGTGACGCGTGTGCGTCACGGGAAGCTGCGCCTCGAGCGGAGCCCCACAGAGATCAATGAGGCGATGGTCTCTGCCATCGAAACGGTACGTTCGCACGCCGAGAGCAAGGGATTGCGGCTCCATGGCGAACCGGCGCCAGAGCCACTGTTTGTCGACGCCGATCCCGAACGGCTCGCGCAGATTCTCGACAACCTTCTGCGCAACGCGCTCGCCTATACAGATCGCGGCGAGGTTGTCGCGCACGTGCGGCGCGAGAACTCGGCTGCCCGTGTGGCGATACGGGACACCGGAGTGGGAATCAAGCCTCAGGACATCAGGGGCCTGTTCGAGGCGTACCGCCGCGGTGATGGAAAGCGCACCGAGGGGCTCGGATTGGGGCTGGCGCTGGTGAAAGCCCTGGTCGAGGCGCACGGTGGAACCATCGCCTGCCAGAGCGAGGGACCAGGCAGGGGCAGCGAGTTCAGCTTTACGATTCCGCTGGCGGCAGCGGCTCCGGCAACACCGGCATCCGACCCCCAGCAACCGTCCACGCGACGACGGATCCTGGTCGTGGACGATCAGCGTGACGTCGCGGCCATGTTCGCGACGCTGCTCGAATCGCTGGGCCAGGACGTGACGGTTGCCTACGACGCCTCCACTGCCATCACGCTCGCGCGCGAGCACCGCCCGGAAGTGGCTTTCCTGGATGTGACCATGCCCGGCGTGAGCGGTGCGGAACTCGCGCGCCGGCTGCGGCAGGAGTTCCCTGCCGATGAACTGACGTTGATCGCCGTCACCGGTCACGACAGGAGCGATGCCCGCGTAGAGGAAGGCGCCTTCGACCGGCACCTCCTCAAGCCAGTGACGGTCGACAGCATCGTCACCGTGCTGAACACGGCTGGCGACAACACTCCATCCTGATTCCGCCGTCGACGCATTCGGCCTTCGTCTCGACACGCGCCTTTCGCGGTGATATTGTTTGTAGCCATATATGGTTGCAAACAAGCTGCAGCGTGAGTTGAAGCGCGGCAGCGCCGAGCTC
This sequence comes from uncultured Acidobacteriota bacterium, assembly GCA_963797715.1. Lineage (GTDB taxonomy): Bacteria > Acidobacteriota > Vicinamibacteria > Vicinamibacterales > 2-12-FULL-66-21 > DATBJJ01. The sequence goes on from CAWCQS010000017.1 coordinate 66,638, forward strand.
CTCATCCTGGCGCTGCTCGAAGAGCGGCAGCGCCACGGCTACGAGATCGGACAGTTGATTGCCAGCCGCTCCGAAGGACATATCAACTTCCACGTGACCTCGCTCTACCCCACGCTCTACCGCCTCGAGGACCGCGGGCTCATCGAAGGGCGCTGGATCGAGCGCGCGGGACAGCGCCGCCGCCGCTACTACAAGCTGACGCGCGCCGGGCGCCAGACGCTCGCCAGCCAGCGCAGCGTCTGGGACACCTTTTTTGTCGCGCTGAACCGGGTCGCGAAGATCAGCGAAGCATGAAAGGCTATGGATTTTCACGCACGACTCCGCGCGGCGCTCAACACCGCTGACGACGACATCGTCGAAGAGCTCGCGCAGCATGCCGCCGCGATCTACGCCTCGGCTCGAGCCGAAGGCTGTGAAACAGACGAAGCAGAGCGGCGCGTGAGCGATCAGATTCAGGCCTGGGCCGCTACCCCGCCGCTCAGCCGCCGGCCGAAACGTGAGCCGGTGATCGTGCCACCGTCGAGCGGCGCCAGCGGCTTTACAGCCATCCTTGGCGACGTCCGCTACGCCTGGCGGCTCCTGCAGCGGCAGCCGGCGTATGCGGCCGTGCTCGTGGCAACCATGGCACTCGGCATTTCCGCCACGACCGTTCTCGGCAGCGTCACCTACGGTGTATTGCTGAAGCCGCTGTCGTGGGCCAATGCGCCCCGCCTCGTCCGTCTCTACGAAACGCGCCAGGGCAATACCCGGCGGCTGCTGCCGTTGATGACTAACGCGACGTTCGTCGAATGGCGCAACGCACCCAACACCCTCGACGCCATCGGCGCGTGGTCGACGTCGCAGATGACGGTCAGCGGCGGCGACCGTCCGGAACGTTTCCGCGTGGCAGAGGTGACGCCGAGCCTGTTGACGCTCCTCGAAGCCGTCCCGCTCACCGGCCGTTTGTTGACCACCGGCGACGAAGACCCGGGACGCGCGCCGGTGCTGGTGATTTCACATGCCCTGTGGCAGCAGCGCTTTGGTGGCCGCTCCGATATCCTCGAATCAGACGATCCGGTTGAACGCGACGACCTACACCATCGTCGGCGTGATGCCATCCGAGTTCGCGTTTCCCGATCGGACGACGCGTGCATGGACGCCGCTCCATGTGCCGCCGGTCGTGACGCCGGGTCAGCCTGGCTTTTCGCTGTCAATCTTCCAGGCGATCGGCCGGCTGCGACAGGGCGTCACGCCTGCACAAGCGGCCGCCGAGGGCACCGCGCGTGGACGCAATGCGCCGGCGCACGCACCAGTGGCGATGGCGGTTTTCGGCAGCACAGGTCCCGTCGAAGTCACGGCGATTCCGGTGCTCGACGCGCTCACCGCCGAGGTGAAGCCCGCGATCCTCGTTCTCCTGGCCGCGGTGATCCTCTTGCTCCTGACGGCGGCTGCCAATGCCGCGAGCCTGCAACTCGCCCGCGCCGTCGCGCGCCGTCGTGAACTCGCGATTCGCAGTGCGCTTGGCGCCGGACGCGGACGGCTCGTGCGGCAGACGCTCGTCGAAAATCTGCTGCTCGGACTGCTCGGCGGGGCTGCTGGCCTGGCGCTCGCGGCCGTGATGCATCGCGCGCTGCCGGCGATGTTGCCATCCGACTTCCCAAGAATTGGCGACCTGTCGTTCGACTTCCGCATCCAGGCATTCGCCGTTTTCGTCTCGATCCTCGCCGGACTCGCCTGTGGGCTTCTTCCTGCGTGGCACGTCGCCCGTGCCGACGTCGTCCCTGCCCTGGTCGAGGACTCGCTGGCGCCGGTTGGTGGCGGCCTTCGCTCGCGGACGGCACGCGTGCGCGCCGTGATCATGGCGGGACAGGTGGCAATTGCCGCCGTCCTGCTCGTCGGCTCGCTGCTCTTGTGCCGCAGTTTCTACGGCATGCTGCGCGCGGACGTCGGCTACGACGCCGCTAATGTCCTCACGGCAACCATGATCCTGCCGGACGGCGACTACACGCCTGAGCGCCGTCTGCAGGCGGCGGAGGACGTGGTCACGCGTCTTCGCGTGATGCCTGGTGTTACGAACGCCGCCTATACGACGGCGACACCATTCAGCTCGGTCATCAGGCTCTCGTCCTTCACGTTGCGCAAACGTGATGGCAGTACCGAGACTGTGCAGAGCGGCTCGCGGCTCATCAGCGCCGGCTACTTCGCGGCTCTCGGACAACGTGTCGTCGAAGGACGGGAATTCACCGATCGTGACGCCGCCGAAGCGTCGACGCTCGTCATCGTCAATCGTGAATTCGCCCGGCGATATCTCGATGGCCGCGCGCTCGGCTGGACGATTCCGGACGATGACGATGACGATCGACCGGGCCGGATCCCAGTCGACCGGCAGATCATCGGCGTCGTGGACGACACCGTGCGGCAAAGCATCACCGATACGGCGGAGCCGGAGATGTTCTATCTGGCCCGGAGCCAGCCACTCAAGGGCGAGCAGGTGTCACTGGTCGTGCGCACCGCCGGGGATCCACGGTCGATCGTCGGCTCTGTTCGGACCGCGGTGAGAGCGGCGGCGCCAAGCGCTCCACTTGAAGGGGTGATGACGATGGAAGACAAGGCGGCGGCGACGTTGTCGCGGCCGCGGCTCTACGCGGTGCTGCTGACGACGTTCGCCGCGTTTGCGCTGGCGATTGCCGGTGTTGGCCTCTTCGGCGTGCTGTCCTACACCGTGGCTCAGCGCGCGCGCGAGATTGGCGTACGCTCCGCGCTCGGGGCACAAGTCAGCGACATCGTCGGCCTCGTGCTGCGGCAGTCGATGACCATCGCCGCTGCCGGCGTTGGTGTCGGGTTGCTGGCGTCGCTGTGGCTCACTCGCGGGTTGCAGAGATTCCTCTTCGGCGTCACACCGTACGATCTCGCCAGCTTTGCCGCCGTCGCGCTGCTGCTCATCGTCGTGGCAGCGCTCGCCAGCGTGGTGCCGGCGCGGCGCGCGGCGCGCGTGGATCCGGTGAAGGTGCTGCGCGGGTAGAGAGGGATCGGGCGGGCGGTGACGGGGACTCGAAGTGTCCGCTACCACCCGGCCCGAACCGCGAGCCAAAGCCCGACGGCCAGCGCCAATCCGACAAGAATGGTGCCGCCAACGCTGTCTACGAAATACGGGTAGATCATGAATGCCAGGCCAGCAACCAGATACGGGACGCGGCCTTGCTTCTTGCCATAGACAAGCATCACGAACCCGGCCCCACCGGCGATCAGCGACAAGAAGATGGCAGTTGGATCGAACATGCTGTAGGAGGCGGGGACACTCAACCGGGACACTCAACCTTGAGTGTCCCCGCGGCCCTGCCGACTGTCGGGTGCGTCTCAAGCCAGCACATTGCGCCCACATCAGGAACGAATGGCGTCGGAACCTGGCCTGCGGATGCGCTAATTATTCCCACCTTGCGCCGACAGCACGAAACTTTCAACTCATTTCCGCCCGGGGACACTCAACATTGTGTGTCCCCCGTGACTGTCACCATTGAGTGTCCCGGTTGAGTGTCCCCGGAACGTTGAGTGCCCCCGGAGCGACACTTAACAAGACTCACGATCCATAGGCAAGCCTGGCAACGACGCACGAACGTAACAGCTAGCGGCAGCATTTTGTAGATCCAGCGTGAAACGTTCGCCCCGCCTACACCGAACGGGAGTAGTTACAGCTGAGTGTCCGCGAGCTATAATCCAACCTCTCCAGTTCCAGCAAGGCTCTTGGTCTAGCTATTCCCCGGTCACCCGGGTTGCTGTACCGGCTTTTTCACCGTTTGAGGTGAGCGTGGCGGAACTGCGACGAGTCGGCGCGGCGCGTTTTCCGAAGTGGGCCGAGTTCCCGCCTGTCTGGATCCTCGTAGTCGTCGCCTCCTTCTGTGGCTACTACGGGCTTCTCCTCTATTCCGACCTCGTTCGCCCCGTCAATCCGGGATTCAAGGCCGCTGCAAGTCGACGCGGTGGCGTTGTACTCACCGAGGTCAGGGAAGGCTCGCCAGCCGCGCACGCGGGAATGCTGGTTGGCGATCATCTGATCGCCGTCAACGACCTGTTCATCATCGATAGCGACTCGTGGGGGGCGATTGGCGCGAACTACGAGATCGACGACCCAATGCCGGCGATCGTCGAGCGCAACGGAGTGCGACAGCACCTGACGCTGCGGCTGCCTCGGCAAACTCCGGATTACTGGACAACACGGCCGGGGGCTACGCTGTTGTTCATGCGGTTGGCGCAGCTGGTCACGTTGCTGGCCGGCGTCAGCATTGCCCTCCGTCGTCCTGGTGAAGCAGCAGCGCTTGCGGCCTCGTGGTTCCTCCTGACCTGCGCGGTCTTCACCATCGCACTTCCGTTTCGTGTCGTCACGTTGTGGAGAGAGCTGCCGAGCCCGATCCGTGAGCTGTTCTGGATCCCCCACGCCAGCAGCATCACCATCGGCCCGATCCTCCTCATGTTCGTAACGATGTTCCCTCGACGTCTGCCGTCAGCCGGCTACATCCAGGCCGCGGCGTGGGGCTTCGCTGGGCTGACCATGGCTCTGCCCCTCTACAACGCGATACAGATGGTCTACGTCGGGACTGAACTTCGAACCCTCGGCCCGCGCAGCCTCCCGCTACTCATCGTGAGCAGCGTCTCGGTGGTGGCGGCAGTGGCCTTGAGCCTGATGAATTACCGGCTCATCGACGATCGGAACGAGCGGCGGCGCCTGCGCGTCGTCGTGGCCGGTATCACCATCGCCGTGCTTCCGGGATTCGCAGCGCTCGTCTATTTCTGGCTCACGGGTGGGACCAACCAGGCGGACGGCATTTTCCAATCGCGACCGATGGTGCTTGTCGGCGTGACGTTGCTGGTCGGTCCGCTTTCGATCACCTACGCCGTGCTCCGGCATCGGCTCTTCGACCTGCGCTTCACGATTGGCAAAGCGTTGCGCTACACGCTGGCGCGCGGGGGCGTTCTGTCACTGGTGCCAGCCATCGCCATTTTCATGATTGTCGAGACGATTCGGCTCGGGAACGAGACCGTCTACTCCGTGCTCAAGCGGCGCGGCCTTTTGTTCCTGGTCTTGACGGCAGCGGCATTTACAATCTTTGCCTACCGCCGCCGCTGGCTGAAAGCGATCGATCGCCGTTTCCTTCGTGAACGCCACTACGCGTATACGGTTCTGAAAGACGTTGCCGAACACGTCCGCCGGGCCGGCAGCATCGAGCGCGCCGCGCCAATTGTCGTCGCCCGCATCGAAGCGGTGATGCATCCAGAGTTCGCGGCGCTGCTCGTGCGCGATCCCGAGGCCAGGGCGTTCCGCGCGATCGCTGCGGCACCGGCCGCCGCTGCGCCGCCAGATCTTCGTGATGACAGCAAGCTCGTGGCGCTCGCCAGAATCATCGAAGAGCCGCTCGACACGTCGGCGGATACGGGGTTGCCGCTGCTTCGACAGGTGCTGCCGAGCGATCGCGAGTACATCGCGGCGGCACGGATCGAGGTGCTCATCCGCGTGGTCACCCTGGACGACGAACTGTACGCGCTGCTGGTACTCGGACCCAAGCGCTCGGAAGAGCCGTATGCGGAAGAAGACTACGGCGTGCTCGTCACCATCGCTGAAAACCTGTCGCTGCTCGCAGAGCGATCGGCGGTGCCTCGAGACAAAACCCCGACGCTCGAGGAATGTCCTGAATGTGGTGCCTGCTTCGACGCGGGCACACGAGTCTGCGAGACGCACGAGCGCCCGCTCGACGCGGTTGCCTTGCCGCGAACACTCGCGGGACGGTATCGCCTCGACCGCAGGCTGGCTGCCGGCGGAATGGGAACGGTGTACGAGGCCTTCGATCTCGCGCTCGATCACGACGTGGCCGCGAAGGTCATCAAGGAAGACCTGGCCGCGCGAGACGGCTTCCTGAAGCGTTTCTTCGAAGAGGCCCGGCACGCTGCCCGCTTGCGCGATCACCCGAACGTCGTCACCGTCTACGACTTCGGCCACCTTGGCGACCAACAGGCGTATCTGATCATGGAACTTCTCCAGGGCCGCACGCTGCGACATCTCCTGGAGACGCAGGGGCGGATAGAACCGCGTCGAGCCCTCGGCATTCTCGACGATGTGTGCTCGGCCATCACCGCCGCACACAAATTACGACTGCTGCACCGCGACCTGAAACCCGAAAACATTTTTCTTGTCCAAACCAGCCGCGGGCTGTCGGCCAAGGTTCTGGACTTTGGCATCGCGAAACCGCTGTCGGTTGCCACAGCGGTCGACGGACGACGAGAGACCGGCGACAGGATCCTGCTGGGAACACTCGAATACATGTCACCCGAGCAGAGACGAGGTGAACCGCCTTCCAAGGCCTGGGACGTGTGGAGTCTTGCCGTTGTCGCATTGGAGATGCTGAGTGGAGAGGCACCTGTGTTCGCGGTCCTGCCCGACATCTCTCCATGGCGGCCGGGCCAGGTGCTGCGGGACGTAGTGCCTGAGTGCGTCTCTGTGTTCAACCGCGCACTGTCGATCGATCCCGCCGAGCGGCCCAAGGATGCAGAGACGCTGGTTCGAGAGATCGGCGACGCCGTCAACAGGACCGTGCTGTCAGGCGGCCAGGTCAGCGTCGGGAATCAGTGATGAGCAACTGCACATGCGGAACGGAAATAGATAGCGACCGCGCCGCGTCGGAGCTGTGCGCCGCCTGCCTCCTGCGCCTTGCGCTCGAGCCTCGCGTTATTTCCGGTTCCTCCGATGAGGCGCCAGTACGCATCCTGGGCCCGGTGGGACACGGACCGCACGGAACCGTCTATCTAGCCGCGCGCCCGGACGATGACCCGCAGCTGGTGACGGTTAAAGTGATCGAGGCCGCGACCGACGCACGATTGTTTTGCGAGCGCCTCACGTCCACGGCAGTGCTGCTCGATGCGCTACGACATCCCTGCATCCCGGAGCTGCTGCACGTGGCGACAACGGCCAGCGGCCAACCCTATGTCATGGCCGCTTACATCCGCGGGCCGTCCCTCCGGGACTTCATTCAGGCCCGGAAGGTTGACGTCGCGGATCGCGCGATGCTCGCCGGACGGCTCTGCTCCGCCGTGGCGGACCTCCACGAACGGGAAATCGTGCACGGGTCGCTCAAGGCGACCAACGTCATCGTTCTTGAATCGGCGAACGGTCCCATGCCTCTCCTGCTCGACACGGGAATTGTTCCAGCCATCGAGCACGGCGCAGGTGGTCCAGGGGTCACGGGCGAAGCACGGGACGAACGCGATCTCCATGCATTGATTGGACTTGTCCTGGGGGATCTGAGCGGGCTGGTCGAGGGAACCGAACCGGCCGCGGTCCTGGCAGACATGTTTGCACCGCGCCCGGATTGAGCGTAACGTGCCGGACGTTTTGCTTCATTCCTATACAGGGACCGTAAGCCTGGACGCTCGGAGTGACGACCGCCGACGGAAGTGTCCATCATGTATGCGCACACGCTGCCACCACGGATGACATCAGAACGCGGCCGTCATCGCTTTGCCACCACCCGCTGGAGTCTCGTGATTGCAGCCGCGGGTCTATCGCCCGGCTCGGCGGGGGCGCTCGCCGAGCTCTGTGAGGCGTACTGGTACCCGGCCTACGCCTACGTGCGACGCTCCGGCTATTCAGTGGACGACGCGGCGGACCTCACGCAGGCGTTCTTTACCAGGGTGCTCGAGAAAGGGTTCCTCAAGGAGGCACGTCCAGAGCGTGGACGGTTCCGCTCGTTCCTGCTCGCCTCGCTGCGGCATTTCATTCTGAACGAGCGCGATTGGAAGAATGCCCGTAAGCGCGGCGGCGATGTGCTCCATGTGCCGATCGACTTCGGCGAGGGAGAGGACCGCTACCAGCGTGAGCCTCCTGACGACATGACTCCGGAACGGATCTACGAACGGCGATGGACCCTCGACGTCATCAACCGCGCGATCACCCGACTCGCGGCCAAGTACACGGCGAGCGGCCGCCACGCGCTGTTCGTGAGGCTGACGCCCTACCTGACCGGCGACGAGCCACAGTCCTACGCGGCACTGGCGGCGTCGACTGGATCGAGCGAGAACGCCCTGCGCCAGGCCGTTCACCGACTCAGAAAAGAGTTTCGCGCAACGCTTCGCGAAACCATCGCCGAGACAGTCGAGAGTGGCGACGACGTGGACGACGAGTTGCGCTACCTTCTCCGCGTGATCGCGCGCGAGCCGTGAGGCTGGCGCGCATCGCCGTTCTCCTCGCCTTCCGATACACTGCTCCGCATGCCGACTCCGGGCGCCCGGCGCGCCCTTCAGGCGATGGTCATGCTCGCGCTCTGGGGGCTCCTCACCCACGGCACGCATGCCGGCACCGGAGACGAACCGCACTACCTCGCCATTACGCACTCAATCGCATTCAATGGCGACCTCGATCTCGCCAACAACTACGGCGCCGCTGAACCGCTCGTGGGCGGCGGCGTGCTCCAACCAGAGTCACACGTGCGGCCGGGCGTAGGCGGCGTCATTCGGCCCGTCCACGACGTCGGCATGCCGCTCGTGTTCGCGCCTGTCGTGCGCGTGCTCGTGCCGGTGACGAACCTGCTGACGCGGATCGTGCCCGAGTCGGCAATGCAATGGGCTCGCTTGAATCCGCCGGTGCTGTACCGTCATCTCCTGAGCCTCGTGATGGCCGTGCTCGCGACCGTGCTCGCTGGGATGATGTTCGATGCCTTCGTGCTGCTTGGCGCGAGTCAAAAAACGGCGTTGTGGGTAACGGCGTTGCTGGCACTCTCGCCGCCGCTCCTTATTTTTTCGATCCTGTTCTTTACCGAGTTGCTGTCGGCGCTGCTCTGCTTCGTCGTCTTCTTCGCGATCGCGATGAGAGATGCCAAGGGCGCGGCGCGATGGTGGTGGCTCGGCTGCGCCACGGGGTTTCTCTTTCTCATCCACGCGCGCAACGTTGGTCTAACGCTACCGCTCGCCGCGCTGGGGCTCTACCACCTGCGCGGTCGCGCGCGTCGCCACGAAGCGGCGGCGTTCATCGCGGGAGTCGCCGCGCTAGTGATCGTCAGGACAGCCGTCAATTACTGGTTCTGGGGAACGCTCGTGTCCGGCCCGCACGCGCGCGTCGCTGACTGGCCCGGTGTCGCAGCGCTCCTGGGCGAGATGACGACGAGAAAGCTTGGCCTGCTGGTCGATCAGGAGTTCGGGCTGCTCATCTACGCGCCGGTCTATGCCTGTGCGCTGGCCGGCGCGATTCCATTGTGGAAGACGAGGCGGGACGTGGCAGTTGCGATCGTCCTGACCAGCATGTTCTACGTCACGCTGATCATCTGTCCGGTGACGAACGTGCACGGCTGGTCCGGTGGCTGGAATCCCGCGGGCCGCTTCCTGACGCCGATCGCGCCGCTGCTCGGCCTGTTCGTGTTCGCCGGCTTACGCTTGCTGCCGCGCGGCCTGGCCGTTGCGATTGTCGGGCTGCAGATCGCTATCAGCGCTTACGCCTGGCAGCATCCGAAGGTACTCTGGAACGACGGAGACGGACGGGCCGCGTTCTGCGAGCGGCTCGGCGATCGCGTCTGCGATCTCTTGCCGTCGTTTGTCAGTCGCTGATCTCGTTGATGTTCCGCCTGAAGGCGGAAGGCACGAGTGTCCGCGCAATCGATCCGATCCGCGCGATCCATCCGACCCCAATCCGTTTAATCCGCGTCTACTTCCAGCGGACGCTGTCGTCGAACGACACCTTGATCTTCGCGTCTGGCCCCGGCGTCACCGGAATCGGCTTGCCATCCTTCTGGTAGGAGCCAATCGGCGCTCCGGGCGGCGGCGGCTCCCCACCGCTGTAGTTCGCTTGTTCGTCGTACACCATCACGACGTAAACGGGACTTATCGATACGTCCTTGAAGGTCACCGCGCCACCACTCTTCGTCGTGGTCTGCATCCCGAGAGGAATAGTGTCGGCTGTTGGCGTCGGCTGCTCGAACAGGAACACGAGGATCTCGTGGGTGTCGTCGACCTTGCCTTTACCGGTATAGGTCACGGTCACGACGATGTCGCCGGCGGTCAGGAAGCGCGGGACGACAGCTGCCGAGCCGACGGCACTCAACGTGACGAGCACCAGCGCGACCATCAACCACTTCTTCATAAGGCCTCCAACTGGCCTTAGACGAGCGTCGATCGCGCGAAGTTTGACGGCCGTCGACTATTTCCGGGATGCCAGGTGTTCGACGTGGGCGGCACGCACGGCGATGTAGTCGGAATGGTCGAGCTTGAGCTCAGACGCGATGCGGCGAATCTCGTTGTCCTCGACGGTCCGAATCGACTGGTCTGTCGCCGACACCCCGAACAGGCACTCGAGCAGGGCGAGCTTCTGCTCGCGTGTGGCGATCGCGGAGAACTCGCGGGTGACGATGAAGTCTTCGGTGCCGCCGTGGCGGATGCTCTCGTTCCGCGCAATGCGCACGACGAGCGATGCCCGTTCGGGCGACGAGGCCGCCGCGGGCCGCGAGCAGCCGTTCGATCAGCGCCGACTCGTCGTCGCTGATGTCATGGTCGGCGCGGGCGACGCGGTGGAGGATGTAGGCAAAACAGGCGAGGTATCTGGCCTCGCGGGGATCGAGCTCGGTCAGCGCGCGCTCGATCTCGCCGAGACTATCGACCGGCGTCTCGTTCTCTTCCGCCAGTCCCAACCATTTGAGCAGCGACACGCGGCCTCCCGCCTCAGATGTAAGAGTTCAAGAATACAGGACATACCCGTCGATCGTCAGTCGCAGCGATTCGGCATCCTCAACGACGATATGATCTCGTGCGAATTACCGGCTTTTGACAGTGAAATCAGTTCTTATCGTGCGACCCGGATTGACGGCGAAGGTACCGCGCCAGCGCTCGGAACGCCGCCAGCATTTCCTGGTAACTGAAGTTCGCATTGCGCCCGCTCGGATTCGGCAACACGAACACCTTCGCGCCGTGAATCGTGACTGGCTGCAGCCCGAGACGCAGGCGCGCGTTCCCCGGCGCGGTGAGATGTTCGGCGATGAGGAACGGCTGAATCGCGCGGTAGAGCGTCACGCCGATGAGCGCGACAACCTCAGGCTTGTGCTTGCGAATCTTGCGCTCGAGCGTGCGCCAGCCGTTGACGTATTCCTCGGGACGAAGGCTGTCGATTCCCGGCGTCGCCCGCGGCACGAGGTTGGTGATGCCGTAGCCCCACTCGCCGAGCCGGTCATCGTCTTGATAGCCGATCCGTTCGAGCACGAGACGCGACTCGTGCAGCAACTTCCAGAACCGATTGGAGTAGCCGGCAAAATGATGTCCGGTCAACGCCGATCGGACGCCGGGATTGATGCCGACGAACAGCACCTTGATGTCCGGCGCAATCCGGTCGCGCAACCGTAGCGTCGTCCACTCCGCCGCGGATGATTTCTGCCGTATAGTCATTCCGATTTCATCTTTCAACATTCACGTCGGCATTCAGCACTCAGCATTCAGCATTGCAAGGATCACCATGAACTGGCTGTTCAAAGAAGAACCGACCAACTACAGCTACGACGCCCTGGCCAAGGACGGCAAGACGACCTGGACCGGCGTGCGCAATCCGCTGGCGCAAAAGCACCTGCGATCGGTCGCCAAAGGCGATCGCATCTTCTTCTATCACACGGGATCGGAGAAAGCCGTCGTTGGCGTGATGAAGGCGGCCGGCCCTGGCGTACCCAGATCCGGCGGACACGAGCGGCAAGCTCTACGCCGTCGACGTCGTGCCGGTGAAGAAGCTGGCGCAGCCCGTGACGCTGGCCGCGATCAAAGCCGACAAAGCGTTCGCCACGTTTGCGCTCGTTCGCCTCTCGCGGTTGTCGGTGATGCCGGTGACCGAACAGGAGTGGGCGCGTATCGAAAAGATGTCGGGGGCGTGACCCCTATCGCCACGGCTTGAGCAGCAGGAAGCCGAGCGGCGGCAGCCGCAGATTGATCGAGTGATCGTAGCCGTGGTCCGCGATGGGCTCGACCGGCACGCTGCCGTCGTTGCCGACGTTGCCGCCGCCATAGAATTCCGCATCGCTGTTGACGAGCTCGGTGTAACCGGCGGCCTCCGGGACGCCGACACGATACCGCTCGCGTGGAACCGGGGTGAAGTTCAGGACGGCGACGAGAAAATCGTGCGGGTGCTTCGCCCGGCGGATGAGCGAGACGACGCTGTTTTCGCTGTCGTTGCAATCGATCCACTGGAAGCCGGTGAAATCGAAATCGACCTCGTACAGCGCCGGTTCTGACGCGTAGGTGCGATTCAGATCCTGAACGAAGCGCTTCAGCCCCGCGTGCAACGGTTGGCTGGCAATCTCCCAATCGAGCGCGCGATCGTGGTCCCACTCGCCGCCCTGACCGAATTCATCGCCCATGAACATCAGCTTCTTGCCTGGATGGGCGTACATGAATCCATAGAGCGCGCGCAGCGTCGCGGCCTTCTGCCAGTCGTCGCCGGGAATCTTGCCGAACATCGAGCCTTTACCGTGCACGACTTCATCGTGCGAGAACGGCAGGATGAAGTTTTCGTTGAAGGCGTAGAGCATCGAGAACGTCAGGTGGCGGTGATCCCATTTCCGGTAGACGGGATCCGTTTTGACGTACTGCAGGATGTCGTTCATCCAGCCCATGTTCCACTTGTAGGTGAAACCGAGGCCGCCGATCCAGGTCGGGCGGCTCACCGACGGCCAGGCCGTGGACTCCTCCGCGATGGTGATCGAGCCCGGCGCTTCCGCGTGCGTCTGGGTGTTGAGATGACGGATGAACTCAATGGCCTCGAGATTCTCGCGTCCACCGAATCGGTTCGGCACCCATTCACCGTGGTTGCGCGAGTAATCGAGGTAGAGCATCGACGCGACCGCGTCTACGCGCAGGCCGTCGGCGTGATATTCCTGCAGCCAAAACAGCGCGTTGGCCAGCAGAAAGCTTCGCACTTCGTTGCGCCCGTAGTTGAAGATGAGCGTGCCCCAGTCGCGGTGTTCGCCCTGACGTGGATCGGCGTGCTCGAAGAGCGCCGTGCCGTCGAAACGGGCGAGGCCGTGCGCGTCTTTCGGAAAGTGTCCCGGGACCCAGTCGAGGATGACGCCGATGCCTTGCTGATGGCAGGCGTCGACGAATGCCTTGAAGTCCGACGGCGTGCCGAACCGGCTCGTCGGCGCGAAGAAGCCGGTGACCTGATAGCCCCACGACGCCGAGTACGGGTGCTCCATCACGGGAAGGAGCTCGATGTGCGTGTAGCCCATCTCCTTCACGTACGGGATCAGGCGTTCTGCCAGTTCACGATACGTCAGGTACCGGTCGCCCTCTTCTTTACTCTCCTCGGGGCTCTCCTCGGGGACGCGCGCCCACGAGCCGAGATGAACCTCGTAAATCGCCATCGGCCGCTCGAACCACGACCCGGCGTCCACGCGCCGATCCATCCACTCGGCATCGTGCCACTCGTGTGCGGGGTTCGAGACGATTGATGCCGACAACGGCGGCACTTCGAACTCGAATCCGAAGGGGTCGGTCTTGATGACGATCTCTCCGGCTCGCGTCCGCAGCTCGAACTTGTAGCGATGCCCGAGCCGCGCCGTCGGCACGAAGATCTCCCACACACCGCTCGCGCCGAGGTTGCGCATCGGGTGGACGCGGCCGTCCCAGTCATTGAAGTCGCCGACGACGGAGGCGCGGGCAGCGTTGGGGGCCCACACCGCGAAGTGGACGCCTTCGGTCGAGCCGAGCGTCATCGGGTGCGCGCCGAGCTTGTCGTGGATCCGCGTGTGGTTGCCTTCGCCGAAGAGATAGAGGTCGTAGTCGGTGATGACTCGGCCGAATCGATACGGATCGTCGACGTCGGCGGTGTAGTTGCCTGGGTAAGTGACGCGAAGCCGGTAGTCGAGCCCGGTGTCGCTGGCGTCTGGAATCGTCGCTTCGAAAACGCCGACCGGGTGGCTCTTGGTCATCTCCACCGGCGGCGAACCATCGCGGACAACGCTGACCCCGTCGGCTTTCGGCAGACAGGTCCGGATCGTCAGCGTTCCGCGCTCGACGTGCGGACCGAGGACGGAAAACGGATCGGCGTGCATCGCGCCAGCGATGGCGTCGAGAACGGTCATGCGTTTATCGGTGTGGTCGCGCATCGCGCGGATTGAGCACCAGTTATAGGGCCGTCAACAGGCCAGCGCCGGTCAGGGCCAGCGCGGCCACCAGCAACCATGGAGCATACACCGTGGCGCGGTGCTCGAGGACGGCGGCCCCGGCGCTGGCGTCGGCGGCGTTGAGGGAGACGTACTGCCAACCCGTGAAGGCATAGCCAAGTGCGGCGAGCACGAACACCCAGCCGGCGCCGAGCAGAAGGCGCGGCGGGAGCCCCTCGCGCATGCCCGGCATCCAGACGCCGAGAACGGCCGAGACGGCCCAGATGCCGACCGCCATCACCGCGACAAGCCGCAACTGCGCCAGCATGCGATCGGCGGCCTGCCGCCGCAGCTCGATGCGGAGCAACTCCTCGGCCCGCCGCCGCTCGGCCTCCAGCTGGGCGCGTTCCATCTCGAGCCTGGCGCTGTCACGGTCGAAGACTTCCTTGATCGCGGCCACAGCCACGCCGGCCAATCGGGCCTGAATCTGCGTGGCGGCGTCGCCCTGCTGTTCGCCGAGGGTCGCCATCGCGCCCCGCCCCATCCGTGTGACGGCCCGGGCGAGGGTGCCGGCGGTGTCGATCGCTGCTGCCCATTGGAGAAATCCCATTGGCTCAGCTTAAAGAGGGTGTGGCGGGGACGCAAGCACGGCCGGAAACGGCGATCAGAAGGGATCACCGTCCAATCCGGATCGCTTGTACAGTTCAGCAGTATCGGGCGGTAGTTACAACGACCTAATTTTAGAAGAACGTCAGAACACCGTGGCAATTGCTCACGTCCGGGCGTCGTCCAATGAAGGGCCGGCGTTACCAGGGCCGGTCGTCATCAGAGCCGGGCAACAAGCGCAGCGAGGATGAACAACATGACGGCAGATGGTTGCGTCGGATCGGAAAGAACGGAAGGCGCAGCGACACCGACCATCAAGAACGACGATCGGAAGTGGACGGTCATGGTGTTCATGGGTGCCGACACCATTGCGGGCAATGCGCCTCTGCACGGTGCCGTACAAGCGGACCTCGAGGAGATGGCGTTCGTCGGATCCGGGGAATCCCTGAACATCTTCGTTCAGGTTCACGGACAGGGCGTGCCCCGGCGCTACCACATCGGCGTCGACAAGGGACAGGATGTCCCCGACAGCCAGCGCAATACCGCGGGCGGACGGGCCCTGGCGCATTTCATCGAGACGTCACTCATGAAGGTCGGCCATCGCCGGCAGGACCACTCGATGCTTGTGCTCTGGGGCCACGCGTACGACTTCGCGATCGGTCGTGCGCAGACGCGCAGCGGTGCAATCGACGCTCTGGATTTCGCGGAACTGAGTGAGGTGCTCCGCGCCTTGCAGGACAAAATGTTGGAGAAGTACGGTGGCGGGGAGCGACCGACGCTGGATGTCGTCGGCTTCGATGCGTGCGACCTCTCGACTGTGGAAATGGCCTGCCAACTCCAGCCCTTCGCCAGGTACCTCCTGGCGTCACAGATCGGGATCCCGATTCCGGGCTGGCCGTACGACCGTATCCTCTACAGACTTCGTCATCCCATCGGCAGGCTCATGGTCCCTGCGGAGTTCGGTTCGTGGGTCGTGCGGCGATTCTGCGAATCGTATCCGGCATCCGATCCGGTCTCGCTGACGCTGCTCGACCTGAATCGTGCGCGCGAGCTGTTCGCATATGCGGAGTTTCTGGCACTGACGTTGGCTTGCGCAATCGGTAACCCGGATGCTCGCGAGCGGATTGCGGATTCATTCTCAGGCTCGCAGACCGAAGAGCGCAAACCGTTCGTGGATGTGGCGGATCTCTGCCTCAACCTGGTTCGTCACAGCGGTGATGCGTTCGTGATCGAGGCAGCTAGAGCTTTGGGAGATTTTCTGATCAGCCCCTGGCCTCCGCTGGTCGGCTGCAGCCATACGGGGAAGGGACGGCCATTTGTCGTTGAGCACGGCCGCAACTCCGGTCACGCGGCGAGGCTTAATGGGATCAGCCTGTATGCACCACACGTCGCACGCGACAACGACTTCGATGCCGCTCGAGACCTGTATCACAACTTCACCTTTGCGCAGGAAACCTGTTGGAGCGAACTCGTTCACACGCTTGCGAGACTGGGCGAAACCGGCTCACAGGAGGCGTCATGAATTGTGAAGACGAGCGAAAGGCCGCGCAAGCCGGCTTCGAGCAGCGTAGGCTAGCCGAACGAGGCCGCGAGCCCGACCGTGGTCGCGAGCCTGACCGCGGTCGAGAACCTGACCGTGGCCGGGAACCTGATCGTGGCCGAGAGCCTGACCGTGGCCGAGAGCCCGACCGCGGCAGGGAGCCGGACCGTGGAGCAGGATTGGGTGACGGGCCCGGCCAGGTTGTGTCGGACATATTCCGAAGAGCGACGGAGCTCGGAGGACATCTGGTCGTCGCGTTCGTGGCCCCAGTGAGCGCCTCCTCCAGGAGTTCGCGCCCCAGACCCGGCGTCCAATTCTCGTCACCTGAGTCGCAGGCAGCATCGGCCCAATCGATGGTAGCCCAGCTGATCGGCGAGGTCGTGCGCAAGCGCACGGGAACGCCGAGCGAGCCGCAAGCTGCGACCTCACCTCCCTCGGAGGCAACGCCCAAACCCGGTTCCGCACCATCGACGGCTTCCGGGCAGAAACCCTAGGCGTAGACCATGTGACCCGCTCGCGAGTAGGCACAGTCCGTTCCACGGCGGTTCTGATCGCGTTGTGCGTCACGCTTCCGCTTGCGCAGGATCGCGAGAGCGTCAGCCCCCCGGACGCGCGCGTTCTGCTCGCCGCTGGCCTGTATGAACAGGCTGAGGTGACGGCTCGCTATCACGTCGATGCTCTGCGAGCCGCCCACGGCGAGGACGATCTGCAGGTGGCGAGTGCCTCAGACGTTCTGGTTCGCGCACTGGTGCTGAACGGCCGATCGACATCGGAACAGACTCTTGTCCTCGCCCGGCGGACTCTGCGCATTAAGGAAACGCGCCTCGGCGTCGAACATGCGGACCTCGTCCCGTCCCTACTCAATCTCGGCGACGTGCTGGTTGCAGCGTTCGAGTTCGCGCCGGCGATCGCTGTGATTGAGCGCGCACTGGCTTCGTCCACACGGCTGGCCGGACCCGACAGCCTCGACGTGGCCGAAGCACTCGATCACCTGGGGAACGCGATGGCCAACGCCGGCCGTTACGATGAAGCCGAGAAATCTTTCGAGCGGAGCCTCAGGCTGAAAGAAAAAGCGCGTCCGGAAACAGATGTCACCGTTGCGCGCACACTGGAGGATCTGGCGTTGGTGCTGCAGCGCAAGGGGGACTACGCCAGGGCCGACGTTCCGCTGCGACGCGCCGCGGCCATGCAGGAGAGAGCAAACGTCAACCACCCCGCGTATGCTCGGACGCAAGATCTGATCGCGCAGCAGCTCTGGTTCGAAAGCCGTCTGGTCGAGTCGAAGGACGCGTCCGAGACGGCCGTTGAGATTGCGCAGCGGACCCTGCGTCCCGATCACCCCACCGTGGCGCTGTCGCTCCGGCATTTGGCGGGAACCGTGGGTGTTCTCGGCGACTTGAGCCGGTCGCAGGCTCTAAAGGAGCAAGCCCTCGGCATCGCCCAGCGGAACTTCGGCGCGAGCCACCCCATGACCGGCGTGTATCTTCACAGTCTGGGGCTTGCCGAGCTCGACCAGGGAGCTTATGCGACCGCACGCCAGCACTTCCAACAAGCTCTGAAAGCCTACGAAGCGGGATACGGTGGCCAGCACGAGTACATCGCCACAGCCCTCTCCGTTTTGGCTGAGACCGATGCCAAACTTGGCGACTACGCCAACGCGCGCCGCGAACTGGCTCGGGCTGTAGCGATCCATACCCGCGTCGGCGGTCCAAACCACCCGTTTGTGGCAACGGCGCTGACCGAACTCGCATCGGTGTATCGCCAGCAAGGATCCCCATCAGAGGCTCTTCCGCTGTTGCAACGTGCCCTCGCCATCCGGGAGAAAAACTTTGGATCCAACAATCGTGAAGTTGCGCGGGCACTGGCGGACATGGCGTCCACCCTGATGCAGATGGGGCGACCGGCAGGGGCGCAGGAGATTGCAAGTCATGCCCTACATATCTGGGCCCAACTCGATGTGCCAGATGCGCCCGAGTACGCCAGCGCCCTGGCGCTGTATGCCGAGATCCAGGGGGAGCGAGGTGACTACTCCGCGGCGAAAAGCCACTACGAAAGAGCCATGCAGATCCGGGCCAGAGTGTTCGGAACCTCGCATCCGGCCTATGCAGAGGCTGAATCGGGTTTGGCGCTGGCGCTGGCCAACCTACAGCAGACGAGCGCAGCTCTCGAGGTTGCGGCGGATGCAGAAGCCATCGGTCGAGACCACTTACGTCTCATGCTGCGCTCGCTCCCTGAACGGCAGGCCTTGAACTACGCCGCAGCTCGCCCACGCGGATTGAATCTGATCCTGTCGCTATCCAGCTCCATGCCCGAAGCGATTCCCGCCGCCGTCAATGGACTGATCCGGAGCCGTGCGCTTGTTCTCGACGAGATTGCGGTGCGGCACAGCGCAGGTAGCACAGCGAGCGAGCGTACAGACCCACAGCGGATTGCGCTCAAGTCGGTGCAGCAGCGCCTTGCCAACCTGATGACGCGCGGCCCAGGCGAGATCTCACCCGCTCAATACGCGAGGCTGGTTGACGACACCCGCCGCGAGAGCGAGCTCGCGGAGCAGACACTTGCAGAGCAGAGCGCCCAGTTCAGGGCCGAGCGGAGCCGCGCGCAAATCGGCCTCCAGGACGTGATGGCAGCCCTCCCGGCCGATAGTGTCCTCCTGTCGTTCGCTCGATACGACCGCACGCGCTTCGGCGGGCCAGCACGATCCGTGTCGAACACGGTAGCCTCGGTACTGCGCGTTCGTGCTTCGAGCGGGCGCAGCCGGAAATCGTCGTCCAACTCGGTTCAGTGCGAACGATCGACGCGCTGATTGCGACGTGGCGTGCGGACATCGCCGCCGAGGCACTCGGGCCACCGTCAACGGCGACTGAAGTATCACTTCGTTCATCGCGTACGTCGGGTGCGACGCTGCGAAGACTCGTCTGGGATCCCTTGACTGCGCACGTCGCCGGCGCGAGCCGTATCTTTGTCGTGACGGACGGCTCGCTGAATCTCGTGCCGTTCGTGGCACTCCCCGTCGGCCAGCGATCGTATGTCCTGGAGAATCGCGCGATTGTCCACTACCTGTCCGCCGAGCGGGACCTCGTGCTTTCACCGCCAACTTCGAATCCCAGCCGCGGCCTCCTCGCCATTGGAGGTCCATCGTTCGACGATGCATCACTGTTCCGCGGACATTCGGCGAAATCGCTCCCCGCCGCGACACGCCGAAACCCGGCGGGGGCACTCCGCGACGCCGGCCAGGCCTGCGGCGACTTTCAGACGGCGAAGTTCCCCGCGCTCATCGGCACTCGTCAGGAAGTCAATGAACTGTCAGGCCTCTGGGACACCGGCGCAAAATCCACTGCCGGGTTCGCAAATACGCGCGTTCTGATTGGCCGCGAAGCCAGCGAGACGATTTTCAAAGAGGAGGCCCACCGTTACCGCGTGCTGCACCTCGCCACGCATGGCTTCTTTCTCGGCGCCTGCCATCCGAGTCTGGGCGGCACTCGCAGCGTCGGAGGCCTGTCGAAGAAGGGCGCGACGAGCGCCGGCGGCCGGGGTGCCGTTGAAAGCCCCCTGCTCCTCTCCGGTCTCGCGCTCGCCGGTGCGAACCGTCGCGCGCTAGCTGGCGCCGACGAAGACGATGGAATTCTCACTGCGGAAGAAGTGGCGTCGCTCGAGCTCTACGGGGTGGAGTGGGCTGTCCTGTCGGCTTGCGACACCGGCATCGGAGAAGTGAAAGCCGGCGAAGGGGTTCTTGGTCTGCGCCGCGCGTTTCAAGTCGCCGGTGCCCGAACAGTCATCATGAGTCTGTGGCCGGTCGAAGATCAGGCCGCTCGAACGTGGATGCGCGCGCTCTATGAAGGACGATTGCAAAAAGGCCTCGACACGGCTGAGGCCGTCCACGAAGCAAGCTTGACGGTCTTGCGTCAACGCAGAGCCAAGGGGCTTAGCACCTACCCCTTCTACTGGGCCGGGTTCGTCGCCTCCGGCGACTGGCGGTAACTGGCCGAGCCCCCAAGCTCTAGCAGCTAGCCGCGAGAAGCGAGCCGCGAACCGAGCTCCTACCTCGAAGGTGTAACACATTCCCCCAACGTCCGTTTCCCCAAGAGGAGGCCCCACCCCCTCCGGGCGCGGGAGACGCCCGACCACCGAGGGGCCTTGGGATGAGCAGCGTATGATAGGCACACTCACGGGCGCAGGCCTGTCCGTAGTACCCGCCCGAACCGGGGACGGTGCATCGGCAGCCCCTCGTCGACCTGTCCCGGCGCGTGACCGACAACGAGACGTCGTTTCAGCTTTTACTGCGGGCGCGTACCGGCGATCCGGACGCCGTGGAGCTTCTTTGCGCCCGCTACCTTCCCCGACTCCACCGCTGGGCCCGCGGCCGGTTGCCGCGCGGCGCCCGCGCCTATGCCGACACCGGCGACATCGTTCAGGAAGTGCTCATCAGCGTCATCCGCCGTCTCAAGGTCTTCGACCCCCGCGACGAAGGCGCCTTTCAGGGCTACCTGCGGCAGGCCCTGACCAACCGCTTCCGCGACATCGCCCGTCATGATCACGTGCGGCCGCCCGCCTCTCCGCTCGACAGTGCCTGGCCTTCGCCCGGCCCGTCGCCGCTCGAGATTGCGATCGGCCGCGAGGGGATCGAGCGCTACGAAGCCGCGCTCGAACGATTGAAGCCCGAGGACCAGCGCGCCATCGTCGCGCGCTGCGAATGGGGCATGAGCCACGAGGAAGTAGCACAAGCGCTCGGTAAGCCGTCGGCGAACGCCGCCCGCGTCGCCATCCACCGAGCGCTGGTGCGCCTCGCCAAGGAGATGGCCGGTGGACATTGATATTCGTGACGACGAGTCGGCCCTGCTCGAGCTGGCCTCGATGATCGACGAAGGCAAGCCGATCGATTGGGATACGCAGACCGGCGCGCGCCGGACCGACAGCGAGCGAGCGGTGCTCGACGAGCTGCGGTTGCTGGCGGCGCTGACGAAGGTCTACCGCGATCCTGACGGCGCGGACGTCGAGCCCGATTCCCCCGCGACCGTCGACGAACATCCGCATTGGTCGTGGGCATCGCTGACGGTCTTCGAGCAAATCGGCCGCGGCGGATCGGCGAAGGTCTACCGCGCGCGCGACGGCCTCGGCCGCGACGTCGCGCTCAAGCTGTTCCGCGTCACGCGCGAGAACGCCAGCGCGCTGGCCGCCCGCGTCCTCCGCGAAGGCTCGCTGCTCGCGAAGGTCCGGCACCAGAACGTCGTCATCGTGCACGGCGTCGAGCGGGACGGCGATTTCGCCGGGCTGTGGATGGAGTTCATCAACGGCCGCACGCTGGACGACGAGCTGCGCGCGCGCGGACCGCTCGGCGCTGACGAGGCGATCCCGATTGGCGTCGATCTGTGCCGTGCGCTGGCCGCCGTCCACGGCCGCGGCCTCGTCCATCGAGACGTCAAAGCGCAGAACGTGATGCGCGAGCACGGCGGCCGAACGGTCCTGATGGACTTCGGCGCCGGAACCGAGCTGGCAACGGGACTGCGACGCCCCGAGGACATGGCCGGCACTCCCATCTATCTCGCGCCGGAACTCTTCGACGGCCGGCCGGCCACGCGCGCGTCGGACATCTATAGCCTCGGCGTCCTCTTGTATCGACTGGTGACGCAGACGTATCCGGTCGACGGAGCGGATCGCACGGAGATCGAGCAAGCCCATAGCCGAGGGCGCGTGAAGTTGCTGCGCGACGCACGCCCGGATCTCCCGAGCGGTTTCGTGAGCGCGGTCGAGCGTGCGCTGTCCCACGATCCGAAGGATCGGCCGCAAACAGCCGGCGCGTTCGAAGCCATGCTGACCGGCACGAAACAATCGCCTGAATGGTGGCGATACGCTGCGGCTGCCGCAGCAATCACCGTCGCGGTCGGCGTCCCTTTGTATTGGATGGCCACGGGCCGCGGAACCAGCCAGCCTCAGCCCGATGCGCCCTCGACGCAGGCCGCGTCGTCAACGCCGTCGAGTGTTCCCCCACCACCCGTGGCCCCGGTGCAGGACTACACGGTCAAGGCCGTGCTCTTCCGGGATCGCAACGGTTCCGAAACACCGATCACGGATCGCACGACGCTTCGCGCGGAGGATCACCTGGGGATGACAATCGAAGCGTCGCGACCGGTGTACGCGTACGTCCTCAATGCCGACGACACGGGACGGTTGTATCGGCTGTTCCCGCTGCCCGAACACAAACTCGACAACCCGCTGGATGCGGCAGCCATCCACCGGTTGCCAAGCAAGACTGACAACTGGACCGTCACCAGCGAAGGCGGACGAGAGCACTTCGTCGTCATCATCAGTCCGTCGCGGGACGAAGCCATCGATACGATGGCGAGGATGCTGCCGCCAGTCACGAGCGCCACAACAGTCGAGCCCGCGGCAATGCCGACGCGTTCGATCGACGTGCTTCGCTCGGTCGGCGGGCTGGCGAGCCGGCCGGCACCGGTGCAGGCGCAGGCATCGGGGCCGAAGCCGTTGTGGTTCGACGATGCCGAGAAGCTGACGGGGAACGTGGAGCGCGCGAGCGGAGCCTGGATCCGCCGGTTGACGGTCCCAGGCCGCGCCCGCTAGAGGGATGCTTACTTGAGCGGCCGGATCTCGTTGAGGCGCACCGGCTGCTGGCCGTAGTTCTCGAGCACGAGGTTCTTCGTCTTCGGATCGATGTAGAGCTGCGTGCCGGCGAGCATCTTGCCCTCGCCCTTGTTCTCCTTGTTCAGCCGCATCTCGAGAATCGTGAATGGATAGTCCATCGATCGCGGCTGATTGCGGGCTTCCCAGAACCCAATCGGCCGGTCGGTCGCGACGACGATCTGGCGGCCGCTGCCGTCCTCCATCGGATTCTGGCGCGCGTAGCGCAGGTCCCAGGCCAGCGTGTTCGGCGTGCGGATGAAGCCAGCCTTGGGCATCTTCTGCAGCGCCTTCAGCAGCGTCTGGTTGGTTCGGTACCGGTCCTTCCCTTCTCCCTCTTTCAGGATCCCGAGCAACTGTTCCCGCTCGGCGTCGGTCGACCAGCGCTCGACGCGGATGTCGACAGTCGCGGTCTTCGGACCGCTGTTCATGTTGATGGCGAAGGCCGTGAAGTCTTCGCGGACGTCGTTCTGAGCCGACACACTTGACGGGGTGGTGCCGAATCCGGCGGCGCTCGCCACGGCGGCCAGCGCCAGTGCGGATACGAATGAAGCACGCATAGTCATCTCCTCGATTCTCTTTACCCGGACCGCGGTGCAGTGCCGGACACAACATTGTGCCTGATTTTCGCCGCAGCGTGAGAGTCACCGTCCGGACGCCCATTTGCGCGCCGAACCGGCCCATCCGGAACTTTAGTGACAGGCCATAGCAACCTAACCTCCGTTCCTTTCGTCTATCGAAAGGAAGCTATGGTCGGACAGAAGCGCGACACATTCCAGGGCACGCTCGACATGCTCGTGCTCAAGGCGTTGCAGCTCGAGCCGATGCACGGCTGGGGCATCACCGAGCGCATCGAGCAATGGTCGGAACAGGTCTTCCAGCTCGGACAGGGGACCCTCTACCCGGCGCTGTACCGCCTCGAGCGGCAGGGCCTCATTCGATCCGACTGGAGGGTCACGGCCAACAATCGACGGGCGCGCTACTACGCGCTCACGAAAGAGGGCCGGCGGTATTTCGCTGAGGAACTCGCGCACTGGCGGCGACTGTCACGCGCGATCAACCTGGTGCTCGAAGCGTCGTAGGCACGCCGGCGTGTCCGATATCGAAGCGAGGAGAACATGCGAGAGCTGTGGCGCAGGCTGAGGCACGGCGGCACCCGCGAGCGAGGCCTCGACGAGGAGGTCCAGTTCCACATCGATCAGCAGACCGAGAAGTACGTTCGTGCGGGCATGTCTCGCGAGGAGGCGCGGCGCGAGGCGCTGACGCGCTTCGGTGGCGTCGAGTCGGTGAAAGAGCAGGCGCGCGACGAGTTCCGGCCGGCGCTTCTCGACGACTTCTCCCGCGATCTCCGCTACGGCGTCCGTCTGCTGTTCCGCTCGAAAGTGTTTTCGATCGTCGCGATCCTGACGCTCGGGCTTGGCATCGGCGCGGCCACTGCCGTCTTCAGCGTCGTCAACGGCGTCCTCCTGCGTCCCCTCCCCTACCCCGATCCCGATCGCATCGTCCGACTGCACCAGGTCGATAATAACGGGCGCCGCAACAACAACGTGTCCGAGCCCAACTTCGAAGACTGGAAGTCAGGCACTCGAAGCTTCAGCGCGATGGCGGAAATGTCAGCCGCGCCGCAGCCGGTCTTGCTGAACGGCGACGCGATCATGGTGCCAGGGGCATTGGTGTCGCGCGAGTTCTTCGACGTCATGGCCGTGCGGCCGATTGTCGGCCGCGGCTTCCGCCCCGAGGAACAGCACGTCGGCGCGACGCCGACGGCCATCGTGAGCGACCGCCTGTGGCGGACGCGCTTCGATGCGGCCCCCCTCGACAGCATCACCCTGCGCGTTGAATCGACCAACTACGTTGTCGTCGGAGTGATGCCTCCCGGATTCAACTACCCCGGCGACAGCGACTATTGGTATACGCGAGAGCGCTTCCCGGCGCAGACGTCGCGAACAGCACACAACTTCCAGGTGATTGCGAGAGTCGCGCCGACGTCGACCGTGGATGCCGCCAGACGCGAGCTCAGCCTTCTATCACGGGGGCTCAAGCAGCGTTACGGCGACGGGACGTGGATGTCAGACGCAGCGGCTGCGCCGCTCCGTGATTCGCTGACCGGAACATCGAAACCGTTGCTGCTGCTTCTTTTCGGTGCGGCGATGCTGCTGCTCGATCATTGCCTGCCTCAACGTATCGAATTTGTATCTCGCGCGCGCGTCCACTCGCCAGCGGGAACTGGCGCTCCGGCTCGCCGTCGGCGCCGGGCGCGGACGAATCACGAGGCAGCTGCTCGCCGAGGCTCTCGTGCTGGCGATTGCCGCGAGCGCGGTGGGCATCGGCATCGCGTTCGCCGGCGTCAAGCGCGCTCGCCGTGCTCCAGCCCGCCAACGTTCCTCGCATCGCTGACGTCCGCGTTGACGCCGGGGTGTTGGCCTTTGCCCTCGTTGTCGCCCTCGTGACGGCTGGCCTCCTCGGTCTTCTGACCGCGTTCCGCACGTCGCCAACCACGCTGCGCGAGTCGCTCGGCGAAGGACAGCGGACGATGGGCGGCGGCCGCAGCGAGCGAACACGTCAAGGGCTCGTGGTTGCGCAAGTTGCGCTGACGATGGTGCTGCTCACCGGCGCCGGGCCTATTGACGCGCAGCTTCCTGCACGTCCTCGCCGTCGACCCTGGCTACAACACCGCGAATGCCCTCATCCTCGATTTCATGTGGCCGTTCGTGCGCGATCCGCAACGGCTGCTCGCCGCGCCGACACCGAGCGCGAGATCCTCTCGAGGCTCGGCCAGCTGCCCGGTGTCGAGCATGTCGGTCTCGTGAGCTCGTTTCCACTCGGCAACGGATTCTTTCCAAACGGCCGATTCATCGAGATGAGCCGGCCGGATGAAATGACCACGCTTGACGACTACGGGCGCATTTCCGCGGAAGCCAAAGCACGCTTCGGCGACGCGGGCTACCGCGTCGCGAGCGAGGACTACTTCGCGGCGATGCGCATCCCGCTGATTCGCGGGAGACTCTTCGAACCAGCCGATGGAGCGAATGCGCCGCACGTCGCGGTCGTCAGCGAGTCGCTGGCCAAGACCCAGTGGCCCGGCCAGGATCCGATCGGGCGATTCATTCAGTTCGGCAACATGGACGGCGACATGCGCGGCTTCCGCATCGTCGGCGTCGTCGGCGACGTGCGCGAGCTATCGCCGGAAACGGTGCCGGGCCCGATCTTCTACGGCTACTATCAGCAACGCGCGACGTCGCGAGTGAGCATCGTCGTCAGAGCGGCCACGCCGACGACGCTCGCTGCCTCCGCCCGGGAGATCGGGCGTCAGGTCGATCCCGAGGTTCCGATCCAGATGAGGACGGTGGACGACGCGTTCGAGCGCGCGCTCGCGGGCCGGCGCTTCAGCCTGCTGCTCATCGGCGTCTTCAGCGGTTGCGCGCTCGTCCTGGCGACGCTCGGCGTCTACGGCCTGATGGCGTATCTCGTGGCGCAGCGCACGCGTGAAATCGGCATCCGCATGGCGCTCGGCGCCGAATCGACCGACGTCGTTGCGCTGGTCGTAGGCCGCGGCGTTCGCCTTGCGGTGATCGGCGTCGCGATCGGCACCGGTGCCGCGCTTGGCCTGACGCGGCTCCTCGACGGCATGCTCTTCGGCGTCACCGCAACCGATCCGCTGGCGTTCGCCAGCGTCGGCGCGCTGACGCTCGTCGCCGTGCTCGCCGCCACGCTCCTGCCCGCCTGGCGCGCGCTCAAGGTTGCGCCCGTGGTCGCGCTGCGGGCGGAGTGACGAGCGGCGCTGTCTCGTGACCGCCGGCGCTGGTCGGGAGGCCCAGTCCGGCCGGCCCGCGCCGGCGACCACGCGTCGCTCGACACGAAACGACCCCAGTTACACTAAGCGCACTCCCCTGAACGATCTCGATCGGGGGTTCCGCCCAGCATGCGACATTCGCCTCGCTTCTCGGTTGTGCTCCAGCTCGCGGTGATCGCACTGGGCGCAGCGCTCGCTGCGACGGGGACCGCTTCGAATCAGGCGTCGTTGCCGACTGTTCGTAATCTCTTGCGTACGATCGCGCAAACGACCGACGCCGAGTGGGCGGCGATCAACCGCGGCGAGGCGATTGCCAAGGTCCTGCCCACAGACGCTCGCGAGATTGCGGTAGCCGGCGCCATCCGCATTGCCGCATCGAGCGAGCGGCTCATCGCGCGCTATCGCGAGATCGAAAACCTCAAGCGCAGCGCCATCGTGCTCGACCTCGGCCGATTCAGCAAGCCGCCGCGTCCGTCTGACCTCGCGTCGGCGAAGATAGAGGAGTACAACCTGGACCTGCGCGACTGCCGGCCGGGCGAGTGCCGGGTCCGCCTCAGCGAGGCGGATATCGCCCGGTTCCACAGCGAGGTCGACTGGCGCGCAGCCAACTGGCGCGAGCGATCGAGGTCGGTCTGGATGGACGTTCTGGCCGGCTATGCCGCGGGCTTCGCCCGCGACGGACGGCGGGCGCTGCCGACGTTCGCCAACAAGCACGAGCCGTTGAGCGTTCCGGCCGAGTTGTCGCTGGTGGTCGATCGCTTCGCCTTCGTCGGCGAAATCGCGCCGGCCTTCCTTCCCTACCTCCGCGAGTTCGGTCCCAACCTGCCCGAGGGCGCCAACCAGCTGCTCTATTGGAGCAAGGAAGACTTCGGCGTGCGTCCGGTGATGCGTCTGTCACATCAAACGATTTATCGTCCCGCCGGATCTCAGACAATCCTCGTCGCCACGAATCAGATCTACGCCGATCACTACCTCGACGCCGGCCTGACGGTGACGTTGGCAATCGATGCGGCCGAGGCGGGTGGCGGACCGGCGTTCTACATGGTGTCGGTGAATCGAGCGCGCACGAGGTCGCTCACGGGCTTCATGCGTTCGTTCGTGCGGTCGGCGGTCCAAGGTCGAAGCCGCGACGCGCTGCAGAAGATCCTGGCCTCTACCAAGGCCAGCCTGGAACAAACCGCGCGCTGAGCTCGGCCCTTCGGTCAAAACAGCTTTTGTTGTATCTCGTTGATCTTTTTCGATCGACGTTCGCGAACGTCGTCAAAAACCGTGCGACCGCCGAGTGAGCGCGAGATCGCGCGCTCGTGCACGATCGTCCCATCCACATCCGCCTCGGGCTGGCAGTGGCGCTCGATCCACCGCGTGAACGCCTCGAGCCGCGACAGGCCCTGAAGTTTGTCCGAGTGACCAAGCTTCGCGGCATCCATCGCTCTCTTCAACACCGCAATCGACTCGTCGTATGTCTTCAGCGGCACTGGAAACGGATGGCCGTCCTTGCCGCCGTGGGCGAAGGAGAAACGCGCCGGGTCGGTAAATCGCGTCGGCGTACCGTGCACAACTTCGGCGACGAGCGCGAGGGATTGCAACGTGCGCGGGCCGAGCTGCTCGAGCAGCAGGAACGACGCGAAGTCGCGCAGGTCGCGCTCGTGGGCGAGCGCGAGGACGGCGCCGAGCCGCTTCTCGTTGACGTCGGCGGCGCGCACGTCGTGATGGCGCGGCATCTCGAGCCGGCGAACGTCGGCGAGCGTCTTCGACGGATCTTCGCGCGCGATGGCCACGAGCGCATCCTGCGCCGCCCCGGCGCGGCGATCGACGAGGTTTCGGATCACGCCGGCATGATCGCCGACGATGGCCGTGTGCGGCTCAGAGGTGAACTCACGAACGGTCGCGGAGTGCCAGTGATAGCGCCGGGCCAGCCGCCTCGCCTCGTTCATCCCCTGCTGCACGATCGCCCATTCGCCGTCGGCAGTGACGACGAACGAATGCAAGTAGATTTGAAATCCGTCGTCTATCGCGTTGTTGTCGATGCGGGCGGTCAACCGGCTCGTCCGCACGAGCGTGTCGCCGTCGAGGCTCGTGCGATCGGCGATGCGCCGCAACTCGTCGGGTGTGTTCCTGGAGTGGCGGCCGCGGCCGCCGCAGACATAAATGCCGAGCTCGTGCGCTCGCGGGTTCAGGCCTTTCTTGAGCGCTCCCATCACGGAGGTGGTGATGCCCGACGAGTGCCAGTCCATACCCATCACCGACCCAAGGGCCTGGAACCAGAACGGATCGCTCAGCCGCGACAGCAGGGCACCGCGGCCGTAGTGGTGAACCACACTTTCGCTGATGGCGGTGCCGAGCGTCACCATGCGTTCCGCCAGCCACGCGGGCACGCGGCCGCCGTGAAGAGGCAGATCGGCAACGCCCGATCGTTTCATTCGATCATTGTGCCATTGGGGAGCACTCGCAATGCTGAATGCTGAGTGTTGAATGCTGAAGTAAATGCTGAACTTCAGAATTACTTCAACATTCAGCACTCAGCATTCAGAGTCTTCAACGACCAGAGCGTCGTCGGGACGAGCTCGGACACGGTGGGATGGATGTGCACGGCCCGTTTGATGAGCGTATACGGCTCTTTTGCGTACATGACGTCGAGAATCGAGTGGACAACCTCGTCGCCGCCTGTGCCAAGGATGGCAGCGCCAAGAATGTGATTCGTCTCGGCGTCGACGACGACCTTGATGAAGCCAAACGTCTCCCCTTTTTCGACGGCGCGCTTGACGTCCTTCATCGCGCGCTTGCCGACCAGCGCCGGACGACCGGTGGCGCGCACTTCGGCTTCGGTCATCCCAGCTCGGCCGAGCGGCGGGTCGATGAACAGGCCATAGGTGGGAATGCGATCGCTGACCCGGCGCCGATCGTTCTCGAGAAGATTGGCGACGACGATCTCGGCGTCGTTGAACGAGGTGTGCGTAAACGCGCCGCGACCGTTGCAATCGCCAGCGCCCAGATGCCCGGCACGTTCGTCCGCAACTCATCGTCTACGGTGATATACCCGTGCTTATCGAGTGCGACGCCCGCCTTGTCGAGACCGAGATCGTCCGTATTCGGCCGGCGGCCGACCGCCAGAAGAAGATGCGTTCCCTCGACTTCGGGCGCTCCCGCCGTGCAATCCACCTGAGTGACCACGTTACCGTTGCGGCTCGACAGGCTGATGCACTTGGCGTTCAGCCGAACGTTGATACCTTCGGCCTGGAGAATTTCGACGATAGCCTGCGAGACGTCCTCGTCCTCGCGCCGGATCAGCCGATCAGCCATCTCGACGATCGTCACTTCGCTGCCGAAACGCCGGAACATCTGACCGAACTCGAGGCCGATATAGCTGCCGCCGACGATGATCAGATGTCGTGGTATGAAATCGACATCCATCATCGAGCTGTTGGTCAGAAACGGCACGCGGTCGATGCCAGGCATCGATGGGACCAGGGCACGGCCGCCGACGTTGATGAAGATGCGAGTGGCGTTCAGGCGATCCGATCCAACGCTGACGACCGTCGGCGATTCGAACCGCGCGTGTCCCTGATACACGGTCACACGCTCGGTTTTTCGCAGCCCTGATTCGACGCCTGTGCTCGACTGCCCGGATATCTCGTCCTTGCGCGCCTTGACCCGCGGCATGTCGACGGCAATCGAGCCGCCGACAGCGACGCCGAACTCGCCGGCGCGGCGGGCCATGTGCGCTGCGTACGCGCTCGCGACCATCGTCTTGGTGGGAATGCAGCCGGTGTTGACGCACGTGCCGCCGAAGAGGCCGCGCTCGACGATGGCGACGGTCATGCCGGAACGAGCGAGGCGGTTCGCGACGAAGGGACCCGCCTGCCCCGTTCCAATCACGATGGCGTCGTAGTTGGTGGCCGTCATGAGGTTCACGCTGTAGCCGGAGTCGAGATTACTTCGAACCGCCCCCGGCAGAATAGACACGGAAATTGAGGATCGACCACGCCGGCGCGTCCTCGGCTGTGCCGGTCTGCGTCACGCGCACGAACTTCGCCTGCGTCGGGCGGAATGTCGCCACCGTCATCGCGGGCG
This sequence comes from uncultured Acidobacteriota bacterium, assembly GCA_963797715.1. Lineage (GTDB taxonomy): Bacteria > Acidobacteriota > Vicinamibacteria > Vicinamibacterales > 2-12-FULL-66-21 > DATBJJ01. The sequence goes on from CAWCQS010000017.1 coordinate 97,368, forward strand.
ATCCGGCGCCCTCGGCAACGGGCGGGCTCCACTTCTTGCCGTCCATCGAGAGCTGAATCTTGTAGCCGATCGGGTAGCTGCCAAACACCGGTGGCCCGGTGCGCCCACCACCAGGCCCACCAGCACGCCCTGCAGGTGGCGCACCGCGACCACCGCGGCCGCGCCCTCCACCTCCCGGCTGACCGGCATCGAACTGCACTTCGGTGACCATCACCGGCTGCGGCAGTTCGACCTGGAACCACATGTCCGGTGCCTGTGGAGTCCCGGTCGTCCACGCCCCGAGCGTCAGACCGCTGGCCGCACGCTCGTTGTTGTGACTGGCGGTCGCCTTCCACGTCGGATCGACCGGCAGCAGCCGTGGCAACGAGACTTCGAGCTCCGGATAGGTCCACATCGATTTGCGGTTGGCCGTCGCCGTGCGCACACGCGCGACCTCGGCCGGCGTGATGAATGGTGCGGAATTACCGAACTCGTTGCGAATGTATGACGAGACGTTGGCAATCCACTGATCGTTCTGCGCGCCCATCGGCAACATCACCTGCGTGTAGGTCTGACCGGCAAGCGGGCCTGTCAGGCCGTACAGCAGCGTCTTGATGACGTAGTCGCGGTGGCCCTGCACGCGTGGCGAGCCGGCGAGCGCCGGCCCCATCATCGAGCCGTCGGTCGCTCCGGCGACAGCCACGCCGCGCGCGTCTTCACCGTGGCACGTCGAACACAGGCTCTTGAAGATGGTCTCGCCTTCCTTCATCTGCTCCTGCTGCTCGGGCGAGAAGAGCGCCGACGTCGCCGCGGCCGTCGCGATGCGCTGTAGCACGCGCTGGCCGATCTCCTGCACACCCTTCGCCGGATTGGCCGCCATCGTCTCCTTGGTCAGCGCCTCTGCGTTCGGCAGCTTGAAGAGGTTGGCGGTGAGCATCGCCTGGATCGCCACGTCGGGATCGGGATCCTTCGTCATCTCGCGATAGTCGTCGGCGAGAGTCCTGGCTGTTCCCTTGTAGAGCGTCTCGCTGGCGCGGATGGCCTGCACACGCATCCGCGGATTCGCATCCTTCATCTGCTCACGCACCAACGCAACATCGAGCGCGCCAAGTCCTTCGAGCGTCCACAGCGCGTGAAAGCGCGCCAGCACGTTGTTCGATGTCCGGACGATGCTCTGAAGCTCCGGCACGACCGACTTGTCTTGCCGCTGCACGAGGAGCTGCTGCGCCGTATCGCGCCACCAGCCGTTCTCGTGACTGAGATGCGCGACGAGCTGCGCCGGCGTCTCCTCCAGCATGCGTGGCCGCGTCGCGTCGAGCTCGAGCGCGGGCATGGCAGGCACCTCAGGCGTCGCCTGCGCCGCCGGGCCGGCCGGAGTGGCCGGCACACCTGGCACGCCGTCGAACCGCAGACGCCAGATCCGGCCGTGGGTGGTGACTTTGTCGAGCTGATACTGCTCGATCTTCCGCCGCAGATACGAGCCGGGGCGCGTCCAGTTCGATTCCTGGATGATCCCGTGGTACATGTCGGCGATATAGATCGATCCGTCGGGCGCTGTCGTGATGTTGACGGGCCTGAAGAGCGGATCGGTGCTGGTGATGAACTCCGATCCAGGATAGACGTTGCGCAGCTGGGTCAGGCCTTCGTTCTTGACGATCGCGGGCGCGGCGAATGAGACGGCCGACCGGCTCGCTGACGAGCAGGTCGCCGCGCAGGTCCGGGGGCACGCGATGCGCGCGGACGACATCCGCGCCGGACGCGGCGGTGAAGTGGTTCAGCCGTCCGACTGGCATGCGCACGCGGATCATGCCGCCCTGCGTGTCCGCGAGACCTGACTCCGGCCACACGACCTCGAAACCGGGCTCGTACTGATCGGGCACGGTGAACGCACCGTAGTGAATCGGCACCTGGAAGTTCATCGGTCCGCGCTCCCCGCCCGCGTCCATGAACCACATCTTTCCATCGTCATCCATCGTCACGCCCCACTGGCCGCCGTTTGGACCCGTCGGCTCCTTGAGGATGCCGTTCGGCGTCCAGCGAATGCGAAAGGCGTTGTACGTGGTGTAAATCCAGTTATCGAGACCCCAGTTGAATCCGGCTTGCTCGTGTTCGAGGTTGCCATCGCGGCCGATGCCGATGCCCGAGTAGAAATGCTCACGCTTGTCGGCCACACCGTCGTTGTTGGTGTCGGTGTACTTGACGATGTCGTCCGATGCGGTTTCGTTGGTCAGGATGCTGTTGCCGTCGAGCGGCACGATCGTGCGCGGCAGCACGAGCTTGTCGACGAAGACCGTCCGCTTGTCGTAGACGCCGTCGCCCTTCGTGCTTTCAAAACGCGTGATGCGGCTCTCGGGCGTGTGCTGGTTGTTGCCGTCAGCGTCGCGCATGTAGGTGACGAACTCGGCGACGTACATCCGGCCGTTGCCATCGAAGCGAATGACGGACGGGCTGATCACTTCGGGCTCGGCGACGACGAGCTCCAGGCGATAACCCGGCGGCAGAGTGAACGTCTTCGCCTGTTCCTGCGGCGTCAGCGGCTTGACCGGCGGCTTGGGCGAGAAATCCGCGCCAGCCTGCGACGTGGACGACAGCGTGCCGCCCCCACGCCCCTGAGGCGGTTGAGCGGTTTGCGTGGCGCCGGCGTCGTCGCCGTGGGCGGGGCCGGAGTCTGGGCTGCAACCAGCAAGCCGAACATCGGGAACATGATTGCGGCGAGCCTCACGAGCCTGCCGTAGAAACCTGTCGTTCTCATCGCGCGTTTTCCTGGGGGTCGCGGAGGATACACCCGCGGTGACGAAGCTGGGGCACAACCTCAATACGATACACCGTGCGGCCACGGGACGCGGATCCCGCGGATCACGGGTAGGCACGGGACGCGGATCGCGGATCACACACGAGACGCGGATCACGCGGGTGGACACGGGACGCGGATCACGCGGATCACGGGTGGGCACGGGACGCGGATCACACGGATCACGAGTGGGCACGGGACGCGGATCCCGGCACGGGTGGGCCACGGATCACGGGTGGGCACGGGACGCGGATCACACGGATCACGGGTGGGCACGGGACGCGGATCACACGGATCACGAGTGGGCACGGGACGCGGATCGCACGGATCACGGGTGGGCACGGGACGCGGATCACACGGATCACGGGTGGGCACGGGACGCGGATCCCACGGATCACGGGTGGGCACGGGACGCGGATCCCACGGATCTCGGGTGGGCACGGAACGCGGATCCAACGGATCACGAGTGGCACGGGATGCGGACCACGAGGATCACCGATTAAGTGATCAGACACGGACGCTCGGCTCGGCCGGTCAATTCAACTCATTGAATGTCTCGGGAAGCATCAACGGCCGTGTCTGGTGGCTCGAAGCGCACTCGCTTGCGTTGTCGTTCGAAGATCACCCTGCTGAACTCAGGACGGCGGCCGAAGTTGAGCAGCAGGCCGACCTCGAGATCCGTCGCCTTCAAGTAGTGCAGGAGTTGCACTCTGTTGAAGGGGTCGATCTCAGGCTTGACCTTGATTTCGACGATAACCGAGGACTGCACCACAAGATCCGCCTTGAACGTCACGAGGCGACGTCCGCGAAACCACACTTGCAGTGGCTTCTCGCTCTCCACGTCGAGCCCCTCGTCGTGGAGGGTGATTGCCATCGCCCGTTGCACGACGAACTCCGGAAAGCCTGCGAGTTCGTTGTAGGTGTCAAAGAACGCCCGGATGATCTTATCCGTCAGCTCATGATGCTGAAGATGGTGCGGTGTCTCCATGGGCCCCGCAGAGCAAAAAGGTCACCAACAAGAAGTTCAGCCAAATCCGTTCGATTCCACTTTGACGTTGCAAAAACCAACAACGATCTTTTAGCGCTTGCGCGCAGAATCTGAAACATGCCGCGGGCGAACTCACGACTCGGTGACGTCGAAATCAACTGCCGTGACGATCCGCGCAATCCGCCGCTTGTCGAACGTCGATCCGTTTCATCCGCGACCTGCCGACTCATTGATCCGCGTAATCCGCGACCCGTCGAACGTTGATCCGCGTAATCCGCGACCCGTCAAACATTGATCCGCGTAATCCGCGACCCGTCGAACATTGATCCGCGTAATCCGCGACCCGTCAAACATTGATCCGCGTAATCCGCGACCCGTCGAACATTGATCCGCGTGATCCGCGACCCGTCAAACATTGATCCGCGTAATCCGCGACCCGTCGAACGTTGATCCGCGTAATCCGCGACCCGTCGAACATTGATCCGCGTAATCCGCGACCCGTCGAACGTTGATCCGCGTAATCCGCGACCCGTCGAACATTGATCCGCGTAATCCGCGACCCGTCAAACATTGATCCGCGTAATCCGCGACCCCGTCGAACATTGATCCGCGTAATCCGCGACCCGTCGAACATTGATCCGCGTGATCCGCGACCCGTCGAACATTGATCCGCGTAATCCGCGACCGGTCTGATCCCGGCTGTGGTACGATCCGCGCGTCACATTCAATCATCCATGTCTGAGCGCGGAACTGTTCTCGTTACCGGCGCCGCCGGCCTCATCGGCAGCGCTGTGGTCTGGGCACTCAATCAGCGCGGGCACGAGCGGATCATCGCCGTCGACCGCCTCGATACCGGCGACAAGTGGCGCAACCTGGTTCCCCTGCGATTCGACGATTACCTCGAAGCCGACACGCTGCCACAGAAGATCGAGCTCGGGTTACTCAATGACGTGCAGGCAGTCGTGCATCTCGGCGCCTGTTCGTCGACGACCGAGACCGACGGCCGGTATCTGATCGAGAACAACTTCAACTACACCAAGATGCTGGCCGAGTGGACGCTGCAGCGCGGCATCCGCTTCGCCTACGCATCGTCAGCGGCAACGTACGGGGGGCTCGAAGGGCGGCTGTCAGAGAGTGCAGACATTCGAAATCTGCGTCCCCTCAACATGTACGGCTATTCGAAGCAGCTGTTCGACCTGCACGCCTCGACGCGCGGCTATCTGAACCGAATCGTCGGACTCAAGTACTTCAACGTGTTCGGGCCGAACGAGGATCATAAGGGCGACATGCGGAGCGTCGTGAACAAGGCGTTCCGGCAGATCAGCGAGACCGGGCGCGTACGGCTGTTCAAGAGCTACCGCCCGGAGTTCGCGGATGGCGAACAGCGGCGGGACTTCCTCTATGTGAAAGATGCGGTCGACATGACGCTGCATCTTCTCGACACACCTTCGGCAAATGGTATCTACAACATCGGCTCGGGCGCGTCGCACACCTGGCGCGAGTTGGTCGGGGGTGTATTCCAGGCGCTGAACCGGCCGGTCCACATCGAGTTCATCGAGATGCCGGTGGAGCTGCGGGCCAAGTATCAGTATTCGACTGAAGCATCGATCGATCGGCTCCGTGAGCACGGGATACAAGGCGCCGATTTCGCCGCTAACCGATGCCGTGCACGACTATGTGACGCGGTATCTGGTGCCGAATCGTCATTTGGGTGACGAGGCGGGCGTTTAGCGCATCGCTGGAAGCTTGGGTCTCCTCAGCGCGAAGCTAGAACGTCCAACCGAGCGTCGCCGAGATACCGAAGTCGCTTTCCTTCTGGCCCGCTGGCGGCCGGCTGTTGAAGCTTTCGAAGCCGTTCACGCTCCAATACAGATCGCCGACGATATCACTCTTGAAGCTGGTGTTGAGCTCGAGCCTCACGCGCGAGCTGCCGTCGAGCGCGTAGTAGGTATAAGCGGTCGTCGTGAAGTTCGTCGAGCGGCCATCGAACGTGAACCACGCGTATGAGCCACCGATCACCGCTTCAGCCACGGTCTGATCGCCTTCGCCAGCGTAACTCTCGGTGTTGGACGCGGCACCGGCAGCAAGCCATGCCACATTGTGATTGGACTGCGCCATGCTCCTGGCGATGCCGCCGCCGACAAGGGAGCGCAGGTTTAGAGACAGCTCCTCGTTCTGTTGAAACTGCAGGAACATCAGCGCTGACCACCGCGGACCTAAATACCGCTGCGACTGCAGGGCCAGGTTGTTGCGTGTCTGACGATCGCCGTCCTCGCTCGCCGTCAAGAGCGAATCGCCCGTCACCTCGGAGAGCCAGAGCCGGCTGCGGTAGTCCACGCTGGTGTCGAAGGTCCACTGCGTCTGCTCGTTAGCTTCAGTGAAGCTGAATCCAGCGGCAATCGATCCGTCGAGCCGCCCCCAAAACGTCCGGCCGACACGCCCGAGACGAACGATATCGTCGAGCGCCAGCCGCTCCACCAGCTGCCCATCGATGACGTCGACTGTCCGTGGATCGGCAGGAACCAGGGTGCCGTAGGCGTGCTCGCCTGACCTGCGTTCGATGTCGAACCTCGCCGCGCTCGTCAGCCGCTGGATGTCATCCCACTCGATCGCGATCGTGCCGATGCCATCGGTCTTGACCGTCAGCTTGCCGCGCTCGAGCTTCTTGATCTCGCACGTAATGCGATCGCCGTTCACGAGTTCGACGATGTCGGTCTTGGCGGCTGCGTGGACGCTCGATGCGAGCGAGAGCGAGGCGACGACGAGCACCAGCATGCGGAGTGAACGCATGCCACATCCTACGACGAGAGCACGCCGCAGACGTCACTCGACCGTCAGCCGCGCCTTCATCGTGGGATGGAATGTGCAAATGTAGTCAAACGAACCCTTTTTGGCGGGAAGAAACTTCCACGACTTCTCCGGGTCGATCCCACCAGAGTCGAAGGCACCGGCCGCCGTAGCCGTGTGTGGGAACGGGTCCTTGTTCACCCAGACGACCGTGTCGCCGACGGCGACGGTGAGGCGGTCAGGCTTGAAGCTGGTGGCCTCGATCGTGACGGTATGCGTCTTGGGCCCACCTCCGCTCGCCGCGCCGCCGACCCTGCCAAGCATCCCCGATGCGAGGAGGGTCAGCGCCGCAGCCGCGGCGATCCGCCAGGACGTTGCGCGTATTGCTGCCGCAATCGTCATGAGCGTCTCGTTACTTCCCGAGCGACGACTGAATGTGCTTCGCGTGTTCGAGGTGCGCGACGAACGCCGGCCGCACTTTGACGAGGAGTGCCTTCAGCTCGGCGTTGCTCGCACTCGGGATAAGCGTCTTGTCGACGGCGTCGATTACCGCCTGGTGATACGCGACCTCGTTGTCGATGTATGCCTTGTCGAACGCCGCACCTTTGAGCGTCTTCAGATTGGCGAGATTCTTCTCGCCGCCCGCCTTGAGGCTCTGGCTCGTCGGATTGTCCTCGGGCGTAACCTTCAGCTTGGTCACCAGATCCACTGCCGACTTGTTGACACCGGTATGGTCCGTGATCATCTGATCCGCGAACTTCTTGACCTCCGCATTACTGGCCATCGACGTGGCCAACTTCCCGGCATCGATATCTACCTGGTTGGCGGTGACGACGATGGACGCGATCTGCGCGTCGGTGACGCCCTGCGCAGACGCACCAGCAACCGGCACCAGCAACGCACCTGCTACGACAATGGCCGAAAGTTTCATGATTCACCACTCCTCGAAAAGTTCATCAACCCTGCACACGGCTCTACGCCTGGCAGGGGCAAACGGATTGGCTATTGGATGCAGGGGGAGACGGGGGCGTTCCCGGAAATGCTGAGCTGAATGCTGACGTGAATGCTGAAGTTCAGCATTACTTCAGCATTCAGCACTCAGCATTCAGCATTGCGAGCACCGCCCCCACGATGCGGTCGCACCGGGCGCCGGCGAAGCCGAACACTTCGACCGTCGCGGCGTCGAGATCGCGGGCGAGCGACTCACGCAAGAGCGCACGCGCGCGGAAGAGCCGGGTGCGGACGGTGGCCGGCGGGATGGACAGACAGGTGGCTGTCTCCTCGACCGTCATGTCCTCGACTTCCCGCATCACGAACACCGTTCTGAACGCCACCGGCAATTCGTCGATGCGCCGCTCGAGCATGCGCCGTGACTTCCGCGCGCAGGGTCGCATCCGTGGGCGACTCCGCCTTGTGATCGATGACCTCGGACAGGTGCGGCCCGCGGTCGTCCTCGCTGCGAAACGGCACCACGACCCGCTCGCGCTTCTGACGTCGCAGCCGCATCAGCGCCTGGTTGATGACGATGCGCGTGAGCCAGGTCGAGAGCTGCGCCTCGCCGCGAAACTCGCCGATCTGCTTGTAGGCCACGAGGTACGCGTCCTGCAGCACGTCCTCCGCCTCCGCATCGTCCCTGACAATCGCGCGGGCGACGCGGAACAACTTGCCGTTGTGGCGTCGCATGAGCGTCTCGAACGCGGCCTGATCGCGGCGCGCGATGCGGTCCGCCAGTTCCACGTCACCGGACGCGGCGGCCGCCGACGAGCTCGGAATACTCTTCATATACAAAACCCTACGGCCACGGATAACACGGGCACAACCACGGATTGCACGGATTTCACGGATTACACAAGCAATCCGGATTGTCGCACTAGCCTCAGCCTTGGCTTCCGTGCAATCCGTGTGATCCGTGCTATTGGATGCACGGAACGCGTCCGGCGTTCCCGCTACCAGCGGATGGCGCCGATTCCCAGCGCGACCGCAGCCATCACAACCGTAATCGCGAAGGCGTACGGAATCGTCTGGCGCTGGTGGTCGGCCAGGTCCACATTGGCAAGGCCGACGAGGAGGAACGTCGCCGGCGTGAGGGGACTCACCGGAAAGCCGGTCGTCATCTGGCCGAGCAGCGCGGCACGGCCGACGTCGATCGGCGCTCCGCCGGCGCCGGCCGCGGCATGGGCCAGGACCGGCAGCACTCCGAAGTAGAACGAGTCCGGATCGAACGCCAGGCTGAGCGGCATCGACGTCACGGCGAGAATCACGGGCAGGTGCTGAAGGCCACTCGCGGGCAGCACGTTGACCATGCTTTCCGCCATCGCTGTCAGCATTCCAGACTTGGTCATGATGCCCGTAAACACGCCGGCGGCGGTCACGGTGGTGACCATGGCCATCGCGGAACTGCCGTGCGCAGTCAGGCGGTCCCGTTGGACGTGCGCATCGGGAAAGTTCACGACGAGCGCGATCGCGCAGGCGATCAGGAAGATCACCGGCAGCGGCAGCACTTCGACGATGAGCGCGACGAGAGTCGCCAGCGTCAGGGCCGCGTTGAAAATCCAGAGGCCGCGCGTCACCGGGCGTCCTTCGATGCCGGTGTGATCCGCGGCCAGGATGTCGGCGGCAGCTGCGCGGCCACCGCTCTTCGCCACGCGCCGGCGCTCGCTCAGGCCGATGATCCATGCGGCGGCGAACACCGCCACCATCCCGGCGATCGTCGGCACGATGAGAGGCGTGAAGAGGTCTGACACACTGACCTGCAGCGCCGCGGCAGCACGGCTGGTCGGACCGCCCCACGGCAGAATGTTCATCGTCCCGGCCGCAAGCGCCGTCGTGCACGTCAGAACGAGCGGGCTCATGCCCAGGCGGGCGTAGATCGGCAGCATCGCCGGAACGGTGACCATGAACGTGCTCGCGCCGGCGCCATCGAGGTGAGCGATCGACGCGACGGCAGCCGTTCCGAGTACGACCTTCAACGGATCGCTCCCGACCAGCCGCACGATCCTGCGGATGAACGGTTCGAAGAGCCCGGCGTCGTTCATCACGCCGAAGTAGACGACGGCAAAAGCGAGGAGGGCCGCGGTCGGCGCGACGCTGCGGATGCCGTCCATCGCGAACGCGCCGATCTGTCCGGCAAAGCCACCGGCGAGACCGGCGGCGACCGGGACGAGCGTCAGCGCGACGACGACAGAAGTGACGCGAAACAGGATCAGCGACAGGAGAACGAGAATGGCCGCGACGCCGAGCAGCGTCAGCATCACCGCGGTCGCCGTGGCGCGTGCCGAATAGGGTCGGTATGTTCGCCGAGCGCCGGTGGAGGCGAGACGGGCAGATCGGGCGCCTGCGACAGCTTCACGGGATTGCCGGGCACCTTGATCGTGGCGCTGCCAGCCGGCACGTCGAGCAGCATGTTGCGCGCGGCGAGCTGCGGATCCTCGAGCACCTGCTCGATGGTGCGCACGCGGCCGCACGGAACACCGGCCGCAGTGAGTACCCTCGATCAGGTCGTCCACGTGACGATCGCGAAAGAGATCCGTGATGCGCGCGTTGAGGTCGTCGCGATGCGCGAGGCGATCGCTGTTTGTCGCGAACCGCGGATCGTGCTCGAGATCGGCTGCGCCTACCGCCTGACAGAACCGTGTCCACAAGCGCGGGTTGGCAACAGCAACGATGACGAGGCCGTCTGCAGCGGCATATGGTTCGTACGGCGCGAGCGATGGATGGGCGTTGCCGAGCCGTCCGGGACTGTTGCCAGTGGCAGCAACGATGCCGGTCGGCAGCCCGAGCACGGACACGGCCGCATCGAGCAGGGCAATATCCACGAACTGCCCTTCTCCCGTGCGGCCGCGGGTGATGAGCGCGAGAAGAATGCCCTGGACCGCGTACTGCGCCGCGAGGCAGTCGGTAATCGCCACTCCCACTTTCGTCGGCCCGTTGTCTGGGAAACCAGTCACGTCCATCAACCCGGACTCGCCCTGAATCACCATGTCGTATCCAGGCAGATTGCGGCGCGGGCCGGTTGCGCCGTAACCGGAAATCGAGCAGTAGATCAACCGCGGGTTGAGCTCGCGCGTGCGCGTGGGGCCGAAGCCGAGTCGTTCGAGCGTGCCGGGACGAAAGTTTTCGACCAGCACGTCCGCGGAGCAAATGAGATCATCGAGCAGCGCCTTGCCGTCGGCTGACTTGAGGTCGAGCGCAACGCTCTTCTTGTTCCGGTTCACGGCAAGAAAATAGGTGCTCCAGCCGTCGACGAAGGGCGCCCATTCGCGCGTGTCATCACCGTGACGCGGATCCTCGATCTTGATGACGTCGGCGCCCATGTCGCCGAGCAGCATCGTGCATAGTGGACCGGCGAGCACCCGCGTGAAGTCGATAACGCGGATGCCGCTGAGCGGCAGATCGCCTGTTGTTGGCCCCGTGGGCGGCGTAGTCGTTGTCATATCCTGGCGTCGCGCTCGACTCTACAGCAATCGGAACGCTGCCATCACGACGAGCGTCGGCGGCAGCGCCCCGAGCAGCAAACCAGCGGGAGGATGGCGCCGTCGAAGAAGCGAGTGAGGAGCGCCTGCCCAGCCGGGTTCGGTGCGTTGGCAATCACCGTCAGGCCTCCTCCCGTGACCGCCCCCTCGACCATCGCGAGCTTGAGCTGTTGGTCGAGGTTGGGCACGAGCGTCGCGAGGTAGGTGATGAGCGCGTTGTCGTTGAACGCGGTCAGCAGCGTCGGAGCGAGAGAAGAGCGGCGTCTTCGACAGACTGCATGAGCACCGGCGCGATCCACCAGCCCTGCAGACCGCCATGGATCACGAGGCCGGCAAGGAAGAAACCCGACGAGCAGCGGCGTCTTGAGCTCGATCCGGCTTTGGTACTCGGCGGTGGCCCGCGCGAATCCGAGGAAGAAGAGGAACCCGCCGAGGAACAGCGCCGGATAGTGCGCAGTTGAAGACGGTCCACACCATGAACGCGATATGCGTCGCCGTGAGCCACGACGGAACGGGCAGCAGCTGCCGCGCGGCCGCCTCGTCTTCGGGCTGCTCCATGTCGGCACCGGCGGGCGAGGTCGCAAGCTCGCTGAGCTCCCGCCGGAAGAGCGAGGAAGTAGACCGGGTCGAAACGACGATCGCGAGCGCGGCGCGCCAGCCGAAGTGGTCAGCATGAATGGAATGTCCCATCCCCAGGGGCGCGCCACCATGAGCACCGGCGGTGCCGCGAAGGAGGTGAGCGTGCCGCCGATCGAGACGTTCACGAAGAGAAGGCCGAGCGTCGCATACTTAGCCGCGCGCTCGGCTGCAGGTCGTAGAACTGGCGGGCGAGGAGCAGCGCGCAGATCGTCATTGCCGCCGGCTCGGTGATGAACGAACCGAGCAAGGGCCCGACGATCAGGATCGTGACCCACCACGCCGCCGGCGTCGCCCCGCCGAGGCTCGCGACCGTCGCGCAGCGAGCGTTCGGCGAAGCCGACGATGGGGCGGGTGGAAGCGAGCGCCATGATGACGACCACGAAGAGAGGCTCGGTGTAGTTGACTCTGTCGTTGATGTAGTGCTTGGCGGTCTCCCAACCGGCGTATCCGCATCATCGCGACGACGAGCACCACGGCCCACAGGCCGAAGACCACCTCGATCTCGCCCGAAGAAGTGCAGCAGCTCCGCCGCAAGGCTCGGCGCCGGCGGCGTGCCCGGCAGCCCGCGCACGCTCATCGTGGCGATGCTGCACCTGGTGCGCAAGAGTGGTGAACCGCGCCGCGGCGAACGTATGGAGGATCGCGAGCAGAAGATCGCGGTAGCGATGGCATTGAAGGGCTCGATGCGAACCCGCTCGACGAGAACGTCGAGAATCGCGCGACCCGCTGGATCTGGATAAAACGACAGCTCTCGCATCACTCCACCTTATCTAACGCCAGCCCATCCGACAAACGACGTCGATTCGCAAGGTATCCTTGGGCGTGAGCGACGAAGAACACGAACGGCTGATCGTCGATGGCCGGGAGATTGCGGTATCGAATCCGAGCAAGGTATTGTTTCCGCGCGCCGGCATAACCAAGCTGGATCTCGTTCGCTACTACCTCACGGTCGCCGACGGTGCGCTCCGCGGTGCTGGCGGCCGTCCGAACGTGCTCGTCCGCTATCCGAACGGCATCGAAGGCGAGTTCTTCTTCCAGAAGCGTGCGCCGCAGTCTCGGCCGCTGTGGGTCGAAGTCGTCGCGCTCAGTTTTCCGTCGGGCCGCACCGCCGAAGAAGTCGTGCCGCGCGACACGGCGACGCTCGCGTGGATGGCCAATCTCGCCTGCCTCGAGCTCCACCCGCACCCGGTCCGCGCCGAGGATCTCGATCACCCCGACGAGCTGCGGATCGATCTGGATCCAGTGCCGGGCGTCACGTGGAACGACATCCGGACCGTCGCCGGCCTTGTCCGCACGGCGCTCGCTGATTTCGGACTGGTCGGCTGGCCGAAGACGTCGGGCTCGCGTGGCATGCACATCTACGTCCGGATCGAACAGAATTGGACGTTCCCTCAGGTGCGACGCGCCGCGCTTGCCTTCGCTCGAGAGGTCGAGCGCCGGGCGCCCGGCCTGGCAACGAGCAAGTGGTGGAAAGAAGAGCGGCAGGGCGTCTTCCTCGACTACAACCAGAACGCGAAGGACCGGACGATCGCCGGCGCCTACTCGGTGCGGCCGACACAAGACGCGCGCGTATCGGCACCGCTCGCGTGGGAAGAGATCGACGACTGCGAACCCGGTGACTTCACGCTGAGGTCGATGCCGGCGCGATTCAACGCCGTCGGCGATCGACATGCGGCAATCGACGAGAGCCGCTGCTCGCTCGACGCGCTGCTCGAGCTCTCGGCGCGTCACGAGCGTGAAGGCCAGGGCGATGCGCCATGGCCGCCGCAATACCGCAAGCAGCCAGGAGAACCGCCGCGCGTCCAGCCGTCGCGCCGCCGCGTCCCGAGCCGGCCGCTCGTCGAAATTGGCCGCGCCGAACGAAAAGACGACGCGATGGCTGGGTTGGAACGGTGGCGGGCACGGCATCCAGAGGCGGCATCGCACCTCCAGCCAGCCGACGTGCTCGTCGACGCGATGCGCGGCCGCTTCCGCACATGGACGCGAATCCGCGTCAACCTGCAGCACGTTCCGGTCGATCTGCGGCCGTCGCAGGAGCCACTCGATCCCGACGCGGCGCCGAATGAGTGGGAAGGGATCAGTCCGGACGGCCCGCCGCGCCGAAGACCTTCTCGAGCTCGTAAGGCGCCGTAACTTCGAGTTGATCGTAGCGGCAGTCGCCGGCTGTCGATCCGGACGCCAGCGCAGGAAGACGGCGGCGTGGCGAAAGCGATCGCCTTGGAGATGGTCGTACTTGACTTCGCACACGCGCTCGATCCGCACGGGCTCCCACGACAGATCTTTGCCGGCGCTCCACCGGCTCTGTCCGCCGGGCATCCGGCCACCCGCGTGGCTGGCGGGATCCGCCCACTCGCGCCAGGGATGACCGTCGAGCGCGCCCTCGCGCAGCGGCTCGAGCAGTGTGGCCAGCTCCTTCCGCGCGGACATCGTGAACGACGAGGTCACGCCAACGTGATGGAGCGTGCCCTTCGCGTCGTAGAGCCCGAGGAGGAGCGACCCGACTCTCCCACCGCCGCTCTTGTGCCAACGAAAGCCAGCGACGACGCAATCCGCCGTGCGCGCGTGCTTGATCTTGAACATCGCGCGCTTGCCCGGCTCGTAGATCCCCTCCATCGGCTTGGCGATGACACCATCGAGGCCGGCGCCTTCAAAGCGATCGAGCCACTCGGCTGCAACAGCGCGATCGCGCGTCGCCGGCGTCAGGTAGATCGGCGGCCGAACTTGCCCGAGGATCGCTTCGAGCCGCGCGCGACGATCGACTTGCGGGAGGCCGCGCAAATCGTTGCCGTCAACCGCGAGCAGATCGAAACCGACGAAAGCCGGCGGGCGTCTCTTCCGCGAGCTTGGCGACCCGTGAGGCGGCAGGGTGCAGCCGCAATTGCAGCGCATCGAAGTCGAGACCCTTCGACGTGGCGATGACGATTTCGCCGTCGAGCACGCAGCCGGGCGGCAACCGTTCGCGAAAGACCTGGTGGAGCTCAGGAAAATACCGATCGAGCGGCCGCAAGTCCCGGCTCTGAATGAAGACGTCGGTCGCGCTCGAGAACACAATCGCCCGGAAGCCGTCCCACTTCGGCTCGAACAAGAATCCCTGGCCGCGTCGGCAGCACCTCGGCCACCTTCGCGAGCATCGGTTCGACTGGAGGTTCGATCGCAAACATCGCTGGATGCTGAGTCTACTCCAGCACTCAGCCTCACCCGGATGTCGATCGCTTGATCACGATCTCGCGCCGGCCGAAGAGGTAGGAGTCGACCGAGTAGGCGCCAGGACCCAACAGAGCGATCGCGATCGAGGTCAAGACGACGAACAGCACCGCCAGGCGATCGTCCAGAACATCGAAAGCGTTCGAGGGGATCCAGCCGAGGCCGACCGCGACAGCACAAAAGGCGACAGCGAGCGCCGACAGCGGCGTGAGAAATCCGCAAAGAACAGCGAGACCACCGGCGATGAGGAACGGGCCGGAGGCGACGCCGGAAACAGCGGCGGCAGTGCCTGCCTGAAGCATCGAGACTGCTTCTGCGACGGCCGAGAGTCCGACCGCGACACGAAGCAGCAACAGGCCGATGCCAGGCCAGCGCGCGGGAAACGTTGAGAAGAGCCGTTGCAGGAGTGCTCCTTCGCCCGAGGGCTCACCGGTAGTCACAGTAACCCGACGACGGCTCCGGCGAATCACCTGAGGCTGGCACGCGCTCCTAACCCCTTCGTGGTACGGGCACACCTCACGACCGGCTCACAGCTGGATGATGCCGCGCCTGATTGCAATCGCGACGGCCTGGGTGCGGTCGCTCGCGCCGAGCTTGTCCATGATGTGCTTCATGTGCACCTTGACCGTCTCTTCCGAAATCGACAACTGGTCGGCGATATCGCGATTGCGGTTGCCGCCGGCGACGCGTGAGAGCACGTCGACCTCCCGGGGCGTCAGCGTCTCGTCTGCCAGGTGCTCGGCAAGCTGTGTCGCGACTTCGGCAGGAATGCTCTTGCGGCCGGCATGTACCTGGCGGATGGCGGCGACCATGTCCTTTGGCGGCATGCTCTTCAGCAGATACCCGCGCGCTCCGGCCTCGAGCGCCCGCTGCATCTCGACGTCACCATCGAACGTAGTCAGCACGATGATGCGCGCGTCGGGAGCCTCGGCGCGGATGGCGATAATGGCGTCGATGCCGCTCATGTCTGGCAGGCGAAGGTCCATGAGCGTGATGTCGGGCCGATGCTGCGCGAACATTCGGATTGCCTCGCGGCCGGTCGCCGCCTGCGCCACGAGGATCATGTCGGGCTCGCTGGTGATGATGGCGGCAATGCCTTCGCGAAGGAGCGCGTGATCGTCAACGCTGAAGACACGAATCCGAGTGTCGTCCGTCATATTTCGCCCTTATTCTCCCCGCGATCGCGGAACGCTATCCTCGCCGGCACAACCAGCTCGACTTCTGTGCCGGCAGCCGGCCGGCTCCACACCGTGAGCCGGGAACCGATGCGCTCAGCGCGCTCGCGCATGCCGGAGAGGCCCCAATGCCCTTCGCGTCCCGTTTCGAGCACTTGCTCGTCGATGCCGCGCCCGTTGTCGCGAACCAGGACGCGCAGGTGCGCGCCCGCATACCCGAGCTCGACCTCGATCGACTGCGCGCCCGAGTGCCGGACGGCATTGACAATCGCCTCGCGGCCGATGCGGTAGACCTCGTCCCTGATGACCGGGTGCAGCGGGCGCGGACGGCCCTCGACGACTACACGAACGGCGACCTGATCCTTGACGCCGAGCTCCTGCACGACGGCGCACAGCCCCTGCTCGAGATCGTCTGCGCTCGACGATGGGGCCCGAAGTCCGCGCACGGCGTTGCGTCCTTCGTCAATCACTCGCCCCATCAACTGGAGCACGCGATCGAGCGCGCCCTTCTCTGGCGAGTCCGGCGCAACCTTGTCGGCGGCGACATGCAGTTGCATCGACGCGCTGACAAAACCCTGCAGCAACGTATCGTGCAGGTCTTGCGCGATCCGTGTCCGCTCGGCAAGACGTTCTTCGAAGCGAACGTTGAGCTGTCTTGCGATTTGGTGCATGCGTAATCGGTAGAGGCCTGCCGATCCGAGCACGATCGCGATGACCGCGCTCAGCTGGAACCACGTAGTCTGCCAGATCCGTGGATCGATCCGCAGATCAACGGCAGCCTCAGCTGGATTCCACTCGCCTTCGCTGTTCGAGGCCATCACGCGAAAGCGATAGCGACCTGGTCCCAGGTTCGTGTACGTGGACTCGCGCGCGGCCACCGGCTCGCTCCAATCGCGATCGAAGCCGTCCAGCCGGTAACGGAACCGCACACGGTCGGGAACGGACAGACTCAATCCCGTATAGCCGAACGTCAACCGCTGAGGTCCCGCGGGAACGCGCACGGGGCCATCGAGCGACATCGACCGGCCGTCAGCGAGGACCGACTCGACGTGCGTCAGTACCGGGAGCTGTCGCCGCCCGCCGTGATGGGTCGGTCATCGACAGTCCGTGACCAAGTGACAACCAGACGCGACCGCTGGCATCGGCTACAGCCGATCGATATCGCCTGACACCTTCGGTGCTCTGCAATCCATCGGGCACGCCGTACTCGCGAACATCCGCGTCAGAGACATCGCCCTGCAGCAGGCGCTCCCTCGCCACACGCACGACGCGAGTGGCCGACGCGATCCAGATAAACCCGGCCGAGTCGGCAACAATCCCGACGATCGTCTCCTGCGGCAGCAGCCGATTCTTTGGCGAGCGCACCTCGCCCTTGTCGATAACGGCGAGACCGCTACCAGTGCCAATCCACGCGACACCATCGCTGTCAACGTCGAGGCACGAGATATCGTTCGAGGGCAGGCCGCTCGAATAGCTGTGCCACTGACCGTCAGCGAGTGCGCTGACGCCATTTGGCGTGCCAAACCAGACGGTGCCATCAGGAGAATCGGCAATCGAGGTAATGCTGTTCGAGGCAAGGCCGTCGGCTGTGGTGTAGGTCGCGAACTGGCTGTCTCGGAACACGCTCGCGCCACCGCTCAAGGTGCCTGCCCACACCGATCCGTCACGCGCCTCGTGCACCGCATACACGCTGTTCTGCGCCAACCCGTTCGCCTGCGTGTACGTGACGGCCGACCAGGCTCCACTGACCTGACGGAAGCGAGTCAAACCGCCGCGTTGACGGCCGAACCAGATGTCGCGGCCGCGACCAGCGATCGAATACACCACGTCGCGCGCCAGCACGCGGTCGTCGATGCGGCCAACTCGTCCCCGATCGAGAAAGCCGACGCCGCCATCCGGCGCGGCAAACCATAGCCGTCCCTCTTCGTCGGCGTGTATGGGTCCGACCGTGCCAGAGGCGAGACCCTGCTGACGTCCGAAGGTCACGAACGCGCTGTCGCGCACGCGCTCGAGGCCGCGCGCGCTGCCAATCCATAGATTGCCGTCGCGATCTTCGAATAGCGCCGTCACCGCGCCCCGTGCGTGCCCGGCGTCGAGCGGAAGCTCCGAGACGACGCCGCCACTGACACGCATCACTGCGCCAGACGTGGTACCGACCCACACATTCGAGTCACGATCCCTGACGAGCGTCAGGGCTTGCACGTTCGCCAGCGCCTGCGGGACACCAGCGCTGGTCAGTGCCGTGCCAGTCCATCGGACGACGCCCTTGTCGGTTCCGACCCAGAGCCCGTCGTGCTCGCCCGGCAGCAGCGCATTGATCTTCTTGTCGGGCAAGCCGTCGACAATGGTCGACACGCGACCGCTGCGGACGGTCACGAGGCCGGAATCGCGCGTGCCCAGCCACACCTCACCCGACGGCGTGTCGACAATGGAGATGACGACAGATTTGGGAAGGGTCTCGGGAGCGGCGAGGACATCGAACCGATCGCCAACATCCCGGATCGTCCCTCGGCTCATGGACGACGCGAGCAGCCGGCCGTCACGGCCTCGGGTCATGGCGGTCACCAGCGGCTCGGACGCCGCCCCGGGCTTCGCCGCGACGAACGCGTCATTGCGATACTGCAGCAAGATCGGGCCGGCAAGCCGCACCCACAAGCCACCGTCGCCGTCAGCCGCGAGCCCCAGCACCGCTCGGAGCGCGCGCTGTCCGTCGACGATCGGCTGAATCAGCCGAAAGGTGACACCATCGAACCGCACAAGGCCCTTGTCGGTGCCGAGCCACAGATAGCCGTCGGCCGTCTGCGCGATGGCGTGAACCGGTCCGCCGGGAAAGCCCTGCTCGGTTCCCCACGCGTCACGGACATACTGCGACACCTCGCGCGCCGGATCGATGGCGTGAGCGACCTGCAGCCCACACAGCGCGACCACGGCCACGACGGACACGACGAGGCCGCCGGCGTGAGTCTTACGGAAGGTACTCGAACTTCTCAATGACCACCTCGGCGCCGTTCTTCAACGGGATCGAGGAGTAGCCGAAGACATACAGGTTGATGCGAATCGATTCGCTGCCAGGCGTCGGCACGCCTGATGTGAGCTCGTGCTGGGCCACGACGCGCGCCGAGGATTGCCCAAGCACGCCGGCAACGGTCTTGAACAAGACGCGCCCAGCCTGCCACGTGAAGGAGTGCGTCAGCCGACCCGGGGGCGCGGTGAAGCGCACGACGTTCGCCGCAACGTAATAGGGCTGGATGACATACTGCGCGTTCTTGTTTGCCGCCTCACCCCAACGGCTGATCTCGATGCCCATCTCGCGGTGATTCTGCTCGATGCCGAGGTCGTCCCACGTGAACATCCCGAGCGCTGCGGCCGGCTCGAACTGGGCGACGTCGCGAACCACGAAGGAGTACGTGCCGTAGCCGAGGCTGCGCGTCAGGATGACTTCGGCAGACGTCCACCGCCCCGGCTCGCCAGCGATGCGCAAGTGGAGTGCGCCGGCGCTATCGGTCCAGGCGTTCGACGGATCGAATTCGTTGGGGCCGCCGCGATCGCTCGGCACCTGCCTGACTTGCCAGACATATCCGCTGAACGGCAGCGTGCGGATCGGAGGGACCGTCTCGGCGATGCCTTTCACCGTGGCCACGGCCGCGATCGGGCCGCCCGCCGCGGGCAACACGTCGGCGCGTGGTGCCGGCTTATACTCTGCGTCGGCCAGGATGGCGGCGTACTCCGTGCCGATGTGCGTATCGTTCCGCCAGCTGCCGTCCGACTGAATCGTGGTGAACGGCTCATTGGCCAACGGCTGGACCCACCAGCCACCGCTGCGCGCGTAGAGAACGATGCGCTGGCCCGAACGCGCGCCACGCACGCGTCCTTCGATCTTGACCAGCCGCTGCGGCCCACCTTCCCCAAACTGCGGGACAGTCACGAACTCGATCGACGGGCCGCCAGGCGTGGCGTCACGGCAGCCCGCCACCGTCCATGCGGTGCACACGATCACCACGATCGACCAGAGAAGGCACCGGCGTGACTGGCGGGGCATTCGACCCCTCATTCTGTCACGCTCGAGATGCGTACGCGCAGATCTATACTCGCGTATGACTCTGATCCTGGCGTTCGCGCTCGGCATGACCAACGGCCTGCGCTCGATGGCACCAGCGGCGGTCGTGGCGCGGGCCGCGCATCTCTGGTGGCCGGCCGTGCGCTCGACCGGCCTCTCGTTCATGGCGTCGCCGCTGACCGCCGTTGTCTTCACGCTGTTCGCCGCCGTCGAACTCGTGATCGACAAGCTGCCGTTCACACCGAGCCGTCTCGAGGCCGTGCCGCTCGCCGCCCGCATCCTTCTCGGCGCACTTACCGGCGCGACGCTGTGCGCCGCGGCGCAGCAATCGATCGCGGTCGGCGGCGTCGTTGGCGGCGTCGGTGGCGTCGCCGGCGCGTTCGCCGGCCATCGCGTGCGACGCTATCTGACGACGACGAAGCGCCTGCCGGACTTGCCAGTTGCGCTCTGCGAAGATGCGATCGCGATTCTGGGTGCGGTAGCGATTGCGTGGCGTGTGTAGCTTTCGCGCGCCTTGCCTTCGCTCACTCAGTTCACTAACCACCGTCCGTCGCTTTCGAGATAGGCATCGAAGTCGCGGTACGCGGCGTCGGGCGGTTGCTCGGATGCGGCCAGGGTCTCGGCGGAGAACGTGGACGTAATCGCGGCGCAGCGCATGCCGGCACGGCGCGCTGCGGTGACACCGACCGGCGCGTCTTCGAAGGCGAGGCACATGTCCGGCGGGACTCCCAGTTCTTCCGCCGCACGCAGGAACACATCCGGGAAAGGCTTCCCGCGCGGCACGGCATCACTGCGCGTGATGATGCCGATCCGATCGGCGAGGCCGATCGCGCCAAGCGTGTGCGCGACATTCTTTTCAGGCGCAGAGGTCGCTACCGCAACGCCAATGCTGCGCGCCGCCAGGCACTCGAGCAGCGCGATGGCGCCGGGAAGCGGCTGCAAGCGCGCGCGCGACAGCTCGCGATACGCGCTCTCCTTTTCCTCCGAGAACGCGCGAATCTCGTCGACGCTCAGGGTGCGATTGAACAGAATCGGAAAGATCTCCGAGTTGCGTTTGCCGTCCAGCCGCTCCCGCATCGCCATCGTGAACTCGGGCAGGCCGTGGCGGCGGTTGAAGATGGCAAACGCTTCGGCATGGCACGACATGTTGTCGGTGAGCGTGCCGTCAAGATCGAACACGACACCCACGGGCCGGAATTCTGACAACGGGATCATCAGATGATCGGTACGCACGAACACTGATTCGACCGCGGTTCGCTGTCCAAAACCTCTTATCGCTGAGCACGCCGAGGACGCGCAGAGCCGATCACTAGTGAACTGACAGACGGTCGCGTCGCCGGCCGGCACGGCCGGCAAGTGGTATCGAATGGACGGCCAAATCAAAGCACCGATCGATCGCGGCGGTGTTTTGATTTGACCGTCCATTCGATACCACCCGCGCGTACGCGCGGCGCGACCGGCGTGGAAACATCAGTATCGACTTCCTCGGCGGTCTCTGCGCGTCCTCGGCGTGCTCAGCGATGATGCTTTGAGACAGTGTGACAGTGAACGATGTCGGGGTCGTCCTCAGCGGCCGGCAAAGAGCACGGCCAGCGTATCGAGATCGACGGCGTTCCCCATTGCCTGATAACCCGCGCGATTCGGGTGAACACGATCGCCGGGCCCGCCGATGGTGCTGTTCGGTTGATACGCGGCGCGCAGGCCGCCGGTTGCCGGATCCCTCGTCGCGAGATCGAAATCAAAGACGCCGTCGAACGAGCCCGGCGTCTTGATGAACGCATTGATGGCCTGACGCTCGGCGTCGGCCTCTGTCGTCCCATGTGCGGTCGTGCTGCCGAGGCTGGGAACGATGGTGGCGCCGAACATCTTGAGGCCACGGGCACGACCCCTGGCAGCAACGTCCTTCATGCCGGCGATCACGGTATCCGCCTTGACGCCGGCGCCGAGATCGTTGATGCCCTCGAGCCAGATCACGCCACGAACTCCCGACAGCGAGGCAACGTCCCGCTCGAAGCGCTCGACGGCCGATGGTCCGCCAGCCACAGGATTTGCCGCCGAATACGGTGGCGATGTCACGCGGTTGCCGCCAATGCCGGCGTTGACGACCGACACTCGCGCGCCGTACCTCGCATGCAGCCGGCGTGACAGCACATCGGGCCAGCGGTCGTCGCCATTCAACGTCGACGCGGTTCCGTCGGTGATCGAATCCCCGAAGCAGGCAATCACCACCGTGCCCTCCGGCGCCATCACGTCGATCGCGTCCAGGAAGTACCACGATGTTGTCGTGAATGTGAACCGGCTGTCGGTCTCGTCGCGGCCATGACTGCCCGAACGCGGCGCCGTCAGATACGACGTCTGGAGCGCCTTGGCGTGCCACGTCATCGGACCGCTCGCACCGACAACGTGGAAGCTCACGGCAAGCTTCCGGCCGTCGAGCATCCGGTCGGCGGGATCTTTGACAAACGCCAGATCGACCGCATCGCTGATGGCTGTGCCGCCTGCCGGAACAGCCATCTCTGACTTTCCCATGAACGTCACCTGACGGTTCGTGCCAGCGGCGACGTTCCCGCCGCTGCTCTGCACACCGACAAACACATCGTCAATGACGACAGTACGTGCGCCGAAGACGTTAATGAAGCGCAGGCGTGCCGACTTGCCCCAGAGATCGGGTTTGACGATCAGGCGAAACGTCTGGTCGACGGCCTCGGCATTCTCGAGAACCGACGACAGGTCGGGTTGAGCGGATGGATTGCCCGAGGGATACGGGCCGTGTGGCGATGCGGCCCATGCTGCGACCCAGTGGTCCGCGCGCAACGTCGCACGCGGATGGGCGGTCGACATGGCAGCCAGGCAACCGATAGCGAAAAAACCAAACGGTTTCATTCGAAGACCTCTAGAGAGACAGCCTCGAATGATACGCGAGCAGTGTAGTGCGGCCGGTCCTTTTCGAGCCCCGAGCCCGGATCCCGAACCCGCGTTAGTTGGCGTTCGCCACCGGCACGCCGACGTGATACCAGCAGCTTACCGCCTCGCCGCGGCGCTTGGCCGGAGCGAACGTCCACTTCTTCACCGCTGCGACGATCGCATCGTCCAGCGATGCGCCGGCCTTGGAGCGCCGCAGGATGTTGACCATCATCGGGTGGCCGGCCTGCGTGACGAGGATGCGAACGATGACGACTTCGTTCAGCTGACGATCGCGCAAGTCGTCGGGGAGCTGCGGCTCGACCCGATTCAACACGCGCGGCACCTCGCTGACGTCGCGCAGTTCGAAGAACGGACCGATCGGCGCGGCGGGCGCCTCAGGCTTGGGCTCGGGCGCAGCCACCGGAACCGGGGGCGCGACCTCTGGAGCCGGCACCACTGCCGCCGCACTCGACGCCGGCACAACGGCAGCGGGTCGAGGCGGAGCAACGGGTTGCCGAGCGGTCTTGACTGGAGATTTGACGGCCGCGGCACGGGCCGCGGCAGCAGGCTTGGGCGCCGCCGGAACGACGGGCTGCGCCTTGGATGTCGTTGCGACTGCCGTCTCCGCTCGAGCGACCACGACAGGCTCTGGAGGCATCACGGGCAGCGAGCGACGCTCTGGTGCTGGCGCGGGCGCCGGCGCCACGGCCGGTGCAGGCATGACTGCCGGCTCGGACTGGTCGTGGTCCTGGACGATCGCCGGGGTCTGCTGGCCAAGCCACAGCTTGCTGAGCGGGAACCCAATCGCCGCAAGCGCGACCGTCACCGCCACGATCGCCGCCACTTTCCTGGCGCCGCTCGCTGGCTCTCGTGCTGGGGCAGACGGCGACAAAACGCGTGGTTGAGCGGGCTTTGGCGCCGCTTCAGCTGGGGGCCCCTGCGGGTGTGAAGCTGCGGCCCCGTCCAACGCTGGCGCCGGTTCGGCGGCTGGCAACGGTGCAACGGACGGTCTGACCTTTATCTGAATCGCGGGGCTTGGCTGCACGGCCGCGAGCGGAGCGGGAGGCGCAAGGTTGACTGGTGCCGGCACCACAGGCGCGGCTGGAACCACGGCCGGCGCGTCTTCGATCACAGCCGCTGTTGCAACCTGCTGCACGTCAACGCTGACAGACTCGGACTGCGGTGCGGCTGACACCGCTGGCATCTCCTCGGGCGCCGGCGCGGCGACAGCTTGCGACGGCTCCGACGCTGGCGATGCCGGCGGCGGCTCGAGCAACGCCTGGAACGTTTCACGGCACGTCGGGCAGAGATCGCCGTCCTCGGCCTGACCACCACACACTTCGCATCGCACGAACGGCGCATCGCCATCGCCATGCGACGCCGGGACGTCGACAGGCCGCGTGTCGGTGTACAACTCGACGGTGGCGGCGGACGCAATGTTCGCGGACGGCTCGACCCAATCACTTGTCGACGCGGCACGCGGCGCGGCAGGCTTCACGACGGGAGCAGCAACGGAAACGGGCGCAGAGACAGGCGCGGGAGCCGGGTCAACGGGCACCTGTCCTGCGAAATGTGCTTCGAGAATTGGATCGAGAAATCCCGGTCCGCCGGCGGGGGTTGCGGACGCGGGCACAGCAGCGACAACACTCGAAGGCTCGGGGTTTGAAAAGTGCACGCCGACCAACCGATCGGCGCTCGCCGATGGCTCGGGAAGTTCAGCCTCCGGCGCGTGCTCGCACACGGGTGCCGGTGCGCTTTCGATCGCCCGCCTCTCCTGCAAGGACAGTTTGCGGCCACAGCATTCGCAGTAGTGGCCAGGAGTCAGCGGTTCCGTTTTGCATTCGTCGCAGCGCACGATACCTCCCTGGGCGTTCGTCGAGGGCCGGTGCCTGAAATGGCAAGGGCCCTGCCAAACGCGAGGAGGCCTCGCTCTGCACCTTTTGCTGAGGATTTCTGCGCCTGCTCCCGTCGTAGCGGGCGCAACCGACAAATAACGTCACTCGCAGGTGCCGGAAATTGGCAGTGCTACTGGATAACGACATAGCGCCAGAGACGCGTCGTCTCCTTGGCGCCGACGTACTTGCCGATCTCCTTGTCGAACTGTTCCTTGGTTTTCCAGGGACGATATTCCTTGAACTCGCGCACCATTCGCTGCCCGGCGCCGGGAATGGAGAGGATGTCCTCGTCGTTTGCCGTATTGAGATTCACGGGGATGAAAACGTACTGCTTGAGGCGATCGGTTTCGGCCTGCCCGACGTACTTGCCGATCTCCTTGTCGAACTGCGCCCACGTCTTCCACGGACGGTACTCATCGAACTCGCGCACCATTCGCTTGCCGGCGCCGGGAATCAGCAGAATCTCCTCGGGCGTACCGGTATTGAGATTCACGTGCACGAAGGTCTTGCCGTAAATCTCGGTCAGTTGCGCCGGCGTCAGCGACTGGCTCGTCAGAAACGCATTGAGATCGACGATGCTCGCAAACGGCCGCTTCTCGAGCAGGCCCTTGACGATGGCCGGGGTCATGTGAGGCATCGCCAGGAGATCGCTCTCGGCGGCAGTATTGGTGTCGACGATCGTGCCCTTGCCAACCTGTCCATAGACAACCGAGCCGATACTCACGGCGACGGAAATCGCCGCAATGCTGACGGTTTGCAACCACAGATGCCGATTCATGCGAGGCTCTCTTTCTTAGATAGAGAAGGCGAGTCGAGACGGTACGCGCACACGAGGCCAAGTAGTCCGAGCAGCGCCATGTTTCCCGGCGCCAGCGCCGGCGGAGCCTTGGCCCGCATCACGCTCGAGAACAGGGCGAAGCCGCCCATGGATGGATCCATTTCCAGCTTGAACTCCATGTTCGCGCGGTAGTGCAGGACGGTACCCAACCCACCGCTGACGATCAAGAGGATCATAGCCAGGCGGAATACCCGAGCCAGACCCGCCCGATGGCGCGTGACGGCCATCGCCACACTGGCGATCGTAGCGATGGCAATCACGGCGAGCGGGATCAATTGCCAGGCGTCCTCGTCATGCCCCATGAGGACGAGCTCAGTCGCCGTGCCGACGAGTCCGAACAGCAGCAGCCACAGGAGCAGCCGTCTGAGCGCGGCGAGCGTCGCGAATGGGGATGACTCTGGCACCTTACGACCTTGGACACGCGCCGCCGCCGTCTTATTCCCACCGCGCGTCCAGCTATTTTGGCATGCCGAAGGCCTGCGCGATTTTTCCGAGGCCGCCTTCGACCGCGCCCCATGCCGTCTGCGCGCCCGATGGCAGCGAGCGTCCGGCCGCGGCGGATCGAATGCTGGCGGCGTGCTGGAGCAGCGCCTTGGCCTCGCCTGATGCGGGCTTCCCATCACCGACGAGTGAGGCGAGCTTCTTTGCCTCGTCCTTGAATCCTCCGACATCCTTGACCGCGGCTTCGCGTGTCGCCTTATCAACCGTCGTGTCTTTCTTCAACGACGAGTCGAGCTCCTTCTTGAACGCATCGGCGTTCTTGGCGATGTCGTCCGCGGTCTTCTTCACCTCGCCGTCGTTCAAGCGGCGTGCCTGCTGCCCTTCGGGAAGCGGCATCGTCGTGCCGTACTGCGCGGCGAGGACGACGAGGCTCGCCGACAGGCGATTCCACTCGCTCGCTCCATCGAAATCGGGCGGCAGCGTCGACATGTATCGCTGGATGCCGCTGCCCTGCCGGAGGACGGTCGTTACTTCGGCGCTGGCCGCGTACTGAGGCGTGAAGCGGCCTTTCAACTTGTCCATGTTCTCCTGCAAATCATCGAGAAACTTCTCAACGTTGACCTCGCCACCCGGACCGCGGATGATGCTGCGCTTCACTTTGCCGTCGAGCTGGTCTTCGAAGCGATCGCGCTCGTTATCGATCCGATCAAGTAGTTCCTTGATGGCCTTGTCGTTGAGTCGGTCTCCCGTCGGCGCTTGTCCACCTACTGGCGTTCCGACAAATGCGAACAGCGCCGTCGTCGCAAACGCCAAGACGGTGACGGTAGGTCGTATCCTCATAAGTCTCCTCGTTACTGCTCGGGCTGGACTATATCGGTCGGCGTGCGTGGACACCACTAGACCTTGGTAGTACTCCCGACGGCGAAACCGGCCGGTGTTGCACACATCCGAGAGAACATGTTGTGATCGTGGAAGTGACTGCTACCGATACACATCGAGCGATTGATGCGGTCTGGCGCATCGAGTCGCCAAAGCTCATCGCCGCGCTGGCGCGGATGGTTGGGGACATTGGAATTGCCGAGGACCTGGCACAGGATGCCCTCGTCGCCGCACTTCAGCAGTGGCCGGGGTCTGGCGTTCCCCGCAATCCCGGCGCGTGGCTCATGGCCGCTGCCAAGCATCGCGCCGTCGACTTCTGGCGGCGCCGGAAGTTGCTCGATCGCAAGCACGACGAGCTCGGCTACACGCTCGAGGCCAAGGAGCACACGATTCCCGACCTCGAAGCGGCGCTCGACGAACAGGCAGCGGATGTCGGCGACGATCTGCTTCGCCTGATCTTCACGGCGTGCCATCCCGTCCTCTCGACCGAGGCACGCGTGGCGCTGACGCTACGGCTGCTCGGTGGGCTGACGACCGAAGAAATCGCCCGTGCGTTTCTGGTCCCCGAGCCGACCATCGCGCAGCGCATCGTACGGGCGAAGCGTACGCTCGCCGACAAGCACGTCCCTTTCGAAGTCCCGCGTGGCGACGAGCGCACCGCACGGTTGTCGTCGGTGCTTGGCGTGATCTATCTGATCTTCAACGAAGGCTACACCGCGACGGCTGGCGGCGACTGGATGCGGCCAGCCCTGTGCGAAGATGCACTGCGCCTCGGGCGCGTGCTCAGCGCGCTCGTGCCGGAAGAGCCCGAAGTGCACGGCCTCGTTGCGCTGATGGAAATCCAGGCATCGCGGTCGAGGGCACGTGTCGGCCCTGCGGGTGAGCCGATCGTGCTCCTCGAACAGAACCGGGCGCTCTGGGATCAGCTCCTGATCCGTCGCGGTCTCGCCGGCACTGGCTCGCGCCGAATCGCTCGCCGCGGAGCGCGGGTCGTACACTATTCAGGCGGCGATTGCGGCCTGCCATGGGCGGGCGCGCACGCCCGGCGACACCGACTGGCAGCGCATCGCCGCGCTCTACGAGGATCTTCTGCGGATCACGCCTTCGCCCGTCGTGCAGCTCAATCGCGCCGTTGCCGTGGCGATGGCGTCAGGACCGGAAGCCGGCCTGCAGATCGTCGATACGCTTCGCGATGAGCCCTCGCTCCAGGGCTATCACCTCCTGCCGAGCGTTCGTGGCGACTTGCTCGCCAGAATCGGCCGGAACGACGATGCGCGGGTCGAGTTCGAGCGCGCCGCCGGGCTGACACGAAACGCGCGCGAGCGCGAGCTGCTGCTCGAGCGCGCTCGAACGAGCGTCAGTCCGCCCGCAGCGCCTTGATCACGTCGACGCGCGACGCGCGCGCCGCCGGCATCAGCGAGGCCAGCATCGCCGCAGTCACCAGGATCACTGCGGCGCCGAGAATGGGCACGGCACCAGGGATCCGGACGTCGGGGACATAGCTGCCGACCAGCCGCGCGAGCAACACTCCGCCGATCGCCCCGGCGACGACGCCGAAGGCTGCGATCATCGACCCTTCACCAAGCACCCGCGTCAGCAGATGCCGTGGCGCCGAGCCGATGGCGAGGCGGATGCCGAACTCGCGCGTCCTGGCGCTGACGGAGAACGCGAGGACGCCG
This sequence comes from uncultured Acidobacteriota bacterium, assembly GCA_963797715.1. Classification (GTDB taxonomy): domain Bacteria; phylum Acidobacteriota; class Vicinamibacteria; order Vicinamibacterales; family 2-12-FULL-66-21; genus DATBJJ01. Next base: position 126,096 of record CAWCQS010000017.1, read on the forward strand.
GCGACGCCAACGACGGCAATCGTCAGCGCCACGGCCGCGAACCCGCCAAACACCAGCGCGTTCAGACGATTCGGCGCCAGCACCTCGGCGCGGACGTCATCGAGCGTGGCCGGCTGCTCCACCGGCTGGTCCGGTGCGAGCTCGCGAATGATGCGCGTGATCGGCGGCACGAGCGCGTAGGGATCGGTACGGGCGTGCACGAATACGCGGCCGCCGCCGATTTCCTGCTCGAACGGGTGATACACGCTCAGCGCCGGACCAGGAACGACATTCTCATCGTCGACGTCCTTGGCGATACCGATGATGCGGCGCGGCTCGGTCTTGACGTCGATGAACTTCATCACCGGATCGGTCCACATCAGGCGGCGGTTGACCGCGTCGCGCGTGCCGAACATCCGGCGCGCCAGGCTCTCGCTGATGATGACGACCGGCTCGGCCTCGCGACGATCGGCGTCGGAGAAATCGCGTCCGGCGACAATCGGCACACCAAGCGCGCTGAAGAAGCCGGGCGATACCGTGCGAAATCTCGCCCGCGGATCCTCTTCGCCGTTCGCCTTCGCGTAGCCTTCCACCGAGAACTGGAATCCAGGCCCGAACGTGCCGGCATCGCGCCACGGCACGATCGTTCCGACGGCGGCTCGCTCGACACCGGGCAGCTCCGAGATGCGGCGGAGCGCTTCCTTGTAGAAGGCGGCGACCTGTTCGGGCGGACGTGAATACGAGACGAGCGGCACGTTCAACGCGAGCACGTTGCTCGTCTTGAATCCCGTGGGCGCCGACTGCAGCGCGAGAAGCGCCGTCAGCAGCATGCCCGCGCCGGCAAGCAGCACGAACGACGCGGCAATCTGCGTCACCGCGAAGACCCGCAACCGGCGGTTGGTACCTGACGTCATGCGCACGCTGCCGGTCGTCACGCCAATGCCGCTCGACGCGTCAGACGAAGGCAGGCGCGGGACAAAGGCCAGCACAACCGCCGCGATGAGCGCGAGCGCGACGCCGACCCAGAGCAGGCTGGCGTCGACCTTCAGGTCGAGCGCGCGAACCGAGAACCTGGCGGCGTACCTGGCGAGCACGGCGACCATCGGTCGGGCGATGACCACACCGAGAATCGCACCGGCGCCACACAAGAGCAGGCTCTCGGCGAGGAGCGTGCGGCGAAGCGCGCCGGTGCTGGCACCGAGCGCCGCGCGGATTGCCAGCTCGCCTTCGCGGCGCACCGAGCGCGCCAGAATGAGGTTGGCGACGTTCGAACAGGCGATGACGAAAATGAGCGCCGAGGCACCCAATAGCACCAGCAGCACCGTGCGCGCCGGCGACACGATCTGATCGCGCAGGCCGACGGCGTCGATCCGGAAGTCCGCGGACGTGGGATACGACTCAGGATGCTCCTTGACAATCCCGCCGTGCACGGCGCGAAGCTCGGCGCGCGCCGTATTCAGGTCGACGCCAGGCGCCAGCCGGCCGAAGAGCTCGGTCATCCGGTGGACGCGGCCGTCGACCATCGTGGCCGAGAGATGGTGCGGGCTCGTCACCACGTTCGCGATGATCTCGGTCTCGGCGGGATAGGGAACCGAAGGCTCGAGCACGCCGACGATCGTCGCCGCACGATCCCCGAGCCGCACGTTCTTCCCGAGAACAGACGGATCGCCGTTGAGTGCTGTCGTCCAGAACCGATACGTCAGGACCGCCGCACCATCGGCCTTCGGGCCATCGTCTTTCGGGCCGAGCAAACGTCCGACGACGGGCGATAGTCCCATGACGTCGAAGTAGGAACCGCCGACGACTCCCGCGCGGACGACTCGCGGCTCGCCGAGGCCAACCATCGTGAACTCGATCGTCGAGAAATCGCCAAAGGCATTCAGCGAGCGCACGCGCGCGCGCAGATCGTTGATCTCGGGCACCGAGAAGACAGCGTTCTCCACGCCGACGCCAGGCGCGCTCTGCCGGATATAGATGAGGCGGTCTTCGTCGCGATTCACCAGCGGACGAAGCAGAACCCCGCGCACGACGCTAAAAATGGCGGCGTTGGCGCCGATGCCGAGCGCGAGCGTCAGGACGACGGTGATCGTCAATCCCTTGACACGCGCTAGCGAACGCAAAGCGAATCGGATATCGGTGAGAAAGCTCATGTCTGCCCCTTTACGCGTCCTTGACTCTATCTGTATGTCGAAGCAGGAGCCTCGAAATCGACACCCGTGCGGGCCGGCCCCTATTTTCTGCCAGCTCGACGGTTACCCGCGACCGCGCCGCGCTTCCGCTTCGTCGAGCCAGCCGCGCCGGAGCTCGGCAGCCGGAATGCTCGAAAGGTAGGGCTTGATGTCGAATACCGGCGTGCCATCGAGCATGTCCACCCCGCGAACGCGAAGACGCCGGCCGTCGCGGCCGAGGAGTTGGACGACGGTGAGGCCAATCGGACTTGGCCGCCGTGGCGAGCGCGTGGCGAACACGCCGTGCGGGCGATCGTCGCTCGGAGGATGCGCGACGAGGTCGTAACCGCCGGCTTTGTGGAAGGCCCAGAGCACGTACAGGTGTGAGAAGCCCTCGATGTCCTGGAGGCCGGCTTCGAATGCCGGGTCGATCTCGATGACGCCGTCGGCGTCGTGCTTCGCGTCCAGCCCTTTCGGAATGTCGCTGGTGGCGGTGAAGGGCGTCTGCACAACGCCAATCGCGGTCATCGTGATATCCATGCGCGCTCCGATCGAGCTAGCTCTTGGCCGCCTGAGCGCGCAGGCGCTCTTCCTGCTTGCGCAACTCCGGGCTGAACTCGTCGCCGAAATCCTCTGCCTCGAACACCTGTCGAATCTCGAGCGTCACGTCGCCGTCCTCGACCGGCCACCGCTTCACCCACTCGAGCGCCTCTTCCTTCGAACGCACCTGAATCATCGTGAAGCCGGCGATGAGTTCCTTCGTTTCAGTGAACGGGCCGTCCATCACTGACGGTTTGCCACCTTTGAACGAGACACGCGAGCCCTTTGCGCTCGGGTGCAGCCCTTCGCCCTGCAGCATGATGCCCGCCTTCACGAGCTCTTCGTTGTACTTCATCATGGCGGCAAGCAGCTCCTGCTGGGGCATCACGCCTGCCTCGGTGTTCTTGTCCGCCCTGCGGATGATCATGAATCGCATGTCTCATCTCCTTTCCACCTGGGTCCGACGTTTCGTCCGCTCTATTCCTACGTCGAACGAAGGCGGCTGGGATCGACTCCGCTACTCTACCCTCCAGACGCGTATGACGACCTCGGCAGGGTGGCGCTCGCCCGTGCCGATGAAAATCGACCGGGTCAACCACTGCAGCTCTGGCGCCGAGGTCTCGAACGTCGGAACGGTCTTGAAGTACACGAGGGAGGGATCGACCGGCTCGCCTGCGAGCAGCTTCTTGGTGATCTCGGGCGAAGCATGCCTGATGCCGGCGTTCTGGATGTAGATGAGTTTTCCAGCCTCAGTCTGCAACATGTAGCGCGTATCGAGTTCGGCCAGGCCATCGGCGCGAACGATCTGCCAGTCCGCACCACCCGGCATCACCTTGCCGCGGATATCCGGTCCGTCGAACGTCCCGCCCAGGATTGGAATGATGCGGCGTCGTCCGCGCGGCACCTCACCGAGCTCGGTCGGCGGACCGACCTGTACGCGGAGCGTCATCGCCAACGTCAGCCTGGGCGGAGTGGCAGTCACTGGGCCGATACTCTGAGCGGATTGCGTGGCTGCGGCCAGCGATACGGACATCAAAAGAAAGATCAGCGGCTGCATGGGACCTCGGCGCGTGGCGAAGCCGCGATCATGTCGAACTCGCTGCGACGCGTCAATGCGGCAAATCCATCGTCGTAGCAATGGATTATCGCGAAGCTTCGAAGCTCACGAAGATCGCGAAGAGACGTTATCTCGTTGGTTCACTGTCAAAAACCTTCAATCGCGGAGGACGCAGAGGCGCAGAGTTCGCAGGTGGCGATCAGATCGAGCATCATCGTCTGCGATCGGTCGCGCCGCGCGTACGCGCGGGTGACATCGCCGGCCGTCCGGCCGGCGACGCGACCAGTAGAAACGCCGATCGTGAACATCCCTCTGCGCGTTCCTCTGCGCCTCTGCGCCCTCCGCGATTCAGGTTTGAGACAGTGAAGGACGCCGCTCATGCTATTTTCTTGCGTAGGAGCCGATCATGATTGCTCGCGCGTGGCCCGTCCTCCTGATCGCGTCGTTCACGCTTGCGTCACCCCACGCCCGCGCGCCGCAGGCAAGCGACACGAGCGTCAGTTACCCGGCCAAGGGCACGGCGGGACAGGGTAAGCACGTCGTCTTCCTCGCCGGCGATGAAGAGTACCGCAGCGAAGAAGGGCTGCCGATGCTGGCGAAGATCCTCAGCCAGCGGCACGGCTTCAAGACGACGGTCCTCTTTTCGGTCGCCGCCGACGGCACCATCGATCCCAAGAGCTCGAAATCGCTCTCCAACCCGGCGGCTCTCGACACGGCCGACGCCATCGTCATGCTGCTGCGGTTCCGCGCCTGGCCCGACGAGGACATGGCGCGCTTCGACAAGAAGCTCAAGGCCGGAACGCCGATCGTCGCGCTACGCACCAGCACCCACGCATTCAACGGTCTCGCCAAGGGCGGACCGTGGGAATCGTGGAACTACAACAACCAGGGCGGATTCGGAAAGCGGGTGCTCGGCGAAACCTGGCTGACGCACTGGGGTAAACACAAGGTCGAAGCGACGCGCGGTGCCTTTGAACCCTCGCAGCGCACCAACCCACTCCTCCGTGGCATCAGCGAAGTATTCGGCGACACGGACGTCTACGAGGCGTATCCGCCCGCCGACGCGACGATTCTCGTTCGCGGCATCGTCCTGCAGACGCTCGCGCCCGATTCACCGCCGGCCGACTACCGCAAGGCCCGCTCGACAGACAAGGAACAGCAGGGCGTCAACGATCCCGCGATGCCTGTCGTGTGGACGCGCCTCAACAAGAACGACAACGGCACGATCAACAAGATCCTGACGACGACGATGGGATCGGCAACCGATCTCGAGAACGAGGGACTGCGTCGTCTGGTCGTGAACGGTGTGTTCTGGGGACTCGGCATGGACGTGCCGGCAAAAGCCGACGTGACGTACGTTGACGAGTACGTGCCGTCTTTCTACGGCTTCGATGGCTTCCGCAAGGGCTTGCGCGCGGCGGACTTCGAACTCGGCAAGAAAGTGCCGGGCACGCCGCTGCCCCGTCCCGCGCCGCCGTCTGGTCGCGGTGGGAACTAGCAGCCAGCGTCAGGCATCAGACAGGCACCGCAGATCAGAAGGTCACACGAGCCGCGAACTGAAATGCGCGTGGACCGCCAGAACCGAACACCCCGCCAGCAGTCGTGACCGCGCGGCCGAAGCTCGACGACCTGAGATAGCCGGGATCGCCGGGAATCGTGCTGTCGCGAACGAGCACGTTGGAGAAACCTGAATAGTTGCGCGTGCTGACGCCGAGCACGTTGGTCACGTTGAAGAGGTTGAACACTTCCAGGATCGGCTCGACGCGGAGCTTGCCCCAACCGAACGGGCGCGAGACGCGGAGGTCGAGCGAGCTGAAGCCGTCGCCAAGCTGCGCATCGTCGCGCACGAGCGGCAGGAGCTCGCCGTCGATGCCGCCGCCGGCGTTGATCGACGACAGCGCGCGATTCAGCTCGGCGGCAGTCTTGTAGATGCGGCCGCCGGCATTTCGTTCGAAGGCCGGCACGCGGAACCCGCCACTAGGCATCAGGATGTCCATCGGCACGGCTGACGCCAGCGTCAGCAGCGGCGCCACGACAACCCCAAACGGCGCGGTGAACCAGCCGGCGAACGTAAAGCGGTGGCGCTGATCGTTTGGCGTCGGCCCGAACTCGCGGCGCAGGTCGTTCGGATCGATCGGTCCGTTGGCGAAGGGAATCTGGTCGTCGTTGGCGTAGTTCTGAGCCTTCGACAAGGCGTATGACGTGCGGAACCCGAACCGCGCGCCACGGCGCTCGGCGCTGACGAGCAGCGCATCGTAGTGCGTGTTCACGCTCGATTCGAGGTTGACGACGCGATCGGGGCCGCCCACGACTGGATTGAACACCTCGCCGATCCCGCGACCGATGATGAAGTGTGTGCCGAGATTGTGCACGCCGTCGACGCGCAGCACGATGCGCGCCGGCAGCTCCTGCTGATAGCCGAGGTTGAACTGCTGGACCGACGGGTTCTGCAGCGTGTTGTCGATGATGTTGATGCCAGACGCGCCGGCGCCGACGAGGATGAACCCGGTGAAGGGATTGGACGTCGACGGCGCAAACGGCGGGAACTGGCCGGTCGATGGATCGAGGAAGAAGACGTTGCCGGCGCGAACCTCGATTGGCAGCGCGCGACCGTCTAGCCCGCGTTCGAGCGATTCGATCTCGAGCGTCACGCGATCGTAGTAGATGCCGTAGCCGCCATGAATGCTCATGCGGCGGCCGTCCGATGCCCAGTTGAAGCCGATGCGTGGACCGAAATTGTTCAGATCCTTCTGGCGCTCCCCCTGGAGAAACGGCTGCACGATCGGGTTGATCTCGTCGTAGCGGCTGATGTTCTTGACGTCGGTGTCGAGCTCGTAGCGAAGGCCAACGTTGAGCGTCAGATCGGACCTGATGCGCCAGTCGTCCTGGACGAACATCGCGACGTAGTTGTTGTTGGCGTTGTCGATGACGAGCGCCTGGTCGGGCTTCCCGCTCCGCAGCGTCACCGCAAACAGGAGATCGCCATCGTCAACCCGGCCGTCGCCGTTGTGATCGAAATCGGCGAAGTCCTCGACGAACTCGATGCGGCCTTGCTGAAAGACACCGAGATCGAAACGGCCGTAGACGTGTTGCCACTCGCCGCCGGCGCGCACGGTGTGCGAGCCGCGGACGAGCGTCACGGTGTCGGCAAGCTGGAAGCGGCGCTGGGTCGTGCCTTGGGGGACACGGAACGAGCTGCCGTCCTGGATGCTCGGAAAAGTCAGTTGCGGACCGGTGACGACCGGCGCAATCTCGTTCGAGAACGAGCTGAACGACGCCGTGGCGGCGTTGACGACGGTCGGCGTCCAGATGCGGGTCCAGGAGCCGACGATGGATTGATAGCGATTCTGGCTCGCTTGCCGCTGTGACGCGGAACCAATCGAGCGATCGAGCGTGCTCGGGCCGGTGTCGTCAGCGTGCTCCCCGGAGTACCGCACCATCACGCTGTCGGCGGAATTCGGCCGCCAATCGACGCGCGCCGAGCCAAGAAAGTCGTCGAGCGGCGCCAGCGCGAACGATTGCCGAATCGTCCGCGCGCCGACGTCGCGAGCTCCGACCAGGACCGCACCGTCCTGGTTGCGATACTCCAGCGCGCCAAAGGCGAAGAGTCGGCCGGCCATCAGCGGACCGCCAACCGATCCCGCCACCTGCTGACGATCGAACGGCACGTCGTCGCCCGAAGAACGATCGTAGGTCGCCGGCAGCGCCTGCCAGCTGTTGTCGCGGAGGAACAGCGACGCCGAGCCGCGAAACTGATCGGTCCCTGATTTGGTGACGACGTTGATCATCGACGCGGCGGAGCGGCCGTTCTCCGCCGAGAACCGGTTGGTGGCAATCTGGAACTCCTGCACCGACTCTTGCGTCACGTTCTGGAGCGGCCCGCCGACGACGTCGTCGTTGTTGTCGGAGCCGTCGATCATGATGTTGCCGCCGCGCCCGAGCTGGCCGGCCGACGAGATCGTGACGGAGTTCGTCTTGGTGGGATCGAAGTTCGGCGCCGGCGCGTTCCCCGGTACGAGCAGCGCAAGCTCGAGAAAGTTTCGGCCATTCAGCGGCAGCGCAGCGATGAGATCCGACGGAATGACGGCATCGACGACCGAACGGCTGGTATCGACACCACCGACGCCGCCGACGACAACGGTTTCACGTACAGTTCCCGATGGCAAGATCAACGTCGACTGATACGATGCGGCCGACCTCGACGACGAGGCCTGAACGTGAGACGTCGTTGAATCCTTTGGCGGCAGCGACCAGATCGAACGTGCCGGGTGGAAGGTTGGAGACGACGAACCTGCCGTCGCTGGCCGTGGTCGCCGTTCGCGTCACGCCGTTGCCCTGGCCGGTGACGGTCACGGCCACCGCTGCAACAGGGGCGCCCTGTGGATCGACCATGCGCCCCTGGATCGTTCCAGAGGTTGTCTGTGCGACGGCGGGGCCGGCCGTCCACAACACCAGGGCCGCTGCCGCGGCCATGATCCGGTATCGCATGCGCACTCGCTCCTCGTGTCAGCAGCGCCACCACCGCGGCGCGCGGCGACGGAACATTACCCGGAACGATGCGCAAAGGCACTAGTGCAATGATGTTAGCGAACGCTCGGACGCCGGCCGGAGGTAGCATGGCCGGCATGAATCAATCGTCGTCTTGGCGCCACGATCTGCTGGTGCTCACGCCGATCGCGCTCGCGGTGATGGCGCTCCACCTGGCGGTCGTGGGACAGTACGGCATTTTCCGGGACGAGTTCTACTACCTGGCATGCGGGCGACACCTCGCATGGGGTTATGTCGATCACCCGCCGGTCGTCGCGGTGATGGCGCGCGCGGCGGAGTGGCTCGGCAGCTCAATCCTCGCCATCCGGATTCTCCCGATTCTCTTGTCCGGAACGCTCGTGTTTCTCGTCGCCGCCGTTGCGCGACGGCTCGGCGGCGGCCGATTCGCGCAGGGCCTGGCGGCAGCACTGGCCTCGCTGTCGCCGCACTTCCTGTTTGTCTTTCACATTCTGTCGATGAACAGCGCCGAGGTCGTGCTGTGGACGCTCGGGGCGTGGCTCGTTCTCGTGGCGATTCAGACGGAACGTGCCTGGGCATGGCTGGCGTTCGGCGTCACGGCGGGCATTGGCTTACTGACCAAGCACAGCATGGCCGTGTTCGGCCTTGGCATCTTTGCTGGCCTCCTCGCTACGCCGGCGCGGCGTACGTTGAGGACACCCTGGCCCTGGGTCGGAGGGCTGATAGCGGCAGCGACGTTCGCACCTCACCTCTGGTGGCAGCACGTGCACGGCTGGCCCACCGCGGAGTTCGTGAGGAACGCGCAGGAGTTCAAGATCACCGAGCAATCGGTCGGCTCCTTTCTCGCGCAGCTGGCGCTCATGATGAATCCCGTGACGCTCCCGCTGTGGATCGCCGGCCTCGGCTGGCTGATCGCCGGCCGCGCGTCGGCGAAAGGGCGAGTGCTCGCCGTCTGCGCGATCGTTATCGTGCTGGTGTTCATCGTTCAGCGCTCGAAGCCTTACTACGCGACGGCCGTGATGCCGGTGCTGCTGGCCGCGGGGGCTGTCGCCCTGGAGCGCGCGACCGAGCGACGACGTGCCTGGCGAGCGGCGGCGGCGGCGCTGCTGGTGACCGGCGCAATGCCTATCGTGCCAATGGGCCTGCCGCTGCTGCCCGTCGATGCGTTCACCAGGTACACGACCGCGCTTGGCCTCACCCCAGCCAACCAGGAGCGTCAGGAGCTCGGCATCCTGCCACAGCATTTCGCCGACATGCACGGGTGGGACGAGCTCGCGCGAGAAGTCTCTCGTGTCTATCAGCAGCTGCCCGCCGACGAGCGCGCCAGCGCGCGCGTGTGGGCACAGAACTATGGCGAAGCGGGAGCTCTGGAATACTTCGCGCTGCGAGGCCGATACCCGCTGCCGCGCGTCATTTCGCCGCACAACAACTACTGGTATTGGGGACCTGGTGACGAGGGAGGCACACTCATCGTGATTGGCGGCCGGCGCGAAGACATGGAAGCGGCGTTCGATCGCGTCGAGGACGCAGGACGTACCGCCTGTCGCTACTGCATGCCGTACGAGAACGACCTCGTGATCCGGGTTGGGCGTGGCTGGAAGATGCGGTTGCGGGACGTCTGGTTGCGCGAGCGGCACTTCATCTGAACGATCGACGCTGAACCGCTAAAAGTGCCACGGGCGGCACTCCCTCTGGGTAGAGTGCTGCCCGCGGCGAGCGATCAGTCCCGTCGACGCCGGGATCGTGCTCGGGCTAACGGCTGCCCGTCACACGCTCCCACGCGTCCCTGACCGCATGCTTGATCTGCGCCCACGTGGATTGGCCGCGATGTTCATAGCGCTCCCATTCGTTGCTCAGATCCGTTTCGACGTCGTCCCATTTTCCCGACCGATATCTGTCAGCCGATTCGTAGCCAAACCGGTAGCCTGGACGATAGAAGTCATAGCTGCGGCCCGATTCGGCATACGGCCGGCGCTGATAGTTGTCTCGCCAATACGCTTCTTCCGTGCGCCAGTCATTGCGTGTGCTGACGTCTGCCATTTGAGCCCTCCTCGTTTGTCTCTGTTCGTTCGTAGTGTTCGTTGAAGCCGCAACGTTACTTGGCGGCCGAGCAACTGACCCGCGATGCCATGACAGAAATTTTGCAAGCGAGGTGCCACCGAATGATCAGCTGTCCTCGATGTGGCACATCCGCACGCATGCGATCGCAGTCGTGTTATCGCGACGCGCGTTTCGATCGCACATCGGCGGTGCGCCGCGTCTGACGTAGATCGATTGGTTCGAGCGCTTTCTCGGCGGGCCCGGCAATCACTTCTCCCGTCGCTTGGAAGCGTGATCCGTGGCACGGACATTCCCACGCCCCTTCAGTTGCATTCCAATGCACTTGGCAACCGAGGTGCGTGCAGGTGGGCGAAAGCGTTATCAGCTTGCCCTTCGCATTGCGATACGCCGCGACCGCGGTGCCGTCGACGTCGACAACGGCCCCAGTCGATCGCCGGAGCGAACGCAACGAACGGCTGCTCGCGCCAGCAAAGCGATCGCGGACGAGGTAGTACGGATAGTCGACATTCTCGGTGAGGTACTTCCATGGCCCGCGAAGGGCAATGGTCCGCTCCGTGTCGAAGAGCTGCTGCCAGGGATTCTTCGCCCCCGTGATGGCGTCGCGCGCGATCATCGCCGAGAGTGTGCCGAACGTCATCCCGTTGCCTGCGAAGCCGGTGGCCACGAACTGCCGGTCGGCGACGGTGCCGATGATCGGCAAGAGGTCCGGCGTTTCGATCACCTGCCCCGACCAGCGTCCGGTGACTTCGGCGCGCGGCGCCAGGCTCTTCACCCACCGCTCGACTTCGGCGTAACACTTCTCGGGATCGTCAATCTGGCCGGTCTTGTGGTCCCCGCCGCCAGCAATGGCGAACGGCTCTCCGTCGATATGATCGATTCGCAGATAGCGATACGGCGAATTCGTATCCCAGAAAAGCCCTTCCTCAGCGGGGCGATTCAGTTTCACCCGCACGACGTAGCTCGTATACAAGGCGAGCTTGGTCTGGAGAACGGACGCAGACAGAAATCCCTGCCGGCCCGACAGCGGATTGTGGGTGGCCATCACGACCCACGGCGCGCGGATCTTGTGACGGTCAACGGTCACGCCATCCTCCGACACCTCCGCTGCGCTGTTCTCGAAGACCTGACAGCCGCCGCCGTGGAGATTCGCCAGGAGCCCACGCAGGTACCTCCGCGGATGGAACTCTGCCTGCTGCTCGACTCGCATTGCCGGTGTGCCGACGAATGGCGCCGCATCGACGTACGACGCGTCGAACTCGAGCTCCGAGGCCAGCTCCGCTTCTTGTCGAATATCCTCGGCTTCGCGATCGCGCTTTGACGCTTCAATGTCGGTTGCCACGTGCAGGAAGCCTGGCACCCACCTGAAGTCGCACTCGATGTCGAATCGATCAATCAGCTCGTCGATCTGTTGAATGGCCGCCCAGCCGGCGTCCCACACGGCTTGCGCGTGATCGCGGCCGAAGCGTGCGGAAATATCCGTCAGCCGCGCGTCAACGACCGACGTCAGGTGTGCGGTCGTGCACCCGGTATCGATACCGCCAACACTGCCCCGCTCGAGGAGCACAACGCGGCAACCGGCGTCTTTGAGCAACAACGCAGAAGTAATGCCGGTGAGTCCGGCGCCAATCACCACGACGTCTGCCTCGAGCGAACGGGTCACGGCGCCGTACGACGGCAGCTCGGTCTCGTCCCAATACGGCTTGGGTGTGATCTTCTTCATACGTGTATCTACTCAGGCGGCTTTGCCGCGTTTGCGACTGCGACCGCCCTTGCCTTTGCCTTCGCCGCCGTCGCCTTTCGAGGCATTGCGGCACTCTTCCCAGACTTGCGCGCAGCCGCCAGGCTCTCCTGAAGGCGAGACACGAGATCGACGACGTTGGTCCTCGCCGGCGGCCGGGGCAGCCGATGGCGGACAACGTCGCCTTCGGCCTTTGCCTCGATGACCCTCATGAGCGCCTTCACGTAGTCGTCCGTGTACTTACTTGGGAATCCATGGCTCTGCCATTCCCTCGATGAGCTGTTGGGCGAGCCGCATCTCCTGTGCAGAAGGCTTCGTCTTGGTCTGCACGGCCGGCAACTCAACCAGGTCCTCGGGGAACCGCATCGTCGAGACCAGTAGCCGGCCGTCGAGTGGAACCAGGGCGGCGAGGTGCTGCCGTTCGCGCATCACGTACTTGGAGACACCGGCGCGGCCCGATTTGACGAGCGCTTCACTCAGCAGCATGTACGAGTGCTCAGCACCGCTCGACGGCATGGCGAGGTACGGTGTGTCCCAGTAGCGCATGTCGATACTGTCCCGCGGCACGAACGCGAGGATCTCGATGCGGCGACTGCGCTCGAGCGCTGCGGTCTTGAAATCGTCTTCGGTCACCGTCACGAAGTGACCCTTTTCAATCTCGTAGCCTTTCACGACGTCCGCCCACGCGACCGGCTGCCCGTCCTTCTGGCAGACACGCTCCATGCTGATCGGGGAGAGATCCTTTTGGTGCAGGAGGCGGAAGTGCGGCGTGTGATCGCGCGCAGCGGTGTGAAGCTCAACGGGAATGTTCACCAACCCGAAGCTGATCAGTCCTTTCCAGATTGCGCGGGCCATGCGGGCTGAAAAGCAAGAAGATGGCCGGACGTACGGCCGTGTTGGCAAGGTCCATGCGTATTGGCGTCGCGTCCAGGTGCGCGTTACTGGCCCGGCGCGTCCATGAATTTCAATATCAACGACACACACACGCACCCGTCCGATCCCTGGCGCTGGCCGTTTCGCGTGGCCATCGCGGTGCTGCTGATATGCGGCGGACTCGCGGTCATGCAGTACACGCGTTTTGCCGACGCCGCAGCGCGCGTCGAACACACGCACGACGTCCTCGATTCGATCGAGCGCGTCGTCACCCGCCTGGTCGACGCCGAAACCGGGTATCGCGGCTATCTCCTGACACGAAACCGGATGTTTCTGGAGCCGTACGCCGGTGTCGACGGCGACGTCCATCAGGTGTTCGATCGGCTACAGGCACTGGTCGCAGACAACCCATCACAGACCGCGCGTGTGGGGCGACTGAAAGAACGGAGCGAGGAAAAACTGAAGGAAATGGCCACTGTCGTGGCGCTGGCCGACGGCGGCGACCTTGCGGCGGCGGTCACGCGGCTTTCAAGCGGCAACGGCAAACGCATCATGGATGCGGTGCGTGCCGCTGCCGCCGATCTCCGGGGCGCGGAGAGCTCGCTGCTCGCGCAGCGCGCCGGTCAGGCACGGCTGGCGCGCCTGGCGGCAATGGGTTTCGCGATCATCACCGTCGTAGTGGCGGCCGCGCTGGCGCTCGTTGCCGCATCGGTGCGCCAGAACTTCGAGCGCCGCCGGCACGCCCTCCTCGAGCAGATGACCGCTCGTCAAGAGGCCGAGCGTCAGGCCTCCGAAGCATCGGCCGATCTGCAACGCAGTGAAGACTTCAACCGCAGCATCCTCGACCATTCGGGCGACTGCATCCAGGTTCTCGAACCGGACGGCCGCATCGTCCTCACCAACCATCCGGGGTTGATCCTGATGGAGGCGGACACTGTGAGCGACCTGGAGTCGGATGGCTGGATGGCGCAGTGGACGGCTGATGAAGCCCGCGCCCGCCATGCCGTCGCCGACGCGATCGCGAAAGGCGAAGGACGTTTCCACGCCTTCCGTCCGACGGCAAAAGGCACACCAAAATGGTGGGACGTCATCGTCACGCCGATCCGTAACGAGGCTGGCGAGACGCGACAACTCGTCACCGTGTCGCGCGACGTGACCGCGCAGAAACGGGCCGAGCAGGAACGCAGCCAGCTGCTCGCCAGCGAGCGCGCCGCGCGATCCGAGGCCGAACGCGCCGCCAGGATGAAGGACGATTTCGTGAGCACGCTTTCGCACGAGCTGAGAACCCCGCTCAACGCGATTCTCGGCTGGATTGGCGTGCTCAGGCAGCAGCAGACGCCGGAAACGCTGGCGAAAGCCATCGACGTCATCGACCGTAACTCCCGCCGGCAGTCGCAGATGGTCGATGACTTACTCGACATGAGCCGCATCATGTCGGGCAAGTTGCGGCTCGACGTGCAGCGCCTCGATCTCGCCTCGGTGATCGAGGAAGCCATCGCATCGTCACAACCAGCCGCTGACGCCAAAGGCATTCGGCTGATAAAGACGCTCGAATCGGCGGCCATCGTCCAGGGCGATCCGGGACGATTGCAGCAGATCGTCTGGAATCTCGTCAGCAATGCCATCAAGTTCACGCCGCGCGGTGGGATGGTTCAAGTCACGCTCAGGAAGGTGAACAGCCACATCCACATTCAGGTCAGCGACTCGGGCCAGGGCATCGCTGCCGACGTGCTGCCGCAGATCTTTCAGCGTTTCCGCCAGGGGGACAGTTCGTCGACGCGGAGATACGGCGGGCTCGGGCTCGGCCTGGCCATCGTGAAGAACCTCGTCGAGATGCACGGCGGGTCGGTCGATGCAGCAAGTGAAGGCGAAGGCATGGGCAGCCTGTTCACGGTGCGTGTGCCGCTCGCGATGACCGGTGTCGCCATCGAGAGCCCGGACGTGCACCTGGATCTGCCGCCGGCGACGTTCGCCAACCTGCTCGAGGATCTCAAGGTGCTCGTCCTGGACGACGAGGATGATGCACGGGACGTCGTGCAGCGCCTGCTCGAAGACGCCGGCGCGCGGGTACGAACCGCGGCAAACGCTGCGGACGCGATGGCGATTCTCGAGAACCGTTTCGAACCCGACATCATCGTCAGCGATATCGGCATGCCCGATCAGGATGGCTACGAGTTCATGCAGCGCGTGCGGCGGATGGCCGGCGCCATCGCCGGCGTGCCGGCCGCGGCCCTGACCGCTCTTGCGCGCGTCGAGGATCGCAAGCGCGCGCTCATGGCTGGGTATCAGACCCACCTGGCCAAGCCCGTCGATCCAGCCGAGCTCGTGGCAATGGTCGCGAGCCTGGCTGGTCGAACGGGACGACCCGTGGCGTGACGGTACCACTCGGTGGGCACGTCATTCCCACAACAGGTCATCCGCTTGCTCAAGTGGTGAGCCGAAAAGCGTATGCGAATGCTACAGCGCGTCGGCAACGCACGAGATACGCGGGTACAAAGCCTGCACTCCTTTCTGCAGGAGCTCAACAATGAAATTGCTGGGAGGCGTGCTCGTTGTTCTCGGACTCGTGGCGCTGCTCTACGGCGGTGTGTCGTGGACGCACAAGGACAAGGTCGTTGACGCCGGACCGATCGAAATCACCGCGGACAAGAAGGAGAGTATTCCAATCTCCCCCATCGCTGGCGGTGTGATGCTAGTCGCAGGTGTAGCCCTGTTGCTAAAGCGCTGAGGTAGTTGCGGCCAGGAGCCTCCAGAGGGGCGGGCGACGAGCACGCGCCGCGGTTTTGCGCGGTGCGTGCTCGTCGGTATGGAGAGGGCGCCTGGTGCACACACCGGGCGTCAATGAAGAGGCCGAGTACCGTCGTGCGTTATCTGAGGCTGTACCTGGTCGCCGCGACGCTTGAGCTGACCGCCCTGGATCATCTGGTCGAGAATCGAAGCGCAGAGGTCCTGTGGCAGGCTCCACAAACGGCATCCCTGCGGCAGAGTGACGCTCAATCCGGGCATCTCACGATAGTCAGCTTCGACGCGGCGAAGCGCATCGCGACGCTCGGATTCACGCCGCGAATGCTCGGCAAGCACCGCACGCACACTCTCGCTTTGCAAAACCATCATTGTCGGCATGAACGTAATCGTAAGCACAGCATGGGCCACCGATCGGTGCTGTTGGTAACGGACGTTTTCTACGGCGCTGCGTAGGAAGCGTAGCGTCGGAATACGGCCGATTCTGCACGGTGTACGGATCTTCCGTCGCAATCGCGATGTGACTCGGCATTGTGATTGCTCCGACCTGTAAGCTGATGCGCTCCGCTACACCAGTTCGGACCGACCGTTCGCATTCTCCGTTCGGCGCCCAGGCCCTCGAAAACGGCCACGTCGACATTCGCGTGTGGGCACCGAATGCTTCCCACGTGGAAGTCGTCATGGACGAGCTGGCGAGTCCCCTGAGGCCTCACGATGATGGCTGGTTCGAAGGTGTGGTTCGCGGCGGACCCGGCAGCCGCTATGGGTTTCAGCTCGACCGCAACCGGCGAGTCTATCCGGACCCGGCCTCGCGATTTCAGCCTGGCGGTCCTCACACGCTCTCCGAGGTGATCGACCCGACAACCTACGAATGGCGTGACGACGAGTGGGGCGGCCTGCCATTGAAGGGCCAGGTTCTCTACGAGTTGCACGTGGGCACGTTCACGACGGAGGGCACCTGGGAAGCCGCGGCACGCCATCTCGAGCGTCTGCGCACGCTCGGCGTGACGGCAATCCAGATGATGCCGCTCGCGGAGTTCGCCGGCGAGTTCGGCTGGGGCTACGACGGCGTCTGCTGGTTTGCGCCATCGCACCTCTACGGCCGGCCTGACGACCTTCGCCGGTTCATCGATCTCGCACACGCGCACGGCATCGGCGTCGTGCTCGATGTCGTTTACAACCATCTGGGACCGGACGGCAACTACCTGGCCGTCTTCAGCAAGGACTACTTCACCGACCGCTACGAGAACGAATGGGGTGACGCGCTCAACTTCGACGGGCCCAATGCGGCGGTGGTACGCGAGTTCGTGCTGGTGAGCGTCGAACAGTGGGTCCGCGAGTATCACGTCGATGGCTTCAGGCTCGACGCCACGCAGCAGATCTTCGACAGCTCGACAGAGCACATCATCGCCGCCATCGTCAGGCGCGCGCGTCGCGCAGCCGGCGGCCGACACGTCATCGTGGTCGGAGAGAACGAGCCCCAACACGCGGAGCTCCTTCGCGATCCGTCGGACGGCGGCAGCGGTCTCGACGGCCTGTACAACGACGACTTTCACCACTCGGCTCGTGTGGCCTTGACCGGGCTCAGGGAGGCCTATTACTCCGACTATGAAGGCAACAGCCGTGAGCTCCTGGCCGCAGTGCGACATGGTTTTCTTTTCCAGGGGCAGCACTACACGTGGCAGCAGAAGCCGAGGGGCACTCCGGCACTCGATCGGCCCGGCCGCCAGTTCCTGCACTTTCTCGAGAATCACGATCAGGTGGCGAACTCGGCCGCCGGCAAGCGGCTGTCCGAGCTGTCGTCGCCCGGCCAGCTGCGCGCGCTGACCGCGTTGCTTCTCCTCGGCCCAGCCACTCCGCACCTCTTCCAGGGTCAGGAGATCGGTTCGACGGCGCCGTTCGTGTACTTCGCGCACCACAAACCCGAAGTCGCCAACCCAATCCGGACGGGGCGGCAGGAGTTTCTCAGTCAGTTCGAGCGATTTCGAACCAAGGCCGTCGCCACTCGGCAGCCTGACCCGGCTGCGCGCTCGACCTTCGAAAGGTGCAAGTTGACATATGACGAGACCGATCGATCGCAACAGTTCTGGCTGCTGCATCGCGATCTGCTGGCCCTGCGGCGCGACGACCGAACGATCTCGCTGCAGGGTGAGCACGGCTTGGATGGGGCGACGCTGAACGACCAGACGTTGATTCTGCGGTTTGGCGGCGAAGCTGACGAAGACCGGATGCTCGTGGTCAATCTGGGATCCGACGTCAATCTTGCGACGCGCGCCGAGCCGCTGGTGGCGCCGCCGGCACGAACCTGCTGGCAGATTCTTTGGTCCAGCGAGGACCCTGCGTACGGGGGCAGCGGAACGCCCGCATGGACGGTGAGTCGCTGGAGCGTGCCGGGACACGCCGCTCTCCTGCTCGGCGCGTCTTCAACTGCGCGTCTCGAGGACGACCGCGGAGCAGATGGCCGCGGGTGACCTGCCCGTCCGGAGCCTCGCGTGGCCGCGTGAAGGCGATCGTCACGATGGCGACGTGCCGGCGCACGAGTGGCTCGTCACCAATGGGCTCGGTGGCTACGCTTCGGGAACGGTCGTCGGCGCCATCACACGACGTTTTCACGGCCTCCTCATCGCAGCCTTGCCAGCACCGCTCGGCCGCGTGATGCTGCTGAACCACATCTCCGAGCGCCTGCGGTTTCGCGACTACACGAGCGAGTGGCTGGGCGCGCACGGCAGCGAGGGCCAACTCGCGCAGGCCGAAGGCGCACGCCATCTCGTCGAGTTCCGCCTCGAGGGCGGCCTGCCCGTGTGGCGCTACGCGGTGCGCGATCTCGTGATCGAACGCGCACTGCTCATGCCCTACGGGCAGAACACGGTCCACGTGACCTATCGCATAGTCGAAGGGCAAGACAGCGTGCGCCTGACCCTGCGTCCACTTCTCGGCTTCAGGCCGCACGAAGCGCCCGTCGATCGCGCACCGGCCGACTACACGTTGACCGCCCGCGATCGACGCATCGAGATCAAAGGCGACGCGGCGTTGCCGCCGCTTCGTCTCGTGTTGCACGCGACCGAGGGCGCGTTCACAGTCGACGACTACGCGATCTCCGACGTCGGCTACCTCCTCGAAAAGAATCGCGGCTACGAACCGAGCGGCCCACTGTGGAGCGCCGGGTACTTCCGCGCGCAGCTTGCACCCGGCCGCGACGTCACCCTCATCGCCTCCACCGAAGCCTGGGAAACGATCGCCGCCATCAATCCCGCCGACGCCGTCAGCACGGAGCACGACCGGCGATCACGCCTCATCGCCGTCGCGCATCCGGCGGCGCGAAGCGGCCCTGCTGCAGAACTGGTGCTCGCAGCCGACCAGTTTCTTGTCCGCCCATCATCGCGAGCCGACGATGAAGCGCGCGCTCGCGCAAGCGGCGGCGAGGCGAGAACGGTCATTGCCGGCTATCACTGGTTCACCGACTGGGGCCGGGACACGATGATCAGCCTCGAAGGGCTCACGCTTCTGACCGGCCGCCATGCCGAAGCGCGGGACATCATCAGGACGTTCGCTTATCACGTGCGTGACGGCCTCATCCCCAACATGTTCCCGGAAGGCGAGCGCGAGGGCCTGTACCACACCGCCGACGCCACGCTCTGGTTCTTCCACGCGATCGATCGCTACGAGCGCCACACCGGCGACCGCCATCTCGTGCGCGAGCTGCTGCCGACGCTTGTCGGCATCGTTGATCGGCACTTGCAGGGCACGCTCTTTGGCATTCGTGTCGACGCCGATGGCCTGCTGACGCAGGGCGCGAACGGGTATCAGCTCACGTGGATGGACGCCAAGGTGGACGACTGGGTGGTGACGCCGCGCCGAGGCAAGGCGGTCGAGATCAACGCGCTCTGGTACAACGCGCTGTGCGTCCTCGGATCATGGCTCCGCGACAATGGCAGCGAGCGGACAGAGGAAATCGCTGGCCACGCCCGCCGGGCGTCGGAGTCGTTCAACGCCAGGTTCTGGAACCCTCACCGCGGATTCCTCTTCGACATCGTCGATGGCGAGGCCGGCAACGACGACGCGTGCCGGCCGAATCAGGTCCTCGCCATCGCGCTGCCGAATCCCGTGCTCGACCGTGCTCGATGGGAACCCGTGCTCCACGCCGTGACCAGGTACCTGCTGACGCCAGTCGGTCTGCGATCGCTGTCGCCCGATCACCGCGACTACAAAGCCAGGTATTTCGGCGACCTGCGCACCCGCGACGCGGCCTATCACCAAGGCACTGTCTGGACGTGGCTCATCGGGCCCTTCGTCGACGCCTGGCTGGCACTCCATCCAGACGACGTCGCCGGCGCTCGCCGCTTGGTCGATCGATTGATCGACCACCTGAACGATGCCTGTGTCGGATCGATCAGCGAGATCTTCGATGCCGAGCCGCCGTTCACGCCGCGTGGGTGCATCGCGCAGGCGTGGAGCGTCGCTGAAGTGCTGCGGTGCCTGGTGAGAACTGCGGACTGACGCGACCAGGGCTTACCGGCGGCCGACTGCGAGCACGTCTCGAACGATCCGCAGCAGCTGGCCGGCGTCGACGGGCTTGGCGCAGTAGCTGTTGTAACCGGCGTCCATCGCGCGCTTGCGATCCTGGGGACGGGCGTAGGCGCTGACGGCAATTGCAGGGACGCGCGGATGGCGTTCGCGCACGCGGCGGATCAGTTCGTAGCCGTCGATTTCGGGCATCGCGATATCGGCAATCAGCAGGTCGGGCTGACGAGCCGCCAGCGACTGCATGGCATCCACGGCGCAGGTGTAGCCCAGCACGCGCGCGCCCGTGCGCGTCAGGAGCTCCGCCAGCAGATCTCCCGAGTCCGGCTGGTCGTCGACGACCACGATCGTGGTGCCATCGAGGCGAAGTTCGGGCTGGCGGCGCTCGACAGTGCTCAGCCGGGGATCGATGGCCGGTACGTTGGCCCCAGGCAACTGAATTCGAATCGTTGTTCCCTGGCCCTGACCGGCGCTGTGCGCTTCAATCGTGCCGCCGTGGGCCTCGATGATGTGGCGGGCGATGGCAAGCCCGAGGCCGAGGCCGCCCTGCTTTCTCGTCGCGCGGCTGTCGCCCTGGCGGAACCGATCGAAGACATACGGCAGAAACTCTGGCGCGATCCCCGCGCCGGAATCCGTGAACTCGACGAGCGTACCGTCGCCGTAAGACTCACAGGTGACGGCGATCGTTCCGCCGTCGGGGGTGAACTTGATCGCGTTCGAGAGCACGTTGCTGAACACCTGCTGCAGGCGCTGCGGATCCCCTTCGGCGGGCGGTAGATCGTCGGCGATGAGGCGACTGACGAGAATGTGCCTGGCATCGGCCGCCGGCAGCAGGCCGCTGATGACGGTGTCGAGCAGCTGCCCGGCGTGGACGGGCGCGCGGTCGATCTCGAGCTTGCCCGAGATGATCCGTGATACGTCGAGGATGTCCTCGATGAGCTGCGCCTGCAGTCGCGCGTTCCGGCCGATGACGTCGAGCGCCTGTCGAATCCGCTCGGGCGACAGCCCGTCTCCCTTGACGATCTGGACCCACCCGAGGATCGCGTTGAGCGGAGTGCGGAGCTCATGCGAAAGCGTGGCCAGGAACTCGTCCTTGAGCCGGTTGCCTTCCTCGGCCGATGCGAGCCTGGCGAGCTCCGCCTCCTTGCGGCGGGTCACGATCAAGCAGACACCGGACATACGCACCGGACGGGAGCCGTCGTACTCAACCCGACCCTTGCCTTCGACCCATCGCACCGTTCCGTCCGGGGCAACCATGCGGTATTCGACGTCGTACGGCACGCCGTGCTCGATGGCGCGGCGCGCGGCGAGCAGCACGCGCTCGCGATCGTCAGGATGGATTTCGCGTTCGTAACTGCCGAAGGAGCCATCGAACGTACCCGGCGGCAGGCCGTGAAGCCCCTCGAGGTTGTCTGACCATTCGACGGCATGCGATGCGAGATCCCAGTCCCACGTTCCCATCGCGGCGGCATCGAGGGCAAAACGCAGGCGCGCCTCGCTCCGTCGCGCGCTCTCCTCGGCTCGGGTCCGTTCCACGGCGAACGCCACCTGCGCCGCGATCACGCCGGCGAGTTGCAGATCGTCGGCTGACAACTCTTGCGGTTCGCCGTAATACAACATGAACTTGCCGATGACGCGCCCGAGTCTCACGAGCGGGATGAACGCCATTGCCGCAATGCCTTCCGCTTCGATCGTCGCCAGGAAGGGCCGCAACGACTCTTCCTCGCGTACGTTCGAGACCACGATGGGCTGGGCGTCAACGGTGTCCGATGTCCAGGGGGTGTGGCCCTCGACGGCGGCGCGGTAGGCGTCGGCGAGCCCCCGCCACGCCTTGAAGCGCATCACGCCATCGGCATCGAACAGAAGAATGGACGCCCGTGACACACCCAGACCGCTCTCGAGGGCATCGAGCGCCGCATTGTAGATCTGGTCTGTGGTCTGGCTACGGCTGATGGCCGCGGTCAGTTCAAGACAGACCGCGAGTTTCTGGTTTTCGATTGTCAGCATCGGGGCTCGCGCAACTCATGCATGTCGGGGGCCAGTTGAGTTCCGCGGGCACGGCGCGTGCTTTGACGTCCATGGCGCGAGAACAGCAACGCACCTGCTTAATGACGTGTACCGCATTGATACACGTCGCCTTCTTGGAATGACGCCCAATAGTTCACTACCAGACGCTCCCACCATCGAAGTGGAAGAGGACTACCCTTTCCAGCGTTTCGACTGGCGAGCGCAACGCTACGGTCTCATCGCGCTCGCCATCGCAGTCGCAGCCACAGCAGCCTTTCGCGACGGCTCGGTGGCGACCCTGGTCCGAGTAACGACCATCTACGTCTTCCTGCTGATGCTGTTTCGGCTGGCTGGCAAACGGTCACTGGCGCAGATGACGAGCTTCGACCTCGTCCTCGTGATGGTCATCGGCGATGCCACTCAGCAAGCGTTGATCGGTGATGACTTCACCATTGGTACCGCCCTCGTGGCGGTCACCTGGCTCGTCCTGCTCGACGTTGCGTTCGGTTACGCCAAGTCCCGCTGGGCTGGAGTCGACCGGATGATGGACGGGTTGCCGGTCGTACTCGTCGACCGTGGCACGCCGCTCCTCGATCGCATGGCCAAAGAGGGGATCGACATCGGTGACATCCTCGCCGCCGGCCGCGAGCAGCACGGCCTTCGGCGGGTGAGCGACATCGACTTTGCCGTCCTCGAGCGGAGCGGCGGACTGTCCATCATTCCGGGAAAGCGCTCGTCGTGACACTCATGGACCCGGTGCGGCTGACGCTGACCTTGCGCTTCCTCAAGCGCGCAGTGGCGGCGTGGTGGAACGACAACGCCATTCGCCTCGGGGCATCGCTCTCCTACTACACGCTGTTCGCGCTCGCGCCGATGCTGCTCGTCGCGATTGCCATCGCCGGCAGCGCCTTCGGCGAAGAGGCCGTACGCGGCGAGATCGTCGGACAGGTCAACGGCCTTATCGGCAACGAAGGAGGAGTCGCCGTCCAGGCGTTGCTGAAGGGCGCGGCGCTTCGCGGCGACAGCACGTTGGCCACGATTATCGGCAGCATCACGTTCTTCTTCGCTGCGTGCGGCGCGTTTCTCGAGCTCCAGTCCGCGTTCAATACCATTTGGCGCGTGACGCCCTCGCCCTCGAACGGCGGCCAGATCAAGGAGTTCGTCACTCGATCGCATCCGGTCCTTCGGCCTCGTCGTCGCGATTGGATTCCTGTTGATGGTGTCGCTCGCGGTGAGCGCCGCGCTGGCCGCGTTCGGCAGCTGGCTGCAACGGTGGGCGCCAGGTATGCCGGTCGTGCTCAACCTGCTCAACTCCGTCGTGTCGCTCGCGGTGACGTCGGCACTCTTCGCGATGCTCTTCAAGTTCCTGCCGGATGTCGAGCTCTCGTGGCCGGATGTCGCAACGGGCGCGCTCGTGACGGCGCTGCTCTTTTCCGTGGGAAAGAACGTGATCGGCCTTTACATCGGCCACAGCGCCACTGCCTCGGCCTACGGCGCCGCCGGATCGGTCCTGGTGTTGCTCTTGTGGGTGTATTACACGTCGCAGATCGTGCTCGTCGGCGCAGAATTCACGAGGCTCTATGCTGAGAGGGTGCGAGGTCCCGTGAGCCCGTCGTCTTTTGCCGAACGCACACCGCGAAAGGTCACGGCCTGACGCGGCTCACCGCGAGGCGCGCATGTTGCTCGCGACCGGCTCGCCGTCGACGCTGACGTAGTCGTAGGTCATGCTGAACGTCGACGGACCGAAGAACTTCACCTTGGCGGTGGAGTGGAGGGACACGGGAAGAACGGCGTCGCTGTGGATACGCTCGTACTGCCAGTCGACGTCAACCTGAGACACCCAGAAGGACGGGCTCTTTGCCAGCCTGCCCATCATTCGCACAGGATCGCCGGTAGCCGGCTGCAGAAACAGGCTGCCAAAAATCAGACTGACGTCCTTGCGCCGTGGACGTAGTGGCACGCGCATCAGGCCGGAAGCGTCGAGCTCTGGTTCGGCGCACTCATACGTTGGTTGACTGGAGTCCGAGCCCGAGTGACGCTTGGCGACCAGCTCCTGTTCGCTCTCGAGCGCCGCGCGCAGGACCTTGTTGCGGATCTGTTCGGAACCGCCCTCGTTGAGGAATTCGATGACAAGCGAGCCCTCGCTGCTGAAAGTGGTCTTGACTTCAAGCCACCCTTGGCGGCCGCTTCGCTCGTTCTCCGCCTCGAGCCGCCGCAACGCCACATACGGCCGCTGCGGCAACGCGAACGCGGCACTGTCGACGCAGGTGCGCGCTCGAGGTTCCGCGGCCGGACCTGAGGCGCCCCACACGAGGAGCATCGCGACAACTGGTAGAAGATAGCGCCTCATCGTTGCAACCTCCGCGACCGCTTCGAGCCTTCCGGGCCGGAGAGACTGCAGACGGTGTGCCAGCAGCCGGCCGAGCTCAAGAGCTCGGCCGGCGTTGCATGCTTTCTCAGGAATGCGGCGCTTCTGCGTGGACCGTTTGCGGCTTCTCGACTGGTGGGCGGCGAATCGCCTGGTCGACTCCGGGCTGCCGCACGGGTTCGTAGGGCGGTAATTCCACAGCTCTGCCGATCTCGGCCGACTCGTAAAGCGAGGTGACAATGCGCACGTCCTGCAGTCCCTCTTCACCGGACGGCTCGGGCTCGGTCCCTTCGAGCACGCATGTCGAGAAGTAGATGAGCTCGCCTGCGAACTGATCGCGTTTGCCGGACTTGTGCCTTGTCGTGCGGCCATCGATGGTGAGCTCGTACGCAAGCCCATCGGCGTACTCGTACGCTGGCTCCATCTTCAGCCGTCCCTTGGTGCCGAGCACTTCGTACCAGCTGACGTCGGCGGCGTTGAAGCTGGTCACAAAGCTCGCGAGTCGTCCGTTGTCGAACCGCAGGATCGCCGATGTCGTTTCGTCGATCTCGGGCAACCGCTCTCGGTCGGTGTTGACCGAGCTCGCCATCACTTCAATCGGCTCGGCTTTGAAGAGATGCCGAGCGGCGTTGATGCAGTAGACGCCGATGTCGTAGAGCGTACCCCCGCCCAACTTGCGCTGCGTCCGAATGTCGCCAGGACGTACCCGCATCGAAAACGTCGAGTTGAAGAGCTTCGGATCGCCCAGCGCGCCCTCCGACACGAGCTCGATCGCCTTGAGCGTCTCGTGCTCGAAGTGCAGGCGATACGCGATCATGAGCCTGACGTCGGTCGCCTGAGCCGCTGCGATCATCCGCTCGCATTCCTCGACGGTCACCGCCATGGGCTTCTCGCACAGCACGTGTACGCCAGCCTCGGCCGCCCTGATCGCGTACTCGGCGTGCATCGAGTTGGGAAGAGCGATGTACACCGCATCGACCTCCTCGAGGCAGCGGTCGTACTCCTCGTACATGAACGCGTGTGGCACGGCATATTTCCGCGTCAGCGTCGAAAGCTTCTCGGCATCGCCGCTGACGAGCGCGGTGAGACGAGAGTTCTCTGTCGCGTGTTCAAACGCCGGCAGCACCGCCACCTGGGCGATGTGACCCAGCCCAACGACGGCATAGCGGACCCTTCCGTTAGTGGGTGTGCGAGGCATGTTGCACGCTCCCTCTGTGGTTGTGCCCAGGCTTGATCACGACCTTGATGCAGTCGCCCTGCTTGTCTCTGAACGTGCGATACATGCCGGGCACATCGTCGAGCCCGACGCGATGGGTGATGACGAAGGACGGGTCAATTTCACCCTTCTCAATGCGGCCGAGGAGCAGCGGCAAGTACTTATGCATGTGGGTCTGACCCATCTTGAGCGTCAGGCCCTTGGCGAATGCGGCACCCAGCGGGAACTTGTCGAGCCAGCCGCCGTATACGCCGGGAATCGACACCGTGCCGCCCTTTCGGCAGGCGCCGATCGCCTGACGCAGCGCGTGTATGCGATCGGTTGCGAGGTACATCGACGTCTTGACCCGGTCGTACCATGCGTCAAGCGTCCTGCCGTGCGCTTCGAGCCCGACCGCGTCGATGCAGGCATCAGGTCCCTGTCCGCCGGTTCGTGCTCGCAGCTCGTCGTAGACGTCAGTCTCGGTGTAGTTGATCGTCTCGGCCTTGCCCTGAGCGGCAGCCATCGCCAGGCGCTCCGGGAATCGGTCGATCGCGATCACCCGTTCGGCGCCGAGAAGATACGCGCTCTTGATCGCGAACTGTCCCACCGGACCGCAGCCCCACACGGCAATCGTGTCGCCCGGCGCAATCGAGCAGTTCTCCGCCGCCATGTAGCCGGTCGGAAAGATGTCGGAGAGAAAGAGCACTTGCTCGTCCGTGAGCGAATCGGGCACCTTGATCGGCCCGACATCGGCGAACGGCACGCGCGCGTACTCGGCCTGGCCGCCGGCGTACCCTCCATACATGTGGGAGTAACCGAACAGGCCGGACGGTGTGTAGCCGCTGGTTTTTTCGACCATCCAGGCATTGGGGTTCGAATTGTCGCAGAGCGACCACAACTGCTTCTTGCAGAAAAAGCAATACCCGCAGGCGATCGTGAACGGCACGACGACGCGGTCGCCAACGGCGAGGCGTTTGTTCTCGGGTCCGACTTCGACGACCTCGCCCATGAACTCATGGCCGAGCACGTCGCCCTTCTGCATGGTCGGGATGTACCCGTCGTAGATGTGCAGATCGGACCCGCAGATGGCGCTGGCCGTGATCTTCACGACCGCATCTCGCGGATTGATGATCTCGGGATCGGGTACGGTTTCGACGCGTAGATCTTCTTTTCCGTAGTAACGAACGGCTTTCATTGGTGGACACCTGCAGAGCGATGGTTGATGGCGGTAGGAATCTCGCCTGCCTCGAGCAACTGCTTGAAGCGGCGCAAGTCTTCCCGAATGGTTTGCGATGGCTCGCGCCCGAAGAGCTGTGCGACGAGAGCGGCGGCGCGCCCAGCTGGCGGCGCGTATTGGAGATGCACCGACACTTGCGTACCCTGGCCGTTTCGACCGCTGTCGAAATTGACCGATCCCGCCATCGTCACGAACGAGCCTGGCAACGTGCGCCAGCCGATGACCTTGTTCTCGACTTCGTTGATGATCTCGGCGTCCCACTCGACGCGCATACCCGCCGGGCCCTTTGCCACCCAATGCGAGCGGCCCTCACCGAGGTCGTCGACGCGCTCGAGGTAGGTCATGAAGCGCGGCAGGTTCCCGAACCGTCGCCAGAAGCGGTACATCTCATCCACCGGCTTCTCCAGCCGTACGGCTTCGCGCACGTGAATGCCGCGATCGCCGGCGAGCGCCTCGCGCGTTTCCGATTGGTTGGCGGTGCTGACCCCAAGGCTGGAGTAGACAGGACAGTGTCCGGTCAGCCCGCGATAGACGAGCGCCGTTCCCGCAGCCGACCACAGCGTCCGGGCGCGAGAGCGGCTGCTCAGCCCGTATGCGATCGCGACGGCTCCTGACGCCAGAGAACTCCACCGTTCGAGCTCGGCCACGTTCGTCCGGCGACGCACGTGACCACGACGCCTGATATTCAGTTCGCCGGGTGCTTGCGTTACATCCATAGGTTCGCTCCTACACTCGCTGATTCATCCATGACCCACGACGCGACTGCTGCGTAGCAGACACTGGGGATTCATGTAACCGTGCACGGCGCGTACCGAACGCGGCGGCGAAGTTGCAACTCTGCGGTCGCGATGGTGGCGCCACGTATCGGTTGTTCTGGGTGGAACTACAAGACATGGCGGGGCCACTTCTACCCGCCTGAGCTCCCCGCGTCGCAATGGCTGCCGCGATACTCGGCAGTCTTCGACACCGTCGAGGTCAACAGCACGTTTTATCGATTGCCGGAGGCAGCGACGTTTGCCGCATGGCGGGCGCAGACGCCTCGCAATTTCCTGATGGCCGTGAAGGCCAGCCGATACCTCACCCACCTCAAGCGGCTGCGCGATCCCCGGGAGCCGATCGCGCGCCTATTCGAACGCGCCCAGACGCTTGGTCCGCGCCTGGGGCCCGTCCTCTATCAGCTGCCCGGCAACTTTCATCGCGACTTGAGCCGCCTCGAGACATTCCTCGCGGCGCTTCCAGCGAGCGTACCGCTGGGCTCGAGCGGAGCGCGACAGCGCCGGCTTCAGCATGTGATGGAGTTCCGGCATCCGTCGTGGTACGAGCCAGAAACCTACGCCCTGCTCGAGCGTTACGGCGTGTCGCTCTGCCTTCACGACAAACGTGGAGCGAAGATCTCGGAACCGCTGGTGGGGCCGATCGTCTACGTCCGGTTCCACGGCACGAGCGGCCAGTACGCGGGCAGCTACGATCGGCCGGCGCTTCGGGCATGGGCAATCCGCCTGGCCGGCTACGCCAAGCAGGGCCGTGCCGTCTATGCGTACTTCAACAACGACCCGAATGCCGTCGCGGCGGAGAACGCGCTCGCGTTGCGGGCGGAGGTCGAACGGTTGCTCATCCCCCGACGTTCGGCGTCACCCGGGCAATCGGGTGTGTCTTCTTCCATTCCTCGAATACCTTTTCGAGTTCGGGGCTGAGGCGAGGATAGATATCGCGGGCGCGATATTTGCGGCTGCGCATCATCTCGCGCTTGAAGTTTTCGGTATAGACCGTGGTCTCGGCGTCTTTGATCACGTCGGCCACGAGCTGCGGCGGGACTGCTAGGAACGCATTCGGCGTCGGCAACATGATGTCGCCGGGCCAATCACCTTCTTTGGCCAGCGTCTGCACGGCCTCCATCAATCCGGCCGCACCGGCAAATACCGCATCGCCACCGCGCGCCCGACGATCTTTGGACTGGCAACCGTCAGCCGGAAATTGCCCTCGAACGAACGTATGTGTTTCTTGTTCTGCAGGGCGCCCCATACGGCCTCGAGCGGAAGCTCACGCAGCCGCTGCAGCTCGGCGTCGGAGACGGGCACGGCGCGTGAGGCCTTGAGCACCTCCATCACCGGTGTCCACGTATCGTGTGCCGCCCGATTCACCTGTACCGTCGGCGCTGCCGATCGCTGCGCGCTCACGACCGTGCTGGCACAGACGCACAATGCCCAGTGCCACAACTCGCCCCCATCCACTCAGCCGAAGGACCATCTCCTCGCGAATGTCATTCAACCCCCCGGGCGTGACGTCTCGTTTAAACCCTCTCGTGATCTATGTCTCAAGCCTTCAGTCGCGGAGGTCGCCGAGACGCAGAGGACGCGCGGAGGCGATGCGATGGTTGCAACCGGTCGCGGCCGCGCGAACGCGCGGGTGGCATCGAAGGGCAGCACAAATCAAAGCACCATCTGGATCACGTGGTGTTTTGATTTGCGCTGCCCTTCGATGCCACTCGCCGGCCGTTTCGGCCGGCGCCGCGACCGGCTGAAATGTGATTCAGATCACCTCCGCGCGTCCTCCGCGTCTCGGCGACCTCCGCGCTTTAGGCTTTTAGACAGCGAACGGCGACGAACATAGCCATCAGAAATTGAGTTTCAACGAGAACTGCATCGACCTGTTGTCGACGATTGTCGACGTGATTCGACCTGCCGTTGGCGAATCGAAGTTCTGGTTGGGGAAGCCGAAGCCCGGATGGTTGAACAGATTGAACGCGTCCCACCGGAATTCGATGTTGGTTTCGCCGGAGATCGTGAACCGCTTCGACAGCGACGTGTCGAAGTTGACGTGGCCGGGCGAGTAGAGGATGCCTCGGCCGCTGTCGCCGTAGGTGTTTGCCGGCGGCGCCACGAAGTCGGCCGGGTTGTACCACAGGTCGACCGTTGGGGTATCGAGCTTGCCCGACCCGATGCGGTTCGGCCAGCTCGGCGCGCCGTTGTTGACGCCCGTCTGCATGAAGACCGTGAACGGACGACCGGTCGTCATCGTCGCGATGCCCGCGAGCTGCCAACCGCCGGCAATCGCGCCGAGCACGCCGCCGTTCGATAGCCACTGGCGGCCGGGGCCGAATGGAAGCTCCCAGACCCAGCTGACGACGGCGCGGTGGCGCACGTCGAAGCCGGCCGGACCGTGGCCGGCGTCGAGGTTGGTGACGGTCTGTGGGTTGCCGACGGCGCCGCCGCCGCTTGCCGCCGAGCCGCCGTAATCGAGCGCTTTGCCGTAAGTGTAGCTGCCCAGGAACTGCAAGCCGTTGGTGAAGCGATGCGTCAGCTTGATCTGACCGCTGTGGTACGTCGAACGGTTTCTCGGGTCGCACTGCAGCATGTTGCTCAGGCGATTGAGCGGCTGGATCAGGCGACGAGACTCCTGACTACCCAGCCCCGGCTGCACTTCGTTCGGGTTGTAGCAGAAGATCAGGTGCTTGCCGGCGCTACCGGCGTACGTCAGCTCGATGGCCATCGAACTGAAGAGGCGCCGGTCGATCCCGAGGTGCCACTGCTCGGCGTACGGTGTCTCGTTGTCGAAGGAATGCCCGAGCACCCGTGGATTGGCGGCCTGCAACTCGGCGGTCGTGATCGGCTTCACTTGCGTGATGACCGGAAATGGATCGTCGATGCTGCGCACGGTCGAGAAGTCCGTCGGGTTGGTCGCGAAGCTGACGTTCTGCGAGATCGTGTACGGCACCTGCTGCCCGATCATGTTCGACGCCGACGGCTGCTCCGGGTAGTAAGTGATCGCGAATCCGGTACGCAGGATAGTGGACGCATCGCCAAAGATGTCGTAGGTCAGGCCGAGCCGCGGCGCGAGGTTGCCGTAACGTGTTTTCTTATTGACCGATTTGCTGGCGCCGTTCTCGTCGGCGTAGATGAGCACAAGACCTACGGGATCGAAGTTCACGATCTTGTTGTCCTCTTCGGTCTCGGCGCGGAAGATCTCGTAGCGCAGGCCGGCGTTGATCGTGATCCGAGAATTGACCTTGAAGTCGTCCTGCGTGAAGAGGCCATGCTCCTGCGTGCGCAGCATGTACGGCTCGAGCAGGAAGCCGCGAGCGGCGTTGTTGATATACCCCGTCAGAAGCGACGCCAGCCCGGATCCCCCGAGTTGTTGACGGGGTTGTTGGTGTAGTTCCGGCCGAAGTTGATCGTTCCGCGGGTATCGGTGTTCGTGAAGGGCGAGGCGTAGCGATCGACGAGGCGATAGCCGAACTTCAGGCTGTGGCGGCCTTTCAGCCACACCAGCGAGTCCTCGATCTGCCAGTGGAATTGCTTCGGGTTGACCGGCAGAAACGCCGGTCCGCCTGAAATGCCGGTCATGTCGGGAACGTTGATGTTCGGCAGGCCGGTCGTGAACTCGGTGACGTTGATGCCGCGGATGCCGAGCGATTCGGCTGCCTGCGTGCCAAAGTCCGATTGGAACGTGGACGGCACCGTGCGCGCATAGCCGGCACGCAATTCGTTGACCAGGCGTGGCGACAACACTCGCGAGTAGTTGAACGCGGCGCCGTGCGTGGTCAGGCGCGTGTTCTGGATGCCGGCCACGAACGGTCCGAGGTCGAATCGCGCCGCGGCGTCAGCCGGCGTTGGCAAACAGCACGCGGCCTGTCCCTGTGGCGCGTCGAGCGTGAAGTGGCCGTAGTTGAACCTGAAGAACATTGAACCGTTGTCGGCAAGCCGGTGATCGACGCGCCCTGAGAACGCCTGGTCCGTCGACTCGCGATCGACGGTGGACGTGTAGTTGTTGAAATTGCCCGGCCCGTTCGGCAGCGGATAGATGCTGGCGACGTTGCGTCCGACAGGGTTGATGCGATTACCGGGAATCATGTTGCCCGGGTACGGGTCGCGCAGGAACTGCGGGTTGTTGGCACTCACCGGCAGCGCTGGGTTGAACGCCGGGTTCGTCCTCGTCGTCAGCGGATCGTAGATCGTGATCAGATTGCCGCTCGCGTCCCGGAAGTTGCTGAAATCACCGTTCCGCGTCTCCGCCGTCGGCACGGTGTTGACGAACACTTGGCCCCGCTTCTCGTTCAGGCCGGAATAGTCGGCGAAGAAGAACGTCCGGCTGTGGCCGTCGTACATGCCGGGAATGACCAGCGGTCCGCCTACGGCAGCGCCGTATTGATGACGGTCCAGCGGCGGCTTCGGATCGACGACGAGCTGGCCGTTGGTAACGGTCTTGCGGACGAAGAAGTTCCTGGCGTCGAACGCATCGTTGCGCATGTATTCGAACGCGGTGCCATGGAACGCGTTCGTGCCCGACTTGGTGGACACGGACACGACTCCGGCGCCGCGCCCGAACTCGGCCGAGAAGACACCCGAGAGCACCTTGAATTCGCGCACCTGCTCGACTGACGGCGTGATGATGACGGTGTTGAACGAGTACTCGTTGTTGTCGATGCCGTCAATGAGCCAGCCGTTGGCGTTCGCCTGGTGGCCAAGCGCGTTGAAATTCGAGGCGCCGCGGGGGTTGAACGTGCTCGCGCCAGAGAGGTTCTCGCCCGCCTGTCCTGGCGTGATGCCTGGCGTGAGATACACGAGCGTCGCGAAGTTCCTGCCATTCAGCGGCAGCTGGCGGATCGCGCGCTCCTCGATCACGGTGCCGACTTCGGACGAGTCGGTCCTGACGAGTGGCGCCGACGACACGACGGTCATCGTTTCCTCCAGCCGTCCGACTTCGAGCGTCACGTCGACGCGGGCGCGCTGGTTGACCTGGAGGATGATGCCCTCACGAATGGACTTCTTGAAGCCCTGCACGTTGACTTCGACGGCATACGTGCCGGGAACGAGGAACGGCGCCGTGTAGGTGCCCGTCTCGTCGGTGACGTACGTGGTCGTGGTGCCCTTGTTCACCTCTCGCACAGTGACGGTCGCGCCAGGCACGACACCGCTCGAATCGGTCACGGAACCGATGATCGTCCCGGTTGTAACCTGGGCATCTGCGGCGGCGGCGACGACGAGCGTCGCGGCGAGTATCAGGAAGGCCCATCGTGTACGCATCACGTGTCCTTTCTTGGCGCCCTTCGGCGAGATTGAGACGGATACGGGCCGGAGACTGCCACTGCTGTGCCGCGAAGTCAAGGACTCGCTGACCACGTGTCGACTCGCTGACCAAATGTCGAGCAGGCGCTCAGAGGTAGCCAAGCCACCAGTCGCGGCGCCGAGCCTTGACTCCGGCAAACCAGCGGCAGAGCGGATAGAGCACGACGACAACACAGATCCAGGCGACGTATGTGACCCAGAGCGGATAGCCGAAGTCGGGCGGGAACACGTCACGCGATCCGCCCATCGAGGGCACCGGGCTGAAGAAATACGCGAACGAGGCGCCGCCGTAGCGCATCCACGCGAGCGCCACTGTCACGACGTGCAGCAGCCAGAAATGGAGCACGTAGTAGAAGAGCGGCACGCGGCCGATGACGACGAGCGGGTTGTCGGCGGCGACACCTCGGCGATCCAGATATCTGAGAATGAGGAGCGCCGGGCCGAGCGTCATCAACAGAAAATCGAGCGACGGTGGATATTTGGTCGCTCTGAAAAATGAGATCACCGTAAAGAGGGGCGACGATTGCACGGACCACGGCTGTGGATCGCCGTAGACGTTGAACGCTCGAATCACGACGAACGCGACGATGAGGCCGATTCCCCAGCGCAGGAGCAGGCGCTGCCGCTCTTCGGGTGGGCGGAGGAAGAGGCTGCCAGCGCAGAAGCCCAAGGCCATCACGGCCACCCACGGCACGAGTGGATAGGCGACGACGAAGGGAATACCACCGAGGATGAAGACGCCCTGCTGATGCAGCAGGTTCCACACGGGCGCCAGCCCGCCAAACGTCGACGCTTGAACGCCGTCGAGCAGATTGTGCAAGGCGACGACTGCCAGACTGCCGATGGCCAGCACGCGTCGTGGCAGGTGAACGAGCACGGCAAGACAGATCATCGACAGCCCGAGCGCCGAGAGCACGAGGAGGATCACTGGAAAGCGGGCGTCGAGCGAGAAGTTCATCGCCAGGCGCATGATCGTCAGCTCGACGATCACCAGCCACACGCCGCGCGTCCAGAGGAATCGCGACAGGTCGGCCTTGGTTGTTCCCGGGCGCTCAAGGCGGAAGAACGCGCCGAGCCCGGCGGTGAACATGAACACCGGCGCGCAGATGTGCGTGATCCAACGTGTGAAGAACAGCGCCGCCGTGGTGCGTGACAAATCTTCCGGCGAGAAAGACATCGCCCCGATGTGCAGGAAGTCCCGCGTGTGATCGAGCGCCATCACGATCATGATGGCGCCGCGAAGCGCGTCGATGGCAGTCAGGCGCGGCAACCGCGCGACGGCCGCCATGGGCCGATCGACGTCGGCTATCGGGTGCGGCTGCCGAGCCATGCGAGCGCCTGGGCGATCAGCTGATTCTGGAGCGGCTCGGCAAACGTCGACGAGAGCTCGTTGTTGGTCTTGTTCTCGTAGTCGATGTCGTTGTGCCCCATGTTCATGTAGATCATGCGATAGCGCGTGTTGGTCCACACCACGGGGTAGTAGCCACTGTGCCAGATTTCGTGCGGCTTCGGCCCCGTCCCGAGCGGAAAGCTCGATGGATCGATCGACAGCAGGATCTGAATGTTGGGGTTCTCTCGCAGGTCCTTCTCCCATCGGTACCACTCGCTCGGAGCCGACCTGAAGGTGTGCGGCAGGCCCTTCGTCGCCGGGTGATCCGGCCGTTCGACGCGCAGCACGGCGGATGTCGGCCGCCACGTGTTGCTGACGTACGACCCGGCGCCAAGAAACTCGTTGTGGTACCAGTCCCAGTTCTGCGGATACTTCGACGGCGTCAGCGCAAAACCGCCAAAGTGGAATCCCATCCACGCGCCACCGCTCTCCATGTACTTTCGGAAGGCTTCACGCTGCGCGGGGTCGTCGGGGCGCGTGTCGAGAAACAGGACGACCTGGTAGTTGCTCAAGAAGCCGGCGTTCAGCTGGCTCCAGTCGGTCGTCGCCTCGTAGCTGAAATGGTGCTGCTTGCCGAGTTCAGGAAACCAGCGGTTGGCTTCGCGCACGAAGCTGATGTGGGCCTGATCGTTGACACCGGTATAGAAGGCGACGACCTTGAACTGCGAAGGTCCTTCCTGCACGACGGCGGTCGTCGTCCGCGTCGTGGCAATCGTTACTGCGAACACGAGTGGAACGAGGACCGCGCGGGACATCATGCCGATGAGTCTACCCGCAACGGCTGAAAGATTACTGCCGCCAGGGATTGGACAACCTTGGATCGCGGACCATTTCTTCGTCGGTCAACGATCGCAGAAAGGCGAGGAGGTCGGCACGATCCTCTGGCGTCAGCGGAAAACCGCCGATTCTCGGGCTCTTGTTGGGATTGTCGTGACCAACGCCTCGGTTGGGTCCCTCGGAGACCGTTCTGCCTCCTGCCGCGTAGTGCGCCAACACCTCGTCGAGCGAAGAGATGCTGCCGTCGTGCATGTAGGGTGCCGTGAGGGCCACGTTGCGCAGCGTGGGCGCCTTGAACTTGCCGACGTCCCGCGGATCGCGTGTCGTTTCGTAGAGGCCGGTGTTGCCGGCCGGATATGACAGCAGGCCCGGCAGATTGTAGAGGCCCGTGTTGTGGAACTCCGGCTGCGCGCGCGGCGGCGATCCAGCGGCGGCAATCTCCCCCGTGAACGTGACGCTGCCATGGCACGTGAAGCAGGACATCGGCTGGCTGTGGAACAGCACTTCTCCACGTTTGGCGGACGCGGACAACGCCTGCTCGTCGCGATCGAAGTGATAGCGATCGTAGGCCGAGCGCGCGGACACGATGGTCCGCTCGAACGCGGCAATCGCGCGGACCACGTTCTGACGTGAGAACGGATCGGTGTCCCCGGGAAACGCGCGTGAAAAAAGCGTCGTGTAGCGGCTGTCGCGCTGGAGGACGCCAAGCCACACACGGTCGTCGCCAAGACCGAGTTCGACGGGGTGACGGCCGAACATCGGCACGAGCGCCTGATCCTCGAGCCGGCTCAGCGACGGGTTTGCCCACGTCAGCGTCGTTGCGTAGGCGACGTTGACCAGGCTCATGCTGTTACGCGGGTGATCCTCGCCGGTCGACCCGACGCTCGTGGCCATCCCGTCGGTGAAGGCCTTGTCCTGCTGGTGACACGTCGCGCAGGATTGGGCGCCGTTGCCCGACAGCCTGAGGTCGTAGAAAAGATGCCGGCCGAGATCGACTTTGGCGGCCGACATGAGATTGTCGGCCGGCACCGCCGGCCGCGGAAACCCCTTGGGGAGGTTCCATTCGTACTCTGGCGCTGACTGGGCTCGCGCCGCGATTGTCGCGGCAACGACCACCGCCAACGCTGCTGCACCGAGCCACTCGCGCCGCGCCACGACTTCCCTACTTTCGCGAAGTCGTCCAGCTATCTCGCTTGCCGCGGATTGCACTGATCGGGACCGCCGTCGTTCGCGTCCCACGTGCAGGAGTTGTCGCCGCCTTTCTTCCAACGTCCCTTCGGCGGCCGGCACTGATCGTCGCCAACGTCGTTGGCGTACCAGGTGCAGGAATCGTCGCCGCCTTTCTTGAAGCGGCCCTTGACGCGAGGGGTGCACTGGTCGGGACCGCCATCGTTGGCGTCCCACACGCAGGCATCGCCCTGCTTCTTGTAGCGGCCCTTGCCTTGATCGGTCGTGGCGGAGGTCGTTACCGCGGCAACGGCCAGCAGTAACACAGGGAAAAGTAGCGGCCCAAGTGATCGGCGCATCATGAGGGGGATTATAGCTTTCAGCTCTCAGCTCTCAGCTCTTTTCACGCCGTCTTTCTTCCCGTTCGACGCAGACGGCGCTGCAGGAGCGCCAGCACGGCCACTTCTGTCTTGTTGAGTGCCGTCGGCGACGTCCTTCCACCACCGCGGCCGTTGAGGGCGCGCCCGAGCGTGCGATCCATGTAGGCGTCGATGATCGCCGGGTGGATGTAGCACTTGCGGCAAACCGATCGCGTGTTGCCGAGCATCGAGGCCACCGCGTCGACCGCGGCCAACACGTTGCGGTTGGCCTGAGCCTTCGACGTGTGTGCCTGCAGCTCGTGAAGCGCCTGTGCCGCCAGCACGGTGCCGATCCAGGTTCTGAAATCCTTTGCCGTGAAGTCACGGCCGGTCACGTCGCGCAGGTAATCGTTGACGTCGGCGGACCCGATGTCCTGGATGACACCGTTCTCATCCTGGTATTGGAAGAGCTCCCGGCCCGGCAGCTCCTGACATCGGCGGACGATCCTCGCGAGCCGCGCGTCGTTGAGGGCGATGTCGTGGAACTTGCCCGACTTGCCGCGGAATCGAAAGCGAATCGTCGAGCCGGACACTCGCGCGTGCGCGTTGCGCAGCGTCGTCAGGCCGTACGACTGGTTGCTGCGCGCGTACTCGTCGTTGCCGACGCGAATCAGCGTCTTCTCGAGGAGCTGCACGACGGCCGACACGACCTTGCGTTGCGTCAGCGCCGGCTCTGCCAGATCTCCGGCGACGCGTTTGCGTAGTCAGGCAACGCCGAGGCGAACTCGAGAATGTGCTCGGTACTTGGCCTCGTCGCGAACGTGACGCCAACGCGGGTGGTAGCGGTGCTGCTTCCTTCCGCGCGCGTCTCGACCCGTGGCCTGCAGATGTCCTCGAGCGTCGGCGCAGATCCAGACGTCGGTCCACGCGGGCGGGATGACGAGTGAGCGTATACGCTCGAGCTCGCGCGCCTCCCGCACGGTGGCACCGTCCGGTGTCACATAGCGAAAGCCTTTGCCTACCCGGACCCTGCGGAATCCAGGTGTCTTGTCGGTCACGTAGCGCAGGCCGGCGGCAGCCGCGGCCTCACGTGATTCCGGCGGTGTCGTAACGTTGTGTTGTTCGGATTTCTTGGGTGTGTGACGTAAAACGACGCCGCGCATCGAAGGCACCTCGACGGTTACAGCAAGCTCCGCCTGAACGATCCAGCAGAGGCCGTACCAAACGCGCACAACTGGCTCGGACTGTGCTTAAGAAGACCGGATGAGCTCGCCCAGAAATGGAAGTCGTGGACGATGAATGCGCCGGATGCCGCTCACCTGTGGCAGCAGATCGTGTGGCTGCTCGTGCTGCCGCTCCCGATCGCGACAATCGTGTGGACCGTCACGCACGAGGAAATCTTCCGTGAGGCGAGAGAGTTCTGCGCCAGCCGCAGCAGGAGCTGCAGGACACTCGTTCAGCGCAAGTTCTTCTACATCTTCACGTGCGAGTACTGCTTCAGCCACTACGTCGTCGCGTTCTTTCTGTTCGTCACGCGTTATCGGCTGCTGCTCGACGACTGGCGTGGCTACTTGATCAGTTTCTTCGCTGTCGCCGGGATTGCGAATGTCTACTTGAGCCTCTTCGGGCGACTGCGTGTGGACATCAAGTCGGAACGGCTGGATGTGGCCGCCAAGGAGGAAGCCATCCAGCCGAAAATGTAGCGTC
Organism: uncultured Acidobacteriota bacterium; assembly: GCA_963797715.1. GTDB lineage: Bacteria > Acidobacteriota > Vicinamibacteria > Vicinamibacterales > 2-12-FULL-66-21 > DATBJJ01. Next base: position 164,556 of record CAWCQS010000017.1, read on the forward strand.
CGGTGCGGTCAGAATCGCTTGTCGTCTGCGGACGGCCCGTAAAGCGCGGGCACCTTTGCTCCCATGAGGCGAAGGTACACGGTCATCTGCCCTCGATGATGCGCCCAGTGATTAATCGTGTCGCGGATCATCTCGTGCCGCGGCAGCTCCATCACGACCTGCCCGCGCGCCAGTAAGCGCCACGGCGTCCGCAGGTATTCATCGGTAGTCCCGGCGAGCGCGTCACGAGCGTCCGCGGCGGCCTTATCGAGGGCATCGATGTACTCGCGGCTCGAGTTCTTGGGCGTGCGAGGGTGCTGTTGTCCAGCGGGTGGCGCCACATCCAGCTCGTCCTGCTTGACGATCATGGTGATCCACGTCGGGATGGTCGCGACCATATCGGCGAGGTAGCCGAAGATCATCGACTTCTCGTGCGGCTTCCAGTCGTGCTTGCCTTCCGGGACTTCCTCGAGCGCCCGGCGGCTGCGATCCACCTCGCGGTCGAGCTCCGAGAGAAACAGTTCCGTGACTTTCACATGTACCTCCAGTTCCGGCTGGCATGCATTGGGCGTGCCTCGTCCGCGACAATCCTCAGTCGTCGGTCGCCAGTCTTCAATCGCGAGTCATCAGTCGCGGAGTCAACAGTCGTGAGTCGCTGAGTGACGGCGGACGACGCATGACTCATGACTGATGACTCGCGACTCGACCCAATGACTCGCGACTGATGACCGACGACTAACGACTGTATTGCGCCAGCCGGCCGTACAGCTGTTTTCTCGTCAGCCCGAGACGTTTGGCGGCGCGCGATTTGTTGCCGCGTGTCTCCTGCAGCACGCGCTCGATGAGATGCACGCTCGATTGTTCTGATGTCAGTGGTGGCTGGATCCTGACGACTGACCGTCGGCTCGATGGACAGGTGCTCGGGCGCGATGAGGCCGCCCTCGGCGACGATGGCCGCGCGCTCGAGCGCATTGCGCAACTCGCGCGCGTTGCCGCGCCAGGGATGCGCCAGCAGGATCGCTTTTGCGTCGTGCGTGATCCCGACCGGCGCGCGGCCGAACGAGCGTCCGAGATCGTCGAGGAACTGCGCCGTCAGCGCGATGATGTCCTCGGGCCGCTCCCGCAGTGGCGGGATGCGAATGCCGAAGACCTGCAGCCGATAGTAGAGATCGTCGCGGAAGTCGCCGCGCTCCATGGCGGCGCCGAGATCGCGATTGGTGGCCGCGATGATCCGGATGTCGGCCTTGACCGGTCGCGTGCCGCCGAGGCGCTGAAACTCCCGCTCCTGCAGCACGCGCAGCAGCTTGACCTGCGCCGACAGGCCATCTCGCTGACTTCGTCGAGCAGCAGCACGCCGCCGGCGGCGACGTCGATTTGCCCGGCGCGCCGCTGTCGGCGCCCGTGAACGCGCCGCGCTCGTGGCCGAACAGCTCCGACTCGAGTAGCGGCTCGGGCAGCGCCGCGCAGTTGACCGCGACGAACGGGCCATGCCGCCGCGGCGACGCGCGATGGATGTATCGCGCGATCACTTCCTTGCCCGTTCCCGACTCGCCAGTGAGGAGCACGGTCGTCTCGGTCGCGGCGACCTGCGTCGCGGCTCGAACCACTGCCTTCCATCCGCGCGACTGCCCGCCATCTGGCCGTACACCCGTATGCGAGTCCAGCGCTTCCGACAGCGCCTTCACGCGTGCCTCGAGGTCGCTGCGCGCGCGCGGCGGCGGCCGCGCGCCTGCTCGGCCGTCCGGCGAGTTGCTCGTGCGACACGCCAAGGGCGACGTGCAGGGCGATGTGCCGCGCGAGCCACGGCACATCGGCCTCCGAGAACGCGCCGACCTGCTTCGACCAGAAGTGCAGGGCGAACCGCTGGTCGCGGCCGCGGACGAGCACCGACAACACGGAGCGGTAGCCCGCGGCCTTGGACAGCTGCGTCGCCGTAGTCCTTCGGCTCGAACGTCGGCCCAGGGTCGGGTCTCGGCATCGTCGCGATGTCGTCGACGATTGCGAGACCAGCCGTCCTGCAGGGCCTCGATTTGCGATGCCGTCGGATGCGACCAGGAACGGACCGTCGTCGTTCGAGAACGCGTGCGCGACGAGCGTGCGGTCGCCGTCGTGCAGCGTCATCGTCAGCCGGTCGTGCGGCAGCACGGGCTGGACGATGGCCGAGACCTCCGGAAACACCTGCCGGATGTCGAGCACGGACGCCGACCAGCCCGCAGCAGTTGCTCGGACACCGTCAAGCTCATCCATGCATGGCGCGCCTTCCGGCTCCTAGTCTGCCATGAAGTGGGCCTGGAGGCACAACATGCGCCACGAGGCACACTTCCACGCGATCGCCAGACAGTCGATCGACTCATAGCAAGTCTCAATCACGCAATCAGTTACGGCACAGCGAGCGCACTGGCCTCCGACTTGCTACAGCCATGAACCATGACGCGCGTCCATCCTTCTATGCATGGCTGCTCGTTCGGCGCGCTGCTCCTGCTCCCTGCCTGCTCGACCAACAAGGCGGCTCCGGCGCCCGCCCGCCACCGCCGACCGTCGCCGGTCGTCCAGGTCACGCCCGAGATCGGTGCGACGTGGCCAGCGAGTGGATCACGACCCTCGACGGCCAGGCCAACGCGCAGGTGCGGCCGCAGGTCTCGGGCTACCTCGTGAGGCGTGACTACCAGGAAGGCGCGCGGGTCCGCAAGGGCGACGTGCTGTTCGAGATCGACGAGCGTCCCTTCGCGGTCGCGCTCGCCCAGGCCGAGGCGCGGCTCGCCGAGGCGCGCGCCCAGCTCGGACGCGCCGAGCAGGACGTGGCTCGCAACACGCCGCTCGCCAAGGAGCGCGCCATCGCCCAGAGCGAGCTGGACAACAACGTCCAGGCGAAGCTTGCCGCCGAGGCCTCCGTCAATGCCGCGCAGGCCGCCGTCGACGCCGCGCGGCTGAATCTCGAGCTTCACTCGCGTGCGCTCGCTGGTCGACGGCATCGCCGGCGATCGCGACGGCACAGATCGGCGACCTCGTCGGCCCGCAGACGCTGCTGACGACGGTCTCGCAGGTCGATCCGATTCGCGCCTACTTCTCGCTCAGCGAGCGGGAGTACCTCGAGCTCGCCGAGGCCATCAACACCGACGGACCGGCGCGCAAGGCTGTGGGCAGCCGGCCGGCGGCTTGAAGCTGGTGCTCGCCGACGGTTCCGTCTATCCCGCGCCCGGCCGTTTCCAGGCCGCCGATCGCCAGATCGATCCCAAGACCGGCACCATGCGGGTCAGCGCCACATTCCCCAATCCGCAGCGGCGTGCTGCGGCCCGGGCAGTACGGCCGCGTCGACCGTCAACACCCGCAAGATCGACGAGCGCCCTGCTGGTGCCGCAGCGCGCTGTCAGCGAGCTACAGGGCGGCGCGCAGGTGCGGGTCGTGGCGCCCGGAAGGCACGGTGCAGATCGGGCCGATGAAGATCGGGCCCGCGGGTCGGCACGCGCTGGGTCGTTGACCGACGGGCTTCAGCCCGGCGACCGCGTCATCGTCGACGCCGGGCAGCTGCCGAAGGCCTGAAGGTCACGACCAAGGTCGACCGACGCAGAGCCGGTCATCGGCTGCCCGGCACGGCGCGCCGGCACGCGCGGGAGGCGACTGACATGGCGACCTTCTTCATCCGCCGCCCGATCGTCGCCATCGTCATCGCGATCGTCACCGTGATCGGCGGCCTCGTCTCGCTGCGAGCCTGCCGGTCGCGCAGTTCCCCGACATCGTCCCGCCGCAGATCATCGTCACCGGCACTACACCGGCGCCGACGCCGAGACCATCGAGCAGTCGGTGGCGACGCCGCTCGAGCAGCAGATGAACGGCGTCGACAACATGCTCTACATGCAGTCGACCAACGGCAACGACGGCTCGATGCAGCTGACGGTCACCTTCGACATCGACACCGATCCGAACATCGACCAGGTGAACGTCCAGAACCGCATGGCGCAGGCGCAGCCGAACCTGCCCACCGACGTCACGCAGTTCGGCTTGACGCATGCGCAAGTCGACCGGCCTGCCGATGATGGTGGTGTCGCTGCTTTCGCCGACCAACGCCTACGACGCGCTGTTCCTCGCCAACTACGCCAACATCAACATCGTCGACGCGCTCTATCGCGTGCACGGCGTTGGCGACGTGCGCATCTTCGGCGCCGGCGACTACGCGATGCGCATCTGGCTGCAAGCCGGATCGGCTGGCGGCGATGTGCATGACCGTGCCCGAAATCGTGCGCGCCGTGCGGCAGCAGAGCACGGTGAATCCGTCGGGCCAGATCGGCGCGCGGCCTGCGCCTGCCGGCCAGGAAATGACCTACACGGTGCGCGCGCCAGGACGTCTGCGGACGGCGGAGGAATTCGAGCAAATCATCCTGCGCTCGAATCAGGACGGCTCGGTCGTCCACCTCCGCGACGTCGCGCGCGTCGAGCTCGGCGCGCTGAACTATCAGCAGATCGGCCGCGTCGAACGGCCAGCCCGGCGTCGGCATCGCGGTCTTCCAGGCGCCCGGCTCGAACGTCGCTCGACGTCGCCGACGGCGTGCGCGCGCGTCATGAGCGATCTGCGCGGTCGGTTGCCGCCGGGCGTCGACTTCATCTACACGCTCGACACGACCGCGCCGGTGTCGGCAGGCATCAAGGAGATTCTGAAGACGCTGGCGAAGCGATGGTGCTGGTCATCATCGTCGTCTTCCTGTTCCTGCAGAACTGGCGCGCCACGCTGATCCCGATGCTGGCGGTGCCGGTCTCGCTCATCGGCACGTTTGCGGTCTTCCCGCTCCTCGGCTTCTCGGTCAACACGCTCTCGCTGTTCGGCCTCGTGCTCGCCATCGGGCTGGTCGTCGACGATGCGATCGTCGTCGTGGAGGCGGTCGAGCATCACATCGAGGAAGGCATGAGTCCGACAGGACGCGACGCTTCAAGGCGATGCGCGAAGTCTCGGGCCCGGTCGTCGGCATCGCGCTGATTCTCGCCGCCGTCTTCATCCCGGTCGGGCTGATGAGCGGCATCCAGGGACGCCTGAACCAGCAGTTCGCCATCACCATTGCCGTGTCGGTGCTGATCTCGGCGTTCAACGCGCTGACGCTGTCGCCGGCGCTGTCGGCGATGCTGCTGCGTCCGCGGAAGCAGAGCCGGGGGCTGGCTGGCGCGCTTCTTCGGCGGCGTCAACCGTTGGCTCGAGCGGACGACGCGCGGCTACGTCAGCCTGAGCCACGGACTGATCCGCAAGCCGCTCATCGGCCATCGCGATGCTGGCGATGTTTGCGCTCGCCGCCGGCGTCCTCGGCTCTCGGCTGCCGACCAGCTTCCTGCCCGAGGAGGACTACGGCTACTTCCTGATGAACATCCAGCTGCCGCCGGCCGCGTCGCTCGATCGCACCGACGCGGTCGCGCGCAAGGTGGACGACATCCTGAAGAAGACCGAGGGCGTCGTGCAACTTCAACACGATCATCGGCTTCAGCCTGCTGACGCGCGTCACGGCCAGCAACAACGCCTTCTACTTCGTCCAGCTCGAGCCGTGGGACGAGCGGCACGCGCCGGCACTGCACGCGCGGGCGATCGTCAATCGCCTCAACGGCCAGCTGCGAAGCGCCGTGCCCGAAGCGGCGGCGTTCGCGATCATGCCGCCGTCGATTCCCGGCCTCGGCAGCCAGGGCGGCTTCTCGATGTGGCTCCAGGATCGTGGCGGCGGCTCGATCGAAGCGGTCGACGCGCAGCTGCAGAGGTTCCTCGCTGCGGCGCGCAAGCGTCCGGAGCTGGCCGGCGTGACGTCGCCGTTCACGGCCAGCGTGCCGCAGGTCTTCGTCAACGTCGATCGCGAGAAGGCGCTGCGACAGGGTGTCGCGCTCGGCGACGTCTACCAGACGATGCAGACGTTCCTCGGCGGGCTGTACGTCAACCAGTTCAACCGCTTCGGTCGGCAGTGGCGTGTGTTCCTTCAGGCCGAGGGCGAAGAGCGCATGAGCACCGAGCAGGTGGCGCAGTTCTACGTGCGGAACGACGCCGGCGCGATGGTGCCGCTCTCGGCGCTGCAATCGATGCAGCGCACGTTCGGCCCGCAGTTCACCAATCGATTCAACGTCTACCGCGCGACGCAGATCACCGGCTCGGCGGCGCCCGGCTTCAGTTCGGGCCAGGCCATGGCGGCGCTCGAAGACGTCGCGCAGCAGACACTTGGCCCAACGTTCAGCTACGACTGGGCCGACCTCTCGTATCAGGAACGGCGGGCGGCCGGCACGAGCGGCATGACCTACGCGCTGTCGCTGGTGTTCGTGTTCCTCATCCTGGCGGCGCTCTACGAGAGCTGGTCGCTGCCGTTCTCGGTGCTGCTGACGGTGCCGATCGCCGTGTTCGGCGCCTTTGCCGGGCTGATGCTCCGCAGGTTCGATCTGGACGTCTACGGACAGATCGGCGTCGTCATGCTGATCGGCCTGGCGGCCAAGAACGCGATCCTGATCGTCGAGTTCGCGAAGTATCGCCTCGAGGCGGGCCGTGCCGCTCGTCGAAGCCGCGCTCGAAGGCGCGCGGTTGCGGCTGCGGCCGATCCTGATGACGTCGTTCGCGTTCATCCTCGGCTGCGTGCCGCTCTGGGTCGCGTCCGGCTCCGGCGCCGCCGCGCGCCGCATCCTCGGCACCGTCGTCATCACCGGCATGCTGTCGGCGACGCTCATCGCCGTGTTCCTGATTCCGCTCATGTTCGTGCTGTTCGAGCGGCTGGCGTTGAAGGTGAGCGGCGGACGCCACGCCGAGACGCTGCCGGTTCCAGCGGAGAGCGCATCATGACACGGCCCCCAGTCACTCGCCGCGCGCTGGGTTTCCTCATCATCATTGGTACCGCCGCCGGCTTCGCGGCGTGCACGACAGGCGAGAACTACAAACGGCCGGTTACTACCGCGCCCGACCAGTTCCGCGGCCGCTCGGCAGATGCTCCGAGCGACGTGCGCTCGATCGCCGACGAGCCGTGGGCAACGGTCTTCGACGACGATGTCCTGCGGCAGTTGCTGACGTCAGCGCTGGCACGGAACTACGACGTCCGTATCGCGGCGTCGCGCATCGAGCAAGTCGAGGCGCAGTATCGAATCACCCGCGCCGATCGGTTTCCAACCGTGACCGGTCAGGCCGCCGCGCTGGGCCAACACGGGACTGTTGTCAACGACGAAACGCTGCCGACGGCCGGCCTCGTGCAGATCGGCGCCGGCCTCTCGTGGGAGCTCGACTTCTGGGGCAAGTTTCGCCGCGCGACCGAGGCGGCGAAGGCAGAGATTGCCGCCAGCGAATGGGGCCGCCGGGCGATCCTCACGAGCCTGGTCAGCGAGGTCACGTCGCGGTACTTCGGGCTGCGCTCGCTCGATCTCGAATTGGAGATCTCCGAGCGGACGCTGACATCGCGATTGGAGTCGCTCCGGCTTACCGAAATCCGTGAGCGCGGCGGCGTCACGCCCCTCGTCGACGTGCGTCAGGCCGAGCAACTCGTATTCTCGGCACGCGGCCAGATCGCCGACGTCCGCCGGCTGATCGAGCAGAGTGAGAACGGGCTGAGCGTGCTGCTCGGCCAGAACCCCGGGCCGATCGGGCGTGGACGATCGCTCATCGACCAGCCGATGACGCAGTCAATTCCCTCCGGCTTGCCGTCGACGCTCCTGGAGCGCCGGCCCGACATCGTGCAGGCCGAGCAGTCGCTGGTCGCCGCGAACGCACGTATAGGCGTTGCCAAGGCGGCGTACTTCCCGCAGATCTCGTTGACCGCGGCAGGAGGCGTCGCAAGCACGGCGCTGTCGAACCTCTTCACCGCCGGCACATGGGCCGTCGGCGCCAGCCTGGTACAGCCAATCTTCAATGCCGGCCGCATACGCTCGCAGGTCGCCCTCGCCGAAGCGCGCCGGACCGAGAGCGAGCTCGTCTATCAGCAGACCATCCAACAGGCATTCCGCGAAGTCTCCGACGCGCTGGTCGGTTATAGCCGCTTCCGCGAGCTGCGCGAGGCACAGCAGTCGGTCGTCGTTGCCGCTCAGGACGCGCGCCGGCTTGCCGACTTGCGTTATCAGGGTGGCGCCACCAGTTACCTCGAGGTGCTGGACAGCGACACGCGACTGTTTGTCGCCGAGCTCGGACTCGTGCAGGCGCAGCTCGCCGAGCACAACGCTTTCGTCGAGATCTACCGCGCGCTCGGCGGCGGCTGGATGTCCTGAAGCAGCCATGTCTCATCGCAACGTCGAAATTCTCATCGGACGCCTCCTGACCGACGAAGATCTACGCCGCCGCTTCATTCGCGACGCGCGAGCGACGCTCGACGAGTTTTCCCATCAGGGATGGGAGCTGACGCAATCCGAGGTCGATGCGCTGCTATCGCCAGACGCGTCGATCTGGGCCGAGATGGCGCGCCGGATTCCGTCGAAGCTGCAACGCTGTAGCCTGCGAAGCGAGTAGATCGGCCGGTGCAAAGCGAGCTGACACCGAAGAGCAGCACTCTTTAAGTCAAACGGACTCTGGCGGCGCGCGAGACTCTGATTTCACGCTTTCCGTAGATGCCGCAACGAGGCTGGCTGGCCCGGGCCGTCTCCGCTCGCCGGGAACGCGACCTGCGCTCGTACCTGCCGCTGCCGCGTCGTGTAGGTGCTAACCGTGTGCAGCCGTGATCACGCGCCCTCGGACCGGCGCAGCTGCTCGTCAACGGCACGGATCACAGGGGCGGAACACGACGCGCGGAATCGCTCCGCTCGCGTTCCTGCTACGCGCTGCACTCGGCTCGCTCCACGTCCCTGGCCAGCCAACCTCGTTGCGACATCGCAGTGTTCCGACTCGCATCGGGGCACTCAGACACCGCCGAAGCGAAGCGGTCGTGTCGGCCGACTCTGAGCGTCGTGACACCAAGCCACTAAAACGGCCCTGCAGCGGTACCAATCGGCGGCGGCCTGGTTTCGTCCCAGGAGGTCACTCGACGTTGTTGCCGAACCGATGCTTTATCGGCGTACGGCAAACCCCAGCCGACGCCGCACCGTTAGTCCCCGCGGAGGGGCCGTTTTTCCACGACGCGAAGCGGAGTGCCGAGCCGACCGCTTCACTTCGGCGTCGCGCTGACACGCCCCATGAATGTTGGCGATACGCAGCGACATTCAGCGTACAAACCGGTGATTGATCCAGTCGCGAACGTAGTTGAAGAAATTTCGGACGCTGTTGCCGTACTCGCCCTTGCGGGTTTCGCACTCGGTGCACGGGTCGATGTTGTGAGTAGCGCCTTCGAGCACGAAAAAGTCTTTGTCTCGGCTTGCGGCTTGTTCGAACAACCACTCGTTGTCTCGGATGCCGCTGTTGCCACCCATCGCTGAGACGAGGAGGGGCACGCCGATCTGCTGAACGGCACATGGGGTCGAGTTGTTGGTCGAGCACCACTCGACGCCGGTCATCGAGTTCGTCGATCGGATGGCGTTGGCGGTGAGGAACGATTTCAGCGTCAGCAGCCGCGCGCCGCTTTCGAAGGTGCCGTTCGTCAGCGGGTTCGGGCTCGCGGGCGGGCGCACGGTTCGCACGATCTGGGTGACGACCGAGCCGTTGTTCTTGAGCAGCTTGCGGGGTGCCGCGGTCGCTGTGTCCGCGGCAACATCGGCGTCGGGCAATCTGGCGCCAGAACCCCGGACGATGAGGAAGACGTTGTCGTCAGGAAACGGCCCCCGATCCGTGCCGAGTTGGGTTGCGGCAGCGCTGGCGGCGGCGATGAGACGGTTCATCCGCGCGGACTGTGCCTCATAGTAGCGCCGACGGAACTCCGGTGAGTAGGACGAGGGCCCGTCGGGATTGAACCCGTTGGCCGGATTGAAGGGATCGAGCGCAGGATCGATCCGCTTGGGATCGCCTTCGGCGATGACCGCCGGATTGAGGCTGCGCAGCAGCCCGACAGGGTTTCCGAGTGACGCGTCGACGAGAATCAGCCCGTCGCCTTTGGGCAGGCCGGCCAGCTCTTTGCTGCAGACGGTCAATTTGCCCGGCGCTTCGCAAAAGCTCGTGCCCTTCTCGGCGACCGCCTGATAGAAGCTGAGCGTGGCGGCGCCGCCGCTGTGTCCAAAGAGAATCACGCGGCGCACACCGCCCTGCTTGCGCAGATAATCGACGCCGGTCTTGACATCGAGAGCAATCCGCTCCCAGAGCACCGACGCTTCGTTGTTGTCGAACCGCGAATTCATCGCCAGCACGAGAAACCCGCGCCGCGCGAGTTCGCTGGCGGCGATGTGTCCGAGATAGTTGTTGACGCGGTGAATCAGCAGGATGCCGATATCGGCGTCGCCGCCGCCGTCGGGCCGGTAGAGCGCACCTTTGACGGTGTATGGATCGAACTGGATGTAGGTCGGCCGGCTTTGCGCCGACGCAAGTTGCGCCGACAGCGCCAGGAACAACGCGACGGACAGGGCCGGCCGAAGCATCACGCGCTATTGTGCCCGATCAGGCGACCGGCGACATGGGCGCGAATGGTCACCTGCGAACGCTACGCCCTCCAGCCGCGTATACTCACCGCGGTGGCCGCCGCAGACCCGTTCTTGCGGCCACGAGGTCCAGCAACGCCGATGCGATTCCTGACCCTCATGCTGATCGCCGTCCTCGGGTTGTTCATCGTGGCCGTGGCGTTTTCGCCGGCAATGAAGCTTCAGCCAGCTCAAACAGCTCTCGATACGGACCGGGAGTTCGATGCCGGTTCGGGAATCGCGATCAAAGACCTGACCGCCACTCAGATCGCCAACCTGGTGCTCCTCGGCAAAGTGTGGGGGTTTCTCAAATACCACCATCCGCTTGTCACGGCCGGCAAGAAGCACTGGGACTACGAGCTCTTCCGGATCATGCCGCCGGTACTGAACGCCGCCGACGCCGCAACCGCTCGTTCCGCGATCCGCGGTTGGATTGCAGCGCTCGGCGACGTCCCGGACTGCACCGCATGCGCGAAGCTGAACGAACGCGAGTTGCATCTGCGACCGCCGGTGACCTGGCTGACCGACGACGCGCTCGGCCCCGAGCTCGGCGCCACGCTTCGCGCGGTGCACCGCAATCGATCAACCGCAGGTCGGCAGCACTACCTCTCCCTCGCTCCGAACGTCGGCAATCCATCCTTCGATCACGAGCTACCCTACGCGAGCCCGACCTTTCCCGACGCTGGTTACCGGCTGCTCGCGCTGTACCGCTTCTGGAACATCATCGAATACTGGTTCCCCTATCGTGACGTGATCGGCACGAACTGGGACGAGACGTTGTCTACGTTCATCCCGCGTGTCGCTGCGGCGGCCGATGCCGCCGGTTACAAGCGCGAGCTGCTCGCGCTCATTGCCAGCGTCCACGACACGCACGCCAACTTGTGGAGTTCGCTCGACGCTCGTCCGCCCGTGGGTACATGCCACATTCCAGTCATAGTTCGCTTCATCGAAAACAAACCCATCGTCACTGGTTACCTCGACCCCGCGTCCGGCCGAGCGACCGGCCTCGAGGTCGGAGACATCCTCGAGGCTGTCGATGGCGTTGCGGTGACCGAGCTCGTCACGCGATGGACACCCTACTACGCGGCATCGAATGAGCCGACGCGCCTCCGTGACATCGGACGTTCGATGACACGTGGGGATTGCGCTCCGGTGTCGATCCGCACTGCGCGCGACTCCGAAACAGTCCACCTGAAGGTGATGCGCCAGCCTGAGCGCTGAACCCGCGAAGCGTTCGACGGCTGGGCGCACCAACGATCGTCCTGGTGACACGTTTCGCAAGCTCTCGCCCGAAGTCGCTTACCTCAAGCTGTCGTCGGTCAAGGCTTCAGAGGCCACGACCTACATCGATTCGGCGACAGGCACAAAGGGTCTGGTCATCGACATCCGCAACTACCCGTCGGAGTTCGTCGTGTTTGCGCTTGGATCGCACCTGGTGGAACGATCGACGCCATTCGCGCGCTTCACCACGGGCGATCCCGCCAACCCTGGCGCCTTCCACTGGACGCCTCCGCTGTCGCTTCAGCCCGCAAGCCCGCGATACACGGGGAAGATCGTCATCCTCGTGGACGAAGTGTCGCAAAGCCAGTCCGAGTACACGACGATGGCGTTCCGGGCGGCGCCCGACGCGACGGTGGTGGGAAGCACGACGGCCGGCGCCGATGGCAACGTGTCGCCGATTCCGCTGCCCGGCGGACTTCGTTCGATGATCAGCGGCATCGGCGTGTTCTATCCTGACAAGACGCCGACGCAGCGCATTGGCATAATCCCCGACATCGAGGCTCGGCCAACGATTCGCGGCATCAGGGCTGGCCGCGATGAAGTCCTCGAGGTGGCGCTGCGCCAGATACTCGGCGCCCAGACGCCCGCTGCCGAACTCGAGCGGCTGGCAAAGCAGTAGACCGACGAACATTCGACGGAGGAATCAGACACATGGAGCAGCGGCGGTTTGGCAACTCGGGGTTGAGCGTATCGGTGCTGAGTTTTGGCACGATGACGGTCGGCGGCAGGGATCGATTCGGCAAGATGGGCAACCTCGGCGTCGCCGACACGGCGCGCATCCTCGATGTCTGCCGCGAGGCCGGCGTCACCACGCTCGATACCGCCGACGTCTACTCGTTTGGTGGCGCGGAAGAGATTCTCGGCGAAGCGCTCGTGGACAGGCGGCATGACTTCGTGCTGGCGACCAAAGCGTTCGTGCGCCTCGGCACCGCGCCGCACGACGTCGGCCTGTCACGCAAGCACTTGATTGATGCCTGCGAGGCGAGCCTGCGGCGGCTGCGCACGGATTACATCGATCTCTACATCTGCCATCAGCCGGACATGTTCGTGGCGGTCGATGAAACGATGCGCGCGCTCGACGATCTGGTGTCGCAAGGTAAAGTGCGCTACGTCGGCTGCTCGAATCACGCGGCGTGGCAGGTCATGAAGGCGCTCGCAGTCTCCGAGCGGGCCGGGGTGACGCGCTACATCTGTCAGCAGGTTCTCTACTCGCTGATCTCACGCGACGTCGAGCACGAGATCATCCCTCTGGGACTCGATCAGTCACTGGGGTTGATGGCATGGAGCCCGCTGCACGCCGGGCTGCTGACCGGAAAGTTCCGCCGCGACGTGCGCCCGCCGGTCAGCCGTCTGAACGAGCTCGATGCCCCTGGAACCATCGACTTCGAACGTGTCTACCGGATTGTCGACGTCCTGACTGAGATTGCGCAGACGCGCGAGGTCACGCCGGCGCAGGTGGCGCTCAACTGGGTGCTATGCAAGCCTGGGGTCGATACCGTCATTCTCGGCGCGCGTGACGAAGCGCAGCTCCGCGACAACCTCGCAGCCGCGTCCTGGCGGCTGACGCCGGAAGAAGTCGTGCGCCTCGACGACGTCAGCGCGCTGCCGGAGCCGTATCCGATGTGGCACCAGCACAAGTTCGGCATCGAGCGAAATCCGCGCCTGCCTGCGGCGCGTTAATGGTTCCCTCGGCGTTTGTCCTCAAAAGCTCATCAGAACGCCGGGCTGTCGCACTGCACGGCGCCGTTGACCAGAAAGCTGTCCCACGGCCCGGATAAAAGCCCGTCCTTTGACAGCTGGAACGTATGCCAGCGAGCGGCGCTCGTATAGCTTTCGAACAGCTTCGGGCCACGGTTACAAGGACATCCGCGGGGTTCCCGAATTGCCCAGTGTGGGAGGTACAGTGCCCACACCTCCTTCGTGAGCCTCCGATCGCTATAGGGGCTCACATCAATCGGTGAGGCGCTCGTAGAGTCCGTTGTCAAGACGCCTGACGATCCGAAGGTCTTCGAGCGCGTTCAACAAAATCTGACTGAGAAACTGGTCGAGTTCCGTCAAACGCGCGGCATCACCGACCGAGAGCTGCACGCCTGGAAGCTGAACGAACACGAGGCGCAGGCGGTTGATCGCTTGTTCGATACGGGAGCCGCGGGGCAGACCCTCCCGAAGGAGCACCGTGCGGCCCGGTGGCGGTAGTGTGGGGGACATATTCCATCCGTCAGTTGGCAGTTGTTCACGAACTTCAATTCGTCCGATGCCTCGCCCGGCACCGTGATCCGGTGCCAAATTGTCCGCGAGCAATGTGCGCGCCACTTCAACGCAAACAGCCAGCGCTCTGCTGGGCTCCGCACGATGCATTGATGTGTCACACGCTTTGCAACCCAGGAAGGAGAAGGAAGAACGAAGAAGCCGAAGGGCATTGGAGGTGGCCTCATGGCCAAGTACGGCGAAGCAGCTTCGAAGAACGTCGAATCGACGATGCGCCGGCGGAAGCGGGGAACACTGAAGAGCGGCTCCGGGCGAACGGTGCGCAGCCGGAAGCAGGCGATTGCGATTGCCCTCAACGAGGCGCGTGAGAAAGGCGCGAAGGTTCCCAGCCGGAAGTCGAGTAGCGCCAAGCACAGTCGCAAGACGTCGGGCTCGCGCAAGCGGCGCTAGCCGCGGGATCTGATTGTGCAAGGTCGAGGCGGCTCGTGGTTCCATTATGGCGCTATAATGGAACCGCCATGGCATTGAGCCTTTCCATCAAGAACGTCCCCGACGATCTGGTTGAGGATCTGCGGCGGCGTGCGGCTCAGAATCACCGTTCGGTGCAGGGTGAGCTGCTGCATATTCTGGAGTCGACGCTCAGGCCTCGACCCTTCCGGGCGGCAACGCTCTGGCGACAACTCGAAGCGCTCGATTTCACAACGCCCTCCGGCGCCGCCGCAGCTATCCGCAGGGATCGAGATCGGCGGTGAAACGGATCGTCGTCGACGCGTCCGCGCTCGCGGCACTCATTTTCCAGGAACCGGAGAGCGAAGCCATCAGGGATCGACTGGCGGGCGCAACAGTCTTTGCGCCGGCGCTGCTTCGTTATGAGCTCACGAATACCGCGCTGAAGAAAGTCAGACGACAGCCCGTGGACGCAGTCAAGATTCTCACGGCGCTTGCCATCGCCCTCGACGACAGGACGGGCCTCATCTGGCAGGACGTCGACGCACGTGACGCCGCGCTCCTCGCGCAAGCGGCCTCGCTCACAGCGTACGACGCAAGTTACCTTTGGCTGGCGGGCGCGCTGGGCGCCGATCTCGTAACGCTCGACAGACGGTTGGCGAAAGCCGCCGATACGCTCGCGAGTCCGGAAGGGCCCTAGCGTGGTGAAGCGCCAAACTGCGCTCGCGGGTGGAGTTTCTTGAACAGGGAACGCCATCCGAAGAAGCGAGGGACCTTTCTTCGCCACAAGTGCTGGCCGATAATGCTCCCATGAGCTTCGCCCATCTCACGCTGCCGTCGCGCGAAGTTGCCAGGACGGCAGCGTTTCTCGAAGACACGCTCGGCTACGCGCGCGACGAAGTACCGGCCAACGCCCCCGACGAAACCGTCTGGCTGAACGTCGGGCGCGGCCAGCAGATTCACATCTTCTACGTGGAAGGCTTCGAGGTCTCGCCGTTCGAGAAGGAGTTCGGGCGGCACGTGGCCGTGTTCTACCCTCGTGCCGGGTTCGACGCGCTCAAGGCGCGCCTCGTCGAGCGCGGCGCCGAGATCCTCGAGCCCCTGCGCCCGACGCCCTTCGATCGCTTTTTCTTTCGCGAGCCGATCAACGGCTACTTCTTCGAAGTGATCGACGACTGCGATCGGAACCGGCCGAGCACTTCGTTGATCCATGTGACCTGTTAGCGCTTCGCCAGCCACTTCGACCAGTAGAACGTCAGCGGCACCTTGCCGGTATTCGTGATGCCGTGAATCGTTTCGCCCGCGCAGTACATCACCGCGCCGGGCCCAACCTCCGTCGTCGTTCCGGCGCACACGATCTCGCCAGTGCCGGACGCCACGATCATGAACTCTTCTTCTGGATGCTGGTGCGGCGGATGTGGCGTCGAGCCTGGCTCGAGAACGCACATGCCGGCGCAGAGCCCGCTCAACTGATCGGTCGGGCCGTTGTAATGCGTGAAGACCCGGCAACCGTCGACGGGATCCGACGAGACGAGATCGTCGAGACCGATGACGCCATCGGGCAGCTTTGGTGCAGTGGACTCGACGCTTACGACGTTGGGATTGTTGTCAGCCATGCTACGGATCCTCCAGCATCGCGCAGAGTGCGGTCAAGAACCTGCTGACTTCCCGGATGGCTGCGGGAACCTTGGAGTTGACAAGCCAATACTATGTGGCATACAGTGAATACCGTACAGTATATGGCACACGGTATCGAACAACCAGATCCCGCACTTTTCGACAATTTGCGGCTGGAATTGCGCCGCGGGTGCCTGACGGTTGCGGTGCTGGCGGCCCTCCGGTCCGAGCAATACGGCTACACGCTGCGAAAACTTCTCGGCGAGCACGGCCTGGTCGTCGACGAGGGAACGCTCTATCCGCTTCTCCGCCGCCTCGAGAGTCAGGGATTGCTCGTGAGCGAATGGCGCGAGGAGAGCAAGCGCAACAAACGTTTCTACCGTCTGTCGCCGCAGGGCGCAGTCATGTTGTCGGCGCTCCTGTCGGAATGGCGCACGATCGACGAGTCACTGGACGGCATCCTTTCGGAGTCCTCCCATGCAACTGCTCGACCGGTATCTGCAGGCCGTTAGATTTTTTCTGCCCCGGCGGAATCAGGACGACATCGTTCGCGAGTTGTCCGAGAATCTCCTGTCGCAAATCGAAGACCGCGAGGAGTCGCTCGGCCGGCCGCTCACCGAAGACGAGCAGGCAGATCTGCTGCGCCGTCACGGCCACCCGATGGTCGTCGCCGGCAAGTATCGCTCGAACGCGCAACTCATTGGACCGGCGCTCTTCCCCTTGTATCTCTTCGCGTTGAAGTTGGGCCTCGGCGTTGCGTTCGTCGTCACTGCTGTCCTCGCCGGTATCTCGACCGTCCTCGACGGCGACGTCCTGCGGCACGGGCTCGACGCGTTCCTCGCCTACCCCGGCCGTGCGCTGATGGTCTTCGCGTGGACGACGCTGGGGTTTGCGGCGCTGGATGCCGCGCAGTCACGGCTCAAGCTGACTCACGCCTGGGATCCGCGGACGTTGCCGCGGCTGTTGAAGCACGAAGATCGAATGTCGCGCACGCAGGCGTTGTGCGAGTTGCTGGCGGCATCGGCCGGTGCAATCTGGCTGCTGCTCGTGCCGCGCTGGCCGTTCCTTCTGCTCGGAGGCGCCACGGCACTTCTCGATCTCGCGCCGATCTGGTCGATCGTCTATCTGCCAATTCTCGGCGTGACGCTCGCCACCGTCGGGCTCAACCTCCTCACGTTCGTCAGCCCGTCGTGGACGCGGGCGCGCGCGCTGGCGCGCGCCGCAGTGCACGGTGTCGCCGCATCCATCTTCATCGTTCTTCTGCGAGTCGACCAGTGGGTGCTGCCGAAACATGGTGCGACGCTCGCCGATGGGACTTCCGCCGAACGGATTGCGGAGATCGCCAACCATATCGTGGAAATGTCGCTCGCCATCGCGCTCGTCATCACGCTGATCGAGCTTGGGCGCGAGCTTTCCAGGTGGAATGGGCGGCGCAGAAACGACCTGCCTTCGGGCCGCACATTGCGACACCGTTAACCCTGAGCTGCCGCGAGCTGTCATAGGAGTCGCGCTCCGTGGTGGGCTGGGCGGCGACGGTGGGAGTAGACTGACAAGCGAGGAGGTCACCATGCCACGTCAGTTCCCCGCGTGTCTCGCATCGGTTCTCGCGCTGGCCGCTGTCAGCACTTTGCTCATCGAACCTGCTGGCGCCCAGTACGGCACATCCGCCACAGGCGGCCGCGGGCTGCCCTGGGAGAACAACCGGGTTCGCGTTCGCGAACTGTCGGTCGAACCGGCGGCGCCGCTGCCAGCAGGTGGCGATCAGGTGCTCGTTTACCTGACTGCCGACCCCGATGGCCGCCTCCCTGCCGACGCTGTCTGGCAAGCTGCTGGCGGCGCGACAGTCAACAATCGCGGACCTTCGCGCCTTGACGCGATCGCGATCGAGCTCAAGGACGCCGCCGGTGGAAGCCGAGGCACACCGCCCGAAACGCTCGACGTCCAGTACGGCATCGATGTCTCGACCGTCATCGACAACCCACGCGTCCTCGTCGCCAAGCTTCGCTACGGACCGCTGGCGTACGGCGGACCGCTGCACTTCCACGCCGAGGACGTCATCGTCGTCTACCTGCGCGGCGGGTATACCTATCCGGGCGCCGATTTCTGGGGCGCGGTCCGGGTGGGCCGCGGCGACGTGGACGTCATCCCGGCCAACACGATGCACCGCCTTGCGAACGCCGGCAGTGACCCGCTGGAGTTGCTCGTGATCGTCCCGAAGTGATCGTTCGCCGTTAGGTACCTGCAGGACTGGCTGCGTTCTCCGATACAATGCCGCCCCGCTCCCTGTCGTGACCGGGAGCCTGTTGCCCGGAGATCACACGTGCCATACATTCTCGCCTTCGACCAGGGCACGACCAGTTCTCGTGCCATCGTTTTCGATCACGACGGCGCCATCGTGGCCGTCGGCCAGCAGGAGTTTCAGCAGATTTTTCCCCAGCCCGGGTGGGTTGAGCACGATCCTGCCGAGATCTGGGCGACGCAGATTGCCGTTGCGACCGAGGCGCTGGGCCGGGCGCAGCTCCGGCATCGAGACATTGCCGCCATCGGCATCACCAATCAGCGCGAGACCACGCTCGTCTGGGATCGCGAGACCGGCTTCCCGATCTACAACGCGATCGTCTGGCAGGACCGCCGCACCGCAGACTTCTGCGATCGACTGAAGCGGGACGGGCACGAGGAATTCATCCGCCAGCGGACGGGCCTGGTCATCGACGCGTATTTTTCCGGCAGCAAAGTCGCGTGGATTCTCGACAACGTCGCTGGCGCGCGGGCAAAAGCGCAAGCCGGGAAACTGGCGTTCGGCACCGTCGACAGCTGGCTCCTGTGGCAGCTGACGAACGGCGCCTCGCACATCACCGACGTCAGCAACGCGTCGCGGACGCTGCTGTTCAACATCCATTCCCTGAAGTGGGACGACGATCTGCTCGCGTTGTTGCGTATACCCGCCAGCATGCTGCCGGAGGTGCGCCCGTCGAGCGAGGTGTACGGACAGGTATCGTCCACGCTCGGCGTCGGCGGTGTTCCGATTAGTGGCATCGCCGGCGATCAGCAGGCGGCGCTCTTTGGACAGATGTGCGTGTCGCCTGGGCTGACGAAGAACACGTACGGCACGGGCTGCTTCCTGCTGCAGAACACGGGTGAACGGCCGGTGGACTCGCACAATCGCCTGCTGTCGACGGTCGCATGGCAGGTTGGCGGCAAGACGATGTATGCGCTCGAAGGCGGGGTGTTCATCGGTGGCGCGGTCGTCCAGTGGCTCCGCGACGGCCTGGGGATCATCAAGCGTTCGGCCGACGTCGAAGCGCTCGCCCTGTCCGTGCCGGACAGCAGTGGCGTCTACGTCGTTCCCGCCTTTGCTGGCCTGGGCGCACCGCACTGGGACCCGTACGCGCGCGGCACGATTGTCGGCATCACACGCGGCACGACCGCCGCTCACCTGGCGCGTGCCGCGGTCGAGAGCATTGCCTTCCAGGTCGCCGATCTCCTCGAAGCGGTCAGGGACGACTCGGCCATCGAGCTGCCGGAGCTACGCGTTGACGGCGGCGCAGCGGCCAACGACGCGCTGCTGCAGTTTCAGGCTGACGTGCTCGGCGTCCCGGTCGTACGACCTCGCGTCACCGAGACGACGGCCCTCGGCGCTGCCTATCTCGCCGGCCTGGCGGTCGGCTTCTGGGACTCTATCGACTCGCTCGCCCGGCACTGGAGCGTTGACAAGCGATTCGAGCCGGCGATGCCACGCTCGCAGGCCGACGCGCGCCGCGCCGAGTGGCGCGAGGCGCTGAACCGTTCGAAGAACTGGATCGCGCGGGGACAGTAGCATGCAGCGCCGCGACATGGTCGCGCGGCTCGATGACCGCCGCCAACCCTGGGACATCGTTGTCATTGGAGGTGGCGCCACGGGCGTGGGCATCGCCGTCGATGCCGCGAGCCGTGGCTACGATGTCCTCCTTCTCGAACAGCACGACTTCGGGAAAGGCACATCGAGCCGCAGCACGAAGCTCGTCCACGGTGGCGTCCGCTACCTCGAGCAAGGCAACATCCCGCTCGTCATGGAGGCGCTGAAGGAACGCGGACTCCTGCGTCAGAATGCCCCGCATCTCGTCAGCAACCTGGCGTTCGTCGTCCCGAACTACGACTGGTGGGAAGCGCCGTTCTACGGCCTGGGGCTGAAGATCTACAACGCCCTCGCTGGCAAATACGGATTCGGTTCATCCGAGATTCTGTCGCGCGACGAAACCCTCGCTCGGCTGCCGACCATCAAGACCGACGGGCTGCGCGGCGGCGTCGTCTACTACGACGGCCAGTTCGACGATGCGCGGCTGTTGATCAATCTGGTCACGACTGCTGCCGAACAGGGCGCAACGCTCGTCAACTACGTCCGCGCCGTCGGCGTCACAAAAGCTGCGGACGGCTTCATCGACGGTGTCGTCGCGGCCGATCAGGACACCGGACAGCAGTGGACGATTCCGGCACGAGTTGTCGTCAATGCGAGCGGCGCGTTTTCTGACTCGGTCCGGCGCCTCGCCGAACCCGATGTGCCGTCATTGATTGCGCCAAGCCAGGGCATTCACCTCGTATTTCACCACTCGTTTCTCGCCGCCGATTCGGCAATCATGGTACCGCACACGTCGGACGGGCGCGTGATGTTCGCCATCCCGTGGCACGGCCACACGCTCGTCGGCACGACCGACACGCCGATCGAGACGCCAACGCTCGAGCCCAGGCCGTTGCCGGAGGAAATCGATTTCATCCTCGAAACCGCCGGCCGGTACTTGCGCAAGGCGCCAGGCAGAGGCGACGTTCTCAGCGTATTCGTCGGCATCCGGCCTCTCGTGAAGAGCGGGGATGGCAAGCTGACCGCAGCGCTGTCACGCGATCACACGATTCACATCGACGCGTCAGGTCTGCTGACGACGACCGGTGGCAAGTGGACGACATACCGGAACATGGCGGAGCACGCGGTGGATCAACTCGCGGACCTCGGCCGCCTGCCGGAGCGGCCGTGTGTGACGCGCACCCTCAACATTCACGGATTCCACACCAACGCCGAGCGGTTCGGCGCATTGCGGGTCTACGGCGCCGATGCGCCGGCGATTCAGGACCTGATGCGCGAGACGCCATCATTGTCGGCGCCGCTACATCCGGCACTACCCTACTGCGGCGCCGAAGTCGTCTGGGCGGTCCGCCACGAGATGGCGCGAACGGTTGAAGACGTGCTCGCGCGCCGCACGCGCGCGCTCTTCCTCAACGCCGGCGCGGCCGAGGTCATGGCGCCCGACGTCGCGCGGCTGATGGCGAGTGAACTCGGCTGGGACGAATCGCGCCAGTCGGCGGAAGCGGCAGCGTTCGTGACGCTGTCGAAGGGCTATCAGATTTAGCGTGAAGGCCCTGATCGACGTCGCGGTCCCTGCGATCACGTTCGTCTTACTCGCGGCTGTAGGACTTGATCTGACGGCCGCGGACTTCGCCAGGGTCCGGCGGCAATCTGCGGTTCTCTTTGCCGGCCTCGTCGCACCGCTCCTGCTCCTGCCACCGCTGGCGGTGTTCCTGGTCAGCATATTCAGGCCGGACGCGTCCACGACCGCGGGTCTCTTGCTCGTCGCTGCCTGCCCGATTGGCGGCATCTCCAATACGTATAGCTATCTCGCTCGCGCATCGACTGCGCTGTCGATTACGCTGACGGCCCTGTCGTGTCTCTTCGCGGGCCTGACGATTCCCCTCGCTGGCGCAGGCCTCGAATGGATGATAGGCCAGCACGTCGACATCGTGCCGCCCTCGGCCGGACTGGTCGTGCGGCTGCTGCTGATGCTCAGCCTTCCTGTCGCACTCGGGATGTGGATCCGTTCGAAGGCGCCAGCGTTTGCGGTCCGCTATCGGCCGCAACTGCAGCGTGGAGCGCTGGCGGCGATTGCCGTGATTCTCGCGCTGGTCATCCTCGAATCACCACGAGCGTTCGCAGGCGAGCTGAGAACGACAGTGCCGCTGGCCGCCGTGTTCGTCGTGTGCTCGATGGCGGCAGGCTGGGTGACGTCGCTGATCGTGACCACCGACCGCCGCGATCGATTCACGCTGGCGGCTGAATTCGGCACGCGGAATTTCGCCGCCGCCACGGCGATCGCCGTGACCATGCTCGGACGCATCGAGTTTGCGCGGTTCGCCACCACGTACTTCCTGATCGAGCTGCCGATCATGATGGTCGCGATCTGGCTGTTCCTGCGGAGCGCGCCACCTCCTCCTCTACCACCTCACCATCGGCAGCGGTGAGCGTGGGTTCGTGCGAAGGCGGCCAAGCGAGAGCTGGACCAGGCGCCAATGGAACCCGGCGTCGGGCCACACCGCATAGATCTCACGCAGGAACGCGCGGGACACACCGAATCGGCGTACACCCAGCGTGACGTCGGTCCAGTCGGCGCGGCGAAACGGTTCGACGAGCGGAAAGGCATCACCCCGATACGGCGAGATCTTGTGATGCTCGCGGATCATCTCGGCGATCTCCGCTGTCCACTCCTCCCGGCTCGAACGGGCGAGGTACGTGCTCGCCAACCTCACCGACGGTTCCAGGTAGTCGAACGTGCCGTCGGTCCAGATTCCAAGGTCGTGAAACACCGCAGCAATCGCGATCTTCTCACGCGACGCCACATCGTCCGTGGGTAGTCGAGCGCACAGATTCATCACACGATAGACGTGATTGCGGTAGGACGTGAAATCAGCGCCCAGTACGGACCGATGCGCTGACAGCACCTCGTCAACGATTGCGACCGCGGTGATGAGCATTGCGTAAGTTTCAGAAGGTATCTGACGATCGCGATCCTAGTCGGCCGCCCGGCGCACACACATCCCACGATCAGGGGATTCCCCCAGAGAGAAGTGTCGAGCCTGGCACAGCTCACTGTCAAAACCTCGAGTCGCTGAGGACGCGGAGTGCGCGAAGGACACGCAGAGGACGATACCAGTCGCGACTGATAACGGCGACCGGTCGCGCCGCGCGAACGCGCGGGCGGCAGTGGAAGGAAGGCGCAAATCAAAACACCAATTGGGATGCGGTGGTGCTTTGATTTGCGCCCTCCTGCCACTGCCGCTCGCCGGACCGTCCGTCCCGTGATTTTGATTGTCCTCCGCGCGTCCTCCGCGTACCCGGCGTCCTCAGCGATTAAAGGTTTGAGACACGTTGTTCTTCGTGATCTTCGTGATCTTCGCGATGAACCCGTTGACCGGGCCCGAACCTACTTCGCCGGCAGGTAGTAGAACCCGAGCGCGAGGATCACGTAGACGGCCAGCAGCTGCACGCCCTCCATCCAGTGCGTCTCACCGTCGTGCGAGATGAAGGCGATGCTCAGCAGGGCCAACCCAATCGCGACGAGCTCGAACACGGTGAACAGGAGGTCCATTGGCTGCGGCCCGACGACGTGGCTGAGGAACACGAGCAATGGCGCGACGAAGAGCGCAATCTGCGTAGAGGAGCCCACGGCAATTGCGATCGCGGCGTCCATCTGGTCGTTGGCAGCGAGGACGACCGCCGAATAGTGCTCGGCGGCATTGCCGACGAGCGCAACGACGACGACGCCGATAAAGAGCTGCGACATGCCGAGATCCTGCGCGGCTTTCGTGACCGTGCTGACGAGCAGCTCGCTGACGACCGCCACGCCGATCGTCGCGCCGAGCAACATCAGAAGGGCGGCGCGATTGCTGCCGTGATCTCGCCCGCCCCCCATCTTTCCTTCGTCAGAGTCTTTCGGACCGTAAAGACCGCGATGCGTCCGTAGGGTGAAGATCAGGCTGAGACAGTAGGTGACGAACAGCACCACCGCAATCTCTGTATCGAGCTCCAACTCCGGCGGGTTCGGCGTGTTGCGCGAGAGCCAGTGGAAGACTGCCGGGATGACCAGACCAATCGTGCTGAGCAGCAGCATGGTCGTGCCCAGAGCGGCGGCCGTACGATTGAATCGTTGAACGGGATGGCGCAGTCCGCCAACCAGCGCTGAGGCCCCGAACACGAGCAGCACGTTGCCGATGATCGAACCAGTCAGCGACGCCTTGACCAGATCGGTCAGCCCCTCGCGCAACGCCAGCACGCCAATGATGAGCTCGGCGGCATTCCCGAACGTCGCGTTCAGCAAACCACCGATGCCGCCACCGAGCCGGCTGGCGAGCGCCTCGGTGGCCTTTCCGATCAGGGCAGCGAGCGGCAGGATCGCGAGAACGGATGCAAAAAAGATCGGGACGTGGCGTTCGGGCGCGACGAAGTGCAGTGTGATCGCCACCGGCACGAAGCCGAGGAGCACGAGCAGACCGGTTGCGGGGCGCTCGGTCACGCGCGCCTAACGATGATCATGTCTCCGGCATCGTACATGAATCCCTGATTGGCTCAGGAGACGCGATTCCAACTCGACCATGGCGCAGACTGACAACCACGACCGCGCTCCACTGCCTCGGCGACAACTCCTGACGCTCTTCGTCGGCTTGCTGCTCTCGATGTTGCTCGCGGCGCTGGACTCGACGATTGTCGCAACGGCGCTGCCGACGATCGTCGGCGAGCTTGGTGGGCTCGAACGGCTGTCGTGGGTGGTCACGGCCTATCTTCTCGCGCAGACCGTCGTGATTCCGTTGTACGGCAAGCTCGGCGATCTGTACGGCCGCAAGATCGTTCTGCAAACGGCGATCGTCATCTTTCTGATCGGCTCGGCGCTCTGTGGACTGAGTCGCAGCATGATGGCGTTGATCGTGTTCCGCATGATTCAGGGCCTTGGCGGCGGCGGCCTCATGGTCACCTCGCAGGCTGTGATTGGCGACGTCGTCTCGCCGCG
Organism: uncultured Acidobacteriota bacterium; assembly: GCA_963797715.1. Lineage (GTDB taxonomy): Bacteria > Acidobacteriota > Vicinamibacteria > Vicinamibacterales > 2-12-FULL-66-21 > DATBJJ01. Next base: position 189,350 of record CAWCQS010000017.1, read on the forward strand.
CGAGCGCGGAAGATACCAGGGGTTTCTCGGCGCGGCGTTCGGACTCGCGGCCGTAGCCGGACCGCTCCTTGGCGGCTTCTTCACATCGCAGCTGTCGTGGCGGTGGATCTTCTACATCAACCTTCCGCTCGGTGCGGCCGCGCTCGTCGTCATCGCGACAACGCTGCCCTCGCGTCCGGACCGCGTGCACCACTCGATGGACTATCTGGGCGCGACGCTGCTGGCGATGACACTGGGTACGCTGGTACTGGTCACCGACCTCGGCGGCCTGAGCTACACATGGTCGTCGCCGCTGATTCTTGCCCTGGCGGCAATAGCACTCGTGTCGTTCGGCGGCTTTCTCGCCGTCGAGACTCGTGCTCCGGAGCCGATCCTGCCGCTCAGATTGTTTCGCGATCGCACGTTTGCCGTCGTCTCACTCATCGCTGTGAGCGTCGGGTTCGCCCTGTTCGGATCCGTGACCTACCTGCCGACGTTTCTTCAAGTCGTCAAAGGCGCGACGCCGACCGCTTCCGGGTTGCAGATGGTACCGATGATGGGCGGCACCGTCACGAGCTCGATCATCACTGGACAGCTGATCAGCCGTTACGGCCGATATCGCATGTTCCCGATTGCCGGCACCGCGATCGCCACCGTCGGCTTGCTGCTCTTGTCTGGCCTTCGCGCGGATTCGAGCACGATCGAGCAACTGCTCTACCTTCTCGTACTCGGGCTCGGCCTGGGTCTCGTCAATCAGGTATTGATCGTGGCGGTGCAGAATTCGGCGCCGTATAAGGATCTCGGGGTAGCGACGTCGGGCGTGACCATGTTTCGCCTGATCGGCGGCTCGATCGGCACCGCTGTCCTCGGCACCATCTTCGCCACACACGTCGCATCGTCGATGGCCGCAGCGGCCGGAGGAGACCAGCATCTGTTTGCCGCGGCGCCGGTGACGTTGACGGCGGAGTCGCTCGCGGCAATGCCGCCGGCGATCCACCAGGCGTTCATTGGCGCGTTCACCAACGCGCTCGATCAGATCTTGCTCGTCGCCGCGTTCGTCGCGGGCTGCGGGTTCGTCCTCTCCTGGTTCATTCCCGAGGCGCCGCTTCGCGAATCAGTCGCGGCGGCCGCCTCGAGCCCAGGCAAGGACGCCGGTGAGGCGCTCTCGATGCCGGCCGTCTCGGGCGACGAGTTCCTCCGCGGCGTGTCGATCATTGCCAATCGCGACGTGCAGCGCGCGTACATTGAGTCCATCGTCAGGCGGGCCGGCGTCGATCTGATGCCGGTGTCGGCGTGGCTGCTGCTGCGGTTCGAGGAAGATCCGAACCTTGATATCGACGAATTGTCACGCCGCAACGGCCTGTCGCGCCAGCGGCTGCATTCCGGGCTCGACGAGCTGGTGTCGCGCGGATACGTCGCACACGCCGCCGGACCGGTGCCGTCACACGTCGTGACCGATGAGGGGTGCGAGATCTACGGCCGCCTGGCTACCGCACGCCGCGAACGGCTGATCGAATTGCACACCGACTGGCCGCCCGAGCAACGCCGGCAGGTGGCTGACGTCCTGCAGCGGCTGGCCCGCGAGCTGGTACCACCGGCGTCGCGGTAGCGGCGCTCCATTCTCGAGTGGCCACTTAGATTCTGCTCAACACCGCGTCGACGACGCGATCGCACCGCGGGCGCAGGAATCTAAAGGCGTCCTTCGCTGCCACGTTCGCCGCTTCGCACAGATCGCGCCGCAGGGCCGCTCGCGCCCGTGACAAGCGTGTCTTGACGACGATGTCGGTGACCCCGAGAACGTCGGCGACTTCAGCGGTGTTCATGCCATCGATTTGCCTCAGGATGAAGACTTCACGCGTGCCATCGGGTAGCCGATCGATGGCTCGCTCCAGGAACGTTCTGAGCTCACACGACTGCGCCAACCTCTCTGGGTCCGGCATCGCCGGCGCTCCCGCCATCAATCCCGCAAGCGTGGCATCCTCGAGGTCGAGGTGGAGGTATCTGCCGCTGCGACGGGCGCGCGCGAGCGCCTCGTGTACGGCAATCCGCGTCAGCCATGTCGAAAACATCGCCCGGCCGTCGAACTGCGTCAAGTGGCCATACGCGTTGACATAGGTTTGCTGCAGGACGTCTTCGACCTCTGCCTCGTTCCGAACGATGCCGCGGACGGCACGGTACAGCCGAGTGTTATAGCGCCGCATCAATATTTCGAAGAGTCCCTTGTCGCCGGCGAGCACCCGCCCAATCACATCCTCATCTGATACCAGCGCCCAACTTTCGACGAGATCACGCGTCGCCGATACCATCGTTCACCTCCGGCCGAGTTACTAGCAATACGCACGCCGATCAGGCAGCGCAGCAGAGTTGTAACGTTAGCCGCCAAACTTTCTCTATTCGTATGGTGGCGACGACACTCGTCGCTGCCGAAGAGACGTCGACTTCGATTGTGGGAGGAGGAGTCCCTATGCGCCGGAGGTCCAGGCTGCTCTCGTTGATGGTGATTTCGGCCGCACTCGCGGCTACAGGATCGGGCGGCGGCGAGTCGCCGCTGGTCCGCCACGGACGCGCCATCTTCCGTTACGACACCTTCGGAGACGAGCAACTGTGGACCGGCGTCCTGAGGATGCAGGAGGCCATCGCCACGGTCGATCCGACAACCGCCCTTTCGGTCGGCTTGAAGGTCGATGTCGAGGCGCTGCCACGGCCGCTCGTCGCCGCCCTCCGGGCACGGCAAGTCGATTTGACGGACCCGGCAACCACGATCGAACTACTACGCCTGAACGCGGTGATCGGGGTGAGGGGACAAGTGAGCGATGCCGGGGAGCTGACGAGCATCGGAATCACGTGCGCGTTGTGCCACTCGACTGTCGACAACTCGTTCACGACCGGGATCGGGAAGCGACTGGATGGTTGGGCGAACACGACGCTCAACGTCGGTGCCATCGTCGCGCTCTCGCCGGCGCTGGACGATGCGACCAAGGCGGAGTTCATGACGTGGGGCCCAGGCAAGTACGATCCGAGGCACCACGCGTTCGACGGCACCAACCTGCTGCCGCTGAACAGCCCGTCGCTGCCGATTGTCATCCCGCCGATTTACGGACTGAAAGGCGTCGGCTTCGAGACGGTCAGCGCCGACGGACGGATTTCGTACTGGAACAGTTACGTCGGCGTCAGCCAGATGGGCGGCCAGGGCAGCTTCAGCGATCCGCGCATCGGCGTGACGATCAGGCAGAGGCCCGATCTGGTCACGCCGAAGTTACCAGCGCTACTCGCCTATCAACTGAGCCTCGACACACCGCGACCGCCGAAGGGAAGCTTCGATCGGATGGCGGCGCTGCGGGGCCGCCGCGTCTTCAGGAAGGAAGGCGGGTGCGTGCAGTGCCACACGCCGCCGACGTTCACCGACGTCCTGGATGGTCCGTCACGGCACGTGCCGTTGCTCCACGACCCGGCGGAGGTCGGCACCGATCCGCGCTATGCCGCGCGCACCGCCACGGGCGCGTATCGAACGACTCCCTTGCGTGGACTGTGGCAGCACGCCCCGTATTTTCACGATGGCAGCGCCACGGATCTGCTGGCGGTGGTCAATCACTACGATCGACAGTTCGGCCTGCAGCTGACCGATGCGCAGAAGGCCGACCTCGTCGAATTCCTCAAGGCGCTGTGACCTGTTAGCGCACGCCGCCGGCGGCCAGCGACCGAAGCATGTCGATGGGCAAGCGGGTGCCGGCACGCGCGTTCGCCGACTTGATGCGCTCTACGGTCACGCCATGATCGCGCAGCGAGATCAAGTCGTCCAGGGTCAAGCCGTCGTAGCCGAGGCCCTTGATCTCTTTCGCATATTCCGGGGTCACGCCGTGATCGCGGAGGCGTATCAGCGCGTCGATCGGCTGGTTACCGTAGCCGAGCGCCGCGATTTCTCGAACGTACTCGACGCTGACGCCGTGATCGCGCGCCCGGACGAGCTCGTCGATGGGCAGTTTGAAACCGAGCTGGTGCATGTCGCGGATGTATTCGGGCGACACGCCGTGGTCGCGAACGCGAATCACGTCCTCGAGCGGAACCTTGCGATAGCCCGCCTCGTCGAGCGCGCGAATGTACTCGGGGGTGACGCCGTGATCCCTGGAGTTGATCAGGGCGTCGAGCGTTTGCGATCCGTAGCCGGCATCGCGCATGCCACGCACGTATTCCGCGGTGACGCCATGATCGCGAGCGTTGCGCACCTGGTCGGCTGACAGATTCTTGTAGCCCAGCTCCGTCAGTTGGCGCACGTACTCCGGTGTCACGCCGTGATCGCGCAGGGTGATGAGCGGCTGCACGGTGCCCAGGCGATACCCGAGCGCGCCCATGTCGCGCAGGTACGACAGGTGAACGCCGTGCTGCCCGGCCTGCACCAGCTCGGACGTCTGCGGCTTGTTGTAGCCCTGGCGAGTCAGTTCGTCCACGAATGCGAATCCGATGTCGTGACGGGCCAGCTGGTACTGCTCGCTCGCAGTCGGCCGCGAGAATCCCCGCTTGGCCATCTCCGCCGGGAAGTTCGCATCGGGAGCGAACGAAAAGGTCCCGGCGCCAACGCCGCCGCGAAATACGCCTTCGAAGGTAAACGTGCCGGCATCTCGGCGAATGCGGAACTGAACCGGGCCGCCTGCACTTGAGAGTTGCGCGGGCGTCAGCCCCTCCAGTTGCGCCACCGGGACGTTCGTGCCCGACTGTGAATTGACCTCAACCAGCCGGAGGTGAACCACGCCTTGCGTATCAGTGGGGCGAATCTCCCAGGTACCTGGGAGGTTGTCCTGAAGGTTGCGGGTAACATTGGCGGCGGCTCGGACAACGCGAGACGCGACACGAGACGCAATCAGGTCGAGGCGCTCCTGCACCGGGTCGACTGACACAGCCTGCGTCCGGGAATCTTCCGGCGCACTCGCCTCGGCGACCGACGCTGGCGCCGGCACATGATTGCCCTCCCCCACGACCGTCGTCCTGGCGCCGGCGATTGCGACGAGCGTCGCTGCGCCGATTGCCACGGCCGCCACGCGTACGCGCACAGCCGGCACGCGCCGATTCCGCGTCTCGTCGATCGCAGCGAGCAGCCGGCCTTCGAGTTGACTTCGACGTGCCATGGCGACCGCAAAAGCGAACGAACGGCGTCCGCCCGTCGAGTACCGCAATCTCCAGCAAATGCCCGGCGTAGTCGCAGCCACCAGCGCCGGCGGCAATCACGCGATCGTCGCACGCCAGCTCGCGCTCGATGCGGAGCTGCCGCGCGACCCACCACATCGCCGGGTGGAACCAGTACATCGCCCACGACACCGCGACAATCACTTCGGTCAGGCAATCGTGCCGCGCGACGTGTGACAACTCGTGGAGGAGCACTGCCTGCCGCCGATCGTCCTCCCACGTGTCGGCGATCGCGGGAATGACGATCGCTGGCCGGCGCGTGCCAACGGCAAGCGGCACGTTCTGTTCGCGGCTGCGCAACAGGCGCACGGACGCCTTGACGCCGATCCTGCTGACGCAACTCGCCAGCAGCGCTTGCCACTCAGGGTCCTCTACGACCGTCGTCGATCGCAGGAAGCGTCGCGTCCTGAGGCGTTGCAGAAGAAGGTGCAGAAGAACGGCACCGGCACCTGCGGCGTACACGAGCGCGAGCGCGCGCGCATATGCGCCGCCGTGGTGGAAGCAGCGGTGCCCGTGAGAAATCAGAGATTCCGCTTGAAGATGGAAGAGACGCGGGAACTATGTTTCGCTTGGCGACCGCTGAACCCGCAACTGCCGCTTCGGCCTCCGGGCGGAAGTCTTCCGATTGACGCACGTCGGCCTGGCGCTGCAGCAGGCCCCACTCGGGCGACACAAGCGACGCAACTGGCAGAACCAATACGCCGATCGCGGCCAGCGTCAGCACGACGTGGCGTGTGGCCGCCGAGGCTCGTCGTCGCAAGAGGTGCTGAATGGCGATCGCGGTCGCCAGCAACACGGTCGCTTTGCCGACGATGGATAATGCGTCGGTCATGTCGGCCATGGCGAAGACGGATAGATCACTCATCGCTCGCCTCTCTGTTCTGTTCTCTCGCTCGCTTGAGCAGACTGCTCAGATGCCGGTATTCGTGCTCGCTGAGTTGCGTCGACGGGATGTCGAGCAGCGCGGCAATCGCGGACCCCGGCGAGTTGTTGAAGAAGGTATGCATCACCTGCTTCAGCGCCGAGCGGCTGGCGTCTTCAGGCCTGACCGCCGGAAAGTACACGTAGCGCGGCCCGTCGTACTCGCGCGCGAGCAGGCCGCGTTCGATCATGATGTCCAGCAGCTTGCGCACGCTCGACGGACTCGATGCGTCAGGAAGTTCGGCGCGAATTTCCTCGACCGTCGACCGCCGGCGGCGATGCAGGATTTCCATGATCTGGCTTTCACGGCGGGTCAGGGCAATGCGGGTCACTTTGGCCATGCTGAGGCGTTTTCATCGTTCGTGGGGCGAATATTTTCGCCCACGGCGAATATATTCGCGTTCCGACCATGATGTCAAGCCACCGAGCCCATGAGCCAGGTCCTTTGCAGTGTCCAAAACCTTTAATTCGCGGAGGGCGCCGAGGCGCGGAGGACGCGCTGAGGCCGATCTCAGATCGTCTGGCGACGGACGCGTCGCGCCGCGACGGCACGCGCGGGTGGCATCGGGAGGACGGCGCAAAACGAAGCACCCTGGCAGTGCACGGTGCTTCGTTTTGCGCCGTCCTCACGATGCCACTCGCCGGCCGTCCGCGGCCGGCGACGCGACCGTCTGTCAGACGATGAGATCGCCTCAGCGCGTCCTCAGCGGCCCTCGGCGCACTCAGCGTTAAAAGCCTTTTGACAGCGAACGGTCGGCCGTGCAACGCGACCTGCTGAGGGGTTAGAACAGCAGCTTCACCGCAAGCTGCACGACGCGCGGATCGGCGGCGGTGGTGATGGTGCCGAACGCCGCGGACCCGAACGTTCCATTTGGCGGGCCGAGCGGCGGCGTGTTGGTGGCGTTGAAGATCTCGGCGCGGACTTCTAACGCGGTATCGGCCCTCAGGCCGATGCGGCGCATCAGCGCCAGATCGAGGTTGCGATAACCCGGACCGCGGACCGGGTTTCGCGAGCTCGTTCCGAGCGTGAACTGCGGTGCAGTCGCAAACGCTGCGGTGTTGAACCAGCGGCTCACACTACGATCGTCGGATGGCAGTTCAGGGTCGCCGACGAGGTTCGGCCGCTGCGTGCCGAATCCGGCAAACGCATTGTTGTTGGTCGACTGGGTGACAGCGATCGGCACGCCCGACTGCAGCGTCACCAGCCCCGTCAGAGTCCAGTCGTTGACGATGACACCGAGCACCCCCGACGGACGCCGCCAACGGTTGGTGCCGAACGGAATATCCCACACCGCCGACGCCACGAAGATGTGCGGAATGTCGCCGGTCGAATAGTCGCGCTCCAGCGCACGGTTGAAGCTGTCGGCCACTGGATAGTTGGCAACTGGCCCAGTCAGGATCGAGGCATCGAACACGGAAGAGGCATCGTCCATGAGCTTCGAGCGTGTGTAGCTGACCAGGTACGAAAGTCCGCGAGAGAATCGCTGCTCCAGCTTGACGTAGCCGCCGTTGTAGATCGTCGTCCCGACATTGTTGCGATAGAGACTGACGGTCGTGTATTGCGGATATTGCTTTTGCAGCTGCGCCACGGGAATCGTCGGATCGCCGAGCGACGACGAGCGTGGAATGGTGCCGAAGAACGGATTGGGCACACGCTGGAGGAGCGCAGTCCCTTGCGACAGCTGGTCCACCGTCAGCTGATTGAGATTGGTGTCGGGGATGCCGACTCGGGTGATCTTCGATCCGACGTAGGCCACCTCGATGGAGATATTGGAGGTGATCTCGCGCTGCACGGACGCGTTCCATTGCTGGACGTAACCGGAACCAAGATCGCGATCGACGGAAAACACGCCTTGCCCCAGACCCGCGTCCGGCGTCAGCGGAATCGGCGCGACACTCGGGCCTGATGCCAGCGTGAACGCCGGCAGGACGTTGTCGAGCGTTCGCTGTGAGACGGTTTGCAGAAACGGAAATACCGGCGTCGTGAACGGCGTCGTGATGCCGGCCATCTCGATGAAGACGAGAGCGTAGCCGGTCCGTACGACCGTCCTGTCGGTGAGGCGGCCGACGATGCCAAGGCGCGGTCCGAAGTTCAGCCAGTGCAGCTCGCGGGCCGCGCGTGGATGACCATCACGGCCGAGATATTCGAGGGCGCGGGTATCGAGGTTGAAGACTGCGGCCTGGTTGTCGACCTCGGTCGATGGAAAGTTCAGCGTGTAGCGAACACCGCCGTTGATCGTGACGCGCGGCAGACACGCGCCAGTCGTCCTGGACGAAGTACTCCTGAAAGTGTGCACGGTTGCGGATGCGATCGTTCTGCAGGTCGATCGAGAACTGCTGCACCTGCCCGAGGAGAAAGCTGGCAAACGGCGTCCCCGTGTTGGCCGTCCCCGGTAGATCGGTAAAGAGATTGCTGAAGGTGAACGATCCAGTAGGCGATGGCGGCTGAATGACGTCGAGGCGTTCCCAACGCAGATCGGCGCCCGCCTTGATGGTGTGCCGGCCCTTCAACCACGTCAGCGTGTCGGCAATCTGCGTGACGCTGGTGCTGAAGTCGGTGGCCGTATTCGGCGGCGAGCCGAGTTGCTGATAGCCGGCGATGAGGAACGTCGGCAGCGTGTTCGGGAACTCCGCCGTGGCAGGAATGCCCGGCAGGTGCAACGCGTCGGACGCCGAGGTCGGCAGGCTCGCGGCGGTCCGCCCGACGGAGCGGCGCGTATCGCCGATCCGCAGCTCGTTCAGCAGCCGATCTGAGAACGCGCGCTGATAGCTCGACGCGAAGGACCACGCCGTCGTGTCCTGTGGTCCGAGCGTGCCGGTGGTCACGCCGCTGCCCTCGGGCAATGGTGTCACTGGAAGAAAGGTCTCGTCGAACCGCGTCACCCGTGCAAACACCTGCCCGAGATCGCCGTCCCAGCGGTGATCGATTCGGGCGCTGAACTGATCCTGATCGACGGTCTCGTTGTCGAGCCGGCGGTAGTTGTTGGCCGTGCCGGTGCTCGTCGGCAGCGGGTAGCGATCGAACAGGGTGCGCGCGACGCTATCGAACCGCTCGCCAGGAATCGTGTTGCCGGGAAATGCAGCGCGTGTCGAGCCGCCGCCGGCGAGCGGGGTCGTCGTCGCCGGGTCGTAGATGATTGGCACTCGTCCGGCAATCGCCTCGGAAAATACACCCTGACGCTGCAGAACCGTCGGCACCGTCGAGATCACCGTCCGGCCGATCGTCTGCCGCTGCCCCTGATAATCGCCGAAGAAGAAGGTGTGGTCCCTTCGAATCGGGCCGCCCGCGACGCCGCCGAACTGATGGCGGCGAAACTCTGGCTTCGGCCCGGACGGCGCGAAGTAATTGCGCGCATTCCACGATTCGTGGCGCATGAACTCGAACGCGCTACCGTGCAGCGTGTTCGCCCCCGACCTCGTCGTCAGGTTGACGACGCCACCGTTGAAGCGGCCGAATTCGGCAGGTGGACTATTGCTCTCGATCTTGAACTCGTGGATCGCGTCGATGTTCGGGAAGAACGCGACCTGACCAGGCTCGGGCTGGAGTACGGAGATGCCGTCGAACAGGTACTCGTTCGTCCGGGGACGGCCGCCGTTGATCCGAGGCAGCGACGATCCCGGCGGCAGCGCCACTCCCGGCGCGAGTCCCGCAAGCGTGATGAAACTGCGGCCATTCAGCGGCAACTCGGTAATCTTGCGCTGGTCGATGGCCTGGCCGAGGCCCGAGGCATCGCTGCGAAGCAGGGGGCGTCCGCGGTGACGGTGACGGCCTCGGCCACGCCGAGCTCGAGACGAACATCGATCCGGACGGTTTCTCCGGTGATGACGCGAACGCCCTCACGCACGGTGGGTCGAAAGCCGGCCAGCTCGACGCGCACACGGTAGAAGCCAGGACTCAGTCCGTGGAGCACATAGCCACCTGCGGCATCCGTCGTGGCCTCGCGAGCGGCACCGGTAGCCGTGGAGGTGATCGAGACCGAAGCACCAGGCACGGGTGAGCCAGCCTGATCCGACACGTCGCCGGCCAGGGCGCCACGCCCAACCTGCGCCACTGCCGGCTCCACGCCGACGCACAGCGCCAGGCACAGGACCCGCGCAAATCCACCACCGCCCGCTCGTCATCACGCCTCTCCGAAGCCACTCACTGTAGATCGGCGTGAAGCGATACTCAAATCGAATCGATTCGTATTGACTCGTGTACTACTGCTGAGAACCTAAGCAGTGGATCTTTTGCGTGTCAAAAGCCTTAATCGCGGAGAGCGCTGAGAACGCGCAGAGGCCGATCTCAGGCGATCCGCATGACAACGCACGGCCGGCGACGCGACCGTCTGGGCAGTTGATTCCGGACCCGCCTCAGCGCGTCCTCAGCGAACTCAGCGATAAATGCTTTTGACAGTGAACCGGATGGGGGATACGCGTGTCTCGTCTGCCAGGCGCAATGGCGATCTACTTCACGACGCGCTTGGCCAGCACCAGGCGGCTTCCGTCCTTACGCCGGAGATCGAACGTGTCGCCTTCAATGGCCCACGTGGCGGCAGCCTCGAGCGCTGCAAGAAACAGGCGCTCCTGCTCCATCACACCATCACCCCCACACATGCGCCGGGTCGAGCCCAGGCCGCTGATGGTGATCGCGCTGCCCTGTTGCTTGTAGCTGCCGCGGTAGTTGTTGCAACCGGAAACGCCGACGACACTTCCCTTCTGGAACGCCAGCGTGAGCGTCGTTCCCTGCACTGGGGTCGCCACCGCCTGCTTGCCGTTGTCGACCGCAGTGACTTCCCATTGCGTCTCGTCCAAGCTCACCACTTGGCTCGCGACCGGAATCGGTTCGAATTCGTAGATGCCGCCGTCGGCCATCAAGGACAAATAGAGGTGACCGTTGCGGACGACATACGAACGCACGACGTCCCAGTGCTTGAGGATGCGGTCGTGCAGCGATCCGGGTGGGCACATGGCACGGGTGATTGCCAGCGGGCCGAACTGGATCTGGCTCGGCCCCGCTGACTTCCACGTGCCGCGGCCGCGGTTGCAGTCGATGCGCGTGCTCACGCTGCCGTCAGCGCCGAACTGAATCGTGTACTTCGATTGATCGTCCGGCGTCAGCGTCTTGCCGTCGCCGCCCTGGAACTTGACGAGCCTCCACGACGTGCCACCGAGGCTCGGCGCCCTGGGCGGCGGTGTTTGCGCAAAGACGATGGGACTCGCCGTCAGCAAGAGGACCGCCGATACCCGGTTGGCGATGCGCACGAGCTTCACGGGTCGACCTTCCTTCGAACAGCGTCAGCTACTTGTCTTGCTCGAGGGCGTAGACGTCGATCGCCTCGTAGCGTGCGCGGTTGGACTCCGGCATGTCCTTGGTCGTCTCGTCGAGATGCATGACGCGAGCGGTCTCGTCGAACCGCGGCCACTTCGGCAAGCCATTGCCGTTCGGATCGCCGGATCTGGCGAAATTCGACCAATACGTCGTCATCGCGTCCGACAACTTTCGGTCCACCGGCTCCCAGGGCACGTTCGGCAACGAGAGTTCCAGCGTGCCGAACACGTATTCGATCTCGCCGGCATGCCTGGCCCCAATGTCCCGCGAGGTCGCCGGTACACCGTTCACCTTGTGGTCGGCTGGCACTGGTATCTTTCGATCGAAAGAGTAGCGATACACGGGCGCTTTGCCCGTCTTCTTGTGCACCTCGATCCACTTCCACGTGTTGTAGCCGATGAAGATGTCGCTCTGCAGCGACGCCGCGGACTCGAGCGCCTCGGCATCGGTCGACGAAGGGTAGGCCTTGAGAATGGCGTCGGCTGAATCACCGAAGCGCTTTCGCTGGGCGGCAGCGAATGTCTGCGCGGTCGGCTTCTGCGGTGACAACACGACGCCCGAACGGACTTCATCCGCGTTCCAGCCAGCGAGCAAGGGCACGTGTGCCTGTCTGCCGTCGGCGAATGTCTTGGCGACGTCTTCGGTCAGGAAATACCCGTCGATGTTGGGCGCGAACCACGGCTGCGTCTTGAGCGCAACCTTCAGCACGTCGTCGCCGGTCTTTGCCCGCAGCGCCGCCAGCGACTCGGCGCCGACCGACGCTGCGAACTTGACGCCATCCTGCTCGCTCGCTTCGCGCGTCTTGAGTGGGAGCGTGCCCGTTCGGCCCGCAAAGTAGGCGCCGCTCTCGCCAATCGCCTTCTGAAAGAGCCCTTGCGCGAGCGGCGACGCCATCAGCGCGCTCACCGCGAACGATCCGGCCGATTCGCCGAAGATCGTCACGTTGGCTGGATCGCCGCCAAATGCCGCGATGTTGTCCTTGACCCAGCGGAGCGCAGCCACCTGATCGAGCATGCCGTAGTTGCCCGACGCATTGCGGCCGGACTCCTTCGTCAACTCCGGGTGGGCAAAGAAGCCGAAGATGCCGAGCCGGTAGTTGACGGTGACGAGCACGACGTTCTTCCGCGCGAACGGCTCGCCGTCGTGGCGGTTCTCGGCGCCGGCACCGGCCTGGAAACCACCGCCGTGGATCCACACCATCACTGGCAGCCGATCGCTCGCAGCCTTGGCCGGGGTCCAGATATTGAGCGTAAGGCAGTCCTCGCTCAGCTCCTTGAAGACGATGTCGCCAAAGATCTGCCCCTGCAAGCAGCGAGGACCGAAGCTCGTCGCCTCCTTCACGCCCTGCCATGGGACGACGGGCTTGGGCGCTTGCCATCGCAACTCGCCGACAGGCGGCGCAGCGTATGGAATCGTTTTGAAGATCCGGATCGTGCCATCGGCCGACGTCGACCCCTGCACGAGGCCGCCGGTTGTCTTCACTTGTGCCGCCGCCACACCGTATCCTGCCGCGCTCGCTACGAGCATCATCGCCGCCAGCCGACCGAGCCGCTGTCCCACCGTCCACCTCCAACCTGTCTGAGCCGAAATCAATTCGTTCCCTTCGCCGGCTCCTTGAACAGCAGCGGCGCAAATTCCCACAGGTCCTGCCGCCACAGCCGCCATTCGTGGCGATAGCCGGGGCGAATCGTGAACGAGTGCTTGATGCCGCTCTTTGTCAGCGCCTCGTCGAGCGTCTTCGATCCGTTCAACGCGAAGTCCTCGCTCCCGACCGAGACCCAGAGCAGCTTCAGCGCCTTCGCCGCGGCGGCCGACGATCCAAAGAACGGCGGATACAGCTGATCGACGGTGGCCGGCGCGCCAGCGCTCATGATCACGACGTAGCGAAAGAGCTCAGGACGGCTGAACGCGGTGTTGATGGTTGCCGCGCCACCCGCCGATAAACCGCCGATTGCGCGATCCTCCGGCTTGGTCGAGACGCGGAACGTCTTCTCGATCGTCGGCATCAAATCGCTGAAGAAGTCCTGCGCGAACGGCTGCAGCGGCGCCGGCCCCGTCGGTGCCGGCTGCGCGCCGGGACCTCCAGCGCCGCCGCGGCCGCCGGGGACGACATTTCCAGCCGCTTGAATGCCCGGGGACATGCCTGCTGGCCCGAGGCCGAGGCTGCCGCCACCGCGCGCCACCGGCATGACGACGACCATCGGCTTGGCCTTTTTCTCGGCAATCAGGTTGTCCATGATGATGTGCGCGCGGCCGGTCTGCGACCATCCGGGATCGAGGTCGCCACCGCCGTGCAACAGATAGAAGACCGGGTATTTCGTATTCGTGCGCAGATAGTCCGGTGGCGTGTACACGTACGCCTGACGCGTCGCGCCAAGCGCCTTCGACTCGTAGGTGACGATCTGCAGCAGGCCGTGCGGCACCGGCTTCGAGTCCCAGAACTGCGGGGCATCACCGGGAACCTCCACCTGCGACGCGAGGCCCGCGCCGGACACCAGCTTCACCCACGGGTTGCGCGGATCGGGTGTGTTGACGCCATCGATATTGAAGGCGTAGGTGTAGATATCCGCAGGCAACGCTGGCATCGTCACGGTCCAGATCCCATCGTCGCCCTTTGTCATCGGCTTCGGCTGGGCGCCGTTCAGGATCTCGCCCGTGACGTTGACTTCGTTGGCCTTCGGCGCCAGGAGCCGGAGGGTGACCGTGCGGTCGGCGTTGACTTGAGGTGAGACGACCTGCGGGCCCTGCTGCTGGCCACGACCGCCGCCCTGCGGTGGCGTGGGGGGCGCGGCGCCTCGCTCCTGCGCGGCCGGCGCTACCGAGCAAGTCAGAACGATTCCGAGAAGCGCTGGCAGTGCACGTCGCATGATGTCCTCCGTGATCGGACCGACACGTCGTTCGATAACGGTTGATTCTGCCACATCTACTGCTCGGGTTCTGACTGAGCGTGCCAACCTGCCGGACGGCTACCGGCGCCCGTTCGCGGCCTCGATTCGTGTGCCGCCAGCACGCCGTCGTCGGCGCCACGCCAGATAGGGAATGCCGAGGATGGCATTCACGAGGACGTACATCAGTATCAGCGGGCCGAAGGACCGATCCGGAAAGTTCGCCGTCGCGATCGCAAACGCGATCGCCGGGTGCCGGCAGGCCGTCGACAGCGCGAGCACCGTCGCATGCTCGGGATCAGGGCCGCCAAGCACGTGGCCGACCGCCAGTCCCGCCACGGTGAAGATCGTCAGCGCCATGACGGTGCCATCGCCGACGAGTGCCCAGATCGCCGAGTAGGTCCCGGCGAGCAGCGCGACCACCGCAAGCGGCAGCAGGATGTTTCCAATCAGCACGACGGGCTTCTCAATTCTGGCTGCGACGGCTGGCGCGAAGGCACGGATGAGCATCCCCGCAAGAATCGGCAGGACCACTGCCTTGACGACGACACCAGCGATCGCGCTCGGGGCCATCGAGAGTTCGCGGCCGACATAGCGCTGCAACAGCTCCAACTCGAGGGGAATGAGGACAATGGACGCGACGGCGAGGATCACCATGAGTCCGAGCCCGTATGCCGACGGGCCACTGCCTTTGTCCTCCTTCCGCGGCAAGAGCGGCGGCACCGGCGACAGCGATAGCGCGACGATGACCACCTCAACGGCCCTCGTCAGGTTGAAGATCGGCACCACAGCAACTACGAGGATTGGCAAGATGACGAACATCGCGAGGAGCGATCGCGCAAGGAGCCCTGGCCGGCGCAGCAGGTACAGCAAATCTGCGGTGGTCGCGTTCAAGCCAAAGCCGAACACCGTAATGAGGATGCTGACCTGCAGCGCCAGCAGGACGATCTGCTTCAAGTCCATCGGAGTCGCCGTGACAGCTTAGGCGGCGGCGCGCGCGGAGACAAGTCGCACCAACCGCGCGTCTGGCGCGATGGCGGCCTTCGGGATATCCTGCGCCCGTGATCGGACGG
Organism: uncultured Acidobacteriota bacterium; assembly: GCA_963797715.1. Taxonomy (GTDB): domain Bacteria; phylum Acidobacteriota; class Vicinamibacteria; order Vicinamibacterales; family 2-12-FULL-66-21; genus DATBJJ01. The sequence continues at coordinate 204,697 of CAWCQS010000017.1, forward strand.
CATCTGACGATCGCTGTGGCGCTGGCGCTGGTGTCGGCATCCGCCGGGGCACCGACGCATGCCGAGCCCGAGTCTTTCGCCCTCGCCGATGGATTCGAGATCAGCCTGTGGGCGGAGTCGCCGATGTTCTACAACCCGACGAACATCGACGTCGACGCGCGCGGCCGCATCTGGGTCGCCGAAGCGGTCAACTACAGGGACTTCAACACCGCGAAGCAGGGCCCGCTCACACACGAGGCGGGCGATCGGATCGTCATCCTCAGCGACACGGATGGCGACGGCCGCGCCGATTCGTCGCGGGTGTTCGTGCAGGACAAGGACTTGCGCGCGCCACTTGGTCTCGCCGTCATCGGCAACCGCGTCGTCGTGTCGTCCTCGCCGCACCTGATCGTCTATACAGACGACAACGGTGACGACACGCCAGACAAGAAGGAGATTCTCCTGACGGGATTCGGCGGCTTCGACCACGACCACGGCCTGCATGCGCTCGTCGCTGGACCCGACGGCCGTTGGTACTTCAACACCGGCAATGCGGGACCGCATGTCGTGACCGATCGATCCGGATGGACGCTGCGCGCCGGCAGCCTCTATACCGGCGGCACGCCGTACAACCAGAAGAACCAGGGCGGCATGGTGAGCGATGATGGGCGCGTGTGGACCGGAGGGCTGGCGCTGCGCATCGAGCCCGACGGCACCCGGCTCACTGTACTCGCGCACAATTTCCGGAACGCGTACGAGCTTGCCGTCGATTCGTTTGGCGATCTCTGGCAGAACGACAACGACGACCAGGTAATGGCGTGCCGGATGACGTGGCTGATGGAGGGCGCAAGCGCCGGTTACTTCAGCGTCGACGGGACGAGGTATTGGCAGGCCGACCGCCGGCCCGGGCAAGATACGTTCACCGCGCACTGGCATCAGGACGATCCAGGCGTCCTGCCTGCTGGAGACAACACGGGCGCGGGTGCACCAGCGGGAGCCGTGCGCTACGAGGGCGATGCCTTCGGCAGTCGATACCGCGGCCTGCTCCTCAGCGCAGATGCCGGCCGCAACGTAATCTTCGGCTTCCTCCCGAAGCCGCGCGGCGCGGGTTTCTCGCTGGATCGCTTCGACGTCGTCTCGAGCCTCGCGACACCGAATACCAACTACATCTGGAACCGCGTCGATCAGGATCGTCGCAAGTGGTTCCGGCCGAGCGACGTTGCCGTCGGCACCGATGGAGCCATCTACGTCGCCGACTGGTTCGATCCGATCGTCGGCGGACATCAGATGCAGGACGGCAAGGGATACGGCCGGATCTATCAGTCACGCCCAAAGGGCGAAGGCTCGAGACGCCGGCCATCGACCTCCGCACGACGTCGGGCCAGATTCAGGCGCTCCTCAGCCCGGCGGTCAACGTCAGGTCGGCTGGCTTCGAGCGGTTGAAGGCCGCGGGCGACGGTTCCCTACCCGCCGTGAGAAGCGTGCTGACGGACACCAATCCTTTCCACCGCGTGCGCGCGGTGTGGCTTCTGGCGCAGCTTGGGCCCGACGGCATTCGAGAGGTTGAACGGGTGCTCGCGGATCCGGATCCGCAAATGCGCATCGCCGCGTTCCGCGCGCTGCAGCGGGTAAAGACGTCAATGTCCGCCGAGACCACGCGGCTCTCGACCGATTCGTCGCCTGCCGTGCGCCGCGATGTGGCGCTGTCGCTGCGCGGTAAGCCCTTCAGCGAAACACGCGACACGCTCGTCACGCTCTCGACACGGTTCGACGGCACCGATCGCTCATACGTAGAAGCGCTCGGCATCGGCGCCACAGGCGTCGAGACGGAGCTCTACACGACGCTGCTGCCGCTCCTGGGACACACGAATCCAATTCGCTGGGACGCCCGGTTCTCGGCAATTGCCTGGCGGCTGCATCCGGTCGCCGCCGTTGACGCGTTCCGAGCACGCGCCGGATCGCGGGAGCTCTCTGAGGCATCGCGACAACAGGCGATTGTCGCGCTCGGCTTCATCAACGACGCGCGCGCGGCGCAGGCGATGGCCGACTTGACCCACAGCGATTTGCCTGACGTCGCCGCGCAAGCTGCGTGGTGGCTGACGTACCGAAAGGCAAACGATTGGCGCACGTATCCCGTTGACGGTTGGGTGGCGACCGCCGCGGACACGATCTCGCGTCCGCTGGACGAGATCATGTCGCAACGCCGCCTCGTGCTCGACGAGTTGGCTCCAATCGATCAGCGGATTGACGCAGCCACCGCGATGGCGCGCGACGCCGACGGCGGACGGATGCTCGTGCAGCTCGCCGCAAGCAACGCGCTTGGTGGCACGCTGCGCGAAGCGGCCGGCTCCGTCATCTTCGTCAACCCTGACCGCAGCGTCGCCGCTACTGCCGTCGGGCTCTTTCCGCGACCGGGCGGCGCGGCGCGCATGCGCGCCGACGACGTCGCCGCTCGCGCTGGCGATGCACGGCGAGGCGAAGCGCGCTTCAGCACCGCTGGCTGTGCCACGTGCCACCGATTCGGATCGCCAGGCGGCGACGTCGGTCCAGACCTGACCGACATTCAAAAGAAATTCGATCGATCCTCTCTGATCGAGGCCATCGTCAATCCGAACGCCGCGATCGCATTCGGTTTCAACGCTGACGCTCTCGTCACGGGCAAGGGTCAGGCAATCATCGGCTTCGTCCTCGCCGACGGACCCACGGTGTCGGTTCGCGATGGGTACGGTCGTATGACGAGCCTCGCGCGCGAGGACGTCCAGGCGCGCACGGCGCTCAAGTCGAGCCTGATGCCAGACCCGCTGGCGTTGGCGCTGTCGGAGCAGGACGTCGCGGACATCGTCGCGTTCCTCAGTGCTGCCAGCCCTAAGAAGTAACGAGCCGCTCTGGCTATAGAACCATGACTCAGCACACACGGCGTGACGTCCTCAAGGGTGCAGCGGCACTCGTCAGTACCTGCGCTCTACCGCGACGACCTCCTCGGCTCGAGCCGTGGCCCCTACAACATCGGCGCCTGTGACTGGTCGATTGGGCAGCGAGCAAAGGTGGAGGCGCTTGCGGTAGCAAAGCAGCTGGGCCTCGACGGCGTGCAGGTGTCGATGGGCGGCGTGTCAGCGGACGGGACGAGCGGAGATTTGCCGCTGCGCAGACCCGAGGTGCAGCGCGCCTACCGCGAGGCAGCGGACGCCAATGGCGTCCGCCTTGGTGGTGTCGCGCTCGACGTATTGAACCAGGTTCCATACAAATCCGACCCGCGCACAGAGCAGTGGGTCGCCGACAGCATCGATGCGGCCGCGGCACTCAACGTGCGCGTCATCCTGCTGGCGTTCTTCGATCGCGGGGATCTCAGAAATGACGACGAGGGGCAGGCGGAAGTCGTGCGTCGGCTGAAGCGTATCGCTCCCAAGGCCGAGCGGCTGGGCGTCGTCCTCGGCATCGAGTCGTGGCTGAACGCCGGCGAGCACCTGCGCATCCTCGACGCTGTCGGGTCTCGCAACGTGCAGGTGTATTACGACGTGGCAAACGCGACACAGATGGGGCACAACGTCACGGCCGAGATCCGCCAGCTGGGCCGTGACCGTATCTGCGAGTTCCACGCCAAGGAAAACGGCTTCCTGCTTGGCCAGGGACGAATCGACTTTCCCTCGGTGCGCCAGGCGATGGACGACATCGGCTACACCGGTTGGATTCAAATCGAAGGCGCCGTACCGAAGGGAAAGCCGATGCTCGAAAGCTATGTCGAGAACGTTCGCTTTATGCGCGTGACGTTCGGCTAGTAGCTATCAGCTATCAGCTATCAGCTATCAGCAGTCAGGCTATAACCGCTAGCCGCGAACAGCCAGCAGCTGAGGTAGAGCCACCACTGGCACGATCAGTGAATAGCCACGCCGCCATGGCCAAGGACGTCGTACGCGTGGCAGCCGTGGGCGACCTGCACTTCACGCGCACCTCGCAGGGGGTGCTGCAACCACTCCTGACACAGATCAACGAGGCCGCCGATCTGTTGCTCATCGCCGGAGACCTCACCGATCACGGACTGCCGGACGAGGCGCGAATCCTCGCCCACGAGCTCGCCGCGGTGCGTCTGCCAATCGTGGCCGTGCTCGGAAATCACGACTACGAATCCGGGCAACAGGATCAGGTGCGCGAGATCCTCACCGAGGCCGGTCTCGTGATCCTCGACGGCGACGCGCACGAAGTCATGCGCGTGGGAATTGCCGGCGTCAAGGGATTCGCCGGCGGCTTCGGTCAGCGGCAACTCGGAGCGTGGGGCGAGCCGGCGATCAAACAGTTCGTGCACGAAGCTGTCAACGAAGGGCTCAAGCTCGAGGCGGCGCTCGCGCGGCTGCGAACGCGGCAGATGATCGCCCTGCTCCACTACGCGCCGATTCAGCAAACGGTCGAGGGCGAACCGCCCGAGATCTATCCCTTCGTCGGCTCGAGCCGGCTCGAAGAACCGCTCATTCGCTATCCGGTGACCTTGGCCATCCACGGCCACGCGCACCGTGGGCAGCTCGAAGGAACGACGGTGAACAAGGTGCCGGTCTACAACGTGTCGATGCCGCTCCTGATACGCCGATATCCCGAACGCGCCCCATTCCGCGTGTTCGACCTGCCAGTCGACGGATCCAGGCCAGAGCCTGAGGGCATTCGCTATGCAAACCAGTGACACCGCCGTCTGCGACGACCCGCTCGCGGCTTTCTATACCGATGCGCTGGCCCTGCTCGAGGCCAGCGGCATTCCGTTCCTCGTCGGCGGGAGTTTCGCCCTCGCGCGTTACACGAACCTCGACCGGCACACCAAGGACCTGGATGTCTTCGTCCGCCCGTCCGATCTCGCGCGCACACTCGAGCTCTTCGACGCTGAAGGCTACAATACGGAACTCACCTTTCCGCACTGGCTCGCCAAGGTCAAGCGCGGGGGGTCAGTGATCGACGTGATCTTCAGCTCCGGGAACGGCGTCGCCCGCGTGGACGATGAGTGGTTCGCGCATGCGGCCGAGGGCGTCGTGCTCGGCAGGCGGGTTCAGCTCTGCCCGCCGGAAGAACTCATCTGGTCGAAGGCCTTCGTCCTCGAACGCGAACGCTACGACGGCGCCGATGTCGCGCACCTGCTGCGCGAGGCAGGCCGAGAGATCGACTGGTGCCGGCTGGTGGCGCGGTTCGGTAGCCGTTGGCCGGTCCTCTTCAGCCACCTGACGCTCTTCTGCTTCATTTACCCCGACCAGCGTGACGTCGTGCCTGCGGGGTTGATGGAGGAGCTGGCGGGACGGCTTACACGGCTGACGGTCGAACCCGACAACCTCGTGTGCTTCGGCACGCTGCTGTCACGCGAGCAGTACCTGCCAGATCTCGAACGTCACCGCTATCTCGACGCCCGGGTCAGCCCGCATGGATCCCTGACGCCGGACGAAGTGCGCGTCTGGACCGACGCAATCGACAAATAGGGATACGCGCGATTCTGCCGCCCGCCCGGCTGAACATCCGTCCTGGTCCGTCCGGCATCAGGGGGGACGGGTGAACGTCGGACCAAACCGTCCGAAATCGATAGAATGAGTTCCTTTGGTCGTACGTTGGCCTCATCAGGAGAGAACATGCCCAGCGGTCAGTCGCTCACCGTCTCGATTCTGGAAAAGGATTCCGCCGGGTTGCTCGACGAGTGGCTTGACGAAATGAAGGCGGCAGGCGTCAGCAACGACACTCGCATGAATCACGCAGAGCTGAAGCAACAGGGCGCCGAGTTCCTGAAGGTCCTGGCGGCGGCGGTCGGTGGCGGCAACAATACTGCCGCGCCGGGCTGGGCACCCGTGCGTCAGTTTCTCGAAAACGTCTCACGCTCGCGCGCGCTCCAGGGGTTCTCATCGGAGGAAACCGCGACCTTCATTTTCTCGCTGAAGAAACCGCTCTTCACCCGCATTCGGCGGGCAGCCTCGAACCACCCCGATTCGCAGGCGGAAGCCACGTGGGAGACGACGGAGCTCATCGACAAGCTCGGCATGCACACGGTAAAAGCCTTCCAGAAGAGCCGGGAAGAGGTGATCAATCGTCAGCAGGAAGAAATGCTCGAGCTGTCGACGCCGGTCGTCAAGTTGTGGGAGGGCATCATCGCCCTGCCGATGATTGGGACGCTCGACAGCGCGCGGACGCAGATCGTGATGGAGTCGCTGCTCCAGCGCATCGTCGAAACCGGCGCGGAGATCGCCATCATCGACATCACCGGCGTGCCGACGGTCGACACGCTGGTCGCGCAGCATCTCCTGAAAACAGTGACCGCCATCCGCCTGATGGGCGCCGATTGCATCATCAGCGGCATCCGGCCACAGATCGCGCAGACGATCGTGCATCTCGGCATCGAGCTCCAGGGCATCACAACCAAGGCGAACCTGGCGGACGCACTCGCCATTGCGCTCAAGCGCTCCGGCCTGACGGTGACCAAGGCACAGAAGACATAGGACCGCGCCAACAGATGGACCGCATTCCCATTCTCAGGATGGGCGAGTATTTGCTCGTCACCATCCAGGTCGACATGCACGACCGGCTGGCGCTGTCATTGCAGGATGACCTCACGCAGCAGATCACGCGCACCGGCGCGAAAGGCGTGCTCATCGACATCTCGGCGCTCGAAATCGTCGACTCGTTCATCGGCCGCATGATCGCCAACATCTCGCGGATGTCGCGCATCCTCGATGCCCACACCGTCGTCGTCGGGATGCGTCCGGCGGTGGCGATTACGCTGGTCGAGCTCGGATTGAGTCTGGAGGGCGTTCACACGGCGCTCGATGTGGAACGCGGCATGCGGCTTCTGCGCCGGCGCCTCGAGGAGACAGACCCCGTCGATGACCGGCAACTCTGACGCCCTGCCAATCAGGCTGGAGCAGGATGTCGTGCTGGCTCGGCAGACCGTGCGTCGCCTCGCGCAGGCGCTCGGCTTCAGCATCGTCGATCAAACGAAGATCGTGACCGCGGCCAGCGAGCTGGCGCGCAACACGCTGATTTACGGTGGCGGCGGCGAGCTGCGCTGGGAGTCGGTGACCGACGGCGCACGGCGCGGCCTGCGCCTGCATTTTGTCGACGAGGGCCCTGGGATTGCCGACGTTAAGCAGGCACTCGCTGACGGCTGGTCGTCAGGTACAGGCCTCGGCCTGGGCCTGCCAGGGGCAAAGCGGCTCGTGAACGATTTCGAACTAGACACCGAAGTCGGCAAGGGCACGCGGGTGACGGTTACACGCTGGAAGTAGCCGTTGTCCGATCAACAGTGCATCGCCGTCACCGAGACGAGCCAGGTTGGCGAGGCCCGGCGCGTGGCCGCCCGGCTCGCGTACGCGGCCGGGCTCGGCGAGGCGGACATCGGCAGGATTACGCTGCTCGTAACGGAGCTCGGGAACAATCTTGCTCGCTACGCGCAGGGCGGCAGGATACTGGTGCAGACGTTACCTACTGATACCGGTCCGGAAGTGGAGGTCCTGGCCATCGACAGCGGGCCGGGAATGGCCGACGTGCAGCGCTGCCTCCAGGATGGCTACTCGACCGGTGGTACACCCGGGACGGGGCTCGGGGCCGTCCGGCGCCAATCGTCCGCGTTCGATGTGCATTCGCTGCCGGGGCGCGGCACCGTCGTTGTCGCTCGCGTGAGCGACGACCGCAACACCACAGCAACGTCGACGTTCGTATGGAGTGCGGTGTCGATCCCGAAAGCGGGCGAGATCGTCTGTGGTGATTCGTGGCAAGTCACGGCGCGCGGAGGCGACCTGTCCGTGCTCGTCGCCGACGGGCTCGGCCATGGGCCTTTCGCTGCCGAGGCTGCGATGAAGGCCCGCGCCGTCTTCGACGAGGATACGTTCAGCGACCCGCGGGCGATTCTCGAACGCGCGCACGCGGCGCTGACCGGCAGCCGTGGGGCGGCCATCGCGATTGCACGTGTCAGCAACGGTTCGAACGTCCTCTATGCTGGCGTTGGCAACATTTCTGGGTCGCTCATGTCGGCCGAACGCAGTGCGGGCATGATCAGTCAGAACGGCACGATCGGCGTGCAGTTGCGCAAGGTGCAGCAAATGGAGTATTCGTGGCCGCCGCGCAGCGTACTCATCATGCATTCCGATGGCCTGTCGCATCGCTGGTCGCTCGAAGCGTATCCCGGGCTTTTGATGCGCCATCCAGCGGTCATTGCCGGCGTCCTGTCGAGAGACTTCAGCCGCGGTCACGATGACGCTACCGTTATCGTCGTCGGCGCGCGGGGAGAGGAGAGGGCGCATGCCTGACGTGCGTCCGGCCCCTGAGAACGAACTGGAACAGCTCGAGTCGCGACTCAGCGCCCTGACCCGTCAACTCCAGCAACGCGACGCGGAGATTGCGGCGATGACCGAGGAGCTCGCGGAAACCAACCGTGGCGTGGTCGCGCTGTACGCCGAGCTCGACGACAATGCGGTGAGGTTGCAAGACGCGTCGGAGCTGAAAAGCCGGTTCCTCTCCTACATGAGCCACGAATTCCGGACGCCGCTCGGTTCGATTCTGAGCATCGTTCGCCTGCTCCAGGACCGGATGGACGGGCCGCTGACCGAGGAGCAGGCAAAGCAGGTCGGCTTCATCCGGTCGTCGGCCACCGAGCTCCTCGAGATGGTCAACGATCTGCTCGATCTGGCGAAGGTCGAGGCGGGCCGGGTGACGATTTCTCCCGCCTGGTTCGAGATGGTGGACCTGTTCGGGGCGCTCCGCGGCATGTTCAAGCCGATTCTCGCGTCGAGCTCGATCTCGCTGATCTTCGAGGAACCGGTCGGCATCCCGGCCATTTACACCGACGACAAGAAGCTCTCGCAGATTCTCCGCAACTTCATCTCGAACGGGCTCAAGTTCACACAGGACGGTGAAGTGCGGGTGCGGGCGGCGATGGCCTCGCCCGAGATGGTCACGTTCGCCGTTAGCGACACGGGTATCGGCATCCCCAACGAGCACCTGAACGCGTTGTTTCAGGACTTCATTCAGGTGGACGCGCCGATCCAAAAGCGGCTGCGCGGAACCGGCCTCGGCCTCTCGCTCAGCCGGCGGCTGGCGGTGGTGCTCGGCGGCGACGTCTCGGTTCAAAGTGAAGTCGGTGTCGGCTCGACGTTCTCGGTTACGATTCCGATCCAGCTGCCCGACGGGCCACCCGTCGTGGCCAGCGGACGGCACAGGCCAAAACTTGATGGCGCTTGACAGCTCAGCATCGATCCTCGTCGTTGACGACAATCCTGCGACTCGCTACTCGACGAGCCGTGTCCTGCGTAGCGCCGGATTCACAGTCATCGAGGCGTCGACCGGCGGCGAAGCCATCTCCCATGTTGGGCCGGACATCGATCTGGTGGTGCTCGATGTCAATCTTCCCGACATCAACGGTTTCCAGGTCTGCCGGCTCATCCGCGCCAATCCGGTCACCGCGCGAACCCCGGTCGTTCACCTCTCCGCGACGTTCGTGAACGACTCGGACAAGGTCCAGGGGCTCGATGCGGGCGCCGACGGCTACATCACTCATCCCGTCGAACCACCGGTCCTCATCGCCACCGTCAAAGCGTTCCTGCGAGCGCGGCGCGCCGAAGAAGCGATGCGCGCCAGCGAGGCCAAGTTCAAGGCCGTGTTCGAACATGCCTTGAGTGGTATCGCGCTGCTCAGTCCGGAACTGATTTTTCTCGAGGTCAATCCGGCGTTCGGCGCGACGCTGGGTCGCGATCGAGCGATCCTCTCTGGAAAACACATCTCGGCCTTCTGCCCTGTCGGGTTCGAACCGTTGCTGGGCGAGATGAGCGCGTCACTCGATACGACCGGCACCTGGCGTGGCAGCCTGCCGGTCCTCCACGCCGATGGGCACCTGGTCGACCTCGACTGGCACGTGTCGATCCACTCGCTGCCGGGCATACGACTCGCCGTCACCGCCGACATCACTCAGCGCAAGGAGATCGAGGCGGAACGCGAGCGGTTGCTGGCGAGCGAACGCGTTGCCCGCGCCGAGGCCGAGCATGCCAATCGGCTCAAGGACGATTTTCTCGCCTCGCTGTCGCACGAGCTCCGCACGCCGTTGAACTCCATCGTGGGCTGGTCCGCCGTCGCCCGGAAGCTGCTGAAGGATGCCGGGCCCACCGTCGTCCAGGCGCTCGAAGCGATCGAGCGGAACGCCCGCGTTCAGGCGCAGCTCATCTCTGACCTGCTCGATGTGTCCCGGATCATGGCCGGGAAAATCGCCCTCGATCGACTGTGGATCGATCCGGAACAAGCGATCGGCAGCGCGCTCGAGAGCATTGAAGGCGCGGCGACCGCGCGCCACATCACGATCGAGGCAGACATCGATGCGTCAGTCGACGCGATTTTCTGGGATCCGGCTCGGTTTCAGCAGGTAGTGTGGAACCTCGTCGACAACGCCCTGAAGTTCTCGACCGACGGCAGCACCGTCTACATTACGCTCCGCCAATCGGAATCGCAGATGATCCTTTCGGTGCGGGACACGGGCCGCGGCATCTCCGCCGAGTTCCTGCCGCACGTCTTCGACCGGTTCCGGCAGGAACATGCCGGCACCAAGCGTTGGCACAGCGGGCTCGGCCTGGGATTGGCGATCGTCAAACAGCTGGTCGAGTCGCACGGCGGAGCGATTGCCGTCACCAGCCCGGGCGAACATCTCGGCACGACGTTCACCATCACGCTGCCGCGTGCCGAGCATCGCCAGGCACAGCCACCGCCAGCCGATGTCGCAAGCGAGGCCACCAGCCTGCGCGGCCGCCGCGTGCTGGTCGTCGAGGATGACGCCGACGCCCGCGCGCTGGTGCACCGCATCCTGCAAGATGCCGAAGCGGATGTGATGGCCGTCGCCAACGTCGACGCGGCACTGGATCAACTCGCCGACTTCAACCCGGAGCTGCTGGTCAGCGACATCGGCATGCCGAGGCAGGATGGCTACGATCTGATTCGCCGCGTGCGTGACAGCGGCTACACGGCCGAGAGGCTGCCGGCGATTGCGCTGACGGCATTCGCGCGCGCCGAGGATCGAACGATGGCGCTCGACGCCGGCTACCAGGCCCACCTTGCCAAGCCGCTCGATTCCGTGCGGCTTATCGCCACCGTACGCGATCTCGTCAAGTAGTAGGCTGCTCGCAGCCTTCCGAGCGCGTCACCCTTCGCGGAGTGCCGTTGCCGGATCGATGCGCGTCGCGCGCAGCACCGGAATCGCGCACGCTAGTGCGGCGCTGACCCCCAACACGAGAATGACGCCGCCGAGCGTCGCCGGATCGAGCAGGCCAACGCCAAAAAGCTGCGTGCGGATGGCGCGGCCGAGCGCGAGCGCGCCGCCCACGCCGAGCAACAGCCCGAACCCCGCGAGTATGGCCGCCGGAATGACCAGCGAGCGCAGCACGTCGCCAACACTGGCGCCGAGGGCCATGCGGATACCGATCTCGCGCCCGCGTTGCGCGACGCTGTAGCTCATGACGCCGAAGATTCCGGTCGCGGCGAGCACGAGCGCGACGCCGGCGAAAAGGGTCAGGAGCGTCGTGTAGAACCGGGGACTGGCCACCGAGCTCGAGATGAGCTGTGTGAGCGGCATCACGGTATCCACCGGAAGGTTCGCGTCGAGCTCGCGCACGGCGGCACGGATCGAGCCGACGAGCGGCAGCGGATCGCCGGCCGCCCGGACGACGAACTTGGGCATGCGGCCGGGCGATTGCGCATAGGCCACGAACAGCTGCGGCATTGCCTTCTGCCCGGGATCGCGCTGCAGCAGGTCGCCGACAATTCCGACCACCTCATACGAGGTACCGCTCATGTTCACACGGCGCCCAATGGGATCCTGATTGGGGAACCAGAATCGCGCGGCCTCTTCATTGATGACCGTGACTCGCGGTGCTCCCTCGCGATCCCTGTCCTCGAGCCAGCGGCCACGAACGAGCGGCGTACCGATAGCCTTGAAATAGTCTGGCGTCACACTGACGATGCCGATTTCTTGATTGACGTCGGGTGGCGGAGGTGGCGCGCCCTCGACCTGGAAGTCGATCAACCCGCCGCGGCCGCTGAGCGGCAGCACGTTGGTTGCGCCAACGGCCGTGACGCCTGGCAGCGATCGCAGCCGTGCTTCGATTTGGTCGACGCGCTGGACAATCACCGGCCGGCCGTAGTCCGATCCCTGCATCGGCACGCGGAAAGCCATCGCTCGCTCCGGCGTAAAACCCGGCGCGACGTGTGTCAGCCCGACGAAGCTGCGAATGAGGAGGCCGGCGCCCATCAGCAGCACGACCGCGAGCATCATCTCGGCAACGACCAACCCGGCACGCACACGCCGTCCGCCCGAACCTACCGCGCCACGACCGCCATCGCGCAGTGCGCGCGTCAAGCGGCCCCGCGTCGATTGCAGCGCCGGCAGCACACCGATGATGACGCCGGTGACGAGCGTTACCGCAAGCGTGAACGACACAACCGCGCCATTGACGGCAACGCCGTCGAGGCGCGGAATGTCGGCGGGCTGTGCCGCCACGAGTGCCCGCGTGCCGGCGTAGGCCAGCGCAAGGCCGATGATGCCGCCGGCGCAACCAAGCACCAGCGTCTCGGTGAGCAGCTGGCGCAACAGCCGTCCGCGGCCGGCGCCGAGCGCGGCGCGAATCGCCAGCTCCGCCTCGCGCGCGGAGGCCCTGGCGAGCAGCAGGTTAGCGACGTTGGCGCACGCGACGAGCAGCACGAATCCAACGGCGCCGAGCAGGAGATACAGCGGCGTACGGACCTCACCCACCATCACGTCGCGCAGGTTCTTCACGTTGAAGGTGAGGCGGGCGTTCGAATCGGGAAACACCTCCTGCAGGTGCGTGGCGATGCGCCTGACGTCCTCGTCCGCCTGAGCGGCCGTGACGCCCGGGCGTGCGCGCGCGAGCACGTCGAGGAACTCACCGCGTCTGCCCTTTGCCGTGGATGCACTGAACGTGTCGTTGTACTCGAGCGGCACGAGGATGTCCGACTCGTCCGGCAGACGCGCCCCGGGTACCAGGACGCCGATGATCGTGTATGGCTGACCACCGAGCGTGATGGTTCGGCCGAGGACCGCCTCGCCACCGAACTCACGCAGCCAGAATCCATTGGTGAGAACTGCGACACGATTGCGGCCGGGTTGATTCTCTTCCGGCGCGAACCCGCGGCCCTGACCGACGCCAAGTCCGAGCAACCCGATCACCCCATCACTGACACGTGCGCCACGAACTTGCCGTGGCTCTCCGGCACCGAGCAGCGTCAGGCTGCCGGCACTGTAGGCATCGACCTGTTCGAAGGCGCGCGTGTCGGCGCGGACGCTCATGAAATCAGGTGCCGAAAAGCCCGGATAGACCGTGCCGTCGGGATACACCATGTTCACGTGGTAGAGGCGGTCGGCGTCGCGAAACGGCAGCGACTCGAGCAGCACCGCATGGACGACGCTGAAGATTGCGCTGTTGGCGCCGATACCCAGCGCGAGCGCAAGCACGGCAACAGCGGTGAACCCTGGGGTGCGCCGCAGCATCCGCAGCGCGTAGCGAACGTCCTGTCGAAATTCCATGGTGTGCTCCGCTCGAGTGATCTGGCGCCGCCGCCGCTCGTCAATCTCTACGCACTCGCGACGCGGCCCGTCGTAATCGCCGAACCGCCGCAGCGCCAGCTCGCGCGCGCGTGCGGGCGTTTCGCCGCGCTCGATGAGGTCGCGCACGAGCATCTCGACGTGAAATGCCAGCTCGTGCTCGACGTCAGCCTCCGGCTCGAGGCCGAACATCCGCCGGAATCGGGTGAACATTTGTTCCCTGATGATTCTCGCGGCTCGCGGCTCGCTGTTAGCTGTTCTCGGTCACCGCGTCGCGTCCAGCGCGGCAAATACCGCTTTCGCGTAACGACGCCAATCGTCGGTCTCGATGCGCAGCTGCGTGCGGCCGACCTTCGTCAGCGCGTAGTACTTCGCGCGCCGATTCGATTCCGACGCTCCCCAACTCGCGGTGACCCACCCACGCTCCTCCAGCCGGTGCAGCGCCGGATAGAGCGTCCCCTCGCCCACTGCCAGCGCATCGTCAGTGGCCTGCTCGATCCATCTCGCCACACCGTATCCGTGCGTCGGCCCCCAGCGCAGTGCCTGCAGGATCAGCAGATCGAGCGTGCCTCTCAGAATGTCCTGGCCGGGCTGACTCATCGTTGTTGTCCCCGTCCCCTTGGGTTTCAAGGGGAAGCATAATCCCGCGCCCCATGGAAACACAAGGGGAAGAAAATGCGGAACTACGTATTGAACCGGAAGATCGCTACGGCCAGTCGTGGCAGATCGTACCGACGATAATTCCCGAGCTTTTCCAGGACCACGAGTCAGCTACCGCGCAGCGAGCGATGGAGGCCATGCTGAAGATGAAGAAGCTCGACATCGCGGAGCTCGAGCGCGCGGGTGGTAAAGAACGCGCGGCTCACTCCTGACGTAACGATTCCATAACGTCGACGCGTCCGGCGCGGAGCGCCGGCAAGAGACAGGCGGCGAGCGCCACGATCGCAAAGAGCACCGCACCGGACGCGAGCGATACCGGGTCGGCGGGCTGAACATCGAAGAGCAACGCCTCGAGCAGCCGGCCGACGAACCGGGCAGTAACGAGGCCGAGCGCAAGTCCCACGGCGACGAGGCGTGAACCTTCCCCCAGGACGAGGCTCACAATTTGCCGCCCCTGCGCGCCGATTGCCTTGCGCACGGCAATCTCCTTGGTCCTGGCGCCGACCGAGAGGGACAGCACACCATACAAGCCAACGAGCGCGAGCAACGTCGCGGCAATCGCAAAACCAGCGATCAGCCGCATCGCAAAGATCTGCGACGCCGTCGACGCCTGGCGGATTTCGGCGAGCGTCGTGATGCGCTCGACCGCCGACGTCGAATCGACGGCGCGAATCTCGCGGCGGACGTCTTGCGCCAACGCCAAGGGCTGTCCTGTCGTCCGCACGACGAGGTGCTTCGAAAACGCGCCCGACTGCCAGAAGGGCAAGTAGATCTCGGGCTCGGCCGTCTGGCTGAGTGCCTCGGTCCGCGTATCAGCGATCATCCCGACGACTTCCAGCGGCTTGTCGGCACTGCCAGTAAAGCTGAATCGCCGGCCAACGGGATTGCGACCGCCAAAGTACCGCCGGGCCAGCGCTTCGTTGACGATCGCCACTCGCGGCGCGTCCTGTGTGTCCGTATTGAGAAACGCCCGCCCCTCGACGAGCCTGATCCCGACGACGTCGAAGTAGTCCGGCGTGATCGATCGCAACGGAAGGTTGACGCGTGTCGCCGCCGTCGAGACGCCCGGCAGGCCCGGAAAGTCGAGGTCTCCTGGCCACTTGTTGCCCGTGAGTGGCACGCCCCAGGCGAACGCCGCGCGCGAGACGCCCGGCAGCGCGGCCACACGTTCGAGCGTCTGTCGATGGAATGCCGTCGACTTCTCACGCTCCATGGTCGTCACCGTCATCGCGAGGATGTGCTCGGTCTCGTAGCCTGGCTGCACGCGGTCGAGATTCCGGGCCGTGCGCACGAGCAAGGCGGCCCCGGCGAGCAGCGCGACGGTCATGATTACTTGCAGCGTCGTCATGGCGCCAAGCAGCCGACGCTCGGTTCGACTCGCGCTCGTGCGTGTACCGCCAAGACCAGTGAAACGTGTCGCCAGCGATGCGCGCGCCGCGGGTAGCGCGCCCGCGATCATTGCGGCAACCACAGCAGCGAGGAACCCGAACGCAAAAACGGGCCAGCCGACGCTCACTGCATCCGCGCGTGGCACTGCCTGACCGCCAATCCTCTTGAGCACCGTCACGATGCCCGCGGCGACGCCGGCGCCGAGCACGCCACCGGCAAGCGCCAGAACGGCGCTCTCGATGAGCGTCTGACGGAACAAGCGCCATCGGCCGGCGCCGAGCGCCGACCGCATCGCATATTCCTGCTGGCGTTGCAGCCCGCGAGTGACGAGGAGGCCAGCGACGTTCGCACAGGCGATGAGAAAGACGAGTGCGACGGATCCGAAGAGCGGGACGAGCAGGCGGCGGCCTTCGCGGTTGAGGACGTCCCGCATCGGGTTGACCGTCGCGGTGACGCCGGCGAGCGCGGGGTCTGACTGCGCAGCCTGCGCGCTCAGCGTCGCGATCTCGGCGCCCGCCTGCGCTGCGGTCGCGCCTGGACGCAGCCGCGCAATGGCATTTCCGGCGGTGTTGCCCGGGCGCGACTCGTCGGGCGCGACCCCGAACCAGAAGTCCACCATCGCGTTGAGATCGTAGTTCGGCTCGCTCGCCGCGCCCGGATCCGGGAGGAAGCGGATGCCCTGAGGCATCACGCCGACCACCGGCAGCGGGGCCGGCTGGCGGCTGATGCGCACCGTCTTACCAATGACATTCGGATCGCCGTTGAACTGCCGCTGCCACAGGTCGTACCCGAGGATGATCGCGCTTGGCGGCACGTTGGGGCGGCCGAGCTCGGCGTCGGTAAACTCCCGGCCCAGGATCGGGCGCAGGCCGAGCACGCGGAAATAGCCAGGCGTCACGACCATGCCGCCGAGCGACTGGCTGCCGTCTGGCAGGACGAGAAAATTGAACGTCCACCGGTACATCGCCGGCGGCTCAACGTTCTGAGCCTGGCGCCACGTCAGCCATTGCCCGATCGTCGCGCCACGGCGGTACGGCTGTCCGTCGACCCGCGCCGGCGACACAAGGACGAGTCGGCCCGGGTCGACGTACGGAGGCGGCGACAGCAGCACGCCCTGAATGAGCCCGAACATCGCCGACGCTGCCCCAATGCCGAGGGCGAGCGTCGTGACGGCCAGCGCCGTGAACATCGGGTTCTTTACGAGTTGCCGAAGGGCATACCGCATAGGGTGTTCTCAATGACGTCAGCGTTCACCATTCGCTTCAGCATTACTAAGACGTTTGGCGAAGGGAAACGGTTAACTCCACCCGGGAATTCAAAACGACCCCTCTGCCCAAAACGACTCGATTCGGCGTAGACTCATCATCCGCTCAGGCCAGTTCACGCGGGAGGTTCGCGATGACACGCGCAGTTAGGGCGTCCTTCAGGGCGCGCGCCAGGTCCATCTCCATTGCCGCACTCGTTTGTCTCGCGACGTTCGTCGCCGGCTGTGGCTCACCATCGAGCAAGCCGCCGCAGCAGGCGCAGGAGCCACGACCGAAGATTGGACTCCTGATGGACACACTGGACGAGCGCTGGCAGCGCGATCGCGATCTCTTCCTCGAACGCGCGCAGCAGCTCGACGCCGACGTGCTCGTCGAAGCCGCCGAGCGCGACGATGCGAAACAGTTGCAGCAGGCGCAGTCCCTTCTCGACCGTGGCGTCGAGGCGCTGGTCGTCATCCCGCACAGTGCCGAGAAGGCGGCGGAGATCGTCGAGCTCGCCAAGAAAAAGTCGGTGCCGGTGATCAGTTACGACCGGCTGATCCTCAAGGCCGATATCGATCTGTATTTCTCCTACGACAACAAGAAAGTCGGTGAGCAGCAGGCGCAGTACCTGCGCAACCAGGCACCGAAAGGCAACTACATCCTCCTCGGTGGGGCGCCGACCGACCACAACGCGAAGCTGATTCGCGAAGGGCAGATGAGCGCGCTCGAGGATGCGGTCAAGCGCGGCGACATCAAGATCGTGGCCGACCCGTGGGTGCCTGACTGGCGCGCCGATCTCGCGACTGAAATCACCGCGGCTGCGCTCAAGAAGGCCAAGAATCAGGTGGTAGCGATCGTCGCGTCGAACGACACCACGGCCGGTGGCGCGATCGCCGCGCTCGAACAGGCAGGATTGGCCGGCAAGGTCTTCGTCTCAGGTCAGGATGCCAACCTCGACGCCGTGCGCCGAATCGTGAAGGGCACGCAAACGGTAACCATTTACAAGCCCCTCCGCCCGCTCGCGCGCGGCGCCGCATCGGCGGCAGTGCAACTGGCCAAGAAGGAGAAGACCGAGGGCACATCGACGATCAACAACGGGTTGAAGGACGTGCAGGCGATCCTGCTCGCGCCGATTCCCGTCCACAAAGATCTGGTCGATCAAATCATCATCGGTGACAAGTTTCACACGCGCGAGCAGGTGTACGGGACCGGCGCGTCGAAAAAATAGCGAGACGAGGAGAACGCGATGACGTCGACTGTTGCCATGACGGTCAACGGACGGGCCTACCAGCGGGACGTTGAGCCCCGTCTGCTGCTCGTTCACTTTCTTCGCGACGCCGGCCTGACCGGAACCAAGATTGGCTGCGATACGAGCCAATGTGGCAGTTGCACGGTGCTCATGGACGGCATCGCGATCAAGTCGTGCACGACGCTCGCAGTCCAAGCCGACGGCTCGAAGATCACGACAATCGAAGGGTTGGCAGACGGCGGCCAGCTGAGCGCGCTGCAAGAGGCCTTCTGGTCGACACACGGCTTGCAATGCGGCTTCTGCACGCCCGGGATGGTATTTGCCGCGCACGAGATTCTGCGAACGCATCCCAACCCGTCGCCCGAGGAGATCAGGCACGGCCTCGAGGGCAACATGTGCCGCTGTACTGGCTACCAGAACATCGTGCGCGCCGTGCAGGCGGCCGCGCTCGATCCGCGCACCGCGCAGGCAGGAGTACAGCGATGACGACAACGGCCACGTCCTCGCGCGTCTTCGGGTCGGGCATTCGGAGGCGCGAAGATCCACGGCTCCTCACCGGCACGGCGCGTTACACCGCCGATATCGTCCTGCCGGGCATGGCATACGCGGCGATCCTGCGCAGCCCGTACGGGCACGCACGGATCCGGCGTATCGACACCAGTCGCGCCACTTCAGCACCTGGAGTCGTCGCCGTGTATACCGGCGCGGACGTCATGAGCGGACTTCAACCCATTCCGTGCGCCTGGCTCTTGCCCAACGCCAATCTCAAAATCGCTCCGTACCGTGCACTGGCAACGGATGTCGTTCGCTACGTTGGCGACGCCGTCGCCGTCGTGGTCGCCGAGACGGAATATGCCGCCTACGACGCCCTCGAGCTCATCGATGTGGATTACGAACCGCTTGCAGCGACTATCGACCCGCAAAAGGCTGCAGCCAGTGGTGCGCCGCAGCTCCACCCAGAAGCGCCCGGCAACATCGCCTTTCACTGGACCGTCGCCGGCGGCGACATCGACGCCGCCTTCTCGTCCGCTGACGTCACCGTCACCGACCGCATCATCCAGCAGCGGCTGATCCCCACCGCGATGGAACCCCGTGGCGCCGTCGCGCAGTTCACACCCGCCACCGGCGAGTTGACGCTCTGGAACACGACACAGAATCCGCACATCGTTCGATTCATCATGTCCGTGGTCACCGCCGTCCCCGAGGACCGTTTGCGGGTGATCGCTCCCGAAGTCGGCGGCGGATTCGGCAGCAAGATTGCGCAGGTGCAGGGTGACTTCGTCACCGCGTTCTGCTCGATGCGGCTCGGCCGGCCCGTGAAGTGGATTGAAACGCGTTCGGAGAATTACCAGGCGACGACGCACGGGCGCGATCATGTGCAGGAGGTCGAGCTCGCGGCGACGAAAGACGGGCGGATCCTCGGCCTGCGCTGCAAGGTGTGGGCGGGAATGGGCGCCTATCTGTCCACCGCCGCACCAGGCATCCCGACGATTCTGCATGGGCTCATGCTCTCGGGTCCTTACAACGTCCCGGCGGTCAAAGAGGACGTGTACGGCGTCTACACGAATACGACGCCGGTCGAAGCGTATCGCGGAGCGGGCCGCCCCGAGGCCACCTTCATGCTGGAGCGCATGATCGATTTGCTTGCGGACAAGTTGAACATCGATCCAGTGGAGATCCGCCGGCGGAATCTGATCGCCCCGTTCACCGACGGGCACAACGTCGTCACCGGACTCACGTACGACAGCGGCAACTATCAGGCGGCGCTCGACAAAGCGCTGGCTCACATCGGCTACCCGGAGCTTCGCGCCGAGCAGTCGAAGGCGCGCCAGTCGGGGCGATACATCGGCATCGGCGTCGTGACCTACGTCGAAATCTGCGGCCTGGGACCCTCGCAAGTGGCGGGCGCGGTGGGCTTCCAGGGCGGCCTCTGGGAAAGCGCCATCGTTCGCTTTCATCCGACCGGCAAGGTCCACGTCTTCATTGGCGCGTCGCCGCATGGGCAGGGTGAAGAGACGACGTTCGCGCAGGTGGTCGCCGACGAGCTCGGAGTCTCCGTTAACGACGTGAAGATCGTGCACGGCGATACCGACAACACGCCGATGGGCTGGGGCACCTATGGCAGCCGCACCACCGCTGTCGGCGGCGCGGCGCTGGCCGTCGCAACGCGGAAGATCAAGGACAAGGCAAAGCTCCTTGCCAGCCATCTGCTCGAGGCCGCCGTCGAAGACATGGACTATGCCGATGGCAAGTTCTTCGTCAAAGGCTCGCCGGACAAACACAAAACCATCCAGGACATCGCGCTGATGGCGCACGTCGCCTGGAATATGCCAAAAGGTATGGAAGCCGGGCTCGAGGCGTCGAGCTTCTACGATCCGCCGAACTTCACCTATCCGTTCGGCGCGCACATCGCCGTCGTTGAAGTCGCTCCGGACACCGGCCATGTCGAGTTGAAGCGATACGTCGCCGTTGACGACTGCGGACCGCAAATCAACCCGGTCATCGTCGAAGGCCAGGTGCACGGCGGCGTCGTTCAGGGTGTCGGCCAGGCACTGTGGGAGGAGGCCGTGTACAACGACAGCGGCCAGCTGCTTACTGGTTCGCTGTCGGATTACGCGATTCCGCGTGCCGACCTCCTGCCGGACATTACGGTGTTGTCGACGGTCACACCCTCGCCGCATCATCCACTCGGCGTCAAGGGCATCGGCGAGGCCGGCACGATTGCTTCAACCTGCGCCGTCTACAACGCCGTCATCGACGCGCTCGAGCCATTCAATGTTGGATCCATCCGGATGCCGATGACCCCCGAGCGCGTCTGGCGGGCGATCAAGGGCGCTTCCGCCTGAAGGCGGAAGCCACGAAACTTTCGGACGCGAACGATCAAGGGAGCGCAACGATGTACGCGGTCAACTTCGACTACTACCGCGCCGGCTCGATCGCAGAAATTCAGTCGCTCATGGCCGCGCATCCTGGCGCCAAGCTCCTGGCCGGCGGTCACAGCCTGATCCCGCTCTTGAAGCTTCGATTGGCTGCACCCACGGCGGTCATCGACATCGGGCGCGTCGGCGAACTGCGCGGGATCTCGAAGAAGGGTGACACGCTGGCAATCGGTGCACTCACTACGCATGCTGAGCTCGCCGCCTCGGCGGATGTTCGTGCCGCGGCGCCGGCGTTGGCGGACGCGGCCGCGATCGTCGGCGATCCGGCGGTCAGGAACCGCGGAACCATCGGCGGCAACGTCGCGCACGCAGATCCGGCCTCGGATCTGCCCACGGTTCTCGTCGCGCTCGACGCACGCCTGGTCGCGGTTGGCGCGAACGGCGAACGAACCATCCCGGCGGGAGAGTTCTTCAAGAATCTGATGACGACGGCACTCGACGAGCACGAGGTTCTGACGACCGTGCTCGTGCCGTCGACGACCCTGGGCCAGGGATCGAGCTACGCGAAGTTCTCACACCCGGCATCGCGCTATGCCGTGATTGGCGCGGCCGCACACGTGACGATCGCGAACGGGACCTGTAGCGGTGCGCGCATCGCGGTGGGAGGCCTGGTCCCGGCGGCGCGCAGGAGTCCTGCCGTCGAAGCGGCGCTGACCGGCAAGTCGCCGACCGACGCGGCAATTGCTGATGCCGCAGACAAGATCACATCCGACCTTGGCCATGACGTGATGGGCGACATCTTCGCATCGGCGGACTATCGCAAGGCTGTCGCGCCGGTCTACGTGCGACGGGCGATTGCTGCCGCGGTGGCGCGCGCCGGGCGAGCGTAGCGCCGCAACGCTGGAGACCCGGTGGATTCACCTTCAGGCACTGCCCTCGCCGTCCCCCAGACCGTCGACGA
The DNA here is from genome assembly GCA_963797715.1 of uncultured Acidobacteriota bacterium. Classification (GTDB taxonomy): domain Bacteria; phylum Acidobacteriota; class Vicinamibacteria; order Vicinamibacterales; family 2-12-FULL-66-21; genus DATBJJ01. The sequence goes on from CAWCQS010000017.1 coordinate 226,607, forward strand.
GTTGCAGCAAGCCCTTGCGGCGAGGCAGTACGTCGCCGGGCGCGATCTCGCGGTGTCGATTTTCCTGGCGCTCCGCCTGAAGCGGCCGTTGTTCCTCGAGGGCGAACCTGGCGTCGGCAAGACGGAAGTCGCGAAAGTGCTCGCCCTGGCGCTCGATGCCGAGCTCATCCGGCTGCAGTGCTACGAAGGCCTCGACGTCGGACACGCGGTGTACGAGTGGAATTACCCGCGTCAGATACTCGAGATCAGGTTACTCGAAGGTGCGCACGCGCTCGACCGTGCCTCGGCCGAGCACGCGCTCTTCACCGAGAAGTTCCTGATCAAGCGCCCGCTGCTGCGCGCGATCGAGCAGACCAGCACCCGGCCTCCCGTCCTCCTGATCGACGAGATCGACCGCGCAGACGATGAGTTCGAAGGCTATCTGCTCGAGTTGCTGTCGGAGTTTCAGATCACGATTCCCGAACTCGGCACGATTCGAGCCGCGCAGCCACCGATCGTTGTCATCACCTCGAACCGCACGCGCGAGGTTCACGATGCGCTGAAGCGCCGGTGCGTGTACTGCTGGATCGACTACCCCGATGCCGCCAGGGAACACCGCATCGTCATGGCGAAGGTTCCTGGTGTGTCCGAGCGGCTCGGTGAGCAAGTCACCGCCTACGTCCAGGAGCTCCGCAAGGCCGAGCTATATAAGGTGGCAGGCATCTCGGAAACGCTGGACTGGGCCGCTGCGCTCGTCGCGCTCAACCGCGAAGAGCTCGACGCGGAGACGATTGACGAGACCCTCGGCATCCTGCTGAAGAACCAGGAAGACATTCAGGCGATGCGTGGCGAGCGCGTGCGTAGCACACTCGCGCGCGCGATGGCTGGCGGCGTGAAGCAGGCTGGACCGTCGTGAGCCACGGAACACCCGGAGCACACGGCGGCAGCGACGGCGCGTTTGCAACCAACGTGCTCGCGTTCGGACGGATGCTGCGGCGCGCCGGTCTCGACGTCCATCACGGACGCCTCGTCGATGCCCTGCAAGCCCTCGAGTGGGTGAACGTCAGGCGGCGCGGGGACGTGCGCACCGTCTTGCGCGGCCTCCTGGTACATCGGCACGACGATCTCACTCGCTTCGATCACGCGTTCGATTTGTTCTTTGCCTCTCGGCGGAAGCGCGGCGCCGATGAAAAAAGCCTGCCGCTGTCGTCACTCGGCGAACAGGCGCAGGTCATCGTCCGCACACCGCCGGGCGCATCGGTGCCGGCGCGCTTTGAAGCGCTGGAGGCGATTGAAGCGGAGGGCGCGACGTCGCGGGCTGTAGGCGCCTGGAGTTCGACACCGCTGTCACGGACGACAGACTTCTCCGAGTTCACGCCATCCGAGCTCGAGCTCGCACGGCAGGCGCTCGAGATGCTGCCCTGGCAGCTGAGCGTCCGCCGGACGCGACGGTGGCGGCGCGCGTCGAGCGGCGCCATCGATCTTCGGCCCGCGATCCGCCGCAACCTGACGCGCGGTGACCTCGTCGATCTTCCCAGGCGTCGTCGCCGGGAGGCCGCGCGCCCGATCGTGCTCATTGCCGATGTCAGCGGATCGATGGAGCGCTACAGCCGTACGTTGCTGCACTTTGCGATCGGGTTGGCGCGAACCGGTGCGCGCGTCGAGAGCTTTGTTTTCGCGACCTCGCTGACGCGCGTGACCGATCGCGTCATTGATCACTCCTGGGGCCGCAAGGGGCAGCGCACGATTGCGCAGCTGACGCACACGGTGCCGGGCTGGAGCGGCGGCACGCGGATCGGCGAATCGCTCCGTCAGTTCAACATCGAGTGGAGCCGGCGCGTCATGCGGCACTCGGCGGTCGTGCTGATCGTGTCCGACGGTTGGGATCGAGGCGAGCCAGCGCTGCTCGACCGCGAGCTGGCGCGGCTGCGGCGAGCGTCTCGCCGACTCATCTGGTTGAACCCGCTGCTCGGATCGGCCGAGTACGAACCACTGACGCGCGGCGTGCAGGTCGCGCTCCGGCACGTCGACGACTTCCTGCCGGCGCACAATCTCGAGAGCATCGAGCAACTCGCCGGGCATCTCCGCGATCTGCCATCGCGAACGCGTCCCGTCGGTAGCCGGTGGCGCAAGGGGTGACTCGCGATGGATCTGACGGCAAGCTACGACTTCAACGCGCCCGTCCAGGCAGTCTGGGATCTGCTGATGGACCCCGAAGCGGTCGCCGGCTGCCTTCCGGGGTGCCGCGGCCTGACACCCATCGGGAACGATCGCTACGAGGCATCGCTTGCCGTCGCCGTCGCGGCGGTGTCAGGCGACTTCAAAGGCACGGTCGCGCTCGAAGACAAGGTTGCGCCGCAGTCCTACAAGCTGCTCGTCGAGGGCAGCGGCCGCGCCGGATTCGTGAAAGGACACGCGTTGGTCACTCTCGTGCCAGCGGACAACCGTACGACGGTGGAGATCGCCGCCCACGCAGACGTCGGCGGGATGATCGCGCGCGTGGGTCAGCGCCTCCTCGAAGGCGTCGCTCGCATGACCATGGACCGCTTCTACGCCTGCCTCGCCACACGCGCCGAAGCTACTTCTTCTTGACCGTCCACGTGCCGCTGGCGACCTCGCCGCCGTCGGCCTTGGTGCGGGCCGTCCAGGTTCCCTTGGCGGTGTCGCCCTCGAACGTCGCGGTCAGCCGGACCTCAATCGACTCCTCCGGCGGAAAGTCATAGCCCGCGGTCATCTTCTTGCCGTCGAACGCGATCGTGCGAATGGTCGCCTCATACGTCGGCTCGCCCGTAACCGAGACGCTCGCGCCGGTGGCCTCGCCCTGACCCTTCCCGAGCGTCAGCTCGAAACCACCGCCCGGACCACCGCCTCCCTCCCACGTGCCAGTCCAGGTGCCGTATAACTCCGCCGGCGTGCTGCCGCCCGCAGGTTTGTCCTGCGCCGATACTGCGACGCCGAGGATCACGAGGAAAAGAAAGCTGCAGAGTCGCTTCATGACGCCGCCTCCTTGCATCGATCGAGCGCCGATTAGTCTACTCCGGCCAGCTGCCGCTCCGAGCTTGCCGCGGGGTGGCGTGCCCTTGCATTCGACGCGACGCGATGATGCCGCAACGAGACTGCGGCTGGCATCATCGTATTCAATGATCAATCGCGGCGCGCTGGACAACCGCCGGGGTGAAGCGGTCGGATCGGCGCGACTTTGAGCGCCGTGACAGCGGAGTCCCTAAAAATAGTCGCGGAGCGGTTCCGACTCGGCGGCGGCGCGGTTTCGTCTCAGGAGGTCACTCGGGTTCGTTGCCGAACCGATGCTTTACCGGCGTGCGGCTGAACCCCAGCCGACGCCGCAGCGTAAGGCCAGCCGCGGAGCGGCTGTTTTTCCACGGCGCGAAACGGAGTGCCGAGCCGACCGCTTCGTTCCGGCGTGCAGTGACACGCGCCCCGCGCAGCCACGATTGCTTCGAACGCAGAAACGGCTCCTCGCCGTGTGCTACATTGGCGGACTGACAGCTCTATAAGATGCCAACCCGCCGGGATGATCGACGCGCCTTCCTCCAGCTGATGCTGGCCGGATGCGTGCTGCCTTATCACAGGCTTGGTGCGCAGGACACAGCGCCCACTCACAGCGGCATCACGGTCGACGCCAAGACTGGCGAGTACCACGTCTATCCGGGCGGCAGCATCCAGGACGCGCTCGAGCGCGCGGCCAAGGATCCGGTCCACAAGAAGATTACCGTCCACGCCGGCACGTATCGGCCAGCCGCGCGCGGCCAGGCGCTCATCTGGTTCAATGCGCGTCACGATGGCATCACGCTCGAAGCCGCCGGCGACGTCACGTTGACGGCCGCCAACCCGGATCTCGCCGACCGCGTCGCGCCGAGCTATCCGGCCGTCGTCAACCACGTCGTCTACTTCGGCGACGGCATTTCCCGCAAGACGGTGTTTCGCGGGTTCAAGGTGACAGGCGCGCGCAACTTCACGATCGGTTCCGGCGACAAGTCGCCGATCGAGTCCGACGATCTGAGGAAGACGCCGTTCTTCTACGCCGATGGCGGCGGCATCAAGATCTACGCGCGCTCCTATCCGACGATAGAGGACGTCGAGGTGTTCGAGAACTACACCAGCCCGTGCGGCGGTGGCGTTTCGGTCGAGCACCTCGATCAAATCCAGGATTCGGTGCTCTTCCGCAACTGCATCTTCCGCAACAACCGGACGCAGATCACCGGCTCGGCGGTCGATTTGCTGCGCGCCAGCCACGCGACGCTGGAGAACTGCCTGTTTGTTGGCAACCTCGGCAACATGGGCGTCGATTACGTCGGCATGTTGACCGGCGGCGAGTACCTCCCCGAACACGGTTCGGGTGCCCTGACGGTGTTCGAGGGCTCAAAGGCAACGGTCAGCCGCTGCACGTTCACCGGTAACTGGAACGGTGTCGACGACAACGGAACCCAGAGCGCCTACGTCGATTCGATTTTCTGGAAGAACACACTCGCCGGCGGCATCTCACCTGGCCCGCGCTACGAGCTGGACATCGCGGTCGGGACGGGCGTGCGCAACTGCTTCGTTCACGGAGACGTCAACGATCTTCGCGGCAGGATCGACAAGGGCGCGAACACGTTCGATCCGCCAGACCCAAAGTTCGACGCCCAGTTCGTGCCCCGCGCAGCGCAGTATACAGGCGTGGGTTATCGGCCGGCCAAGGAACGAAGTCCGGACGGCTCGAGCCGATAAGCGAAGAAACCGCCGCTCCCGCACCTCGACGGGTGTAGCATCTACCTGCTGCGAGCGGCGTTCACTCATTCTCACTCACAAGCTGGAGACACGGGCCCATGTCCCACTGGTGCGCCCGCAGCTGAATCATCACGTCCAACTCTGTTCGAAAGGAGCCGGTAATGGCGCACCCTTCCGCGGACGATGTTCGGCTACAACTCGCGATGGCGTTCGGGCAAGGCGCCGGATACATGCTGGCGACATCGGCGGCGCTCGAACTTGCCGTGTCCTCACAGGGGAAGGCCATGGAACGCGCGACGCGCAATTGGGAGGTGACGCGATACGCGTTCACGGAACTCGTGCGACTCGCCGGTCAGATCGCAGCCGCCCGCGCGGCAATGGAGGGCCGCACCGAAATCGACCGCGAACACGCCCAGTTTGCCATCGAGGCGGTGCTCGGCGTCTGCCCATGTTTCGCGCGGTACGAAGACCGGTAACATCACGTCGGCAAGCGCCCGCGCGCAAAGCGCGCGATCTGGTGCGGAGATGAGCCTGTTGTTCGTCGTCGGTGCCGTCAAGATTGCAGCGGGCCTCGCGGCGGCGCTCTGGATCTCGCCGGCGCTCCCACTGCCGGCCCAGGCCCTTCCGTCCTGGTACTGACGTCGTCCTGCTTCTGATCTTTGGCGTCTCGGGCGCCGTCTTGTATTTCGGCGGGAGTCGCGACACTCGAGCCATGCTCCTCGGCATCGTGCTCGTGCTCTTCGGCACAATGTTCGCGGATCGCTTGATTGCGAGGGCGCTGCCGGCATTGCCGATAGCAATCGCAGGGACGCTGACCGTTCTGGCAAGCCTGCAGGTCAACGCGCTGTCGCCGTACGTGCTCTGGCGCTTTGCCTGGAGCTTTCCGCGCGTCCAGCCGGGCCTCGTCAGCGACCGGCTGGCTGACGGCATCGCCACGCTGGCACTGATCGTAGGAATCATCCTCGCCGTGGGGAACATGGTGCTCGGTGTGCTCGCGCCGGGCTCCCCAACCGTTGCAACCCTGAGCGCCTGGCTTTCGCCAGCCAGCACGCGGGGCTGGTTCTGGCAGGTCGTGTCGCTGCTGACGGTTCCGTCACTCGGCCTGCTGGTGCTCAAGCAGCGTCGGGCCGAGGCAGGTGAAAGACGACGACTCGCGTGGGTGGTCGCCGGTATCGTCGCCGGCACGTTCCCCATGGTGTTGCACGTCTTTCTCGCGACGTCCATCCCTGCGTACGCGGCCTGGGTGTCCGACGCCAGGCGCAGCCGGGCGATGGGAATCGCTCTCACCGCGGCCTCCCTCATGACACCGGCCGCGACCGCGTATGCGGTCGTCATGGACAGGGTCCTCGACGTTCGGTTCGTCGTTCGCCGCGCCGTCCAGTACCTGCTGGCGCGCTACACGGTCGTGGCGATCTTGGCTGCCAGCGCGATCGCGATCGCCGTCGCCGGCTACCAGAATCGACATCTCCCGCTCGCGGAGCTTCTTCGCGACTCGCCAGTGTTCGTGATCGGGCTCGTAACAGCAGCGGCCGCATTTCTCTGCCGCCGCCCCTTGCTTGAAGCCATCGACCGGCGGTTCTTTCGCGAGCAGTATGATGCCAAGAAGATTCTCCTCGACCTGGTCGACCTGACCCAGCGAGCCGAGACCACTCGGGACATCGTCAGGCTGATCACCGCAGAAGTGGACCGGGCGCTGCATCTCGAACGGATCTCGCTGCTCCTCCTCCACGATGACAGCAACCAGTTATGCGATCCGGAAGGCCGCGTACGCAGCCTCGACGCCGACGGCGCGCTGGGCTCGTTGATTGGCGGATCGCACGCACCGCTCGACGTCGACCTCTCCTCCGACGGCTCGCTACTGGGCCGCTTGCCGGAGAACGAACGCGAGTGGCTGGCCGACGCAAACACGCGGCTGATCGTCCCGCTCTTCGGCGCGACCGAGCGGCCGCTCGGCGTGCTGGCGCTCGGGGAAAAGCGCAGCGAGCTGCCGTTCACGCAGGAGGACCGCAAGCTGATGACGGCGGTCGCGGCATCAGCCGCGTCTACTCTCGAACAAAAGCTGAGACAGGAATCACCGAGCCCCGACGGTGCTCCCTCGGCGAGAACACACGCGGCGTGGCAGTGCATTGCCTGTGGCTGGGTGCACGCGCGAGGCCAGGCCGCCTGCGACGCATGCGGCAACCAGCTGCGGGAGGCGCTGCTGCCGGGTATCTTCGCAGGGAAGTTCGAAATCGAGCGCCAGATTGGCGCCGGTGGAATGGGCGTCGTCTATCGAGCCCGGGACGTGACGCTCGATCGCCTGGTCGCCCTCAAGGTGCTGCCACGCGTCGTACCGCAAGCGGCATCGAGGCTGCGCCGCGAGGCGCGCGCCATGGCCACGATGCAGCATCCTCACCTCGCCGTCATTCACGCGCTCGAGTCCTGGCGCGGCTCGCCGGTGCTCGTGCTCGAGTATCTCTCCGGAGGTACGGTTGGCGACCGTCTGCGGTCCGGCGTGCTGCCAGTCGCGACCGTGATTAGCCTAGGAATGGTTATCGGCGACGTGCTTCACCACGTCCATCGCGCCGGTTACCTTCATCGCGACGTGAAGCCCAGCAACATCGGTTACACCGACCACGGCACGGCAAAACTGATGGACTTCGGGCTGGTGCGGTTGATGGACAGTGTCTCCGCACTCACCGCAGGCGCCCCGTCCACAGCCACAGCGGCGATCGACGATGCGTCAGACCTGACGCATCGATCGTTCGAGACGGGAGTGCATCAGTTCGTCGGAACACCGGGGTACCTGTCGCCCGAAGCTGTCAGCATGGCACCGCCAGGGCAGACCACTGATTTGTGGGCCCTGGCGGTTACCTTGTACGAGGGGCTGACAGCGCATAATCCGTTCTCCGCCCCCACGGTCAGTGACACGCTGCAACTCATCGCGCGTGCGACTGTCCCAGACCCGCGCATCTATCGGCCTGAGTGTCCTGACGGCCTCGCGGAGTTCTTTTCGATGGCGTTGAGTGGAGATCGCGCGCGCCGCCCGCAGAGCGCCGCCGAGTTCGTGGAGCGACTACGCGCTGCGGTCGAGTAAGGCCTGGCAGCCTACTGCTCGCGAACCTCGAGGACCGAATTCATCTTGATCGGCCCCTGAACAGTCTGTGTCTTCCCCGACGGCCATGTCACTTCGAGCCCGCTGACGGAATCCGCAGCGCCAAGCCCGAAATACAGCGGATACAAGCTGTGTGAGAGGTAGCCGGAGTTGCCGTCGAAGACTTTCGTGTAGGTCGTACCACCTGCCGTGACTTTGACGACGGCGCCGAGCCCGTTGCGATTCGAGGTGGTACCCGTCAGCTTCACGGCGACGTAGTGCACCTTTGTCTTCTCCGTCAGGTTGCTCACGAGCACCATCGGCGCGGCGTTGAACTCGTTGGTCACCACGTCGAGATCACCGTCGCCGTCGACATCGAAGATCACCGCCGAGCGGCTGCCGCGCGCGCCCCAGATCTGCACGAGGCCGGTCTCGCCAGCAGCATCAGGGTGCGTGCGGTCCTTGCCCGAGGCATCGAGATCGAACCACGGTGTGGCGATGCCGCCGGAACGCGGTTCGACACCGAGCGCGAACTCGGCATCGACGAACTTCTCCCCGCGATCGTTCAGCTTCACCGAATTGATCATGTAGCGCTCGGGATAATTCATCCCGGCGGTGATGAAGGCATCGTCGAAGCCGTCGGCATTGAGATCGCCAATGCTCGGTCCCCACGGGCAGTAGTTCTCGGCGCCAAGCGCGTCCGACGCCTCGTGGAACTTCCCCGGGCCATCCTTGAGAAAGAACGAATTGCCCCAGATGCTCGTCTTGCCGGTGCCGCGGAACGAGACCGGCCACTTCATCTCGGACTTCACCTTGTCGAGCTCCGGCCCGGTCGGCTCGCTCATGTCGGAGTGCATGTCGGTGATGAAGATGTCCATGCGCCCGTCGTTGTTGAAGTCGAAGACCTTGATGCCCATCGAGCCCCACGAGGTACGTGGGAAGACCTGACGGCTCTTGCGGACGAAGCGCGTGCCGCCGACGTTCTCGTAGTACTGATCGTCGCCCTCCATGTTGACGATGTAGAGGTCGAGCCAGCCGTCGTCGTTGACGTCGACCATCGTTGCGTCGCCTGACCAGGACGCGTCCATCAGCCCCATGCGCGCCGACACGTCGATGAAGTGGTTGTTGCCTTCATTGCGAAAGAGGATGCTGCGCTCGGCGCGTTCGGGCTTGAGGTGCCCCGAAAACGCGTCTTCGAACGCCGTGTAGTAGCGGTAGCCGTCGCCGGCCACCGTGTTGGTCGTGTAGCGGCCGACGTTGACGAGGAACAGGTCGAGGCGGCCGTCGCGGTCGTAGTCGAAGAACACGGCGCCCGACGAGTGCCCGGTGTAGTTGAGGCCGGATGCGACGCTGATATCACGGAAGCGACCGTGACCGTCGTTCTCGAACAGCACGTTGCCGCCGCGCACGGTCGTGACGTAGAGGTCCGCGTCGCCGTCGTTGTCGATGTCGGCAAAGGACGCGGTGACGCCGACCTTTCCGGCAACAGCAACACCCGCGGTAGAAGTGATCTCCTGGAACTTGCCGCCGCCGGCGTTCCGCCACAATTGATTGCCGCCCACCTGACTGACGAAGTAGATGTCGAGCAGTCCGTCGCCGTCGACATCGGCCACGGCGAGGCCGTTGCCATGGTCGTAGTGCGCCGCCTTGTACGTCTTGCCCGCGTCGTCAACGATCCGGTGTTTGAAGGTAATGTCGGTCTCGGCCAGGTGGTTCGCGAACTGGAAACCGTGAAACGCCTGCACGTTGGCGAGGGCCTTGATCTGGGCCTCGCGGAAGGTGCGCAGCCAGGGCGTGTCGCGCAGATCTTCGGGGACGTAGCGAATGATCGGATTCGTCCCCGACGATCGTGGTGGCGAGGGCGCGGACGGGTTCAGCTGGGCGCTGATGCGTACTGCTGCCGTCGCAAGGCTGATGACGACCAGCGTCGCGGTAAGTTGAACGAATCGGGACACGTGTCCGGAAGTGCAAAGGAAGGACCGCTGAGATCTCAATACAGGACGACTCCGATGAGGCCGAACGTTACGCTGGACGTAAGTGCATTACGTCCGATGGTTGGTCTTCGTTTCGGTTTGGCCCGTGTGATGCGTCGAGTGCACGCCAAAGGCGGGATACGAGCGAGCTACAAGAATGTACCTCGCTCAGATAAACGCTACGCTGCTGGAGTGATGAAGGTGGCTCGCGACCAGTGAACGGTAGTGTAAAAGCGCCGACAACATCGACGACAGACACGCCTGTCACGATTAGTACGATCCGAACAACTTGCTGTCAGTAAGGTGTTTACGCGACTACATCCCGCGGTACGTGGCTTGCTCGATTTGGCGTCCGGTCATCAAACCAAGGAGCCCAGGAGTCATGGCGATCCGAAAAACGGTGCTGCTCGCGGCGGTCTGTCTGACGATTGCGGCGGCGCTTGCCTGCGGTGGCGCTTCGCCGACTAGTCCGTCGTCGGGTGGAGCGGGAGGCGCGACGATTGCCGGAACGGTTCACGGCGCCGGCGCCTCGGCGCCCGCAGGAATGAACGTCTCGGTTGTCGGTACCAGCGTTTCTTCACGGGTCGAATCGTCGGGCAGTTTCGAACTGCCGGGCGTACCTGCTGGCAACGTGCAGTTGCAGTTCAAGGACTCGACGACAACCGCCATGGCCCAGATAGCGAATGTGGCCAGCGACGAAGTCATTCAGATTCAGGTGCAGCTGTCGGGTTCGTCAGCGACCATCGTCAGCGAAACGCGCTCGAGCGGAAAGGTTGCGCTGTGCCACCGGACCGAGAGCGGAACCTACCAATCAATCGAGGTGAGCGTCAGCGCCGAAGCGACGCACCGCGGGCACGGCGATGGACAAGTCGGCGAGCCGGTGCCTGGCGATCCGACGAAGGTGTTCGGCTCGAACTGCCAGCCAACCGGCGCCTCGGTCCGCATCAAGAAGTCGACGAACGGCCAGGACGCCGACGAGGCGCCAGGACCGACGCTGGCCGTGGGCGCAACGGTGACGTGGACCTACGTCGTGACCAACAACGGCACCGTCGCTTTGACGAACGTGAAAGTGACCGACGACCGTGTCGCGACCGTTACGTGCCCCAAGGCAACGTTGGCCACCGGAGAGTCGATGACGTGCACGGCGACGGGAACGGCGACCGCCGGTCAATACCGCAATGTCGGAACCGCGTCCGCGACTGGCAACGGAGTCTCGGTCACGAGTACCGACGTCAGTCACTATTTCGGCCAATCCCCGGACGACACCGACAACGGGCCGAAGGTGCAGTTGTGCCACCGCACCGGGAACGGCTCGTACCACCTCATCGAGGTGAGCATCAACGCCGAGCCGGCGCATCGCGCGCACGGGGACGCGAAGATTGGAGAGCCAGTGCCCGGCATGGCCGGCAAGGTGTTCGGAGCGGGCTGCGTCGTTCAATAGCGCAACCGTTCCGTTGAGATGCGCCGTCGACCTCGGGGATGAGATGATCCTCGGATGCCCGAGCTTCCCGAGGTCGATGCTGTCCGTCGTCAATTGGCGCCGGTCATGCGCGGCGCCCGCTTCGACCGCGTGCTCGTCCGCCGCAAAGACCTGCGGCGGCCGTTTCCGAAGCACTTTTCCGACCGGCTGAAGGGACGAACGGTTCGGAACGTTACGCGGCGCGGCAAGTATCTCCTCGCCGATCTGTCATCGGACGAGACGCTGCTCATGCACCTCGGGATGTCGGGGTCGTTCGCCGTGGCGCGGCGGCACGGCTCGTCCAGCAGCAGCAACAGCGCTGGACCGCACGATCATGTCGTGTTCGGCATGTCGTCTGGCGCCACCATTACCTACAACGATCCACGGCGCTTTGGCGTGATGGACCTGGTGCCGACCCGGAGCCTCGACCGCCATCTCTCCCGTATCGGACCAGAGCCGCTCTCGTCCGAGTTCAATGCGGCGTCACTCGCCAAAGCCTGCGCCGGCCGGCGCACATCGCTCAAGGCTGCCTTGCTCGATCAACGCGTCGTCGCGGGGCTTGGCAACATCTACGCCAGCGAAGCGCTGCACCTGGCCAGACTCTCGCCGCGACGGCCGGCATCAACGCTGGCGACGCCTTCCGGAGAGCCGCGCGAGAGCGCACGCCGCCTTGCGGCCGCGATCAAGACGGTGCTGCGGCGCGCCATCGAACGCTCAACGGCACGCGCCTACCGCACCTCCCGTTTCCGCGTTTACGACCGTGCCGAAGAAGGCTGTCAGACACCGCGGTGTCCGGGAACGATCCGCCGCATCACGCAAGCCGGCCGCTCGACGTTCTACTGTCCCGTGTGCCAGAGATAGGCCGCAGCTCGCAACTCGCGGCTCGCTGCTGGCGGTTCGGGGCTCGGGACTCGGGACTCGGGACTCGAAGCTGGAAGCAAAACCGCGAGCAGCGAGCCGCGAGCCGCGACTCCTAGCTCCTAGCTCCCTGCTCCTTCTCGATCAACCGTTTCTTCCTTTCCACTCCCCAGCGATATCCCGAGAGCGATCCGTCCCTGCTGACGACCCTGTGGCAGGGGATGGCGACGGCGATGGGGTTTGCGCTGCAGGCTTGCGCGACGGCGCGGGCGCCGGTCGGCATGCCGATGCGTCTGGCGATCTCGGTGTAGCTGGCGGTCGAACCTGCGGGGATCTTGCGCAGCGCCTGCCAGACGCGCTGCTGGAACGCCGTGCCGCGAATGTCGAGCGGCAGGTCGAGCCCTTGCGAGGGACGTTCGACGAAGCCAACGATCTGGGCGATGGAGCGTTCGAACGCGGCGTCGCCGCCGACCAGCGTTGCGCGCGGGAAACGATCCTGCAGCTCGCGGACGAGCGCTGCGGGATCGTCGCCGAGCGAGATCGCGCAGACGCCCTTTGCGCTCTGCGCCACGAGAATCGCGCCGAGCGAACACTCGCCAACCGCAAAACGGATCTCGGCATTGGCGCCCCCGGCGCGGTACGCCGTCGGCGTCATGCCGAGCACCGTGTCGGACGCCTCGTAGAACCGGCCGCCGGAATTGAAGCCAGCGTCGTAGATCGCGTCGGTAACGCGTGAGGCGCCAGACTCGAGCGCCCGGCGCACGCGGGCGCTCCGCCGCCCCGCCGCGTACGCTTTCGGTGTCACGCCAGTGACGGCTTTGAAAACGCGATGAAAGTGATACGGGCTCAGGCCGGCTCGCTTGGCGAGCGTTGCCAGGCTCGGCGCGGTCTCCGACGCGTCGATGACACGACACACGCCAGCGATGAGCGCTGCATGCTGCTGTTCGAGCGACGGCTGCGTCGGCCGGCAACGCCGGCAGGGACGGAATCCAGCTCGCTCGGCGTCGGCGGCGGTGGCGTGAAAACGGACGTTTGCCGGTCGCGCCAGGCGCGAGGGGCACGACGGCCTGCAGTAAACGCCGGTTGTCGCCACCGAGTAGTAAAACGAACCATCGGCGCGCCGATCGCGTGCCACGACCATCGCCCACCGCGGATCGTTCTCGATGGCGGGCTGACTGGCGCGCGCGGCCGGGACTGAGCTCGTTGATACGTTCATGGGACCTCCTGACCTCCGATGTCCCTCTACTATGATAGGCGCGTCGCCCGGCGACACTCCGTATCTTGCGATTGAATTCGTTTGCCGGCGTCCTGGGAGCCACCCCATTGCTGCGCTCGATCCTTCTGGTCCTGACCCTCTGTTGCGCTGTCCATACACCGGCGGGCACGTGGCCGGCGCAGCAAAGCACGACGGCACATCAGGTATTCGCGGTCCGGTTTGCCTCGATTCGCTACTCGGTCGGACAACTCGTCGCCGGCGGGGATCGCCAGCAGCCGATCGACATCGCGATGATGGTGTGGCCGATCAAGCTGGCTGGTGGTGGAGTGATGCTCGTGGACGCGGGCTTCTATCGGCAGAAGTTCGTCGAACAGTGGAAACCCACGAGCTACGCTCGGCCGACCGATGCACTGAAGACCGCGTTGGGTATTTCGCCCGAAGATGTCACCGACGTGGTCCTGTCACACGTGCACTGGGACCACGCCGACGGCGCGGACCTTTTCCCGCGGGCCAGGATCTGGATTCAACGCGCAGAGTACGAGCACCACGTCGGCGACCGCGGCGCAGTCCTCGATCGTGGCATCGATACCGACGTGGCGGCGATGCTGTTTACGTTGCAGCAGAAAGGACGCCTGCGCCTGGTCGACGGTGACGACCGCGAGATCGCTGCGGGCATCCGGGTTTACACCGGCGGCAAACATACGTTCGAATCGCAGTACGTTCGTGTGGACACCCGTTCCGGTCCGCTCGTGCTGGCGTCGGACAACGCCTATCTGTACGAAAACCTGGAGAAGCATCTCGCAATCGCCCAGACAGTCGATGCGGCTGCCAACCTCGCCGCCCAACTGCGTATGGCGAACCTCGCCGGAAGCGCGACGCGAATCGTCCCCGGGCACGACCCAGCTGTGCTCCAGCGGTTTCCCTCCGCCGGCACCAACGCCGTCAGAATCGACTGACGTGGAGCGGCGCCCGATTTGCAGAATCGCGCAGAAGAGCTGTGCACGGCTCAGCAACAAATGGATGCCACGCCTGACAGTTCAGTTCGAAGCCATGACGATGTGAATGCGGTCGTGGGCGGATTGCTGCGCGACCTTGCGTTCGTGCAGGCTTCGCCGCAGCGAACGTGGGGTTACAAGCGAGCCGCGGCAGCAGTGCTCTCGCTCGAAGAACCTCTGACGTCTCTGGTGCGGCCGGATCGAACGTTGCCGAAGATCGCCGGCATCGGCCCGGCCTCGACACGCGTCATCTTCGAAGTCCTCGACAGCGGAACTTCTGAAACCGTCGAACAGGCGGTCGCCGCGAGCGGCCGTGCCGGCGAGATCGCGCGCCGGCGGATGCTCCGCGGCAACTTCCTCAGCCGCGCCGAGGTCCTGCGCGTGTTGCGCGATCCCTCGTTCGCGGGTCCAGCCGTATCGGACTATCGCGGCGATCTGCAGATGCACTCGGAATGGAGCGACGGCAAACCGACACTCGCCGACATCGTCGAGGCCTGCCTGGCGCGCGGGTACAGCTACGCCGCAGTCACCGACCACTCGCATGGTCTGAAAATCGCCGGTGGCATGTCGATGGCCGAAGCGTTCGAGCAGCATCGCGAGATCGCGCGGCTGAACGACGAATACGGCAGTCGCTTTCGCCTGATTCGCGGAATCGAGTCCAACATCGATGGTGCCGGCAACCTCGATCTCTCCGCCGAAGAGGCAGGCGCGTTCGAGCTCGTGCTGGCGGCGCCGCATTCTAAGCTGCGGAAGGACGAAGACCAAACCGGGCGGCTGCAGGCGGCGATTCGCAACCCAGCCGTCCACATCCTGGCGCATCCGCGCGGACGCATCGCTGGATCGCGGCCGGGAATCATCGCAGACTGGAATGCGGTCGCTGCGGTCGCAGCCGCCGAGGGCGTCGCCATCGAACTCGACGGCGATCCTGCGCGCCAGGATCTTGATTACACGCTGGCAGCCCAGGTGCTCGACTCGGGGTGCCTGTTCGCGCTCGACAGCGACGCGCACACGACATCGCAACTGCGATACACGGACACCGCGATCGCGCATGCACGGCTGGCCGGCATTCCACCGGAACGCATCGTCAACTGCTGGCCGCTGGACAGGTTGCTCGCGTGGGTGTCGGCGCGCTCCGACGCGGTGGCTCGCTGAACTCAGGCGGCAGGAGGCAGAACGTCGTATGACGTTTTCGCCTCCTGCGCCTGCGACTCTCTAACGGCCTGATCTGCCGGCGTCTTGGTGGTGCTCAGCGCCGAGTTGGACGCCTGGCGACGGCTGTTGCCGACCGGCCTCCCCGTCCACCGCGGGCGGGTGCCGCATCCTCATCCTCTTCTTCCTCGTCGCCTGACGGGTGGGCCGCTTCGGCCGCGTCCTGGTTGATGCCGCCTTCGGCGAGCGATGACAGCTTCGCGTCGGCCGACTTCTCTTCGTCGAGCGTCTCCCTCAGCAACCGGGCGGCGTCGCTATGCCCCATCCCCTCGGCCCAGGCAACGAGCGTCCCATACGCAGCCATCTCGTAGTGCTCGGCGCGCTGACCTGCGGCGATGAGGCACGCGTCCATCGTCGCCTCGTCGAAGTCTTCGTCGATGATGCTCTTGCCTTCCTCGATGATTCCGGCGATGCCCTCGCAGTGCTTGCCGCGCGGCTTCTCGTCGAGGCTCTCGAACACCTGCTCCAGGCGCTCGATTTGCCCGCGCGTTTCCTCGAGGTGCGACTCAAACGCCGCGCGCAGATCCGGTGAGGTGGCCGCCTTCGCCATCTTGGGCAGCGCCTTGGTCAGTTGTTTCTCGGCATCGTAGGTGTCTCGCAGTTCTTCCACAAACGCGTCGTGCAGGGTCCCGTTCTCGGCCATTGCTCGTCTCCTTAGGGTGCTGTCAGTTGATGTATGTCTCTCGACTGTCGTTCGCGCTGGCAGGATTGATGTCCAACCTGCGCGGCTGATGAATAGGCTCGTGGATGCCGATCGTTGGTCCGCCGCTACCCACGTTGAAACTCGTTGCCGACGCGAACTCGTCGGTGCCGGCAACTTCCCGCCGCGAGGTTTTGACGGCGCCGCTCTCGCCATTTCCGGCCGCCGTGCGCGTACCGCGCGACTGATACGCGTTGCACCTGCACGAGCAGGCGGCTCAGACCTGAGCTCATGCGCGGTGCGGGCACCTCTGCCAATCGACGGCACGACGCGAAGACACGCAGGCTGTCGAATTGACCGAAAGGACGACTGCAAGAAAATCGCCGCTATCAGTTGCCGACGCGACGGCTCACGATGCGCCTCGCCAGCGCTGCAGCTCGCGGCGTGCCGGACGAGCACGAAAGACCTCAGCCGTACGCGGGTCGAAACAAATACCCACACGGTGAAACTCCTACAGCGCGGATGCGCGGAACGTGCGAAGCTGACGATGGGACCTCTGGCATTCGAGTTGCGGTCTCCGATTTGTGAGCTCTAGCGACACGAGAGCTATCAGGCAGAACGTCGTCCATGCGACGACCGCTCATGGTTTCGCGTTCTAGGCGTCGATCGGCGCTTGCCTCCCTGGCCGGGATTGCCCTGGTGATCTGGATCTGCTTTGTCTGGGCGGTTCCGAGGCATGTCGACCCGCCGGTTCCGAAGGTGCTCAACCCGCCGGCCGGTCATGCGTCGACCGACGCCGATCGCTCGGTGCTGCGTGTCTGCGCCGACCCCGACAACCTTCCGTTTGCGAACGCACGCGGTGAAGGATTTGAGAACGCGATTGCGGAACTGCTCGCGCGCGAGCTCGGGCGCTCGCTCGAGTACCACTGGGCGCCGCAACGGCGAGGCTACGTGCGCACGACGATCCAGGCGCGTGTCTGCGACGTGCTGATGAGCGTTCCGTCGATGCTCGAGCGCGTGCGCACCACGAGGCCGTACTACCGCTCGACCTACGTCTTTGTGACGCGACGCGATCGGGGGCTCAGCCCGCGATCGCTCGACGACCCGCGGCTGCGCAATCTGCGGATCGGTATGCGTCTCGCCCACGACGAGTACGACAATCCGCCGACAGCTCAGGCGCTCGTGTCGCGACAACTCGCCGACCGTCTGCGCGGCTCTACCGTCTACGGCGCCGATTCGAAACCACGCCCGCAGCGCGCGATCCTCGACGCCGTCACCAGCGGCGACCTCGATGTCGCCGTCGTGTGGGGACCGCTCGCCGGCTATTTCGCCGTGCGCGAGCGTATCCCGGTGACGATCACGCCCGTGCTGGCCCGCCAGGGGGGCGACATCGTGCCGTTTGCGCTCGACATGTCAATTGCCGTGCGGCAAGAGGACTGGCCACTGCACTCCGAGCTCGACGCAGCCATCGCTCGCCGAGCTTCGGATATCCAAGACATCCTCCGCCGCTACGGCGTGCCGCTCGTCACCGGTACGTGACGCTCGTTCTTCCTGTTGCCTGCCAAACGGTCGTCGAAGTGGCGCGCGCCGCGCATGCGGTCTTCAATGGAGAATCCCATACGCGCTTCGTTCGATCGATCGGCAGATGCCGCAACGAGGCTGGTGGCCCGGGCCGTCTCCGCTCGCCGGGAACGCGACCTCCGCGGCCAGCTCTGCCGCTGCTGCGTCGTGTAGGTGCTGCCTTGGAGAGCCGTGATCAGGCGCCCTCGGACCGCGCAACTATTCGTCAGCGACGCGGATCACACGGACGGAACACGACGCGAGGAATCGCTCCGGCCGCGTTCCCGCTGCGCAGCGTGCTCGGCTCGCTCCACGTCCGCTGGCCAGCCAGCCTCGTTGCGACATCGCATGGTCGACGATCGACAGGTGGCGCGCTCGGACATCGTGCCGGAGCGAGGCGGGCTGGCCAGGGACTCGTGGAGGAGCCGAGCAGCTGAAGACAGCTAGAACGGGGCCGGAGCGATTCCTCGCGTCGTGTTCCGTCCATGCGGTCCTTGGCCGTTGACGAATACCTGCGGCGGTCCGAGGGCGCCTGATCAGGCTCTACAGCGGAGGCACCTTTCCACGGCGCGAAGCGGAGCGTACGAGCGCGATCGCTTCCCGGCGAGCGGAGACGGCCCAGGCCAGCCAGCCTCGTTGCGGCTTCAGAGAGTCGGCGAATCATCGCCGCTTCACGCCAGGCACGACCATGATCCGCGCGCGCATGCGCCACAGGCTGACCACGAACGCGATCCAGAAGAACGCGGCGATGCTCGCCATGACGATGAAGTTGCGCGGCGAGACGTCCCACGACGTGTCGGAGACGATGCGGCCGAATGCGAGGCCGCTGAAGATCAGCGCCATCTGCAGCATCAGCGGATAGCCGCGCAACTGCTGGCGCGCGCGCGCGAAGGCGCGCGTCTCGGTGTCGGGCGGCGGCGGTGGCGCCTCGACGGCGCCGAGCGGATCGCGGCGCAGCTGGCGCGCCAGCTCGGGATCGTTCTGCAGGAACTCGTCGACGAGCGCGCGGGTCTCGGCGCTCGCTTCGCCTGAGACGTACAGCGGCCACAGGTCGACAATCACCGGGCGTGTGACGGTCATGACTGGTTACCTCCACCATCGAGGGCGGCATTGAGTCGCACGCGCGCGCGGTGCACTCGCACCTTTACCGCGTCGACCGACAATTCAAGAGCGGCGGCAATGTCGTGGTGGCTCAGGCCCTCGGCTGTGGCCATCAGGAGCACTTCGCGGTCGGCATCCGGAAGCTGTCGCAGCGCGTGCAGCACACGCTGCAGCTCGTCACGCGCACCCGCAACCTGCTCGGGAGACGCCGCCAGATCGCGAACCTCGGGGTCCGCCGGCAGCACGACGTTTTCGGGACGTCGCTTGACGTCGCGGTAGAGATTGCGCGCGATCATCAGCAAGTAGGCTTTGACGCTGCCGACGCGGATGCGATCGCGCGCGATCCAGGCGCGTGCGAACGTTTCCGCCGTCAGATCCTGGGCGAGCGAGAACTCGCCACAGAGATAGAGCGCAAAGCGATAGACGTCGCGGTTATACCGCTCGTAGACCGCCGGGAAGTCGAGGTCGTCCATCTCCGAGAAGAATACGGAGACGGGGCAGGGAGGTTACAGCCAGCGCCTTCTCAAAACGTCACTTTCGGGTCGTGCTCGAATATGCCAAGCGTCGCCAGCCGCAGGAAAAGCTGCGCGCTGACTTCGGCGCTGGCGATCCCTGCCTGCCCCTGTCCGGTCGCCAGCGCGCTCAGAACGACTTCGCAGACAACGGCGACGAGATAGGTGGAGTCGGTCTCGAGTTTCCGCGTCGTGCCGTGCTTCAACTCGAGCGAAAAGGCGGTGGGACCGCTGGACCATGCGGCGTAGGGGCCGCCGATAATCTGCTGCGCGTCGCCAGGTTTGGTGAGCGTCGTGCCGTTCGGCACCAGACGCGCATGGAGGATGGGAAGGGCCGCCAAGTACAACAACGGGGCGTCCTGCTCCGCCAGGAGTTGCCCGGTCTGCCGGCTATAGCGAAGGAACCTGGCGAGGATGTTCACCTGGGCTGACGCCGCTGGGCTCTTGGCATTCCACGCCGGACCTGGCGTCGCTGAAAGTGCATAGTCATAGGCGACGGTGCCCTCGGCCCACACCACGACGTCCTTCTCTCCGTGGGCGCTATCGTGCAGTGTCGGATCGATCGGCAGGTAGGTCCCGCACCAGACACGGGCGTACCGATCGACGGGCGTCTGAAATGTCGACGCGCTCGAGTAGAACCGGCCCGAACCCACCTGAGGCACCGACAGGGAGATCGTGCTGTTCGGCGGCGAATCGACTTTGTAGGTCAGCGGCGGTGGTGCGAACGGCTTCCTCTTCCAGAAGCCCTTCGCGGGGAGCTCGGGCGGATAGAAGTCGTAGAGTCCGTCGCCCAATCGGATGGGCGAGAGCATGCCAGCAGTGAACTTCCCGCGCACGAGCCCGATCAGATCCATCACGCTGCCGCCAAGGACAGGCTGACTCCCGGCGCTGTTCGCGTCGCCCGCACTCGCTGCACCAACACCGGGATTGGACAAGACCGTACGTCGGAGACTCGCCAGATATCGATCGCGGCCGCGACGGTCTTCCGGGTCAGGCGCTCGCCGCGTGATCACATAGTCGCTGAATTCCCTGTCGAGCATGCCCTCCAACGCCTCGGTGTTCTGCGGCGAGTGAATGCGCTGGGTACGGCGCACGGACTTGCGAGATTTGGCCATCGCTCAATTACCTTTTGAAGAGGAGGGTACGATCTGCCGAATGATGCCGTCGCGCTTGTTGAGGATGAACACCTCACCTTGCGGCCCTTCGCCAAACCTCAGGTCGGCACGCTGCGCCTGTTCCTTGCCCTGGCGGACGTTGGCTTCGCCGATCAGCTGCAGCAGCGTCTTGCGCGTGCCCGTGGTCGTTGAAGAGGATCTGGCGAATCGCGTCCTGACCGCCGTTCGGGAGTTTGTCGGCGTCGACGTAGAAGATCTGACCGCTCGGGTTATCGCCAAAGATCAGCAGGTGCTGCAGCTCGCGAACCGCCGTCTGACGATAGATGATCACGCCAGTGATCGCGGCGCGTTGGAAGAGCGTATCGCGATGGTCGTACTCGACGATCGGCCA
The DNA here is from genome assembly GCA_963797715.1 of uncultured Acidobacteriota bacterium. Lineage (GTDB taxonomy): Bacteria > Acidobacteriota > Vicinamibacteria > Vicinamibacterales > 2-12-FULL-66-21 > DATBJJ01. Next base: position 247,416 of record CAWCQS010000017.1, read on the forward strand.
GGTCATGCCTGGCTTCGTCGCGCTTCCGCGTCGGATCCACCTGTCCGTTTCCCTTCACGTAGGCAAAGCTCGCCTCCCACTTGTTCCATCCGAGGTTCGCGCCGGCGGTCACCTCGCTGATTTCCTCGACGGCGTTCTGGCCGATGTCGGCGAGATACAGGCGACCGGTCTTCGAATCCCACGAGAAGCGCTGCGGGTTGCGCACACCAGACGCGTAGATCTCGCCGAGGACGCCAGGCTTGGCCTGGGTGGCGAACGGGTTACTCGTGGGAATGCCGTACTGTCCGTTCGCGCTGGTCTTGCCCAGCGGATCTATGCGCAGGATCTTGCCGAAGGCGGAACTCATGTCCTGCGCGACGTCGAACGGATCGCCGCCGCTGCCACCGTCGGCCAGCCCTATATAAAGGAGACCGAAGTCTGGCCCGCCGGGTTTGGACAGTGGGTTGAATCCGATCTGACCGCCGTTGTGGTTGTTGAACGGCTGTGCGGCGCGAAACACCTCGCGCGGCGCGGCACCGTCGTACGTCGCCGCCGCCGGATCCTTCGCGGTCCATTCCAGCAACACCGTGTCGTGCGTACGTTTCGGGCTCGGCGTGATGAAGTCGGGCTTCGGTGTGGTGTTTGAGGTATCGGTATAGGTATAGAGCTTGCCGTAGCCAGGCGTTCCAGGCTGGTTGAACTGAGGATGAAAGGCAAAGCTCTGCACGCCACGCTCGGCGCCCTCCGACTGCACGCTCACGTTCCACTTCTCCGCACTGATATCGAGATACGGCGTCACCGCCTTGCCGTCGTAGCTCACGCTGTAGAGCTGACCAGTCATCACGCTGACGAAGTTGCGCTTCGTCCCCGGCTCGTTGACGAAATGCATGAGGCGAGGCGCCTGGCCGCCGACGTCAGGGATGGTTGCGAATTCGATGTAGTCGACCGCGACGACGCCCTGCGTCGTTTCGATCGGCGTCGGGAACGGATCGAGTGTTGGTTCCTGAACGGCTACGAAGCCCGAGAGGACTGTGGCGCTGATGAGGATGACGAGATGGCGGTAGCGTGACATCTCTTTATCATATGCGGGCAGCTACTGCTTCCACGCGCGATCGGCGAGGTCAACAAATCGCTCCCAGTCGTAGGGCATCAAATTGTGCGCGCCGGCACGGACGTGATACCCGCGGCGGCCGACCATCAATGGTGTGTCGAGCGGCGGCATCTGATCGGCGCGAATCGGCGCGTCACCCCACAACGCGAACACCGGTGACGAGGCCGCAAGCGACAGAAACTCCCCTCGCGGATCCGACCACAGGTCCTCGTCGGCGCTTGCGACATAGAGCGCTCGCGGCGCAGCGAGCGACAGGAGCATGTGCTGATCGACGGGCAGCTCGGCTTCGCGGCCGTTGAACGTCTTGTAGGTTGCCGTGAACCAATGCGGGAACGACGTATTGATGCGCTCGACGGTCTCGCCGAACATCCGCCGGCTCAGTGCCGCGCCGCCTTCGCCGGACTCGTTGGACACCACCATCGCAAAGCGCTCGTCTTCGGCACCGGCCCAGAGTGCGGCTTTTCCTCCGCGCGAGTGCCCGACGATTGCGACGTGCGACGCGTCAACCCGCGCGTCGGTCGCCAGGTAGTCCATGGCGCGGCTCGCGCCCCAGGCCCACGCCGCGATCGCGCCCCACGTATACGTTGAACGCGACGAACCGGCGCCATCGTCAAACAGCGCAATCGCGCCGTCGCGATACGTGTCTTTGTTGTCCGGAGCGAGTTGCCCGTACTGGATCGCGGCAATGCCGTAGCCGCGGGCGATCAGCTGCTCTGCCGGCCAGAAGCCGGATTTCTCGGCGCGCGTGGGATCGGTATTCGACGCCGCCCGGTTGTTGATCAGCACGAACACCGGGACGCGATCCGCACGCGCGTTCGGAAGAAAGAGGATCAACTCGAACTGATGCGACCGCGACCCCTGACGGCTGGCAATCGTCACGCGCCTGAGCGTCGCCCGGCCGTCCATCGCTCGAGCGTTCTCCTCAATCACTTTGAAGTCGAGATGCTCAGGGCGACCCGGCGATCGGCCGTACACGGTATCCCGGAACAGTCCGAGAATCGTCGCCCGGCGCTCCCGCCATTGCGCCGCCGTGGCGACGAGAGGTCCCTGCCCCTTCAATGGGTCCGGGAGCGTGTAGGCCGGAACGCGCGCCTCGTCATAGTTGAAGCCGGGTTGCTGCTGGGCGGCGCGGGACACGGCCTCGGGCTTCGCCCGCCAACCTGTGGTCTGGGTGGCGAAGGACAGGCCGATTAGCGTGGCGAAAGCAAAGAATCGATGCGTCACAATGCCGCCAATTGTAGGCGACGCAAAAACGGGCCGACAAAGGTAACCCTCCCACCACCCGTCCGGCTGGACACCCCGAAAGGCGGGGCGCTAGAATTCTTGCAGCTTGTTGTGGCGAGGTGCCCGGAACTCTATGAGAGGCTTGGGATTCTGCGCTCTCCTGTCGGCGGTTCTGGCATCGGCCATCGCGATGTCTGCGCAGGCCCCTGCCTCGAGGATGCTTGCGATGGCATCCGCTCGACGTCACGCGACGCCCGCCCCCTCTGCCGCTCCCGACGTCTTCAAGGATTACTGCTTCGAGTGCCACGGCACCGACAAGCCTAAGGGCGATATCAGCCTCGAGCGGCTCGTCGAAAATCCGTCGCCTACCTCGGTCGGCAATAACTGGCAGGATTGGGAGAAGGTCGTCGACGTGCTCGAGAGCGGCCGGATGCCGCCAGACGAGGCGACGCTCTTTCCCACCGACACGGAGCGCAAGACGGCCGCAACATGGGTCCGCTCGTCGCTCAAGTCATACGGGGACGCGTACGGCGGCAGTCCAGGACACGTGACGGTCCGTCGTCTGACCAGCGCTGAGTACGCCTACGCGATCCGCGATCTCACGGGGATCGACATCAAGGTAGCGATCGATGCGTCGAGCGACTCTGTCGGCGGCGAGGGCTTCGCGAACTTTGGCGACGTGCAGTTCGTGCAGGACCAGAGCGTCGAGCATTACCTCGAAGCCGCCAAGCTCGTGTCCGATCACGCCGTCATCGGCGGCGGCCCGCTCGCGTTCTACGCCGACCCTGGCAAGACGGGTCTCGAGCTCTCGGCGCTGAACCGCATCGATGAGCTCTACGCCAGCAAGGGCTTCCGCGTTGTCTCGGGCGAAGGCGGCCGGCCGTTCGGCCTCGATCGCTACGGCAAGGCGTTCTACGTTGCGTGGTACTACAAGCATCGCGTCGCTCTCGGCAATCCTTCGGCCACGATACGCAGCCTCGCGGAGAAAGAAGGCATCACCGGCCGTTTCGCCGAGCACATGTGGGCGGCCGTCAACAAGCCGAACACCGGCTTTCCAACCCGCACCACGGTGGACGCGTGGTTGAAGCTTCCTGCGCCCACTTCGGATCGCCAGGCATCGATCGACAAGGCACGAGCCGGCTGCGACGAGCTGTACAAAACGTTGACGACCTGGCCAAGCTGGTTTTTTGCGCGCGGCGATCTTGCCGCGGGCGGCGCCGGCGACGAGAGCCCGCTCGTGTTTGACGACACGACGCTCAACGTCGAGAAGACGCACGCCTACAGCTATGCGCTTGGTCCCCGGGCGGGACGCGGACGCGGTGCGCCAACGCCGCCAGCAACCGGGCCGTCGACCGTGCACATCACGTTCGCAAGTCTCAACCCGACGCCTGGGGTTACGCCCGTCGTCATCTTCCGAAATCCGCGGGTCGTGACGCGGGAAGCACCACCGGCCGGCCGCGGCGCGCCCCCGCCGACGACGGCGGCAGCGGGTCGCGGACGCGGACCAGGCGGCCCAATACTGTCGACGAAGCCTCTGCGTTCGGTGTTGAAGCCCGAGGCCGTCGCCGCGCTGAACTTCGGAACGAGTCCCGATGGCGCCGCAATCGGTCCCGACGACTTCGCGATTGCCGGCCCAGTAGCGTTCGCGATTGATCCTGCGGCCAGTGGAACGGTCGCCGAGTTCCTGGCCGATGCCGAGCTCGGGCAGGACAGTAACGCCGTCGTGCGCGTGATGGTGACGGATCGTCCAGAAGGATCGGCACGCGATGCGATCCAGCGCGTGCTCTTTGGCGATCCTGCGAGCGCCGGGTATCGCACCTTCCGCGCCGGCATGGCGGAGTACGTGGCGCTCCTGCCGCCGAACTCGCACGGCGAGGCCAACCCGGCCGACAAGGATCCGGTGCCGCCGCCGTTCGACAACACGTATAACAGCCCCGAGCACGACGCGTTCGTGCTCAAGGTCAAGTACCAGCGCAACGACGCGTTCTTCACCAGCAACATCGTCGACGGCGCGGATCGCGCGCGACTCGAGCAGGCGTGGACCGATCTTTTCGGATCGTGGCCGTACCACGACGCCTATCTCGGCATGCTCGCGGATCACTACAAGATCGCCCTGGAAGGCCAGACCATCAAGGACATGACGCCGGCTCGCATCGCATCGCTACCGGAGCAGGTTCAGCCGCACGTCAAAGCGTTGCGGGCGCACTACGACGCCGTCATGCGCGCGCAGACGCTCGCCCAGCCGGGTCATGTCTCAGACGCGTTGACGTTTGCCAGTCGCGCCTGGCGCCGTCCACTCACAGTCACCGAAAAGACCAACCTCCGCGCGTTCTACCAGAAGGCGCGGACCGACAATAAGCTCGATCACGATGGCGCGATGCGCGCGCTCGTCGCGCGCATCCTGGTGTCGCCCGACTTCCTCTACCGCGTGGAAGCCGTCGCGCAGGGCCCGGAGAAGCCACTGAGCGGCTGGGAAATGGCCAGCCGCATGAGCTTCTTCCTGTGGTCGTCCATTCCTGACGACGAGCTGCGACGGGCCGCGGCGGCGGGCGAGCTCAGCAATCCGGCGCTCCTCGCGAAGCAGGTTCGGCGGATGACCGCCGACCCGAAAGCACGCCGCCTCGCCACGGAGTTCTTCGGACAGTGGCTCGGCTTCTATCACTTCGACGAGTACCGCGGCGTCGATACTGGACGCTTCCCGGAATTCACCGACGAGGTCAAGAAGTCGATGTACGACGAGGCCATCTCGACCTTCGAGTACATCGTGCGGCAGGATCGCCCAGTCAAAGAGATTCTCTCCGCCGACTACGCGTTCCTCAATCAGCCGCTCGCGAAGTTCTACGGCATCACGACCGGCGTCGCATCAACCGGCAAGGTCGAGAAGGTCGACAACGCGCACGCGTTCGACCGTGGTGGTGCGTTGCGCCTCGGCGCGGTACTGACGACGACATCGGCACCGCTGCGCACGAGCCCAGTCAAGCGCGGCGACTGGGTGCTGCGCCGCGTTCTCGGGACGCCGACGCCGCCGCCGCCGGCTGACGCAGGCAACATTCCGGCCGACGACAAGACATTCAACGGCCTGACGCTCCGCGAGCGACTGGCGCAGCATAAACGGAACGCGACCTGCGCCGCGTGCCACATGCGCATCGATCCGCTCGGGTTCCCGCTGGAAGGCTTCGACGCCGTCGGACGCGCCCGCCAGACGTACCCTGACGGCAAGGCTGTCGACGTCACCAGCGAGCTCAAGGACAAGACAACGATTGTCGGCGCCGACGGACTTCTCAGCTACCTCGACAGCCAGGACACGAAGGTGATGACGACGCTGTCGCGGAAGATGCTCGGCTACGCGCTGGGCCGGACGGTGCTCGCCTCCGACCGGCCGCTCGTGAGCGACATGTCGTCGGCCGGTGACGTCTCGTCGATTGCCGATCTCGCCGTGAAGATTGTCAGCAGCCGTCAGTTCCGGAACCGCGCGGGAGACCACGACGTCACGCCCGCGCAGAAAACCATGCCGACCCGAGCCAACAGCCAGTGACTGCTATGTCCAACGAACAGACTCTTCGTCTTGCGTCGCGGCGTCATTTCCTTCGCGGAGTGGGCGTCGCGCTGGCTCTTCCCTGGCTCGAGTCGCTCCCGGTCTTCGGCCAGGCCGCGACCACCGCGGTCAGGGCCAACACGCCGCCGCTTCGACTCGGCATCGTGTTCTTCTCGAATGGCGTCGAGCCCATTCACTGGTGGGCCAAGGGCAGTGGCAGCGCGATGGAGCTCGGGCCGGGCCTGCAGCCGATGATGCCGCACCGCGAGGACATGGTCTTCATCCAGGGGCTGTTCAACCAGGCCGCCCACGTGTCGACCAGTCCGCACCTCGGGCGCATGAATCTACTGTCGGGCGCCACGGTCAGCCTCGACCCGAACGAGATCCGCGTCGGCACGTCGATGGACCAGATCATTGCCGCAGAGATCGGTCATCAGACGGCGATCCCGAGCCTCGTGCTCGGCATCGAGCCCAACGAGCTGCGGCTCGAAGACGGGCTTTCAATGATCTATGGGTCGAGCCTGTCGTGGACGTCCCCGACCAAGCCGGCGACCAAGGAGATTTACCCGTCGCGCGCGTTCGATCGCCTGGTCGGCGACGGCTCGGGCCGCGCACTCGACAAGAGCATCCTCGATGCCGTGCGTCAAGACTCGCAGAGTCTGAAGCCAAAGATCAGCACGTCGGACAGTCTCAAACTGAACGAGTACTTCGAATCGATTCGTGACATCGAAAAACGCATCGACCGCGCATCGAAGGAAGAACGCATCGAAGGCTGGCGGCCGACGCTGACCGCGCCCGACATGCCGCGTCCGAAGAACGAGCTGCCGCAGAATGTTCCGGATCACATGAAGCTGATGCTCGACCTCATCGTGCTCGCGTTCCAGATGGACAAGACGCGAGTCGCGACGGTCATGCTCAACAACGATCTGTCGCAGATGAACTTCAAGTTCCTCGAAGGGGTCCAGGGCGCGTTGCACCTCGATCTCACCCACAACGGCCGCGCCGCCGACAAGGAAGCGATGTACCTGAAGACCAATCAGTTCCACATCGCTCAGTTCGCGTACCTGACGCAGCGGATGAAGGACATCTCCGAAGGCGAGACGACGCTGCTGGACAATTCCATCCTGATGGCCGCGTCGAGCCTCTTCGACGGCGACCTGCACGGCGCCAACCAGCTGCCGATTCTCCTGACCGGCAAAGGCGGCGGCACGCTCAAGGGCGGCCGCATCCTCGATTACCTCGAAAAGGCCGACGCCGAGCGCCAGGCGTGCAGCCTGCACCTGGCGTTGATGGAGCGCATGGGCGTCAAGCTCGATCGGTTCGGCGACGCAACGTCGCCGCTGGCGGAGCTGTAGCGGCAGCACAACGTGCGATTTCGGTCTCCACATTCGAACGAAATGAACGATGCCGCAACGAGGCTGGCTGGCCCGGGCCGGCTCCGCTCGCCGGCAACGCGACCTGCACTCGTACCCTGCCGCTCGGTTTCGTTGCCGAACCGATGCTTTACCGGCGTACGGCAAACCCAAGCCGACGCCGCATCGTAAGTCCCCGCGGAGGGCCTGGTTTTCCACGGCACGAAGCGGAGCCCCGAGCCGGCCACATCGCTCCGACGTCTCGCATTGATGCGCGCCATAGTGCCAGATCTGCTGCGCTCTTCCTCCGGCGATTCGTCTCACCGCAAGGACGAACGCCGCCGGCGGGATGTCGATCGAGGGCTCGGAGATCGGGAACGTCGAGATCTCGACGCATTGTACGCATCGTCATCTACGCTCGTTTTTGCCGGCTGTTCGTCTGCGGCGGGTTCAGCGGCGCGGCAACGCTGGCGCGAATGGCCTGAATCACGTCATCGACTCGAAATGGCTTGGCCACGTGCTCGCGGAATCCGGCGTGCCTGCTGCGCGCGCGATGCTCGGCGGTCGCGTGCGCACTGAGTGCGATGGCTGGGATGACCCGGCCGCTGCTACGCCGCCGACGAATACGTTCGAGCAGATCGAATCCATCCATGTCCGGCATCGCGAGATCGCACAGCAGCACGTCGGCCGTTTCGCGATCGATGAGCTCGAGCGCTGCTGCTCCTGAGCTCACCGTCTTGACCTGCGCGCCTGCGGCCCTGAGCGCCACCTCGAGCACTTCGAGCGTGTCGGCGTTGTCGTCTACCGCGAGAACGCGTACCCCCGCCAGCGCATACCCGGCAGTGGTGGCGGGCTTGTCACGGGTAGACGAAACCGAAGTGGGACCCTCGATGAGCGCCGGTAAGCGGATGCGGAACGTCGCGCCGCGATTTCTCCCTGCGCTCTCGACAGCGACGGTGCCGCCATGCAGCGTCGTGAGTTCCTTGACGATGGCCAGACCCAGACCGAGGCCGCCGTGCTCGCGCGTCAGGCTGCCGTCGGCCTGACGGAAACGGTCGAACACGAAGGGCAGGAAGTCGGCACTGAGGCCGACGCCGCTGTCGGCAACGCTGACTTCGTACGACGAGCCGATGACACGCAGCGACAGGCTGACGGTGCCGCCGGGGTTCGTGAACTTGAGCGCGTTCGACAGAAGATTGCCGACCACTTGCTGCAGCCGATCCCGGTCGCCATTTACCAGGCATGGGTGTTTGGCAACGTCGACGCCGAGCTTGATGTTCTTCGACTGTGCCATGGCGCGAAGGCTGTCGAGCGCGCATTCGACGGCATCGCGCAGGTCAACTGCGTCGGTGCGCAGATTCAGTTTGCCGGCGACGATTCTCGAGACGTCGACGAGGTCTTCGATGACGCGCGTCTGGGTCCGGGCGTTGCGCGCGATGCTGGCGATGCCCTTCGCGATCGTCGCGTGATCGGCGGGCGTCGTGGCAAGAATCTGCACCCAACCGACGATGGCGTTGAGCGGCGTGCGCAGCTCATGCGACACAGCGGCGAGAAACTCGTCTTTGAGGCGGCTGGCATCGCGCTCCCGGCGCAACAGCTCTTCGCGCTCGGACTCGCGCTGCCGCAGCGCGGTATTGGCTTCGGCGACGCGCCGTAACATGTCCGAAAAGGCTCGCACCAGCTCGCCAATCTCGCTCGAGCCGGTATCGATCGGCGGCAGCAGCTCCTGCGGTGTCGTCTCGGCACCGATGCGCCGCGCGGCCGCCGACAGCTGCACGATGGGTTCCGATATGCGCCGATGCAGGCGGTTGGCGAGCGGCACGGCCACCAACCCGGCGAGCACGAGCATGACAGCGCCGGCGCCGACCGTGATCAACACGCTCGACCAGAGTTCGGTGAGCTCGCGCTCAACGTAGACGACACCGAGGATCCTGTCGTTGCGGATGATTTGCGACGTCCCGCGGACGGTCAACAACGACGATGCGTGCGGCACCGCATTTGGGCATCGGTACTGCGGCGACGGTTCGAACGTGGCGAAGAGTCTGCCGTCGTTCAAGTAGAGACACGCACGCCGCACCGACTGGCGCACGCCCGACGTCGATAGCATCTGCTCGGCTTCTTCCGGCGCCTGGAACTGCACGGCCGCAGCGCTGTTCTCGGCAATCACGCGGGCCAGGATCCTCGTGTCGGCCTCGGCGGTTGACCGGTAACGCCACAAGTCAGCGGCAATGAGGCCTGATACGGCGAGCGTCAACGCAACCGTCGTCACGGCCATCGCCACGGCAACGAGCTTTTGATGGATCGGGAGGCGGTCGTACCACGCCCTCATGACCGCTCCTCCCGCACGTTGTACGCCAGGCGCAACAGCTGCGCGCTGAGCTTCACGCCGGCTCGTCCAGCGGCAACGGCGCTGATTTCAAATCGCACACGGTTCTGCACCACCGTCAGCTGCACCATGCCACCTTCGTCGAGAAAGCTCGGCGAGTCGCCGACCGTCAGAATGGGAGCCGTGGCAATGCGCTGCAGGAGTCGCCTTCGCGCCGGCACACGAACGGGCACATAGAGCACGTGACAGGTGCCGACGGCGCTCGCATCGACGTACCGGATCGCTAGTGGACGCCCCGAAACCAGTTCACCCTCGATCAGCTGCTCCAACACCCTGCCGAATGGGTTCGGTGTCAGCACGCAGACATCAATCGTCGGGCGTCCCTCGAGCACACGCGCGGGCCATTCGACGAACTCCGGGAAACGGTAGAGCTGCGCCGCTTTCAGCTGGAGTTCGTTCGAAACCCGCTGCCCCGCCGAGAGCGGGTTCGCGAGTGCCACCACCAACGCCAGCGTCCAGCACCACGGAGACGAGGCTGGCGACAGCCATCGAGCCGTTCTCGACGTCGAGACAACGTCACCGGCAACCGGCTGGGGAGCATCGGTTTCGCGTCAGCGCTCGTGCAAGGACCAGACCACGCCGCTCAGCGTTGTGAAACGCCAGGCTGATTGCGGAAGGATGTGTTGGAAGGAGAAGGAGCGTGGGAGATCAGAAGGCAGGGGGCCTCTGCCTTCCGATCTCCGTGAGGTTGCGCGAGAGAAGTCTTCTAGAGCCGCCCGCTGACAGCCAGCACCAGGAGAATGATGAGAATCAATCCGAGCGTGCTGCTCGGCGCGTAGCCCCAGCTCCGGCTGTGCGGCCACGCGGGAATCGCTCCAACGAGCATTAAAAGAAGAACGACGATCAGAATAGTGATCACCTTGTCCTCCTACGAGCGACCGGCGGCACTCTGCCATCGGCGCGTTCTTACGTCAGGAAACAGCAAGGCGCACGCCACGGGAAAACGACTGAAAGGACGCGCGAGCACAGCCGTTTAGTGGCCAAAGCGCCTCGACTGAGTCGGCGCCTACCCACATTGATGCGCGTGGCTCCCACCCCTGCCGGCTCTGGAAAAAGCGCACTTACTCAGCGCGGAGCGCCACCGCTGGTTCGATGCGGGCGGCTCGGATGGCAGGAATCAAGCTGCCAGCGAGAGCCGCAATCAGGACGATCATGGAGGCACTGACGAACGGCGCCACATCGCCTGGAGCTACGTTAAAGAGCAGCGATCGGATTGAGCTGGTCAGACTGAAGGTGGCGAGCGCTCCAAGGACCCAGCCCACCAGGACGACGAGCAGGGCCTGCCGAACAACCATGGTGACGATGTCAAAGGGATCGGCGCCGAACGCGATGCGAACACCAAACTCAGGCGTGCGCTGGCGAATGGAAAACGCGAGCGCGCCGTAGATGCCGACAGCCGCCAATGCAACCGCGAGCGTGCCGAACAGGCCGAACAAGCTCGCGCCCATACGCCACCGCCGCGCTTCGAGGTTGACGAGATCGCCGAGCGGCTGGATGTCGACGTAAGGAAGGTCTGGCGCAGCGCTTCGGATCGCCGCCGCAATCGCTGCCGTCGTCGTCTTCGACGACGTGCGTTTGCGGACGAGAAGCATCTGCGGCGCGTCGCTCCGTTCGGTGGCGGGCGTGAGCGGCAGGAAGAACTGCGAGTCGAGCTGACCCGTGCGGAGCAAACCGCGCCGCGCCGAATTGCTGACCCCAACGACCTGGACGCAGGCGGTGTCGAAAAATGCGGCGACGCATTGGCCGATCGGATCCTCCACGCCAAAGATTTGCCGAGCGAGGTCCTCTTCGAGGATGACGACTCTGGGCGCCTTCGGCCGAGTGTCCGCGTCGGTGAATGCCCTTCCCCGCACGATGCGCATGCCAAGCGTCGAGAAGTATTCCGGCGAGACTCTGACCGCGGCGTGACAGCAGCTGTCAGCATCAAAGACGTTGCGGCCGATGCTCGTGACGCTGCCGCCCCGTGTACCGGCAACGGAGGTGTTGCTGAGCGCCGCGGACTCGACGTCCGGCAGCTGTCGCACGCGGTCGAGCATCAGCTCATATCTCGAGCGAGCGTCCGACACGTCTCGAAGTCCGGCTCTGCTGAAATCCACCGAGGCCGTTACCACGCGGTGCACGTCGTCGTAGCCGAGCTCTCGATGGAAGTTTGCGACGCTGCGAACGAACAGTCCGGCGCCAACGATGAGTATCAACGCCAGCGCGACCTGGGCCATCAATAGCATCGTTCGGATTCGCGCACGTTCGTTCACCGAGCGGCCCGTCCTCAAGTGATGAGCGACGTCAGCGCGCGAAGCCTGAAACGCTGGGATCGCTCCGCTCATCAGCCCTGCGACAAGCGCCGCGAGAAGGAGTAACAGGGGCGTACGGCCGGCGAGGAGCTCATTACCGTCGGCCAACGGGTAAAAGGCAACGAGCACGAGCTCCAGCACCCAGGCTACAGCGATCGCCGCGATCGCGCAGAACCCAGCCAGCGCCAGGTTCTCCGACAGTAACTGCTGAAACACACGGCCCCGGCTCGCACCGAGCTGCATCCGGACGGCAATCTCGCGGCGTCGTTCGACTGCACGTGCCGCCAGCAGCCCGGCGACGTTCGCACATGAAATGAGCAACAGAACGATCGCCCCGCCGGCAAGCCAGAGCGCCAATTGATTGTCGGAACCGTGCTCGCGGCGCACCGCTTCGCGAACCGGTGTCAGGTGTGGAGGTTTGGTCAGGCGGCGTGTCTCGATCGAGCCATCCGGCTGCCGCAGCTGAATCATCGGCGGCGTTGAATCAGCAGCGATGACATCGGCTGTGGCCTGTTCGATCGAGAATCCGTCGCGGACGCGGGCGATGGTCGTCAGCCAGAATCCCCCATCCTTCATTTCCATCAGCTTGGCGTTGCCGAGGCACAAGTCCGCGTGCGAGCCGAGCGGAAGCCACGCGTCCACGCGGCTGCTGCCGATGCCTCGGAACCCACGCGGCGCGACGCCAATGATCGAGTAGTCCTGATCGGCGATGCGAACCCGACGGCCGAGCACGTTCGCATCCGCACCGAACTGCCGCATCCACAGGCCATGAGCGATGACGATGACCGGGGCGCCACCCGGCTTGTGCTCGTCTCGAGCGAAGCCGCGCCCGATGACAGGCGACGTACCGACGACGGAGAAGTACGACTCGGTGACGCATTGAGCATCGATCGAGCGCGCCTGTGGACCAGCGCCCAGGCTCACGCTCATGACGTGCAGATAGCCGGCGAAGTCCATCGTGCGGACACGGCTGCCGACGTCTTCGTTGCGTGCGTAGTTTGCGATCTCTTCAATCACGGCGAGACGATCTGGCCGCGAGACGTGCGGCAGCGGCCGCACCATCAGCGCGTCCACCAGCCCGAACATCGCAGTTGTCGAGCCGACCCCGAGCGCTAGTGTCGATATCGCGAGGAGAGCAAACCCGGCGTGGCGGCGCAGCGAACGCACGCCGTAGCGCATGTCCTGCAACATCGAATCGATGACGGGGATCCTGGCGCGATCTCGATATTCCTCTTTAAGGGCCTCGACCGGACCGAACTTGATGAGCGCCTGCCGCCTCGATTCAGCCGGCGTCATCCCGGCGCGAATGTTGTCGTCGATGTGGAGTTGCAGGTGGCTCTCGAGCTCCTCCGCCAGCTCGCGCTCTCTTCGGCTGCTGCCCAAGATTCCTGCGACCCGCTGGACCCACGCGCGCAGAGGCCTCATTGCGATCCCTCCGGTCTTAGAAACCGCGCGATGATGGCCGACGTCCGTTCCCAGTCGCGCGTTTCGCGCTGCAGCTGCTTCTCTCCAGCGCGAGTCAGACGATAGAACTTCGCTTTGCGGTTGTTGTCGGACACGCCCCACTCGGACGCGATCGAGCCTTCCTGCTCGAGCTTGAGAAGCGCGGGATACACCGTGCCGTAGTTGAGCGACAACGAGTCGCCGCTGGTCTGCTCTATGCGCCTGGCGATGCCGTAGCCGTGCTGCGGTCCGAGCGCCTGCAGCGTCTTCAGAATCATCAGCGCCAGCGTGCCCTGCCAGACGTCAGCCTTATCGCTCATATGGCTCATATTAGATACCAATAGGACTCTAGCAGAAACCGTATGGCTTGCCAATAGGAGGGAGTGTGGCGGGGAACTGGAACTGCGGCTGGGTTAAGCCTGCCTGACCTGGGCGCGCGAGTTCATCGCCGTGACGACACCGGGGCGCAGTTCTCTCGGACCGCTCACGCAAAATCCCAGATCGCGCAAACGCCCATCGTCCAGTCCGTACACGAACGCGTGAATCGACAAGGTCTGATGACGCGCCCACGCATCCTGTACCACCGTCGACTTGCAGACATGTGTCGCCTGCTCGATGGCATTCAGTTCACACAATCGATTCACGCGCGCATCCAAATCGGCGGCATTGTCGACCTCGGCGTGATATTTGGCATGCACGTCCTGCACGTGGCGCAGCCAGTTGTCGATGAGGCCGAGCTTCGCGCCTTCGATTGCCGCGCGCACGCCGCTGCAACCGTAGTGCCCGCAGACGATCACGTGGCGCACCTGCAGGACGTCAACGGCGTATTGCAGCACCGACAGGCAATTCAAGTCGCTGTGAACGACGACGTTAGCGACGTTGCGGTGGACGAAGAGCTCGCCCGGCATCAGACCGACGACCTCGTTCGCGGGCACCCGGCTGTCGGCACACCCGATCCATAGGTACTTCGGCGCTTGCTGTGCCTTGAGGGTTTCGAAAAAGTCAGGCCGCGTCCTGATGCACTTCTCCGCCCAGCGTCGGTTGTTCTCGAAGAGTTCCGGCAAGGCCTGCGGCATGGTGGGTCTTCGGGAGTATACCAACGGACGGTGCGGCAGTCGGCGCGTTGCGGGGACGGACAACCGTTGACGGATCGAGCAACTGCGGCCGGCGCAGGACGGTCGGGTCGGGCCGACTTTGAGCGGCGCGATGCGCGACAGCACTAAAACGGGCCGGGAGCGGCTCCGATCGGCGGCGGCGCGGTTTCGTCTCAAGCGGACGAGTCGTCTGGTTGCTGAACCGATGCTTTACCGGCGTCGGGATCACCCCAGCCGCCGGCGCACCGTCAGCAGACCCGCGACGGGCCGTTTTTCCGCGCCGCGAAGCAGGAGGCCCGAGCCGACCGGCCTGCGCCGGCGTCTCAGAGACGGGACCGATCACGTCACGAGATAAAATCCGACTCGGTCCAGTCCAGACCGAGTGTGCGAATCTGACCACGACACCTGCTCACACGTTACGCGTGCCACTGCCGCGATCACGCTCCTAACTCACCCTCAGCACGCTCGTCGGATCAATCCGCGCGGCGCGGCGCGCCGGCAGATACGCGGCAACCAGCGTCGTCAGGGCGAGCACGGCGGCGGCGCTCGCGATCGTGCCTGGATCCCGGGCCGACACGTCGTAGAGCAGCCCGGCAATCATCTTCGACATCGTCAGCGCCGCGGCGATGCCGATGGCGATCCCGGCGAGCGCGACGATCGCGGCGTCGCGGAGCACGCCGCTTAGGACGGATCCTGGGTCGGCGCCGAGCGCGAGCCTGATGCCGAGCTCCTGCTGCCGGCGGGTGACGTCGTGCGACATCACACCGTAGAGGCCGACGCACGCGAGCACGAGCGCGAGCACGCCGAACCATCCCGAGAGGAGGGCAAGTGCCCGCTCGCGGGCGAGGAGACCGCTGACCTGATCCCCGAACGTACGCGCACGCGTGACGATGACGTCAGGGCGCACCGACTTGATCGTCGATCGCAATACGTCGACCCCGATCGGCCTGGCGGTTGCCGCGCGCACTGCGACGGTCATCCAGCCTTCGATTTCGCCACCCTGGCCGAGCGGTGTGTAGACGGTCGGAGATGCGGCTTCCCACGGATTGTGCCGGACGTCACGCACGACGCCGACAATCGCAATCTTTTGATCCGGTGAGGCCCTGAAATGAAACGTCCGTCCGATCGGATCGACATCTCCAAACGCCGTCCGCGCCAGCTTCTCGTTGATCACACCGACAGGAAACGCCGACGTCGAATCCTGCGGCGTAAAGACGCGGCCCCTGACGAGCGGAATATCAAACGTGCCGAAAAATCCCGGGCTTACGACGTTGGCCAGGACACCGCTGCCAATCGGCGTCGCGCCGACAATCGCGCCGCGCCGGCTTTCGGTGAGATCGACCGGTGTCGAGGTCGAGCACGTGCTCGACTCGAGCTCGCCCAGCTGGCTGAGGCGCTCGAGGAACTCGGCACAGGCTGTTGGCCAGTACGCATCGGCCACGTCACCGCCGGGACCCTCGATTGAAAACAGCGTCACACTACGGCCGTTGAACGTCCCGTCCGGCGCCTGCAGGTTCATCAGCGTTCTGGTGAGAAGCGCAGCACCGACGACGAGCAACAGGCACAGCGCCACCTGTCCGACGACCAGAAGCCGGCGCATGCTCCAGCGCGAGCGGCGTGAACCGGTGAATGACGCCACCTCCTTGAGCGTGGCCACGAGATCGACGCGCGTTGCCGCCAGCGCAGGCACCAGGCCGAACGCGAGGCCCGCAGCGACCGTGACGACGGCAGTGAAGGCGAATACGAGTCCGTTGGCGCGCACGTCGAGAATCACCGGAAACTGACCGCCGCGGAAAAGCGCGGCAATCGTTGACGTTCCCCACGCCGCGAGCAGCCAGCCGAATGCGCCACCGGCAAGCGAGAGGACCAGGCTTTCCGTCACAAGCTGGCGCACGAGACGCCACCGTCCTGCGCCAATCGAGAGCCGAATTGACATCTCTTTGGCGCGTGCGCTGCCGCGCGCCAGCTGCAGCAGGGCAAAGTTGGCGAGCGCAATCACGAGGACCACGACCACCATGGTCATCAGCACGAACAACGTGGCCGAGTAACGCGCGCGCAGCTCGCCAGTACCTCGGCCCGCGGGCTGGAGCACGGTGGCATCGAGCTTGTACCACTTGTTGTCGGGCTCGGAGAGGTACTGGCGGAAAACGGCATCAAGAGCGGCGTTCGCTTGCGACGCCGACATCCCAGGTTGCAGCCGCCCGATCATCACCAGGCTCGTCCACGTGTCGTGCATGGTCAGATAGCCGGGATTCGCCTCGGCTTTGAGCGCGAGCGGGAGCGTGATCTCGGACGGGCGGCCGGGCGTGAAGCCGTCGAAACCGGCGGCCGTGACGCCGACGATGGAGACGGTACGGCCGTCGACCGTGAGCGATCGGCCGACAACATCCGGCGCGCGATTGAAGGCGCGGGTCCAATACCTGTCGCTGATGACCGCGACGTCGGCGTCTGGTGATGGACGATCGCTCACAGCGGCAAACCCGCGGCCGAGCGCAAGGTGAACGCCGAGGAGCCCGTGGTAGTTCCCGGCCACGTACTCGCCAGGAACCCGGTCCACATCGTCGCCGTTGGCAACCTTGAACGTCGTCATCGAATAGGCGGTGACGCCGGTGAAGACATCGCGACCATCGCGAACTCTCTCGAGCAATGGATAGTTCGATGTCGCGTGGGTACGCTCAGCGTGGCGGTGGGCAATGAAATAGAGCCCGTCGGGCGACGCGACCGGCACGTCGCGAAAGAGCACCGCTTCGACCAGGCTGAAGATTGCGGTGTTCGCACCGATGCCCAGGCCAAGCAGAAGGAGCGCGGCGGCCGCGTATCCCGGCCGTTTGAGGAGCGTGCGGCAGGCGTAGCGCGTGTCGCGCGCGCAGTCCTCGACGAGCCTGGTCCCCCGGGCATCACGGCACTGCTCCCTGATTTGCTCGAGACCACCGAACTCGATTGCCGCGCGCCGCCTCGCCTCGGACTCGCTGAGGCCGTCGCGCACGTAGTCGGCGATCTGACGTTGGAGATGATCGCGCAACTCGGCGTCGAGCTGCCGCTCGAGCGCAGGCCGGCTGACGAGCCGTCGCCACCACGTCATGACGCCTCTCCTTCCGGACTCCGCAGAATCAGCGCGATCGCCTCAATCAGCCGCTGCCAACTCGCGGTTTCCTGCTCGAGATGGGCGCGGCCCGTTCGCGTCAGGCGGTAGAACTTGGCCTCGCGTCCGGTGTCCGAGAGCTTCCAGTCAGCCTTCAGGAAGCCGCGGTTCTCGAGCCGGTGGAGCGCCGGATAGAGCGTGCCCTGCTGCACCTGCACGACCGATCGCGAGATCTGCTGCATGCGCTGGGCGATGGCATAGCCGTGCAGCGGTCCAACCGCGACGACCTTGAGGATCAGGAGATCGAGCGTGCCCTGCGGAAGATCGGATTTCTCAGCGGCCATGACGTCCTTTCCCAACACCTTGCGCTTCTACCTATACACCGTGTACCGGTAGAAGGTCAAGGTTCGAGAGCAGGCTGGCTGACGAGCCGTCGCCACCACGTCATGACGCCTCTCCTTCCGGACTCCGCAGAATCAGCGCGATCGCCTCAATCAGCCGCTGCCAACTGGCGGTTTCCTGCTCGAGATGGGCCCGGCCCGTTCGCGTCAGGCGGTAGAACTTGGCCTCGCGTCCGGTATCCGAGAGCTTCCAGTCGGCCTTCAGGAAGCCGCGGTTCTCGAGCCGGTGGAGCGCCGGATAGAGCGTGCCCTGCTGCACCTGCACGACCGATCGCGAGATCTGCTGCATGCGCTGGGCGATGGCATAGCCGTGCAGCGGTCCAACCGCGACGACCTTGAGGATCAGGAGATCGAGCGTGCCCTGCGGAAGATCCGATTTCTCAGCGGCCATGACGTCCTTTCCCAACACCTTGCGCTTCTACCTATACACCGTGTACCGGTAGAAGGTCAAGGTATTAGCGGCAGACGAAATTTGCCGCGTCGTCGGTGCTGCCCGTGCCGGTGTAGATGGCCTTCATTGGATAGGAACAGAGAGGGCGAGTACGGGTCGTCGCGCCGTTGACGACACGCGATGCCACGAGCCGCGCCGGCGCAGTGCCCCTCTCGACCCAGGCGTCAAGCGCCGAGAGCAGATCGTGGTCGGCGTCCACGATCGGAGATGGCGCGTTCTGGTTGCCGAAGCTGGTCGTCCCGGTGCCGCCCGCACAGTGGCCCATGCCCGGCACCAGGAACATCCGGAAGAATTGATCGGTCGCCTGCTGCGAGCCCTGGCGCGAACGCACCTGCTCGTAGTACGCGATCGTGTCGAGCGCGTTACTGACCGGATCCTGCCAGCCGTGGTAGACGATGGCCTTGCCGCCTCGGGCTTTGAACGCGCTGATATCGGGGTTCATCTGATCGATCATTCCGCCGACGCGCTCGTCGGCGAGCGCGATGTGACGATCGAAGTCGAACGACCACCAGTCCCAGTTGGGATCGCGGAACACCCAGTGACGCCAAAACGCCGCTCGTGTGGGCTCGGTGTTTCCCCAGTATTGCTGCCATCCCGACAACGGGCTGCCCTGCGGCGACACGGTCAGAGCCTCGCTGCTCACCGGCCAACCAGGATAGAGCTGCGCACCAGTCCTCGAATTTTTCGGGCCCTCATACATCTTGCGCAGCGCCGCAACTTGCGCCGGCGACAGGCACTCCGTCTCCTCGGCTTTGCACTCGATCGTGGCCGGATCGAACCGGCAGCTGCGCGGGTCGTCGATGACGCCGTCTTTCACGCCGTCGTTGGCATCGCAGGCGGCGATCACGGCGTTGGTAATGAGCGGCAACTTCGATGCTGAAATGATCGCTGCTGTGCTGTCACGCCGATGATTGGAAAGAAACTGCCATAAAAAGCCTGTATTCAGCCGAATGCGATTGTTCCCTGGCGCACCCGCAATGACGCCGTCGAAATCCTCGGGGTATCGCTGGATCTCCGCGTAGCCTTGATGCCCCCCGGTCGAGCAGCCATAGAAGTAAGCCCGCCGCGGCCCCGAGCCCTGGACGCGCTCAACGATGCGTCGGGACGGACCAGAGATGGCGTGAATCGAACGAGTGCCCCAATCGATGATTCGTTCCGGGTGATCGACGCCCCAGAGCAGGTCATCGGGTGTCGGCGTTTGATGGCCGGTGTCTCCGCCAGCCGCCGCGTAACGCTGCGACAACGCGTGAGCCATGTCGCGAACGTTGATAGCGTTGCTGTATCCGCCATTCCCTGTCACGACGAACTTTCCGTTCCAGTCCTGCGGAATCCAGACCTCAAAGTTGACTACCGAGTCCGGTGACGTCGTTACGGTGGCCTCGACGCGGCAGTAAGAGGGAACGTTCGGTGAACTTCCGTCGCTCACGAACCGAACGGCGTGGACCGCGGTTTGCTCGATCGCCGCGTCCTTGAACGCGGCAATGGTGCAACGCTCGGCGACAGCCGCGGACTGCGCGTGCGCAAGCGACGGAAAGAGTACGACGGCGAGGACAGCACGAGCCAGGTGGCGCATGGCGGCATCATGCCGAAGTGATAGTGTGGCGTCAATGAACCAGCCATCAGGTCAGATGTCGATCCGGGCCAGGCCCGTTCGTATAGAGGTTGAGCACCAACAACCCGGCGCATTGGCGGTCGAGTCGGAAGGAACCTTTATATGAAGCTATACCTGCTGAGCGTGATCCAGCCGAGTGAAGGCAGCCCGCCGTCTCCCGAGGTGCTGCAGAAGATCATGAAGGAACGTCCACGCCGTGAAAGACGAGATGCAGAAGGCGGGCATCTGGGTTTTCGCCGGGGGGCTGCACGCGCCCAGCACGGCCACGGTAATCCGAGCCAAAGACGGCGATCTGGCGATGATCGACGGACCCTTCGCGGAGGGCAAGGAGCACCTGGGCGGCTTCTCCATCATCAAGGCGGCCGACCTCGACGCCGCACTCGAATGGGGACGCAGACTCGCGAGAGCGACGACGCTTCCTATCGAAGTGCGGCCATTCCAAGAGGAACACTAGCCTCGAGTCCGGAATGACCGACGTCCGCTCGGCCGACATCGAACGAGTGTTCAGGACGGAGTACGGCCGAGCGGTCGCCGTGCTGACACGGCTGTGTAGCGACATCGACGTCGCCCAGGAGGCCGTACAGGACGCCTTCACGATTGCCGTGAGCAGGTGGCCTGAAACAGGACTGCCGCCGAGTCCGGCGGGCTGGATCATCACGACCGCCCGCAACAAGGCCATCGATCGGATGCGCCGGGAGGCGTCGCGCGAGGATCGGCACGCGCAGGCAGCGTCCATGTATGCCATGGACACGCCGGCCTCAGCGGACGCCGACGCCGAGGAGGACGCGGTGCCAGACGATCGGTTGCGCTTGATCTTCACGTGCTGCCATCCGGCGCTCGCCACCGGCGCGCAGGTAACGCTCACCTTACGTCTGCTCGGCGGGCTCACGACGTCCGAGATCGCGCGCGCGTTCCTGACGCCAGAAGCGACGATGGCCCAGCGGCTGGTCAGGGCCAAAGGGAAGATTCGCGATGCGGGGATTCCCTATCGGGTTCCAGACGCAGCCGAGTTACCCGCACGCCTTCGCTCCGTCCTGGCCGTCATCTACCTGATTTTCAACGAAGGCTACGCTGCATCGGCCGGCGATCGCCTGATTCGGGAAGACCTGTGTGCCGAAGCGATTCGACTCGGCCGCGCGCTCGCCGACCTGCTGCGCGACGAACCGGAAGTGCTTGGGCTCCTCGCCCTGATGCTGCTCGTCGAATCGCGACGGGCGGCCCGGCTCGGACTGAACGAGCAACTGGTGCTGCTGTCGCAACAGGATCGCCGATTATGGAATCACGCGCTCATCGCCGAAGGACAGGCGATCGTCCGCCATTGCCTGCGGCGCAATCAGCCCGGTCCGTACCAGATCCAGGCCGCGATCAACGCGGTGCATTGCGACGCGCCCACAGCAGCCGCGACCGACTGGCGGCAGATCCTGCAGCTCTACGATCAGCTGCTGGCATTGACACCGGGACCCGTCGTGGCCTTGAACCGCGCGGTTGCTGTTGCGGAGGTCGAGGGCCCGGAACACGCCCTACATCTGGTCGATACACTCGATGCAGAACGCACCCACCTGGATCGATACCACCTGTACCACGCGATACGCGCCGACTTTCTGCGACGACTCGGTCGGACGGCGGAAGCCGCCGCTGCGTACGAATCGGCGATTGCCTGCAGCCAGAACACGACCGAGCGTGAATTCCTGCAGCGCACTTACGACGCGCTTGGATAGCCGCGGCGCCCGCGCCCGGTCACGTCGTGGCGGGTGGCGGTGTCGCGCGCGGACGAAGGTCGGCAATCGGTCCGTGCAGCAGGAATCGCCCGACCTGGCGTGCCCAGCCACGCAGCTCGAACACGTCGGTGGCCTTTTGCGAGCGCATGATCGTCTCGATGACTCGTGCTGCCGCGTTCCAGTCCGGCTCGCCACGCTTGCCGAACTCCTCGACCACGTGAGCGTACGTGTCCTTCGGATCGAGCTCGCCCAGCTCGCCGAGAATCTGGCTCGATGACGACTGCGCGCCAGTACCGATGACGAGCAGGCCAATCACGATCTGGTACGGTCCAGCGCCGTGCGCAACGAACGCCTTCAACTGCGCGTCCGACAACCGGGACTTGATCAGTCGATAGGCGTTCACCAGACGCTTCACGCGACGCGGTGACGAGCCGACAAACGCCGACAGCGCGCGCATGTAGTCGAGCTCGTCGATGGTTACCTCCACCTTGCCGTCAGAACCAGCGGCCGGCGTATTCGCCGCTCGCGGCCGCACCAGCGACCTGAGATATGACGCCGCGTGTCCCGCCGTCATCGGCTCGAGCCAGAATGCGATCTGGAAAATCTTCTCGAGGTAGTCCTCGGGCGTGACGTAGCCCAGCGTGTCCTCTGCCTTGCCCTTTCCGTCAGCCAGCCACGGGTAACTGTCCCTGAGCGACTGCTCGACCCAGCGCGCGTCCACCGCGACGACGACCACGAACAGTTCGAAGGCGAGGAGCATGTGAACGAGCTGCAGGACGCGGACGACGTCCGCTGGTTTGCAGCGGTCGAGATCGTCGATGTAGAGGATGACGCGATCTACGGCGCGAAGGCCGCCATTTTCCGTACCGGTGTCGGTGCGCTGCTCGCGAAGAATCAAGCTGAGAGATTCGAGGTCCGCGCGGGCGAGCGACAGCGTCGTGAGCTCTTTCGCGTACGAGCGATCTTCGATGCGCGTCGTGGCCAGCTGCAGGGTCTGGGCCGGCAGCGAGGCGTTGGCGGCATCCGCTTGCGCACGCGCGAGCTCATGGCGGGCGGCGTCGAGCCCCGCGGCGGCGGTCTGTGCGTTGGCGCGCGCAGTGTCCAGCGCCACTTGCGCCGTGGCAACGCTCGTGTCAGTCGATACCCGGCGCTCGTACTCGGCCACGACCCGTGCGGCGGCCTTGTCCACGTTGCTGACTGCAGCGGCCGCTGTCCTTGCCCAGATACCGAGCACGGCCAGAATCGCCGTCAGCGACGACAACAGCTTTTCGAGGTCGTTCGCCTGTGTCACCCGCCCGACCAGCAGCGCAACCGCTGGCGGGACGAAAAGGATGAGGGCGGCGAAGAGAACCGAACGCGACCAACCGAGATCGCCAAGCAGGCGCCCCGGCCTGGCGCGCAGCTTCTCCACGCGCTGCTGCAGCTCACCGAGATCTTGAACCGTCCCTCCCACGGCCTCGAGCACTCCGCTCCCCTTCACCACGTCGTCATTGGCGAGTGCGGCAGTCGTCGCCTTCCAGACAGCGCCGACCGCGCTCTTGAGCGAGGTCGCACTCAGCTTGGCCTGGGCTTCGCTCGTTGCGAGCCTGGTCTGCGCCGCCGTCAGCGCTTCCTGAGCGGCGTTCTGCAGCTCGGTCGCAGCTGCGACCTGTCGCTGCCTGCTCTCGAGCGCCTTGAGCTTGTCGTCGAGCCAGCCTTTCGGACCGAGATTCGGAAGGTTCTTGATGTACCCGGCGATCTGCCGAATCGTCGCGTCGACAAGGCTCGAGATCAACGCGCCTTCAGAAAAGTGCCAGGCGTTGAACTCCACGTGCACGACGTTCGGTACATACGGCCCGCGCGTCGCGCCGTCGCTGCGCGCGTCGTCCGCGTGCCGCTGAACCGCACGTCTGAGCCGCTTGAGAAACGTCGTCTTTCCAGACCCCCACGGCCCGAAGAGACCGATCGAAAGCGGCGGCTCGAGGTCGCGCGACGCCAGCAGCGACGCAAAGACTTCGACGTCGCGGCGAATCACGAGCGGATCGTCGATCCACTTCTCGTCGAGCCGCACGACGGCCTCAGGCTCGTCGCTGTTGAGATCGACCGGCCGACCGGCAGTGAGCTCCTCCGGCTGACCGAGCACCTCGCTCCAGACCTGGGTCGATTCGAGACCGAGCGCGGAGACATGCTGCAGGACGGCTCGGCGAAGCTCGGGCACGTCGATCCCGAGCGCCGCCAAATCCTCGTCGCCGTCGGCGTTGCGCGACAGCAGCGCGCCGAGGATGTGCTGTGGCGTGACAAATGACGTGTCGGTCGCCACAGGTGTGAGACGAGCCGTCGTCGCAAGCTGGCGTGCGGTTTCAAGCGCGTCCAGCACCCTTCGGCTCACCGTGCAATCGGCGAACGCCCGCTTCTCTTCCTCGCGCGCGGTCGTGGCAAAGTAGGCTTTCGCGAAGTCATGATACGTCTCGCCAAGCAAGTCCACGGCGGTCATCAGCGGCAGGACGCTGTCGCCAATGGCAAAATCTTCACGAGCCCGCTCGATCAGCGCGAAGACGAGCGTCATGAACGCCAGCGCCGAGTCCGAGCGGTAGAGATGCCGCTCCGCGGCCTCCTCGAGGATGCTGAGCGACGCGGGGTCGCCCGGCCACGCGAGCGAACTTCCCTTGACCTCCTGCTGCTCGAACGTCACCCGGGTAGGGCTTGGAGCGGCCCGCTGGCTCGCATCGACCCATTGCTCCCAGGTGAAGCGCCTGCTCACCCACTCGAAGAACTCCGCGCGCCACTGACTCTCGTCAAGCCCCCACTTCTTCAGTTGATCGCGGTGATAGGGAGGCGGATTGACGACGTATGACGCGACGAGGTGACGAACGCCGATGTCGCTGCCGGCCACACGCTGAGCCCAGTTTTCGGCGTTCTCGAGCACCTCGCGCGAGGACGACGTCAGGAGTTGCGTGTCGCTCGACAGCCGGATGCCATCGGGCGGCGGCCAACCCTGCCGAGCGGTCTCGGCCAGGATGGCCGGCGAGATGTTCTTGTTGGCGAAGACGGCGTCTTTCCGCGGCCCCAGGCGCCTGGCGACATCGGCGAACCATTTGCTGGTGTCGTCTTCGCCCTCGAGCAGGGCGGCCGCCAGCGTCGTGAACGTAATCGGTGGGTCGGTCTTATCCTCGACTCTGTCGCCGATGTAGTACGCACGCTGATAGACGCGTGCCGCTTCCTGATCGAGGGTCAGCGAGCGCGGCGGCGGGTACTGCGAGAGCCAGTCGGATGCCGTCATCCCGGGAGCGCTCGACATGCCATCCTCCTCGAACTGCGGACGTGCGGGCAAAGCACGGCTTCGCCATCCGCTGTCTGTATGATCAAAACGCAGACCGAAAGATAAGCGAACATTTTTCGGCAGGGTCCTGTACGGTCTCGTCTCCGAGGCGAGGGACCGTCAGCCATGGTACGCTTGCGGCTTTTGCGGTGACATTTCTCCGCAAGGACACCGAGTTGGACAAACCAGCCACTGGCAAACGCAGCACGAGGCAGACGCCGCTGTCGATGGACGCGGCGGCCTTCCGCACGCTGGGGCACGACCTCGTGGAGCAACTCGCCGAATTCCTCGAATCCCTCCCGGAGCGGCCGGTCACTCGTGACCAATCGCCTTCGGCCGTCCGGGCGGCACTCGACGTCGAAGGGCCGCTTCCCGAACACGGCACCGACGCAGGTCCGCTTCTTGCGCAGACGGCCACGCGCCTGTTCGACCACTCGCTCTTCAACTCCCATCCACGTTTCTTCGGGTACATCACCGCGCCGGCGGCGCCGATCGGAATCCTCGGCGACTTCCTCGCTGCCGCCGTCAACGCCAACGTCGGCGGATGGATGCTCGCCCCTGCCGCCACCGAAATCGAATCGCAGACGGTCCGGTGGATCGCCGAGCTGATTCGCTATCCGGTGCCGTGCGGCGGGCTGATGGTCAGCGGCGGCAACATGGCCAACATGGTTGGCTTCTGGGCCGCGCGCGCGGCGAGAGCCGGTTGGAACGTCCGCGAGACTGGCATGCACGGCGAGGGATCGCGGCGCCTCCGTGCGTACGGATCTGCCGAGACGCACACCTGGATTCAGAAGGCTGCCGACCTCACTGGTGTTGGAACATCGTCGGTTCGCTGGATTCCAACCGATGGCGAC
The DNA here is from genome assembly GCA_963797715.1 of uncultured Acidobacteriota bacterium. GTDB lineage: Bacteria > Acidobacteriota > Vicinamibacteria > Vicinamibacterales > 2-12-FULL-66-21 > DATBJJ01. The sequence continues at coordinate 273,247 of CAWCQS010000017.1, forward strand.
CGGCGGATGGACATCGACGCCCTGCGTCGTACGATCGAGGCGGATCTCGCCGCTGGCGATGTGCCATTCATCGTCGTCGGCACGGCGGGTTCGGTCAGCACCGGGGCGGTCGATCCGCTGCCGGCACTCGCCAGCTTGTGCAAGGAGTACGGCGCCTGGTTCCACGTCGACGGCGCTTACGGCGGCTTTGCCGCCGCGTCACCCGAAGCGCCTGCCGATCTCGCCGGTTTGTCGTTGGCAGACTCCGTGGCCATCGATCCGCACAAGTGGCTGTACGCCCCGCTCGAGGCGGGCTGCGCGCTCGTCCGCGATCCAGAGGCGCTGCGCGGCGCCTTCTCCTATCACCCGCCGTATTACCACTTCGAAGAGCAGGCGACGAACTACGTTGACTACGGCCCACAGAACTCGCGCGGCTTCCGCGCACTGAAGGTCTGGCTGGCGCTCAAGCACGTCGGCGCGGCCGGATACCGCGAGATGATCACGGAGGACATCCGGCTGTCGCGCGCGCTGGCCGACGCCGTCCGCGCGACGCCGGAACTCGAGTGGATGACGCAGGACCTGAGCGTCACCACGTTCCGATTCGTTCCCGCCGATCTCCGTGGCCGGCTGCATGAGACCGATGTCGAACGACATCTCGAGGCGCTCAATCGCGCACTGCTCGATCGTCTTCAGCGAGGCGGCGAGATCTTCGTCTCCAACGCGATCGTCAGCGGCCGCTACGCTCTCCGCGCCTGCATCGTCAACTTCCGTACATCTCTAGAGGACGTTCAGGCTGTGCCGGAAGTCGTTGTTCGGGTTGGCCACGAGGTAGACAAGCGACTGCGCGGCCAGAGCAACGGTGGGTTGCCTTAGCCACGCTGCGTCCTTCACTGTCAAAACACTTGAATCGCTGAGGGCGCGGAGGCGCGGAGACGCGCAGAGGAACGATCGATCACAGTCGATCGCCGTGCGCGAACGGTCGCGTCGCGCGAGCCGGAATCCGGCCGAGCCAGTGCTCGTGGCTAGCGGCGCTCGATGCACGCGCTCGCCGCGCGACCGTCCAGCGAGAGATCGCCTGTGATTAGGATTTTCCTCCGCGCGTCCTCCGCGCCTCAGCGCCCTCAGCGGTTCAGGGTTGAGACAGCGTCGGCTGCTCGGCGAGCAGTTCTCTCACACGTGGCGCGACCCGCGTCCCCAGAAGCTCGATGCTCTTCATCAAGGAACTGTGCGGCAGCGTGCCGTTGCTGTATTTCAGATTGAAGCGGGAGAGGCCCAGCAGCCGCACGGTGCGCGCGATCTTGGCGGCGACGGTTTCGGGAGAGCCCACGCACAGCGCACCATCGGGGCCGGCCTCGCGTTCGAATTGCGCGCGCGTCGCCGGCGGCCACCCGCGCTCGCCGCCGATGCGGTTGATCATCACCTCGTAGTGCGGCCACAACTCGTTCCTGGCCGCTTCGTCAGTCTCCCCAACGTGCCCCGGCGAATGGACGGCAATCGGCAACACCGGCCGCCCGAGCTTTTCGAGCGACTGCAGATAGAGATCGACGAACGGCCGAAACCGCTGCGGACTGCCGCCAATGATGGCGAGCGTCAGCGGGAACCCATAGCGCGCGGCGCGGACGACCGATTGCGGGCTACCACCAACACCGACCCACACCTGGAGCGTGCCGCTTTCGATCGGCGGATACACGGTGACGCCGGTCAATGCGCTCCGCGTGGTGCCGCTCCACGTGACCGGGCCACCTTTCACCAATTCGGCGAACAGTTTGAGCCTGTCTTCAAATAGCTCCTCGTAGCGCGCGAGATCGAAGCCGAAGAGCGGGTACGACTCGGTGAACGAGCCGCGGCCGAGAATCACTTCGGCGCGCCCGTTCGACAGCGCATTGAGCGTCGAAAACCGCTCGAAGACGCGCACCGGGTCGTCAGTGCTCAGAACCGTGACGGCCGATCCCAGGAGGATGCGGGACGTGCGGGTCGCGATGGCCGCGAGGACGACTTCAGGTGCCGAGATCGCGAAGTCGCGGCGGTGATGCTCACCGACGCCGAACGCCTCGAGGCCGGTTTGCTCAGCGAGAACTGCTTCGTCGACCACGTCCCGGAGCACATGGGCTTGAGACTGGAGCGTTCCACCGGATGAGAGCGTTACGTCACCGAAAGTATCTATACCGAGGGCGAATGTGGAGTTCATGACTCACACGAGTCTACCGTGGACCCGGCCGGCGTCGTAGGCGTCAGCTCATTCGTCACGCAGCGCCACGAGAGGATCGACGTGAGACGCGCGGCGGGCCGGCAGATAGGCGGCGACCAGCGCCGCGAGTGCCAAAAGGGCGATGGCCCCGCCGATCACGGCCGGATCGTGTGGCGTCAGCCCGAACAGCATCGACTCGATCGATCGCGAAGCGGCCCACGCAGCCGGCACACCACACGCGACGCCAATCAGCACCAGTCGCGTGCCGCTTGCGAGCACCATGGCGACCACGCGGCCGCCGCGCGCGCCGAGCGCCATCCGGATACCAATCTCTCGCGTCCGCCGCGCGACCGTATAAGCGAGGAGCCCGTAAAGCCCAATGCAGGCCAAGGTCAGCGCGAGCACCCCGAACGCACCAGCGAGCGTGGCCATCACACGCTCCTGCAGCATTGTCGCCTCGACTTGGGCGGAGAGAGGCGCGATAGTCACGATCTGGCCGGGCAGCTTCGCCTGGAGCCTGTGCCGAATCACGGACATGAACTGCGCCTGAGACCCTGCAGTCCTGATCGCCAGCGTCGTCGGGAAGTCTCCGGTCTGCTGCGCGTAGGCGACGTATACAGTCGGCGGCGGGTCTCTCCGTAGACCGGCCGCGTTCGTGTTGCTGACCAGTCCCACGATTTCCAGATCGCGACGCTGTCCCCTCACGCTCGCCGATAGATGTTGGCCCACGGGGTTCGCTTTGCCGAAGTGTTTCGCCGCGTAGGCCTCGTTGACGATGGCGACGCCGGGGGTGCCTGCCAAGTCGTGGTCGCTGAACTCGCGGCCGGCAAGCACGCGAATCTGCATCGTCGTAAAGAACGCTGGGCCGGCGCCGACGAAAAACGCGTTGTCTTTCTCTGGCAGCGTTTCGCCGGCCGGAACGGCCGGCTCGCTCCAGATCGATCCGCTGAGCGGAGTGTGCGTTGAAAGGCTCGCCGAGAGCACACCGGGAAGCCGGCGGACCTCTTCGAGCACGTCAGCGGTCAGCGGCGTGCGCCGGCCTTCGGCGTCGACGACCCAGACCGCGTAGGGATTGAACCCAGGATCGAGATCGCGGAGATTCTGCAGCGTTCGCACGAACAGGCCAGCGCCAGCAAGGAGGACGAGCGACAGCGCCACCTGTGCGCTGACGAGCGACGGCAACAAACGCGAGCGCGTGCTTCCCGTTCGCGCGTCGTTTCTGAGCGTGGTGGAGGGTTCCGCCGCCGACGTATAGAGCGCCGGCGCGAGGCCGAAGACCAGCGCCGTCGCAATCGCCACCGCAATCGTGAACCCGAGCACGTGCCAATTCGGCGTCAGATCGAAGACGATCCGCTGCCCGTCGCTCGAGAGCAGCCTGACGAGGAAGCCGCTGGAGAACCACGCAAGGCCAACGCCACATGCGGCCCCGGCGAGCGAGAGAACCGCGCTCTCGATGAGCAGTTGACGCACGATTCGACCGCGGCCGGCGCCGATCGCCAAACGCACGGCCATTTCTTTCTGCCGTGCCGACGCACGGGCCAGCAGCAGACTGGCGACGTTGGCGCACGCGACCAGGAGCACGAGCGCGACTGCCGCCATCAGCACGATTAGTGGCTTGGCATACATCGTCCGCAAGTAACTCCAACCGGTGCCGCCCGGCTGCAGTTCGAACCGCGACTCGGCCATCTCCGCGCGCCGCGAGGCCGGCCAATGTGGAGCAATCACCGAAGGCGCCAAGCCGGGCCAGGCACCGTTGAGTCGTGCCGTCGCTTCGGCTTCGGACAGGCCCGGGTACCGGCCTCGCCAGCACGCGCAGCCAGAAGTTCCCGGGCCCGAGGAGCGGCGCGGCGCCGGGATTGACCTGCGGCAGCGCCGCGAGCGGCATCGTAATCTCGGCGACGGCACCGACGTTGGCGCCGACGAAGCCGCGCGGGCTGACGCCGACGATCGTCACCGGCACACCGCCGATGGGGATCGTCTGTCCGATCGCGCCTTCGCTGCGGGCGAACTCGCGTTCCCAGTAGCCGTCGCCGAGCACTGCCGTCAACAGCGCGCCTGGCTCGTCGTCTTGTGGCGACAGCAAGCGGCCGGCTTGAGGCACAAGCCCCAGCGTCTCGTAGTAGCCGCCGGTCACGAGCGCTCCCGACACGCGACGAACCGACGTACCCGAGCCGACATCGAACGAAAAGCCGCTGAATCCGGCCGCGCCGCTGAAGATGTCTCGCTCTTTGGCGAACGCGCGGGCAATGGCGTAGGAAAAACTCGTCCCCGGACTCTCTTCCGGTTTCGACGGCCGGAACATCACCTGCACGAGCTCTTGCGGATTGCTGACCGGCAGCCAACGCAGCATCAGCGCGTCAATCAGGCTGAAAATGGCGGTGTTGGCGCCAATCCCGAGTGCCAGCGTCAGGACGACGACCAGTGAGAATCCGGGTGTGCGCAGGAACATGCGACAGGCGTAGCGCACATCGCGCGCGAGCTCGTCGAAGGCGCCGCCGTGACGATCCCTGCGAACGCGCTCCTTCACGGGCTCGACGCCGCCAAGCTCGAGCGCGGCGAGCCGGTGGGCGTCGGCGGCAGACAGGCCGTCCCGCATCTTCTCTGCGGCCGACATCTCGACGAACGCCCGGAGCTCATCGTCCAGGCGCCGCTCGGCCCTGGAGCGGTGAAGGATCCAATCGAGCATGGAACCGAACCGTCGCAGGATCTTCATGCGCCCTCCAACACGCTCGCAATCGCGAACGAGATGCGATCCCACCGGCGCCGATGCTGTTCGAGCTGGCGGCGGCCGGCCGGCGTAATCCGGTAGTACTTGGCGTTGCGGTTGTTGTCGCTCGCCTTCCACTCCGCCTTGAGCTGGCCGTCCTGCTCGAGGCGGTAGAGCGACGGGAAGAGCGATCCAGGATTGACGTGGAAGTTGTCGCGACTGAGCGCCGTCAGCCGTTGCGAGATGCCGTAGCCGTGGAGCGGCTCGCGCGCGAGGATGGTGAGGATCATCAGGTCGAGCGTGCCCTGGGGAATGTCGAGCTTGTCGGTCACCTGTCACTCCACGACTGGCGACATTTAGGTCGCCAAGATGAATCGATGATACGGCAGGTGACCTTTAGGTTGTCAAGAGGAATGGATGGCACCAGCCTGGTTGCGGTATGGGAACGCCATTCGGTGAGCGCCGGAGCGAAGCGGTCGGCTCGGCGCTCCGCTTCGGGCCGTGGAAAAACGTCCCTCCGCGGCGTGCCTACGGTGCGGCGTCGGCTGGGGTTGGCCGGACGCCGGTAAAGCATCGGTTCGGCAACGAAGCGGAGTGACCGCTGAGACGAAACTGTGCCGCCGCCGATCGTACCGCTCTGGAACCGTTTTTGTGTCTTCGCTGTCACGGCCCTCAGTCCGCCGATCCGACCGCTTCGCTCCGGCGGATGTCTGAGCGCGCCACGGTCGCTCGTCGAACGCGAGCGATGCCGCAACGAGGTTGGTTGGCCAGGGACGTGGAGCGAGCCGAGCACGCTGCGCAGCAGGAACGCGGCCGGAGCGATTCCTTCGCGTCGTGTTCCGTCCCTGTGATCCTCGCCATTGACGAATAGCTTTGGCGGTCCGAGGGCGCCTGATCACGGCTCTACAAACCAGCACCTACACGACGCGGCAGCGGCAGAATATCAGCGCAGGTCGCGTTCCCGGCGAGCGGAGACGGCCCAGGCCAGCCAACCTCGTTGCGGCATCGTCCAGGCGGTCAAACCGCGCGTCCATGAGAAACGACCCGGCCCCGAAATCTCGCCGACAGCTGAGCCGCGACGCTGTAGCGCTTGCAACTATATTTATCAGTGATATATTTGACGGCGATACAAATGGCAACGACCATCGATCCCACACCCGAATCACTGTTACCGCTTTCCGCGGCCGTCTTCCACATTCTGGTCGCGCTCGCCGACCGCGACCGTCACGGCTACGCGATCATGCAGGATGTCGCGGTGCGCACCAGCGGACAGGTGCAACTGAGCGCCGGGACGCTGTACAGCTCAATCCGCCGACTGCTCGAGCAGGGCTTGATTGAAGAACTGTCGGAGAGCCCGGACCGCTCGAGCACGGACGAGCGTCGCCGCTACTACCGCCTGACGCGATTCGGGCGGCGTGTCGCCACGGCCGAGGTCGCGCGGCTCAACAACCTCGTGAAGCAGGCGCGCGCGACGGGCCTGGTGCCCGGGACATGAAACGCGCGCACGCCCTTTTCGGCGCACTCCTCTCCTGCTATCCGGCGCCATTCCGCCAGGAGTATGGCGACGAAATGCGGCTGATGTTTACCGACCAGCTGCGCGACGCGCGGCAGTCTGGCGCGCGACGCACCGAGGCAGCACTCTGGGCGCGCGCAGTCCTCGATGCCTGCACGGTCGGCCCCAAGGAGCACCTCCACGTGATCGTCCAGGACCTTCGCTACGCACTCGTCGCGATGACAGCCAGGCCCGGCTTTGCCGCCGTCGCCATCCTGTCACTCGCCCTTGGCATCGGCGCCACGACCGCCATCTTCAGCCTGTGGCACCAGGTCCTCCACGCCTCGCTACCTGAGGTCCGCGAGCCGCAGCAACTCGTCATACTCTCCGACCCCAATGATTCAGGCATGTGGAGAGGGCGGAGCGACGCCGTGCGTTCCTGGCTCACCTATTCCGAGTTCCAGAGCCTGCGCGATCACAGCAAAGGCTTCACGTCGATGATGGCCACGCAGAGCAGCCTCGGCACGTGGCAGGTTCGCATAGGCGGCGGCGACTGGGAAGAAGGCAGAGGCCGTTTCGTGTCCGGTGAGTTCTTCGATGTGCTCGGCACCAGCGCCGCGATCGGTCAGGTCTTCACCAGGGCAGACGATGACGCGCAACGGCCGGCGATCGTGATTAGCGATCATTACTGGCGGCGCCGCTTCGGCGGGCGTCCCGACGTTCTTGGAGCGACGGTGTCGATTGGCAAGACGCCGCTGACGGTGATCGGCGTCACGCGTCGGGGCTTCGTCGGCGAAACGAGCGGCCAGCAGCCGGACTTCTGGATCCCGCTACGGCTGCAGCCACTGCTCAACCTTGGCGGACCCAGCGGTGACTGGCTGCACGACGCTCCACCCGACAAGATCATGTGGCTGCACGTCTTCGGGCGCCTGGCGCCAGGCGTCACGATGGCTCAGGCCGCAGCCGAGGCCAATGCGATCTTTCGCGCCGATCTCGAAGCGTTCTACGGTACGGGCCAATCGGCGGAGCGGCGGCGTGAGTTCCTGGACCAGCGGCTCGACGCGCACCCTGGCGCCAGCGGTGCCTCTGCTACTCGCGCCGCCATTTCCCAATCCCTCACGGCGCTTCTTGTCGCCGTCAGCGTGCTGCTCGTCATCGCCTGCGTCAACCTCGCCAACCTGTTGCTCGCCAGGGGCGCCGCGCGACGCAGCGAGATCGCCATTCGCCTCGCGCTCGGCGCCAGCCGCTCGCGAATCATCCGGCAGCTGGTCACCGAAAGCCTGACGCTGGCCGCGATCGGCGGCATCGTCGCGATTGGCGTCGCCGCCGTGCTTCACGCCGCCCTCGTGCGCATGGTCACACGAACCGACGCGCGCTTCGCGCTCGACTTCCGGCTCGATCCGCTGCTCTTGATGTTCGTTGGCGCCGCGACCCTGCTCGGTGGCCTGCTCTTCGGTCTGCTTCCAGCCTGGCACGCGACCCGAACCAGTGCGGTTGCTGCGATCACGGAACAGAGCCGCGGTGCCATCGGGGTCCGAGGACAGGCGCGCTCGGGACGCCTGCTCGTCGGCCTGCAGCTGGCGCTGTCTCTTCCGCTGTTGGTCGGCGCCGGGCTCTTGACACGCACGGTGCTGAACTTGCAAAACGCCGACCTCGGGTTTCCGACGCGCGGCCTCGCGCTCGTGCGATTCGATTACCGCGACGTCGCGCGGGATTCGGCGCGCCGCGACGAACTCTCACGTGCGCTTCGGCAGGAGCTGCAGCTCATTCCCGGCGTGCGCACCGCGAGCTTCTCGCGGCTCGGTGTGTTCTCGGGCGGCGAGTCGTCTGTGTCGATCGAGGTCGAAGGGTTCGCGCCAAAGACCGAGGCCGATCGCGGCTCCGGATACGACGTCGTCGGCCCAGGATACTTCTCGACGCTCGGAGTGCCCATCCTGCGCGGGCGTGACATCGTCGACAGCGACGGTCCGACCAACGCTCTCGTCTGCGTCGTCAACGAGGCGTTCGCCGCCAAGTTCTTCGCTGGACAGAACCCGCTCGGGTTGCGCGTCAGTTCTGTGGGAGACGACGAGTCGAGAACGTCGTACCGTGTCGTCGGCGTGTCGAAGAATGCACGGACGCAAGGTCTGAGAGAGGACGTCGTGCCACGCTTCTTCATACCCCTGGGCCAGCGCACGGTCTCGTCCTACAGCCCCGTGTTCCTCGTGCGCAGTGCGACGGCATCGATTCCACCGCTTGCAGCCGTTCGCACCGCGGTCGAGCGTGCCGAGGCGACGCTTCCCATCACCTTGTTCCGGTCGCTGGACGAGCAGATGGCGCCGATCGTCGCCCAGGATCGGACAACTGCGCAGCTCGCGCTCGTCTTCGGGAGCGTGGCGCTCGCGCTGGCGGCGATCGGTCTCTACGGTGTCCTGTCGTACGCCGTCGCCGCACGCTCGAGTGAAATTGCGATTCGCATGGCGCTCGGCGCGCAGGCTCGGCGCGTCATCGGAATGATTCTGCGCGAAACGGTTGGACTCATGGCCGGAGGTCTCGTCGCTGGCGGTGTCCTCGCCTACCTTGGGTCACGATTGATCGAGAGCCGGCTTTACGGTGTCGCCCCACGCGACCCGTTGACGTTGTCGCTCGCAACCGGATTGCTGGTGCTCGTCGCGCTCGCCGCCGCCTACCTGCCCGCGCGGCGTGCCTCGCGGGTCGATCCGATGCTTGCGCTACATGAACCTCGATAGGTTCCAGAGGTTCCAGAGGTTCAAAAGAACCTCTAGAACCCCTAATGAATGACTGCTCCGAACCCCCACAGCGTGAGCGCGTTTGCGGTGGCCATCGTGAAGTCGTCCGTGCCGCGCGGCGAATAGAGCTCGATTAACGAGTTCGAGATCGCGAGCAGCACGGACAGCGCGAGCCAGGGCGTGCCCAGGCCGTGCCAGGTCACCACGGCGACGCAGAACACCAGCGCACCGATGAAGCCGCCGACAGTTCCGCCAATCGACTTGCGGTTGACGTCGCCCACCCCCCAGACGCGAAGCTGCTGCTTGCCGAAGAGCGAGCCGAAAATCTCGGCGCACGCGTCGGTCACAAGATAGGAGCCCCAGATCAGCGCAAACACCGGCGCAAACTCCGCCCTCGGAAAGATCGCCGCGAGCTTGGCGCCGATCGGGACCATGACGAACTTGAACGCGGTCCAGAGTGTCGAGATCAGAAGACAGTTGGCGCGCGCGAGCACGCCGTCCATGACGCGCGACTGCGGCCCGTAGAAAAACGCGGCCACCAGCCCGTTGACATAGAAGAAGCCGAGGAAGATCCAGCTGGTGAGGACGCCGTCGAGCAGGTTGTCGCCGAGGAACGCGCTCGCGAAGCTCGCGCTCTGATTCTGCGTCGTCTGCACGTACAGGTAGTAGAGCGCGGCTGCGGCCAACGTCGCGAACCGGCCGCGCCGGCCGATCATGTCGGCGATCCGGATGCGCCGTTCCGAGTAGCGGGCGACAATCGTGCCGACGTCGTAGGGCCGATCCATGCGCGAGGAAAACGCATCGCGGCGCTCGTCCTTGGTGAAACCGACGAAGGACTTGAGCAACAAGCGTCTTGATCGCCCACCAGATCACGCCCCACACGACATAGAAGAAGAACACGCCGCCCAGCACGCGCGGAATCGTGCCCCAATCGGCGCGGTAGTCAGAGAAGAACCACGAGCCGCCACCGAGGAAGGTCACCAGCCAGAACAGCGTCAGCGCGGCATTGAACGCGAGGGCACCGCGGAAGATGAGCTGCGCCGTGCGATACCGGCTGTCTGACTGGACGTCCGTCCGCGAATCCACGTATGGCGTCTCGAGCTCGGGCGTGGTGATGGGCACGTTCAATGGCGTCTCCCTACGTTCAATGGCATATCCCAGTGGTCTATGGTCCCCGCGGCTTCCACCTTTAGGTGGACAGGGACGCGGTGTCGAGCAGGCGCTGGAAGCATGGCGAGCTCGACCGCCGCCCAGGTGAGCGCCCAGCCGAGGATGATCCAGCCGAGGTACGGGAACACCGGCGCCGACCACGGCGGCTCCCGCTCGCGGCGCATGACCAGGCCGAGGTTCACCGCGCTGAGGGCGACGACGGCGAAGGCCATCGTCATCGAGACCGACGGCGTGGTCGTGCTCGGGCTCGTCGGGCCCCCACTCGAGCACGGCGAGCGCGGTCGACGGCGACGACGAAGCCGCTGATCAGCCAGCGGACGATCTGGGGCGGGTTGACGATCCTCGTGCCGGGCTTGCGCGGCGGCCGCTGCATCACGCCCGGGTCGGGGACGTCGACGATGAAGCCGATCACGACGGTGACGACGACGAAGAACTTGCAGAACAGCAGCTGCATCGGGAACAGCGCGACGCCGCCGTTGATGTTGAGGATCGTGGCCAGCAGCATCAGCTGCAGCACCGACGACAGGATCGTCAGCTGCAGCTTCACGTACGACGAGATGCGCCGGTAGATGTCGCGGCCGAGGTCGACGGCGCGCACGAGGGTGGCGAAGTTGTCGTCGGTGAGCACGATCTTCGCGGCCTGCTTGGACACCTCCGAGCCGCTGCCCATCGCGACGCCGATGTCGGCCTGCTTGAGCGCGGCGGCGTCGTTGACGGCGTCGCCGGTCATCGCGACGACCTCGCCGGACTCCTGCATGAGCCGGGCGAGCCGGAGCTTGTCCTCCGGAGCGACCCGCCCGAACACGTGCAGCTGCGGCAAGCCGCTCGATCACCTCGGCGTCGCGAGCTGCTGGAGCTCGGTGCCGGTGATCACGCCCGGGCCGAGCCCGAGCTGGTCGGCGATCGCCCGGGCGGTGACGGTGTGGTCGCCGGTGATCATGCGCACGTCGATGCCGGCGTCGAGCGCGACGCGCACCGGCGTCCCTGGCCTCGGGGCGGAGCGGGTCGATGATGCCGACGAGCGCGACCAGCACGAGGTCGTCGACCGCGCCCATCGGGTCGGCGACCGCCGCGGCCATCGCGGCGTCGTCGAGGTCGCGCGCCGCGAACGCCAGGACCCGGAGCCCCTGCTCGGAGAGCTTCTGGTTGGCCGCGAGGATGTCGTCGCGCACGTCGGCGATCGGCACCTGCTCGCCGTGCCAGAGCGCGTGCGTGCAGCGGTCGAGCGACGACGTCGGGTGCGCCCTTGACGCGTCACGAAGTGCGGCTCGCCGCAGGATCCGCGCCGCGAGCCACTCGGGGCGGTCGTGGAACGTCGCCATGAACTTGTACTCGGAGTCGAACGGCACCTCGGCCCGGCGGGGGAGCGCCGCGCCGGGTCTCCTCGGCGTCGACGCCCATCTTGGCGGCGAGCACCACGAGCGCGGCCTCGGTCGGGTCGCCGATGACGGAGCCGTCGTCGCCCACCGTCGCGTCGCGTGCAGAGCACGAGGCCGAGCGCCAGGCGGCGGAAGTCGGGCAGCTCGGCCGCCGGCGACGCCGAGGATCGCCCCGGTCTTCGCGTAGCCGCCGCCCTCGATCCGGAACCACTCGCCGTCGGCGAGCATCGTGGTCGCGGTCATGGCGTTCATGGTCAGCGTGCCGGTCTTGTCGCTGTTGATGACCGTCGTGCCGCCGAGGGTCTCGACGTCGGTGAGCGACTTGACCACCGCCTTCGACTCGGCGAGCCGCTGCGCGCCGGAGGACAGCATCGTCTGCACGAACGTCGGGCAGGCCGGTCGGGATCGACGGCGATGGCGGTCGAGACGCACAGCAGCACGAGCGTCTCGGTGTCCTGGCCGCGGGCGATGCCGACGATGGCGATCACCGCCGACCGCCGACCAGGCGAGCGACGCCGAAGACCTTGGTCATGCCGTCGAGCTCTCGCTGCAGCGGCGACCGCGTCCGCTTCGTCGCCGGTCACCATGTCGGCGATGCGGCCCATCTGGGTCGCCTGGCCGGTCGCGGTGACGACGAACGTGGCGGTGCCCCGGGTCACCTGCGTGTTCTGGAACACCATGTTCGTCCGGTCGCCGAGCGCGACGTCTCGCCCTCGGGAGCGTGCCGGCGTCCTTGGCGACCGGGGCGCTCTCGCCGGTGAGCGCCGCCTCCTGCACCTCGAGGGTCGCCGACGTGACGATGCGCCCGTCGGCGGGCACGACGTCGCCCGCCTCGAGCAGCACGACGTCGCCCGGCACGAGCTCCGTCGAGTCGACCTCCTCGACCTGGCCGGCCCGCCGCACGCGGGCGTGCGGGACCTGGAGCTTCGCCAGCGCGTCGACGCTGGCGCCGCGCCTTGAGCTCCTGGTTCGAGCCCATGACCACGTTGAACGTCACCAGCGCCAGCACGACCAGAGCCGGTCGCGACCTGGCCGATGGCGAAGCTCGCCACCGCCGACGATCAGCAGCATGATGTTCATCGGGTTCGACAGCTGGCCCCGCGCGACCGCCCAGAGGCTCGGCGGCGGCTCGGTCGTCAGCTCGTTCGGCCCGTACTGGGCCAACCGC
>CAWCQS010000018.1:0-64027 GCA_963797715.1 uncultured Acidobacteriota bacterium
CGCGCGCCTTCAACTCCTCGAGCCAGTTCTGCACGAGGATCATCTCTGACGCCCTGACCGGGGGACGCTCCTTCTGCTGGACCATCAGGAACCGCCGGCCGTCTGCCGTCACGTCGTAGCCGCGGATTATCGCCGACGCACCGTAGTTGCCTTGAAAGAGCATGCGGGGCGCGCCGGCCGTGAACGTCGGCCGCAACCCGACGCTCACGGCCATCATCTTGGTGAAGGTGGCCTGTCCGCCGACCGTTTGTGTCGTCGTATAGAAAAGCTCCCGCCCATCGCGCGACCATGCCGGCCCGGTACCACCGTCGGTCGATACCTGCTGCCGCGGGCCGGGACCCGGATAGGGCTGCACGTAGACTTCACTGCGACCCGATTCGTCCGACCCGTACGCCAGCCAGTGGCCGTCCGGCGAGAAGTCGGGATAGGCCTCATTGAAACGCGTCTGGATGATTGCGCTGGGCTGGCGATTACCAGTGAGTGGAAGAACCCAGATATCGTTTTTCGTCTCCGGGCGCCATTCGACGAACGCCAGCGTCTGTCCATCGGGTGACCACGAGGCGGAGGTTTGCAGGCGGTCGCTCGTGGCGAGCCGCTCGGCGGGGCCGCTGCCATCGGCCGGCCGCCAGAAAATGTTCTCATTCCCTCCGGTTGACGATCCATATGTCACGCGTGTGCCATCAGGCGTCCAGATGGCGCGTGCGTTCCTCGCCTCGGACGTCAGACGGGTCAGCATGCCCCGGGCGAGGTCGTGCACCCAGACGTTCCGGTCTCCCTGTGTCCAGAGGACGACCCGCTGGCCGTCTGGTGAGATGCGCGGTGAGAGATACGCGCGCGCCGGCAGCGCCAGCGATTGAACCTGACCGGTGCGATCCACCCAGGCGAGGGAGCGTTCGGCGTCGGGAAACATGCCGCCCGGCAGATAGAGCAGCGATCCCGATTCGGAGACGCTCAATTGCCCGGCGCCACTCTCGGCCGCCTCGGAGGGCGTGTTCGCCGACTGCATGACGTCGGCGATCAACGCGACGCCGCCGCCGGTCACTTCAAGACGCTCGAGATCGAATGGCACCGCCATCAACGTGCCGCGGCGGAGATACAGCAGATGGCCCGGTCGCAGATACCGCCCATCCGCGCCTCCACGGATCAACACCGTGCGTTTGCCGGTCGCGAGCGACTGGGCGACGATCTCCGTGTCTTCCCACGTCGGTAGTGGCGTGTGGGTGACCGTGAAGAGAACAGTGTGACTGCCAGGGAGGATCTGCGGCAGCAGGTACTTCAGCTCCCCGTTTTTCGTATCAGGCGCGATGACGGCCTGTGCCGATCCGCCGGCGGCGGGCACGCGCCACAATCCGAGGGTCTCGCGGGAGTAGATGATCGTGTCATCCGATCCCCAACTCGCGCCGAACACCGCCGGCGTTTCGCAGATCGTCGTCGCTGGACCGCCGCCACCGATGGACGTCTTCTTGAGGGCGCCGGCACTCCAGAATCCCACCCAGCGTCCGTCCGGTGAGAAGAAGGGGCCGGACGCACCCTCGGTGCCAGCCATCGGCGTCGCCGAGAGCTCGATCGATGGCCCGGAGGTACAACTGCTGCTGACCGCCCTGGACGCCACTGAACACGATCGACCGGCCGTCGGGTGACCAGGCCATCGCCGTACGGCTCGGACGTCCTTCGGTGAGGGTGAGATCCGCTGGCAACGCCTGCAGGTGTTCGGCTGGGGCGACGCTGACGAGGACGCGGGCAACTTCCGCTCCACGCGCGACGGGCTGACGGCGTCCGAGCCCGGCCACGAGCGTCGTCGCCACGATACCGGTGACAAGGCCCGCGAGCGCCATCGCGCCACCAAGGATGAGACGATCGCGGCGTGCGCGATGCGCGCCGGGTGCTGCCGCCACGCGCGCCGAGGCGTGGCTCTCGTTGATCCACCGCAGTTCGCGCGTCAGGTCGCTCGCACTTTGCCAGCGGTCATCGGGATCCTTCGCCAGGCAGCGGGAGACGATGTGGTCGAGGAGCGGCGGCACCAGCGGCTGAAGCTCGATGATGGGTCGTGGCGCGTCCTTGAGAATCGAGGAGATCAGGCTGGCGTGCGTTTTTCCGGTGAACGCCCTCTTCCCCGTGACCATCTCATAGAGCACGACGCCGAACGCGAAGATGTCCGTCCGAGCGTCCGCCTCCTGGCCCTCGATCTGCTCCGGCGCCATGTACTGGAAGGTCCCGAGAATTGTGCCCTGCGCGGTGAGATTCGCCGCCGTCGGCAGCATCGAGGCGCCGGCCAGAACCAACTCGGTCGACTTCGCCAATCCGAAGTCGAGCAACCGCGCGCCCGCCTTCGTCAGCATGATGTTGCCGGGCTTCAGATCCCGGTGGACGATGCCCGCACGGTGCGCCTTGTCGAGTGCCGATGCGATCTCGATCGCCGTCTTGATCGCCTGGTCGATCGGGAGAGCGCCCTTCGTCAGCCGATCGGCCAGCGTCTCACCCTCGAGAAACTGCATGACGAGGAACGCGGTGCCATCGTGGTCGCCGACGTCGTACAGCGCACAGACGTGAGGATGATCGAGCTGCGAGATCGTGCGGGCCTCGCGATCGAAGCGCTCGCGGAAATTGCGGGTCGGCCGCGAGGGTGTCAGGGAGAATCTTGATCGCGACCGTGCGATCGAGCCGCGTGTCGCGGGATTTGTACACCTCTCCCATCCCGCCCGCGCCGACGAGCGACAGGATTTCGTACGGGCCGAGGCGAGCGCCGGGCGCCAGGGGCATCGGTCGAGGCAGGGGGATTATACCGTCGGCGACATTTTGCGAGAGATGTCGTCATCAGATCGCGCCGAGTGCGCTCTTGCGCCAGGTGGCCGGCGGGGAGCCGGTCGCGCGCTTGAAGGCGCGATTGAAGGCGGCTTCGGAGTCGTAGCCGACACGGGTCGCGACTTCCTGGATGTTGCTCGTCCCTTCGCGCATCATCTGCTTGGCGAGTTGCATCCGCCAATTCGCGAGATAGCGCATCGGCGCTTCACCGACCAGGTCCGTGAATCGTTGCGCCAGCACCGAGCGCGACACGGCGACTTCTCGCGCGAGCTCGTCGACGGTCCAATCGTGAACGGGATTGGTGTGCAGCAGGCGCAACGCCTTGCCGACGTACGGGTCGTTGACGCCCGCCAGCCAGCCGCCCTGATCGGCTGGAAGACGGTGCATGTACTCGCGCAGGATCTCGACGAACATCAGCTCCGTGAGCCGTCCGAGCATGGCGGCATTGCCTGGACGTGCCGCCCTGGCTTCGTTGATCGTGAACTTCAGCGTCGTGCCCAGCCAGGTTCCCGATCCCTGGGGCAGAGCGGTGGGACGGCTGCCGCGCGCGTCGATCGCGTCGATCGCCGAATAGTCATCACGGCTGCGCACGAGCAGCATCGTCGGCAGCGCCTCGACGAGAGGACTGAATCGCTGATCGCAGTTCAGATAGCCGCAGACGAAGCGCGACGTCCTGCCGCCACCGCCGTACGACAGCTGTGGCGGCTCGTCGTGCGCGCCCGGCGAAAAGATCGACGCGAGCGGCATCGCGGTCGCGGTCACCGTGACTGCGCATGGTGTGCTGATCGCCGCGCGGGAACACGACGACATCACCGCTGTCCATCGTCGTCAGTGGCAGCCCCTGACATTCGACTTCGCACTGGCCCTCGACGAGGATGTGAAAGAGGACGACACATTCCGCTTCGGGCATCACCGCCGCGGCCAGCATTTCGGGGATCGGCGATTCGATCGCCCACGGCGACGAGAAGTCAGCCGTGAAGAACACGGCTCCCGACAACCGCACGACACGAAGCACGTCGGACAACACATCCATCCCGGTCTCTCTTCTGAAGGGCGCGACGCAGTCGCCGGAGGAGCAGTCAAGGATTTCAGAGCCTGAATCAAGAGGTCAAGCGGATCCGGCGTTTCGGACAAGAGGCACGGCGTCCCGGTC
Source organism: uncultured Acidobacteriota bacterium (assembly GCA_963797715.1). Classification (GTDB taxonomy): domain Bacteria; phylum Acidobacteriota; class Vicinamibacteria; order Vicinamibacterales; family 2-12-FULL-66-21; genus DATBJJ01. The sequence continues at coordinate 3,956 of CAWCQS010000018.1, forward strand.
ATAGAACGTCGACGATCAATCGATTCAGGATCGGCTCGTTGCGACGAGACATGCAACGAGGAGCGAATCATGCCGCTGCTGACACCCGATCCGACCTTCTATCCCTCACCAACCATGGCTGCGCAAGCACCGCCGGAAACGCTCGCGTATGTCGCGCTCATCAATCCCCGGACCGACGGAGGCGCGGACGCGATTGGCGTCCTGGACGTCGACCCCGGCTCGAAGGGCTACGGCCGTATCGTCGGACGGACGGACATGCCTCACCGAGGGGATGAACTCCATCACTTCGGCTGGAACGCCTGCAGCTCCTGCCTCTGTCCTTACGCGCCGCATCCGCACATGGAACGGCGGTATCTGGTCGTGCCGGGAATCAATTCGTCGCGCATTCACATCCTCGACACCAAGCCCGATCCACGGCAGCCACAGATCGTGAAGGTGATCGAGCCGGAGACGCTGGCGCGGCGCACGGGCTACGCCGCGCCACACACGGTGCACTGCGGACCCGACGGCATCTTCCTGAGTGCGCTCGGAGCGCCCGACGGCAACGGCCCTGGAGGCACGTTCATCCTCGACCCGGAGACCTTCGACGTTCGCGGGCGATGGGAACTCGACCGCGGGCCGCAGCAACTCGCGTACGACATCTGGTGGCACCTGGGGCTGGACACGATGGTCACCAGCACGTGGGGCACGCCCAACATGGTGAAGGACGGCATCAATCCCGAGCTCCTGCTCGGCGGGAAGTATGGAAGCACGCTGCACGTGTGGGACCTGCGCCGCCGGCGCCATGTGCAGGAGCTCGACCTCGGCGCCGAGCAGCAGATGGTGCTGGAGCTGCGACCGGCGCACAATCCGACGCGCGCGTACGGATTCGCCAGCGTCGTGTTGTCGTTGAAGGATCTGTCGTCGTCGATCTGGCTGTGGTACCGCGATCCGACAAGAAGGGCTCGAACGGGTCGGACGGTCCGTGGGCCGTGAAGAAGGTGATCGAAATCCCGGCCGAGCCAGCAGACCCCGAAAAGCTGCCGCCGCTCCTCCAGGGCTTCAAGGCGGTCGCCCCGCTTGGTGACCGACATCAATCTGTCGGTGGACGATCGCTACTTGTACGTGTCGTGCTGGGGCACGGGAGAGTTCATTCAGTACGACGTGACCGATCCGTTCAACCCGAAGAAAGTGACTTCTCTCAGGCTCGGCGGCATCGTCAGCAGAGCCGCCCACCCGGGCAAGCCCGAGGAGCCGTTGAACGGCGGACCGCAGATGGTCGAAGTGAGCCGCGACGGCCGACGCATCTACTTCACGAACAGTCTCTACACGCCCTGGGACAGGCAGATCTACCCAGACGGCATCCACGGGATGGATAGCCAAGGTCGATGTGCCATCTGGCGGCGGGGCGATGACGCTGGACGAGGAATTTCTTCGTCGACACCGGCGCCATGCGGCCGCACCAGATCCGGCTGGAAGGTGGCGACGCGTCGTCTGATTCGTTCTGTTACGCGTGACTGGCGGAGCGAGGGGCACATGGATTGGCAGGCGATGGTTCTTCTCGGTGCCTACCACGGCATCAATCCCGGCATGGGATGGCTGTTTGCCGTGGCGTTGGGGATGCAGCATGGCAGCGCGCGCGGTGTGTGGCGTGCGCTGCCGCCGATCGCGCTCGGTCACGCCGCGTCCGTCGGCGTGGTCCTGCTGACCGCGACGTTGGCGGGCTTCGTCGTGCCGCTCGACGCGCTGAGAGTCATCGTCGCGTTGATGTTGGTGACGCTCGGACTGTACCGGCTGTGGCGTCATCGGCATCCGCGTTATGGAGGCATGCAGGTCGGCTTTCGTGATTTGACGGCGTGGTCGTTTCTCATGGCGTCGGCGCATGGCGCCGGATTCATGGTGCTGCCGTTTGTGATGCCGCACGCCAGCCGCGCTGTCGGCCGCCAGCCACGTGCACGCGTCGCACGTGGCTGTCCGCAGCCGCGAACGTCGCGACGACCGGGGCGACCGCTGTCGCCCTTCACACGCTGGCCTATCTCGCCGTGATGGCCTCGGTTGCCTGGATCGTGTATCGCAAGCTGGGCCTGCGGCGTTCTGCGCAAGGCCTGGTTCAACATGGACTGGCTGTGGGCCGGCGCGCTGGTCGTGACAGGCGTCGTCGTGCTGTTCAAGTAGTTACAACTCGTGTCGTCAATGAAAGAGAAAGAGAAGGTTGCCATGCGTCAATCACACTTCCGGTTCATTCTCCAGCAAGGCTTCGAGGCGGCTGACGCCAACGAGAGTCTGTATACAGCGTTGATGGTGCAACCCAGAATCATCGGCGGTCTTGTCGCCGTCGGCGTGCTGTTCCAGAGCGCGTGGCTCTTCCTGGCACTGTCCGCTGTCCTCTTGTGGAGCACGCTCGCTCCTACGCTGAATCCGTTCGACGTGCTCGCCAACCACCTCGTTGCCCGCCCGCGTGGCATTCCGCCACTGGGGATTGCACCGGGACCGCGGCGTTTTGCGCAGGGTATGTCTGACGACCGTAACGTTCGCGATCAGTGTCGCGCTTCTCGCCGGCGCCGAGCGGACCGCCTGGCTGTTTGAAGGGCTCATGGTCACCGCGGTCATGGCCGTGGTCTTCGGAGATTTTTGTGAAGGGGCGTACCTGTACGGCCTTGTGCAGCGAAGAACGCGTCACCAGGCAGGTACGGCTGGCGACCTGCTCGGCAACGTCAAATGACAGGTGACCGTTCACGTCGTCGCGCCAGCGGAAGAACTCGCGACACGAGCTGGTCGAGAAATACGCTCAACTTCATAAACGTTGACTGCCGCTAGACCGGGAGCTCCCAGCCCTTTCGGTAGCTCCCCTCGATGAACGGCTGCGCCTGCGGCACATTGGCGGCCTTCAGGCCCTCGGCGTCCCACTTCATCACCTTCCCCGTCCGAAGCGCCAGCGTGCCGAGGAGCACGAACTCAGTGAGGCGCGCGCCGTACTCGAAGTTGCTGCACGCCGGTGTGCCGCCTTTGCAGGCCTGCAGCCAGTCGGCGTGGTGGCCGGCCACGCGCGGCAGGGTCTTCGGCGGGCGCGTGTACGAACGGTGCAGCGCCATCGGCAGCAGGCGCGGCATTCCCGACCACCCTGCACACGTGAGATAGCCCTTCTCGCCGACGAGCAGGAGGCCATCGTTCCCCTCGCCGAGCCGCTGCTGCGGGTCGTCCGGATCGATCCCGAGTGGGGTCGGTGGCCTCAGGCCGTTGTCGTACCAGAACAGCGTCAGCGGCCCGCGATTGCCCCGCGCGCCGTACTGATACGTCATCATGTTGCTGCCCGTGATCACCTGCGGGTCGACGAAGGACGCCCGGGCCTCCACGGTGTCTGGCGCGTCGAGGCCGAGCGCGTTGAACGCGGGATCGAGGTGATGTGGCGACATGTCGGGCATGGTGCCGTTGCCGAAGTCCCAGACCCACCGCCAGACGAACGGGGCCAGCTTTCCGCTGTACGGGCGTACGGAGCGAGGGCCGAGCCAGAGGTCCCAGTTGAGCCGGGCGGGCTTGACGGCAGGCCCCTCGCCCGGCCAGACGTCCTTGGCGGTGCGCGGCGTGCCGCTCCAGGCGTGCACTTCACGCACGGCGCCGATTGCGCCGTCCTTGATCCACTCGACGGTCTGGCGGTGACCCTCGCTCGAGCGGCCGTGGTTGCCCATTTGCGTCGCGACCCGCGTCTCCTTCGCGACGCGCGCCACGAGGCGTGCCTCTCGAACGTTGTGCGTGAGCGGCTTCTCGCAATACACATGCTTGCCCGCCTTCATCGCGAGGATGGAGACGTACGCGTGCAGGTGGTCGGGGGTGGCGATGAGGACGGCGTCGATCGCCTTTTCTTTCTCGAGCATGACCCGGAAGTCCTCGTACACCGCGCAGGTGTGATTCGGGGTCTTGCCGGCATAGTGGTTTTCGACCTCCGCCTTTACCGGCCCGCGTCCCGATTTGCCGCCGTAGTACCACGTGGACAGGTCCCACTCTTCGGCCGGATCTGCAAGCGCGATGACCTGGCAGTCCTCTTCCTGGAACAGGGCGCGCGCGTTCGTCCGCCCCTGGCCACCGGCGCCAATCAGCGCCACGTTCACCTTGTCGCTCGGGGCGACGAACTGCGTGCCGCCGAGCACGTGCCGGGGCACGATGGTGAATGCGGCGGCGGCGGCGCTCGTCGTCGCGATGAATTCTCGTCGGGTACCGGTCGTCGGCTTCATGTGCATCCTCCTGGCGTGTAGCCCGGGTCGCCCCGAATCATAGACCGATCGTGTTCTCTGCCGCCCAGGCCACCGTTGTAAGATCGGCAGGGGCCGTGACCCGGTCCCAGGTGTCTCACTCGGAAACCACCGCGTCACGTGTCGAGGATCTCGATGCCCAATCGCACCCTGGCCTGTTCAGTGTTGCTGGCCTTCGCTCTCGCACCGATCGGCGCGCAGTCGGGTCCCGGCCCGCCCCGACAAGGAGGAGCTGAAGCTGAAGCTCCCCAAGCCCATGTTCATCGGCACGCCGACCAATCTCAAGAGCGCCAACCTCGAAAAGATCACGGGCAAGCCGCGCGGACCGTTCTACGTCCCGAAAGGCACCGTCCTCCTCTCGCTCAAGAAGAAGGTCACGTCGAGCGACAGCCAGCCGGTCATCGGCGAGCTGGACATGATCACGGACGGGGAGAAGGGCGGCGGCGACGGGTTCTTCGTCGAGCTGGGGCCAATGCCGCAGTGGGTGCAGATCGATCTCGGTTCGTCGCACGCGCTCTCCGCCATCCTGCTCTGGCATTATCACAGCCAGGCGCGAGTCTACCGCGACGTCGTCGTCCAGGTGTCCGACGATCCGGCGTTCAAGGCGGGCGTGACGACGGTTTTCAACAACGACCACGACAACTCCGCGAAGCTCGGAGTCGGGCCCGACAAGGAGTACATCGAGGTCGCCGAGGGCAGGCTCATCGACCCGAAGGGCGTGAAGGGGCGGTACGTCCGCCTCTACTCCAACGGGAACACCACGAACGACCTGAACCACTACGTCGAAGTCGAGGTCTACGGCTCGCCGAAATGACCGGCAGGCCCGCGTCCGCCCTTTCGGGCTACGGCGCGGCAGCCGCGGTTCTCGTCGTCGCGATCGCGCTGGCGGCCGGCCTCATACTGCGGCTGGCGCGTCTGGACGTCCGGCCCATGCATCACGACGAGGCCAACCAGGCGGTCAAGTTCGGCGCGCTGCTCGAGCGCGGCGAGTACGCCTACGATGCTCACGACCATCACGGCCCGACGCTCTACTATGTGACGCTGCCATTCGCCTGGCTGCGCGGCCAGGCGACGCTGGCGGCGCTCGACGAATGGACGCTACGCGCCGTGCCGGCGGCGTTCGGCGCCGCAACAATCCTGCTGCTGTTCCTGCTGCCCGCCGGCATCGGCCGCACTGCGGTCGTCGCTGCCGCACTGATGATGGCGCTCTCTCCCGCGATGGTCTTCTACTCGCGGATGTACATTCAGGAGTCGATGTTCGCCTGCTTCACGCTGGCGTTCACGATCGCGATCGGACGCACGATGACGGACCGCGGTTTACGGTGGTCCGTGCTGGCCGGCATCGCCGCAGGTCTGGCAGCCGCGACCAAGGAGACGGCGGCCATCGTGCTGCCCGCGGCGCTGGCCGCCTGCGCCTTCGCGTGGGGGTCGCTCGGCTCCACGCGGTCCTCCGTCGCGCCGGCCAACGCAGGATGGCGGAGAGCCGCGGTCGTCAGCTTCGCGATCGGCGCGGGGATCGCGTCGCTCTTCTACTCGTCGTTCCTCACTCATCCGGGTGGCGTCCTGGAGCCGCTGCGGGGGGCCGCCACGTACTTCCAACGCGGCGTGGATCCCGCCGGCCACGTGCACCCGTGGCACTACTACCTCGGGCTCCTCGCGTGGTCGTCGTCCGGCGGCCTGGTGTGGACCGAGGCGTTCGTGCTCGTCCTCGCCGCCGTCGGCGTGGTGACGGCGTGGACCCATCTCGATCGGTCGAGCCCCGAAACGGCGTTCTGGCGCCGATACCTCACGGGCACCGCGGCGCTCACTCTGGCGATCTTCTCCGCAATCCCGTACAAGACGCCCTGGAACCTCCTTCCGTTTTACGCCGTGACGATCGTCGCCGCCGGAATCGGTGTCTTGGCGCTCGCGCGGGCGACAACGTCCCGTGCGGCTCACGTCATCCTGGCTGGCGTGGTCGCCGTCGCCTCCGCTCACCTGGGATGGCAGGCGTGGCGTGCATCGGTCGTGTACGCGTCGGACCCGCGCAATCCATACGTCTACGCGCAGACGGTCCCCGATGCCGTCCGGATGGCCGCGCGCATCCGCGATCTGGCCGCCCTGCACGGCGAGGGCGAGCGCATGCTGGTAACGGTGATCGCGCCGCCCGACGAACAATGGCCGCTACCCTGGTATCTACGGACGATGGCGCGCGTCGGCTATTGGACGGACGCGAGGGGAGGCGCCTGACTTGACCGCGCCGGTCATCGTGTCGTCGCGTCGATCACGCGGAGATGCTCGATGCCGCCCTCGGCGATCGCTATGTTTCAGAGTTCTTCGGGCTCAGGCCCGACGTCCTGCTGACGCTCTACGTCGAGCGCGGGCTGTGGGATCGTTTCCTGTCCCGTGCCATGGGCGGAGGAGGTGGGGGTGATTGAGGGCGGGCTGGCGCGAACGCCATTCTGCTGAGCCGATCGATTTCCGCATCCGCGGCGGGCCACCTCGGATACATTTGTCGGGACCCCCCGCGCATCGGCCTGATGTGAGCGTCAAGCGAAGGAGATCACGCGATGGCCAAAGAAACAACACCTCCGGAGTTTTCACGTCGGCGGTTCGTCGGGACGATGGCCACCACCGCCGCAGGCCTGACTATCGTGCCGCGCCACGTGCTGGGCGCGGGCTTCCAGGCGCCCAGCGACACGGTCAACGTCGCCGTCGTCGGCTACGCGAACGCCAATGCCATGGGCACGAACAACCTGCTCAACGTGGCGAAGACCGACAACATCGTGGCGTTGTGCGATTGCGACGAGAGCGCGGCGGCCAAGGCCGGCCGGGCGCAGCGCGGGACGACGCTGGAAAAGTTCCCGAAGGCGACCGACTACAAAGACTTCCGCGTGATGCTGGAGAAGCAGAAGGACATCGACGCGGTGCTCATCGCGACGCCCGATCACACGCACGCCGTGATCGCGATGGCCGCGATGCAGCTCGGCAAGCACGTCTACGTGCAGAAGCCGCTGACGCGCACCATCAGCGAGGCGCGCGCGCTGACCGAGGCGGCGCGGAAGTACAAGGTCGTGACGCAGATGGGCAATCAGGGGCGCTCCGAAGAGGGCCTCCGCCTGATGCAGGAGTGGTTCGAGGCCGGCGCCATCGGCCAGGTGCGCGAGGTGCACTGCTGGACCAACCGCCCGATCTGGCCGCAGGGCATGCCGCGGCCGACGGAGGAGCAGGCTGTGCCGGACGGCCTGGACTGGGACCTGTGGCTGGGCCCGGCGCCGATGCGCCCGTTCCAGAAGACCTACCACCCGTTCGGCTGGCGAGCCTGGCAGGACTTCGGTGCCGGCGCGATGGGCGACATGGCGTGTCACGTCATGGACGCGGCGAACACGGTCCTGAAGCTCGGCGCGCCGACCAGCGTCGAGGCGTCGGTCGCCTACAACTTCCTGCCGCCGGCCCCGGGACAAAAAGGATTCGGCCAGCGCGTGCAATACAACGACAGCTATCCTCCGTCGTCGACGATCCATCTGACCTTCCCTGAGCGCGGCAACATGCCGCCGGTGAAGCTGCACTGGTACGACGGCGGCCTGCTGCCCGCGCGGCCCGAGGATCTCGAGCCGGAGCGGAGGCTGCCGGAGTCAGGCACGATCTTCGTTGGGGACAAGGGCAAGATGTGGTGCGAGACCTACTCGGAGAGCCCGCGCCTCATCCCCGAGTCGGCGATGCAGGCCTTCCAGCGTCCGCCGCGGACGCTGCCCAGGGTGCCGGATGGACGCCCGGGCCACGAGAAGAACTGGCTCGATGCGATTCGCCAGAAGGGGCAGGCCGTTTCGCACTTCGACTACGCCGGTCCGTTCACCGAGACGGTGCTCATCGGCAACGTCGCGCTGCGCTTCCCGGGCCAGCGCCTGTTGTGGGACGCGGCGAACATGAAGGTCACCAACGTGTCCGAAGCCGACCAGTACGTGCAGCACACCTATCGTTCGGGCTGGTCGCTCTGATCTCATCCGAGGGACTTCGCCCCTCGGACTCCCCTGCACGCGCTCGCTCGCGGGCGACCGCTGCGTCGGCGCGCTCCGCTGGCGCGTGGCTCGCTCGCGGTGCTCGCTCGCGCCGCATTTGTCGATACGTTGTAGCATCTTCGGCTTCTCTCATGCGTGCCGATGCACCGGACCTCGACGGCGGGATCGGGATCGCGGGACCTCGCGAGCTCGGCGATCTGCGGCGTTTCTCGCACGAGGCGATGAACACCGTGTTCGAGGTGTACGCCGCGCACGCCGATGCGCAATACGCGGCGCAGGCGGCGCAGGCAGCCTTCGCCCTCGTGGATCGTCTCGAAGGCGAGTTGAGCCGCTTCCGCCCCAACAGCGACATCAGCCGACTCAATCACCTCACGCCCGGAGAGAGCGCACGTGTCGGCGAGGCCGCGCTCGAATGCCTCCTCATCGCGCGGCACTTATATGACCTGACCGACGGCGCGTTCGACGTCGCGATCGGCACCGGGTTGTCGTCGCTCGAGATCGATGCCGATACGTTTCTGATCCGCGCGACGGCCGGCGGTGTTCGCGTCGATCTCGGCGGGATAGGCAAGGGCTACGCGGTGGATCTGATGGCGGAACTGCTCGAGGACTGGGGCCTCGACCGCGCGTTCGTCCACGCGGGCTTCAGCTCCGCCCTCGCACTCGAGTCGCCGGCGGGCTGCGACGGATGGCCGCTGACGCTGAGCGATCCCGGCGAGCGGTCGCGGGTCCTCGCCCGGCTGTCGATGCGTCAGACAGCACTCAGCGCGTCCGGCGTGCGCAAAGGCGACCACATCCTGGATCCGCGCACGGGCGCGCCGGTGCGCGGGCGGCTCGCGGCGTGGGTCGCGCTCCCGCGCCCTGGCGCCGCCGCGCCTGCCGGCCCGGGGGGCTCCGGCTCGCGCCCGCCGCTGTGGCCGACGCTTTGACGACCGCGTTCATGGTGCTGCGCGTCGACCAGAGCGCGGCCTTGTGCGCACGCAGTCCGGGCCTCGAGGCGTGGCTCCTTCCTGACGGCGCATCGCCGGGTACGGCGGAGCTGCTCCACTTCAGCGGTCCCGCTATCGTCCCCGCGGTCGACGCGCGCGAGACTCGGGACTCGGGTCCGTGATGGCGACAGCGATCTGAGAGAATCCGCGGCGAGGCGTACGGTGAGCGCGCGAGTATACTCGCGCCGGGGAGCACGACACCGGGAGACGACCGATGGCCGACGAGGACGACAAGGGAAAGGGCAAGATACCCACCGCAGCCGACGCGCCACCGAAGCTTGGTCGGCGCGACCTGCTGATGGGGCTCTCCACGGTCCCCGCGCTCGGGCTCTTCGGCTATGCCTGGAGCCGGCAGCAGCAGTACCGTCGTGGCAGAGAGGCGGCGGCCGCCGCGACGCCCGCCGCCGCCGCGGATCTGCAGGAGATCAACGTCGCGCTGCTCGGCGCCGGCGCCCAGGGGCAGGTGCTCATGGAAGCGATGCTGCGCATCCCCGGCGTGCGCTTCCGCGCGGTGTGCGACATCTGGACCGAGTACAACCTGCGGCGGGTCGTCAACACCCTGAAGCGGTTCAAGCAGGAACCGAATGGCTACGGGGACTACCGCGAGATGCTCGACAAGGAGAAAGAGCTCGACGCGGTGATCGTCGCCACGCCTGACTTCTGGCACGCGCAGCACACGACTGACGCCTTGAAGGCCGGGAAGCACGTGTACTGCGAGAAGGAGATGTCGAACACGCTCGAGGGCGCCCGCAGCATGGTGCTGGCGCAGCGCCAGACGGGCAAGCTCCTGCAGATCGGCCACCAGCGCCGCTCGAACCCGCGCTATCTCCACTGCTATCACAAGCTGCTCGGCGAGGCGAAGCTGCTCGGACGGATCGTGACCGTCAACGGGCAGTGGAACCGTGCGGTGGCGCCCGACCTCGGAGCCCCCGATCGCTACGCGATTCCCGAGGCCACGCTGAAGCAGTACGGGTTCAAGGACATGCATCAGTTCCGCAACTGGCGCTGGTACAAAGGCCTCGGCGGCGGACCGATCGTCGATCTCGGATCGCACCAAATCGACATCTACAACTGGTTCCTCGGTGCGCCCCCCTCTGGCGTGATGGCCAGCGGCGGGCTGCTCTACCACGACCCGAAAACTCACGAGTGGCACGACACGGTCATGGTCGTCTACGACTACGACACGCCGGCGGGGCCGGCCAAGGCGTACTACCAGACGCAGACGACCAACGGCAGCCAGGGCTACTACGAGAGCTTCATGGGCGACCAGGGGACGCTTATCATCTCCGAGTCGGAACTGAATTACGCCGGTCAGTTGTATCGCGATCCGAACGCGCCAGCGTGGGACGAGTGGATCCAGAAAGACTACGTCAGCGCGCCGAAGGAGCAGGAGGCGAAGGAACAGACCAAATCCGACGCGGTTGCGGACGTGCGCGAGTCGGTGGCCCCGGACCAGCACACCGTCCCCGTGTCGCTGAGCGATCCGTACCACCAGCCGCATCTGCAGAACTTCTTCGACGCCATCCGCGGCAAGGCCGTGCTCAACTGTCCGGCCGAAATCGGCTACGAGAGCGCGGTCAGCGTCCTCAAGGTCAACGAGGCGATCGACGCGAAGTGCCGGCTGCCGTTCAAGCCCGACGACTTCAAGATTTAGTGGAGCCGGACATGGAAGCGACGACGTTCGACCGCGCGCCGATGATCGCGATCACGGCGCTGCGGGTGCTGGTCGGGTGGCACTTCCTTTACGAGGGCCTCACCAAGCTGACGGCCCCGTCGTGGACGGCGGCGGGTTATCTCAAGCAGGCCAAGGGACCGCTGGCCGAGTCGTTTCGGTGGCTCACCACCCGGCCCGACCTGCTCGCCAATGCGGACCTGATCACGATGTGGGGACTCACGATTGTCGGCGTCTGCCTGATCCTGGGCCTCTTCACGCGGCTGGCCAGCCTGGCCGGGATCGGCTTCATCCTGCTGTTCTATCTCGCCGCCCCGCCGTTCATCGGTTACTTCTACGCGATCCCGAGCGAAGGCAGCTACCTGATCGTCAACAAGAACCTGGTGGAACTGGCGGCGCTCGTCGTCATCCTGCTCACCCGCAGCGGCCGCTTCGCCGGGCTCGATCGGATCGTGCACGGCTTGCTCCGGCGCCGGCCGCGGCTGGCCGAGGCCTGAGGTAGCCATCACACGAGGAAGCTGTTGCTGGCGGTTTCACCGATCCGTGGAAGCTCCCGCTTGCGGTGGGTAGTCGACCAGAAACATGTACGCGGCCGCTACTTCCAGATCTTGCAGGAAAGGGAACACGGGCATGCGCCCGCGGTAGTGAAATGCAGGATCTCCCATTGTGACAGCCGCGCCGGTTCGGACCTTCGTGAGGAAATCGACGACTGGCTTGTCCTCGAGCAGGGTCGTGAACGGCGGAATCGTCCCTTGCGCGAGCGCCTGCCCGGAAGGACGTGGGCCGACGGCATCATGGCAGATGTGGCAGGTGCCCTTGACGACGTGCTCGCCGAGCCGAGCCCAGCTTGTGGTCTGGCGTGACTGCGGTAGCGCATCGGGGGCGCCGGCGAGCTGGGTCAGGTAGGCGTAGACGGCGTTGATGTCGGCCTCCTGCAGGTGCGCAAGCGCCGGCATCCGCTGCCCGCCCTTGTGAATTCGCTGATAGAGGTCGTCCCGCGCTCGAGCGGCCTGCGTGCGCGCCGCTGATCGAGGGGTTGCCGTGCCCGCCTGCTGCAGGTGCTGTCGTACCAGTTCGAACGACGATCCCTGGACGAGCCCAAGAACGGATTTGATCTCCGGGGGTGATCCCGTGCCTTCGGCGCGGTGGCAGGACTGACAGTTGAACCGGTACAGATCCGCGCCGCTCAGTTCGACCGGTCGTCCAACAGCCAACGGCACCGCGGTTGGCGGAGACGGTCGTTGTGTCGGCGGCGGGCCGTATGTCGCCCCGCTGCGACCGAGGGAGGAGTCGCCGTATCGAAGACCGAGGTGATTGAGCCAACTGGGACCTGCGACCGCCGTGACCACAGGCTCCTGTGCCCTTGTCTTCGTCGCGGGCGCGCGTTGCTCATTCGAGGAGCCCCCGCCCACGATCGTCAGCGTCGTCCCAACGATCAATCCCGCGATAAGCACGAGGCGAAGTCTGCCCATGCGAGGCCTTCTTCCTGATGCCACGTTCGATCTTGGATTTGGTCCCGAGCAGCAATGTGGGCTGCAATTCGGCTGCCGAGCGTAGGATGGAGGAATGCTCGCCGATTGCGTCCAGGCTCTCCCATTGCGGACTTCTTGCAACCGAAATATTTCGCGAACAAGTGGGGATTTTTCCGCCGCCCTTTGTCTATTACCTCCAGTAAAGTGCCCCCTAATCCCAAGAGCACCCTCATGACTCGCACACGTCGTCGCTTCCTCGAACAGGTTGTCGGTGGTGCCGCGTTGTCCGCAGCCGCACCATCGCTGGCGTACGCCCATAGCTCCGCGCAAAGCGCGACCCAGCCGCCAGGTACCGGTCGCTATGACTACCTCGGGCGCACACCGGGTTATCGCGATTGGGCGGTCGTGCCGCCCGGCCTCACCGTGAAGTCGATCGAGACGTTCCGTCGCGATTCGCTCGCGCTCGTGCGCATCACGGCGAGCGACGGGAAGATCGGATGGGGACAGATCGCACCGGTACCAGGCGGACATCTCAGCCGAGGTCCTGCACCGGCTGATCGCGCGGCTCGTGATCGGCCGCGATATCAGCGAGATCGATGCGATCAACGACGCCGTGATCGACGCGCAGTTGAAGTTTCCCTGGTCGTTCCTCTGTCGCGCGCTGGCGGGTGTGGACACCGCGCTCTGGGATCTCTACGGGCAGATCACCGGCAAGCCCGTGGCGGCTTTGCTCGGCGGATCCGTGCGGCCGCTGCCGGCGTACGGATCGAGCATGCGCCGAGACATCAGTCCCGCCGACGAGGCGACGCGGTTGGCGCGGCTCCGCGACACGTTTGGTTGCAAAGCGTTCAAGATCCGCCTCGGTACTCCCGGCGGACGCAACCGCGACGCGGCGCCGGGACGAAGCGAAGCGATCATTCCGGCGGTGCGCAAGGCTGTCGGACCGGACATCGAGCTCCATGCGGACGCGAACAGTTGCTACACGCCTGACGTCGCGATCGCGATGGGGCGCCGGCTCGAGGATTCCCACTACGCCGCGTTCGAGGAGCCGTGTCCCTACTGGGAGCTCGAGTGGACGCAGGAGGTGACGCGCGCGCTCTCGATCGATGTCCAGGGCGGTGAACAAGACAACGACATGGCGCAGTGGCGGCGCATGATCGCGATGCGCGCCGTGGACATCGTGCAGCCCGACATCTGCTACGTTGGCGGCCTGACGCGGGCGTGGCGCGTCGCCAAGATGGCTGAAGCCGCCGGCCTTGTAACCAAGCCGCACGCCGCGAACGTGTCGCTCGTGACGGTGTTCACCATGCACCTCCTCGCGGCGTTGCCAAAAGCCGGCGAGGTCGAGTTCTCGATCGAAGACGACGCCGCCATCACCAAGCAGGCCAGGACGATGTTCGATCCGGTTCTGGAGATGAAGGATGGGCGCGCCGTGATGCCGGATGGTCCGGGGTGGGGCGTTCGCATCAAAGCCGACTGGTTAGCAGCCGCCGAGCGCCGGCTGAGCCCGGCATAGAGGCGTTCCGCCGCCTGCCGCGGCCAGCAATAGTGACATTCATGTCCCAGTAGGGACATTTTTGAACGCGCTCGCCATCCCCCTGCCCGTTGTTGTGTATACTCCAGCATCCTAAAAAGCGCCGCGAATGGCGCTCGTCACGTGACGAATCCACTTTAGGTTGAAACGGGAGGAGGCGTTCGTAATGCTCAGGTTTCCCCATCACGCCGCGCATTACCACGGGCAGTGGTCTCTGGCGGTTGCCGTCGCGCTCGTCCCACTGCCTGTTTCTGCGGGAGCACTCTCGACGCCGCAGAAGCCGACGCAGCCACCAGCTCCGGTGGCCGGAATCGTCAAGCCAGCTCAGCCACTGCGAGCGGCGATCGAAAAGATCGATACTCGCGACTTCAATCCGACGGTGACGTCGCGCAGCACTTCACGTCGCTCAACGCGGGGATCAGCGCAGACTACGACTGCCGGCAAGGAGTCGCCCGCGTTCTTCAAGTCGGGTGCCGGTATCGCGGTGCTGGCCGTTGTCGCCGTCGGAGTGGGCTACGCCCTGTACTCCACGTCGCACGATCGCATCAATTCACCGGGTAAGGAGTAGGAGGGCATGATGAGGCGCTTCATGCACATCGTTCCTGCGCTGCTGCTCGTCCTCGGCCTCTCTGCGCCGCTCAGCGCGCAGACGCAGACCGGCATAGTCGAAGGGAAGGTCTTCGATCAACAGAATGCCGTCCTTCCGGGTGCAACCGTCACGGCAACCGGTCCGCGCGGGACGGTGACGACGGTGACTGACGCGGAAGGGATCTTCCGGTTCGTCGGCCTGCAGCCGGCGACGTACACGGTCAAGACCGAGTTGTCCGGCTTCGTGGCCCAGGAGTTACAAGCCGAGGTCGGCATGGGCAGAACCGTCACCGTGGATTTTTCGCTGAAGCTCACGAGCCTCAGCGAGAACGTCGAGGTGAGGGCTTCGGCCTCGGCGGTTGACGTGCGGAGCTCGTCCACCGAAACGACCGTCAGCTCGGACCTCCTGACCCTGATGCCGATCTACTCGGCGACGTCCACGGGGCTGCTGAACAACGCCCCGGGCATCAACAGCAGCTCGGCGTACGGCGCCCAGGGCTCGTACGGCAACGCGCTGCTGATGGACGGCGTCGATACGCGCGACCCTGAAGGTGGCTCTGCCTGGACGTTCTTCAACCAGAACCTGATTCAGGAAATCCAGATCGGAGGACTCGGCGCGCCCGCGGAGTACGGCGGGTTCACGGGAGCGATCATCAACACCGTGACGAAGTCCGGCACGAACGCGTTTTCCGGCCTCTTCTCGCTGCGCTACACGAACGACTCGTTGGCGGGCGACAACATCAGTCAAGAGTTCCTCACCGCGAACCCGACGCTTGGCGACGCCGCGACCGTCACCAAGCTCGTTGACTACACCGTCCAGGTTGGCGGACCGCTGAAGCGCGACAAGGCGTTCTTCTTCGGCAGCGTCCAGCGGTATTCGCAGAACCAGAACCCGGCGGGACCGGTGACGAAGCAGACCGACATCAGCCCGCGCTTCAACATGAAGTTCACGCTCCAGCCGACGGCGACCGACACGTTGATCCTCGGAACGCAGTACGACGCCTACAACGTGACCGGCCGCGTCGGCTACTGGCCCGCGTCCCAGGCCGGCGACAACCAGACGGTGACCGAAGATGCGCCGGAGTGGGTGTGGAACGCCCAGTACCGGAAGATCTTCGGCAGCGACAACCTGCTCGAAGCGAAGTTCACCGGCTACTGGGGCTACTACTATCTCGACCCTGTCGATCCGTCGATCTTCACGTTCGACGGCGAGAGCGGTGAGTATTCCGGCGGCGGCGGTGGGCATCTACTACGCGGACCGCACCAGGAATCAGCTCCAGGTGTCGTTCACGAAGTACGCGAACAAGTTCGGCCGCCACTCCCTGAAGTTCGGCGCCGAGATCGAGCGCAGCCACGTCCGCAGCCAGTATCAGCCGTACGGGCCGGCGGGCGTCTACATCTACGCCTACGGCGGCGTGCCGTACTACGGCGTCAGCTATGGCTACGACGTCCAGGGCGACAACCGGCGAACGTCGGCCTACGTCCAGGATCAGTGGCAGGCCGGCCGCATGACGCTCAACATCGGCCTGCGGCTCGATCATCTGAGCGGCTTCAGCCCAGTGCTCGACGAGACGGTCTACAAACCCAACACGTCCTGGGGACCCCGTGTGGGCATGGCCTACGACCTGACGGGCAAAGGCACGAGCGCGATCAAGGCGTTCTGGGGTCGCTATTTCGAGGGCGCGGCGAGCGCGTTCTACACGCAGGCGACGCCGGGCGTGCAGGACTACTCGCACCTGGAGATTCTGCCGAACGGCGGTTTCGGGCCGCCCGAAGTCGTCATTCCCGGCGATTGTCTATGGCATCAGCGACGACATCAATCATCCGCGCACGGATGAATTCAACCTGTCGTTCGAAACGCAGCTGACGCGGTCGTTGCGCTTTTCGGCCACAGGCATCTGGCGCTGGTCGGACAACTTCATCAACAACGTGATTGACGAGTCGCGATGGGCGCCGGTCACGCTGACGAACCAGCTCACGAACTCGACGTTCACGGGTTACCGATGGGCGAATAGCGACACGACCGACGAGAACTTCTTCATCCGCAACACGGAGGGCTTCCAGTACGTCGCCACGGACGGAAGCGTGATCGCGACAGCGGATCCGAGGAGGAACTACAAGGGGCTGATGCTGACCCTGTCGAGCTCGCTGAGAAACCAGTTCGGATACCAGGTGTCGTACGTCCTGTCCAAGGCGGAGGGCAACGTCGACAACAGCGGCTTCGGTCCCTACCTCCAGGGCACGACCTGGAACTCGCCGAATACCGCGATCATCAACAACTTCGGCGAGCTGACGAACTCGCGGCGGCACGAAATCAAGGCGCTACGTGTCCTACCAGGTGCCTCGAGTGGACGTGCTGCTGGGCATGACCTATACCGGGCTGAGCGGCAGGCCGTTTACGCCGTTCCAGCAGTACAGTGCGGGTCAGCTCAATCTGCCGGGATCGGGACGCCGGCAGATTCTGCTCGAGCCCGCGGCAGTCGATCGAACGACTTCTTCAACCAGGTCGATCTCAGGGCGGAGAAGGCGTTCAGGTTCGAGGGGAACCGATTCGGCATCTATGCCGACTTCGTGAACCTGTTCAACACCGACACCGTGCTGACTCGTCAGGCCCGGGTTCCGAGCACAACTATCTCGGGCGAGACGGTCAATTTCCTGGCGCCGCTGACGGTCCAGGGCGCTCGGCAGGTCACATTCGGCGCTCGCTGGTCGTTCTAGGCCACGGATGATACGGCTACCGGACGACACGGAAAGCATTTGCGAGATAGCCGCCGGGAGCCCTCGAGGGCTCCCGGCTACTTTCCTCCTGGCCGGGTTGAACTGCGTTTCGCCCGCGCTTCCAGCGATTGTCCCCGCGCCACTTCCTGCGCGGCCTCCCGACTGCGGCCTTGGCGGTTGTAGATGTCGGCGAGCACGTAGTGACCCAGGGGGGCGTACTCCGATTGTGGCGCGAGCGCGAGTCCCTTCTGGGCTAGCGCGATCGCTTCGTCGAGGTTGGAGCCTCCGTCGAGATAGACCTTGGCGAGGAAGATGTGTCCCTCTGCAAAGTACGGGTTGCTCTGGATGGACTGCTTCAGCGCACCGATTTGCCCTTCTCGATCGCCCACGCCTTCATAGAGCCGTGACAGGTTGAACGCGGCTTTGAAGTTGTCCGGGTGCAGCTTCAGATCCTCGAAGTACTCGCGCTCGGCGAGCCGAACGTCTCCGCGTTGCTCGGCGATCAGCGCGAGATTGAAGTGGGCGAGCCTCACGTCTGCCTTGGTGGCGATCGCTTCTCTGATGAGACGTTCGGCGCCGGCGAGATCACCTTTCTTGAGCGCGACGACGCCGAGGGCGTTCTTCGCCGAGGCGACGTTCGGATCCAGCTCCAGCGACTTGACGGAAAAGCTGCTCGGCGCGCGGCAGATCTCCGCGGTCCATCCAGATCTCGCCGATCTGGTAATGGACGAACGGATCCTTCGGGTCGATCTTCAGGTAATGCTCGAAGCCGGCAAGCGCCGCGTCATCATCGCCCAGCCGGCGGTACGCCTGTGCGAGGTTCATCACCGCCAGGTCGTAGTCGGGCTTCAGGGTCAGCGTGCGCTTGAAGTACTCGACTGCCTTTGCCGGCTCGTTGTGACGCAGGTACTGCGTGCCCATCATGAACCAGGCGTCGATCACCGTCGGGTCGTCGCGAACGACTTCGTTGAGCAAGGCAACGATCTGACCAAAGGTGGCGTCCGGGTTGTCGTCCCGTTCTCTCGCGAGGTCAGTTGCGGTGCCGAGCTTGTTGAAGAGCCCGATCTTGTCCTTCGGATCGGCGCGCCCGGTTCGTGATTCGGACGTGCTGGCGACGAACGACCCCACGTAGCCAAGGGCCGCGAGACGTTCGCGCGCCTCCGGGTCCACATCGGCGGCGGGCAGGGACGCGACGGTCTTGTTGAACCGGTCCTCCATCGACCGCAGCTGGCCGATCATGCGCTCGCCGAGCGTGCGCCGTTCGGAGAACAGGTTGGTCGACTCGCGCGGGTCGCGCTCGATGTCGTACAACTCCGGTCGCGGCGCGTCGATAACCTTGTAGCGGCCCGACCGCAGCGCGCGGAGGTCGCTCCAACCGTAATGGTGGAGCGGATACATGGCTTCGGAGTACGCGTCCAGAGCGAGCTCCGGCACGGCGCCGGTCATCAGCGGCGTGAGGCTGACGCCGGACATGCCGGCAGGAGGAGGGACGCCCAGCAGGTCGAGCACGGTCGGCATCACGTCAACCGATCGCACGGGATCGGCGACGCGTCGATGCTGCGTGCGCGTGAACGGCGATCGGATCAGGAACGGGACGTGGGTCACGCTGTTGTAGATGAAGAAGCCGTGAGCGCTCTCCCCATGATCCCCGAGGCTCTCCCCGTGATCGCCCATGACGACGAGGATCGTGCGGTCGTCAATGCCGAGCGACTGCAGCTCCGAGACGAGGCGTCCGACCTGGCTGTCGGTGAAGGCAATCTCGCCGTTATACGGACGATCCTTGTAGCGAGACGCGAACGGCTCGGGCGGCCGGTACGGCGCGTGCGGATCGTACAAATGAATCCAGGCAAAGAACGGAGAGCCCTTGGATTCCCGAATCCACGGCAAGGCCTTGTCCATGACCTCGTTGGCGGGCCGCTGGATCGCGCCGAGCGAAAAGCCGCGCTTCGTGCTGAGATCGAAGTCGTCCACGTACGTATCGAAGCCCTGATCGATCCCCCACTTCGAGTCGAGGACGTAAGCGGCGACGAATCCACCGGTGCGATAGCCGCGCTGCTTGAGGACCTCGGCCAACGTCACTTGATCCGGCCCGAGGAAGAAGCCACCGTTGTCGCGGACGCCATGCTCGGGCGGGAATTTGCCGGTGAAGATACTCGAGTGGGCGGGAAGCGTCAGCGGCGCCACGGATACCGCCTGGTCGAACTGCACGCCATCGCGCGCGATGCTGTCGAGGACGGGCGTCTCGACGTCCTTCGCACCGTATGCGCCGATGCGGTCGGAGCGCGTCGTATCCAGTGTCACCACGACGACGTTGAGCGCCTGGCGCGAGACGCCGCCAGGCAGCGACCCAAGGTCCGGCGCCGCTGCTTGTGCGGTCCGCGCGCGTGCTCATCACCCGCCAGGCCGCGAGCCCCGCAGCCGCGACGAGAACGACGCCCACCCATAGGAGCAGCCTGCGCCGGCCGGAGCTCGACGGCTTTCCGGTCGCAGTATGTGTGGGCGGACGGGCCATGGGTCGACTGATCGTGACCGCTGAGCCGACTGTCGTCAACTTGGGGCGGGCGTCCGGCGATGTCCGGGCCGCCAATAACTCCAACTGGGTCAGAAGTTCGGAACGGTAGAGCCAGGTGCTCAGCGTGCGCACGTTTTTTGCGTCCAGCGGACCTTGTCGCCCAAAGGCCCATGTCGATGGCAATTCTTTGCCGCTTCTCCGTAGCGCACAGGCCAATCTGCGTCTGGCTGCTCCTCATCCTTCCGCTGCTGTCCTCGTGCAAATCGAAGGTCGAAACGGTGACGTCGCCGGCACAAATCCGGTGCGGCGTGCAGGCTCAGGCGGAGAAGCTGTCGTTCACGTTCGACGGCGGAACCGGCACGATGCGGGTGACGACGAATCCCGAGTGCACGTGGTCCGCACAGAGCGAAGCGCCCTGGGTCACGCTCACTCCACCAATGAACGGGCAAGGCGAGGGCACGGTGCAGTTCACCGTCGGCGCCAACGGCCTTCCCTCGTCGCGCTCCACCGCAATCAAGGTCGAAGATCAGCGTCTGCAAATTTCGCAGGACGGCAGGCCGTGCGAATTTCGCCTGTCGTCGACGCTCGAGACCGTGGATGCAGCGGGCGGAGAGCGCACGGTTCGAGTCACCACCACGAGCGCGCAATGCCGCTGGACCGCGACCTCGGACGTTTCGTGGATCACGATCGTCTCTGGGCGCGAGGGCGATGACAGCGGGGTTGTCACGTTCCGTGTCGAACCACTCAGCGGACCGCAACGAGCCGGCACGCTGACCATCGCCGGTCAGACCGTGCAGGTTCAACAGGGTGCGGGCTGCAGCTATAGCATCGGCACCGACACCGTCAGCGTCGGTTCGGCTGGCGGCACGAGCGAAGTCGCTGTGACGGCGCCGCCTGGCTGCACGTGGACCGCCCAGAGCGCAGTGCCGTGGATCACGCTGACTCGCGGCGCGACGGGCAATGGACCGGGCGTCGTGACACTGCAGGTAGCCGCGACGGATGGACCGGCACGAACCGGAACGGTGACGATCGCCGGTCGCACGGTGACGGTGACGCAGTCTCCGGGATGTAGTTTCACCATCGACCCGTTGACCTACGCCGCCCCGGCGGCGGCGTCGACCAGCGCGACGACGGTTCGTGCGGCGCCGGGCTGTGCCTGGACGGCGGCGAGCTCCACGGATTGGATCGTCATCACTGCCGGACAGAGCGGCAACGGCACTGGGGAAGTGCGGTTCAGCGTCGCCGGAAACCCTGGTCCGTCCCGCGCCGGGAGCATCAGCATCGCCGGTCAGACGATGACGGTCAACCAGGCCTCGGGCTGTGCGATCACCGTCACGCCCACCAACGTGAGCGTCGCGGCCGCGGCCAGCACCAATACGATTCAGGTGACGACGGCGCAAGGCTGTACCTGGTCGGCGACCAGCGGAGCGAGTTGGATCGGCATTGGCGACGTGTCGAGCGGCAATGGCAGCGGTCAGGTGCCGTTTTCGGTCGAAGCAAATTCCGGCCCGGCACGTCAGGGAACGCTCACAATCGGCGGGCGCACGGTCACCGTCTCTCAGGCCAGCGGCTGCACGTATACGGTGACGCCACCGTCGCAGGATGTGGCCCCGGCGGGCGGAACGGCGACGGCGTCGATAGCGACCGGTTCCGGCTGTCCGTGGAGCGCGTCGAGCAGCGCCAATTGGATCACGCCTGGCGCCGCCTCCGGTAGCGGTCCCGCGCAGGTGCCGTTGACAGTTGCGCCAAACAACGGACCTGCTCGGACTGGAACAGTCACCGTCGCCTCGACTGTGCTCACCGTGAACCAGGGGTCGCCATGTGAATGGGTGTTCGCGCCGCCGTTCCATACCTTCGGTCCGGAAGGGGGGAACGGAAACGTTCTGGTGATCGTGACCGGTGCCTGCACGTGGACGGCAGCGAGCAATGTCGATTGGATCACGCTCACGGCAGGGGCGTCGGGTACAGGCAACGGACTCGTGCAGTTCGTGGCGGCGCCAAACAACGGTCCGGCGCGCACGGGCTCGCTGACGATTGCCGGGCGCCGCTACGACGTCACTCAGGCCGCTCGCTAGTAGTACCAACAGTGAAGGATCGGATTCTCGCCTCCCTCAAAGGGCTTGCGACGGGCGACGCGCTCGGCAAGCAGACAGAAGCGTTGTCTCGTGATGGGATCGCTCGGTGGTATCCACAGGGGATCAATGGATTCGAGGGAGCGCCGGGAACGGTCATTCGCCGGTACGTTGGCAATGCCAAACATGAGTGGCGGGTTGGTGAGACAACTGATGACACGGAGCGAACCGTTGCGGTGGCGCGGGCAATTCTGCACGACGGCGCGGTTCGCCATGCGAGCGTCGGTCGCGAGATGCTCACCTGTACGAAGTGTGTGCATCCTGGTGTCAAGTCGCTCTGGGAGTTTCATCAGGCTGGCGACGCGACACGCGTGACTCAGGATCATGACGGTTGCGGTGCCGCAGTCCGTGTCGCTCCTGTTGGTATCCTGTACACCTCGCGCCGACTCGCCGCGATCGTCGCCGGAGCCAGAGAAGCGTCCATCTCCACGCACGGAGGCCCACTGGCACTTGCAGCCGCAGCAAGCACGGCGGCCGCCATCTCCGCCGCTATCGACGGGGCCGGGGCTGACGACATCATCGAGCTCGCACAGCGTGCGGCGGCTCAGGCCGAGTGCGCGCGAACGGGATCCACTGATTCGGTGTTCGCGCGGGCGATTGGCACCATCCATGGCGATTTACGTCAATCGCCGGCACTCCACGCGGCGGACGTCGCAGCGAAGCACTTTCCCAACGATCCGCTGACAATCGTGCCGCTCGCGATCGCGCTCGCGTCCGTGATGCCGTCAGCGCATTCGGCAATCCTCCTGGCGGCAAACGTCGGTGGGGACAGCGACTCGGTTGCGTCGATAGCCGGAGCGATTCTTGGCGCGCGATACCCCGATACCGTCAATGGCGAATGGTTTGGGATCGTGGAAGCGGTCAATCGCCATGACCTC
Source organism: uncultured Acidobacteriota bacterium (assembly GCA_963797715.1). GTDB lineage: Bacteria > Acidobacteriota > Vicinamibacteria > Vicinamibacterales > 2-12-FULL-66-21 > DATBJJ01. The sequence continues at coordinate 26,672 of CAWCQS010000018.1, forward strand.
ATGAGTCTTGGTGAAGAGCTGAGCGCCCTCCGGTCCTGAGCAACACCGGTCGTGCCCAGGCGGCGATGACCTACATCCTCCGAAGGGCGACGACCGGATCAACGCGCATGGTGCGGAGGGCAGGAATCAGGGACGCGGTGAGACCCGCGATGACGAGCACGGCGCATGCACTGACGAACGTCAGCGGATCGGTGGCCGTCACGCCAAACAACTGCGACTCGATGTACCGGGTGCCCAGGAAGGCACTCGTCAGCCCGATGGCGACTCCAATCCCGAGCAGTCGAAGTCCCTGTCCCAACAGCAGCGTGACAATCGATGCTGGTAGCGCACCCATGGCGATGCGAATGCCGATTTCCGGCGTTCGCTCGGTCGCGACGTGGGCCATCACGCCATAAAGACCAGATACTGCGAGTATCAACGCGACGGCGCCAAAGAGGCCGACGAGCGTGGCCATCATCCGCTGCCGGCTCAGTGTTCGATTCAGCACATCGCCGAGCAGTTGCGGACGTTCCACGGCAAGCTGGCTATCGACCTGCCGCACGGCTTCGCGAATGGCCGGCACGAGCAACATGGGGCTGTTCGCGGCACGCACGTGCAACGCGACGCCAGACTCATAGTTCTGCGACAGCAGCAGATAGTAGGTTGGTGGCCGCTCGCGCTCCAGAGTGGTGGTGTACACCGTATCGGGGACGACCCCCACGATGACCTGCAGGTGCGCGCTTTCGTCCCACAATGCCTTGCCGATTGGGTCCTCGTTTGGCCAGAGCCGGTCCGCCAGCGACCTGGTGATGATGGTCACGCGCGGAGTGTTGGGACCATCGGACGCTTGGAAGGGTCGTCCTTGAAGGATCGGAATGTTCATCGTTTCGAAGTAGCGGTGGCTAACGACGTTGGCGCGAACGCCAAGCGCATTGCTGTTGTCCTTCTCGATGGGATGGCCATCCGTGCTGACGGCGGTCGACCTTGCGTCACCACTGAGAACAGTCATCCGCGCGGCGCCGGCAGCGACAACGCCTGGGAGCGCCTCGACACGAGAAAGGATCTGTTCGTAGACCGCCAATCCAGCATCGGGCCCCCTTGCCCCCCCTTCAAAGTAGCCGCGCGCCTCGAGGTTGAGAGAGGCGACGAGGGTCCGATCCACCTGGTAACCCAGGTCCACCGAGTACGCGTTCTCGAGCGTGCGGAGGAAAAGGCCGGCTCCCACGAGGAGCACCAGGCTCGCAGCGATCTGAAGAACGACGAACGCGCCGCGCATCCACGCGGATCGGACACCGGTCGCAACCGTTCCTCTATCCCCCAGGGCCTCGGTCGTATTCCGTCGGAGCGCATGAACGGCTGGTGCGAGCCCGAAGAGCAGCCCGCTGCCGACGCCAACGGCGAGCGTGAAGCCGAGAACGCGTGCGTTGACCGAGAGGTCAACCGCCTCCGGAATCACGAACGCATGGAGCAGTGGTGTGCCGATCCGAGTGACGAGCAGGGCCCCGATCGAGCCCAGGATCCCGAGAAGCATGGATTCGGTCAGCCATTGACGGACGAGCCTTGCGCGGCCGGCGCCGATCGCGATCCGCACCGCGACCTCGCGCTCGCGTGACATCCCGCGCGTGAGCAGCAGGCTTGCGACGTTCACGCACGCGACCAGGAGCACCATCAGCACGACGCCGGCGAGCTGCCGCAGCATCGGTCTCGTTGCCACGCGGAGGCCTCGACCCTCGCCGAGCGGCGCGACCGTGAACCTTCGACTGTTGTTCGTATCCGGGTGTGCGATCTGGAGGCGGCTGGAAATGACTTCGGCGCGCGACGCCACCTGGTCGATACTCACGCCATGCGGCAGCCGGCCCACGATGCCCAATCCTCTCGAACGGCGCAGGTCGAAGATCGCGGAATGACCGCGCGCCCGCCGCACCGCTGCTGAAGGCGGATCCACTTCGGGCTGAAGCGCTGTTGGAACCCAGACGTCCGTCGCAAGTCCGAGGATCGGACCGGTGAACCCTCGTGGTGTGACACCAATGAGCGTGTACGCGTTGCTGTTGAGGCGAATCGTCTGGCCGATCACCGAGTGATCGGCGTTGAACACGCGCTGCCAGAGCCCATGCGAGATGACTGCCACGCGCACTGGCGCGCCGAGCCGATCGTCATCGGGCGTCAACCCGCGACCGAGGGGGATCCTGATACCGAGAACCTCGAAATAGTTACCGCTCACGAGCTGCCCAGCCAGAGGTTCCGGCTGACCGTTCGCCTCCATCGTCATCGACACCAGGGCATAGGCCGCCAGCGACGCGAACGTGCCGCTGTCCCGCAAGTCGAAGTAGTCCGGATAGGACGAGTTGCCGTAGAGGTTGTTGCCGGATGACGTGTAGACGTCGACGACGCTGTCCGGATCCGACACCGGGGCGTCCCGGAGCAGAACAGCGTCTACGGCGCTGAAGATTGCCGTGTTGGCGCCAATGCCCAGCGAGAGTGTCCCAATCACGGTCGCCGCAAAGGTAGGGGCGCGCAGTAGTGCCCGGAGCGCATAGCGAAAATCGCGACCGAGATCGGACAGCATGGCTGAGAATTAGACGGTGGGATCGTAGTTCAGTTAGCGGCGTGGCGTCCTGGGCATCGATCCAACGCAGGCGCTACGGCAGGAGAGATCGCGTCGGTCCCCGCGTCCGTCTCCGGAGCGGGGACCGATGATGTAATCGGGAATGACTTCAGCTCGCATTCGCGCAAATCGCGATAGCGCTGACGCTCCACTCCGTGTTGGCGTCGTTGGTCCCACCCACGTACCAGCCGTCGAAATCGACACTCGGCGTGTAGCAGGCTTGATTACGCCGTCTCTATCCGGAATCGCGGCCTGCACTAGGGCAACCAGCCCTGTCGTTGCAACGATGCCGACCGCTCCTACCAAAATCCGCCGTCCTGTTCCGTTCATGACATCACCTCTACTTCCAGGTGACGATCGGCGGGGATTTGTGTCGGAGCCGTCGCGCACCGATTGCCACTAAGAGGTAGCCTGACGCAAGAAAGAATGCGAACGTCCGACGCCGGTCCGGGCCGGCACGACACGCTAACGGTCGTCAGCATGGCGGTGATCGCTTCGGCGCTCGCGACGCTGCTGCATGAAGGCGTCGGACATGGGCTCGTCGCCTTCGCCCGCGGCGACGTGCCGACGGAGCTGACCAGCAACCACCTCTCATCACTGCGCGCGGACCGTGTCGTCGCGGCCGCGGGCACGATCGTGAATCTCATCGCCGGCTCCGCAGCCTTGCTGGCGTCGTCGCGTCAGGGCACCCGTGCAAATGCACGCTACTTCTTGTGGCTGCTCGCGGCGCTCAACCTGTTGCCGGGCGCCGGTTATTTCATGTTCTCGGGAATCTTCGGCTTCGGTGACTGGAACGCCGTCATCCAAGGCTTGCCGTATCAATCAGCATTGCGCGTCGGCATGACGGCGGGCGGGGCGGCGCTGTACGTGATCGTCGTCTGGTTGCTCGCGCTGGGGGTCCAGCCCTTCGTGCCGGTTCGGTCGATGTACAACACCGTGGGCCGTGTGCCGTACTTCGCGGCAGGCGTGTTCAGTTGCGCCGCCGGGCTGTTGGATCCGCTCGGGATCCGTCTCCTGATCGTGTCGACGATGCCGGCCGCGTTTGGCGGATCATCCGGCCTGCTCTGGGCGGACAGCCTCCTCCCTCGTACGCCGGCAACGCACGCGCCGCTGGTCGTCAGCCGGAGTGTGGCCTGGTGGATTGCGGCGTTGATCGGTGGTGGCGCATACATTGCCGTCCTCGGGCCGGGCATACGGTTGATGTCGTAAGTCGAGCGACGCCGGCTCACGATCGCTCGTTCAGAATGTCTTCAGCCCGTTCACCGGCAGCAGAACGCCATAGAGCGACGTCGTTGCGCAGATGAAGAGGTAGTTCCGCTTCGGTCCACCGAAGACGACGTTCGAGCAAATCTCCGGAATCAGGATCTTGCCGATCAGCGTGCCGTCTGGCGACAGGCAGTGCACGCCATCGTCAGCTGCCGCCCACAGGCGGCCCGCATCGTCGAACCGCATGCCGTCGAACCGCCCGGCGGTGCAGTCGCAGAACACGCGGCCGCCGGTGAGTGTGCCGTCGGCGGCGGCATCGAACACGCGGATGTGCCTGGGCAGCTCGGGATCGCGACCACCGGCGGAATCGACGATGTAGAGGTGTCGTTCGTCGGGCGAGAAGGCAAGGCCGTTCGGTCGGACGAAGTCGTCGACTACGACACGCATCTCGCCGGTGACTCCATCGACGCGATAGACGAAGTTTCCGCCGACCTCGCTGTCCGCTTTGTGACCCTCGTAGTCCGAGAGGATGCCGTATGGCGGATCGGTGAACCAGATTGAATTGTCCGATCGAACGACAACGTCGTTCGGACTATTGAGACGTTTGCCTTGATAGCGGTCGGCAATGACGGTGATGGTTCCGTCGTGCTCGGTACGGACGACGCGCCTGCCGCCGTGCTCGCAGCCGATCAGGCGTCCCTGACGATCGACCGTGTGGCCATTCGCATATCCCGATGGCTGCCGGAACACGCTGACCGAGCCGTCGCACTCGTCGAATCGCAGCATCCGGTTGTTCGGGATGTCGGAGAAGACGAGATGCCTGCCGGCGGGGAAGTAGGCCGGACCCTCGGTCCATCGACCTCCGGTCCACAGCCGTTCGACGTGCGATGTACGGTTGAAGCAGTCGCGAAAGGGACGGTCGAGGATTTCGTAGTCAGTCGCTGACATGCGCGGAAGATGCGTGCGGAGAATTGTGGTGCGCCCGGCAGGGCTCGAACCTGCAACCTTCGGCTCCGGAGGCCGGGCGCGTCTACGGCCCGCTGGTCCCTTCTGGGGATTGGCGGGCCTTTCTTGTCAGAGTCTACCCGACTTACGGCCGCGTGGGGCGGCCTGTTCCGGCGTCCGTTGCAAAGCGTTGCCAACGGACTTCAGCTGGCATCCGCCGCCACACCATCATCGATGCTCGCCAGTCTCCGTGATTCAGTCCAGCCCTGTGCGCAGCTTTGTGGACTGACTCCCAGAACGCGCGAGAGTTCGGGGCTTTTTCAGGCACGCCGCCGAGCCGCTGAACAATCTTGAGCAGCTTCGTCTGATTCGACGACAGGCCGCTGGCCCGCTTACCCAGCCAGTCTGATCGGATGCGGTGATAGAGCTGGCGCAGTTCCGCGTACGTGACGTCGCGCACGTTCAGCTCGATCACGGCGGATTCGCGACGGCTCACCGAGACCGGCTGGGTCACGGAATCGACACAGGGCGAATCCGCCAGCGCCTATACCGCCAAGGTGCTCGACTACCTGCGACTGGCCCATGCGGCCGACGACCGGCCGAGATCCGCGAACGCGGCCATCAGCCGCATCGGCGGGAAGCGTGCGCCGCTCCTGAAGGCGTGGGGCGAGCTGCTGAAGGCGGGCGCCATCCGTCTCCACTCAGGCGGAGGCTTCTATGCCGCGTAACTCGCGGCCGCAGGTGGTTCCCGGCGAGACGAACACGGGAACCACCTGTCGCCACCATTCGGACGCATTAAGCGGGAACCACCTCGGTCGTGAAATTCCGAATAAAAGCAGGTGGTTCCCACTGGTTCCCTACTGGTTCCCACTGGTTCCGGAACCACCCCTATTCCCACTGGTTCCCTGGTTCCCTACTACTTCAGTAGGGGAACCAGGAACCAGTAGGCGATACCTAGCTGTTGAGAACTGATTGGAGAGTGTGCGATCGCCACGTTTTTGGTAGGCACAGGTGAAGAGACCGGCGTCTGTTGTCGCTGGCGCTATTCAAAGTGCAAATCTGCGGAGGCGAGGTGCCTGGCGGCGCCTCTGCGCACGAGTGCCAGCAGGCTTAGCCCGACCCCGAGTAAAGCGTAGCTCGCCGGCTCGGGTATCGGTGTTACCTGTTTCGTTGTAACACTACCGGCCGTTATTTGCCGGTGAAATGCCGAATTCCTCAAAGAGCATTTCCTATCCGCCGAGGGGAACGGTGCCTCCAGCAACTGGCAGGGGAGCATCGAATTCTAGCAACAAAATAAGGAAGGAGCCGAAGTAAATACCAAAGTTGGAGCACATTGGTTCACATATGAAAGCCTGCTCTGGGGGTTGGTAATGGAACTGTCCGCCAAGGACTAATCCCGTGGTTACGATATCGAAAATCGTGGGCGGCGTCGCGGTCCATTCTTGGTTCTGTTGATCGAACTCGATCGTTTCCGGATCAAAGACAAAGAACCCTCTCGCGCTACCTCCGTCTTCGAACCTAACACCCTGCAAGGTCCAAGTTATAGGGTCCGCTTGCGCCGACCATGCCACGAAGAGAAACAGCGAAGCGGTGAATGCGATGCGAAGTGGTTTGCGCATTTGGTTCTCCGGCGCTGGTGTTGATCGAAGATAACCTCCAGGCACGCGGCGTCGCAAGCTCAGCTGATCTGCCGCACTTCCAGTAACCGAACGGCGATGCGGGCGGGGAGTATCAAGGATCCACGTGAAAACCAGCGGCCTTCCGCTGCCACGGTCGACGACCGGATGCTCGGCGACCGCCCGCTGGCGCTGTTGACGACGGACGTGTGTGAAACCTTCTTCGACCAGCTGCGGCAAGCGGGCTTGGCGCCGTCGTCGCGCAACAAATACCGCCACTTCATCAGCGCCCTGTTGCAGTGGGCAGTCAAGAAAGGCTATCTGGCGCGTGATCCCATTGCTGGCGTCGAGACAATCGCGCACGTCAGCGAGGCAGCGTCCCGGCGCAGTCGGCGCCTCGCGCCGGATACGGTCGACGCCGCCGGGACCGTGCACTCCGGCGAAGAGCGGCGCCTACTGGCCGTGGCGGGTGACCTGCAGCGGCTCATCGTCGGCGCGTTGGAGACGTGCTGCAGGCTCGGCGAGCTGTTGCAGTTGCAATGGGGCGATGTCGACCTGACCCGGCGCGAGATCCGGATCCGCGCAGCGACGTCGAAGACGCGGCGGTTGCGGCTGCTGCCGATCTCGACACGGCTGGCCGCCATGTTGGAGATGGGGAAGACCGATCCGACCGGGCAACCGTTCGGCCCGGACGCCTACGTCTTCGGCGACGCCATCGGACGCAAGGTGACGTCGCCGAAGCGTGCGTGGACGACGGCGGTACTCAAGGCGCACGGCATCACGCCGAAGTGGACCGAGGCGAACACGCTGTCGCCCGAATGCCGGGCGCACCTGCAGCGGATCGATCTTCATCTCCACGATCTGAGACATGAGGGCGGCTCGCGGCTGCTGGAGCGTGGCTGGCCTGCGCATCATGTGCAAACCATGTTGGGCCACGCTTCGCTGCTGCAAACGAGCACCTACCTCAACGGACCCGGCTCGGGTTGCAAGACAGCATGCGGCGTTTCGATGATCCCGACACGCGTTGCAATCCCGTTGCAAACGACGCGGCCATCGCGCCTCAGCCTGCGTGCAACGCCGCCAACGATCCCGCCGAGAAGGTGTTGGTGAACTAAGGAATTGGGGTTGGTGCGCCCGGCAGGGCTCGAACCTGCAACCTTCGGCTCCGGAGGCCGACGCTCTATCCAATTGAGCTACGGGCGCATCGGTCGTCGGTCGTCGGTCTTCGGTCGTCAGTCAGACCGAGCACGCGATCGGCGACGCAAACCGCGATCGTAGCACAACGGCCGACCGGAGACCCGCGACCGACGACTGTCGACCGTTAATCGCGCAAGGCCCGAATGGGGTCGATCCGCGTCGCTGTCCGTGCGGGGATCCAGCTGGCGGCAAGGGCAGTAACGAAGAGAAGTACGGCGGCGAGGGCAAAGGTCAGCGGGTCCTTCGCCGTCACTCCGAAGAGGAGCGTGCCGATCGCGCGGGTGGCGAGCCACGCCGCTCCGGTGCCGATGACGACGCCGATGATCGCCAAGCAGGCCGCCTTCCCGGACGACGAGCGTGCGAACCGTGCCGGTCTGGGCACCAAGCGCGAGCCGGATGCCCATCTCACGCTGCCGGAGGCTCACCGAGTAGCTCAGGACGCCGTAAATGCCGACGGCCGCAAGCGTCAGGGCGAGGAGCGCGTAAGCCGCAACGACGAAAAGCGCGAAACGTTCCTGGGCGATGCCCTTGCCGATGACGTCTGCCAGCATTCGCGGCTGATACAGCACCAGTGCCGGATCGATCGCGCGAAGCTGGCGTCGGATGTCCTCGAGTAGCTGGCCGGTCGGGCGATCGGATGATACGACTTCGGTCAGCCCCCAGTTGCGGTTGTCTGCGAACTGCCTGTGCAGGTGATACACGATTGACGGAGTTGTCAATCGAACGCCCACCGCGACGTCGGCGATGACGCCGATGATTTCAGCCTCGCCGCCAGCGACCCGTAACTTTCGGCCAACCGGATCGTCGTTTGGATAAAGCGTCCGCGCCAGGCGGTCGTTGATGACGACCTGCCGCGGCGTCACGCCGTCCTGCGGCGTGAACGTTCGACCGCGCAACACTCGGATGCCCAGCGCATCGAAGAACCGGCCCTCGACTACCCGTTGATCGGCCGATACGGACGCATCCTGCGGCCTGTCTGCACGGCCGGCATTCCACGTGTGATACGTGCCCGTGACGGGTAACCGCGACACCGCCCCGGCCGCTCGGACGCCCTGAATCGCGGCCAGCCGATCCTGAAAGGCGACGTGGAAAGCGGCGCGGCGTTCCGGCTCTCCGTAGCGGCCGGCCGGCAGGTTCACTTGAAAAGTGAGCACGTTCGCAGGCTGCAGGCCGAGATCGACGCTCGACAACCGTTGAAAGCTGCGCAGCAGCAGGCCGGCGCCGGTCAGGAGCACCAAGGCGAGCGCGACCTGGCAGACGACGAGCACCTGGCGGAACCGCGCCTGACGGCGGCCGCCGCTCGCGCCACGCCCGGCGTCACGCAACACGCGCTCGAGATTGGGCCGCGCGTGCTGCAGCGCCGGCACCAGGCCAAAGGCGAGCCCTGCGACGAGCGCCGCGATGAAACCAAACACGAACACCACGCCACCGTTGCCTGTGGCAGCGGCGACGCGTGCGACGGACTCGGGCGCCGCCGCAAGCAGAAGACGGGTCACGAGCCGCGCGCTCACCAGACCGATGGCGCCGCCCGCAAGCGAGAGCACGAGGCTTTCGATCACCATCTGGCGGGCGAGGCGCCAGCGCGAGCAGCCGAGTGCCGCCCGAACGGCGAGCTCCTGCCCGCGCGCCGCGCTGCGAGCCAGCACCAGGCCCGCGACGTTGACGCAGGCAATCGTCAGCAGGAGACCGACGGCGCCGAGCAGCATCCACAGCATGCTCCCAGCCGCGCCGACGGTGTCGACCTGCAGCGGCGTGACGCGCGCCCATCGTCTCGCGTCGCTCGTATTCGTGCCGTAGTTCGGTTCAATCTGACGCGCGATCGTCCTGAGTTCGGCCTGCGCCTGCTCGAGCGTTGCCCCTGGCCGCAGCCGACCGACAACGCTCAAGAAGTGATTGAACCACTGCGTGCTGCGTCCCGCACTCTGAATGTCGATCGGCATCCACAGCTCGACGCCCGGCACGAGCGGATCGTCGAACGCGTCAGGGATGACGGCGACGACCTGCTGTCGCACGCCGTTGATCGACAGCATCTGGCCAATCGCATCCGCCCGGGAGCCGAGATAGTCGCGCCAGATCCGTTCGCTGATGACAACGAGGTTGGCGCCGGCCCGCTCGTCCGCACGAGCGAACGGCTGTCCTGCGAGTGGCCGCACGCCGAGCACGCGAAAGTAGTCGGACCCGACCAACATCACCGTGACGCGTTCGGGCTCGGCCCGGTCGGTCAGGTCCGCGCTTTCGCTGTTGTAGGTGTAGACCGGTGCCAGATCGAGCGTCGTGCTCTGGTCCCTGAAGGCGCGGAACGCTGGCGCGGGCATGTAGCCGTCGGCATCGCCGTAGACGTGATACACGCGGACGAGCCGATCCGGCTCGTCATACGGCAGCGGGGTGAGCACGACCGCATTGAGCACGCTGAAGACGGCCGTGTTCGCGCCCAGTCCGAGGGCGAGCGTCACGATCACGACCGCGGAGAACTTCTTCGCGGACCACAACACTCGCACGGCGTAGGCGACGTCTTGTTTCCAGCTCTCCACATCCCTCCTTTTGTGCGGACTTGCCGGTTAGACGCGGCAGAGCCGGGTTTGGGTTGGCAAGCGTTACGTTTGGCTGAGGTTACAAGCTGAGCCGACGGTTCCTCGCGAAGAGCCGCCGATGATCCGGGGGCACAACCTCGTGGAAAGCGGCCTCCTGCATCGCGCGGGCCGCTAGTCGAGAAACTTTCCGATTAGCCACAGGTGGCCGAACGGGTCGACGACCGCGCCCTGCAGCATCCGACTGATGGGGCGTGGTCCAACGTCTCGTGTGAGTTTCCCTGACTGGGCTGTGCTCGGTGGCGCCCGCGGTGACCGCGCGTCGTGCACTGCCACCGGATCGTCGACGAACAACTCAATCCTCACCGTCGTGAAGCCGGCCGCGTTCGGCGCGCGCGTGCCGTGCGGTGGCGACTCGTGGGCAAGGAAGAAGGGCGCGCCGCCAATCTCGAGTCCGGCGACGACGTGTCCATCGCCGAGGCGCCACAGCACGGTTGCGCCAAACGCGGCCTTGTAGAACTCGATCGCAGTGTTGCCGTCGCTGACGGCCAGCATCGGAGAAATCTGAGTCGCCATGGCCGGAGCGAGCATAAATCAAATCGACCTTCCCTCGGCTGCTCTTCTGGTGCAGAATCGTGCGTCTGATGGCATAGTCGCTTCGGAATCCGAGGAGCGGCAGCCTCACCGACCTCAACCGGAAATGTCCGTTCTGTCGCACACCCGGTGCATTGTCCTCATCCCCGCGGGCCCAGACACCGTTGGCGAGTACCCTGAACGACACGATTGAGAGTGCCATCCATTACATCGGGTCCTCGAACTGTACAGTCGCCGTGATCGATGACTCCCGTGAGGACCGATTCGCGTACGTCCCGAACGTGTTCAGGAACGCCGTGGTGATGAAGGCGATCGACTGCGACGAAGGTAAGACCAGCAAAACGCGCGGTTCCCTTTTTGCGAAGCAAGTCCACACACTCAAGCGCCTACGCCGCCAGTACCGTTTCGACATCCTGCTGCGGATGGACACTGACGCGCTGGTGATTGGCCACGCGCCGGACGAGGACGCGCTGAGGTTCGTTGCGTCGCACCCTGATGTGGGGATGATTGGCGCGTTCAAGCGGCGCGGTGATGGATCGGACAAGACACCCGCGATGGCGGCCAAGGGCCGCGAGCTTGCAGAGGAAATGCGCTTCCGGCACGGCATCAAGCATTTCCGCCTGGTGCGCACCCTGCGGCGTCTGGTGAGGCACGCCGAAGGACACGGCTACACCAGGGGCGACATGTGTACCGGAGGTGCCTTCTTCCTGACACCCGCCGCCATCACAGCGATGGAGGGACAGGGGTTGCTCGATCTCGATGTGCTCAGACACAGCAAAATGGCGGAAGATTTGTTACTGGCTCTGCTGTGCTGCGCGGCGGGCTACCGGTTGTCGGACTTGCCGGAAGACACCGATGTCCTCGCCATCAACTGGCGGCGCTTTCCGATGCCTGTCGAAACGCTCGTCTCGAAGAACAAGAAGATCTTGCATCCTGTGAAGGACGATGACCTCACCGTCGAACCGATGGTGCGAGCGTACTTTCGGCAGAGACGCCAGAACAGTCGCTGATGACCGGCCTGTCAGGGCTGAACGTCCCGACGGGATTTTCGCGTCAGGCCTTCGGCGGGCGTGGCGCTGTCGAGCGTCAGAGTTTGGAAGGCCTGACGCAAACGATCACGCTCATCCGGCAGGAAGACGAGTGCAGCTGTGCGCGCCATGACCACATCATCCGCGCTCAGTCGTGGCTTCATCACGCCGACCGACCTGTGAGACAGCCCCAGCAGATGGCCGACCTCATGCGCGATCGTGAGGCCGACGACATGTCCCGTCGCGAGCGTCGCCAGCGCTGGATTCGAGCGCCCTTCGCGACTTCGGCGTAACGTCTGAACGATCTCCGCATTTCTGGGAACGTAAACCAGCGCGACCATCGGTCCCGTCGAAGCGCGGATCGCATCGCCCGAAGTCGACGGATCCGCCGCCTTCATGATGGGAAGCAGCTGCACGCGGACGAAAGGACGGCCGCTGGAGGATTCAGCGCAGCCGTCGTTGCCCACGCATTGGCGCCATTCGGTCTGGATGCCGCCGGAAGCCAGTAGCCGCTGTGCGGTCTGAATTGCGATCTGGACCTCGGCCGTCTCGAACGCCGCGTAGGTGAGCATTCCCAATTCGAGAACCTGATCCGGCTCGACAGCAGGGACTCGTAAGGTCAGCGTTCCAACCAATCCCGCGGTCAGAATGACGATGCGCGCGCGAGCAATCCTGGCTGGTGCCATCGCCGCCCCCTCGTGTGTCGAGGCGGCGAAGATGACCGCACCGGGCAGGGCGGCGGCAGGTGTTTACAGTGCTTTACATGTAAAAACCGAGAGGTTTACGAACGTTTGGTGGAGTTCGAAGGGGAGACTGAGTGGCGGTTCTTTCTACCGGAACCTGTCGACGACGAGGATGTCGCGCTCCCAGCGGTCGACGTGGCTGGCCACTGCCCAGCCGCCATCGCGCGATACCGTGAGGAAACGGGTCGCCCCGTAAGGCCCGACACGGAAGGCCAGCGTTCCAAGGGTGCGAATGCGTCGACCGGCGAAATCGTACACCTGCAACACATCCGGGGCACGCGCGAAGTCAATCGGTCCACCGAGACCTGGGACGAAGACGAACACGATGCCCGCATCGGTGACGTCCCATGCGCCTGGCATGACCGGGACATCCACCCTCTCCGCTGGCCCCCCGTCGACGGAGACGCGTTTGAGTGTGGCGACAGGCCCCAGACCGAAAGACCTGGGACTGTCGATGAAGTAGATGCTGCGGCCGTCCGGGGATTCGCGGGGTCCGAAGCCAAGCTCAGGTGACAGCTGCGTGCGGGCGCCGCCGCTGGCCGCCACCTTCCAGATCGCGAATTGGCCCGATTCGTTCGACGCGTAGTAGATCCATCGGCCGTCCCTCGACCATTCGGGATCCATCTCGGTCGCGGTTCCGTCTGTGACGCGCTTGAGCGCTCCGCCACCCACCGGCACGACGTAGATCTGCGTCTTGTCGCCCATCGTCGCGTCGAATGCCAGCCACCGCCCATCGGGAGACCACGAGCCGAGGCTGACGTATGCATCCTGCAGCTCTGTCACGCTGCGCAGCGCCGATCCATCCAGGTTCGCGACCCAGAGTTGCTGGTTGCCGCTCCGGTCCGATGCGAACGCGACCTGGCGGCCATCCGGAGAAAACCGTCCCGGTGTATCCATGCGGGTGGCATCGCAGAACGGCGAGTGGCTCGTGATCGTGTCGCCCTGCCGGGGCGCCCGCAGATCGACGAGGCGAAGTCCGACATCCTGCTGACTGCTGACGACGGCGAGCCGGTAGGTGTGTCCACTGCGATACTGCGAGACCGACGGCGAATGCGATCCGTGTGGAACGCCCGCCAACGGCACCTCCGGCGCGGGGGATGCGACCTTCACTCGCACCAGCCGCCTGCCGCTCGTCGCCGGTCGCGCCACCAGGATCTCGCGGCCGTCGGGGGTCCACGTCAGCCCGCCGATCTGGCCGCTGTTCCAGTCGCCGAGCGCGACGGGTTCGCCGCCAGATAACGGCACGACGAAGAGTGCCGATCGCGCATGGCCGGAGCGCGTGAACGCCACGCTGGTTCCGTCTGGGGAGACTCGCGGGTGTGAGTCTCCGAATGTCTTGGGCGCTTCGGTCAACAGGCGGCGCGTGCCAGTCTCGAGCACGTGATGCACGAGTCCGGCGCGCCCTTCAGCCGTGTGCGTGGTCAGGACAAGGGATCGGCCGTCTGGCAACCAGTCAGGTTCGGCGCTGTCCGCGGCGATCATCTCTTCAGCTCCGCCGAGCGCCGACACCTTGAAGACGGACGGTCGGCCTTTGACGAATCGAGTAAAGGCGATGTACTGACCATCGGGCGAGAATCTCGGGTACTTCTCCATCACGTCCGGCGTGTTGGTCAGGTTTCGCAGGGCGTCGCCTTCCACGGCCTTGATCCAGATGTCGTGGCTTGCGTCGGTCGATGATCCGGCCGCGGAAAATGTCACGACGTTGCCGTCCGGAGAGAGCGAAGGGTTCTCCTCCGCTCCCGGCATCGATGTCGCGGTGAGCAAGCGTCCTGGCTCGGATCGGTCATCGATCAGCACACGGCCGACGCCCCATCCGGCACCCATCAACGCGAGCGCGGCCGCGACAATCCACCATCGTTTCCACGCCGATGTTGGCGTCGAGGCCGGCACGATCCCCTCGGCGCGCGGGGCTGGTTGGACTGGAGCGGGCGTATCGATGTGACCGTCGCGGCGATGGAACGCCGGCGTGTAGCTGCCCTTCGGAACCGAGATGACGATCTCCCGATCGTCAGCCGCGGCGTAGTACTCGCGCAGTCGGTCGCGCAACCGGCGCGCGTCGACGCGCACGATCGGATCGACCGCCGTATTGAAGTCCACACCCTTACCGTACACCTCGATCGCGATCACGTGCTCCTTCAGCGCGTGGCCCTCTCCGGCGAGCGTTCGATCGACGATGAACTTCAGAAAGGCGGACAGGCGCTCGGAGCGGGTGAAGAGCTCGGTGGCGAGGATGCGGTCGAGTTCGGCCCGCACGAGCGAGGCCGGAGGATCCGTGCTGGGACTCGACGCGGCTGGATGATGCGCCATTGGCGGCCCGTCAGAATCTTACCTTCAAACCGAGCTGGATCGAGGCCCGGCGTGAAGGGCATTTGCGAGCGTGGCGTCAATCGTGAACGGACGTGGCGGGAGAATATTTCGGCCGGTTGAACCGAAAGTGGCCGTCGGCTCGGTCGGCCGCGAATGCGCTCGGTTACCCATGTCTCCGGAATAATCCGTTACCCATGTAACCGGAAAGGACCGACTGAAGTTGGCGCGCCCGGAGGGATTCGAACCCCCGACCTACGGCTTCGAAGGCCGGCGCTCTATCCAACTGAGCTACGGGCGCGCATGAAGCGGTCGATGGGAATCCCGATCATACCGGTCGCGTCGAACGGCGGCAAGCGCCTAGCGTCGAGTCAACGGCAGCGGGTTGCGCGCGAAGCACAAATCCTCGACGACGCGCCCGCCGATCAGGTGTTCCTGGATGATGCGCTCGGCGTTCTTCGGCGTCACGTCGCGATACCACGTGCCCTCCGGATAGACGAGCGCGATTGGCCCCTTGTCGCAGATGCGGAGGCAGCCGACCTTGGTGCGGTAGCAGGGGCCGTCCTCGCCGGCGATGTTCAACTCCTTCATCCGTTTCTTCACGTAGTCCCACGTCTCCTCGCCATCGTCCTTGTCGCAGCAGTCGGGGCCGAGGCAGACGAAGAGGTGGCGCGTCAGCTTGCCGACGCCGAAGGATTCTGCGGTCTCTTCCGGGGACATCCGGTCTTTTTTGCCCATCTCTCGCGATCATAGCGCGCGAGCACGCGATCGAGGTGCCGGCGACCGCAGCGTCAGCCGCCGGCGGGCTGAAATGGTAAAATCATGGCATGCGCACAACCATTGACAAGGCAGGACGGGTGGTAATTCCGGCGGCAATCCGCGAGCGGGCAGGGCTCACCCCCGGGACCGAGCTCGAGATCAACGTCGACGAGATCGGCGTGCGGCTCGAGCGCGTCGCCGCCGGTCCTCGTCTCGTCAAAGTCGGGCGCCGGACGGTCGCGCGGCCGACCGTCGCCGCGGACGACAGGCCCGCGATCGACGTTGCGGCGTTAATCGAAGAGGAGCGCAACCGATGGCCGTGACCACCTTCCTCGACACGAGCGTGCTGCTGGCAGGTCTGATCGATTTTGGTCCGCAGAGTGCGCCGGCGCAGTCCGTCATGCACGCCGTGGCGGAGAAAACGATTGCGGCGCCGGGAACCGCGTGGCACTGCTGCCTGGAACTCTATTCGGTCGCAACACGCCTCCCGCCCGAGTTCCGATTGTCGCCAGGTGACGCGTGCCGGCTGATTGAAGAGGAGGTTCTCGCGCGGCTGACGGTCCACGACCTGCCACCCTCGGACCGGCGATTGTTTCTCCGCGCAGCTGCCGCGGACGGAACGTCAGGCGGACGCGTCTATGACGCTCACATCGCCGAGGTCGCCCGTGCCGCGTCCGCACGGGTAGTCGTCACCGACAACCGGCGCCACTTCGTGGCGGCCCTGCGTCATGGCCTCCGCGTCGAAACGCCTGCCGAGTTTCTCGCCGGCCTGAAGAGTAGAGGCTAGCCGGAATACTTGCCGAAGATGCGCTCGAGGCGCGCAGGCTTCGATGTGCGCAGTCGCGCCCAGAGATCGCCAACCTCACGAAACCGCTGCGGCGCGGTCACGATCGTGAAGTCGCGCGGATCGAGACCGCTGTCGAGTTCTTCCCACTCGATTGGCGTCGAGACGCCGGCAAAATCACTCGCGCGCGCACTGTAGGCGGTTGCCAGCGTCTTGCCGAGGATGTTTTGCAGGAAGTCGACGTACACCGTTCCGCGAGGCCGCTTCTTGACCATGCGCTCGACGGTCGCCACCTTCGGATGCTTGCTGGCGACGACGGTTGCCACGATTTGGCAGAATAGCTGGCCCGACTCGTACGAGGTGCCCGGCGGCAGCGGAATGTAGATGTGGATGCCGCGTGAGCCTGACGTCTTCGGCACGCCCGGCACCTTCAGCGACGCGAGCTCGTCGCGCACCCAGCGCGCGACATCGAGGACATGCGCAAACGTCGCCCCTTCGCCCGGATCGAGATCGATACCGACGTAGTCCGCGTCGAGCGGCGATTGCACGCGCGAGAACCACGGGTCCTGCGAGATTGCCGCCAGCTGCGTCATGTAGAGCAGCGTGATCAGCGAGCCGCCGATGAAGCGCTCGGTCGTGCCACCTTCGTCAGTGGGCTCGATATCGTCCGGCAGCTCCTCGATGCGCACGCCAGGCGGCGGCTGCTCCTTCTGCTTGCGCTGCTGGTAGAAGGCCAGACGATCGTCAACGCCGTTTGGAAACCGCTTCATGACGAGCGGCCGATCGGCGACGACCGGCAGGATGAGCGGCGCCACTGATACGTAGTAGCGAAGCAGGTCGCCCTTCGTGAGTTTCAGCTTCGGCCAAAAGAGCTTCGCGAGGTTGGTGACGCCTAGCTTGCCGCCGTCCGGCAGCGTGATGACGCCGTCCTTTCGGGAGTCTTCGAGCGCTTGCAGCTGGTCGATGACGGGCTGCATGGTGGAGAGGGATTTCTGCAGCGGGGTTAATCCATTTTTCTTGTCAGCTTTTATCAATGCTCGCGGGGACCCCACCCCCGCTCGCTCTCGCGCGGCGACTCCGCGCCGCGCTCGGGCCGCGGGCGCTGACGACTTCCGGCCGAGGCCGGAAGCCACGGGTGCATGAGCCCGGGCCGCGGGCGCTCGGGCCGCAGGCGCTGCCGCAGCGGCTCCCGCTGACTCTCTGACAACGCTTTCGGCGCGCTTGTCATCTCGCAAACCCAGATACACCGGATGCCGCAGCTTGTTGTCGTCGGTCCACTCGGTAAAGCGCACCTGCGCCACGAGATCGGGCTTGACCCAGTGCGCCGGCTCGTTGCTCTTGATGGGATTGGCAAAGGGCGACCGCCCAATTGCGCGCGGTTTGAGCAGCTTCCACAGCCGCTGCAGCTCGTGCTGATCGAATCCTGTTCCGGTGTGTCCGACGTACACCAACTGCCTTGCGTCTGAGGCGCTCCTTGCCGACGCCCGAGCCCCGAGCCCCGGATCCCGAGGCCCGATCTTCGTACACACCGAGCAGCAACGCGCCAAAGTACCTGGCGGGTGTTGCGCGGCTCAGTCCACCCGCCGACGACGAACTCCTGTTCGTGATGCAGTTTGAGCTTCCGCCACGACGGGCCGCGGCGGCCTGATTGGTAGGGTGACTTGGCGTCCTTGACGATGAGGCCTTCCCAGCCTTCTTTCTTGGCGCGCTCGTGCAGCGCGTGGCCGTCGCCGGCGACCTGCTCGCTGATGCGAATGGCCGGCGATTGTGACTTCGCCAGCAGCCGCTCGAGGCGCGCGCGGCGCTCGGTGAGCGGCAGACCGCGGAGATCGTCCTTACCCTCGCGCAGCAGATCGAAGGCGATGAACGCCACCGGCTGCTCGCGCTCGACGCGCGCCACATCATCAGCGTCACTCAGGTGGATGCGGCCTTGAAGGCGCTGGAATCCCATCGGCCGTCCATCGCGATCGAGCGCGACGATCTCGCCGTCGATGACGAGCGGCTCCTTCACGGCGTCGCCGAAGTCGGCCAGGGCGTCGGCGATGGATGGAAACTGCGACGTCTTCTCGTTGCCGAGGCGCGACCACACGCGCACGCGTGGGCGAGGACGTCCTGGTTCGATTTCAGCGATCGCGCGGATGCCGTCGTACTTCGGCTCGAAGATGAGCGACGCACCCGCCAGCGGGGGATCGGCCAACGTCGCGAGCATCGGTCGCGCCGCGCCGGGTTTCTCGCGCCAGTTCACGTGGGGAAAAAAGGAAAGGAGGACGGTCGATTACCGAGTATTCGGAGACTGACGTCCCGGGTCGGGGCGGGAGGAGGATGCCCCAATTCCGAATCTGCTCAATCTCCGAATACTCTGTAACCGACTGCCAACATCTTCAACCAATTGGCGACATTAATCAATAACCTTCCATGCCTGAGCCGGGCGTCAGCAACCTGAGCGGCCAGCGCCGCAGATCCGCCGCGTTTTCATGAAGATAGCGCCACCCTCCCGCGCAGCGGGTAACGGTCCGCCGAATCGTCCGGACGCGCCTCCCGGCGGTCCCGGGCGCCCCGGGTGCAAAATTGTGCACGCGATGCCGCTTCCCGGCCGATGCGCCGATATCATCTACACAGCAATATCACAAAGGAGTGCGTTTGATGGCGGCTCGCCCCACGTGGAAAGGCTTCATGAAGATCAGTCTGGTGACGATCCCGGTGCGGGTCTTCCCGGCAACGGATGCGGCGGCCACCATCAGCTTCAACCAGCTGCACGCCGAGTGCCAGACGCGCATTCAGCAGAAGCGGTGGTGCCCGCACTGCGAGCGCGAAGTGCCGATCTCGGAAATCGTCAAAGGCTACGAATTCGAGAAGGGCCGCTACGTTGTCATGAGCGAAGACGACATGTCGAAGGTACGGCCGGAATCGACACGCGTGATCGACCTCGTGCAGTTCACCGAGGCGTCGTCAATCGATCCGGTGTACGTCGAACGTCCGTACTATCTCGCGCCCGATGGACCGATGGCGCGTGAGGCGTTTGCGGTGATGCGCGAAGGGATGAAGGGCAAGGCTGGCATCGGCAAGCTCGCGCTCTACGGCCGCGAATACCTGGTCGCCGTGCAGCCGCGCGACAAGGGCCTGGTGATGTACACCATGCGCCACGCGAAGGAAGTGCGGAGCATGGACCACATCGAGGAGCTCGACGACGTGCCGGCGAAAGTCAAGCCGGAGGAGATCAAGCTCGCCAAGCAGGTGATCGAGAACTTCGAGAGCGCGCTCAACCTGGCCGATTACAGCGACAAGTACCAGGAAGAGCTGCAGCGCATCATCGACGCCAAGGTCGCTGGTGAAGAAGTTGTGGCAACGGTCGAAGAAACGCCACCAAAGGTGGTCAACCTCATGGACGCGTTGCGTCAGAGCCTCGATCGCGTCAGCACCGGGAAGAAAAAGGCTGCCAAGGCAGTCATAGAGAAGCCAGTCCGGGTCGCTGCGAAACGCCGCGCGCGTTGAACACCACCTGGCGTAAGCTTCAAGTGAATGAGCCTTCGCCTTCGGCTGATCGTCGCGTTTTTCCTGTTGTCGGTCGTGCCGCTCGCGGCGGTGACGCTCTTCACCTACGCGAGCAACGCGCGTGCGATGCGGGAAGCGGCCGGCCGAGAGGCCGAGCTCCTGGCCGGCGAGCTGACGCAGCGGATGCAGGTCGTCACCGCTCAACTGAGCGAACGCGTCGAGCGCCTGATGGACGTTGCCGAAGCGCGCGCCGAGGCAGCGGCCGAAGCAGACGCGGCCGAGAGCGCCAGAACGGCGGTACTCGCCACGACCGGAACATCAACATCTGAAGCCGTCGAAACCGCCACCAGGTCGCAGGAGGCGCAGGTCGCGCAAGCCCTCGGCGAGATGGCGATGCTGCTCGAGAACGTCGAGCTCCGCGGCCTGCGGCCACCCCGACCACCAGGACCTCCGCCGCCAGGATCTCAACCAACCAGCGGCCGAGGACGGTTCGGCGATGGGAGCCGTGGCGGTCGGGGAGAGTTCACGCTTCCGCCTCCGAGTTCTGGCCAGCCAAGTGCGACGACGGTTCCGTCGCCAACCGATAGCGCAGCGACTGGGCCGGCAGCGCCGCGTCCGCCCGACGCACCTGCACCGCCTGCCGCGGTTCCGCCGACCAGTGCCGTTCCACCCACCGGCGCCGTGCCACCGGCGGGGACTCCGCCGTCGTTTTCTCCCTTTGCCGATCGGGGGAATCGTTCTGGGCGACCTCCGCCCGACGCTTCGGGAAGCGAAACGCCGACGGATGCGAACGCGGCACGCGAACGGATCATGATCGACGTCGGTCCCATGCGGCGGGAGATCGTGCGTCAGTTCGTCCCCGAAGGACAGTGGGAGAAACTGAGCGAGCAGGAACGCCAACGGGTCATGGCGGAAGTGAACCAGCGCATGCTCGGCATCGCGCAAGGCATTCAGCTCGGTACGGCAGAAGCGCAGAAGCGCGTCGCCGAAGCGCAGAAGATCGCGGAGGCTGCTGCCGCCGTTGCCGTCAAACCCGCGCCAACGCCCGCGCCGGCTCCGAAACCCAAACCGGTTCCGTCGGCTGCGCCTTCGGCATCAGTGCGGCGGGCGCCGGCACGGCGCAAGATGGCGCTCTCGGGCACTCGCCTCGACGTAACGCTCGAGCGAGACGGCGAAGTGGTGCGCGCCGCGAATGCCGAGGTCAACCTGCCCAACTTGCTGGCAACGGTCCTGACGACGACACGCCGCGACCGTGGCGAGATTCCGTTTGCCGTCGGCAAGGACGGCAAGCTGTACACGCAGACCGAGGACGACAAGAAGCGGATTGAAAGCATCGGCGGCGGTATCACGTCAGCCGGCGCACCCCCGGGAACCGACCGGGTTGGTGATTGGATCGTCGTATCGACCGCGGATCCGACAGGCTCGGGGCTGCGGTTCGGCATCGCCCGGCCGGTCGGCGATTCGCTGCAGGCACTGCGCCGAACGAGCGCTCGCAACGCCGGGTTCGGCCTCGCGTTCATCGGCATCGCCCTCATCGGCATCGTGCCGATCTCGGGGCGGTTGACGAGAAATCTCTCGACGCTGAGCGACGGCGTCCGCCGCATCGCGCTCGGAGACTACAGCGCCCGCGTCAAGGTCAAGTCACACGACGAAGTCGGCAGGCTCGCCGCCGCGTTCAACCAGATGGCCGAAGACGTCGAGCTGCATCAGCGCGCTGCCGTCGAGCAGGAGCGCATCAAGCGCGAGCTCGAGCTCGGGCGTCAGATTCAGCACGACATGCTGCCGCAAAGCCCGCTGCGGCTCGGGCTGACGGAAATCAAGGGCGTATCGGTGCCGGCGAAGGAAGTCGGCGGCGACTTCTTCAACTACTTCTCGCTGCAGGACGGACGGATCGCGCTGCTCGTCGGCGACGTGTCGGGCAAGGGCGTCGGCGCGGCGCTGCTGATGGCCAACATCCAGGCATCACTTCGCACGCGGCTCGCGCTCGGGCAGGACCTCGACGCGCTCGCCCGGGAGATCGACGTCGACATCGAGGGCAACACGCCAGGCCCGATCTACGCCACGCTCTTCGTCGGCATCCTCGATCCCACGAACCGCGAGCTGCGCTACGTCAACGCCGGCCACAATCCGCAGTACATCGTCCGCAAATCACGAACGCTCGAGCGCATGTCGTCGTCGGGCCTGCCGGTGGGTCTGCTCGCGGGCCGGGGATACGTCGAAACCCGCGTCGAACTCGGCGAAGGCGATCGCCTGTTCTTCTACACCGACGGCTGCGTCGAGGCCGAGAACGAAGCCGGAGACATGTTCGGTGCCGACAAGCTCGAAGCACTGCTCATCGACGCCGCCAGCGGCGATGACCTCCTGGTACGGGTCGAGTCGGTGCTCGCCAAGTACCGCGGCACGCGCGAGCCGTTCGACGATGCGACGATGATGGTGGTGAAGGTGGGGTAAAGGCGGGTAACCGCTTTCTGCAAGAGAGCCTGCCGCGTCCACAAAAGACGAAGGCCATTCACAGCGCATACCTGAACGCCGCACAACGATGCAACGGCATCACGACACTCGTGCGACTCGTCCTTGGGATCATTGATTTTCGGGCCGTCCTGACACTTTTCTCCGCATCCCTTCGTCAAAAAGAATTTGCACATTTGTGATGCGTGACGGCGCCTTTCAGGGCGCCGGCTTGCACCCCGCGGCGTCAACGGCGTGCTGACTGCGCAAAGCTGCAGCAGTGCGCCCACATGCAAGGGGTGCACGTGATGAAACGACCGGTATTCGTAGTGGGCTGTCCCCGTTCGGGCACGACGCTGCTGTATTCGATGCTCGTCGCGGCAGGCGGATTCGCCTTTTATCGTAAGGAGACCTACCTCTTCGCTGTAGCGCACAGGTTTCCGCATCTCGATACGGACCGCGTGCGCGCTCGCTTCGTCAAGGAGTTCCTCGCCGGATATCTCGGACGCGTGCCGGGCCTCGACATCGAGCCGATCGTGCGCCAGGCAATCCGCGGGTGTGAGACACCATCGGATTTCCTCCCGCGTCTGATGGAGGCCGTCGCTCTCGCACAGCGTGTGGAACGATGGGTCGAGGCAACACCCGCGCACGTGCTCTACATCCGCGAGATCAAGCGTGCTGTTCCGGACGCGCTTGTCGTGCACGTCATCAGGGATGGACGCGACTGTGCACTGTCGCTCGAAAGGCAGCGCTGGCTGCCGACATGTCCGTGGGATAGGGGCGCGGCCGTCGCCGCTGTCTACTGGGAGTGGATGGTCCGTGCCGGACAGGCCTCGGGCCGCCTCTTTCCACAGGACTATCTCGAGGTACGGTTCGAAGACCTCATCGATGCGCCAGCCGAGACGCTCAAGAGCATCGGGCTGTTCATCGACCACGACCTCAGTTACGACAGAATCGTGAAGAACCCCGTTCACTCCATGTACGTTCCCAACACGTCATTCGGGAGAAATGCCAACGATTTTTTCGATCCGGTGGGCCGCTGGCGTTCGCCCCTGGCGGCTGCCGACGCTCGCAGTTGCGAAGGCGTCGTCGGTCCTTTTTTACAAGCACTTGGCTACGAGGTCGCGACACCCACCCAACACCGCGTGCGCTCGACGATGACGCGGGCCGCCTACATCAACTACTTCCGGCTCAAGCACGCCGCCAAGGCGCACACGCCGCTTGGCAGGCTGATGACGAGCGCCCGTATCTGGGCCGAACAGCCACGGGCAGACGAGCGCCCCGTGCGCCGAATCCCGAACGTGTCCGACCGTGAGTTGCCGGGACCTGAAGGGAAGGTTGCGATTCCATGATGCCGCCAACCAAGCCGTGCATCTGGGAATACATCGGCCGAGAGCAGATTCCCGTCATCGATCTGTAACTTCGATAGAGGGACGGTATGCGCTATCGTTCGCTCGGCTGCGGACCTGACGTCGTGTCGTCGAATGCGGCCTCGCGAGAACTTCGCGCCGCTCAGCTTGCGGTTACATGTAGCGTCCGGCTTTAGCTTTAGCCGGACCTTCGCCGGCGGCTCGCGGTTGGTTGCTCGCTTCAGGCGCTCTCCCGCGCTGACTTCAGTCTGACTCTGCGCCGGACCTTTCGCATCCATCCTTTGTTTCCCTCCTAAAAATGTCGCGCGCTTCGGGTGGTGTGCGCTTTGCTCCCTGCTCGGCGATCCATTCCACCGGCTTCATGCTCCCTTCGTTTCATTGAGAGCGACGGAGGTCAGCCGCGGTTCCTCCACGGACACGCAGAGGGAAACGAATGCGCCAACAAGTGATGCGAACGACGAAGCGGCATCGAATCGGCCGTGTGGCCCTGATCGCCTGCGCGCTGGCAGGTGCGTGGCTGCAGGTCCCGGCGGCGCAGGGCGTGCTGGGCCAGTGGACACAGGTGCTCAGTCCCGTGCCTATCAATCCGGTGCACATGGCGCTCATGAACAACGGGAAAGTGCTGATCGTCGCGGGATCGGGCAACGTTGCGACGGAAAGAAACTTCCGCGCGATAGTCTGGGATCCGCAGGCAGGTGCGGATCCGGAGCACGGCACGTTCTCGAACCCCATTACGCTCGCGTGGGACATGTTCTGCAACGGCATGGTCGCGTTGCCGGACGGGCAGATTTTCATCAACGGCGGGAACCTCGCCTACGACCCGTTCTGGGGCGAGCGGCGGACGGCGCTCTTCGATCCCGCCGCCGGCGTCTTTACGAACATCCAGAATATGGCGCACGGGAGGTGGTACCCGACGGTCACGGCGCTGGGCGACGGCAGCATCATGACGTTTTCAGGGCTGCTGGATACCGGCGGCACGAACGCGAGTGTCGAGATCTACACGCCTGGCTCCGGCTGGAGTCCCGAGTACATGGCGGGTTGGACGCCGCCACTCTATCCCCGTATGCACCTGTTGACCGACGGCAAGGTGGCTTACGTCGGCTCGGGTGTGGGAACCAGGACGTTCGACCCGGTGGCGCATACCTGGTCGGCGGTAATCACCAACAGCACACGTAACCGGAATTACGGCACGTCGGTGTTGCTGCCGTTGTCTCCCGCAGATTCCTACAAATCCCGCGTCATGATTTTTGGCGGCGGCAACCCCTCAGTCGCCTCGACGGAGATCATCGATTTCTCGGCGGCGACACCACGATGGCAGGCGGGCCCGCCAATGTCACAGCCGCGCATCGAGATGAACGCGACCATCCTGCCGAACGGCAAGGTACTCGCGACCGGCGGATCGCTCAACGACGAGGACGCCGCGACGGCTTCGCTGAACGCCGACTTGTACGATCCCGCAACGAACACGTTCAGCCCGGCCGGCGCCAACGCGTTTCCGCGCCTCTATCATTCGAATGCATTGCTGCTGCCGGACGCGACGGTCCTCCTGGCGGGTGGCAACCCTCAGCGCGGGAACTACGAGGCGCGCATGGAGATCTATCGTCCCGCATATCTATTCGACTCCGTGAGCGGCGCTCCGGCCACGCGCCCGGTAATCCAATCCCTGCCGAATGCGGTGAATTACGGCGGCACGTTCCAGGTGCACACCCAGGGCGCGGCGAACATTGCATCTGTCGTCCTCGTCCGCCCAGGTGCGCCGACGCACGCGTTCGACATGGATCAGCGCCTCGTCAAGCTGTCGTATACAGTCGGCAGTGGCCTGCTGAACGTCACCGCGCCTCCCGACGGCAATATCGCGCCCCCCGGCTACTACATGCTGTTCATCCTGAATGCTGCGGGCGTGCCGTCGGTCGCGAAGTTCGTGCAGCTCTCGGGAACGGCCCCGGCGAATCAGGCGCCGACAGCAACCATCACGGCCCCGGCGGCCAACGTCACGATCAACGCCGGACAAGCGGTGTCCTTTGCCGGATCGGCCAGTGATCCTGAAGGAGGCATCAGCACATATGCCTGGACGTTCGCTGGCGGTAATCCCGCCTCGAGCTCGGCGGCGGCTCCGGGGGCCGTTGTGTATTCGACGCCTGGAACCTACGCCGCGTCGCTGATGGTTACAGACGAGGGAGGGCTGACGAGTCCAAGCGTGACGCGCACGATCACCGTCACCGCGCCGAACTTCTCGATGTCAGCCGCGCCAGCCTCACAGACCGTCCAGCCTGGCGGGAGCGCCGCCTATACGTTGACGGTCACTCCCTCTGGTGGATTCAACGGAGCCGTGACGTTTGCCGCCTCTGGCGTGCCGTCGGGAGCGTCGGCATCCTTCAACCCGGCGTCGGTCACGTCTGGCACAGCGACGATGACCGTGGCCACGACCGCGGCAACTCCGCCTGGGACTTACCAGATCGGCGTCACGGGAACGAGTGGAACTCTCACCCGAACCGCGAACGTCACGCTCAGCGTCACTGCGCCGCCGAACTTCTCGCTGTCAGCCGCGCCAGCCTCACTGACCGTCCAGCCTGGCGGGAGCGCCGCCTATACGTTGACGGTCGCTCCCTCTGGTGGGTTCAGCGGAGCCGTGACGTTTACCGCCTCTGGTGTGCCGACAGGAGCGGCGGCATCGTTCAACCCCGCGTCGGTCAACACGTCTGGCGCCACGACTTTGACCGTTGCGACGACTGCGGCAACTCCGCCTGGGACTTACCAGATCACCGTCACGGGAACCAGTGGACCCCTCGCCCGAACCGCGAACGTCACGCTCGTCGTTCCGGGGACGTTCTCTCTGAGCGTCACTCCGACGAGCACGACGATCAGCAAAGGGGGCAGCAGCAAGTATTCCGTGGCGATCACGGCAGGCGCGGGATTCTCAGGAACTGTGACTTTGGCGGTGAACGGCTTGCCAAAATTTATCAACGGCAAGTTCACTCCGGCGACGTTCGTCGGCCCGGGCACGTCGACCCTGACCGTCAGCTCTAATCGCAATGTCGCCGCTCGGAACATACGACAACGTGACCGTTACTGCCACGAGCGGCGGTGTCACTCAATCCATGCCTGTGACGCTGGTTGTCCAGTAGAACGAGGAGACTTCCGTGTCGATTTCACGGCGAAACTTCCTGCGCGTCGCTGGAGCCGGGGCGGCGGCAACGGCGGCGGTCCAGTCCGTCGGGGATGAGTGCCTGG
Organism: uncultured Acidobacteriota bacterium; assembly: GCA_963797715.1. Classification (GTDB taxonomy): domain Bacteria; phylum Acidobacteriota; class Vicinamibacteria; order Vicinamibacterales; family 2-12-FULL-66-21; genus DATBJJ01. The sequence continues at coordinate 53,501 of CAWCQS010000018.1, forward strand.
CCCGCGAAGCAACGAGCTTCGCGGCTGCCGTCAAGCCGGGTGGACCTATTCGGCTGAACCGCAACGAGAACGCCTACGGTCCGTCACGCCCGGTGCTTGCGACGATGCAGCGGGCACTCGATGCGGCCAATCGCTACGGGGAAGTTGAGAGCGAGGCGTTGCGCGACGCGATTGCCTCGCACCACCGTGTCAGCCGCGAGTGCGTCGTGCTCGGTTGCGGATCGGCAGAAGTCTTGCGTGCGGCCGCCGAATGCTTCGCCGGGCCTCAGCAGAAGCTGGTGATGGGCGTTCCGACTTTTCCACGAATTGGTGAGGACGCGCGGCGCGTCGGTGCAGAGGTCATTCGCGTTCCCCTCACTCGGGAGTTCAATCACGACCTGCCGCAGATGCTCGCGTGCAGCGAAACCGCGACCGGGCTCGTCTACATCTGCAATCCCAACAACCCCACGGGAACGGTCACGCGCCGTCAGGACGTCGATGCGTTTCTGCAGAGCCTTCCGAGCGGCGTCCACGTGGTGATCGACGAGGCCTACTATCACTACGTCGAGAAGTCGTCGGAGTATGCCTCGTTCATCGAGCGTGCGGCCGACGACGCACGACTCATTGTCACGCGCACGTTCTCGAAGATATACGCGCTGGCGGGATTGCGTGTCGGATACGCGATTGCCGCTCCCGAAACCGTCCGCCTGCTGCAGGCACGCCTACTCGGCGATGGTGTGAGCGGGGTTGCCGCCACCGCCGCGATCGCGGCACTCGATGATTCCGAGCACGTGGCGCTGAGCATGCGCCGCACCGCCAACGACCGTCAGGAGTTTCTGAACCAGGCAAATGCCCGCATGGTGCGCACGATTGATTCACGGGCAAGCTTTGTCATGCTCAGGACCGGGCATGGCGAGGAGATCGTCGGCCATTGCAAGAAGCATGGCGTGCTTCTCGTGCCGCCGTTTGCGTCTCTTCAGAACTACATCCGCGTTTCTCTCGGCACGGCCGCCGAGATGCAGGACTTCTGGCGCGTCTGGGATCTGATGCCTCACCACATCTCGATGTCGATGTGACGTCGGACCGTCACCTCGCCGCCTTCACCTGTGCCACGGTGACCGGCGACGCGCCCTTGCCGAAGGCCTTGCGCACGAACGTCAGCGTATCGGCGATGTCGATGTCGCTGAACGCCGCGGCAAATGGCGGCATCTGCACCGCGTACTTCGGACGATTCGGCGGCAGCACCTGCGCCGGGCCCTGCAGGACGACGCGGATGAGCGTTGCCGGATCGCCGGCGACGACGCTGCTGCCGACGAGCGGCGGCTGCATGCCCGGAACGCCGGCGCCATCAGGCATGTGACACGCGGCGCAGACCTGCTGGTACAGCTGCGCGCCACGCGAGCCGTCGTTGACCGCCGCCGACTGTGCCGCGGCGCGGGCGGCCGCGCCGCGCGTTGACGTCGTCTCGCCGGTGTAGATCACTCTCCAGATGCGGCCTTTTTCGGTATCGCCGACGTAGAGCGAACCATCGGGACCGACTGCCACACCGAGCCGGCCGGAAGCTGCGCATCGCCGGTGTTGACGAACTCGCGCTTGCCGGCGAAGTCGTCGGCAAACGTCTCGTAGGTGCCGAGTCGGCATTCCCTTGTCGTCGAATGGCACGAACGCGATCTTGATAGCCGCCCTGCGCGCGCGGCGCGCGATTCCACGAGCCGTGGAAGGCGACGAACGCGCCGTTGCGATACTTCGCCGGGAACTGCGTGCCGGTGTAGACGACCATCTGAATCGGCGCCCAGTGTCCGGGGAACGCGACCACCGGCTTGTCGTACGGATCCGGATCGACGCGCTTGATGTTGTCGCCGCCGAACTCCGGCGCCAGCATGTGCGCTTTCTTGATCGGATCCCAGTAGGTCGTCGGCCAGCCGAAGTTCGATCCTTCTTTGAGCAGGTGCATCACTTCGGACACGCGCTCGGCGTTGTCGAGCTCGTCGTAGTGCTCTGGATCGACGACGTTGAGGTTGTCGCGTCCCATCTGCGACCATGAAGAACTGCTTCGACACCGGGTGCCACGCGAGCGCCAGCGCATGGCGATGGCCGGTGGAGAAGCGCGCGCCGTCGGCCTGCGTCTGATTCAGCTTGTTGGCGTCGAACCGCCAGAATCCGCCATACGTCTTCTGGAACTCGGTCGCGTCCATGCCCTTCGCGCCGAGCTGACGATCCGGCTTGCTGTAAACGTTGTAGGGCGAGCCGATCTCGACCAGCATCCGTCCAGATTCGTCGAACGCGAACGCCTTGGCGTCGTGGTCGCGCTCGGCAGGCAGCTTGGCCACGACCGTCTGCAGCTCGCCCGAAGGGACGAGCTCGCCCGGCGTGTACTTGTAGCGATAAACGGCAGTGCGGCTCGAGTGATAGAGCCAGCCGTCGTGAAAGGCGATGTGCGTGCCGCCGTCGCCAGGGCCGAACTCCTTGATCTCGTCGACCCGGCCGTCGCTCGTCGTGTCACGCAGCGCGAAGATCTGTCCGAGTCGCGTCTTGGCGTAGATGTCGCCATTCGGCGCGACGGCAATGCCGCGGAGCTTCTCGGCAGTGTTCCCCGATTTCTTGCCGACGACCAGATTGTCGGCGACGACGAGCGCCCGGAATCCAGGCGGCAGGGTAATCGCCCCATCGTCAGGATCGGGCGACGGAAGCTTCGATTGCGCGGTGACGCCGAGCGTCAGCGCGGCGGCGAGCACGACCGCGCCGAGTGCAAATGGAGCTGTTTTCATGTGCTGCACCCTGATAGGCGGTGATGCTAGCACAGCGTTCCGGCGACGCGCGGGCCACTCGGCGACAAACTTGAGCGCTGCCGCCTGCGCACGCCGGCATGTCATGTGCACTGGATTACTCACCACGAGAGAGCGATGTCTTCACTCAGTGCGGACAATCGCGGAAAATGCGAGGAATGACATGTCCAACGAGCCGCTCTTACCCGACAAGCGCCACATCCCGACCGTCACGAGGGAGAACACGCCGTCGCGAGACGCTACGGTTGTCTCGACGCGGGATCACCAGGTCATTCGCGAGTGGGCAGTACGGGTCGGAGCTGAGCCGGCAACCGGGGAGGCGACATCGTCAGGAGCGGCAACGACGATGAAGGTCCAGGATCTTGGGACGGGCCTGCGATTCAACTTTCCTGGTATGGGTCGTTTTCGCGAGATCTCGTGGGCCGAATGGTTCGATCACTTCAATAGCCACGACTTGACGTTTGTCTTCGACAACCAACAACCCAACCAGCCGCCGAGCGCACGCTACCGCATCGTGCCGACGAGCGAGATGGCGAATCGCTGAGCACCGTTTTCATCCTGCCGAAGAGTGTGCACTGCCCGTTCGCTGGCGATAGAGGCCACGGCGAATCGGACGAAGGGCTTTCGACGAGATGCGGATGTCCTCTTGAAGGCGAAGGAACGATCTCCAGGCGACGCGGCTCGCGATACACGCGCGTTCAAGCTCCTGCAGCAAGTCATGCATCTTCTCGATGAGGTGATGAATCTCCGTATTGTCATGGGTTGCCATGAGAGCCACCCTGTCGGTATTTGCGACGACTATGGAGTCACCCGAGTTGCGTTTCGCAACGTTCTTGGTAAGTTCTCTCCACACAGACTGATAGTGAGCATAGGCAGTGCCAACTGCTGCTGAGGTCGAGGAAATTGTAGATACGGAACAGCTGACGAGAGGTCAGCCTGCGCTTTCGTGTTTCAGGACGACCGCGGGATCGATGCGCATTGCCTTGACAGCGGGCAGGAGGGCCGCCGCAACAGTGACGGCTGTCATAACGGCGACGACCAGCGCCAACGTTGGACCGTCAGCTGGTCCGACGCCGTAGAGCTGCTGACGCAGGACGCGTCCGGCAGCAATCGACAGCGGGATGCCGACGGCAAGGCCTACGAGGGTCGGCATCGCGCCGTAGCTCGCGGCACGCGTGAGCACGTCCGTTGGGGACGCGCCGAGCGCGAGGCGCACGCCGAGCTCGCGGCGGCGATCGGCAACCGCCGAGGTGACCGCGCCGAAGACGCCAAAGCTCGGCCAGCAGTACGGCAATCACGGCAAAGCTCGCGACCGCTGCGGCGTAAAACCGCGGGCGCGCCAGGGCGCCGCCGACGACCTCGTCCATTCGTTGCACTGGCGATCTCGGGACATCCGGCTCGATCTCGCGCAGAGCTGCAGCGATGGCGGGCGCGAGAACCGTGTCGTCAGCCGTGGAACGGACGACGAGATCCCGAGTTTCGTGGCGCATCCAGGGTTGTTGTGTTTTTGGTGCGTAGATACCAGGTCCCGGCGAGAGGCGCAGGGCGAGCTCACGAACGTCCCCGACGACGGCGATGATTTCGACCTCCATCGGCGAATCGCGCTCGATCGTCACGCGCCGGCCGATCGAACTCTGCGAGCCGAAGTAGGTGCGAGCAAACGCCTCGTTGATGGCAATGACGGGCGGCGCGCCATCGACATCACGTCGATCGAACGGACGGCCGGCGATGAGCGGCATACCAATCGTTCTGAAGTAGTCGACGCCGACGACGCGGAGCTCGGCCAAGGCGCCGGTCGCGCCAGGTGCATCGGCCAGACGGAATGACACGCTGGCGCCGAATCCGCTGACCGGAAGCCAATCGACGACCGAGGCGCTTTCGACTCCTGGCAGTGCGCCGACACGCTCGACAACCCGGTCGTACAGTCCTGCGAGGACCGGTCCCGCCGGATATCGTGCTGCCGGCACTGACACCCTCGTTGTCACTACGCGAGAGGGATCGAAACCTGGGTTCGTGGACTGCAGCGCATAGAAGCTGCGGATCAAGAGCGCGCCGCCGGCGAGCAGGGCCAACGAGAGCGCCGCCTCGACGCCAATCAGTGCGGCCCGCGCGCGAGTGCGCCGCGGCGTCGAGCCGCGCGTGCTTCGCCCGACGTCCAGATCGCGCGCACGCGTCGTGTCATAGGCGGCGAAGAGGGCACATGCGGTGGTGCACACGAGCGACAGCAGCACGCCGGCAACGAATGACGTCGAGCTGATGCGAATCTCCGTCGCTCGCGGTATACCGGACAAAGCGGCCGCCGCGACGAGAAAGTCGCTGGCCCAGACCGCCAGCGCGAATCCCGCGCCCGCTGCCAGCAGGCCGATGAGGGCGTTTTCCGCCACGATCTGCCGCACGATGCGCGAACGGCTGGCGCCGAGCGCGAGACGCGTGGCGAACTCGTGGCGCCGCTCGAGCGAATCGCCGATGAGCAGGCCAGCGGCGTTCGCGCACGCGACCAGCAGCAGCGCCAGCACCGCGGCGGTCAAGGCGTAGAGCGATGGCCTGGCGTCGCGCGTCAGCTGCTCGAGAAGGCCGGCAACCGTCGCGCCCGTTGCACGATTGGTGTCTGGGTGTTCAACCGCGACGGCAGTCGCAAGGACATCGAGTTCGGCACGCGCTTGTTCGATCGTGGTGCCGTCGCGAAGGCGCCCGAGGACACGCAGCATGCGCGCGTCGCGACGACCAACGTTGGGATCGAGGCCGAGCGGCACCCAGACCTCCGGCGTGCGTGGCCACATGGCCGGCGAATGGAATCCTTCTGGCAGCACGCCGACCAGCGTGTACGGCCGGCCGCTCAGAAGAATGGTCTGTCCCACAGCCGAGGGATCGCCCTGATAGCGGCGCATCCAGAGCTCGTGGCTGATGATGGCCACCGCGGGGGCGCCGGCACGATCCTCCGCTGGCAGAAACCCACGACCAAGTGTTGGCTGAACGCCGAAGACGTCGAAGATGCCCGAGCTGGCGCGTGCGCCGCTGACGCGTTCTGCCTGTTCGCCACCCGTCAACGTAAATCCTGGCGGATAGGACGCAGCGACACGTGCGAAGGACGAGGCGCGTCGCTCGAAGTCGAAGAAGTCGAGCGGCGCCATCAAGTGCTCGCGCCCGTTGTCGAGGTTGCGTGACGAGATCGAAACCAGCCGATCGGCCTGGCGGTGCGGCAACGGCCGGAGGAGCGTGGCATGAACCACGCCGAAGACCGCGATGTTCACGCCGACCCCGAGCGCGAGGACAAACACCACGGCTGCCGTGCGCCAGCGGCGCAGCCGGCGCACAGCGTAGCGAGCGTCCTGGCGACTTTCGTCGACGAACCGCTGCCCGCGAGCGGCGCGCAGCTCTTCTTTCAAGCCCTCCTGGCCGCCAAGCTCCAGTCGCGCCTGCCGCCGCGCATCTTCGACGGACATGCCCTGCTGCACGAGATCATCGGCGTAGGCGTCGATGTGGAACTGCAGCTCTTCGGAGATGCCGTCTTCGAACCGGCTTCGCCGAAGCGTCACGTCCAGAGCAGAGCCGAAGCGAGCGGATGACACCCACGCTACACCTCGGTGTCGGCGATGGTGGCGTTCAGCGCCGCGCCGATGGCATCGGCGAGACGATTCCAGCCAGCAGTTTCTTCATCGAGCCGTCGACGCCCGGCCGCGGTCAGTGTGTAGAACTTGGCGCGGCGGTTGTTCTCGCTCGCCCCCCATTTCGCGTTGATCAACCCCTGGTGCTCGAGGCGATAGAGCGCCGGGTAGAGCGAGCCCTGCGGGATGTCGAGCGCATTCCCCGAGATCTGCTTGATTCGGAGCAGCACGCCGTAGCCATGGAGCGGCTTCAGCGACACCGCCTTGAGGATCAGCATGTCGAGCGTGCCGGGGAGGAGTTCTGTGGTCTTTCCCATCCGCGCGTCCTTCTCCTAGTCAGGCTAGGCAAGTATGCGTGCGGCTCTCCTAGTCTGTCAAGAGGACGCAAAACCACCCGTCTATAATCGGCCGCGACATCGTGATGCTCGCGGTCGCTATCATCGGTTGTTTCGCGCTGTTCGTGATCGCCATCGCAATCCGTGAGTGGCGACGCGAGAGGCTGATGGCCGTACGCACGTTGCGAGCACCAGCAGCGGCGCCGAGAGCTTCTACTATTCAGACTCCGGCCATTCCGACACCAGCCATTCATCGTCCAACGATGTGAGCGACAGCGCTGGTGACAGTAGCGGCGACAGTGGTGGTGACAGCGGCGGTGACGCAGCCGGCGGCGGCGACAGCGGAGCCGGTGATGGCGGCGGGGGCAGTGGAGACTGAGATTGACTCGGACGCTGGAGGGCCTCACACTTTGGACGCGTTTATGCCTCGGAGTCCCGACTCGTCAGAATCGTGAGTCCCGACTGGTGCGGAACAGACTCGGCCGTTCGTTGGTGATGCCGGGCGGGACCATGTAGTTTCTGACGATCTGGTAGGTTGGGGTGGATGACGGGGTTCGAACCCGCGACTTCCGGAGCCACAGTCCGGCGCTCTACCGCTGAGCTACACCCACCGTAATGAAATGCTGAAGGCTGAATGCTGAACTCTGTGTACCCAGAGCTTACAGTCTGCGCGGCACACATCGAGCAACTCAGGATTCTAGCATTCGCTGTCTGGCGTGGGCAAATCAGCGGCGGCCTCGCGCGGACGGGCGCGCGGTCCGGTGATGTCGACGAGCTCCGTTCTCCACGGCCACGGCCGTCACGTGCACCCGATCGGACCGGCGGCTCTTGGCTTCATACATCAACGCATCGGCGCGTTGAATCAGCTCAGCCGCGAGAGTTCGTGCCGTCCCGCGGCGTTCCGCGACGGGACCCATCCTTAGACAGACCACGCCGACGTCGACGCCGACAGGATTGTCAGCCAGCCGCTCGTCCTCGCTCGCCCAGTCGTAGGCGGCGACGGCCTGGCGGAACCGCTCGGCAATCTCGGTGGCTTCGACGCAGCCGGGCAGCTGCGGGATGAGGAAACAGAATTCGTCGCCGCCAAAGCGCGCGTGCAGGTCGCGCGCTTCGGTGCCGCGCTCGAGCGCGAGGAATGTCGTCCGAACGGATCTGATCGGAAAGGATACGCGCGACGCGCTCGATGATCTGATCGCCGACGGCGTGGCCGAAGGTGTCGTTGTAGCGCTTGAAACTGGTGATGTCGACGACGCCAACGCTGCACCAGCGGACGCGCTGCTCGACGGCGAGATACGATTCGACGCGCTCCATGAACCAGTTGAAGTTCAGCAGCTTGGTTTTTGGATCGCGATGCGATTTGTCGGTGAGGTCCGCGACGACCTCTTCGAAGTAGCGCGCCACGTTGCTGACGGTGACGTCCTTCTCGGAAAGCTGCGTCTGCAGCCGCGCCATCTTCGCGGTGAAGCCCTCTGTCAGCGCCTGGATGGCGTCGCGCTTCGACTCCTCGACGAGCTGCCGCTGCCGGGCGAGCACTTGCTCGATCGCCTCGAACAGCTGTGATTCTCCCTGCAGATCCAACTTCAGGTTCAACCTGACCCATTCGCGAAGGTCATCGAGTGTACGCGGCATGGACAGTTTGGGGACGGAAACGCTCATTTCGTCAGGCATCCGTACATACAGTGGCTGGATCCGTTCTTCCCCTATCAACACTCGTGCCGGGTTCTAAGCCCAGCCTTGGGCGATTTCAAAGTTGTGTGCGGGAGCGGAGTATTCAAGAGCCGAGCGCGAAGCGGACGACGAGGCCGACGACGAAGCCGACCGCCCAGGCGATGAAGGCGGCGGTGGCGAGAACGATGCCCGATCGTCTTCCACGGAATGGGCGGAAGAGTGGGCGGGGACTTCATACCGGTCGCAGAATCAGACACGCGCGAGCGCGGCCTGCGCCGCTTCGGTCTTGACTTTCGCCGCCGCGAGCGCGGTCGCGCTCTCGCGCACGCGCCGCGACGCCGCGTCCTTCTTGCGCGTCGCCTCCTCGGCCTCGCGCTCGGCGTTCGCCAGGGCGTCCTGCGCCTCTTCGAACGCCGCACGCGCTTTCTCGAGCGCGGCTGCCGCGCGCTCGGCCTCCCGCGTCGTCCGCGCGGCCTCGAATTCGTCCCGACGCGCCGCCTCGTCCGCGGTGCGTTCGGCGCGAACCGCCGCGGCGACGGTCTCCTTGGCTTTGGCGAGCGCGCGCTCGCGCGCCGCGTCCTTCGTCTTCGGCACCTTGGCTGGCGGCACCGCGGGTGCCACCGTGGCCTTAGGCTCGGCACGGCGCCGGGACCGGCCGTGGGCAGTCCGGCCAGCAGCTCGAATCCTGTCGGCTGCAGAAGTTGCGTGAGACGTCCTGGCGGTTCCGTCGATGCCGGGAGTGCGCGCAGCGTGTTGGCAATCGCCTGCTTGGTGCCGTCGGTTGCAGGGTGCCAGCGTCGCGCAGCACGGCGAGCGCGGCCTTGAGCACGGCTTCGAGCGCCTCTTCATGCGCGGCGCCCGCCGCCCGCAAGTCGCCGCGCTTGCCCGAGACGACGGCGGTGTGCGCGTTGCGGAGCGCGGACGCCGACGCCGTCAACGCGTGGAACGCCGGCCGTCCGCGCCAGTAGACCTGATTGATGGCCCACGCCGCCAGCGGCGGCTTCTGCAGAGCCTTCACCTCGGCCGCCGCCGGCCCCGCCTCTTTGGCCAATGCGTTCCGAGCCGCGGTGAACTCCTCGAGCGGGAGCTGATACAGCTTGTCGATTTGCTCGTCGATCGGCCGCGCCGCCATGTCCGAAGCATACAGGCTCGGCGGCCGGCCGGCCACCGCGGGCGGTATGATAGCCGTTGCTCGCCGAGACATCCTGAGCCTGAACCCCTGAGCCAGAGGAATGAGCGACCTCGACGACCTGCCACCTGCAGCGACGACCGGTCACGCCGTGCCGGAGACCGGTAATGGAACCGGATGACATGCGCGGCGGCGGCTTTCCGGCGACACGGCACTCGGCGATCGAGCGGATTCGCGACGGCAATCCCGAGGCCCGGCGCGAGGCCTTCGGCGACCTGGTCGAGGGCTACTGGAAGCCGGTCTACAAGCACCTGCGCCTCACCTGGCGCCTCGACGTCGAGGATGCTCGCGACCTGACGCAGGGATTCTTTGCCGACGCGTTTCAGAAGTCGTGGCTCGAACGCTACGAGCCCGGCAAAGCGAAGTTCCGTACTTTCGTTCGCGTCTGCGCCGATCGGTTCGCGATGAACATGCGGCAGTCCTCGTCGCGGCTCAAGCGAGGCGGTGGCGTGCAGACGCTGCCGCTCGACTTCGACGGCGCCGAGCGCGAGGTCGCCTCGCGCGATCCGCGCGCGATGCCCGAGCCGGAAGAGTTCTTCCACCAGGAATTCGTGCGCGCGCTCTTCGACAAGGTGGTGGCAGACCTTCGGGCCGAGTACCGAGGACCGCGGGCGGCCGATTCCGTTCACGCTGTTCGAGCGCTACGACCTCGAGCCGGTCGAGGGCGTCAGCTACGCGCAGCTGGCCGCCGAGTTCGGCCTCACACCTACGCAGGTCACCAACAACCTTGCCCAGGTGCGGCGGCGTTTTCGCGAGCGCGCGCTCGACGCGCTGCGCGGGTTGTGCGGGACCGATCAGGAGTTCCGCCGCGAAGCTCGCGATCTATTGGCTGGAGATTGGAGGTCGAGTGAGCGGTCTGTCCGACGCCGCGGTCACGCGCCTGCGGACGCTCGGCCGCTGGCCGGAATTCGAGTCGGGCCGCTACTCGGTGATCGAAGAGATTGGCCAGCACCAGGGCATGCTGA
>CAWCQS010000019.1:0-31484 GCA_963797715.1 uncultured Acidobacteriota bacterium
CTGGTTTCCACCGTCGTCTCGGCGCCCACGGCGATGGCGGATGGTGCGTTCGCGGGTGACACGATTCCGGCGTAGCCCGGTTCCGACGTCTCGGGGTTCAGCCCGTGATTGCCGGCGGACGCGACGACGTGGATGCCGGCGCGAGCGGCGGCTTCGACTGCCTGCACGAGCGGATCGGTTTCGGCGGGCTCGTAGATCGGATGGCCGAGCGACAGGTTGATGATCTCGATGCCAAGCCGGTCTTTGTTCGCAGTGGCGTACTCGATCGCGCTGATGACGTCGCTCGTGCGTCCCTGCCCGTTTCCGTCGAGCACCTTCAGCACGATCAAGCGCGCTTTAGGGGCGACGCCGCGGTATCGCTTCTGGCTCTGCATGCCGTCGCCGGCGATGAGGCCGGCGACGTGCGTGCCGTGGCCATACGCGTCGCTCGCGGGCCGAGCGATGCCCCCCTGCGTGAAGTCGTAGAAGGCCACGATGCGGTCGCCGAATTCGGGTCCGGGCTCGATGCCGGAATCGATCACCGCGATGCCGATGCGATTGCCGCCCGGCGACTGAACCGGCAGGCCCAGTGTGCCGCGCACCGTATATGGAGAGGTGGTCGTCTGGTCGGCCAGGACTACGGCGTCAGTCGAGATCGACGCCACGGAGTGGTGTGCGGTCAACGCGCGGATCTGGTCGACCGTCAGCGATGCCGCGATCGACCCGATGCCGGGGTGCACGCGGCCGACGGTTTCACCGAGCGCCCGCAGCGTGGCTGCGAGCGCGGCAGGATTTCCGTCCTTCACTCGAATGATGACGTTCTGACGATCTGCGTCTTTGAGCAGCACGCGCGCGGTCAACGCGCTGTCAAGTTTGGGAAGGCGCTCGAGAGGCTGTGCGGTTGCGGACCACGCAATGCTGAGCCACGCGAGCGCGACGAGGAACGTAGAGATCGGCCGGGAGAGCTTAGGGAGCATGCCCGAAGCGCCCAGCAATTGGCGCACCGCGCCTCGGTAGATGGCACGTCCCCTTGCGCGTCGCGCTAACGCCGTTGCAGGCAGTTACTTATATGTGCGCTCGCCCTGACGCTCTTGCGATCGCGGCTCCGGAACCGTTATTTCGATCGCAATTGCGTAACCGATCTGACATTTCTGAAATCGGCTAACCTCAGCAATAACGATCCTGCAAGGCGATCCAAATCGACCGGGGGCGGCGCAGTAAAAATCCGCAGCTGAGCGGTTATGCTCTGGCCGTGGCCTTGCTCTTCGCCGCGTCCAATGTGCGCAGCGACGCAATAACGCAGCATGATCACGTGCCACGGCCTCAAAGGGGGGTGTAATTATGTTCGCTCGAAGGTTGATCGTGTCCGTCGGGATCGCAGCAGTGCTTTCGTTGTCAGTCGCTGCGGCGACGAGGAAAAACGTGACGCCAGGCGCACAGCAGGCGGTGCTGCCTACCTGCACGCTGCCGGAATCAAATGCGGACGCGCTCGTCATCCTCAGCAATTACTATCCGGGCTACTGGTGGGATCACACGGATCTGACCATCGCGGTGCAGCCGCATCCCAAAGCGACTGCCGCGCAGGTCGCGGCTATTCGCGACGCCATTGCGACGTGGAGCGACGTGCTGACCAATTGTTTCGACGGTCTGATCACGCTCACTGACGTGACGGGTACGCAGCCAAGCGCCCAGCGCGCTGCCGACATCGTCGTGCACTTCGTCCCGAAGGCCGGGGGCGTGGTGTTCGGCGGCTACGCCATCTGCGGCGAGCACGGATGTCCAAACATTCTCGTGCGTTCGGATCTGCCGCCTTCGCTGGATCGCGATCCATACACTCCGGAATATATCGGGTGGGTTGCGCTCCACGAGATCGGCCACTCGTTGGGGCTTGGCCATACGACGAATCTTCTGGAGAGCACCGATCTCATGGGGTACGGCTGGCCAACGTTGGGCGACCCCGTGCTCTCGCAGTGCGACGTAGACGCGCTGGCGTTCGTGTTCGCGTGGGCGCTCGAAGGAACGGATCCGCACCGGCCAGGACCTGGACCGTTCGAATGTTCGGGCGGAACGAACTGAACATTTCGAATCATCGCGGTCTCAGCTTGGACGGAGCCAAGGTAATCAGGAATTGTGCCCATAAGATGAGGAGCCATGGCCGAATCCAAGCTGAGGATGGAGGAACGGCACGTCGGCGACGTGACAGTCCTCGTTTTGACGGGACAAATCCTGCTCGACGACGGGGATCTGGCGTTCGGTAAGCGGATTCACGATCTGATCGGCCGGGGCCGGGCGAAGATCGTGCTCGATCTCGGCGGCGTCACCTACATCGATAGCTCCGGAGTGGGCATGCTCGTCGCCAAGCTGAAAACGCTAAAGGACAACGGCGGCAACATCAAGCTGCTGCGCCTCACCAGTCGCGCCGAAAGCCTGCTCGGCATGCTGAAGCTCCTCGTCGTGTTCGAGACGTTTCAGGACGAGGGCGCAGCGGTGCGCAGCTTCGCCCGGCCGGCGTAGCTACCGCCTCCACATTGGCAACGGGATAACGCTGGGAACTCTCGAACGGCGTCGAGCGTGGTAACTGTCCCGCACCATGTGGAGTGAAATGGCATCGCGATGCCCTTGCTGCGAGCGTAAGGGTGGCCCCATGGGAGTGGAGTAACGCGCCTTCGCGGCCGCGGCGCTGGCGCGCGTCACGGCTACCACGAGGACCAGGCGGAAATTAGCCGTGACCCTCGTGTCACCGTGTCCTGCGTTTAGTAACCAGAGGTGCTTCAGAACACGTACTTCACCCCCAACTGGATCTGACGCGAATCCATCCGCGTGCTGTTGATGACGCCAAAAGTGGGCGTCCTCAGCTGCGATCCCGGCTGACTCCAGATAGGGTGGTTCGGAAGATTGAAAATCTCGACACGCAGCTCGACGTACGAGTCGCCGATCCGAAATCGCTTGTTCGCTGAGGCGTCGACGCTGACGATGCCAGGCCCGGTGAGCGAGTTGCGCGCGACCGTGCCGTAGCGGAACGGTCCGTTCGCCGGATCGCGATCGACGAACGCGTCGGCGTTGAACCATCGAGTCCGCGAGCGCTCGTCGCCCGACAGGCGCCAGTCGATTCCTGTCGCATCCGGGTAGCAGTTGCCGCCGCCATTCTGAATGTTGCCCGGCCCGCAGGTGACCGTGAACGGGAAGCCATCCTGCAGCGTGAGGATGCCGCCCACTTGCCAGCCCCCAAGCAGGAGGTCGGCGGTGGTGCTCGTGTTCATCCACCGGCGGTCCTTGCCAAACGGCAACTCCCACACCCCTGACGTCGTCCAGCGGCGACGGAAGTCGAACGCCGAGAGCCCGCGCTCGAGCTCGAGATCGTAGTTGTTCGACGGCGTCAGCGAGTCGCCGTCGGAGGTGCGGATGCCGCTGCCGTTATCGATCGACTTGCCCCACGCAAAGGAGCTGAGGAAGCTCAGGCCCCCGGAGAACCGCCGCTGGAGCTTCAGATAGAGCGCGTGGTAATTCGAATGACTTGGCGCGCTCATCACCTGAATGCTGCCGAATTTCGGAAACGGGCGCGCGTTGTTGGAGTTCGGCAGCTGGCTCGGCTCCGGATTGTTGTAGCTCATCAACCGGCGCAGGTGCACACCTGCCGAACCGAAGTACGTCACCTCGGCGGACATGTTGCCGGCCACCTCGCGCTGGAAACCAAACGACCACTGCGCGACATACGAGGATGGCTCGTCGTACTGGTTGGCGAGGATGAACGTCGGCGCGCCAGTGCGCGCGAACGGCTGCTGGAAACTCAGATTGGGCCGGAAGCTCTCCGCCGGCTCATCGCGCCGGATCGTAAATGGTGCGTTTCGCACGGTGTCGAACACCGCATTGCCAATGTCGCGGACGTAGTAGATGCCGCCGCCAGTCCGCAGGACCGTCTTCGGGGTGATCGCCCACGCGATGCCGAGCCGGGGAGCAAAATCGTTGAAGTCACTCTTGTAGGCGCCGCGCCCGAAGCGACCGTCGCGCACGTACTGCACGTCGGGCGCGAGCCGGAACGCAGGGTCACCCTCGTACGGGTCGCCCGTCCCTGCACGCACGAACACCGGCTCCGCGGAGTTGTCCCAGCGGAAGTCGATGTTGACGATCGCATCATTGGTGTCATAGAAGGGCTGGTCGTACTCCCATCGCAGCCCATAGTTGACCGTCACGGTGTTGGTGAGCTTCCAGCTGTCCTGGAAGAAGAGCGCGAAGTAGCTGGAGCGGAAGTTGGCGATTGGCGCTCCGACCTGTCCCTCGGAACGGTTCATGGTCCCGAGCAGGAAATCGGCCATCGCCGCGCCGCCGCGCTGTGCCGCCGGTAACAGCGGGTTCTGCGTGTAGCGCCCATCGAAACCGAACCGGCCGCGTGTGACGACTCCGCCGATCTGGTCGTAGAGCACGTGACGGATCTCACCGCCGAACTTGTAGGCATGGGTGCCGACGATCCAGGAGAAGTTATCGACGACCTGAATGGTCTTGTCGTCGTTGATGAACGGCGCGTCGCTTTCTTCTCCCAGGCCCGAGAGCCCGGTGATGCCAATGTTCGGTACACCCCAGTAGAGCGGGTTGTCGCTCGGCAGGTTGATGCCGAGCTCCTTGACCACGTTGACATTGTTCGCGCGCGGCGAGATGTGTGCGTTCTTCAGAAACCCGTATCCGACGCGCAGGTCGTTGACCTTGTTCGAGCCCAGCGTCCGCGTGTTCGCCAGCACGAGCTGATGCACGTCGGTGTCGGTGTTGATCCCCATGTTCGGTACCGCAAACGGATCGTAGCCGAGCTCGTGCGAGTTGCTGTGGCGGAAGAACCACCGCGAGTTGTCGTTTTCGATGAAGTCGAACCGATAGGTGAACTGATCGGCATTGACCGTGCGGGCTTCGTCGTTGACGTAGTTGGAGCCAGTCTGCTCCTGCAGCGGCAGCGGATAGAAGGCGAGCAGTTGCTGCGAGACCGGGTCGATGCGGTTCGCCGGGATGCGGTTGCCCTCAAATGCCGTCGGCGCCTGAGTCACGTTTCCGGCCGCGTCGAAGACACGGGTGGCCGGATCGTAGATCGGGATCAGGTTGCCGCTGGCGTCGCGGAGCTGCGAGAAGTCGCCGCTGCGCCAGGCGGTGAGCGGAACCGACGGAGACGAGGTGAGCGACTTGTGCTCGCGCAAGCCCTCCCAATTGAACATGAAGAACAGCTTGTTCTTGCCGTCGAGGAGCTTGGGCACGACGACCGGCCCGTCGACCGTGAGTCCGTACTGGTTGCGCCTGAACGGGGGAATCGGCCGATCGTCGCGGTCGAAGTAATTCTTGGCGTCGAGTGAGGAATTGCGCACGAACTCGAACACCGTCGTGTGAAACCGGTTCGATCCCGACCTGGTCGAGGCGTTGATTTGCGCGATTGCGCGACCGGTACTCGGCGTCGAACAAACCGGCCTCGACCTTGAACTCCTGCAGCGCGTCGACCGACGGCAGCAGCATGTAGCTGTTGAAGTTCAGGTCGGTGTTCTCGATGCCGTCGAGCGAGTAGTGGTTGTAGTGAATGCGCTGGCCGGCAACGTTGAGCGCGAAGCTGTTGCGCTGGCCTCCCATGCGCTGTCGGCCCTGACTCGACGAGGGCCCATTGGTCGTGGCGCCGGGAATCAAGGACGCGAGTTGCAGGTAGTTTCGGCCGTTCAGCGGCAGCTCGACGATGCTGCGGTTGTCGATGACGGTCCCGATCGAGGCGTTGCTGCTTTGGATGAGCGGCGCCCCGCCGCGAATCTCCACCGTTTCGGTGAGGTCGCCGAGTTCGAGCGTGATCGGCATGCGATTGGAACTGCCGACCTGGACCTCGATATTCCGCCGTTCCATCGGACGGAAGCCCGAGATCTGGGCCTTGAGCGTGTACGTTCCCGGCGGGATCGCCGGAATCACGTACAGTCCAGCGCTGTTTGTCTGAACTTCGCGGACAGCGTTGGTGGCCGCACTCGTGAGCGTGATTGTTACCCCTGGCACCGGCGATCCGCTCGGATCGACAACGACACCACTGATCTCGCCACTAGGTGTTTGTGCGCGAGCCGGAACCACGAGAACCAGGGCCACTATGCCGACAATGCCGAAGAGGGACCGTGGACCCGCTGACCGCAGAAACATAGGCACCTCCTTTTCGCGAGGTGCTATATATCACGCAACGCGTTCGACTGACATGCCAGTGCGTGCCTTGCCTCAGATCCGACTTCGATCGCCTCTTGCCATTCTTGAGAGGTTGGAGACACAGCGCTCCAAGGCCCGTCATACGTCCTAAGCTTGGTAAACCGGGCGAGGTCTGGCAGCTACCAGAAAGCAGGACGAGTCAACATTCAGCGGCGCAAGCCGAACCGCGCCGCCAGGCTGTCCGACGGGTTAAAGCCCTCCAGCATCCACAAATTGGTTCTGATCAGCCCCGTACCATAGATGATGCTTTTACCGTCCGGCGCCAGGCTGAACCTGATGGACGGCCACAGATTGCTGCCCGGCTCAAAGTTGATCCCGGACGCGATGGTATGTTCCGCGCCGCTGGCAACATCGATCGAAAACAGCGTTTGCTTGCCGTTTTCCGGGCGCAGGCCGTAGAGCAGCTTGCCGTCCTTCGAGAATACGTAATGTGGCGAGCGGTGTGAGCCAATCGAGCGTTCTCTTTTTCCGTCGGGAGCGATCAGCAGACTGTCAGAGACAATCCAGTCGCCCGCTGGCGACCAGTCCGGCACCGGCGAGTCGCCTGGTAGACCAGTCTTGATCATGACCGGAACGGCTTCACCGTTTGTCCTGATCTTCATCAGATTGAGTTTGTCGTCGCTCACCGCGTAGTACGCTGAACCAAGTGCCATCGGGTGACCACGAGCCCGCGAATTCGGCGCCGCTCTGGTTGTCACTCGTGGCGCGGATCGGCGAGCCACCCGCCACCGCAGAGATCCAGAGCCGCCCCTCCCCCGTGCGCTCAATCCTCGTGTAGATGACCCGGTCGCCGCGGGGCGACAGTGCCGGCGCCATGAAGAACAGAGTGGTGTCGGCGGGAAAGTCCCGTGCCGTCACAATCGGCCGATCGGGCACACCGCCGCGCCGAAACCAGATCTCTTCGGGGCCGTTGCGGTTGGCGACGTAGATCATCGCGGGCTCGGCGCCGGCCCACGCCGGCATGACCTCGTTCCGATCGGTGGCGACCAGTGTGGTGGCGGCCCCCGTCGCCAGGTCCACCGAGACCACGTCGTAGTTGCCGCTGGTCTCGCGAAAGACGAGCTTGTCGCCGCCTGGTGCCACGCTCGGACCTAAGGCATCCCTCGTGCTGCCGGTCAGGGCATGGCGCTCGGCTGACTGCGTGTCCACAAGCCAGAGCTGCTGCGACCCGTACGGTGTCGGCTGCAACGACATCACGACGTGCCGGTTGTCCGGCATCCAAGCTGATATGGGCGTTCCCGCGTACGTCTTCAGCGCCGGCTCGATGCGACGCACACCCGAAGTGCCTTCTTGCGGATACTTCAGCAGCCAGCCCTCTTCGCCGTCCCGGCCGCGGTTGACCACCAACAGGATTTGCCGGCCATCGGGTGAGAATCGCAGACTCGGAACGTTGTAGATGACCTTCGTGACATAGGGCTCGACCGCGTACTTCACCGGGGTCCCGCCGGGGAGTGCCACCGTGAATACGCCCCACGTTGCGTCGTCCGAGCGGGCCAGGAATGCGGCGACCTTGTTGTCGGTCGAAACGGTCACGGCGTCCGTTTCTATCGTCGACTTCGGCAACGAGAGCAGAAGCTGCGGCTCGCCGCCGGCAGTGGCAATCGACCAGATCCCCGGAGCGTCGGCCGTCCTGAAGAGCACGCGTTTGCTGTCGGGGCTCCATCCGAGCGGGTACGCCGGCGTGCGCAACTCCGTCAGTGGCATCGCCGCCGGCTGGTCCAGGTATCGGACGTACACCTGATACGGTGCGGACGCCGTCTGCCGCGCGGCGTAAGCGACAGCCTTGCCGTCCGGGGCAAAAACCGCGTCGCGCTGTCCTCCCGGCTCCAACGAGAACGGCGTGAAGCGGTATCGGATGGATCGGGGAGCGGTGGGCCAATCCGAGCGAGAGCGAAGGCGATCGGGACGACAATGCCCAGCAGGAACGCAGCAGGAACCCGCCACGCGCCGGTCCACCGCGGGGCCGTCGGCATGACCGCCTGATGTTACCTGCGTCGAGATCTCGGAGAGGTGATCGCGCAGGCTGCGCAGTTCGTGGAAAAGGTCGCGAGACGAGTCGTAACGGCTTTCCGGATTCTTGGCGAGACAGCGATCGATGACCCAGCGCAGCGGCGCGGGCAGCCGCGCGTCCAGAGGAAGCGGCTCGTCGGAAATGATCGCCGCGAGCGTCTGCACGGACTCGGGTTCGTCGAAGGCCTTCCGGCCCGCCGCCATCTCGTACAGCAGCAATCCGAACGAGAACTGGTCGGAGCGGTGATCGACGGCCCTGCCACGGGCCTGCTCCGGGCTCATGTAGCTGACGGTTCCGACGATCATGCCCGGCACCGTGTGGTTGGCCGCGATGGTCTCATCACCGCCGGCGGTCCTACCGCCCTGTTTCGCCAGCCCGAAATCTAGGATCTTGATTCGCCCGTCACTCGTGATCATGACGTTGGCGGGCTTCAGATCCCGGTGCACGATGTGCGCGGCGTGTGCCGATGCCAGGCCATCGGCAATCTGGACCGCCATGTCGAGTAGCGCGCGCACCGGGACTGGGCCCCGCTCAATCAACGCGGCCAGCGTCTCGCCACTCACCAGTTCCGACGCGATGTACGACGCGTCGTCGGCGCCCCCAACGTCGTAGACCGACAGGATATTGGGATGATTTAGTGCCGCAGCGGCGTGCGCCTCCTGTTCGAAGCGCGCCCGGCGGGACGGATCGGCCGAGACCTCGGCAGGGAGAATCTTCAGCGCAACGTCACGCCGAAGACGGGTGTCGCGTGCCCGATACACTTCTCCCATCCCGCCTGCGCCAAGCGGGCCGACGATTTCATAAGGACCCAGACGAACGCCAGCCGACAGGGGCATTGGAAGATGGAGCGGCCAAGTATAGCGGACCGGCTGCCTCTCGCGATCGGCAGAGGGGGGGCCGAGAGCTGTGCGCGTCCGGCTTACCTGGTGGAGGCGCGCGGCGACGAGAGGAGCAAGGCAAGGTGCCGGCGCTGCGCGCCGCTGGCTTTGGGCCGGACGGATCGACGCAGGCGACCTCGACCGCAGCCCCGACTCCGCGAGGGCTGCATTCGCATCGCTCACCAACGGCCGGCGACAACAATCACGGCCCTCGACGAATCGTAGTAGCGACGCGCCGCCGCACTCACCTCCGCCCGCGTCAAGCCGAGCACGCGCTGTGCAAATGCCTGAGGCGACGTCCCATCGCCGAAGTAGCCGAGATCCGCGAGCGCTGCCGTCGCCGACTGAGCGCTCTCGAACCGGAAGAGGATCCGCCCGAGCAGAAAGCCCTGGGCCTCGCGAAGTTCCGCCTCGGTGACGCCAGCCTTCGCGAATTCGTCCAGCGTGGCCACGATACCGTCGACGGCTTCGTGCGCGCGAACGGCATCAGTGGTAATCAGGATCGGGCCCGCCGCAAGGTCCGCGAGCATAGACGAATAGACGGCGTAGGCCAGGCCCGTGTCGACGAGCCGTTCGCCAAGCCGGCCGGCGTAGCCGGTCTCGCCAAGCAGGTAGTTGAGGACCGCCAGCGGGGCGAAATCCTCGTCACGGCGAGCAACGCCCGGCAGGCCGACGGCGATGCTCGCCTGCTCCTTCTCGAGAGGCACATGAACGATTCGAGGCCGTGCCGCCGACGGTCGCAAGCCGGCCTCGGGCGATTTCGGCACAGACGTTCGCGCCGGAGCTCCGGAACTTCCAGAATCCGCACGCCATTCGCCCAGCACGCCGGCGACCTGGTCGATGGCGGCCGTTGGAATCCAACGGACCGGCAATCGCGACAATCGTGCGTTCGGGCCGGTAGTAGATCCTGTGAAATGCAGACAGGTCGGCGACGGTGATACGCGGCCGCGATGCGTCCGTGCCTTCGGCAAGTCGTCCGTAAGGACTGGACGCATCGTACAGGCGTTCGAACACCGCACGGTTGGCCCGCCACTGACTGTCGTCCCGCTGTGACAGCAACTCGCCTGCGATCAACGTGCGCGCGCGAGCCAAGTCGTCCTCCTGGAACACGCGCGCGGCGATTGCCGGCACTACCGCCTTTGCAACGGTCGCGAGATCCTCGGGCAACGAGGTCACAGAGATCTCGACGACGTTCCGCATCGTGAACGGACTCTCATCGTCGAAGGCGCTCAGCGAGAGCTTGACCTCGCGATCATCGAGGGCGCGAAGCGGCGACGCTTTTCCGTCAGCGAGCACTCGGGCTGCGAGCAGCGCCGTGCCTTCACGGCCCTTCGGATCGAAGCGCGAGCCCGCCTCGATCCGGACGCGCATGTGCGTGCTCTCGCCCGGCACGCGCAGCGCCAGGACTGTCAGGCCATTGTCCAGGCGCCGGACGACAGGTTTCGGCAGCTCCGGTATTTGGAGCCTGGGCGCCGGAATCGGGCGGGTCGTCCGTTTCTGGACCTGGGGCACGCCCGCCGCGTCGGGCGTCGAATCGGGTTTCGCGATCACATTTCCGCGCCGCACAGGGACGGCGCCGGACGAGGAAGCTGAGTCGGGAATGAGGACGCCGACGGACCGGCGTTCGGGCGCAAGGATCTCGCCCGCATAGGTGCGCACCTCATCGGCGGTGAGCGTGTTCAGGCGCTGCGGAATCGACGTCAGCAGAGATAACGACATCCTGTGTTCATAGACCGTCATGAGGTTGGCGACCGCGCGGTTGCTTGACGCTTCAAATGCCAGGCTTGCACGCAGCTGCCGCACGGCGCGGGCGCATTCGTCGGCGTTGATCCGATCCATCGCGCCCCGCAGCACGCCGTCAAGAACCCTTTCGATGGCCGCCAGGTCGGCGTCGCGTACGGCATCGATGCCGATCCAATAGAGCGAGTCGCCTTGCATCAATTCCACTTCGGTCGTCACACTCATCGCCAGTCCCGATTCCACCAGCGCGTGGTGCAGGCGGCTTCCTGGACGCGCTTCTTCACGTCCGGGCGCCTTGCCGCCCGCGAGCACGCCGTCGATGGCCAGCAGGTATGGGAAGCCTCGGCTCGATGCCGCCGGCGCCCGAATCGCCATCTCGAGGTGCTGAGCACCGCTGCGCCCGCGCATCACGACGCGGCGCATGTCCTGCTGCATCGGCTCGAACGCGAGGTCAGTCACTGCTCCGGTAGCATCGGTATCGTCGAAATACTTCTTGACGAGCGCGAGCGCCTGCTCGGGATCGAACCGCCCGACAATGGCGAGAATGAGATTGTTGGGTGCGTAGGTACTCGCGGTAGAACTGCTCGAGTTCTCGGGCTGTGGTCGCCTGGAGATCCTGCACGCTGCCCATGATCGGCAACCCATATGGGTTCGTGGGGAGCGCAGTCCGTCGCAGCTGGTGCTCGACCAGCGTATAGACGGGGGAGTTCTGATACTGCCGCTCTTCCGCAATGACGCTGGTTCGTTCCCGCTCGACCTCGCCTGGGTCGAAACGCACGTGGCGCATCCGCTGCCGTTCGAGATAGATGAGCCACTCGAGATACTCAGACGGTGTGTGAGAACCGTAGACGGTCTCGTCGTAGGACGTGTAGCCGTTCCAGCGGCCTCCCCACCGGAGGATCTGATTCGTGAGGTCGTGCTTGGCGATGTCCTCGGTGGATCGGAACGCCATGTGCTCGAGAAAATGCGCGGCACCGCTCTGGCCCGGGCCGTCGTTGCGGCTGCCAACCCGGTAGAGCGCCTGCACGGAGACGATCGGCAACTCGCCCCGCTCGAGCATCAGCACCGTCAGGCCATTTGTGAGCTGGACGCGGCGGACGTCCTGACTCCAGTGCCGCTTGTCCTGAGCCGCGAGCACAGCCGCGGTAGAAACCACCAAGATAACCGCGAGCCTGATGTGCACGGTTGTGATTCTAGTGGAGTCGATCTGCGGAAGCGAAAGAGGGCTGGTGCCGAAGGCATGCCTTCGAGCGTAACCAGCTCGGCGAGACAGCTATTCGCTTCGCAGCACATCGACGGGATTCACGGTCAGCGGGCTCCCGTCGACTACTGCTGTTGGTAGATACGGATGTAGTCAACTTCCAATTGACGCACCAACGTCTGGCTCGACAAGACCGAACCCCAGTCCCGTTCCCATTGATTGTCGATCATCATGTGCAGAATCAGCTGCATCGGACCACTCTCAATCGTGCTCGCGTTGCCGTCGAACTGGCCGCATTTCACGCCGTCGACGTACCACGCGATGTGGGTCGGCTGCCAGTCCACGCCGAACCGCACGAAGTCGGCTGAATAGTCTTTGGCCTGACATGCCCCGTTGTTGTGCAAGCCGTTGTTGGGAGTAAAGGACGTACTCCGTCCGTTGTAGTGATACGTCATGAACATCGTGTCGGCGTGGCCACCGAGGATCTCGACAATGTCGATTTCGGTGTTGTAGCTGAAGCTCGGATTCGTCGGCAGCATCCAGAACGCGGTGAAGAACCCTGGCGTGCCGGGAAACTTCATGCGCGACTCGATATAGCCGTAGGTAAACGGGAACAGGTACGGCGAACCGTTGTCCGCTCGTGGTCTCGCGGTTGACACCAGTCCGGCCTTGTACGTGCATTGACCCTGGTAACAGGCACTGTTCGCGTACGGGGGCAGAAGCGGCTCAGCCACCAGCTTGGCGGTGCCGTTGCTGACTTGCACCTGCGAGGCCAAGTACCGTTCCTTGCCGGTATTGAAAGAACTCGTGCAGCTCCCGAAGTTCCAGTCGAAACAGGGCGTAAGTTTGGTCAGGTCGAGGGCTGTGCCGTTGAATTCTTCAGAGTATGTCAGCGTCCAACGCTTGCCGCTGGCGACGGGTGCAGGTGGCGCCGGAAAACAGTTGGGCGGGACGCCGACCAAGTCGCCTGTGCAACTGACGCTGCCATTCAGAATCCGGACGTTTGTGGGCGGCTGCGGGGCATTCACTTGGGCAAGTGCCGCCGCGAAAATCAGCCATCGAACATTCGCCATGAGCAATGCTCCATGCTCGCGTTCAAATGAGGCGCCAATCGTAGTTTCGGCGTTCGTACCGGATGTCGCCCAATGCGCTGTTGGAGATCCCGCTCTCGCTGAGCACAGCAAGATAGGCACCACGTAACACGCACCTGTTTTCACCGGGATCTAACTGACACGAGGTGATTGCGTAACGCCTTCCGAACGGCCGCAGCGGATACGTGTACCTTCAGGGACAAAATCTGTGATCTAGGAGGCGTGCTGGGACCCTTGAACTATGGCCTGGGGATCCTGAGAAACTCAGGAGGAGAGAGCGCTCTGCGCGTGAATCGCGCCAGGTGCACGGCTCCCTTGAAATAGAACACTTTGTTGATCCGCACACCAACCGAGGTATGGCCCGGACCCTGAGCGGGCCAGGTGCAGTTCGGCCGCGCCCTCACGAACGCCGTCGACGTAGTTGCTGAATTCCTTGCCGTCGTACACGGCTGCGACGTGGTACCAGGCACCCAGAGGATGCAAGGCCATCCGGTTGATGAGCGCCTTGTTCGCGGCTCCCGACTGGTTGTAGCTGTCGAAGAACCATTTGTCATCGACGACCCGGATCTCGAAGAGCATCCGGTTCTCCGTGTCGGCGCCGGTCACCGGATCCTGCTCGTTCAGATGAAACCACCGTTGCTCCTTCTCGCCTCCGTCTGGTCGGAAGATCGCTTCCCACGTAAACGCCTCGGCGCCCGCCAGTGGATGGTTCTCGATGAACAGCGCATCGTCCTTGCCGTCAAATTCGACGGCCTTGCCCACGGGCGCATCGATGACTCGGGGCTCGCCGAGAACTGTCGTACGATGGCCGCCGATGTTCTCGAGTCGATCGAACGTCCAGGTTGTCGTCATCTGGGCATTGAGAAAACTTGTCGCAGCGTCTGGCGCGACCACGAACAAGGCTGCGATCGCCACTACCCATGCGGCAGCGCGCACAGCGGAGCAGACAATCATGGTGCTTTCTCCGGGCGCAAGGCGCTGAGATACGCGACCAGGTTTTCCAGATCGGCGGTCGAGAGCGAGGTGAACGGCGGCATCAGTGACTGGCGGGGCAGCGCAATCTGCGCAATGTCGCTTTTCATGAACGAGCGCAGGCTTCCGCTCATGTCACGAAGGTGGATGGAATACTCATCCTCGTTGAGATGGATTCCGCTGATGTTGGCGCCCTTGCGATCGGTTACCGACACCGATCGATAGTCGAGCGGAATGTCGGCGTTCGGCTCGACGATGGACTGGCGCAGGTGCCGTACCGCGCGCCTTGCGCCGATGTCCGTCAGGTCCGGCCCTAAAAAGCCACCCTTCCCCCCGATGGTGTGACAGGCGGCGCAGCCGCTTTTCTCGTAGACGACCGCGCCGGCCGCCGCGTCGCCGGAACTCGGTTCCGAGACGCCCTGTCTGCTCAGTTGCTGCACGTACCCAACGATACGCCAGAGTTCAAGATCGGGAAGATTGAACGCACCGGGCATCTCCGTGTTGGGAATGCCGTTACGAATGATCAGGAACAATTCGCGATCGGAGCTGCCGTGGCGGAAACGGCCGCTGTTCAACACGGCCCCGCGGCCACCCTCGCCGTTCTGGCCGTGACACTGGCCGCATCGGCCGCTATACAGCCGGCGCCCGGCTTCCACGTCCGCGGCCGACGCAAAGGGATTGGTCTCTGGCAGGTTTGCCGGCGCGGGCCGCGGCGGCCTCGTGGTGTTTTGTGCGCGTGCCGAGACGACGAACGATACGCAACAGCACGCAATCAGCAGCACGCTTCGCATCATTCGAGCCCGAACGCGATCAGTACGTCACCAATCGGGATCGTGACCATCTGCTTGCCTCGACTGAGAAACGTAATAGGACTGGCAAACACCCGGTCGCCGCCGTTGAACCACCAGAGTTCCTTGCCGCTCCGCGCGTCCAGGGCGTAGAAGTTCCCACTCGGCGTCGCGGAGAACACGAGGTTGCCAGCGGTGGAGAGTACGCCGGCCCAGGGCGGCGACAGGATGCGGTGCTCCCACTGAATGCTGCCGGTCTCCGGATTCATGGCAATCAGCTTGCCCCAACTTTCTTCGGGCCGGAATCGTGCACCTCCACCGCCGCCACCACCAAAGAAGGCCTCACCTGGCCGGAACTCGGGAGCGTCCGTCTTGAAGAAGCGCCGGCGTTCCTCTCGCGCGTTGAAGTACAACAGCTTCGTACTCGGGCTGTAGCTCGGCGACATCCAGTTGTGTCCGCCGTCGACGCCGGGCCAGATGGACTCGTTGCCTTCTGCGGTCGGCTCTTGACCGGGATTCAGCACCGGCCGGCCTTTCTTGTCGATCTCTTTCGCCCAGGTCTGTTTGACGAAGGGTTTGGCCAGGAGGAACTCGCCGGTCTTGCGATCGAGGACGTAGTAGAACCCATTGCGGCTGGGCACGACGACGAGCTTGCGGCCATCCGTCGTCGAGTCGATCAGCACCGGTACCTGCGTGGCGTCCCAGTCGCGGGTGTCGTGCGGCGTGAACTGAAAATGCCATTTCAAGGTGCCGCTGTCAGGATCCAACGCCAGCAGCGAGCAGGAGTACAAGTTGTCTCCAGGACGAACGTCACCGTTGTAATCCGGACCCGGATTGCCGGTGCCCCAATAGAGGAGGTTCAACTCGGGATCGTAAGAACCAGTCAGCCAGGTGGAGGCTCCGCCGTTCTTCCACGAGTCGCCGCCCCATGTCTCCGATCCTGGTTCGCCGGGCGCGGGCACGGTCCAGAAGCGCCAGCGCCGCTCGCCAGTGCTGGCATCGTAGGCGTCGAGAAATCCACGGATGCCGCCCTCAGCGCCGGCGATGCCGACGATCACCATGTCTTTGATGGCCAGCGGGGCGCCCGTTGCCGTGTAGTTCAGCGCGGGATCGGCGAGCGCCTTCTTCCACAGCACGCGGCCGCCGCGAGCATCGAGCGCGATGAGCTGCGCGTCGAGGGTCGTCAGGAACAGCGTGTTGCCGAGGATCGCGAGGCCGCGATTGACCTCGCCGCAGCAGACATACACACGCCCGGGCAGCTTGTGCTCGAACGTCCAGAGGGCGCGTCCCGTTTCGGCATCGAGCGCGATCACGTCGCTCGGCGGTCGCGTGACGTACATGATGCCATCCACCACGATGGGCGTCGTCTCGACCTTTTGACGATGCATCTGGTAGATCCACTTGGCGCGCAACCGGTGGACGTTGTCGACCGTGATCTGGTTCAGGCTGCTGTAGTGATGGCTTCGGTAGTCACCGCTGTACGTCAGCCAGTTCCCGGGCTCCTTTGTCGCGTCAAGGAGTCGCTCGTACGTCACCGGCAAGCCATTGGATAGCTGAGGCTGCGCCGGAGCCGACCCAGCGAAGGTTAGCGCCGCGGCTGCCCACAGGTAGACCGATGTCAGTGTTCTCACGGGACGTTATCGCGGCGCGGCTAACTGCTTCTGGATCGACGCGCGAGCCGCCGGCAGGTATCGCAACGCGTTCGCATAGTAGACCTTCCGCAGCACATCGTCTGGAAGACCGATGCCGTAGATTCTCCAGCGGCCGTGCAGCGGAGCGCCGGTCGGTGAGCGAAGCTGCGCCGGGTGATCGAAGTACTCGTCGTAGGTCTCGAGGAATCTCCAGTGAGGCACCCAGAATTCGTCCACACCCCGCCCGGGGTTGCCATCGGAACCGAACAGGATGCGATCCTGATACTTCAGGAAGAATTTGCGAATCATCAGCGGTGCGCGGCCGAGGTCCTGGACCGTCGCCGACAGTTCGACGTCGGCGTTGGGATACGTGTCCAGCAGCGCCGCGACCTTGTCCATGTCGTAGTAGAGCATCGCCATGTGCGCATTCACGAAGCGGGTCTTCGGATGCTTGGCGTGCATGTTCTCGCGCGCTTTCTCGATGACGTCTGGTGTCGGCTGGCCGGTCTTGTAGTAGTTGCCCTCCGGGTTGCTCCTCCACAGGCCGGCTTCATAGCGTTCGTTGTCGGTGCCGATGGGGAGGAACCGGCCGTACGAATCGCTGATGTGGATCATGACCGGCTTGTCGTGCTTGGCACACATGTCCCATACCGGATCGAATCGCTTGTCGTCGGCTTGAATATAGGTGCCGTCGGTGTTCTTCAAGTCGAGGCCGAGGACCTTGTTGATCTTCAAGCCGGCTGCGCCGGCCAGGAAATCGCGCTCGAGCTCCGCGGCGGTCTTCGCCGACCAGCCTGGCTCGTTGATGCCGTTGAAATCCAACCTGGCAAAATGAATGATCCGATCGCGGAAGGGCTCGCCGACCTTCATGTTGCGGTCGAACTCGGGACCGAATCCGCCATCCATGTTGCAGATCACGCCGACACCGGTCTCGTCCATCACCTTGATCATCTTTTGATAGTCGTCGGCGGTCTTGAGCTCACGGCCATGAAGGTGGAAGTCGATCGCCGGATATTTGGCCCGGCTGATCGGTGTCCTGGGGAACTTCATCAGCGCCTTCGGCATCGCTGGCGCCTCGGGCGTCGGCTTGAAGTCAGGATGCGACGGGAATTGGGGAGCCTGCGAGTGCGGCGTGTGACCTGAGGTCAGCAAGAGTGCAACAAGCAGTAACGGCATCGAGCGCGACATCGTGGCAGCTCCTTCGGAAACGAGCGCGTTGCGACCAGGTTGCGGAATTGATGGCAGGAATGCTACGCCCGATTCGCCCACAGCGGAAGTCCGCATTCTTGCCACTGTCGGTTCCGGGATCGGCCGTCCGCTTGTCTGAGCAGCCTGGCGAGAAGCAAAGGGTCGGTCGTCGTCCGGCGTTATCGAGGACCAGGACTTTTTGTGATGACCAAGGTGTCGACGTCCATATCCCACTCGAACCGCTGATTGGGAATGCGGAGCGAGGTCATGTCGCAATCGTGGAAGCCTTTACCTTTGAGTCGCAGGCGCCTGCCGTCGAACTGAAATTCCTGGAGGACCTTCTTGGCGTCCCGATCCGACGCGGCGATGGTGCACGTGTGTCCTGGCAACGACAGGTCGATTTGCCAGACGGTTGAGTTCTTGTCCACCGTTAACTGAAGGACCGACGCCCAACCCGTCCGGATCGATTCAACATCACCCTTCGTGGCATTCGCGCGCTCACTAGCAGTCAATGACGAGGAGTAGAAGTAGATGCGAAGCCACGAGTACCCCGGCGCGGCTGTTCGGGGCTGAATCGTTGCCACTGTAGTTGACGGTGTGGTCGTCACGCCGTCCACGCCGAATCTCGAGGTCTGGGCCGAGCTGATGGCGGCGGCTGTGAGCAGAGCCAACACCCAAAGAAGGCGCATGTCTTTATTGTCGTCACAACGAATCTTGTCCTACATCGCTCGACATTCGATGCCGTAATTGTTTCCCCGCACTACGCCTCGTTTGTGTAGTTCTTGCACGTGTCGACGCATTTAGGTCTTGCGCCATACGTAAACTCAAGTGGAACCGCACGCGATGAATACACGTGTTCCTGCTATTTGTCTCCATCTGGCAGCACTCTTGCCAACCCGACGTGCCTGAGAGCTGAGCCTGACACCAACGTCCACTTCCGTCCCCAACCAGGGTTGACGACGGGCGTTTTGTGTGTCAGCGAGGGCGAGTTGTAACCGGGAGAAAAAGAGTTGCTGAAAAGGCTGTTGCACGGCGGAGCTTTGCCCGCCATGGTCGTAGTGTGTCTCCTCGTCGGAGGCGTCGTCGAAACCCACGCACAATCGAGCGCGCTGCCATCCGGCTGGGCCAGTCGGGACCTCGGTGGTCCTACGCCGAGCGGTAGAACCAGCGTGTCGGGTGGAACGTGGACGATTGTCGGAGGTGGCGACAACGTCTGGGGAACGGCGGACGAGTTTCATTTCGCCTATCGCGTCATGACCGGGGACGTCGACATCAGTGCGCGCGTTGCCAGCTTTGACGCTGCCAACGAGTGGAGCAAAGCTGGCGTCATGATCCGTGATGGACTGGCAGCGAACGCGCGAAACGCCTTCGCGCTGCTGTCGCCAGGGGTGGGCGCCGCGTTGCAGCAACGCACCACGACAGGCGGCAACACCACGCGGACGGAGAATGGATCGGGCGCCGCGCCCGCATGGGTGCGGCTGGTACGGCAGGGCAGTCGCTTTACGGCTTACCGCTCGGCGGACGGCCGGTCCTGGACGACTATCGCGACCACGACGATCAGCATGCCCGCGACCATGTACGTCGGCTTTGCGGTGACGAGCCGCGATCCCGGACAGTCGGCAACGGCCACGTTCACGAACCTGCAGATCGGGGCGGCGCTGCCGACGCCGTGGAGGAATCGCGACATCGGAAGTCCGGCCCGGACCGGCACCGCCGCGTCCTCTGCGTTCTGGCGCGTTCACGGTCTGACGGGAGGCGGCGCGGCCATTTGGGACAATGCCGACGAGTTCCAGTACGTTTATCAGCCCGTACAGGGAAACACTGAAATCATCGCGCGAGTGGCGCAGCTTGCAGGTGACGGACGAGGGGGCCAAGGCGGGTGTGATGATCCGGGAGTCGTTGAATGCCGGCGCGCGGCATGCCTCCATGTTCGCGACCGGCTCCGTCGGGTGGAGGTTCCAATATCGAGAGGTAACCGAACGGCATGA
The DNA here is from genome assembly GCA_963797715.1 of uncultured Acidobacteriota bacterium. Classification (GTDB taxonomy): domain Bacteria; phylum Acidobacteriota; class Vicinamibacteria; order Vicinamibacterales; family 2-12-FULL-66-21; genus DATBJJ01. Next base: position 19,669 of record CAWCQS010000019.1, read on the forward strand.
GTTTCACCGAAAACGGTCCCGGTGGCAGGGCCCCGGGGTGGGTGCGACTCGTCCGAGCGGGCGATCGTCTTTACGGCGTACCATTCGACCAATGGCAGTACATGGTCGTTCGTGGGAAGCGACACGATTGACATGTCTTCAACAGTCTATGTGGGCCTTGCGGTTTCGAGCCGCGTCACGACCGCGACGGCCGCTGCCACGTTTACCAACGTCAGGGTATCCACCGCCGCGGCAGGCGCCAACACGCCTCCGTCGGTCTCACTCACCAGCCCGTCATACGGTGCGACCTACACCGCGCCGGCAAGTATGACCATTGCCGCCACGGCCAGCGATTCGGATGGCACGGTGGCACGCGTGGACCTCTACCTGGGGTCGACGCTCCTCAAGTCTGACACCACGGTTCCCTACTCAGTGGCCTTGAGCGACGTTGCCGCCGGCACGTATCAGCTGAAGGCGGTCGCGCGCGACAATGATGGCGCGTCGACGGCAGTCAGCATCACCGTCACAGTCAACGGTACGGCAACAAAACCGACAAAGGTGGCCTTCGTCCCCTCTGCGAACCACGCCACCAGCGTGACGTCGTACGTGGTGGCGCTCTATCGTGCCAGTGATCCAGTCACGGCGAGCCCGGTCGCGACGCGGGACTTCGGGAAGCCTGCGGTCGTGAGCGGAGAGATCACGGTTGATATCTCGACGCTGGTGAATCCGTTGCCGGCCGGTTCGTACTACGCCATCGTGCGCGCCATCGGCCCCGGAGGCACCACGCCGAGTACCAAATCGGCAAACTTTACCAAGTAGGGCGTGGGCAACGCTGAATGCTGAATGCTGAATGCTGAACGCGGACGAGCTGATCGAGGAGAGGTGAGGCTGGTGGTCAACCCCAGAAGACGGGATGGCCTCGCTTCTCCAGCGCGGTGGCGACTGCCATCTCCGCGGCTTCTGCTTCCTTACGGGTCTTGAACGGACCAATCCCCTTCATCAGGTCGTAGCGCAGCCGAACACCGAAGCGATGCGCTTTTCCTGCCGCGAGCCTGCCACCGGCCTTGTGCTGCTCGAACCGTTCTTCCGGCGAGTGCGCCGTTTGCCCAACGTAAAGTGGGGCATAGGCGCACGGTACCGTGAGGCATCTACGGTCGAGCTCGACGATGTAAACCGAATAGACGACTGGTTTCGATCGCCGGCTCGATCGCTTCCGCGTCTTCGACATGACACGACGTATTATCGGCACGTCCTGGCGCGGCTGCGAGTACCTGCGTGCCCCGGACCGTGTCGGCGTCCTCCATTCGCCTGGCCGTATGGCTCAGTTCGGCGACGAGGATCGTCTTACAATTTGGTTGCTCGCCCCGGCGTCCAGGCGATCGGGACATTAATGATGCGAAGAGCAATCGCGGTGGGGCTGTTGCTGATCGCGCTGGGCGCCGTTCCCCAGGCGGGTCCGCTCAGCGACCTGGAGCGTCAGCGCCTGATCGCCCACCTGGACATGACGGAGCAATGGCTGGTTGATGAAGTATCCCAGCTCTCACCAGGCCAACTCGCCTTCAAGCCGGCGCCGGATCAGTGGAGCATCGCGCAGGTCGTGGATCACCTGGTGGTCGTCGGCCCAATCTATTGGCAGGATCTGCAAAAGGCGATGCAAGGGCCAGCGACCACCGCGAGGAAGTCAGGAACGGATGCCGACATCCTCTGGTACGGCATCGATCGAACGCATCGGGAAAGGGCCATCCCATCCGAAGTGCCAAAAGGTGAGCTCAAAGATCTACGACAGGGGCTCGACGCCATTCGTAAACAGCACGAGCAGTTGCGCCGGTACATCCGGACGACTTCGGATGACCTGCGAAGCCACATCGTTGAACGGCAGGGGAGCGATGCCTATCAATGGGCCCTGCTGATTTCGACACACGAACAGCGGCACATCCTGCAAATCAGGGAAATCAAGGCGAATCCACAGTACCCGGCCCGATGAGTCGTCGGAACCTCCTTGCGTTGCCTTAACTAACGGAACGTGATATATCCATGTTCGTTATAACGAGCATGGATATGAGTCGAGACACCGACGCCGAGATCGCGGCGCTGCTCCCGCTGGCGCCCGCGTTCCTTCACATCCTGATTGCGCTCGGCGACGGCGAGCGCCACGGATATAGCATCATGCAGGACGTCGCCAACCGGACCGAGGGCCGCGTCCGGATGAGTCCGGGCACCCTTTACGGCTCGATCAAGCGCATGCTCGCCGAAGGGCTGATTGAGGAACTGACCACTGGCGCCGCGGGCGCCGATGAACGACGTCGCTTTTATCGCATCACGAGATTTGGACGACGCGTCGCCGCCGCGGAAGCCGAGCGGCTGACATCGCTCCTGTCGCAGGCGCGCACCTCCGGCCTGCTGCCTCGAAAGGCGTGACATGCCGCGCCTGTCGATCCCTGAGCGTCTCTACCGGCTGCTCCTCCGATGCTACCCGGTCGAATTCCGGGACGAATACGAGCGCGAGATGCTGCAGGCCTTTCGCGATCGGCTCGGCGAGGACCGACCGGCTGGCTTTCGCGCGACATTCAGGTTATGGCGGCAGGTCTTGGCTGACGCGGTCCTCCTCGCGCCCGGCGAACACCTCGACGTCCTGCGACAAGACCTTCGCTACGCGATCCGGACATTCCGGCGGGCGCCGCTATTTGCATTGGCGGCCATCGCCACGCTCGCCCTCGGTGTCGGTGCGAACACCGCGATCTTCAGCGTCGTCTACGCGGTGGCGCTCCGGCCGCTGCACTACGCCGAATCCGAGCGGCTGATCAGGATCTGGGAAGACAATCCGTCGCTCGCCATTGACGGCTTTGCCGTCTCCCTCCCAAACTTTGTCTCCTGGCGCGAACGCTCGAGAACCCTTGATCTCGCGGCGTGGCAGGAAGGCGGCGTCACGATACGTGGCACGGGCGATCCGGTTCGCGTGCCGTTGCTGACGGTGACGCCGGAATTCTTTTCGATCCTGGGCGCGCGGCCGAGAACGGGACGCATATTCCTACCGGCCGATGCTGCACCGGACGCGCCACCGGTTGCGATGATCACCGAGGGACTCTGGATTCGTCACTTCGGGGGAGACCCGTCGCTGGTTGGTCGGTCGGTTACGGTCGGCGATGCCACCGCAACGATCGTCGGCATCCTTCCGGATGACGCCGTGCCGGCGGACGCCCAGTTCTTCCGCCCGCTGAAGATCAACGCTGCCGAGGAGGATCGCACCGATCACATCGCGCAGGTGATGGCACGTCTCAAGCCAGATGTCACCGTGGAACTTGCGCGATCTGAGCTCCAATCGATCGCGCGCCAGCTCGAGGCCGAGTACCCGGCGTCGAACAAGGGATGGAATGTCACGGTCTCGACCCTCTACGACTGGGTCGTGCCGGAAGAGACGCGTCGCGCGCTCTACATCGTTCTCGGGGCGGTATGCTGCGTCCTCCTGATCGCGTGCGCGAACGTGGCGAACTTGATGCTTGCGCGGACTGCCGCCCGCGGTCGCGAAATTGCCGTGCGGATGGCGATCGGAGCCGGTCGCCGGCGGCTGGTGCGGCAGGTGTTGACGGAAGGGCTGTTGCTGATGCTTGTCGGTGGCGCCACCGGGGTGCTCGTCGCCTACTGGACGATGCCGCTGCTGCGAGCGTGGTTGCCGACAAACCTGCCGCGAGCGACCGACGCGACCGTCAACGGAACCGTGCTGCTCTTTTCGTCAGGGATCTGCGCGACGATTGGATTGATCTTCGCCGCCCTGCCGGCGGTCGCGGCGTCTCGCGGCGACATCATCGATGCGCTGAAACACGAGGCTCGCGGACATACCGGCGGAGCGCAGACAACACGACAGGTGCTGGCCGGGGCGCAGATCGCGCTGGCCACGATCCTCCTCATTGGCGCGGGTCTGTTCGGCCAGAGCCTCATGCGCCTCAAGAGCGTGCGGCTCGGGTTCGAGCCCACGAACGTCACCTCCGCCATGATGGGACTTCCCGAAAAGCGCTACTCGGCACCTGGTGCCGCGTGGGGGTTCTACCGCCGGCTGATCGAACGGCTCGAGGCCTCTCCAGCTGTCGATTCGGCGGCTCTCACGAGTGGCGCTCCCTTCGATGGCGGGAACACCGGCCAGCCGATTGAGGCCGTGGGACCCTCGCGCCTGGACGGGAAGTCGCTTCAAGCCGACTGGCGAATGGTCAGCGCTTCGTACTTCAGAACGCTCCAGATCCCGCTCGTGCGCGGTCAGTTGTTCTTCGGGAACTCGCAGGCCGATGAACGCACCATCGTGCTCTCCGAAGGGATGGCGCGGCGGATCTGGGGTGACGCAGACCCGATCGGTCGCGAGATCACGGCCAACCCGATCGGAGACTTCCGCGTCGTCGGAGTGGTCGGCGACGTGCGAAACCTCGAGCTGGCGCTCGAACCGAATCCGACGATGTACATCTCCACGGCCAACTACTCGTGGCCGGCGATGACCGTTATCGTGCGTGCGCGGAGCGACGCTGCGCAGCTGCCATCGATTATCCGCTCTGTGGTACACGAACTCGATCCGCAGCTGGCCTTGTATAACGTCACCACGACGGTGCAGCAAATCAGCAACAGCGCGGCGCAGCCGCGAGTAAATGCGTCGCTCGTCGGTCTGTTCGCGCTGATGGCATGTGTGCTGGCCGCCGTCGGCATTTACGGCGTGCTCGCATATCTCGTGTCGCAGCGGCGACAAGAAATTGGGATCCGCATGGCACTGGGTGCCGCTCGTCTGTCAGTGCTGCGATTGGTTCTTGCCCGCGGTCTGCGATTGGCGATCGCGGGTGTGCTCGTCGGAATCGTCGGAGCGACGGTCGCCGCCCGGTGGATCGAATCGGTGATGTTCGGCGTGAGCGCGCGAGATCCATGGACCATCGCCTGCGCGGTGGCCCTTGTCATGGCCGTCACGTTGCTGGCCAGCTACATCCCGGCCCGGCGCGCGACGCAGGTCGATCCTCTGACCGCCCTCCGAGCGGAATAATTGGGCAACCTTCATCCGCGCGGATCGGCAGGCGAGCACGCCCCACTATTCATGCTGCAGGGCAAGCATTGGGTCTATACGCGACGCGCGACGGGCGGGCAGAAGTTCCTCCCGCAATTCGGCATCCTTGTCGGACCGTTCGATGAACCAGCGCAGCTTACGGAAGAAGGCGTTCAAAAGGAATTGCTCAGTCGTGGCGAAGGGCGATCATCGGATCGACCCGCGACGCTCGCCGGGCCGGTCCATATCCGGCCATGAGCGCTGCGGCCAACAGAATCGCCGCCGCAAGCGCCAGCGCGCTTGGGTCGTTTGGCTTCATCTCGAACAGAAACGACTCGATCAGCCGCGACGTGCCGAGGGCGGTCGGCACACCGATCACCAGGCCGACAACGGCGAGGACACAGACCTCGCGCAGCACCATCCAGATGACGACGCCCCGTCCGGCCCCAAGGGCCATGCGCAGTCCGATCTCGCTCGTACGGCGCGCTACAGCATAGGCCATCGTGGCGTAGAGGCCGATGCTGGCGATCACCAGTGCGAGGATCGCAAAGGCGCTGCAGAGCCGGGCAAAGACGATCTCCTGATTGATCGTCTGGTCGATGTCGTCGGCCTGGGTCTTGGGATTGTTCACCGGCACGCGCCCGTCGGCCTCGTGCACGATCTGGCGGACGGCGCCGACGTAGCGCAGCGGGTCGCCGACGGTGCGCAGAGCGTAGGTCATCTCCCGAAGCCGCGGAGGGGGAACCTGCGTGTACGGCAGATAGACGACCGGTGGGATGTCGCCCTTGAGGCCGCCGTATCTGGCGTTTGCGGCGACTCCCACGATTTCGAAATCGAGGGGCACGCCCGAAATCTGCCGACCGTGATGCTGTCGGCCCACCGGCGTCTGCCTCGCCGAAGTTCGCTCTGGCGAAGCAGCTCGCTCACGACGACGACGGGCAGCGTTCCCTGGCGATCGCCTTCCGCGATTTCCCGTCCCTGCAGCAGTGGAATCTGCATGGTCGTGAAGAATCGGGGCCCCGTGAACAGGATGCGCGTTTCCTGCGCCCGCACGCCGTTGACTGTGACTGGGAACATCCGGCCGGCCCTGATGAGCGAAGCATGCGACAGCGTCGCGTCGCGTACGCCGGGAACCTCGCTGAGACGGCGCCGCAGATCGGCATAGAAAGCCGCGACCTTGGCCTCCGGATAGCCGGCCTGCGGGGCATTCAGCTCGAACAGCAGCACGCTCTCGCGATTGAACCCGAGCGGAATCGACTGGAGATTCGACAGCGTCCGCACAAAGAGGCCGGCGGCGACGAGCAACAACAGCGAGATCGCAATCTGCGCCACGACGAGCGCCTGCGTCAGGCTCAGGCGAGGAATCCTTTCACGCAGACGCGCCCGCGGCTCGGTGACGGACCTGTCTCTGAGCATCGGCATCAACGCCGGCCGCGTCGACTGCATCGCCGGCGCCAGGCCAAACAGCAGGCCGCACAGCAACGACAGCGCCAGCGTCACGCCGAGCACATGCCAGTTCAGTTCGGCGTGCAGCGTGAATCCCTGCTGCCCGTTGGACAGCAGCAGCGTCAGCACCCGGATGCCGACGACGGCAATGAGGATGCCGAGCGCGCCGCTGAGGGACGCGAGCAGGACGCTCTCCGTCAGCAGTTGACGCACCACACGCCAGCGTCCGGCGCCGAGGCTGAGCCGCACCGCCATCTCGCGCCTGCGGGCGGCGGCCCGCGCGAGCAGCAGATTCGCCGTGTTCGCGCACGCGATCGCCAGGATCAGGCCCACCATTGTCAGCAGCACGTAGAGCGGTTTCGAGTACCTGGCGCCTGAGGCTGTCGAGTCCACCGGCCCCTTCCTCGAGGCGCAGTGCTGGAAGATTGGCGCGCTCGCGATCGTTGGTCGCCGTCGTGGCCACCCACTGGGCGAACGGGCCCGCGAGCGCTGCCTGAGCCTGCGCGAGGCCAACGCCAGGATGCAACCGGCCCATCATCTCGACCCAGTAATAGTTCGGGTCGAGGTAGGCAGGTCCCGCCGCCTGGATCGAAGAGGAGGCTGGCGTGCATGGGGAGATAGACCTGCGGCGCGGCGGCCGGATCGACGCCGAAGAACTCTCGCGGCGTCACCCCGACCACGGTGAACGGCACGTTGTTGATGAGAATCTGCTGTCCGATGGCGCTTGCGGCATCGCCGAAGCGCTGCTCGCCGTAACCCAGGCTCAGGACCGCGACGGGTGCGGCGCTGGCGCGATCGTCATCGGCAAAGATCAGGCGACCCGCCGCAGGCGACACCGCGAGCCCGCGAAAGAAGTCGCCGGAGACATACTCGCCCTGAGCGATCTCCGCCTGACTCTTGATCATCACGTTCACGCGGCCCGCCGGCTTGTGCGCGAAGAGGCTCGACAGGACCGGCGCCGATGCCTCCTTCAGCCGCTCGAACGCCGGAAATGGAAAGATCCCCGCGATGATGCCCGAGGGGTCGCGGTAGGTTCTGCCGTCCATGGAGCGCATCACGGACTCGTTCGACGTACCGGGAGCCGAGGCCCGGCGCTGCCACTTCACCACGACCAGCGACGCCGGATCGGACACGGGCAGCGAGCGCAACAGAATCGAGTCCATGAAGCTGTAAATCGCGGTGTTCGCTCCGATCCCGAGCGCGAGCGAGAGTGCGGCGAGGGCGGTGAACAGGCGGTTCTTGACCATTGCCCGCAGGCCGTAGCGAATGTCCTGCGCCAGTTGCTCGAGCAGGATCCACGACCACAGCCCGCGCGTGTTCTCCTGCAGCAGCGTGACGTTGCCCAGGTCACGACGCGCGGCCCACTTGGCCTGGTCCTCGGTAACCCGTCGGCCCGACGTTCACCCGCTTCCTGCTCGAGGTGGAACTGCAGTTCCTCGCGAAGCTCGTCTTCTTTGCGCCGCCGCTGCAGCCACCACGTGAACTTCCGAAAGAGCGGGATCATCGTCACTCCTGGTCGGCCGGCTTCAGCAGCAATCCCATGGCGCGCGCGAACGCGTCCCATTTCGACTGTTCGCTGACCAGCTGCTTTCGGCCCGTAGCCGTGATGCGGTAGTAGCGGGCGCGCTTGCCCTTCTCGGAGAGCTCCCAGGAGGCGGCAATCCAGCCCTTGGCCTCGAGGCGATAGAGCGCCGGGTAGAGCGAGCCGGTTTCGACCTGCAGCAGGTCTTCCGAGGTCCGTTGAATGTGCTTCGCGATGGCGTGGCCGTGACTCGGTCCCGGCAGCAGCGTGCGCAGAATCAGGAGATCCAGCGTGCCACGCAGGAGCTCGACGCGGGACGGGGGCTTTGGACTCATTGAGTAGACACTCTACACATTGTTGTGTAGAAAGTCTACTAACGTCGCGTTCGACGCTCGGGCCGAGGCCGAAGCCTTCCACAAATCGTAGGGTGTTGCCATTCTGGATCGTCGACGTCACAACTCGCGTGTCCCCCTGCTTGATTGATGGGTCCCTCGTTAACTCTGCAGGAGCGTCTGGATTCCCGGGTGTCTTCACTCCATCTTCGCGACGCGAGTTAGAACCCTCAGATTTGAAGTGGATCTACGAGCCAATGAGCTCCGGCGACTTCGTTCGGCCCGACGAGTGATTTCGGCTGCGCCCAGGCAGACCTTGTTCTCCGGCTTCTCCCATTGAAAGAATTCCTTGGGGCCTTGCCTGCGGCACGGTCTATGCTCTGGGCAGGCGGCTCCGCCGGAAAATGCAGCTGCCGGTCTCCAGTACCGGCAGAACCAGGCCAACGCCAAGACGAGGTTCCGATGGCGAAAGTTGCGCGTCCTTCTGTTCTAACTGCCGCGCTCGCTTCGACCGCCGCGGTGTGGTGGTTGATGGGCGCTAGCGCCTTAACCGTACGCGCGCAATCGGACCCTTCGCAGACCGGCGCGTGGGCGCCCATGCAGAACTGGCCGATCGTCTCCGTGCACGCCTCGTTGCTGCCAACCGGCAAAGTGATCTTCTATCCGTATTCGGACGATCCGCGCCTGTGGGATCCGTCGACCGGCGCGATCGTCGCGGCCGCACCGGTCGGCTACAACATCTTCTGCTCCGGACTCACGCTGCTCGCGGATGGGAAGCTGTTCGTGGCGGGTGGTCACATCAGCAACAATGTGGGGCTCAACGACGCCAGCATCTACGATTCCCAGGCGAACACATGGGCGCGCCAGCCGGACATGAACGCCGGACGCTGGTATCCGACGACGACCACGCTTGCCGACGGAAGCGTGCTGGTCGTCTCGGGTGACGTCGACACCACGGTTGGTGTCAATCGTCTGCCGCAAGTGTGGACGAGTGGAGCCTGGCGAGACTTGAATACAGCGCAAATCTCGCTGCCACTCTACCCCTTCATGCTGCTGGCGCCCGACGGCAGGGTCTTCAATGCGGGACCGCAGCAGACCTCGCGCTACCTCAACACGAGTGGCACCGGCGCCTGGACGCAACGGCGCCGACGAGCACGGGTGGATATCGAAGCTATGGCAGCGCCGTCATGTATGAGCCTGGCAAGGTGTTGATCGTCGGCGGAAACGATCCGCCGCGGGCCTCAGCGGAGAAGATCGACCTCAATCTCCCTGTCCCGAGCTGGCAATCGGCGGGGAACATGCACACCGCACGCCGCCAGCTCAACGCAACGATGCTTCCGGACGGCACCGTGCTCGTCACGGGCGGCAGCAGCGGTGCGGGGTTCAACAACGCTGCTGCGCCCGTGCTCACAGCCGAGCGCTGGGATCCCGCTCAAAACTCTTTTACCGAGCTCGCGAGCGCGACTCGCTATCGGGGCTATCACTCGATTGCGCTGCTCCTGCCAGACGGGCGCGTGCTCTCGTCGGGAGGCGATAACCAGCCGAATGCCGAAGTGTTTTCTCCTCCCTATTTGTTCAAGGGCGCAAGGCCCGAGGTGACTTCGTCTCCGTCGAGCATCACCTACGGCGAGTCGTTTTTTGTCGACACGCCGGATGCGACGTCGATCGCGGCCGTGACACTCGTTCGCCTCTCGGCTGTCACGCACACGAACAACATGAACCAGCGCTTTCTTCGCCTCGCGTTTTCGCAGGCACCCGGCCGCCTGACGGCCACTGCGCCGTCCGTCGCCAAATCGCACCGCCAGGCCATTACATGCTCTTCGTGCTGAACGCCGCTGGCGTGCCGTCGATCGCGCGAATCGTCCGTCTCAACAGCGGCCCGGCGCCCACCGCACCGGCGGCGCCGACGAGTCTGAGTGCCACGGCTGTGTCGAGCAGCCGGATCAACCTCGCGTGGACCGATAACGCATCCAACGAATCCAATTTCCGGATCGAGCGGTCTACGGACGCCGCGACGTTCACAGAGATCGGCGAAGTCACCTCGAACGTCACGACCTATGCCAACACATCGTTGAGCGCTGCGACTCGATACTGGTACCGCGTTCGCGCCTACAACGCGACGGGGCCCTCTGCCTTTGCAGGCCCGGCGAGCGCGACGACCATGCCGGCACCACCGTCACAGCCACCGTCTGCGCCCACGGGTCTCGTCGCCACGCGACAATCCGGTCGGATCACGCTCACATGGACCGATTCGTCGAACAACGAGACTGGTTTCTCCATCCAGCGGTCGCCTGACGGCCTGGCCTTTTCGCAGATAGCGACGGTGGCTCAGAACGTCTCGACTTACGTCGACACCAGTCCGGGATCGACGAAGTTCGTGTTCTATCGCGTGCGCGCGTTCAACCTGGTTGGCAACTCGGCCTATTCGAATGCGTTGAAGGTGCGGAACCGGTAATGCGCAGGAAAGAGGGCGTCATGCGTTACGTCAACATCGCGATGGCCGCTATCGCGGCGCTTCATCTCTTCGGGCAGGAGATGCGAGCGGCCGGAGCCCCGGCTTCGACCTATTCGATTACCGATCTCGGGTCACTCGGCGGTGGACGAACCAGTCCGATGGGGATCAACAACCGCGGGGCGGTCGTTGGGTTCTCCGCAACGGTCGCTGGTCTCACGAGAGCTTTCTTGTACACCGGTGGCTCCCTCGTTGACCTCGGCACGCTCGGAGGCGACGAAAGCTTCGCCTATCGCATCAACAACAACGGCATCATCGTCGGCAGGGCGCAGGACTTGTCGGGCCGGTTTCACGCATTCGTGACGACAATCAACGGCGGAGCGATCGAATTGACCTCGCTCGACCCTCGGGCCGACGGCGATTTCGGCGCCGCGCTCGGAGTCAACAGCGTGGGCGAAGTCACGGGTTACTACACCACGGCTGGCCACCACATGTCGGCCCGCAATCGCGTCTTTTTCTATCGCGACTTCCGCGTCGACGACCTCGGCACCTTCGGCGGCGAAGATGGCGTCGTCGTTGCGGTGAACGACCGCGGCAGCCTGGCCGGGTTTTTCAGCTCCGAACCTCACGCCGACTACGCCCAGCACCGGTCGTTTCTGTTTACCGGCGGCAAGCTCGTGCCGATCGGGTCGCTCGGCGGGCAGTTGACGACAGCCCGGGATCTGAGCAACCGGGACGAAGTGGTCGGTGACGGGGACGCCGGTCACGGAGAGCATCACGCCTTCCTGTTCGCTGGTGGCACATTACGCGATCTCGGCACCCTCGCCGGGGGACGACAGAGCGCTGCCTACGCGATCAACGAACGCGGCGATATTGTCGGCTTCTCGGAAGGGCCCGACGCTTCAGCCCGCGCAGTCATTGTCACCGCGGGTGTCATGCGCGATCTGAACGGGCTCATCCCAAGCGGATCGGGCTGGGTCCTGACCGAAGCACGCGACATCAACGATGCCGGTCGTATTGTCGGTACAGGTTGGCTGAACGGTGAGCAGCGGGGATTCCTGCTGACCCCGACCC
>CAWCQS010000020.1:0-81717 GCA_963797715.1 uncultured Acidobacteriota bacterium
GCCTCCTGAGTGCCAACCAGCACGTCGCTCATGACTTCCTTGATGTTACGGCTCACGACACACTCCTTCGTTTTGGGATAGGCATGGATGGCAAAAACATCTGGAGGGTTTACCGCAGAGTAGATGTCTAGAGGGAGATACTCTTTGGGCTTCGTGCCAGGCCATAACCACCCCGACTACCCAACAGTCGTCTTCGCCAGCTTCGCCTTCGAGAGTTTAACGAGGATTCTCTTAACGAACACCGGGTTCGCATTCACGCTGCCTGCGAGAATTTCCGACGTGAAAACTCCCTCGTGATGTGCGATTGCCGCCAGTACGTGGACGGCGATCGAAAATTGAGTGTTGACGGAAGCCATTTATGGATACTATCTTAGTATCCATCTGGAGGTACGAAGCAAAAACGAGCCGTCGCTTTTGGGCCCGGCACACCCGCCGCCGTCGTCCACTCGCGGTGACCGTGCGCGATGGCCCGCGCCGGGTGACCGAGATCGCGTCTCTCATCGATGAGGGAATCATTCGCCCGGTCGTGGATCGGGTCTTCCCCTTCGCATCGACAAGGAGGCCATGGCCTATGTCGAAGCCAGCGCGAACCTTCGTTCAATCGCAGCCAGTTGCGGGACGTCGTTGCCCAGTGCGGCCTATCCGCGGCAACTCTCGGTCAGAGAACCACTTAAGAGGCCGAGCGATTCTCAGCTAGCGTAAGTTATTGACTTATCGGCACTTACAGGGCTGGCTCCTCAGCCTGGATTCGAACCAGGAACCCTCCGGTTAACAGCCGGATGCTCTACCGTTGAGCTACTGAGGAACACTGAGCGCGAACCGCTCTGTTCGAGTGACGGGCATCGCCGTCGGGGAAACCCAAGTCTAACGGATAGCCCGAACCTGGCGCAACTCCACGCCCGATATTACGATGACGCCGCATGCTCCTGTCGGTCGTCGCCGGCGCCATCCTCTTCTTCACTTATCTCGTTCTCGCCACCGGCCGCGCACCGTACCTGAAAATCGATCGCACCGGGCGCCGCCATCGTCGGCGCGACGCTGATGATCGCCACCGGCGTCATCTCGCTCGACGAGGCATACAGGCATATCGATTTCCGCACCCTGGTGCTGCTCTTCGGCATGATGGTGCTGATCGCCCACCTGCGCATGGCGCGGTTCTTCAGCGCCACCGTCCAGTGGATCGGCGCGCGCGTGCACCAGCCCGCGCTGCTGCTCGTCGCGGTCGTTTTCGTCAGCGGCATCCTCTCGGCGCTCTTCGTCAACGACACGATCTGCCTGGTCTTCACGCCGGTCCTGATCGAGCTGGCGCGCGCCCGCGGCCATCGCGCCGCTGCCCTACCTGCTGGCGCTCGTCGACCGGCGCCAACATCGGCAGCGTCGCCACGATTACCGGCAATCCGCAGAACATGCTGATCGCGAGCCTGTCGCAGATCCGATACGGCCCGTTCCTCGCCGCGCTCGGACCGGTCGCGCTCTTCGGCCTCGCGCTCGACGCGCTCGTCCTCGTCGTGATGTTCCGCGCCGATCTTCGGCCCGGCCCTCTCGAAGCGGCAGGGCCGGCGCCACGCCCGATGCACCGGGTGATGACGATCAAGGGCCTGTTCGTCACCGCGTTCGTCCTCGATGGCGTTTCTCCTCGGCAAGGACCCGGCGATCGTCGCCGCCAGTCGCGGCAGCCGCGCTCCTCATCACCCGGCGCGTCAACCCGCAGAAGATTTATCGTCAGATCGATTGGGACCTGCTCGTCCTCTTCATCGGTCTCTTTGTCGTGATTGGCGGAGTCGAGCGCGTCGGCCTGGCGCAACGACTCTTCGATCTGCTGCAGCCCGTCGGCCTTCACACGATCGCCGGCCTCAGCATCGTCACGACCATCGTGTCCAACGTGATCAGCAACGTGCCGGCCGTCATGCTGCTGTCGCGCCTGGTTCCGCACTTGCCCGATCCGCACACGTCGTGGTTGACGCTCGCGATGTCGAGCACGCTGGCCGGCAATCTCACCCTGGTCGGCTCGATCGCCAACCTGATCGTCCTCGAAGGCGCGCGCCGGCACGGCGTCGAGATCACGTTCTGGGAGTACTGCAAAGTCGGCGTGCCGGTGACGCTGCTGACCCTGCTCTTCGGCGTGTGGTGGCTGACGTGACTATGTCCAAAGAGAACGCTTGCAGCTGGCGGTTGCCAAGCCGGACGCTGGGTTGGCAACAGCGAACCGCAAGCAGCGAGCCGCCCTGTTAACGAGCAACCAGTAGAATCACGCGATAAGGTCCTGATACTCAACCAGCACACATACCTATGACCCCAGCGTTCTGGCGAAAATGGCACCGGTGGATTGCGTTTCCAGCGGCGCTGTTCCTTCTCTTTGCCGCCATCACCGGCGTCCTCACTGCCATGTTCGAGTTCTTCGGCGAAGCCGAGGCGTTGCGCGAGGCGACGCGCGGCATGGTCAGCCCGATCACGACCGACTCGCAGCCAGGCGCCTGGCAGCAGCCGATCGAGCGCGCGATGGCGCGGGCGCGGGCCGAAGCGGCCGGCGCGCCGATCGATCGGATTCAAATGCAGTTCAAGGGACCGCAACCGACAGTCGATGTTTTTTTGGGAAAGCCCGGCGGCGGCGAGGATCGCCGGCTGGTATTCGACGCGAACTCGGGCTCGCTGCTCCGAACCGAGACCTACGTCGACAAACCGCTCATCCACCGCATCCACAGCGGCGAAGCGTTCGGCGATGGCGGCCTGGTGTTCGCGATGCTGTGGGGCACGACGCTGGCGTTCCTGACCATCTCTGGCTTCATCATCTATCTGACGATGCGGCGGAAGAACCGCAGCGGACTTCAGCGGGTGTTTTGGTGATGAGCCAGCTCGGCTGTACGGCCAAGCTGAAGCCTGCGCCGGGCGCCTGGCGAGCCTATAATGTGCGCGTGAAAAACAACCTTCGTCAGAGTGCAACTTCAACGATCTGCGTCGGCCTCGCTGTGATCGCATTCGCCACCATCGCGGCTGGATGCTCCTCGTCTGCACCCGAGCAATCGGCACCACCACCCGCGTCCGTGGCGCCCGCGGCGACGGCTCCTGCTGAGACTCCTGCCTCGACAGCCAAGCCGTCCGCCAGCGTTGCCAAGCCGACACCGCAAGCCGGTGCAACGGGCCCAGCGCCCGCCGCCCCTGTCGCGCCCGCTCCGCCGCCGCCACCTCCGCCTGCGTACGTACACGCTGAAAGAAGGTCGGGCGATCTCGGTGTACACAACCGCGACGCTCTCGACCAAGACCAATCAGTCGGGGGAAAAGTTCAGCGCAACGCTCGCTGAGCCCATCGTGCACGACGACTGGGTGATAGCGAAGAAGGGCGCGCGCGTCGAAGGCGTCATCGTCGATGCTGATCCTGGCGGCAAAGTGAAGGACGTCGCCACGCTCACGGTAAGCCTCGATTCGCTGACGCTCGCCGATGGCAGGACCGTGCGTCTGTCGGCGTCGCATTTCCAGCGTGAAGCCAAATCGACCAAGGGCAAGGATGCCAAGAAGATCGGGATTGGTGCCGGAGTCGGCGCCGCGGTCGGCGCGATCGCCGGCGGCGGCAAGGGTGCGGCGATTGGCGCTGGAGTCGGCGGCGCGGCTGGAACCGGTGCCGTGCTTGCCACGCACGGAGACCCGGCAGTCATCGGCGCAGAGTCGCGCCTCAGCTTTACGCTACGAGAACCGGTAACCATCACCGAACAGCGCGAACGCTGATTCCACTCCGCGGTGACTCCTCGACTCGTCAACAGACGAGCCTCGGGCGGGACGTCTTCTTGCAGGTAAAACCGCATGGAAGACGTCCGCCCGCGGAACCTCGACGAGAAGTCAGTGGCCGAAACAGTTCTCGAATTTCAAACCCGGGTCAGCGATGCCGATGGAAAGGTGTATGCCGCGCGTGCAGTCGCGTCGGAAATGCCTGGAGGCAACTGGCAGGGGTGGATTGAGTTCACACCGCTGGGCGGCAGGCGTCCACTGCGGTCGCCGCGCGAAACCACCCAACCCAACCGTACTGATGTCGAATACTGGGCGACAGGCCTGACTCCCGTCTACCTCGAGGGAGCGCTCGCTCGCGCCAAGACGCCGGTACGGACAACCCAAAAGGCAACGGCAACGGCTCCCGCGTTCGACGAACCGGCGCCACGTGCCGTTCCCCTTCCGATCGATCAGCCCTCGAGCGTCCTCGATCCATTCTCGGTGTATCGAAAGGGCGAGGAGCTGCTCAGGCGTCAGCTTCTCGCCCTCTCCGGATGGCACCTCGCCAACATCATCGTCGACTACCGATTGAGCAGCGAGGATCGAACGGCACTCGAACGGCTGCCGGATGCGGCACTCATCGAGATCATCATCGACGGCGTGCGCCGCGAAAGTGCGTAGGGATCAGCGGGCTTCGGCTTCGAGTTCGATCTGCAAGCTGCCGCGAAGGGCGTTCGAGATTGGGCACTTGCTTTCGGCTTCCTTTGCCACTTCCGCGAACTGCGCCTTGTCGATCCCCTGAAGGCCTTCCGCCACGACCTTCAGCTTCGACGTTGTCAGCTTGATGCCAGCGTCGCCTTTGTCGGCGATCACGGTCGCCGTGACGTGCGTTTGCGCGATCGACCCGCCCTTCTTGCCCACCGTCGCGTTCAGCGCCATCGCAAAGCAGGAAGCGTGCGCCGCGGCAACCAGCTCTTCGGGACTCGTCTGGCCCGCCGGCTCACCGATGCGTGAAGGAAATGTCACCGGGAGCGTGAATGCTCCGCTGCCTGCCTTGGCCTGCCCTTTTCCGTCCATGAGCCCGCCAACCCAGTCCACCGTTACACTACGAGAAAATTCCGCCATTTATCAGTCTCCAGTCTTCGGTCGTCGGTCGTCAGTCACTTCTTTCCTTTCGACCCTCTCGACGTCACAGCCAGTTGGAAGACGACGCCGACTATGCCCAACGCCAACCAGGCGATGATGACCCAGCGTTCGCCCGGGGCAGGGTTCATCGGGTACGCCAGCCACACGTTGTTGCGCGCGGTGGCTTCTACGGCCATCTTATCGCCCATCAGGGCGAGGCCGCCGACAATTGCCGTCCATGCGCCACCTAAACCCGTGGCGCCGATGATGACGTAGCGCTGCAACGCCAGTGCTGCCAGCGCCCCGGCAATCGCAAACATGATCACGACGACGATGTGCGGTTCGCGGCCGAGACTGGCCCAGATGACATTCACGACCAGCGCGCCGACGCCGGCACCGATCAAGGCGACGCCGACGAAGTACGCAGCGACCAGAATCAGCGCGCCGACGATGCCGCCAACGATCGCCGCGCCGATCATCCAGAGCGTCTGGTCGGTGCCCATGATCGAACTGGTGAGCAGCGCACCGATGACGAACCCGAAAAACCCGAGAACGACTCGGAACACCCGATAGCCGGCGAAGCACGAAAGCAGCCCGCCGGCGAGCAGAATGATGGCTGCAGGCGTCTGGAAGGACGCTGGGAGCATAGCCGCCGATTATATGATCACGGCGTGCCTCCCCAATCCGGATCGGCGGCTCCGGCGCCGCCGCGCTCGAATGTCATTGGCATCGTTGCGAGCGTCCTTGGCGTCGCGCTGTTCGCCTGGTTCGTCCGCCAGGTCGGCCCTTCGGAGGTCTGGGAGGGGCTGAAAGAGGTCGGTTGGGGATTCGTCATCATCATCGCGCTCGCCGGCCTGCGATTCGCGATGCGCGCGACTGCCTGGCTGCTCTGCCTCGAGCCGCCCCACCGCCTGCCATTTACCGCCGCTTTTGCCGCCGTCGTCGCCGGTGACGCCGTCGGCAATCTCACGCCGCTCGGCCTGTTTGCCAGCGAGCCGGCGAAAGCGGCCTACGTGCGCGACCGGGTGGCGTTCGGCCCGGCCGCGACCGCGCTGGCGATCGAGAACATCCTTTACACGCTGTCGGCGGCGGCGATGATCGCCCTCTCCACCGCGGCGCTGCTCGTCACGTTCGATCTGCCGGGCGCGATTCGACAGGCGGCGTGGGTGGCGCTCGTCGCCATCAGCAGTCGGATTCGTCGTCACTGCCATCGTGCTCTGGCAGCGTCCGGCGCTCGTCCGCCGGGCGCTGTCGACCGTCGTGCCGAAGGAGTCGAAGCTGCAGGAGCGCGTCGGCCAGCTGCACGCGCTCGAAGAGCAGATTTATACGTTCGCCGTGCGCCGGCGAGCTGTGCTGGTGCCGATTCTGGCCGCCGAGGCGATGTTCCATGCGCTCGGCGTCCTCGAAGTGCACGTCACCTGGTGGCTGATCCAGGGCGCACCACCGCCCCTCCTCACGTCTTTCATCGTCGAAGGCGCCAACCGGCTGGTGCAGGTGCTCTTCAAGTTCGTGCCGCTCAGGACCGGCGTCGATGAACTGACGACCGGCAGCTTCACGCAGATGCTGGGTTTTGGCGCGGCGCTCGGCGCGACGCTCGCGATCGTCAGGAAAGTTCGGACGATCGCCTGGGTGCTGGTCGGCACCTCGCTCCTGATTCGCAGGGCGCTCAGGAGGAAATTCTGAGCCCTACGCCGCTCTCGCTTGCGCGGCCGTGCGCTGCATGTAAATCCGGCCAACCTGCCAGGCGAGAACCAGCCAGATCAGTACGAGCGCGGCATTGACGGCCGCAAACTTCCGTGCGTCCAACTGCATGATGTTGGTGCCGAAGAACACAAGAGCCGCCGACAAGACGTCGCCCATCCTGACGAAGAACGAGTCAATCGCCTGCTTGGCGCTGAACTTCTCCTCGTACGTGCACGGCAGGAACAGCATGTTGCGGACGGTGTTGTTGAGCGAGTAGTCGGTCGAGTTCTCGAGGACCTTCGCCACGAGCACAAACCTCAGCGTCGGAATGAACGCCAGGACGTTGTAAGCGCCGAGCGAGATGCACGGCAGAATCATCACCGCCCAGCCGATGCCGAAGTATTTGACGATCCGCGACACGAGGAACAATTGCAGTAAAAGGCTGAGCACGTTCACATACGGTGAAGTACTTCGAATAGAAGTCGCCGATGATCTGGCCTTCATTGAGACCGCCGGCCTGACCAGCCGCGATCAGATCGTTGGCGTGCTGCTTGACGATGTTGCTGAGGATGTATTCGCCGGTCGTGTTTACCCAGTTGGCGAGCATCAGCATTATCGCCATGTACAGCAGATATCTCGTCTTGAACACCAGCTTGAAAGACTCGCCGTGCTTTGCGCCTTCGGTCTTCGACGCCGACAGCGTCTTCTTGCGCGCAAGCTGGTGCTCGCGCTCGCGGCGGTCGACGTAGTTGGTGAGCAGCACCTGGCTGCCGAGCACCGCCGCGCCGAGCAGCAGCAGCTCGTTGACGCCAACCGGCTCGATCAGGCGATCGGCGATCCGCGCGCCGAACACGGCGCCGAGCGACGCACCGAAGCCGACGATCGCGAACAACCGCTCGCCTTCCGACTTGTCGTAGATGACGTTGGCGAACGACCAGAACTGGGCGACGATCATCAAGCTGAAGACGCCGATCCAGATAAAGAACGGAATCGCCAGCGGCATGCCGGCCTGCGCCAGAAAGTAGAACAGGACCAGGCAGGCGGTAAAGAACGCCGTCACCGTGTTGATCAATTGCATCCGCGGACGGCTCGCCACTAGTCGGCCGTACATCGGCACGACGAACGCCAGCACGATCACCTGCCCGGCCGACATGTAGGTCTTGAGCTCGGCCGAGCCCTGGCCGAGAATGAGCGCCTCGCGTACCGGCTTGAGGATGTAGTACGCCATCAGGATCAGAAACACGTTGAGCGCCAACAGCAGCGCTGTCACGCCCTCGCCGGCGTGCACGTCGGCGAAGATGCCGAGGAACCGGTCGAGCGGCGAGCGGTGATTCGTTTGCGGTGTGGCCATCAGCTAATCCTGTGAATGAGAGGGTCGCGCTGCCCCTTACTTCGTCCAGTGCAGCACGTTGCGCATGATGGACCACCGGGGCTGCTTCGGCGCAGCGTCCTGACCCAGAATCCAGTACTTATAGAGTCCGTCGAGCGTACCATCCTTTCGCTTCAGCTCGATCCAGGTATTGATAAACCGCGCAAACGCCTGATCGCCGCCGCCAATCGGGTACGCCAGCGGCACCTTGACCAGGTCAGGTTCGGGAATGACCACCGATAACTTCGGATACATCAGCGTCCAGGCGGAGCCGCGTTCGGCGGCGAACGCCAAGCCGTCGAGCCCTGACTGATCGTCGGTAGCGAAAAACGGCGTCACGCTCGTGACCAGCTGCACCTCGGCCTGCGGCAGCCGCTCTTTGATCTTCTGCACGTCGTACGGCATGTCGGGAATGCCGAGCCGGAGCCCCGGGCGTGCGCGGAGCTGTTCCCAGGTCGCGAACTCGCCACGATTGGCATCGGGGACGATAAACGCCAGCGTCTCGTCGACGTACGCATCCGAGAAGACAATCCGACTCGCCCTGAGCGTGGTCACCACGACGCCCGACATGACCAGATCGCACTCGCCCGCCCTCGACCGCGTCGAACAACCGATCCCGGCTAATCGCGACAAACTCGAGGCGCACTTGCAATTCGGCGGCGAGCTGGTGCGCGAGATCGACGTCGAGGCCAACGAGATCGCCATTGGAGTTAAAGAACGCATACGGCAGCGAGTCGTTCAAATAGCCAATCGTCAACACGCCGCGGCGACGGATCCCGTCCAGTCGCGGACCGGTCTCACGCGTCGTGACGGCCAGCGGCGTGCGATGGACGACCGCATCGACTGGCTTGTGGAGAAGGTGCATGCCCGCCAGCACCTTGTCCTTGGAGTACTCGCGGTTGAGCGCCCGCCCGAAAAGCATCCTCGCGCCGCCAATCACGGCAATGGTCAGGATCGCGGTGATCACGAGGTAGCGTACGATGCGCCGGCGCTCCCATCGCAGCGTCCCGGCCATCGCGCAGCTACCGAGGAGCGCCACGGCGAGCGTGTGCATGGCAGCGACCAACGTCCCGAAGCGCGCGTTGATGACGCCGCTGGCCATGAACAGCTGAAACGTGTCGGCAGGGATGCGGAACATGTCGAGCAGGAACGGAACGGCGACGTTGACGCTGCCAAAGAACGTCACGAGTCCCGTCAGCGCCAGCAACGGATATTGCATGATTGGCACTGAGGCGTCAGAGAACCAACCAGCGAACAGCACGAAACTGATCGAGAGCAGCTTGCCGGTGTGCGGGAAGTTGAACGACGCCGGCACGATGACGTCGGGCAGCTGCTGTTGCGACTCGTCGACGCCGGCGCTCGCCACCAGCGTGCGGCTCGATTCGATGAGCACCGGCAGCACGATGAAGAGATCGCCGGCGACAAAGGCCGTGATCAGGCCGTTGCGCGTCAGCGCGAAGATATCGCGAGCGCGAATCGGGGTCAGCGCCGCCACCAGCCCCGGAAGCACCCAAAGGCTGACGAGCAGCGACACGCCGACGTACGAGATCAGGAACACTTGCAGGCGCCCGAGTTGCTCCAGGCTCAGCGTGCCCGCCGCCGTAGCCGCGATGGCAAACAGTCCATACGGCGTCAGCTGGACGATGAATCTCGTTGCCCGCGAGAGCGCGGCGCTGGCGACGTGCAGCAGGTCGAGCAGGTACTGCCTTGCGGTCGAGGCCAATCACCGCGATGCCGAGGATGATGGAAAACAGCACCACCGCCGGGACGACGTTGTTGGCGAGCGAGTAGAACGGATTCGCGGGAATGTAGAGATCGACGAAGTTGAACGGCGGCCGCCGCTCGATGAGCGTCGTGCTGAAGAATGCCGCCGTTTCCGCGTTCGGAAAGGTCAGCGGCACGAGCATCGCGTAGAAGAGACCGACCAACCAGAGCGCCACGAGCACGGCGCCCGCGCGCAGGCCGAGCCGGCGGGCTTCGGCGCCCCGCAATGAACCCAGGCTTTCGACAATGGAAACGGTGACGTACGGCAGGACGGTCATCTGGAGCAGCTTGACGAAGCCGTCCGCCGCCCACTTCAGCACGAGCGCCTGTTCGCCAAGGAACAGGCCGACCAGAATTCCGAGGCCGAGCCCAACGAGGATCTTTCTGGAAAAGGTCATCACCCGCGCGTCATGAGCTTACCCTACCGCGGGGCTGGTCCGCAGATAACGCTGGGCGCCGATTTAAAGCGCGGAGCGCGGATCCAAGCCCCGTCGGGACGAGACGCGGATTTCGCGGATCAAACCCCATAGGGCAAGACGCGGATTTCGCGGATCAAACTCCATGGGACGAGACGCGGATTTCGCGGATCAAAACCCCATAGGACAAGACGCGGATTTCGCGGATCAATATTCCCACTAGGACAAGACGCGGATTCATGCGATCACACCTAACTGACGCGACGCGAAGCGCGCGGATCGACGAGAACGATTCACGAAATTGGCGCCGCGTCCAACTGGGAGTGATCCGTTGATCCGCGTCCCGTCTAGAAGGAGTAATTCGCTAGATCCGCGTCCCATCTAGAAGGAGTGATCCGCTGATCCGCGTCCCGTCTAGAAGGAGTGATCCGCTGGATCCGCGTCCCGCCTACGGAACAGTGATCCGCTGGATCCGCGTCCCGCCTAGAAGGAGTGATCCGCTGGATCCGCGTCCCGTGATGAAACGGATCCGCGAAATCAGCGCCCTCAGCCATCCGCGTTCAGACTTCGCGCCGGCCTTCCATGGCCTTGTGCATGGTCACTTCGTCGGCGTAGTCGAGATCGCTGCCGACGGGGACGCCCATCGCGATCCGCGTGACGAGGACGCCGAGCGGCTTGAGCAGTTTGGCCAGATAGATCGCCGTCGCCTCGCCCTCGACGTTGGGATTGGTGGCGAGGATGACTTCCTCGACGCCGCCGCTGGCGACGCGCGTCAGCAGCCCCTTGATCTTGAGGTCGTCTGGACCGACGCCGTGCAGCGGCGAGAGCGCGCCCATCAGGACGTGGTAAACGCCCTTGAAGTCACGCGTTTTCTCGATCGCGCCGACGTTCTCCGGCTCTTCGACAACGCAGATCAGGCGGTGATCGCGGCTGGGATGGGTGCAGTAGTAGCAAGGATCGGCGTCGGTGATGTTGCTGCACACCGAACAGTAGGTCACCCGATCCTTGACGTCGCGCATCGCCTCGGCGAGGCGCTCGACGTCCTCGCGCGGCGTCTTGAGGACGTGGAACGCCAGCCGCTGCGCGCTCTTGGCACCGATACCTGGCAGCCGCTGCAGCTGCTCGATGAGTCTGGTAAGCGGGTCGGGTCTCGACATCAACTCAGGCCGGGGATCTTCAGGCCGCCCATCATCCCGCCCATCTGCTGCTGGATGGCTTCGTCAGCCTTGCGCTGCGCGTCGTTGATCGCCGCGAGAATCAGGTCCTGGAGCATTTCGACGTCGTCTTTGGAGACGGCCTCGGGGTCAATCTTGAGCGACTGGATCTGCTTGGCGCCGTTGATCACGACCGTGACCATGCCGCCACCTGCCGTCGCCTCGATACGCAGCTCGTTCATCTGCTTCTGCAGGCGATCCTGCATCTGCTGCGCTTGCTTCATCATTTGCTGGATATTCATGGATCAAGATCCTGTCGGTTCTTGGTTCGGGGTTCTGGGTTCGGCGTTCAGGTTCGGGGTTCTTGGTTCTGGTTCTTGGTTCTTGGTTCTCTGGGCTCGGGGCTCGGGGCTCGGGGCTCGGGGCTCGAAACGTTATGAAACCACCACCCGGCACCCGAACGACGAACCGGAACCCTGAACCAAGAACCTGAACGCCGAACCCAGAACCCCGAACCCAGAACCGACCCTATCTATATTTCTTCCACCTCTTTAATATCCGTGCGAAATACGTCGAGCATCGCCTGGACGCCGGAGTCGGCCATGGCCTTCTGCTTGAGCGCCGACTGCTGATCGGTGGCACTCCCGGCACCGCGGGCCGCCTCGCCGGTCTTGGTCGTGGCCGGACCCGTGCCATCGACGGCGGCAACGAGCATCTTGCGCCCGGCAAGCCGCGCGGCCATTTCTTCGAGCCACGGCCTGCTTTGCTCGAGTTGCTGTTTGAGCGCGCGGTGCTGCGGCGAAAAGGCGAGCACCAGGCGATCGCCCTCGATGTCGATGCGCTGTGCCTGGGCGATGACGGTGCCGTAGAAGAACTTCTTCGATTTCTGCAGCTCGGCGAGGAGCGCGTCCTTGAGTCCGGCGGTCCCCGAATCCTGCGCCACTGACGGCTCGGCGGCTGGTGGCTCCGCCGGCGGCGTTGAGGGCGCTGGTGGCGCCTCGGCCTGTGCCGCGATCGTTTCGGCACGCTTGGTCTCGACGGCACGAACCGTCGCGGCGTTCGACATCGGCGGCTTGACGGCCGGCCGCGGTGGCGGCGACGCCATCGGTGGCCGGGCAGACGTGCTCGAACTGGGCGAGCGCGGCGCTCCACCTTTCTCGAGCCCCTGAATCATGTCGCTCAGCGGCACGAGCTTGCGGAGGTGCATCCAGCGCACGAGCGCGAGCTCGAGGTGATAGCGCGGTTGCGTCGAGCCACGGATCTCGTAGTCGGCCTTGGTCAGCACGTCGAAGGCGCGCATCAGGTCTTCGGCCGAGAACTGCGCCGACAGCGCCCGCAGGCGATCGCGCTCGCTCTCGGCGGCGATCTCGGGATCCTCGAGCCGCGAGGGATCGATGCCGATGAGCAGCAGATCGCGATTGAGGCGCGCCAGCTCGCGAATCACGTGCCGCATGTCGTAGCCGGACTCCACAGCGCGCGCCGCGAGCTCGAAGATCGCGGCGCCGTCTTCGCGCGCCACCGCCTCGGCAATGTCCATCAGCAGGTCGCGCCGCACCAGGCCGAGCACCGTCGTCACATCATCGGCGCCAATCGTCGTGCCGGCGAAGGCAATGACCTGATCGAAGGCGCTCTGCGCGTCGCGCATGCTGCCGTCGCCGGCCCGGGCCAGCAGCGTCAGCGCCGCGTCGTCGATGGTGATCTTCTCGGCGTCGGCGATCTTCTGCAGCTGTTCGGCAATCTGCCGAACCCCGATCGTCTTGAGCTCGAACACCTGCGAGCGCGACTGGATCGTCGCCGGAACTTTCTCGAGCTCCGTTGTCGCCATCATGAAGACGATGTGTGGCGGCGGCTCCTCGATCGACTTCAGCAGGGCGTCGAACGCCTGCTGCGAGAGCCGGTGGACTTCGTCGATGATGAAGACCTTGTAGCGATTGCGGACGGGCCGGATGCCGAGGCCGGCGATGATGATCTCGCGAACCTTGTCGACCTGCGTATTCGTCGCGGCGTCGATCTCGAGGACGTCGATGTCACGTCCCTGGGCAATCTCGACGCAGGCGTCGCAGACGCCGCACGGATCGGCGGTCGGGCCTTTGACACAGCTCAGCCCGCGCGCCAGGATGCGGGCGGTGGTCGTCTTGCCAACGCCGCGTGGTCCCGCGAATACGAAGGACTGCGCGATGCGGTTTGCGGCAATCGCGTTGCGAAGCGTCTGAGTAACGCCGCGCTGGCCGATGACGTCGTCGAACCGCTGAGGACGCCATTTGCGGGCAATGACCTGGAAAGACATCGGCAATGCTGAGTGCTGAATTCTGAAATGAATGCTGAACGGTGGATTCTACAATGCTGAATTGCCTGTTCGCCCTTTACTTCAGCATTCAGACTTCAGCATTCAGCATTGCGCCGGCGAAGCCGGCGCCGCCCCACCGCGACCCGGAGAAGCCTGCGGCACATGTCAGTGTCTGCTTAGCGCTGCTGCCTTCCGGCCCTGACGCGGTTCGCAGGCTGATATTGCACAGGTTCCGGGCCGCGGTGCGGCGAGCCGGCCCCTCTGCCGCGCGACTGTCGCGCAGCATCCTTTCAGTGTACCTCCAAACACAAGGTTCCAGAGGAACCTTCGGAAGAACTACTCGTGTCTGAGCGCGATCACGGGATCGATGCGGCTTGCGCGGCGGGCGGGCAGATACGCGGCGGCCATCGTTGCGGCGAATAAGATAACGATCGCAAGGAAGGTCGCGACGCTGTCGCCTGGCGCTACGCCGAACAGCTGACTGCTGATCTGACGGCTGGCCACCACGGCTGCGGCCGTGCCGAGCACGGCGCCTACGCCGACGAGGACCAGCATCTCGCGCATGACCATCCAGACGACCGCGGACTGGCGAGCACCAATCGCGATTCGCACGCCAATCTCACGGGTGCGCCTGACAACGCCGTAGGCCATGACGCCGTAGAGACCGATGCAGGCGAGGACGAGGGCGAGGCCGGCGAAGAACGTGGCGAGCATCGACAGGATCCGCTCGCGAACGAGCGACGCGTTCACACGGTCTTCAATCGTGCCGACTCTGGTCACGAAGCCGCCGGGGATGATCGTTTCCGCCGTTTTGCGGACTGATGCCGTCATGCCAGAGGCGTCATTGGCGCTGCGTACCGCGAGCATCAGGCTGTTGATGGGATCGATAGCCTGCGCGATCGGCAGATAGACCATTCGACGGTCAGGCGTGCGCAGGTTCTGGTAGCGCGCATCGGCGACGACGCCAACGATCTCGTACTCGTCTTCGACCCGTTGCCCGGGAAAGTTGATCTTGCGCCCGATCGGGTTCTCCGCTCCAAAGTAGCCGCGGGCAGCAGTCTCGTTGAGGACGGCGACACGCAATGATGCCGCGCGATCGCTCTCCGCAAGGGCGCGGCCCGACAGCAACCGAATTCCGGCGGTGCTGAAGAAGCCGGACGACACCTGGTTGATCCGGACGTTGAGTTCCTGTTCCGGACCAGGCGTACCGCCGGCGATGGCGATGCGGACGCCTCGATCGCGGCCAACCAGGGGGCTCAGCGTTGCGACCGCCGCTGACGTGACGCCAGGCAGCGCGCTCGCGCGATCCGCGAGCTCCTGCCACATCGCGCCCAGCCGAGCGTGCTCGCGGCGATGTTCGTCCGGCGTTGTCGGTTTCACGGTTGCCGGCGGCAGCGTTGCCTCGACCTGCATCGTCAACACCTGCGCGCGATCGAAGCCAGGATCAATCGTCTTGAGCCGATGGAGGGTCTGGAGGAACAGCGCCGCGCCGGTCAGCAAGACAGCCGAGAGCGTCACCTGAACGATCAACAGCATTCGGCCGGTGCTCAGTGGGGCGCGGAATCGTCCCGTCGCGCCGCTCGATGCTGGCCGTGCCGCGTCGGTGCGAGTGGCGTGGATCGCGGGCGCCAGGCTGAAGAGCACTCCGGTAAGCGCAGCCAATCCGGCGGTGAACGCGATGACGCGGAAGTCGAACGCCGGTTCGAGCACGATGCCGCCACCCGGCGTCGCGAGGAATCCCGCAAGAAACGTCGCGCCCCATCGCGCAAACACCAGCCCGACGACCGCGCCCAGCGAGACGAGCACCACGCCTTCGGTCAAGAGCTGGCGAATCAGTCGTCCACGGCCAGCGCCGATGGCCAGCCGCACAGCCATTTCGCTACGGCGCGCGCTGGCGCGCGCGATGAGCAGGTTGGCGACGTTGGCGCAGCCGATGAGCAGCACCACGGCGACGATGGCCATGATGATCAAGAGCGGCTGCTGGTAGTTCCGCCGTAACCCGTTCTCTCCCCTCATCGCCGGGATGAGCTCGATGTGGCTGAAGTATTCTCGCTTCTCGCGTGGCTGCCCCTCGCCGACCATGAACGCGTCGAACAGCGCGTCGAGGTCGGCGCGCGCCTGCGCGATGGTTGCATCCGTCCGGAGCCGCCCGATGGAGCTCATCCACCATGTGCTCTTCGAACGCAGAACGTCGCCGGCCAGCATCATCGGGATCGTGATGTCCGTCGGCGAACCGACCTGCAGCCCAAAGAATCGCGGCTCGGTGACGCCGACAATCGTGACCCAATCCCTCCCAACCTGGACGGTCTTCCCGAGCACGCCCTGGTCCTTGCCGAAGCGGCGTTCCCAAAGCGCATAGCTGATTACGGCTACAGCGCCATCCGGGCCACCCCGACCGACGATCGAATCGTCGGCTGGCGTCAGCAGGCGGCCGTAGGCGGGACGCACGCCGAGCAGGTCGAAGAAATTGCCCGAGGCTTGCTGCCCTCGCATCTGCTCCGGCACGCCATCGATCGTGACCTTGAACATGTTCTGGCTGAAGGCGGCAATGCCGTCGAGGAAACGATTGTGATCCCGAAGCAGCTCGAAGCACGGATATGGCGGCGTATTCCCGCCACCAGATCGACCGCCGGTGTCGTCGACGAAGAAGAGACGCTGAGGATCCTTGACGGGAAGGGACTTCAACATCACCGTATCGATGAGGCTGAAGATTGCAGTGTTGGCGCCGACGCCAAGACCGAGCGAGAGGAGCGCCACGGCGGTGAACGCTGGCGATCGCCGGAGCAGGCGGAAGGCGTAGACGACGTCGCCGCGGAGCTCGTCGAGCAGGCGAAGTCCAAATGACTGGCGGCATTCGTCCTGTCGCGCTTCGGTGCCGCCGAACGCGGCGCGGGCACGACGGTGCGCTTCAACGTCAGACAATCCTGACTGACGCAGGTGCGCCTCCTGCATGTCGATGTGCGCCCGCATCTCTTCGTCCATGCGGCGTTCGAAGTCGTCGCGGCGTGCGCTGGCGCGAATCCACGAACGGATGCGAGCGAGCAGGCTCATACGTCCTCCGGTACCGCCTTCAACGCGATGCCAATGGCGTCGGACAAACGATGCCAATACGCGAGCTCTTCCTTGAACCGGCGACGGCCGGCAGTGGTCAGCCGGTAGTAGCGCGCTCGTCGCTTGTTGTCGGACTCACCCCACTCGGACTCGATGATGCCCTGGTGCTCGAGGCGGTAGAGCGCCGGATAGAGCGAGCCCTGCTGGATCTGCAGCCGTTCCTGCGAAATCTGCTGAATGCGCAGCAGCACGCCGTAGCCATGCAGCGGGCCGAGCGACAAGGCTTTGAGGATCAGCATGTCGAGCGTCCCCTGGAGAAGCTCCGTCGAGTCGCTCATGTAGCTCTCCTAGACATACAAGGACAGTAATTCGCTCTCTCCTAGAATGTCAAGGAGTGAGACGCGAGCCGCGGCCTGCGACCGCGGTGCTATACTGCCCTCCTGCGCTCGGGGCGCATCCAGTCCGCGGAAAGGGCCGTGCCCACCCGATACAATCGAACTGAAGGATACGAACCTTCTTTCAGCCTGACCCGTGCGGACTCCAGGCGTGCAATGAAAGGAGATTCGTATGTCCGACGCCCTCCCGCTCCCTCCCCGTCCGCGCCTCGAACAGTACAAGAAGCTTGCCCGCGATCTGCAGCGCGCGTGCGCGTCTGGAGCCGCTGACGCGATCCATCGATGGGCGACACGAACGGTCTCGACGATCACGAAGCTGCGTGGCGAGCCCGGCTCAATCGAGAACAACCCCGGCCTGCGCCGTGAAGTCGAGCGCATCGAACGGCGATGGAACGAGTTCCGCAGCAAGGCGACACGTGGCGATCGATGCCTGCTGGCGGACGCGCAGTTCTTCGTCGCCCGAGAGCACGGATTCGCGAGCTGGCCGAAGTTCGCCGCACACATCGGGTCGCTGTCCGGCGCGACATCGGTCGCCAACTTCGAGGCCGCCGCCGACGCGATCGTCTCCGGCGACATCGCGAAGCTGCGCGCACTGCTGCGCGAACATCCCGGGCTCGCGAAAGCACGATCGACGCGCGAACATCGTTCGACGCTCCTCCACTACGTGTCGGCCAACGGCGTCGAAGACTTCCGCCAGAATCACGCCCCCTGACATCGTCGAGATCACCAAGCTGCTGCTCGACCATGGCGCCGACGTGAACGCCGAATCCGAAGCCTATGGCGGCGGCTCGACGACACTCGGCCTGGCGGCGACGAGCATCCATCCCGAGCAAGCGGGCGTCCAGATCGAGTTGCTGGAGTTGCTGATGGCACGCGGCGCGGAGATCGAAAAGCCCGGGCTGACGGGGAATCAGCATTCGGCGGTGTGGGGATGCCTGGCCAACGGACAGGGACGCGCGGCGCGATTCTTTGCCGATCGAGGCGCGCGGATGAACCTGACCGAGGCAGCTGGCGTTGGCCGCCTCGACCTGGTCAAGAGCTACTTCGATGATGAAGGACGACTCAAGGATCCAGCACTCGTAGAGCAGATGGAAACGGGCTTTCTCTACGCCTGCGGCTACGGCCGCACCGAGGTTGTGCGGTTCCTGCTCGACAGAGGTGTGAATCCAGGCATCCGTAAGGAGGGCGGCGAGACTCCCCTGCATTGGACGTCGTACGGCCCACACGTCGAGGTCGCCGCCCTGCTCCTCGAGCGCGGCGCCCCGATCGACGCGCGCGACGATCGCTTCCAAGCCACGCCGCTCGACTGGGCCGTTCATGGCTGGGTGCAAACGACAGACCCAACCAATCGCGACCGCGCGTATCAGTTGATCACGGTGCTCTGCCGGGCCGGTGCAAAGCCAGATATCGAACGATTTGGTGAAGAGGTGGCTGAGCGGATTCGATCCGATCCGCGGATGCAGGAGGCGTTGCGGGGCGAGGGATAGACAGGAACGGTTCTGGGTTCGTAGTTCTGGGTTCGGCGTTCAGGTTCCTGGTTCGTCGTTCCGGTTCGCGGTTCGCGGTTCCAGTTCGGGATTCTACGGAGTTGCAAGCCCGCGAACCAGGAACCCAGAACCGGAACGGAGAACCTCGAACCTGAACGACGAACGAAGAACCACGAACCCAGAACCGACGCAGGACAGTTCTCACCGGTCTTCGTATGCCGCCCGCGCGAGCGCCGCCAGGCCATTCGCGCGCGGCCAGTCCGGGTGCTGTGCTTGCACCTCGGATTGCACCATTTTCGCCGTCTCGTCGATCGTCTTCCCTTCCGCCTTGATCGCCAGCGCGCGCGTGCGCACGGTTTCCACCGTTGTGCGATTGGTGGCGATGATGCTGCCCGGTCCGACGGCGCCGTGCGCGGGCACGACGGTCCGCGGCTTCAACGCATCGAACGTATCGAATGCCGCCAGCCACGCTTTGAGGCTCGATGCCGGGCCAGCGGCGAGGAACGACTGGTTCATCACCACGTCGCCGGCAAACAGCACCGCGTCGCCCTCGACGAAGAATCCGGTATCGCCGCGCGTGTGCGTCGGGCCGACCAGAATGAAGCGAACGTTCACGCCGCCGAGATCCAGCGTGTATTCGCGGTCGAACGTGATGTCCGCGGGTCGCCGGGTGGCGTCCTTGAGAAGATCGGCGGTCATCGCCGACCGCTCCGAGAACGTCTTCACCATCTGCATCCCGGTCTGCTCGAACTCGGCTTCCTGCGTCTTCGAATTGATGTACTTCGCAGTCGGCGGAAATGCGATGTAGCCGGTCGTGTGCTCAGGATGGAAATGTGTAGAGGCGATGTACAGCTCGCTGTTCTTGCTGACCTTCGCCACCTCGCGCAGGATCGTCTCACCATTGCGGCGGCCGAGCCCGGGATCGATGACCAGCGTCGCGCGCGAGCCGACGACGATGCCCACGTTGGGCACGAGCGAGACGTTGGCGTCCGGAATCACATAGCTGTGGTCACCGATCTTCTCGGTGACGCCTTCGCGAACGAGCGGGTCCGGTGCCGGTCCGCGCTGCGCATCGAGATCAACGGCGACAACGAACGCGGACGCCACGGCAACCATCAACAGTGACTGAGCTGTACGCCTCATGATGGCGACAAGCTTATCGCAGGATGGTTTCTGAGTTGAGGCTTCGGCTCGGCGCCGAACGGGTCTACCGCGCCATCGGTTGCGGGGACACGAGCGGAGTGCCCCGCGGCTGGGGTGCCGACGCCTGCACGATTTCGTTCGCGCTCACGCGAACGCCAATCTTCAACTGCGTGCGCGGTTGCGGGACGTCACTTTGATAGACGCAGACGTAATCCCAACCGTCCTGGATTGGCAGGCAGCGCACGTCGTGCGGGGCCTGACTTGAGGCCGGTGCGCTTCGAAGCATTTGCTCGACGTCGGCTGCACTCATCTTTGTACCGCCGGCGCTGATCCTTCTTGTACCCGGAGCCGAGGTGGTCGGCGGAGCCGCGGTGCTAGTAAGAGGGGTCTCCGTCCGTGCTTGAGAAAGGGACTGCTGAAACATCGAGTAGACATTTTGAAAGATCGACGCAACCACGAAGAGCAGGGCTAACCGGACAATCATCCTGTTCCATCCATGCCGCCGCTTGATCATGTTCTCGAGCGGATCCGTCGTGTCGCCTCGGTATGCCATGCCATCGCAGGTTCATCAAGTCTCGTGCCTCCCCGTTTGGCCGGATCTTTGCTCTGCAACACGCTGTCGAGCCGTCAGATTCGTAAGCCAATCACAGATTCGTCCAGGCGCCTGGCAGTGAGAACGCCGGAGCGAAGCGGTCGGATCGGCGCTCCGCTTCGGGCCGTGGAAAAGCGAACCCTCCGCGGGAGGACTGACGGTCCCAGGCCAGCCAGCCTCGTGCGGCACTGACTGACCCGTCGAACGAAAGCGCACTTCGGCAAGCTCGCCGGGTTCGGTGCCTACGGCATGGTGTCGTATCGGTCGCGCGCCGCGCCCGGCGGTTGGGCATCCGCGTCGCGCTCGGCGCCTCGCCGATCGGACGTTCGCCGGCTGATACTCAATGAAGGACTGCTGCCCATCGTTGCCGGCGCGGTCGTGGGACTCGTCTTGTCGTTGTCGCTCGGCGGAATGATGGCGAGCACTCTGTTCGAAGTGCGGGCTCACGATCCGCGAGCCGAACACCAAGGCTGCGATTGTCTTGCGGTGAACGCGCCCGTCGTCAGGCTGACACAACCGTTCCCACGGAAGTCAACGTCAACCGTGGAAGTGCTTCTCTCCACAGCTCCACCAGCTCTGGCGAACATACGGGCGAAAACATCGGGTTGTGGTCGGCATCTTGCACCCTTCCATCGTAGAGAGCGAGTGAGAATCGCTCTACCGAGCTGAGTGGTAATGGAACCGCTCTCGCTAACCAAGGAGGTTCAGAGATGACGGCTGGCAAAGCCTCTGCTCTCGCGGCCGGTTTCGTTGGCGCCCTCGCGCTTGGTATCGCGATCGGCGCAACGATGGACGATAAGTGGTCGAACCCGACGACGACACAAACAGCGGTAACTGAGAACGCGCCGGCGCCGCACCAGCGGCAGAACCCGCTCGGAAGCCGCGTCCTGCGCCGGCGAAGGCAGCGGCAAAGCGTGTGCGGCCCGCGCCCGCGCCTGCCGGATCGGTGACGACGGTTGCCGTGGACATGTGGGAACCGGAACTCCGCGATCGTGCGAAGGCCGTGCTGAATCCAGGCACGAAGATCGATATGGCCGCGGCGGACTTTGCGACGGCCGAGGAATTCATGACCGTCGCGCACGCCGCGCGCAACACGCAGGTGCCGTTCATGGTGCTCAAGCATCGAGTGCTGAACGAACAGCGCTCGCTGGCTGAGGCCATCCATGAGTCGAAGCCTGATCTCGACGCCAAGGCAGAGGCGGAGCGCGCGCTCGAAGCGGCGCGAGCGGACGTGGCGTAGCAAGACGGTCTGACAACGCGGTCCGGACCGGGACGCGGCGGGGACAGTCCCCGCCGCGTCGTTTGTACGGCAACATCGGCCGATATTGACATCGCCCCACACCGGCGCAAGACTATCGACAGCGCGCTCTGGGGCGCCTCCTGTCCGCGGCAAGGGAGCCTGCTCCCACCCATTCCGGTTCGCATCGATAGAACGAACCTTCATTCCAGCCCCGAGTAAGCGGATTCAGGGCAGCAATGGAAAGAAGGTTTGCCATGTCCCGCCAGATCTCGCCCGCCACATCCCTGATCACACTGCGAAGAGAAGCCAAGCGCTGGCTGAAGCAGCTGCGTGCGAACGATAGCGACGCGCAGCGGCGCTTCGAGAAGGCGTATCCGAACGGTCCCGCAGCACCGGTGCTCCGTGACGTGCAGCACGCGCTGGCGCGCGAGTTCGGGCTCGAGCATTGGGCGGGCCTCACGAAAGCGCTCGAACGATCGTCAGGCGAAGGGACGGCGTCGGGATGGCCGACATTGACGGCGGAAGGCTACGACAGGCTCGCGAACGACGTCGTGCTCGCGCACAACGCGAAGGATGCCGCGGCTCTGCAGCGCGTCAACGCCCACTATCAGCGAACGTTCACCTTCGACGATTTGTGGGGCGAAGTCTGGAGCCGCCTCTACTCGTTCCGCCAGCGTGCCTTCAGCGGTGCCGGCAGCGACATCAGGCCGGACGAAGCTCAAATCCTTGTCGCGCAGGACGCGGGGTTCAGCAGCTGGGCAGCGCTCACCTCTTCAGCCGCGCCCATCGTCCATCGTGTGCCACCTTCGTCGTTGACCTGCGGACGACAGGATCGCGCCGCGGCGCCAACTGAGCGGCAGCGAATGGGACGACCTCCTCGCGGTGATGCGTGAACGGCGCATCAGCCGTCTCGACGCCGGCGGAATGATGACGAACGAAGTGCTGTCGCGTGTCGCCGCGCTCGATCACGTCACCACGTTAAGTCTTGGCGGCTCACGGCAACTCACCGACGACGGCCTCCTGCACCTCGCGCGCATGCCGCAGCTCGCCGAGCTCGATCTCAGTGAGTATCCCGGCGGCAAACTCACCGATCGCGGCCTCGAGGTACTGCGTCACCTTCCTAATCTCCGAAGGTTCGAGATGACTTGGCAGCGCGGCATTTCGGACGTGGGCGTCTCCAACCTGAAACACTGCGACCGCCTCGAGCAAGTCAACCTGATGGGTTCGCCAACCGGCGACGGCGCGATCGAGGCCTTGCAGGGCAAGCCTCTGCTGCGCAACTTCAGCACCGGCCGCCAGGTCACCGATGCTGGCCTGGCCGTTCTGCAGCACTTCCCACACTTCAAGACCTGGAACGAGGGCAGAGAGGGCCACCTTCTCATCGACGGACCTTTCACCAACGCTGGACTGGCTACTCTCGCGGGACTCGAAGGTATAGCCTCGCTCGACCTGTTCTGGCACGTGACGGGAATCACCTCCAGCGGCTTCGCGCATCTGGCCGCGCTCCCCAACCTTGCGGCTCTTGCCGCTGACGGCGCTCTCAGCGACGACGAGGCGATGCGCCACTTCGCCGCGATACCGCGGCTGCGCAAACTCCGCGCGCAGGAGAGCGTGGCTACTGATGCGGGATTCGAGGCGCTCAGCCGGTCGCAGACCCTCGAGGGGTTCTGGGGCAGGAAATGTGCGAACTTTGGTTCGAGGGGATTCGTGGCCTTATCGCGCATGCCGGCGCTGCGCAGCCTCGGCATCGGATGCGCCAACGTCGACGACCGGGCGCTGGCGACGCTGCCGCTCTTTCCGGCGCTGCGCGAGCTCACGCCGATTGACGTCAAGGACGACGGATTCGCGCACGTCGGCAAATGCGAGCGTCTGGAGCGCCTGACGTGCATGTACTGCCGGGACACGACCGATCGAGCGACGGAGCATATCGCCGGCCTGCACATCACCTACTACTACGCGGGCCTGACGCTGATCACCGACCGCAGCCTGGAAACACTCGGAACGATGCCGACGCTCGAACAGGTCGAATTCTATGAGTGCAACGGGGTGACCGACGCCGGCCTCGCGCATCTCGCGCGCCTGCCGCGGCTGCGCGAAGTCGTCCTCGAGGAGTTGCCGGGCGTCACGCTGGAAGGCACTCATGTGTTTCCAGCACACATCCGTGTGAAGTACGTCACGTAGCTACCTTCACACGTTAGGATCTGAGTAACCGGCGGCACACGTGATGCGAACGAGAACAGAAATTCCGAGCGAGGTCGAGGAGTACAGGGACGAATGCTGGCGGCGCGAAGGCATGCGTCAGGTCGAAAGCGCGATCGAGGCCGAACGATTCATCGAACGCGTCGGCTTCGCCGCGTGTCTCACGGATTCCCGCCGGCCGGGACCGTCGCTCTACGTCGCCGTCTGCGGACGCCGTGACGCGGTGATGCCCAGAAACGTGCAGAAAGATCCTGAGGCGTCGCTCACCTGGGTGCTCAAGGACGAGATCATCAAGCGCGGTAAGGTCTATTACGCCAAGCTCGCCCGCGGCAAGGCCATGTTTCTCGCGCCGCGGCTGATTCCGCACTTCAAGGCCGTGTGGGGGCTGCAGCGTGCCGAGGAGAAGCGGGCCCTGAGCCGGAGCGCGCAGTCCATCCTCCGCGTGCTGCGAAGGGAATGGGAGACGAGCACGAGCGATCTGCGGGATGAATCCGGCGTCAGAGACAGAAGCGCGTTCAACCGCGGGATGGGCGAGCTCCAGGCAGCGATGCTGATGATCCCGAGCGAGGTCTACTATCAGCCGAAGTTCACCTACATCTGGACGCTTGCTGTCGGCCGCTTTCCCGACGAGCTGAGGAAGCGAGTCGCTCGCGACGTCGCGGTGCGCGAGATCGCCCGCGCGTTCCTCGCCGGTGCCGGCACGACGTTTCGCGGCGAGCTCGCGCGCGTCGCTGGCCTCTCGCGGCCCGAGGCGGGTCGCGGGAATCGCGCCCTCGTCGCCGAGGGCTATGCGACGATGCTGGCGTCAGGCGTGTATCGACTGAGCGCGCCGGAACCGCCGGCCGCACCTTACGCCGTCTCGACTGTTTGCGACGTGTGAGACGGCAACGGCTCCGGCAGACAGCGGAAGCGTTGACTGGCAACAGTAGGCGTCGAGCGCGTTCGGCTGGGCTAGACTCCACGGCATGCCTCTCTCCGCCTGGCGAGCCAACCTCTTATTCTGGGCCGGTCGCATCCAACGAGCGGTGCAGTACGCGTTCTACGACTGGACGCGCGAGATCCCGCGATGGAAGCGCGCGCTGACATGGCTGGGGCTTCTGATCCAGGGGTACGCGATATGGGCCGCGTTGACGCGATCGCTCGTCTGGCCGGTGATGTGGCCCGAAGGGTTCGTGCTCCTGAACACGATCTGGCTGACATGGGCGTTCGGCGGCCTGTTGATCAACGGCATGCTGACGTCGGAGCTGGTGCGCAAAACGCAGATGGAATCAGACCTGTCTGCGGCGCGCCGCATTCAGGACACGCTCCATCCGCATGGGCCGGTGGCCGTGACCGGTTATCACGTGGAGTCGAGCTACACGCCATTCCGTGTCGTCGGCGGCGACTACTTCGACGTCGTCGAGCTCGGGAACGGCCGGACACTCTTCGCCATGGCGGACGTCGCCGGCAAGGGCATGCCTGCGGCGCTCCTCGCCGCGAATGTTCAGGCGCTCGTTCGCAGCATCGCGACGACTGACCCCAGCCCGTTGACGCTGGCCACCCGCATCAACGAGCACTTGAGCCGTTACACGCCGGACGACCGGTTCGTTACGGCGGTCTTCGCCGTGCTGGCGCACGCGTCGGGGAACGTAGCCTATGTCAACGCCGGACATAACGCGCCGATCCTCGCGACCAACGGCGCGGCGACATCACTTGAAGCGACGGGCGTGCCGCTTGGGCTCTTCGCAGCCGCGCCTTACGAGATACGCACCGCGGAGATTCCGCCAGGCGGGACTCTCCTCTTTTTTACCGATGGGTTGCCCGACTCGATTCGTGATGACGATCCCGAGAGTCGGATCCGTCACGTCGTAAGTCAGTCCGGCGCGAAACCGACGATCGCCTCTGTGACCACGCTGGTCGATCGCCGGCTCGTCGCCGATGACATCACGATGGTGTTGGTCAGAAGGCTGTGATGCTCGGCGTTGGATTGATCGCTGTCTCAAACCATAATCGCGGAGGGCGCAGAGTGCGCCGAGGACGCGCCGAGGACGATCTCACTCGCGACGACAGGAGCTGGTTGCACCGCGCGGAGCGCGGTTCGGATCGTGAGGTGCCAGGCAGATCCAAACTCGCAAATGATCTTGCCGCGAGCTTGGATCTGCCTGGCACCTCACGATCCGGACGCAACCAGCCCAGTGCACAACCGTATCGACGAGATTCCGCCTCTGCGAACCTCGGCGACTCTGCGCCCTCTGCGATGAGAGCTCTTGACACTGAATGACGTTGGGGTTGATCGAAGCTCAGAAGTCCTTCCGCGCAAACAGCCCCAGCCCGGCGCCGAGGGGTGCGGCAATCCACGCCAGCAACGCCGCCGCCGACCAGAGTGATCCTTGGACGGTGCCGAAGAACCGCTCGAACACGGCGCCGGTATATCCGGCGAGCGCGCCGAGATCGAATTGAAGCAGGAGCAGGACTCGCGCCAGATCCACGGGATTGAGCAACATGCCAGCCACGAGCGGCCGCTCGAGCGGATACTCGCGCAGCAGCACGACGGCCATCAGCACCACGCCATCGTAGAGGACCGTCGCGCTGAGCCAGGCGAGGATCGCCGCAGCCAGGCCGGCGGCTCGATCCTGGAAGCCAAGCGCGATCACGAAAGCCATTCCAGTAAACACGAGCGACAGCGCGAGCCCGGTCGCGAGCAGCACCAGAACCGCGACTGGCGCATCGCTCACGCCGCCGTGCCAGACCAGCGGTGCGCCAACGCCGACCAGGAAGCTCGCACCGATCGGGATCGCGAGCCCGCCATAGAGTCCGAGGTACAGGGAATGACGGCCCACGGGCTGGGCGAGCATCATCTGGATGAACTCGCGCGCGTGGTAGAGGTACATCGTTCCGAACACGACACTGACGAGCGGCACGAGCGCGAGCACGACGTTGGTCAGGCTCATCACCGTCGTCGCCCCGCTGCCTCCGAATCGGAACAGCGCATCGGTGAGCACGAGATAGAACAGACCGTAGGCCATCAGCCAGCGCCGCCGGCCAACGTCGCGGATGCCCGACCCGATTAGGCGCAGGGCGAGCGTCATGATGCGCCTCCGGCCATCAGTCTGCCAACGGCGCGTTCGAGCCGGCGCTCGCCGGTGGCCATTCGCAAGCCGTCGAGTGAGCCGCTGTAGCTGCACTCGTCCGTCGACGACGAACAGGACGTCGTTGGCCAATTCCTCGAGCTCGCTGAGCACGTGCGAGGTGATGAGGTGCGTCGCGCCGTGCTGGGACGCGTCGGCGATCTTCTGCTTGAGGATGCCGTTGGCGACCGGGTCGAGCCCAGCGCTTGGCTCGTCGAGGATGACGAGTGACGGCCGGAAGAGATACGCCGCCACGGCATTGAGCTTCTGACGAGTGCCGCCCGACAGCGTGTGCACGCGCTTGCGCAGCTCGCCGCCAAGGCCGAACCGATCGATCAGCTCGAAGTCGATGGCGTCCGCGCCGCGGACACGGCGCAACAGGGCGATGACCTCGTCGCCGGTGAGGTGGTCGGGAAACGCCGCGCGCTGCGGCATGTAGCCGATCGCAGCGGCGGTACGCCGGATCGGATGTCACGAGCTTGCCCTCGACGCGAATCGTCCCCGCGTCGGGCCTGGCGAGACCGAGGAGGCACTTCAGCAATGTCGACTTGCCGGCGGCATTCGGTCCGACGAGCGCGGTAACTCGTCCCCGTTCGACGACGGCGTCGAGGCCGGCCAGCACCTTGGTACGGCCGAAGCGCTTGTGCAGCCCAGAGATCTCGATTGCCGGCGTGGACGCTGTCGGGTTTGTCATTGTGGCGCCGCCTGACCCTTCCGCCTGAAGGCGGAAGCCACATCTGGCTTCAACGCGCTCGGCCTCTCCATCAAGGGCGACGCATCGACGAGCGTCTGCGGCGTCAGCACCGGCAGCGCGCGCTCTGCGGCGTCGAGCACGTCGACGAACGCGCTTCGCATCAGCACGACTGACGGCGGGTTGTTGGCGACCAACAGCGAGAACAGGCGCACCGGGCGGAACGGCACGTCGCCGCGGCCGTTGCGATCGAGGTCGTAGCCACGATAGCGATCCCACCAGTTGCCGGCGACCGCGGCGGCAGTGCTCCGGCTGTTGGTGGCCATATCGAAGGAGTTGCCTTCGAAGACGTTGGCGTCGAAACGATTCCCCGGGCTGTTGGCCATGAGCCTGATGGCCCAGCCGTTGCCGGTAAAGCGATTCGCCGACACGACCAGACGGCCGCCACCTTCGATATGCAGTCCGACCGTGTTCGCGCGAAGCGGTTGCCGGCAAGCCGGCTGTCGCTGATGTCCTTGAGCAGCAGGCCGTATGCCGTCGGACCGCGATTGTCGTGGAAGGTGTTCGCGGTCCATCTCGACCTCGCGCGTATACATGACCGCCACGCCGGCGCCGTTCCAGGCGAACCGGTTGTCGCGGTAGGCGCAGCGGTGCGAGAACATGAAATGCAGACCGTAGCGGCCGTTTCGCTCGCTCGTGTTGCGCTCGATCGTCGTGTCCTGGACGAACTCGAAATAGAGCCCGTCGCGGTGGCCGGACACAACGTTGTCGGCGACGGTCATGCGGCGCGAGCTCCAGAGATGAATGGCGTTGCCGAGGGGCCGGCTGGCTGCCGCCGCCGCACGACGTTGCTGGCTGATGCGACAGTCAGATGACTCGGAGACGACGATGCCGAACGGCGCCGCGTCGATCTCGGTTGTCCTCGGCGACGCAACCGCGGACGCCGCTCGAAGCTGATCGCGGCGCGGTCCTCGACGTGGCTAGGCGCGATGTTCGGCGAGCACAGCCCGCGCATCGTGACGTCGTCGGCCACGACGCGAACGAGAGTGGCGGCCTGCGACCGCCTCGATCCGGGGCCGTCCTTCGCCGACGATCGTCAACGGGCGATCGACGACGAATGGGCGCCTCACGATACGTCCCGGCTGCGACGACGATACGCGAGCCCGCCGGCGCCTGCGCGCACGGCGCCTCGGCGATCGAGCGCATGCGGCCCGGTGGTCGAAACGATAATCGTCTCCGCACTGGCCGCCTGGCTTGCGCCATGGCGGTTGCGAGCACGAGCGACGACCAGTATCACGCGCGCGTCACGAGACCACCCGCTTGCCGATGTCGGCCCACCGTCCGATGGTGCCGCCAACGGCGACTGCAGCGCCGCCGCGTCGTCGCGCGACGCGAACGCGGCCATGTGGCCGTTCATCGGCGCCTTGATGCGATCGCTCACGACGAAGACCGCGTCTTCAGACGTTGACGCGCGCCTCCGGGTGGGCGTGATCGTTCAGCCAGATCGAGTGGACGTCCGGCGCCGCCACGCGGCCCGACGCGGCGAACGACGGCGAGGCACCCGAGATCATCGAAGCGATAGACGCTTGCCGGTTCGGGTGACGAGCTGGGCCGCGAACGCCGGAGCGGAGATGGTCATGCGGCAGTGATCGCACGCATCGCTGTCGTAGATGAATGACCGCCGGCGCCGGCTCGGAGCAGCCGGCCGCGAGCGTGCAGAGCGCGACGAACGAGCGGCAGCCGAGCGATTCGCATGTCACGCCGCCTTTCGCAGACGCCTCGGTATCGGACGACCGCGCTGCAGCTCGATGGCGCACACCGCCGCGAGCCGGTCGACAAAGCCGCGACGATCGCCCATCCGCCGAGCGCCGGCCACGAGTGCGCGGTGAAGTTGAGCAGCTGCTTCGAGCCGAGGACCGGCGGCTGATAGCTAAAGCCGGGAATCTTGATCGCCGCCGTCGGATCGAGGTCGTGGCCGTAGTCGTAGCCCCAGTACCAGAAGTCGACGAGCCCGGCAGCGCGACGATGCGCGAAGAACGCGGTCCAGGCATAGAGCCAGTTCGCGCCGGCCGCTCTCGGCCACGAGCAGACCGAGCGACGATGAGCACGGCAACGATGCCCGGCATCAGCCTGCAGCTCGGGGATGGCTTCGGGCACGATCGCCTTCATGCCAATGTAGTGGTTCAGGCCGTTGATGCTGTTGCAGATCGTTGGGCTTCTGCCCGGTGATCGTGTCGATCCACACGTACATCCCGATGCCCTTCGGGGTACTGCGGGAGCATCGAGGCCGATGTGCCACAGGGGCGCCGACGTACGCGAGCCCCAGCACCAGGGCTGCGGCGGCAAGCGTGACTCGCGTCGTCGGTCTTCATCGGCCTCGTCTCCATCCTCGTCGGGAACCGCGCGTCCGTGTCTTCGCGGCTCAGATCGCGCCATCGCCGTCCCTGGTGCGTTCCAGGTGAGCTTCACCGGCGAGCCCTTCGGCGACACGCGCACGTAGCCCTGCATCTCCTGGTGCAGTGCCGAGCAGAAGTCCGTGCAGTAGAACGGGAACACGCCGACGCGCTCCGGCTGCCACGACGAGCGTCCGCGTCTGCCCCGGCATCACCAGCAGCTCGGAGTTGCGGGCGCCGGTGATCGCGAAGCCGTGCGGCACGTCCCAGTCCTGCTCGAGGTTGGTCAGGTGGAAGTACACGGTGTCGCCGAGCTGGACGCCCTCGATGTTGTCCGGGCGTGAAGTGGCTGCGGATCGACGTCATGTAGACGTGCACCTCGCTTGCCCTTGCGCACGACCTTGGCTTCCTTCTCGCTCTTGGTCGCGATCCGGATCGCGGTTCTCGGCGAGCGCGTAGAACTTCTTCTGCTTGTCGACGATGAGCGAGGCGGGAATCGCCTGCGCGTAGTGCGGCTCGCCCACGGTCGGGAAGTCGAGCAGCAGCCGCATCTTGTCGCCGTCGATCGCGTAGAGCTGCGCCGACTGCGTGAGCTCCGGTCCGGTCGGCAGATAGCGATCCTTGGTGATCTTGTTGAGCGCGACGACGTACTTGCCGAACGGCTTGCGCGCTGTCGCCGCCGGGGATCATCAGGTGGCCGATCGAGTAGTAGGTCGGGATGCGGTCGACGACCTTGAAGTCCTTGAGCGACCACTTGACGATCTCCGACGAGATGAACACCGACGTGTAGGCGTAGCCCTTGCCGTCGAACTCGGTGTGCAGCGGCCCCAGCCCGGGCTCCGGCACTTCGCCGGCAATCGTCGCCTCGTACTTGAGGATCGGGAATGCCGTTGGCCTCGCCGTCGAACGCCTTGCTGGCGATCGCCTGCTGCATCTTCGAGAACGAGTGCACCGGGCAGCACGGTGGCCAGCTTGCCGCCGGCGACGATGAACTCGCCGGTCGGATCGACGTCGACGCCGTGCGGCGACTTCGGCGTCGGCAGGAAGTAGACCAGGTCCGTGCACTGCTTCGGCTCGAGGATGATGCTGTCGGACTTCATTTCGCTGACAGCGATCGTCGCGCTCGTCGACCCAGTTGTGCGCGTACGTAGCCGGCGTCCGGACGCCGCGTGCCCTGCGCGACGCACTCCTCGGCGCGCTTCCAGTTCACGGCGGCGATGAAGTCCTTGTCGCGCTGCGAGGCGCCGCGCTCGAGCAGCGTGTACGCCTGCTCGGTGTTGTAGGTGGTGAAGAACGCCCAGCCCGCCGACGGGCCTTTCCCTGCGTGCGCGAGGTCGTAGCTGTAGCCGGGCATGCGGATCTGGAACGCCAGCGACATCGTGCCCTGCGCGCCAACCTTGATGAACGACAGCAGGCCGGCGAAGTTCTCCTTCGCCGTGGCGATCGGCACATCCTTCTGCGGCGTCGGCACGCTGAAGCGCGTCGCGCCGACGACATACTCGGAGTTCGGCGTGACGAACGGCGACGCATGGTTGCCGGCCGAGTTCGGAATCTCGATGATCTCGGCCGTCTCCATCGTCGTCAGATCGAGGCGGGCGATGCGCGGCGTGTTGTTGCCGTTGATGAACAGCCAGCGTCCGTCGGGCACGCCGTCGGTCTGCGACACCTTCGGGTGGTGGGCATCGTCCCACGGCACGAAGCCATAGCTGGTGTTGAGCAGCGCCTTGGTCTGCTCGCTGTAGCCGTAGCCCTTCTCGGCGTACTGCGAGAAGACCGGGACCTGCGCGAACAGACGACCCGACGGCAGCCCGTAGACGGCGACGTTGCCGCTGAATCCGCCCGAGGCGAACATGTAGAACTCGTCCTTCTCACCGGGCGCGACGTAGACCTTGGCCGATGCGTCGTCGGCGGCAAGGCCTCCGGTCTGCACCGGGCGCTGGCAGCCCGCGGCCAGGGCGGCGACCGAATACCGCCGCTGCGGCCAATCCACAGCAATCCATCGTTTCTTGATCATGACCGTCCTCGTCTATATGAATGACTGCGACCGACTACTTCTGCTCGCGAGCGCAGGTACTCGAGCACCTGCCGCGCCTCGTCCGGCGTGAGGTTCTGGTTGGGCATCATGCAGCAGGAACTCGGCGAGCAGCTTTTTCGAGACCGGATGCTTCTCCACCATCGTCTGGGGATTCAGCACCATGTTCATGACGAAGGTCGGCGTGCGGCGCTCGAGCACCTTGCCGA
Source organism: uncultured Acidobacteriota bacterium (assembly GCA_963797715.1). Taxonomy (GTDB): domain Bacteria; phylum Acidobacteriota; class Vicinamibacteria; order Vicinamibacterales; family 2-12-FULL-66-21; genus DATBJJ01. Next base: position 32,037 of record CAWCQS010000020.1, read on the forward strand.
GAGGCGGGCCGACGTAGCGCTCGTCCATCTTGTGGCACGACGCGCATTTCTGTTCGAAGACCTTCGAGCCGGTGCCCGAGAGCGACTTGTCGATAGCCGCGCTGATCGCGACCGGCTCAGTGATCGGACCGATGCCGTGCTCGATCTGAAATGGGGTCAGCTCGCCGGGTTTCGTGGTTGCCTTGGCGGCGGTCGTTGTCTTTGGCGCGGCGGATTCGGTCGCCGACGTCCCGCAGGCGGCTGCCGACAGCAGCGCGAAAGCGCCGATCAGGCAACCGTTCGTTCGAACTCTCTTTGCAATGTCTCTCATGTCACACCCTCAGCCTCAGCCCACAGTAGCCGGGGGTGTGCCGGGACGGTATGACGGCAGTCATATCGGCCGCGAGAGCCGTTCTCGGTTGTTTTTCCTAGGAAATGATCAGATCGCGGCGAGGTCTTCCAGCGCCGCGGCGTCGATGACGACGAATCCGTCTTTCTCCGTCAGGACGACCTGCTGCTTGCCCCAGCGGCTCATGATCCGGATGGCGGTTTCGATCGTCGTGCCGGTGAGGTCGGCCAGCTCCTGGCGAGAGAGCGCCATCGGAATGAACGTGCCACCGCGATCCGGTTTCCCCACATCGCCCGCGAGCTTGAGAAAAAGCCGCGCGAACCGTGGTTCGACACGGCCGCCGGTGAGCTCGGCGAGCCGGTTGGTCAGCTCGATCAGCCGGTGGGTGAGTCCGAGCAGCAACCCGCGTACGAGCGTCGGATGGCTTTCGAGCAAGGCAAAGAATGCCGCACGCTCGATCGTGATGCAGGTCGTGTCCTCGATGGCCACGGCGGACGCCGGAAACGGCCAGCCCTCGTACACCGCGACAGCGCCGAGCGGATCGCCGACGCCGAAGATCTCGAGGATGACGTCCTTCCCCGCCGGCGTCATCTTGAACACTTTCACCCGGCCGCTGGCGATCATGTAGAACCGATCGGACGGTGTGCCTTCGGCGAAGATCTGCTCACCCTTGCCGTAGTCGCGAATCCGGGCGTGCGGAAGGAGCCGCGAGCGGTCGTCAGCCGACAGCTTGCGGAAGATCGGCGTGGACTGGAGGAGCTGCGGGATGCGACTGTCCATCAAGGTGATTCTAGACGACGGCGTCCCCCATCGGCGGCGGACATGATCGCCGTCATAGGCACCATCTCGGCGCTGGCCTATGGTCACACAATGGCGGGCCCAGACGACATTCAGCGCGTTGCCGCGACCCTCGAGCGGCCGGAGGCCGACTATTGGGAGCGGCTCGAGCTTGCGCGGGCCGCGACAATGGCACGATCCGGCGAAGCAGCGCGCCAACTGGGAGTCTTTGCCGAACGCATCCGCGATCTGACGATCGACGAGCTGCCCGAGCTGTACGATGAAACATTCCGGCGCGGCTCGCTGACCGGCATCGAGCCGTTGACGCGGCGCCTGGCGCGGCGCTCAGCCGATTCCGCGGACGCCCGGGCGGCAGTGAACGCGCTCGTGCCCGCGCTCGACCACCTCGAAGCCGATCGGAACCCGTTCGCTTACGCCGTCAAGGCCTTGTGCTGCGTGCTGCTCGTGCGCGCCAATCCGGCATCTTCACCGTCTACTTTTTCAGAGCCGCTTCCCAATTCAGATCGACCGTGATTGGTGGCTGCACGAACCGCGGCGGCGGCATCGAGACGATGAACCGCTTGCCATCGCCCGTCATCGCCCACCGGCTGGACGGCGTCGAGAAGAGCTGCCGCGGCGCGCCAACCCGGACATCGGTGGCCGTGAGGACGATGTCGACAGCCATCGGCGAACCTGATGAGGTCGATCGAAAGACCAGTTCCCGCCCGTCGTCACGCCACACCGGTCCGTTGCCTCCGTCCTTCGACACCTTCCACCTGGCTCCGGCCGCGGGTGTCGCGTCACCGGGAGGCGTGAAAGAACGGACATAGACCTCATTACGACCGGATTCGTTCGACGTATACGCGACCCACCGGCCGTCCGGCGAAAACGTGCCCTGCGTCTCGCTGTACTGGGTCTGTATCAACGGAAGGGCCCGACGGCTCTCTATCGCGAGAACGTGAATGTCCTGCAGCGTGGTATTCGCGCTGATGACGGTGAAGAGGAGAAACCTACCGTCGCGCGACCAGCTGCTGGGGTTGCCCTGGAGTGGAGACTTCAGCAACAGCTCCGCGTCTCCTCCTCCGCTCGACTGCTTCTGAAAGAGGTCCGTGCCGGCCCGAAACACGATGCGGCTGCCGTCGGGCGACCAGACCGGAAATCCGCCCAGCGCACGATCGAATGTGAATCGTTCGCTGACGCCGCGAGTCAGGTCGGCGATCCATATGTCAGCGGCGACCGTCCCGAGACCGTCACGGTACGCCGCGCGCACCCCGTCGGGCGACAGTGCGAGCTGTTCGTGGGCGCCAGGGTCGCCGACCGTGCCAAGGGGCTTGCCACTCCTGTCGAACCAGGTAAGTTGAAAGGCCGTCGACTGCGCGCCGATTCGATACGCCAGTCTGCCGGTGGTCGACACTGAAAACACCGGGTAGTTGTTGACCGAGGCGATGCGATCGATGGGAACGGGGTCGCCACCGAATGCGAGGGTCCGATCGTCGAATGCCTGGACCATGAGCGTCTGGTCGCGGACGAAGAACATGTAGCCAGCGTCACCAGTCGATGCGCGAGCATAGGCCGCAGCGAGGTCGCTCACGAACAGTGGGGTCGCAGGCTGATTCTCCGGCTTCTCGTCGATTGATCCAACGAAGATGCCCTGAACAGGACCACGACGGAAATAGATGAAGCGGCGGCCGTCGGATAGAAACGATGGAAAGCTCGAGACCCCTCCCGATGGCGTGAGGGTGAGGTGGGTCGGCGCGCCACCTGCAGCCGCCACGCGTTCGATACCGCCGGCGCCACGGCTGCCGAAAATGATGGTGCCCTCGCTGTTCCATGCACCCGAACCCACGGGACTCTCGGTTTCGCACACAATCTCGGGCGGCCCACCAGCTACGGCAATCTTCTTCAGCTTGTTGTTGAAGCCGAACGCGATGTGTCGGCTGTCCGGCGACCAGATGATGCTCTGGGCCCCCTCGGTGCCGGGCAGCGCTCGTGCCTCGACGCTCGTCAGGTCCCGGACCCAGAGCCGTGTCGTCCCGTCCGTGCCGCTGGCGCTGAAGGCAACGTGGCGGCCGTCAGGCGACAAGGACACATAGGTCTCGAACGTCGTCTCGGGCGGTGGCGCGATGTGGAAACGCACCGATTCGGCAGGCGGCGGCGGTACCGGGCGGGTCGCCCAGAAGACAGCGCCTGCCGCCGCCACCAACGCCGCGATTGATGCGCCCTGCCACAGTCGACTCGAATGGCTGCTGGCGTTCGTTCCTCGCCCTTCATCGCGCGGAACGGTGGTGTCGCCCTCGACCCAGTCGAGCGCATGTCTGACCTCCCGCGCCGACTGCCATCGCTTCTCGGGATCCTTCTCCAGGCACGTTCGCACGACGCGGTCGATGCCCTTCGGCGTCGACGGCGACAGCTCGCTAATCGGCTGCGGTTGATCCTTGAGGATCGACGCGATGATGCTGCCCGAGCTGGCGCCGTCAAAGGCGCGCTTGCCGGTGAGCAGCTCGTAGAAGACGAGGCCGAACGAGAAGATGTCGCTCCGGGCGTCGGCCTCTCGCGCCTCGATCTGTTCGGGTGCCATGTACTGCAGCGTGCCGACAATCGCGCCGGCACCCGTCGCGGGTCCACCGAACGTCGTCAAGTTCGCGGCGAGTTCCGCCGACGGTTTCGCCAGCCCGAAGTCCAGCAGTTTGACCCCGCTCTTGGTCACGAGGATGTTCGCGGGCTTGAGGTCCCTGTGGACGATGCCCTTGCGATGCGCAGCATCGATGGCATCGAGAATCTGCCTGGCAAGCACCAGGGCTTCGTCAAGGGGGAGAGGCCCGGTCAGCGGCTTGCCGTCGACGTACTCCATGACCAGGTAGTCCGGCCCAACGTCGAAGAGCGAACAGATATGCGGATGATTCAGGCTGGCGATCGCATGGGCTTCGCGTTCGAAGCGTTCGTTGAAGGCGGGGAGTCCCTTCTTGATGGCGACGATTCGATTGAGACGTGTATCGCGGGCCTTGTGGACCTCGCCCATGCCGCCGGCGCCGATTAGCTCGATGATCTCGTTACGGCCCGAGCTTGCTGCCGGGTAAGAGCGGCATGAAGTTCCCGAAGCATACTCCAATGCACACACGGCTCTTCTATACCGGCAGGTTGCGCACGTTCGCCGTCTCAAACCTTAATCGCAGAGCGCGCCGAGTGCGCCGAGGACGCGCTGAGGACGATCTCAATCGCGACGACAGGAGCTGGTTGCACCGCGCGGAGCGCGGTCGGATCGTGAGGGCCAGGCAGATCCAAACTCGCACCGATATCACCGCGAGCTTGGATCTGCCTGGCCCCTCACGATGCCGGCCGGCGCTGCAACCAGCCGAGTGCACAACCGTATCGACGAGATTCTGCCTCTGCGAAACTCGGCGCACTCGGCGCCCTCCGCGATGAGAGCTCTTGACACTGAATGACGCTGCGGTTGATCAGCCCAGAACACATTACGACCCAAGAAAACCCTTTCGCGACGAGTAAGCGTTTCATTCATTGCATCTTTGTTTCCTGCGTAATTGACCGCAGCACCAGCTTGGCACAGCGGTTGCCCCTCGGGCGCCGCGCGATCGCGGCGACCCCCGTCAGCGTTCAGCTGACTGACAGGCAGCCCGAGCGCAGGAGGAAGAACGATGAAGAAGACGATGTTGACCGCAGCTGGGCTGTTGGCGTGCGCTGCCACAGGCTACGCGTTCACAGATGAGGGCAGCCGCCGGTTCAGCGAGTTCCTCAGCGGTCTCAAGGAGGCGGCCAGCTGTCGTCTCCACGACAGGTAACGGTAGCTTCCAAGCAACCGTCAGCCGCGACGGCACGGAAATCAACTACGAGTTGACGTTCCGGGAGCTCGAGGGCGACGTCAGGCAGGCGCATATCCACATCGGCCTGCCGCAGAATGCCGGCGGCATCGTGCTCTGGCTGTGCGACTCGGAGGCAAACCCGTCGCCTCTGGCAACCACGCCCCCTTGCACCCAAAACGATCCGATGGACTTGCGCTCGGGACGAGTCACCGGCACGCTCACGGCGGCCGACGTCCAGAACCTGGCTGCCAACGGCATCGCCGGCCCCACCGCGACGACGCCCGGAGAGTTTGAAGAGGTGGTGGCGCTGATCAAGGCTGGAAAGACCTACGCGAACGTGCACAGCGCAAGTTTCCCGGCCGGTGAAATCCGCAGCCAACTCGACAACCGCGGCAACGAGCACAACGATCACGGCGGCCACAACGACCACTGAAGAGTGACGCCCTGGTGCCCCGCTCGAGAGGTCACGTATCGAGCCGACGATGCGAGACCTTTCGAGCGTGATTGGCGCCAGAGCTCGCCGCGGATTGGGTGAATCACGACCGCTTCATCGTCGGCAACTATTTCAACGCCGGCGGCGGCACGACGATCTCGGTGACGCGATCGATGGAGGTGTACGGCGCCTGGGTGGCAACGCTCTCGGGAAAGAACGGCGCGCACGTCGCACGGTTGCTGTCCGTTGGCGCGACCTGGGCTTCGGCGGGCGATTCGGTGGATTTGGAGCGTCCAGTACGAGTGCTCAGCGCCAGTAGCCGTCCACAATCGCGCGGAGAAAATAAATCAGATGTCCAACACGCAGTCGAGGCCTCGGTATAGACCGTGGAGGCTCGATACTTTCCGAATTGCCAGCAGCGCGCCGTCCACGTAGGGGCGGGCGCTGCCTCCGGCATCGTGCCGAATCGTCAGGCGTTGATCGGGCATGCCAAACACGACCTCGGCAGCGATGACATACCCCGGCAACCGCACGGAGTGCACCTGCGATCCTGAAACCGTCGCCCCGCGAGCCTCCCGCTCACCAACGGTCTGGGCGATGGGCACCGTGGTCCTGGGGGTCTGCACGTCCGACAGGCGGGCGGCGAGCTCACGCGCGGTGCCGCTCGGCGCGTCGACCTTGTCCTCGTGCGCGTAGTCGATGATTTCCCAGTGGGGAATGAATCGCGCGGCGAGCTGCGCGCATTTCAGGAGCAGCACCGCCGTCAACGCGAAGTTCCCCGCCGCCAGGACTCCACGCTTGGCTCCTCGAGCGGCGACATCAACCTCCTTGAAATCGGCGGCGGTCAATCCCGAAGTGCCAACAACGACGTGCGCGCCTTTCGCGAGGGCCGCGAGGATGTTCCACTTGGCAGTGTCTGGCTTCGTATATTCGACGAACACGTCGCAGGGATGTACGAGAGCTTCCTGAGCCGTCGCATAGACCGGACACGTCAGGCGCGGCTCCCCAAGCACATCGCCGAGGACGCGCCCTGCATGCGTACGCGAGATCGCGGCCACGACCGTGAGATCTGGCTCTCGCGCGATGGCCCGCGCCAGCTCCGACCCAGCCCAACCTGTCGCTCCCGCGACGCAGATGGTGAGAGCCATACCGTGCAGTATGGCGGCGGCGTGTGGTTCACGCAAACCCGGCAGGCGGCCGCAGAGTGTTCCCGAGCCATGTTCCGATCCGCGAGGCGTGGTAGTGTTCGGCTGCGCTTCGACGGATCCAGATGGAACATCAGCGTGATCAGCTCGTTCGCGGCCTGACGCTCACCGATACGACGGCCCTCGTCGTCGGCACCGTCATCGGTACCGGCGTCTTCATCAAGTCGGCCATCATGGCCCAGGACGCGGGTTCGCCGCTGCTGGTGCTGACGGCCTGGGTGGCCGCCGGCCTCCTCTCTCTCGCCGGTGCGCTCAGTTATGCGGAGCTGGGCGCGATGCTGCCGCATGCCGGCGGCGAGTACGTGTACCTGCGCAGGTCCTACGGCGAACTCTCGGCATTTCTGTATGGATGGATGCGGTTCGTCGTCGCGGGATCCGGTTCGATCGCGATTCTCGGCGTCGGCTTTGCGACATTCCTCTCCGCCATCGTGCCGATGACGACGGTCTGGACCCACACCACCTACCGCTTTCTCGGGCGAACGATGCAGTGGCAGTTCGGCATGACGCAAGTCGTGGCCATCGCCGCGATCCTGGTCTTTGCCATCGTCAACTGCCTGACGGTCGTCGTGGGTGGCCGCGTGCAAACGGTGCTGACAATCCTCAAGGTCGGAGGGATCGCGGTCGTCGTCTTCGGCATCGCCGCGTTCTCGACCTCTGCGGATTGGGCACATCTTGCGACGCCGGCCGACAGCCACAGCGGCGGCCTGACCGCGTTCGGCCTCGCGATGCTGGCGGCGCTCTGGGCCTACGACGGCTGGAACAACATGCCGATGGCTGCGGGAGAGGTCAAAGATCCAGGCCGCAACGTGCCGCGCGCGCTCATCGGCGGCATGGTCGCCGTCATGGCGATTTACTGTGCCGCCAATCTCGCATACTTCTACGCATTGCCGTGGGGTGACGTGCTGACGTCGAACTCGACGGCCCATCGCGACGCGTTGCCGGTGGCGACGCGAGCCGCGCAAACCGCCTTTGGCGATGGCGGCGGCAAGCTCATGTCGATCGCCTTCGTCCTGTCGGCGCTCGGCGCGCTGAACGGCGCGACGCTCACCGGCGCCCGCGTGCCGTTTGCCATGGCGCGCGACGGCCTCTTCCCCGCGCTCACAGGCGTCCTCCATGCACGGACGCGCGTCCCGGTGGCCGCGGTTCTGGTTCAGGCCGTATGGGCGTGCGTGCTCGCCGCGTCGGGGACCTACGATCAGTTGACCGACTACGTCATCTTCGCGTCGTGGATTTTCTATGCGCTCGTCACGTCAGCGGTCTTTATCTTGAGACGGCGCGCACCGGATCTTCCACGACCGTACCGGACGCTCGGCTATCCCGTGGTGCCGCTCGTCTTCGTCGCGGTTGCCTTCTGGCTCGTGGTGAACACGCTCGTCAACCGCCCGGTCGAGTCCGTCGCCGGCCTGGTGCTGATTGCGTGTGGCCTGCCTGTGTATTGGTACTTCCGTGTGGCGAAACGTGCCACGTCGGCGGCGGCGCACGTGGCGTAAACACCCGGCGCGCCTTTTCAGTAATACTTCAACGACACGTGTTTCCCTGTGCTCTGCCGTAGGCGCCGTTGTTTTGGAGGACTGACGATGGAACGCAAGACCGCTCACGACTTCGATCAGGAACTGCTCATTCTGTTCGACGCCTATGTGCACGGCGCGCTCGACCGCCGCGGCTTCCTGGACAAGGCCGCCAAATACGCGGTCGGCGGCGTGACCGCCGCGATGCTGCTCGATCAGCTCAGCCCCAAATTCGTCGAAGCGCAGGTCGTCAAGCCCGAGGACGCGCGGATCAAAGTGCAGTACGTCGAGTACGACTCGCCGAACGGCTCCGGCAAGATGCGGGGCTATCTGGCGCAACCGGCGAAGGCCGCCGGCAAGCTGCCCGCCGTGCTCGTTATCCACGAGAACCGCGGATTGAATCCTCACATCGAGGACATCGCGCGCCGGCTGGCGCTCGACAACTTCGTCGCGTTCGCGCCCGACGCCCTCTTCCCGCTCGGCGGCTACCCAGGCGACGAAGACAAGGCGCGCGAGCTCTTCCCCAAGCTCGATCAGGCGAAGACACGCGAAGACTTCGTCACGGCGGCTTCCTGGCTGAAGGCGCGGCCGGAAACCACCGGCAAGATCGGCGCGGTCGGCTTCTGCTACGGCGGCGGCATGGTCAACTTCCTGGCCACGCGCGTGCCGGACCTCCTCGCCGGCGTGCCGTTCTACGGCAGCGCGCCGAACGCCGAGGACGTGCCGAAGATCAAGGCTGCGCTCGTGATTCAGTCGGCCGAGGTCGACGAACGGATCAACGCGAGCTGGCCGGCGTACGAAGCGGCGCTCAAGGCGGCCAACGTGCGCTACGAACGTCACCTCTACCCGGGCACGCAGCACGGCTTCAACAACGACACGACGCCACGTTTCGACGCCGCCGCGGCCAAACTCGCGTGGGAGCGCACGCTCGCCCACTTCAATAAGTACTTGCGAACGTAAACTGTCTGTCTCTCCAGCCGGCTCACGCCGTTGCGAGCGCATGAAAGCTGCCGATCGCGCACCATGCGCCGAGACCAATCCCTCGCGCCATCTGATCCAGTTCCAGCATGTTGTGTGCGAGGAAGATCAGCACGGAGCCGGTTGTGGGATCAGCCTGCCACCAGGTGCCGTAGGCGCCGGGCCAGCCAAGTGTGCCGACACCGCCGCGGCAACGCAGCGGATCGGCTTTCTGCGGTTCCAGAACCACCGCCACGCCCATGCCGTAGCCATGCCCCGCGGCAAAAACCGGCTGCCCGAACATGCGCGCCGTCGCACGCTGGTCGGCCGTGAGTTGATTCGACGTCATCATCGCGAGCGTCTCCTGACCGAGGAGTGGTGCGCCGGTAATCCCATCGCCGATCAGCATGCGGGCGAATGCAAGATAGTCGTCCAGCGTTGACCAGAGGCCCTGCCCGCCCGACTCGAATGTCATGCCTTCGGGCCGTTCGTCGATCGCATGACCGCCAGGCGCAGTTGAAAGCGCGGTCAAACGGCCCTCGTCATCGAAGCCGCACAAACCCGCCCGCCGATCTCGCTTCGCGTGGGGCACGACAAAGCACGTGTCACGCATGCCGAGCGGGGCGAAGAGGCGCCGCTCCAGAACTTCGCCCAATGGCGCGTCCTCGAGGCGCGCGACGAGAAATCCCAGTAGATCCGTTGAAAGGCTGTAGTGAAAGCTGGCGCCCGGTTGATCGATCAACGGCAGCGTTGACAGCCGTTCGATCCATGCCTCAGGCGTCAGCGGGTTGTCGATTTCCGGGCCGAGCGTCTCGGCATGCGCGCGAGCGATCGGGCCACGATGAAAGTCGCCATAGGTCAGGCCGGATCGATGCGTCAACAGGTCGCGGAACGTGATTGGCCGCGCGGCATCATCGGTCTCGTCGAGCGGCCCGTCCGGATGCCGTAGCACGCGCATGTGCGCGAACTCCGGTGCGCAGATCGTGATTGGCTCGTCGAGACCGAACCGGCCTTCTTCGTGCAGCTGCAGCGCGACGACCGTCGTCACGGGCTTGGTCATCGAGGCGATGCGGAAGATCGTGTCGCGCTCCACGGGCAGCCCGGCCCGCAGGTCGCGCCGCCCGACTGTTGCAATCTGCGCGAGGCGTCCCTCCCGCCAGACCAGCGCGGCGGCCCCCGCCAACTCCCCCGCTTCGACGCAGCGGTTGAGCATCGATTCAATTGAGTTTTCGCCAGCTATTTCATTTTTCATAATGTACCTATAAAATAAATGTACTATTTTATATCCAATGGCAAGCGCAATGAACCGTCAGCCCGCGAAAAACCTAAAGGAGACAAGCGGGCCCGCACCCGGGCCGCGCTGCTCCAGTCCGCGCGGGCGCTGATTCGCGAGAGGGGCTACGAGCGGACGACGCTCGAGGAAGTGGCGAGGCGCGCAGGCATGACGACCGGCGCGATCTACGGCAACTTCAAGAATCGTCACGAGCTGTTCATCGCGCTCGGGCAGACGTATTGGGCGCCGATCAAGCCGAAAGTCAAATCGGGCGCGACGTTCGCCGACGCGATGCGCTCGCTCGCCACCGCCACCCTCGCCGCCGTCGACGAACGGACGTCGGCGGCCGTCGGACGACTCACTGGACTTGCCTATACGCTGACGACCCCTGACCTGCGCGCGCAGGTGCACGAAGTCACCAAGAACAGCTATGAGATCGGCGCGGATTGGTTGCGCACCTTCGATGCGAGTGAGCTCCCGATGCCGCCGGAGCACCTCGTGCGCGTGATCCATGTGCTGATCGAAGGGCTGGTGATGCAGCGCATCGTCACGCCCGAACTGGTTCCCGACGAGGTGTTCTACGCGGCGTTCGACGCGCTGGTGACGAAGAAATAGTGTGAAGGCTCGAGCGCTCCTCCGCATCCTGTGTCTGGCCGCAGTTGTCATCGCGGCGGCGGCGCCGAACGCAACCGCGGCCACGCTGCGCTCGGTCCTCGTCGACAACGGTGTGCCCGCGACGGGGGCGCCCGCGTGGCTGGACGCGACGATCTCCGGTTATGCCGTCTTCAGCGACGAGACGCTGTTTGCGATCGCGTGCTACCGCGGCGCGGAGACTGCGCTTCCAGACACATTGGACGTTGTCGCGTTCGATCGCCGCGCCAGCCGCTGGCGTGCGGCCACACTGCCGCGTCGGCAGGGCAACGTCGAGGCCGGAGGCTGGGACGTCGGAACGTTCGTCGAGATCCGTAGAGGTGCCCGGCATCTCTATCTCGAAGCGCACTTGAACCCGTCGGCGTCGACCACGCTGGTGTTGAACGATGCGCTTGCGGTCGAAGGGACCGCGGACGGCTGGATCCGCGCGCTGCTTCCGGGCGACGCGTTTCTCTTCGAGCACAGTACGATCCACTTTGCGCCAACGCACGCTGCCGAGTTGTGGATTTACGCGAGCGCAGACCGCAGCAGCCGCCGTGTCTACCCGCTCGAGCCCTACGGCGGCATCCGGGCCGCGTACATCGAGCGGGTCCGCGGGATCTATGCAGCGCTCGGCGAGCAGTGGATGCGCGAGCACAACCACCACGGCGATGCCGAGCGGTTCAACAGCGCGCTTCTCCAGCCAGTCGTCGTGAACTCCAGCGGCACGGCCACCGCATTCGTCGTGAAGTTCGGTACCACTGACGTATTCCCGGCTCCACGCCGGAGCAGGCCGTCATGGTCATCTGCCGCGCGCTGACGGCCACGGCGCAATGCGCCGAGTCCCTGTTGCCGGCGACCTCGCTGCGCGAATCCGACTCCGCACGAGAGGCCATGCTGCGTCAGGCGCTGGAACAATCCAGCGGTCCGCCACGGCGCAAATGATGCGTGCTGTTGAGGGCAAGGACTAGCTACCGCGACAGCCGGAACGCAGCCATCTCGTGGTCGTTGCGCACCAGCAGTACGTCGCGAACCACCACTGGATGGTTCCAGGTCTTACCCTCGAGTGCCTGCGGAAACCGCGCGACCTCGGTGAACTGGTCGGGCGCCGCCTTGACGAGCGCGAGATCGCCTTCTTCCGCGAGCACCAGCAACAGATCCTGATCCGCCAGCAGCAGGAGCTGGCCGGCGCCGTAGCGTCCGCCCTTCCACTTGCGCGTGCCATCCTCGAGGTTGATGCAGGACAGGATGTTGCCGTCGAATCCGTAGGCATGGCCGTTGTGCACGACGAAGTCGTTGAAGTACGGCTTCAGCCCGTTCGACGTCCAGCGTTCCGACGTCGTCCAGCCGCCGGACTCGTGCGCGACGGAAACGCGGCGCAGCCCGACGCCCCCGTTCATAGAGACGGTGTTGAGGAGAAGGTCGCCCTCTGGCGTCAGGCCCGGCTGAACAATCGCGCCGCCCGACCACGCGTACTGCCAGAGCACCTTGCCAGTGGCAGGGGCGATGCCGGTCGTGCCGGGCCCGCTCATGAACACGACCTGTTCGACTCCGTCGATCGTGGCCAGATGCGGCGAGCTGTAGCTAAAGCCCCCGCCGCCGCCGGTCCAGCGCGGCGCGCCCGTCGCGACGTCGTAGGCCGCGAGTTTCCCGCCCGCGGCGACGATGACGACGTCGCCGACGACGAGCGGGGAGCTCGAGAAGCCCCACATCGGAGTCTTGGCGTTGACGTCGGAGGCCGCATTGCGCGACCACAGGACGGCGCCGCTGACGGCGTCGAGCACGTTGAGGATTCCCGTGCCGCCGAAGGTGTAGACGCGACCGTTGCTGAGCGTTGGCGTGCCGCGCGGGCCGGCGCCAGCGTTCGATTCCCAGAACCGGGTCGCGTCCCGATGCCGCCAGACAGGCTCGCCGGTCGTGATCCTGTAACACGACACGACCTCGTCGCCGCCGCGCTGCTCCTGCGTGTAGATCAGGTTGCCGCTGACGGCAAACGACGACCAGCCCGGTCCGACCCCGCGGCGCCACAACTGCACCGGCGGCGACTGCGCCCAGTCGGTCGCGATCTGTACGCCGCGAATCACGCCGTCGCGCTCGGGTCCGCGAAAGCCGGGCCACTCCGCGCGCCTCGCTGGTGCTGCGGGAGCGGGCGGTTCTACTTTGGCAGGCGCATCGGCTTTTGCGGGCAGCGGTTCCTTCGGTTTCTCTGCCGGCGTCTCGAGCGCGATCGGCAGCCGGCGCGGGCGCGGGCGGCTTCGGCTCGTCGGCAGCCTGAGCGAGCAACTGCTCCTCGGGAGTCTTCGTCCAGCGAAAGTGGAAATCCGACTTCCCATCTCCGGTGATGCCACCGGTGCGCACGACGGTCCACGGCAGACATCCGAGCACGACGGCAACGACCGCTGCGGCGCCGCGAGCGCCGGGTGCAAGACGACGGCTCGCAACGGCCCACGCGACGAGCGCAACGCTCAAGGTCGGGATTGCCAGGACCTGGGCCAGGTTGCCCATCGCGCCGCCCGCAATCGACGGGTGGACGACATACTCCACCGCGAGCGCGGCGGCGATCATCAGAACGACGGCGCCCAGGCGCTCGTACCAGCGCGCGCGGCTGAACAGCAGCCACCACAGGATCACGAGCAGCGCGCAGACAACAGCCCCGATCATCCCCAGCCCCGCGAAGTTGGGCACGAAGATGGGGATGACATATCCGATCAGCACGAGGAGCACCGCGGCGGCGACGCCGGGCCACAGCCGAAGCGGTTTTTGCGACGCCGGTTCGTTCGTGTTCATAGCCGTAGAGAGTCTACGGCCTTAGACGTAGAGCGTCTACGGCTTGTTCCTCTGCCTTCAATCCCAGCGGGAGGTTCGGCGGCGGCTCGTCCCATGCAGGTCAACCAGAGCTCTCTGGCGTCTACGTCAGCCAGCCGTGCGCGGCCATGTACGCGTAGAGATCGCGGTAAACGGCTGTTCGATTCTCAGCGTCTGGACCACGAGATCCAGGAAAGTCCGATCCTTCTGGCCCGGGAAGATTTCGCCGAACTGCAACAGAAAGGCCGCAAGCGTCGGCCGTTCGCGCTCGTGTCCGCGGGTGCGTGCAGCCAGGTTGTCCAGCAGGCGATACAAGGACTGCTGCTGCGCATGTGTGGCCCCGTACTGCGCGAGGACCGCGTCGAGCGGCTTGGTCGTCGAGAGGATGCGAAGCGTCAGTGCCTGAAGCGCCTCGACTTCGGCCAGCCTGGCGTCGAGGTCGGCAATCTTCGCGGCCAGTTCATCGTCGCGGTTCGTCATAAGGCCTGTGGCAAGTAGACACTATCACCAAGATGGAAGATCTAGGCCCAGACCTGTGGTGCAGCTGGCGTACGATTTCGCAACAACTCACGGGCCGAGGTCGTCTTATGAGAGACGCCGTGCTCACCGTCTTTGCCCTGCTTCTAGCGTTCGCTGCGTTCGACGACATCACCACCGGCAACGAATCATCGTTCACCACCGAATATGCGGCGCTGTTGTTATGCGCTGCCTGGCTGTTGTTCGTGAGCGTTCGACTCCTTCGCGGCGCTCACCGATTGCTTGGCGGGATTTCGCTGTTCGCACTCGCGGGAGCCGTTTGGAGTCACCGTGTCGTCGAACCAGGTTCCGTTCCGGGACTCTGGACGGAATACGTCGTGATGGCAGTGGCCTTCATATGGTTTGCTGGACTCTCACTGATTCTGGCTGGGCTGACACGCGCACCAGCGGAGTCGGTGAAGGCCAGGAAGCGTAAAAGGGGCAGCCGCATATGCGGCTGCCCTCAAACGTCACCGTCGGCTGCGGACCTAACGGTCCGTTGTGTGGCTGCGACCTTGCGTCAGCCCGTAATGGCGACGGCGCGTTTTCTCACCTCGGGGACCGGAATCGTCGGCATCTCGATTTCGAGCACGCCGTTCTTGAACGCCGCGACGGCGTTCTCGGCTTTCACGTGCTCTGGAATCTCAATGCGACGGAAGAACCTGCCGTACGTGCGCTCGGTCCGGTAAACACCCTCTTCCTTTTCCTCCTTCTCCGCCTTCCTTTCACCTTCAATCGTCAACTCGTCGTGGGTCACCTCGATCTTCACGTCTTCCTTCTTCAGACCTGGCAGGTCGACGCGGATCACGAACTTCTCGTCGCGCTCGAACAACTCGATTGGCGGTACCCACATCCTCGGGTAGAACTCGGGCAGTTGGGGAACCTCGGCTCGCAGTCCGAACGCGCGATCGAGCTCCTCGGTGGCCCGTCTGACGAATGCAAACGGATCCACGAGTTCCCTTTTTTGCAGGAATCTAGTCATGACTGACTCCTTCCCCTCTATAAAAATATGAAGCCGTGGCGGGTGTGCTGAGCGTCCCCGTCGAACAGGTCACCCGCCTGCATGAGCGGATCCGGCAATGATGGTGCCAGCGGGAGCGCCCGATTTGGCGCGGTACACACGGGACACTCCCAGATTCCTCGCGGACTATCACGCGCGACGTGCGAAGACTTTCGCACCCCTCGGATCCTTGCTTGACTGTGACGAGAGCTCGAGACCGTGACTTGACGAGATGGTGACGCGCTAGCGACTCTACGATCTAACTCATGCATAATGGCCAGACGAATGCTGGGGCCTGGTTCCAAACTCGCGCACTACGAGATCGTCGGCTCGCTCGGCGCCGGAGGCATGGGCGAGGTTTACCGCGCACGTGACACGCGGCTCAATCGTGAGGTCGCGATCAAGATCCTCCCCGACCTCTTCGCGGCCGATCCCGACCGCGTGATGCGCTTCACGCGCGAAGCGCAGACGCTGGCGTCGCTGAATCATCCGCACATTGCCCAGATTTTCGGGATCGAAGAAACCGCGGCGACCGATGGTGCCGCCACGCGCGCGCTCGTCATGGAGCTGGTGCCCGGCGACACCCTCGCCGACCGCATCGCCCGTGGACCAATCCCGGTTGACGAAGCCATCCCCATCGCGCGCCAGGTTGCCGAAGCGCTCGAAGCCGCGCACGACGCCGGCATCATTCACCGGGATCTGAAACCAGCCAACATCAAGCTGCGACCGGACGGCACGGTCAAGGTTCTCGACTTCGGTCTGGCCAAGGCTGTCGATTCCGGCGCGCGCGGCTCGGCCAATCCGATCAACTCGCCGACGATCACGTCGCCGGCCTTTACGCATGCGGGCATCATCCTCGGCACGGCGGCCTACATGTCGCCCGAACAGGCACGCGGCCGCCCGGTCGACAAGCGCGCGGACATCTGGGCCTTCGGCTGCGTGCTCTTCGAGATGTTGACGGCCACGCCCGCTTTTCCCGGCGACACGATCACCGACGTGATCGCGGCCGTCGTCAAGAACGAGCCCGATCTGAAGCTTCTACCCGCCGACACGCCACCGAACGTGCGGCGCGTGCTGACGCGGTGCCTTCGCAAGGATCCCAACATGCGGCTGCGCGATATCGGCGATGCGCGGCTCGATCTGACCGAGGACGCTGGTGTGCAGCCGATCGCGGCATTGGTGGCGAAGCGGTCATCAGTGCCATTGGTCGCGATGACCGTCGTCGCCGCCGCCGCGATCGCGGCCGCCGCATGGCTCTGGGTACGAAGCCCCGCACCACCGACACCACGCCGTTGGTCCGCGATGCTCGTCGGCGGTCCGCCGACAGTGATGCAGCCTGCGCTCTCGCCCGACGGACAGCTGCTCGCCTTTCAGACTCTCGTCGACGGGCAGTCGCAGATTGGAGTGCTGAAGCCAGACGCCGGTACCTGGCGCGTGCTGACGAGCGATCGCACTCGCGGCCTGGCCGTGATTCACGACTGGGCCACGGACGGTTCTCGCATCTACTACGACCGGCAGACTGATACGTTGAACGGCATCTTCTCGGTGCCGGCGCTCGGCGGCGATGAGCGCCTGGTGCTCGAGAACGCGGGGTTTCCCTTCGTGATGCCGAACGGTGATTTGCTCGTCCAGCGCATCAACGCCGACCGGCAGCTGCAATTGCATCGATTCTCGCCGGCCACGGGTGCGATCGAGCCGCTCCCAGCGGTTCCTGATACCGGCGACAGCGACGATGCGGTGGTGGCCTCGCTGGATGGAAAGCGAGTCTATTTCTTTGGCCGGCCGCTTGGCGACACCGCGGCGCGCACCGGATTCTATCAACTCGATCTCGACTCGCGCCGCGTCGAACCGCTGGCCAATGTCCAGTTGCGTGAGCCCGTGTCGATGGCAGTGAACCGTGACACCGGTGATGTCTACCTCGGTGGCCGCGCCGGCGATGCGTTTCAGATTCTCCGCATGTCGGCGGCCACGAGCACCCCGCAGCCGATACTGACCATCCCCGAAGCCGCACGCTTCGACGTCGCTCGGAACGGCGATTTGTTCGTCACGCTGCGGGCGCGGCCGTCTGAGATCTATGCCTTTCCGCCGGCCATGAAGGGTGTCGCGGAGAGACTCGGCACGATTCCGACGATGAACATCCGGCAGCGGCAAAGCATCGCGCCGCTTCCGAATGGAACGTTCCTGGTGGGATCGCGTGGCGGCGATCACGATCGGCTGCTCGTCGTGCATCCCAATCGACAACCGACGACGCTGATTGAGGGTGACGAAGATACCCGCCCACCCGTCGCGGCCGTCGGCGCGCAGCACGCGGTCCTGATGATGGGGCCGGTGGCGTCACCGGACATCGCCATCGTCAACACGGCGGATGGACGGCTCGTCCGTCGTTTCCACGCGCCGGCGGCTGAAATCGGGTCGCTCGACGCCTCTCCCGACGGGCGCACGCTCTACTACACCCACGCCGGTTCCGTGTGGTCCCTCCCAGCTGAAGGAGGCACGCCGACGAAACTTGGCGCCGGAGACTCGCTCACGGTCGAACATGAAACCGGCGATCTGATCGTCAAATTGGACGAAAGCGCGCGGAAACGACTCGTGCGGATGAAGCCCACAGGCGGCGCGGTCGCGGAGATTCCGCTGCGAGGTGAATTGCGGTTGATTCAGCGGGCACTGATGCCCGGCTCCGTGCGTCAGGGAAAGTTGGTGCTCGGCGTCGCGTCCGCCGATTCGTGGTTCTGGCATGCCGCGACGATCGATCTCGAAACAGGCGTCGTAACCAAACTCACGAACGTCAACCCGTCGGACTTTCACTTTGCCACCTGGCGTTCGGACGGCATACCGATCGGATTCGGGTTCGGACTCAATACCTCGCTGTGGCACTTCACCGCGCGCGCGGAGTAGTGTTCGTCTACGCTCGCTCCCCTCGAGCCTTCAATTACCGCCGGTGTAGAATCCGCCAATCGTGGATCTGAGACTCGCGTCCGCGGTGTTCCTGGCGGTGACGACCTGCTCCGGTCCAGCCCTCGCGCAGCACGAGCATGAGCTGGGGAAGGTCACGTTTCCAACCTCATGCAATCCCGTGGTGCAAGCCGAGTTCGAGCGCGGCGTCGCGATGCTGCACTCGTACTGGTTCAACTACGCGGGCAAGACGTTCCGCGGCGTGCTGGAGCGCGACCCCACCTGCGCGATGGCCTACTGGGGCATCGCGCTCGACCTGCTCGGCAACACGTTGGGGGCGCCGCCATCGCCGCAAGCCGCCGGTGAGGCGTGGAAGGCGCTCGAACAAGCGCGGCAGCTCGCCGCCAAGACCGCACGCGAACGCGACTGGCTCGAGGCGATCCGCGCCTACTATCGCGACCACGATCGTGTGGCCGTCGACGCGCGTCTGAGCGCGTACACCAGCGCCATGGCGCAGCTCGCGGAGCGATATCCGGACGATTTCGAGGCGCAGGTCTTCTATGCGCTGACGCTGCAGGCCTCCGCGCCAAAGCAGGACCTGTCCTACACGAACCAGATGAAGTCGGCGGCGCTCCTCGAGCAGCTCTACGCGAAGAACCCGCAGCATCCCGGCATCACGCACTACCTGATTCATGCCTACGATTTTGCGCCGTTTGCCGACAAGGGACTCGCTGCGGCGCGGCGCTATGCGGCGATCGCGCCCGCCGTACCCCATGCGAGGCACATGCCGGCGCATATCTATTCGATGGTGGGATTGTGGGAGGACTCGATCGCGTCGAACTTGTCGGCGCTCGAGATACAGCCCGACTACTACCATGCCGCCGACTTCGCCGTGTACGCGTACCTGCAACTTGCACAGGACGCCAAGGCGGCGGCGCTGATCGAGAAAGCGCTGAAGACGCCCGAGCGCGGGGATCGCCCTGCCACCCTCGTCAACTTCACGGCGCGCGCCGCGATGCCCGCACGATCGGTGCTCGAACGCGGCGATTGGGCAGCGGCGGCGGTCCTGCCGATCGTCGCGTCCGCCTACCCGCAAGCCGATTCCCTCACGCGGTTCACGCGGGGCCTCGGACTGGCTCGCACGCGCGATGAACGCGGCGCGGCAGTCGAGATCGACGCGATGGAGTCGCTCCGACGCAGCCTGCAGGCATCCGGAGAATCGGTACTGGGCCGACCGCACGAGCGAGCAGATGCTCGCGGTCTCGGCGTGGGTCGCGTTCGGGAACGGCGCCCGTGACAAGGCCATCGCGCTGATGCGACGCGCCGCGGACGGCGAAGATGGCAGCATCAAGCACGTCGCGATGGAGAATCGCCTCTACCCGATGCGCGAGCTGCTTGGCGACTTGCTCCTGGAGGCGGGACAACCGGCTAACGCCTTCGCGGAGTACACGAAGGCGCTGGCGCAGACCCCCAATCGCTATCGCGGCCTCTACGGGGCCGCGCGCGCCGCGGAAGCGTCAGGCGATCGGGAGAACGCGGTCGGCTACTACACGAAGCTCATTCAGCTTGCCTCGACCGGCGATGGCTCGCGGCCGGAGCTGCAGCGCGCCAAGGCGTACGTGACGCGCCCGTCTCGCGAGCGACGCGATTAGGGCTCCGATCGACGACGCGCGAGCGGGAACGGCCGCACTGGTTCGCTGCCGTCTCCCAGCAGAAATCGAGAGAGCCTGGGTTGTGGCGGCTTCGCTTCCGCCTGCACTTGAACGAACGTTGCTGCGGGCCTCGCCGCGCGCGTGGCGCGGATAGCAGCGCGCCGCCGTGGTGTTGGAGCGGCAGATGGCGCGTCGGTCGGCGCGTACAGGGAAACAGTCGCGACCGCGGAATTGACTGCCGGTTCTGCTGTCGCGAGCCGCGTCACGTCCCCACCGGAAGAACGAGTCGAGCGATCAACAGACACCCAGACAGGCAGGAGAAAGAATAGCGTGGACGCCACACCCGCAGTGATGAGCGTGGCGATATCGAATCTGGCGCGGCGAGACAATGGCTGATGCAAGCCGACGTGCGGTTCGATCGTAGTCACGGTTCGCCCCTTAAGTTGTCGAGTGTTTCCGCGTCCGGGTGATTCGCTGACGCAAACGTCAACGTTCGACCTGGCTGCAATCCACCCATCCCTCCGAGCGCAATTCGCGATTCAGATGATCCCAGCGCCGAGTCAACTGTGTTTCGTCGGCAAACCACTCGCGTCGAACCCGACGGGCTGATTCGACCACCAGCTCGAATCCCGAGTCATCGAGGCAGGTCCGCGCCTCGCAGTACAGGGTACTCGCCGCAACGATGAAACAGCCACAACATCGACGGCCACCTCCAGGCTGGTTCGTCGAGGTGCAAAACCGATCCCGAGAAGTCAGTATTGTAATTGTCGAGCTGTCAGAGATTTGCAGGCGGTTGGCCGAACCTTCGCTGTATCGAGGCCATACAAGACGACGGTCATAGTTACCTGATCACTGGCGGATGGCGAAAAGACGTGGCGTTCTTCGCTGTGAATAATCCGCGCCCATGTCGCCTATCTAAGGTGAGGGATGGATGACTCCGCGATCGTCCAGCGGTGCCTCGAAGGCGAACCGGACGCGTTCCGGACGCTCGTGGAACGCTATCAGGGCCGCGCGCTTGGACATGCAATCGCGATCATCGGGAATCGGGCCGACGCGCAAGATGCCGTGCAGGACGCGTTCCTCAACGCCCATCGGGCGCTGCACACGTTCGATCGAGAGCGAGTCTTCTATTCGTGGTTTTACGCGATTCTCCGGAACTGTTGTTACAAGCTGAACGCGCGTCGCCGCACGGACGCCGTCGATCACGCCGTGCGGCTGGATCTGGTCGAATCGCCAACCCTGCCGGTTGACGATCGGCTGGCCATAGAAAGGGCCCTGGCCGCGCTCTCGCCGGCCGACCGTGAGGTGGTCATGCTGCGGCATTTCGACGGACTGTCGTATGCCGAACTGGCCGCGGCGCTCGAGATACCTGTCGGTACGGTGATGAGCCGGCTGTTCAACGCACGCAAGCGGTTGCGCGACGGTCTGTCAGGTGGCTCGTAAGAGCACAGATTGGGGAGCGATAGGCAATGGATACACCACGGTGCGACGCGATCGTCCTATCGGCCATGGCCTTGATGGATGGTGAGACGGCGCCCATCGATCGAGCCGAGATTGACGTTCACATTCGCACCTGCCACCACTGTGCGTCGGAGATCCAGATGCTTCGGTCGCTTGCGAAGAGGCTCTCGGCCGTCAGCCGTGCGAGCGGTCACTGCTGATGTGTGGCCGGCGATCGAAAAGCAACTCGACCGACCGGCTTCTATCTCGCCGGGTCTTGTGCTGACAGCTGGGTCCATGTTTCTCCTCGCCTGGCGGGCGCTCGAGGCAGCGACGATGGACCCGCTGACGTGGTGGACGCGACCGGTGACCGTCGGGGTCGCAGCCCTGTTGTTTCTCTGCCTCAGGGTCAACCCATTCCGAGTCGAACCACGACTCGTGTAAGGACATCGCATGCAGAATCCTGACTATCCCCCCCGGGAAGCCGCCGTTCTGGGTCAGAAGTACGCGTACGCCACCGCATCGCTGATCCTGGGGCTCCTGTGCTTCGTCAATCTCGCCGGGTTGGAGAAGGCCGTGGTGGCGATCGTGTTCGGCGTGCTGGCGCTCCGAAGCCAGCCGGTGCCCGCGCTCGCGCAGCGTCGGGCATGGGCCAAGGCCGGTGTCGCGCTGGGTGCGGGCCTGCTCGTCCTGGTGCCGGCGTTGATGTACTTCGTCATCGGCATCGACGGGCTGCGGCAACTGGTCGAAGCGCTGGCGCGACTCGGTGCGGCCAAGTGAGACGCCTGCTGGCGGGCGTCAACTGGAAAGCCTTCGCCGTGTTGCTGGTGGCGGGACTGCTTGGCGTCGTCGCGGTCCTTCCCTACATGATGGAACTCGTTGGCAGCGGTATCTTCGGTCAGGCGCCTGCGCCTGGCATCCCGATGCCGCTGGTCTTCACACTGGCGCTTCTCCAGAATGGCATTCTGCTTGCCGTCACGATCCCCTGGTGATGCAGATTCCAGGGGTCATCATTCTGACAAGACTGCTGTGAATGCGCTGGCAGCCTGTCTGGGACGATTTCCGCAACTGGTTAGACCTGGGGCGGTCCTCGTCATCATTCCCCTCAGGGGTGACTATGGTCGACCCCGTGCGGCTGCCCCGGATAGCTCAGGGTCTTCACGACCCGGTTGCCGTCTGCGTGATCGATCATCACGACGCCGGCAACCGCACCTTCGAACGAGGCCCACGTGTGCCGCCCGCTCGGAGCCGTCCATTGATGGCCCCCGATCGTGCCCGCGGTTGCTGTCGCGTCGAGGTTGACGTATGCGACCGCGGTCGCGGGATCGCATCCCCCCGCCGCGCACAACTCGAGCAGCCGTGTATCCACGACCGCCAGTCGCGCAGGCGTCGTGCGCAGTCCCACCGTCAGCAGTCGCTCGTTCGCCGAGAGTTGCAGCGTATCCGGCAAACCAATTTGTAGGACATCCGTGTATTCCTCCGGCTGGACCCACGCATCTGGATCAAGGCGAACCACCGCGAGCTGATTCGCGCCACGACGGCTGACGTACAGCAGCCTTTGGTTGTGCGCCACTGCCAGTTCATGGACTGCGGGAACTGCCAGACGCCAGAACAGGGCGCCCGTGCGCGGATCCATCGCGAGGACCTCGCCTTGTGCTTCGTTGGCGAGGTACATCGTGCTCTCGTCGTTGGAGAACACCGCCGCGTGGATGCGGCCGGCTTCATTGGCCGTGTTGGTGTCCCACTGGCCGATCAGCGTGTCGCTGTGTGTGTCGATCACAGCTACGTCGTCGGTTCCGTACAGGCCAACGGCGACGAGATTGCCGCCTGCGCTTGCGTGGACGTGGTGCGGACGTGAACCCAGACCGGTGTAGATGCGGCTGACGACGTCGCCGGTGGCGGCATCAACGACGGCAATGGCGGGTGATCCACCACGCTCCTCGGCGACATAGACCCTGCCCTTGGCCACAGCCAGGTCGCCCGGCTGTGAGCCCGTCGCCATCGCGATCTGGTGCGTGACCTCCCCGGTGGCAACGTCGAACGCCCGTACCGTATCGGCGTTAGTGGTGGCGCTCCTGTTCGCGACCCAAATCGTGCCGTTCTCGGCCTGGCCCTCGCCGCTCACGTTCGCGGTGGGCGCGCCCATCACGACAAACGCGAGAACTGCGGTCAACAGGGCTCCGGCCCATGGTGCTCGGTGGCGCATGACTCCTCCTCGCCGCAAGGCAAAAGCGCGACTGCTTCCTAACGCGTAAAGTTGTGCCAAAATGCCTCATCCGACCGTGTCTGTGCCATCCAGCGTCGTGACCGGGCTGCTGCGCGCATGGGGCAAGGGAGACTTGCAGGCGCGCGACGATCTCCTGCCGCTCGTCTACCGCGAACTGAGGCAGCGTGCCGCCGGCTTCCTGCGTCGCGAATCTCCCGGGCACACCCTCCAGCCTACGGCGCTGGTCAACGAGGTCTACCTCAAGCTCGTCGGACAGCAGCGCGTCACCTGGCAGAACCGCGCCCACTTTTTGGGCATCGCCGCCCAGATGATGCGGCGCGTGCTCGTCGATCACGCGCGCGCGCACCGCGCCGCAAAGCGCCCGCGCCGGGAGCTCCAGGTTGCACTCGACGAGGGCATCGCCAGGGCGCAACCGCGCAGCTGCGACCTGCTCGGTACTCGACCAGGCGCTCGATGAGCTGACGGCGTTCGACGAGCGCATGGCCAGGATCATCGAGCTGCGGTACTTCGCCGGCTTGTCCGAACAGGAAGCAGCGGAGGTGCTGTCGATCTCGCGGGCGACCGTCACACGCGAATGGCAGACAGCGCGTGCGTGGCTCTATCGGCGCATGACCACCGGGCGCGAGGCGAGAACGCCATGACGATCGCGCCGCCGTGGGAACGCGTCAAGCGCGTATTCCAGGAGGCGCTCGAGCGTCCTGCGGCAGAGCGGCTCGCGCGGGCGCGCGCGTTGTGCGGAGACGATGGGGTCCTGCTGGCCGCTGTCGTTTCGCTCCTCGATGCCCACCAGCGCGCCGGAAGTTTCGGCGAACGTCCGGCGGAAGAGTTACTCCACGCGCTGTCGGTCGATTCGATCGCCGACACCCCACGCGAGCCAACGCTGCCTCCGGGTACGCGTCTGGGCGTCTACGAAGTACAGTCGCTCCTCGGCGCCGGCGGCATGGGCAACGTGTACGCGGGTCGTGACACGCGGCTCGATCGCCCTGTGGCCATCAAAGTTCTTCGGTCGGCGGGCGAAGCCGAGCGCACGGCGCACGAGCGCTTCGAACGCGAGGCTCGCGCGATCGCGTCTCTGAGCCATCCGCACATCTGCACGTTGCACGACGTCGGGCACGAGAACGGCCTCGACTTTCTGGTCATGGAAAGCCTGCGCGGCGAGACGCTCGCCTCGCGCCTCGCGCGCGGGTCGATGCCCTTGGAGCAGGCACTCGGTGTCGCCGTTCAGATTGCGTCCGCACTCGATAGCGCGCATCGCGCCGGTATCGTGCACCGTGACCTGAAACCGGCAAACGTATTCCTCACGGACTCTGCGACGGTCAGCGCAAAGCTGCTCGACTTCGGCCTGGCCAAGACTTATGAGCCGGTGGCCGGGGCGCACGCTTCGCTGACGCTGGACGGTGCCATTCTCGGGACGGTGCAGTACATGGCGCCGGAGCAACTGGAGGGCAAGCCGGCTGACGCGCGCTCCGACATCTACGGGCTCGGAGCCGTTCTCTACGAAATGATCACGGGGCACCGGGCGTTCGACGGTGTCCAGCCGCTCGAGCCGCCGCTGCTCGAACAGGTCGTCCAGACCTGCCTGGCGAGAGATCCGGGCGAGCGCTGGCAGAGCGTGCGCGACCTGATTCGGCCGTTGACATGGCTCCGCGACGGTGCGATCGCTGCGCGCGGAGCGCCGGCGACGACCGCGCGGCGCAACGGTCTTCGCACGGGCGTGCTCGCGGGGGCCGCCGTCGCCACGGTGCTGTTCGGCGCAGTGATGCTGTACGAGTCGCTGCAGGGTGGTGAAACGCCGGGCGCCAGGGTCAGCTTCTCGATCTACCCGCCCGACGGCACCCGGTTTCCGCGTGGTGCCGCAGACCTGGCCATCTCGCCCGATGGCGGACGTCTCGGCTTTGTCGCCGTCGGGAGCGATGGCGCGAGTCGATTATGGGTGCGCGATTTCAACATCCTGACGCCGCGCCTGCTCCCAGGTACGGAGGGTGCGCAACTGCCGTTCTGGTCGCCCGACGGCCGCTTTATCGGATTCTTTGCTGATGGCAAACTGAAGCGCATCGATGCGATGGGCGGCGCCGCTCACGTGCTGTGTCCGAGCTCAGTGTTCGAAGGAGGAACTGGCGGAACGTGGAATCGGGATGGTGTGATCCTGTTCAGTGGATTCGGTTCGTCCATCCGCCGTGTGCCGGCGACGGGCGGTGACCCGGTGCCAGTGACCACGCTCGACGTGTCGCGGCGGGAACTCGCGCATATAGCGCCCGTGTTCCTGCCCGACGGCCGCCGTTTTCTCTATGTGGCCGTCAGCGAGAACCGCGATCAATCAGCCATTTACCAGGGAACGCTCGACTCGCCGCAGGTGCGTCGCGTCCTGCCGGCCGAGTCGCCGGCGGCTGTCGGCGGCCCCTACGTCCTGCATTTCAGCGACCATTCGCTTGTCGCGCAGCGGTACGACGCCGATCGCGGGAACGCGGCGGCCGAGGCCATCGCGATTGCCGACGGGATCGATTCCGATAGTCCGTTGCGGTGGGGCGGACGGTTCGGTGTCTCCGATTCGATGCTCGCCTATCGGAGCGCAAGCCCCGACAGCCGCCTGATCTGGTTCGATCGTGCCGGCACGCAGATGGCGGCGTTTCCCACGGTCGCCGACTACCAGCATCCTTCCCTTTCGCCGGACGATAAGACCCTGGCAGTCGAAAAGACCGACCCAACGACGCGGCGTCACACGATCTGGCTGCTGGATGTTCGTCGCGGTCTCACATCGCGGCTCGTCGCAGATCCCCGCGGTGCCCACAATCCGCAGTGGTCGCCTGATGGACGGCACATCGCGTTCTCGTCGAACCGTCTCGGAGCGCTGGATGTGTTCCGAGTTCCGGCGGGCGGCACCGGCGAAGATTCGCTGCTCCTAGACGTAAAAGGCACGGCAGCCGTCGTCGTGACCGACTGGTCGTCGGACGGTCGACTCGTCTTGTCCGAACGGCACGTCGGGGGTCGGTCAGATCTGTGGACACTACCGCTCGATGTTCCCGGCCAGGGCACCCCACTCGTCGCGACCCCCGCCGACGACAGGCACGGCCGGTTCTCTCCCGACATGCGGTGGTTGGCCTACGCCTCGAACGAATCCGGCCAGTACCAGGTCTACGTGCGGCGATTTCCGAGTGGCGAAGGCAAGTGGCAAGTGTCGACGCAGGGCGGCGTCCAACCGGAGTGGCGGCGCGACGGCCGCGAATTGTTCTATCTGGCACCCGACGGCAACCTGGTTGCGGCCACCATCACGCGCGCAGACATCGGATTCGAGACCAAGCCCCCGCACGCCCTTTTCGATACAGGCATCAGAGCCTCCTTCGTGGATCGCCGCAACCAATATGTGGTCTCGCGGGATGGTCAACGCTTTCTCGTGAACGTCAGCATCGAGGATGCGAACTCTGCACCGATCACGGTCGTGCTGAACTGGCAGACGCAGCTGACGCATCCCTCGACTCGCCAACCTTAGAGACGAGCGCGCCGCTGAGCCAAGCGCTTGCCCGTCAAGGCCCCGGGCGATACACTCGCGCCCCGGGATCAGACATTCGATGAGCGTCTCCCTCTCTCGCCGCTTCGGCCTGTTGCAGGCCACCGCCCTCAACATGTCGAACATGATCGGGATCGGTCCCTTCATCACGATCCCGATCCTGATGTCCGCGTTGGGAGGTCCGCAGGCCATGCTCGGGTGGCTCGTGGCGGTCCTCGTCATCATTCCCGACGGCCTGGTGTGGAGCGAGCTCGGCGCGGCGATGCCGGGCTCCGGCGGCAGCTACGTGTATCTGCGAGAGGCGTACGGCCGGGAGCGCTACGGGCGGCTCGTCGCGTTCCTCTTCATATGGTCGTTCATCCTCAGCGGCCCGCTCGAGATTGCCTCCGGCTACATCGGGTTTTCGCGATATGCGCGTTACATCTGGCCGAATCTCACGTCAGGCGCCGTTTTTGCCGTCGCGGCCGGCGTCGGGCTGCTCAACGTCATTCTTCTGTATCGCCGGATCGAGGCGATCGGCACACTCACCGTCAGCCTCTGGATCGGGACGCTCCTGACGACCGGCGCAGTCATCGTCAGCGGTGCGCTCAACTTCGACGCTGCGCGCGCGTTCGACTTTCCACCAGGCGCGTTCGACTTCTCGATCGGTTTTCTCCTCGGCCTTGGAGCGGCGTCGCGGGTCGGGATCTATGACTACCTGGGCTACTACGATGTGTGCTACATCGGCGACGAAGTCAAGGATCCCGGACGTGTCATTCCGCGGTCGATCATGATCAGCATTGCCGCCGTGGCGGTGCTCTACCTCGCGATCAACCTTTCGATCATCGGCGTCGTTCCCTGGCGCGAATTCGTTCCCGCCGACGCGCATCCTGAATCCGAGTTCATCGTCTCGACGTTCATGGAGCGGTTGTACGGCACACGCGTCGCGACGGTGTTCACCTTCCTCATCCTGTGGACCGCGTTTGGCTCGGTGTTCGCGTTGCTCCTCGGCTACTCGCGCATCCCGTATGCGGCCGCACGCGACGGATATTTCTTCAGCATGTTCGGCCGGCTGCACCCGACGGCGCGATTTCCGCACGTGTCCCTGGTCGTACTGGGCGTCATCTCGATCGTGTGCAGTCTCCTGCCGCTCGGCCTCGTGATCGATGCACTCATCACGACCAGGATTCTCGTACAGTTCATCGGGCAAGTATTCGCGGTGATGCTGCTGCGGGCGAAGCGGCCCGACGTGCCCAGGCCGTTTCGCATGTGGCTCTATCCCCTTCCAGCACTCGTCGCGCTCGCCGGATGGATCTTTCTTCTTCTCACGTCGGGCTGGCTCGTCGTCGCGTTCGGCCTCGGTACGCTCGTCCTCGGTATCGTCTGTTTCCTCATCTGGTCGTGGCGCGCGCGCCGCTGGCCGTTTCCGGCGCAGGATCCAGCGCCGATGGAGATGTCATGAAGAGACTCGCTATGCACGCCATCGTTGTGGGGGGCGTGCTTGCTCGCCGCCGCTGCGCCGCTGGCGCAACCGGCGTCTCAGCGAACGCAGGCGCCATCGACGGACGGCAAGCTCAATATCATCGCGTTCGGCGCACATCCCGACGACTGCGATCAGGGCGCTGGCGGCATCGCCGCGAAGTACGCGGCGCTCGGCCATCGCGTGCGGTTCGTCGCGGTGACCAACGGAGATGCGGGACATCAAACCGAAGGCGGCGGAGCGCTCGCCGCCCGACGCCGCGCCGAGGCGCAAGAGGCCGGGCGTCGCATCGGCATCGAGTACGTCGTGCTGGACAATCATGACGGCGAACTGGTGCCGTCGGTCGACGTCCGCAATCAGATCATCCGGCAAATCCGCCAGTGGAACGCCGACCTCGTGCTCGCGCCGCGGCCGAACGACTATCACCCCGACCATCGCTACACGGGCGTCCTCGTGCAGGATGCGGCCTACATGGTCGTCGTTCCGAACATCGCATCGGATACGCCGGCACTGCGCAAGAATCCGGTGTTCATGTATTTCCAGGACCGCTTCCAGCGTCCGAATCCATTCACTCCGGACGTGGCGATCTCGATTGACGATGTGATCGAGAAGAAACTGGACATGTTGGACGCCCACGTCTCGCAGTTCTACGAGTGGCTGCCGTGGGTCGCCGGCAATCTGGACACGGTCCCCAAGGGCGCCGCGGAACGGAAGCAGTGGCTGCGTCAGCGTGCCGGCCAGCCGACGCCAGCAGTCAGGGCGGCGTTGGTCAAATGGTACGGCGCGGCGAAGGGCAAGGAGATCCGGCACGCCGAAGCGTTCGAGATCTGCGAGTACGGCACGCGACCGGATGAGGCCTTGCTGCGCCAGCTGTTTCCGTTTCTGCCGAAGCCGGAGTAGCACCGTACGCGCCCAGTCGTGGATTGAGGCCATCAGGTGAGCACTAGTGTCCCGGTCCCTACCTGCTCCAGCCTGCTGATCGTGCTGGGGATAACGGTTTGTTGGTACTTCCGTTTCAAGAAACGATCGACCCCCGCTCGCGCACTCGTCGCCCTTGTACTGCTCGTCCTGCTCCCGGTGACCACGCGCGCCGAGCGGTTGCCGAGCCGCGTGTTCACCACTGCGGACGGCCTCGCCAACAACGTCGTCACTCGCATCGTCCTCGACTCGCGCGGGTACCAGTGGTTCTGCACGCGCGAGGGGCTCTCGCTGTTCGACGGCAGTCGCTTCGTGAGCTACGGCACGCAGGACGGGTTACCAAGCGGTGAGGTGAACGACATACTCGAGACGCGCGACGGCATCTACTGGATGGCGACCGGTCGTGGTCTGGTGCGGTTCGACCCCATGGGCGTTCGACGCGACGCCCACGGTGGCCCGGAGCGCGCAGGTGGGCACCGGCCGATGTTCTCGACTGTTCAATCAGCGGACGCGCGGACGTTGGCCGTCAGGGTGCTCTTCGAGGATCCCGCCGGCCAGGTCTGGGTCGGCACGCTCGACGGACTGTATCGACTGCGGGCTGGACCGACTGATCCATCGATCGTCCGTGTCGACATGGAACCCTCCGAGGTATTGAGCCTGGCGTCCAAGGCTGGAGGCGGATTGTGGGTTGGCACGAGCGGCGGTCTGTTCCTTCTTCACGGTGACGGGCGCATCGAACACTACACGACGCGTGAAGGACTGCCGGGAATGTTCGTGACCTCGCTGCTGAACGACGACAAAGGGCGACTGTGGGTAGGCACGCACAGGGGCGGCGTCGCCGTGATCGCGCCGAGCGGCCGGCCCGGAAAGCTCGACGTGCTGCGAACCTTCACCGACGCCGACGGACTCGCCAGCTCGTGGGTGAACGCGATAGCGCAGACGACGGATGGCGTCATCTGGATCGCGACCGAAGGTGGCGTGAGTCGCATGCGTCAAGATCCGACGACGTGCCGACAGCGGCGGTGTGCCGACGTCATCACCGCCGGGCTGAGCTCTCAAGGGATATCCATCGCCGAGGACGGTCGGCGCAACCTCTGGGTTGGCACCATGACCGGCGCGGGACATCTTCTGACAGTGGGCTTTGCTCTCTTCTCCACCAACGAGGGGATACCCGCCGCATCGTCGCTTATCGAAACGCCGGAGGGTGTCGTGCTCACGATGACGGCTGGAGGCACTCAGGATGGCGCCGCACGCTTCGACGGTCAACGGTTCGTACCGATTCGTCTGCCCATCAGGCTGACCGACACGAGCTGGGGGTGGAACCAGGTCTGGCTCTCCGGCCGGCAAGGCGAGTGGTGGATCGGGACTCGCGCAGGCGCGCTTCGTCTTCGCGGCGTAGCCGACATGGGGCAACTGCACCTCGCGCGCGAACGTCGCCTGTTCTCCACTGCTGATGGCCTGGCGGCGAGCGTCGTCTTTCGACTGTTCCAGGACTCGCGCGGCGACGTGTGGATTGGCACCGTCGGCGAGGGAAAGCTCAATGGCTTGTCACGCTGGGAACGGTCGAGCGACACGCTGCATCACTATCGAACGAACGAAGGCCTCCCCGATCTCCACCGCCATTTCGTCACTGCGTTCGCCGAAGACCGTTCGGGTGCCCTCTGGGTAGCGTTCAACAGCAATGGCGGGCTGTCGCGCATTCGTGGCGGCACGATCGACCGCTTCAGCGGTGACGACATCGCCCAGGTCGGTACAGTGCGCAACCTTCTCGTCGGCGCGGATGGGACGCTATGGGGCGCGACGACGCGCGGTGGCCTCCTTCGCGTGGCCAATCCCTCGGCGGATCGTCCAATTCTCTCGCGGCTGACGATGGCGGAAGGCCTGTCGAGCAATGAAGTCGGCGCCATCGTCGACGACGCCTCGGGTCGAATCTATGCCGGTACCGCTCGCGGCATCGACAAAGTCGATCCCGTCGAGAAACGAGTATTCCGCTATGGGGCGGCGGACGGCATTCCAGTCGGCGAAGTGTTTGCGGCGATCAGAGACCGACACGGCGATCTGTGGTTTGGCTTCAATGGCGGCATGATACGGTTCACCCCAGGCGAGGAGCGACAGCGCCCTATACCGCTCGTCTTGATCGACGCCCTGTCGGTCGACAACCAGCAACGGACCGTCTCCGCCCTCGGACAGGCCGACCTCGGCCATCTTGAACTCGCGCCGGGCCGGACTGCACTGCAGATCAGCTATCTTGCGCCGGGTTTTGCATCGATGGACGGCGTGCGCTACCAGATCAAGCTCGAAGGCATTGACCAGGACTGGAGTCCGCCGTCGGATCAGCGAACCGTCAATTACGCGAACATCGGACCGGGCGACTACCGCTTCGCCGTTCGGGCCGTAACCGGCGAAGGTGTGGTGAGCAGCAATGTCGCCGGCTTCGAGTTCCGCGTGTTGACGCCGGTGTGGAAACGATGGTGGTTCGTCTCGACCGCATTTGCCGTGTGCGCGGCGGCCAGCTACGCGTTCTATCGGCATCGGATCGCGCGGATCCTGCGCGTGGCGGACATGCGCGCTCGCATCGCGCGCGATCTCCACGATGACATCGGCGCCAACTTGACTCGCATCGCCGTGCTCGCGGAAGTCGCGAGGCGCCAGGTGTCGGTGACGCCTGCGGCTGACGCGCCGCTCAGTTCGATCGCTAATGTTGCCCGACAATCGATGACGTCAATGAGTGAAATCGTCTGGGCCGTCAATCCAGATCGGGAGAGGGTCGAGAATCTCACGCAGCGGATGCGCGAGTACGCCGAAGAAGTATTTGCGTCCGACGACGTCGAGTTGACGTTCGCCGTACCGGACACACTGAAGTTTGTGCGCCTGGGAACAGACGTCCGTCGGGACCTCTATCTGGTCTTCAAAGAGGCGGCCAACAATGCGGCGCGGCACTCGGGGTGCACCCGGTTCAGCGTTGAGATATGCCGGACGCGGCGAGCGCTGACGATGACAATTGCCGACAACGGCCGCGGATTCGACCCGGCAACTGCCGACGGTAACGGGCTGTCCAACATGTGCCGACGCCTGACACTCCTCGGCGGCCGCTTTGAGCTCGGCTCGAATCCAGGCCGGGGCACGACGATCAAGCTGGAGATTCCACTCGGGTGGCGCACCCGCCTGTTTGGGTAGGGTGACATCCGCCGGCGCTGGACCTAGCCTTGTCCGATTGGAACTGCGTTCGATGGTCGCACCGACCCCAGACGGCGACGTGACGAACCCAGACCGGATCACGGTCGTCATCGTCGAAGACGAGCGTGACGTTCGTGAAGGCCTCGCCATCCTCATAGACGGCGCACCCGGGTTCCGCTGTGTCTCTTGTTATCGAACGATGGAGCAGGCGCTGGCACGCCTCGACGTCGATCGTCCTGACGTGCTGCTGACGGATCTGGCCCTGCCCGGCATGTCAGGCATCGATGGCATCGCCGCCGCACGAAAGACGCACCCGCACGTCCCGGTACTGGCGCTCACCGTATTCGACACCGATGACAAAGTGCTCAATGCGCTGTGCGCCGGTGCATCGGGCTATGTGTTGAAGAACACACCTCCGTCGCGGCTGCTCGAATCACTGCAGGAGGTTGCGGCCGGCGGCGCCCCGATGTCGCCCGAGATCGCGCGCCGGGTCGTGCGCCTGTTCCGTGAGTTCAGGCCGGCGGCCGGCGCCGACTACCACCTCACTCGCCAGGAGACCGAGCTCCTGAAGCTGCTCGCCGACGGCCATCACAAGAAGACGGCGGCGCACGTCATGGGCATCAGCATCAACACGGTATCCTTTCACTTGAAGCACATTTACGAGAAGCTTCAAGTTCACTCGAAGACAGAGGCCGTCGCCAAGGCATTACGCGAACGCCTTGTGTGACCACGAACCCGCCGTTCATCCCACTCCACCCTACCTCCCAGAGTAGTTACATCCGGCAAGCGGCCCGTGAATAATCGGCACGCTGCCGCAGCTCGCGGCGACCGACCGGAGGAAGATCATGGTGCACCGACGGATGATGACGGGCCTTGCGTGCGTATGGATCGGCTCGCTGGCCCTGGTGACGCTCACGGCACATAGCAGCTCGAAAGCGCCGCAGCCGCGAGGCTGGTGGCAGATCGGCCGCAAGTCCGACGTCATCCGTCGGTCCCAGATCGAACAAACAGCCGCCATCACCCGCGGCCAGCCCGGTCAGCTTTCCAGTCAGCCCGTGCGCGACTTCCTCGAAGGGCAGCGCCTCTTCGACCGCGAAACATTCGGCGGCAACGGCCGGACGTGCCTGACCTGTCACAGCCGCGAAACCGGCACCGTCTCGCCAAGAGACGCGCAGCTCCGCTTCCGCAAGGATCCGCACGATCCGCTGTTCGTGCACGACGGCAGCGATGATGACGACGAGGATGGGTTTGGCGACGGCATCCACGTGACGCGGATGCTGAAAGACGCCACGATCCTCATGCGCATTCCGCTCCACGCCAACGTGGAGTTGGAGGGACATCCGGAAATCCGAGAGATTACCGTCCCGCGCGGCATCCCGACGACGCTGAATACACCGGCCCTCGATCCGGTGCTGATGCTCGACGGACGTCAGCCGACGCTGCAGGACCAGGCGCTGGGGGCCATCAACGATCACGCGCAGGCGACACGTATCCCGACGCCGCGAGAACTGGACCTGATCGCCAGTTTCCAGAAGACGCCACGGTTCTTCAGCTCGTTCGAGCTGCTGCTGTTTGCGCTCACTGGCCAGCACTCGCCGGGGTTGCCCGAGGGCCGCACCGCGTCCGAAAAGCGCGGACGGATGTTCTTCGAGGATGTGCCGCCTGATTTCAGCGTCAACCCGCCGAACTTCAAGCCAGGTATCTGCGCCGCGTGTCACAGCGGGCCCCTGTTGAATCAGACCAATCAGTTCCTGCCGGTTGCGGTTCTGCCTGGCAGTCGTTTCCAGACCGTCCTGGTGTCAGAGTTCAACACTGCCGGCAACCCGGTGATGAACTTCGTGTTCAGCAATCAGGAACGCGACAAGGATCCCGCGACCAACCAGGATGGCACGCTCGACGGCATCATCAAGGTCACGAGCCCGGATCCGGGCCGGGCGCTCATCACCGGCCGCGCGGACGACATCGGATCCTTCGATCAGCTGAACGCGTTCAAGATCTCGCCACTCCGAGGCATCCGGCACACGGCGCCGTACTTCCACGACAACTCCGCAGGACGCTCGAGGACGTGGCGGAGCACTACCGGAAGTTCTTCCTCATCGTCACCGACGTGGATGGCCCCTGGACCGGCAGAACCCTGGTCGTCCTGAACGAGCAGGACAAGAGGGACATCGTGGCGTTCATGAAGCTGCTCAATTAGGACGCTCGGCGCCAGGTGGCGCTTGCCGTCATCACGCTCGCAAACGGCTCGATGTGGCCGGACATGATCTCGCACTCGCGATGCCAAGTGTCTGCAGGTTCTTGACGATCGTCGGGATGAGCTGCGGGTCGCCGGCCGGCGGCAGATCGTGGAACTGGATGAGACGTCGCCGTAGCGCTACGGCGGCAGCTTACTACCCAAACAGGCGGGCTTTCAGTTTGGGACTAGAGCGGTGAGAGCTGGCGCTGGAAGGCACGCGCCGCGTCATCGAACTCGATGCCCAGTGGTTCGACGACGACGGCGCGCCCTCTCAATTCATCACGGCAGGTTAGTTTGTCTTGCGAAGATTGTTCTTGTAGACGTGCGTGGCCACGCTCCGTCCAATATCATTACCGGCCACCTGGTCGAACCGATAGTGAATTCCCCCGTACACGCGCGCGTCGTCCACATCATTGGCGATCTGCGTGAAACGTCCCGTACCGGAGCGTGATACCGGCAATCGAGGGAACCAGCGGATTAGTCATCTCGATGTTGTGGCCCCCTTCGCCGTAGAGGCGCCTCAGGACTTCGGCACCACTGCTCGTTCCACTCGCATGGTTGGACGGGTAACTCGGAAAGCAGGGCGTCATAATGAACGGTGCGAACGAGGGATCGGCCACCGCTTTGTCGTTTGCGCCACCGGCCCGAATCGACGTTTCCGGCCGCCAGAGCAGATAGTGGTACTTCGTCGTGAACGACGTGACCAGTGCGTCGCTCGACGCCATATTGATTAACGCAAGGGCTCGCGCATTCTCCGAAAGCGTATCCCCCCGCGCACTCGCGACCTGTCTGGCCGCCAGGTTCAACAAATAGGCGGGAGAGGTGGCCGCGTAGAACCTCGCGACATCCGTGCGATCCGCTGGACGCGTGGCGCTCGTAGCCGCGCCGACATCCAGGACTTCGTTGTAATCCTTCAAGGTGAGGTTGCTCGTGAGGGACGGCGGCGGACCAGGCATGAAGTCGGCCGCATTCGGGATTCCAAATGGCGTGACATTCTGCCAGTTGTAAAGAACTCCTCCGAGAGCCAATCCGGTCGCGGGATTGAGTGCATGACGGCGTCATCTGCCATACGCCGGGCTCCGCTGGCCCTGGCACATAGAACGTCAGCGGTGACGAACCGTCGTTGGCGCGCAGCGCGATCATCGCGGCAGCCGCCGCTTCGCCCGTGGCAATGCCATTGGTTTTTGCCGGCCCGTCAGGTATGGCTGCGAGCGAGGTCGTCCGGGCAGCATCGAGCGCAGCGGCGGTC
This sequence comes from uncultured Acidobacteriota bacterium, assembly GCA_963797715.1. Classification (GTDB taxonomy): domain Bacteria; phylum Acidobacteriota; class Vicinamibacteria; order Vicinamibacterales; family 2-12-FULL-66-21; genus DATBJJ01. The sequence goes on from CAWCQS010000020.1 coordinate 68,042, forward strand.
ATGGGGTTCGCCGAAAAGTACGTGCTGAGCACCCTGTGGGCCGCGGCAATCGCTGCAGCCTCTGCAGACGCCCCATCTTCCGCCCCGATCGTTCCAAGGTACGGCTCATAGTCACCAGTGATCGCGTTGACCGCTTCGAAGACCGCAAGCTGCACTATCGCCGCAAAGCGCGCCTGCTGAAATGGGTTGGCGGCGTTCGCGATCGCCGTTTCGACGGCAATCTTGTTCCAGTCCAATACCACGTCCGCTTTGGCGATCGACGGAACGACCAGGGAAATGACTCCGACGAGGGCGAGAACGAGCGACTGCCGACATCCCGATACCATATCCACCTCCATCGCGAGAACCTTCGTGGTTCTCGGCGCGGAATACTATCTCAGCCAACTCGGCGTCATATGACGGTTTGTTCCGGTTTTTATGAATTTCGATGATTGCGAGCGGTCAGGGCCTACCGTTTTCGTAATCCGATTCTTAATCCGAGAGGTTACCGACGGCAGGAGACGATCAGCAGGCCGCAGTCCCGTCCGTCCCGTTGCGGCGGCGAACTCGTCGGATTGGCGCGATTCTGAGCGCGTGACAGCGACGTCACACAACCGGCAATCACTCGCACCGAAGGGCGACGAGCGGATCGATGAGGGATGCCTTGACTGCCGGCCCGCAGCAGGCAGCGAGCGCCGTGCCGACGACGGTCGCGACGGCGACCGCGAATGTCGCCAGGTCGTTTGGCGTCACCTCGTACAGCAGCCCGGTCATCAGCTGCGTGGATGCCATCGCCGCGGCGAGCCCAAGCGCGATGCCCCCGAGCGTGAGGGCAATCCCCTGCCCCACCACCATCGTCACAACTTGACGTCGCGTAGCGCCGAGCGCGATTCGGACGCCGATCTCCTGTGTCCGCTGCGCCACTGCATACGCGACGACGCCGTAGATGCCGACGATGACGAGCAGCAGCGCCGACAGAGCGAATGTACCAAGCAACAGCAGGGTCAATCGGCGCGGTGCGATCGAATCGGCCAGCGCCTCGTCGAGGGGTTTCACGTCGAACAAGGGCTGCGTGCGGTCGACCGTTGAGAGCATGGTCCGGAGCGACGGCGCGATCGACATCGGGTCGGTGCGGGCACGAATCGTCACCGTCGTCCGGGTCATTCTTGCGTGGCCGTAGTCAATGAAGAGTTCCGGCTCCGTCGCCGTGCCCAGCTTTGAGTAACCGGAGATCCGCAACGACCCCGACCACCGGCGCAAAACTCGTAGACACGTCCATATAGGGCAGCCGGATCCGTTTGCCAATCGGATCGGCGCCGGGAAAGGCCTGCCGCGCGAGCGTCTCGTTGATCACGAACACGGGGTTCGGCTCACGGTCCGTCAGCCATCGACCATTCACAACGCGCAACCCCAGGGCGGCGGCAAAGCCTTCCGACGCCGAGCTCAAAACGCCGCGTGGCTTCTGCTCCGGCGGCCTGTCGGGCTCTCCCTCGATCGTCAAGAGCATGATCGATCCACCGTTCGAACCAACACCCGCCGCTTCGACTCCTGGTGCGGCGGCGGTGCGGCGGAGCACTTCATCAATGAACGCACGCTGGTTCTGCGGATCCCGATAACGCGGTCCTGAAAACTGCACCTGCATCGTCAGCACGCGATCCGGTGCAAAGCCTGGCGGGTACGCCGTCATGTTCCAGAAGCTCTTCACCATCAGCCCGGCGGCCACCAGCAACACGACCGTGAGGGCGACTTGGATCGCGACGAGCGCACTCCTCACGTGAACGCTCCGTGCACTCGAGGATGCAGACCGCGCGCCGTCTTTCAACGTTTCGTAAACATTGGTCTTCCACACGGCGATGGCCGGCACGAGCGCGAAGACGAGCGTCATCGCGACGCACGCACCGAGCGCGAACAGGAGTACCCGCGCATCGATGGTCGTCTCGGACAGTCGCGGCACCGCCAGCGGCAGTAGCCGAACCATCATGGCAGCGATACCCCGTGCAACCAGCAGCCCGGCGGCGCATCCAACGGCGCCGAGCAGCAGACTCTCAACAAAGAACTGCCGCAGGACGCGAGCGCGGCCGGCGCCGATCGCCGTCCGGATCGCGATCTCGCGTTGGCGCGCCCATCCCCGCACCAGCAGGAGATTCGCGGTATTGACGCACACGATTAACAAGACCAGGGCAACGGCCGCTTGCAAGACGATGAGGGGCTTACGCGCATCGCCAACGAGCTTGTCGGCGTACGGCACGACGCGCAGCTGCGACGGCCCTCCCGGGCGCTGACCCGTTGACCGCTGTCGTTCCCGAATGCTCTCGAGCTCCACACGGGCGCGCTCAATCGTGACTCCAGGCTTCAAACGACCCATGACGTTGAGGATCTGGATGCCGGGGCCAGCCGATGGGCGGATGACGTTCGCGCGATAGACCTCGATGTCGCCCGAACCAGTCGCGACAAACGCCGGCGGCGAAACGAGCTGAGGATGAAAATCTGGCCGGCAACACGCCGGTGATCAGATTCTGTCGCCCGTCGAGCATGACCGGCCGTCCGATAACCGACGCATCCGCATGGAACCAGCGCTCGAAGAAGGCATGTGGCAGGACGACTCCATCCTGGCCCGAACGGTGGAGGCCCACCGAGCGCAAAGCTGGCGCCCGTGAGATCCCAGAAGCCGTCAGTGACCGCGGCGACGCGCGCCTGCACCACCTCGTCGCCGACGTCGATGGCCTCGGCGGTGGTCAGGAATCCAGCCAGGCTGTCAAACACAGTGGCCTGATCGCGCCACGCGTTGAAATCGGGCGACATGACGACGTCGTCCTGACCGCGATCGTCAACAGGAGCGACCCACACCAGGCGCTCGGGATTCGGATAGGCCAGCGGTCGCACGAGCACAGCGTTGACGACGCTGAACACTGCCGTGTTCAAACCGATTCCAAGGGCAAGCGTCAGCACGACGACGATGGTAAAACCCGGCGCGCGAACGCACAGTCGGAGGCCGTATCGAGTGTCCTGGAGGAGATGATCCCACCACACCGGGGTCCAGATTGCGCGAGCCGCCTCCTTTGTCCGCATGGCGTTACCAAATGCCCGCCTGGCTGCCGCGTACAGCCTCGTCCGGCGCCATCCCGCGGGCAATGTTCTCGTCGGTTTCGCGGCGGATGTGATCGCGGATCTCATCGTCTAAATCGTCGAGATTCGCCCGCCCGCGACGCCTCATGCCGGCCTCAGCACCCGTGCGATGGCGCGCGCGAGCTTCTGCCACTTCGATGTCTCGATCGCCAGTTGCTTGCGTCCCTTCGGCGTCAGGCTGTAGTACTTCGCCCGCCGATTGTTCTCGGACGTGCCGTGTTCGAACGCGATCCACCCGCGTTTGATCAGCCGATGCAGCGCCGGGTAGAGGGAGCCCTGCTCCACCAGCAGGACGTCGTCCGAGCTCCGCTTGATTGCCTGCATGATCTCGTGGCCATGAGCGCGGCCGGGGCGCAGGGTCTGCAGGATAAGGAGATCGAGCGTTCCCTGGAGCAACTCGATTCGATCGGTCTCTTCGGTAGTCATCCTAGGTGAAGGACTCTAGGCAGAAGTCACCTAGGATGTCAAGGTGTGGAATGAGCTCGTCAAGAAATAGACGGACGATGCTCGTGCGGCTGTCGATTCCGGCCATCGCCGTTCGACGTGTCAGTGAAGGCCGGAAACATCGGAACGCCGGCGAAACCAACCAGTCGCCGTAACATAGCGACTGCCAACATCTTATGGACGAGGAGACCGATCATGAAGTGCCTGATGCTGATCAAACATTCCGAAAGCCATCGCTCACAGCCCATCCCCGCTGGGCTGATGGAGGCCATGGGCAAGTTCGTCGAGGAGGGATTCAAAAGCGGGGTGCTCAAGGACACCGCCGGGCTCAAGAGCAGCGCCGATGGATTGAGGATTCGCCAGACCGGCGGCAAGCTGCTCGTGACCGATGGCCCGTTCACGGAGGCGAAAGAACTCGTTGGCGGCTATGCGCTGGTCGAAGTGAAATCGAAAGAGGAAGCACGGCAGGTCGCGCGCCAGTTCATGGAGATTCACCTTACGCACTGGCCCGAGTTCGAGGGCGAATGCGAGGTGCGGCCGCTCGAGGATATGTAGGGTCAGTCGGCGCGCAAGGCGACTATCGGGTCAATGCGTATCGCACGAATGGCCGGCACCGTACACGCCACACCGGCCACTCCCGCCAATGCCAACGCGGTCGCTCCGAAGGTGAGCGGGTCGGCAGCGGACATGTCGAACAGCAGGCTGGCGATGGTGCGACTGACGGCCCAGGCGCCGAACAAGCCGACCGCGATGCCGCCCGCTGCCCACGTCATGCCTTCCCGCAACACCAGGCCGACGACAGAGGTTCGGGCGGCGCCCATGGCCATGCGCACGCCGATTTCCTGCGTGCGCTGGCCGACGCCGTACGAGATGACGCCGTAAATGCCCACGGCGGTGAGCAGCAACGCCGCCACGGCAAACGCTCCCGCGAGAGTTGTCGTCAGGCGCGGCTGCGCCGCGCTTTCGGCGATCCACGCATCCAGGCGGCGCAGGTCGGGGACCGGCTGCGCGGGATCGATCTCGCGCACCGCGGCGCGAATCGCCGGCAGGATCGCTTCGAGCTGGGCGTCGGTGCGAACCACGAGCGCAACGGGGTTCTGGGGAAATTGCGCCGAAGAAAGATAGAGCACTGCGGCCGGATCGCGATCGAGACCTCCGCCGCGTGCGCCGACCCCGTCGCTACCACGGATATCCTCGACAACGCCGACTACTTCATGGCTGCGACCGTCGAACTCGAGGACCTGCCCAATCGCATCCCTATTGGCCCAAAGCCGTCGCGCGAGCCCGTCGCTGACAATCGCGACCAGCGGCGAGCCCTGTTGATCCTGCGGGCCGAACGGGCGTCCGGTCAGCACCTTCATGCCGAGCGCCCGAAACAGATCAGCGCTGACCACCTGTTCAATCGCGCCCGTCGATGCCTCAGATGGCGCGGCGACAGCCGCACGGTCGCGCAGCGCGACGCCGCGCCGAACCCCAGGCGCGAATGGAGCACTGGTCATGAGACCGACGGCTTGAACCGAGGGCAGGGTTTCAAGCGATCCCAGCAACGTCCGGTGAAACGCGAGCATCGCGGCCGCGTCCGGATATTTCGCCCGCGAGGCGCTCACGCGTGCAGTCGTTACGCCACTGGGCTCGAATCCAAGCGGCACGTGCTGCAGCCGCACCAGGCTTTGCAGCAGCAGCGCCGCCAGGACGACCAGCATGGTTGCCAAACCCGTTTGCGCAACGACGAGGCCATGGCGCCACGCCTCGCGCGACGAGCCGAGGATGCCTCTGCCGCTCTGCGCCAGCGCCGGCAACAGATTGACCCGTGCGGCGCGACTGGCGGGCACGACGCCGAAAAACACGCCACACGCAATCGTGATCAGCAGCCCGAAACCGAGGATGGTCGCGTCGAGACCGATTTCATCGGTGCGTGGAATCGTGGCCGGAACGAGCGTGCGCAACGCCGGCATCGACAAGATCGCCACCGTGACACCACAGGCGCCGCTGACCATCGCCAGCGAGAGGCTCTCGGTGAGCAGTTGTCGCGCCAGTCGGCCGGGCCGCGCGCCGAGCGCCGTGCGCAACGCGAATTCGCGCTGGCGGCTCGTGGCGCGTGCGAGCAGCAGATTGGCGACGTTCGCGCAGGCGATGAGGAGCACGACGGCAACCGCGCCAAGCAGGACCAGGAGCGATACGCGGACGCGAGGCTCGAACATCGAGTCGTGCACGCGCTCGATCCACACGCCCCAGTTTCGATTCGTGGCCGGGAATTCCTCCTCCATGCCGGCGGCGAGGCGTTGCATTTCGCCCCTGGCCTGCTCCAACGACACCTGTGTGCGAAGACGTCCAACTACCCGCAGCGTGTGGTTGCTACGGCTCTGCGCCGTATTCATCGTCAGCGGGACGAAGATTTGGGCAGCACTGGCCGCCCCGATTTGCGTGCGTCCGACCTCGCGAAACGTGGTCGGCACGATACCGATAATCTGGTGGCGAGTTCCGTTCAGGGTGATCGAGCGGCCGACGACCGCCGGGTCTCGACCAAAACCGCGTATCCATAGTGACTCCGCGAGCACGGCCACGGGCGGCGCACCGGGCTGCTCGTCTCCTCCGCTCAGTGGTCGCCCGACGATCGGCGCGACGCCGAGCACCGTGAACAAGGATGCGGTCACGGCGCTTCCGACGATGCGCTCCGGATCACCATGCTCCGTGACGATGAAGTCCCGGCCGCTAAAGGTCGCCAGCGCGTCGAAGCTGCGGGCGCGCTCGACCCACGACAGATAGTTGAGCAGCGACACGCGGAAGAACCGCCCGTCGGCACGGCGATCGTGCTCGAAGAGTTCGACCAGACGCTCCGCATCCGGATACGGCAACGGCCTCAGGAGCACGCCGTGCACAACGCTGAAGACGGCGGTGTTGGCACCGACGCCGAGCGCCAAGGTCAGAATGGCCGTCAGCGCCAGGATCGGCGTCCGCCCCCATGTGCGCCAGGCATGTCGCACGTCCTGCACGAGCGTGGCGGCCTGTTCCCTGGGAGCCGTGCGCATCAGATCCCCAACGAGCGCCACCCATACGCTCGCCGCTCCTTCCCCGCGCACGCGGTCGCGATAGAGACGCGTCATTTCGTCGCCATAGTCGTCCGTGAAGTCGCGCGGGTACATCCGCAGCAACAGTCGATACAGCCGCTCGCCGATCGTGCTCTTGGCCATCAGATTCCTGGGAACTAGGCGCGGCCGGGCGCCAGTCCTACGGCTTTCGCCTGGCGCAGGAGCGTGGCGAGCCGCGTCGCCTCCGCCTGCGCGACGGACCGCCCGAATGCGGTCAACCGGTAGTACCGTCGCCGCTCGTCATCCTCGTCCGGACGCTGCCGGTCGCTGAGCTCGACGATGAGCCCCTCTTCGAGCATGCGTTTGATAGACCCGTACAGGGTGCCCGGGCTCAGCTTCAGCGCGCCGTTCGTTCGTGCGGCGACGTCCTGCATGATGGCGTAGCCGTGGCGGTCCTGATCCGCGACGGCGACGAGGATGTGGAACATGGCTGCCGGCAGCGGCAGTAGTTCGTGAGGGTCAGGCGTTGACGGTGACATAACGTGATCTGTAACGTATTTCGTTATATCCGTCAACGTCACAGCCGGGGGCGAGAGACTTGGCCGAAGCCAAACCCTCAGTTGCTCAGTTTCGTCGCGATCATCCGGTCGAGGATGTTGCGGGTAATCCGCTGGATGCGCGCATCGCTGCGGCGGAAGTCCTTGCGCGGAGGATTCTGAAAGCCGGGCGGAGACGAGAGCACGACGTTCCACCAGCACGTTCCGGCATTGAAGACCAGATTGCCTTTGCGCGCCGTGTACAGCGTCGTGGCGTACGTGCCCGTCTGCTTCTCTCCGTTGGCGGCGTAGACCGGCCCTTCCGACAGCACCACGAGGTCGGGATGCTTGGCGAGCGGAGGCCCGTGGTATTCCCAGCCCACGAGCTGCGCCACGCGGTCGCCCTTCTTCATGTCCGTGCCGTCGAAGGCCCAGTGCTCCGGGTTGTCGCTGGTCCAGTCCGCGAAGCCGACGCCGTACGACGTCGCGCCCATCAGCTCCTGCTCGCCCTGGAATCCACGCCCGGCCCGCCGCATCACGCGGTTCGGCCGGCCGTCGCTGCTCGGCAGCAGCTCGACGACGCCGGAAATGGAGTTGCCCGACAGGAAGGCCAGGCTGACGCCGGCGTCGCGTGCAGCGGTCACGTTCTCGAACATCCGCTCTGTCCAGTACTCGTCGTGGCCGACCGAGAGGAACACCTTCGCGCGAAGCAGCCCGCGACCGTCCGCATGCGTGTCGACGTTGGAGATGTAGGTGACGTCGTAGCCTTCCTTCTCCAGCCAGAACGCCAGCGGAAACTCGGTCATCAGGAACTCGCCGGATCCGTTGGTCAGCGGATGGAAACCCGCGGGGTACCCGTTCCAGTACAGCGCGTACGGCCGATCGAACCCGACGTCGTAACCGACCTTGCTGTTCGACGAGCCCCATGGCGCGTTTCCGAGGTCGTACAGCGACCGCCATTGGGGCCAGCGGTTGTAGGACAGCCAGGTCATGTCTGAGGCCTGGAACAGGAGGTCGGCCTTGCGATCGTCGCGGACGATGAAGATGACGTAGCTCTCGCTCGCCATCTCCAGATCGAGATACTGACCCGTCGCCGAGGGAAGCGTCGAGAGCTTGCCCAGGTAGACGCCGCTCAGCCAGTCCTTCGGAATCTCGAGGCTGAAGCCCACCTTCCAGTTGCATTCAATCAGGTTGCGGACGCCGTCCTGGGGAGTCGGTTCGGCGGTTCCCTGCAGCGGACCGAGCGTTCGCATCAGCCGCGCGCCGGCGCCGCCGTAGTACCCCATCCGGTAGATGCTGACGGAATACTGTGTTCACCGGATAGGTGCTGACGTGCACGTTCAGCGTTTCGCCGGCCTTGATGCTCGTGTGCGACGCGTAGGCCTCGATGCCCCGTCGTCGATGCCAGCCGAGCTCGTAGATCTCGTCGTCGTGCCGAGCCACTCTGGTCAGCAGCCAGTCGGTGGACCCAGGCTTCGCGTTCTCGACCTGGATGGCGTTGGACTGTGCCGCGGCGCTGGCGCCGGCGGCGCTCCAGATCGCAACCGTCAGAGCGAGCGCCCTTCCCAACGTGAGTGCGGCGGAAGTCTTCATATGCATTTCCTGCCATGACCCTGGCGCGCGCGACGTTGCGGGGCGACCGCCTGCGGTGCGAGCCTGTCCGTTACGGAGTCGACGTCGGCCGTTTCGCGGCAATTATCCTGGCCAGAGGATTGGGCAGTGCTTGGTTGACCTTCACGAGCGTATTCTGATCGCGGTGAGTGAACGGCGTTGTTCTGCCGTGTACCGTCAGGATGGTGTCGGTCACATAACTCCACGATCCGTCAGGGTTGAACACAACCTCGATGCGATAGCTGTCGGTCCGGAAGGCATATTCCAGGAACGCGGTCGAGCAGATGCCATATTCGGTCTGGCCGCGTTCCGCCGTCAGCACCAGCCGATCGGCATTCGGCGCAGCAGTCCCGGACGCGATCGCGACCTGTCCGCGGGGAATGGCGACCGTCTGCATCACCAGCCCCGTCGCCGGCTCCCAGAGCCAGTAGCCGACCTGATCGTGGAAGGTGATGTCTTCCTGCTCGGTGGTGATATGGACGTGGTAACGCAACCCATAGAACAGCTGGGGGCCGTTCGCCTGCGGATCGATCGGCTCGAAGTCGATCCGTTCTATGTAGACGCGGCGCTCGGGCCCAGCGGCCTTTGGATTGAGGTCAACGCCCTTGCGTGCTTCCCAGCCGCCGGCGAGGCGGCGCAGTGGACCCAGATTGGCCAATGTGTCGGGGTCGACGTTCGTTGGCTCGGTGAAGATGTCATCGGGGAAGACGGGCATGACTGGGCCTTTCTGCCTATGGTCCCGCTGAAAGACGGGCTCGATCACGATTGCGCAGCGATCATACCGTCGAAGCGCCCGCGTGGACTTGCCGCTCCCGCTCCCGTGATGAACATCTACTTCGAGCGCGCGTTCGACGAGTTCATCGGTGCGCGAGAGGCTCGACGATCTCTCGCCACGGCACGAGCTCACACTCTTCACGAAAGGCCTCTGGCGAACGGCGACTCGACAAGGGGCCTTCAACCGCGAGGGGTCAGTGTCCCGATCCCGCCCTGCTCCACTCTGCAGCCCTTCAGCCATAAATATGGCAGAATGGAGCCATGCGAACGACCGTGGATATCCCGGACGCGGTCTACCGCCGCCTCAAGGCGCGGGCGGCGCGTGAAGGCTCGACCGCCAAGGCGCTGATCCTGCGAGGGGTCGCGCGTGTGCTCAAGGAGCAGCCGCGGACGTCTCAACGGCGCGTGACGGGACCGATCGTGCCATCCAGGCGCCCGGGGACGATGGGGCTCGACAATGCCAGGATCTACGAAGTCATTTCTTTTCCCTGACATCAATGTGTGGGTGGCGCTCACCTACGAGGGACACGTTCACCATCTCGTCGCGCACGATTGGCTGGCCGATGCCGGCGATGACGTCCGCCTGCTCTTCTGCCGGTTCACGCAGCTCGGCCTGCTGCGCCTGCTCAGCGCCGAAGCGGTGATGCGCGATGAGGTGATGAACCAGAGGGACGCCTGGGGCGCCTATGACCGTTGGCTCGAAGACGACCGGGTGGAACTCCTCGACGAGCCGCCTGGCCTCGAGCGCCGCTTCCGATCGATGACGCGCCTGCGGCATCCCGCCCCGAAAAACTGGGCCGACTCGTACCTCGCGGCGTTTGCCGGCGTGGCGCAGCTGACCCTCGTGACGTTCGATCGGGCGATGCGTGGGAAGGTCAAGCCGATTATCGTGCTCGGCGACTGACCGACCAGCGACGAACACCTCTCCTCGCGGAGGCGGGATCAGCAGTTCCGGCACCTCGCGACAATCAGGGTCATATCGTCGCGTTGTTCCTGCGGACTGAAGCGGCGGACGCCGTCGTAAATGGCGGCGATCAGATCTCGTGGCGGCAGGTCACGATGCGCGTGCAGCGTCTCGACGAGCCGTCCTTCCCCGAACTCGTCGTCCTGGGCGTCGAAGGCCTCGGTGATCCCATCGGTGTAGATCGCCAGAAGATCTCCAGCGGAGAGCCGGAGCTCCGCCGTCCGGCACTCCCACGTGGAGAACAGGCCCAGCACCGTTGCCGTCGGCTCGAGCCGTTCGACGTCGCCGGCGCGTCGCAGCACCAGCGCCGGCAAATGTCCGCAGTTCGCGTAGCGCAGGCGTCCCGCTCGGTCGTCGAACTCCGAGTAGAAAAAGGTCGCGTAGGCATTGTCGGCCGTACTCTCGTAAAAGAGTCGGTTCACGGTCTGCAGAAAGCGCTCGGGCTGTTCGACCGCAGTGGCGCATTGACTGCGCAGATTAGCCTGAAGGTTGGCCATCAGCAGCGCGGCAGGCATGCCTTTGCCGGCGATGTCGCCGATGACCAGGCCAAGACGGTCCTGCCCAAGATCGAGGAAATCGTAGTAATCGCCGCCCACCCGGCGCGTCTGGACGCATGCGCCTGCGTACTCCAGCGTGCGCATCGGCGGAAGTCGCTGAGGAAAGAGCCGCGCCTGCACCTGCATGGCGATCTCGAGCTCGTGGGCGGCGCGCTGCTCGGCCTCTTGCTTCTCGGCGGCGGCGCGACGTTGCGCTTCGACCGCGCGGCTGACTTCGTCGAAGCTCACCAGGGCGAACGAGTTCCGATCGACGTCCTCGAAGCGCGTGAAGGCGCCGCCCCACGCGGATCGGTCCCGCCCGGTTGTCGAAGGCACCGAAGATGGATCGGCAGCATCGCCCGTCCGATCGTAGACGACGCGTCGGAGGCGTGGTGCGTTTCGGAAGCGAACGCCCCGCCGCCGCCACTCGGTGTAGGTGGCGGGCAAATCCTCGGTCACGAACACCACCTGTGTCGCACGGCCGACGAGCCGGGCCTGGGGAGAGTCGGGCTTGGCTTCGATCAGCGTCAGCACTGCTGACCCGTCGGGCGGAGCCACCGCCAACAACCGCTCACCGGACCCGACGCGAGCGTCGAAGGCGATGTGGAATCCGAGCGTGTTCAGGTAGAAGTCCAGACTTCGCGCCTGATCCTTGACGTAGATGTTCACTGCGTGGACACGAAGGTAGGGATCCGCCATGGTCAACGTCGCTCGTTGTCGTAATCGACCACGGTATTCTACGGGACCGGACGCGTCACGCTGCGAGAACGGAGGTCGTCACCACCCGGATCTACGGCTATACCAGTTGGGATTGGCTGGGCCCGAGCGGACACACCGGTCCCGGACTCGGACAGTACGGGCCCGATTCAGCGGCAGGGATCGCCGGAACGCTGGCGATTCCTCGTGGCATCGGCGTTGCTCACTCCAGAGTCTTTTCAAAGGAGCAGACAATGAAGCTCGCACGGGTGGGAGTGATCGCCGCGGCGATCCTCGCGGTGGCAACGGTGGCGTGGGCCCAGAAGCCGGACTTCTCGGGCACGTGGACACTTGATCCAGCCAGCGCGCCGGCTGCCGGTGGCGGAGGTGAGGCGGTGCTCTGGGGAATGGCCCGGCGACGGTCAAGCAGACGGCCGATGCGCTGACGATCGAGCGCACGATGGGCGACGCCAAGGTCACCCTGACCTACAAGCTCGACGGCACTGAAAGCAGGAACATGATGATGGGCCGCGGCGGCCAGCCGGCCGATTCGCTATCGATCGCCAAGTTGGACGGCCCCAAGCTCACGATCGTCACCAAGCAGGAGATGGACGGCCAGGTGACGGAGTCCACCCAGGTCTGGACCGTCGAGGGCAGCACGCTGACGGTGGAAACCACCAGCGCGCGCGGCACACAGAAGCGGGTTTACAAGAAGTAAGCACAAAAACAGCTGCCGCCATTCGAGTTCAAGTATTGTGGGAGGAACGATAGGGAACCCAGTTTTCACACCATCATGGCGCTCGGGCAGCAGAGTGCGCCGCGGAGTTGAAAAATGAAAACCATTCCTGTGCGGAGATTGTTTGCGGGACTGTTAATCCTCTCTGCGCCGCTCACCTTACCGCTCAGCGGGCTATCACAATCGTCTCGCTCGAACGAAACGGCCCCTGCGAGTCCGACGCCAGTCGTCGAAGCTCAACAGTCCCCAGGGATCGCCGCAGTCTCCAGCCATCCGCTACCTGTCCCGCTCCGGCCCACGATGCTCGCTTACAACGTCGAAGAGATCGCCGGGCTCGACGTGCGGATTCAGAACGCTCGCGTCGTGAGAGTGTTCGAACCGCATGCCTTCGTGATCGAGCCCGCGACGCGATATGAGGAAGAGAAGGGGTCGCGGAATCGAATTCTGGTGCTCATCGATAGCGGGAAATTGCGGGTGCCCGACGACAAAATCGTCGCGTCGATCGTGAATGTGATCGGCGTAGCACGGACGCTCGCCGGCGTGCAGGTCTCGGCCGAGGTTGCCTGGCCGGCCGAGCTCAATCGCGATCTGGTTCGGCAGATCGAAGTGCGGGCAGCGGTGCTCGCCACATCCGTCGCGACGTCCGACGGCATTGAGTTGACCGACAGGAGTGGCTCGCCAAAACGATAAAGTCATCGTCCAGTACAGATCACCCTCGTCCACCGCCGTAGCTCGCGTGCATTCAGCGCGAGCGGAGGCGGATGGGATTGGGGTCCGCCTTCGCGCTACGCGCTGATCGATGAATCGGCCCTCTTTGTTCGCGCAGGTCAATGAGCTCGACCGACGCGATGAATGACTCGTCTCTCACGGAGATCGTGGAGCACCCGGGAGCGTCTTTCTCCCCGTGCTTCCCCGTGCCTCCGCCTCCGGGTTGATCCGTCCCGTGCAGCTCCGCTCCGTCTCTGACACCCATCGTCGGTGACCCGGTAAGGTCAAGCGCGAGCGGGTTGTCTTCATCGTCAATCACGAGGCAAACACGAAGACGCCGGCGATCGCGATTCGCTTGGCGGCCGCGTAACAGCGTGTGCCATTTTGAACAGCCCTGTCGCTGCGCGACGCGCGAACCTTATCCGTTACGCACGTACGCGGATTCGCGCGATATTACGGCTGATGCTTGCGCGGCAGAACGAGTTGTACGGCACCTGGGAGAATCGGGATATATGTCCGCAAGAATGTACGACCCCG
>CAWCQS010000021.1:0-159845 GCA_963797715.1 uncultured Acidobacteriota bacterium
AGACGACTGAAACCGTGCCGTCCTCGCCGCACATCGGCTGATCGCCAGTGCTGAGGTCGATGATGCTCAGTCGCCGATGGCCCAACGCCACGGGACCTTCCGATATTCACCGGTCGCCGTCCGGGCCCCGATGGCCGATCACCTGCGTCATCCGCTGCAGGAGATCGGGGTCGACCGGCTCTTCGCGATCGAAGTTCAGTTTTCCGCAGATCCCGCACATTACGTGTTCATCACTCGTCCGTATCACGTCGACCTCGACGGCGAACGCGCCAACGGGCCGCAGAAAGCACTCACTTCCGCGCGGCCGCCCAGCTGGCTGGCAGGTTCTTCTCGATCTCGATGTCCTCGAAGACGCCGCTCTTGCGCGCGCCGTGCTTGGTCACCCACGCCGCCATCGCCCGGATGCCGTCCTCCAGCGACGTCTTGTTGCTGTCCGCCGAACACGCGATCGGCCTTGCGAGTGGTCGGAGAAGGCGACCTTGACCTCGTTGCGCGCCTCGAGGTGCTTGATCTTGCACTCGCGGCCCATCGCCTCGGCAACGACGCGGGCGAGATGGTTGACGGTGAACGGCACGTCGGCGCCGACGTTGAAGACCTCGTTCCGCGCCGCCGGCGTAGTCGACGCGAGTCCGCGATGGCCGGCGCGACGTCGTCGATATGGGTGAAGGCGCGCTCCTGCTCGCCGTCGCCGAAGATCGTCATCGGCTCGCCTTGCAGGAGCTGGTTCATGAAGATGCCGACGACATTGCGATAGCGGTCGCCGACGTTCTGGCGCTCGCCGTAGACGTTGTGCGGCCGGAAGATGGTGTAGTCGAGGCCGAACATCTCGTGCGACGCCCTGCAGCTCCTGCTCGACCGCGAACTTCGCGATGCCGTAGGAGTCTTCGGGCTTCGGCGTCATGTCTTCGGTCATCGGCGACTGGCCCGCGCCATACACGGCGATCGACGACGTGAAGACGAAGCGCTTCACGTCGTGGTTGACCGACGCGTTGATCAGGTTGACCGAGCCGATGACGTTGTTGTTGTAGTTGAACCGCTTGATGAAGTGGCTCAGGCCCTCGGCCGCATAGGCGGCGAGGTGGTAGACGTAGTCGAACCGGTGCTCATCGAACAGCCGATCGACCAGGCGCGTGGTCGAGGATGGATCCCTGGACGAAGCGGCACCCGTCCGGCACGTTCTCCCGGAATCCGCCGCTCAGATCGTCGAGAACGACGACGCGATGGCCCTTGCGAACGAGGTGTTCGGCGACGTGCGAGCCGATGAAGCCGGCGCCGCCGGTCACGAGTGATGCAGGCATAGTCGTTGTGTTCTCCTGATAAGCGACGAGCAATGCTCGGTGCGCGCGCCGGGCAGAGCGCGACCGCGTTACAGTACCGAGAGTCGCGAGTCGACATCGAGCTAGTCGACCATTCGCGGTGCCGGCGCGAGCGGCGCGTAGCCGAGATCGGGCTCTGCTCCGGCACCGATGAACTGCAACGGGATCCAGCCGCCAATTCCAGGCGATGAGCACGCGGTACATCTTCAGGCGATTGTCGAGCGCCTCGCTGGGCCTGAACAGGCGCTGCACGCTGTAGCCGATGTGCCGGACCCACAGGTCGAGCAGGCTGAGCCATCGCATCTGCTCGACGCCTCGTCCGCCGAAATGCTTGTAAAAATAGCGATAGCGACTGCGATAGGTTTCGAGCGCGAACCGGATCGGGAAATCTGCCGACGGATTGGCCGCCCAGATGGGTGATCTCGGCGCCCGGATAGAACAGGATTTGCGAGCCGGACTTCCAGATGCGGCAACAGAGATCGGTCTCTTCGAAATGGTAGAAGAAGCGCTCGTCGAAGCCGTGCAAGCCGCTCGAGCAGCTCACGCCGAACCATGATGCAGCAGCCGGACTGAAACCCGATCGGCCGCTCGGTGTCGTCCCGTCCCAGCCGTAGTAGAGGTCCGATTCGAACACCGTCGGACAGCTCGCCCAGCCAGCGCAGATTCAGGGCGCTGATCAGCGCGCCGAACGGCGTCGGAAGCGGGCGCGCCGGATTCTGGAACGAGCCATC
Organism: uncultured Acidobacteriota bacterium; assembly: GCA_963797715.1. Lineage (GTDB taxonomy): Bacteria > Acidobacteriota > Vicinamibacteria > Vicinamibacterales > 2-12-FULL-66-21 > DATBJJ01. The sequence goes on from CAWCQS010000021.1 coordinate 2,048, forward strand.
AGGATTCAACACGCGGCAGCCGAACGCTCCGCCCTCTGGATGCGTGTCGGCGTAGGCGACCAGCTTCTCGAGCGCCCGATCGTGAATGATCGTGTCCGGGTTGAGGATGAGGACGTACTCGCCCTGTGCGACGCTGATGCCGGCATTGTTCCCGCGTGCGAAGCCGAGGTTGGCGCCGTTCTCGACGATGCGCACATCCGGGAAGTGCTCGCGAATGTACTCGACGGAAGCGTCGGTCGAGCCGTTGTCCGAGACGATGACTTCAAACGGATCGACGAGGTTTCTCGGTAGATCGAGTCGAGGCAGTCCTTGATGACTTTCAGATCGTTCCAGCAGATGATGACGATCGATAGTTTCATTGTGGCTCCGACGTGCTCGCGGTTTCATGGAAAGTCGCATCTGCGCTTATGCGTAGATGCTCGGGCGGTTGAGCAGCCGCCGCATCTGCTGCTGACGAAGATAGCGGATCGACCTGCGGTTCGGCCGCTCGGGGATCCGCTTCAGATATCCCGACACGTAGCCGGACAACAGCGCGATGGATCCCACGCAGCACGGCCTGTCCAGCGAGCGCTTGACACACTTTGCCATCAGGAAGGCCGGATGATAGCCGCTGATGTAGTTGGCCCGGCCGTTCTTGAATGCATTTCGCCACGCGCCGTCGGCGCCGCCGGTCGGCTTGTGCTGAATAGGATCAGATCCGCGAACGTGCGCGTCGTCCACCCGCGGTGATTGGCCTTGACTTCATCGATAGTGTCCCAGCCAGTCGCCCTCGCCAGGGGGCTGATCGCATCCCAGCAGGCGCGGCGGTAGATCTTCGTCGCGCCGCGAACGTGAAACGGCGGATCGCCCTTCGAGTCCACTTTCGCTTCGCCGTTCTCCAGCTGACACACGGTTCCACCGCCGATACCCAGCTTCGCGATCGGCTTCGAACATGCGAAACACCGTTCGAAATAGTCCGGTGCGAACGACAGGTCACCATCGAGCTTCACAAGATAGTCCCACGGCTCGTCCTGTCAACGCGGCCAGGCCCGCATAGAACGCTTCCATGACCCCGCCGCCATTGGCCCGGTGACCCCGATTCGGCTCGGTGGACGACGCGCATCCAGGTCGTCTGCGCGCGTAGCCTGTCCAGGATCTCGCCGGTCCCGTCGGTCGAGCCGTCATCGACGACGATCCACAGCCTCGGCAAAACCGTTTGCGCTCTCACGGCCTCGATCGTCTTGTCGATGTGCGACGCCTCGTCTCGCACCGGTGTACGACGATGATATACCGGCGGTTGCGCTCACGGAATCACTCGGCTGCTATCTTCGATCGTCACGATCGCCGCCGGGAAGCTCGCGACGCCAGGTTGTCTACTGGCACGAGAAACATGGTAAGGACTGTCGATCCTGGTCAGCCGCGGCCGGAGTTCTTCGCGACCTAAGGATCGGTCGTCTAGGAGCGCACGAATCGATCGCAAATCGCCCCAGTCTGCCCGAGCTGTGCCGCCCCGGCGACGGCCAGCGCCCAGGCTTAGTGGCCTCGACTGCGGGCCGACTGCTCGTCGTGGGGCTCTTCCGGCCGGCGCTCGGCCCGGTCGTCCCGAGACCGCCGCGGGGCAGCTGGACCGCGCACGATCATCGCGAGGACCAAATAGAAGAAGGTCACCGATTGGTCGAACAGCGTAATCGACCAGAAGTTCACCACTTGTCCGAACAGCATCGCGCCCGAGAGTCCAGATCAGAAACGCCCGCTCTGGCGATTGCTGATTCACCTGATCGAGCATCCTTGCAACCCGGCGAAAAGCGGCGCGCAACACGAGAACGAACAGCACAGCAGCGGAAAGCCGCCCAGCACCCCTATTGCCACAGAAGTGGTTGGTGATGTCTGTCTGGTCGCGTTCGCGTGAATGCCGCTCGCCATCCAGTGCCTCGTGTAATCCGTCCCAACGGGCCACCATTCGTCAGATGCTCGATCGATGATCGGATCAGCTGCGCTCGAAACCAGCCGGTGCTGCCCCCGGCAAATCGATTCGCGCCATCAGGAAGTAGACCGGATCGTTCATGACCAATCTGAAGTGCGATGATGGCGGTCACGGAACCGCCCAACGGATGAGCCTCAGTGGTCGCCGCACGCGCCACATCAGCATTGCGCCGACACGTGAAGCCAGTCATCAGGACGGGTCCGCTCGAGGGTACTCGCAAACACGATGGCGACACCCGGCAAAGAGCCCGAGAAGCGCCCGCCACTCGATGCGGACATCTCCAGAGGTCAGGGCCATCGGGTAACGCACGAGGCGCCGACGTACCCGCCAGAATCGGAATGTCGCGAACGGAGCCGTATGCGCGAACGTGTCCATCGCGATGATGTCCATTTCGCCGGATGCCCAACGAGTCACGAAATAGTTCGCGGCGGTGAGCTTCTCGAGAACCATCATGCCAGGGCGAGAGGCACCAGCGCGAAGCACAAGACCTTGAACAACCGAACGACGTCGTCGAGGTCCTGGATGAACACGCGACACAGAGAAGTAGACACCGAGCTCGCCGAGGACCATCCCCAGCCGGAATGTCCACGCGTCCGAGGTATGAAACGGCTCGCCCGACCAGAGCGTCGCCCAGAGCTAGAGGCGAGCGTCGACGGCGTTCAGCGCGTACGCGATGCGTTCTCCCCGCACGAGGACACGGACGAATCCAATCACGACGAGCACTGCGCAGAACGCTGAGATTCGCCGGCCCGAGCTGCACGACGGGAAGTTCCCCGCGGTGTACACGGTCGCCAGCAGCAACGGAATCACCGCCAGCCGTCGGGGCAACGCGAGGATAATTGCCCCCAGCGACCCTGGGGATCAGTAGTGGTCCGTCATAGGTCTGCCTCGCTGGGGCGGTGGACGTCGGACTCGGCTTACGGCCGAGTTCCAGCGCCACGACGCAGCATCCGAGCGCAGAGCCTGGCCGCAGGAGGCAGGGCGCACTAGCGACCTCAGCCCCTCGGAACTCAGCCGACGCGAGCAGCGAGACCGAACGTCTCGATGCCGGCTCGCCACGCGCTGCTGCTGCTCGGCGTCAGACCCCGGGGAACATCGGCAGCGACAGGATCTCGCTCGCCGCGCGCTCGGTCACCGGCAGGCTGCCCTCTGCGTAGCCCCACGCCTGTAGCAGTTCTGCAGGTGCACCGGCAGCGGATAGTGCAGGCCGGTGTGAATGCCCTGCGCCTTCAGGTGCTCGCCAGCGCGTCGCGGTCGCTCGGTGCGGATGACGTAGAGGTGATAGATCGCCTTGCTGTTCGTCGGCTCGAACGGCAGCGACGACGCCGGGCACGTCCGCGAGCAGCTCGCCGTAGCGCGCCGCGGCCGCGCGGCGCTGGTCGTTCCACGTCTCGAGGTGCCGCAGCTTGATGCGCAGGAACGCCGCCTGGATGGCGTCGAGCCGGCCGTTGTAGCCCTCGAGGTCGTGGTAGTACTTCTGCGCCTGCCCGTGCTCGCGCAGCATCTTGATCGTGCTGCGCGACCTGCTCGTCGTCGGTCGTCACCGCGCCCGCTTCGCCGCAGGCGCCGAGGTTCTTGCCGGGGTAGAAGCTGAACGCGCCGGCCTTGCCGAACGAGCCGGCGCGCTTCCAGCCGCCGTTCGCCGACCGATACTCCGCGCCCTGCGCCTGGCAGGCGTCCTCGACGACGAGCAGGTCGTAATCGTCGCGCGATCGCCTGGAGCGCGTCCATGTCCGCGACCTGGCCGTAGAGGTGCACCGGCACGATCGCCTTGATCGGCTTGCCGGTGCGCTGGCCGAGCGGCCGGCCCGGTCTGCCGGATCCTTCGCGCAGCGCTTCAGGTACGTCGCGCGAGCGCCTGCCGGGCTCATGCAGTAGGTGCGCTCGTCGATGTCGACGAACTCGGTCTCGGCGCCCGCCTGGCTGATCGCTTCGACCGTCGCGATGAACGTGTGCGACACCGTGACGACGGCGTCGCCCTGGCCGACGCCCGCGGCCATCAGCGCGAAGCGCACGGCGTCGGTGCCGTTGGCGACGCCGACGCAGTACTTGGTGCCGCAGTAAGTCGGCGAACTCGCGCTCGAAGCCCTCGACCTGCGGCGCCGCCGATGAACGCCGCCGAGCGCAGCGCCTCGCGGAACGCCGCGACGAGCTCCTCTTCGAGCTCGCGGTGCGGCGTGACCAGGTCGAGAAACGGAATCGTCTGATTTGACATTAGTGCCTCTTCGTGTAGTGTGGATGATGTGAATGCGAACGGTTTCGCGAACGTGTCGACGCTTTAGGCTGCACTCACGCGCGCGTGACGGCCACAAGCTGCCCGGATGACGGGATATGTCTTCACGTCGATGGAGTCCACGGTCAGATGTTCGAGGAAATCCTGCAGACACAGCGCGCCGCGTCGAGACCAGACTGGTTATCGGTCGCGACCGCAATCGCTGCTGACGCCCATCGCTTCCCGTCAGGAGCCGGGAGCGGCGAGGAGCAGCTTCGCGACGATACGTTTCGAGAGGTCGACGCGCCCGCTCGACCATGATACCAGTTCCAAACGAGAATCGAGACGGTCTGCCGATGCATGGCGACCTCGTTGACCTGTCACGGTCGGCCGCCGATCGTTACGGTTCGCTTGACCGCGGCGGACGCTGACCAACCATGCCTGCAAGTCCGCGTTCGCGCTGCTGCCAATCTACGATCATCCGGATTTCGGTCCGTAGTAGAGCGATGTGAAGCTGACGGGACGACCGCGCCCCAGTATGTGCCGGCTGACACGCGCATCGGCGGCAGACGGCACGAGGCGACCACCCGTAGGCGGCCGGTCGAGATCTCCATGGCGGCGAAACCTCGAATCGACGACGGCGACCGAAACATACTCCATCGATGCCCGACGCCTAGCAATCGCCGGCCGACAGTGGCCGCCGCGACGATCGCTAATCCCAGCGCGACGAAGACGACCGTCAGTCGCTACAGAACGAACACGCCGATCACGAGAGCCCTGCCGTTGTCGTGAGCTCGAGGGCGTAGCGTACCGCTCGCCTTTCTCTTCGAAGCGGTAGCCGAACGACAAACATGACCGCCGAGGATGATGCCGAACACCACCCAGCCGACGAGATAGTGGCGCATGCCCGCCGCGAACTCCGGCGCTCCGGCAGCGGCGAAAAGATCGTGAGGTAGACGCGCAGACCGTTCGCCAGCAGCGCAACCGGAATCGCGGACAGAAAGAAAGCGACTCGACGAGCGCTCGAGCGATAGGCCAAGCCAGCGTACAAATACGCCATCACGAGCGCAGACATCAGGTAGTTGATGCCACTGCAGGCTGATGCGACTTCCCAGTGCTGCCAGGGATGCTGATGACTCGCCGGTTGAGCAGAACAGGCACGCCGGAGAGCTGCAGTAGCTTGACGGCGAAGGCAGCGGTGACGTTCTGGAATGTCGGACGAGGTAGTCGCCGATCGGGACGGCAAAGAGCAGAAACCCCAGCGGGAACGCCAACTCTCGGGCCGCCGCCGTCCCCAACGTTCCCCACACGAAGCCCACGACCATCAACCGCGAGGCAGAATTGCTGCAGCGCTGTCGTGCTGGTGAGCGTGGCGACCAGCCAGAGAAACGCGAGGACCGCCAAGCAGCGGCAACCACCAGAAGGCTGGGCTGGCTCTGCACGCGGCGCAGCCGCTCGCGCCGCGTCCACGCGAGATACAGCGCACCAGGAAGGACGAGATAGCCATGGCCGAGGGGATCCCTCGACCACGCCTGGAGGAACGATACCGATGTCGCCCCGTAGATCAGCACCAGCAGCAGCAACGAGCCGCCAAGCACCCACAAGCGCGTAGACCAGCCGGTCAAGAGGTGGTGCTCCTGAGAAACTGCACGGGCGGCCCCGGCAGGGCGCCGCCCGTGTCCGTCTCGTCTAGCTACTTCAGGTTGATCAGCTTGCCGCGCTCCTTCAGCGACTTCTCAGCCGCATCGAGGAGGCGCACCACGCTCAGGCCGGCGACGCCGTCGTTGACGGGCGTCTCGTTCTTCATGATGCAGTTGGCAAAGTACTCGAGCTCGACCTTGAGCGCTTCGGTCTGTTCGCAGCGCGGCGACCAGACATCGCCCTGGCGATAGCTGACCAGCAGGTCGTGCACTCCGGTCTTGGTCGTGAGATCGACGCCCTTGTCGTAGACCTTGATCTTCTCGTCGGCCTCGAGATCGTTCCAGACGAGCATCTTGTCCTTGCCGCCGATCAGCGTCATGCGAACCTTCACCGGTGACAGCCAGTTGACGTTCACGTGCGCGATCACGTTGCCGCGGGAAGTAGATCGGTGATGAACGCCATGTCGGCCAGCCCGTTGAGGTGGTTGCCGCCCGTGGCGACCACGCGCTTCCGGCTTCTCGCCGATGATGTAGTCCATGATCGACAGGTCGTGCGGCGCCAGATCCCACACGACGCTGACATCGTGCTGGAACAGCCCGAGGTTGACGCGGGTCGAGTCGAAGTAATAGAGCGGCCCGAGCGTGCCCGTTGTCGACGATCTCGCTTGATCTTCCTGACCGCGCCGCTGAAGAGGAACGTGTGGTCCACCATGATCTTCAGGTTCTTGCGCTCGGCCAGCTCGATCAGCTCTTCGGCTTGCTGCGGAGTCGACGTGAACGGCTTCTCGACGAAGACGTGCTTGCCGTTTTCGAGCGCCGCCTTCGCCAGCTCGTAGTGCGTCCAGACCGGCGTGACGACGGCAACGGCGTCGACGTCGGGCGACGCAGGATGTCGTTGAAGTCCGTGGTGAGCCTGGACGCCCGGATAGAGCCGTTGCGCGCGCTGCAAGGCCGCAGGGCTCTTGTCGCAGACCGCGACGAGCTCGGCAGTTCTGCGAGCGCGCTGACAGTTGCGGACGATGTTCGGGCCCCAGTAGCCGTATCCGATGACGCCGACGCGCACGACATCCTTCTTGCTGTCGCGCCGCGCGTCTGCGCATGCTGGTTGCCGGCGATCGCTCGATCGAGGACCGTTGTCTGCGTGCTCATTCTGAACTCCAGGCTCCGTATGTGAGTGCGTCGAACAGCGCGATCCGCATGACGCGCCCACGTGCAGCGTTGACGAGTGAACTGTTCCAGAGTGATTACGTAGGCAGCGACCGCGCCAGGCGCGCGCCTCGGGCCGCCGCCGGTCAGCAGGCGCCCTTGCCGCCGATGACCGCGCGCGGCGTGGCGAGCAGGATCTTGAGGTCGGTCCAGAACGAACAGGTCCTGGCGTAGCGAAGGTCGAGCCGCACCATCTCGTCGAACGTCGTCCGGCTGCGGCCGGCGACCTGCCACAGCCCGGTGATGCCCGGCTTGGCCTCGAGCACGCGGCGACGGTGCCAGGCGCTTGTACTGTTCGACTTCGTACGGCAAGCGGCGGCCGCGGGCCGACCAGCGACATGTCGCCGCGCAGCACGTTCCAGAACTGTGGCAGCTCGTCGATGCTCGTGCGCCGAAGGAAGCGGCCGAGCGGCGTGACACGCGGGTCGTTAGCGATCTTGAAGACGCGCCGGCTTCGTCGCCTGATTTTCGTCAGCACCGCCGACTTGATGAACTGGGTCACGTACTGCTGATGCACCGCGGCGCTGTTGTTCGCCTGCATCGTCCGGAACTTCAGCATCATGAACGGCCTGCGCGTCCTGCCCGACGCGCTGCTGCCGGAAGAAGACCGGGCCCTCGAGACGTCAGCTTGATGAGCGCGGCGACGACGAGGAATACCGGAGAAAACGCGGCCAACAAGCTCGAGACTCACCGTCAAGTCCAGAGCTCGCTTCAGCCTGTCGTATCCCGTCGTGCGTTTGGCGGGCTGCAAGGCCGAGATCAAGGGCTCGACGGGTCGAGCCGCAGCAGCGCTCTGCCGATGATCCTGATGCAGGTGCAGCTTGACGGAGAATCGGTTCGCGACTCGGCCCGAGCCGCTTCGACAGCTCGCGAGTCACGCGGCCTTCCACTCTTCGACGGACGCGCCGTCAGTGCCACCAATGTCCGGCAGGATGATGCCCAGAGTTGGCACCCTGTTCGAACCAGCCAAAGACGTCGGTCTCGCGTTTGGTCGGCGGCGACCGCGTCAATCGCCGCGTCCCAGACACTTGCGGCAGTTGCAGCGTTCTTCGATGCCGACGAGAAGAACGCCGAATCGGTGGTTCGTCGCGGTCGGCGATCTTCCGCTCTGGATCAGCGCGCTCTCGAAAGAGGTCCGCGCCGATCACATGCAGATGTGTCCGGCTGGCGTCGGCATTCCTCGCGCGCATTTGCTCGGGCCGACGGCGTGAAGCACCGCTGGCGAGCGAGCCGGTTTCAGTCATCGGACGCTCGACCTGGTGCTGTGCTGGTAGAGACTCGTTCCATAGACACGCGCTAATCCGGCGATCGTCTTCAGGCCGGCCAGGGAGCTGGAACACGCCGGAAGCTGCAGACGACGAGCGAGGCCCGCCGCGAATTGAGGGGTGAGCCGACCAAGATCCGATCGGAAATTTCGCCCACCATGTCGGAGCGGTGCGTGCCGGACGTTGCGTCAGCACCGCACCAATCACCAGGTTTTCGCGATACCAGCCGACGAAGTCGGTCTCGCGCAAACAGCCGGCGAGTCCAGCAAACAACTGCGTCGCAGTCGCTTGGTCAATGACGTCGTCGGCTCCTCGAACGTCGACGAGCAACAAGAGAAGCGGACGCGTCGAACTCTCGGAGCGCTTGCGCTCAATCTCCAAGAAGTAGCGAAACGCTTCTTCGTTGTAGGCTTGGGCAGCGCCATCCTGAAGCGCCATATCACAGGCAGCAACGTCCGGAGTCTACGTGAGCACGCTGGGGAGCTCGCCAATCGACGGACTCGGGAAGAAGCATTAGCAGCCATAACGTTTCCGACGGCAGCGCCGGACGCCGAACGGCGGCCTACCCACAATCGCAACGTGCCGCTGGCTGTTCATCATCATTCGGGCTGACTCGGCACCCCGCCTGTGCAAACCAACCGCCAGCAAGCCTGCGTCGCAGAAGCTTGTTGCCTCGTCACATAAACCATCGTTCTGCAGATATTTAGAGAGCTCCTCACCTTCCATCTCCCACCGCTGCGACGCTAAAGTCACAGACAGTCGCTGCAATGGCGATGAAAAGTCAGCCTACTCGGAGGAATCCCATGATTCGGCTAAGTTCTGAAACTCGTCTTGACGTTCGGCTCGCGAGGTCATGGCGATCGATCGGACAGAGCTTCGCCCTCTCAGTTACAGGCGTCTCTCGGCTAAGGGAAACCAGAACTCAGGCTTCTCTTCGCTGAGCATGGATGAACCGGAGCCGAACTCTCTTGAGCAAGAGCCCTTCCTCCGGTCGCTCGGCAGGAGTCCGCCACTCTAAAGCACTTGCTGCACTTGATTTTAGACTGCTTCAGATGACTGGCATCTGGTAGTGCGCCAGCCTAGAAGTCCGGCTCAACGCTGACTTTGTTCTTCGGCGCAATTACCCTTTGGTTCACTTTCGGCAGCTAAAACGCGCGGTGTCAGGCGCTTTAGTCTGCCCGGGGCCGTAGTAGTCACGCAGGTAGTCGTTCGCGGGAACATTGCCTTCCTCGACGCGGTTCAGCACCGTCCCGATGATGTTCTCCGCTCCGAGCTCGTTGATGACGCGCTGAACCAGCGTGTAGGGAGTACTTCCCGCGCCGATGACAACGATGACGCCATCCGCAAGGCGCGTCAGCAATTGCGCGTCCGGAAGAAGTCCGATGGGCGGCGTGTCGAGGATGACCCAGTCGTATCGACTCGCGGCCTCCGTCACGAGCGATTTCATGCGGTCCGAGGTCAGCTGCGCCATCGGATCGGACGTCGACCGTCCGGCGGGAAGCACCGTCAGACAGGGCGAAACCTCCACCAGCTGCAGTTGCCCTTTGTCCTGGCGCAGACCATCGCTCAGACCCGCCGTGTTCGGCAGCTTGAAGATCTCATGCACTGAGGGGCGGCGAAGGTCGGCGTCGACAAGCAGAACCTTCAGCCCGTAGGACTCGCTGAGCGTGAGCGCTAAGTTTGTCGCCGTCAGCGTCTTTCCCTCTCGCGGCACGGCACTCGTAATCATCAGTGTTTTGGTGCCGCGCTCGGCCTGGAGCTGATGGAGCGTCGCTGCAAGCCGGCGGTACTGCTCGACGGCGGCCGCCGTCGGGTGACCGGTCACAATCTTGCCATCGGTCTCGGCGTCGAGCGGCGCGAACTGGCGGTGCCGGCTCGCTCCGGGAGCGATCAACACTCCAGGAGCGAGATCCACCTTGGCGATGGTGCGGCGACCGCCGTCCCTTCGAGCGGATATCGCTCGAGCGACTCCTCGGCCGACCGCGACCGCGCTCGATCCTGCTCGATCGGCATCGTCGCGACCGATTCGCCCGACGCCCGCTTCAACGCTTCGTCAATGCGACTCATATCGGAATCTACTTCGGTTGCGCGTGCTCACCGTCGCCCGAGGCCCAATGGCCGGAGGACGCGCCTGATGGCCTGGCATCGTCGACGACGTCTGTCGACTCTCCGCGTACCGTCATCGGTCTCCTGCGAAACGTCGGATTCGGCTGACGCGGCGGTGCCCGTCGACCATCGACCCCTGGTCAGACTGACGAAGATCGAAGTCACGGCAGACTTCGAGGACGATGTCCTGTCCGACCGGCTGTTTGCCGAGCGCCATGCCACTCACGAGCGCGTTGTCGCAGATCACGCTGATCGTGCGGGGAATGCCGCGCGAGTGTTCGTGGATGGCCATGACTGCTTCGCGCGTGAACAGCTTGCGCGGCCTCGCCGCCGGCCGTGCGGATCCGCATGGCGATGTAGGTCGCCGTCTCCGCCAGCGCGAACGGCCTCAGCTCACAGCGAAGAGCGATGCGCTGCTTCAACTGGCGCAAGCGCCGGATCGTTGAGGCGATCGGCAAGCTCGGGCTGTCCAGCCAGAACGAGCGGCAACAGCTTCGCGCGTCGCTGTTTCGATGTTCGCCAGCAGCCGAACCTCTTCGAGCAGCTCGACGCTGAGCGTCTGCGCTTCGTCGACGAGGAGTGCCGTGATTTCGCCGCGGTCACGTCGCTCGCGAAGCACCGCTTCGAGTTCCTTCAGCAGCACAGCCTTCGACTTCGACGCCTCAGCAGAGAGCGCGAAACGCTGCGCCAGCGTCTCGACGAACTCGCTCCGCGTCAATGCGGGGTTGCTCGACGTAGACGCAGGTGCACGCTCCTGCACCGCTCAGACGCGAGGGCCGCTCTTGAGCAGCGTCGTTTTGCCAGTCCCCGCTTCACCGATGAGCACGGTAGCGGCCTTGGCGGACGACAACCCGTACTCGAGATTGCTCAGCGCTTCACGGTGCTGCGGCGTCAGGTACAGGAATTTCGGGTTCGGCGTCAGCTCGAACGGTGCTTCACGAAGGCCGTAGAAACGTTGATACATCGGCGCAATTCGCCTAGAACGGTCCACGCGCCCAGCGCGATCGCGGACTTTTCACGCGCCCATCATCGGGCACCAGGGCAAGAACAGGTAACGACAAGACACGAACGACGTCGTCCTCGCTCTTGAAGCTCGAGTCGCGGAACTCGAGCAATCCAATCAGACCCAGCCCAAGCAGCAACCCGCCGATGGCGCCGCCGCCAATGACCTGCAGCCGCCGCATGCGATTGAACGGACGCTGCGGAAGGGACGCCGGATCGATGACGCGGAACGTTTCGCCAATCTGCCGGCGCTCGACATTGGCGGCAAGCTCTGACGCTTCCTTCTTCTTGAGCAGCTCCTTGTAGGACTCATCAAGCGTCGCGTAGTCGCGATTCAGCTGGACAAGCTCGGCTTCTCGAGTGGGCACGCCGCTCAGAAGCGCTTCATACGTGGCAATTGTGCCCTTGAGGCGACCGCTCTTCGCGCTCAGCCGAGGCAATCTGCTGATCGATGATGGCCATCTCGCCCTCGAGATCGCGAATACGCTTCTGCCGCGCCAACTCTGCGGCACTCAGCGGTCGCGTCGGCTTGGCGGCTTGGGGCTCTCGCGCTTCAGCCTCAGCCTTTGCCCGCAGGTCCTTGATCGCGCGCTCCATCGTCCGGATATCCGGGTGATCCGGCGTGTAGCGCCGTTTAGCAGCCGCGAGGGCGGCCTCCGCCGCGTCGAGCTGCTGCGCGGCGGTCAGCTGTGGGGCCGCACTGCCCGCTCCAGCGCTCTCCAGAATCGGCGACGCGGCCACCGGCGTGTTCTGCGCATCCGCAAGCTGCTGCTGCGCGAACAGTCGGCGCTCGCGCGCGCGATTGATGGTCGCGCCGACCGTCTGCAGCTGCAGCTGCGCATTCTGAATCGCCTGCTGATTCGACTCCGCCTGGGACGGCAGCTGGCCGGCGTAACGCTTCTTGTATGTCTGCGAGCCTGCTTCTCGGCCTCCAGCAGCTTGGCCCTGGTCGCCTCGAGCTCCGATTCCAGGAACGCGCTCGTGTTCTGGGCAAGATTGTCCTTGTCCCTCTGGTTCTCCTCGATGTAGAGCGACGCCAGCCGCTCGGTGACCTTGTGCGCGATCGCGGGTTCTCGCTCTCGTACGAGACGCGGAACGATTGTGTGCCGCGCCCTTCGATTCCGACCTTGATGTCGTTGTCCGCATCCGCTGAACGATGTCTTCCATGATCGCGCCGCGTGCGCGCTGCGTCGGCGTAGAGATCGAATCGGTGATGATTCGCTCCAGCCGCGAGCGGCTCATGATCTGATCGCTGATCGAAGGCAGACGATCCTCGATTTGGTCGTTGACCATCTGCGGCAGGATCTCGGTCGAGATGCGCTGCGGCATGACCATGATCAGCGTCTCGGAGCGATAGCGCTCGGCAGATCTGTGCTGGCGGCGGCGACGGCGAGGCCAGCGCCAGCGACAAACGGCAGGATGACCAGCCACTTGTGCTTCAGCAGCAACGCAGAATGTCTTCGGGCGTGTAACTTCTTTCCTGGCAGCATTCCTCTATCTCCGCAACGCCGCGGAGCCAGAGCGTCAAGCCAACGCGAACGCCGTTGCGCTCCATCGACGGCGGAACACCAAGCGGCACTGCGCCGTGTACCAAAATCGTAGAAGTAGTACAGATACTCGGCGTAGAGCGCCAGCTGTCGCAAGTGAGCGCCTGGCGAACCCTGGCGCTTGCGCGTATAGGTGTCAAACGTTGAAGTGTTCCTGATGCCGGCTGGCGCGCCGGACGAGTAGCCGACGCCGGCGGAAAAATCCATCGTCGGGCGTAAACAGGCCGGTAAGCGTTGCGCTGACACCGTCGGTATTGACGGCGCTCGCCAACTCTGGAATATATTGCAAGCCCCGCACGTAGCTGGCGCGAGTCTCCCACGTCCGACTGAACTGATACCCAAACGATGAAGTCGCCGCGAACACCGTAGCTGACGGTCCGAACCGATTCCGAGCAGTCGGCAGCGCCGGCAGATCTGTGGCCGAAGACCCAACGCCGAACGCGAAGGTCATCCGGCGCGTGGCGGACAACGGGCGAACGTAGTCGACGCCGAAGTCGATGCCATGCTCGGTCGTCTTGCCGCTGTCGGCGATGCGCGTATCCAAAGTCACCGGTGCGGTAGTGGTAGCCGACGCGAAGCGACGCGTTGCGATTGACAGCCCGTGCGCGAACTGAACACGCGCGCCGTAGGACGAGATATCGCGCCGGTCCTGGACGCTCCTCGACAAAGTCCGTGTGCTGATAGTCGAACGAACCCGACAACGTTCCGCGCCGCGTCAGTCCGTGACTGATCGATGCGCTCGTTCCGTACGCATACGACGCCGAGTTATTGACAGCGTAGTCCGGCGCCACCGGGATGGCATCGCCTGGCGCCGGACGTTGCCACGGTCGGAAACAGCCCGTACAGATACGATGGCGAATAGGCGATCGTCTGATTCGCGGAGAGACGTCGTGCGCCGGGCGAGATCCGAGCGAGAAACCGACACCGCGTCGTGTAGCTCGCCTCCACCGCTGTCGCTCTCGTTGTAGTAACGAACGGCGGTGCCACCGGTCGCCCCGAACTGCGCCCGGCGGCCGCTGCCAGTTGTATGCGGCGTCGGCGAGAAACATCGAGTAGAAGCCGCTGACGGTCGGGCCCGTCGGCGTCATCACGCCACCGCGTCTCCGCCAGCAGATTGTCGTCGTAGGCCTCGGCCGCGGCTCAGCGTCACGTCGAGCTCGTGCGTCGGCGCAGCAGACGCCTCGCCGGCTCCGCCAAACAGCCCCTTGTACGGCCGCTGCGACTGGGCGAGCGCCGCGACGGCGCCGGCATGCAGACAACGCCAGGCAACAGCGACGAGACGACGATGGTGCGATGGTTGGACTTCACGGTCTTACTCGTAAATCTGATTCGCACGCTACGGAACGATGACGGTGTCGTTCGGCAGCAGGACGATGTTCTGCTCGAGGTTCTTGCCCTTGATCACGTCCTTGTAGTTGAACTTGAACGTGCGATCCGTCCCGTTCTCCTTGCGGAGGACGACGATGTTGCTCTGCGTCGGCGTACTCGAGCAGACCGCCGGCAACAGCTAATCGCCTGGAGAACGGTCATGTCGTTGCCGAGACGGATACGCTGCCGGCTTTGGTGACCTGCCCCGTCACGTACACGTTGCGGCTCTTGATCTCCTTGACGACGACGGTGACGCTCGGCTCCTCCATGTACTTGGCGGCCGCCTTGGCGATCGCGGCGCGCAGCGCCTCGGGAGACATCCCGGCCGCGTCGATGTCATTCAACAACGGCAACGAAATCTTGCCGTCCGGCCGAACAACGACGTCGACGGTCATGTCCTTTTCGCGCCAGAACACGATCGACAGCACGTCCTGCGGCGCCGATCAGGTAGTCGGCCGGCAGCGTCGACAGAGGCCGGCGGTGCCGACGGCGCCGTCGGTGCCGCGCCTGGGCAGAGCCCTGCGCGGCGAGCGGCGCGACAAGCGCCGCGCTCGTCAGCGCCGCGCACAGGAATTTCATCGAACGTGTCATGACTGTGCCTTTCCCACCTTCGCGCTAATCGCGCTACGGCGGGCGAGCACGAGCCCATCCGCACAGCGCGTCGCGCCATGCATGACTGCTACTGGCGATACTCCTTGAACGGCAGCTGGCAGTCGTGCTTGCGCAGGAAGTTCAGGAACCGCTTGTAGTCGCGCTGCTCCATGTTGAAGAGCTGCGCCACGATCTTGTAGTTGCCGCGCGCCTCCTCGAGGCCCTTGCGCACCAGGTCGCGCACGTTGCCGCGCGTGATCTCGCGCTGCATGTAGAGCGGATAGACGGCCGTCCAGAACGACTCGCGCTCCTCGATCAGCCTCTTGTACAGATCGTCGGCCACCGTGCGGCGGCGCTCGCGCTTCGGACGCAGGCCGACGCCCTGGTGCGTCCGGATCTCCATCGGCAGGTCGTCGGGCATCGACGGTGTCGTTGCGACCCGTGACGACGAGCCGCTCGATGACGTTCTCGAGCTCGCGGACGTTGCCCGGCCAGGCGTAGTCGGCCAGCAGCTTGCATCGCTTCCGGCGAGATCGCGTGCACCGGCGTGCCGTTGTTGCGCGTGAACGCCGCCAGGAAGTGCTCGATGAGCGACGGGATGTCCTCGCGGCGCTCGCGCAGCGGCGGCACGGTGAGGTGGATGACGTTCAGCCGGTAGAACAGGTCCTCGCGGAACGTGCCCTCGGCGATCATGTCGCGCAGGTTGCGGTTGGTCGCGGCAATGACGCGCACGTTGACGCGGCCCATCGGCGCGGTCGGCGCCGACCTTCTGCAGCTCGCCGGTCTCCAGGAACCGCAGCAGCAGGCCCTGCATCCGCAGCGTCATCTCGCCGATTTCGTCGAGGAAGATGGTGCCGCCGTCGGCCATCTCGAGCTTGCCCGGCTTGTCGCGATAGGCGCCGGTGAAGCTGCCCTTGACGTGGCCGAAGAGCTCGGACTCGAGCAGCGTCTCGGGCAGGCCCGCGCAGTTGACGGCGACGATGGCGCGCGCGGCGCGCGGCGCTGCGCTGATGGATCGCGTGCGCGACGAGCTCCTTGCCGACGCCGCTCTCGCCGGTGATGAGCACCTTCGCATCGGAGCGCGCGATGCGCTCGATCTCCTGCGCAGCTCGCCAATCGCGGCGCTGCTGCCAATCAGTTGTCCGTTACCCTGGCGTCTCATGACTTACCTCTGTCTTCGCTTGCTCCGTCGTTCCTGGTTCGCGTTCGTCCGGTTCCTGGTTCGCACGTCGACTTCCTGCGGCTATTCGCTGGCCTTCCTCAGAAACTCTTCGAGGCTCCGCCGACTCTTCTCGTCCATGCCGACGAACACGGCGCCGAGCGCCGGCTTCGATTCGCGGCTGTGGCGATCGACGATGCGCTGCACCTGGACGTCTGGCGCGAACGGCGCCGAGCCGACGCCGGCCTGCATGTGCGCCCTCGTGCCCACCGGCAGCTGCGCTTCGCTCGACAGCAGCGCGCCGGTCAGGCTGATATCGACGAGCCGGATCCGCGTCCGCACTTCGAGCCGACACTCGAGCCCTTCGTCGACGGCCACCCGCGGAACCCGCCGCCGCTCTGCCCCACTCGTCTCCGCCTGTGCCGGAATCTGCTCGCTCGCCATGGCTGCCCGCCTCGTTATTTGGCCGGGGGCTTCGCCCCGCACCCTCGCTCGCTCTCTCGCTCGCTGCTTCGCCACGCTCGCTCCGTTCGCGTTCCGACGTCCTCGCGCGTCGCCTCAGGTCGAGCCTTACGCCTCTGCCGCCTGCGATCCGTCGTCGCCATCCACGCTCGATTTGCCCGACGAGCGCCGGGTGCACGGACAAAAACTCGACGCCGATCAGAAACGTCCGCTCGCCATCCATCGAAATCGACGGCTTGACGTGCCGGACTCGCACCTGCGTCGACGCATCCTGGCCGTCGTAGCTGAACGTCAGCCGATGAATCGACTCGGCGGCAACGCGACGTGAGACTCGATCAGCGCGCCGCCGGGTCCGACATTTCGCAGCGGCATGCTGAGCACGGTCTCGAGCGTTCCCCAGAGGTCGCCGACGATGTCGTATCGCGGCCGGCCTCGACGATCCCCAAGTTTGCGTCGCAAAGTCATAGTCTCCTGTTCTCTCAGTGCACGATCACGGGCTCGGCCTGCCGCAACGCCAGTTCCAGCAGCGCATCGGCCGTCCGAACTTCAGGCGAAAACGCCGCCTGGCCAAGCTTCAAATCCGACACGTTCAGTCGCTCGGCGGTATCGGCCAGACGCTGCCTGACGCGCCGCACGACGTTGTCGAGACCGAGCGCGTCGGTGTGCGTCAGGAGCGCGGCGACCTGCGTGCCGCCCATCGCGCCGGTGACATCCGAGCCTCGCAGTTCTCGCCGCAGCGCGTCCTGCAACTGCGCCATCGCCTCGGACGGCGCGTGCACATCGATGAGGATGAGCGAGAGAC
The DNA here is from genome assembly GCA_963797715.1 of uncultured Acidobacteriota bacterium. GTDB lineage: Bacteria > Acidobacteriota > Vicinamibacteria > Vicinamibacterales > 2-12-FULL-66-21 > DATBJJ01. The sequence goes on from CAWCQS010000021.1 coordinate 19,371, forward strand.
GCAGATCGAATCGACGCGCGCGCTCGAGCTCTTCCTGAATCCGTGTCAGGAACGGCGGCACGCCTGCGGCGTTCACGTCGAGGATGGCCGCGGTGGCGTCGAACGACGTCAGCGTCCCAGCCAGCCACGTCCGCAACGCACTCGCGCACGCACGCGCAACCACGGCATCGTCGGTCGAAAACTGCCGTCCCGATCCAGCGTGGAGGTCCAGGGCAGCCACATCGTCACCGCCAAGCTCCAACATGCAGACGATGCGATCGGGAGAAAGCAGGCCCTCGGCCGGCATGATGGTCGAGATCTCTCGCGTCGGCGAACCGACGGCGGCAATGCGCCGAGTCAGTCCCTAGACGCGTCAGCGACAGAGAGCCACTCGACGCCTCGAGCGCCTGCGCGAGCAGGTGGACGACACGGACCGCAACGAGCTCGGGAACTCTCGTGGTGTCGGCAAGCTGGCTGTCGAACTGCCGACGAGCATCGATCGCGCGCCGCTCGGCGAACATGGCGTATTGCATGCCGGCAATGCGCGCCACAAGTCGCAAGACGACTTCGGCGTCAACGGGAACCGAACCGATGACAGCCAGCACCCAGTCAAGCGTTCCATTCGCCGTCAGGGGAACCAGTAAGCGCATCGTGACCGGCAGCGGCTTCGCCAAGCTCGCCCACCGACGTCAACCGTCGCAGATCCGCGGCGCCAGCCACGAACGTCGGGCTGAGGCGATTCGGCACGGACTCTGCGTGGACACCGGGCAACAACGCGTGAAGAACGTACGAACCCGAGAGGTCACGGCGATAGATACGCGCGTCAGCGTCGTACCACACAGCAGCCGCCTGAACGAGGGCCTGCGACAAGGCAGCCTCGTCACTCGTCTCGGTAATGAACTCGACGAAGCGAAACGCACCCGACAACCGGCGTGACCGTTGACGTTCGTCGCCGAGCGTTTCGGTCGCGGCAAGGTCTGTTTCAACAACCGCGCGCGCCAGGTCCGACCATGGTTCAGCGTCGAGCGCCCGCTAGCCTGCACTCGCGGCGCTCCGCCGGATCGCCAACAGGCCAGCGGCCTGCCGACGCTTGGGCGATTGCCTTAACGGATAGAATCGATAGCTGACACCCTCTCCCTCGAGGTGCTCCGCGCGGCCTCCGGCAAGCGCGTCCAGGAGGGCCCGACGCACGACAGGCGAATCCTGAATGATCCGCCCCAGGTCGGTGCCACCCTCCGGGTACAGGCTGTTCAGCCCGGCGTCGAGGACCTCGACTTCCAGGCCGAACCGCGCCCGGGCGCGTTCAAGCAGTTGCGAGAGGGCTGGGGATACCATTTGAGCTAGACCCCCGGCTGTGCAAACAAGTCGCCACGCCGAGGTAGATTTTTGTCAGAAGCGGAATGCCTTTATTCGCTTATGGTTAAGTGGCCAATTCGATGGCCGGACCTGTCAAATTGCCGTCGCGCCGCACCCCTGACCCTCAGCGATCAGAGACTAAAGTCATTCGAATGGGCGACTTTAGACTGAGAAAGCCAGTCTCTGCAATCGTCCTTGTAACCTATTGCCGCGGCTTGAGTTGAATCTCGACGACCTGCTCGGATGGCACGCCGGCACCGTCGCGGCGCGCCGGCTGGTATTCCCAGCTCATCGCAGCCTGGAGCAATAGCGCGATCGTAGGCGGGGTGACTGGGGCGAACTATCGACGCCGACTCTACACGTCCGGCAGCTGAAATCGCCACCCGAATGGCACCAGAGTAGACCTGCCGGCTTGCGGCACCGGTCGGGACCCACGGCGGCATCACCTGCTTCAAGGCAACGGGCGGAGTAATTTCGATTGATCGGGGCCGAGCGGTTGCCGTCGCTGGCTCCGAGGGATGCTCCCGCCGGCGCCGAAGGTCGCATCGCCGTGATCAGGTCGAGGAATCCGGCGGCGAGAAACCGCAACTCGTCGAGAGCCTCACGCAACTCCGGAGACGCGCCGTCAATCAGCTCCACGACAGCCGCAAATCCAGTGACGGCAGCGTCGCGATCTTTTCGATCCAACGCTCGCTTGGCGTCGACATAGCGCTCACGAGCGATCTCGGGAAGGAGCTGATTACGGGTCCGAGTGAACACTTCCTGGATGCGCGGCGAAACATCCATCGCAGTCGGGACGTACTTGGGGTTCGCACTGACGACGAGCTCAATTGCCCGCTCCGCTTCGTCAACACGGCCCAACGCAATCAGGCAGAACGCGCGATACTGCTGGACCTCCAGAGGAGAATCGGTCCGTTGTAAACGGCCCAAGACAGCGAGCGCGTCTTCATAGGCGGCAGAGGCGTAGAGGTCCTTTGCAGACTGAAGGGACTCCTGTCCGCTGGCGGTGCCCGTCATCAGGGCGGCCAGCAGAACCCACAGAACGATTCGACGAACCTTCACGGTTATTGCCTCCGAAGATCGACACCAAGCCTTGCCGGCTGCCGCATGGTGACTAGCACCGTCTCGCGCCGTTCTCCCAGCTGGGGATGGCGAAACAGCACTTCATGCTGACCGAGCCGCGTATTCAGGTTGGCGATCGGCGTTTCGCCGACCCGTTCGCCATCGAGCCAGACTTCGGCCCATGGCGACGCATTGATGCTCAAAGTCCCTTGCGGTAGTTCCACCGCGATCGGCGCGACTTTGCCCGGCTCGACGGTGATCCGTCGAGACACCTTGAAGCCGATCGCATCATTGACGATCTCGATCTCGTGATCGCCAGCTGCCAGCATGAGTTTCTGTGCCTCGGTGGTGCCGATCAATTGGCCGTTCTCGCGTAGTTGCATCACCACGGGCGCGGAGACCGCAAGCCAGCCCGGTGAGGCCGCAGCCGGCGCGATCGACGAAATGACGAGTGACAGGGTTTCCCCGGCTTTCACCGAGACCGTTCGGCGGACGCTCCGTTGATCTGCGCGGACGAGCACTTGATGGTCGCCGGGCGTCAAGTCAGTGATCGTCAGCGGCGAACGCCCTCGCTCGACACCGTCGACGAGGACCGCCATCGCTGGCATATCGGTCTGCACCTGCAATGAGCCGAGCGACACGGACGCGGTAGCCGGAAGCAACGCTGGCACGTCAAGGAAATGCTGAACCGTTGCACCTGCGGCGATCGTCACATCCAGATCGCGCTGCTGACCAGCGGTACCCACCTGCACGCGATATGAACCAGGCGCGAGGCTCATGGTCAACGGCGTGCGGCCGGCCGCCGCGCCAGCGACCGTCACTTCCAGGCCGGGCGTTGTCGTCTGAATGCTCAACGAACCTGGTGTTGGCGTTCCGACCCATCGCTGATACTGCCAGGTTGCCGTACCTGCGAGCGCGGCAATCACTAGAAAGAGAACCAGCCATTTCACGCCACTGGCGAACTGCGATGAGCCCGCTCGCCCGTCTCTCTGTGGTGCCGAACCAGGGACGCTGTCGGACTGCGGCAACGGCGTGCTCGGATTGGTCTCGGACCCGAATGCGTCGAGTCCGTCGGGGTCGGATGCCAACCTGACAGCGGTTGCAGACGCGGCACTGGGTGACGGTCCCCACAGTCGCGAAACTCGAATAACGGCCACAGGCTTCAATCCCTTTCTACCAATCGGCGCGCAGGGCGGAACATCCACGGGCGTCGGTGCCGTGAGCGTGGACACGCCGCGAAGTCTCTGGGGGCCGCGATGTCTCAACTGCATTGGCATTCCTTGCCTCTCTGAAACGCCATTCCCCGACAACGTAGTCAGCTCGATTCGCCCCAGTGCTCTAGGCGAGGCTCGTACCAATTGGTGCGAGCTGCTATCTAAAAGGAAACGTGGGAGAAAGGAGATAACTAACCGCGAACGAAGTCACTCAATGAGGCGACCTTTGTCTGACGCTCTTCGGAAAGACGCTAAAGCGAGGAAATCTCAGCGACCCGGCGGATTAACCTGCGCCACGTGCTGGAAACTAAGAAGACATCCGCGATCGAGGCTTATGTCCGTAATCTCGGAGAAATCAGTTGGAAGGTGAGCTAGTTCATCGGGGGTAAGCTTCGAAAACGTATGAATTCCTGTCGATCCCGAGTGGACCGTTTCATGCTGTGACGCCGTGCATCGGCGTCACGACACGTGTCGCCTCCTCCCTGCGAAGGAGTGCCGGCGTGAAGAGAATCTCTTGGTTGGTTCTTACCCTTGGGTTGGTCGTCCCCTCGGTGGCGTCAGCGGATGGTTTCAGAGCAAGCTTTTTCGGAACTGGTGGGAGCCACTCCAATAACGGCTCACACTCCAACATGTTTGCCGGGCAGAACAGATGGGACACTGGGGCAGCCGACTTCTTGTCGTTCTGTCTTCAGCTCGATAGCCCACTGAGGCCCGAGCAATACTTCGATACGTCAATGCCCTCGCACCTCTCTGCGTACGAAGCGGGGGCAGTTTCGTACTTGGCAACCAAGAACTTCTCCAGTGCTACGACTAACTTGATGGCCGCCGGACTTCAGCGCGCCATCTGGAACGTCTTGTACGACACTGACCACTTTGCGTCGAGGGGCGGATCTCACTGGTCGACGTCGAGCCCAAACTATTTCGCCGACGGGTTCCTGTCAGACCTCGTCGTTCAGAAACTGCCGTTCCGAAGAGCGCTGTTCCTCAATTCGTTTCCGGGAACTCGCGGCAAGGATCAGGTGACATACTCCACGCCGGAGCCAGGAACGCTGTTGCTCCTCGGCACCGGCGCGCTTGCCCTCGCGGCTCGGCGTCGGATGGCGAAGAAAACTAACTAGAAGACTCGCGGCTACCCCAGCACCCTGCGGGCGCGCGACTCGAGACGCTCGAGCGCGCGCCCGAGTTCTGTACGGGCACTCTCAACTACAGCCTCGTCGGTGCTCGAGACGAACATCGGCTCGCCAATCGCGAGCGCAACAGTGCTGAACGGCTTCGGCACGCTCGTTCGATCCCAGCTCCCCATCGTCCAGTCACGACTTGCCTCGAAATGAAATGGCAGGATGGGGTGACCAGTGGCGCCGGCCAGGAACGCGGCGCCCGGCTGAACGATCCGCGCTGGACCGCGTGGACCGTCGACGGCGAACCCCACAGGACGGCCCGCCGCGAGATCACGGCGCATCTGCACCAGCGCACGCGCGCCACCGCGAGAGGACGAGCCCCTCGCGGTGCTGTAGCCAAACCGATGGATGATGCGCGCGATCCACTCGCCGTCGAAGTTCTGGCTGATCATGACGACGATGTTGCGGTTGCGGAAATAGTAGGTGGCGGGAAGGATGCGGCCGTGCCAGAAGGCCATGATCGGTTGCTGGCCCGCGGCGATGATGCTCGTCGTAGTGCTCGATAGCCGTCGACTTTCCAGGTGAGCGTGCGGCCGAGGGCGCCGATGAGGGGCGCGCCGACGGCGGCGATTGCTCGCGCCTTGAGCAGCTGAGAGCTGGTTAGTGGGGACTCTGCCATCTTTGCTCAATGCTCGCGGGGCCCCACCCCCGCTCGCTGTCGCGCTCGACTCGCTTCGCGCGCGCGCCGCGGCCGCAGGCGCTGCCGATTCGAGCCCTCGGGCACAATTCACCGACACCTCGGCTCGAACTACATCCCCTCATAGTTGGGCCCCCCACCCCCTTCGGGTGGCACCCAGTCGATGATCTGGTACGGGATCCATGATGTCGCAGGTCTTGCAGTGCACGCAGTTCGACGCGTTGATCTGCAGACGCTTGCCGCCGGCGCCGTCATCGACCATCTCGTACACGTTCGCAGGACAGAACCGCGTACACGGGTTGCCGTACTCCACCCGGCATCGCGTACGGCAGATGTCGGTGTCGTGGACGATCAGATGCGATGGCTGGTCTTCGGCGTGTCGAGTCCCCGAGTAATGAACATTGGTGAGCCGATCGAACGTCAGCTGCCGATCGATCTTCGCGGGATTGACGGGGACATCGGGATCGGGCCGCGCGTCACGGTAATAGTCTGCGAGCTTCTGCATCCGCTCATGGCCCGCATGCGCCGGCATCGGATCGCGAACCCACCAGCCACCGGTCACCAGCGCAATTCCGGAATACGCAAGGCCAGCGAGCAAGCCGCGTTCGAAGCTCTGATGCACGTTGCGGACTGGATACAGCTCGCGCCGCACGTCGCTGCCATCGATCAGCGATTCGTACTTCTTCAACGAAGTCGCCGACACATCGTTGGCGCGAACTGCGTCGAACGCCGCCTCCGCTGCGAGCATACCGGTTCGCATCGCCAGGTGAATGCCCTTCAGGCGGAACGAGTTCAGGAAGCCACCGGCATCTCCGGCAATCAACACGCCGTCGGCGTAGACGCGCGGAATCGTGTACCAGCCGCCTTCGGGAAGCGCCTTCGCTCCGTAGCGAATCATGTTGCCGCCCGTCAACAGCGACGACACGAACGGGTGCTGCTTCAAGTGTTGAAACGCAATGTGCGGATCGAACATCGGATCCCGATAGTCCAAACCGACGACGAGCCCGATGGACGTGAGACCATCGGGCATCGCGTAGATGAACGCGCCTCCGAACTCCTCCATCTTCAGCGGATAGCCAAGCGTGTGGATGACGGTGCCGGGTGCCAGCCGTCCTTGCGGCAACTCCCACAGCTCCTTGATGCCGAGCGCGTAGAGCTGCGGCAACTTACCCGCATCGAGCTTCAGGCGATTGACCAGCGTCTTGGTGAGGTTGCCCCTGACGCCGTCGGTCAGAATCGTCACTTTCGCGCGAATGTCGACGCCGGGCTCGAAATTAGCCCTTTTCTCTCCGTGCTTGCCAATGCCACGATCGCCAGTCCTCACGCCGACGACGCGATCGCCTTCGTAAAGGAGCTCCGTCGCCGGAAAACCGGTAAAGATGTCGACGCCCTCCGTTTCAACCAGCCCGCCAAGCCATTTCACGAAACGATTGAGCGAGATGATGTAATGGCCGTGATTGCGAAGGGGCGGCGGCGTGATCGGGAACGGGAGTTTCCCCCGCGCGTGAGGTAGTACACGCGATCGTGATGAACCTCGGTGGCGAGCGGTGCGCCCTTCTCCTTGAAGTCTGGCACCAGCTGATGAAGCGCTGACGGATCGAGAACCGCGCCGGAGAGCGCGTGCGCGCCGACCTCTCGCGCCTTCTCGAGGACGGCGATCGCGAGCGGCTCGCCGCCTTTCTCCTTCTGCAGCTGCGCGAGGCGGAGCGCCGCCGACATCCCGGCGGGGCCGCCGCCGACGATCAGGATGTCAACGTCGAGGGTTTCGCGCTCCAGCATCAGCTCTCAGCTCATCAGCTGTCACGCTAATCCAGCTCGAGCTTTCAAACAGATCGGCCTTGCACTCGATCGCTCAGCTGAGAGCTGAAAGCTGACACTGAAGCTACTTATTTAGCTCCGCAATCATCGCCGGAACGATCTCAAACAAATCGCCGACGATGCCGTAATCGGCGATCTCGAAGATCGGCGCCTCGGCGTCCTTGTTGATGGCGACGATGGTGCGTGAACCCTTCATGCCGACAAGGTGCTGAATAGCGCCTGAGATCCCGAGCGCCACATACAACTTGGGCGCGACAGTCTGACCCGAACTGCCGATCTGCCGATCCATCGGCAGCCAACCGGAGTCGCAGATTGGACGCGAGGCCGCGATCTCGGCTCCCATCACTTGCGCGAGTTGCTGCGCGAGCGCGAGATGCTCCTGACCTTTGATTCCGCGACCGACGGCAACGATCCGTTCGGCTTGGGACAGGTCGACTGACTGCTTCGCTTCCTTGAACGGCGCCTCAGGCTTTTGTCGAATGGCCCCCGCGTCAATCGACACATCAGCCTTTCGCACCGGCGCGGTCGCGCTTCCGATCTTCGCGGCATCAGCTCGAAACGCACCAATCTGCACCGTGACGAGGTGGGGCGAGGGGCCATCGGCGGTCACATCCGCGCTGAGTTTCCCCTGGAATACTGGTCGCGAGAACACGAGATGGTCGCCGTCTTTGCGAACGGCAGTGACGTCAGTGACGAGGGCGCGACCGAGACGCGCGGCGAGCGCCGGAGCGAAGTCTCGCGTCTGATACGTGTGCGGAAAGAAGACGAGCGAGGGCTGCTCCTGCGAAATGAGCGCGGCCAACGCGAGCACGTAGCCGTCCGCGGTGTACGCCGTCAGTGCCTGATGCTCGAGAACGATGACCTCGTCGACAGCGGCCTTAGCCAGTTCCGCGGCAGCGCCATCAAGTGACGTACCGACGATGACCACTTTCAACGGCCCGCCCAGCTGCTGCGCCGCGGCAATCGCCTCCCACGAGGCTCGATTGATCGCACCGTCGCGCTGCTCTGCAATGATCAGAGTCATCAGATCGCCCTTGCCTCGTCCCGCAGTTTTGCCACGAGCTGCTTGGCAGCATCTGTCGGCGATCCTGAGATCATCTGCGTTTGCTTGGCCTTCTGTGGAACGTGCACACCGACGATCCGCTGGAGTTGATCGCCTGCGGCCGCCGGCGCCACCTTGCGAATCTCCTTCTTCTTCGCGGCCATGATGCCCTTGAGCGTGGCGTAGCGAAGCTGATTGATGCCGCTCTGGATGGTGAGGAGCGCGGGCAAGGGCAGGGACACCCACTGGAACCAGCCGCCTTCGAGCTCACGCTTCACGCGAAGACCAGCGTCCGAGGCTTGAACCTCCATGATGATGGTCGCGTGCGGCATCCCGAGCTTCTCGGCGAGCACGACACCAACCTGTCCGAACCCCTGGTCATCAGACTGCAAGCCGGTCAGGACGAGATCGAATTTCTCGTCGCGAATCGCATCGGCAAGCGCGCCCGCGACAGCAAACGCGTCCGCCGTCGCCAGCGCGTCGGACTCGACGTGGATAGCGCGATCCGCTCCGCGAGCGAGCGCCTCGCGAATCACCTGCGCCGCCCGCGCCGGGCCAGCCGAGCAGACAACGACCTCACCGCTGTGTTTTTCCTTCAGCCGCAGAGCCTCTTCGAGCGCGTACACATCCGGCTCGTTCAGCTCGAAGCTGGCGTCGGAGTCGCGAATCCACGTGCCGCTCTCGTTGACGCGGAGCTGCCACTCGCGAGTCACAACTTGCTTGATGCAGACGGCAATTTTCATATGAGCTATCCAGCTATCCGCTTTCAGCTTCTCAGCGAGAGCGGCCTAACGAGTTGCGCGATGAGACCTGCGGGCTTGAACGCTGGAAGCTGGGGCTGGTAGCTGGCAGCTTACTCGTCGTATCTCTTGAACAACAGCGCCCCGTTCGTGCCGCCAAACCCGAACGAGTTGGACAGTGCGTACTCAATCTTCGCCGCCCGTTTGTGATTCGGGACGTAGTCGAGGTCGCACTCAGGATCGGGCGTCTCGTAGTTGATGGTGGGCGGAATCATCTGGTGCTTGATCGCGAGCGCGGTAATGCCGCCTTCGAGTCCACCTGCGGCACCGAGGAGGTGCCCGGTCATCGACTTGGTCGATGAGATCGCGAGTGTGCGGGCGTGATCCCCAAAGGTTCGCTTGATGGCGAGCGTCTCGAGCTTGTCGTTGTACGGCGTCGACGTGCCGTGGGCGTTGATGTAATCGATCTGGTCCGGTCGGACGCCGGCACGCGTGATCGCCGCCTGCATCACGCGCATGCCGCCGTCGCCGTTCTCCGACGGCGCCGTGATGTGGAAGGCATCAGCCGACATGCCGTAGCCAACGAGCTCGGCGTAAATGGGCGCGTCGCGCTGCTTCGCGAACTCGAGTTCCTCGAGGATGATGACGCCAGCGCCTTCGCCCATGATGAACCCGTCGCGGTCCTTGTCGAACGGCCGGCTCGCCCGCTGCGGCTCGTCGTTGCGGGTCGATAGCGCCCGCATCGCCGCAAAACCGCCGACGCCCATCGGCGTAATCGCTGCCTCGGAGCCACCGGCGATCATCACGTCAGCGTCGTCGCGCATGATGATCTCGAACGCATCGCCAATGGCGTGCGCCGACGCGGAGCATGCGGTGCAGGTCGCCGAATTCGGTCCCTTGGCGCCGAACCGAATCGACACCTGACCGGCGGCAAGGTTGATGATGGCGGCCGGAATGAAGAACGGTGAAATGCGCCGCGGGCCGCCCTGCATGAAGGCCTGGTGCTCGCGCTCGATCGTGCCGAATCCGCCGATGCCCGACGCGATGAACACGCCGACTCGAGTCGCGATGTCCTCGGTAATCGACAGCGACGCATCGTCCATCGCGAACTGCGAGGCGGCGATCGCGAACTGAATGAAGACGTCCATCTTCTTGACGTCTTTCTTGTCGATGAACTTGAGCGGATCGAAATTCTTGACTTCACCCGCGATGCGCGCCGAGAACTGCGACGCGTCGAAGTGGGTGATGGGACCAATGCCGCTGCAACCGTTGCAGAGCGCGTCCCAGTTGGCCTGGGTGCCAATACCAAGGGGCGATACAAGCCCGACGCCGGTGACAACGACTCGCCTGCTCAAACCTCAGTCCTTCCGTGACAACCCTCAATAGGTAGACGTCGACGCCGCGACGCGCAACTGAAGTTGCGCGCCACGGGCGCTACGCGCGTCGAACGGAAAAGCGGCGCGCAACAGAGCTACGCGCGGCGGCAGCGCGCTACTTCTTCTTGCTGTGCGAGTCGATGTACTCGATCGCCTCTTTGACGCGAGTGATCTTCTCGGCGTCCTCGTCGGGGATCTCGATCCCGAATTCCTCTTCGAACGCCATGACCAGCTCCACCGTGTCGAGCGAGTCGGCACCCAGGTCGTCCACGAACGACGCATCCGGCGTCACTTCCTCTTCGTCGACTCCCAACTGCTCCACGATGATGCTCTTCACTTTGTCAGCGACCGCCATTCAGCCCTCCATCCATCTCTCTGCGAGTGGAAGATCCCAGTAATGAATTCAAGATTATTCCAGTGTCTTCCGTGTTATCCGTGTTATCCGTGTGTTCCGTGGCTATAAATACATCCCGCCGTTGACGGCGAGCACCTGCCCTGTAATATACGCTGCCTCATCCGAGGCCAGAAACGCGACCGCCGCGGCCACGTCGTCTGGCGTCCCGAGGCGCCCCAGAGGAATGCGGCCGAGCAACGCCTCACGTGCCTTGTCGCCGATTGCGTCAGTCATGTCGGTATGAATCATCCCCGGCGCGACGACGTTCGCGGTGACGTTGCGCGACGCAACCTCGAGTGCCACCGCCTTCACGAACCCGATTAAGCCTGCCTTCGAGGCGGCGTAGTTCGCCTGCCCCGGATTGCCGCTCTGGCCGACGACCGAACCGATGCAGATGATGCGGCCACCTCGCTGCCGAATCATTGGCTTCAACGCGGCCTGCGTCAAGGTGTACGCCGACGTCAGATTGGTGGCCAGCACCGCATCCCAGTCGTCGCGCTTCATCCGCAGCATCAGCTGGTCTCGGGTAATCCCGGCGTTGTTCACCAGGATGTCGATGCGCCCGTGACGCGTCACGGTCTCCGCTATCGCAGCCTCGGACGCGGTCGCGTCGGTCACGTCGAGGGCGGCGACCTCAGCGCGACCACCTGCCGAGGTAATGGCGTCGACCGTGGCCTGGGCGTTCTCACCACGAGCCGCAGCTACGACAACCGCGCCGCAGGACGCCAAGCGCATCGCAATCGCCCGGCCAATGCCACGGGACGCGCCGGTCACGAATGCCACACGGCCAGTCAGTTGGATCATAGTCCAGCTTCTGGCGTTCCAGCTGCCAGCTGCCTAGCTCCCAACCTGCCGGGTCCTCGACACTCGCAACGGAAACATTGCGATCGATTTTCTTCACCAGGCCAGCGAGCACATTTCCGGGACCCAGCTCGACAAATGACGTCACACCCTCGGAGATCAGGCGCCTCACGACGTCTTCCCATCTCACCGGTGACGACACCTGCCGAACAAGCGCATCGATCGCATCAGCGGCATTGGTTTTAGGCGAAGCATCGACGTTCGCTACGACCGGAATGGCGGGATTCTGTGTCGGCAACGCTTTGAGTATCGGCGCGAGCCGCTCCTCGGCGGGCTTCATCAGCGCACAATGAAACGGGGCGCTTACGGCGAGCGGAATCACTCGCTTCGCACCGGCGGCCTTGGCCAGCTCTCCCGCTCTTGCGACGGCATCGGCATGCCCGGCGATGACCACCTGCCCCGGCGCATTGAGATTGGCCGGCGAAACGACTCGCCCCTGCAACTCGCGGGAGGCCTCGGCGCACGCGCGGGCGATCGCATCAGCATCGCCGCCGAGAATCGCGGACATCGCGCCTTCTCCGACCGGTACAGCCTCCTGCATGAACTGGCCGCGACGCCGGACGGTTCGCAGCGCATCGGCAAAGGAGAGTGTCCCTGCGGCGACGTGAGCGGAATACTCCCCGAGACTGTGACCGGCGGCATACGACGCGGATATGCCCTGAGAGGCGACCAGGCGGTGGACCGCGACGCTCATCGCCAGAATCGCCGGCTGCGTGTTCTCCGTCAGGAGCAGCTGAGACTCGGGCCCCTCGAAACACAGACCACTCAACGACTCGCCAAGCGCGGCGTCAGCCTCTTCGAACGTCTGACGGCACACCGGAAACGCATCGGCGAGCGCCTTGCCCATGCCGACCTTTTGCGCACCCTGGCCTGGAAAGACGAATGCGATCATCTCGTTCTGCGTTCGTGGTTCTTGGTTCTTGGTTCGCGGTTCGCCTTCGCGGCACGCTTCGGCCGACCCGCCGGAGTGGCAGGCGCGGTCTCGCCCTGACGTGGAACTGCTGCGCGAGACGATCGAGCAGCGCTCGTTGACCAGGCGTGCTGTCATCGCAACGGCGGAACGAACGGCCTTCGCCGACGAACGGCCGTGGCCGATGACACACAAGCCATCCAATCCAATGAGCGGCGCACCGCCGTACTCCGCATAGTCCACGCGTTTCCTGAAGCGCCGAAATGCGTGCCGTGAGAGCAGATATCCGACTCGTGTTCCGACAGTGGCGGTCAACTCTTCGTGCAGTAGACGCTCCACTGTTTCGACGACACCTTCACTGATCTTCAGCGTGACATTCCCGGTAAAACCGTCACACACGATGACGTCGGCTTCGCCGGAATAGACATCGCGTCCCTCGACGTTGCCAACGAATCGAATCGGCGCCGACTTGAGCAGTTGGTGCGCCTCGCGAGTCAGGTCGTTTCCTTTGCTCTCTTCTTCACCGACCGATAGCAGGCCGACGCGAGGCGATTCGCACCCCAGCGCGAGGCGCGCATATGCCGACCCCATCACCGCGAACTGCACCAGATGCTGCGGCCGGCACTCCACTGTCGCCCCCGAATCCAGCAGAATCGCCGGACTGCGCCGTGTCGGAATCGTCGTCGCCAGTGCCGGACGGTCGACGCCGGGTAACCGACCGAACGCCGCGTGCGCGGCCATCACGGCCGCCCCTGTGTGCCCGGCGCTGAAAACGGCGGCGGCCCGTCCGTCGCGTACGGCTTCGGTGGCAACTCGAATCGAGGCCTGCGGCTTGCGTCGCAGCGCCGACGATGCGGCTTCCGCCATTTCGATGCGATCAGGCGCATGAAGCACCTGCACGTCGACATCGTCAGTACCGGGAAACCGCGAGAGTGCGCGATTGACGACGTCGTTAGGCCCAACGAGCAGCAAGCCGATCCCCAGACGCCGGGCAGCGGCGAGCGCCCCGCCGATGATAGCGTCGGGCGCGTGATCGCCTCCCATGGCATCAACGGCGATACGGAGCATGGCTGTCAGCTTCTCAGCTGCTCAGCTGTCAGCTCCAGCTTCAGAGCTGGCTGAGCGCGTTCAGGTCGTAAGCAGATGTTCAGCAGGTGCTGAAAACTGAGAGCTGAGAGCTGAAGGCTGGGTCTATGCCTCTTCGACCGGCCTGACTTGACGTCCAGCGTAGTAGCCGCAGTGCGAGCACACCTGATGCGGCTGCTTGGCCTCCTGGCACTGCGGGCAGACGCCGGACGAAACCGGCTTGAGCGCATCGTGCGTGCGGCGCTTGGCCGTCCGTGTCTTCGAATGCCGGCGTTTTGGGTTGGGCATCTCAATTCTCCTTCGATCGGGTCAACAAACTCTTGAGCGGGGCCAGCCGCGGATCTTCCCAGACTGGCGCGCAGCCGCATTCCGTGCGATTCAGGTTCGTGCCGCATTGCGGGCAGAGCCCGCGGCAGGCGTCACTGCAGAGCGGTTTCATCGGCAGCGCGAGCTGAAACTGCTCCCGCACCAACTCGCCGATGTCGAGCACGCCGTCTTTGTAAAAGGCGGTCGTCAGGTCGTCTTCTTCGATCTCCCGCTCGTCCTCTCCGGCGTTCTCCGATTGCGGAACGTACCGGAGCTCGAAGCTGGCGTCGAAAGGGATTTCGTATGGTTCAAGACACCTGCCGCACGCCAATTCGAGTCGCGACTCGACCCGGCCTGTTACGTCGAACGCGTCGGCACCGACCTTTGCGACGTCCATGACGAGCTCAACTGGGGCGCGCAACGCGGTAGTCAGGGTCGTCCTGCCCGAGCGCCGAGGGCTGCAGGGTCCGCTCGACGTGCTCTCGCGGTCCGTGCAACTTGTTGAGGTCAAGAAGCATAGAACAAACATTGGATTATAACTCAAGTCGGTTCTAGGTTCGTGGTGCTTCGTCGGGCTTCCGTGCTTGGTTCGGGGCGCTTCTGGCTCGGGGCTTCCGCTGTGGCCTTGGCGAAGGCGGCGGGGCTCGGAAGAGCCCTAGCGGGTTCGACCGCGTCTGACGATCTGAAGCCGAACCAGGAGCCCTGAACGACGAACCAGAACGAAAGAACGATGAACCTGAACCCCGAACCGAGAACCGCGAACCCAGAACCGACGCGATTACAGCTCCCTGAGCGACACCCAAGGCTTCGGAATGAACAGGTGCTCGTACAGGCTGACCGCGTAGCGGTCAGTCATACCGGCCACGAAGTCGCGGGCGGCGGCATCCAGACCTTCGGTATCGGCGATTCCGGCGGTCCAGGTAGAGTGTCTGGCTGCTCGCGGACCCGCTCCCAGAGACCGCCCAGGATACCAGCCGCCTTCTTGAACTCGGCGGTCGCGACCTCGTTCTCGTAGACCGCTTCAAAGAGGAAGCTGCGCAGCCCGACTGTCGCCTGCAGGATCGCGTCGCTCATCCGGATTTCAGTCATGCCGCCCTCGAGCGTCTGCATGACGACGTCAGTCACCATCCGGCCGATCCGTTCGGACGAAGAATTACCCAGCACCTCGACTCGTGACTTCGGCAGCGTCTCCGGATCCAGGATGCCCGCCCGCACGGCATCGTCGATGTCGTGATTGACGTAGGCGATGATGTCGGCGACGCGCGCGATCTGACCTTCGATGGTGCTGGCACGATGCTCAGGATCGGCGCCGACCGGCATACCGCTCTTCCCCTTCGAGTGCCGGGCGATACCGTCGCGCACCTCCCACGTCAGGTTGAGCCCTTGACCTTCGTTCTCGAGCACATCGACGATTCGCAAACTCTGCTCGTAGTGATTGAACCCACCAGGAATGAGCTCGTTCAGGACACGCTCGCCGGCATGACCAAACGGCGTATGCCCCAGATCGTGACCGAGCGCGATGGCTTCGGTCAGTTCTTCGTTGAGGCGAAGCACCTTGGCGATACTCCGCGCAATTTGCGACACCTCCAGCGTGTGCGTCAGCCGGGTGCGGTAGTGATCTCCGGTCGGCGCAAAGAAAACCTGCGTCTTGTGCTTCAGCCGGCGAAACGCCTTGCAATGAATGACGCGGTCACGGTCGCGCTGAAACGCCGGCCGTATCGGATCTTCCGGCTCCGGCCGAACGCGCCCCTTGCTGTCGGCGCTCTTTGCGGCCTGAGGCGCGAGGATCTCGCGCTCGCGTTGTTCGAGCTGCTTCTAGGTCATGCCGTCAGTGCTTGTCACGGCGCCTTCGTCCCGGGTTCAGGTTCTGGGTTCGCGAGTTCCGAGTTCCGGTCGCTTCGGCCGGGGGCTCGAGGCTCGGGGCTCGATCGGGGCATCGCGGCTCGGGGCTCGCGCTCAGCTGGACTGGTGAACATCTAATACGAACCTCCCGATCCTGAACCTGAACGAAGAACCGCGAACCAGATCAGAATCTTCCCGAGAAAGCTCTTCCCATGCTCCAGCGGGCCCACACCAAACAACTCTGCGAGCGTCTGACCCAAATCCGCAAACGTCTCCCGCACACCCAGATCCACCCCCGCACGCACGGCCGGACCATAACAGGAGCACCGGCACATGCTCGCGTGAGTGGTCCGTGCTCGGCGTCGTTGGATCGTTGCCGTGATCGGCCGTGATCACCAGAAGATCGCTCGGGCCAATTCGCGGAAGCAACGCCGTCAAGCCGCGCATCGAAGCGCTCCAGATTCGCCGCGTAGCCCGCCGGATCGTTTCGGTGCCCGTAAACGGTATCGAAGTCCACGAGGTTTGCGAAGATCAAGCCGCGCGGCGTCGACTCCATGGCGCGTTCGATTTCGTCCATGCCGTGCGCGTCGCTCGATGTGTGCGTCGCGTGAGCAATGCCTCGACCGGCGAACAGATCCTCGATCTTGCCGACAGCGACAACTGGAATTCCGGCCTCGGTCAGCTTATCGAGGAGCGTCGGCGCAAATGGTGTCAGGGCAAAGTCTTTGCGATTCGCGGTCCGCTGAAAGGACCCTGGCTCGCCGACAAACGGTCGCGCGATGACACGGCCAACGCCTTTTCCAACGCCGACTAGCTCGAAGGCAATCTCGCAGAACCGATAGAGCTCGGGTACGGGAACAACGTCCTCATGCGCGGCGATCTGAAAGACGCTGTCCGCCGACGTGTAGACGATGGGCGCGCCCGTGCGTATGTGCTCGGGCCCCAGTTCGTCGATGATGGCGGTCCCCGATGCTGCCTTGTTCCCCAGCGTCCGGCGGCCGATGCGCTCTTCGAATGACCGCATGATGTCGGGTGGAAACCCGTGCGGAAACAGCGGAAACGGCCGATCGAGAACTAGTCCCATCAACTCCCAGTGGCCGGTTACGGAATCCTTCCCGGGCGACGCCTCCGCCATTCGCCCGAAGGCGCCACGCGGCAACGGAACCGGAGCGACGCCGTCCATGTACGCGACATGGCGCAAGCCTAGCTCACACATCGAAGGCAAGCGCAGGCGGATCTGACGCGAGATATTACCGAGGGTATTGCTTCCCGTGTCGCCGTAGGAGGCCGCGTCTGGCAACTCGCCGACGCCGACGCTGTCGAGAACGATGAGGATGACGCGCGGCATAATGCTGAATGCTGAGTGCTGAAGGCTGAAGTTACGAATTCACTTCAGCATTCAGCATTCAGCGTTCAGAATTCCCTAGGCTTCGTGACTCGAAAAGTAGTTGCTGATCGGCCGGGACGAACGAATAGCGGCAATCGCGTGCTTGAAAATCATGTGATCGGCGCCGCTCTGCTCGACGATCACGGCGAACCGATCGAAGTTCTTGACTCGTCCCTCGAAGTCACTGCCGTCCATCAGGCGGATCTGCACCGGCAGTTTTTCCCGGCGCGCATGGTTCAGGAACACATCCTGTATGTTGGGCTGTGCGGGTGCGGGTCTCGACTCACGTGTCTGAGCCATCAGGCGACGTCTCCAATATCAGCCTCGCGGCTAGCGACACGCTGAAAAACCATGCTCGCCACATGCGCCTCGGTGTCCTCGCGCTCGCCGGCGGCGTAAATCCACTGTAGATTAGGCTCTTTCCTGAACCAAAGCAACTGCCGACGGGCATATTTCCGGTTCTCTCTGACGATCAATTCGCGCGTCGCGGCCTCGTCACGTACCCCTCTCAGCAGTTCGAGCGCCTGTCGATACACAAGCCCGCTGAACGGGTGTGCGGTCTCGGGCACGCCCGCCGCTAGCAACCCTCGCACCTCGTCCATGAGTCCCCGATTGAATTGCTCGTCGACGCGACGCGCGACGCGCTGCGCTGTCAGCTCCGACGGAATCTGTAATGCGAAGGCACGAATCTCAAAATCTGGCAGTGGCGACCGCGTCTCTGCAAAGTGCTCGGTCAGGGGGCGGCCGGTCAGGACATAGACCTCCAACGCCCGGACCAGCCGCTTGCGGTCACGCACCTGGATGCGTTGGGCAGACGAGGGGTCGATTCGCTGCAACCAGCGATGCAGCGACTCAGTGCCGCGGCGATTGGCAACGCGCTCGAGCCGGGCACGAAGCGCCGTGTCGCGGCCAGGACCTGGGAAAAAACCTCGCACCAGAGCGCGATAGTAGAGGCCCGTCCCACCGACAAGGATGGGCAGGCGACCGCGCGCATGGATATCCCTAATGGCGGCGGAAGCCTCGCGCGCGTAACGCGCGGCGGAATATTCCTCACTCGGGTCGGCAACGTCGACGAGATGATGAGGAATGCCACCGCGTTCGCGCTCAGAAACTTTGTCCGTGCCGATATCGAAGCCGCGATAGACCGCGGTCGAATCACAGCTGACGACTTCCCCGTCAAATCTCTTGGCGAGGGCGATCCCGAGTGCGCTCTTTCCCGCCGCGGTGGGCCCGAGGATGGCCACGAGCCGCGGCTGGCTCACTGCGTCAGGGCTCGCACGACGGCCAGCACCACGAGCACGGCCAGAAGCACCGCCAGCCCGATCTGCTGCGTCCTCGTCGGCCCGGTCATCGCCCTGGCGGTTGTTCGTTGAAGAAAAAGGTGACCGTCATGAGCATCTTGTCGTCTGGATACTCCACGGGCAAGGGAATAGTCGGATTCGAGGTGAGGATCGCGTTTCGGCCTGACAACGTGAAGGCGTTCACGGCCGAAGGTTTTGACACCATCACGTCGGTAATGCGTCCGTCCTTGTGCACGAAAAACGTGATGGCGACGTGCCCGCGCATCGACATCGCGGCCTGGGGAATCATCCAGTTCGCCCGCACCTGCGCGACGAAACGTGCCAGCCACGGACCGAACTCGACACCCTTGCTGTCGAACTGAATCGTCTCGCTGATGTTCTGATCTTCGCCGCCACGCAAATTGCCGAAATTTTCCTGCTGCGCGTAGCGCCGAACGTTTCGAATGGCGTCGGCGATGACGCCGACACCGGGACTCCGGGCGTCTGGCCGCGTGACATCAGGTGGACGTTCCGGCACCGCAGGAGCGTCCGACAATGTCATCGGCGGCTTGCCGTTTTCCCCATCGTTCTGGGCCTGCTGTGGAGTTGGGACCGTCGGCTGGGTCGGCGGCGCCGTGGGAGGCGCCTCCATTCGCTCGGGCGAATTGCCTCTCGCAAACGGTAGTGGGTTTGTCGGCTTCGGCGCCCGCTCGACCGTCTGGGCGCGGCGATCCTTGTCCGACAGGTCCGCGCGCGGCGAGACCTTCGGAGTCGTCATGTCGAGGCGCGGCTGCACGAAGACGAACCGTGCGCGTTCACGCTCTCGTTCGCGCTGTTTCTCGAGCTCTGCGCGCGCCTGTTCCTCGACGGCCTTCTGCCGCTGCTCGAGGATCTCGCGGACGAAAGGCAGCCGCGGACCGAGGAGGATCGCGATGAGAAACATCGCGTGGAGGTTGACGGCAATCAGCACGACCTCGCGACGCGACAGCGGCGCCGGAATCCGAGGCGTGTCAGGACGATTGTCGTCGAAGTTGAAGTACATCAGGGACTTATCGAATTATAACAGTTCTAAGTTCGGGGTTCTTCGTTCGTGGTTCAGGTTCGGGGTTCTTCGTTCCGGTTCCACGTTCGACGGTTCAACGCTTTGGCTGCCAATGCCGGCTCAGCTGCCGCTCACCTAGCCGAACTACGAACCGGAACACCGAACCATGAACCAGAACCCAGAACCACGAACCTGAACCCCGAACGAAGAACCACGAACCAAGAACCAAGTCAGACCGCGTCAGCTCTGTCAGCAATGTAGAGATAGACGATCCCGAACGTCAGAGAGACGGCCTTGACGTTAGAGAAGCCATGGCGGGCGATTATTCCGGCGAACTCATCGGGTGGCGGAAAGGTGCCAACGGAAGCGGGAAGGTACGAATACGCACTCGTGTGTTTCGAGACCATCCGGCCAATGGCTGGGAGCATATGCCGGAAGTACCAGGCATAGAGCGAACGGACGCCGGGAATCCGGGGTTGGCCGAACTCCAAGATGGCCAGGCGACCGTTCGGACGGAGGACGCGGGCAATTTCCGCAAGCGCGAGCTCGGGTTCGGCCACGTTTCTGATGCCGAACGCGATCGTGGCGCCATCGCAGGTCGCGCTCGCCACAGGAATACGCGTCGCGTCGCCGCGAACCAAACGAACGCGGTCCGACAGCCCAAGTGATGTCACCTTGGCCAAGCCAAGCCGCAGCATCGCGCCCGCGAAATCGACACCGATCACCGACGAGCCAGTCACGCGCGAAGCCGTCGCAACCGCAAGATCGGCGGTCCCTGTACACACGTCGAGCACGCGAGCGTTCGGCGCCAGCTTCAACGCCTCGACGGCCTTCTCTCGCCATCGACGATCGAGACCGGCGCTGAGCACGCGATTGAGCAGATCGTATCGTGGCGCGATCGCGTCGAACATGCCGGCGATGCGCAGCGGCGACTTGTCGACCGTTGATGGGGTCGAGGTGTTCATCCCTTCCACGCCGGATAGAGTTCGTGCGAGAAGCCGAGCGCCACGAGAATCTTCCCCGCCATGAAGTCCGCCAGATCTTCCAGCGTCTTCGGCATCTGATAGAAGGCAGGCATCGCCGGCATGATCATCGCGCCGGCTTCGGCGCAGAGCACCATGTTGCGCAGTTGCGGCAGGCTCATCGGCGTCTCTCGCGGGAGCAGGATCAGGCGGCGGTGCTCCTTGAGCATGACGTCAGCCGCACGCTCGACCAGGTTGCGCGAGAGCCCGTGCGCGACGCCGGCCAGCGTCTTCATCGAGCACGGCACGATGACCATCGAGTCGCAGTCCTGGCTGCCGCTCGCAATCTTGGCGCCGAGGTCTTTATTGCTGTGAAGCGTGTAGCTGCCGGCGCGCACACCGTCACCGTACGTGGCCGACAGGTAGTCCATCAACTTGTCGACCGACGCCGCATCACCGAGCTCGTCACGCAGAAGCCGACGGCCGTAGTCGGAGACGACCAGGTCGATCCGGCACCCGCGCTCGAGAAGTGCCGACAGCGTACGCGCCGCGTAGATCGCGCCGCTGGCGCCAGTGATCGCGATGATGATGTTTCGTGTCATGTCACTCACCGGGGGGCTTCGCCCCGCCGGACCCCCTTCGCCGTCCCGCCTCTGCCAAGGCTTCGGCGAGGCTCGCCGTAGCGCCTTCGGCGCGGAGGCGGCGCTCGCGGGGGCCCCATGCCCCGCTCCGCTCCGGCGGGGCGCGCCCTTGGCGCGCCTTTTCCGTCATACGGAAGGCAGAAACGTCCACGATTCTCGTCGCGCCGCGTGTCGGCCTAACTTCCCTATCCCACGTACACGGCCAGCGCCGTCGTGATCAGATAAAAGATTCCGACGTATCCATTCAGATCGAACGCGCGTTTGACCTGTGACAGGTCGTGCTCGCTGACCATCGATTGCTCCCACGCCAGGAGTACTGCGACCCCGAACACCCCGGCGAGATAGATCCAACTGAGATCTGCGACGGCCGCTAGCGCCGCAAGGCACACGATGGTCAGGACGTGCGCCGCACGGGAAATGGACAGGGCTCTCCGCAAGCCAAACCGCACCGGAATCGAACGCAGGCCATGCACGCGATCGAATTCGAGGTCCTGGCAGGCATACAAGACGTCGAAGCCACCGACCCAGGTGCCGATGGCCGTGCCGAGCAGCCAGGGTTCCCAGCCACCGCGACCGCCGGCCGCGAGCCACCCGCCAACTGGTGCCACTGCCATCGCCAGACCCAGAAAAAACTGGGTGTAGCTGGTCACTCTTTTCGCCAGCGAATACCAGAAGACGATGACGAGCGCGACAGGAGACAGCGCGAAGCAGAGCGGCCCCAGTTTCCATGCCGCGAACACAAAGAGCGTTGCCGATATGGCGACGAACGCGACGGCCTCGCTAGTCGTCATCGCTCCCCTGGGCAACTCCCGTAATGCGGTCCGCGGGTTGAGCGCATCGAATCGCGCGTCGACGAGCCGGTTGAACCCCATCGCAGCGCTGCGGGCTGCCACCATTGCCACGATGATCCACAGCAGGCGATAGCCGATGGCGCCCCAGTCGCCGGTTCGATGAAGCGCGAGCAGCGCGCCGGTGAGGGCGAAGGGCAACGCGAACACGCTATGGCTGACGCGGACGAAGGAAGCGTAGGTGCGGAGACGGCTCATGATTCCGCGGATCGCGGCTCGCGGTTCGCTTTTGGGATAGACATCGTCGAGTTCAATCGGCCTTCAGCCACTCGACATCAGCGGCATCAATACCGCCCACCAAGTATTCTTCCACATCCGCGACGTCCGCCGGGATCTGCACCAACAACAGTTCAGCACGTTTACCCAGGGAAATCGAACCGAG
Source organism: uncultured Acidobacteriota bacterium (assembly GCA_963797715.1). Lineage (GTDB taxonomy): Bacteria > Acidobacteriota > Vicinamibacteria > Vicinamibacterales > 2-12-FULL-66-21 > DATBJJ01. The sequence continues at coordinate 41,714 of CAWCQS010000021.1, forward strand.
TTCGCTACCAAATCCGAGCGCCGTGGCGCCATCCAGGGTAGCGCTCTTCAGCAGCGCTCGGGCGGGCACGCGGGGCGCGAGTCGCCGGACTTCGGCAAGCTCGTTGAACATGTTGAGGTCTTCGACGCTGGCCAGGCTGTCAGTGCCGATTGCGATCCTTACGCCAGAGTCGAAGAACCGCGCAACGGGTGGCGTGCCGGCGCCCGTCCATCGGTTGCTGCGAGGACAGGCCACCACTGTCGCCCCAACGTTCGCCAGTTCCTCGAGCTCACTATCCGACAACTGCACGCCGTGGACGGCAATCAGTCGTTCGTTCAACAACCCGAGCCTCGCCATGTACTCCACGGGACCGCATGCTGGCACCGCCCAGTCCGGTCTCCACGCACCGATCCGCTCCAGGAGATCTCGCCAGGGTCCTGTACCGTCACGCAGAAAACGCACCTCTTCGACCGATTCACCGAGGTGCACGCTCATCGGAGCGCCGTCGGCCGCGGCGCTCAGGGCACGGAATAGGTCCGGTGATACGGAGTACGGCGCATGCGGCACCGCGACGGGCCGCAACTGCTCGCGTGACGGCAGCGCCGATAGACGTTGCTTCGCCGTTTGCACGAGTCCAACGGGATCGGAGGCGCGAAAACCGAGCAGCTCGTAGAACACGGCCGCGGAAAGATCGCTCTCCGCCAGCGGTGTCCACGCTTCCAATGAGTTCGTCACGTCTCCCACGAGCGCCGTGCCACTGGCGCGAACGGCCTCAATGGCGCGGACGATGGCCTGCCTGCGTTGTTCGACGGGGCAGCTACGCTCCCCCTCGCCCCGCTCGGCGATCAGGCGCGCCGCCCACGACGGCATCGCGTCCCCTGGAGGCACGAGACCTTGCATCCACGACAGTTCCAGGTGCGTGTGGGCGTTGACGAGGCCGGGAAGGACGACGGTTCTTCGTTCGTTGTTCTTGGTTCGGGATTCGAGGTTCGGATCTGTTCGCTCTCGGGCTCGCTGCCTACGTCAATGATGCGGCCGCGCTCGACTTCGACCCATCCGTCGCGGATGGGTGGCGCATCGATGGGCAGAACCCAGTCCGCGCGATGGACGCGTGACATGTAGAGCTCGGGGCCGGCTCAGTGACCGGTCAGGCGAGCCTTCTTCTCGGCAGCGCTGCGCGCGGGATAGTTGACGACCTCCGGGGCGCGGCTCATGTCGCCGTCAGCGCGCGCGACCGCCAGCTCCAGCATCCGCGGCACGGCGCGCTCGCGGAAAATCGGGTCGCCGAGAATCTCGTAGTGCATGTTTCGCCGCTTGGCGACGAACCCGGCATTCTCGATGTTGCGCACGATCTCGATCTCGTCCATGCAATACGCGGCGCCCGCCGCCCGGACGACGTTCTCTTCGATCATGACGCTGCCCATGTCGTTCGAGCCGTAGGCAAGGCTCAACTGACCGACCTTCCCACCCTGCGTGACCCAGGACGCCTGCAGGTTGTCGAAGTTGTCGAGCACCAGCCGAGCGATCGCGAGCGTACGCAGATACTCGACGCCTGTCGCTTCTTCGCCGCCGAGCTCGGTGTGTTCGGGCTGGAAACTCCAAGTGATGAACGCCGTGAATCCACCGGTTTCGTCCTGCACTTCCCGCAACCGAAACAAATGCTCCAGGCGTTCTTCAACGGTCTCGACGGTTCCGTACATCATCGTCGCCGTCGTGCGAAGACCCATTTGATGCGCATGCTGCATCACGCCGAGCCATTCATCCGCCGTCGCTTTTCCGTAGCAGTTCAGCAGCTTGCGCACGCGATCGACGAGAATTTCGGCGCCACCGCCAGGGATGCTGTCGAGGCCGGCGGAGACCAGCCGTTCGATCACCTGCGGGACAGGCAACCTCGACATCCGCGAGATATGTACGACCTCTGGCGGCGAGAGAGCGTGCAGCCGAAACGCCGGATATCGTTCCTTCACGGCGCGGAACAGGTCCTCATACCACTCGAGCGGGAGATCTGGATTGTGTCCGCCCTGCAGTAGGAGCTGGCCGCCGCCAAGCGCAATGGTCTCGTCGATCTTGCGGAAGATCTCGGCAAAGCCCAGGACATAGCCTTCCGACGAGCCGACGGGACGGTAAAACGCGCAGAAGTTGCATCGCGCAACGCAGATGTTCGTGTAGTTGACGTTGCGATCGATGATGTAGGTGACGATGCCTTCGGTATGCTTGCGCGCACGGACCTCGTCGGCGAGTTGCCCAAGCAAGGGAGTGGGCGCGTGCAGATAGAGTTCTAGCGCCTCGGCTCGATCGAGCCGGCCTCCGCTGCGCACTTTGGCCGCAAGTTGATCAATCATCGCTTGTCAGCGCCACGACCTACGCACGAAGAACACGATGACACGAAGGCCACGATGATTACCATTGAGGATCTTCGTGAACATCGTGTCATCGCGATCTTCGTGTGAATGGCGTGATCCGCGGCAGACGGTAGCTCGTCATCAGTAAAACTCCAGCGGCCGCACCGCCTCGATCACAGCGTGTTTCGCCGCCAGCTCGTAGTACACTGCGTAGTCCAGCCGTCGCCCGCTCGTCGAGCACGTAACGGATATTGTCCCTCAAGTACGCCCGGCCGAGCGCAGCGCGTGAAGGGCCGCAGTAGGCGTCAGCAATCGCATCTGACGCGGCGACACCTGCGTCGCGAGCCTCGGCCAGCGCCGCTAAGCCAGCAGGCGACAGCGCTTTTGGCCGACCGGACCAGAACGCCCAGACGAAGGGCAAGCCCGTCATCGCCGTCCAGCGCTCGCCGAGGTCGATCTTTTCCAGATTCGCGGTCTCGTGATCCATGTACAGCGCCGGGTCGCCAATGATGAGCGCCGCGTCACACCTCTCGACCATCGATTCGATTGCCGGCGGCATTGGCACGAAGTCCGGTGCGATACCAAATGACTCCCGGCAGAGCACGCGAAGAAGTCCCGCCGATGTTCTCGAGCTCGTGTCGACGGCGATTGAACGAATTGATGCCAACGGCCGCGTGCTGAAGAGCGCGACCGAGGCCACCGGTCCGTCCGAGACGATACCCATGCCACCAACAATGCGATACGCCTCCGCTCCGCGCTGAAACTCGATCGACGGAATCATGCCGACGTCGATTGCGCCGTCGTGCAGGAGCATCGCGCATCGCGACGGCGGATCGAATCGAAGCTCGAACAGATCGGCGCGCTTCTCCAGACCGTGGACGAGTGGACGGGCGTTGAGGTAATCAACCGCGCCCAGGCGAGTAGCGGCCATCAGGCGAGCAACCGGAACCGACCGTCACGCTCGGCTGCCTCGAGCGCGGCCGCACGGATGTTGCCCTTGATCTCCTCGATCGGACTTCGCCGTGTGCCAAGCAGGCCGGGATCGACCGCAGAAATGCCGTCCACGTCATCCGCGCCAACGGTGAGCGCCACCTGTGCGAGCTTCGGGCCGTACAACGGCCAATCAACCTGAATCGAGTCGATGTTCGTCACCACGACGCGAGCGAGTGCAACCTGCTTGACGTCGTCATAGCCCGTCGTCGGCGTCGTGACGGACATCACCCTCGGAAGCGGCGCGAAGGCCTTGAAACCGCCGACTGCGCCTTGGAGATCGCGGGCGCGCTCGACAGAAGCAATCCGGCCGTCATCGGCCAGATTGTGCACGGTCAATCGCCACACACCCAGTCCCGCGTCGCGCGCGGCATGCACGGCGCTCGCAGGCTCGTCGAGGCGATCGAGCGGAACCTCGGCAATCGCCTCGAGACCCGCGTCATGCAGCCGGCTGCACAGGCCGGCGAGAGCGTCGGGATCCGGCGCAAGAGCCTGGAGATCCGCGAGTGAGAAGCCAGTCAGGGGCGCGCCCTGAGCGAGTGCTGCCCCCGCTTTGACGGCCGCGATTGCGAGGGCTTCAGTGTCAGGAGTGCCAACGATGCGAAACTCGCCCGCGCTCAGCCCGGCAGGGCGAGCGGCTGGAATCGCCCCCACGTGTAACTCGAGCACGCGGACGAACGTGGTTTGGGCGCCGTGCATCCGGCGACGCACGTCGTCCCCCTGCACACCGACAGCAATCAAATCGCGGGTTGAAAGGAGTGTCTCTGGATTCGTAGTGGTCATGTTCTGATTGCGTCGCGGCTCGCTTCTCGCGGCTCGCGGTTGATTGGTCGAACGGCTTGGGCACTAGCAGCGCCGCTGCAGGCCCTTGCAACCGCCAACAGCGAGCCGCGAGCCGCCATTTACGGCTTCCATCCCTTACTAATCTTCTCCCACAGACTATCGGCCCGACGCGCCGGCTGGTCGCTCATCACGATCTTCTTCGGCCACGGCCTGGTGAACCCTTCGGTCGGCCACTTGCGCGTCGCGTCGATCCCCATCTTGCTGCCGTACGCGTGCAGACTGCTCGCGTCGTCCAGATCGTCGACCGGACCACGCGTGAATTGGATGTCGCGCTCGGGGTCGTAGTGCGTGCCGACAATCCAGGCGACCTCGGCCTCGTTCTGCACGTCAACGTCCGCGTCCACCACGATGATCGTCTTCGAGAACATCAGCTGGCCGAGGCCCCAGCACGCGTTCATGATCTTGCGCGCGTGACCCGGATACCGTTTCTCGATTGAGATGATGACGATATTGTGGAAGATGCCCGCCGCGGGGAAATGCATGTCGACGATCTCGGGCACGGTCTTCTTGATGAGCGGCAGAAAGACTCGCTCGCTCGCCTTGCCGAGGTAGTAGTCCTCCATCGGCGGAATGCCGACCACGGTCGTGAGATACACCGGCCGCTTGCGACGCGTGATGCAGGTCAGGTGAAAGACCGGGTAATCGTCGGGATGCGAGTAGAAGCCTGTGTGATCGCCGAAGGGCCCTTCCTTCCGGCGCTCACCGGGCTCAACGTAGCCTTCGAGGACGATCTGCGCATTGGCAGGCACCTCGAGATCGACCGTCACGCACTTGACGAGGTCTACGCGTTCGCGCCGTAAGAATCCGGCGAGCAGGAGCTCGTCCAGACCCTCCGGCATCGGCGCCGTCGCGGCATAAGACAAGGCCGGGTCGGGACCGAGCGCCACAGCAACCGGCAGACGCCTACCCAGGCGCTCGGCCACGCGATAGTGCTGCGCTCCCCCCTTGTGCTGTTGCCAATGCATGCCGGTGGAGCGGCCGTCGTACACCTGCATCCGGTAGGTCCCGATGTTGCGCACGCCGGTCTCGGGATCTTTGGTGAAGACGAGCGGCAGCGTGACGTAGCGGCCACCATCTTCGGGCCAGCACTTGAGGATGGGCAGCGACTCGAGCGTGCCGTCTTTCTGCACGACTTCCTGACAGGGAGCGTCGTTGACAGTGCGCGGCATCAGATCGCGGAGCCGGTTGACCATCGGCAGCATCTTGAGCGCGTCCATGATGCCGCCCGGCATCTTGGGAGTCGTGATGTCTTCGATCTCGTGGGCAAGATCGTCGAGCGTCCGCACGCCGAGCGCCATACACACGCGCTTCATCGAGCCGAACAGGTTCACGGCAACGGGTATGTCGAAGCCGGTGGGCCGCTCGAACAGCAGGCCAGGACCGCCGCCCGGCGACTTCGACGCACGATCGGTGACGGCAGAGATCTCGAGATCCGGGCTGACAGACTCCGTCACCCGACAGAGTTCGCGCTCCTTGTCGAGGGCGGCTATAAACGCATCGAGATCTCGAAAACTCACACGCTCTCCATTTTTTCCGCAATGCGCGTTGCCAACTCCAGCGCGCGGCGGCCGGCGGCGCCGTCGACCACCGGCGCCCGACGTTCGCGCACCGCAGCAACGAAGTCAGCGAGCTCGCGCTTCAGCGGTTCATCGCGCTGCACCGGAATCGAGCCACCCTGAATGGACGGCTTGGCGCCATCCCGCTTGATCAACCGTGCGCCCTCGACCTCCTGCGCCGCGTAGTCGATCGACAGGTACGAGTCGGGCTGGAAAAACCGAAGCTTTCGTACGCGATCCTTACTGATCCGGCTCGCCGTGATGTTGGCGATGCAGCCGGACGCAAAGCGCAGACGCGCGTTGGCAATATCGTACTTCGGCGTCAGCACGGGGACGCCGACGGCCTCGATGGACGTGACCTCTGACGTCACGAGCGACAGGATGATGTCGAGGTCATGAATCATCAGGTCGAAGACGACGTCGATGTCGAGGCTGCGTTCCGGAAACACGCCAAGGCGATGAACTTCGATGAACCTGGGCGTCGTGACGAGCGGCATCACCGCCGCCACAGCGGGGTTGTAGCGCTCGGTATGTCCCACCGCAAGCGTGGCACCTGACGCCTGTGCCGCCGCAATCATCTCGTCGGCCTCGGCCAACGATCGCGCCATCGGTTTCTCGACGAGCACCGATACTCCGCGTTCGAGAAACGGCATCGCCACATCGCGATGCAATTCCGTGGGAACCGCAACGGTCACCGCATCCACGCGCCCGAGGATCTCCGCGCTGTCGGTCAACGCGGTGCTTCCAGTCGAAGCGGCAATCTCGGCTGCGCGATCGGGAATCTTGTCGACGACGGCGGTCAGCGTGACGCCGTCGAGCGTGGAAAGAATTCTCGCGTGATGGCGTCCTAAATGGCCAACGCCAATCACTGCAACGTTGAGGCGTTCCGTCAGTGGATCCTCCCCTGCTCGCTCTTCGGGCGTCCGACGATCGCAATCCCGGCGTCGTTCGCCGACTTGAACACGTGCTCGCCGTCGAGCACGAGCGTGCGTCCGGCGTCGACCGACAGCGCAACCGCGCCCGCGACGCGCATCGCCTGGATCGTCGCAATGCCGATGACCGGCACGTCGAATCGCATGTCCTGATTTGGTTTTGCCACCTTCACGATTCGTACGCCAGGCCCGGCCAGAAACCCAGCGCGGCCGATCACTTCGTCCGTGCCTTCCATGGCTTCGACAGCGACGACAGCCTTGTGCTTGATCGCAATCGTCTGCCCGATATCCAGCGCGGCTATCGCATCCGCCATCCGGTAGCCAAACGCGAAGTCCTGCGCCTCTTCGTCGCTCGGTCCCCGATCGGTCAACACGCCTTCGCGGGCGAGTAACGGCTCGAGAAACGCCGTCGAGTCGATCAGCTCGATGCCCGAGTCGCCCATTACATCAGCGACCGCCGAAATGAGGGCGTCCGTGTTGCGCGCCTTGAGCCGTGTCAACACCGACAGGAGCGTCAGGTCTGGGACGATGCCCGAGAAGATCTTCACGTGCTTGACCTGCCCAGCCATGACCGCTCGGGTGACGCCAGCGCCTTTGAGAATCTTGATGCACTTGCCGAGGTGGCCGAGCGACACCCAGTGGAAGGCGGCGCCGGCCTCCCTGGCTGCCGTCTCGAGGTCGGGAAATGCTTCTTCCTTGACCCCGACGACGGTGACATCGTGGCCGAGGCTGCGGGCGCCTTGCAGGACCAGGAACGGGAACCGGCCGTTGCCGGCAATCAATCCAATGGAGGGCATGACTCAGTTTGCCGCGGCGCCGGAAGCCCGCCCAGCCTGGGGCCGTCTCGACAGACAACGATCTGCTTTCAGGGGGCAACTCCCGACCGGCGAGCCTGCTCGAACGTCAGTCTATCAGAAGCACCCGAGGGGCTTGGGTTTATGGGGCTTACAGGTAAAATAGGTAGGTACGCCTGTGTCCTGGTTTCTGGAGAGAAGATGTTCCGATCGACCGTAGTGTTCCTATCAAGGGCTTCGCTGGTGGCCCTGGCCCTGTTCGCAGCTGCCTGCGACAACGGCGCCTGACGCGACCCCTGGTCCGACGCCGGTTCCCGTGACGGAGACCTTTACCGGAACCATCACGCTGAACGGCGCGATCACACATCCGTTCGCGGCGTCGAGGGCGGGGGTGACGACAGCGACGATCACCGCGATCGATCCGTCCGGGTCGTTCCTGGGCTTCGAGATGGGCACGTGGAGCGGGGCGGTGTGCACGGCCGTACTTTCCAACCCGGGCGGCACGCTTGTCGAGCGTCTTGAGCGCCGCCACGCAGTCGCCGGCCAACCTGTGCGTGCGGCTCAACGATCCGAACGGTGTGCTGACGGACAGGAACGTCACCTACACGGTGTCGGTGACGCATCCCTAACAACTGCAGGTCCGCCTTCAGCCGGACGTCTGTCGTCTCACTTCAGCCGGCGGCTCGGGCACGTCGAGCCGTCGACGCTTGCCGACGAAGCCGACGCGACCTACTCTTCCATCACTTCTTCCAACCTGCGGCTCGGGCGGCGAAGGCCGACGCCTCGGCTCGACGATCGGATGAAGTGCACGAGGTATTGCACCTCGGCGCAGCCAAGCGAAGGGTCGCGGTCGATTTGCGCGAGCGCACGGCTGGTATTGGAGTGCAGGAGATAGCGAAACGCTTTCCGTAGCTGGCTGATCGAGTCCTTCGAGAACTTCCGCCGCTCGAGGCCGATCGTATTGATGCCGTAAATCCGCGCGCGATTGCCAACCGTCTTCGCATACGGCAACGCGTCCTTCGTGACGACCGAGTAGCCGCCGATGAACGCGTGTTGCCCGACGCGGCAGAACTGATGCACGCCAGAAAAGGCGCTGATCGTCGCGTAGTCCTCGACGGTCACATGGCCACCGAGCGTGGCCGCATTCCCGAAGATCGTGAAGTTGCCGATATGGCAGTCGTGCGCGATATGCGCATAGGCCATGAAGACGTTGTTGTTGCCGATGTCGGTCGTACCGCCGCCGCCCGCCGTGCCACGGTGAATCGTGACGAACTCGCGGAAGACGTTCCGGTGGCCGATGATCAGCGTCGTCTTCTCGCCGCGGAACTTGAGGTCCTGCGGGATGAGGCCAATCGAGGCGAACGGAAAAATCTGGTTGCCGTCGCCAATCTCGGTCCAGCCGTCGACGATACTCGACGCGCCGATTCGACAGTCACGGCCAATGCGCACGTGCTCGCCGATGATCGCGTTGGGCCCGACGACCGAGCCGGCGCCAATCTCGGCGCCAGGATGCACGATCGCCGTCGGATCGACGGTTACTCCAGCGCGCCCGCCGGCGACGAGATCCGGCACCAGCGCCATCACCAGTTTGGCCTCGGCCACGATCGCGTCCCCAATCGACGCAACGGCATGCGCGCGCGCCAGCTTGCTGCGCCTCGCGCCCAGTGTCACCTCCAGGCGAAGCCGGTCGCCCGGCACCACCTGCCGTCTGAACTTCGCATCGTCCACGCCGCGCAGATACGCGTGGCCTGACGGCTTGCCGTCGGGCCCGTGCACGAGCAGCAACGTCGCAACTTGCGCGAGCGTCTCGATCATGAGGACGCCCGGCATCAGCGGCGTACCCGGAAAGTGACCCTGGAAGAAGTCCTCGCTGACGGTGACGTTCTTGACCGCGACCAGCCGCTTGCCGGGCTCGTGCTCGGTTACCGCATCGACAAGCGCCGACGGATACCGGTAGCAGAGCCGGTCGATGGACTCGGAAATAGAGGGCACGGGGGTTATCTTAGCAGGTCGGTTCTTGGTTCGGCGTTCGACGTTCGGGGTTTAGGTTCGGAGTTCTGGGTTCTGGTTCCGGGTTCGGGTCGTCGCTCTTCCCGACAACCACGTCCCGGATGAACGTCGAACCCGAACGAAGAACCCCGAACACCGAACCGAGAACCGCGGCGCCTACTTCTTCGCTGGCGCCGCTGAAGGCTTCGCGGCGTCGAGGCGCTTGATCACTTCGCCGGTGAGATCGAGGCCGGTGTCGACCCAGACCGCTCCGGCGTTGTTGATGTCGACGAGCATGTGGAGATTCTTCTCCTTGCCGACCTGCTCGAGGATCGGATTCAGCTTGCGCTGAAAGTCCACCTGAAGCTCGGCCTGCAGCGCCTGTCGCTCGGACTGCGCTTCCTGTTGCAGGAACTGCACTTCGCGCGTCAGCTTGTCGACTTCTTTCTCGAGCGCCAGGCGAGCCGAGTCGTTCATCAACGTCGAGCTCGTCTGCTGCTTGGTCTTGGCGCTCTCGAGCTGCTTGTTCTTCTCGGTGATCTCGGCGACCTTCTTCTTCTCGAGCTCCTGGAGCTTCGCGGTGGCCGCCTTACCCTCGACCGAGTTCGAGGCCACAGCCTGGATATCGATGTAGGCGATCTTGGCGCCCTCGGGATACGGCCGCGGCGCCTCTGGCTTGGGGGGCACGGGCATGGGCGGAGCCCCAGCCGCCGGCGGCGTCGGCTGCTGCGAGGCAGGCGCGGCCGGGGGCGTGGCCTGGGCCAGCGCCGAACCCACGGCGAGCACGCTCACCGCAGTCATCACCATCAGAAATCTCAACACTCTCATGCAGTCAGTCCTTTTCGAAAAGCTCTCAGCTATCAGTTCTCAGCTTTCAGTTATGAAAAGCTATTTTCCCGCGCCCTGCCCAACACGGCCGAGCTAGATATTTTAGCGCATCTGCGACAGGAGGTCGTAATCTCGACGCCAGCTAGCTGAGAGCTGAAAGCTGACAGCTTCCTAGAATGTCGAACCCACCGCGAAGCGGAACTTCCACTTCTTTTCCGGCTGAAGGTTGTTGTCCAATACGCCGCCGCGCGACGGGTTGGCAGCGAAAATCAGTCGGAACGGCACGTTGAGTACCGGCATGAAGAAGCGGATCTCGGCGCCGGTCGACGTCTTGAACGCGCTCATGTCCCCGATCTCGCTTATTTCCGGCGGGAACGGCGAAATGAACGGATTGAACGGGATTTGGTAGAAATCGCCAGGGTTCGGAATGAGAGCGCCCGGGTACGTCAGCTTCGTCACCGGTTCCTTCCACGACAGCGACTGGCCCCGCGCCCGCACCTGCCCGGCGTCGTAGAACAGCACCAGCCGCACTGGACCCATGATACTGATCAGGTATTCGACGTTGAAGAGCAGGCTCTTGTTGCCGCCTACGACCAGCCCTGTGGCTGGATCGCGAGGACCGACGGTGCGGAGGTCGAAACCGCGCATGCTGTACTCGCCACCGAGAAACAGCCGCTCGAAAATCGGGAGCGCGATGGTGCTGCCGTACGGCGCGATGTACTCCCCTTGCGCGCGGAAGCCCAGGGACGTTCGGCGCTTGGCACCAATCGGAAAATACCTGATCGCTTCGGCTCGTGGGTTCAGGAAATTCACGTTCCCGCCGAGGCCCGCCCAATCCAACGACAGCGTATAGCGCGAGCCCGAGGTTGGAAAGATTGGGTGGTCGACGGTGTTGTAAACGAAGCTCGGCCCGATCTTGCTGACGGTCCGCTTGCCGCCTTCGCCGATGAGCAGCGAATCCTCGAGGAACGGATTGCCGGCGAGCACCAGCGGGTCCCGATAAAGCGGATTGAGATCTTTGACTTCGACCTGCTCCAGGCTGTAGTTGACGAACATCCTGGCGTACGGCATCACCTGGAAGCCGAACACGAGGTTGCCGCCAAGCGACTCCTGGGTGAACTGTCCCTCGTAGCGAATCTCGCGCGAGTACAGATCGACGCCAGCCGTCATCGGCCGATCGAACAGGAACGGCTCGGTGAACGCGACCTGATAATTCTTCGCCCGATTGCCCTGCTGCGCCGTAACGCTGAACGTTTCGCCGCGGCCCAGGAAGTTCGAGGTCTGGAACGACAGCTGGCCGAAGAAGCCGTCGAACTGTGACACGCCGGCGCCGAACGTCAACTGGTTGCGGTTCTGCTCTTCGAACTTCAGACCGATGTCGACTTTGTTATCGGCATTTGGCGTCTTCTGGACGTCGACCGCCTCGCCCTCGAGCGGCTTGAAGTATCCGAGCTGGTTGAGGCGCTTGACGCTGTCCTTGAGGGCCTGCGTGTTGAACACGCCCGCCTCGAGGACGCGCAATTCGCGTCGGATGACGTTGTCGCGCGTGGTCGTGTTGCCGGTAAACGTGATCCGGTTGATGAAGTACTGCTTGCCCTCATCGACGCGCATCGTGACGTCGACGATCGGCGGTTCTTCCTTGCCGTTGCCGTTCTTGGTCGCGGGCTCGGCAGGTCCGACTGGAGGAGCTGGCGGGCCGGCAGAGGCGTCGCCTTCCTTCGGCACGTCGCGCGGCTGGAGATCGGGATACGCCGTGAACTCGAAGTAGCCGCCCGAGCCGTAAATCTCTTGTGCCTTCTCGAGACCTTTCTTGACCTTCTTCTGGCTGTAGGTCTCGCCTTTCTCGATTTTGAAAAGCGGGCGCAGCGCCTCGGAGTTGACGACCTTGTTGCCTTCGAACTTGAAGTCGCCGACCGCGTACTTCCTGCCCTCAGTGATCGGCACCTGCAGCTGGATCCAGCGCGTCTTGCCGTCCTTCGAGTCCTCGAGGGTCTTCATCTGCGGCTGGCCGACCTGGGCCAGGATGTAACCCTCGTCACGATAGAAATCGGTGACGAGCTGCGCGTCCTCGGCGAACTTGTCTTCCTTGTAGGTCCCGCCGCCGGTGATGAACGAGAAGAAGCCCTTGCCCTTGTTCTCCTTCATCTTCTTACCAAGCGCGCCGTCGCTGATCGCCTTGTTGCCGACAAAGTCGATCTCCTCGATCTTGACCTTCGGCCCTTCGGTCACGTGGAACGTGACGTGCACGAGCTTTGGCCCGCCCTCGACTTCCTTGATCTCGGGCTGCACCTCGGCAAACTGATACCCTTCGGCAGCGTAGAGCTCGCGCACGATGCCGGTGACGCGCCGGATGAGGCCGGGGTCGATGAATGAGTCGAGCCGGATCGAAATGCTCTTCTCTTTCAGCTTCTCTTCGATCTTCGACTGATCGACTTTCTTCAGGCCTTCGTAGTCGACAATCTTGACGCGCTGCCGCTCCTCCATGTCGTAGACGATCATCTTGCCCACGACACCGTTGCTGAAGGTGTAGTCCTCAGTTCTGATCGCGAGGTCGTCGAGGAAGTTCGTCGCCCAGAGGCGCTTGAAGTCCTCGCGAATCACCTGTTCGATCGAGTCGTCGTACGGCACCCACTTCCCCGTCTGGGAGTTGCTGAGCCGCGACTTCATCTCGATGTAATAGAGGTAGGTGTTTGCTTCGACGACCGGAAAACCGCCCTGTTTCTCGAAGCACGGAACCACCTGATAGACCACAGGCCCGGACCCGGCTGGCGGTAACGATCGAGGGACGGGAACGGGTTGTCCGCAGACGGTCTGGCCGGTGGCGGCAGGAGCCTGTGCTGCGGGGGCAGCTGCTGGCGTCGCCGGGGCCTGAACGGGCGGCGTCTGAGCCCGCGCGGCCGCAACGGCACTCAGCGCAGCGAGAAAGAACAACAGCACGCGCATAGTTCGAAACAGGTGAAAATCGGCAGCTTGGTCTTCCGGCTGAAGCCGGAAGCCACATCCTGCGTGGCTTCCGCCTTCAGGCGGAATGAAGGCCCGGGCGCGGTCTCCTCCCAGCCCGGGCGAACAACCTCACGAGTTTACTGGATTTTAGACGTCCAAGGCTACGCGTCAGTCTTGGCCGCCTGCGCAGGGGCGCGGTGTTCAGCGCCGTTGCCAAGGCGTGTGCCCGCCATCGCAGCGACGCTGCGACCGCAGGAGATCAGGCCAGCCGCCGGCCTGTCAGGGCCTCGCCGACGGGTTTGTAGGCCAAAACCCCGCCATCGAGGTAGACCTCGATTTCCCCACCCTTCAGATGCCCACGGATGAGCTCTTCGGACAGGGGGTCCTCGATATACCGCTGGATCGCGCGGCGGAGGGGCCGCGCACCATACGAACGGTCCTTACAGGTCTGCTCGATGATCCAGTCAATCACCTCCGGCGCAAGCTGCAATCGAATCTTGCGATCCACGAGGTTGTCGTTGAGCTGCTTGACCAGCAGGTTCGTGATCGTCCGGAGGTCGTCGTCCGAGAGCGCCTCGAAGACGATGATCTCGTCGATTCGGTTGATGAACTCGGGGTTGAATGTCTTCCGGACCTCGCCCAGCACCATGTCGTTGACACTGCGGTTGATCGCCCCGGTGTCGGACGCCTGGAAGCCCATCGACGCCTTCTTCTGGATGAAGCGCGCGCCGATGTTCGACGTCATGATGATGATCGCGTTCTTGAAGTTGACCCGGTTTCCGAGCCCGTCCGTCAGATGGCCATCTTCGAACACCTGCAGGAGGATGTTGAAGAGGTCCGGATGCGCCTTCTCGATTTCGTCGAGGAGCACGACGGAGTACGGATTCCGCTTCACCTTCTCGGTAAGCTGACCACCTTCCTCGTGCCCGACATATCCGGGGGGCGAGCCGATCAGCTTCGATACCGAATGCTTCTCCATGTACTCGGACATGTCGAAGCGGATGAGCGCGTGGTCGCTGCCGAAGAGGAAGTTCGCCAGCGCTCGCGCGAGTTCGGTCTTGCCGACGCCCGTCGGTCCAAGGAACACGAAGCTTCCGACCGGCCGGTTCGGGTTCTTCAGCCCGGCGCGTGAGCGGCGAATCGCCCGCGAGAGCGCCGAGATCGCTTTTTCCTGTGAGATGACGCGCTTGTGAAGCGAGTCCTCCATGTGCAGGAGCTTGTCGCCCTCGTCCTGATTGATCGACGTCAACGGCACGCCGGTCCATTTCGAGACGACCTCGTCGATCTCGGCCTTGCCGACGATCACGCGGCGCGTGCTCGACTTGACGTCGAACTTCTCGCGGACGAACTGCAGATTCTCGCGCGCCTGCACTTCCTGCTCGCGATAGAACTGCGCCTTCTCGAAGTTCTTCTCCGAAACGGCCGTTTCCATCTGCTCGACAGCGACGCGGATGCTCTTGTTGATCTCGCCAAACTCTTCGCTATATCCGGCCTCGCGGAGCTTGGCGCGTGCGCCAGCCTCGTCAACGAGATCGATTGCCTTGTCGGGCAGGAACCGATCGGTGATGTAGCGGCTCGACTGGTATACAGCCGCCTCGATCGCGTCGGGTGTGTACTCGACGTGGTGGAACGACTCGTAGCGATCCTTGACGCCGAGCAGCACCTCGATCGTTTCGCGCTCCGTTGGCGGATCGACCTTGATCGCCTGGAAGCGTCGCTCGAGTGACCGGTCCTTCTCGATGTACTTCCGGGTACTCGGCGGGCGTCGTCGCGCCGATGCAGCGGATCTCGCCCCGCGAGAGCGCGGGCTTGAGTATGTTCGCAGCATCGAGCGAACCTTCGGCCGAACCCGCACCGACCAACGTGTGCAGCTCGTCGATGAACACGATGATGTTCGGGTTCTCGGTCAGCTCCTTCATGATCGCCTTGAGGCGCTCTTCGAACTGACCGCGGTACTTCGTGCCCGCGACGATGAGCGAGATGTCCAGCGCGAGGATCCGCTTGTCGGCGAGGAAATGCGGAACGTCGCCGTAGACGATCTTCTGCGACAGCCCCTCGACGATCGCCGTCTTGCCGACGCCAGGCTCGCCGATGAGCACAGCATTGTTCTTCGTCCGGCGGCAGAGCACCTGCTGGACGCGTTCCACCTCGATGTGCCGGCCGACCAGCGGATCGAGCTGATTCTTCATCGCCGCATCCGTGAGATCGCGGCTGAACTCGGCGAGTAGAGGCGTTTCCTTGACGCGCGTCAGCGTCGTTTTTTCGTTGAGCAGCGCGACGATATCCTCGCGCACGGTATTGAGCCGCATCCCCTTTTCCATGAGGATGGTCGCGGCGACAGACCGTTCCTCGCGGAGGATGCCGAGGAGCAGGTGCTCGGTACCGATGTAGTTGTGCAGGAGGCGATCGGCCTCCTCGGCGGCGTACTGCAGGACGCGCTTGGTTTCCGCGCTAAAGGGGATCTCGACCGAGGTCGAGACTTTCTCGCGGAACACGGTCCGGCCTTCGATTTCCTTGCGAATACTTTCGAGAGAGAGATGCGAGCGGGCAAAAATGCGGCTGGTCAGGCCCTTCCCCTCGCGAATCAGCCCGAGGAGGAGGTGCTCGGTCTCAATTGAGATGCTGCCGAGCTGACTCGCCTCGTATCGCGCGAAGAAGAGGACCCGCCGCGCTCGTTCCGTATAGCGTTCGAACATCCGGGTTACCTATGGTTTATCGGGACTTTCCCTGTGTTCATTATACGCCAGCGGCCTCTCGATCTGTTACGGCTAAGTGAGCACTCCTACGGGAGTTAGTCCGACAACACCATTCTGTCCGCGTAAAAATGACATCCCGGCTTCACCTGAGGCCGCTGTTTGCACCTGCTGATCCAACGTCACGAATAGATATTCGGAACAACCACAGAATTGGATTGGCTCGAACGTGTGGGACGTTCGAAGAGGCGGGAATGCTGAGACGAATGCGGAGTGCGAATCTCATCCGCACTCCGCAGGCCGTGCACACTTACTTCGTGGTGGGCTTGCTCAGGCGAACTTCGGCCGCGTGCTTGGTGGCTTCATCGTATTTCGCCGTCACGGTATCGCCGGTCTTCACGAAGTCGACGATCTGCGGCGACTTCTTTTCGTCCTTCATCTTGTCGGTCTTGGTGCCGACGCCGGTGCCGATGACCTTCGTCTTGGCGTCAACCATGAGCTTCGTCTCGGCATCCTTGTCCTTGATGGTGATCGAATCAGGACTGACCGCCGCTACCGTACCCGTGACCGTCTTCTCTGCCGCGTACACGTCAACACCCGACGTGGTGACCATACCAACCAGAACAAGTGCCGCCGCCGTCGCTGCAATCAAACGTCTCATAAAACCTCCCGGGCGTAACCGCCACATCCTCGTTTACGGAGCCAACGTAAGCCGCGTTCCATAGCAGGGGTGGCCAAAAGTGTACCGTTTTACCGCACGATGACGGCGTCGGCTTCAATCTCGACCAGCATGTCAGGGTCAATCAAGCGACTGACTTCGACCATCGATGTCGCCGGGCGAATCTCGCCAAAGACTTCGCCGTGCGCCCGCCCAATCGTATCCCAGTCGCGGACGATGTTGGTGACATACATGCGGGTGCGCACGACGTCACGGAGCGACGCCCCAGCGAGCTCGAGGGCACGTGCGATGTTGGCCAGCGTCTGAATGGTTTGCGCCCGTGCATCGCCCTTGCCCACGAGGTTCCCATCCTCGCCAGTCGCTGTCGTGCCAGAGACGTGCACGACGTTACCGACGCGCACGGCACGTGAATAGCCGACGAGGGGCTCCCACTTTGCACCGGTCGAGATGTTCTGTCGTTCGGCCATGTCAGACTCCGCGCAGCTTGCCGTCTTCGAGGCGCAACACGCGATCGCATGCGGCGGCGAGTTTGGGATTGTGAGTCGCGATCACAGACGTCAGACCGTGTTCGCGGTGCATCTCCTGGAGAAGTTCGTGAAGGTTGTCGGCGGTGTGCTCGTCGAGATCGCCAGTGGGTTCGTCGGCGAGGAGCAGCGTCGGTTGCATCACGAGCGCGCGCGCAATCGCGACGCGCTGCTGCTCGCCTCCCGACAACATGCCTGGCCGGTGCTCGAGACGCTCGGCAAGCCCGACGCGTTCGAGCAGTCCGGCCGCGCGCGCGCGGCATTCGGATACCGGCCGTCGCGCGATGCGCAGCGGCATCTCGGCGTTCTCGACCGCAGAAAACTCCGGCAACAGGTGATGGAACTGGAAGACGAAACCGACGTGGCGGTTGCGAAAGGCGACCAGTTCGTCGTCGGACATGTGCCCGAGGTCCGATTGATCGATGTGGATCGAGCCCACATCGGGCTTGTCCAGGCCACCCAGGACGTGCAGAAGCGTGCTCTTGCCCACCCCCGATGCGCCGACAATCGCCACCATCTCGCCGTGCTCGAGCGCCAGATCGAGCCCTTTGAGCACCGGCAAATGCGTGCCGCCGACAGGGTAGCTCTTGGCGAGGTTGGTGACGGTGATGAAAGGCATAAGGTAGCTGCCAGCTTCCGGCTTCCAGCTCCAGCTCAAATCCAGAACGTGCTGTCGACAGCTGGGAAGCGCTGGAGACTGGGAGCTGAGCATTGATACCGCAACGCCTGCGCCGGATCCAGTTTCGACGCTTGTCTCGATGGATAGATCGTCGCGACAAAGCAGACCAGGATCGCCGAAACGACAACCACGGCGAAGTCGAACGGCAGCAAACGGAATGGCACGTGCGAAATCTGATACACGTCGAGCGACACGCGGATCAACTGGTAGCGATCGAGCACGTAGATGAGCGCGCAGCCGCCGATGGCGCCAACGAGAGTCCCAATGGCGCCGATCACCAAGCCCTGCAGCATGAAGATTCTTCGGATACTGGCCGCGGAACTGCCCATCGTCTTGAGGATGGCGATGTCACGGGTCTTCTCCATCACGAGCAGCACCAGTGAGGCGATGATGTTCAGTGCGGCGACCATGACGATCAGGCCGATGGTGATCGACATGGCCATCTTCTCGAGCCAGAGCGCCGAGAACAGCGACTTGTTCATGTCGGCCCAATCCTGCGCCTGATAGTCGGGTCCGAGCCTCGCCGGCACGCTGTCGGCGACTTCCCTCGCGGCAAAGAGGTTGTCGACTTTGACCTCGATGTAATCTGGCCCGCCGCGATTCAGCAGCTTTCTTGCAACGTTCAGGTGAACATACCCGTAGGACGAGTCGAACTCGAAGAGTCCCAGGCTGAAGATGCCGACGACCTTGAAGTAGCGCTGGCGGGTGGTCACACCAAACGGCGTGAGATCGCCTTCAGGCGTCAGGACCTCGACGCTGTCCCCCACATTCGTACCCAACTTCTGCGCCAGGTCCTTTCCCAGCACGATGCCCGCCATCCCGGAACCCGGCGGCGTGAGTGCGTTGAGACTGCCGGCCGTCATCGAACGGGCGACGTTGGTGACGCCACCCTCGAGCGCCGGATCGATGCCCTTGATCGTCAGGAACTCGTTGGCG
Organism: uncultured Acidobacteriota bacterium; assembly: GCA_963797715.1. GTDB lineage: Bacteria > Acidobacteriota > Vicinamibacteria > Vicinamibacterales > 2-12-FULL-66-21 > DATBJJ01. The sequence goes on from CAWCQS010000021.1 coordinate 60,421, forward strand.
CCGGCGCTCTTGATCAAACCTTGCCCGAGGATGATGGGCGCCGCGCCGACAACTCTGGGCAGCGCCTGAACCTTCTTTACTTCCTCAGCCGCGTCGACAAAGCCGCCAGCCTTGAAGACGTACACGTGGGCTGCTGAGCCGACGATTCGATCGCGCAGCTCGCCCTGCAGGCCAGTCATCAGCGCCAGCACGATGAGCAATGCCATGACGCCGACGGCGACGCCAATCGCGGAGATGAGCGAGATGAGCGAGATGAACGCCTGTTTGCGGCGTGCCAGCAGGTAACGGACGGCGATGAAGAGTTCGAAGGGCAGGTCGCTCACAGCCGTCTCATGAGTGGAAACAGGATCACGTCCCGAATCGACGCACTGTTGGTCAAGAGCATCACCAAACGATCAATGCCGACGCCCTCTCCCGCCGTCGGCGGAAGACCGTGCTCGAGCGCGCGAATGTAGTCTTCGTCCATGACGTGCGCCTCGAGATCGCCGGCGGCGCGGCCGGCGATCTGCGCTTCGAAGCGGCGGCGTTGTTCGGCCGGATCGTTCAGCTCGCTGAAGGCGTTCGCCACCTCGAAGCCGCCGATGTAGAGCTCGAACCTCTCGACGGTGTCGGGGTCGTCCGGCTTCTGCTTCGAGAGCGGCGACACCTCAGTCGGGAAGTCGTAAACGAATGTGGGCTGAATGAGATCGTGCTCGTTCAGCCGCTCGAAGATCTCGGTCGCAATCTTGCCGGCGCCCCAGCCCGGATGCAGCTCGAGCCGCAGCTTGCGAGCGATCGCCGCCGCCGTGTCCCGGTTCCGCAGATCGGCTTCGGCAACCTCTTCGCCGAGCCGTTCCGTGGCGGCGCGCCGCGCCCCCTCGCGAAGCGACACACGGCGATACGGCGCGGCCAGCGAGATCGCGTGCTCGCCAAACGTCACCTGATCCGTGCCAATCGACTGCCGCGCCACTGTCGAGATCATTTCCTCAGTCATGACCATCAGCTCCTGGTAATCGCTGTAGGCCTGATAGAACTCGAGCATCGTGAACTCGGGGTTGTGCTGCGTCGAAATCCCCTCGTTCCTGAAGTTACGGTTGATCTCGTACACGCGTTCGATCCCGCCGACGGTGAGCCGCTTGAGATAGAGTTCCGGCGCGATCCTGAGGAACAGCTCCATGTCGAGAGCGTTGTGGTGGGTGACGAACGGTCGCGCGAGCGCACCGCCGGCGACCGGCTGCATCATCGGCGTCTCGACCTCGAGGTAGCCGCGCGCGTTCAAGAAACTGCGAATGTTGGCGAGCACCCGGCTCCGCACCTCGAAGACACGCCGTGAGTCGGGATTGACGATGAGATCGAGGTAGCGCTGCCGGTAGCGGATCTCGACGTCGCTCAGCCCATGCCATTTCTCCGGCAACGGCAGGAAGCACTTGACCAGGAACTCGAGTTTCGTGACGTGGATCGTCAGCTCGTTGGTACGCGTCCGGAACAGATAACCCTCGACGCCGACGAAATCGCCAAAGTCGAGCAGCTTGAAGATCGAGAAATCACGCTCACTGACCGAGTCTTGACGGATGTAGACCTGGATCTGAGACTCGCCGTCGGACAGCGCGAGGAAGTTGGCCTTTCCGAAGCTGCGAATGGCGAGGATGCGCCCTGCCGTGCGCGTCTCGATGCGCTCGGCCGTCAGCTCCTCACCCGTCCGTCCACCATAGGTCGCGACCAGGTCCTTGATAGGATGCGTGCGATTGAACACCCGCGGGTACGGGTCGACGCCAAGGCGCTGTAGCGCCTGGAAGTTTGCGCGCCGTTGCGCGACCTGATCGGATTCGCTGTGTTCGGACTGGGACATGGTGACTTGGCTATGAGGCCGGCAACGCTTTCCTCACTGCATCCAGCACGCCGTTGACGAAGGCGACCGCGGCGTCGCCGCTGAACGTGCGGGCAAGCTCGAGGGCTTCGTTGATCACGACCTTCGGCGGCGTTTCCGGCTGCGTCAGCAGCTCGCACACGGCCAGGCGAAGTACCAGGCGATCGATCACGGCCATCCGCTCGAGCCGCCAGTTGTGGGCGTGCGACGCGATGAGTTGATCGAGATCCGAGGCGCGGGCCAACGTCTCGCGCACGAGCTCGTTGGCAAACGCCTGCTGATCGGCGTCGACGGCTTCCTCGCCAACGTCGCCCGATCGCTCGAGCCGCCAGAACGCGCCGATGGCCTCCTGCGGGCCCATACGACCGACTTCAGCCTGATAGAGGATCTGCAGCGCTGATTCTCGCGCCCGGTGTCGGCCTTCGGGGTCGACGCGCGTCATGACGATGCAAAGCCCGCGGGCCGCGCAGGATGGAGCCGGCGAAACAGCTGGGCCATCTCGATCGCGGCGGCGCCCGCCTCGAATCCCTTGTTGTCGCGGCCAGTGCCGGCGCGCTCCTCGGCTTGCGCCCAGGTGTCCGTCGTCAGGACGCCGAACGCCATGGGAACGCCGGTCCCACCCGAGGCGTCCTGAATCCCGTGCGCCACCGACGTGGAAATGTATTCGAAATGCGGTGTCTCTCCGCGTATCACGCACCCGAGGCAGATGACGGCATCGAAACGGCCGGTCTCGGCCAGGCATCGCGCCGCCTGCGGCAACTCGAACGCCCCCGGTACGCTCACCACTTCAATGTCGCTCATCGCCGCGCCCGCTTCGGCGAGAGCCTTGTTCGCGCCGTCGCGGAGCGATTCGGTGATGGGCTCGTTGAAGCGTGAATAGGCGATGGCAAAGCGGTAGCCTGCTGCGCCCGAGAGAGGTCCGACGGTGCCAGGTGTGTCGGGGCGCACGCTACTTCCCTTTGAACTCGGCCTTGCGCTTCTCGACAAACGCGCGCGTGCCCTCGCGCATGTCCTCGGTACTCGCGACGAGACCGAACAACGTCGCCTCGAACCGCAAGCCTTCCGCGAGCGACATCTGCAGGCCCTCGTTCACCGCGTCGATGATGTAGCGCATGGCAATTGGCGGCTTGCTGGCGAGCAACACGGCGAGCGCGCGCACCTCGTTTCTCAAGTCGGCCGCCGGCACGACGCGGTTGACGAGACCAAGACGATGCGCTTCCTGGGCGGTGATTTGTTGGCCGGTCAGCATGAGCTCGAGCGCGCGGCCGGCACCCACCAGGCGCGCAAGACGCTGGCTGCCGCCATAGCCTGGGATGAGACCAAGATTGATCTCGGGTTGGCCGAGCTTCGCAGTATCGGCGGCAATGCGCAGCGTGCACGACATCGCCAGCTCGCACCCGCCGCCCAGCGTATAGCCGTTGAGCGCAGCGATAACTGGTTTGCCGAGGTGTTCGATGCGATCGAACACCTGCTGACCGCGAATCGCGTGCTCGCGTCCGCTGATCGGACTCTGGCGCGCGAGCTCGTTGATATCGGCCCCGGCAACAAACGCCTTCTCCCCAGCGCCGGTGATCACGATCACCCGGATCGCATCGTCCTTGCCAAGCGCCTCAATAGCGCGATGCAGCTCGTCGAGCGTTTCGAGGCTCATCGCGTTGAGCACTGCCGGACGGTTGATCGTGACGGTAGCAACCGGACCGTCGCGCTCGAGCAGGAGGTTCTTGAGTTGGTCGAGATCGCTCATGGGCTGGGGAATTGTGAAGTATAACCCGTGTCGTCAGGCGGCTCGTCCCCGCGGCTCATCGACGCGAGCGGCCGCTTGCGCGCGTCCAAATAATCGCCAGCATGAGCATCACCACGACACCGAGCGACGCCCCCAGACAGTCCGCGAGCAGATCGCGAAGGTCCGGTGTCCGCTCGGGCGTGAACGATTGATGGATTTCGTCGAACGCACCGTACAGGGTCGCGAAGAAGACAGCCAGGACGGCTGATCTGGCGTTCAGTCGATCGAGGCGTGCATCGGTCACGGGCAGCAGAAACAAAACGCCGAGTCCGCCGTAGACGAGAAAGTGAACGGCCTTGTCCCAGAAGTGGCCTGGCAACTCGTCGCCAGGGACCGACGAGGCATAGAAGATGAGGGCCATGAAGCCGACGGCCGGCGCCCAGAGGAGCAGTCGTCTCATGACTGAACGCCGCGCGCGCGCGGCTCGTGCGGGAGAGCGGCGCACCGCGAGAGGCCGCTCACAATGGCAGCGGATACATCAGCCAACCGAGCACGATGGCGGTCGCAAGAAAACCGGCGAAGAGCGCGCCCGCCGTGCGCAGCTGCTGGCGCGGATCGTCACGCATCAGCACGGCAAACACGATCGAAACGAGCAGGGCGAAGAGCGCGAGCAGCGCGAAGTGACTGGTCACTTGCGCCCCATCGCGATGTCGAATGCATCGAGCACGACGAGACAGTTGAGGAGGCCGGCGACGATGAGGAACGTGTTGCCGTACTCGAACGTTGGCGCTGTGACGATCCCAGCGCCGCCGCCCATCATCCGCGCCAGCATCCAGGGCACGCCCATGCCGAGGTCGGCAATTGCGGCCAGTGCCACCAGCGGTTCGGCAAACTCGAACGGAAATATGCGGCCCTCGAGCATCAACCCGATCGCGAACATCAGGCTGAGCACGACCAGGAAAACGATCCCCTTCTGACGCCTGCCGAGCCAGATGTGCGCGGCGCCGGGCACCGCCCAGGCCAGTACGCACACCAGGGTCAGGGTGCCGGGTTCAGCCGACGCGCGGGCTGTCTCGGCGGTCGTGGACTTCGTGGCCATCAGCCAACGATCATATCGCATCCGTTTTCTGATCGAGCCGAGGCGGGCGCGATAGCGATCGAACGATGACAATGCCAGCGACAAAGCCGAGCGGCAATCCTGTCAGCATCCGCTGCACGTTGGTCGTGTGAATCAATCCCAGCCACTCGAGCGCGACGCTCATGGCGATCGGCAGCGCCGCCAGGCCGAGCATGAGGCGAACCGTTGACGCCGAGATCGTCCGCCTCGCGCGCGACGCCATCGTCAGTCCGATCGCACCCGACAGATACAGCCCGAAGCATCTGGCGCAGACTGGCAGTTGCACGCCGGCAAGACGGAACGAACGTTCGGGCCGCTGATGACAGACGATCGAGCCGGCCTGATAGACCGCAAGGGTGAAGACCGGGGAACCGCCCGCGGGACATGGCGAACGGCGAAGCAACGACCAGAGTCAGCCAGGTCAATGCGCCGCACGTCACCGCGGCGCTCAAACTCATGACTTGACTCCGGTCGGTCCGAAGTGCGCTTCGTAACGGGCGTGGAACTCTGCCCAGGTGAACGCGTGGCTCTGCCCGCCCAGATGCTCGAGCGCGTAGGTCGCGGCCACGGCACCCATGCGCGCGCACACTTCGTGGTCGGCGCGGCGCGACAACCCTTTCAAGTATCCGGCACGGAACGCGTCGCCGACGCCGGTCGGATCGACGATTCGCGTCGGCGGAACCGCCGGCACGTCCTTCCGGCCGGCCTTGGTGTAGATCGAGCAGCCGGCCTCGCCTCGCGTGATGACGAGCGCCTCCGTGTGCTCGAGCATGGGTCTCTCGTCGACCGACGTCTTCTGCCGAATCAGCTCGAACTCGTAGTCGTTGCAGATGACGAGCGCGGAGCCTTCGAAGCCATCCTGCAGCTCCGGTCCCGACATCCGCGCGCACTGCTGCCCTGGATCCCAGATGAACGGGATGCCGAGCGTCCGGCACTCCTCGGCGTACTGCATCATCGCCGCCGGATCGTTGGGCGAGATGATCGCCAGCCGGCAGTCGTCGACGTCGCGGAACGACAGCTCGCCGGCATTGGCCATCGCGCCGGTGTAGAACGACGCAATCTGATTGTTCTCGGTGTCGGTGCTGCAGAAGAACGACGCCGTGAACTTGCCCAGGACCTCCCGCACGAGCGACGTGTCCACGCCGGCAGCCTCGAGCCACCGGCGGTAGTCGTCGAAGTCCTGCCCCGCCGTCGCCATCAGCCGCGGCCGCTCGCCGAGCAACGCCAGCGTATAGGCGATGTTTGGCGCGCAGCCGCCGCGCCGCTTGTCCATCGTGTCGACGAGAAAGCTCAGGCTGACGCGCGACATGTGCTCGGGCAGGAAGTGCTCGGTGAACTTCCCCGGGAACGACATCAGGTAGTCGAAGGCAATCGAACCGGTGACGACGATGCTCATATTGTAGATCTCAGCTCTCCAGCCTCTCAGCTCATGCAGTTGAATGAGGTGCCTGCGGCCTAGCTGACAGCTGATGAGCTGTCGGCTGAGAGCTAGACAGATATTTCCCCACAATCGGCGCCAGCTCCCGCTTGACCTCGGCGGGCACGGCGTCGGGCCGGGTGATGATCGCGTGCTTGAGCGCTGTCGCGCACTCGCACGTGCGCTCGAAGGCAGCGCGGCGACGGCGCCGGCGATGACCTGCTGCGCCATCTTCGCGTTCTGCGTCAGGTTCGCGATGATCATCTCGACCGTCACCTGATCGTGCTCGGGATGCCAGCAGTCGTAGTCGGTGACGAGCGCGATCGTCGTGTAGCAGATCTCCGCCTCGCGGGCGAGCTTGGCCTCCTGCAGGTTGGTCATCCCGATGATGTCCATGCCCCACGAGCGATAGAGCTTCGACTCGGCCAGCGTCGAGAACTGCGGGCCCTCCATGCAGACGTAGGTCCCGCCCTTGTGCACCGTCGCGCCGGCCGACTTCGCCGACGCTGTAGGCGACGTCGCTCAGACGGCGCGCAGAACGGATGCGCGAAGCCGACGTGCGCCGACCAGGCCGCGGCCGAAGAACGTCGAGATCCGGCCGCGCGTGCGGTCGAGGAACTGGTCCGGGAATCACGAGGTCGATCGGCTTGTATTCCTCCTTCAGGCTGCCGACGGCGCTCGCCGAAACGATGTACTCGACGCCGAGCGTCTTCAAGCCGTAGATGTTCGCGCGGAAGTTCAGCTCCGACGGCAGCAGCCGATGCCCTGCGCCGTGACGGGCGAGAAACGCGACGCGCTTTCCGCGCAGCGTGCCGATGACGTAGGGCGCCGACGGTTCGCCGAACGGCGTCTGAACGTTGCGCTCCTCGCGATCGGTGAGCTCGGCCATGTCGTACAGTCCGCTGCCGCCAATGATTCCGATCGGAATGGTCATAGATGATTGAAATGAGAACGGTGAACGTGAAGGTGCTCCCGAACTGAACTCCGAACGAAGAACGCCGAACCATGAATGCTGAGTGCGACGAGTCAACCCGCTCCACCCGCCTGCGTCCGTCCACCTCTCGAATGTAGCCCGCGGCGATCTCAGGGTCGTGCTCGAAGAATATCAGATACTCGCGGTCGATGGCTTCCCGCAGGAACGAGCGTTTGAACTGCAGCGTGTCCATGGGATAGAGGTCGTAGCCCATGATCCACGCCTCATCGATGTGGGCGGTGGTCGGAATCAAATCGGCCGCGAAGATCGCAATGTCGTCGCCCGATTCGATCACCACGATTTGATGGTGCCGCGTGTGACCGCCCGTCCGCACGACGCGCACGCCGGGCATGATCCACTGGTCGCCAGCGACGAGATCCAGGACGCCGGCATCTGCCAGCGGCAGGTAGTTCTCTTTCAGATAGCTCGCACGATTGCGCTCATGCGTATGCGCCGCATCGTCCCACTCGGCGGTTCGGACGACGTAGCGTGCCCTCGGGAAGGCAGGAACGATCTTGCCGGAAGGCGTGCGCGCGGTGAAGCCGCCAGCGTGGTCGAAATGGAGATGCGAGGCAAGCACGATGTCGATGTCGTGCGGCTGATGCCCGCGTCGGCCAGCGACCAATCGAGGTCGTGCGTACGGTCGATGGCAAAAATGTCGATGCTCTTCTGATCCATCTTGGCGCCAATGCCGGCATCAATGAGGAGCGTCTTCTCGCCCTGAACGAGGAGTGGCCGCAGGCCGAGACGAATCCGGTTCCTCTCGTCAGGGGGCGCCCGCTTCTCCCAGAGTGATTTCGGCACGACACCGAACATGGCTCCACCGTCGAGGCGGAACGTGCCATCGAGAGAGAGGTTAGTTCGAGCTCACCAAATCGCATGCACAGCTTCCAGCTTCCGGCTTCCGGCTTCCAGCCTCTCACTTCTCACTTTGCTTCCAACTTCTAGCTTGCTTCGAACTTCAAACTTCACACTTTATACTTCGCCCTTCAAACCTCAGACTTCAGACTTTCTGCGTGAGCTCCACCAGCACGCCATGCGCGCTGGCGGGATGAATGAACGCCACGAGCGCGCCATGCGCACCGGGCCTCGGCTCACGGTCGATCAGACGCACGCCGTGCGACTCGAGCCGCGCGAGCGCGGCGCGAATGTCGGCGACGCGCAGCGTGACGTGGTGCAGACCAGGACCTCGCTTGGCGATGTATTTCGCTATCGGCGAATCATCGGCGGTCCCTTCGAGCAGCTCGAGCGCTGCTTCGCCGGCTGGAACAAAGTGCGCGCGCACGCGCTGCGAGGAGACCTCCTCGGGCGGCTCGATCTCGAGGCCCAGAGCGTCGCGATAGAACGCGACGGCCTCGTCGATCTTGGAGACCGCGATCCCGACGTGATCGAGCACCGCACCACACCGAACGCTTCGACATGACGGTTCGCGCCACAACGCCGTCGACTGCCGAGTACGGATCAACGGCACGCGCAGCAATCCGATCGAGCAACTGCTCGAGCTCGCCGGCGCGAAGGACGTGCTGGTCGACGTGCTGGAGCAGCCGGCGCGAGAGCAACTCTCTGAGACGCCATTCCGCGCGCGAACGACGGCGCGTCCCCGCCGACTCTGACGAGTGTGCACGAAAGCGCTCGATCGCTTGCAAGAGCTCTGGGACGCCCGTGCCGGCCGTCGCTTCTGTCTTGACGATGGGCGGCCGCCAATCGCGGTCGCCAAACGTCTGCAACGACAGGAGCGTTTCAATCGCGGCCACGGCTCGATCCGCGCCTTCGCGATCGGCCTTGTTGACGACGAAGACGTCGGCGATCTCCATGATCCCGGCCTTGAGCGCCTGCACTTCGTCGCCGCTTCCGGGCACGGTGATCACAATCGAGATGTCGGCGGTGCGGACGATGTCGATTTCATCCTGTCCGACGCCCACCGTCTCGATGATCACGATGTCCTTGCCCGCCGCATCGAGCACCAGGGCGACCTCGCCTGTAGCCTGGGCGAGACCACCGAGGTGGCCGCGCGTGGCCATGCTGCGGATGAACACGCCGGGGTCGCCGGCGTGCGCCTGCATCCGTACTCGATCGCCGAGGATCGCTCCGCCCGTGAATGGGCTGGTCGGATCGACGGCAATGACGCCGACGGTCCGTCCCGCCGCGCGGAGCGCCGCGGTCAGCTTGTCGACGAGCGTGCTCTTGCCGGCGCCGGGCGGACCAGTCACACCGATGAGATAAGCGCGGCCCGTCCTTGCGAAGATGTCGCGGATGAGATCGGCGCCGGCCGGCGAGTCGTCTTCGATCAGGGTGATGGCTCGGGCGATGGCGCGGAGATCCCCCGCGAGCACGCGGTCGGCGAGCGAACGTTCTATCACTGGTTCAATAGCTGCCGCGCGATCACGAGACGCTGAATCTCGCTCGTGCCCTCGCCGATCGTCAGCAGCTTGACGTCGCGGAAGTATTTCTCCGCCGGATAGTCTTTGACGAAGCCATAGCCGCCGTGGATCTGCACGCAGTCGTCCGCGGCCTTGACGGCAACTTCACTCGCGAAGAGCTTCGCGGTGGACGACTCGCGTGTTGTTCGCGCGCCTTGATCGCGGAGGTAGGCGGCACGATAGGTCAGGAGCCGCGCCGCTTCGATTCGGGTCGCATTGTCCGCCAGCTTCCACTGGATCGCCTGGAACTCGGCGATCGGCTGCCCGAATTGGCGGCGCTCTTTCGCGTAGCGGCGCGCGGCCTCGTACGCGCCCTGTGCGAGGCCGACCGAGAACGCCGCAATACCGATGCGGCCGCCGTCGAGGACCTGCAGCGTATTGATAAACCCCTGCCCCTCGTCGCCGAGCAACTGCGACGACGGCACGCGGCACTGCTCGAAGATGACTTCGCTCGTATCGCTGGCGCGCATGCCGAGCTTGTTCTCTTTCTTTCCCGGCCGACATGCCCGGCGTACCCTGCTCGACGATAAAGGCCGAGATCCCGCGGTGGCCCTTCGTTCGATCCGTGACGGCAATCACGACCATCACGCCGCCAATTTTGCCGTGAGTGATGAACGTTTTGGCGCCGTTGATCACCCACCCGCTTCCATCACGCACGGCCGTCGTCCGCATGCCTGCCGCGTCGCTGCCGGCGCCGGCTTCAGTGAGGCCCCATGCGCCCCACACTTCGCCGCGGACGAGGCGCGGCAGGTACTGCTGCCGCTGGACCTCGCTACCGAATATCGAGATGTGCGCGGAACAGAGTCCGTTGTGCGCGGCGACGGAGAGCGCCACGGCTGGACACACGCGGGCCAACTCTTCGATGCAGATGCAGTAGTCGACCGCGGAGAGCGCAGCGCCGCCGTATTCTTCGGGGAACTGTACACCGGCAAGACCGAGTGCGGCGAGTTTCGGCAGGAGATCGGAAGAGAATTGCTGGGCCTCGTCCCATTCCATGACGTGGGGCCCAATCTCGGATTCCGCGAATTCGCGGACCGTCCGCCGCAGCAGGTCCTGCTCCTCGGTCGGCCGAAAGTCCATCGACGCTGAATGTATCACGCTCGCGGCTCGCCGCTCGCTGTTGGCGGCTCGCGGTTGCTAACTCGCTGCTCCGCGTTGTCGACCAGGTGCAGGCTTCTTTCTGCGAGCAGCCAGCAGCAAGCCGCGAGCAGCCGGCGGTGCGATTCTCAGCTATGCTCGGCTATGCTCAAGCGCGCCGTTTGGATTCTCGTTATCGGTGTCCTGTGCGCGGTGCCGTCGACTGCGTCAGCCGACATCACCGCGTTCCTCGGCACCAATCCGACGCCCGTCAATCGCGTGACCACCGGGCTCGGCCTTGGCTTCGGTCTGTTGATCGTCGGCTTCGAATTCGAGTACGGACATACACGCGAAAACCTCGACGAGCTCGCACCGAGCCTCCGAACGTACATGTTCAACGGCCTGCTCCAAACACCAATCCCGATCGCCGGCATGCAGTTCTACGGAACGGCCGGCGGTGGCGTCTACCATGAGTCGCTGAACGAATTGTCCGAGACGAACGTCGGCATCAACGTCGGCGGCGGAGTGAAGGTCAACCTCGCCGGGCCGCTGCGCCTGCGCTTCGACTACCGCATCTTCACGCTGCAAGGCAGTCCGCGGCATTCGAAGCCACAGCGTTTCTACGCCGGCCTGAATCTGAAGTTTTGAGGGGAGATGAGAAGGGACACGATCACGCGTACGCGTGGATCGTGTCCCGGCCTCGAGAAGTGGACGTGGCTTACTTGACGGGGGTCAGGCTCAGCTTGTTGTAGCCGGCCGCGAACGCCCCGGTTGCCTTCTTGAAAAATTCCTGGGTCTCAGGCGAACGCAGTTCGTCGGGCGTCATGACTTTCTGCAGCAACTGAAACAACTCGTACTCGGCGTCCTTGGTCGCCGGGTCGAACAGAATGACGTAGAGCGCGTTGCCGCCGGCCGCACCCTCCGCGGTCTTGTACACCTTGATGCTCGAGAGCTGTGCTTTCACCGTAGCGTCTTCCGCCTTGGCGGCGCCAGCTTTGAGCTTGGTGACGAGCTCTTCGAAGGCCGTAGTCTGATCGCCTTTGATCTGGACCAGGAGGAGGCCCGCATCGGTCGTGAACGACAGCTTCGGGGCTGTTGGCTTCGGCGCGGCCGGCGCGGGGTCCTGTGCGTACAGCACGACGGGGCGAGCGCGAGCGCAAGCGCGCAAGATCGAGAAGGTCAAGGGGCGACGCATTCAAACTCCTCCTTAATCGAACACTGGGTCAACACGAAAGGCGACACTCTACCGTACCGGCCGTCCCGTGGCTACATGCGGGGACGACGGTTTCCACAAAATTTGCACCCACTTCGCAATTTCAATGAAGTCATAGGAAGCGTCAATGACTTCGTGGGCGCGAAACAAGCCACGATAACGCAGGACTCGCATGACACCAAGCGTCATACGAACACCTGCATCACCTCGTTAGCAACAAGCATACCCTCGCGAGTCAGCCGTAGCCGAGGGCCTTCGCGCGCAAGCACGCGGGCGTCGACGAAAGGCTGCAAGTCGGAACCGTAACGGGCCCAGACGTCGAGCCCGTATCGCTCTCCGATACGCGCCACGTCCACGCCCTTGTTCAGACGGAGGCCGGTGAAAAGCGCGTCCCCGAGGCGCTCATCATTCGCCATTACCCGCCGATCGACCGCAGCCGTATGCCCGGCCGTCACGCGATCCACGTATTCAACCGTAGCCGAGACATTCTTCCACCGCGCGCCGCCCCTGGTGGAATGGGCGCCACAGCCGAATCCGAGCCACTCCCCGTCCGTCCAGTACTTCAGGTTGTGACGCGACTCCCGGCCCTTACGACAGACGTTCGAGATCTCGTATTGGCCGTAACCGGCCGCGTCGAGCGTCGACAGGCCGGTCAAGTACATCTCGGCGGCGTCCTCGTCCGGCGCCTGTGACCAGCCACCCCTGGCCATTTCCTCCTTGAGCGGTGCGTTCGGGTATAGCTCGAGGAGATACAAGGACACATGCTCGGGGCTGGCGTCAATCACGCTGGCAATGCTCTGGGACCAGTCCTGGGTGGACTGTTCCGGCAGCCACATCATCAAGTCCAGGCTGACGTTGTCGAACCCGGCGCCCCGGGCCTCACCAAGCGCGGCACCGGCGCGCTCGGCCGTGTGCATCCGGCCCAGCCGCCGCAACTCGACATCCCTGAAGGATTGGACACCAAAACTCACACGGTTGACGCCAGCCGCTCGAAACCCGGCCATTCGGACCGGCGTCGAGGTCTCCGGATTGGTCTCGAGCGTCACTTCTGCGTCGGGGCTCACGTCGAATGCGGAGCGGCACGCGTCAATCAGCCGGCCGATCTCGGCGGGCTCGAGGAGGGATGGCGTGCCGCCGCCAAAGTAGATCGTATCGACCGGCTCGCCGCGTCCGGCATCCAGAATCTCACGCTCCAGCGCGTGCACATACCGCTCCTTCAGGCCGCTTTCGAACAGTCCGCGGTTGAAGTTGCAGTAATTGCAGATGGATGAGCAGAACGGAACGTGGAGGTAGAGACCTAGCATGATCGCGGCTCGCTACTCGCAGCTCGCGGCGCGGTGGAACGCAGAATTCGCTACGATGAGCCGGCCTTGCCGCCACTCCAACCGAGCTCCGCCCGGCCGGAGTGCTTGAGTTGCGCCCGCACGGGACCCCTGGCGCGCGATGGCAGCCGGCCGCGCTGCTCGCCGGCGACTTTCCAGAGCGCGATCAGATCGTCGACCCCGCCGTTTGGCGGCAGGAGACGATAGTCGGCGCCGCCATAGTCGATGAAGTCGCACATCTCGTGCATGCGCGAGTACATCCGCGATCCCACGCGCACGCGCAGCGAATCGAGAGCTTCGAGATCGGGGTTGTCTTCGTAGTTCGAGCTGAAGATGGTCGTCAACCGCTGGTTGTACCGCGAATTGACGACGAACGTCATGGTTTCTTCGACCCACTCCGACGTCTTTTCCTTGCCCACGTCGTCGAGCACGAGCAGCTGCACGGAGACGAGCGGCTGAAGAATCTCCATTTCCGCCGTCTTGGTAACCGGGTTATAGGTGCTGCGAATCAGCCGCAGCAGGTCGGAGACCTCGTAGAAAATGCCCTCGCATCCCTTGGCGAGCGCCGCTCGCAACGCCGCGACCGCCAGATGCGTTTTGCCGATGCCGTGCGGACCGATGAGGCACAGACCCTTGGTGCTGTTCGGGAACGCGTCCGCAAACCGACGGACCGCGTCCACCGCGTTCATCAGCTTCTCGTTGGGATAGACCTGGAAATTCTCGAAGTCGCAACGGCGGTATCGAGGCGGGATTCTGGCGTCGTCAAACAACCGGCGCGTGTGCTCGGCCTTCCAGCAGTCGCAGCGAACGACTCGGCGAACGCCATCCTGATCGATGGCTTTCCAGCCGGTGCCGTCGCAATTGGTACACATCCCAAAGAAAGTCTGAAAGCTGAGGTCTGAAGTCTGAAGTTGCACGGAAGCGTGAACCCAGAAATCTGAAGCGCTGATTGTAGCCGAACCAACGGCTCTGAACCAGTACTCAGATTCCAACTTCCAGCCTTCAGACTTCAGCCTTCAGACTTCAGACTTTCCACCGCGCTCTCCTGCCGAGGCGCGGCCCTGACGAGGTCTGTCGGTGACGACTTGACGAGCGCGGTCCCCAGCCGCTGTTCCCAGTCGCCGATGCCGCGCGACAACTCGTGCTTGACGTAGTCCATGAACTCGTTGACCTCGTGCTGCATTGCTTCGATCTTGCGGCGCATGTTCAGGATGATCTCGACGCCTGCGAGATTGACGCCGAGGTCGCGCGTCAGCGAGAGGATCGTCTCCAGCTGCTCGAGGTCGTCTTCCGAATAGAGGCGCGTGTTGCCCTCGGTGCGTGATGGCTTGAGCAGGCCCTCGCGTTCGTAGAGCCGCAACGTCTGCGGGTGAATGCTGTATTTCTGCGCCACGGCGCTAATCATGTAGTAGGCCTTGGCGCCGGTTTTCTTGGGCATCATGCACCTGCACCTGGCTTGGCGGGCGTTGCTGAGGCGTCCATCGGACCGAACCACCGGCGTCTGACATCGTCACGATTGCGCTGCGCGAACTCGCGTAACAGCTCGCGTGACCGCTCGTCGAGCTCAATCGGCAGAGTCAGGGTTACCTCGAATATCAAATCACCTCGTCCACCGGCGGCTGTGACAAGTCCGCGACCGGTGGCGTGAAGCCGCGTCCCCGCCTGCGTGTCCGGCGGCACGCGAAGCTTGATGGGGCCCTCCAGCGATGGCGCTTCGATGCGCGCGCCGAGCGCCGCTTCGTGAACCGCGACCGGCAGCGAGCAGACGAGGTCGTCGCCTTCGCGCCGGAACCATGGATGTGGCTGCACGTTCACGGTGACATACAGATCACCGGCACGGCCGCCGTGCCTCCCCGCGTGCCCCATCTCGACGATCCGCAAACGCCCACCGTCCGTAATCCCCGGCGGCACAACGACAGTGACGCCTTCGCCGCGAACCGTTCGACCCTGCCCGGCACAAATCGGGCAGCGTTCGCGTGTTTGCCGACCATCACCGCCACAAACAGCGCACGACTTCGAGAACACCATGTGGCCGCGCGCCCACCGCACCTCGCCAGCACCCCGACAGTGGCGGCACGCCGATTCGGCAACAGCCACTTCTCCACGTCCACCGCACGCGCCGCATACCACTTGTCTCGTGACGAGCACCTGCCGCTCGACGCCGTGCACCGAGTCGGCAAACGACACCGTCAGCGATGCATGCAGATCCGCGCCTATCTCGGGACGCGCCGAACCCTGCCCCGGCACCGGATGCAGCACTTCGGCAAAGAGCTCGGTGAACGTCGATGCCTGCGGCCCGCGCTTTGCCGCCGTGAAATCGAACTCGGCAAACACGAACGACGATGCCTCGGGTTGCGGCCCGGCGCCCGGCAACCCGGCAGAGTCGTACTGGCGCCGGCGTCCTGGATCGATCAGCGTTTCGTACGCTTCGACAATCTGACGAAACATCTCCTCGGCGGCGCGGTCGCCTGGATTGACACCCGGATGGTAGCGGCGCGCGAGGCGCCGATACGCCCGCTTGATGTCCGCCGTGCTCGCCTCCTGCGGCACGCCGAGGATCACGTAAAAGTTCATGGGTCAGCTATCGCGGCTCGCAGCTCGCGGCCCGCGGCTCGAAAACAGCGAGCAGCGAACCGCGAGGCGCGGAGCTATTTCTTCTCTTCTTCCACCACCTCGGCGTCGATGACGTCGCCCGCGTCACGGCTGGTGCCGCTCTGCGCACCCTCCGAACCGCCTGGCTGTCCGCCGGGTGCGCCAGCATCCGCGGCGCTGGCGCTGCGATACATCGCCTCAGCCGCTTTGTGCTGCGCCGAATTCAGCGCTTCGAGTTTGCGCTTCATGTCGTCGACGTCGTTCTTCTCGATCGCCTTCTTGAGGTCTTCGATGGCCGACTCGATCGGAGCGCGGTCGGTCGCCGACAGTTTCTCGCCGGCATCCTTGACCATCCGCTCGGCCGCATACGCCGCCTGATCGGCCTGGTTGCGCGTCTCGATCTCTTCCTTGCGCTTCTTGTCCTCGTCGGCATGCGACTCGGCCTCGCGCATCATGCGATCCACTTCGTCCTTGCTCAGACCGCTCGATGCCGTGATCGTGATCTTCTGCTCCTTGCCGGTCGCCTTGTCGGTCGCGGTGACGTTGACGATGCCGTTGGCGTCGATGTCGAACGTGACCTCGACTTGCGGCACGCCACGTGGCGCCGACGGCAGACCTGACAGGTGGAACTTGCCGAGCGTGCGATTGTCGCGCGCCATCGGCCGCTCGCCCTGCAGCACGTGAACCTCGACGCTCGTCTGGTTGTCAGCAGCGGTCGAGAACGTCTCGCTCTTCTTCGTCGGAATCGTGGTGTTCCGCTGAATCAGCGTCGTCATGACGCCGCCCAGTGTTTCGATGCCGAGCGACAGCGGCGTGACATCGAGCAGCAGCAGGTCCTTGACCTCGCCGGCGAGAACGCCAGCCTGCACCGCCGCTCCAACCGCTACGACCTCGTCAGGATTGACGCCCTTGTGCGGTTCCTTACCGAAGAGGTCCTTGACGATCTGCTGGACGCGCGGAATACGGGTCGAGCCACCGACGAGCACAACCTCGTCGATCTTGCTCGAATCGACGCCGGCATCCGAGAGCGCCTGCTTCGTCGGGCCGACCGTGCGCTGCAGAAGATCGTCGACGAGCTGCTCGAAGCGGGCCCGCGTCAGCTTCTTGACCATGTGCTTCGGACCGGTCGCGTCTGCCGTGATGAACGGCAGGTTGATCTCGGTCTCGACCACCGTCGAGAGCTCCATCTTGGCCTTCTCCGCGGCTTCCTTCAGGCGCTGCAACGCCATCCGGTCCTTGCCCAGATCGATGCCTTCGTCCTTCTTGAACTCGGTAATGATCCAATCGATGATGCGCTGGTCGAGGTTGTCGCCGCCGAGGTGCGTGTCGCCGTTGGTTGCCTTGACTTCGACGACGCCCTCGCCGACTTCGAGAATCGAGATGTCGAACGTGCCGCCACCGAAGTCGTACACGGCGATGGTCTCGTCCTTCTTCTTGTCCAGCCCGTACGCCAGCGCAGCCGCCGTCGGCTCGTTGACGATGCGAGCGACCTCGAGTCCGGCGATCTGACCGGCATCCTTGGTCGCCTGCCGCTGCGCGTCGTTGAAGTACGCGGGAACCGTGATGACAGCCTTGGTCACGGTCTGGCCGAGGTATTCCTCCGCGGCCTGCTTCAGCTTCTGCAGAATCATCGCGGAGATTTCGGGGGGCGAGTACTCCTTGCCGCCGGCCTTCACGCGGACGTCGCCATTGCTGGCGCGCACCACGGAGTACGGCACCATCTTCATCTCCTCGGAGACCTCGTCGAACTTACGGCCCATGAAGCGCTTGATCGAGAACACGGTGTTCTCGGGGTTGGTGACGGCCTGGCGCTTGGCGACCTGGCCAACGAGGCGCTCGCCCGACTTGGTGAACCCCACCACCGAGGGGGTAATGCGGCTGCCTTCAGGATTGGTAATGACGACCGGTTCGCCACCTTCCATGACCGCCACGACGGAGTTGGTCGTCCCGAGATCGATTCCAATGATCTTGCTCATGTGCTCAGTTCCTCTCGTATCCGGCCGCGTCGCAGTTCGGTCTGTGAGCGGCTCAAGCTTTATAACGTCGACAGAATATAATCTTAGTGCATTGATGTCAAGTCATGGCAATTGATTGCCCGTAAGTCGGTGCTATACTGGGCCTTGCCAGCCCTCGCCTTTCGGGAATCGGGGTCACTCGACGTGCTCGCCCTCGTTCTCGATGGATGAATTCGCGCGCAGAGGTTCCTATGCCCCGCCTGGCTCTCGTGGCTCCCCTCTTGTTGTGGTACGTCACGGCATCCTCGCCAGCCCGAGCCCAGGATGTTGCGACCGACGCTCCGGCTCATATCTCGGTCGTCGACGGCGCCGCGATTCTCGAGCGCGACGGACGGTCGGAAACCGCGCCCGCCTCGATGCCCCTGCTCTCCGGCGATCGGATCCGCACGCAGAACGGACGCGTCGAGATCCTCTTCGCCGATAGCAGCACGCTGCACCTCGACACGAATACACGGGTCGATTTCCAGTCGGACGAAGTGATTCGGCTGCTGGAAGGCCGCGTGCGCTTGAACATTCCCGAGGCAGGAGCCGCCGGCACGCGAAACGTCGATTACCGCGTCGATGCGCCGTCGGCCTGGGTTCAGATTCTTCGCTCCGGGGCCTATCGAATCTCGGTTCTCCAAGGCTCGACCGACGGGCGCGACGCAGAGGTCGAGCTCGCCGTTCTCAGGGGCGCTGCCGATCTGGTCAATGAGAATGGTCGTACATCGCTTGGTGCCGGAGAGCGCGCGTTCGCGCGCGGTGGGGATCTTCGTCCGTCAGCGGCGTACGTCTTCAACTCCGCATCGTGGGACACCTTCGACCGCTGGTCCGAGAACCTGCGCGATTCGCGGCTGGGTGTGTCTGCGGACTACCTGCCCGATACCGTTCAGGCGTACGCGTCAACCTTCAATCAGGTACGGTTACTGGCAGAACGAGGCTACCTACGGCTACGTCTGGTATCCCCGTGTCCGTCCGGGCTGGCGACCGTACTACTACGGTCAGTGGACATCGCTCCGGCCTTGGGGCTGGACCTGGATTGGCTCCGATCCCTGGGCATGGCCGACGCACCACTACGGTCGATGGGGATTCTCGGCCGGCTCCTGGTTCTGGATCCCGGGCACGACATGGGGACCGGCATGGGTGTCGTGGGCGTACGCTCCCGGCTATGTCAGTTGGTGTCCGCTCGGCTGGAACAACCGCGCGGTGTTTGGATTCTCGATCAACACGTATACGGTGGCTATCGTTACAACCCGTGGAACGCGTGGACCGTCGTGCCGCATCGCGGGTTCGGCCACGGATATGTGAACGCGAATGTCGTGAACTCGACGCACATCGACGTCGGAACGCGAGGCTCTTTCGTGGTCAGGGACGTCTCGCCCGACGTGCCGCGCATCGCCGTACCTCGGGGGGCCGCTGCGCCGATTCGGTCGGTCGGCGTGCGAGCGCCGTCACGAGGCGACAACACCGCATTCCGCGGATCGCGGAGCGCGCCCGGTGCGCAAACGTCCCCTGACGCCAACAATGCCGCGTCGACGTTCCGTAGCCGCGGATCGGCCGCTGCCCCACTCAGCGGAAGCGGGTATCCCGCGCCTTCGCGCACACCGCGATCCGTGGGTTCACTACCGGCACCGACGCGCCAGGGATCGTCACGATCCTATGGAGCGGGTACGTCGGCATCGGATCCGGCCGCGACATCTTCGCTCGATGGCGCCAACGGCCGACGAGCGGTCGCGCGGGGTGTGGCTCCTTCGGCCACGGCCGATCCATCAACGTCACCCACGCGGCGCACGGGTCCCGTGGAGACGTACTCGCCCGGCACAAGCTCCAGGCCCGAGGTTTACCGCGCGGTTCCGCGCGGCGAACGGCCTCGACAGGAGAGCACGTCCGTGCCGCCATCGGCGGTCGGAAGCACACCTGGCCACGTCTATCGCACACCGTCAGTAGACTCTGGCGATCCGGGGTCGCGCGCCGTGCCGCGGTCTATGCCTGAGGGCGGGTATCGCGCGCCCGAGAGCTACCGAGCACCGGAAAGCGCGCGTCCTCCGGATAGCTACCGCGCACCGCAGGGTTATCGTTCGCCTGAGAGTCAGCCCTCGCGGTCTGGCCCCGAGCGAAGCAGCCCACCGCCATCGGCGGGGCCACCGGCATCATCGAGTCCACCGGCATCATCCGCCCCGCCACCGTCTGCGGCGCCGTCACGTCCATCGGGCGCGCCGTCGGGCTCTTCGGGCGGTGGCGAATCGCGCTCGCGTAGCGGGGGCGGGTCGGTGGGTCGCGCGATGCCGCGTGGAGGAAGAGGATAGGGATCGCCTTGAGTTTCGCTCGTCGAGTCGGGATTGTAGCGCTCTTCATTCTCGCGGCAGGTCTTGGAATTGCGACGGGAGTAGTCTTCGTCTACGCTGGAGACCTCCCGCGCATCTCGGCGCTCGACGATTACGCGCCAAGCACGATCTCGCGCGTCTATGGCGCGCGAGGTGAGGTCGTCGGCGAGTTCGCGATCGAGCGCCGCGAAGTCATTCCTTACGAACGCATCTCGCCGTACCTCGAGCAGGCCATCCTCGCGGCAGAAGACGACGGCTTCTATCAGCACGTCGGTCTCAGCATTCCGCGGATCGTCGTTACGGCAATCAAGGATGTGATTCAGCGTCGCATGCACGGCGCGAGCACGCTCACACAACAGCTCACCCGCAAGCTGTTCCTGACCGACGACAAGACCCCAGAGCGAAAGATCAAGGAAGCGATCCTCGCGATTCAGATCGAGAAGCGTTACACCAAGCGCGAGATCTTCACGCTTTACTGCAACCAGATGTACTTCGGCCACGGCGTATACGGCGTCGAGGCCGCATCGCGGCTCTACTTCGGCAAGTCAGCCAAAGACGTGTCGATCGAGGAAGCGGCGCTCATCGCTGGAATCCTCCAGGGCAACGTGCGGCAGAGCCCGTACGTCAACCGCGACGCGGCAATGCGCCGGCGAAACTACACCCTTGGGCGCATGGCGGACGTCGGTTATATCACCCCGGCGCAAAGCGAAGAGCTCAAGAAAAAACCGATCGTTGTCCGCCCCGACCCGCCGGGACAGAGTTCGTCCGCTGCTCCGTACTTCCTCGAAGAGGTTCGTCGCGAGCTCGAAGGACGGTACGGCGCAAAGCAACTCTACGAGAACGGTCTCTCGATCCAAACGGCGATCGATCTCCGGCTTCAGGAAGCGTCGGCGCAGGCGCTCAACGATGGGCTGCGGCGGATCGATAAGCGTCGAGGCTTCCGCAAGCCGCGGCGCAACGCGATCGCCGAAGGTCACACGATCGAATCATTCCGCCAGCCAAGGTGGGACCGGCCGATGACGGCTGGTCAAATCGTGCCGGCGGTCGTCACCGCCATCGACGGCACCGTCATACAGCTGCGCGTCGGCAACATGCGCGTGACGGTCGACAAGAAGGGCTATGCCTGGACGAACAAGCCGTCGCCGGCCCAGCTCGTCACGCGCGGCGATCTCGTCGAAACCAGGCTCCTGACCCTGGGTGACGGCACATCATCGGCAACGGGGACGCTCGAACAGACTCCCGAGGTCGAGGGCGCGGTGCTGATCATCGACAATCGCACCGGCCAGATCATGAGCATGGTGGGTGGCTACAGCTTTGACCGCAGCAAGTTCAACCGTGCGACCCAGGCGTCCCGGCAAGTCGGCTCGGCGTTCAAACCGTTCGTCTACACCGCGGCCATCGACAGCGGATATACGCCGGTCACGATGTTGATGGACACGCCGGTCAGCTTTCCGGGAGGCGCCGGGCAGCCGGCGTACACGCCGCTCAACTACGACCATCAGTTCGAGGGACCGATCACGCTGAGACGCGCGCTCGAGCAGTCGCGGAACGTGCCGGCAGTCCGAGTGATGGATCAGCTGGGGCCTAACCAGGTGATCTCTTACGCGCGGCGTCTCGGCCTCGAGTCGCCGTTGCCACCGTACCTGGCGGTCGCGCTCGGTGCGGCCGAAGCGACGCTGGTCGAGATGACCAGCGCCTACTCCGTCTATCCGAATCAGGGCGTTCGCATGCGGCCGTACTCTGTACTCAAGGTCAGCGATCGCGAAGGCAATGTGCTCGAGGAGAATCGCCCCGAGCCGAAGGACGCGATTCGCGCTGACACGGCCTTCGTCATGACGAACATCCTGCGGGGTGTCGTCCAGCGCGGCACCGCTGGCAAGGCCGCGGCCCTCAACTGGCCGATCGGCGGCAAGACCGGCACCACCGACGACTACACGGACGCCTGGTTCATCGGCTTCGACCCGGACATCACGATTGGCGTGTGGGCGGGGTACGACCAGAAGCGCTCGATGGGCCCGGCCGGAACGGGCGCGGAATCGGCGTTGCCGATCTGGATGGAAATCATGAAGGCGTGGATGGCGACCCGCACCGAGCCGCCCACGTTCGAAGCGCCCGGTAACATCGTCTTCGTCTCGGTTGACCGCGGCTCAGGCAACCCCGCCCTCGAAGGCACTCCCGGTGCGATTCAGGAGTCCTTCATCTCCGGCACCCAGCCGGGATCTGGCTTCCGGCAGTAGTCGTCACTAGTTGCAGGAGCGGCCTGCGAACGCCGGAGCGAAGCAGTCGCCTCGGTGCTCCGTTTCGCGTCGTGGAAAAGCGGTCCTTCGCGGGAGAACTCACGATGCGGCGTCGGCTGGGGTTTGCTGGCCGCTGGTAAAGCATCGGTTCGGCAACGAAACCGAGTGACCGCTTGGGACGAAACCGCGCCGCCGCCGCTTGGTACCCGCTCCTGGACCGCTTTAGAGGCTGCGCAGTCACGACGCTCAAAGTCGCACCGACCCGACTGCTTCGCTCCGGCGGGCGTCCCGGGACGCCACCTTCGATCGTCGAACACTGCGATGTCGCAACGAGGATGGCTGGCCAGGGCCGTGGAGCGAGACGAGCACGCTGCGCAGCCGGAACGCGGCCGGAGCGATTCCGCGCGTCGTGTTCCGTCCGTGTGATCCGTGCCGCTGACGAGTAGCTGAGGCGGTCCGAGGGCGCCTGATCACGGTTCTCGGAGCCGTTCCCTACACGACGCGGCAGCGGCAGGGCATGAGCGCAGGTCGCGTTCCCGGCGAGCGGAGACGGCCCGGGCCAGCCAGCCTCGTTGCGGCATCCGCGAAGTCCTCGAATGAAGGAAGACGAGCGCTGGCTCGCGAGCCCTTATTCCTCGTCTGGCGCCGCCTGCCCGAGCGTCCCTGACGCTTTCTTCATCAGATACGCCTTGATGAACCCATCGAGATCGCCGTCGAGCACGCGGTTGACGTCCCCGACTTCCTCCTTCGTGCGATGGTCCTTGATCAGCTGATAGGGATGCAGGACGTAGCTGCGGATCTGACTGCCGAACGCGATGTCCTTCTTCTCCCCGCCGAGCTGATCGAGCTTCGCCTGCTGTTCTTTCATCTTCAGGTCGAACAAGCGCGCCTTGAGCACGCGCATGGCGGAGTCGCGGTTGCGGTGCTGCGATCGCTCGTTCTGGCACGAGACGACGATGCCGGTCGGTAAGTGTGTAATGCGAACCGCGGAGTCCGTGACGTTGACGTGCTGCCCGCCGGCGCCGCTCGACCGGTAGGTGTCGATGCGAAGTTCCTTGTCTTCGATGTCGATTTCTACGTCCTCGGGCAGTTCTGGCCAGACGAACACCGACGCGAAGGACGTATGCCGGCGCGACGCCTGGTCGAACGGGGAGATGCGGACCAGCCGATGCACACCGGCTTCGGCGAGCAGCAGTCCATAGGCGTAGTCGCCTTGGACCGTGAACGTCGCGCTCTTGATGCCCGCATCGTCGCCCGGCTGCTGATCCAGGATCTCGCGCTTGAAGCCACGGCGTTCCGCCCAGCGCAAGTACATGCGCAGCAGCATCTCGGCCCAATCCTGAGACTCGGTGCCGCCGGCGCCGGGGTGAATCGTGACGATCGCGTTCTTCCGATCGTGCTCACCGCCGAGCATCTTCTTGGTTTCGCCGGCATCGACCTGGACGCCGAGTTCGTCGAGGGCGCGGCCGAGGTCGTCACCGACGGGTTCCCCCGACTCCGCCCATTCAACGAGGACGTGCAGGTCGTCGAGCTTGCGCTGCAACGACTGGCTCAACTGCACGTCTTCCTCGAGCCGGCGCCGGCGCTGCAGAAGCTTCTGCGCGCTCGCCTGGTCCTTCCAGAAATCTGGCGCGGCGACGCGTTCTTCTAGTTTGGCGAGTTCGGTGGAGGGTCGAGCGGCGTCAAAGATAGCTCCGCAGGTCTGTGGCACGTTGCGCCAAATCCTCCCACCTGCGAAGCGCGTCCTCGGATTGCGTAGCCATCGGAAGAAATTCTGAAGTTGAAGTTCGGAAGTTTGAAGTCGGAACTATTCTACCGCAGTCGCCACGACGCCAGCAGCGCAGCGGTCGTGAACGCCAGCGACACCCACGCAATCACGTCACCAAACTTTGCATAAGTCGTCCGCTCCTGCGACAGACGAACGTCCTGGACAAGGACCTTCTGCTCGAACAGGTTCGATTTCGCGGGCACGCGGCCGTATGGATCGACGAAGCCACTGATGCCGGTGTTGGCGGCGCGCGCCAGGTAGCGGCCGTTCTCGATTGCGCGCATCGAGGCTTGATCCCAATGCTGGTAGGCCGCCGACGATCGTCCGTACCAGGCGTCGTTCGTGATCGTCGTGAGCAACTCCGCCCCGTCGATCACGAACTGCCGCATCAGGCTCCCGTAGATGACTTCGTAGCAGATGGCAGTGCTCACGCGGTGATTGCCTACCGGGAGCAAGGTCGGCTCGGTGCCAGGTGTAAAGTCCGACACGGCTTCGACGATCGAGCCGACGAAGAAGAGCAGCCGATGCATCGGCACGTATTCGCCGAACGGCACCAGGTGCATCTTGCGATAGACCGCAGCCGTCGTGCCGTCTGGCCGCACCAGGAACGCAGCGTTGAAAAGGCGGTTATCGAGCGCTTCCAGCGTGGCGTCGGGACGTGCACGCTCGATCTGATCGCCGCCGATGAGCAGCGTGGCCCCGGTTTCGCGCGCCAACCGCCGCACGAGCTCGCCGCGGATGTCTTCCTCGAAGTAGACCGGGAGCGACGACTCCGGCCAGATCACGAACGTCGCGCCTTGCGACACCGCCTGCCGCGTCATCGAGACGTAGCGGCCGATGATCTGATCGCGCAGGGCCGGATTCCACTTTTCGTCCTGCAGGATGTTTCCCTGCACGACCCCGACCCGTAGCACATCGCCGGACGTGACCAGGGAACCGGTCGCGATCCGCGCGCGGCCCCACACGGCGACGCCACCGACGAGTACTGCTACGAGACCAGCGAGAACCCAGCGACTGCGGCCCCGGGGCACGACGATCACGCTCGCGACCGCCGACGCTGTCAACGCGAGCAAGAACGACAGTCCATAGACGCCGGTCACGCTCGCCAACTGCGCAATCGGCAACATCGTCACCTGGCTGTATCCGAGAAGCGCCCACGGAAACCCATCCCAGACGTACTGACGGCCTAACTCAGTGGCGACCCAGACCGGCGCTACGGACAGGACAGCGGCGGGAACGCCAAACGAGGTCCGAAGCCTCGCGATGACCACAGCGAATGCGGCGGGAAAAAGTGAAAGGTACGCGACGAGAAGGCCTGCGGCGAGCACCGCAACAGGTATCGCGAGCCCGCCGAACGTCGTCATTGTCTCGACCAGCCAATAGAGCGTGCCGGCGAAGTAGACGACGCCAGTCAGCAGGCCGAGGCGGAATGCGCTCGGCCACGATCGCGGCTTCTCAGACCGGACGATGGCGATGACGAGCGGAGTCAGGGCTATCCACGCGCACGCGGGATGGCCGAACTTCGGGAAACTGAGCGCCAGCAGGACGCCCGATAGAAGCGCTAGCGAAGGATCCAGGGCTCGAACTGTTCTTCTCTCTTCAGCCGGTTTGCGATGTCCTGGGCCTTGGCCCTGTCTTCGAATCGGCCGATCTGCACCTTGTAGTTCTTGACCGCCGCACTCGCCCCCGGCTCAACGAGAAACGCGTTGTAGCCTTTCCCACTCAAGCGGGTTACGACCGCCTGCGCTGCAGCGCGGTCATTCAGGGCGACCACTTGCACGGCCCAGACGCCGCTTGCGGGCGCGGTATCCGGCTCTGACCTCGGCATAACCACCGAAGTGGACGCTGCCGGCGCCGGGCTGGACATCGTTCCCTTCGGCGTCGGGTTCTTCAGTGCCGGCTCTGACCCTGCGACTGCCGGTTGTTGCGGCGCGGGCGGCGGTGCTGCAACCGCGGGCTCGGCTGGCGCCCCGGCCTTCGGCGCCTTGAGGTTCTCGGGGACGGCCTTCTCGTCGGTGAGTCGCTTTGTATACGACAGGCCATCTGCGCTGGGTTGGGCCGCCGGCGACTCGGAGACTTGCGGTGGCGCCGTGGACGTTGCCCCTTCTGGCGGCGTCGTCGGCTGCGCGCCCGCCGCGGTTACCGTCGGCTTGTTCGTATTCGCCGACAGCGCCTCGCCGCGCACGCCGCGCCCGACGAGCACGCCGCACAGAAAGATGACGACGGACACCACGGTCGTCGCCATGAAGAGAAACACCAACTGCTTGCCGCTCAGCTGAATCTCGTGGAAGCCATCGTCTGTCGCGTCGTTCGAAAAGTCGCTCACGGCAGTGTCCCTCAGCGCTTGTCGTTGCCGGCCCGTGCCGTGCCAAGCATGTTCAGCAGCTCGATGGGCAGCGGGAAGATGATCGTGGAGTTCTTCTCGGACGCGATCTCGGTCAGCGTCTGCAAGTAGCGCAGCGTGACCGTCACCGGTTCAACCGCGATGATTGCGGCGGCCTGGCTCAACTTCTCAGACGCCTGTAACTCGCCTTCCGCGTGGATGATTTTAGCACGCTTCTCTCGCTCGGCTTCGGCCTGACGGGCCATCGCGCGCTGCATGTCAGGCGGTAAATCGACGTGTTTGACTTCGACCGACGTCACCTTGATGCCCCAGGCGTCGGTGCGCTGATCGAGAATGTGCTGCAGTTGCTGGTTGAGCTTTTCGCGCTGCGACAGCAGGTCGTCGAGCTCGACCTGCCCGAGCACGCTGCGCAGCGTCGTCTGCGCCAGCTGCGACGTCGCGTAGTGGTAGCTCTCGACCTCGACGATCGCGCGGCGCGGATCCATGACGCGAAAGTAGACGACCGCATTCACCTTGACCGAGACGTTGTCGCGCGTGATGACGTCCTGCGGCGGCACGTCCATGACGATCGTGCGCAGGCTGACCCGAACCATGCGGTCGATCGGCGCAAACACCAGGACGACCCCGGGGCCCTTGGGAGTTGGCAGCAGCTTCCCCAGGCGGAAGACCACGGCGCGCTCGTACTCGTTCAGGATCTTGATCGAGCTGAAGAGATAGAACGCCAGGATGGCGATAGCGATGAGCAGTGGTGATGCGAAGAGCACGGTGGTAATCCTTTTTGACGTGCCGACGGCTATTCGGTCCGTGTGATCCGTGTGATCCGTGGCATTATCCGTGACTTTGTTCCTGCACCCGCGGTGCTGCCCGATCGGACTCGACTGTCAACGTCAGCCCCTGAAGTCCGACGACTCGCACCATGTCTCCGGCAGTTATCGGCTCGGCTGCCGTCGCAGTCCAGATCTCCCCTCGCGTTCTCACGCGGCCCGTCCCACCAGGATCGATAGTCGTCAGAGCCTGACCGAGACTTCCGAGCATCCCGGCATCGCCCGTAATCGGCTGACTGCGCTGGGCTTTTACCGCCAGTTGGACGAGGAAGAGGATGATGGCCGAGAGGGTCAGCGTTACCGGCACGATGAGACGCATCCCGACCTGCAGCTCAGGTAACGGCGAGTCCATCAGCAGAATCGAGCCGAAGAACAGGCTCAGGATTCCGCCGACGGCCAGCAACCCGTAGCTCGTGACCTTGACCTCCAAGATGAGCAGAACGAGGCCGAAAAGGATGAGCAGGATGCCCACCGAGCTGACCGGCAGCACCTGGAAGGCAAAGAACGCCAGCAGCAGGCACAACCCCCCAGCGACGCCGGGCAGGATGGCGCCGGGATTCCACATTTCCACCGTCAGCCCGAGCGTGCCGAGCATCAGGAGCAGGTAGGCAATCTGGGGATGAGCAATGGCGCTCAGGACGGTTTGCGCCCACGTCATCTCGACCGATCGCTGCTCGGCTCCGGCCGACCGCAGCGTATGACTGGCGCCGTCGAAGCGATGGATGGTCCGCCCATCGAGCTTGGCCAGAAGGTCAGGAAGATCGCTCGCGATGACGTCGATGAGCGGCGGCTCGGCCGTCGACGCCTCCTGCTCGGTGTAGGTGCGGCTCTCGGTGACCGCCTGCTCGACGAGCGCAACGTTGCGCTTGCGCTGTGCGGCGAGCGTTCGCGCGTATCCCGCCACGTCCGACGTCATCTTCTTTGCCATGACGTCGTCGACCTTCTGTCCGTCGCCCGATACGGGATGCGCGGCGCCGATGTGCGTCCCTGGCGCCATTGCCGCGATATCGGCGGCCATGGTGATCAGGAAGCCGGCTGATGCCGCACGGCTGCCGGAGGGCGACACGAATACGGCGACTGGTGTTTTCGACTGGATGATGGCGGTGTTGATGTCGCGCGTTGCGTCGACAAGGCCGCCTGGCGTGCGCAGCACGATGACCAGGAGATCGGCCTTGGCGGCGTCGGCTTCGGCAATCGCGCGCCGGATGTGCGCGGTCGCAACTGGGTGGATGATGCCGTCGACCTGGACGGTGTAAACGAGAGGCGACCGCTGCGGCTCCTGCGCCGCGGCGACGGCCGGAGCGTCAAACGACAGCGCGCTCAGGGCAGCAGCGCACAGTGATACCAGCAAGTAGAAGACGAACGAAGCCCTGACGGCGCGCGTCATACGTCCTCCTCGTCGTTTTCGCGAGGCCTACCGGATTTCCGATAGCAACCGCTTGGCGTCGGCCGATGCCGGATCGATCGTCAGCGCGCGCTGCGCCTCGGCCCTGGCATTGGCGGCATCGCCAATCTTCAGATACGCCTCGGCGAGGTACACATGCGCCGGGGCTTGATCCTCACTCCAGATCGAAATTTTGAACGCATCCACGGCGTCGGCCGGCCGCCCGCCACGCAGGTAGATGCGACCGATGAGAAGATGCGCCTGGGCCTCGTACGGCGACAGATAGACGGCCTTTCGCAACTCGGCCAGCGCTTCGCGATCCTGCTCGCGCTCGAACAGGCGACGGCCCTGCGCGAGGTGGAAGCCGGCGAGCTCGCGCTGCTCGCGCTGCGCCGAATTGAGGATCGTCTGATCGGCGCGCGATGACCAGGATCCTTCCATGTCGAGGCGCATGCGCTCGAGGCCTGGCGGTACAGCGGTGCGGCTCTCGGCGGCGCGACGATCGAGCTCGCCGTAGCGTGAGGAAAGGCGGCGGGCCAGATCGCGCTCGCGGCCAGACTCGACGGTGTTGCCTGTCGCGTTCAGCGCGACCGCAAGGACGTAGTGCGCGTCGACGTCCGCGGGATCGCGACGCAATGCTTCCCGCAGCCAGTACAACCCACCCTGGTAATTGCGATCCGACGCGTACGCGTAGCCAAGGTTGAACATGTAATCAGGATCGGCGTCGGCATCGGTTGCCTTCGTCAGATAGTACGCTGGCGATGCCGTCTGGGGCGTCGCACCGCGACGGAGGACGAGCACGCCCATGTTGTTGAGCACGGCGGCGGTCGCGCTCGGCGTCGCCGCGGGGGGTTCGCTGAGCGGCTTGAGTACGCCAAGTGCTTCGTCGTAGCGCTTGAGCTCGATGAGCGATATGCCGGCGAAGAACTGCGCCTCGTACCATGACGGCGACTCCTTCGGCACCGTCCGGACGATTTCCAGTGCGCCAGCGTGATCGCCTTCTTCCGTCCTGACTTCCCACAGTGCCAGACGCGCGCGATCGAAGGTCGGCGCGTTCTTCAGTGCAGTCTCGAGGAACTGTCGACTGCGACAGCGGGCTCTCGGCGAGCAGGCCCTTGATGTAGTTCTCGAACGCATCGAGCGGTGGATGCGAAGTCGACAGCGCTTGGCTGCCGCCGGGACCGAGCCGCCCCGCGAGACGGCCGAAGATGGCGAACAAGTCCGTCAGCTCGCCGCGTTCGGTGACCTCAGGTTGAAGTCGACCGGCGTCCAGGCGGATGCTGCGCGCCGATACCGACAGCGTCGTGCCTTCGACTCGATAGTTGCCAACGACCACGTCGGCTGCGCCGACGAGTTGACCGACTTTGATGATGGTCGCGCGGCTCAGCGTTCCGGATACCGGAAGATCGAGCTGCTCGAAGGCACGAACGCGCTGCGATCGGGGGATGGCGCTAGGACCGCTGGCCCGCAAGCCGTCGGTCAACAGCACGGCTGCAGCCTCGCTCAGCCACTGGAAGCGAGGCTCGTCCCGCGCGTTTTCGAATGGAACGACGAGGACCCGCGCCGCGGCCGCTGGGGACATCGGCCCGGGGCTCGCAACGGTCTGCGCTCCGGCGGTCGTGGCCAGGCTGCACACCGCGAGACCGGCCAGCAGAAACAAATGCCTGAAGCCCTTCATGCCGCGGCAGCTGGTTCGCTGGCCGTCGCGCCGCGAACCTCGATCTTCAACCGGCAACCCTTTCCTCTGCTCGACGCGCGGCACTCGTCGACCGCCGCATCGGCCTGCAATGAAAAATGATGGAGCACTCTGGCAATCGCGGCCGCGTAATAACCGCAGAGCGGCATCGACGTTGCCTCGCGTGTCTCGCAGAAAAGCGACCCGCGCAATTCGACAGCCGCCGTTCCACGGCGCAATTTGACCTTCACTCGCGACCCAGGATACGTCGATCGCACGAGCGCTCGAGCAGTGCGGAATGCGCCGCGCGTGCGCAACACCGTCGGCAGCGCGCTGATCACCCGTCGCTCGATCGACGACATGCCGCTCACGGTCCAGTCCGCCGCGTACTCGCCAGCTCGCACCGTCGTCCGATCGTACGCCTCGCCCTCGAGCCGCAGAAAGCTGAGCACCGCCGACAACGGGGCCAGGCCGATGGTGCCTTCCCGCAAGCCGGGAACCGTCAGCCAGTTTTCGTAGAACTCGAGGCGGTCGGGCAGCACCTCGGCGATCGCCTGATGAAGGCTCGCCACCAGTACTCGGCCGATTCTCGCGTCCTCACTCATGACTCATGACTCACGGTTGACATATCGGTTGCTCGATTCGTTCGAGCACACGCCGCTGGCGGCACGGTCTGGTATGGTGGAGGTGTGCTGGCGGCTGCGATCCTCACCGGCGGACGCGCCTCGCGAATGGGTGGCGCGCGCAAAGCGACGTTGCCGATCGGCGGCGCGCCCATCATCGAACGTCAACTCGAGATACTGCGGCAGGTGGCCGATCCGGTCTTTCTCGTGACCTCGGCTGATGCCACGGCCGTCGACGTCGGACCTGACGGTGGTGCGCGACGAGTTCCCCGATCACGGTGCGCTCGGCGGCATCTATACAGCGATTCTTCGATCGCCGCACGATCGCACGCTCGTCGTGGCCTGCGACATGCCGTTTCTGAAGCGTCCGCTGCTCGAGTACATGGCCGGGCTCGACGCTGATCTGGTCATACCGAGGACGATACGTGGCTACGAGCCTCTGTGCGCGGTGTACACGCGAACGTGCCTGGCGTCGATCCGCGCGCGGCTGGAGCGTCACGAACTGGCAGCGTCGCGGCTGCCCGAGGACGTCCGCGTCATCGAAGTGGGGCCCGAGACCCTGGCGGCGTACGACCCCGACGGTCTGCTGTTCGTGAACGTCAACACGCCGCATGATTACGAACGCGCCAAGGAAATGGTGGAGGAGCGGTCGAAAACGTTGCGTGATCGTATCATGGATGAACTCGGTCCATGATTCTACCCATACAGAACGCCGTTCGACGGCACATGAGCGACGCCGTCAGGCGTCTCTACGACATTCCCGCTGAGGACCCTGTCCTCGCCACGATTCCGGTTGAACTACCGCCCCGCCGTGCCCTCGGCGATTTGTCGGTTCCACTCGCCTTCGAGCTTGCGCGCCGGTTGCGAAAGGCACCACGGGTCATCGCCCAGGAGATCGTCGCGGCGTTGGGTCGCATCGACGGCTTCACCAAGATCGAAGCCGCGCCGAACGGCTATGTGAACTTCTTTATCGACCGCCCGGCGCAGGTCCGTCAGTGGCTGACGCCAGCGCAGGCGCCGGCGGCTACGACTTCGCCGACCAACAGCAAGACCATCGTCGAGCACACCGCCATCAACCCGAACAAGGCCGCACATATCGGTCACTTGCGGAACGCCGCACTCGGCGATGCGTTCGGACGGCTGCTCCGTTTCAGCGGACGAACGGTCGAGATCCAGAACTACATCGACGATACGGGCGTACAGGTCGCCGACGTCGCTGTCGGATTCCGCGAGCTCGAGCACAAAGATCTCGATGCGGTGCGCGCGATCGCCGACACGACGAGATTCGACTTCTACTGCTGGGATCTCTACGCCCGCGTCACCGAATGGTACGAGGAGGACAAGACCAGGCTCAAGATTCGCACCGCCGCCCTTCACGACATCGAGCACGGCGGCAACCCCACCGCCGACCTTGCCGCGTTCATCGCCGATCGAATCGTGCGCTGCCACTTGAAGACGATGCGGCGGCTGAATATCGGTTACGACCTGCTGACGTGGGAAGGCGACATCCTACGGCTCCACTTCTGGTCGCACGCGTTCGAATTCCTCAAGAAGACGGGCGCAGTTTTTCTGCAGACCGAAGGTAAGCTCAAAGGCTGCTGGGTCATGCGCATCGACGACGAAGAGTCGACGCCGGATGCCGAGGCCACCGTGGTGTCAGACCCCAGCGACACCGAAGCCGAAGACGCCGGCGACAAGGCGGAACCGCGCGAGAAGGTGATCGTCCGGTCGGACGGAACGGTCACCTACGTCGGCAAGGACATGGCGTACCAGCTGTGGAAGTTTGGGTTGCTCGGTAAGGACTTCTACTACCGTCTCTTCGAGACCAAGCCTCTCCTGTGGTCGACGACGTCGAACGCGAACGGTAGCGAGTCCCCCAATCCGTCATTCGGCGGTGCATCGTGGGTCTGCAACGTCATCGACACGCGCCAGTCGTACCTGCAGAAGCTCGTCAAGAAGGCGCTCGCAGTCCTTGGCTACACTGCGCAGGCAGAGCATTCCGTCCACTACGCCTACGAGATGGTGGCGCTGTCCCATGCAACAGCGCGCGAGCTCGGATACAGCGTCGACGCCGAATCGGACCGTCCGTTCGTCGAGGTGTCTGGCCGCAAGGGGCTCGGCGTCAAGGCCGACGACCTCATCGATCGGCTCACAGCCAAGGCCGCGACGGAAGTGTCGAAGCGCAATCCGGAGCTTCCGCCCGAACAGACCGGCCGAATAGCCGAAGCGATCGCCATTGCCGCTGTGCGCTACTTCATGGTCAAGTTCTCGCGCGGCAAGGTCATCATCTTCGATATCGACGAGGCCTTGAGCTTCGAGGGTGAAAGCGGCCCCTATCTTCAGTACGCCGTCGTCCGCGCGAACAACATCTTCAACAAGCTCAAAGAGCGCGATGGCATCGACGAAACCGGTGTCCGCGCCGCGCTGGCGACTGCTCCACCGGACCTGCTGCTCGCCGACAGCGACGAGGCGCTCGACCTCTGGGGACTGGTCCTCGAGGCGGCCCGGCTCGACGATGTGGTCGAACAGGCAATCCGCACGCTGGAGCTGTCGGTCGTGGCGAAGTACGCGTTCGGGCTGGCGCAGGCGTTCAACGCCTTCTATCATCGCTACTCGATCATCAACGAAGAGCGAAAGGATGCGCAGCTGTGGCGGGCCGCGGCGGTCGCCTACTACCGCTCGCAGCTGACGAAGGCGCTCGAGCTGATGGGGGCCACGGTGCCTGAGAAGATGTAGCCACGGAATCCGCGGAATGCCACGGTGTACACGGATGACACGGATTCAAGAGGCCACAAGCTTAACTCTGGTCAACAAATGAAACCCACGATTGGCGTCACGAGATGCAGCCGGTTGGACGACTATGTGTCGTCGGTCGAGCAGGCTGGAGGGCGCGCGCGCGTGCTCGAGACGAGCGAGAGCCCGCGACGGTTGCTCGGGGAGATTGACGGTCTGCTGCTGACCGGTGGCGGCGACATCGATCCGGTGCTCTACGGCGACGAACGGCACCCGACAGTCGAAGACGCGGAACCTGGTCGCGACGAGTTCGAGATCGATCTAGCGCGACGCGCGATGGCGGGCGACCTCCCACTTCTGGCCATCTGCCGCGGCGTTCAGGTGATGAACGTCGCCGCCGGCGGAACGCTCATCCAGGACATTCCATCGCTTGTCGACACGGCGCTTCCCCACAGCATCGTCGAACCCAAGAGCGCAGAGGCGCATGACGTCGGTGATCACGCCGGGATCGAAGCTCGAAGAGGCCCTCGGCCGAAGGGTCGACAACGCGCATACCTGCAGGGTCAACAGTCGGCACCATCAGTCGATCGACCGCGTTGGATCGGGTCTCGTGCGTTCTGCTATCGCGCCAGACGGCGTTGTCGAAGCTGTCGAGAAGGCTGAACCCGATGCGTCGTTCTGCGTCGGCGTTCAGTGGCACCCGGAGAACTTCTGGCGTACCGGCGAATTCGCGCCGCTTTTCGCAGCGTTCGTTGGTGCGGCACGCGAGCGGCAGACGGCGCGCGTTGGTCAAAACGAGTGAACTTCCGCCTTCAGGCGGAAGTTCGACTGAACACTCCCAACGACTCCACGTGCGGCGTGTTGGGAAAGAGGTCGAAGCCGCGAAGAGACTCGAGTTGATAGCCTCCATCGACGAGCCGCTTGGCATCGCGCGCCATCGTCGCCGGGTCGCAAGACACATAAACAAGCCGCGGCGCCGAGAGCTTCAGAATCGATTGGAGGGCCTCGGCCGTTATCCCCGTGCGCGGCGGATCGACGATGACCGTCTTTGGCGCGACCGCGCGGGACGAGCGGCGCTGAAGATATCTTTCCACGCTGTCGCGCTCGACAGTAACGGCCCCCGACGGCAGGGCCGATTGTCTGGCGTTCTCTTCCAGATCCGCCCCGCTTGCGGCATCTCCCTCGACTGCGGTTATTTCGGCGCGCCCACACCCCGCAAGCGCGACGGCGAACAAGCCGACGCCAGCGTACAGATCGAGCACCGGACCGTCACTCCCCGCTGCGTCCAGCACAGTCGTCACGAGCTCGGGTAGCAGAAACCGATTCGCCTGAAAAAACGATTCAGGCCGATGGCGGAGCTCTCCTGCTGCAACACGGTCGGAAGTCAAAATCGTCAGCGGATCGGCTATCCACGGATCGCGAACTTCGAAACCGCGCCCTCGCGCATCCTGCACGACGCAACCTTTGATGCCGCGCTCGTGCAGCGTCACGGCCAATGCGGTCGACTGAACAGCGCGGGCATCCGCGAGCGTCAGCAACAGCGCCATCTCGCTGGCGTCTACGCTCTCGGCGAGTTCAACAGACGTGACGCTCGCGCCATCGACCGTCATTTTCTCCACGACGGATGTGACCGCACTCAAGGCACCTTCAGTCACCTGACCCGTCGCTGCCACGTCACAGAGCGTGTGAGTACCTTCGCGGTAGAAGCCAACTCGTGCGCCTTCCACGTGAAACCTGGCGCGCGTACGATAGCCGCGTTCCGGCGATGGCGCGATTTGAATCTCTTCCTCGATCGGTAGACGGCCGAGACGGAAGAACGCATCGCGCAGGATGTCGGCCTTGAGCGCGAGCTGCCGCGGGTAGTCGATGTGGGAGTAGACGCAGCCGCCGCAGGCAGGGTCGGAGAAGCCCTGTCGGCGATCGGGCGACGCCTGTCGAACGTCGACCAACGACGCGAACGCAAGCCGGCGCTCCGTCCGTTCGATTCGCGCCGTGACACGCTCGCCGGGAACCACGCCACTGACGAGCACGACCTGACCGTCGTGCCGAGCGAGCATTCGGCCGCCGGCGGCCGCCTTCTCGATCGATAGCTCGACGATTGTCCCGGAGTCAGCACGTTATTGGTAACGGACCATCGGCAGGCCGAGCGTGTCTCGCACGTGGCGCTCGAACGCCGCTTCGACGGCCTGAGCCCGCATCTCCGGCGAGAGGCGCGAGCCAAACGGAGCGAGCTCGGCTTCCGCCTCGCGTCTGGCGGCGGTGACGGCGGCGTCATCGAGCTCGGCCGTGGCCATTCGCAGCAACCCCTTGTCGAGTTCGGCGAGACGGTCGAGAATCGCGGCGCGCGCGTCGCCACGCGACTTCTTCGATTCACCCGAGAGTCGATCGATCTCCGCAAGCAGCGCCTCGACGTGACGCTCGAACGCCGGCGATCGAGGGGCGCGACTGCCCACGAGCCGTGCAACTACCCGCTCGAGATGCTCCGTCAACGCCGGTTTGCGCGGCGGCGCGGTCGCTTCCGCCGCGGCCTGCGCCTGAACGATGCCGACCGATCGCCGCCAATCGTCGAAGATGTCGAAAATGTCGGCCTCGCAGAATTCGATGCGCACCGGCCGCCGGCGCGTTCCCTTCAGCTCAATTCGCTCGCAGTACCGGTCGATGCCGCGGAACGCCACGGCCAGCGGCACGCCGCGCTCGGCCCAGCCCGATACCCGTTCGAAGGCCGGGCCGACGATGCGAATCAGATGGCCGCCGTTCTTTCGACAGAGATACGCTTCGAGCTCGCGGCAGTATTCGGAGAGTTCCGTCATGCGTCCGATGCTGTGCTAGTGCTCACGAGGACATTCAGGCAGCGCCCGCGCTTCGCTTCCAGATGAGTCGCAATCCCTCCAACGTAAGATCGGGCTCGACACGCTGGATTGTCGTCGTCTCGTTCGACAACACGCCGGCCATGCCCCCAGTCGCGATGCAGATCGCCTTCTCCCCTTGAGGAAGCTCGGCGCGGATGCGGGTGACGATGCCATCGACCATCGAGACGTAGCCGAAGAACAATCCGGCCTGCATCGACGTCACCGTCGTCTGTCCGATGATTGCTGGCGGCTTCCGCACGTCGACTCTCGGTAGCCTGGCTGCGCGTTGGAACAGCGCGTCCGCGGAAATTCCGATGCCCGGGCAGATGACACCGCCGACATACTCACCGGCCGCCGAAATGACATCGAATGTCGTCGCCGTTCCGAAATCGACGGCGATGATCGGCACCTGGTTGGCGCGCCCGAACGTTTCGTAGGCAGCAACCGCATTCACGATGCGGTCGGCGCCGACGTCGGCCGGCGGTACGTACAGGATCGGCATACCGGTGTTCGTCTCCGGGTCGACCGTCAACGGCGTCAGGCCGAAGTAACGCTGGGCCATTTCCTGCATCGTGCCGGTCAGCGGCGGCACGACCGATGACAGGACGATGCCGCTGATCGCACCCTTGTCCAGCCCGCTTTGGCTGAAGAGCTGTGTGACGAGGATGCCGATTTCGTCAGCCGTCCGCTCCCGCAGCGTCTGCAGCCGCCAGCTTTCGGTCAATTTCGCGCCGTCGAACACACCCAGCACGATGTTCGTGTTGCCCACGTCAATGGCCAGTAGCATCGTTTGCTATCCCCGACTGCCGCTTGCGATCTGTCCGAGTGATCCGTGCAATCCGCGTCCGGTATGGCCCATGTGATCCGTGCAATCCACGTCTGATCCGTGCAATCCGCGTCCCGTCTGATCCGCGTAATCCGCGTCCCGCCTGATCCGCGTAATCCGCGTCCCGCCTGATCCGCGTAATCCGCGTCCCGCCTGATCCGCGTAATCCGCGTCCCGTTGTAATCCGTGATCCGTGGCTCACTTCCAGAGTACCTTCACCGGCTATCACGCGCTCTACCCGATTCCCGACCGTCACGAGCAGCGCACCATCGTCGGCTATACCCGAGGCAATACCAACGATGCGGCCGAGCGGGGTGTCGCACTCCACGGTGGTTCCGGTTGCTGATGGCGCAAGACGGCGCCACCGGTCGAGAAGGCCTCCCGCCTCGCCGCGCGTCAACGGCTCGAGTTCAGCGGACAGCGCCGATAGTACTTCGGCAAAGACGACGGCCCCATCTACCGGCCGCCCGAGCTCGGTTTCGATTGACGACGCGCGATCGGCGAGCTCCGGCGGGTATGACGATGGGCTGATATTGATCCCGATGCCAAGGATCACGTGCTGCAGGCCGTCTGCAGACGATGAGGCCTCGGCCAGAACGCCGGCCAGCTTCCGGCGGCGCGACGGTCCACCGGTGTCAGCGGTCACGACATCGTTGGGCCACTTGATCTCGAGTGGCAGACCGCTCGCGGCGCGAATGCCACCAGCGACAGCCACTCCAGCAGCGAGGGTCAGGAACGGTGCCGCCCGCACCGATCGGATGACCGTCGAGAAGTAGAGGCCCGCGCCAGGTGGAGAGTGCCAGTGCCGTCCGAGCCGGCCACGACCCGACGTTTGCGCACCTGCCAGAACAGTCGTACCTGCGGCGCGCCACGTTCGGCGTACGCAGCGGCCAGGTCGTTCGTGGAAGTGGTCTCGTGCCAGTAGTAGAGCGGATCGCCGATCTGGCCGAGGCGGCCACGAGCTGCGCGCAGCGCGTCAGCGATGTCGGAGGGAACTTGATCAGGCATCCGGTTCGATCTCGAAGCTGAGATCGACGGCGGGTGCCGAGTGTGTCAAGCGCGCCAATGGAAACGTAGTCGGCGCCGGTGCGAGACAACTCGGGCATGCGCTCGAGCGTCACGCCGCCAGAGATCTCGATCTTTGCACGGCCGCCGATGCGCGCGACAGCCTGGTGAATTTGCTCCAGCGGCATGTTGTCGAGCAGGATGACGTCAGCGCTCGCATCGATGGCCGCCTCGACGTCCGCGAGGCTCTGCGCTTCGACCTCGACCAGCATTTCCTGGCGCGCCGCCTGCATTCGCTTGAGTGCTTCGGCCACTCCACCGGCCAGCCGAACATGGTTGTCCTTGATCAGAATCCCGTCGTCGAGCCCCGAGCGATGGTTGCTGCCACCACCGGCTCGCACCGCATATTTTTCGAGTGCACGCAATGTCGGCGTGGTCTTTCGTGTGTCGAGGATCGTGATCCGCCCCTCAGCGGCATCGACAAAACGGCGAGTGATCGTCGCGATTCCCGACAAGCGCTGCACGAAGTTGAGGGCGGTTCGTTCGGCGGTGAGCATGAGCGCCGCAGCGCCCCTGACCTCCGCGGCGATGTCGCCCGTGGCGCCGCGATCGCCGTCTCGGCGTCTGAAAGAAATCTGCACGGCGGGATCGAGCTGCCGGAATGCTTCAGCGGCAACATCGAGGCCGGCCAGCACGCACTGCGACTTGACCACAATCGTCCCGCGGCCGCGGAGGTCTGGCGGCACCGTGGCCTCCGTCGTGACGTCTCCCCAACCGAGGTCTTCGGCGAGCGCGCGTCGAACGATCTGCCGGTAGACCGACGGATCGAGCGGTTCGAATGGTATCGACTTCATTCAGCCGCCTTCATTGCGGTTTCCCCGAAGGCGGACCCTCTGGCGGCGCGAGCTCGACATCGACCTGCAATGCCTCCGAGACGTGCTGGTCGATCTGCTGAATCTGGCCCGACGCGCGGAGGTCCTGCTCGATGTCGGCAAGCAGCGCAAGCTTATCCTCGGGCGCGCGAATGACAACGCGTGCGACTGGCGTTTTGAGCGGCCGCTGCTCCTCGGATTTCTTCTTACGAATATCGCCGAGCACCTGGGCAGCCGTCTGTAGCGCCTGCACACCCCGTTCGTCGGCGCCGCGGGACACCTCGAGGATCTCGTCGGCCGTCGGCCACGATGCCCGGTGCACCGAGCCGGGCTGCCACCACGACCAGACTTCCTCGGTGGCAAATGGCAGGAAGGGGGCAAAGAGACGCAGGAAAACCGAGAGCGCCATCAGGAGCGTCGTATTCGCCGACGCTGCCAGCGCCTCGCCGTGATCGCCGTAACGCCGCGACTTGACGAGCTCGAGATAGTTGTCGCAGAAAAACCAGAACAACGTTTCCGTGCGCTCGAGCACGCGCGGTGTACTCGTAGTTCTCGAGATCGTCGGTCGACTCGAGCACGAGACGTGCGAGGTTGGTGAGCAGCCCGCGATCGACGCTTGCGGTAACCGCGCCAGTCGTTCCGGGCTTGGCCAGCACGAACTTCGACGCGTTCAGCAACTTGATCGCCAGCCGCCGGCCGACCTTCATCTGCCCCGAATCGAACGCCGTGTCGGCGCCCGGACGGCCGCTCGCTGCCCAGTAGCGCACGCCGTCTGAGCCGTGTTCCTCGAGAAGCGCGAGCGGCGTGACGACGTTGCCCTTGGATTTCGACATCTTCTTGCGATCGGGGTCGAGGACCCAGCCCGAAATCGCCGTGTTCTTCCAAGGCAGCGAGCCGTGCTCGTACTCGGCGCGCAGCATCGGTCGAGAACAGCCACGTGCGGATGATGTCGTGCGCCTGCGGCCGGACGTCCATCGGAAAGACGCGCGCGAACAAATCCGGATCGTCGATCCATCCGCCGGCGATCTGCGGCGACAGCGACGATGTCGCCCACGTGTCCATGACGTCGGGATCGCCGGTGAAGCCGCCCGGGCGGTCGCGCTGGTCGGCTGTGTAGCCCTCGGGCACGTCGGTCGACGGATCGATCGGCAGGCGATCTTCGGATGGCAGGAGCCGGGCGTCGTAGTCGACCGAGCCGTCCTCCCGAACTCGATACCATACGGGAAATGGC
The DNA here is from genome assembly GCA_963797715.1 of uncultured Acidobacteriota bacterium. Lineage (GTDB taxonomy): Bacteria > Acidobacteriota > Vicinamibacteria > Vicinamibacterales > 2-12-FULL-66-21 > DATBJJ01. The sequence goes on from CAWCQS010000021.1 coordinate 100,810, forward strand.
ACGCCGAAGAACCGCTGGCGGCTGACGCCCCAATCACCGGCGAGGCCGTTGATCCAGTTCTCGAGCCGAGCCTGCATGTAGCGAGGATGCCAGCCGAGCTCGCGGCCTCTTGCCAGTAGCGCTTCGCGGGCGTCCATCGTTTTGATAAACCACTGCCGGCTGGTCAGGATCTCCAGCGGGCGATCGCCCTTCTCATAGAACTTGACAGCGTGCGTGATCGGACGAGGCTCGCCGAGCAGATCGCCGCTGTCGCGGAGCAGTTCCACCGACCGTGCGCGCGCCTTCGTCGCGGACAGCCCAGCCAACTGATCGTAGGCCTGCTGCGCGCGCTGCGGGTCAACGGTGCCCAGCCGGCCTCGCCCCACGTCACCGGCTTCAACGTGCCATTTGCCTGGATCACCGCGCGAACCGGCAGCCCGAGCTCGCGCCACCAGATGACGTCGGTGACGTCGCCGAACGTGCAGATCATCGCCACGCCCGTGCCCTTCTCGGGGTCGGCGAGCGTGTGCGGCGCGCACCGGAACGCGGGCGCCAAAGAGCGGCGTCACGACGTCAGTGCCGAAGAGCGGCTGATAGCGCGGATCGTCGGGATGCGCGACGAGGGCGACGCAGGCCGGAATCAGCTCGGGCCGCGTCGTATCGATCTCGACGTATCCGCCGGCGCGATCCGGTCTTGGCAAAACGGATGCGATGGTACGCGCCGGGCTGCTCGCGATCCTCGAGCTCCGCCTGCGCGACGGCGGTGCGGAAATCGACATCCCAGAGCGTCGGCGCCTCGAGCTGATACGCCAGCCCGCGGTTCGACGAGGCGCAGAAACGACAGCTGCGACAACCGCTGCGCGCGTCTGCCGATGGTGGCGTAGGTCATCGACCAGTCGACCGACAGTCCCAGGTAGCGCCACAGATGTTCGAACGCCTTTTCGTCTTCGGCCGTCAGCCGAGCACATAGCTCGATGAAATTCGGGCGCGAGATTGGAATCGGCTGCTTGCCGGGTTTGTCCGGCGGAACGAACGACGCGTCGAACGGCAGCGAAGGATCGCATCGTACGCCGAAGAAGTTTTGCACGCGTCGTTCGGTCGGCAGGCCGTTGTCATCCCAGCCCATCGGATAGAAGACGGCCTTGCCCCGCATCCGGTGGAAGCGCGCCACGACGTCGGTGTGCGTGTACGAAAACACGTGACCGACGTGCAGCGATCCGCTGACGGTTGGCGGCGGGGTGTCGATGGCAAACACCTGCTCCCGCGATCGCGTGCGATCGAACCGGTAAACGCATCTGCTTCCCAGCGCTCGGTCCACTTCTGTTCGAGACCTTCGAGCGCCGGCTTGTCGGGAACCACTATGGGATGGGACTGTTCTACGCCGTCAGACATGCAGGACAATTCTCGCCACGGAGTGCACGAAATCTTTCACCACGGATCAGACGGATACCGCGGAGTACACGGATGACACGGAATTCTGCGTCACGGATTACGCGGGACACACCGGATCATGCGTCAACGGACATTCTTGATCCGATCGATTTCTTCCCGCACCAGACGTTCGGCGGCATCGAGCACGGCGGCGCGCATCGACTCGTCGCCCATCCGCGCCAGCACCTTGCTCACGACCGCGTCAACGACGGAATCTGGCACGTCACCAGCCCACGGAGTCGCGGCAGCGGCGCGCCCGGGCTGCACCGGGCCCGGGTGTCCCTGCTCGGCCGCCAGCAGCGCTGCGAAGGCCTCTTCAAGGTTGATGGGTCCGCTGGGACTCACGAGGGGTGGAGCTGCCGGCTGACTCTCTGGGGCGGGACTCGGCGCGGCCACATGCATCGGCGTCGGCGGCGCAGTACGCGGAGCAACTGGAATCACCGGCGCCTCGGGCGCAGCGCGACCTGCGGACGGCGGCATGGGCGCTGGTGCATCCAATGGAGGCGGATTCCAGCCTGAGAGGTCCAGGTCCGCATGCGGTGGCGGCGCCGGAGTCTCGGCGATCGGTGGCACGACGGTCAGCGTTGGCCGCAGTGCGGGCGTTGCCAGCTCTGGCACGACTGGATCGAGAATCGGCGCGGATGCCGTCTTGCTGGCAAGCGCGGCGTCGAGCCGGTCGAAGTAATCCTCGAGCGACGCCGGCGTTTCCGCCGGCTCGTTCTGTGGCGCCGGTGGCGCGGGTATCGCTGGAGTTGCGGAGGCCGACCCCTTTCGCCCGGCCAGCAGATCGCGGACCCGGCTGATCACCATCTGCGGCTCGAACGGCTTGACCAGCACGCCATCACAGCCGACGGCGCGGGCTCGCGCTTCGTCGATCGGCTCGAACGCGCCGGTCAGAAGCAGCACGGGAATGTGCGCGAGGCTCGGATCGCCCTTGATGAAGGCGGCGACCTCATAGCCGTCGCGCTCGGGCATGCCGACGTCGGCAAGGACGATGTCCGGTCGATCGGTCTGCACGCGATCGATGGCCTGCTTGCCCGTCGCCAACCGCCAGCGACCTGAATGTCCTCGTCGGCGAACGTCAGCTCGATCACGCGCTGAATGGTGACGCTGTCGTCAGCAAGCAGCAGTTTGGGGTGCACTACAGCTCCACCTGCGCACGACGGGCGCATCACCGACGCGCGCGAACGTGCGTTTGAATGAAGTCGATGATCTGCTGCATCGGCGTGCCGGGCAGAAAGATGCCTTTCACCCCGGCTTCCTGCAGCTTCGGAATGTCCACGTCGGGAATGATGCCGCCGACCACCACCAGCACATCGTCCAGCTGACGCTCGCGCAGCAGCTCCATCACGCGCGGACAGATGTGCATGTGCGCGCCGGAGAGGATCGACAGGCCGATGACGTCGGCGTCCTCCTGAAGCGCAGCGCCGACGATCTGCTCGGGCGTCTGCCGCAGGCCCGTGTAGATGACCTCCATCCCGGCGTCGCGCAGCGCGCGGGCGATGACCTTGGCGCCGCGATCGTGCCCGTCGAGGCCGGGCTTGGCGATGACGACTCGGATTTTGGGCATAAACATCAGCTGTCAGCTATCAGCTCTCAGCTATCAACGGCGAACCCTCAGCTCGCGACCACCAGTCGGTCGTTGGACCATTGCTGAGAGCTGAAAGCTGAAAGCTGGCAGCTAGATGATCGGCACCTCTTCGTACTCGCCCCAGACCTCGCGCAGGGCGTCGCACATCTCGCCCACGGTGGCGTAGGCGCGGACGCAGTCGAGCAGCGGGTACATCGTGTTGCCCGTGCCCGCGCGCGGTCTCGCAAGCGCGTCGAGCGACGCGCCGCACGCGATCGTTGTCGCGCGTCGCGCGCAGCGTCCTCGAGGCGCGCCAGCTGCGTGTCGGCCGTCGTCTCGTCGATGTAGAGGATCGGCATCGGCGGCTCGTCCTCCTGCACGAAGTCGTTGACGCCGACGATGACCTTCTCGCGGCGCTCGACCGCCTGCTGGAACCGGTAGGAGGCCTCGGCGATCTCCCTCTGCGGGAAGCCCTCCTCGATCGCCTCGACCATGCCGCCCATGCGATCGATGGTGTCGAAGTACTCCTTGCGCGCCGCGCTCCATGTCGAGCGTCAGCCGCTCGACGAAGTACGAGCCGCCGAGCGGATCGACCGTGTTGGTGACGCCGCTCTCGTGCGCGATGATCTGCTGCGTCCGCAGGGCCAGCGTCGCCGCTTCGGCCGTCGGCAGCGCGAGCGCTTCGTCGAGCGAGTTGGTGTGCAGCGAGTTCGTGCCGCCGAGCACCGCCGCCAGCGCCTGCAGCGCCGTGCGGACGACGTTGTTGTACGGCTGCTGCGCGGTCAGCGAGACGCCGGCGGTCTGGGTGTGGAACCGCAGCTTCCACGATCGCTCGTCCTGCGCGCCGAAGCGGTCGCGCATCACCTCGGCCCACAGCTTCCGGGCGGCGCGGAACTTGGCGATCTCCTCGAAGAAATCGCTGTGCGAGTTGAAGAAGAACGAGAGGCGCGGCGCGAAGTCGTCGACGTCGAGGCCCGGCGTCGATGCCGTACTGCACGTACTCGATGCCGTCGCGCAGCGTGAAGGCCAGCTCCTGCAGCGCCGTCGACCCGGCCTCGCGGATGTGGTAGCCGCTGACCGAAACCGTGTTCCAGCGCGGCACTTCCTTCGCGCAGAACGCGAAGATGTCGGTGATGAGGCGCATCGACTCGCGCGGCGGGTAGATGTACTCCTTCTGCGCGATGAATTCCTTCAGGATGTCGTTCTGGATCGTGCCCGACAGCGTTCGCGCCAGTCGGCGCCCTGCTTCTCGGCGACGACGAGATACATCGCGAAGATCATCGGCGCCGGCGAGTTGATCGTCATCGACGTCGTGATGTCGGCGAGCGCGATGCCGTCGAACAGCCGCTCCATGTCGGCGAGCGACACGATGCTGACGCCGCACTTGCCGACTTCGCCGAGCGACAGCTCGTGGTCCGGATCGCGGCCCATCAGCGTCGGCAGATCGAACGCGACGCTCAGGCCGGTGCCGCCGGCCTCGAGCAGCGTCTTGTAGCGCGCGTTGGTCTCCTCCGGCGTCCCGAACCCGGCGAACTGCCGCATCGTCCAGAGCTTGCCGCGGTAGCCGGTCGGGTGGATGCCGCGGGTGTAGGGAAACTGCCGGGATCGTTGAGATCGCGCGCGTAGTCGAAGTCGGCGAGGTCGTCGGCGGTGTAGAGGCGGTCGATCGGGCGGCCGGAGATGGTGGTGAACGGGACCCGTGCGCTCCGGGCGACTTCTGCAGCGTCGGCTCGAGCACCTCGCGCTCCCAGCGCTGCTTATCGGTCTCCGCGGTGGCTTTCATGGATCAAGACATTATAGCCCGCTGATCGTGAGGCGACTGTGCAACCGGAGCTGGCGAGCTAGGAGCTGGGACAGGCGGAAGGCAGGAGATGGAAAAGAAAGCCGCGCGGCCTTTCGACCGCGCGGCTCAGCGATGCAACGGAACTGACTATTGGACGGCGCAGACGACCCAGACGCGGATCTGAACGTCGGACACTCGGTGCCGGTGTTGTTGCGCAGCGTGACGCTCCAGCCAGTACTGCCGTCCTGGTGGACGACGGACCGGACTGCACGGCGTCAGCATCGCCGACTGTTGGTCGCGCGTGACGGGCTCGTACCCGCCGCCGACCGGCACCTTGCCCGCCGGGCACGCGACGACTGCAGCGCGGCTGCGCGTCGATTCGCTGACGCGTGAGCGACCGGGTCGCTGTCCACCTGAGCCAGCTCGTATCCGCTGAGCGCCACCCGCCGGACCCGCGGGCCCAGCCGGACCCTGCGGCGCCGGGCAGTCCGGGCGCGCCCGGCGCACCGCCGGCGCCTGGCGGCACCCTGCGGACCCTGCGGTCCCGCCGGACCCATGCACCCGCTGCGCCAGCAGGTCCGCCGGGCCCGCTGGACCAGCCGGCCCGGCCGGACCAGCCGCGCCCGCCGGACCCGCAGGTCCAACCGGCCCGGCGGCTCCTGCCGCACCTGCAGGTCCTGCGGCCCCGCCGGACCGCTGGTCCCATCGGTCCATCAGGCCCGGCAGGCCGCGCTCCCCGGCAGCCGCCGCCCGATCGGCGCTCAGCTTGGTGACGAAGAACTCGCCGCGCTCGACATCGAAGTTGCCGCGCGCAACGGTAAACAGATACGTCCGTCCTCGACGCCTCGGGAAGCGGACGACGAGCTCCGTATCGCTCGCACTCGAGCACCTTCATCTGCGTCGTTTCGCAGAACACCGTCGGCGTCTTCTTACCGAAGTTCAGCCCTTCAACGTCACCGTTTCGTTGTTCGGCATCGACAGCGCTGAGAGCACCACGAGCTGCTTCCAGCGCTCGATGATCGTCGAAGCGAGTAAGCGATTCGATTGCGCGTTCACTTCCTGAGCGCGCTGCAGGCGCCGCCTGGGCGCGCGGTCCGCGACGCGCATGACCATCATCGCCGCTGTCGCAGCGAACTTGAAACACCTTTCTGTCCATAACGAACGTCCTCCCCGGCCGGCCGAAGGAGCAATCGACGGACCAGCGAGCTCAGCTAGTAGTACAACGCCTTTGAATACGCTATAACTTGCGACATGATTACAGAGCGTGAAATGCCGACCTCCCGAGTGGCACAGGATGGCACACTCTCGCGCGGATAGATCGCGATTCTGTCGGCCGACATCGCGGCTCGGCCAGCCTTCACGGTCGTCACGTCTTGACTTGCCCATTCCGCCACGTACCTTGGTCCGTTTGCGTTTTCGGCGGCGCCGCCGCGACGTGCGTGCGCCGCACTCGAGGGATACCATGGAAGGCGGCGGCAGCATCTTCAACGCGATGCTCCAGGAGTTCGACGGCGCCGCGCGCCTGCTCGGCCTCGACCCCGGCATCTGGAAGATCCTCACCCATCCCGAAGCGCCAGATCATCGTCTCGTGCCCGATCCAGATGGACAACGGCGAGATCGAGGTCTTCACCGGCTATCGCGTGCAGTACAACATCACGCTCGGACCGGCCAAGGGCGGCATCCGCTATCACCCCGACGTGTCGCTCGACGAGGTGACGGCGCTCGCCGCCTGGATGACCTGGAAGTGCGCCGTCGCGCACGTGCCGTTCGGCGGCGGCAAGGGCGGCATCGTCTGCGATCCCACGCGCATGTCCCGGCGCGAGCTCGAGGCGCTGACGCGCCGCTACGTCGCCGAAATCATCGACGCCATCGGACCCGAGAAGGACGTGCCGGCGCCCGACGTCAACACCAACGATCAGATCATGGCGTGGATCATGGACACCTACAGCATGCACGTCGGCCACACGTCGACGGCGGTCGTCACCGGCAAGCCGATCGAGATGGGCGGCTCGCTCGGCCGCCGCGAGGCCACCGGCCGCGGCGTGATGATCGTGACGCGCGAAGCTGCCAAGCATCTCGGCTTCGACATCAACGAAGGCGACGGTCGCGGTTCAGGGCTTCGGCAACGTCGGCTCGGTGTCGGCGGATCTGCTCGCGCGGATCGGCGCGAAGATCGTCGCGGTCACCGACTGGAAGGGCGGCGTCTACAACGACGAAGGGCCTCGACATCCCGAAGATGATCGACTACGCCAGGCAGCACAAGACGATCGACGGTTTCCCGGCGGCGAGCCGCTCGAGAACGAGCAGCTCTTCGCGCTCGACGTCGACGTCCTCGTGCCCGCCGCGCTCGAGAACCAGATCACGATGGAGAACGCGCCAGTCATCAAGGCGAAGATCGTCGCCGAAGGCGCGAACGGCCCGACGACCCCCGAGGCGCACCGGCAACTGCACGAGCGCGGCGTCTTCGTCATCCCCGACATCCTGGCCAACGCCGGCGGCGTCACGACGTCCTACTTCGAGTGGGTGCAGGATCGGCACGGCTACTTCTGGGAGGAGCAGGAGGTCAACAAGCGCCTCGAAGCGAAGATGATGGAGGCGTTCAACGCCGTCCTGCAGACCTCGCTCAAATACAAGACCGACATGCGGACGGCGGCCTACATCGTGGCCATCAACCGCGTCGCGACGGTGACGAAGATGCGCGGGATGTATGCGTGACGGAGCTCTCAGCTCTCAGCTGTCAGCTCTCAGCAAGAACTGAAAGCTAAGAACTGAAAGCTCAGAGCTGATGGCTGACAGCTATTTGATCCTGAAGGCGACCATCTCCTGGGCGGTCCCGGATTCGGCCTTGGCGTTCAGCTCGAGCAGGTAGTCACCGGCGGCGAGCGAGGCAATGCCACTTCCATTTCCCCCGTCACTGCCTGACATCTGAACTGGCACGTCGAGCATCGACGTGCCCGCGCGGTTGAGGAGGCGGGCGGCGAGGTCGGTGGCACTGTGCCTGGTGCGTAGGCATCCACCCGCACGAACAGACGCTCGGTACGCGAGAAGGAGCGCTCGGCCGCTGGCACTGCGGACGGATTTGCTTTGATCGCCTGCACCTCGCGCGGCGTGCGGGCGCGGTAGAGCCGCGGCGTGCCGAACGACACCTGCGGCTTCGTGTAGTCGGGAACCGTCACTTCCTGGTCGAGGAGTCCATGACCTGACCGGCGGCGTTCTGCACCATTATTCGCAACTGCACGCGCCCAGGCGGAACATCGAACGAGGCGCTCGCGGGAGCGACAGCGCCGACCGGGCTCGTTGGCGGCGCAGCCGCAGCGCTTTGCTCGGGAACTCGTCCGCGGAAGAGCGGCCGGCCGTCCGGGGAAAGCGCCGTCAGCATGACGTTCGCGGCGTTGTCGTCGGCCGTGCGCCGCTCGCCGGGCACCGGCGCAACCGGCTCCCACGCGAACGTCACCGCGACTTGCCGTTGTCTCGCTTTTCCGGTGCCAATCCAGAAACGCGCCGGGCGGCCGCGCGGCGGCTCGGCGAGCGTCGCCAGCGCCGCCGTGACGGCGGCAGGCGCTTCGACGCGCGGCGCTTCGGCGCTTGCCACATCGTCGGCGGTGTACGCCCAGTAGCCCTTGCGAGGCCGCACCTCGACGCCCTTGCGCGTGACCTCGGACGTTGATCTCGTGGAACTTGCCGTCGGTGGGCGCCTGCGTCGAGTTGTAGCCAATCAGGTAGTAGCCACTCGCATCGCGGATGATCTGCTGCATGCCCTTACCGATGTCGTTGCGATTGACGATCGCGCGGCCATCCGTGTTCTCGGCGAGGGCTCGCAGCGTATCGAGCGACGAGTTCAGATGCTTCTTGTCGACCTGAAGGCCGACGCCCTGATTGATGTCGTACTCGAACGGTGCGAGGCCGCGCGGGTCGACGGCGTAGATCGAGGTGTTGTTCCGGTTCATCTCTGTGAAGATGAGGCTCAGGTCGGAAATCATGTCGACCTGCGCGCCCCACTCGGCGCGGTCGCTGTTCTGCGCCGTCGGAGAGTTTCGCGCCGAGTTGCCGAGACCAGGCAGCGACGCGACCGGATCGTTCAATTGCGGCGGCAGGATGCTGGTGAACCCCTCGCTGACGAAGATGATCGACTTGCGGCCCTCGCGCAGGCCGCCAAGCTTGATCGCCGCGCCCTTGAGGGCGGTCATCACGACCTCGTTCCTCACCATTTCGACCGTCTGCGCCGGATAGTAGTGCGTACTTCTCCTCGAACTCGTTCATCGGCTTGTAGTCGAACCGGCGGCCCTGGAAGTGCTCGATCGCACTAATCAGGCTCGCGCGGTTCCGCGTGAAGGTCAGGCCGGTGACCGGCGTGAGCGGATACATGATCGCCACCATGTCCGCCGGGGCGAGCTGGTTCTGGATGAATTCGATGAGCGGCTTCCGGACGACCATGTCGTTGCCACGCCGCACGTGATAGTCGTCGAGCAGGATGATGAACAGCCGAACGTCGGGACGCTGGGCTTCGCGCTGCTCCTCGAAAATCGACGTGGGTTCGCGCGGTGCCGGGCCGTCGAACTGCTGCGACATCGCGTCGATCTTGACGACCGAGAACGACTCGATTGTCTGGGCCTTCCCGTCTTCCTTGATCCGGAACTCGTCCTGCTTGAGATCGAGCACCGGGTTGCCCTGCCTGTCAGTGATGATGGCGTCGACACGAACGAAGTTGATGCCGGTGCGGATGCGCGGCGGAGCCGGCTGCTGCGGATCCTGCTGCTGGGCTGGTGCGCCAGCGGCCGGCGGCTGCGTTGCCGGCGGCTGCGTTGCGGCGGCTGCGGCGGAGGTTGCGTTGCCGGAGGTTGCTGAGCCGGGGGCGGCTGTTGCGCAGGCGGCTGCTGCGGAGGGGCTGACTGCTGCGCCGAACGGGCGGCAATCCCAACGCCAGCGAACATGATTGCCACAAAGGAGACAACGAGAGCGCCTGCTGCGACAGACCGTCCGGCCCTGACGTGAACACGCTCTGTCATACACTCCGCCTTCCGAGTTAGGACGTCCAGAAGCGCCGGCTGGCTCCTGAGCCAATGATAGCATTGGCATTCTGCGCAGTTTCGAAACGCGAGCGAGTGGCGGTGCTGGACTGAAGTGATTTGAGAGTTGGCGTTGTGTCAGCAGCGCCCGCGGCTGTCGCCGAGCGCGACTGCGCGAGGCGACCGCGAGTGGGGGTGGGGCCCCGCGAGCACTAAGAAAAGAGGATCACGTGGCTGAGGACACCATCGAGCACGTCCAGCCGCTGACGGTGCTCGCCGAGGACGAAGCCATCTTCCGCGACAGCGTCCGCGCCTTTGCAGAGGCTGAGATCCGTCCGCTCGTCCGCGAGATGGATGAGCACGCCAAGATTCCCAGGACGTTGATCGATCGGCTCTTCGATCTTGGCGTGATGGGAATCGAGACTCCCGAGTCGTATGGCGGCGCCGGCGGCAGCTTCTTTCACGCCGTGCTGGCCGTCGAGGAACTTTCGCGCGTCGATCCGTCCATCGGCGTGCTGGTCGACGTGCAGAACACGCTCGTCATCAACGCGCTGCTCCGTTTCGGGAACGACGAGATCAAGCGACAGTGGTTGACGGCGCTCGCGTCGGGCACCGTCGGCGCGTACGCGCTCTCAGAGGCCGGGTCCGGCAGTGACGCCTTCGCCCTCACCACGCGCGCGCGCGAGGATGGCGACGCCTACGTCATTACCGGCCGCAAGCTCTGGATCACCAACGGCAACGAGGCCAACCTCTTCATCGTTTTTGCGACGGTCAATCCTGATGCCGGTTATCGCGGGATCACCGCGTTTCTCGTCGAACGCGGCATGGCAGGTTTCACCGTCGGTAAAAAAGAAGACAAGCTCGGCATCCGCGCGAGCAGCACCTGCGAGCTCGTGTTTGATGAGTGCCGCGTTCCGAAGACGCAGATTCTCGGTGAGATCGGCAAAGGTTACAAGACCGCGATCGAGACCCTCAACGAGGGGCGCATCGGCATCGGCGCGCAGATGATCGGGCTCGCCGCGGGAGCGCTCGAGCACGCAATCAAGTACACGAAAGATCGGAAGCAGTTCGGAAAGGCAATCGCCGATTTTCAGGGCGTACAGTTCCAGCTGGCGCGCGCCGCGGTCGACGTCGAAGCCGCACGGCTGACGGTCTACAACGCCGCACGGCTCCGGGACGCGGGCAAGCCGTTCCTGACGGAAGCGGCCATCTGCAAGCTCTTCTCGTCTGAAGTTGCCGAACGCGTATCGTCCCTGGCGGTCAACCTGCTCGGCGGCAACGGCTTCGTCCGCGAATATCCGGTCGAGAAGCTGTTCCGTGACGCAAAGATCGGTCAAATCTACGAGGGGACCTCGAACCTGCAGCTGCAGACGATTGCCAAGCAGATCCTGGCCTAGCCGTTCGTTCACCGCACTGCTCGTCATCGTGCTGGCTGGCGCGGCGACGTGGCTGGTCTATCGCGACACTCTCCACTACGGATTCGACTACGACGACTATCATTTCCTCCGTCCGCATTCGCTGGCGGAAGTCGCGGCCACGTTCCACGGCCCCTGGGATCTGACAGGCATCGAGGCGCCATTTTACAGGCCGCTGACGATCGGGCTCTACGCCGTCCGCTTCGAGCTTTTTGGTCTCAACGCGGTTGCCCATCACGCAGTGTCGCTCGTCCTCTTCGCGATGGCCGCGGCCCTCGGTGGATGGCTGGCGCAGCGATTGACCCATCGCGCCACCGCTGCCTTCGCCCTCGTCCTCATGATCGTGTGCCACCCGGCGATGCCTTATGCGCTGGTCGCGTGGATCACGAATCAAATGCACCTGGTGCAGACGATCGTCGTGCTCCTGGCCCTTTTGTGGTGGCATGCCGTCCGCGCCCGCCCGCTCCGCTGGTGGTTGCCACTGCTGGTCTTCGGCGTTGCGGCATTCCTAATAAAAGAAGACGGGTTGATGCTCCTTCCCGTGATCCTGCTCGTGCACTTCATCACCCGCAAGGTGAGCGAACCCGAACTACCGCCTGCCCCGCGGGCCTTCGTCGCGTTGTCGCTCGTCACCGTGGCGGGACTGATCGCGCTTCGCACCAGCGCGCTCGGCGAGCTTGGCGGTTATGGTCGTCCCAGCTATCACGCCGCCTGGATCAATCTGTCGAGGGGCCTGACGCGCGTCTTCAGGCTGGTGCCGGCGACGCGGCCCTGGCAGCCCATGGCCAGCTGGTTCGCGACGCTGCTGCCGATCGTCTCCCTCATCGCCTGGCCATTGATCAGCCGTGGTGCGCGGGTCTTGCTGCTGAACGGAGTGGCGCTCGCTGTGATGTTCAACCTGCCGTTCGCGTTCGTCAGCAAGCCTGAGCAGATGTACCTGGTTGGGCTGGGAGCGTCGATCACGCTGACGGGAGCGGCCCTCGGGCTGCTCGACATCGCGAACTCCGGCCGCGCCGGCCGAGCGGGCATCGCCATCGTCGTTGCCGTGCTCGTCGCCGGTCTCGCGTCGTTCGCCGCCGTTGCCCGCGACATCATGCGCGACTTCGAGCCGTTCGGTCCGATCGTCCTCGCCCACGACGATATCGTTCGCACGTGGAGCCCAGTCCCGAGCGAGCTGCGCGACTACGTCGCGCGCAAGCGTGAGCCGGACGCACGCAGTCGGGTCTCGTCGAATCCGCTCGACGAGCTGTCTACAGTCACGTTCGGGGTCTACGGACGCGAAAGGAGTCCGGATGGCGTGCAGTACATGTGGATGAACACATCGCATGCCGAGATCCTGGTGCGCGCCAACGCTCGCAGTGCGATGATTCCGCTTCGTCACGCGATCGAGGCGTTTGGCGAACCAACGCGCGCGCTGATCGAAGTCGACGGGCGGCTGGCCGACGACCTCGCACTGGACACCCCAGCCTGGCGTCAGTCCACGCTGCCCCTTCGTCCCGACACCGTGCCACGCGTGAGCGGCATGCATCGCGTCACGATCACGATCGATCATGCCTGGCGGCCGTCGGAGATCATCCCCGGATCGACCGATGCACGGCTGCTTGGACTGTGGATTGGGGACGCGGAGGTGAAGTGAAGCCGAACCGACGCGAACCGCGACCTACTGCAGGATGTGCTCGGCGATGACCATCCGCTGCACTTCAGACGTGCCCTGATAGATCTCGGTCGCGCGCACGTCTCGGAAGAGACGCTCGACGGCCGAGCCGCGTCGGTATCCTTTCGACGCCAGAATCTGCATCGCCTTGTCCGCAGCACGATGGGCGGACTCTGACGCATACAGTTTGGCCATCGCGGCGTGCGGCGTCGCCGCGCGCGCACGATCGTCGTGTCCCGCGTCGCGGCCGACGAGGTCGGCGGCCTTCAGCGTCAGCATTCGTGCGGCGTCGAGTTCGGTCGCCATGTCGGCGAGCATCCACTGGATCGCCTGGAAGTTGCCGATCGGCTGGCCGAATGCCTCGCGAGTTCGAGCGTGATCGAGCGCGGCCGTGAGTGCCGACTCGCCGACGCCGAGCGCCTGGGCGGCGATCGCCACCCGTCCGCCGTCGAGCGCCCACATCGCAATGCGGAAGCCGTCGCCCGGGGCTCCGAGCAGACACTCAGCACCGACACGTACGTTCTTGAACTCCAAATCCATGCAGCCAAGGCCGCGCACACCGAGAGAATCGGCAGCGGCCACGCGCGTAATGCCGGCGCTGTCCATCGGCACAAGGAACGCACTGATACCCCGGCCTCGAAGTCCGCCCTGCGTGGTTGCGAAGACCAGCACGAGATCAGCGGCGGCCGCATTAGCGACCCAGACCTTGCGCCCGTTGAGCGTGTAGCCGCTCTCGTCGAGACGAGCGACCGTCTGTTGATTCGCCGCGTCGGAGCCGGCATGCTCTTCGGAGAGTGCGAAGGCTCCCAGCGCCTCGCCGCTCGCCAGCCGACGCAGCCAGGTGTCTTTCTGCGCGTCGGAACCAAAGCGGGCGATCGGCTCCGCGACAAGCGAGTTGTTGACCGAAGCAATCACTGCGACGACGGCGCTGGCGTTGGCGAGCGCTTCGACCGCGAGCGCGTAGCTGACGTAGTCCTTGCCGGCGCCGCCCCATTCGCTGGCGATCGTCACCCCCATCAATCCGAGCGCCGCCACTTCGCGCACGAGGTCGCGAGGGAACGCGCCGCTTTCGTCAATCGCCGCCGCCTGCGGCGCCACCCGCTCGCGCGCAAATGCTTGCACCGCCGCCTGAAACGCCTTCTGCTGTTCGCTGAGCTCGAGTTTCATGGCGTCGGGCGGTCGAACAGCGGGCGCAGGCGGGCGGCGGTGACGGGCAACTCCTCGGGCAGGACGCGCGTTTCGCCGACGACGGTCATGAAATTAGTGTCGCCGTTCCAGCGCGGAACGACATGCAGATGAAGGTGGTCGAGGATTCCCGCGCCGGCCGGCTTGCCGAGGTTGATTCCCATGTTGAGGCCATGCGGCGCGTAGGCCTCGCGGATCGCAAGCTCGGCGCGGCGCGCCAGCTCGATCAGTTCGGCGAGCTCCTCGGACGTCGCCTCGCTGAGCGACGCCACATGGCGCATCGGCACGACCATCAAATGGCCGTTGTTGTAGGGATACTTGTTGAGGATGACGTAACAGGCCACGCCGCGGAACACGACGAGCGACGCCTGATCGCTGGTGAGCGCGTCGCAGAACACGCAGCCCGACTCCCCACCGGTCCGCGTCACGTACGGAAGCCGCCATGGAGACCAGAGGTGATCCAGCATGAGAAAGTCTGACGTCTGAAGTGCGAAGTCTGAAATACGGAGGAAGGAGCCTGAAGTCCAAAGATACGGAAAGGTTGAAATGAGAAGTGAGGCTTCACACTTGCTGACTTCGAGCGTCCCACTTCCCACTTCCCTGCTTCACACTTCAGACGTCAGACTTCAAACTTTCAGGAGGAGACGTCAGGCCCGGCAACGGCGGCGCCGCCTGGCTCTCCGCCTCTCGATTGATGAGCTCTTTCAGCTCCTTGCCAGGCTTGAAATACGGCACCTTCTTCGGCGGCACGTCCACCTTGTCGCCCGTCTTGGGGTTGCGACCCTTGCGCGGCTCGCGTCGCCGGAGCCGGAAGCTGCCGAACCCGCGGAGCTCGATCTTCTCGCCGCGATGGAGCGCGTCGATGATGCTCTTGAAGACGGTGTCGACGATGACCTCGGAATGTTTCTTGGTGAGGTCGGAGACACGCGAGACTTCTTCGACGAGCTCCGCCTTGGTCATGCTACCGGTGTTCATAAAATCACCCTGAGCTGTCAGCTCTCAGCTATCAGCGGTCAGCACGAGGCTGACGCTGACAGCTGATGGCTGACGGCTGATAGCTACTGCTGATGCTTGAAGTGATCGCCGAGCGTCACTTCAGGACGACCCGTCGTCTCCGAGTACGCCTCCCAATCGGCACGGAACTCGTCGCTCTTGAGCGCACGAATGCTCAAGCCGATCTTCCGCTCGGAGGGGATGAGCTTGATGATCTTCATCTGATAGTTCTCACCCACCTTCAGCTCGAGCTTCTCGTCCTTGCCGGCATGTTGCGAATCGTCGAACTCCGACACGTGAATTAGTCCTTCGATTCCCTCTGCCAGCTCGACGAACGCGCCGAAGTTGGTCACGCGGACCACCTTGCCTTCGACAACGTCGCCAACATGGTGCTGGGTGAAGAACTCGTCCCACACGTCGGTCTGCAGCTGCTTGAGTCCGAGCGACAGACGCTGATTCTCGGCGTCGATGTTGAGCACCATCGCTTCGACGGTGTCGCCCTTCTTCAGCACCTCTGACGGGTGCTTCAGACGCTTGCTCCACGACATGTCCGAGATGTGGATCAGGCCGTCGATGCCTTCCTCGACCTCGACGAACGCACCAAACTCGGTCAGGTTGCGGACCTTGCCGGTGATCGTCGTGCCGATGGGGTACTTCTCCGTCAGCTCGTGCCACGGATTGCTCTCGACCTGCTTGAGGCCGAGCGAAATCCGCCGAGCACCAGGATCGACACCGAGCACCATCGCCTCGGCCTTGTCGCCGACGTTGAGGATCTTCGACGGGTGCTTGACGCGCTTGCTCCAGGACATCTCCGAGACGTGAATCAGTCCCTCGACGCCGGGCTCGAGCTCGACGAACGCGCCATAGTCGGTCAGGCTCACGACCTTGCCGCTCATGCGCGCGCCGACCGGGTAACGCTCGATGACGTTCGACCACGGGTCGTTCTTCAACTGCTTGTGGCCGAGCGACACGCGTTCGGTCGCCGGGTCGTACTTGAGAACGATGACGTCAATCTCGTCGTTGACCTTGAACAGCTCCGACGGATGCGACACACGGCCCCACGACATGTCCGTGATGTGCAGCAGGCCGTCGATGCCACCGAGGTCGATGAACGCGCCGTAATCGGTGATGTTCTTGACGACACCCGTCAGGACCTTGCCCTCGGCGAGCGTGTCGAGCGTGTGCTTCTTCTTTTCTGCGTTCTCCTCTTCGAGAAGAACTTTTCGCGACAACACGATGTTGCCGCGCTTCTTGTTGACCTTGATGACGCGCATCCGCAGTTCTTGTCCGCGAAGCGCGTCAAGATTACGAACGGGACGCACGTCGATCTGCGATCCGGGCAGGAACGCGCGCACGCCGATGTCGACGGCGAGGCCGCCCTTGATCCGTTCGATGACGCGGCCGATGACGACCTTACGCTCGGCGTAGGCCTTCTCGACGTCGTCCCAGATCTTCATTTTCTCGGCCTTCTCGCGCGAGAGGACGACGTAACCGTCGCGGTCCTCGGTGCGCTCGAGCAGGACATCGACGATGTCCCCCGGCTGCACGGCGATCTGACCGGTTTCATCAACGAACTCGTCGATGGCGATGAGCCCTTCGGACTTGTAGCCGACGTCGACGATCACTTCAGATGGGGTGACTTTCAGGACCGTGCCCTTGACGACTTCGCCTTCCGCGATATTGCGGAAGCTGCTATCGTAAAGGTCCAGCAGGCGGGCGTATTCCTGCGGGTCGATCGATTCGTCGAGGGCACCTCCTTGTGGCTTGATGTGCTGCGAGTTGTCAGTGGGCATCGAAACTTGGTCCTCCTCAGTCGGTACTGGCCGCGATCTCAGCTCGCGGCGGGCTGTAGTGTGCTTCGCTTTTGAGTTGCGATAAGCAGTAGAAGATACATCACTTAGGGGCACGGAGTCAAACCGTTATGGCGAGAAAAGCCAGAAAACGACCGACCCGAGCAGGCGCAAAACGCCAATCGTCACGGACGGCCACGCGCCGCACAGCTGCAAGCCGGTCGAGCTCGAAAAGGGCGGCCCGAAAGTCGCCCGCGCGCGCCGCCAAGACTCGCCGCGCCCCCGCAACCCGAGCCAAAACCGCGAAAAAAGCCGTTGCGCAACCGGCGCGAACCAAGCGAACCGCCCGGCGGCCCGCCAAGACTCCGACCGCTCCGAAGGCGGCGAAGCCCGCACGCGCCGCACGGAAGGCGTCGCCAACGCCCGCTCGGCCGGTGCATCCGCTCTCCCTCGACCGCAGCCGCCGGCACCTCCCCGAGCTCGAAGACAACGTCCCGACGCCACCGTCGTCGCTGGACATGGATCGCACGCCATCGGCGGCCCGTTCCGGCCGTCGCGAGATGCGCGAAGCCCGGTTGCAGCACAACGAAACCAGCCCCGAGCTCACGGGTGGTGACGTCGACGCCAACTGGGAGGACGCCTACGCGGTTGGCGACGAAGCGCCTGGAGGAGACAACCCGACGCCCGATCAGGATCGCGTCGACGACATCGGCAAAGCGCTGGGCGTGCAGTACGACGACAGCGAAGAGCTGAAGGCGGGCGACAAGATTTCGGAGCGGGATCGTCACCGCTGGGAGCTCGACCCGGCGTCCGCAGAGGACTACCCCGAGCACGAAGAGTAGGGCGGCCTCGTCTTCCGCCTAAGGGTGGAAGCCACGCTCCGGGCACACAGATTACGTGTGGCCTCCGTCCTCAGGCGGAAGGCGTTCGGCCACCAATTCTAAGACGCGCGAAATGGCTTCCTGGATCGACATGTTCGTCGTGTCGAGCAAAACCGCGTCCTCGGCCGGCGTCAGCGGTGACGTGCTGCGCGTGCGATCGCTGAGATCTCTGGCTTCGAGCGCGGTGGCCACGTCGCCGACCGACGAGCGCCCGGTGCTCAGCGCGTGTGCCGGGTCATGCGCGCGGCGCCTGGCACGCTCTTCCGGCGCCGCGTCCAGATAAATCTTCACATCGGCTCGGGGGAACACGACCGTGCCGATGTCACGTCCTTCCATCACGACACCGCCGGCCTGTCCCATCTCGCGCTGCTGTGCGATCAGGATCTCGCGGACCCTCGGCTGGCGCGACACCGCGGCTGCGGCAGCATCGATCTCGGGCGTCCGAATCGCGCGAGCAACGTCGTGGCCGTCAACCGAGGCGACGCCGTCACCGACGACGATGACGGCGCGGCGGGCGGCATCGGCACTGGTGTCCTCGTCGGCAAGATCGACGTTCTCGCGCAGCGCCTTCCACGCCACGGCCCGGTACATCGCGCCCGTGTCGATGTGCCGGTAACCCAGCCGCCTCGCCACTTCGCGCGCGACGGTCCCCTTGCCGGCGCCCGAAGGACCATCGATGGCAATGATCAATCGGCGCTCGTGTGGGGCGGGTGGTCGAGGCTCGGAGGTCGCGGTCACGCTGCTATTATCCTCCGGCATGCGGTGGCGTCGACGGGTAGCGTGGTGGATCGGCGTTCCGGTCGTCGCCCTTGTATCAGGCTACGTCGGCGCCCACGATTACGTGCGCGGCGCCGCGTTCGTCGTCCGTGCCGCCGGCATGCACGGCGTGGCGCGGAGCGTGGCCGACTGGGAAGCACGGCCTGTTACAGAAGCGCCGCTCACGATTCCATCCCGGTCCGGCGCGCTTCCGGCTCGGCGATACCTGCCCAGTGGCTCAGCCGCCCGCGCTTTCCTTCTCGTTCCAGGAGTGCACGCGTCAGGAGTCGACGAGCCGCGGCTCGTCGGCTTCGCGCGCGATCTCGCGTCGATGGGACATCCAGTCGTGACGGTCGGACCACCCGATCTCGCGCGCTACTCGATCTCGCCGCACGTCACCGACGCGATCGAGGACGCGGCCTTGTGGCTGTCACAGCAGTCGGACCTCTCGCCAGACGGGCGAATCGGGATGATGGGGATCAGCTTCGCCGGGGGATTGGCGATCGTCGCGGCCGGTCGTCCTTCACTCAAAGGGCGTGTCGCCGAAGTGATCTCGCTCGGCGGCCATGGCGACCTGCCGCGTACGCTGCGCTATCTCTGCACGGGCATCGAGCCGGATGGCAGTACCCGACCACCGCACGACTACGGCGTGGTGATCATCCTGCTCGGCGTTGCCCATCGGCTCGTGCCGCCGGAGCAAGCACCGGACCTTCGGAAGGCCATCCTGACGTTTCTCGATGCGTCGCGGCTCGATCTCGTCGACAAAGCCCAATCGGCTGCCGAGTTCGAGCACGCAAAGGCACTCGGCGCCGAGCTTCCCGAACCGTCACGCGCGCTGATGGGGTACGTCAACGATCGTGACGTCGCGCACCTTGGCCCTCTCCTGCTGCCGCACCTATCGGAGCTTGGCGGGGATCAGGGGTTGTCGCCGGCAAGCGCCCCTCTTCCATCAGCCCCGGTCTTCTTGCTTCACGGGACCGGTGACAACGTGATCCCCGCAGCCGAAAGCGTCGCGCTCGCACGGACGTTGATGGAACGCGGCGGAGAGGCTCATGCGCTCGTGACGCCGCTCATCACCCACGCCGAGGTCGATCGGGCCGCGAGCGCGCGCGACGCGTGGGCGCTCGTCGGTTTCTGGGCGGACGTGCTGTCGCGGTAGGCAAGGGTCGATCCTTGAACTCGGGTCCGGGCGCGCCTTTCTTGAGCGCTGCTACTTCCGACGATGTCAGCCGCCTGAACTGGCCCGGCTTCAACCGATCGTCGGAAATCGGTCCAATCCGGACGCGCCGCAGCTGCACGACCGGGTGCCCGATTGCATCGCACATCTTCCGCACCTGCCGGTTCCGCCCTTCGTGGATGACGAGCGACAGGATGCCTTGCGGCCCTGAGTCCGACTCGTACACGCGCCAGATCTTGACCTGTGCCGTCGCCGTGCGCCGGCCGTCGATGGTCACGCCTCGCACCAGTCGCTCGAGCGCGTGCGCGTCTGGCACACCGCGAACGCGGACCTCGTACTCGCGGGCAACACCGTGACGCGGGTGCGTTAACCGTGCGGCGAGCTCGCCGTCGCTCGTGAGCAACAGCAGCCCTTCGGAGTCGTAGTCGAGCCGGCCCACCGGATAGATGTAGTCACGAACGCCGCCCGCGGCGAGAAGATCGATGACAGTCGGCCGATGCTTTGGATCCGAGCGGCTGGTGATGTAGCCGCGCGGTTTGTTGAGGAGAAGGTACAGGTTCGGCTTCGCCCGCGGCAGCCGCCGGCCGTCAACCTTGATTTCGTCGGCGGCGGGATCGGCTTTCGTTCCAAGCTCGGTGACCGTCTCGCCGTTGACGGTCACACGGCCCTGCGAGATCAGCGTCTCCGCGGTACGGCGAGACGCGACACCCGCCGCGGAGAGAATCTTCTGAAGGCGGATCATTGTGACGCCCGTAGGGCCGAACTCTAGTTCGGCTGCAGTGTCGGCGCAACGAGTTGCGCCCTACGGATGTCCACGTAGTGTACCGTCTTATCCGTCGGCTCGACGTCCTCGAACGGCAGCGCCGTCGGCGCGATCGTCGGTTCGATGAGCCCGCTCGGGAGCTCGAAGCCGAGCGCGTCCGACATTTCTTCGACCTTCGGCAGATCGTTGAGGTCGTTCAGCCCGAAGCGCTCGAGGAACTCCCGCGTGGTGGCATACATGAACGGCCGGCCGATCACCTGCTTGCGTCCGACCGTCTTGATCAACTTGCGCTCGATGAGCGTCGACAGCACGCCGCCGCTGCTGGTCACACCGCGAATCTCCGCGATCTCCGGCGCCGTGATCGGCTGCTTGTAGGCGATGACGGCGAGTGTCTCGAGCGACTGCACCGAGAGCTTCTGCGTGGTGCGCTCGTGGAACAGCTTGCGCACCCAGTCGTGCAGCTCGGCGCGCGTCACGATCTGGTAGCCACCGGCCACCTCGACGAGCTGCAGTCCTCCAGGACGGCTGTAGTCCGCGGCGACCGCATCGAGCGCGGCATCGACGTCCTCCTTCGGCTCGGCGTCGAGCAGCTTGTAGAGCACCTTCTTGGTGAGGGGCTCAGGCGACGCAAAGATCAGCGCTTCGATGATCGGTTTGAGGTGGTCTGACACGGTTTCCTCTTTTGATTACAGCTGTCAGCTGTCAGCTTTCTTTGGTTCGTCATCGGCAGCTGGCAGCTGAGAGCTGACAGCAGAAAGCTCGTCCGCGTGCCGCTGCTCGGGGTCGAGCAACGGTTTTGGCGCATCGGCGGGTCGCGACCGCTTGTAGACGCGGATCGGTCCCATCGCGCCGCCTTGAAAGACGCGCACGAGCTTCAATCGGATCATCTCGAGCAGCGCCAGGAAGGTCACGATCAGCCCGGCCCGAGTCTGCACGTCAGCGAACAGATCCTCGAAGCCGCAGGCCTCCGTCTCGGACAACTTGGCGAGAAGCTGCTCGATTCGATCCTCGATCGGGACCTGCTCGGTTGGCAGGTAGACCTTCGGACGCTGCTTCGACCGCTCGACGACGGTCCGAAACGCGGCAATGAGGCTGAAGAGATCGACTTCTATCTCAGGCTCGGGCGCTTCGCCGGCGATTTCGGTGATCGGACCATCGGGCCGCGTCCACTGCGCGCTCCTCAGCGTCTCGCGCTCATGGAGCAGCTCGGCTGCAGCCTTGAACTTCTGGTGTTCGAGCAGCCGTCGCACGAGTGCCTCGCGCGGATCCTCGTCAGGGTCCTCCTGCGCCGGATCAGGGCGTGGCAGCAGCATGCGGGACTTGATGTGGATGAGCGTCGCGGCCATCACCAGGAACTCCCCTGCGACGTCGAGGTTCATCTCCTGCATCAGGTCGATGTATTCGAGGTATTGCTTGGTAACGAGCGCGATCGGAATGTCGTAAATGCTCACCTCGCTCTGCTTGATGAGGTGCAGCAGCAGGTCGAGCGGACCCTCGAAATTCTGGAGCCGGACCGGGTAGGCCTCGAGGATGGATTCGAATTCAGCGTGTTCCATGTAGCTCTCAGCTCTTAGCTCTCAGCTTTCAGCTCGCAGCACTTCGCCGCCAGCTGTCGGCTCGGTCCTTACCGGTAATTCAGTTTCACGGCGCTTCGGACGCGCTCCATCGTCTCTTGCGCGACCGTGCGTGCTTTCCGCGAGCCTTCGTGCAGGATCTCGCGGAGCGTCTCGGGCTTCGCGAGCACCTCCGCGCGCCGGGCGCGAATCGGATCCAGATGCGCGTTGAGCGCCTTCGCCAGTTTCGTCTTCACTTCGACGTCGCCGACCTTGCCAGCGCGGTAGCGCGCCTTCAAGTCATCGACTTCCGCAGCGTCGGGGTTGAAGGCGTCATGATACGTGAATACCGGGTTTCCTTCGACCGTCCCCGGCACATCGGCCCGAATCCGCTTCGGGTCGGTGTACATCTGCATCACCTTCTTCCGCACCGTCTCCGCATCGTCCGACAAGCTAATCGCGTTGCCATAGCTCTTGGACATCTTGCGGTTGTCGAGGCCGGGAAGCCGCTTGAAATCGGTCAGCAGCGGCTCGGGCTCGACGAACAACTGACCAAAGAAGTTGTGAAACCGGCGAACGATCTCACGACTGAGCTCGAGGTGCGCCACCTGGTCCTCTCCGACCGGGACGTAGCGCGCATTGTAAATGATGATGTCTGCCGTCTGCAGGAGCGGATAGCCGAGGAAACCGAGCGTCGATAAGTCTTTCTCGGCCAGTTGCTCGATCTGCTCCTTGTAGGTCGGCACGCGCTCGAGCCACGGAATCGGCACAACCATCGACAGCAACAGGTTCAGCTCGGCATGCTCGGGAACGAGTGACTGAACGAAGAGCGTGCTGCGATTGGGGTCGAGACCAGCGGCGATCCAATCGGCCGCCATGTCGTACGCGTTCGCGACGAGCTCGGACGTATCAGCATAGTCGCTCGTCAGCGCGTGCCAGTCGGCGACGAAGTAAAAGCAGTCGTAGCGCTCCTGAAGCGACGCCCAGTTGTCCAGAGCGCCCACGAGATGGCCAAGGTGCAGCTTGCCCGTCGGGCGCATGCCAGAAAGGACGCGAGGCTTCACAGTCCGAGTAGCTCCATCAGAAAGTTTGCCGGCGGGACGATGAGCTGGCTGAGCACCCCGGTGAACATGAGCGCATAGAGAATGAGAAAGCCGAACGGGCGCATCGTCTCGAAGACCGCGGCCGCGTTACGCGGCAACAGGCCCGCCAGCACATTCCCGCCGTCGAGGGGCGGCACCGGGATCATGTTGAAGACGGCGAGAAGGATGTTGATGTCCGCGGCTCGATAGAAGATGTTCGGCCAATGCAGGTTCCACAGGTCGATGTTCTCGAGCGGCAGCACGTGAAAAAGCACCGCGATCACGACCGCCTGGAGCAGGTTGCTCGCCGGCCCAGCAGCGGCCACGAGCATGAAATCCCGGCGCGGATCCCGTAGCCGTCGGGGATCGACGGGCACCGGCTTCGCCCAACCGATGATGGGAAGATTGCTGAAGGCCGCGATGAGCGGCAGGACGATCGTCCCGATCGGGTCGATGTGAACGAGCGGATTGAGCGAGATGCGACCGAGATCCTTCGCCGTTGGATCGCCGAGCCGATAGGCTGTCCACGCATGAGCCGCCTCGTGAATCGTCAACGAGAGCAACACAATGACGAACGGGATGACGGCGGAGACGAAATCGATTGATTGGTTCACTGAGCTGCAGGCGGAACGTCAGCAGAATGCTTAAGGGTAGAGCAAAACGCCCGGGCTATCAACCTTCGTTCCGCCCAACCTCACTCACCCACGCGACGCGAAATGCGTCAGCACCGCGTCGGCAGTCTTGGTCCCGACGACGCGCACCAGCTCTTCGCGCGTCGCGCGGCGCACGCCAGCGATGCTGCCGAAGGCGGTCAACAACGCTTTCCGGCGCCTGGGGCCAATGCCCGCAACGGTATCCAGGTCAGAACGTAGGTCGCGTTTTGCACGCGATTGGCGGTGGAACGTCACCGCAAACCGGTGCGCCTCGTCACGAATGCGCTGAATCAACAGCAGCGCGGGACTCTCCCGGGGCAGCGCGATGGCATCCTCGCGGTCGCGCATAAACAGCAATTCCTCTTTCTTGGCGATGCCGACCGCAATCAGCCGTCCGAGCCCGAGTTCCTCGAGCGCGGCGTAAGCGGCCGACAGCTGGCCCTTGCCGCCGTCGATGAGCACGAGATCGGGGAAGGGACCGCCGGCCTCGAGGACGCGACGGTAGCGACGGAGGACGACTTCGTGCATCGCAGCGAAGTCGTTATTTAGTTGCCGCTGCGCGGCTCGAAGACTCGCCGCTCACGGCTGCCGCAGGCGCTGCCGATAGGACCTTTTCTACGCCTTCAACTACGTCCGGCGCCGGAGCGTCGGTTTGCGTCTCTGCCAGCAGCGACCCGACAGCCGACAACTGCGAGCCGCGAACAGCGAGCCGCGAGCCGCCGATCTTGAACTTCCGGTACTCCCCGCGACGCATGCGACCGTCCTCGCAGACGACCATCGACGCGACGGTCTCGCTGCCCTGAATCGTCGAGATGTCGAAGCACTCGATCCGGCGCGGGACGCCTGGTAGCGCGAGCACGACGCGCAGGGTTTCGAGGGCGTCGTAGTTGGCGGCAGTGTTCTCGTTGAATCGTTGCTGGTAGGCAAGCTCGGCGTTCCGAGCCGCCAGATCGAGCAGGCCACGCTTCTCCCCGCGCTTTGGCACGACGAGCCGCACGCGACGCTCGGCTCGTGACGAGAGCCACTCTTCGAGGAGCGTCGTGTCGGCCTCGCCGAGCGCGAGTGGCAGGTGCACTTCGGGCGGCGGGACGCGATCCTCGTAGAACTGCTGCACCGCAGCCTGCAGGACCTCGTGTTCGCGCGACGCGGGCAGCGCGGTCGCGTCCGCTGCGCCATCGGTGACGAGCTCGATGCGCTCGACGACGCGCCCATGACGAACCTCGAAGACCTGGACCGACGCGCCGGCGGGCCCGACCTTCAAACCGAACGCGTCGCGGTCACCGAGCTCGGCGCTCGCCATCTTCTGCTGGCGCGTGCCGAACGTATCGATTGTGCGAATGGCATCCCGCAACTGCGCCGCCTGCTCGAATCGCTCGGCGTCCGACGCGTCCTTCATGCGGTCGCGCAGCGTTGCCACGAGCTCATCGTTTCGCCCCTCGAGAAAAAGCTGGGTGTGCTCGACCGCCGTTCGATACTCCTCCGGCGAGCAGATCTCGCGCACGCAGGGTGCGATGCATCGCTTGATGTCGTATTCGAGACACGGGCGGCCGCGCTCGCCGGTGATGACCTCGTTGCACGAGCGAATCCCGAACAATCGGTGCGTCAACCCCATCGTGCGCCGCCCGAGCGACGCCGGGAGGAACGGACCGGCGTAGTAATGGCCATCCCGCTGCACGCGACGCGCGACCAGCACCCGCGGAAACGCCTCGCCGGTCGTCAGCTGCAGGTAGGGATAGTTCTTGTCGTCGCGGAGCAGGATGTTGTAACGGGGCGCGCGCTGCTTGATGAGATGGTTTTCGAGCGCCAGCGCTTCCATCACCGAATCGGTGACGATCACCTCGAGGCGTTGCGCCTCGTCGAGCAGGGCGTCGATCCGCGGACTCATGCCATGCGCGCCCAGATAGCTCCGTACTCTGTCGCGAAGCACGCGTGCCTTGCCCACGTACAGCGTGTCGCCGGCGCCGTTGTAGTACGCGTAGACGCCGGGCTGCTCGGGGAGGCGGGCGATCTGGGCCTTGAGATCACGGATTGGCATGCGATACACTGCCGGTTTTGGCGCAGTTTCGTAACCTTCCATTGTAGCGGATTCATGACGTTCACCGGACTCATCGGGCGGTTGTGTATGTACCCGCTCCAGCTGATCATCCGCACGTGCGTGCGGCTGGAGATTCACCCGAACGTCCTCACCTTCATCGGCGTCCTCATCAACATCGCGGCAGCCTGGGCCCTCGGGCGCGGCCACTTCGTGACCGCCGGCGCGATCATGGTCGTCGCCAACATCTTCGATTTCATCGACGGCAAGGTCGCTCATGAGCTCAAGGCGGTGAGCGCGTTTGGCGGGTTCTGGGACTCGGTGATCGATCGATTCTCGGACCTGGCGCTCTTTCTCGGGCTGATTTACCTCTACACCACGCTGGGCAAGACGAACTACGTGATGGTGACGGCGCTGGCGATGATCTTCTCGATCATGACGAGCTATACGCGCGCCCGCGCCGAGTCGCTCATCGCCAAGTGCAAGGTCGGCTTCATGGAACGGCCCGAGCGCATCGTCCTCTTCATGATCGGGGCCTTCACGAACCGTATGGCCGCCGTGCTGTGGGTGATCCTCGTGCTGTCAATCTTCACCGTCGCGGACCGCATCATCCACACCTACCGTGAACTGCGCGACGAGCGCCGCGAGGTACTCGCGTGAAGTCGTCCACACCGCTGCCACTGCGCGTTCTATGGAACGCCTTTTTCTGGACCTACGAGCGCACGACGTGGCAGTACGACCTGATGGTGATTGCGATTCTGGCGTTCGTGTGGCTGACCCCGCCTGACTGGCTGGGAGACCCGATGGCGCGAGGCAACGGACCCATTGGGTGGCTATTGGGGAGATAGTGAAAGTCTGAACGTCTGAATGCTGAAGTCTGAGGTTGCACGGAATCAACTTCAGCATTCAGACTTTCTTCAGGTCGTCTTCTCCCAGGTCCAACGCCTTACCCGTAAAGTGGATGTCGTGCGCGGCGATCTTGTCGCGCAGCAGGCGTCGCGCCGCGCCGTAGTGGCGGTCGGGCACGACCAGCGCGCGTGCAAACGCGCGCATGCGGTAGATGAGGACCAGCTTGACCTCTGCGCCTTCGCGCCACGACAGCCCGCCAATCCGCGAGTAAGGGATGTAGCCACCATCGGCCCAGATACCGTCCGCGTAAAATCCGCGGCCGATGCGCAGGCTGAGCGGCAGTGCATAGGCGTAATAGACGAGCATCATGCTCTCGCCAAACACCTGAATCGGGTGCTGGTGCAGCACCGTCAACTTGTAGACGATGAGCAGGGCGAGCACGGCACCGAGCACCAGCAGCAAGCCGTAAAACGGTGGCCTTCGGCCCGGCCATGTCAGGAGCGCCGACGAGCGGATCTTCAGGAAGCGGATGAACTGGGCGAACAGCCGCAGGTTGGCGCAGAAGAATCCGACGCCGAGCACGAGCAGCACGCGGGAGGCGACGTCCATGCAATGCTGAATGCGGAACGCTGAATGCTGAAGGAAAGTTCGACGTTCACTTCAACATTCAGCACTCGGCATTCAGCATTCTATTACTGTCCGAGCCGAGGATCGAAACAGCGACGGCAGCGCGCTTCGTACGTGCCCTGCGCGCCGACGAGCACGCGTTCGCTGCTCGCGACGAGGCGCTGGGTATGATTGGCCGGCGCGCCGCAGACCATGCAGATGGCGAGCGTCTTGGTGATGTATTCGGCGATCGCGAGCAGCTGAGGCATCGGCTCGAACGGCTTGCCGAGGTAGTCCTGGTCGAGCCCGGCGACGATGACCCGCTTGCCCTGATCCGCGAGCGTCGTGCAGACGGCTGGCAGCTCCGCATCGAAGAACTGGCCTTCGTCGATACCAACGACTTCGGTGTCTGGCAGCACATCGTCAAGCAGCTGGCGGGAAGACGCCGTGTTCTGCGACGGAATCCGCATCTCGCTGTGCGAGGTGATGTGATCGTCGCCGTAGCGGTTGTCGATCTTCGGCTTGAAGATCTGCACCTTCTGGCGAGCAATCTGCGCCCGCCGCAGCCGGCGGATGAGCTCTTCGCTCTTGCCGCTGAACATACTGCCGGTGATTACCTCGATCCAGCCCGAGGTTGGCCGTTGCTGGATGTCCACTGCCGTGGGCTAGGCCCGGGACAAGGTACTCGCCCGTGTCCGTGCTGACGCGAACCTTGTCGCCGGTATTGACGAAGGGCGGAACCTGCACGACGAGGCCGGTCTCGAGACGCGCCGGCTTCACCTGCGCGCTCGCCGTCGCCCCTTTGATGCCGGGAGCGGTATCTTCAACCGTCAGATCGACCGTGATCGGTAGCTCGATGCCAACGGGTTCAGAGCCGTAGAACTCCACCTTGATTAAGGCGTCGGCGATGATGTAGTTGGCGGCGTCGCCGAGCACTTCCGAGTCGATGTGCAGTTGCTCGTAGCTCGAGGTATCCATGAAGTGGAACGAATCCCCGTCCCTGTAGAGGTACTGCATCTCCCGCTCGTCGAGGACCGCGCGCTCGACGGAGTCTTCCGAGCGCAGCTTCTGGTCCGACAGCGTGCCGTTGCGAATGTTGCGGAACTTCGCCCGGACGAAACCGCGGAGGTTGCCAGGGGTGACGTGCTGCAGGTCGAGAACGCGATAGAGGTCGGCGCCCATCTTGACGAGCATGCCCCGTTTGAGTCGTGTCGCTTGAATAGAGCTCATATTTGAAGCCAGATCCTAGCGATCGTAGCAGAAGCGGCTCAGCTCTGTCAGCCCCCGTGCTACGATTCGTTTATGCCGTGGGAACTCCGCGTCTTGCAGCACCGCCTCGGCCGTCTGGGCAACCAGGAGACCGAACCATGGGCACCGGCGATCGACGTGTACGAAACGCATTCAGCCTTCATCGTCTCCGCTGAGGTGCCCGGTCTTGCGCGCGACCAGATCGATCTCGTGTTCGAGGATCGTTATCTGACCATCCGCGGCCGCCGTTCCGATCGCATCCCGTCAACCGACATCGTTCATTTCCATCAGGTCGAGCGCGGCCACGGATCGTTTGCACGACGGTTCGAATTTACCGACTCGATTGCCGTCGACCAGGTTTCTGCCGATCTCGCCGACGGCGTGCTGACCATCACGCTTCCAAAAGCGCCGCCCTCGCCGGGGCGAAGGATTCAGGTGCTCTCGACGTAAATGCGACGATTCAGCCTCGGGGTTGTCTTTCTCGTCTGTAGTTTTGTCGCCGGCCTCGTGCTCACCGGCAGGATGCGTACGGCCGAGGACGCGAACGCGCAGGCGCCTGGGAACGAGCCCGTCGCTGCAAGACCCCCGGCCTCCCAGTCTCGCGCGGTCTCGCCGACAGCCTCCGCCGTGCCCGACTTGACCGTCGCGGCACAACTCGCGATTCCAAGCGTGCCCAACATCTCGTCGACGCAGGTCGTACGCACGCCGAACTCTCCGTTCGCGAACGACCCGTTCTTCCGCCAGTTCTTCGGCAGCGACAGCCCGTTTGGCTATCGCGATCGCCTTCAGCAAAGCCTCGGCTCCGGCGTCGTCGTCTCCGCCGATGGCTACGTGCTGACCAACAACCACGTCATCGGCGACGCACGATCCGAGGTCTCGGTCACGCTGCCCGACAAGCGCGAACTCCGCGCCAAGATCGTCGGTATCGACGAAGCCACCGACCTCGCGGTGTTGAAGATCGAGGCGCGCAACCTGCCCGCGCTGGCCTGGGGCGATTCGTCGAAGCTCAAGGTCGCGGAATGGGTGCTTGCGATCGGCAACCCGTTCGGCGTGCTGAACCAGACCGTTACGCTCGGCATCGTCAGTGCGACGGGCCGCAGCCTCGGCGGCAGCCTCGCGACGTACGAAGACTTCATCCAGACCGACGCTGCCATCAACCAGGGAAATTCCGGTGGCGCGTTGATCAACGCCCGCGGCGAGCTTGTCGGCATCAACACGGCAATCTTCAGCCAGACCGGCGGGTATCAAGGCGTTGGCTTCGCGGTACCAAGCAACCTCGCCAAGCACGTGATGGACGAGCTCCTTACCTACGGTGCGGTCCGTCGCGGCACCATCACCGGCGTTTATCTCTATCCGATGACGACGAGGATTGCCGAGGAGTTGAACGCGCCCAATGCCAAGGGCGTCATCGTCTCGGACATCAACGAGCGCTCAGATGCCTATGCTGCCGGCATGCGGCAGTACGACATCATCGTCAGTTTCAACAGCGTGACGATCGAAGACCCCTCACAATTCGTGCGCATGTTGTCCGATGCCAAAATCGGAAGCACCGTGACGCTCGGCTTCCTGCGAAACGGTCGACAGCTCTTGGCCAAGGTGCCGATCGTGCAGACATCCGGCACGCGCGCGCAGCGACGTTAACCAGCGGTCGCCCCACCGGAATCATCCAATCCGAATCCGCCCCGACACGGCTGGACTCCCGACAGCGAATACGCGCCACTCCGCTTCCACTCCGACATTGATCCCGATTCGCCTGCTCCAGGCGACTTCTCGCCGCGGCCGCTGCCTGTCCTCGATCCGCAGCGGACCTTCAGTGAGATCTCCCTTGTTGTCGTCGAGCGAGATGCCCAGCGCGCGAGTGAGATTCCCCGGGCCCCGACAGAGCTCGTGGGTCGCAAACGAATCGGCGCTGCGGCTCGAGCCACGTGCGCGGCGCCGGCGCATGAGTTTCTCGCCTTCGAGCGGTTCGAGCGCCCGAATCAGCACGGCGGCCGGTGAGCCTTCCGGCTCGGTCACGGCATTCACCAGGTAGTGCATGCCGTAGTTCAGATACACGTACCCGATCCCGGGCAGGCCGTAGAGAGGCGCATTGCGGCGAGTCGGACCAGGCGCAGCGTGACAGGCGGGATCGGATTCGCCGATGTAGGCTTCGGCTTCGACGATCACGCCGGCGGCAGTGCCGGCGCGTGTGTCGTGGACGAGGACCAGCCCGATGAGATCCCGCGCGACCTCGAGCGTCGGTCGCGCATAGAAGGCGCGCGGGAGGATCACAGCACGGGGATTACCGGCCCGCCATTTTGAGCCGTTCGATCGCCGACGTTGCCGCCGCCGACACATCGCGGTTGCGGTCCTCTTTGAGAGGCATCAGCACCGAGGTCGTCGACTGGTCGCCGATCGCTCCGAGAATCGTCGCGAGGTGCTGGCGTACGTCGTCATCAGGCTCCTTCAGGCGTGTCGCCACGGGCGACACGACCGAAGAGCCAAGCTCGATGAAGTAACCCTGGAGCTGCGGCTGCAGCTTTTCCGAGCCGGCGAAGTCGATGAGCCGCGCCAGGTAGTTCACGTGACCCTGCTTGTAGAGCGCAAACGTCATCGCGGCGCGCACCATCTCCGATTCGTCCTGATTCACGTCACTCAAGAAGATTTCGACTGACGACGGATCTCCAGTACGCGCCAGGCCCTCAGCGGCGGCGCGGCGGAGGTAGGGATCCTTGTCGACGAGGCGCGCCTGGAAAACGGGAACGCTCGAACGATGGGCAATTCGGGCCAGGGCGTCGAGCGCCGACCAGGCACCCTCGCCGCGGTTGTAGTAATTGAGCTGCTCGGTCAATGCCTGGATGGCGCGCTCGTCGCGGATCTGGCCCAGGGCGCGAATCGAGGCATACCGAACATCCGCGTTCGAGTCGTTGACGCCCTTGAGCAACGCATCGCCAGCCGAGCGCACCTGCAACCGGCCGGCGACGCGCGCAGCGCCAGCGCGCACGGCAGCGTCGTAGTGGTCGAGCGCTTTCAGGAGCTTGCCGACTGCCGCCTCTGAGAGCTTGAGCTTCGACCCGGATCCGATGACACCGAGCGTATAGATCGCCTCGACGCGAACGTTCTTGTTCTCGTCGTCAACCGCTTGCAGGAGCGCGTCGACGAGCTCATTGGGCACCGGCTTGGGCCACACACCGAGCGGTCCGAGCTCGAACGCCGCCGGTGCACGTCCGGACGACCGCACTTCGACCACGAGGGCGACCCGCTTCTTCGCCGGCACGGGATCGACGAGGTAGAACGAGAGCTCGGCGTCGATGGCCTCGAGCTGTATCTCGTCGACCTGATCGTTGATCACCCCTGCGAGAGGAACCATCGCCTCGGCGTAGCCCGTCTCGCGCAGCAGGCGAACGGCGCTGATGCGGATCTTCGAATCAGGATTGCGAAGGTTCCTGACGACGTCTTCGAACCGCGCCGGATCCTGCGCGAACACGGTGACCGCCGCTGTCGTGAGGAGTGCCGGGACGAAGACCATCAATCGTACAAGTCTGGACATGGACGCTCTTCGGAGGGGGGCCTCAGTATTGTACTCGCGTACGAAGGTTTTCGCTCGCGAAAAACGGCTGTGCTGACCGAAATGCACACAACTGCATCCATGGGCCGCGATCAGGCCGGCCACGGATATCACGGATGATACAAAGGCTTCGATGTATCGACGGTTCTGGCCTGAACAATCGGCAATCAGTGCCTGGCGGCGCCGTACGCGTTCGCGCGGCCAACCGCGAGCACATCCCGCAGGTAGCGGCCGGTGTGCGACGACTCGATCTGCGCAATCTGTTCTGGCGTGCCCGCGGCGACAAGCCGGCCGCCCTCTTCCCCACCTTCCGGACCGAGATCGATGATCCAGTCGGCCGTCTTGATGACGTCCAGATTGTGCTCGATGACGAGCAGGCTGTGTCCCGCAACAATCAGCTTCTTGCACGCTGCCAGCAGCTTCGCGATGTCGTCGAAGTGCAATCCCGTGGTCGGCTCGTCGAGGATGTAGAGCACGCGATCGCCGGTGTGTGACGAGAGGTGCGCCGCAATCTTGATACGCTGCGCTTCGCCACCCGACAACGTCGTCGCCGGCTGGCCGAGGCGTAGATAGCCAAGCCCGATCTCATCCAGCACCTGGAGCCGTCGGAGCACCTTGGGCGAGCTGCTGAAGAAGGTCAACGCCTCGCGGACGGTCATGTCGAGTACCTGGTCGACGCCGCGGCCGCGGTAGCGCACTTCGAGCACCTGCGGCTTGAATCGCTTGCCCTCGCATTGCTCGCACGGCACGAACACGTCGGCAAGGAATTGCATCTCGACCTTGACCTACGCCTTCGCCTTCGCACGCCTCGCATCGCCCGCCGGGGACGTTGAACGAGAAGTGGCTCGCCGTCAGGCCGCGCGACCGCGCATCCTTCGTCGCGGCAAAGAGCTCGCGGATCGGGTCAAAGGCCTTGAGGTAGGTCACCGGGTTCGAGCGTGGTGTCCGCCCGATCGGCGCCTGATCGACCAGGACGACATCGGTGACGAACTCCGCGCCTTCGAGCTTGCGATGCGAGCCAATCCGGCGATCCCAGTCGCCCTTGGCGCGCTTGAGCGCCGCATAGACGACGTCGTGGACGAGCGTGCTCTTCCCCGATCCGCTGACGCCGGTGACCACGGTCAACATTCCCAGCGGTATCTCGACGTCGATGTTCTTGAGGTTGTGCTCGCTCGCGCCGAGCAGCTTGATCTTCTGGTTCGACGGCTTGCGCCGTACCGCCGGCACCGGAATCGCGAGCTCGTCCCGCAGATACTTTGCCGTCAGCGACCGGGGCTCCTGCATCAGGGCCTCGAGCGTGCCGGAAAACACGATGCGGCCGCCCTGCTCCCCCGCCCCCAACCCCATGTCGACGACGGTGTCGGCGACTCGGATCATGTCGGCGTCGTGCTCGACGACGAGCACCGTGTTTCCCTGGTCGCGCAACTGCCGGAGAATCGCAATCAGCCGTTCGTTGTCTCGCGAGTGCAGGCCGATTGATGGCTCGTCGAGCACGTACAGCGTGTCAACGAGGGCGGAGCCGAGCGAAGTTGCGAGGTTGATGCGCTGCGATTCGCCGCCCGAGAGCGTTGATGACAGGCGATCGAGCGTCAGGTAATCGAGGCCAACATCGCGCAGAAAGCCGAGCCGCTTGCGAATCTCGCGCATGACCTTGTCGGCGACCGCAGCGTCCTTCTCGGACAGCGTCAGCTCGCTGAAGAATCGATCGGCATCGCGCACCGTCAACGCGCAGACCTGATCGATCGTCTGTCCACCGACCTTGACGTCCCGCGCCTCGCGGCGAAGGCGAGCGCCAAGGCAGTCGGGACACGTCAGGTATCCGCGATATCGGCTGAGGAAGACGCGGACGTGCACCTTGTATTTCTTTCGCTCGAGCCAGCGGAAGAAACCCTTGATACCTTCGTACTCGGCGCCATCCCCCTCGATGACGAACCGGCGTTCGTCATCGGTCAGTTCAGACCACGGCACTTCGAGCCGCAGGTTCGCGCCCTTGGCGGCTCGCTTCAGCTCGGCGAGCTGCGCCCGATAGTGCGGCTTGCTCCATGGCTCGATCGCGTTCTGCTGGATCGACTTCGACGGATCGGGCACGACCAGGTTCATGTCGAGCTCGATGATGTTCCCGAAGCCATGGCAGATCGTGCACGCGCCAAACGGGTTGTTGAACGAGAACAGGCGCGGCTGCGGGACTTCGGTACTGAATCGAGCAGTTCCGGCACTCGAATCGTTCGCTGAACCGGTGGACGACTGGCGCCCCCCCTCGACCAGTTCGATCGCAAACCCAGCGCCCCCGCCTTCGGTATAGGCGGTCTCGATCGAGTCCGTCAGGCGCGCCCGGAGATCGCCGTCGACCTTGATGCGATCGACGATCACCTGCAGCATGGGACGGTCCTTCAGGGCGGCGGGATCGACCTCCTCGAGCGACAGCGTCTGACCATCCACGTAGAGTCGGCCGAACCCTTTGCGCCGCAGCGCGGCTAGGGTCTCGGCGACCGGATCCACGAAGTCCGGCAATCCTTGCTGGCCGTTCTCCTCTTCCGCGACGTTGTCTTCCTCGCTCGTCGATTCGTGATCCTCTCGCGCATCGCTGGTATCGAGGATCGGAAGCGTCCCGGTGGTCACGACCGGCATATCAAAGCCGATGAGGAGCCGTGTACCCGCCGGTAATGTGCCCAACTGGCTCGACACCACTTCGGCGGTCTCCCGAACCACGTCACGTCCGCAGCCGCGGCAGATGGTGCGGCCAACGCGGGCGAACAGCAGGCGCAGATAGTCGTGGATTTCGGTGGTCGTACTGACGGTCGAGCGCGGATTGCGGATGCTGTTCTTCTGGCGGATGGCGATCGCCGGGCAGATTCCCTCGATCGAGTCGACGTCGGGCTTCTCCATCCGCTCGAGGAACTGCCTGGCGTAGGCGGAGAGGGACTCGACGTAGCGGCGCTGGCCCTCCGCGTAAATCGTGTCGAAGGCGAGCGACGACTTGCCCGAACCGCTGACCCCCGTCATCACGACCAGCGCCCGCTGCGGAATCGTCAGATCGACGTTCTTGAGGTTATGCGTGCGGGCCCCGCGGACAACGATATGGTGAGTCGCGCTCTCGAGTGGATGCCATCTACAGTGTGCTCTTTCGGAAACGCCTGAACAGTCCATAGTAGCGCACCCGTCTCTCGGCCCATCAACCTCGAGCAGGTGCGCCAGGGCGCCAAAAGTGAGGCTTAGTGGCCGTGGCGCGGGGTCCATGCTATTTTGTTGGAGCCAGGGCGCCCCTTGGCGGGGGCGAGTTTTCCGCTCCTCCTGGAGCGTCCGCCCACACACGAGGGAGTTGTGTCAGTCCGTCTGTTCATCGGCAACCTACCGTATTCGGCAACCGAGCCGGACCTCCGAGAGCATCTATCGAGCGTCGGCGCCCCCGCACAAATCGTGCTTCCGACCGACCGGGAAACCGGCCGGCCGCGAGGGTTTGCGTTTGTCGACTACTCCGACCGTGCTGTCGCCGAGGAGGCCATTCGGCGATTCAATCAACAGCCATTCAAGGGCCGCCCGCTCGCGGTCAGCGAGGCGCGCCCGCGGGAAGAGCGCCCCGCCGGCCCTCGTCCAGGCGGGTTCAGCCCTCGTCCCGGCGGTCCGTCGCCCGGTTATGGTGGCGGCGCTCCCCGGCCTGGGGGCTTTGCTCCCCGGCCAAGCGAAGGCGGCGCACCTGGGACGCGCAGCCGCAACTTCGGTCCCGACGCGCCACCAAAGAACAAGCGCAAACCGACGCGAAAGGACTCGGATCGCGGCCCGCGAGGCCCGATCAAGGAGCGCCCGGTCGGGCGGCTTTACGACGCCGATGAAGACTGGCGCGCCAAGGACGAACCCGAGGAACTCGACGTCGACAACTTCGCCACCAGCGCGAAGGAGGACGAGGCGGAGGACGACGAGAGCTGACTGAATGGACACCCACGTTCGCGTCCTCGGTGTCCTCAACATCGCCATCGGCGCCGTCGGCCTCGTGGTCGCGGCGCTGATGATGATTGGGGTGGGGGGCGCTGCCGGCATCATCAGCGCGTCCGCCGATCCCGACGAGGCGGCGCTCGCTGTTCCCATCCTCTCGATCGTCGGCGCCTTCGTCGTCGTTGTACTCGTCGCGTTCTCCGCGCCTGCCGTCGTGACGGGGATCGGTCTCCTCTACTTCAAACCCTGGGCGCGCATTCTCGGCATCGTCCTGTCCGCAATTGCCCTGCTGGGGTTTCCGTGGGTGACCATTCTGGGTGTGTACGGACTCTGGGTACTGTTCAGCAAGGACACTGAGCGGTTGTTTTCACACCACGCCTCGCCCATATAGGAAAAAACGCCACCTCAACCGGCGATCCATCTCAGCGCCGAACTTGCATAGGGTCCTTGCCATGGACTCGCAAGATCCACCTGAAGAGTTACATCCCCAGACCCCTAATTACGCCGGCTGGGCCAGCTTCGAGGCGCGTGTACGCGGCCGCCGCTTCTCTCGAGTCGTCGAACTGGCACGTACAGCCATTGATCAGGGGCGCATCGATGACGCCACTGCGGCGCTCGAGGAAGCGCGTTCGCTCGCCGCTGACGCGCCTGAAATCGTCGAGCTCGAAGAACGACTGGCAACGCGGCCGGCCTGGAACGGCGAACTACTACTCAGGTCCGAAATCCCGGAGGTCGTCGACGTGGAGTCGGACCCTGGATGGTTGCGGCTGATCGCCGGCATGGCTGTGGTCGCGCTCCTCCTTTTCTCTGTCGGCTTCGGCCTGGTGCAAGTCATGCGCACCTCGACCGCACGAGACTTGCTCACTGCTCGTACGTCGACCGCGACAACGGACGTGATGCAAACGGACTTGCCGGCAAAGGCCGCCCAAAATCCAATTAACGCGATCCAGAAAATTGAAAAACCGGCGGAACCGACCCCGGAGGTCATCAGCACCGTTCCACCGCCACAACCTGAACCTCTTACGCCACCTCCACCGCAGGTCACCAAGCCCACTCAGCCGACTCGTTCTGCAGAGTCGGCGGCAAGAGGACCTGCGCCGACGACACGTCCGCTCGACACGAGCCGCACTGCGACTCCGCCTCCGGCGCCGACTATGGGAATGCGGCTGCGGCAGCCGTCCGCAACCACGGCGCCGCCAGCTGCTCCTCCAGCGGTCGAACGCGTTGAAAGCGATCCGGTGCCTGCGCCAGCGGCTGTGACGCCCGCCGTGCAGTCCGTGCAGTCTCCGATCGCCGATACCATCGCGCACACGGCATCGAACGTATCCCTGAGCCCGGTGCCCTCATTGGATGTTCCGGTCCGAGCGTCGCGTCAAACAGGAGATTTCGTCGCACGCGAAGAGGAATCCACGCGTATCCGCGCGCTGCTCTCTCGATACGAGACGGCATACAACCGTCTCGACGCCAAAGCTGCGAGCTCGGTGTGGCCGGGGGTGAATCAAGTCGCGCTGGGGCGAGCGTTCGACGGTCTGCTCTCGCAGAGAGTGTCCTTGGGCCTCTGCGACATCACCGTGATTGGGGATATCGCCGGGGCAAGCTGCGCAGGCAAAGCGCGCTGGGAACCCAAGGTCGGCGGCGGCCTGCAGACCGCAGATCGGTACTGGAAGTTCAACCTGCGTAAGACCGACGACGGCTGGAAGATTCAGGAGATTCTGGTTCGTTAGCGAATCGAATATTCGAGCGCGATGATCGGCGTGAGCGGCGCGGTCAGGCCGCGGTCCGCGAGCGACCACAGGACTTGTGCGCTGAGCACGACCGTGTCGGCGACGTTCCACTTGAAGCCGGTCGAAGCCGTCGTTAGCGTGTTCGAATCGAGTCCGGTCGTCAACCGCAAGGTATCGACGTTACCGACGCTGGCATGCGGAACCGACGTCATCTCGAAATCCCGAAGCTCCGAGATGTGACGGCGCAGCAGTTCCATCGTGAACGTCGCGCGCGGGTGCACCGCCACGGCGAGCGCACCGGCAAGGACTGTTTCGTCGGAAATGCCACCGCGCACGATGCCGCCGTTCGCATGGAGTCCCACCGGACCGTTTTCGAATGAAGCGACGCCCATAATCCGCATGGCTGTTGAACCCGCGCCCAGGAGATTCGATTCGTCACCAGTTGGCAGCCGAACTTCTCCAGCAGCCGCGAGCGTCGTCGTCTTGGAATGGAAGAATCCATACTTCGCGCGCAGGGCGATGTCGCCAAGACCGCTCGCCGTCCCCGATGCGACGGCTTGGAGGAACGGCGAGCCCCGATAGACGTTCAGACGTTCGCCTTCGAGGTTGATTCGGGCCATTGGAATGACGACGCCGAGCTCGACGTCGTCGGTGACGCCGACGCTCGCCCAGAACGCCATCGTGCTGGCTCGCAAGTTCATCGTCAGCGACTCGGTGTCGAAAGGCACCGCCTCGCCACGCAGATGATTGGCGACGGTGACAAAACTGCCGTCGTGGAGATCGAACCCATTCAGCTTGTCGTAGTCGGACGTCGCGCCCGTGATGCCGAATGAAGCGGTGCCGGCACCGCCGGTCAGCGCACGCTCGACGAAGAACGTACCGAAGTTATCGCTGACGCGTTCGACTGTGCCGAGCTCCGGATTCAGTCGATAGAGAAACCCGCCAGACGACGTGCCGATCGGCGCCGTCGTCAGGTTGATGAGCAGCGCTCTGGTGATCGTGTCTCGGGCCGCTTCCGCGGCGGCGCGGTCGCGCGCAAAATCGCCGGTTTGCACCGCCTGGTTCGTCATCAGGAACGACACCGCGTCGCTCAGCGTGTCCTGTGCATTCGCGGTAGTGGCCATCATCAGCACCGCGGCAAACGCGGCCGTCAGCTTCGTCATTTGTCGAGCTCCACCTCGGTGGCCAGCACGGAGCCGTCCGTCTGGCGGCGTCCCTTCACGTTGACCCTGTCCGTGTTTTCGATGTCCCGACAGTTTCCATGTTTGAACCTGGTATCCCCGTCGGTCGTGCACGAGCGTGCCGGACACGAAGAACCGCAGGCTCGGACACGAACCGACAACGAGAAACGCGCGACCACTGAGCTCGACCTCCTCGGCGGGAGGCGGAGGCGGCGGCTTCGGCGTCGGCGTCGGCGTCGGCGTTGGCGTCGGCGTCGGCGTCGGCGTCGGCGTCGGCGTTGGCGTCGGCGTTGGCGTCGGCGTCGGGGTGGCGTCGGCGTCGGCGTCGGCGTCGGGGTTGGCGTCGGAATCGGCGTCGGCACGGGTGCCGGAGGCGGTGGAGGAGCCGACACGGCGCTCTGCGCGACGGTCACGCGTTCGCCTGCGACGAGGACCGTTCCCGACCTGGCCGCACCATTGTTTGAAGCAACGTTCACGGCGACAGTTCCGTTGCCACGGCCTGATGTCGTCATGACCGACAGCCACGGCTCTTCTGAGGCCGCGTTCCACGAGCACGCCTCGTGGGTGCGGACCTGAATCTGCGACGCGCCGCCCGCGGCCACGACCGGATCGGGCACGCGGCCCACGTCGAAGCGGCACGGGGCCGCCTGCTGCGTGACGTCGACGCGGCCATCGTTGACCATCACGGCGCCAGCGCGCGGCGCTGGATCCGGATTGGAATCGATGCGGAATGTCACCGCACCGGTGCCTTGTCCCTGCGCGGACGACGTGATCGACGCCCACCCCACGGCGGATGAGGCGGACCATGTGCATTCGGCGGCCACGCTCACCGTGACCGAGCTTGTACCACCTTCCGGTCCGAACGTTCGATTGGAGGCCGCCAAGCTCGGCTGGCACCGTGCTGACGCCGACGTGGGTGACGTCACGCTCGTGGTCACCGACCCGCCGCAGCCAGGCAGGCTTGCGCCACAGAGCAGGACAACGACGCCGACGCGCGAGAACGTACTGCGGCCCACCAGAATCGTGCAGGATGCACATACGCCGCCAGCCCGAGCCTAGCGACTTGACGGCTGCAGAGACGCCGGCTTTCCCTTTTTGTGGAAACAGGTGACCTGCCCCACTCCGGGCAGGGATGCAAACATGCCACTTTTTTCCGCGGCGCGCGACACCGATCCACCAAGACCCCTGTTCGCTTCGAGTAGAATGGCAATCGATCACCTGTTTCATGCTCATCGAACCCATGTCTCCAGGGGAGCCAGGGACCAGTCTGCCAATCGGCGCCACTTTCGGGCACTACGACATCCGCGCGCTGCTCGGCGCCGGTGGCATGGGCCAGGTCTATCGAGCGTTCGACCCGCGGCTCGGGCGCGAAGTTGCGCTCAAGATCATCGGACGGTTCGCGGCTGACGACGAATCAGCGCTGGATCGGCTGCTCCGCGAGGCCACGCTGGCCTCGGCCCTGAACCATCCCAACATCGTCACGATTTACGAAACCGGGGTCGTTGGCACCGACCGATACATCGCGATGGAGCTCGTTGAGGGCTCGACGCTCCGCCAGCTGGCGGCGCAGGGGCTGCCGCTCTCGCGGATCATCGGCATCGCGCGGCAGGTCGCGGAGGCGTTGGCAGTCGCGCATGCCTCGCAGATCATCCATCGCGACATCAAGCCCGACAACGTCATGGTGCGGCCCGACGGCTACGCAAAGCTGCTCGACTTCGGCCTCGCACGAACACAACCCGATCAGTTTCGCGCCGGCTCGACCGGGGCGGGACGTTCAACGACCGAGGCCGGGCTCATTCTCGGGACGATCGGCTACATGGCGCCCGAGCAGGCGAGAGGTGAACCCGTCAGCGCGGAGGCCGACGTGTTCGCGCTCGGCGTGGTCCTGTACGAGCTCGTGACCGGCCGGCATCCCTTCATGGCCGCGTCACAGCTCGGAACCTTGAACTCGCTTCTCTGGGACACACCTGAACCGCCGTCGCTGCTCAACCCCGAGCTGCCGCGGGCGATCGACCAGCTCATCGTCGAATCGTTGCAGAAAGATCAGCGGCTCAGGCCGGGTGCCAGCGAGGTGATGTATCGGCTGGCGCTCGCGCACGATTCCAACGTCGCCACCGCCCTGTCATCGGTGGCCGTCGCCCCGCGCCGAGCGGCGGTCACGCCGAACCTCGTCGGTCGCGAAGGCGAACTGGAGGCGCTGCGACAGGAATACGACCGGGCGCAGCGGGGCAAGGCTCGTCTGGTCGTCGTCTCGGGCGAAGCTGGCGTCGGCAAGACGACGCTCGTGGAGGCCTTCGTGGCAGAGCTCGAAGAGCGTGGCGAACCAGTGCGCGTAGGCCGGGGCCGATGTTCGGAGCGACTGGCCGGCAGTGAGGCCTACCTTCCCGTACTCGAAGCCCTCGAAAGCCTCCAGCGAAACGAGCAACTCGGGAGCCTGACTCGCCTCGTCCGGGCGGTTGCCCCGAGCTGGTATGCGCAGCTGATGCCGCCGTCAGCCAACGACTCCTCCGCCGCTCGGCTGGCTGCAGAAACAGTGGGCGGATCTCAGGAGCGGCTCAAGCGTGAAATCGCCTCCCTCCTCGAGGAAGCCGGCCGGCTGCATCCGATCGTGCTGTGGTTCGACGACATTCATTGGGCGGATCCGTCGACGACCGATCTGCTCGGCTACCTGGCGAGGCGCATCGACAGCACGCGGCTGCTCGTCCTCGTGACCGTGCGGCCATCGGATCTGCGGCAGTCGCGGCATCCGTTTCTGTCGCTCAAGCTCGATCTCGTGACGCATGGATTCTGCCGCGAGATCGAGCCATCGTCGCTCAACGAAGCCGCCGTGGAGCGGTACGTCGCGCTCCAGTTTCCCGAGCACGCGTTTCCACACAGCTTCGCGAGCATGATCCACGCGCGCACGGAGGGCCACCCGCTGTTCATGGCCGATGTTCTCAGGGATCTGAGACGGCGGCAAATCATTCAGCAGCTGGACGGGCGTTGGACGATCGCGGAAGAGATGTCCGCGGTTGCGAGAGAGTTGCCCGAGTCCGTGCGCAGCCTGATCCAGCGCAAGATGGACGCCCTCGAAGATGCCGATCGCCGTCTTCTGGGCGCCGCCAGCGTTCAGGGCATGGATTTCGACTCGGCAATCGTTGCCCGCGTGCTGCAGCACGACGAGGAAGACGTCGAGTCACGACTGGAGCGGCTCGAGCGCGAGCACGCGCTGGTGCGCTACATCGGCGAGCTGGAAGCGCCCGACCGATCGCTGACGCTTCGTTACCGGTTTGCGCACCACATGTACCAGAACGCCTGCTTCGAGGGGCTTCGAGCGACCCGCAAGGCGGCGCTCAGCCGCGCGATCGCCGAGCGCCTCGTGCAGCGGTACGGTGACGAGACCGACCGCCAGGCAGACATCGCCGTATTGTTTGAAGTCGCGCGTGACGGCGTGCGTGCGGCGGAGCACTGGAACCGCGCCGCACAGGCCGCCGGGCGCCTCTACGCGCACGACGAATCGGCGCGGCTCGCCGAGCGAGGGTTGGCGCTGCTCAAGACCGAGCCAGCGAGTCCTGCGCGCGCCGCGGCCGAGCTCGGCCTGCTGATGACGTATGCCCTTGCCGTGAAGACGAGCCGCGGGTATGCGGTTCCAGAAGTCGGACGCGCCTACGAGCGCGCACGCGAGCTCTCACGCCAGGTTGAAGACCCTTCGCGTGTGATTCCCGTGCTCATCGGCATGTCGGCACACCACATCGTCTCGGGCGACATCCGGATCGCGCACGACATCTCGCAAGAGATGCTGGCTCTCTTCGAGCGTCTCGGTGACCCACACCTCCAGATGATCGGCGAGTGGTCGGTTGGTGCGGCGCTCTTTCATCTGGGAGCGCTCGAATCAGCGCATCAGCATCTCGAGCAGGCGCTGACGCTCTACGACCCGGCATTTCATGGCGCGCGCGTGTGGCAGACCGGCATCGAGCCGGGGATCTTCTGCCGCTGCGAGCTCTCGAGGACAACGACGCTGCGCGGGTTCCCCGACACCGGCCTGGCAATCGTGCAGAAAGCGGTCGCGGACGCGCGGGCGCTCGATCATCCACAGCCGCTGGCGTTCGCGTTGCTGTTCGAGATTTTGATTCACCTGGGCCGCCGGTCGGCGCGCGACGTCCAGCGCGTCTACGAGCAACTGGCCGTCGTCTGCCACGCGCACGGCATCGCCCAGGAAATGTACTGGGCGGCGCCCCTCGTCGGCCGGGCATTCATCGAGCGCGGCGACCTCAGCCGTGGTCTGCGTGTGCTCGAAGAGGGGTTGGCCGCACACACCACGTCGCGCTCGGCACTGCTTCGTCCGTACCATCTGGTCCTGCTCGCCGGCGCGCAACTCCGTGCCCGGCTCCTCGATGATGCGCAAGCCGCGCTCGACGAATCGACGCGCGTCGCAGAAGCGACCGGACAGCATGCATACGACGCGGAACATGCTCGACTGCAGGCAGAAGTGCTCGCGGCTGGTGGCGCCACCGACGCCGCCGAGCGCAAGTACATCGAGGCCATCGATTTGTCCCGGCGGCAAGGAGCCCGCTGGCTCGAGCTGCGCGCCAGCCGAGCCCACGCGCATTTCCTTGTGGAGCACGACCGCGGGGACGAAGCCCGCACGCTCCTCGAGCCACTGCTCTCATGGTTCACCGAAGGGCGCGACACGATGGACTATCTCTACGCCGAAGGATTGCTCAAGACGCTGGACGGATAGCAGCTCGCGGCCCGCAGCTCGCAGCGTCGAACTTCCAAGCTTCCGACTTCTCCTGCCTCCTAGCTTCTAGCTCCTAGCTCCCCTGCTGGTATCCATCCACTACTACGCGGTGTTCGCACTGGTGCCGTTCGCGCTGGCCGAGATTACCTGGACGGCGACCAATCGCAGGAAGCGGCCGCGCGTCTGGCTCGGCCCAGGTGCCGGCGTGCTGACGTTCGTTGCCTACTCGCGAGCGGCTACGTCGCGGTACTGGCTCGGACGACGCGCCTCGGCGTTGCTGCTCATGTGCCTGCTGCTGGCATTCGCCTGCGAAGGAAACCGTGTTCTGGGGAGCCGAGTACCGCGGCCGGAACGTGCGGCTTGTCGACATCGACCGATTCGAGCGTCACTCGCGGTGCGGACGTCGAACCGGACCTGGCCGATCCGCGCCCGGCCACCGCTGCCGAGTAGAAGTCGGCTTCCATCGCTGTCTTCTGCAAGAGATCACGAGCGGTTGGGCTTCAGGACGCGGTCTGTTAGAATAATCGGCGGTCCGCGTAGCACTGAATCCGGGCCATCTCACGCCTCGAGCCGGCGTAGCTCAGTTGGTAGAGCAGCTGATTCGTAATCAGCAGGTCCTCGGTTCAAGTCCGAGCGCCGGCTCCAAAATTGTTGGGAATTTCTATGATGTTGTCAGTCGAGCCCGCGAGGGTCATCGACGTAGCGACCAAATAGCTACCGCGTTCAAAACCCGCTTTGACCGCAGGACATCATCAAGCAGGACATCATCAAGAAGGTTCGGCTGGTCCTCGATCACACCCGAACGATCGGATGACGCATCGAACCAAGCGGCGTTTACTAGTCGCGCAGGCTTGCCTTAGACTCGACTTCCGGCGCTTTTAGTCTGCCCAAGACTCAACATCCTGGCCCGTCTGTATCGTCTAAACCTTCGAAT
Source organism: uncultured Acidobacteriota bacterium (assembly GCA_963797715.1). Lineage (GTDB taxonomy): Bacteria > Acidobacteriota > Vicinamibacteria > Vicinamibacterales > 2-12-FULL-66-21 > DATBJJ01. Next base: position 145,252 of record CAWCQS010000021.1, read on the forward strand.
GTGCCCTGAGTTGCGCTCGAGGTCGACACGGTTCGCTGATTGCTCGCGTCGAACGAGGGGGCTGGGTGGAGACCTTTGTCATGAAGCGATTCGCCCTATTGATGGTCGTGTTGACCTTGTTTGCGCCTGGGGTTCTCGCCGCGTCTTATGAAGACGCCAGAGGTCCGAAAGACAAAAAAGAGAAGAACACCAAAGGTCCGCACGATAAGACAGAGAAGCAGAAGAACGAACCAATCTCAGTCCCCGAGCCCGCGACGATCACACTCATTGCAGCGGGGGCTGGTGTAGTTGCCGCCCGCAAGCTCTGGCGGAACCGGCAGCGTTAGCTGCGGCAGCGCGTGCTGGGAGCACGTTCACCAGCATTGACGCACCGAACAGCGTCCGCTGTCAACGCCGGGCCAAAATCTGACAATTCCGCCGGTTGAAAATCTGACAGGTTGGCGAGGGGACGAGCCTCAGGCCGTCGCCACCTCCTGACGAGTACGGCGTCGTCGACCAGGGGCGGGTTCCGGATCCTGCGTGGTGTGCAGGGCGTGCCAGAGGTCGGTGTGCTGCCGCATGCGATAGCTATTGCCGCGAATCGTCACGATGTGACAGTGGTGGACGAGGCGATCGATGAGCGCCGCCGCCATGACCTCGTCGCCAAAGATGTCGCCCCACTCCTCGAAGCCTTTGTTGGACGTCAGCACGGTTGAGGCGTGCTCATACCGACGCGTCATGAGCTGAAAGAAGAGCATGGCGCCGGTGCGGCTGATCGGGAGGTAACCGATCTCGTCGACGACCAGCAACGCCGGATGCGTCAGGACCTTGAGGCGCGCCTGTAATCGACTCGCCGCCTGCGCCTCCTCGAGCGAGGTGATGAGATCGGCCAGCGTGCCGTAGTAGACGCGACGCCCGCTCTGCGCCGCCGCGATCGCCAGGCTGATCGCTAGATGGGTCTTGCCCACGCCCGGCGGCCCGAGGAAGACGACGTTTTCCCGGCGCTCGACGAAGCCGAGCTCGTGCAGACTCTCCATCTGCTCGCGGCGGAGCGAGGGCTGGAAGGAGAAATCAAACTCGATGCAGCCGCTTGATGGCTGGGAGCCGGCTGGAGCGCATCGCCGCTTGGAGACGGCGGTTGTTGCGCAGCTGGATCTGCGCGCCGAGTAACTGCTCGATGGCCTCGGGCGCCGTCATGGTGGCGCCATCGACACCCTGCAGGATCGCGTCGAGGGCTTCAAGCGCCCCCGGCATGCGTAAGTCCGCCAGCATCTGACGCAGGCGGTCGCGACGAGAGAGCGGCCCCCCCTTCATGCGAGCCCTCCCGTCAGACGGGCATACACCGCGAGGGAGCGTTTCTCGACGGCGACCAGCGCGCGTGGCGTCGGTACCGGCGCGCGGCGTGGCGCGTCCGTGAGCACGAGTGAGGTGTAGGGGCACGACGCGAGCGGCTGGAGCAGCCGCCGCTCGTCGCGATCGAAGCGGTCAGCCGGACGCTCGCGTGTCGTCCCGTGCACCCGCACGTTGGCGACGTCGTCGAGCCACAGCCGTCGTTGCTGATTGAGATCCGCGTCGTTGAGGAACGGCCGGCCGTAGACGAAATTGTCCCGCAGGTAGCGGACCGGACGCTCGACTTTGCCCTTGGTCTGCGCGCGGTAGGGCCGACACGCGCGCGGGGTGAAGCTCCAGTGGTGCGCGAAGCGGAGAAACTCGAGATTGCGGACGAGCGCGCCGCCCTGCAGCCGCAGGTCGCGAGTGATCACCGCCTTCATCTGATCGAAGAGCAGCTCCTGCGGGACGCCACCAAACGCGCGAAACGCCTCCTCAAGGCCATCGATGAGCGTCCGCATGTCCTGGCGCCGATAAAAGCGACACCACAGCAGGCGCGAGTAGCCGAGGACCACGAGCAAGGTGTACCGCACGCCCCACGGGAACACGAATCGCGCGAAGTCAACCTGCGCTTGCCGTCCCGCCGGCGTCTCGAAGCGGATTACCGGCTCTGGCGGTGGCGTCGGACGGACGTGCCGCACCCACGCTTTCAGCTGCGTATAACTGCCGTCGTAGCCGGCGGCCCGAATTTCGTCCAGCAGCCGCACCGCCGACAGCTCCGGATAGGCCGCCAGTCGCGCCTCGATGATCGGTTTTGTAGGCGTCCAGTTTGGTCGGCCGCGGCCGCCGCGGCCCATACCTCACGGCGGTCGTGTCGAGATCCCGATCGAGATCACCCGACCGGATCCACCGGTGAATCGTGTCTCGGCTGATCCCGAGCTGGCGAGCCAGCGCGCTCTTGCTCGCGCCCTGCCCCAAGTAGTGCCTGAGTAGCATCCGCGTCTCCCGTCCGATCATCGCGTCTCCACTGAAGTGAAGACGCATGGTGAAATGAATCACCGGCCGGGAGCGAGGCTCTCAGCCGGCAGCCAGACTGTGCTGCCGACTGTCAGATTTTCGCCCGCCACAACTGTCAACTTTACGCCCGCCGTTAACACCCGCAGAGTAGCGCTGGCCGATCAAGCGTCGATGAAAGTTGCCGGCCTCTTTTGCAACACTCGCATCGACAAGGTGCCGTGCTGATGGTGACGACCGTGTCGACGTTGATGGCTACAGCCGGTCCGCGAGGCTGACGACGTGCGCACCAACACCCCTACTCCCATGCGGACGACTGTGCGGCCTCGGCGATGATCGCCTCGATACGCGCCTCGCACCTCCGCACGCCACTGCTTGATGGCGTCGTCGATCGTCGCGCAATCATCCCAACACGGAGTGGCGTCTACCGGCTGGTAGGTATCTCATTCGCGTCGAAGTGCGCTCTCAAGGTGAGATGGCCAAGGGGGACCTTCCAGCCAGTCAATGATGCCCCCCGGAATGACTTCCGGCTGGAGCCGGCGATGCCCGGTGACGTGGCGCATTGAGTCGGCAGCTTGAACGCTGAACACTGGCAGCCATTTCTTGAGATGAGCCGCTGACGATGGGCTCCGCTCCTGGGTTGCCCACCACGACAACGAGTGGGCAGCGCACGCTGACGAGCGGCCGGATGGAACGTGGGCTGCGTGGGCAACACCGGCTGGCGCTCCCGTCGTTGCACCTGACTACATCGAAATGGATGACGTGAGCGCGAAAGCAGCGGCGGCGTTCGCACTCCGCGAGAAGAGCGGCCGCGATCACTGCTCCGCTGGGTGCTCTGGGTGGGAGTTGCACACCCACGGCGGCTGATCAGCGGCCGCAAATCAGCGCGCTCCCGCTCGCCTACTCCACTGGCGCTCAAATCATTTCATGGCCAAGCAGAATGATTCAGCCACCGGGCGTCCACGCGGCGGCGAATCGTCAACGCGCCAATTTCATCGCCTGATAGCGCCTCTCAAGCTCCCTGAACAGTTCCTCTGACAGCTCCCCTTCCACTATCAACGACTCTGCGCCAGCGAACCGTTTGTAGGTGCCGGTGGACATCGCGCCGTCGCTGCTGCGGGTCCAGGTCGTTCGGCGCAAGTTGCCGATCACGACATCGACGCCTCGCGACCCCTCGTTTCGGTAATAGGCGACGTTGTTCAGCGTGACCTTCGTGTGTGCCATCGATCAAACTTGTGCGAGTAGGCCATTCTGTTGGTGAAGGTGAAAAACTCGTGGACGCTGCAGACGAGCACCGCTGCGTCGAAAATGCGGATCACTCTCGAAGTCGGCGAAGTGTGTCATGTCAGCAGAAACCCATGTTGGCGATGACATTCCCGGGACGACATCGAGGTCGAACCTTGCCTCCTAGCAGCCCGTGGTGAAAACGGTTTTTCGCAGGCCGATGTTCACGATGGGAGATCTTCACGATGCGAGAGACGTTCGGTCGGTGAAAGACCGTCGGTACGGTCGGCCGACGATCGCGTCACAGAGCCTCTCGAGGAGCCGAATGAGCGCCAGCAGCGCGGCCACGACCGCGCTGACGCCGCCCCTGGAGGCCGCGCGGCGTGCCGACGCCGATCAGGTGCCGCATCAGCAGCCCGAGATTGAAGCCGCCGGTGTGGATCAGCAGTCGCTTCAGAATGTTCGTGTGCCCGCGCAGGTGCACGCGGCGCATGCCGCCGGTCTCGTAGAGATGCGCGAAGGGCCGCTCCAAGCGCTCGCCGCGGAGCCGCAGCAGGCGCAGCCCCGCGCGCGCCGCGAATGCGCCGACGATTGCGATAGACCGCGGCGCGCGCCTCGGGCTTCTTCTTCCAGTTGCGTCGCCCGCGATCGGGTTCCGAGATGTAGCTCCGGACGCCGACGGCTTCGAGATCGACGAGCGACTGATTGCTGTGATAGCCCTTGTCGCCGACGACCTCTTGCAGGCCGTCGCCCTCGGGCACGACCGCCTCGATCTGCTCGGCGGCGTCGATCAGCGTCTCGCTGCTGGTCTCCGTGTCGCCGTCATCGGCGTCCTGCACGGTCACCGCCGACGATCGCGCCGGTCTCCAGATCGACGGCATGCTCGGCTTTGTGGGCCAGATGCGTCCGCCCATCCTTCATCTTCGTGATCTTCGCGTCGGGATCGTGCGGATGCGTCCAGTCGTCGTTCGAGCCCTTCTTCTTCCGCTTCCGATCGATCCGCGCCAGGTCGGCACGCGTCGGCGTCTCGATGCCCGAGGCCTGCGCCAGCTTCGTCAGGAAGTCCTGATAGCTCTCGCCCGTGTCGCGCCGCACGATGCTGCGCAGCGCCGCGTTCGCTTCCAGCGTCGTCGCGTCGATGCCGACGGTCTTGCCCTTGACCAGGCCCGCGTCGGCCAGCCGCTGCAGCATCCAGGTGAAGACCGCCTCGTGCGTCTCGAGATCGATCAAGCGACGCGTGCGCGAAATCGTCGAATGATCCGGCGGCGCCTCGGGCAACACCAGCCCGAGAAACTCGCGCAGCGCAAACGAATCCGCCGCACGCCACGCAATGGCGCGCTCGGCGTCCAGGCCTTCGAAGTAGCCGATCAGCAGCAGCCGGAAGTAGCGGCCCGGCGGCAGCCCCGGCCGGCCCCTCGTCCGCGTAGAATCGCTGGCACAGACCCTCGACGTAGCCGTCGAAGTCGTGCTTGTCGAGGATCTGATTCAGTCGCGTGTAGAACGGATGCGCGGCGCTCCGCGGCAGGTCTTGGGTCGCCACCCACATCGACGTCTGCTTCGCATGCCGCCGTCGTTTGCCCATCGCCATCGGCGACAGTGTAGTACGCGGGATCGATCGTGTCGATCCCTAATTCACGTTTCACCACGGGCTGCTAGTCGCGCGCTGACTGGCAGTTTGGGAAGACGAATGGAACGACAGCCCGAAGTGACGGTGCCCTCTGTTCACTGAACCACGCGGCGCTGCGCGCACCGCACGGCCGCGTCATACGCCTCGTCGTCTTCGATGAGATAGATGAAATCGTCGGCTTCCGAGCGTGACAGGTAGGTCGCGAACACGGCAGCGCACCTCCGGCACACACCTCCGAGGCGCGTCCCATGTTCGTCGTCAACGTCAGGTAGATCGAGATCGACAACTGCCCCATCACAGGTGTTGCGATGTAACGCAACGAACGTGAAAAACTCATCGATTTGCGTCCGTGACACCGGTCTCTCTCTTTCGTTTCACTATCCCTCGCAGGGCCGTCTCCACCGCTACGAGGAAGGCGACCCGTCAGTCGCAAACGTTCCTCGCCGGATCGAACACGCTCGATACCGATCCAAGTCAGTTCTCGGGACCGGTGTTCCATCGTACGGATCGACCTCAACAAGCCAGGGCGGGGCGCTTGGCCTCAAGGCGTAGAGCCCGATCGCGAAGGCCGCGCCGGTGAGAAGAAACGCGAGCGCCAGACCAATCTGAAACATGCTCATGTGCCTTACTCCTTTGCCCACCATACGACCGTTTCGTTTCACGCAGCTTCTCGGGGAACGACGGCGACAACGGCGTGCGATAACGAGCACGAAGACACACCCTCAGTTACAAAATCGATTCTTCGCTTCGATGAACCGGAGAGTCGAAGGACGACAGGGCAAAGCGCACGCCAAAGATAAGAATGGGCCACCCAATCGAACGAAAAGCTCGAAAAATCGTGGGAAGGTGCGAAACGATCGGCCGCTCGCCGCAGTCACGTGGGCCAGTGCCGTTGTCGCCAAGGCGTCGGAATTTCGTCCTGCGCAAAATAAATGTCTGCGTTTTGGCAGACAGACAGAATTGTTAGAGGTGTGGTCGCGCACCGATTGCGGGAGTTCCGGGGATCGTGAGGAGGGAATCACTAACCTGGTTCTTCGTTGAAAAGGAACGCCCGAACGATGCGAGGGCTTGTCTGCAATCTCGCGCTTCTGGCGTACTGAGAATGAAGTCTTCGGCTTCAGATCGTGACAGGTATGTGTCGAACACGGCGGCCCCCCTGGCACACGCCTCTGAGACGCGCGCCGTGTTCGTTGAAATCGACTGGATCGAGTTCGACTATGGCGCCGTCGCAGCCACCCGCGTTCTAGACAACGTCCTGCCAATCCACTAGCACGCGCCTGAGCGCCGCGCGTTCGCCTTCGTCGGCGGATCACCCGACGACGCGTAAGTAGCGCGACACCCGAAGGCTCGGTTCGGGCGTCGCACTGACCGCCGCTACAGCACCTTCACAAGGTGACCGACGAGCGCGATGGCTGCGGAGGCATTGTTGGTGGTGTCACTGCGTTCTAAATGCATGAGGATTCGACTTGCCCAGCGGATATAATCGCGAAACTCATCAGTGAGCCTACAACCCGGCACCCTCCTCGGCCCCTACGAAATCCTCTCGCCTCTCGGGGCCGGCGGGATGGGCGAGGTGTATAAGGCTCGTGACACGCGTCTCGACCGCAGGGTCGCAATCAAGATCCTGCCTGGCTCGCTCGCCGGGGACCCGCAATTTCGCGAACGCTTCGACCGCGAAGCGCGCGCTATCTCGCACCTCACGCATCCCCACATCTGCACCTTGTACGACGTCGGCGCCCAGAACGGCCAGGCGTTCCTCGTCATGGAACATCTCGAAGGCGCGACCCTGGCACACCGCCTCGCGAGCGGCGCGCTGCCAACCGATCAGGCGCTCAAAATTGCCATCGAGATCGCCTCGGCACTCGACGCGGCGCATCGTGCCGGCATCATCCACCGCGATCTGAAGCCAAGCAACATCGTCCTGACGAAGAGCGGCGCGAAGCTGCTCGATTTCGGGCTGGCGAAAAGCACAGCGGCCGTCGTCAACGGCGCACACCCGTCGATACTGCCGACAACACCGGCGAGTCTGACCGGCATAGGAACGATTCTCGGGACGCTCCAGTACATGGCGCCTGAGCAGCTCGAGGGACAGGACGCGGACGCGCGAACGGACCTCTTCGCGTTTGGCGCCGTGCTCTACGAACTGCTCGCGGGCCGCAAAGCCTTCGAAGGCAAGACGAGCACGAGCCTGATTGGCGCGATCCTCAAGGACGAACCGCCGCCGGTGTCGAGCCTGCGGCCGCTCTCTCCCGCATCCCTCGACCGCGTCGTCAAGAAGTGTCTCGCGAAGGACCCGGACGCGCGTTGGCAGTCCGCTCACGACCTGCACGACGAGCTGGCGTGGATCGCGTCGGATACCACGTCACACGCCGCCGTCGCGGCCGCGACGACGAGGCCCTGGCGCGATCGCGCAGGATGGATCGCGGCATTGACCATCGCCATCGTGAGTGCGGCGGCCTGGGTGTTCGGACCGGGAATGCGCGGCGTATCGCGCGGCGCCGACGGGCAGGAGATGCGTCTCCAGATTGCCACGCCGCCCGGTGCCAGCCTCGTGGGCTTTGCGATTTCACCTGACCGTCGAATGCTCGTCTGCCAGGTGACGACAGAACACCGCGGTGCGCTATGGATTCGCTCGCTCGACTCGGAGACGGCTCGGGCGCTGGCCGGGACGGAGGACGCGGACGGGGCGCCGTTCTGGGCACCGGACGGCCGGGCAATCGGATTCTTCGCAGCCGGTCAGCTGAAGCGGATCGACCTCGACAGCGGAGTCGTGCGGACGCTCGCCAGCGCGCTTCAGCCGAGGGGCGGTACCTGGGGATCGACGGGAACCATCCTGTTCGCAGCCGGCAGCGCGGGATCGCTGAACGCCGTGCCGGCTGGCGGTGGGGACACCAGTGTCGTCACGCGCGTCGACCGCCCGCGGCAGTCCGGCCATCGATTTCCACACTTCCTGCCCGACGGGCGTCACTTCCTGTTCTATTCCCTCGGCTCCGCGGAAGGCAGAGGAGTGTACCTGGGCACGCTCGGTTCGACCGACGTGCAGCGACTCTTTGCTTCAGATTCGACCGGCGTTTTCGCAGCTCCCGATCGGGTGCTGTTCGCGCGCGAAGGAGCACTCTGGGCGCAGCGGCTCGACCTCACCAGCCTGCGAACGATCGGCGATCCATTACCGGTTTCGACGCAATTGGGGTTGAATGCGGACCTCTTCGGCGACGTGGCGCTCGCCGAGACGGCGCCAGGAGTCATCGCCTACCGGGCGGGCGCTGGAAAACGGCAGTTCAGGTGGTTCGATCGGACCGGGCGGCAGATCGCCGTCCTGGGCGGTCTCGACGATGGTCAACCTTCCGCGCCCAGGTTGTCCAATGACGGCCGGACCGTGATGTTTCGGCGCACGATCAACGGCAATACGGACCTCTGGTCGATAGAGGCCGGCCGGAATATTCTTCGCAGGCTCACATCCGATCCCGCCAGGGACTACGACGCGGTCTGGTCATCGGCCGGCGACCGGATCGTGTTCAACTCGGATCGCAACGGTGTGCTCAACTTCTACGAGCTCTCTATTGCCGGCGGCAACGCATCGGCCGAAACACTGTTGCTCGAAACCTCCGAACATAAGAACACGCAAGACTGGTCGACGGATGGGCGATACCTGCTTTACTCGTCCCAAAGTGTCACGACCGGAAACGACCTCTGGGCCCTGCCGCTCTTCGGTGACCGCCAGCCTATGGCGATCGCACAGACCGCCGCGCATGAGACTCGCGGCCGCTTCTCGCCAGACGGCCGATGGGTCGCGTACGAATCCACCGAAAGCGGCAGGGGCGAGATCTACGTGCAGGCGTTTCCAGAGCTGACTCGGAAGACGCAGATTTCGACAAACGGCGGCGCGGCGCCCATCTGGCGGGGCGATGGACGCGAATTGTTCTTTGTCTCGTTGGACGATCGTCTGATGGTGGCGCGGATCGGGGCGAGCGGACAGCTCGAAACGGACACACCATCCGTGCTCTTCCCCCTGCCGCCGGGCCCGCATCGCTACCTGACCAACGCAGCGCCGTACGCCGTTGCCCGTGACGGGCAGCGGTTTCTCATCAACACCTCCGTCGAGGAGGCTCCACCCATTACGGTCCTGTTAAATTGGAAGCCCAAGGATTGATGGAAAGCCGCTCTACAAACACGCGCGAGCACTTCGCGAGCCCCAGCCGCAGTCCACGCAGAGCTCCATGCGCCCGCCGAATTCGAGGACACTGCATCGACGGCCGGCAAAGCCGAGCTTCGCAAAACTGTCGCGCCAGCCGAAATTCGCGGCGTGCGATTAGCACTCCTCGGGAGACAGTCCGGTGACGCCGGCGATCTGCTGCTTGATCTCCTCGGAGAGCTCGGTTTTCCACCGATCCAGCGACTCCGACTTGACGGCGGGCTTAGGCAGGGCCGAAGGCAACGACAAAAAGGCGTCGAGCGCCGCGAGCTGAGCCTCTGATTCCCGGATCACGTCCTCGTAGTTCAGGACTAGGAGTCGAGAGTCCATTGTCTGGCGCAGGCTCTGCAGACGCTCCCGGTGGACTTTCCAGCGTAAGGCGCATTGCGCCGCAAGTGGCATCGATTCGTAAGCGGCCCGGTTTTCGTGAGTGATACCGAGGAACCGATTCGGTACCGGGGAATTCCTTCCATCGCTTGTGCCAGGCGAGCACGCCCTCGTGCTTCAGCATGCTGGCCACCGTGGCGTACGGATTGCGCTGTATCCCGACAAAAAGCGCTTCGGGGAAAGCAGCAGCCAGCTCTTCCGCGATCCAGATGTTCGGGTGGGACTTGTCCGCGTAATGCTTCGGCGAGACCGATTGGTGCTCGATTCGATAGCGCTCGATCAGCTTCGGCAGCAGGACGTCCCTCTTGCCGGGGTCCAGCGCCATCGTGGTAACCCATTCGAAGATTGGGGGCTTCTCGATCGTAACGTGGATGTCCGGATGGGCTTCAAGTATGTAGCCGACCCAATGTGTACCGGACCGCCCCGACCCGATGACGAAGATCTTGCTGCTGTGGCAGGGACGTCCGGAGCGATCACGGTGAGAGAGCGATAGCCGCTTCATCGAGGCGCTCGCTGCAAGTCGAGTTGTCTTTGCCGCGAGTCCGCGGAGGCGCCTTGCTCGTCGGCGTCGATCTGATGGTCGTCTTTGCTCATGGAATTATCCTTGCCGTTCTCCAGCCAAGGGACGATAGGAATCATTAGAGGCCCGTGTCGCGGTTAGCATAACGCGCAGTGAGTGTGGCGCAGAACCCGGTAAATCCGACCAATTCTGGCGAGGATGATGTTCATGACGATCCGGGGGGTACCGTGGCGTTAAACTGCTGCTCGAAGGCGCGGAAGAAGTCGTCGCAGCGAGCTTCAGGGAGTTGATTGATCCCCGCCGCGGTGCGTCGGCCGCCGCCGGTCGGGAATTGACGACAGAAGGCGTCGGCGGAGACCCGTGCGTCGGCGGGGACGCGCAGGCTCACCGTGTAGTTGCCCTGCGAGTTCCGAGACAGGATGGCGACCGCGGCCCCGGCGTGGGCGCGGGCGAGATCGTTTGCAACGGTACCGCTAGCGCGTCGGGCCCATGCTTCCTCCGGCAGGACGAAGCAGAGCGCGCCGGGCGTCCGCTTCATGGGCCTCAGCGTCCCGACCTTTTGCATGTCGTCGTGATAGCCGCTGACGAGCTCACGAAAGATCGGCGAAGTCGCCGCGAATTCCAGTGGATCCGCGAAGCCTTCGAGGCGTTCGGCGAGCTCGGCCGGCGGCACGCGCAAGTCGGCGATGGTATCGCCGTAAGCGTTGTAGTTGATCGCGACTCCGAGCTCCTTCAACGTGCGAGCCTCGGCCGGGCTTTTGCCGGAGCGCGCCGCGATCGAGTTCGCCACCTCGTCCAGGCCGTCGCCGAATGCCCCGGTGACGGCCCAGGTACAGTGGCGGCCCCGCAGCGCTCGGTCGACGAGCAAGCTGGTGCAGACGTCGGGACTCGGATCGATCTGCGTCTCGAGGGCCTCGCTCTCGGGCACCTCACCGGCAAAGTGATGATCGAAGTAGCGCACGGATGCCCCCGCGGCGAGCGCTTGGAGCAGCCCCTCGCGGTTCACGTCCAACGAGACGTCGAGCACCGTCACTTCGTCTCCGCGCGAAGCGCTCACGCGTGACAGCAGCGCAATGTCGCGCTTGACGCCGGTCACGAGCATCGCCGGCCCAGGCTCGGCCAACCGAAGCTGCTGCAGGGCGCAGAGCCCGTCAGCGTCACCGTTGAAGACGAAGTAGCGAGTCACGATCTGGTGAATCCTTCAGGGTGAGGTCAGTCGAGCGTGAAGGCGCCCCGAGCGGCAAGATACGCGATGATGCGATCTGCGGCTTCCTCGGGCGAAGTCGTGGTGGTATCGATGTGAAGCTCCGGATTTTCCGGGATTTCATAGGGGGAATCGATGCCCGTGAAGTTCTTGAGTTCGCCGCGCCGGGCCTTCTTGTACAGGCCTTTCGCATCCCGCTCCTCGGCGACGGCGAGCGGTGTGTCCACGAAGACTTCGATGAACTCACCTGCGGGCAAGAGTGAGCGGGCCATGAGCCGCTCGGCTCGAAACGGCGAGATGAATGCGGTCGCGACGATCAAGCCCGCGTCGACCATCAGCTTTGCTACCTCGGCGATGCGGCGAATGTTCTCGACGCGGTCCGCGGCAGTAAAGCCGAGATCGCGGTTCAGGCCGTGCCGCACGTTGTCGCCGTCGAGTAAGTAGCTGTGGCGGTTCAGGCTGAACAGTCTCTTGTCGACCAGGTTGGCGATGGTCGACTTGCCTGCGCCGGAGAGTCCCGTGAACCAGAGCAGCAGCGCCTTCTGCCCCTTCTGCGTCGCGCGTGACGCCTTGCTGACGTCGAGCGCCTGCCAGACCACGTTTTGCGCGCGCCGGAGCGCGAAATGCAGCATGCCGGCGCCGACGGTTTGGTTCGTCAGTCGATCGATCAGGATGAAGCCGCCCATGTCGCGGTTGACACGGTAGGCGTCGAAGGCGATCGGCCGGTCGAGTTCCAGGTTGCAAACGCCGATCTCGTTCAGGTCGAGGCGCGTCGCGGCGACGTGCTCGAGCGAGTTCACGTTGACCCGGTACTTGAGCGGGTTCACCGTCGCGGTCAGCGTGCGCGTGCCAATCTTCAGGAGATAGCTGCGCCCCCGGAACAGCGGGGCTTCGCTCATCCAGACGATGCTGGCTTCGAACTGGTCGGCGACCTCGGCCGGCGCATCGGCGGGCACGATGAGATCGCCCCGCGACACGTCGAGCTCCTCCGCGAGCGTGATCGTGATCGACTGGCCGACGCTGGCCTCTTCCAGGTCGCCGTCATGAGTGACGATGCGCGCGACGCTGCTGACGTGGCCCGACGGCTGAACGCGCACCTTGTCGCCGGGGCGCACGCCGCCGGCCACGATCGTCCCGGCCAGACCGCGAAAGTCGGACGTGCGTCGGTTGACCCACTGTATGGGCAGCCGCAACGGTTGCTCGCGCAACCGTTGCTCGGAGAGCTCGACGCTGTCCAGGAGCCCCATCAAGGTCGGCCCGTCGTACCAGGGCATCGCGCCAGACGGCTCGACGACGTTGTCCCCGTTGACGGCGGAGATCGGGATGCACGTCACCGCCGGAAGCCCCAGCTCCTCCGCGAACGCGCGATAGTCGCGCTCGATTTGCCGGAACGGGGCTTCGGAGTAGCCGACGAGGTCCATCTTGTTCACGGCCAAGGCCACGTGACGGACACCGAGCAGCGCCACCAGGTAGCTGTGGCGGCGAGTCTGCGTGAGCAGTCCCTTCTGCGCGTCGACGAGGATGACGCTCAAATCGGCGGTCGAGGCGCCGGTGACCATGTTGCGCGTGTATTGTTCGTGGCCAGGTGTGTCGGCGACGATGAAGTGTCGGCGCGGCGTCGAGAAGAAACGGTACGCAACGTCGATGGTGATGCCCTGCTCGCGCTCCGCGGCGAGCCCATCGAGCAGAAGCGCGTAGTCCAGGTCACCGGGGCGTGTCCCGACACGCTTCGAGTCCGTCTCGAGCGTCGCGAGCTGGTCGTCGAACAGCGCCTTCGTCTCGTAGAGCAGGCGCCCAATCAGGGTGCTCTTGCCGTCGTCCACGCTGCCGCACGTGTTGAAGCGCAGGAGCGGCTTGCTGCCGTGGCCTTCGAGCAAGGCCTCGAGCCCGCGCGGTTCCTCGCGGGCGGTCATCGGCAAGCTCCAGTGGAAAGCCCGCGGCACATCAGAAGTAGCCCTCCTGCTTCTTCATCTCCATCGAGGCGCTGGCGTCGTGGTCGATCATCCGACCTTGACGCTCCAACGTCCGGGCCGCGAATAGCTCCTGAATGATCGCGGCCAGGCTGTCTGCCGAGGATTCCACGGCGCCGGTGAGCGGGTAACAGCCCAACGTGCGAAAGCGAACGCGCTTCAGCATCGGTTTTTCGCCGGGCGTGAGCGGCATGCGCTCGTCGTCGACCATGATGAGCGTGCCGTCGCGCTCCACGACCGGTCGCTCCTTGGCAAAGTACAGCGAGACCACCGGGATCTCTCAAGATAGAGGTACTGCCAGACGTCGAGCTCGGTCCAGTTCGAAAGCGGAAAGACGCGAATCGACTCGCCGGGATGTTTCCGCGCGTTGTAGACGCGCCACAGCTCGGGGCGTTGGTTCTTGGGATCCCAGCGGTGGTGCGCGCTGCGGAACGAAAACACGCGTTCCTTGGCGCGCGACTTTTCCTCGTCGCGCCGCGCGCCGCCGATCGCGGCGTCGAAGCGGTTTTCGTCGAGCGCGCGCTTGAGCCCCTGGGTCTTCCAAACGTCGGTGTGCAGCTGCGAGCCATGCGTGAACGGATTGATCTCGCGCTTTTGGGCGTCCGGGTTCTTGTAGACGAGCAGCTCGAGTCCCGGCTCGGCCGCGACCTGATCGCGGAGCGCGTACAGTTCCCGGAACTTCCAGGTGGTGTCGACGTGCAGGAGCGGGAACGGCAGCGGTCCGGGATAAAAGGCCTTCCGGGCCAAGTGCAGCATCACCGAGCTGTCTTTTCCGATCGAATAGAGCATCACCGGATTTTCGGTCTCCGCGACGACTTCGCGCAGAATTTGGATGCTCTCGGATTCGAGGCGCTGCAGGTGAGTGAGGGGCATGGGTTTTGGATGCAACGTTTACGTGACGCCGCGCGGGTGGGGAAACAACCGAGACGATAGGCAGCACTAGAGGGCCCCTCTCGCGGTGAGCGTAGCGCGTTCTCGGTCCCTGGTCAGCCCCCTTCGACAGTGCCGATAAGGCTACTGTCTGCGGCCGATTTTTCGTCAGGTGGGCGGGAAATGGCAAGGGGAAACGACCGGCCGCGATCGCTGACGCAGCCGTCAGCAAGGTGGCGTCCATGTGGGGGATCGAAACGCACCTCCGCCGGTGTGTC
>CAWCQS010000022.1:0-249845 GCA_963797715.1 uncultured Acidobacteriota bacterium
TGCTTCGCGCGCAGACCGAGATGACGACTATCTCGGAACGCCTCCAGCAGCAGTATCCCGACACCAACAGGAACGTCCGCGTACTTGTCACGCCGCTTCAGCGCGAAATGGTCGGCGACGTCCAATCTTTGCTCTTCTTATTGCTCGCCGCAGTCGCCGTTGTCCTGCTCGTCGCCTGCGCGACGATGGCAACGCTGCTCCTGGCGAAGGCAACCGCACGCGCACCCGAGATGGCGGTGCGTACGGCGCTCGGGGCCACCCGAGCGCGAATCGTCAAGCAGCTCCTGGTCGAAGCGCTGGTGCAATCGTTCGCCGCCGGCGTCATCGGCGTGTTGATTGCGGTGTGGGGAACGCGAGCGCTGGTCGCCATCTCGCCGCCAAACGTACCGAGGCTCGACGAAGTCACAATCAACGGACCTGTGCTCCTCTTTGCCGTTGTCCTGTGCGTGCTCGTCAGCATCCTCTTCGGGCTGCCACCGGCGCTTCAGGCATCCCGAGGCGACGTGCACCAACCGTTGCGGCAAACGGCCAGCCGCGTTGCCGGGGGACGTGGCAACCGCACGCGCGAATGGCTGGTGGTCGGCGAAATTGCGCTCGCCGTCATACTCGTCGCGACCGGTGCCCTGCTCGTCCGCAGTCTCGTGGCGCTCCAACACACCGCGCTCGGCTTTCAGCCGGCGAACACCGTCGTGATGCAAACGACCGCCCGGGCGACGGGGCCCGACTGGATCGACAGCCGTGCGTTCTTCCGCGACCTGTTGAACGACGTCTCGAGGCATCCCGGGCGTCGTCGCGGCCGGCGCGATGATGGCGCCGCCGGGACTCGTCAGCTCGGAAAGCGGTTACTGGGTCGATCGGATGCCCACAGAATCGCCACTCAGTTCGGCACAGCCGGCGGTCATGAACGTCATCGCACCGGGAACGTTTGCAGCCCTCGGCGTTCCGGTTCGTCAAGGTCGCGACTTCGCCGACAGCGACATGCGCGATCGTCCGCAGGTCGCGATCATCAACGAGGCGCTGGCCCACGCGTCGTTCGCCGGACGCGATCCGATTGGTCGCCAGCTCTACGCCGGCTACGACTCGAAAGATCCGATGACCATCGTCGGCGTCGTGGGCAACGTGCGACAGTACGGCCCCGCGCGCGAACCGCAGCCGGAGCTCTACATGCCGTATCAGCAGCATTTCTATAACGGTGCAACGCTGCATGTCGTCGTGCGAGGCGCTGGCGATCCGGCGATCCTCGGCGCCGCCGTTGCCCGTAAGGCGCGCGAGCGCGCTCCCGACGCCTCGGTGCGCGTGACGACCATGGAGGCGTTGCTGTCCGAACATGTGGCCACGCCAAAATTCCGCGCCTGGTTATTGAGTTTGTTTGCCGCCGTGGCACTGTGCCTGGCAATGGCGGGTGTCTACGGGGTGATGGCGTACGTCGTCGGTCAGCGCGCGAAGGAGATTGGCGTGCGGATGGCGCTCGGGGCGACCGCGCGAAGCGTCCTGTGGCTCATGCTCGGGCGCGGGCTGCTGCTGACGGGGATAGGGCTGGCCGTCGGCGTGCTCGGCGCGATCGCTTCGACCCGGCTCGTCAGCGGCATGCTGTTCGAAGTGCAGCCGTATGATGCGCCCACGTATGTGGGCGTGGTCGCTGGCCTCGGCCTTCTGTCGCTGGCAGCGACTTACTTGCCGGCGCGGCGCGCGACACAGATCGATCCCTTGTTGGTACTGCGTCAGGAGTAAGCCGGTCCTCCTGTTTGAGGGCGAGCAGCGGATCCACTCGTGACGCGCGGCCGAGTTTCCTGCACCCGTCCAGCTTGCCCTCACCCGGCGATCACCCCATAGTGGTTGTGAATGACGGATTCGCGATCACGCTGGCGTGAGTCGCGACACGGAGGTGACATGGCAAGAGCAGCGAAGCCCGTTCCTGAGGGGTACCACACCGTCACACCGCACCTGACGCTCGACGACGCGGCGCAGTCGATCGAGTGGTACAAGAAAGCGTTCGGCGCGCAAGAGATCAGCCGCAGCCTCGGGCCCGACGGCAAGATCATGCACGCCGAGATCAAAATCGGCGATTCGCGAATCATGGTGGGCGACGTCATGATGGGGAAGGGGCCAAGAGGCTTCGGCGGGTCCCCGGCGTCATTGTGGCTCTTCGTCGACAACAGCGACGCGCTCTTCGACCGCGCAGTCAAAGCCGGCGCCACGGTACAGATGCCACTCGCCGATCAGTTCTGGGGCGATCGAGGTGGCGCCATCGCCGATCCGGCTGGCTATACCTGGTGGATTGCCACGCGTAAGGAAGACCTGACGCCGGAAGAGCTCCGTCAGCGCGCGGCTGAGTTCTTCAAACAGCAGGAACACGCGACGTCGCGGTAGCGGGCGACTAGTTCGCTGGGGTGTGTCGCCGCGCCACCAGAAACGCGCAGCCGAGCGCGACGTCGATCGCCGCGACGAACATGGTCGGCGCCGCCACCGCGCGGCCGGCGAGCGGTAGCCCGAAGGCGACTGCACCCCAGCTGAACTTCTCCACCACCGCCGGCAGCATCAGCGGCCGGAAACGAACGGGATCGGATCCAATCACGAGGAACGCCAGCTGCCAGGCGAGCGCGAGACCGATGAAGCCGTAGTAGTACTCGGGGTGCGTGATCGGCGGCGGAGCATCGATGCCGACGCGGGCCTCGAGAAACAGCGTCGGAAAGAGCACGATCAGGCCGTAGATACCGGCCCCTCGAAAGATGCGACTCGCAAGCATGGCGTCACCAGGGCGGGGACACTCAATCGGGACAGTCACCATTGAGTGTCCCCGGCGCCTGTAACTGACGCAACAAAGAAAACTGCTGCCTCTGAGGTCCGATCCAGGCGCCAAAAGAATGTAAGAACGAAACTACGTACGCAGAAATTCAAGTCCTGACAAAGGATACTGTCTCATCGCTGACCATTGTGACTGTCCCCCGTGACTGTCACTGTTGAGTGTCCCGATTGAGTGTCCCCGTTCGTCCATCAATCAGGCCAGTTCGTCAAAAAGCCGGTTCAGCGAGCCTGGAGAGCGGCAATCATGTGCCCATGCACGAGCCAACACGTACCGTCGCGCTGACGGCTACCGCAGCCGCGCTGCTCGTCGTAGCGGTCGCCGCCCGCTCGCAGCAGGACATGTCGATTCCATTTCCCGCGGCATATCGCACATGGGCACACGTGAAAAGCGTGGTCGTCGGTCCTTCCAGCGCCGCCTTTACAACCGAGGGCGGCATCCATCACATTTACGCCAACGAGCGAGCGCTCGAGGGTTACCGCACCGGCACGTTTCCCGACGGCTCGATCGTCGTCTACGACCTCCTCGAAACGAAAGAAGCCGCGGGCAATCTGCTCGAAGGCGCGCCGCGACGGCTGGACGTCATGGTGAAGGACAGCCGGCGATTCGCGGAGAACGAGGGCTGGGGCTTCGCCAGCTTCAAAGGTGGAGAGCGGACCGGCGGTGATCTCTCGCCGGAGCGTCAACGCAAGTGTCTCGACTGCCACGCCAAGCGTCGCGATCGGGACTACGTGCAGAGCAGTTTCAGAGAGTAGCTGATGGGCAACGCCTTGTTACGGTCACCTGGGTTGACGCTTGGCGCTCTGCTGAGCGGCGGAGCGATCGTCGGGACGCTCGACATCCTCAAGCCGATCGTCACGAATATCATCAACGGCCGGCCGCCGCTCAGAGTGTTTCAGGCTGTCGCCAGCGGCGCGCTCGGGCGCAGCGCCTACGACGGCGGCTGGTCGACTATCCTGCTCGGCGCCGGCTTCCACTACTTCATCGCGTTTTCGGTCGTGGTCTTCTACGCCCTGGTCAGCCGGCGTGTCGATGCCATCGCGCGTCATCCCTTCATTTCTGGTCCAATCTACGGCATCGGCGTCTATTGCTTCATGCAGTTCGTCGTGTTTCCGCTTTCCGCGATCGGCCCGGTGCGGCATCCGCTCCCGACGCTCGTTGACGGCATCCTCACGCACATCTTTCTCGTCGGCCTGCCGACCGCGTTGCTGTTTCGGGCTACATCCACGCTCGACCTGCGCACGTCGGTTTAGCTCCGGCGCGGGGCAATCACCCTCCAAACTGGCGAGCCTACCGGCAGGCGTCTATACTGCACCGGGCAACGTGCCACGTCGCCGGCGCCGAACGCTGACTACGAGGTGTACGGCGCACGAGAAAAGGGTGAAGGGGAGATCATGAGGGCTTTGTGGCTCGCGCTAGTCATCGCCGTGACGACACCCATCGCGTTGGGATTACCATCTTCCGCGCAGAGTAGCGCCGGCATCACCGTGCGGCTCGGCGCCGGTGTGGCGAAGGAGGCAGTGGACGGCCGGCTGCTCCTACTCTTCGCCAAGGACACGACCAGCGAGCCACGCTCTCAAGTCAGCGCGACGAGCTTCAGCTCGGCGCAGGTCTTTGGCATCGACGTGGATGGCATGAAGGCTGGCGAGGAGCGCACGTTCGACGGCGCGGTGCTCGGCTACCCTGTCGAGTCGTTGTCGAACCTGCCGCCGGGCGACTACACCGTACAGGCGCTGCTACACAAGTACGAGACGTTCCGCCTCTCAACGGGACACACCGTCAAGCTACCGATGGATCGCGGCGAGGGCCAGCAGTGGAACGCCGCACCGGGGAACGTCTACAGCGCGCCTCAGACGCTGCGCTGGAACGGTGCTGCCACGAGCGCCACGCGGATCGAGCTGGACAAAGTCATCCCACCCATCCCGCAGCCGGCGGACACAAAGTACGTCAAACATGTACGCATCAAGAGCGAGTTGCTCTCGAAGTTCTGGGGCCGTGACATGCAGCTCGGCGCGCACGTCCTGCTGCCCGAGGGCTTCGATTCGCACCCAGACGCGCGCTACCCGCTCATCATCAACCACGGGCACTTCCCGAGCGATCTCGGCGGATGGCGCGAGACGCCGCCCGATCCGAACGTCAAGTGCGAGTACAGCGAACGCTTCCAACTCGATTGCTACAACCGCATCCAGGAGCAGGCCGCGTACGACTTCTACAAGGAGTGGACGGGGCCCACGTTTCCGCGAGCGCTGGTCATCGAGATTCAGCACGCCAACCCGTACTACGACGATTCCTACGCGGTGAACTCTGCCAACCTCGGCCCCTATGGCGACGCCATCATGAACGAGCTGGTGCCGCACATCGAGTCGCGCTTCCGCGGGATCGGCGCCGGCTGGGCACGCGCCACTTACGGCGGCTCCACGGGCGGCTGGGAAGCGTTGGCCGTGCAGATGTTCTATCCCGACGCCTTCAACGCCGCCTACGCCGCCTGTCCGGATCCGATCGACTTCCGTGCCTACACGGTGGTCGACCTGTACAAGGATGCGAATGCGTACTGGGCCGAAGGACCGTTCATGAAGGTGCCGCGCCCGGGGCATCGCAACTATCTGGGCCACATCCAATCGACGCTCGAGCAGATGAACCGCATGGAGCTGGTGCTCGGCACCAAGTCACGCAGCGGCCAGCAGTGGGATATCTGGGAAGCTGTCTACTCTCCGCAGGGCCCTGATGGCTATCCTGCGCGCATCTGGGACAAGCGCACGGGCCTCATCGACAGGAAAGTTGCCGAGTACTGGAAGGAGCACTACGACCTCCTGTGGATCCTGCGGCGCGACTGGAACCGCGGCCTCGGAAAGAAGCTCGAAGGCAAGATCCACCTCTACGTCGGGGACATGGACAACTACTATCTGAACAACGCCGTCTATCTCGCCGAAGACTTTCTCAAGAGCACCAAGGATCCGTACTACGCCGGTGAAGTTACCTACGGCGATCGCGCCGAGCATTGCTGGAACGGCGATCCGACGCGCGCCAATGCTTACTCGCGGCTCAGATACCACCAGATGTTCATCCCAAAGTTCATCGAACGCGCCCTCAAGACCGCGCCGGCAGGCGCTGACGTGCGGTCGTGGCGCTATTGATCAAGAGCAGGAGCTCCCGATGCTGATAGGCGCGCACTCGATTCTCTACAGCACCAACGCCGAGGCGGACCGCACGTTCCTCCGCGATGTCATCGGACTCACGAACGTCGACGTCGGTCACGGCTGGCTGATCTTCGGGTTGCCGCCGGCGGAAGTTGCCGTGCACCCAGGCGCCAACGATCAGTGCGGTTTCTATCTCATGTATGACGACGTGGCGGCGTTCGCCGATGACATGAAGGCGCGCGGCGTCGTGTGTGCATCGATCGAGGATCAGGGCTGGGGACTACTTACGCATGTCGTCCTGCCTGGCGGCACCAAGCTCGGCGTTTACCAGCCGCGTCACCCCCGTCCGGCACCTATGCCCTGATACGTTACTCGGCCGTAGCGGCATTCAGACTCGGCGGCGATTCTTGCACTCCGGAAGAGGTCGATTTCTGGAGGCCGCCGTGACCGATGCCATTTACCAGCGTCCTGACGACTACGATCTCGAGCACGAGCACGACGAGCGCGACGTTCGCTTCTACTCTGAACTCATGCGCCGGTGGTCGCCCCAGCGCGTGCTCGATCTGGCGTGCGGGAGCGGCCGCATCACGCTGCCGCTCGCGCAGCTCGCGCGCGAGGTCGGTTACCACATCGTCGGCGTCGATCTCTCGGAGACCATGCTCGAGCGGGCTCGCGAAAAACAGCAGGAGTTCGCCCCAGAGACAGCTGAACGCCTCTGCCTGGTCAATGGCGACATGCGAACGTGGGATTCCGACGAGCCCTTCGATGTCGTCCTGATCACCTGCTCCTCGATCACGCATCTGTTGACGCTCGAGGATCAACTGACCGTCTGGCGGCGTGCATTCGCACTGCTCGTGCCTGGCGGGCGGTTCGTCATCGACGTGACGATGCCCAACCTTCGCGCGTTTGCCGATTCTCTTCAGACGCCACCGCGCGCGCTGCTCGAGGTCGATTTGGATTCGAGCGATGCCTCGACCGGACGGCGGCTCGTGCGCTATAAGGCCACGACGTTCGACCTCGTCGAGCAACGCGCGACGATTCGCTTCTTCTATGACCGTTTCCAAGGCGACGACCACGACCGTTACCTGAGCGACTTCGACAGCCACGCATATTTCCCACGCGAGCTTCGCCTGCTCTTCCTGCACACCGGCTTTGCAATCGACGCCGTCTGGGCCGATTACCGGTTCGCACAGCCTCGCTCATCCTCCCGAGAGATCGTGATGGTAGGAACGCGGCCGAACTCGGCCGCGACTGAGTAGCCTCCCTTACACACGTGTCGCGTATGGCTGTGACACAAGAGGCCAAGAGATCAGGAGCACTATGAGTTCGTGTCTCCTCTTCTCTTGGTCTCTTGCCTGCGCGGCTTTACTTCACTGAAAACGCAGCGCCTCAATCGGATCGACACGCATGGCGCGCAGCGCCGGTCCAAGGCAGGCAGCGGCCGAGACGGCGAGCAACATGGCGCCAACGGCTGCGAGCGTGAAGGGATCGGCCGGCGTCACCTCGAACAGCATCGAGCTGAGGCCGCGCATCACGGCGAGCGACACGCCCAATCCGATCGCCAGTCCGACGGCGGCGTAAAGCAACCCTTCGCGCAGGACGTCACGGAGAATCCTCGCCGGACGCGAACCGAGCGTCAAGCGGATGCCGATCTCCCCGGTGCGTGCCGCGACGATGTGCGACATCACGCCGTAGATGCCGACGGCCGCAAGTACGAGCGCGAGGACGGCAAACGATCCGAGGAGCACGGCCGACCAACGCCTCGACGCCAGCGACTCCGCCGCCACCTGCTCCATCGTCCGGGTAAGACCGAGCGGCATGTCGCGATCGAAGCCCTGGATCGCTCGCGTCACGTCTGGCGCGAGGGCTTCGGGAGCGCCGGCGGCGTGGATGACAATGCTCAACGTCGCTGACGGCTGCTGCGCGAACGGCATGTAGACCTCGGGATTGACGACGCGATCGAGGCCCCAATGGCGCACGTCGTTGATAACGCCCACGACTTCGCGCCACGAATCGCCACCCGTAAACATCATGCGCTTGCCAACGGCGCTGCCGCCCGGCCAGTAACGTCGAGCCATCGTTTGATTGATCACCACAATTGTCGGCGCCTTAGCTGTGTCGGCATCGTTGAATAGGCGGCCCTCGGCCAGATGCAAGCCCGCGGCACGGAAGTAATCGGGCGACACGATGCGCGGGTGCGCCCGCACCGGCGCGTCTCCCTCGCGGCGCTCGAGTCCCTCGACGATGATGCCGCGTCGCGAATCCGAGCCGCTGAGCGGCAAGTTGTTGGTGACGCCAACCGCCGTGACGCCATGGACGCCGCCAACCCGCTTCTCGATCTCGAGTTGAGCCCGGCGCCTGGTGTCGGCATCTGGATAGCGGGAGCGCGGCAGCGTGACGGTCGTAGTCAGACGGCTCTCGAGCTCGAGGCCAGCGGGCTGCGAGACGACGCGCTCGAAGCTCCGGAGCAGAAGTCCTGCGCCGACGAGCAAGAGCGAGGTCAGCGACACCTCGGCCACGATCAGCGAAAAGCGCACGCCCTTGCGAATGGTGGACGGCCCGCGCCCCTGGTCGCGCAGCGGCCCGTTGAGATCGTCACGGCTGACCAGCCAGGCCGGCAGAAGGCCAGCCATCACCCCGGTTACGACACACAACGCGCATGCGAACGCAAGCACGGTTGGACTGAGCGATGCGCGAGCGAGACCTACACCACGCAAGGCCGGGGGCGTCTGAGCGACCAATGTGCGCACGAGCAAAACGGCAATCCCAATGCCGACGACGCCACTCGCAACAGCGAGGCACACGCTTTCGGTCAGCGACTGGCGGAGCAACCTGGCGCGCGTCGCGCCGACGGCGGCCCGAACCGCGAGCTCACGGCGGCGGCTCGCGCCACGGGCGAGCAACAGGTTGGCAACATTGGTACAGGCGATCAGCAGGACGAAGGCGACGGCGAGCGTCAGGACGACGAGCCCCTGCTTGACTGGGCCAACCATGCGTTCGCGAAGGGAGATGACGTGCGCGCCATGACCGCGGCTTTCGTTCGGGTATTCGGCCTCGAGCTGACGGCCGAGCGCGTCCATCTCCGCTCGCGCCTGCTCGAGCGTCACGTCCGGCTTCATCCGCGCGTAGACGGACAATTGGTGCGAGGCTCGCGGTGGCGGCTCCGATCCCGCCTGCAGGACCATCGGCGCCCAGATCTCGACGGGACCCGCTGGCGACTCGAATTCTGGACCAAGCACGCCAACGATGCGGTGCGCAACGCCGTTGACGGTGACGTTGCGGCCAACGGCCGTCGCCTCGCCGCCGAATCGCTGCTGCCACAGGCCGTAGCCGAGAACGACGACCGTTTGTCGCCCGAGGACGGCCTCGTCCGGGGCGAACGAGCGGCCATGGAGCATGCGAGTGCCAAGCACCTCGAAGAAACCAGGCGTCGCCGCGCCGGCAGCGAGTTGAATCGGGTCGCCCACACCGGTGAGATCGACTGTCGCTTCCTGATACGCGCTCATCGACGAGAACGAGCGGCTCATACGCGCCCAATCGAGGTAGTCGGCAGGCGACACGACGTTGTCCATCACGCCTTCGGCCGGACGCTTCTCGAAGATCATGACCAGCTGATCGGGCTCCGGATACGGCAGCGCCCGCAGGAGCACGGCATGCACGACCGAGAAGACCGCAGTGTTGGCGCCGATGCCAAGGCCGAGCGTCAGCAGAATCGCCGCCGCGACCGCGGGCTGCTTGATCAGGGAACGGACGGCAAATCGAACGTCGTGGGCGAGCGTGTCCATCAGCAACCTCTCGATCCGCAGTGCGAGCCCGTGTCGCAAAGCATCGGTGACCGCTCGCGCCCATAGCCTCAGGGTTTCGAATCCATGCGCCCGGCGGCGGTGATACTCGAAGAGCGCCTCCATGTCCGCGCCGAACTCGCGGCGAATGTCACGCGGGAACAACCTGAGGAGGAGGCGGTACATGGTCCCACCCTCAGCTCTTGCGAGCGCGAAGCACGCGCTGCAGACGCGCGTCGCGGACGAGGGCGTCCAGCCGGCGTGCTTCATCTCGCGCCGCGCGTTCGCCATCGGCAGTCAGCCGGAAATAACGGCGGCGTTCGTCGTCTTCGCGATGCGTGGACGGCGCTTCCTCGATGAGGCCGTCGGCCAGGAGACGGCGCAGCGTGCGATAGAAATTGCCTGGGAGCAACGGCTCGCCGCCGAGCCTTTCCTCGACCTCACGGACGAGGCTCCAGCCGTGGCGCGACTCCGCCGACAAGGCGAGAAGAATTTCGAAGACGAGGGGTTTCAGACTCATCGCGATACCAGTGTCCGACCCGGGAACCGACCGGATCGGGTCACTAGTATCGTTTTGATGCTATGCGGAACGCAAGGGTTGGAAAGGACGTCAGTCGCGGGGCGCCTTCTTGTCGGCGTCGCGACGGCGCTCGTCCTCGTCCTCGGCGGTATCGCCGATTCCGGTCGTCTCGCCGCCGGTTTCGATGCCGAGTATGTCCCCGGGCTGCGCGCGTTTACCGTAGTGCGGGCTGACGTCACCGGTGTCGACCGGCGCGTCGCCATCCTTCTCGCGGTCACGACGGTTGAGCTCGGCGGCGCGGCGTGCCTCGGCTGCCGCCTTCTCATCTTGTGGATCAACCTGCCGCAAAGGGTCCGGTCGGATGCTCTCTGTCATGGTGTCCTCCGTACAATCCAAGGGCACTGTGCAAGAATGTGACCTCTTTCCGGAGGGATACATGACGCGACGCCCGCTTCAGCTGCTGACGATTCTCTGCGCGATCGTTGCCCTCGCGCCTCTTCGCGCGCAGGAGACGCCGCCGCTTCGCCTGGCGATCGCAGGGCTCGTGCACGGACATGTCTCCGGCTTTCTGCGTTCGGCGCTCGCGAGATCGGACGTCCAGATCGTCGGCATCTACGATCCGGACGCGACACTCCTGCGATCGTACGCCGAGCGGCTGAAGCTCGACGAAGGCGTCATCTTCACGGACCTCGGCGCGATGCTCGACCGCACGAAGCCTGAAGCGGTCGCGTCGTTTTCGAATACCTTCGACCATCCGACAATCGTCGAGGCGGCGGCTTCCCGGCGCATTCACGTCATGATGGAAAAGCCGCTCGCCGTCAGCAACGCGCACGCGGAGAAGATCCGCGCGGCGGCCGATCGCGGCGGCATCCAGGTGTTCGTCAATTACGAGACAACGTGGTATCCGAGCCACGGATCGATCTGGACGCTCATCAAGGAGAAGCAGGCTGCGGGCGAGATTCGCAAGATGGTCGCGATGGACGGCCACAACGGACCGAAAGCGATCAACGTGCAGCCGGAGTTCCTCGCCTGGTTGTCCGATCCGGACAAGAACGGCGGCGGCGCTCTCTTCGACTTTGGTTGCTACGGCGCGAACCTGATGACGTGGCTGATGGACAACGCGCGGCCGATCGCGGTCACGGCAGTCACGCAGCAATTCCAGCCAACTGTGTATCCGCGCGTAGACGACGAAGCGACGATTCTCGTCGAGTATCCGAAGGCGCAAGGCATCATCCAGGCGTCGTGGAACTGGCCATTCAACCGCAAGGATCTCGAGGTCTACGGCGACCACGGTCTGGCGATCGCGACTGGCGGCAACGGTCTTCGCGTCGCGCTGCCGAAGGAACCTGAACACGCGGTGACGCCGGACCCGCGTCCTGCTGACGAGCGTGACTCGATTGCGCATCTGATCGCGGTCGCCCGCGGCAAGCGGCAGCCGAACGCGCTCTCCTCGCTCGCCAATAACCTGATCGTCACGGAAATCCTCGAGGCGGCGCGCGAATCCGCGCGGACGCACGCCAGGGTCGCCCTGGCGAAGAAGTAGGCCCGGCTCAGTTTGCGGAACTTCGTAATCAGATATATCGTAATTCGAAGCATGGCACGGAAGCCCCGGACGGGGCCGGCGTCGGACCCGGAACTGCTGATTCTCTCCAGCCTCGCCTCGGGCCCGAAGCACGGCTACGCGATCATGAGCGATGTCGAGACGTTCGCCGGCATCAAGCTCGGGCCGGGAACGCTCTATACCGCCATCACTCGCCTGGTCGAGAAGAAGCTGATCGCGCCCGCTGTCGAGCGCCGGACGTCAGCGTCCGTACCGCCTGACCGCGAAAGGCGCCACCGATCTGGCGCAGCTGCTCGACGACATGCGCCGCGTCGCAACGATTGGACTCACGAGGCTACGCCCGGCCTGAACGGATGCACCCCATGAGCACAAAAGATCGCATCGTCCGTGCCCTGTTGTCTCTCTACCCTGCCGAATGGCGCCGCGAGTACGGTCCAGAGCTCTCCGACCTGCTCCACTCGCAGCCGCTCGGCGCGCGCGTCGTCGTCGACGTGCTGTTCGGCGGCCTCCGACAGCGCGTGCGCTCGGCAGAGCCTTGGGTGATCCTCGGCACGCCGGCCCTGCTGGCCATCGCCGGCCTATTCGCATGGAGCATGGCGGCCGACAGTCGTGACGGCCTGAGCTGCGCTCGTGCGGCCGTCAGGGATAACGTTTCCGACCTATACGGTTGGCCCAATGAATTCTGTTCGCATCGGCTCCTACGAGCTCGATGTCTACGCGTTCCTGCTGATCGCCTGCGGCTGGTGGACCGTGGCTCGCTACGGTTGCGTCCGGCTCTCGCGCGCCGGATTCGCGGCCGTCAAGCTGACGCTCCTCGCCGGCACACCGATCATCGTCGCAGGAATGCTGATCGCGCTGAGCGTTCGAACCGGACCGCCCTCTGCCCTTGAAGTGATGACGGCGCCGCTCTTCATGCTGCCGCAACACTGGCTTTTCGGATACATCGGTGGGGCTCTCGGCCGCCATGTGCCGCGGCGAGCCAGGACGGTGAAAGTCTGACTTGCGCGCCGCTTGGCGCCGCTGGTCGGTTTCGCCTGCGCTCATCGGCTTGACGCGCGCCAGGATCAACCTGCAGTGGCAGCTCGCTGGCAAACCAGTACCGGCACCACACGTCGTCAAACAACGCATCGTCATTGGATATCAGCGCCGCTACGGCCTGCGCACCTTCGTCGAAACCGGCACCTACACCGGCGAGATGATCGAGGCGATGAGCGATCGGGCCGAGCGCATCGTCTCGATTGAAATCGATCCCACCCTCCACGCTCAGGCAGTCCGACGTTTTGCACAGCGATCGCACATCCGGATTCTCCTCGGCGACAGCGGCCGCCTCCTGCCACTGATTCTCGAATCGCTGAACGAGCCCGCCCTCTTCTGGCTGGATGGTCACTACATGGGCGAGGGCAGCGGCCGTGGCGACGAAGAAACGCCGATCATCGCCGAGATGACCGCGCTCGCTGCGCACCGCATTCGCGGCCACGTTGCGCTTATTGACGACGCCCGGCTGTTCGACGGAACGTCCGGCTATCCTCGACTCGACACGTTCATGCGGTGGGTGACGGAACAGCGACCGCGCACCCGTGTCAGCGTCGACGGCGACATCATCCGCTGTGTCTTCGACACCTCGGATTGACCAGCATTGTGGCGCGCATCTTGCTCCAGCACATCCAGTGGGCGCATACAATCAAGCCACGGATGACACGGCTACTCCCGCCACGGATCACACGGACAACACTGGCACCGCTGGCACTTTGGCACCGTGGACACTGGCCCCTGGCCCCTAAGACTCGCGACCTCCGGCCGTCCGTTGCCGTAAGTCGGGAACTCTACAGGAGAGAACGGATGACAGCGAGAACCGCGCTCGTTGCGATCGTCGCGCTTGCAGCAATGCTGGAAACGGGAACACCCGCTCGCGCGCAGGCGCCGACGGATGGCGAGCTCAGACGATTGTCCGACGCCTACACACAGGCGTGGGCCAAGGCTGACCCCAAGGCCCTCGCCGGCCTGTACACAACCGAAGGTCTTCGAGTGGGCCCTGAAGGACGTGTTGCCGTCGGCCGCAAGGCGATCGAACAGGCCATGCTCGAAACGCTGACCGGGCCGTACCGCGGCACCAAGATCGGCATCGTCGAGGGTCAGACGACACGCGCGGGGCAGGACGTCTACGTTGCCGAAGGTGACGTTCCAGATCACCGGCGGCATACCCGGCGCGGAGTACCCGACCCGCGGCCGATACATGCACACGCTGGTGCGCCTCAACGGACGATGGCTGATCGCGGGACAGGCGATGATGGGAGCGCCAAGGCCGGGGAAACAGTAACGGTCGTCGGGCGTTAGAAAGCAGCTAGCCGAGCATGCGCGCCAACGCCGGGTAATCGACCTTGGCATTGTGGCGGTGATCGACGGGCACTCGGCGGACGGTGCGAACGTCTGCCAGACGAGCCCACGCGAGCCGCTGCAGCAGGGCCCCCCGGACTTCGGCGGCGTCGTCCATGGTCTCGACCACCAGGATCCGGCGGCCCCGGTGGCTGACGAAGGCGCTCCGCTGCACGCCGGGGACCTCGCTCGCCGCGCATTCGACGGCGAACGGATACAGCACGCCGCAGCTATCGTTGACTCTGGCAGCGCAGCGGCCCAGCAGCCACAGGCGACCATCGGCATCGAAGTAGCCAGCGTCACCGGTTCGGTGCCACACGCGCTCGCCGTCTCGAATCTTCGTCTCGTCGTCACCCATCCCGTCGAGATATCCGCGGAGCACGTGGTCCCCAGACACAACTATTTCGCCAGGCTCGCTGACCTTGACCGCCTGCAGATTGGTGCCCGACTGCCCTTGGATTGGCGTTCCCCATCGATCCGGCAGTATGCGGATCTCAATGCCACGCGCTGGCAGGCCTGCCAGCAGGCCCGCGCCGTCTCGCATCGCGCGGCGATCGTCGACGCTGATGTCTCGCCGATCCAGCGACGCAATCGGCTCCGCTTCCGTGGAGCCGTAGACAGCAAGGATCGACGCCGAAGGCGCGACGTTCGCCACACGGTCGAGCAGCGAGGGGAACACGGGCGCACCGCCGGTGAAGATTTGGCGTACGCCCTTGAAGGTGCCGCCGGCATCTTCCAGCCTCGTGACCAGACGTTCGAGCAGCGCCGGCGTCGCGATAACGCGGCCAGGCCGGAGCAGCCGGATTTGATCGATCACGGGTTCAGGACGAATTCTGCCGGGCGCGCGCAAGTCAGCATCCGGGATGATGCTCGTCACGCCCGACGCCAGATTCGCCAGTAGCACGATCGGCAGCGTTGCCAGATCCACGTTGCCAGGCTCGAGCGTCAGCGTCTCCTCGAGAGCCCGGTGTTGCGCCAGCAGGAACCCATGCGTGCGGACCGCCGCTTTCGGCACTCCGGTCGCACCGCTGGTGAACGTGACGATCGCGGGCGTACCGGGATTACACGGAATCACATGATGAACGGTATCAGGCCCACGAGACTGCGAATGGACGACGCTCGCTACTGTCAGCTTGATCGGCACCGAGCGGAGCGCAGGCGACACGAGACGCAGGAGATGCGCACGAGGCACGCCGATAAACGCGTGGGGACGCACGCGGGCAATGCAGGCGCCGACATGCCGCAGTCCAGCCGAAGGATCGACGAATACCACGGTCGCACCGAGCCGGAAGATGGCAATCACCACGACATAGAGGTCGATTGACATCGGGCTGAGCACCAGCACGCGCGCCTCCGGACCAACGCCAGCGCGTGACAACCGCTCGGCGGCATCCGCGGCGGCGCGATCCAGCTCGGCAAACGAAATGGTTCGCTCGCGCTCGACGATGGCGGGCTGGCGGCCGTGGGCGGTCGCGCGGTCGCGCAGAATCGATGCGATGTTCATACGGTGCCGCCTCGGTCACGGTGCAGCGCCGCGGGCTCGAGCGCCTTTGCGAACAAGGCGTAGCGCCGGAATGGCCGCGCAAAGCGGTCGCTAATTCGCCGCGAAGCGTTGCTGTCGTGCATCAGCGCGTGGATGGCGCGGCTGTATCCCAGTTCGTAAGCCCGACGGTGCACGCGCGCGACGAGCGCCCCGGCGAGACCAGTTCCGGCAACATGGGGATGGACGGCGATGGTCTTCACCACAACGGTGTCTGTCGATCCGGTGCGACGGCACTGCAAGACATCCGGAACGGCGAGCACGAACCCCACGAGGTTGTCAGCGCGCTCTGCGAGGAGCACCAGCTCGGGCCGTACAGCCGGCATCAGCGCCGCATACTGCTGATGAAACTCGTCAACACCAATCGGGCTATAGAGAAAGTTCCGACGAAAGCTCTTTTCCGAGAGTCCAAACAGCCGTCGCAGCTCATCGTCTATTCGCGAGACATCCAGGGAGCGGATGGAAATGCCGGCGGCGGCAAGCCGTCTCATGGCGCGAGGGATCGCGACGGGCTCGAGGTCGAGCCGTTCGGTCAGTGCCGACGTGTACGTCGCGAGTGGCGAGAAGCCAAGCGCGGTCCAGTGGCCGGGCCATTCCGCGGGCGAATCGGGTTCGAGGAAGAACGTGGGTTCGGCCCCGCGATCGACGATGAACCGGTAACGGTGCCACGTCGATCCATCGATCGGCCCAATCGCAATTTCACATCCCGCTCGTGCCAGGATGTCGCACGCGTCTGACAACAGCTTGGTCCCGGCCACGGCGTCATTCGCTGTGTAGTGGCCGATGAAGCCCGTCCGCGCGCCCGCATGTCGCGGCGTATGCCGCCACCAGCACGAGCACCGGCCCACGACCACGCCGTCCCGACGAACGGCAATCGTCTCGTCTGGAGCAGACGGACCCGTCAGTGGTCCGATCTCGCGGCGTCGCCCGTTCCGCTCGCCGGTCTCGACCTGCATGATGAGCCCCTGCCTCCGATCACAGACTCTTGCTTGGAGTCGCTAGCCTGCCGCGATGCTCACGCCAACCCAGGCGAGCACGGAGGCGACAGCTGCCGCGCTGCCCTGACAAAGCCAACGAGCGCCAGTGAGCGGCGCGTGACGAACGGGCTGCATCACGGCAAACGCCAGCGTGCCGAGCGCGATCGTTGCCACAGCCGACAACGCCATCGGCACATTCACCACGCTGGAACTGGCGACGATCGCAAACGGCACGATCACAATCGCGCAGGATGCACCCACCGCGCGCCAAAACAGGCCGCCGAGCCCGCGATGAGGAAACTGGTGTGCGAGCCGGGAAAAGCCAAACATCCCGAGGTGCGCGGCAAAGACAACCGTGTACGGGAACAAAAGCTCGGACCGGCCGGTGATGCGGGCGAGAACCAGCCAGCCAACCGCCGCCAGCCAGATTGAAAATACGACGGGAACGCCGTGCATGCGCCGACTGTTCTCGGCGGTCGGTGGCGAGAGCCGCGAGTGCCCGGCAAGAACCGCCAGCGGCGCTACCAGCCACTCCCATCCCATCGTCGCCCACGCCACATAGCAGAAGAAGGCTCCGGCGACGAGCGAATCGTCCTCGAGTGTCGTGCGCATCCGATAGAACACGATGAGCGCGACGAGCCCGGAGGTCACGGCAAATCGCGCCCCGAGCGCCGTCGCGTCCAGCCCGAGATAGCTGCGAAGCAACAAGTAGCCGCCGATTGGAATGAAGAGATTGTCGAGGCCGCGCCACGCGCTGCCTTCGAGCAGCATGACGAGGAGGGCCAGCGTCGCAGCGATGAGCAACGATTCGACACGGCCGACATCGCTCCACGCGAGCAGCGGCACGTGGATGCACAAGAACGCGACCGCCGCGAACGCTACAGAACCTTCGAGGCTCTTGCTGGTTCCGCTGTAGGGCGTGAGGCCATATCGCACGCCGACCAGCGCGCCCGTCGCGTCAGCCAGCGTGAGCACGAGAATCGGAATGATGAAGAGCAGCGGGTCGCGGCCGAGCGTCAGCCAGAACAGCAGTGCCACCGACAGCGGAAAGTAGAGCTCGCCGAGCGACACACGCCCGACGCGCGTCGTGACGCCCGCAAGCCGACCGCGGACGAGGGGAACGAAGCGAACGATCGCGAGCAACCCCGCGCTCGCTGATGTGAGCAGGAGCACCGGCCAGAAATCGTGGAAGACAAACGGAAACGAGAGCGTCAGCAGCCCCGAACCTGTGTGCAGGAGCTTTCGTGTGGCCTCCGGACTCAGCAGCCCCCTTCGGGCGCAGCCTTCGAGCGCCGCGAAGAGCACCAGAAAGGCCGCCAGCGCCAGGGCGATTGCGAGCGGCACCCTCTCCGAGAGAAGCGCAGCCGCAGTCTGCGCCGCGGCGATCACCCCGGTATTCGTTGGGCTCACACGACCTCCTCGACTCTGAATGCCGTGTAGAAGAAGGCGCGGTCCGCCGCGTGGAGCGCATCGGCAAGGCCGTCGAGCGAACGCAGGCGTCCGGCGAGGTGCTCCGGCCGGTGGCGCTCGACGCTGAGATTCCAATAGGCCAACCGCGCGCCGGAACGGCTGCAGCGAACGAGCGCCGCGAGCAGCCGTTCGTGATTGGCGGGAGAGATGTACTCGAAGACATTGCTCAGGTTGAACCGATCGAAATGCCGCGCGCCTGGGCCCTTCGACAACTCGCCGAAGATGTACTCCTCGAGCGACGTGCGGCACCATTCGAGGCGGTCGAGATTGCCGCGAATCGTCTCGAAGTGCTCCGGGCGAAGCGCGCACGGCAGCGTCTCGCCGTGCGTTCCGGTCAGGATCCAGTGCGCGTACGGATTGGCTGCCGGATCGAGGACGGTCATCGCGTGCTTCGTCCGTTCCAGCACGCTCTGCGGCGAACGGACCGTTCACATAGCGGAAGAGACTCCGGGTCCCGGCCGAACCGGCCCATGATCGCGCGCGAGAAAAACACGCGAAACATGAGCCGCCATCGCCACGTGTTCCACCGTTCGTCATAGAAGCGAACGCGGTCATCGAAGGATTTCGGACGCAGCAGCTCACGCACGGTGGCGCGACGATGGACGAGCGGCAGGACAACACGGCGAAAGAGCGCAAAGTAACGTTCGAGCTTTCCGGCGCCGCCGATCCCACGCTGAATGTCGTGGGCTCGCGGATCCCAGAACGCCCGCGACCGATGGCCCAGCGTCGGCCGGCAGCGCGCGTACAAGTCGCGACGGCGCGTCGATGGGCGTGATCCCATCAACTCCAGAAGTTCTGGATGCGAGAGCGTCGCGATACGCCGCAACGCGGAGCTCGAGGCACGCGAGCTGCGCCCCGCTCAGGTCGAGGGCAATCACCCGGCGCGGATTCTTCGTCAGCAGCGCGAGCGTGTTATCACCGGCCGAGGCGATCGACAGGCACCTGTCCCCGGGCCGCACGTCGAGCGCTTCGAGGAGGACGTCCGCATCCTCCCACGCCTGCGCGTAGCGGATGATGCTGAAGTCGGTGCGCTCGGCAACTTCGCTACGCATGCGCCACCGCGCTCTCGGTTGGCAACGACCGCTCCACCCGCGGGTTCGGCTGAGGAATGCGCCTGACGATCCCGGCGCTGCCGTCGACTTCGACCCAGGCTCCGTCTTCGAGCCATTCGGTGGCGCCCAGCGACCGACACAACTGCCGGGATGCCGAGCTCACGCGCGACGATGGCCGCGTGCGAAACGGGCTTCCCCGCTCGACGATCACCGCAAGCGCCGACGGGAACACCAGGATCCAGCCGGGATCGGTGTGGCGAGCCACGAGGATGGCAGGTTCGCCAAGATTGACGGAACGAGGATCGTGCACGACACACACGCGACCTCTGGCGACGCCAGGGCTGCACCCCAACCCGCGCCGTTCGTCCTTCGGCGCCGAAACGCCGCCGCGCGACGGCGCCACACGTTGATATCGTATGCCCCTGATAGACCAGGCCGCGCGTCTCGAAGCGTGAGTCAGGCGGCGGCTCAGCCGCGTACTGTTCGAACTCACCTCGGCGGACGCGACGAGGGGTCGCAGATCGCTGGTGGTCGACCGTCCATCGACGAATGCCAGCAACTCACCAACCTCGAGGTAGAACACGTCGCGCGGGTGCTCGAGCAGATCGACTGGCGTGGAAGCGGCGGCCCAATCTCGAGAAAGATGCCGCGGACACGTGCGAACAGCCGCGTCCGCTCGAGGCGAAGATTCTCGCGGTCGCGGACGCGTCGCGCGGCGGCCGTCAGCACCCACCCGAGCACACGCCGCCGAATCGGATGGCCGGCGAGGGCGCGGTCGACCACAGCGCGAGCGGCCATCCTCCGGCCGGCACCGGTCGCGGGCTTGACCGCCTCGGCGTTCACCGCCCTCATCTGACGTGCCAACGATGCCGATCGCTCTGAACAGCGGCAGCGGATCGTCGTGCAGCGTCAGGCTCTCGAGCTTGAGCTCGTTGAACGTCCGATCGCCGAACTTCGCAAGATACGCACCGACGAGTCGAGCGAGGTCAGGCTGACCTTCGAGCTCAGCTCGAATCGAGGTCGTATCACCGGTCGTCAGGTATTCGATCAACCGGCGTTCGGCCGAGGACAACCGTGCCATCTCCTGCAGCAACCCGACTGGCTCCGCGCTGACCATGCCGCCGTTGCCGGCAATCGAGTCGTTGCGCAACGCGACCGCATCCTTGCCGCACCACCGCTCGAGAAGTTGCCGAGCATCGCCGTAGACGATCATCGCGAAGAAGTCGTTGACGAGCGGCGCGTCCCACGCGAGCAGCAGCCGGCTGCGAAGCTCGCGATAGTGGACCACCAATTCGTCGGCCGTTCGCTCGGTCGAGCGGCGGCAACGGTGGCCGCAGCGCTTCGTCCAGCCGTCGATAGAATGCCCCGACGCGCCGATCGAGCGTCACGTAGCTCGCCAGCAGGCTGACCGCGGTTCGTGGCAGGTGCAGCAAATCGCGCAGGCGGCTGCCCGTGATCTCCGTCGCGATGCGATCGGCTACAGCGTCGGCCAGCGGCTCGCTCACGCCCATCATCTGTTCCATGAAACGTCGGTTGAGCCGATAAGCCGGGCAGCAGCGCGAGGATCCGGTACCAATTGAGCAGGTTGTAATAGAGCCGGCCGCGAATCAGCCCAAGCATGTTCTCGAACACGTCGTCTTGCGTCGGCAATCGCGTGACGCGGCACGCCCATCATCCGGCAGAACTGCCGGTAGACGTGCGGGATAGATCTCGCGCGCGAAGGAGAACGTCAACGGCGTCGTGACGCCGCTGTAGCTTTCCACGATGTTGCTGTTGTCCCAGATCGCAAGACGGCCGTCGGGATCGGGACGTGACGCAAGCGACGTGATCGGTCGCGATTGCAGCAACACGAGGCCGTCGCCAATCGCCCACTCGATGTCCTGCGGACATTGCGAAGACCCGAGCCGCGGTCGCGCGCGAGCGCTGCGACGTTGCGGATCTCCTCGTCGCCGAGCACGGATTCGCCAGCGCGCTTGGCGACAGAGACGATCGCGGCATCGCGCGTGACGTGCCAGGTCTCGGCATCCGCTTCGCCAGACACGAGCGCCGATCCAGCACCTCGCACCGCGCTGACGACGGCGACCGAGCGACGGCCCGACACGGGATCGGCGCTGAACGCCACGCCCGACGCCCGCGGTGCGATCATTCTCTGCAGGATCACGGCGGGCGGGCACACCTGGCCCGTCAGACCACGTTCGCGACGATAAACAAGCGCGCGATCGCCGAATGCCGAACGCCACACGTCAACGACGCGGGCGCGAACGTCGTGGCAGGGGACGTCCAGGAAGCTGTCCAGCTGTCCGGCAAACGAGTGGCGCACGCCGTCTTCGTCTGCGGCCGACGATCGCACGGCGATCGGCACGCCCTCGGGGCAGAGCGTTGCGAGCGCCGCATCGATGGCATCGCCGACGCGCGGCTCGAGCTCGAGGCTTGTGCCTTTCCGGCAGTCCACGCAGGCCGCCGCCGATACGACGAGGAACCGAGGCACCGGCAGGCCGGCAGCGGCCGCGCGCGCGAGCGCACGCGCTTTGCCCCCGACATGCTCCGACGTCGCCGCAGCGGCCTGATCGAGAATCCAGGGAGTCATCGCACCTCCCACCAGAGCGTCACCGCCATCGGACCCGCTCCCAAACCCACATACATCAGAAGCGTCCAGACGCCGGCCATCACCTCGATCGACTTGCCGGCGCCGCGGCCGGCCATCCTTCGCGAATCGCAGCGCCACGACTCCGCACGTGATGACGAGAACTCCCAGCATCAGGAGCGCGGCGTGTTCCGTGCCGATACGCGCCGACGCCGCCCACGCCGCCGCTGCAGTCATGAACACCGCCAGCAGCCACGCGTGCGCGGCTCGCCGGGCTCCCCACAACGCGCTGTACGTCTCGACGCCGTGCTCCTCGTCGATCGGCGCGCGCGTCTTGCGCCCGATCTCGACGACGATGCCATTGAAGTAGCTGACAATCAGGAACCAGGTGAGACCGACGGGCTGCCGGGCCTCGCCAGCTACTCGCCAGTCGCACGCGGTCGCGTAGAGATCGATAAGGGGAAGAACAACCATGTGCGAGGTCATGTAGAAGATCGGATGCGCGCGGAGCCAGCGCGGCACGAAGAACTCGCGCGACATCAGCAGCAGCCAGCTCCACGGCAGGACGAGCAGCCAGACAAGAGCGGGATCGAGCCACAGCGCCAGGGCCAGTTGGATGGCGGCGGCGGCAATGCCGATCGCGAAAAGCTCTCGAAGGGTGACCAGCCCGCGTGGGACCGGTCGATACGGCCGGAACCGCGCGTCCTCGTCCGCGTCCTTCATCTCGTCGGCGATCCGCAGCTGTAGAAAGAACAACAGCGACGTCGCAAAGGCGACGACGAGCGACGCGAGCCGTGGAACGGCGACGTGCCCGCGTGCCAGCGACGAGAAGCACACGGCAGAGGCGCTGAACGCCGCGACGAGCGGCGCGTGCGCCGCTAGTGGAAACCGTTCGCGCTGATACACGATCCAGCGGTTCATCGCTGGACTCCTTCGACAGCTCCACGAGCGAGTCGCTGGTGCGCGCTCGTGAACTGCCCTGCCACTAGCGCGCCGGTGATCGACAACTCGCCGGCGAGCGCCATCGCCGCCGCGACTTCCGCCAAGGCTCGCGCGCGTCCGGTGCCCGACAGGCCCATGATGTCCAGGCACGCACGCTGCGATGGCAGGCGTGTCCCGCCGCCCACCGTGCCGACGATCAGATTTGGCAGCGTCACCGCGGCATAGAGGGCGCCGCCGGGACGCGGTTCGAACCGTGTGATGCCGACCGCCGCTTCGGCAACGCACGCCGCATCCTGGCCGCAGGCGATGAACATCGCCGCGAGGCCGTTGGCGTAGTGGCCGTGCACGCCGATGCTGCCGCTCATCACGCCGGCGACGGCCGACAGCCGCCAATAGTCGACGAGCGCGTCAACCGTCGTGTGCAGGCGCCGCTCGACCAGCTCGGCGGGGAGCTCGATCTCGGCGCAGACCTTGCGTCCGCGCACACTGGCAAGCGAGCCCATCGTCGCCTTCTTGTCTCCCGACAGGTTGCCTTCGACGAACCAGCGCTGCGATCGCACCGGGCTTTGTTCTTCGATGAACCTGCACACGGCGTTGGCAGCAATCGTCGCCATGTTCTGGCCGGCGGCATCGCCGGTCACGAACTCGAGAATCAGATGGACGTGATTGCCCTCGACCGCGACGCGCATGTCGGCCAGCTCACCGTGGCGCGTGGTGGCGCGCGCCGCCGTGCGAAAGGCGTCGAACGACTGCGACGCCCACACGGAGAACGCGGCCGCGTGCGTGACGGTGGCAAACACGAATGCCGGCGCGCGGCTGACGCCCTCGTTGAGGACCACGGCCGAGCAACCGCCGGCCTCGGTGAGTAGCTGCGCGCCCCTCGAGTAGGAGGCGACAAGCGCGGCTTCGGTGGTCGCCAGCGGCACGTAAAAGATTCCCTGCGCGTGCAGTCCGTCGATGCGCAGCGGTCCGGCAAGGCCGACCGGCACCTTCACCGTGCCGATGAAGTTCTCGATGTTCCCGGCGAACTCGTGTCGAACGTCGTGGGTGCGCGCGTCCAGCAGTTCGTCGCGCGAGCTCGAAGGCAAACCGGGGAGCGCCCAACGCTCGTCGAGCGCCTCGTCAGTCAGCGCCGATCCGCCGGGCACATGCGGTGGGTCGGAAGGCACCGCCCGAAACCGTCGAACATCGTCAGGCAGCGACGCGCCTGTGCCTTCGGTGACAAAGTCAGCAATCCGCCGGTAGTGTGCGGACATGAGTGGCCCCTCGGCACGAGCGATCTGGCGGTCGATACCGCCATGACTGCCAAGGTAGCCGCCCACCCCGTCCGGTGTCCTGAGCGAAGGGTGAGAAGTCGTGAATTATTGCTGAGGCGGGCCTAGTCCACGCGGAGCGCCACCTGCGGATCCACCTTCGTCGCACGACGTGCCGGCAGATAGCTGGCCACGAGCGCGACCAGGATCAGGAGAATCGGCACGACGGCAAACGTGACGATGTCGGTCGCGCTGATGCCAAAGAGGAGCGCGGCCATGACGCGCGTCAGGGCGCCAGCACCGACGAGCCCGAGCACGACGCCGGCGACCGTGAGCTCCATGCCCTGACGGACGACCATTCCCAGGATGCCGCTTCGCTGCGCACCGAGCGCCATCCGCACGCCGATCTCGTGTGTACCCTGAGTCACCAGATACGACATGACGCCATAAACGCCGACCATCGCCAGCAGCAGCGCGAAGACGGCGAACGCACCGAGCATCGTGCTGGCGAAGCGCTGCCGCGCCAGCGAGTCACTCATACGCGCTTCCATCGTCTGGACGTCGTAGACAGGGATCGTCGGATCCACCGACTGGATCTCGCGCACCATCGCCGCGGCGACGCCGCCGGGCTCGAGAGCCGTGCGTACGACCTGGTATTGCAAGAGACCAAACGACGGGTAGTAGACGACGATCCGGCCGTCGACGCCGAGGCCGTACTGCTTGACTGTGCCGACGACGCCGACGATCGTGGCGGGCTGCTTCGGATCGTTCCAGAGGTGTTTGCCGATGGGATCCTGATTCGGCCAGAAACGATCGGCAAACTTCTGGTCGATGATGGCGACGCGCTGGGCGGTCGACGGCATGTCGGCGTTGGTGAAGAACCGCCCACGCACGAGCGGAATCTCCATCGTTCGGAAATAGTCAGGGCTCGCGCCGCGTTGATCGACCTGCAGTTCCTGGCCTGGCTCCGGCGTGAAGCCCTCGACGTTGATCGAGCCCCACCCGACCGAGGCGGTGAACGGCAACGACGAAACAGCTCCGCGTAACTGGACGCCCGGCACACGGGCAAGCCGATCGGCAAACTGCGCGTAGATACTCAACGGCGGCGTCGCGATTGGAGAACTGCCGTCCACTGGCGCCGACGCGCATGGAGACGACGTGGTCGGCGTTGAAACCGGGCGGCACCGCCTGCAACCGCACAAAGCTGCGGAGGAGCAGGCCGGCGCCAATGAGCAGCATCAGCGACAGCGCGAGCTCGGACACGACGAGCAAGCTGCGCAACCGGAAGCGCGTAGAGCCGAAGCCACCTTCGGTCTGCTGCGTGCGACCGCCAGCCTTGAGCGAGGTGTTGAGGTCGACACGCGCTGCGCGCACGGCGGGTGCCAGACCGAAGATGAGGCCGGTCAACAATGCGACACCAAACGTGAAGGCGAGCACATTCCCATCGATGCTGATGGCGTCGAGACGCGGGATGTTTCCCGGGTTCATCGAGCGAACGACGGCGAGGCTGACGCGCGCAATGACAAGACCGGCGGCGCCACCCAGCACTCCGAGCAACAGGCTCTCGGTCAGCAACTGGCGCACGAGCCTGCGCCACGATGCGCCGAGCGCGGTTCGAATCGCGACTTCCCGCTGCCGTCCGCTGGCGCGCGTCAGCAGCAGGTTGGCGACGTTGGCGCACGCGATCAGCAGCACGAGTCCAACGGATCCCCCAGTACCAACAACGACCGCTGCACGTTGCCGACGACCTGCTGATGCAACGGAACGACGTCGATCGTGAACGTCCGGTCGCGCTTGTCCTTGTCGCGAATGCGCGCGGCAATCGCTTCGACGTCGGCGTCGGCTTGCGCCATGGTGACGCCTGGCTTCAACCGTGCCAGCAGATTGAAGTTCTCGTCGCCGCGGCGCGTGACGGCGTCCGCGCCAAGCGGCAGCGGAAGGTAAATGTCCATCTGACGAATGTTGGCGACGGTCGGCATGATCTCGGCGTTCAAGAGAAAACTCGAGTCGAGCACGCCGGCAACCGTGAACTGATTCTTGGACTCGCCAGCGCCGCCGCCGAAGCCATTGAGCGTGAGGCTCTTGCCGACGACCTGCGGATCGCCGCCGAAGAGTCGCCGCCACGCGCCGTGGCTGAGAACCACCACGGGGGTCCGGCCGGGCACGTCATCGTCCTCGACGAGCAACCGGCCGTGCACCGCTTTGGCGCCGAGCAGCCGGAAGAGGCTGGACGAGGTGCGCAACCCTTCGACGCGCTCGGGCCGCTCGAGGCCCAACAGGGTGCCGCTGTTGCCGCGGGAAATCGACATCAACTCGAACGATCGGTTTTCGTTCTGGATGTCGATGTACTGGCCGGGAGACGGCCAGTCCTGGGGGATGTTGATTCCCGGCGATCGCAGCCACAGGATTGCCAGGCGATCGGGATCCGGATACGGCAACGGCTTGAGGAGGAGGGCGTTGACGACGCTGAAGATCGCGGAAGTGGCGCCGATGCCAATCGCGAGCGAGGCGACGATCACGAAGGTCGAGCCCGCGTGCGTCCTGAGTGTTCGAAGCGCGTAACGAACGTCCTGCAGCAGAGCCTGCATCAGTCCTCCCTCGGCTGGCTGATTGCCCTGGGGATTATGCCGCAGGGAGTGGTCGGGCTGAAACCGCGCGTCGCAGCTGGTCATCGGTCCGGCTGAGGCCGGACGCTACAACTCCGCTCTGCTTGAAAAGCGGCAAGGCTGATGCAGAAGGTCGAGCAGCGTGGCCGATCGTCACGCGACTACCAAGGAGAAGAATCCCGCCATGAAACGTTCGACCCTCGCGCTTGTTGCGCTCGTCTCGTCGCTAGTGCTGCACCCGTCGCTCGGGCTCGCGCAGGCCGCGAAGCCCTCGCAGACTTCGAAGCCGGCAGCCACCGCCCCGGCCAAGCCGCCCAAGGCGGAAATGGTTGATTTGAATACCGCTTCGAAGGAACAACTGGAGGCGCTGCCGGGCATCGGTGAAACCTACGCGCAGAAGATCATCGACGGACGTCCCTATCACTCGAAGTCGGATCTCGTGTCGAAGAAGATCGTACCGCAAGCGACCTACGACAAGGTCAAGGGCATGGTCGTCGCCAAGCACCCGAAGTAAGCCTTGCGCGCTGCACGGAGTGTGGCGGTTTAGCAGGCCTCTGCTAATCCGCCACAACTCTGCGACGCTGGCGGTCTCGATTTTCTATTGAAAAATTGTCGCTGAAGCCCGCTCCACCTATAACGTGGGGATGGCCCCGCGCCGCCGCCTCGAACGCGTCGTGAGAACTGTCGCCTTCGCGTGCACGCTCGTCGTCGGGATCACTGCGGGTTGCATCTGGGGCGCGGTCGAAGCGCTCGAGGACAAAATCAAGATCGGCAAGCGGCCCGTCGCGGAGAAACCGCACAAGACCACGTAGACCCTGCAGTTGAGGTCGCGGCCGCCGGAGGCGATGTTGCATAATTGACGTGGTGATTCGCCAGCATTCCTCCGCCACCACAACCATTCTTGCGCTTTCGTCGATCGCCGTTGCGCTCCTGCTCAACCAGTTTCGACCTGGACCGTCGGGCGAGGTCGGGTCAGCCGTCGTCGCCGCACAATCGTCAATCACACTCGTTCGGGGACCGTATCTCCAACAAGTCGGGGCGACAGGCGCGATCGTGGTGTGGGCGACTCGCGAGAGCGGGACCGCGCGCGTCGAATACCGCACAGGCTCAGGACCGCTCCTCACTACGACGGCACCTTCCACATTTCGAAGCACTTCGACGACTGGCGTCCCCGACTACTACCAGCACGAAGCGACGCTGACCGGGCTCA
The DNA here is from genome assembly GCA_963797715.1 of uncultured Acidobacteriota bacterium. Taxonomy (GTDB): domain Bacteria; phylum Acidobacteriota; class Vicinamibacteria; order Vicinamibacterales; family 2-12-FULL-66-21; genus DATBJJ01. The sequence continues at coordinate 27,811 of CAWCQS010000022.1, forward strand.
ACGCGGGAACCACGTATTCGTACGATCTCCGGAATGCCGGAATCGATCCGACGCCTGGCGTCACCGACACGTTCAAGACTGCGCCGGCGGAGGGCTCAGGAACGATTCGGCTTCTCGCCTTCGGGGACAGTGGCGACGGATCCAGCACGCAGTCGCAGATCGCCTCAGCTATCGGCAAAGAGACGTTCGACTTCGCGGTGCACACGGGCGATATTGCGTACAGCCGTGGTACATATGCCGAGTTCGATGCGAGATTCTTTCCAAAATACAGTGCCTGGCTGAGAAAGCGCGCGATCTTCCCGACGATCGGCAACCACGATGACATGACATCGTCGGCCACACCGTATCGAACGTTGTTCGTGCTCCCCAGGGACGGCGCAAGCACCGCGTTCCCGAACAACGCCGAACGTTTCTACAGCGTCGACTACGGCCCGGTGCATCTCATCTCGCTCGACACCCAAGCCGCTTTCCTGTCATCGGCGCGCCGGCAAGAGCAGATCGCCTGGCTCACGTCAGATCTCCAGGCGTCGCAGGGTCAGCCGTGGCGGATCGTGTTCTTTCACCGGCCGCCGTACAGCTCCGGCACCGAGCACGGCTCGGACCTCGCGATCAGGCAGGCCTTCGGTCCCCTGTTCGAGCAGTACAACGTGCAGTTCGTGCTCAATGGCCACGAGCACAGCTTCGAGCGATCGGTGCCGTGGCGCGAGAGCACGAACACGGCTCGCCAGGCGGTCACGTATATCGTCACTGGAGGTGGCGGGGCGGAAAGCTACCCGATCGGCCGTTCACCGTGGACCGCCTTCGCGCGCGCTGTCCCCCATTACGTACGGATGACCATCTCGCCGACCAATGCGACGCTCGAGGCCGTCGGCGCTAATAGCGCCGTGCTCGATCGATACACGCTCAGCCCGTCGCAGCAAAAGAGCGACACGGCCGCGCCGCAGGTCTCGATCGTCTCGCCCGGCTCCGGAGCGACGCTGAGCGGCAACGCCAACGTGAGCGTGTCGGCAGACGACGATGTGCGCGTGGAGAAGGTAGATTTGTGGCTCGACGGGCAGCTGCGGGCGATTGACTTGACCGAGCCCTACTCGTTCACGATTGACACGACGACACTCACCGATGGAACGCATTCGATCGAAGCGCGCGCCTACGACATCGACGGCAAGCGCGCCTCCGCGGCGCGCAGCGTGAGGGTGTCGAACGGGCCACAGGCGGCCGACATCGTGCTCTACGCCGCCGAGGCACCCGTGCGCGCCGGTTCCTGGCGCGTCGTCACCGACAGCACCGCTGCCGGTGGTCGCCGCCTCGAACACCCCGAGGCCGGCGGCGCAATAATCGACCCGCTCGCCAACCCGCAGCACTATGTCGAGCTCGGAGTCACGGTCGATCCCGATCGGGATTACCGCGTGTGGCTGCGCCTCAAGGGCGCGAGCAACTCGCGTAACAGCGACTCCGTGTGGGTGCAAGCGTCCGACACGGTCGACGCGAACGGGAATCCGGTATTCCGCATCGGCACGACATCGGCGACCCGCGTCAACCTTCAGGATTGCTCGGGCTGCACGATCAGCGGCTGGGGCTGGCAGGACAACGGCTACGGCACCAACGTGCTCGGACCAACGTTGCGGTTCGCCACCGGCGGCGCGCAAACGATCAGGATTCAAGCGCGCGAAGACGGCGTCTCGATCGATCAGGTCGTGCTGTCGCCGTCAACGTATCTCACCCGTGCGCCGGGTGCGCTGAAGAACGACACGACCATCCTGCCCAAGTAGCGAGGCCAGGATCACTCGGGCAGCCACGCTGTCACAAACCTTTAATCGCTGAGTGCGCCGAGGACGCGCAGAGGACGATCACACTCGCTATGCTCCGCGCTGGTTGCACCGCGCGTAGCGCGGTCGGATCGTGTGAGGGCAAGGCGGATCCAAACTCGCATCGACACCAGAGCGAGCTTGGATCCGTCTTGCCCTCGCACGATCCGGACGCCGGCCAACGGCCGGCGTGCAACCAGCATCGCTTGCAATGCTATGCGACGAGATTTCCCTCTGCGTAGCTCTGCGAAACTCAGCGCGCTCAGCGATTGAAGCTCGTTGACACGCGAATGCCGTCGGGCCGGCGAGACGTGCATGCCGTCGAGCGAGGGGAATCCGCGTGGCCCACTCACTTGGTGCTGGCCGACACGGGCTCGACGATCCAGTCGCCGGGTTCCAGCATCACTCCGGCCACGAGCTCGGAGCCGAGCCGAATATCACCGGGCGTGCCGGCGCGGCCGATGCGATAGATCGTGTTCTCGTCGACGGTGAACCACTCGGGAAACTCGTTCAATCGCACGAGGTTCAGACGAAGGTTCAGCACGCGACGGTGGCGTGCATAGTCGAACTGCACTCGACGAGACGCGGGCGCGGCGACCGATACGATCACCCGATCGCCATCACGTGCTGAACCGACGCGCACCCCTGGCTCCCAGCGGGCTGGCCGCACGCCGAGGCTCTTCATGTAGGCATATAGCAACGCCGTGCGGTTGAAGTTGCCCTCGCCGTACCAATCCTCGATGTGGCCATCGGCGCGTTGCATGCCGAGCATCACGCGCATCTCCGATTCGATCCAGTCGAGTGCTTCGGGTACGGGCTCGCGATTGACTAGATAGATGGCGCTTTCGATTGAATCGGCGTAGCCGTCGAACGATCCCAGCGGCGGATTTCGTCCGGGCTCCCACGGGTAGTTGCGATACTTAGGCAGACTGGCTAAGACCCGGCGAACCGCATCGCGATACTTGGTCTCGCCGGTCACCTGATAAAAGGTGTACACCGCGCCGTACACGTAACCCCAGTTATCGGACAGGCGTTTGTCGATTGGCGCGAGCGTCTCGGCATCGACCTCGTTGTAGAGCATGCCGTCAGGTTGCGCCGACTGCAGAATCCGATCGAGCATCCGTTGCACGGCGGCGCGGTAGCGCGGGACGCGGTCCGATCCAAGCTGCTGCTCGAGCGCCAGCAGCAACGTGAGGCCGACGACCGTTTCGTTGCCGTGATCGCGCAGGCGAAGCCGGCGATCGCCGGTGTGCGCGGCGAAATCCCACTTCATGCCGGGCACACCGAAGTTACCCGGCAGCACTTCCTCGACGTAGGCGTCGCCGATACGGCGCGCCCACTGCAGAAATCGTTCGTCGCCTGTCATCGTGACGAGGCGGATCAACGTCTGCAGGTAATCGCCGTTGAGTTCGGTATCCGACGCTGGAAGGAGGCCAAATCGCGTTTGCACCGGGGCCTGGGACATGGCGTCGGCGATCATGTCCACCATGCGATAGAACCAAGGCGTGCGCCCGAGATACTCGGTGACGGTTACCAACCCGTCTTTCGCGTATTCACCCGCGCCGAAGAGACTCGGCGCGCTGAGCTCGCCCGTTGAAAACGTCAGGTTGCCTGGAACAGAGGCCTTCGCCGACGTGAAGCGAACTTCATTGCGCAGCATCTCGAGCATCCGGCCGTCATACAACTCCGGATCGGTGAGTTGCGCCGTCAGCACGAGGTAGGGATAGAGATCCGCGCCGGAATTGTGCGGCGTGTAAATCCATGCCTTACGGTCGGCATCGAGCCGATCGGGAAGAAGGGTGGTGCGCTCGTCGGCATGCTTCAACCAGGCATGCAGCAGGCGACGGGAAGCGGCGACCGCCTGCTCGAATTGCGCGCCGTTCGCGCGGGCGCGCTCGACCGCAGTCGTCGACGCCGACGCGATCGGCTTCGCCTGCCGTGCAGCGCCGGCATCGGCACAGAGCAGGATCAACATGGCGCCGCTCAACATGCCACTACCCCACCTGATCACGCACGCCCTCCACGAGAATCGGCGCCGACAGGGTCATCTCGCGCCGCCACTCGCCGGCAGCTGGCGCGTAAACACGGTGCGGGTCTCGGCGCTCTCCTTATAACCGTATCTGATGGCCTTCGCTCGAAGCGTCGTCGGTGCGTCGATCCGAATCGGACCGGTGTAGAGTCGCCACCGCGGATTCGGCCCGTCGTCGGTCGTATATCCGATCGACGCGCCCTGTGTCGGCACGTAGATGTTCACCTCGGTCGGAAACTCGACGGCAAGGGACGGGCGCCGGCTGACGTCCGCGGTCTCGCGTCGCGGGACGATGTAGGGCTGAGCGGTGTCGGGCTGAACACCGCCCGGCCACATCCGCTGGATCATCTCGGGTTCGTTGACGAGACCCTGATCCATCGCGCGCGACATCCACTCGGTGACCGCTGCGCGCATGCGCTCGAGCGACGGCTTGACCGCTGGCTCAGCGGCGAGGTTCTTGATTTGATGCGGGTCGGCCTGTGTGTCGTACAACTCCTCGGCCGGCCGCGACGTCCGCATCCAGAGCGCCGCCGGGCCAGTCAGCTGTCCAGCCGCCTGCAGCCGAAGCCACTCCTGCATGATCGCGCTCTGATTGCGGTAGATGATGTGACCCGCGTAGGGCAGCTCCGGCGAGAAGTTGCGGATATAGAGGTAGCGGCCGTCACGCGCGGAGCGCATCATGTCGTATTCCGCGTCCATGCGATCGCGCGCGGCAAACACGAAGGCTGGCGCGGTCCCGGCCTGTGGACCGACGAGAACACGGCCCTGGAGATGAACGGGAATCTCGACGCCGGCGAGTGCGAGCACGGTCGGGGCCAGATCGATGAACGACACGAGATCGCTGACCACGGTTCCCGGCATCGCCGGCCCGCCGATCGCCTCCGGCCACCGGATCATCAGCGGCACGTGCAGCCCTGAGTCGTAGAGCGAGCGCTTCGCGCGTGGCACGCCGTCGCCGTGATCACTCCAATAGAAGACGATGGTGTTCGACGACAGCCCGTCCTCGTCGAGCTGCTTGAGGATTTCGCCGACCTGTGTGTCCATATCGGCGATGTTGTCGTAGACGCGCGCCAGTTCCTCGCGTACCACCGGCGTATCGGGATAGTACGGCGGCACCTCGATCGAAGCCGGGTTGGTGACGAGAGGCTTTCCCTTCCGCGCCGGGCTGCTGGGAAAGATCTGGCTCTCGTGCGTGACCAGCAGGTTGAAGACCGAGAAGAACGGCTGGCTCTTGTCTGGCCGGTTGCGCCAGTGCGCGGTGTCGCCAAGGTCGTCCCAGATCGTGAACGGCGTGCCGAATTGATAGTCAGTCTTGGCGCGATTCGACGTGAAGTACCCGGCCGCGCGTAGATACTCGGGAAACGCCTTGACGTAAAACGGCGGCACCGCCAGGTACGGTCCGGGCAGCTCCGGGACACGATCCTCGGTCGTTCGCATGTGCTGCGCGCCGATCGTCGTCTGGTACATGCCGGTGATGATCGCCGCGCGACTCGGCGCGCAGACCGGAGCCGTCGTGAACGCACGCGTATAGCGGACCGACTCGCGCCCGAGCCTGTCGAGGACGGGCGTGCGCGCGAGCCGGTCGCCGTAGGCGCCGAGCCGCGGGCTCATGTCTTCGTTCGAGATCCAGACGATGTTCGGACGTGCCGCGGCGGTGCGCCCCTGGACCGCAGACGCCGGGGAGGCGCTGGCGATCGGCACGGGTCGGGCCGGCGCCAGCAACAACGCGAACGCACATACAACAGCAACGCGGCGTAGCTGCACGCCGGCCTCCTTTATGTCTAGACGTAACGCAGCCAGCCCCACTGCCGGCGTGCCTTGATCTCGGCAAACCACCGGCACGCGACGTAGAGAATCGGGAGCGCGATCGCAAACACGAGATAGAGGAGCGGCAGACTCCATCGCTCACCGCCCGGCATCTGCACGAACGGAGCGGTCGCGAATCGCTCCTGCCCCGCCCTGCCGTCACGCACAATCCACACGACGAGCGACAGCGCGTGTATCAGCGGAATGTGAAGAAGGTAGTAGAACATGGGTACACGCCCGAACGTCCGCAACGCATCGGCCACCCAGCCGCGGGCGCGTTCGGCGAACGGCAGGATCGCGATCGCCGGCCCGAGCGTCATCAACAGGAAGAGCACCGATGCGGGATACTTCCGCTGGTTGAGCATGCGGAAGAGCGCTGGCGGCGCGTTCGCCGGCGCGTCGCTCATCAGCACCATCAGCCCCGCGGCGGCAAGGAACATGAGGGTCGCTGACAAACCGATCCTCAGACACAGTCGATCGCGCCTCGCCGGATCTTGCACCATGATCGCGCCGAAGGCGTACCCGGTGGCCATCACGCCGATCCACGGCACGATCGAGTACAGAACTGCGACGGACGGCCCACCCCGACCGAGCGTCACCTCGACACCGACGGGATACACGAATTCCCATACCCAACGCAAAGCAGCCGGCAAGGCACCGCCAACAACACCGAACAGATCCTGGCCGACGATGATCACCAGCCCGATTGCGCCAACCAGCCACGTTGGCAGCCAGACGAGCGCCGCCAGCAGCACCATGCACCAGCCAAGCATCCAGATGACACCGGCGAGGATGAACTGCGAATAGTCGACGCCGAACGTCCAGGAAGCGCGTATGACGGTGAGTTCGAGCACGACCAGCAGGAGGCCGCGCGTCACGAGGTATCGCGCGAGCACCGCCGATCCGGCACGCTGCGGCGTGCCACCGACTGACAGGCCGTAGAGGAACGCCGACGTGCCGGCGAAAAACACGAATGCCGGCGCGCAGAAGTGCGTGACCCATCGCGTGAAGAAGACTCCGGCCGTGGGCCCGCCCGCCGGCACCCCGGAATACACCCGCACATGGTCGATCGCCATGAGCACCATCACGGCGCCGCGGACGACGTCGATGGAGCGGAGACGTTGGGTCATGTGGGGCGTCGGTTCTTCGTTCGTGGTTCGTCGTTCTGGGTTCAGGTTCGTAGTTCCTGGTTCAGGTTCGTGATTCCTGGTTCTGGTTCATGATCGGCGTTCGCGGTTCTGTTCGGCATTCCACGCTCCGCGGGATCGCGCTGATTGAGAGACCAACTGCGAGCAGCGCAAGCCGCGCGCATAAATCGCACGCCGAAGCAAAGAACCGGAACTTAGAAACTAGAACCTGAACCCAGAACGACGAACCACGAACCCCAGAACCAGCGACTATCTCACCCTGAGAATCTTCGCCTGATTCGCCAGTATCTTCGTTTGATTCGCCTTGATCGCCCGCTGGCCGGCGAGAAGTGCGCCGAGCTTCTGCTGGTTGGCCAACAGCTTCTTCTGGTTCGCCAGGATGCGTTCCTGGTTGCTCATGATTCGCTTCTGGTTCGCGAGCACTTGTCGCTCTGACATGTCCGGCTCCATTCGTGAAGGTGACGAGGCAATTCAGGCTACCGGGGCGGCGGCAGCATGGACGATGGCGCGGGCTTGCCGTCGACGCTGTGAGGTTCCATCAACTCGACGCGCGTACCGTCGGGATCGAACAGGTTGATCTGGCGCTTGCGATTGATGCCTGTTCGAATTTCAACCGCTCGCGTGTAGCTCGTCCTCGACGGCCGAGCGTCGAGCGCGGCGATGGCTTTGTCTGCATCCGGGACGACCAGGCAGATGTGGTGCGCGGACCCACGGCGATCGGCGGCAGGGATCTGGTCGTAGAGCATGAACTCAATGTAGTCCGTTCCGTCGGGCACGCGCATGTTGACCCAGCTGAGCGTCTTTGAATTCGCGGCGCTCCCGCGCCAGAACTCCTGGAAACCGAGCACGCCGTTGTAGAACTTCATCGCAGACTCGAGGCTGCCAACGAGGATGCCGACGTGCATCGCCTGCTGCGAAATGCGGCCCGCGGGCAGATGCTGGCCGGCGTCCTTCGCAGTCCAGCTGTCCGCCTGGTATTCCACGATCTCGACGTTGTGCCCGTCCGGATCCTTGATCATGAAGTTCTTGTTGCCCGTCCGTCCCTTTCCCACGCGCTCCGGCACCGCCACGCCGTGCTGCGCGAGATAGTCGCGCATCCGATCCGCATCGTCTGTGTAGATGGCAATGTGATTGAGCTGACCTTCGCCTTCCGAGGGCCGGTTGAACAACTCGATCCACTGGCGATCGTTGATCTTGACGAAGGCGATTTCGACCGAGCCGTCGGGCTTTGGCAGCGTGAATGGTTCGTCGAAACCGAGCAGGTCACCGTAGAACGCTCGCGCGTTCGGCAAATCGCTGACGAACACTGCCATGTGGGCGACGCCCAGAATCTTCGGCCGCGCCACGGCCGGCTGCATTACCGGTGGCGGCGGGACGAGCGGCCAGACCAGCACCGAAGCGAGCACCACCGCCGTGAGCATCTTCATGCGCCGTAAGAATACTCAAAATGCCGGCGACTGCGAACCGCTGAGCTCGGCCCGCGGAAGACGTCGCACAGCAGCCATGGAGCACACGGCACAACTAGCCACGGATCGCACGGCAAACGCCCGGCCACGGATCACACGGAACACACTGTGCCGCCCTGTGTTCGCGCCTGGAAGCCACGGTCATGTCCTTGTCATCCGTGGCCGTGTTCGCTCGGCGATCAACCGTCGTTACAGAAGTAGACGGGGTCTGCGGCAAGCTGCGTACTCCTGGAGGGTCTCTGATGCTCACGTTCTCGGAACGATGCGCCGTGGTTCTCATGGCGTGCCTTGCGTGCTGGCAATGTGGCAGTCCCGCGCCACAGCCACCCCCGTCGTCCTCAGCCACACCTCAAACCCCGGCGGCGCCCGCAGACGACGCCGATCCCGCCGATGACGCGGTGCCGCCACGGAACGCGCGAGCGGCGGAGGTGCTGGCAAAGCTGATGCCGTCGAACGGAACCGGCTGCGCACCAGGCGCGCGCTGCATCCGCGCGACCGGGAGCACCGGACGGCCGCAACCCGGAGGCGCATCTGTCGCGCAATGCCGGGGTGAGTTCGCGGACTTCATCGTTCCGCGCAACACGATTCCGGCCGGCTACAACGGCCCGTGGTTTACGCCAAACCTGATCGAGCAGGCGCAGACCGGCGTGCCATCCGGCACGAGGCCGTGGCGCACCGTCGATCCACGCGTCGAGGGCCAGCGGCTGGCGTACCTGGCGACGCTGCGGAACTACGCGTTCGCAAGCGAACCCGCTCGCAGCTACACACCGCAGCTCACTGCGGATGCCGATTACTTCGACACGACGGGTGCATCGGTGCCCGCGAATCAGAGAACGCAGAAGTGGTACACGGCTCCGCGCATGACATACGGCAGCCCGAGCTCTCCAGGCTCGCGCGAAGCGGCGCGCGGAATGACGCTCGAGCGCAACGTGAACGTCAACGAGCTGGGAAGCAACAGCGTCGGCTTCCGCAACTACGCCGTGGCGTACTACGATGCGCGGGGCGCTCGCACCTTCGCGCGTTCGTGGAACACCGATACGCCCGGCGTCGACACACCGGTTCGGTCGATGATGAAGTTCTCCAACGGCGGCTTCGTGTACAAGCTGCTGTTCAGCGCCGCGCGTCCGTCAGACTTCCCACAGGATCTGCTCGCCGGATCGCTCGCGGTCGACATCCTGCCGAATACGGGTGGTGCGCCGGTGAACGTGCGATTGCTGCAGATCGATATCGCGGTCAAGGACGATCGCGCCGGTCCGACGGGTTGGTATTTCGCGACCTACGCCTACGACCGCAACGCGCCGGGCACGTCTCCGTGGCGCAAGATGGTACCGGTCGGTTTGATGTGGGGCAACGATCCCGCTGGTCCGCCGCTCGTCGACACGTGGATCAATCCCGGCGCGCCGGCGTATGCGAAGGCGCATCTCGGTGTCGATGGCCGCCTGAACGGGCCGGTCGACAATCGTCTCTCGGCGTGCATGAGCTGTCACTCGACCGCACAAGCGCCCGCCGTAGCCAACATCCTGCCGCCGTCCGGCGGCGCCTGCGGCCAGCAGCGTGCCGCATGGTTCCGCAATCTACCTGGCACGCAGGCGTTCGGCCGCTTCGATCCTGAAGGCTCGACGTGCGAGACGTCGCTCAACGGCATCACCCTGACCGCGGCCGACTACTCGCTGCAGTTGGGTGCGACCGTGTCGCGGGCTGTCGATCCCGGGCAGACGACGTTCAATCCATGCACGTGGGACGATGCGCAGGTGCCGACGTCTGGGCCGACGGCAAAGACCGGCAGCACGGCCCGGGTGTTCCCGGTGACGAGGGATCCGAAGTAGATGGGTGATCTTCGATACCGGCGTTGTTCACTGTCAAGAGCCCTATCGCTGAGGGCGCAAAGTGCGCCGAGACGCGCTGAGGAAGATCGGACTCGACGGACTACGAGCTGGTTGCACCGCGCGAAGCGCGGTCGGATGGTGAGAGGCCAGTCTGGTCCAAACTCGCATCGCAATCAGTGCGAGCTTGGATCAGACTGGCCTCTCGCCATCCGGACGCCGGCTACGCCGGCGTGCAACCAGCACACCACCAACCGCAGCAACGAGGTTCTCACTCTGCGTACTCGCGCCTCCGCGAACTCTGCGATTCAGAGCTCTTTGACACGCGAATGCTCTTGTGGCTGGCAGCGCGCGCGAGCGACACGCTCAGCGTGTCTCGGCCAATCGCTGGCGATACACCTGACGAGCGTGATCGTAAGCCGCTCGTGCGGCGTCGAGCTCGGTGGCCTTGATGCGTGGTGACTTTTGCGTCCAGCATTGATTGACGGCGGCGAGGCACCAATCAGCGCTGCGGCTCGAGGCGCGAATCGGCTTGCCGTCGAGGATGCGCGAACACCGGATTAGTGTGTGACGAGGGAAGAATCCGCGCCGCGATCCAGCTGCTGCGCTCCAACGGCACCTCGAACGTCAGGATGCGCATCGTGCCATCGGCCACGAGCTTCTGCGAGGCCACCGGCACGCCGTTGACGACAATCTCGACCGGCACTTCGCGTGATGTCCCGACACGCGCGCGTTCGAGGTCCCAGTATGGCGTTTCGTCGTAGCGCTTCTGTCGCACCGTCTCGTTCGGCTGATCGTCGAGCCTGGCGGCTGCTCGAACCTTGACCGTCACCGCGCTGCGCGTCCGATCCAGCGCCACCTCACTGGCACCAGTTCCGCCTTCGACGCCGTTGACGCTGAAATCGAAGAGATGGCTGCGACCGTCCGACACGTAGCTGCGTCCGTCGCGAACCGCATCAATCCACTTGCGGTAGCTCAGCGGACCGATCACCTTGGCGTACGAACGCGCCAGGCCGACGCGGTCGTCGGTAATGCACGGAAAGTCCGTTTCGCCGCTGATGCGCGTGCGGAAACCGACGTTGAGGATGTGGTACCAGATATTGAGCTCCCACACCGACGGCGTGTCGCCGGCAGAAATGAAGTCCACCGCATCCGGATGCGTGACGTCGACGATGAACTCGTTGGCGCCAACGCCATCGAATGCCGGCACGTCGTAGTTCGGAAGGTCCGGCGTCTTCACTTCCAATCCCCAGCCCGAATGCGCGAAGCCCGTGACCGCACCCTGCCCCTTCGCCCACTTGAGAATCGGCAGCGTCCACGTCGGCCAGTCCTCGAGACGCTTCGTGTTCGGATAGTCCTGATCCTTGAGGCCAAGCAGCACAAGATGTCCGGCGTGGCTCGACGGAAAGCCGGAGATCTCCACGTCGTACCGCATCAATCGCGTCGGCGTGGACAGCGGGTGATCGGCGCCGGTGAAGTACTGCTTCTGGTGGTAGTACGACGGTCCCCAAATCAGCACCGATGCGAGGTCCAGCGCCTCGCCGACGATCTGCGGCCACATCTGCTCGGGCCGCACACCTTCGGTAGGATTCTCGTAGTGCGAGCAGCCGGCGGAGTGGATATGGTGATCGCCGGAGTAATACCCGGACCGCGACGGATCGATCCATCGCTGCAGTTGGAAGGCGAGATCCTGATCGCCCGAGACGACAAGGCGCCTGGTCTCGCTCAGGTACTCCGGGCCGCGCGAGGCGGTGATGGTGAAGTTGCCCGCAGGCAACGAGATCACTTCGCCGTCAGCGCGGTACACCTGAGGCTGAAAGTAAGAAATCTGGTGCGATCCGCTTCGAGATGTTTGGATACACCCGGTCGAGCTCGTCGCGAATCAGAAACCCCGCCGTCGTCGCAGCACCGTTCTCGTCGCGGACGCGCACACGCACCGGATGTGCCGGCCGCGCCGAGAACAACACTTCGATGTCGTTGCGAAAGCCAATGTCCTGGGATCCCTGGCCAACGCTGAAACCAAGCACCGCTGAACGCTGACCGGCGTCACGGCTGTACACCTGCAGGATCACGTACTCGATCCCGAGGCCGGACAGGCGCTGTCGCATCGGTGGCTGCGTGTAAATCGAGAACTCGCCCCAGCGATCGCGGACGTGCGCCTCGGTCAGCTCCATTTTGGGCTCAGGTGAGTTGCGGGAGGGCAGGTAGACGCGGCCCATGTTTGGGCTCTGGACGACGAGCGGCGCTGTCACACCGCCATCGTTGAGCACTTTGACGAGAAAGAGCCGCGTGCCACCCTGCACCAGTTCGGGCGCAGCGGCGCCCTGCTCGACGCGCACACGGCTCTCCGGGTTGATGTGCACGCGGACGAGCACGCGACGGTCGAGCACCTGTTCGATTTGGGCCACGCCGGCGCCTTCGTCCGCCAACGCGAGCGCCGCATCGATTGCCTGACGCTCGGACGCCGACAGTGGCTCACCGAGATAGCGAAGCGCCGACTCGAGCCGCCGTGCCTGCTGGGCAAGGGGCTGGAGAATCGCGGCCTGGGCTCGCGGCGGCTCTTGCGCACCTACGCCGAGCACCACATCGACCAGGATGAGCGCGAGGGCAGTACAGAATCCCACCATGCTGGAGTGCGACGAGCCGGCGCGGCGAGCGCAGCGTGCAACGGTCACGATCGCGCGTCAGTCTACCACCGCGGTATAGCCACTGATAACACGGATACCACTGTGGTGTCCGTGTTATCCGCGGCCAGGATCCCCGTGTGGTCCGTGTCGTCGCGCGGCCTACGTTCCGTGTCCTTCGCGGCTGTGGTCTAGAAGCGCACGCGCGTCCCCAGTTGGATCGCCCTGGTGTTGAGCTGCGACGTGACCTTGCCGAAGTTCGTGTTGCTCAGATCCATCGTCGGGTCCGAGAGGTTGACCCGGTTGAACGCGTTGAACGCGTCGACGCGGAACTCAGCGTTCACCCTGGCCGTCAGCATGAACTTCTTCGACAACGACAAGCTCACGTCGGCGTAGCCGGGTCCGCGGTAGGCGTTGCGAACCAGGTTGCCGTTCGTGCCTGGCGCCGGCACCGGAAAGTCCGACGCCTTGAAGATGCCGGCCAGGTATTCTTCCTGGCTCCAACCGCTCGTTTTGATGTTCCCGGTCGGCGCGTTCGGTCTGTCGCCAGCGTTGCCGTCAGCATTGAAATCGCCGCGGGGGAACGCGGCGCTATTGGTGACGTTGATCGGGTTGCCGGATTGCAAGATCGCTGAACCGGCAATCTGCCAGCCGCCGAGCAACGTCCGCGTCAGACCGGTGTGGTTGCGGAAGAACGGCATCTCCCACACACCTGCCATTGCCAGCTTGTGCGTCACGTCGTAGCCGGCAAGCGCCCACTCGGCGCCGAGATCGGCAGCGTCCTGAAACGCCGTGGTGCCAACGGCGATGTCCGCATCGTTCATCGCCTTGCCGAAGGTGTAGGCGCCCTGCAGCGTCCACCCCCGCTGGAAGTTGCGCCGCAGGGATACGGTGCCGCCCTGGTAGTTCGACTTCGACGTCGACGTCACCATGTTGATCTGGCGGAAGCTGGGATTGAAGCCAGTAAAGGAGCCGTCGAGCAGGTCGCCCACGAAGCGGTTCTGGTTGTAGGCGTTGTACAGGTTGTGGCCGGAGCTCCCGAGATAGTTCAGTTCGGCGACGACGTTCCAGCCGATATCGCGCTGCACGCCGAGGAACCAGTTATGCGTGTACGGATTGCGCAGGTCCGGATCGACGGTGGTCAGGTCGACGCGCGCGCCCTTGACGCCGTTGCGCTCGTCGAGTCCGACCTGTAGCGCCGGGTCGACTGGATAGCCAAGATACGGCTTCGACGGATCGCCGAGGCTGTAGGTGAACTGCGGCGTGCCGAAAAACTGACCGAGGACGACCGTCGCTCGCAGCGGCGGGCTGTGGCGATAGTTCTCCGCCGGCAGGTTCATCAGCCGGTCGTAGGCGAGGCCGTACCCGCCGCGCACCGACATCTTGCCGTCCCCTTTCGGGTCCCACGCAAAGCCGAGCCTCGGGCCCAAGTTGTTGTTGTCGGTCGGATAGAACTCGTCGACGAAGTCGACGCGGGCGTTGACGAGCCGCTCGTTGTAACTCGAACCGGATCCAAAGATCAGGTTGCGCAGCGTGTCGTCGGTGTCCTTGAACGTCCCGTAATTCTCGTAGCGCAAGCCGACGTTGATGGTGAGGTTTGACCGAACCTTCCAATCATCGTCGATGAAGAGCGCCCACTCCAGCTGCTGCAGCTCGGAGTATGCCGTGACCGGCTCGCCTGTACGCGGATCGACGTAGCGGCTCATCTGCAGCGCTTCATCGTCCCCGAAGTTGAGAAGGCTGGTGAACGAGTACGCCGGGATGTAGTTGTTCGTATTCGTGGCCGAACCGTACATCTTTCGCAACTCGCCGCCGACTTTGAGGAGGTGGCTCGACTTGACGATCGTCAGGATGTTCTTGAAGTCCCAGTTCGTCTGCCACCAGCCGTTGGGATATCCCGACTGGCCGAAGCCGGTCGCACCAGTAATGGTGATGCCCGGGATTTCGAGGTGCTGGGGCGTGTCGGGCAGGCCGACGAGACGCATCACGCCGCCCCGGAATTCGTTCACCATATTGTTGCTGAACGTGCGCGTGTAATTGACGTTGCCGAAGTGCGTGGTGTTCGGCGTCGGGCGATTGAAAGGTGGACGAATGCCGCCGGTGACCGCGTACGAATTCGTGCGGTAGAAGTTGCCGTAGAGGCGATCCTTGCCCGGACGCAGCTCGTAGTCGCCTCGGATGTTGAACTGATTGCCGCGCCGCCATCCCTCGGGGACGAAGAACGCGGTGCCGACATCGAGGATGCCGTCAGGCGGGCCAATGACGTTGGCGCCGGGCGCCGGACTGCCGAGATCGCGGAAGTCGGTCGTCGGGTCGACGGCCGGCGCGAAGTTCTGCAACAGTTGCGCGGCAATGCTGTTCGGGCGTGTCGAGAGGATGAAGTTGCGGAACTGCGGCGTTTCGACGGTAAACGTCGAGCCACGCGCGCCGGTCTGGCGCAGTCCTTCGTAGGACGTGAAGAAGAACAGCTGATTCTTGACGATCGGCCCGCCGAGGCTGTAGCCGAACTGGTTCTTGTCGAACTTCGGAACCGACGACTCGAACACGTTCTTCGCCGTCAGCTGGTCGCCCTGAAAGTAGTAGGACCCGCTGCCACGGAACTGATTGGTACCGGACTTGGTGATGACCTGCACTTGTGCGCCCGGGCTCCGGCCGTCGACCGCGGAGAAGTTGTTCGAGACGACGCGGACTTCCTCGACGGACTCGGTGTTGGGCGTGAGGTTGGTGATGCCGCCGCGCGCGACACCGTTGGTGCTCGTCTGGTCGACCGTGTAGTTGTTGGCCTCGTCGCGCTGACCGCTGGCGTTGATCCGCGGCGCCGACTCACCGGCAAATGAGTCGTCCGCACCGCCGCCGCCGCTGATCGAGGCTGACACGCCCTTGCCGGTGACACCCGGCTGCAGCGCAATCAGGTTGTAGAGATTCCGGCCGCTGAGCGGCATCTCTTGAAGTTGCGTCCGATCGACTCGACCCGACACTCGTCCCTGCTCGGTCTCGACGAGCGGGGCCTGGGTCGTCACGGTCACGCTTTCCTTCAGGCCTGATACTTCGAGCGTGAAGTCGACGCGCACCGTTTCGCTGACCGCGACCGCGATCGACTCGCGAAGCGCAGTGAGAAATCCCGGCTTGACGGCTTCGACACGATAGGTGCCGGGGCCAAGGCTGAGGACACGAAACACGCCGTCGCTCGTCGTCACCGACTCACGGGTGACGCCGCTTTGCAGGTTCGTCACCATGACGACGGCGTCGGCGACGACGGCTTTTTGACTGTCGGTGATGGTGCCCTGAATCACGCCGCTGAACTGAGCGCGGGCCGGGAGCGGGACCAACAGCACGACGAGCAACGGAAGCAGGATGGAACGGCCGAGTCTGGTGAACATCGTGCTCTCCTCCGCTTATAGATGGGCTTACGGCAGCAGGTTTCTGATCGTGCGCTTCGGAGTGTAGTCGCGCGTCCGATCGGGGATCAAAACAGTTTGGTTGATGGACGGATAAGTTGTGGCAAAAGTTGCTGTGCGGATACGGCGCAAAATCAACGTGCTGGGAGCGCTGGGCGCGTCAATCCAACCCGATCCAACGCGGTGATGACTTCCGTATTTCGCATGAACCACTCCCAGATGCGTCCGGTCCTCAGGTTCTCGGCACTGAGCACCGTGATGCCAAGGTCGATGCCGATGACATCGGGATTGACCCAGCCTTCGCTGGGATGAAACGCATCGGCGAACCCGTAGCGGCCGTAGATGCGATCGCCGAAACGGGCTTTGATCTCGCGCACCGCTGGCAGCGTGATGTCTGGCGTCAGCATCAGCGAGCCGGTCACCGCGCACGGCACAACCGTGCCGTCGATCGCGGGGTCGCGTGGCGGTCCGCCCCAGGCGACATAGCCCTTGCGGCTGTCGGACGCGGTGACACCCCACACGTTCTCCGTGTACCCCGGAAACTCGGCGGCGAGGCTGAGGACGAACGCCTTGTGCGCGCGCGTCGCGATACTCGAGTTCTGCCACCAGTCGGTGTGCGGCGCCTCGCGCTCGCGGCGCCCGCGGAAATCCACCCACGCGTGCGCGTACTGATGAACGAAGAGCGGCGGCGGTCCACCGATATAGGTGAACGACTGAAACGTGACCATCGGCCGGCGCCACGCCGTCCACGAGTCCGGTGGAATCGCGTGCGTCGGCGATCCGATCGCCAGCAGGTACAGAATCATCAGCTCGCAGTAGTGGTCCCAGCGCGACGCGAGGAACCCTGACTCCGGTTTCCACCCGTGTGACAGCAGCCGCGGGTGGCCAGCGAGCATCCATTGGAAATCGACGCGCCGGTAAATGGCATCGGCGAGCGCAGGGATCTCGGCTTCGCCACGGAAGCATTGCCGGACCGTCAGCACGCCGGCGAGGAGGAGCGCCGTGTCAATCGACGACAACTCGCTGCTCCACTCGCGCGCGCCAGTGTGGAGGTTGACGAAATGAAAAAACCAGCCGCGCTCGTGCGGCATCCGCTCCGCAAAGAACCGCAGTGTCGTCCTGGTGCGGTTGACGACCGCGGCGCGCTCGAACCAGCCGCGCTCCGCGGCAATGCACATGCCCGCCAGCCCGAACCCCACGCCCGCAATGCTGGCCACCTCGCGCGACGGTCCGTCAACCGGTGCCCCATCAGTGCGAGCCCGGTCGCGAACGAGCCCCGTCGCCGGATCAGCCTGTTCCCAGAAGAAGAGGAACGATCGCTTCGAGAGATCCTCGAGCAGCTCTTCGTCGGCCGCGGAGATCGACGGCCGCTGCCGGACCGCTTGCTGTGGCGTGGCGACCGTTCCACTGCCACCATGTGCGCAGGCCAGATGAGCGAGGACGGTCGCAACGGCCAGGAGCCGCCAAGTTCTGCGAAACATGCCCTTCACCACCGTGGATGACCCGGTGACACTCGGCCACGGATCACACGGACCACAGTGTGTGTTCCGTGTCTTCCGTGGTGTACTCGACGGTGTACTCCGTTCGTGTTGATCGACGGCGGAGAGCTCGACCGGCGTGGGACCGTCAGCCGCCGGCCATCGCGCCGACGACGAGGAACGGCTCGGCGCCGGTCACGACTGCTTCGGGCAGCGGCGCATCGGGAGATTCGTGTGAGAGATCTTCTTCGCACGCGTAGAAGCGCACGAACGACCGCCTCTTCTGTGTGACGTGATCGCGGATGGTGCCCTGCAGCACAGGAAACTGCGCCTCGAGCGCGTCGAGCACCGCGCCCAGTGTCGGTTCGCGCTCGAGTTCTACGGTCACCTCTCCATCGACGTGCGCCAGGTTTCGCAGATGCGCAGGAAGGACGACACGAATCATGATCCGTCTCCGCACTACGGGAGCGTTTGTACCTCGACCGAGACGACAGCCGGCAGGTCGTGCACGATCGCTTTCCAATTGTCGCCCGAGTCGGATGACGCGTATACCTGCCCGCCAGTCGTGCCGAAATAAATGCCACACGAGTCGAGGCGGTCGACCGCCATCGCATCGCGAAGCACGTTGACGTAGCAATCCTTCTGCGGCAGACCCTTGGCGAGCGGTTCCCATTCCTCCCCGCCTGACCGGCTGCGATACACACGCAATTTGCCGTCGGGCGGGTAGTGTTCCGAGTCGCTCTTAATCGGCACGACGTAGACCGTTTCCTGCTCGTGCGCGTGCACGTCGATGGCGAACCCGAAGTCGGTGGGCAGGTTGCCACTCACCTCGCGCCACGAGCTGCCCGCATCGTCGCTCCGCATCACGTCCCAGTGCTTCTGCATGAAGAGCACGTCGGGGCGGGATGGATGCATCGCGATGTGGTGGACGCAGTGGCCGACTTCGGCTGTGGGGTTGGGAATGCCCTCGGAGCGCAGACCCCGGTTGATCGGCTGCCACGTCTTACCGCGATCGTCGCTGCGGAATGCCCCCGCAGCCGAGATGGCGATGACGATGCGCGACGGGTTGCGTGGGTCGAGGATGATCGTGTGCAGGCAGAGGCCGCCGGCGCCGGGCGACCAGTGCGGGCCGGAGTCATGACCGCGGAGCCCCGGCATCTCCTCCCACGTCTGCCCACCGTCGGTCGTCTGGAAGAGCGCGGCATCCTCGACGCCGGCGTAGACGGCGTCAGGATCCGTCAAGGACGGCTCGAGGTGCCAGACCCGCTTGAACTCCCACGGATGCGGCGTACCGTCGTACCGCTGGTGGGTGCCGGGAACACCGTCGTAGACGAACTTGTTGCCGACGGCTTCCCATGTCTTGCCGCCGTCGTTCGAGCGCTGGATGAGCTGACCAAACCAGCCGGTGGACTGCGAGACGTAGATGCGGTTCGGGTCCGCAGGCGATCCCTTGAGGTGATAGATCTCCCAGCCGCCAAAATGCGGACCGCTGACATCCCATTTCTCACGTGTGCCGTCGGATGTCAGGATGAACGCGCCCTTGCGCGTGCCGACGAGTACTCGAACTCCGCTCATCGCCGATCCTTTCTGCATGGGGCCAAATCACACGATCGATTTGACCCCACCAATTCTACAGTCGGCGGCGACACGTGTCAGCGGAACCCTGTCACCAACTCTTCTACAACTTTCTCAGATACGCGAGCAGCGCCGCGCGTTCTTCGGGCGTCGGCTTGCGATCGAAATGGACGCCGTCGGTCGAGGCAACTAGAGGCGCCGGCAAGAATGGCGGACTCACGGCCTGGATGAACTTGAAAAGTTCAATGTAATGGTCGACGACCTCTTCGAGCGTGTCGGCGCTGTTGTTGTGAAAATACGGAGCGGTGTTCCTGATTCCGCGAAGCCCGGGCACATCGAACTTGTTCCAGTCATCGAACGGCGGTGCGCCGCCGACAAACCCCGTGAGAAGAGCGCGGCCCGGATCCGAGCTCGTCCGCCGAACCTTCAGGGGCACTCCCTCCGGGCCAACCGGGGGAATCGACAACTCAATCTCATACGTCCGTACGTTTCGAGAAAGGCGCTCGGGGCACGGCTTGAAGGCAAACAGTGGATTCTGCGGTGGCCGCGGACACTGCGTCAGGATGTCGTGGAATCGGACGATCGGAGAGGGTGTAGTCGACTGGCGCGGACCGCCGTGACAGACGCTACAAGCGCGTTCGAAGACGGCTTTGCCTTGCGTCTCCAGCTCGTTCAGCCGCGGATCCGGATCAGGCAGGGGTAACGTGTTCGAGCTGATAGCGTCGGACAGCTCGCGAACACGGCCGTTGGTGAACAGCACCCGCTGAAACGAGGCCAGGTCGTTGAGCAGGCGCTGCGGCGGCATGTTCTTGACCTGCGCGTGCGTGGTCAACGCGCCGAGCGCCTGCTCCTGAAGGTCTGCAAAGCGCGCATCGAGCTGGTATCCACCGGTCTGGTTGGGGAGACGTTCCCACGGGTTCTCGCCGTCATCGCCAGTCAACTTGACGTCATTGACCGTGGGCACCATCCGCCAGACGTCAACCTCAGTCTCTTTCGACGGCTCGTCCGTCACGGGATCGATGAGCCTGATCTTCGCTGGGAGCTTGAAGGGGATCCTGATCAGGCCGTTCTGCCGCAGATTGCTGAAGTCGTGCGCGTTCTCGCCATTCACGCGGAAATCATCGGCATCAACCGGCCGAAACAGGGGATCGTCGGCGTCCGGATTGAATCGCCGCTGCAGCTGCAATAACCGGAATCGCGCTTCGGCGCTCGCCGGCGACAGCTGGAAATGGTTGGTCGGCATGTGACAGTCGGCGCAGGCGCGACCGTTGCCATCCAGGCCACGAAGGCGGCGATCCAGGAACGCCAGCCCGCCTCGAACAACTGCGGCACACGGCTCGCCCCCGCAGAGCGCCACCTCCCGTTCCGCGGCAACAGCCGACGCCTGACTCTGCGGCGCACGCGCCGCGACTTCGACGCTCGACTTCATGAGGAACGCGGAGACGAGAGCAAGGCAGCAGGCGACGAAGGCAAGGCTCCGCCGTCCTTTCACAGCCGTCTTCATGGCATCTCTCCTTCTAACTGTGGGAGGGGCGAAAGTCGCCGATCGAGTGAGGTCGTGCAATGTGTATAACGCCGGCGGCAACCAATGCGTACAGGGCCGTGAGAGAATCGCCGAATGCGACGCTACCGAGTCCAGGCCATTCTTGCGGCGGTTGCGGTCCTCGGCGCGGTGGTTTCCTGCGGTTGCCGACAAACGCCGGCGGAACAACCACCCCGCCGCCCCAATATCCTCTTCATCCTCCTCGACGACCTGCGGTCGGACGCGCTCGGCTATGCCGGACATCCGTACGTCAAAACGCCGAACATCGATCGCATCGCCAACGAAGGTGTGAACTTCAAGAACGCCTTCTGCACGACGTCGCTGTGCTCGCCGAGCCGGGCGTCGCTCCTGAGTGGCGTCTACGCCCACAAGCATGGTGTGACCAACAACTTCACCGAGTTTCCGGCGGCGATGAACAGCTTTCCAAAGGTCCTGCAGCAGGCTGGCTATGCCACGGCGTACGTCGGCAAGTACCACATGGGCGAGAACAACGACGAGCCGCGGCCCGGCTTCGAGTATTTCGTCACCCACAAGGGGCAGGGCAAGTACTTCGATACCGAATTCAATTTCAACGGCGAGCGGCGAGAGGTCAGGAAGGGCTACTACACCACCGTCGTCACCGACATCGCCCTCGACTGGTTGCAGCGAGATCACGGCGGTAAGCCCTGGATGATGATCCTGGGCCACAAAGCCACACACAGCTTCTACACGCCGGAACCGAAGTACGGGCACGCCTTTGACGATGTAAAGGTGTCGTATCCGGAGAGCGCCTTCTCGCTCGACGACAAGCCGACGTGGATCAAGGAACGCCTGTCAACGTGGCACGGGATATACGGGCCGCTCTTCGAATGGCGCAAGAAATTCCCGGACGATCGGCCGGAGGCCGTCACCGACTTCGAGAACATGGTGCACGCTTACTGGAGCACTATCCTCAGCGTCGACGACAGCGTCGGCCGGCTGCGCGCCTGGCTCGAAGACAGCGGTCAGCTCGAAAACACGATCGTCGTGTTTGTCGGCGACAACGGCCTGCTCGAAGGCGAGCACGGCATGGTCGACAAGCGAACGATGCACGAGCCAAGCATCCGCATTCCGATGGCAGTCAGGTACGCCGCACTGACGAAAGATCCCCGCGCCATCGATCAACAGGTGCTGACCATCGACATGGCACCAAGCCTGCTCGAGCTCGCGGGGGCGCCGGCTATCGCCGGCATCGACGGCCGCTCGTGGGTGAAACTGGTGCGCGAGGGCGATCCAGCGTGGCGGAAGGCCTGGTTCTACTACTACAACTACGAAAAGGAATTTCCCTATACCCCGAACGTGCGGGGCATCCGGACCGAGGAGTGGAAGTACGTGCACTACCCGCCGGGCGACGGTTCACCGGATAAGCACCTCGCCGAGCTCTATGACTTGAAAAACGATCCGGGCGAGCTCGCGAACCTCGTACGGTCCACGGATCACGCGCCGACGCTGCAGCGACTGCAGGCGGAGCTGGCAGAGGTGATGGCGGCGGCGGGGCTGACGCCACAAAACGACAAGATGCCAATCGACGAGGGCATCAAGACGGAGCTGCCGGCGCAGAACATCCGGTAGAACGCCCTTGAGATTGATGGCCTCGGCGAGCTTCGAGATGATCGTGTTCATCCTCTCGCCGAATTTCTTTGTCGCCCTTGTCGTACACTCCCCGGGTGAGAGTCCCGTGTCTCGTGGCGCTCGTGGCAATCGGCCCGGCCGGGTTGCACACGCAACCAGCGCGCGAGCCGGTGGTGGTGATAATCGATTCCGACGGTCCCGCTGCGAGCGCCGAGGCATCCGCACGGCTTCGCGACCAGGCGCTGACTGACGTCGACCGCGACAATCATCCCGTCTACTTCGACCTGACGTCGGACGCCATCACTCCTGTCCCGGACAGCGCAGGCGAGAGCTTTCGTCGCGCCGCCTTCCAATACCGCCTGCCGATTTACGCGGGTGTGTCTCTGAGCTTCGACGAGGCGAGCGAGATTCTGCGCAGGAACGAAGCGGTCCGGGATACGGTCATTCGCCGGGAGTGTTCCAGGTCGGCCGCGACCGATTGCGGAGGGGCGGTACACACGGCCGCGACCGCGCTTATCACCGACACCGAGGCCGCAAGCAGTCGAAAGCTGCGGCACCTCGTGGACACGGCGACGTCCCGGCGCGGAGCGACGCTCGTCCTCATCAGTGCAGGCTGGCCCTACCAGGACGAGCAGCGTGTGGGACTCAACAACGCCATTCGCGAGCTTCGAACGGCCGGCGTCCGGCTGGTGGTCCTGCGAGTGCCGGCGCTCGTCGACTATACAGGGCTCGTGAAAGACGCCAGCGAGACGGTCGCGTCGCGACTGTCAGCCCCGTTCATCGCCCTCGACGGTGACCGGGACATTCGGCGTGCACACCAGGCGCTCGGGAACGACGCTCAGGCCGCGCCCGCCGCATCAGCTGACGTCCCACTGGCGACGCCAAGGGCGACCGAGACGCGCTTACCCGCAGACCCGACGACTGTTCCCAACCCCGCGCCAGGTCCTGGCGCAGATTTTGACGATGACGTGCTCCGGCGCGCGGCCGCGTACGTCGAGCGGTTCGAACGAACGTTTGCCGCCGCGATCTGGCACGAACACTATCAGCAGGAGGATCGCATCCCGCGACGGTTCAGCTCGTCCGGAGCGACGTTCTCGACCGTTGCCGGCCGCCGGCAGCTCGACTCGGAGCTGCTGTTCGTCTGGCTGCCGCAGGCGCGGAGCTGGATCACCGTACGAGACGTCATGGCGATCGACGGCAAGCCGCGCCCCGCTGGCGATCGCAAGCTGCAGGCGCTTCTCGGTGGGCCCGCCGTATCCGTGGACCAGTTGAAGGCGCTGGCCGCCGAGAACGGACGCTTCAACATCGGGCGGATCGTTCGCACGTTCAGCGAGCCCACGCTGGCGCTGCTGTTTCTCGATGAACACTACCGGCGGCGCTTCACGTTCAAGAAAGACAACGCGCAGACGATCGACGGCCGACGCGCGGCGACCTACGACTTCGTCGAGCGCGCCAGTCCGACGGTCATCCGTGGCGGGAATCGGGACATTCCAGTGCGCGGGACGCTCTGGATCGATGCGACGACCGGTCAGGTGTTGCAGACCTCGCTCGAGCTCGCTGACCCGACTGCACGCCTGCACGGTCGCATGACCGTTCGATACGGACCGTATCCGAACTTCGACGTGCTCGTGCCGATCGAAATGCGCGAGAGCTACTCGGCCCCTCCGGGCGAGGAGATCACGGCAGTGGCGACCTACTCCGATTTTCGCCGTTTCGAAACAGCGGGTCGCGTGATCGTCCCCAAGTAAGGAACCCTCCCTTTGGCGGTCTGATTCCGTCTCGAAGCCCTCTCATGAACACGGCCGATGGAGGTAAGACCTTCGCGGCCTTCGTGAGCTTTTGGGATCAGCTACCGGGACAGAGTTCCGTATCGCGCCGACAGTGCCAGAAAACGCGAGGACGCCCGGACCGCGGTGCCGGCGCTGGTGCGTTGGATGATCGAGTGCGGCGGTGCCGGGACGGGACTCGATCAGCGCAAGGCCGCGGTCGACGCCGAGGACGCTGACAGCGGTGTCGAGTCCATCGGCGTCGAGGCCGTGTCTCGCGATGACGGTAACCGTGATGTCGTCGACGAGAGCCATGCGGGAAGCAGGGTCGATGATGTGCGAGTAGCGGCGGCCGCCGATGTCCACGTGCTGCTCGCTGCTGCCCGAAGTGGAAACGGCCGCGTTGGTCAGCTCCAGCATTGCGGGCACGCCGGGCAACGGCTCGCCTGAGTAGACGC
This sequence comes from uncultured Acidobacteriota bacterium, assembly GCA_963797715.1. Classification (GTDB taxonomy): domain Bacteria; phylum Acidobacteriota; class Vicinamibacteria; order Vicinamibacterales; family 2-12-FULL-66-21; genus DATBJJ01. Next base: position 52,320 of record CAWCQS010000022.1, read on the forward strand.
CGATTCGCCAGCCGCGCTGCCCGGGGGGCGCCTCGCTGAACGCGAGATCTCCGCTCACCGCCACCAGAGCGCTGCCGCACCCCCAGTCCGCCGAGCACCTCGATGGCCTCGCTGGCGGCGTAGCCCTTGCCAATCGCGCCGACGTCCAGCGCCATGCCGGTCATGTCGAACGTCACGGTCCGATGCTCGGCGTCGAGATGGAGCTTGCGGAAGCCGCTGCGGCGGGCGGCATCCTGCAGTGCGGCGGGATCTGGCACGCGAGCGGTCGCCCGAGCCTCGCGCCAGAGCCGGATGACAGGCCCCTGCGTGATATCGAACGCGCCGCCGGTCGCCTCCGCCAGTTCCTGCGACGCCGCGAGGACCACGAACAGATCCTCGCTGACAGGCACCGCTCGACCGACTGACGGCCGTGGTGATCTGATTCAGCTCGCTGTCGGGCCGGTAGTCTGAAAGGATGCGGTCAAGGTCTCTGATGCGATCGAACGCGGCGCGGAACGCGTCCTTGGCCGCCTGGTCGCCCGGCGCGTAGAGCGTGATCCGGACGAGCGTGCCCATGTGAGGCTCGACGGCCTCATAGCGTCGCAGCTCCGATCCCGCGACACCGGTCAGCGCGACGACCGAGAGGCTCAGGCCGAGCAGCCAACGCACCGTCTCAGTATGGATCCAGCGCGACGCCGTTGTTCCAGGCGCGATACATCTCTTCAACGCTCGGCAGCGTGGCGGGACGCACGAGGCGGAAGCCGAGCCACTGCGCGTCGGTCATGTACCAGACGCTCTTCGGCAGTTGCGGATCCTGTCTCTTCCACGAAGCGTCGGACGGCACGCGTACGGTGCACCCCACACCCGGTTCGTCATCGTGCCACGAGCCGCCGCGAACGGCGTGGGGATACGGAGCGGTGGACGCGACCCACGGATTCTTCGCCGGCGCTGCCGTGTACGGCGCGTACTGATCCAGGGTCCACTCCATGACATTGCCAAGCATGTCGTACAGCCCCCAGGCGTTCGCCTTCTTCGTTCCGATCGTGTGATAGGTGCCACCGGCAAAACCTGGCAGGGCCGAGTTCTTCGCGAACCACGCATAGTCTCCCAGTTGAGCGGGGTCGATCCCGGTTGTAGCACCCGCCCGGCACGCGTACTCCCACTCCGCCTCGGTCGGCAGGCGGTAGTACTCTCCGGTCTTCGCGCTCAGCCACTCGGCGAACTTGTTCGCGGCGTGCTGAGTCATGCTGATCGCCGGAAAGCCGTTGTTGCCCCGGCCGAAACTCATCTCGAGGTGCGGAGCCGTCGGTCGGCTCAACCCGTCCACCAGCGCATCGGGATGTTCGCGCTCCTTCGCCTGGTCGGCGAACATGAACATCAGGTACGCGTCCCAGGTCACTTCGTGGGTCTGCATCCAGAACGCGTCCAGCTGGACCTGGTGCTGCGGGCGCTCGTCAGGCCTGCCGCCGGAGCCGGCGGATCCCATCAGGAACTCGCCGGCGGCCACGCGAGCCATGCCGTACGTGACGGTCGTGTTGGGGATGGTGACGGTGTAGGCAGCGGACGCGGCGCCGTTGGTTTTCTTGCCGCGCTCTTCGATGAGCGTACGGATCCGCCCGACCGCGGCCATCTCCTTCGCGTCAACGGCGCTGGCAGCCTGACGGGTGACGCGAGGGGCGGTCTCCGCGATGGCCACAAGGGCCATGCCGAGTATGGCCGCGAGCCACAGCTTCATTGCTGACCGCTCGACTAAATGACCTTCGACTGCCCGGGAACCGCCAGTCCTGGCACTTCGTGCTTCGCCTTCCAGTCGACCGGCTTCGGCACCAGGCTCACCTGCGAGTTCATCGCCTGCTCCCAGGTCACCTGCTGCCCCGTATAGGCCGCCTGACGGCCCATGATTGCCAGCAGCGTGCTGGTGGCCAGATTCAGATCGTCGTTCTTGGGCTTGCCGTCACGAATGGAGGCGAACAGCACGTCGTGTTCGCGCTGGTACATGTCGTATTCCTCGCCCTCGAACTGCCACTTGATCTGGCCGTCCGGACCTTCGATCCGGGGCTTGCCCGCTCCAAGCATCATCGTCCCCTCAGTTCCCATGATGTAGTCGAGAGTGCCGTTGAAGCAGCCGGTGGACTGGCGGTTGGCGAGGAAGACGCGGTAGCCGTTCGGAAAGGCGTAGTTGACCGCGAAGTGATCGTAGATGTTGCCGCCGTTCGCGGGAACTGCTCGGCCGCCGACTCCGACGGCGCTGATGGGCGGCTGATCGTTCATGATCCACATGATCTTGTCCGCGTTGTGCACGGCCTGCTCCACCAGGCTGTCGCCGCACAGCCACGTGAAGTTGTACCAGTTGCGAATCTGCCACTCGATGTCGCTCATGCCGGCGGGCCGCGTGCTCTCTGGCGGCATCGGCTTGACGGGGTTGGTGTAGTAGGTCGAGTAGTGCGCGACCAGCCGGCCGATGGCGCCGTCGTGGACCTTCTGGACGGCGTCCTGAATCATGTTGTTGTAGCGCCAGCAGAACCCCGAGACGAGCGCCAGGTTCTTCGTCTGCGACAGCTTTTGCGCCGCGATGACCTCGCGCACTCCTGGCGAATCCGTCGCGCAGGGCTTCTCGCAGAAGACGTGCTTGTTGGCGTTGACCGCCGCGGTCAGGTGCTGCGGCCGGAAGCCCGGGGGCGTCGCCAGCAGCACGACGTCGACGCCGCTGTTGATCACCTTCTCGTACCCGTCCAGCCCGACGAGGGGGTGGTCAAGCTTCACCTGGGCCCCGAACCGCGTGCTGCCCTTCAGCCGCGTCGCCGCCTGCTGGACGATGGCCTCGTCGATATCGGCGACGGCCGTCAGTTCGTTGTTGGGGTCCGCGGTCAGCGCCTGTGCTGCCGCGCCGCTGCCCCGGCCGCCGCAGCCCACCAGGCCGACTTTGAGGGCATTCGTGACCGTCCGGCCGGAGATGATGCCGGGAAAGCCGGTCGCAATCGCGCCGGCGACCGTCCCGGTTTTCTTGAGGAAGTCGCGGCGCTCAATCTTGTCCAGTTGTTTCCTGGGTGTAGTCGCCATAATGTTCCCTCGAATGGTCTCTCAGAAGCCCGAATCATACTCCTTCTGCTCGCGCGGGACGGGTCGTAGCCCTTGGTGGGGGCCGGCCGCCGTGTGTGCCGGGCTCGTGCTGCTGAGCAGCCTCGGCGCGGCCGATTTGGCCCAGACCGGCAAGGCCACCGACCAGTCCTGGCAGCCGCTCTTCGACGGGAAGACCCTCGCGAACTGGCAGTCGACGAAGTTCATCGGCGAAGGCGCCGTGAAGGTGGAGAACGGGCAGATCATCCTGGAGGCCGGCCGCAACCTGACCGGCATCACTTGGATCGGTCCGGAACTGCCGACCACCAACTACGAGATCGCGCTGCAGGCCATGCGCGTCGAGGGGAGCGATTTCTTCGCCGGCGTGACGTTTCCCGTCGCCGACTCGTTCTGCTCGCTGATTCTCGGCGGGTGGGGCGGCACGGTGGTCGGGCTGTCCAGCATCAACGGCATGGATGCCTCGGAGAACGAGACCTCGCAGTCGATCGAGTTCGAGTCGGGGCGCTGGTACAACATCCGCATCCGCGTGACGCCCGCGAAGATCGAGGCCTGGCTCGATGAGCGCCAAATCATCAATCAGGACCTCAAGGGCAACAAGATCGACACGCGCTTCGAAGTGGAACCGTCGCAGCCGCTCGGTGTGGCGTCGTGGCGGACGAAAGCTGCCCTGCGCGACATTGCGCCTGCGGCGCCTGTAAGCGCGCGACTCCGACTACTTCGCTTTGATCGTCAGGATCACGCGCCGGTACGACGTGAGCGCCGGAGTCCCATCGTCGACGACCGCGAGGATGATGTGCGCCGTGCCGGCAACGCGCGGTGTAACCGTCGCCTTGGGCGCCGCCGCATCCTGAATGATCACGCGCGCCGGAGGCTCGCGCGGGCCGCCCTCGGGGCTTGACGGAATCCCACCTTCGCCGGGTGTCCCGCCGCCGCCGATCGGCACGAGACCACCAGCAAACACCGGCTGCCCGGGAATGCCGCTCCCCGCCTCCGGATAAAAGAACCAGGAATACTTGAGCGTGTGGCCGTCTGGATCGCGCGTGCCCGCGGCGTCGAGCGTCACGGGCACACCAACCGCGGCGTCGATCCGCACAGGCGCCCTTCCAGGCTGACGATTCACGACGACGTCCGGGTTGTGATTGGCGAGCCCGGGTCCTTCACCGTCCAATCCATGCGCGCGGCAAAGTCGTTCTGAAACGCGCTGCGCCAACGCCAGATTGTCGCCTGGTCGGACGTGTAGGTCCTGCCGTCGACGCCGCTGACGGTATCCTTCGAGTTGTCGCGGCCGGGAAACGAATCGCCGCCCTGCGTCCAGAACGGACGTGACTCGCCGTAGAAGGTCCGCCACACATAGCGGCCGCCCCAGCCTCCATAGCTCGGGCTCATGAAGCTTGCGAGCCCGTTGTTGATCAAACCAAGGAAGGACGGCGTGTCGCCCTCGTGGATACAGCAGGGATGTGGGTACAACTTTCCGAGCGGCCCCTTGCTCCTGATGTTCGTATTCACCCAGCTGTCGGTAAAGGTCGTGAAGTCGGCGCCAGGCGCGTTCTTGTAGAAACGATCGCCGCTGATACCAGTCCACGTGGCATAGGCATACTGATCGCCGTCGGGCGTGGATGGCATGGCGATGTAGTGCAAGGCTGGAAACTCCTTGCGGATCCACGGCCCGGCATCGTCCTGATCGGAGATTGAGTAGACACGAAGCTTCGCGATCAACGCGTCGAGCTCCGCTGGCGCCTTCGTGGCACGTGCCTGCTGCAGTGCCTGCGCCAGCGTATTGGTCCGCCCCACGCCAGCACCCACAGCGGCCGCGCATCGCTCTTCTCCGCAGAGCGGACGATGAGGTCGGCGCCCTCACTCGATTTGTCTGGACCAACGGCGGCCATCCCGTACGCCGGCTGTCCGGCAACGACTACTCCGCGCAACGACTCGCCACTCGGAAATCCTGGCAGATGCTGCAGCAGCCTCGGCAGCACCAGTTCATACGCGCCGATCAGGGTCTGAATGACGTCCGGCCGCACTTTGTTCTTCATCCACGTCGACGTCGTCGCAATCAGTCCTTCGACGTCGAACTGATTCGAGTAGACGAGGAAGCGGACCATCGACATCTGGTCGTCGGGCTCGTTGGCGATGTCGGTCATGACTATCACCCGTTGCTTGTCGACGTACGGATCAACATGTGCCGCCAGTGAATCCGGAGTAGACGGCTGTTGAGCGACGACGGATGCGAGGGCGATGAAACTGGTTAGGGTCGCTATGATGAGTTTCATTGTCGGTTCTGGGTTCGTGGTTCTTGGTTCGGGGTTCAGGTTCTATGTTCGTCGTTCAGGTTCACGGTTCCGTTCCTCGTTCCGCGTTCTGGTTCCGCGTTCTGGTTCCGCCTGAAGGCGGAAGCCAGCGCGCGAGTGAACGCCGAACCTGAACCCGGAACCACGAACCTGAACGCCGAACCAGGCACCCCGAACCACGAACCGACACGTGACACTACTTATCAAACGGCCCCCGAAAAAGAAGCGCGCCGTATGCGAGCGCGAGAATGGCGAATGGGACGACGATCAGCCATGCCGCGGCGACTCCTTGCTGCGCGCTCTTGAGGACAACCGTCGCGCCGATGAAATAGTGAAACAGATTGGCCAGGACGACCGGACGGCCGTAGGCTCCGCCGAGAATGCCGCGGCGCTGCACCCAGTTCAAGGCGCCCAGTCCAAGCCAGGCCGCGCCGAGCAGCTGGCCGACCCACAGCGCATTCGCAGGAACCGAGAGGCCGAGGCTCGATGCGACGATGTCGGGCGCAAAGAGACAGGCGAGGCCGCCGGCGAACAGCACGATGGCACTGGCGTGTGAGATGGCGCTGGAGATCACGACGCGGCGAATCATACCGCGTTGGCCCGCTCCCCGATGCTGACACCAGACTTGACGGCGACGCCGGAAGACCGTCACCATGACGCCGCTCAATCGTTACCTATTCACTGGAGAACTCGCATGAGAAAAACGTCGTGTATTGCTGCGATCGCGATCGTCGTCTGCTCGCTGGCGCTGAGCGCGCAAAAGCCCGACCCTGACGCTCAGAAACTTGCCGACCTGTACACCGCCGCCTTCAACAAGGGGGATGCGAAAGCGATCACCGCGCTCTACGCGGCGGACGCCACTCGTCTCGGACCGGACGGCCTGCTCATCGCCGGGCGCGCGGCAATCGAGAAGAGCTACGTCGACGGATTTGCGGGACCGCTGAAGGGTGGCAAGCTGACACTTCAGGTCGGGCAGTCGTATCCGGTGACGCCGGACGTCAAGGTCATGGAGGGCCGGTTCGACGTTGCTGGGATCGTGCCCATCAAGGGACGTTATATCAATACGCTCGTGAAACAGGGCGCCAGCTGGCTGCTCGCCAGCGTCGTCACGATCCCGGATCCGCCCGCACCAAAGTAATGCCCGCCTTTTCACTCGCGGCAAATCGTCGTCAGTCGGTGCGCAGCAGCAGAAGCGGGTCGATACGTGACGCGCGGTGCGCCGGTCGAATTGCGGCGAGCAGCGCAATCGTCGTCAACAACGCCGCCACGGCACCGATCGTCCAGGGATCGTGGGGGCGCACGCCAAAGAGCTGTGACGACATCAGGCGGCTGACCGCAACGCCCAGCGGCACGCCAATCGCCAGGCTCGATGCCGCAATCGCACAACTGTCTTTCAACACCATCGTCATGATGGCCGGACTAGTCGCACCAAGCGCCAGCCTGACGCCGAGCTCGTGCGTGCGCTGGCCGACGTCGTAGGTGATGAGCGCGTACAGCCCGACACAGCCAATCGTGATCACCAGCAAACCGAGGACGAGCGAGATCGCGCTGACCAGGCGCTCCTGCGCGATCGCATCTTCGAGTGCCTCGCTCATCGTCCGCATCGTTCCGATGGAAAGGTCTGGTGCCAGCGCGCGCACGTGATGGCTGACGAGGGGAGCGGCACTCGAGGGCGCGCCGGCCGTTCGAACGGCGAGCACGACGTGGCCAAACGACTGAAGCGGCGCGTAGACGACGCCCAGGCTGCGGTCTCTCGGCGACGTCTGTGTAGCGTCGCTGACAACGCCGACGATGGGACGTAGACGCCCGCGCGGGTTGAGACCGAGGTACCGGCCAATGGGATCACCCGTTCCGAACAGCGTCCGCGCCAGCGATTGATTGATGATGACGCCATCGGCCGACGGACCCGTGTCGCGGTCGCCGAAGGTTCGGCCACGGATCAGCGGAATGCCCGCAGCCTCGAAGAATCCCGGACCGACGGATGCCGACGTCCATCGCGATCCGCCCACGGCAACGCCGCGGTCGGTTGTCAGCTGCTGGCTGCCGTCGATCCAGTAGTTGCTGACATCGAGGAGCGCGGGCCCGGTCACACCGGCAGCGCGGACACCTGGAACGGACGATAGCCGGTCGGTGAGTTGGCGCATCAGCATGGCGGCGGCTTCGTCCGTGTATGCCGCTTCGGCCGGATGGAGTGGCACGAGCAGGACGTTCTTGTCGAAGCCCAGATTCTGCGATCGCAGGTTGCTGACGGTGCGGAGAAACAGCCCGGCGACAATCAAAATGATCGTGCACATGGCGAGCTGCCCCATCAGGATGACTCGGCCCAAAACCGAGCGGCGCCGCGGCGCGCGTGTATTCGCAGTCTGGCGCACCGACAACACGATCGCCGACCGCGCCGGCCGTGTGCACGGCCACAGTCCGAACGCGACGACGATTCCGACGGATAACGCCGCAAACAGCACGACTCTCACATCGGTGCGCAATGCGAGCTCGATTGGCAGCACCGAGAGCGCGAACTGGCTCACCACGAGCTTCGTCGCCCAGTGCGCGCCGAGTAACCCCAGAACTCCCGCCGTGACGGCGAGGAGGATGCACTCGGTCGCAGCCTGACGGATGAGGCGGCTCCGCCCGCCGCCAAGCGCGAGCCTGATGACGAACTCTTTCCACCGGCTCTCGGAGCGCGCCAGCATCAGATTCGAAAAGTTGACGCAGGCGACGAGCAGCACCAGCGCCGTAATCCCCGAGAGCAGGATGAGCAGTCTGGCGTACTGCGCTCGCTCCGGAGCAAAACCTTTCTTCGCGGACAGCAGCGCGATCTGCTGCGCGCGCTCGCGGATGACCACGGGATTGGCGGAACCAAGCACCCCAGCCTTCTCGGACACAAGAAGCTGCCTGGCGAGGTTGGCCGACGCGGTGACCTGTACCAGGCTGGCGCGCGGCCCGACCCGTCCAATGACTTTGAGCCACGATGTACCGGCGGTGGCCCGTTCGTCGAGCGAATCGCCGCTCTTCTCTCCCAGGAGCGCTGGCCGCATCGCAAGAGGAACCCAAACTTCAGTCGGGTGTCCGACTTCGTGACCGGCAAATCCGCGTTCCGCCACTCCGATGATCGCGTAGCGCAGCCCGTTCAGGCCGATCGTTCGTGACAGAACGTCTGGCGAACGGTCGAACGCTTTCGTCCACAGACCGTCGCTGATCACGGCCACCGGAATCTGCCGGGCCAACCCCTCCTCGTGAGCCAGAAACGATCTGCCGACGCTGAGGCGCACGCCCATCACGCGAAAGTAATTCGCGGAGACAAGGGTCACGCGCGCATCGTTTCCAGCCGCGCTGGCGCGTGGGCCAGTCGCGCTGACGCGCGAGCTACCGACGGTGCGGACATCGGAAGCGGCCGCAACCTCGATCAGCGCCTGTGGCGTCGACCGCCACTTGACGAACGTCGAGTACGGCCAGCTCACCCAGGTAGGGCTGCCCGCGGTCGAGAACGCAACCAGCCGATCGGGATCGCGAACGGGCAACCCGCGCAGCATGAAAGCGTCGACGATGGTGAATGTAGTGGTGACGGCGGCGATGCCGACTGCGAGTGACGCAATCGAGATGAACGTGAACGCGGGAGTCCGGCGCAGCTCGCGCAACGCATACCGGAGGTCCTGAGCGAGATCCTCGAGCAGGCGAAAGGAGAAGAGGTCGTGACTGGCTTCCTGATAGAGCGTCGCGTTGCCGAACTCGCGGCGCGCCAGGCGGCGAGCCTCGAGCCGCGTCATCCCAAGCGCGGCGTACTCGTCTTCGAGCAGATGGACATGGAGCTGCATCTCGTCGCGCAGCTCGCGCTCGCGTCCGGCGAAGAGCGTCGCCCGGACGCGGATCACGAACCTGGCGATCCAGAGTGGCACTTATGCCTCCTGGAGCACGGCGGCAATCGCGCCGGCGATCGCCTGCCAGCGCTCGGTTTCGCTCGTCAGCTCGCGTAGGCCACGGCGCGTGAGCCGGTAGTACTTCGCCTTCCGGTTGTTCTCGGTGGTGCCCCAGAACGACTCGATGAGTCCGTCGAGCTCCATGCGGTGGAGCGCCGGATAGAGCGATCCCTGCTCGATCTTGAGCACCGATTTCGAGATCTGCTGGATGCGGCGCGCGATGGCGAAGCCGTGATTGGGTCCGGTGGCGAGCGTTCGGAGGATGAGCAGGGGCAGCGTGCCTTGCAGGAGTTCCCCCTGCTGCGATCGTGGCTTTCCCATAGATGCTTGACATGAGTATCCGGCTCCACCGACACTCGTGTCAAGCATCTAGATGAGCGAGCTCCTGCAGGATCTTCGGCACACGCTCCGGTCCGCGGCACGCGCTCCGGGCACGACCGCGGTGCTCCTCTGCAGCCTCGCGCTCGGGACCGGCGCCAACGCCGCGGTCTATGGAGCGATGCGATCGCTGCTGTTGTCGGCACCGCCTGGCATCAGCGATCCGTCTCGTCTCGTCAGCGTGTTCACGAGCGAATTCAGCGGCGCCACCTACGGCCCGTCGTCTCACGCCGACTACCTGTCTATCAAGGCGACGAAGGTGTTTCAGGCAGTCGCCGTTGCCGACGACCATGCGATCGAGAACGTGCGCATCGGCGCCGCCACCACTACCGCACGCACGGCTGCCGTCACCGAAGATTTCTTCAGCGCGTTGCAGATGACGGCGAGCGAGGGCCGCCTGCTGGCAGCGGTAGACTTCGCCGACGGCGGCGGCGCTGTTGTCAGCGACATGCTCGCATCCCAGTTCGGCCGGCCATCAGCGTTGATTGGCACGGCGGTCGTGATCGCCGGTCGTCCCTACCCAATCGTTGGTATCGCACCGTCGCGGTTCCGCGGCCTGCAGGTGGGGCGTGAATGCGACGTCTGGATTCCCATGTTGACGCCGGCCGTGACGCGAGGCGATCGGCGGCTCTCGATGATCGCCAGGCTGGCCCCGGGCGTTCGCCTCGGCACCGCAGAACACGAGCTACGCCGCTTATCGGACGAGCTGGCCGCGCAATTCCCGAAGACCAACCGCGGCAACAAGGATCAAGCGAACGCGCCTCGTCGGCTGACGCCTGTACGCTACTCGCCGCTCGATCCGTCGGCCAGCGATCAGGTCCGTCTCGTGGCTGTCGTGATCGGCGGCGCCTCGGCACTGCTGCTGGCGGGTGCCTGCCTGAATGTCGGCAGCCTGCTCTTGTCGTCGGCGCTCGCACGACGGTCCGAATTGGCTGTGAAAATGGCGCTCGGCGCGACACGCGCCAGGCTGGTCCGGCAGTTCTTGACTGAAACGCTGTGCCTGTCGGTGGCCGGCGGAGCGCTGGGCTTTCTCTTCGCGTGGTGGACCGCAGGTGCGATTCCCGCGCTCTTCATGGTCGAACAGGCGGAGCAGCTCGATTTGCACATCGACGCGACGACCATGCTGCTCACGGTGGGAGTTGGCGCGATCGCAGGCGCGCTGTTCGGCGTCGCGCCGGCGCTTCAGGGCACCTCTGCTCCACCGGCAACCGCGCTGCGGGGTGAGACAGGGAATATCTCGGCGAGCCGCGACCGCTCTCGCCTGCGCGCCTGGCTGGTGGCCGGACAGGTGGCACTATCGACGACCTTGCTCGTGGCCACCGGACTCGCCGTCTCCAGCCTGACCAGCGCACTCGATGCCGGCCTCGGCGCCGCGACCCGTCACGTCGCGTTTCTCTCTGTCGAGTTGCCGGGACGCTTCCACGATAGCGTGCGTGGCATCGCCTTTCGCCGCTCGCTCGTCGAACAGCTCTCGAAGATCCCCGGCGTGGAAGCGACTGGCTGGGCGAGCAGACTGCCGGTCAACCGCGTCGGCAAGCAACTCTTCAGCGTCGAAGGGACAGCGGCTGACGTGACCGATGCGATCGAGCTCGATACCAACGTTGTGTCACCAGATTACTTCCGGGTGCTCATGCTGCAATGTGTCGAGGGCCGCGTGTTCGAACCGACGGACTCGTTTCTTGCGCCGCCGGTCGTCGTCGTTGACGAGCTTCTCGCCTCGCGCTACTTCGGGCAGAAGGCAATCGGCGGGCACCTCATCGACGCGAAAGGCACACGCCTGGAGATCGTCGGCATCGTCCGCACCGGCAGGTACAGGACGCTGCAAGAATCGGCGCAACCAACCGTCTACTACCCGTTTTCACAAGAGTATCTCTATCTGGGACACGCGATCGTTCGGACCACGCGCGATCCCGCGGCGATGCTGCCGGAACTCGAGGGCGCAATGAGTCGAGCCGGCGCTGGCGGGGAGCTCAAGACCTCGTCGACGCTCCATGCCCACCTGTCGAACGCGCTCGCGGTCGATCGGCTCATCACGACGCTCATCGGCGTGTGCGGGATCATCGCGCTCGCGATGTCGACCATCGGTATCTACGGCGTGATGACCGACACCGTACGCCGGCGCACGCGTGAGATCGGTGTTCGCGTCGCCCTCGGTGCCAGGCGTTTGCAGATCGCGGTGATGGTCTTTGGCGCCTCGATGCGGCTCGCCGGCGTCGGGCTGCTCGGAGGACTCGCAACTTCCGTGGCGGCAATGGTCGCCGCCAGGACGTACCTCTACGGCGTGCCGATGCTCGACCTTGTCACGCTGGCGGCGATCGTCGGCGCGCTGATGTTGGTCGTTGCCCTCGCGGCGATCGTTCCTCTGCGTCAGGCGCTCCGCGTCAATCCAATCGTCGCGCTCCGCGCCGAGTGAGCGCTCACTCGAGGCGCAACGCTACCATCGGATCGACTCGCGACGCGCGAATCGCCGGCACCGCGCACGACGCCAGCGCGACGACGACGAGCAAGAGCGAGACACCGCCGTAAGTCCACGGGTCGGAGAGCGAGACGCCAAAGACCAGCGCCGATAACGCCCGGCTCAATGCAATCGCGGCAATCACGCCGATGAGGATGCCCGCGAGACCTACAGCCATGCCTTCGCGAACGACAAGCCGCAGGACGCCGCCACGATCGGCGCCGAGCGCCATTCGCAGCCCGAGCTCTTTGGTTCGTTGCGACACCGAGTACGCGAGCACACCATACGTACCGATCGCCGCCACCAACAGCGCGACGCCGGCGAAGATGCCGAGCAGCATCGCATTGAGCCGCGGTTGCGCCGCGCTCGTCGCCACCCACTCTCGCATCGGCCTGACGTTCGACAGCGGCAACTCTGGATCGATCTCGCGGACTTTCTGGCGAATCGCCGCCATCACCGGCGTGGCATCCCCCGCCGTCCGTACGACGATGTCCATCAGCGGCCAGGTAACGGCGCCGCTCGAATAGTAGAGGGCTGGAGACTCGCGGTTGAGGGTCGTGCTGCGGATGTCGCCAACAACACCGATGACGGTGAAGTCCTTGCTGTCGGCGACGCGTCGGACGGTCTTGCCCAGAGGATCCTCGTTGCCCCAGAACCGCCGCGCGGTCGCGAGGCTGACGATCATGACCGCCGGCGCCGCAGCCGTGTCGCTCTCGGCAAAGGTACGGCCGCGAAGGAGCGGGATGCGAACAGTCTCGAAGAAGCGCGGGCTGACGACACGCCAATCAACAGGCACGGATGTTCCGGGAGGCAGAACCGAGGCACCGGGTGCCGACACCGGCGATGTCGTGTAATTGCCAACGCCGAACGGAATGCCGCTCGACGTTCCAGCGCTCTGAACGCCCGGCAAGGCCTGCAGCGCCGTTCCGAGCTCGCGATGGAACGCGACACGTTTTGCGGCATCGTATCTCGTCGGCGGGAGCGCGATCTGGAACGCGGTCACACCCTCGGGATCGAACCCGAGCGGAACGCGCTGCAGTTCGAGGAGGCTGCGCACGAGGAGCGTGGCGCCGACGAGCAACACGGTCGCGAGCGCGAGCTCGGCGCACGCGAGTCCCTTGCGGAGCAGCGGCCGCGCGCCGCCGCTTGCCGATCGCCCGCCTGCTTTGAGCGTACAGGTTGACGTCGGTGCGCGCCGCCTGCCAGGCCGGCGCGAGGCCGAAGACGATGCCAGTCAGCAGCGTCACACCGAACGCAAACAGAACGACCGTCCGATCAAGGCCGATGTCGGGAACGGGAAGGACGTTCGGCGGCATCGTCGACTCGAGCACGCTCACCGCCCAAGCGGCAACGGGAATGCCAGCCGCGCCGCCGATGCCCGAGAGCAGCACGCTCTCGATGAGCAGTTGGCGCAGCAGCCGCGCCCGGCCGGCGCCAAGCGCGGCGCGCACTGCCATCTCCCGCTGGCGTTCGAGCGCCCGCGCCAGCAGCAGGTTGGCAACGTTGGCGCTGACGATCACCAGCACGAAGACCACGGCGCCGAGCAGCACCAGTAGCGCCGTGCGAAGCTGCGAGCTCACGAACGCATCCGTGAAGGTCACGAGACTGATGCCCCAGTCCTTGACTTCGGGATACTGCTGCTCCACGCGCGCAGCGATCGTGTCCATCTCCGCCTGCGCGGCGCTATATGTCACGCCGTCCTTCAGGCGGCCGACGACGAAGAGCACGTGGTTGAGGCGCATCTCCTTCGCTGGATCGATCGCCAGCGGTACCCAGATGTCGCCCGTCGTGAGCACGGCCAGTGCCGGCGGCGCGACGCCGACCAACGTATACGCGGTGCCGTTGAGCATCGCCGCGCGGCCGATCGCGTCGGGACTACTGCCGAAGCGGCGGCGCCACAGCGACTCGCTGATGATCGCCACTGGCGCGGCGCCGGGACGGTCGTCGTCGTCCGTGAAGGTTCGGCCGAGCGTCGCCGGAAGGCCGAGGAGCGGCATCAGCGAGGCGCTGATGGCGTTGCCAGTGTAGGTTTCGGGATCGCCGTGGCCGCTCAGCGTGAACGTCGTGAACCTGATCGCGCCGAGCGCGTCGAACGCGCGCGTCTGTTCCTTCCATGACACGTAGTTGAGCGCCGACGCCGCGAACGCAGGAAGATTGAGCTTGTCGTTCTTTTCGGCAACCTGCATCAGGCGCTCCGGCTCGGCAAAGGGCAGCGGACGCAGCAAGATGGCATTGACGACGCTGAAGATCGCCGTCGTCGCTCCGATGCCGATGACGAGCGTCAACACGATGGTGATCGTGAAGAGTGGCGACTTGCGCAGGAGACGGATCGCATATCGGAGATCGGTCATGGCGGCCTCGCCACGGAGTGTGACTCAGGAGTGGGCTGCGGCATACAGCGAAGTGACGAGCGCTGTGACGACCGGCCAAACCGGTTGCGCCTGCGTCTGAACACCATCAGGGAGACACGCTCATGCTTCCGACAATGTTCGCTGCCGCTTTCCTGGCGCTCACCCTCGCCACTCCCACGCCGAATCAGAAGGTCGAGGCTTTCGCCGGCACCTGGCTCGCAGAATTCGACGGCAATACGTTCGTCCGACTGGAAATGTCGGTCAACGGCGGCAGCCTCAGCGGCCGGATTGGGCTCGGCGACATCCAGGTCGACGGGGAAGGACGAGTGAAGGCTGCGGCGGCTGCTCCCGACCGGCTGACACCAATCTTCGACGTCGTCGCGAAGGACTCGATGCTGTCGTTCTCGCGCAAGGACGGTAACGATACCGACCATTTCGAGATGTATCTCGGTGCCGGCGATCAGGCCGAGCTGCGGTTCATTCCCGATGAAGCAACGCTGAAGGATCTCAAGGAAGCCGGGATTGCCGTGCCAAAGCCGATCGCGCTGAAGCGAGTGCGCTAAGGTTCAGATCGCGCGGCTTCCTCGAGCGCGCCAGCAAGCCTCAGCATTCCGTCGGCCATCGTTGCGCCAAAACCCGATCGGACCTGATCCACGTACGCGGCCGCGTTCTCGCCTTCGACGCCGATTCGTTGGGTGAGGCGTGTCCGCCGGTCGCCAAGCGCGCCAAGGCGCCACTCGAAGAGCAGCGCCGCGCGGTCGAGCGGCATTTCCACGGTGAATGTTTCCGGCGCGCGGACGTCACGCAGTGTCCACGTCAACGGCGCCTGGCCAGGAAGCAACGTCGTGCCGTGAGCGCCATCGGCAAACGGACCGTCGAGCTCGAAGCGAGCCGGTGGATCGTCCCATGTGGTGATATCCGTGCGCCACGCCCAGACGAACGCCTGGCTGGCGTCGACATCGACGAAGTGCTCGAGTTGCCAGACGTCAGGAGGCGTCGTCATCGGCGGATCTGCTCCAGTCTAGTCGTGGGTCTTGCGCGCGCTGCGCTGTTTCGAGCGCAACGAGCGGCGAGACACCGTCGGGACATTGGGTTCGTGCACCGGCAGCGACCCGCCGCGCTACTTCGACATCGAACGCCATCCTTTCGGGCGACACGTCCCGGCGAGCCGAAGCCCTACAAGTGGAGGCTCTCGTCCTGGACGATGATGATCAACAGCACGTCGCGCCATTCCGCGGGGCGAAAGCGAGATAGCTTTCCCAATCGCGGCCCCTCGACAATCTGGTACCCTACCGGCGGAGAAACCCACATGCAGCAGCCGGCCGACATCAGGGCGCGCAATCTTTTGCCGGTTCTCCTCATCCTCTTATTACTGGCGCTCCCCCTGACGCTTTCACGCGCAAGAGCGGGATCGCCGGGCGCCGGCCAGAGCCAGGCAGCCGCCGGGCCAGCGGTCGACCGCGAATACACCCTCGAGTCGTCGATGCTCGGCTATCGCGGCGTTGGCGGCGACATCGACGGCGTCCGGAACCCGACGCTCTGGGCACGGACCGGCGAAACAGTGCGCATCAATCTGATCAACGCCGAGCTGATGGTGCACGACATCGCGCTCGAGGCCCTTAACGTCAAGAGCCCGCAGATTCTCGACAAGGCCGCGCGCACCAACGTCGTGTTCAAGGCCACCAAGAACGATACTTATTTCTGCTCGGTGCCGGGTCATCGGCTCGCGGGCATGGAAGGGCGGCTCGACGTGTCGGACGAGCCGCGCGTGCCGTCGGAAGGATCGGCGCCGCAAGCCGACGGACGCACGCTCAACCTCGACTTCGAAACCGGCACGCTGGACGACTGGACAGCCACAGGCGACGCGTTCTCGCTGGTCCAAGGCGATGTCGTCCCCGGACAGCCGCCGGATCGCCGCGGCGGCAAGGCCAGCGCCTACTGGGTGAGCAGCAACATTGGCGGCGGTGCCAAGAAAGGGACGCTGTCGTCCGTACCGTTCCGCGTCATGCAGCCGTACGCCAGCTTTCTCGTCTCTGGCGGATCGTTCACGAGCACGCGGGTCGACCTCGTGCTCGCCGACAGCAAGGACGTGATCTTTACGATCTCAGGCGCCAACAACCCGACGCTGCGGCCGGTCGTCGTCGATCTCAAGGCCTATGTCGGCAAGGACATCGTCATTCGGCTCGTCGACGAGGAAACCGGCGCTCCGACGGCGGTGTACCTGAAAGAGAGCCCGTGGGCGCACATCAACTTCGATCACTTCCGCTTCCATGAGTCGCGGCCGTTCTTCCCGACCGAGATCACCTCGTCGGAGATCAACACGATGCCGCCGATGGATCCGGTGCTGCACGCCGGTCTGTCGGCTGCCGATGCCGCCAAGGCGATGACGGTGCCGAAGGGCTTCAAGGTGACGCTCGCCGCCGCGGAGCCCGAGATCATTCGGCCGATCGCATTCACGATGGACGATCGCGGCCGGCTTTGGGTCGTCGAAGGACTCACCTACCCCGTGCGCGCGCCGGAGGGTCAGGGCCGAGATCGCATCCTCATCTTCGAGGACACGAACGGTGACGGCCGGCTCGACAGCCGCAAGGTATTCGTCGAGCACCTGAATCTCGTCAGCGGCATCGAAGTCGGGTTCGGCGGCGTCTGGGTCGGTGCGGCCCCGAACCTGCTGTTCATTCCTATTAAAGAAGGTACCGATCTGCCCGCCGGCCCGCCGCAGGTCCTGCTCGACGGCTGGGGCTATCAGGACACGCACGAGACGCTCAACACCCTGACCTGGGGGCCCGACGGCTGGCTCTACGGCGCGCACGGCGTGTTCACGCAATCGAACGTCGGGAAGCCCGGCGCACCCGACTCGGAGCGCACGCGCTTGAACGCAGGGATCTGGCGCTTCCATCCGACGAAGCGGACGTTTGAGGTCTTCGGCGAGGGGACGAGCAACCCGTGGGGCCTCGATTTCAACGATTACGGCCACGCCTTCACGACCGCGTGCGTCATCGAGCACCTGTATCACGTCGTCCAGGGCGCGCGATACAAGCGGCAGGCAGGCAAGCACTTCAATCCGTATGTCTACGACGACATCAAGACCGCTGCCGATCACGTGCATTGGGTTGGACGGCAGGGCCCGCATGCAGGCAACAGCCGATCGGGATCGGCTGGCGGCGGGCACGCGCACGCCGGCGCGATGATCTACCTCGGCGGCGACACCTGGCCGAAGGAGTACCGCGAATCGATCTTCATGCACAACATCCACGGCAGCCGCACCAACACCGACGTGCTGCAGCGAAAGGGCTCAGGGTACACGGCATCACACGGGCCGGACTTCCTGATGGCCAACGACTCGTGGAGCCAGATGATCAACCTGCGGTACGGCCCCGACGGCGGCGTGTTCGCCATCGACTGGTACGACAAGAACCAATGCCACAGCAGCAACCCCGAGCTGCATCAGAAGTCGCTCGGGCGAATCTTCAAGATCAGCAACGTCAACGACAAGTGGGTCAAGGTCGATCTGCAGAAGCTGTCGTCGGATCGCCTGGTCGAGCTGCAACTGAATCGCAACGACTGGTACGTGCGCCACGCGCGCCGCATCCTGCAGGAACGTGGGCCGAACCCCGCCGTCCACGCGGGGCTGAAGCGGATCCTCCGCGAGAATCCTGACGTCACGCGCAAGCTGCGCGCGCTGTGGGCGCTGTCTGTGACCGACGGCGTGACCGAGAACGAGCTCCTGGATCTCTTTACCAATGAGAGCGAGTACATTCGCAGCTGGGCTGTCTACCTGACGGTCGCGGACAAGAATCCATCTGCCGATGCCGTTCGCCGGATGGCGCAGCTCGCAAAGACCGACAACTCGGCGCTCGTGCGACTGTACGTGGCCAGCGCGATGCAGCGTGTCCCGGCAAGCCTGAACAGCGAACGGTGGGACGTCGTTGCCGCTCTGTTGGCCCGTGGCGAGGATGCCGACGATCAGAACGAACCGCTCATGGTGTGGTACGCGACCGAGCCGCTGGTGCCGCTCGACATGGCGCGGGCGCTCGCGTTGACTTCCGACTCGAAGCTGCCGAAGGTGTTCACGTTCACGGTGCAGCGCATCGCCGCCGTTGGCACGCAGGACGCGCTGAAGGTGCTCACCGATCGACTCGGACGAACCGCCGAGCCGGCCGAACGTCTGGACCTCGTGGAGGGGATCACGCAAATCGTCGGGAAACGTTAATGGGCCGACTCGGGACCTCACGCGAGCGCTATCGCACGTTCGTCGACCGATACAAGCGGCAACAGCTGGACGAGGCGTCTGAACCGAACGAATCGAACGACGTCCTCACGCCGGAATCCCGCCGCCGCAAGCAGCAAAAGCGTCGCGAGTACCTTCGCGACTACCTCAGATGGCTGTGGCCGCACCGCTTTGCGGTAGCCGGCGTGTTCGGGCTGGCGCTCCTCAGTGCCGGCCTCGAAATGATCGAACCGCTCTTCATGCGGTTCATCGTCGACCGGATCCTGCTCAACACCGGCCTCGACCTCTCGACGCGGCTGACGCAACTGCACCTGACCGGCGCCGCGTTTGTCGGCGTCGTCATCGTGTCGAACCTGATTCGCGTCCTCAAGGATTACAGACAGCGGCTTCTGAACGTCCAGGTGATGCTGACGCTCCGGCGAGTCCTGTACGACCGCCTGCTGCATCTGCCGCTGCCGAAGCTTTGGGACATGAAGACCGGCGGCATCCTCTCGCGTCTGAGCGGCGACGTCGAGACGACGACCGGCTTGCTGCAGATGGCCGTCGTGTCGCCATCGGTTTCGCTGGTGCGGCTGCTCATCGCCGTGACGGTGCTGATGCTGCTCAACTGGCGTCTGGCGCTGACGGCGTTGGCCATCATCCCGGTGGTGATGACGCTCAGCTTTGCCTTCTCGCGCCGCATCCGCCCCATTTACCGCACCGTCCGCAAGGACGTCGAGCGCGTCGATGGCCGTGCCGGAGAAACGTTCTCGGGTATCCGCGTCGTTCGTGCCTTTGCCCGCGAGACTCGAGAGCTGCGCGACTACATGCTCGGGCGGCACGAAATCCTGCGCAAGGAACTCTTCGCGCACCGGCGGGAACTCCTCGTCTGGACATCATGGGGCCTGCTCTCCGCGGCCATCAACGTCGTCATCGTGTGGTACGGCGGTTATCTGAACGTGAGAGGCCGGGCGTCGATCGGCGACATCATGGCCTTCCAGTGGTACACATTTCTGCTGATGAACCCGGTCTGGAACATCGTCAATTCTTTTTCCGAGCTGCAGCGGTCGCTGGCGGCGATGGAGCGCGTGTTCGAGATCCTGGGCATGCCGCACGACAAGCCTGACCGGCCCGACGCCCGGGATGCCCCGCACGTGGTGAACGAGATCCGTTTCGAGAACGTCTCGTTCGAGTACCGGGAGGGAAAGCCTGTCGTCAAGGATTTCAACGTCACGGTGCCCGGTGGGTCCGTCGTGGCCCTCGTCGGCCGCAGTGGCGCCGGCAAGACCACGGTGACCGATCTGGTGGCCCGCTTTCACGATCCGACCAGCGGTAGGATTCTGGTCAACGGATCCGATATTCGTGAGTTCCGGCTCAGCACCTACCGCGACTTGCTGGCGACCGTGCAACAGGACGTGTTTCTCTTCGACGGGTCGGTCCACGACAACATCGCGTACGGCCGGCACCATGCCTCGGCTGACGACGTCAAGGACGCGGCGCTACGTGCCAACGCCGACGAGTTCATCATTCGCTTGCCCGAACGGTACGAGACCTTCATCGGCGAACGGGGCGTGAAGCTCTCGGGTGGGCAATGTCAGCGCCTCGCGATCGCGCGCGCGATTCTGGCCAAGCCCCAGATCCTGATCCTCGACGAGGCGACGAGCAATCTCGACACCGAAAGCGAACAGCTGATTCAAGCGTCCATGGCCACGCTGCTCGCCGGCCGGACAACGTTCGTCATCGCGCACCGGCTGTCGACGATCCGGCGTGCCGACATGATTCTGCTGATGGAGGATGGGCGGGTGATCGAGCGCGGCACGCACGACGACCTGATGCGGGCGGGCGGCACTTATCGCCGGATGGTCGTCCGGCAGATGGAGTCGGCCGGCGAGGAAGTCATTCTAAACTCATGACGGGAGTCGCGAGATGTTGAAGGACCTGCGCCACGCGGCGCGCATGTTATGGAATGCCAGGGGCTGGACGACGGTTGTCGTGCTCTCCCTGGCGCTTGGCATCGGCGCCAACACCACGCTCTTCACCGCGGTCAACAGCATGCTGCTGACATCCATCCCGGTGAAAGATCCTGACACGCTGGTGCGCTTCCGCTACTCGGGGCGGAACGACATGGTGACGTCCTCCAGCGGCTACGGGTTCTTGCAAAAGACTCCGGACGGGCAGGACGTCCGCGCGTCGTTCTCGTATCCGATGTTCCAGCAGTTCGTCGCCGACAACCAGACGCTGAGCGAGCTCGTTGCCTGCGCCCCGTCCGGCCGCGTCAACGTCGTCGTCGACGGCCAGGCGGACGTCGCATCCGCGTTCATCTCGACTGGCAACTACTATCAGGTGCTCGGCGTCGGCGCGCGCCTCGGCCGCACGATTCTGCCAGACGATGACAGATCCGATGCGGTGCCGGTTGCCGTCATCAGCTCGCGGTATTGGCACTCTCGGTTCGGCAGCGATCCAGCCGTGATTGGCAAGATCGTCAAGGTCAACAACGTTCTCGTCACGATCGTCGGCGTCCTGCCGCCCCAATTCACTGGCATCCAGCAGCCGACTGGCACAGCGCCTGACATCTCGCTGCCGCTCGCGCTCGACACGCAGTTCAATCCGTCGACCACGACGTCCGGGGGTGTGACACGACTCAGCCAGCCGACCTACTGGTGGCTGCAGGTGATGGGACGCCTCAAGCCAGGCGGCACACCTCAGCAAGTCCAGGCAAATTTCGAGTCGGTGTTTCAGCAGACGGCGCGCAGCGGCCTCGATTCCTACATGAAGTCGCTCTCCGAAGAGGAACGTGGAACGGCGATGAACCGGACGCGCAAGGAGGTGCCTCGCCTGAAGGTCGAGTCCGGCGCTCGCGGTGTCTACGACGTGTATACAAATGACCTTCGCTCGGTCACGATCCTCAGCGTCGTCGTCGCGCTGGTGCTCTTGATCGTCTGCGCCAACGTCGCCAATTTGTTGTTGTCGCGCGCGGCAGGGAGGCAGAAAGAGTTGTCTGTGCGACTGTCGCTCGGCGCAACACGTTCACGCCTGGTGCGGCAGCTGCTCACCGAGAGCCTCCTGCTGGCAGCGATGGGCGGTGCGCTTGGGATCCTGGTGGCGTACTGGGGCCGGCAGCTTCTCCCGGGGGCCCCGGGTCAGCTGCGTCCGCTCGACTGGCGCGTCCTGCTGTACGTGGCTGGCGTCACCGGCCTCACCGGGCTGATTTTTGGCATCGCGCCGGCGCTGCGTGCCACGAGCATGAACGTCAGCTCGGCACTAAAGGAGACGGGCCGGAGCGTCATCGGATCGCGCAGCGTTCTTGGCCGATCGCTGCTCGTCGTGCAGGTCGCGATCTCGCTGCGTACTTCTCGTCGGCGCCGGGCTCTTCCTGCGCACGCTCTCGAACCTGCGTCAGGTTGACATCGGCTTCAATCCGCAGAACCTGCTGCTCTTCCGCGTCAACCCGCAGCTCAACGGCTACGAGGAAAAGCGCATGCTGGGCTTCTACCGGGAAGTGCTGGAGCGCGTTGCCGCCGTCCCTGGCGTCCGCGCCGTAGCGATGTCAAACCCGGCGCTGCTGTCGGGCAGCGTCAACTCGACCAGCATGTTCGTGCAAGGCCGCTCGTACGCGATCGACAGCCGGAACCTGGACAACAGCGTCAACCGGCTGGTCATCTCGCCGAACTTCTTCGAGCTGATGGAGATTCCCCTCCTGGCCGGCCGTGGGTTCGACGATCGAGACTCGTCCACCAGCCCGAAGGTCGTGGTGATCAACGAAGCGGCGGCGGAGAAGTACTTCCCCAATGAGAATCCGATCGGCCGAAAGTTCGGATCGAGCGTAGAGAAATCCGGCGAGCTCGAGATCGTCGGCGTGCTGCGCGATGCCAAGTACGACAGCGTGCGGGAGCCGGCACCGCCGACGATGTACGTGCCGTACACGCAGACCCGCCTCGGCGGATCCGTCTTCGAGGTGCGGACCGCGGGCGTGCCAGCCAGCGTTACCAGCGGGGTCCGCGAGGCGGTACGACAGATCGACCCGAATCTGCCGGTGACTGACGTCTCGACGCAGCTCGAACAGGTCGAGCAGCGATTCCAGCAGGAGAAGCTCTTCGCGCAGGCCTATGCACTCTTTGGCGCGTTGGCGCTCATCGTCGCCTCGGTCGGGCTTTTCGGGCTGATGTCGTACAGCGTGGCGCGACGGACCAACGAGATCGGCATTCGGATGGCGCTCGGCGCAGAGTCCCGCGACGTGCTGCACCTGGTGATGCGGGAATCGATGCTGCTCGTCGCGATCGGCGTTGTTGCGGGCGTCGCCATTGCGCTCGCGTCAGGCCGCCTCGTTGCAACGCTGCTGTATGGACTGCCGCCGACCGATCCGATGAGCATCGCGCTGGCCGCGGGCGTGATGATTTTCGTGTCGGCGGTCGCCGGCTACCTGCCGGCACGACGGGCGTCCAGAGTCGATCCCATGGTGGCGCTGCACTACGAGTAGCCGTCGTCTCGGCTCATCGCGCAGGGGCGCCGTGCGGGTAAAATCGAGGGAGACCTTCTAGCCATGACGACCACGCGATCCGTGCTCGCCCCGGTCGACTTCTCCGACGCGTCTCGCGGCGCCTTGCGCTATGCGTCGGTGGCCGCTAACTATCTGCAGGCCGAGCTCGTGGTGCTGACAGTGACAGATCCGTTGCTGACGGAAGCTGCCGAGCTCAGCGGGCAGCTCGACGGGCTCCCGGACGCCATCAGCAAGGAACTGCGCCGCTTCAGCGGCAAAACGTTCGACGGCGTCGTCGCGCCACACACCGTGCGATACGAGCTCGCCTCGGGCAAGCCGGCGGTCGAAATCTTGCGCATCGCCAAGTCGACGCCGACTTCGCTCGTGGTGATGAGCACGCACGGGCTTACCGGCGTGCGCAAGCTGTTCTTCGGCTCGACGACGGAGCGCGTGCTGCGTGAAACAACGGTGCCGGTGCTGCTGACGCCGGCGCACGACCACGGACCGGCGCGGCCGGAGGACGTGAAGAAGGCGGTCAAGCGCATCCTCGTCCCGGTGGACCTGAGCCCGGCAACTCGCGATCAGGTGATGTCGGCGGGACGGTTGGCCACCGCACTCGAGGTGCCCGTCCTCCTCGCCCACGTCGTCGAGCCTGTGCACTTCGCCGCGATGGACATGCCACACTTGCCCAATCTTGAAGTCGAACGGCGATCTCGTGCCGAGAAGGCCCTCGCCGAGCTCGCTGCCAGCCTCGGGCCGACGCTGCGCGTCGAAGCGCTGGTCGCCTACGGCGATCCAGCCGAAGAGATCGCCAAAGTGGCTCGCGACCGCGACGCCGGCCTGATCGTCATCGGCCTGCACGCTACGTCCATCCTTGGCCCGCGCATGGGATCGGTCACGTATCGCGTGTTGTGTCTGACGGCGATGCTGGTGCTGGCGCTCCCGCCAAAGCACTGAGTCTTCTCGCCGGAAGAACACGCCCGAAACCTCGACCGTCAGACCAGTTGACTGCCAACAGCTGTGAGGTGTAGGCTCCCAACACATGACGCCCGACAAGAGCGACGTTCTCTACGGCACCCTCGGCTTGATGGTCATCAAGACCTTGGAGGCCCTGGGCCCGCTGCACGGGTATCGGATCGCGCGGCGAATCGAACAGATCAGCGGGAATCAGCTCGCACTCAACCAGGGCACTCTGTATCCGGCGCTGCTCAAGCTGGAGCAGATGGGGTGGATTTCGTCCAAATGGGGCACCTCCGAGAGCGGCCGTCGCGTGAAGATCTACGCCCTGACACGCGCCGGGCGCAAGCAGCTCCACAACGAAGAAGCGCAGTGGCAGCGTGCGGCGAGTATCGTTGAACGCTTCCTGAAGATCTCGGAGAACCCCTCATGACACGCCTGCGCGTCTTTCTGTTCCGGCTGTCGGGCCCTCGTTCGTTCTCGGCAGATGGATCGCGAGATCGACGACGAGATCACCAGCCATCTGGCCGAAGCGACAGAGGAGTACGTGCAGCAGGGCCTTTCCCCGGAGGAGGCGCGCCGGGCCGCCCAGCGTCGTTTCGGTGGCGTCACGCAGACCAAGGAGGTGTATCGGGAGGTGCGGTCATTCATGTGGCTGGCGGAATTGCCGCGTGACGTGCGGTATGCGCTTCGCACGCTCCGCAAAAGTCCGACTTTTACGATGACTGCGGCAGCCACACTGGCGCTGGCGATTGGCGCCAACACCACGATGTTCAGCGTCCTGAATGCCGTTCTGCTCCGACCCCTCCCGTATCGGGCCCCGGAGCAGTTGGCGATGTTGTGGACGGAGGATCCGACGCAGAACCTTCACGAGGGCCGATCGGCACTTTGGGATGTCGAACAGTGGCTGACTCAAAGTCAGAGCTTCGCGGACATGGCCACCTTCGATTCCGTGACCACGACGCTGACGGGAGCGGAAGGGACGGAACAGATCGTCGGCGCCAGCACTTCCCCCAACCTCCTTTCACTCCTCGGTGTCCAGCCCGTGCGGGGACGTAACTTTTCGAGCGAAGAAACCGAGGAGCAGAAACGACTGGTCCTGATTAGTCATCGCTTCTGGCAAGCCCGTTTCGGAGGCTCGAACGATGCGATCGGAGCGACCCTCGTGCTCAACGGGCTTCCTTCCCAGATCATCGGCATCCTCCCTGCTGATTTCCAGATCGCGACGCTCGATGCAGACGTGTGGGAGCCGCACACGACCCGCCGCAGCGTGCGCGGCGGCCAAACGTGGTTCGTCGTTGGAAGACTTCGACCGACCGTGACGTTCGACCAGGCCCAGACGGAGATGAGCGCCATCGCCCGCCGCCTCAACGATCAGTTGCCGGCGACCGAAAGGCGCCAGGGCATCAGCGTCGTCCCATTGAGTCTTTACATGGTCGGACCCCAATCGCGATTGGCATTGTGGATGCTCGGCGGCGCGGTGTTTTGCGTGTTCGTGATCGCCGCTGCCAACGTCACCAGCCTTTCGCTGGCGCGCAGCACCGCTCGCGCGCGCGAGATGGCCGTTCGCGCTGCGCTTGGAGCGAGTGCTGGACGGATCGTGCGACAGCTGCTCACCGAAAGCGTCGTGCTTGGCGCCGTCTCAGGCCTGATTGGCACACTGCTCGCCTCGGTAGGCATTGACCTCATCCGTGCCTTCGGCCCTGGCAACTTGCCGCGTCTGAAGGAAGTGAGCCTCGATCTCCGCGTCCTCGGGTTGGCCCTGGCCATGTCTCTTCTGGCGGGAATCCTGGTGGGACTGGCGCCAGCGATGACGGCGATGCGCCGCGATCTGCGTCCGTCCGGCGAGGAGGGTGGCAGAAGTGTCTCGGGCGGAACATCCAGCCGTCGAATCCGCCGCGCCCTCGTGGTCGCGGAGTTTGCGCTGGCGATCGTTCTGCTCGTCGGCGCCGGTCTGCTCGTCCGAAGCTGGTGGCACGTGACCAACATTGATCCGGGATTCAGGCCTGAGCGGGTCCTTGTGATGAACATCACAGCCCCGCCGACCTTCAGTGTCCCCGCGCAACGGACCGACCTGTACCACCGCGTGCTCGAACAGATTCAGGCGGTGCCGGGTGTCGAGAGCGCCGGCATCATCGACGATCTGTTCACTGGTAACCCCAGGGAACAGGCCCTGACCGTCGAACGGGACGCCGGAACGGTTTTCGAGCGCCTGGTGTTCACAAGAGACGAGGTCAGCGCGGATTTCTTCAGAACCCTCGGAACGCCGTTGCTCCGCGGCCGCGTCTTTTCGATCGGGGATCGGCCCGAGGCTCCGCGGGTCGCGATCATCAACGACGCGCTGGCTCGGCGCTCGTGGCCGGGGCAAGACCCAGTAGGCAGAAGGTTCAAGTTCGGCCCGCAGGATTCCGACGGACCGTGGTACACCGTGGTGGGCGTGGTCGGCAACATGCGGCGGCAGGGGCTGGAGCGCGAAGCGCTCCCGCAGATGTTCGTGTCGCTCGCGCAGAATCCTGCCTCCCGGAACGTGGATCTCTTCATACGAACCTCGTCGGACGACCCGCTGGCGATGGCCGGGGCGCTTCGAGCAGCCGTGGGTCGCGTGGAGAAGAATGCGGCGATCTCTGGGGTGGCGCCTCTGGAACAGCAGCTCGGAACCTACCTCACGCAGCGTCGCTTCCAGACATCGCTCCTGACCGGCTTCTCCGTCGTGGCGTTACTGATGGCCGCTGTCGGGATCTACGGACTCATCCAGTACTCGGTCGCGACGCGCACACAGGAAATCGGCTTGCGCATGGCCCTCGGCGCAGAGGCCGGCCACATCTTCCGGACGATTATCGGTGAGGGGCTGACGCTAAGCCTGACCGGTGTCGCGCTCGGGCTCGTGGGAGCCTGGTGGCTCGGGCGCGCGGGCTCGAGTCTGCTGTCTGGCGTGACCGCCAGCGATCCGTTGACGTTCACGACTGTCTCGCTGTTGCTGACGGCCGTTGCCATTGCGGCCTGCTATTTCCCAGCGCGACGCGCAATGACAGTCGACCCGATAGTGGCATTGCGTGTGACGTGATCGTGGAGGGGAAGCGCCTGTTCGGAGCGTTTTAGGGCGTCCGCGCAATTCGCTCTGAGCCCACTGAGACGGGAATCGCGGTAATCGCGCGCACCGCAATACGCCGATAGAAAACTTCTGCGCCTTCGGACTGAAACTGAAGGCGCCCGCGCGTCAGCGGCACGTCATGCTCTTCGATTCGGTAGCGCAGCCCGGTCAAGACCATGTTCGTCATGCCGTTCACGACGTGCACGCTGGTTTGTCCAACGCAATAGAGATCCATCATGTTCCATTCGCCGCGGGGACGCTCGTTCACACGGCTCTTCACGATGCGCTTCGATACGCCGACGATCGGTGACGCGCCCTTCGTGTAGACCGGATCGCTCTTCGGGTCCGATGGGTTGAGAAGCACGGCCTCGGCGTCTGCGATTACACCGGCAAGGCCGTAGAAGTCGCCGCAGTCCCCTTCCTGGATTTGGAATTCGAACGACTTCATCCAGAAGCCGTAGCTCTCGTCGTTCGGTCCGATCGAGTGATAGCAGCACCCGCTGTCGCGGACCGCCTGCTCACGAGGCGGCCAGCGTTTCTCTCCCCACTTGAACTCGAAGCGAAGATGGTAGTTGTCGTACTCAGCGCGAGTGATCAGGCCGCCGTAGATTTCGCCTGAGATGCGGATGGCCGGGGCTCCGTCGAGCTGAACGACGGAGAAGACGTGCCGGGGATCCTGATTGAGGCCGACGGGCTGCACGTAAGCGCCCGCGGCGTCGCGTCTCAGACCTGGAAGGTCGACGGAGGGGTGAGGCTTCCCCAACCACGTGTCCCATCCAGTAAGGTCCT
The DNA here is from genome assembly GCA_963797715.1 of uncultured Acidobacteriota bacterium. Classification (GTDB taxonomy): domain Bacteria; phylum Acidobacteriota; class Vicinamibacteria; order Vicinamibacterales; family 2-12-FULL-66-21; genus DATBJJ01. The sequence goes on from CAWCQS010000022.1 coordinate 80,287, forward strand.
TTCCGTTGAAGAGTGGCGTCCACACGTCCTGCGTCTCGAACGCGAGCGTCCGAACACCTAGTGGAGCGGACAGAAGGCTGAAAAGTACAGCTCTGCGATGCATGGCCTCGCTCGGTGCCTCGACTACGTTCGTCGCTCGCTGGCGCGCCGGGCCTTGTGCTCGAGCACGGGCGCGACTGCAATCGCGAACGCGCGATCGACGGGCGAATCGGCCGACAGGAACTCGACGTCGAGAGCACTGCTCGCGACGGTCAAGCCCTGCATCGCCCACGTGAAGCGGCACACCGGCTGCCCGTTCATCAACGCCGCGTAGGTGATGTAGCCGACACCGGACCTCTCTTCGACGATCCGGGCCAACCGTGTACCGCTCGCGTCGGCAATCTCCCAGTCACTGCCCACCGATCGCAACAGTCCGACGACCCCACCTGTGGCCACGTCGGTAACGCGGTGCTCGCGGCCGCCTGACATGCCGTAGCGATCGCCTCGCGTCACCGCCAGGAGGTCTGGGCCGTTCGGCTCGCGCCGGAGAATGCCGTTCCTCCACGAAAACGAGAAGCGCGATTGTGTCGACGGCGGAATCGACGTGATGTCGTACGTCGAATAACGGCGCAGAAAGAGTTCGACAAAATTCTGACGCGCCCGAACCGAATAACTCGGATGCGGAAACGCGCTGGCAGCTGACGAGGTGACGGTCGGCAGGGTTTCAACCGGTACGGACGGGAATGGAGCAGGGACGGCCGCATCGGTAACCGGAGCCGCAGCCGAAACCTGCTCGGCGCCGTGCGGGTGAGACTGCAGGAACCGCGAGGCCGCGGCGGCGACGGCGTAACCGCCCACGATCCACAACAGTCGCCAACTGGGCCCCGCGGCAGCGGCATCGTGTCGTGCCAGCCACTCGGTGACCTGCGCGGTGGCGTCGGCGTCAGGCGATCGGGCGATCGCGCCCAGCACCGTGGATCCGAGCGCGGCCATCGCGCGCAGCAGGAACTGCTCACCAATTACGACCCCGGCCTGAAGAAACGCACATCCCGTCAGCACTGCGGGTGCGAGCTCCGGGCGGCCGAGCATTCCGACGATCGACGTGAGCACGAACGTCACCAGCGCCAGCGCGGCAACCGTCGGCAGGGAGAACAGGATGACGGCAGGAATCATGCGCAGCCCTGTCGGGTCGCGCTCGCTGCCCGTGGCCTGCGTGAGCAGCAGGTGATCCTCGGCCCACCAGGCGGTGAGCGACGGCACGTGCGCGAGCGCAACAATCGCGAGCGCCGCGAGCAGGAGCACAAGGATCGGCGACAGGCCTCGAGCGCGGGGCTCGACCCGGCTCGCGTCGGAGGTTCGCGGCACGAGGTACGACGTGCCGAGCGCTGCGATGAGGAACGCGCCGGCCATCTCCAGGGCAAACATTTGCACCGGCGTCATCCACCCCAGCCGGCTTCCGCCAGTGACGAGCCGCATCATCCAGCTCGCTGCGACGGCGGTGATCGCGGCAAGCCCGGCGGTCAGCACGATCGCGCGGATGGCGCCGAGCGCCTTGAACGACGCCAGAAGAATCAGTCGTCTGATTAGAGGGCTCCCGTCAGAATGAGACGCAAGGGCCGGCTGGCGACGGTTGCGCCGGCGCCGGCCGCACGGCAGGTACTGAACCGCCGGCGGCATCGTCGGCGCCAGCGTAATCGCCACCTGCAGCGCCCCACGCTCGCAGCTCATCGTCCACTGCCCTCTCAGCGCGTTCTCGACGACATCGAATGACGCCGGCGCACGGCAAGCGCCGAGCTTTTCACGCAGGCCGTCCATCTCTCCATGCCGCCGGTCCTTCGATCGATCGAGATAGAGATTCTCGGCGGCAATCTTGTCTGCCAGCGCATCGTCCCATCGGATTATCAACTTGGAGACGTCGTCACGGGCGGCGACGAGGGCAGGCGATGGCTCGACTTGACGCCGAACCAGGCCGCCGGTTCGATCGAGCGCGTCGATTGCCGATCCAACGGCGTTTCCCCAACCGGTGTACGTGACGTTGCCGAAGGCAATGATGCCGACGCCGTAGTCCGGCAACCAGCGCATCAGCGATCCGTATCCTGGTAGGCCGCCGCTGTGTGCGACGAGCGCGCGGTACTGACACGTCTGGGTTACGCCGAGCCCATAGCCGTAGCTGCTCGACGTCAAGTGCGTCGCGCTCGTCGATTTGTCGAGCACCACGCGCATGCCGGACGGCCGCCACGGCTGCTGCATCTCGCGGAGCGACGCTCGGCTGATTGGACCGGCCTCGGGACCATCGCGAGGCGGCCAGGCGGCGAGAAACGCGCCGACGTAGCGGCTCAGATCCTTGATCGACGTCAACATGCCGCCCATCGCGCCAAACGATCCGTGCGGCAGCGCCGGTTCCTCCTTCCAGCGGTCGTCTTCCCAGCGGTAGCCGATCGCGAGGCGGTCAGGCGGGACTTTCGACGGGTGCAGCGTGGTCGACGTCATCCCGAGCGGCGTGAGGATGTTCTCGTCAATGTATTCGTCGTACGCCTTTCCCGACACGTTCGAGACGATACGGCCGAGGATCGCGAAGCCGTAGTTCGAGTATTCATAGGCAGTCCCTGGCGCCGTCGAGAAAGGAATGCCGCCGCGAAGCATCTGCGACAGCGCAGCCTCGCTTTCGGACAACTGCTGGTCGCCCCAGGGGTTGTCTTCCGGGAAAGCCGGCGGAATGGGAGAGCAGATGGCGGATGGTGATCCTCGGCGAATCAGTCGTCGGGTAACGAAGATTTTTCAGCTCCGGGACGTAGCGCTCGGCGGGATCGTCGAGCGACAGCTTGCCGGCATCGCGAAGCTTCAAGATCGCCATTGCCGTAAAGCTCTTGGTCATCGAGGCGATACGAAAGACCGTGTCGGCGTCGACCGGCGCATTCGTCGTGACGTTGCGGACGCCGAAGAATCCCTGGTGCGCGAGCTCACCATCGATGACGATCCCCCAGGCCGCGCCCGGCGCGTGCACGCTCTTTGCGAAGTCCGTCAGTATCTTGTCGACTTCAGGGAAGGCCGTCGCCAACTTGGCGCGACGGTCGGCTGGAAAGGACGGCGCGGCCGATTGGGCGGACACTCGGGGCGGCGTCGATACGGCCAGTACAACGGCCAGCGTCGCGGGGATGATGACCAACAACCTCGAGGTGCGCATGCGCGGATCGTATACGATCCGGCGCATGCGTATTCTTCTGACGCTCATCGCCCTTGGCTCGCTTCTCCAGCAGCCATCGCAGCTCTCGCCCATCCAGGACGGCGAGGCCCACGGCGATCCGCCATTCGTGCTCGAGGACGGATGGGAGCCGTTGCTGAACGGCAAGGATCTGTCCGGCTGGAAGGCGTGTGAGCCCAACGCCAAGAGCGAGTGGTACACGACCAGGTACGTGATGTTCGAACGGCTGCTTGGCCCGACGCGGCTTGGCGGCAAGGCGGCGCCGAGCGGCGTGATGCTGAACGGCGCGACCGGTCGGACGGTGAACTTCTGCACCGAGCGCGCGTTCGGCGACATCGAGCTCTATCTCGAGTTCATGCTCGCCAAGGGTTCGAACTCGGGCGTGTACTTTCAAGGGCTCTACGAAATTCAGATCTTCGACAGCTGGGGATCGATCGAAGGCGTAAAGACCTCGGACGCCGGCGCCATCTATCATCGATGGATCAACGAGCAGGGCGTCGGCGGATCGCCGCCTCTCGTCAACGCCGCGCGCCGGCCCGGCGAATGGCAGTCGTATCAGGCGTGGTTCCGCGCGCCTCGGTTCGACGCGTCAGGCAAGAAGACTCAGCCGGCACGATTCGTACGCGTGCTCTTCAATGGCCAGCTCGTGCAGAAAGAGGTCGACATCGACGGTCCGACGCGCGCAGCGCTCGAGATACCTGAAGCGGCCCAGAATCCGCTCATGATCCAGGGCGACCACGGCCCTGTTGCGTTCCGCAATGTCTACGTGCGTCCGCTCCGGCCGCTGATTCTGCGGTAACGGAGCTCCACCTAAGAGCCCTTACCAACCTGGCGGCACCCGGTTCCGTCTAACCTCGACAACACGCTCGAGGTTCGTCATGACCAGCACAACGCATTCCCGTCGCGAGTGGCTGCAGCTCTCCGCATGGCGTCAGGCTTATCGATCGCTTGTGCGGAGACCAGCTTACTTTGCCGCCGCAGTGCTCACGCTCGCTTTTGGCGCTGGCACCACCACGGCTGTCTTCTCACTCGTCGACACGGTGCTGCTCAAGCCGCTGCCCTACCCCGATGCCGATCGACTCGTGACGGTCTATGAGTCGAGCACGTCGGCGCGCGACAAGACAAGCCTGATCGCGCCGGGACGGCTCGAGGAATGGAATCGTCTGAACAAGACCTTCGCCGGCCTGACCGGCAGTTACTCGGAGAATCTCACCGATACGAGTGGCACCATACCCGAACGGCTGGAGGCCCGCCGTGTCACCGCCCGCTGGTTTCAGGTCCACGCCATGCCGCCGCTCGCCGGACGATGGTTCAACGACGCTGAAGAGCGGGAGGGCGGGCCTGCGGTGGCCATCATCAGCGAGGCGTTCTGGAAGCGGCGCTTCTCGCGGGATCCAACCGCGGTCGGACGCTCGCTCGTAATTAGCGGCCGGTCGTACGAGATCGTCGGGGTGATGCCCGCGACGTTCACGAGCGCGACAACGGACGCATGGATACCGGCGCAAATCAGCGCATTCCTGATGCGGATCCGCGACGCCCGCTTCATGGGCGGGATCGGACGGCTCAAGCCCGGCGTCACGATCGAAGAGGGCGCTCGCGACCTGATCTCGGTGCAGGAAGCGCTGGGCCGCGAGTTCCCGCGCACGGATGCGGGATGGTCGGCCGAAATTCGCTCGCTGAAGGACGTGCGCATTGGAACATCGAAACGCGGGCTCGTGCTCGTGTTCGCCGCCGTCGCCTCGCTTTGGCTGATCGCGGTCGCCAATATCGCCGGCCTGACGCTGGTTCAGGTGCAGCGCCGCTCACGAGAGCTCGCCATCCGGTCCGCCCTCGGCGCGTCGCGGATGCGCGTTCTTGCGACCGTCGTGCGCGAGGGCGGCATCGTGGCGCTCGCCGGCGGGGCGATCGGCATCGCGCTGGCTGCGTGGATGGTCCGCTTGATGCCGACAGTGCTCTCGACCACCCCGCGAATCAACGAGGTCGCGCTCGACTGGCGCGCGCTCGCGTTTGCAGCGCTGACGAGTGCGCTCGCCGGCTGTGGCTTCAGCCTGGTGCCAGCATTCGCGGCGGCGCGGCCCGATCTCGGAGGCGTTTCCCGGTTTGGAAGCCGCGGCGTGGCGGGTGGCCGCCATCGTTTTCAGGGTCTCCTCGTCGTTGGTCAGGTCGCCTTGAGCATCGTCCTGGTCGGATCAGCCACATTGCTGCTGCGCAGTTACTACAACCTGACGCACGTCGAAACCGGCTTCGATGTCGCGAGTGCCGTGACCTTTCACGTCGGCGCCCGTTGGGATGAAGACCGGCTCAAAGTCGGCCTGATGCAGCAGCAGCTCGTCGAGCGGCTGGGTCAGCTTGCACACGTGCAGGCGATCGGCCTCGCCAACTTCCTGCCCACGACTGGCGCGACGCTGCGCTACCAGGTGCTCGTCGACGGTCTGACGGGACCGAATCAAGACGGCTCCATTACGATCGGGTCGCGCATGATCAGCAGCGGTTACCTGCCCGCCATCAAGGCACAGCTCGTCGCAGGTGCCTGGTGTCCGCCGCTGCGAATGGATTTCAAAGCGCCGAGACACGCCATCATCAACCAGCGATTCGTCGAGCAACACGCCGCTGGCCAGAACCTGGTCGGCAGGACCTTGCGCCTGACACAATCGCCGAATGTAGCCTTCACGATCGCCGGCGTCGTCGCCAACCTCGCCGAAGACGGTCAAGCGACGAGCCCAGTGCCGTATCTGTACACGTGCGATTCCGCCGGGTCATGGCCCGATCCCGAGTACCTCGCGCGCACGTCGGACCCGCGCGCGTTCGCAGCCGACCTGCGGCACATCGTCCGCGAACTGGATCCGGGCCGCGCGATCTTCGGTCTACGGCCGCTCAGCGAAGTGATCGACCGATCGCTCGAGCAGCCTCGGCTCGACGCCGCAATGCTCGGAGTCTTTGCCACCGCCGCGGTCACACTTGCAGCCATCGGCCTCTACAGCCTGTTCATGCTCGTCGTCTCGGAGCGCGCGCGAGAAATGGCTGTCCGCCTGGCATTGGGCGCCCAGCCGCGGCAGCTCGTACAACTCGTCATGTCAGGCGCTGGCCGCCTGCTCGCCGTCGGAATTATCACCGGCGTGCTACTCACGGCCCTGGCTGACCGTTTACTTCGAGGCGTGCTCTTTGGCGTCAGCCCGCTCGACGCCCGCGCGCTTGCCGGCGCGGCGCTGACCCTCGCGATCGTTGCGGCGATTGCGGTGGCCGGGCCGGCCATCCGTGCGGGTCGCATCGCGCCGAACGACGCCCTCAAAGGGGAGTGATATGCTCGCGCCGTGCGTTCTTCACGGCCCGCGCTGGCCGGACCGCTCTTGATCGCCGGCATTCTCGCCGCGTACTCGCAACCCGGCTCGGCGGATCAACGCTCCCCCGCTGCCATCCGCGTCGTCCGCATTGTCCTCGTCGGCGACTCCACTGTCACCGACGACTCGGGATGGGGCTCCGGCTTCAAGCATCTCGTCGCCGACGGCGTTGAAGTCGTCAACACCGCGGCCAACGGGCGCAGCTCGAAGAGTTTTATCGACGAAGGCCGCTGGGCGGAGGCGCTCGCCAAGCACGGTCAGTACTATCTCATCCAGTTCGGTCACAACGACGAGCCTGGCAAAGGACCGGAACGTGAGACCGACCCAAAGACGACGTATCGAGCGAACATGACTCGATACGTCGACGACGTACGGACGATGGGCGCGAAACCCATCCTCGTGACGTCACTCGTGCGTCGCCTGTACAAAGAGGATGGAACGATTCGAACGACGCAGACACCGTACGTCGAAGTCGTGCGGGCGATCGCGGCGGAGAAGCAGGTGCCGCTCGTCGATCTGCACGCCATCAGCCTGGCCGACGCCGAGAACGCCGGCGACGATGTGTGGGCCGACCTGAGCCCCCGTGATGACAAGGGACAAGTCGATTGGCACGCACCTCAACGCCAAGGGCAGCGACGTCGTGGGAGGCATGGTGGTCGAAGCGCTACGCAAGGTGGTGCCCGAGCTGGCGCCGATGCTTCGGAACCCAACCGCCGAACGCTGACGGCGTTCCTTCGTTCAGTCATGCCCCGCTCGCTTGCCGCAAGCCTTGGCCAATCGTTCACGAAGTCGTCGCGCCTCCGCGGTGAGTCGTACTTCTGGGACGGGCGTGTATCCGACACTGTTGCTGACGGCGGCACGTTCTCGGCGACCGTTCACGGCACTCGCCGTTATCAAGCAACATTGAAGCTCGAGGGCAATCGCCTGATTGCCGAATGCACGTGTCCGTACTTCGTCGACGTTGGTGAACCCTGCAAACACACGTGGGCGGTCATTCTTGCCGCAGACGAGGCGAAGGCGTTCACGGTGCCATCCGATGTCCGGCTGGACGTGCGCGCGGGTCTCGTCTTCGGCGAACTCGATGAGTACAGCCGCGGTGTGCTCGATAGCGAACGCCATGCCCGACCGACGGCGCAGCAGCAGGTTGCAACACCTACGTCGACGCCTCCGTGGAAGAGCTTTTTGCGCCGTGTCTCCACATCCGCGCAGTCGGTTCCAGCGCACGCCATTCCAAGAGGCGAGCTGATCTACGTGCTCGACCTCGAGCGATCAGCCCAGGCAGGCGGCCTGGTGGTAGAAATCCTGACGCGGGAGCGGAAGAAGTCCGGAGAGTGGGGAAAGCCGAAGCCGGTCAGCATCGATCGGCACGCCATCGCGCGCCTGCCTGACGCTGATGACCGTCGCCTGCTCGACGCCATCGTCGGCGCCGCGCCCGCCTACGCCCATTCCGCGCCGTCGTGGAGCGGGTATCAGGTCGGGTTCGCTGTGCCATCCGCCGTCGTCTTGAGCGTGACCCTTCAGCGGGACCTGGCGCCCGTCTTGTGCGAGACGGGCCGGCTCCTGGTCCCAACCCCGGCGGCAGCAGGAACGATTCCCACCTTCGTGCCCGTCGATTGGGAGCCAACGCCCAGTGCTTTTCGTCTTCGCGTGATGGCGAACGGCGACAGCTACCGGATAGACGGCACCATCGACCGAGGCGGCGCGGAACACACGCTCGACGACGTCATGTTCGTCACGAGCGCGCTCATCCTGTGGCGTCCAACCGAATCCGCCGGTCATCCTCGCCTCGCCGCCTTCAATGGGGGAAACGCCGAGCGCTGGATTGAGGGTTTGTTGCCCTCAGGGTCGATGACGATTCCTGCGACCGAGTCGGAAACGCTTGCGGAAGCGCTCGCACTTGCCGATCTGGCGCGCGTCGCCTGCCCCGACGCGCTGCGTGTCGAGACGCGATCCGCGCTGCCGCGCCCAGTGCTCCGCATCAAACGCCACGCCGCACACGGCGGTTACAGCCCTTCGTTCGACCGGCTAGACGCGACCTTGACCTTCGCTTACGGCAATGCGGACGCGGACGCATGGTCCGACGCGCCGATGGTCTTCGATCGCGAGCGGCGAGTGGCGTTCCGTCGGGATCGTTCCGCCGAGCGGGACGCGATCAGCCGTCTACCGATCGTCGGCGTGAGGATGATGGCCAACTGGGAGAGCGGAGGGACACGGCTGGATCTGGCCGAAAGTTCGTTGCCTACGATCGTCCGCGCGCTCGTCAAAGAGGGATGGCGCGTCGAGGCGGAGGGTCGAGTGTATCGGTCGGCGGGAGCGGCGGCGCTCGAGGTGCGATCGGGCATCGATTGGTTCGAGCTGCATGGGAGTGTCGATTTCGGCGGCGTCACCGCCGACTTGCCCGCGCTTCTCGCCGCGGTCCGGCGCCGCGAACAGTTCGTACGGCTTTCAGACGGATCGTTGGGGCTGCTCCCCGAGGAATGGCTCGCCAGAACCGGCCGTCTCGCTGCGATCGGCACGCTCGAATCCGATCACCTTCGCTTCGCATCGTCCCAGGCGCCGCTGCTCGATGCGTGGCTCGCCGCCGAGCCCCTCGTGTCGTGCGACGAGGCGTTCGCTACTGCGCGCAAGGCGCTTGCGAGTTTTGAACGCGTCGAACCGGTTGAGCCGCCGAAGACCTTCCAGGGCCTGTTGCGACCGTATCAGCGCGACGCGCTGGCGTGGTTCGGCTTTCTACGCCAGTTCGGGTTCGGCGGCTGTCTTGCCGACGAGATGGGACTCGGCAAGACGGTCATGGTGCTTGCGGCGCTCGAGGCGCGCCGCCTCGAGCGCAAACGTGCGCGCAAACCTCCGCACTCCTCGCTCATCGTCGTGCCCCGCTCCGTCGTTTTCAACTGGCGCCTCGAGGCGAGCCGCTTCGCGCCCCGGCTCCGCATCCTCGATTACTCGGGCAGCACGCGTGGTGACGCGCGCGATGCCATCGGCGCATCCGACATCGTCCTGACGACGTATGGAACGTTAAGACGCGACATCGGGCACCTCAAAGAGATTCAGTTCGACTACGCCATCCTCGACGAAGCGCAAGCGATCAAGAACGCCGGCACGACGACAGCCAAGGCGGCGCGGCTGCTGAAGGCGAATCACCGCCTGGCGCTCAGCGGAACGCCGGTCGAGAATCACCTTCGCGAGCTCTGGAGCCTGTTCGAGTTCCTCAACCCTGGCGCGCTTGGGTCGGCGTCTTTCGTCGGCGCCGCCGCCACCTCGGGGCGCGGCACCGACGATGACGTGCTGCCGATCGTCGCGCGTGCCGTGCGGCCGTTCATCCTACGCCGGACAAAAGATCAAGTTGCAAGCGAGCTGCCCGCGCGTACGGAGCAAACCATCTACTGCGATCTCGAGCCGCCGCAGCGCGCGCTGTACGACGAACTACGCAACCACTACCGCGCGACGCTGTCGGGAGCCGTGGCGCGAAACGGTCTCGGCCGCGCCAAGCTGCAGATCCTCGAGGCGTTGCTGCGCCTTCGTCAAGCGGCCTGTCATCCCGCGCTCATCGACACCACGAGAGACGACGCGCCCTCGGCGAAACTCGACGTCCTCGTGCCAAGACTGCAAGAGCTGGTGGAAGATGGCCACAAGGTCCTCGTGTTCTCCCAGTTCACGACGCTGTTAGGACTGCTCCGCCGACGGCTGGATGACGTAGGTTTGACGTACGAGTACCTGGACGGCCGGACGCGCGATCGCGAAGCCAGGGTCCGTCGGTTTCAAGAGACCGATTGCCCCCTCTTCCTCATAAGCCTCAAGGCCGGAGGGCTTGGCCTGAACCTGACCGCAGCCGAGTACGTGTTCCTGCTCGACCCTTGGTGGAACCCGGCGGTGGAAGCCCAGGCGATCGACCGCGCTCACCGAATCGGACAACAGCGGCCGGTCTTCGCGTTCCGTCTGATCGCTCGCGACACGGTCGAGGAGAAGGTGCTGGAACTGCAGACCTCGAAGCGGACACTCGCTGACGCGATCGTCCGTGCCGACGAGAGCCTGATCAGGAATCTTCGACGGGAGGATCTCGACCTGCTGCTGGGTTGAGCACATGCACGGCCTCAGCCGGCACGCTCGACTCAGCTCTGGCGGAGCATAGCCTTCAGACGTTCGATCGGCCGCTTCAACGATCGCTTTCGGCGGAACAGATCTGACCACAGGTCGCCGACTTTCTCGACGCGCGCGGCCATGGTGGTGAGTGTGAAGCTGCGTGGACCGACCTCCCCTCGCTCGACTTCTTCCCACAAACACGGCGCCGATACCGGCGCCCCGGGCTTCGCGCGAACCGCGTATGGCGCCGCCCATGTCGCGCTGTAGCCGTTGCGACCTGTGTCGACAAGAATGCGACGGCCGCGGTCGACCTTGCTGAACTCCTGCGTCAAATGGTCCGGCGCCAGCTTGACCATCAGTTGTCCAACGGCATGGGCGAATCCCGAGACATCACCGCTGTCCGTCTTGCCGTCGAGCGGAACGACTATGTGAAAACCCTTCGACCCTGACGTCTTGACCCAGCTCGGAAGCCCGAGTTTGTCGAGCACATCGCGCAGGCCGAGGGCCGCGGCGCGCAGGGCGTCAGCATCGTCCACCGAAGGATCGAGATCGAACACGCAGATGTCGGGGTGATAGAAGTCTGGGGCCCGGGTCGACCAGACGTGCGGCGTGATCGTGTTCTGGTTGACGATCCACAGCAGCGATCTCTTGTCGGTGACGATCGGATGATGGACGGTGCCATCCTTCTTCGGCACTTCCACGCGCTGGAGCCAGGACGGAAAGCCTTTCGACACGTCCTTCTGGATGAAACCCTTCTTGTCGATGCCAGCGGGATAGCGCTCCATCGTGATCGGCCGGGCACGAATATGCGGTACGAGAATCGGCGCGATCGCCTCGTAGTAGTTCGCGAGATCACCCTTGGTGATTGCGGGCGAGCCATCCGAAGCGGGAAACAGCACCTTCTCGGGGTGCGTGATCACCCGCGCTCCTCCGATCCGCTGGCGCCCGCGTTTGGTTCGCGCCGGACGACGTCTCGTGGCGGCATGTCGGGAATGATGCCGAGCAGACGAGGATGACGGAGCTTGCCGTGACCCGTCCATTCGATGAATCCGGCGCGGACGACAATCTCCGGACGCACCCAGTGCGCCCTGAGCCTGGGCAAGCCGCGCGCCTCGGTAAACGGGCTCTTGGCAATCTCGAGCGCGTCGAGGCGCGAGCGCAGGTCGACGAGCAGGGCGTTGTCGAATCCGGTGCCAATCTTGCCGGCGAAGCAAAACTCCTCGCCACGGTAGTAGCCGAGGAGCAGCGCGCCGAGCCCAACCCGTTTGCCCTGTGGATCGGTAAAGCCGCCGACAACGAACGCGTGCGTCTCTTCGCACTTCATCTTGAGCCACTGACGCGAGCGGCGGTGCTCGTAGGTCGAATCGCGCCGCTTGGCAATGACACCTTCCCATCCCTCGCGACAGGCTCGCTCCCACGGCTTCGCATCGTCGAGCGCAGCCACGCGCTCGAGTGGCGATTGCAAGGGCAAATTGTCGAGCAGGGCGCGCCGCTCGTCGAGCGTCAAGCCAGTGACGCTGTTGCCGTTGAGCCAGAGGATGTCGAAGACGTGGTAGCCACGCGTCGCTTCGCCATCGAGGATGGCTTCGTCGACCGGTAGATCGGCAATCGCGCGCACCACATGCGGATAGTGGCCGTCGAGCGGCAGCCGGTTTCTCGAGAACAACCGGACGTCCCTGCCCTTTTTATAGGCGATCAGGCGAATGCCATCGAACTTGCGCTCGAAGACCCACTCCGGCCCGATAAAACGGTCCTGGGTCAAGGTCGCGGCCATCGGTTCCAGCCATTCCGGGAGGGAAGACACACTACTCAAGTAGTCGAGACCACTCGATCGAGTCAAGACGTTCCGAAGGGCGGGGTGGCGGATATAATCCCGCCACACTCGTCGCATCCACTACACACCTGTTGCATTTTGGGGGTACGCATGCCGAGAACGCTCGCCGCAGCCGCGGCACTCGTGACCGTCCTCTCCGTCGGTACCGCCGCGCAGGACGCCAAGACGGTGGTGACCAACGCCACTAAGGCCATGGGCGCGGATAGCCTGGCGTCAATCACCTACTCCGGTTCTGCTCGTAACGGCAACTTCGGTCAGAGCACCGCCATCGCCGGCCCGCTCGCTTTCACGACGATCAGCAACTATACGCGCGCGATCGATCTCGGCCAACCGGCCTCACGAGCGACGGGCGCGACCATGCCGCCGACGATTCCGGGCGGACCGGCGCCGGTGGCCGGCACGTTCAACCAGAACATCACGCCAGCCAACACCGCGTGGACGCAGCAGCTCGAAATCTGGGTCACGCCGTGGGGCTTCCTCAAAGGCGCCGCCGCGAACAACGCGACCGTTCGATCCGAGAAGGTCGGAGGCAAGGCCTACAGCGTCGTGACGTGGTCGCCGTCGCAGAAGGCGCCGTCAGGACAGGCCTATCGGCTCAACGGCTACATCGACGACAAGAACATGGTCGAGCGTGTGGTGACGTGGGTCGAGCATCCCGTGCTCGGCGACATGGAGGTCGACACGAGCTACGGCAACTATCAGGATTTCGGCGGCGTCAAGGTCCCGGGCCAGATCTCGCAGAAGCGTGCCGGCATGGTGACGTTCGAGGCGACGATCACCGGCGCCACGGCAAATCCGTCGAACATCACACAGCTGCTGACGCCGCCGGCGCCGGCAACACCTGCCGCTCCGCCTGCAGCGCCGCCCGCCGTGCAGTCGGAAAAGATGGCTGACGGCGTCTACCGCATCACTGGCGGCTACGTCGCACTTGCCGTCGAGTTCAAGGATCACGTCGTCGTGCTCGAGGGTGGGCAGAGCGACGCGCGCGGTCTGGCCGTTATCGCGGAGACCAGGAAGGCCATTCCCAACAAGCCGATCCGTTATGTGGTGAATTCGCACGCGCACTTCGATCACGCAAGCGGCCTGGCACCGTTCGCGGCCGAAGGCATCACCATCATCACGCACGAAAACAACAAGAACTATCTCGAGAAGGCGCTCGGCGCGCCGCGCACGCTCGTCGGCGACCCGTTGGGCAAGTCGAGCCGGAAACCGAAGATCGAGTCGGCTGGCAGCAAGCGCGTGCTGAAGGACGACACGCACACGATCGAGCTCTACCACATCGAGAACCTGGCGCACAGCAACGGAATGCTCGTCGGTTATCTGCCGAAAGAGAAGATTCTCTTCACGGCCGACTTCAACATTCCCGCGCAGGGCCAGCCCGTCAGCCCGTTCATCGGTGTGCTGGTGCAGAACGTCGATCGGCTGAAGCTGGACTTCGATCGTCACGTGCTCGTGCACGCGCCAAACCCGGATCGACCGCTAACCCGCGCCGATCTCCTGTCGCTCGCCAAGGGTACGCAGTAACTGCAACGGCGGGGACACTCAATCGGGACAGTCACGGTTGAGTGTCCCCGGACCGGCGCAAGCGGTCTGCCGACCCCGAGAGGGCGTGGGAATACGCGACTGGGCCCAAGAATCTGCGGCGCGCGAGGACAAGGGTGCAGATTCTGCGACAAGGCTCGCCCGCCAGGCGGTGCTATTCCTAGCCGGACCGGGTACGGGAGGCGGGGACACTCAACCGTGACTGTCCCCTGTGACTGTCACGGTTGAGTGTCCCGATTGACTGTCCCCGCCCTTAGCGAAGCGCAAACGCGATGATGGTTGAGCCGGCAGCCACGCCGACGTGCTGCCGGCCGTCCGCCATGTAGGTCATCGGGCCGGCCTTCCAGCTCTGACCAGTGTTGAAGTGCCACAGGTGTTTACCCGTTGCAGCGTCGGCCGCTATGAACGCACCGCCAGGCGAGTCGCCGTAAAAGACCAGCCCGCCGGCGGTACTCATGACACCGCTGGCGAGGATGCCACCACTAAGGTTTGGAATCTCCCAGGCGATTTTCCCCGTCTGGACGTCGAGCGCACGCAGGAACTTGGCGCTGACGTCGTTCGGCGAGCGCCGCGTGTCGCCGCCATAGAACGACTTACCCTGGACCCACCATTCAGCGCTCTTGCTGTAAATCGAGCAGGACTCCTCCACCATCAGATAGAGCAGCCCTGTCGACAGGATTGAACGCCATCGACGGCCAGTTGGTGGCGCCGGCGACTGACGGACACGTGCGCGTGCCCTCGACTGACGGCTCGTTGCCCGGCAGCAGCACCGGCCGGCCATCCTTGCCAATACCGCTTGCCCACGTCAGCTTCTTGATGAACGGCTCGGCCAGCAGCAACTCACCCGTGAGCCGGTCAAGCACGTAGAAGAAGCCGTTGCGATCGGCGTGCAGCAACAGCTTGCGCGGACGGCCTCGAAACGTCAGATCGACGAGCATCGGCGTTTCCGTCGCGTCCCAGTCATGGAGATCGTGCGGCGTGAACTGGAAGTGCCACCGCAGCTTCCCGGTCTCAGGATCGAGCGCAATCACGGAATTCGAGTACAGGTTGTCGCCCTTTCGCTCGTCGCCGTTGTAGTCAGGGCACGGGTTACCGGTCGGCCAATACAGCAGCCGCGCGTCGGGATCGTAGGTCCCCGTCAACCATGTGGACGCACAACCGTGCTCGAGCGCCTTGCCAACCCACGTCTCGGATCCTGGCTCGCCTCGCGCCGGCACGCTCCAGAATCGCCACACACGCTCGCCAGTCGACGCCTTATAGGCGTCAAGAAATCCGCGATTGCCTTCATCCCCGCCTGACACGCCGGCGACCACCAGGTCATTGACGGCCAACGGCGCGCTCGTGCCGCCGTAGTGTTCGCGATAGTCGGCCATCGCCACGTCCCACAGCAGTTGCCCGCTGATTCGATGCAGCGCGATCAGGTGCGCATGATCGGTCTGCAGGAACACGCGATCGCCGAGCACCGCCACGCCGCGATTGATGCCGCTCGCCGCATCGCCGACGACGCCCTGCGTCCGCGGACGCGTGTATCGCCAGACCTGACGCCCGGTTCGCGCGTCGAGGGCGTAAACAGCGTTTGCAGCGGTCACATACATCAAGCCGCCGAGCACGACCGGCGTCCCCTGCAATGCGCCTTGGGCGCCTGGCACCTGAAACGTCCAGGCGGGCGCGAGACGCTCGATGTTCTTCGGGTTGATCTGGTCCAACGCGCTGTGACGGTTGCCGCTCAGCCGTCCGTGATACGTCGGCCACTCGCCAGGCCGCGGCGCAGCGATCTCTTCGAATCTCGATCGCTCGGCAGCCGTCGCAGTGCCCATCAGCGTCGCGTGCGCGGAACGATCGACCGATAGCCGCGTCAGATACGCGAGAAGGTCACGCATCTCATCGGGCGGAGCCTCGACGCGTGGCATGAGCGATGGCTCGCGCGTGATCGCCTCGATGCGATCCTTCGCGATCGACTCAAAGCTACCCTCGATCGTCTGCACGCCCATATCGAACGGGCTTTCGTATCTGACGAGCCCCCTGAACTGCCGGCCATCGGGAAGACGGACCGAGACAGCGCCGCTTCCAGCCGCCGGTTCGCGGAGCGCACGCTCGATCTGCGGCGTTCGGCGCTCACGAGCCAGGTTCGACAGATCGGGGCCAAGGACGCCGCCCTTTCCGCGCACCATGTGGCAGCTCAGGCAATTGCCTTTGCCGGCAAAGAAGCGTTCGCCTGCCGAGACGTCTCCGTCGCTCGGCCGCTCGACTGCCGGCATCGTGAGAAGCTCGAGGTGCGAGACCAGTGCATCGAGCTCGTCGTCTGGAATCTGGAATGCCGGCATCCCTGTTCCAGGAATGCCGGTGCGGATCAACTGTCGCAGCGCCGACGGAGTCGCGGCGCGCGGTTCGCGGATGTCGACGAGCGTCGGCCCACGCTCTCCGCCAGCGGCATCGGCGCCGTGACAGCCGCCGCAGCGGGCTTCGAACGCTCTCTTGCCCGCGTCGTCCGGAGTCGCATTCGACTGCGCCACGGCGTCATCCCACCAAACCAGGATGGCGCTCGCTATGAACGCTAGGAAGAGGACACGCGTCAAGCGCTGCGTCATGGTGGAGAGTGTAGCCTCGTTAGCTTTCGTGCTGGGACCCTGCCGACAGGAGAACTGCGACTTCGTGCATCCCGCGATTGCGCGCCCAATCGGCCGCGGTTCCGCCTTCAGAAGATGTTCGCGCCGGGTCCGCGCCGTGCGCCAGCAACAGCTTGGCAATCTCAACGGCCTTGTCCTCATCGTCCGGCAGCCACCAGAGGGGCGTATAGCCATCCTTCGAAACCACGCGTGCCCGTTCCGGCTCCGCCTGCAGCACCTCGCGCAGGCGATCGACGTAGCCGCGGAAAGCGAGTGTCCAGACGTGCTTCGAGTAGCGGCTCAGGAAGTCGAGGGTCTCGAAATGATCCCCGTACGCCGCGAAGCCAATCGGAGCGGCATTCCAGTTCGTCTCGATGGGATCAACCTCGGCGCCACGCTCGATGAGGAGTCGGGCGACGCTCAACGCGTTGTGGCCGGCGGCCTCGTGGAGCGCACGCTGCTGCTGCTCGTTTTCGATTTCGATCGGCACGCCAAGGTCGAGCAGCAAGGCGGCGACGTCAGGACGATTTCTGCGTGCGGCGGCGAACAACGCTTTTGGCGAGCGTCGGGTACTCGGGATGTCTGTCCAGCAGCGCACGCACGGTATTTCGATCCATGCGGAAGCACGAGACGATGAACTCGCCTTCGTCATCGAGCGCGGACATGGTTGTCGGCGCGCCGTGGCGCGCCAGCAGCGCCGCCATCTCGCCAAACCCCTCGAGCACCGCTCGCTCGTAAAGCGTGAGCCGCGGCTTGAACTTCGGATGCGTCGACGTGTGCCCGTGCGCGCCACCGCCGTGCGACAGCACCCACTCAGCCAGCGTCAGCTTGTTCCGTTCCAACGCAGCGTTGAGGATGAAGTACGCGCCAGGTCCGTAGCCGCCCATGTCGAGCATCGACCAGTTCGGATCGTCCCAGGCGGCCTTCTTGCCCTGTCTGATCGTGTGCGTCGTAGACGAGGTCGAGCCACCAGATCATGTCGCAGCTGAAGTGCGTGTTGTATAGCACCTGGATGTCGAACGGCTCCGCGCCGCGCTCGAGCAGCAGCTGAAAGAGCGCCTTGCGCGTGCGGCTGCCGCGGCGAGTCCTGCTCGCCCTCGCCGGCCACGCCGACGAGCGCCGTGTAGTTCGCGTCGCCGGCCTTGTAGTAGACGTTGGGATCGGCTCCGCGATCGAGCAGCAGACGCGCGATAGCTCGACGGCGTTGCTCGGTTGTGCGGCGCGTGCGTGAAACGCGTGAAGGCCAGATAGAGAAGCGGCGGCCAGCCACGCGCGCCGCCGGGCTCGCGTCGCCGCCTCGGGCCGCTCGGCGAGGAGCTGCTGCACGTGCTCGAGCTCGCCGCAGACGACCGCCGTGTAGAGGTTGTGCGCGCGCGATCTCCGGATGCTGCGTCGAGCAGCCTGCGCCGCGGCGCGATCGTACATGCGGTGATCGCCTTTGCCGTGCACGTGGTGATCCCAGCACGCGAACCGGAGAACATCTGGCAGCCAACGTGGCGCGCTCGTGCGGCACCTCGATCGACGCCAAGTTCCGTCAGCACGCGGACGGCTTCGGTCTTCTGCCGCGTCGACCGCCCACGCCAGTGGTGTCTGATCCGGCCGGGGCCACCAACGATTGGGCGCATCCGGACACGTCGCACGGGCGCCAAATGGCCGCGTCAGCGCCTCCGGGTCGCGATCGAGGATGCCGGGAATCACGATCCGGACGATCGAAGATCGATAGCGTCGAATACGTCGACTGGCCCCTTGAGAATCAAGTCTCGGACGTCCGCATGACCGGCGTAGTTCGCCCAGCCCGCCGGCGTGCTGCAGTACTTGTCGTCGCGAATTGTCGGATCGGCGCCGTACTTCAACAACACCGCAGCAGCCTCGGCGTTGCCGTTGAACGCGGCGGCATGCAGCGCTGTGTAACCGGCGGCACCGTCGACTGCCGTGTCGATCTGATCTCGAGCATTGACGGAGGCGCCACGCCGGATCAGCGTCTCGATAACGGGTCCAGACGCGCGTTCGGCGGCGCGGACGATGAGGTGCGCCCAGCGTCGTTCCGGATAGAGGCAGCCAGGATCCAGACGCAGCAAGCGGTTGATATCCTCGACTCGACCGAGTCCAACCGCAGCCGGTACACCGACGATCGCCCCGCGGTCGATCAACCGCTGGGCCATCGCACGCTCGCCATCGAGCGCGGCTTGATCGAGCGGCGTCAGGCCCGAAGCGTCAGTGGTTTCGAGCTCCGCCCCGAGCGTCGATCAACGCCGCGAGGGAGGCATGCTGTTTCTTGACGACGGCGAGATGGAGCGGACGTCGTCGATGGTTTGTGCGATCCATCGGGCGATTGAGATCGGCCGGCGATTTCGCGGCCAGGCTGCCGTATCGCATCCGTAGTCCCGACGGCGACTGCCGAGAAGATGTTGTGCACGGCGCCGTGCGCGAGCAAGTAGTTCACGAGCTCGGGGTCGCCCTTGCCAAAGCAGGTCGCCCACCCGATGACCTCGAGCTCGTGGCCATCACCGGTACCGATCGTGTCGGCCCCATGCTCGACGAGCAGCCGGACGATCCGCAGGTCGCCGCGCTCAACGGCAAAGTGGAGCGGCATGGCGTTGTCGCCTTCGTCACTGATGTTCGGATTGGCACCACGAGCGAGCAAGGTCTGGACGACGTCGAGGTGATGCACGCCAAAGTGGAGGGCGGTTCTCAGTCCCGTGTGGCCGGGAAGCGTGCCGCGATCGCTGATGATGCGGGGATGGGCATCGGCCACCGCGGCAACTGTTGCTGCGTCGCCTTTGCTGGCGGCCACGAGCAGGTTCGTCAGCGGAGAGGGTGGTGCGCCGAAGGCACCTGTGGATATTCGTGATCGCAGGTCGATCCAACTCTCACAGCCATGCTCAAGGGCGAGTGCATGCTGGACGTCGCGCAGCGTCGGCGCGGCCGGAGCTTTCGGATACGAGCGTTCGAGGCGCTCGCGCGCCGCGCGATCGCCGGCGCGCAACGCTTTGAGCCAGCGACGGGCTTCGCTCTTGAAGTTGTCGAGGGTGCTCACGCAGACCTTCCTTCCGTATTGCCTGTCGTCCGCTTGGATCAGGCCGGAAGAAGGTTCGGGGACTTCGACGAACCTCGAATGGGTGGGAGACAGCTCCCTTGCCGCGGACAGGAGGCGCCCCAGCGCGCGCTTCGGCCAGTTTCGGCCGAAGGGGTACACCTGTCAAGCGATAGAATCTGGCGTGGCCATCATGTCAAAGAGGTGGTTCCCGATCGCTTCCGTCAGCCAGCGGGACCGACACGCGCCAGTGATGCGATGGCGGACCCAACAGATGGGCTTGCGCGTGACGCCTTACGCTCCGCTCCAGACGCCGTCACGGGCTTTCCCAATATGCGCGCCGAGATGGCCCACTACCTCGACCTTCGCGTCGACGGAGTCATCACGACAACCCCGATCAGACGCCGCGCTGACCCGCGGCGGAACCGTCCAGCTGGCGTACGCTTTGCTACAAGCGACAGCAAGCACCGCTGCGCCGGTCGCCGGTGGCACAGCAGTTCCGTTTGTGGATAGTTGAGCTCCACAGCCACCGCGACCTGCGGCACGCCTGCGCCTCACGAGACCGACATGCCCGACGCCGTCACCGACGCCATCCGCGACACCATCCGGGAGTACGGCCGGCTCGCGTGCGACGTCGCCGATCTCGCCGACCACAGCAATCTCTACGACGCGGGCCTGACCTCACAGGGCAGCGTCACGCTGATGCTCGCGCTCGAGGAACGCTTCGACATCGAGTTCCCAGACCGCATGCTCCGCCGCGGCGCCTTCGCCAGCATCGCCAACATTCGCGCCGGCCTGGCAGAGTTGATCGGAGATCCGGCGTGACGCCGCTCACGATCAGCAGAGATCCGGCCGACGTGGCGCGCCGTATCGGTGAGTCGATCGCCGGTCCCGCCGCCGACGCCGTCGATCGCGAGGCGCGGTTTCCGCGTGAAGCGATCGACGCGCTGCGTGAAGAGCGGATGCTCGGCGCCTTGGTTCCGCGGGAGCTCGGCGGCCTGGGCGCGACGATTGGCGAGATCGCCTCCGCCTGCGAAGCCCTCGGGCGATCGTGCGCGTCGACCGCGATGATCTACGCGATGCACCAGATCGAGGTCGCGTGTCTGGTGCGCCACGGGCTCGCTTCGCCATTTTTTCGCGACTACTTGTCGGATCTCGCGCGGCACGAATGGCTGATCGCGTCGGCAACGTCGGAAATCGGCGTCGGCGGCGATCTCCGGAAAAGCGTCTGCGCGGTCGAGCGGGACGGCGGGCAGATTCGCATCACCAAGCGGGCGCCGGTGATCTCATACGGTGAGGAAGCCGACGACATCCTGCTGACGGCGCGCCGCGTACCGGACGCGGCGCCGGCGGATCAGCTCCTCGTGCTGGTGCGGAAGGATGGCACGACGCTGACGCGCACAGGCAACTGGGACACGCTCGGCATGCGCGGCACCCGCAGCTTCGGATTCACCATCCAAGCGATCGGCGAAGCGGCGCAGATCGTTCCGGGATCGTTTGCCGACATCGCCAGCCAGACGATGTTGCCGGTGTCGCACGTGCTGTGGACGTCGCTGTGGCTCGGCCTCGCCAGCGATGCCGTCGGCCGCGCGCGGGCGTTCGTCCGAACCGAGGCCCGGCGCACGCCAGGCACGGTGCCGCCGGGCGGCGCACGGCTTGCCGAAACTGTCGCCGAGCTCTCGACCATGAGCGCGTCGGTACAGGCCGGGCTGGCCGACTTCGAGCGTCATCAAAACGATCCCGAAGCGCTTGGCGGGCTCGGCTTCGCGATCCGCATGAACAACCTGAAGGTGTCGGCGTCGCGGCTCGCGCCCGAGATCGTCGCCCGTGCGCTCGGCGTCTGTGGCATCAACGGCTACCGCAACGATTCCCCCTACGCCGTCGGCCGTCATCTGCGGGACGCCTACGGCGCCGCACTGATGATCAACAACGACCGCGTGCTCGGCGCCAACGCCGCGATGCTGCTCGTGCACAAGGACGATTGACGATGCCGTGCACCGAAACCGACCGCGGCGCCTTTCGTGACGAGCTCCTCGAGCGCGGATTGCTGATCGCGACCGGCGTGGCTGGCGTCTACGGCCGCAGTGCCGAATTCGAGGATACGTTGCTGCGTGTCGATCAGCTGGTCGAGCGGACCGGCGCCAGCGATCGGCCGGACGTCATGCGGTTTCCCCCGGTTCTGCCGCGCGCGACATTCGAACGAAGCGGCTTCCTGAAGTCGTTTCCGCATCTCGTCGGCACGATTCACAGCTTCACCGGCACCGAGCAGGCGCACCGCACGCTGCTGCGCACGGCCGAGCAGGGCGAGGACTGGAGCGCCGCGTGGAGGCCGGCCGACGTCGTGCTGACGCCGGCCGCGTGTTATCCGGTGTACCCGCAACTGCGCGGCGCTCTGCCACCAGCGGGGCGGCTTGTCGACGTCATGTCGTACTGCTTCCGGCACGAGCCGTCAGATGACGTCGCGCGGATGCAGATGTTTCGCATGCACGAGCACGTGCGGGCCGGCGATCCGGCGACGATCGCCGCCTGGCGCGCGGCGTGGCTGACTCGCGTGGATCGGTTCGTCGACTCGCTTGGTCTCGACGCCAGGCGCGAAGCCGCCTCGGATCCGTTTTTCGGCCGCAGCGGCAAGCTGCTCGCGGACAGCCAGCGCGATCAGGGCCTGAAGGTCGAGATCGTCGTGCCGATTGCCAGCGACCAGCAGCCGACCGCCATCATCTCGCTCAACTATCACCAGGAACACTTCGGTCAGTTATACGGCATCTCGACGGACGCAGGGGCGGTGGCGCACACGTCTTGCATCGGATTTGGCCTTGAACGGATCACGCTGGCGCTCTATCGCCGCCACGGCCTCGATCGCCTCGCCTGGCCGTCAACAGTCCGCCAGACACTGGGGCTCTGATGCACAGCATCTGGCCGATCGATCCGCTGAGCTATCCGCGGCATCCGCTTCATGACGGCGAACGCATCTGGCCGGAATCGAACTGCTACGTCGATCTCTGGATCGAGCTGCTGCACGCGGCCGGTCTCGAGCCGCTGGCTGCGTTGCCGTTCACGTTGACCATCGACCGCGAAGGCGACCAGTGGACGTTCTTCAAGTTCCCACTCGCCGACCTGTACGACCTCTACGGCATCGATGTCATCGAGCTGAATATATGGCGGCCGCTCGTTGATCACGTTGACGAGCAGGTGGCCCTCGGACGGCCGTCGATCGTCGAGGTCGACGCCTTCTACCTGCCCGACACCGCCGGAACCTCCTACCACGCCGAGCATGTCAAGACATCGATCGCTGTGAATGGGCTCGACAAAGAGCACCGCCGTCTCGGCTACTTTCACAACGCCGGTTACTACGAGCTCGAAGGCACCGACTTCGCGCAGGTCTTTCGTCTCGACGCCTACGCTCCCGTCCCGCACCTTCCGCCGTATGTCGAGGTCGCCAAGCTGTCGGCCCGTGCGCCGCTCGCGGGGCGGGCGCTCGCCGAGGGTTCGCGCGACCTGCTGCGCCGTCACCTGTCGCGGCGGCCGCAGGTCAACCCGTTTCGACGCTACGCCGAGCGACTCTCCGTCGACCTTGCGTCTCTCGTTGCCGGCCGCCTCGATCGTTTTCACGGCTACGCGTTCGCGACGCTCAGACAGTGCGGCGCGGCGTTCGAATTGGCCGGCGCGTATCTCCGCTGGCTCGCGGCGCAGGGAGACGCAGGCCTCGAAGGTCTTGCTGCCGAGTGCGACGAGATCGCGACAGCCGCCAAGGCGCTTCAATTCAAGGCTGCACGCGCGGTCAATCTCAACCGTCCCTTCGACTCATCGTTGGCGCTGGACGCGATGGCCGATCGATGGGACAAGACGATGGCCGGTCTCGATGCGACGTACGGCGCGTTCGCACATCGCGGATAACGGCCATGGCGCGCGCACGACTTCTCGGCGCTGAACGCTCGCAACTGTTGAACGGCTGCTGGGAGCTCGCGGCGGTTACGCCCGGGCTCGCGCAGGCCCCCGCCGACCTCAATCGGATCCGCCTCGACTGGATCGCCTGCGAACACCCCATGCCAGTGGCGGCAGCGCTTCGCGCCGTCGATCGGTGGGATTTCGATCGCCCTCGAGACTTCGACGCCGATGAGTGGTGGTATCGATGCCGGTTCACGCTCGAGGAGTCCGAACGTTCGATGCGGCTGCGTTTTGGCGGTTTGGCGACGATTGCTGACGTCTGGCTGAACGGCCACCACCTGCTCCACTCAGACAGCATGTTCCTCGAGCACGTCGTGGACGCCGCGCCGAACTTGCGTGGCGACAACGAGCTGGTGCTGCGGTTCCATGCCCTAGCGCAGTTGCTCGCCGCTGCACCGAAGAAACCGCGCGCGCGGTGGCGTGCCGGGCTCGTCGCGCATCAGGCGCTCCGGTGGTATCGCACATCACTTCTGGGCCGCATGCCTGGTTGGTGTCCGCCAGTGTCGCCGGTCGGACCGTGGCGTCCGATTGCATTCGAGTCAGCGCCCGTGACCGTCACGCGCGTGTCGGTACACACCAGCCTCGCCAGCCGTGAAGACAACGTCGGCATCGTCGACGTTCGTTTCACGGTCACAGGTCCGCCTGACTTTGCCGCCGGAACGCTGACTGTCGGGGACGTGACGCTTCCTCTCCAGACAGCGCAGAGTTCCGAGGGCGCCTTCACTCTCATGGCGGCGGCTCGATTGCCCGGACCCGAGCGCTGGTGGCCTCACACCCACGGCTCGCCTTCGCTCTATCCTGTCCACGCGTCGCTCGGACGTGGTGCGACTGCTGTAACGATTGACTTCGGCCGCGTAGGCTTTCGAACGCTGAGCGCCGACCACGGACCCGACGGTCGTGGCTTCGGCCTCACGATCAACGACGTGCCGGTCTTCTGCCGCGGCGTGTGCTGGACGCCGATCGATCTGGCGCGGCTGTCGGTCGCCGCCGCGGAGTATCGCGCCGCGCTCGAGCAGTTGCGCGACGCCGGCGTGAACATGATCCGCATTCCCGGGACCATGAGTTACGAAGCAGACCACTTCCATGACCTCTGCGACGAGCTCGGCATCCTGGTGTGGCAGGACCTCATGTTCGCCAACATGGATTACCCGTGGGCTGACGAGGCGTTCGCGCGCCTTGCGACTGCGGAAGTCAGGCAGACGCTCGATTCGATCCAATCCCGGCCGTCGCTGGCGGTCGTCTGCGGCAACAGCGAGGTCGATCAGCAGGTGGCAATGCTCGGCCTGCCAGCCTCGCTTCGAGATAGCAGCGGATGCGAGGAGCGGATCGCGGATTTGGTGCGGGAGCTGGCGCCCGCCGCGGTGTGGTTGCCGACAACGCCAGCCGGGGGAACGTTCCCATTTCAGACCGACGTGGGCGTCAGCCACTACTACGGTGTCGGCGCATACAGGCGGCCACTCGAGGATGCCAGGCGCAGCAACGTCCGCTTCGCGGCCGAGTGCCTGGCGTTTTCCAACGTGCCTGAGCCATCGACCGTCACCGGATTGATCGGCGGAGGTGAACGGCCGGGCACACATCCGCGATGGAAGGCTCGGGTACCTCGAGACGCAGGGGCCGGCTGGGACTTCGAGGACGTCCGCGATCACTACGTCGAGCGGCTCTTCGGCATCAACGCGGTGACCGTCCGCGAGCGCGACGCGGAGCGGTACCTGTCGCTCGGACGGATCGCCAGTGGCGAAGCCATGCAGCGCACGTTTGCCGAGTGGCGCCGGCCAGGTTCGTCGTGCCGCGGAGGGTTGGTGTGGCTCGCTCGTGATCTTTGGCCTGGCGCTGGATGGGGCATCATCGACAGCGCGAGCGTTCCCAAGGCCGCCTACTGGCATCTCAAGCGCGCGTGGGCGCCCGTCGCCCTGCTCAACGCCGACGAAGGCCTGAACGGATTGTGGCTGCACGCGGTGAACGAGACCCCGGAGCCAATCGCCGCCGATCTCCGAGTCGCGCTTTACCGTGACGGCATCCGCCTGGGACCCGACGCTCACGCTGCGCTCGATATACCCGCTCGCGGCTCGACGTCAGTACACGCGAACGGGCTGTTCGATGGCTTTCTCGATCTCACTTACGCCTACCGCTTCGGCCCGCCGCAGCACGACGTGGTGGCGTCGACGATCCGCGATCGATCGACAGGCAATCTCCTCGCCGCCGAATACTACTTTCCTGGCGCGATTGCCTCGGACTCGCCGGTGGACATCGGTCTCAACGCGCGTGTCGAGCGCTCCGTTGACGGTTATGCACTGGTGCTGGGAACCGAGCGATTCGCGCACGGTGTTGCCATCGACATCGACGGTTTTTGCCCGGACGACAACTACTTTCACCTCGAACCAGACGAGACCAGGCGTATCGGCCTGCGTGCCACGGCTCACGGCGCCATCCCCCGAGGGCATGTCACGGCGCTGAACAGCCGCAATCCCCAACCCATCCTCATCGAGGAGACGGTTCATGCCAGATGACGCGTTGGCGGCGAGACCGCGTGCGCGCGCGTCGTTCGTCGGCGGTAGAGAGCGTCCGCTCTTTCTCTGGCACCATCCGCCAGCCGCGCAGCGACGCCGCGCGGCCGCCGTCGTGTTGTGTCCGGCGATCGGATACGAATACATGTCGGCGTACCGCAGCTGGCGACTGCTGGCCGAGCGACTCGCCGCGCGCGGCTTCGACGTTATCCGATTCGACTACGATGGCACCGGCAATTCCTCAGGCTGCCCTGAAGACCCGCATCGGCTCGACGCCTGGAAGAGGAGCGTCGGCGCCGCAATCGACGAGGCGCGGCGGTTGGCGGAGACGGATCGAATAGCGCTCGTCGGCCTTCGTGCTGGATCGCTGCTGGCGCTCCAGGCGGCTGCCGCATGGGGCGGCGTCGAACGTCTCGCGCTGTGGAGCCCATTCCCGTCCGGGCGCGCCTACGTGCGCGAGCTGAAGGCCATCGCCAGTCTCAACGAGCTAGGCGAAGAGGCCGAAGGAGCTGGCATCAACGTCGAAGGGCACCTGATTACAGACGAAACCGTGAACTCGTTCGTGCGGTGGTCGCTCGCTGGGATCACGCGCCGCCCGGCACCGCATGTGATCCTGCTCGAGCGAGACGATCGCCGCGCGGACGGCGCGGTCGACGCACACTTGCGGGCGCTGGGGTGCCGCGTTGACCGCCTCTCTGTTGCTGGCACGGCGGAGATGCTCCTGCCGCCGCATCTTGCCAAGGTGCCCGAGCACGCCCTCGAGACCCTCGTGAACTGGTTCGATCCCTGGCACGAGTCGTCCACATCGGAACAGTCGGACGCCAGCGTGGAGCGTGTCCCGGCTCTGGCTCTCGACGCTTACGACAACGAGCAGCCAGTGCACTTCGGTCCGGACCAACGCCTGTTCGGCATCATGACCCGACCGGCTGCCGATCGCGCCGCGGCGCCATCGATTGTGCTCCTCAACACCGGCGCCGGTCACCACGTCGGTCCTCACCGTCTCTACGTGCCGCTCGCGCGCGAGTGGGCCGCCGAAGGACACCTCGTGTTTCGATTCGACCTTGGCGGTATTGGCGACAGCGCTGCGCCACACGGTGCTGAAGGCGGCGACGCCTACCCTGGTCACATGATTGACGATGCGCGTGAAGCCATCGCACTCGTCCGAAAAGAGGCTCCCGACAGGCCGGTGGTGCTCGTGGGCCTCTGCTCTGGGGGTTGGCTGGCGTTCGAGGCGGCGCGGTCGGGGCTGCCGGTCGGTGCCATCATCTCGATCAATCCGCCGCTCTACCTTCGAGACGGCGACCGCGGATGGGTCCGTCAACAGCGGCAGATCGATCGCTACCATCGCTCGATCCGCGACCCGATGAAGTGGCTGAAGGCGCTGCGCAGCGCCACCACCACGGCTGCAGTGGTTCGCACGATCGCGCGGCGGGCGGGCCGCCATGCAACCACCAGGCTCAGGCGCCTGACTGGCGATCGGTTGCCCGCAGGCCTGGCCAACGATCTGCAGCTCATCGCCGGCAATCACATCGCGACATTCTTCGTGTTCAGCGATGGTGACAACGGCCATCGTTACTTCGAACAGCACGCGCCGCCGGCGTTACAGCGACCGGATGTCCGTCAATTCGTCCAGCACGTGGTCGTAGACGATGCCGGCCATGTGTTTCGGCCGATGGCGGCGCAGCGGCGGTTGAAGTCGCTGCTCAACGAGCTCGTGTCGCGCCTCACCGCTCCAGTCGAGCGAGCGAACGCTCAGAACGCGACCTGGACACGGCGGCCGGTGTAGCGGACCTCCTTGACGATCCCTTCGGGCAGCAACTGGACCTTGAACGTTCGCTCGGTGACGAGATTCGTCGAACCGCTCGGCGCACCGGGCTCCAGCGTGAGCTGTCTGGCGCGCTCGTTCCACGCGATCCGCGTCCAGGCTCCTCGGCCGTTCACGTACTCCTGGCTGATGCCATCGTCCTCGTAGAGCGTGTACTGCCCATCGGCACCACGGTAGACACGAAGTGTCGTCGGTTCGCTGATGACCTCGCTCGTATATTGCCGCACCGGGTCGACGGGGACGATCGCGCCGGCGCGCACATAGATCGGCATGGTCGCCAGATCCACCCGCCGCGCGACCGTGCGGCCGCCAGACGTTTTCTCGTTGGTCCACCAGTCGTACCACTCGCCGGATGGAAGATAGACATCACGCGATGTCGCGCCTTTGGTGAACACCGGCGCGACGAGCAGGTCACGGCCCCACAGAAACTGATTGCCTATCGACCGCGCCCGGACGTCGTTCGGATAATGCAGCCACATCGCGCGCATGAGCGGCAGTCCCGTGGCGCGCGCCTCCCACGCCAGCGTGTAGGTGTACGGCAGCAACTGGTAGCGAAGCTCGGAGTACTTCCTGGCCACCGGCTCGATCGCCGGATTGTTCATCTCCGATTGAAGGATTTGGCGGCGGTCGTCGGGAGGGATCGGAGCGTTGGTGTTGTTGTACTCGCGTGGTCCCATGTCGCCCAGGCCCCAGCCCCAGGGAAGGCGGGTGAACCAGGTCCGGCCGTGCGCACGAAACGATCCGCAGAACGCGGCGAACTGGTGCCAGCGTGCGTAAAGCTCGCCGGTCAACTCGTTGTTCGGATAGAAGCCGCCGATGTCCGAGCCCCAGTACGGGCCGATGCTCAATGAGTAGTTGATGCCCACGGCGATTTGCGCTTCGAGCGTCTTCCAGGACGAGTCCGTGTCACCCGACCACACCCAGCCACCCCACTGCGCGATGCCTGGATAGCCGTTGCGCTGCAAGCTCCACGGCCGGACGTTGGGCTGCGTCGACAGATGTCCCTGGTAATAGAACTGGTGCCGCTTGATGCGCTCGAACAGGTTGAACCAGTCGCCCTCGTCCGGCCAGAACGCGTCGATGCCGCTGGTGACGAGCGGAACGTGTTGCTGCCAGTACGTCTGGACGTGCGACTGATCGATCGTTTCCCCTGGCGCCGGCGGAATCGTCCCGTGCAGCGTCGGCAGTCGATCGCGGTCCCACGGAACCATGTGCACCACGACCTTCACGTGGCGGGCATGCATGTCGGCCATGACAGTCTTCGGATCGCGCTTGAACACCTCGGGATTGAACTCGAATGACGGCTGCCTCGTATTCCAGCCTCGCGGCGCGAAGCCGGTTCCGAGATAGATGACGGCGTCGATCGGGATGCGCTTGGACCGGAACGTGTCGACGATGCCGATCATCTGCGCATCGTCGTCAAGCGTACGATGCGACTGCATGTAACCGAGCGCCCATTTCGGCGGCATCGCGGCGCGCCCGGTGATGGCGGAAAAGTCGGCGAGCGCGGCGGCGGGATCGTGCGCATCGAAGACGAAGACGTCGAAGAGGCCGGGCACGATCTGATCGATCGGCGGAATCCCCTTTCCCATCGCCTGTTGCTGATTGCGTTCGTTCTGCGGCACGCTCTCCTTGCCAGTCGGCTTGTAGGGCGTGAAGCTGCCGCGATCGGGGCGGCGCAAGTCGACCTCGACCCAGGGGGTGACGACGAACAGGCCCCAGCCGCTGGTACCGAGGAGCATCGCGACGGGATTGCGCGATCCGTACATGTCGCTCTGCCAGCGTGGCTCCATCGTGTCGAGCGCGCCGCGGCGGTCGAACTGCACTGCCTGCTCACGCCAGTTCGATCCCTTCTCCGGCCGTGGACCGCCTTCGCCCATGCCGAGCACGGGATGTTCGTCGAGTTTGAACGACAGCGTTCCGTCCGCCGCGAACACGAGCTCCTGCACCAGCTGGCCGGCGGCGTTCCGGATGACGATGGTCCACGGGTTCGGCGTGATCCCGACGCTCAGGCTCCCGATACGCCGCTCAAGTCTGCCCTCGACCTCGCGCAGGCTGATTGCGGGTGCGGGATACGCCCTGTCGACGACAGCGGGGTGCGGTGGAAAGTCGTTCTTGAAGGTAAGCGGCTTGAGCGTGAGACGGAGGCTATGTTCGCCGGACGATCGAATGTCGAGCTGCGCGGGCTGTCCAGCCGCGATGATCGGTTGGGCACGTGCGGTGTCGCTCGTCGCTGCCAATAGCGCGAGCATCGATAACAGAGTCCGGAAGTAATCCCCCTGGCGCATATGCGCCGAAGTGTAGCGCACGGTCGCCGTCAACCCTCAACGCGCGCGAAGTCGACCGTCAATGCGGCTTGCCGAGTCTCTGTTGCCAATTGACCAGCATGGTAAACGGCACCGCTCTCGGATCGACCCGCGGCACCATGACCAAGAAGCGTCGACCGTCCGGCGAGACCTCGTAGTGATTCCGAGTGTCCTGCCAGAGATCCAAGAGACCGGTGTCGAAGAGCGGTTTGGCCCCGCCGTGTTCAAACGTCCCACGTGTCCGCACGTCCACCGCCATCAGCCTGCGATCTGCCCCGACATAGAAGAGCTCCTGCCCATCCAATCGCCATCGTGGGTCGAAGCCCCCGCCTGACGAGATCTGCCACTTTCCTTCTGACAGTGGAAAGGACTGGACATACACCTCGAAGCGCCCGGATTCATCAGAGATGTAGGCGATGAACCGGCCGTCAGGGGAGATCTGGCTTTGCCCTTCGTTGGCTGGACTCTCGAGTAGCGGCAGCGGGGCACGAACGTTGTCAAGCCGCCAAGCCCAGACATCAGACTTCGTCCCGGGCCGCATCGTCGAAAACGTCAGATAGCGGCCATCGGCCGTCCACGCTTCGGGCACCTGCATCATCGGCGCGTCGAGCACCTTGGTGTCGCCGTCGCCGCGCCTGAGGTTGTGCACGTAGAGCTCGATTTTCTTGCTCCGCGATGAGGCAAAAATGATCCTGTCGGCCGCGGGGGCCCAGACCGGGGCGAAGTTGACGCCCTTGGCGAAGGTGACTCTGGAGCTGAGATCCCGTGGCGAGGTCGAACAGCCACAAATCGGCCGGTCCGCTGTCGCCTTGTGCCACGGTCACGACCAGCTCTCTGCCGTCGGGCGAGAGCGCCGGATTCGAATAGAGCGCCGCACTTCCGACTTCGCCAACGACGTGGCCTGTGCGATCGAACCAGACGAGTCGCTTCTGTTCGTCGGTCGCCGTGCGGACAACCAGGAGTCCGGACCGCGAAACGGAGAAATCCACCTTGTGGCCGAGCCCGTAGTGCTGCATCGTCCGGTCGGCTACGGGCACGGCCTCGCCGATCGGTTCGAGCCGATCCGGATCGAACCTCTGCGCAACCAACGTATCCCGTGCGTAAAGGATGAACCCGTCCGTTGAATAGGCCGCGCTCGAGTAGACGCGCAACAGCCGTTTCGCCTGTCCCGTCTCGAGGTCCCCAGCGTAGATGCCGTAACGTTCCGGATCTCCGGAGTAGTCGGTGTACAGAAAGTGATTCCCATCGGGCAGGAATTCTGGCCAGCCGTGCCCTTCGACAAACGAGGCACGAACTGACGTGACGGCGACGGCCTGCCCGCCTGACGCTGGAATGCGAAAGAGGGGGCCGCCGCTCTTCGGCGCAAACAGGATGGTTCCGCGGTCATTCCAGGTCCCTCCCCGGCCGTCAGGCGCGTCCGCCAGGTCGCGCACTTCACGCGTCGACAACGCGATCGTTTTCAACTTGCCGCCGGCGAAGAACCCGATCGCTTGGCCGTCCGGGGACGAGAATGGGAACGTCGCACCGACGGTGCCCGGGAGCCTCTGCGAGGCGCTCGAATCAATCCGCCGGACCCAGAGGTGGTCGGTGCCAGACGCGTCCGGGGCAGCAAAGGCCACGTGCTCGCCGTCGCGAGAGACAGCCAGCGAGTTGACCCTCGACACTTCCGGAGTAACGATGGCAACCCGCACGGGCCCCGCGGGGTTCGGACGCGCTAGTGGTCTCCACACGGCGCTGCCGACTACGCCGAAGAGCACGGCTAGCGTGACGGCGGCGAGACCAAGCTTGCCGAATCCGGATGGAGCAGGCTCGACACCCGCTATGGGCTTCGGGCGGATCCGCAATGTCGCCAGTGGCGGTCCCGGAGTCCGTCCGGTCGGACGGGGCAAGTAGCGACCGCTGCCGAGACCACTGGTCAATCTCGTCCTCGTAGGCGAAGACGGAGCCGAGCTTGCCGTGCAGGTGGCGATGCACCGGGAGGCCTTCGAGCTTCTCCCACCGACGCACGGTCGTGACATCCCGCTTCAAGTACGCGGCGATTTCCTTCCAGGCGTCGAGGCGGCGCCTCGTCGTCGGTCCTTCCGCGGGCTGGTCGTTCGGCGTCGGCGGATGCGCCATGAGGCGTCCCTGTCACTCGGGTTTCGGGGCTCTCACTGTACGCCAAGCCCGATAACCCTACAATGCACGACTTTACCTAGCCTTGCCCGTTGCCGCGCCAATGACCGTCACGCATCATCCCTCCTCATCATCCAGGCCGGAGTCATCACAGGGAGGCAGTGATGGTAACCACGACCAGCCACATTCGACGACAGTTCGTTCTTTTTCTCTTCATTGCGGTCTGTCTGATCGCCGTCCCCCTCGTTATGCCGTCGGCGAGGGCCGCACAGGCTGCATGCGCCGTGACGACGGGCTCGGGCGATGTCGAGGGGCTCGATCGAGGCGCCTCGTGCGAGTTTCTGGGCATCCCTTTCGCGGCGCCGCCACTCGGCGCGTTGCGCTGGAAGCCGCCGCAGCCGGCGGTTCCGTGGGCGACCACTCTCATGGCCACAACAACACCGTCCGGCTGCCCGTCGCTGAATGCTGCCGGGACACCTGGCGGCAATGAGGATTGCCTGAAACTGAATGTCTGGGTCAGAGATCCGTTTCCGACCCAGCCGGCACCCGTGATTGTCTGGCTCCACACGGGTTCGTTCGTCAGTGCATCCGCGAACTTTGCTTCGCACAACGGGCGGCGGCTGGCGGAAGAAACCGGCGCGATAGTCGTTGCGCCAAACTATCGCCTGGGGCCACTGGGCTTTCTGGTCCACACGGCGCTCGCGGCGGAAGACCCGGCGCACCCGGTGTCAGGCAACTACGGGCTGCTGGATCAGCGCGCGGCACTGAAATGGGTACGCGAGAACATCGCCGCCTTCGGCGGGGATCCCGATAACGTCACGCTTGCAGGAACGTCGGCCGGCGCGGACAGCGTCGGCCTGCACATGGTGTCGCCGGAAAGCGCGGGCCTCTTCCACCGCGCCATCGTCGAGAGCGGGACGCCTACGATTCGCTGGCCGAGCCACGCGGAGAGTGCATCGCAGGGCGACGACCTTGCCAGCGCTCTCGGGTGCGGGGACCCGGCGACGGTTGCCTCGTGCATGCGAAACAGGACCTTTCAACAGGTGTTGCTCGCACTGTCCCTGTCCACGCAGCAAGTGATCACACCGGCAGGTCGTGTTCATTGGAATCCGGTCGTGGACGGGCTCGAGCTTCCCGATCAGCCGCGCCTGCTCCTCCAGTCTGGCCAGTTTCATCAGGTGCCAACCATCGTCGGCTTCACGCGCGACGAAGGCGCCGGCTTCATTCCACGGACATTTCCGGCCGGAGCGACGCTTGCCCAGTACGAGGCGTGGGTGGCTGACGAATTCGGCGCCGTCGGACCCGCTGTGCTCGGCATGTATCCGGCGGCTGACTACCCGCTACCGGGCGATGCCATGGCACGGGTTCTCGCTGACGGGCAGTTCGTGTGCGAGGGTCGCCGCTTCGCGCGCTATCTGAGAGACGCTCGTGCACCGGTGTTCTTTTACTCGTATGACTACGAGCTCGACGACATTTTTCTGGACCGCGTCATTCACGGCGTCGAATCGAACATCATCTTCGGGAACAACTATGTGCCGATGCAGTTCCCGAACCACCCCCTCACCCCCTCCGATCTCGCGCTGCACCAAACGATGGCGGGGTACTGGACGCGCTTTGCGACAAACGGTAATCCGAATATCGACGACGATACCGTCGTGCACTGGCCGGCGTTCACCGATCCGGTGGGCGAGGGCCGCGGATCGAACAGGTACATCGTGTTTGATTCCATTGTCCGCGAGGACAAGCGTCTCCGCGAGGCGGCATGCGACTTCTGGGAGCCGTCTTTCTTCAGATCGATGCTGGGAAAGCTGCCCGCCAGTCAGTAAAACCGGCGGGCAACCGTGATCCGGCGTAATCCGCGTCCCGGTGTGATCCGCGTGATCCGCGTCCCGTGTAAATCCGCGCGATCCGCGTCCCGTGTGATCCGCGTCAGAACAGCAGCTTCCCTCCGAGTTGCATCTGCCGCATCGACCCGGCAGAGGTGATGCTGCCGAAGGCCGCCGAACCGAACGAGGCGTTGGGGTTGCCGTAGTTGACCTGGTTGAAGATGTTGAAGATCTCGACGCGCACCTGGAAGCGCACGGTCGCACCGACCGGGACGGTCTTCATGAACGACAGGTCGGTGCTCGAGAACTTCGGCCCGCGGAGGATGTTGCGGTCCGCGTTGCCGAACGTGAACTGCGCCGGCAGACGCGAACGCCGACGCATCGTAGCAATTGATCAACTGACGCCGTGCGACCTCGGTGGCGCCGGCGGAGTTCGACTGGCAGTTGAGGTCCGGAACCGCGCCAATGAGATCGGGACGCTGCAAGCCGGCGATGCCGATGTTGGCGCGATCCTGGGCGAACGTGATGTTGACGGGCGAGCCGCTCTGGATCGTCGTCACGCCTGACACCTGCCAACCAGCGACGATGTATTTCAGGAAGACGTTGGACGAGTCCTTGAGGAAAGGAAGGTCATACAGATAGCTGGCGACGAACCGGTGCGGGATGTCCCAGTTGGCTGGACCGTAGTCGCGCCAGATGTCGTAGTTGTCCATCGTCTGGCCGCCGCCGTTGCTGTGCGTCGCCATGTCGCGCGTCCGCGACCAGGTGTAGTGCGCGTCGAACTGCAGTCCCTTGTTCATCCGCTGGCGCAGGATGATGCTGATGGCGTCGTAGTCGGCCACCAGGTCGTTCTGGATGATGCGCCGGCTGCGGAAGTTCTGGCTCGGACGCCGCGGATCGATCGCTGCCAGCACCGGGCGTCGGCGTGTTGTTGAAGAAGCTGCGATCCAGGTGGCTGGTGTTCGAGCCGAGGTACTGGAAGTCCAGGGCGGTGCCCCGCCCGAGGTCGTGCTGCACGTCGAAGCTCCACTGATCCTTGCGGGCGTTGGGCAGCTCGCGCGTCGGCGAGATCATGTCGGGCCGGCCTGCCGGACCCACCGGGCCCGGTCGGATTCGAGAACGACAGCGTTGGATTCGCCGGATCTGACGTGTAGGTCGTGACCGCCGCCAGTGGCGGGTTGTTGGTCAGGAACGTGAACGAGTTCATCTGATTCGGGTTGAAGTAGATGCCGAATCCGGCGCGCACGACGGTCTTGTCGCCGATCCTGTACGCGGCGCCCAGACGGGGGCCGAAGTCGTAATTCGCCTTCGTGAACTCGAAGCCCTTGCTGGGAAATGTGCTCGGGATGATCGTCTCCAGGTCCTCCGCGAGCATCGACGCCAGACCGGCGTATGTCTGGACCGGCGAAGTCGCCTCGTAGCGCAGGCCGAGGTTCAACGTCAGATTTCGCGACGTCTGCCAGGTATCGTTAACGAAGAACCCGTTGCGCCAGCCACCGACGTGCCCCTGGATCTGATCCGTGGGCGGGATCACTGTGCGCGGCAGCCCGAGCATGAAGTCGGCGACCGAGTAGCCGCTGATGTCGCCGGTGAAGTTGAAGAGGCCGCGCGGATCGTTGGCCGCGCGCCGGCCGGTCGCCATCCGCCTGAGATCGAAGCCCGAACGGATGTTGTGCGATCCGCGGTTGTAGGCGAGCACGTTCGAGAGCTGGAACGTCGTGTCGAACTGGAACCAGTTCGTGCCGCCAGCGCCCAGGCCGCTGAAATTGCTGACGTTCACACTGGGAAGGCCGGGATTGCTGTAGATCGTGTCGCCGTTGAACCCGGGGATACCCAGCGACGTTCCGGCATCCGACGGCCCGTCGACATAGAAGGGGTTCACCGTATCGAAGTCGATGCGGTGATAGCCGATCCGGAAGTCGTTGAGCAGGTTCGGCCGCAGCGTGTGGGTATAGGTTCCCAGCCAGTTCTTGTTGACCCGAGGCTGCGTGACCGCCGTCACCGGGATGACCGCGTTGAAGACATTCGCGTTGAAGCTGTCGTGCCAGTTGTAGCGGACGTTCAGCCGGATCTTGTTCCCGAGATTCTGATCGACCCTGGCCAGGACCTGGTCCACGTTGTCGGTGTTGGCGCTCGGCCCTTGCAGATTGTTGGCGGTGCCGGCGCGGTTCGCCGCCGGGTAGTACTGCAGGAGCTGCTTCGACGTCGGCGAAATCATCGCATCAGGAATGACGTTGCCCGTGGAACGGCTGTCCGGTGAAAGGATTCCTGATCGGCGTCGTGATCTCCGAGAAGTCTCCCCGCCGCATCGCCGCGGTCGGAACCGAGCCAAACGGGCTGGTCGTCGCTTCGCCGCGAACCCCTTCGTAGGCGCCCATGAAGAACGTCTTGTTTCGGCCGTCATAGAGGCCGGGAATCAACATCGGACCGTCCATCTGCGCGCCGAACTGATTACGGTTGCGCGGGTTCTTCGGTAGCGCCGTGTTCTCGAAGTAGCCGCGCGCGTCGAGCGCATCATCCTGAAAGAACTCGAAGATCGCGCCGTGCGGCGTGTTCGTGCCGCTCTTGGTCACGACGTTGATGTGCACGCCGAGGTAGGCGCCGTACTCGGCCGACGTGCTGCCGGTCTGGACCTGAATCTCGGTGACCGCGTCCGCGATCGGCCGCATGCTGGTCGCCGCCAGCAGGTTCGATGACGAGTTGATGCCGTCGAGCGACAGGCTGTTCTGGATCTCACGCTGTCCGGCGCCGCGGAAACTCAGGCCGATGTCGCTGTTCAGCCCGCCAAGGACGCCAGGCGTCGTGCTGGCGAGGCTCCACACGTTGCGGTTGCTCAGCGGCAACTCGACGATCGCGCGTTCGCCGATGGTCTCCGATACCGTGGCGCGGTCGGTGTCCAGCACCTGCGCTTCCGCCGACACGTTCACCGATTCGGTGACGCCGCCGACCTGCAAGCGGCGTTGGTGCGCACGACCTGGTTGGTGCCGACCTCGATGCCGGTTGTCTTGAAGGTCTGAAAGCTCGGGATCGAGATCGTGATCTCGTACTTGCCGGGACGGACGAACGGAATGTGGTAGTTGCCCTCGGCGTTGGTCGTGGCTTCGTAGGTGTCTTTCGTGCCGGTGTTGACGGCCACGACCTGCGCGCCTGGGACCACGAGGCCGCCGCTGTCGGTCACCGTCCCGACGAGCGCCGTCTGCGACGCGAGTTGCGCCCAGGCGTTGGTCGCGAGAGAGTAGAGCCGACACACAGGACCGCCGATATGCGCCGTATCATGTGCCCCTCCCTAGTTTTTCCCCGATTGTGGAATGTCCGTCCACAGTCGGCCTCGAGATGCCGTTCAGATCCCAGACGACTTGCCCGCCTTTGATGGTCAGCTCGCATTCGAGCTTTCTGATTGCCGATCAGTTTGCCCGCCGGACACGTCGATGAATCCGAACGTGCCGCGGCGAAGGTTGAGCACGGCGATGTCAGCTTCACCGCCGACGCTCAGATCCCGAGGTCCGGCCGCTTGATGACGTCGGCGGCTCGAACGGTGTTGGCCTTGATCACGTCTGCCAGCGGCATCCCGAGATTGAGGAACTTCGACATCGTGTTGAGGATGTCCTTCATTCCCGAGTTCATGCTGCCGGTGTGGAGATCGGTGCTGATGACGTCCGGAGCAAAACCCTGCTTGAGCGCCGGAACGGCCTGACTGAACAGAAAACTACCGCCGCCATGACCCGCGTCGAAGATGACGCCGCGCTTGCGCGCCTCCCACACGTAGGGACGGACTTTTCCGTCTTCGCCGACGATGGGCGTGCGGCCATCGACGTGCGCGTAGGTGTGCGTCAGGATGTCGCCGGGCCTGAGGTGCACGAGCAAGAGATCCGAGAGCGACTGCGGCGGCGTGTGCCTGCCGAAGTCGACCATCACCGGCACGTTCATCTCTTTGCCGGCGGCAACGGCGCGGGTCACGGGGTCCCATTCGGAGCCGAGATAGTGCGCCACCTTCACCCCGACGATCAGGCCGGGGTACTCGCTTGATGCGCATTGCCGTCAGACTGGCGTCCATGTCGGCCAGGTTTTGCTCGACCGGCCCGCCCTTCATCCCTGAACCGACGATGTTGATGAAGGACGAGGACGCTGGTTTTCGCGCGGTCGATGACCTGCTCTTTGAACTGCAGGAAGTTACGCCATCCAGCGCCGCCGGCGTCGACGAGTGTCGTCTGGCCGCTCCTGAACGAATGGTTGTCGGGAGGAACGGCCGTGTCGGCGTTGCTCAGGTATGCGTCTTTCTCCGTGCCGAAGAAGACATGCGCATGGATGTCGATGAGGCCCGGAACGACGTAGAGGCCCGTCGCATCCACGACGCGCCGGGCGAGCGCGGGATCGATCTTCGCGCCAACGCGCGCGATCTTGGCCCCGGTCACCGCCACGTCCATCACGGCGTCGAGGCCGTTGCGTGGATCGATCACATGGCCGTTGGCTGATCAGTAGGTCGAACTGCGCTGCCTGCGGCTGAGCGCCGGCGGACGGTGCCGGCCGGTAGCCAGAAAGCAGGCTGCCGGCCGCCACGATCACGAGCACTCGCCGGAGGAAAGATGATCGCCTGGTCAACGCGACGTGTCCTTTCGTGAGAACGCGACAGCTACGAGGGCTCAGGGCAGCGTCCGCTTCGTGAGTACCTCCTTGAGGCGTCTGGCGACGATCTTCTCTTCGCCTGGCCGCATCATCCAGACGCCAACGACCAGGCGTCTGTTCTTCCGAGCGGATGGCAATCGACGGCTCGCCGTCGCGCATCGCGGCAACGACGGCCGACGCCTGCGCGGCGTTGCCGCCGTCCCACGAGATGCGCACGTGCGGCACGTGGTTGGCGACCTCCGGTACGAAGACTCTCGGCTTTCACACCGGCGACCGACGCCGCGCTTGCGCGGATGGCCTCGGCGCGTTGCTCGAACTCCTGCTGTTCGCGCGCGTGATCCTTCTTCAGGTACAGCTCGAGCGCCGCCAGCATGCCGACGATCTCTTCCTTGTTCACCTTCATGCCGCGGCCGATGGTGTTGCCGTTCGGCGGAGCGTTGAGGCGGGCGGCGGCGATCAGAGTCTTTCGTCCCGAGCAGCAGACCGGCGCTCTGAGGACCGCGAATGCCCTTGCCGCCCGAGAATGCCACCAGATCGAAACCCATCTTCGTGTACTTCCACAGGTTGTCGACCGGCGGCACGTCGGCCGCGGCGTCGTTCATCGTCGGAATCGAGTGCTTCTTCCCGAGCTGGACGAACTCTTCGTCCTGGATGCGGCCTTCTTTGTTGTTGTTGTTGTAGAAGATCATCATCGCGGTCTTGTCGTTGACCGCGCGCTCGAGATCCTCGCGCGTCTCGACCTCCACCATGCGGACGCCGCAGTTGCGGACGGCATGGTCGTAGCCGAAGCGATGCGCCTTCTGGATGATGACTTCGCTCTTCATGCCGGTGAGGTCCGGCAGCGACACCATCTTGCGCTGATCGGTCCCGGTGAGCACGGCGGCGGTGCCGAGCGTCAGCGCTGACGCGGCGCCGGATGTCACCATCGCCCCCTCGGCGTGCACCAGGCTGGCGATCCGCTCGCCCACCTTCTGCTGCAGCTCCTCGAGCATCACGTAGTGCTTGGAGGCGTAGGCGATCGCGTCCATCACCTCTGGCGGCATCAGCGATGCCGTCATCGCGGTGTAGGTGCCGGATGCGTTGATGAAGGGCCGGACGCCGAGGTCGCGGAAGTAGTCCGGTGCTCCCATCGCGGCCACGGGTTCCGTCTTCAACGCCACGGCGCCGACAAGGCCGCCCACGACGGGCAGCCCCGAAGCGGCCTCGAGAAAGCGTCTGCGACTCCACATCGCTCACCTCCAACGCGGATCACCCACGGGACGCGGATCACGCGGATTTCGCGAACCACACACCTTCATTCCTGGCGCGCCGGCCGCAATCGGCCGAACGTCGCCGCCGATACTTTCGCCAGCCAGCGCTTCGCCGCGTCACCGACGAGCGCCTGCTCGAGCGCATCGAACTTCACATACGCGACCGGTACGAGCAGCAACGTCAGGAAGAGGCAGAGCGACTGGCCGCCAATAATCGTGACGGCGATCGCCGCGCGTCCCGTCCCGCCGATCCCGATGCCAAGCGACGTCGGGATCAGCCCGGCAATGATCGCGGTCGTCGTCATCAGAATCGGCCGTAGCCGTGTCCGGCAGGATTCGACGATCGCATCACGCAACGGGACGCCGCGGGCGCGCAACACGTTGGCGTAGTCGACCTGCAGGATGGAGTTCTTTTTGACAATGCCGAGCAGGAGGAGCATGCCGAGCGCGCTCCATAAGTTCAACGTTCGGCCCGTTACCCACAGCGTGAACAACGCGAACGGCACGGCGATCGGCAGCACGAGCATGATAACGATGGGCTGCAGGAAGCTCTCGAACTGCGACGCCAGAACCATGTAGACGAAGATCATCGCCAGGCTGATGGCCATGATCAGGTTGGCAGTGGTCTCGTCGAGGATCTTCGACTGGCCCTGCAGCCGGTACGACATCGTTGGCGGCATGTTCAAGCCGGCGAGCATCTTGCGGACATCGGCCGAGGCCTCGTCGAGCGCGTGCCCGGGCGCGATGTCGGCAATCATCATGACCGTGAACTGCCGATCGGACCGCTGCAGCGTCGTCGGGCCCAGGCCGCGTTCGAGCCGAGCGATGTTGTCGATGCGCACGGGTCCGTTTGGTGAGGGGACGGTGAGACGGCCGATCTGCTCGATGTCCCCCCGCTGCTCTTCGAGCACTCGAATCTTGACGGGGTACTGCTCCTGCCCTTCCTTGTAAAACGAAATCTGGTCGTCGCCTGAGACCGCCAGCCGCAACGTGTTTCCTATCGTCGACATTCGGACGCCAAGGTCGGCAGCGCGCTTGCGATCGACCGCGACGTGGACCTCGGGATTGGACACATTGAGCGCCAGCTTGTACTCGGTGATGCTGGGCACATTGGCTGCCGCCGCGAGCGCGCGCTTGGAGTAATCGACAATCTGACCAAGGTCGGGCCCGAGGATATTGGCAGCGATGGCAAACCCGCCAGCTCCCTCGCCGCTGCCGAGCGCGTTGCGCGAGCTGATGGTTGGCCGGTAACCGGGATGAGCTGCCAGCCGCCGGCGCATCTCGGTGATGATCTGCGCCTGCGTGTTCTTCCGCTCTTCTATGGGCTTGGCCTGACACAGAAAATGAATGTGCGTCGGCGATGACGCCGTCTGCCCGGATACGCCGATCGACGGCTCGATATCCGCCACGCCTTCGATGCCGCTGATGTCCTTGAGCAGCTTGAACGCGATTTCGGAGGTGCCCTCGAGCGACGTGCCCTCCGGTGCGTCCGCATGCACCGTCCACTCCCCCATGTCCTCGTTGGGCACGAATTCGCGCCCGACCATACGGTTGAGAGGAATCGTCAGTAATGCGGTGACCACCGAGATCGCGATGATCAGGTTGGAATGGTCGAGCGCCCAGTTGACCTGACGCGCGTACCACTCATCGAGCCAGTGAAAGAATCCGCGTTCCTTGGTCTTGTGATCGGAAGCGGCGTCCGACAATCGGAGGAACCGCGAGCTCAGCATCGGCGTCAGCGTGAAGCTGACGAGCATCGACACCAGGATCGCGAACGCCATCGTCCAGCCGAACGGATTGATGAACCGCTTGGCGTAGCCGTTCATGAAGGCGATCGGGATGAAGATGACGACGAGTGACAGCGTCGTCGCCATCACCGCGAGCGCGACCTCGCGCGTGCCCTGGATCGCTGCCTCGTACGCCGTGCACCCCTTTTCTTCCATGTAGCGGAAGATGTTCTCGAGCACGACAATCGCATCGTCGATGACGATGCCGACGGCGAGCGTGATTGCCAGGAGCGTCATGT
Organism: uncultured Acidobacteriota bacterium; assembly: GCA_963797715.1. Classification (GTDB taxonomy): domain Bacteria; phylum Acidobacteriota; class Vicinamibacteria; order Vicinamibacterales; family 2-12-FULL-66-21; genus DATBJJ01. The sequence goes on from CAWCQS010000022.1 coordinate 122,322, forward strand.
TGTTCAGCGTGAACCCCATCAGGTTCATCAGCGTGAACGACGAGATGATCGATGCCGGAATCGCCAGCGCCGAGATGATGACGGCGCGCAGGTTGCGGATGAACACCATCACCACGACAGTGGCAAAGAGGGCACCGAAGATCAGGTGCTCCTCGAGCGACGAAATCGAGGCGTAGATGAAACGGGAATCGTCGCGGATGACCGTCATCTTGACGTTCGTCGGCAGCGACTTGTCGATGGTGGCCAGCTTGGCGCGGACGCCCTCGATGACGGCGACGGTGTTCTCGCCCATAGCGCGGCGGATGTCGAGCATGACCGCTGGCGTGTTGCCCAGCCAGACGGCGCTCGTCGGCCGCTCGAAGCCGTCAATCGCGTGACCGATGTCCGAGACGCGGATTGGCGTGCCGTTCTTGGTCGAGACGACGATGTTGTCGAAGTCCGGCGAGGCATCGACGCGCCCGAGCGTGCGCAGCAGCAGCTGCCCCTTCCCCTGCTCGATCGTGCCGCCAGGAATCTCGACGTTTTCCGCGACCAGGGCGTCACGCACGTCCTGCATCGACAGTCCGTACGAGTTCAGCTTCTCGACATCGACGACGACGTGAATCTCACGGGCGCGGCCGCCGGCAATGCTGACTTCGCCGACGCCGTTGACCGTCTGGATGACCCGCGCGATCTGCTTGTCGGTGAGCTCGGTGAGCGTGCGCAGGCTCATCGCATCCGACGACACGATCAGCGACATCACCGGGTCGGCGTCAGGATCGACCTTGGTGATGACCGGCGGCAGCAGCTGCGGCGGCATGTTCCTGATCGCCCCTGCCACCTTTTCGCGAACGTCGTTGGATGCGTCGTTGATGTCGCGCTCGAGGACGAATCGCACGGTGATGTTGGCGCGGCCCTCGGCGATGCGAGCCTGGAGCTCGTCGATGCCCGACACGCCGCTGATCGCCTGCTCCATCGGCTCGACGACCGTCGTCGACATCTCGTCGGGACTGGCACCAGGCAGGAAAAGGGTGACGCTGACCGTCGCCGGGTCGGCCTTGGGGAACAGATCGACGCCGAGGCCGCGGAACGAAAAGGTCCCCAGTACGACCAGGGACATGACGAGCATGGTGGCCGAGACCGGCCGTCGGACGCAGAGTTCTGAGAGCACGAAGACCCCCGGAGGGTTGTAGTGTCCGGCTTCAGCCGGACTCCCGGATGGCCCGACTAAAGTCGGGGCCCTACTTCACCGTGACAACTGTGCCATCGGCGAGCGTATCGACGTCGGTCGTGGCGACGCGCTCGCCTTCTTTCACGCCGCTCACGATCTCGACGCGATCGCCGAGGCGTTCGCCGACCTGGAGCTCGCGGACGGCAAGCTTGTTGGCGTCGATCACGAACACGCGGTTGACGCCATATCGATACTGCAGCGCGCCATGCGGCAGCGTCAGCACGTCATCGACCTTGCCGCTCTCGATATGGACGCGGGCGAACGTGCCCGGCTTGAGCAGCGCATCGGCGTTGGGTACGACGGCTTCGAACGGGAACGCACGGGTCGACGTGTTGACTGCCGGGCTGATGCGCGTCACCTTGCCGGCGAAGGTCCGGTCGCGGTACGCATCGACACGGAGCTCCACGGCCCGGCCGTCGGTGATCCATGGCGCCATCCGCTCGGGAATCTCCGCGACGACCTTGAGCGGGTCGAGGCGCACGATCGAGATCACCGGCATCTGCGCCTTGACGAGCTCGCCCAGGTTGACCAGGCGCCGCTCGACGTAGCCATCGAACGGCGCACGGATGGCCGTGTCGCGCAGGTGACGCCCTGCCAGCTTCATCGCCGCCTCTGATGCTTGAATGCTGGCTCGCAGGTTCCTCGCGTTCTGCAGCGACGAGTTATAGTTCGCGCGGCTCGCCTCGAGTGCTGACTTCGCATCGTCGAGCGCCTGCTGCGGGACGAGCGTGCGCTTGAAGAGCTCGTTGGCGCGTTCGAACGCGCGCGTCGCCTGCGCGAGCTCGGCGTTGGCTTTCTGAACGTCCGGAGTCTGCTCGATATCCGGCAGGTGCTCCGGATCGGGCGCACCGTATTGCGCGAGTGCCCGCGCCAGCGCCGCCTGCTGCTGCTCGAAGCTGTACTGCGGCTTCTCGTTGTCGAGCTGAATCAGGATCTGTCCCGCTTTGACGCGATCGCCGAGGTCAGCGAGGATGCCGCGGACCGTGCCGTCCGCCTCCGACGAGACGACGACCTGGTCGACGGCGGCCAGTGTACCGACGACGTCAACTGCCCGGCGGACTGAGTCTTTCTGGACGACGGCGGCCGACACGGGCTTTGCCGTGCCTTCGCGGTTGCTGGCCTGCGCGGTTTGCCCCTTGGAGCAGCCGCTGACAATGGCAGCCAGGGCCGCCCCCGCCGCGAACGAACGATTCAGCTTCCCCGTGCGTATCAATGAACGTATCAGCATGAAAGCGCTACCGGCCCACCTACGCGCTACTTTCCCTATCGCTTCGGCGTGGCAGGCCTCTGAAACTTTAAGAGTATACGCTGCGATGTGGTATACCGGGCGCGGCGCGCAGGACAGGACTCGATCCCCAGTATTCGCCGCCCATTCAACTGAGGAAAGGACCGACGGATGCCCGACATGCACGAGATTGAATACAAGATCTTCGGCGACGATATGCAGTTCGTCGAGGTCGAGCTCGATCCGAACGAAGCAACCGTCGCCGAGGCCGGCGGCATGATGTATATGGACGACGGCGTGGAGATGGAAACCATCTTCGGCGACGGCTCGAAGCAGCAGGATTCTGGCCTGATGGGCATGCTGATGGGCGCCGGCAAGCGGCTGCTGACCGGCGAGTCGCTGTTCATGACCGTATTCCTCAACCGCTCGCCGCAAAAGAAGCGCGTCGCCTTTGGCGCACCGTATCCCGGCAAGATCGTCGCGATTCACCTCGCCGAGATAGGCGGCGAGCTTATTGCGCAGAAAGACTCGTTCCTGGCGGCCGCCAAGGGCGTGGCGATCGGTATCGCGTTCCAACGCAAGTTCGGCGTCGGCCTGTTCGGTGGCGAAGGTTTCATCATGCAGCGGCTGCAGGGCGACGGCTGGGCGTTCGTCCATGCCGGCGGTACACTGCATGAGCGGACGCTCGCACCTGGAGAAGTGATTCGCGTCGACACCGGGTGCATCGTCGCCTTCCAGCCATCGGTGGGCTACGACATCCAGTACGTCGGCAAGATCAAGTCGGCGCTCTTCGGCGGAGAAGGGTTGTTCTTTGCCACGCTGCGCGGCCCGGGCAGAGTCTGGCTGCAGTCGTTGCCACTCAGCCGTCTTGCCGGCCGCATCATCGCCGCCGCCCCGGGGCTCGGCAAGGGCGGACGTGAAGAGGGATCGCTCCTCGGAGGGCTGGGGAGGATCCTCGACGGAGATAACAGTTAGGCTGGAACACGAACGGTTCGTGGTTCGGCGTTGGTGGTTCGGCGTTCAGGCTCTTGGTTCGACGTTCCGGTTCTGATTCGTGGTTCCGGAACGAGAACCTCGAACCACGAACGATCGCTGACTATTTGCCCCCCGTCGACCCGAGATAGGCCAGCAGCGACGCGAGTTCCTGCACCGTGAGGGTGTCGCCCAGACCGGGCGGCATGATCGATCCCTCACGAACGCCTCTCGCCTTGATCTGATCTTTTCGCAGCGTCGTTTCCGTTCCAGCCAGATCGCGAATCACGACGTCAGCGCCACCTTCACGAACGACAAACCCTTCGAGGTGACGGCCGTCGGTCGTATCGAAGAAATTGGTGGCAAAGCCCTGCGCGATTTTGGCGCCCGGCCTGAGGATCGACTCGATCAGTTCGGCGCGACTGTACCGCGTCGCAATCCCGCCAAGATACGGGCCCTTCTCGGTCTCTTCGGGCGACGCCGTGTGGCACGCCGCACAGCCCTGACGCGTGAAGAGCGTTCTACCGACCTCGACGTCGCCCGTGACCGCACCGACGCGCGCCGGCAACTCTTCGTAAGGAATGGTCGAGACGAGGGCTGCGGTGACGGCAGTGGCTGTTGCGCGCGAATGGGTGGCGGCAAACTCAGCGGCGGCGCGGATGTCTGGCGATGGGACGTTCACGAACGGCTGAATGCGCTCGCGATATCCCACGGCCTCGGTGGCGCCAATCGCCCACAAGAGATTCGCCACCGACTGGCCCTGCCACGCCGCCTCGATATCCTTTCGCGCTTCGGCGCGCGCCGCTTCGGCGGCGGCCGGCGACTGTCCGCGTCCTCCCCTTCCGCCGAACGCACCGCGACCTCCCCGGCCGGCGACTGGTTCGGCCGCGAGCTGGAGGAGCACGGCGTAGCCGAGGATCTGCCTGGACCCTTCGGGCGCATGCGTCAGCTCGCGGAACCGGGTCAGCTCCTGCGCGTGAGTTGGCAGGCTGACGAACTGACGCCAGGCGCTGTCGAGCGGACCGGGAACACCGGCCTTGGCGACATCAACGCTGGCAAACGCGTCGATGGCCCGGTCGAGCGCGCCCGGTCCGGTCGCCGACGACAGGGCCGTGAGCGCGAGTGCCCGAGTCTGGCTGTCGGTCCCCGAATCGACTGCTGCTTGCCGCAGGATTTCGCCGGCGTCCGGTGTCACCGTCGCGCTGCCGAGCATCTTCACAATCGCGGCGCGATACGCGGGTGTCTGCCGCGACAGCCGGTCGAAGACCGGCGCATTGCGAGCATCCACGTCGACACGCAGCCGGCCGAGGAGCGACAGCGTGACGTCGCCGAGCGCCGGATCGCGGGCCGAGCGCAGCGACGCAATCAAACCACCGGCTCCAGGCGGCAGGAGACGGTTGCGTTCGAGCGCGTCGACGAACGGCGTGATATCGGTGGCCGCTGGCGACGTGAGGAGCTCGCCGCGGAGCAGCGACAGAATCCGCGCGCTCTCTTCCCAGGCGACCGGATCGTAGTACGGGCCTGTCGTGTCGGGCCTGGTGCCCCACCACTCAGCCAGCGTGCCTCGCCACGCGCCCTCCCGATAATAGAGCCGCGCCAGCGCGCGCAGGATGCCGGCGCGGGTCTGCGGATTGCGAGTGGCAGCCAGCGTCTCGATCAGGCCGGTCACCGTCGGAGCTGTGTGCATTTGCTGCAACGCCCGAAGCGCACCGGTCGTCACCGATGGGTTCGTGGCAGCGGCCCGCAGCGCGGCAAGCGCGCCATCCGACGCGTCGAGCGAGGCAAGCGCGTTGATCGCAACGTGCGCGACAATCGGATCGGCATTGGCGACGAGCGGAACGATCGATCCCGCGGCATCCAGCGCACCGAGTCGCCTCAGACCGGTGATCGCCTGCAGTTGGACACGAGGATCTTTGTCACTGAGCGACTGAACGAACAGCGCCTTCGGCACATCGGTCAGCTCGTCCTTCCGATCGGCGAGCGCGCGGAGCGCGAACTCTCGGACCGTCGCGTCGGCGGCCGCCTTGACGAGTGCGCCATGAGCGCCGGCACCGGCCAACTGCTTCAGCGTGAAGAGCGCCGCGACACGCCCTGGCAGCGGCCCGGGCGTGAGCACGCGGCGTTCGAGCAGCGCAATCCGTTCGGGCGTTGGGCCGCGGCGAACGAGCTCGTGCTGCGCGAACCGGCGATGGATCTGGTTATTCGACATGATCAGGTCGACGAGCTGCGGGTCGTTCGCCGCCTTCAGGTCGGGCGGCTGGGATGGCGGCGTCCCAGGATGCGTCAGGCGCGCGATATAGCCGATCTGCTCGCCGCCGTAACGATACTGTCCGCCTTTCCAGCTCGCCGCATACAGCCTCGATGCCCCATCGATAGTGATGTCGGTCGGGCGCGGCAGACCGAGAAACACTTCCTGCCCGGCGGTAAACGTCGCGCCCTTCGCCTGAAGCGGATGGCGATAGACGAAGCTGGTGCCCCAGTCAACCGAGTAGAGCGCGTCGCCGAACGGCGCAGGCAGCCCCGGATCCTGGACGTAGAGCATGCCGGTGCCCGATCCGCCGCCGTAGTCGGCGAGCGGCGCCACGATCTCGTCGGCGAAGTTCTTGAAGAGCGACGGATATCCGTAGTTCGCACCGGCGACGAAGTGATTGAGCCGGATGTCCCAGCCGCCGCCGTCGTTGGTGTTGCCGCGTGCGAACAGGTTCATCAACGGATCGATCGCCAGGTCGTAATCGTTGCGGGTACCGCGAGCGTAGATCTCGAGGCCGCTGCCGTCGCGGCGGACACGCACGTTGCCGCCGCCGCGCATCTGGAGCTCCTTGCCGTCGGTTCCCACCGCCTTGATCAACCCGTAGTCCCCAACCGCGACATAGAGCCAGCCGTCGATCCCGAGCTCGACGCCGTTGACAGTGTGATCGGCGCCGCGGAAATCGAGACCGAAGCCAAGGCCGCGCACGAGCACGCGCGACTCGTCGGCGATGCCGTCGCCGTCGACGTCGCGGTACGCCGTCAGGTTCGGCGGGTGCGTGACGTAGAGCGTGTCGCCGTCGAACACCGCACCGCGCGGGCTGTCCATCGTCGCGAAGATCGTGTATTCGTCAGCTGTCCCGTCGCGGTCGCGGTCGACGAGCCGCAGGACGCTGCCCATACCGGGGTCGGCCTGCAGAGAGCTGTTCCGGTCGACGCAGACGAAGAGCTCGCCGGTCAGCGTTGCAGTGATACAGGCTGGATAATTCACGACCGGCGGCGCGGCAAACACTTTGACCTCGAAGCCAGCAGGAGCCTTGATACCGCCAACGATCTCAGTAATGGCTGCCGGTGTCACCGATAGCGGCCCGCGCGGCGGCAGCGTCGGCACGTCGGCCGGACGGGCGGGCTGCTGAGCCACCGGCACGGTGCCGGCGAGAGCGAGCGCGGCGACGCAAGTGCCGATAATCGCGAACAGACGTCTAGCTGACATGCGCATGGCGTTAGAAGGTACCTCAGTTCTATTGGCCGACCGCACTCCCGGGGATGCCCAGCGCGCGATCGACTTGCGGCAGGATCTCGTCGTACATCGCGATGAGTCGCGGCTCGATGAGTACGACGTCACTGTAGTACAGGGCGACGGTTTGAAGAAACGCTCCCAGATCCTGGGCGGGGGGGCGCAGATACATGGCCTGCAGCACCCCTCCTGAGAGAGTCGAGTAGTCCTGCTGCACGCCGTAAATGCGCGAGAGCGCAAAAGCCAGGTGCGTATCCATGTAGCTCAGGGCCTGCGTCGCCATCGCGAGATCCCAGGCTGTGTGCTCGAACGACGCCGGCCGGATCCCCCGCATCCCAACGTTGAAGCTGGTCCGCTTGCTGGCGTCGAGCGCGAAATATGCGTCGATCCTCTTCTTCATGTCGGCGTGATAGTCCTTCAATGCGACGACCTGCGCGCGGTTGGTCCGGATCTCCGCCTGGAAGCGGCGCAGCGACTCTTCGGCCAACTCGCGATGCTCCGAGCGCTCGCGCCACTGCTCGCCCATCAACCCCAGGAACACGCCGAGGCCGATGAGCGCGACCTCCAGCACGATTCTGAACAGGGATTTCCCGCCAGCGAAGTGAACTGGCGGCGCGGATAACGGCGTCGGTTTCTCGTCATCCCCGCTGCGAGTGTCGACCTCGGGGACGCCAACCTCAGGCATGGCGCTACATGCTACACCCCCATCTGCATGAATGGGGCAAATGGGGCATGATGTCGGGCAGCCAATATGACCTCTCCACCGAATCGCACCCTCGTCCTGGTGCTTCTCGCGGCGTCGATCGCCCTTCTCCTCCCCGGACTCTTTCTGCCGGTGCTGACCATCCGCGGCGTCCTCACGCGCGAAGGCGTCGCGCAGGTCGCGCCGACGATGCTCGAAAAAGGATTGAGCGACGAGACCATCAACGTCCTCAAGTCGATGATGAACCCGACGATTCTCGGGTTTCTCAACGCGACCGGCGGCGATCTGCGCAAGATCATCCTCGAAAAACTGACGCCGCAAATCACCGCCGCCCTGCAGAAAAGCGTCGACGAGGTCGAGGTCTATCAGCAAACGAGGAGCATCATCGGCTCGGTGCGGAGGCTGTACGAAGTTGGCAGTCCGACGCCGGCCACGCTGATCCTGCTTTTCAGCGTCATCGTGCCGTTCGGCAAGGCGGCGCTGGTCGCGTGGGCAATGTTCATGGACCCTTCACGCCGGCAGCGCACGCTGAACTTCGTCGAAGCGATTGCGAAGTGGTCGATGGCCGACGTCTTCGTCGTCGCGCTGTTCATTGCCTACCTGGCGGCAATGGCCAGCACGACGACGCCGGGGTCAGGGGCGGCACCGCTCGTGGCCTTCACCGCGCACTTCGGCCCCGGCTTCTACTGGTTCGCGGCGTACTGCATTTTCTCGCTCGCGTCACAACAGTTCACGGCGCGGGTAGCGACGCGAGAGTAGCTCCCAGCTGTCAGCCGTCAGCTATCAGAAGTTCTTTGCTGAAAGCTGAGAAGCTGACAGCTAGATGTAAGCAATACAATCAATCTCGACCAGCGAGTTGCCAGGGATACCACCGGCGGCGGCGATCGTCGTCCGGACGCCCGGCTCTGGGCCGAAGCGGCCGAGGAAGATCTCGTTCATCCCGGCGTAGTCCTTGAGGTCGTTCAAATAGACGTTCACCTTGAGCACCTTTTCCATCGACGAGCCAGCGCGTTCCAGGTTTTTCTGAATCTCGTCGAGCACGTGCTTGGTGTGCGCTTTGATGTCGCCTTCGAAGTGGGCGCCGATACCGGAAATGAACAACAGGTTGCCGTACGAGACGACGCCGTTGAAGAGCGGGGTCTTTTCGGGTGGCTTGCCGCTCGCGTAGTGGACCTTCTTGACCGGCTTCTCACCCGCGGTGCCTTGTGCCAGCGCCGTGGCTGGCGCCGCTACCGCCGCCGCGACCGCTACGACCGGACCCTGCTTCAAGAACGCCCGCCGATTCGATTTCGCCATCGCTACCTCCGGATGGGAGCCGGGGTGATCCCGTCCCAACGCGCATCGCCCGTCTGACGATAGTCGGCCGGCAACGACCGCCAGTCAGGCCGGGACAGCCCATTCAAGTCGTACAACACCTTGCCGTCACGAAGCGTCAGCTCGCAGACGAGACGCTCGTTCCCATCCATCCGCGCCCCGTACATGTCGACGAAGCCGAATCGTCCTTTCTCGAGGCGCAGAACGGCGACGTCAGCGGCGGCTCCCACCGACAGATGGCCGAGGCCATCCTGCTTGATCTCTTTCGCCGGGTTCGAGGTCGAACGGGCGATCACCGAGTCGAGCGGCAACCCCATCGCGAGGAACTTGCTCATGACGTTGAGCATGTCCTTCATGCCGGCATTCATGCTGCCGATATGGAGGTCGGTCGAGATCGAATCGGGGATGAAGCCTTCCTTGATCGCCGGCACGGCAATGCGCCAGAGGAAGCTGCCGCCGCCATGGCCCACGTCGAAGATCACGCCGCGCTTGCGACCCTCGAAGAGTCCCGGGTTGACGTGACCGGACGCGTCCTGCTCGTTCCGAAGTCCGGAGTACATGTGCGTGTAGATGTCGCCGGGCCTCAGTTTCTTCGTCACGAGCTCGGCAACCGGACGCTCGGGGTGGTTCGTGCCGAAGTCGACCATGACCGGCAGATTGGCGATCGTGCCGGCCTCCACAGCACGCTCGACTGGCGTCCATTCCGGTCCCGCGTAGTGTGCGGTCTTGATGCCGACGACCAGGCCCGGATGCTGTTTCGCCTTTTCGGCAGTCGGCGCGGCCTCCATGTCGGCCAGATCCTGCTCGAACTTCCCGCCGCGCATCCCGTTGCCGACGATGTTGAGCATCGCGAGCACGCGTGTCTTCGAGCGATCGATGACGCGGGTTTTGAAGTCGTCGAAGTTCCGCCAGCCCGAGCCCCCGGCGTCGACCACGGTCGTGACGCCAACGCGGAGTGCGAAGCCGTCGGGATAGACGCTGCTGTCGCCGGCGTACGATCGGGGCTCGCCTGTCCCGGTGTAGACGTGCGTGTGGATGTCGATGAGTCCTGGCGTCACATATAGACCTGACACGTCGATCGTCTTGAGCGCGTCGGCAGGATTCAGCTGGGCGGCAACGGCGGCGACCTTACCTTCGGAAATGGCCACGTCGCGCACAGCGTTGATGGAGTTCCTGGCATCGATGACATGACCGCCGCGAAGCAGGAGATCGTACTTGGGCTGAGCCGTCGGCGCCGGTGTTTGCGGCGAGCCCGCGCCCGCCAGGGCGGCCCCTGTTACAGCGACAGCAATGAGTCCAACGAAGCGCCCCCGCATCATCCCCTCCGCGCCGCGCGCCGCGTGGCCGTCCACGTCGCGCCGAGGTACTCGCCCATGTCGAGCGACCCGGACATCTGATCGGCCGATGCCTTGCCGGTAAACGTCAGATTGATTGAATCGCCATGCTGCTCGCCAAACGCGCTCCGGATACGCACGCTATCGCCCTCGACCGCGCCGGTGATCTCGCGCGTGATGAAGTCGCCTTTGTGGTAGCCGCCGAGGTCGTTGCCGCGCTGCGTCAGCAGCAGCGAATGGATGGCGGTCGTGGCCGCATACTGAATCCGCACATCCCACTGGCCGGAGAGATCGGCGCCGGCCGCAGCGGTCGCGGCGGTCGCTTGCCCAGCCGGCTTCGACAGCACAGCGTGCAGCCGGTCGGCAACAACCTTTTCGTCTCCCGGGTCCATCATGTATGGGGTGACCGACACTCCGGTCATCGGCGGCGCACCGCCGGCCCCGGCAAGCGCGATGCGAGGCTCGCCCTCGAGCAGTGCCCGGACCACGGCGTCGCCCGCGAGCCCAAGCTTCTGGCGATCCCAGGTGATGCGCAACGATGGCGTGTGATTCGACAGGCCATTGGGTTGCACCACGGCGGTCGATACCCCGGGAATCGCCGACAGGCGCTGCGTGATGTGATCGAGCGCGGCCGTCCAACGTTTCCACTCGGCGTCGTGGTCCCGCTTGACCCACATCTCGACAGCCATCAGCATCCCAATCGCATCTTCCTTGCCGACCTTGAGCGAGCGCGTGAAGCCATGATGCGGGGCGCTGTGGACCCAGGCGGCGCGCACCAGATCCTTGCGCCCGAGCAGCAGGCCGCCGGTCTGCGGGCCGCGCAGGCACTTGCCGCCGCTGTAGCCGACGAGCGTCGCGCCGTCACGCAGGTGCACGTTGGGGATCGTCAAGATCTCGGCGGCGGCATCGACGAGCACCGGTACGCCCTTGGCCGACGCCATCGAGCCGATCGTCTTGAGATTGAGCGGACTCTCGTCGACGCGGGGCCCCGCCATGATGTAGACGAGCGCCGTGCGTGGCCCGAGCGCAGCCTCGAACTCGGCTGGCGTGGCCACTTCGACGACGCGGAGACCAACGGAGCGAATCGCGGCGTCGTAGACGTTCCGCGAATGTGTCGGGATGATGGCTTCATCCTTGGCGAAGCCCGTCAGATCCGGCAGACGGACGTGGAGATCGGGATTGCCACCAGCGACACAGGCGGCAGTGGCAAGCGTCAAGCCAGCGGAACAGCCGTTGGTGACGAGGCCCCACTCCGCACCTGTGAGCGTGGCAAGCCGCGCACCGACCGCATCGGCGAGCTCGTCGAGGTGCACGTACTTGCGCGCCGCCTCGTCCATCGCCGCCCGCACTTCGGGCAGCATCGTCGATCCACTGATGATCGTGAACGTGCCGCGGGCGTTGATGAGGGGCCGGACGCCAATCGAGCGGTAGACGTCGCCAGAGCGAAGAGCGTTGGACGCGCTGTTGGCGGCCGCCGGCGCCTGCGCGCTGGCGTCGAGCGGTCCGGGTGCCGGAAGTGCCAGCAGTCCGCCGAGCACGGTGCCCCGGCGAATCAATTCCCGCCGGCTGATCGTCGACCGGTCGTTCCTCCGGCTGTCGCTGCCCATGACGCCTCCTCGGAAGTTGCGTAACGATGGCGCAGCCGATGGCGGGAGTCAAGACCGGCGGCTGGAACGGGCTCGGGGCTCGGGTTTCTGAGTCGGGAAGGAGCCAACAGTGAGCGGCGAAAAGCCAGATCAGGAGCGGTCGCGGTCCTGGTCTCTTCGAATGGGCGGGCACCGACCGCGAACCGCGAGAACCGAGCCCCGAACCGCAGCGCTAGAAGAAGAACTTCACCACCAACTCGACGGTCCGGGCGAGTTGCTGACGGTGCTGGTGATGATGCCGAACGTATTCGGCGCGTTGATGTCGCGTCGCGGGCGGGCCGAAGCTCGGCGTGTTCGTGAGGTTGAAGGCTTCGGCGCGGAACTCGAACGCTCGCTCGCCGCCGATGTTGAAGCGCTTGGCGAGCACGAGGTCGATGTTCTGGTAGCCCGGCGCGCGCGCGACGCCGATGCCGCAGTTGCCCCAGGTGCCGCGTGCCACGCGCTGGAACGCGTTGATGTCGAGCCAGTGCGTAATGCTCTGATCCGATGGCACCGGATCGCCGATGCAGTTCGGACGCTCGTTGCCGCGCACGCCCTGCTGCGACGGCGCGCTGCCGTCGGTCACGGTGATCGGGAAGCCGCTGCGCGCCTGGTAGATCCCGCTCACCCGCCATCCACCGAGGATCGCTTCGACGAGCGGCGACGCGTCCGTTGCCCCACGTGCGGCCACGGCCGTATGGCAGCTCGTAGTTGGCTGAGAACACGAGGTTGTGCCTGGCATCGAAGAACGCCGGGCCGTAGTTCCACTCCGGCTCGTAGGTGTTCATCCAGTAGGCACCTTCCGCGGCGACGCCACCTGAGCCGTAATAGCCCAGGTTGTTGGTCTTGACCTCGCCCAGCGTGTAGGACGCGAGGTACTCGAGCCCGTGCATGTAACGCTGACGGAGACTCACCTGCAGCGCCTTGTAATCGCTGCGTCCACGCGCTGCCGTGGTCGAGATGTTGGTGATGAGCGGCGCAGTCGCGTACAACGGACGGCGCTGCTGCAGCGGCAGCCATGTGGACACGTCTCCCGTACCGGCCAGAGGCTGGTTGCCTTCGACTGGCGTCACCAGATGATCGGCGTTGTGACCGACGTAGCCGACGTTGGCCGACATCGACGGCGTCAGCAGATATTCGGCAAACACGTTCCACTGCTGCGTGAACTGCGGGCGCAGGTTCGGATCCCAAGCGCGCACCTGGCCTGACGGCTGATCGAGCGGCCGCAGCTCGGCAAAGCCAGTGGCGAGTGTGCCCGGACCAGTCGTCCCGTCGGTACTGAACGGCCGATTCGAAGAAGTACGGTGGGTTGAGCGGCAGCCGCAGGTTGGCTCCCGTCCCTTCCATGTACTGCGTGATCCCGTAGCCGCCGCGGAAGACCCATTTGTCGCCGCCGCGGTAGGCGAACCCGAGCCGCGGCTCGAAGCCCTTCATGTACGACTTGTAGAGCGCGCGGCTCTCGCGGTCGCCGTCCTGTGCAAGGACCTGCTGGCCGGTGCTCAAGCTGAAATTGGACTGGCGGTTGTCCTGCTCGACGACCGGCTGCGTGTACGCCCAGCGCATCCCGAGGTTGAGCGTCAGGGCCTGCGTCATCTTGAAGTCGTCCTGGACGAACAGCGCAACGCGGTTATGGAGGTGCGTCCACGCTTCCGACTGGCTGCCGCGGCCCTTGCTCGACACCTGATCGAGCAGGAAGTCGGCAAACGGCGAGCCGGTGAAGGCGCCGCCGTAGCCGAAAAGCCCAAGCAGCCCGTTGTTGCCGGCATAGAACCGCTGTTGCACATAGTGCAGGAACTGCCCGCCGCCCTTGACGGTGTGGCGGCCCTTGAGCCAGGTCAGCTTCTCGTTGATCTGATACGTCTTGTCGAGGGTGTCGGTGTCCGTTGCGGCGGCGCCCACCGACGTCAGTCCATTGCCCCACCCGATCGAGCTCAGGCCGGCAATCGGCTGACCGCCGGCGATCCCGAACGTCGCATTGCCGTTGCCAATCCCCGCCCAGTCGAGCGTGTCGGACACGATGGTTATCTGGTTGTAGCCGAACAGCACCTCGTTCACGAGGGTCGGCGTGACGATGCGGTTCCAGTTGAAGGCGAAATTGCGAAACGGCGCGTCGGTGAGATTCCCGAGCAGGAGCGGAATCGCGCGCTTGTCCTGTCGGGACTCGTACTTGGCATACGAGAAGCGTCCGAAGATCTTGTCGTTTGTCGACGGGCTCCAGTCGACGCGCACGTCGGCCTGGTTGGCACGGATCGTCGTCAGTGTCTCGCCAACGTAGTTGCCGGTCACACCGGTGACGCTGCGGTTGGGAAGCGGGTACAGAGAGGTGTTGGTCAGAATCGACCGGGCGATCGGAGTGATCCGCCCGATCGGAACCTGGTTCCCGGAAAACGGCGCGCCAGTCGACGGGTCACGGATGACGCCGGTGATGCCCGACAGATCGCCCGCGCGCCAGGTCGCGGGCGCCACCGAAATCGTCTCGGACCCAGGCGCATCGTTCCGCGTGCCCTGATAGTTGGCGAAGAAGAACAGCTTGTTCTTCACGATTGGACCACCAAGGGTGCCGCCGTAGATGTCCTGCCGGCGCTCCGGCTTGGGCGCGTTCGACCGGTTGTTCGCCCAGGCGTTCGCATCCATGTCGCTGTTGCGGTAGAACTCGAACGCGTTGCCGTGAAAGCTGTTCGAGCCGGACTTGATGACGTTGCTGATCACGGCTCCGGCCACGTTGCCGGTATCGGCGGCGTAGTTGTTGGTCTCGACGCTGATTTCCGCCAGCGCGTCGGGGCTCGGCTGATACGCCACGAGGTTGTCGATCGACTCGTTCATGTCGACGCCGTCGATCGTGTAGTTGTTGGTCTGCTCGCGGTTGCCGTTCACGAACGGCCGGCCGCCGCCGAAGTTGCGGATCGCAGTGAACGAGCTCGGGTTCGGCGTCACGACGCCTGGGAGGAGCAGCGAGAGCTGACCGGTATTGCGCCCGTTGAGCGGCAGCGCCGACAGCGTGGTCCCCGAGATGACCTCGCCGACTGTCGCCGATTCGGTCTGCAGCACCGGCGACTCGCCGCTGACTTCGACGGTTTCGGCCAGCGCGCCGAGCTCCAGCTTGAAGTCGATGCGCACGATCTGATTGGCCTCGACCTGGATCGGCTTGGTCGCCGCGGTCTTGAAACTCGAGAGCTCGGCTTTGACGATGTAGTTGCCGACCGGCAGCGAAGTAACCGTGTAGTTGCCAGCCTCATTCGAGACGGCGGTGTACACGACGTTGGTCGCCTGGTTCGTCGCCGTGACGGTCGCGCCGGGAACGGTCGCGCCGCTCTGGTCGCTGACGAGGCCGGTCAGCGACGCGGCGCCGGTCTGCGCGAGCGCCGCGGGCACTCGAGTGAGCGTGAGTATCGCAAAGACGATCAATCCGACGCGCGGCAGGCGCAATCGAGTGCTCATAGGTCCTCCCCTGATGCAGTCAGCGACGAAAAACATTGAGAAGTTCCACACATTGTCGCAGCAGTGCGATGAAGTCAAGGGACGAACGGCGTGCTGAAAGCTGAGTGCTGAATGCTGAAGGAAATGTTGAGAAACTGAAGGACCCTATCGACGCAAGGATGAGGTGGGGCTCGCGTCGAAAACTGCTACGATGTCGGCGTTTTTCATCCTGGAGGCGCGCGCGATGCATCGCAGAGCGTTCGTTCGACTCCTGGCGGCCGCGTCCGCCGGGGCCACTGTCAAGCTCGACGCGTCGCAACAGCAGCGCGCGGCCACCGCCGGCGGAGCCCAACACTCCGAGGTTCCGCCGATGCGCATCGTGTCGTCCTACGCGCCAGCGAAGATGCCCGGGATGCCCGGCCCCTACCCCGGTCGTGTCGTCGCCGTTCAATCGGACAAGAGCGTCGACACCGCCACCAACACCGCCAACGCTGACATCGTCCGCGAGATGATGGCGCGAGGCATGCAGAAACTGACCGGCACGGCAACGACCGCGGATGCCTGGCGGCGGTTCTTCTAGCCGTCCGACATCGTCGGCATCAAGGTCAACTGCGGCGGGTATCCCAACTGCGTGTCCGCGTACGAGATCGTGGCGGAGACAGTCCGCCAGCTGCGGGCCATCGACATTCCGGTTACACAGATTTACGTCTACGAGCGGTTCCAGAATCAGCTGGACGAGGTCAACTACGCCCCCCACCTCCCGGAGGGTCTGCAGATCGTCGCCGCCGAGCGCGCCAACCGCTACACCGACAACAACGGCTACGATCCAAAGACGTACCTGGACGCCACGCTCTTCGGCGAAGAGGACACACGGTCGAACATGATGCGGCTCGTGTCCCAACGACTCACCAAGATCATCAACATCCCGAATATGAAGGACCACGGCGCCACCGGCGTCACCGGGTGCCTGAAGAACATCGCGTACGGCAGCTTCTCGAACGTCGCGCGCACGCACCAGGGCGGCAAGTCGTACACCTACTCCTTCGTTGGCACGCTGGCGTCGATCGAGCCGGTGCGGTCGCGAACCGTGCTGCAGATCATGGACGGGCTGCGCGCGGTCTGGCACGGCGGCCCGTTTGCCAGGACCACCAAGTACGTCTTCTATCCGAAGCAGATCATGTTCGGCACCGATCCGGTCGCCATCGATCGGCTGCTGCTCGACATCATCGAGGACAAGCGCAAGGCTGAAGGCGTGCGCTCGATCTGGGACCGGTCGCCGGAGTCGCTGCGGGACGACACGCGAGCGCGCGACGCCGATCCCAACGTCAACATCATCATCAGGGAGCCGGGACACATCGAGTACGCGTCATCGCTCGGCCTCGGCGTCGCTGACAAGGCGAAGATCGCGGTCGAGGACATGACTGTATGACCCCGCTGTTGCTCGCGGCCCTGGCCTCGCTGCCGTGCGTCTACTGGACGCAGGGCGTCGACAGCCGGGCCACGCTCGAAGCCGCCGGGATCAAGCGGATCTGCGTCGCGCCGGAACAGGTGGACGCATGGCGCGCGGCAGACTTTTCGGTCGGCGCCGTTAGCGAAGCGGACCTCAAGTCTCGCGAGCCGCTCGCGGTTCCCGGCACCGCACCACGGGCCGGCGTGGCCTCGCCGACGCGCAGCCCCTGGGTCGTCGCGAACGGCTGGCGCTTCGTCAGGCAGCCAGACAAGAAGTACGTCTACGAAGTGCCGGCCGGCAAGGGCGCGCTCGCCGCGGCAGAGGCATTCGCCTACGGCGGCGACGCCGTCCTCAAAGTCGACGCCGCCGATCTCAAGGCAGTGGGTGGAATGCTGACGTTTCTCGAGAGCCTGCCGGCCGCCGATCTTTCGGCCATCGCCGACCTCGCGGTCGTCGACGATGGCTCGGCGGTGACCGGGGAAGTCATGAACCTGCTCTCGCGGCGCAACCTGCTCTACCAGATCGTCAAGGCGCCGTCGTCGCAGTTCCCAATCACGATTGCCATCGGGGCGCCTGAGTATCCGGTTGCCGAAGCTGCAGACCCCAGCGCGTTCGCGCAGAAAATCCGGCGTCAGCTCACCGACGAGCGGCGGTCGCTGCGTGTTTACGGAAGCGAGGTCGTCGTTTGCCGCGTTACCGGTACGGCGTCGCAGGCGAGGTTGCATCTCCTCAACTACGGCGGCCGCGAAATCGAAGGTTTGCGGATTCGCGTTCGTGGCGCGTACGCGACCGGCGAGGCGCATGTCGCGGGTGCTGGCCGGCTGTCGCTCACCGACCAGGTGATCGCCGACGGCGCCACAGAGTTCTCGGTTCCCCGGCTGGCAACCTACGCCGTCGTCGACCTGAAGGCGAAGTAGCGCCTACACCTTCGCCAGAACCCCTTCGAGGAACTCGCGGTTGGCGCGCGCGTTGGCCATCGTCTCTTCAGCGGTCGCACCGACCTTGCAGCACTCGACCATGAGCGGCCCGTCGAAGCCCGCGTCCTTGAGCACGCCGAACACGCCCGCGAAGTCGACCTTGCCGGTGCCGAACTGAATCATCACGTCGCTTTTGACGGCGCCGCAGTCCTTGGCGCAGAAGCCAGTGACGTGCTTCGCGATCGGCTTCAGCTCCTCGATGGGGTCCTTGCCGGTGTAATAGATGATGTTTCCGGCGTCGTACCAGATCTTGAAGTTGGGGTGCGCGACGGTTTTCATTACCGTGGCAATTTCGTCCGACGCGCCGCTGCTGCCGCCGTGCGGCTTCATGACCAGCTTGATCTTGCGTTCCTGCGCGTACGCCGCCGTATCGCCCATGACCTTGTAGTAGTGCTCGTACTCTTCGGGACGATCGACGCCGAAGGTGAGCAGGTAGGTCAGCGCCAGACCTTGCGCGTTGTCGACCTGCTTGCGCGCTTCCTTGATCGAGTCCTCGAGCGGAATGTTGTGCCGCGTACGGAGCGCCGCCATGTTGACCGCCAGTCCGCTGGCGGCAATGCGCTGTTTGAGGCTGGCCAGGTACTCCGGCGTCGCATCGGCGCCGATGAACGGTTCGTCCTTCGTCCGGGTGAGGAGACCGGTGGTCTGATAGCCAGCCGCCTTGATCTGCTTCAGGCAGTCGTCGTAGCTCCAGCTCGTCCAGGGCCGATTGAAGCATCCAATCGGCCACTTCACAGCCGCGGCATCGAGCGAAGGGCCGAGAGACATCCCCACGGCTGCGGCTGCGCCGCCGGCAATGGTGTGTTGGAGGAATTCGCGTCGGTTCATCGCGTTGCCATCCAGTCTCGCGGCTCGCTGCTCGCTTCTTCTTCCTCGGGCTCGCGGCATTCTAACCCTTCGACCACGCAGCAGCGAGCCGCGAGAAGCGAGCCGCGATCCCATTCGTTACTGGGTCACCCACACCCGTCCATCCTGGTCGATGTGGACGACCGCGCCCGCGAATCCTGGCGCGACAACCTCGTAGAGCGACGGCGTGGCATAGAGTGCCGGTTTGAACTCGAGCCCGTCTACGCGGATATCTGACACGCCCAGCTCGTCGAGCGTCGTGGCGTAGGTGCCGGTTCGCGCCCGGGCGTTTCGCTGACGATAGTGACACGCGTCGCAGCGCCCACTTCACGCGCTCGTTTGGGTCGTCTTCAAAGACGTTGACGTCACTGGCGGACGTGGCGTTCCGAGGCGAGAAATGCACGTAGCCCCAGCGCTCGGGCATGTGCATGTTAATCGCGCCTTGAGGGCTCCATACCCAGTTGCGTTCGGGAAGCGGAGTATCGGTTCCTGGCTTCGTCACTTTCACGTAGCGGCCGTTGGCCACTCTGACCTGCCATTCCACCCGCGAAAAGTTCACGCGCCAGTGCTCGCCGGCCTTCGGGGCACGCCGCTCGGGCGCTGCCTCGCGCAGAATCCTCCAGGGCATCGCGAGCTCAACCGTCCACCCCTCGTCTCGATCGCCGGGTCGGTTGATGGTGCCACGCCGATCGATACCGATCTTCAGCCCGGCAATGTCCCAGCCGTCGATAGCCCGCCCACCGTCGCGATAGGGTTTGATCAGCATCAAGTCCCACGGCGTGCCGAGCGCGTTCACTTCGAGCTCGTAGTACGCGTGGGTGTCGCCATCCGGATCGATGAAGACTTCGAAATCGTTGTCGTGAAAGATGACGGCATCGCGAGTTCGCAGCGTCCCCCACAGGTCGGGCTCGACCATTTCGGCCGCTACATAGAAGTAGGCGTCGTCCCACAGCATCTTGGCCCGCGTACGAAACTCGGGCCGCGGCCGGTCATCTCCTTCGATATCGACGAACGCATCCGTCCAGATCACCGCGGCCCAGGCTGCCTCACTGAGCTTTCCGTCGACGGTCAGCGGCGCCGCTGTTCGATACGCCATGTAACGACGAGGCGCAAACGGCATCGCTTCGAAGTCAGGCTGGGGCTTCGGCGGTTGTTCGACGGGAGAAACGACAGCGAGCGCACCGACAAGGATGGCGGCGGGCGGCAGCAGCATTCGCATGTGCTTACTTTGCCGTGCCGCGCGCAGTCACGAGCGTCCAGCCGCGATCGGGCGCGGGAAGGAAGAAGAAGACCTCGGTCCGCGGCAAACGCTTCAGGTAAGTGCGGCTTCCTTCGGGCCCGAGGACGAAAAACGCGTCGTCGAGCGCGTCACCTGCTGTTGCAGTGTCGGTCAGGACCGCGACGCTGAGAATTCCCTGCACCGGCCGGCCAAGTCGCGGATCCATGATGTGCGAGTAGGTGACGCCATCTTTCTCGAACGACTTCTCGGAGCTGCCGGCGACCGAGAGCGCACGATTCTTGAGCGTGACGGTCGAGGCTATCTTGGTGCCCTCGATCGGATCCTGAATCTGAACGTCCCACGATTCGCGCCCCGGCGGCGCTCCAAGACCGTAGACACTGCTGCCGCCCGCGCTGATCAGCGCCGCGACAATCCCCTCCTGTCTCAGGAGCGCTGCGACACGATCGACGGCGTAGCCTTTGGCAATGCCCCCGAGGTCGAGCTCGACGCCAGGCTCGTCGAAGACAATCGTTCGGGCCGACGGGTTCAAGCGCACGTGTGAACCGCCGACGTGGCGGAGCACCGTGGCCAACGACTCGTCTGAGGGCACGCGGCCGTCGCCGCGAAAAAAGCCCCACGCCTTCATCAACGGTCCGACGGTGATGTCGAAAGCACCGCCAGACTCGCGGTAGTAGCGCATCGCTTCGGCGATGAAGTCGTAGAGCTCGGCGTCCACCGCGACCTCGTGGCGGCCAGCTTCGCGGTTGAGCTGCGACAGCGGGCTCTCGCTCTTGTAGTGACTCATGAGGCGATCGATGCGATCGACCTCGTCGAAGGCCTTGTCAAGGACGAGCGGCAACCGACCGGCGGCGGGGCCATACGCCTCGATCGCGTACAGACATGCCATCGACATCCGGCTGGCTTCGTAGCGGTGCAAAGATCCTGGCGCGGCTGCAGCGTGGAGAGACGCAACAGCGATTGCCACGGCGGCGAGCACGAACTGCGCAGTGCCAGTCACTTGTCGGTCGTCAGCGCCGGCCCCTTCAGCGTCCACGATTCGTCGAAGAACCCCTGAGATTCGACGAAGAGCGGCAGGTAGCGGAAGTTGTTCCCGGGTTTCGTGGTGTCGACGACCGCCCAGTCCGGTAGCTTCGGCGACTGCATGGCGTTGTTCGACTGGTCGTGAAACGTGAAGCCGCTGTTGATGACGACGTACTTGTTCGGGTTGAGAGGGTTCGGAAAGATGAATACGGGCGCGTGGCTGGCCGGGAACTTCTTCTCTCCAACGGTGACGCCGTTGGCGCGCCATTCGACCGGCAGGCGGCCGGCGATGCGCTTGTAGACGGCGTTGCTCGAGGGATCGCCGAACAGGACGAGATTCTGCGCAGCGATGTCGGCATCGGTCACGTCGACGTCGTTCTTCACTCTCGGTTCGCCGCGAAAGAAGTGGATCCACTCGCTGACGGCGTAGTCAGCCTGTTCGAGTTCCCACTTTCCCATCGCGTCCGAAAATGCCCGGCCGGTCGGACGGACGAAGACAAAGCTCTCCATGAACGCGTCGTCGATGGGTCCCTGGAGGCCGTGCGACTTGCGGAGCGTCGCTGCTGGCAGTCGACCAATCTTCCAGGATCCCTCGGCCTTGACGAGCGCGACACTGAACGCCGCGGCGCCGGCGGGCGCCGGGAGCGCCAGCGTCTGGCCGTCGATCTTCAGGGATGGACGCTTGCCGGCAGCAAACGGCGACAGTCCGCGGTCGAAGGTCAGATGCAGGGCCGTGACACCAGTCGTCGTTGCCGAGATGGCATCGCCTTCAATCGATGCATCAACCCGAGCGCGCTGCCAATGCTCTGACAGCGCATCGACCGTGACCCAGAACATCTCGTTGTAGCGAAGCGTCCACGTCGTAAATCGGATGGCGCTTGGAACGGCCGTTCGACCCTTCGCCGCCAGCTGATCGAGGCGATCCTGCACCTGCTGCCGGGCGCCCGGTTCGTACGAATGACCGGTGTTCGGGCCGATGATGTGCTCGAGCGTGAGCCCCTCGTCGCGCATCGCTGCCGCCATCGCGTCGGCCGCCTGCTTCTGTCCGTCATTGGCACCCGAGTAGGCAACGACGGGCACGTTGAACGTGTTGACCGCGTAGTCGGTAGCATCGTAGAGGTGCCACAACGTTTCCTGGACGGCATTCTGCGGCTGGCGCGCCAGGTCGCCGCGCAGAAACACGCGGGTTTCCGAAAAGCCGGCGCCCGGTGCCGCCGCAACCCACCGATCGGCGTAGTGGACGAGATAGGACCACGCTGACGCGCCACCCATCGAGAAGCCGGCCATCACGATGCGATCGCGATCGATTGGATACGCTCGCGCAACCGACTCAATCGCCTCGAGGCCATCGACCTCGCCAGCAAACCGGCTGGCGTTGCTGTAGCGGCCATACGGCTGCAGCATGAAGCGATCGGGGCCGGCAGCGAACGGCTTCGACGCATAGCCAGTCGTCGATTTGGACATGAACTGCTGCTCGAGGACGGTGTCGTCTCGACCGTGCATGAAGACGTCGAGCCGGTACTCCCGTTTGGCCGCGGCATCGTAGTGCTCCGGCATCGTCAGGATGTACGGCTGCGCAGACCCGTCGAGCCGCGAGTAGAAGCCACGCACTCCGCTCTCGGCCATCCACGGCGATTGCCCGTTCATGAGCTGCGCAGCCCGCTCGGCCCCTGTCGCGAGGGTCTGAGACGCGACGGCCACCGGCGTGCTCTCGCGGCCGGACCACAGCCGCTCGTCGTACTTGAGCGGCCGCTTGACGGCGTCGAGGTACACCTCCACATCGGCCACCCGCTCGGACATCGGGCCGACGCGGTATTTCTGCTTGAGAGACGCAACCGCAGCGGCCAATCGATCGACGCCGGACTGCAGCGACGCCTGCTCCTCGGCCGTCAGCCCCGTGCCCAGTGGGGGGAACTGCGGGACCTGATATGCGGGGAGCCACCCGGTAGTCAGCGCCGCGGCGATCGCGGTCAGCGCAACTCGGCGGCGGACGAAGCCGACACTCATTGTCCGGGCTACTTCGTCAGATCGACGATCGTGATGTCCCGGTACCACGCTTCGCTTGGTGGGCCAGCGTGAATCTGGACGGCGATGACCCCAGTCGTCTCAATCTTGGGGTCCTCCTCCATGTAGTCGACCGTCTGGAATCCGTTAACCCACAGCTGGATGTGCTTGCCCTCGGCACGGACGACGTACTCGTTCCAGTCGTCGGCCTTGATGACGCCCTTCATCTTTGCCTGATCGGGTCCAACTAGAACCTTCTTACGCCGCGATTCGTCGTAGAGCGCGCCCCACCAGCCGACACCCATGTCTGCCTGGTAGCCCGAAACCTCGTGGTCGTTTGGTATCCGCTTGGTGCGGAACTGGATGCCGGCATTGGCTTGGTCACCGCCGAGAAGCTTGACCTTGAGGCGGAGCTCGAAGTCGCCGAACGTGCGAGTCGTGCACAGGAACTCGTTCCTGGCGATCTTGTTGTCGAACGTTCCGGCAACGATCGCGCCGTCCTGCACGCGAAAGATCTTGGTGTCGCCCTCCCAGCCGTCAAGCGTCTTGCCGTTGAAGAGCGGCACCGCTTTCGGGGACGGTGCGCCCTGTGTACGCGCCGCGACGGCTGCCCCTGCGAGCGCGACCGTGAGCAGGCAGGCGAGCAACGAGTGAAACGTTCGCATCACACGACTCCTTCGAAGGTGATCATCATAGCTGCGGCTGCATGGGATCGCGCCGGATCCACTTGTAGGCGGCAATCGAGTTCTTCCAGAAGTACTTCTCGGCTGCGGCTCTCGTTCGAGTCGCGAAGTAGGCTTTGGCCATCGCGAAGACCTGGTCCACCGGCGCGACGCCGTCGCTGTTGGGCCAATCGCTTCCAAAGACGACGCGATCCTCGCCGAAGACATCCATCAGCCGATCGAGCCACGCCTTGTAGCTCGAGAGATCAGTCGAGATCGTCCCGTTGACGTTGTGAATGATCGCCGAGAGCTTGACGAAAATCTGCGGCCGCGCGCCAAGCTCGCGCAGGACGGTCTCGAGCGTCGCGCGGTCGGCCGCAGTCTCCGGCTGGGGAAGCGCCGGCAGGTGGTCGAGGACCACCCGCAACGTCGGCACCTGGTCTGTCGCGCGAACGATTGCCTGCAACAGCGACAGTCGCGGGTTGGCTGTGTCCATCACGAGATCGGCGTCGGCGAGCCGCTTGAGGCCGCCGATGAACGCAGGCGACTCGACCTGCGCCGTCATGTCGCGTCCCCAGAGATTCCCGCATCGGATGCCCCGGAACAGCCGATTCTTCCGATAGCGGTCGAGGTATTCAGGAAATTCCGGCTTTTCCGGTTCGAGGTTGCCGACGACGCCGACAACGATCGGGTCTCGCTCGGCGACCTCGAGCACCCAGAGGTTGTCTTCAACCCACGGGCTCGCCTCGACTTTGATGGCACCGACGGCTCCAAGCGGCATCGCCAGCGTGCGATAGCGAGCGGGAAGAGCGGCCACCGGCGGGCTCGACGTTTTGGGCCCGGTGTAGGGCGCGCCCTGCGGGCGATTGGGATCGAAGAGATGGATATGCGTATCGATAATCGGGATGGCGGGTGGCTGTGTATCCGCAACCGGGACCGCAGCGGCCGCTGCGACGCTCGCCAGAAACGCCCGCCGATCGATCTGCATGCTGGTGATTCTAGGACAGTCTCCTGTGCGCGCGATTCAGTCGGACGCACCGCCGCGGCGCACCTCGGCTAGCGTGCGGGCGATGTCGGCCTGCTTCGGATCAAGCCGCAGCGACTCGCGGAATGCGGCGGCCGCCCCTGCTCTGTCCCCGACGGCGAGGCGCGTCAGGCCGAGCCCGTTCAGCACCATCGTGGAAGCGGGGTCGGCCTCGAGCGCCCGTTCGAAGTACGGCAAGGCTTCAGCGGGACGCCCTCCCGATGCCAAAGCGCCCGCGAGGTACAACAGGGCTTCACCATTCGTCGGTTCGTGATCAATCGCCTGGCGGAACAGGCGTAGCCCCTCGTCCGCGCGCCCGCTCCGCACGCGGACCACGCCGAGCTTCGTCATGGCATTCACATCGCCAGCGTCCCGCTCGAGGATGCGGCCGTAGCGGGAGGCCGCGGTCTCGAGATCGGATTTGAGCAGCGCGAGGTCGCCCAACCGGCGGAGGGCCTCGATGTGGTCGGGCACGAGCGTCAACGCCCGCTCGCACGCCGCGGCAGCTTCATCGTACTTGCGTTCCTGGATGCGGACCTCGGCCAGGGAAATCAGGGGCTGCGGGAACCTCGGGTTCTCGCGTGCGGCGCGTTCGAGGATGAGGATCGCTTCCTCCAGACGACCGGCGAACCTCAGGTTGTCGCCGAGCACGACCGCGTCTTCGGGTGTAAGTTGTCCTTCCTTGTCGAGCAGCCGCAGGTCAGCGACGGCGAGCTCGTGACGTCCGGCGGCGGCGTAGGCGACGGCGCGCGTACGGAGGGCCATGAACAGGCCTGGGTCTTCCTTGAGCACGGCGGTCAGCTCTCGTATGGCGAGCTCCGGCTCCGCGCGCGCCGCGGACATGCCGCGATTGAGGCGCGGCAGGAGGCGCACGCCGTCCTTGGGATCGCGGAGCACAGCGCTGCGGGGGCGCGAGATGCGACCTCCACTTGCGTAACCAAGCGCGCGCAGTCGCTCGGCGGTCTCGGCATCGACCGTTGGTGCTGCGGCCGAAGGCGTCGTCGAATGACGCAATGCCGCTTCCAGCTTCCGGTCTAGATCTTCTACTCGCTCCCGTTGCTCGCGGACGCGATTCGTTGTCTCCGAGACATCCTTCTCCAGATCGTACAACTCGGGGTTTGGAGCTTTGATGTACTTGAGGCCGCTCGTCCGCCAGGCGTGGAGTGGAGCCCAGCCCAGCTCGAGCTCTGGGTACAACGACTCGGCGTAGGTCCCCTCGTCGGCCATCTCGTGCCCATCGGCGGCGGGACGGAGAGACCGCCCCTCGACATCGCTGCGCGGAGGAAGCCCCGCGTAGTCGGCGAGCGTCGGCAACACGTCGATGGATCGGGCGACTGTCTGGGACACGCGCCCCGCCGCGACGCGCGGCCCCGCCATGACCCATGGCACTCGGAGTGTCGCGTCGTACACGAAGATCCCGTGAGTGCCTTCGCCGTGTTCGCCGAGGCTCTCGCCATGGTCGGCGGTGACGAGCACAATCGTTCGCGGCCGTTCGCCGCGAGCGTCGAGGGCCTGAAGGAGACGCTCGAGCTGGCGGTCCACGAACGCGATCTCCCCGTCGTAGGGCGATTGGCGAAAGCGTTCAGCCAAGTCTGCCGGCGGCTCATATGGCGCGTGTGGATCGTAGTAGTGAACCCAGAGGAACCATGGAGTCAGCACCTGGCCCGTCGTCGGACCGGATGTCGGGAGCCAGCGCAGCACTGCATCGGTCGTCGCATCCGCGAACCGCTCGACATAGGGCGTCCGCCGCCGATCGTTTCCCTTGGGCAGCCGATCGTCATAGGTTTCGAACCCGCGATCGAAACCGAACCGGCGATCGAGGGGGAATCCGGACACGAAGGCCGCAGTACGGTAGCCCGCCTGGCGGAAATCCTCGGCCGCCGTTTTCACCTGTGGCGCCAATACGTAGCCGCTGTTGTTCCTGAAGCCATGGCCGAGCGGCGTCTGACCGGTGAGAATCGACGCGTGTGACGGTCCAGTCAGAGGCGTATGAACCACCGACGTCTGGAACCGGACACCGCGCGCGGCAAGAGCATCTATCGTCGGTGTCGACGCAGCCTGGTATCCGTAGCTCCCCACGTGATCGGCGCGCAGCGTGTCGATCGTGACCAGGAGCACATTCGGCCGATCTGCTGAGCCGGATCCGACGCTGCGCGCGCGGCAGCCGATCGTCAAGATGAGAATCGCAAGAACGATGGAGGGCGTCACGAGCAGCCGCATAGTGACCCTCGGAAGCGTATCGGCAATCGGAAGCCAGCTCAAGCTATGCAGGGAAAACCCAGTTGACAGTCGTCAAAGCACGTCGAAAGTCGGAACGTTCGTTGCAAGGCGCACGAGGCGGCCTGAAGGCGAGCCTTCCGTACCCGCGTGACTGACAGCTGTCAGAGGGGGATGCAGATGTCAAAGAACACCCTCGCCCCGGTACTTCTTGCAATACTCGTTTGTTGCACATTCGCATTCACACTCGGCACACCCGCATTCGCGCAGTCCTTTCTCGGAA
Source organism: uncultured Acidobacteriota bacterium (assembly GCA_963797715.1). Classification (GTDB taxonomy): domain Bacteria; phylum Acidobacteriota; class Vicinamibacteria; order Vicinamibacterales; family 2-12-FULL-66-21; genus DATBJJ01. The sequence goes on from CAWCQS010000022.1 coordinate 149,329, forward strand.
CAATCCGCGGCACGGTCGTCGATCCCCAGGGGCAGGCCGTCTCAGGCGCGGCCGTTATCGTCATCGACGACGCGACTGGCGTGCCCCGGACGCTCGAGACGGATTCGCAGGGCCGGTATGAGGCATCAAACCTCAGGCCGGGGACGTATCGCGTCCAGGTCGTAACGACGAGCTTCAAGAAGTTCGAGAGGACGGGCGTTCTCGTGGGAGCTGCCGGCACCGCGCTGGTCAACGTCACTCTCGAGTTGGGCGGCGTCAACGAAATGGTCACCGTCGCGGCAGAGTCACAGAACAACATCACTCTCGAAAGTCAGGCCATCGTCCGCGGTCTCGATGAGCAGCAGCTCCACGACCTTCCGCGCAACAGCCGCGACATCCAGTCCTTCTTGCTGCTCAACCCGAACGTGGTCGGCGGCGCCGATGACGTCCAGTTCCTGGGCGCCAAGACCTACGGCGTGTCGTACATCCAGGACGGACAGGCGTCGACCAACGCCATCTTCGGCACCATCGGCAACTCTGCGCCTGGCCTTGACGCAATCTCGGAGATTACCGTGCTGTCGAATTCCTACAGCGCCGAGTACGGGGGCCTGGCGGGGGTCGTGGTGACGACCAAGCGCGGCGCCAGCAGTTACCGCGGGACGAGCTTCTTTGACTTCAATAGCGACAGCCTGAACGCGCTGACCTACAACCAGACGCTCTCGGGCGTCGAGCGCGGCGATCCCCTGTCCGACACGCACGAACAGCGGTGGGGTGGAAGCATCGGCGGACCGCTCGTCGGCGCAAAGATGTTCTTCTATGCGAACTACGAGGGCTCGAACAACAAGGCGATCTTCGGTGGCTCACGAGCGACCGTTCCTACGGCTGCGATGCGGAACGGAGACTTCCGCGGCACCGCGATCGCGCCTCGGGACCCAGCCACTGGGCTGCCCTTTGCCGACCAGGTGATTCCCACCGCTCGCATCGATCCGGCGGCGCGGGCCATCATGGACTTCTTCTACCCGCTGCCCAATCAGGGAACGATGGCGAACGGATACGGCGTCTATCAGCAGTTCGTGCCCCAGACTCGCGCACGTCAGCGCGGCGATCTCAGAATCGACTACGAGCCGAGCAGCAACGATTCCGTATTTGTCCGCGGGAGCTATCAGCACCGCGATCCGAACAACATCACCTTCGAGGCGGGCAACGCGTTCACCAACCTGCCGATCCTGGATGCAACTCTCAACACCGCGTCGCTCATCGGCGGTTGGACCAAGATCCTCGGGCCGACGGTCGTCAACGAGTTCCGCGCCGGCTACAACTACGACAACTCGGCGCGGGAAAGCACGTTCCTGGCGTCAGACGTCACGGCCCAGCTCGGCATCGAGAACGCACCAAGCCTCGGCGCCGACCGCCGCGGCTTCCCGTCGTTCCAGTTCACGGCGGGAACGAACCGGCCGACCAACATCGCCGATGCCGGACGCAACGTCGACCGAACCCTTCGACAGAATGCCTTCTCGCTGAGCGACAACGTCACGTGGATCAAAGGCGGCCACACGCTCAAGGGCGGCGGCCTCTGGACCCACAACACGGCCCGCGACGGGTTTGGCTTCGGCGTCAATTTCCGCGGTCAGTATCGGTTCCGCGGCACCTTCACTGGCAATGCGTTCACCGATTTCCTCCTCGGGAGGCCCGCCGACGTGCGCGACCAGGTGACCAACCGCGGACCGCTCCAGGGGCACTCGAACGACATCGCGCTCTTCGCGCAGGACGACTGGCGGGTGAACCAGAAGCTGACGCTGTTTCTGGGCCTGCGCTACGAGGTCGTGGGTGCGTGGCACGAGAACGACCTGACGCTCGCCAACTTCCGGCCTGTCGATGGCGGATATCACGTGGTAGCCAACGACACGGTCGCGGCGCTGCTGCCACCTGGCCTTCTGGCACTCGATCGCACGCGGACGGCAGACGAGGTGGGCCTGCCCGAGACGCTGATCAACACGGACAAGAACAACTTCAGCCCACGCGTCGGCTTCGCCTGGCGCCTCGACGAGAGCAGCAAGACGGTGCTGCGTGGCGGCTTCGGGCTGTTCCACCCCACCGTGGCAGTTCAGGGCATCCGCGACCTGCTCGCGACCAACGAGTTCCGCTTCGTCAACACCACGACCGGCGGCGGCCTTCGGAACGGCTTCTCCGGCGGCACGCCGACTCCCGACCTTGCCGCGTTTGGTAATCAGGGAATCGACCCCAACCTCCAGAGCCCTGACATCTATCAATACAACATCACTCTCGAGCGTGACTTGAGCAACTACATGGGGCTGCGCGTGAGCTACATCGGCTCGACGATGCGCAAGCTGCTCGTCGATCGGGATTACAACACCCTGCAGGCCAGCACCGTCCCGTTCGACCCGGAGAACCCGGCGGACTATGCGCGGCTGCCCTTCCCGCTCTACGGCTACTACATGGACATCGTCTCGAATGCTGGGAGCGGCCAGTATCATTCGGCCCAAATCGAGCTCCTCCGTCGCTGGCGGAGTGGTCTCGCGTTCAACGTGGCCTACACGCTGGCCAACTCTGAAAGTAACGCCCCGGACACCGGCAACAGCACGATCGGACCGGTTCAATTCGATCCCTACGACATCGAAAAGGATCGCGGTCCCGATCCCAACGTCGTCAAACACCGCGTCGTTGCGAATGCGACGTGGGACATTCCCGTGGGCCACGGCCGCGCGCACGGCGCGAACATGGCGAAGTGGGCGGACGCCTTGTTCGGCGGCTGGACGGTCTCATCGATCGTTCAGGCGCGGAGCGGCCAGAACCTGACGCCGTTCTTCAGCGGGTTCTACACCACCAGCCCGTGGAATACGGGAAAGCCGCTCGACGGCCTGGGCAACTTCTTCTGCTGCGCGTGGCGGCCGGATCAGATCGCCGATCCCAACAGCGGCGGGCCGCGCGAAGCGTTCTTCAATCAAGCGGCGTATGCCATTCCCGGCCCGGGCCAACTTGGCAACGCCAAGAAGGGCAGCCTGAAGGGCCCGGGCACGTGGGTGGCGAACTTTGGGTTCTACAAGGACGTGATCGTGCGGGGCGATTTCCGGCTGCAGTTCTCGGCTCTCCTCGACAATGCGTTCAACCACCCGCAGTTCTTCCCAACGTATGGGAGCGGGTTCGTCGATCTCACGTCGTTCTTGATAGACGGCGATCCCGCCAACGGCACAACCGGTGTGTTGGGCGCAGGCGCTATAGGAAACGCCGAAGGATTCTCACCCGGGCGGGTGGTGCGCTTAGGAGTCAGAGCCACGTTCTAGAGCCGAGCTCACAGCGCTACGCGGTCAGTCAGCGCACGGTTATCGGTCTCGCGACCGGCGTGGCGTGCACGCGCATCTGCGCATTGAGGAGGGAGTGATCGGCGGCTCGCGGCTGCCCGCTCGCGGAAAGATGGCTCGTCGAGTTAGCAACAGCGAACCGCGAGCAGCGAGCAGCCAACAGCGTGCGGCTCAAAACCGTACGCTACACTCACGGAATGACTGCCACATCGCCGCGCCCGGGGCGCAACGAGCCATGTCACTGCGGGTCGGGACGCAAGTACAAGCAGTGCTGTCTCGAGAAGGACGAGAAGGCGGCAAGCGCCGCGCGCGCGAAGGCCGCTGCTGCGGCTGAGGCGCCAGCGGAACCAGAGGCGGACGCGGCGTCGGCCAAGCCGAAACGACCACCGAAGCCAGAGACCCACCAGCCGTGGCGCACATCGACGAATCGTGGCTTCGTGCAGCGATCGCGTACACCGCGGAAGGTCGGCGGCAGCTAGCGCTGATTGGACGGATCCCACGGGACGCGGATCACACGGATCACGGGAGGGACGCGGATCACGGCGGATCACTGGGGACCCGGATCACGCGGATCATTAGGGACGCGGATCACGCGGATCAGCTACAGGGCATCACCGCTCATGGGGCAGCTCGACGCTGTATAGCGTGTCTCCCGCAAGGTTGAAGAGCTTCGCCGTCAGCGCCCGAGTCCGACCGTCGACCGTCAGCGTGCCAAAAAACTGCAGGCCCTCACTGGGCGGCCGGTTCGGCTTCATGCCCGGGGGAATTCCCAGAAACTTGACCTCGGGGCCAAACGTCTTGTCGAGCCGCGCCGGCCCGAATGTACCGGCGTGCGCCGGACCGGCGACGAATTCCCAGAACGGGCGAAACTCCGTGAACGACGCGCGCGACGGGTCGTAGTGGTGCGCGGCGCAATAATGGACGTCGCCGGTGACGAACACGACATTGCGGATTCGCCGATCGCGGATGAATTTCAGGAGCGCCGCGATCTCGAGCTCGCGTCCGAGCGCCGGACCGTCGTCTCCGTTGGCCACGGCTTCAAAGAGCGGACCGTCAGGGACGACGAGACCGAGCGGCATGTCGCTGGCGATGATCTTCCACGCCGCGGTCGACGCCTGCAGCCGCTGCTTCAACCAGTCGAGCTGCGCTGACCCAAGGATCGCAGACTCGTCCGACAACGTCGTCTGCCGGTTGGCGGTGTTCGGGCCGCGATAAGTGCGCATGTCGAAACCGAAGATCTCGACGAGCGGGCCGAAACGGCAGGCACGATACACGCGCTCCGGGTCGGTCGGGTCTGGCCGCCCTGGCGTGTACTCCATGAACGCGCGCTTCGCCCGCGCCGCGAGCAGCGCAACGCTCCGCTCGGTGTACGGCGAGTCGCCGGCGAGGACTTCGGTCGGATACCAGTTGTTGAGAACCTCGTGGTCGTCCCAGATGACGAACTGCGACAGCGACGCGTTGAAGCGGCGCACGTTGTCGTCGAGCAGGTTGTAGCGGTGATTGCCGCGAAACTCCGCCAGCGACTCCGCGACCTTGCTCTTTTCTGGCGTCACGAGGTTTCGCCAGATACGCCCGTCGTCCAGCTTGACCTCGGAGACGAGCGGGCCATCGGCGTAGATGGTGTCGCCCGTGTGGATGAACACGTCGGCGCCAACCTTGCGCATCGTCTCGTAAAGGCGCATGCCGCCCATCTCGGCGTTGATACCCCATCCCTGGCCGACGGTGTCGGCGCTCCACGCGACGGTGACGTCATGCAAGGGACCGCGCGCCTGAGGCGTCGTGAACGTGCCCGTCATCGGCTCGCTCGACACGCGAAGATCGTGCAAGCTCTGAAAGGTCGCGCGATAGAAGATGCGCTGACCTGGCGGTAAGCCGGAAAGGTCGACGCGCGCCGTGAAGTCGCTCGACTCGAGCGCGGCGGGGCCAACGATCCGGCGCGCATCCTTGAACGACTCGGTCGTCGAATACTCGACGATCAGGCGCGCGGCGCGATCGGTGCGGCTCCAGACGATCGCCCGATCGACATCGACATCGCCGGATGCGACGCCGAATGCCGATGACGGCCGGGCGCTCTCCGGCGTCACGATTGCCGGAGCCTGAGCAAAGAGCCTCCGCCCTTCGCCCCGTGCCACACTGTGGCTCACGATGAGTGTGCCGGCGCCCGATGTTGCCAGAGCGGCTGCCTGCCGTAAGAACGCGCGGCGAGACTTTCGAAGTGTGCCCATGGTTGGTTCTGCTCGATGTTACCCCGAGCGGCAGAGAGGACGTGGGCGTAGCGAAGAGGCGTAGACTGTGCCGGGAGAATGTCCACATGGAACGACGTGACGCGATGAAACTTCTAGGACTTGGTGCGGCTGCCGCTGCCACGACCGGGCGCGCCGATGCGGCGCAGTCCGGCGGCTCAGGAAAGATCAAGCAGAGTGTCTGCAAGTGGTGTTACGCCAAGATTCCGCTCGACGAGTTTTGCGCCGCGGTCAAGCCGATGGGTTTTCAGTCGGTCGAGCTTCTCGGCGAGAAGGACTGGGCGACGGTGAAGCAACACGGGCTGACCTGCGCGATGGCGAACGGGCCGTCGACGATTCCGGTCGGCTTCAATCGCCCGAACGAGCACGATCGCCTCGTTGCCGAAAGCGAGCGCCTGCTGCCGCTCGTGGCCGAGGCCGGGCTGCCGAACATGATCGTGTTCTCTGGCAATCGCGACGGGATGTCAGACGGTGAAGGACTCGAGAACTGCGTCCGCGGCCTCAAACGCATCGCGCCGCTCGCCGAACGGCTCGGCGTAACCGTATGCATGGAGCTCTTGAACTCCAAAGTCGATCACAAGGACTACATGTGCGATCACACAGCGTGGGGCGCCGAGCTCGTGAAGCGCGTGAGCTCACCGCGGTTCAAGCTGCTGTATGACATCTACCACATGCAGATCATGGAGGGCGATGTCATCCGGACGATCCGCGACAACTTCAACGCGATCGCGCATTTTCACACCGGTGGTGTCCCGGGACGTCACGAACTCGACGCGACGCAGGAACTGCAGTATCCCGCAATCATGCGGGCGATCGTCGAATTGGGCTACACGGGATTTGTCGCGCAGGAGTTCGTCCCCGCACGCGATCCGCTGACGTCGCTGCGCGAGGGATACGACGTGTGTAACGTTTGAGCACGGACCGACGCGTCAGCCTGACATGAGCGGAAGCATCGCGTGAAGACAGCCGTCGGCGCCCTCCTCGTCCTGGTGCTCGGTGGGCAGGTCTCGCAACCGCCGAGAATCCGCACCGGCATCAACGTTGTCGAGGTCGACATCGTCGTCGTTGACGACAACGGCGTGCCCATTCGCGAGCTGCGGCAGCAGGATTTTCACGTCGAGGAAGACGGCCGGCCGGTGGACATCGCGTCGTTCACGGCAATCGATCTCCCCTTGGCACCGCCAGACACGCCGATTCCACCACCGGACGTCTCGGCCTCGGCGGCAGGCACCAACACCCAACCCGAGGACGGCCGCGTCGGTCCTGGTGATTCTCGACGACTATCACGTCAGCTTCGACGCGGGTCGCATGGGGGCGGCGCGGATGGCCGTCAAACGGATGATCGAGCGGATGGGTCCGTCCGACCTGGCGGCGGTCATGGCGACGAGCGGCCGAAACTCGTCGCAGGCGGAATTCACCGCGGACAAGGCGCGCCTGCTCCAGGCCCTCGACGGATTCTTTCCGCAGTCGGAGGTTGCGGCGCTGGGCGTGGCCGAGGTGTCGAGACCGCTCCAGGGCCGCGAGACATTCGGCTACGTCCAGGAGATCAAGGCTCGCTGGGCCACCGACGCGATGGCCGGCGCCGCAAAGGCGCTCGCCGAGATTCCGCACCGACGCAAGGCCGTGCTCCTGGTGAGTCAGGGGATCCCGGTGTCGCTCGAAGAGATCATCGCGAATCCCAACGCGCTCGGCGCGTTTCAAGGCCTGCGCGATTTCATCGTGACCGCACAGCGAAGCAACGTCGCCATCTACCCGGTCGATCCGTGCGGCCTGAGCCGCGACGCCGGCTGCTCGATTGACACGCAGGAGAACCTGCGCAGCATCGCGGAAGGCACTGGCGGATTCGCGGTCCTGAACACGAATGCACCGGAACGAGGCGTGGAGCGGATGATGGCCGAGACCGGCACGTATTATCTGCTCGCCTACTATTCGCCCGCCCCGCCGAACGATGGGAAACGGCACCGCATCAAGGTCAAGGTGGATCGTGCGGCGGTCAGGGTCCGTGCGCGTGAGGGCTACGTGGCTCCGCGGAAGGCGGCACCTGCGGCCACGGCGCTTCCACTCGATGCGCTCATCGCCGCGCCGATCCAGACCCGTGGCCTGCCGATGCACGTCGCTGCCGTACCCGTGCCGATCGCGGGACGCCCGGGGTCTACGATCGCGCTCTCGATCGAGCTCGACGCCGACGATGCGGCCCGTGCCGGCGACGTGGCATTTGCCGCCGTCGCCGTGGACGTCAACGGAAGTGTCCGCGCGCGTCAGAACTTCGCGACCGGATTCGCGCGGACAGCTCGGAGACGGGGGGCGCGTGGCGCGTATTGCCGCTCGCCTCGACGTGCCGGCCGGACGATATCAAGTGCGGATCGCAGCCGCCGCCAAGGGCATGCAGGGCAGCGTGTTCACCGAGGTGGAGGTGCCACCGTTCGACAAGGCAATCTCGCTCGGTGGTCTCACACTCACGATGTCGGCCCCTGTGCCCGAAGCCAGTGCCGAACGGCTCGGCGGAGTGCTCCCGTCGATACCGATCGCGACGCGGCGCATTCCTCCGTCCGCATCACTCAGCGCACTGGTGCCGGTGAAGATCACGCGCAAGGCGGGAGGCGAGATCACTATTCGCACGACCCTCGTCGACTCGGATGGCCGGATCACCGACGTCGATCGGACGACTTCGCAGGGATTCGAGTATCTCGCTGACGCCGGGAGCGTCTATCGCGTACCGCTTGGTGGAGCGCTCGCGCCCGGCAGCTATCGGCTCATCGTGACGGCAGCCGCTGGAAAGCACGAAGTAAAGCGGGAGCTTGCGTTCACCGTCGTGCCTCCGGGATCGTGAGCCGCGAAGGCGATCAACAACCCTCATCTCTCATCTTCGTGGTCGCCCGGCCGGCAAGGTGCGAGATGCGATCGCCGAGGGCGGCAAATCGCGGATCGTCGGTCTGACCCTTGACGAAGCGGTAATAGATCTGCTGGATCACGACCGCGATCTTGAAAAGGGCGAAGATTTCGAAGTAGCGCAGCGTCGAAACGTCGCGGCCGCTCCGGGCGGCGTAGCGCTCGATGACCTCGTCGCGCGTGAACCAGCCGGGGCGGCCGGTCACGGTGGTGAGCGCGTCGTTCATCCCGGACGGCACAGACGGCACCCAGTAGGCCAGCAGAATCCCGAGATCGACGAGCGGGTCGCCGAGCGCGCACATCTCCCAGTCAAAGACCGCTACGAGACGATCGGGCCGGTCGGCGTCGAGCATCAGGTTGTCCAGCTTGAAGTCGCCGTGCACGATTGTCGGGCGCTCGGGATTGCGCGGCAGCGCCTCTACGAGCCATGCCGCCAGGGCGTCCATCTCGGGCAACTCGCTCGTCTTCGCGCGCTGCCAGCGTTCGGACCATCCGCGCACCTGGCGTTCGACAAAACCAGTTGGCTTACCCAGGTGCGCCAGGCCACCACGTTCGATATCGATCTTGTGCAGATCTGCGAGCGCATCCACGACCGCGCCGCTCACGCGGCGTCGCACTTCTGGCCGATCGCGGATGGCCGTCGGCTCGTCCTGTCGCACGACGATCCCCGTGCGGCGTTCCATCGCGTAGAACACCGAGCCGACGATCGACGGATCGTCGCAAAGGGTGTAGATGCGCGGCGCGAGCGGATAGATCGGGCTCACGGCTGACAGCCAGCGGAACTCGCGCGCCATGTCGTGGGCGGTCGGCGGCACAGGCCCGAAGGGCGGACGCCGCAACACGAGCGGCGTGTCGCCGAACCGAACCAGGTAGGTGAGGTTCGAGTGCCCGCCGGGGAACTGCTCGACCTGCATCGGTTGCGTCAGGTCCAAACCCTCGATGCCGCACGCCGGCAACCGCTCGCGCAGCCACGTTTCGAGGCGTCCCCAGTCGAGCCGTTCCGTGTCCCGCACCGGTCGCGTGTCAGCGCCGCTCATCGTCTCCACTCGGTCCCTCACCCTTCACGGGCTCTCGAACGAGCAGTGAGATTGGACTTCGTCACTGGTAGTACCGCACCAGCCATTCCGCCACCAGACAGGGCTTCTCGTAGTGCTCGCGCTCGACCGTGATCGACCAGGTGCCCTGCACGCCGCCTTCGACATCGATGACCTGGTCGAGCGACACACGCGCACGAATCCGGGCACCAGCCGGCACCGGTGAGACGAAGCGGACGCGGTTCAGGCCGTAGTTGATCGCCATCCGCAGGCCGCCGATCGCAAGCGCGTTCTGCATCAGCGCACTCAGGAGCGAGAGCGTCAAGAAGCCGTGGGCGATGGTCCCCTCGAATGGCGTCTCAGCCCTCGCCCGCTCAGGATCGACGTGGATCCACTGGTGATCGCCCGTGACGTCGGCGAAAGCCTGGATGCGCTCCTGGCTCATCACCACCCAGTCGCTCGTACCTACCTCCCGCCCGGCGAGCTCGCGCAGCCGCTCGAGATTCGGAATCGCGATCATGCCGGCTCGTGGAACCCGCGGCCTTCGGCGACCAGATGCTCCAGCAGCTGGCCAGGCTGCCAGTAGTCGCCGAACTGCTCGCGGTAGGCGCGGACGCGCGCCAGGACGGTCGCGAGCCCGACAGTGTCGGCGTAGAACATCGGCCCGCCGCGATGGCGCGGAAAGCCAAAGCCGTTGCAGTAGATCACGTCGATGTCGCTGGCGCGAATCGCGAAGCCGTCTTCGAGGACCCGCGCCCCTTCGTTGGCGAGCGCGGTGGTGATCCGCGCGATGATCTCGTCGTCAGCGATTGCACGCCGCGTGATCCCGCGCTTTGCCGCTGCTTCGGCGGCCAGCGTTTCCACGATCGGATCCGGGATCCCCTTGCGGCTGCCGGCCTCGTAGCGGTACCAACCGGCCTGCGTCTTCTGCCCGTAGCGGCCCATCTCGTACAGCCGATCCGGGACTTCCGACTGCGGCCCTTCCGCCCTGGTCTTGCCGGTCGACTTCAGATGCTGACGGATGCGGGCGCCGACGTCGATGCCGGCGATGTCCTGCATGCCGAACGGGCCCACGGGCAGGCCGAAATCGGTGAGCGCCTTGTCGATTTGCGGCACGCTCGCGCCTTCCTCCAAGAGCAGATAGGCCTCGCGCATGTAGTACGCGAGCATCCGGTTGGCGACGAAGCCGAAGCAATTGCCGACCACCACCCCGACCTTGTTGAGCTTCCGCGCCAGCTTGAGAGACGTCGCGATGACTTCCCGGCTCGTCTCGCGCCCGCGGACGATCTCGAGCAGTTTCATCACGTTCGCCGGGCTGAAGAAGTGGTGCCCGATGACCTGCGAAGGCCGGCCGCTCGCCTGAGCCAACTCGTCGATATCGAGCGTTGACGTGTTCGACGCGAGGATGGCATCGTGCCGCGCGACCCGCGCAAGCTCGCCGAATGTGGACTTCTTCAGATCCATGTTCTCGAACACGGCCTCGACCACGATGTCTACCTCGCCGAAGCCGTCGTAGCTCGTCGTCGGCGTGATGAGGGCCAGTGTCTTTTCGAAGGTCTCCGCCGTCATTTTGCCCTTCGAGACCGACGATGCGTAGTTCTTGCGAATCGTCGCCAGGCCGCGATCGAGAGCCGCCTGATCGACCTCTTTCAGCAGCACGGGGATGCCAGCGTTGGCGTAGGCCATCGCGATGCCGCCGCCCATCGTGCCCGCGCCGACCACCGCCGCGCGCGTGATATCGCGCGCCGGCGTGTCCTTCGGCACATCGGGGATCTTTGCCGCTTCGCGCTCCGCGAAGAACAAGTACCTGAGAGCACGGGACTCGTTCGACAGCACGCACTCGGCGAAGAGCTCGCGCTCCCGCGCCGAACCCGCCTCGAACCCCATCGTCAGCGCGGCTTCGATGCCGTCCACGGCGGCAAACGGTGCGCGCGCACCGCGCGCGGTCTTGGCGAGCGCTGTGCGGGCAGCCGTGCATGCCGCGAGGCCAGCTTCGCGATCGCCGATCCGATCCGTCAGATCCCGTGTCCGGCGCCGCTCGTGCGTCCCGGCGCGGGCGGTGGCAAACGCCATCGCGCCCCCGAGCAGGTCTCCGTCCACGAGAAGGTCGACGATGCCGAGGGCCAACGCCCGCGACGCGGTGATCGGCTTGCCTTCGGTGCAGAGCTCGATCGCGGCCTGCGCGCCGGCGAGGTGCGGCAGCCGCTGGGTGCCGCCGGCGCCCGGGATGATGCCGAGCAGCACCTCGGGCTGGCCTACCCGCGCGCTCGTCACCGCCACGCGATAGTGGCAGGCCATCGCAACCTCGAGTCCGCCGCCGAGCGCGTGACCGTGAATGGCGGCAACGAGCGGCTTGCCGGTGTCCTCCATCCGCTTCAGCCGCGCGTGCATCGCCTCCGATCGCTCGAGCGACTGCTCACGTGTCTCGATGGTCTTGAAGATGTTGATGTCGGCCCCGGCGATGAACGTCGTGCCGGCACCGATGAGAACGATGGCGTCGGCCGACGCATCCGCCGAAGCACGCTCGATGGCCTCGCTGATCCCTTCCGGCACGCCTGGACCAAGGGCGTTGACCGGTGGGTTATCAATCGTGATGATGGCGACGCGGTCGCGGACCTCGTATCGAACCAGCGGAGACATGACGCGCTACGTTATCATTGCGAACCCCGGTCGGGTAGGCTGAGCCCTTCATGAATTTCGACTTCTCACCCAAGGTGCACGAGCTGTGCGGGCGGCTGGCAGGGTTCATGGCCGAACACGTCTATTCGAACGAAGCTCGCTTTCGCGCCGAGATCGCCGCCGGCGACCGCTGGCAGCCCACCGAGATTGTCGAGACGCTCAAGGAGCGGGCTCGCGCCGCCGGCCTCTGGAACCTGTTTCTTCCGCGCAGCGAGTACGGCGCCGGCCTCACCAACGTCGAGTACGCGCCTCTCTGCGAGATCATGGGCCGCGCCCCCGGCTTCGCACCCGAAGTCTTCAACTGCTCGGCCCCGGACACCGGCAACATGGAGGTCCTCGTTCGCTACGGCACGTCGGAGCAGAAGCAACGGTGGCTGGAACCGCTCCTCACCGGCGCGATCCGGTCCTGCTTCGCGATGACCGAGCCGGACGTCGCCTCGTCCGACGCGACCAACATCCAGTCGACTATCACCCGCGACGGCGACGAATACGTGATCAACGGACGCAAGTGGTGGATCTCCGGTGCCGGCGATCCGCGGTGCCGCATCGCGATCTTCATGGGCCGCAGCAACCCGCAGGCGCCAAGGCACCTGCAGCAGTCGATGATCCTCGTCCCGATGGACAGGCCGGGCGTTCGCATCACCCGCCTGTTGCCCGTGTTCGGTTATGACGACGCGCCGCACGGACACGCCGAGATCGTGTTCGAGAACGTCCGCGTGCCGGCCTCCAACATGTTGCTCGGCGAGGGCCGCGGGTTCGAAATCGCGCAGGGCCGGCTCGGGCCTGGCCGCATCCACCACTGCATGCGTCTCATCGGCATGGCCGAGCGCGCGCTGGAGCACCTGACCGCCCGCGTCCGGGAGCGCGTCGCGTTCGGCAAGCCGCTCGCCGAACAAGGGACGATTCGCGCTCACATCGCGGAATCGCGAATCGAGATCGATCAGGCGCGCCTGCTCACGCTCCGCGCGGCATATCTGATGGACACCGTGGGCAACAAGGCGGCGCGATCGGAGATCGCGCAGATCAAGGTGATCGCCCCGCGCATGGCGCTCAGCGTGCTCGATCGGGCGATTCAGGCACACGGCGGCGCCGGCGTCTCGAGCGACTTCCCCCTCGCCGAGGCCTGGGCCCATGCCCGGACGCTGCGGCTCGCCGACGGCCCCGACGAGGTGCATCTCGAAGCGATCGCGAAGATCGAGCTGGCGAAGCTGGGCTGATCGCCCATCCGTGGTAGCATCCGCGCGCGCAGAGGTACGCGTCGGAATTCGGCTCAGCACGAAAGGAAGCGTCACATGAAGTTCCTCGTTTCCTGGTCTCTTCCCCAAGCGACGTTTCGCCCGGCCGTGGCGCGCTTCCTCCAGGGCGGTGGCGCAACACCTGCTGGCGTGAAGCTGATTGGTCGATGGCATGGCATGAGCGGTTTCGGGTTCGCCGTCGTGGAAACGACCGATGCCAAGGCCCTCTACGCCTGGGTCGCGGAGTGGGCGGAGTTTCTGCCCATGCAGACGACGCCCGTCCTCGAGGACGCCGACGCCGGCGCAGTCCTGGCAGCGATGTACAAATAGCACTCTCGGCCCGTCCTGGCGCCAGCTTGATTCAGCGATTTGCGACATGAAGCAGGACTCGAAGGCCCATCGGACGACTGGCTCGGTCGCGGCGTACGACGCGGCACAGTCTGCGGCGGCGGCGGCCACTTGCAAGCGGTTGCGCGCCGAGATTGAACGCGTCCTTCCTGAAGCAACGTCCAAGGTCTGGCACGGCGCGCCCGTCTGGTTCGTCGGGGAAGTGCCCGTCGTGGGCTACAACGTCACGGCCAAGGGCGACGTGTCGCTGCTCTTCTGGAACGGTCAGGCCTTCGATGAGCCGGCATTGGAGCCGGTCGGGAAGTTCAAAGCCGCGCGAAAGGTGTTCGCCGATGCCTCGGAGATCGAGGTTTCGCCGCTGCGGCGTTGGCTCAAGCTTGCCGGGACCAACATCTGGGACGTTAGCGTGATTCGCCGGCTTCGCGCGCGCGCCCAGAAGGCTCGCTGAGGATCACGGCGGGCTTCACAAGGAGGCTTGTGGCGCAGGCTTGCGAGGCGCACGGCGGCGGGACGTTCCTGCTGCGGCCGCTCGACCCCGTGCACCTCTTCACCCGCGACGATCTGAGCGACGAACAACGCCTGTTTGGGCGGACGGCCGCCGAGTTCATGCGGCAGGAAGTCCTCCCGAACGAGTCGCGCCTGTACGCCCACGACTGGACGATGACGCGCGCGCTCCTGAAGAAAGCGGCGGACCTCGATCTCCTGCGCCTCGAGATTCCCGAGGCCTACGGCGGCCTCGGCCTCGACAAATCCAGCGCCGCATATGTCGGCGAGCAGATCGCGATCAACCCGTCGTTCGGCGGCTCGCTCGGCGCGCATACATCGATCGGAACGCTGCCGATCGTTTACTTCGGCACCGACGAGCAGAAGGCGCGCTACCTACCCCGCCTGGCGAGCGCCGAGCTCATTGGCGCCTACGCGCTCACCGAGCCGCACTCGGGGTCCGACGCGCTCGCCGCGAGGACCACGGCGCGGCTTACGCCCGACGGCCGCCATTACGTGCTGAACGGCCAGAAGGCGTGGATCACCAACGGCGGGTTCGCCGATCTCTTCACCATCTTCGCGAAGGTCGACGGCGAGAAGTTCACCGCCTTCATCGTCGAGCGCGCGATGGGCGTGCGTGAGCGGCGCCGACGAGCAGAAGCTCGGGCTCGACGGCTCGTCGACGACCGCGCTGATGCTCGACGACGTGCCCGTGCCGGTCGAGAACGTCCTCGGCACGATCGGCGAAGGCCACAAGGTCGCGTTCAACATCCTCAACCTCGGGACGGGTCAAGCTCGGCGCGCGCAACATCGCCGGGGCGCGGCAGGCGCTCGACCAGTCGATCGCGCTACGCCGAAGGAGCGGCGCCAGTTCGGCAAGGCGATCTGCGAGTTCGGGCTCGTCAAGCAGAAGCTCGCCGAGATGAGCGTCCGCTGCTTCGTCGGCGACGCGATGGTCTACCGCGCGCTCGGCGACGTCGACCGCGCGCTCGAGGGCGTCGACCCCGCCGACAGCGCCCGCGTGCTGAAGACCATCGAGTCGTTCGCCGATCGAGTGCTCGATCAACAAGGTGTGCGACGAGCGAGGCGCTGGCCTACGTGGTCGACGAAGCGGTGCAGGTCTTCGGCGGCAACGGCTACTCGCGCGAGTTCCCGGTCGAGCGCGCCTATCGCGACGCGCGCATCACGCGCATCTACGAGGGAACGAACGAGATCAACCGGCTGATCATCGCAACACGGCTCCTCAAGAACGGCGCTGCTCGTCGGGCACGCCGTCACGTCAGACAGCGCCGGCTCAGCCCAGAGGTTTGCGGCGGAACATCAGCTCCTCGCGCATGGCAAGCGGCTGGCGCTGGCGGCGCTGGCGGCTGCGCGCGAGGCCTATGGCCCGGCGGTACGCGACGAGCAGGAAGTGCTGGCGCACGCGGCGAACATCGTCATCGACGTCTACGCCGCCGAAAGCGCCATCGGCCGCGCCGAGAAGCTGGCGCTGGCGTCGAACGGAGGCGCGCCAATCGCCGCTGACGCGGCGCGCACCTACGTGAGCGACGCCGCTGACCGCATGGCCCACGCGGGCAAGCAAATCGTCAACGCCATCGCCGCCTGCGGCCCTCGACCCGATGACGTTGCCGCGGCAGTGGCGGACATCGCCGCCCACCGAGGCATCGACACGGTTGCCGCGCGGCGCAGGATCGGCGATGCGGCGATTGCGAACGGGCGCTATCCGTGGCCCTGAGCCTCCACGAGCCGCCGCCTACGGTTCAGGCATCGCGCGCACGGGGAGCGCCGTACGCCACTTCACTGCGCCGAGATGTTGGGCCGGCCTCTGCGCAGCACGTATTTCTGAATCTTGCCGGTCGCCGTCTTGGGCAGTTCGCTCACCGACGTGAAGCTGTGCGGCACCTTGAAGTGCGCCAGGCGCTCGCGGCAGAACGCGCGGAGGGCCTCGTCCGGCACCTCGGCCCCCGCACGGAACACCACAAACGCGTGCGGCGCTTCTCCCCATTTCCCGTCCGGCATTCCGACGACCGCGACTTCCTGCACCGCGTCGTGGCGCAGCAACGTGGCTTCCACCTCCACCGATGAGATGTTCTCGCCGCCGCTGATGATGACGTCCTTGAGCCGGTCGCGAATCTCGATGTAGCCGTCAGCGTGAACCACCGCCGCATCGCCCGAATGGAACCAGCCGTCGCCCATCGCCGCGGCGGTCGCATCGGGATCGTTGTAGTAGCCGGCCATCACCACGTTGCCTCGCACGACGATCTCGCCCTGGGTCTCGCCATCGGCGCGGCACTTCCAGGCCCGAGGCCATCGATCACGCGGACTTCGCCAGCCGGTGAATCTGCTCCACACCCTGCAGCGACTTCTGCCGCGCCCGCTCGATCGGACGGAGCGTCGCGTGTTCCGGCCGCTCCTCGCAGATGGTCATGAACGGCGAGGTCTCGGTGAGGCCGTAGAGTTGGCGTCACTGTCCAGCCGAGGCCCTCCTCGACGCGCTGGATCGTGGCCGCCGCCGGCGGCGCGCCGGCGGTGAACACCCGCACGCCCCGCGGCACCCCTTCCTTCAAGCCATCTGGTGCGTTCGCCAGGGCGATGAGCACGGTCGGCGCGGCGCAGAGGAACGTGACGCCTTCTTCGGCCGATCAGGCGGAACACAGCTGCGGGGTCCACTTTGCGGAGACAGACGTGCCGACCGCCGACGGCCGTGACGATCCAGGTGAAGGTCCAGCCGTTCGCGTGGAACATCGGCAGCGTCCACAGGTAGCGCTCGGCAGCCGTCATCGGCATGTGCACGAGCGTGCCCACGACGTTCACCCAGGCATTGCGATGGGTGATCATCACGCCCTTGGGACGCGACGTCGTGCCGCTCGTGTAGTTGATCGTCAGCAGGTCACGCTCGTCGATGGCCGGCCGATCGGGCTCGGCGGCCGTCTCCGCCACGAGGCGCTCGTAGTCCAGCCATCCGGCGCCGGCGCCGGTGAGCGCGACGAAATGGCGCACACCCGTGAGCGCCGGGCGGATGCTATCGACGGCCTCGAGATAGTCGGCATCGACACACACGACCGCGGCGCCGCTGTGCTGTATCAGGTATTGGAACTCTTCGGCGGATAGCCTGAAGTTGATCGGCACGAGCACCGCGCCGATCTGCGGCACCGCGTAGAACGACTCCAGCTGCGGCGTGCGTGTTGGGCGAGATGTAAGCGACGCGATCGCCTTTGCTGACACCGAGCGCCTGAAGCGCGGCCGCCCATCGATCCGTTCGGTCGAAGAAGGCCCCGTAGGTGAAGCGAACGGAACCGTCGACCACGCCTTCCCGGCCGCCATACAGGCGACGGGCGCGGCGCATGAACTCGAGCGGCGTGAGTGGCGTTTCCATGAGTCGTGACGTCCGAGCACCCTTGCCGTGTTATCCGTGTTATCCGTGGCCCGTGTTTTCCGCGGCCTAGCGCATGAAGCCGCTGCGGACGGTCACGTTCGCGCTGAGCGCATCGTTCAACGGATCGTCGAGCGCGAGGAGGTGCCGGACCGCCGGCGACAGCTGCGCCAGGACGTCCGGCTTGAGCAATGCCTTCTGATACTGCTGCTGCGGTTTGTCACGCCGGCAGTAGAACGCGTGCAGCGCGAGCCGTGGCTTCGACGTGCGGTTGGCAGTCCCTCCGTGCCACATGTGCGCGTTCATGATCGCGATGCTGCCGGCCGGCCCGGTCAGCAGCACCTCACCTGCATGCGGCGCAAACGGATCATCGAGCACGTCTTGAGGGCGCGTGCACCAGTGATGGGATCCCGGAATCATCCGTGTCGCACCGTTCTCCGGCGTGAAGTCGTCGAGCATCCATACCGTATTGCACACCCAGTAGCCAGCGTCATCGGGCACCGCGCCCATGTCGACGTGTAGCGGCTGTCCCGCGTCGGACCCCGGGTCGGCAGAGCGCGCGTTCAGGCTGCTCAACTTGATCTCGTCACCGAGCACGTGACGAACGCCCGCGAGTACTTCGGGTAGAACGATCGCGCGACGGAAGACCTCGCCTTTGTCGACGAGGTTCGCCAGCCGCGTCGCGTTCACCTCGGTCTTGAACTCGTGCCCGGCCTGATCTCCTTCTTGGTCGTACAACTCGAGGATACGCGCGCGAAGCTCGGAGAGGAACGCCGGATCCACGGCGTGTTCGAGCAACACATATCCCTGCTCGTCGAGCTGACGTCTGTCGTCGGCGGTCATCGGCAGCAATCCGTCGCTATGCGCGCTGCACGCTTTGCAGCACCCGCCGCGCAGCGCCGTCCGGATCGTTCTTGACGGTCACTCGATCGTTCTCGAACACCATCGTCGCGCGCGTCGACTCGGTAAAGGCCGGCCACTCTGGGAGGCCCGGGTGACTGGGATCGCCGGTCTTGGCGAACGCCACCAGCGCCCCGCTCATCTTGGTCGCGAGCGCACGGGGATCGTCGCCGCCGCCGGTGGCCTGCGCCGCAAGATCGACGTTGTCGAACCAGAATGCCAGGTCCTGACAGTGATACGCGAGCGGCCGTCCGTCGAGCACCGGGGTCTTCCAGCCGAACCAGTACATGTAGACGGGCGCGCCCTTCTGCGCCGCCTTCCGTTCTGCCTGCGTGACCGCGTTGATGCGGTACGCCTGCGTCCCCACGATCACGCCGTAGATCTCGAACGGCTTCGCATTGGGGAAGGTCCGCTGATAGGCGTCGACGATCTCTCCCGTCTTGGCGCCGAGCGTTGGCGTCAGCCGCTCGCGCATCTGCTCGCTCGTCATCAGGTTCGCGGTTGGATTATTGGCGCCGCCGCCGAACTCGGCGTAGGTGTTGCCGATGATCATTGGCACGTCGGCTGCGAGCGGCGACGGCGTGGGATCGAACGTGTGCGCTGGTATCACTCGGCCGTCGACGACAGGTCCCCAGGCGAGGGCCGGCGTGGCGGCCGCGGCACCCTGCGCACTCCGCCGCTGCGCTTCGATTCCCGCGTTCAGCAACTGATCCGTCGGCACCTGGTGAATCTTCGCGAGATCGGCTTTTGCAATCCCCAGGACGTCGAGCACGCTTGTGGCGAGGCGTGTCGACGTGTCCGGCAGGATTTGCCGCAAGTGCGACCCGCTCAGCACGGCCGCTCTGTGGAAGAGTCCCTTCGCCAGGGGCATGCCGAGCAGCGTGCTGACTTTCCGGCCGCCGCCCGACTGACCGAAGATCGTGACGCTGCCCGGATCGCCGCCAAATCCCGCGATGTTGTCGCGAACCCATTGCAACGCGAGCACGAGGTCCAGCATGCCGACGTTGGCCGAGCTCGCGTACTTGTCGCCGCCGATCTGCGACAGGTCGAGAAAGCCAAACACGTTGAGCCGGTGGTTCATCGACACCAGGACAGCGTCGTGCAATTTCGCAAGCCGCTCTCCGTCGTACGGGCGGAGTTCCTGGCTGGAACCCGACACGAACCCGCCACCGTGGATCCACACGAGCACTGGCCGCCGCCGGCCGTCGTTGACGGCGGGTGTCCAGACATTGATCCGCAGCATGTCTTCGCCCGGATACCCGTCGTCCCACTGATAGAGGAACTGCTCCTCGTCATTGCGCCAGCCGCTGCGCAACGCCGACGGACAGACGGGCCCCCACGACGTCGACGAGCGCACGCCGGTCCACGGCTTTGGCTTCTGCGGCGGCAGGAACCTGTTGTCGCCTGCTGTCGTGTCGCCGTATGGAATGCCGCGGAAGATGTGGACCCCGTTGCGTGAGAAGCCGCGCACCTTACCGACCGTGGTATCGACGATCGTCTTCTCGGACGTCAGCACCTGCGTGCCTTCGTCGGCGACGAGTGGTGCGGCCTCGATCGGTGCGTCAGCCACGTGCATCTCGGCGGCGACGGCGCCGGCGAGCACGGCAGCCTGCTTCATCCAGCGGCGGCGGCCCTGGTGGTGAGCACGATCGGTCATGAACGGTTCTCCAGGGATCGAATGCGTGTAGACATGATGCGCGAGCACGAATCGCGCGGCCGTGTTGCCGTGTGTTCCGTGGGATAGTATCCCCCCGTGGTTACTCAACAGACAAGGGACACTGCGGCGAAGGCGACTGATGTCTTCGACCCGGTTGGCAACGGCAATCTTCCGCCGATGCCCTATCGGGATATGCCCGAGCCGCTGCCGCTCGGCAAAGTGCTCGGGCCGAGCGTCATCCTCGCCGGCCTCGGCGTCGGATCGGGTGAGTACATCATCTGGCCCTTCATGACGGCGACCGTGGGCCCGATGTTTCTCTGGGCCGCAGTGGTCAGCGTGACGGTGCAGTACTACCTGAACATGGAAATCGAGCGCTACACGCTCGCGACCGGCGAGACCGCGGTCGCTGGCTTCGTACGGTTCTGGAAGCCGTGGGGCATTCTGTTCTGCCTGTTCACCATCATTCCCAACATGTGGCCGGGATGGGGGACGAGCGGCGTCACCATCCTGACGTTCTTGATGGGCGGTGGGAACGTGCCGCTCATCACCATCGGCATTCTCGTCGCCTCCGGCATCGCCCTGACGACGTCACCAATCGTGTATCAGACGCTCGAACGGGCGCAGTTCTTCAAGGTCGGGCTGACGCTGGTGTTCCTGACCGTGGCCATCGTCGCGGCCATCGGTCCGTCGGCGTGGGCCGACCTCCCGCAAGCGGTCACGAACTTTGGCCGGCTGCCGGATTCGAACGTCATCCCAATCTCGCTCATCTTGAGCGGCCTGGTGTTCGCGGGCGCCGGCGGTGTCAACAACCTCGCGCAGAGCAACTGGATCCGCGACAAGGGCTTCGGCATGGGAATCTACGTGCCGCGCATCGTCTCGCCGATCACGGGTGAAGAAACTGCGGCGCCGGCGACTGGATCGATGCTCCGACAGGACGCAGAAAACCTGCGGCGGTTCCACGGATGGTGGACGGTCGCGAACAAGGAGCAGCTCGTCTCGTTCTGGTTCATCTGCGTCTTCTCGATCACGGTCTTCTCGACACTGGCGTACTCCACCGTCTTCGGCCAGAACATTTCCTCGGGTCAGGCGAACCTGGCGTTCATCAAGGCGGAAGGCGAAGCGCTCAAGACAATCGTGGGTCCGTGGTTCGGGACGTTCTTCTGGGTGTTCGGATCGCTGTCGATGATCCTCGTCGCGCTTGGGACGATCGACTACATCTCGCGCATCGTCGCCGACGTGCTGAAGACGGTGTACCTGCAGAACAGCCAGAAATGGTCGGAAAGCCGCATCTACTTCCTGGTGGCGTGGGGGACGATTGCCGCAGGTTCGATCATCCTTCTGTCGGGGTTCAACCAGCCGCTGCTGCTGCTCACGATCGCCGCCTGCTCGAACGGCATGGTGATGCTCGTCTACTCGCTGCTCCTCATCCAGCTCAATCGGCGCGGGCTGCCGCCGGCACTGCGCGTGCGCGGCTTCCGCCTGGCGATGTTGTGGTTCGCGACTGTGTTCTACGGGTTCTTCGCCGGCTGGCTGGTGATCGTGCAGGTGCGGGCGTATCTGGCGGGATGACAGCTCCAGCTCTCAGCTGTCAGCTATCAGCTGTCAGCACGAACGATCGTGCTGATGGCTGACGGCTGAGAGCTGAGAGCCGAGAGCTGAGAGCTGTCAGCTCCTCAGTTACTTGGTCAAGCTCAGGCCAGTGACTGTCGCTTCGGTGTTGTGGGCGAAGCGAATGCCGTACACGCCATCGGTTGACTTGAGTTTGCCAGCGGCCACGACGTCCGCCTTGGGGTAGCTGCCAACCACGGTGCCGTTGATCGCGCACTCGACCTTGTCACCCTTGACCGACATCGCAATCTCCTGCGTGACCGGCTGATCTTTGCCGGCGGCCTTGTTGACCGACGCGCCCGCTTCGCCGCGCCGCCCGTTCATCTGGAACGCCGCCGGTCCGAATCCGCGGACGATGAAGTTGCCGTTGCCATACGCGGCGCAATACAGGTAGCTCTGATCGGCCGTCCCCATGTCGTTGCCGCCGATGAAGATCCCGTATGGGTGCGGGTGATCGTTGATGTTCATGTACTTCGGCTCGTTGAACGTCGCCTTCACGGTGTAATCGCCGGAGGCCACGTTTTTCGGGTTCCAGTACGCGACGGCGGGACCGGTGGTCACCGACAACGACTTGGCGTCGCCCGCGAGCTTCGCATTGTTGAGAGTCTGTCCGTTCTTCTCCTCGTTGGCGTCAATCTTTCCGGTCCAGCCCGGGACCGAGACCCCGCCGCCGGGCACGGCGCGGGCGGTTTCCTGCCCCTGGGCGCCGATCACGGGAGGAATGAGCATGGCGAGAGCGACGGCGACCGCGGAACTGTTGACGAGACGCATATGCTGTCCTTTCATCAAGAGACACGTCGAACGCACAACTATACTGCGATTGCGGGGACACTCAATCGGGACAGTCACCGGTGACTGTCCCCGGGGACACTCAACCGGGACAGTCACGTTTGAGTGTCCCCGGGCTGTGGACAACGCCCGGCCCGTTCGCGTATCGTTCCTGCGCTTCTCCCCCTCAACTTCAACCGACCAGGAGGTCACATGCGGGCGACATGGACATCACGGTTCGTCGGAATGGCATTCACTGCGGTACTCGTTGCCGCGATGGGTTTTGGCGCAACAGCGCAAGCACCCGATCCATTGATGGGCACGTGGAAGCTTGACGTGGCGAAATCGACGTACAAGCCCGACCCGGCGCCGAAGAGCCTGTCGGTCGTCATTGAACCTGCGTCGGGCAACGGCATGAAGGTCTCTGTTGACGGCGTCGCCGCCGATGACACTCCCATCAAAGTGACGTACACCAGCATGCGGGACGGTAAGGACGCGCCGGTGACGGGCAGCCCGGTCTACGACACGGCAGCCGTCACGCAAACGAACCCACACGAAGGCACCATCGTGTACAAGAAGGGTGGAAAGATGGTCATAACGGCCAAAGCCTCGGTGGCCAAGGACGGAAAGACGATGACGGTCGACTACACCGGTATGAACCCGAAAGGGCAGGTGCTCCACAACGTTGCCCACTACGTGAAGCAGTAGAACGTGCGGGGACACTCAACCGGGACAGTCACGGTTGAGTGTCCCCGTGGACAACGGCCGGTCCTTCGCGTATCGTTCCTGCGCTTCTCCCTCATTCAACTCAACCGGCAGGAGGTCACATGCGGGCAACATGGACGTCACGGTTCGCTGGAATCGCATTGACGGCAATCGTCGTCGTGGCAGTGGGTCATCGCAACGGCAGCGCAGGCACCCGACCCCCTGGTCGGTACCTGGAAGCTGGATTTGGCAAAGTCGACCTACAAGTCCGGGCCGACGCCCAAGAGCGCGACCGTTGTCATCGAAGCGGCGGGCAAAGGGATCAAGGTCTCCATTGACGCCGTCACGGCTGACGGACCGCTGAAGTGGGGCTACACCAGCGCGCGCGACGGCAAGGACAGTCCCGTCACGGGCCATCCCTACTACCAGGCGGCCGCCGCCACGCAAACGAGCCCGACTGAGGGCACCATCGTCTACAAGGCCGGAGGCAAGGCTGTCGTTACGGTGAAAACGGCGGTATCGAAGGACGGCAAGACGCTGACAGCTCACCACCACGGGCACGGACGCCAAGGGTCAGGCGCTGAACAGCGTGGCCGTCTACACCAAACAGTAGAGACTATCGGGGCCGACGCCGCGGGGACACTCAACCGGGACAGTCACGGTTGAGTGTCCCCGCCCTTTTCCAGCCGCGCCGCGGCGGTGGCGGCGTCGATCCCGCTCACCTTCACCCGCTTCTGACGCGAACGCTCCCCGGCAACGATCGTGACCTCGCGCCGCGTGACGCCAAGCGCCGCCGCCAATACTTCGATGAGCTCGGCGTTTGCCGAACCGTCGACCGGCGGCGCCTGCAGGCGCACCAGCAGCGCAGCACCCCGACTACCAGCCAGCCCCGACCGTTTCGCGCGCGGGATCACGCGCACGTCAATCAGCACGCCGCCGGTGGTTGCGGTAATCACGACCGATCTGAGCGGCTCCTGCTGCGTCAGGCAGTGAAGGGTCCCGAGCCCCCAGACGAGATCGACGGCGTGGATGCCTACGACCGTGTGCTGCGGCATGACGCGCGCCAGCGTGTCGAGCGCGATGCGGTCGTTGACGTCGTTGAACGTCGGCACGATCACGACGCCGTTGGCGATGTAGAAGTTGGCGTAGCTTGCCGGCAGGCGCTCGCCGTTCATCGTGACAGGACGAGGGAATGGCAGCGTGACGATGCGGAGCGCGCCGACGGCGGGGTCTTCGATCGCGAGCTCGAGCCGGCGAAGATTGTCCATCGAGCGCTCGTGGTTCTCGTCGCCTGGATCCTCTTCGACCGCGAGCACGATCGTGTCCGGCGTCGACGAAGCGCGCGATGTCGTCGACGTGGCCGTGCGTGTCGTCGCCGACGCAGCCTTCGCCAAGCCACAGCGTCCGTCTGACGCCCGAGCCACTTCGCGAACACAGCCTCGTAGTCGGCCCGCGTCAGGCCGCTGTTGCGCACCTGCGTGTCGGTCAGCAGCCACTCTTCGGTCACGAGCAACAGTCCCTGGCCGTTGACGTCGATGCCGCCACCCTCGAGCACGATCCGCTCACCCGTGTCCTCGCGGCGCGGCTCTTCGAGGCGCCGCCCGGTGGCAGCGGCGATGGGTGCGGGCAATGCGGATGTCCTGCTGCCAGTTGTCGTACTTGGCCCACCCGTTGAACGCCCAGGACAGAAGGACGACCTCGCCCTTGTCATCGTGCACGCCGATCGGCGCCGAGTCGCGGAGCCAGACGCGATCGGTTGGAACGATGTGCAGCCGTACGGCGATCGGCAGGCACACCGTGCGCGTCGAGCACCGCACGGGCGTCGCCAGCCACCCGTTCGTCGTGGCAGAGGATCTCGACCGTTTCGGCGCCGGCGAGCACGCGCGCGATCTCGGCGTAGACCCAGGGGATCGCGCCGAGCTTGCCCGGCCAGTCAGGCTCGTGGTGCGGCCAGCTGATCCAGGTTGCGCGATGCGGCTCCCACTCCGCCGGCATGCGGAACCGCGACGGTTCGTCGAGCGTCACGAGCCGAGATACCTGCTGAGGATGCGGCCGTAGGCGTCGATGCGGCGGTCGCGCAGGAACGGCCAGTTGCGGCGGACGTCTTCGATCATCGCCGGATCGCAACGGGCGATGAGGATCTCTTCGCCCTCGCCGGCGTCGGCGATCAACCGGCCGAAGGGATCGGCGATGAACGACCGGCCGAAGAACGTGATGCCTTGCGTCCCAGGCTCATCCTCGTGGCCGACGCGATTCGGCGAGGCGACGTAGACGCCGTTGGCAATCGCGTGCGCTCGCTGCGCCGTCCGCCAGGCGTCGACCTGCGCCGCGCCCCATTCGTCTTTCTCGGCCGGATGCCAGCCGATCGCCGTCGGATAGAAGAGCACCTGCGCGCCGAGGAGGCTGGTGATGCGCGCCGCCTCCGGGTACCACTGATCCCAGCAGATCAGCACGCCAATCGTGGCGTAGCGCGTCTTCCACACCTTGAAGCCGCCGGGATCGCTGCTCCCCCGGCGTGAAGTAGTACTTCTCGAAGAAGAGCGGGTCGTCCGGGATGTGCATCTTGCGATACACGCCGAGAAGGCTGCCGTCCGCGTCGATGACCGCGGCAGAATTCCGGTAGATGCCCGGCGCCTGGCGTTCGAAGATCGGCACGACGAGGACGACCTCAAGCTCGCGCGCGAGCGCCTGCATGGCGTCGGTGGTCGGACCGGGAATCGGCTCGGCCAGGTCGAAGCGCTCGCAGTGCTGCGCCTTGCAGAAGTAGGGCGCGTTGAAGAGCTCCTTGAGGCAGATGATCTGCGCGCCGCGTTTGGCGGCGTCGCGAATCAGCGTCCCGGCACGCCGCAGATTGGATCCTGGGTCGTTGTCGGCGTGATCCTGAATGATTCCGACGGTGAACGGCTGGAGATTGCGATCGGCCACACGATGATTATGCGGCACGACGGGCCAGAACCGGTCAGACCCGAACTATCGGTCCAACGCGACCCGGACGGCTTGACCGAGCGACAGCGCGCGGCCTTCTGCTGAGACTGCGGCGAAGCGCTCGTCCCCCATCGAGGCTTTCGCCATCGCGCTGAACCGTTCCTGCATCCGCTGCACGACGCGCTGCAGCGGCGCACCGAGACTCTCGAGCACGCCCTCCGACGCGCCCCACAGCCGGACTGCGAGAACGTGGCGCCCTTCAGCCGCCTCGGCCGCTGCGAGCGTCCCGAGGCACCATGCCATGCCGCGTCGGTCGCCGAGCTCCTGACATAGCAGGATTGCTTCGCGACCGAGCTTTCTGGCCTCGGCATAGCGACCCTGTAAAAGGCGAAGGCCTGACAGGTCACCCATCAGAATGCCCATGGGCCATTTGTCACCCGTCTGCCGCAGCAGCGCCAGCGACTCCTCGAACAAGGCACCGGCACGATCGTAGTCGCCCTCATGTTCGGCGACATACGCCAGCATTCGCAGCGGCAGACATCGAAACCAGGGCACACCAACCGCCACTGCAGCGTCGAGCCCGGCCGTCGCGAGCGACTGGCTGCGGTTGAAGTCTCCGCCTTCGGCCGCCACGAGCGCCTTGAATCCAAACGTGATCGCCACCGCCCGCATGTCGCCCGCCTCTCGGGCGAGCGTGAGGCTCTGGTCCAAGAGCATCTCGGTCGTGACGTAGTCAACTTCGAAAGCCGTGAGGTGGCTCAGACCGATGAGTGCCCAGGCGCGCAGCGCCGGCGGCGCGTTCGTAGCCGAAGCCAACGCCCGCTCGAGCTGCTGCCGTCCCTCGCCGAAGTAGCCGCGCTTGATCCAGAACCAGGACAACGACGTCCCGAGCGCGAGACCGATGTCCCCCCGCTCGGGCGTCGACGAGCACCAGTCGAGCGCCATCCGGAGATCGTCGTGCACGAGCTGAAGCCGATCGAGCCAGCGAACCTGATCAGGGCCTATCAACCCGGGCTCCGCGTGCCGGGCCAGCGCCATGAAGAATTCGAGGTGCCGTTCGCGTATCTGCGCCGCCTCTTCACTCCGCAGCAGACGGTCCCGGCCGTATTGCCGGATCGTTTCGAGAAAGCGATACCGTCGGCCACCGCTCGTGTCGGCGTCGTGCGGCGGCTCGACGCTGACGAGTGACTTGTCGACGAGTCGTGAGAGGTACTCGAGCATGTCCTCGCGAACGATCGGATCACCGGAGCAGACCTCTTCTGCTGCCTCGAGCGTCCACGCCCCGGGAAAGACCGAGAGACGATAGAAGAGGCGCTGCTCGGCTTCGGCGAGCAGGTCATGGCTCCAGCCGATCGTGGCTTCGAGCGTGCGTTGTCGCGCCACCGCAGTCCGATTCCCGCCCGTCAGCAGGCGGAAACGATCCTTCAGTCGAACGCCGATCTGCTCGAGCGATAGAACGTTGAGCCTCGCGGCGGCCAGCTCCAGCGCCAGCGGGATGCCGTCGAGCCGGCGGCAGATCTCGGCCAGCGTCGTCGCGGATTCGGGGGTCACGGTAAAGGTCGCGTCGACGGCGCGCGCGCGATCGACGAACAGACGCGGAGCCTCGAACGTCAGGAGCGTCTCAGGATTCGCTGCGGCCGCGGCATCTGGGAGAGACAGTGATGGCACTCGCCACACCGACTCGCCGGGAACACCGAGCCCCTCGCGGCTCGTCGCGAGTATCCGCACCTCCGGCGCGGCGCGAAGGACGCTGTCGGTCAGCTCCGCCGCGGCCTCGATCAGGTGCTCGCAGTTGTCGAGCACGAGCAGAAGCTGCGCCGTCGACAGCTCGGACGCGATGGCTTCCGCGAACGTCTGCTGCGGCCGCTTGAGGATGCCTAGCGTCGTCGCCACGGTCTGTGGCACGAGGTCGCCGTCGGACAGCGGTGTCAGATCGACGACCCAGGCGCCGTCCCTGAACTCGTCCAGCACGTCGGTCGCGACCTGGAGTGCCAGCCGCGTCTTGCCACATCCACCAGCGCCGGTCAGCGTCAGCAGACGCGTCGATGAAAGGAGCGTGCGTATGGCGGCGCGCTCTTCGGTCCGGCCGACAAAGGTCGTGAGCTGGCCGAGAAGATTGTGGCGACGAGGAGGCGCTGCAACGACGGACGGGATGCGTGCCGGGCCCGAATCACGTTTCAGATTGAGGAGATCAACGTGCAGATCTGTCGCTGACTGGTAGCGCCGCTCAACGTCTTTCTCGAGACACTTGCTGACGATGCGATCGAACTCGGGCGGTAGAGCGGTGTTGAATCGAGCGAGCGGCTCGGGTTCGGCGTGAAGGAGACGCCCGATTGACTCCGCCACGGACGGTGCGGCAAAGGGCACGCTGCCAGTGGCCATTTGATAGAGCACGACGCCCACCGAGAAGAGGTCCGAGCGGTGATCGACGCGCCGGCCGGTCGCCTGCTCGGGACTCATGTAGTCGATGGTGCCCAGGACCAGGCCCGCCACGGTCTCGGAGGCCAGTGTCGGGGCGCCCGGCCTGTCGCGCTCCTGCGCGTCAGTGTTCTTGGCGAGACCGAAATCGAGCACTTTCACCTGCTGCCGTGACGTCAACATCAGGTTGGCGGGCTTGATGTCGCGATGCATGATGCCTTGCGCATGCGCGGCGTCGAGCGCGTCGACGAGCTGGGTGGCAATCTCGACGATCTCAGCCAGCGCCAGAGTGCCCTGCCCCAAACGGTGGGCCAGCGTCTCACCCTCGACGAGCTCCATCGCGATGTAGCCAACTCCGTCGCTGTCGCCAACGTCGTAGATCGTCGCGACGTTGGGATGATTGAAGGCCGACGCAGAACGGGCCTCCCCCATGAACCGGCGCGCGCGCTCATCCTCGGGCGGCACGTGGGACGGAAGGACCTTCAGCGCCACGGCCCGGCCCAGACGGCGATCGACGGCGCGGTACACTTCGCCCATCCCGCCAGCCCCGACGGCTGAGACGACTTCGTAGTGACCAACCTGCTGCCCGGATTTCAGTCGCATGCGCCTAGTGAGGCAATGCTACATGAAACGAGCGCAGAGGCTTGGAGCTCAGCGTACGATGCGGACGTTGGTGGGAGCGGTGGGCGCGCCGGCGACTCTCAGGATGACTCCGGCCGAGTAATTGACGATGTACAACTCGCCCGCGGCGTCGAGGCCAAAGGCGCTGATGCCACCAAGGACCGTCGTGCCGCCGAGCTCGGCGGTGTGGTCGATGAGATCGGACGCCACGGAGGGCGAGGCTTCGCCTGTGGACGAATTGATGCGCAGCGCGAGCGACCACACGCGGCGGTTGACGTAGTCGGCGAAGAAGTACCGGCCGCGCATCGTCGGCAGCGAAGCGCCCCGGTAAACATATCCACCCGTGATCGATCGGCCATCGCCGTGGCCGTACTCGTGGATCGGATCGACGAGCGGCGCTGTGGTACTTCCGGTGTACGGATGCGCACCTTCGCGGACGCGCCAGCCGTAGTTGCGGCCGCTGCGGCCCGCTGGTTCGTAGTCGATCTCCTCCCACCCGTCCTGACCGACATCGGCGACGAGCATCGCGCCGGTGCCACCGCGCGACGGCTGATCGAAGCTGAACTTCCACGGGTTTCGCCAGCCAAGGCTCCAGATCTCGGGCCGCGGCAGGCCGGCATTGCCAGCCGGCACGGCAAAGCCCTGCGGGTGCCCGTCGGGCACGCTGACGTCAACGCGCAGGATCTTGCCGAGCAGCTCGCTGGGGTTCTGCGCGTTGTTCTCCGGATCGCCCCCGCTCCCGCCATCGCCTTGCGCGATATAGAGAAACCCGTCCGGACCAAACGCCAGGCAGCCGGCGTTGTGATTGGTGAACGGATGCCGAATGGAGTTCTCCCCCGTTGACCAGATGAGCGGAACGCCCTGGGTGTCGGCAACGAGCGGATTGGCCGAACGGTTGTATCGCGCGACGACCATGCGGCCGTCGCCGGCGCGCGTGTAGTTGACGTAGAAGCGGCCGGTCGTGCCGTAGTCTGGCGAGAACGCCAACCCCAGGAGTCCGCGCTCGCTGCAGCACATCACGAGGCTGGAGATGTCGAGAAATGGCGTCGACTGCAGGACGCCGTTTCGAACGAGACGAATGACGCCGCGCTGCTCGGCGATGTACTGGACCGTCGCGTCGGACGGGTCCTGCTCGAACGCGATTGGCGAGCTCAGGCCGGAGACGAAGGTGACTGTCCGCAGCTGGGCCTCTGCCCGAACGGCTCCGGCCAGCAGCAGGCACACGACGGCGAGGAGCGTGCGCATCGAGAACCGCTGAGCAAGCGACGTTCCGCGTAAAAAGCCAGCAAAGTCACTCGAGCCGAGCTTCTCGTCTTTCAATTGCGTAATCGGAACGTCCGAAGAGAAGGTGTAAGATTCGCGCCAGGGACCCATGATTCGGTTCAACGGCCGGGTCGCGATCGCCGGCGCCATCCTTGTCGCGTGCGTCGCGCTGCTGCGCGCTCAGCAGCCGCCTGCGCCGGCGGCGCCGCGGCCGCCGCTCGATTTCACGCGCGACATCGCCCCGATCTTCAAGGAGTACTGCGCCGAGTGCCATGGGCCTTCAAAGGCGCGTGGACGGTTGCGGCTGCACACGCCCGACCTGATTCGCAAAGGCGGCTTGTCGGGCACACCAGTCACACCCGGCAACAGTGAAGACAGCCTGATGGTTCGGCGCGTCCTCGGCCTCGACGGCGAAGATCGCATGCCGCTCGACAACGATCCGCTGCCAGATGGTGTCATCGCCAAGCTGCGGACGTGGATCGATCAGGGCGCATCGATGCCCGGCGCGCCGGCGCTGACATCTGCTGGCGACGCGACCACCGGCGGCAGTAACACAGCCGCAGAGAACGGCGCCAAGGCAGCCGCCGACCCCGAGCATTGGTCGTATAGCAAGCCGCGGCGACCCGAGCTGCCAGCCGTCGCGCGTACCAACTGGCCGAGCAATCCGATCGATCGGTTCGTGCTCGCACGTCTCGAGAAAGAGCATCTTTCGCCATCGCCAGAAGCATCGAAAGCGACACTGCTGCGCCGCGTGACGCTCGATCTGACGGGACTTCCGCCGTCGCTCGCCGATCTCGACGCGTTTCTCGCCGACAACCGTCCTGACGCGTACGAACGCGTCGTCGATCGCCTGCTGGCTTCACCGCACTATGGCGAGCGCTGGGCGCGGCCGTGGCTGGATCTGGCCCGCTACGCCGACACCAATGGATACGAGAAGGACAACCGGCGAAGCATCTGGAAGTATCGCGACTGGGTGATCGATGCCCTCAATCGCGATATGCCCTTCGACGAGTTCACGATCGAGCAGATCGCGGGCGACATGCTGCCAGGGCCACCGTCGAGCAGAAGATCGCGACCGGTTTTCATCGCAACGCGATGACCAACGAGGAAGGCGGCGTCGATCCTGAGGAATCGATGTACGAGGTGCTGGTCGATCGCGTCAACACCACGGCCACCGTCTGGTTGGGCACGACTCTCGCCTGCGCGCAGTGCCACAACCACAAGTACGATCCGTTCAGCCAGAAGGATTATTTCCGGCTGCTCGCCTTCTTCGCCAACACCGAGTACGAGAGCCGGACGTTTGGCGACGGTACGCGCTATTCCGAGGCGCGACTCGATTTGGCCACGCCCGAACAAGAGGTCGCACGCAAGAACGCACAGACCGAGATCGACAACCTCGAGCGGACGCTGAAGACCATGACGACGGAAGTGCGCGACGCGCAGGCGCAGTGGGAAGAGATGCTCCGCGCCGCCGAAGCGCACGTGGACGCCGCTGCCGCTGGTGCGCGCCGAGGCGACCAACGGCGTCACGCTATCGCCACTGCCCGACGGCTCCGTGCTCGCCTCGGGGCCCAATCCGACACTGACGTCGTACACGGTGACGGTCGAGACACAGCAGGTGGGCATCACCGCCCTCCGCCTCGAAGCGCTCCCCGATCCATCACTGCCCAGAAACGGGCCGGGGCGCGATGGCTACGGCCACTTCCGAGTCACGGGCATTCGTGTCGAGATCGAGCCGCTTGCTGGTGGCACCTCGACCGGTGAGCCTGCCGGCCGACAAGTTGTGCCAATCAAGACGATCAAAGTGGACGACTCGGCGTACGCATTCGAGCCGTCGGAACTGCTCTCCCCGAGCGCAGCGCAGAGCCGTAAGGGTGGGGCGTGGGCGATCAACGCCATGCGCGACAACGTGCGCGCTCCGCGTCACGCCGTCCTGGCAGCCCGTGCACCGTTTGGATTTGCGGGCGGCACTCGGATCACGCTCACCGTCGATCACCTTGACGGCACCATCGGCCAGGGCATCGGCAGATTGCGTCTGGCGGCGACGACTGCCGCGGATCCTCTGGTTGCGAGCGAGGTGGCGGCGCGACTTCGTCCGGTGCTGGCGACTCCACCCGCGGAGCGAAAAGAAACGGAAGCCGAGGATCTCTCGGCGTTCTTCCGCTCGACGGCGCCGGCGCTGAAACCAACGCGCGACGCGCTCGACCGAGCGCGCAAGGCGCTCACCGATCTGCAAATCCCTTCGACACTGGTGATGAAGGAGCGGCCATCGTTCGAGCGGCCGTCGTACCAGATCCGCGAGCGCGGCAGCTTCACCTCCCGGGGCGCGCGGGTGTACGCTCGCACGCCATCCTCGCTCCACCCGATGCGCGACGACCTGCCCGCCAATCGGCTCGGCCTGGCGCGCTGGCTGGTCGACGAGAGCAATCCGCTCGTCGCCCGCGTCGCGGTCAACCGGTTCTGGGAACAGCTCTTCGGCCGCGGCATCGTCGAAACGAGCGAGGACTTCGGCATGCAGGGCGCTTCGCCGTCACATCCTGAGCTGCTCGACTGGCTCGCGACCCAGTTCATCGCTGGTAAGTGGAGCCAGAAGGCGGTGCTGAAGACGATCGTGCTGTCGTCCACGTATCGGCAATCGTCGACGGTAACAGCCGCGCTCGTCGAACGGGATCCGTACAATCGACTGCTGGCTCGCGGTCCGCGCGTGCGGATGGAGGCCGAGATGGTCCGCGACGTCTCGCTTGCGGCGAGCGGCCTGCTCAGCCCGAAGATGCACGGGCCGAGCGTGTTTCCGCTGCAGCCGCCCGGCATCTGGAACATGCCGTACAGCTCCGACAAGTGGACCACGAGCGAAGGCGAGGACCGTTACCGCAGAAGCCTCTACACGTTCTGGCGCCGCACGTCACCGTACCCGAGCTTCATGACGTTCGACGCCACCAGTCGCGAGTTCTGTCAGGTCCGCCGTGTGCGGACGAACACTCCGCTCCAGGCGCTCACGCTCATGAACGATCCGGCGTCGTTCGAAATGGCTCGCGCGCTGGCCTCGCGGATGCTAAAAGAGACAGCAGAGGCCGCAACGGCGCGGGCTCGAGCGGCGCACGGCGTCAGGCTCGTGCTGGCTCGCAGTGCCACGGATGAGGAATTGGCACGGCTCGTCGCGCTCTATGAGAGCGAGAGGGGTCACTATCAGCAATCGCCGGTTGACGCCGAGCGCGTCGCCGGCGCGCGCGACGCGGCTTTGGCCGCGTGGACAATCGTCGCGAACGTGTTGCTGAACCTCGACGAGACGGTGACCAAACAGTAGGTCCGCCTTTGGTGGACCGGGTCGGGCTGAAGCCGGTTGACCAACGTCTCCGGCTTTGGCCAGGCCGAATGTAGCGTCCGGCTTTACCCGGACCAACAAAATCACTCATGCCCAACCGCCCAGCCACAGACGACGTATTCGCGAGACCGTCGCTCCGCGGCGTCACGCGCAGGCATTTCTTCGAGCAGGCGTCGTTCGGCATCGGCGGCCTCGCCTTGGCCTCGCTCATGGACACCGTCGTGCTGGCAGGTGGTCAGGCGCAAGCTGATGTGGGCAGCCCGTCGGCGGCGAAGCGATTCCCGCCAAAGGCCAAGCGGGTCATCTACCTCTTCATGGCTGGCGCACCGTCGCAGATCGATCTCTTCGATCCGAAGCCGGCGCTGACGAAGCACGACGGGCAGGAAATTCCGGACGAGCTCGTCAAGGGCGAGCGGTTCGCGTTCATCAAGGGCAAGCCGAAACTGCTGGCGTCGCCATTTCAATTTCGCCCGCATGGGCAATCGGGGGCACAGATCTCCGAGCTCCTGCCGAATCTCGCGAAGGTGGCCGACGACATCACGATCATCCGCTCGATGCGGACGACGCAGTTCAACCATGCGCCGGCGCAGATCTTCATGAACACCGGTCACCAGGTGATCGGTCGTCCCAGCCTCGGCTCGTGGTTGAGCTATGGACTCGGCTCGGAGAACAGCGACCTGCCGGGATTCGTCGTGTTGCTGTCGGGAGAAAACAATCCCGACGGCGGGAAGTCGTGCTGGGGAAGCGGCTTTCTCCCGACCGTCCACCAGGGGGTCGAGTTTCGATCGAGCGGCGAGCCAGTGTTGTTCGTATCGAATCCGGACGGCGTCGACTCCGGGGTTCGGGATCGATCGGTCACCGCCGTCAACGATCTGAATCGGTTGAACCAGCTCTCGGTCCGCGATCCGGAGATCGAGACCCGCATTGCCGCCTACGAGCTCGCCTACCGCATGCAGACGAGCGTGCCCGAGCTCACGGATCTGTCAAAGGAGCCGGCGTCGATTCACGAGATGTACGGCACGGAGCCTGGACGGGCCTCGTTTGCCAACAATTGCCTGCTCGCGCGCCGCCTGATCGAGCGCGGTGTGCGCTTCGTTCAGCTCTATCACCGCGGGTGGGACACGCACGGGGCGTCGTTCGGCGAGGACATCGTCGAAAAGCTGCCGCACCTTTGCCGCCAGACCGACCAACCGGTATATGCGTTGCTGACCGATCTGAAGCAGCGTGGCCTGCTCGACGACACGCTCGTCGTCTGGGGCGGCGAGTTCGGACGGACACCAATGAACGAAGCGCGCAACGGCTCGAAGTTCCTCGGCCGCGACCACCACCCGCGCGCGTTCACCATGTGGCTGGCCGGCGGCGGCACTCGACCCGGCATCACCATCGGGCAGACCGACGACCTCGGCTACAACGTCGTCGAGGATCCCGTGGACGTCTACGACCTCCACGCCACGATGTTGCAGCTACTGGGCATCGATCACGAGAAGCTGACGTACAGATTCCAAGGGCGTGACTTCAGGTTGACGGACGTGCATGGGAAGGCGGTAGCGAAGCTGATGGCATAAAGCTGTCCGGCTATCAGCTGTCAGCTATCAGCTGTTCTTTATGTGACCTATCGCGCAATAAGCTCTGATAGCTGGGATAGCTGATAGCTGATAGCTATCGCATCAACTGCCCCCCATTCACCTCTATCGTCTCTCCCACCACGTAGCTCGCCGCATCCGACACGAGAAAGGCAATCACGGTTGCGCACTCGGCTGGCGTGCCGACGCGGCCGAGCGGGATCATCTTGACGAAGTTCTGGATCATCTCCGGCGTCGAGAACACCTCGTGGAATGGTGTGTCGATGACGCCCGGCGACACGGCGTTGACCCGAACGCCGTGCGGGGCGAGCTCCTTGGCGAGCGACTTGGTGAAGGCGTTGAGCGCGGCTTTTGACGATGCGTAGATGCCGGCGCCAGGACCACCGCCGTTGTGGCCGGCGATCGAGACAACGTTGACGATGGCGCCGCGCCGCCTGGCGATCATCGAGGTGGCAACCGCCTGCGATGCCAGCACCGCGCTCGTGAAGTTGAGCGCGAGGATCTCCTCGATTCGCTCGGGGGTGTGTTCGAGGATGCCGTAGCGCGCGACAAGAGAACCGGCGTTGTTGACGAGGATGTCGATCGGGCCGAGCTCGGCGACCGTGCGCGCGACGATCGAAGTCACGCCATCGGCGCGACGCACGTCGGCGCCAAATGCAACGGCCTTCCCGCCTGCCGCAACGATCCGATCGCGTGTCTCCTCGGCTCCCTGTTGATTGCGATGGTAGCTGAGGGCAACGTGAGCGCCGAGCTCCGCGAAGGTGATCGCCGTCGCAGCTCCGATGCCAGATGACGCCCCGGTGACGAGGGCGACGCGGCCGGTCAAATCAAGAGAAGCATGCATGGCGTCTGAGTGTATGCGAAGCTCGACTCCGATAGAATCTCCCGGTGCGGCGAGCAATCGGCAGACGAACGTTCCTTTCCGGACTTGGTTCCGCCGCACTCGCCGCCGGTTGCCGCTCGCGTACAGGACGGCGAGCGACTCATCCTGCGTTTGTCGCACTCGATGGCCTCGGGTACAACCGCGCTGCACGTCTTCGGCGACACGTTTCGAAAGCTGGCGGAGTCGGCGACACAGGGCGCGGTGACCATCCGCGTCTTCCCCAGCGGCACGCTCGGCCAGGAGCGCGAAGTGGTGCAGCAGGTCCAGGAAGGCCTGGTCGACTTCATGGTCTCCGGCACCGCGATCTGGGGCAGCGTCGCGCCCAAGCTGCAGGTCTTCGACTTTCCGTTCATGTGGCGAGACTGGGCTCACGTGCACTCGATCGTCGACGGTACCGTCGGACGCGAGGCCGCCGACTATCTCGAGCGGACCGTGCGGATGCGGCCGTTCGCGTGGGGCGACTCTTTCGGATTCCGGCAGGTCATCACCCGCTCGCGCGACATCACCGAGACGAGCCAACTTGCCGGCCTCAAGATCCGGACGATTCAATCGCCGATTTACGTCAAGGCCGTCGAGCTGATGGGCGCGAGCCCAACGCCGATGGCGTTCGGCGAGGTCTACACCTCGCTGCAAACCGGCGTCATCGACGGCTACGAGCACGACGCGAGCACGACGCTGCAGCAGCGGTTTTACGAGATTGCTGGTTACATGGCGCGCACCCGTCACATCGCCGGCGTGCTTGGACTCTGGGCGTCAACGGCGACGCTGGCGCGTTTGCCTGCCGATCTTCGCGCAGCGCTCGAGACGGCCGCTCGAGAGGCCGCGAGGCAGCAGCGCGCCATGG
This sequence comes from uncultured Acidobacteriota bacterium, assembly GCA_963797715.1. Classification (GTDB taxonomy): domain Bacteria; phylum Acidobacteriota; class Vicinamibacteria; order Vicinamibacterales; family 2-12-FULL-66-21; genus DATBJJ01. Next base: position 186,409 of record CAWCQS010000022.1, read on the forward strand.
GTCCGCAAGAGGACAGCGCCGCGACGGCGCAGTTGTCGAAGAACGGCATGAAGATTCGAGATGTGGACGGCCGCGCGCTGCTGCCGGCGGCCGAGCAACTCTGGGAGCGCGAGGCCAAAGCACTGGGCATCAGGCGATGGCTCGAGGCCATCCGCGGGTGACGGCGACGGCGGAAGCCACGGTGACGTCCGAAGCGACGGTAACAACGACGCCGTCGGACCTCGTGCTCCGATGGAGCATCGCGATCCTCGTCGTGGCGCAGGCCGCAGTCGTCGGCCTGCAGGTGATCGGCCGGCACCTCCTGCATCAGCCCATTCCCTGGACCGAGGAAATCGCGCGCTTGCTGCTGGCCTGGCTGATGTGCGTGGGCGGCATCGCGGCGCTTCGCCACGGGCAGCACCCACGCGTCACTGCGCTCGTCCGCCTGCTCTCCGAGCCCCACCGCCTGGCCGTCGACCGCGGGTTGCGGTTGGTGCTCCTGGCATTTTTCGCTTTCCTCATCGTTCCGGGTTATCACCTCACGGTCGCAAGCGCCGGCGAGAGTCTACCGGCCAGCGGCGTTTCTGGGGCCTGGATCTCGGGAATCCTGCCGGTGGCTCTCGTCCTGATGTCGGCGATTGTCGTCGAGCAGCTCTACCGCGATGGCCTCGCGCCATGGCGTGAGCGCTCGTCGCTCGCCTGGTCGCTCGGCACCGCTGGCGTTGTCATCGCATCGGTGCTGATTCCGCTTCTGGCAGGAGCGCCGCCTCTGGTCGTGTTGGTGATCGGCTTTCTCGTCACTGGCGCGCTGGGGCTCCCGCTCGCCTTTACGCTGGCGCTGACGTCACTCACCTACCTGCTCGGCATCGGTGGCGTCGGCCTCATCATCTTGCCGATCAAGATCCTCGGCGGCGTCGACTCGTTCGTGCTCCTGGCGATTCCCCTCTTCATCCTTGCCGGCGCGTTGATGGAGTCCGGCGGTATCTCCGAGCGCATCGTCGATCTCGCCATGGCCATCGTCGGCAAGGTCCGCGGCGGCCTCGCGATGGTCGTCGTCGTCGCTGAGATCCTCTTCTCCGGCATCTCGGGATCGACGGCGGCTGACGTCTCGGCGATCAGTTCGCTCCTGGTCCCGTCGATGCGCAAGGCCGGCTACTCTGGGCCCGAGGCGGTGAGCGTCGTGGCCGCGGCGTCGGCGATGGGCATCCTCGTGCCGCCCTGCCTGACCATGGTCGTGCTCGGGTCGCTGGTCAACCTCTCGATCGTCACGCTCTTTCTGGCGGGGTTCGTGCCGGCGTTCATCCTCGCGGCGGCACTGCTGGTGCTGATCGCGTTACGCGCGCGCCGGCAGAACTGGCCGGTGACGAGCGGCGCCTCGAGATCCGATCTTGGCCGCGCGATCGTGCGCGCCATCGTTCCGACAGGGCTGCCGGTCCTCCTCTTCGGCGGCATCTTTTCTGGCGCGACCACCGTGACCGAAGCAGCGTTGATTGCCGTCGTTTACGCGCTCGTCGCCGGCCTGGCGATGGGCGGCGTGCGTCGCAGCGACATCGTCGGGCAGGTCGCGCAAAGTGGAATCGTGACTGCGACGACACTCTGGGTCCTGGCGGCCGCGTCGGCGTTCGCCTGGATTCTTGTCCGCGAATGGGTACCCCAGACACTCGGCGAGTGGATTGGCGGCGTCGGCGCCGGCCGCGTCGGCTTTCTCGCGCTGACCGTTGTGCTGTTCGTGGTGATTGGAGCGCTGCTCGAGGGGCTGCCGGCCCTGCTCATCTTCGGACCCATTCTCTTCCCGATTGCCCGGGTTCTGGGGATCGATCCCGTGCACTATGGGATCGTCATCATCGCCGCGATGGGCATCGCGTTCTTCCTGCCGCCGGTCGGCGTGGGCCTGACGATCGCCGCCGGCATCGCGCGCGTCGACATCGACGACGTCAGCAGGACTTACGTGCCGTATCTCGTCGCGCTGCTCATCGGTCTGGCACTTGTCGCGGCGTTCCCAGCGCTCACGCTGGTTCTGCCTCGCTGGCTACTGGGGTATCGGGGATAGGGTTCCAGAGGTTCTAGAGGAACCCTTGGAACCCCTTGAACCTGAGAATGCTATTCGAGGCGGTAAGTGACCGTTCGTCCCGGCTGAATCATCACGTCGAACGTAATCGCAGGAAAGCCCGGATCGACGATCTCGATGCGGTGTGGACCGGCCTCGAGGTTCAGGTGCTGGAACACGCCGTCGAAGTCGTTGACGATGCCGACATAGTAACCGTCCGCGAATACCTGAGCCACGCGTGACGCGCCCGTGATTCGCAGGCCGCCGTAGGCTTGTCCGGGGATCGGATCGAAGTAGCCGCGTGGAGTATAGCCGTACGGATACGCGCCCCCGGCTCCATAGTAGGCGCCGATGCCGATGCTGGGCCGGTAGACATAGGGCGTATAGGGCACGACGGTGACGAACCGTGGCGTCACATAACGCGGCACGATCACCGTGCGCGCACCGTAGCCTCTGTTCGCATAGTACGGATAGTACAGGCCGCTGATACGAACGATAGACGTAGTTGGGCCGTGTGTCGTACACCCGTCCGCCACGATACTGCGGCTGAACCGACCGGTACTCCGACCGGTACTGCGGCTGGGCCTGTCTATACTGCTCTGCCTGCGCACGCGGGACGGCTCGGCCCGTCCGCTCGCGCGGCTCGCTCGCTTCGTTCGATCGATCGCGGTCCTCTCCACCACGCCGGCGCTGGCCATCCGCAGCGAACGCCGGATCGGTCGCGAGAACACCAAGGAGAACCACACCTGAGATGAGTCGTTTGGATACCATGGCCAGTCTCCACTGGTAGGCGGATCAACTCCCGTGCCACGGAAGAGATTTGATATTCGGCCGATTTTGCGGAATCGCGGTGTGGCTGCAGCGCCACGGTTCATCAAGAGAGGACGCTGTGCCGGACACCCAACGGACGGACGAGCCGCCTACTCGACGCTCTGCGGGGACAGCAGCGCCTCGCCGGCGAGCGGCAGCGTGAATTCGAAGAGTGCGCCGCCCACGTCAGTGTTCGATGCTTTGATCGACCCGCCGTGTGATTCGAGGATCGAACGGACGATTGACAACCCCATCCCCATTCCGTCCTTCTTGGTGGTGTAGAACGGTTCGAAGACGGTTTCCTCCTTGCCGGCGACCAGTCCGGGACCCGTATCGCTGACCGTGACGACCGCGGCGTCGCCAATGGTCCGGCAGCGCACCATGACGGTCGTCGGATGGTGCCGTCCGTCAGCCATCGCCTCCATCGCGTTGTGCAGCAGGTTCAGCATGACCTGCTGCAGCTGCACGCGATCGGCGAGGACGACCACTGGGAACCCATCGAGGTCGAGCGTCACCGTGACGTGTTTGACCACCGCTTCGCTGCGCAGCAGGTAGGCAACGTCACGAATCGTCGACGCCAGATCGACCGGAACCATCTCGAGCTCTCCCTTGCGCAGGAGATCGCGCAGCCGCTCGATGACGTCGCGCGCGCGGCGGTCGTCGTTGACGATGTCGGAAAGGATGGCCTGAATCTGACTGACGTCTGGTGGCACCGTCGCCAGGATGCGCCGGGCCGCCTGCGCGTTGGTCATGATCGCGGTCAGTGGCTGATAGAGCTCGTGCGCAAGCGATGCCGTGAGCTCGCCAACAGTTGAAACACGGCCGACGTGCGCCAGCTCCTGGCGGACACGCTGGACGTCGAGCTCGGCTCTCCGGAGATCGGTGACGTCGGCTCGCGTCACGACCGCGCCGCCCTGCGGTCGATCCAGGGGCACGACCACGACAGACCACCAGCGCGCCTCGCGGCCCGATTTGGTATCCAGCTGCGTCGTGTATTCGTAGCCGAAGCTGTCTCGATCGCCGCGGAGCACGGACTGCACGCCGGCGCCGAGCTCGTTTGCGTTCGCGTGCGAAGGCGCGGTCCGGTCGCTCGCGGCCTCGAGCAGGTTGTCGCCGACGCGCACGACGGCGTCACCGCTCTCCCGAGCGAGCACCATCCAGTTGTCATTGAGCGCGAGCATGCGACCCTCGCGATCGACGACGGCAACGCCGCTGCGCAGCGAGCTCAGAATCGACGACTTCATCGCTTCGCTGGCGCGAAGCGCGTCGTCCGTCTGCTTCCTGGCCAGGGCATTGGCGAGCACTTCGGCGACGAGTCTGAGCCGCATCGCGATCTCGTCGGGCCAGGCCCGCTCTTCGGCTGCGGCAAACGCAAGAGCGCCGAGCGGGCGATTACCGGCGACGAGCGGCAGGACGAGCGTGGCCTTGTAACCATAGCGCTCCATCGATCGGCGGTCCTGCTCCGCCTCGGGCGGCAGCTCGGTCAACGACGAGATGGCCAGCAGCTGCGATCGCTGCAGACGGCTGAGCGCCCACGGAAAATCCTTCGCCGCATTCGGCGGCGGCAGCGGATCGAAGTGCGGGTGCAGCCACTCGTAGCGGGCAACGAGATCGTTTCGCTCCGTCAACACATAAACGCGGACGCACTTGACGCTCAGGAACCGACCTATCTTTCCGAGCCACTCGTCGAAGCCGGCGTCCATGCGATCGCTGGAGACCTCGACGAATGCGCCCGACAGGCGCGCCAGCAGTTCCTCGAAATTGAGCCGCTCGGCAAGGGCGCTCTGCGTATGTCGGCGCTCTTCGACGAGGGCGGCGAGCGCCAGAACGGTGCTGGCGACGACGATGAGCGACAGCGTGAGGGCGGCGACCGTCATCGTCGGGGACATCTCGGCGAACGGGCCCTGCCCGTGGACGACCGACCAGACCGAGAGAATCGTCGCGGTGAAGAGCGTGATCCCCGCCCCGGCGACACCGAAGCGAACCGCTGCCCAGAGCAGGAACGGCAGCTGCAGCGCGAGCGGCGCCTGGCTCGAAACCGCTCGCAGTGGCTGCAGCTCCAAGGCCAGGCCGCCGATGTCGGTCATGCCGATCGCGATCAGGCCCGTCCACACGAAGGCGGCTTCGACGATGCGCGACCAGGAGGCGGACCGCCAGCGCGGCAGGCTTGTGGCGACGCCGACGATGGCCGTGACGATCGTCAGCTGGGCGAGGATGTTGCTGAACAGACGATGGCGCCAGACCGTCCAGAACGGATCCCCGATCGACAATGTCACCGCAGCGGCGTCGAACCAGCCGGAGATGACGGTCCCAGCCAGCACCGCGATGAAGAACACGAGCAGACGCCGCGGCGTATCGAACCGCGGCGGTGCGTCGCTCCACGTCCAGAGCGCACCAGCCGTGATGATGGCCTCGCTGCAGTTGCTCAGGAACAGGGTGAGCACGAGCGAAATCGGCCAACCCGTTGGCAATTCGACGAACACGTGCACCGGCAAGACCGGCAGCAGCACGAGCCACCACCGGCGCGGCGGGACGAGCAGGAGGGCGGCCGTCAGGATCGCATTGGGCGGCCACACGATCGACGGCGTCGCTGGGGGCACGCGCAAGAGCAAGCCGAGGATGCTGCCGAAGTAATAGCCAGCGCATACGGCAAGCGCGATGCCGGCATCCCTCAAGTGCCGCCGCATCGCCGTGCCGCTGTCCTGCTCGGATTGTGCCACCGTGGGGTCCTCTACCAGTTTTTCAGGCGGATTTGACGGTACTCGACCTTCATTGGCGGCCCGACATGCACCTGCACGCCGATGAGCCCATCAGCTGGACGATTCGGCACGTCATCGTCCATAACGACGGTCATCAGCCTGCCGTTTATCGTGTGCATCAGCATGTTGCCACGCACCACCAGGTGCACGGCATTCCAGTCGTCGGTCACGAATTTTGCGAGCTCGTCGGGATCGCCGATCGTCGACATGATGACGGGAGGCCTGCCACCGACAACCCGCGTGACCTGCCCTCGCACGGCAAGGAAAAGGCGGCCCTTCTCTTCATAATTGTTGCCGGGATAACGCTTCCTGCCGTCGAGATCGCACTGGTAGCCGCGCATGGCGAACTTGTTGGCGGGCGTGACAGTGTCGGGCACAACCGCGCTGCGATAGTTGATCCCGCTGTTACCCTCGGGCGTAATTCGGTAGTCGAGCTTCAGCTCGAAGTCGCGCGGCCGACCCGCCGCGCCAGATGATGAACGTATTGCTCTTGATGACTGTCGCCGGCGTGATCTCGCCGACCAGCGAGCCGTTCTCGACGCGCCAATACGTCGGATCTCCTTCCCACCCGTCAAGCGTTTTCCCGTCGAAGATAGGTTGAAAACCGGCCTCGTCGCCGGCCACCGCCTCGGGACGGTCGCTCTGCTTCGGCACATACGGCGTGGCTGGCTGCTGGGCGGCACCCGCCAGCGCCGCAATCCCGGCGAATACAAGAAGCGTGGTCTTCATGATGCGCGCAATGTAGCCGTGGCGAGGAAGCTGGTCAAATTTCATGGCATCGTCACGAGGAAAGAGGCACGACCGAACCAGTCAGCGTCGTGTCGGCGAGGACCACGTAGACGTGGCCGTCGGAGATCGAGAGATGACATGAGGTGCGGCGGCTGAGGCGCGCGGCCCAGGCGGCGAGCAAATCGCGATCGATCGCGTATATTTCCAACGATTCGCGTCTGTGGATGCGCTCGCCGTCGAGGAGCCGCAGCAGCCTGGCCGGATCCTTGTGCGTGTAGACGACAACGCGTCGAGCCGCTTTGCTGGCCTTGTGGAGGCGGTCGGCGTCGGGCACGCCTATCTCGATCCACGTCTCGATCGTTCCCGTCGCATCACGGACGGCAAGTGGCGGTTCATCAGGCTCTGACAGGCCCTTTGATGAAAACTGGAGCCCGTCCGTGTACTCGAAGCAATACGCCAGCACGCGCGCGAGCAGCGCATCATCGGCTTCGGACGGATGCTGGGCGACGCGAAACGCCAGCGACGCGTAGACGCCGCGGTCGACGTGGGCGAGCTCGATCTCGAACGAGTAGACGGTTGCGGTCTGTGCCAAAAAGGCCACCTCGGGAAACGCGACACGTTAACACGGTTGTGCGAGGCAGCAGGGCTGGCGTTGTGAACGGTCGCAAGCTGTGCCACGCTAGTGGGCCGCTCACATCACGGTCGGCTGGCGCGGCACGAGGTTGCCGATGACGACTCCGTCCCCTGAGAAGTTCTTCGACGTCCGCATCACCGAGCGCGTCGACTTTGCCGACGATCTGTGGATGATTCGCGTCGTTCCGGCGCAGGAGTTCCACTTCGCGCCGGGCCAGTACGCCACGCTCGGCGTCGACAACGGACAGGGACTCGTCGAGCGCGCGTACTCGATCGTCTCGTCGCCGCACGAACCAGAAATCGAGTTCTTCTTCGAGCTGGTGCCGCAGGGTGCTCTGACGCCGCTCCTCTACAAGCTCGGGCCGGGTGACACGATCACGGCGCGCAAGGTCGCGAAGGGCCGCTTTACGCTGGATACGGCGAGCGGGCGAACGAATCACCTGCTTCTCTGCACGGTGACCGGCGTCGCGCCCTTCGTCAGTTACGCTCGCGCGCTGCAGAAACAGTGGAAGGAAGGCACGTTCGACGGCCGTCACAAGCTGTTCGTCGTTCAAGGCGCCAGCCAGTCCAGGGAACTCGGTTACCTGGAAGAGCTGCAGCAGCTGGCCGCCGAGGTCCCGTGGCTCACCTACGTCCCGACCGTCAGCCGGCCGTGGGACGATCCGGACTGGCGCGGCGAAACCGGGAGGGTCGACGACGTCATCCGCAGGTACACCGACGAGTGGAATCTCGATACGAATACGACGACCGGTTATCTTTGCGGCCATCCCGACATGATCGAGCACGGCAAGGCGATCCTGCGGCGAGCAGGCTGGAAGAAAGAGGCGCTTCGCGAAGAGGTCTACTTCATCATCAAGCACGGCCCGGGAGAGTAAAGGCCGTGCGCGCATAGTCCCCGGGCCGCTCACTGTCTCACACCCATGAACGCTGAGTTCGCTGAGCGGCAGAGGACGCGCGGAGGCGGAATCTCGTCGCTGCGGTTTGTAATGAGCTGGTTGCACGCCGGCTGTGGCCGGCGTCCGGATCGTGAGGGGCCAGGCTGACCCAAGCTCGCACTGATCTCGATGCGAGTGTGGGTTAGCCTGGCCTCTGCACGATCCGACCGCGCTTCGCGCGGTGCCACCAGCTCGTGTCGTAGCAAGTGGGATCGTCCTCTGCGTAGCTCTGCGCACTCCGCGATTCGAGCTCTTGACAGTGAATGACCCCGGATCACGCCGCCTTCGATCGGATCCGCGCATTCGTCCGGAAGAAGAAGAACACGAGCAGCATGATCGCGAACGACATGCTCGCCGACGTCAACCAGAAGCTGGTCCAATCGCGCACCACCGCGCCATCGGCGCTGGTCGTCGAGAAGTAATCGAGCACGTAGCCGGAGAGAAACGAGCCGATGAACATACCGAAGCCGTAGGTCATGGTGGTGATGAAGCCCTGAGCGGTGCTTCGGAGGTGTGACGGCGCCTGCTGGTCGGTGTACAGCTGGCCGGTGACGAAGAAGAAGTCGAAGCAGACGCCGTGCAGGATGATCGCGAGGTAGAACATCCAGATCGATGGACCAGGATTGCCGTAGGCCAGCAACACGTATCTGACCGCCCACGACAGGAGTCCCACCAGCAGAATCGCGCGCACGTTGGCGATCCGAAAGACGAACGGCATCGCGAGCATCATGCCGATTTCCGATATCTGTCCCAGCGTCATTTTCCCGGCGGCGTTGACGACACCGACGTCGTTCAGATACGCGTTGGTAAACGAGTAGTAGAACGTCAGCGGGATGCAGGCGAGGACCGAAGCAATGACGAAGACCAGGTAGCTGGAATCCTTCAGCATCGCCAGCGCGTCGAGCCCGAGCACGCTGCGCAGCGTCACCTTCTGGCCGGTGGCTCGCGGCGGTGTGTGCGGGAGCGCCATCAGGCTGTAGGCGGCCATCACGACGCAGGCGCCGGCGCCGAGGATGAACGGGAACGGGCTCGCCTCGATCCGCATGAAGCCGACGACGAGGTTGATCACAATCCAGCCGATGGTGCCAAGCATGCGGATGCGCGGAAAGTCACGGCCCGGGTCGGAGACCTGTTGCATCGTGATCGCGTTGGTGAGCGCGATCGTCGGGAAGTAGCACAGGCACACGGCCAGCATGACGATGAACATCGGCACGAACGTCGTCACCTGCGTGGCCAGCAGCAGGAAGCACGGCGCACAGCACATAGAGCGCCGCCATCAGCCGCTCGGTTGCAAACCAGCGATCGGCGAGGAGACCGACGAGGAACGGCGCCACCAGCGAAGCGATCGCCGTTGTGCCGAATACGGCGCCCGCTTCGGTGCCGGAGAACTTCAGCGTGCTCGTGAGATAGGTGTTGAGGGTGACGTACCACGCCCCCCAGATCACGTACTCCACGAACATCATCACGCTCAGGCGCGTCTTGAGAAAGGTCATTGTCGGCACAGTCCTGGTCTGGTTAAAGGATCGGCACTCGCGCAGCCGCGCTTACCGGTCGGGAATGAGCGACGGTGCCCGCAACGATGCGCCGCCGCGTTTGAGGCTCACGTTCAAACGGCGATCGAGCTTGACGCCATCGGGCACCGTGTACTGGATGGCGTACTGCGCACTCAAGTCGCCGGCGATCTGTTGCAATCCCTTCGGCACGGCAATCGTCGCCGCGACCTCGATGCGGCGACCACCCGACTGCTTGGCACCGTCGCCGAGCACCTGCTCGCGATTGCTCTCGTCGGCAAGTCCGCCCACCCCGGTCGCGGCCTGGCTCGTCGCAATTGTCACGACGCTCAGGGTGGCACCGCTCTGCCGGAGCTGATCGAGCACTTCGTTCGAGGACGCACCACCAGCCTGGCCACCCGAGACCGCGACAACCACGACGACGGGGCGTTCGGGACGGTCCTTTTCGAGCGCCTTGCCGATGTCGAGGATGCCCTCGGTAAGGTTCGACTGCGGCGGCGGATTGAGACTCAGGCCGTTCAATGCGGCCACCAGTGCGCTCAGGTCAGTCGTATAGTCGACGATCGTCTTGTTGCGCAAGCCGATGGCGATGAACGCGGTCTCCGCCGCCGGCTGCATCCGCTTCATGAACTCGAAGAGACCGTTGCGCACGCCGCCGTCGCCAAGCAACCGCTCCTCGACCATGACCGCCAGTCGCATTCGTGCAGTCGCCGGCATCACTTTCGCGATCTCGCGCTCCTTGCCGCCTTCCTTGACGGTAAAGTCTGCGGGCGCAAGATCCGGAACGGGCATGCCATTTCTATCGGTAACGGTCACGTACATGTACAACGGTCGGCTCCACCCCGGCAGCCCCACCAGTAGCGGTGGCCGCCCAGCCAGTCACGCTTGTCAGACCGGCCAGAACCAGGACCGAAAACGCTCGCATGCATGCCCTCCTCGAAGCCCACATCCGCGGCGGACGCGGGGACTATACCACTCCAGCTCCTCAGTGCCCGGGGGCAATCCAGCTGGTCTACTAGAGCATCGGTGCGGGGGGTTGATCTCGGGGGGGCATGTCCTCATAATTCATGACAGCGTAACGATTTAGATCCGCGGGGCGGCCGATGGGGCGCCACCGTGCGTGGGAGGTGCGTGCGGTCGCTCCTCGTTCTCCCCCTTGTGGTGTCGGTCGTCGTCGTGGGCTCCGCCCAGAGGGCGCCGGAGCCTGCGCCGAAACAGCCAGCCTCGCGCCAATCGGCGCCGCGTGCCCCGCAGCCTGCGCCCGCCAGCGCGGCCGCCGGCTTCGACACGATCCTCAGACCCTTTCTCTCGCAGAACTGCTTCACCTGTCACGGCAATAAGAAGCACGAGAACGATCTCAATCTGCAGTCGTTCGACACGCACGCGTCGCTCGTCGAGCATCGCGATCAGTGGGACGAGGTCGTCGGGAAACTGCGGCGGGGGGAGATGCCTCCGCTCGAAGAGGAACAGCCGCCCGAAGAACAGCGTCAAGCCGTCGCGACCTGGCTCGCGCGCGAGCTGGAGCGCATCGACGCCGCCACGCCGCCTGATCCCGGGGCGCGTCACGGCGCGGCGACTGAACCGCACCGAGTACAACAACACCATCAAGGAATTGCTCGGCGTCGACATTCGGCCCGCGGACGATTTCCCGCAGGACGATGCCGGGTACGGGTTCGACAACATCGCCGACGTGTTGTCGCTCTCGCCGGTGCTGATGGAGAAGTACGTCTCGGCCGCGGATCGCGTCACGCGAGTGGCACTGTTCGGTCCGCCGCCGATGGAGCCGACGCTCGCCGGCTGCGCTCGGAAGGCCGTAAGGTCATCGAGACCTTGACCGTGCCGCCGTCGTACGACGTGACCGGCTTGAGCATGCCGAACGCGTTCCACGCCATGCACCGCATCCCGGTCGACGGCGAATACGTCGTGCGAAGTCGTGCTCGGCGGGTTGCGGCCCAAGTCGATCACAGCCGGTGGCGATCACGTTGTGGGTGGACGAAAAGCACGTGCAGACGGCGCGCACGATCAGGAAGGCGCGGCGTCATTCGCCGACGATCGGCAGGATTTTGGCGGCCAGGCGGTTCAGATGAAGATCCGCCTGACGGCCGGCGATCACTGGATCGCGGTCGCCATCCCGCGAATCTACGAAGGCCTTCCGGCGCGGTACGACGGCCCGAACCCGTCGACGCGGCCCGATCCGCCGCGCGAGTTCAAGCCGCCCGCCAACGCCCCGCCCGAGCGGCTGGAGCAACTGCGGAAACGGTTCGACGACGCAACCGTTGAACTCGCGAAGATCCCGCTGAACGGCGTGCGCGTGAACGTCGGTCGAAATCGGCGGACCCTACTCGTACACGAAGGGTCCGTCGCGCGCGAGCCTGGAGAAGGTCTACACCTGCGGCCATCTCGACGGCCAGCACCAGCGCACGTGCACGCCGCGGATCATGACCGACATCGCGCGCCGCGCGTTCCGGCGCCCGGTCACGACGCGCGAGGTCGAGAAGTACATCGCGCTCGCGCGAGCGCGCGCAGAAGGAAGAACAGCTCGTTCGACGAAGGGCTGGCGGTCGGCATCCAGGCGCTCCTGGTCTCGCCCGACTTCCTCTTCCGCATCGAGCGCGATCGCGCGGCCGCACCTCGCAGCGCTCCGGCGCTATCGGATCACGCCAGCACGAGCTGGCGACGCGGCTGTCGTACTTCCTGTGGGCGAGCATGCCCGACGCGGAGCTGCGGCGCGCAGCTGACAGCCGGCACGCTGCGCGACCCGCAGATGCTCGCCGTACCAGGTGCGGCGCATGCTCCGCGATCCGAAGGCGCATGCGCTCGCCGAGAACTTCGGCGGCCAGTGGCTGCAGTTCCGCGCGCTCGAGTCGCTGACGCGCGATCGCGAGCAAGTTCCCGGAGTTCGAAGACTACCTGCGCCTGTCGATGCGTCGCGAGACCGAGCTCTTCTTCGACGCGATCGTCCGCGAAGATCGCAGCGTCCTCGACTTCATCAACGGCCGCTATTCGTTCCTCAACGAGCGGCTGGCGCGGCACTACGGCATCCCGAACGTCACCGGCCCGGAGTTCCGCCAGGTCGACCTGACCGGAACGCCGCGCGGCGGCGTCCTGACGCAGGGCAGCGTCCTGACGGTGTCGTCGTATGCCACGCGGACCTCGCCGGTGTTGCGCGGCAAGTGGGTGCTCGACAACCTGCTCAACGCGCCGCCGCCCGAGCCGCCCGCCGACGTCCCCAACCTCGACGACGTCGAAGATCGGCACCTCGGCATCGATGCGCGAGCAGCTCGAGGAGCACCGCAAGAACACGATCTGCGCCTCCTGCCACCGGCGGATGGATCCGCTCGGCTTCGGCCTGGAGAACTTCGACGCGGTCGGCGCCTGGCGCGACAAGGAGGGCAAGTTCCCGATCGACGCGTCGGGGCAGCTGCCCGACGGGCGCCGATTCACCGGTCCCGACGAGCTGCGCGACGATTCTCTCGGCCGATCGCGAGGCGTTTGCCCGCGCGATCACGTCGAAGCTGCTGACCTACGCCCTCGGCCGCGGCCTCGAGCGCTATGACCGGCGCACGGTCAGGCTCATTGCCAGCCGGCTGCCAAAACACGACTACAAGTTCTCGGGCCTCGTCCTCGAAATCGTCAACAGCCTGCCGTTCCAGTCGCGGCGGTCGTCAACCGACGTCCCGACCGCGACCAGACCGACAGCCGCGAACTCGAGCAGCAGCCAGTAAGGAGCGCCAGCGCCATGATCGTCACGCGCAAGCATCTGCACCGCCGCACGTTTCTCAAGGGCATGGGCGCCGTATCGCGCTGCCGGTGCTCGACGCGATGACGCCGGCGTTCGCCGCGCCGCGCAGGCCGCAGGCGCCGCTGCGGCTCGCCTTCACCTACGTCCCGAACGGCATCGTCGATGGCCGACTGGACGCCGGCGGCCGACGGGCGCGCGTTCGAGTACACGCGCGTGCTCAAGCCGCTCGAGAAGTTCCGCGAGGACACGCTGGTGCTCTCCGGATTGGCTCAGCGCACAGAACGGCTACGCGCTCGGTGACGGGCCGGGCGATCACGCGCGCGCCGGGGCGTCGTACCTGACCGGCGTCCATCCGCGCAAGACGGCGGGCGCCGACATCCAGAACGGCATTTCGGTCGACCAGATCGCCGCGCAGAGCCATCGGCTCGGCAGACGCGCTTCGGCTCGCTCGAAATCGGCTGCGACGACTCGCGCACGGTCGGCAACTGCGACTCGGGCTACTCCTGCGCCTACACCAACAGCCTCGCGTGGCGCGGCCCGGCAACCCCGATGCCGCCCGAGACCAATCCGCGCCTGGTGTTCGAGCGCCTCTTCGGCGACATCGACACGAGCCTGGCGCCGGACGTTCGCGCGCGCCGGCTGCTGTATCGCCGCAGCATCCTCGACCTCGTCGGCGAGCGCACGACGGAGCTCTCGGCCAACCTCGGCCCGGCGGACAAGCGGAAGCTCGACGAGTATCTCTCGTCGATTCGCGAGATCGAGCAGCGCATCGAGCGGGCCGAGAAGGACATGACCGGCCTGACGCCGAGCATCGACAAGCCGACCGGCATCCCGGTGCTCTACGCCGACTACGTCAAGCTGATGTTCGATCTGCAGGTGCTGGCGTTCCAGACCGACTCGACCCGCATCGTCACGATGATGATGGGCCGCGAAGGCAGCATGCGGACGTATCCCGAGATCAGCGTGCCCGATCCGCACCATCCGCTCACCCACCACCGCAACAACAAGGAGTGGATCGAGAAGGTCGCGCAGATCAACGTGATGCACATGCAGCTCTTCGCCGGATTCATCCAGAAGATGAAGGACACGCCCGACGGCGACGGCTCGCTGCTCGACCACTCGATGATCGTCTACGGCAGCGGGCTCAGCGACGGCAACCGCCACACGCACGAGGACCTGCCGGTGCTGATGGTCGGGCGCGGCGGCGGCTTCCGCACTCGGCAGCCACATCGTCTACCCGAAGGACACGCCGATGACGAACCTGTTCCTGACGCTGCTCGATCGGATGGGTGTGCAGGCGGAGAAGATCGGCGACAGCACCGGGACGGATCGAGCAGTTGACTGAAGTCTATGACAGTCGTCAGTCGGCAGTCAGTCGCGTCGAGCAGTTCGGCGGCGTTGCCTTGGCTGCGTGCGGCTTGGCGTCTGGCGGCTGCCTGCACGGCGGATGCCTTCCAGCCGGAGAACCAGCGATCCTCGTCTACATCGGCACATACACCAATCACGAAGAGCAAGGGCGTCTACGTGTCGCGGCTGGACCTGGCGCAAGGGACACTGTCTGCGCCGGTGCTCGCGGCTGAGAGCTCGAACCCCAGCTTCCTGGCGGTACACCCCACGCGCGATCTGGCTCTACGCGGTCAACGAGATTGGCAACTACGAGGGCAAGCCCGAGCGGGTCGGTCAGCGCGTTTTCACGATCAATCGCGAGACAGGGGCGCTGACGCTCCTCAACAAACAACCGTCGGTGGGTGGCGGCCCCGCGCACCTCGTCGTCGATCACGGCGGCAAAAACGTGCTCGTCGCCAACTACGGCGGCGGGAGCGTCGCCGTGCTACCGATCGCCGCCGACGGCGGGCTCAAGCCCGCGACCGCCTTCGTCCAGCACACAGGCTCGAGCGTCAACCCCGATCGGCAGAAAGAACCACACGCGCATTCGGTCAACGTCGATGCCGGGCGACCGTTTCGCCTATGTCGCCGACCTCGGCCTCGACAAGGTGATGATCTACCGCTTCGACGCGGCGAAGGGAACGCTCGCGGCCAACGACCCAGCCATTCGCGGCGACGGCTGCCGGGCGCCGGGCCGCGCCACTTCGCGATCCATCCGACCGAACGCTTCGCCTACGTCATCAACGAGCTGCAGAACTCGGTGACCGCATTCACTCGCGACGCGAGCACCGGCGGCCTGACCGATGCTGCACACCGTGTCGACGCTGCCACCGGACGTGAAGGCGCTGCCGACCTACAGCACGGCCGAGGTGCTGGTGCACCCCTCCGGACGGTTTCTTTACGGATCCAATCGCGGCCACGACAGCATCAGCGTCTTCACCATCGACCAGTCGACCGGCCGGCTCACCTTCGTCGAAACTGTTCCGACGGGAGGATCGACACCCCGCGGGTTTGGCATCGACCCCACTGGCGCCTATCTCATCGCCGGCAATCAGCGATCCGACTCGGTTGTCGTCTTCCGCATCGATCGCGACAGCGGCAAACTCACCGCAACCGGGTCGCGCATCGACGTCGGCGCCCCTGTCAGCGTGAAGTTCGTCAGCGCCCGCTGAGCACTCGTCACACGATCGGCATTTTCGCAAACGATTGCACGGTTGTTATCGTCCAATCCTTGGGTGGGCACCGGCGCTGCCGACTCACTCCAGGAGGCGAATGTGCTCACATCCCTCGCGCGTGATATCCCCTTTGGCTTTCGTCTGCTCAAGCGGAGTCCCGGCTTCACGGCGGTGGCGCTGCTCGCGCTGGCGCTCGGCGTTGGCGCCAACACCGCCATCTTCAGCGTTGTCTACGGCACGCTGCTGGCGCCATTGCCATATCCAGACCCTGACCGGTTGGTGATGGTGTGGTCGCGGATCCAGGACAACCGGAACGTCACCGCGGCTGCAGACTTTCTCGACTGGAAGCAGGGCGCGACAGCCTTCGAGGATCTGAACGCGTGGACCGGAGGCGCCGTCAACCTGGCAACTGCGGATCGGCCCGAGCAGGTCGACGCCGTACGGGCGACGCCGGGCTTCTACTCGATGATGGGCGTGCCGTTCGTGCTCGGTCGAGACTTCACCGCTGAAGAGGGTCGTCCGGGGAGCGATCAGGTCGTGGTGCTGCGGTACCGGCTCTGGGACGAACGGTTCGGCAAGGATCCGAACATCATCGGCACCGTCGTCCGCATTGACGGCAAGCCTCGGACGGTCGTCGGCGTGCTCGGCGCGCTCCCTTCCGAATATCGCGAGCCACCGCAGCTGCTGATTCCGCTCGCCTTCACACCTGATCAGATCAATCACGACTTCCACTGGCTGCTGGTCATGGGGCGGCTCAAGCAGGGTGTCAGCCTGGCGCAGGCGAACGCGAACATGTCAGCGGTCACGAAGGCGATCGCGGAAGCTAATCCGAAGTCGAATACGGGCTGGACGGCGAGCGTCGAGCCGCTCAAGAACAACTTCCTGCCGCGGCAAACACAAACAGCCCTGTGGCTGCTGCTCGGCGTCGTCGGCTTCGGTACTGCTCATCGCTTGCGTGAATGTCGCCAACCTACTGCTGGCGCGGGGGACGGCGCGGCAGCGCGAGCTCGCCGTTCGCGCGTCGATTGGCGCCAGCCGCGGCCGCCTGTTCGCGCAGCTCATCTCCGAAAGCTTGCTGCTGGCGCTTCTGGGTGGAGCGCTCGGCGTCGTCCTGTCGTCGCTCCTGCTGCGAGCGATCGTCGCCATCATGCCGAACGACACGCTGCCGTACGAGGCCGACCTGACACTGAACACGACCGTGCTGGCGTTCACGCTTCTGGTGTCGACGCTGTCGGGCGTCCTCTTCGGATGCATGCCGGCCTGGCAGGCCGCACGCGCCAACGTCAACGACATCCTGAAAGACGGCGGGCGGTCGTCGGGCGGGCCCAGCCGTCACCACCTGCGCCGCGCGCTGGTCGCCGGCGAGTTCGCGCTGGCGCTGTCGCTACTCGCCGGTGGCGGATTGGCGATCCACAGCCTGATCAAACTGACCAACGTCGATCTCGGATTCCGAACCGACAACCTGCTCACGTTCCAGCTGCCCGTCCAGGAAGGCAAACTCCAGGGGCCGGAGCAGATCAACGCGTTCCACGCCCGGCTGCTCGAAAGAATCGAATCGCTCCCTGGGATCAGGTCGGCGTCAGCGTCAACCGGCATGCCGGTGCGAGGGACGTCGTTCGGCATGCCGTTTTCAATCGTCGGCAAACCCGTCGAAGACCCGTCGCGACGGCCTGGCGCCGGCTTCAACATGGTGTCGCCTGGATACTTCCTGACCTTCGGCATCCAGGTGCTCCGCGGTCGCGGGTTCAGCGATACCGACCGTCTCGGCACGCAGCCAGTTGCACTCGTCAACGAAACCTTCGCCAGGCGCTACTTCGCTGACGTCGATCCGCTTACACAGCGCATCACCGTCGAGCAACTGATCCCTGGTGTGACGCGCCTCGGCCCTCCGATCGAATGGCAGATCGTCGGCGTCTACCGCGACATCCGCAACGGCGGTCCACGCGACACCGGCTTCCCCGAGATCGACGTGCCGTTGGCGCAGAGCCCATGGCCGGACGTCAGCGTCGCGGTGCGGACCGCCGGCGAGCCGGCGAGCGTTCAGCGCAGCATCGCCGACGCAATCAGGTCGATCGATCCCGACCTGCCGATGGTCGGCGTGCGGACGATGGAACAGATTGTCGACCAGAGCATCGCGCCCGATCGCTTCCGCACGGTGCTCTTCGGCAGCTTCGGCGCCGTCGCACTGCTGCTGGCGGCGCTCGGCATCTACGGCGTCATGTCGTTCCTCGTCGCGCAGCGCACACCAGAAATCGGGTTGAGGATGGCGCTCGGCGCCGAACGCCGGCGCGTCGTCCTCCAGGTGCTGAAAGAGGGAATGCTCGCCGCAGGTACAGGCGTCGCGCTGGGCCTCGTCGGCGCCTACTTCGTCGGACGGGCGATGCAGGGCATGTGGTTCGACGTCGGCGCCATCGATCCGCTCGCATTCGGCGCCGTGGCGCTGGTGCTCATCGTCTCGGCGCTGCTCGCGTGCCTGATTCCGGCCCGGCGCGCGGCGTCCGTCGATCCGTTGACCGCACTGCGGAAGGATTGATGGTTTACGAGCTGAGTTCGAGGCGTACGCGCTCGGTAATCGCTGCGGTGCCTGCCTTGCCGCCGTGCTCGGCGGGAACGAGTGTGCCGTCAGCAAACGCGCGGTCGATCGCCCGTGTCAGCCTCGTCGCTGCCTCGTGGCACTCAGGGACCTGACGCCGATCACCTAGCCAGTCGAGCATCATCGCGCCTGAGAGGAACATCGCGGTGGGATTCGCCAGGCCACGGCCGGCGATGTCGGGCGCGGTCCCGTGGCAGGGTTGAAACACCGCCTGCGCTGCGCCGATGTCTGCTGACGGCGCCATCCCCATGCCGCCGATCAGGCCGGCGCCGAGGTCGGACAAAATGTCGCCGAACATGTTCTCGGTCACGAGGACATCGAGATCCCACGGCGCCCTTACCAGGCGAAGCGCCGCCGCGTCGACATAGAGGTAGTCGGTGGCGACGTCTGGATACCGCGAAGCGAAGGCGGTAAAGATCTCGCGAAAGAAGGCCATCGACGGCAGAACGTTCGCCTTGTCGACGCACGTCACCCGCGACGCGCGGCCGTTGCGCCCGCGCCGCCGGGCCAGTTCGAACGACGCCTCGAACAACCGTTCGCAGCCCGCACGTGTGATCCGCATGGTGTCGAGAACGGCGGCATTGCCTTCGCGCAGGCTTTCGCTGCGCGCGGCAAAGAGTCCCTCCGTGGATTCCCGGACGATGACGAGGTCGATGTCACGCGCACGCGGATCGGCGAGCGTCTGGCGTACGCCGGGAATCGCGCGAATGGGACGAATCCCGGCAAAGAGCTGAAAGTGATCGCGCAGGTCGATCTGCGGCACGATTTCGGTGCCGTTGGGATAACGGATATCGGGGTGCCCCATGGCGCCGAGGAGGATGGCGTCCGCGGAAGCCGCGGCGCGCAGCACATCGTCTGGGAGCGCGACGCCGGTCTCGAGATAGTTCTCTGCGCCGGCTTCATAGGAGTCGAACCGCAGCCGGACGTCTGTCGCGGCCGTCACCGTCTCGAGCAGCGCCAGGCACGGCGCCATGACCTCTCGCCCGATGCCGTCACCTGGCAGAACGGCAACGCGAAAATCGCGCGTCACTGGCGGGGACACTCAATCGGGACAGTCACCCTTGAGTGTCCCCGACGCCGCGCAGCTCTGTCTCACGTGCCTTACAGAGCTCGATTTCGATACAGATAAGGTCGGTACGACGGCGATGTTCGCAGTTTTCGAGATGTGGGTACGCGAAATTTGCAACATTCATACGAGGTGACTGTCCCCAGTGACTGTCACGGTTGAGTGTCCCGATTGAGTGTCCCCGAACTCAGCCGTCACGCGAACAGCGTCTCCCAGCCAGGCCGGTACTCGCCGCGACGCACAAGCGCGTTCGCCTCAGGCGCGTTGGTGAACTCCATCTTCGTGGCGTTCCACAGCAGCCGCTTGTAGGGAACACGCAACGCGATTCCCGCGAGCGTGACGGCTTCCGCGAGCGCCGCCACCTGCTCGAAGCTCCCCTTCGATTTCCTGCCCTCTTTCATCGCGTTGACCCACTCGTCCTCCGCGCTCGTCGTGTCGATCTCGGGAACCGTCACCGAACCGAGAAACGCCTGATGACGACTGCGCGGCAGCAGGCGCGGGGCATTGGCGCGGAAGTCGCACAGGATCTTGCCTTTGTCCCCTACGATCAACATACCCTCGTCGCTGAAATCCTCGCCGTCGCTGTACAGCTCCTCTGGCGTCTGCGGTTTCATCCCGCCGTCGTACCAGAACGTATCGACTGCCGGCCGCGTGGCGGTCGCCGGATGCCGCCACCTGATGGTGCTGGCGCGTGGGAACGCGACCTGTGACACGCGACCGCCGGTGCTGACGTTCTTCTCGTTGACCCACGCGTCGTTGTTCGGTCGCGCTTCGACCCATTCCGGAATGCCGAGATCGAGGATGCGGTACGGTTGCCAGAGGCTGTAGTGCCCCATGTCTCCCAGGCAGCCAGTGCCGTAGGCGTACCAACCGCGATACACGGCGAACGTATAGCTTGGATGGTACGGGCGGTCCGGCTCGGGGCCCTGCCACAACGTCCAGTTGAAGCCGTCCGGCACCGCGGGGCCGGACGCGTGATACGAGGTCATGCCCTGCGGCCAGAATGGCCGGTTGGTCCAGTTGTGCACCTCGCGCACGGGGCCAATGACGCCGGCATTGATCCACGCCGCGAGCGTGTGGCGGTCAGGATTGTTGCTATAGGCCAGCAGGTGCGAGACGGCCTTGCTCGAGCGCGCCGCGTCGAGCGTGCATCGCACCTCGTGCAGAACGCTGGCGACCGGCTTGTGCGAGATTGCCGCCCGGCCTTTGCGCAGCGCCGCGATGTTGATGCTGCCGTGCTGATGATCAGGCGTGATGTTGATGACGCCCTGGATGTCGGTCTCCTTCTCGAGCATCTCGCGATAGTCCTCGTAGGCGCGAATGCCTCCGGGCCGCTGCTGCTTGCGATAGTAGGTCTCCATGATCTCGCGCGCGACCTCACGGCCGCCGCGGATGCCCTTATTCCCGGCTCCCCACTCGGGCGCCTCGAGAAAGCGACGAATCTGATTGCGATTGCCGAACTCGCTCCAGTCGACGTAATCCTGGCTGTCGCGATTCGGATCGACGACGGCGACAAACTGCACGTCGGGCCGCTTGACGAAGCCGGTGTTCACTTGACGCTGGGACTGCAGGCCGCAGCCAACCTGCGCGAGGAGCAGCATGTCGCTCGGCGCAACGAATCCCGGTCCGCCAAGGACGCGGCGCGGGACGATCGTCAGACCTGACGCTACGGACAATCCAGTGAGAAACGTTCGACGGTCGATGTCGGTCATGGCGTACCACCTGGTTATGGGGTTGCCGGTGCCACGCGGAAATGGTCAGGGGGAAGCCTAGCAGAAGGGCGGCCTCGAGCACAGTGCCCGATTGTCCTCGGTTGAACCGTATGCGCGGACAAGCGCTGAGCCGCAAAACGAAACGGGGCGGGACCCCGAAGGACCCGCCCCGCTCAAACCGACGAATGGCGCTTAGCGATCTATCCCTGCCATCCGTGTGATCCGTGGCTTAGACCACCCGTGTGATCCGTGGCCTAGAAACGGACCTTGATGCCGAGCTGGACCTGCCGTTCGACCGTTCCGCAGACCGAACAGGACGGGCTCGACAACATCGCCGAGATACATCCCGCAGGAGGCGTTGCCCATCGTCGTGTTCGGGTTGGCGAACTGCGGATGATTGAGCAAGTTGAACGCCTCGATGCGAATCTCGGTCGTCGACGCGGCCGAACCTCGTGTTCTTGATCAGCGACGCGTCGATGTTGAACGAACCTGGGCCACGAATGATGCCGCGACCCGCAGTCGCCATAGGTTCCGGTGATGTCGGTCGCCTGCACGAAGCAGGACGTATCGAACCACCTGATCGATCGTCCGGTCGTGAGATATTGCCATCGCAGATTCGGTTCGGGCGATTGCCGGTTCCGGTGGACTGCACGCCCTGTGTTGCCGTGACCGTCAGCGGCAGACCGCCGCGGACGAGCATGATCCCGGACAGCTGCCAGCCGCCGTAGAGCTTGTCGGTCGCCCACGGGATCTCGTAGATCACGCTCGACGTGAAGGTGTGCGTGATGTCGTAGTCGGACGGACCACGGTTGTACTGCGGATCGTAAACGTTGGTCAGCGTGACGTCGCCGTCGTTATCGGAGTTGAGGTCAATCGCCTTGCCATACGTGTACGAGTTGAGCATCGAGAAGTTGTTGGCGAATCGTCGCTGGAACTTCACGAGCAGCGCGTTGTAGTCGAGCGTGCCCCTGCTCTGCACCTGACCAATCGTGCGCAGGGCCGGCGAAATCCTGGCATACGGCCGATTCACGTTCGAGTCGCTCACGCCGACGACGGGCGGCGCCTGGTTGGGGTTGCCCTTGAGGATCATCTGCCGACCCTGCGAGCCGACGTACGCAACTTCCAGCATGTAGTTCGTGAACAACGAGCGTTGCACGTTGATGTTCCACTGCCGGGCATAGGCGTCGCGGAAGTTGATGTCGAAGATCGACCGCGTGTTTCCGGCGGCCGGGCGGCTGGGATCGACACCGGGAGGCGGCGGCATGCCGTCCTTGAGCAGCAGGTTGCTGCCGTAGGCCGTCGGGTTCGCGTTGAGCGCGGTGGCCTGGAGGAACGGGGGGTTCTGGGCCTTCGACGACGACGTGCCGCCGGGCGTGAAGTTCCAGAACACGCCGAAGCCGCCGCGCACCAGCGTCTTGCCGTTGCCGTAGAGGTCGTAGGCAAACCCGAACCGCGGGCCCAGGTCGCGCCTTGGAGTAGGTCTGCAGGTAGCGGCCGACCTCGACGCCGTTGACGACGGCGTTGTCGGAAGCGACGACGAACTTGCCCGTCGCTCTCGTCGAAGTTCGACTGGCGATCGTCGACCTCGACCCACGGCACGTACACGTCCCAACGCAGCCCGAGGTTCATGGTCAGACGATTGGTGACGCGATAGTCGTCCTGCACGTACAGGGAGTACTCCGGCCGCTTCTCGGTGTAGGTGTCGGCGTCAAAGAGATTGCGGGTCTTGGTGTTGACGAGGCCGAGCATGAAGCTCGCGACGTCGAAACCGGTGGCCGCTGTTGACCGTGCAGCCTGCGGGCTGACCGGCGCAGTTCGACGTCATGTTGTTGTTGAAGTTGAAGATGCCGGTGATCGAGTCGGCGTTGAGGATCTCGCGGGAGCGGAGCGTGATGTTGCCACCGCCCTTCATGGTGTGCTTGCCCTTGATCCAGGTCACGTTGTCGAAGATCTGGAAGTCGTTCTGGTTGGTGATGAGCGGCTGGTTGCCGTTGGCGCCGAGGTTCCTGATGTTCTGGAACGTTATCTGGCTCATCGCCGACGTGGCCTGGTTCATGTTGATCCCGGGGAGCCCGACCGCGTCGCGGGATTGGTCCCGTAGTCGATCGAGCGTATTGAGGAACTTGACCGATGACCAGCCGAAGCGAAACTCGTTGAGCCAGTTGTTGGTGATCGTGTGGGTATCGTTGAATGCCAGGCCTTGCGCCTTGATGTCGGCATTGCCCGCGCCGAAGGTCGCGCCCGCGTCCCCGTGCGGCAGCGACGCCGGCTGGTCGCGATGCGTCTTCTGAAAGCTGTAGCGAGTGAAGAAGCGGTTGGCTGCGAGAGGTTGTGGTCGACCTTGACGTCGAACTGGTTGTCCTGCCGTTCTTTGACCGGGTTGATGAGGTAGTTGTTGATCGTCTGCCCGTTGGACGCCTGCCGCGTCCCGGTGGTGTTCGGCTCGGGATAGAGCTGCGTCAGGATGTTGCGCGCAACGGTGTCGATCCGTTCACCGGGGATGACGTTCCCGGAGAACGGTGCGCCCGTCGTCGGGTCGTAGATGGTGCGGGTCAGCTCCGAGAAATCACCGGCGCGCATTTTCGCGCTCGGCACGGTCGACAGGGACGTCTGGCCCTGGCGTCTCACGGTGCCCCTGATAGTCAGTGAAGAAGAACGTCTTGTCCTTGAAGACGGCGCCGCCGATGGTGCCGCCGAACTGGTTCTGCTTGAAGTCCGGCTTGGCGCGGCCGGCGCGGTTGTTGAAAAAGTTGTTGGCGTCGAACGCGTCGTTGCGGTGGAACTCGAAGCCGCTGCCGCGAATGCTGTTGGTGCCTGACTTGATCTGCAGGTTGACGACGCCGCCGAGCGACCGCCCATACTCGGCCGAGTAGGTTGACGTCTGCATCTTGAACTCGTCGAGGGCGTCGACGCTCGGGAAGACGACGACAGTCTGCAGCCAGGTTTCGTTGTTGTCGACGCCGTCGAGCATGTAGTTGTTGTCGCGCGGTCGCTGGCCGTTGGCGGAAAACGAGGCCGAAGCACGCCACGCGAGGCTGCCCGCGCCGTCGATGTTCGCGCCGGGGATGCCGCGCAGGACGCCGGGAATCGTGCGGGTCAGGTTGACGAAGTTGCGGCCGTTGAGGGGGAGCGCCTCGATTTGCTGTTGACCGACGGTCGTGCCCAGCTCGGAGGACGACGTCTGGATCAGCGGCGTTTCGGCGGTGACGCTGACCGATTCGGTCATGGCCCCAACGTCGTGCTTGATATTGATTCGCACGCGCTGATCGACGCCGACCTCGATGTTGGAGAGCGCGACGGTCTTGAAGCCCGTCATCTCGGACGTGATGGTGTAGTGCCCGGTCGGCAGCGCCGGCGCGGTGTATTCGCCGTTGGCGTCGGCGGTCACCACGCGGGTGAGGCCCGTGCCTTCGTTGATGATCGTGACTTTCGCGTTGGCCACCACTGCGCCCGTGGAATCGGTGACCGTGCCAAGCAGGGTGCCGCTGACGGACTGAGCCGCCGCCGAGGACGCCAGCCCGAGACCGAGCGCGATTACGCACACTGCCCGGGCTACCGCCGAACTTGCGTACCTGATCATCTGTCCTCCTCCTCTAGCTACTGTGTCTTCCCGTCGCGCCCAAGACCGAAGGAACGTCTGAAGAATCAGTAAGTTCTGCAGGTGGTAAGACCACTTCCGACAACGCCATATATCATATGCGACCGATGGCTGGCAATAGTTTGCGATACAAACTAATTGATTTGTCGCGCTCTGCGCAACAAATTCACCAGGCACGTGCAAGCAGCCCCCAAAACGAGCTGCCGGCGACCCGGCTCCGAGGCACCCCGGATCTATCGTCCTTACAAGCGCGGCGGCGCAGGCCTGATTGGCGGCTTCCACGACAGCACGCCCTTGACTTTGGTTTTGCGCTTGAAGATTTTGTCGCCGTTCGTGACGTACATCTCGTCCATGTTCGGCCCCCCCGAACTCGACGTTCGAGAGCGCCGCCCGCTGCGGCGCGGGGATGATGGCGTGGCACTTTCCTATCTGGTCGAAGACCTGCACGCCAAGCGCCGTGGCGATATAGACCCGGCCGTCTGCGTCCACCGCCATCCCGTCCGACGAGCTCCGGGTCGCCGCATCCGGCATGTGGACGTAGAAGTACTTCTGCTTGTAGTTCAGCGACCCGTCCGGCTGGATCTGGAACACCCACGACAGCTGGCCGACGTAATCCGAAACGTAAAGGAGCGTCTGATCCGGCGAGAAGAGCACGCCGTTGGGGCTCTCGATCCCCTCGTCGACCACGCGCGGGGTGCCGCCTTTCGGCAACAGCCACACCTTCTTGTTGGCCGTGTCGGTGAAATAGAGATCGCCCTTGACGTTGATGGCCAGGTCGTTGACCGGCATGTTCTCGGCCAGCACTTCCATCTTTCCTGAGCTGTCGTACGCCACAATCTGCCGCGTTCGCGTCGCGCCGGTATAGAGGCGGCCATCCGGACCGAACATCATGCCGTTGGCGCCGTTCGTATTCTCTGCAAACACGGACACCGTGCCGTCCACGCCAACCTTGTGGATGCGGTTGTTCGGCGGATCGGTGAAGAACATCTCACCAACCGCGTTGACGGCGGGTCCGTCGGTGGCGCGAAATCCCTCGCTGACCAGCTGCCAGTCCTCGCCGGGGACCAGTGTCTGGAAGACGTCCTGACGCGACTTGCCGTCAGGATTGGCTTTGATCGGCGCCGGCCAGTCACGCCACAACCAGGTCAGCACCTGCGGGAAGATTTCGCTGGCGTGCCGCGAGTTGTGCTCGCCGTCGCCCCATTCGTGCTTCACGTCGTAGCCCGCGTACTCGAGCGCCGACTGCATGTCCTGGTTGGCGACGAACCAGCTGCCGGTGTAGTTGTTCAGATCGTTGCGGCCGTCCTGGAGGAACACGCGAATCGGCTTCGGCTCGGTCTTGCGGATAAGAACGGGGAACTCGTTGCCGCCCCGAAGTCCGACATACGTGCCGATAGCGCTGAACACTCGGCGAAAAGCGTCGGGGCGCTGCCAGGCCGCGGCAAACGCCGCGATCGCGCCGCTGCTGTTGCCGGCGATGCCTCGATCGTTCGGATCCGATGAAAGGTTGATGCTGTGGGTCTTCGCGATGTGGGGCAGCAGTTCGTCGAGGAGGAAGCGTGCGTAATCGCCGCTCACCGAGTCGTACTCGTAGCTGCGATTCATGCGAT
Organism: uncultured Acidobacteriota bacterium; assembly: GCA_963797715.1. Taxonomy (GTDB): domain Bacteria; phylum Acidobacteriota; class Vicinamibacteria; order Vicinamibacterales; family 2-12-FULL-66-21; genus DATBJJ01. The sequence goes on from CAWCQS010000022.1 coordinate 212,694, forward strand.
CCAGCGCGTCAGCCGACGGTGCTCGAACACGACCGTGCATGACGAACACGCCCACCATCGGTGGGATCGCCTTAGCGTGAATCAGATTGTCGAAAACGATGGGGGCGTTGTACTGCAGGCCGTCCTGAAAGACCATGACGGGTGCGGGCTTGGCTCGATCGAGCTGCTTCGGCACGTAGACCCAGTACTCGCGCCAGGTCCCGGGATACACCTTGCTCTGATCGAACTCGCCCTTGGTGACCTCGCCGTCCGGAGCGCCGGCAACACGTTGCGGAACCGGCGGTGCTGGCTGCTGGCTCGCGCTCACCAGCGCTCGAAGCCCGCCGTCGTCCCAGACGACGCCGGCGAGACCAACGACAATCGCGCTTGCCACGAGCTGACGCCGAACGCGACGCGACGACATGTGCCGAACGTCTGCCACCATGTTCTGGCCTCCTGCGCGCTGCCGCGCGGCACGGGAGGATAGCACGACGTTCCGGGGCGGCCGGGTTACTCCGGCGTCACGCGCTCGGCGCGCGGCCCTTTCGGTCCCTGTCCTTTTTCGAACGAGACAGACTGCCCTTCTCTCAACTCGTCGAACCGCACGCCTGTGCACGCTGACTGGTGGAAGAAGTATTCAGTGCCGTCCTGTGCAGCGACGAAGCCGAAGCCTTTATCGCTGATGAGCCGCTTGATCGTACCCTTCGTTGCTGCCATCTCGTCCTCTCCTGATGCTCGCGCTGCCTGGTGCAGCGTCATCTCTCAATCGCCTTCAGCCTGTTCCGCGAACTACCAACGTGGCTCGCGTCGACCGCCCTTGCCACCGCCGCCGCCATAGCCGCCAGAAGACTGGGGCTTGGGGCGAGCTTCGTTGACGGTCAGGTTCCGACCGCCGAGCGAGTAGTTGTGAAACTGACTGATTGCGTTCTGCGCCTCTTCCTCCGTAGCCATCTCGACGAACGCGAAGCCGCGCGCGCGGCCGGTGGCCATGTCGCGCATGACGTTGACGTTCTCGACTGTGCCCGCAGCGGCGAACAGCGATTCGAGATCCTGTTCGCCGGTGTCGTACGGGAGGTTGCCGACGTAGAGTTTCCGAGCCATAGCTGATTCCTCACTTCCGCCTCACCGTGGAGGCACGTCACGAATAGCGATTCTTCGGTGAATCGCAGTGATGGAGTCGGCTCGATGCTCAGGCGATCACGTTCTGCAGAGGAAGCGAGTCGGAGGGGCTCGGTTCGGCGCTTGACGCTGGCTTAAGCAGGTTGGCTGTCGTCCACCTGACGGGTGGGAAGTATAGCACCGCGCTCTCGGCTGTCCAGAGCAGAAATCGCGGCGTTACTCATCCCGGAAATGCTCAATGTGGGCCGAAAGCGCCGCCGTCACCTCGTCGGGGTGCCGCAGGCCGTCCACGGATGCGAAACGCGGTCTCGCGCTGTAGAACGCGGTGATAGGACCGGCAAAGGACGCATAGGTCGTTAAACGGCGCCGGACGATAGCCGGGTCGTCATCCTCCCTCCGCACGAGAGTGCCACCGCAGTAAGGGCATGGATCGGCGTGCGGCTCGATGTCGTCGGACACCGATTGGGTCAGGCTGCACGATTTGCATATCCGTCGGCGGCTAAGTCGTTTGACGATAGCCTCGTCCGCCGCGAAGACCAGGAGGACGGTCAGCGGCGAACCGTTGCCGAGCATGTCGTCGAGCGCCCGCGCCTGGACCTCGGTCCGTGGAAATCCGTCCAGGATGAACCCTGGGGCCGTATCGGAACGCCCCAGTCGGTCACGTACGAGATCCGTCATCAGGTCGTCTGACACCAGACCGCCGCTCGCAAGCGTTGCCGCGACCTGTTGACCGAGCGCCGACCCCGCCCGAACCGCGGCCCTGAGGATGTCTCCGGTAGAGATGTGAGGAATCCCGTAGCGCTCCGACAGACGCACGGCCTGCGTGCCCTTGCCCCCCCCGGGCGGACCGATGAGCACGACGGAAAGCCGGATATGGTTGGGGTACGTCCTGTCGGTGGCCATGTCGCGATGGTCGAATCGGAGCCAGACAGCATAACCGAGCACGAACGCATGGTGTCCGCGCCGTGAGTCAGCTATGCTGCTTGGCTGTCTCCCGCGATGCCGGACCGTCCACCGACGTCCACGCCCGCTCTTGGCGTCTTTTCGCCCGACGCCAGCCGCCGCCCGACGCGAACGGCGACGGCCGGCCGCGCCCCGGCGCTCGCCAGACGCCAGTTGCTCCGTGCAGGACACGTCGTCGAAAGCCCGGAAACGGCCTTCAAGTACGAAGTCGAGCGCCTCCTCGGCGAGGGCGGGTTCGGCCAAGTGTATCTCGCCCGCCGTCTCGGGCGGTCTCGGGATGTTCCCGAAATCCTCTGCATAAAGGTCAGCACGCGAATCGACGGCTGGCTGCGAGAGGCGTACTTTGGCCAGCTCCTCGACGGACATCCGCGCGCAATTCGTGTGTTCGACGCCTTCCCGCTGGCGACGGCCGGACGGCCGATCCTCTATTGCCTGGCGCTCGAGTACGCGAGGTTTGGCGACCTGAGCGCCTACTTGCGGCGGCACGCCGGTGGCTGGCCCGAGCGCACCGCACGGCGCGAGATCGCCGGCATCCTGGAGGTGCTCGGCAAACTCCACCGCGGCCAACTCCTCCACCGCGACCTCACGCCGCTCAACGTCTTCGTTTGCGATGGCCGCCGCCTCAAGCTCGGTGACTTTGGCATCGTCCAGCAGCAGAGCGATCGGCGCGGCATCACCGCGCGGACGATGAACGCGTTGACCGCGCCGAGCGACATCCTGGCCGGGGCCGCGCCGAAGTGGCAGGCGCGGGACGACGTGTATCAGGTGGGCCAGTTGCTGGGCATGTTGATCAGGGGTGACGCGGGCATGCGGATCCGGACGCCGGACGTTCGCCGTATGCCATGCAGCGACCACCTGAAGGAGATCGTCTATCGCTGCCTGGGAGAGCGGCGCAAGCGCTACGAGAGCGCGGATGAGTTGATCGATGCGCTGCGCAATCCGCCAGCAGCACTGCTGCCCGGCGTGCTCCGATCGCTGAAGGGCGTGCACCTCACGTTTACCGGCATCCTCAGCCGGCCGCGGAAAGACGCCGAGCGTGCCGCCAAGCGCGCAGGCGCGGTGGTCCATAGCGGGCCATCGGTAAAGACGACCGTGATCGTGCGTGGAACACCCAACGTGCTGCAGGCGGCGGGCCGCGACGCCGGGATCAAGCTGATGGAGATCAAGCGGCTTCGAGAGAAGGGTCACAAGATCACGGTCCTCAACGACAAGCAGTTCTGGCGGCTGGCGGCGAAGCGGTAAACCGCGTCATGCGACTGCTCATCGTCGAGGACGATGCAACGATCGCCGACTTCGTCAAAACTGGACTCGTCGAGGCGGGGTTTGCCGTCGATGTCGCGGCCGAAGGCAGTCAAGGACTCGAACTCGCGATCCGTGGGGGTTACGACGCGGCTATTGTCGACGTCATGTTGCCGCAGATCGATGGGCTCACGCTCATCGATCGGATGCGCGCGCGAGGCGTACGCACGCCGGTCCTGATCCTCAGCGCCCGGCGCACCGTGGACGACCGCGTGCGTGGTCTGCAAGCGGGCGGCGACGACTATCTGACCAAGCCGTTCGCCTTTGCCGAGCTCCTCGCACGCGTGCAGGCGCTCATCCGCCGGGCCACCGGTACGACCGAGCCGACGCGCCTCGTCGTCGGCGATCTCAGCCTCGATCTCTTGACCAGAGGTGCCGAGCGTGGCGGCAGGGTGCTCGATCTTCGCCCGCGTGAGTTCGCGCTGCTCGAGTATCTGATGCGGAACCCAGGTCGGGTGCTGACAAAAACGATGATCCTCTCGCACGTCTGGGGCTACAACTTCAATCCCGGGACGAACGTGGTCGACGTGCTCGTATCGCGTCTGCGAGAAAAAATCGAACGTGATGACGAGCCGAAGGTCCTGCACACCGTGCGAGGCGTCGGCTACGTGCTCGAACCACGCGAGCGGCCGCATCAGTGACGCCCGACGCTGCCCCCCCATCGCGACGATTCGGCCTCAGGCTGGCGATCTGGTATGCGGCCGTGTTCGTGGCGAGCTCGCTTGCCATCGTGCTCCTGACCTACACGCTGCTGGCCTCGTCGCTCGCCGAGCGCGATCGGCAGATCGTCGAGGCGACGCTGCGCGAGTACTCGACCCGATATGCCCAAGGCGGCCTCGGGGCGCTGGCTCGAGCGGTCGATCTCGAGCAGCGATCCGGGCGTCACGAACGGCTGTTCGTCCGGGTCGTCCGTGCCGGTTCGGAAACGTTGTTCGTCAGCATGCCGCCCGAGTGGAGCGACTTCGACGTCAGCAGCCTTGCCGGCGGCACCGGACGGTGGGAGCAGGCGCCTTCCGGATCACGCGCCGCCCGCCTCGAGGTCGCCTCCGCGCAGCTGCTCGACGGCACGCTGCTGCAGGTTGGCAAGAGCACGGAGAACCGCGAGGAACTGCTCGCCCGCTTCCGCACCATCGTCTCGATCGTGTCGATCGCGATCGTGGTTCTCGGGCTCGCTGGCGGCATCCTCGTGACGCAGCGGATGCTCGAGCCCATTCATCGGCTCATAGCGGCGGTCGGCCGGATTACGCGAACGGGAACCACCGACACGCGTGTCCCTGTTGGCCCTGGCGACGACGCGATTGACGAGTTGAGCGCGCTCTTCAATCAGATGCTCGATCGCATCAGCACGCTCATCGACGGCATGGGCAGCGCGCTCGACAATGTCGCACACGATTTGCGAACGCCGATGACCCGTTTGCGTGGCGTCGCCGAACGCGCTCTCGCCACCGGCGACGCCGAGGTGCAGCGCGAGGCGTTGTCCACCTGCCTCGAGGAATCCGAGCGCATCCTCGCGATGCTCGATACGCTCATGGACATCTCAGAGGCGGAAACCGGAACCATGCGGCTGGCACTGACGGAAGTGTCGCTCGCAACGCTCGTCGGCGAGGTGGTGAGCGTTTACGAGGATGTCGCCGAGGATAGGCACGTCGATCTTCACACGGCCGTCGAAGAGGGACTCACAGTGGCGGCCGATCGCGACCGGCTGCGGCAGGTGCTGGCCAATCTGATCGACAACGCGATCAAGTACACACCAGCAGGCGGCCATGTCACGGTCACGGCCCGCAGCGAGGGTGACACCATTCGTCTCGAGGTCACTGATACCGGCATCGGCATCCCGCCGCACGACTTGCCGAGGATCTGGGAACGGCTGTATCGCGGCGACCAAAGCCGCACCGAGCGCGGCCTCGGGCTGGGCCTGAGCCTGGTCCGCGCGATCGTGACTGCGCATCACGGAACGGTCGAGGTAAGGTCTGAACCTGGACGGGGGTCGACGTTCGTGGTTCGGCTGCCGGCTAGGTCCTAGGTCTCTGTCAGCATTTCTCAGTGCTCGCGGGGCCCCACCCCCGCTCGCTCTCGCTCGGCCATTCGGCCTCGCTCGGGCCGCAGGCGCTGCCGACTCGAACAGCCGGAGCAATCAACGACAGTCCGGCTCGAACACTCCTGTCTCCTATCTCCTAGCTCCTAGCTCCTTCGAACATTACACGCTTGTAATGATCCGGTAACGGCCTGGCAAGGGTCGAGGTCGTCTTAGCTTGTGAAGGTACCGAAAACCGAGATCGCAAGAAGGAGATCAGACCAACATGTCGAAGCTTTCCCCGCGTCGTCTGCTGACCCGCGCCGGCACCGGCGTCGCAGCAGTCGCGCTCGTCGCGCTTGCCGGCTACAGTGTCGGACAAACGCAGGCCCCGCACGCTATTGCGGCCGCCTCCACCGCCCCCACCGCTACGTACGCGGCGCCAAACCCGTTGCCGGGAGTTTCGTACGCGAGCGTCGTGAGCGCTGTCGCCCCGGCCGTCGTCACGGTCCGTGTCGAGAAGCGCGCGCAGGTCGTTCCAACCCAACTGCCCGACGACCCGATGTTCCGTGAGTTCTTCGGTCGCCGGTTCCAGGCCCCTCAGCAGCGTACACCTCGTCAGGCAGGGCTCGGATCGGGTGTCATCACGACCGCCGACGGCTACATCCTGACGAACAACCACGTCGTCGAAGGTGCCGACCGCGTGCGCGTCGAACTCACCGACAAGCGGACGTTCGACGCCAAAGTCATTGGCACCGACCCGGCGACGGATCTTGCCGTTCTGAAGATTGACGCGCAAGGCCTTCGCACCCTGTCGCTCGGCGACTCGAACCGTGTCAGTGTCGGCGACGTCGTGCTTGCCATCGGCAACCCGCTCAGCGTCGGCCAGACCGTGACGATGGGCATCATCAGCGCCAAGGGCCGCTCGACGAGCGTTGGCGATGGTAGCTACGAGGACTTCCTCCAGACCGACGCCGCGATCAACCAGGGGAACTCGGGCGGCGCGCTCGTGAACCTCGAAGGGCAGCTCGTCGGCATCAACTCGCAAATCCTGACGCCGACGGGAGGCAACATCGGTCTCGGCTTCGCCATTCCGTCCAACATGGCGCGTTCGGTGATGGACCAGCTGAGGACTGACGGAAAGGTCAGCCGAAGCAAGCTGGGCGTCACGATCCAGAACGTGACGGCAGACATTGCCGCCAGCATGAAGCTGCCGGACGTCAGCGGCGCGCTCGTCAGCGGCGTCGAGCCGGACAGTGCGGCAGCCCGCGCCGGCATTCGTCAGGGAGACGTCATCCTCTCGATCGACGGCGAGAAGCTCGCGGACAACAACGCGCTGCGCAACAGGATTGCCGGAACCAAGCCCGGCTCGAGCGTCGCGATTGAAGTGCTGCGCGACGGGCGTAATCAGACGCTCCACGCAACCCTCGATGCACAGAAGGCCGATGGCGTGAAGCGGCCGGCCGGAAGCGGTGAACCAGACAATCAGGGCTTCGGCATGACCGTCCAGCCACTGACGCCGGAAGTCGCGCGTGAGCTCCAGCTGAACGGACGCCAGGAGGGCGTGGTCATCACCAACGTCGATCCGGATGGTGCCGCGGCGGCTGCGGGCCTTCAGGAGGGCGACGTGATCAAGCAGGTCAACGGCAAGGCCGTGACGACGGGCAGCGAACTGAAGTCGGCGCTGACGCAGTCCACTGATCGGCCGGCGCTCCTGCTCGTGGCGCGCAAGGGTGGCGACGCGTTCGTCACGCTCTCGCAACCGCGGTCCTAACAGGATCGAATTCCCGCGGTAGATAGTCGAAGGGCCGGGCGTTTTCTCAGACCGAGAGGGCGTCCGGCCCTTGCTGTGTACGATGGCTAGCGCACCTGGATGGCTTGACCGTTCTTGATCGCCTGCTCGATGAGCGCGCGCATTCGCTCGGTGGCCTCACGCGCCGCCTCCCCGACCGCCCGCCCAAAATGGTCCATGTGATGGCCGAAGTCTTTCATCGGCTCGGCCAGATCCTTCATCGGCTGCTCGAGAGTGCTCAAGCTGCTCGTGCAGCTCTTTCATCTGGCTGTCGAAATCGCCCTTCATGCGATGCTCGAGGTCGCGCACCGTGTGCTCGATTTCATCATTCAGGTGCTCGCTCAACTTGTCGACCGAATGAAGATGTTGCTCGATATCCAGCTTGTCGATCGATTTCAGTTGCTGCTCGAGCGCTCCGTCAGCCGTGAAGCCACCATCAGCCAGCCCACGGAGAACCTGTTCGGCCACCGCCAGTCCGATCTCGGCGGCCTGCCGGCCCTGCTCGGCGATGAGCTGCGCCTGATCCGCGAGCAGCGCACTATCCACAAGGCGTTGTGCCATCAGAGCGCCCTGCTCCGCCAGCTCGTCGACCTTGAGAGACTCGACGGCCTGCGTCAGTTTGCGGACTGAGTCGGCGTCGAAATCTGGCCGGTAGACGTCACTCCAGAGTGAACGCGCCTCGCGCAGCACTTCGGAATCGCGAATCACGTACTCCTTGTCACCGTCGCGGACCCACAGGAGGGCTTCCCCACCACGGCGCTGCCGCTCGGCACGAGCGATATCTTCTGACTCGAAGGCGCCGGCGGTCGTGCGCGACCCGTCCTCCGAGATCAGCACGAAGCGCAAGCCGCCCGTTTCGTCCTTGCGGCGCTCGGACTTCACAGTCTGTTCGTCTTTCGATGTTTGGGTCTTCGCCAACTCACGCCGCTCGTCGGCGGCGGCAGTGGGCCGTGCCGCAACTGGCGCGTCCTGCGCTCGCGCCGGACGCGCCACGAGTCGCAACGGTACGAGGGCGGCGACGGCGAGTCCGACGATAGCGGCGGTCAGGAGGCGCGAGCGAGTGGATCGGACCGAGATGTCCTGAAGCATGGCAATTCTCCGCTTGAGATTCTGAAACGACCACGCCGCACCAGCCGCCGTGAGGCCGGGACGCGAGGGCGATACACCGAGGGCCAGCAGCACCCTTCCGTATTCCTGCGGCGCGGCGTCGAGTGTGCGCATCACGGACGCGTCGCACGCCGCTTCGCGCGCGAGCGCGTACTCACGCGACGCGACGTGCGCCAGCGGATGGAAAAAGAACATGCGCTCGGCAAGCGCGGGAATACAGCCAAGCCACAGGTCCGCGCGCTTGAGATGCGCGAGCTCGTGGCAGATCACCATTCGCTGCTGATCGTCGGTGAGCGTGTCGAGCCGGCTCCCCGGCAACAGCACGACCGGCCGCAGAAGCCCCATGACGAGCGGCGTCTCAGCACACGCCGACACGCGGACCTCGGGAACACGTCGTAGACCCAGGCGCGTCGCGAGCTCCGCCGCTCGTACTTGGACGACTTCGGGCGCCGGCACCGATTCGCTGAGCATCCTCGCCGTCTCGCGCCATCGGCGCATACCCACGAACGCGGCAGCCGCCAGACCGAGCATCCAGCCGATCGCTGCAAACGACGACCACTCGCGGAGTCCGTTGGCGACGGACGCTCGCAGGCCGGGATCACTGGCGCCGGCCACTTGCCGTCGAGTCGACGTCGCAGGCGCGTCGCTCTCCAGGATCGGCCGGGAAGTCACACGGTGTGCGGCGACTGCAACACCGGGCGACTGAACAGGTAGAACGGGAATCTCTAACGGCGCCGTCCAGACCAGCGCGATAACGAACTTGGCGGCGGCGCACCACCAGAGAACCGTGCGCGTGGCGGGAGACAGGCGAAGCAGCCTCGCAAGAAGCCACACCAACGTCACCAGGATGGCGCCTTCGACCGATGCCCGAGCGAGAGTCGCAATCATCGATGTCACCGGTCCTTTCTACGATCGGCGCTCAGCCGTGCCACCAGGTCTTCGAGTTCCTTGATCTCGGCACTGGACAAGCGGCCGCCTTCAGCGAGATACGCAAGAAACGGCGCGACCGATCCGTCGAGGTTGCGCTCCACGAACCGCTGCACAGCGGACTTCAGAAGCTCGGCCGACGAGGCGCGGGTGCGATAGCGGTAAACGCCGTCGACGAGCCGGCGGCCGAGATGCCCCTTGCCCCTCAGGCGCTCCATCATCGTCAGCACCGTCGAGCGCGCAAGGCCGCGCGGCGTGCCGAAGTGCTCGACCGCTTCGGCGACCGTGGCACTGCCACGATCGGCAATGTGCCGGAGAAGCGCCAGTTCCTGTTCGCCTATCGATGTCTCAGCCATGGGTGGCATTGCCTTGACTACACATGTCGTCAGCCAATCTAGCACTGACGACAGATGTAGTCAACCAGCCGCCAAGACGACGATCCAGTATTTCGTGTTCTTCATCGGCTAGGGCCGGCCGAGTCCGATCACCGCGATACGGCCGTCGGTCGTCATCTCGTCGTCGGTGGCGTTGACCATCCGGGTGGGAACAGTGGGACGAATGGCGAGCGCGAAGCCCTGGACAAATCCGGCGAACCGCAAGTCGTCCACGATCTTTTGCCGCTCGAGATCGATGTCGGTCTCGACGCGGTGCGTGAAGGTACGTTCGGAACGGGTGAACTTGATGCCCACGTCGTGCGTCGCGCTGGCCGCCCACACGGGCCGGCCTTCGACCATCTGCGGCAGGCGCCAGATGCGCACGTGGTGCCGGCGATCGAACGTATTGTTCTGCTTCTGGAACACGCGATCGGGCGGGCGACCCGCAAACGTCTGCAGGGATACGGGACCGAGCCTGTACCCGCGATCCTCGGCCACTGCCAGTATCGTCCGGTAATCGGCACGAAGTCCGAGCGCGACGGCAGTCGTCCACCCCGATGCGACGAATCCAGCTTCGAGCACATCGTCGGCGGCGCTGAACGCCAGGTTGATGACATCCGCCGGCCGCGGCGGCGAGCCGGCCATCGTCCGGATCGGCTGCGCTGCCGCAATAGACAGGACATCTCCTGCCGGCACGGCGTCGATTCGCGTCGGTCGGAGCGGCACGCCAACTGCCGCCGCTGTGAGCTCTAGCTCGAGGTCGGTTCCAGGGCCATACGCAATGTCAGGGCGTTCCAGCTTGCGCACATCGAAGGCGAGTCGCGACACGTCCACGAGCTCCGGTGCGATTGCCGCCCACAGCACCGACTCTTCCGCACTCGACGGGCCCTCGTGCGGCGGCGTGATGCCAAGGATTCGACCGTCCGGACCGATGCCTTCCCGGGCGTTGTCCACCGAAGTCACGCGCGTTGCAATCGGAATCGCTGCCCCGGAGGACGGTACGAGCTCCTGGAAGTCGAGCGTGAGAGCGGCCTGCGACGTCGACCAGCTGAAAGGGATGACTTCGCGGATGGTTCCTCGAATCACAGCGCCAGCGGCCACGGCGCCACCTGGTGCGGGAGCATCAACCGTCAGGAGGGCAGCGATCGGATCGCCAACATGTGCCGACGCCGTTGAAACACCTGTGGTCAGCCTGATCTCGAGCCGAGTGCCCTCAAGTACAGGTACCGAGCGGAGCCGGAGAAACTCGGACACCGAGAATGGCCAACAGGACAACCGACCATGCGAACAGCCTGAGACGTGCCACGACCTTCCTGCTGGCGCCGCGATCTCAGCCGTGGAAGGTCATCAAGCGGCCGCTGTCGACAAGCGCGGCAAACGCCTCGACCAGATCGGGACGACGCCAGCCGCGGACGGCTTGCGCGCGAAGGATGTCGACGGCTTCCTGCGAGGTGTGCGGTCCCTGGTACGGACGCCGCGTCGTCACCGCGTCGTAGACATCGACGAGCCCGATGATCTGCGCGACCAGTGGGATATCGTCGCCCGCGAGGGCATCGGGGTAGCCCGACCCATCGTAGCGCTCGTGATGGTGCCGGATGATCGGTCGCACGGATTCGAGCGACCGCAGGTGTCCGCAGAGCGAGTCGCCGACGGTTGTGTGTGACTTCATCAACTCGAACTCTTCGGGATCGAGCGGACCGGATTTCTTCAGCACCGAGTCTGGAATCGCCAGCATGCCGATGTCGTGGAGGAACCCGCCGCGATGCAGCGCCTGCAGGTCCTCTTCGCCAAGATTGAGCGCGCGGCCGAGCGCAGTCGCGTAATTCGCCATCCGGTGGCAGTGACCTTCGGTGTTGCCGTCGCGGGCCTCGATAAGCAGGGCCATGGCCATGATGAGCGACGCCGCCGAATCGAGGTCGTCCGTGTAGCGCTTGATTCGTACGAGCGATCGGACGCGGATCAAGAGCTCCTGTGGATCAACCGGCTTGGCGAGGAAATCGTCGGCACCGGCATCGAGCCCTTGGAGGCGCGCATCCCGCTGCGCCTGCCCCGTCACCATGACGACTGGCGTCAGGCGATAGGTGGGATCCTGCTTCAAGCGGCGGCAGACCTCGATGCCGTTGAGGCCCGGCATGTTGACGTCGCAGAGCACGAGATGCGGGCGCACGAGCGGCATCGCCTCGAGGGCCATCGTCCCGTCGTGACATACGTCGACGGCATAGCCTTCTTTGACGAGCAGCCGCCGCAGGACCTCGGCGACAGTGGTTTCGTCGTCGACGACCAGAACACGCGTCGCCGGACGCCGGGCGTCCGTCTCTGAAGTGGGCATCGTCTCCATCGCACTGATCTGCGCCGCCGATCGAACGATTCGATCGCGTGCTCAGGATAACCCGATCTTGCTCGGTCGGGGCGGAAGGCACACGCCCGGCGCTCCCTCGACGCTCGAGGGCCGAATACGTAGTCGACAGACGCGAACGATCCTTAAGCGGTCAGGTTACCGTCGTTACAAGGCCAGTGGGGGCATTCAGCCCTGACGTTGACGACGGCGTCGTCCAAATCGCCGTCCTCGAAGCTCTTGACTATCTTGAGCATGACCTGCATCTCGGCGGGGTTCAGGGCATAGCCCTTCGCGGCGAGAGCGTCCTGCGGGTTAGCCTGCATCTCCTCCTGAAAGGCCTGATGGATCAGCATCGCGCCGAAGATCTCCAGCACTGGCTTCATGCATTCCTCCTGTGAAAGTTGACGAGGGATTCCGAGGCGAGGGGCCCTACCGATCGTTTGCCTGCCCGACGTTGAGACGCAGCAGTCCTTGCTGCGCGTTACGCGCTAAGACCTCGGCGCTCGCGCGCCGCCAGCGCGTCGACGACCTGCTGGTCGTACTCGCGCGCTCGGGCGGGCTGATTCAGCCGTTCGTACGCCTGACCGAGCTCGAGCTGCGCGGCAATAAGATCCGGCGGAAAGCCATCCCGCAGCACCTCGCCACGCCCATCGACGACTTCTCTCCATTCCCTCGCCACCTCGACCCATTGACCAGTCAGCTGGAAGGCCCGTGCCATCCCAGAATGCGAGAGATAGCTCTGATACTCGGCGTTGGCGCGCCGGAATTCGTCGAGAGCTGATTCAGCGTGCCGCTGCGACAACGCCAGCAGACCCCTCACATGGTGAACGCAGCTGCGAGTGAACGCCGAAGGCGACTCGATGGCCACAGCCTCGAGACGCGGCAGCAGCGTGCGGGCGGAAGCGCCATCGCCAATCAGCACAAATACTTCCGCCGCTTGTTGCAGGTCTGTGGCCTTGACCGCGGTTGTGGCCGACGCCGCGATCAGTCCGGCGTGCTCCCGTGCATTAGCGACGGCGCCACGCAAAACGTACACGCGAGCGAGGAGATACCGACGGAGGAGCTCGGCGCTCACGCGCTTTTCACGCCGATCGTCGTCAAGATCCTGTCGAAGCTGCACGACCGCCTCATCGAGCCGACCATCGAGAAGGGCAAGTCGGCTTTGGTAGAGCCGGCTGATCCCCTGAAAGCCAGCCCCGTCCCGTTCCATGGCGGTCAGTTCGGACCGTGCATCTTCCAGCCGCCTGAGACCCATGAACGCCATCGCCTTGCCCCAGCGAAGGCGCGGCGTCATGCCGATCACGGTGGCGGCCCGCTCCGATTCACTGAGTGCGTCCGACTCCCGGCTACTCCTCGCAAGCAGCAGCACCAGCAGTTCGTTCGCTTTCGGCAGGTGCGGTTCGATTCGAGGTACTCGCGGACCGACTGGATGGCACGGTCAATCTCGCCAACCGCGGACTGACTGGTCGCGAGTTCATACTGTGCGTCCAGATCGTCGGGATACAACGCCACCAACAGCGACAGGCTTTCAACGGCGTCGTCGTAGCGTTCGTGCACACCGTTGTAAGCAGCTTCGATGAAGTAGCGCTCACGGGCAGTCACTGCAGTGCGTAGATCAAACGCGCGGTCGAGATGCTGAACGCTCCGTTCGCGCTCGCCGGACGTCTGGAGTACCCGGGCCATCCGCCGGTGCGCCATCGCAAACTGCGGATCGAGGGTGAGCGAGGCCTGCAACAGTCGTTGGGCGGCGTCGAGGTCACCGCGGGCAATACGATCGACCGCCTGCGTGTAGAGTCGCAACGCGTCGAGCGATTGCGTCGTCACCTTGTCGAGCGGCTCGCTCTGCTGTTGAACCCGTTCGAGCGTTTCGCCGAGCTTGCGCCGCACCCGGCGCGCCAGATCGTCGATACGGGCGAAGAATTCGTCCTTTTTCCCGAGCTCGGCCACCTCGGCGAACAGCAGATCACCCGACGGCGCCAACGCACGCACCGTCACGCGCATCGCCTCGCCACTTTGCTCGATGGCGCCGGCGAGCAGCACCTGCGCGTTCTCGCGCCGGCACACGTCGAGCGCAATCGGTTCCGACACACGCTCGCCGTCTGGACGGCGCATACGGCGCAGTGCATCAAACAGCCGATCGCGTGAAAAGACGTTGACGTACAGACGATTGTTGAAGGGCCAGTAACAGGCTTTCCTGCACCATGCGATCGAGCTGCGCGTCGCCGGTCCGGTTCTCGAAGTCGGCAATCACCGCCCACCCTCGCGGCGGAAACGCCGCCGCCACATCAGCTGCAGGACCGAAGCGCCACCAGGCAGCACCGGCGACGAGCGCCGCCGTCCCGGCGATGACGGCGTTACGTCTCGACACTCGTCGTTCAGAAACGAAGGGCGCGCCGGACGATGGCTCCGCACAGCGCTGGAGATCCACGAGCAGCTCGCGAGCGGACTGGTAGCGTCGATCCGGCCGCTTGTCGATCGCCTTGAGGATCGTGCCGTCGAGGCCGTCCGAGATTTGCCGCGACCGTGCCTTTGGCGGTTCCGGCGGTTGGTTGAGGATCTGGTCAATTACATGAGGCCGCGACCCCGAAAACGGTGGCGACCCCGTGGCGAGTTCGTAGAGCGTGATCCCGGCCGCATAGATGTCGGTTGCTGGCATCGGCGCCAGCCCTCGAAGGAGCTCGGGTGCCATGTAAGCCAGCGTCCCCGGCGGACGCGAAAGATCGGTCTCGGTCTGCGTCAGAGCCGTGTCGTTGCCCTCGAACAGGCGCGCCAGGCCGAAATCGAGAATCTTCAAGTGGCCGTCGGGTGTCAGGCGAAGGTTGCTCGGCTTGAGATCGCGGTGGACGATGCCCTGAGCGTGCGCCGCTTCGAGGCCGGCAGCGAGTTGGGCACCAATCGCGAGAACCTCCGGCTCGGTCAACGCGCCCGCATGGAGCCGTTCGCTGAGGGTGACGCCCGGCACGTACTCCATCACGAGGATGTCGACTTCGCCAAACGTGTCGAAGTCGTGCACGACCGCGATGTTGGGATGATTGAGGCGCGAGAGCGCCAATGCTTCCTGCCGGAACCGCCGGCGCGGCGTCGCCTCGGTCGGCAGCGCCGTGGGCAGCACTTTCAGCGCAACAGCCCGGTCGAGATGTTGGTCGTGCGCGAGATACACGACCCCCATCCCGCCGGCGCCGATGCGCTCGACGACGCGGAAGTGTCCGAAGACCTGGCCAAGCATCGTGACGTTCGCGGAGGAAAGCTAGTTAAGCTGCTTTCCGCACGAAAGTCACGCGAGTTCTCGGCCCGTCCTAGTGCGCCAGGTTCCTGGCCAGCAGCGACCCGGCCTTCGCGCCCGCCGTCGCCTTGCGACGATGTTCGGTCGAGACCGGCCCTTCCTTCATCAGCGATGCGGCAAACTCCATTTCGGGGTTGGTGCCGGTCATCGCGATCGCTTTGGTCACGAGCGTGTAGCCGTCGACGTTCTTCGGCTCGCTACGCAGCGTCCACTTGCCGCGCTCAGAGGACGTGAGCATGTCCCACTTATAAATGTGGGTCGCCTGGCGGTAGGTCTCCACCAGATATCCGGCATCGAATTGCGCGAGTGGATCGCGCGCGCCCTCCGCGGACTGCGCGCGGCCCATGACCGCCGCCATCAACTCGGAAGCCACCTCGCGGTCGCTCGCGGCGTAGATGGTTGCGCGCCGGAGATTCTCCATGCGCGCAAGGATCGGCGCATCCGGAGTGAGCAGCCGCAGCGTATCGGTGGTCAGCTTCTTGACGTCATAGGCACGGTCGGGATTGTTCCAGCCCTGACCTTGCGACCACGGCAGGAGCGACGCCGGGCCGGCGTCGAAGGCATGACAGATGAGCGGAGGGCCAGCCTCGGCGACCGCCGCCAGAGAGAGCACCAGACCGAGAGCAATCAGCGAACGACTTCGATTCAACATGTGTGAACCTCCTTGCGAGTCTCAGACGACGACCACGCGAGTAGTGTCGCAGCTGAAATGCCCATATGTCAGTGAGTTGCGGTGAGTATAACGGTTACTCACCTCCTCTCGACGTCCGCCGGGCGCCGCCAGATGGTCCATACTGGGCGCGTGGAACCGAGCGCCGACGATATCCGACTGCAGCTCGACCGCATCGTCGGCAGCAGCATGTTCGCCAACGCCGATCGGATGACGTCGTTCCTTCGCTTCGTCGTCGAGCGGGCACTTGCGGGTGAGGGCGACCAGCTCAAGGAATACGTAGTCGGCGTAGCAGTGTTCGGTCGCACCGACGACTACGATCCGCGGCTGGACTCGATCGTTCGCGTGGAAGCCCGGCGCCTTCGTACCAAGCTCGACGAGTACCTACGCCGGCGACGGGCGCGACGATGCCGTGGCGATCCGGATCCCGCGGGGCAGCTACGTGCCCGTGTTCGAGCGACGCGAGGCTGTTCCTGTCGCGTCGCCAATACCGGCCGACACGAAGCCGACAATCGCTCGGAAGGAATTGGCGTCCGGGCCTGACGGCGCTCGCCCTGGTTCTCCTTGCGGCGCTACCGCTCAGCCTCGTCGCCTGGCGAGCCGGTTTTGGCGCCTCGGTTGGCCGTGCCACACCAATCGTGACCGTCGGCGTTTTGCCATTCAATGAATATTCGGCCGATGCAGCCGACGAGCTCCTGGCGGCGCAATTGACCGACGGCGTCACGAGCGAGCTCGCGCGGAATCGCGCGCTGGGCGTCGCGTCGTATACGAGCGCACAGCAGTTTGCCGGCGCACGCCGGCCGCTGCCCGAGATCGCGCAGGCCCTGAAAGTCGAGATGATTCTCGAGGGCAGCGTGACGAGGACCGGAGATCGCGTGCGCGTCGAAGGCCGCCTGGTCGACGTCGCGTCCAACCGGAAGATCTGGGTGGATGAATTCAACGGCAGCGTTGCGGACGTCAAAGATATCCAGCGTCGAGTTGCGGCGGGCGCGGCGCGCGCAGCCGAACAGGCGCGCAGCCGCTGATCGCTACTACTGCTGCTTGTTGTTGTTGTTGCTGTTGCTGAGACAGGTCGGGCCTGGGCAACGTCGACGGCACTTCGCGTGATACCCACGGCATGTGCGTCGGCACTTCGTGAGCCGACAGGGTTTGCGACTGAGTCGCGGCGCCCACCCGAACGGCCACGGACAGCTCGCTCCGCACCGCGGTCGAACCTTTGAAGACACCCCGCGTCGGCGGCACGTCGGCATAGTCGCGACCGAGCGCGACGCGGATGTGGCGATGGTCGGCTTCGAGGTTGTTGGTCGGATCGAAACCAATCCAACCGACGTCGGGAAGCCACGTTTCGGCCCAGGCGTGGGTCGAGCCTTCCGCCGAGCGCACAGCGCCGTCCTCCTGATGGAACAAGTAGCCGCTCACGTAGCGGCACGGAATGCCGAGCTGACGCACGAGCGCGATCATGATGTGCGTGAAGTCCTGGCACACGCCCTTCCTCGTCTCGAGTGCATCGTCAATCGGAGAATCGACGCGCGTGGTCTTGGGGCTGTAGGTCAGCCGTTCGAAGAGGGCCTTGTTGATTCGTCGCAGCGTGACGAGCGGATCAGCTCCACGTGAGAGCTCCAGCTCTCTCGCCAGCTCGTCGAGACGCGCCGTCGGGCGAGCAAACGGGCTCGGGTGAAGGAGTTCCCAGAACGCGCCCGACGAGGTCGCGGCGTCGAGCCTCTCCCAGGCACCCGGCACAAGCGATTCAGGCAGCTCCGGCACCGCCTCGCACTCGACGAGCGCATCGGCGACGACCGTCAACCGCGACAGTCGTCCTGGAATGTTGAAGTGATGGACGACGTTACCATCGTGATCCTGATACATGCGAACGCGGGTGATTGGCGTCGTGCTCAGATTGAAGCGCACGCACCGCTGCGGCCCTTCATTGCGCGGCTGGACGCGCGCCTCCATGACACTCTCGGTGATTGGAGCGTCGTAGATGAAGCGTGTCACATGACGGATGGTGTATTGCACGAAGTCTCGTCTCTCTCTCCATTACGCGGGCAACGCTGAATCGATCGGATACGTGATGTAACTCTGGTACGCCGCTGCATGGATCTGCGCGCAGTACCTGCCGACCGACTCGAGGTAGGCGTGCGGATCCTCGTTGAGGATCTCGTCCACCTGTCCGTAGTCGAGCGACGCGTGCAGCCGACCGGCCAGCCGTTCGGCACGGCCATCGCTCGTGCGGCCGGCGAGCTGTGACACGGCCCTCAGCGACGACTCCACACACGCAGCCGCGAATCGGACCGACCGCGGGAAGTCCTGGTTGAGCAGCAGGAACTCGGCAACGAGCTCGGGCCGGATATACGCGGTGTAACAACGGCAATAGGCTTCGAGCGCGGCGCACGATCGCAGCAGCCCTACCCACTCCGCATGGTTCGGCGGCACCCGCGCATCGTCGCGGAAGTGCAGATCGACAAGTGCGGCTGTCGCACCCGCCCGTTCGAGATAGCGCCCAGCCTGCAAGTACTGCCAGCCTTCGTTGTGCGACATCGTCGCGTCGGTGACGCCCGCGAAGAGGTGCACGCCTTCGATCGCCATTCGGCAGATGAAGTGCGGGCGGCCGGCCCAGGTCCCCTCGGTCCGCGCCTGCTTCAGCCGGAGGAAGAGCGCGTTCAGCTGCTCCCACATGTCCGAGTTGATTTCTTCGCGCACCTGCCGCGCGTTCTCGCGCGCGGACGTTACGCACGCCAGCACGGAGTCGGGATAGTCGAGATCGAAGATGAGCGTGTCGATGAGGGCCGCGGGGCTGGCCGGAGCATCAGGCGGCGGCGCAACGCGCAGCGCGGAAA
Organism: uncultured Acidobacteriota bacterium; assembly: GCA_963797715.1. GTDB lineage: Bacteria > Acidobacteriota > Vicinamibacteria > Vicinamibacterales > 2-12-FULL-66-21 > DATBJJ01. Next base: position 231,396 of record CAWCQS010000022.1, read on the forward strand.
ACAGTCGCGCGAAGTCCCAACCATCGCCTGTCGGGCCGCGGTCGAGCCCGAGGTCGAGGCGAACGTCCATCAGCCGCGCCGTATGTTCGGCGCGCTCGAGGTAGCGGCTCATCCAGTAGAGGGCGTCAGCGACGCGAGACAGCAACATGAGAGTAACTGCGTCCTATTCAGCGAGCACCCAGGTGTCCTTGCTGCCACCGCCCTGCGATGAGTTCACCACGAGCGATCCTTTCTTGAGCGCAACCCGCGTCAACCCCCCGGGGACGACTGTGACCGTATCTCCGTAGAGCACGTAGGGCCGAAGGTCGACATGCCGCGGCTCGACGCGATCGTCGATGAAGCACGGCGACGTCGACAGGGCCAGCGTCGGCTGAGCGATGAAATTGCGCGGCTCGGCGAGGATCTTTGCTCGGAACTCCTCGCGCTCGCGAGCGGTACTATGCGGACCGACGAGCATGCCGTATCCACCCGACTCGCCCACCGCCTTGACCACGAGCTCGTCGAGATGGTCGAGCACGTAGCTTCTGTCTTCCGGATTCCCGAGCAGGTAGGTATCGACGTTGTCGAGGATCGGATCCTCGGACAGGTAGAAGCGGATGATGGCCGGAACGTAAGCGTAGAGCGCCTTGTCGTCGGCAATGCCCGTCCCGATCGCGTTCGCCAGCGAAACGTTTCCGGCACGATAGGCATTGAGCAGTCCGCCGACGCCAAGGTGGGAATCGCGCCTGAACGCCAGCGGATCGAGGAAGTCGTCGTCTACGCGGCGATAGATCACGTCGATGCGGCGCAGGCCGGCAGTCGTGCGCATGTACACGACGTTGTCGTGGACCAGGAGGTCGCGTCCTTCGACGAGAGCGACGCCCATCTCTCGCGCGAGGAATGCGTGCTCGAAATACGCGGAGTTGCCGACACCGGGCGTGAGCACGACAAACGTCGGATCGCTGACGTGCGGCGGTGCCAGGGCGCGAAGCGTGGCGAGCAGCGCTTGTCCGTACTGCGCGATCGGACTGACTTGATAGCGATCGAACAGGCCCGGCATCACGCGCTTGGTCACCTCGCGGTTGGCCAGCATGTAGGAGACGCCGCTCGGCACGCGCAGGTTGTCCTCGAGGACCACGAAGCGGCCGTCCTCCAAACGGACGAGGTCGCTGCCCGCGACCGAGACGTAGATGTCGCGGTGGACGCGGACGCCACGCATCTCGCGGCGGAAGTGCCGGCAGCTGTAGAGCAGGTCGCGCGGGACGATTCCCTCGGCGAGGATGCGGCCCTCGTGGTAGATGTCCTTCAGAAACAGGTTGATGGCGGTGAGCCGCTGGCTCAGGCCAGCGACGAGCGTGCCCCATTCCGCGGCCGTAACGATGCGCGGTAGCAAATCGAACGGGAAGATGCGCTCGGTTCCTTCTTCGTCGCCGTACACCGTGAAGGTGATGCCCTGGGTGAGAAAAGCCTTGTCAGCCTCCACCTGTCGAAGACCGAGCTCGCCGGGCGAGGAGGCGCGCAGCTCGTCGAACAGCGGGCGATACTGCAACCGGGCCGATCCGTCCGCGTCCATCATCTCGTCGTAGCCGACCGGCGATTCGTAGCTCGAGAAGAGCTCGCCGGCCGAGGACATCGAGGGCCGAGGGGTCTTCATTGCACGCATGGTAGCAGCCGCCGCCAGATTTCAGACACAAATGTAGGTGCTCGCCAGAACACCGACGGTTGTGTTGGCTCTCGTCGGCGGTCTATTCCTCGTGACCCCTAGCCGTCGATGCGGGCGACGGTTCCCGATGGCGTCCGGTGGAGGAACTCGCACTGCACCAGCACGTCGACAACCGCCTCGCAGGATGTCAGATCCAACCCCCACAGCCGTGCGGCCTGCGGCAGCGTCAGGCGCAGACCCGGCATCTCGATGAACTCGCTGCGTACGCGATCGACGAGGGCTTGAAAGACGAGAGCGTCGCGTTCCTTGGGAGTCATACACGTAACCTGGCCTGCCGGTGCCCATAGCAAGACGTGAGCCGCGGGCGATCCCCGGCCAGCCGTCGATATTCTCGTGAGATCGCGCATCACCGCCTGCCGCGTGGCATGGGCAGCGGCGCATTTGTGTACGGACGATCGTGTCGTCAGACAAATGTGTAGCGTTTCGCAGGAGCCAACGCCAGCCGTTTCGCAAACGGCCGAAGAAATTGCGACCTGATACTGCGAACCGCCGGGCAGCGTTCTTGCTCGGCGTCTTTAGTTTCGTTTGTCACGGGTTGTGACGTTCGTTTCCCACTCGGAGGGCCGGTGAGCACCATCAGAGATGTAGCGGCGCGGGACCAGGACTCGGCGCTCTGGGCGCTCGAAGAAATCAGCCGTCTCGTCTCGGCGAGCGGCAACGCCTCCGAGACGCTCAACAACATCGTGCATCTGATCCAGCGCCGGTTCGCGACCGATGTCTGTTCGGTCTACCTGCTGGAGCCGGATCGCGCCAATCTGGTCCTGGCGGCGACTGTCGGCCTCCGCGCCGAAAGCGTTGGCCGCGTCCGGATGCGGCTCACGGAGGGTCTCGCGGGGCTCGTCGCCGAGCGGCTCCGGCCGCAATTCGTCGCCGACGCCGCAACGCACCCGCGTTTCAAATATTTCCCCGAGGCAGGCGAGGATCCGTACCGCTCGTTCCTTGGCGTACCGATCATCGACCGCGGACTCCTCCAGGGCGTGCTGGTCATACAGACGATCGAGGCGCGCACGTTCGGTCCCGAGGACATGCGACTGCTGACGATGGCCGGGGCGCAGGTCGCGCCGATTGTCACCGAGGCGCGGACGCTTGGCCAATTCGTCGCGCCGGCACACCAGCGGCTGGGCGCACTGGCGCAAAACCTGTGGTGGAGTTGGGATCCCGACACCACCAGCCTCTTCCGCGAGCTCGATCCCGTCTTGTGGCGCACGCTCGACAACAACCCTGTCGCGCTGCTGCAGCAAATTCCAGTCGACCGGCTCGAGGAGCGGGCGTCGCAGCTGGCGCTGCACAGCCGCATCAACTACGCCTATCGCCGTTTGCAGGAGTACCTCAACTCCAAGCACACCTGGGGCGCGCGTCATGCCGGGGTGCTCTGGGCGAGGCCGGTCGCGTACTTCTCCGCCGAGTTCGGCATCCACGAGTCGCTCCCCATTTACTCGGGCGGCCTCGGCATTCTTGCCGGCGATCACATCAAGAGCGCCTCGGACCTCGGCATTCCGCTCGTCGGCGTCGGGCTCTATTACGACCAGGGATATTTCCGGCAGCGGCTGGACCGCGACGGCTGGCAGCACGAGGACTACCTCGACGTCGACCACCGATCGCTGCCGATGCGGGCGGCGCTGAGCAACGGCGTTCCAATCACCGTGTCGGTGGAGACGCGGACTGGAACCATCGCCGCGCGCGTGTGGCAGCTCTCGATCGGCCGCAATACCCTGCTGCTGCTCGACTCGAACGTCGAAGGCAACCAGCCCGAGGATCGCGAGCTCACCGCGCGCCTGTACGGCGGCGACGATCGCATCCGCATCCGTCAGGAGCTGCTGCTTGGCGTCGGCGGCGTCCGCGCGCTGGCGTCGCTTGGTATCGCGCCGGGCGTCCTCCACCTGAACGAGGGCCACAGCGCCTTCGCCCCGCTCGAACTCGTCCGCCAACGCATGGTCGTCGAAGGCATCGACGCGTGGGAGGCATTGCGGCGCGTCGCCGCGCAGGTCGTCTTCACGACGCACACGCCGGTGCCAGCCGGACACGATCGGTTCAGCTCGTCGCTCGTCGAAGAGCACCTCGGACCATTGCGCGAGTCGCTGGCCGTCGATCGCGAGCGTTTCCTCGGCCTCGGCCGCGTCAATCCTGACGATCACGGCGAGAGCTTCTGCATGACCGTGCTCGCCCTCAAGTCGTCGCACCGCGCCAACGCGGTGTCGTCGCTGCACGGTCAGGTCTCGCGCGCGATGTGGAGCTCCCTCTATCCGGAGCGTGCCGAGGATCGCGTTCCGATCGGCCACATCACCAACGGCGTCCACGTTCCAACCTGGCTGGCGCCGCAAATGCGCCAGGTCTACGACCGGCACCTCGGACCCGATTGGACGACACGCAGCGAGCGACGCGTCGCTCTGGGATCGCATCGACGCGATCGACGACGGCGAGCTCTGGGAAACGCACCAGACGCTGAAGGTTCAACTCATCGAAACCGTGCGCCGGCGCTCGGCCCACCAGGCCGAGCGGCGCGGCGAGCCCGCCGACGCGATCGCACTCCTGCGACGCGCGCTCAGCTTCGATGCGCTGACGATCGGTTTCGCGCGCCGCTTCGCCACCTACAAGCGGGCGACGCTGATGTTGCGCGACATCGAAGCCTTCGCCGCGCTCGTCAACAACCCGACGATGCCGATTCAGTTTGTTTTTGCCGGCAAGTCGCATCCGCACGACGGTCCGGGGAAAGCCATGCTGCGCGAGATTGCCCAGCTCTCCCGGGACTCGCGGTTCGCGGGCAAGCTCGTGTTCGTCGAGGACTACGACATCAACGTTGGCCGGCACCTGGTCCAGGGCGTTGACGTGTGGGTCAACAACCCTCGCCGGCCGCTCGAGGCCTGCGGCACCAGCGGGCAGAAGATCGTGCTGAACGGCGGCCTGAATCTCTCGATCCTCGACGGCTGGTGGGCCGAAGCGTACGACGGCCTGAATGGATTTGCGATCGGTATGGGCGAGACCCATACCTCACCCGAGGTCCACGACTCTCGCGACGGAGAGTCGCTGCTCGCCACGCTCCGCGATGTGGTCGTCCCGCTCTACTACGACCGCGATCGCGACGGACTGCCGCGCGAGTGGATCTCTCGGGTGAAGCGCGCTATCCGGACGCTTGGCTGGCGTTTCAGCGCCGACCGGATGGTGAAGGACTATCTGCTGAAAACCTACATCCCCGCTGCCGGCGGCACGAGCAGCGACGTCAGTCGGTCGTAACTGGCGGCTCGCTGCTCGCTGTCGGCTTGTCTCTGGGCCAGCAGCGAGCAGCGAGCTGCGGACGCTCAGGCGACCGTGGGCGCGCCGAAGTGTTGCTGGACGACGAGCGTAACCGCGCCTCGAAGCCGCGGATGCGTTGACGGATCGGTTGGGATGATGCGGGTATCGACGTGCGGCAGGCTTCGCTTCTTCACTTCGTCGAGGATGATCGGCCCCAAGCGGTCCCATGCGGCAGTCATCTCACCAATCACGACGATCACTTCGGGTGCGAGGCCGGTCGCCAGGCCGGCGAGACCGAACCCGAGAAAACGCGCCATGCGCTCGAGCGCCTGGATTGCACGCGAATCGCCGTGACTCGCGAAGCGCAACAAGTCCTCGAAGCGCGGGATCTCAGCGACTTCGGAACTCGGGCCGTGCACATAGTGCTGCACCGCTGCGGAGTTGGACGCGTAGCGCTCCCAGCAACCTCGCTTGCCACACGGACACGGCGGTCCCTCTTCGTCAATCGTCACATGACCGAATTCGCCAGCCATGGCGTGGCCGCCGTGGAGCAATTGACCGTTCACCAGCAGGCCGACACCAATACCTTCCGACACGGTCACGGCAAGAATGTGCCGAATGTTCTCGGGGTGCCGGCCGAACCAGAGCTCGGCCAACGCGCAAGCGTTGGCGGCGTTCTCGAGCACAACCGGCAGACCGACGGCCGATTCGATCATCGTTGCGAGATTCACATCGTCCCAGCGCAGGTTTGGCGCGAACAGCAAGCGGCCGTCAGCGCTGACCCGGCCCGGCAGGCTGATGCCAACTCCTTCGCAGACGATGCGCGGGTGTGCGCGACGCATGGTGGCAATCGTGCGCGCCAGGCGCCGGACGAACGCCTCCGCCGTGTGCGGCGTCGGCCACGACGTCTGCTCGACGAACCGGGCGTCGACGCCGCCGAGACCAACAGTCGTGATCTCGGGACGCAACTCAACAGCGAGGATCCCGGCTCGCTCGACATTGAGATGGAGGAATCGCGGACGGCGGCCGCGCGGCGCATGGCCGACGGCGCCCTCGGTGACCCAGCCCTCGTCGATTAACTGATCGACGATGGCCGATACGGTGCTTCGCTGCAGACCCGACCGTCTCGCCAGATCGGCGCGCGACATCGGATTGTGGCGTCGGATGAAATTGAGGGCGATGCGGCGGTTGATCTGCCGCGCCGTCTCGCTCGTCGCCACCCGGAAGTTGGTGAGGTCAATCTTCCGCATTTTGTTAGCGTCACGAACGATATTGGCACCGTTCCGCTTTTGTCAACGGCCCGTTGGCATGCTAGGCAGGTTCAGGTCTCAAACTTATTATGGGCGGCGTGGTGGACGGAACGGGGCGGCGGCGCCCACGTGAGCACAGGGTGCTCACGAAGCAAACGACATGGCGACGGTGGAAAAAGGGAACGCCCAGCTCGGGGCCTGGCGGCCGCGAGTCTGGGCGCTCATTCGCGTGGGTTACACGCATTCTGGCAGAACCCAGAATTAATTGTTTGGTGCTATTTGGTTGAGCCTTTGCGCTTCATCGACAAGTACCCGGAAGCTGAACCCGTCACAGCTCAGCCGGCGGTCAGCCAATCGATGAAGCGCCTTCTGAGCCCGGTGGTTCGTCCATCTGAACCTCCACGTCTCGAAGAACCGAGTGTCTACCCTAAAAGTAGGCGCCCTGGCTCCCGCTGTCAATCACTTCCTCTCTATTTCCTACTGCACCTCAAACCGCATGCGGACTGGCATGTGGAACGCCGGACCAACAGTTTTGGCTTTTGGGTTGAAACGCACCAAGTGGTAGGTGCTCTCGTACGAAATTGACCGTACCGAGGAATCAGAGGGGTCTATTGTGCTCGCCGCTTCCTGATCAGATTCGATCACGTACGACGTCGGCAAGAGCGGGTTGAACATCGCGGTCTGGAACTTGACGTTCGTCGTCCTCGCGCGAGACTTGTAGAGGGTGCTCAGTCGGATCCGTGGTTATCGTTCGTGGGCAGGACACAGGGACGCAATTAACTACTCGCGTTCCGCGGGTCCGGCGTTGTCGCTGGCCCGGCATTACCTTCAAAACCGACCGTCGTCAGTTCCTGTATGAGCTCACGAACTCAGTTTGCGTCGACTCGAGAAACACTAAGCCGCGCTGTGCACGAAGGGGACCCACAGATCGTCTTCGTCGATCACGCACACGGAGTCTGGCTGAAACTCACTCATCCGGGGAAGGTCGTGATCGACGAGGCAGAGCGCGTGAGCGCTGGCGTCGAAACGCATGGGTACGAGCGGCGAGGCCACTTGTTGCGATCCGCCCGCGCCGGCCACTTCCATCACGAGACCGGAAATGTGACCGCGCTCGGGATCGACGACGAAGCCCAGAAGCTTACCCAGCTCTCGATCGTCGCGTGTGCGAACACTCAGCCGACCCAAGCGACGGTTATTTACTCGTGTAAGACCGGCCGTAAGATACCGCGTCTCGGTCATTGGGCCTCTCCTGAACCCTGATACGGAGCAAAACGGGTACCAGCGCCGAATGGTCAAATAGGCCGGTTTTCCGGCAAGTTGCGACCAGCCCGTGTATCACTATAGGCTGTCCATTCCATAAGGTGTCAGATCTGCCTCACGACGGTGTAACCGTGTGCTTGGGGTCTATCTCTTGGAGTCATTCAGATGAAGCGTGTCCTTTCGATTGTCGCGGTGCTCGCACTGGCAGCTGTGCCGGCGGCGGCGCAGACCAAGGGCAAGATCAGCATCGGCGGCTCGGTTAGCTACGTGATCCCAACAGATAGCGAAGTAGGCTCGCTCGTGGGCTATGGACCACTGATCAGGCTGAACCCCAAGAAGGGCTTGGGATTTGCGGGCGGCCTCAGCTGGTTCCGCGCCGACGTCGAGAATCCAGACGGATCGTCCGGCGACTTCCTCCGGCTTCGCGTTCGGCCGTTGATGGGCGGCGTCTCCTACACCATCGGCGAACAGCCGGTGCTCGTGAGCTTTTCTGTCGTGGCCGGACCGTCGTTCAACGACCTCGACTTTCACGACGACTATCTCCGGACGCTCCCGCCAGGACCGCAGCCGGAGCTTGACGCGAAAAACAGCTTCGCCGTCCGTCCCGGCGTCGGCGTCACCTGGACGGTTGCTCCTCGCGTCGCGATCATCGGATTCGGCGGCTACATGATCAATCGTCCGGACCTCGTCTACCGCGACACCGCTGGGATCGAATATCGCAACCGGTGGAATGCGGACTCGATTCTCCTCAGCGTCGGCGCCGTTTATTCCATCTTCTAAAGGCCCTCGGTGAAGGCCGTTGTCCTCGCCCGAGGAAAGGGCACGAGGATGCGGCGCGCGGACTCCACGGCCGCCGCCGATCCAGAACAGTCGCGAGTCGCCGACACGGGACTCAAGGCGATGATTCCGTTCCGGCGGCCGTTTCTCGACTACGTTCTCAGCGCGCTCGCCGACGCAGGATGCGCTGACGTCTGCCTCGTCATCGGGCCCGAGCACGACGTCGTCCGCGACTACTACGATCGGACCAATCCGCCCCAACGAGTACGCGTCTCATTTGCCGTTCAGCAGCAGGCGCGAGGCACTGCCGATGCCGTGCTGTCAGCGCAGACGTTTGCGGGAACCTCGCCGTTTCTGGTCCTCAACGCCGACAACTACTATCCTGTCGACGTGTTGCGGGCGCTCGTGTCCCTCGACGGACCAGGTCTACCGGCATTCCGCCGCTCGACGCTGATAACGGAAGGCAACATCGATCCAGATCGGATCCGCAGCTATGCACTACTGACCATTGCTGCCGACGGGCTGCTCGAAGACATCATCGAGAAGCCGGATCCGCATACGTTCTCGCGCTTTGGCGACGACGTGCGAGTGAGCATGAACTGCTGGCGATTCGGGCCGTCGATCTTCGAGGCCTGCCGCAGCATCGCACCGTCTCCGCGCGGAGAGGTCGAGCTGCCCAACGCCGTCAGGCATGCCGTGCGCGTGATGGGAGAACGCTTCCGCGCCATTCCGATCGATGCTGGCGTTCTCGATCTGTCGCGGCGCGAAGACATCGCCGAGGTCGAGCGGCGGCTGTCGAACGTGGAGGCGCGTCCCTGACGAGTTCACGATCGTGATTGCATCCGACCTGACGCGCGCACTTGAAGACGCCGGCCTCGCGCCAGACATCGCTGCCGGACATGCCGTGCGATTCGATGCCGTGCTGTCGCGGCTCTTGCGCGACCGAACCGATCGCGAATACTGGGACGCGTGGTTCGTGCCCGGCCGGATCGAGGTACTCGGCAAGCACACCGACTACGGCGGCGGCCGCAGCCTCATCTGCACCGCCGAGCGAGGCTTCCACGTCGTCGCCGCGCCACGCCAGGACCGCCGCGTGTCGTTGCATGACGTCGGCCGTGGGACGTCGCTCGCCCTCGATCCGGATGGGCCGTCCCCGGACATCAGCTGGGCGACGTACCCGATGACAGGTACTGCGCCGTCTGTCGCGGAATTTTCCCGAGCTCGTGCACGGAGTCGATGTCGTATTTGAAAGCGACCTGCCGTCGGCTGCCGGAATGAGTAGCTCGAGCGCGCTGATGATCGCCGTGCTCCTTGCGCTCGTACGGGCGAACGGCCTCGACGGCACAACGAGGTGGGCGGACAACATTCGCGACCGGGGCGAGGATCTTGCGGCGTATGCCGCCACCGTCGAGAACGGCCAAACGTTCCGCGGTCTCGCTGGCGAAAGCGGCGTCGGGACCGAAGGCGGCAGCGAGGATCACACGGCAATTCTCTGCAGCCGGCCTGGTTACCTGGGACAATACGCGTTCTGCCCGACTCGCCACGAGCGGTCGATCGCGCTGCCGCCCGATCTGACATTTGCGATCGGCGTCAGCGGCATAGCCGCGCGAAAGACTGGTGAGGCCCGTGAGGACTACAACCGCGCGTCACGCAACGCGGCGCGTGTGCTGGACATCTGGAAACGGCGGACCGGGCGCGACGACGAATCGCTGGCTGCGGCCGTGACGTCATCGGACGACGCCGTAGCGCGGCTGCGTGACATGGTGGCGAGCGATCCGGATCTGCAGGAACGTTTCGACCAGTTCGTCGAGGAGAGTACCGAGCTCATACCAGCCGCGGTCACCCAGATCGAGAGTGGCGCGTTCGAGGCATTCGGGCGGACTGTCGCGCGCTCCCAGGAATTGGCAGAGCGGCTGCTGCGCAATCAGGTGCCGGAAACGATGGCGCTGGCGCGGTTGGCACGCGAGCATGGCGCGCTCGCGGCCTCGGCCTTCGGCGCCGGCTTCGGCGGCAGCGCGTGGGCGCTCGTCGAACTGGCTGACGCTTCTGCCTTCCTTGATCGGTGGCAGAATGCGTATCGCGCCACGTGCGTGGCAGCTGCGCCGCGTTCGCGTTTCTTCCTGACGAGGCCCGGTCCGCCGGTCGTCAGGCTGGGCTGACGCACTCAACAGGAGTCCGATCACTCATGGCTGATCACACACACACCGATCGTCGAACGTTTCTCCAGTTGGCTGGTGGAGTCGTTGGCGCGGCCGTGGCTGGCGCCGATGGAACATATGCTGCGCCGCAGCAAACTGCAACCGGCCCTTCGACGCCGTTTGCCGCGCCGCCGATCCCCGAGGTCCGAATTGGGTTTGTTGGCGTCGGTGGTCAGGGCGGGTCGCACGTCCGCAACATGCTGGGCGTGCCCGGCGTGCGCATCACGGCCGTGTGCGACATCGCCGAGGACCGCGTGAAGCTGATGCAGAAGTGGGTGGTCGACGCTGGCCAGAAAGAGCCAACCGGCTACAGTCGCGGCCCGCGCGACTTCGAGCGGCTGTGCGAAACCGAGGATCTCGACCTCGTGTTCAACGCCACGCCGTGGGAGTGGCACGTGCCGGTGTGCGTGGCGGCGATGAAGAACGGCAAGCACGCGGCGACCGAAGTTCCCGCAGCGATGACGCTCGACGACTGTTGGCAGCTCGTCGAACACGCCGAGAAGTACCGCAAGCACTGCGTGATGATGGAGAACTGCAACTACGACCGCCCTGAGATGATGGTGTTCAACATGGTGCGCCAGGGGGTCTTCGGCGAGGTCCTGCACGCCGAAGGCGGGTATCTCCACGATCTGCGCGACATCAAGTTCTCGAACAAGGGCGAGGGTCTCTGGCGGCGGGCGTGGGCCCAGAAGGTCAACGCCAATCTGTATCCGACCCATGGACTCGGACCCGTCGCCAACTGCATGGACATCAACCGCGGCGATCGGTTCGAGTACCCTGGTGTCGATGAGCGGCCCATCGCGCGGCCTTCAGGCGTGGGCAAAAGAGCACTTCCCCGCCGACGCACCGCAGAGGTCAGAGAAGTTCGTCCTGGGCGATGTCAACGTGTCCCTTATTCGTACCGCGCGCGGCCGCACGATCTATGTGAGCCACGACACGAACCTGCCCCGGCCGGTACAGCCGTATTCACCTCGTCCAGGGAACGCGTGGGTTGTTTCAGGGCTATCCGAATCGCGTTTACATCGAGGGCAAGAGCCCCGAGCACGAGTGGGAGGATGCTGCGGCCTATTACGCGCAGTACGAGCACCCGCTCTGGGTCGAGCTCACCAAGCAATCTGAAGGCGCCGGCCACGGCGGCATGGACTACATCGAAGACTATCGCCTCATCAAGTGTCTCCGAGAGGGTCTGCCAACCGACATGAACGTCTACGATGCCGCGTCGCTGAGTGCTGTCGTACACCTCAGCGAGCGCTCGAACACCCGTCGCAGCAGCGCCGTCGACTTCCCCGACTTCACGCGCGGCCGTTGGCAATCCACGCCGCCACTCGGGATCGTCCACGCGTAACTCGCGGCTCGCTCCTCGCGGCTGCTGCTCGCTCCTCGCTGCTCGCGAGAATAGTCTACGAGTCGCGCAAGGCGACAACCGGATCCACTCTGGCCGCCCGGCGAGCCGGTAACCAGCTCGCGAGGAGAGTCGCGGCAGCGAGAACGGCTGCCGCGGCGGCCAGGCTGGCACCGTCCAGCACGCCGACGCCGTAGAGTTGGTGCCGCAGCGCATGTCCGGCCCACGCCGACAACGCCAGGCCGCCAGCCACGCCGACAAGGGCCAGCATCAGACCTTCGGTCAGTACGAGCGCGCGAACGTCGGCCGTCCTCGCCCCAAGCGCCATGCGCACGCCGATTTCGCGCGTCCGGCGGCCGACCAGAAACGCGATCGTCGCGTAGAGTCCCGCCGTGGCCAGCAGGAGCGCAACCAGCGCCAGCGTCACGCTGATGGCCATCGACATGCGCTCGTCCGCAACGTTGCGCTCGATCTGATCGAGCAGCGTATGTGCCTTGACGATCGGGACACCGTGGTTGACTGCTGACACCGCACGCCGCAGATCGTCGACGATGGCCGACGCCTCTCCGGCGACGCGTACGTGAAGCACCCCGTCGGTCGACGGCCACTGGGCCAGCGGGACGTAGAAACTCGGACTGGGATCCTCACGCACCATGCGGTAGTGCGCGTCGGCGACCACGCCGATGACCTCGACGTTGAACGGATCCCGCGATCCGAAGCGAACGAATCGTCCTATCGGCTGACCATCGGGCCAGAATCGCTTCGCCATCGTCTCGTTCACGATGATCCGCTCGGGCTGGCCCTCGCGGTCCCGATCGTCAAACGCTCGGCCCAAGCGGAGTGGCAGACCGATCGTCTGGAAATAGCCAGGTGAAATCCGAACGAAGTTGATCTCCATGTCCGCATCAGGTGGCGGCGTGTATCCGGCAACCTCAATCGTGGTCCGCGAACCGCCGAAGTCGAGCGGCATGACATGCGCAAGTGCGGTGCTCCGAACCCCTGGGACGGCTGAGGCCGCCCGAATCGCCTCGTCAAAGTAGGTGGCGGATGCCGTTCGGGACAGACGTGCCATCTCGGGCGAGATTTGCAGCACGACGAGCCCTCGCGGATCGAACCCAAGATCGGCATGACGCAATCGGTCGAGGGTACGAACGAGGAGCGACGCGCCGGTCAGCAGGGCCATCGAGAGCGCGACTTGCGCCACGACGAGCGCACGCTGGGCGAAGCGGCGATGGCCGGCTTCGACTCGTCCGGCGTACGGACCGGCAAACGTGTCGCGCCTGAGCACCCGCCACGTCGACAAAAGACCGATGACCAGGGCCGCGGCAAGGGACAGCAGCAGCGCGCCGCCAATGACTCGCGCATCGAAGGGAATCACGAGCGTGACCGGCTGGCCATAGAAAGCGATGAGCGCTGCGGCCCGATCGGTGACGAATGCAGCGAGGCCGACGCCAGCTGCGCCAGCCGCCGCGGCCATCAGGCAGCCGTCGAGCAACAGCAGCCGCACGAGCTGGCTGTGCCTGGCACCAATGGCCGATCGTACGGCCAACTCGCGCCGCCGCGCCTCGGCCTTCGCCAGCTGAAGATTGGCGACGTTCAGGCAGGCCACCAGCAGCACGATCCCGCCGGCGATCAACAGGAGCGTCATCGGCGACGCCAGTTGCTGCGACAGCATCGAGTCGCCGCGGGCTCCGGGTCGAAGCACGATCGGTTCGACAGGGCGGCCACTCGACTCCCGTATGCGCCGCAGAAGCGTGTCCAGTTCGCCGCGCGCGGCTGCGGCTGCCACTCCGTTTCGCAACCGGCCCATCACCGTGAGCCACGCCGTTGTCGGGCGCGCCAGGAAATTCTCAGGGGTGAGCGCGGGAGAGTGAGCCAGAGGCACCCAGAAGTCGGAGCGTCTTCCTATCTGAGTACCGGCGAAACTCGACGCCGCGACGCCGACGACGACGTGGGATTGGCCGTTCAGGCTGACGCTGATGGTCTGTCCCGACAGTTGCGGTGCGCCAAGGCGGTCGCGCCAGAACGCCTCGGAGACGACGACTGTCGGCGGTACGTTGCTCTCGTCATCGGCGACCGTCAGCGCCCGGCCAGTTCGCAACCGAATGCCTAGAACCTCGAAGAAGTTGCCGGATACGACCTCGCCCTCGAGCGGCACTGATTCGCTGGTCCCAGCCCACGTCGCCTGCACCGGCGAGTACGCGATCAGGCCGTCGACCGTTCGGGACTGCGCGCGCATATCGGTGTAGTCGGGATAGGAGAAGTTGTGCATGAGACCCGAGTCGCGCTGCAGCAGCAACAGAACCAAGCCGCCAGGGTCGCGAACGGCAAGCGAGCGGACGAGCGTCGCGTCGGCAAGCGTCAGGAGCAGAATGTTCAGCCCCAACCCGGCGGTGAGCGAGACGAAGGCAACGAGTGTCGTGAGCGGCTGGCGCCAGAGCAAGCGGACCGCAAAGCGAACGTCGGTGGCAAGACCGGTGAGCATACGGAGCTCCAGGATGCAGGCGCGAGCGTTCAAGTCGCGTCGGTTGCGGATTCAGCAAACGGCGACGGAGGTTTGGCGCAAACGAGCGGCAGGTATCGCGCCACAGCCAGCGTTGCGCGGCCCGTGAATTGTTTGCTGCGCGGCGATCGAATTCCTCGAGGACGTCGCCGATGACGGCAGCACGCTCGTCTGGCGCGAGCGACCGTTTGTAGAACCACAGCGCGAGCCGCGACGGGCGAATCATCCTCTGCTCCGCTGAGCGCCAAGGTCGACGCCGGCCCACATGCGTGTCAGGGCCTCCCGCGATCGCGCGAGCGCCGTCGCTCCAGCCGCCCGCAGCGTGAAGTAGCGCTTCGCCCGGCCACCGCGCTGCGGTGTCGGGTCTGACATCCTCGAGCTCACGTAGCCCTTGCGCTCGAGTCGATCGAGGGCGGTGTAGAGTGCGCCAATCGCAATCGAGCGGCCCGTCTGCTCCTCGATCTCCCGACGAATGGTCGAACCATAGGCGTCCGTATCGAGCCGGACGATGGCCAGCAGAACCAGATGCTCGAACTCGCCGAGGGCGTCCACGCGTCCCATTTGAACTGCATCGTAGAGTAAATCGCCGTACAGTTCAAGAGGTTCCAAACAATCCACGGCGCCGCTCGGGATCGTCCACGCGTAGACGCGCAATTCGCGGCTCGCAGCTCGAGTATCAGGCGTGCCCGTCGCGTAACGACCGTGTAACGCACGTCGTGGAACCGCAAGCCCGGTAAATTTCGGACTCGCTCAATACGGTTCGCCTTGGAGGGAACTCTGCCGGTCTAGCGGACAGGCACGACAAGTGCTACTCGGGACGAAAACCTGGAACCCTTGCCGATTTTCCGGGAGAAATTGAGCATGGGGGCCTCTGAGCGCCACGACATCTCGTGGTATCACGAATGGGTCATACCGCTGTGCGTACAGCTGTTAGGTTTTACGGCTGCAAAGCGTCAGAATCGCCATCCTAACGCGGAGGGAACACCCCGACGAGGACCGTCGTCTTTCCCGACAGTCTAACAGCTGTGTGCGACGCCGGGCCGCCGAGTCCACTGACGGGACGCTGCAGCAGGTGGCGTATAACGGTATCCCCCTGAGGTTGTTCGTTATGAAGTGGGGCGCATATCTCTGCCGGCCGTCGTCGCGCTGCAGTCCAGCTCGCCGTTCGATCGTCTGTAACGCACTTTCCAGGTCGTCGACAACATCACGTGGCAGCGGGACAATCACTCCGTGCGAGCGGGAGTTGAGTGGGCGCACTGTTCAGCGCAGTCGGTGTGCGAGGCGGCCTGCGAGACAGTGGCTGATCTCGGCCGTTGTCGTCGGAATGTGTTGCTGTGCGCGTTCGCTCGATGCGCAAGTCGTGACCGGTACCATCACTGGCGTGGTAAGCGACGACTCTCGCGCCGTAATGCCCGAGGTCACGATCACCGTCACATCCCCGGCGCTGCCGGGCGGTGCCGTGACGAGCGTCACGGATGCGCATGGGATCTATCGGTTCAGCACGCTCCCGCCGGGCGCCTACGAGATGGTCGTGTCGGCCCCTGGCTTTGCCGCATACGTCGAGAAGGATCTCTGGGTGACGGTGGGCGGCACCATCGAGCGCAACATCACGCTCGGTGTGTCAACGCTCGCTGAAACCGTTACGGTGAGTGGTGCGACGACGGTGCTTGATTCGCGGCAGACAGGGGTGGCGGGAAGTCTCGGACGAGAAGCCGTCGAGGCGCTACCGACCGCGAGACAAGGAGTCACCGCCTATCTGGGGACGTTTCCCGGCGTGGCGCTGGGCAACTTCAACAGCGGAACGAACCCCGTGATCATGGGCTCCAACTCAACGGACTCGTCCTACATGGTCGACGGCATGTTGACCAATCACCCCTCGAACGGATTGGCCTGGGCGTTTTACGACATGGACGCGGCCGAGGAAATCAATCTTGTGTCGCTCGGTGCGTCGGTGGAGGACCAGCAAGCGCAGGGCGGCGTGATGAACTACGTGAGCAAGGCGGGGACGAACGTCTATCGAGGGGATGGTTCAATTTACTGGGCGCCTTCAAGTCTGACCAGCGTTCCCGTCACGCGGCCGTGCAATTGTCCCTTGGGCGACACGGGATTCAAGCTGTACAAGTACCGCGACTTTGCCGCTCACATCGGTGGGCCCATCGTCAAAAGCCGACTATGGTTCTACGGAGGCCAGACCAACAGCGGCCCGGCCATTCGGTACCCCGGCCAGCCGGACCGACCCGAAGACCAGCAATGGATCAAGAGCGAAGTGCGGAACATGGCGAAGGTGACGTGGAAGATTAACGACAAGATGCAGTTCCAGCAGAGCCTCTACTACGAATGGTGGAACTGGAAGACCCCCGATTTTCCCACAGCAACCACGCCGCTCGAGGCGAGCGCCCGGTACACGGGGGACATGCGCTATTTCGGCTCGGAGTTGACGACGACGCTCAGGCCGTCCACCGTGCTCACGGCGCGCTTCTTCCACCAGTCGATTCCGTACGGGTACAACGGACTGGGACCCAATTTGAATGCCGATGCCGAAAGTCTGCAGACGCCCGGACACCTGGACACTTTCACGGGCGTCAGCCGGAGCAACTACACCGCGGGACCATCGCAGGCCTATCAACCGATCCGCGACGAGGTGAATGTGAAAGTGAATCACTTCGTGTCTGGCAGCCGCATGACCCACAATATTCGGTTTGGCGCACAGATCGCGCGCAACCTCGACAGAGGTCAGAATCTGTGGCCGGGCGGAGTGCTGTATCTGGACGTCAAGGGTGCGCCAGACCAGGCGCAGTATCAGTCTCCCCTCGTGTACGCTGCGGAATCCAGGTCACAGGGCGTGTGGGCTGAGGATGAACTGACCATGGGGCGGCTCACGATGACGCCGGGCGTTCGATTCGACAGGATGGTCGCCATCAGTCCGGCCGCACCGGTCGTGGACCCTGCGGTGTACAGCGGGACGGATGGGCTCTGCCACTGTAACCAGTCCTTCGGTAAAACCGGCGCGACGATTCCGGGGCTCGGCGAAATGTTCTCGTGGAACAAAGTGTCGCCGCCGATGGGGATCAACGTGCGCCTGACGAGCGACAGCAGAACAGTGCTGCGCGCGACAGTCGGACGTTATTACCGCCCCGTGTTCCTCAACGATTTCACCAGTGTGCATCCCGGGATCACGCCGGTCACGCTCGCGCGCTTCGATCCGGTCACCGGGGACTACACGACCATCATTTCGGTCACGGATTCGAAAGCAAATCTCGCTGTCGACGCGAACATGGACGCACCGGACACGAATCGATACCTCATTGGCCTCGATCGCCAGATTGCACGACAGATGGGCGTCAGCGTCACCTACGTGCACAAGACCTCGACAGATCAGATCGGTTGGCGGGATACCGGCGGCGTTTACGGAACGCAGACGGTGACGTCTCCCGCCGGCCCGGTCACGGTTTACCCGCTGGTGAACTCCCCCAGCGCACGGCGATTCTTGCGGACGAATGGCCCGGGCTTCTTCAGTCGATACGACGGGTTGGTGCTGAGCGCATATCGGCGTCTGGCGAATCGGTGGATGCTCAGCCTCAATTACACCTATTCGAAGACCGAGGGCCTTCAAGCGACAGGGGCGTCGGTCTTTGCCACGACGGTCGGGCAAGACCCGAATGACTACGTCAATTTGACTGGTCGCCTGAGCCCCAATGACCGGCCGCAGGTGCTGACGGCGACCGGGTCGTACGACGTTCCGAAGATCGACATCCAGGTCTCGGGGAATCTCGCGCTCATGTCCGGGCTTCCTGGACGCGCCTCAGATCCAGGTGGTCCTGCCGCAGGGGCGGCGCAATATCAACTTCGACGTGCCGGGCTCGTATCGGCTGCCGAACGAGCAATGGCGGATGTTCCGGAGTGTCGAAGATCCTCTTTCGCAGTGGCCCGCGCCGGCTGGAGTTGGGTGTCGAGTTGCGGAACACACTGCAGCAGACGAGCGACGGCAGCCTCGCGTCGCGGATCTTTTCCAGCCCCAATTTCGGCCAGCAGACCACGTGGCCGATCCCACGACAACTCTTGTTTCGGGTGAAGGGTGTACTTCTGACGGTCATGAGGCGCTGGCTTTGGCTTCGCGCGGCAATCACGGTCGTCGCGTGCCTGACGCTGGCTGCGGCTCACGGTCAAGATCCGGCCGCGCCCAGTCG
>CAWCQS010000023.1:0-177654 GCA_963797715.1 uncultured Acidobacteriota bacterium
CCCGGATGCACCAAGTCGAGCGTCCACGGACCGCTGCCTGTCCACCAACCCATCGATCGGGCCGTCGAACACTGGCGCCGCCGTTCACAGCTGGAACACGAGAAACGCGCCGCGGAGGTTTGCGTTGCTCGCAGGCTTCGTCATGGTTGGTGCGTGGCCGAAGGCCTCCACGAAGTACGGGTTCGCGACGAAACAGGCCGCGCGCCAGCCGCTGAAGCGCGCGAGGGCGCGGCCCATGTCAGAGTAGAGCGCGAGCAGCTGCTCTTCGCCGTGCTCCGCGCCGATGCGCACTCCATACGGCGGGTTGAAGCAGAAGACGCCCGGCCTCATGTCGCGCACGGCGGGCAGCATGCGCTCGATTGCGTCTGGCGTCAGCCCTCGAACGTCGTGTTGCCCAATGACGATTGAGTCTTCGTATGGGCGGCCGGTCAGCCCGGCGGCGCGAAGGTTGCCCACCATCGCTGGAATGGTTTCCGGGTCGGCGTCGAGCGCGACTATCTGCGGCACGGTTCCTGGAAACAGGTCGGGTGCTTCGCGCGGCAAATCCTTGAACGCCGCGAGATGGTGCAGCGGGAGATCCGAGGGGCGACGAATGGCGGCGCCGGTCGCGAGGCCGGCGGCCTCGATCGCAATCGTGGCGCTGCCAGCCATGGGATCGACGAGGGGCTCGGTGCGCGCGTCCCAGCGCGACAATATGATCAGCTGCGCCGCCATCGTCTCGCGCAGCGGCGCAGGCCCGCCGGCCACGCGCGCGCCGCGGCGATGCCGCGCCCCGCCGCCGATGTCGATGCCGATTACCGTACGCCGCGCTCCAGGCGTTCCTGCGCGCCGCACGACGAACACGACGTCAGGCGAGTCGGCGTCGACTTCGGACGCCACTCTTCGTGACGTCAAGGTCTCGACGATCGCGTTCTTGACGACGCCGCGGAGCTGGAGTGGCGACGCCTCGAAGTCGACCGAGGGGCCAACCTCGACCGAGAAGCGCAGAGATGCGCCGCCAGGGAGCCTGTCGTCCGACGAGAGCGCGGGCAGGAGGTCGTCGAAGAGCGGCTCGAGGCGCACTGCAGTGCTCGAGCACAGATCCCAGGAGATTCGCGACGACGTGCGGTGATGGCAAGCGGCTACCCATGCGATGCACGCCTCGAAGGGATAGAGCAGCGTCGCTTCGCCCTCCCGTTTCGGTTTCTCGAGGCGCACGTCGAACGGCGAGCGCATCACGAGCCGCTTGAGCTCCGCCTCCATGACCCGGTTCGCGCCGCCAGAACCCGTCAGACGCAGCTCGTTGCAACGCTGTGCGCTCACGCGTTGCCCGCGCGCTTCATCTCGAGCACGACCTGCACCGTGGGGATCATCACTGGCGAGTATAGGGCCCGCGGAGGCCTGGCACCGATTCGGATCTTTCGAATGGTCCCGTCAGTGCGTGTCGTGCAGGATCGCCGACCGGGTTAGTTCAGGCGCGGAGCGTGTGGCTGCGGCTTGCGAAGGCGCAGGAGCTGCACGATCGTCACGATCATGGCGGTAGCTACCAGTGCCAACGATATGGGCGTCTGCGCGTCGATTGGCAGCGCCAGCCCCGCCATCGCCATTCCAAGACCGCAGAGCACCCACGTCCAGCCAGCATGCCGCTGAAACGCCTGTACTCGGGCGCCGCCGTACGGCATTGACGATGTCGGCGGGAGCATCCTGGGCATGGCGTTGCCGATCACGGCCAAGTACGCACCGATCATGATCATGTTCGTACGTCGCATCCCGCTGTCTGGGTCGTCCACGAGGCCATACGCGTGCGCGAGTGACAGCGCCAGCGGAATGATCATCATCGACGCGCCGAACGCGACGGCGCCGGCAACCGAGGCGGCGCCCCGAACCCACGCGGCATCATCCCGGCGATCGGCTCAAGGCGAGCTGCGAGAGGCGCTGCACGGCGACCATGACTACGGAAATCACGATGACTGCCGCCCACGCCCACGCCGCGGCGGGTTTGGCGTTCCAGTTAGCGAGCGCCAGCCCGATAGCAATGAGGGGCAAAACCGACCCGATCCGCGACGAGGTCCAGTTGATAGCCATGTCAGACTTCTCCTTTGGCGGGCCGCTTATCCAGCTTGTGGTGAGTGACGCGAGTCGCCCGCTTCGATTCCAAGCCCCAGCCGAAGGTCTGGGCAAAACCGAGCAGCGCCTCCTCCAAGACCGACATCACCAGCCGGTAGATGATCGTCCGTCCGGATTTCTCCGATTCGATGAGCCCCGCCTCCTGCAGCACGGCGAAATGGGCCGACATGGTCGGCTTCGACACAGCGAAGTGATCGGACAGTTCTCCCGCTGACATCGGCCGCTCCCGAAGCAATTGCAGCACGCGACGGCGCGTCGGATCCGACAGCGCTTTGAACACCTTGTTCATTAATCTATATTTAGCTAACAATCGAAATATTGTCAAGGGTGCTGTTTACGCCTAGCCGAGTTCGAGCGAGGAGCCCATTCGATCAGCAGAGCAGCAGGTGGTTGAGGGGGACCTTGCTATCGGTGGTCGTCGACAACCAGTTCGCTCACATGCAAGCGGCCGACATGGAGTTCATCGATCTCGACGACGCCGAGGCGGGTGCGCTGGACCGTCAGGCGGCCGATGATCAGACGGCCAAGGGCCAGCGTGCCGATCGCGACAGCGCCGACCGCAAGAGCGCCGATCGCGAGGCCGCCGATACCCTGGGCTTTGATGCCCTGGGCGCCGATCGCCTGGGCGCCGATCGCCGTCGCCGGCGTACGAGTCGAAGGTCGATCTTCCATGTGTTTCTTCATTCGGGTAGTTGTACGCGGGAGCCGCCGGATGTCCATTCCGTTCGGATAGTGGTTGACGTGCGTTTTTGGTGCTCCGCCAGCGAGGCATCATCCAGCTCTGACGCCGATGGTAGCCAGGTCTACTCGGAACGGAGCGCCTCGGTCGGGTGGATCCGCGTAATTCGCCGCGCCGGGAGGTAGCTGGCCAACGCGGCGGCGGCGAGCAGGCCGACCACCACGACCGCATAGGTCAGCGGATCGATCGGCTTGACCTCGAAGAGAAGCGCCGACATCAGTTGCGACAGCGGAGCGGCGGCGACCAGGCCGACGGCGGCGCCGATCCCACCGCACAGCAGCCCGCTGCGGACGAACATCAACTTGAGGCTCTCCTCTTGGGCGCCGAGCGCCAGACGAATGCCCATCTCGCGCGTCCGCTGCGCCACGGTGTAGGCGATCACCGCGTAAATGCCGATGGCGGCGAGCAGCAACGCCATGCCGCCGCTCAGTGCGAGCAGCGTCAACGTGAAAGCGGTCCGCGCCATCGACTTGTCGTAGACCTCCTGCATGGTCTGCATGCCGGTGACCGGCAGGTTGCCGCTCACCGCGGCCACGGTGCGGCGGATCTCCGTCGCGTAGCTGTCGGTGCCGGCGCGCGGCCCGCGGAGCATGAACGTCATCGATCGGTTGCCCCGCTGCGGCCAGTAGACCGTCGAGGGAGCCGGCCGCTCCGCGCCATCGTGGCGAATATCCGTGACCACGCCGATCACCTCGCTCCAGTCGTGGCCCGGGTTCTCGCGGATGCGCTTGCCGATCGCCGCCGCCGCCGAACCCCAGTACTCACGCGCGAAGTTCTCGCTGATCAAGATCACCTGGCGGTTCTGCTGAAGGTCCGTCCAGTCGAACTCGCGCCCCGCGGCTAGCGGTGTGCCCAGCACCCGGAACGTGCCAGGGGCCGTCCGGATGAAGCGGCGCAGCGGCGGGATGGCGCTGGCGGTGTAGGCGTGGTCGCTGGCGAAGATGGGGTCCTGCGACATGAAACCGGTCATCGGCAGCCCGTTGATCATGCCGACCCCGAGAGTGCCGGGGAGGCCGGTCAGACGATCGATCAGGGTCTGCTGCAGGATCAGCAGCTTCGCATCGCCGGCGGCTGCGGCGTCGGGGATGGCGATACGCAGCGTCTGTAGCGTACCGGGCTCGCTGAACCCCGGCTGGACCCGGCGCATCGACTGGAAGGTCCGGATCATCAGGCCCGAGCCGATGAGGAGCACCAGCGCCAGCGCCACCTGGATGATGGTCAGGGTGTTGCGGGTGATGTTGCGGTCGCGGCCTGCACTCGCGTTGCGGCCGCCCGAGCGTAGCGCTTCGGCCAGGCGGATGCGGCCGCGCTTGAGCACCGGAATCGCCCCGAAGGCGAGGCCGGCGACAACGGAGAGGACCAGCGTGAAGAGCACCGACGTGCCATCGATCGCGATCAGATCGAAGCGCGGTAGCCGGGCCGGCGAGAGGCTCAGCACCAGCTTGATCGCGCCGGTGGCCAGACCCAGGCCGGCGGCGCCGCCGAGGACGGCGAACAGCAGGCTTTCGGTCAGCATCTCGCGGGCCAGGCGGCCGCGCCCGGCGCCGATGGCGGCGCGGACGGCAAGCTCCTGGGCCCGCCCCTCCGTCCGGACCAGCATCAGATTGGCGACGTTGGCGCAGGCGATCAGCAAGACGATCCCGATCGTAGCCATGAGCACCCAGAGGGTCTTCCCAAAGTCGCCGACCAGATCGTCGATGAGCGGACGCGCGTTGGGGCCGAGCCGCGCGTCCTCCAGCATCTTCAGGCTCATGCCCTGCGGCGGCGGGAACCTGCCGAAGGCGACGCGGATCATCCTGGCGACGTCGGCGTTCAGCGCGTCGAGGGTGACGCCTGGACGCAGCCGGCCGATGGCCCGGAAGCTGTAACCGGCGAGGTGGACCTTGGCGCGGTCGATGCGCACCGGCACCACGAGATCGTGCCGCGCATCCATGTGCCAGAAGCCCTGCGGCAGGACGCCGATGATCTCGAGCGGGGTCCCATCGAGCGTGAGCCGACGCCCGACGGCGGCCGGATCGCCGCCGAACCGCCGCTGCCAGTAGCCATAGCCGAGCATCACGACCGGGGGACTGCCCTCCTGGTCGTCGCGCTCGGTGAACGCGCGGCCGAGGATCGGCTGAACCCCCAGCATCGGGAGGAGCCGATGGGTGGCCATGATCGCGTCCACCCGCTCCGGTTCGGCGATGCCGGTCACCGTGTAGGCGTTGCGGTCCCATATGGCGACGTCGGCCAGCGTCTTCGATTCTTCCCGGTAGGTGATGTAGTCGGCGATCGACGCGTTCAGGCTGTCGATGTTGACCCCGGGTGCGGTCTGCCAGAGGCCGACCAGGCGGTCAGGCTCGGGGTACGGCAGCGGCTCCAGGAGGACAGTGTTGACGACGCTGAAGATGGCGGTGTTGGCCCCGATCCCCAGCGCCAGCATCAGCAAGGTCGCCAGCGTGAACACCGGGGTGCGGGTCAGGCGGCGGGCGGCGTAGCGCACGTCGCGCATCAGGTCGAACATCGGTTTTCCCCTGACTGGATGTCTACGCGCTGGCGCCGATTTGGTTCACCGTTGATTTCAGAGGACTTGTTCTACCGCGTGCAGGCCGTGCTGTCCGGTCGCGTGCCGAGCACGACGCCTCGGCAGCGCGTGCACCCAGGCTTTCCGGTCTCGCATTCGTAGCGGGGAACGCCTCTACACAAGCAGTTGCGGAGTCGTCACTCGGTCGCAGACACTAACAGGCGCGTCTCCGTTGCTTCGCAGCTACGGCGCGGCATGCTTCGCCTGTCACAAACTCGCTTGGTTTACCGAGCCGAAGCGCGCCGAAGGATGGATGGCTTGCCGAGCCGTAGCTCGTTCAGGGACAGGACAGGCCCGCCTCCGCGTCGCTCTGCGACGCTCTGGCGCGGCATCCTTCGCCTGCATTCATGAGCGAAGGATGGTGGACCAGAACAGCGCCATTTGGAACCAGGTTGCGGTCTTGTTGAGCCGAATTGACGCGCTTCGACTTGGCGCATGAGCGAGCGCGCGCGGGTCGTAGCCGGCCCGCGCCATGATCTGCGCGCCGAGGAGGTCCGCCTGCTTCTCGTAGTCGCGGCTGTAGCGGAGCAGCAGCGTGCCGAGACCGAACTGGGTGCCTTCCGCGATGTACCCGCCCAGCTCGCCGCCGACGACCGCGCCGCCGACCGCGCCGGCGATCTGGCCGAGCTGCAGCCACGGGTTCTGGGCCTTCGACGCGTTCGCCGTTCCATGCCGCAGCAGCACGCGTGACAGCTCGTGCGCCATCACGCCCGCGACTTCCGCTTCTTCGGCCGCCGCGTCGAACATGCCGCGTTGCACGAACATCGGTCCGCCCGGCAGCGCGAACGCGTTGATGTCTTTCAGGTTCACCGGCGTGAACGAGTACTCGTAGACCGATTGCTTCAGTTCCGTCGGCGCCGCGGCGACGAGGCGGTTGCCAATCTGCGTGAGGTACTTCGCGATGTGCTGGTCCTCGATGATGGGGTACTGCTTGCGGACTTCCGACGCGGCTTCCTTTCCGAGCTGCACGTCCTGCTTCGGCGTGTAACTTTTTCTTCGGAAGCTTGATCACCGTCTGCGCCGACAGGCTCGCTGTAAGTTTTTGCAGGACGGGGGCAGAAATCTACCAATCGCCTCACTCGCACCGGAGCGCCACATTGGGATCGACCGCCGCGGCGCGGCGGGCGGGCAGGTAGCAGGCGAAAAACGCGGCGCCGACTAACGGAATTGGCGTCACGACCAGGATCCAGGGATCGACGATGGCGACGTCGAGCTCGAGGTACGCGCGCGCGATCGCCCGGCCGACGAGGCCGATCGACAAACCGAACAGGAGCCCGTCGAGCACGGGACGATACCCGTCCAGCAGCACCATGCGCTTGATCTGGCTGGAGGTGGCGCCGAACGACATCCGCACGCCGATCTCGCGCGTGCGATTGGCGATGACGTTCGACTGGATGCCGTAGAGACCCGCCATCGCGAGAAGGAGCGTGATCGCGCCGAGGCCGATCGCCGTGAGGCCGAACCCGCGCATGACCTGGAACGGTCCGGCGAGCACCGTGCGTCCCGTCCCGATCCTGTCGATCGCGACGTCCGGATCCGCGCGCCGGATCGCCTCGCGCATCGCGCCCACGGCGGTCGGCACCGATCCGGATGCGCGCGTGACGACCGTGACGAGCGGCTGATAGTACTGCTCGAACGGCGCGTAGGCGAGCGGCCGCGGATCCGCGAAGAGGCTGCCCACGTCCGTGTTGGCCGCGATGCCGACGATGGTGGCCGTCGCGCGCGCGGCCGGCTGGCCGGCGAGCGCGACCTGCCGTCCGACGGCGTCGGCGGTTCCAAAAATCTGCCGCGCGGTGAACTCGCTGACGATGAGGACGCGCGGCGCGCCCGGCCCATCGCGATCGTCGAAGCCGCGTCCGCGAAGGATCTCGACTCCGAGCGTCCGGAAGATCGACGGCGTCGCGGCGACCGCGGTGACCATGCGCGGCGGCGTGTCCGCCGCGCCGGCCTGTTCCGCCGGCGCCATCGAGAGACGCAGCGCGCTCGACACGCCGAAGGGCAGTCCGCCCGTGAGCGACGCCGATTCGATCGACGGATGGCCGCGCAATTCGCCGAGCAGACGATCGAGCGTCCGCCGCGCGCGCGCCTCGCTCCACTCAGGCCCGTCGAGATTGAGGACCGCGACCCCGATCCGATCCAGATCGACGCCGGAGTCGTGCCGCGCTTCCGCGATCGAGTACTTCACGAACATCGTCGCGATGATGAAGAACCCGGCCGCGATCGCGACCTGCCACCGCAGCAGGGCGCGCTGGCGCCGGCGGCGCGGCGGCCCGGGGGTCGATCCGGCGGCGAGCGCGCCGCGCACGTCGATCGTGCGCGTCAGCTGGATCGCCGGCTCGAGGCCGAAGACGACCAGCGCCACGAGGAGTGACGACACGGCGACGCCCAACGCCGTCACGTTCAGCACCGGATGAAACGACAGCGTCGTCCGTCCGCCGAACGGCATCGCGAGGCTGATTTCGGTGTCTATCGCGGCGCGCAGCAGCTCGAACACGACGTAGGACGCGATCGCCCCGCCCGCCGCGAGAATCACGCTCTCGAGGCACTGCTCCCGCACCAGCCGCCACCTCGACGCGCCGAGCGCGCGGCGCACCGCGATCTCGCGCAGCCGTGTCGTCCCTCGAGCGAGCACGAGGTTGCCGAGGTTCGTGCAGGCGACCACCAGCACCAGCCCGACGAGCGCGACGAGCGTCATCCCGAACCGGCGCACGGCCGTGTCCTCGTCCGCGATCTCGGCCATCGTCTTTGCCCGCCATGGCCGATCCGTGGCGGTGGGGCTCTTCCCCGGGTACCGCGGTGGAAACGACTGGTCGAGGCGCGCGGCGATCGTCCGCACCTCCGACGACGCCGCGGCGATCGTCACTGTTGAAGCCAGGCGGCCGAAGATCGTGAGCCGCCGGCTCTCGCGCCCCCCGTCTGATTGGGTGCCGAGCGGAATCCAGAACTGCGTGCTGGCAAGCCATCCGCGCGGACCTGTGAACGTGGGCGGCGCGACGCCGATCACCTCGTATCGCTGGCTGGAGATCGTCACGACAGTGCCGACGACGCGGGGATCGGACGCGAAGGTTCGCCGCCAGAGCGCGTCGCCCAGCATCACCACGCGCGCGGCGCCGTCATCGTCGGCCGGCTGAATCGCGCGTCCGCGCGCGGCGCTCACGCCGAGCGTCGCGAAGTACGAGCCGCTGACGGCCTCGCCCATCAGCATCTGTGTCGCGGAAGGCAGAGCCACGCGCCGAATGAGCGTCGCCGACGCGGCCATGTGGGAGAACGATGTCTGCGCCGCTCGCAGATCGTGGAAGTCCGGCGCCGACACCGTGCCTGCGAGCAGCCGTCCGCTGTAGGGCGTTGCGACGATGGCGACCCGACCGGGCTCTCGGACGCCGAGGCCGCGCAGAAGGACCGAGTCGACGATGGAATACACCGCCGTCGTGATCGCGACGCCGATCGCGAGCGAGAGGATCGCGAAGACAGTGAAGAGCGGTGTGGCCCCGAGCCGCCTCAGGGCAAGCCTGATGTCGTTGACCACGCGGGGTAGCGTAGCATCACTCGTGGCGCAGGGCCATAAGTGGATCCATTCGGACGGCCCGGCGCGCGGGCACGAATGCGGCGGCGACGCCGACGACTGCCGTAACGGCCGCGATGGCCACAAGCGCCACCGGGTCGATGGAACGGTTCCACGAGGAAGGCGAGAGCGCCAAGTCCACGGATCGCAGCCAGCTTCAAAACCTGCTCACGTACTGCCGGTTGAACAAAGGCCGCGTGCACTTCGTGGTCGTGTTCAACCTGACGCGCTTCGCGCGAGACAAGTACAGACCACTTCGCTCTACGCTCGCACCTCCAATCGCTCGGCATCTCGCTGCGGTCTGCGACAGAACCGATCGACGACACCTCCACTGGCAAGTTGATGGAAGGTGTCCTCGCAGCCTTTGCGCAATTCGACAACGACGTGCGCTCCGATCGCACGCGGGCAGGCATGAAGGCGGCGCTGGAACTCGGACGATGGGTGTTCCTCGCACCAATCGGCTATCTGAATGCGCCGCGGTCGATCGGCAAGAGCTTGGTGCACGATCCGGAGCGGGCGCCGTTCGTTCGGCGTGCGTTCGAGGACTACGCGACAGGACAGTACACAAAGAACGATTGCTGAAACGGGCCAGGATGTGGGGCCTCACAAATCGCCGAGGAAAGCCGCTCACGTCACAAGCGATCGGAGTGCTGCTGCGCAACCAGTTGTACGCCGGCATCGTGGACGTGCCCGAGTACGGCGTTCGCGCCAAGCGCGGTGATTTCGAGCCGCTGATTTCCGAAGACCTGTTCTACCGCGCGCAGGCAGTGCTGTGCGGTCGCGTGCCGAGCACGACGCCGCAGCAGCGCGCGCACCCGGACTTCCCACTCCGCGCGTTCGTACGCTGCGAATCCTGCGGGCGCGGTCTGACCGGCAGCTGGTCGAAGGGGCGAAGCGAGTACTACGCCTACTACCACTGCCGCCCTGGTTGTCGCGCCGTCAACGTCACGAAGGCGAAGCTGGAGGGGCTGTTCGCAGACGAACTGGCGCTCCTGCAGCCGTCACCAGGCTACATGCGGCTTCTCAAGGAATCCGTGCTGCAGATCTGGAAGGCGAGAAAGGCTGCGGTCAGCGAGGAGATTGCGAGCGCCGAGCGCGCAGCCAAGGCGATACAGGACAAGCTGAACCGCCTGGACGAAGCATTCCTCTTCGACCGCTCCATCGACATCGAGACGTACGACCGTCACGCCGAGAAGCTGCGCGAGGAGCTCACGCTCGCCCGGATCGACCGGCACTCCGGCCAGGTCGATGAACTCGACGTAGAAGGCATCCTGGCGTTCGCAGAACGGATTCTGCCGCGCGCGTCCGATCTGTGGGTGCAGGCGTCGCTCAACCAGCGTCAGCGGTTCCAACAACTGTTCTTTCCGGATGGAATCGCGTTCGACGGAAATCGCTTTATTGGAACCGGCGCAACCGCACCGGCTTTCAGCCACTTGCGGGCAATTGAGACTGGGAGTGAAGGTTTGGTGGACCAGACCGGGATCGAACCGGTGACCTCGTGAATGCCATTCACGCGCGCTCCCAGCTGCGCCACTGGCCCACTCGGAGAGAGGGAACCACTAATTGTAGCTGTCCGCATGCTTCTGGTCAAAGATCCGGCCGACGTCTCGACAACCTGGGCTGAAGCATCCGTTGGTATTCTCGCTCGCCACAGGGCCTCCGTCGCGATTGACGTCATCGATGCAATGAGAGTTGCCATGGAACGACGCGAGTTCATTACGATGCTGGCCTCGACCCCGACGGTCGCAATCGCGAGCGCCGCTGACGCTCAGCCCGCAACGCCAGGTCC
The DNA here is from genome assembly GCA_963797715.1 of uncultured Acidobacteriota bacterium. Taxonomy (GTDB): domain Bacteria; phylum Acidobacteriota; class Vicinamibacteria; order Vicinamibacterales; family 2-12-FULL-66-21; genus DATBJJ01. Next base: position 10,760 of record CAWCQS010000023.1, read on the forward strand.
CGCGCCGAAGCAGCTCAGCGTCACGTTGCTTGGCACAGGGACACCATCGCCGTCAATGGATCGTCAGAGCTCTGGCTATCTCATCGAAGCGGGCAAGGATCTGATCGTCTGGGACCACGGGCCAGGCGCGCATCACCGGTTGCTGCAGAGCGGACATCGTTCGGTCGACGTCACCCACGCCTTCTTCACGCATCTCCATTACGACCATTGCATGGACTATGGACGTCTGGTCCTTCAGCGCTGGGACCAGGGCGCGGATCGCATCGCCGATCTCAACGTCTACGGCCCACCGCCGATCGGCCGCATGACCGAGCAATTGTTCGGCGTCGAGGGCGTGTATGGTCCGGATATTCGCGCCCGGATCGAACACAAGAGCAGCCAGGATCAATTCGAAGCGCGAGGCGGCACGCTGCCGCGCCGGCGTCCGGCGCCGAAGGTCACAGAGATCCACGCCGGCTCGGTCATCAACGGCAACGGATGGAAGGTCACCGTTGGTCACGCGCAACATGTCGAGCCCTATCTGGAGTGCCTCGCCTTCCGCATCGACACAAGCGAGGGGGCGATTTGCTACACCGGCGATAGCGGTTCGAGTGATGCCATCGTCGAATTGGCGAAGGGCTGCGACATCCTGATTCACATGAATCACTATTTCAGCGGCACCGAGCCATCGCCGGCCTACCGCTTGGCCTGCGGCAATCACCGCGACAACGCCCTGATCGCGAAGCGCGCCGGCGCGAGGACGCTGGTGCTGACGCATCTCCTCGGTCAAATCGATCAGCCAAGCGTCCGCGAGCAGATCGTTCACGAGGTGCAGAATGTCTTCGAGGGCAGGGTCATCTGGGGCGAAGATCTGATGCGGCTTACGCTGGCCGGCTCTCAGGTGTCGACGATCGAATCTCGGCAGGGCTGACGCCCGCGATTCCTCAGCTCAGGAATGTAGGCCCTCACTCCGCCCTCGGTCCCTGAATCGAGCGGTCGATCTGCCGAATCGCCCCAAGGTGATACGCCAGGTGCGGGATCGTGGCGATGACGCCGTTCAGCTCCAGCGCCGACATCTCGCGGGGCTGCCGCAGTTCATCTTGCCACCGTCGAGCGACTTCACGCAGCCGATCGCGTAGCGCCTTCCAATCCTGATCGTTGACGGTCGTACGGCGCCAGCTCGCGGCCCAGTCAGCGCTGGTCCACGGATCGGCGTCTCCGCCGCTCCACCGCAGCATGAGCTCTAGCCCGTAGCACAAGTGATCGACGTGCGCGGCGATCGACGCGCCTCCCGCGGGCGAGAGTTTGGATGCCGATTCCGCCGACAACCGATCGAGCGATCGCAGGAGCCCTGGGTCGCCCCCGTTGAGCATGTAGGAGGCGTCGGCCGCGGGTCCATCGATCAGCTCGGCGAAGAGTAGTGCCAGCGAGGCATGCACCGCGTCAGTCATCATTCATCCGTCACGAACTGCGCCGGTCCCAGGAGAACGGCTGTGCTATCGTCGACGCTACAACCAATGCACGTGATGGTCGCACACATCCGCTGGGTGATGGTGATCTCGGGAGTCCTGACCTCGACGATGGTGCACGCGGCGCTCGCCCCGGACGCTGCGATGATGTCAAGCTTTGGCGAAACGCTCACGGGCACTGCTGCGACGCTGGTCGTTCGTAGCTGGGGAGCGCTCATCGCCCTTGTCGGGCTGATGTTGATTTATGGTGCGTTCGTGCCCCAGACGCGTACGCTCGTGCTGATCGTCGCCGCGGCGAGCAAGGCGTTTTTTGTCGGCCTCGTGCTGTCGCACGGTACCCGCTTTCTCGGCTACCAAGCGGGGATCGCTGTCGTCATCGACAGCGTCATGGTCCTGCTGTTTGTCTGGTATCTGCTGGCGGCGGGGACGCTCAAGCGTGATAGCCACGGTTGAACATCCCCGCGTTCGACTAGCGCTTCTTCGTCGCGCCGGCCTTTCGCTCACCGCTGCTCTTTTTCTTCAAATCCTGACGGTGGGCACGTTCGTAGGTCTGGATGTCCTTGAACTTTCCTGAGGCGTCTCTAACCGCGTACAACTTCTTCCCGGCGCTGCTGCGATGCGTGGTGCGTTTGGCCATTCGTGCGTCCTCCTAAAGCGACAAGTTCTTCCGCGCGTACTCAATCGATCGGCTGATCATGTCGTCCTCGAGCTTCAATCCGTCGGCCGGACTCAACCCCGTCGTGCTCGTCAGCGGCGTCTTCGGCGTCGTCGTCCTGACGATCTCGAGGACGCGCGCGAGATCGCGGCCAGGGAGCGGGCTGTACGTGTCATCAAACGTCGCCCAATATTTCTTGGTGAAGACCGGAATCTTCAGCGGATCGCGCGTGATCATCTCCAGCGCGAAGATCATGTTCGGATCCTTCTGCTGCAGCGTCTTGACCATGCCGGGGATGTCCAGCATCCCTTCACCGAGCGCCATTTCGGACAGCAGGAACCCTTCGTCGTAGGGCGCGACCGCCATGTCCTTGAAGCTGACGTAGATGGTAACGGGCGCGAGGAGTTTCAGCGTCTCGGCCGGATCCTCGCAGAGCGCGATGTTGTTGCCGAAGTCGTAACAGGCGCCGACCCATTCGCTTCCAACACGCTTGATCCACGCGACGTGCTCGGCTGCTCGCCAGCCTTTGTGATTCTCGATCGCGAGCTTGACCTTGTACTTGCGCAGGATCGGCTCGGCGACCTCCACCGACCGCTGGTGCTGCTCGAAGCTGGTCTTGAACGCTTCGAATGAGTCGAATTGCTCGTACCGTCGCTGCGTGAACGACGCGTGAGTCGTGACGACGCCCAGTTCGCTCGCCGCGCGCACGCCGGCCTCGTACGCTGCGACAGCTGAGGCGTCGCGCGGCGGCGCAAGGCTGATGATGACGCGCATGCCGTAGCCTTCAATCTTCTTGCGCAGCTGGCGAACGGCGTCGAGATCGGTCGATGGCAGATTCATCCGGACGGCGCCCAGACCGAGGCCGCGGCAATGCTCGAGGATGTCGAAGCCGCCGGCACGCGATCGGTGTCCAAATCCAGGGGGCTCACCCCCCATGTTCTTGAGCATCGGCGCCGCCGCGCGCGCCTGCACGCCGGCCATCGATAGCCAGGCGAGCGTCGAACCGGTTCCTGTCAGCATCTCTCGTCGCGTCATGGATACCCCGGGGGACGAATGGTGACTTCGTCGCACCCAAGCTTAAACGAGATCATGTCGACATGGCACCTGCGTGCGAGGGCCCGCGCTATACTGCGCCCATGCATTTGCGACTGCTCAGTGCATCCGTCGTTGTTGTCGCGCTGTCAATAGTAGATGTTGCCGTCTCCGGCCGCGCCGAACCTGACTGGTCGCGTTTCCGCGGTCCCAACGGCTCCGGAATATCCACCGCCGCCAACGTCCCCATCGAGTTCGGGCCCCAGAAGAACCTGCTATGGCGCCTGCCGCTTCCCGGCGGACATTCGTCCCCGATTCTCTTCAAGGACCGCATCTACCTCACGGCGTTTCGCGGCGACGAGCTCGTCACGCTCGCGATCGATCGGTTGAAGGGCCAGGTTCTCTGGGAGCGTAAAGCGCCGTCGGTCAAGACGAACATCGTCGACAAGCGGAACAACCCGGCATCGCCGAGTCCAGCGGTCGAGGAAAACAGCGTCTACGTCTTCTTCCCCGACTACGGGCTGATTGCCTACGACGGCGCCGGCAAGGAGCGGTGGACGATGCCGCTCGGCCCGTTCAACAACATCTACGGTATGGGCGCGTCGCCGGTCATCGTCGGCGATCTCGTCGTGCTGTCGTGCGATCAGAGCCTCGGGTCGTACATCATGGCGGTCGACAAGCGCACGGGTAAGGTACGGTGGAAGGTCGATCGGCCAGAGGCGAAGAGCGGACACTCGACTCCCGTCCTCTGGAAGGGACCGGACGGGAAGAATCAAGTGCTCGTCCCGGGCTCGTTTCTGCTGACCGCCTACGACGCCGCGACGGGCAAGAAGCTGTGGTGGGTGGGGGGGCTGTCGTTCGAGATGAAGTCGACGCCGGTGATCGGCGGCGACACCATCTACGTCAACGGCTACGGTGCGCCGCAGAACGATCCCGGCAACAAGATATCGATCCCCGCCGCCGACGAGGTGTGGAAGACGGCGGATGCCGACGGCAACGGCGTGATCACCAAACCGGAATTTCCGAAGTTCACGCAGTCCTTCTGGTTCGACGTGGCCGATCTCGATCTCAACGGCTCTCTGACGAAGGACGAGTGGGCGTACTACCGCGCCGCGCTCGATTCCGAGAACGGCATGCTCGCCATCCGCCTTGGCGGTTCGGGCGACATGAGCGACACGGCCATTCGCTGGAAGTATCAGCGCAGCGTGCCGCAGTTGCCGTCGCCGCTGCTCTACGGCGGCGTGCTCTACATGGTCAACGACAACGGGATTATCACGACGCTCAATCCCGACACGGGCGCGCTCATCAAGCAGGGCCGCCTCACCGGTGCGCCCGGCCCGCACTTCGCGTCGCCAACGGCCGCCGACGGCCACATCTTCTTTACCAGTCAACCGGGTGCCGTCGTAGTCGTCTCGCCCGGCGGCGATCTGGCGCCGATCGCGGTCAACGACCTCGCCGAGGACACCTATGCGACCCCGGCGTTTGCCGACGGCCGCGTCTACGTTCGTACCACGCAAGCGCTTTACGCGTTCGGGAATCCGTAGGGATTGTCGTCCGGCTGAAGCCGGACACTACGAGAGAGGTGTTATGCGACAGGCTCGCGTTTCGGCGGTTTCGTTCGTCCTGTTTCTTTTCGTTGCCATGGGCCCGCATCGCGTCGAAACGCGCGCGACGATGTTTCCTCGCGCAACACCCGAGTCGCAGGGCATCTCCTCGCCAGCGCTCCTGGCGTTCGTCGAGGAAGCCGAACAGAAGCTCAACGCCCTTCACAGCCTGATGGTCGTCCGCCACGGTCAGGTCGTCGCGGAAGGATGGTGGTCCCCTTACGCGGCGAACGAGCCGCACATGCTGTATTCGCTGAGCAAGAGCTTCACGTCGACTGCGGTCGGTCTCGCCATCGCCGACGGCAAGTTGAGCGTCGAGGATCCCGGTGCTGAAGTTCTTTCCCGACGAAGCGCCAGCCGAGCCGAGCGCCAACCTGAAGGCGATGCGCGTCCGCGATCTCCTGACGATGTCGACCGGACATCATGAAGATGACGTGAAGGACTTTCCGTTTCAGTCGGACGAGAGTGTCGTGAAAGCGTTCCTGGCGCGGCCGGTGTCGCACAAGCCGGGGACGTTCTTCTTCTACAATACGCCGGCAAGTTACATGCTGTCGGCGATCGTGCAGAAGGTCACCGGACAAGCGGTCGTTGACTACCTGAAGCCGCGGCTCTTCGACCCGCTCGGCATCGAGAATCCAACGTGGGACGCGAGCAAGCAAGGCGTCTCGCTCGGCGGCTTCGGGTTGAACGTGCGAACGGAAGACATCGCGCGCTTCGGCCAGCTGTATTTGCAGAAAGGGCAGTGGCAGGGCAAGCAGCTCGTGCCTGCTGCCTGGGTCGAGACCGCGACGTCGCGCATGATGTCGAACGGCAGCTCGCCGACGAGCGACTGGGAACAAGGTTACGGCTACCAGTTCTGGCGCAGCCGTCACGGCTTCTATCGCGGCGACGGCGCCCACGGTCAGTTCTGCCTGATTCTGCCGCAGTACGACACCGTGATTGCGATCACGAGCGGCACGCGCGACATGGCGTCGGTGATGAACCTGGTCTGGGATCGCCTGCTGCCAGCCTTGAAACCGGCGGTCCTTACCGACGATCCGGCGGCGCACAAGAAGCTGACGACGAAGCTCGCCAACCTCACGCTGAAAGCGCCGGCGGGAGCGGTGACATCGCCGGCGAGTGCAGCCGCGGTCGGCAAGCGCTACACCTTCGCAGCGAACGCGTTGTCGATCGAGTCACTCACGCTCGAGTCCGCGTCGGGATCGGGTGAAGTCGCGCTCGCGATACGTCTCGCCGGCGCCGATCAACGAGTCGCCGCAGGCTACAACAAGTGGCAGAAGGGCACGCTGAAGACGAGCGCGATAGCTCCTGCTGATCCGGTCGCTGCTAGTGGAGGGTGGACGGCCGACGATACCTACACGATGGCCATCGCTCGTTATCGCACGCCGTTCGTGACGACGTACAAGCTGCGCTTCGCCGGCGATCAAGTGTTCCTGAGCGCCGAACCCAACGTGCCAGCCAATGTGAAGGTGGTCGAGGTCGTCGGCCGGCTGGCGACGTCGTCAGCGCAGTGACGCTCGTGCGACGAACCGTCGCGCTGCTGGCGCTGTTCTCCGGCGTGTTGTCCGGAGCCCAGGCGCCGGCCTCTGTCGCCGGCAGCGTCTTCGAAGATACGAACGGCAACGGTCGGCGCGATGCAGGGGAGCGCGGAATTGCCGGCGTTGCGGTTTCGAATCAGCGCGAGGTCGTCAAGACGGGCACTGACGGAGCATATCGGCTCGCAAGTGCGGGATACGGCATCGTGTTCGTCAGCATTCCAGATGGTTACCGTTCGGTCGGGCCATTCTGGTTGCCGGTCTCCGGATCGTCGAGCAGCGGTCCCGTGGATTTCGCCCTCACCGTAAACAGAGCACCGACGGAATTCACGTTCATCCACGCCTCGGACACGCACGTCAGCAAGCAAAGTCTCCAACGCCTGCAGCAATTTCGGCAAATCGCCGAAACGCGCCGGCCGGATTTCGTCCTCGTGTCGGGCGACCTCGTGCGCGACGCCCTCCGCGTTCCCGAGGACGAGGCGCGCGGCTACTACGATCTGTACCTCGACGAGATTCAACGCTTCCCGATGCCGGTGTGGAGCGTGCCTGGGAATCACGAGAACTTCGGCATCGAGCGTCACCTGTCGCTGGTAAGCCCGAAGCATCCGCTCTACGGCAAGGGTATGTACCGGCAGCGCCTCGGCCCCAACTACTACTCCTTCACCTACGGCGGCGTGCATTTCGTTGGGCTCGATTCGGTGGATATCGCTGACCTCTGGTATTACGGGCACGTCGACGACACCCAACTCGCGTGGCTGCGCGCGGATCTCGAGAATCTTCAAACCGGGACACCGGTCGTGACGTTCAACCACATCCCCTTCGTCAGCGCCTTGGACATGATCGGCGGCTACCGCGACGCTGATGCGGCACCGACACTAATCAAGCTCGGCGATCGGACGGTGTTTCGTCACGTGGTGTCGAACTTCAAAGACGTGCTGGCGGTGTTGCAGCAACGCGATTGGCCGCTAGCCCTCGGCGGTCATTTCCACACCCGCGAGTCCATTCGCTACGAATCCGCAGTCCACACTCGTTTCCACCAGGCGGCAGCGGTCGTCGGGCCGACCGAGAACGTGGTGCCGGCGATCTCAGGCGTCACGCTGTATCGCGTCAAGAACCGCGTTATCGACGACGGCGAGTTCATCCCATTGCGCTGACGATTCCGCCAGCGGCTTATAGTCCAGTTACATTTCTTCTTCTCTACCTCCTTCTACACATTTACGAAACATTTCGTGGCCTGAAGCAGTCTCATGCTTCATGCTGCAGGATTTGCGCTTCGCGCTCCGACTAATCGTCAAGAATCGATGGTTCTCGGCGGCCGCGGTTGTTGCCCTGGCGCTCGGGATTGGCGTCAACGCCGTCGGTTTCAGCATCGTCTATGCCGCGTTCTTCCGTGGGCTGCCGTTCGACAACGCCGATCGGCTCTTCGTCCTGACGTGGCAGACTCGTCAGGGCCGGCGCAACGTGTCGCATGCAGAGTTCCGCGATTGGCGCGAGCAGAATCGCAGTTTCGACGGCCTCGCGGCCTACCGCAGCGACTCGATGAACGTCAGCGACGACCGCGCGCTGCCGGAGCAGGCTCGCGGAACGCGCCTGTCCGCGAATGCTTTCGACCTGCTGCCGCAACAGCCGCTGCTCGGCCGCGGGTTCGCCGCCGGCGACGATAGCCCCGGTGCCGAGCCCGTCACCGTCATCAGCTATACGTTCTGGAAGAATCGCTATGGTGCCGACAAGAGCGTGCTCGGCACCCGGCTCCGTGTTGATGGACGCGCGGCCACAATCGTCGGTGTCATGCCCGAGGGCATGCGCTTTCCGGACAATACCGAGGTGTGGATTCCGGCCGTTGCGGAGAGCGGTGAGCCTCGCGACCGGCGGTCGCTCAATGTGTTCGGGCGTCTGCGCCCGGAGGTCTCCCGCACCGAGGCGATAGCCGAGATGAAGGGCATCGCCGAGCGCATGGCGGTAGCCTACCCGGATACCAACAAGGACTTCGTCGGCGTCCGCGTCGAAACCTTCACCGACCGATACGTCGGCGGCGCGGCAAAAACCATGTTCTGGGCGATGATGGGCGCGGTCGGATTCATCCTGCTGATCGCGTGCGCGAATGTCGCCAACCTGCTGCTGTCACGATCGACGGCACGGGCGCGCGAGGTGGCAGTGCGCGCGGCGCTCGGTGCGACACGGTGGCGGATCGTGCGGCAACTGTTGCTCGAAAGCCTGGTGCTCGCGGTCGTCGGCGGCAGCTGTGGCCTGCTGTTGACCTACACCGGCGTGCATTTGTTCGACAGCGCGATTACCGACCCCAGCAAACCCTACTGGATCGATTTCCGAGTCGATACGCAAGTCGTCGGTTACGTCGCCGCCATCTGTTTGTTTACATCCATCCTCTTCGGCCTCGCGCCGGCGCTGCACATCTCGAAGCGCGAGAACAACCAGGTCCTGAAGGAAGGCGGACGAGGCACGGTCGGCAATCGTCGCGCGCGCTGGCTCACTGGCACGATGGTCGTCACGGAGCTGGCGCTTGCGGTTGTGCTGCTGGCGGGCGCCGGGCTGATGATTCGCAGTTTCCTCAACCTCGAGCGACTCGATCTCGGTTTCTCGCCCGACCATCTCGTGACGATGCGGTTGCAGTTGCCGGATCAGAAGTACAAAACGCCAGAGGCGAGGCTCGAGTTTTACCATCGGCTGCTTCCCAAGCTGGGAGCGCTGCCTGGCGTGGAGTCGGTCGCGGTGGCCACCACGATGCCGCCGTTTCGTGCCTTTGGCCGCACGTTCGAGATTGACGGGCGCCCGGTGGCGCAGCGTGACGAGGACCGCTTGAACGCACCTGTAGTCACCATCAGCCCCACTTTCTTCACTGTGCTCGACCGGCCCATTCGTCGAGGCCGTGAGTTCCAGGAGCGTGACGGCGCGCCCGGTTCGGAGACGGTCATCGTCAACGACCGCTTCGTAGCGAAGTTCTTCCCCGGTGAGGACCCGATCGGCCGCCGAATCCGATTCGTCGAGCGTGATACCAAGCCCGGCAGCGAGCCACCCGTCTGGCGAACCATCGTTGCGATCAGTCCGTCCATTCGTCACGCCGAAACACGACAAATCGAAAACGATCCGGTGATCTACACGCCGAACCGGCAGGAGGCCCCCGCCGGCGCGTCACTGGTCGTTCGCAGCCAGCTGCCTCCGTCATCGCTGGTCGACCCGCTGCGCCGCGCGGTGCAGGACATCGACGCCGATCAGCCGCTCTTCACGATCCAGACACTCGCTCAGATGATGGACGAAGAGCGCTGGCCCTTCCGTCTTTTTGGCGCGACGTTCGGGATCTTCGGCCTGATCGGGTTGGCGCTCGCGTCGGTCGGACTGTATGCGGTCATGGCGTACGCCGTCACGCAGCGGACGCCTGAAATCGGGGTTCGCATGGCGCTCGGTGCGCAGCCAAAGCAGGTGCGCTGGATGGTGCTCCGACTTGGTCTCGTGCAGTTGGCCATCGGCCTGACGCTCGGCCTCGGTGGGGCATATCTCTTGAGCACCGTGGTTCAGCGCACGCTGGTGGGGATCACGCCTAGTGATCCAGTGACCTTCGTCGGAATCAGCGTCATTCTTACACTCGTTGCCGTGGCCGCTTGCCTGATTCCGGCGCGGCGAGCAACGCGCATCGATCCCCTGGTAGCGCTGCGCGAGGGCTGAAACCGGGCTGCTACTTGAGACTCTTGATGTAGAGAATCACCGACTGGATCTGTTCCTCGGTCAGGACGCCGGCGAAACTCGGCATGCCCATGCCGGTTCGGTTGAAGCCTGAGACGACCTTCGCGGTTGGCTCGAGGATCGACTCACGGATGTAACCGTCGCTGGCGGTTACCCTCACGAGACCTTCATTGAAGGTCCGCTCGGAGCCGTACAGACCCTTGAAGGTCGGTCCGAGCTTGGACACCGCGGATGCATCGTTCGCGTGACAAGCGATGCAGCCGAATCGTTCGTAGATTCTTCGACCTTCCTCGGCGCTGACCGGCGTTGCCGCTGCCGCTGCTTCCGTCTTCGGTGACAGGTCGACGGTAATAGCGCCGAAGCCTTCCTTCTCCGGATTGAAGACCGCGAGCTCGTACGGTGTAAACGATGCGCTTTCCTGAAAGACGGTTCCAGTTGACGTTGCGAGCGTCCAGCCGATGCGCATCTGCATCACGGGCTTCATACCGGGAATGCCGACGAACACACCGTGGCCGTCCTTGGAAACGTAGGCGCTGCTTGGCACGAGCCGATCCGAACCGGGAGTGTTGTCGGCCTTGAGCTGCGGCGATCCGTACTTGTAGGTGCGCTCGTAGTGCCAGCTGGCAACGGTGTAGTTGTGCGGGTCGGCGGCTCGCTTCGCGTCGAGCGCGCTCTCGAAGCGGAGCAGCATGCCCTTGTCCATCGGTACGACTTCGCGCGGCAGCGTCGATGGTGCCCCGGTGTAGCGAACGCGACCGAGGCCGGCCAGGCGCGTCGAGGTCGTACCCCATCCAAGAACCTGAAATCCAGCGATATACAACTGGCCATCCGCAGGGTCCACAGAGCCGTTGAGCGGCGGGAATTGAAATGCAGTGGTGATGCTCGTAATTGCGGCCTGCGGCTTGGTACCGCGGTTGTTCACCATCACGCGGAAGAGTTCCGGCTTGTTGAAGCCGATATGGACCATCTGATCGTTCAGCGGACCCATCCTCGCGTCGAATAGCCAGACCTGCGACAGCGCCGACGCGTTCACCGCGTGCGGAATCCACGTCAGCGGATCGGCGATCGGCGCGGGGTAGACCTCTCGCGGCAGCTTGTCGCTGAGGAACCCGTAGAACTGATGGTCGCGGACGATGTGCAGTGGCGTCGAGGGGATGTAGTGGCCTTGTTGATCGCTGGCGGTCACGAGACCGGTGCGAACGTTGACGCCGACCTGTGGCTGACGGAAGCCGTAGCCAAGCACGGTGGACGTGCGACCGTCGGCGGAGACCCGCAGCACGCTGCCGTTGTGCTTGCCGATGGTCGCCGCCTCCTGTCCGCCCTTGGCGATCACGAATTCGCCATTCGGTGCCAGCCGGATCGTGCTCGGGAACTCGCGCATGTCGGCGGTTTGCGCGAAAGCATTCGAGAAGAGCTCGTGCACGTCGGCCTCGCCGTCGCCGTTGGTGTCGCGCAGCCGCCAGATGCCGTTGCGGTCGAAGACGTGAATCTGCTCGTCGCGTATCGCGAGCGTCAACGGTTCGTGCAGGCCTGAGGTGAAACGCCTCCACTTGATGGGCGAGTTGGCTTGGTGCGAGGCCGCGCACGGTCCAGACGTCTCCGTCGAGCGTCACGATCACGCCGGTGCCGTCCTTGAGGAATTGAATGTCTCCGGGCCGCACGTTTCTGCGCCACGGATTCTCGGTCGGCAACGTGAAGTCATCGACGACGAACGCGTCCTTCGCCGTTGAGAGTTCCACCTTGGTCGTGACGTCCTGCGGCCAGCGCGCAGTCGGTGGCGCCGACGGAATGCTTTCCGCCTCGAGTGTGCTCGCGTCGGCGCGCGCTGCCGGAGACATGGCGACGCACACATCGAGTGGGGCAGTGTGCGGCACTACTTTCAGCGTCCAGACGGGGCCTGGTTCAGCGCCGGCGGAGACCGAATCGAGCGTTGGCGCCTCACCGTGTCCGCGACAGACGGTGAAGGCCCCCTTGTGTGCATAACCGAGCATCAGCCACAGTGGCTCGGTAGCGGGATCGATGCGGATGTTTCGGACGATCGCGGGCACCGGGCCGTCCGCTGGCGGACATCCACTCTCGTACCGTTACGCCGCGAACAGCGTATTCGAGGACGACACCCTTACCAACGAGTCGCACGGCCTTGAATCGTCCCAGCGATTCGGCTAGAGGTCCGCGTCCGACCTCGGCGACGGTTGGTGCCGGCTCTCGCGGATCGTCGAGCGACGGACGGTCGCCGCTCTGCCAGCCGGGGTAGATGCCGTTTGCCGCCCACACGGTGCCGTCGGGCTCTGGTAACGGTGATTGGCCACCGGGTGTCTTCCTATCGGGTTCGTGATACGACCCGGGGGCGAGCGCGCGCGGTGTGACGCTCTTGCCCTGCCAGACTGCGGCGACGCGCAGCAAGATCGGTATCGAACCCAACCCAATAGCCGCGGCCAAGGTTCAACACCAGGCCGCGTGGCGTGAGGTTTCTCGCGGGGAACGGCGAGCCCGCGCGGCCGGCGTCGATGACGCTGGAAAAGAACGGAAAATCCGCCTCGACCCAATCCGCCCACCGCGCCGCCGCAGGGGCCTGCTGTGTCTGCGCGGCGCCCGTGCTGAGCGCACCGACGATCGCCAGCGTCGAAATGGTCGTTACCGCGCGGAGATGTGTCATTCGCGTCATTCTATAATCGCTCGCCGTGGGTCGAGAGATCGCTCGCACCGTTTCCCGGCGCACCGTACTTCGGGCGGTCACCGGTCTGCTGCGCAGCGCCAGCCCTGACGTCATGCCGGACGCCCGCCTCGCCGGCCGTGATCGGCTCACGCCCCACCGACATCGGCATCGTCTCGGTCGATCACGCGTTCGAGGAATTCCGCTACCGCGCGCCATATCAGTTCGGCGGACGGTCGGTCGATGCCGTCACGATCCTCAACGTCAACTGCCGCGTGCGCACGACGGCGGGGCAAGGAAGCGTGGGGCTTCGGCTCGATGACGCTGGGAAATGCCTGGGCGTTTCCGGCGGCACCGCAGGATGCTGGTTTGGGCGCGATGAAAGCGCTCGCCGAGGCGCTCGGACCGCTGACGGCGGCGTGCGACGAACGCGGACATCCCATCGATCTCTTCCGCGTGCTCGAGCCCGAGTATCTGAAGGCGGCCGCGGATGTCTCAGCCGCTCGCGCGCTCGCCGTGCCGATTCCCAAACTCTGCACGCTCGTCGTCGCCAGCGCGTTCGACGCCGCCATCCACGATGCGTACGGCAAGGCGTTTGGCGTGAGCTCCTACGAGACGTACGGTCCGTCGTTCGTGCGCAGCGATCTCTCAACCGATCTCGGACCGGAGTTTCGCGGTGAGTACCTCGATCGCTACGTACCGTCGAAACCACAGGCGACCATGCCGGTGTTTCATTCGGTAGGTGCGAGCGATCCGCTCGAGGCGGCCGATGTCCGCACGCGACTCGACGACGGCCTGCCAAATACGCTGGAAGAGTGGATCCCGCGTGACGGCTTGACGCGCTTCAAGATCAAGCTCAACGGCGGCAACCTCGACGCCGACGTCGATCGCATCCTTCGCATCGATCGCATCGTCAATCGCGTGCTCGCGGGCCGTCAGGTCAGGGACTGGAAATATCTGCTCGATTTCAACGAAGGCTGCCCGAACGTCGGCTATCTTCTGGACTGCCTGACGCGTGTGCGCACGGCAACGCCGAGCGGCTTCGATCGCATTCTCTACATCGAGCAACCGACCGCGAGGGATCTGAAGAAAGATCGCGCGAACGTGATGCACGAGGCCGCTCGCTTGCGGCCGGTTGTCATCGACGAGTCGCTGACGGATCTGGAAACACTGCTCCTGGCGCGCGAGATGGGCTACACGGGAGTGGCGCTCAAGGCGTGCAAAGGGCAGACGCATGCGATGCTGATGGCGGCGGCGGCGCAGAAGTTCGGCATGTTTCTCTGCGTTCAGGATCTGACGTGTCCGGGGGCATCGCTCGTGCACTCGGCAGGAATCGCGGCTCGCGTGCCCGGTAACGCCGGCATCGAGGCCAACGCCCGGCAGTTCGTGCCCGCGGCCAGCGCGGGCTGGGACGAGCGGTTTCCCGGTGTGTTCACGATTCGCGACGGCGTGATGCGGACGGGCCAGCTGACCGGCCCAGGCCTGGGCGCCGTGCCGCCACGGGCAGTCTGATGGAGATGTAACGTGACTCGACGAGAAATGCTGGCTGTGACCGCTCAGGCCGCTATCGCTGGCGCGATTGCCGGCACTCCGGCAACGGCTCAGCCGCGGCGCGAATTCTGTCTCTTCTCCAAGCACCTGCCGGAGCTGGCGTGGGGTGATCTCGGCAAAGCGGTGAAGGACGCAGGCTTCGAGGGTGTCGATCTGACTGTGCGCGCTGGCGGTCACGTATTGCCTGAGCGCGCGCCTGACGATCTGCCGAAGGCGGTCGACGCCATCATGGCGCACGGCCTCAAGGTGCCGATGATCACGACTGAGCTCACGTCGGCGAGCGCGCCCGTGGCGCGGCCGCTGCTGATGGCGGCGGCCAAGAGCGGTGTGAGGTACTTCAAGACCGGCTACTGGCGGTATTCGGCATCCTCGGACGTCCGCGCCCAGGTCGCTGCGACAGGAAAGGCGCTCGCCGAACTGGCGGCGCTTGCCGCCGAGTGCGGCATCGAACTGGGCTTCCACAACCACCAGGCCTACATCGGCGCCGCACTCTGGGACATCGCGCCGTCCATGGATCGGCTCGACCCTCGGTGGGCGGGGTACTATTTCGATCCGCGGCATGCTGTTGCCGAAGGCGGCGGCGGATCGTGGAAGGCGGCGACCTACCTCGTCGCCCCGCGATTGAAGATGGTGGCGATCAAGGACTGCCGGTGGACGAAGAGTGCAAAGGGTTGGGAAGTGGAGAACTGTCCGCTCGGCGAAGGACAGGTCGACTGGACGTTCGTGGGCAAGGCGCTTCGCGACGCCAACTTCGCTGGCCCGATCTCGCTTCACCTGGAATACGAGATTCCGCCAGGCACACGCCACACGCTCGATGCCGCGGTTCGCGATCTTGCCGTCGCTCGTCGTAACCTCTAACTTCTACTCTGCACCTACTCGCCTTTCCTCTGGACATGACTATCGCTCGCAGACTGCCCCGGATCGTCCGCAGGCGCTCCAAGCTCCATGGCGTTGGCGTATTCGCGGCCGAATCCATCAACAAGAACACTCGAATCATCGACTACGCCGGCGAGCTGATACGCAACAGCCGCAGCGGCGCGCGCGAAGCCCGCTACCTCGCCGAAGGGTGCATTTGGGTGTTTCGCGTCAACCGGATCTGGAGCCGTGATGCCGCCGTCAACGGCAACATCGCGCGGTTCATCAACCACTCGTGCCGGCCGAACTGCTGGTTTGAGGTGGTCGACAAGACCATCTGGATCCGCGCGTCGCGTTTGATCCGCGCCGGCGAGGAGCTGACATACGACTACCGGACCGAGGGCGACCATACGATCCCGTGCCGCTGCCGGCCGGGGTGTAAGACCAAGCTGTAGGCGCGGATTACGCGGATCAGACGGGCCGCGGATCACACGGATCAGACGGGCCGCGGATTACGCGGATCAGACGGGCCGCGGATTACGCGGATCAGACGGGCCGCGGATTACACGGATCAGACGAGCCGCGGATCGCGCGGATCAGACGGTTTTTTGGGAGAGAACACTCCTGACCTGTTCTACTCCCGGTCTCTGCGAGAGACGTCAGCAGGCGTTTCGGGGCGCTGGGCCTTGGCTGACGCGGCGAGCATCTGCGCAAGCAGGTCGCTCCCGTGGGGCACCAGCGTGATGCGGGCCTCGCCGTCGATGAGCTTCTGATTCTCGAGGACCTCGAAGAGCGCGGCCTCGATCTCGGGATCGGCGCTGATCTTGTTCAGAGCCGCGCCGACGATCTGTGGCCGCATCGCCGCGGCCTTCGCGAACTCGATGGCGGCGGTTCGTTCGGCGGTGTTGGTGATGATGCTGACCTGGTTGGCGCCGTCCTGGCGGATGGCGGACGTGACCTGACGCAGCCGGTTGACGACCTTTTCCTCGATCTGCCGGATCATGTCACCATCGCGAAAGTGCACCTTGCGGATGTAGACGGAGCCGAGACGGTAGCCCCAGTCGTGGGACTTGTCGGACACTTCGGCGCGTACCGCCTGGCTCATGGTGTGCCGCGTTTCGAGCATGTCGGCGAGCCGCATGTTGCTCAGGCAGCGTACGGTGGCGTTGCTGACGTTGGCGCGCAGCGATCCACGCGGGTCGGTGTTCTTGAACAGAAACGCCACCGGGTCGCTGATGTACATCTCGTACCACATGCCGATCCCCATCGGCGCGCCTTCCTCGGAGTTGACCGGCTGGCTGCGCAGGTATTCCTGATCGAGCCGCATGTCGAGCACGTGACGCTGTCCCATCCAGTTGACGAGAAACGCCGACAGCCCTAAGCGGAACGGCAGAATGTGTAGACCTGGCTCATCGATCGTGCCGACGACTTTGCCAAACAGTACGTAGACATGGCACGTGCGCTCGAACACGATGGTGTAGAGCCCGAACACCCGTACGAGGAAGAGCAGCAACGGCATCAGCACGAACATCACGCCGAAGGTGATGAGCGCGACCGGCACGGCTTCCGGGACGAAGTCCATCATCGCTCCACCTCCATGATCACGTCGTGCGCCTGGCTATAGAGGGCGAGGCGCACGTTGCGCAGATAGGCGGGCAGCGCGCGTGGCCCGTTTCTCTTGAGGTCGCTCAATTGCTCGGCGAGGCGGACGAGCGGCTCGACCTCGCCCTGCGCCTTCAGCGTTTCGATCTCGACGGCTCGCTTCGACTGCACAATCTTTTGATCGGCGGCCGCGTGCGCCAGGCTGATCTCCGACGACACATGGTTGTGCGCAGTATTGATGGCTGCCAATGCCGATTCGACTTCCGGCGGCGGATCGATCTCGGTGATGAGCGACGCATCGAGCGTCACGCCATATCTCGCGGCTGACGATCGGCATTCCCGATCCATGTGATCGTTCAGATCGCGGAGATTCTTTCGCAGGTCGTTGATCGAGATGCCGCTGACCAGCGTCGCGTCGGTTGGTTGGCTGTCCCGCGGATCGGTGGAGGTCGGCGCCTCGAAATTGGCGATTCGCTCGCGCAGGATCGAGACGAAGTAACCCATGACGTGAGCGATTGGATTCTTGACGCCGAACAAGTACGCGTAGAGATTTCGCTCCGATACCTGGTAGCGGATCTGTCCGGTCAGGCCGGTATTCAGTTGATCTTTCGTGACCGCCTCGAGCACCGTGCCGCCGCTATTGGCTTGCGGCGCCTCGGGATCGTAGGCCATGTTCAGCGTCCGCGTGGCGATCGAAATCTTGTGGACCCGCTCCCACGGCCATTTGAAGTACGGCCCGCCTGGAGGAATCACGCGCAGCTGTGGGTATCGGTAGCGTTCCCGTTCGTCGGGGCGAAGGTTCTGCGAGATCGGATCGTCGAGAGTCGTTTCGCCACCCAGCCGCTGCGCGCGGCCGAGCACGGTCTTCACCGCCCGCTCGTTCTGGTCGACGGTGTACAGGCCGGCGAGAAGATACCGGACGACGAACCACGCGACGACGCCGACGACAATGCCAAAGCTGATCGACATGGAGCAGAACCTCCACAATGCCACGATGTTCGAGCGTGTGGCGTAAGTCTTTCACAGGCTATCTCTTGTCACCAAGTCACAGACTTCGCATACAACTGCCACAGGCCTGCCATAAAGACGTGGTCTACTCGATTCGTCGCTGCCAGCGACCGATCGCGATGCGAGCTCGATCCACGGCACCGCCGCGGCGCCATCGAGAGATTCCGAGGACACACGAAATGCACAGCAGGAAGATCAACCGTCGTGAGCTCATTGGCGCCATGGGTGCCGCAGCAAGCGCGGCCGTCGCCATTGGATGCGGCAGCTCTCCGACCAGCCCCACATCGACTTCGTCGAGCACGACGACGACCACCGGCACGAACTCGGCGTGCGCGATCACGCCAAGCGAGACAGCCGGCCCGTTTCCGTCTTTGACCGACCTGTTCCGCAGCGATATCCGCGATGGTAAGAGCGGCACGCTCTTGACGCTGACGATCAAGGTGGTCAACGTCAACAGCGGGTGCACGGCGGTATCGGGCGCAAACGTCGAGATCTGGCACTGCGACGTGTCGGGGAACTACTCGCAGTACGGCACGCAGACGACGCAGACCTACCTGCGTGGGATTCAAACGACGAACAGTAATGGCGAGGTCACGTTTACGACGATCTATCCGGGGTGGTATCAGGGGCGTGCGACGCACATTCACGCCGAGGTCACGATCGGCGGCCGCTCGGTCAAGGTGACGCAGATCGCGTTTCCGGAGTCGGTCAACAACACCGTCCACGCGAGCGGTGTCTACGCCTCGCGTGGTTCGAATCCAACGTCGAATGCGTCGGACGGCATCTTTGCCGACAGTCTGTCGGCGGAACTGGTGACGCCAACCGGAAGCGTCGCGAGCGGTTATGCCGCGACGTTCCAGATCGGGATTGCGGCCTAGTCATTTGCGAGTACAGTTCCCAGGGGTTCCTGTGGCCCCAGTCACGCGGCGGCCTTCGACATGTCGATGCGGCCCAACGATTCGCCGATCGGCCGCGGCCGTAGTCGAGGTCGCGGATTATAGAATCGGACGCGGATCGCGCGGATCGCTCCGCGTTTTCTGAGTTCTTGAGATCCGCTCGATCCGCGTCCCCGTCCCGGAACAATCAGGGCTTGCGCTTGTCATCGAGGTTTTGCGTCAGATCGGCGTCGGTGATCGTGTCCTGGACGCCCTTGGCGGGTACGTCGACTTTGGCCAGCCACAAGAGTGCATTCAACATGATGCGGCGCTGATTCGGATCGCCCCAGTTGGTGTGGGTATGACCGCCGGTGAAGCCCATGCCGCGGCTGCCGTTCGGCCGCTCGAACACCCACATCATCGTCTCGGCCTTGCCGCTATCGGCAATGATGTGGTCGTACGGACCGCGCGGGCTGACGTAGGGACCCTTGCGCACCTCATCGCTCGGCGTCGCGACGAGGAGCGGCGTGATCTTCGCCTTTGCCGCCGCGTCGGCCGTCCACCGCATGTTGAAGTACCACTCGTCGTGCGTCGCAAAGGGCCCGACGCCGCGCGTGATCGGGTGATTCGGGAACTTGTCGAACGCCGGCTTCCACATCGGATTGACAGAGAAGTTCCTTTCGTAATGCCCGCCGATCCATCGCTGCATCGCTTCGCCGGGCACGCCGGCGGGCAACGTCGACCGCGTAGTGCGCGAAGCCGAGTCCGACGCCCTTGGCCGCGAGCGCGTCGAGCACCTTGGCCCGCTCTCCCTGGAACGCCGGGTGGCCTCTCTCGCCGTCGGAGAAGATCAGCACGGCGTCGGCGTTGTCGAGCGCGGCGTTGTCGTCGGCGCCAGCGCCGTCGACTTCCTTCGACGGCCATCCGCCGTCGTAGACCTGGACCTTGATCCCCGGAAACCCCGTCAGCGCCTTCTGCAACAGCAGACATCCGGCGCGGAACTCGTGCATGCCAGGTGGGTGACTCGGCCGGCCGGCGATGAGCACGATGCGCTTGTCGGCGCTGCGGATCGGTACGGCGACAGCCAAAATGGCCGCCAGAACCACCAGAAAGCCCGTTCGGCGCAGGAGGCATGATGCGGTAGACATGGTGCTCGATCGTATTCATCTGCCCGCGAAAGTCACGTGCTTATTAACTTTTAATTCTTTAGTTGACATCCTCGCCACCGTCGGCTACAGTCCCCTCGTAAGTTTTAATTCTTTAGGTGTTTGCCTCATGGCAAGACGACGATCGGCGACATTGACGGACGGCGAAGCGCGGCTGATGCGCGTGCTTTGGGACAAAGAGACGGCCACGGTGGCCGACGTTGCTGCCCAGGTGAAATCCAACTACAGCACGGTCCAAACGATGCTGCGCATCCTGGAAAGCAAGGGCTACGTGACGCACGAGAAGTCGGGCCGCGCCTTCGCGTACCGTGCCGTCGTCGATCAGAAGCAGGCCCGTCGACGCGCGCTGAGCCATCTGGTGTCGGGACTCTTCAACAACTCGCCGAGCCTGCTCGTGCTCAACGTGCTCGAGGACACGCGAATCGATCCGCGCGAGCTCGACAGGCTGAAACAGCTCATCAAGGACAGCGAGTAGGAGGCTGCCGTGGACGTGCTCGCGAACTGGATGTGGCAGGGTGGAGCAGTGGCCGTCGCCGCGACGATCATCCTCCGCGCGTCTCGCCGGATGAGCGCGACGACACGGTACAACCTTTGGTGGATCACGCTCGCCGTTGTCCTTGCGCTTCCTATTCTGTCGTGGCTGTCTGCGATCGCCGCGAGCTTTCGACAGGACGCGACAGCGGTGTATCAGGTCGTCAGCACTCCAGGCCGCGTCGCGAACGCTCCGGCTCCGGCAGGCATCGTTCTTCCGACTCCTCCGGCGTGGTTGGCGCCACAGCTCGTGATCCTGTGGTTGGCGTGGTTGGTTGTCTCCGTCGGGCGAATTCTCGGCGCCTGTATCAGCCTGCGTCGCGTGAGACGCGCGGCCCGTCCTTTTCCGGCGTGGCGGGAGCAACGGCTACCAGCGTGGCGTTCCATATGCACGAGTGGGCGCCGCGCCAACCTCGTGCTGTCGAGTGACGTGCGCGCCGCTTCAGTGATTGGGCTCGCCTCGCCGACGATTGCCGTCGCTCCGGGCGCGCTCGAGGCGCTCGACGATCACGAGCTCGATCAGATCGTCGTTCACGAGTGGGCGCACGTACAGCGGCGGGACGACGTCGCACGATTGATCCAGCGGATTATTACGGCGGTCGCGGGTCTCCATCCCGCGATCTGGTGGATCGATCGACAGCTCGATCTCGAGCGCGAAACGGCGTGCGACGATTGGGCAATCACCGCTGCTGGATCGGGCCGGAGCCTCGCGGTTTGCCTGACCAAGCTCGCGTCGCTGCCAGGACGAGATACCGGCGCCGTGCTGATGCCCGCGGCGCTCATCCCATCCGCGTTGTCGACCCGAGTGACCCGGCTCCTCGACGGCCGGCGCAATGTCTCGACGGCTCCAACCGTTGGCGTTCCGGCGATCGTCACGACGGTGCTGGCTTCGTTGGCGCTGGTGGTAGGCAGCATCGAGCTCGTGGTCACGGCGCCGCGCCCTCTGAGCGTGGACAGCGTGAGGTCGGTCGAGTCGAGCACCGTCGACACGCCCACAATGTCCTTCTCGCCTTCAGATCCGAGTCCGGAATCGACGCGCATGTCGAGCGCCATTGGTTCTTCGCGACGTTCTACTCGTCAACCTGCGGCGAAGATCGCCGAGCCGCGCGTCGATCGAGCCAGGTCCCAGACACACGAGGCGGTTCAGAAACCGATCGGCAGTCATCCGGCGCCTGACGTACCCATCCGAACGCCCGCGATTCCCGAAGCTCTATTCGAGTCGGGCGCTCTGCCAGGCACGACGTCTGAGTTGCCCTCCGCACCACCGATCTCGACATCGAGTCCGCCGTCATCTGCTACAGTCACGCCAAATCCGGCGACGCCGTGGGGCGCCGCCGCGAGCGCCGGCGTCAGCGTAGGCCGAGGCTCGCAAAAGGCAGCGGTCGCTACAGCAGGCTTTTTCACCAGGCTCGGTAAATCGATCTCCGGCTCGTTCTAACCGGAGGATGCAGAAGATGCGCGTACACCTCGTCAATCCGTCCGACGTGTCCTTTGGCACGGCCGTTATCACGCCTCGATGGCTGTACGTGCTGGCTGCGGCAACCCCCGCGAGCTACGGAGCACCTGCGATCGTGGACGAGACGCTCGAACCGTTCGATCCAAGCAGCGTCGAGCCCGGTGACGTCGTGGGGATTGGCATCCACACCGCGAACGCCTTGCGTGGGTACGAGGTCGGCCGGCTCGCACGGGAACGTCGCGCGACGGTGGTCTTCGGCGGTATCCACGCGACCCTCTATCCAGACGAAGCCCGCGAGCATGGCGCCGCCTCCACCGTGGTTAGAGGCGATGGAGACATCATCTGGTCGAGCGTGCTCACCGATCACGCCGCGGGAACGCTGCAGCCGCTCTACAACGGTGGACGTGTGGAAGGCGAGTCGTTCGTCGCCGCGCGCTGGGACTTGTTGCCGCCTGGCAAATACATGTGGGGTTCGGTGCAAACCATTCGCGGTTGCCCGAAGCATTGCTCATTCTGTTCGGTGTGGCGCACGGACGGTCAGAAGCCGCGCCAGCGCGGCGTCGACGATGTCGTCCGAGAAGTTGTCGCGCTCAGGCGGAAGGGGTTCAGATTCATTCTGCTGTCGGACGACAACTTCTATCCGGTGACGCTCGCCGATCTGGCGGCCGCGAAACGGCGGGCCGACAAGAGTCAGCTCGAGCGGCTCGAAGCCATTCGCGCCGAGCGCTTCGAGCTGATGGCCGAACTCGCGCAACTGCCCGACGACCTCGTCTTCTACACGCAGATCACGATGGAAGCGGGCGAAGATCCGGCGTTTCTCGATGCCATGCGAAACGCCAGAATCCGCGGCGCGCTCGTGGGGATAGAGTCGGTCACTCCTGAAGGCCTGAAGTCCGTCTACAAGGACTTCAACCACTCGGGGGATGCGCTCGTGACACGGTTGCAAGCGTTCGGACAACACGGCGTTCACGTCCTTGGATCGTTCATCTTTGGGCTGCCCACCGACAGGCCGGACACCTTCGGAGCGACCGCGGCCCTGGCTCAGCGCGCTGGCGTGTCCTTCGCACAGTTCGTGATGTTGCAGCCATTTCCTGGAACGGTCGACTTCGCAAAGTGGGAGAAGGAGCCTGCGGCGGCTGAGCAGGTTGGATCGACGCCACTCTCGCGCTACTGGCTCATTCCTTCTTCAAGCCGGCCCAAGATCTATGCACCTCATCCGGCAATGACGGCCGACGAGATCCGGCGGTTGACGCAGGCGACGTGGGACGACTTCTATCGCCTCGATCGCATCTGGAAGCGGTCGCTGGGGTGCGTGAAGTCGCTTCGTTCACGCGTGGCTTTCGTACTCATCTCGAAGCTCTACCGGCAGATGTACGCCAATACCGGCATTGCCACCGATAGTGCGCGCGTGGCGCGATCGGCGCGCCGGGCACGCGTGCTCGCGAAGTTGGTGCGGCGGTTGTTTGTCGCCAAGCCCATGCCCGATCTCCAGATGCCCGCTCGCGGGCTGATTCGCGACCGGCCAGCGGTAACGTAGCCGCCGGAACGGATAAGGAGTAGGATTGGCAGCAGACAAAGGAGGGATCATGAAACGTCGGATCTCATGGGCACTCTGCTTTGTCGCAGTTGCTGCGTTCGCTGCGCACGAATCACGTCTGCGCGTCCTGCACGCGCAGGACGTCGCGCGTATCGCCGCCCCATCCGCAGCGGCGGTCGCCACATCAGCCCCCCCGCGAGCGACGACGCTCGATCGGTTCCTCGCTGACACCGAGCAATCTCTCGTCAGCTACCGCGCGGTCAGGCGCCTCTCCGTCGTGGCACGCAGTGGCAAGATGACGGCATCGCTTACGGCGCTGACCTCACTGGATCGCATCAACGGCTTCGAATACACCGTCCTCGACGAAAGCGGATCGGGAATGTTGCGCGCGCGTGTCCTGCACGGCGTGCTCGAAGCCGAACGCGAGGCGAAACGGCGGCAGCAGGGAACGCACGGCGCGCTGACCAAGGACAACTACGAGTTCGAAGCTGGTGAGTTGACCGCGGAAGGGCTCACGCGTGTTGCCATCCATCCGGTGCGCAAGGATGCGCTCCTTCTCGAAGGCAGCATCCTGCTGACGACTGACGACGCCGATCTCGTTCGGATGGAGGGATTGCTCGTGAAGCGCCCATCGTTCTGGACGCGCAAGGTGCAGATCGTCAGGGACTATGGACGGATTGGCGGCGTGCGTGTCCCGATTGCCACCGGTTCGACGGCCGACGTGCTCTTTGCCGGCCAGTCCACCTTCTCGATGACCTACGAGTACCGAATCCATCAACGACGTGCCGGTCGTTCGCGCGCCGGCGATGGCGCCGCCGCAGCGCTAGAACGTCCCATCTTCACGACTGGCCACGCATCAGCCGAGCGTAATCGTCCGGCTCGTCGATGTCGTGCAGCACCCCCGCATCATCGACCTCGACGTCGATCGCTTCGTGGAGGTGCGCCTGGACAACGCCTTTTGCGCCAACGCGCGGGTCCGCGCGCCTGAGCTCGTCGAAGACCGCGCGACCGAAGATGACCGGATGGCCATGGCGGCCGTGCCATGCCGCGCGCACGAGCGGTACCCGACGCGTCCCAAAGGCTGAGAGAAGAGCGGTCACCGTGTCCTTGCGGACCAACGGTGCGTCGACCGGCGTCACGAGAACGCCATGCACGCCTGGATGGTCGGCCGCGTTGAGGCCCGCGAGAAGGGAAGAGAGCTGTCCCTGCTCAGGGTGCGGATTCGACACAACCCGGATCCGGGCTTCCAGTCGCGCGATCTCCGCTCCCAGCTCTTCGTCATCGGGCCGGGTGACCACGATGACGTCGGCGACCCCGCCGGCCAGGAGGGTGGCACAGAGTTGGGCGGCGAAACTGGGTCCGCCGGGCCGAACAGGGAGGAGAGCCTTGGGTTTTCCCATGCGACTCGATTGCCCCGCGGCGAGAATCACCCCTGGAATCACGACCGGATTCTAACCCGCCCTAACCTACACGCTTTTCTTGACTTCCACGATGGAACTCCCTACACTGGCCGCGTTTTCAAGCTCAGCGTGTGCTGGAGGCTCCAGCACAGCGGGTTCATAGGCGAGGTAGATGAGGGATAGTCGTCGGCGCTTCCCCGCGGGTTTCGGCGGGCCACGTCTCTCCCGCCCTACTTTTTCCCGAGCTGAGCTTGTCAGGGACTCCGGAAAGGCCGGGGTGTCGTTCATCGGAGGGCAGGGGTTATGCCGACCGGGACCATCGCACGCCTGTTGATTGACAAGGGCTTCGGGTTCATCCGGGACGAGAGCGGTATCGAGCACTTTTTCCACCGCAGCTCGGTTCGGGGGGCCGTCTTCGAGCTCTTGCGGGAAGGGCAGCGCGTTGAATTCACGCCGGAGGAATCCGGCAAGGGACCGCGCGCCGGTGAAGTGCGGCTGATCGAAGGCTGAGCGCCGCACCCAAGTCTCTCGGGCGGGGCGAGCTGGCGCCCCGCCACGAGTCCACTTCAGCCGGCACACCTCTTATTTATACTCCGGTTCAGTACTCCGCAAACATCCTCTGTATTTCTGAATCGTCTTTCGTCGCCGTCAGTGCGAGCATCAGCAGTATGCGCGCCTTGAGCGGTGCGAGATCCTCGGCGGCGATGCGAAAGCGTCCGCCTGTCGCTGGAAGCGCGGGCATCTGCGAATCGCCGCTGGGCGCATTTGACCCTGTATTTGATAGTGCGGTGATACGGCGGGGCGCAATGCGTCCGCCGCCAGCACGGGTGCTGGTCACGACGAAGACACCTCTCTCAATCGCATAGCGGATACCGTCGCCCTGCGTCCCACTGGTGGCTCCGGCGCCGGCCGAGGCGATGATGATGCCTTTCGCGCCCTGGTCCACCATGGCTTTGATGATGTCTCCGCTCGCGCCCTGATAGACAAGCACGACGTCGACGCGAGGCAACGTGTGTATCGTCGAGACGTCAAACTCGGAGGCCTTGGTGTGGCGCTTGACGACGTCGCGGTAATAGACGACGCGATCGGTGTCGACGACTCCGAGGACGCCGTAGCCGCGGGTCTGGAAAGTTTGCAACCGAAGCGCATCGGTTTTGGTGACTTCGCGCGCGGCGTTGATTTCGTCGTTGAGGACGACGAGCACGCCCTTGCCGCGCGATTGCGGGTCGGCAGCAACACGAAATCCTTCGAGCAGGTTTGCGGCTCCTTCGTAGCCAAGCGTGCTCGGGTCGCGCATCGAGCCGACGACCACCACCGGCTTATCGCTGCGAACGGTCAGGTTGAGGAAGTAGGCGGTCTCTTCGAGCGTATCGGTACCGCTCGTGACGACGATGCCCGACAGGTCGGAGTCGTCGGCGAAGAGCGTGTTGATGCGACGGGCGAGCGCGAGCCACTGATCGAGCGTCAACGCAGCGCTGGCGGTGTTGGCAAACTGTTCGGACTCGGCACGGGCGTATCGCTCGATTCCGGGCATCGACGACACGAGCTCCTCCGACGTCAGACGTCCACCAGCGCGGTTCGAGATCGTTCCGCCGGTGGCGACGAGCCTGACCTTGGGAAGCGGCGTCGAAGGACGCGCGCTCTGGCGGGCATCGAGCTGAAGGCTCGGCGACAGCGTCCAAAGGAGCATGAGCGCGACCAGCGCCGCGACCGGTGTGCGCGTCGCGGACGGACGTGTAGTCACGCTCGTCAATATAGCAGCAGAGCGGCGGCGGTTGTTGCGCGTGATGCCTGGTCTTCGCGACAGACGTCAGCGTTGCTTGACGCCATGCGCGAGGGCGAGCCAGCGGCTCAGTTGTTCGGCGGCTTCGTCCGGAGTCTTCCCGTAGAACGGCATCAGCGCGGCCGATCCTCCGGGTACGCGGGCGATTTGTGCCCGCCATTTGTCAACGCCGACGCTCGAGACCTCAATGAGGTAGTCGCGTCCGTTGATGTTTTCTGCGAACTGATGCACGTTCACGTTGTTCTGCGCCGCCGCTGCTCGAAGTCGGGATTGGAATGAAGGCGATCGAAAAAGCGAAGTGCATTCTAGCGGCTGTAACGAGCGCATCAAGCGAAAGGACTAACGAAGGCGCACTCACATCGGGCGACGGTGCGGATCTTCTTCCGGGATCCGCTCGAAATAAATCTCGATTGTCGAGGGTTCCACAGCCTATCCACGTGTCTTCCACAGCTTTTCCACACCCAGTCTGTGTTGCGGTCGAATCGCAATTTTCTGATGGACTTGAGCGCAGATCTGCTGGTCGCGATCCGACGCCAACGCGGTGAGCTTGACGGGCTCGCAGGGTGCCACTACGCTGGGGAATCTTTTCATGCTGATGCAGGATCGTGCCAGGGCTGCCAGCCGTCGCATTACGAGGCTTGCGGGGGCCCTTTCGGCCGCGCTCGTCTTGACGTCGGCGCCGGTCTTCGCCGCCGACGCGCTGCTGTATAGGATCTTCCTGCAGGACGGCTCAACCCTGGTGAGCTACGGTGATTACGCGCGGGTTGCGGATCGCGTCGTCTTCTCGATTCCCGTCGGTGGCCTCGATGGCCCGTCGCCGACGCTGCACCTCGTCAGCATCTCCGAAACCGCCGTCGACTGGGAGCGGACTGATTCATACGCGCAGGCGACGCGGGCACGGCAGTATGCCGCGACGCAGGGCGAGACGGACTTCGACGTGCTGAGCAACGATGTTGCACGCGCGTTGCACGACGTCGCCACGACAAAGGATCCGGCACGCCGCCTCGCGCTCGCGACCGAAGCACGGCGCATGTTGACGGCGTGGCCGGCCGCGCACCACGGCTATCGCGCCTCCGATGTTGCCCAGCTCGCCTCGCTGCTCGACGACGCGGTCGGCGAGTTCCGTGTCGCCGCGGGGCTGCCGCGCATCGACCTGGCCCTCGTGGCGACCGCGAGCCCGCTGCCGCCAAACGTGCCGGCGCTGCCGGCGCCGACGCTGCGCGAGAGCATCGAGCTCGCGTTCAAGGCTGCGACCGTCACCGAGGACCCAACCGAGCGTGTCGCCCTGCTCGAGGCGATCGTTTCCGGACTGCCCTCGAGTCAACCGCTCGAGAAGGGAAGCTGGGTGTCGCTGATCCACGCCCGTGCCTCGGCCGAGCTGTCGAAGGAGGTCACGACCGACCGGAGTTACCGCGATCTCGTGGCGCGGACAGTAACGGCGGCCGACGAACGCGCGAAGCGTGCCGATGTCGGTGGCATAGAGCGACTGGTCGGGTCCGTGCTGAAGGCCGACGATCGCCTCGGCCGGCGCCGTCCGCAGACGACCGCTGCTCTGCTCGCGACGCTCGATGGCCGGCTCGACGCGGCTCGCCGCCTTCGCCTCGCACGCGATGCCTGGTCACTCCGTCGTGATGGCCTGGCCAGCTACGAGCGTCGCATTCGTTCCTCCGTCGATCGACTACGGAAGTCGACGCCGGGTCTGGAGCAGATTCGTCAGCTGTCTGGTCCCTCGCCTGGTGCGCTCTTGCCGCTCGCCGCGCGCGTCACCGATTGTTGGCGCGATCTCAAGGCCGTCCGTCCTCCCGTGGAGGCCGAGGCCGTCCACAACCTCCTCGTCAGCGCGCTGCAGCTCGCCATTCGCGCCGCCTCGTCGCGTCAGATGGCGATCAAGACCGCCGACATGAATACCGCGTGGGAAGCGTCTGCAGCCGCAGCGGGCGCGTTGCTGATGTTGGAGCGTGCCCAGGAGGATCTGCGCAAGCTGACCACGCCACCCGGACTGTGATCACACCTCGGTCCACTCGTCTGTTGCGCGTCCCCGATTTTCGGACGATGCATCGCGCCATCTCCCGGCGTATCACGGCTGCTTCCCCGACACCGACGGCAGTGCTTGTGCCTACTTCGGGCGCGGCGGAAGCCCTGCGCCGTACGCTCGCGGGCCTCGAGCCCGACGAGGCAGGTACGGACCCGGACCTTCTGACGCGTGACGAGCTCTATGTGCGCCTGCACGAGCACCTCACGGCCACGCCGGGCATCCCGGGCATGTTGAGCGCCTTCGAGCGTGAAGTGCTGCTGGCCCGCGCCGCAACCGATGCGAGCGAAGCGGGGACGCCGGCGCCGTTCCGGCTCCGGCCCGGGCTGATTGTCGAGATGCTGTCGTTCTACGACGAGCTCCGCCGACGCGATCGCCGCGTCCCCGATTTCGATCGTCTGATCACCGATAGCCTGCAGGGCAGCGTCGACATCGATCGCGGCGCCGAGCGCTTGTTCAGGCAGACGGTGTTTCTCTCGGCAACCTACACGCGCTTCGAGGCGTTGGTGCAGGCGAGCGGACGCATCGACGAGCACGCACTCCGCGAACGGCTACTAGCAGCCGAGGAGCTGCCGCCGTACCGCCACATCATCGTCACTGTTCCGGATCAGGCGGCAGACCGCCGCGGTCTGTGGACCGCGGATTTCGATTTGCTGGCGAGGCTTCCCGGCCTCGAACGTCTCGACATCGTTGCCACCGAGAACGTGCTGGCGGCGGGATTCCATGAGCGAGTGCACGATCTGCTGCCAGGCATCGACGAGGAGCGCGAAGAGACAGTCGGATCGACGCCAGCACTCTTGACCCCGGCGCCTTCGGGCACCGAGCCGCCGGCTCGGTGGTTCGTCAGACGTGACCGCGAGGAAGAGCTCGCGGATATCGTCAGGGCGACCGCGCCGGAGCGCGCGAACAGAACCGCCGTCGTGTTTCAGCGACCGCTGCCATATCTTTACCTGGCGCGCTCTGTCTTTGCCGATGCGCGGCAGCCGTATCAGGCACTCGATGCACTGCCGTTGGCGGCCGAGCCCTTTGCCGCCGCGCTCGACGTCATCTTCGCCTTTCTCATCGCCGCGGCCAATCGTGCGTCCACGATCGATCTCCTCGGCTCACCGCACTGGCAGTTTCCGTCTCTGCCAGGACCTGCGACGTCGGTGCGCGAGCGTGTCAGTGCGCTCGACGCGAGGCTACGCGAGGTCAAGTACTTCGGCGGTTGGGACAGGCTGCGGGCGCTCGCCGGACATGAGGCGTTCGCGACCGGCGACAACCCGACGGACAACACCAAACCACGAACGTCGAGGCGCCGCGGGCGGGCGCGGGCGGGCGAGGCGCACGCCGCAGCGATTGCCGCTGCCGACGCCTTGCGTCCGGTGATCGAGGCGCCGACGGCTTCGGGACAGCTCGAAGCGCTACTCGATTTCATTCGAGCCCACGAACGCATCCCGGAGGCCGAAACGCCGTGGGCATCGCGTCACCAGCGGGCACGTGCCGCTGTGATCGGTGCGCTCGAATCGCTGGCCGACGCACAGGCACGTCACGATAACGCTCCCTTGCCAGTCGATCGGCTGGCTGGCGCGGTCCGGCGTTGGATCGAAGGGCAAACCTTCTCACCACGGACGGGCTCGGACGGCATTCTGCTTCTGGATGCTCCGGCAGCGGCCTACGCCGACGTCGACGAGCTCCACGTCATCGGGCTCGTCGAGATCGACTGGCCCGACCGCACGCGGCGTAGCATCTTCTATCCCGCATCACTCCTGTCTCAGCTCGGCTGGCCGAACGAGAGCGACCGTCTCGCCGCGGCGCGGGCGCGGTTCCACGATCTGCTGCGTCTTCCGAGACGCCGTGTTGCGGTTCGAGCTTCACGCTCGAGGACGACGCGATCGTGTCGGGGTCGGCGTTCCTGCAGGAACTCGAGTCATCTGGGCTGCCGCTCGAGCATTCGGCCGGCGATGGAATCATTGGCACTCCGGCGCGTTTTGCGCACGACGCGATCATCGACGCGATGCCGGATGCGCTGCCGGCCGAGAGCGAAGCGGCAGCGTGGCTAGCGCTCCGCGCCGGTCGTTCCTCTGCCGAAGACGACGCATTTCATGGCGCCGCCGGCGCCCGCGCGCCCGAGGCCTACGGCGTCAGCCATGTCGAACGGTATGTCCAGTGTCCGTTCAAGTATTTCGCTGCCCGGGTGCTTCGTCTCGACGAGGAGCGAGACGACGAGTCTGGTCTGAGCCCTCAGGAACGAGGTCAGCTACTGCACGAAGTCTTTCAGGTGTTCTTCGAGCGGTGGCAGGACGCCGGCGGCCGAGCGATTACGTCGGTAAACCTTGCCGACGCACTCGAGCTGTTCAGGTCGGTGGCCGAGTCGATCCTGGCGGGTCTTCCCGAAGCCGATCGTGCACTCGAACGAACGTATCTTCTCGGCTCGGCGGTTGGGGCCGGGCTCGGCGAACGCGCCTTCAACTTCGAGATCGAGCACGACGTGCCGGTTATGGAACGTCTGCTCGAGCACGAATTCGAAGGCACCTTCGAGCTGCGGACGCGCAGACGGTCTACGGGCCGTGCGGCTGCGGGGAAAGGCCGACCGCATCGACCTCCTGGACGACGGGAGCTTGCGCGTCATCGACTACAAGCTCGGTCGAGCGCCAAAGAACGTGCGGGCGTTGCAGCTACCGGTCTACAGCGCGTGCGCCGAACAAGAGCTCGGCCGCGACGGCGGCTACCGAGGCCGCGCATGGAGCGTGTCGGCCGCGGGCTACATCGCGTTCAAGGAAAAGAACCCGTTCGTTCCGCTTGGCACGTCGACGTCGCTGCAGCAGGCGCTCGACGATGGCGCGGCGCGGTTCATCGCCGCCGTGGACGGCATCGAACGAGGAGAGTTCCCCGTACGTCCAGAGGAACCCTTCCTGTGCACGCGCTGCGGCTACGCCGGCGTGTGTCGAAAGGACTACATTGGCGACGAGTGACGCGCGTATCACATCGTCGCAGCCGTCACTCTTCGATGTTCCTGACGTGCCCGACGTTCCTGGCGTTCCGGAGGTTCCGGACGTTCCCGTTCCGCCGCCCGATCCGGACGCGAGCGCCCGCACGTTCGCCGTCGATCCCGGCAATCACGTCGTGCTCGAGGCGTCGGCGGGCACCGGGAAGACCTCGGTGCTCGTCGCGCGCTACGTCAATCTCCTCAAGCGTGGCATCGATCCGGCCAACGTTCTCGCGATCACGTTCACGCGAAAGGCCGCGGCGGAGATGCGCGAGCGTATCGTGGCCGAGCTCCGCGCCGCCGCCGACCGATCGGAGATCGATCGTGCTCACTGGGTCGACTTGCGCGACCGCCTCGGCGAGATCGCGATTAGCACGATCGATGCGTTCTGCCTGTCGCTGCTGCGAGAGTTTCCGCTCGAGGCCGATCTCGATCCGGGCTTCGACTTGGCCGACGAGACCGAAGTCCCCCGGCTCATCGAGGACGCACTCGATCGCGCGCTGCGCATCCTGACCAGCCAGGCGCGTACCGATCCCGACGTTGCGCTCGTGTTCGCGCAGCTTGGCATCGCCCGAACGCGGGAAGGATTGGCCTCGCTGCTCGAGCGCCGGCTGGTCGCCAAGGCAGCGCTGGATCGTTTCCTCGCCCGCGGACCGGCGGACCTCACGCCGGAACGCGTCTGCATCGAGTCCGCCGATCGCTTGCGTGCCGTACTCGGTGGTTGTCCCGGCGGCCTCGAGCCCTTCCTCGACGACGGGCCAGTCAAGCACCAGCGCTTTCAGCTGCTGGCCCGCGAAGTCCGTCAGCTTCCCGCGCTCGGCCGCGCCGGCGACGCCGCGTTTCGGGCCGTGCTCGATCGCATCGCCGCCCATTTCCTCACCAACGACGGACGTCCGCGATCGGGCGGTGTCATTCACCCCTACCGCACGCATCACTATCTGTCTGACGCAGCGGCCAAACGGCATCGGGCGACTGTCTTTGCCCTCGCACCCTCTATCGCCGAGGTTGTCTTTGCGTTCAACCGCGATCTCAACGTCGTCCTCGCGCGTGGTATCCGCCGGATGTTCGCGGTGGCGCTGGCGCAGTACCGACAGGTGCTCGACGCGCGATCGGTCCTCGACTTCGCCGACGTGCTCGATCGCGCACTCGAGCTGCTTCGCCGGATGGACGAGTTCTCGCAAAGCCGGTTCAGGCTCGAGTCGCGCTATCACCACGTCCTCGTCGACGAGTTTCAGGACACGAGCCGCGCGCAGTGGGAGCTCGTGGCGCTCCTGATCAAGTCCTGGGGCGAGGGGACCGGCATTGCCACTAATCCGTCGATCTTTGTCGTCGGGGATCGCAAGCAGTCGATCTACCGCTTCCGTGATGCAGAGGCCGCCGTCCTCGAGGAGGCCGCGCGGCACATTCAGGCCCTGCGTGCGGGAGCA
This sequence comes from uncultured Acidobacteriota bacterium, assembly GCA_963797715.1. GTDB lineage: Bacteria > Acidobacteriota > Vicinamibacteria > Vicinamibacterales > 2-12-FULL-66-21 > DATBJJ01. The sequence goes on from CAWCQS010000023.1 coordinate 43,574, forward strand.
AACCCCAGGCGCTCCATTACGAAGAGCTTTCGGGCGCTGCCAGACCTGCTGAACTTCGTGAACGAGCTCTTCGGCGAGATGGCCGACGAGGTTCCCGGCGGCGGACGATTCACTTACGGGGAGGGTGATCGTTTCCCTGCGGCGAACGACACCATGTGCGACACGGAGCAGGGAAGCAGCCGCCTCGACGCGGCCAGCCCGGCTGGCAGGCGATTCGTGCTGGGGATTGCCGCAGCAAACGATCCGATTGCCTGCGCGGGCCTTGTCGCGGACGAGATCGCGCGCGTGCTGAATGAGGATAGCGTGCGCGATCGAAAGACCGGCGTTCCGCGCCGCGCCCGTCCTGGAGACATCGGCGTGCTGTTCCGATCGCGCGCGAGCCACCGCGAGTTCGAGCGAGAGCTGGAGCGCCGCGGCGTGCCGACTTACGTCTACAAGGGCCTTGGATTCTTCGACGCCGACGAGACGAAGGATCTGATGGCCCTCATCCGTTACCTTGCCAACCCCGTGTCGGACTTACGCGCGGCGGCTTTTCTTCGGTCGCGGTTCATTCGTCTATCCGATCGCGCGCTTGCGACGCTTGCCCCACGGCTCGCGGACGCACTCCTCGCCGACGTCGACGAAGACTTGAGTCGCCAAATTGACGGGCTTGGACGCGAGGACAAAAAGGTACTCGCGATGGCGCGGAAGTTCCTGCCGGGGTGGGTATCTCGAGTTGACTTCGTACCGCCGGCCGAGCTGGTCGAAAGCATTCTTTCCGAGACCGCGTACGCCTACGAACTACGCGGCCCACGCCGTCGGCAGGCATGGGAAAACGTGAAGAAGATGCGCGGACTCATCCGCCGAATCCAGAACCACGGGTACGCCACGATGCCGCGGATTGCGGACCATCTCGATTCGCTGACGGCGGGCGACGAGTCGAATGCCGTGCTGGAGGCGCTCGATGCCGTCAACCTCATGACGGTTCATGCATCGAAGGGCCTCGAGTTCCCGATCGTATTTGTCGTGAACATGGCCAAAGGCGCCAGTGGTCCGCCACGTCCGGTGCGCGTGACCGTCGAGGCTGATGCGGAAGGGGAGGAGCAGTCCTCGGTAACGGTCGGCCCCTTCGTGTCCGAGATGGACGAGGCTGAGCGGCTCCGCGAAAAGCACGAGACGAAGCGGTTGCTCTACGTCGCACTCACACGCGCTCGTGACAGGTTGTATCTCGCGTCGGCTCTCAAGGATGGTGCGATGGTCCCGGGACGCGGCAGCCTCGCCGAAGTGTTCCCGCAATCAATGAAGGATCTGTTTGCGCGGGCGGGCGCTTGTGCCTCCGCGGACTCGACCACGCGCGTGATGTGGCGGACGGGAAAGATCCGAATTGATGCTCCGGATTTCCAATGGCATGTATGTCGCCAGGCACCGTTGACAGAAATTGGCGAGTAGGTGTCAACCCACGGTTGCCTGCTTTCCCAATTGGAACATCATGTACCGGCCCGGCACATCTGCCACGCTTTAGGCATAAGTCAACCAAACGCAGTAGTTTAAGTGTGGGAAGCCGCTTCATCGGTGTGCTGAGGTGTCCTGTGTCGCTTTCAGATGTCACCTCGCAGCGTGCAGCGCATTTATTGGCCCCCACGCGTAACTGGCATATTTCAAATATCTTACGAAAAGCAGGAACCAATCCCGCCATCGCCTGGTCTAACGAAGTAAGCTGGCGTCCAGATTGCAATGGCGTCCGGCGACGGGGGTGCGCTATGGCAGTTCCTGCTGGGTCGCTCAATTACGTCAAGCCGACACCGACGATCTTCGAGCTCGAAGCGCTCGAAGGACTGCCGTGTGGCTGCGTCGCTGCGGCCTTCCGCGCTCGTCCCTGGGATGTCGCCGTCGTCTCGCTCGAAGCCAAAGGGCCACACTGCAATCTCGCCGGCCATACGAGCGGTCAAGTCCTGAGGCTTGGGGATCCGTCCGAGTTCGACGAGGACGACGACGAAGAATAGGCCTGCCGACGGCTTTTCGAGCCGCGATCTCCTTCCGCTCGTCGCGTGTTCCAGGCGCGAGACCGCGAAATCCTGCGCAAGATCGAAAGATTTTCATTGCGTATCGGAAACGGTTACTCGTACAATTCGAAGGTTTGAAGAGGAGCGCAACTAGATGGCCTTGACCTGTCCGAGCTGCGGGAACGACCGGAATTTCCTGGTCAAGACCCTGCAGATGCATGTCGTGCAGGTGCGCGACGATACCCGAGTAGAGGCGAACGAAGAAGGTCGCCCGGCGGTGATCGAAGTGCTCTGCGACGAGTGCGAAAAGGAACTGAACTTCTCTGATTTCGACGAGAGCGTCCGAAACGAGCTCCTGCTGACCCTCGGCGCCCGCTAGCCGCGCGCTACTCCTCGCCCGCTTCTGCTTCCTCGTAATAGTCGCATTCCGGGCAGACCCACTCGCGGAGGACCTTTGCGGCCGACTGCAATCCGGGCCGCTCGGGGACTTCCCTCGAGTGGAGGCGCATAGGCTCGCCGCACAGCGGACACTCCTTCATACCCCGCAATTCTAGCGCGCCCCGTTCGCGGTGCGCGGTTTCCTTGACTTGGGTGGGTTGAGCCCCTCATCGTGACCCAACAGGGTGCTCGGGCCTCTGCGTCCCGGGCGCGTTTTCGCAGAATGCGCGACTACTACGACGTTCTGGGCGTTTCGCCGGACGCTGGCGCTGACGAAATCAAGCGCGCGTACCGGCAGCTCGCACGCCGGTATCATCCGGACATCTCGGGAGACGACCGCGCAGTGGCCTTTCTGGAGGCTGCCCGCGCCTACGAGACCCTGACCGATCCGCGGCTCCGCCAGTCGTACGACGCCGAACGTTCGGGCCGAGCCGTTCGGCAGCCTTCGCGCGACAAGTGGTTCGCCGACGAAGTGGCGATCGACTTTCCCTCCGTGTCCGACCTCCTCGACAGCATGCGCCACGCGTTTTTTGGCGCGAACGCCTACGAGGAGCTGTCGGCCGAAATCGTTCTGAGTCCGCTCGAGGCAACCGAAGGGACGACCATTCCCGTGGGCATTCCCGTCCGCCAGACGTGTCTGCGCTGCGGAGGGCGTGGCGAGACCTGGCAGGAATGCTGCCACCTGTGCGGTGGATGCGGTGACGTCCTGGCGTTCCACGACGTCGAGCTTCGTGTTCCTGCCGGCGTCCGCGGTGGCGAGCGGATCCGGTTCTCGGTGATGCCGCCTGGCGCACCGTTGACGCGCGTAGACGTGCGCCTCAGCGTCAGGGGCAGCCGGTGACGGCACACGTCAAGTTGCTCGGCATTCTCCAGATGGTGTGGGGCGCGATAGGGCTGTTGCTCGGCGTTTCGACGGTCATGCTGGCGCTCGGAGCCGTCGCCGTTGGGATGACGTCGGAAGGCCGCGAGATCCCGGCAGGTGTCACCGCCGTCGCGTTTGGTGTGTGTGCGGCGGCTCTTCTCGTCGCGGGCGCTGGAAATGCCTGGGCCGGCTCGGCCATCCATCGACGGCATGCTCCCGGGCGCCTTGCAGCGCTTGGCCTTGCCATCCCCAATCTTTTTGTCCTACCGTTCGGCACCGCCCTCGGCATTTACGCCATGTGGGTTCTCCTGCACGACGAAGCACGGAAGATGTTCGTCAAAGAGCTCGCGAGCTAGTACCTGAGGGCTGGGAGTCAGCGACCTGGACAATCTCAAGAAAACTTCAATCGGGCTCGACGAAAATCTGGCCGGCGCATTGGCGTACGCGCTTGGATGGATCACGGGGTTGGCGCTGCTGCTGATCGAGCGCGAGAACCGCTTCGTGCGCTTTCACGCCCTGCAGTCGACGATCGTGTTTGGCGCGCTCTGCGCATTGTGGTTCGTTGGACTCTCGATTCCGATTATCGGATGGCTGATCTCGTTCATGCTGATCCCACCGCTGTCAGCGGTCCTCTGGGTGTTGCTGATCGTCAAGGCCTACCGCGGGCAGCGCTTCAAGCTGCCCTTTGCCGGCGACATAGCGGAGGAGCGCTCCTGAGCCTTGCCGCCGCCGGCCGGCGGCCCTGATAAGATAACGATCGTGGCCATTACCGAAGTAGCCGTCCTCGACGCACTCAAAGTCGTGCGCGATCCCGATCTCAACCGGGACATCGTCTCGCTGAAGTTCATCAAGAATCTGCGCATCGAGGACGGAGCGGTTTCGTTTGCCATCGAACTGACCACTCCGGCCTGCCCGGTAAAGGATCAGATGCGGGAACAGGCGCGTGCCGCGGTGAGCGCGATTCCCGGCGTAACGAGCGTCGCGATCGAAATGACGGCTCAGGTTCGCGCGGCGGTCTCGCCTGACGGCGCCAAGGCGGCAGTGCCCGGCGTCAAGAACATCATTGCCGTTGGTGCAGGTAAGGGCGGGGTGGGTAAGACGACCGTCGCCGTAAACCTCGCCATCGCACTCGGTCAGTGCGGCGGCCGCGTTGCCGTGATCGACGGCGACATCTATGGGCCGAACGTCCCGATCATGCTCGGGTTGCACACTCAGCTGTCGACCGACGGGCAGAAAATCGTTCCGGCCGAGCAGTACGGCATTCAGATCGTCTCGATGGGATTCCTGACAGGCGATGATTCTCCGGTCATTTGGCGGGGGCCGATGCTCCACGGCGTCATCCAGCAGTTCTTCCGGGAAGTTCGCTGGGACCGCATCGACTATCTGATCGTCGACATGCCGCCGGGCACGGGCGACGTGGCACTCAGCTTGAGCCAGACGGTGCCGGTTTCGGGCGCGGTCGTCGTGACCACGCCGCAGACGGTATCGATTGCCGACACCAGACGCGCGGTTCGGATGTATCAGAAGCTCAACGTGCCGATGCTCGGGCTGGTCGAGAACATGAGCCACTTCGTCTGCCCGGGCTGCCAGATGGAGAGCGACATCTTCGGTAAAGGCGGCGGCGAGAACCTGGCGCGCGAGTTGTCGCTGCCGTTCATCGGCAGAATTCCCATCTACGAGCCGATTCGCGTCGGCGGCGATACGGGAGTGCCGATTACGATCGGAGAACCGAAGTCGGCGGCCGCCCGCGCCTTTCGCGTCGCCGCCGAGCAACTCGCGGCGCAGTTGTCGATCGCGAGTTACAAGCGGCCCATCCCGCTCACCCCCGTGTAAAGGTCGAGCGCCCCTGAAGATCTACACCACGCAGGATGTCGGAGGACGTGTGATGAAGAAGGTCAGAACACTTGCGATCGTCGTCGCCGGAGTGTGCCTCGTTGCCGGTGTGGCGGCCCATGCTGCGTCAGACGCGATGAAGGCAATCGTCGGATCGTATCTGGAGATCCAGACGCAGCTCGCCAGCGACAAGACCGAAGGTATCAAGGCGTCGGCGACGGCGCTCGCGGCTCGCGCCGAAGCCCTGGGCGACGCGGGCGCGCCGATGGCGAAGACAGCAAAGGCCGTCGCGGATGCGCCGGATCTGAAGGCCGCGCGCGAAGCGTTCGGGCCGCTCAGTGATGCCGTGGTTGCTGCCGCGAAGGCCGAAGGCTGGAAAGATCTCGGCGACGTCAAGCTCGCATACTGTCCGATGGTCAAGCGGTCCTGGCTGCAGAAGGACGAGAAGATCAATAACCCGTACTACGGGACCGCGATGGCGACCTGCGGCGAGTTCAAGAAGCCCTGAGGGGGAACCGGCCAGCGCCAGGGTTCCCCCGCATGCAGATTCCGTTTGCTCACCAGACGCTCGCCAACGGGTTGGACGTGATCGTGCACGAGGATCGCGATTGCCCGATCGTGGCCGTCAACCTCTGGTACCACGTCGGCTCGAAGAACGAGCAGCCAGGGCGGACCGGCTTCGCCCATCTCTTCGAGCACCTGATGTTCGAAGGGTCTCAGCACTACGACTCTGGCTTTTTCCGTCCGCTGCAGGAAGTCGGTGGTTCTCTCAACGGATCGACCAACGCCGATCGGACCAACTACTGGGAAGTCGTGCCGTCGAACGCGCTCGAGCTGGCGCTGTGGATGGAATCGGACCGGATGGGCTATCTGCTGCCGGCGCTGACCGAGGCGAAGTTCGAAAACCAGCGCAACGTCGTACTGAACGAGCGGCGGCAGAATTACGAGAATCGCCCGTACGGATTTGCCGGCATGTCGCTCGTCGCCGCGCTGTATCCACCGGATCATCCGTATCACTGGATGACGATCGGCGCCGCTGAAGATCTGAAGGCGGCGCGGCTTGACGACGTTCGTGAGTTCTTCCAAACGTATTACCGCCCTCGCAACGCGTCGCTGGCCCTCGCCGGAGACATCACTGCCGAGCGGGCGTTCGCGCTGGCGCACGAGTACTTTGGCGATCTCGAGCCAGGGCCCGAGGTGCCGCCAGTCCATGCCGCGGCTCACTCCACTTCAAGGCGAGACGCGCATTCTGCTCGAGGATCGGGTCGAGCTGCCGCGCCTCTATCTCGCCTGGCATTCGCCGGCACTGTTCGCCGCCGACGATGCGGAGCTGGATCTGGTTGCCGAGGTGCTGGCGGGCGGCAAGACGTCGCGGTTGTATCGAAGCCTGGTCTACGACCAACGGGTCGCGACCGAGGTCGCCGCCTCTCAGGGCTCCCGCGAGCTTGGGAGCTTCTTTCAGATCGTCGCCACGGCAGCGCCGGGACGGACGCTCGCAGAAGTGGAACAGTCGGTGGCCACCGAGCTGGCAGGCATTCGTGGCGATGGACCTTCGCCGGCGGAGCTCGAACGCTGCCTCGCACAGGCTGAAGCGCACTTCCTCCATCGGCTGCAGACGGTCGGCGGGTTTGGCGGCAAGTCCGATCAGCTGAACGCGTACAACGTCTACCTCGGAACTCCTGGCTACTTCGACGAAGATTTTGCGCGGTATCGACGCGCTCAACCCGAGGACCTTCGGCGCGCGGCCAACACCTGGCTCGGACCAGCCCGCGTCGCGTTGAGCGTCGTCCCACGCGGCCGCAAAGAGCTCGCGCTCGAGGGCTCGCGTCCCGTGGACGTATCCTGATGCCAGCCGATTGTTCGCGTCTGCCACGTCCGGGCCCGGAACCCGCCTGGGCGTTCCCGGAGATTCGACGGCGGCGCCTGTCGAATGGTGTCGACGCATGGACGGCCGTACATGGCGAGGTTCCTCTCTTTTCCGTGCTCGTTGTCGTTCGTGCCGGTGCCGCGTACGATCCCGCCGACCGGCCGGGTCTGGCCGCCATCACCGGTGATCTGCTCGACGAAGGTTGCGGCGAGCTCGATGCGCTGGCGCTGCACGAGGCTCTTGGCCGGCTTGGGGCTCAACTGGACACCGAGGTTGGAGCCGACGCGACGCTCGTTGGCCTGACGACGCTCGAACGCTCGCAGGCGCCGGCGATGGCGCTGCTCGCCAAGATGCTGGCGAGCCCGCGCCTCGAGACCGCCGACTTCGAACGTGTCCGCGACCTGCGGCTGAATCGTCTGCTGCAGCTGCGCGACATGCCGCCGGCTGTTGCCGAGCGCGTGTTCACGGAGCGACTGTACGGCGCGCACCCTTACGGACACTTGCCGATCGGTACCGAGGAGTCGTTGCGGGCGATGGATCCCGAGGCGCTCCGTGCCTTTCACCGCGAGATGTACGATCCGGCGCGGGTGACCGTCATTGCCGTCGGCGATGGATCACACGAGGCGCTGGCCGATACGATCGAAATTGCCTTTGGTGGCTGGCAGGGCGAACCCGGCGATCACGTTCAGCCCGATCCGGCGACGCTGCCAATTCCGCCAGGCGACGGCAGACCTCGTCGTCGTGCCCCGCGAGGCGGCGCCGCAGTCGGAGCTTCGCATCGGTCACGTCGGCGCCGCCCGCTCGTCGAGCGACTACCACGCGCTCGTCACGCTCAACCTGGTGCTCGGCGGCCAGTTCGTCAGCCGAATCAATACGCAACCTCCGCGAGCGCAAAGGCTACACCTACGGTGCGCGTACCAGTTTCGAATTCCGTCGCGGCCGCGGGCCGTTCGTCCTGCACGCCAGCGTCCAGTCGGACGCGACCGCCGACGCCGTGCGCGAGGTCATTTCCGAGTTTCAGGCCATCCGCGGCGATCGTCCTGTCACCCCGGAGGAACTCGAGCTCGGACGCGCGCCCCTGACGCGCGGATACCCGCGCGGCTTCGAAACCGCCGAACAGATCGCCCGCGCGATCGCCCAGATCGCGCTCTACGATCTTGCCGACGACTACTTCACGACGTTCGTGCCGAAGGTGCTGGCGCTGACGCCCGAGGACCTGACGCGCGCCGCCGTGAAGCACATTGATCCGGAGCGGCTCGCCATAGTCATAGTCGGCGACGGGAAAGCCGCCGGGCTGAAAGGTGATCTGAAGTCTGACGTTCGAAGTCCGAAGTTGCACGGAAGATGGAAGTCTGAAATCTGAAGCGCTTCCTACTTCCAGCCTCCAGCTTCCTACTTCAGACTTCCGTGCAACTTCAGACTTCAGACCTCAGACTTCAGACTTACAGTTACAGGTACTTGAGCAGCCCCGCGAGCGCGTCGTAGAGGGCGGACGCGATCGCCTTGGCGAGCGGAGAGTACTCACCTTTGGCCACCGAATCGGCGACCATCACGGGCTGAGTGATCATCAGCCAGATGATGCCTCCGGCCAGCGCGACGGCGACGACGCCGGCGATTCCGACCAGGCTCAGGCTGACTCTGGCGAAGCTCATAGGATCGGCTCAGTGTACAACGGCGTCCAGGAGGCAGGCGCCGCAGGGTGAAGCCCTTTAGGTTACAGAGGTTGGACGCTGGGGTCTCGGCCACGGTTCCTCCGGTCCCCCGCCGCCTACCGGCGGCCAGCCGCCGTCCGCCGATGCGTTCCCTCTACCTTTACGTCGATCCAGCTACAGGTTTCTCGACAGGAATCGGCACAAGGTCAGGCCGTCGAGCCACTTGAACGGCGTTACTCCTGTGCTGTAGTGGCCGCAGGGGAGCACGGCGAGCTGGTGTTCAATTCCGCGACGCCTGAACTCCGAGACCAGCATCCTGGACAGATCGACGGGGAAAGTCAGGTCATAGCGCGCATATACCAGCAAGAGGCGCTTGCCCCGCATCCGGTTCAGGTAAGGATACGGAGAAATGGGCATCCAGATGCGGCGGAGGCGGTCGAGGTCGACGTGGCCGTCGAGCCCCAGCCGCACGTGTTCGGTCGACAGGCCGGACCACACGACGTCGGCGAAGTAGGGAGAGATGTGATTGAGGGCAACCGCCCGCAGCAGGGGCTCGTGCGCCGCCGTCAGCATCGCCAGGCAGGACCCGAGGCTGGTGCCGAGGATGCCAATCGATTCGTAGCCGCGCGAGGCGAGCCAGGCGACAGCGCGGCGCGCGTCGAGCACTGCCTGCCGGCAGGCCTGCGCGGTCCGTCCGACGTTCGAGCTGACGATGTAGTCGGCGCGCCTGAGTTCCGGCGGTTTTCGGGCGTCGTGATAAGGCAGGGTGAGCCTCAGCGCGCTGATCTTGAACCGATTGAGAAGATGGCACAGGCCAACGTGGCCGTCTGAATCGGCGTTCCACTGCGGGAGCACGACCACAGCCCGCTTGCTCCCGCGCGGAGACGCGTCCGGAAAATATCTTGCCCGCACCAGGTTGTTCTCGGCGTAGGGCGTTTCGACGGCGCTCGGAAAGGTCAGCCAGTCGCCGTCAGCGTGAACTCGTTCGACGGCGGCAGCGCGAAAAACTCGTCGCTTGCCGCAACCATCCGGTCGGCCCACGCCTCGAGATGCTCGGCCGGCGTTTATCCGGACCGCCAGCGCCGTCTCACCCACTCCAGCCCCCAGTCGAACGGCCGCACGATTCGGTCGGTTGCGACCGACGCCAGCCTGCCGTTCCCACGCATGAAAGACTCTGCTCAGCATGACGTGCCTCATCGGCCCTGATCAGCAGCGATTGCTCGACCGTCCGCGCCGATCGTGAGCAGCCGCGTGGTCTCATGGTGACGGCCGACGATCTGCACGCTGCGTGGCAGCGAATCGACGCTCTGCGCCGCCGGAAGCGCGACTGCCGGATGGCCCGTGATGTTGAAGAGTTGCGTTTGCCGGAGCATCGTGCCGCGAACGGGTTCGCCGTGCCGTTGATCTCGACCGTCGCGGCTCCCAGCGGCGGCGCCGGAATCGGCTGCGTCGGCAGCACAAGCGCATCGCAGCCCTCGAGCGCGCGATCGACGGCGTGATGAGCGCTCGTCGCAGGCGCATCGCGCGCACGTAGTCTTCGGCCAGCAGGTATCGGCCCATCTCCAGCCGCACGCGCACTCCCGGTGAATAGAGGGACGGCGTCTGCTCGAGCGACTGCGCGTGAAACTGCGACGCTTCCGGAAGGACGATGTGCAGGTAGACGTCGGGCGTCCACGGCGGCGTGAGCGATTTCCACATCGCGCACCGAATGGCCCGGCGGCGCGAAGCGCGGCGCAGGCATCGGCTCAGCGCCTCGCGCGCTCCGGTTCGAACTGGTCGCAGAAGTATGCTCGAGGGACGCCGAAGATGAGCGTGTCGCCGCACCGGCTCGGCGATCGTGCGGGCGACGGCCAGCCAGCGCGTCGAACAGGATGGCGACATCGGCGACAGTTCTGCGCCATCGGCCCGACATGGTCGAGCGACGTGCTGAGCGGCACGACGCCCTCGCACGAGAGCTCCCCGTCCGTGGCTTTGAGACCCACCGTGCCGCACGCCGCCGACGGAATGCGGATGGAGCCGCCGGTATCGGTGCCGAGGGCACCAAAGCACATGCCCGTCGCCAGGGCGGCCGCGGCGCCGCCGCTCGAACCGCCGGCGGAGCGTGTCGAGACGTCGAGCGGATTCGTACCGGTCCAAACGCCGTTTCCTCGCTCGTCGTACCGAATGCGAACTCGTGCAGGTTGGTCTTGCCGATGATGATGGCGCCGGCTGCGCGCAGCCGCACACTGCCGGCGCGTCGGCGACGGCACGACTGCCGGCACGGCCGATCCCGACGTCGTCTTGACGCCGGCGACGTCGATCAGATCCTTAGCCGAGACTGGAATGCCGTGCAGCGGCCCGCGATAGCGGCCCGCAGCGGATCTCTTCGGCCCCGTTCGTCAGCGTCAGCGAGCGCGCGTGTCGTCGAGCCGCGTGATGAAGGCGTTGACCTCCGGCCGCGCGTCGATGCGCGCAAGGCAGGCCTGAACGAGGCTCGACGGGGGACAGCGCCCCGGATCGGACGAGGGGCGCGATGTCGACAATTTGGTCGCAGGTCTGGCGTCATGACCGACAGCTGGAAGCCTGCGCTGTCCGGCCGTGTTCGGGCTCTCGGCTGCTCGCGCGCGTCGAGCTCGACGTCGGCGTCGCGCAGGGCGGCGGTCGATTGCGCCAACGACTCGAGCAGAGGCTTGAGTCGCGTAGTCCGCGTCGTTCCGCGTCGGCGAATCGCAGCTGCCAACCAGTCGTCGATTCGAGAGCCATCAGGAACTCACTGCAGGGTCGTTGCCTTTGAGAACCGCTAGAAACTCGGTGGCGCGCATGTTGATGGGAACCGTCAGGAACTTGTGTTCGACCGGATCGTCCAGGCGATTCCAGCCAAACTTGGCCGAGATTTCAAAGCCGATCGGCCCCGTCTGCAGTCCGCCGCCACCCTCGGCAAAGTAGCGCCGGCCGTCGCCGAGGTCGCTCGTGATCCGGCCGATGCCGCCGAGCGCGAACGCGTAACTGCCCAGGCCCCATCCGGGCGAGCGGTCGGCGACATACAGGCCGACGCCGACGTCGTAGGCGAGCGCGCTCGTCAACGCGTAGGAGTCAAGGCGCCCGGGTCCGTCGAACACGATGCGAATGTCAGGCATGTTCTCGATCGTGCCGCGTACGCCGAGCGTCGCGTCCGAGGCTGAGGCCGAGCGGATAGACAGTGACCCCGACGCCCTGGCCTGGACGCTTGAACTCGAGCACGTCGATGAGCGTGTTGCCGTCCCGGGTGCGGTAGTCGTAGGGCTCTTCCGCCGACCCGACCGGCGTGCCCAGGAGATCTTCGAGTGGATGTTCGGCGAAATGCAACGGCCAGGTGTAGAGCCAGTTGTAACTGAAGGTGATGAACTGCCGTCGCGCCGGTGCCGGGGCATACGTCTGGCCCGCCGCAGCCTGAGGTCCGCACACGGATAGCACGATCGCGATCGTCAGAAACCGCTTCACACATACCTCGTCAATCTCGCAGGTCGTGGTCGCGGTGCCGTTCGTTCGCGAGCCAACGACTCTACAATGTACCCCAAGTGACGACACGCATCCTCGCCGCGGTCATGCCGGAACCGCGACAACCGATCGAGATCCGCGAGTTCGACCGGCCCGATCTTCCTCCTGGGGCAGCGTTGCTGCGCACGACGCGGTCCGAGGTCTGCGGAACCGACGTGCACTTGTGGCACGGACGGCTCTCCGGCGTTCCCTATCCGATCATTCCCGGGCACGTCTCGGCCGGCGTACTCGAATCGATTCGTGGTCCGCATCCATGCGCTCGACGGCACATTGCTCCACGAGGGCGATCGCGCCGTGTTTTTCGACGTGCACCGGACGTGCGGTAGGTGCCGCGCGTGCACCGTTCACCGGACGCCGACACGTTGCCGATCGCGGCGCGTCTACGGCATCACGGATTCGGCCGACCGAAGGTCTCTTCGGCGGTTGGGCGCAGCACATCTATCTCGAGCCTGGAGTCGGGATCGCGCGGCTGCCGGACGCGGGTCGACGTCGACGATTACATTGGCGGTGGCTGCGGGATGCTGACCGCCGTGCATATCCGCGAGCGCGCGGCTCTGCGAGCCGGGCGATACCGTGCTCGTCCAGGGCGTCGGCGCCGTCGGCTTGTGCGCGATCGCACTATGCCGGCTTGGCGGCGCGTCGACGATCTTTGCTGTCGGCGATCCATCGTCTCGCCTCGATCTCGCCAGGCGAATGGGTGCCGATGACGTCTTCTCGTTGTCGTCAACAACATCCGCCGAACGGCTGGCCGCGGTTCGGGCCGCGACGCATGAGGAAGGAGTTGACGTCGTAATCGAGGCAGCGGGTTCAGCTCGAGCTGTTGAAGAAGGCGTGACCCTGGTCCGCGACGGTGGACGTTACGTGATCGCCGGCCACTACACCGACGTCGGCCCGAGCTCGATAAACGCACACCAGCACATCAACCGCAAGCACCTCGAGATCAAGGGATGCTGGGGCAGCGAGGCGCGGCACTTTCTCGAGGCGCTGTCGACGTTCGAGGCGCACCCTGAAGTACCCTGGCGCGACATCGGCGCACGCACGTACGGTCTGGCATCGCTCAACGAAGCGCTCGCCGACGCCGAAGCGATGAAAATACCGAAGGCACTCGTGGATCCGTGGAAGACGTAGCTGTCAGCTATCAGCTGTCAGCTAAAAGCAGTCCAAATCAGGGCAAGAGCTGGCTCCAAAAACTGATAGCTGAACAGCTGAAAGCTGAAGCTGAGAGCCAACAATCATGCGCCACACCAAGATCGTCGCCACGGTTGGGCCGTCGAGCGGCAGCAGGGACGTGCTCGCTGCGCTCGTGGCGGCGGGCGTTGATGTCTTCCGCCTCAACTTCTCCCACGGCACACATGACTCCCAGGCCGCGTCGTTTGCGCTGATTCGGGAGGTTGCTGCAGCGGCAGGACGGTATGTCGGCATCATGCAGGACCTCAGCGGACCGAAGATTCGCACAGGCCCGCTGGCTGGAACTCAGCCGCTCGTTCTCGAGCCGGGGCAGACGCTGGTGCTCGCCGCCGGGTCAGCGCCGTGCGAGCCAGGCCGAATCTTCACAACGTACGCGGAGCTGGTCCGGTCAGCCAAGCCAGGCGATCGCCTGCTGCTCGACGATGGGCGAATCGAGCTTCGAGTCACGGGGCGGACGCCGGAGGGCCTCGAAGTCGTCGTCGTCAACGGCGGACCGCTCGGCGGGCACAAGGGGATCAACGCACCTGGCGTCGCGCTGCCGCCCTCGGCGCTCACGGACAAGGACGTCGACGATCTTCGCTTCGGCCTGCGGCTCGGTGTCGATTTTGTCGCGCTGAGTTTCGTGCAGACCGCAGAGGATCTCGCGCGTGCGCGTGCAGTCGTCGACGCCGCAGGGTGTTCGACGCCGCTCATCGCCAAGATCGAGCGTCCCGCCGCCCTCGAGAATCTCGAGGCGATCCTGACGCTCGCCCAGGGCGTGATGGTCGCGCGAGGCGATCTCGGGCTGGAGATGCCGCTGGAGCAGGTGCCGCGCGCGCAGAAAGAAATCATCCGCTGTGCCCGGGCCGTGGGGTTGCCGTCGATCCTGGCGACGCAAGTGTTCGAGTCGATGCGAGTCGAGCCGAGACCGACCCGGGCCGAAGTCAGCGATGCCGCTAACGCCGTCGAGGAAGGCGCGGACGCGATCATGCTGGCCGGGGAAACCGCCGCGGGAGCGTATCCCGTACAGGCCGTGCAGATGCTCGACGCCGTGATTCGCGATGCCGAAAAGGTGCTGCCGGACGCAAATATGCCGCTCGCGATCAAGTCGGCGAGCACCCGGCACGGTCAGGCGCTGGCGCAAGCGGCCGTCACGCTGGCGACAACCGGGCAGGCGGCTGCGATCGTGGCGGTAACCAACGAAGGGCGAACCGCCAAGCTGCTGTCCGCATATCGCCCGCTCGCCCCGATATTGGCGGCGGCGCCCAGCCGAGACGTCGCCGCCTCGCTGTCGCTGTGGTGGGGCGTCTGCCCGTTCGTTGCCGCCGAGCGCGACTTCGATCGCCTGGCTGTTGAGTTGGTGGAGCGGCGATTGCTCGCCGCTGGTGAGCTTGCCGTCTTCGTCAACGTCAGTCCCGAGCAGGATCGGCCGGACGCAAACTTCCTGCACGTTCGGCGCGTCAGCGCTCGAGGTGCGCCTTGAGCGCAGCGAGCGACGACTGCCAGCCCCTGGCGATCACCGCGTAATAGCGGCGCCACCGCAGCGTGTCTTCGAAGCCGCTCTGGCGGACGCGCAGGCGGCACGAGGCGCCCTCCAGCATGCAGCTGACTTCGAGCGCCATCGGTCCAATGGGTTCATCGTCGGGGGGCATCCACCAGGCGTCGGCGACGAAGAGCTCACGCCCGGGCAGGTACTCCATCACCGTGCCGTGAAAGACGCCGCCGAGCCTGCCGAGCATGTCGTCGCGCTCGGTTGTCGGCTCCCACTCGATGGCATAAACACCGAGCGGCCTTGGCGTTGTGACCGACCGAGTCGCCTGCCACCAGACCGCAAGCGCCTCGGGTTCGACAAACGCGGCCATGACCCGAGTCGGCGCGCAACGGATGAGCAGGCTTTGCTCAAACTGCGTCGGGAAGTCATCCGGACCAGGCACGAAGCGATTTTATGCTCGTGTCGGTTCTGGGTTCGGTTCCCGGTGAACCGGGAACCTGAACCGCGAATCGAGAACCCGAACAACGAACCCCGAACCTGAACGAGGAACCAAGAACGCCGAACCCAGAACCGACAGTACAATTCAACGGTCGATGTCTTCTACGTCCTCGGTCCCGTCGCAGCCACCCGAGCCCGACGCGCACTGGGACGAACACTACCGCGACGAACGGGACGCCGCGTTCCTCTACCGCGCGATGGCCGCCGTTGAAACGAACGGTGAACGTCGGCAGCTGTTCGAGAGGTTGGCGCGCGTCGAGGATCGGCACGTCCAACGCTGGACCGAGCTCTTCGAAGCGTCGGGTCGCCCGCTGCCGGCGTATTCGACGGCCCTGCGCACGCGCGTCCTGGCGTGGGCGGCGCGCCGCTTCGGCACATCGCTGATCCTGCCGCTGATGCTCGCGGAGGAGGGCCGCGAGGTCCAGGCGTATCTCGGCCTGGCCCGGCAGGCGACCGATCGATCGACGCACGCCGCTGCCGTTGACATCGCGTCGGATTCGGCCATGCACGCGCGCGAGCTGTCAGCCGTCATGGGGCGCGAGGGCGAGCCGTGGCACGTCGGCGGCTCCGGCGGATATCTCCGCAGCGTCGTCTATGGATTCAACGACGGCCTGACCGCGAACTTCGGACTGGTCGCCGGCGTGATTGGCGCCAACGTCGCTCCGCACGTCGTCATCGTCAGCGGCATTGCCGGCGCGATTGCCGATGCGTTGTCGATGGGATCGAGCGGGTATCTGGCGGCCAAGAGCGAAGCGGAAGTGCAGGCGCACCAGATCGAGATGGAGCGCCACGAGATGCGGCTGATGCCGGATCTCGAGGAAGACGAGCTGGCGGTGATTTACGAAGCGAAGGGACTGTCGCCGGATCGGGCGCGCGAGACCGCGCACGCGATGATGCAGGATCCCGCGCAGGCGCTCGACGCCATGGTGCGGGAGGAGCTGAACATCCATCCGGCGGATTTCGCGCCGCTCAAGGATGGCGTGGTGACAGGCATCGCGACGGCGATTGGCGCGTTCATTCCCATCCTGCCCTTCCTGTCGATGGAGTTTGCGGCTGCCGTGTGGGTGTCGCTGGCGGTCAGCATGCTGGCGCACTTCGCGATTGGCGCCGCGCGCAGCATCTTTACCGGCCGGAGCATATGGGCGAGCGGCCGCGACATGTTCCTCGTCGGATTCGGTGTCGCGGCCGCCGGCTATGCGATTGGCGAGTTGGTCGTGAAGTTCCTGTGACCGTGGTCTCGTCCTCAGTTCTTGCGCAGCGTCTGCACGTAGGCGACGACCGACCAGATCTGCTGCTCGTTCAGTTCGTCCTTGAACGCGGGCATCTTCGGCTTTCGCCGGCCGTTCGAGACCTTGTAGAACACGACTCCGTCCGAGTTGCGATCCGCGCGTTTCGCGTTGGTCAGGTCCATGTCTTCGCGATGCTCGGGGTCGGCATCCGGGCCATCGCCGAGGCCGGCAGGGCCGTGGCATTTCGTGCACTTGTCTTTGAACACGGATTTGCCAGTCGCGAGGACTTTGGCGTCCGGTTGCAGCGGACTCTTCTTCGTATCGGCATCAGCCGGCAACTGCCAGCCCGATGCCGATGCTCCTTGCTTCGGCTGATCCTGCGCCGCCTCCATTCGATGGCTGCGGCGGCACCGCCTAGCGTCAGCAACGCCCCGCATCCGATCACTGCCACACCGTCTGCGTCATACGTGTTCTCCTCCCATGCGAGTCTTCGTCGCTTTCGGCAGCGTAAGGCACGACATACCGGTTTAGCGTTCGCCGAACGTACCAGCACGTTTTTGTAGGACGTTGCAGTGTGGGCCGTATTGCGTTGCAGCCGGATATGTGGAACAGTTTTTTCCGATGCCGTCATAAACAGCCGCTCGCTTATCTCGACCAGACTTTCTCGACAGCACAGACGCCAGACCGATTCGGATTCTCGCAGAGTATCTCGATCCGCTCCGCCGGTTTCGCAAGGAGAACATTCAGGACACGGTCGTGTTCTTCGGCTCGGCGCGGATCGACAGCCGCAAGAGTCGCGGAGCGCGCGCTGCTGCGCCTGACGAGCGCGAAGTCAGGCCGACGCGACGGCCATGCCGCGGCCGTCAAACGCGGCCGCAAGGCCGTCGAGTGGTCGCGCTACTACGAAGATGCGCGCCAGCTCGCGCATCGACTCACGGAATGGAGCCTGTCGCTCGAGGAGCCACACCGACGCTTCGTCGTCTGCTCGGGGGGTGGTCCCGGCATCATGGAGGCCGCCAATCGCGGCGCCTACGAAGCCGGCGGAAAGACCGTCGGTCTCAACATCCGCCTGCCGTTCGAGCAGGGGCCCAACCGCTACATCACCAAGGGGCTCCACTTCGAGTTCCACTACTTCTTCATGCGCAAGTTCTGGTTCGCCTATCTGGCAAAGGCGCTGGTGATCTTTCCTGGCGGCTTCGGCACGCTCGACGAGATGTTCGAAATCCTGACGCTGGCGCAGACGCGCAAGCTGTCGAAGAAGCTGCTGGTCATCCTGTACGGTACTGATTACTGGGATGAGGTCCTCGACCTCAAGCCGCTGGTCGAATGGGGAGCGATCGAGGAGCGGGACCTCGGGTTCGTCTGCCGTGTCAATACGCCTGACGCCGCGTTCGAGGCGCTGAAAAAGCACTTCACTGACTCACCACCTGGTGCCGGCGACGAGACAGGAAGAACGCGCGCCGGGGATCGCGAAGACGCCGAGAGGCTAAGAAGAAATGCTGAATGCTGAAGGCTGAATGCTGAAGTGGAGTTAATAGAGAAGGAACGGTCGCGCTGGCGGTGGAACCGGTCCTCGTCGGCGCGCCACGAGTGCACGAGGCGCCGTACGTGCTGCCGCCCTCAGCAAAAGTGCGGCGGAGACGGTCTGAGCCGTAGAGGATGTCGATCGGCTCCTTGTCGTGCTCGTACTCGTATGGCGGCTCGCGCCAGGCAAAGCGATCGGGATCTGCCTGCCGGAATTGGTCGAGAGCTCGACGGCGGAGCGCAGCGGGCTGAAACGTCTTCCGATCGAGTGACATGCAATCTGGCAGCCGCCACACGTCTGGCGCGCGTGCTTCTGGAACGTTGGTTCGAAAAACACCGGTCTGAAGTGGACGCCTGGCAGGCTGCGCTCGTTCATTGCTGCATGCCAGGCGTTCTCCATCGATCCACGGTGCGCCGATAAGCTCGAACGGGCGCGTCGTGCCGCGTCCTTCCGACAGCATCGTCCCCTCGAAGAGCACGGCGCCCGGATACACGATGGCGCTGTCGAGCGTCGGCAGGTTCGGCGACGGAATCACCCACGGCAGGCCGGTTTCGTCGAAGTACATCGATCGCCGCCAGCCTTCGAGCGGAACCACGTCCAGACGCGCGCCGATTCCGAACGTTCTCGTTGAAGAGGCGCGCCAGCTCGCCGATCGTCATGCCGTGGCGCATCGGGATGGGGAACTGCCCGACGAACGAACGTCCAGCGGCTCCTGCAGATGCGCGCCCTTCGACTTCCTCACCGCCGATTGGATTCGGGCGGTCGCACACGACGACCTGCAGGCCGCGCCGCGCCGCGGCGCGCATGCAGTTCGCCATCGTGTAGATGTAGGTGTAGACGCGCGTGCCGACGTCCTGCAGGTCGACGACGAGCACATCGAGACCGTCGAGCATCTCCGCGGTCGGCTCGCGCGTGTCGCTGTAAAGCGAGAACACGGGCACCGACCGACGGCAGTCGCGGGCGTGCGGCGTCTCGATCATGTTGTCCTGCAGGTCCGAGCGGAATCCATGCTGCGGGCCGAAGAGCGCGGCCAGCGAGACGTCCGGGTCTGCGATCAGCCGGTCGGCGGTGTGCGCAAAGCTGGCGTCGATCGATGCCGGGTTGCAGACGAGTCCAACGCGACGGCCGGCAATGAGCGGTCGATCGCGCTCAGCAGGCGATCGATTCCGGGAGTCACGAGCTGTCGGCCGACGGTCGCGGATGCAGGCATAGAAGGATTGTAACGCTCGGGAAGACGGTCGTGTAAGCGGCGGGCAGCTCAGAAGATCACAGGACTTCTCGCGACTGCCTCGACTCCTGGGACGCGTTGCGAATTCGCCGCGACAGTGTGCGCGACAGGAGCGCCGCGCACAGGGCGTCGGCGAAGACGTTGCAGCGAAAACGGTGCAAGGTCTCCCGATCGTGCCGGACCAGGGCGACGTCGCGGTCCTGCTGGACGACTTCGGTGACGGCGTGCCACGGCAGCGTCAGCGCACGGGCGCCGCCGGCAAAAATCGCGCGGGCGCCGGTCAAGATGAGCCGTCCGCTCGGCTGTGCCGGGTCGTCGGGCATCGAGCTAGGGGCGCTGAAGTGGCAGATATCGGTTCCAACGACCCGATGGCCTGTTTCGACGATCGGCAGGCCTTCGGCCGCGAGGGCGGCCTGCAACCTGACCAGCTGATCGAGGCCCTCGATCATTTCCCGTTCTATTTCGATTTCTTCCTCGGGGAGGCCGAGACTTTCGAGGTCCGCTGTGAGCGCTACGACCGCCGCCGCATCCGGCGCCGCCGACGCTCCCTGCCATTTATTCCGCCACATATCCAGTTTCCGCCCATTGTCGTCGCCGCGGCGCTCCGCGGATCCATCCAAGCAAGGTCATCAATGACAAATGTTATCAGCGTCGGTCGTCAGTCGCAGTCGTCCGACGAGTGCCGATAGTCGTTGCCACGCCACCCTCCTCATTGAAATAGGCTCGAGCCAGCCTGTTGTGTTCTGTGCGATGAGTCGCAAACGTCGAGCGGCGGCCTGTCTCAGCAGTTCCCGGCCGACGCCGCCGACTGACGACCGACTCTGATACATTCGGCCTCGTCCATGCGCAAAATCGATTTGACCAACTTTCAGGTCGCCACCAGCGAGACCGCGCGGCAAATCAACCGGCGGATCACGCTCAACTTTCTCAGGCATCACCAGCCGATGTCCCGCGCCGACCTGTCGCGGCGATCGGGACTTCAGCGCAGCACGGTGTCGGCGATTGTCGATCAGCTCATAGAAGAAGGGTGGGTGACCGAAGGCGCGATTGGAAGGCTTCCGCGTGGCCGGCGGCCGAGATTCCTCCACCTCAACGTCGAGCGCACGGGCATCGTCGGGGTCAACCTCCGGCCCGAGATGACGACTGTAGGACTGGCAAACGTGGACGCACGATTCGAGGAGCAACGACTCTTTCCGACGCCGAGTGACCCCGCGACGTTCGTGTGCATGGTGGCTCGCACGATTGAGAGCCTGCGGGCGGCGCATCCGAGCATGGTGTGCGAAGGCATCGGTGTGAGTCTGCCCGGCCGTGTCGATCGCACCGGCCGGTTGGTGTTCGCGCCAAATCTCGGGTGGCGCGACGTCGATCTGCGGCAGATGCTCGAATCGGCGACCGAACTGCCCGTGAACGTCGAGAACGCGGCCAACGCGTGTGCCCTCGGCGAGCTGTGGTTCGGAAAACACGACGAGCACATTCGTCATCTCATTGCGGTGACGGTCTCGGAAGGCATCGGCGTCGGCGTTCTGCTCAACGGCCAGCTGGTGCACGGTGCGAATGCGATGGCCGGCGAATTCGGCCACATGACGCTGGACGAGGGCGGGCCGCAGTGTTCCTGCGGGAAGCGCGGATGCTGGGAGCGATTCGCCTCGAACTCTGCCGCCGTGGACTACTACATGGCAAAAGCGGACGCGAAGCGCGGTCAAGAAGAGACGATACGCTTCGAGGACCTGCTTCGACTGGCATCGACGGGCGACGCGCGCGCAAGCGAGGCGCTCGATCGCATGGCGCACTTCCTCGGCGTCGGCCTGGCGACGATTGTGACCGGGCTCGCACCACAGGTCGTTGTTGTCATTGGCGAGGTGACGAGCGCCTGGGACCGCGTTGGCCCGATCGTCGCCGATGTCATCGCACGCCGCGCCCTTCGCGAGACGCCGACCCAGATCATTCCAACCGACCATACGACCCAGCCGCGGCTCAGAGGCGCCGTTACGCTCGTCGTGCAGCAGCACTTCGGCGTGCCGAACGTCGCCTGACGATCGCATCGATCACTACCTCAACCGCCACGTCTGTTCGCACGCTCGGTTTTCAGGGCCGAGTCTGTGCGAGTGCGTGTCACTGCGACCGATGGCTTTGTCAGCACGAGTGCCGAGCGTACGATGAAGGCGTCTGACCTCTAGCGAGGCTGCGCCCTCTAGGCCGGGATTGGTGCCGCTGGCCGTGCGGCGCCGCGTCCGGGCGTCAGCACGACCGCGGCATTGAACGCGATTGCCGCGATCTGCCACACCAGTGTCGCGACCATGATCCATGTCGGGACGGGGAGCTTTATGACTCCACCGTCGAGCACGATCATCGTCGCGACGCCCGCTGCGACGAGGGCCAGCCGTCCAGGGACGCGCCAGTGGCCCTCGGCGGCCACCAGGGTCACAAGCCAGAGCGTCGCAACCAGAGCGTAGGCATCGGGTACAAACGGGCTTCGAAACGACGCCAGGCTGAGTAGCCCGAGCCACACCTGCGCCTGGCGGAGCCGCACGAGCTCGGGCGCGAGCGCCAGTGTCGTCGAGGCGCGTAGCCGAGAGACTGCGATCACTGCGATCGGCAGGAGCAGCAGTGCGTAGACGGTCGCCACACGACTCGCACCGACGGCGCCGGTAAATGGCCCACCAAGATAACGAAGCTTGATGACCAGACCGTGCACGCCGAAGTTGATCGGCGCCACCTCCGGCGCATTCATCCAGAAGAAGGCCTCGCCTGACTCTATTCGCGGCAGCTGATAGCGGACGAAGTCCACGAATGGAGTGGATCCGACAGTCAACCACGCTGCGACGGTAAACGCGCCGGCCCACGCCACAGTCCATGCGATGGCGCGCCAGCGCCGCTCGACGAGGAGCTGCACACCGAGAAGCCCCGGAAAGATCTTGCTGACGATCGGAAACCCGAGCGCAAAGCCACCGCGCGCGTCGTGGCCGCGGGCGAACGCGATCATCGCGAGCATCGCCATCGGTACCGCGGTCAGCTGAAAATTTCCAAGCTGCAGGCCGAGGCGTGTCGTCGGCGCGATCCAGACGAACGGTACCGAGGAGCAGCGCCAGCAGGCCGCTCCGTCCGCCGACCCACCGGGCGAGCACGACCATCGCCATGAGCAGCACGACGCTCTGCACCGCGAACCACACCCGGCGAATCGTAAAGAGATCGAGGCCGAACCGGACTCCACTCGCGGGCAGCACGAGGAACGGCGGAGGGTACTGATAAAGATCGACCTCGAGTGGGCCGATGTATCGGGGCAAGTTCTCGCCAGGCTTCGCCGGATCGGAATAGAGCGCGACGTCGTAGATGTTGCGGCCGGACGGCGCGAGCCTGGCAGCCTCGGTGTACGCGCTCAGGCAACTATGCGTACAAAGAACGGGCGGTTGGGGAAGACCGATAGATCGGCGCGCGTGGCGTCGAACATGAAGAGGCTGAGCCTCGCAGTGTAGAACGTTGCCGCCGCCAATACGACGAGCACCGTCAAGACCGCCGGCCAGTGAAGGCGGCTGGCGCCGATCGAGCGGGCCTGCCTGACCGTTCTTGCGAGGACCACCGTCGCCACTGCCGACACGATCGCTGCCGATACCTGCCACGGAATGCCGATGGCCGTGAGTCCGACGACGAACGGCGGACCACAGAGACAGGCGGCGAGCACCAGCAGCAGCGATGTCATATGATTGCGGATAGTAACCCGTGACATCCGTCGGCGGCGATTCGTCGAGGCACGTCGTGCAGCACACTCAGCCAACCCGCAGCGATCCGCTCGCGCGGTTTGCTCCGGGCCTGGCGATGCTTCGCGGCTATCGCCGCGAGTGGCTGCGCAAGGACCTTGCCGCCGGCGTGTCGGTGGCTGCTGTCGCCTTACCGACAGCGATTGCCTACGCCGAGCTCGCAGGCTTTCCGGTCGTCGTCGGCCTCTACGCTTCGATTCTGCCCCTCGTCGTCTACGCCGTGCTCGGCACCTCGCGACAGCTGATCGTGAATCCCGATGCAGCGACGTGCGCGATGGTGGCTGCTATCGTCGCTCCACTTGCGGCTGGCGACTCCGGCCTCTATACCTCGCTGGCGGTGACGCTGGCCGTTCTCTCCGGAGTCGTCTGCATGATTGCGGGCACGTTCCGGCTCGGATTCCTCGCGGATTTTCTCGGTAAGCCCGTCCTCGTAGGCTTCATGAACGGTATCGCGATCAGCATCGTGCTCGGGCAGCTCGGCAAGGTCTTCGGCTTCACGATCGAGGCTGGCCGCATCCTGCCGAGACTATTCGAGTTCTTGTCGAAGCTGCCGCAGACCCACCTGCCTACTCTTGCCGTGGGTGCAGTCACGTTCGCGGTCGTGAAGGCGGTCAAGCGTTTCCTGCCGCTGCTGCCGGCTCCCCTGATCGGCCTCGTCGTCGCCGTCATTCTCGTGCAGGTGTTTGCGCTCGACGCGCGAGGGGTCGCGATTCTGGGCGCCGTTCCCGCGGGCCTGCCGAAGTTCGGCTGGACGCCGATACCGGCAACACACATCGAACCGCTGTTGGCGGGAGCGGTGGGACTGGCGCTCGTCAGCTTCACGAGCGGGATGGTGACGGCGCGCAGCTTTGCCGAGCGCAACAAGTACGAGATCGACGTCGACCGCGAGTTCATCGCGCTCGGCGCCTGCAACGTTGCCGCCGGCCTCTCGCAGGGATTTGCCGTTACCGGTGCGGACTCGCGCACGGCAATCGGCGACGTGATGGGCGGCAAGTCCCAGGTCACTGGCCTGGTTGCGGCAGTGACGATGGCCATCGTGTTGGTGTTCTTTACCGGGCCGCTTCGCTACCTGCCGACGAGCGCACTCGGCGCCGTCCTGATTTCGGCGGCAACGGGATTGTTCGACTGGCAAGCGCTGGTGCGATTCCGCCGGGTGAGAGCGGGGGAGTTGCTCGTTGCCCTGGCTGCCATGTTCGGCGTCGTGGCGCTCGGGGCGCTCGAAGGTATTGCCATCGCCGTCGCCCTGGCGATGCTTGTGCTCCTGTACCTATCGTCGCGTCCAGCCGAGGCCATCCTCGGTCGAGTGGAAGGCCTGCAGGGATTTCGCGACGTCACGCTGTACGAGGGCGCGACACCGATCCCTGGTCTCGTCCTCTACCAGTTCGGCGCGTCGATCATCTTCTTCAACGCGCCTCATTTCAAACGCCGGGCGCTGGCGGTCGCGGACGCCAACGCAGGCGCGAAGTGGCTGATTATCGACGGCGCTCCAATCCTGCATGTCGACAGCACCGGGGCGGACACGATCGTCGACCTTGCTGACGAACTGAAGACGCGAGGCATGCGGCTCGCATTTGGCGGCGTGCGCCCCCAGGTTCAGCAGATGCTCGAACGAAGCGGCGCGCTCGCCCGACTGGGGAGCGATGCGGTGTTCCCGAGCCTTCGCCGCGCAGTGCTCGCGCACGAGCAGCCGTCGACGGTGGCCTGACCGGCAGGGTCGTTTCGTTACTGGCTGTGACAATCGACGTGCTAGCGGATGTCGTAGCGCGCGAGCACAGCGGTGATGTTGTCCGGGCCCCCGCGCTCGAGGGCGAGGTTCACCAGCGCGCGGCTCTGCGCATCCAGTGATTGTCCCTGCCCGGCGCGAAGTACGCCGGCAATCTTGTCATCTTCGACGACGTCCGTAAGGCCGTTGGTGCAGAGCAGGACGACGTCGCCGCTCATCAGCAGGTAGTTTTGAATTTCAACGTCGGGCTCGCCGGCGCGTCCTCCGAGCGCATCGGTAAGCACGTGACGGAGATCCGACGCCGCCAGTTCAGTCGGGGTGGTCCGTCCGGATTCCGCCAGGCGCTGGGCCAGCGTCTGATCGCGCGTCAGTCTCGTGAGGAGGCCGTTCGGTAAGATACGCCCGCGAATGCCCGACATGGGAGACGAACATTTCATCGCCCGCGGTGTACACGGCGGTGAGCGTCGTACTCATGCCCGCGAGCGAGGGATGTTGGAGCGAGGCGTCCGTCACCATCTCGCCAACGCGCCGGTAAAACCGTTCTGCGCGCTGCACGATCTCCCACGCCGTCCGATCGTTGACGCGGAGGTTCCACTTCCCGAATCGCAGCAGCAGCTGCGCCAGGGCGGCTATTGCCAGCCGGCTGGCGATCTCCGGGCCGTCCGGGCCCATGCCGTCGGCCACGACCATACCGTAGGCGAATTCTTCCCAGCGATCTGGCACCGCACCGGCGGGAAGGCTAGACGCGAGTGTCTCGTGGCTGCGGCCGAGCCGGAGGATGAGGAAATGGTCGTCGCTCGTCGTTCGGCGGCGGCCGGGATCCGTGCACGTGCCGAACTCGACGTCAGCACGGGTCGACGGCGGCGTGAAAGGCTTGAACCTGCCGAGCGCCGACTGCGCCGCCGACAGATCCATCTGGTCTTCATCGTCGTGTTCGAGAGGACGGAGGCGATCCATCGTGCGACGTTCCACGGCGAACTCACTAGTTGCAGACTCAGTACATCGCGAACGCGTACAGCGTGTCGCCAACCGCGACGAGGAGGTGCTGACGGCCATCGATGCTGTAGGTCTGCGGCGCGTTCGAGATGTTGCCAATCCGCGAGTGCCAGAGCGGTTTGCCGTCGGTTGCGTCGAAGGCGCCAAAATTGCCGCTGCCGTCGCCAGAGAAAATGACGCGGCCGGCCGTCGTCAGTAACCCACCGCCACCGCCGCCGTAGAACTGATGGCGCCACGCGACCTTGCCAGTCTTTGGGTCGATGGCCGTGAGGTAATCGCCGAGCGAACCGAGCTGCGCGACGGCCTTGCCACCGAGCCCCATCGACCCGCGTGGATCCGGATCCGTGAGATAGAGCAGGTTGAAACCGTTGTGCTCCTGCACGTAAAAGAGGCCAGTGTCTTCGGAGTACGCCGGCGGCGGCCAGTTCGTCACCCCGCCTTCGACCGGCGAGACGAGCGAGCCGGGAATCGTCGCCTCCTTGGCAGGATTGGGATCGATCTCGCCGGTGGGCCGCTGGCTGAGCGCCCAATTCGTCGTCGACCCGTACTTGCTCGTAACGATTTGTTTCCCGGTGACGCGGTCCACCGTGTAGAAGTAGCCGTTTCTTGCCGCGGTCGAGACGAGCTTGCGCGGCTTGCCATCAATCGTCGTGTCGATGAGGATTGGCGTCTGCGCCGAATCCCAGTCGTGCGTGTCGTGGACCGAGGTCTGGAAGTACCACGCCATCTTGCCGGTCTCGACGTGCACGGCCATGAGCGTACAAGTGAAGAGGTTGTCACCCTTGCGTCCAGCGCCGGTGTAGCCAGGCGTCGGGTTGCCTGTGCCGAAGATGTAGTACTTCGTGTCGGGGTCGTACGATCCCGGAATCCAGACCTGCCCGCCACCGTGGCGCGCCGATTCGAGATTCGGCCACGTGTCGAGACCAGGATCTCCCGGCTTCATGGGTACGGTGTACAACATCCAGTTGCGCTTGCCGGTCTCCGGGTCGTAGGACTGCAGGAAGCCCGGCGCATCCAAATCGTTGCCGGTGCCCACAAGGACGTGGTTGTCGACGACGATCGGTGCCATCGTCGAAAAGTACTGCTGGTTGAAGTCGGCAATCTCGACGTGCCATCGCTCTTTGCCGGTGCGCGCGTCGAGCGAGACCAGGTAATTGTCGGGCGTCTCGAAAAAGAGGTAGCTGTGCCAGAGGGCGGCACCGCGGTTGCCGATGTGCGTGCCACCCTTCGTCTTCCAGAAGTAGCGCCACAGCTCACGGCCGTCGCGCGCGTCGATCGCCCAGACGTTGTCAGGCGCCGTCACGTAGAGGATGTTGTCGACTTGCAGGATCGCACCCTTGACGGTGACGCCGCCGCCGGCAGCAAACTCGCCGGTCCCTTCGCCGCCGACGACGACCGGCGCCGGGGTGCCGCCGCCGCCGAATCCCCCACGGCCGCCGAAACCGCGACCACCGCCGGCGGCGGCCGCCGCCGGATCGCCGCCCGTCAGGCGAGCCGTCCAGGCAAGGGTGAGGTTCTTGACGGTCGTCTGGTTGATCTGTTTGAGCGTGCTGTAGCGGCGGCCGGTGTAGTCGCCCGAGTAGGTTGGCCACGTCTCGGCGAGCGGCTTGCGGATGGTGGCGGGATCGAGGCCGCCTTGCCCCTGACCTGAGAGAAACGCGGGCGTCACCATCACCGCAGCGGCGGCGACCGTCGTGGCGAAGATCGCTCTCTTGATCGTCATTTCAGTGTCACCAGATAGGCAGTTACGTTGTGGATGTCTGTGTCCGCGTAGGTAGGCAGCAGCTTGCGATGCGCCTCGCGCGGATCCCGAACTTCGACCTTCGGCACATCGCCGTCTCGCCGGAACGAGCGCGAGGTTCCGTCCGTGAGGCCGATGACCACACCGAAGTCGTCCAGTCGAATCAGACGCGCCCTCGAACTTCTGGCCCGACCCGTCCGTGACGATGGCTGTGACGGGCGTCGGCGGTTGCCCGCCGCGGCCGCGTCCGCCGCCACCACCGACCCAGTAGTTCTGGAGCGCCATGGGCTCGCCGACGCGAGTGGCGATGCCTTGCATGTCGGCCGCCGAGTGGCACGACGTGCAGTTCTTGTTGAAGTATTCCTGTCCAGCCTTCGCATCGCCGACGACGATGTTGAGCTCGATGGGGGGGCCTTCGGGCGGCGCGCCCTGGCCTCGGGCGCTGGCGGCGACGCTGTGAATGTAGGTCGCGATCGCTTTCACGTCGTCGGGCGGAATGGGGAGCGGCGGCATCACCGGCATGCCTGGGTTCTGCCGGCCGTTCTGCACGACCGGCAAGATCAGCTCGCCGTCCTGGTCGTTCAGCACGAGTTGCGAGCGCAAGAGGTTCGGTCCGCCCTGGTCGCCGCCGCGAAGATCAGTGCCGTGGCAGGCGCGGCAGTTGACGCCGTACAAACCAGCGCCACGTTTGATCACCTCAGGGTCGCCGGGTGCGCGCTGTTGCGCGGGGAACGTGCCCTGTCCACGGCCGCGGCCTTGTGGCGGCGCGCCAGCCTGCCCACCGCGCCCGGCGTTACCGCCAGGAGGAGCTGGTGGTGGAGGCTGAACCGGCGTCTGCGCGCCCAGCCGGACGGCCAGCGACGCCAGCAGAACGAAGGCAGCTGGCGCCAGAAGTGTCTTCGGTCGCATCGATCACCTCAACGATAGGTCTACGAAAGTGCGGCTCGCGAGATCATATCTTGCTTTCGCAAACGATTACACTCTAGCTGTCAGCTGTCAGCTGTCAGACGAAACAAGCTTGACGACCGAGCCACATTGCTGAGAGCTGATAGCTGAGAGCTGACACGTGTCTAACCCGATCCTCGAGCTGATTGACGCCACCGTCGTCAAAGACGACCGGCCTGTACTGCACGGACTCCGCCTGGCGATTCGCGAAGGCGAGCACACGGCGATCCTCGGACCAAACGGCGCCGGCAAATCCTTGCTCGTGAGTCTGTTGACGCATCACGAGCGCGCCCTTGCGCCGGCGGACGCGCCGTCGGCGGTCCGTGTCTTTGGCGAGGATCGTTGGAATGTCGCCGAGCTGCGGTCGCAACTCGGGATCGTGTCTGCCGATCTGCATCAGCGCTTCGTCGCGGGCAACAGCGAGGGAAGCATTACTGGCGAGGCGGCGGTGTTGTCCGCGTTTCTCGTCTCGCACGGCATCCTCCGCTACGGCGCCATCACCGACGACATGCGCAGCCGCACGGCCGAAGCGCTCGACGCGGTTGGTGCCACGCACCTCGCACGGCGCACCATGGACCAGATGTCGAGCGGGGAAGCGCGTCGCGTGATGCTCGCACGCGTCCTGGCGACGTCACTTTCGGGTGTTCCTCGAGCGCTCGTTCTCGACGAGCCGACGACCGGGCTCGATCTCGGCACCCGGCACGCCTTCATGGAGCTCGTGCGAGGGATCGTCAAACGGGGAACGACGCTCGTGCTGATCACGCACCACAGCGAGGAAATCGTGCCCGAGATCGAGCGCGTCATTCTGCTCCAGGGCGGCCGGGTCGTTGCCGACGGGCCGAAGGCCGAGATCCTGACGAGCAAAAGGCTGACCGACCTCTTCGGGTTGCCGATCGTTGTCGAAAATGCAGGAGGCTATTACTACGCAAGGCCGAGATAAACCGGAACCGTCGGTTCTTGGTTCGTCGTTCTTGGTTCGGCGTTCAGGTTCTGGGTTCAGCGTTCCGGTGCTAGGTTCGGTGTTCAGGTTCTACAGTCCGCGCAATTCCCGCCAGCCGCCAGGAGAGGGCCAACGAGAGGACTGAAGCCCGCACTAGAACGCTGAACGCAGAACGGGAACCCCGAACTCAGAACCTGAACCCAGAACCCAGAACGCCGAACCAAGAACCTGCAGTAAACTGAACCCCCGATGCGCCCTCACGGACTTCAGGCGTGCGTGATGGCGGCTGCTTCCCTGGGCCTCGCTCTGGCCGGCGCCGCGAGCGTCGCGGCTCGTGCCGAGCGCGAACAGGCCGCTCCGGCTCCTCTCAGCTTCAACCGCGACATCCGGCCGATCCTCTCGAACAACTGCTTCGCCTGCCACGGCCCCGACGAGAAGCAGCGCGAAACCAAATTTCACTTCGACACGAAGGAAGGCGCCTTCGCCGAAGAGGGAATCATCGTGCCCGGGAGTGCGGCCAAGAGCGTGATGATCAAGATGATCACGCACCCGGATCCCGACAAGCGGATGCCGCCGGCCGATTCCGGGCACTCGCTGACGACGCGGCAGATCGAGCTCCTGCGCCGCTGGATCGACGAAGGCGCGAAGTGGGATACGCATTGGGCGTACACGGCGCCGGTTCGTCCCGAGCCACCCGCCGGCCTCGAGCCGACTGGGTGCGGAACCCGATCGATCAGTTCATCCTCGCCCGGCTCGAGCGCGAAGGACTGAAGCCGTCGCCCGAAGCCGACAAGGCGACGCTGCTCCGCCGCGTCACCTCGATCTGACCGGCCTGCCGCCGACGCCGGCCGAGGTCGACGCGTTCCTCGCCGACCGGTCGCCGGACGCCTACGAGAAGCGTGTCGATGCGCTGCTGCAGTCGCCGCACTACGGCGAGCGCATGGCGGTGCCCTGGCTCGATGCGGCGCGCTACGCCGACACGCACGGCTACCACATCGACAGCGCTGCGCGGCATGTGGCCGTGGCGCGACTGGGTGATCGAGCGCCTTCAACCGCAACCTGCCCTTCGACCAGTTCACGATCGAGCAGCTCGCCGGCGATCTGCTCCCGGACGCGACGCGGGAGCAGAAGATCGCCACCGGCTTCAACCGGAACCACATGATCAACTTCGAGGGCGGCGCGATTGCCGACGAGTATCAGGTCGAGTACGTCGATCGACCGCGTCGAGGCGACGTCGACGGCGTTCATGGGCCTGACGATGGGGTGCGCGCGGTGCCACGCCCACAAGTTCGATCCGATCACGCAGAAGGAGTTCTACCAGTTCTTCGCCTTCTTCAATAACGTCCCCGAGCACGGCCTGGACGGCCGCACGCGGCAACGCCGTGCCGATGCTGCTGCTGCCGACGCCGGCGCAGCAGAAGATGCTCGACGACCTCGACGACGCAATCGAGGCGCACGAAAAGGCGCTGAGCGATGAGGCCGTTGCGCCGGCGCAGCGAGCGTGGGAAGAGTCCGTGATCGCCCGGCTGCCGGCGCAGGGCAGCGGCAGCGCAAAGGACATCGATCGCGACGGCCTGACGGCTCACTATGAGCTCGACGGCAGCTTCTCGGACGTCTCTGGCAAGTTTCTGCATGGCCGCATGATCTCGGGCGACCCGACGTTTGACGCCGGTCTGATCGGCCGGGCCGTGACATTCGATGGCGACACCGAGGTGTCAGTTCGGCAATGCGGGTGCGTTCGATCGCGGAGATGCGTTCAGCCTTGCCGTCTGGATGCGGCCGCGAGGCAACCTTCCGATCGGCGTGTTTCAGAAGCTCGACGATCCCACAGCATCGGCGAGGCTACGAGTGGCGGCTCGACGACTTGCAGCTGTTCGACATCCAGCGCTGGGCGGCACGACTGACCATCACTGTCACGTCGGACGCGCCGGCAAGCGCGATTCAGGTCCGCACTCGCGAACGATTGAAGCTCGGCGACTGGAATCACGTCGTGATGACGTACGACGGCTCCGGCAAGGCACGCGGCCTGGCAATCTACGCCAATGGCCAGTTGATGGCGGTGGACGTCGTCAAAGACGCGCTGACGGGTTCGATTACTAACAGATGCACCGCTGTCGGTGGGGCGCGGCGCGCTCGGTCCGCCGTATGTCGGCCAGCTCGACGATCTGAGGCTCTACAACCGCGTACTGACGGCGGCCGACATCGAGGATCTCGCGATCCACTACCGGCCCCGTGCAATTCTGTCGGGCATCAACGGCAAGCAAACCAAGGATCAGGCGGAGTATCTCCGCGATTACTTCCTGACGAATGCGGCGCCAGATCCGCTGCTTGGGCTCTACGCCGAACTTCAGGCGCTCGTGAAGCAAAGCGAGGAGCTCAAGAAGCCGATCCCGACGGCGATGGTGATGTCCGAGCTGAAGAAGCCGAGAGAAAGCTTCGTGCTCGCCCGCGGCGACTATCGCAACCAGACCGAGAAGGTGCAGCCCGGCGTGCCGGCCATGCTGCCGCCGCTCGAGGCGGGCGCACCGCTCAATCGCCTGACGCTCGCCAAGTGGCTGGTGCAGCCCGGACATCCGCTCACCTCGCGCGTCGCCGTCAACCGGTTCTGGCAGATGTATTTCGGCATCGGCATCGTCAAGACGCAGGAAGATTTCGGCGTGCAGGGTGAGCCGCCCGTGCATCCCGAGTTGCTCGACTGGCTGGCGACCGAGTTCGTCCGGACGGGGTGGGACATTCGAGCGATGCAGCGCCTGATCGTGACGTCGGCGACCTACCGTCAGTCCTCGGTGGTGACGCCGGCACTTCTCGAAAAGGATCCGGAGAACCGTCTCCTCGCGCGCGGTCCGCGCTTCCGCATGCCGGCCGAGATGATCCGTGATACCGCGCTTGCCGCGAGCGGTCTGCTCAACGATCGAGATTGGCGGCCCCAGCGTGCTGCCGTATCAGCCGAAGGGCATCTGGGAGGAGCTCGCGTTTGGTGACGGTTTCTCGGCGCAGAGCTACGAGCAGAGCCACGGCAGGGATCTCTATCGGCGTGGCATGTATACGTTCTGGAAGCGCACGGCGCCGCCGGCGTCGCTCGCGACCTTCGACGCGCCGGATCGCGAGAAGTGCACCGGGCGGCGCGCGTTGACGAACACCCCGCTCCAGGCGCTCGTGCTTCTCAACGACCCGACCTACGTCGAGGCGGCGCGGGCGCTCGCGCAGCGAACGCTCCTCGAAGGGGGAAAGGACGACAAGAGCCGCGTCGTTTACGCGTTTCGCCTCGCGACGGGGCGAATGCCGAGCGGCAAGGAGAACGGCGTGCTCCGCAAGCTGCTCGAAACCGAGCTCGCGACGTTCGCACGGAACCCGGAGGCCGCGAACAAGTTGGTGAGTGTCGGCGAATCGCCGCGCGACAAACGTCTCGATCCGACAGTGCACGCCGCGTGGACGACCGTCACCAGCGTGATTCTCAACTTGGATGAGACGGTGACGAAGCAGTGAGCCGAAAGAGTCTGAAGTCTGACGTCTGAATTCTGAAGTTCAAAGTGTGAAGTACGACGTCTGAAGCGAAGCCCGAAGGTTGAAGCTAGGTTTGAAGGCTGAAGGTAACTGACTGAGAGCTGAGAGGAGCTGGCAGCTGGAGCTGGAAGCTGGGAGCTGACCCATGTCCCTCGAACGCGAATTCGATCTCCACTTCACCCGGCGCCAGCTGTTCGGGCTGACGGCCCGCGGCATCGGGGGTGCGGCGCTCGGATCGCTCCTCTCGCCGCAGATCCTCTCCGCCGCAGCGTTTCAGGAGACGCGGGATCCGAAGACCGGCGGGCTGACGACGTTGCCGCACTTCGCAGCAAAGGCGAAGCGCGTGATCTTTCTCCACCAGTCCGGGGGACCATCGCAGCTCGAGACCTTCGACTACAAACCCGGGCTCGCGAAGTTCCAGGGCACGCAGATTCCCGACTCGGTGCGTCAGGGCCAGCGTGTCGCGCAGACGATGGGCCAGTCGCTGCTGCCGGTGGCGAAGTCCGCGTTCTCCTTCAGCCAGCACGGCGAGGCCGGCACATGGGTCAGCGAGCTGCTGCCGTACACCGCGAAGATCGTCGATGACATCACCGTCATCAAGACGATGAACACGGATGCGATCAACCACGATCCGGCAATCACGTTCATCCAGACGGGGTTCCAGCAGCCCGGGCGGCCCAGCATGGGTGCGTGGCTCAGTTACGGGCTTGGCAGCGAGAACCAGAACCTTCCGGCGTTCGTGGTGCTGCTGTCGCAGGCGCACGCGCTCACCACCGACCAGCCGCTCTTTTCGCGGCTGTGGGCGAGTGGCTTCCTGCCTTCGAGCTATCAGGGCGTGCGGTTCCGCAACGGCGGTGCGCCAGTGCTGTTTCTTCAGGACCCGCCGGGCATCGAGCGCACGACGCGCCGGCAGATGCTCGACGCCGCTGCCCGGCTGAACATGATGCAGCGCGAAGCCTACGGCGATCCGGAGATCGAAACTCGAATCGCGCAATACGAGATGGCGTATCGGATGCAAACGTCCGTGCCGGAACTGACCGATCTTTCGAAGGAGCCTGACTCGGTATTCGAGATGTACGGGCCGGAATCGCGCAAGCCCGGGAGCTACGCCGCCAACTGCCTGCTGGCGCGGCGGCTGGCCGAACGGAACGTCCGCTTCATTCAGCTGTATCACCGCGGCTGGGATCAGCACGGCAACCTCCCGCGCGATATCAGGCTGCAGTGTCGCGGCACCGACCAGCCGACGGCGGCGCTCATCACCGACCTCAAACAGCGCGGGCTGCTCGACGACACGCTCGTGATCTGGGGCGGCGAGTTCGGCCGGACCGTCTTCAGCCAGGGCAAGCTGACCGAGGTGAATTACGGACGCGACCACCACCCGCGGAACTTCTGCATGTGGGTGGCAGGCGGCGGAACCAAGCGCGGCGCGGTGATCGGCGAGACCGACGACTTCAGCTACAACGTCGTGTCGGACCCGGTGTCAGTCTGGGATCTGCAGGCGACGATCCTGCACCTGATGGGGATCGACCACACGAAGCTGACGTACCGGTTCCAGGGCAGGGATTTCCGGCTGACCGACGTGCACGGCCAGCTGGTCAAGCAGATCCTGGCCTAGAGCATCATCAGAAGTTCGTAGCGTCCCGCCTTCAGGCGGACCATGCCATGTCCGGCTAAAGCCGGACTCTTCGTTCTAACAGGAAGCGCTCTTCACCTGACGGACGAAGCTGCTGATGATCGTCGAAGAGCGTCTCGGCATCGGCGCCAGGTTTCAGCTCGTAGTCGGCGACCGCCAGCGGCGCGCCGATGACGACGAGCGAGGCGCCGAGCGCCGGGCACTGCGCCGCCTGGTCGATCGACAGCCCTCCGACGGCCTGCAGCGGGATCTTGACGGCCGGCCGCACCTTCTTCAGATCGTCGAGTGGCGACTTGCCGATCTCGGCGTGCCGCTCGTCGAGCCCCGTGTGCACGATCACGACGTCGACTCCCATCGCTTCCATCGATTTCGCCATGGCGACCTTGTCGGGGCAGAGCATGATGTCGCCCATGACGTAGCGGCCGTAGTCGCGCGCCGCGCGCACGGCTTCGCGAATCGTATGCTCGTGGGCCTGGCCCATGACCACGACGAACGACGCGCCGCTCTTGAACATCATCTCGGCTTCGAGATATCCGGCATCCATCGTCTTGAGATCGGCGACGATCGGGTGGTTCGGGTATTTCTCGTGGAGCGCCTTCACCGCGTGCAGGCCTTCGCCGAGGATGAGCGGCGTGCCGACCTCGAGCCAGTCGACGCCGGCCCTCACGGCGATCTCGGCCGTCGGCAGCGCGTCGGCCATCGTCTGCAGGTCGAGTGACAGTTGAACTTTCGGGCCGCCGTCGAGCAAGTGTGTGGTCACAGTATGTCCGTCCGTTGATCGGTGAAAGTCGTGAGTTAGGTCAGGCCGCCCTTTTTCGGCGCCCCGAGCGCGCCCGTTGGGAACTGCTCGAGCTCGATGACCTGTCCGCTGAACGGCGCGGCCTTGCCCGATGCCACGAACAGCGCGACTTCAGCGACCTCCGCCGGCTTGAGAATGCGGCCGAGCGGCCAGGCTTGTCCCTGGCGCTCGAGGAAGTCAGGCGGGTGGCCGAGCTGCTTCATCATCGTTCGCTCGCCTTCGGAGTTCATCCAGCCGATGTTCAAGCAATAGACGCGGACTCGATCGAACTTGAGATAGTTGGCGAGGTTCCGCGATGCGGTCTGCAGCGCGGCCTTGGACGCCGCGTAGACGAGCAGCGACGGCTCGCCCATGAACGCGTTGATGCTGCCAATGTTGATGATGACGCCGCCCTGCCGACGCAGCGACGCAATCGCGTGATGCGCGAGCAGTAACGGCGCCCGAACATTCACAGCGAAAATCCGATCGAACACGTCCGGGCTGACGTCGTCTACGGTTGCACGCGTGGCGTCGACGGCATTGTTCACGAGGATGTCGATCTGGCCGAATCGCTTCAGTGCGACTTCAATCAAACGCCGGCAGTCGTCCACGCGTGACAGATCGGTCTGCTCGAAAATCGAATTTCTGCCGAGCTGTTTTCGCCAGCGCGTTGCCATCGGCCGACGATAGCCCGGTCAGCACGACCTTCGCGCCTTCCTTGACATACAGCGTGGCGATGGCAGCGCCCAGGCCCTGCGTGCTGCCAGTGACGACGGCGACTTTTCCGGCCAGGGTCTTCTTGGTGCTCACAGGATTCCCTCATGGTGCAGCGCGTCAGCGGCCAAGTCGACGGCGGCGAGCGCCGGTGTCGAATCGCCTCCAATCACGCAGCTGACAAATAACCAACTTCTGCCGCTGCGGCCGACGTGGCCGACCAGCCACCTGACCTGTTCGCCGCCCTTCGTATTGCCGCTGCCAGTCTTTGCGCTCACGACGGTGCCAGCCGGCCAGGTTCCGGCAAATGGATGCTCCCCGGAGGCGTTGACGACAACGCCCTGCGGCTGGACGAGCACCTCGCGCACCGTGCGCATCGCATGATCGCTGACTGGCAATTTGTTCGCGAACAACTTACCGATGAATTGCAGCTGTTCCTCCGGGGAGATCGCCAGTGACTCTCCCAACCAGAACGTCGTCAGGCCGCTCGTCGAATCAGCGTTGCCGTAGTTGAAGCGATGGAGGTACTCGCGTTCGCGGGCTGAGCCGAGCTCGCGCGCAACGCGTTGAAACCACCACACCACGGAGTACCGCATTGCGGTGGCCAGCGTGTGGTCGCGCCGCCAATTCTCGAACGAATACGGCTTTCCGTCGTACGGGAACATCGAGGTGGCGTCGCGGACGATGCCCGCGTCGAGCGCAGCGAGCGCGTGCGGAATTTTGAACGTCGACTGTGGCGACACGCGCGTGCGGCATGCCGTCGCCGGCGAGCGGCGAACCTCGCCGGTGCCAACTTCATGAAGCAGGAAACAGGCGCTGCCTGGCTCGGACGCCGGCGTCGCGGTTTCGGTCCACAGCAGGAACAGAAGACTGGCGGAAACGAGTGATGCCGCGGGCCTCATGATGGCGACTCGGCGCCGTAGTACTCGGCGCGTTTCCGCTTCAGGAATTCTACCGACCGACGCAACTCGTCGAGGCCATCCATGCCGTCCTCGACTGAAATCCAGCCAGCGAAGTTGACCGACCGCAGAATCCTGAAGATCGCGTCGTAGTCGTTCGTGCCCTGTCCTGTCACTCCGTGCTTCATCTTGTCGGGATATCCGATCGTGCCATCGTGGAGCCGAATGTCATCGAGCGACGCCCCAGGCACCAGATATCGATCTGAGGCATGTACCGTGACGACGCGGTGCTTGATCTTCTCGAGAAACGGAATGGGATCGAAGCCGCCGACGACCGCGTTCGACGGATCGTACTGGACGCCAAAGTGGGGTGATTCCGGGATGGCATCGAGCAGCGCGAGAAATGGCTCTTCTTGCTGCGCGAATTCAGGGTAGAGCCATTCGCCGACTTTGTAGTGATTCTCGAGGCAGAGGGCGACGTCACGTTTGGTCGCATAGTCGAGCGCCTCGACGATGCATGCTGACGCCCGCGCCACGCCTTCGGCAATCGACAGCCCCGGATACTTCTGGCCACTGAGCGTTCGACAGTGCCGGGCGCCAGTCCGGATCGTCAGATCGATAGCGCGCTTCTGACGTTGGACCTGGCGCGCGCGCTCGTCGCGATCTGGATGGGTGAAGTCCGGCGAGAAACACATCATGGACGAGATTTGGCCGGTCGCCGCCATCGCATCCATCACCGGTGCGACGTCGCGCTCGTCGTAACTGCGGAAGAACTCGTCGTAGTGTTCGACGCCTTCGCCGCCGAGCGTGGCGGCGTCGTAGATCCACTCGACGTAGTCGCGCCGGCCGGCGGTCAGGTCGTCGACGTAGCACTTGGGAAAAACCGAGATACGCGGCGCCGCCGACATCTACTGCCAGCTCCCGTACATCGGATTCGGCACGACGAAGTACTTTGTGCCGAACGGCTCGAGCAACTTTGCGTCTTCTTTGACCGCTGCCTGAGTCAGATCGGGAAAGTCGAGGATGTTGTCGCCGAGGAATGCCAGCACCTCGAGCGCGGGACCGCCGGTGGTCGTCGTTCCGGCGGCTACCGCAGTAAAGCGAGGGTTCTTGTCCGACGGGGCCTTTGTCCGGACGGCACAGCATCATGTCGTATACAAGCTGATGTGCGCGGAAAACCGCGGCCGTATCCGCGCATTCGGACTCCAGCCGGTTCGTGACGATGGCGATGCGGCCGCCGAGCTCGCGAACGCGGGCGAGGAAAGTGGCAGCGCCTGGCAGCGGCGTCGCTTCTCGCCGCATCACCCATGCGTGCCAACTCTCGGCGCTGTAGGACTGATGCTTCTCGGCAAGCTCGATCTCGTGTTGCAGGTTGCTGATGACGGTCTCGTCTGCGTCGAGGATGACGGCCCACGAACCGGCGGCGCGTCCGCCGCTTGCTGAGGTCACGGCCGCGGTCGCCACGCGGTAGGTCTGCAGGACCGCAGCGCGATATTCCGCGGCGTCTCGGACCCAGCGGACGCTGTCGGGCAAGGCTGGCGCCGCTGCGGATGGTGTGGTGGCGGGCGTTGGCGGTGTCGCGGTTCGGCAGCCGGTGACTGCGATCGTGTTCAGGCTGATGGAAACGATCAGCGCGCTGATCGACAGAAGTCTCGTTGAGTCCGAAGGACGTGTGTTCGAAGTCATGCGTGTGGCCGTCAGTCTACACAACTCGGCGTAAGATGCTCTGCAGGATGCCGACCTATCGTTGTCAGGTCAATGGTCGAGCCGCGACGCTCGAAAGCTGGGATCCGGCGCAGCCGCTGCTCTACGTCCTGCGCGGTTCGCTAGCTCTCACGGGAACCAGGGTTGGGTGCGCCCTCGGACAATGCGGATCGTGCACGGTCCTCATCAACGGCCAGGCGGCAAAGTCGTGCATGACGCCCGTGAGCGCCGTCGCCGGGCGGCGGATCACCACGATCGAAGGCCTCGGCACACCCGAGAAACCGGATCCGCTTCAGGCGGCGTTCATCGCCGAGCAGGCGGCGCAGTGCGGCTATTGCACGACCGGCATGATCATGGCGGCGAAGGCGCTCCTCGCGCGGACTCCGAGGCCGACAGGCGAGCAGGTGAAAAAAGCGCTCGCCGGAAACCTCTGCCGATGCGGTACGCATACGCGCATTCTGAAGGCAGTCTTGCGAGCGACGGGCCAATGAGTCCCTCCTTCGACATCAATCGGCGCGACTGGTTGAAGGTCGCCGGCGGGCTCGTCGTTTCCTTCACGTTTGGCGACGGTCTGTCGGCGCTGGTCCAGCAATCGCCATCGGCGGCCGACGGCCGCACCCTCGATCCGAAAGAAGTCGACAGCTTCCTGTCGATTGCCGCCGACGGCTCCATCACCGTGTATACGAGCAAAGTCGATGTCGGCACCGGCATGCGCATCGCGATCGCGCAGATGGCTGCGGAGGAGCTCGGTGTGGACACCGCTCGTGTCAGCGTCGTGGACGGCGACACGGCGCGATGTCCGAACACGGGCGGCACCGGCGGCAGCACAGGCCTGACGAGGGGTGGCACGGCCGTGCGCCAGGCGGCCGCGACCGCGCGCCAGGCGCTGATTGGGCTCGCGGCGGTCCGCCTCGAGCGTCCTGCAACCGATTTGACGATCGTCGGTGGGGAAGTCAGACCGGTCCGTGGCGGCAAGGGCATCGGCATCGGCGCCCTCGTCGGCAATCGCCGGTTGGCGGTTCCGGTGGATCCCAAGGCGATACTTATGCCGCCGTCACGTTATTCGCGTGTCGGCCAGTCACCTCGACGACCCGACATGCCGGCGAAGTGCACGGGACGCTATCAATACATCCAGGACTTTTCCGTCCCTGGCATGTTGCATGGTCGGGTGATTCGTCCGCCAACGATTGGCGCGACGCTGATATCGGTCGACGAAGCCTCGGTTGCGCACCTGCCGGGCGTACGAGTGGTCCGGCTCGAGAGTTTTCTCGCCGTCGTTGCCGCCGATGAATGGTCGGCTGTACGAGCCGCGCGCGAACTGAAGGCATCGTGGACGGAGTGGAGCGGCCTGCCTGGCCACGAGAATCTCGAGCGCTACCTTCGCGAGGGTGTCGTCGACCGCGACCAGGCGATCGTGCATCGGAGTCCGTCGGGCCCCCTCGGCGAGTCGGATCCGTCCGCGACTGCTCTCGAGGCGGCACTGGCTTCGGCGCCGACGAAGATGTCGGCGACCTACTTCTGGCCCTGCCAGAGTCACGCGTCTCTGGCGCCATCGTGCGCCGTCGCCGATGTCGGCGGTGACAGCGGCACGATTTGGACGTCGTCGCAGGCCACCCATGGGATGCGGGCGACGCTGTCGCGCGTGTTTGGCCTCGTTCCCGAGAAGCTGCGTGTCGTATTTGTCGAAGGGTCGGGATCGTACGGAACCAATGGAGCTGATCACGCGGCGGCCGATGCGGTGCTCCTGTCGAAGACGATTGGCAAGCCGGTTCGTGTGCAGTGGACGCGACAGGCCGAGCATGCCTGGGATCCCAAAGGTCCGCAGCAGCTGCTCGATCTTCGCGCTGGGATCGATGCCAGTGGACGAATCGTCGCCTGGGACACGCAGATGTGGATCCCGACCAACCGACGTGGCGCGCGGATTCTCCTGGCCGCGCAGGCCGCTGGCCTGGCGCAGGACAGCGGGCGCGATGCCGCCGGCATCTTCGAGAACGGGGATCCGGCCTACGCTGCCGATCACGTGCGTGTGCTCGCGCACTGGCTGCGTGACACGCCGCTCAACCCGTCGAATCTGCGCGCGCCAGGGAAGCCCGCCAACGTCTTTGCGGTCGAGGGGTTCACCGACGAGATCGCGGCCGCGCTACGCGTCGATCCGCTCGAATTTCGCGTCGCGCGGCTGACAGATCCACGCGCGCTCGAGGTCCTGGCGCGCGGAGCGACGGCGTTTGGCTGGCAGCCCCGGCCGGCGCCAAACGCGTCGCGTCCGTCAACCGGTCCGCTCGTCGGGCGTGGCGTCGCGTACACGCGGTACAAGCAGGCGGAGAACTACGTCGCGACGTTCATGGAAGTTGCCGTCGAACGCGAGGGCGGCGGGATCTCGGTCCGGCGCGTCGTCTGCGCCCACGATTGCGGGTTGGTCGTCAATCCCGATGCGCTACGGAATCAGATCGAGGGCGGAATCGTGCAGACGCTCAGCCGGGCATTGCACGAGGAAGTGCAGTTCGACACCTCGCGCGTGACGAGCGTCGATTGGGCGAGCTATCCGATCCTGACGTTCCCCGAAGCGCCCGCCGTCGAAGTGATTCTCGTGTCGCGGCCGGAGGAGCCGCTGTGGGGAGCCGGGGAGGCGTCGACCGTCACCGTCGCAGCCGCGCTTGCCAACGCGGTCTTCGACGCGACGGGCGTGCGCCTTCGGCGCGTGCCTTTCAGGGTGGGGTCAGGCCGTGAATCGTGAATCGGGCGAACGCCCTATCTGGCCCGATTCACGATTCACGGCCTGACCCCGTCAAAGTCGCTACTGCCGTTCGTAGACGGCGACGTTGTCGACCTTTTGCCCACTGGCACTCGTGCCCTTGGTCGTCACCGTGCGGGTTTTCCCGTCGCTCGACACGACCGACGACTGAGTCGTCGTCACTTTTCCACCCTTCTTGGCGATAGTCTGCACAGTATTCGCATTGGTCCGCGTGCGAGCGACTGTGTCCAATTCGGGGTTGTTACCGGTGACGGGGCTGTCCTTCCCATCGTAGTTCGCGGTGAACTCATAGTGCCGCTTCGTGCCATCTGCGAGCACCTGGTCGACGATCACTTTCGTGCCTGATCCGGCGGCTTCGATCGTCGTTGTCCCGCTCTTCGGGCCCGGTCCAGGGTTGTATTTCGACTTCTCGATATTCAGTTTCCAGACGCCCACCTGTGGATCGCTCTGCGCGAATGCCGCGCTGCTGAGCAACATCGATAACGCAAGGCACGCGACTGACACGGTGAGTAAACGGCTGCTGTGTTTCATATGATCTCCTGCTAAACGGGTGTGGCGATAACGCTCGATCGGCCTCGACGTGTCGCGGCGTGCGAGAGCCGCGGCCGCGCGTCCCCCCTACTTGAGGAGCAGCTCTCGGGCGTACTTCGTGCCGACGACTTCGCGATACTTGCTTCGGTCCTGATAGCCCTGCATCTGAACCTGATCGGTCCCTACGGTCTGCTGACTCAGCGCATCAGCCTTCTCCTGAGTGGACTCGATTGCGGCAAGGCTCGAGTACTCTCTGAGGATCAACAGGTTCCACGCGCCGCCGTCATCCATGGTTCGAAGGATCTTGTACGATTTCTGAAACCCTGCCTTGATCTGCGCCTCTTCGGACGTCTTGAACTGGCCGTCCAGGTCTATGCTGCCTTCCCTGCCGAGAACGTTGACGATTCCCGAAGGTGCCCCGGCGGCCACACCCTGCGGGGTTGACAGCGCTGTGGGGGTTACTTCTTGGGGTCGTCGCCGCCCGCCCAGGAGATGAACAGCCAGCGGCCGCCCTCTTTGACGAGGATATCGGTGTAGCGTCCCGTGACCGTTTCGCGTTCCTTCTTATAGTTCTCGCGGGCGATCGAGTAGCGGTAGTGAACGACAGCGATGTTGCCGGTGATCGTCGCCGAGATGGGGAAGAGCTCCTGCTCGAGGACGGTGTCGTTGGAGTTGTGTAGCGATTCCAGCGCAGCGACGCCTTGTTCTGCGGCGCTGGCTGGTCGATCCCCAGTAACTGAGATTGGGATGGACCATCTTGTCGATCCAGCTCAGGTCCTTATCCTTGGCCATCTGCCACTGCTGCTCTTCGAATTTCCAGAGCTCCTGCTGCTCGGTCGTCCAGGTCTGAGCGGAGGACGAGCGTTGCGAAGGCCATCAGACAACAAGACACTGCGCACGCTTTTCATGAGCTCTCCAGTCTGCGCGAAAGGGCCAAGCCTGCGCCGAGAGGACGACCTGCCGGCTGAGCTTACAGCGGAGGGGGCGCGATAGCCAGCAGGATCTGGGGGTCAATCAAGACCTGACGCGCGAAGGCGGCTTCCGCAGGTTCCGCCAGGGCTCCTCCTCGAAGCAGTCCACGAGGAACGGCCCCTTGGCCTTCGCCGGCGAGAGGATCGCGAGAAAAGTCATCGGCTTCTTCGACGAATTGAAGATTGCATGGACGACTTTCTTCGGGATGAATGCGCAGTCGCCGGCCTTGAGCCGTCGTTTCTTCCGGTCCACCCACTGCTCGGCAACGCCGTCGACGATGTAGATGATCTCTTCGCGTTCGGGGTGGTAGTGGAATCGATGTCCGGTGCCCGGCCTCATCGTCACGCGCACGAGCGTGAGGAGTTTCGTTCCGGTCAGCGCTGGTTCGGACAGCCACCAGTGTCTGCCCCACGCGGCCTTTTCGATCCGCGCGGTCGTCGCGGTCACGAACCGCACTGGCTTCTTGCGACTCGAGGCGTTCATCGGGTTCCTCGCGCGGCCGGCAGGCGGATGCTCTTGAACGTCCTGATCTGGTCCGCGATGGCGCGCTCGGCCGGCAGCCGCTCGACCGAGCTGGCGCCGTAAAAGCCGTCGACGCCGCGGCAGTGCTCGATGATGTACTCGGCGTCCGGCGGCTCGGAGATCGGACCGCCGTGGCAGATGACCAGGACGTCAGGATTGACGCCGCGAGCGGCATCAGCGATCGTCTGGATCCGCGTCACGCAGTCGTCGAGCGTCTTCGAGCTCTTGGCGCCGATCGATCCACCGGTTGTCACGCCCATGTGCGCGACGATCAAGTCGGCGCCGGCATCGGCCATTCGTTCCGCCTCTGACGGATTAAATACGTAGGGCGTCGTCAACAGGTCGAGCTCGTGCGCCAGCCTGATGATGTCGACCTCGAGCTGATAGCTCATGCCGGTTTCTTCGAACGCTTGCCGCATGTCGCCGTCGAAGAGCCCGACGGTGGGAAAGTTCTGCACGCCGGCAAATCCCAATGTGCGCAGCTCCTCGAGGAACAGCTTCGGGATGATGAACGGGTCGGTGCCGTTGACGCCGGCGAGCACCGGCGTGTGCTTGACGACCGGCAGCACCTCGTACGCCATCTCCTTGACGATCTGATTGGCGTTGCCGTAGGCGAGGAGTCCCGCCGAGCTGCCGCGGCCGGCCATGCGATAGCGGCCGGAGTTGTAGACGATGAGGAGGTCGATGCCGCCCGCCTCTTCGCTCACGGCGGAGAGCCCTGTTCCGGCGCCGCCGCCGATGATCGGCTCGCCGCGCGCGACTTGCTCACGGAATCGCTTGAGGATGGCGGTGCGGGAATTGTCGATGGCCAAGATACCTACCTCCATGGGCGAAGCGACGATCACGGCTGACGGGTTATCTTCGCGGCTCACTCGTCGATCGATCGAAGGCTCCGCGATGTCGTTCGCATCAGCTCGATCAGCCTCCCCGCCGCCGCATCGGCAAACTCCGGATCGTTGATGTGCAAATCGAGTTCGGCAACATCAGCGCCGCGCAATCCGTCGCGAATGGAGTCGTGGAGGACGCGCCGGGCGACGGGATCGTCGAACGGCTGTCCCGTCTTGTCGATGGCGGACACGCCGAGGGCGGGCAGCAGGACAGCGACGGGTCCGGTGGCGGCGGAGAGCTTCGTCGCGATGTCGCGGCCAATCACGGCATTTTCGCTCGCGGTGGTTCGCATCAGCGTGACGTTGGGGTTGTGTTTATAGAACGTTCGGTCCGAGAACCTCGACGGAACGGAGTCCGGCGCGTAGAAGTTCACCATATCCGTCGCGCCTGTCGAGACGACCTGAGGAATGCCAGCGCGGGCCGCGGCGGTCAGCCGGTGTGATCCGGCACTGAGGAAGCCCCCCACGTGCTCGTCAGCCAGCTCGGTGGTCGTGATGTCGAGCACGCCGGCGATGAGTCCCTCGTCGATGAGCGACTCCATCGCCTGCCCGCCGTTGCCAGTGGCGTGGAATACCAGTACCTCGTACCCGG
This sequence comes from uncultured Acidobacteriota bacterium, assembly GCA_963797715.1. Classification (GTDB taxonomy): domain Bacteria; phylum Acidobacteriota; class Vicinamibacteria; order Vicinamibacterales; family 2-12-FULL-66-21; genus DATBJJ01. The sequence goes on from CAWCQS010000023.1 coordinate 88,451, forward strand.
CCGCCTCGAGTGTTCGGCGCGCGCGCTCCACGCACGGCGTCGTCACGCCAAACATCGTCGCTGCTATGAGTGGCTTATCGCCGCGGTCGGGGAGCGGTCCGGGGCGCGTGACCAGGCCGGCCATCGCCCGCGCAGCTTCGGACAGAATCGGCCGACTGACGCGATTGATGCCCGCGATATCGACCACCGCGTTGAGCATGAAGATGTCTTTGTCGCCAACGAACTGGCGGACCATGCCCGAGGCAAGCGTGCTCAGCATCACCTTGGGAACGCCCAACGGCAAAACTTTCATGGCCGCGGTGCCGATCGTCGTTCCAGCCGATCCGCCGAGCGCCAGCACACCAGCGACCTCACCGAGGCCGTACGAATCTCTGGTCAAGCGCGCCGCTCCTTCGGCGGCTCTCGTCACAGCGAGGCCACGATCGCCGGCCCGCCGAACGTCGTCCGCCGTCGTCCCAGCGAGTTCGAAAACCTGCTCGCGAGGCACATCAGCAGGCACTGTCGGGGTGCCGAGCGAGCCGACGTCGACGAGGTCGACCGGGATGCCCCAGGACACGAGGAGATCGCGGACGTAAGCGGCTTCCTGACCTTTGGTATCGAGCGTCGCGAGGATGTACACGGCGGCCACGGCGAGGCTCACTATATCGAATAACCACAGCAGCGAAAGCCGTTTGACGCCGCGTGCCGCGGCTCTATATATTCCGGTTCGATCGTCCGGCTCTGCTCGATAACGCGGATTCCGCCATGGTGACCATGAAACGTTTCCTTCTCGCGACAATGCTGCTGGTGCTTGGTGCTGTGCCGGTTCTGATGTCGATGCCGCGCACCTCAGCCGAGCAGGCGCCGCAGCCGCTCCGCGTGTACATCCGCTCCGGCCCGAAGTCGCACGCGCCCGGGGCGCACGACTATCCACGGTTCCTCAAGGAGTGGGTGCCGCTCCTCAACGAGCGCGGCGCGAAAGCAACAGGCAGCGACGATTTTCCGACGAAAGCCCAACTCGACGAAACCGATGTCCTCATCCTCCACAAGCAGGAAGCCGGCAACATCGAGGAACCGGACCGGAAGAATTTGAACGAGTATCTGGCCCGCGGCGGCGGGCTCGTCGTCATTCATGCCGGGCTCGTGTCGCGCGACCCGGACTGGTTCAAGACCATCGTCGGCGGCGCGTGGCGGAACGGCACGGCCAAGTGGCTCGAAGCGCCGATGCAGCTCTACTTCACCGACCGCGACAGCCCCATCACCAATGGCGCGTCCAACTGGGAGATGGACGACGAGATCTATTACGACCTGGATATGATGCCGGAGGCGCGCATTCTGGCCTCGGCGTATACGCCGAAACCTGCCGGCGCGCGCAATGCCAACTTCGAGCGCCGCGCCGTCGAGATGACCGGCGGCGGGAAGAAGGTCGGCATCTACGATATTCAGCCGCAGATGTGGACGTACGAACGAACCGTACAGGGCGGCAGCTCGCCGTACCGGGCCTTCGCGTCTATTCCCGGCCATTGGTACGAGAACTTCAATCGCCTCAACTACCAGCTGATTCTTCTGCGGGGCATCGCCTGGGCTGGCAAGCGCAGCAACCTCGACGAGCTGGCGAAGCCGGGATGAGCAAGGCCGAGATCACCGAAGCGTTGCGCTATCCCGAGGGCGGGCCGACCGCGCCGGCCAAGGCCGCAGCAAAGATCGAGGTGCATCCCGAGTTCGAGCTGTCGCTCGTGGCGGCGGAACCGCTCATCGCCAAGGCGATGAACATCGATTGGGACGAGAAAGGCCGTCTGTGGGTCTCGGAGACGCCCGAGTATCCGAATGGACTGCGCATTCCCAATTCAACTTCCTGGCGCGACTCTGGTTCGCTGAAGCTGCGGCAGAACCGTGACCCCGAGGATACGATCTCGATTCTGTCCGACACCAACGGCGACGGCGTGATGGACCGCAAGCACGTCTTCGCCGACAAGCTCGAGCTCGTTACGGGGTTCGTGTTCTACAAGAACGGCGTGATTGTCTCGACCTCACCGGACATCTGGTATCTCGAGGACACGAACGGCGATGCAGGTAGCGGACAAGCGAACGAAGCTTTACACGGGCCTCGGCACCTTCGATACGCACGCGGTTATCAACAACCTTCGCTGGGGGCTCGACGGCTGGATTTACGCCACGCATGGCTACAGCGTCGGCAACGTCACGTCGCCCGATGGTAGCAAGGCCTTCGGCCGCGATGGCAGTGGCGTGGTGCGTTTCAAGCCGGACGGCAGCGCCTTCGAGCAGTTCAGCAGCCGCAGTGGCAATACGTGGGGGCTCGACATCACGTGGGACGGCCAGGTGTTCTGGACGCAGCCGACGAGCGGCACGGTGTTCTTCCATACCGTGCTTCCGGAGTCTGTGCTGGCAAAGGGACGTGTGGCCGGCACGACGTCGTGGAAGGGCATGATCACCGGCCAGGCGACCTACCCGCGCATGTCGCGACCGGAGCAGGCATACGTCCAGATCGACCAGGTCGGTCAGTTCACCGCTGCGGCAGGCTGCGCCATCTACGACGGTGGCGCATGGCCAGAGAGGTGGAAATACAGCTACTTCACCGGCGAGCCGACGCTCAACCTGGTGCATCACGAGTTCGTCAAGCCTGACGGCGTCAGCTACACCACGGAGAAGGAGAAAGGCCGCGAGCAGACCGAGTTCATGCGCAGCGGCGACATGTGGTTCCGGCCGATCGAGACGCGCGTCGGTCCCGACGGTGCGCTCTACGTCGTCGATTTCTACAACCAGGCCGTCATCCACAACGATACGCGTGGCCCGCAGCATGGTCCCGCCAACGCGGCCGTGCGTCCAGATCGCGACCACTACTTCGGACGCATCTGGCGCGTTCAGCACAAGCAGGCGGTCAAGCTCGATGCGCCGGCGCTCAGCCGCACGGATCTGAACGGTCTCCTCCGCGCGATCGAGACCAGCCCGAACGCGCACGTCAAGGAAACCGCCTGGCGCCTGGCGCAGGAGAACTTCGCCAGCGACCCGCGCGTCGCCGCCATCAAGCGGCCGATGGGGAGCAGCGTTCTTACGCTCTACGACCGCGCTCGCGCGGCATCGACCGACGAGCAGCGCAAGGCGATGCTCGACACGTTCTCGAAGGCGAACGACAACTGGACGCGATCGGCAATCGCGGCCGCCGCCACCGAGCAGCCGCAGGCGTGGGTGACCAGCGCGCTCGCGTTCGATCGTCCGCCGGCCGTGACCGATCTCGTTGCGATTGCCATTCCTGCCGCCCTTCCAGCCAACGCCAACTCGCTGCTCATCGCAGCTGGCAACGCCGGGCCGCAAGCGTCGCCGCTCAAGGCCGCCATCGTTTGGGCCGTCGCGCGGATGGAGACTGGCACGATCGAGATGGACGTGCCGACGACCGCGGCGCTGCGCAAGCTGCTCGACGACCCGGCAACGACGGCAGCGACGCTGCCCGTCGTCGCGCGGTGGGACAAGGCCGGCGCGCTGGCGGCGAGCGTCGATAGTCATGCCGTCGTGCTGCTCAAAGAGCTCGGCGATCCCAAAGAGAGCGACGATCGCCGGGCCGAACTGGCGGCGAGTCTTCTCGGAGTTCCGAAGCGGCGGCCGCAGGCCCTGGCCGCAATCGCTCCGATGCTCACCGACGCGAGCGTATCGGATGCTCTCAAGGGGCGGCTCATTACGACCCTTGGTGAGAACCCGGGCCCAGACGTTGACAAGGTGATGGTCGCTGCGCTCGCGAAATCAAACTCGACGGCGTTGTTCGATCAAATCCTTCGCCGTTCCGAGGCGACGACCGTACTGCTCGCTGCGATGAAGGCGAAGACCATCACTCCGGCAGCGCTCGGTCCCGCCAACGTCGCGCGGCTTCGTACGCACCCCAATCGACAGATTGCGCAGCAGGCGGCAGCACTGCTCGACACGCTGAGCCCCGCGGCGAGGGCCAAGGGCGACATCATCGCGTCGCTGACACCGGAAATCGAGAAGCCGGGCGATGCCGCCAAAGGACAGGCGCTCTTCACAGGTACGTGCTCGAGCTGTCACAAGCTCGGCGCGATCGGCAAGACCGAGGTTGGCCCGCCGTTGAACGGCATGGGCTCGCACGGCCGCACGTCGCTGCTCGCGCACATCATCGACCCGAACCGTGAAGTCGATCCGAGCTACTGGCAGTGGAACGTCACGACCAAGAGCGGGCAAACGCTCGCCGGCGTCATCGCGAGCGAGAACGCCACCAGCGTGACCCTCCGCAACACCGCTGGCGACGTCGAGATCAAGAAGGAAGAGATTGCGACGCGCGAGAACACGCGGCGCTCGCTCATGCCGGAAGGCTTCGAGGCGCTCGGCGCCGAATCGCTCCGCGACATCCTGACCTTCATGGTCGGCGACAATCAGAAATTCCAGGTGCTCGACCTGCGTGGCGCCTACACCGCCGACAGCCGGCGCGGTCTGCGTCGCGAGGACGAACGTGACGAGACGGTGACGTTGCATCGCTTTGGCGACGTCACGGTGGCGGGCGTGCCATTCTTCGTGATGGATCCGGCGCGATCGGTCAACGGCGCGAACCTGATTGCGCTCAAAGGCGGGCCAGGCACGAACAGCATCGCCGACGAGTTCCCGAAGCGGGTCGAGATTCCGGCCGCCGTGACGGCGGCCAGCCTGCATTTTCTCGGCGGCGTCGGCGGGTGGGCGTGGCCGGTCGGCGGCGACGCCGCGCGCGGCACACCGGCGATGAAAGTGACGGTCCAGTTCGCCGACGGCACGAGCGAAGAGCACGTGCTGAAGAACGGCGAGTACTTCGCCGACACGTTCACGCGCGCGGAGGTGCCGATGAGCATCGACGCCGGCGACTTCACCCGCCGGGGCCAGCTGCGCTACTTCGCGCTCAACCTGAAGAAGAAGGCGGCGCTGTCGAAGATCGTGCTCGAGAGCTACGACACGGATGTCGTGCCGTGCACGGTTGCGATTACGGCCGGCGCCGACCGGCGGCGGCGCCGACGTCGCCCGGGACATCGCCAACGCCGGCGCCGCAAGCTGCGGCGCCCTCACCGACTGACCGACCGAAGGAAGGCGGAAAAGGCGATGCCCCGCTGCCGGAAACGAAGCCAATCGTATGGGCACCCGGCAAGACAAAAGTGCTCATCATCGCTGGCGGGAACGCCCATAATTTCGGCCAGTTCTTCGGCGCCACGGACAGTGCCACGCTCACGCGGCGGGGTTCAGCGTCAACTACACCGAAGATCGCGATCAGGCAGCCGCCGAGCTCGGCAAGGCAGACGTGGCGGTCGTGAGCGTCAACCGCCAGTTCTTTGATTCCCCCGCTTACCGTAAGGCGTTGTTTGATTTTGTCGCGGCAGGAAAGGGCCTCGTCATGCTCCACCCGGGGACGTGGTACGGCTACGCCGATTGGCCAGAGCTCAACGCCGACCATCGTCGGCGGTGGCGCGCGCGGTCACGATCGGCATAGCTGCCTATTCAGTCAATGCGGTCAAGCCCGATCACCCGGTCATGAAGGGTGTGCCGGCGACGTTCACCGTCGAGGACGAGCTCTATTACCTCAACGCGGAGGCGGACAAGGTGCCGCCAGGGCACTGCGGCGATCGACGTGCTGGCCGAGACATCGCCGAGCGTCAAGTTCCAGAAGCCTCACCCGGCGGTCTGGACCACCAGCCATCCTTCGGCGCGCATCGTCGGTATCACGCTCGGACACGACCAGCGCGTGCACGATCTCGACGCGTTCAAGACGCTGCTCGTCAACGCCGTACGGTGGGCCGGTCGCTCGACAGCCCTAGCAGCGTTTTAGCGTCCGGTGGAGGCCCGAACGCTCCGGCTAACTTTTCTTGTAGGTCTGACGTGTCGTGGTCGGCTGGCCGCCAGGCGGGCGCTGCGCGTCGCGGCGACGACCAGCGTGCCCGAGCCCTCGAGTGTGAACACCTGCCGGACCTCGGTCGTCATTGGCTTGCCATCGCGTGGATTCGCAAAGCGGTAGGTCGTCGTAATGACGAGGGTTGCATCCTGCCAGACGGCCTTCGCGACGATCTCCTGAGGCCCTCTGCCCATGTTGACGGTGTTCCGGCTCTCGGATCCGTCGAGCGCGTAGACGAATCGCATCGGCGGCTGCATGTCGTACTGCGAGAACTGCGCGCGCTCGATGGTGATGTGCCGACGGGTTCTGCGTGATCGTGATGTCCGGTCCGAGGCCGCTGCCCATGCGTGGCCAGGCACTGGCCGCACTGGTTGAGCCGCTGGGCCGGCAGGCGCGGCGATCGGGAACCGCCGTCCAGCGTCCGGAGAAGTCGGGTCGGCGTTTGCGCGGTTGCGCGTTGCGACAGCAACGCCAGCGCCGGCACCCACAGGACTTTTTCTACTCGCGCCATAAGCATTCGCCATCACTAGCCTCGAGCGCGGAGACCAGGATAGTCTACGCGCAACCCGACGTCACGCCAGCGGAGAAGGAGGTCGCCATGTCGAGGTCCCGGCTCGTCGTCGCACACGTCGCACTGACGTGGCTGATTCGCTCTTCGCCGGCGTCGGCGCAGGCGAGCCGCCCGAACATCGTGATCATGTACGCCGACAACCTCGGCTTCGGCGAGGTCGGCGATCTACGGCGGCGTCCGCGGCGTGCCGACGCCGCGGCTGGACGCGCTCGCGCGCGAGGGCCTGCGGCTCACGAACTTCAACGTCGAGACGTTCTGCACGCCGTCGCGCGACGGCGCTGCTCACCGGGCGGTACGGCATCCGGTCCGGGACGCTCGCCTACCGGCTGCCCGTGACGGGCATGACGCTGTGGGAGATCACGATCGCCGAGTACCTGAAGCCGCTGGGCTACGCGACCGCGCTCTTCGGCAAGTGGCACGCGGGCAACGCTGCCGGCCGCGCGCCGACCCACCAGGGCTTCGACGAGTGGTACGGCATCCGCGATTCGAGCAACGAGTCGCAGCGCAGCACGTTCAACGACACCCCGTACATCTGGGAAGGCAGGGCCGGCGAGCCCTCGCGCCCGGTGAAGGAGTTCAACCTCGAGACGCGCCGCACGCATGGACCGGGAGATCACCGAGCGCGCGGTCGACTTCATGACGCGCAGCCGCGAGCGCGCGCAGGCCGTTCTTCCTCTACGTGCCGTTCACGCACATGCATTTCCCGACGCTGCCGCATCCGGATTTCGCCGGGAAGACCGGCGCCGGCGACATCGGCGACGCGATGGCGGAGATGGACCGCAACGTGGGCGTCATCCTCGACACGATCGCGCAAGCTCGGCATCGCGCGGGACACGATCGTGATCTGGGCGAGCGACGGCGGGGCGGAGGCCAGGCGCCCGTGGCGGGGCACCGCCGGACCGTGGCGCGGCTTCTACAACACCGCCATGGAGGGCGGCATCCGGACGCCGTTCATGATCCGCTGGCCCGGACGCATTCCCGCCGGGCCGCGTGTCGAACGAGATCGTCCACGGGACGGACGTGTTCACGACGATCGCGCACGCCGTCGGCGCCACGGTGCCGTCGGACCGCGCGATCGACGGCGTCAACCAGCTGCCGTTCTTCGAGGGCAAGCAGGAGACAGTCGAACCGGGACAGCTTCATCTACTTCGCGCCGGGCAACCAGGTGCGCGCGGTGAAGTGGGGCGACTGGAAGCTGCACTACGCGTGGCAGGACGAGCCGGGCACGCCCGGTGCAGCCGACGATGAAGCTGTTCAACCTGCGGTCGGATCCCAAGGAGGAGACCGACGTCAAGGACTTCAACCCGTGGGTCGTCGAGCGCGATCGACAAGATCGTCAGCGGAGTTCTGGACGACCGTCGACAGGTACCCGCTGATTCCGGTCGGCGCGCCGGATCCGTACACGCCGTCTCTTACCGCGCGCTGATTCCGATCAGTCTGCCAAACGATACGGTGCCTGGCGCCGTCTAAGGAGCGATGTCCACCCTCCTCCATGACGTCCGGTACACAACCAGGCTGCTGCGGCGGTCGCCTGGGTTCACCATCACCGCTCTCGCGACGCTGGCGCTCGTGATCGGCGCCAACACCGCCATCTTCAGCGCTGTTCGAGGCATTTTGCTCGCCCCCCTGCCGTATCGGGATGCCGATCGGCTGGTGCGGCTGTTCGAGGAGGCGCCGGCGACGTCGCACTTTCCGATGGCACCGGCGGACTTTCGCGACTATCGGTCCGAACTGCAGACCTTCGAAGGCGCTCGCCGCGTACGGCCGCGCCGATCTGCAACTCGGCGACGGCGGACAGCCCGAGCACCTGCGCGGTATTCAGGTGTCGGCCGGCTTCTTCGGTCTTCTGGGCTACACACCCGCGCTCGGTCGCGAGTTCGTCCTCGACGACGAGCTCGAGGCCAATGCCGCCGTCGTCATGCTCAGCCACGCCCTGTGGAAGCGCCGGTTCGACGGCGATCCCGAGATCGTCGGTCGATCCATCAGGCTGTCAGGGCGAACGTTTCGGGTGATTGGCGTCCTGCCGGAGGGTGTTCAGCACGTTGGCGGCACCTACCGGACCTACGGCCATGGCGAAGCCGTCGATGTGTGGTCGGTACTCCCGGTGCCGCGTGAGGAACACCCTCGCCATCGTTTCTCCCACTACTACAACGTCGTCGGCCGTGTGCGGACCGGCGTCAGCCGCGCGCAGATGGAGGAGGACCTGCGCCGAACGGGTGCGAGCGTCGCCAGACGATATCCATCGCCGAACAGTCCGTGGCGGGCGAGTGCGGTACCGTTGAAAGCCGAAATCGTCGGAACGGCGGAATCGACGCTCGTCGTCCTGGCGGGCGCGGCTTCGGCGGTGTTGCTGCTGGCCTGCGTCAACGTTGCCGGGCTGCTGCTCGGGCGCGCGTCGAATCGTTCGCGGGAGATTGGCGTGCGCGCCGCTCTCGGCGCGACGCGAGGGCGTCTGGTCCGGCAGCTACTGGTCGAGAGCGTCGTGCTCGCGATCACGGGCGGCAGTGTGGGCATCGCTCTCGCCTACGTCGCGATCGCGGCGCTGGCGCGGTTCGGGCCGTCAGACATCCCGCGTCTCCAGATGATTGGCGTGAACGGAGAAGTGCTGGGTTACGCGTTGGTCGCGACGATGGCGAGCGCGGTGTTGTTCGGTCTCGCGCCAGGGCTCAGGCTGGCGCGGGCGAGCGTCGGCGACGCCTTGAAAGAAGGTGGCCGCACCGTCGCGGGCTCGCCGCATCGGCGTTTGCAGCACGCGCTCGTGAGCGTCCAGGTCGCGCTCGCCTTTCTCCTCGTCGTCGCGAGTGGGCTGCTGCTGCGCAGCTTTGTCTCGATGATCGACACGAGTCCAGGGTTCCGGCCAGGCGGAGTCATCACCGCGTCGATCGAATTACCGGCCGCGCGCTACGATGCCAGCGCGTCCACCGATTTCTACCGCCGGGCGGCGGAGCGCATTCGTGCATTGCCCGGCGTCGATGCCGTCGCGTTCAGCTCGGATCTGCCATGGACCGGTTACGACGAGAACACCAGCTTCGCGATCGTCGGCCGGCGGTTTCCCGACCGCGAGGGACCAGAGGCGCGCTATCACTTCATGACAGCGGGGTACACGCAGGCCACCGGTACGCCGCTCGTCGCCGGGCGCGACCTGACCCTCGCGGACGCGGAGAAGTCCCCGGCCGTCGTGCTCCTGAACGAGTCGGCCGCGCGCAGGTACTGGAGCAGCGCAGAAGCGGCGGTGGGCGCACGACTCAATCTGTGGGGGGCGGAGCGGACGGTCGCGGGAGTGATCGGCGACGTGAAAGACATGCCCTGGCACACGGCCGGCGTGCCTGCTCTCTATTTTCCGCAGCCGCAAATGTGGTACCCACAGCCCATGTTCCTGATCGCTCGCGCCCGCGTCGATCCGGCTTCGATCGTCGAGCCGATTCGCCGCGCGCTGCGCGAGATCGATCCCGAGCTGCCGCTGGCGAGCGTTCGCCCGCTCGAAGCAGTGGCGGGCGCGGCGATTGCCACACGGCGCCTGACACTGTGGCTGGTCGCAGCATTTGGCGCGACGGCGCTGTTCCTTGCGCTCGTCGGCATCTATGGAGTGATGGCGCAGGGCGTCAGCCAACGCCGGCACGAGTTCGGCGTCCGTCAGGCCCTCGGCGCTACGCGCGCCGACATCGTACGCCTGGTGTTTTCGAGCGGCGCCGTCATGACCCTCGCGGGTCTCGTCGCGGGCGTCGGCCTGGCGATGGGGGCTACGCCACTGCTCGCGTCGTTGTTGTACGGCGTCTCGCCGCTCGATCGCGTCACGTTCGCGGTGGTTGCTGCGCTGCTGATCGCCGCTGCTTCTTGCGCCACGTACCTTCCAGCGCGCCGCGCGACTCGAATCAGCGCCGCAAGCGCACTACGAGGCGCGGACTAGCAGACGCGGATTTTCGCGCATCGTCTGTGACGGGACGCGGATTTCGCGGATCTGCTCTGACGGGGACGCGGATTACGCGGATCTGCTCCGACGGGGACGCGGATTACGCGGATCTGCTCTGACGGGGACGCGGATTACGCGGATCTGCTCTGACGGGGACGCGGATTACGCGGATCTGCTCTGACGGGGACGCGGATTACGCGGATCTGCTCTGACGGGGACGCGGATTACGCGGATCTGCTCCGACGGGGACGCGGATTACGCGGATCTGCTCCGACGGGGACGCGGATTACGCGGATCTGCTCTGACGGGGACGCGGATTACGCGGATCTGCTCCGACGGGGACGCGGATTACGCGGATCTGCTCTGACGGCGATGCCGATGTCCACGAAGCTGAGTGCGGGGCGAGTCCGCTCGACTTACGAATTCATCACGGCCAATCGAGATAAGTACAGCGTGCAGGCGATGGGTGTGCTGGGCGTGCGCCGAGCGGGTACTACGAGTGGCTCACGCACCGGATCTCGAACCGGGGCCAGGAGGATGCCCGGCTGCTCCGCCTGATCCGTGCGCCGTTCGCCGCGAGTGAGGGTATCTACGGCGCGCCTCGCGTCTTCCTGGATCTGCGGGAGGCCGGAGTCCTTCTTCAGCAGTTTGAAGAAGAACGGATCAAGAAGCAGATCTACAAAAACCGCGAGCTGGCGTTGAACGATGTGGCCGACTACATCGATCGCTTCTACAATCGAACCCGTCGCCACAGTCATCTAGCCGGCGTGAGCCAGAGCAGTTCGAAGCGGCTCAGAAGCGACGGTGACGGAGTATCCACTGAATCCTGGGAACTCCAATCCGCGTAATCCGCGTCCAGTGATCGAGGATCCGAGTAGTCCGCGTCCCGTAATCGAGAATCCGCGTAATCCGCGTCCCGTACAGTGGATCCGCGTAATCCGCGTCCCGTGATCGAGAATCCGTGTAATCCGCGTCTCGTAGGAGTGGACCCGCGTAATCCGCGTCCCGTAATCGAGAATCCGCGTAATCCGCGTCCCGTAGGAGTGGATCCGCGTAATCCGCGTCCCGTGATCGAGAATCCGTGTAATCCGCGTCTCGTAGGAGTGGATCCGCGTAATCCGCGTCCCGTAATCAAGAATCCGCGTAATCCGCGTCCCGTCAGAGAAGATCCGCGCTACTTGCTCCAGGGTGGCGTGACGTTGTTGCTGCGGGCGTAGGCGATGAGCTGCCCGAGGTGCTCGTGCAGGTGCGTCGTCGTCATCACCCACAAGCTGCGGAGCGTCGTCTTCTGGCCGAAGACCTCGAGCGGCGCGTCGAGTTTGGCGTCAGGCGTACTCGACATCGACGATTTCAGAAAGGCGAACGACTTGTCGAGCTCCGCGACGATCTGCTCCGGCGTCACCTTCTTCTGCTCGAACGCCTGCGTCGTTTTGTAGTCCTTCGCGACGATGCCGGTCTCAGCCGGCGGGTTCGTCCCCATCGCTGCGGGCATGAAGTAGTTGTCGGCGGCAACGTGCATGAAAACTTCGCCGGTCGATCTGACGCCCTTGCCCGGGCGCCAGTCGTAGGACGCCGGCGGCATCGCCTTGGCGAGCCCGACGATCTTCGTCTGCAGGCCGTCGATGTCCTTCAGGAGATCGCCCATCAGGCCCTCGCGAGTCTGGGCGTGGGTGGGCAGTGTCAGCGCGAGCAGGGCGGCGGCAAGCGTGAGCACTCTCAAGCTGGGACGCATATCACTCTCCGAGGCGACCGTTAGGTCGCGAAGCTGTAGTCGTAGGGCTTCCGCATCGGGCGGGAGAGATGCTTGTTGGCATCGCCGGCGCCTTCTCCAACGAAGACTTCCTTGGCCGGATCCCACTTCAGGGTGCGGCCGGTTCGAAGCGCGATGACAATCAGGTGTCCGACAACGGCGGACCTGTGGCCGGACTCCACCGGGCTGACCGGATCCTTTCGCGACTTCACGGCCTCGAAGAAATTGCCCATGTGATCGTCGCTGACTTCGAGCTTGACCGCGGGATTCTCCATCGGCGTGTCGAGCATCGACTGATCGCTCGCATCGATCGAGCTGCGGTTGACCCAGATCCAGCCGTTCGTTCCTTCGAAGCGCACGCCGTTCCGCTGGCCTTCCTTGTTGATGATGGCGCCAAACGGGCTATCGTCGAGCGTCGTCTTGACGATCTGCGTGACGCCATTGGCCCAGGTCAACGTGGCTTCGAATTCCGGCGGCGTCGTGTAGCCGCCTGGAATTGGCGCCACCGGCGCTTTTGCTTCGATCGCAATCGGGCCGTCAAGCCCGATGGCCCAGCGCGCGATGTCGTTGTGATGCGCGCCCCAGTCGGTCACGGGGCCCCCTGAGTAATCCCACCACCAACGGAACGTCTGGTGGCAGCGCTCTTTCAGGTATTCGACTTGCGGCGCCTGGCCCAGCCACATGTCCCAGTGGAATTCCGGCGGCACGGGTACGGGTGTGAACGGGCCTTCGCGCAAGCCAGCGGGGACCCACACGTTGACCTTGGTCAACTTGCCGATGCGGCCGTTTCGCACCAACTCACACGCGAGGCGGAAAAGTTTGTGGCTGCGCTGCTGTGTGCCGGTCTGCAGGACCACGCCCTGCTTGCGGATCGCTTTGACCATCCGCTTGCCCTCGTCGATCGTGAGGGTCAGCGGCTTCTCGGCGTAGATGTCCTTCTTGGCAGTCGCCGCCGCGAGGTTGATCAGTGTGTGCCAGTGATCGGGCGTCGCCTGTACGATGATGTTGACGTCCTTCCGCTCGAGCACCTTGCGGAAGTCCGTGAACTGCGCCGGCACTTTGTCGCCGACGGTGAACTGCTTTGCGGCCGTTGCCGTGTGGCTCTCGTCGACGTCGCAGACCGCCACGATGTCGCCGAAACGGGTGGCGCTCTTCGCGTCGCCCGTGCCCATGCCGCCGCAGCCAATCAGGGCCACGCCGGGCCGATCGTTTGGCGAGGTGACGGCGGGTGTCTGCCCGGCGGCGGCGAGCTCGCGCTCGACGAACCACAGCGGGAGGCCGGTTGCAGCCGCGAGCGCAGCGCAGTCGCGGACGAATGTGCGGCGGGAGACTTGAATGGTTTTTGACACAGGCACATTGAACGCCAAACGACAGCTGCCGCGCAAGCGCCCCTCCGCGGTTGGCTGCTCGCTGCTCGCGTTTCGTGCTCGGGGTTCTACGCAGCCGTGATCAGCCGGGGCCCTGCCGTTCCGAAGCCCTGAGACCGGAATTTCGAGCCCAGAACTTCGAGCCGCGAGCCGCGAGTCGCGAGCCGCATGACAGAATGACCCGTGCCCCGCACCGTCAGTGTTACACGTTACGTCACGCCGTTGCGCGAAGGCGGGTCGTTGCCAGCGATTGTCGAGGCCGACGATGATGGCCTCTACGTGCTCAAGTTTCGTGGATCCGGTCAGGGGCCAAAGGCGCTCGTGGCCGAGCTGGTTTCCGGCGAAATTGCGCGAGCGCTTGGCCTGGACGTGCCAGAGATCGTATTCGCGCGGCTCGATCCCGATCTGGCGAGGACCGAGCCGGACCCGGAGATTCACGCCCTCATCCACGACAGCGCCGGGCTCAATCTTGCCCTCGACTTCCTGCCGGGGTCCGTTACCTATGATCCCGTCGTCCAGAGCGTACCTGCCGAACTGGCGTCACGGGTCGTGTGGTTCGACGGCTACGTGACCAACGTCGACCGCACCGCCCGCAACACCAACATGTTGATGTGGCACCGCCGGCTTTGGCTCATCGACCACGGCGCTACGTTGTACTTCCACCACTCCGAAGGGTGGACGTCCGACTCCGTCAGGGCCAGGACGCCGTTTGCTGGTCTTCGCGATCACATCCTGCTGCGGCAGGCGACAATGCTGGACGAGATCGATGCCCGGTCGGCAGCAGCGCTCACGGCGCCGCTGCTGTCGAGTATTCTCGATTCCGTGCCAGACGAGTGGCTGACCGAAGAACGATCGACGATGACGCCGGCTGACGTTCGCGCCGCCTATAGCAGGTATCTCGTTGACCGGCTGGTGGCGCCAAGGCCGTTTCTGTTGGAGGCCGGCGGTGGCCGTTGAGTACACGTACGACTACGCCATCGTCCGCATCGTGCCCCGCGTCGAGCGCGGCGAGCAGATCAACGTCGGCATCATCCTCTCGTGCCCTGACGTCAACTTCCTCGAGGCACGCATCGAGCTGGACGAAGCACGGCTGCTGGCACTCGATCCCAAGGTCGATCTCGATTTGATGCGCGCGAACCTGGCGACGATTCCCGCCGTCTGCCGCGGAGGCGCGGAGGCTGGACCCATCGGCGAGCTGCCGCAGCGCGGCCGATTCCGATGGTTGGTCTCGCCGCGCAGCACGATGATTCAGACGTCGCCCGTCCACACTGGCCGCACGAGCGACCCTGCGGCCAGCCTCGAGCACCTGGTTGAGAAAGTCGTGAGGCGACCGCTATGAAGCCCCTACTTCTGAGCGTCTTTGGCGTCGTTGTGTTCTCTTCGTTCGGAGCCGCGCAGCAGGCGATCGATCTCGCCAAGAGCGACGTTGTCGACCTGTCGCATGCCTACGGTCCAACGACGCTCTATTGGCCGACGTCGACATCGAAATTCACGCTTCACCAGGACGCGAATGGCAAGACCGCAGGGGGCTGGTTCTACGCATCGAACACGCTCAGCACGCCCGAGCACGGTGGCACACACCTCGACGCGCCACGCCACTTCTCGGAATCCGGACGAACGACTGAACAGCTTCCGATGGAGCAGCTCGTCGCGCCAGCCGTCGTTATCGACGTCACGGCGCAGACGTCGAAGGATCGCGACTATCGTCTGACGAGAGAAGACGTGCTGCAGTTCGAGAAGAAGAATGGGGTGATCGGTCGCGGCACGATCGTGTTGTTACGAACTGGCTGGAGCCGTCACTGGCCTGACGCCAAAGCATACCTTGGCGACGATACGCCAGGCGACGCATCGAAGTTGTCGTTTCCATCTGGACGGTGCCGAGTCGGCGCGGTTGCTGGTTGACGAGCGGGCGGTTGCGGCGCTCGGGATCGATACCGCTTCAATTGATTACGGACGCTCGACCGACTTTCAGGTCCACCGCATTGCCGCCGCGCGTAACGTGCCGGGGTTCGAGAATCTGACGAATCTCGATCGCGTGCCGGTTCGCGGCGCCACCGTTATCGCGCTGCCGATGAAGATCGAGGGCGGCTCGGGCGGGCCCCTTCGGGCCATTGCTCTCGTGCCGCGTTAGGGTGTCCGGAAGCGACTCGGTCGATTAGTTCGCGCTCCGTCTGCGGCGGTGGCGAAGGCCAGCCAGGACGGCGAGCATGGCGAGCACGATCACGAATGTCAGCGCGAGATCGTGGCCGACGAACCACGTTGCCGCAAGTCCCGCAGGCGCGCCAATCATGAGCCCGCCGAGATAGGCGAGGGCAAGATCCACAAACCAGTCGCCAATGACGCGCCGGTCGGATCGGACGGGTCGTTCGTCCTTCGAGGTGCTGGGCAAGGCGTTGGCTGCGGCCCGTCGTGCAGAAAGCATGCCCGAGGATTGCGTCGCGGCCGGAGTGTGCCTTGCACGCGTTCCTTTGCCGGGCCTGACCGGTCTTGTAAAGATGCGGCGACGAACGCCGAGCTGTCACCCTACGCGGACGTCTGCGTACTCGATCGAGGACGTGCCCTGCCTGTTAGAATGGCGACCTGCAACACCCAAGAGGAGCGCGCTCACATGACTCGACGATGTGGTGGCTGGCTGTGCGGTTTTTCGATGGCCGCGGCGGCGGTCGCATTTCCGGCCGCGGCGTTCGCTGATTCCGCGGCCGTTCAGAACAAGAAGCCGTCAATCAAACTCAAGGCGAACCCGGCGATCGGCATGCCGCCGTTTCGCGTCGTCGTCACGGCGGAGCTGACGGGCGGGTCGAACGACTTCGAAGAATTCTACTGTGCGTCGGTCGAATGGGACTGGGGCGACGGGACCACGTCGGAAGTCAAGGCCGACTGCGATCCGTACGAGCCGGGCAAGAGCGAGATTAAACGCCGCTTCGTGCAGGAACACATCTATCAATCGACGGGGATGGGCAGGTCGCAGTATTCGTCGAGCGACACCTCCGACATCTCCGGCAGCCAGCAGGGCGTGCAGATGCGGATCCGGTTCGTCCTGAAGCAAAAAAACAAGACCGTCGGCGCGGGGCAGACAACGATTCAAGTCCGCCCTGGCATCAGGGACGGCGGTCTGAACTGATCGACGGCAGCACCTGGCACGTCTCGCCGGAGGTACGTCTGGCATGATGGACGATACGACGCGGCGCAACATCAGCAGGCGAGAGTTCAACGGGATGGCACTCGGCGCGCTCGGCGCGACCGCGGTGACAAGTCATCGCGCCGCGGCGTCGGAACCGCGATGGGCCGCCGGCATCAAGCTGTGCGTGCAGTCCTCGGCGACGCCGTCGGACGAGCAGTTGCTGTTTCTCAAGCAGCTTGGGGCTGCTTACGTGAGCGTCGGCGCCCCGCCGGACCTCCGCACGGCGGAGGGCTTCGTTCAGATCAAGCAGCGCTATGCTGACGCCGGCATCACGGTCTGGAACATCGGCAACACAAGCGTTCACAACATGCCGGAGGTGACGCTCAACCTGCCGGGCCGCGATCAGAAGATCGAGGAGTACAAGCAATACGTCCGCAATCTTGGCAAAGCGGGCATCAGTTACAGCACCTACGCGCACATGGGCAACGGCATCTGGACGAGCGGCCGAACGCCCGTGCGCGGCGCGTCAGCGCGCGAGTTCGACCAGAACAGTCCTGAGGCGCGCGGCAACTGGGACGGAAAAGTGTTCACCGGCCCGCTGTCCCACGGCCGCGAGTTCACGCCGGACGAGATCTGGGAGAACTACACCCATTTCATCAAACAGGTCGCGCCGGTCGCCGAGGAACACGGCGTTCGCATCGGCATTCACCCCGACGATCCGCCGGTGCCGGTTCTCGCCGGCGTGCCGCGCTGCATCTTCAGCAACTACGAGGGCTACAAGCGGGCGATGGCGATTGCCAACAGTCCAAATGTCGGCATTTGCCTGTGCTGTGGAACGTGGCTCGAAGGCGGCAAGAAGCTGACCGGCAAAGACCCTGAGGAGATGATCCGCGCCTTCGGGGCGCAGAAGATCTGGAAGATTCATTTCCGTAACGTCAGCGCGCCGCTGCCGCACTTCGTCGAGACCTTCATGGACGACGGCTACTACGACATGTGGAAGATCATGAAGGCGCTTCGCGACGTGAACTTCGATGGCATCGTCATCCTCGACCACAGTCCGACGATGGTTGGTGGGAACTACACACAAACGGCATATGGGTTTGCCTACATGAAGGCGTTGCTCAACCGAGCGAACGCCGAAGCCAAGGGCTGACCCCGCGAGCGGGACCAGCTCACTTCCTGAATTCGGCGAACCAGTTCCGCACGACGGCGAGCGACGCCCGATTGTTTGGCCGCGGCCAGGGGCGTGCACACGTGGGACGAACGGTATATGCTCCTTTGCGCGAGCGCGTGGCTACGGTTTGATCCTGTCAGAAGGAGAACGCTGATGTTGACGAGACGCGAATTCGGAAAGCTCACGCTGGCCGGACTGCCCGCTACGGCCTTGCTTGGCACGAGCGAGTCGGTGTTCGGTGCGTTCGCGCAGGCCAAACCGAACTCGGTCTTCGGCGGCGTGCAGATCGGCACCATTACCTATAGCTATCGCAGCATGCCGGACCAGAGCGCCGAAGCGACGCTCAAGTACATCGTCGATTCCGGTATCAGCGGGATCGAGCTGATGGGTGGACCGGTCGAAAGCTTTGCCGGCGCACCGATGTCAGCAGGTCGTGGCGGTGGCGGAGGTCGCGGACCCGGCGGTGGTGGTCGGGGCCCGGGTGGCGCCGATGGTGCCCCAGCGGGTGAGGCACCCAAGCCAACAGGGTCATGGAACGGTCAGCCGTGCTTTGTCGCCGAGCCCGGCGGCACCGGGCGGGCGGGAGGGCCAGGCGCTCCAGGAGCGGGCGGTCCGGGAGGACCCGGCGGTGGCCGTCGTGGCATGACGCCGGAACAGCAGGCGGCGCAGCAGGAGCAGGCCGACAAGCTGAAGGCGTGGCGCACCAGCGTGTCGATGGATGCGTTCAAGAAGCTACGGAAGATGTACAACGACGCCGGCGTGACGATCTACGCGTGGAAACAGCTCAGCACCAGCATGTCGGATGAGGAGTACGAGATACATCTTCAACGTGGCCGAAGCGTTGGGGTGCACGCACACGACGTTGGAGTTGCCAACCGACGCGGCGGCGCTCAAGCGCCTCGGCGACTTCGCGCTGAAGAAGAAGGTCTACGCCGCCTATCACACCCACCTTCAGGGCAACATGACCGCGTTCGATCAGGCGTTCGCGATCTCGAAGGGAAACATGGCCAACGTCGATTTCGGCCACTGGGTCGCGGCCGGCAACATCGGCGGTACGCCGATGCAGTTCCTGCAGAAACACCACGGCCGTATCTCGAGCTTCCACCTCAAGGATAGGACGACGCCCGCGAACTGCGCGCTGAATCTACCCTGGGGCACGGGCGAAACGCCGATCAAAGAGATCCTCCAGCTGGTAAGGAAGAACAAATGGAAGATCCCTGGATCGATCGAGCTCGAATACAACATTCCGGAAGGGTCCGACGCGGTCAAGGAAGTTCAGAAGTGCGTCGAGTACTGCAAGAACGCGCTGCTGGCGACCTAAGTGGGAATTTTCGCCACGCGATCGGGGTTGAGTGGGTCGGCGGGCGGCCGGCAGTAGTCGACGCGTCTGCCGGAGGAATCAATGCAATCCCACCAGCGCGTTTTGCAGCCGTTCGCCGTCCTCTCCGTGCTCCTCGCCGTGGCGTTCGCCGTGCCCTTCCAGGTGACGGCGGACACCAAACCGCCCGCCGAGCGGAAGCCGGTCCCGGTTTTCTCGATGACGAACGCCAAGGGGCAACCGGTCAAGGTCTCCGATTATCGGGGCAAAGTGGTTGCCTTGAACTTCTGGGCCACTTGGTGCACCGGCTGCAAGCTGGAGATTCCGTGGTTCGTGGAGTTCGACAAGAAGTACCGAAGCAAGGGGCTCGCCGCTATCGGCGTGGCCCTCGACGACGAGGGATGGCAGGCCGTGAAGCCGTACCTGACGGCGCATCCGATCAGCTATCCCGTCGCCATCGCCTCGTTTGACGTCCTCGAGAAACCGCTCAGCCTCGATCCGAGCCTGCCTGTGACGCTGCTGATCGATCGCAACGGCAACATCGCCGACACACACGTCGGTGTAGTCGAGAAGGATGCCTTCGAGAAGAAGATTCAGGAGCTTCTCCACGAGAAGCTCAAGTAAGCGCTAGGCCTTCGGCTTTGAGACGACGACCATGATCGCTCGCTGACTTGCGTTGGCCGAGATCAGCTCGAAGCCGGCCTCCTTCAGTTCCCGCGACAGCGTTTCCAACGTAATCCCGTGCATTCCGTCCTTGCCGCGATCGGTCGGGCAGGCGGCTTCGCTCCCGGGCGGCGGTGTGAAGTCGACGACCGCCAGGACGCCCCCGGGTTTGAGGGCCGCGCCAATCGAGGCATTCATCGTCGGCGGATCGGCAAAGTGGTGGTACACGCTGCGCATGAACACGGCGTCGCAGCCGCCATCGGGAAAGTTGGTCCGCTTGGCGTCGCCAGCCACGACAGTGATCTGCTCGAGATGGCTCTGCGAAACCTTGTCACGCAGTACCCGCAACCGATCGTCGCCGAGCTCGCTGGAGTAGACGTGGCCCGCCGAGCCAACAATCCGCGCTACGGCTATCGTCAGCTCGCCTTCACCTGCCCCCATCTCGCAGATGGTGCTCCCGTCGCGCGCGTCGATGGCGTCGAAGATTTGCCGGTTGCCGAACGCCGACCCCTGCGCCGAGACCGCAGCAGGGGCCAGCAGCGTGATGAACAATGCCGCGTAGGTGGGGAGAGAGGTCAGCCGCAAAGTCATAGCTGCTTAGACGACCGGAGCCGCCTGAAGGTCTTGCCTCGGAAAACCCGGTTCGATGCAGCCCCGGTGTTTTCCGTGGCTGCAGTTGAACAGTGGCGTGTGTTCGGAACCGTGGCGCCTATCGTTCTATTCAGCAAGCCGCTTCGCGCGAGGTGACGGCAGACGGCTGAGGTACACGTGTGCGCGTCGGCACACGTGCGCAGGAGTGCATGTCTATGAACGTCGAGCTGCAAATCAACAACAGCACTGATCCTAAATCGCGTTACCTGTCGTGGGTGCCATCTCCGTGCCGGATCAGGGTGACGAATCCCGCTGGCACATCGAGCGCGACAGTGAACATCCGCCTGAGCGGCACGTCGACCGCCGGGGGAGGCCGTGTCAGATTTCGCAAAGGTACCTCAGGGCCGTTCACCAACACGGTGACCTTGCAGGTCCCTACCAATGGTGCTTCGGTGCCATTCTTCGCGGCGGGACGCTTCGGCGCTCCAAGTCGCGTCGATGGCGACGTGCGCATCAACGCGCGGCGGGGGAACACGCTCATCGAATCAGTGCCGGTGATGGTGCGCGTTCGAAAGAACGCCAACAAGCTGACACCGGGAGAGCGCGATCGCCTGGTTGCGGCGTTCGCGCAACTGAACAATCAGGGCATGGGACGATTCGCGGACTTCCGCGATATGCACACGCGGCTGAGCTCGGCGCAGGCGCACGGTGCCAAGGGCTTCCTGCCATGGCATCGAGCGTACCTCCTGGATCTCGAACGAGAGTTGCAGAATATCGATCCGAGCGTCGCGCTTCCGTACTGGCGTTTCGATCAGGCGGCGCCGAACATCTTCACGCCAGATTTTTTCGGTGTGTCGGATCAACTCGGCACCGTCTCGTTCAGCGCGACGAACCCCTTGCAGTTCTGGACGACAGACGGCGTGCAGGGTATCAATCGTCGGCCGTTCTTCAACACGGCAAACGCGCCAGGTGGTCTTCGAACGGAGGCGCAGACATTTGCCCTCGGAACCGCGTACCCGGACTTCCTCGACGATGGAAATCGATCCGCACGGGTCGGCGCACGTGAGCTTCGGCGGCTCGATATCCAGCGTGCCGACAGCTGCGAAGGATCCGCTCTTCTTCCTGCTGCACTGCAACGTCGACCGGCTCTGGGCGAAGTGGCAGCGGCGGAACGGCCGGTTCGACCCGGCAGTCGCGGCGTCATACGACAGCGTGCCCGCCCCAATCGGTCACAATCTGCCTGACACGATGTGGCCGTGGAATGGCGTGACCGGCGGCACGCGCCCGCCGACTGCTCCGGGCGGCGCCATGGCGTCGTCCCCGTGTGTGTCTGCGCCCGGCGGTCAACCCCAGGTGAACCAAACCCTCGACTATCAGGGCAGGATCAACACGGGGTCTCGACTGGGTTTCGATTACGACGATGTGGCATTTGCCTGACACGTGGTGACGCGAGGAGCTCAGAATCATGTCAAAGAAGCGCAAGTCAGCGTCAACGAAATCCTCGAAGTCGCCACGGGCACGCAAGACGACCAGCAAACGCGCGCCCTCCCCACGCCGCGCGCTGTCGGCGGCCACCAACTCGCGCAAGGGCGTCAACGAACGTGTCCGCGCAATGCCGGACGCCTCACGCGCGTTGTGCCATGACGACAAGGGATTCCAGGCAATGCTGAAGGTGCTCCGCGACCGCGGCGAGCCCATCCAGGTTCGGCTCGCGGCGCTCGCCTCTCTCCAGGCCGCGAGCTTCAGCGTCGTCGCCTTCGAGTCGTGCCGCAGCGACTACACGGCGGCCCTGCGCGAGGTAGTGGACGACCCGAATCCGGAGCTTCGCCAGCGCGTGCTCGGGTTACTGGCGCGTGAAAAAGACGGTTACGCTCAGAAGCGGCTGCTCGAGGGCCTCGAGAACCCGGCAAAGGCGTTGCTGCCGCCGGAGAAGGCGCTGCAGCTGCTCGGATATGACGTGCACGCCGATGCCTATCGGCTCGCGCGGAAGATCGTCGACAAGCCACCCAGTGAGATCGCGAAACGCGAAGCGCTGCGCTTGCTGGCCGCTGATACGTCGGCCAAGCCCGTGTTCGAAAAGATCCTCAGCGACAAGAACGAGGCGCCCGAATACCGGCAGATCTCGGCGGCGGCGCTGCATGCGATCGCCCCGGACTCTCTGCAGCGGCAGGCCAGATCCATCCTCCTCGACAGCTCGGAGTCCGACGAGATTCAGGCGACGAGCCTTACGGCCATCACGCAGTTCGGCGACAACAAGGCAGTCGCGGAAGACAACGAGTTGATGAAGCGAGTCGATCGACTGAGCGCCGGGACACCATCGGCCAAGGTCAAACAGAGTGCCAAGCGATTCCTCTCGAAATACGGTCAGTGAGCTCGGGCCCGGGACCCCTGAGGAGGAGTTCGCGTCGTTTGTAGACGCGCTTGCCAGCGGGGTAGACGGTCGCGAACGGCTCACCGCTCTGCTGCACGAGGATCACCCTGTGTACGATCAGCGGGGAACGTCCACTGTCGTACGCATGCGCGGATGGATTCTGGTTGCGTACGCACGCGCGGGCGTGACCGACGACGTGCTGCCATTCGTGCTCGAGGAACTGGATGCGGGCCGCGAAGGATATCTTGTCGCGGCTGCTGCACGCGCGCTGCGATCGTATCCGTCGCCTCACGCTGCGTTTGCACCGTTTGTCCTGCGCGCGCTCGACAACATGCGCTACCAGGACGAAGCCGTGAGGTTCGATGGGTACGGTGTTTACGCGACATCAGTCACGGCGAACACCAGCCCTGTTCGTGAGCTCCTGGAAACGCTCGTGTGGCTGGGCCCGCACGCGCACGGCGTCCGCACGGAATTGGCGGATCTGCGGCGGGCTGGAAGTGGGGTCTCACGAAAGCTGTGGCCTGACGTCGATCGTGCAGTGGCGGCGCTCGAGGTCGCTCCCGCGAACACAGAGTCCAAGCCAGGGGAGTGTTGCACGCTGCCCGAGGGGCTGCGTTCGAGCGTGCGGTGGCCCTTCGGCGGTCGGGCGAGCAGCGACGCCATTCACGCGACGGTCTTTGAGGACCAGGACGGCGCGCCGATCTCGTTTGCCGACTTCTTCGTTGGCCAACCATCGATTGTCGCGTTCTTCTACACGCGCTGCGACAATCCGCAGAAGTGTTCGCTGACCGTGTCGAAGCTCGCCACGGTTCAGCGTCAATTGGCCGAGCGTGGCGTAGCGGATCGCGTGCGCACGGCAGCCATCACCTACGATCCCGGCTTCGATGTGCCTGCCCGGCTGCGCGCGTATGGGCATGGCCGTTCCATGCGAATGGACAGTGGCCATCGACTGCTGCGCGCGCCCGGCGGCATCGAGCCGCTGCGCCGTCACTTCAGGCTTGGCGTCAACTTCGTGGAATCGCTGGTCAACCGGCACCGGATCGAGATCTACGTCCTCGACACCGCCGGGCGAATCGCGGCATCGTTCGGGCGCATCCACTGGGACGAGCAGGAAGTCGTTCGTCGAGCCATCGAACTCCTCAACGAGGTTGAGCCGCGGGTCGCCGACGAGGCCAGGACGGATCGACCCGCGGCACCTCGGACGCTCACGCCGGCGCTCGGCACAGTTGCCGCCCTTGCCGTCGCGCTCCTGCCGAAGTGCCCCGTCTGCTGGGCCGCATATCTGAGCGTCCTGGGAATTGCGAAGCTCGCACAGGCTTCGCATGCCTGGATGCAGCCGTTGCTTTTGGCGATGATGCTCGTCAACCTCGCGAGCGTTGGATGGCGTGACCGAGCCAGTGGTCTGATGACGGGTTTCTATTTCGTGAGCGCGGGTGCCATCGTGCTCGTCGCCGCCAGGATCAGCCAGCAATGCGAGCCGGCCGCTCCATTAGGAGTATTGCTAACGCTGGCCGGATCGGCAGTAAGTGTGTTTAACGGGGAACGGTCGAGGTTCAACGATTTCAGAAGGCTCGCGTCGCGGGGCTGACGCTCGTCGCCGGCGATCCGCGAGAAGGGTCTGGGACGCTAGTCTTTCTCGGGGGCTGGCGCTCGCTGCTCGGTCGCGCGTTCGGCGGCCTTGATCACAGCAGGCGGAGCATTGAGCTGCCGCATGATCTCCAGATATTCTCGCGACACGTCAGCTTTCGGCGCGGCCACTCTGCGCAACTGTGTGTCGTTTGCTTCTGATGAGCGCCAGAACCACTCCGCCACGGCAGCCTCCTTCTTTGGTGATGTTACCTGGGCAGGAGCTCATTGACAACTCCGGCGGCGATTTCGAGCGCGTCGAACCCCTCCTCTCGCGGCAGGTCGGCGCCTGGCGGCGCATCGGCGGTCACACACCCGATGTACCTGCCGTCGTGCGTCGTGATCGGCATGGCGGCAACGGTTCCGTACTTGCCCTCGAGCTGCTGGAAGTCTTCGAAGCTGAGGCCGATTCGCTCGTCCTCGCTGAGCGTCGACCACCGGTACGCGTCGTAACCTGCGTACTGTGCGAAGTGGCAGTCGACGTCGATGTACTGCGGCGAGTTCGTCGCCCAGCATCGACCGATGGCGCCTTTGCCGCGCGTCCAGCGGATGCCAGACGCGCGCACGTACGCGATCCGGACTTTCGCGAGGCGGACGTGTTCCTGACGCACTCGCCAGCCGCTCCATCGCCGCTTGAGCACGAACGCCTGCACGCCAGTCTTCTCCCAGTCGGCGCCCTTGTTGACCAGCAGGACGAGTGCCGATGCGAGTGCCACCTGCACTGAATTCTCCAGCTCCAACCGCTTTCTCGCGGCTCTGTCGCCGCGCTCCGACACCGTCAGCTGCACCAGGGGAACGATGGCCGTGAAGAGAATCGCCGCCGCAATCCAGTACGGGTGGGCGCGCAGCCACGGGCCACCAAGGACGTCGATGCGAGAGAGCCCGACCGTGGCGGCAGCAATCGAGGTGAAGACGGCGGTGAGACGGAGGAAGCCTCTAAACAAGCGCGGCTGATCGTGGCATTGCACAAAGGCCTAAATCAAGCTGCGTAACCCCATCCGTCCTTCCAGGTTGCGGCTATCGAAGGGTGATGCCGATCGTCGTGATGCTCACAGAAGTATGCGCTCGATAGGTTGAGGTAAGCGGCCAGGCGAGTCTGGCTACTCTCTCGACGGGTTCAACGTCTCTGCCTTTCGCGCCGCCGCGATACCGCGAAGCCACTCTCTCACGCTGCCTGCGCAGGGCGGCAGCGGATCGCAGCCAAGCACATACAACACCACCGTCGTCAGGACGACGAGCACCAAAATCAGCAGCACGAAGCGCAACTGCAAGGTGACGTATGCGAGCCAGAGCGGAGCCGACAATACTATCGTCAGCGTTAAGAACCCGGTTCGCAGTTGGGCATCCCGAATGCGGCGCGGATTACGCAGGCCCTTGGCGACTCGGCGGTACGCTTCGAGCTCCGAAGCCTCGACTGACGTTCTGAAAATGGTGCGCGTGAGCGCGAAGAACACAACGCCGGCGAATAGCGCCACGAAGGCACGCAACGCGCGATCCCCTGCCAACAGGTAGAGGTCGGCCACCCAGATGAAGTAGAGGACGATGCTCAAATTGGTGAGCTGGAAGGCGAGCCACACGTTCGTGCGGCCGGTCCACATCTGGAATCGGTGACACAAACGTTCGGTGAAGTTCAGGACAGCCCGATCGACAAAGATCATCCGGTCACCGCCGGTTACGCTCCATGCAATGTTAAGCGCGTTTGCTGGCGCGGTTCACGCTCTGGCGTTCTACAAACGCTGGTTCCTGCGATTTCGCCAGACCAAAACGCGAAAGACCGCGGCGAGCTCTTCCAGCTTGAGAAAGGGGAGACCCTCACTGAAAGTACTGACTTACTGACAACGCTGACACGTGGGCTACTCCACGGGCGAGGCGTCTGGCGTCGAGGGAAGGGGCGTGACGTGGAAGAGCAGCCGGGGGTGGTCCTTGTGAAAGCCCCAGAGATGTCCACAGCTAGGACAGCCGTAGTACCGGAAGGACGAGTCCGTACTTTCCTTCACCAGATAGCAGGCCCCGGTCTTCCTGCACGCTGGACAACGTTGGATCGCCGCCATGACCCTTGGCAGCGATCATCCTTTCTTGAGAGTCAGGGCGGTATCCGTGAAAGCCGGTGCGGTATCAGGGAATCTCCTGACCGCACCTCGCCGAGGGTTTTACGCTGCACGGCTTTGAGGCGCACGAGCTGATCAATTTGAACGCGATCGATTGCCGACGAAGTGCTCACTCAAGGAGCTCGACGAGCGCGGCCAACTCAACAGAGGAAGAGGACGGCGATGGCGACGTCGAGTACCAGTGTCGCGACGTAACGCAGCTCGTGGCAGGGCGGCGCGTCTGCTAGCGACGTTGCAAGGCGATCAGGGTGACCGATTACGGTTCGGCGGATTCGGCGCTCGTGGGATCAGGCGAACTGTTGCAACTGCCGTCCGCGTCCCTGGCGATCCGTGACGATCAGGGCGCGCCCTGCTCGCCGCCACTCCGAGGGCGATCGGTGGGTGCTAGAAACAGTGTCCGTAGTGTCGTGGTTTTCGGCTATCCAGGGGCCGCCGGAACCGCGCATGCTTCTGTCCAGCGCCCATGCCTCCACTTGCAGGCACCGAAGTCGACCATAGACATGCTCACTTGGAGGCGCGTGTCGTCGTCCATCGCACCGAACAGAACGCCCTCATGATCTATATCGAACCGCAGGCGCTCCCCTGGCGCGAGCGGCCGTCTCACGAACGGTCCCCCGCCTTTGTAAACCGGGCGTGGTGGAGGCACC
This sequence comes from uncultured Acidobacteriota bacterium, assembly GCA_963797715.1. Classification (GTDB taxonomy): domain Bacteria; phylum Acidobacteriota; class Vicinamibacteria; order Vicinamibacterales; family 2-12-FULL-66-21; genus DATBJJ01. The sequence continues at coordinate 115,522 of CAWCQS010000023.1, forward strand.
TCCCACAACACGCGAAAGCCACAAGCCTGAGCGTTTGCCAACACGCCGTCGTTGGGATTCGCGGAAGCCTCAAGCACACCCAAGCTCGCCGCTAAATGAGGAATTGAATGTGGGTCATCGGCGTTCCCTTTTGGGGCTTTGGAGCACAAGCGTGTAACAGCCAAGCCAAGCCAGGAACATCGCTAAGATTTGGTCAGCGGGCCCCAATTGACCGCCCACCAGTCAGAGACGCGCCTTGACCTCGGATCATGTCTTGAGCGTTGAGGAGATTGTCAGCTTACTCGGGTGAACGGATGCTGGCAGGAATCCTGATTATCGCCACGGCTGGCCTGTGTGCGTGGCTCGCATCTCGTTTCATGTGGTGGGCCACCAAACGGTCAGCCATTTGGGCCATGTTTGCAGGCACGCTGCTGGTCATCGCGGTGTTTGCAGGGGCAGCGATTATAGGCTGGTTGTGGACGGCCGCAGCTTACGGCTGGTGAGCCAAAATCGAAGCGGACCCACTACCCGCCAGTGGGTAGCGGTGAGTTTGAAATCTCGTTCGGCTTGGTCTGACTGCACCAGATGTTGAACCTGCCGTCTCGGTTGTCAACGAAACGATGCTTCCATTTGCATGCGCTTTTAGACCGCACGCGTTGAATGAGGAGAACCGGCTTGTGTTTCCAGGACCGGCTCTGGTGCGTCTTTGAATTTGTCGTACTTCCCGAGAAGAGTCCCAGCGGCCAAAAGAACCGGAAACGCCACCTTTTGCACGACCGCCGGAATGTCGAGCATGCGTATTTCCGACCGATAACGCGTCAGCAAGAACGCCGCGTCGAAGAAGCCCGGGCGTTTTCGTCCACTCCGCTTCATCGAATCGAAGAGAGCCGTGAGGAAGTACTCAAGGTTGTTCGGCGGTGTGGCCCACCCGGTGCAGTGCAGCTCAGTCGTACCAGCGTTCCACCAGCGGTGCCCAACACCCCGCTTTAAGATGATCGTCTCGCCTGGCCCGGCGTAGCGCGGTTGCTCACCGGCAAGCTGAAGCCCAAGCCTGCCCGCCACAACGGTCATGGCCTCTTCCTGAAGATGGTGCAGATGCATCGGCGTACCGACATCAGGCGGAGCAAGGAATTCGACCTCCATGCGATCGCCTTCTAGATCAGGAACGACGCCGAAAAAGGTGAGTACCTCGCCTTTGCCGTTCTCGATCTTGTGCGGATATGTGTGCATCAGGTGCCTCCGATCCTTCCCTTCAGAAGGCCCCAGGCCGGTCGGTCAGCTTGACCTGCGGTGCCGTCGTTGAAGCGCATCGGTTGCCTTCTCAACATCCTCAGCCCTGACGAGTAGATCAGCTCCCGCAATCGCTGGATACATTCCGCCTGCGTTGTCGGATCGGATCATCGAATCAATCCCGGCTTCATCCAGGATGCCCTTCGCGATCTGAGCATCGGCCGTTGACCGAAATGTCGAGACCGTGATCAGTTCTGGGGAGTTCATCGTCGCACCTCCGACTCAAGCAGACCTCGATGTCCTCACCCGTGCTCCGGTACGGCTGTTCAAGTGGCGACTCATCCATGACGGTCATTCTAATGCGGCAAACTGTCCCCAGAGACCGTCACAAAAAACGTAAGACTTGAGCACGGGCCAGAAATATTCGAACGCTGGTTGCCTCTAACGCCGACAGCGACGAGTGCGCGGCGGTCGAACTCGGGGAAGACGTGCGCGATTTACACCACTTGACGGGACACTACCGATTGGCGGCCCATTGCATGAGGGCCCACAACCAAGGTGTGGGTGGCGTTACCTGAACTTGATGCCGACGGCGGTAACCGCGTTTCCATCAACGACCTGGTTGATCTCTCTGCCCTTGTCGACCACCACGAAGTGCAAGTCCAACGAAGCACCGGGACCGAAGATGATCTTGCCGCTTCCAGTGCAGTCCGGGTTGACAGAATAGGTCCCGGAGATCTTTCTCCACTCCGCCGTTGGGGGCACGCCGTTCAGGACGACGTGGTCCACCCCCGTCATATTGCCTCTGCCATCGAAATGTTGCATGGACAGAGTCCGGAGCGGGATGTTCGGCCCGTTAGGCCCGAGGATCAAGTCACCTGCGATGGTGAATCCGTAATCGCCAGAGAGCGTTCGGTTCGAGCAGGGTTTGTCGCCTGGATCGGCCGCGCCGGATACCTTGGTGGCGAAGGAAGCGAATGCTCCAAAGTCGACCACGTTCTGGATTTTGTTGCCGTTGTCGACAACCACGAAGTGCTGAGGGAGCCCCTGAGGAGAGTTTGCAGAGTGGGTTACGGACGACCCGGTGCAATCCTCGTTGACGGTGTAGGTCCCGGTGGCCGGTGTCCACTCTCCTCCGGGTGGAGGGGGGAATCCGCTGAAAACGACGTGTTCCACAGAGGTGAAACTGCCGTTGCCGTCGAAGTGGCTCAGAGTCACGCCGGTAACTTGTCTTTCCGGGTCAACGGCAGTGGCGAGGATCCTTCCTGCGAAACGGCCCGCGTAATCGCCAGAGAGCGTTGCGTTCGAGCAGGGCCCGTTGTTCGACTGGGCCAGGCCAGACGAACCGGAAGCCAACATGCCGCCGACAACCATCGGAGTCGCGGCCAGCAAGACCCTTGAAATGGACCTGATCCTCATTGGGACCTCCTTCGACTCTTATCATCCCGGGATTTCCATTTGGAGTCCCACGACTGGGAACGCCGAGTGGCCAATCGCCCGGGCACAGTAGCCGATCCGCCCTTGAGGGGATGTCCAATGTCGCACACCTCCACAATCATGGCTCGGTAGTGCGTGTCTATCGCGCTACTCGACGCAAGCGCATCGCCAGCACGATCAGCAGGGTGAACCACACGCCGCACAGGATCCGCTGAAGGAGCCCGGCCCACGGATGGAGCGGCGTGCCATCAGCGACGGCAAAGAAGCCGAGAGCGATGAAAAGCACCAGCATGGCGATACTGGTGGCCATCGTGTATGTCGAGAGGTCGCACCACTGACGATCAATGTGCATGCGCCGCGAGAACATCAGCCATCCGAGCCCGGTGGCCGCGAAGGTCGTGATGGCACCGACCACATGAGGTGCCGTCTCCGTGGGCACGCCATTGACCATCACCCACGGGAAAAGGCCAGCCAACACGAGGCCTACGCCACCGAGCACCAGGAGGGGAACTCCCATGGCACCGCGCCGCGCCGGCTGAACGCCCAGGTGTAACGCGTAAGCGAATGCGATGTTCAGGAAACCGCCCACCCAGAAGTTGAGTCTCTGAATCCACCCGGTCGGCCACGCCTCGAGCGCGCTGATTGGCAGGCTGACATGGCTGTAGGCCGGGATCAGCAGTCCCTGCAGAATCACGAGCACTGTGAACAGCGCCGGACCGACCACGCCAGCGAGTGCCAGCGTTCTGATGCGTGCTGCCGTCCGCTGTGCTTCAAGAACCGAAGCCCCGGATTCGGACAGAGCCATGCGATCTCCTCGAAACCCACTGCGTTCAATCGGGCTGAGCGGCTCACGCGTCGAGACAGTCCCGATACTCTACTTGTATCGCCATTAGATGGAAATCGATCCCTGGGCCCGCCCGGTCTCGCTTGGTTCTATCGCCTGGCCCCTTCTGTCCCGGGCCCGACAGAGGGATCCTCGCGAGACCTATTTGGGCAATTTCGCCCGCCATTTGGCGGCCTCGGCGGGCTTAACGTCGCGCCTGGTAATGTCCTGAGTCGCGGCAATCGCGAGGATTGGACGCAACATTTGCTCGTAAGTGGGAATCGACATTCGGTCTCCGGACTGACAAATCCGACTCAGCTGGGGCTTCGCGGAGAGAATACCACCCGCCAACCTTCGGCAGAGACCCTTAGGAGACGGAGGTTCAGCCGTGACGACTCTCAAGCACTTCGAGATGGGTCTGAGCGGGTAGGGAAGGGGCGCGGACAGGCGTCGGTCAGAAGCCATGATTTCACAACAGGCTTCACAACGCAGGCAAATAATCTTCCCAGAAATCGCCGTAAGTTATTGGTGCGAAAGGGGGGATTCGAACCCCCACGCTCTTGCGAGCGCCAGCCCCTCAAGCTGGTGCGTCTGCCAGTTCCGCCACTTTCGCTCAGGAGGGTCGATGGTCCGCCTAAAGGCGGAAGCTACCTTCTCAGGACCGTACTACGTCGCCTTACTTCTTCTCCGGCTGCTCTCCGCCAACCTTTGGCGGTGCCGGCGGCTGCGTGTTCGGCGTTGCCGGAGCCGTTGCGGCCGGTGCCGGGGTCGGCGTTGAGGCGGGAGCCGTCGCCGGCGCGGGCACGGTCGCCTGCGGTGCCGGACCACCGACGCCGCTCATGATTGAGCCCGGTCCCTGCCGGCCGATGATGCCAATCACAATCGCGCCGAGCATGAACAACACACCGAGCACGCTTGTTGCGCGCGTCAACACGGTTGCCCCAGCGCGGGCACCGAACGCGGTCTGGCTGCCACCGCCGCCGAAGGCGCTCGCCATGTCGCCGCCTTTGCCCTGCTGCAGCAGTACCACGAGGAGCAGCAACAGGCACGAGAGGACATACAGAGTCGCCAGAATGTAGTAGAGCATAACGCTAGATTATACCGCGCCGGCAGGCCTCTCCGCCACTACGCGGCGCGACCTCGGCTTTTTGCCACGATATCGAAGAAACCCTTGATCTCCAGGCTCGCCCCACCCACGAGCGCGCCGTCGACGTCGGGCAGCGCGACCAGATCCTTGATGTTGTCGCCCTTCGCCGATCCGCCGTAGATGACGTGGCAATTGTCGGCGGCATCGCCACCAAACCACTGGCGCAGACGCTGGCGGATGTGCGCGTGCGCTTCGCCGGCCTGCTCGGGCGTCGCATTGCGGCCGGTGCCAATCGCCCACACTGGTTCGTACGCAATTACGAGGCTGCCAACCTGCTCCCCGGTCATGCGGTCGAGCCCGATCTTGATCTGTCGGTCGAGCACCTCGAGCGTCTGATTGGCCTCGCGCTCGTCGAGCGTCTCGCCGATGCAGACGATAGGCGTGAGCTTGGCGCCGAGCGCAGCCACGAGCCGCCGATTGACGAGCTCGTCGGTGTCGCCGAACAGCCGCCGCCGCTCGGAGTGGCCGATGATGACGTATTCGGCTCCAGCTTCGCGCACCATCTCGGCGCTGATCTCGCCGGTAAATGCTCCTTGCTTCTCCCAGTGGAGGTTCTGAGCCGACACGCCGACATTGGAGTTCCGCGCCGCCTCCGCCACGGCATGCACCGCCGTAAACGGCGGCGCGACGACGATCTCCACATCGTCGATGTCCTTGACCATGCTGCGGAACTCTTTGACGAACACGACCGCCTCGTGGACGGTCTTGTGCATCTTCCAGTTGGCGGCGATGAACGGGTGGCGCATAGCTCTCAGCTCTCAGCAATCGGCTCTCAGCTCGTCACTCCCGACGATCGGCCCTATGCTCGAGAGCTGATAGCCGAGAGCTGACAGCTGAGCGCTCACTTCAGCGCTTCAACTCCCGGCAGTTTACGTCCGCCGAGGAATTCGAGCGACGCGCCGCCGCCGGTCGAGATGTGCGTGATCCTGTCGGTGACGCCCGCTTTGGCGACGGCAGCAATCGAATCGCCGCCGCCGATCACGGTCGTACCTTTGACCGACGCCACGGCGCGCGCGACTTCGAGCGTGCCGTTCGCGAACGCGTCAATCTCGAAGACCCCCATCGGGCCATTCCAGATTACTGTCTTCGCACCGGCGATCGACGTCGCGGTAGGTCTTGACCGTGGCCGGACCGATATCGAGTCCCATGCGATCGCCGATCGCCGCGTCACCCACGGCCAGCGTTTCCTCCGGAGCTCCGGCCTCGAGCTTTGGCGCCACCACGTGATCGGTAGGAAGTTCGAGCCGCAGCCCACGCTCTTTCGCGCGTTGCTCGACGTCTTTGGCCGTGTCGAGTAGGTCGGCCTCGACGAGCGACTTGCCGACCGGAATGCCGCGCGCCTTGAAGAACGTGTACGCCATGGCACCGCCGATGAGCAGCGCATCGACGCGCGGGATCAGGTTCTCGATCACCTCGAGTTTGTCCGAAACCTTGGCGCCGCCAAGGATAGCAACAAACGGCCGATCCGGCTGCTCGAGGACGCGGCCGAGGTACTCGACTTCCTTCGCCATGAGCAAGCCGGCGGCGGCTTCTTTGACGAAGTGGACAATGCCCTCAGTGGACGCGTGCGCGCGGTGCGCCGATCCGAACGCGTCGTTGACGTAGACATCCGCGAGCGACGCAAGCTCCTTCGCAAACGCCGGGTCGTTCTTCTCTTCCTGCGGCGTGGAATCGAAGGTTCTCGAGCAGGACGAGGCCATTGTTGCCGGCCTTTCCGATCGCCTGTTTCGCCGGCTCGCCGATGCAGTCCTCGGCGAATTCGACCGGACGCCCGACGAGTTCGGCCAGCCGCGAGGCGATCGGGCGCAACGAGTACTCCGGATTCGGCTTGCCCTTGGGACGTCCGAGGTGCGACGCCAGGATCGCGGTGGCGCCCTGTTCGAGGACGTAGCGGATCGTCGGCAACGATGCGCGGATGCGCGTGTCGTCGGTGATCTGCCCGTTCTTGATCGGGACGTTGAAGTCGACCCTGACGAAGGCCTTCTTGCCCTTGAGGGCGAGGTCTTTCACGCTCCGAGCGCTCACGGATTACAGCCCTTTCTTGACCATGAAGCGCAGCAGGTCGACGCAGCGGCTCGAGTAGCCCCACTCGTTGTCGTACCACGACAGGACCTTGACGAAGTCGCCGTCCATCACGCTGGTGTAGGCGGCGTCGACGATCGACGAATGCGGATTGCCGCGAAAGTCGATCGAGACGAGCGGCGCTTCCTCGACCTGCAGGATGCCCTTGAGCGGTCCGTTGGCCGCTGCCTTGAAGGCGGCATTCACTTCTTCCTTCGTCGTCTTCTTGTCCAGGATCGCCGCGAGGTCGACGACTGAAACGTTCGCCGTCGGCACCCGCATGGCGATGCCATCGAGCTTGCCCTTGAGCTGCGGCAGCACCTCGCCGACAGCGGACGCGGCGCCCGTCGTCGTCGGGATCATCGACAACGCCGCCGCGCGCGCGCGGCGCAAATCCTTGTGCGGCAGGTCAAGCAACTGCTGATCGTTCGTGTAGGAGTGGATGGTCGTCATCCAACCCTTCTTGATGCCGAACGACTCGTGCAGCACCTTGGCGAACGGCGCCAGGCAGTTCGTCGTGCACGACGCATTGGAGATGATCTGATGGTTGGCGGCGTCGTACTTGTCCTCGTTGACGCCGAGGACGAGCGTGAGGTCCGGCTTCTTCGCCGGTGCGGTGATCACGACCTTCTTGGCGCCGGCGCTCAGGTGCTTGGCCGCCGAGTCGCGGTCGGTGAAGATGCCGGTCGATTCGAACACGACGTCGACGCCGAGCGACTTCCACGGCAATTGCGCCGGGTCCTTGACCGAGAGCACCTGGAACTCGTCGCCGTCGACCGTGATCCGATCGCCACGGGCAGAAATATCGGCCTTCAAGTTACCCAGGATCGAGTCGTACTTCAGAAGGTGGGCGAGCGTTTCCGTGGTGGTCAGGTCGTTGACCGCGACGATGTCGATCGAGTCGTCATCCATCGCCGCGCGCATGATATTGCGGCCAATGCGGCCGAACCCATTAATCCCTACTTTGACGGCCATTTCTCAAATCTCTCCCTCAGCAAGCCAGTGCCCGGAGTCGTCGGTTGTGTAAACCGTTGATTCTAATGAACTGAACGCACACTGGTCAAACGAACATGTTACATTTACTCGAATTCCTTGCATGTACGCGGTCTACAGCGTCCTCATCGTGGCGTTCTTCGTCGTCGTGTCTCCTTATCTGCTTTACCAGGCGATTCGCTACCGCAAGTACATTGTCAGCCTGCCTCAGCGGATGGGGTATCTGCCGGTTTCGTTCAACCTCGATGGCGATGAGTCGATCTGGATCCACGCCGTGTCGGTCGGCGAGGTCCTGACGGCGCGCGCGCTTCTCCCGCAACTTCGCGAGCGTTACCCCAGGTTGAAGCTCTTCGTCTCGACGACGACGATGGCCGGCCAGCAGGTGGCGAAGACCCGGCTGCCGTTCGTCGACGAGGTGTTCTATTTCCCCTTCGACCTCGGCTTCATCGTCAATCGGACGCTGCGCCTCGTGCGGCCGCGGCTGTTCGTGATGATGGAGACCGAGATCTGGCCGAACCTCCTTCGTGCCTGCAAACGTGACGGCGTCAGCACGGCGCTCGTCAACGGCCGCATTTCCAATCGCTCGTTTCCGCGCTACAAGCTCGCGCGCTTCTTCTTCCGCCGCGTCCTGGCCGATGTCGATCGCTTCTGCATGCAGAGCGACGAGTCGGCGCGCCGTGTGATTGAGATGGGCGCTGCGCGCGAGCGAGTGACCGTGACCGGATCACTCAAGTTCGACTCGCTCGAAATCCCCACCGATCTCACATCGAGGACGTCGTTCGCGCCGGCGCCGACCGTGCACGACGTCCACCAGCGCGGGCGGACGCGCGTCCTGCGTTATTTCCGCATCAGCGGCTCGCGGCCCGTCGTAATTGCGGCGAGCACGCTGAGGGGCGAAGAAGAGCACGTGCTCGAAGCCTTCCAGCGCATCCGCGCAACGATGACGAATGCGCTCCTCATCATTGCGCCGCGCAAGCCCGAGCGGTTCGACGATGTCGAGCGGCTCGTGCGCCGCGCCGGCTGGAACGTCGCGCGACGGACGGAACTGCGTGTGGATGCCGAGCCGCGCAACGACGTCGTCATCCTGGATACGATCGGCGAGCTCGCACAAGTGTTTCAGGTCGCGACCGTCGTGTTCGTCGGCGGCAGCCTCGTCGATGCTGGTGGCCACAATATCCTGGAGCCGGCGGTGTTCGGGAAGCCAATCGTGTTTGGTCCGCACATGGACAATTTCGCCGAGATCGCCAGGACGTTTCTCGACAACGCCGCCGCGGTTCAGGTTCGAAACGGCCGCGAGCTCGAGACCACGCTGCTCGAGCTGTTGGGTGATCCTGTCCGCCGGGCGGGCCTTGGCGCCGCCGCGCGGGCGCTGGTCGAAGCGAACCGCGGCGCGCGCACCAAGAGCCTGGTGGTGCTTGCCGAGCTCCTGCCGTCGGAGCCACAGGGGAACGTCAGGCCGTTCCGGGTAGTGCATTGAGCGCTGTGGGTCGGGATCCGGGACTCGGGCCTCGGGATCCGGGGCTCGGATTACAGCATGCCGCTTCAGCTCGATTCTCCTTGACCTCAGCTGATAGCTGTCAGCTGGGAGCTGAAAGCTGATTTCGTGCTGAGCACCCTCTATGCCGCCATCGCGCGCCGGCGACGCGAGCGTTACGCCGCGCGTCCCGATTTGCGCCGGCGCCTCAGGCGACCGGTAATCAGCGTCGGCAACCTGGCGGTCGGCGGTCGCGGGAAGACGCCGACGGTGGCCTGTGTGGCACGCGAGCTGTTGGCGATGGGCGAGCGCCCAGCGATCCTGAGTCGAGGCTACGCTCGTCGCCAACCGGACGACGGCGTGGTCGTCGTCCGCGATCCTGATGGCATCCGCGCTGACCTCGACCGCGCCGGTGACGAGCCACTCATGCTCGCGCGGCAACTACCTGGCGTCTCGGTGCTGTCGTCGAGCGATCGCTATCTCGCCGGCCGCCTCGCCGAACACCACCTCGCGTCGACGGTGCACGTGCTCGACGACGGCTTCCAGCATCTGCAACTGGATCGCGACATCGATCTGGTGATAGTCGCCGGCGAGGATCTCGAGCCCGATGTCCGGACGCTGCCTGGGGGCCGCCTGCGCGAGCCGCCCGACACGTTGCTCGCGGCCGACGCCGTGCTGGCTGCTGACGAGCGCGTGCTGTCGCTGGGACCGCAGCCGCGCAACGCGCCGTTTGAGATCTTTGTACACGCCGTACGATGGGCGAGGTCAGGGATTTGCCGCCAGCGGCGGCGAAGGGGGAGGGCGTCCGAGGGTTTGCTATCGCCGGCATCGCCAGGCCTCAAGCCTTTTTCGACGGCCTGCGCGCCGGCGGCCATCAGATTGCTGGCACGCTGACGTTTCGCGATCATCACTGCGTACTCGCGCCGCGACGTGGAGCGGATCGCGGGCCAGGCGCGAGCGACGGGCGCGACGTGTGTGCTCACGACCGAAAAGGACTACGTGCGGCTGCTGCCGTTCCGGCCGTTTCCGCTGCCCATCGGGTGGGTCGCCCTTACAATGGAGCCGGACCCGCTGCCGGAGTTTCGCCAGTGGCTGGCGGGCGCGCTTGCCGGTGCCCGTGACCAGTGGCCACACCGCGTTGACTGACAAACCTCCTTCGTTCCGGCATCGCGTCGAGTACCTGGCCGTCGTCAGCGTCGTGGCCGGGGTGCGCCTGTTGCCGATGTGGGCGGTGCTTGGCCTCGGCTCGATTATCGGGCGCGCGTTTTACACGATTGACGCGGCACATCGGCGGCTGGCGATGCGCAACTTGCAAGCCGCATTTCCACTCCGCAGCCGCGCCGAGTGTCGAGCCATTTCGCGCGGGATGTTCGCGCACTTCGGCCGCCTGCTCACCGTGTTCCTCAAGTTCAGCACCATGTCGCCCGAGCAGATGCTCGCCCGCGTGACGTTCGACGGCGAGGAGCGCGTGCGAGCGGCACACGCCCTCGGCAAGGGTGCGCTGCTCTTCACCGGTCACTTCGGGTTTTGGGAGATCAACGCGCTCGTGCATGCGGTGGCGTTGTGGCCGGTGTCGGTGCTGGCCCGACCGCTCGACAACCCGCTGCTGCATCAACTCCTCGAATCGACGAGGATGAAGACCGGCAACTCGGTGATCTATCGCCGCGGCGCGATCCGCCGCGTGCTGCGCGCGCTCGATTCGAACGAAGCCGTCGCGGTGCTCATCGATCAGCACATTCAAACCGCCGACGCGGTCTACGTCGATTTCTTCAACCGGCCGGCAGCGACGACGTCGGCGCTGGCGGCGCTGGCGCTGCGCACCGGCGCGCCCGTCGTGCCCGTGTTCGCGCTGCCGCTCCCCGGTGGACGATTCCGGATGGTGTACGAGCACGCCGTCGATCCCCCAGCCGCAGACGACCCAGACGCGATCCGCGAGTTCACCCAGCGATGCACCGACGTGCTCGAAATGTACGTGCGGCGTTACCCCGAGCTCTGGTTATGGATGCACCGCCGGTGGCGCGACGAGGCGCGAGACGATAGCGTCGGCGGAATGTTCCCCGCGGCATCGAGTGAAGAACCCAACCACGGATTACACGGATGACACGGAGTGAAGGGGTCGGCGTCGCTGACGTGTCGCGGCTCGTGATCCGAGCCCCCAATTGGCTGGGCGATGCGGTGATGGCGCTGCCGGCGATGGGCGTGGTGCGTACCGCGTGCCCCAAGACGCATATTGCAATTGCTGCCGTGCCGGCGATTGCGCCGCTCTTCGCCGAGCGGACGTCGGCCGCTCAGGACAGCGTTATCGTGTTGCAGGACCACGCCGCAGAGATTCCCGCGCTGCGAGCCGCCGCATTCGACGCCGCGCTTCTCCTCCCGAACTCGTTTCGATCCGCGTGGTCGGCGTACCGCGCGTCGATTCCCGAGCGATGGGGTTACGCTGCCGCCGGACGTCGGCCGTTGCTCACGCGCAGCGTGCGACGGCCTCGCGGCCGGATCCATCAATCCGAGTACTACCTCGCGTTGGTCGAGGGGCTTGGCTTCACTCGCGGCACCGCTTCGCCGCACGTTGCTGTGGAGCCGGGGACCCTGGCGCGCACCGAAGCACTGCTGGCGGCGCACGGCGTCGATCGCGCCGCGACGTGTGTCGGTTTCGCGCCTGGCGCTGCGTACGGCCATGCCAAGCGCTGGCCACCGCGAATGGTTGCAGAGACGATTGCGCGTCTCTCGCGCGAGCACGGCGCCCGTTGTGTGCTGTTCGGTGCTGCTGACGATCGCGACTCGGGGCGTGAGATAGAATCGTCGCTGCCGGCCGGCGTGGCTGTCGTCAATCTCATCGCGCGAACCGATCTGCGCGTGCTCGCCGGGGCGATCAGTCGATGCGCCGCGTTTGTGTCGAACGACTCCGGCGCCATGCACCTGGCGGCGGCGCTCGGCGTGCCGGTCGTCGCGATCTTCGGCCCGACTGATGAACGAGTGACCGCGCCCGTCGGGGGAACCGATCGTCAGGGTATCGTCGTCAACCCAGACGTGTTGTTGCATCCTGTCTTTTGCCGGCCCTGCATGCTTCGCGACTGCCCGATCGATCACCGGTGCATGAAAGGCGTGACCGTGGAGGTTGTGGTCTCCGCTGTCGTGCGGCGGCTGGGTGATGTCACCGGAGTGGGCCAGCTCACGCCGGGTGAGGTGCGAGCGTGACGCGTGGTGTCTTTCTGGATCGCGATGGGACGCTGATCGAAGAAGTGGGATATCTCGATCGTCTCGACCGCGTGCAGCTCTTTCCCTACAGCATCGATGCGGTCCGGTTGCTCAATCGCGCCGGGTTTGCGGTGATCGTGACGACCAACCAGGCGGGCATCGCGCGTGGCTTTTTCGACGAGGCATTCGTCGACTCGACCCATCGGCAGCTCTCGGCGACGCTGGCGGCCGGTCGTGCGACGGTCGATGCGTTCTATTTCTGCCCGCATCATCCCGAGGGCGTCATCGAGACGTACCGTCGTGCGTGCGACTGCCGCAAGCCGCAACCCGGCCTGTTGCGCCGCGCTGCGGCAGAGCTTGCGCTCGACCTGCAGCATTCCTTCGTCGTTGGTGATCGAGCGCACGACATTGCGGCCGGCACTGCCGTCGGCGCCCCTGGCGTGCTCGTTCGCACCGGTTACGGCGAACGCGTGGCGGCGACAAACCACGGCGCCGCCGCCGTTGCGGACAATCTGATGGGCGCCGTCTCCTGGATCCTCAGACAATCGTGACCACGCCCCGCCTTCGTTCCACGTCCGACGCCGTCGATGCGGGCCGCCTGCTGACGCTCGTCGATGCTTTCGCCAAGACTCGGGTCGTTGTCTTCGGCGACCTGATCGTCGACGAGTTCATTTACGGCGAGCTGTCGCGGGTGTCACGTGAGGCGCCGGTCCTGATTCTGGACTACGACTCGACGGACATCGTTCCCGGCGGCGCTGGCAACGCCGCCAGCAATGTCGCAGCGCTCGACGCCCGGCCGGCAGCCGTTGGCGTTGCCGGACGCGACGACACGGGCCGGCGGCTTCTCGACGTCATGCGCCGGCACGTCAACGTGGGCGGAGTGGTTCGCCCGGCGGGCTACCGTACGCCGACCAAGACACGCATCCTCGCGGGGGGCGTACACTCCGCCAAGCAACAGGTCGTTCGTGTCGATCGCGCCACGCGCCCCACCTACTCCGACGCCGACCGACGCACGATCGAGTCTCGGCTCGCGCGCGCGTGCTCAGGGGCTGATGCGCTCATCGTGTCCGACTACGGAACTGGCCTGGTGACACCGGCTGCGGTCGCTCGCGCACGCGGCCATTTGAAGCGGCGCTCTGGCACTCGAGCGCCACTCCTCGTCGATTCGCGATATGCGCTGTTGCGATTTCGCGGCATGACCGCCTGCACGCCGAACGAGTCAGAGGTCGAACATCTGCTCGGAATCCGCATCGGCGACAACCTCAGGATTCTCGAGCGCGCCGGCCGGGAGCTGCTCGCGCGCACGCGCAGCCAGGCGGTGCTCGTCACTCGCGGTAGTCGCGGTATGGCGCTCTTCGAGCGCGATCGCCCGACGATCCACATTCCGATCTTCGGATCGGATCAAATTGCTGACGTAACGGGCGCTGGCGACACCGTCATCGCGACGATGACGCTGGCGTTGGCCGTCGGGGCGAGCTTCTATGAAGCGGCACGCCTCGCCAATTACGCTGGCGGGCTTGTCGTCATGAAACGAGGCACCGCGACGGTCAGCGCGGACGAGTTGCGACAGGCCATACTGTCCGACGATTAGCCTCGGTGCGACACCCACGAACATGATCGTCACGCTCGACCAACTGGTCGACCTCGTCAAAGAAGATCGCCGGGCCGGCCGAACTATCGCCTTTGCCAACGGCTGCTTCGATCTGCTCCACGTCGGCCACACCCGATATCTGCAAGCGGCGGCGGCCGAAGCCGACCGCCTGATCGTCGCTGTGAACGACGACGGCGAAGCGTCGCGGAAAGGGCCGGGTCGTCCGATCCTGACCGCAGCCGACCGCGCAGAGATCGTGGCGGCGCTCCGCGGCGTCGATTATGTCGTGATCTTCCCGGAGGCGACGGTCACTCCGCTCCTGACGCTGCTGCAACCGGACGTCCACTGCAAGGGCACCGACTACACCGTCGATACCGTGCCCGAGCGCGAAACCGTGCGCGCCTACGGTGGACGCATCGCGATCGTCGGCGATCCCAAGGATCATTCGACGCGAGACCTGCTGGCGCGGATTGTGGCCTCGGGCGGGTGATGACACTCGATCGTCAGCGATGAACATCCTGATTGTGCGCCTTGGCGCGCTCGGCGATGTCGTGCATGCCATCCCGGCGGCGGCGGCGATACGAGCGGCCATGCCCGAGGCCCGTATCGACTGGTTGGTCGAAGCCAAGCATCGCCCGATTGTCGATCTCGTGACCACTCTCGATCGTGTCGTGCCGCTCGACGGTCGCACGATACCGGCGTGGGCCGGCGTCGTCCGCCGGCTGCGCCAGGTTCGTTACGACGTCGCGCTCGATCTGCAGGGCCTGATGAAGTCGGCGGTTCTCGCTCGAGCATCAGGTGCGGTGCGCGTCGCCGGTTTCTCGATCTGGCACCTGCGCGAGAAGGGTGCCCGTCCTTTCTACTCAGAGACCGGCGTGGCAGATGAGAACGTCGAGCACGTCATTGACAAGAACCTGCAGCTGCTCCGTGTAATAGGGATCGAAACATCACGGGTGGAGTTCCCGCTCGCCGACGTGAACTCCCGTGCGGTCGATATGGTCCGGAGCGAGCTCGGCTGCGAGCGCTATGCGCTCATCAACCCCGGCGCCGCCTGGCCCAACAAGCAGTGGCCGCCGTCGCGATTTGGCGAGGTTGCGGCCTTCCTCCGAGACGTGCGCGGCTTGCCGTCGGTCGTGCTCTGGGGACCCGGCGAAGAGACGCTCGCTCGTTCCGTGATGGACGAGTCGCATGGCGCCGCTCGCCAGGCGCCGCCTACATCGCATTGCCGACCTCGTGGCGCTCGCGCGATCGGCAGCGCTTGTGGTGTCAGGGGACACGGGGCCGCTGCACATCGCTGCGGCAGTCGGTACACCGGCGGTCGCGATCTTCGGTCCGACAAATCCCGCGAGGAACGGTCCGTGGTCGCCGGACGATGTCACTGTTTCGAGATTCGATCGGTGCGACTGTCCCTACGAACGCAAGTGCCACCAGGCGGAGTGGTGTCTCGACACGGTGAGCGTTGCCGAGGTGACGGCGGCCATTCAGCAGCGCCTCGGGCGCAGCGCGTCGCTTTCGGAACGAGCGGAGCACGATGTCTGATTTCGCGCAGTTGCTGGCGCGCTATCGCGTGCGGCTGGGGTTTCTATCAGCGATTGCCGCGATCTGGCTGGCGCGCCCGACGCCGCGCAGCCTCGCCCTCGGGGCGGCAGTCGCGGTGCTCGGTGAAGCGCTGCGTACCTGGGCTGCCGGCCACCTCGAGAAGGGCCGCGAGGTGACGGCGTCGGGCCCGTACCGACTGACGCGCCATCCGCTGTACCTGGGATCGTCGATCATCGCTCTGGGGTTCGCGATTGCATCGGCCAGCGTTGCGGCGACCGTACTCGTGGTCGCGTACCTGGTGCTGACCTACGGCGCGGCGATTAGAAGTGAGGAAGCGCACCTCACCGAAAAGTTCGGGAGCGCCTATCCGGAGTATCGAGACGGCCGCGCGAAGGAAGCGATTCGACGCTTCAGCGTCGATCGCGCCATTCGCAACCGCGAATATCGCGCCGTCGCGGGACTGCTGGCGGTGCTTGCGCTGCTCGCGTGGAAGGTTCTATAATTCGGAGTTTGGTGAGCGTCGGGCGCGAGTGACAGAGCGCCTAGGGCCATGGGCTTGCCCGCCGAAGCGCGAGGCAGGCAAGAGCAAGCCGAGCGCGAAGGCGGGGCGGTTAGCTCAGTGGTAGAGCACCGGTCTTACACACCGGCTGTCACAGGTTCAAGTCCTGTACCGCCCACCATACGGAAAGTTTGAATTCCAGCGCACGTTCGAATTGGGGTCGTAGTTCAGTTGGTTAGAACGCCGGCCTGTCACGCCGGAGGCCGCGGGTTCGAGTCCCGTCGACCCCGCCAATTAAGTGACACTAGTCATTGGAGATAGCGGAATCCCGATCCGCCGTCTCCAAATGTCTCCACGTTTTCTGTGGACGCCGGTTCTGTGGACGCCGGCCGAGTCCAGCAGCCGGATTGCTCCCTCTAGCGCCGCCGGACTGAGGTGCATGTAACGCTGCGTCGTGATCAGATCCTGGTGGCCGGCCAGCTCCTAGATCGCTCGCGCCGGCGCCCCTCGCATCGCCAGATGCGAGCAGAACGTGTGGCGCAAACGATGCACCCCGCTGTCGGTGAGCCGCGCACGCCGCGCCGCCCGTTCGACGTAGTGCTTCACGACATCCGCAGAAAGCGACGCACTGTTCCGACACAGCACGCGGCCCGACCGTAGATGACGCGGAACGTTTGCTTCCTGGCCGAGCTGCACCAGCACCTTCTTGGAGTCCTTCAGGAGGGCGCCTTGAAAGAAGCCCAGGGCGAAGTACTCTTTGAAACCTTGCATGATGACGATGTTCTTCCCATCGACAGTGTAGGTGGGCTTACCCCACTTACACTCCTCCTTCATCGCAAAGCCGCCGAGCACCCGCCGCATCTCCGCGATCTCGGCCTCCCACCGCGCTTGATACGCCATCTCCATGCAAGCACCACCCTTCGATCATTTTGCACAACCTCTCGCTTTCCTCGACACCAGCCTGTTTACCGGCGGATGGT
Source organism: uncultured Acidobacteriota bacterium (assembly GCA_963797715.1). Classification (GTDB taxonomy): domain Bacteria; phylum Acidobacteriota; class Vicinamibacteria; order Vicinamibacterales; family 2-12-FULL-66-21; genus DATBJJ01. The sequence goes on from CAWCQS010000023.1 coordinate 132,470, forward strand.
AGGATTTTGAGTCGACGTCAAGCGAGTCAGTGCGTATGGACTACCGCGGCAGTTCAACTTCCGACTACGACGCCAGTCGCTTTCTGGCAGCAATTGTGGACTCGTCAGACGATGCCATCATCGGTAAGGATCTCGATGGCACGGTCCTGACGTGGAATCGCGGCGCCGAGCGCCTGTACGGCTATACCGCCGACGAGATGAAGGGGCGCTCGATTGCATTACTGGTCCCCGAAGACCGAACACGCGAGCTCGCGTTCATCCTCGAACAAATGCGAATCGGGAAGCGCGTCGATCATCTCGAGACGCTCAGGCGGACGAAGAACGGGCGCTTCGTCGAGGTCTCCCTGATGGTGTCCCCGGTCATCGATGCCGGCGGACACATTATCGGCGGCGCCACGCTTGCCCGCGATCTCAGCGTGCAACGGCGCGACGAGCTGGCGCATCGTACGAGCGAGATGCGTTGGCAGGCGGTTATCGAGTCGGCCGTTGATGGCATTGTCGTCATCGATGCTGCCGGTCGAATCGAAGCGTTCAATGCCGCCGCCGAGCGGCTGTTCGGGTACGCGGAAGCCGACGTCATCGGTCGAAACGTCAACATGCTGATGCCATCGCCGTATCACGAGAAGCACGACGGCTACTTGGCGAACTATCTGCAAGCCGGCATCGCCAAGATCATCGGCGCTGGACGCGAAGTTAGGGCACGACGCGCCGATGGAGTGACGTTTCCAGTTCCACCTCTCGGTGGGCGAGATGAGCATCAACGGCGAGCGGAAGTTCACCGGCATTTTGCACGACCTTAGCGCGCGCGTGCGGATGGAGGAGCAGCTGCGTGAGCAGGCCGCGATGGTGCACCTGGGCGAAATGGCGGCCGTCATTGCTCACGAGATCAAGAATCCCCTGGCAGGAATCCGGGGCGCAGTCCAGGTGATCGGGTCCCGTCTGCCCGATAGTCGGGATGCGGCTGTTACAGTTGAGATCGTGAAACGTATCGACGGCCTCAACGATCTCATGAGGGACTTGCTGCTGTTCGCTCGGCCGCCGCAACCGAAGTGGGCGGCAGTGGATGTCGCGGCACTCGTGTCATCGACTGCAGGCCTGCTGGCTGTCGATCCGAGCGTCGCCAATGTTCGTGTCGAAGTTGCGGGCGTAGCGCCACCAATCGTCGCGGATCCTGAACTGCTGAAGATCGCGTTTGTGAACCTTCTCATTAATGCTGCGCACGCGATGGAGGGGAAAGGGGTGATTCGCGTGTCCGTTCAGGAAACGGAAGGCTGGTGTTGCGTTGCGTTCCACGACGCCGGTCCTGGCATTCCGACGGACATCCGCGAGAAAATCTTCACGCCGTTCTTCACGACGAAATCGAAGGGGACGGGGTTAGGTCTTCCCACGACGAAGCGGCTCATCGAGGCGCACGCCGGGCGAATCGAGATCGACTGCCCACCTGGTGGCGGAACAATCGTGATCGTCGAACTTCCCGCCAAAACAGCGCCACTCAGATGATATCGCCTCTTGCGCTCGCGTCTTTGGCTGGAGTGGCGGTTCAACCTTGAACAGCGTCGAGGCGCGTCGCTGACGTCCGACGGTATTGATACCACCTGCCGCCCGTTCTTCAGCGGTCCTCAGCCCCAAAGCTGATACAAGACAATTCGCCCGCGAAAAGTTCGCTAACTTCCTGGAGTTTTCCCAGCGCGACACGCCTCTCGGTCCGTTGCGCCCACATACGTGCCCCAATGTCTATGGAGAACGGCGATAAACATGGCCTCCGCTTTGCACGGGTGGAGTGCGGTCCGTGAGCATCCGTTGCTAATCGAAACCGGTTACGTGCAACGGCGCCGAACAGGCCGCCAGGCTCCGTGGAATATGAGTACGCAATCGTTGCCGCTTCGGGTCTTGGTCGTCGATGATGAACCGCTGATTTGCTGGTCGCTAGCCGCGACGCTGGGCGACAGCGGAACCATGGTGACCGAAGCGGCAAGCGGGGCAGCGGCTTTACGCGCACTTGCTGAGACGAGGGCGCCTTTCGACGTCGTCTTGCTCGATTACAATCTGCCGGATGTGCAGAACTTGAACCTCCTCTCTACCGTACGCCGACTTTCGCCATCCAGCCGCGTCATTCTGATGAGCGCCTACGTGACTTCGGAGATCGCCAAAGACGCCATTGCGCTGGGCGCGGTTGGCGTGGTCAACAAGCCAATCGACATGCACGATGTCCCTGCGCTCGTGCACAACGCCGCCCGTTCCCGTTCGAACTGACGCCCTCCCCCGTCGCCCAGTCACCGCGTCTCATGCGCCCGCCCTGTGGCGCGAGCGGGATTATGTGGGCCGCACACGGCTTCGAACGACGAGAGATGGCCTGTCGGACCCGTGCGGACGAGCGTCATGCCTGGCCGGGTCATCGGTGGATTGGCAGCCGTGATGAGCCCAAAGCTGTTGAAGGGCACGAGCGGAACGGGACTTTCGCGGTACCAGAACGACACGGGTGACGGCACCGTCGTAGCGATACTGTCCCAGCGCGTCGGAACTGATCGGAGTACAGGTGGATAGAGCGCGTCAATCCAGCCGCTCGGCGCGACGAACTCACTCGGCTTCGACGACCGGGGAATTTTCCGCAAGCGTTTGAAATACTTCCTATTTCCGAGCCCGCCTGCACCCTCGACTTGGTGAAATCACCCAAGAAGGACGCGGACCTTGCCACCGTCAGGTGGACTCTCTCTTGCTCGAGTCGATGGAATACAGGACGTGGTGGCGGCAGCGTCGGCCGCCCGGGAATCCGAGGTGATTCGCATGGCTGAACTCGCCATCAGCGCATCCCCGCTGCGGTTCATGGATCTCTCCCGGCACGGAAACGCGGATGGACCAGTGGACATACGCGATCTGCCTCCGTTGCCGAGACCACCCGCGGGTCGTGAGCGAAGATGCGTGCGGCCGTTGCGCCTGCTGGGAATCGCCGACCGAGAGCGCGCCGCCACGTGGGGCACGCCCACGCTGGCCCTGAGCATGAAAGGAACGAAGCGATGGCGACCGTGACCGTTTCCAACGAGATTGCCGCGCCGCTCGACCGCGTCTTTCAGACCTTTACCGATATCGAGCACGGGCCGGCCCACGTGTCGGGGATCAAGAAGCTCGAGATGATGACCCCTGGCCCGGTCCACATCGGGACGCGGTGGCTCGAAACGCGAGAGGTCATGGGTCGCCTCGACACCGCCGAGATGGAAATCACGTCGTTCGAACGGAATCGCGTGTACACCATCACGCACTACAAAGCACGCGTGCGAATCGACACGACGTTTCGGTTCGAGCCGACTGACGGCGGGACCAAGGTCACGGTGGAGTTCGACGTCGACTCGGGAGGCCTTCCACCAGGTCTGCTCGCGCCGCTTGGCTGGGCGCTCGCCGGCAAGGTCGAGAAGGGTCCTCAGTGACGATCTCGCCGACCTCAAGCGGTCGATCGGAGGATGACGCGATTCGCAGAGAGGCATTACGCATGGGCCTTCTTTGTCTGTTTAACGCCGGCCTACCATGCCGACGATCAAAACCTTGACCGCCACACCCGAGGTGTCACATGGGTCACGTGCAAATGGCATCCAGGATCGCCTCAGTTCTTTCTCCGCTGGCACTCGTCACGCTCACCGCGATCGTCGGATCGAATTTCCAGACATCCGCCATTGCCCAGAGCGCGCAAGCGCCGCTCTTCCAGCCGGCCGTCGCGTACGACGCTGGTGGTTACATAACCAATGCCGTGGTGGCGGCAGATATCGACGGCGATGGAAGGCTCGACCTCGTTTCGGCGAATTCATTCGCATGCGCCTATCCGGTCTGCAGCGAGGGCAACGTAGGTGTCCTGCTCGGCAGGGGACGGGACGTTTCAGCAGCCTCTCACATACGCTTCTGGAGGAGCGCAGACGAGGGCTGTCGCCGTAGGAGACGTGAATAGTGATGGCAGGCTCGACATAGTGGCTGCAAACAACTGTAGCAGCCAGACGAACTGTTTGAACGGCACCGTTGGCGTCCTGCTTGCTGCGGATGCCGACACCTACAAACCAACTGTCGTCTACAGTTCTGGCGGTTACGGCGCCAACTCGGTTGGGATCGTTGATCTGAATCGTGACGGAAACATGGACGTTGTCGTCCTAAACAAAATTGGCGGCGTGGGCGTGTTGGCGGGCAACGGCGACGGCACGTTCCAGACCGCCGTAATGCACGACGCTGGCGCCGAATACGGCCATTCGATGGCTGTCGGCGACGCGAATACCGATGGCATTGCCGACCTCGTGATCGGAAGCACATGCGTGCATTACCCGTACACCTGCACTAATCTCATCAACGTGCTGGTGGGCAACGGCGATGGCACGTTTCAGCCGGCCGTCGCGTATGACTCGACCGACCAATACGAGTCGGCGGTAACGTTGGGAGACGTGAATAGCGACGGACGCGCGGATCTCGTCGCGGCAAACCAGTCTGGACCAGCACTCGCTGTGCTCATCGGAAACGGAGACGCCACGTTCCAGCGTGCGGTGACCTATCCACTAGTCGGCGCATATGGCCGCGGCATCGCCCTCGCAGACTTAAACGCTGATAGCAGACCCGATGCGATCGTCTCGGTCGGGTTCCATTCGAACGGCATTACGGGTGCGCTAGGGATCCTGTTGGGAAACGGGGATGGCACATTCCAGCCCGGGCTTGTCTACGAATCGGGTGGCAGCCAGACGATGGGTTCCGCAGATTCGGGCGATATGAACGGCGACGGGTGGCCGGACATCGTGAGCCCGCAGTACGCCTCAATCAGTGGTGGCCCACTCGCAAACGGCGTCCTGGGTGTGCTGCTGAACGCCACTTCGTGCTCGGAACCTGCGGTCGTGACCATCTCGGCAACGCCTTCTTGCTGTGGCCTCCCAACGGCGGGATGATCCCGGTCCAAGTCTCAGGAATCATCACCAGCGCCGGTGCTGAATGCCCCGTCGCCGCCGTGTTCTCGGTGACCGATGAATACGGCATTGTGCAACCCGCTGGCCCCATCAACGTGAGTCCGCTCGGTGCCTACTCGTTCACCGTGCCACTCGAGGCGTCGCGCCGTGGCGGCGACAGGGAGGGCCGTCGCTACACTGTCACAGTCACAGCCACGGGAAGTGGCACCATTTCCTCGGCGGGGACTATCGTGATCGTCCCCCATAGTCGGGGTGCTGGAACCCCGATGGAACCCCGGAAGTGAAAGGTGGCCGGGCGACTGGATTCGGACACAGCGCCCAACCTGCGATCGTGCCCGGATTCGGTGTGGCGCGTCATGCGAGTGACGTCGACCTCGGATGCCGTAGCGGACTTGGCGAGGCGGAAATCGAGAATGTTGACCCGGTGCGGGGGAGCGCTCGCCGGACCGCTCACGAGGATGTTGTCCGGCTTCAGGTCGCGATGCAGTAGGCCGGCGGCCTGGGCCGCGGCGAGACCCTCGGCGACCTGCATGGCGGGATCGAGAAGCCGGCGCATGTCGTCGGCGGGCGCGATCGGCGTCCCATCGACGAACTCCATCACGAGGTAGTTGGGTCCGATGGGTACAGCTGCGCGAAGTTCGGATGGTTGAGTCGAAGGTAAAGTGATTACACACCGCCATTCGCGGATTTCGTGCGACGGGACTGTTCCTGCGGTCCGACCGGGTCTCGCCCCGGATACGTGGTATCATCCCGCACCTCTGCCTGCCCGTGCCCGCCGCTGGCGGAGCTCAAGACATCCAGATGCAACAGGTTCTCTTTTCGCGGAAGACCGCGGGACGTGCGAGACTCCGCCCCCGGCCGGTGTACCAGAAGTCTCCACACAGAAGGCGAGAACAGCTGATGAGAATCCTCAGGAATGTACCTGTTGATCGGCGGACTTGCCGCCGTCGGCGCCGTGCCAGTGATGGGCCAAGTGCACAAGTACTTCAGTCCGGGCACGGTCTGGACCGTCACGATGATCAAGATGGAGTCGGGCATGGACCAGATGTACCTGCAGTACCTCGACACCTCGTTCAAGAAGTCGGAGGACGCACAGGTGAAGGCCGGCTTCCAGAAATCGTACAAGATTCTCCGGACGCTGGACGACAGCGGGACGTGGAACCTGCTGATCCTCCGGGAATACGCCAGCCTCGCCGCAGTGGAAGCCAACGAGGAGAAGGCTGATGCCCTCTTGCAGCAGTCGGACGGCACCGACGAGGCGCAGATGAAGGGCTATCAGGACCGCAGCAAGTATCGCGAGGTTGTCGGCACGAGGTACGCTCGCGAGCTGATCCTGAAATAGGAGGTCCGACCGGAAAATCGGGGCGGCTCCGCACGGGCGGCCGCCTCGATCCGCTCCCATGCGTAACACCGTGCGCGCCTACCCGTCTCTCACGTGACGCTGATTGCGCGATGGAGCTAAAAAAGGCGGCGACAACGGGTCGGAGGATTGGCCCGGGGAGGGCAGTTCTTAGAAATGTGCCGTTACATAGCCTTTCCTGCTTAATCTGAAAAACCTCTATCCTAGCTTCAAATCCGAGTGACCCTACAATTCCACGCCGCTGACAATCGAGAGTCCGGAGGAAATGCACACCGGGCGGCGGAGCAGAAATTGTCGCGCCCGAACGCGTCTACCGGCGACAGATGTCGGACTCCGGTTGTGTGCAAGCGGTGCGGCCTCCCTCGGCCGGAGCCGTCTCCAAAATGTCTCCACCACTGCGGTAGGCTGTGGAAGACCGCCGCGGACTCCCGTGGACTAAGAGAAGCTTGTAAATAGTTGGAACGCGGAACTTAGTACCAGAAGCCGCGCGCCATCACCAACTTAGAAAAACCCGGTTAAAGGGTTCGAGTCCCATCGACCCCGCCAACTACAACAATCAGTGCAGGAAGACTTCTCGCTTCTGGCGGGAGTCTGCTTGCGAATTGGCCGGAAGCCGCGGGCGGGCTTCTTTGCAAGCCGTTTGCAAGCGGAGCGGGATTGATCGAGATGCTGCATGGACTCGTGCAGGCCGCGGAGAGTCGCGTTGAGGTACGTGCTGGTTTGCTACAGCGATGCGTGCGATCGCCGCGGGCAACGTCCTGAGGTATTTCGGCGGCGCGGCGGCGATGCCGGCGAGCTGCTCGAAGCCCAGTGCGTGAGGGCGGCTTTGCCTGGCAGTCTTTAGGTTGCGCCCGGCATCTGTCTGCAATGGTGGCGAATGTGCATCGCGCTAAACCTCACGAGGTCTTCGAGCGACACCGTACCGAAACCGCTGCTCACGAGGTGTTGGCCGCTGGCGGCCCGCCTACGACATTCCTGGTCGAACCTGGCGAGCGCCCCTTCCAGGCGGACGCGCGCCTGAGCCGGCGTGGCCGGTCCGGTAGCAGGGTTTAACGCCTTGTGGGCCTTCCACCCGTTCGGAAATACGCCCTTCTTCAAGATCCGGTTGAAGTACAGTCTGGCCAGCGGGCGCAGGAAAGCGGGGGGCATCGGGATCAACGGAGCCCCAGAAACGACGTTGGCCGCTTCTTCCAAGCCACCCGCCACATGCTCCACGACCTGGCTCGGCGACCATTTCCCCGGCGCGCGCGGCGTAGTCCAAGTCGCCGCTGATCTCTCCGCAGCCGCGACAAGGTCGATGACGGCGGCGCGATTGGCCGCAAGCGCATCATTGACATCAGCCATGGGACCTCCAGTGCGTGAACCGGTAATCGACCTGAATCAGCCAGCTAACAGGTAATGGAGTAGACCGGCGAGCGTCTCCGCAGCCAACGGCGGCTGCTCTACAGCCATGTCGCCTTTGGCAACTCCAACACTGGCGGGATGGTAGCACCGGGCTGCGCTACACGATCCGCCCGTTGGTTAGCTGCGAGTCCTTGCAGCTAATCGCGTCTTCACGAGCGCAATCCCTGACGGCTACTAACGATAAGTCGCCAAAGGGCGAGCGATTATGCGACGCCGAGCGGAACTTCAATTGACGTCAACGTCTACGACGTTTCTGGTAGGCACAAGTTGTCGTCGTGGTCGTTCTTTTCGTCGGTGAATCGTGTTCAGTCCTGGTCCCGCGGCCGCGCTCTTTTCTTCGAAGCCATCCTCGCCTTTGAATAGCCTGGCTTGATGACGTCGTAAATGAGCGCGATGCGCCCCTTGTAGGGGATGAACGCGCTCTTCATCGAGTTGATCGTGATCTTTTCGAGGTCGTCCAGGGCGAGATCGAACGTCTGGTGAGCCAGCCTGAATTCCTTCGTCATCGTGGTGTCGCTCATCAGGCGGTCGTCCGTGTTCAGCGTGACGCGGAAATTGTATCGGTAGTAGATGCCGAATGGGTGCGTTTCGAGGCTTTTCGCCGCGCCCGTATCCACGTTGCTGCTCAAACAGATTTCCAACGGAATGCGTTTATCCAGAATGTATTGCGCGAGATATCCCATCTTCACGATCTTCGTCGGATCGTGAGCATCGAGCCCGATGTCCTCAATCAGTCGGGTGGCGTGCCCGATGCGGTGCGCGCCGCACCATTGGATGGCCTGCCAGATGCTTTCTTTGCCGAACGCCTCTCCGGCATGGATGGTGATGTTGAAGTTCTCTCGTTGAATGTAGTGAAACGCCTCGACGTGCTTCTTCGGAGGAAACCCTCCCTCCTCGCCGGCCAGATCGAACCCGACAACCCCACGCTCGCGAAAATCCACAGCCAACTCCGCCATCTCTCGCGAGAGTCGCATGTTTCGCATGGCGCAGATGATCAGCCCGTACTCGACACCGAAGTCCTTCTTGCCGCGCTCGAGGCCTTTGAGCACGGCGCTCACCACATCGTCCCAATGGAGTTTCCTGGCCGTATGGAAGACCGGCGCGAAACGCGTCTCGACGTACACCACACCGTCTTCATGCATGTCCTCCATCATTTCGTAGGCGACGCGTTCGAGGCTCTCTTCCGTTTGCATCACACCACACGTGTGCGCGAACCCTTCCAGGTACACCGGCAGGCTGCCCCGCTGAGCGCCGCGGTGAAACCACTCGGCCAGCTCGCCCGCGTCTGTTGTCGGAAGCGCTTTGTAGTGCTGGTCTCTGGCCAGCTCGATTGCCGTTTGGGGTCTCAAGCCGCCATCGAGATGGTCGTGCAGGAGGACCTTGGGCAAAGAGCGGATGAACGTGTCGGCTAGCTTCATATTGGTCCAGTGTCGGTCTTCGATCTCGCCGGCCAATGGGACTCCACTGCCGGCCGCTACATTGTTCCACGCTGACGCGCATAGTGGAGGCTCCGTCACCGCTCGGATAGCGCCAGTGAGTCGATGTGAAGCGTCTTCTGCCGATCGTGGCGTGAAGCAAATCGCGCGCGAGTCCTGTGCTTGACGCAGTCGGGTACACCAATGACACGCGGTCGGCATCGAATGCGATTGCGTAGGCGCACGACGTTTCTGGTAGGCACAGCCGATTCTAGTTACCGATCTTCGGGGTTGATGGCCCTGAATACCATCGCCGCGGCTGCACCGCCGGCGAGTTCCGCCGCGAGGTAGAGCCAGAGGTTCCCCCACGGCAGCATTCCCATGACCATGGCGCCAACGGCGACGGCGGGATTGAAGGCGCCACCGGAGATGTCCCCAACGGCGAACGCCCCGGCCAGGACCGTGAAGCCGATTGCGAGGCCGAAGTACGAATTTCCGTCGGTGCTCTTCGCCGTTGCGACGTTCAGAACCACGTACACGAGCGCGAATGTGAACAGAAACTCCGCCGCGACCGCGGCTGGAACGGCCGCGTCGAGTCTCACCGCTTCCGCGGTTTTCAAAAACAAGACGATCGCGGCCGCGGCAACGGCACCGGCGAGTTGCGCGACCCAATAAGGGACAACATCAGCGGCAGCGCATCGGCCACGGAGGAACACACCGACCGTGACGGCCGGATTGTAGTGCGCTCCCGAGACGTGCCCGCCGGCGTAGATCATCACCATCAACACCGACCCGATCGCGAGCGGGGGGATGACGCCGGAGCCGACAGCAATTCCCGTAGAACCTACCGTGAGCACCAGGAAAAACGTTCCAATGAACTCCGCTGCGTATTTGCGCATGTTCTGTCCTCGTACGCCGACGGTCCAGTCAGGTGTCTGGCCTTCCTGTTCGTGTCGGCGTCGCACAGGAACGCCAGCCGGCCTCTCGCTGCCGACAATATCCAACTCGTCTGCCCGCTTGCGATCGTGACGATGACCGGTGCTGCCCACTGCGGGAACGCCGGATCGATCGTGGCGATCGACGCAACAACATAACGCAAACCAGCAGCGTCTGCAGGCTGTGGTTCGCGAGAAGTCGATCCGAGCGCAGGTCCGGTTTGTCGGCCGCTGGCTATTGGTCAGCAGCAACAGGCGTACAAGAGAAGTACCGCCAAGAGGGGTGAGATGAACGTCCTGTGTCAGGTCGCCGAGCGGTCGTAGCGGTGGTGGAGTCCGCTGACCTGTGGCGTCGTCACGATCCGTCCAGCGGACGGTGACGCGATGGGTCGCGAGGTGGCCCTTTCCGGGGTCGGCTGCGATCGACCTTCATTGGCGACGGCCTGTCACGCCGGAGGCCGCGGATTCGAGTCCCGTCGACCCCGCCAACGAGTTGTGACGACAACGTCACACCTCAGACTCAGGTAGTGCTCCGCGCCTCCGGACTTATGGCCGGCGGCGATTACGGAAAGTAACCAGCGCTCAGCGCCACCCGGGCCGGACAGGCCGGTAGCCGGTCTGCTCACGGCGTCGACCGGCGTTCCACACCTCCCCGCACCCAGCGCATCTCCAGTAGCTCTCCGCCGAAACCACCTTGCTTACGGTGGTCACTTCCAATGAACGGCATTTGGGACACTGGCTGGGGACGATGACTGGACCTGGCGTGACGGTTTCATGCATGTCGGCTCCCTTGACGGGTACCCTGTGGCCTATGGAGAGCGGCCAGATAGCCTGACGGTCAGGAATCTGAAGACTGAGGGAGGACTGCCGACAATCTATTAGTCACTATGGGTGACCGGACCGGGACTGTCAAGCGCAGACCGCGTGAGCTGAGATCGAACGTCGAGACGGGACCATCAAGAAACGGAAGGCCTTATTCACAGACTTTTCCGCTCAATCTTCGGGCGGTTCCCCGCTCGGGGCCATCTTGACCAGCCGCGGCTCGAACTTCGCCAGCGGCTCGACGAGATCGCTCTGCGCCGCCATGACCTCGTCGATGTCCTTGTAGGCCATCGGGACTTCGTCGAGGCCGGCCGACAGGAGCGTCACGCCTCGTTCTTTCAGGAACTGCTGCGCGACGTCCCACGTGAAGAGTTCTTTCGCCCGCGTTCGGCTCATGCGACGCCCGGCTCCGTGCGCGGCTGAATTCAGCGACGCCGCGACACCCTTGCCGCGAACGACGTAGCCAGGCGTACCCATAGAGCCCGGAATGATTCCCATCACGCCGGCGCCCGCCGGCGTCGCGCCCTTGCGATGCACGATGACGTCGCCCTCCGCTCCATCCGGCAGACGATGGCGCTCGCGCCAAGCGAAGTTGTGGTGGTTCTCGATATCGAGGATCGGCTCGACACCGAGGTGGCGCGCCACGTAGCGATGGATCAACTCGTGATTGGCCGCGGCGTACCTGCCCATCAGCTCCATCGCCGCCCAGGTACTCCTCGCCGGCCTCCGTTGACAAGTCAAGCCACGCGAGGTGGGAGAGTGCCTGTGGCAACTCGGGATGAAGCTCACGCGCCAGCCGGCTGTAGTGTTGCGCCACCTGCGCACCCGTGCCCCGGCTCCCCGAGTGGCTGAGCAGCGCGAGGTACGTTCCGCGAGCGAGGCCGACCGCTTCATCGAGTACCGAGAGCGTCCCGAACTCGACGAAGTGGTTGCCGCTGCCGCTGGTGCCGAGCTGCGCCCATGCGCGATCTTTGTGCTTGGCCGTCGTTGCCGTGATGGCCCAGTTGCGATCCATGACGTCGTGCTGGCGCGGCGATTGGAACGATGCGCCGACACCAAACCGCGTTTCGCGTTCGAGCGCCTTCGCCAACCGCGACTGATCGTCGGTCAGCGTGCTCACGGGAAGATCCAGCACCGTCATCTTCATGCGGCAGGCAATGTCGACACCGACCGCGTAAGGAATGACGGCGTCCTTCGTGGCGAGGACACCGCCAATTGGGAGGCCGTAGCCGACGTGCGCGTCGGGCATCAATGCCCCTGAGACGGCGACCGGCAGCTGGCACGCGTTCTTCATCTGCTGCACCGCATCGGGCTCGAGGCCTGTGCCCCAGATCTGGTACGGTGCGTCGCTTTGACGCGGCCGAAAGGCGCCGGCGTTGCCAGCCTTCGCAAGATCACGTGTTTTCATGGTGAAACCTGCGCTGTCGAGCACTGTACAATCGCACCCTCAACGCGCGATTTCTGACGGAGTGCCCAAAATGCGTGAGACCGTGCTCCTCGCAATCGTCCTGTCGGCCGGCTCTGCCGCCGCCCAAACCACGCCGACTGTTAGCTGCCAAAGTCTCGGCGAGCAGCATCTGACTGATACTACGATCACCGCTGCACAGGAAGTGACGTCCGGCTCGTTCACGGCGCCGAACTCGACGAACGTCATTGGCAATCTGCCGCCGTTTTGTCGCGTCGTCGGCGTTATCGCGCCAACGAGCGAATCCCAGATTCTGTTCGAGCTCTGGCTGCCGCTGAAGTCGTGGAACGGCAAGTTCGCGGGAGTTGGCAATGGCGGCTGGGCCGGCACGATCTCATACGGGCCGCTCGCTGAGCAACTTCGACGCGGATACGCCACCGCCTCTACCAACACGGGCCACGAAGCCGCGCCCGGGTTCAACATGGCGAAGTTCGCCTTCGACAAGCCCGAGCAGCTGATCGATTTCGCCTACCGCTCGCATCACGAGACGGCGACCAAGGCGAAGGCGCTCACGCAGGCGTTCTACGGCATGCCGTCCGAGCGTTCGTACTTCATCGGCTGTTCGTCAGGCGGCTACGAAGGCCTGATGGAGGCGCAGCGCTTTCCAGCCGACTACGACGGCATTGTCGCTGGCATGCCGGCGAACAACTGGACGAGATTGATGGCTGGCGATTTCGACGGCACGATCGCGGTCCTGCAGAATCCGGCGAGCAACCTGCCGGCGGCGGCGCTGAGCGTTCTGCATCGTGGCGCGCTCGCCGCCTGCGACGCCGCGGACGGCGTCGCTGACAGCGTGATCAACGACCCGCCGCGATGTACAGTTCGATCCAGGCGCCCTTGCCTGCTCCGCCAACCAGGATCCAGCGAGTTGCCTGACACCAGCCCAAGTCGAGGCTGCCCGTCGCGTCTATCGCGGCCTCAAGGATCCGGTCGCTGGCTCCCAGATCTATCCGGGACTGGCGCCGGGCAGCGAGCCGTTCTGGCCGCATCGGGATCCGGCGAATCCGTTTCCGATCCCGATTGCTCATTACAGATGGCTGGTCTTCGCCGATCCAGCTTGGGACTGGAAGACGTTCCAATTCGACGATCCGGCGGACTATCAGGCGCACGTGAAGGCCGAAGCGAAGCTCGCGCCGATCCTCAATGCCACGAATCCCGATTTGCGGCAGTTCCAGGGCCGGGGCGGCAAGCTGTTGCAGTACCACGGTTGGAACGATCAACTCATCTCGGCGCAGAACAGCATCGACTACTACGACAGCGTGCTGAAGTTCTTCGGAAGCGCGGACGGCAAGAAACCGCCGGTGACGGCCGAGCAAGAGGTCCAGAGCTTTTACCGGTTGTTCATGGCGCCAGGAATGGCGCACTGCTCCGGCGGTACCGGACCGAACACGTTCGACATGCAGGCGGCCCTCGAAGCCTGGGTGGAGCGCGGCGTCGCGCCCGATCAGATCCTCGCGACGCGATCAGTCAACGGCGTCGTCGATCGAGCGCGGCCGTTGTGCGCGTATCCCAAGATTGCCGTCTACAAGGGGAAGGGTGACACCAACGACGCGGCCAACTTCGAGTGCCGCGCGCCAACGAGCCGGTAACGTTGAGTCCAGAATACGAGTAGTCAGCACGTCACCGACCGACCTGCTGATAGCCGCCGATCTGCCAGCGCAAGGCATCTGTTCCTGATTCGAGTGACGGACACTAACTGGGCCGGTCTCCTTCCGCCAGCCCACCAATCGTCCGGCCGTTCCATCAAGGCCTATCGTAGGTAGACAAAAATCGCCGCCACCGTGGCACAGTCTGCCCAACCCGCAGATTTTTCTGCAATTCTCCGCGTTACCCCGGCGTAGGGTTTGGCACGCTTGTCGCTCCTCGCCCTGCTTCACCAGTCCATCGCAGCCCGGAGAGATTCCATGCGCCGAGTGTCGCACGCCCTGATCGTCGCGCTCATGATTGCGTCCGTTGTGTACCCGTCAGCCGCCGCAGCTCAGACCGTTCAGCCTGGGTTCCGCCAAGACCCCGTCTTCACCGGGCTGACGCAGCCGACGGCCGTCAAGTTCGCCAGCGACGGGCGCGTGTTCGTTGCCGAGAAGAGCGGCCTCATCAAGGTTTTCGACAATCTTGCCGACACGACGCCGGACATCTTTGCCGATCTGACCAAGAACGTGCACAATTTCTGGGATCGCGGGCTGCTCGGCCTCGAGCTCCATCCCAATTTTCCCGCCACGAAGTACGTTTACGTGCTGTATGCGCTCGACGCGCCGATCGGCGGGACGGCGCCACGCTGGGGCGTTGCCGGTGTGACGACGGATCCGTGCCCGACTCCGCCAGGAGCTACAGCCGACGGCTGCGTCATCGGAGCGCGGTTGTCGCGCCTGGAAGCGTTGAGCAGCAAAGAGGCGACGACGGATCCGGAGATGGTCCTCATCGAGGACTGGTGCCAGCAGTATCCCAGCCATTCGATCGGGTCGATTGCGTTCGGGCGCGATGGGGCGTTGTACGTCACCGGAGGAGATGGCGCGAGCTTCAACTTCGCCGACTGGGGGCAGGATGGCGCGCCGCTCAACCCGTGCGGCGATCCACCGGCCGGGGTTGGAGGCACGCAAACGCCGCCCACGGCGGAGGGTGGTGCGCTGCGCAGCCAGGACCTCGAGAGGGTGAGCGACCCCACAGGCTTCAACGGTGCGGTGCTGCGGCTCGATCCCATGACAGGGGAGGCGCTTCCCGACCAACCATTGTTCGGCGGCGCCCCTGCCATGACGACCGTCGTTGCTTACGGCCTCCGCAATCCGTTCCGGATGACGGTTCGCCCCGGCACGGACGAGGTGTGGATCGGCGATGTCGGCTGGAACACTTGGGAGGAGATCAATCGCGTCGTGTCGCCGACCGACGGCACCATCGAGAATTTCGGGTGGCCGTGCTACGAGGGCGCCGGCCGGCAGTCGGGATATGACGGGCCAAATCTCTCGAACTACGAGGGTCTTTACGCCGGTTCGTCGTTCGGTGCGCTCACCGCCCCCTTTTACACGTACAACCACAGTGCGAAGGTCGTTACAAACGAGACGTGCCCGTCCGGCGGTTCATCGATCGCAGGCCTGGCCTTCTACGGCGCTGGCACCTATCCCCACGCAGTATCACGGCGCGCTCTTCTTCGCGGACTACAGCCGCGACTGTATCTGGGCGATGCTTCACGCGTCGGGCGTGCCGGATCCAATCGCGGCAGACGTTCGTCGCTCCGGCCTCCAATCCCGTGCAGCTCACGATTGGTCCGAGCGGCGATCTGTTCTACGTCGACCTCGATGGCGGCCGGATCATGCGGGTCCGGTACGAGCCTCCCGACGCGATCGCAACCGCGACGCCAACCTCCGGCGCCGCTCCGCTGACGGTCAATTTCTCTGGAACGGCGTCGACCGCCCCCAATGGGCTACAGCTTCTGTTCGCGTGGGATCTCGACAACGACGGCGCGTTCGACGACGGCAGCCAGTCGACGGCGACCTACACCTACGTTGCTGCGGGTACGGTTACGGCACGCCTGCGTGTCACCGACACGAATGGTGTGACAGATACGGCAACCGTGACGATCAATGTGAGCAACAGCAGTCCAACAGCGTCAATCGCCGCGCCCCTAGCTGACGCAGACGTGGCAGGTGGGCCAACAGATTCAGTTTAGCGGCTCGGGCAGCGACCCCGAGGATGGCGCGTGCCGAGCACGGCGCTGACGTGGACGCTCATCATGCAGCACTGCCCGGCCGACTGCCACTCGCACACGATTCAGCAGTTCGATGGCGTCGCGAGCGGGCAGTTCGTTGCCCCCGACCACGAGTATCCGTCGCTACCTCGAGCTGCGACTGACGGTTCGCGACAGCGCCGGAGTCACCCACAGCACCAGCGTCGAACTGCAGCCGCAAGTCGTGGACCTCACATTCGAGAGCGTCCCGGCAGGACTCCAGCTCGTGCTCGGCTCGACCTCGAGGGTCGCTCCGTTCATTGGGCGAGTCATCGTCGGCTCGAACAGTTCGGTGAGCGCGTCGTCTCCGCAGTCGCTCGGAGGGCAAGGCTACGGGTTCTCGAGCTGGTCCGACGGCGGGGCGCAGACGCATAACATCGTCGCGCCGGCCGCGCCAGCGACATACCGCGCGACATTCCAGGCGTTGTCGGCTCCCACGCCGTCTGTGACGATCAGTGATGTGACCGTAGTCGAGGGCAACACCGGCACGGTTACGGCGGTCTTCATCGTGTCCCTGTCCTCGCCGAGCGGATCCGTGGTGGAGGTCGACTACACGACCGTGGGGGGGTCGGCGACCAGCGGTCTGGACTTCGAGCCGAGGCAGGACACGTTGACGATTGCGCCGGGTTCGACGACCGGGAGCATCTCGGTGGCCGTAATCGGCGACATCGTCCGCGAGCCGACCGAGAGCTTCAGGGTCGACCTTACGGCGGCGCGCGGCGCGACGCTGCTCGATGCCAGCGGTGTGGGCAAGAGCAGCGATAACGACAAGGGGAAGCGGTAGGGCTAGCCCGGACGAGATCAGGCGATGACCAGTCGTCATCGCCGGACGCTGGCGTCGCCGTCGAACTCCCGCCGGGGCGGGGCTTGCTCCGGCCCGACGCGGCCTGCCACGATCTCCGCGCGCGCGTAGCTTTCAGGACGGACCGGCGCGCCCGCCACTCCCCGGAGCAAGGCCAGCTGACCGACGTGCGTCAGCGCATCGGCGAGAGGTCCCTGAATTAACGGTTCGACCCACGAGACAGAGAAGCCATCGCCAGCCAGCTCGCGGTCGAGCGCGGCGAGGCGGTCGAAGAATCGTTCGACCTCTGCGTTCCAGTCGTTGCCCCCTTCCGCCTTCCATGCGGCGTTGCCGCGCGCCATCGTCACGGCCCATGTCATCAGGTCTGCCATGTGCGCGACGATTCTCATTGGCGTTCGCGTCGTCGGGCCTATCGCACGCGTGTCGAATCCGTCCGGCGTATCGCGCAGCACTTTGGCTGCGCGATACGCCAGAGTGGCCACCAAATGGCGCAGCACCGTCCGCGCTGGATCCTGCACCGGCGACTGACCGTGCGGCGGTTCTGTCAATGGGGTCCGCCTTTCTCGAACGCGTCGTCGAATTGTTCCTGACATCCGACTCGTGGGGTCGCGCTCGGAAGGAAATGGTACACGGATGGCTTCTAATCCAACGCGCGCGCTCTTTCGCGGTCGATCAGCACGCGCCGCAGGATTTTGCCCGAGGGCGACTTCGGGATCTGGTCGATGACTTCGAGGCTGCGGAGCTTCTTGTAAGGCGCAACGCGCTCGGCGACGTACCCCATGATGGCTTCGGCGGCGACATCGCCGCGCAAGACGACGAACGCCTTCGGGACCTCTCCGCAGTCTTCGTTCGCCACGGGGATGACCGCGGCGTCGGCGATTGACGGATGCGAGAGCAGTACGGCTTCGAGCTCGGCCGGCGCAATCTGCATGCCCTTGTATTTGATCAGCTCCTTCAGTCGATCGACGATGAAGAAACAGCCGTTCTCGTCGGCATAGCCGATATCGCCGCTGTGGAGCCAGCCATCGGCGTCGATCATGCCGGCGGTCGCGTCCGGCCGATTGAGGTAGCCCTTCATCACCTGCGGACCGCGAATGCATATCTCGCCATTCTCGCGGGGGCCGAGCTCAGCACCCGTAACCACATCGACGACACGGACCTCGGTGTTTGGCACGGGCGGGCCGATGCTCGCGAGGCTCGCCGGGCTGTCAGCTCGCATAGCGTGAGTCACAGGGGATGTTTCGGTCAGTCCGTAACCTTGATACACGCGGCAGCCCAGACGCGCGCTGGCTGCGGCCGCAATCTGCTCGCCGAGGGGTGCCGCTCCCGAGAAGATCGTGTGCAAGTGATGCAGGTCTGTACTTGTCGACCAACGGGCTCTTCGCGAGCGCCAGCACAATCGGCGGCACGACGTTCGCGTAAGTAATTCGGTACTGCTCCAGAATTTGCAGACACTGCTCGAGATCGAACCGTGGCATCGTGACGATGGTCGAACCGGCATAAAGGCCGCAGTTCATGATGACGACCATGCCGTAGATGTGAAAGAAGGGCAGTACTCCCAGGATCGTGTCGCTCTCGTCGATGGTAAGCGCGCATTCCGACTGGATCATGTTTGCGACCAGGTTGCGATGCGTGAGCATCACGCCTTTGGGCAGCCCGGTCGTCCCGCTCGAATAGGGGAGTACGACGATGTGCGTGCGCGGGTCGATGGCGACTGCCGGAGGCTCACTGCCCGAGAGCATCAGCTCGACGAACGGCGTAACGCGATCCGACTCGCCGAAGACGAAGACCTCTCGCACTCCCGCATCGCGTGCGGCCTGTTCCGCCTTCAGGGCACACAGCGGTACGGTGACGATCGCCCGCGCTCCCGAGTCTCTGAGCTGCTGCGTGAGCTCGGTTTGGGTGTAGGCAGGATTGATTGTCGTGACGACACCGCCAAGCAGCGATACGGCATGAAATGCGATCGCATACTCAGGCAGGTTCGGGCTGTAGATCGCGAAGACGTCGCCTTTGCGGAAACCCCGGGCCGAGAGGCCCGCCGCCGCTCGGCGGACGCCGTCGGCCCAGCCGGCATAGGTCAAGGTGCGTCCGGTGGGCCCGTCGATAAGAGCGGGCTTCTCGCCTCGCCCGGCCGCGCGTTCGAGGAGCAGCGGCGTCAACGCGACGTCGGGGATTTCTCGATCCGGTTCGGGGGAGCGGAAGATCATAATTTTCAGTCGTCAGTCGTTAGTCGGCGATCTCAGTCGTCAGTCTGAGTCGTCAGTCGCAGTCGTCAGTCCCAGTCCCAGTCTCGTTCAGTCCTGCCTGAGTGCGACGATTGGGTCGATGCGGGCGGCGCGCAGCGCGGGCCAGATGCAGGCTTGGATGCCGGCCACGAGCAGCAGCAGCGCCACGGCCAAGAACGCCAGCGGATCGAAAGCCTTCACATTCCAGACCTCTCCGGCAAGATAGCGGCCGGCGGCGTAGCTTCCGACGAGACCGAGCGCCGTGCCGGCGAGCAGCAGCCTGACGCCGCGGGTGAGCACCATCTGCACGATCGTGCGCCGCTCGGCGCCGAGCGCCATGCGGAGTCCGATTTCCTGCCGCTCCTGCGCGACGGCGCTGGACATCACACCGTAGACGCCGACGACCGCGAGAATGAGACCGATAACCGCGAATGTCGCAAGGAGGACCAGATTGAAACGCGGCCTGGCGTACTGTTCGTCGCGTAGCACGGTGTCGAGCGTCATGACGCCAGTGACCGGCTGACCCTTGTCAATCGCATACACCTGGCTGACGACCGCTCGGGTAATCGTCGCCGGATCGACGGCCGTGCGCACGGTGATCCCATTGGCAAAGCCCGCGGCGGTGTAGGGAATGTAGATCTCGGGCATCGGCGGTTCGGACAGGCCGTTGTTACGCGTGTCGCGGATCACGCCGACGATCTCGAACCCATCGATGTTCACGAGAAACGGCGGCTGGCGCAGCCGCGGCAGTCGCACCATGTTTCCGAGCGGCGGGCGTGACGGGATCCGGGTGCGGACGAACGTTTCGTTGACCAGTGCCACCGGCCGCACGCTCGTGACATCGGTTGGTGTCAGCGCCCGCCCGGCCACGAGCTGAAGGCCGAACGTGCGGACATAGTCCGCGTTGATGTGGTGCACCTGCACGGGTTCTGTGCGTGGCGCTTCGCCGGTGATCTCCGCCACCGACCACATGTTTCCGAGCGGATGAATTCCTGTGTTCAATCCCACAGCCGTGACGCCCGGGACCGCGCTGATCGCCGGCAGCAGTTCTTCGTAAGAACGTGACGCGTCGTGCGCGGTCGGGATACCGCTGCGCCGGCAACGGCACGCGCAAGGTGAGGATCCGTTCGGGCTCGTAGCCGAGATCGACGTGCTGCCATCGCGACGAACGTGCGGAGGAGCACTCCCGAACCCGCCAGGAGCACGAGCGACAGCGCGACCTCGGCGACGACGAATGCTTTGCGGATGAGAGCCTGGCGCGAGTGGCCGGCGAGGCTGCGGCTGGCTTCGCGCATCGATTGCGCGAGGTCGCGATTGGCCGTGTGCAGCGCCGGCGCCAACCCGCAGGTGACGGCCGTCAGCGCTGAGACGACAAGCGCAAAGATCAGGACCGGCGTGTTGAGGGCGATTTCGGCTTCGTCGGGAATCGTGTCTGGCGGCACGAGCGACAGGATCGCCGGGAGTCCGACGTAGGCGAGAGCGGTGCCGAGCACGCCGGCGGCGAGCGCGAGCAACAGGCTCTCCGTCAGCAGCTGCCGTACGATTCGGCTGCGGCTCGCGCCGAGAGCCGTCCGCACAGTCATCTCGCGCTGTCGTTCGCCGGCGCGGGACAGCATCAGATTCGAGACGTTGGCGCAGGCGATGAGCAGCAGCAGGCCGACGGCGCCGAGCAGAATCCAGATGTCGCGCCCGATCGAGCTCGGGAACGTGTCTTCGAACGACAGCACGCCGACGCGCCATTTGTCCGGAAACTGCGTGGGCTCGCGACGCTTGAGGTCCTCGATGATCGGCGTCAGATCCGCTTCGGCTGCGGCGGCCGTGACGCCCGGTTTGAGCCGGCCGAGCAGGTGAACGTTGCGCGCGCCTTCCGGAAACTGGCCTCGAACGAATGTCGTCGGCAGATACACGTCGGCGCCACGCCACATGAATCGCTTGGGCATCACGCCAATGATGGTTCGCGTCGTCTCGTTGAGACGCAGCTGACGTCCGAGCACGCCGCGGTCGCCGCCGAACTGACGCTGCCAGAACCGGTATCCCAAGACGACGACAGGCTCTGCGCCGGGTTGCGCATCGGCGGCGCTGGGCGTCCGGCCGATGATGGGCGGAACACCCATCACGTCGAACGTGTTGAACGTTCCGACGTTGCCGCGCAGACGTTGCGGATCGTCTGAACTCGTCCAGAGCACGTCGCTGACGGTCGAGGCGATCACGCCATCGAAGATCGTTGTTCGGCTCGGCGATCTCGAGAAACTGGTCGATCGAATAGCCAGTCCGGCCGCCGCTCTGCGACAGGTTCGCGACGCGGACGCTCATCAGATTGTCGACGTCCTTGTAGGGGAAGGGGTCGAGCACGACGGCATGAAGGACGCTGTAGATGGCCGTGGTGGCCATGATGCCGAGCGCCAGCGATGCCACCGCAAGCGCCGTGAATCCTGGGGTGCGCGTCAGGCTGCGAACGCCGTAGCGAAGATCGCGCGCGAGCGGCTCGAGGGGGGCCGACATGGCGCACAGCTTAGACGATTTACGCGCCGGTTTCGATCAGGAATCACCGCCCGGAGCGGCACCAAACTGCCCGCGCCACCGTATTGAAACGTATGGTGAAGTTCCTCCTCTGGCTGATGCTGCTCGTTGTCTGCTGGCCGCTCGCCATCCTCGCGCTCTTGCTTTATCCGATCGTCTGGCTGCTCCTCCTTCCGTTCCGGCTCGTGGGCATCGTCGTTGACGGCGTGTTCGAGTTCCTCGGCGCCCTGATCCGGTTACCGGCCCGGGCACTCGGTGGAAGGGCCTGAGTAACGTCCAAAAGGCAGACCGTTGGCCCGTTCTCTGGCGACAAAAGTCAGCCAGGCAGATGTTTTCCTAAGAATTCACCCGCACGGAAGTGTTATTCCGGCAAGCACTTGGAGCCTTCGAGCGCTTGCGCGCTACGCGGTGCAGACCTTCCAGATCCCAGCCGTTCACACACTTACCGTCGATAGCTCTTCTGTTCGTCTCGCCAGGTGCCGCCGTGCCCCTACGGCTGGCCTTGGAGTTGCCATTTGATGAGGCCGAAGGAGCAGACGCAACCTATGGATAGCAGGAAACGAAACATCGTGATCGGCGGCGTGATTGCCGCTGCTTTGTCGCTCGCGGCTGGAAAAGTGGCCGCCCAGGATTACTTCTTCCCGCTGTTCGGCGCCTACGTCGACCACGTGGTGCCCGGCGACTCGCCCTGCGGCTGGACGCCCGTTCGCACGATCACGCCGTCGACCTACGAAGACACGATCATGCTCTGGTATCTCTGCGAGGACAACCGCGTGATTGCCCGCCGGTTCTTCCGGTCCGGCAGCGCTGGGCAGGCCCCGCAGCCGGTCTATCTGGTGAACCCGCCTGACGGGCCGCAGTCGACGGCTGCTGCGCCCGCGCCAACCGCGACTCCTACCGCAACGGTGCCGATGACCTGTGAGCAGTATCCCGGATTTGTGCCGGGTGGCGGTGGGTGCGTGCCACCAGATCATCCGCTCGCAGGACGGTAAGTCCCACGTCGCGCGGGCTTGCCCCCGCGCACGCCTGACGCTCATCCTCCCCCGGAGAGCGGAACGCCCGGTATCCTCACGGATGCCGGGCGTTTTCTTTTGCTGATACGCTGGGCGCCGTAACGGCACACGATCTTTCCGAGGAAGAGGCGGTCATGAGCGAACGGATTGGATTCATCGGGCTCGGCGTGATGGGGAAGCCTATGGCGCGCAACCTTCTCGCGCGAGGTTTCTCTCTCGTCGTCCACAGCCGCAGCCGGGGTCCCGTCGACGAGCTGATCGCCGCGGGCGCCGAGGCCGCTGATTCGCCGGCGGACGTCGCGCGGCGCTCGACCAGCATCATCACGATGCTGCCGGACTCGCCTGACGTCGAGCTCGTGCTCGAAGGGCCATCAGGTGTGTTCTCCGCGCTTCAGCGCGGCAGCTTGATCATCGACAACAGCACCATCGCGCCAGCGGTGGCGCGACGGCTGGCCGCGCGCGCACACGATCTCGGGGCAGTCATGATCGACGCGCCCGTGAGCGGCGGGGAAGTCGGCGCGATCAACGCATCGCTGTCGATCATGATCGGCGGCGACGAGGCAGCGGTTGCCCGTGCGCGGCCGGTGCTCGAGGCGATGGGCAACGCTGAGCGCATCGTGCACATCGGGCCGTCGGGAGCCGGTCAGCTCTGCAAGGTGTGCAACCAGATGGTGATCGGTGGCACGCTCGCAGCCGTCAGCGAAGCGTTCGCGCTCGCACGCAAGGCCAACGTCGATCCCGCCAAGGTGCGGACGGTTCTGCTCGGTGGGTTCGCGAGCAGCCGGGTCCTCGAAGCGCACGGCGAACGCATCCTGCAAAAGAACTACGTGCCCGGCTTCCGCACACGGCTCTTCGCGAAAGATCTTGGCATCGCATCTGACACGCTTGCCGAGTTCCAGTCGCCCGCGCCAGTCGCCGCTGTCGTACAGCAACTCGTCGCCGCGCTGATGGCATCTGGCCAGGCCGATGCCGACTACTCCGCGCTTGCCACGGTGTTGTTCGAGCTTGCGGGTCTCGATCGCGTCTGAGATCTCGCTGCTGGAGATCGAACTGGCAGGCTGATCAAAAGAAAGCGTTGATTGAGTTTTTGAAGACGTTGTAACCCAGCCATAGCTCTCAGTTGCTCGCCCACCGCAAGTGACGGATAATCAAAGAGTTCTGTCGCTGTGGACGACAGTGTCTCTTCGGTGCCCTTTCGGCTGAACTGTCATGCATCGCCTTCAGCGAGCCCTTCGAATCGTCCAGGAACACGCAACATCGTTAGTTCAACGAGCTTTCACCGGCCGGCCGAGGGCCATTGTCGCGACGATTTCGGTCCTCACGCTGGCTCTTCTTGCGTCCGGCGCGTGGATTGCCTGGTCGGCGTTCGACCTGACCCGCGGGCTCCCAACCCGCGAAGCGCTGCGCGCCATGGGCGACATGGTGCAATCGACGACCATCTTCGACGCCAGCGACCGACCAGCGTTCACTATCTATAAGGAGCAACGCATCGAGGTTCCGCTGGAGAAGATGTCCCCGAACCTCATCAAGGCGGTGATCTCGGTCGAGGATCAAAGGTTTTTCGATCACAGCGGCGTTGACGTCGTGCGCGTCGGGGCGGCCGTACTCGAAGAACCTGCAGGCAGGGCGCCGAGCCGAGGGCGGCAGCACGATCACGCAGCAGCTCGCGCGGCTGACGTTCCTCTCGCGCGGCAAGAGCTATCGTCGAAAGCTGAGGGAAATCATCGTCGCGGCCTACCTCGAGAACCTGTATTCGAAGCAGGAGATTCTCGAGATGTACCTCAACAAGGCGTACTTTGGCGACGGCCTGCATGGGGTCGAGGCGGCGGCGCGCGGGTACTTTGGCAAGCCCGCATCGGACCTGCAGGTCGAGGAGGCGGCGCTCATCGCTGGCCTGATCCAGTCGCCGTCGAGTTACGCGCCGACGGTCAACCTCGATCGCGCGATCGCCCGGCGCAACATCGTGCTGCAAACGATGGTTGGATCCGGCGCCATCGACGTTGCCACCGCGGAGCGCGCGAGAACCGCAGCAGTTCACCTGAATAACGCGCTCGAGATCAAGGAAACGTTCGGCCTCTATTTCAAGGAGCAGGTCCGCCGGGAGCTCGTCGAGCGGTTCGGATGGCAGCGCGTGTATCAAGGCGGGCTGCGTGTGTTTACGACCATCGACAGCGACTTGCAGAAGGCCGCGGAAGAACTGGTCGAAAGCGGCCTGCAGGATATCGAGCGACGGCGCGGGTTCAAGCATCCGAAGCGGGGCGATGGCGTCGCAACGGGAAACGCCGATCTCCCGTCGTACCTCCAGGGCGCCTTGCTGGCGATGGATCCTGCCAATGGTCACGTCAGCGTCTATGGTCGGCGGCCGTAACTTCGGCGAAAGCCACTTCAATCGCGCCGTGCAGGCCAAGCGGCAGTCAGGTTCCGCGTTCAAGCCGTTCGTCTACGCCGCGGCGCTCGAGGCTGGCTATTCGCCGGCGTCGCTGATTACCGGCCTCAACGATCCGATCCTGACCGTCCAGGGCGCCTGGCTTCCGGAAGACGATCATTCGAGCGGCGACGAGATGACGATGCGCGCGGCGCTGCGGACGTCGAGCAATCGCGCGGCCGTGCAGATGCTGTCGAGCGTGGGCATTCCCAACGCCGTCTCCTACGCCGAACAGCTCAACGTCGGCAAGCCGCCGGCCGTGCCAGCGCTTGCTCTCGGCGCGAGCGACGTGACGCTGGCGTCCCTGACGGCCGCCTACGGCGCGTTTGCCAACGGCGGCATCGTCCGAACACCTATCCTCATCCGCCGCGTCGAGGACAACGACGGCATCGTCCTCTTCAAGGAGGAAGACAAGTCGCACCGCGCGGTGAGTGAGGCGACGGCGTTCCTGATGGCCAGCATGCTGTCGGACGTGATCAACGCCGGCACAGGTACCGCGCCCGTCAGAACGGCTTTGCGCTGCCGGCGGCCGGTAAGACAGGAACCACCAACGATTACAACGACGCGTGGTTCATCGGCTTCACGCCGCATCTCGTCACCGGTGTGTGGGTCGGTTTCGACCAACCGCAGACGATCGCGTCGGGCGGATACGCCGGCGAACTCGCGGTGCCGATCTGGGCCGCGTTCATGAAGCGCGCGACGCGTGGCGACAAGCCCGAATGGTTCGACCGGCCTGACAATGTCGTCGGCGTCAACGTCTGCCGGATGTCGGGAAAGCTGCCGGCTGGCGGGTGCGACAACGTAGCCGTGGTCGACCGTGATGGACAGATCGAGAACCGGTCCATGGTCTACACGGAGTACTTCGTCAAGGGTACGCAGCCGACCGAGATCTGCCACCTGCACAGCCCGTCCTTCACCGATCGTCTGGCGGGGATCTTCGGCAAGGACGTCGGCATGCCGATATCCGCCGAAGCGGCGGGCCTGCCTCCAGCGACAACCAGCACGTCAGGCACACCAGGTGCGGCGGCCACTCCGGCCGAGGCGACGGCGGAAAACAAGGCCGAGGAGCCGAAGAAAAAGCGCGGCTTCTGGTCCGAGTCTTCGGCCGCGGCGGCGAAGACGAGGACAAGAAGAAGGAAGAGGAGCGCAAGAAAGCCGAGGAGCGCCGTCGGAAAGGTGGGTAGGTGATAGCATTCGAGGCTGACGGACATGCCGTTTCGTGACATCCTCGGCCATCGTCACCTGCTGGATCTCGTTGCCGCCGCGGCGGCGCGCTCGTCGCTGCCGCCGAGCGTGATTTTTGCCGGGCCAGACGGCGTCGGAAAGCGCACGGCAGCGCTCGCCCTGGCCCAGTTCGTCAATTGCGCTCGCGCCGCAGCCAAATGACGCCTGCGGCACCTGCGCCTCGTGCACCAGGATCGCGCGCCTCGTGCATGCGGACGTTCTCGTGGTCGAACCTGGCGACACCGGCGTCATCAAGGTCGATCAGATCCGCGAGGTCGTCGAGCGTACCGGCTACCGACCGTTCGAGGGGCGCCGCCGCGTCGTCATCATCGACGATGCGGACGCGATGCTGTCGGAAGCACAGAACGCGCTGCTCAAGACGCTCGAGGAGCCGCCGTCCTCCTCGATGTTCGTGCTCGTAACGTCCCGGCCGGACGAGCTGCTGCCGACCGTTCGCTCGCGGTGTCAGCGGCTACGCTTCGGACGGCTGGCGCCTGGGGACATCGCGTCGCTGCTGATGCGATCGCACGGGTACTCGGCAGCCGACGCGCACGCGGCCGCCTCGGCGGCTGATGGCAGCCTCGGGATGGCGCTCGAAGGAGCAACAGACGCGCTCGTCGAGGCACGAGAGGCAGCGGCGGAAGTCCTTCGGCATGTCGCTGGCGCGGCGGATCCGCGTCGGCGTCTCGACAGCGCGCGGCTTCTGGCCGGCGGCGGCGATCGCGACGAGCTTCGGCGACGCTTGCGGGCGCTGGCCTCGATGATTCGCGATCTCGCGGTGATCGGCGTGCAGCCCGCGACCGTGGGCGGGGACGTGCTGGCCAACGCGGATCTTCGCGAGCCACTCGTCCGGCTGTCGCGGTCCTTCGATCGCGACCGGGTCTCGCGGGCGTTTGCCGCGATCGATCGGGCGCTCGAAGCGATCGATCGTAACGCGAGCCCGAAGATCGTCGCGGACTGGCTGGCGTTCCAGCTGTAGACGCGGATCAAACGGATCGCGCGCGACGCGGATCAAACGGATCACGCGCGTAGACGCGGATTACGCGGATTGCGCTTAGACGCGGATCAAACGGGTCACGCGGATCAGGCGGGGACGCGGATCCGCGCACGGTGACGAAAGCATTTTGCTCCTCCGGGCCGGCTCCCGCCGGTGTCCGGTTGATTCATAGAGGCCTCATGCCTGAGCACGAAGGCCGGGAACGTCCGTTCGTCAGCGTCAAGTTCACGCCGGTAGGCCGCGCGCACACTTTTCTGCTGCCCGATCTCGCTTTCGACGCCGAATCTGCCGCGACTGATCACCGTCGCCAGCGGCCAGCATCCCCGTGCTCGTGCCCGGAGATGCCGTCGTCGTCTCGACGTCCGAGGGGCCAGCGGTAGGGACCGTCGTTCGCGTCATCCCCGCGATTGCCGAACGGAAGCGGCCGGCGGATGATTCGCCCGACACGGTCGTGCGCAAGGCGACGCGGGAAGATGTCGTCGCCCGGCTCAAACACCGCCAGCGTGAGCAGGACGCGCAGCGGATCTGCCTGATGAAGATCCGTGAACGAGGGCTGGCGATGAAGCTCGCGAGAGTCGAGCAGGTCTTCGATGGGTCGCGGCTGATCTTCTATTACACCGCTGAAGGCCGCGTAGACTTTCGCGAGCTCGTCCGCGACCTGGCCGCGCATTTCCGCGCCCGTATCGAGATGCGGCAGATCGGCGTTCGTGACGAAGCCAAGATGCTCGGTGGCTACGGATCCTGCGGCCGCCCGCTCTGCTGCACGACCTGGCTCCAATCGTTCGAGCCCGTGTCGATCAAGATGGCCAAGCAGCAGAAGCTGAGCCTGAATCCCTCCAAGCTGTCGGGCATGTGCGGCCGGCTCAAGTGCTGTCTCCGCTACGAGCTGCCGAACGCAAGGGTGTCAAGCACGGCGGCTGCGGCGACGAGGGCGGATGCGGAAGCTGCGGCAACCCACAGGGCCTGGCGGCGGCTGCGGTTCATGCGGCAGCGGCGGCTGTGGGAGTTGTGGTCGGTGAGGTCGCGATGCCTCCCGCCGGGTGACGCCCGCTGATGGGTGCACCGAGGCCGGCCATCGGAATCACGGTTGGCGATCCTGCCGGCATCGGGCCCGAGATCGCGCGAAAGGCAGCGGCCGACCCGCGCGTCCTGGATGTGTGCACGCCCGTTCTCTACGGACCGCCGGCCGAGTCGCTCGTTCTCCATCGGCCGGGTCTCGGCAGATGCCGGGCGCGCCGCGTACGACGCGATCGTCGCCGCCGTCGACGATGCCCGGGCGGGCCGGATCGCCGCGCGTGGCCACTGCGCCAATCAATAAAGAGGCGTTTGCGGCCGCAGCTATCCCGTGGCGCGGACACACCGAGCTACTCGCGCATCTGACGGGTGCGCAACGGGTCGCGATGATGTTCCACTCAGCCGCGCTCCGCGTCGTGCTGGCCACGGTGCATATCCCGCTCGCTGAGGTTCCGCGCGCGCTGACGCGCGAGAGCCTCGAGGCGACCATCGCGCTTACGGCGTCCGAACTGCCGAGATTCGGCTGGCCATCGCCTCGGCTCGCGCTCGCCGGGCTCAACCCGCACGCTGGCGAGCACGGGCTGATGGGCCTCGAAGACGATGCGGTGCTCCGTCCGGCGGTCGAAGCGAGCCAAGCGCGTGGTATTGCCATCGACGGGCCGCTTCCCGCGGACACGGTATTCGTCCGGGCCATGCGTGGCGAGTTCGATGCCGTGATCGCCTGCTATCACGATCAGGGGTTGATCCCGGTCAAGCTCGTGGCGTTCGGCGAGGCGGTCAACGTGACGCTGGGGTTGCCGATCATCCGCACGTCAGTCGACCACGGACGGCATTCGACATCGCCGGGAAAGGCGTGGCCGATCCGTCGAGCATGATCCAGGCGGTGCTGCTGGCCGCGAGGCTGGCCGTCGGCAGGCAGGTCGCCGCCGCGAGCATCAAATGCTGAAAGCAGGCAGTCGTCGCCACCGCAAACTGAACAATGAAAACAGAACGCGAACTGGCGCAGCAGAACATCGCCGAGAACCGGAAGGCGTTCCACGACTATCACATCGTGGAGACCTTCGAGGCGGGGGTGGCGCTCGCTCGGCACCGAAGTCAAGTCGATTCGCGAGGGGAACGTGAACCTGCGCGACAGCTTCGCCCGCGTCGAGGCGGGCGAGGTGTGGATCTACAACGTCCACATCAGCCCCTACAGCCATCGCGGCTACTCCGATCACGAGCCCACGCGACGCCGCAAGCTGCTGCTGCATCGGCAGGAGATCCGCAAACTGATTGGCAAGACCGTCGAGAAGGGCATGACGCTCGTGCCGACGCGCATGTACTTCAAGAACGGACACGTCAAGGTGGCCGTCAGCCTGGCCAAGGGCAAGAAGGCGCACGACAAGCGCGAGACGATCAAGCGCCGCGACGCCGAGCGCGAGACGCGCGCCGCCGTCAAGGAGCGCCGCAGCCGGTAGCGGCCACGCCAAGGAGCGGCTGACGGCCGTACCGGACCTTCAACCGCTTGTGGTAGATTGATACGTTTTTCTGGAGGGAATGGGCCTGATGAAAGGCAATCGGTCGCTGTTCATCGCCGTCGGCGTCGTGGCGGTCCTGATTCTGGGATGGTGGTTCTTTGGCCGGGGCGGTAGGTTCGCGGCGGCGTCGCCTGATCGATCGGTTCGACGCGGCCGAGAAGCGGCCGAAGGACCCGGCGTCTTCGCCGTCGGGGACGTGACCATCAACGGCGAGACGAAGAAGGCGATTGCGGTCGAGCCGACGGTCGGAACGCCGCCTCACCTTCAAGACGCGCGATCCCCGACGATGGGTGGCTGAGGGTGTCGGTGGGGTTGAAGCAGGAAGCGTGGACGCAGGAAGGCGACGGCGTCCGGTTCCAGGGCGCTCGTGTCCGACGGCCGCGCGTCGGACGAGCTCTTCATCCAGGACGTCAACCCGTTCCTGAATCAGACGGATCGCAAGTGGATCCCGGTGATGGTCGATCTGTCGGCGTACGCCGGCGAGGAAGTCGACATCATGCTCAACACCAACGGCAGCCCGCCAGGGAAGGCGGGTGATGTGCGCAACGACCTCGCCGTCTGGGGCGCGCCTGAGATTGTCGTCAGGTAACGCGCGCGTCGGACCACGCTCGGCTCCCGCTGGATACGATGACGGTTCGCACCATCGGTGCCGCTCCTCGACCTGGAGGCGCAATACCGGCCGATTCGCGACGAGGTGCTGGCGGCCGTCACTCGCGTCTGCGACAGCCAGCGGTTCATCCAGGGGCCAGAAGTCGAGGCGCTCGAGCGCGAGCTGGCGGACGCGCTTGGCGTTCGCCGAAGCGATCGGCGTCTCGTCGGGAACCGATGCGCTCCTCGTCGCGATGATGGCGCTCGGCGTTGGCGCGGGCGACGAGGTCATCACCAGCACGTACTCGTTTTTCGCGACGGCCGGGTGCATTGCGCGGCTCGGTGCGACCCCGCGTCTGGTCGATATCGATCCAACGACCTATAATCTCGTCCCGGCCGCCGTTCGTGCCGCGCTGTCGCCGCGCACCAAAGCGATCGTTCCAGTCCATCTCTACGGCCTCTGTGCGGACATGGATCCGTTGCTGGCGATTGCCGCGAGGCCGGCGTGCCAATCATCGAGGACGCCTGCCAGGCGATCGGCGCGACCTACAAGGGCCGTCAGGCCGGATCGATGGGCGCGGCCGGTTGTTTCTCATTCTTTCCGAGCAAGAATCTCGGCGCGTTCGGCGACGGTGGCCTGGTCACGACCGAGGATGCGGCGCTCGCGCGAGCGAAGTGCGGCGGCTACGGAATCACGGTTCGGAGACGAAGTACTACCACCGAGCGAGATCGGCGGCAACTTCCGGCTGGATGCGCTGCAGGCGGCGGTGCTGCGGGTGAAGCTGCCGCACCTGGCGCGGTGGACGCGCCATGCGCCGCGAGAACGCCGGCACGCTACCGTCGCCTGTTTGCGATCGCTGCTGCCGGCGCGCCGGTGGTCCTGCCGGTCGAGGCCGAGGGCTGCTTCCACATCTACAACCAGTTCGTCGTCCGCGTGCCGGATCGCGATCGCGTGCGGGCGTTTCTGACCGAGCACGGCGTCGGCACCGAGGTCTACTATCCCGTGCCTTTCCACCTGCAGGAATGTTTCGCCTCGCTCGGCTATCGTCGTGGCGACTTTCCCCAGCCGCCGAATCGGCCGCCGGCCTCGACGATCTGGCTCTGCCAATCTACGGCGAGCTGACCGCCGACCAACAGGAGACGGTCGTCCGCACGCTCGGCCGAGGCGCTCGGCTCCACGTCGCATGACGCGCGGTCGAAGACGCGGTGATGGTGACCGGCGCTGCCGGCCAACTCGGGTCGACAGCCGTTGCGCGGCTGTCGGCGACGCTGTGATGTCGTCGCCATTCACGCGCGCCGCAGCTCGACCTCTCCGACGCGGCAGCCGTGCTCGCGCGATGACGCCACTGCCCGGCCGGACGTCGTCATCAACTGCGCGGCCTACAACGACGTCGAAGCGGCGGAGGACGCCGCTCAGGCTGCGCTGACGGGCAATGCGCTCGCGGTCCAGGCGCTCGCCCGCGCGGCGGTGACGCCGGCGCGACGTTGATTCACTACGGCACGGATTTCGTGTTCGACGGGGCCGCTGACCGGCCCTACGCTGGAATCCGACGCCTGCCGGCCGCTCAGCACCTACGGCATGTCGAAGCTGCTCGGCGAGTGGTTCGCGCTGGAGGCTGCGAGGCGCCTACGTGCTGCGCGTCGAGAGCCTGTTCGGAGGGCGTCCGGCCAAGAGCAGCATCGACAAGATTCGTCGATGCCATCCGCGCGGGCCAGCCGGTCCGTGTGTTTGCGGATCGAACGGTGACGCCAAGCTTCGTCGACGATGTGGCAGCGAGCGACCGAGCAGCTGATCGACGAGGCGGCCGGCGCCCGGCGTCTACCACTGCGTCAACAGCGGCGTGACGACCTGGCTGGGCATTGCGGAGGAGATCGCCCGATTGCTGGGTCGGGACGCCGAGCTCGTGCCCGTCAAGTCCACCGACGTCAAACTCAGGGCGAAGCGGCCGGTGTATTGCGCGCTCTCGAACGAGAAGCTCACTGCCGCCGGCATTCCCATGCCGACGTGGCAGGACGCGCTCGCCAGATATGTGAGATAGCTACCGCGCCGCGGCATCGACGGGTTTGCGAAAAGCTTGGATCAGCTCGCCCTGCAGGATGTACCGTTCTTCTTCGAAGCGTAAGCCGCGTTCTCCCATGATCTGCACGACCTCGCGATTGGTGTAGTGCGAGATGTGTTCGTCCTTATATCCGCCCGGGACCATCCCGTAGAGCTTTTCGATATAGACCCATTGCCACTTCGCGTAATCGGGCGTTCCGAGCACGAGGCGTCCGCCTGGTTTGAGAACGCGACAGAGCTCGTCGAGAATCGGCGACTCCTTTGGAACGTGCTCGATGACCTGCGAACAGAGAACGCAGGGGAACGACGCATCTGGGAATGGCAGCGCGAAGCCGGAGCCGCGAACGAGAGGCCTGTTGAAGCGTCGAGCGTAGCGGAGCTTGCGCTGCAGCACGTCGACGGCGACACTTCCTTTTGGCAGGCCGCCGATAATGCGGCTCGAGCCGCAGCCGATGTCGAGGACCGGGCCTTCGCCGGCAATCAGTTCCATCACGTAGCGGTGGCGCGATCGCTGCCAATAGCGCTGCAGGATGATCCGGCTGTCGTGAGCGCGGTCGTCGTAGTCGGCTGCCAGAATCGAATTGCGCAGCATCCACATCTGACCGAACGTGCGCAGGCACGCCAGGCCGACTCGCAGCACGCGCTTGTTCGAGCTGCCACGTTGCCGTGGTTCGTAGACGAAGGGAATCTCGCGAACGCGCCAGCCCTCGGCGAATGCCTGGACCAGGATCTGCTGCAGGACGTCGTAGTCGCGGCTGGTGATGGGCAACTCGCGCAGCATGCCGGTGCGGTACAATCGAAACCCGCTCGACAGGTCTTGAATTGGCACGTCGATGCCGCGTGAGAACAACACGTTCACCGTGCGGCTGAGCGCATGCCGATACGCTCCCATGCGCGCCCCTCCGCCAGGTACATATCGAGACGCGATCGTGACGTCGGCAGTCTGTCGCTCCTTCCAGAGCTCCGCGACGAAGGCCGGTGGGTGCGAAAGATCCGCGTCCATGGTCAGCACGAACTCGCCGGCGGCGCGTGCGACGCCGGACATGAGCGCGGCCCCGTATCCCGGTTCACCCGGTTGGACGATCTGGGCGCCGTAACGTTCGGCGGCCGTTCGCGTTCCCGCGTCGGGCGCGCGTGTGAGCAGAAAGATTTCGTACCGGATTCCCAGGCGGTTGAGAATACCGGTCAGCTCGGGAAGGAGGCTCGCGGCGTCTTCCGCGTCCTGTGCGATCGGAATGAGTACGGTCAGATCCAACGTTATGCTGCGGGACTCGGTGCTGGTCTGGAAGCTGCCGGTGTGGACCGCGCGATCCTGAACCGCCGGCCCGGCCGTGGCCGGTGGCATCGGGAGCTCATTATACGATGACCGGCGCAGCGAATATGACCTCGATCGAGCAGCCGTCGACTGCGACCCGAAGCAGGCTGCTGGCGGTGCTGCTCGGCGGCCTGATTGGCGCCGCGATCGCCTGCCTCGTGCTCGACCCGCAGTTCATCCGCGGCAATGGCGGCACGTGGGTACATCCAAGAAACGACCTTGTGGCCTATTTGGTCGCCTGGAACTACTACATCGTTGACCGCTGGCGCTTGCCGTTGTTCAGCATCCCGGCGATGAGCTACCCGGAAGGCGGTAACGTGCTCTTCAACGACGCGCTGCCGGTCACGGCCTTCATGACCAAGGTCGCGTATCACGCCACCGGTGTGCGCGTGAACCCTTACGGCTGGTGGGTGTTCCTCACGTACGTTCTGCAGGGAGCCACTGCGGCGCGGCTGGCGTTTGCGGTCGGCACCCGCTCGTACTGGGCGGCAGGCGCGGCCGCAGTCTTCGCGATCGTCAACATTGCCTTCGTAGCGCGCCTTGGCCACACCGCCGTCTCGAGTCACTTCTTGATCCTCTGGGTGCTGGCGCTGTACTTCGACAGCCTTCGCCACCGCCGGGTGCTGGGACTTGAATGCGGCGCCGTCCTGGCGCTCACCCTGCTCGTCAACGCCTATTTATTCGTGATGATTGCCGGGTTCGTGGCGGTGACGGTCATCACTCTGTGGTGGCGCGAGCAGCTGACGCGTAGAGATTTCGCGCGAGTTGGTGCCGCGGTCGGCGTGACGTTCGCGATCGGAATGCTTGCCGGGTACGGCGTTCTGCTCATCAATCCCACGACGATGAAGGCCCAGGGTTTCGGCCACTATTCCTGGAACGTCATCAGCCTGCTGCTGCCTCCCGAAGGCTTCTTTGGTTTTCTCGCCAACGTCCCGCGCGACGCGACCCACGGGCAATACGAGGGCGAAGCGTTCATTGGCGCTGGAGCGCTCCTCGTCCTCGTGCTATGCCTCGTCTCCAGGCCGCGCCAAGTTGCGGCGTCGCTGGCACGTCACTGGGTCTACGTCGCGGCTCTCGCAGGCTTCGCCGCCTACGCTGCGTCGAATCTCGTCTATGTGGGCAATGTACTCGTGCGTCTCGTACCCGCTACCAACGTTCTTGATCGACCTCGGTAACTACTTTCGGGCGACCGGCCGCTTCATCTGGCCACTGGCATACAGCCTGACGATCCTGCCTGTAGCTGCCTTGTTTCGCTGGTGGCGACCCGCACCGGCGATCGCTGCCGCATTGATGGCGGTGTGTCTGCAGATCCAGGAAGCAAAGCCTGGACTGGAGTACCGGCGCCAGCAGATGGCTCAGCCCAACGAAGCGTTGATTGACACCAGCCTGGTCGAGAGCTGGTTGGCCCAGCATCAGCGCGTCTGGCAGGTGCCGTCATGGGACTGCGGCGGCCTCGGACGTTCGAGACGCGTGTGGGGAAGTCGCGAGGCCAACAGCGAGCTGCAGGTGCAGCTCGCGGCAGCGCGGCTCGCCGTTCCGACCAACAGCGTGTACAGCTCGCGCACGTTCAAGGACTGTGGTCCCGAGCTGGCCTGGGCGTCGCACCCTGAGCTCGACGATGGCACGTTGTATCTGCTCGGACTCGCGAGCGTTGCGCAGTCGCCGCAACTCGCTCGTCTTGCCCGGTCGAATGCGTGTGTCACGCTCGACTGGGGTGTCGTGTGCTCGCGCCGCTGGGCGCAGATGGCTGAAGATCGTCGTGTCGCGTCGGATCGGCGAGAACGATAGCGGCGTGTTAGGCCTCACCGACGATCGCGCTGACGTATTTGGCGATCGCCAGCGATGACGTCAGGCCTGGGGAGTCAATTCCCGCGACCTGAACCAGCGCCGGCACCTGACGATCTCTGCGAATCATGAAGTCAGCGAATGACTCTTCCGGCGGGTGCAGTTTCGCGCGGATGCCGGTCCCGGCCAGCCGGATGTCGGAGAGCGTGACGCTCGGCAGCAGCTCGCGCGTCGGCTCGAGGAAATCTTCGAGCGCCGAGTCGGTCGGCCTCGTAGTCGTCCTTGCGCGCCTGAAAGCGAATCGTCGGGCCGAGCAGCACCGATCCCCACGTCGTTTTCGTGGCGTGAACGCCGAGGCCGTGCCCCGAGGCGTGCGGCAGCGGATACACGGGCGCGTTGACGAGGTGACGCTTGGCGGGCGTGAGCTCGGCGTACTCCCCGCGGCACGGGTAGATTCGAAACGCCTCGCCGCCGAACATGGCCGAGACGTCGTCGGCGTAGAGGCCGGCGCAATTCACGACGGTGGCGGCCGTGACCGTTTCGCTGCGGCGTTCGAACGACCAGCCGGTCGCCGTCGTGTTCGCCGCCGACGGCGGCGCTGCCGACGACCAGCATGACGTCGCGCGCGTCGCAGAGATGCTTGAGCGCCCGGACGAGCGCTTCTGGCTCGACGATGCCGGTCGATCCCGAGACCAGAGCGCGCGGTCGGCTCGCACGTGCGGCTCGCGCGTGCGCACGAAACGCGCATCGACCATCGCGAGCTCTTCGACGTCGTTGGCGAGCCCGCGCGCGTACAGCGCCTCCAGCTCCGGCGGTGTCCCGCCGTCGTCTGAGGGCGCGACGATCAGCTTGCCGCTCCGCGCATGGGGCACGTCGTGGCGCGCGCAGAACTCGTACATCAGCCGCTTGCCCTCGACGCAGAGCTTCGCCTTCAGCGTGCCGGGCGGATAGTAGATGCCGGCGTGGATCACGCCGCTGTTGTGCGTGCTGGTGTCGAGTCCGGGCTTGCCGTGCCGTTCGAGCAGGCAGACGGAACTGGCCCGGGCCGCGATCTCCGCTGCGCAGGCGAGGCCCACGACCCCTGCGCCGATGACGACGGCGTCGACTTCCGAACTGGACACGATCAGGACCTCCGGCGGCGGACGAGCCGTTTCATGAACGCCAGCCGCATGCGCAGGCCGGCGTACACGAGCGGCGCGAGCAGCTGGGCCGGCGGGGCCGGCGTGCTTGCGATAGAGGCGGAAGGCGCTGTGGTGGAACGCCTCGAGCGACGCGTCGGCCGCATGCCGGCTGCTGCGCCCGCCGACGTGCACCGCGCCGGCCGTCGGGAACGTACATCGTCCGCCAGCCCGCGTGCTTGCAGCCGACGGCAGAAGTCGGCGTCTTCCCAGTAGAGGAAGAACCCCTCGTCGAGCCCACCGACCGCGTCGAACGCCTCTCGCCGGACGCACATGCAGGCGCCCGACACCCAGTCGACCTCGACCGGTGTCGACGTCTGCCGGATCGCGCGCGGGAAGGTTGTGCCGCGAGATGCGGATTCCCCGGCAGCACTCGCGTCAGCCACGAGCTTCGGCCGGCGATGGCGGTCGTGAAGTCGGGAAAGCGCCGCGCCGATGGCTGGACGGTTCCGTCGGCGTTCCGGATGCGCGGGCCGGCCACGCGCGACGTCGGGATGGCTCTCCAGCCAATCCGCCAGGCGGCAACACGCCTCGGGCTCGAGCGACGCAGTCTGGATTGAGCAGCAGGAGGAACGGGGACGACGTGGCGCGGGCGCCGTCGTTGACGCCGGCGGCGAAGCCGTCGTTGCCGTTCGACGCGCTGCAGCTGGATGTCCGGAAACCGCTCGCTCAGGAGGTCGGCGGCGTCGCGTCTGCTTTCATGATCGACGACGACGACCGAGACGCTGCCGCACGCCCGTTCGATGGACGCCAGGCACCCGTGTGAGCTCTTCGTAGCTCTGGTAGTTGACGATGACGACCGCAACGCGGGCCGCCTCCCGCCGAATGCTCACATGGGGATGATAACAAAAGGCTCAGGGCTCACGGCCGAACGCTCTGGCCGAAACCCTGAGCCTGGAGGCGAAGCCTAAGCCTAGCGTCCGTCGCTGTCGTCGTTTCGCGGCGCGATTCTGACGTTGACGGGGATTCGCGTCTTGATCCCGTATCCCGACGTGTGCGGAGGAACACGAACTCGTAGCGACCGATGAATCCAGGGCCCGGGCTGCCAGGTGAAGACGCCGGTCGACTTGTTGAGCGTCGAGCCGACCGGGAGCGGCCGCATGCGGCCGTTCATCGCGACGTAGCCCTCGTAGGTCGCCTGCGCTGTCGTCGAACTGGCTTGCCAGCCGCACTTCGACCTGTTCGGCTTCTCTGCGTGCGGACGCGGATCTCGCCGGTCCACTCCGGGAAGACGAGCTCCGGCGTCTGGATCGTCGGACGCTGCCTTCTTGACGTGCACGGCCGAGTAGTCTGGCGGCACCTCGGCGACGTCTTCGACGGTCTTGCCCATCGGCCGAACCTGCGGCCGAGGCCACCGTCGCAGCTTCGACGGATGCGGCCGTCAGCGCGCCGGAGCCGTTCTGCACGGTGAAGAACCGGCTGCCGATGCCTTCCGTGTTGCCCAGGTTGTCGGTCACCGTCCACGAGATCGTGTGCGTGCCGTTGGCCAGCGCGTCGTGTTCAGCATGTAGTAGCCGACCGCGCCGTTCGAATTGGCGTAGCCGGGGAACGCGTCGCGATATCCGAGCGGTAGTTGTTGTAGACCGGGCGTCCGACCCCGACGCCATCGACGTAGACCATGATCGTCGATCCGTTCGTCGGAATCGTGCCCCGTGGCGAAAGCGCCCATCCGAACACCGTGTAGGCGGAGCCTGAAATCGTGGCGCCCTGCGCCGGCGTGTCGATGGTGCCGAACGGCTTTACCGATGCGTGCGTTGTTGGTGGTGATGTTCTTCGCGCCGAGATAGGTCGCTTTCGAGCCTCCGCATCGATCGCGTAGGCGTGGAGCCTGAACGGTCCGTTGCCCACCGAACGGCCGTCCGTTCGTCTGATCGGGCAGCATGTTGGTCAGCACCATGAAGCCCCAGCCGGTGCGATAGTTCAGCGGCGTGTTCGGATACAGGTTCTCGACGTCAGGCCGTGAGCCAGCGATGATCGACGCGTTGCCGAGGAACACCAGTCCGGCTTCTCCCGGCACCGGATCGCGATAGAGATCGATACGCGACAGGGCGACGTCGTCGACCGCCCAGCCCGTGACGGCGATCGCGCCCGATACGTTCGCGGTGCCGTTGAGCCGGCGTATCGAAGGAGCCGACCGGCGCCGCGCTGCCGCCGGCGCCGTAGACGCGCGTCGTGACCGGAACGTTGAGCTGCGTCGAGCCGATCGTTACCCGAACGTTGTTCGTGTAGGTGCCGGTGACAAGCGATGTCGATGCAAGAGTGACGGTGAGAGCGGCCGTGCCGTTGCCGCTGGTCGGCGACACCGTGATGCGAGTGCTACCCGTGCCCGTGCTCGCGGCCGTCCACGCAGAGGGTTCGCCGGCCGCCGTCTGCGTGACCATCATGCGCTGCGCTGGCGTCTTCGGGCCGAGGGTCGTACCGGTCGTGACCGACTGCGCCGTAGTTCAACGCGCCACGCTCGAGCGCCAGACCGCCGCCACTCGGCGGCGGCGGCGTCGTCGGAATCGTTGTCGCCACCTCGTTCGAGGGCGCGCTGCGGAGGCCCGACGTGTTCTCGGCGTAGACGCGGAAATAATAGGTCGTGCCGGCGATTGCCGTGCTGAGCGTCCACATACACGATGACGAGCTGCAGGCGCTCGGCGCGACGAGAACAAGGGTTTCACTAGCGGTCGGCGAAGTCCGATAGCCGACGTAATAGCCCGCGATATCCGACTCAGAGTTCGGATCCCACGCCAACGTGACTGAAGCGGCTTCAGCGCGGGCTGCGAACACTATCAGGACGGCGCAG
This sequence comes from uncultured Acidobacteriota bacterium, assembly GCA_963797715.1. GTDB lineage: Bacteria > Acidobacteriota > Vicinamibacteria > Vicinamibacterales > 2-12-FULL-66-21 > DATBJJ01. Next base: position 171,964 of record CAWCQS010000023.1, read on the forward strand.
CACGTTCCCAGCATACGGATCAGTCTGGACATGCCCGGGACCCGAGGCAAAGGACGTGCCGCGCTGGTTTCGGCGGGATTTCATGTCGTTCGTGTCCCACCGTTGATCGCTGGGTTACAGAACTGCTCGCCTGATTTCATGGATGCGTGCGGATTTCGGCCCAATCGAGCTGATCCGGAGACCGGCGCCGTCCGGGCTGGCCTGTCGCCAACAACCGGCGCTCCCTGTCGGCATAGTCCGGACCCGAGCAAAACCTGAGGTCGTTCGAGCTCATCGGCAAAATCTACAGTGTTTGATAGGGGATCAGGGAGATCGCTCTGCAAAAAATACAGTCGAGGTCGAAGGTAACGTCACAGAGTAACGTTCACGAGCCCGCTCGTACGAACCTCATGTCCTCGGCCAGACGTCAACAGCTCATCATTCGGGTGTTTGCCACCGGCCGAATTGCGTTCATGGAGCCGGTCTGCGGCACTGGCCTCGAAGCGAGCGCCGTCTGACTCAGTCGCGAGCTGTCGACGAGCGTTCATCTGAGAGCCGAGGCAGCTGGTTTGCGATGGCATGCTCAAGCGTCTGCCGCTCGTAGTAGCCGCGACGGTCACGACGGTCCCCAATCTCTCCGAGCCACGACGTCGATTCGCTGCCGGACGTCGTGCGACGTTGACGAGCGGCGAGCGAACGGCCTCTGAGTGCGACGCCGCGACTGTTCGATCGACTCAGCGTCGAGTGCCGACATCGGCTCTGCGCGAGCTGGCCGCTGCGGCAGTCGCATCGACGTGCAGACGCGTCGACTTCACGTGGCTCATGAGCCACCGAGCGCGCGAAGCCACCAGTCACCAGCAGTTCGAGATCGCATTGTCTGCCGCGCCGTGAGTTTCCGGATAGCCATCGGCGTGAGGCATCTCGTAGCTCGGCAGCGCGATGCGGCTCGGCGATCAAATCGACGATCCGACCATCGCAAGGTCGTTCGTCGCGGGCATTCGGCAGATGAATGGCAGTCGATTGGCCGCCGTCTATCGTCTGGTCGCACGATACGTGAACGGACGGTGCTGCGATATACTTGACGGCCGTACCTATGGCCAGACGAGCGCTCATTACCGGTATTACGGGTCAGGACGGGTCGTACCTCGCCGAACTGCTCCTCGAAAAGGGCTACGAGGTGTTTGGCGCGGTGCGCCGCGCCAGCACGACCAATTACTGGCGCATCGAACATCTCCTCGATCGGATCGCGCTCAAGCCGGCGGATCTGCTCGATCAGCTGTCGCTCATTCGCGTGATTGACGACGTCAAGCCAGACGAGATTTACAACCTCGCGGCAATGTCGTTCGTGCCGGCGTCGTGGGATCAGCCGCTCTTGACGGGTGAGTTCAACTCGCAGGGCGTGACGCGCGTGCTCGAGGCGGTTCGCCACACCAATCCCAAGATCCGCCTCTACCAGGCATCGTCGAGCGAGATGTACGGCAAGGTGCGTGAAGTGCCGCAAACCGAACTGACGCCGTTCTACCCGCGCAGCCCATACGGCGTCTCGAAGGTCTATGCGCATTACATCACGGTGAATTACCGTGAGAGCTACGACCTCTTTGCTGTCTCCGGCATCCTCTTCAACCACGAGTCCCCGCGCCGTGGCCTCGAGTTCGTGACGCGCAAGGTCACTGACGGCGTCGCGCGCATCAAGCTCGGTCTCGCCGACACGCTCGGCCTCGGCAACCTCGACGCGAAGCGCGACTGGGGCTTTGCCGGCGACTACGTCCGCGCGATGTGGATGATGCTGCAGCAGAAGACGGCCGACGACTACGTGATTGCCACCGGCGAGAGCCATTCGGTGCGCGAGCTCGTCGAGATCGCGTTCGCGCACGTCGGGCTCGACTGGCAGAAATACGTTCGCCTCGACCCGAGGTTTCTCCGTCCGGCGGAGGTCGATCACCTCATCGGCGATGCCTCGAAGGCAAAGGCCACGCTCGGCTGGACGCCGGAGGTGGACTTCCGCGCAGCTGGTGAAGATGATGGTCGACGCTGATATGGCGCGCGTTGGCCGCGAAACTCCCGCCGGAGCCGAGGCGCGCTGAGAGCGGCAGGCTTCTCTAGCCGTGCTGGGCCTTATGCGCAAGCGAGATAGATCGACTCGCCGCTCCACTGAATAGAACGGTCAGGCCGGCTTTGCTCAGCGCGACCAGACCTGCAGCTGCTTGTCGCGCAGATCGGTCCGGTTGCGATAGTCCTCGCGCGACAGGTACTTCTCGAGATAGCAGTAGAAGACGATGAAGAGGTAGCGCGAGCCCATCTCCTTGATCTTGAACTTGGAGACGCCTTCGGTGCGGTTGCAGCCACGACGTCGGAACGACGGCGAAGCGGTAGCCGCGGACGATGGCCTTCAGCGGCAGCTCGACGGTCAGGTTGAAGTGATAGGCGAGCAGCGGCTGCACGCCGGCGATCACCGTAGCGCCGGTACATCTTGAAGGCGTTGGTCACGTCGTTGTACGACATCCAGAACAGCACGCGGATGAAGAAATTGGCCAGCCGGTTCATCACCAGCTTCGGCCAGGGATAGTCGACGACCTGTCGCGCCGCGCATGAAGCGCGAGCCGAAGACGCAGTCGTAGCCCTCCTGCATCTTCCGGTAGTAGGCGACGAGATCGTCGGGACGAGTCCGACGCGTCGGCCATGACGATGGCGATGGCGTCGCCCTTGAAGGCCGCGAGGCCGGCGCGCACCGCGAAGCCGAAGCCGTTCGGCGGCGCGTTGTTGATGTAGCGCAGCGTCGGCACTTCGGCGCCGGAGGTCCTTGAGGATCTGCTCGGTCCGATCGCTGGCTGTTGTCGTTGACGACGAGGATCTCGTGCGGGATGCGCGGCCGCCGAGAGCGCGCGTAGAGCTCGCGCACGGTGGCGGCGATGCGGCCTTCTTCGTTGTGCGCGGGAATGACGACCGAGAGCAGCCCCGGAACGCCGTCGGCTTCCCACTCCGCGAGCGACCGGACTTCGAGCGGCATCAGTGGTCCCGGGACGCCGCGCGCGCGCTCGGTCATCTCGCCGTGGATCTCCTCGATCGTCCGCTCGAGCGAGTAGGTGAGCGCCCAGTCCGGGTAGTGCGCGGCGAACGTGCGGATGTCGCTGACCCACCAGATGTGGTCGCCGGCGCGGTTGGTGTCGCTGTAGCGTCCACTGCAGCGGCCGGCCGGTCAGGCGCTCGACGATGGCGATCGCCTCGAGCATCGAGCAGTTCGACGCCGGGCCGCCGCCGATGTTGTAGACCTCGCCGCTCCGCGGCGCGCGGAAGAAGTGCCAGAACGCGTTGCACCAGATCGTACGAGTGGATGTTGTCGCGGACCTGCTTGCCCTTGTAGCCGAAGACCGTGTAGGGCCGGCCGGTGACCGCGCATTTCACCAGGTAGGAGAGGAAGCCGTGCAGCTCGGCGCCCGAGTGCCCGGGCCCGGTCAGGCAGCCGCCGCGGAAGCAGGCCGTCTTCAGGCCGAAGTAGCGGCCGTACTCCTGCACCATCACGTCGGCCGCGACCTTCGACGCGCCGAACACGCTGTGCATGCGTCGGTCGATGCTCATCGTCTCGTCGATGCCGTGGCGGCGAACGGATGACCGTCGTCGACGCGCCCAGCGGGTCTCGCGCTCGACGAGCGGCAGGCGGTTGGGCGTATCGCCGTAGACCTTGTTGGTGCTCGTGAAGATGAAGGGCGCGTCGGGGCAGTGCCGCCGCGTCATCTCGAGCAGGTTCAGCGTGCCGTTGGCGTTGACGGTGAAGTCGGTGATCGGCTCGCGCGCCGCCCAGTCGTGCGACGGCTGCGCCGCGGCGTGGATCACGAGCGCGATGTCCCGCCCGTAGCGCGGCAAACAGCCGGTCCATCGCGCCTTCGTCGCGGATGTCGGCGTGCTACGTGGCGGTAGCCGCGCACGGTCCTGCTCGAGCCGTCGTCCGCCGCCACGCGGTGCTGCCGTCGTCGCCGAAGAAGTAGCGGCGCATGTCGTTGTCGATGCCGACGACGTCGAAGCCCTTGGTCGGCGAAGAACGCGCGCGGCTTCGGAGCCGATGAGGCCGGAGGCGCCGGTGATGAGGACGACGGCCATGGTTCAGCGGCTCGCCGGCGCGGGCACGTGGCGGCGCGGCGCCGGGCTGAGAGCACCGGTTCGAGCGTGGCCCGATGCTCGCGCAGCCAGGCGAAGACGTCGTCGAGCAGCGTCGTCGACCGAGCGCGTCGGCGCCCAGCCCGTGGCCGCCGTGACGGCCGCGTTGTCGGTGACGTAGTACGGCACGTCGGCGTCGCTGGTGCGCGGCATCGGAGCCGACTGGGATCGACTGCGCCCGGCGCGCTCGCGGCAGAGGGCGGTCAGCTCGGCCAGCGAGACGCTGTTGGCGCGGCCGCCGCCGACGTTGTAGACGCCGCCCGGAATGCGCGTCGATGTCGGCGATCTGCAGCCGAATCAGGTCGTAGAGATCGGCGACGTGCAGCACGTCGCGGACCTGGAGGCCCTCGCCGCCGAACCCGATGTAGGACGAGGCTGCCGCCGTAGAGGTGCCGCGCCGCCCACAGCACGAGGAACCCCTGATCGACCTTGCCCATCTGCCAGGGACCGGAGATCACGCCGCAGCGGTTCACGATCGTGCGCAGCCCGTACATCGCCCGGTACTCTTCGATGAGCAGCTCCGAGGCGAGCTTGGTCGCGCCGTACATCGAGCGGAAGCCCGTAAGCGGGAAGTCCGTGGAGATGCCCTGCGCGCGACCACCCGGCGCCCGACGCGTCCGTCGGGAATGTCGAGCCGCGTCGCCGCGGCGCTCGAGCGGCAGCGCGCGCAGGCCGCGATCGGATAGACGCGGCTCGTCGAGAGGAAGATGACGTCCGCGTCGTGCCGCCGCGCCGCTTCGAGGCAGTTGATCGTGCCGGTGAGGTTGGTCTGCAGCGACGTACGCCGGGCTGCCGCTGATAGCCGGCGTGCACCGACGGCTCGGCCGAGCATTCGAGCAGCAGGTCGAAGGCGCCGGCGTCGGCGAGATCGTCCGGCGAGCGCACGTCGCCGTGCACGAACTCGACGCCGCGCGCGCGGAGCCGCTCGAGCGCCAGCTCGCTGCCGCGGCGCCGGAGGTTGTCGAAGGCGCGGATCTGAGCGTCGGCGCGGTCGCGCTTGAACATCAGCGCGAGGCTGGATCCGACGAAGCCGGCGCCGCCGGTGATGAGGATTCGCATGAAGCGTTCGAACGACCAGAGGTCGTGCGGACACGCTATGATATCCGACGCATGCTGAAGCTGCGAGTCATCCGTTGAGTCTCGACACGCTCTACGCGACGCGTTTTCCCGAGGCCGATCGCGGCGCCAAGGACGCCATCTGGCAGGTCCTCTGCCCGCATTTCTTCCAGCGCTACGTCAAGCCAGACGAGTCGTGCTCGATATCGGCGCCGGGTTTCGGCGAGTTCCTGCGCCACATCCGGTGCGGCGCAGCGCATCGCCGTCGACATCGAGCGCCTGTCCGGGCGCACGCTGCCGCCGGGCACCGAGGAGGTCTTCGCGCCCAGCCATCAGCTGTCGGCGCACATCCCGGCCGAACTCGGTCGACGTGGTCTTCTGCAGCAACTTCTTCGAGCATCTGCCGGACAAGGCGACGTTTCTGGCGACGCTGAAGGAGATTCACACCGTCCTGCGGCCGGGCGGCCGGCTGCTCGCGCTCCAGCCGAACATGGCCGATGTTGA
>CAWCQS010000024.1:2500-289005 GCA_963797715.1 uncultured Acidobacteriota bacterium
CATCCACCTGCCCCTTGTTCTGCATGATGATCCAACTCATCGCCGGCTTCGCTCGGAATCGTCGTCACGAAGACATCACCGGCGGTGACGACCACGATGCGAAACATCTGCCGGCCGACCTGGAGCAGGAACGTGCCGTCGCGCTCGACCGGTGTCCGCGCGGTCGTGAACTTCTCGCCGTTGACGCGGACTGCGCCCTGCTGCACCTTGCGCATCGCGTCGCTGCCGGATTTGGCAAGCCCGCATTCGAGTAGCAGGTGCTCGATTGGCGTGCCGACGAGCATCGGACGCTCAGCGAGATCGGTCGGCACCCCACCCTGCGATCGGCGCTCGAAGTCGTCGGCTGCGCCTTCGGCGGCGGCCGCGTCGTGAAAGTCCTTGACGATCATCATCGCGAGGTCAGACTTGGCGCGTTTTGGATGCAGTTCGCCGGTTTCCACTGCTCGTTTGCGAGCTTCGATCTGATCCGGCGACAAGTCGGTAAGCAGGGTGTAGTACTTCCACATCAACTCGTCGGAGATCGACATCAACTTGCCGAACATCTCGGACGGCGGATCCGTGACGCCAACGTAGTTCCCCAGGCTCTTTGACATCTTCTCGACGCCATCAAGGCCTTCGAGCAGCTGCGTGGTCATCACGATCTGCGGCTCGAGGCCGTACGACGGCATGAGATCGCGGCCGACATTGAGGTTGAAGAGTTGATCCGTCCCACCAAGCTCCACATCGGCCTTCAGGAACACGGAGTCGTACGCCTGCGCCAGCGGATAGAGAAACTCGTGAATCGCAATCGGCTGCCCCGATTCGTACCGCTTCTTGAACTCGCGTCGTTCGAGCATCTGCGCGACGTTGTACTGCGCGGCGAGACGTACCCAGCCAAAGCTGCCGAGTGGCTCGAGCCATTCGCTGTTGAACCGGACTTCCGTGCGTGACGGATCGAGAATCTTGAAGACCTGCGTCTGGTAGGTCTCGGCGTTCCTTTGAATCTCCTCCTGCGTGAGCGGTGGGCGCGTCTTCGAGCGACCGGACGGATCGCCGATGAGCGCCGTGAACGATCCGACCACGTAGACGACGCGGTGGCCGAGATCCTGAAAGTGCTTCATCTTGCGGATGAGCACGGTGTGACCAAGGTGGAGATCGGGCGCCGTCGGATCGAAGCCGACCTTGACGACGAGCGGCTGACCGGTTGCCGCGGATCGCTCCAGTTTCATCCGGAGCTCGGCGGCGCGAACCACGTCCACGCACCCTTTGGTGAGGTAGGCGAGTTGCTCGTCGACGGTCATAAGAAGTGGTCGTTGCGAGTCAAAGACCCCATATTATGACGTATGCCTCCCCCGCCGACGTCAGGCAGCGTCTCACGACGTGACGTCCTGAAGGGCCTCGTCGCCATCGGCGTCGGCACGGCCACCGGAGCGGTGGCGCATGGATTCCTGTACGAGCGGCACCACGTCGACGTCACCAGGACGGCGCTACGCGTCGCCGGCCTCCCCGAAGCGCTCGCCGGGCTGAGAGTCGGGTTCATGACCGACCTGCACCGCAGCTCCACCGTGTCGCACGACCTCATTGCTACGGCGGCTGCTCTGCTCATGGCCGAACGCCCGGACCTGATCATCCTCGGTGGCGACTATGTGACGTGGGGGGGCGATCTGTCCGTTGGCGGCGATCGGCACTTCGTCGAGCCTGCGGCCGATGCCGTGCGGACGTTGTCAGCTCCTCACGGCGTCTTTGGCGTTCTGGGCAATCACGACGACGATCGCGACATGCCGGTGGCCATGGCGGCGCGAGGTATCGAAATCCTGCGAGACGAGCGCACGCGCCTCACGATCCGCGGGAGAGGCGCTCGACCTCATCGGCATCAGGTACTGGACGACGCGCGCGCGTGATATCGCGCGCGTCGCCCGCGGGGCGGCGAAAGCGTCGATCCTGCTCGCGCACAACCCGTCGCGTCTCAAGGAAGCCGCGGGGCTGTCGCTGCCGCTGATGCTGAGCGGCCACACGCACGGCGGCCAAATTGTCCTGCCAGGCATCGGCGCCCTGGCCGCGCGGAGCTTCCCAATCGTCGCCGGCGAGGGTTCCCGGAATTCCACCACAGCTTTCGTGAGCCGGGGCGTTGGCACGGTCTACGTTCCCGTTCGGATCAACTGCCCCCCGAAGTAGCCATCCTGACGTTGCAACCCGCAGAAACTGCCTGAAAATCGCACGGTTTGACAACTTGTGCGAGCCGGACTATTATTTTTGAGCGTTCAAACTTGTGAGTTCTATATGTCAAACACAAAGCTGCGCATAGCTCGCTGGTTCCTCGTCAACTTGTTCATCGCGTCTTTGTTGTCCGCCTTGTCTGGCCGCTACACCGATCCCTGGTTGTGGACCTATGTTGCCGTCGTAGCACTGGTCAGCCTTTATCCGACGTTCGCTCTCACCGACGATCTCGCGAAGGAGCGTTTCAGCCCACCCGAACCCGGCGCCGACAAGACACCACTCGCCATCGTCCGGTTCATCGCCCTCGCGCATTTCTTCATCTCCGGTCTCGACATGCGCTGGGAGTTCAGCCACGTGCCCGAGACACTTCGGATCGTCGGGTTGGTCGGTATGGCCGTATCGGTCGCGGTCGTGTTCCGCGCCATGATGGCGAATCGGTTCTTCTCAGCGGTGATTCGCATTCAATCCGACCGCGGCCACCGTGTTATCGATCAAGGTGTTTACGCCGTTGTGCGGCATCCGGGCTATGCCGGCATGATCCCGTCGATGCCGTTCAGCGGGCTAGCGCTCGGGTCCTGGTGGGGCTTCGCGATTGGGCTTGTGTACTCGGCGCTGATGCTGCGGCGGGTACTGTTCGAAGACGCGTACCTGCGGTCGCACCTGGAGGGCTACCAGGAGTACACGACGCGGGTGCCCTACCGGTTGATCCCCGGAGTCTGGTGAGAACGAACGAAGCGGCGTCCCTCGATCGTCCAGCCGCCGGCGAGCACGATTCGCACGGCTTCTGGATAAATACGATGCTCCTCGATGAGGATGCGCGCCGCAAGCGTCTCGGCACTGTCGTCGTCACGCACTGACACCGGGGCCTGAAGAACGATCGGACCGGCGTCGAGGTCGGCGGTCACGAGATGGACAGTGGCCCCGGCCACCTTCACTCCATGGTCCAGCGCCTGGCATTGAGCATCCACGCCCGGGAACGCGGGCAGGAGCGACGGGTGGACGTTCAGAATCGCGTTGGGAAATGCGTCGAGAAGCGGTGTCCCGACGAGTCGCATGAAACCGGCCAAACAGACGAGTGAGACTCCACGTTTACGAAGCTCGCTCGCGACAGCGAGATCGAACGCGTCGCGTGTTGGAAACGCCCGGTGGTTGATGACGACGGTCTCGATCCCAGCAGCGCGGGCGCGTTCGAGGCCCGCAGCGCCATCGCGGTTCGAAATGACGATCGCAATCTTCGCGGGCAGACGCTTTTCTTCTATGGCGTCGATGAGGGCCTGAAGGTTACTGCCGCGGCCGGAGATGAGAACTCCGATAGCGGGGTGCGTGTCATCCATCGACATCACCGGCGTAGACGACCCCTTCACCGCCCGCGCGAATCTCACCGATACGCACCGCGCCGCGCTCGCCGGCGCTATTCAGCGCCGTCGATCAACTCGACCTCGCGGTCCGGTGCGCAGACCACGATCAGTCCGACGCCCATGTTGAACGTGCGGAGCATGTCGCGTTCGGGCACGCCGCCAGTCCGCTGCAGCCACATGAAGATCGCTGGAGGCTCCCATGTCGATCGGTCGACGCGCGCGTGCGTGCCGTCGGGCAGAATCCGCGGCAAGTTGTCGGTGATGCCGCCGCCGGTGATATGGGCCATGCCCTTGACCAGGCCTGTGCCGATGAGCGGACGCACGACTGACAGGTACGACCGGTGCGGAGTCAGGAGTGCCGCTCCGATTGACTGGCCGAGTTCCGGCACCACCGAGTCGGCCGCGAGACCGGCGGTCTCGAAGGCGATGCGCCGCGCGAGCGAGTAACCGTTGGTATGCAAGCCTGAAGAAGGGATGCCGACGAGCACGTCGCCAGGCGCAATCGACTTGCCGTCGATCAGGTTCTTGCGCGCGACGACACCGACGATGAACCCGGCGACGTCGTACTCGCCGTCGGCGTAAAAGCCTGGCATCTCCGCGGTTTCACCGCCGAGCAGGGCGCAGCCATTGGCCCGGCAGGCCGTCGCCAGACCCTCGACAATCTGAACTGCGACGTCTGGATCCAGCCGTCCGGTCGCGAGGTAATCGAGAAAGAAGAGTGGCTGCGCGCCCTGAACGAGGATGTCGTTGACGCAGTGGTTGACCAGGTCGACGCCGATCGTTCTGTGCACGCCGGTCATGAAGGCGACGCGCAGCTTGGTGCCGACGCCATCAGCGCTGGCCACGAGCACCGGATCGTCAACGCCCGCGTCGGCGAGCCGGAACAGGCCGCCGAACGAACCGATCTCGGACAGCACGCCGCTCGTGAACGTCGCCCGCGCGAGCGAGCGGATCCGCCGCACGACCTCGTTACCAGCGTCGATGTCGACGCCAGATTGCTTGTAGTCCATCACAACAATGCTGAAGGCTGAATGCTGCGTTGAAGTTAGAACTCCAGCTTGCGTACCAACGTGTCTGCGACGGCTCGGGCCGGCGAGCCTGCGGCTGCCTGCCAATACGCGCGCCGGACGGTTGCGAAGAATCGCTCCTCGTCGAAATCCTCTTCCAACATGTCGAAGGCATCTCGCAGAAGGTCGACTGCCGGTTCGCGCAACGGCTCGCTCTCGAGCACCTTCAGCAGGAGGGGAGCGTTCCTCAACGCAACGGTTCCGATGGCAAGCGCTACCGGCGCGCGCACCGGATCGCGCGTCGGTCCACCTTGTTGAATCAGCTCGACGGCGGCGTCTTCACGGCCGGAGACAGCAAGAACCGCAAGCGCCGACGCCGATGATCGGAGCAGCTCCTGGAAGCCGATGTTGGCAATCGCGAACCGCATCGAATCGGCGATGTAGGGCTGGTGCGAAGCGCAGTTGACGCCGAGCAGGCAGATGGCTGCCGCGACCCCTGGCTGCGACTCGCGCGGGGCGGTTCGCTGCAGTCCGGCCAGCGTCGTCAACGCCGACTTGTCGCCGATCTTTCCAAGCGCCAGCACCGCGTCGTCCTGAAGTGGCCCATCGAGCTTGGCGACCTCGGTAATCGCCTTGATCGCGTACCCGCCCTTGTGATCGCCAATCGCCTCGATGACGACGCTCCTGAAGAAGGCCTGGCCCTGCATGACGAGCGCTTCCATCGTCTGTCGGACTTTTGGATCGTCGGCGTGGGCGGCGAGCGCCCTGGTCAGCGCAGGCCGAACGAACTCCGAAGATTCGCTCTTGAGTGCCTCGAGCAGTCGAGGGATGACGGCCTTGTCGGGGTTGCGCTCGAAGTAGGCGTATCCAACCGTTCGCAGCCGATCGTTCTTGTCGGCGATGGCGGCAACCATCACATCGCGCGTCCGTGGATCGTTGAAGCCGGACAACACGACAAGAGCACGAAACCGCACGTACTCATCGCTGTGCTGCTTGACCGCCGCGAGGAGCGCAGGAACAGCAATCGTCGGGTCGGCGCGGCGGACGGTCCGCGCCGCCGCCGAGCGGATCGGATAATCGAGATCGCCGAGGCGATTGATTGCCGACCGCACCTGCTCGGCGGTCACCGTGGCTGAGGCCTCCGCGGCCGGCGGCTTCGCGGGCGGGGTCGGCTGTTGACGTGCCGCGAGTGAGGTTCCGAAGGCTGCGAGCACGATAATGACAGCCGGACTGAAGAGCCGACGCATGGAAAGCCGGTCCGTCAGTCGACGTTCTTCAGCGCGAGCTGGAGGTAAGCCTGTTCGTTGCGCGGGAACGCGAGCGGATAGACGCCGGTATAACACGACGTGCAGTACGACGCCTGCTGCGCTCCGACTGCCTGCCGCAGGCCATCGATGCTCAGGTACGCGAGGCTATCGGCGTCGACGTACTTGCGGATCTCGTCGATGGTATGCGTCGCGGCGATGAGCTCCGAACGGCTCGGCGTATCGACACCGTAGAAGCAAGGCGAGACGGTCGGCGGACAACTGATTCGCAGGTGCACCTCGCTGGCACCCGCCGCCTTCACCATCTTGACGATCTTGCGGCTCGTCGTCCCTCTGACGATCGAGTCGTCGAGCAGGATGACGCGCTTGCCCTCGAGGATGCTGCGCACCGGGTTCAGTTTGACGCGGACGCTGAAGTGCCTGATCGACTGTTGCGGTTGGATGAACGTTCGGCCGACGTAGTGGTTGCGGATGAGGCCCATCTTCATCGGCAGATTGGCCTCCTCGGCATAACCGATTGCCGCACACACACCAGAGTCGGGGATCGGCACGACCACATCTGCGCCGGCCGGGGCCTCGCGCGCGAGAATCCGCCCCATGTCGGTACGGACTTCGTTGACGCTACGGCCGAAGACATAGCTGTCAGGCCGCGCGAAGTACACGTGCTCGAACACGCAATGTGAGAGCGGCTGCGGCGGAAACGGCCGTATCGAGCGCAACCCGCCGTCGCTGATCACGAGCAGCTCGCCTGGTTCGACATCGCGCACATATTGCGCGCCGATGAGGTCGAGCGCGCAGGTTTCCGAGCACACGATCCACGCGTCGCCGAGCCGGCCGAGGGCCAGCGGGCGGAAGCCGTGCGGATCCCGTGCGGCAATGAGCCGGTTCTTCGTCAACAGCGCCAGCGAATAGGCGCCGCGAATCTGCGCGATCGACTCGGCGATTGCTTCCTCGACCGAGGCCGCCTTCGATCTGGCATAGAGATGAAGGATGACTTCGGTGTCGCTACTGGTCTGAAAGATCGAGCCGTTCTGTACGAGCTCGTCGCGAAGCTCCAGCGCGTTGACGAGATTGCCGTTATGGCCGACGGCAATCTGGCCGTGCGCACAGTCGATGAGAAACGGTTGCGCGTTCTCGAGCTTGCTCTCGCCGGCGGTCGAATAGCGCGTGTGACCAATAGCGATGTGGCCAGGGAGCGTCTGCAGCGTGTCTTCGTTGAAGGCCTCAGCGACCTGGCCCATCGCGCGAGAGACGCGCAGCTTCACACCATCGGCGGCGGCAATGCCGGCGCTCTCCTGACCGCGATGCTGGAGCGCATAGAGGCCGAGGTAGGTGAGATTCGCGGCCTCCGGGTGACCGAAGATGCCGAAGACACCGCACTCGTCTTTAAATGGCATGGATCTCCCGTAGATTCTACGCCGATGCCCTCACGAAGTAACCTCCGAGCGCGTTCGCCCAGAGATGTTCAGCTTCCGCAATCGTGCAATCAATTGCCGCGGTACCCGCCACTGTCATCGTGATTCTCGGACCACCTGTGCGGCCGATCTCCAGCGCTGGCACGCCAAGCTCGCGCGCGAGCTGGAGCAGCGCCGCAAGGTGCGCATCGCTCGCTGATACGACCGCGCGCGAGGCCGATTCGCCGAAGAGCGCCGCCACGGGGCTGGTAGACGCCGGCACGTCGACAGTGAGTCCGATGCTTTCTGTGTCGAAAGCGCACTCGGCAAGAGTGATCGCCAAGCCGCCATCAGAACAGTCGTGCGCAGACTGCACCAGTCCCGCTGCTGCCGCCTGCGTCAGCAGGGCGATGAGCGACCGTTCCTTGTCCAAATCGAGGTTCGGTGGTTCACCTTTGACCAGACCATGTACGGTCTTCAAATACTCGCTGCCGCCGAGCTCGCCGTAGCCCTCGCCGAGGAGCACGATAGCGTCGCCTGCCTGCTTGAACGTCCTCGACACGACTCGCGACGCGTCTTCAATCAGCCCGACCACGCCAATGACCGGCGTCGGATAGATCGCCTGACCGTCGGTCTCGTTGTACAAACTGACGTTGCCGCCCGTGATCGGCACGTCCAGCGCGCGGCACGCCTCGGCCAGGCCCTCGACGCCCTCGACGAACTGCCACATGATTTCCGGGCGTTGCGGGTTGCCGAAATTCAGACAGTTGGTACCCCCGATGGGCACACCGCCGGCGCATGCGACGTTGCGCGACGCCTCGGCCAGCGCCAGCATTGCGCCGCGGCGTGGATTCAGATAGCAGTAGCGGCCGTTGCCGTCCGTCGACATCGCCAGCGCCCGCTTCGTGCCCTTGATGCGGACAACGCCGGCGCCCATGCCAGCGAGCACGAGCGAGTTCGTGCGGACCATGTGGTCGTACTGGCGGTACACCCATCGCTTGCTCGCGACTGTCGGCGACGCGAGCAACGCGCGAAACGCATCGCGCGCTACGGTGGCGGCGACGGTCGAGGGATCGAAGCGCGTTACCTCGTCCAGATACTCGGGCCTGGAGTACGGACGGTTATAGACCGGCGCATCATTGACGAGCGGCTCATTCGGAATCTCGGCGACGACCTGGCCATGATCCTTGATCCGGAGAATGCCATCCGTCATCACATCACCGATGTGCGACGCATGGAGATCCCACTTGTCGAAGATTGCTTCGACATCCTTCTCGCGCCCCTTCTTGACGACGAGCAGCATGCGCTCCTGCGATTCGGAGAGCATGATCTCGTAAGGCGTCATCCCGGCCTCGCGCTGCGGGACGTGGCTGACGTCGATCTCGATCCCGCTGCCGCCGCGAGCGCCCATCTCTGAGGTCGAGCACGTCAGGCCCGCCGCACCCATGTCCTGGACGCCGATGAGCGCATCGGTCTGCATCAACTCGAGACACGCCTCGAGCAGCAGTTTTTCCATGAACGGATCGCCGACCTGCACCGCAGGACGTTTCTCCGACGACTTCTCGTCGAACTCCGCCGACGCCATCGTCGCACCATGGATACCATCGCGGCCCGTCTTGGCCCCGACGTAGTAGACCGGATTCCCGGCACCCGACGCGTTGCCCTTGACGAGAGCATCGGCCTTCGAGATACCCAGGCAGAAGACGTTGACCAGCGGATTTCCTGAGTACGACTCGTCGAAGGCGATTTCGCCGCCGACCGTCGGGATGCCGATGCTGTTGCCGTACCCGGCAATGCCGGCCACCACGCCTTCGACGATGCGCCGGTTGCGGACGCCATCGCGCCCCTCGAGCGATCCAAACCGGAGCGAGTTCATGAGCGCAATCGGCCGGGCGCCCATCGTGAAGATGTCACGGATGATGCCGCCGACGCCGGTGGCTGCGCCCTGATACGGCTCGATGAACGACGGGTGGTTGTGAGACTCGATTTTGAAGACCGCGGCGAGCCCATCACCGATGTCGACGGCGCCGGCATTCTCGCCGGGCCCCTGCAGCACGCGCGGCCCAGTGGTCGGAAGCTTCTTGAGATGGATGCGCGAGCTCTTGTAGCTGCAGTGCTCGGACCACATCACCGAGAAGATGCCGAGCTCGGTCAGAGTAGGTTCGCGGCCCAGCGAACGGACGATGCGCTCGTATTCGTCCGTCGTAAGTCCGTGGCGCTCGAGAACGGCAGAATCGATGGGGCTCATACTTCGAACGTCACGCAGTGCGGAGAACACCCTGGCCGGCCAGGGCGGAAATGACCGACTCGAACATCACCCGGCCGTCAGCGCTGCCGAGCGCGGCTTCGCACGCTCGTTCCGGATGCGGCATCAGCCCGACGACGTTGCGGGCCTCGCTGCAGATGCCGGCGATGTTGTTGCGCGAGCCGTTCGGGTTGGCGGCGTCAGTTACGTCGCCGTTCGCGTCGCAGTAACGGAAGACGACGCGTCCGCTCGACTCGAGCGCCTCGATCACGGCTGGCTCGGCGAAGTAGTTGCCCTCGCCGTGCGCGATCGGAAGCTTCAGCACCTGATTGCGCGTAGCCCGCTCGGTGAAGGGCGTGCCGGTCTGCTCGGTCCGCACCCAGACGTGCTCGCAGTGAAACTTCAAATCGCGGTTGCGCAGCATCGCGCCCGGCAGTAGCCCAGCCTCGAGCAGCACCTGGAAGCCATTGCAGATGCCAAGTACCGGCCCGCCGCGTCTGGCGAACTCGGTCACGGCAGCCATGACCGGAGAGAAGCGCGCGATCGCGCCAGTGCGAAGGTAGTCGCCGTGCGAGAAGCCACCCGGAAGGATGACCGCATCAGCCCCTTTCAGCGACGTTTCCTTGTGCCACACGAACTCGGCGTCCTGGCCGAAGACGTGCTTGGCCGCGTGATACGCGTCGTGATCGCAATTCGAGCCGGGAAAGACGATGACGGCGAATTTCATAGTAGCTCTCAGCTTTTAGCTCTCAGCTATCAGATTTTGCTATCAGAAGTCGGCTCACACACATACTGGAATACTCACTGCTGAGAGCCGACAGCTGAGAGCTGATAGCTCTAGTCCACTTCGACCCGATAGCTTTCGATGACCGGATTGGCCAGCAACTTGTCAGCGACTTCTGACGCGAGCGCGCGCGCCTGCTCCGCCGATCCCGACGCAACCTCGAGCTCGAAGTACTTGCCCTGCCGCACGTCACCGACGGCACCGTAGCCCATCGAGTGCAGCGCGTCGGCAATCGTCTGCCCCTGGGGGTCGAACACCGACGGTTTCAGCGTGACGAATACTTTCGCTCTCACGATCGCTATGCTCGTTTCCCGGCGACGCTCGCGCCCGCGAGCTCGGCCGTCCTGTTGAACACTCTATCGAAGATCGCGTCGACGTTTCGCAGCTGATCGTTCAGGTCGAACGCCCGCTCGATCTCCTCCTGCCCGAGCACTTTCGTGAGGTCCGGATCCGCCAGGAGGAGCGATTTGAAGTCCTTCTGCTCGTGGAACGCGCGCATCGCGTTGCGCTGCACCCATTCGTACGCCTGCTCGCGCGAGATGCCGCGCCGGGCGAGCTCGAGGAGGACAGTGCCCGAAAACACGACGCCACGCGAGCGGCCGAGATTCTCGAGCATGCGATCGGGATAGACCACCATGCCGTTCACGATCCGCGTGAAGCGGCGGAGCATGTGATCGAGCGCGATGAAGCTGTCGGGCAGGATGACGCGCTCGACCGACGAGTGGGAGATGTCGCGCTCGTGCCAGAGCGCGATGTTCTCGAACGCCGCCATCGCGTTGGCGCGAATCAACCGAGCCAGGCCGGTGATCTGCTCGCAGCCGATCGGATTGCGCTTGTGCGGCATCGCCGACGAGCCCTTCTGCCCTTTTCCGAACGGCTCTTCAACCTCGCCAATCTCGGTTTTCTGCAGGCCGCGAATCTCGAGCGCGAACTTCTCGAGTGAAGCCGCCGTGATTGCCAGAGCGGACAGCAGTTCCGCATGGCGATCGCGTTGGATTACCTGCGAAGCGACCGGCGCCGGCTCGAGCCCGAGCCGCTGACAGACGCGCGCCTCGATGTCCGGATCAAGGTGCGCGAACGTGCCGACGGCACCTGACAGCTTGCCGACCGACACGATGTCGCGCGCGCGGATGACGCGGTCGAGGTCACGCTGCAGCTCGGCGTACCACAGCGCGAGCTTGACGCCGAACGTCATCGGCTCGGCATGCACGCCATGCGTACGGCCAATCATCGGCGTACGGCGATGTTCCTCGGCGCGCAATCGCACTGCCTCCATCAGGCCGGCAATGTCTTTGACGATGAGCGCGCAGGCCTCGCGCATCTGCAACGCCTGCGCGGTGTCGACGACGTCGGAGGACGTGAGGCCGAAGTGGAGCCAGCGGGCAGCCGGACCGACCTTCTCGGCGACGGCGGTCGTAAAGGCGATGACGTCGTGCTGGGTCGTGCGCTCGATTTCCTCGATGCGCTGCACGTCGAAGGTGGCATTCGCGCGAAGCTCGCGCGCAGCCTCCGCGGGCACGAGCCCGGCGTCTGCCATGGCGTCGGTTGCAGCGAGCTCCACCGCGAGCCAGGTTTCGTAGCGGCGCTGCTCGCTCCAGATAGCGCCCATCTCGGGATGCGTGTACCGCTGAATCATGAATCGACTGTCACCGTACCGTGGCTTCCGCCTTCAGGCGGAAGATCCTGTGCCGTCGGCTACTTACCCCAGGTCGAGCCTCTCCGCCGGCAGATCCGGCGCCTTTGGACCGAGCACCGTCACCGCGAGTGATCCGTTCGACAGCAGATCGCGCGCGACCCGCTGGATGTCCTCTGCCGACACGCGCTGCACGCCCGCCAGCGTCTCGTCGAGACTGAAGTGGCGGTCGAAGTAGATCTCCTGCCGCGCCAGATGCGACATGCGGCTCGCGGTGTTCTCGAGACTCAGCATCAAGCTGCCTTTGAGGTGATCTTTCGCGCGCTTGAGCTCGTCGTCCGGCACCGGCGTCCGCTTCAGGCCGCGCAGCTCCTCGACCGAGAGATCGATGACTTCCTCGACGGCATCGGCGGCACAGCCAGCGTAGATCGTCAGGTTGCCGGCGTCGCGATACGCGCTCATGCCGCTGAACACCGAATAGGCGAGGCCTCGCTTCTCGCGCACGTTCTGGAACAGCCGCGAGCTCATCGACCCACCGAGCACGGAATTCAGGATGTAGCTGACGTAGCGATCGTCGTGATTCTGCTGATAGCTGTTCGTCCCGAGGCAGATGTGGCTCTGCTCGAGCTCTTTTGTCTTGAGCAGCACCGATGGCTTGACCGTGGGCGGCTGCTGCGTGAAGCCTTCGCCGTTGGCGGCGAGGGTGCCAAACGCGTTCGAAACCAGATCGCGCACGCGCACGTGGTCGAGGTTGCCGGCCGCCGACACGATCATGTTCGGCGCAACATACGCGCCGCGGAAGTACTCGCGCAACGAGGTCGCGGTAAATGCTTCGACCGTTTCGCGCGAGCCGAGAATCGGACGCCCGAGCGGATGCCCTTCCCAGAACTGCTGCGTGAAGAGCTCATGGACCAGGTCGTCAGGCGTGTCCTCGACCATCTTGATTTCTTCGAGGATGACCTTCTTCTCCCGCCCGACTTCCTCTTCCTCGAATGCCGGACGCATCACGATGTCCGACAACAGATCGACCGCGAGCGGCAGGTGCTCGTCGAGCACTTTGATGTAGTACCCGGCATACTCCTTCGCCGTGAAGGCGTCGAGCTGGCCGCCAATCGAGTCGATGGCCTGCGCGATGTCTTCGGCGGATCGTGAGTCGGTACCCTTGAAGAGCATGTGCTCGACAAAATGGGCGATACCGCTCTGCGCATCGGTCTCGTGACGCGAGCCACGCATCAGCCAGACGCCGATCGTCACTGAGCGGACATGCGGCATCGCCTCGGTGATAAGACGAAGACCGGTGCCGAGCACCTCCCGGACGACCATAGGCTGTGTGGAGTCGCTCACGTTTCTCTCTGTCAGGCCCATCGCGGCATGCGCGCGACGGTCGCGGCCAGGCCGGCGAAGACGTGCTGGTTCGCGAAGCGGCCCGGCAGCGCCCGGCCAGATACAGGGCTACGCAAGTACTTGAATCGGAAGGAGTTAAACGCGCTAACCGAAAAAGAGATGATACCACGCGCCGTCAAGGCAGTTCAAGGTCCAATCGCGTCGACCTTCGCCGAGCTCGTCCGCACGCGCATTGTCCATTGAGGATCCCACCCCACGCGTGGAGCGCGACCATGATGACCGACGATCGCATCGACGCGGCAGAGCTAGACATGCAGGAGATCGAGACCCATCTCGAATCAGCGCATGTTCCCCGCTTCCACGGCCGCCAGATCTACCAGTGGATTCACAAGCGAGGCATCACCGACTTCGATCGAATGACCGACCTTGGCCGGCCGCTACGCGACGAGCTGAAGAAGCGCTTCACGATCGGCACGCCAACCGTAGCCAAGATCGAGCGTTCCACCGATGGCACGACGAAGTTTCTACTCGAGCTGGCGGATGGACATCACATCGAATCGGTATTCATCCCGGACACGCCGTCGCAGACGTTCTGCCTGTCGACTCAGGTCGGGTGCGCGATGAAATGCGCGTTCTGCCTGACCGCCAGGATGGGCATCATTCGCAATCTGACAGCTGGCGAGATCGTCGGCCAGGTGCGTGTGCTGCTCCGCGAGCTCGACATGCTCGGCCAGACCTTCAACATCGTGCTCATGGGCATGGGCGAACCGCTGCACAACTACGACGCGACGATGAAGGCGCTGAGGATGCTCGGCGACGAGCACGGCCTGGCCTTGCCGTCTCGCCGCGTGACGCTATCGACCGTCGGCGTGCTGCCGGCGCTGGAACGCTTGGCCACCGAGCCCTACATGCCGAACCTGGCGATCTCGCTGCACGCGACCACCGAAGACCAGCGGGACGCGCTTGTTCCGATCAATCGCAAGTACGGACTGCAAGATCTCCTCGACGCGTGCCGGCGCTTTCCGGTCAAGCGCCGTAACCGGATCACGTTCGAGTACGTCATGCTCGACGGCGTCAACGACACGCCCGAAGATGCCAGACGGCTCGTCAAGCTCCTGCAAGGCATCAAAGCCAAGGTCAATCTGCTCCCGCTCAATGCCGCGCCAGCGATTCCCTTCGAGCGGCCGTCGGACGCACGCGTGAACCGCTTCGCCGCCATCCTCGCCGAACATGGACTGACGGTGTCGGTCCGCAAGTCGCGCGGCCGCGACATACGGGCGGCATGCGGACAACTCATTACGGAATCGCAGCGGACGGCGCCGGGACAGCGGTTGGCGGATCGAATGTCGGTGGACACTCGGTAGTCGTCAGTCGTCAGTCCTCGGTCGTACGTCGGTGCTCACGACCGTCGCGCTGTCTTGCTCGACCCTTACGACCACACGACAGTTTCTCGCCAGCCCCTGCGCGATTCGCAGTTTCAGGTAGTTATCGGTCACGACCAGCGTCCCGTCGTCCAGCGTCAGCCCCGGTCGGACGGTCCCGATTTGTGATTGCCGGAACCGTTGTGTGAGGTGGGTGCCAATGGCGCGCAATGAAGCCGCGCGCTGGCGAATGATCGGGCCGGCGACCTTGTCGGGCAAGCTGCCTGCCGCCGTCCCCGGACGATCGGAGTACGGAAACACGTGGACGTGTGACAGCGGCGCGCTCGGTAGGTACTCGAGATTGGCGCCAAAGTCGTCATCCGTCTCGCCAGGGAAGCCGACGATCATGTCCGTTCCGATCGACGCATACGGAAGGCTGGCGGCAATTGAATCGACCAGCCGGCGAAAGTACATCAGCGAATACGGACGCCGCATCAGGCCGAGCATTCGATCGCTCGCGTGCTGCAGCGGCAGGTGAAAGTGCGGCGCGAACCGGCCACCACTGGCTGCCACGAGCGCAACAATCTCGGG
Source organism: uncultured Acidobacteriota bacterium (assembly GCA_963797715.1). GTDB lineage: Bacteria > Acidobacteriota > Vicinamibacteria > Vicinamibacterales > 2-12-FULL-66-21 > DATBJJ01. The sequence goes on from CAWCQS010000024.1 coordinate 17,679, forward strand.
CGTGCAATCCATCGGCTCGAGCGAGCTGACTCTGAAGGTGAGGTCGTGGTCGGTATGAAGAAGCGCGCGAAGCAGCGCCAACAGCGATGTACCTGGTGTTAGATCACGACCGTACAAACCAAGGTGCACACCCGTCAGGGCGATTTCTTTGAAGCCGGAGGCAGCCACTCGAGAGACTTCCGCCAGCACGTCCGAGATTGGAAGACTGCGTCCTGCTCCCCGTGTCGTCGGGATGATGCAATAGCTGCAGCGCTCTTCACAGCCTGTCTGCACGCGCAACGTGAATGCCGTCCGCCCTGCAACGCCAGGGACGACCGTCGCACCGCACGCGCCGTCACCATCGCCAAACCGATCGGCAGTCGACCGCACAAGCCAGTCTTTGTCGTTGTTGCTGACGACGGACACGACGTTGGGAAGTGCAGCGACCTCTTGCGGTCGTCGCGTGGCGTAGCACCCTGTCACGACCACGCGCGCGTCGGGATTGTCACGCGCAATGCGGCGAATCGTTTGCCGCGCCCCCTGGTCGGCGCTCGCTGTCACGGAGCAGGTATTGACGACGACGATCTCTGCCTCGTCGGATGCCACCGCGACACCCCCGCGGGCCAGGAGGTCCTCCTCGATCCGCAGCGAGTCCGCCTGATTCACACGACAACCAAACGTGACGATGGAGTACTTCACGCGTTAGTACGGCTTTCGCGTCGCCGGTCTCACTGGCTCGCGAGACGCGCCGCCGCCTGCTCGACCTTCTCCGCAAGCCGCTCTTTGTACTGTTGCAGTCGCGCCGCAATTTGCGCGTCGCCGAGTGCCAGCATCTGTGCGGCAAGAACGCCGGCGTTCGTGCCACCTGGCTTTCCAATCGACACGGTCGCCACCGGCACGCCAGGCGGCATCTGCACCGTCGAGAGCAGCGCGTCCCAGCCCTTGAGCGCGGACGAGTCGATCGGCACGCCGATCACCGGAGCCGTCGTGTGCGCGGCGACGACACCGGCGAGATGCGCCGCGGCGCCGGCGCCGACGATGAACAGCTTGACGCCGCGGCCAGGGGCTTCGCGGACCAGGCGCATGACGCGTTCGGGAGAGCGATGCGCGGAAGCTACCGTCATCTCGCATGGAATATCGAGCTCCCGCAGCACATCGACGGACGCTTGCATGACCGGCGCGTCGGAATCGGAACCCATAAGGATGAGCACTGAGATCTGCGACATGTGTTTTACACCCGCTGTGTCTTGGCCTTCTGGCCGATGTCACGACGATACTGCATGCGATCGAACGAGATCCGCGACACGCCTGCATACGCGCGTTCAATCGCGGCATCGAAGGTCGCGCCGCGCCCAACGACGGTGAGCACTCGCCCTCCGGCGGTGACGAGCCGCCCGTCTTTCATTGCCGTCGCGGCGTGGTAGACCTCGACTGCGTTCAGCGCCGCTGCCGCGTCGAGGCCATCGATCGGCATGCCGTCGGCAATCGATCCAGGATACCCACCAGACGCCAGGACGACGCCGACGGTGACGTCCCGAGTCAGTGTGACGCGTGAAGCGCCAACATTGCCATCGGCAGCGGCCACGAGCATCGACACGAGATCTCCGTCGATGAGCGGCAGTACCACCTGGGCTTCGGGATCGCCAAACCGCACGTTGAACTCGATGACGTGCGGGCCATTGCACGTCAGCATCAGGCCGGCATAAAGAAACCCGCAGTATTCGTGGCCTTCCGCCCGCATGCCACGCATCACTGGCTCGACGATCTCCTGCATGATGCGAGCCTCGAGCCCGGCGTCCAGCAACGGGCTCGGCGCGAACGCGCCCATGCCGCCGGTGTTCGGGCCGCGATCGCCGTCGAATACGCGTTTGTGATCCTGCGCCGAGCCGATCGGCAGGGCGCGGTGCCGTCGCAGACGGCGAAGAACGACACCTCTGGTCCGCTGAGGCACTCCTCGATGACAACGCGCGCGCCGGCGGCGCCGAACTGCTGCTCCTCCATCATCGTGCGAATCGCCGCGTGTGCCTCGGCACGATCGGACGCAACGACCACACCTTTGCCGGCTGCCAGTCCGTCGGCTTTGATCACGACGGGAATGCCCAGCTCGCCCCCATCGACGACCTCATGCGCCGCAGCCGCCGATTCGCACACGCGGTAGCGAGCCGTCGGAATGCCATGCCGCGACATGAAGTCTTTCGCGAATGCTTTACTGCACTCGAGCTGCGCGGCGGCATGCGACGGGCCGAAGATGCGTATCCCGTGCTCGCGGAATCGATCGACGACGCCGTGTTCGAGAGGAAGTTCCGGGCCAACGACGGTGAGGTCCGCGCTTTGCGCGGCGGGCCAGCGCGAGGAGCGCATGTGGATCGCGAACGTCGACGGTTTCCACGCGCGCATCGCGCGCGATCCCGGCGTTGCCGGGCGCGCAGGTCACTGAGATTTCAGAGCGCTTGGAAAGAGCGCGAACCAGCGCATGTTCGCGCCCGCCGGAACCGATCACGAGGATGTTCATGACACCGCGCGTCCAGGGGCCAAAGCGCAGTTTGTTCCACCACCGAACAAAAGCGTTAACATGTTCGTAACAATAGGTTTACAGAATATTTTCGAAGCCGTCTTCCACTTGAGCTTTCGGCGAGAAAAGGGCCGGCTCGTTGTGATAGCCTAACGCATTCCGTCGGACTCCATTGGCCTTACAGGGGACACCGCGGCGAGAGAGCATCTGTGGGAGGGGCTGATCGCCGGGAGCTGTTCGTGAAGGTGGCCGCTGAAGGGGGTGTCATCAGTATTGGCTGAAGTGAAAATTCAGGAAGGCGAATCGATCGAGAGCGCGCTTCGACGCTTCAAGCGGAAGGTGCAGCAGGAAGATATCATCAAGGATATCAAGAAGCATTCGTTCTACTTGAAGCCAGGCGATCGCCGCCGTGCCAAGCAAGCGCTGGCCCGGAAGCGCACACGCAAGAAGCAGCGTCGCGAATCGGACTAAGACCACGGATCACACGAATCGCAGGATTCGTATGATCGCGAGTGGTTTCTCCTTGGCTGGACTGATCAACGCGGCCCGCTCGAGCTGGATCATGACGATCCGGAGCGGGCGGGCCGTTCCCGTGACTTTGCTCGAGGAACAAGATGTCACGGGGACGGGCGGGCTCGAGTTGGTGAGAGGTAGGACCGATGGAGTTCCAGGACAAGACGCTGGCGTGCGTGGACTGTGGAGCGGAGTTCATCTGGACGGCGGGCGAGCAGCTCTTCTTCGCGGACAAGAACTTCAAGAACGAACCCAAACGGTGCAAGAGCTGCAAAGCCAAGCGCGCGTCACGGCCGGCAACGGGTGGCGCCTCAGCGTCTCGGGAACGGGTGGAAACAACAACCAACTGCTCAGCGTGCGGAAAAGAAACAACTGTTCCGTTCCGCCCGACCCAGGGGCGGCCGGTTTTTTGCCGGGAATGCTTTCAGCAGCGTAAGTTCGCAGGCGCGGGCGGCGTGTAATCCTCCGAAGCCCGGCCCCCGCGAGTAGTCCGAAAGGCCACGACTTCTCGTGGCCTTTTCTTTTGGCCGCGTCGTCGACCGCGTTGGTCGCGAACGCAAGGTTCAGTGTCGTCCTCGGTCCAGCCCGAGTTCACCGCGCGCCCAGACGGCGCGCGGCGCAGATCGTGCAGCACTCGGGACCGTCGACCCAATCCGCGCGTCGTAGAGTTGATTTCCCATGCCATCCCAGTCTCCCCTGCATAGATGGATTCGTTTATCCGTTGCCACCTCGCTCATAGCCAGCGCCTGGGTCAGCGTTGCCTGCCGTGGCGGCAGCGCTCCCGCGCAAGGTGCGGCGGCGCCGCCGCCAAGCGCGGTCAAGACGATCAAGCTCGAACCGACACCCGTTGACGATGCCTCGGAATTCATCGCGACGCTGAGGTCAATGCGTTCGACAGAGATCCAGCCGGAGGTCGACGGCCTCATCACGCAAATCTTCGTCAAGTCCGGTCAGCGTGTCAGCGTTGGTACACCGCTCGTCCAGATCAATGCAGCGAAGCAACAGGCGGCAGTGGCGAGCACCGAGGCCAGTCGAGCCGGAACCGAGGCTGACGTCGCGTACTGGCGTCAACAGACGAAGCGCTTGGAAACCCTCGTTGAAGCGGGGGCCGTCAGCAAGGCCGAGTTCGATCAGGCGCAGGCGACGCTCCGCCAGGCCGAGGCCCGGCTCGTGGCACTCGAAGCGCAGGTTCGGGAGGGCCGGGTCCAGCTGGAGTACTTCCGCGTCGTGGCACCGCAGTCGGGAATCGTCGGCGACATCCCGGTGAGAGTGGGCGATCGCGTTACGACGGAGACGCTCATCACGACCCTCGACGCCGACCGAAGCGCTCGAGGCCTACATCCAGGTTCCACTCGATCGATCGCCGCAACTGAAGGTGGGGCTGCCGGTGCAACTACTCGATGCCGAGGGCAAGGTCCTCGCGACAAACCCCGCCACGTTCATCGCGCCACGGGTCGACGACAAGACGCAAACAGTGCTCGTCAAGAGCCTGCTCAAAGAAGAACCGCCCTCGGTGCGCGTCCAACAGTTCATCCGCTCGCGCATCGTCTGGCGCAGCACGCAGAGCCTCACGGTGCCACTCACTGCCGTCGTCCGGATCAGCGGTCAGTATTTCTGTTTCGTCGCCGAACCTGGCCCGAAAGGCGGACTCGTCGCCAAGCAGAAACCGATCGAAGTCGGGCAACTGATCGGCAACGACTACGTCGTTCGCAGCGGGCTCAAGGCCGGTGAGACGCTGATTGTGTCCGGTATTCAGAAGATCGGCGATGGCGCCCCCGTGCGCGCCGAGTAGCCACCACAGCAGCCATGTTCGTCGACACTTTCATCCGCCGTCCCATTCTTGCGTCGGTCTGCTCGCTGGTCCTGATTCTGGCCGGCGCGGTCGCGATTCCGACGATGCCGGTCGCGCAGTACCCGAGCCTCGCCTCACCGCAGGTGAACGTGACGGCGGTCTACACGGGCGCGAACGCCCAGGAAGTCGAGACGGCGGTCACGACCCCGCTCGAGCAGGCGATCAACGGCGTCGAGGGCATGCTCTACATGACCTCGTCGAGCACGAACAGCGGCATCTCGACGGTCACCGTGACGTTCGATGTCACGCGCGATCAGGACGTGGCCGCCGTCGACGTCCAGAATCGCGTCAACCAGACGCTCGGCCGCATGCCGGCGGAAGTGCGCACGACCGGCATTACCGTGCAGAAGCAGTCGACCGGCTTCATCATGGCCATCGGCGTCTTCTCCGAGGAGGCGCAGTACGACGCGCTCTTCCTCAGCAACTACCTCGATATCTACATCAAGGACGCCATCAAGCGCGTGCCGGGCGTCGGCGACGTCGTCGTCTTCGGCGAGCGCAAGTATTCGATGCGCGTGTGGATCGATCCCGACCGCCTTGCCGCCCGCGGCCTGACCGCCAACGACGTCGTCACGGCACTCCGCGAGCAGAACGTGCAGGTGGCGGCAGGAAGCCTCGGACAGGCGCCGGCGCCATCGGGCCAGATGTATCAGCTGAGCGTTCGCGCGCTCGGCCGCCTCAGCGAGGCCTCTGAATTCGAGAACATCATTCTGAAGAGCGGCCGCGACGGATTGCTCGTGCGGGTCAAGGACGTCGGCCGCGCCGAACTTGGAGCCGAAACGTACGCAGCGAACCTGCGCTTCCAGGGCGTCGAGGCCGTCGGTTTTGGCGTGACACAGCTGCCGAACGCGAACTCGCTCGACGTCGAACGCGCCGTGACCGCCGAGCTCGATCGACTCGCGGCGTCGTTCCCGCCGGGCATGCGCTATCTCGTCTCCTTCAACACCACGGACGTCGTCGAGGCATCGATTTACGAAGTCTTGAAGACGCTCGTCGAGGCCATCATCCTCGTCGTGCTCGTCATCTTCGTCTTCCTGCAGACGTGGCGCAGCACGCTGATTCCAGCGATCACGATCCCCGTCTCGCTCGTCGGCGCGTTCGCGTTCGTCAAGCTGATGGGCTTTTCCATCAACACGCTGACGCTCTTCGGCATCATCCTCGCCACCGGCATCGTGGTCGACGATGCGATCGTCGTCATCGAGAACATCGAGCGGCACATACAGGAATACAAAGTCTCGGCGCGAAAAGCCGCGTCCGACGCCATGCGCGAGGTGCTCGGCGCCGTCGTCGCCACGGGGCTCGTGCTGATTGCCGTCTTCGTGCCGGTCGCATTCTTCCCCGGAACGACCGGACGGCTCTACGCGCAGTTCTCGATCACGATTGCATTCGCGGTGGCGCTGTCGGTGTTCAACGCCGTGACTCTCACGCCAGCGCTCTCGGCGCTGCTGCTCGAGCGCGAGAGCCATCACAAGCCCCGCTTCTTCTCGTTGTTCGAACGGGTGATCGAGGGCGGGACGCGGTTCTACGTGGCTATCCTGCACAGCGTGTTGCGGTGGCGCTGGGCGGTCGTCCTGATCTTCGTGGCGACGCTCGGGCTGACGGCGTGGGTCTATCGCACGGTTCCGCAGGCCTTCATCCCTGAAGAAGATCCCGGGTACTTCCTCATCCAGGTGCAGGGTCCGGCCGGCGCGTCACTCGAATACACGGGCGAGATCGCCAAGCGCGCGGAAGAAATCATCTTGAAGGATCCCGACGTCATGGCGCTCTTCTCCGTGATGGGATTCAGCTTCAGCGGCGCGGCCTCGAATCAGGGGTTGATGTTCGCCCGGCTCAAGCCATTCGAGGAGCGCGTCGGCGACGAGCATTCGGTTCAGGCCGTGCTCGCGTCGGATCAGCGGGCCACTCTTTGGCATCCCGGGCGCGATCGTCGTCGGCTTTACGCCGCCAGCGATCCAGGGGCTGAGCCGATTCGGCGGCTTCGAGTTCCAGGTCCTCGATCAGAGCGGCGGAGACATCAACCGGCTGTCGCAGTCGACTCAATCGATTGTCGGCGCCGGCAATCGGTCGCCCAAGCTTCGGCCCGGGCTCTTCAGCCCGTTCACGGCCAACGATCCACAGCTGCAGGTCACGATCGACCGCGAGCGAGCACTCGCGGTCGGGTTGCCGCTCAGCGAGATTACCAGCGCGCTGCAGGTTTTCCTTGGCTCTCAGTACGTGAACGATTTCGAGTTCAACAATCGCGCGTATCGCGTGTACGTACAGGCGGATCAACACTTCCGGTCCAACCCTAAGGCGCTTCGACAGTTATACGCTCGCACGCGCAACGGCGAGATGGTGGCGCTGGAGCAGGTGGTCCGGATGGAAGAGACGACCGCTCCGCAGGTCATCAGTCACTTCAATCTGTTTCGGTCAGCGTCAATCAACGGTTCCGCGGCGCAGGGCGTCAGCTCGGGCGAAGCGCTGGCGGAAATGGAGCGGATCGGCCAGTCCAATCTGCCGGAAGGGATGGGGTACGCGTGGTCGGGCATTTCGCTCGAAGAGACGAAGGCCGGCCGTCAGTCGTACCTTATCTTCGGACTGGCGCTCCTCCTCGTATACCTGACGCTCGCAGCGCAGTACCGAGAGCCTCGTATTGCCGTTCATCGTGCTGCTCGGCGTTCCGGTCGCCGTGCTCGGCGCGCTCCTGGCACAGTGGTCGCGCGGCTTCGCCAACGACGTGTATTGCCAGGTCGGCCTCGTCATGCTCGTTGGCCTGGCGGCCAAAAACGCCATCCTTATCGTCGAGTTTGCCGAGCAGCTCCGCGATCGTGGCATGTCCGTAGGCGAAGCAGCCGTCGAGGCTGCCCGCATCCGGTTGCGGCCAATCCTGATGACATCCCTGGCGTTTGTCCTCGGCGTGCTGCCGCTCGTCATGGCAACCGGGGCCGGTCAGGTGGCGCGGCGTTCGGTTGGAACCGCCGTCGCGGGGGGCATGTTGGTCTCGACGTTCCTCAATCTTCTCTTCATTCCGGTGCTGTATGTCGTCGTCCAGACGATTCGAGGCCGATTCGGCGGCGGCGGCCGTCGGCACATGGATACACCCGCTGAAACGGCTTGATTTGGCGGAACTTCCGCTGTTTCCGCGTGTCCAAGGTCTCGGACGTGCTCGATGCCGGCCGGCCAGGACCGAGACCGTCTCCATTTCTTGACAGTGTTGAAAGCCACGTAGTACGCTGGCCGGTCTTTTTAGCGAATAATAGTGGGGGTCTGAGGCAACGTGCTCTGGGCCCTCGGATTGGAAGTAACGCTGGCCGGGACGCGGGGCCGGCGATTCCGCGGCACTCGTCGGGCGGCGGTCGACGAAGGGCCGCAACCGACGTGCCGGAAAGGTGGAGGGGAGCGGCGATGCAGATCGAGGAACGGGTCGTCGATGGCGTGACGATTCTCGACCTGAAGGGCAAGATGACGCTCGGCGAAGGCGACGAGCTTCTGAAGGACAAGATCAATTCGCTCATCCAGCAGGATCGCAAAAAGCTGCTGCTCAACCTTGAAGGCGTGCCGTACATCGACAGCGCGGGCCTCGGCGAAATCGTCCGTACCTACACGACGGTCAGCCGGCAGGGGGGCAAGTTGAAGCTGCTGAATCTGACGAAGCGGATTCAGGACCTGCTCGCGATCACGAAGCTGCTGACGGTGTTCGAGACCTACGAGTCCGAACCCGACGCCGTCAAGAGCTTCGCGGGCTAGCTGCCGTCTGTCACCCGCCGCGCTCAGGATGGCGCGACATACAGTTCCGGATTTCATCGAGCGGGTCGATCCTCAGCCGGCGCCCGTCCGGCCGACGGCGCTGAGCCTCGTACTGTCCCTCCGCCCGTCGCAGTGGACGAAGAACCTCATCATTTTTGGTGGGCTCATCTTCGGCCAGCGGCTGCTGGATATGTCGGCGGTGCTCCATGCCCTGGCCGCCTTCGTGATCTTTTGTGCGCTGTCGGGCGTCGTCTACCTGATTAACGACGTCGCCGATCGCGAGGCGGATCGCCGGCATCCCGCCAAGAAGCACCGTCCGATCGCTTCTGGCGCGGTGACGGTGCCCGCGGCGCTGACGCTCGCCATCGGCCTCGGAGCCGTCGCACTTGCGGCCGCCTTCTGGTTGAGTTCGTTGTTCGGCATCGTCGCCGCCTCGTATCTGGCGCTGCTGGCGCTGTACTCAGGCGTGCTCAAGCACATCGTGATTCTCGACGTGCTGACGATTGCCACCGGTTTCGTGCTGCGCGCCGTCGCTGGTGCCATCGCGGTCGACGTGCCCATCAGCCACTGGCTCTACCTGGTGACGATTCTCGGCGCGCTGTTCCTGGCGCTCAGTAAGCGGCGCCACGAGCTCGTGCTCCTGGCGGACGGCGCGACTCGTCACCGGCGCATCCTGGAGGAATACAGTCCGTACCTGCTGGACCAGATGATCGCGGTGGTGACGGCATCGACGATCGTCGCCTACGCGTTCTATACGATGAGCCCGGAGACGGTGCAGAAATTCGGCACCGACCGGTTAATGCTGACGCTGCCGTTCCCGCTTTACGGCATCTTTCGTTATCTCTACCTGGTCCACCAGAAGGAAGGCGGCGGCAGCCCCTCGGACATGCTCTTGAACGACCATCCACTTCTCCTTTGCGTGGGCCTCTGGGCCGTGTCGGTGGCCATCATCATCTACGGCCCCGCCTTCTGAACGATCGCACATGGCAAAAGCAAAAGTCGCAATCCTTCGCACCACGCCGGCCACGGTTCTCAGTGACTATCACTCGTTGATGAACCTGGCGGGATACCAGGACGTTGTCGCAAAAGACGCGGATACAGCGCTCAAGGTCAACATCTCGTGGCACTTCTTCTTCCCTGCTACGTCGACGACGCCGTGGCAGCTCGAGGGCGTGATCCGCGCGATGAAGCGCGATGGCTACGACCCGTCGCTGATGCACGCGTGTCACAACCGCACGGTCGTGATCGATGCGCATCTCGGCGAACGCGAAAACAAGCAGGTCAACGTTGTCGACGCGCACAAGTTGCGCAACATCCACATCTACGAAACGGAAGAGTGGATCAACATCCGCGAGGCCGTCGGCGATCTGACGAAGAAGTTCACCTGCCTCAACGAGGTCTACCCGAAGGGCTTCATGATCCCGAAGCGCTTCATCGGCGAGAACATCATTCACCTGCCGACCGTGAAGACGCACGTCTTTACGACGACAACTGGAGCGATGAAGAACGCGTTCGGCGGCCTGCTGAACGAGCACCGCCACTGGACGCACCCCGTCATCCACGAAACGCTCGTGGATCTGCTGATGATCCAGAAGAAGATTCACCGCGGTGTCTTTGCCGTCATGGACGGAACGTTTGCCGGCGACGGCCCTGGACCGCGCTGCATGACACCGCACGTGAAGAACGTCATCCTGGCGAGCGCGGATCAAGTGGCGATCGATGCTGTAGCGGCCAAGCTGATGGGCCTCGACCCGATGTCGATCAAGTTCATCCGCATGGCGCACGAGATGGGCCTTGGCTGCGGCGATCCGCGCGACATTGAAATCGTCGGCGACCAATCGGCGGCGGCGGAAAACTGGCATTTCGCCGGCCCGTTCAAGAAGATGACGTTCGCCTCGCGCATGCAGCACAAGATTTACTGGGGCCCGATGAAGGGTCCGATCGAGTGGTCGTTGAAGACCGTGCTGGCGCCCTGGGCATACATCGCCAGCGTCATCTACCACGACAGCTACTGGTACCCCGTCAACGCCAAGCGCCAGATGCAGTCGGCGCTCGACAGCCCGTGGGGCCGGCTGTTCCGAAACTGGGAGACGGTTCAGCCGGACGCGGCCGGGCTGGGATACCCTGAGGTGGGTACCGACGCGGCGAGGATCGAAAAGACCGGCGCCAAGGCGCTCGTCCAGTCGATCGGCATCCTCGGTACGTGCATCAAAGAGGCACCGGAGTTTGCTGGCCGACGCCGGCATGCGAAACGAAGCTGAATGCCGGAAGCTGGCAGCGGGAAGTTGGAAGCTGACATATGGCCGATTTCACCGTCAGAAACGACAGCGTCGACGTTGAGCAGATCATGCGTCAGGTGCGGTCGCGGATCCGCGAAAAGCGCGGCGTCGACTACACCGAAGACGAGATCAAGGAGCTCGCGAGCGTGAAGCTGGAGCGCTTTCTCGACCCCAAGGGCGTTCGCTCCGATCTGCTGGAACAGTACCCGGAAGCACCGCGATGCCTCGACGAATCCGCAGAACTACTCGTTCGAGGACACGACGCTTTACGACTCGAGCCGTCCACTGCTCCGCTGGATCCGCAAGCTGCTCAACCCGATACTGAAGCTGTTCTTCAACCCGTCACCGATGGTCGACGCGCTGCACATCCAGTCGAAGCTGAACGAGGCGCACCCGCTCTACTACGAGCTGATTCACAACCTGGTCCTCGAGACCACGCGCCTCGGCATCGAGGTGAAGAACCTGAAGATGCGGGTGGAGTCGATGTCGAGCCGGCTCGACTTCGACGAGCGTCGCGCCCGCGCGCTGGAAGGCGTCGTCCAGTACCGACCGGGTACGGTCGCGCCGCTCCAACCACCAGCCGGCGGCGGCGGTGGTGGGAGCCGTGAACGCGACAATATCGGCTGAAGAGGCGGAACGGCGCTCACGCCGCCGTCGTCGTCGCGGCCGCCGCCGCCCGGGGTCAGAGGGGGGTCAGACCGGGGTCAGGCCGGGGTCAGACCGGGGTCAGACCAACGGCGCGCCCGGCGAAGAGCGCCCGGCTACGCGTGAGGCCGCCGACACCAGCGACTCTGCGAGAACTTCAGGCGAGACGACTGGCGGCCCATCCGAGTCGTGAAGCTCGCCGTCGTCGTTCAACGATACGGCGCCGACATCAACGGCGGCGCGGAGCTCCACGCCCGCTACATCGCCGAACGGCTGTCGCGGCACGCGCAGGTCGAGGTCGTCACCACGTGCGCGCGCGATTACGTCAGCTGGAAGAACGAGCTCGGCCCCGGCGTCGAGACCGTCAACGGTCTGCAGGTGCGACGCTTCCCTGTCAGCCGCGAGCGCGCATCCGATCGAATTCGGCCGGCGTTCGCAACGCGTATTCGAGCATCCGCACTCGTTCGCTGACGAGCTCGCGTGGCTCGACAGCGAGGGACCGACGAGCCCGGCACTCGTCGACTATCTCGTGCGGTCGTCGGCGTCGTTCGACTACGTCCTCTTCTTCAGCTATCGCTACTATCACGCCTGGCACGGCGCGCGCCGGCTGCCGAACAAGGCCGTGCTCGTGCCAACGGCCGAGCGCGATCCGGCGATCGGCCTGGCGATATTCGGACCGGTGTTCCGCAGCGTGCGCGCGATCATGTACAACTCGTACGAAGAGCGCGCGATGATTCAAGCCGCCACGCGCAATCACGACGTTCCCGGCGTGGTCGTGGGCGTCGGATCAGAAGTGCCGGAGCGGACCGATGCGCGGCGATTCCGGCGGCAATACAAGATCAACCGGCCGTTTGCGATCTACATCGGGCGCATCGACGCCAACAAGGGGTGCGCCGAGCTCTTCGATTACTTCCAGCGCTACGCGTCGACGTTTCCGCGCGGGCTGGATCTCGTGCTCGTCGGCAAGCCGATCATCGCTGTTCCCCAGCATCATCGAATTCATCACCTCGGGTACTTGTCGGACCAGGACAAGTTCGACGCGCTCGCCGCCGCCGATCTCCTGATCATGCCCTCCTATTTCGAGAGCCTCTCCATGGTGGCGCTCGAAGCGTGGGCGCTCGGCCGGCCGGTGCTCGCCAACGGACGGTGCGACGTCCTCAAGGGCCAGTGCATCCGCAGCAACGCCGGGCTGTACTACGAGAGCTACGAAGAGTTCGCCGAAACGCTGTACTCGCTCGAGTCGAATGGGCCCTTGCACGCACGCCTCGGGGCGCAACGGTCGTGACTACTTCGCGCACCACTACGCCTGGCCGGTGATCGAGCGAAAGTACCTCGACATGTTCCGGCAGCTCGGACGGAGCCAGCCGTCAGCGGCACCGGATCCACTCCCCGGGTGGCTGGCGCGCCGCCGCAAGGACCTGCCACCGGCCTCGGAGGTGCTCGCCCGCGTGCCGTCAGGCGCCGTGAATCCGGACGCGGCGAGCCGCCGGGATCGCCCCGCATGAGCAACCGACCGCGCATCCATCAGGTGCTCGCGACGTTGGGTTACGGCGACGCGATCGGCCACGAAGTCCTGGGCATCCAGCGGGTACTGCGCACGGCTGGATTGGAGTCCGAGATCTTCGTGGAGACAGCCGATCGCCGGCTCGAAGACCGCACCATCGACTACCGCGAGATGGTCGGGGCCGTAACGCCAGAGGACGTGCTGATTCATCACTTCTCGATCGGATCGCGAGCCTCGCGAACAGCGTATGCGTTGCCTGGCCGCATGGCGCTCGTGTACCACAACATTACGCCACCGGAGTACTTCGTTGGCGTGCACAAGGATCTCGTCAAGCAATGTTTCCGGGGCAGGCGCGAGTTGACGGCGTACATCGCGCGCTCGGATCTCGCGCTCGGAGACTCTGAATACAACCGTCAGGAGCTCGAGGCGGTGGGCTTTCCGCACACCGGCGTTTTACCGGTGGTGCCCGGCTTCAGCCACCTCGCAGGACCACCGAGCCCTCTCTTGGCCGCAGACTTTGACGACGAGTGGACGAACGTGATGTTCGTCGGACGGGTGATTCCAAACAAGAAGTTCGAGACCGTCATTCGCGCGTTCCACGTCTACCGCACGCGGCACAACCCGCGCGCGCGCCTGCTGCTCGTCGGCTCGTACAGCGGCTTCGAACGGTACCTGTCGATGCTGCAGGAACTCGTCGCGACCCTCGGCACTCCGGACGTGCACTTCCTCGGTCACGTCTCGAACGAGGAGCTGACGGCGCTCTACGACATCGCCGATCTTTTCCTGTGCGCGAGCGCTCACGAGGGGTTCTGCGTCCCGATTATCGAGGCCTTCCACAAACGAGTTCCCGTCCTGGCGTACGCATCGACGGCGGTGCCGGCGACGATGGACGGCGGCGGCGTGCTCTACGACACGACTGACCCGCTCGACATCGCGCGGCTCATGGAAGCGGTACTCGACAATCCAACGCTCGAAGACTCGGTGCTCGAGTCGCAGGACGCGGCCCTCGCCCGGCTGCAGGCTCGGGACTTCGGCGGAACGCTGCTGCGTTTCGTCGATCAAGTCCTCGCCGCGCCGCCGCGTCCCGCGCCGAGCGTCGCCTGGGACTTCTGGGCACAGTTCGAGCAGTTCGAGCGATTCGAAGAACTGCGCCAGTTTCGCCCAGCGCTGTTCCAGGCTCTTCCCGCGGCTCCGCCCGAATCGGGGCTCGGGGCTCGGGACCGGGGCTCGGCATCGGGGAGGGCGCCGGCGCTGGGGCACGTCCTAGCAGCGAGATGCGAGACGCGGGCCGCGAAACCCGACAATGATCATCAACCAGTGGGTTCCCGCTGCCCACCGCGGCGATGCGATCGGGGACAGCGCGCGGCGTATGCGCGAGATGCTGCGCCGCCAAGGCCATCAATCGGACATCTTTGCGCTGACGATGGACGACGATCTCCGAGCGGATGTCCGGCCGTTCGCCGATGCCGAATCACAGCGCGGCGACATCACCATCTTTCACTTCGCGCTGCCGTCGCCGATGACCGACGCGTTCGCGCCGCGTCGACGGTGTCCGCGTCCTGCAGTACCACAACATCACGCCGGCGCAATTCTTCGCGCCGTACTCGCCGGGACTCTTTCGCCTGGCGGCGCTCGGACGCCGCGAGCTCGCAACGCTCGTCGGCCACGTGCATCTCGCCCTCGGCGACTCCGAGTTCAACCGGCAAGAGCTCGAAGCGCTCGGCTTCGCGCCGACCGGCGTGCTGCCGATCGCCGTCGATACCGCGCGCATCACCGCCGCCCCGAGGCGCCCGGCGCTCGAGAGGATCCTCGGCGATGGACTGATCAACATCCTGTTCGTCGGGCGGATCGTGCCGAACAAGCGCATCGACGATCACATCCGCCTGGCCGAGGTCTACAAGCGCTACGTCGACAGCTATTACCGGTTCATCTTCGTCGGCCGCTACGACGGCGTGCCGGCATACTATGCCCAGGTCAGGGCGTTGATTGCCGAGTACCGCATGCTGCCGGACCGGTTCTGGTTCACCGGGCCGGTTCCTGACGAGGATCTGGGCGCGTTCTACCGCTGGGCGGACGCATACGTTTCGCTCAGCGAACACGAAGGATTCTGCGTGCCGCTCGTCGAGGCAATGGCGGCCGACGTCCCGGTGCTGGCCTACGCGGCCGGCGCGGTGCCGGAAACGCTGGGCGGCGCCGGCCTGCTCTTTGCGCCCAAGGACCTCGAAGTCGCCGCCGAAATGCTCGGCATGCTCGTATACGATCGCCCTTTGCGCGCGCGCGTGCTCGAGGGCCAGCGCGAGCGACTGAAGGACTTCGCGCCCGAACGGATCGAGGCGCAACTGACGGCTACGCTGTCCGGATTGGGGATTCGTTGAAGATCGCTTTCATCGTTCAGCGGTACGGCGCCGAGATCCTGGGCGGCTCCGAATATCACTGCCGGCTCATCGCCGAGCGCCTCGCGCCCAGGCATCAGGTCGAAGTGCTCACAACGTGCGCGGCGGACTACGTGACGTGGAAGAACGATTACGCGGAAGGCGCCGACCGGATCCGCGGCGTCACCGTCCGCCGGTTCGCCAACGCCAGGATGCGCGATATCCACGCCTTCAACCGTTACTCGGAGTGGATCTTCACCAGCGCGCACACCAGAGACGATGAGATGGAATGGCTGCGGCAGCAGGGCCCGTGGTGTCCCTCACTCCTCGAGTACCTCGAGCGCAACCAGCACCAGTACGACGTCCTAATATTCTTCACCTACCTGTACGCGCCGACTGTGCTTGGCTCGCGCGTTGCCCCCCACAAGAGCATCCTTGTGCCAACGGCGCACGACGAACCAGCGATCCACCTCGACATCTATAAGGAGCTCTTCAGCCTTCCCGCCGGCCTCGCTTACAACACCGACGTCGAACGGCGGTTCCTCACGACGCATTTCTCGATTCGCGCGGTCGAGGAAGAAACTGTTGGTTGCGGCGTCGATCTGCCAGGAATGCAAGCGGCGCTTCGCGACAAAGGGACGAGCGGATCGGATACGCCGGCGTCGTCAGAATCGCCAGATCCTGGCGACGAGGCCGGCGACGAACCGCTGGCCGACGAAGAGTCCCCAAGCTTCCGGCCGCATCTGGCACAGCGCGGTACGACGTTCCGCCGTCGGCATCGTTTGCACGGGCCGATCGCTCTCTACGGCGGCCGGATCGACCCGGGCAAGGGCTGCGAAGAGCTCATCGAGTATTTCAGCAGCTACGTGCAGGAGGGTGGCGACGCGACGCTGGCGCTGATGGGCGTCAAGCTGATGCCCCTGCCCGAGGAGCCATTCATCCGATTTGCCGGACGGCTATCCGATCAGGAGCGTCTCCAGGCGCTCGAAGCCGCAACCGTCGTCGTCGTCCCATCGCCGTACGAAAGCCTCTCGCTGCTGGCTCTCGAGTCCTTCGCCGTCGGCACGCCGATTCTCGCCAACGCTCGCAGCGAGGTCCTCGTCGACCACTGCCATCGCAGCAACGCCGGCTTGTACTACGCCGATCGCGACGAGTTCATGGAATGCCTGAAGCTGCTCATCGCCGACCCGCACCTGCGCGAGAGCATGGGCCGGAACGGCCGTCGCTACGTGCGGCAGAACTACCGCTGGGACGTGATCCTGGCGAAGTACGAAAAGATGTTCTCGAAGTTGCGGCAGGTGCCCGGAGGGCGGCAGTTCAGTAATGCTGGAGAGTCGCGAAGCGGCAGACGATAGACGCCGGTAGCGCGCAACTTCAGTTGCGCGACAGCTGCCTCAGTCACGGTCGATCGACGCGACTTCCTCGTCAATCTCGTCCGCATCGACGAGAGTCCCGGCGCGGCCCGTCCCCTGTCCAACGCGCTTGCGGCGTGGCCGGATGTCGTGCCGCTTGATCATCTCGTTCAGCGTCGTCGGCTTGATCTGCAGGAGCTCCGCGGCGCGCTTCTGCACGCCGCCGGCCTGCTCGAGGGCTGACTCGATCAGGCCGCGCTGAAACGCCATCTCCGCGTCGCGGTACGAGATCCCTTCGGGCGGCACGACGAACTGCGGCATCTGGAAACGGCGGCTGTTACGCACGTGGTCGGGGATCAGGTCGACGTCGATGCGCTGCCCCGACGAGAGGACCACTGCACGCTCGATGACGTTCTCGAGCTCGCGAACGTTCCCGGGCCAGTCGTAGTCGATGAGCAGATCGAGAGCCTCCGGCGTCAGCTCCTGCCGCGGCCTCTGGTTCTCCTCGCCGTATTTCTCGAGGAAATGCTGGGCGAGGAGCGGCACGTCGTCGCGCCGCTCGCGAAGCGCCGGCAGCTGTACGGTAATGACGTGCAGCCGATAGAACAGGTCCTCGCGGAACTTCCCTTCGTCCATCATCTTGCGGAGCTCGACGTTGGTCGCGGCGATGATGCGCACGTCGACCTTGATCGTCTCGACGCCGCCGAGCCGCATGAACTCGCGCTCCTGAATCACGCGCAGCAACTTGGCTTGCGTCTCCAGCGGAATGTTGCCGATCTCGTCGAAGAAAATCGTGCCCTTGTCGGCGAGCTCGAAGAGGCCCTTCTTCGGGTTGATGGCGCCGGTGAAGGCACCTTTGACGTGGCCGAAGAGGTTCGACTCGAGGAGGTCCGGCGGCAGGTTGCCAGAGTTGACGGTGATGAAGGCCTTGTCGGCACGCGTCGAGTTCTGATGGAGCGCGCGCGCGACCAGCTCCTTGCCAGTGCCGCTTTCGCCGTTGATCAGAATCGTCGTCCGGCTCGGCGCCGCCTGGATGATGAGGTCGAACACCTGCTTCATCCGCGGGCTGCGGCCGATGATCTCGCCGAAACGATTGGCGTGCGCCTGCAGGTTTTGCCGCAGCACGCGGTTCTCGGCGACCAGCCGGCGCTGCGCCAGCGCGTTGCGGACAACGGCCAGCACTTCGTCGTTCTTGAACGGCTTGGTGATGTAGTGGAACGCGCCGCGCTTCATCGCGGTGATGGCGCTCTCGACCGACGCGAAGGCCGTGATCATGATCACCGGCAAGTCGTCGTCGATCTTCTTGAGCTCGTCGAGCGCCGTCATGCCGTCCATCCCCGGCATCATGATGTCGACGATTGCCGCGTCGAAAGTCAGCGTGCGGGCGAGCTCGAGGCCTTCCGCGGCATCGGCAGCGAGACGAACGGTGTGACCCTCGCGCGTCAGCAGCGCTTCGAGGATCTCACGCATGATCTCCTCGTCGTCAATCACGAGAATGGAGCCGTTTCTGTTCATCGTGAGACGCTACGCCTGCCGATTAACCGAGCCTGTGCTCGAACGAGCTGCCGCGAGCGGGAGCGTGAGCGTGAACCTGGTGCCCTGGCCCATCGCGCTCTCGCAGGTAATCGTGCCACCGTGCTCCTGCACGATCCCGTAAGTGATCGAGAGTCCAAGCCCAGTTCCCTTGCCGATATCCTTGGTCGTGAAGAACGGGTCGTAGATACGCGACAGCTGATCGGTGGGAATGCCCGAACCCGTATCCGCGACCTCGACTGTCGCGCCGTCGGCGGAGGGGCGAGTGGTGATAGAGAGCCAGCCACCCTTGGGCATCGCGTCCCTGGCGTTCAGGAAGAGGTTCAGGAACACCTGCTGCAGCTTGTACTCGATGCCGAGCACGATCGGCGGCGCTGCGGCGAGTTCCTTCCTGACCTGAATGCGACCGGTCTTCATCTGGTGCTCGAGCAACGACAGCACGTCGTTGATCACATTGTTGACATCGACTGGACCGCTGTCGACCTGCGCCGGCCGCGCCAGGTTGAGCAGACCGTTGACGATTTTCGCCGCGCGGAACGTCTGGCGTTCGATCTTCTCGAGCACCTGCGCCTTCGGATCGTCGGGTTCGGTACCCTGCATCAACATCTGCACGAAGCTCGAGATGCCGGTCAGCGGCGTGTTCACCTCGTGTGCCACGCCGGCGGCGAGCAGGCCAATCGAGGCCATCTTCTCGGAGATCTGCAGCTGTTCCTCGAGCTGCACGCGCGCTGAAATGTCTTCCACGACCACGATCGTGCCGGCGATCGCTCCAGCCATGTCTCTGAGCGGCGTCGTCGCGACGTTGACAAGGAGACGTCGTGTCGGCGAGTGCCTCGAAGCCAGCGGCACGCGATAGAGGGCGGCGCCATCAGGCGACTCGCGACGGCCGGAGCGCAGGATCTCGAAGAAACCTTCGTCGAGGATCTCCTCGAGTTTGCGGCCGACGGCTTCCTCGTGGCGGACGCCGTAGAGTTCCTCCAGGCGCCGATTCCAACGCACCACGCGATCGTCGCGATCGACGACCGCCAGACCATCGTTGAGCGACTCCAGGATGTTCTCGCTGAACTCGCGCATCCGGTCGAGCTCGTCGGCCTTGACGGTGAGCTGGCGGTAGAGGCGGCCGTTTTCGAGCGCCGTCGCCGCCTGCGCCGCCACCGCGGCAAGAAGCGCCATGTCTTCGCTGCTCAGCGGCTCGGCGCTCGACTTGCGCCCGAGCGCCATCACCGCAATCGTCCCTTCTTTTGAGACGCAGGGAACGAAGTAGTGGATTCCGGCGGCGCGCCAGAACTCGACGTCAACGGGATCGACGCGACGTTGCGAGAGCGGATCGTCGAGTGTCAGGGTATGTCCGGCAATGAGCCGTGTGGCGACCTCAGAGCCTCGAGCCAGCACCGGCGGCTCGCCGCCGAAGCCGGCGTGCGCGATGGTGACGAACTGCGCATCGCGTCCTGCCGTCACCGGCGCCAGCATCAGCGCCATCCGGTCGACGAGCAGGGTTTCCATGACGCGGCGCACCAGGCGCTCGCTCAGCCGGAAAAGATCGAGATCGCTGTTGAGGTCGCGCGCGAAGCCGACGAGCGCCCGGCGATAGTCGTAACGATCGCGATAGTAGACGCGGTCGAGGCCGGTCTGAATCGCGTTCTTCACAGGCCGGGCGAGGAGCACCAGCACCATCGTCGCCAGGAACGCGATAACGGGGTTCGTATCGTTGGGCCCGGTGGCGAACCAACTGCCGGCGATTTTGAGGACGATCGTATAGATGGCCGCGATCGCCGCGATCGCGGCTGCGTACACGAGCCCGCGCTTGATGATGACCTCGACGTCCATCAGGCGGTATCGGATGATGGCCGAGGCGAACGCGAGCGGCACGAGGCCCAGCAGCACCGCCGTCAGCTCGAATTCAGGTGCGGGCGTGAAGCCGAGCGCGAAGGGGATGGCGTAGCCGAACACGAACGGCAGCGCGCCGAGACCGGTGCCCCAGACGATCCACCGCAGCTGACGACGGGCAGTGACCGAGCGCACGCGGTAGAGCGCGCGCGTCATGATCACGAGTCCGCCGACGAGACAGAGCGCGAGATAGATCAGCTCGACGGCCTCGACGATGCCAAGGACGCTCGTGAGTACTTCGCCACGGCGATTGCCACGAAGAATCGTCGTGACCGTTGCGCCGCCGAGAAGCAGCGCCGGCAGGTAGAGGAGCGGCAGCATCGTGCGGCCACGATCGCTCCGCACCCAGCTGTCGGGCCGGTCCGGAAACACCAACGCAAAGTGGACGAAGAGCGGCGGCAGGAGCAGCATCGCCACGACGTCGCCCCAATAGAAGACCCAGTCGAAGAGATCGAGTTGGCCGGTGAACGAGAACGTCAGAACGCCGAAGAACGCGACCGAGAGCCAGAAGAAGTGCAGCGTCGCCTGATTCTCGGGCCGGCGGAGACGCACGCCGGTGCCGACGAAGAGCGAAAACAAACCGACGCTCGCCAGCGCGAGATACAACCAGTGCGTGCCTGACGGAATGCGAGCAACTGGAATCGTCAGGAGCTCCGAATCGCCTTGCCGGACGATGACGTACTCGAGGCGTGAGCCAGCGCTCGAATGGTGGAGAGAATCAACGACGTCGGAAGGATGCTGAACGAGCTTCTGGTCGACCCTGATCAACACATCGCCCGGCTTGATGCCGGCGCGATTGGCTGGAGAGTCGTCGGCGACGACGCTGGCGACGACATCACTGCCGTTGCTGACCCAGAGGACACCGTCCTCCATCTCGGTCCAGTTCTTGGCCCGGATGTTCAGGATCGCCAACACCACGAGCCCGGCCACCACGGCGAGCTGAGCCGCAATGCGCACGAGGGCGCGGCGATTTGGCGATGAAGTCGATCGGAACATCAGCACGGACGGATCCGGCCCGTGCAAAGCAAAGGACGTTCCCTGTCGAGCCTCAACCGAACGTCTGTAAATCATTGCCTGACAATAAGTTCAATCGTCAATTCCCCCACGGCTTCCAACAATTCGGACACTCGATCCAAAAACCCGGCGGCGAAAAATCCGGCAAAAAAAGGCGGGTCCATTGAAGGACCCGCCTGGAGGCAGGCGCTGGTAAGACCGGAGTCTCAACGGCTGATCCGCTGCCCGCGAGTCGGCCGCTCGAGATCTGACCCTAGAACCGAACGAGGAACCCGCCGACCACGCGCTTCGGCGGCCGGACGACGAGCAATTCGTCGTACACCGACGCCGGATCGTTTGGATCGCGGAAGAGATTGCGAAGTCCGAGCAGGACTTCCCACTGGGTGCCGCCAAGCTCGAACGGCAGCGCCTGATTGATTTGCACATCGAATCGTCCGTCGAGGCCGGCGCGCAACTGCGACGTGTCCGAGCGCGTGTAGCCCGTGTTGATCTTGTAGTAGACGAACACGCGCGTCGCGGTCTCGGGAATATCGGTCGCCACCGACGTCGTCACGTCGTGGAGATCTTCGGCCTCGTAGCGAATCGCCGCCGGCGCCCAGCGGGCGATGTCCCCCATATCGCCACGTTCGAGCCATCGTGCACGGGTAATGCTGTAGTCGATCGAGCCGCGGACGCGCTTGCCGGCACTGCTCAACCGGATAGCCCATCCATCGGCACCGAGCGAACCCGCGTTGGCGACGTAGTAGTGACCGACCGATTGCGGGCCGCCAGGCACGTTGAGGCCGAAGAGCGTCACGAGCTGATTGTCGACGTCCTGATAGAAGCGGCGCACGCCAACGGCGTAGTTCTCATCGAAGTCGTGCTCGACGAGCACGTCGATGAAGCGCGCGCGCTCGACACTGAACGCGTTGGTTGTGCCAGGCCCACCAAGCGGCGCGAACGTCCGTTCGGGCGGCAGCCACGGGCCAGGCGTTTCGCTGGCGACGAACTCCTCGGCGCCGGGCGCGAGCATCCGCTGCGCAACGATTGCGGAAACGCGCGTGTGCTTGATCGGCTCTACGGTAACGCCGACCTTCGGGCTGAAGAGACCGCCCGGACGCAGGTAGTCGTAGCGGCCGTAGCGCGCCCCGTATTCAACCGCGATTGCTGGCGTGATCGACCAGCGATCGAGGGCGAACAGCTCGCCGACGTTGCGGCTGCCGTCGGTCGCTGCGGCAAGCGCTGCGAGGTTTCCGCCGAGGTAGTCCTGCGTGCTGTAGGAGTAGCCGAACTTGTAGACGTGCGCGGTTTCGATGCCACGCGACTGGAACGCGCCCGCGATGATCCAGGAGGACAGGTCACCCTGATTCATAGCCGCGCGCACCGACCAGTCGCCGGCCGGCGTTGGCGCGCCGATCGACATGTATGCGACACCGCGCGGAAGAACATCGCCCGAGAAGAGCTCGCCCGGACCGAAGGCGCCGGTCGTGAGGAGATTGACCTCTCCAGAGAACGGCAAATCGGTGAAGAACGTCGTCGCGATACTCGCCGCCGAATCCATCGCTCGTTCGAAGAGCGATGGCGCGGTCATGTGATCGTCAGTGTCGACGACGGTCACGATCGGCGCCGAGTCCTTCAGGATGCTGCGCTTGATGTGTCGCAGGCGGAAGGCGGTTTCGTTGTGAGGATGATCGTCTTTGGCGACATCCGACGTCGTGTCGGTGTCGTCCGGCTGATCCACGAGCGTTCCGGCTGGCAACGCGAAACCTGCTGCCATGATCGGTCGCGCTGGAACAGGAGCGGTACCCGTGGTGCCCGTCGTCTCGACCGGTGCATTCAACTTGCGGAGTTGCAGACGCTGCAATGCAGGAGAGAGGCCGCTGACGCGTACCGTCGCACGCGCCGATCCGAGGAAACCTGTGCGATGCGCTTGCAGCGTGTAGTCGCCGGCGGGAAGCGCGTCGATCGAGAAATATCCCGACGCATCGGTGATGGCCTTGGCCACCATCACGGTACCGAGCGCCGACACCATGGCGCCCGAGATCGGACCGCCGTGGTCGTCGCTCACGACACCGGTGATGCTGCCACGCACAGCATGAACGGACTGGTACTGGACCGACTGGGCCAGGGCGCTGGACACGCCCGCACCTCCAGTCACACCGACCACGGCAGTCACTGCCAGCACCCGGATGCCAAGCGCGAGGCGTTTCATCTGCCTTCCTCCGTCCACCGTTCGAGCCTCAGACTCTAATCTTAGACGCGATGAGATCGCCAGCCGTCACGATCCCACCGTAAACACGACGTCCCTCGAAATCGACTTGCCCGACAGCAGGTCGGTGACCTGCACATCGAGCCGGTACTCACCGACAGCGAACCCGGTGAGCGGCACGACCTGGCCCGCCATCACCGGTTCCCCAGTCCCCGGATCGAAGGCCGTCCCCATCAGCGCCGGGTTAAAGCGCTGCGGATCCGTCCGATTGAAATACTCCTCCCCCATTCGTCCCGGCGGGTGCGGGCCGGACGCCGTTTCTGGCGCCGCTCCGGCCACTTTCCGGAAGAAATGGTCATCCACTCTGACGTCGAACTGCCGTTCGGGGGTCACCATCGGGTTGTACACGAGGAAGACGACGATGAGCTCCTCGTCACGACCAAATCGGCGATCCGCCGCCGGCGTAATTTCGTTCCGTCCGATCGCGTACGGCCGTTCTGGCAGCCGATCCGCTGGCACCGGCTCGGTCAGGACGTCCAATCGATCGGCGAGCATCACGCTGCTCGTCGTCAACTCGCCCGTCCGAAAATCCGGTACGCTCAGCACCTGCCGCAGTACCGACGCTTTCGGACGCGTCCTCGGCGTTGCCGGATCGACCCGTTCGCGCATGACCACGAACACGTCGTATTCGCCCGGCATCACGGAAAACCCACGACTGATGCGCGGGGCCTCGCCACCAGCGGGCAGCTCGACCGGGAATATCGCATCCACGGGATACGCGGATTCTTCGACCGCACGATCCCGTTCGGGGTCTCCCCTTCCGTTCCGATTGCTCCTGCCGGGCTTTGCAACAGACGCCAGCATCGACCGGCGTGTCGCACGCACGTACACGAGCGCGAGCGGCCTGCTGAGCTGTGACGCGTCGATCGTGAGCGTGAACGGCACGAACGTGCCGCGCTGCGCCTTCACGAAATCGTTGTGCCACTCGACGCGGAAATCCGACGGCACTGCCTTGCCTGCCATCGCCGCATCCGCGAGCGCGAGGATCGACTCGCCTTCCTCTCGCTGCTTTTGCTCGAGCTGTCGTTCCTCAACTGTCTGTCGGCGCGCGGCGCTTTGCGCGCGAACCGCGGGAGGCGAAAGAGATCGACAGCGCAGGAACGAACACGAGCACACAGACGGTTGCCGACCATCTCACTGATCGTGCCGTCTGCTCCAGCCCTGCGAGCATTCGCCCCTAACCAACCTCGATGATCATAGGCCGTTCGTGCCGCCAAGTCAAAGAGCGGCCGTGAATTAGCGGCCGTTTCCCGTCACCCAGGCTCTTGCCTCGGCAGAACCCGGTCGGGAGGCGGCATTCCACCCCCGAAAAACCTCAGATTACCGTGGCCTCCCCACTGCCCAGCCCGGATCGCAGGGGGTGTGCGCACCAGCCTGCACACGATTGCACACAACGGCAGATCCAGCACGGAATCAGCTATCATCAGCCGTTTGGTGCCGCCCTACGCTCGTTGATTTGGCCGGGTGGCCGTTGCAGAAGCCCGAGGGCGCACATGCAAGACGATGTCGTCGTGATGGTTCTCGCCGGAGGTGCCGGCGAGCGCCTGTATCCGCTGACGAAAGAACGCGCCAAGCCGGCCGTCTATTTCGGTGGACCGTACCGAATCATCGACTTCACCCTCAGCAATTGCATCAACTCCGGCCTGCGCAAGATCTTCATCGCGCTGCAATACAAGTCGCTGTCGCTCGGCCGCCACATTCGTATGGGGTGGAGCGTCGTCGCTGACGAGCTCGGCGAGTTCATCGAGATCCTCAGCCCGCAGAAGCGAGTCGGCGAGCACTGGTATCTCGGCACCGCTGACGCGGTCTTTCAGAATCTCTATTCGATCATGCGCGAAGATCCGCGCCACCTGATCGTGCTGTCGGGGGACCACGTGTACAAGATGGACTACGCGCGCATGCTCGCCGTCCATCGCGAACGCAATGCCGCCGCGACGATTGGCGTCATCGAGATTTCGACCGAAGAGGCGAGCCGCTTCGGCGTGATGCAGGTCGACGATGAGGATCGGCTGGTGGGGTTCCTGGAAAAGCCGAAGGACCTACCCGCAGGTGGCCAGGTGCTCGCGTCGATGGGCATCTACGTGTTCGACATGAAGCATCTGGTGCCGGCGCTCGAAGCTGACGCGCGACGCTCGACCAACCACGACTTCGGCAAGGACATCATCCCCGCGCTCGTCTCCACGGGGACGGTCTACGCCTATCGCTTTACCGACGAGAACAAGAAAGAGTCGAAGTACTGGCGCGACATCGGGACCCTCGACGCCTACTACGAGGCGAACATGGACCTCTGCCACGTCAACCCGGACTTCAATCTCTACGATCCGGAGTGGCCGCTGCGCACGCACCAGGTCCAGGCGCCGCCAGCCAAGTTCGTCTTCGCTGACGAAGGCCGGCGGTGTGGTCAGGCGCTCGATTCGATCATCTCCGCGGGGTGCATCATCTCCGGCAGCCGCATCTCGGGCAGCGTGCTCTGTCCGAACGTTCGCGTGCACAGCTTCTGCACCGTCGACGACAGCATCCTGATGCCTGGCGTGCGAGTGGGCCGCCACGCCAAGATTCGCCGCGCGATCATCGACCGCGATGTGTTCATCCCGCGCGGCGCGCGCATCGGCTACAACATCGACGAAGATCGACAGCGCCACACCGTGACTGAAAGCGGTATCGTAGTGGTGACTACCGACGACGAGCCGTTCATCGGCGAGATTGACGAAGAGGCACTGCGCCACGAACGCGAGTTCGATCAGCGAGGCGCGAGCGCATAGGACAGCCTCAGAGCCACGACGTCAGCACGAAGATCACGAGCCACGATGAACACGAAGTGAACTATTGAAGAGCGTTGCTTCGTGTTCTTCCTGCCATCGTGATCTTCGTGATTAAATTCGTATCGTTCTCGAATCTTCAGCAGCAGTCCAACTAGGCTTACTCACTCTCATGCACACCATCACCGCAGTCAAAGGGCGCGAGATCATCGACTCGCGCGGGAATCCCACCGTCGAAGCGGAAGTGACGCTGGACAACGGCGTCATCGGCCGCGGCGCCGTGCCATCGGGCGCGTCCACTGGCGAGCGCGAGGCGCTCGAACTCCGCGATGGCGACAAGTCACGGTATCTCGGGAAAGGCGTCACGAAGGCGGTCGGCCACGTCAACGGCGAGATCGCGGCCAAGCTGCGCGGCCAGGCTGCCGACCAGCGCGCCGTCGATCAGGCCATGATTGCCCTCGACGGCACGCCGACCAAGGGCCGCCTCGGCGCCAACGCGATCCTCGGCGTCTCGATGGCGCTCGCGCGCGCATCAGCCTCCGCCGACGGCGTGCCGCTTTATCAGCACATCGCGGCGCTCTACGGCAGCAACACGATGTCGCTGCCGGTGCCGATGATGAACATCCTCAATGGCGGCGCGCACGCGGACAGCAGCGTCGATTTTCAGGAGTTCATGGTGATGCCCGTCGGCGCGGCAACGTTCGCCGACGCCGTGCGCGCCGGCGCGGAAATCTTTCACACGCTGCGCGGCATCCTGAAGAAGAAGGGCCACAGCACCGGCGTCGGCGACGAAGGCGGCTTCGCGCCCAGCCTCTCCTCGAACCGCGAAGCGCTCGACGTCGTCCTCGAAGCCGTCGTGCAGGCAGGGTATCAGCCCGGCAAGAACATCTACCTCGCGCTCGACGTGGCCGCCAGCGAGCTCTGGAACGACGCCAGCAAGTACTACGAGTTCAAGAAGTCGAAAGAGAAGAACCGCACGGCCGACGAGATGGTGGCGCTCTACGAGGACTGGGTCAACAAGTACCCGATCATCTCGATTGAGGATGGTCTGGCTGAAGGCGATTGGGACGGTTGGAAGACGCTGACGACTGCCCTCGGCAACCGCATCCAGCTGGTTGGAGATGATGTGTTCGTTACCAACCCTGAGATCCTCGCGCGC
The DNA here is from genome assembly GCA_963797715.1 of uncultured Acidobacteriota bacterium. Classification (GTDB taxonomy): domain Bacteria; phylum Acidobacteriota; class Vicinamibacteria; order Vicinamibacterales; family 2-12-FULL-66-21; genus DATBJJ01. The sequence continues at coordinate 45,013 of CAWCQS010000024.1, forward strand.
GGCATCAGAGAGGGCATCGCCAACGCCCTTCTCGTCAAGCTGAATCAGATCGGTACAGTCTCGGAAACGCTGGATGCCGTTGCGATGGCTCGCGATGCTGGCTACCGCAGCGTGATCTCGCATCGCTCGGGCGAAACCGAAGACACGACCATTGCCGACCTCGCGGTCGGGACGGCAGCCGGCCAAATCAAGACTGGTTCGGCGAGCCGCTCGGACCGTGTGGCCAAGTACAACCAGTTGCTGAGAATCGAAGAGGCGCTCGGCACTAGCGCGCGGTACGCCGGACGATCCGCGATCAAGCAACTCGCGTGACCTCACCCACTCGACCACCCGTCGCCCTCATCGTCCTCGACGGCTGGGGGATTCGCGCCGAACGTGAGAACAACGCGATCGCGATGGCGCGCACACCCGTCTACGACGAGCTGATGAGCCGGTACCCGCACGCGCAGCTGATCGCGTCAGGCGAGGCCGTCGGCCTGCCCGCCGGCCAGATGGGGAACTCCGAGGTCGGACACATGAACATGGGTGCCGGCCGCGTCGTCTATCAAGACCTCACGCGCATCGACAAGAGCATTCGGGACGTCGAGTTATTCCAGAACCCGGCGCTGATGGCGGCTATGGATCGCGCCGCCAGCGGGAAGAACGCACTCCACTTCATCGGCCTGCTGTCCGACGGCGGCGTCCATAGCCACCAACGGCACCTGCACGCGCTCATCGAGATGGCCGCCAAGCGCAAAGTGCCGCACGTCTTCATCCAGGCGATCACCGACGGGCGCGACACGTCTCCGACCGGCAGTGTGCGGTACGTGGCCGAGCTCGAAGACGTGCTGCGGAAGGCCGGCGTCGGCCGGATTGCAACTGTCGGCGGGCGTTACTACGCGATGGATCGCGACAAACGCTGGGAGCGCACCAAACTTGCCTACGATGCCATGCTGACGAAGTCGATCGCGCCAGGCGGAATGACGCCGACGGCGCGGTCGGCAGGCGCCGCCATTCAGCAGTCGTACGACGCGGGTGTCACCGACGAGTTCATCAAGCCGGTCGTCATCGTCAACGCCGACGGCGAACCCGTCGGTCCGATTCGCGATGGCGATTCAATCGTACTGTTCAACTTCCGCGCCGATCGTGCGCGGCAGATCACGCGCGCGCTGGCTCTCGGCGACGAACAGTTCGACGGGTTTCCTCGGCCAGACCGCCCGCGCGTGGACGCAACAACGATGACCGTCTACGACCGGACGTTCAACCTTCCGGTCGTCTTCACGCCGCAGACCTTCAGCAACAATCTTGCGGACGTGCTCGCCGCGCACGGTAAGACGAACCTCCGCCTTGCGGAGACCGAGAAGTACGCGCACGTCACGTACTTCTTCAACTGCGGCCGTGAGGAGCCCTACCCTGGAGAAGATCGCATCCTCGTGCCTTCGCAGAAGGTCCCAACCTACGACCTGATGCCCGAGATGAGCGCGCCCGGGATCGCCGAAAACCTCGTGGCAGACCTGACGTCGCAGCGGCACCAGGTGGTGATCTGCAACTTCGCGAACGCCGACATGGTCGGGCACACAGGCAACGTCGACGCCACGATCAAGGCTGTCGAAACACTGGACCGTTGTCTGGGGCTGATGATGACGGCGCTTCGATCGGTTGGCGGCACCGCGATCGTCACGGCCGACCATGGGAACGCCGAGCAGATGTGGGACGACGAGCTCAAGGGGCCGCACACGGCGCACACGTCGAACCCCGTCCCGGTTGTGCTCTGCAGCGACGCATACCTCGGCCGGCGGTTGAAGGATGGCTGGCTGCGCGACGTCGCACCGACGATCCTGGATCTGCTGGAGATTCCGCCGGCGCCAGAAATGACGGGGAGTACGCTGATAGAGAAATGAAATCGGATAGGAGCTAGGAGCTAGGAGTTGGAAGCTGGAAGCCAAAAAAGAAAACGGCCCTGGCGCCTTTCCAAGCACCCGGGCCGTTCGATTCTGAGCGTCTAACTCCTAGCTCCGAGCTTCCAACTCCTAGCTCCTATTCGACTTCCTTCTCCTGCGTCTCATCCGCTGCGATGCGGAGCGAACGCAGAAAGCGGCGGTCGTTCGCGCTCATCTCGACACTACGACGCTCACCGCGAAGCGCCTTCTGCGGCGCCGCGACCTTGGCGAGCGCTCCAGGTGGCGTGCGATTGATGAATCCAATAACTGCTTCGAGCTGGACCCGCATCTCGTAACCCGCCGCGCGGACCCGCTCGCGGCAGGCCTCGACGCGTGGATCCTCGGCTACGGCGGCTGCGATGGCGTCGGATAGCTCCCGGGCCATCCGATTCATGACGTCATCCATTCTGGGACCTCCTGACGGCCGCCGGAACTGGGAACCCGGGGCGCCTCCCGATCCAATCTTCGGCTCTCGCCGGACGAGGCGTGAACCTCGCCGTGCACCGAAACTGCCAGCCTGGGGAAGGCGGCAGGGATCGGCCGACAAATTTGTTCATAATGAAGGACTTGCAGCGTGGGATCGCGATTTCATTGTAGACGTGGCTCTGGCGAGGTGTCAATGCCGATAGACGCAACATCTTGTGGTGTTCGTCACTATGTGCGCGATCAAGAGCGCCAGGCCGCCGTTGGTAGAATGCTGACCTGACGCCGCCGAGCCGAGAAATGCAGAGAAGCACCGCCTGCAGACCCAATTAGGGCGCATGACCATTCATTACGCCGATCCGAACGCGCTCGATGGCTGGGACCCGTCCATCGATCTCGGCTTTCCCGGCACTTTCCCTTATACCCGCGGCATCCAGCCGACGATGTATCGCGGGCGGCTGTGGACGATGCGGCAGTACGCGGGGTTCGGCACCGCCGCCGAGTCGAACGCGAGGTATCGATACCTGCTGGCGCAGGGCGTCAGCGGGCTGAGTGTCGCATTCGATCTGCCGACGCAGATGGGATTTGACTCCGACCATGAGCTGGCCGCTGGCGAAGTCGGTCGCGTCGGCGTGGCGATCGATTCGATCGACGACATGGCGGAGCTTTTCAATGGGATTCCGCTCGATCGTGTGTCGACATCGATGACGATCAACGCGACTGCCATCATCCTGTTGGCGCTCTACGTTGCCGTTGCACGCCGCCAGGGCATCGCCGCTGCGTCGCTCTCGGGAACGGTCCAGAACGACATCCTCAAGGAGTACGTCGCGCGCGGAACCTACATCTATCCACCGCGCCAGTCTCTCCGGATCGTCACCGACATCTTTGCCTACTGCGAACGCGAGCTGCCGCAGTGGAACACAATCTCGATCAGCGGCTATCACATTCGCGAGGCAGGCTCGACGGCGATTGAGGAAGTCGCCTTCACCTTCGCGAACGCCATGGCTTACGTCCAGGCGGCCATCGACGCCGGCCTCGACGTCAACCGTTTCGGCCAGCGGCTCTCGTTTTTTTTCAACGCCCACAGCGATTTTCTAGAGGAAATTGCCAAGTTTCGCGCCGCGCGCCGGCTGTGGGCCCGCATCATGCGCGAGCGCTTCAATGCCAGGAGTGACCGCGCGCAACAGCTGCGCTTCCACACGCAGACGGCCGGCAGCACGCTCACCGCTCAGCAGCCCGACAACAACATCGTGCGTGTCGCCGTTCAGGCACTGGCGGCAGTGCTTGGCGGAACGCAATCGCTGCATTGCAACGGACGAGACGAGGCGCTGGCGCTACCGACGGAAGATGCCGCGCGCATTGCACTCAGAACACAGCAGATCATTGCCGCCGAAACCGGTGTCGCCAACACGGTCGATCCGCTGGCCGGTTCGTATGCGATCGAAGCGCTCACGAACAGCATCGAAAACGGCGCCCGCGCGCTCCTCGACCGAGTCGAGGCGGCGGGAGGTACGCTTGCCGCCATCGAGCAGGGCGTCATCCAACGCGCCATTCAAGAATCCGCATATCGCGCCCAGCAAGAGGTCGACGCTGGCGACCGCACGGTGGTCGGCGTCAACGCCTTCGCCACCGACACAGCCTCGACCATCGAGGTGATGAGCATCGATCCCGCAATCGAGCGGCGGCAGATCGAGCGTGTCGCCGCCGTTCGCGCCTCTCGCGACCGCGACGCCTGGCGCACCGCGCTCGACGCCGTCGTCGCTGCCGCACGGACGTCAGAGAATCTCGTTCCGCCCATCATTCGCGCCGTCGAAGCCCGCGCGACAGTGGGAGAGATTGCCGACGCGATGCGCTCGGTCTTCGGCGAGCACAAGGAAGTTGATGTCTGACACTCGGGGTTCGGGATCCGGGGCTCGGGACTCGGTGGAGACATCGAAGAATTCTGGAGCATTGTCCAGCGTGGCACGGAAGCCCCCCGAGCCCCGAGCCCCGAGCCCCGAGTCCCGGTTGCTTCAAGTAACCCACCTGACCACCGGCTTCGATCAGGACGGACGATTCGTTCCCGCGGTCATTGACGTCAGTTTCAGCGTGGGTGCCGGCGAGACCTTGTGCCTCGTTGGCGAATCCGGGAGCGGCAAGTCGCTGACAGCCCTCTCGATCATGCGGTTGATTCAGCCGCCGGGCAGCATTGCCTCTGGCCAGATCGTATTCAAGGATCGCGACCTGCTCGCGCTGTCGGAGCGCGAGATGCAACGCGTGCGCGGCGCGGAGATTGGGCTCGTCTTTCAGGAGACCATGACGGCGCTCAACCCGGTCTATACGATTGGGAACCAGCTCGAGGAGACGCTGCGCATTCACGGCCGCGCCACTCGCGCCGACGCGCGCCGCAAGGCGATCGAACTCCTGGCATCGGTCAGCGTGCCGGAGCCTGAACGGAGAGTCGATGAGTACGCGCACCAACTCTCCGGCGGCCTGAGACAGCGCGCCCTTATCGCTTTGGCACTCGCCTGCGGGCCGGATCTCCTCATCGCCGACGAGCCAACCACCGCGCTCGACGTCACGATCCAGGCACAGATTCTCGACCTGCTGCGCGATCTTCAACAGCGACTCGGCCTCGCGCTACTGCTCATCACCCACGACCTCGGCGTCGTCGCCGAGATGGCCGATCGCGTGGCCGTGATGTACGCCGGCCGCCTCGTCGAGGAAGCGACGGCCGAGGAGCTCTTCGCCGATCCACGACATCCATACACTCGAGGTCTGATGGCATCAATGCCGGGAGGCGCGCCGGGCGTCCGCTTGAAGGCGATCCAAGGCACGGTGCCCCCACTCGGCCACCTGCCGCCGGGGTGCGCGTTCGCGCCGCGGTGCCCCGACCGCTTCGAGCCCTGCTCGATTGCACCGCCAGGCGCAACACCCATTGGCGAATCCCGGTCGGTGAAGTGTTATCTCTCCGGGCCGGCGACGGAGGCCTCGTCGTAGATGGCTCTTCTCGAGGTCAGGCATCTCGTCAAGGAGTTCGGCCGCTCCGAGAGCCTCCTGCGCAAGGGCCACATCGTCCGCGCTGTTGACGACGTGTCGTTTTCGATCGACGAAAGCGAGACATTCGGCCTGGTTGGCGAGTCGGGCAGCGGCAAGACAACGACAGGACGATGCATTTTGCGGCTGGTGGAGCCGACGTCAGGAGAAGTGCGGTTCCGGGGAGAGGACGTCCTGAGCTTCTCCAGCGCGCGCCTGCGACAGGCGCGGCGCGACATGCAGATCGTGTTTCAGGATCCGTATTCGTCGCTCAATCCGCGCATGCGAGTTGGCGCGATTGTCGAGGAGCCGCTCGTCATCCACCGCATCGGGTCGAAAGCCGAGCGCCGGGCGCGGGTGGAGGAGCTCTTCACGCTCGTCGGCCTCGACCCGGATCAGTTGTCGCGTTATCCGCACCAGTTCAGCGGTGGCCAGCGTCAGCGCATCGGCGTCGCCCGCGCGCTCGCGCTCAACCCCTCACTCGTGATTGCCGACGAGCCCGTGTCCGCGCTCGACGTGTCCGTGCAGGCGCAGGTCGTCAACCTGTTGATGGATCTGCAGAAGCAACTGAAGCTGACGTATCTCTTCATCGCGCACGACCTGCGGTTGGTACGGCACATCTGCAACCGTGTCGCGGTGATGTATCTGGGGAAGATCGTGGAGATGGGACCGACCGAGGGTCTGTTCGAAGCGCCGGCACATCCCTATACGCGAGCGTTGCTCTCGGCGATTCCGGTGCCCGATCCGAGCGCGAAACGCCAACGGATCGTGCTCGATCCGACGTCCTTCAAGCGTGAAGCACCTTTGCGAGAGGTGGCCGCCGGACACTTCGCGGCCACTCCGTAATTCAAGCCGCCCGCTTCACGTCCTTCTCAACCTGCCCGTCGCGGATGTGGATGGCGCGGTGCGCGTAGGCGGCGATGTCCGCCTCGTGCGTCACGAGCACGATCGTGTTGCCGCCGTTGTGCAGTCGCTCGAACACGCCCATGATTTCGCTGCCGGTCTTCGAGTCCAGGTTACCCGTCGGCTCGTCGGCGAGCAGGATCGAGGGATTGTTGACGAGCGCGCGCGCGATGGCCACGCGCTGACGCTGGCCGCCGGAGAGTTCGTTCGGACGGTGCGACGCGCGTTCCGTGAGCTCCACCTTCGCCAGCGCCTCTCTCGCCCGCTCCTGCCGAACCTTCCCGGTGACACCGCCATAAACGAGCGGCAACTCGACGTTGTGAAGCGCCGTCGCGCGAGGCAGCAGATTGAACGTCTGAAAGACGAACCCGATCTCCTCGTTCCTGATCCGGGCGAGCTCGTCGTCATTCATCGCAGCGACTTCTTTGTCGTTGAGAAGATAGCTGCCCTTGGTCGGCGTATCGAGGCAGCCGATCAGGTTCATCAAGGTCGATTTGCCGGAACCTGACGGTCCCATGATGGCGACGTACTCGCCACGCTGAATTTCGATCGACACGCCTCGCAGCGCGTGGATCTCCTCGTCACCCATGACGTAGGTCTTCCAAAGATCGCGCGTTTCGATAAGTGCTGCCATGTAGAGCTCTTAAATGTAATGAGACCGTCGACTGCCGACTGTCGACCGACGACTGGTGTACCGGTTACGGTTGGCGGACGGCGTTAGTTCCGCGAGGTTCAGTTTCTCACGAACCGAGGCTGGGGGGCCTTCGTGGCCTGATCGCCACGTAGATTTCGCGGCCAGAGGGCTCCCGGAGGACCACGCCGTCCCTTTCGATACGGGAAACGGCGCGAACGCCAACCACGTCGCCGGCAGCCACCACCTCGCCGCCGACGATTGCCAGCCGCCGGTCCCCCGCGATCAGAATGCCATCGACAGATGGGAGCGGTCCGATCGATGCTGGCCGCTGCCGCGACGCGGAATTTCCGGAGGCACTCCGGGGAGGGGCGCTTGCGACTGGCCTTGCCTCAATGGCCTCGGTCGCGCCAGACGTGGCCTCTGTTTGCAACTCGGGTGCGCTCAACGGTGTCGACACCGCCAGGCGCTCGCCGAGATCGACGCCATTCGGGAACACACGCATCGCCGGCGACGTGCCTGACACCTGCAGAGCGGACCAGACGGCGCACAACACGACCGCGGCGACGGCGGTCAGGCTTTGCAAGCGGCGCGTGCCCGATCGAGTCGGGGCCGTCGTCTCGTTCCTGTTCTGGGTGAGGGAGTGCCGCACCGGCTCAGGATCGACCGACGCCGGCCTCGGCGTCTCGCCCGGCGATGCGACCGCGGCTGCGAGTTGGAGCGACGGGATGTTCTCGATCGTCGCTCCCGACGCCATCGAGGGATCGAGGAGCTCGTCCGAGTCCAGCGTTTCGACCTCGAGGTCCATCTCTTCGATGAGCAGCATCGCGAGCGATCGAAGATTCGGAAGGTTGCCGCAGGCGACGACCGTCGTCACCGTCACGCCATAGACGGGCCGAACCAGTTCGATGACGTGCGCGAGCTGCGGCGCGATCTGCGAGACGATAAGGTATCGATCGAGTAGTTCCGAACGGGCGCCGGTGAACGGCGTGCCCAGCGACCATTCGAACGTGCGCGAATGCACGACTTCTGTCCCTGACACGATGGCGACGACGGCGCCATGCGTGTTGAGCGACAGCGCGGCGACCGCCGTCCCTGGCGCCGCATCCACCATGCGCGGACGCACGACGCGAGCGAGCGCCTGCGCCGGTGTCAACACAGCGCCGACGTCGAACCCCGCCTCGACCAGCGGCGCGACGCTGCTCTCGTCGCCCCACGCCACGACTCGGGCGCGGGTCGGAAGGTCCTGATTGCGCCTCGCCTCTCGCAGCCGCTCCACGAGTGCGGGTCGGTCGCGAGGCGTGGAAAACGCAAGCGTGCCGATCGTCGCCGCGGCGGCGACAGTCCGGTGCGCTCCGAGCCGTCCTCCGCGGACGAGCACGCAGCAGTCCGGTCCGAGCTCGATGCCTGTGACGCCCGGCACTACCCTTCCTTCTCTTCGTACTCGTCCTTCAGCCGCGCGACGACGGTCGGGTCGGCGAGCGTCGTCGTGTCGCCGAGCGCCTTGCCTTCAGCAATGTCGCGCAGCAAGCGCCGCATGATCTTGCCCGATCGCGTTTTTGGAAGATCCGCGGCAAAGAGAATCTGATCCGGTCGCGCAATCGCGCCGATCTTCTTGACGACGTGCTCCTTGAGCTCGTCAGCCAGGGCAGGGCCCGGCTTGACCCCTTCTTTGACGGTGACGAACGCCGCAACCGCCTGGCCTTTGATCTCGTGTGGACGTCCGACCACAGCGGCTTCGGCGACCTTCGGGTGATCGACGAGCGCGCTCTCGACTTCCATCGTGCCAAGCCGATGCCCTGCGACGTTGAGCACATCGTCGACGCGGCCGAGCAACCAGAAGAAGCCATCCTCGTCGAGCCGCGCGCCGTCGCCTGTGAAGTACGTCGCCGTCCGTCCAGCGGCTCCAGGTACTGCTGGACGAAGCGTTCGGGATCGCCGTAGATGCCGCGCAACATGGCGGGCCACGGACGTGTCAGCGTCAGCAACCCGCCGCCGCGCTCGACACGTTTGCCCTTCGCGTCGCGAATCTCGGCGGCGATGCCGGGAAACGAACGCGTCGCCGATCCGGGCTTGGTACTGGTCAGGCCCGGCAACGGCGTAATCATGATCATTCCCGTCTCGGTCTGCCACCACGTGTCGACGATCGGGCAGCGCTCGCGGCCGATGTTCGTGTGGTACCAGATCCACGCTTCTGGGTTGATCGGTTCTCCGACCGATCCCAGCAACCGCAGCGAGCTGAGATCTCGCTTGGCAGGCCACTCAGTGCCCCAGCGCATGAACGCGCGGATAGCCGTTGGCGCCGTGTAGAAAATCGTGACGCCGTGCCGCTCGATGAGCTCCCAGAATCGATCCTTCTGCGGCCAGTCGGGCGCGCCTTCGTACATCACGACTGTTGCGCCGTTCGCCAGCGGCCCGTACACGACGTAACTGTGCCCGGTTACCCAGCCGATGTCGGCGGTGCACCAGTACACATCGTCCTCTTTGAGATCGAAGACCCACTTGGTCGTCGCGTACGTGCCGACGAGATAGCCGCCCGTTGTGTGAACGATGCCCTTGGGCTTCCCCGTCGTGCCGGACGTGTAGAGGATGTAGAGCATGTCCTCGGCGTCCATCGCTTCGGGTTCGCACACAGGCGAGGCGTTCTGCATCAACCGGTGATACCAGTGATCGCGACCCTCTGTGATCTGGACTGGAAATGGCGCGCCGGGCTGACGCTGGACGACGACGACATTTTGAATTGACGGCGTGTCGCGCAGCGCCTCGTCGGCCATCTGCTTGAGCGGCACGATCTGTCCACGGCGGTAGCCGCCATCGGCGGTCACGAGCAGCTTGCACTGCGAGTCGTTGATGCGGTCGCGAAGCGATTCCGAACTGAAACCGCCGAAGACCACGCTGTGGATTGCGCCGAGGCGCGCACACGCGAGCATCGCGATCGCAAGTTCGGGAATGAGCGGCAGATAGAGCGCGACGCGATCACCGCGCGTGACGCCGAGTGACTTCAGCACGTTGGCAAACTGGCTGACCTGACGATAGAGATCCCAGTAGGTCAGTGTGCGGCGATCGCCAGGCTCGCCCTCCCAGACAAACGCCGCCTTGTTCCGTCGCGCGGTGCGAACGTGTCGATCGACGCAGTTGGCGCTGACATTGAGTTTGCCGCCGGCGAACCATTTGGCGTTCGGCGCTTGCCACTCGAGCACGGAGCTCCAAGGTTTGATCCAGTCGAGCTCACGCGCAAAGCCAGCCCAGAACGCTTCGGGATCAGCCGCGGCGCGATCGTAGACGCCGGCATCCGCGATCGTCGCTGTCCGGCGCCATTCGGGTGAAGGGTCGAACCGCCGTTCTTCGTTCAGAAGCGCATCGATCTCGGACATATCAGCTACAGATCTATCACTGGCTGGCCCGGGGGTCAGGTCCTGATTTGGGCCCTGAGCTCTAGAGGGCGGCGACGCGGCGGCGCATCCAGCCGAGCAGTGTGTCGGCCATGCCGCCGGCCGGCTCCAAGCGGAGCCCGCTCGCGGCGCGATCGACGATCCCGGGCTCGATGATGGGTTCTTGCGCCGAGAAGCCGGCCAGCAGCGCGCGATCGCACAAAAGATTGATGAGACGGGGGTTACCGCCGGTAACGCGGTGGACGCGCTGCAGGGCTTTCGGCGTGAACGTGACCCCCGGCTCCTCGGCGGCCACCGAGAGTCGGTGCCGTACGTAGACGGCGGTTTCGCCTGCGGTCAACGGTCGGAGTCGGTAACGGATAGTTACGCGCTGCTCGAGGGCCCGGAGGTTCGGGGCGCGCAGCCGGTCGGCCAGGTTCAGTTGCCCGACGAGCACAACTTGGAGTGGCGCCCGCTGGGCCAAGCCGGAAAGCCGCTTGATCTGCTCAAGTACTGACAGAGGGAGCTTCTGCGCCTCGTCCACGATCAACAGCGCCCGCGCGCCGAGCGACGTCAGCGACCTGAGGAATTCGTCGAGCGTGCGCAGCAGATCGATCGACTTCACGCCCTGCAGCAGGCCGCGGCGAATCTCGTCACGGGAGATGACGCCGAAGTCCTGCAGGACTAGCTGGAGCAGGTCCTCTTCAGAAATGTACGGATTGAGCACCAGCGAGGTAAAGGTATTGCGGTCGATCGATTCGAGAATCGTGCGGCACGTCGTGGTTTTTCCAGTCCCGCTCGTGCCGGTCACAACGGTCAGCCCGCCACGGCACTGGCTGCCGTGCTGCACCAGCTCGAGCGCATTCGCGTGGCACGGGCTCGGATAGAAATACCGTGGATCGGGCGTCAGGCTGAAGGGCTTCTCTTGGAAGCCGTAGAACGTTTCGTACATGGCTGCCTCGATCAACGACCGGCGCGGCCCTCCCGAACATTGGGATCCGCGACGATGGACGAGCGTCATCGCAGCGGTGCGGGGCGTGCACACTTTTACTGATGGAAATCTCGGGTCGGGACGGGAAAACCTGTAGGGGCCTGGGAGAGGGTCCGGCTAAAGCCGGAATTCACAGAGCCGCCGGATGCTACACCTCCACCGGCGGCGGTGGAGGGGGCGGCGGCGGTGGTGTCGACGGCGCGATCGGAGATGGAGGGATGTCGATCGTTCCGGGGGGCGGCGGCGGTGGCAGGTTTCTCTTGAATACCGCGGCGCCAATCAGACCGCCGAGCAACCCGAACACCGAGTAAATCACGACCGAAATGAGCATGCCGATGACCCGCGCGCCGGAGCTCGCGGTCATGCGCACGATGAAGTCGCGCATTTCTGGCGTCATCTCGGGGTTGTTCGACATCCACCGATCCATCCACTGCTGCTGCAGCGGACCGGTCAGAATCTGGACGGGAATCGACAATACCGAGTAGACGACGCCGCCGATGGCGCCAGCCATCAGGCCGACGATTGCGCCCTCGGCCGCATCAATTTGATAGGGGTTGTTCTGCTGGCGAAGATAGGCAGCCAGCGCGCCTCCGACGAGCACCCACAGACAGCAGCAGCAATTCGCGAGAGTTTACGATCGGCAGGGCGGACAACACGCCGATGAACACACCGCCCCAAAGCGCCGGCTGCAGCCTGTCGGACATCAGTCGTAGTACTCCCGTCCGAGGTGAGTGATGAGGTCCTCGCCACGCAGATACCGCAGGGTGTTCTTCAGCTTCATCAGCTGGATAAACAAGTCGTGCTCAGGGTATAGACCCGCCGCCGCCATCGGGCTCTTGAAATAGAACGACAGCCATTCCTGAATCCCGCTCATCCCCGTCCGCTTCGCCAGGTCGAGGAAAAGCGCCACATCGAGCACGATCGGGGCCGCCAGAATGCTGTCACGACACAGGAAGTTGATCTTGAGCTGCATCGGGTAGCCCAGCCACCCGAAGAGATCGATGTTGTCCCAGCCCTCCTTGTTGTCGCCGCGCGGAGGATAGTAATTGATCCGGACGACGTGGCAAAGCTTCTCGTAGAGATCCGGATAGAGGTTCGGCTGAAGGATGTAATCGAGGACGGACTTCTTACTTTCTTCCTTGGTCTTGAACGACTCAGGATCGTCGAGCACTTCTCCGTCGCGATTGCCGAGTATGTTGGTCGAGTACCAACCTTCGACGCCGAGCAACCGCGCCTTGAGGCCCGGTGCGACGACGGTCTTCATCCACGTCTGCCCCGTCTTCAGATCCTTGCCGGCGAGTGGCGAACCGCTCTGTGCGGCGAGCTCGAGCAGCGCCGGCACATCGGCGCTCAGGTTTGGCGCCGCGTTCGCGTACGGAATGCCTTCCTTGATGGCGGCGTAGGCGTAGATCATGCTCGACGGAATCGCGGGATCGTTGGCCTCGAGTCCTTTTTCGAATGCCGCGACGCTCGCGTGCACTGGGCTTTCCGTCAGGTAGACCTCGGTGCTGCCGCACCAGATCATGACGAGCCGATCGAGTCCGTGCTCCTGCTTGAAGCGCTGCATGTCATCGCGCAGCTGGTCGGCCATCTCGCGTTTGTTCGCGCCCTTCTTGACGTTCGGGCCGTCCAGACGCTTGACATAGCGTCGATCGAATACCGCGGACATCGGACGAATCTGTTCGAGCTCCGGCCGCACCTTTTCCAGCAGTTCAGGTTCCAGCACGCCGGCCGTCTTGGCGGCTTCGTACCAGTTGTCTTCGAAAATGTCCCAACCGCCGAAAACCACGTCGTTGAGGGACGCCAGCGGCACAAAGTCCTTGATGAGCGGCGAGCGTCCTTCGGTCCGCTTGCCGAGACGAACAGTACCCATCTGTGTCAGCGAGCCGATAGGCTTGGCAAGATTGCGGCGCACGGCGAAAACGCCGGCGATCGTCGTCGTGCTGACGGCGCCCATACCGACGAGGAGAATACCCAGTTTCCCTGTGGGTTCTGCGATTTTTGGCGTATTTTTCACGATTTGGAACTATATCATCAGGGTCGGGGAGTTCGTCATGTTCAAGTGGTTCAAGACGTCGACGATCGAACCGTTGAGCGTCAGCATGGCGGGGGCGAAGCTTGGCGATCGCGTGCTGATCGTCGGCTGCACCGATCCGCCCTTGATCGTGTCGCTCGCCGCGAAGGCCGGTCTTACCGGACGGACGTGCGCCGTTGACGAATCGGCGGACGTGGCAAACGAGGCCGGTCGCATCGCGTTGCGGGAAGGCGTGCTCGCCGAAACGTCACAGGCCACGCTGACGGCGTTGGAATTCGAAAGCGCGTCGTTCGATCTCGTCGTCTTGCGCGATGTGCTCGGGCGAGGGCGGCACTCACCGGACGCGGTTGTCGTCGAGGTCGCGCGCGTGCTGCGTCCCGGTGGGCGCTGCCTCGCGATCGACACAACGGCGCGAAGCGGACTCGCGGCGATATTCGGCGGTCAGTCGCCGGTGCCGGCGACAGCCCTCGATCCGGTCGCCACGTTCAGCAACGTCGGGTTTGTCGCCGCCCGGGTGCTTGCCGAACGCGAGGGCTTGCGATTCGTCGAAGCCATCAAGAAGAACGTCTAGCTGCTCTTCACCGGGCGCAGGTCAGATGGCGGCCGCCGTCGATCGAAATCGTTTCGCCGGTAATCCAGCCTGCCGCATCCGACGCAAGGAAGAAAATCAGATCGGCAATCTCGGCGGCGTCGCCCGGCCGGCCTAGGGGATGCGTCTCGCGCGATCGCGTGAGGAACTTCTCGTAGTTCTCCTCGTTCATGCCGCCGCGCCGGTGGAGGTTCGACACGACCACGCCAGGGTTGACGGCGTTGATGCGCACGCCCTTCGGCGCGAGCTCGAGCGCCGCACACCGAGTCAGTTGATCGACGGCGGCCTTGCTCACGCAGTAGGCGAGCACGCCCGGAAATGCCCTGAGGCCAGTCACGCTCGACACGTTGACGATGCTGCCCCGCGATGCGGAGAGCGCCGGGACAGCCGCGCGCATCAGGCGAAACGGCGCCCGCGCGTTGATGTCCATCATCGTGTCCCACTCGCCGTCGGTCGTCGATTCGATCGTGCCGGACCCAATGATGCCCGCGGCGTTCACGACGGTCGTCAATCCGCCAAGCCGCTCGACCGCCGCGCCGACAATTCGCTCAGGCGCCGACGCTTCAGTCACGTCCGCCTGGAACGCGGATGCCCGTCCACCATCGCCAGTGATGGCCGCCACCACTTCGCCTAACGCGGACTCGTCGCGCCCCACAGCCAGGACCGCGGCGCCCGCGCGCGCGAAGCGAAGCGCCGTTGCACGCCCAATCCCACTCGACGCCCCCGTAATAATCACCTGCTGAGTCATAAGGCTTCTAGCATATCGGCAGATACTGCCGTCATGTCCTCCGCCGCTGTCACAGAAGTAGCACAGCTCCAGCAGCCCACCCAACAGACTGACGAGAAAAACGCCGAAAACTCAAAGAGAACCATCGATCGGCCCGGGCACCGCAACGGCAAGTCTTTTGCCCCGCGTTCGGAGGTACCGGTATGGCCAGTTCCGTCTCCGTCTCGCACGACGTCTTCACGACGCGGGAAATCGCCCGAGCCGCTGGAGTTTCGCTCGACGAGGCTGCAGCGCTAATCGAGTCGGGGCGGATCGTCAGCCGTGACGGCGGGTTCGTCGGTACGGACGAAGCTATTCGCGCGGTCCTTCTGCTGCGCGGCTTCCAGGCTGGACCCACGCCGGCACGCGAGCTCTTCAGTCAGCGCCTCGGCGCGCACCAGCGCCGTGCCATTCCGCTCACGGCGTCCAGCCTCCTGCACGCGGCGCTCGGCGTGGCTCTGCTCCTGGCTGTCGGGCTGAGCAGCGAAGCCCGAGTGGTGCCCGAGCGGCTGTCGCCAGCTCGACTGATCTTCCTCGTCAAGCCCGGTCCAGGGGGCGGCGGTGGCGGCGGCGGTCTCAAGCAGCCCGCACCACCCAAACCAGCTAAGCGGGAGGGCAAGAGCGCACTGAAAAGTCCCGTTCCGGTCGAACGAGCCATCAAGCGCCCGGTGCCCGAGCCGCCGCCACCTCCTCGTCCTCGACCACCCGTGCCGGAAGTTCGCCCTGTCGAGCGTCCCGTGGAACCACCACCGCCGCCGGCGAAACCCGATCCGGTGCCGCCCGTCGTGGCACCCGTCGTCAGCGCGCCTTCCGACACGAAGGAGCAGCCGGGCGTGCTGACGCCGAACAACCCGGCGTCGAACAGCCAGGGATCCGGCGCGGCGGGAGGAGCCGGAACCGGCGCGGGCACGGGGATTGGCGAGGGCTCCGGGCCAGGGATCGGCGAAGGAACGGGCGGCGGCACGGGCGGCGGACCGTACCGCCCGGGAAGCGGCATCACGCCTCCAAGCATCCTGCAGGAGGTCAAGCCGGATTACACCGACGAAGCACGACGGCGCGGCCTGACCGGCGACGTCGTCCTCGAGATTATCGTGCGCAGCGACGGCCGGGTCGGCAACGTCCGGCTCCTGCGCGGTCTCGGCAGCGGCCTCGATCAACGCGCGATCGACGCCGTCCGCCAATGGCGATTCTCTCCGGCACGTCGATTCGGAACGCCCGTGGACGTCCTTGTCGAAGTCGCCGTCGAGTTTCGACTGCGATGAACTGTCTGTGGCCGACGATGGGCATGAACAGTAGGAAGGGTTGAGCGGTATGCAGACCTTACTCCTCGTCATCACTCTGGGTTCGCTGGCGATGACCATCGTGCTGGCGGCGATCCTCGCCCGCCTCATTCGTTTCGAGCGGCGGCGAGAAGCGGTACGCGTCGATCTCCTGCGGGAGATGGCAGACGAGGCCTCGAATGACAGCGATGTTGATCGTTCCGACGTCCATCTCCCGGCGGAAGGTCGGCGCGGGTTCGATCGTCCCGAGATCGATCTTCCAGCCGTCGAAGCGCCCGACTTTCGACTGCGCGACACCGTCGATGTCACACCGGCGCATGAGTCAGCCGATCTGTTCGCGCACTCCGAGCAGGGCTCGGCCTGGCCCCGGCGCGCGGCGGTTGCTGCGGCCATCGCCGTGCTCATCGTCGCTGGTGTTTTTGGACTGCGCAGACCATCAGCGCCGTCTGGCGCACCACGGTCGGACGTCCCGACGGCAACCACTGGCGCATCGCAGCAGCAGACGCCAGCTCTCCTCGAGCTTCTCTCGCTGAAACAGACACAGGAGGCAGGTGCGCTGACAATCACCGGACTCGTACAGAATCCGCGCGACGGTGCGGCGCTGTCGAAAATTATCGCGACGGCCATGCTCTTTGACTCGGACGGTACTTTTCTGGCGAGCGGACGCGCGCCACTCGATTTCACGGTGCTGCGACCGGGAGACGAGTCGGGGTTTGTCATCACCGTACCGGTCAAGACACCAGTCGCGCGCTACCGCGTCGGCTTTCGCAACGAGGATGGCCACGTGATTGGCCACATCGATCGTCGTACGGCGTCAACCCTGGCAACCGGGACCGCGAACGCGTCGGTACCCGCACGAGGAACATCATGATCGCGCGACATGCAACGACGGTCGTCGCGCTCGTTGCCGCGCTGGTGATCACGACAAACGGTCAGGAGCCACAGGACCGCGAAGTCTTTCGCTTCCGCACCGGCGTCGAGCTCATCAACGTCACGGCGACAGTGACGGATGTCAACGGGCGATTCGTCTCCGGCCTGCGCAAAGAAGACTTTCAACTCTTCGAGGATGGACAGGAGCAGACGATCACCCATTTCAACGCCGAGCGGGTCCCCGTCAGCCTCGGGCTCGTCGTCGATACGAGCGGCAGCATGGAAGGTGAAAAGTGGGTGGCGGCGCGTCAGGCGCTCAACCGCTTCCTGTTCCAGTTGCTCGATCGCAACGATGAAGTCTTTCTCTATCGCTTCGACAATCAACCCGAGCTCATCGAAGGTTGGACGACCGATAGGGAACGCATCGCGACCGGGCTGGCGCGCATTCGGCCGCGGGGAGCGACCTCGCTGTACGACGCCGTCGCCGCAGCGCTCCCACTCGCGCAAACGGGACGGCATCGAAAGAAGGCGATCGTCGTCATCTCCGACGGCAACGACACGAACAGCCGCGCAACGGTTCGTGAGATCAAGTCGATGATCAGGTCGACCGAAGTGTTGGCGTATGCAATCGGCATCGACTCGCAGGGAACGACGTCGCCATGGGGCACGCAGTCCGGACCCTCGTCTCCGCCACCGCAGGGGCCGCGCGTCCCGATTCCGCTGCCGTTTCCATATCCGGGCCGCAGCGGTCCGCGAACGCAACCGCCGCCCAATCCAATGCCGTCGCCGCCGCAGGGATCGGGCGGGTCACGCAGCCGGATGGACGAGCGGGTGAACGTCGCGGCGCTGCGCGACATTACCGATGAAAGCGGCGGACGGACCGAGATCATTCGCTACGCGCGCGACCTCGATCCGGCAACCACGAGCGTCGCCGACGAGTTGAGCAAGCAGTACCTACCTGGGTACTCGTCGCAGGCGCGCAAGGATGGGCAGTGGCACACGATCCGCGTCGAAGTGCGCGACGGCCGTAACCTCGTGCGCGCGCGCAAGGGCTACGTCGCGGTGCCGTGACGGAGTGACGTTCGACGACTGAAGTATCATCGGTCGGTGCACATGTATGCGACCGCGGTGGGGCTGAGCGTCCTCGGCAGCCTCGGCGGCCTGCTGACGGCGTCGACCTTCCTGCTTCTCGGCGATCACCTCCGCGTCAAGCTCATTCCGTGGCTGATCAGCTACGCCGTGGGCACGCTGCTCGGCGTCGCGCTCCTCGCGCTGCTGCCCGAAGCGCTCGCCCACATTCCGCCGTCGCATGCGCTCGGTACGCTGCTCGTTGGCGTTCTCGCGTTCTTTCTGCTCGAGAAACTGGTCATCTGGCGGCACTGCCACGACACGCACGAGTGCGAGGTGCACACGAGCAGCGCCGCGTCACTCGTGATCGTCGGCGACGCGTTCCACACGTTCGTCGACGGAGCGGTAATCGCAGCCGCCGTCCTTGCGTCCGTGCCGCTCGGTATCACCACGGCGCTGGCAGTCGCCGCGCACGAGATCCCGCAGGAAGTCGGTGACGTTGCGATTCTCCTGCGCGCGGGATTCTCGAAGCTCAAGGCGTTCACGCTGAATCTGCTGTCCGGGATCGGCGGAATACTCGGCGCCGTCTCGATGCTCCTGGCCTCGCAGTGGATTCCCAACCTGCTGCCGTACGTCCTGTCGTTTGCGGCCGGCAATTTCATGTACGTCGCCATGGCCGACCTGATTCCCGATCTCCACCGCGGCGGGATTGGCGGCGGTCCGTTCCGCCAGCTGCTGCTCATCGTCGCAGGCGTGGCGACGATCTCTCTGCTCTAACAGCCGTCATGGTCTGACGCCGGTATGACGGCCGTCTGACCCCGAGGACTGTGTGTCCCCTTTCAATGGCCAGACATCAACGGCCGTGCAATGCTGACGCGGGCAATCCGCTGGCACTGCCTTTGCCGTATACAGGGGCAGTGAAAGACGGAGGCAGCTATATGAAGAGGAAATGGCTCAGTCTGGCAGCATCCGCGCTGCTGGTGTGGTCGATAACGGCGGTCAACGCGGCAGCACAGGAAGTCCACGATTCGCAGGTTGCCAGCGAGATCGGCCGGCAAATCAATCGGTATCCCCAGTTCTCAATTTTTGACGACGTCAATGGCTCGGTCGAGAACGGGGTGGTGACACTGACCGGCAAGGTGACGATGCCGTTCAAGAAAAATGACATCGGGCGGCGTGCGGGTCAGGTGATGGGCGTGCGTGAAGTGCTCAATCGCATCGACGTGCTGCCGGTGTCGACGTGGGACGAGCAACTTCGCGAGCGGATCGCGCGGGCTATCTACGGCAACTCGGCCTTCTGGCAGTACGGCGCCATGGCCAACCCGCCGATTCACATCATCGTCGAGAACGGCCACGTCCGGTTGACGGGCGTCGTGAACAGTAACGTCGATCGAATGCTGGCGCGATCGCTGGCAGTCGGATTCGGCGAGTTCTCGGTTACCAACGAGCTGCGCACCGACGGCGAGGCGCGCAGTAATTAGGGCCACGGATCACACGGACATCACGGTGTCGCTCTTCATCACGAGGGACCGCGAAGCCACGAAGATCACCCTTCGTGTCGTCGTGGCCTTCGTGATGAAGCCGTAATCGGCCTCCCAGGCCGCACGAAAAAACCTAGGCTGGCTCGCCTTCCTTGCGGCCTTTCCTGATCGTCAACCACAACAAAGCGCAGATGACGAGGACGGCGGAAAGGAAGGCTCCGGCGAAGAGCCACAGCGTTCGATGCAGAATCGACTGACGATCCATCCTCACTTCGATCGAGACGGGGCGTCCGTCGAGCCGATCGGTCAGCGCCTGCTCCCACGTCAGGATGTTTCCCCTCGCGATGTCACTTGGCTCGTTGGTCTCCAGCTCGCGCGCGTTGTGCCACACGATCTTGCTCGGCAAGTGAAGCTTGAAAGCGACCAGCTCGCCGCCGGTCCAGCCGACCTTGGTGAGCGACGCCGGCCGCATCGCTGATTTGCCGACTGTCTGCCGATAGACCACCAGCCCATCCTTCTCTGCGAGCTCGTACGCCGACCACGAGAACGGGGCGGCTTCGGTCAAGCGGCGAATGTCGTTGACGCGAAGCCGGATTTGGACGAAACGCCGACCTTGCCTTCTCCATGGACGGCTCACGCGCGTGACCTCGGCAACTGGCGAGGCGTACGCGGATCGGATCGCGTCGCGATCGACTTGGGCGGCCTGATCGAGCGGCAGGTCCAAGCCACGTAAGTTGACCAACGATGGAATCGACGCGTTGACGATCAGCTCCGCCGAACCGTCGAGCGAGAGGTACAAGTCCTCTTCGTACTCGTAAACCTTGCCGAACAAGCCTTGATTGCAACCAGCGGCACCGGCGGCAACCAACGCGATGAGCGCAACAGCAAACGTGAACTGACGCGGGAGGCGGGGAACGGCCGATCGGGCCGGAGCCGACGACATTCATCGAATGATATACTCGTTTTCTCGCGGCTTTTTCCTCGCCCGTTCCATCCAATGTCCACGCCCGCGCGCGTTTTTCTCATCGACGGCAGCTCGCAGATGTATCGCGCCTATCACGCGATGCGCGGCTCCGGCCTCACAGGTCCGGGCGGCAAATCCACGCACGCGGTCTACATCTTCGTGACCATGCTGCGGAAGTTGATGGCTGATCACTCGCCGCAGTACATCGCTGCGTCGTTCGATCTCGCCGGTCCGACGTTCCGCTCAGAGATGGCCACCGACTACAAGGCCAATCGCTCGCCGATGCCACCGGATCTTGCCGAGCAGATTCCGTGGGTGCACGAGGCCTGCGAGGCGATGGGCGTGCCGATCCTCACCTCGGAGCGCTACGAAGCGGACGACGTGATCGGCACGCTCGCCGAACGAGCTGTCGAAGCCGGATTCGAAGTCGCCATCGTCACAGGCGACAAAGACTTCTTTCAGCTGGTGCACAACGGCATCAGCGTCTACAACCCGAAGGAAGAAGGCACCTGGTACAACGCCGAGGGCGTCAAGGAAAAGTTTGGGGTGACGCCGGATCAGGTCGTCGACGTGCTGGCGCTGATGGGCGACTCGATCGACAACATCAAAGGCGTGCCAGGAATCGGCGAAAAAGGCGCGCGCGATCTGATCGCGACCTATGGCTCGATCGAAACATTGCTCGCGCATGCCTCCGAGGTCAGCAACAAGCGCTACCGCGAAGGCCTGCTGAATCACGCAGAGGATGCGCGTCAGAGCCGCGAGCTGGCGCGGATCCGGACCGACGTGCCAGTGGTATTCGATCCCGACGCGGTGCGCTATCGCGGTGGTTCGCGCCAGCGCTGCTTCGAGCTCTTCACGCGGCTCGGGTTTCGATCGCTCGTGCTCGAGTACGCACCGACGGCGGAAACGATCGGCAAGGACTACGCGATCGTCCAGTCGATCGACGATCTGCGAGCGTTAGCACAGGAGCTGAAGGAGGCCGGCCGCTTCGGATTGCGCGTGCTTGCCGACTCACCGTCAGCAACGCGCGCCGGTATCGTCGGATTCTCGTTTGCGACGGCACCGCGGCGTGCCCGCTATGTACCGATCGCAACCAGCACGAGGGGCGGGGATCTCTTCGGCGGCTCAGCCGGCGACGACCGGCCCGGAATCGACCGCGATGCGGCGCTTGCGTTGCTGAAGCCTCTGCTCGAGGACGCGTCGCTCGAAAAGATTGGTCACGACCTCAAGTTCGACGCCATCGTGCTCGCGCAGCACGACATCACGGTTCGCGGACTCGGCATGGACGTGATGATCGCCAGCTATCTACTGGACGCCAATCGATCGGCGCATCCGCTCGAAGACCTGGCGATCGAGCACAGCGGATACAAGGCGCTCAGCGAGGAGGATGTGTGTGGCCGCGGCGCCAAGTCAGTGTCCTTTGCTGAGATTCCCGTCGAGCGCGCGCGAGACTACGCGGGAGAGCGTGCGGACCTGGCGCTGCAGCTCGCACCAGCGCTCGGAACGCTGCTGAAGACGAACGAACTGCAAGAGCTTTACGATACGCTCGAGGAGCCGCTCATCCCGGTGCTCGTCGACATCGAGCGCGCGGGGATTCGGGTCGACACCGCAGCGCTGGCCGCACAGGCCGGCCGCCTGGATCAGGAGCTCGCCCGCCTGGCGGGACGCATCTACGAGCTTGCCGGCGAGGAATTCAACATCAATTCGCCGAAAAAGCTGTCGGAGATTCTCTTCGACCGGCTCGGCATGCGCACGGAGACGATCCGGCGCACCACGAAGACCAAGGCGCAGTCGACAGCCTTCGAGGTACTCGAAGAACTTGCGCTAACGCACGAGCTTCCCAGGCTCGTGCTCGAGTGGCGCAGCCAGCAGAAGCTGAAGGGTACCTACATTGACGCTCTGCCCGCGCTCGTCAACCCGGCAACCGGCCGGGTGCACACCTGCTTCAACCAGGCCGTGGCCGCCACAGGACGACTGAGCAGCAGCGATCCGAACCTTCAGAACATCCCGATTCGTACCGAGATCGGCAGGGAGATCCGGCGCGCCTTCGTCGCTGAACCCGGTTATGTACTCATCTCTGCCGACTACTCCCAGATCGAGCTGCGCGTCATGGCGCACCTCGCCGGCGAGCAAACGCTCGTAGACGCATTCCGGCTTGGCGAGGATATCCACGACCGAACGGCGGCCAAGGTGTTCGGCACCGTGAGCGGCCTGAGCGCGCACGAACTGCGGCGCCGCGCCAAGATCATCAACTACGCCCTGCTCTACGGCAAACAGGCCTTTACGCTCGCCACCGACATCGGCGTCAGCCGCCAGGAGGCGCAGGCGTTCATCGATGCGTACTTCGCCGGCTACCCGGCGGTCAGAGCGTTCATCGACAATCTGCTCGCACGCGCTCGCGAGACTGGTGTGGTGAAAACGATGTTCGGCCGTCGCCGGCTGGTGCCCGATCTCAATAACCGCAACTTCCAGTTGCGTGGAGAGGCCGAGCGTAAGGCGGTGAACTTCCCCATTCAGGGCACAGCAGCCGACATCCTCAAGCGCGCGATGATCGACGTGCACGGCAAGCTCGGCGGCATCGCTGGCGGACGGGCGCGCATGATCCTGACCGTTCACGACGAGTTGTTGTTCGAGACGCCGAAGGAAGCCGCAGAAGAAACAGTTGCAGTCGTGCGCGAGCTGATGGAGGGCGCGGTCGCGCTGTCGGTGCCGATCGAAGTGGATGTCGGGATTGGCGAGAATTGGAAAGAAGCGAAAGCTTGACGCCTACTTGCTCCACGCTTTCTTGAAGGCGTCCCACTCGGCAACCATTGCTGCCTGGGCTTCTTTCGGATCGTTTTTACCCGCGAGCTTTGCCGCACGCTCCGGGATGATCGCTTGCGTCACGAGCCGGTCGAGGTCGGCTCTCAACGCGGCGCCCCGATCGTCGGCCAGTGGCGCTCTCAACCACCCGGCGATCGCCGCGTGCCACGCCCGGTCGACGTCACCTCCGGCACGCGCTGCGGCGGCGAGCCAGTAACCGGCTGCCGCCGAGCCGGGATACTCGGCGATTTCGTCCGTCATGCGATCGAGCACGCGAGCGTAGAGCGCCGGCCGCTCGTCAGGCTGCTGCGTCTGCGCCTGACGGTCCACGGCAGTCGCCCACCAATCGAGCACCCGTTCGTGCGCGGGCGTGCCCAGAAGCGCCGAACGCTGACGCACGGATTCGAACAGCTGCGCCGCCGCGCCATACTTCTCGTCGAAATAGAGCGCCTCGGCCAAACCGACCGTCAACTCGACGCGCTCGGCAGCGTCGAGCGGCGTGGTGTCGACACCGCGCAACGATTCGCGCGCCAGGTTCAATTCTTTGCGATCGGACGATTGACGGTAGCGCTCGAGCTGGATCCGGCCGAGGACGACGCGAGCCGCGTCGGCGCGGGCGGGAATCGCCATCGCTTCGCGCGCCAACTTCTCAGCTGTCTCGTACTGACCGAGGTTGTAGAGCCGTCGAGCCTCCGCCAGCGGGTCCGCCGCCAATACCGGCCGAGCCATGAGCAGCAGCAGCGCGGCCACGACAAGGGGACGCATGCAGGGATGGTAGCACACCCTTGAGTCAGCCATAACCCCATAAGAGTCAGCAACTTAATCGTATTTTGTCGAACCTCGGTGCTATAATCCGTAACCGATGGTGGAGCCGACCATCGTTCCGCGGGCCGCGCACACGATATCGCGCCGAGACATCGATGCCGGTGCTCTCAAAGTCCTATATCAGTTGCACGAGCACAATTACGTTGCCTATCTCGTGGGCGGCAGCGTGCGCGATCTGCTGCTCGGACGGCGGCCGAAAGACTTCGACATTGGTACGTCGGCGCATCCGCATCAGGTCAAGAAACTCTTTCGCAACTGCTGGATCATCGGCCGGCGATTCCGGCTGGCACACGTCAAGTTCGGGACGAAAACGATAGAGGTCGCAACCTTCAGGCGACAGGTCGAACCGCATGAGCTGACGGCGGAGATCGACGTTGCCGCTGCGGCGGCAGACGATGCTCTCGACGCGTCAGCCGATGGCAACCGCGCGCCCACCAGCGTCGAACGCTCGCGACTCATTCACCGAGACAACACCTACGGCACGCCCGAAGAGGACGCATTCCGCCGCGACTTCACTGTCAACGCGCTTTTCTACGACATCGGGACGTTTGCGATCATCGACTACGTCGGCGGTCTCGAGGACCTCGATCGGCGGCTGATTCGCTGCATCGGCGAACCGGCCATCCGCTTCGTCGAGGATCCGGTGCGGATGTTGCGCGCCGTCGTCCTTTCGGCGCGGCTCGAGTTCACGATCGACGAGCCCATCCTCGATGCGATCAAAGTCCATCGGCACGAGATCGCGCGCAGCGCGCCGGCGCGTTTGCTCGAGGAGTTCTACAAGATTCTTCGATCCGGCCACGCCGAAGATGCCATGCGGCAGCTGCGCGCGACAGGGTTGATGAAGGAGATCACGCCTGAGGTCGCCGCCGCGTCAGAGGGAGTGTGGCGTTCGATCGCGGCACTCGATCGCTATCGTCGCCGCTTCGAGTCCGCGCCGGAGTCGCTGACCAACGCGATCCTGGCGGGAACGCTGCTCCAGCCGATGGGGCTGATACGGCGTCAACGCTTCTCTGCCGATCCGCTCGAACGGAAAGTGGAGCTGGGGATGCTGCCAATCGCCAGACGAGATGTCGAGCGGCTGCAGCAGATCGTCGCCATCCAGCCGAAGCTTCTCGACATCACCGCCCCGGTGCGCGCACAGCGTGCGCTGCTCCACCGCTCGATCCTCGACGAAGCGTTGACCTGGCTCGAGATCCACGGCGACAAGCCCGAAGCCGTGGCGCACTGGCGCGAGCTCAAGGCGCAGGCTGCGTCGCACCCGCCACAACCGCACGATGCAGCAACGGATGCCCCGGGAGAAACGCCGTTCAGTCGCCGGCGGCGACGACGCCGGCGCCGCCGCGGCAATTACGGCGCGAGGTCGTGATCGGAAGTCCGGCTGAGGCCGGACACGACGATGGCACAACGGACGCTACGGCTGCGGGACGAACCGATAACCAACACCTCGAACCGTAAGCAGGTGTTTGGGCTTCGACGGATCCTGCTCGATATAACGGCGCAGCCGGACGATGAAATTGTCGATCGCCCGGGTGTCCGTGTCTTCTCTCAGCCCCCAGACATCTTCGAGCATCGCCTTGCGTGACACCGCCGTGCCGGCATGGGTCACGAGGTAGCGCAGGAGATTGGCTTCCATCAGCGTCAGCGGAAACGATCGATCGCCGACCCGCAGCTCGAGGGTCTCGAAATCGATAGTGCGACCGGAAAACGTGTAGTGATCGGACGCCTGACGCTGCCATTGGGAACGGCGCAGCAGGCCGCCAACGCGAGCGAGCAGGATGGCAAGCTCGGTAGGTTTCGGCAGGTAGTCGTCGGCGCCGGCCGCGAATCCCTTCAGCACGTCCTCCGGGCGCCCTCGCGCCGTCAGCATGAGCACGGGGACGAATTGGCGAGCGGTGCGTAGCTCGGTCACGACAGCAAAACCGTCTTTGCCGGGCAGCATCACGTCGAGGACGACGAGATCGAATGCCGGCTCCTGACGTGCGAGCAGGCGTTCGAGTGCTGCCTCTCCGTTATCGACGACCTCGGCGGCATAGCCTTCGGCTTCGAGGTTGAACCGCAGGCCCTCCGCAAGGTGCTGCTCGTCTTCGACGATGAGAACGCGCTGCATACGGCGTCAGGCGCTCGTCGCGCGCGGCAGCAGCAGCGTGAAGGTGCTGCCGTATCCCTGGCCCTTGCTCTCGGCAAAGGCTCGGCCACCATGTTTCTTGGCTACTGACCGGACGATGAAGAGCCCGAGCCCGCTGCCCTTGGCACGGATCGCGACGCTCGCCGGAATGCGATAGAAGCGACGGAAGATCCGCTTGAGCTCGACCGGCGAAATGCCGACGCCCTGATCGGACACTTTGATCGCGAGCCGTTCGCCGTCCACGGCCTCGAGCACGACGTGAACCTTCACGTCGCTCGAGGAGTACTTCACCGCGTTGTCAATGAGGTTCCACACGGCGGCCTTCAGCTCGTCGGCATCGCCCATGACCATCGAAGTGCCGGGCTCGACCCTTTGTTGGTACACGAGCGCCTCGGGAGCGAGGTGGAAGCGTGTGCGCGCGAGCTCGACGCAATCCCTTGCAAGTTCGCCGAGATCGAGCCGCGTACGCGAGATGCGGCGCCAGCGCGAGCCGGAGCTCCCCGCCTGCAACACCTGCTCAATCGTCTGTAGCAGGCGGTCGCTGTCCTCGAGCATGATGCGGTAGAACTCGCGCCGCTTGTCCTCGTCGAGCTCGCGGCTCTGGAGCGTCTGCAGGTACAGCCTGATGGACGCCACTGGCGTCTTGAGCTCGTGGGTGACGGCATTGATGAAGGAGTCGTGCTGCTCGTTTCGCCGAATCTCCCGGACGAGGAAGATCGTGTTGAGCACCATGCCGGCAATGATGGGGATGAACAGGACGACGCCGAGCACAACCAGCACGCCACGGTACCAGTTGAGCACGATCCAGCTGATGTTGAGCGTCACCGCCAGGGCGACGAGGCAGACGCCCAGCACGGTGAAGAAGATGACCGACCGTCGCCGGCCGCTGATCATGCGATCAGGATAATGCTAAGCAGCTTCTTCTGCTGGCAGCCTCGCCGGCACCTTGGCGACCTTGAGATCGCGGACGACACCGATGGCGCTGAGGAACTTGAGAGTGATCCAGCTGATGTCGAACTCGTACCACACGAGGCCGTGACGGGCGGAGACGGGGTGGGCGTGGTGGTTGTTGTGCCAGCCTTCGCCGAAGGTCAGGAGCGCCACCCACCAGCTGTTTCTCGAGTCGTCGCGCGTCGCGAAGCGGCGGCTGCCCCACATGTGGGTTGCCGAGTTCACCAGCCACGTCGCGTGCAAGCCGAAGACGACGCGCAGGAAGATGCCCCAGAGGACGAGCGGCCAGCCGCCGAAGGCGAGCAGCGCGAACCCGACCAGCGTCAGCGGCACATAGTGATAGGTGTTGAGCCAGCGGTAGAAGGGATCGGTAGCAAGATCCGGCGCGTACTTGGACATCAGCGCCGTGTTGTTGTGATGCGTATCGCCGAACAGGATCCACCCCATGTGCGCCCAGAAGCCGCCGTCGTGCGGCGTGTGGGGATCGCCCTCGCGGTCCGAGTGCTGGTGATGCACGCGATGGGTCGCGACCCAGAAAATCGGTCCGCCTTCGAGTGTCAACGTTCCGCAGACGGCAAGGAAATACTCGAACGCCTTTGACGTCTTGTAGCCGCGGTGGGTGTGGAGCCGGTGGTAACCCAGGCTGATGCCGAAACCGACGGCGAACCAATGGAGGACGACCGCGACGATCAGATTCGTCCAGCTGAAGTAGAAGAACGCCGCCACGGCCAGTATGTGAAATACGACCATGAAGAACGCCGTTACGAGATTCAGGGTGCTGGGCAAATAGGGCGGCCGGCTGGCCTGCGCTGACGTCGTCACATGACTCCTTGGAAAGGGGTGCCACGTCACAGTAGCAGGAGAGCGGCAGGCTCGTGTGTAAGAGTTCTGTACGCCCGTAAGCCACCATAAACAGGCGGCTTACGAGCCACATTCCAAGGCGGGCAATCGAAATATTGTCAGCTCAACCGTTGACTCGCTCGAATTCCTGCATGAAGGACACGAGGGCGTCGACGCCGGCTTCCGGGAACGCGTTGTAGATGGACGCCCTCATCCCGCCGACCGAGCGATGTCCTTTGAGCCCGTCCAGGCCGGCAGCGGTCGCTTCCTTCGCAAACTTCTTCTCGAGCTCCTCGCTCGGCAGGCGGAAGGTCACGTTCATGCGCGAGCGGCTGTCGGCATGCGCATGACCGCGGTAGTAGCCGGTCCGATCGATTTCCGCATAGAGCTTCGCGGCTTTACGTGAGTTGCGTGCGTCAGTCGCCGTCAATCCACCCTCTTTCAACAGCCACTTCAACACGAGGCCCATGACGTACACGCCAAACACCGGCGGCGTGTTGTACATGGACTTGTTTTCCACATGCACGCTGTACTGCAGCATCGTCGCGAGCGACGGTGGCGTGCGGGCAACGAGATCGTCGCGGATGATCACGAGCGTCAAGCCCGAGGGGCCGAGGTTCTTCTGCGCGCCGGCGTAAATCAGGCCAAACTTGCCGACGTCAATCGGTCGGCTGAACATGTCGGAGGACGTGTCTGCTACGAGCGGCACACTCCCGACGTCGGGCACGTAGTGCCACTCGGTGCCGTAGATCGTGTTGTTCGTCGTGTAGTGCATGTAGGCGGCGGCCGGATCGAGCGTCAGCTCGCTCTGCTTTGGCACGCGCGCGTAATTCTCGCCTGCGGTCGACGCGGCGATCTTGACTCCGCCGACACGCTTCGCTTCCTTCACGGCCTTTTCCGACCATGATCCCGTAACGACGTAGTCTGCCGACCCGCCCGCCGGCATGAGGTTCATCGGCACCATCGAGAACTGCAAGCTGGCGCCACCCTGCAAAAAGAGGACGTGGTAGTTCGGAGGAATGCCGGCAAGCGCGCGCAGGTCGGCCTCGCACCCTTCGATCACATCGTCGAACGGCTTCGAGCGATGGCTGATCTCGAGGATGGACATGCCGACGCCTGGCAGCGCCATGAGATCGCGCTGCGCCTCTGCGAGTACTTCGACCGGGAGCACCGCTGGACCAGCGGAAAAATTGAAAATACGTTCGGTAGTCGTGGTCATGGAATATGCCTGTGGGTTTTCGGTATTAGAGCTTGACGACCTGCAGATCGAGCACGTCAGGATTGCCGCCCTTGATCTTGTCGCATAACGCCGCCGGCGGCGCGCCGTCCAAGTTGATTCTGGCCACTGCCGCTTCGGCGCCTTCGAACACGATGTTCTCCGTCTCCTGCACGTTCAGATTCGACTTGCTGAGATGGTCGAAGACGTGCGCGAGAACGCCAGGCCGATCGCGGTGGCGCACGACCAGGACGTGCGTCGCCGGCGTGCGGCGCGCCAGATTGACGACGTTCGGAACCTTGCCTGTTTCCTTGAAGCTGCGAACAATGCGGACGGTTTCGGCAGCGATCGCTTCCTGCGCCTGATCGGTCGACGCGCCGATATGGTGCGTACCGTAGACAGCTGGCATCGCGACGAGCGGATCGCTGAAGTCGCCATTTGCAGCTGACGGTTCGTTGGCGAAAACGTCAACGCCGACGCGGAGGAACTTCTTCTTCACCGCCAGAAGCAGCGCCGCTTGATCGACGATCTCGGCACGCGACGTGTTGATGAGCATCGCGCCGTCCGGCAACGCAGTGAGCACCTCGCGGCCAACGAGGCCCTTGCTCCCAGCCGACGAGGCGAGATGGATGCTGAGGATGTCGGCGCGGGCCGCCACGTCTGCTGGTGTCGGCGCCAGTTGGATCTCGATCGTGCGCATCGCCTCGTCGAGTCCGACCGCCTGCGCTTCCTCCTCGCTCATCAGGCGATCGAGGCCGTCGAAGCGGCGGCTCCACAACACGACGTCCAGACCGAAGGCGGCCGCACGACGGATGACTTCCCGTGCGATGTTGCCGACGCCGAGAATGCCCAGCCGTTGCCCGTGCAGACCGCGTGCCTTGGCGAACTGCTTCTTGTTCCACTTGCCGGCGCGCAGCTCGGCGACGTTATCGGGAATGCGACGATCGAGCGCAAGGATGAGGGCGAAGGTCAGCTCGGCGACCGCAATCGCGTTCTTCCCCGGACAGTTCGAAACGTAGATGCCGCGATTCGATGCCGCGGCGACGTCGATCGTGTTGTAGCCGGCACCAGCGCGAACGATGAGCGACAGCCGGCCGGCGTCGAGCATCGCCGCGGAGACGCTGGTGCTGCGCACGATAAGTACGTCAGCGCCGCTGGATCGAATCGCCTCCGTCAGGCTGTCGTCCTTCGCGTCGGGTTCATACACGACCTCACAGCCGGCGGTCGTCAGGCCGGCAAGGCCGCTCTTCTCGAACGTATCAGCAACCAGAACTTTCATATCAAATGAACCAGCAATCCGTCCCTGAGCTTCGGTTCGAACCACGTTGACTTTGGCGGCATGATGCCGCCGGCGTCGGAAATCGCCATCAGATCGTCAATGGTGACCGGGTACAGCGAAAACGCTACGGCCGCCGCGCCCGAATCAACGGCGCGCTGCAGACCGTCCGTGCCCCGGGCGCCGCCCACGAAATCGATGCGCTTGTCGGAGCGGATGTCGCCAATCCCGAGAATCCGCTCGAGCACGTGCCGCTGCAGCAACGCCACGTCGAGACCGCTCGCACGCGAGTCGTCCTCGGGCGCGGCACGCGACAGGTCGATCGTGTACCAGCGTCCCGCGAGGTACATCGAGACCTCACCTTTGCGGCGAGGAAGCGCCGGCCCTTCGGCTACGGGAAACGCCTGGCGGAGCTCGTTCAGAAACTGTTCGGGCGCGCGTCCGGCAAGATCCTTGACCGTCCGGTTGTACAGGAAGGATCTGCATCTGGTCGTGCGGGAAGGCGACAGCAATGAACGTTTCCGCATCCGCGGCGGCGCCGCCGACCTGTGTTTGCAAAGCTGCGCGCGCCCGTGCTGCGCTCGCAGCACGATGATGCCCATCAGCAATGTAGAGCGCCGGTATCGAGGCAAACACGGCGACAACCGCGCGCGCCGTCTGTTCGTCGGCGCGCCAGAGCGTGTGCTGCACGCCATCTGGCGCGGTGAAGTCGTAGCTCGGCGCGGCGGCGGTCGCCTTGGCCGCTTCAGCGTCAACACCAGGCGTGGCGCGATACGTGAGGAACACGACGCCGGTCTGCGCTCGAAGTTCGACGATGTGCCGGGTGCGATCGTCTTCTTTGTCGCGGCGCGTCCGCTCGTGTTTCTTGATCACGTCCTGCTCGTATTCGTCGACCGAGAAACACGCGGCAATGCCGGTCTGTTCGTGCGCGCCCATGCGCAGCCGATAAAAGTAGATCGAGGGCGACTCGTCGACCACGAGCGGCGCCGTCGCACGCAGCGTCGCAAGATTCTCGCGCGCACGCTCGTAGACGCTGCTCGAGTACGGATCGGTCGACGGTGGAAGGTCGATCTCGGAACGCGTGACGTGAAGAAAACTCAGGCTGTTGCCGGCGGCGAGCTGGCGGGCCTCTTCGGCGTTGACGACATCGTAGGGAACGGAGGATACAGTTGCCGCCACCGGCGGCGCCGGGCGCAGCGCCCGGAACGGATGAAGGGATGCCATTGATCTAATTCTAGCTCTCAGCTCTCAGCTTTCAGCTTTCAAGAACACTGACAGCGAGAGCTGTGAGCTGAGGGCTACTCGTGCTTCTCGCGCGGCGTGTCGGGCGGGGCGGCGGCATCGGCGCTGGCCATCGTGGTCGAGAATTGCTGCAGCATGCCTTCGCGTGTGCTGCTGAACTCGGCGAGGTACGTTGCCGGGATGGGCTCGCCCGGTGGCTGGCGCGCG
The DNA here is from genome assembly GCA_963797715.1 of uncultured Acidobacteriota bacterium. Taxonomy (GTDB): domain Bacteria; phylum Acidobacteriota; class Vicinamibacteria; order Vicinamibacterales; family 2-12-FULL-66-21; genus DATBJJ01. Next base: position 76,803 of record CAWCQS010000024.1, read on the forward strand.
TGCTCGCGCCGAGGATCGACGAAGACGCCGTTCTTTCGCAGGCGGTAATCGAGGTGCGGCCCCGTGGCCGTGCCAGTCGCTCCGACGCGGCCGATCAATTGGCCCTGGTCCACCCTCGCCCCGGCGCTGATGCCTTTCGCGAACGACGACAGGTGCAGGTAGTAGCTCTCGAACCCGCTGGCATGTCGGATCCGCACCTGGCGTCCGCCGCCGCCGGCCCAGCCCGCTGACACGACCACACCATTTGCCACTGCCACAACCGGCGTGCCCGTCGGCGCAGCGTAGTCGACACCGAGATGCGCGCGCACAGTGCGAAACACGGGATGCATCCGATGACGTGAGAACCCTGATGTCACGCGCGGCGTGAAGCGCAGCGGCGACGCGAGCACGAAGCGCCGCAGCGATCGGCCCTCTTCGTCGTAATAGCCGGCCTTCTTCGTGTCGGGATTGACCCAACGGTAGGCCTGGTGCGCTTTGCCCTCGTTGACGAAACGCGCCGCCAGAATCGACCCATATCCAGCGAACTCGCCCTGATACGTGCTCGTCTCGAACAGCACTTCGAAGGAGTCGCCCGGCTGCAGGTCGTTCTCGAAGTCCAGTTGACCGCTGAAGAGCTCGGCCATGGCGATCGCGAGCTGCACCCGCTCGCCGGTCGCATCCACGGCGGCAATGAGCGATGGATGCTCGCGGTCGATCAGTCCCCGGATCGCCACGACCTTCCGGTCCTTCTCGTACGGGAGCACCTCGGCTTCGAGCTTCTCCGGTGCCGACCGATCGCGGTTGACGATGCGGAGAAACCGATCGGCATCGATCTGATATTCCAGCTCTCTCAGGAAGCCATCGATAGAAAGAACGATTCGATACGGGCGGCCAGCTCGAAGGTGGCGTGGATCGAACACCGGACGCGCCGATTCGATTGCGGCCTGCACCAACGACGCCGGCAGCTCGTGCTGGCGCAGGAGCGTCTCGAGTGTGGCCTGGCGCGGCACAACCGCCTCAATGGTTTCGGTTTCGAGCGGAAGAACGATGTCGGCACGAAGACGGGTGGGCGGAGGGGCATCTGCCGCGGGGTGGCAGGCGCCAACCAGGACAGCCGCGCTGATGCTTGCGGCCGCTGCGATGATCCGGGCGGCTCCTCGGTGCATTCGAGATGCCCGGCAGTGTAGCGTTAGCCTCCCTGTCTGGCAACCGGGCGAACACCCGGCCCGGTCAGCGCTTCGACACGGTAATCTGGATGATCTTCCGGAACTTCACGGGCCGGCCATTCATCGTCGCCGGCTGGTAGCGCCATTCCTTGGCGGCCAAGAGAATCTGCGAGTCGTAAATCGGGTGCAGCCCGACGCGGATCGCCGCAGCAATCACGCGGCCCTGCTCATCGATGGTGACGTCAAGGATGCCGCGCTCGCGGGTCTGATTAGCGATCTGCATCGGAACGCGCGGCACTTCCTGGCGAATCGGCTGCGCCGGCGTCACGCCGTCGTCATCGGACGAATACACGCGCTGTGGATCCGGCGCCGCGACCTGTGGCGCCGGCGGCGGCACTTCTTCACGCCGCGGCTCGGGCTTCGGCTCGGGGGCGGGCGGCGCCGCGTTGGCGGCAGTCAGATCGACGAACCCCATCACTAACGTGCGGAGATCGCCGAGACGTCCACCCATGTCGGGGTCGTCGATCAGCCGGAGCAACTCGCGGAACTGCTGCTCGGCGGCCGAATAGTCCTTCCTGTCGTACAAGGCTTTGGCGGACGCGTAGCGGGTGCGCGCGATGTCGGGCAACTGCCGCTGACGCACTTCGGAAAACGCGGTCCGCACCCGAGGCGATGCCTCGGTCTCGGTCGGTTGATACATCGGGTCGGAGGCCACAACCACGGCGATCGCCGCTTCGGCCTCGGCGCCGCGTCCGAGCGCCAAGAGACAGAGCGAACGGTACTGCTCGATGTAGCGAAGATTGGTCGGGTTCGAGCTCTCTTGCTGGCGGACCCCGTTGAGCATCGCCAGCGCTTCGTCGTAGCGTGCCGAGGCGTAGAGATCGCGGGCGACGCCGAGCGGGCCCTCCTGTGCGAGAGCCGGTGATGCAAGCGCGAGCGCGAGGCCGAGAACCGGCAGGACCGAGAAATACTGGCGCCGCGTGGATTTGGGGGTCATGGCCACTACCTCGTCACTCGAACACGCACACCGCGGCGCGCCGGCCGCACGACCGAGCGCTGCTGTTGCGGCTCGGCATTGACCAGGACCAGCGCCAGTGTCGTCACCATCACGAACGTAGCCACCATCAAGAGCATCAACACAAATGCACCACCGAAAAAAGTTGACGGCCTACTTCATGTCCACGCTGACCCGCGTCGGCGCCGCGGCCGTCACCGAGATGGCGTGACGCTTTTCGCCGAACTGCGGGTGTCTGAACACGACTTCGTGCGGACCGATCGGCAGCGACAGGTTGCCGATGGGCGTCTCGCCGACGCGCTGGCCGTCGACCCAGACTTCGGCCCACGGCGAGGCGTTGAGATTGACCGTGCCCTTGGGCAGGTCGATGGCGAGGCTCGCGACCTTGCCCGGCATCACCTGCACGACGCGCGTGACGCGATAGCCGAGCGTCTCGTTCACGAGCTCGACGTCATGCCGTCCCGCGGCGAGCATTACGCGATCGGCGTCGGTCGTGCCGATCAAGCGGCCTTCTTCGCGAATCTCGAGCGAGAAGGGCGCCTTGACCGTCAGCCACCCGGACACCGGCCCGGCCGCCGTCGCCGCCGACAGCACCGGGGTCACGATTGACGCCGTGCCGCCGGCCTGGACGCTGACCACGTGCCGAGCTGACGCGAGCGGCGTCTGCAGGATGACCTCGTGATCACCCGGGAGGAGGTCGTTGATGGTCACGGGCGCGACGCCGCGATCCGTGCCGTCGACGATGACCTTGGCGCCCGCCGGCTGCGACTCGACTTTCAGGCTGCCGGTTTCGGGCGTGTTCGCGAACTCGAGGTACTGCGAGACTTCCGCGCCAGCCGTGACGTTGAGCGGGATGACTCGCGGCACTCCGCGTCCGCGAAGCTCGAGAATGTGTGCGCCGGCTGGGACCGACAACCGCGCCGGTGTCTGTCCGCGATCGACGCCGTCAACGAAGACCTGGACACCGGCGGGATTCGACTGCACGACGAGCGTGCCGGTCGAGGGTGAGGCCGCTGCGGTACCAGAGTAGTAGCGCCACGCAGGGAAGCCGGCGCCCGCAAGGATGGCGATCGCCGCGGCGGCGAGAACAGCTTTCCGCGGAATCTTCAGTGCGGGGCGTTTGAAGGCAGCCTTTGCCTTGGGCGCGTGTGCCGATTGTGCTGGCGGTGTAGGCATGGTGAATGCCGAGTCGGTCCCGCCCGCAAACGCATCGTCGACGGGCTGCAGGCTGAACGGCGCGTCCGGGTTGAACAGCGACTGCGTTGGATCAGGTTCGGGTCTCGTCTTCAAGTCGGCGGCGGCGATGAGCTCGGTGATATCGCGTGCCGCGGTCCCTGGGCCCGCCGGAACTGTGGCGCCGGCCTTCGGGTCATGAGGGCGTGCCTCATGGGTAGAAGCCGCTGGCGCCGCTGAAGGCGTGTACGCGGCAGGAGCAGGAGGCGGCGCCGCTGGTGCGGACGGCGCGGTGTTCCGCACCGAAGACAGCAGCGCCTCGAAGGCAGCCGTGGCCGCCGGAGCTGCCGCCGGCTGATAAGCACCGGACGGCGTGACGGGTGTCGTGGGGTGCGTCGCCGGCGCCGTCGAAAATGCGGCGGGCTGCGGCGCGGGAACTGATGCGTGCGCTGACGCGGGAACAGGATCGACGGGCAGCTCGAGCAGCGCCGCGATGTAGCGCGACAAGAACGTCTCGAGCGCGACTGGTGCCGCGACGTACATCGAATCGTCGGCGACGATCTCTTCGAGCGCGGTCAACGCTTCTGGCGCCGAGGCGAAGGCGCGGCGCGTATCGAGCTGGAGCGCGCGGGCCAGCCAGTCGCGAAGCGCTGACGACAGCGGCTGCTCCTCGCCGAGCGCGGTGCGCTCTCGCGCTTCGTTCAACAGCGTCGGGAGATGGTTCGGGAACTCCGCCTGATGGAGCGGCCGGCCAAGGACGAGCGCCAGCGCCACCATGCCGACACCAGTCACATCGGCGCGGTGATCGAAGCGCGGCATCCCGGCGCTCGGCGGCATCGAGATCCGGAACTCCTGCCACAACCGCTCGCGGCTGAACTGCAGTTGCTCGACGGCTGCGGACATCACGTGCTCGACGATCACGAGGCGCGCGTGCGGCGTGACGACCAGCCGCTCGGGCGCAATCAATCCGTGGGCAACCTCGCGGGCGTTCTCGTGCAGCAGCGCGACGGCGGGAACCAATTGCCGGATCAGGCAGAGCGCAGCGTTGATATCGAGCTCCAGGTTGCGCTCGTGCGCGACCCGCAGGATGTCGGAGAGACGCGTGCCTTCGACGTGGTCGGAAACGATCGAGAGCCCCGGCCCGGGAATCTGCACGCGATCGATGCGCCTGACGCGAGCGTAGTAGGCGTGACGGAAGTTGGCCAGCCGCGCCGCGCGCTCGCGCAACGCAAACTCGAAGGAGGGCACCGCCGTCAGCGCCGGGCGAATGCGCAGAATCTGCAGCAGCTCGCCGGTCGCGCCGTCAGCGGCGACAACTCGCTCGCCGAGGCCGTCACAAAACAGTGGTGCTTCGGGCCGTTCGTTCGTGAGAGGTACGGTTGTCATGGAGGTCCCCGCCCCCACCGTGCAACCGGCGGACCATGGCACACACCAAATCTGAGATTGCCCGCAAGTCGTTGAATCGACTGCAGCCGACGGGCTGTACCGTGTGCATTCTGCAGCACACGGCGTTACGAGCCTGTCGGGTGACCCTCGGTTTTGTAACTGGAAACAGATGGCGAGCACGCTTATGCTGGCGGCGGCACGATTTTGTCGGTGCGCACAGGCCGGCCGTTCCTGGAGGATTCGATGACGTTTCTCATACGGCAGCGAGGGCTGCTGACGGGCGTAGCACTCACTCTCGCGGTTGCATTCGTACCGATTTCCGCTCAGCAGGCCGAGCGCGTCGATCTCAACGCTATCTACAAGATCAAAGAGGAAGGATTTCAGCGCTCGCGCGTGATGGAGATCATGAGCTGGCTGACCGACGTCTACGGACCGCGGCTCACCAATTCGCCCGGCTTCCGGAAGGCGGGCGATTGGGCGGTCAAAGAGATGACGTCGTGGGGACTGGTCAACGTCAAGCTGCAGCCGTTCGGACCTTTCGGCCGCGGTTGGGCGAACGACAAGTTCTCGATGATGGCGACGACGCCCGGCGGCAGCCTGCCGGTCATCGGCTATCCGCAGGCGTGGACGTCGAGCACCGATGGGCCAGTGTCCGGCGACGCGATCTACGCGACACTCGACACGCCTGAAGATCTCGCGACGTGGAAGGGAAAGCTCAAGGGAAAGTTCGTTCTCTCGACGCCAATGCCGGACGTTCCTGCGCTCTTCGAGGCGCAGGCGCAACGCTACACGCAGGAACAACTGACGGCGCTCGAAGCCGAAACCGATGCGCTTGGCCGCGGTGGACGGGGCGGCGGGCGAGCTGGAGGCCCGGGACGTGGCGGGGCCGGCCAGGCAGCGAGCTTCACCCAAACGCGGGCGCAGTTTCTCAAGGATGAAGGCGTTCTCGCGGTCATCTCGCCGGGCCGCGGCTCCGGCGGCACGGTGTTCGTCGGCGGAGGCGGCTCACGCGAAGCCAACGCCCCAGCGACGGTGCCCGCCGTGACCATCGCGGTCGAGCATTACGGCCGAATCCTTCGAACGCTGCAAAAAAATCAGCCGGTCCGGATCGACCTCGAGGTCAAGAACACCTTCTATGACGATCCAACATCGTTCAATGTCGTTGGTGAGATCGCTGGCACCGACAAAGCCGAAGAACTCGTCATGCTCGGTGCGCACTTCGATTCCTGGCACTCGGGCACAGGCGCGACCGACAACGCCGCTGGCTCGGCGGTGATGATGGAAGCCATGCGGATCCTCAAACAGTCCGGGCTGCCGCTGCGTCGCACGGTGCGCATCGGACTCTGGGGCGGTGAGGAGCAGGGGCTCATCGGGTCGCGGCAATACGTCACCGAGACGTTTGCCGATCGCGCCACGATGACGCTCAAGCCCGCGCACGCGAAGTTATCTGGTTACTTCAACGTCGACAACGGCACCGGTGCCATCCGCGGCGTCTACTTGCAGGGGAACGAAGGTGTCGCGCCGATCTTCGAGACGTGGATGAAACCCTTCGGGAATCTGGGCATGAATACGCTGACGATCCGCGACACCGGCGGCACGGATCATCAGGCCTTCGATGCGGTTGGACTCCCCGGGTTCCAGTTCGTCCAGGACCCGGTCGAGTACGGCACGCGCACGCACCACTCGAACATGGACCTGTTCGAACGGATTCAGGAAGAAGACATGCGCAAGAATGCCGTGATCGTCGCTTCCTTCGTCTACTTCGCGGCGAACCGCGATCAGTTGCTGCCACGCAAACCGCTGCCGGCGCCGCAGCCTGCTTTCGGGGGACGCGGAACCGGCGCTGGGCGCGAGTAGATCGCTCGCTTGCGGCTCGCGGTTCGCCCTTGCTCAGCCGACCGGTTGTCTAAGAGCGAGACGCGAGCCGCCAGCCGCGAACGGGTTAGTCTTGTGACGTGCCACCCAGCACGGACTCACCCGAATCGAGAGTTCCATTCCGCGAGTCGCTCTGGGCGCTTCTCGCGTTCAGCGCCCTCGCGATCTTCTGGACGTGGCCCGTCGCGGCCACGCTCTCCTCCCGGATTGCAGACAACCCCGGCGATCCCGTCCTCAACATCTGGCTGCTCTGGTGGAATGCGCAGACGACGCCGCTGACGGAGGCGTGGTGGAACGCGCCGATGATGTGGCCGATGGCCGGCTCGATGGCGCTCTCCGAGCACCTGCTCGGCCTCAGCGTCGTTGCGACGCCGTTGCAGTGGCTTGGCGTCTCGCCGATTGGCGCCTACAACGCCTGCTTCATCCTCACCTTCGCGTTGTCCGGTTTCTTTGCCTACCTGCTCGGGCGAGAGCTGACGGGCTCGCGCTTCAGCGCCGTCTGCGCCGGGATCGCGTTCGCCTGCGCACCGTATCGAGCCAGCCAGGTCGCGCACATCCAGGTGATCTCATCGCAGTGGATGCCGCTCGCACTCCTCGGCCTGCACGCGTACCTGCGAACCAGTGCGACCCGCTGGCTCGTGGTCTTCGGCACCGCGTGGCTGCTCCAGGCGCTCTCGAACGGTTATTACCTGCTGTTCTTTCCGGTTCTCATCGTGCTGTGGCTGGCGTGGTTCGTCGACTGGCGGCGCGCGCCTCGCCCCGGCGTCGCCATGACCACTGCCTGGGTCGTGGCGTCCCTGCCGCTCCTGCCGATCCTGCTCAAGTACCGCGAGATACACGAGCGTTGGGGGTTGACGCGCAAGGTTGCGGAGATCCGGGACTTCAGCGCCGTTCCGGCATCCTTTACGCATGCGGCACCGCTGCTGCGTTTCTGGCGTGAAGGCGCGGCCCAGAACTACGAGCAGTACCTCTTTCCAGGCGTTGCGGTTGTGCTGCTGGCAGTCGCCGGCCTCGCGCTGATGCTCTTCCGCAGGACGCGGCCGCTCGTCCTCGCCAACCGGGCACCCATCGTGTTCTACGCGATCGCGGCGGTGATCATTGGCGTGCTCACGCTCGGTCCTGGAGGATCCGGGGACGGCCCTGCGTCCCCATATCGTCCGTACAGCTGGCTGCTCTGGCTGCCTGGCTTCAGCGGCCTGCGCGTTTCAGCGCGTTTCGCAATGCTCAGCACGCTCTGCGTGGCAATTGCCGCCAGCCTGGGCGTCGCCGGCTTGTCGAAGGTGCTCACCATTTCGCGGCGGTGGCGTGTCTTGGCTGGCGCTGTCGTTGTCGCCGGCCTCTTCGTCGATGGGATGACACGTGCGGTACCGGTCGCCGCGCCGCCGGCAAGGGTCATCCTCCCCGGCTCGCAACAGGCCGCGGTGATAGAGCTGCCCCTCGACAACACCGACGTCAGCATCCATGCCATGTATCGTTCGATGTTCCACCGCCAGCCGCTCGTCAACGGTTACTCCGGCCACTTTCCGCCGCACTACCAGATCCTCTCCCTGTCGTTGTGGCGTGGTGACACCTCAGCGCTCTTCTACCTCGCGCGCCGCCGGCCGCTCGTCATCGTGATCAACGACCGGCTCCCGCACGGCGGCCGCTTCAAAGATCTGATCCAGAAAGTACCGGGCATCCAGACGCACGGCGGCAGCGGCGCAGGCACGCTGTTCCTGTTGCCGGCACAACCGGCGCCGCGCGAGCCGCCGATTGGAGAGGCGATCTCCGCAACAGTGCGCGACGCCGCGCGCTACACGCTCGAGTTCGACATCGGCGAGACACGCCCACTCTCGGGCATCGTCTTTCCGCTCCGTCGCCGGTACCAAGACCTGGCGCCGCGGATCAGGATCGAGACGTCCGAGGATGGGCAGAACTGGAACGAGTCCTGGCTGGGGTGGACCGGCGGCCTCGCCGTCGAAGCAACACTCGACGATCCCGAGCAGGCGCCGATTCGCATTCCTCTACCCGGCGTCCGCGCCCGCTACGTCCGCGTGTATCCCGCCTCGCCGTGGATGAAGGGGGAGCTCACTGTACGGGGGGAATAGTGTTGGCGCCGGGACTCGGGGCTCGCGGTTCGCGTCTACGGTCGCTTCCCAGGTAGCCAATCTGGCTTGAAACCGGAATTCGCCAGCCATCGGATCGGCTCCAGCATTGAGCGGATCGCATCGGTCATATGGGGAAAGTCGATCGTCTTTATCTCGTCCGAGGGCTGGTGATAGTCCTTGTGCAGCCCGAAGCTCGAGACGGTGTGCGCGACGACGCCTCGGCGCGCGAACTGGATGTTGTCGGAGCGCGTAAAGAAGCTCTGTTCAGGGTGTGGGTCCTGCACGAGTTGTGCGCCCTGCTTGGCGAGCGCCGGACCCAGCGTCGACCGTTCGTAGCCAGTCAACCACAAGGTGTGCGGCGGCACCTTGTTGTCAGGACGTCCGATCATCTCGAATTGCAGGTTGGCGACAATCTGCGAGAGCGGAACGACTGGACGATCGACAAAGAAACGCGACCCGTAACCGCCCGCCTCTTCGCTGCCGAAAAACGCGAACACGATCGTTCGCTTCGGACGCGGGCCAGCGGCCAGCGCCTGCGCCAGCTCCAGCACTGCGATTGTGCCCGACGCGTCATCGTCTGCGCCGTTGTAGATCGTGTCGCCACCTGAAGCCGCATTCTGCGTCTGTCTTGCTCCAATGTGATCGAGGTGCGCTGAGAGAAGAATGACTTCCGTCGCCGATGCTGGATCGCTGCCGGTCAGCCGCCCTACCGCGTTCCATGTCTGCGTCTTCTGTCCGCCCTTGACTTCGGCCTCGACAGTGACCGTCGTGCCGTCGGCAAGCGCCGATACCGCAGCGTAGGTGTCCTTGGTCAGCGCAATCGTGGTCGGCCGCCCGCCGGCTGGGCTCTCGACGCCTACCAGACGGGCCGATGGCGAGGGCAGCCGGGCGCCTGCTGGCGGTCGCGCCTGATTGGGGTTCTCGAGTGTGAGCACGATCGCCGCGCCAGTCGTGACTGGCGGAGCTTGCGGCTGTCCAGGCGTTGCGGCCGGCGGCATAGCGGGCATCAGTAACGCCGCGCCTGCCTTGATCTCGCCACCTTGGACGTACTTCTGCAACGAGCCAGAGATGCGAGCCGCGCTCAGCACGAGCACGCGCATCTCCTGACCGTGCGAGTACTTCTTGCCCTCCACCGAGAGCGTCGGCGGCGACACGGTTTCGGACCGCTCGATTTCGATTTGCTGCACGAAACCGCCACCGTCGCCAAGCGGCTCGAGACCCCACTGCTGCATTTGCGCGCCGAGGTATGACGCCGTAATCCATTCGTCGCGGGTGCCGCTGCCGCGCCCATTCAGCGCATCGCTCGCCAGGAAGTCCATGTGGCTGCGCACCGACGTCTCGGTGATGGCCGAGGCAACGCCAGTGCGATGCGGCGGCGTGTTGACGGCACAGCCCGTTGCGACGATGGTGATTGCGGTGAGGGCACCCGAAGAAACGGCGGCAGATAGTTTCACGCGAGCGATCTTACCGTTCGACACGGTTGAGCAGCCACTCGACCCCTGCGAGCGCCAATGTCGCGAAGGTAAAATATGATGGCAGGGTCAGACGGCCCCGAAACGAAACGACCTGTCCGAGCGTCTTATAGCCCCAAGATGAAGAATATGAAGCGATTTACAGTGTTCGTGTTTCTTGCCGGCCTTGGCTTGACCGCCGTGTCCGAAGCCGGACAAACGACCACTGCCACCCAGAGTCCGGACGACCAACTCGTTCGCGTCACGGTGCCTTCCGTAACCGTGACCGCACAGAAAGAACCGGAAGATGCGCGGAAGCTCCCGGTCAGCGTGACGGCTGTTTCGGCCGAAACCATCGACAACGCTGGCATCCGCATCGTCAGCGAGGCCGCGATTTTCGCACCCAATGTCTCTTTTACCGAGTTCACCGCGCGCAAGCTGAGCAACTCGCGCATCCGCGGCATCGGTGCGAGCCCGGGCAACCCAGCGGTCACGACGTTCATCGATGGCGTGCCGCAGCTGAATGCAAACTCGTCGAGTGTCGAGCTGCTCGACATCGAACAAATCGAATTCGTTCGCGGACCGCAGAGCGCGCTGTTTGGCCGCAATACGCTCGGCGGCGTCATCAACGTTACGAGCAAGCGGCCGACGTTTGGCAAGTGGACCGGCCAGCTCGCGGTGCCCTTCGGCAACTATTCGGCGTGGGACATCCGTGGCAACGCGTCAGGCACGCTCATCGAAGACACGCTGAGCGCGAGCGGCGCCTTCAGCTATGCCGCGCGCGACGGCTTCACCGTCAACGACGTCAACGGCAAGGACATCGACTCGCGTCGCGCGTTCAGCGGCAAGGGACAGCTGCTCTGGAAGCCGGCCGACAAATGGCAGGCCCGCGTCATCGTCAGTGGCGAACGCGCTCGCGACGGCGACTACGCGCTGAACGACCTCGCGGCGCTCCGCGCCAACCCGTATCACTCGTCGCGCGACTACGAAGGGTTCACCGACCGTGACATCTTCGGCACCACCATCCTGGCCGAGCACACGGGGACGTCGATGCGTTTCATGTCGACAACCGGCTTCCTCAAGTGGACGACCGATGATTCCACCGACCTCGATTACTCGGCGCTGCCGCTCATCGTCCGCAACAACACCGAGGACGACTTTCAGTTCACGCAGGAGGCACGCGTCGCGTCGACGACGCCGGTGGAGCTTTCGAGCAACGCCGCGCTCAGATGGCAGGCTGGAGCTTTTCTGTTCACGCAGAACTATCAGCAGGACGCGGTGAACATGATCTCGGCCTTCGCCTCGCCGGCGGGCTTTCCAATCAATCAGTATTCGCCGGTCTCGCAGCTCGACGACTTCGGCTTCGGCCTCTTCGGCCAGGGCACGGTGACCTACAAGGAAAAGCTCGATCTCGTCGCCGGCGCACGCGTCGATTACGAGAGCAAGGACGCCGACCTCAAGACGTTCTACGATCCGGCGATCGCGCCACCGACCGTCCTCCTTGACGACGAGTCGTTCGGCAACGTTTCGCCGCAGTTCGCCGCCTTGTACCGATTCACGCCCGAGTACAGTGCCTACGGCACCGTGGCGCGAGGCTACAAGGCCGGAGGGTTCAACCCGGCGTCCCCTGTCGGCAGCGAATCGTACGGCGAAGAGACGACCTGGAACATCGAAGGTGGATTCAAAGCGCTCTTTGCCGGAAATCGCATCGCCTTCAACAGCGCGGTCTTCTTCATCGACTGGAACGACCTGCAGCTGAACGTGCCGAACCTGCTCGTCCCTGGCCAGATCTACATCGCCAACGTCGGCGGCGCGACGAGCACGGGTTTGGAGTTCGACCTTACGGCACGCGCAGCACCGGGCATTGACGTCTTCGGCACTTTTGGCCTTACCCACGCGACCTTCAGCGACGGCAGCACCGCGCTTGGACTCGACGTTTCGGGAAACGACGTTCCCAATACTCCCGACTACACGGCCAGCTTCGGAGCGCAGTTCGGACGGCCGCTGAACACGAGCTTTAATGCCTACGGCCGCGCCGACGTCTGGATCTCCGGCGCCTTCAAGTACGACGAAACGAACGCGCAGGGCCAGGACGCGTACGCGCTCGTGAACTTCCGCGGCGGTGTTCGCGGCAAGCTGTTCTTCGCAGAGGGGTGGATCCGCAACGCGTTCAACACGACCTACATTCCGGTCGCGTTCGCCTACGGCCAGCTGGCGCCATCCGGATACATCGGCGAGAACGGTACGCCGCGCACGTTCGGGCTGAGCGCGGGAGTGAAGTTCTGACATCGTCGACACCGTCCTCGTCGATCCCGACGGCCGGTGTCGGCTGGTCTGCCGGCTCGGGCGCGATCCGCCTCGGCTGGGTCAACGTCGTCGTGGCAGCGGTCGTCATGCTCGCGACCCTGCCAGGACGCACGCAAGGCCTGGGGCTCATCACAGAGCCCCTTCTTCAGGACCTGCGGATCGAGCGCATCGCCTACGCCAACATCAATCTCTGGGCAACGCTCCTCGGCGCGGCGATCTGCCTTCCGATCGGCCGGGTGTTCGATCGCGTTGGCCTGCGCTGGACAACCGCCGCACTATCGCTCATGTTGGCAGTCATCGTCTGGCGCATGAGCGCGCTGACCGGCGGCGTTGCGATGCTCTTCGTGCTGATCCTGCTGACGCGGGCCATCGGTCAAAGCGCCCTGTCGGTCGCGAGCATCACCGCCGTCGGTAAGTCCTTCGGCTCGAGCGTCGGCATGGCGATGGGTGTCTACTCGGTGCTGTTGAGTGTGTTCTTCGCGGCCGCATTCGTCGCGATTGGCGCCTCCGTCCGCACTGTCGGCTGGCGCGTCGCCTGGCTGCAGATCGCGGTCGGCCTGGCATTCGTCGTGACACCCACGGTTGTGTTTTTCATGCGTGAGCCTGGGACGCCGAGTGCGAACGCCGAAGCACGCGGGGCGTCAGGGGGGATGTCGCTCGGCGCTGCGCTTCGAACCCCGGCGTTCTGGGTGTTCGCGGGCGCAACGTCGCTCTTTGGCCTCGTGTCGTCAGGCCTTGGCCTGTTCAACGAAGCGGTGTTGGCCGAGCGCGGCTTCGATCAGGCGACGTATCACACGTTTCTGGCCGGGTCGGCCATCATCGCGCTCGTGGGACAGTTCGTCTGCGGATGGCTGACGCTTCGCTGGTCGATGCAGCGCCTTCTCGGTCTGGCCATGTTCCTTTATGCGCTGGCGCTGCTCACGCTTCCTTTCATCGCCAACCTGGCGCAGTTGTGGATCTTTGCCACGCTGATGGGACTGTCGGGCGGCATGATCACGGTGATGTTCTTTGCCATCTGGCGACGATTCGGGTCCGGCCACCTCGGCCGCATCCAGGGCGCGGCGCAGATGCTAACCGTACTGGCGTCGGCGATCGGTCCGCTGCTCTTCGCGCAGTGTGCGACGCTGACCGGCTCGTATGCGCCGATCCTTCTAATCCTGTCGCCATGCGTTGGCCTCCTAGGCTTCGCCGCTTTGCGTGTCGCCGTTCCGAGTGAGGGCTGAGCGGTCCTAGAATTTGCGATAACGGTTCGACTGACTCGACCAATCAACGAGGGACGGATATGGCGATCGTCGGGCGGCTCTTCCGGTTCGCAGTCATCCTGGTTCTCCTGGCGCTGATGCTGGGTGTCGGTTGGGCTGCCGGCAGATTGGGCTATGGTTCGACCCTGCCCCTTGCGTCGCTGGCCGACCGGGAACGTCAGTTCAGCGAGCGCATGCAGCGCTCGTCGCTCGTCGGCCACTTCACGGTCGACGGCCGTGAGAAGTCCTCGGCTGAAGAAGATCGGTACGACATCTCGAGCGTCGAGAAGGTGGGAGAGGATCGCTGGAGATTCAACGTTCGCATGCGTTACGGGAGCTTCGACGTGACGATGCCGGTGGTGGTGCCGGTGAAGTGGGTTGACGATACGCCGGTGGTGACGCTGACCGATTGGGCGATCCCGACACTCGGCACTTTCACCTGCCGTGTGCTCTTTCACGGTGATCGGTATGCCGGCACCTGGCAGCACGGCCGCGTTGGCGGCTTGATGTACGGACGAATCGAAAAGCAGCAAACGCAGCCGTGAGCAGCGATTTACTTCCCGATTGCCCCGATAGCAAAGAGATGCTTGTCGCCGCGGATGTAGATGCGGCCGTTGGCGATCGCCGGCGATGAATAGACGGCCTCGTCCACTGAATTGGTCCGGACGATCTCGTGCGTCGGACCGGCCTTCAACATGAACGTGTCGCCTTCCTCGCTCGTCATCGCCACGAGCCCACTGAACGCCACCGGCGATCCCATGAAGCGCGCTGGCACGGGGATGCGCCCGCCCTCGTACTTGACGGTTCCCGTCTTGGGATCGAGGCACGTCACGATGCCGTTGTCGGTAAAGAGATACAGGTAGTCGCCGTAGAGGATGTTCGAGAGAACGTAGCCCGTGCCTCTCGCGTATTCCCAGGCCACCCGCTGGCCGTCCGGCACAGCGCCCGGACGAATGGCGATCACCTTCTTCACGGGGTAGCCGGCGGTCACGATCACGAGACCGTGGCCGACGAGCGGTGTGTGAATCGCGTTGCTCTGCACGCCGGTCGTTCGCCAGAGCTCCTTTCCTGTCGCAGGGTCGTAGGCGATGATTTGCTCGCTGCCGTTCGTCACCAGCTCGGTTCGGCCGTCGGCCTGCACGAGCACCGGCGTGCTCCAGGTGATCTCGACCGTACGCTTCGTGTTCCAGACTTCCTTGCCGGTCTTCTTGTCGTACGCCACGACGGTCGAGTGATCGCCGTTGTCTTCGTCGCGTTGAATGATCACGAGGTTCTCGTACAGCACAGGAGAAGTGCCGGTGCCCAGACCGAGCGTGGCGAAGGGTGTCACGGCCTTCCACGCCAGGTTGCCCTTCGCATCGTAGGCGTACAGGCCTTCGGGGCCGAAGTACGCGAACACCATCGTTCCATCGGTCACGGGCGTCGGCCCGGCGAAGCTGCTCCGTCGATGGCGGGCGTCGTACACGGTGCCCTCGTACGCCGTGCGTTCCCAGAGCAGCTTGCCGGTGGCGGTTTCGAGCGCCACGACCTTGAACGTGTGTTTCTTGTCGCCGGCGACGCTGTCGGGGTGAATCCAGTCTTCCTCTTTACCCTGGCGGTGCTTGACTGCGCGGTGGCCCGTCACGGCGTCGCCTTCGATCACCGAGGTCAGGTAGATGCGGTCACCCCAGACGATTGGCGAAGACATACCCGTTCCCGGAAGCTCAGCCTTCCAGACGAGGTTCTTGTCCGGCGCCCACTCGGTCGGCACTTGCGTGTCGTTCGAAACGCCCTGCCCGCCGGGCCCGCGCCACTGTGGCCAGTTCTCGCGAGCGCTGACGGTCGCCGTGGCCAGGACGGTCAGGGTTAGGAGAAGGCCGGTGGTCTTCGCGCGTACGACGAACATCGAGGGCTCCCGGGATGTGAAACGGAATGAGGGTCCAAGAACGTAAGAGGCAGATTATAGGCCGCATACGGGCGACCGCTCGCCCATTGGTACGAATCGCGGACATATTGGGACGAGGCGGGGACACTCAACCGGGACACGCACCGTTGAGTGTCCCGATTGAGTGTCCCCGCCCGTCGGACAGGCTATCCTAGAGGCTTATATGAGAGCGACCGAGACTCGTCTTCCCCTGGTCATTGCCGCGGCACTGCTCATTCCCGCCACGGCGCTACTGAACGGCGCGGATTGGCCCGATTGGCGAGGCCCCGCGAGAAACGGCGTTTCGACTGAAACCGGTCTTGCCTCCGCGTGGTCGCCGTCGGGTCAGAACCTGGCGTGGAAGGCGCCGTACGGCGGCCGCTCCGCGCCGGTCGTCTTTGGCGATCGCCTGTATCTACAAAACACATCCGGCCTGGGTGCCGACATGCAGGAGCGCCTCATGTGCTTCCATGCCGACACCGGCAAGCTCTTGTGGGAATACAAGTACAACATCTTCACGAGCGACGTGCCGCCGCACCGGATTGCGTGGGCCTCGCCGGTCGTCGATCCCGCCAGCGGCAACGTCTTTGCCTTCAGCGGCAACGGCCTCCTGATGGCGTTTTCTCGCGATGGCAAGGTGCTCTGGGAGCATTCGCTCGCCGAAGAGTTCGGCATGTGGACGACGCATGGCGGGCGCGTCTCTTCGCCGATCATCGACGGGGATCAGCTGATCGTCAGTGGGTTGATGTTCAGCTGGGGACAACATGCCGGCGGCGGGCATCGGTATCTCTCGTTCGACAGGATGACCGGCCGCGTGAACTGGATTAGCTCACCCGAAGGCCGTCCAACCGACACCATCTACGCCAATCCGTACGTGGCCGACGTCAACGGCACGCGCACTTTCTTCTCGGGCGGCAGCGACGGCGCGATGCACGCGCTCAAAATCAATACCGGAGAAAAGATCTGGAGCTGGCCCGTCAGCCTGCGCGGCTTGAACACGGCGGCGCTCATGAGCGGCCCGGACGTGATCATCTCGCACAGCGAGGAGAACATCGGCACGACCGAGATGGGCATGCTCGCCGCGATGCCGGCCGACAAGAAGGGGACGCTGACCGACAAGGATGCGCGCTGGCTCATTCGCGGTGTGCAGGCGGGCTATGCGTCGCCCGTCACCGACGGTCAACGAATCTACGTCGTCGACAACGGCGGAATCCTCTTCGCGCACGACGCCAAGACCGGCGCGCGTGTGTGGGAACAAAATCTCGGGACGATTCAGAAGTCGTCGCCGGTGCTCGCCGACGGCAAGATGTACGTGGGCACGGAAAACGGCAAGTTCTACATCATCCGCCCGCTCGCGGACCGCGCCGAGATCCTCGACGAAGACTGGCTGGGGAGCGAGCAAAACCCAGAGCCGATCATTGCCGCACCCGCGGTCGCACGCGGCCGCGTCTACGTCGTGTCGATGAACGCGATTTACGCCATCGGGCCGAAGATGGCGCCGTCCGGCGCGCCGGCCAATCCGGTCGCCAGCACAGCAAAACCAGCGGCGTCGCTACCCGCGGGCGTTCCGGCGGCGGTTCTCGTGACGCCGACGGAATTGATTCTCAAGCCGGGCGAATCGATTGCGCTGACCGCGAAGGCGTTCGACGCGAACGGCGCGGCTGTCACGTTGCCCGGTCCCGCGACGTGGACGCTCGAGAACATCAAAGGCACCGTCACAGACGGAAAGTTCACTGCTGACGCGGCGGCCGGGGCGCAAGCCGGAGTCGTCAAAGCTGCGCTTGGAACGATCGTCGGCGGAGCGCGCATCCGCGTCATTCCGGATCTGCCTTGGAGCTTCGACTTCGAGGATGGGAGTGCGGTTCCTCCGCCGCAATGGGCAAACGCGACCGGCAAGTTCGCGGTCCGGGATCTCGATGGCAGCAAGGTGCTCGTCAAGCTGGCGGAAAACGACTTCGCATTCGCCAAGCGGTGCCGGCCGTTCTTCGGCTCAACCGACCTGACCAACTACACGATCGAAGCCGACATCCGCGCGATGGAGCGCCGGCGCCAGATGGGCGACATCGGCGTCGTCGCGCAGCGCTACGAGCTCGTCATGTTCGGTAATCACCAGGAGCTTCACCTACAGCCGTGGCAGCCGGAAACGGCGCGCACGGTCAAGGTTCCGTTCAAGTTCGACAAGGACGTCTGGTACACGATGAAGCTCGAGGTGCAGGCGCTGCAGGGCAACAACGTGCGCGCGCGCGGCAAGGTGTGGGTCAAGGGACAGCCCGAACCCGCGGCGTGGACCATCGAACGCGTCGATCCGATCGGCAGCCACAAGGGTAGTGCGGGTCTCTACGCCGATGCGCCGTCGCGTGTCGGTGGAGGCTCGGAGCTCTACTACGACAACATCAAGGTTTATAAGAACAAGTAACCATGCCCAAGCACAACGTCGCCGCGCTCGGCCTCGCCGCCGGACTTCTCTCGCTCAGCACGCTCGCGCTCGTCGCCCGTTCGGATCCAGGTAAGGGTGACTGGCCGATGTGGGGCGGGACGCCGGACCGGAATCTCGTCTCGAACATGAAAGGTCTGCCCACGAGCTGGGACATCAAGACCAAGAAGAACATCAAGTGGGTCGCCGAGCTCGGATCGCAGGCCTACGGTAACCCCGTTGTCTCGAACGGCGTCGTGCTCGTCGGCACCAACAACGAAGCGATGAAGGATCCGGCCGTCAAGGGCGACAAGGGCGTCATGATGGCGTTTCGCGAGTCGGACGGCCAGTTCCTGTGGCAGGCCGTCCACGACAAGCTGACCGCCGGCCGCGCCAACGACTGGCCGTTCCAGGGTATCTGCTCCTCGCCGCTCGTCGAAAATGGCATCGCCTACTACGTCTCCAATCGCGGCGAGGTCATGGCGGTTGATATTCAAGGCTTCCGCGACAACGGCGAGAACGACGGACCGTTCAAGGAAGAGAAGCAGACGCGCGAGACCGACGTCGACATCATCTGGCGCTACGACATGATGGACGAGCTCGGCGTCTTTCAGCACAACATGGCGAACTCGTCGCCGGTCGTGTACGAAAACCTGATCTACGTCAGCACGTCGAACGGTCAGGACGAGAGCCACGTGAACGTGCCCTCGCCAAAGTCGCCGGCAATCATCGCCCTCGACAAAACGACGGGCAAGCTGGTCTGGGAGGACGCGTCGCCGGGCGACAAGATCCTCCACGGTCAGTGGTCGTCTCCCGCGGTTGGCAAGATCGGCGACACCGTGCAGGTGGTCATCGGTCAGGGCGACGGCTGGGTACGTGGATACGAGGCGAAGACCGGCAAGAAGCTCTGGGAGTTCGATATGAACCCCAAGGACTCGGTCTGGCCAAAGACACGCAACGAGGTCATCAGCACGCCAGTCATCTACGAGAACGTTGTCTACATTGCCAACGGCCAGGATCCGGAGCATGGCGAAGGCGTCGGCCATCTCTACGCCATTGACCCGACCAAGACCGGCGACATCACCAAGAGCGGGCTGATCTGGCACTACGGCGACATCCGTCGCTCGATTTCGACCGGCGCCATCTACAACGGCATCCTCTTTTATTCGGACTTCAGCGGCTTCCTGCATGCGCTCGACGTCAAAACCGGAAAGCCCTTCTGGAAGCACGACATGTTCGCCGCCATCTGGGGCTCGCCGATCGTGATTGGCGACAAGGTTTACCTCGGCGACGAGGACGGTGACGTCACGGTGCTCAACGCCGACAAAACGCTGAAGGTCGTGGCCGAGAGCAATATGGGAAGCTCCGTCTACTCGACGCCGGTGCCCGCCAACGGAGCGCTTTACATCGTCAACCGCAACGAGCTGTTCGCAATCGCGGGCACGGACGCAACCGGAAGCAAGTGAACCGGAAACTGTCGCCGCGGATAGCGTGGCTGCTGGCGTGCCTCGCGGCGGCGAGTCCTGCGGCCGCGCAGAACTGGCCATCGTTCCGCGGTCCTGACGCGAATGGTGTCGCCGCGGCGTCCTCGAAGCCGCCGTCCAAGTGGGACCTGAGCTCGTCGCGAAACGTCGCCTGGAAGGTGCCCATTCCCGGGCTCGCGCACTCGAGCCCCATCGTCTGGGGCGATCGAATCTACGTTACAACCGCCGTGCCGGCGGCGGTCGGTACTCCCGCTGTCATCACCGGGAACGTCGACAAAGCGGGGATCGATTCGGCGAAGGATATGGTGTCGCACACGTGGCGCCTCATCGCCTTCGAAAAGGCGACCGGCAAGATCCTGTGGGACAAGGTTGTGCACCAGGGTGTGCCTCGACTCAAGCGGCACGTGAAGGCCAGCCACGCGTCCGCGACGCCGGCCACTGACGGCCAGTCGATCGTCGCGCTGCTCGGCAGCGAAGGGCTGTTTTGCTTCGACACGAGCGGCAACCTGAAATGGCGCCAGGATCTCGGCCTCATGGACGTTGGCCTCGTCGACGACCCGAGCTATCAGTGGGGACCGGCGAGCTCGCCCACCATCTTCGGCAACCTCGTCATCGTCCAGAACGACCGGCACAAGGATTCGTTCGTCGCGGCGTTCGATCTCGCCACCGGAACGGAAGTGTGGCGAACCTCGCACGACGAGTATCCGTCGTGGGCAACGCCGACGATCGCGCGCGGCTCGGCGCGCACGGAGATCGTGACCAACGGCGGCAAGTTCATCCGCGGTCTCGACCCCAAGACGGGCCGCGAACTCTGGCGGCTTTCGGACAATCAGACGCAGGTCAAGGTGCCAACACCCATCGTCTCTGGCGAGACGGTGATCGTGACCGGTGGGTATCCGCCGGGCGGCCGCCCCATCTACGCCATTCGACTCGGACGCTCGGGAACGCTCGATGCTGCGTCGATCGCCTGGCAGACGGATCGCGGCTCACCTTACACAGGAACGCCTCTTCTCTACGACGGCATCCTGTACGCGTGCACCGATAACGGCATCCTCAGTGCCTACGATCCCGCGACCGGCCAACGCATCTATCAACAGCGGGTCGGGCCAGCCGCCGCAGGATTCAGCGCGTCTCCAATCGCGGCCGACGGCCGGCTCTATCTGACAAGCGAAGATGGCGACATCTTCGTCGTGAAGGCGGGGCGGACGTTCGAGCTTCTCGCGACCAACCCCATGGGCGAGACGCTGATGGCCACGCCGGCGATCTCCGGCAACATGCTCATCGTCAAGACGCAGACCCAGCTCGTGGGCATCGGATCATGATGATCTTCCGGCGACCAATCACTGTTATTGCCGTCCTCATTCTTGTCGCGACCCGGGTGTCCGCGCAGGCACCCGCGTCATCTCCCGCCGATCGCTGGACGCAGTTTCGCGGCACGCCAGCACTCGTTGGAATCTCGGACGCGAAGCTCCCGGCAGCGCCGAAGCTGCTGTGGACTGTACGAGGCCGGCGATTCGATCGAGTCTTCGGCGGCTATCGTCGACGGCGTCGTATACGTGGGATCGCAGACGGGCGAGCTACACGCCGTCAACCTCGCGGACGGGAAACTGAAGTGGAAATACAAGGCCTCGACCGACGGTATCGGTGAATCCTCGCCGACGGTCGCCGATGGACTGGTTTACGTCGGTGACCTGTCTGGTGTGCTTCACGCGGTGCAGATCGCAAACGGCCAGGTCGCCTGGACGTTCAAAACGGGCACCGAAATCAAATCGTCGCCGGTTGTATCGGGCGACAAGGTGCTCATCGGATCGTACGACTCGCATCTCTACGCGCTCGGCGCCAAGGATGGCAAGCTCGCGTGGAAGGTGCAGACCGAAGGCTACGTGCACGCGACGCCAGCGGTTGTCGCCGGCATTGCCTACATTGCCGGCTGCGACGAGATCCTGCGCGGCATTCGTATCGCCGACGGAACCGAAGTCTTCAAGATGCCGTTTGGCGCGTATACCGGTGCCTCGCCGGCCGTCGTCGAAGGACGCGCTTTTTTTGGCACGTATGAAAACGACGTCCTCTCGGTCGATTTGAAGACGCGAAAGATCGTGTGGAGCTACAAGCACCCGGAACGGAGTTTTCCGTTCTACTCGTCGCCGGCCGTGATTGGCGACCGCGTGATTGTCGGCGGGCGCGACAAGATGGTGCACGCCCTCGATCGCAAGACCGGGAAGGCCATCTGGACGTTCATGACCGGCGCCCGCGTCGACTCGTCGCCGGTCGTTGCCGGCGGGCTCGCCTACATCGGATCGAATGACGGCAAGCTCTACGTGCTCGACATCACGACGGGCAAGGCCGTGTTTCAGTTCGAGGCCGGTGGTCCACTCTCGGCTTCCCCCGCCCTCGCCGACGGCCGCCTGGTGATCGGATCTCAGGATGGCAAGTTGTTCTGCCTGGGATAGCGATTCGCTCATCTCGAGTCGGCCTGATAACAACAGCGAACTGCGAGAAGCGAGCAGCGTTACTTGATCCTGACGTCTACAGTAAAGCGCCGGTAATTGCTGTAGGTCGCAGTGCCATCGATATCGTAGCGCTCGAGGCGGTTGAGCTCTGACATCGCGCGCCAGGGCCCTTCGTATGACTCTCGCATCTGCGCCGGCACCCACAGGTCGAGCGCGGTGTCGTGGCGCCACTGCACGTGAATCGTCGCCTTCGAATCACCATTGCCTCTGACGAATCCTTCGACCTCGAGCTGGCTGCGGACGATTCGGCCGTCGCCCGGAACTACCCAGAGGCGGCCTTTTGCTGGTAGGTTCCTCCCGTCTGCTCTCCTTATTAGCATTCCACGATCGCGCTCGCGGAACCGAATCACCCATGCGCGTTCACCAGCGACGTCTTCCTCGCGCTCCTTGTCGAAGCTGCAATGAGGTAGAAACTCGGGATGCACGAAGTGCAGCGCCGTTGTCGGCACGTTGATCTCGCGCGCGATTGGACCGAGATTGTAGCGGGCGCTTTCAGCGGCGATGGCCTGGGCGCGCGACAGGACGCTTGTTCGGCGATTCCTGGAATACTCGTTCGAGGCGGCCAGCGGCTTCCGGGAGCACCTGGCCGTCGACCGTCAGGACGTTCCGGAACGACAACCAGTCAGTGCTGTCTGGGAGCCGGACGAACGCGATCTCCGACAGCAGTTGTCTTTCCTCGAGCAACGCCTGATTGCTTCGCCAGACTAGCCGCTGCGTGTATCGCTCCTCGGCGAGCACACTCGACAGCGCATGGCCGTACGCGACGACGTAGTCGCTGGCGCGCGCGAGGACGCGGTCGAGTTCGGAGCGTTGCGCAGACGCGCCGGTAGTGTTCAACGCAAGGACTGCGAGCGTCGCAACGATTGCCCCGTGCGATCCAACCCTCATCGCGTGCTTACGGATGCTCCTGTGTGGGCCGGTCGATCGACCGGCCCATGGTACAGGAGCGCAGGGGCTTCAGTTAGCCGAGGGTTTGTCGCTTGAGTCTTTTCCGCGCGATCGCAGCGAGGCCGACGCCGAGCAGGGCGAGGGTCGAGGGTTCTGGGACGGATGTGATCGTGCCAGCAGTTTCAGTAAGGGGAAGATCAACGAGATCTAGATCCTGGAGTCCCAGGAGTCGCGAACCCAATACGAGATGCGCGTCACCAGCAGCGATCACGGAAAAGACCAATGTCGCGAGCAACTCAGGCTGATCGGCCGCCGTACTGCTCGCAGTTCCTTCGAATAGAACAGAAAAAATGCTCGGCGGACTCAACTCCGCAGGGCAATCGGTGCTTCCATCGGGACAGAAAGCAAAACTGGTTGGGCCCACCTTACTAAGAAAGGTGCCCTCCACTGCCTCAGTGAACGCCAATACTGATGCGTCAAACCCCAAATCGAAACCAAAGGCGACCACGTCGTTCAGTTCAGCGCCGAAAACGTCGACCCGCAGCGTCTCGCCGGGAGCGACCGTTTGCGATGCGAACGTGATCGACGCAGCCTGCGTTGGAGCACTCGAGAACATGCCGACGATCACTAAGGCCCCGCCGACCAGTCGAACACGCATGAAGCCTCCGCCTCTCAAATGAGCCCACACCGAGGGAGTGCGACGATTTAGCAAGAAGGGCGCCACGAACTCCGTGTTGATTCGCGTGAAAACAGAGATCCGTTCTTCCCTCGGACTTCCTTTTGTCTGCTCGCCGGCTGACTTGAGCGCCGTCGACATCTGCGCAAAAATTCCTCGCATTTTGCTTCAAATTGGCCGTCGCAACGACCTGCGACTCGCGCTAGAATCACACCCTTTCCGAACCCATGGGGTCGTTGTCCGTAAGTGTCGGTGCTGCGAACCGGCGCTCGTGCGTGAACACGCCCGACTACGAACTGCTCGTGTAGCCGCGCATTCGCTGCCGCGTCGCAAGACGGTGCGGCAGTTGCACCGACGCCTAATCCCGCATCGTACAGATCGTCGTTGACCGTCGTTTATTCGACAGCTGTGGACGGCTGCGTCGGCGTCCGTCTATCGATAGTGTCTGGATGGCGAGGCTCATGATGTCCAACACAGAACGTGGACGAAACATCCGTCGCGTGACCGGCAGCGTATTGCTGGCGGTTGGTTTCAGCCTCGCCATCGATCGCGCCGGCGCACAGCAGCAACCCTCGCTCGGCACCAACGTCAACGTCATTTCCGGCACCGGCAAGGACGGCGACTGGACGCTCCAGCGGCAGAACGAGCCCACGATCGCGTGTTCGAGCCGCAACCCGCAGAACTGCATGGCGGGCGCGAACGATTACCGCACCGTAGACATTCCGTTTCCCGACGTCGGCGAGAAGATGACGGGCGATGCGTGGCTTGGCTGGTACACCACCAAGAACGGCGGTCTGACCTGGCGCACAAGGCTGTTGCCGGGGTACCCGCAGGATGTGTCTGCCGCCGGCATGGCATCACCGCTCAAAGGCTATCCGGCGGGCGCCGACCCGATCATCAGATCGGGCACCAACGGCATGTTTTATTACGGCGGCCTGGTGTTCAACCGCGAAGAAGGTGAAGGCAGCACGATCTTCGTCGCCAGGTTTATCGACAACAACAACCAGGAAGGCGTCTCGGGCGAACCGATCGCATACATCGGTACATCAGTTGTTCATCGAATCGGGAACCCTCCTGTCGTTGCCAAACGGCAGGACAAGAACGACCGTCAGGTCACGAGCGTTACCGCTCGTGCGGCGCGCGAAGAGAAGGAACGAGCAGAGAAAGAAAGAGAGGAAAAGGAACGCGAGCGGCGGCGGGAACGTGAACGCGAGGCCGAGCGGAACCGAGCGCGCAATGTGCGAGCA
Source organism: uncultured Acidobacteriota bacterium (assembly GCA_963797715.1). GTDB lineage: Bacteria > Acidobacteriota > Vicinamibacteria > Vicinamibacterales > 2-12-FULL-66-21 > DATBJJ01. Next base: position 101,604 of record CAWCQS010000024.1, read on the forward strand.
GGCGCGGAACAGAGCGGCGAGCAAATGGTCGACAAGCCCTGGATGGCGGTCGACATTCCTCGCGCCGGTGCGACGGTGTGCACGATCGGCGGCGGCAATACGGGAATCCCGCTTCAGAGCTTTCCCGGCGGTCGGGTTTACATGGCGTATGCGCTCTTTGATGGGCCGGGCGAGGAACGTGGCCGCATCATGTTCACGTACTCGTCCGACTGCGCGAGGACATGGAGTCCGCCGCGTGTGATCAGCCGCGTCCAAAGCGGAGACGTCAACGACGATGGCGTCGTCAACAACACGGACCTGACACGCGTTCAAGCGAGCTACAACCGTGTCTGCGGTCAATCTGGGTTCAGTCCGAATGCGGATGTCAACAATGATTGCAAGGTAGATCTCGTCGACTACACATTCGTCGGCCGTGCGACTGGCCAACCCGTTCCCGCACAACCCCGGCTCTCGCAGGGCGCATCGATCGCCATCGACCCGCTGACCGGCGCACGTCCAGATCGCCTGGCGGCAATTCAACGACGGCGTCGTACCGGACGCGATCGTCACCGTTCGCTCGACCAACGGCGGCGCGACCATGTCGGCGCCAAGAGTGGTCGCCACGCTCGGCTCGATCGATCAGTCCACCACGGCGACCTCCTTCCGAACCAACGCCTATCCGACGGTCGCGATTGACGCGGCCAGCCGCATCTATCTGGCGTGGTCGTCGCGCGGCTACGCCGAGCTTCGGCCCGATGCCGTGATTGGTGACGCGCGCATCGTCGTCTCGACGTCGACGAACGGCACGACCTGGTCGGCGGCAAAGCCGGTCGACAACCAGGACACTGCCGGCCACCAGGTCATGCCGGCGCTGACGTTCGCCGAGGGCAAGCTCAACCTCGTCTACTACGACCTCCGCGAAGATCGCTCGCAGCTGTTCGGCCAGTTCGTCGACGAAGGACCAATCCTGAACGGTCAGCACAACATCAGAAGCCGGCACACGATCGACGTACGGGGTGCTCAAGCCGATCCAGGCGACTCGCCAACGTTCGCGCCGTTCAAGATCACGCAGTACCGTGAGGGGGCCCTGCCCGGCGGTACCGGCAAGCAACAACTCGAATTCAGCCCGCCGAACCTCCCGCTCTTCCAAGCCGGCACATCGCCATTCATCGGTGACTATCTCGACACCGCGCCGGCGGTGCCATTCATACGCAATGGCTCGACGTGGAGCTTCAACACCGCGCCGACCGGCGCGCCGGTCTTCCACGCCATCTGGACCGACAACCGCGACGTGCGTCCGCCGGCCGACGGCAACTGGACGCACTACACGGCGCCGAATCCTCCGTTCGGCCGCCCGACGATCAGCGGATTCGATCCGACTCAGACGCTCCAGGCCTGCGTCCCCGGGCAGGCGTCGATGAAGAACCAGAACATCTACACGGCTCGCATTACACAGGGCCTCGTCGTCGGCGCACTCGCGAACGCACGACCACTGTCGCCAAGCATCCAGCGCAGCTTCCCCGTTTACGCGCAGAACAACGGTACCGGCACACTGACATATCGCCTCACCATCGCTAATCAGCCGGTCGGTGGCGACGCGTCTTTCTCGCAGTTCCAGGCGGCGACGTCGCTCGATGTGTCAGTGCCCGCCCGATCGACGGTGGCCAGAACGGTCTTCGTCCGCTCGAGCGATCCGCATGCGCAGGTACGCGTCACGGTCACGCAAATCACCGCACCAGCAGGCACGGCCGTGCCAGGCGGCCAGCAGGGAACGATCGTCCTCAATCCCGATCCGACGAACCCTGACATTGCCAACCCGGATATCGCGAACCCGGATATTGCCAACCCCGACATTGCCAATCCAGACATCGCGAATCCGGATATCGCCAACCCGGACATTGCCAACTCCGAGGTCTACAACCCGGACATCGCGAACGCGAGCACACGGAACCCGGATATCGCCAATCCGGACATCGCCAATCCGGACATTGCCAACCCCGACATTGCGAACGTCACGATCCTCAACCCGGACATCGCCAATCCGGACATTGCGAATCCGGATATCGCCAACCCCGATATCGCCAACCCGGACATTGCGAATCCGGATATCGCGAACCCTGACATCGCGAACGGCTCTCTGAGCGACACGACGTGGTTCATGAAGAACACCGGTAACGCCGCGGCGTCGTTCACGGTCAAACTCGGACTCAACGCGCAACTGCCGGCCGGTTTCAAGAGCCAGTTGATCGCGCACAAGGTGTACAAGACGCCGGTCGTGCAAGGCTGCGATGTACTGACCCAGCCGCAAACCGTGCTCCTCGCGAACATCCCGAACCCGACGTTCGTGAATGGCGGCGTCGCCAACCCGGACATTGCCAATCCCGACATCGCCAATCCGGACATCGCGAACCTGACGATCGCGCTCGCGCCCGGCGACACCGCACGCATCACGCTGCGCGTTCTCGATCCAGACCGCACAGACGCGGTCACGTTCAACGCCGCGCAGGCGGTCACTCCTGCCGTCGTCGCGCAGGCTGTCAATACACCCGATGTGCAGCAGGGCATCACGCAGCCGACGGTCGCGGCTCCCCTGGCCGACAGCGCGCCCGTGCCGGGTGCCAGCTCCGGCGGTGCCTACAACGGATCGCTTCAGTCGACGCTTCCAGGCACGTGGACCGTCGCCGGCGGCACTGTTCCTCCGGGGCTGACCGTCAACCCGACAACCGGGGCCATTACCGGCACGACGACGACGCCTGGCACCTATACATTCACGGCGCGCTTCCAATCGACGAACGGCATCGTCGACTACCAGACGGTGACGATCACAGTCGGCGGTGTCGGCGCGACGGCGAATGTTGGCGTGGCGGCCAGCGGCCCCGCCGGATCGGTCTCCATCGGCACACCGTTCGCGTTCGCTCTTAATGTTTCGAACGCTGGACCCGCCACCGCGACGAACGTCCGTCTGACCGATACGCTGCCGCCGGGGACACAGTTCATCAGCGCAACGACGACGATTGGTTCGTGTTCGTTCTCGAACGGCAGGCTGCTCTGTAACCTGGGAACACTCGCGAGCGGTGGCTCGGCCGCGATCACACTCAACGTTCGCCCGACTGTCGGCGGCACGCACACGAATCAGGCGGTGGTCTCCACTGACACGGCCGATCCGGTCGCGACGAACAACACGGCCGTCGCAACGGGATCGACGGCTCCAGCCGAGATCGTTCCGTGCACCACGGTGTGCTTCTCTGGTCCGACACCCTACCTCGCCAGCACCGTCGGCACCGGCTTTGGAGCCGAGAAAGGTGACTTCAACGAGGACGGCGTCGTCGACCTCGTCTACGGGCCAGCTGGCGAGAACACGGTTGGCATCGTCGTCGGCAATGGCGCCGGCGGGTTCGGCGCGCCAACCCTGATGACGATTCCCGGGTCGCCCGACGCAGGTGCGGTGGCCGACTTCAACAACGACGGACACCTCGACGTCGCGATCACATCGCAGGACGTTGCACAGGTGTGGCTGTTCCTCGGCAACGGCCAGGGCGGCTTCGGGCCGCTCACGACCATCACGCTGCCGAATGCAGCGGAGAACGTGAGCGCCGCCGACTTCAATCGCGATGGCAACGTTGACTTGGCGCTGGCCGGTAGTGGCGCCGGGCCGCTCCTCATGATCGCCAGTGGCAACGGCAACGGCACGTTCCAAGCGATCACAACCCTCGGCACGAGCACAGGCGAGTCGTCGGTGGTGTCGGACGACTTCAATCGCGACGGTAACCCCGACCTGGTGGTGCACACACCGAACGCGTTGACGACGTTCCTCGGGAACGGCGCCGCGGGCTTCCAGCCGCCAACAACGATTGCGGTGCAGGACATCTCCGGAGTCGTCAAAGTCGGTGACCTGACCGGCGATGGCTATGCCGACGTCGTCGTTGGAACCGTGCCTCCGACAGGTCCCAGCGCGCTGCGCATATTCGTCGGCAACGGCGCAGGCGGCTTCACCCCGGGCGGTCTCGTCGGCGATCCCCAACTGACGGACGATGCGCCGGCATCGGGCGACCTCGACAGTGACGGCGATCTCGACCTGGTGTGGGCACGAAACGGCGGTGGCGTTGGAATCCAGCTGAACGACGGGCTTGGCAACTTTGCTGCGCCAATCTATCTCTCGACGCCGCAAACGTCGCAGCCGATCGTTGCCGACCTCAACGGCGACGGGCGGCCAGATCTCGCGCTGCCTGTTGGCAATGCCTTCAGCGGCCGAAGCGAGCTGCTCGTCTTCCTGAACACGTGCGACAAGCCACCAGCGGATCTCTCGATCACGCTGCAGGCACCGACCGGCGCAGTAGTCGAAGGCTCGTCGTTCACGCAGTCGATTCAAGTAACGAACAACGGCCCGAATCCTGCCACCGGCGTGCAGCTCAACTTCACACAACACTTCCTGACGGAGTTCGTCTCGTTCACCGGCGCACCTGGTACATGCACGCTGGGTTCGAACGTCTCTTGTCAGCTTGGCACGGTCGCCAGCGGTGCGACCGCTACGTATTCAGTCGTCCTGCGCGCACTCTCGGGTGGTGTGGTGAATGGCACTGCCGGCGTGACGGCGACGACGTCAGATCCGAATCCCTCGAACAACGCCGCCTTTACGCAGATCACGGTGACAGCCGGCGCGAGCACGCTGGTGGTCACGAATACGAACGACAGCGGGCCCGGATCGCTGCGGCTTGCCATCGTGCAGGCGAACGACAGCGGGCCACGCGACACGATCGCCTTCAACATTCCAGGCACGGGTGTGCATACGATTCGGCCGACCTCGGTCACGCCGCTGCCGGGGATCACGCAACCTGTCGTGATCGACGGAACGACCCAACCGGGCTACGCGGGCACGCCGCTCATCGAGATTAGTGGTGAGAACGCGGGGTCGACAGCCGGCTTGTTCGTCAACACGAGCAACACCCTCATCCGCGGCCTCGCAATCAACAGGTTCGCGTTTGCTGGCATCGCCCTCAATGGTCCGGGCGGACACACGATCGAAGGCAATTTCATCGGCACGAATGCTGCCGGCACTGCAGCGCTGCCGAATCAGCAGCAGGGCATCTACGTCAATTCGCCAAACAACGTCATCGGTGGAACCACGGCCACGGCGCGAAACCTCATCTCCGGAAACCTGGCGCAAGGCCTGTTCTTTGTGAGCGGCGCAAACGGCAACATCGTCGCCGGCAACTACATCGGAACGAACGTCGATGGCACCGCAGCGCTCGGCAACGCGGGCGCCGGCATGGCCATCCAATCGAGCGGAAACACGATTGGCGGGACCGCTCCCGGCAGCCGCAACGTGATCTCCGGCAATAACGGTGGCGTGAACATCAACGGCACCACCGCGGTCGGCAATCAGGTCCTCGGTAATTTCATCGGCACGAACGCGAGCGGCAACGCTGCGGTGCCGAACAGTAACAACGGCATCAACATTTCGAACGGCGCGACCAATACCACGGTCGGTGGCTCGTCTGCCGCCGCGCGCAACATCATTTCGGGCAACGTTCAGTCTGGCGTCCGAATACAGAACGTCGGCACGACGGGCAATAACGTCCGCGGCAACTATGTCGGTACGAATGCGGCCGGTACTGGCACCGTACCGAACGGTCTGAACGGCGTCGAGTTCGGTTTTGCGGCGACGGGAAACATGGTCGGCGGTACGCAGCCCGCCGACGGCAATCTGATTTCTGGAAATGCGAGCGGTCGGGCTCGCCTTCTTCACCGCTGGGACCGGTGGAAATCAAGCACTCTTCAACCTCATTGGCACCGACGCCAGTGGCACTCAGCCGCTCGGCAATGGCTCGCACGGCGTGTTCATGCAGTCGAACAACAATCGCCTGGGCAGCCTCACGTCGACGATTGGCAACGTCATCGCCTTCAACGGCGCCTATGGTGTACGAGTCGATACCGGCACCGGGAATGCCATCGTCAACAACTCGATCTTCTCCAACGGCTTGCTCGGCATCGACCTGTTGCCGGGTGGCGTGACCCCGAACGACGCCGGTGACACCGACACCGGCGCCAACACCTTGATCAACTGGCCCGTCCTGAGCTCCGCGAGAACCGTTGGTGCAAACGTGCTCGTCCAGGTCGCGCTCAGTCCAACACCCGTCGGACAGTTCCAGGTGCATTTCTACGCGAACGCGGCGTGCGACCCGACGGGCAACGGTGAAGGCCAGACGCCGATCGGAGTGACATCAGGCACGGGGAATGGAACCGACGCCAACCTGGAAGCGAGCTTCTCCTCGTCTCTCCTGCCAGCGGGCTCGTTTATCACGGCAACGATGACCGATTCGAGCGGCAACACGTCCGAGTTCTCGAATGTGCGCACAGGTTGCGCCGGACGCCGGTACTGCCAACCTGTCGATCACGAAGCAGGACAGCCCCGATCCAGCGACGGTCGGCTCGCCACTCACCTACACCATCGGCGTATCGAATCTCGGTCCGGATGCCGCTACGAACGTGACCGTCACGGACACGCTCCCGGCGAACGTGACATTCGTCTCGGCGTCGCCGTCGCTCGGGTCCTGCAGCGGCACGACGACGGTCACCTGCGTAATCGGAACGATCGCCAACGGCGCCAACGTCTCGATCGGCATCGTCGTCACGCCAACCGCGACGGGAACCCTGACGAATACAGCGACCGTCGCCGGCAGCGGCACCGATCCGGTTTCGACAAACAACTCGGCTACCACAACAACGACAGTTACGCCGGCGGTACCGTCGACCTTTGTCGTCACGAACACGCACGACAACGGTGCAGGCTCGCTTCGCCAGGCCATTCTCGACACCAACGCCCACGCCGGGCCCGACAGCATTACGTTTGCCATTGCTGGCGCAGGCGTACGAACGATCACACCAACTGCATTGCCGACGATCACGATCCAGTCACGATCGATGCGACCACGCAGCCTGGCTTCGCAGGAACACCAGTCATCGAGCTGGCCGGGACTGCGGCAGGCGCAAACGCAAGCGGGCTCGTCATCACCGCCGGCAACAGCACAATCCGCGGTCTGATAATCAATCGCTTCTCGGGCGACGGCATCACGGTGCAGACAGGCGGTACAAACCGCATCGAGGGAAACTGGATCGGCCTCAGCTCCTCGGGAACGACCGCCTCGCCCAACGGGTCCTTCGGTATCAGCATCTTCGCCAGTCAGGCGAACTTCATCGGCGGAACTACCAGCGGGGCCGGCAATGTTGTGTCGGGGGCCAGCTCGATCAATATCAGTCTGCAAGGCGGCGCCAACGGCAACACGATTCAAGGCAACCGGATCGGCACAAACGCTGCGGGCACGGCTGCGGTCGGAGCCAATCAAAACGGCATCTATCTGATCGGTTCGAGCAACAACCAAATCGGCGGAACGGTCGCGGCGGCGCGCAATATTGTCGGCGGCAGCACCGGCTCAGGACAGATCGTGCTCGGCAACGGATCCAGCGGTAACGTTCTCCAGGGGAACTACATTGGCACCAACGTCGACGGAACCGCGGCCCTCGCGAACGGCACCTGGGGAATACAGGTCGGCGGGGCCAACAACACGATCGGCGGTAGCGTCCCAGGGGCCGGCAATCTCATCTCGGGCAATGCCGCCGGCGGCATTGCGCTTTTCGGCGGCGCCACGGGCAATACCGTGCTCGGGAATCTCATCGGTACGGCCGCCAATGGCACATCGGCACTGCCCAATCAAAGTTACGGCGTAGGTGTCCTGGGCGGATCGGGAAACACTATCGGCTCGTCGACGGCACCAAATGTCCTGGCCTTCAATACGGGCGCCGGTGTCGCCGTGAGTGCCGGTGCGCAGAACGCGGTGCTTGGCAATTCCATCTTCTCGAATGGCGGGCTCGGGATCGATCTCGGGACGACCGGCATCACCCCGAACGACGCTGCAGACGCCGACGCAGGCGCGAACAACCTGCAGAACTTCCCGGTACTGACTGGCGCCAGGACGAACGGCACCGGCACAGTGTTCATCGAGGGAACGTTCACCAGCACGCCGAACACGGTATTTACGCTTCAATACTTCTCCAATCCGGCCTGTGACGCCTCGGGCAACGGCGAAGGACGAACGCTTCTCAGTACGTTCCTCAACGTCGCGACCGACGCGAACGGGCTCGCATCGTTCAGCTTTGCCAGGCCCAACAGCGTTGCCGTTGGAGAGTTCATCACCGCAACGGCAACCGACCCCGCAAACAACACGTCCGAGTTCTCGAGCTGCGTTCCAGTAATCGCAGCCATCGGCACGGCTGATCTGGCGGTGGCAACACTGGACTCTCCCGATCCGGTGATCGTCGGCACACCCCTCACGTACACCATTACGGTCACAAACAACGGACCGGACGCCGCACCGAATGTCAGCCTGCAGAACACGCTGCCGGCATCGGTGAACTACGTGTCCGCGACGCCATCGGCAGGCGCGTGCACCGGCACGGCTGTGTTGACTTGCTTGCTCGGAACGTTGGCGAACGGCGCCAGCGCGACGGTAACGATTGTTGTGACGCCAACCGCTATTGGTCAGCTCGCCAACACGGTGTCAGCCACGAGCATGGCGCTAGCCGATCCGCCAGCTTCGAACATTGCGACCACTCAAACGGCTGTGGTGGGTCCGCCGCAGACCTTCACTGTCAGCAACACCAACGACAGCGGCGCAGGCTCATTGCGTCAGGCCATTCTCGACGCCAACGCCCACCCCGGCGCGGACACGATTGCGTTTGCGATTCCAGGTTCCGGCGTGCGGACGATCACACCGACCGCGCTGCCGACGATTACCGATCCGGTGACGATTGACGGCACCACTCAGACTGGCTTTGTCGGTTCGCCGCTCATCGAGTTGAGCGGCACGACGGCTGGTACGGTGAACGGCCTGGTTCTAAACACGAGCAACAGCGTAATTCGCGGACTGATCATCAACCGGTTTGCGAACGGGGCCGCGATCTCAGTGCAATCAGGTACCGTAAACGACCGGATTGAAGGCAACTGGATTGGTCTGAGCTCGGCCGGTGCAGCAGCAGCCAACGGCACTGGCATACGCGTGTCGGGCTCGAATCACACGATTGGCGGCACGACTACCGCCGCCCGCAATGTGGTTTCCGGCAACACCGGCAGCGGCATCATCGTGCAAGACGTCACCAGCTCCGGCAACCAGGTCGCGGGCAACTTCGTCGGGACCAACGTGGCCGGCACCGCTGCCGTGCCGAACCAAGGCGTACAGAGCGGTGTCTTCGTTCAGAACGCGTCTGGCAACACGATCTCCGGCAACGTGATCTCGGGCAACACGCTGCATGCGCTGACGCTCGTTGGCGCAACGGCGAGCGGCAACGTGTTGCAGGCCAACCTCATCGGCGTTGCGGCCAACAACTCGGGGCCGCTGGCCAACGGCGGTATCGGGATCGACATCGTGAGCGCGCCGGGAAACACGATCGGTGGTGCGGGCGGCGGCAACTTCGTCGCCAACAACGGTCTCGGCATGCAGATTCGAACCGGCGCTGACAACAACGTCGTGCGCGGCAACATGTTCACGTCGAACGGGAACAGCATCCGGATCGATGACGCGTCGGGCAACAGAATCGGTGGCCTCGGCGCTGGTGAAGGCAACACGATCCAGAACGGCAGCACTGGCATTGTCGTGCTGACCGCGACCGCCGCTCGCAATTCGATCCTTGGGAACAGTATTTCCGGCCACACGTTCCTCGGCATCGACATCGACAGCGACGGCATTACCGCAAACGACACGAACGATGTCGACACCGGCCCCAACGGCCGGCAGAACTTCCCCGTGCTCACCCCGGCGTCTGGCGGCGTGCAAGGCACTCTGAATAGCGCCCCGAACGGGAACTTCCTGATCCAGTTCTTTGGCAATACGACCTGCGATGCATCCGGCAACGGCGAAGGCGCGACGTTGCTCGGCGCCACGTCGGTGGCGACCAATGCGAGCGGCAACGCCGTCATTCCAATCTTCCCGGCCGCCGTCGGCCAGTTCGTGACGGCGACGGCGACCGACGCGTTGGAAAATACGTCGGAGTTCTCAGCGTGTGTGCAGCCACAGAGCGCCGCATTGGCAAACCTCGCGCTCACCAAGTCCGACGCTCCCGATCCGGTCGTCAGCGGTTCGCCGCTCACCTACACGATCTCGGTGGTGAATGCTGGGCCAAACACGGCAACAGATGTCGCAATCACCGACACCCTGCCGGCGGGGGTGACGCTCGTCTCCGCCGTGCCGTCTCAAGGCTCGTGCGCGGGCACCACCGTCGTCGTCTGCTCGCTCGGCACACTGAATATCGAGCAGAGCGCGTCGGTCACAATTACGGTCACGCCGTCGACATCGGGACAGATCACCAACACCGCGTTCGTCGCGGCGGCACAGAACGACCCCGACCCGGCGAATAACATCGCGACGCAGACCACGACGGTTCAGCCGGCGCCTGGCACGCTGATCGTGACAACGACGGCCGACAGCGGCGCTGGTTCCCTGCGCGCGGCGATCCTGGCCGCCAACGCAAGCACCGGCACGCTCGACACGATCGTGTTCGACATTCCTGGCACCGACACGCATACCATCGCGCTGTCGACGTTCCTGCCAACGATCACCGATCCGGTGATCATCGACGCGACGACGCAGCCGGGATATAGCGGCACACCGCACATCGTCCTCGATGGCGTCAACGCCGGTGCGACGTCGAACGGGCTGCTCATAGGCACCGCCGGTGCTGGATCGACGATCCGCGGCTTGGCCATCCAGCGCTTCGGAACCGGCGGGAATCCAAACGACCTCGGTGGCGCAGGCATGGTCATCCAGGGCGGCGGTGGCAACACGATCGAGCGCAACTACATCGGCACCGACACCGACGGCCTCATCGCGCGTCCGAACCGCGCGGACGGCATCTTCATCGACAACAGCCCGAACAACGTGATTGGCGGTGCCGACCTCTTCTTCAACGGCAACCTTATCTCCGGCAACAGCCGGTTCGGCATCATGCTCAGCGGTGGTGGTACGACCGGCACGCGCATCCAGAGCAATCGCATCGGTCTCACCGGCGTCGGTACGTCCGCGCTCGGCAATGCCAGCGCCGGCATCGCGATATTCGGTGGCAGCCAGAACACGATCGGCGGTCTCAGCGGCGGGACCAACCTGATCGCCGGCAATGGCGGTGCGGGCGTGCTGGTATCGGCCGGCACCGGCAACGCCATACTGACCAACTACATCACGGCAAACGGCGGGCTCGGCATCGATCTGGGCGCGACCGGCGTCACCGCAAACGACGTCGGCGACGGCGACACAGGCGCCAACAATTTGCTGAACTTCCCGATGCTGACGCCGACAACGGGTGGCGTTCAGCTCGCATTCAACGGCCTGTCAAACACAACGTTCCGGATCGACTTCTTCGGCAACACGACCTGCGATGCCTCCGGCAACGGTGAGGGCGAAACCTACTTCGGATCGACCACGATCACGACCGACGCTGCCGGAAACATCGCGCCCACGCTCTTCCCGGTAGCGGCGAACTGGTTCGTCACGGCGACGGCCACAGATCCGTCCAACAACACGTCCGAGTTCTCTGCGTGCGCGCTCACGGGCGTGCCACCCACACTCGCCAACATCAACCCGGCGTCAGGACAACAGGGAGCGACGCTGAGCGTTGCCCTGACCGGTGAGAACACGCACTTCCTGGCCGGCACGAGCACGGTGTCCTTGGGACCGGGCATCACCGTCAATTCGTTCACCGTCACCAGTGCCACGGCGGCGACAGCCAATATCACCATCAGTTCGACGACGGTAGCCGGTGGACGCACGGTCACCGTGACGACTGGTGCTGAGGCTGTCAGCAACGCGTTCGCGGTGAACCCAGGGCCGGCGACACTGACGAGCGTTGCGCCTGCCACCGCGCAGCAGGGTCAAGCAAACGTCGTCGTGACCATCACCGGCCAGAACACGCACTTTACGCAAGGGGTCACGAGCGCGTTCTTCGGCAGCGACATCACCATCAACCTGTTGACCATCAACAGTCCGACGTCGGCGACGGCCAACATCACCTTGGGCAACTTCGCGAGTCCGGGACTCCGATCGGTCACACTGACTACCGATGGTGAAAATGCGACGCTCGCCAACGCCTTCAACGTCACCGCTGGCACGCCTCGCCTGACGGTCGTCAGCCCGGGATCAGGTCAGCAAGGACAGTCGCTGAATGTCACCGTCACAGGGTTGTTCACGTCGTTCGCCACCGGCACGACTACAGCGGACTTCGGCGCCGGCGTCACCGTCAATAGCGTCACCGTCACTGGACCTTCGACGGCCACCGTGAACGTCTCCGTCAGTCCGATTGCCACAATCGGCAACCGTACCGTGACGCTGACGACGGGTGCGCAGTCTGCGTCGTCGCTCGAAGCCGGTTCGTTCTTTGCCGTCACGGCCGGCACTGCCGCCATCGCGCAGGTGACGCCGACGAGCGGCCGCCAGGGCGAGAGCGTGGGCGTGACGGTCACGGGAACCAGCACGCACTTCGCCAACGGCTCCACGCTGTTCTCGTTTGGCAACGGCATCAACGTTACGTCAGTGCTCGTGACCAGCCCGACCAGTGCGACGGTGAACCTCGCCATCGACCCGTCCGCCACGCTCGGTAACCGTGACATCACGGCGACGACGATTGGCGAGGTCGCGACCCTGGCCAACGCGTTCTCTGTGACGGCCGGTACGCCATCGGTTTCGCTCGTGTCGCCGTCGACCGGCCGCCAGGCCGAAATACTGAACGTCAGCGTCACTGGTCAACTCACGCATTTCGTGAATGGAACGACTGTGGCCAGCTTCGGCGCGGGAATCACGGTGAACTCCGTTACCGTCAGCAGCGCGACGCAGGCAGTCGTGAACATCACTATCGCGCCAGGCGCGGCGCTCGGCTCGAGAACTGTCGTGATGACGACAGGAGCAGAGGCCGCGCAGCAGGTTGGCGGATTCACGGTGACACCCGGCCAGCCAACGTTGTTCTCGGTTTCACCGGTGTCAGCAGTACAAGGAACTAACACGACCGTCACATTGAACGGCGCCTTCACCAATTTCACGCCTGGTCTGACGACGGCGTTCTTTGGCGCCGGCATCAGTGTCGGGACGGTGACCGTTAATGGGCCGACACTTGCGTCGGTGCCGATCACAATCGCGCCCGGCGCCACGGTCGGGTCGCGTAGCGTGTCGATCACAACCGGAAGCGAGACCGTCACACTGCTGAGCGGATTTGCCGTTCTCCAGGGTGTGCCATTGGTGACCGGGATCGATCCGAACGCAGGACAACGCGGTCTGACCCGGAACGTGATTATTTCCGGCGCGTTCACGAATTGGCAGTCCGGGGTCACGTCCGTCAGCTACGGCGCTGGCGTGACCGTGAATTCGAACGTGGTCAACTCCGCTACGACGCTGACGACCAACATCACCATCGATGCGGCCGCGACGATTGGACCGCGTGATGTGGTCATAACGACCGGAACAGAGGCGCTAACCGTCACCGGCGGCTTTCTGGTCACCGACGCCGATACGACACCGCCGGCGCTTCTCACGGTCAGCCCGCCCTATGGAACGACCGGCGTACCGCTGAACCCGGGTATCACCGCCGAGTTCAACGAGCCGCTCGACCGCACGACCGTCACATCGACGACGTTCCAGCTGTACGACACGCTGTCGGGTCAGCCGCTTCCAGCAACCGTCACACTCGACGCAACCGGCCGCGTCGCCCGCCTGGTGCCTTCGCAACTGCTGGCGGTCAGCCGTCAGTACTATTCATATCTCACCAACGCAATCACCGACGTGGCGGGGAATCACCTCGGCACGCTGGCGAACTACTTCACCACCGGATTCTCGACAGACACCACCGGACCGACGCTGCGGCTGACGAACCCCCGCAGCGGCGATACGAACATCGCCAGAAACGTGAGAATTACGCTGCAGTTTGATCGGCCGATCAACGCAGCCACGCGGGCCACCGGTCTGCGGATTCAAGCTGGTGGCGTGACCGTTCCGGGCACCTACGTCTACGAGGACAGCCAGCGGCGCATCCGATTCACGCCGGCGACGCAACTAGGGGCGACGACCGACTACACCGTGATTCTGACGAGCGATCTCCGCGACGTTGCTGGTAACACGCTGACCAATCCTGGGAGCTTCGTGTTCACCACCGGCACCGCGAACGATACGACAGGCCCGACGGTTAGTGCCAACTCACCGGTCTACAACGAGGCAGGTGTCGGCTTGATTCCGCAGGTTCGCGTCGCGTTCAGCGAACCGATCAATCCGATGACGGTGACCAGCAACTCGTTCTATCTCTATAACCCCGGCATCAACGCGTTGATCAGGAGCACGATCAGCGTCGCCGCGGACCGTCGGAGCGCGCTGCTGATTCCGGTCGCGCCCCTCGACCCATCGACCCAGGTACTACTACTACCTCGTGTCCTTCGAAGATCTGACAGGCAATGTCGCCAGTCTCGGTGCCACGTACTTCCGTACTGGCGTCGCGGCGGATACCACTGCCCCCAGCGCGCTGTCGGTCGATCCAGTGAATGGCTCGACCGGCGTGCCGGTCAACGCCCGCATTCGGGTGATGTTCTCCGAGCCGATTGACGAAACCTCGCTGTCTGCGTCGACGATCCAGCTGACACCGGTGGTGAGCGGCACTCTGACCGTATCGGCCGACCGCGTCACCGTACTCTTCACTCCGGCAGCGAACCTGACGGTGTCAACGAACTACACCGTGCAGCTTGCTGGAGTTCGCGACTCGTCCGGCAACCTGATGTCGCCGGTGAGCAGCGTCTTCACCACCAGCGCGTCGTCGACGCCAGACACGACAGCGCCGACTGTGCTCAGCTTCAACCCGGTCGGTGGGACAACGAACGTATCGGTCAACCAGCCGGTCGTCATGACGGTAAGCGAGTCGGTGCGGAATTCGGACTTCTCGGAGTCCATGCGCGTATTTGCCAACGTCGTCGGCTACGGCCAGGTCGAGATGCCGGGCAACTACAGTACGAATCCGGCGCGGACGGTAATCACCTTCACGCCGACGGTTCCGTACCCCGGCTCGACGCAGATGACCGTCTACTCGAACTACAACGGCCAGGTGACGGATGTCGCCGGCAATGCGCTCCAGAGCACGTCGGCGACATTCACGACGGCGGCGGCGGCAGATACGACTGCACCGACGATCCTGATGGTCACACCTGCCGACGGGGCGACCGGTGTCGGGCCGCAAGCTGTCGTGACGCTGACGTTCTCGGAGTCGCTGCTGCCAACGACGATCACCAACAACTCGTTCGCGTTGTTTGCCGCCGGCAGCGAACTGTCTACAAGCATTACTCGCTCGAGCGACAACCGGACGGTGTTCCTCACCGCCACGCTGCCGTTCGACACGCTGATCACGGTGGTCGCCACGGGCGATGTCACCGATCTCGCCGGCAACCCGCTCGAAGACTTCTCGAGCACGTTCTCGACCGGCTCGACGTTCGACACCAGCCGTCCGCAGATCATCACCCAGCGGCCGACCGGCCCCGGCATTTCCGCGTCGACAGACATCACGCTGTTCGTGAACAAACCGCTCAATCCGGCGACGGTGCCAGGCGCGTTCTACCTGTCACAGAATGGTGTGCTCGTCGAAGGCGCGTTGTC
Organism: uncultured Acidobacteriota bacterium; assembly: GCA_963797715.1. Classification (GTDB taxonomy): domain Bacteria; phylum Acidobacteriota; class Vicinamibacteria; order Vicinamibacterales; family 2-12-FULL-66-21; genus DATBJJ01. Next base: position 117,242 of record CAWCQS010000024.1, read on the forward strand.
GGTTTCCGCAGGCGGGACGGCGATCAACTTCAACCCGGCGACCAACCTGACGCCCGGCGCCTTGGTCCAGGTCTTTGTCACCCAGGCGGCCGAAGATCTCTTCGGCAACGCACTGTTCGACTACAACGGATCGTTCACCGTCGCATCTGACGCGACGGGCCAGGCACCGACGATCGTGCGCAGCACCCCGGTCGCCTACTCGAACGGCAACCCGACGAACGCAGTTATCGACATCGAATTCAGCGAGCCCCTGCTGCCGGCGACGGTCACGTCCGCCAATCTGTATGTGGTGAACGCTGCCGGTCAGGCGCTCGCCGGCACGCTGTCGCTGCGGAACGGTAACCGCATCGTGCGCTTCACACCCGCGGCGGCGTTCGCGGCCAGCAACTACAACTACGTGTACCTGACGAACGGTCTGCGCGACGCGCAAAACACACCGTTCGCCGGCACGAACTTCTACTTCTATACCGGTCCGGACGCCGATACGACGACGCCGCTCGTGACCAGAGTGTCACCGCCCAACGGCGCCGTCGACATCGGCGTCAATACGACGATCCGCGTGTATCTCAACCAGGCGGTGAACCCGGTGACCGTCACGTCGGGCACACTCTCGCTCTCCTCCGCTGCGGGGGCGATTCCGACCAGCGCGACGTTCAACACCGACAACACGGTCGTCACTCTTGTGCCGCAGGCGCCGTTGCCGGCGTCGACACTCATGACGGTGAATCTGACTGGCCTCGAAGACGCGGCTGGCAACGCGATCGCCGCTCAGGCCGTCCAGTTCACGACCGGTCTGAGCGCGGACACCGTCCGACCAAACGTGGTTGCGACCAACGTCAGCATCTACGGGGCGACGAACGTCCCTATCAATACAGTGTTCCAGGTCACGTTCGACGAACCCATGGATGTCGCGACGGTGTTGTCGCAGACCTCGTCGTTCCTCTATGACAACACCACCGGTTACAAGACCGGGACCGGCTCGATGAGCGCCGACGGACTCACCTACACCTTCGTGCCCGACGGCCCGATGGCGGTCAATCGGTCGCACAGCATCAACTTGAGCCTCGGTCACGACCTGGCGGGCAACCAGCAGGTCTGGTACAGCCTCGTCTTCACGACCACGTTCGCCGGCGATACGACGCCTCCGACCGTCACCATGGTCAATCCGGCACCTGGGGCGGCAGCGGTTTCCAGGAACGCCCGCGTCGAAATCCGCTTCAGCGAGTCGATCAGCTCGCTGAGCATCGGGAACGTGCGGCTGCTCTCCGGCGGCACGACAGCCGTGGCCGTGACGAAGACCTTCTCCGACGACAACCGGGTCCTGACGCTGCGGCCGAACACTCTGCTGACGCAGAACCGCAGCTACACGATTTCGGTGGCTGGCGTTCGCGACACCAGCAACAACCTGCTGGCATCGACCTTCACCAGCACCTTCACGACCGGAAACCGCACGGATCTCGTCGCGCCGACCATCATCGCCACGAATCCGGAGTCTGAGGATCACGGAGTCGGCATCAATATGGTGGCGCGCATTACCTTCAGCGAGCCGATCGATCCACTCGGCATCACCCGCGACACGTTCCGGATTGGCAACGCCTCAGGCGGATCGATTCTCGACGCAGTCGTAACGGTCTCGGCCGATCGCCGCAGTGCGATCCTCACACCGTCGGCACCGCTGTTGCCCTTCACCCGCTACTACTTCCAGTTGTCGACGGTCACCGACGTCGCCGGGAACGGTGGCAGCGGTACGACGACGTACTTCTATACCGGGGCCGGCGTCGATACGACGCCGCCGGTCGTGACGGCCATTTCGCCGCCGAACGGCGTGCCCGCGCTACCGGTGAACACGAAGATCGTGGTGCTGATGAGCGAGCTCATCGACTCGACATCGGTGTCGAATGCGTCGATACAGCTGACTCCCGCGGCGCCTGGCACGGTCACGCTCTCGAACGACCGCCAGACGCTGACGTTTGCGCCGTCGGCCAACCTCACGCCGTCAACGGCGTACTCGGTGCTCGTCACCGGCCTGCGGGACACGGCATCGAACACGATGGCCGCGGCCACATTCGGGTTTACGACCGCGGCGTCGGCGACGGCTGACACGACGGCACCGGCGATCGTCAGCCGGACGCCCACTAACAACTCGGCAGGCGTTGGCGTGAGCTCGCTGTTGACGATTACGACCAGCGAGAGGATCACCGCGGCGGCCGTCGGGCCGAGCTCGATACCTGTGTATGCGGTGCTCCCCGGCGTAGGCACGTTCCAGCTTGCCGGCCAGTACACCGTCGACTCCACGGGAACAGTGATCACGTTTGCCGTCACCGGCGGCTTCCCGGCGAACTCGACCATTCAGTGGAACACGAACAGCAACAGCACAATCCGCGACATGGCCGGCCTGCTGCTGCCGAATGTGTCCGCGCAATTCACGACAGCGAACACCATCGACACCAACGGACCAACGGTCCTCAGCGTGACGCCGACGAATGGCGCCACCGACGTCGGGCCCTACGCAACGGTCACCTTGACATTCTCGGAGTCGGTCAACCCGGCGTCGGTCACGAACAATACGGTCGTGCTCTTCGCCGGACCGGCGCGGGTCACGCCAAGCATCACGCGGTCGACTGACAATCGGATGGTCTTTCTATCGATGGCACTGCCGCTCGACGAAACCATCACCGTCATTGCCACGAGCGGAGTGACGGACCTGTCCGGCAACGCGCTGACGCCCTTCACCAGCACGTTCAGAACGGCGCCGGAGTTCGACATCACGCGACCGCACGTCGTCACGCAGCGGCCAACGGGAAGCAGTGTCGCCGCGACCGCCCCGATCACGCTGTTCCTCAGCGAGGCCGTCAACCCGACAACAGTCCCGGGATCACTCTTCGTCTCGCAGAATGGCGTGCTGATTGCCGGAACGACGTCGGTTGGGTGGTCGAATCAGGCGATCACGTTCACGCCAACTGCTCCATTCGCGCCGCAATCAACGGTCGAGGTGCGGCTGACAGACGATGCACGGGATGCGGCCGGCAATCTGGTCGTGCCATTCTTTGGATCGTTCGCGATCGCGGCCGACGCTGCAGCGACGGCACCGACGCTCGTGCGCACGAATCCGATCGCATACTCGAATGGGAATCCAACGAACGTCATCCTGGAGTTGGAGTTCAGCGAACCGCTCAACCCGGCGACCGTCACACCGGCAAACGTGTTCGTCCGCGATGCGGCCAACCAGCCGGTTGCTGGAACCTTGACGCTCAGAAACGGCAACCGCTCCGTGAAGTTCACGCCGGAAGCAAACTTCGCGGTGAACAACTACAACTACATCTACTATCAGGGGTTGACCGACGTGCAGGGGACGTCGATTCCCGGGAGCAACTTCTACTTCTACGCCGGTGCGACCGCTGACACCGCGAACCCATCGGTCTCGTTCATCAACCCGGCATCAGGCACAACCGGGGTCGGCGTGAACGGTGCTGTCCGGATCACGTTCAGCGAGCCGGTCAACGTCTCGACGCTGTCGACCGACAACATCGTGTTCTCGGCCGGCGCGCCAATCGCGGCAACGTTTGCCATCGGCGCGAGTAACCAGAGCCTGACGCTCACGCCGCAGTTGCCATTGCCGACGTCGGCCAACGTGACAGTGACGATCACCGGCGTGGAGGACCTGACCGGCCGTGCGGTGCCGGCAACCTCCGCGACCTTCGCCACCGGCAACGCGCCCGACATCACCGCGCCGACGGTGCTGGCGACGAGCACGACGTATGGCGACACGAGCGTTCCGGTCAACAGCATCTTCGAGTGGACCTACAGCGAACCGGTCGATGTGGCGACCGTGTTGAGCCAGACCAGCGTGCTCTATGACTATTCGATTGGATATGTCACCGGCGGCACGCTCTCGGTAAGCGCGGACGCGCGAACGGTCACCTTCGTACCGCCGTCGACGCTCCTTGCCGGACATCAGTACCTCGTCGGCTTGGGTAACGTCGCGGATCTGGCAGGAAACGTCGGTGGCAGCTCGAGTGTCTTCTTCGTGACATCGACCGCCGCCGATACCACACCGCCGCAGCTCGTGGCCACCAACCCGAACGATGGAGCCACGGGCGTGCCGATCAACGCCAGGATCCGTGCTGGCGTTCGATGAACCGATCAGCGCCACGAGCCTGCCCAACATCAACGTGCTCGTGTCAGGCCTGCCGCTGCCGGTGGCGTCGAGGATTTTGTCGAACGGCGACCGAGTCGTGATGCTGACGCTGACGTCGCTGCTGGCGCCGAATACGGTGCACACGATCTCGACGCGCGTGCGCGATCGCGCCGGCAACGCAATGGGCTCAACGGAGACCCGCACCTTCACCACTGGACCAAGCGTCGACCTCATCAACGTTGCGACGACAGTAACGCCATCGCCGGCCAGCGGCGCCACCGGCGTCCCGGTGAGCGTCGCGCCGAGCCTGACGTTCAACGAAGCGATCGATCCGACGACGGTGATCTACGGCGGTAACTCGGGCGTGACGCTACTGGTTGCGGCGACAGGTCAGGCCGTGCCCGTCACTTACAGCTTCTCGGTCGACCGTCGAACTGTCACGATGACGCCGGTATCACCGCTGGCTGCAGGCACCCAGTACCCGAATCCAGGCATCGTCGCTGACGACCGACGTGGCGGGCAACTTGTTCCCGACAACGGTGCAGTTCCTGTTTACGACACAGCCGTGAGTGGCGTGAGGCCAACCCTGACTCACCGCGCCGCGACCCGCTTACGCGCGTCGAGGACGAACGGATCGCGTGAGTCCTCAGCGCGCAGCGCAAGAAACGCGCGGTAATCCTCGGCCGCAGCTGAAGCGTTGCCCAAGCCCTCCTGCGCCCGCGCGGTCCAGTACCGCAGCGGGGCAAGATATCTGAACGTCGGCAGATCGTCGAGAAAGATTGATGTGGCCTCACCGCGCCGCTTCAGGCACTGATTGAGCTCGCCCAGTGCCGCCGCGTGGCGACCTGCTTCGACGTTGACCGTGCCCAGGACAAAGCGGCCGAGCCACACGTCAGCCAGAGCCTGTGCCGGTGCCAACGCATCGGCGGCCTCAACCAATCGTCCGGAAGCGCGCGACATTTCCGCGCGAACAATCGCACCATACGCGCGGCTGCGCGGCTGGAACTGCTTCGAGAGCTCGTCGGCAATCGCCCGCGCGTCCGCGGCACGGCCGGCCTTGAGCGACATCAGCGCGGCGGGCACGAGCGTCGCGTCCTCGCGGATGGCGAGGGCGTCCTTGATCGCGGCCAGCGCCTGCGGGTTCTGTCCCTGCGCGAGACGGATTTCAGCCAGCGCGATGAGCTTCCCGGCGCGGGCGACTCGGTTGTTCGATTTCTCGTCCTCGCCAATGCCCGCGAGCAGAATCTTCTCTGCATCCTGCCACTTGCCTTCGTACATGGCGAGATCCGCAAGCCCATACGCTGAGAGCGAAGACCCGGCGGCGCCAATCTTGGCCATCCGGCCATACGCGTCGCGAGCCCCGGCCAGGTCATTCGCTGCGAACGCCGCTGCCGCCAGCGGTAGAAACGCCTTGTACTGGGCTGGGTTGTCCGCGAGAACCTTGTTCGCTTCTTCGGCAGCGGTCTTGAAGTCGCCGGCGTACATCAAGTACAGGGCAAGGTTGTTTCGAGCTCTGGTGTCACGCGGATAGATGTCCACGGCGCGGCGCCCGTGGGCAATGGCCTGCGGCAGATCGAGGGCCTGGAAGTAAGCCAGCGCGAGGTTGTGCTCACCGGCACGATCGGTCGGGTACGCGGCGACCAGCTTGGTGTAATTGTCGATCGCTTCCTTGTAGCTCAGGCCCGGACCAAGAAAATATGCGCCGAGCGTGCGGTACTTCTCGCGGTCGGTCATGCTGTCCATCAGCGGCAGCGCTTTGTCCCACACTGCTTTTGATTCGTCGCGGCGGCCGAGGTTGTAGAGCGAAGTGGCCCACCCGGAATACGCGCGGCCAAAATTTGGATCGACCTTGATAGCGGCTTGATAGTGCTCGATGGATTCGACCCAGCGCCCGGTCGACGACAGATCCTGCGCCAGCGAATAGCTGTGGAGCGCCTCGATTGAGCGGGCCGTCACCGTCTCCTGATTGGCGCGGCGGTCGGTTTCCGGGGTTGTGTCGCCGAGTGCGTCGCGAAGACCCGACGCAACCGTCGTAATGCCTGCGAGCACGGCCGCCTTGCTCGCAACCGGTTGCGTCACGTCGGCCCGCTCCTTGCCGCTCGCCGGATCGATCGCCTTGACGGTCAACTGATATCCGGAACCGCTCGGCGCGATTCTGCCGGTAAGGACGTAATTGATGCCTTCGCGCTCGGCTACCAGACGAGCCGCCGCGAGGTTGAGCGTCGAACCAGGGTTCAGACGTTGTGCGGTTTGCAGCGCGGTCGTTCGTGAATAGCTGGTGATGAACGACGCGCCCTCGATGCCAATATTGAGTGCCTGTTCGAGAGCTCCAGTGAAGACGGGATCGTTCGCTTGATTGTCGAAGTCGGCGATCAACACCGAGACGGGCGCGTGCGCCGGTGCCGCCACCGTCGGCGCGCTGGTTTGAGGATGCAAGTAGAGCCATCCGCCCAGGCCAATAGCCAAACCGAGCGCAATCGCCAGGCTCACCGGCAACAGCTGCGAGCGCGCCTTGGCCGGCTCCGGGGGTGCGGGCGCGATTCTCTCGTTCCCGTTGGCGTCCAGTCGATCGAGCGCGGCTTCGAGCTCGTGGGAGCTTTGATAGCGCGCCGCCGGATCGGGATTGAGGCAGTGCGCGATGATCGCGTCGAGCGCCTCTGGAACCGATGGGTCGACCGTCCGTACCCGTGGCGGCGCATGGCTGGCGCGTTCGATGAGGAGCGCAAGCGCCGTGTCGCCGCCACTCGAACTACGCTTGCCGATCAGCATTTCCGAGAAGATGAGGCCGAACGCGTAGATGTCGGCGCGCTGATCGACGGGCCTGCCCGTCGCCTGTTCCGGCGCCATGTAGGCAAGCGTGCCGATGATCGCGCCGGCCGCAGTCGCAAACGTGCCGGCGTCAGTCGATCGCGCGATGCCGAAGTCGGTCAGTACCGCCTTCTCAGCATCATCAATGAGAATGTTCGCCGGCTTCAGATCCCGGTGCACGATGCCAACCTCGTGCGCCGCGCGCAGGCCCGATACGACCTGGCGCGCGAACCCGAGCGCGCGTGCAACTGGGAGCTTCCCTTCCTTCGCGAGCAGCTGGGCGAGGTCCGTGCCGTGGACGAACGGCATCGTGATGTACTTGATGCCGTCGATCTCGCCGAGATCGTGAATGCGGATGACATTGATGTGCGTGACCTGCCGCGCCAGCACGAGCTCGCGCTTGAAGCGACGCTCGAGCTCCTGGGTCGCCACCGGATCGGGATCGGGCTTGATGACTTTGAGCGCGAGCGACAGCGCCAGCTCCGAGTCCCAGACGTGGTACACCGCACCCATGCCGCCGACGCCAAGGAGACTGATGACCTGATAACGCAGGCCGAAGGTCTGCCCCGGTACGAGGTTGGTCACGCCGCCGCCGGTCGACAGCGGGTTGGCGAATGCGGGCGCTGCCAGCGTCTCAGCGTCAGACGTCGAACGTGAGGGAAATGGCGGCGTCAGAACTGCGGTCGCGACCGAGGGCCGTGGCAGAGGAGTCCTGCAGACGACGCAGCTCCTCGCTGAATCCGGCGCATCATTTCCACAGGTCGGACACTTAATCATCTGAAGCGGACACTCGCAGCAGAGTCCACTAAAGGAAGGTGGCGATTATATTAGAAAACGTCGCACTGTCCGGGACTGTACCCCCGCGGCACAGACGACTACCGGCGGTCGTACCAGTGCGTCAGTGGGAGAGCCTCAGTCCGGAAGCTCGTCGCGAGGCGGTTCGGGCAAGAAAAAGCTCGCGATAAACCCAACGAGATAGACGCCAAAGCCCACACACGCTGCCACCAGGGCGACTTTGGTTGGGGCGTAGGCGCGGTCTGGCGTGACCGCGAGGGCTGCCGTAACCCAGGCGAACGAGGTCCCCACCAGCCGCCCGCCGATGTTGGCGGCGAAGCTCTCGCCGGTGCCGCGCAGGTGAACCGGATAGACTCGAGGCAGGTAGTTCCCCCAGAAACTGAATTGCGCGACAGTACAGAACCCGGCCAGAAAGATCCCCACGTACAGCCCACTGAGCGACGTCGTAGCCAGCCAGCCGAAGACGATGGGCATGATGATGAGACCCGGGAGCTGGAACACTCGAATCAGCTTGCGCCGGCTGACGATCACGAGCGCAAGAATCGCCAGCGCGACGCGCCCGACGAGTCCACCGACCTCCTGCACCTTCGTGACGTCGGATGCAACACGCTGCTCGACGAGCCGCGCCTGCGGCGGCGGCAGGCCCTGAACCATCTGGCGGACTTCGGCAAGTCCGGGGACAATCTGGGGAATCTGCTGGATTGCCCCGAACGCCGCTCCGTACGACATCGCAAACATCACCGTCGTCACGATGGTCGTCCGGCGCAGCTCCGGCGAGAAGAGGGCGGCGATGCTCGGCCGCTTCAGTGTGCCGGCGGCCTTCTTCTGCTGCCACAGCGGCGATTCCGGCAGGAACGGGCGGATGAAGATCAGGGGAATGGCCGGAATGACGCCCGACATCACCGTGTAACGCCACACCGCGTGCGGGTCGGTGATGCCGTCGATGCCGAACGCGTTGAGCGAGGGAAGCGACGCCGCATACTTGACGGCAAAGCCGTTGGCGAACGCCACCATCAAACCGCCAAGGGACGAAAACGCCTGGGTGTATCCGAGGATCTTCTCGCGCCGCTTCGGCTCCGGAAAGAGTTCCGCGAGCCACGCGATCGCGGCGACGAACTCGACGCACACGCCGATGAACACGAAGCACCGCAGGACGAGCAGCATCTGGATCGACGTCGCGAACCCGGAGAGGAACGCGGCAACCGCGTAGATAAGGATGCTGTAGGTCAGCACCCGCCGTCGTCCGAGCCGATCGGTCAAATACCCGCCGAGCAGGCCGAAGATGCCACCAGCGAACGCGGGAATATAGAACAACCGTCCCACCCACATCTGGAACTCGGGCGAGCCGGGTGCCGCGCCCGTCAGCTCCAGCAGCGCTGGCCGGACGATGAGCGGCAGCATCAGGATCTCGTAGATGTCGAACGCGAACCCGATGACCGCGATAAAGCAGATCAACCACTGGGTCGGCGTCAGCCGGGAGTCGGACGGACTGGTAGGCATGGGCATGTTACGCGCGAGCGAGTGATAGAGTTTACTGCAGCGGCTCTGACCAATGACGGCGTTCGATTTTCAGCCACGTACGCGCATCGTCTACGGCGTGGGCTCCATCCGGAAACTGGGAGAACTTGCTGAAACGCTCGGCTTTCGCCGCACGCTCCTGGTAGCGGATACCGGCATGGTTCGAGCCGGCTACGTCCCTTCGGCGCTCGCCGCACTCGACGCTGCGGGTGTTACCGCCACTCCGTACCACGATTTTGGCGAGAACCCAGACTCGGCGATGGTCGAGGCCGGCCGCGCGTTTGCGGCGCCCCTCGGCATCGATTCCATCATCGGCCTTGGCGGCGGCAGCTCACTCGACTGCGCCAAGGGCATCAACTTCCTGCTCACCAACGGCGGCACCATTGCCTCGTACCGGGGTTACGGCAAGGCGCACACGCCGCTCCTGCCGATGATTGCCGTACCGACGACCGCTGGCACCGGCAGCGAGGCGCAGAGCTATGCCGTCATTTCCGATGCCTCGACGCATATGAAGATGGCGTGTGGAGATCCATCGGCGGCGGCCCGCATCGCCATTCTCGATCCCGAGCTCACGACCAGCGCGCCTCGTGGCGTCACGGCGTTGTCAGGCTACGACGCCATCGCGCACGCCGTCGAAACGTGGGTCACGTCGAAGCGCACCCCGTTGTCGGACACGTTTTCGCAGCGCGCGTGGGATCTCCTTCGCGCCGCCTTCGAGCCTGTGCTCGAGCAGCCGGGTGACCTCGATGCACGCTCGGCTATGCTCCTCGGTGCACATTTCGCCGGCGTCGCCATCGAGCAATCCATGCTCGGCGCCGCGCACGCGTGCGCGAATCCTCTCACCGCAAGCTACGGTCTGTCACACGGTCTTGCCTTGTCGCTCGTGCTGCCGCACGTCGTTCGTTGGAACGGCCCGGTTGCCGCCGACCGTTATGCATTGCTCGTTGGATGCGGGAGCGAGGACGCCGCCGAGCGCCTCGCGCGCGAACTCGAGCGGCTCGCCCGCACCGGCGGCCTGGGCGGGAAACTACGGGACAGGGGTGTCACAGCGGATTCTCTGCCAGAACTAGCCCAGCTCGCAGCCGGGCAATGGACGGGCACCTTCAATCCGCGAATCTTCGACGCCGACGGCGCGCTCGACATCTACCGAGCGGCGTACTGATACAGACGAACACCTCGCGGATGCAGTAATGGACGACATGACGTCCAACGTCCTTTTCGGCACGCACATTCACCCTGCCAGCGGGGACGCCGCGCGCCGGCAGATGCTAGCCATGGCAGTGCTTCGCGATCTGTGTCCGTTGACCCCGGTCAACCTGCCCGGGGGATCGGGACGAGGTACAGGTTCACACCGATCCGCTTGCGGTCGCTACATGCCGTAACGCGCCAGCGTATCCCGTCCGGGCGATCTCGTCAGCTGCGACACGACGACCATGAGCACCGCCGCGACAATCGTCATCGGCACGACCGGCATCAGGCCGAACCACGCGAGGGCGCCGGGAGTCGTCGCCGTGTAGACCACTGCGCCCGCCACCCACAGCGCGACGGCGAGCGCTCCCCATTTCGTGCTCCGCTTCCAAAAAAGCGCTGCGAAGAACAGCACAGACAGCGCCGAATAGCCGGAGAAGCCGTACTGCACCGCGAGATCGAAGATGCCCTGTGGCGCGCGCATGGCAACCGCGTAGGCGATGAGCGTAAGAATGACGACGAACAATCTGCCCGTCTGCACCTGAATGCGCTCGCCGAATCGCGTCTTGCCGCCGTAGAAGGCGAACACATCCTCGGTGAACATCGTCGACAGCGCCAGAATCTGCGAGTCGCTCGCCATGACGGCCGCCATGATTCCGGCCCCGAGTATTCCCGCCAGCCACAGCGGCGCATACTGCTCGAGCATGATCGGCACCACATCGTCGCCAGCTGCCTGACGCCGGAGCGTGGCGCGATCGTCGGCCGGCATCGACGCCGGCGCCGCGGCCAGGGTCTGCCGCGCCTCGAGCTTGCTGGAAATCCGAGGGACGTCGCGCATGGCGTTTGCGGCCACACCCAGAAACACGCAGGGCAGCCAGATGGCGAGAATGCAGAGCGGGTAAAACACCACGGTGCGCTTGAACTGCGCCATCCGCCGCGCGGTCAGGCAGAAGATCGTGATGTGAGGAAAGGCAATCGTCGAGAGGGGGATAAAGGTGTAGCTGAAGAACGCCAGGGTCGAGAACCGCTCCCGTGTCAGAAGTGGCGCCGTCGTCGGCGACGCGAGGAGTGATTCGATCGCCGCTGGAAATCCACCCATGCCGCGGCCGATCACGACGAGTGCAACGGCGCCGAATGAGAGAAAGAGCACGGTCTGAAAAGTGTTGACCCATGCGGTACCGCGCATCCCGCCAAAGAACACGTAGCTCATCACCACGAGCGCGACGATCGCGCCGCCCAGCCAGTACGGTACGACGCCGCCGGTGATGGCACGCAGCGCCGTGCCGCCACCCATGACGCCGATGATGATGTAAGGGACCAGCAGCACCGCCTGGACGACGAAAATCACAGTCCCGATGTGTCCGCACTCCCAGCGATCGCGAAACATCTGCACCGACGTCATGAAGCCATGCCGCTGTCCGAGCGCCCACATCCGCGTGCCGACGAAGAACAGTGTCAGCGGAATCACGAACGCAGACGAGGAGGCCATGAGCCCGAAGGTGACGACGCCGTTGGCAAACGCGTGGCCGGCGGAGCCGAGGATCGTGAACGCCGTCATGTTGGTGCCGAAGAGCGACAGCAGAAAGACCATCGGTCCGAGCGCCCGGCCGGCGAGGAAGTAATCCTCTGCCTTGTGATCCGTCGGCCGTCGGTGCCGAAAGGCGAAGATGCCGATGTAGAGGACGACGGCGAGATACGCAAAGACGAGGACCGCTGGAATCAACGCTCGGACTCTCTCTGAATGGAAGCGTCCTCGAGATGCTGCGGCCAGGCGACCTTTGTCAGGATCCACATCAGCAGAGCCGCTGCGATGCAGTAGGCACCGTGGTACGCGAGACCAATCGGCAGGAAGCCAAAGACGAGCGGCCGAGCCGTGCGCCAGAACCACACGTCCTGGTGAAGTGCATAGAGCAAGGCGATGGCGGCTGCGACGGCGAGCGCTCGAGTGGTCATGTCGAGGGAGTGCCGATGTGGAGCTTGCAGACTAGCACGAGCGCGCGGCCGCTCGCGAGTGCGACCGCGACTGTCTGACATGCCAGTGAAGACGCGCGTCCGGTTGCTACAATCGGCGACGTGCTTCGCTCAGCGATTCTCGCTCTCTGCCTTGTGTTCATCCCTGCAGTTGTCACCGGCCAGACGACGGCGACGATCAGCGGGACGATTACGGACATCGACGGCGGCGTCATGCCTGGAACGACCGTGACGGTTGCGAACGTGGCGACCGGGCTGTCGCGCACGAATGTGACCAGTGCCGAAGGCCGCTACGTCATCGCAGGGCTGCCCCCCGGAGATTACGAGCTACGGGCCGAGATGTCTGGCTTCAAACCGCTCCAACGTCGATTGACACTCGCCGTAGCCGAGACCGTCACCCTCAACATTGTCCTGGAGTTGTCCGGTCTCCAGGAAACTGTGAACATCGTCGAATCAACGCCGGTGGTCAATACGTCGAGCTCGGAGCTGAGCTATCTCGTCGGCTCGAGCACGATCGAAGCGCTGCCGCTCAACGGACGCAACTACACCGATCTTGCCCTCCTGCAACCGGGTGTGCTCGCCTATCCGCACCGGGACGGCGGCTCGGTCGTGGCGCATGGATTGGGGATGAGCGTGAATGGTCAGGACCCACGCGCGAACGTCTACTTGCTCGATGGCACGCTGCAGAACGATTTCACGAACGGACCGGCTGGCAGCGCCGCTGGAACGGCGCTCGGCATGGAGAGCGTCAAAGAGTTTCGGGTCGAGACCAACGCCTATGGCGCCGAATTCGGACGGATAGCCGGCGGCCAGATCAACGTACTCACCAAGTCGGGCGGGAATCGATACAGCGGCAGCGCGTATGAGTACCACCGCAATGACGCGCTGGACGCAGCGAACTATTTCGACACGCTGGGCAAACCTGACTTTACCCGTAACCAGTTCGGCGGCACGCTCGGTGGTCCGCTGGTGCCAAACCGCCTGTTCTTTTTTGGTGGTTACGAGTCTCTGATCGAGCGGCTCGGCAAGACCATCTCGACCGTCGTTCCCGACGACAACGCGCGGATGGGTATTCTTCCGAGTGGCAACGTCGGCGTCAATCCCGCCGTCGCTCCCTATCTCGCCGAATATCCACGTGCCAACGGACCATCCCTAGGCCAGGGCCTCGCCGTGTACGACTTTCCATTCGCTCAGCGCCTCGACGAGCAGTACGTGCAGGGCCGCGTCGACTATCAGGACGACGGAGGAAAGCGGCAGATGTTCGCCCGCTATACATTCGACAACACGAAACAGTTTCTGCCGACCGACTATCCGCAGTTCCCCCGAGAGTTCCTGTCGCGCAACCAGTTCTTCACTGGCGAGTACCGCGAAGTCCTGTCCGACAAGACGATCTATACGGCGCGACTCAGCTTCAGCCGCACCAGCATTGGCCAGAATGTCGAAGCGAATACCTCGCAGCCGCTCGCTCCGTTCGTTCCCGGACGCGCGCTGATGGGCGATATCGACATTGGCGGCCTCAAGCGATTCGGGCCGCAGAGCTCTGGCAATCTGCGGCTGGTGCAGAACGTGTTTGCGTTCGGCGACGATCTCGTGCACTGGCGAGGGAAGCATGTCATCAAGGCCGGCGGGCTGGTCGAGTACTACCAGGACAACATGGTCAATCCGACGTTCAGCCTGGGGATCTATTCGTTTCCGAACCTGAGCGCGTTCTTGCGCAACACACCAAACAACTTCGTTGGCCTGACGCCCGAGGCGCAATTCGATCGCTACTGGCGCTTCACGCTGTTCGGGTTCTATGCGCAGGACGAATACCGATCTGACGCCCAACCTGACGATCAACGGCGGCCTGCGCTACGAGTTCACGACGATGCCGGAGGACATCTACGGCCGCGACTCGTCGCTGCCTGATCTCTCCGCGTCGCAGCCGACGATCGGGCCGCTCTACGAAAACCCGACCTTCACCAATCTCTCGCCCCGAACTGGTTTCGCGTGGGACGTGTTCGGCGACGGCAAGACGGCCGTGCGCGGCGGCTATGGGCTCTACTTCAACACCACGAACCAGCAGAACCTGATCGTCACCGTTACCAACCCGCCGGCGACGCCGCGGCCGGTGATCGTCAACCCTTCGTTTCCGACGCCGGATTTCAACCGTGCTGGTGCGATCTCGATGCGCCCCGTCCAGTTCGATCTCGACAACCCGCGCGTGCACGTCTTCAACGTCAACGTCCAGCGGGAGCTGTGCGTTTCACACCGCGCTGACGATCGGCTACGCCGGCTCGCGGGGCGTGCATCTGCTGCGCAGCGGCGACGTCAACACGGCCCTTCCGATCATTCAACCCGATGGCACGGTGTTCATTCCTGCCGGCACGCCGCGTCAGAACACGAGCTTCTCGACCATCGAGCTCAAGAGCAGCGACGGTGAGTCCTGGTACAACGCCCTCATCATCGACATCCGGCGGAGACTGGCCAATGGCCTGTCCCTGCAGTCGTCATACACGCTCTCGAAGAGCGAGGACACGACGCAGGCGTCAACGTTCTTTTCAGACGCCACCAACGGCACGACGTCGGCGATGCCGGAATACATCCCCGGCTACAACAAAGGGCCGTCCGACTTCGACACGCGGCACAACTGGGTGGCCAGCTTCAGTTGGGCGATTCCGTTCGGCAAGGACGCCAGCCCGCTGGCGCGCGCGCTCGTCGCCAATTGGCAGGTGTCCGGCATCTGGGTGATGCGCTCGGGTCAGCCGCTGACGGTGTTCGTCACCGCCAACCGCTCGCGGTCGCAGTGGAACCCATCACGAGGGCCAGGCATCGGCCAGGATCGCCCAAGCTACGCGCCGGGGTTTGCCGCCGACAACGCCATCAACGGCACGCCCGAGCGATGGTTCAACCCTTCGGCATTCGTCCTGCAGCCAGCCGGGACGTTCGGTAACACCGGCCGCGGCGACTTCGTTGGACCGGATCTGCGGACGCTCGACGTCGCGTTCAACAAGACCGCCCGCCTGACGGCGCTCGGCGATAGGACGTTCCTCGACCTGCGTG
Source organism: uncultured Acidobacteriota bacterium (assembly GCA_963797715.1). Classification (GTDB taxonomy): domain Bacteria; phylum Acidobacteriota; class Vicinamibacteria; order Vicinamibacterales; family 2-12-FULL-66-21; genus DATBJJ01. Next base: position 132,702 of record CAWCQS010000024.1, read on the forward strand.
TCGAGATCTTCAATCTGCTGAACCGCGCCGAACTTCGGGATTCCGGAGCTGCGGGCATTTGCCGGCCAGACCGACGGCGAAGCCCCGCTCGCGACGTTCGGCCGCATCAGCAACACCGTCACTTCGTCGAGGCAAACGCAGATCAGCGTTCGGGTGAGGTTTTTTAGCTTCAGACTTCAGGCTTCCAACTTAGAGGCATCGTACTTCATACTTCAGCCTTACTTCAGCATTCAGCGTTCAGCATTCAGAATTCACAGAGGTGCTCATGAGCTGGTTGGCGTTTGTCGCGGGCGCGGTCGGCGTCCTGGGGTGTCTACGGCGCGATGCTGCACGGCGGCCAGGTCAAGCTGGGAAGCCCGATGCGGGCGTTGCTGTGCGTAGGCGTTGCGTACTTTCTGATCGGCGTGCTCGTGCCGCTCGTCGTGCTCGTGAGCTCGGGTCAGGGGCTGAGCGGATTCAAAAGGAAGGAACGACGGCGGCGACGCGTCGCCGGAGCGCTCGGCGCCTCGGCGCCGTCTGCATCATTTTCTCGTTCCGCGCCGGCGGCTCGCCGACCTACGTCATGCCGCTGGTCTTCGGCGGTGCGCCGCTCATCAATGTGCTGTACACGATGTACATCCACCCGCCCAAGGCAGCCGTCAACCCAATGCTGTACCTGGGATTCCTGATAACCGCCGTCGGCGCCGGAATGGTGCTGTACCTTCAAGCCACAGGCATAGCTCTCAGCTGTTAGCTGTCACTTTCGGCAAGTGCAAGTACACTAATGCTGAGAGCTGACAGCTCAGATACTTATGGTCTGATCACCGTCCCATCCTTACGCCGCGTCGTGCCCCACGAATAGTCGAAGTTGGGCGGACCGGCGGGGATCGGGAACTTCGCCGCCAGCTTTTCGTCGACTTCGATCCCGAGGCCTGGCTTCTCTTGCGCCAGCAGGTAACCGTTCTTCTGCTCGGGACAGCCGACGAACACTTCCTGCGTCTCTTTCGGAAACGACCCGCCCTCGTGGATGCCGAAGTTGTAGCTCGCGAGCTCGAGGGCCAGCTGTGCCGCGTGCGCGAGTGGTGACGCGTCGCCCGGACCGTGCCACGCGGTGCGGACGCCGAAGTACTCGCTGAGCGCCGCGACCTTGCGCGCCGGGCTCAACCCGCCGATCTGCGAGATGTGAATCCGGATGAAATCAATCAGCCGCTCCTTGATGAGCGGCAGATATTCGTGCTGCGTGTTGAAGAGCTCGCCCATCGCAATCGGGATGCTCGTCTGCTGCCGCAGCAGCCGGAAGTGATCATTGTCCTCAGGCGGAAATGGATCCTCGAGGAAGAACAGGCGATACGGCTCGAGCGACTTGCACAGGTTGATGCCCTCGTTGAGCGTCACCCGTTCGTGGACATCGTGCAGCAGCTCGACCTCATCACCCAGCTTGCTGCGCAGATGCTCGAAGAACTTCGGCAACATCCGGCAGTACGGACCTGACTCCCAGATCGCCCGCGGGTTGGTCGGCCCGACGACCTCGTCTCCGCCGGCGGGTGGCGGCGGCGCGGTGCTGCGCGCGCCGTAACTCGCGTATCCCGGCGTGCTGACTTGAACCCGGACGTGCCGGAAACCACGCTCCATGCCGGCTCGCGCGTTCTCCTCGACTTCCGTGAAGCTCGCTCCGCTCGCGTGGTAGTAGCAATCGGCGCCGAGACGAACCTTGCCGCCGAGCAACTGATAAAGCGGCATCCCGGCGCGCTTGCCCTTGATGTCCCAGAGCGCAATGTCGACGCCGCTCATCGCGTTGAAGAGCACGGGACCGTTTCGCCAGTACGAGCTCATGTAGCTCGACTGCCAGATGTCTTCGATCTCGTCGACGTTTCTGCCGATGAGAAACGGTCTGAGGTAATCGTTGATGGCCGTCTGCACGACGAGCGCGCGCTGCGTAAACGTGGCGCAGCCCCAACCGACGAGGCCCGGTTCCGTGGTCTCGACCTTGACCACGACGAGCCGGATACGATTCGGCGCGGTCAGGATCGTTTTGATGTCGCGAATCTTGACTGGCGCAGTGCCTCTGACGGCTTGCTGGAACGTTGCCGACGCTTCAGACGTCAACGAGCCGGCCAGCGCTTCGGCCGACGGAATCAACGACGCACCGCCGGCCATCGAGATCGTAGTGAGCGCATCACGACGGTTCATCTCTTTTCTCCTTGCGCGCCAGCCGACCTGGTAGAACTGGTAATTGATCCGCCAGGTCGACTCCTTGCCAGGCTCGACGCTGACGTCGATGTACGGCTCCGGGCAGACCGTCAACAGCGCTGACCAGAAATAGCACCTTCATCAGCGGCCGATCGCCGGTGATATGCACGCCGGCTCCGGTCTTGCGGTTCTCCAGCCGGAAGTCGTAATCCTTCGCCGTCGCGCCAAAGCCCTCGACCTCGGTGAAGACGGTCTGGCCCTTCTCGAAGTTCTTGAGAAATACGATGTCTTTGCCGCGGACCTCGGCGAGGCCGTTCAACGGCCGCTGCGCGCGAACGTCAAATGGGAATGTGACGACGATATCGGGACCGGTCGGTTGACGATCGAGCGTGAAGAAGTTGTGGTTGTAGACGCTCGTCGAGATCGCCTTCCGACCCGTGTTCTTCAGGTGATGTTCGAGCGTCAGCGTGTCTTTGCCGACACTGACGATCTTGCGGTAGATGTAGGCGTAACCTGCGGTGTCGCCGAGCTCGTGCACGAACTCGATCGAGCTCGCCCCATGCTTCTTCACCGACCACTTGCCGGGATCGACGATGTCGTAGGTCTCGAATCGCCGGTATGCCGGCTCATCCGGCTTCCGCACGGCGCCGACGCCGATGCGCACGAACGTCTCGCCCGGCTTTGCCTCGGCGTAGCCAAGCCCAGTGTCGGGAACCGTGAGGAATTCCTCGACCGGTCCCATGATGGCGTCGTGGATCTTCGGGTCGTAGCGTTCGAACCACTGTCCGAAGTACTCGTGTCCGTTCCACTTCAAGCTCGCGATCGCGCCCGACCAATCGAAGCGCGTGCCGCGGTAGTAGCCCGCCTGTTGGTCGGGCAGGTGGAGGGTCGCGCTTGGACGGTGGAGCTCGAGAGCTCCGCCTGAGGGAACTGGGGTGCCGTCGCCTGGCTCAGCATGACGAGGGCGATGATGAAAGGCTTCATGTCAGTCGGGGAGCGCGAACGCGATGATAGTGGAGCCCGCCGCCACCGCCACGTACTGCCGGCCGTCGAACATGTAGGTCATCGGTGAGGCCCTCCACGACTGGTTGGTCTGAAAGATCCACAGCGGCTTGCCGGTCACCGCATCGGCCGCCATCAACGCGCCGCCTTCTTCGCCGAAGATGACGAGGCCCGTCGCCGTGGCCAGCGTGCCGCCCCACGACTGCGCCGGGCCCTGGCTGCGGCAGCTCCCAGTTGATCGCGCCGGTGCGAATATCGATCGCCTTGAGCATGCGCTGCGGCTTCGGATCGGGAGCGGTCTGCTGCGAGCCGCCGAGATACGGTCTTGCCGCTTTCCCACTCGCCCTGATCGCGTCTTGGTGTAGATGCTGCACTTCTCGAACGTCTGCACGTAGTAGAGCCCGGTCGATGGGTTGTAGGACGGCGAGAACCAGTTGGTCGCGCCGTCCTGCGACGGGCACACTTTCGTGCCCGCCGGGCGTCGGCTCCTGACCTGGCAGCTTGATCGGGCGGCCGTCGGCGCCGATGCCGCTCGCCCAGGTCAGGTTCCTGACGAACGGCTTTCGCCAGCAGCAGCGTGCCGTTCGCGCGATCGAACACATAGAAGAAACCGTTGCGGCTGGCGTGCAGCATCAGCTTGCGCGGCTGCCCCTGCCACGTCGGCATCGACCAACACCGACGTCTGCGTCGCGTCCCAGTCCCACAGATCGTGCGGCGTGAACTGGTAGTACCACTTCAGCTTGCCGGTCTTGCGCTCGAGCGCGAGGATGCGAGTTCGCGTAGAGGTTGTCGCCCTGCCGATCGTCGCCGTTGTACTCCTGGCTCGGGATTGCCGATCGGCCAGTAGACGAGGTCGAGCGCGGCATCGTAGCTGCCGGTGAACCAGGTCGGGGCGCCGCCATGATCGATGTCCTTGCCGCGCCACGTTTCCGATCCGGGCTCGCCCGGCTTCGGCACCGTCCAGAACCGCCACACTTCCTTGCCGGTCTCCTGGTCGTGCGCGGCGACGAAGCCGTTGGCGCCGTGCTCGCCGCCGGACGACGCCGGAGATGACCAGATTGCCCGCGGGCAGCGGCGCGGACGAGGCCGCGTAGTTCTTGCGCCAGTCGTCGAGCTCGCGTGTCCCACAGCAGCTCGCCCGTGAACCGGTTGAGCGCGATGATGTGCGCGTGGTCGGTGACCATGAAGACGCGATCGCCGGCCACCGCCACGCCGCGGTTCGCGTTGCCGCCGCTCACGCCCTTGGTGCGCGGACGCTTGAAGTGCCAGATCCGCCGTCCGCTGCCGGCGTCGAGCGCGAAGCACTCGTTCGGCGCGGTGACGTACATGATGCCGTCGACGACGACCGGCGTGCCCTGCAGTCCGCCCGGCGTCGGGCACGGTGAACATCCAGCGCGGCGCGAGCCGCGACGACGTTGCTCTTGTCGATCTGCGTCAGCGTCGTGTAGCGATTGCCGCCGGTCTCGCCGTTGTAGGTCGGCCAGTTCGGTTTCCGACGTCACCGCCCGATACTTGTCGCCGGCGCGGCGGAGCAGATGGACCCGCTTGTCGTCGGTCCGCACCTGCACATCGTCGAAACCTTCGTTGAGGATCTGGCCCTCGAACGAACGGCCGTCGGTCGTCTGCGAAGCGCCCTGCGGACGATCGGCGCCGGCTCGCTACGCCGCTCGATCGTGCGCAGGATACTTGACGAGGTCGGCGATCTCGGACTCGGAGATGCCGACAGTAGGCGGCATCCCCTTAGTGGGATTGCCTTCGCGAATCGTCTTGATCAGTTGCTGATCGTCGAGCGGGGGAAGACGAGTGGCGATGGGCGGGCCCATCTCGCCGCCGTTGCCGTCGGCGCCGTGACAGCGCGCGCAGCGAGTTTCGAACGCCTGCTTCCCCGGATCGTCGTTCTGCGCAGAAGAGATCGCCAGCCAGCCCAAGCAGGGCAAGCACGCTGAGCGCGGCGATGCGGATGCGCATGTGTGCGAGTTCAGTTCGACGTGCTGTTGCCTTTGCCGATGGCCCAGAGGAACTTATCGGTGCGGATGAAGATCTGACCGTTCGACACCGCCGGCGACGCAAGACAGTAATCATCGAGCGGATTCTCCGCGACAACTTCGAATTTCGGGCCGGCGTTGAACACCGACGTCAGCCCCTCGTTCTCGCTCGTGACGTACAGCTTGCCGTCGACGAGGACAGGCGACGAGCTGTACGCGCCAGTCTTGAGCCGCTCCGGACCCCACACGACCGCTCCCGTCTTGACGTCGAGCGCGTGCACGACGCCGTTGTCGCGAACGACGTAAAGGAGCTTACCGTCGCTGATCGGCGTTGGCACGTCCGGACCGAGATCGAAGCTCCACGCCTTGTGCGTGTTCGTCACGTCGCCGCTGCCGCCCGGACGCAGCGCCAGCATCGGCCGGTTGCGGGTCGGCGCAATCACGAGACTGCCGGCGAGCACGGGCGAGGCAATGATGCGGTAATTCGGATCGTTCTGAGGATTGAGACCGTTCGCCCGCCAGATTTCCTTGCCCGTCGCCGGGTCGTGCGCCGTGACGATGTCGCCACCGGAGACGACGATCTCGTTCGTCGTGCCGACGTTGACGAGGAGCGGCGTGGTGTAGGAATCGGGCGATTCGGAAATCGCGTGCGTCGGACGGTCCACTTTCCACATCGTCTTGCCGCTCTTACCGTCGATTCGCATCACGTACGACGGATCGTCGGTCTTCATCCCGTGCAGCACCTGGATGTAGAGCGATCCCTGATGCAGGAGCGGGGACGAGGCGTAACCCCAGTTGAGCCCGAACCGGCCGTAGTCCTTCTGGATGTCACGCATCCAGAGCTCGGTGCCCTTGAAGTCGAAGGCCTTGAGGATGCCGGTGCCGGTCATCACCCACACGGTCGTGCCGTCGGTGACCGGCGACGGCGTCGACATGTTCTGCTTGCGCTGTTGGTTGTTACCGCTGCCGAGGTGCCGCTTCCAGAGCGGCTCGCCCTTCTTGCGATCGACTGCCCAGAGCTCGATGTCGCCGCTCGTCATCGCCGTGGCGACATTGAGGAAGATGTGATCGTTCCAGACGATCGGCGTTGCGCCGCTGCGGCTCGGCATCGCCAGCTTCCAGGCGATGTTTTCCTGAGTCGACCACTTGATCGGCAAGCCCTTTTCGCCGCTGATGCCGTTGGCGAGCGGGCCGCGCCATGCGGGCCAGTTCTCGGCCGCCGACAGAGTCGCAACAAACACCAGGCAGCTGACGCAGAGGAAGGCAAGAAACCGCTTCGACACTACTGTCCCTCCAAGGCGTCAATCCTAGCTCAGAATTGCGCCGCTCTGATGAGTCGTGCGACGAGGATGGCGAGAAGCTCAACCACCACCGGGGACGCGCAGGTGCTGCTCTTTCTTTTCGCCATCGGCGATCGACACACGCACGGCTGCGCTTTCGAGCTGCTGCAGGAAGGCAGGATCGAACCACGATCCCGGCTCAGGATCGTAGACGGGCACGAGGCGATAGTCGCCGGCGGGTAGATTGCGGAACGAATAGCGGCCGTCGGTTGCGGGACGCGTCGACTGGATACGCCGCGATTGCGGGGTCCAGAAGCGCTGATCCGACGGATAGACGATCAGCGTGTAGTCCGGGACGGGTTGCGTCTTCTCGTTGACGATCGTGCCGGTGAGCTCGGATTGCCGGTCGACGAACGTGACGACCGCACTCGACACGTTCTGACCGGGCTTGACCTCGATCGGAAAATCCAGCGACTCCTGGTTGTCGACGATCGCCGAGCCGAGATACCAGCCATTGCCGGCGCCGCCGGCACTCAAACGATAGCGTCCCGGCACCACGCTCGCGATCGTGAACTTTCCGTCAGCCTCAACTCGCCCAGCGGCAGCCATCGCGAGCTCTCCCGGAGTGCCTGGGACCACCACCGGAGCGAGCGACACGCGCATCCGCGTGAGGTCAGGAGGCGGTGGCGTCGTGCCGTCGAACACCAATCGCCCGCTGACTGACATGCCCTGTTGGAGCGTGAGCACGACGTTCGATACGTTGCGGCCGTCCACTGTCAGATCGGCTGTTGCCCACAGCCGCACTTGATCGCTGCCTGGTGCGAGCATGCCCCGGCCGCGCCCCGCGATCGCGTCTCCCCGTCCACCAGGGCCGATCACACCGGGCCCTCGTCCGCCGGGAAAGTTCTCGCGCCCAGGGCCGCCGAGCGTCGCGCGCGCCACCAGCGTGTACTGGCCGGGCGGCACGTTCGAAATCCTGAATGCACCCTGCTGGTCGGCCCTCGCGTTTCCTGGGCTGAGCCCGGGGGCCGCGAACCCCGTATTCACGAGCGACACCTGGATGTTCGGCGGGATCTGCGAGTTTGGCGTCGTGACGATGCCCTCGACGCGGGCGATCGGGTACGACCTGATACTGAAAATCGATGCTGCCCTTTTCTTCTCCCGGACTCACCGTCACCGTCGCCGCATTCGCAGGTGTCGTCGTTCCAGGGTAGTAGACCGGTGCGTAGCCGCTCGTGGTTTCATCCCCAGTCGCGTTCGGCGCGTCAACAGCCGAGCGCAGCTGCGCAAGGCGTTCCGTCAGCGCCTGGGCTTGCGAAGCATCGAGCCGCGCCGCCAATTCCGGACGCATCAGTTCCTGCAGTTGGGCCCCGGCGGCCATACGGGCGTCGCCCTGGTTGTTGCTGTTTCGCGGCGTGGCGTAAACGAGATACTCGCCGGGCTGCAAACCGTAGATGCGATAAACGCCGCGATCGTCAGTCGAGCCACTACCCGCCGATTGCAGCGTGCGCTGGCCGGACTGCATCACGTAGCGCAGCGCGCGCACGGGTGTGCCTGGCAGCGCCTCAGCGTGCTCGTCGAGAACGGTGCCGGTGATGACGCCGCCGCGCGTGATCTCGAGCTGCACCTGCAGACGCTGGCCGTCGGCCAGCTGAATCGGCGTGCCCGGCCTGCCGGGCTGCTTCTGACCGTACGTGGCGGTGATGTGCCCGGGCTTGGAAGCAGAGAGGTTGAATCGGCCTTCCGGGAGGGCACTGAACGAGAAGGCGCCGCGGTCGTCTGTGATCGTGCTCCGGCTGCCGCCGACGTCAGCGCCGCCAGACAGACCCACGCGCGCGCGGCGCGCTGGCTGGCCCGACCCCGCGACGATCACCGTGCCGGTGATCGACCCTTTGCCGACGACGAGAGGGGCGCCTGGCGCGTTCGGATCGCGCGGCGGATCCTGTGCCGGACGCGGATCGGCGGGCGGGGGCGGCGGGCCCTGGAAGGCCCCAAGCCACACCGCGCCGGCCGTCGCGGCCAGAACCGTGGCACAACACGCGGACGACAGACGCTGAAGGGAACGCTGATGTCTCATATGTGCCTGGTTAGACGGCCAGCCTGTGAGTGTCGGTTGGTAGACCGGCGCAAGCCGCCAATTCTTCCCGAATAGCGGAATCTACGACGCGGCGTCGACACTCGTTTCGCGCGTTCAGACCTCGCCCACGTCGACCCGTGGAACCTCATCAAGCGAGCGAAACACGGGAAGGTCACGGGCCAGAAAGCGTTCGACCTCCTCGTCGGCGCCGTGCGACACGCCCGGAAGCCTCAGAATCGCATCGCATCGGGCCGCCAGGCTCAGCGACAGTGGCGCCATGATTTGACCGTACCACTCCGCACCGGCGGCTTCGATAATCGGCAATGCGAGATTCACGCCGATGATTGGCACGTGGCCTTTCTGGAAGACGGTGTGCGCGGCAGCGTTCAGCGTTCGCAGGTTGTGCGCCCAGATCGCGGGATCTGACGACCCGGAGCGGTAGGGGCCTGCCACCATGATCCACATGTGAGGTCCCGTTTCTCAGAACGCCCAATACGCGAGCGTATCGACATCCTTGACAACGACGCCACCCGACACCGGTGCAGGATGCGCCCAGACTGCCGACTCCGCGAGCGTGTAGCGTTTGACTGGATCGAACGCCTTCGGGTTAGCGCGAAAGATCACGAGCTCGCCTTCCGTCGTCATCGCCATGGCCAATTCACCGGCCGTCACCAGCGCCGCATTCTCGCCCTCGCGACCTTTAGTGGTCCACATCGTCTTTCCTGTCGCGGCCTCGACGCAGAAGAACTGGCCGCGATTGCGATGCGTCAGCCCATAGAGGTAGCCGCCGGACTCGACGGCCGTGCTCATGTACATCGGCAGATCCGCGTTCTGCCACACCGGCGCGATTTGCCACTTGCCTTCCGCGACACTGACTTTCACCGCCGTCGTCGGTTTATCGAGACCACTGTAGATGAGCAGATCGTTGACGATGACCGGCGTGATGCTGTTCTGCTCGTAAGGGGTGGCAAACGGGATCTCCCACAGCAGCCGCCCGTCGGCGAGCGAGATGCCGACGACGCGCCGCTGTGACTGCGTGACGATTTGTGGCGTTCCGCCGAAGCCGGCGATCACGGGTGACGCGTACGCCGGACCATCGCCCCTCCACGACCACTTGGCCTCGCCGCTTGCGACGTCGAGCGCGAGCAGGGCTCCGTTGGAGGTGCCACCGGCGTGGACGATCACGAGATCGCCCGCGACCAACGGCGACATCGCGACGCCAAAGTCGGGCGAGGTCGTCGGAAACTCTTTCTTGAAGTCTCTCCGCCACAACAGCCGGCCGTCCTGCGCCTGCCACGCCGACACGATGCCGCCAATACCAAACGTAAACACGCGCCCGCGATCGAAGGCCGGCGTCGACTTGGGGCCCTTGCCGTGCGCGGTCGCGGCGCTGTTCATCTGATAGGGAGCATCGTACGCCGCGTGCCAGACTTCCTTGCCCGTCGCGAGCTCACGAGCCGACACCGCCTCCTGTTCGCCTGTGCGCGAGAAGAGAAACACGCGACCGCCTGCGACGATGGGCGAGGAGTGGCCGATGCCGACCTGGACTTTCCAAACCTGCTTCGGCCGATCGGGCCAGGTTGCCGGCAACGTGACGCCGACAGCCGCTCCCGTCCGCGACGGTCCGCGCCACTGCGGCCAGTCCTGGGCAAGGAGAGAGGCCGCTGAAAGGATGGCGGCAGACAAAATGGCGAGTGAGCGTTGAGTGAACTTCGTCATGTTTATGTACGCCTGTCACTGTCACGATTTCTTGTCACGAAGATCGCGAAGGTACGAAGACCACGAAGATATTTGCGGTTCTTTGGTTTTGAGAGTCTTTGCTTCGTGATCTTCGTGGCTTCGTGCCCTTCGTGCTGAAAAATCGTGACAGCGAATGTCGTTGATTGCTTACTCCGCCCGCAGTGCGTCGAGCATCCTTCCCCTGATCGCCGCCCGCGTCGCAATCGCCGACGACACGACGCCGGCCACGACAACCGCGGCGAGCAACAACAACAGGCCGGCTCCCGGCAGGGTTCCGCCTCTTCCCAGCCAGGCCGGCGCAATGGCGATGGCCGCACATCCCACGCCGGCGATCATTCCGACCGCGAGCAGGAACACCGCTTCGGCCACGATCATGACAGTCATGCGGGCGCGGTCGTAGCCAACCGCGCGGAGTAAGCCGAGCTCGCGCCGTCGCTCGAGCACGTTGCGGAACATGACCGTCGCGAGCCCGATCGTCCCGAGCAGCAGTCCCAGCCCGCCGAGCGCCTGGAACGTCGAGAGATACGTGTTCTCGACGCGATGGAACGATGCCAGGCGTTCGGCCGCGACAGTCGCATCGACACCGAGCGGCTGCAGTTCCTTCTCAATCATGCCGGCGTCGGCGCGGGCTTCCTCGAGTGATTGCGCGGTGGGAACGTCGATGAGGAACAGACGGAAGCCCTGCTGTTGCGGAAACAGTCGGATGAACGCCTCCTCGGCAACGACCAGCTCGCCCTGAAGCACGCTGTCCTGCAACGCGCCGACGAAACGCAGGACGAGCGGACGTTCCCCGCCGGTATCGATCGAGAACGTATCGCCAACCGCGACATGCAGCACGTACTGCATCGACGTCGCATCCGCCACGACTGGCACGGCGCCATCGTCAAACTGACGGCGCAGCAGCAGCCACGGGTTGGCTCGCTCGCCGTCTGAAGCGGCCATCGATGATGCGAAGGTGAAACGATTGCCTTCGATGAAGCCCGGCTCTGGCGCGATGATCGTCGGATTGGTTGGCCGGTACAGATTCAGACAGCTCGCGTCCTCTCCTGCTCGCACTCTGAATCGGGTGAAGCGTGTCTGCGCAAAGTCGGGCGCCTGGATTCCAAGCGCCTCGCGCCCGCTTGCGTCGTTCGGATTGTGCAGCAGTGGTAGTTCGGACTCGGCAAAGAGCGTGTAGCCGCCAGTCCCGGACTTTGGGTCAGTCGTCAGTTCTCCACCCTCACGCCGGAACGCATCCACCGAGACGATGATGAAGGCAGCCGAGGCAATGAGCGCAGCCGAGAGCACCGTTCGTGACGGCCGGAAGGCGGTGATGCGGAATCCAAGCCGTGCGACCGCCCATGTGCCGCGACCGGCGATCGATCGCGTTCCCCTGGCGCGCAGCCACGCCGACAGCGCGAGCAGCGAGCTGACGAGCAACGCTGCACCAGCGCCGAAGAACGCACCCGCCTGCGCCGACGGCATCGAAAAGCCGAGACCAAGCAAGCCAAGTCCCAGCACCCCGAAGGTGGCGGCGAGCCATCGGCTTCGACGCGTCCGGCGCTCATCACCGGACCGAGGCACATCGAGGGACTGCGCTGTAAGTAGCGCACGGGGCGAGAGACGGGCCACGGCGCGAAGCGATACGAGCACACACACGGCGGCGGCGATGACGCCGCCTAGTGCCCCTGTCACGAGTGAGAGCGGCCGGACGTGGAGCTCGAGGTTCGTCGTTCCCACCGCGCCCACCCACCAGGTGCCAAGCCCGTGCACGATGATGCGGCCATAGAGGATCGCGCCGGCGACGCCTACCAGACCACCGATCAACGCCAGGACCAATGCTTCGCCGAGGAGGATGCGGCGGATGACTGGCATGGCGTAGCCGGCGGCACGAAGTGTGCCGATCTGCCGGAGGCGCTGCTCGATGCTCAGCTTGAAGAAGAGCACCGATAGCATCAGCGCAGACACCATCAGGAAGAAGCTGAAATAGGTGAAGTACTGGCCGAAGTCGGTGGCGCCCTGCGCCGCCTCGAGCGCCGCCGCCCGAGCGTGGAACAGTGCCACGCCCATTGCGTTGGGCGACAGAGTGGCGCGCAAGTTGTCGCGTATCTGCCCCGCGAGCGCGTCTCGATCGATCGCGCTGCCGGCGGCGACTCGCATCGAGGTCAACGCGCCATACCGCGATTGCCACAAGTCACGGCCGCGCTCGTACGGAATGAAAGCTTTTGGCGTTGCCTTGTACTGTTCCCAATAGCGCTCGTCCACGGGCCGGACCCGTGACAGGTCAATCGGAAACGGTGGATCCCAATCGGCAAGGCTTTTCGAACCCGTGATGCCGGGATAGTCAGGCGCAAGGCGACGATCGGCTGCGATGCCGGCGATGGGAACGACCTCGGACAATGTGAACGACGCGCTTTTGGTGGCCAGGCCGCTCGTGTGATCCCAGAGGTAATAGTCGACCTCGATACGATCGCCAGCAGCCGCCGCGAGCTCCTTCGCCGCCCATTCGTTGAGAACGATGGCGTCTGCAGCTATCGGCGTCGCCTTCGTAGCTGCCTTCGATTCGCTCGCCACTGATGAGCGCAGCACGTCGAGGTCGGTGGCGGTGATGAGCGAGTACGGGATCTGGCGATCGCCTTTTCGAATCGTGTTTGCGAGGTAGGTAAAGACGGGCACAGGCTGCCGGTTCAACTTGCCCACCGTCGCACGCGCAGCCGACTCGAGCGCTTCGCTGACGATGCCGTTGGCGGTTTCGATCGCCACTGCCGGCGGGGCGTCGAGCGGCGTGATCCTCACGCCCATGTCTTCGAGTCGCAGCGCCGACCTGAGCGCCTGATCGGACCGGCTGGTTCCTGAAAGCAAGATCGTGTTGACCTGCCCCGGCACCGCGAGGTCGCGTTGCAACCGCCGCAGCGGTGCGAAAACGGCGCGGACGTCGGCCTGCTGCGGCTTGATCGAGAACTCGCCGAGGCGGTCACGAGGCAGCACACCGGCGAGCATCAGGCGCACAGTCCGGCCGATATCCTCCTTGCGGCCGAACAGTGACTCGATGGGTACTTCCGATGGTTTCTGCAGACGCGTGAGAAGGACGTCGCCCTCCTTGGCGGTGACCTCGGCAGCCAGCGCCGGTGAGACGAAGGCGCCGTCCACCACTGGCAGGCCGTGAAAGTTCCAGAAGCGCTCGTCCACGCCGTAGACCGTCACGTTGGACGCGCGCTGTCCGTTCGACTCGAGCGTCACGAACGCATCGGCAACGATGAGCGGTGTCGCGGTGGACGCCCCGAGCGCGTTGCGCGCATCATCGGCCAGCGCTTCACGAAAGAATCCCATCGACGACAGGACTTGATCGGTATGCCCGAGCCGGCCGAGCGCGATATCGCGCAGGCTGCCGCGTACCGAATCGCCGACGACGAGCGCGCCGGCGAGGACCGCGACGGCGGCCGCCACGCCGAGGACAACGGCGACATTGGTCCGCCAGTAATAGATGGCGCCGGCGATAGTGAGCTTGGACAGAGTCACGGTTGACGCAACAGCGTGCCGGCGTTCATCTCGTAGCGAACGGGAAAGCGGTCCGCAAGCGCAACGCTGTGCGTCACGACGACCATCGTGGTCTTGTGTGTCGTGTGCAGGTCGACGAGCAGCGACGCCACCGTTTCGGCGGACGCGCGATCGAGGTTGCCGGTCGGCTCGTCGCACAGCACGAGCAGCGGATCGCGTATCAACGCGCGCGCGAGCGCCGCCCGCTGCTTCTCCCCGCCAGAGAGTTCCCCGGGACGGTGGTCCAGGCGATCACCGAGTCCAACGTGGACGAGCAGCTCGCGGGCGCGCGCCCGATCGGTACGCGCACCTTCGCCGGATGGCGGCGCGACGAGCGTCGGCGTCAGCACGTTTTCCAGCACGGTGCATTGCGGCAGGAGCGAGTGATCCTGAAAGACGAACCCGATGGCGCGGTTGCGAAACGCCGCCTGTTCCCGTTCTTTGAGCGTGTACGGATTCTGCCCATCAATCGTAACCGTGCCACCGGAAGGTGCGTCGAGACGCACCGAGGATATAGAGGAGCGTGCTCTTCCCGCTTCCCGATGGCCCCATGATCGCCACCGCCTCGCCGCGCCCGAGCATCAGCGAGACGTCGTTCAGGATCGTCAACGCGCCGCCTGGCGTCGGATAGGACTTCGAGATGTGGCTAGCGCTGAGCACGCGTCCCTCGTTCGTCGGATGGCCGCCGCGAGTTGGTCGTCAGCTCTCGGTAGACCCCCTCCGCCGACTCGGCCATCCGGTCCACGCTGTAGTGCTGTCGCACACCCTCAGCACCGGCGGCGCCAAGCGCTGCGGCGCGTGACGGATCCTGCCAGAGCGCCTGGAATCCGTCCGCCAGCGCCTCGGGGTTGTCCGCCTCGACGATCAGGCCGCCACCGGTGGTCTCGATCACCTCTGGAAAAGCCCCGCGGCGCGGTTGGACGACTGGCACGCCGCAGGCCATGGCCTCGAACAAGAAGATGCCCTTGGGTTCCTCGTACGGCGCCGGCACGGACAGAACATCGAGGCTACGCAGGAAGTCGATCTTCTGATGACGATCGACCTCGCCGCGATACTCGAACTGGTCGCCAAGCCCCCACGTCGTCAGGTCGCGCGTGATGCCGTCGAGGTACCCCCGGTGCTCGGGTGCGAGGTAACCGGCGGCGACCAGGCGCGACGGACCGAGGCCGGCGCGCGTGCGCAGTCGGCGATACGCGTCGGCGAGCACGTGCAGCCCTTTCTCGGGAGCGATGCGGGCGAAATAGCCGATCGTGAACGGCCCGGATCCGCGAGGCGGCCGCAGCGAGTAACCATCGAGGTTGATCCCGAGCGGGACCAACCGCATCTTCTCCGCCCCGACGCCCAGGTAACCAGGCATGTAGTCGAAGTAGTACTGGCTGACGGGCAGGAACGCGTCGACGTGCGCGCTGGCGGCGCGAATCAACGTCATCGACTGCTGCTTCCACGGCTCGCCGAGGTTGTCGAGGAACAAGTCCTCGCCCTGCAGCGTGCAGCAAATTGGCGCGCCGAGGGCCTGCTTGAGCGGTTCGGCGAGACCGAGCAGCAGCGTGTACGGCAGGTTGATCACGTCGAACCGCTGTTCGGTCTTCAACCAGTCGATCAGTTTGGCGATTTCCTTCCGTTGGAAACCCTGAGCGCCGCGCAGCATCGACACCGTCATCTCGCCAAGGCTCTGCGGGTCGACTTTGATCTGGCGCTTCGACGCCAGCTTGATCACCCATTCCGCATCCCACAACCGATCGAGCAGTCGCGGTGTGTGCCTGAAGAACGAGGAGTACTGTTCGAGAAACACGCTGATGCCGCCGAACACGACGTGGTGCTGGCTGACGTTGCGCTCGTCGGTGCGGGTCGGCGTGTAGACGGGCGTCAATACGACGTCGTGCCCGCGCGCGATCAGCGCCGACGCGAGCGCGTTGTCGCGCAGGCAGCTGCCGCAATACATCGGGCCCGCGCCGCCGGTGAACGAGAGGATTCTCAAGGTGTTAGTCGTGAGTCGTCAGTCTTCAGTCACGAGTCGTCAGTCGGAAGTCGTCAGTCAGGAATGATCAGTGACGAGCCATCGGTGATGAGTCACGAGTCGTCGGGTCGGGAGTGCAGTAGTGGCACTCCGGGTTCAGCTGAACGACTGACGACTCCAGACTGAAGACTTCCGACTGAAGACTCGTGACTCACGACTGATGACTAACGACTAACCTCTGCCGTCTGAAACGCCCTCGCGCGGAACAGGAACTCGACGATGTTGCCTTCGTGCGGCTGCAGCCAGTTGAGCTGAATCGTCGGCACCGGACCGAGATTGAGACGGTCGATGTGCACGGCGTCGATGAGCTTTCGCCGCATCTCGGGCGTGTTCGTGATGGCGGTGCACACGAGCGTCGGCCCAATCGCCTCGACCATCTTCGCTTCGGGACATTCGACGACGGTGACGAACGGGAACATGTACTCCTGCTTGGCGACCGCCGCGTCTGGCGACGAGCTGTGAACGACCGTCGGCAGCAGGTAATCGGCGAGACCGTCCTTCACCACGCGCGAACCGTCCCGGTACTTCGCCGTCACATCGGTGACGCCGGGCGCCTGGAGGCTGGTGTCGATCGCGGCGGAAATCGCGTCTGCGGCGCCGGGGATCGTGAACGCGGCGAGGCTGGCCTCGGGATCGTCCGGCTTGAGCGGCCGAACGGCGGCCAGACGCTTTCCTATCGCATCGGCGATTTCGCCCGTATGCCGGCTCGCCCAGATGCCGGAGCAGTTGATGCACCCGCGTCCGCTGTTCGCGTACACGCTCTCGACCATCATGTCGAGATACTTCTCCCAGTTGTCGACCTCGTCGTCGCCGAGGAGGATCTTGGAGAACCCCGGGCCGTGTGCCTGGACCTTGGCACTGCTGCGATAGCGATCCACCGTCGCCGTGCCGCCGAAGATCAGCGCGCGCTCACAGTGATCGAGGACCGCTGCCCCGACGTCGCCGCCCCCGGGGTAGACGGAAATCGCCTCGCGCGGAATACCCGCCTGAAAGAACGCCTCCGCCATCCGGTACGGCGTCCACGGTTCCTGGGGACCGGGCTTGAGGACGAGGCCGATCTGCATCGGGATGATCGGCAGCCACAACGTATGCACGCCGGGCGAGTTCGAGGGCAGCACGAGGCCGAGCACAGGGCTCTGCGCCTGGAAGCTGATCGGAACACCGCGCTCTTCACCGTATCCCGACGACAGCACATCGAACGAGAGGCCGCGGGTGAGCGACGTCAGGATTCGCCGCATCTCGGCGAGCACGAACCCGTTCTTCTTCATGTTCGCCCGGCACATGCGCTCGGGAAGGCCTGTGCTGGCCGACTGCGCCCGCGCGAACTCGTCGGGGCTCTGCGTGCCGTCGCCCATCGGCAGCGTGCCGTTCATGTAGAGCTCGCCGGCCGCGCCGACGCGCGCGATGAGATCGTCGATCGGGATCTCGCGCAGCACGTCGCGCGCGCGCTGCGCCTTGCGCATGTCGCGCCCGATCAGCCCGCCATTGGCGCGGCTGACTTTGGCAATCGGCTCACCGGTCGAAAAGTGGACGACGTCGTCCACTTCCATGCTCGTGTACGGCTGACCCCACCGGAGAACGGGAAGGTGGATCATCAGTAGACGCCGATCGTCGTGGTTGCCGCCAGCTCGCGGTACGGGCGCACGCCGCTGACGCCGTCCCAGGGATATTGCTCGCACGGCGCTTCGCGCTCGCCTTCGTCGCGCTCGAGAAACCCCGGCATGAAGAACTCTCGCGTCAGCGTCGTCAACTTCACGCGTCCCGTTTGCCCGTACTCGACGGGCCTGGTCGGGTCATCGAGATCCACGACCTCCGTGACCGCGCGCGGCTGCGGCGCGTAGTACGTAATCTTGTAGTTGTTGTGCGGACCAGAGGGGCTGCTCGCGGCAAGCCCCATCAGGGTGTTGCCGTATGTGGGTGTCATGTACGCGCCGTCGAGCAGTTCCTCATGCGCGAAGCGGTTCCATTGAGGCGTGAACTCCGTACCGCCGGAGAAAATTCCCGTGATCCCGGCCTTATGGATGCTCGTGCCCATCTCCTCGAGCCGGAGCGCAAGCGCCTCGAGCAGCTTCGGCGTGGTGAAGAGGCACTTGATGTCGTGGCCGGCGCCGAGAATCGTCACCGCCTGATCGATGACGTGGTCCTTGTAGGCCTGCAGGTGCTCGGTCCAACCCTTCTTGATCAGCTTGATGACCCAGCGCGGATCGAGGTCGACCATGAAGCAGATGCCGCCACGATGCTGCGCCAGGTGCTCGATCGCCAGCCGCAGCCGGCGCGGTCCCGACGGCCCGACCATGAGCCAGTTCGAACCGAGCGGGAACTTGTCCTCGGGCAGCGTGTCGCTGAAGTTCGAGTAGTCGATGCGGAAGTCCTCGTGATTGATGCGCGACTTCGGCACGCCGGTGCTGCCGCCAGTCTCGAACACGAAGATCGGCTTGCCTGCGTAGCCCTTGGGCACCCAGCGTCCGACCGGGCCGCCACGCAGCCACTCGTCTTCGAAGAATCCGAACTTCGCGAGGTCGGCAAACCCGTTGACGTCGGTACGTGGGTTGAAATCGAACTGCTTGGCGCGTTCCAACCAGAACGGACAGCCGGTCGCGGGATCGAAGTGCCACCGCACGATCTCGCGGACGTGCGCGTCGAGCCGCTCGCGCGCGCTCTGGGTGGTCGAGGACAGAGAACTGGAGGTCTGGGACTGCGGCATGACGCCAAATCTTATCAAATGGCGGTCGGCCGCCGAGGCTGGAGACGGTTCCCACAACCAATGGTCCAGTCGCGAGCGCGCGAGAGAGCGTGTAGGGGAGTCCGAGGGGCGAAGCCCTCGGACAAGACTAGGAACGGCCGTATTTCTGGGACAAGCTGTGGAGGAACCTCGCACGCTCCGCGGCGCCACTGTCGGTCATCAGGCCTTCCACTGGTCCCGCCAGTCGCCACGTCCAGTTCTGATCGTTGACGAGCGCGGGCGTGTTGATGCGGTCCCGCCACCCGAAGACGTCCTGGATCGGCAGGATGAGCAGCCGCGAGCCCGACGCGAAGAGGACATCCAGAAGCGCGTCGCGTGTGCGATCCGAGAACGGCGCCTCGGGCGACAGCCCGGCGTCGCACATGACGGGCAGTGATAGCACCGCCTGCCGCTCGTGCACAGGCGCGCTGTCCCACCACTCGGCCATGGTCTCGGTGTCGTGCGTGCCGCTCGTCGCCACAGACGCGTCGCGATAGCCCGTGACGTCATGGAACGGATGGCCATCGGCATGCCAGTTGCGCTCCCACCGCATGACCTTCATGCCGGGAATGCCGCGCTCGGCGAGCGACACGCGCAAAAAGTCCGGCACCGTTCCGAGGTCCTCGCCGATCAAGCTGGCGCCGCCTTCGCCGAACACGGATAGCAACTGTTCGCCTTGATGGCGCTGCGCCGGCTCGTCGAGCGGAACGAAGCCGTTCGACCCATCCACTCTACGAACGAACGTGCGGTAGAAACCAATCAGGTGATCGATGCGAAAGCCGTCGTAGAGATCCGACGACCGCCGCGTGCGCGCGCGCAGCCACCCGTAGCCGCCGGCGGCAACCACGTCCCAGCGATAGGCCGGCAGTCCCCAGTCCTGCCCCGTCGCCGAAAAGGCATCCGGTGGCGTGCCCACGGAGCAGTCGAGATCGAAATCATGTTGTCGTGCCCACACGTCAGCACTGTGGCCGCTGACCATGAACGGAAAATCGCCGAATACGCCGACAGGGGAGGCTTCCATCCGCGCTCGATGCCACTGCTCGTCGGCAATCCACTGGAGGTACGCGTAGTAACGAACCGGCCACTCCAGACGGCGACGTGCTTCGTCGAGCGCTGATCGGATCGCGATCTCTGAGTCCAGGCTCCCACTCGCGCCAGTGGCGGCCACCGCTCTCGTCGTGCAGCGCGCGGAACAGGCTGTAGTCGTCGAGCCACCAGCGCTCGCGCTCCTCGAACTCGCGAAGGCCGCGGTCGCGGCGATCGCCGGTGCCCCACAGGTGGTCGGCAAACCAGTCGAACGCGCGACGAAGGGCCCGATTCTTCAGCGCCCGAACGACGCCGTAGTCGACGCGCGCCGCGCTTCGCACTTCTTCCAGGGCGGCCCGCTCTTCGGAACTGAGCGCATCGTCACCAGCCACAACCCACTCGTGCACGTCTTCAACGGCGATGAATATCGGATCGATCGCCATCGCGCTCAGCGCCGAATACGGCGAACTCTGCCCCTCCTGCATTTCGTTCAGCGGCAGGAACTGGACGAAGTCGAAGCCGGCGGACTCGAGCCACCGCGACAAGGGTACGAGATCCGGAAGCTCGCCGATGCCCCAGCTCCGCCTGGACGGAATCGAGAACAGGGGCACGAGCACACCCGCGTGCCGGCCCGCGTTGAACCGACGGCCGCCGGCGCTACCCATCGGCCCGCTCCAGCACGCGCTGCACGCCCTCGTTGAACGTTTCGGGCTGAGGCAGAAGGCTCAAGACCAGGAACGATTCGTGGGGAAAGTCGAAGAAGAACCCCGGGTGCACGAGCACGCTGTCGCGCTCGATGAGGTCGACGACGAGGTTCTCTTCGCTTCGAATCGATGGGACTCGCAGGACGGCCGACCATCCGGCGTCAGCGGGCAGCACGTCAACGGCCGAGTATTGCGCCCCGAACGACTGCAGCGCAACGTAGTTCGTTCTCACGCGGTCGAGGAGTTGTTGCTGACACCTGCCCCGGCGGCGATCAGTTCACGCGCCGCGACCTGAACCGGCGTGCTGACCGACAAGTATGCGTCGCAAATCACCTCGAGCCGCTCGAGGGCTTCTGCGGCGAGCTGGTCGGGCCCGTCGACGAGCATCCATCCCAGTTTGACTTGCGGCAGGCCCGCAGACTTTGACAAACCGCCGAGCCGAAATGTGAGCGCCCGTGTCGCAGTTTGTGGAAAGGTGGCGGCGCGCGTCAACGGATAATCGGCAAACACCTCGTCGAGGATGAGCGCTGCCTGACGCTCGGCGCAGAAGGTCGAAACCGCATGCATCTCGTCTAGCGAAAGCACGGAGCCAGTGGGGTTGTTCGGACTGACGGCAAGAACCGCCCGGACCGATGGCTGCCACGATCGCTCGAGCTCGTCGATCGAGATCGTCCAGCGGGCGTCGTAGTCGAGCCGATACGGGATGGGCTGCACGCCATCGAGCGCCGTCAGGTGATCGAACAGCGGATAGCTCGGCACCGGAACCATCACGGAGCTGCCAGAAGGCTCGCAGAGAAGTTTGAAGAGCAACGAATAGGCTTCGCTCGTGCTCGCGGTGAGGACGATGCGATCGGTTTTGGCGTCGAGGCCACGCCGCGAATAGTCGCAGGCGACGGCTTTGCGCGCGTCATCCAAACCGAACGGCTCTGGCCGATAGACCAGACCGTCTGACCCGGCGAGGTAGCTCAAAAGCGACGGCGGGATAGTCGAACCCGGCCGTCGTCGGGTTCGTGGTCGTGATATCGAGCAGCCGGCGGCCCGGCCGCGCGCGCGCGGCGCAGCGCCTGCGTAATGCGGTTGGGTTCGAGGCTGCGCGGCACCCGCTCGGAGAACATCCCACTTGATAGACTACATGAGCCGTGCCGCTCTGTCTTTCGCGTTGAGAATATCCATGGCCCTCGAGCTGTCCTACGACGAGCTACTGCGATACACCAACGACGAGCGCGAGAAGTGGCGGCGGTGGCTGCAGTCGCATCCCGAAGCCATGGAGGTCGCGTTACAGCCCGGCGGCCGGCTGCCGACCGTCGGCAAGCTGATCGATCACATCTTTCTCGTCGAGCGGCGACATCTGCAGCAGCTCACCGGCGATCGGATGTCGAAGTCGACAGGGCTGACTGGCAACAACGCGCCGCCGCTCTTCGACTACGGCGCGTCGGTGCGTCGTGAGCTCGAGCAGTTCGCGCGCGTCGTCGAAGACGAGGACGACGATGCGGCGAGGCAGACCGTCGATGCAGGAGCAGACGCTGGCGCTGTCGCCGCGAAAGATGCTGTTCCATATCCTTATTCACGAGATCCGTCACTGGGCGCAGATTGCGCTGGCGGTCCGCCTCGCCGGCTTCACCCCGCCTGGCGATCACGACCTCGCCCACAGCCGCGCCTTGCGATAGCTCCAAGTGTTGTAGTGTCCGCTTTAGGCGGGCGCAGAGGGCCGGCTGAAGCCGCCCACAACTCTGAAGCGTCCATCAGCGGATGTTTTTGCGGATCATCAGCACCAGGGCGTCCTTGGCGCCGAAGGTATAGGTGTATGTCGGCCCCTCGGGGCCAGCGATGAAGTTCACGGCGGCGCCCGTTTCCATGTTCTGCCAGATCGCTTCCTGTGTATCGGGCGGAAACGTCATCGTCACGCGCTGACGTGTGTCGCTGTAATTCAAACCGATCAGCATCAGCACGTCTGACGACTCCAGGAAGCGCGTCTCGACGACACCGCCCGCGCCACCTATCCTGACAACGGGCGTGACGCCCGAGGCCTCCGCCGCGCGCACGATCTCGTCGAGTGCCGGCCCGCGCGTAGACACGGTTAGCAGCTTTCCTCCACTGTCGGCGTACGCCTTCAGCGCCGCCGCGGCGACCGGCGGAAGCTCCGCGCTCGGCCGCGACGCGACCAGGACATAACCGCTGATGGCACCGGAAGCAAGCTCATCGAGGTGTACGACATCGACCTGGATGTTGCGCTCGAAGAACGCCTGATAAACGCGCGCCCAGTCGATCCGCGCGGCGTCAGCTCGCGGATCGTAAATGAGCGCGACCTTTGCCTTGCCCGGCCTCAGCGGCGCGAAGAGTGCCGGATTCCTGCCGATCACCCGCGACAATGCTGCCGCGGTCTGAGCACGCTCGGCAACACGCACATCGGAGCCGGAGAGCACGGCGCCGGTGCTCGCTTCGCCCGTTCGCCAATCGCCATACATCACGCTACGTGCGCCGCGCGACACCGCTGCCCATGTCCAGAGGCGAAGATCTGCAGCCGAGGTGTCATCGTCGAGGCTAGCGAACCATCCGCTTGCCCCCGCTGCGCCACGGACGCCGTCGAACGCGAGCGACAATTGCGACGGCAAGACGCCGCTGACGCTTCGATGCGACAGCGGAACAACCACGCCATAGCGATCGACAACACGCGCCATCAGCCAATCGTCCTGGCCAAGGGGCGCCTCGCTCGGGCGCAGCAGCGACGGCGTCGTCGACGAGCTCATCAACGGCCGGTTGTCGCGAGCGCCGGCCGCAGCGGCAAGCGACGCCAGATGATCTCGGCGCGTGATCGCGACAAACGCCGTCTGATCGTCGGTCCGCTGCGCCGGCGATCGAGATGCCTCGCCAAACGTCGCCTTGGTCCACTCGCGGAAGCGACGGGCTGTGTGGGGACACAAGCAGAAGCCCGAGTCCAAATCGCTTCCAACGTCCACGGCATGCAAGGCAGCGTGGCCCGCGGCTTTTGCCGTCACCGCAGCGACAAAGGCTTCGACATCGGCGCGGACAGCGGGATGGTCGAAACAGGCGCGCGTGGCTGCGCGCGCCGCTCCATCGGCGGGAACATAACGGCCGTCAGGGTAGCGATCGAACACCCAGGCTGGAGGGAATGCCGTGTCCAGCCGTACAATGACCCGCAGGCCCGATCGGCCGGCAAGCTCCAGGGCACCGTCAACGACCTCGAAGCGATACTGACCGCGCGACTGGTTCGACGTCAGCCCACGACACCACCAGGCGAACGGCATTGAATCCGTCGGCACGAATGGCGTCGAAGTCGGCCGCCGTCCGCTCGCGATCGCGTACGAGCCCGGCGGGGTACGAAACCGCCATCGCCACGAATGGGTCCTGGCGGACAGACGGAAGCTGCGCTGTCGCGATCGCGGAGATGACACAGGCCAGCGCAAACGTCAGAACGAATCTCATGCGCTCACTGGCATTGTAGGCACGGATCGAGCGGCCACTGAACCGCAATCAACGCCGGCAGAAACCGTTCAGAAATGCGACCTCTATGACTCACGTGCAGGCCACGCCCACGTTCGTTACGCTCGACGACATCCGCGCTGCAGCCGAGCGAATCGCTGCAGTCGCGCGCGTGACACCCATCGTCGACGTTTCGGGACCCGCCGGACGGCCGTTCTTCCTCAAGTGCGAGAGCCTGCAACCGGCAGGCGCGTTCAAAATTCGCGGCGCCTACAACATGGTGGCGCAGCTCGATCCGGTCCAGCGTGCCGCCGGCGTCATCACCTACTCGTCCGGCAACCACGGCCAAGCCATGGCGCTCGCCGCCCGCACGCTTGGGGCGCCTGCCGTCGTCGTCATGCCGACGACGGCGCCAAAGGTAAAGGTGGAGGGCGCGCGGGCGCTGGGCGCCGAAGTGATCTTTGCCGGCACGACGTCCGCCGACCGGCGCGCACGTGCCGAGACCGAAGCGGCAAGCCGCGGCCTCACGATGGTGCCGCCGTTCGACCACGAATGGATCATTGCAGGCCAGGCGACCGCGGGACTCGAGATTATCGAACAGTGCCCGAACGTCGCCGCCGTGCTGGTGCCGATCGGAGGCGGTGGATTGGCGGCGGGCGTCGCAGCCGCCGTCAAGCAGTCCCGGCCGGAGGTGAAGGTGATCGGCGTCGAGCCTGCGGGTGCAGCCAAGATGAAGGCGTCGGTCGACGCGGGTCATCCAGTAACGCTGCCAAAGACCGAAACCATTGCCGACGGACTGATGCCTGTTCGGCCGGGCGATCTGACGTTCGCTCACGTGCGCCATTTCGTCGATCGCGTGATCACGGTTGAAGACAAGGACATTATCGCCGCCGTGTTGTGGATCTTCCGCAACGCGCACCTCGTCGCCGAACCAAGCGGCGCCGCGACAACGGCGGCGTTGCTCGGCGGAGCGCTCGACGCCGCGCTGGCAGTTGACGGACCGATCGTCGCGATCGTCAGCGGCGGCAACATGGGCATCGAGAAGCTGGCCGAGTGGTCGCAGGCCGCGCAGTAAGGCAATGAGCATCGAACCGTTCGAGATGGAGCGGATGCAGTCGACGTGGGAAAACCTCGTCGACTACGACATGAGCGAGAGCGGTGTGCGCCCACTCACGCTGCGCGAGCTCGTCGAGATGGGTTTCGACCTCGACGCGTTCATGGATCAGCCGCTCGGCTACAGCCAGTCAAACGGCACGCTCGAGTTGCGCGAGCGCCTTGCGACGATATACCCGGGCACCGACGTCGAACAGATCGAGGTGACCAACGGCACGTCCGAGGCGAACTACCTCATCGCGCTCAGCCAGCTGAAGCCCGGCGACGAAGTTGCGATGGAAGTGCCGAACTACATGCAGATGCCGGGCGTCGCAAGAAGCCTCGGCGCCACGGTTCGCACGTTTCAGCTACGCCAAGACACTGGTTGGGCGCCGGATTGGGACGAGTTCGATCGCGCGGTCACGCCACGCACGCGGCTCCTCTATTTATCGAACCCGAACAACCCAACAGGTTCCGTCCTCTCGGCGGATGCAATGGCGCGAATCGTCAGCCGCTGCGAGACGACCGGCACGTGGATCCTCGCGGACGAGGTTTACCTCGGCGCCGAGATCGATCGCGAACGCACGCGCAGCTTCTGGGGTATGAGCGATCGCGTCATCGTGACGAGCGGCCTGTCGAAGGCTTATGGGATCCCGGGCGTGAGGATCGGGTGGATGGTCGGCCCTCGTGCGCTCGTCTCGGAGTGCTGGTCGCAGCACGACTACCTGACGATCGGGCCCAACAAGATGTCGGACCGAATTGCCCGCATCGCCGTCGATTCTGCCAATCGCGAGCGCTGTTATGCGCGCACTCGCGCCATCCTCCGGCACAACCTGCCCATCGCGCGTGAATGGATCGCCGGGTTCGGCGGACGTCTCACCTGGCAGGAGCCACAGGCTGGAGCGATCGCTCTCGTGCGCTACGATGCCGACATTCCCAGCATCCCTCTTGCCGAGCGCGTGCGCGTCAACCAGAGCACGCTCATCGTGCCGGGGTCTCACGTGGGGCTCGAGGGCTATCTCCGGGTCTGGCTCGGCGGCCGCGAAGAGTTCTTGCGCGAGGGACTGCGTCGCATCGGCAACGAGCTGAAGCCGCTGTTCGATTGAGCCCGTTGTGGCGTCCGGCGTCGCTAGGTAGCCGGACCCGTTAACCTGAGACCCACTCGAGCGTAGTAGTAGGGTAAGGAGCCTGCTACTAATGTTTTGCGACCGTTTTCTTACACGTTTCCTTCTAGCGGTCATCGCGCTCGGACTGCCATCGGCCTCGCTGGCCAGCCAGGCGCGCCCGGTTGAGGCCGTGGCGCGGCAGCGCCCAGCCGTCGAGCGGCCAGAAGCCGCCCAGACGCCGCAGACGGCCGTCCCACTCGTCCCGGAGCAGGACGCCAAGGAGACACGCGAGAATCTCGAAGAGATCCTCAAGAAGCTGCCACCGGCCGTCGGCCGGGTGCTCCGCACCGATCCATCGCTCCTCGACAAACGACTCGTATCTCGCTACGTATCCAGCACTTGCAGCGTTTCTCAAGCAGCATCCTGAAGTCCGCATGTCCCCCGGGTTCTTCTTCGAGCGGATCGGCTATATCGATTTCTATCAGCCGGAGTCGCGAGATACGCAGGCCGTCCGCATCTGGCGCGACCTCATCCAGTTCGTCGCGGTTGCCGGCATCTTCCTCACCATCGCCAGCGGATTGATCTGGATCATCAAAACCATCGTCGAATACAGGCGGTGGAATCGCGTCTCCAAGGTCCACACCGAAGTGCACAACAAGCTGCTCGATCGGTTCACGGCAAACGAGGATCTGCTGGCCTACATGCAAACGCCGGCCGGCAAGAGCTTCCTCGAATCGGCGCCGCTGTCGCTCGACTCGCCAGCCCGGCCGATGGGCGCGCCGTGGCACGAATCCTCTGGTCCGTCCAGGCCGGCGTCGTCCTGGCGGCTCGCGGGTCTTGGCCTGCTCTTCGTCAGCGGCCGTGTCGTCGACGAAGTCTCCCAACCGCTCTTTGCCATCGGCGTGCTCGCGCTGGCGATCGGCGCCGGGTTCGTGGTGTCTGCCGCCGCGTCATTCCTCCTGTCGCGGCGTCTGGGACTCTTCGAGGCACCGCCGGCGCCGCGCGAGCGCGTCGAGAGCAGTCAGTAGCACGCACATGCGCGATTTGACATTTTCCGAGGTCGAACGACTCGAGGCCGCGGAGATCGACGTGCCCTTCGAGATGGACGAGGAGGCCTTCCGTGCGTTCTACGATCGAACCGCGCGCCCCCTCTGGACTTACGTCTCGCGGCTGACGGCCGACCCGCAGGTCGCCGACGATCTGCTGCAGGAAAGCTTCTATCGCTTCCTGCGGACGCGCGTACATTGGGAAAGCGAGCAGCATCGCCGCGCCTACCTGTTCCGCATCGCCACCAATCTCGTCAGGGATGGCCAGCGGCGCGCCCGCCACGGATACACAGTGCCGCTGCCGGACCCGGATCACAGCACGCTCGCGGCGTCCGGCGTCGATCCGGCCGACGCCGGCGTGCGCCGGACCGATTTGCAGCGGGCGATGGGACGGCTCCGCCCGCGCGAACGCGCTCTTCTATGGCTGGCCTACGCACAGGGACACGCGCACACCGAAATCGCTGATACGCTGGGAGTCAAGACCGGCGAGCGTCAAGCTGCTGCTCTTTCGGGCGCGCCGCAAGCTCGCGGGGCTGCTGCGTCAGGAACCGACCCGCATGCAGGGAGACCGGTCGTGAAACGCGTCGAATGTTGCCACGAAGACGACGTGCTCGATGCGCTGACGAGCGGGCGCTGGCCGGATCGTGCCGATGACCGTCTTCGGACGCACGTCGCCGCGTGCGCGATCTGCGCCGACATCGTCGACGTCGCCGGAGCGATCCTCGAGGGGCGCGACGACAACGTGACCGAGATGCGCATCCCGTCGTCCGCCGTGATGTGGTGGCGGGCGCAGATGCGCGCGCGTCAGGAAGCCGCCCGCGAAGCCTCGCGGCCGATCACGATTGCGCAGATCGTCGCGTCGATCTCGGCGGTCGCGCTCATCATCGCCGCCGTCGTCGTGTTGTCGCCGTGGCTTGGCGTGGTGTTGGTTGACTGGATCGCCGGGGCCAGGGCCGCTCTTACGCCGACACCAGCGGTCGTTGCAGCGCCGGCGACAACGCTGGTGCAGGTGTGGATGATCCCCGCCATCATCATCGGCGTCTCCCTTCTGCTGGCGCCGGTTGCGATCTACTTCGCCGTCGTGGATGATTAGAAAGCTCCCAGCTGCCGGCTTCCAGCTGCCAGCGTCGAGCCTGCAACCGCGAGCCGCGAGCAGCTCGCCCGTGGGCCTTATCTCTTCGGTCGTCCTGGCGTCACCGCCACTCCGGGTCTCGCACCCGTGTGTTCGCCGTTTCTCACCACCACGATGCCGTTCACGAGCACGAACGGGATGCCGCGCGCGTAGGCGTGTGGCTTGTCGAATGTCGCCACGTCGCCGACCGTCTCGCGGTCGAACACGACGATGTCAGCGAATGCTCCCGGCGCGATGCGGCCGCGATCGGCGAAACGAAACTGATCTGCCGGAAGCGAGGTCATCTTTCTTACCGCTTCCTCGAGCGTGATGACCTTCCGCATCCGGACGTATTCTCCGAGCACGCGCGCGTTGTTGCCATAACCGCGCGGATGCGGCACGCCCTCGCCCATCGTCAGCACGGAGCTGTCCGATGCCACGCCAACCTGCGGATGCCGCATGATCCGCTCGATGTCCTCGTCCGACATGAAGTGATAGACCATCGACGCTCCGCCGGCCAGCATCATCGTGCGGGCGGCCTCGAACTGGGCATCGGCCGAGTCCGTGCCCTGCAGCTTTGCCGCCACCTGCTTCATCGACAACCCGTTCAGCGACGGATCGGCACGATAGGACGCGACGACAGCAAATGAGAGGTCGGAGAGGCCGCGCTCGGCGAGAAGCGTCCGCATCTCGCCTTTGATCTTCGCCCAGCGTGTCGGCGTCGTTGAGGCGTTCCGTGATCTGCTGCTGGCCGCCTTCGAGCGCCCATGACGGGAACCGAATGCCGAGCGTCGAGCTCGCGGCGGAGTACGCGTACTGATCGGCTTCGACAATCGATGCCGCGGCGTGCGGGCGTCGTCGATGAGCGCCAGCGCCTTGGCGCTCGCGCCCCAGCGGCTCGGGACTATCGACCTTGAGGTGAGAGATCTGCACGCGGCATCCGCTCATCTCGCCGACGCGGATGGTCTCGGTAACTGCCTCCTCGAGCGCCGTGCCCTCGTTGCGCATGTGCGACGCATAGACGCCACCTTCGTTTCCGGCGACGCGCGCGAGCTCGATGATCTCTGCGCTCTTTGCGTACGTGCCAGGGACGTACTGCAGTCCGGTCGAGAACCCCACCGCGCCATCGGCCATCGCCCGCCAGACGAGCGACTTCATCCGGTCGAGCTCGGCCATGGTCGGGTCGCGGTTGGCCGTGCCCATCACCTCCCGGCGCACCGTGTTGTGACCGATGAGCGTCGCGAAATTCACCGACGTGCCGGCTCGATCGACATCCGCTCAACGCCTTGCCGACATCGAGTGCCGAGGATCCGCAGTTGCCGGCGACGATGGTCGTGACGCCCATGCGGACGAAGTTCTCGGCGCGCGGCTGCTCGGCAAGATCGTCGGCGTGGGTGTGCACGTCGATGAAGCCTGGCGCGACGATCGAGCCCGGTAGCATCGATGACCTCGCGTGCGTCGCTCTTCGCGATCGCACCGACAGCGGCGATGCGGCCGTCCTTGACAGCGACGTCGGCGCGCGCGCGGTCGCGCCGGTGCCATCGACGACCTGGCCGCCGGTGATCACCAGGTCGTATCGCGCCTGTCTCTGCGCGGCCGGCCCGGTCGGGGAGCTGTCCAGACGAGAAGAACCGTGGCGAGGATCGCTGGCGCGGCATGGAGCGAATCGGACACCATGCTACATCGCGGTTTGTTCAGAGGTCGATTCCGATCATCTGCATCAGGCGCAGGGCGTTGCGCGACGTCGCGAGGCCCGGCTTGAGCACGGTAGTCGAAGCGCATCGTGCCGTCCGCGTCGAGCGTCTCCGTGAAGTGCACGAACTGTGCCGGCGCTCTTCAGCGGCTCCTCTTCCGCCAGCCGCGAGATCGTGAGTGGTCATCGCGCCGATGGCGCCGGCGTCGAGCAGGTGCCGGGTGACCGCGCGGACCGCGAGGCTGCGCTCGGCGCTGTTGGTGCCCTGCAGGATCTCGTCGAGCAGGTACACGCAGCGCGCGCCCCTGGCGCTCGTGCTCGGCGGCGTCGACGACGCCCTTGAGCCGCGCCAGCGCCGCCATGAAGTACGACAGGCCGCGCTCGAGCGAGTCCTGAACGCGGATGCTGGTCTGCAGATCGGACTCGGCAGCGACATGCGGGCGCGCGCAGACGCGGCGCGCCCGCCTGCGCGAGCACGATGTTGAGGCCGATCGACGCGAAGCAGCGTGCTCTTGCCGGACATGTTCGAGCCGGTGACGAGGAGCAGCGTGCCGGGAGGGCCGACCGTCGACGTCGTTGGCGACGCGGCGATCGTCGGGAATCAGCGGATGGCCGAGCGCGTCGGCGGCGATCGACGTCGCTCGCATCGATCACTGGGGCGCGCCCAGCTCGGGTTGTCGCGCCGGGCCGTGGCGAGCAGCGTCAGCGCATCGAGCTCGCCGAGGGCCTCGAGCCAGCCGCGCACGCGCGGCCCGCTCGCGCGGCGCCAGCGCTCGAGCGCAAAGAGCACGTGGAAGTCCCACAGCGTGAGCGCCTGAACGGGAAAGTGCAGGATCGCGGCGCCGCGGCGCAGCTCGGCGAAGCCGAGAATGCGATTCAGCTGGCGCATGCACACGGGCGCCGGGTGGCCCTCGGCCGACAGCCGGTCGAGCGAGCTCGCCAGACGCGGCGTCGAACCGCGAGGCGCCGTGACGGCGTGCTCGAAGAGCGCCGCGTATCGGCCGAGCGCGTGCTGCCCGCCGCCGGCGCGATCGAACGCGTCTGCAGTCGCTCGCGGTCGCAAACGACAGCACGATGCCCGACGACCAGCGGAATCGGCCAGAGGGCAGCGTCGATCGACTCCGGTCAGGTGCAGCGCGACAGGATCCAGATCGTGCCGTGAGTGCGAGCACGACGGCGCGCAGAAGGCCGGCGTGCGCGTGCCGAACGCGTCGCGGCACCTTCGGCCCAGGCCAGGAACGTGTCGATCTCGGCTGCCGCGCGCCCGCGCCAGGACGCCGTGCGCTTCGCAGCGTCGCCGCCAGTCGTCCAGCGGCGCGAGCTCCGCGACGGCGGCCTGCCGCTCGACGACTCTCGGCGCGTGGCGCGGGTCGAGCAGCCAGTCTGCAGCGTCGCGCGCCCGCCGGACGTCGCCGCCGGCCCGAGCCACTGAAAGAGCGACGCGCGGCCGAACAGATCGAGATCGAGCGCGTACGGGTGATCGGTCAGGTCGAGACCACGCAGGCGACATCGGCGTCGGGCAGCGCGTCCCAGTCGCGCGCCCGGCGCGAACTCGCGCGCAGGTTCACGAGCCTGCAGCGCGTCGATGCCACGCGACGCGCGCCTCGACGCGCGCGTGCCAGACGACGAGCCCGCCGAAGACGGCGAAGAGCGCTGCCGCTGTCGCCAACGGTATCGGCGTCGCGCCGCGAGACAGCGTCCAGACAAGAACGGCCGACGCGGCGAGGAACGTCGTCAGGCGCAGACGCGAGATGCGCGTGGAGCGCAGTGCCTCCCGTGCGCCGTCGCTGGCGTGGCGCGCCGCATTTTCCGAGTATGGAACCGGACGCTCGCTCACGCTGCTTGCTCGGAGGCCGCCGGCTTGGTCGCAGCGAGTTCAGGCGCCAGTAGTCGAGCGTAAAGGGCGGATCGTCGGCTTCCGCCTGATCGGCGAGTCGCGTCGAGGAAATCCGGGCGCAGCGTATCTGGCAGCCGGCTCGAGATGATCGCGCAGGCAGACACAGGACACGAACTCACGGAAGCTGGCGCGGTCAGGAAACGAAACGGCGCTGGCTCGAG
Source organism: uncultured Acidobacteriota bacterium (assembly GCA_963797715.1). Classification (GTDB taxonomy): domain Bacteria; phylum Acidobacteriota; class Vicinamibacteria; order Vicinamibacterales; family 2-12-FULL-66-21; genus DATBJJ01. Next base: position 164,487 of record CAWCQS010000024.1, read on the forward strand.
CGTCACGTCGATGGCGGTGAACCCCGCGCGCTCCAGCCGCGCGATGGTGGTCGGCGACGTCGGCGAACTCCCACGGACCGTGCCAGCCGTCGAACATCGGCGACAACGTCGGGGACGCCGTCAACGGTCGGCGCGCGCGAGCAATCGGCCAAGGTTGGCGCCGCCGCCGCACTGCGCGACGAGGCGGCCGCCCGGCGCGAGCGCCCGGTAGATACTCGACAAACAGCTGATCGTGATCGAGGATCCAGTGAAAGGTGGCAGTGCTCAACACAGCGTCGAACGCGTCGACGAACGGGAGCGCCGCGCCATCAGCGCGGACGAAGCAGGCGCGGACCCGTCCGTCACTCTCGTGCAATCGATGTGGTCCATGCGGCTCGAGCGCTTTGGCCGCCGCCTCACGCAGCATCGCGTCGGACCGATCGACGGCGACGACCGTCCCGGCACCGAGCGCCCCGACCAGCTCCGCCGTCAGCCGGCCGGTCCCGCAGCCGATGTCGAGCACGCGCTCGCCTGGCTGCGGCGCGAGCCGACGGAGCACGCGCCGTCCCCACTCGAGTTGCGGGTTCGACACGCGGTGATATCGCTCAGCGTCCCAGTCCGACATAATGCGGATATTCGCGGTTCGTTGGGGTCAGGCCGTGAATCGTGAACGGAATCGGCAAAAAACCTTAGGCATTCGTCGCCGTTCACGATTCACGGCCTGACCCCATATTTTATGCCTATGCGCGCAGTCGCTTTTGCCGTCCTTCTGGCACTGACCGCAGTCGCCCGGCAAAATGCGCCGCCGGCCGTCGCGAAGAGCCCGCGGCTCGAAACGCTCACCTGGCCCGAAGCCGAGGCCATCTTGACGCCGGAAACGGTCGTCATGATTCCCTTGGGCGCTGCCAGCAAGGAACACGGACCGCATCTGAAGCTGCGCAACGATCTCACCCTCGCCGATTATCTGACCGGCCGCGTCGCGGATTCTACGCCCGTCGTGGTGGCGCCGGGTCTGCCCTACCACTTCTATCCTGCTTTCCTCGAGTATCCCGGCTCGACCTCGCTGACCCTGGCAACCGCCCGCGATATGACGGCAGAGGTAATGCGCACCCTGGCCGGGTACGGGCCGCGTCGCTTCTACATCGTCAACACCGGCATTTCGACCGTGCGCGCGCTCGAGCCAGCCGCGGAAGCACTCACCGCCGACGGCGTCCTGATGCGTTACACCAACTTGTCGCGGTTCGACGTGGCGATGAAGGGCATGATTGAACAGCAAGGCGGCAGCCACGCCGACGAAGTCGAGACGTCGATGATGCTGTACATCGATCCGTCGAGCGTCGACATGAGGAAGGTGGTGAGGGATTTCAACCCTTCGATCGACGGGGCGCGGTTGACACGTCAACGTGGCGCGACCGGCACTTATTCCCCGAGCGGGATCTGGGGCGATCCCACGCGCGCGACGCGAGACAAGGGACGATTCTTCGTCGATACGATCGTCAACGGCATCCTCGACGACATCGCTGCGCTGCGAACGGCACCCCTGCCGGCTCGTTCGAGAGCACTGGCCTCCCCGACCGAAGCCGCACGCGTCGAGCACGCATCCGGCACAAGCTCGCCAGCGAGATCCCCCGAGCAGTGCTCCGAGGGCGACGAGCGCACGATCATCGGGATCGGGGCTGCGTATGCAAACGCGTGGGCCAATGCAGATCCCATCAGGCTCGGTGGACTATGGTCGCGGGGTGGCGACATGGTCCATCCCGATGGAACCGTCGAACGCGGTTCGCAAATGATCACGATCAATCGAACGCTGCTCTTTCAACGACGGGAATATAGAAACACGCGTCATCCGCTGCAGCTGAACGCTGTGCGATGCATTTCGACCGACATCGCTGTCGCCGACGGCAAGTGGGAGCTGAGAGGCGTGCTCGACGCGACCGGCAAACCGCAGCCGATAATGGAAGGGCTGGCGACGCTCGTCCTCAAACGCGCGGACGGCTGGCTGATCGAGGCTTATCGATACACCATCAAACCGTCTCCGGCGGGACAGACCACACCAGGCGCGCCGGCAAAACGTCCTGGCGGTCTCCACCCGTAGCCACATCCGACTCGATGCGCGCGTCCTCACTAGGTCACTGCTCTGGCAAACAGGAGTTCCGCGAGTGGTTCAAGACGCGGTAGACGGCGGACAAGTGCGGACGGTCACGGCACCAGCTGCGACGCCAGCAGCGCCCTATCTCACCTGCGCCCTCATCGGCCTGGGCGGACTCTTCGCTGGCGTCACCGGACCGCTCGTCAGCGCCTTCGTGCCGCCGCTCGTGCGTGACGCGCTTGGCGATCATCGCACGGCGATCGGCATCGTCATGGCCATCGACAACGTGCTCTTGCTCCTACTCGTGCCGTGGGCTGGTGCGTTGTCCGATCGTGCGAGTGCAACCGGTCGAGGACGCTTGCCAATCGTGCTGGCCGGATTCGTTCTGGCGGCAGCCGGCATGACGCTCTTTGCCTCCTCGCTCGTCGGCGGACTGACCGGGCTGATTGTTTCGATCGTCGTCCTCTACACCGGGATCAATATCCAGCGTTCGCCGATTCAGGCACTGATCGCCGACCTCCTGCCCTCGCGGTACCGATCGCTGGCATCGAGCTCCGTGATGTTTCAGATGTGTCTCGGCGCGATCGTCTTCCTGATACTTGGCAGGATGTTGGGACGACAGACAGCGTTTCTCATCGCCTCGGGAACGATTCTGGGCATTGCCGCCCTCATTGCCACCGGGATTCGCGAACCAAAGGGCTCGACTGCGCACGCGGCTGACGCGTCGTTCACATCGGTTCTCGACGCGGTGACGTCGATCCTGCACGGAACGTCGCCGGGCATGCGCGCCACGTTTGTGGCGTCGCTGTTGATGCAGATGACATTTCAGTCGTTCACCACGTGGTACTCGCTGCACGGAACCGAGCGGTTCGGTGTTCGTCCCGAAGACGTGACAGCCGGCTTCATCGCCTGGGCGATGGGCGGTGTGATTGGCGCGCTGCCAGCCGGCGTGATTGGCGTGCGTATCGGCCGCCGCAACACGATGATGCTCGGCTTCGTGCTGATGGCCGGCTCGCTCCTCGCGCTCGATCGCGTCACGAGCATGGCCATGGCCACTCCCCTCCTGGCGCTGGCGTCGGCCAGTTGGACGCTGCCGATGGTCAACGCCTATCCGCTGTTCGTGGAGCCCGTGCCGCGGCACAGGCGCGGCGTCCTCGCCGCGTTGTTCCTGCTGTCGATGGCCCTCGGTGGCGGAATCGGCGACCCCGTCAACGGCAGCATCTTCGATTGGTCCGGCAGCTATCGGCCGCTCTTCCTGATGATGACTGCCTACACCGCGCTCGCTTTCGTCGCCGTGCTGTTCGTACCCCGCGGCGCCGGTGAAGCGGGCACAGGCCCCGACGACATCGCGGAAGAACCAGCCGCAATGCCGGGACGATAGGCTCAGGCACGGCGCCGTTTACTGTCAAAACCACAATCGCGGAGGTCGCCGAGTTGCCGAGGACGCGCAGAGGAAGAGCATCCTCAATCGTCTGCTGTGAACAGTCGCGCCGCGCGAACGCGCGGGTAGCGACTGTCTGACGTCGATTTGGATTCTGTCTCTGCGCGTTCTCCGCGCACTCCGCGATTGTGGTTTTGAGACAGTAAAAGTCGCTCGGCTTGCGTAGTCGAAAAGCGTCAACCCCCGTTCTTGACGAACAGCGCCTTGAACTCCTGTCGCGTCTGCAGGGGCGCGAAGATCGGATCCCTCTCGACGTCCTGCGGCAAGAAACGCTGCGGGATCGACTTCAGCCACGCGAGTGCGGTATCGGCGTCGCCGCTCCGCATGCACGCACGCGCAGCCGGCAGGCCGAGATCGCGTGGGCCCAGGCCTTTGCCTTTCAGCTTGCCAAGTTGCGCGCACGCGGCCCCGAATTGTGACGAGCCGAGCAGCGCTTCGCCATACGAAAGGCCCAGCCTCGCATCGTCAGGTTTGTTCTTGACGAGCTCGGCGTACGACGCCGCCGCACGCGCAAAGTCGCCGGTGGCGACGTACGCTGCCGCCGTCGCCTCCGCGAGGCCACGGTGCAGCGACGCTTGGTAAGTGGGCAACGTCGTGCGCTTCACGTAGGCGATCGTGCTGTCAACGACGTCACGCATCGCATCTTCGTCGTCCACAATCTCGAAAGCGTGGTGACCGCCGGAGTAGTTCAGAAGCGTGACCGGTGCGTTCTCCTTCGTTGCCTGCGTGACGAGATCGGTCAGCGCGGTATTGACACCCGGCCGATCGAGGCCGGCCCGCACCAGAAGAACCGGCAGGTCGCGACGGAACGCGGGGACGGTCGCGGCGCCGTAGTACATCACCGCAGTCTTGATTGCCGTTCGCGCCGGGTTCTGCAGCAGCGGCAACGCTCGCCACACGTTTCCAGACCCGGCGTAGACGGCAATCCGATCGCGGTCGACGCCGAGGCTGGCGGCATTCGTCGTCAGGTGCGCAATAGCCGCGTCGAAGTCTTTCTCGAAGCTCTCGTCTCGCAGGTCGGGCAGAATCGCGACGACTCCCTGGGCCGCAGCTATCTGGGCCCAGCTGCTATAGAACGGGTTGCTGCGGCTGGCTCCCGACGCGATGTTGAAGAACATGAGGGCCGGCAGCATCTTTCGCTCGCCGCTCGCAGGACGGTAGACGTCCATTTGAAGGCTGCCATAGGGCTGATCCTTCAAGACCTCCACTATAGACGCGGGTGGAAGCGGGTAGAAGAACCGCATTTCCTGCCCACGAGCACTGGATCCCAGAATCGACGCGACACACAAAGCCACAAGGTATGGGCGCATGTTCCCATCTTCACTCTGGTGCGGCTCCCCGATCCACGGTCGAGTGGCGACTGCCACCGCGAAGGGACGAACGCCTCGTCCCCGGAGACGAGTGCCGAACGCCTGCGTGAAACAAACAGCGCGCCGCCGGGTTCTGTGACGAGCGCCGCCATCGCAGGTCGTTAACCTGACGCTGGCTTCTGCGTATCTAGTGACGTATGAGCCTGCTGCACGACCTGCGTTTCGCGGTCCGCCTCATTGCGAAGGAGCGGTGGTTCACGGCCGTCGCCGTCGCCGCGCTGGCGCTGGGCATTGGCGTGAACGCGACCGTGTTCACGCTGGTCAACGCGGTGCTCATCCGCGGCCTGCCCTTCAAGGATTCGGGGCAGCTTTACATGCTCGGCCCGAAACGACAGGACGGGCGCGCGGCATCGCTGTCAATCTCCGAGCTGCGGGATTGGCGCGCGCAATCAAAAACCTTCGCCGGCCTCGCCGGCTTCACGAACACCAGCATGAACCTGGCCGACGATCGCGGCATGCCCGAACAGGCCCGTGGCGTCTATCTGACAGCCAATGCGTTCCGCGTTCTTGGGCAGCAGCCGCTGCTCGGGCGCGACTTCGCGGAAGCCGATGAACAGCGCGGCGCCGAACGCGTCGCCATCATTGGCTACACCATCTGGAAGAACCGCTACGGTGGCGATCCGAGCGTCCTCGGGCACCCAGTTCGCGTCAACGGCGATCCGGCGATCATCGTCGGCGTCATGCCCGACGGCATGATGTTCCCGATGGATTCGACGATGTGGATGGCGTTTGTTCCCACCGAGGCGCAGGAACGACGCGACAACCGCGCACTCGCGATCTTCGGCCGCGTTCGCGGCGGCGTCAGCCGTTCGGAAGCGCAGGCCGAGATGGACGCAATCGCCGGCCGGATGGCGACCCAGTACCCCGACAGCAACAAGCAATTCCCGCAGGCGATCATCCAGACGTTCAACGAACGCTTCAACGGCGGCGATATCCGCCAAGTCTTCCTCTCGATGATGGGCGCGGTGGGCTTCGTGCTGCTGATCGCATGTGCCAACGTCGCCAATCTTCTGCTCTCGCGCGCCGCAAATCGTTCGCGCGAGATCGCCTTGCGGATCGCGCTCGGCGCCTCGCGGTGGCGCGTCATTCGCCAACTGCTCGTCGAAAGCATCCTGCTCGGCTGCCTTGGCGGCGTATTCGGCCTGATGCTGGCGTACGTCGGCGCTCGCCTCTTCGACAGGGCCGTCTCGGTGGATGTCGGCAAGCCCTATTGGATCCAGTTCACGATGGATTGGACCGTCTTCGGATTTCTCGCCGCCATCTGTGTCGTGACCGGCATCGTCTTCGGGCTCGCGCCGGCGCTTCAGGTGTCGAAAACGAGCGTCAACGAAGTGCTGAAGGAAGGTGGACGTGGCACGAGTGGCAGCCGGCGGGCCCAGTGGCTCAGCGGAACGATGGTCGTCATCGAGATCGCGCTGACGATCGTGCTGCTCGTCGGCGCCGGCCTGATGGTCCGGAGTTTCATGAAGGTGTACTCGCAGGACCTCGGGATCCGCAGCGACTATCTGCTGACGATGCGCCTGCAGTTGCCGTCCACGAAGTATCCAAACGCAGACTCCAGGCAGCAGTTTTTTGAGCGGCTGGCGCCACGCCTCGAAGTCGTTCCCGGCGCCGAATCGACCGCGATCACAACCAGCGTGCCGCCCGAGGGCGGCGGTCAGCGAGACGTGGAGATCGATGGCCGCCCAATCGCCGCCGGCACCGAACGGCGAGTCGTCACGAGCGTCACGATCAGCCCGACGTTTTTCGACACCGTCGGCGCGCCGCTCATCCGAGGCCGCGCATTTGGTGTCAACGATGGGCTGCCTGGTTCCGAGACCGCAATCGTCAATGCGCGTTTCGCTTCAGAGTTCTTCCCTGGCGAGGATCCGATCGGTCGGCGTATCCGCTTTCCGGACCGCGAGCCCAAGCCCGGAACGCCGCCCGCCGTCTGGCGGACGATCGTCGGCATCAGTCCAGCGCTCCAGCACGGTGCCCCGCGCAATGTCCAGTCGCCGTCGGTCGTCTACGTGCCGCTGCGACAGGAGCCTGCCGGCTATGCCGTCCTGCTGGTTCGGAGTCGGGTCGATCCTGCGGTGATGGTCAACAGCATCAGGCGCGAAGTCCAGGCCATCGATCAGGATCAGCCGGTCTACACGGTGAGAACGGTTGCCCAGATGTTGAACCAGCAGCAGTGGCCGTACCGCGTGTTCGGCACGCTCTTTGGTGTCTTTGCTCTGATCGCCCTGATTCTCGCTGCCGTCGGCCTCTATGCCGTAATGGCCTATTCGGTGACGCAGCGCACCCAGGAAATCGGCGTTCGCATGGCGCTCGGGGCCGCAGGCAGCCAGGTGTCGTGGCTCATCCTTCGGCGCGGCATCGCGCAACTCATCATCGGCCTGTCGATCGGTCTCGCGGGCGCGTGGTTCGCGAGTCGCGCGTTGCGGCCGTTGCTCTTTCAGGTCGCACCCAACGATCCAACGACGCTCGCCGGCATCTCCCTCCTCCTCACTATCGTCGCGCTCGCCGCGTGTCTGATTCCGGCGCGGCGAGCGACCCGCCTGGATCCGCTGGTCGCCCTTCGACGCGACTGACGCCGCGATCAGCCGACGGAGCGTCGCATAGACTGTCCGGGGGAGACCATCCGGTGCAGTCGAAGCCGATCGATGCCGTCAGCCACCGTGATCCCAGAGCTCGCGTCGCCGACATCGGCGGGGCGATCGACTGGTTCTGCGGCGCGTTGGGTTTTACGCTGCGGCTGAGGATTGGCGACCATCGGGCGCAGCTGAACGTCGGCGACGGCACGGTAGTGCTGACGACGCGAAAAGCGGGAGAGGGCGGCGCCACAGGCCATTCAGTGATGGTGCGTGTAGAGAACGTCGACGCCCACTCGCAGCGCGCCCGTCAACACGGCGCGCGCATCGTCAGGCCTCCCACGGACTACCGCTACGGTGAGCGGAAAAGAGGAGCCACGCCGCGAGACTCGCTAACATCTGCCCCCGTCTTCGGTTCATTGGTGGTTCCTTGCGCTAGGCGCGTTCGTAAAACGGCGGTGGCTCGATCCCGAGCGCGCGCAGGTAGACGTAACCCTGGCCGCGATGGTGAATCTCGTTGTCGATGACATACAGGATGAGGGTGTGAAGGATGCCGGGATACTGCCCAAAGGCCGTGAGCTTCTCTTGAAATCGCTCGGCCGGAATCTGCGGGAAGAGCATGTCGAGCTGCCGGGTGCTCTCGTCCCACGCTTTGAGGATTTCCTGCTTGGGCCGCGCGTCACGGCTCATATCGCTCTTCCACTCATCCGAAATCGCGCCCTGCACCATCGGCACGGCCATCGACAGCATTTCGAGCGCCAGCGCGCCGAACGTCCGCATGCCGCCGATCGAAAACGTGAAGAGCTTGTCCTCGGGAAATGCTTCGATGACGCGGCGTGTGAGCCGGCGATGACCCTGCCAGTGATGCAGGAGCGCGTCAGGCGTGATGAACGGTACAGGTGACGTAGCCACGTGACCTCCTCGATCGTTTGAAGGGTGATTATCCGCGGAGATCGAGAGCTTTGCTAATCAGCCGGCGACAAGAAGCGGAGTCGTGCGTTTGCAGAGCTGCAGTGGCAGGCCCCAGGGATCGCGCAGCATGATGAGACGCGAGCCGTCCGGCAGCGTCTGATCGTCAACCGCCGTCGCGCCCGCGGCGACGAGCGCTGCCCGCGAACCATCCGGATCGCTCGTCGCGAAGGCGACATGAAACCGCAGCGGGTGCATCTTCGAATAGTCGGGCACGGGATCCGCCGCATTGCTGTAGATCTCGATTACCGCGTGCCCATTCGCATCGGCGAGAAAGTGAATGTACGGTGGCGTCGGCGATTTGCGGATGATGCGCATGCCGAGGTTGTCGACGTACCAGGCAGCCATCGCAGCGGGGTCTGTGACGTTGCAGGCGACGTGCTCGATGTTGAGTGCGGGCATATTCGGGGTTGAGGTGCTACGGCACCACAATGTCATAGGCGCTGATCCGCCAGGCGCCGCCTTCCTTCCGCCAGAGGAGACGCAGGACAGGCGCATCGCCACCCTGCGTACGAAAACGCAACGTCATGCCGAAGGCGCTGCCGTAATCGAGGGGCACGGGATCGGGAGGAACCGCGCCACGGGCGCGGGCGTCACATTCGAGGGCGTCGCCAAGTGCAGCGGGGAAGTTCGTCAGACTGAACATGCGGGAGTACGGTTGATCCATGACCTGAATCGATGGGAGGAGCGGCTCGACAGCCTCGACGATCGCCTCCAGGTTGCGCGACGTGCCAACCTCTTGGCCGATCCGTTCGAGACCCGCTCGGATCTTCCGGCCGGCATCATCGGGGGAGGCTGACGCCGGTGCGTCTGGACCTCGCACGAGGTCGTAGCACGCGTAGCTTCTCGTCGAAAGATAGCGAAACGCCGCATCGTAGTTCTTGCGAACCAACCAGCTTTCCATGAAGTCTTTCGCCGCCTGAACGAGAGTGAGGTCGGCCTTGATCCGCGCGAGCTTGGGTTCGGGCGGCGTCGGCGCCGCCGGCGTCTTATCGGGCTCCGGCTCCGTCTGCCAGGACACAATCTTCCAATACCCATCGTCTTTGGCCCACAGCAACGCGATTGAGGCGTTCTTCGCCTGTCCGACGATCCGGAAGGTCACGCCAAAATGCTGGCCGTACGCGCGCGAGCCTTTCGTGGCGCCCGGCATAAGACGGGTTGCGCAGTCGAACCTGGCGGCTACATCGTCGGACACGCTGTAGAGAGCGAACTGGTCCTGCTGCGGGTGGGACACCGCTCGAAGGCCAGGGATTGTCAGGGGTACACCGAGCGTCAGACCCTCGAGCGACGCGTGCTTGCCGATCGCGTCGTGAGCAGCCTTGAGATTGACCATGATCTGAAACGGCGCCAGGCCGCGATCGAAGGCCGACGGGTCGGGCGTGTCCTGCGCCAGACAGGCGTAGGCCCGTTGGGACACATAGCCCATCGCCGCCACCACGTCGCCTTCAACGAGCCACGCGCGCAGGAAGTCAGGGGCCATCACTTTGATGTCCTTTTTGCCGGCGCGTGGGATCTTCGGGAGCGTAAGGTTGGACGTCGGAATCGGGGCGGCGTCAGGGGTCCGATCGAGGCGGACACCGAAGAAGCTTCGCCACCACTGCTGGTAACCTAGCCACTGCGCGGCGTGCCGATCGGCGTTGTTGCCGGCGCGAACGTCCGAGTTCGCGGAACTCAAGTGTCCGTTGAGCAAACTGACGGGAAACATCGACGATCGATAGTCGACGTCGATATCTGCCTGACGGCCGTCGAGCGCAATTGAGACCTGAATCGATGGCGTGCCTCGCTGTTCGCGGTAGTTCACCGGATAGCCCTTGTGGTAAATGGAGTTGTCGATACCGCGCTTGAACTCCCGCGAGCGGTCCAGCATCTCGCGCGCGTTCGCCGTCAATCGCACGTACATCCGAAACTGGCGATCGCCCGAGGCTCCGGAAACTTCGCCTTTGACGCTGTCAACCCGTTCGATGAGCGTCAGACCATCACCGAACTTCTGGCCCGACGCGTCGGTCAGCGGCGTCGTCATCAGGGCATGCGTGACCGCATCGAACGTCGTCTTTGTCGAGAGGCTGAGAATATCGTCGTAGAACAAGGGAGGTTCTACGCTCTGGCCGGTGACCTTGGCGAATCGCGACACCCAGTCGTCGACGAGTCCCTGACGACGTTCGCCAAGTGTTGAATAAGCGCCGCCTAGCGATCGTGGTGGCGGCTCCTGGCCGACGATGACGTGAACGGCCAGCGCGCTCAGAAGCACGCTGGCAACGATTACAGACGCTCGCCGGCAAAAGGTCAGCGGCACAGTCGTAGTCCTCTATCTGCGCGGAATACGCCAAAACTGATTCAGCAACCCGCGTGCCCCGTCGAGTCGGCACCCGGAGGGTCCGTCCGCCTCGGCATCCGGCCCAATCACTCGATTACTCTGCAGTAATCAGCGGATGCCAGATGATAGCCGACCTCGACGCCTCCGGCATGCCGGACGCCCTCCGCGATGTCGGAGAAGCACCCCCAAACCGTTGGTCAGTATCGGCTCTGATCGTCGACGTCACGCGACTGCGATTCGAGACGAGGGCGAGTGCACTCTTCGAGCCGAGCGAGGAGCGTCACATCGGCCAGATGATCCGCCGAGCGCATCGAAGAACAGACCAATGCTGTCGTAGAACGATCCGAAATCCATCGTCGAGGAGTCGCCGAACAACTGCTCGATGCGGCATCCGCTCGTGTGCGACGCCAGCACGCGTCCGACATCCGACCGACTCCAGCCGACTTTGATGAAAGCCGGACGTCGGGTTCTGATAGTCTCGGGCTGCAATGTCCTCGGCGCTCAGTGAAGGTGGAAGATCGAGTGTGTAAAGCACGGCATCCAACGGGGCATTGGCCGCCATCGTGACCGCCGTGATGCCCCGAAACGTCCAATCTCGACAGCGGCAGTGGGCGATGCCGGCGCACGAATGCGGCGAGCGCCACGCGATCGAGCACGCTAGCCGCCGCGAATTCGATGCTCGACTCTTGCTCCAACTGCGTCATCGCCGCGGGAATCATCGGTATGGAAATTGCGTCTGGCGTCTTTTGTAGAGCAGTTCTGCGGCCGTGACACGCGATCTGCTTGCGGCGGCAGCGGCGGCCCGGGACCGTCCCCACGAAGCAGTGCACTCGTGGCCTTCCGCAGTCGTTGGCGGAGCCCGCATGCCGTGACCGTACTTGGGACGCCGCGGGGTCAAGCGCACGCGCTGGCAAAGCGTCCACCGATGGCTGATAGGCGGACCAGCAGATGAGCTGCCGACCGATGATGGATTCGACGATCGCAGTAACATGGCTCCGTTCTGACACATGACAACATCGCAAGACGCATTTTCAGTCGCGGGTCCGAGCGTGGCGTCCGCGGACACCACGCCGCGCCCGAGGATCTCGGTGATTGTCTGCACACGGAACCGCGCCGAACGCCTTCCGGAGTTCTTCGCGCATCTCGCGCGACTCGATTTTCCAGAGAGTGCATGGGAACTGGTCATCGTCGATCATGCCTCGTCAGACCAAACGCCGGCAGCAATCCGGGCGTTTGCTGCGAGCACTCCGGTTCACGTCTGCCACCTGCGGGCGGTCATCCCGGCGCTCACGGGCGCCAAGAACATCGGGCTGGCGCACGCGCGTGGTGACATCCTGGCTTTTACCGATGACGATTGCTACCCACGGCCCGATTTTCTTCAGGCGTTGACGGAAGTATTCACGACCGGCCGGGTGGGTGTCGTCGGCGGCCGTGTCGTCCTGCATGACCCCACGGACGCGAAGCTGTCGATTCGTGATGTCGACACGCCAACCGAGATCGAACCTGGAAGCTTCGTCACGGCCGGTCTCATTCACGGCGCCAACATGGCGGTGCGGCGCGAAGTCGTCTCTGCGATCGGCGGGTTCGATCCGTTGTTCGGCCCCGGCACGCGCTGTGTCGCCGCGGAAGACATCGAGTACGTCGCGCGGGCCGTGTGGGCCGGGTGGCGCGCGCGCTACGACCCGCGGCCGGTCGTCGCGCACCATCACGGCCGCAAACCGGGAGAAGAGACCGAGCGGTACCGCCGCGGTTACGATTACGGTCGCGGCGCCTACTACACGAAGTACCTGCTGGTTCCGCGGGCCCGCCGAGTGTACCTGCGGCAGTGGTTCGAGCTCACGCGCCGGGCACCGCGCAGCGTTCGGCGGGGCCGCCTTGCGCGAGAGTTGGCGGGCGGCCACCGCTATCTGCTCGGACGCTTCATGCGCCGGGAGCCCATTCCACAGGTGCCGGATACAGCGAGCCGTTCGGCCCCGAACGTCTGAAGGCGCCAGTGCCATGAAGATGTATTACTACCGCGGAGCGCGCCCGAACTTCGGCGACGTGCTGAACGAATGGCTATGGCCGCGTCTTCTGCCTGATTTCTTCGACGGCGACGAGCGTGCCTTTTTTCTCGGCATCGGTTCAATCCTGTACGACTTCCTGCCGCGCGACGCGCGAAAGGTGGTGTTTGGCGCGGGGTATGGCGGCTATACCCCAGTGCCACACATCGACGACCGGTGGGCCTTCTATTTCGTTCGAGGCCCTTTGACCGCACGCACGCTCGGGTTGGATCCATCGCTGGCGATCGGCGATGCCGCCATCCTGGTGCGATCGTGCACGCCTATTGGGGCACCCAAGGTGCATCGCGCGTCGTTCATTCCGCACTGGGAAAGCGCGATGGATGGTGATTGGGTCGAGGCCAGCGAGCAGGCAGGCCTGCACTACATTGATCCCTGCGGAGGCGTCGAGCGCGTGATTGCGGACATTCTCGCCTCGGAGCTGCTCGTGACCGAAGCGATGCATGGCGCCATCGTCGCGGATGCGCTGCGTGTGCCGTGGGTGCCAGTCAGACCGGTGCAGCCCACGAACCGGGGAAAGTGGTTCGACTGGGCTTCCGCTCTTGATATCGAGCTGCGGCCGCAGCACATCGTGCCGTCGAACGCCTTGGAATATGCGATGAGCCTGACCGCAGGTCGGAGGGCGAGGGTGCTCGCGTTACGAAAGCGCGGTCAGCGGCTCCGCGGTGTCGGACGAGGGGTCTTCCGGCGTCGTGCGGCGAAGGCACTCCTCGGCGCGTCGAAGGGACCATTACACCTCAGCACCGACTCCGCCATCGAGCGCGCACACACACGGATGCTCGAGCAGCTGGAACGCCTTCGGCGCGATTTCAGCTGAACAGCCGTCGCGCGCTGCTGCACTGGTTGCGCGATCAACTTGCTGCGGCAGCCGTGTGTCAGCCGGCCGGCACCTGCTCCGGCCTGAATGCCGAGCGCGTCCACCAGCGGTTCCACACACCGGTCCCAGTGATAGCGGGCCGCCAACCGGAGTGCTGCACGGCTGCGCACGGCCGCGGGGCGGCGCTCCAGATACTGGAGCAGTGCGTTCGCCCAGGTGGCCGTGTCCCAGCCGGACACCACCATCCCCGCGTCTGGTTCGTCGGCGAGGATCTCCCGGAAATACGGAAGGTCTGACGTGACGACGCCCCGGCCCAGGCCGAGCGCCGAGAGCAGCGCGCCGCTGCCGGTAATCGCACGATATGGCAGCAGGACCGCGTCGCTCGCGGCCGTGAGATCTGCGAACTCCTGGTCTGTGAGCTCCCGATCGATCACGACGCCGGACGTACGCCCGATCGCCGCAAAAATGGGCGACGCGTCGAGCTCATTGTGGCGAACCCCGCCGATAATGAGCTGCACGCGGCCGTTCAGCCGTTCGATTGCCCCGCACGCGACGTCAAGCCCCTTGTACGGACGCATTCGCCCGAGGCACGACACGACCGGACGTTGTGGATCGAGGTGAATCTCCGCGAGGACTTCGTCACGCGAGCGTGCGCGGGGATAGGATGGGGCGGGATCGCCCTGTGGCATCACGACAACGCGTCCGCGCGGGTCGTAGGTGTCGCGAACGTCGCGCGCTGCGGACTGACTGTGGCAGATCACGACATCGCAATCGTGAGCGAGCAGGCGATACCCGTAGCGATCCCAGCGATACGCCCCTTCGTGCGGTTCGAGGTTGTGGACCGTCCAAATGCTCTGGACACCGCGGCGGCGCGCCGCACGAAAAAACCGGTGCAGCCGCAGCAGAGAATCGGCCGCACGCGCCGCGCGCTGAATGCGACTCGCCCCGGTGAAGTCGCGTCTCCAGAAGTATTCGGGCCAGTGCAGGTGCACGGCATCGACGCCATCCCCGTGCGCCTCAATCCAGCGGAGGTCGATCTCGAGGTCGTCGGAGACCGAAATGCCGTGTTTCGCCAGCGCCGCATGGCACAACGTGAAGTACGGGTTCTGCCACCGCGTGACACCGGCGGGGAACGTCGCGATATTAAAGAGTCGATTTTCCAACTCAGCAGCGCTGGACATGAATGCGGTCGAGGCTTGCAAGTCGGACGCCGCCCAAGCGATCCGGAGCACGCGGATCCTCGTTGCATCCTCGTCGCCCGCGCAGTGGAATGGGTAAGTTCTGGCTGAGTCTTGGGTAGACGTGGGCAACTGTTGGTAAAACGCTCGACCACCCCAATGGCTGAGCCGTGTTTTCACGGAGCGGCGTCCATCTCCTGATGGGCAGCAAATTTGCTACGGCCCTGGGCTGCGGCTGCCTGCTCATTTTCGCGATCCGTCGGACGTTTAGCCTACATGCACACGAATTCAGATTCCGTCTCTCCAGTCGTTGCGACCCCGGCCTGGCAGGAATCGTCTGCTGCCGAGCTTGATGACACGTGGCTGTCATCGTCCGATCAGGACCGATCGATCCGCCGCAATCTGCGCGTGATCTTTTACGACGAGCTCTGGCACTATCGAGGCCTGCTGTACGAGCTCACGCGCCGCGACATCCGCGTGCGCTACAAGCAGACCGCGCTTGGGTTTGCGTGGGCCATGCTGCTGCCGTCGCTCATCGTGCTGGCCGGCGGGATGGTGCGCTATGCGATGGCGTACGTCGGAGGACGGCACCTCGCCGTGGAGGATTTGGCCGGGATTGCGATCAAGGCGGTTCCCTGGTCCTTTTTCGTCGGATCGATGGGCTTTGCGACGGCCAGCCTCGTAGGTCAGGCGAATCTCGTCACCAAGATCTACTTTCCGCGCGAAGTGCTGCCGCTGGCCGCGACGCTGGCGCAGGCGTTCGACGCGTGCCTTGGTGTCGTGTCGCTGCTGATCGCGTTCGCACTTCTGGGTGTCGATTACGGACTGGCGGCGTTATGGGTACCCGTCCTTGTCGTGTGCGCGTTCTTCTTGACGGCTGGTCTGGCGCTGCTCGTCAGCTGCGCGAATCTCTTCTTCCGCGACGTCAAGTACGTGGTCCAGGTGCTGCTCATGTTCGGCATCTTCTTCACGCCCGTGTTCTTCGAGCCCGAGATGTTCGGCGCGCTTGGGGCGCGCGTGATGATGGTGAACCCGCTCGCGCCGCTGCTGGAAGGACTGCGCCTGTCGGTGGTGATGGATCACAACCTGCTCGACACGCTCGTCGTGCAGGGGCGGCACGGTGTGGTGCTCGCGTGGTCGCCGTGGTACCTGGTATACAGCGCGGCCTGCGCGATCGTGGCATTGCTCGCCGGTCTCCTGCTGTTCCACCGGGGCGAGTCGAAGTTTGCCGAATACGTGTGAGGTCGAGTGACAGGACTGATTGAATTCCAGCACGTCTGGAAAAAGTTTCGCCGCGGCGAGTTTCACAACAGCCTCCGGGACATGGTTCCTGCTCTGGCGTCGAAGCTGCTCGGTCGTCAGCGCCACGACACGGTCGAACCGCGCGAGTTCTGGGCAGTGCAGGACGTCTCGTTCTCGGTCCGTCCCGGCCAAGCGCTCGGGATCATCGGGCCTAACGGGGCAGGCAAGTCGACAATCCTGAAGCTGCTGACCCGCATTCTGCGCCCGACAAAGGGGCGCTGCGGGATTCGCGGGCGTGTTGGCACGCTCATCGAGATTGCGGCTGGCTTTCACCAGGACCTGACCGGCGCCGAGAACATCTTTCTCCAGGGCTGCATCATGGGGATGACGCGCAAGGAGATCACCGCCAGGTTCGACGACATCATCGCGTTCTCGGAGCTCGCCGAGTTCATTGACACACCCGTGAAGCGGTATTCGAGCGGCATGAACGCCCGCCTCGGCTTCGCGATCGCCGCCCACATGAGCCCCGACGTGCTCATCGTCGACGAGGTGCTCGCGGTCGGCGATTGGCGCTTCCAGCGAAAGGCGTTCGATCGGATCGGGGAGATGGTCCGCGGGGGGCTGCCGGTCGTCATCGTGTCCCATCAGCTCGATCGCATCGCCTCGCTCTGCACCCACTGTCTGCTGCTCGATCGCGGGCGGGTCGTCAAGCGCGGGCACCCCGACGAATGCATCTCAGAGTACGTCGCCAACGCCATCGAGGTACAGGATCCGAGCGCCGCCGGCCTGCCGTTTCGCGTCAGCGCGGTGGAAATCGAGCCGAAGGGACCGCTGCGTTCGGGCGACTGGTTGACGGTCAGGCTCCGCGGTGAGGTACTAGCCAGCGCCGGTCCCGACACCCGGCTTGGCGTCCGCGTCCGCTCGCTCCAGACGGCGCAGGTTGTGTTCGGGCTCGACCTCACGGCCCACGAACCGGGCCTGTTGGAGCCAGGCACGTTCGACGCGACCGTCGAACTGCAGCTGAATACGGGGCGGGGCTACTTCTCCATCGAAACGCCGATGTGGAACATACGCGAACGCCGCGAGCTCGGTCAGGGCCCGCAGGCAGTGACCAGCGTGGACGTGGCCGCCTTCAACGGCGGCACAAACCTTCATGCCCGCGTGCGCGTCGAGATGCGCCCGGCGCCCGCAGACCGCGAGTTGTGGTCGGCCTGATCGGCGACCGGAAAACGGAAATGGCTCGGGCCGGCGGCGTCCGATGCGGCGGCCCTCGAGATAATCGTGAACCGAGTAGCATGAATTCGTCGGTCGACGCGGTACCACTTCACCTGACGCGGGAGACGGAGATGTCCCCTCATGGCACTTTCGACGTCTCCGTGGTTGTCCCCACACGCAATCGTTCCAGGCTTCTTCGCGCGACCCTGGACAGCCTGCTTGATCAGTCCGCTCCGGGCATCCGGTTCGAGGTGCTCGTGGTGGACAACGACTCGACCGACGATACTGCGCAAATGGTGGCAGCCTATGGTCACCCCGACCAGATTCGCTACTTCCATGAAACGCGCAGAGGTCCGTCCTACGCAAGAAATCGCGGTATACAGGAGAGTACCGCCCCCATTGTGGCGTTCACCGACGACGATTGCCGCGTCTCGCCCTCGTGGGTGGCCCGGCTGAAATCAATGCTCGACCTGCACGGCGACGTCGACTGCATCGGAGGCAGGGCGCTTCCCGAATGGCCTTGCGAACCGCCTGGCTGGCTCACGACAGCGCACTGGGGTCCGCTGGCCCTGCTCGATTACGGCCCTACTCCCGTCCGGACAGAAATCTCTCGGCTGTGCCTGCTCACGGCCAATATGGCTGTGCGTCGATCCGCGATCGAGCGCGTTGGCGAGTTCGATCATGCATACCTGCGGTGTCAAGATCACGAACTGCAGGTACGCTTGTGGGAGGCCGGCTGCCGGTGCCTGTATGACCCGGAACTCGTGGTCGTCGCACCGGTAGAAGTGGGACGAATCAGCAAGAGATATGTGCGTCATTGGTATCGACAGACTGCGACTTACCACGCCAGGATGCCGCCGAAGGTCCTGTTTGAACTTTCCGGCGACGCTCACTTGATCATGAATGTGCCACGTTTTCTCTATCGTCGACTCGCCGGGGAAACTGCGGCGTGGATGGCTGACGTCTGTCGCGGCAGATTCATCACAGCATTCCTTCACGAGACTCGCGTTCATTACGCGGCCGCTTACCTGATGGCGCGGTGGAGATTGAGGCACACCTCCGGCCCGCAAGGCCATCCCGCCTGAAGTTATGTCTCAGAACTTGCACTGATCCCTCGAGCGATAACTGCGTTTAGATCGTTGGATGAAGGCGAGTTAGAGAATTGGCTTGGGAGGCAGGGAATTCATCCGCCTTCGCAGGCTACTCTGACAACTCATATTCCCCCCCCGCTGAACAAAACCTGAGCCAATCCTGAAGTTTCAACGCGACGCCGAGGTTCATACTCCACGGGCATAGGAGGAACTCATGTCGCGAATCACCACAATCTTCTGTCGTGCGCCTCGTCGCTGCAGCGTGAAGCGCTGGCGCACTTGCTTGCTGCTGCTGCCGCTCGTGATGCTCCCCGCGCCTGCAGCCGCCGACATCGTCACTCAGTGGAACATCGTCACGGAAGCGGTCGCGCCGCGTTTTGGCGGCCCGCAGCAGCAGTCGCGCGCGCAGGCGATGGTGCAGATCGCCGTGCACGACGCACTCAATGCCATCGACCCTCGCTACGAGCGCTACACCAACATCGGTCTCGCGAACCCCGGCGCCTCGCCTGATGCCGCCGTCGCGGCGGCGTCCAGACGGACGCTCCTCCAACTGCTTGCACCACTACCCGATTCCCTGGCAAAGCAGGCGGCGATCGATCTGATCGAGGCGACCTACGCGAGCAACGTCGGTCCCGGCCCGTACGACGCGGCAACGCAAGCAGGGATCAACACCGGCGAGGACGCCGCGACGGCGATCCTCACACTGCGCATGCATGATGGCTCGGACACACCGCATCTGCCCTACACGCTGCTGCCTGGTCCCGGCATCTATCAGCCGACGCCGAATCCAGAATTTCCTGCGGTGATCACGCCATCGTTCGCGGGGTGGGCACATGTCACGCCGTTCGTGCTGCGACACAGCGCCCAATTCGAAGTCGAGCCGGGAGCGATCTTCGACGTCACGGGTACGATCTACGCGCAGCAATATAACGAGGTGAAAATCGCTCGGCGACGCGCGGGTTCGAGGTGCAGCGCCTGATTCCGAACAGAGCGACATCGCGCGTTTCTGGCCGGGTGGTGGCTCGAACTGGAACGCGACGGCTCGCGAGATTGTGAACGGCAAGAACCTCGACCGCTGGCAGCACGCGCGGTTGTTCGCATGGCTGAACATGTCCCAGGCCGATGCACTCATTGCCAACCAGACGTGGAGGTACACGTACCACTTCTGGCGGCCGGTCACCGCGATTCGCTGGCCTGACGACGGAAACCCCGATACGGCGAGCGATCCGATCTGGCGGCCGTTCCTCGTGACGCCGCCGTATCCCGACTACCCCTGCGCACTTCCGACCGCCACGGGGGCGGCGGCCGAGGCCGTGCGCCAGTTCTTCGGAACCGATGACGTGCCGTTCACACGCGCGTTCACGGCGCCGCCCGGTGCCACTTCCGGACGGGCTGCCGCCTGCCTGCGAAGTTGATCACACGCAGCTTCGCGACGTTGTCGGCGGCGGTCGCCGAAGCGCAGAGTGCGCGCGTCTACGCCGGGCTTCACTTCCGCGAGGGATGTCAGACTGGCGCGCAGCAAGGCACTCAGACTGCGCGCTTCGTCGTCCAGCACTCGCTTCGGCCGGCGAAGAGCAAGTGACGCGAATGACGTTGTGACGGCAGGGTTCTGGGCGCGCTGACAAGGCGCGCCCAGGTGACCGCGCGTGCTCGCTACGCGCCGAGCACCTGCGCGACGTGATGCTGCAGATGATCGACGTAGTCGCGCATCAGAAAGCCAAGCGTCGCCTCGCCACCAGGTGGCAACGACTTGAACCCGATGCGATCGAGATTGTGCGGAGACCTCGCGCGATCGATCTCCGCCTGCGACGCAGTCCGCATGATGGCGGCAACCTGGGCGTTGTAAACCTGCCACGCGCGCACCAGCTCCACCCACGGTTGCTGCTCGTACCGCTGGACGCGCACCCACGCCTCTTGATCGTAGCCGTCGAACACGAGGTCCTGCTGCATCTGCGCGCGGACGAACCGCGCCTGGTTGTTGACGGCCGAATCGATCAGGTGGCCGACGATCTGCTTGCGCGACCACTTGCCGGCGGCACGCGGCTTCCCCGCCACATCATCCGCAATCGTGAGCATTCTCGCGGCCGCAGCCTCGACGATTGAGGTGAGCGCGCTCGCCAGCTCGCGGCCCTCTACCACAGGCCCGCCTTGCCCTTGACCGATTCGATGAGCTTCGCCGGATCGAAGCCGACGCCCTGCTTGAACACGGTCTCGACGTTGCGCACGTCGCCGATGTCGCCGATGGATCGCCATTCACGACGACGAGATCGGCCTGCTTGCCCACGGCAATCGTGCCGACGCGTGCGTCGCGGCCGAGATACTTTGCGCCGTTCGACGTGCCAATCGCAATCGCTTCGAGCGGGGTAAACCCGGCTTCCACGAGCAGCTCGAGCTGCCGCTGGTTCGAGTAGCCCGGCACGACACCGCCACCGCCTGTCGGATCGGTGCCCGCGATGAGCGTGCCGCCGGCCTTGACGAACGCTCGCTCGAGCGCGAGCGCCTTCGGGAAGAGCTTGATGTAGTTCGATTGCTGGCTGGCGGCCTGTACGAGCGTACGTCTGAAGAAACTGATCCTTGAGCTGCGGCAGCAGCACGTCGAGTCCCGGCGGCACCGGCCTGCCAGGCGTCAACGTTTCGAACACGGTGAGGGTGGATGTCAGCGCCACGCGGCGGTCGACGAGCTTCTTGACGAGCGCCTGGAACGGCTCGCCGTTCTCGTCGAGCGCAGCAATGGTTTGTTGGCCTCGGCCCTGCCCGGGGCAGACATCCGGCTGCTTGTCGGCAACGAAATCGGTCGAGGCGAGGAATCCGTGCTCGAGGTTATCGATGCCGAGCTCGGCCGCTTCAGCGTAGGTCACCGAACAGAGATGGCCCGTGATCTTGAAGCCGCGCTTGTGCACTTCGTCGATTGCCGCGCCGAGCTCGTCCCGCCGAATCTGCATGTAGGCCTTGAACGACGTCGCGCCTTCTCCAGCCCAATACGCCACCTGCTGGCGCGCGTCGTCTGGCCCCTTCATGTCGCGCATCTGCATGAAGGCGTTCGGGCCATTGAGATAAGGAGCGGTGGCATCGATCGCCGGTCCGGCTTTCTGCCCCGTGTCGATCAGCCGCTTCAGCTTGAGATCCATGAAGCCGTTGACGTTGCCGCCGGTTCGCATGGTCGTGACGCCTCCGGCGAGATACAGGCGAATGAAGCTCTCCCCGAGTTGACCGTACACGCCCGGACCGGCCGGGTAATAGAGGTGTTCGTGCACCATCACCAGGCCAGGAATGACGCTTCGGCCGGATAGATCCAGGATCGTCGCGCCGGCGGGCGGCGGGACGCGCGTCGAATCTCCCACGGCCTCGATGTTGCCGCCTTTGATGATGATGGTCTGATTGGCACGCGCCGGAGCACCCGTACCGTCGATGACACGCACGTTGGTCAGCGCGACGAGTGGCGCATCGACCTTGATGAAGCCGCGAACGGCATCGCTGTATTGCGGTTGAGCGGTAATCAGGGCCGTCGCGGACACGGCAGCCGCTACGGACGCGCAGAAGCGTCGACGCATGATGACTAAGTGTGCACCAAAACGTTCCAGCTACCAGCTGTTTTGGCTTGATCGTCGTCTCGAGACGATGCCATCGTCGATCCTGGCACCATGCGAATCGTGGCAGTGAGCGATCTACACGGCTATCTTCCAGACATCCCGCCATGCGATCTGTTGATCGTCGCCGGCGACATTTGCCCGGATCACTTCGGGCCGTTCTTCGCCAGGGAACAGCCAGAACTACAGGCGCAATGGTGCCGCGACGTAATCTTTCCGTGGCTCGCCGACGCGCCAGCGGCGCGCTCGATCCTGACGTGGGGCAATCACGACTGGTGTGGGATGTCAGCCGTCGAAGCGCGGCGCTTAGCCGCTGACGCGCCCGCGGGCGCGACCGTCCTGGTCGATGCGCTGCTATCTGTGCCTGACGGAACGTCGGCAGTCTCGATCTGGGCATCGCCGTGGTCGAATCAGTTCATGAACTGGGCGTTCATGAAGACGCCTGGCGAGTTAGCCGAGGTGTACGCGGCCATACCGCCCGGCGCCGACATCGTGGTTTCGCATCAGCCGCCACACGGGTTCGGCGATCGTTTCGTGGATGTGATCACTGGCAGGATAGAACACCTTGGCAGCCGCGAGCTCCTCGCGACAATCGAACGCGTCAGGCCGAAGATGGTCGTGTGCGGCCACATCCACGATGGCCACGGCCGTTACATCCACGCCGGCGTGCCGATTTACAACGTCAGCATCGTCAACGAGCAGTACCGCCGCGTCTATCAACCGACCGTCATCGAACTGTCGTAACCGCCATTTACTGATCGCGCAGCACGATCAGTGGATCGACGCGCATGGCGCGACGCGTCGGCACGTAGCAGGCTGCGAACGTCACGACGCACATCGCCATCACGACGGCAACGTACGTCGCCGGATCCAGCGGTCCAACGCCGTGGAGCTCGCTGGCGATCCAGCGCGTTGCAAACATGGCGGCGACGATTCCGAGCGCAATCCCGGAGAGACAGAGCGTCGCTCCTTCCTTGAGCACCAGCCAGAACACGTCGCGCCGCTGAGCGCCGAGCGCGAAGCGAATGCCGAGATCCCGTGTCTGCCTCGAGACGAGGAACGAAAGTACGCCGTAGACGCCGATGCAGCCGAGCACGAGGGCCAGAGCGGCCATAGATGCCAGGAGCGATGTCGTCGCGGCTGGCGTCGCGACAGCGTTCGCGATTACGGCCTGCATCGGCCGAATGTCGGTGACGACGACGTCGTGACTTGTTGCGGCAAGCGCTTGACGGAGCAACCTCTCGACCAGCCCCGTGTCGAAGGCCGTGCGCGCAACGAGCGTCATGTCCGTGGGCACCCGACTGTCTTCCAGCGTTCCATGCGGAGCGAACGGCACGTAGAGCGTTCCCTGCATGAACTCTGGAATGCTGTGGGAGAGGTCGTGGGCTCGGACATCCGCTACCACGCCGATGACCGTGCGCCACTGCTCCTCGCGAACGAACCGCATATGCCGGCCAACAGGGTCCTCGCTTTTCCAGTACTTTCGCGCAGTCGAGACGTCGATAACAGTAACCGGTGGACCGTTCAGATCGGACCGGGTGAAGATTCGACCCGACACAACAGGAATCTTCATCGCTTCAAAGTAACCCGGTGTGATCACGTTCAGCCAGAAGAGCGGTGCCGGTTCCGTCACTGGAGTGGTGTAGCCCTCGATCGCCAGCGACCGCTTGGCAATCGCACCGCTGAGCGGCAGCGTGTTGACGAAGGCGGCCGCCTGAATGCCGCTGGCACCGCTGAGGCGCTCGTCGAGATCGTGATAGAAGGCCAGGCAGCGATCAGGCAACTCGCACAGCGATTGCGGCGGCGTAATCCTCGCCGTCACCACGCCCGCTGGCTGAAAGCCTGGATCGACGCGCCAGAGAGACCACAGGCTTCTCATCAGAAGACCCGCGGCAATGACGAGCAACACGGCACACGCGATTTGCGCGACGGCGAGCGCAGACCGCACCGGTGTCGCAATCACAGAGCTGCCGCTGCGTCCTCCGGAATCGAGCACGCTCCGGAGCCGCAGTCGCAACACGCTGGCAACAGGCGCAAGCCCGAAGGCGCAACCGGTCAGGATCGAGATGACACCGGTGTAGAGAACGGCACGGGCATTCAGCTGGGTCTCGAAAAGGCGTGGCGTGTCTGGCGGCAGCACGACTTTGAGAAACGCCAGCGTCCACGAGCCGACTATGATGCCAGCGATCCCACCGAGACCGGCAAGGACGATGCTCTCGGTGAGGAGTTGCCGGGCAATCCTGCGGGGCGATGCGCCGATCGCCGTTCGGACGCCGATCTCCCGCTGCCGCGATGCCGCCCGCGACAAACTGAGGTTGGCCACGTTGGCGCACGCAATCACGAGCACCAGGGCGACGGCGACGAACAGGATCGCGAGGCGCGCTTTGAGGCCGCCGACAATCGCCTCGTGGAGCGACGTAACGGTAATCTGCTGATTCCAGTCCGCCGGCATGCGCCACGGAAAACGCGCGCCGATTCGCGACTGGAACAGGCGCAGGTCGGCCGTGGCCTGCGAATGCGACGCGCCCTGGCGCAGGCGGCCGACGATCGGCATGAAGTCGCCGGCCCAATAGCCGGTGGTGTTTCGCGGATCGAGACCGAGCGGCACCCAGATGTCGGTTCGCGACGACGGGAAGCTGAACGACGCCGGCATGACGCCGATAACCTCGCGCTGCACGCCGTCGATAATGATGAAGCGGCCGGCAATCGCGGGGTCGCTTCGAAAGCGCGTCACCCAGAGCCGATGGCTCAGGACCACCACGCCGTCGTGGGGCGACACGTCTTCATTTGTGCGAAACCACCTGCCCACCGCCGGGCGCACGCCCAGGATGGAGAGGAGCTCGGCGGACACCCGCGTCCCGCTCACGCGCATTGGCTCCGACGCACCCGAAAGCGTAAAGCTCTTACCTTCGGCATACGCCGCGACAGCGAGGCTGCGAATCTCTTCACGCAGCGCGGCAAAGGCACCGTTGGGATAGGTGGCCTTGACGCTGACGAGTTGCTCCGCAGCCGGGTACTGAAGCGGCGCGAACAGGATTCCGTCGACAAGGCTGAACACGGCGGTATTGGCGCCGATGCCTAGGGCAAGGGTGAGGATGGCCACCGACGCAAACGCCGGCTGACGGCGCAAGACCCGCACGGCGTAACGCGTATCCTGCAGGAGCGCTTCGACAGCGCCGACACCTCGAGCATCCCGGCAGCGCTCCTTCGCCGGCTCGATGCCGCCGAAGTTCCGCCGAACCAGCCGCGACGCCTCCTCGCGATCCATTCCCTTTGCAACGAGCTCGTCCACCTGCTGCTCCAGGTGATACCGAATCTCATCGTCCAGATCGCGGTCGACGTCGGTGCGCCTGAAGAGCGAACGCCACTTGAGCGGAACGGTGTAGAGCCAGTGTTCGAGGCGCATGGCTGGTACTCACGCGCGGCGGAGGTTGACGACGTGGGTGATGGCCGCCGAGAGGCGCGCCCAGTTTTCGGCTTCCCGATCGAGGTGGCGTCGGCCGAGCCGGCTGAGCGCGTAAAATTTGGCCCGCCGGTTGTTCTCGGTCGTCTGCCAGGTTGCCGTGACCCAGCCCTCCTGCTCGAGCTTGTGCAGCGCGGGATAAAGGGACCCATCGCTCACTTGCAGAACGTCGTCGGACACCTGCTTCAGCCGCAGGCTGATGGCGTGCCCGTTCATCGGCTCGAGCGCGAGAATCTTCAGCAGCAGCAGGTCGAGCGTGCCCTGGACGAGGTCCTGTGGTTTGCTCATGCGTATCCTCGGTTACCGAGTGAAGTATACGCGCTGCTCCGCTCGGTAAGCAAGGGGGCACAATAATTCTGAATGCTGAATGCTGAATGCTGAAGTGATCGGGAATTCAGACTTCGCTCCTCAATTCAGCGTTCAGCATTCAGCATTCAGAATTTCTTCTCACCACGTCCAGCTGCCCGACGGCGGCGGCCACACACCGATCAGCTGACGCAGGAGGACGACCTGTCCAAGATGGTGGGCCGTATGGATGCTCACGTGCACCATGGCGTCGCGAATCGTATACGCCGCAAGCGGCGGGAACTCGATCGGCGGCGACACGGGCAACGCGAGCCGTTCCGGACTCTCGCCAATCCGGGCGGCGCGATCGAGCACGTCGAGAAACTGGCGGTGAAGTTCCGGCCAGGACCCCGGCGCGACCGCTGGCCAACCGAGTGCCGCGCTCGTCACCATCGGGGCATGGATGCCATCGCATCGATCGCAGAACCATGTCGCCCAGAACGTCATGTGCGAGACGATCTCGGCAATCGAGTGATTCGCGCCAGGAACGCGACGCTCGGCGTCCGGAGACGTCAGCGCCTCCAACGTCTTCGCCGGTGAGAGATGCGTCAACGTCTCGATTAGTAGTTCGCGTGTGTCCATGTCGGATGGATGGTACACGAGCCGGAGGCGTCTTGCGGCGCAAGGTATCATCTAGCGCATGTTTCGCGCTGCTGTCTTGCTGATGGCCCTGTCGGTCGCGGGCGCTGGCTGCGCCCGCCCGCCTGCGGCTCCACCTACGTTCGACGTCATCATCCGCGGCGGCACGGTCTACGACGGCACCGGCCAGGCAGGACGGCGCGTTGACGTTGGCATCAAGGGCGACCGAATCGACCGCCTCGGCGACCTGTCGAACGAAACGGCCAAGACGACGACCGACGCCACGGGACGAGCCGTCACTCCGGGCTTCATCAACATGTTGTCGTGGGCGAACGAGTCGCTTCTCGTCGACGGCCGGTCGCAGGGCGACATCCGGCAGGGCGTGACGCTCGAGATCTTCGGCGAAGGCAGCTCGATGGGCCCGCTCAACGACACCATGAAGAAACGCATGGTCGAAGAGATGGGCGACATCAAGTACGAGATCACGTGGACAACGCTGTCGGAGTATTTGCAAGAGCTCGAGCGGCGCGGCATTTCGACAAATGTCGCCTCGTTCATCGGCGCCACGACGATCCGCGAACACGTCATCGGGCTGGAGGACAAAAAGCCAACGCCGCAGCAGCTCGAGGAGATGCGGGCGTTGGTCAAACAGGAGATGGAAGCCGGCGCCCTTGGCATCGGCAGCTCGCTCATCTACGCGCCGGCGTTCTACGCCTCGACCGAAGAGCTTATCGAGCTCTGCAAGGTGGCGGCACAATACGAGGGCAAATACATCTCTCACATCCGCAGCGAGGGCAACCGGCTGGTCGAGGCTGTCGACGAGCTCCTACGGATCAGCCGCCAGGCCAAGATTCCGGCGGAGATCTATCACCTCAAGGCGGCCGGCAAGGCGAACTGGAACAAGATTGACGCGGTGCTTGCGAAGATCGAGAAGGCTCGCGCCGAAGGGCTGGCGATTACCGCGGACATGTACACCTATCCCGCGGGCGCCACTGGCCTCGACGCCGCCATGCCTCCCTGGGTACTCGATGGCGGCTACGAGGCAGCATACAAGCGTCTGAAGGATCCTGCGACCAGGAAGAAGATCGCCCACGCGATCATCACGCCGTCGAAAGACTGGGAGAACCTCTACCTCGCGGCGGGCTCGCCGGACCGTGTGCTCCTCGTGGAATTCAAGTCCGAGGCGCTCAAGCCGCTGACCGGCAAGACGCTGGCGGAAGTGGCGAAGCTTCGCGGCAAGTCCGTGCCTGACACGATCATGGATCTCGTGCTCGAGGATCGGTCACGTGTTGGCACCGTCTACTTCATGATGTCCGAAGACAACATCAAGAAGCAGATGCGCCTGCCGTGGGTCTCGTTCGGATCGGACGCGGCATCGATGGCACCGGAGCCGCCTTTTACGAAATCGTCGACGCATCCGCGCGCCTACGGCAATTTCGCGCGTCTGCTTGGCCACTACGTCCGCGACGAAAAAGTCATGTCCCTCGAGGAGGCCGTGCACCGCTTGTCTGGCCTTCCGGCGACCAACGTCGGTCTGGCCCATCGCGGCTTCCTCCGCGAGGGCATGTTTGCCGACATCGTCGTGTTCGATCCGGCGACGATTGCGGACCGCGCGACCTTCGAGCAGCCGCATCAGTACGCTGTCGGTGTGCAACAGGTCTTCGTCAACGGTGTACAGGTGCTCAAGGACGGCGAGCACACCGGTGCCAAACCGGGTCGGGCGCTCTGGGGCGCCGGAAAGAAGTAATGCGGACCGAGCATCACTATTGGCATTCGCCTCGGCTTGGCCACGACATGGGCGTCGCCGTGTTCGGCCACTGGGGCCCGCCGCTGTTGGCCTTCCCCACGAGTCACGGCGATGAGTGGGAGTTGCAGCGCCACGGGATGATCGACGCGCTTGCCGACTTCGTCGACGGCGGCCAGGTCAAGATCTTCTGCGTTGGCTCGAACAATCACGAATCATTCCTCAACAGCAGCGCGCACCCCTATCACCGCAGCTGGCGTCAGCGGATGTTCGACGAGTACATCCGCGAGGAAGTGTTTCCGTTCGTCTACAACTCCTGTCAGACAGACCAGATCCCGATCGCAACGATGGGCGCCTCGCTCGGCGCGTATCACGCCGCAAACACGCTGTTCCGGTACCCACATCGCGTCAAGCGCTGCTACGCGCTGTCTGGCGTCTACGACCTGAAGCGATTCATGAACGGGCTGTACGACGACAACTTCTACTTCCACAATCCCGTCGACTACATGGCGAACCTGGACGATCCGTGGATCCTCGAGCAGCTGGCGAGCTGCGAGATTCGGTTGGTGACCGGGTCAGGGCCGTGGGAAGAGAGCCGGTTTTCGTACACGATGTCCGGTATCCTGGCGCAGAAAGGGATCCGCCACTACCTGGACGATTGGGGTCCGAGAGGCGGTCACGACTGGCCGTACTGGAAGGATGAGATGCGCGAGTATCTGTCGCGCTGGTAGGTCGCGGCGATGTCCACAGTCACGACGGTCGTCGCGAAGTGTGTCAGCCGTGTGGCCCGTGCCCGTGTGGGCTCACGCACCTGCCAAGTCAAACCTATCCAGCAAGTACTGCCCCTTCTCGATCACCTGATCGTCGTCTATCCACACGTCGCACTCGCGGGTCAGCACGTCGACGTGCGTCTTTGACGTCCAGTCAGCATGGGTCTGACTGCCATACGGATCCCCAAAAGCAATGTGGACACCCGGCACCTTCTCGTCCTGCAGCAGGATGCCGATCATCTCGCGCAGGCCCAGGTTGGTACCAAAGGCGAGCTCGCCCACGCGATTGCTGTTGGCGTCGGTATGGCAGTAAGCCCAGAAGTCTTCCTGGAGGTCGGCACGATCGCAGGTGGCTGACTTCAGCCGTCCGCCGACAATCTCGAGGACGAGCGGCGATTGATCGAGCGTGCCGTACTTGGCGTTGAAGTAATCACCAGCGGTGCCGTCGCAGACGAACGTGCCATCGACCGTGGCCGGCGTCGTAAACGCCTCGCCGGCCGGCAGGTTCGACCAGTACCGCGGGTTGATGAGCCCGCTCGTCTTGACCCACGCCATGGCCGGATCGAAGGTCGCACTGAAGTTGGTTCCTGCTGCCGTTCGTACTGTGAGCCGCCGCGCCGATGGCATGCGCTCACACAGCTGCTGGCTGAGACGATCGACGCGGTGATAGTCGGCCCGCATGCCTTCGCACATGATTCGCGGCGTCACGCCGACCATATGGGCATAGCGAATTCGGCGGCGCTCGACGACGCCGACGATGGTGCGCCGGGCGGTGAGCTCGCCTTCCTGCGGCTGAACGCAAAGAATGCCCGCATCGGCCTGCTCGAGCGACGCCAGAATCTCTGGCGGCACCGCCACCAGCGGACGAGCGGCCAGTGCCTCGATGGAGAAGCACGTTGCGACCGCGTGCCGCTCGCGCAGCGCGCGATCGAGGCTGGCGGCGACTTCGCCGCTGGCGCGATCGGCAATCAGCGTGACCTTTTCGCCAGGCTGGATGGCCAGGCACGTTTCGACAGCGTTGCGCGCCCCGGGCATCAGCTCCGGCGGCGCAGGACCAAAAATCATCAGCAGTTATTGTAGCCGGGCGCGCGCGCGAACGCTTGCCGCGCGCTCGGTGACCACGCGCACAGCGATGCTCGTCTCGCGGATCAGAATCGCCGATCCGCGCACCATCGCGCCGACGCCGACGAAGCCGGCAGTGACCGCCAGGAGCTCGAGAGCGGTTACGCCGACGCCAGTGCCGAGCGGCACCACCACGGCACCGAGCAGCGACGCAAACGTCGCCGTGGCAAAACCGCCCAGCGCGACGTAAAAACTCTGGAGCACGTGCAGCAGCATGATCGCGCGCTCCTCGGTCGCCGTCAGCTCGTTCAGCCGCCGCTCGAATTCACGCGCGTCCTCACTCCCTGCTGGACCGCCGCTCCCTTCGGCCGCTTCGAGCTGACGCGACAGCTCCCGCGCGCGATCGACCGCGCGCGCCAGGCGATTGCTGGTGCTCATCGACAGGACCGACGACGCGTTGGTGAGGATCGCCGGCGCTACGATGAGCGACAGCGCCGCGAACGGATTGGGGTCCATCCAGTGATCTTAGCAGCGCGTGAACGGTTCTTGGTTCGTCGGTCGGCGTTCTTGGTTCAGGTTCCGGGTTCCAGGTTCCGGTTCTGGGTTCTTCGTTCCGCCTGGGCGTGCGAACCCTGAACCTCGAACGGTGAACCCGAACGAGAACGAAGAACCTGAACGAAGAACCAAGAACCACGAACCAAGAACCAAGACCGACACTACCCGCCTACAGCGACATCAACCGAAAGACCGTCACCTCCGGCCTGACATTGAAACGCACCGGGATGAGATGACCAACGCCTCGATTGATGTACAACGTGCGATCGCCATCGAGGTCGAAGACGCCCTGCGTGTACCGCCGATTTCGAACCGGCAAGAGTGGCGGCGGAAGGAACGGCGGTTTGCATTGACCACCATGGGTGTGGCCCGAGAGGATCCAGCCCTGGAAGCGATCCCAGCCCGGAAAATCAACGGTGTCGGGATTGTGACTGAGCGCGATTGCAGGCCGGCGATCGTCGCAATTGCGCAGCGCAGCGGCAGGATCGAAGCGTTCCGCCCACAAGTCGTCGAAGCCAACGATCTGCAGGCCGTCGATGTCGTGCACCTGGTTGCGAAGGATAGTGATGCCGCACCCGGTCGCGATGGCGGCAACACGCTCGGCAATCTCGGGGTGGGACCAGCCGGGGCCGTAGTCATGGTTGCCGAGGATGCCGAGCGTCGCCATTCGCCCCTTCGGGAACTGTTGGTAGACGCGCTCCATCTGCGCGAACACGTGCTCGTGGTAACTCGTCAAGTCACCTGTGAGAACGACGATGTCGGGGCAGAGTGCGGCCACGCGCGCGAAGACGTTGGTGACATAGTCGTCGTCCACGCGCGGGCCCACGTGGATGTCGCTCAGTTGCACCATCGTGCGGCCGGCGAAGCCGCGGGGCAGTGCCCTTACGGGCAGCGCGCGCGTCACGACCTCGAGCCGGTACGGTTCGACCCTCCACGCGTAGAATCCCGTCCCGGCTGCGGCCGCCATCGCGGTGCCGGTGAGCGAGATGAACTGCCGTCGCGACACCCTCAACGCCTCACTCCTGCGGGAGAACAGAATCGATCCAGTTTTCTATCTCCGACCACACCGCTGGCGTCAACGAGCGGTTGTGGCCCGCTCCTTCGACCAGCCGCAAGCGTCGCCCGGCACCGAGCGCACCGAAAATGCGGCGCGAGTGTTCTGGTGGCGTTTCGGCATCATCAGCGCCATGAATCACGAACACCGGCACCTTGATACGTCCTGCGGCCGCGACCGGGCTGACGTCGTCAACCAGGAATCGGCCGCGTTGCTCGGCGAGGACGAACGCTCGAGCGACGATTCCTTTGTCAAAGAACCACGGGGCACGCTCCGATGCGACTGTTCGCAGATCGGAGAACGATTCCGCCGCGACGACCGCCACGATGCGAGGATCGGCGGCCGCCGCCTGGAGTGCGACAGCCGCGCCAAGCGATGTACCGATCACGACCACCGGCCCGGCGCCGAGCTGATCGATCACACGGGACAGATCCTGCTTTTCGTAGAATCCGTACGTGCACACGTCGCCGCCCGAATCTCCGTGAGCCCTGCTGTCGTAGGTGACCACGTCGAAGCCTCGGCGCACAAATCGTTCGATGGCGGCGACTGACGAGCCGCGGTTGTCCGCAACCCCGTGCAGGTACACGAGCGTGCCCCGCCGCTCGGTTTGGGACGGCACTCGCCAGCCGGCAAGCGTGACGTCGGCGCCGGCGAAGCTCACAGATTTGTGGTTCTTGAGTGTCGCCGCGTCGAGCGAGCGTCGCGACGGATGCAGCAGGCCGTTGGCGCCGATGGCAACCAGCTGGCCGCGGACCAGCCCGATGCCGAGCATCACCAGCACGGTGACGGCACCGCCAGCCAGCTTCGCTTTCGCGGATGATGTGCGTCGCATCTCGTCCTCTCGTATCTCAGACGGATTCGGCCCGTGACGCGATCTGTGTGGCACGTGAAGAAGGGTGAACGGCAGCACTGGCGGGCAACCGGATTTCAACCACCGCGCCGCCACCGTCCCGATTCGCCGCCGTCACGCTGCCGCCGTAACCCTCGACGATGGCGCGCGCGATCGACAAGCCCAACCCCATATGCTCCCGCCGGTCGTCGTTCCCGGGCCGGTAGCTGAAGAAACGCTCGAAGGCGCGCTCGACGTGGCCCGGCGGAAAGCCGGGTCCCCGGTCTTCCACAGCAATCAGCGCTGCCGACTCCGCGAAAGACACGCGAACATCGACGCCTGACCCGTACGGTGCGAAGCTCACTGCATTGTCGAGCAGGTTTTCGATGACCTGAACGAGGCGATCGGGTGATGCGCGGACGATTGGCGCCGGCGGCGGAGTCGCAACCACGAACGTTACGGTGGTGGCGCGCTGCTGATAGCCGTCGATCAACTCGGTGACCAGCGCCGTCACGTCGACGGCCGTGAGGGCCTCGTGCGCCAGCTGCGCATCGATTCGGGCCAGCTCGCGCACGCCGGACACGAGCCGTTCGAGCCGATCGACATCTCTCGTCAGCATCGTCAGCAAACGCTGCCGCTCCGCTGGATCGTCCGTCGATGCGATGACCTCGGCGGCAACACGGATCGACGCCAGCGGATTCTTGAACTCGTGGGATACGTCGCCAGCGAAGGATTCGAGCAGCTTGATGTGCGCGTCGAGCCGGCCGGTGAGCTCTTCGAGGGTGCGCGCCAAATCGCCGATCTCGTCCGTTCGATCGACGCTGGCAAAGCCCGCCGGTGTCGACTGGCGATGCGAGAGCGCGAGCGCCGTCCGGCGAAGGCGCACGAGCGGCCGCACGATCGTCGCGGACATGAGAAGGCCGAGCAGGATCGCCGCAGCGATCGACGCGACCACGATCTGAAAGATCCGCAGCCGGACCTCGTACAGCGCCTGCAGGATCCGAAACGTCGACTGTGACACGAGCGCGACACCAATCACCCGGTCGCCCTGGCGAATGGGCACGGCACTGTAGAGCGTCAATGAACGCTGCCCGGGGGTCTGTCGAACGTCGGTGCCGTAGCGGCCCTCGAGCGCGGCGCGAACCTCAGGTCCGGGTGTGACCTCGCGCGGCTCGTCGACAGTCTTGGGCGTGCCCCGCACGGACGACAGCATCGTGTGCGCCGCTGACCCAGCCGCTCGTCTGACGTTCACGAGCCACGCACCCACGCGATAGAGCAGACGCTCGCGAATGCCGGACGCCTGGGAATAGTCGCTGGCCGCCTGATCCAGCGGCCGCTCCGGTGTCGCCAGGTCTGGGGCACGAACCGAGTCGGCAAGCAGCAGGCCTTTTGCGTCGTAGATGCGCAGACGCGCATCGCCTCGGCGTCCCAACCTGGACAGGATCGCTGCAGCCTCCTCGGTCAGCACGTGTTCGTGATCGCCCAGCGCTGCCGCCACGAGTCGGCCTTGCTGCACCATGCCGCGCTCCTGCACCTCGAGCAGGCGGCTCTCGTAGACGTCAAGATACAGGATGCCGGCGACGGGCAGGAACACCAGGAGCAGGTTGAACGCGAGGAGTCGCCGTCCGATTCGCGACGGCCGGGCGCGCATCAACCGTCCAAGCCAGGACTCTCCCGCCATCAGGGCACGCGATAGCGGTAGCCGGCGCCGTACACGCCCTCAATCTGATCGAACGTCGAATCGACTGTTTGGAACTTGCGCCGAATCCGCTTCACGTGGCTGTCGATCGTCCGATCGCTCACCGCGACGCGGTCGGGATACGCGTCAACCATCAGCTGCTCGCGGGTCTTGACGATACCAGGGCGGCGCACCAGGCCCTCGAGCAGCAGAATTTCTGTGACGGTGAGTAGCACGGCCCGTCCATCCCAGGACACGGTGAGCCGCAGCGGGTCGATCGTCAAGCGGCCGCACTCGATGGGTTGATCGTCAGTTGCCCGCGAGGCGGCATCAGAGACGCTGGCACGGCGCAGCAGCACCTTGACGCGCGCCATCAGCTCGCGCATCGAAAACGGCTTGCAGAGGTAATCGTCAGCACCTATCTCGAGTCCGAGCACACGATCGAACTCTTCCTCACGTGAGGTCACGAAGATGATGGGCAAGGTTCCGGACCGCGACCGCAGCCGTTTGCAGATCTCGAGGCCATCGAGCCTAGGCAGGTTGATGTCCAGGATCACGAGATCGGGCAGCGCCCGGGCCAGCGACTCCCACGCCGTCGCCCCATCGTCGAACGCTTCGGTGCGATAGCCCTCTTTGCCGAGCGCCAGACACACCAACTCGCGAATCGTCTGCTCGTCTTCGACGACCGAAATCAAGCGCGCACTGGCGGACATCGATTTGACTGTAACCGATCCCGTGCGGCCGGCGACTGCCTTAGTACGGCCACAATCTGCCTGCGAATTTCCCTACTCCTGACATCCGGCTGCTCGCCGCCCGCGGTCTACTCCAAGGTAGGTCAGGAGGACCGATGAAGACATCACCGATGCTTCGGTTGCTGGTCATGGGAATCATTCTGATGGCGTTGAACGTGCCGCTGACGATGATGTGCGGCGTGGTGAACGAACGGACGGCACGGCGCAATCAGGTCGCCGCGGAAGTCAGTGAAAGCTGGGGCGGAGCGCAAACCGTCAGTGGTCCTGTGTTGTCGGTGCCCTATCGGTACTCGTGGATCGACTCCTCCGGTCGCGAGCAAAACGCGATGAGCGCCTATCACTTCCTGCCGGAGGCTCTCGAGGTCGACGGCACCATCGATCCATCCGAACGCAAACGCTCGCTCTTCTCGGTTGTGGTCTATACAGCGAAGCTGAAGATCCGTGGCCAATTCGCGCAGCCACCGATGGCCGACATCCGGCCAGCGCCGTCGGCAATCCTCTGGGACCAGGCAACCATCAGTCTCGGCGTCGCCGATCCCAGGGGAATCGCGCGCGCGATCGATGTGCGCTGGAACGGCCAGCCACAGCGATTCGTGCCTGGGTCGTCGCGGATCGGCATACTTCAGTCGCGGATTCAGGCACCAGCGCCAGGCATGGCTGCCGATCGAGCCAACCCGTATCCGTTCGAACTCGAACTCGAGCTGAAGGGCACTCGCGAACTGCGCGTCGTGCCGGCCGGCAAGGACACGACCGTGCAGTTGACCTCCAGCTGGCCGCACCCGAGCTTCATCGGCACGGCACCAGACCCGCCGCGGATCGACGCCAGCGGCTTCGCCGCATCGTGGCGCGTCCCCTACTTCGGGCGCGGATTCGCCACCCATTGGAAAGGTGACAATCCCCAGGACGATGACACGCTGTCCCGACAGGCCGCGGCGGCGTCATTTGGCGTGGCACTCGTCCAGCCGGTCGACATCTACGTCCAGACCGATCGCGCAGTGAAGTACGCCGTGCTCTTTATCGTCATGACGTTCGTCATCGCCTTCGCGTGGGAGATCACCGGCGGCGTGCTCGTGCACCCCATCCAGTACATGTTCGTCGGCTTCACGATGTGCGTGTTCTACCTGCTGCTGTTGTCGTTGGCCGAGCATCGCGGGTTCGACGCTGCGTATGCGATCGCGGGAGCGGCTACGGTGGTCCTCCTCTCGTGGTATTGGAGTTGGGTGCTCGGAGGCCGGAGACAGGGGACACTGATGGGCGCGGCCATGACGGTGCTCTACGGGTATTTGTACTTGTTGCTGCGGCTCGAGGATTACGCACTATTGGCGGGATCTATCGGGCTCTTCGTCATGCTCGCGCTACTGATGTTCCTGACGCGGCGAGTGAATTGGTACGAGCTCAAGCTGGGACAGAAAGCGGTTGCCGCCAAGCAGTCCTGATGGCGAGGCGTTCGACTGATAATGATCGGATTCGATCGCTACGACTATGCCCACACTGAAGACTCCTGGCGCGACGCTTCTCTACACTCGCTCAGGCACTGGTCCGCCGGTGCTGCTGATTCAAGGCGTGGGCGTCGTCGGAAACGGATGGGCGCCCCAGGTAGAGGAACTCAGCGACCGGTTCACGCTGGTTTCCTTCGACAACCGTGGCATTGGCGGCAGCATCAACGACGACGGCCGTTTGACGATCGAAGACATGGCGGCTGATGCGCTGGCCGTCGTCGATGCGCTCGGCTTCGAGCGCTTCCACGTCGTCGGCCACTCGATGGGAGGAGTGATCGCTCAGGCGCTGGCACTCAGCGCTCCCGGGCGGATCACGAGCCTGGCGTTTCTCTGCACGTTTGCCAAGGGCAGCGACGGATCGAAGGTGACGCTGCCGATGGTCGCGACGGCTCTGCGCATGCGCGTCGGCACGCGGCCGATGCGGCGAAATGCGTTTCTCGAGTTGATCATGCCGGAGCGATACCTCCAGCAGACCGATCGGGCAGCACTCGCGGCACGGCTGCATCCGCTCTTCGGTCACGACCTGGCGGAACAGCCACCGATCGTGATGAAGCAACTGAGCGCGATGTCGAAGTATGACGCGCGCGCGCGGCTGGGCGCCCTCGCGGGCATTCCAACGCTTGTGGTGTCGGCTGCGGAGGATCGAATCGCGAACCCGGCGAGCGGCAAGGCGCTCGCCGGGGCGATTCCTGGATCGAGGTACATCGAGGTCGCCGGCGCCGGTCACGGCTTGCCCATCCATCGCGCCGCGGAGACGAACGCGCTCCTGGCGGAGCACTTCACGCGGGCCGAACAGAGGGCGGTCGCGGCCGGCCTCCGCTAACCTACCTGTCCTTCGTCCGTCGCGAAGGCGGCGATGATCCTTGCTCATGTTGCCTCCTTTGTTGTCGTCACTCTCCCAGGTCAATTCGGTACTGTCGTGAACTCGGTCGTCAGTCTTTTGAGCTTCCCCTACTCGGTGCCGACCTCCAACCCGCCGACCATTCCAGCGACGACGTTGTACATCACGGCAGTCAATGGCGCCGCCGATGGCGCCGAAGAGCCCGTACATGATCGGCAGAAAGACGATCGCGCCGACGCCGAAAAATCCTCCCACCCACATCGGCATATCGACTGTTGCTCGCTCGTTGAACCCTGCGCCGCCTATCCCGAGAAGCGCGAAGAAAATGCCGAAGATGAAACCCCAGATCGCATAGAGCGCGGCGAGCATCTTGGCCAGGGACCCGACACCGATGTGACGAATGACCATGCTGGCTCCTTTGAAGGCCGTTGGGACGGGAAAGTGTGCCGACACGATAGCAGAAGCGACAAAAAAAGGCGCCCGGGCAAGTCCCGGGCGCCTTTCGATTGAGCCAGTCTTGCCGAAGGTCGGTCGGACCGTCTACTTGATGAACAACATCTCCCGATAGGTCGGCAGCGGCCAGACGCTCGTGCGGCACGATCGACTCGAGCGCGTCGCCGGTCTCGCGCAGCGCGGCCATGGCCGGGACGACCTTGTCGCGGAAGAACTTCGCGTGCTTCTCGACGCCGCCGTCGCCCTCGTGCTCGAGCAGCTCCTGCAGCTTGTCGGTCTTCTGCTTGAACTCGTCGGTCAGCTTGGCGAGCTGATCGAGCGTCTTCTTGCCTTCCTTCGACGTCGCCGCCCGCCGCCTTGACCGCCGCGACGCTCTCGGCGACCTGGCCCTGGTACTTGATAGGCGGCCGGCAGGATGTAGCGGTTGCCCAT
Organism: uncultured Acidobacteriota bacterium; assembly: GCA_963797715.1. Taxonomy (GTDB): domain Bacteria; phylum Acidobacteriota; class Vicinamibacteria; order Vicinamibacterales; family 2-12-FULL-66-21; genus DATBJJ01. The sequence goes on from CAWCQS010000024.1 coordinate 202,468, forward strand.
CAGCACCATCAGCTGCCCTTCGATGTTGATGGTCTTGATGTACTGCTCGAGCGCGATCTCGTAGCGCGCCTTCAGCTCGCGCGCGTTGAGCACGCCGTACTTCTCGAAGGCCTTGACGACGTCGGGCTTGAGGACTTCGCCGAAGGCGTCGACCGAGGTCTTGTGGTTGAGGAGCCCGCGCTTGGCCGCTTCCTTCTGCCACGCGTCCGCGTAGTTGTTGCCGTTGAAGATGATCTGCTTGTTCTCCTTGATGAGCTTCGTCAGCAGATCCTTGACCGCCACCTGCAGCTTCTTGCCGGCCTTGAGGCTCTTTTCGAGCTCGGTCGCGCAGTAGTCGAGCGACTCGGCGACGGCGACGTTGAGCGCGATGTTCGGCAAGGCGATGCTCTGGTTCGCCGAGACGGCGCGGAACTCGAACTTGTTGCCGGTGAACGCGAACGGGCTGGTGCGGTTGCGGTCGCCGGCGTCGCGCGGCAGCTTCGGCAGCACGCCGACGCCGGTGTCGAGGATGCCGCCCGACTTCGTGGTCTTGGCGCTGCCCGCCTTCTCGATCTGCTCGAAGATGTCGGTCAGCTGGTCGCCGAGGAAGATCGAGATGATCGCCGGCGGCGCTTCGTTCGCGCCGAGCCGGTGGTCGTTGCCGGCGCTGGCGATCGCGTAGCGGAGCAGCCCCTGGAACTTGTTGACGGCGCGGAGCACGGCGCCGCAGAAGACGAGGAACTGCACGTTCTCGTGCGGCGTCTCGCCCGGGTTGAGCAGGTTGTTGCCGAGGTCGTCGCTCATGCTCCAGTTGAGGTGCTTGCCGGAGCCGTTGACGCCGGCGAACGGCTTCTCGTGCAGCAGGCACGCGAGGCCGAACTTCGGCGCCAGCCGCCGCATCGTCTCCATCGTCATCATCTGATGGTCGGTGGCGACGTTGGCGTTCTCGAAGATCGGCGCGACTTCGTACTGGCTCGGCGCGACTTCGTTGTGCCGCGTCTTGACCGGCACGCCGACCTTGTAGAGCTCGCGCTCGACTTCCATCATGAAGGCGAGCACGCGCTCGGGGATCGCGCCGAAGTACTGATCCTCGAGCTCCTGGCCCTTCGGCGGCTTGGCGCCGAAGAGCGTCCGGCCGGCGTTGATGAGGTCCGGCCGCGACGAAGTAGAACTTGCGATCGATCAGGAAGTACTCCTGCTCGGGACCGCAGGTCGTCACGACGCGCTGCGCCTTCGAGCCGAAGAGCTTCAGGATGCGGACCGCCTGCTTCGAGAGCGCCTCCATCGACCGCAGGAGCGGCGTCTTCTTGTCGAGCGCCTCACCGGTCCAGCTCACGAACGCGGTCGGAATGACGAGCGTCGTGCCGTCGGGCGTCACGAGGAGCCACGGCGGGCTGGTCGGATCCCACGCCGTGTAGCCGCGCGCCTCGAAGGTGGACCGCATGCCGCCCGACGGGAAGCTCGACGCGTCCGGCTCGCCCTTGATCAGTTCCTTGCCGCCGAACTCGGCGACGGCGCGGCCGTCGGCCGTGGGCGACAAGAACGAGTCGTGCTTCTCGGCGGTGATGCCGGTCAGCGGCTGGAACCAGTGCGTGTAGTGCGTGGCGCCGTGCTCGACGGCCCAGTCCTTGAGCGCGCTGGCGACGATGTCGGCGACCGCGGCCTCGATCGGCTCGCCCTGGGCCACCGCGCGCCGCAGCGCGCGGTACACGTCCTTGGGCAAACGGGCGCGCTGCGCCTCGTCGTTGAACGTCAGCGAGCCGAATTCCTCGCTGGCCTTGCGCGTCGACGTCTTGTGCCCGGCGGTCCAGCTGCTGATGCTCGGGATGCGATCACTTGCCGATGCAGAAGCCATAGACGTAGATCCTTTCGTTCCTGCGTATGACACGAGATAAAGCGGAGAGGCACGAGATTCGTGGCCGCTTTTGAAGGCTCTGATTATTGCCGCTGCCGTCAACACCTGCAAGACGTCGATGCCTACAAACTTGTAGCGACCGGCCGGTTTGTGGCGAAAATCGGTGACGAAATTTTCTTTTTGTATGCGTATACAATGTTAGCGATATGAAGCCGTTTCGCCTACGGATCGATTCTGGGCGAGTTCGAACAGCTCGTGTTGCTGGCGCTGCTGCGGCTCGGCAACGGCGCCTTCGGCGCGGCGATTCATCGCGAGATCGTCACCCGCACCGCGCGCGATGTTCCGGCCGCCGCGGTCTACGTCACGCTCGATCGGCTCGAAGCGAAGAAGATGGTTGTGTCGTACGTTGGCACGCCGACGGCCAGCGCGGCGGACGCCGGCGCAAACACTACCTGCTCGACACCGCCGGGCAGCGCGCGCTCGTCCGTGCCTACTGCACGTTCGGCATGATGACCGCCGGACTCCAGGGCGAGCTCGAAGACCTGACGCAGCGGATGTCGCCGGGAGCCGCGACACGCACGCCACAGCGACGGGTCCTCTGGTAGCGCGGATTCGCGGCGATCCGCGCGGATCTCCAGGTTCTAGGGGACGCGGATGAGGCGGATCTCTCGGGTTCGACGGGGACGCGGATCACGCGGATCTCTCGGGTTCAACGGGACGCGGATCACGCGGATCTACGAGTTGAGGGAACGCGGATGACGCGGATTTCTCGAGCTTAAAGACCATCTGTTTCTCCTTCGCCAGCGCCAGGCCGCCCAGGCTGTCGAAGAAGGTCTGCATCGTCGTCTTGCCAAGCACCACCACCCTGATGACGCCGCTGCGTGTGGTAATCGGCGATACCGTGATCGAGATCGGTCGGGAACGTTCAGCCTCGGGTCGAGCCATGTGCGAAAGGCGACGCGATAAGAACTGTTGAAGGTTCGTTGGATGCTTGCCCAACGCGGGTTGCTCCAGCGCCAGCAGCCTGCGACAAGCTCACGAGCTGCTTGAATAGCTCAGGGACACCACCCAGGCCTTGATGATCTTCTGCTCAGTCGCCATCATCCGCGTAATCCGCGTCTCGTTCGGATCATCCGCGTAATCGGCGTTTCGTTCGGATCATCCGCGTAATCCGCGTCTCGTTCTAGAGCGTTTTCGACTTGTACGCAGTACGCCCGTCATGGTACTTCTCCGCCGAGGAGGAGCGCATGGCGGCGTATTCGATGGATTTGCGGAACGCGGTGTTGCGGGCGTGGGATGCGGGGATGGACGCCGAAGGGGTCGCGGCCAAGTACGACGTGAGCCGCGCGTGGGTGCATCGCCTGATGCAGCGCCGGCGCGAGACCGGCGAGATCGCGCCGCGGCAACAAACGAAGTTTCGCGGCCGCGATCGTTGGCGCGGACAAGAAGAGCGGCTGGTCGCGCTGATCACCGCCCGGCCCGACGCGACGCTGGCGGAGTTGCGGACCGCGTTGCCGACGACGGCCGCGCTGAGCACGCTGTGGCGGACGATCGAGCGGTTGGGTTTACCGTCAAAAAAAACGGTACACGCCGACGAACAACGACGGCCTGATGTCGCCGCGGCGCGCCGGCAGTGGCAGACCTGGCAGCCGCTGCGCGACATGCGCCAGTATGTGTTTCTCGATGAATGCGGCGTGACGACCGATTTGCTGCGCCGCTATGGCCGCAGCCCGCGCGGCACGCGGCTGCGCGACCACACGCCCGTGCAGCCATTGGGAGACGCACACGGTCGTCGCCGGCGCTGCGGCTCGACGGCCTCGGGGCCCCCGCCGGTCTTCAACGGGCCGATCGACACGCCGACGTTTCTCGCCTACGTCGAGCAAGTCTTGGTGCCCGACGCTCCGGCCGGGCGATGTGGTGGTCCTCGACAACCTCGCCGTCCACAAACAACCGGCGGTGCGCGCGGCGATCGCACGCCGTCGGCGCCCAGCTCCGGTTTCTGCCGCCCTACAGCCCCGACTTCAATCCGATCGAACTGGCCTTCGCGAAACTGAAAGCGTTCCTCCGCGCGGCGCGCCCTCGGACCTTTGACCAGGTCTGCGACGCTGATCGCCGTGGCGCTCGGGCTCTTCACCGCCGCGGAATGTCGCAATTTCGTCCGGCACTGCGGGTATCGGGTCGCTACAGCGTTATGAAAAATGCTCTAATCATCCGCGTAATCCGCGTCCCGTTCCGATCCATCCGCGTAATCCGCGTCCCGTTCCGATCCATCCGCGTAATCCGCGTCCCGTTCCGATCCATCCGCGTAATCCGCGTCTCGTTCCGATCCATCCGCGTAATCCGCGTCTCGTTCCGATCCATCCGCGTAATCCGCGTCCCGTTCCGATCCATCCGCGTAATCCGCGTCTCGTTCCGATCATCCGCGTAATCCGCGTCTTCAAATGATCCGCGACATGTTCGATGATCCGCGCAATCAGTCGGCCGTAATAGTCATCGACCGCACGTTGAGGCCGAGGAAACTCGACGAGGGACCCGTGCCGAGGAAGAGCGGGGATTCGGGGTTGCGGAAACGGAACTCGAGGTCGATGCCACGACGGCCGGCGAGGGCCCTCGCGGGAATTCGCGCCTGCCGGCGCGATGCGGGATTCGTCGATCGGAACGTCCATTGATCGACTGTCTGGCCGTTGACGACGATGTCGACGGACGAGCGTGGGTGCAGCGGCTCGACGAACGCGCGGCCATCGACAGTCAGCAGTAGCGGCCGCGACAAGTCGGCGGGCTGCAGGCCGACTCGCACCATTGCCATCGGCCCCTCCGTCCACGTGCCAAAAGGAAGCGCATCTCCCCAGCCGAAGGTTCGATACCTCGCCGTGTCGCCCGCGTCGGTGAAATTGAGTTCGGCGCCCAGAGCGTAGGCAGGAGCCTCGGGCGCGGCCATCGCGATCTCCTCGCCCCCTGTCGCGACCGGCGTGCAGATGTTGAAACCGTTGGCGCTCTGACAGCGATGCGAGCGCATTCCCGCCAGTGCCCAGACAGTCTTCACGCCGTCGGTGACCACGTACGCCGATCGCAGATCGAGCGTGCCGGCGAGCTGCGCCCGCATGAGCTCGACGCAATGCGCATGCAGCTCCGGCCTCGTATGGCGCGCCGCGTAGTAGCTGTTCGAACGCATGCGTTCGTCGGCTGCGAGTTTGCCGAACGTGACAAAGCTGTAGAGGCCGCCCGGCGCCCCATAAGGGGAACACTGATACGGCGGAATCAGGACGAGATTGTCGTAGCGTTGGCCAAGGTCCTTCCAGACCTGAGCGTCGAGCGCGGTTGGAAATCGCTGATCGGCCACGCTGCGCACTTTCGTCCTGAGCCCGTGGAGATCCGCGAGCTGCGCGGCCAAGGCGATCGCCAGCATAGCGGTTCGGTATGGCGGCTTCCACGCCCAGAACGTCAGCGAGAGCGCGGCCAGCACGAGCAGGTAGTACGCAGGCCAGAAGAGCCGGCCGGACGCGCGCAGGCCGTGCAGCGTTCCCATGACCGCCTGCGGCAGCGTGATATCGACGAGTTCAGATGCCCCCAAAGGTGATTCTTGTGGACGCCGCAACTGCGGTGCACACCAACACGAGGCCGATCAACGGAAGCAGGCGCCGATCCCGAAGCCACAGCACCGATCGCGGCTGGCGGACGACACCGATGATCAACAACGTGATGACGCCAATGCCGAGGTAGTTGTAGCCCTCATACTGCGCTGGATGGAAGAGCGGCAGCGTCGGCAACAGCACCGAGCCGTACTCCATGGGATTCACCGGTGCGTTGAGGTTCAAGGAGAAGAGGCCGTAGCCAGGCGCCCAGTAAGCGGACGCATCGCGCGCGACGAGCACGCCAATCGCCGAAAGAGATCCGAAGAGCACGGCGATCGTCGCAGCAGTCAACAACCCAGCCCGTGCTACCGTGCAGCGGCGCTCGACGACGAGACGCGCGACGCCAGTCAGCGCGACGAGGAAACACATCGCCGCGACGTAGGGCGTGACGGCCGCAGCCAGGGCGAGCACGACCCAGAAGCGCGCGAGCCAATTGAGCGGCCGGTTGCCCGGCTCGCGAAAGTAACTGTCGAGGCCGGCCAGGATCAGCCAATGACTGAGGAGCGCCGTGTGCCCCAACGCCCGCCACGTCATCGGCGCCGATAGAAGAACGAAGCCGCTTCCGAGGACGGTAAACAGCGGGCTCGACGGAAAGAGCCGCCGGCAGATGCTCATGCCAAAGTACGCCTGTAGCACGAAGCAGAGGGCCGAGTAGAGGCCGAGATACTGAAACGGCTCCGGCAAGATCGGGCTGAGCGGGCGCAGGAGGATCGCGACGAGCGGGATCGCATCCAGCAGCGCGATTGACGTGCCGACGGGATAACCAACCCGGTCCGTCCACGCCAGCGGATAGCTCAGATGCGTATCGTGGCGGTAGAGCGCCCAGCCGAAATAGTAGGTGGCATTGTCGCCGAATATCCACGCGGTGTTGAGCGGATTCAGCGGCCCCCATCCAAACAGGGCCACCGCATTCGCCAGTCCAAGGACGATGGCCAGCACGGCTATGCCGGTACGGCTGGCGACGAACCGTGTCACGCGATTCATTTTTGTTGTCAGCAGAAGATTATGCGGGGTCCAGCCCGCATGTGGAAGCGCCATCAGACGTCGAAATTCTTGACTCAATCCCGCTAACCGGGTATACCCATAGATCGTCTATGGGAAAGAAACACCAGGACCGCCAGGATCTGCTGCCGGGAACCCTCGACATGCTGATCCTCAAGAGCCTCACGCGCGGCGTGATGCATGGGTATGGCATCGCCGAACACATCCGGCAATTGTCGGACGAGGTGCTCTCGGTGGAAGAGGGATCACTCTATCCAGCGCTGCAGCGCCTGCAAATACAGGGATGGATTGCGTCGGAGTGGGGCCATTCCATCAACAACAGGCGCGCGCGGTATTACCGCTTGACCACCGCCGGCCGCAAACAGCTGGGCCACGCCGAGTCGAGCTTCGCGCGCCTGATTCAGGCGATCACGCGTGTGATGCGCAACGCGGAGGCCTGAACGGGCCCCATAGTTAGTCGAGGGAAGAATGACTCGAGTGGATCGCTTGGTGACGCTGCGCTCGGAGTAACGCGTGTCCATCGTCACACGTCTGCTCGCGCTGCGCCGCCGGTCTCGACTCGACGAGGACCTGGCGGACGAGATCTCCCTGCACATCGAGTTGCGCCGTCAGTCGCTGATTGACAGCGGGATGGATCCTGCGGCAGCCGCAGGCGAAGCGCGGCGGATGTTCGGCAACGTAACTGGTCCGGCGAGAGGAGTCGAAGGAGATGTGGGGGTTCCCTTCGGTCGAAACGGTGCTGCGGGACGTGCGATATGCCATCCGGATCCTGCGGCGGTCGCCGATGTTTGCGGCCATCGCCATCCTCTCACTGGGGATCGGCATCGGCTCCGCGGCGGCGGTCTTTACGCTGGTCGATGCGGTGTTGTTGCGAAAGCTGCCGGTCGCGAACCCTGACGAGCTTGTGCTGCTGCGATGGTTCGCGCCAGCCACGGCGCGGATGCCAGCGCAGTCGCTGAGCGGCAACTGGAACGTCAACGACCGCGGCCAGAACAGCACGTCGTTTTCGTTGCCGACGTTCGAATCGCTGCGCAGCGATGCACCAGCAGGTGTCCGGGTCGTTGGCTTCGCGGGCTACATGTCATTCAATGTGGCGATCGACGGTGTGCCGGAGACCGGTGAGGGCCAATCGGTGTCCGGCAATTACTTCGACACGCTCGGCCTCGCGCCTGCTGCTGGACGTCTGCTGACCGAGGCCGACGATCGTGTCGGCGCCGCTCCGGTCGCAGTGCTGAGCTATGCCTTCTGGCAGCAGCGGTTCGGCGGATCGCCGGCCGCCATCGGTCGAGCCATCTCCCTCAACGCTGTTCCTGTGACCATCGTCGGCGTCATGCCGCGGAAGTTCCAAAGCACGCTGCAAGTCGGCGAGACGCCACAGGTCGCGATACCTCTGACGTTGCGCGCCGCGCTCGAGCGATCGGCCGAGTTACCTCCAGGCCGATTCCTGGTGGGTATTGATGATGGCGCGGCTGCCGAAGGGCGAGAATCCGTCGAAGTTGCAGCCATCGCTCGAAGAGCGCTTCCGGCAGAGTGTTGCCGAAGGCAACGCGGCATTGACGACTGCGGACTTGCCGCGGCTCGAGTTCCTGCCGGGAGCGCGAGGTCAGATCGAGTTCCGCGACGGAACTCGTGACACATTGCGCGTCATGGCGGCAATCACCGCTGTTGTCCTCCTCGTCGCGTGCGCGATTGTAGCCAATCTCCTTCTCGCCAGGGGCCAAGCGCGAGTTCGGGAGATGGCTGTCAGGGTGGCCATCGGCGCCTCGAGACGGCGAGTCATCCGGCAGCTGGCGACGGAGGGTCTGCTGCTGGCTGCGCTCGGCAGCGTGTGCGGCCTCGTGATCGCGAACTGGATTGCCGGCGCCCTGTCGCCTGCGCTCAGCCGCACGGCGGCGGAACTCGACTTGAATGCCGGCGCCGACTGGAGGCTGGTCCTCTTCACGGCACTTGTGGCGACCATCTGCACGGCACTCTTCGCGCTGGTGCCAGCAGTCCGCGCAACCGACGTTCGTCTGGCAGCGGGACTGCAGGAACAACACCGGACGTCAACGACGTCTCGGCGGCGAGGTGTTCTGTCGAATGGACTTGTGGCCATTCAGGTGGCGCTGTCGGTGCTGCTCCTGGCGTCGCGACCGTGCTCGTTCGCTCGGTGTCGAACTTGCGCGCCGTGCCAACCGGGTTCGATCCGTCGCAGCTGCTGATCTTCCGTGTCGATCCGTCGCGAAACGGGTACACGCTCGAGCAGTCGCAGGAACTGTTCGCGCAGGCACAGGAGCGGCTCGCCGCGCTTCCCGGCGTGCGTTCGGCAACGCTGATGAACATTCCGCTCATCTCCGGCGGCGGCGCGCAGACGATCGCCGCGCTTCCGGAGGCACCTCCACTTGAACCGGGTACCCCGGCAGCCCGCGCTTTCTTCGACAGCCACCGAACATGGGCACTGAACGTCGGCGATCAGATTCTTCTCGACGATGGCGATTCCGATGCTTCAAGGCCGCGCGCCAGACGCCAGGGATGCCTTTGAGGGCCGGCGGTTGCCGTCATCAACCGCGCGCTCGCGATGCAGCTGTTTGGAACGACTGACGTGCTCGGCAAACGGTTCAAGACCGACTTGAGGCCCGATGCCCCACTGAACGAGGTCATCGGCGTATCCGCCGATGCAAAGTACACGTCGCTCCGGCGTGACGCACCGCCGACGGCGTACTTCAGCTACCGCCAGCGCCGGCTGCGCACCGCAACGTTCGCCGTCAAAACGGCAGGCGATCCGCTCACCGTCAGCGGCGCCGCGCGCGAGACCTTTCGTCAGCTCGATCCCAACGTGCCGCTCTACGCACTGAGAACACAGGAAGCGCAGATCGCCGATTCAGTACGTCGCGAAAACCTGATAGCACGGCTGGCAGCGATGTTGGGAGCCGTTACACTCGCGCTGTGCGCGATCGGTTTGTTCGGTCTGCTGGCGGGCGAAGTCGCGCGCCGGACACCGGAAATCGGCCTGCGTATCGCGCTCGGCGCCGAGCTCGGACACGTGCGATGGATGGTGATTCGGCAATCGCTGCTCGTGATTGCCGCCGGACTGTCGTTCGGCATTCCCGCCGCGATTGGTGGGACGCGTGTGCTTGGAGCGCTGCTCTTCGGATTGTCGCCGGCCGATCCGGCTAGCCTGGCAATTGCGGCGGCGCTGATCGTGGTGGTGGGCGGCATCGCCGCCTACCTTCCGGCGCGTCGCGCCTCTCGCGTCGATCCGGTGCTGGCGATTCGGACGGAGTGAAACCAGGCGGTTCGTTGCGGTTCGCTGCCCGCGGCTCGCTACTCGCTGTTGCAAATCCCGGCGCTCGGGAATCTACCAGCGCACGGCGTGGGGCTCGTACAGCTCCTCGAGCTCTTTGCATTCGTCGGCCGTCAGTTTGATGTCGAGCGCCGCTAGCGCTTCCTCGAGTTGCGGCGTCTTCGAGGCACCGACGATTGGCGCCGTGATGCCGGGTTGAGCCAACACCCAGGCCAGCGCGATCTGCGCAGCCGGCACACCACGCCTCGCGGCAACCGCGCTCACGCGCTCGACGATGCGGAAATCCGAGTCCTGGTAATAGAGCTTGTGGGCAATCGTGTCGGTCGCCGCCCGAGTCGTGTCGCCGCGATCCGCCGCGCGCCGGTTACCGGCAAGAAAGCCCCGCGCCAGTGGACTCCACGGGATAACGCCGATGCCTTGATCGCGGCAAAGCGGCAACATCTCGCGCTCTTCCTCGCGGTAGACGAGGTTGTAGTGGTTTTGCATGGACACGAAGCGGGTGTAGCCGTGCAGATCCGCAAGATAGAGCGCCTTGGAAAACTGCCACGCCGCCATGCTCGACGCGCCGATATAGCGTGCCTTGCCGGCACGAACGATATCGTGCAGCGCCTGACAGCGTTTCCTCGATCGGCGTCTCGCTGTCCCACCGGTGGATCTGATACAGGTCGACGTAGTCCATGCCGAGCCGGGCGAGCGACTTGTCGATGGACGCAAGCACGTGCTTTCGCGAGAGCCCGCGATCGTTGGGGTCGTCGCTCATCGGCTGGAACACTTTCGTCGCGATGACAACCTTGTCGCGTGCCGCAAAGTCCTTGATCGCGCGGCCAAGGATCTGCTCCGACTACGCCGAGCGAGTACATGTCCGCCGTGTCGAAAAAGTTGATGCCCGCCTCGAGCGCCCGACGAACGAACGGACGTGAGACGTCCTCGGGCAAGACCCACGATCGCCACCGCGGATCGCCATAGGTCATCATCCCCAGGCAGAGACGAGAGACTTTGAGACCAGTGCGGCCCAAGTTGGCGTAGTTCACGGTTGCTCGCAGCTCGCTGCTACTTCCTACTTCCTACTTCACACTTCCAACCCTTCAGACTTCAGACCTCAGACTTCAGACTTTCTTCTCGTACGGGACGATGTCGTCCCACTCGTCGGCGCTCGAGCGCGCGACGACGGCGACGACCGGCTCGGTGTCGCTGAGGTTGAAGACCTCGTGCGGAACGCCGGGCTCGATGAAGATGAAGTCGCCGGCGGTGTGCTCGACGCGGTGCAGCAGGTCCGTCGCCGTACTCGTGGCGGACGCGGCCTTCGAGGATGTAGAGCATCACCTCGAAGCCCACGTGGATGTGCGCACCGGCGACGCCGCCCGGCGGGATCATCGCGACGTTCATCGACAGCGCCTTGGCGCCGACGTTCTTTCCCGACATGCCGAGCTTGTACTCGATGCCGTTCCACTCGCGGCAGACGCCGCTGCCGCGGATCCACGCCAGGCCGGCGTGTCGTTCGACGACGGGAGCTTCGGGGTTGGCATACTTCGGCCTCTTCGTCTGCCTTTCTCGGCGCGCTGACCGCGCCATCACCTTCATACTCGCGATCGTGTTCCTCGGACACATGGCCGGTCGGACCTCCCGGCAAAGGACCCCGGAAGGCCCACAGCGCTCGCACCGACATCGACACACCGGGAAGCTGCGCCTGGATGCGTGAAACGGCTTGGCGGCGACGGATTGTCAGCGCCGTCGCGAACGCATCCGCCGTCGCGCCATCATGGGCGATGACGCGCGCGGTCGACGTGGTTCGTCAGACCCAGCCGGTTCGCGGATCGACGACGTGCGAGTATCGGACGCCGCCGATCTCGACGAACTGCGCCGTCGGGCCCAGAGGTCGCGAGCGCGGCGTTGGTCAGGCGCGCGGCGCGGGCCGCGAAAGTCGCGTCGGCACCGCTGACGTCGATGCGCCAACCACCGCGCCGGGCGGGGCGTCGCCGACGACGATGTCGCCGCCAGCCTCGACGAGGGCGCGCGTGACGCCGAGCGGCGCCATCGAGCGCGAGCGCCTGCTGAAGGATGTAGCCCTTGGCGATGCCGCCGAGATCGAGACGCATCTCCGGCGCTGCGAGGCGCACCGCGCGGCGCGACGGGTCGAGTCGATGCGTCGCCAGCCCACACGCGCGCGCGCGGCCGCCAGCGCTGTCGCGGTCGGGCATGCGCCGGTCTTGCGCGCGTCGCGCCAGAGCGCGACCAACGGCCGACGGTGGGATCGAAGGCGCCACCGGTCGCACTCGCGCGATCTCGACGGCGCGCTCGAGCACCGCGAACAGATCCGGGCTGGCGGTCGATCCAGCTCCGCGACCGATGCCGCCAAGCCGGCTGAGCTCGCTGTCGGGACGGTAGTCGCTCATCATCCGGTCGAGCGCGGCGACGCGCGCAAACGCGGTCGATGCCGCCACGTGCGGCCTCGTCGCCGGCGGGCAATAGAAGCGAATTCTCACCGGCATACCCATGTGGACCTGCGTGAACTCGTGACGGCGAGAGAACCAGGCTGCGGCCCGGCGGCGCGACCGCAGAGACCGCGCCGCAACGTCGACGCAGCGCGAGGACAATCAAGGGCCGGACACGGCGCAAATGCGTTCCACATTTCCTGGCTCTTCGTCGGTTCATGCGCGTGCGTCTCTTCAGGCTGTTCTGGCCGCAACCGCGCCGGCACCTCCAAGCCTATCGCGAGATCCATCGCCGGGCACGCTCGTCAGCTTCGAGATGGTGCCCGTGCCGGGCGGCACGGTCACACGTCGACGGGAAACCCGTCGAGGTCAAACCGTTCCTGATCGGCCGCACCGAAGTGACGTGGGACATGTACGACGTCTTCGCGCTCGGCCTCGACACGCCGAAGAGCCGGCGCGGGCGCCGATGCCATCGCCCGTCCGTCGCAGCCATACGGTGCGCCTGACTACGGCTGGGGCCATGCGGGCTACCCGGCGATCAGCGTGGCGCGCGGCGGCGCAGGCATTTGCCGCGTGGCTCTCGAAGAAGACGGGCAAGAGGTACCGGCTGCCGACCGAAGCCGAATGGGTCCGCGGCCGACGCGCCGCCGGCGGACCGCTCAACGTGCCGGCGACGACGCGGTCGCGTGGCATCGCGGCAACGCGGCCGCGCGGACACATCCGGTGGCAACGAAGGCCGCCGACGCGCTCGGCCTCTTCGATTTCTTCGGCAATGCCGCCGAGTGGGTCAAGTCCGGAGACGCGTTCGTGACCCGCGGCGGATCGTTCCGCGAGGCACCGACGGCTCGGACCCGACGCGCGCGCGGTCCAGGACGAGTCGTGGAACGAGCGGGATCCGCAACTCCCTAAGAGCCGCTGGTGGCTCTCGGACGGACCGTTCGTCGGGTTCAGGCTGGCGGTCGAGAAATTCTAAATGCTGAGTGCTGAATGCTGAAGTGACGGGTGAAGTCAGAAGGATTCTGCACGTCGACATGGATGCGTTCTACGCGTCCGTGGAACAACGCGACAACCCTTCGCTCCGCGGACAGCCGGTGGCGGTCGGCGGCGATCCGACGGATCGGGGCGTCGTCGCGGCCGCGAGCTACGAAGCGCGCGCCTTCGGCGTGCGTTCCGCGATTCCCATGGCCCGCGCTGTAGGCTGTGTCCGTCGCTCGTCATCGTTCGCCCCGATTTCGCGAGAGTACCGGCTCGCCTCACAGGCGGTGTTTCAGCTCTTTCGTGCCGTGACGCCGCTTGTCGAGCCACTGTCGCTCGACGAGGCTTACCTCGACGTCACTGAGAACGCATGGGGCGAAACGTTCGGCCGCGCGGTAGCGCAGCGGCTGAAGGCGCAGATTCGCGACACGACCGGGCTGACGGCGTCGGCCGGCGTCGCGCCGAACAAGTTCCTCGCCAAGATCGCGTCCGCGTGGAAGAAGCCCGACGGCCTTACCGTCATCGCTCCCGAACGCGTCGAGCACTTCCTGCAGCGGCTGCCGGTGGACGCATTGTGGGGCGTCGGCCCGGTGACGGCGACGCGCCTTCGCGAGCGTGGGATCACTCGTCTCGTCGACGTTCGCACCGCTGACGAGCCGACGCTGCGCGACGCCGTGGGCAGCCAGACGGACTGGTTGCGTCAGCTTGCCGATGGCATCGACGATCGCCCGGTCGTGCCAAATCGCGCCGCGAAGTCCTGCGGCAACGAGAACACGTTCTCGGAGGACCTCACCAGCCTCAAGGAGATCCGCAGCGCGATCGACGAGATGGCGCGAGGCGACGCCGCCTGGCTCGAACGCAAATCGCTCCTCTGCCGAACAGTCACGATCAAAGTGCGGTACTCCGACTTCACCACCATCACGCGCAGTCACAGCCAGCTGCCAGCGACACGCGACCCTGATGCGCTCGCCGCACGCGCCTGCGCGCTGCTCGATCGAACAGAAGCCGGCCAGCGACCGGTGCGGCTGCTCGGCGTCAGCGTGCACAACCTGATCGACCCGAGCGCACCGCCGGCCGATTCGTCTTTGCCCTTCGCCGACGATGTTGAGCCTCCCGATCTCCGCGCGCTTCTGCGGACGACCCGTATGCCGACGAAGCGCACTTCTATCTCGCGAGGCGGCGCTCAAGGCTGGCGATCTGACGAGCGCCACGCGCGAGCTTCAGATTGCCGTGAGCGCGAAGCAGGCCCAAAGGAGATGCGGCGAAATTACTGGCAGAAGTGAGAGAGGCCGTAGTAGTCGCCGCTCGCGACTCGCGGCTCGTCCAGCAACAGCGAGCGCGCGGAACGGACGGCGCCGGCGCGCTCGGCCGAATGACTACTACGTGGGATGCGTCGGTGCGTCCACGACCGCGAGCGCGCGCGGCTTTGCCGCTGGCCGCCGTGCCTTCGGCGCAGAAGCGTCGCTGGACTTGCGGCTATTGCGAGCCTCGCCCGACGCCGGCGCGCCCTCGCACCTTTCGCAGCGCGCGGCCGCCGGCGTGGTGCTTTCCCGGACGGAGCTGGCGCCTCTTCGGCGTCGACGACTGGCGGCACCTCGATCTCCTGCAGCACGGCCCCTTCAACGATCCCTGGCTCACTTGCAGTGTCGACTGGCGGCGTCCAGTCGCGGTCGAACGACTCGGCCTCCTCGGCAGGCGTAACCGGTTCGCTCGATACCCCCGCTTCCTGCGCCTCGACATCATCGGTTGGCGCAGTAGCGGTCGCAGTCACCAGATTGCCAGGGAACACACGCATGCCGCCCTGACGATCGCGCTCGACGCGCAACAACCCGTCGCGCTGGCACGCGCGCATCAGATCGCCGAGCGTTTCAAAGCCGTACTTGCGCTCGTCGAAGTTTTGATCGACGCCGCGCAGATACTGTTTCAGCTGCCGGATGTACATGGGCCAGCGCGGCGGACGCTGGGCGACCTGGAACAGACGGCGAACCTCGCGGATGCCATCGGCGGCGCGGGCGCCGTTGCCGTTGCTTGGCGCGGCATCGCGGCGACGCTTCGTCACTTTGCGCTGCACTGACGCTTGGCGCCGCGCTCGGCGTGGTGCTTGGTGCGACGGGTGGCACGCTGCTCGTCTCGTTCAGCTCGACGAGCACGTTGCGCCCGGCTTCGCGAAGCGTGACGTGCCCGGCAGCAGCCAGCTTCTGCGCGAAGTCGCGAAAGCTTCCCGCTCCGTAGGTGCGCTCCGAGAACGTCGAATCGAGTTGGAGGAGCGTGCTTTTGAGCAGTCCGAGCTGCGGCGTCACCTCACGATCGCTCAGCACCTTGAGCGCGCGTCGCACGAGCGGCAGGACCTGATCGAGAGGCGCCTGCTGTGTCGCCGAGGCCGGCACGCTCTTCTGCCCGCGATCCTGATAACGTCGCGAACTCACGAGATTCTCGTAGGCGATGAACTCGTGGCAATTGCGCTGCATCACCAGGCTGGTGAAGGCGCGGCCACCGACCACAAAAATCTGCTTGTCGTACTGCTTGAGCTTCTCGACGAGGCTGATGAAATCGCTGTCGCCGCCGACGATGACGTAGGCGTTGATGTGGCCGTGCGTGAACGCCATCTCGAGGGCGTCGAGCGCGAGATTGATGTCAGCGCCGTTCTTGTCGCCGCCCGGAGTGAGGTTGCGCTGTACGAGCTTGGTCGCGTGCTGTGTCAGCGATCGACTGTAGTCGCCGGCCCGCGTCCAGTCGCCATAAGCAATCTTGGACACGACGTCGCCGCGTTCCTTGAGCGCTTCGAGGACTACCCCGATGTCGAACTGCACGCCCAGCGTGCTCTTGACCCCGATTTCTATGTTGTCGAAGTCGATGAAAACCGCAATCTTGAGTCGTATGTCTGGCAAAACCCTTCAGAGTCCCTTCTGTAGTTCAGGCGCTATGCCTGCCGTTGCGGACACGAATTAGGATCCGCGAACAGACTATTATCGCCTGAAACCGGGCGCTATTTCGCCCTAACGTCGTAGGCGTAAATGCTGTCCTGATCCCTCAGGAAGAGCTTGCCGCCTGACACGACCGGATGGCTCCAGGTGGGCAGCCGGCCCGTTTTCAGCTCGAAGCGGCCGTGCTCGCGGTAGCCGGCCGGCGACGCTTCCGCCAGGCCGACAACGCCGTTCTCGCTGAAGAGATAAAGACGATCGTCGGCAAATGTGAGCGAGCCTTTGCCGACGCTGCGGTTCTGCCACGCGACGTTTCCCGTGTTGAAGTCCATCGCCGTGAGGATGGCGCTGTCGAAGCCGTACAGATGCTCGCCGACGAGAATCGACGTCGCATGGTGGTTCTTCATCTGCCGCGTGAAGTACACCTCTTTCGCAGTGACGTTGCTGCCCGAACCGGCGAGCTCCAGCAGCGCCGATCCGGTGCCGTAGTCTGACGAGACGAACACCCGGTTGCCGCGGACGATCGGCGTGGCGATGTTGGCGACGTTATTCGCCACCTTGCCGTAGCTCCACAATTGACGGCCGGAGTTGACGTCGACCCCGAGCACCCGGGTGCTCGTGAAGTAGATCGCCTCGGTGACGTCGCCAATCTTGTGCGCCACGGCAGACGAGTACCCGGCATTGTCGCCTTTCGTGGTCCAGATCGACGTGCCGTCGGTCTTCTTCAGCGCGACGATCGTGCCGCCCGCGTTGACGAGAATCCTGTCGGCGAGCACGAGCGGCGATTCGCTCAAGCCCCACTGGATGTTCGAGCCGCGATACTGCTTCAAGACGTTCACCGTCCAATACACCTCGCCAGAAGCGGCGTCGAGCACGCTCAGGTCGCCGCTGGCTCCGTAGGCGTAGACCCGATCGCCCTCGATCGTCGGCGTGGCGCGCGGTCCATCGCCGCGGTCGTTGCTGAACCGAGTCCCGTGCGATGTTTCCCAGAGCCGCTTGCCGCTGGCGGAATCGAAGGCCATCACGTACTCGGTGCCGCCCCGCGCGCCGAGCGTAAACAGTCGCCCCTGCGACGTCGCAAACGAAGAGTAGCCTTCGCCCGCTCCGGCCGCCCGCCAGGCGAGTGCTGGCCCACCGGCTGGCCAGTCTTTCAGCAGACCGGTTTCCGCCGAGCGTCCGTCGCGGTTCGGACCACGCCACTGGGGCCAGTCGTCGAGAACGCGGTTCGAGACAACAGATGGCAGGGCCACGACTAGCGCTGCAGTGGCGACCGGGGCTGACAGACGATGCAGTCGAAGACTCTTCATGTGTGTGCTCCCGGCCTTTTGACGCCACGTCAGGCCTGGCGGTTCTCGAAGGGGCGGCCGTGCTTCGGGCCGTTACTTCAGGATGCGGACCGATGTGAGGTCAATACGAGCGACGGGGGCCTCCCCGTTTACGGCGGTCTGCTCGATGGCCTCGACGACTGCCAGGCCGTCGATAACACGGCCAAAAACGGTGTACTTGCCGTCGAGCGACGGCGCATCGCCCGTCACGATGAAGAAGGAAGTCATCGCGCTCGCGGGATCGTCCCCGCGGGCCATCGAGAGAATGCCCTTCACGTGCTTGGTGTCGTTGAACTCCGGCTTGAGCGGTTGCACGAGTTTCTGCTGCTTCTCCGTTAGCGGTCCGCGCGACGTCAACGCACCTGTCTGAATCACAAAGCCACGGACAACGCGGTGAAATGACGTGCCGTCGTACACCCCAACTGAGGCGAGGCGAAGGAAGTTGCGCACGTGCTCCGGCGCCTTGTCGGGGAAGAACTCGACCGTGATCGCGCCGGCGGACGTCTCGAGAACTGCACGATACTTCGCGAGATCGGCCGCGGATTCGGTCGCGAACGGTACTGGCTCGGGTGGCGGGATATCACGAATCGCCACGCTCTTGATCTCGACCCGTTCGGTCGGAACGCCGCGCTCGTCTGCGGCCGCCTCGGAGATCTTCTGAACGACGTCCAGGCCCTCAGAGACGCGCCCGAAGATTGTGTAATTGCCATCGAGCACCGGTTGATCGGTGACGCAGACGAAGAATTGAGCGCCCGCGCTGTCGGGCTTGCCTGGCTGCAGCACGGCTGACACTGCCCCGCGCGTGTGCTTCTCGCTCGATGACTCCGCCTTCAGCACTCCGAGGCCGCCCGTGCCGTACAGCTTCGCCTTCGCCGGATCTTTCGACAGCGGATCGCCACCCTGAATGATGCCGAGCCGAACGACGCGGTGGAAGACGGTGCCGTCGTACGAGCCTGCGCGCGCAAGCTTGATGAAATATCCCACGTGATTGGGCGCCAAGTCCGGCCGCAGATCGATCACGAACGTCCCAAGCGTCGTGGCCACGACGGCCTGTTTGTTGGACATCTCGGCAGGCGTGAGCGTGTTCACGAACGGTGCAGCCGGCTTCGGCGCCTGCGTCAGGAGGGTCATCAACGCTCCGAGGCACGACATAAAAAGCATGGGGGGATTCTAAAGGTTCTTGGGGTTCCATAGTTCTGGAGGTTCTGGTGGCATATTCCATGCTCCACCACACAAGATGGCCGCGATGGCCGCGCTAAACCAGAAGTCGTTGGAACCCTTCGAACCGTCAAGAACCCCTGGAACCCCTTGACCCCCCTGAACCTGTGTTTGATCGTTTTGCTGGCACAGAACACCACCGGAGCAGGAGGCATCACTGGAGTTGTGCGGAATGATGAAGGCGTCGCGGTCGAGAACGTTCGCGTGTGCGCGCTACCGTCGCCTCGCTGTGCGACGACGGATGCGCACGGACACTTTCAGATAGCGGACCTCCGCGCCGCGACGTATCGCCTCGTGGTGCTCTCCTCCGACGGCGCGCCGATCGTCGCGGACGAGGTCGTCGTTCGCGCCGGGCTCGAGGTGATGGTCGACATCGGGCTTCCAAAGACATCGCTCGAGCAAACGGTAACCGTCACCGCTCCGGCCGTAACCGCACCGCCCGAGGTCAAGACGTCAGGGTTTCTCGTACGGCCGCTCGAGATTCTCAAGAGCGCGAGCGCGCTGCAGGACGTCGCTCGATACGTGCAGACGATGCCGGGCGTCGTGATTGGTTCGAGCGACTTTCGCAACGACATCATCGTCCGGGGCGGCAGCCCGCTCGAGAACCTGTTCATCGTCGACAACGTCGAGATTCCGAACATCAACGCGTTCGCCAACTTCGCATCGGCTGGAGGCACGGTCAGTATCCTCGACGCTGAGCTCATTGACGATGTGACGTTCCTCACCGGCGGGTATCCCGCGCCTTACGCCAACCGGACGTCGAGCGTGCTGCAGGTGACTGAGCGCGAGGGTCGCCGCGATCACTTTCAAGGTTGGACTACGCTCGGCTTCGCCGGCGCGGCCGGCATTTTCGAGGGCCCCATCGATCGCGGCAAGGGATCGTGGATCGTTTCGGCGCGCCGCAGTTTCCTGGATCTCTTCACCGACGATATCGGCATTGGCGGCGTGCCGGTGTTGTATGCGGTCAACGGCAAGGCCGTTTACGACGTCGGCGAGCGCGATCGACTCTGGCTGGTCAGCGTCACCGGATTCGATGAGATTCGTCTCGGTGCACAGGACGGCACGACCTCGGGACAACCGGACGATGGCGAGTTGTTCAACTTCGACATCCGCTACAACGGATGGCGAACCGCTACCGGATTGAACTGGCAGCACCTGTTCGGCACACGCGGCGTCGGCCTGCTCGGCGTCACGAACTCCGAAGCCAAAGTCGGTTCGCAGGTGAAGGACCTCGTCTTCAACGGTCAACCGCCGCCGGGCACGCCGATCGAAGACGTGATTGCCGGCAGTCCGACGGTCTTTTTCGAGGACTCGCGCGAGGGCGAGTCGACGCTCAAGTACGACCTGACGTTCTACTCGCGGTTTTTCAGAAAGGTGCAAGCCGGCGGCAGCGTGAAGATGTTCCGCGTCGACTACGACGTGCGATCGCCGTACGGCAGCGACATTCCATACGCGCCGGACGGTTCGACGGACGCCTTCGACGTGCGCGCGCGCTTCAATGCCTATCAAACCGGCGCTTATGTTCAGGCCACCAGCCGGCCTGACGTCACGGCTGGACGTGTCGATTGGCGGACGCGTCGACAACTACGACTACCTCGGGGCGACGCGCCTGAGCCCTCGCGCCAGCGCCAGCTATCGCCTGACCGATCGCATTGTTCTCAACTCCAGCTACGGGCGCTATTACCAGCAGCCGTACTTCATGTTCCTCTCGATCTTCCCGGAGAACCGCGCGCTGGTGCCCTGGCGCGCCGACCACTTCATCGCCGGTGTTGCCTGGCAGCCGGCGAGGGGCTGGCGCGTGACGGCAGAGGCGTATCGCAAGAACTATCGCGACTATCCGGTTGCGCTCGAATATCCCTCGCTGTCACTCGCCAACGTTGGCGACACGTTCAACGTCCGGGAGGTATTGTTTCCGATGGCGAGCGCCGGACGCGGCTACGCCGAGGGCATCGAGCTCTTCGCCGAAAAGCGGCTCTCGAACCGCCTGTACGGTCAGGCGAACGTCGCCTTTGCCAAGACGCGCCACGCGGGCCTCGACGGCGTGCTCCGGCCCGGCTCGTTCGACTATCCGTTCGTCGTCAATGTGGTCGGCGGATATCGGCTGTCGGAGGCATGGTCAATGTCCACGCGGCTGTCCCGGTTGTCGGGGCGGCCCTACACGCCGTACGACGTCGTGCTCTCCACCGCGCAGCGGCGCGAAGTCTACGATCTGGCGAACGTCAACGCGCTTCGCGCTCCCGACTACTTCCGCTTCGACGTTCGCGTCGATCGCACGTTCAACGTGCGCGGGCAGCCATTCGTGCTGTTCGGCGGGGTGCAGAACGTCACCAACCGTCACAACTTGTCGCGATACGTGTGGAACCGCCGGACGAATACGCAGGAACACACCGAGCAACAGGGGATCTTTCCGATTCTCGGGTTCGAATGGCGCTTCTGATGGGCGTCACCGGAAAGTAAACGACATCTCTATTTCGACAATTGCGTCGACGGGCATGCCGTTCTTGCTGGCTGGCGTGAAGCGCCACTGCTTGACGGTGGCGATCGCCACACGATCCATCTCTCGATCGAAGCGCCTGCTCACGCGCACGTCACCGACCGAACCGTCTTTCAGAACTGTCGCCTTCAGCGATACCGAACCCTGCACTCTTCTCAGCATGGCGCTCGGAGCGTAAGCGGGTTTCACGTCTTTCACGAGCTTCGGCCCCGCCACGGACTTGTCCTTCTCTGGGTCGAAGAGGCCGCGTTCGGGGTCCGCGACGAGATCGGGCGGGAGCGGAGGCTCGTCCTCGCTGATCCTCAGGCTGCGCACCTCGACACGCCCCGTATCGGCCGCCAAGCCGAGCACGCCTTCTACTGCCTCCACGTCGTTCAGTTGATCGACCTCTGTGCCGTTCAGGCTGACCCGCATCAACCGGCCGGCGCACATGATCTGCAGGCTCTGCCACGTGCCGAGTTGCTTGGTCGCGGCGCGACGCGCCTCGGTCACCGCCGCGTCAGCGATGAGATCGCGCTTACCTGACGCGATCGACCCGAGTGGCGTGGTTCCGCCGACGGCATCCGACAGGTTGATGGAATAGCTGCCGTACGTCGGCCGTTCCAGAGGAAACGCTCGCACGAACAGGCTGGCGCGCGTTCCGTGGTCGATGATTCTGAATTCGAGGTCGAGCGTGAAGTCGGCGAAGATCGCCGAAGTGAAGACCCAGCCAGCACCCTGCCGCAACTCGACGCCCGCCTCGGTCGCGCGTATGCCGCGAGCCGATCTCGACATGATCCAGCGGCCGGCCGGCGCTGGTGCTTTGCCGGCGTCTTTCTGCGCCGCCGCAACGCCAGGCAGCAGGAGGAACGCAATTGACACCGCTGCCACGCCCGGGACATGCATAGGCGAGCTCCTGAGCAAACCGCCAACTCCGGGCATGCCCGGAAGAGCATGCTCGCTTCGATTCTGACGACGGCGGCCCAGGATTGGCCGCGGGTTTCCTGATGTCGGAGTGTCCGCCTTCAGGCGGGACGGACGGCGAACGCGCGTGTCGATCTCGTGGATCTCCATTCGACGTCCACCTGAAGGCCGAAGTCGCAGTCCACAAACCGCAGCCAGCTCGTTCATGCGTTGCTCGAGAACCACCTGGACGATGAGCTCCACCTCATCGTCTATCCGGTGATGCTGGGCGGTGGGAAACGCGTGATGCCTGAGGGTGTGCATGCGACCGGCGGTCCAGAGCCCCGGGCTACTTGACGATCACCTGCCCCTGCACATGCCACTTGCCGCCCGTACTCCGCACCTCGAGCCACAGATTCTGACGCCCAGGCGGCGCCTGCACTTCGAAGTCGTACGTCTCGCCAACGGCAATCGTCTGCCGCGCCGCCACGGGCACGCAGCGATCGGGCGGTAACGACGCGCCATCTTTCGTGAGCGGGTGCCACGTCACCGGGCCGTCGACCGACTGCAGCGAAACAATGTAGATGTCGTCGGTCGTGATGTTGACCAATCGAACGCGATGCCTGGCGCCGGCCTTCCACACGAACTGTGGTTCGCGGGATCCATTCAGCATCGCCGGCGAGCGTGGCTCGGGACTGCTCCTGCCGATCACGAAGACATGATCGGTTGCAGGATCGTAGGCCGCGGTCGCGGTATCGGGATCGACGACGAGCAGCGCGCCATACAGCCCCGATGACAGTTGCCTATCGTCGTGCAGGTGCGTGTGATAGATGAACGTGCCGGTGCGCGGCGGCGTGAATCGCACGACGAACGTACCGCCGGGATCGATGAGCGGCGTGACCCGCGATCCGATGCCACCCCAGCCGTGCACGCCGTCGTAGTAGCTGTCGAGCTCCATCCCATGCCAGTGAATCGCGGTCCCTTCCGGAAGCCGGTTGATCAGCGTGATCTCGACTGGCTCGCCGCGCTTGAGGACGAGCGTCGGGCCTGGAACCGACGCCGCGCCTGCGACGGCATCGCCTTCGGTCAACGCAAACCCATAGGCTGGTTCGCTGCCAAAACGCTTCGGCTCGGCCAGCATGGTGAGCGTCAACCGCCGTGGCGAAATCGCGGTTCCGTGCGCCTCGGGCGCCGCATTGGGACCGATGACAGTGACGCCCATCACCATCCCCGCCATACCGATCGACGCATCGTTGCTGCCATGGTGCCCGGCGTGTGGATCCGCTGACTCGTTCAAACGCCGATCGGGCGACACGTGATGCATCACATGACAATGGAACAACCAGTTGCCTCCGCGCTCCGGCGTCCACGTCAGCGCCATGGTCGAACCCGAGCCCATGAGCTGCGTCACGACTCGCTGTTTCTTGCCCTCCTCGTAAACGGTGTCCCGCAGTCCATCGCCAAGGCTATCAACCTGGTAATAGAAGCCGTGCAAGTGCATCGGGTGACGCTGCGTGCTGAGGTTCACAACGCGCCATCGAACGGTTTCGCCAAGCTGATAGCTCAACCGCTCCGTCGCCGGCCATGACAGGCCATTGATGAAAAAGCCGATGCGTGGGTCGATCTTTTCAAAGGCAACGCCCGCATCGTCGGCGCTCGCGATTGTTTTCAGTTGGTCGTTGGTGAGGCTGGTCCACTCGGTGATCACGAATATGCGGTCCGGATCGATCGGGCCATCAGCTGGATCGACGACGAGCGCGCCAGACAACTGCGTGTCAGACGACCCGCGAAATGCCAGCGGCAGCCCCGAGGACGTCGCCCAATAGTGATACGTACCAGGACGATCGATCGTGAAGCGGACGAACTGCACCGCGCCGGGCGGAACGTCGATGGGCACACAACGCTCGCCGGCGCGGGCACAGAGACCGTGAACGGTAAGGGTCGCCTCGAGTTCGTTCCGGATCGAAACCGCGATGGCGGTGGCGGCGCGGACGCGAATGAGCGGTGCCGGCACACGTAGGTCGTCGCCGTCACTCCCGAACGCCTGGATACGGAGCGATGGCCCGTCCTCTCCCTCGGGACGCCACGAGCCCCAGCCGGCGCGGAGGTTGAGAGTCAGGGTGTTGTCGGCGAGAGTGCCGGCAGCTCGACGGTTGTCGTTCGGCAGCACTCGGAGGGGCTCACCGCCGGCGAACGCCATGCTCGGGGCGGCCAGCACGAGCGCCGCCATCAGTCGTCTGAGAGGAAATTTCGTAAATGACATAACGAACGAGACTACGAGTCTCGTTCGCATCCGGACATGAGCGAGCGGTTAGGATTTGGTGTTTCGTTCCTTACTCTGCTCTAAGCGCGGTAACGGGGTCGACGCGGGTCGCGCGTCGGGCCGGCAGATAGCTGGCTATAACTGCGGTCAGCAAGAGAATTAGCGGAACCAGGACGTAGACAGAGAGATCGCGGGGACCGACTTCGAACAGCAGCCTGGCAAGCGAGCCCGTCGCGACGAGCGACAGGACCAGACCGATGGCGACGCCGATGGTCACCAGCCGCATGGCGTTACCGACCACCAGCGACAGGACAGAGGCGCGCGAGGCACCGATCGCCAGGCGCACACCTATTTCGCGCGTTCGTTGAGTAACGGCGTACGCCATCACTCCATACAGCCCAATCGAGGCGAGCGCCAGCGCCAACACGCCGAACGCGCCGATGAGGAGCACGTTCAGCCGGCGATCGGCAACCGACTCCGACACGATCGTCGACATCGTGCGGATCTGCGCGGCCGGCACGTCGGGATCGATCCCGCGCACGGCGGCGCGAACAGCGGCCGCGCTCGCTGTTGGATCCTGTTCGGTCTTGATCACCACGTTCAAGGCACGCGCCTGAACGCCCGCGGAGAAATGCAGGAACTGGCGATCGGGAATGTACATCTCGGTGCGCGGCGGCGTGTCGAGCCCGCGATGTCGGACATCGCCGACAATGCCAACGATCGTCCGCCACGGCTGCTCGCCACCTGTCGTCTGCGACAACCGGATCCGCCTACCGATCGGATCGGTGTTGGCAAACATCGCACGCGCGCTGGCTTCGTTGATGAAGACGACAGGTGCAGCATCGCTCGTGTCGGCGTCGTTCGGCAGCCGCCCTCGGCGCAGCGGAATGCCAAGCGTCTCGAAGTACCCGGGCGTGACAACGAACCAGTCGGCGGCGCCCGGCCGACGACCGTTCACGCGTCCGCGGCCTTCGATGTCGAAGCCCCAGTCGCCGGAGGCAACTGCAAGCGGCAACCCGCTTGCCGCGCCGGCACTTCGCACGCCTGGCAACACTCTCACGCGCGTCAACAATTCGGCGAAGAATGTGGCGATGGCGCTGCGATCGGGATACCGCGTCGCCGGAAGTGTGACGCGCGTCGTGAGTACGCGATCGCTCTGAATACCCGACGGGACCGCCGTGAGTTTGATGAAACTCTTGACGAGCAGGCCGGCGGCTACGAGCAGCACGACAGCGATGGCAGTCTGGCAGACCACCAGCATCTGCCGCAACCGTGAACGCCCGGTGGAGCCGCGATCGCCGGACTTGAGCTGCGATCCCGACCCGTTTCTCGACATTTGAATGGCTGGAACGAGGCCAATCAGCACGCTCGTACCGACCGCCAGGAGCGCAGTGAACACCAGGACCGTCCCGTTGATCTCGACGTCCGTCATGCGCGGCAGCGCAGCTGCGCCGATCGTCACGATCGCGCCGATGGAGAGCCAGGCGACAAGGAGTCCAAGGCCCGCGCCAGTAGAGGCAAGAACGAGTGACTCCGTCAGCAACTGACGGACGATGCGGAGCCGGCTGGCACCAAGCGCGGCGCGAACCGCCATCTCCCGGCGCCTGGTCTCGCTCCGCGCGAGCATCAGGTTGGCGACATTGGCGCAGGCGATTAACAGGACGAGGCTTACGGCGCCGAGCAGGACGAAAAGCACAGGACGCGAGTCGCCGAGGCGATCTTCGCGCAGCGAGCGGACGACGATGCCGAAGTGCCCCTGGTCGTGCTGATCCGGGTAGTCGCGCGCGAGCGACGCGATGATGCCGTCCATCTCGGCCTGCGCCGCGGCCCGAGACGTGCCGTTCGTCAGCCGCGCGAACGACGAGAGGTAGTGGCCGCCGCGACGATTCCGCGGCGCCGCACGATCGAGCGCGAGCGGCAACAGAACGTCGACGGTCGTTGCCGAACCAATCTCGAACGGGATAACGGTCCTGTCACGCGAGACGCCGACGATCTCCGTGGGAACACCATTGACGATGACCGAGTTGCCGATGATTGACGGTTGGGCTTGAAAGCGCCGGCGCCAGAAGTCGTCCGAGAGCATCGCGACAGCTGGCGCGCCGCTCGCTTCTTCCTCAGGACGAAAGGCCCGTCCGAGTTGCGGCGGCGCACCGAGCACGTCGAAGGTATTTGCCGTGATGAACGCGGCCTGCACGCGTTCGGGATCGCCGCCCGCCCCGGCGAGATTGACCGATGCCGGCGCGCTCGCGGCAATCTGCAGCGAGCGGCTGCGCTCCGCGTAGTCCATGTATTCAGGATTCGATAACGCCGCGGTCGGGCTGCCGTCCCACCGATTCCACACGGCGACGAGCGCCTCCGGCTGTGCGTACGGCAACGGGCGGAGCAAGACGGCCTCGACGACGCTGAAGACGGCCGCGTTGACGCCGATGCCGAGCGCGAGGGTCATGACGGCGACGGCCACGAACGAGGCATTGCGCCGCATGCCACGCAGCGCATAGCGAATGTCCTGCCACAGCTGCGACGCATGCTCGCGCGGGCCAATCGCGAGGATTGCGCCGATTGTCCGCAGCCAGAGTCGCAACACGCTGGTGGGTCCGGCTGCCTCACGACGTTCGTCCCGGAACGTCCGCTCCATCTCCTCCCCGTAGTCGGCGCGGAAGTCGAACGGCAGCAGCCGCAGCAGCCGGTGGAACCAGCGATCGCCCGTCATGCCAGTCTTGTTCTGGGAATGAGCTTCTTGGCGCGTGCCATGCCGAGTGCGGTTTCCATGCGCGCCGCCTCGGCCTTCGCCACGTCACGGCCGAACGGCGTCAGCCGGTAGTACCGCCGGCGCTCATCGTCCAGCGACGGATCCGGCCGCTCGGCTGACTCGGCGATCACGCCCTCCTGCACGAAGCGCCGAACGATGGTGTAGAGCGTCGCGGCGCTGAGCGTGACCTCGCCGCCGGTACGTCGCGCCACCTCTTTCAAAATCGCATAGCCGTGCTTCTCGCCGTCGGCGAGGGCGATGAGGACCTGAAACATGCCGGGGGTCAGCGGGAGGAGGCTATCGGGGTCGGAGCGTATCATATGTTTGTCGTCATACTATATCATGAATGGATACATATCAGCACGGCGGCTGGCTGCTCGCCATCCGCTGCTGCAGAGTCGAAGGGCTGAAGCTTGAGCGAGCCGCCAGCAGCGAGAAGCGAACCGCGGCTTGATCCCCCAACCCACCTCTGCTACCGTCTGAGTTACGGCCGCGTGGCGCGGCCGTCACGGTGGCCCGGCAAGGCGTCCGGGGAGGTGCTGTTTGATGTCTTCCACGGGATCCCTCCACATCATTCAAAGCTCGGAAGCCGCGTCACGGCTGCGCGCGGCCGAGGACTGGCTGAACGCCCGCGCCGATCGCGGTGTGCTCATCGTCTCGGCTTCTCGCGGCGCTGCCGATGATCTGGCTCGCCGTGTCGCGGTTGCGCGCGGGGCCACGGCCGGTCTGCAGCGCTTCAGCCTGGCGCAGCTCGCTGCCCGCCTCGCGGCGCCGGTGCTCGCGGCGCGCGGCATTGCGCCGGCGACGCTCATTGGCTCCGAGGCGGTCGCAGCCCGCGCCACGTTCGACGCACGTCAGGACGATGAACTGGCGTACTTCGGTGCAGTGGCCGGCACGCCTGGTTTTCCACGCGCACTCGCGCGGACGCTGCACGAGCTTGCGATGGCGGGGGTCGAGGCCGACGCCCTTCGTGCCCTGCCGCTGGGCGGGAACGATCTCGCACGCCTGCTCGAAGGATTTGAGGAGCAGTTTGCCGCGGCCTCCGCGACCGGACGCGCGGCGCTCTTCAATGCCGCGTGTGAAGGCGCCGGCGCGAGTGCCCGTGTGCCGCTGCTGCTCCTCGACGTCCCGCTCGAATCAGCGGTCGAATTCGCTTTCGCGCGCCAACTAATCGAACTGTCACCCGAAACATTCGCGACTGTTCCGTTCGGCGATCTCGCGACCCTCGGGTATCTCGAGACGCTCGGCGACGGGACGGCCATCAGCAAACACATCGAGCGCAGGACGCTGGTGCCGGCCGGCGACACCGACCTTGCCGCGCTGCGACGCTCGCTCTTTTCGACGCGGCAACCATCCGAGCGGCAGCGTCAAGGTGACGTCCAACTCTTCTCCGCGCCCGGCGAGGGCCGCGAATGCGTCGAAATCGCGCGTCGCATCCTCGACGAAGCGCGACGCGGCGTGCCGTTCGACGAGATGGCGGTCTTTCTGCGATCGCCTCGCGAGTATCTCGGCCTGCTCGAAAACGCGTTCGAGCGCTCCGGCATCAGCGCCTGGTTCGATCGCGGCGCGCGACGGCCACACCCGTCGGGCCGCGCCTTCCTTGCCATCCTGAGCTGTGCGGTCGAACGGCTGTCCGCAATCCGGTTTGCCGAGTACCTCTCGCTCGCACAAGTTCCTGACGCCGGCCCAACGCAGCCGCCGGAAGTGCTGCCACCTGCCGATGACCTCGTCGCTGGTTTTGTCGGAACCGATCCTGCGGCCTCAGACACTCTCGACGACTCGGCTCCAGAGCGCGCTCAAGAAGATGACGAAAGCACACCAATCGTCGAGGGTGGCTTGCGCGCGCCGTGGAAGTGGGAGCGGCTGATCGTCGAGGCGTCAGTCGTCGGCGGTGACCCGGAACGTTGGCGCCGACGGTTGCGCGGCCTGCGCCTCACCTATGAGGCGCAGATTCGCGAGGAGCGGCTGCGCGAGGATCCGGAGTCGCCCCGGCTCGCGGCGCTCGAGCGCGATCGACAGAACCTGGCGCACCTTCAGGGCTTTGCCCTGCCGATCATCGAGACGCTGGCGTCATGGCCACAGCGCGCGACCTGGGGCGAGTGGCTCGAACGGTTCGGCGAATTGGCGCCACGGGTGCTCCGCCGTTCGGGACGCGTGCTGCGCGTCCTCGGCGAACTGCGCGCGATGAGCGCGATCGGTCCAGTAGGCCTCGAGGAAGCGCGCGACGTCCTCGCCGAGAGGCTGCGGACGTTCGACGAGCAGCCTCCGGCGGATCGCTACGGCCGCGTGTTTGTCGGCAGCCCTCACCAGGCGCGCGGCCGCGCTTTCAAGGTCGTCTTCGTTCCTGGACTGGCCGAGCGACTCTTCCCGCAGAAGTTGCGCGAAGATCCGCTGCTCCTCGACGAGGAGATGCGCAGGCCGCTCGGCCAGGCGCTCATGGTGCAAGACGACCGCGCCAGAACCGAACGGCTGCTGCTCCGTCTCGCGGTCGGCGCCGCGACTGATCGGCTCTGGCTGTCGTATCCACGCCTCGACGTTGCCGGCGCCCGTCCGCGCGTGCCGTCGTTCTACCTGCTCGATGTCATGCGCGCGATCGTCGGCACGATTCCCCACCACGAGGCGCTGCAACACGATGCGGCGGCCGCTGGCGGGGCAAAGCTGGACTGGCCGGCACCAGCCGATCCGCGGAACGCGATCGACGAAGTCGAGCACGATCTGGCGACACTTCGCCAACTCATCGACACACCGGACCGCACGACCGTCCGCGGTCACGCGCACTACATGCTCGGCTTGAACGCCGCCCTTCGCCGCTCGGTGACGCGGCGCTGGGTGCGCGCCCGATCGCGCTGGCTCGCGCAGGATGGCCTCGTTCGCGTAACGCCAGCGGTCAAGCCAATGCTCGACTCGCAGCGTCTCGGGGCGCGCCCGTATTCAGTGTCCGCGCTTCAGAAGTTTGCGACCTGCCCGTATCAGTTCGTGCTGTCGGCGATCTACCGCTTCGCACCGAACGAACCGCCAGAGCCGCTGCAGCGCCTGGATCCGCTGACGCGCGGCTCCCTCTTTCACGAGGTGCAGGCCAAGGTGTTGCGCGTGTTACGCGAGCAAAAATTGCTGCCGCTCACGCCAAACGCAGTGCCTCGTGCGCTCACCGTGCTCGAGGCGACGATCGATGCGACAGCATCCGAGTACAAGGAGAGTCTGGCGCCAGCCATCGAACGCGTCTGGCGCGACGAGATCGCCGGAATCTCACGCGACCTGCGCGTCTGGATCCGCAAGCTGCCTGACGCCATGCCGTGGATACCGGAGTACTTCGAATACAGCTTCGGCCTCGCCGACGAGGGCCGCGACCCAAGGAGCCAGAAGAATCCCGTGCGGATCGATGACCGGTTCGTGCTGCGCGGCTCGGTCGACGTAATTGAGGTCCGGCAGGGCTCGACCGAGCTTCGCATCACGGACCACAAGACCGGCCGGAACCGCACCACACCTCGCACGGTGATCGGCGGCGGCGGCACCCTTCAGCCGGTCATCTACGGACTCGCCGTTGAAGAGATTCTCAAGCAGCCGGTGCGCGAAGGCCGGCTCTTCTACGCGACGACGGCTGGCGGCTTTGCCGAGCATCCTGTTCCATTGTCCGAGGCGAACCGGCGCGCCGGGCTCGAAGCGCTCGAGATCATCGATCGGGCGATCGAGCTCGGGTTCCTCCCAGCGGCGCCAGCCGAACGCGCCTGCACGTGGTGCGACTTCCGCTCCATCTGCGGGCCAGACGAAGCGCGGCACGTTCGCCGCAAGGCGGCCGAGCCGCTTGGCGATCTCGAATCGCTGCGGGAGATGCCATGACGAGCGGCCGCACGGTCCACTCGGATGACGTCGCACGTGCGCGAATCGCCAATGACCTCGAGGCGACCCTCATCGTCGAGGCGGCTGCCGGCACCGGCAAAACCACCGCGCTCGTCGGGCGCATCGTCCGCATCATCGCCGAGGGAAGAGCCAAGGTTAGCGAGATTGTCGCCGTCACGTTTACCGAGAAGGCCGCCGGCGAGCTCAAGCTGAGATTGCGGGAGCGCTTGGACACGGCTCGCATGGCGGCGGGCCCGGAGGAACGCACACGGCTCGATGCGGCGCTGACGCAGCTCGAGGAGGCACATGTCGGGTACCATCCACGCCTTCTGCGCCGACCTCTTGCGTGAGCGCCCCGTCGAGGCAGGCGTCGATCCGCTCTTCGAGGTGTTGACCGAGCCCGCGTCGGCTCGGCTCTTCGACGAAGCATTCGCGCGCTGGCTGCAAGAAACCCTCGCTGATCCGCCGGACGGCGTGCGCCGCGCGCTTCGGCGATCGGCCTTCGGCGGAGACGACGGCCCGATCGACCGGCTGCGCAAAGCAGCGTTCGAGCTCACGCAGTGGCGCGACTTCACGGCACCGTGGACGCGCAACCCGTTCGATCGACGTTCCGAGATCGATTCGCTGGTGCTGCTCCTGCACGAGGTCGCCGAGCTGTCGAGTACTCCAGCGTCGCGCAATGACCCGCTGTTTGTCGGCACCGATCCGGTCCGGCGGTTGAGTGACGAGATCAGTCTCCAGCAAGACCTGGACGATGACACGCCAGCTGACTACGACGGGTGGGAAGCGGGTCTCGTGGACCTGTCGCGCGATCGGGTGCTGGCCAACCTCAAACAGGGCCGCGGCTCGACCTACCGCGACGGCGTCACGCGCGACCACCTCGTGTCGACGCTGACTGACCTTCGCGCGCGTCTCGATCAATTCCGGATGGCGGCGGACGCCGATCTGGCAGCGCTACTCCAACAAGAGCTGCGCGGTGCGCTCGAGCGCTACGCGGAGATGAAGGCCAAGGCCGGCGCGCTGGACTTTCTCGATCTGCTGCTCATCGCGCGCGATCTCGTCCGCGGCAATCGTCAGGTCCGCGAAGGCTTTCAAGAGCGGTGCAAACGGATCTTCGTGGACGAGTTCCAGGACACCGATCCGCTCCAGGCCGAGATCCTCCTGCTACTCGCGGCGGACGACCCTGGCCAGACTGATTGGCGCAGGGCAAAGCCGCTGCCTGGCCGGCTGTTTCTCGTCGGCGATCCGAAGCAGTCGATCTATCGCTTCCGGCGCGCCGATGTTGCCATCTACCGTGACGTGTGTCGTCGCGTTGAAGAATGGGGGGCGGATCGCCTCCACCTCAAAACCAGCTTCCGCAGCGTTCCCGGGATTCAGGCGTTTGTGAACTCTGCGTTCGAGCCGGTCATGACCGGCGATGAGTTCACGCTGCAAGCCGAATACGTTCGCCTCGATCGGGATCGTCCCCCTCTCGATCACCAGCCATCGATCGTCGCGCTGCCCGTCCCCGAGCCATACGCACGCCGGTATGTGTCCGGCCGGTCGATCGAACAGTCGTTGCCCGACGCCGTCGGCGCATTCGTCCACTGGATCGTGAAGGACAGCGGCTGGAAGGTGACGGAGCGAAGCGGCGAGGCGCCTGTCGCGGTATCGGCAAAGCACATTTGCCTGCTGTTTCGGCGTTTTGTGAGTTGGGAGAGCGACGTGACGCGGCCGTACGTCGAGGCGCTCGAAGCGCGCGGCATTGCGCACGTCCTGGTGGGCGGTCGCGCCTTTCACGAGCGCGAAGAGGTCGAGGCCTTGCGCGCAGCACTCACCGCTATCGAGTGGCCGGACGATGAGCTGTCCGTGTTTGCAACGCTTCGTGGACCGTTCTTTGCGATTGGGGACGAGGAACTGCTCGAGTGGGCGCACCACTTCGGCCGCACGACCGGCGAGCGCTTCTCGCGAGGAAGCTTCCATCCGTTTCGTGTGCCGAAGGTGTTCGACGAGAACACGCCCACGGAGATCGCGCACCTGCGCCCGATTGCCGAAGCGCTCTGGCTCTTGCAACGTCTCCATCGCCACCGTAACTACGTGTCGCGTGCGGGGTTCGGTCGGGGTGTTGGGCTCGAGGCTCCAGGCGTGGCTGCGCCCGAACGGACATCAGGTGGAGTGTCGGGAACGCTGCAGGAGTTGCTCGCGGCCACGCGCGCGCACGTCGGCTTTGCGCTACGCACTGGCGGTGAACAAGCGCTCGCCAACGTGCTGCACATCGCCGAGCTCGCACGGCAGTACGAGATGAACGGTGGCATCTCGTTCCGAGGTTTTGTCGACGAGCTGCGCGTCGCTGCCGAAACTGCGCAGGTGTCTGAGGCGCCGATTCTCGAAGAAGACAGCGACGGCGTCCGCATGATGACGGTGCACAAAGCCAAGGGGCTCGAATTTCCTGTCGTCATCCTCGCGGACCTCACCTGCCGTCTGTCGCGGCCGGACGCGGGGCGCTGGATCGATCCCGAAGGAAGCCTGTGCGCGCTGAAGCTTGGCGGTTGGACACCGACCGACCTGCTGCTGCACGGCGCCGAGGAGGCCGCGCGTGACAAGGCCGAGGGCGATCGCCTCGCCTACGTCGCCGCCACCCGCGCGCGCGACGTGCTCGTTGTGCCGACGATCGGCGATGAGGTATATGAAGGAGGTTGGCTCGATCCACTGATGCCAGCCGCGTATCCGTCGCTGTTTGCGAGAGAAGCCCGTATCGCTGCACCGCCAGGCTGTCCTGCATTCGCATCGAAGGACTCAGTGCTCAATCGCCCTGACGGTGATCCGGCTCGTCCCACAACCGTAGCGCCCGGCCTGTATGCGTTCGGAACAGCGAGCGGCGCGCAGCCAGCAGCGAACCCCGAGCCGCCGACCCCGCACCCCGACGCGTATTCGGTGGTGTGGTGGGACCCACGCTCGCTCAACTTGAAAGCTGATGCCGGCTACGGCCTTCGTCGCGACGATCTCATCTCGAAGGATGGTGAGCCCGCGAAGGTCGCGGCGCGGCTCGCGGCGTATGAAGAATGGCGCGCCGATCGAGACGCCGTCACCACTCGAGCACGCGTTGCGTCGCTTCGCGTGCGCACGGCAACGTCGATCGCCAGCGATCGCGGCCTCGGCTTCGATTTCGCCTCTGATGCCAGCGCACCACCGATCGAAGTCATCGACTTCTCGCGCACAACCGACCGGCCGTTCGGCCCACGCTTCGGCACACTCGTGCACGCCACGCTCGCCACCGTCCCGCTCGATGCCACCGAA
Organism: uncultured Acidobacteriota bacterium; assembly: GCA_963797715.1. Taxonomy (GTDB): domain Bacteria; phylum Acidobacteriota; class Vicinamibacteria; order Vicinamibacterales; family 2-12-FULL-66-21; genus DATBJJ01. The sequence goes on from CAWCQS010000024.1 coordinate 236,591, forward strand.
CGTGTCATTGGTGCAGTCGCGACCGCACAGGGCCGTATCCTTCCGACGGATGGCCGCGAACCCTATGCGGACGAGGAAGTCTACGCCGCCGTAGAGGTTGTTACCGCACTGCTCAAAAACCCACTTTTCGATCGCGTCCGCGCGGCTGATAAATCGGGCCGCTGCGATCGCGAGCTCCCAATTACATGGAAGGCACCGGACGGTACGCTGATCGAAGGCACGGTCGATTTGGCGTTCGAGGATCTCACCGGCCTGACCGTCGTCGATTTCAAGACCGATCGGGAGCTCTCGACGGATCTGGATCGGTACCGGCGTCAGCTCACCGTCTATTGCCAGGCACTTGGCGCGCTGCGTCAGACCGCCGTGCGAGGGATTCTCGCTAGAGTCTGATCGGGCGCGAAACCTCAACACTAGCTGGAGGCGGCACGAGTGTTGCGGTCGCACTCGTAATGCGCGCCGCTGGCTGTGCCGCGATGCTCGTCGTCTGGGTGGCGACGATGTTGAGCTTCGCGCCCGAGGGTGTTCAGCTGGAGATGAAGAACGTCCACCTGCACGTTGACGACGGAATCGTGCTGGACGTAGCGCGTCTGCGAGGGACGATGGTCGGTCGGGACGAGAAGACGCCGGTCTTCGACGACCAGCGATCATTCGTCGTCCATCTGCAGTCGGCCGACGTGGCGATGGACATGGTCAGCCTGCAGAACCTCATGAACCGGCACGTCTTCGCGTACCAGGGATCGCCGCTCAAAGAGCTGACGCTCGAACCCGACGGTCCGCGACTGAAAATGAAAGGAAAGCTGCACAAAGGGGTCGACATCCCCTTCTCGACGACCGCCACCGTGTCCGCGACTCCGGGTGGCCTGATGCGTCTGCACGTCGAGTCGATGAAAGCCGTCGGGGTTCCCGCCAAAGGGCTGCTCGATTTATTCGGTTTGAAACTCGACGACCTGATCGATCTCAAGAAGCGGCGCGGTGTCGACGTCCAGAACGACGACATCATCCTGGCAGCGGCGCAGCTCCTTCCACCACCTGAGATGGTCGGACGGCTGACCCGGGTGTCCGTTCAGGGCAATCGGCTCGTGCAGACGTTTGGCGATCCTAAGCAGAACCGCCCCGCACCGCTGAAGCTGCCCGCACCCTCGGCACGAAACTACGTGTACTTCGGCGGCGGCACGATCACGTTCGGCAAGCTGACGATGCGCGACGCCGACCTCCAGCTGATTGACAGCGATCCGAGCGATCCCTTCGATTTCTTCCCCGCCCGCTACGACGCGCAGCTGGTGGCTGGATATTCGAAAAACACGCCTGCGAAGGGGCTCAAGACCTACATGCCCGACTTCGGCGATCTGCAGAAACCGACCAGAAAGCAATAATTCGCGCCGGTTCCGACATTCCTGTTGGATTTTCGGACAATCTTGTCCGTACCATCGCGGGCCTTCTCGGCTATAAAAGTCTGAGATGGGAATTCACGTCGCGCTCCGACACCAGACCCGCTACGCCTACGACCGGCTCGTGTCGCTCTCGCCACAGGTGATTCGGCTGCGCCCCGCGCCGCACTGCCGGACGCCAGTGCTCAGCTATTCGCTCAACGTCAATCCGAAGAAGCACTTCATCAACTGGCAGCAGGATCCATTCGGCAACTACCTCGCGCGCGTGGTCTTTCCCGATCAGACCAGCGAGCTCGTCGTCGACGTCGAGCTCGTCGCCGAGATGTCGGTGCTCAACCCGTTCGACTTCTTTCTCGAACCGTCGGCGGAGAAGTTTCCGTTCGTCTACGAGCCCGGCCTGGCGAAGGAGCTCGCCCCATTTCTGGAGCAGCAGCCGCTGACGCCGAAGCTCGGCGCCTTCGTTAGCAGCATCGATCGACGCGAGCAGCGGACTGTCGACTTTCTCGTCGCGCTCAACGGGCGGCTCGCGCGCGACGTGAAGTACATCATCCGGCTCGAGCCGGGCGTGCAGACGCCGGAGCAGACGCTCTCGCTCGCGTCCGGCTCGTGTCGCGACAGCGCGTGGCTGCTCGTGCAGGCGCTGCGGCATCTCGGTCTTGCCGCGCGATTCGTCTCGGGCTACCTCATTCAGCTCAAGGCCGACGTCGCATCGTTGGACGGGCCGTCAGGCGCTGCGACCGACTTCACCGATCTCCATGCGTGGGCGGAGGTCTACATTCCTGGTGCCGGCTGGATTGGGCTCGATCCTACGTCAGGGCTGCTTGCTGGCGAGGGACATCTGCCGCTGGCCGCGACGCCCGATCCGCAAAGCGCCGCGCCGGTCAGCGGTGCGGTCGACGAGTGCGAGGTCACCTTCGGGCACGAGATGTCAGTCGCACGGATCTATGAATCGCCGCGGGTGACCAAGCCGTACACCGACGAGCAGTGGCGTGAGATCGATGCGTTCGGTCACCGCCTCGACGCAGAACTCACGACCGGCGACGTTCGACTGACGATGGGCGGCGAGCCAACGTTCGTGTCAATTGATGACATGGAGGGCGGCGAGTGGAACTTCACGGCGCTCGGGACACGGAAGCGTCACCTCGCGGGCGCGCTCCTCAGGCGTTTGAGGCAGCGCTTCGCGCCGGGTGGCCTGCTGCACTTTGGCCAGGGCAAGTTGTACCCGGGCGAACCGCTCCCGCGCTGGGCGCTCGGCTGTTGGTGGCGCCTCGACGGCGTGCCGATCTGGAAAGACGACGCCCTTGTCGCCGACGAGACCATCGACTATGGCCACCGCGGTCCCGACGCGTGCCGCTTCATCAACGCGCTCGTCGAGATACTTGGCGTGGACAAAACGCACGTCATCCCTGCCTACGAGGACATCTGGCACTACTTGCGCGCGGAACGGCGGCTGCCGGTCAACGTCGACCCCCTCAAGTCCAACCTGAAGGACGAGATCGAGCGCACGCGGCTGGCCCGGATCTTCGAGCAGGGCCTCGACCGCATCGTCGGCTACGCGCTGCCGGTCACGAGGCGCCGCGATTCCAGCGAGTGGACCAGCGGGGCATGGTTCCTGCGCACGAAGCACCTGTTCCTGATTCCTGGCGACTCAGCGATGGGGTACCGCCTGCCGCTCGACTCGTTGCCGTGGTCGGCGCCGGGCGACATCGAGCTGATAGAGGAAGCCGATCCGTTTGCGCCCCTGGAACCGCTCGAACGCCGGCAGTTGGCGGTGCGACGAGCGGCGCGCGCCGCAACGGCTCACGGCGAAGGGATCCAGCAGCAGCCGCCACCGCGCGGTGAATCAGCCTCGGACGTGATTCGCACGGCGCTCTGCGTCGAGCCGCGTGAGGGACGCCTTCACGTCTTCATGCCGCCGGTCAGAACGACTGAAGACTACCTGGCCCTGATCGGCGCTGTGGAAGCGACGGCTACGAAACTCTCGATGCCGATCATCGTCGAGGGGACGCCGCCCTCGCACGATCGCCGGCTCAATCATTTCAAAGTCACGCCGGATCCGGGCGTGATCGAGGTCAACCTGCAGCCGGCGCACAGCTGGTCGGAGCTCGTCGACGATACGACGACGCTCTATGAGGAGGCGCACAAGACGCGGCTTGGAACCGAGAAGTTCCTGCTCGACGGGCGGCACGTTGGAACAGGCGGCGGCAACCACATGGTGCTCGGCGGGCCGACGGCTGCCGACAGTCCGTTCCTGCGGCGGCCCGATCTCCTCCGTAGCCTCCTCGGCTACTGGCACAATCATCCGTCGCTCTCCTATCTCTTCTCCGGGCTCTTCTTCGGACCCACGAGTCAACACCCGCGCGTCGACGAAGGCAGGAGCGACTCGATGCGCGAGCTCGAGATCGCCTTCTCGCAGGTGCCGGGGCAAAGCACGCCTGCGCCGTGGCTCGTCGATCGAATCTTCCGTCACCTGCTCGTCGATCTCACCGGAAACACGCACCGCACTGAGTTCTGCATCGACAAGCTCTATGCGCCAGAAACGAGCAGCGGGCGGCAAGGACTCGTCGAACTGCGGTCGTTCGAGATGCCGCCGCACGCGCAGATGAGCCTGGCGCAACAGCTGCTCCTGCGCGTGCTCGTCGCGCGCTTCTGGAAGACGCCCTACAATCTACCGTTGGTGCGCTGGGACACCGAGCTCCATGATCGCTTCATGCTGCCGCACTTCGTCGCCGAGGATATCGACGACGTCCTCGCCGATCTGGATCGCAGCGGTTACGCGATGTGGCCTGAGTGGTTCGCCCCGCACATAGAGTTCCGCTTTCCTGTCTACGGTTCGGTGACGCGCCGCGGCGTGCACGTCGAGCTCCGCCAGGCGCTCGAGCCGTGGAACGTCCTTGGCGAGGAGCCAGGTGCGGGCGGCGCCGTTCGCTACGTCGACTCGTCGGTCGAGCGTCTGCAGGTGAAGGTCACTGGAATGACCGACTCGCGTCACTTCCTGGCGTGCAACGGTCGATCGGTGCCTCTCCATCCGACCGGAACCATCGGCGAGTACGTGGCCGGCATCCGCTACCGCGCATGGCAGCCCCCGAGCTGTTTGCATCCCACCATTCCGGTGCATGCACCGCTCGTCTTCGATCTCATCGACGGCTGGAACCAGCGGTCGCTTGGCGGCTGCACTTATCATGTCGCGCATCCTGGCGGCCGAAGCTTCGAAACGTTTCCAGTCAACGCCTATGAAGCCGAAGGCAGGCGACTCGCGCGCTTCACGGCTATCGGCCACACGCACGGCTCGATGACGATTCGCGAGGAAGCCCGTAATCCTGGTACGCCTTTGACACTCGATCTGCGCCGGCCGCCGATGCCAAGCGCGATCGATCGCCACGTGCTCGGGCTGTGATGAGCTCGATGCACAACATGCACGGGACCACGGAACCGTGGCGCTTCATCCAGGAGTACGGGCCACTCCCCGGCGTCTACGACGAGATGCTCGCCGGCCCCGGCACGCTGCGGCCGCACTGTGAATCCTTCGTCGCGAGCGTGGAGACGATGGGACCGCAGGAGTTTGCGGTGCGCCGCGACAACGCGCGGCGGGCGATTCGCGAGAACGGCGTTACCTACAATGTCTACGGTGACCCGCAAGGCATCGACCGCCCGTGGGACCTCGACATGGTCCCGCTCGTCGTCTCTGCGGACGACTGGGCGCGGCTCGAACGCGGCCTCCTTCAGCGGACACGGCTGCTCAACCAGGTTCTGGTCGATCTGCACGGACCGCAACGGCTGCTGCGGCGCGGGCTGCTGCCCCCGTTGCTTGCGCTCGGCAATCCTGCATTTCTCCGTCCATGCCATGGGATCCCGGTCCCGCGCGGCGTGTATCTCCACATGCACGGCGTCGATCTGGCGCGCTCGCCGAACGGCGAATGGCTGGTGCTCGCCGACCGCACGCAGGCGCCCTCTGGCACCGGCTACGCGCTCGAGAACCGGCTGGTGATGCTCCACAGCCTGCCCGAAGCGTTTCGCAGCGCGCACATTCAGCGGCTCGCGGCCTTCTTTCGCGCGCAGCGCGACACCTTGATTGCGCTCGCGCCGGATTCCGCGCAGCCGGCCAAGGTCGTCCTTCTGACGCCCGGTCCATACAACGAAACCTATTTCGAGCACGCTTACCTGGCGCGGTACCTCGGCTTCACCCTGGTTGAAGGCGCCGACCTCACGGTGCGCGATCGACGAGTCTTCATCAAGACGCTCGAAGGCCTGCAACGCGTCGAACGTGATCTTCCGCCGTCTCGACGACGGCTTTTGCGATCCGCTGGAACTTCGCGGTGATTCGTTTCTCGGCGTTGCCGGCCTCGTCGACGCCGTTCGTGCCGGTCATGTCGCCGTCGCCAACGCACTGGGATCCGGTGTGGTCGAAACGTCAGCGATGTTGCCCTTCCTCCCGGCGTTGTGTCGCGAGCTGCTGGGCGAAGAACTGCTGCTGGCGTCCGCGCCAACCTGGTGGTGCGGCCAGCCGGACCAACTCGACCACGTGCTCGCCCATCTCGACACGCTCGTGATCAAGCCGGCGTTTCCCACCAAGGGACAGGATCCCGTATTTGTCCAGCGTCTCAGCGCCCGTGAGCGCACCGAACTCTCGGTCGCGATTCGGGCGCGGCCCGAAGACTTCGTCGCCCAGGCGCACGTCGAGCTTTCGTGCACGCCGGTGTGGCACCGGCACAGCCTCGAACCGCGCCCGATTGTGTTCAGGACCTACGTCGCCGCCGCCGCAGATTCGTTCGCGGTGATGCCGGGCGGGCTGACGCGCGTCGCCAGTACGCAGGACGGTCCGATCGTCTCCATGCAGCGCGGCGGACGGAGCAAGGACACATGGGTGCTCTCACACGGTCCCGTGAGCTCGACGTCGCTGTTAGCGCCAGCCGACCCCATCAGGCTCGAACCGTCGACGGCAGAGCTACCCAGCCGTGTCGCTGAAAGTCTGTTCTGGCTCGGGCGCTACGTCGAGCGGGCAGAGCATCTTGTCCGCCTGCTCCGCAGCTTCATTGCGCGCCTTGCCGATCAGGATTCGACCGACGATCCGCGGCAGGTCGCGGCGCTGCTGCAGCTCCTGGTCAACCTGCGGGCGCTGCCAGAAGAGCTCGGCCGAGATACATGGCTCCGCAAGCTCGAAGAAGACACGATCGACATCATCGCGAAGCAGGGCCCGCACACCGGCCTTCGCAACACGCTGACCGAGGTGCGCCGGCTCGCCGGCGCGGTCCGCGACCGCCTGTCAATCGACACGTGGCGAATCCTGGGCCAGCTCCATCAGGACATGCGGCTGCGGCAGGGCCGCGTGCAGTTCGAGGAAGTGCTCGTCCATCTCAATCGGTTGATCACCGATCTTGCGGCCTTCAGCGGCATGGAGATGGAGAACATGACGCGCGGGCACGGCTGGCGCTTCCTGAACCTCGGCCGCCGACTGGAACGATCGGTCAATCTCGTCGCCGTGCTGCGCGAGGCGATGGCTGTCGCGCGGACCGCGGACGGCGCCATCGTCGAGCCGCTGCTCGAAATTGCCGATAGCTCGATGACGTATCGCCGGCGCTACTACGCTCAACCACGGCTGGCGCCAGCACTGCACCTGCTGCTGCTCGAAGAAACGAACACTCGCGGCCTCGCGTTTCAGCTGGCGGCCGTCGCCGAGCACATTGGCCGCCTGCCGCGTGACCCCGCCGCGCCGTCGCCGACACGAGAAGAGCGCCTCATCGCCAGCGCACGCAGTGCGCTGGCTGAGATCGACCTTGCGGCCGAGCCCTGGAGCGACGCCGACGTCTCGATCATCGATGCCTACCTTGAATCGATGGACGATGATTTGAAGGCGCTGTCGGATGCGATCACCTACTACTATTTCAGCCACGCGGAGCTGCGGGTGAGCTGATGGCACAGGGTCCTTCCAACGACGTGCAGCACTACGACATCGTCCACACGACCGAGTACGACTACGGCGAGTCGGTTGTCGTATCGCATCACGTGGCGCGGCTGAAGCCGCGGGCACTGCCGCACCAGGAGGTCCTGCAGCACGAGCTGGCCATTGCTCCTGCCCCCGCGGTCACCAGCAACTACGAGGACTATTTCGGCAACCTCGTCACCGTCATCGCCGTCCAGGGTGCGCACAAGCAATTCGTCGTCCGCGCCCGCAGCACCGTGGCGCTTACCGCGCCGGCAATTCCGGCGCCGCAGGACACACCACCGTGGGAGACTGCCGCGGATCGGGCTCGCCTGCCCATCGACGTCGTTGAGTTCGTTTTCGACTCGACGTCGTCACGATCGCAGTCGATCGTCGAGGGCTATGCTCGCCAGTCTTTTCATGCAGGACGGCCGCTCCTCGAGGGCGTCCTCGATCTGACATCGCGTATCCACGCCGAGTTCACGTTCGATCCCAAGGCCACGACCGTTGCGACACCGTTGACGGAGGTCTTCAACGCACGTCGCGGTGTCTGTCAGGACTTCGCGCGGCTGGAAATTGCCTGCCTGCGATCGCTCGGCATTCCGGCGAGGTACGTGAGCGGCTACATGGAAACTGTGGCACCGCCCGGTGCGCCGAAGCTCGTCGGCGCCGACGCGTCGCACGCGTGGCTGACGTTCTACTGCCCCGACGCCGGCTGGATTCCCGTTGACCCCACGAACAACCTCATCCCGCAGGATACCCACATCACGCTCGCGTGGGGCCGCGACTACAACGACGTCAGCCCGATCCGCGGCGTCATTCTCGGCGGCGGTGCCCATTCGCTGCGCGTCCAGGTGGATGTCGTCCGGCTCGCCGACGGTGAGCCCGGTCGCGCCGACTGTCTGGTCGTTGCTTGATTGTCTGAATCGTTCGCCTTCAGGCGGAAGAACCGGCAAGGATAGTGCGCCTCGGGCCGAGACACCAATGAAAGTCTTCCACTGCGATCACTGCGGCCACCTGCTGTTCTTCGAGAACACCCAGTGTGTGAAGTGCGGCCGACTCGTTGCTTATCTGCCGGACCTCGCCCTCGTCGGCTCGCTCGATCGCTACGACGAATCCATGGCAAATGACACTATCGAAACCTGGCGATCGCCGCTCGAGACCGCTGGACGCGTCTACCGGCTGTGCGAGAACTACGCGAAGGAGTCGGTCTGCAACTGGGCGGTCGAAGCATCCGATCCACACACGCTGTGCGTCTCGTGCCGGCTGACACACGTCATTCCCGATCTGACGACGGGAGAGCACCGTCCCGCGTGGTACCGGCTCGAGGCAGCAAAGCGACGCTTGATCTTTACGCTGCTGCGCCTCCGTCTTCCGATTGTCAGCCGTACCGACGATCCCGCGGGCGGCCTCGCGTTCGAGTTCAAGTCCGATGCGCTCACCGGCCACGCCACCGGAGTCATTACCGTCAACATCGCCGAGGCAGACGACGCGGAGCGCGAGCGGCGACGCACGTCGCTGCACGAGCCGTATCGCACGCTCGTCGGCCACTTCCGTCACGAGATCGGTCATTACTACTGGGATCGGCTGATCGCGGGGCGTGACGCGCTCGAACGCTTTCGCGCGTCGTTTGGCGACGAGCGCCCGATTATGGCGAGGCACTCAAGACCTACTACGCCAACGGCCCGACAGCCGACTGGGCGGAGCGTTACATCAGCGCCTATGCGAGCGCGCACCCGCTCGAGGACTGGGCGGAGACGTGGGCACACTACCTCCACATGGTCGACACGCTTGAAACGGCGGCGGCCTGCGGTATCTCGCTGCAACCGCGTCGTGCCGACGAGCCGTCGCTGACGCGCGTGTCACCGGTCGTGCTGTTCGAGGATGCGCCGTTCGATCGGCTGATCGACAGCTGGTATCCGGTCACCTACGTGCTGAACAACCTGAATCGCGGCATGGGCGTGGTCGACGCCTACCCCTTCGTCTGGTCTGCGCCGGCAATCGAGAAGCTGCGCTTCGTGCACGAGATCGTCTCGACCCGCGCAACGCCAACACCGCGGAACACCTCAGCTGATCTCTTTGGTCGAGCTGACACCGGCATCCCAGTTGCACTTGATGTTTGGCTGGTAGAAGCACCCATGACATCAAGGAGGTTTTCTGATGCAGGTCAGAGAAATCATGACGCCGAATCCCTACTGTTGTACTGCTGACACCTCTCTGGAAGAGGTGGCGCAGGCCATGGTCGAGCACGACTGCGGCGAGATTCCCGTCGTGCGAAGCAGTTCGGACAAGACACTCGTTGGTGTCGTCACCGACCGCGACATTGTCTGCCGCCTGGTCGCCCAGGGGACGAACCCGGTTGGCGAGAGCGCCGAGTCTGCAATGTCAACTCCGGTGATCTCGGTCCGCGAGACGACGCCACTCGAGGAGTGCGCGCGCCTCATGGAAGAGCACCAGATCCGCCGTGTCCCTGTCGTCAACGGCGGCGGCATGTGCTGCGGCATCATCTCGCAGGCCGATATCGCGACTAACGCATCGCGCAAGATCGTCGCGGACCTTGTGAAGGATGTGTCGCAACCGGTGGCGCGCGTCTGAAGCCACGGATCACACGGATAACACGGTCCACAGGCGGCGGGGAACACGGAACCCGCGCTTAACGAGACGCGGATAGCGCGGAATCGGCAGCGATTCAACGAGACGCGATCGCGGATTCAACGAGACGCGGATAACGCGGACACAATCAACGAGACGCGGATAGCGCGGATCACACAATCAACGAGGCGCGGATAGCACGGATCACATTGGTTAGAACGCCTGAACAATGGCGCTTACCAGTGTGTTCCGTGTCATCCGTGGCTTATTCAGGTGTGTTGTCCGTGGCCCGTGCGAGCAGCCTATTCGTAGTGGAGGGCCTTGACAGGATCGAGGCGCGCGGCGCGCGCGGCTGGGTAGAGGCCGAAGATTAAACCGATCGCCACCGAGACGACGAACGCGAGCACGATTGACGTCGTGGTCACGATCGTGGACCAGCCGGCGAGGTAGCCAATGAGTTGCGACAGGCCGACGCCGACAAGGACGCCCATCACCCCGCCGGCGAGCGAAATGATTGTGGTCTCGATCAGGAACTGGCGGATGATGTCGCGCTTCTTCGCACCGATCGCGCGGCGGATGCCAATCTCGCGTGTCCGTTCCATCACGCTCGCCAGCATGATGTTCATGATACCGATGCCGCCGACGAGGAGCGATATCGAGGCGATCGCGACCATGACCATCTCGAAGATGCGCTGTGTGCGCCGCTGCTCCGCGAGGAGCTCGGCTGGCGAGACGATGGCGAAGTCGGCGGCGCCGCGGTGCGAGACGTTGAGCAGCCCGCGCAACAGGGCGGCGGCGGCGGGAATGTCCGAGCCCTGCTTCATCTGAAGATAGATGCCGTCGATCTCGTCGCGATAGCGGCTGTTGACGTCTTCCAGGCGGAAGATTGCCGCGTGCAACGGCACGTAGATCAGATTGTTGCGATCCTGCGGCGGCAGGCCCGCGACATCGGCCTGCACCGTCAGCTGCGGCCCGCCGACGCCGATCACCTGGAACCACTGCTCGTTGACCTTGACGTGCTTGCCAACGGGATCGTCAGCGCCAAAGAGCGACGCCGCGGCGCCTTCCCCGAGTACGGCCACCGGTGAGGCGGCCGCCGTCTCGGCGTCGGTGAAAAAGCGGCCGCTCACGATCCGAAGGTTGGCGATGCGCTGATACGTCGGGCTGACGCCGTAAACCACGGGTGGATCGCTCTGCGGCCGCGGCAGCAACTTCGAAGGCGTGAAGCGCTTGCGCGCCGTTGACGTCGAGATGCCGTCGAGGTTGGCTTCGATCACGCGGTAGTCACGAAATGTCAGGCCGGCCGAGAGCTGCCGCACCTTCTGCACGACTTGATAGTCGGTTGACTCGCGCGCCTCGACGATCAGATTCCGCACGCCCAGCTGCTCGATGAACGCCATCACTTCCTGCTGCGCACCGGCGCCGATCGACAGCATGGCCACGACGGCCGCCACGCCGAAGATCATGCCCATCATCGTCAGAAGCGATCGCAGCTTGTGCGCGCGAAGATTCTCGAAACCGAGTCGCAGCTCGGGGAGAAAGTCTGACGTCGTGCCGGCGATGCGGGAAGCGGCCATGTCCTAGCGCGACGCGCCTGCTGCGGGCAGCGTCGGCGAGCTGCTGTTGGATGCCGGGCGCGCCGCCGTCGGGTCCGTCAGCGCGACCACGCTGCCTTCTGGAATACCGGAAATTGCTGCGCGGCTCTCCGTGAGGTGCTCGACCTTGACCTCTTTCTGCTCGAACCGATCGCCGGCTTTGACGAAGACGTGCGTCTTGCCGTTCTTCTCGAGCACGGCCTGCCGTGGCACGTGGAGGGCGTTCGGAATCTCCTTGCCCTGAATCGTCACGCGCGCGGACGCCCCAGCCTTGAGCCGAGGATCGGGCTTGTCGAACGTGAAGCTGACGTCGAAGAGCCGCGTGACCGTCGCGCTCTCGTACCACTGCGCGCGGCTCGCGAGCCCTGACAGCGCGCCGACCTGCACCGTGAACGTCTCGCCCGGGAGCGTGTCGACGAACACCGACGCTGGTTGACCGGCAGTGAGGTTGGTGCGGTCGCTCTCGGAAATCTTCGCGCGAACCTCCATCTTGCCTGACTCGATGACGTCGGCCACCGGCCGGCCCGGCGACACCGAGTCGCCCTCGCGGTATTCCGGGATCACCATTCCTGGACCGAAAAAGTTGATGCCGTCGCGGTTCTCCTTGACCGACACCGTACCGTCCATGGGTGCCTTGAGCACCAGGCTTTCGATCAGCGACTGCGCTCGCTGCATGCCCATCAGGGCCTTGTTACGCTTTTCCTGAACGACGGCGAGCGATGCCTGGTTAGTGGCCGCCCTCGACTTGACGTCCTCTTCGAGCTGCGCCAGCCGGCGCTGCGCCTCCTCGAGCGAGAGCACGTTCTTCTGTGCCTCGACGGCGGGGATGAGCTCGTTGCCTCTCGCTTCGAGCTCGGCACGCCTGACGTCGAATCGCGCCGTGAGCAGCGCCACATCGTCCTGCGCCTTCTGGACGTCGGCGTCCGCCTTCATCTTCACGATTTCCTGTTCGGCTTCAGCGAGCTCGGACTTCGCCTGCTCGAGCTGATAGATTTGATCGGACGGATCGAACTCCATTACGATCTCGTCCTTCTTGACCGGCATGCCTGTCGTCTTCATCTGCACGATGCGGAGCGTGCCGCCAACCGGAGGAGTCACGAGCGTCATCGTGCGGCCGGCGCGCAGCTCGCCGTTCGCGTGCACCGTCACCTTGAGCGGACCCTTGGTGACCACCGCTGTCGGAACGGTGTTGCCACGGTCGGGCAACTTTGGAATGGCAAACACAATGGCCGCGCCCAGCGCGACGACGGCGATGCCGATGGCGGGAGCGATGAGGCGCCGCCGCTTCATTCGGATCTCCTGATCATTTCTGGCGACGGACGTCTGGTCGCAATGCGATCGCCAGGAGCAATGCCTGAGGCGACGATCGCCTGCTCCTTGCCTCGCTTGGTGATCTGGACTCGCCGTTCGTGGAATTCAGTGCCTTTGAGCTCGTACACGATCGTGGCACCGTCGTGCTGGAAGATGGCCTCGGACGGGATCAGGACGACGTTGGGAATGCGTTCGACGGCGACCCGCGCGACGGCCGTCATGCCCGGACGGATGCGCGGATCGACATCGATGAGCACGAGATCGAGATCGAAGTTCCGCGGCGGCGGCCACGTCCCCTGATAGTCGACGCGGGCCAGCATCGAGATGCTATCGATTTTGGCCTTGAAATCGCTGCCCGGCACAGCTTCGATCCGCACCGAAGCCGCCTGCCCTGCCTGGAGCCGGCTGCGGTCCGACTCATCGAGCCGGGCGAGCAGGTGCACAGAAGAAAGGTCGGGCAGCTCGAGAATCGCTGCGCCCGCCCAGGCGCGATCGCCCTGCCGGAATTCCGGTGAGGCGCCCATCATGCTGCCGGCGCGATAGTTCGGCAGCACGTTGACGACGCCGTCGCTCGGCGCCTTGAGCTGCAGCCGGGCGAGGCCGTCCTGCGCGCGCTTCAAGTCGAACAACGCCTTCTCGCGCTTGCGGATCTTGCTCGCGAGATCAGCCTCGGCTCCCGTCTTGTCGGAGCGCATCTTCTCGTCGAGCTCCTTGAGCCGCTGTTCCGCATCCGCGAGCGCCAGCTTGGCCTGCTCGTTCTCGATGCGCGAGACCGTCTCGCCCTTGTTGATGTCGAGCTTCGCCCGCTCGATGTCGTACTTCGCCTTCATCAGCGCCGTTGCATTCTGCTCGTTCGCAATGCGCGCCTGCGCGGTCGCCTGCTCGATCTCGGCGTTGGCCTGTTTCAGCTCGGACTGCTTTTCCTGGATCGTCCGCTCGAGCGTCGTGCCGTCGAACTGCACGACGATGTCGCCGACCTTCACCTTGGAGCCGTTCGTCGCAAGCTTGAGGATCTGAAGGTCGCCAGACTGCATTGGCGAGGACATTACGATCGACTTCAGCGGCCGGATCTCGCCGCGCAGCTCGAGGTTGTCGACGAACTCCCCGCGTGTGACGTCACCGGTCGGAAGGTCCGGCACCGAGCCACCACGCCCAACGGTCGCGAACGCACCCGCTCCCAGGACGACGAGCACGGCCATGGTCAACAGGCCGGCGCGGGAGCCGAGGCGCTTGAGAAGCCGGCGCATCATTGTTGAGCGGGCTGGGCGAGCTGGCTGGAAGGATTGGCCGAGGCCGAGGCGCCCGGCGACGCCTCGGACGTGGACGACTCGGCCGCGGATGGCGCAATGTTCCTGGCAACGATCGCTCCGGCGTCGACGCCTGACGTAATCACGATGTCGAGAGCGCTTGTCGCACCGACGGTCACGTCACGTTCTTCGAACGAGGAACCGCGCTGAACCTTGACGTACGCACGCTTGCCATTGGTCGCGACGGCGTCGCGCGGCACGACGAGGGCGCCCGGGACGCGTGACAGCGTGACGTCGAGCGAGGCGGTCAAATCCGGCATCAGGTTCGGGTGCGACCCGCTGACATCGATCAAGACGATAAAGATACGAGCTTTGGGCGAGAGCGTCGACACGACGCCCAGAGGCGAGATCTGGGCGATCCGCCCGTCGAACGACAGCTCGGGATACGCGTCGAGGCCGACTTTGACGGCCTGACCGACGGCAAGCTCGTTGATATCCGCCTGGCTGACGCGCGCGCGCACGCGCATGGAGCTCGGATTGACGACGTCGACGACCGGCACACCGGCGCGGACTTCTTCGCCTTCCTGCACCTCCGCCATGTTGTTGCTCTTCCAGACCGTCCGGACGACTGCCATGCCGCTGATCGGGGCAATCACGGCCATCCGCTCGGCGTTGCTCTCGGCCTGGCGCATGGCGTTCTCGGCGCGATCGCGGCGAATCATTAGAATCTGGAGGTCGGCTTCGGCGGCCTTCCGTTTGAGCGAGTACGTGGCCTTAAGCTGGTTGAGGGTGGCCTGCGCCTGCTCGACGGCGAGGTCGTTCTTCTCCGACTGGATCTTTGGCAGCAGCTCGTTCTTGACCGTCTCGAGCTTGGCGCGCGACAGCGCGCTGTCGGCCAGCAGGATCTCGCCGTCGTCCTTTACCCGCGCGGCGCGTTCGGCGGCTTCCTTCTTCCTGATCTGTTGCTCGAGGTCATTGAGCTCCGCGCGTCGATCGAGGGCGGTGGCAATCTGCGTCTGACGATCGAATTCGACGATGAGATCGCCCTTTTCGACCCTGGTGCCCGGCTTGACGAGCTTGGTGATAACCAGCGAATTCGAGTTCGGACCCATCAGTCGCGGAGCCGCGACCGTCGTCGATTCGACGGCCTCGACCGTGCCGCTGAGTCGGACCGCGCGCAGGAAGTCCTGACGCGTGACCGTGGCCGTTGTGGAGCGGCGACTAGACTGTCCGGAATCGGGAATTCCTGGATCGCGCGAGCGCATGAGCGCCGCGCCGGTGGCCACGCTGACCAGGACGACGATGGCGGCTATCCACAGGCGAGAGTAGATCTTGGGAGGCATCACGGACTCCGGTTATCAGACGGCCGCCCCCTGGGATTGGTTGGCGCCTTCCGGTGTTAGACACCGGAGCGCACTGCTCTGACCCGAATACGCCGCCCGGCAGGCGGGCGTTCACGGCGTCTGCGCGACGGCCATCGGTACTCGGATCGTATGCGAGGTTCGAGGCGAGCCACTTTTCGACGGCCTCGAGCCGCATGCCCTTGCGGCTGGCGTACGACTCGACCTGATCGCGTCCAAGACGGCCAATGTTGAAATACTTCGCCTGCGGATGCGAGAAGTAGAGGCCGCTGACGCTCGCGGCCGGGAGCATGGCGGCGTGCTCCGTGAGCGTAATCCCCTGTTTCGGCGCTTCCAGCAGGTTGAACAGCTTGAACTTCTCGCTGTGGTCCGGACACGCCGGATAGCCATAGGCCGGCCGGATCCCGCGGAACTTCTCGGCAACGATGTCTTCAAGCGACAGGTGCTCCTGCTCACCGTATCCCCAATCCCGCCGCGCCTGCGCGTGGAGATACTCGGCCGACGCTTCGGCCAGCCGGTCGGCAAGTGCTTTGACCATGATGGCGTTGTAGTCGTCCAGATCCTTTTCAAAGCGCCGCGCCAGTTCGTCGGCGCCAATTCCGGCTGTCACCGCGAACATTCCCAGGTAATCAGGCACGCCACTCTCACGCGGCGCCACAAAGTCAGCGAGGGACAGATTTGGGCGCTTGTCGGCGATGATCTCCTGCTGCCGGAGCATCGGGAACCGTTCGAGCTCTGCGCGGCGCGAGTCGTCCGCATACAAGACGATGTCGTCGCCATCCGCGTTCGCTGGCCAGAACGCGTAGACGGCGCGGGCGGTCAGCAACCGTTCGTTGATGATGCGATCGAGCAGCGTCTTCGCGTGGTCGTAGAGCTCACGCGCGGCGGCCCCGTACTCGGGATGTTCGAGGATCCCGGGAAACCGGCCTTTGAGTTCCCACGCTGAGAAGAAGAACGTCCAGTCGATGAACCTGGCAACCTCGGCGAGCGGCATGTCGTCGAGCACGCGACGGCCAAGGAACCACGGCGACGCGATTTCGTGATCGTCCCAGTCGATCGTGAGCTTGTTGGCGCGCGCCTGCTCGTACGACAGCATCGGTCGTTCACGCCGGTTCGCGTACTTCTCGCGAATCTCTGCCTGCTCGGTGCGGTTGGCGCGATCGAACGTCGGCTTGTTCGACCCGAGCAGACTCGACACGACGTCGACCGCGCGCGACGCGTCGAGCACGTGCACGACAGGGCCGGTGTACTCCGGCGCGATCTTCACCGCTGTATGCTGGCGGCTCGTCGTCGCTCCACCGATAAGCAGTGGCACCGTGAAGTTCCGCCGCGTCATCTCGTGCGCCACGAACGCCATCTCGTCGAGTGACGGCGTGATGAGCCCGCTCAAACCGATGATGTCCGCCTTCTCGGCAATGGCGGTTTCGAGAATCTTTGCCGCGGGTACCATGACGCCGAGATCGATGATCTCGTAGTTGTTGCAACCGAGCACGACGCCAACGATGTTCTTGCCGATGTCGTGGACGTCGCCCTTGACCGTCGCCATCAGCACCTTGCCTTGCGAGCCAGTGCCGCCGGTTCTCTGCTTCTCGGCTTCCATGTACGGCAGCAGGTACGCGACCGCGCGCTTCATCGCCCGCGCGCTCTTGACGACCTGCGGCAGGAACATTTTGCCGGCGCCGAAGAGATCGCCAACGGTCTTCATGCCGTCCATGAGCGGCCCTTCGATGATCTCGATCGGCCGCTCGTACTTCTGCCGCGCCTCTTCGACGTCTGCTTCGATGAAATCCACGATGCCGTGCACGAGGGCATGAGACAGGCGCGACTCGACCGTCCCCTGCCGCCAGGCGACGTCGGCTTCCTTCTTCTTGCCGGCGCCTTTCACCTGTTCGGCGAACTGCACCATGCGCTCGGTCGCATCCGGCCGGCGGTTGAAGATGATGTCCTCGACGTGCTCGAGCAGCTCCGCCGGGATGTCCTCGTAGACGATGAGCTGTCCGGCATTGACGATGCCCATGTCCATGCCGGCCTTGATGGCGTGAAAGAGGAACGCCGAGTGGATCGCTTCCCGCACGACATCGTTGCCGCGGAACGAGAACGACAGGTTGCTGACGCCGCCGCTCACCTTGACACCGGGGCAGGTCGCCTTGATGATGCGCGTCGCTTCGATGAAGTTGATGGCGTACTCGTTGTGCTCCTCGAGCCCGGTCGCAATGGCCAGAATGTTGGGATCGAAGATGATGTCGCTCGGCTCGAAGCCAATCTTCTCGGTCAGCAACTTGTAGGCTCGCTGACAAATCGCGACCTTGCGCTCGATCGTGTCCGCCTGACCGACCTCGTCGAAGGCCATGACCACGACGCCGGCGCCGTGGCGCTGAACGTGCTGGGCCTTGTGCAGGAAATCGGCCTCACCCTCCTTGAGGCTGATCGAATTGACGACGCCCTTACCCTGGACGCACTTGAGGCCCGCCTCGAGCACGGACCACTTCGAGCTGTCGATCATCACCGGCACGCGGGCGATCTCGGGCTCGGTCGCGATGTAGTTGAGGAACGTTGTCATGGCCTGCTCGGAGTCGAGCATGCCTTCGTCCATGTTGACGTCGATCAGGTTTGCGCCGTTGCGGACCTGCTCGGCAGCGACCTGCACGGCCGCGGTATAGTCGTTGTTCTTGATCAGCCGCGCGAACTTCGCCGAGCCGGTGACGTTGGTCCGCTCGCCGATCATCTGGAAGTTGCTGTCGGGCCGGATCGTCAGCGTTTCAAGGCCGGAGAACTGGGAGTAGTGTTCGCGGCTCGCTTCTCGCGGCTCGCGGCTCGCCCCGACCCACGATCCAGCCGGCAGCGGCCGCCCCGCCAATCCTTCGACTTCCTTGCCAACGGCCCTGATGTGATCGGGCGTCGTTCCGCAGCAACCACCGACGACGTTCACGAGGCCGCCGGTGACGAACGACTTCAGCAGCTGCCCCGTCTCGTCCGGAAGTTGGTCGTACTGCCCGAACGCGTTGGGAAGCCCGGCGTTCGGGTAACAGAGCACATAACACTCGGCGAGGCGCGCAAGCTCCTCGAGGTGCGGGCGCATCTCGCGTGCGCCAAGCGCGCAGTTGATGCCGAGCGCCAACGGACGCGCGTGGCGGATAGAGGTGTAGAACGCGTCGAGCGTTTGTCCCGACAGGGTTCGGCCGCTCAGATCCGTCACCGTCACGGAGATGAAGAGCGGCAGGCGAACGCCCTTCTCTTCGAACACGTTCTCGATCGCGACGATGCCGGCTTTGGCGTTGAGCGTGTCGAAGATGGTTTCGAGAAGCAGGAGATCCGCGCCGCCGTCGATCAAGCCACGGACCTGGTCCTCGTAGGCCGTACGGGCCTCGTCGAACGTCATCCCGCGGAACGACGGATCGTCGACCTTGGGCGAGATCGAGAGCGTCCGGTTCATCGGGCCCATGGCGCCGGCGACGAAGCGCGGGCGGTCAGGGGTTCGCGCGTTCCACTCGTCGACGGCTTCGCGGGCGAGTCGCGCGCCCTCACGATTGAGCTCGTAGGCAAGCTGTTCCAACGAATAGTCGGACTGCGCGATGGCGGTGCTCGAGAACGTATTCGTCTCGATGATGTCGGCGCCGGCCGCGAGATACTCGCGGTGAATCGCGCCGATGACGTCGGGCCGCGTCAGGATGAGGATATCGCTGTTGCCGCGGAGATCGCGGGAGTGGTCGATGAAGCGCTCGCCGCGAAAGTCGGCTTCAGTCAGCTTGTAGCGCTGAATCATCGTGCCCATGGCGCCATCGAGCAGGAGTACCCGCTCGCCGAGTGCACGTTGAAGCGCGTTCTGGTGTGACATCAGTGTTCCCCGCGTTTTCTGCCGTGTTGCCTGGTGTCGGGTTTGACGCCGCTGGCGACGAGCACGGTAAACGGATCCCCCGTGCGCCGCGCGCCGACGCCAACCTTGACGTCGACCAACCCGGCACCCTTCAACAGACGGCTCAACTCTTCGTCCCTGAATCCCAGCCAGCGATCGCCAAGCCGGCCCTTGACCCACTCTTCGCCGTGCTCGCGCAGGTCGAGCACCAGCACGCGGCCGCCCGGTACGACCACTCGCGCGGCTTCGGCGACCGCTCGCGCCGGATCCGGCGCGTGATGAAGTGCTTGTGACAAGAGCGCCACGTCCACCGAGTCGTCGCGCAGCGGCAGCTTGTCGAGTTCGCCGCGCTTCCAGATGACGTTGCGGACGCGACGGCGCGTCGCCAGCGCTCGCGCGCGCTTGAGCACGACGGGCGATCGATCGACCGCTATCACTCGCGCTGCCCAGCGGCTGGCTTCCACGGTCAGATAGCCCTCGCCACAGCCGATGTCGGCAACGCGCAACGGCGGCAGCAACTGCCCGAGCGCGCGCGACCAGGCCGCCCAGCTCCGGCCCGGTACGAGTTGCCGTTCGTTGGTATCAGGCCCTGCGTGAGCGTCGAAGTTTTCCTTCCGCAGCCGCCGCACTTCCTCCAGCCGCGCATCATCCGCGCGACCGGTCTCGGTCCGCGACTGCTGGGCAAACTCGGCCTTGAGAAGCTCGGCCAGCGGGCCCGACCCGTTCTCTCCTGCCAGGAGCGACGGCGCCGGCCGGAAGTAGGTGTAGCCGCCCTCGCGTTGCTCGACGATGAGGCCGGCGTCTTTCAGAAGGCCGAGGTGCCGGGAGACGCCGGACTGGGCGATTCCGAGGATGCCCGTCAACTCGCTGACATTCAGGCGCTCGGCAGTCAGCAGCCGGAGGAGCCGCAGCCGGGCGTCGTCGCCGAGGAGCCGGAAGAGGCTGGCCGCCTGTGGCATATCTATAAATCTACATTAGTGGATGCAGCAGTGCAAGTCCGACGCCCGTGGCCGGGATTCGGGACTCGCGGCCCGAGGCGCTCCTGGCTGCTCGCCTTTTGCTGGCCGCTGCTCCAGGCTCGAATGGCGTAGGCTGTAAGGCTGGAAGCCGACACGACTATGACTCTCACTACGTACTCGACCGCCTCGCCCAAGGCTGCGCTTGTGCTGGCGCATGGCGCGGGGGCGGGACAGAAAAGTCCCTTCATGGTGCGTTTTGCGCGCGGGATGGCGCTCCGCGACATCAATGCCGCCACCTTCGACTTCCCCTACATCGTCGCGGGCAAGAAGGTGCCCGACCGGGCGCCGGTGCTCGAGGCCTCGTGGCGCGAGGCACTCGACGCCGCGCACGCCGAGTTCAAGGGCCTCCGTCTCGTCATCGGCGGCAAATCGATGGGCGGTCGAATGGCCTCGCACATCGCGGCTCAGGGCGTAGAAACGGTCGCCGGGCTCGTGTTCCTCGGCTACCCGTTGCACCCGCCAGGCAAGCCCAACCAGCGCCGTGACGTCCATCTGCCGGCGATCAGGGAGCGGATGCTCTTCGTGCAAGGCACGCGCGACCCGTTCGGCGCAGCCGAGGACATCCGCGCGCTTCTGCCGACGCTCCAGCACGCCGAGCTCCACGAGGTGGCTGGCGGCGATCACTCCTTCAAGGTTCCAGGACGGAACAACGATCCCCTCGAAGGAATCATGGACGCCGTCGCGGCGTGGATTCTGAGGTAGCGAGGCGTCCTTTACTTCTTCCGTCTCTTCGACGCGTGGCGTTGTTGCGCCTCCTCGACCGAGTGGGACATTGTCAGCGACTGCTCCTTCTTTGCCATCGCGACGAGCGCGGCGTAATGGCGATGTAGCGTGCGCAGCTCCTCCTCATTCATGTCCTCACAGTCGATCAACCGGTTGCTCGCGCCGGTCAGTGCCGCGACGAGCTCGTTCAGTTTGAGCTGCACGGCGAGCGAATCCTTGTTCTGCGTACGCTGGATGAGGAAGACCATCAGGAACGTGACGATAGTGGTTCCAGTATTGATGACCAGCTGCCAGGTGTTCGAGAAGTCAAACAAGGGTCCAGTCGCGGCCCAGACCAGCACGACCAGGCACGCGAGAACAAACGCCATCGTGCTGCCGGCCCAGCGCGTCACGGTGGCCGAAAACTGCTCGCTCAGGTTCGCTAGCGGATGAGGTCGCTGACGGCGCATAAGAAGCCCCCTCCCCGACACGTATACATCTGGCGTACCGTCGACTTATAGTGAGCGGATGCGTTCGTCTTCATCAGTCGATACCTACTATCGAGATCCTGCCGACACCGCCGCCGCCTCACCACCCCCAACACGGAGCCGCCGCCGCGAGGACATCGGCGACCGCTACAAGTGGAACCTCACGGACATTTTTCCGAGCTGGGATGCCTGGGAGGCTGCCTACAGGGAGCTCGAAGCGGGAATCGGGCGCTATGCCGCGCTGAAGGGGACGCTCGGGGCCGGACCGGATCGGCTCCTGCAGGCCTTCCGACTGTCGGAGACACTCGGGCAACTGGCGTATCGCGTGTGGTATTTTCCGTCGCTACGGTACGACGAAGATCAACGGGACAATTCGGTCAACGCCAAGCGCCAGCAGGTGCAGATTCTCTTCGCGAAGTGGAAGCAGGCGGAATCCTGGTTCAACCCCGAGCTGCTGAAGATTCCGCTCGGCACGGTGCGCGCATGGATGGACACGTCCGAACCGCTGCGGCTGTATCGCTTCGCGATCGAGGATCTCTATCGCCAGCAGGAGCACGTCCTCGACGAGGCCGGCGAACGTCTGATGTCGCTGTCGAGCCGGCTCTCCTCCGCGCCAAACGACGCGTACTGGGCGCTCTCGACGGCCGATGCCAAGTTTCCAACGATCAAGCTCTCGACGGGCGAAGACGTCACGGTGTCGTACGGCCAATACCGCGCCATCCTGGCCACCCGTCGCGAGCAGTCTGATCGTGCCGCCGCCTTCCGGGCGCTGCACGAGACCTATCAGAACAGCCTCAACACGTACGCGACGCTGTACAACGGCGTTTGCCAGCGTGACTGGTTTCAGGCGCGTGCACGCGGCTATAAAACAACGCTTGACGCCGCGCTGCACGGCGACAACATCCCACCCTCCGTCGTCGAAAACCTGATCGAGACGACGAGAGCCGGCGTTGCGCCGTTGCAGCGGTATCACAAACTGCGGCGGCGAACGCTTGGCGTACCGTCGTATCACGTCTACGACTATTCGATTCCGCTCGTCACCTTCGAGAAGAAGTACGAGTACGACAAGGTGCTCGATTGGATCGTGGAGTCAGTGGCGCCGCTTGGTCCGGAGTACCAGGCGCGGATGCGCGAGGGATTCGCCGGCGGCTGGATCGACGTCTACGAGAACGATGGCAAGCGCTCGGGCGCGTACTCGGCGCCGGTGTACGGCACGCATCCCTATATGCTGCTCAATTACACCGATACCCTCGACGACATGTTCACGCTGGCGCACGAGATGGGGCACTCGATGCACACGATCCTGTCGCACGAGGCGCAGCCGTTCGTGTACTCGAGCTACACAATCTTCGTCGCCGAGGTGCCGTCGACGCTGAGCGAGGCGCTCCTGCTCGACTACCTGCTCGCCCGCTCCACCGATCCCGCCGAGCGCGTGGTACTCCTGCAACACGCAATCGACAACATCGCCGGCACGTTCTACACACAGGTGCTCTTTGCCGACTACGAGGTGCGCGCGCACCGGCTGGCGGAGCAGGATCAACCCATCACCGCCGAGATTCTGACCGACACCTACCGCGGCCTGCTGACCGACTACTACGGCGACGCGCTCGATTTGAACGAGCAGACCGGCATCACGTGGTCACGCATCCCGCACTTCTTCAACTCGCCGTATTACGTTTATCAGTACGCGACGTGTTTCGCGTCGGCGGCGCGGCTGGCAGAAGAGATCACGAACGGCACTGAGGCGTCGCGGGCCGACGCCCGCAATCGGTTCCTCACGCTCCTCAGTTCCGGCGGCAACGACTACCCGATGGAACAACTGAAGAAAGCCGGCGTCGATCTGAGCCAGCCGGACACGGTAAAGGCAATCGTGAAGCAGCTGGATCAGCTCGTGACGCGGTTGGAGAATGAGCTGGCGCAGCTGGGGTGACGCGGGTCGCGGCTGGCTGCTCGCTCCTCGCGGGTCGCTTCTCGCGGCTCGAAGTCGGTATTCTGCGCTGCGATTCGGAACCGCAAGCAGCGAAAAGCGAGAAGCGAACCGCGGCGGCTCTACTTCTTCAGCACGACCCCCGTAATAGTCACCGCCTCAATCGGATTCTCCGACTGGGTCGGCACTTCGGCGATCTTGTCGGCGACATCCATTCCGCTCAGCACCCGACCAAACACCGCATAACCGAAGTCTGAAGGTGTATAGCCACGGTGATCGAGCGCCGAGTTGTTGGAAACGTTGATGTAAAACTGCGAGGTGGCACTGCGAAGTGTCTGCGTTCGCGCCATCGCGAGCGTGCCACGCGTGTTCTTCAGGCCGTTCGTCGCTTCATTCTGAATTGGCTCGTGCGTCGCTTTCTCGACCATCCCGCGCGTGTAGCCGCCGCCCTGAATTACGAATCCCTTCACCACGCGGTGAAAGATCGTGCCGGGATAGAAACCCTCGGTGGCGTAGCGCAGGAAGTTCTCGACCGAAACCGGCGCCCGATCCTTGAACAGCTCGACGGTGATGTCCCCCATCGAGGTCGAGATGACGGCAACCGGATTCCCGGGCGCGGGCTCGAGAGCCGCTGGCGGCGCGGTCGCGGGCGCCTGCCCTGCGGCCGATTGCAAGGCAAGAGCGAACAAAAAAGTCGCGATCCACATGTGCCTATTCTATCGATCGATCCGTTCGATCCCGCACACCATGGGCGGCAGCGAACACCGCGCCTGAATGCCGCACCACGGGTCCAGCCGAGGCCGGCCGAGTGCGGACTGTCAATTGCACGGGGCGGATCGCCTGCCGCGGTTTCTCGGGAAAAACAACGATCGAGACATCGCCGGATCCGGACAGGCAGAGCTGCTGATTCAAGCGGATGGATCGCTCGAATCGCGTGTTCCATCGACGTCGGCGTGCCAGACCCTGCGCTACAATGGGCCCCTCACTGATTTCGTTCGTGGGTTCGTTCGGCGCTCGAGCAAGGGAGATGCGCGATGGCAGCACTCGAGGGAACGCTGAAGGAAGAGCAGAAGGAACTGGCGGACTTCATCCGCGTCGGTTCGACACGCGGACACCAGTGCTTCGGCAGCTACTTCGATGACAAGGGCGGGTCGTGCGCCCTCGGCGCAGTGTACGAAGGCGTGTACCACCTGCCTCGTGCGCACGGCAAGCTGATACCCGATCATCTCGAGAGGTTGTTCCGGTGCCTCGACGAGGTGACGAAACCGTGTCCCCAGGGCTGCAAGAAGCGATTGCCGCTCGCCTCGATGATCGTGCACTTGAACGACGACCATCGCATGACGCGCGAGCAGATCGCCGAGTGGCTCACACAGGAATCGAACGGCTAAACCGAATCGGGTGAACTCGACACCCTGGTAAGGCCCGACTACAGTCGGGCCCTACGGGGTTCGCGCTTTCCGATTGAAGCAAGGCTCCCCATGTCTTTCCTCGACCGCTTCAAAACCCAACCCAAGTACCGCAACCCGGATCCTGCCGTCAGGCTTGCTGGCGTGGCGGAGTTGCCCGACGATGCCGAGCACTGGGGCGTGATCGCGGAGCTCGCGGCGTCCGACGAGGATGTCCGCGTTCGACGTGCCGCCATAGACCGGATCGGGGCGGTCGGCTACCTGGCGCGGATCGCGCGCACGGAACGCGACGAAGGCCTCCGCCGCGACGTCGCTGACCGGCTGGTCGCGATCGCCGAATCAGGCGGCAGAGACCGACGCCGACGCCGCAACGGCGCTCGACGGGTTGAGCGATCAGAAGCACTTCGGCACCGTCGCCAAGTCGTCGCCGCACGAGACCGTGCGGGCCGCCGCGCTCGGCAAGATTCACGACGTCAAAGTGCTGGCGAGCGTCGCGCGCCACGCAACGGACGCCCGCATCGCGTTCGAAGCGGTCGGACGCGTCACCGATCAGGCCGAGCTCATCTCGGTCGCAAGCAAAACCGATCATAAAGACGCCGGCATCACCGCCGTCGAGCGTGCCGCCGCGGCCACAGCCGCCGAAGCCGAGCGCCGCGAGCTGCTCGATGGTATCGCCGGGCGCGCGAAGAACAAGTCGGTCGCCAAACGCGCGCGAGCCCTGATCCAGGAAATGGACGATGCGGAGGCGGCACGGCGAGCGGCGCAGGAAGAGTGGCAGCGGCGCGTCAGCCTCGTGCTCGCGCGTGTAGACGCCATTGCCGCCGCGCCGTCTACGGTCGATGCGGAAGCGCAGCTCGAAGAAACCGCCGCGGCATGGCAGGCGCTCGAGACGACCGCGGATGGCGCCCTCGTCGAGCAGTTCACGACGAAGCTGGCCGCCGCACGCGAAGCTATCGACGCCCGTCGCCGGGAGGAAGCCGAACGAATCGCCGAAGCCGAACGCGTGGCCGCGCGGCGTGTGTCATTCGTCGCCATTTGCGAGCGCGTCGAAGCGCTGCGCGGCGAGGACACGCCAGACGAAATCGAAAGGGCGCGAGCCGAGTGGGAAGGCATGCCCGGGGCATCGGCCCAGGAGCGCGAGGACAACGAGTTGCGGGCACGCTTCGACGAGTCGTGCCGTCGCGCAATCGATCGTCACCAGAACCGTCAGGCGCTCGAGAAGGTTCACACCCGGCTCGGCGAGCTCTCGCTCGAAGCGGATCGGCTGTCGGTAGCGACCGAGCAGGCGGCAGACGCCGAGCGCGAAGCTGCCTGGCGCGCCGTCAACGACGAGTGGCAGTCCCTGGTCGGCCAGGCTGACGGCCTGGACGAGGCGATCGCCAGTCGTTTCGCGGAGGCGACGGCGCGCGTCCAGCATCGCGAAGAGGAGAAGCGGGCCGCGGCCGAGCGCACGCTGCGGCAACAGGTGCAGCGGGTCGAGCAGCTGATCGAGCGCGCCACCACGCGTGCCGCCGCCGAGGACCTGACGCTGCGCGAAGCCGACCGGGCTGTCAGGGATCTGAAGACCGCCATCGACGCGCCGCCGCACGTGCCGGCTCGTGATCAGCACGCGCTCGTCGAGCGGTTGAAGACCGCGATGACACTGATGGCGCCGCGGCTCCACGATCTCCGCGAGATGGACGAGTGGAAGCGGTTCGCGAACGCCGCCGTCCAGGAAGAGTTGATCGCCAAGGCCGAGGCGCTTCGCGCGAAGTACTCGCTCGACGGCAGGACTGAAACCAAGGAAGACGGCACGACTGAGGTCCACGAGCCGAAGCCCGACGACATCGAGAAGGCCGCGCACGAACTGCACGAGATCCAGGAACGCTGGAAGCAAGTGGCCGAGGCGCCGCGCGCTCAGGCACAGGCACTGTGGCATCGCTATCGTCAAGCGGCCGACCCGATTCAGGCCAAGGCGCGAGAGTTCTTTGCCCACCGCGCCGAGGAGCGCGGCGCCAACTTGAAGCGCAAGCTGGCGCTGGTCGAGCGCGCCGAAGCGATTGCCGACTCGACGGATTGGATCAAAACGGCCGACGAGCTGAAGAAGCTGCAGGCCGAATGGCAGCAGATCGGGCCGGTCCCGCGTCAGGACACCAAGGTCACGTGGAAGCGCTTCCGCGACGCGTGCGATCGCTTCTTCACCCGCCGGAACGCCGACCTCAACGAGCGTAAGGAAACGTGGTCGGCCAACCTCGCCAAGAAGGACGCGCTCTGCGCCCGGGCCGAGGAACTCGCGTCGTCACGCGACTGGGACAAAGCCGCGGCCGAGATCCGGCGCCTCCAGGCCGAGTGGAAGACGATCGGGCCCGTGCGCCGCAGCAAGTCCGAAGCAATCTGGCAACGCTTCCGCGCTGCGTGCGACATGTTCTTCGAGCGCTACAAGCGGCGCGACGAGATCGAGCTCGAAGCCAAGCACGCCGACCGCGAAGCGCTCGTCGTCGAGCTCGAGGCGATGGCGGCACCGCCGGCCGACCAGGAAGTCCCGGCCGACCTCCTCGAACGCGTACGCTCGCTCCGCACCCGATGGAATCAGACGACACCGGTCGTCCGTCAGGGCGCCAATCCGTTGAGCGCCCGCTTCATCGACGCACTCGCACGGCTGCTGACGGGCCATCCCGACGCGTTTAGGGGCACGGAACTGGACGTCGAGGCCAGCCGTCAGAAGATGGAAAAGCTCTGCGCCCGCGTCGAAGGCTTCCTGGCGGACGCCGCGCCGGCCCCGTCCGGGTCGCAGGCGCTTGCCGACATGCTGCGCGAGGCGCTCGCCTCGAACACGATCGGTGGCCGCGCCGGCGAAGAGTCGAAATGGCGGGCCATGGCCGACGAGGTCCGCCAGGCGCAGGCGTCCTGGAGCCGGCTCGGACCGGTACCGGGCGATGCCGGGCGGCAGCTTACTGAGCGGTTCCACAAGGCGTGCAACCGATTCTTCGAACAACTGCGCCGGAAGGTGCCGCCGCAGCCATCCGCGCCGCGCAGTGGCGGCGGCCGGCGTCCGGAGTCGCAGTCGGAGCGGCCCAAAGCCGGCGCCGGGTCGAGAGAGAGATAGGGGGTCCGGCTAAAGCCCGGACAGCTACCGTCGCTGGTCCGGCTGAAGCCGGACACTACACTCCATTTGACATACCAATGGACGCAGTGATACTCCATTGGTATGTCTAACAGAGGGCCCGCCAAGGCCGACGTCCTCCAGGGCACCCTCGACCTGATGATCCTGCAGACCGTTGCCGTGCTCGGGCCGCTGCACGGCTATGCCATCGCCGCGCGCCTGGAGCAGGTGTCGGGCGGTTCGCTTCAGGTCAACATGGGAACGCTTTACCCTGGCCTGATGCGGCTCGAACAGCGTGGGTTCGTGCGCGCGGATTGGGGCGTCACGGATAGCAACCGCCGCGCCCGGTTCTACAACATCACCGCCGCCGGCAAACGACAACTCGCCACCGAGAAGGCCGAGTGGGACCGCATGACGTCGATCATGCACACGCTGCTGCACGACGAGACCTGACGGTCGCGCCAGCGCCTACCAGATCACCCGGACAGTCCCGGACGCGCTGATATCCGCGTCGCGCGTGAGGAGCGGCAGATCGACCGTGCGCGCCGCCGCGACAATCAGCGCATCAAACGGATCGCGCGTGAAGCGCAGCTCGTCGGCGACATAGACCTGCTCGGGCGAGAGCTCGATCGGTTGATACGCAGGGTTGCTGAAAAGATCTCCGAAGAAATCCCGGACCGGCCGTCGCAGATTGACCCGACTGACGCGCGCGAGCAGGCTGACTTCCCAGATGACGGCGCTTGGAACGTAGAGCAGCGCCTGCTGGCGCTCGCAGGCGTTGAAGTGCGCGGCCGCCCTGCGGCCAAGGGCCGCTGCGCCGCCGGCATGGAACAACAACGCGTGCGTGTCGGTCACGGCGGCGGACAGTTCAGCCACGACGGGAGGTGCGCGGGTTGCGAGGCGGACGCGGCGGCGCTTGCCGCTCCCGAACCTGCATCGGCCGCGCAAGCGACCGTGCGAATAGCTCGCGAACTGCATCGTCTGCCCGCTCGAGGTGTGGATCCTCGGCCGCCAGATCGATCGTTCCTACGACGCTTCGCACCGGAGCGGGGCCACCGAGGCGCCCGGCCCTCGCTTCGCTGATCAGATTGTCCAGCGCTGCGCTCAGGTTGCCACGGCCGTAGCCACGCCCGCGGAGCCACAACAAGTTGGCTTCGTCCAGCGTCACCGAAATGGCCCGCTTAGGCATATAAATAATATATCATGTTTTTATACGATAACGCCGACCCGCCGCTGACCCTTGGCGCTAAGCCAGTTCCTCGCGGACCCTGGCAACATGCGGTTCGCGCCTTACAACCGTCCCGGCGGCCGAACGTTCTTCCCCACGCGCTTTGTCAGCGAATCGCCGAGATCCTCGCGCGCGCGCTCGACGAACACCATCAGCGATCTGACGACGTTCGGGTTCGCGCCGGCGACATTGGTAGATTCACTCGGATCCCTCTCAAGATCGAACAGCGACAGATCGATCTCGCGCTTCATGTACGTTCCTGGAACGCCGTCCGCGCCCGCCGCCTCGAGGGCTTGATACGGATGCGGCAGATGCAGCTTCCACTTGCCGCTGCGCACGGCGTGCAGCTCCGTTCCCCAATAGAAGTAGAGCGCGTCGTGCGGATCAGCCGCGCGCCGGCCACTCAGCACGCTCCAGGCGTCGCGGCCGTCGATGATGCGGTCCTTTGAGACGGGTGTTTGCGCGAGTGCCGCGAACGTCGGCAGGAGATCGATGGTCATCGTCGGCACGGCGCTCACCGAGCCTTTCGGTATGCGGCCTGGCCAGCGCGCGACGAACGGCACGCGCACGCCGCCTTCGAATGTTGTGCCCTTCCCCTCACGGAAGGGTGCGGCTGACCCGGCGTGGTTCCCGTATGACAGCCAAGGGCCGTTGTCTGAGGTAAAGACGACGAGCGTGTGCTCGTCGAGTCCAGCCCGCGAGACGGCGTCGAGAATCTCTCCTACCGACCAATCGATCTCGGCAATCACGTCGCCGTAGACGCTGCCGGTTTTTCCCTTGAACTTGTCCGACACGAAGAGCGGCACATGCGGCATCGCATGCGCCACGTACAGAAAGAACGGCCGCTCTCGGTTTCGCTCGATGAAGCTCACCGCATGCTCGGTGTACCAGGTCGTCAACTGCGATTGATCCGGATCGAGCCTGGCGACCGATTCGCCGTCGAGGAGTGGCAAGTCGCGGATAGAAATTCTTCTGTTGAGGGTGGCGCGGCCACATGTCGTTCGAGTACGGCAGGCCGAAGAACTCGTCGAAGCCGTTTCGCGTCGGGAGGAATGGCTTCTCGTGACCTAGATGCCATTTGCCGTAGATGGCCGTGGCGTAACCCTTCGGTTTCAGCATCTCGGCGATCGTCACCTCGTTGGCATTGATGCCGATGGTGGCGGTGTGGTTGAGCGCGCCCTGGATGCCGACGCGATTCGAGTAGGAGCCGGTGAGGAGAGCAATGCGCGACGCCGAGCACACCGCCTGGGCGACGTAGAAGTTGGTGAGCCGCACACCTTCCGTCGCCATGCGATCGAGATTCGGCGTCTGCGGCCGCGCCGCGCCCGTGCGCGTGGAGAATGGGCGGATATCGGCGTGGCCCATGTCGTCCGCGTAGACGATGATGAAATTGGGTAGCCGTCCTTGTGCTCGCGCCTGTGGTCCGGAGGGGCTGTCGAGTGATGCGAACACGAACACTCCTCCAAGAACGCCAAAGAGCGTCAGGATGAAGCGGCGCGCATGACTGTAATGCATGGTGCGGGCATCTTATCGCCAGCACATCGGAGGGTCCAGGAGACTCGCGGGCGGGGATCGACGAAATGAATCACACTACGCCAACCGTGGCGTGCGCGATGCGGAAGACGACCGCGAGCAACAGCGTCACCGCGACATACCGAATGAGCGTTTCACGATCGGCTGCAGCGGCCCCGCTGCCAAAGGCTCGCGCAACGGCCACCAGCGCAACGAGAAGGACCAGCCCGTCGCGAGTAATGATCCATCCGGCCCCGAGGGCCGCCGCCGCGACCGCGCGCTGATAGCGGGTCAGCGATGCGAAAGCCCGGCCGCCGTCCAACTGCCAGACCGGCAGGAGGTTGAAGATGTTGATCCACGCGCCGACCTGGGCGATGGCAAACCACAGCTTGCCGCCGCCAGCGGCTCCGACAATCGCCGCGACGATAGCGGCGGCGAGACCCCATTCGGGCCCAGCAAGCCCTACGCGCGCGTCTTCGCGTGGACCGATCGGCGCCTGTTTGAGCCGCACGAACGCTCCCACGCCTGGGATGAACATCGGCGCGCTCGCCGGTATGCCAAAGCGGCGCAGTGCCGCCACGTGCCCCATCTCGTGGACGTAAATGCTGACGACGAGCCCGACGGCAAACCACAACCCGAAGGCCACCCAGTAGACCGCGACGGTCGCGAGCATCGATGCGAACGTGCTGAGCTTCGTCCAGCCGAGCAGCAGCAGTTTGCCTTTCGTAAGGATGGCGCCCAGCAGAAACTTGAACTTCCATAGAAAAAGGCCTGCTGGGCCAAACGCCGCGAGCCACTTCCATCGTCCCGACGTTGGAACGGCTTCAGGCACTTTGCCGGCTGCCTCGGCCTGCGCCGAAAGCGCCGCGACCTTGACGGCGATTGCTGCGTGCTGCCGCGAATCAGGTGGCAGCAGATCGAGTGACGAACGCCAGGAGACGAGCGCCAGTTGCAAGTTTCCGGCGGCCACTGCGCCTTCGGCGCGGGTTGCGAGTTCCTTCAGTTGAGTCGCGTGAATGAGACGGTGACAGGAGGGGCACGACAGCATCGTGCGCGACATGTCAGTGCCGCATCCGGCGCAGATCGTGCCCGCTTCGGTGGACCCCGGGATCATGCGCTCGCGGGCACCGGCGGCGTTCTGGCGATGGCGTGCGGCCCGGTAATCGTCAGGGCCTCGCGGCGATTCAGCTTCCAGGCCTGGTACAGGCCGATCCCGATGATGATGATGCCCATGATGTTCTCGAAGCCGGCAAGGAACGGAATCGCCAGCACGATTCCTGCCGTCACGAGAAGCGCCAGTGCCAGGGGGGGCTTCTCGTCGACGCTCGTGTCCGTAGTGAGGGCCGCAGGCTGTGCCACAGCGGCATCCTCGGCGGCTGGTGTGGACGGTGTCGCCGTTCCAGCATCGGCAACTTGATCGTCCTGAGCCTGCGCCTCCTGAGCCGCGCCGGCGTTGCGGAAGCCTTCGATTAGTGGCGGGATGTAGGTCGATACGATCGCCACATACGTCAGCACAATGGCGAGCGACTGATAGAGCCAGCCCACCGCGTGCGTTCGATCCCCACTTTACGGCAGCACCAACGGCATAGCCGACGAGAATGGCGATGAGTCCGAACTCGTAACCAGAGATCGCCGCGATCGCGTAGTAGAGGAACGCGCCGGCGGCGGCCGCGACAAAGCCCGCGCCCGACGCGCGCACGAATCGCCCGGCAGGGGATCCTGCAGTCGGCCGTGACTCAATCGTGTAGCGGCAGGCCTCGCACACCGTTCGGCCGTTGACGTCGTAGTAGTGGTTCGTCAGTTGCCGACGGCACTCGGTACACTGTGCGTTGGCCGGCGCGGTCTCGTACTCCGCGCGCTCGAATTGCAGATCGGATCCCTCGGACATGCGTCACCTCACGCCTGCGTAGGGTTACCGGGTTGTATGGGGAGAAATCAGTATAGCACGCGGGTGGGGCGGAGCCGTGCCACGTGCTCAGAGCTTCGCGGATCTGCCAACCGGTTCACAAGCGCTTATAACGAACCTTCCCACCGACGATTGTGTAGAGGACCTGCGCGGAGGGAATCTCGTCCTCCGGGATCGTCATGATGTCCTTCGACAGAATCACCATGTCCGCGTACTTGCCGGCCTTGAGCGAGCCCTTCGAGTTTTCCTCGAACGCCGCAAACGCGCCGTTGATGGTGTAGGACTTGAGCGCTTCCATTCGGCTCATACGCTGGTCAGGATAGAAGACGCTGCCGTCCTTCAGCTTCGACTCACCGACGCGTAGTAACTCGCAATCGGATCGACGTCCTCCACCGGCGCGTCGGTACCGTTCGTGACGACAGCGCCAGACTTCATGAGCTTCTGCCAGACATAGGCGCCTTCCTCTGCTCGTTTCGGCCCGAGCCGCGCCAGGACGTAGGGTGCGTCCGACGTGCAGTGGACGCCTTGCATCGAGGCGATGACACCAAGGGGCGCCGAACCTTGGAATGTCGGAGGTTGAAGATGCTGCGCGTGCTCGACGCGCCAGCGCAAATCTTTCTTGTCAGGATTCGCTTTGAAGGCCTCTGCGAAGATGTTGAGCGTCTCGCGGTTGGCGCGATCCCCAATCGCGTGCACACACAATTGATACCCATGCTGCACGGCGAGCTCGGCCGCAGCGCGGATGTCATCAACCGGTGTCGTGTTCAGGCCGGTGCTGTCAGGCTTATCGCTATAAGGCTCCAGCAGCCATGCGCCGCGCGAACCGAGAGCGCCATCGATCGATTGCTTGATGCCCCGGACGGTAAGGAAGCCACTCGCGTGGTCGACTGTCTTGTACTGCGCCAGTTTCTGCGAGGCTCCGCTCGATGGTGGCGCGAATCATGACCCACAGGCGGACTCCCAGCTTCCCCTCGTCGGCCATCGCCCTCATGCGATCGACGGTCTCGAAGGACGAACCGGCGTCCTGAAAGCTGGTGATGCCCTTGGACAGCGACTCCTCTGCCGCCAGTCGCAGCACCGTTCGTCACGCGCACGGCGCTCCTCGGCGGTCGGCTCGGGGCTCACCGAGCCCGGCTTGATCAGGCCGAGCTGCCGTTTCGCGCAAAAGACCAGTTGGATTCCCCTTGGCGTCCTTCAGAATCTCGCCGCCCTCCGGGCTCCGGTCGTTGCCGAGATCCCTGACAGCTTCATCGCCTAGAGCGTTGGCAAAGCTGGCATGACCGCTCGCATGCGTGAGGAGTACGGGATTGTTCGGCGACACGCGGCTGAGCGACGCCTCCGTCGGAAAGCCTTCGACGTTCGGCGTTGGGCGGCGCCGTCCATTTTCTTGATGCCATCCGCGGCCGTAGATCCACTGTCCGGGCTTGGCCGTCTTTGCCGCGTTCTCGACCATCGCGAGAATGTCGTCCCAGGTCTTTGCCGTCGCCAGCTTGAGGACAAGCTGCGCTTCGCCAACGCCCGTGAAGTGGCCATGACTCTCGATGAGACCAGGAATCACGAGACGGCCGCCGTGCGTCGATCACCTCGGTGCTCGGTCCAACGTAGCGCTGAATGGCGTCCCGAGTCCCAAGCTCCACAATGCGATCGCCGCGAACGGCAACTGCTTGCGCTTCCGCCATCGCCTCGTCAACCGTGACAACCCGAGCGTTGGTCACCACGAGACTTGCCGGTTCGACCCGCGGCTGACATGCCGTCAACGGCAGCAACGCGCAGGCGAGAACAAGATTCCAACCACGGGTCAGCGACGGCCGATTTTCCAAGCTCGTGATTCCTCCGTTGTTCTCTAAGAATATTTCCGGAACTCTCGCTCTCCTGCTAGTGCCTCGCCTCGACAGGAAACAATCGCGCGAAGTTACCGCCAAGAATCTTCGAGCGGTCCTCGATCGTGATGCCGGCCGCGCCGAGCGCCGCGAGCTGCGCCTCGTACACGGGAAGCTGCCATCCTCGCGGAAAGAAGGAGGAATCAGTGCCAAAGAGCAGCCGATCCGGTCCAACGACTGCGAGAGCCTGACGGAACACGGCCTCGAGTGTCAGGCCGGGATGGTACTTCATCCAGCTGTTCGAGCTCGACGTGTCGACGTAGATGTTGGGACACTGATCCGCGGCTATCAAGGTCTCGCGGAACAGTCCCGCGCCGAAGTGCGGAATGATCACTGGCACCGACGGAAAGCGCAGCGCGAGCGTTGACACTGCCAGGGGATCGCCAAGCCGCAGATCGAAAGGCGACGGTAAACCAAGCTTCTTTCGGACGCCGACCGACAGCACGCCGCAATGCACGAACACAGCGGCCCCTCGCGTCCGCACGGTTTCAAGCACCTCTGACACTTGGTCGTCTTCGAGGCGATACCGGTGCATCGCCGGAAAGAGGGCAACCACGCGAAAGCGCTGTTCGTCGAGCGCACGCGCGAGTCGTGCCTGCGCGTCCGGCGCCAGCGGGTTGAACATGACGAAGCCGACGAACCGCGACGGGTGGCGAGCCACGGCGGTGGCGACCGAGCCCTCGTCGCCCGGGATGCTGGCAATGAGCGCGCTGCGAGAGACGCCGTGGCGATCGAGCTCGGAAACCCAGCGATCGGCGAGCGCCTCGGCTGTACCCTGGAGGCTCCCAGCCGAGCCGCGCCGCCACCGCCATAGAGCGGTCATCGCTCGGCAGAGTGGGAATGTCTTTAGTCAGAATCTCGAGAAAGCGCGCCGAGAAGAAATGGCAGTGGCTATCGCAGAGGAGTGACACGCCTCAGATTGTAAACAGGTTCTAGAGGTTCTAGAGGTTCTGGTAAACAAACCCCTGGAACCCCTGGAACCTCTGGAACCTTAGGAAGCAAACTTGTACCCCATCCCGTGGACAGTGAGGATGTACTGCGGGTGGCGCGGATTGGGTTCGATCTTTTGCCGCAACCAGGCGACGTGCACATCGACAGTGCGCGTCGACGGCATCGAGTTGTAGCCCCACACCTCGTTGAGGAGCTCTTCGCGCGACAGCGTGGCGCCACGGTGCTCGACGAAATAGCGGAGGAGCTGAAACTCACGCGCGGATAAGTCGAGGGGCTCGCCGGCTTTCGTGATCTCGGCTTTCCGGAAATCCATCCGGATGTCACCGAACTGATGACCGTCGGCTGGGTGCGGGACGGCCGGCGCGCGTCGCAGTTTTGCCTCGATCCGCGCCAGCAGCTCGAGCATCTCGAATGGCTTGGTGACGTAGTCGTCGGCGCCGAGCTTGAGTCCGACCACCTTGTCCACCACCTGCCCTCGCGCCGTCAGCATGATGACGGGCGTTTCGACGCCGCGGCGCCGCAACTCGCGCATCACGTCGAAGCCGCCGAGACGCGGCAGCATGACGTCGAGCAACACCAGATCGAACGCCTCGCTGGTCGCGCGTTCCAGGCCGCTCTCGCCGTCGCTGCTGGCGTCGACGGCATAGCCTTCGCGCGTCAGCCGATCGGTAAGCGTCAGGACGAGGCCAGGCTCGTCTTCGACGAGCAGCAGTCGCTTCACGACGAGCGAGCCGGCTGGACGCCGCCAGCAGTGTCGGCCCCAGCACTAGAAGATGCGCGTTCGGCGGCAGTGCGCTCCTCGGCCATCGGCAGCACGACCGTGAACGCACTGCCTTCGCGCAGCGCGCTCTTGACGGTTACGCGGCCCTCGTGCGCAGCCACGATGCGTTGCACGAGGCTCAGCCCGAGACCCGCGCCCTGCATTTGGGCCGCGACGACATCGGGTGCGCGGTAGAAGGGCTCGAAGATGCGCGCGTGATCGGCGGCGTCGATGCCGATGCCGCGATCGGCGACGGTCACCGAGATATGCGCTCCCTCGCGTCGCGCGCTGACGCGAATCGAACCGCCAGCAGCGCCGTACTTGATCGCGTTGTCGATCAGATTCTGGAATACGCGCCTGAGCGCGGGTTCGTCGCCAAGGACCGCCGGCAGATCCGGTGGAATATCGAGATCGACGACCAGTCCGGCGTCTGCGATGAGCCCTGAGGATGACGCCAGGATGTCGGCCACGAGCGGCGCGACGCCAACCGGGCGAAGCGCGAAGCCACGCTGACCGGACTGGATGCCGGCAAATTCCAGAATCTGCTCGACCATCTCGGTCAGACGGCGGCCCTCGGTGCGCATCAATTCACCGTAGCGTTTGATGCGGGCCTCGTCGTGGACGACGCCATCGGCGAGGTTTTCTGCTGCCGATCGGATGACGGCCAGCGGCGTGCGCAGCTCGTGCGATACCGTGGCCACGAACTCCATCTGTTGCGTCGCCAGCCGCTGCGCTCGGCGCGTCGCCAGCACCAGGAGGCCCATGCTCGCGCCGAGCAGTCCAAGCACGCTCGAGCTGATCGCGAGGTTCCATCGTCGCTGCGATGCAATCGCCGTTTCGAGCGACCCGGACGGGTGCGAGACCATCAGCGCCCAATGTGGCGTAGAGCTCGATGTCAGACGCGTCTCCGTCCTCGTCGTCTTGCTCGACGTGCCGTTCGGTGGAGCGTCATCAGCCTCGGCCAGTCCTGGTTGAATCACGATCGACAGAGGCCTGGAACCGGCCATCTCGGTCACAGAAAAGCGTGCGGTGTCCCCCGGTTCCGCAGGGTCGTGGGACGGCGTGACGAAGGCACTGAAGCGCCGTACCTCGGCAGCCAGTGGCAGAAAATCCTGCGTGCGGACTTGAAAGAGATCCGCGGTGGCGTCGGCAGGTGCATCGAGCGCCGGCGCGAAAGACGATGGTGACTGAAAGACGAAGCTCGTCGGCTTTGCGCGGCTGATGACGGCGACTTTGAAGTCGAGTCCTCCCCCGTCGCCACTACGGTGGCCGAAATGGCGTTCGGCAAGCGACGGCAGCAGGTCCCCCGCAACGTAATCGCGATCGACTAGCAGAAGCGTGAACGACATCTCTGGCGCGATGCGGAAGTCGGGTTTGGGTTGTCCAAACACGATCATCGGTGTCGGAACGACGATCGCCGGCGCCTGTTCCCAAACCGGTGACGGCATGCGCCGGATGAAGTACGCCGTGTTCGAAGAGGACGAGTCTTTCCATGTTGCCGGCGCGAGCTCCGTCGCCCAATCCCGCATCGTCTCTGGCCACTCCGCGCGTTCGAGGGCGCGCGTCGAGGGATCGAACCGCCGCAGGACCGAGCCATCCTGCCGATCAGGCGCGTAGGCATAGAACTCTTTGATCAGGCGCGGAAACCGCGCGCTCGCCTGCCAGCGATCGTACCGGGCCGCAAACCGGCGCACCATCTCGTCATCACTGGATGACGGCGCGATCGGCCCGTCGGCTTGAAACAGAAGGTAGGCGCGCGTGATCTCGCGATCGAAATCCTGCGCGAACTCGCGGGCGCCGGCGGCGAGCGTCGCCCGCCGCTCGCTCCGTTCGGCCTCGCTAATCTGTCCGAGCCAGTGGTACTGGAGTACCGCGAGCAGGACGATCAGCCCGAGAAGCGCCAGCGCGACAACGGCGAGCGGTGGCCGAAAACGCCTCCACATGCAGCGAGTCTAGCACCTCCAAACAGGCCATAGAGGCCGCGCACCACTGCCTGTCGCGAGTTTTTACCTCCTTAACAAACTCTTAGCCTGCGCTTAACCACAGCGGTCACGGAGACCCGCATGATGAGCCACGGGACGCGGATCACGCGGATCACTACGAAGACGCGGATCACGCCCGATTACGACGCGGACGCGGATCACGCGGCTTACACACGTGGCGCGGGCGACACGGGCGATACGGTTGAAGCAACAGGCTCTGCAGTCATTGAGAGGTCACGAACATGCGGTTTGAAAGTTGGAAGAGCGTGACGGCGTTGGCGGTGGTGATGGCCGCGTACTACGCCGTCTTCACACACGCGCAGGCGCAGGCGGATGCCAAGGCGGCATCGGTCATGGCGGACGCGCGCAAGGCCCTCGGCGGCGAGCAGAAGATCGCGGCGATGAAGGGACTTTCCCTTCGCGCCGACTACAGGCGCGAGATGTCCGCAGGCCCTGGCGGCGGGACGATGACGTTCGTCATGATGGGAGGTCCAGGCGGCGGCACCAGCTCGAGTCAGCAGGCGACCGGAAAGATCGAAATCGATCTCGATCTCCCGAACAACTATCTGCGCACCGACATCGGTAGCGCAGCGTTCGCGATGACGCGCAGCGAAGGGTTCGAGTCGGCGCGGCCGTTTCTCGAAGTCGTGCCGAACAGTCCCGGCATGCGCATTCAAGTCGACAACCCGGCGACCGATCCGGCGCGGGCCAAAGCGGCCCTCAAGCGCAGTCAAACCGACCTGGCGCGACTCTTCCTCGGCTTGACTGGCGGCACCCAACCAGGCTTCGCCGCGACGTACGCTTATGGCGGTCAGGCAGAGTCTCCTGACGGCAAGGCCGACATCATCGACGTCACCGGGCCGGATGACTTCAAATGCCGACTGTTCGTCGATGCAGAAACGCATCTGCCGCTGATGCTCAGCTACATGGAGCCGGAGGCGCGGATGGTGATGCGCACGGTGGGTCGCGAGGGTGGCAGCGGACGCGCCGGCGGTCCTGGCTCCATCGTCACCACCGGTGGCGGTGCAGCAGCGCCTGCGACTATTCCCCCGCCTAACGCCGCGTCTAGCGGCCACAACCCGCCGCAAGGCCTGACGCAGGACCAGCGCGACGAAATCACCAAGCAGATGCGCGAGGCCGAAGCGACACCGCCGAAGCTCGTGGAGTATCGCCTCTTCTTTTCGGACTACCGCAAGGTGGATGGTATCTCGCTACCGTTCCGCATCGCGCGCGGTCTCGGCAGCAAGACCACAGAAGAATGGGACGTCACCGGTTACAAGGTCAATCCGACTTTCAAGGCCGATCGCTTCAAGGTGGGGAGCTAGCACCATGGTGCGCCGGCACATTGCCGCCCTGATGCTGGCGCTCGGCAGCGCCGTCCCAGCGGCAGTCGCGCAGACGACCCGAGATGCGGCCCTGCATGTTACCGTCGCCGATCAAACAGGCGCCATCATCGTCAATGCCAAGGTCACGGTCCTTCCGAGCGATCCAGGCGGGGCGGCGGTGGAAATCGTGACCGACGAGCGTGGCGAAGCGCACCTCACGTCGCTGCTTCCTGGTCGATATGCGGTCCGCGCCGAGTTTCCCGGCTTCGAGCCGCGGCAGCTCGACGACGTGCGCGTGCGAGCTGGCAGCAGCACGCGACGCGAGATGAAGCTCAATCTGGCGAAAGTCGCCGAAGACGTGACCGTCGGCCAGGATGCGCGCGAGCGCGCGCTCGACGCGCGCGGAAACGCGTTCGGCAATGTCCTCACGCGCGAGCAGATCGAGGCGTTGCCTGACGATCCCGACGAGATGGAGGCCGCCCTCAAAGAGATGGGCGGACCAGGTGCAACCATCCGCGTCGATGGCTTCCGCGGCGGCCGGTTGCCGCCGAAATCGCAGATTCAGTCGATTCGGTTCCGGCGCGATCTCTTCGCTGCCGAGAATCACGGCGGCGGCATGGTGTTCGTCGATCTGATCACGCGGCCAGGCGGGGGGCCGTTACGCGGCACGGTCGACTTCACGTTCAGGGACGAATCGCTCAACGCCCGCAACGCGTTCGCCCCGCGGCGATCGCCGGAACAGCAGCAGAACGGCACGTTGACGCTGAGTGGAACGATCAAGAAGGACCGCACCGGGTTTTCGTTCACGAGCAATGGCGTCAACGCTTACGACTCGAAGACGATCAACGCCGCGCTGCCCGAACGCAACGTCGCTGCAAGCGTACGACGGCCTGCGGATCGTGCCAACTTCTCTGCTCGCGTCGATCACGCCCTGACCAAGTCGCATACGCTCCGCGCCAGCTATCAACGCAACGGCACGCGCAGCAGCAACCTTGGCGTTGGCGATTTCGATTTGCCGGCGCGCGCTTACTCTCGCGACACGACCGAGGATGTCTTCCGCATTTCGCAGACCGGACCCATTGGCCGCAACTTCTTCAACGAAACACGCTTCCAGTGGCGCAACCAATCGATGGCGCAATCCTCGTTCACCGATGCCCCAACGCTCCAGGTGCTCGACGCTTTCACGGCCGGTGGCGCTCAGATCGAAGGCGGACGCACTGGCACCGACATCGAGGTGGCGAGCGACTTCGACTATGCGAGAGGCCGGCATTCGGCGCGGGCGGGCTTCCTGTTCGAAGCGGGCCGCTATCGCAGCGACGACAATCGCAACATGGGCGGGACATTCACGTTTGCCAGCCTCGACGACTACGAGGCCAGCCGCCCGACGACGTTCACCCAGCGAAGCGGCGACCCGCTCGTGGGGTACTCGCAGGTGCAGTTCGGCGGCTACATCCAGGACGACATTCGCGTCCTCCGAAGCCTTTCGGTCAGTGCCGGCCTGCGCTACGAGGCGCAGACGCACACGGACGACTACCTGAACCTCGCGCCGCGTCTCGGCGGCACGTGGTCACCATTCAAGAGCGGCAAAACCACGTTCAGAGGCGGCGCCGGCATCTTCTTCGAGTGGTACGACGCGCAGCTGTACGAGCAGACGCTCCGCGTTGACGGCACCCGCCAGACCGACCTCGTCATCCAGAATCCTGGCTTCCCCGACCCCTTCGACGGCGGTGACGTCGTCGTGCTGCCGTCCAGCCGCTACTTGCAGGCCGCTAATCTGACGCTGCCCCGCACCTTCCGCACCAACGTCGGCGTCGAGCAAATGTTGGGCAAGTACGCGAGAGTCAATGTCGGCTACAGCTTTGCGCGCGGCAGCGATCTCTTCCGCGGCCGAAACATCAATGCGCCACTCGCTGATGGCACGCGGCCGGATCCGGACTGGGGCAACGTCACGCAGATCGAGTCAACGGCACGTTCAGAAGCGCACATGGTGAACACCGGCTTCAACATCAACCTGCCGTGGCATCGGACGTTCCTGTTCGTCAATTACACGCTGGCGCAAGCGGAGAACGACACCGACGGCGGGTTCAGCCTCCCTGTCAACAGCTTCGACGCGAGCGCTGAATGGGGCCCAACGCAGACAGACGTCCGGCACCGCGTATCGAGCATGTTCAACATGAACTTGTGGAAAGGGTTCAAGATCGCCGCGAACCTGAATGGCAACTCAGCGCCGCCGTACAACATCACCACTGGTCATGACGACAACAACGACACGGTGAGCAACGATCGTCCCACCGGCGTCGGCCGTAACGCGGCACGAGCGGCGAGCCGATGGGATCTCGGCGCGCGCCTCAGCTACTCGTTCGGCTTCGGACAGCGGCCCGGGGCAGACGGTGCCGGCGGACCGCAGGTGATCATGATTCGCGGGGGCGGCGACGTGCCGATGGGTGGCTTCTCGGGCGGCGCCGAGGACAAGCGCTGGCGCGTCGAGTTCTACGTCGCCGCAACCAACATCCTGAATCACACCAACCTGATGGGCTATAGCGGCGTGATGACCTCGCCGTTCTTCGGCGAGCCGACGTCGGCTGGCGCCGCGAGGAAGATTGAGCTCGGGGCCAGGTTCGGGTTTTAGCAGGCGCGTCGACCAGGATCACGTACACGTCGCGAAGCTGACTTTCGCTCACATCGCCCGTTTCACAAACCGATCGGCAGTCAAAAAATACGGCAGCGCCAGCGCGGACAGGCCCGCCGCGATCCCGAATGCCGCAGCAAAGCCAAAGTGCTGAATCAGGTAACCCATCGAGGTCGAGCCGGTGCCGATGCCGGTGTCGAACGCGGCGAGGATGGCGCCAAACGCGGCGCCACGCCGATCCGCGTCCACTCCTTGCATCACATAGCCGACGTAGACCGGATACGCAGTCCCAAATCCCAGGCCAAACACAACCGCGGAGGCGATGAGCCAGCCCTTGGTGCCGCCAAACGCCAGGAGCCCAAGGCCAAGACATATCAGCACCAGGCACGGCACGAAGACCCGCTTGTACCCAAAACGATCGCCAAGCCGACCGGCCAGCGGCCTCGTCAAGAGAATGACGATCGCGAGGGCGGTCAGGTAGATGCTCTTCGGCGTCACGCCGTTGGCATCGGCGTAGAGCGCGGTGAAACTCGTGATGCCGCCGTAGCCAAACGAATAGAGAAACAGGCTGAACGAGACGATCGGTACTCGCCACTCCAACAGGCCATTGCGCTTCGACCCGTTGCGCGATTCAACAGGCCTCGTCATCGTTCCGTTGCCGCGCAAGTTCCATGCGATCGCCGCCATTACCAGATTGAGAATCGCGCCGACAATGCAGAGCCAGACCCAGCCGCGACGATAAATCCACAGACCGACCGATGGCGCCACGGCCATCGCCGCTACCGTCGACAATCCCCAGTAACCGATGCCCTCGGCACGCCTGGCTTCCGGCAACAGGCTCGTCATGTACGACGCTGACGCTGACAGCAGCCCCGACCAGAAGATGCCGTGAATGATCACCAGCACGAGCATCACGCGATAGTCGGAGATCACGGCGTAGCCGAGAGAGAACGCGGCGAGTGCCAGGCTTGACGTGATGAGGATGTGACGCTGCCCAAAGCGGTCGGCGAGCGACCCGGTCAGCGGCGCCGAGAACGCCGACGAGTAGGTCAGAAAGCCAAGAAATAGGCCTGAGGCGAACGTGCTGCCGCCGATGTCCAGGATGTGGAAGGGCGCCGTCGGGAGCAGCTGAAACGCCGAGAGGAAAACCGTAAACGTAAACCCGCACATGACGAAGAAGTGCGGCGTAAAAAGACGATCGGACGTCATCGATGACCGTCCGATCGTATCAGATTGACGCTGAGGTCCCGCGATTCTGCGAATTGGCTCCGTGTAATCCGTGGCCCTCTATTCCGTGGCGTTATTCGGTCTTGAGCGCCACGACGGGATTGACGCGCGTCGCGCGCCATGCGGGCACGAGACTCGAAAGCA
The DNA here is from genome assembly GCA_963797715.1 of uncultured Acidobacteriota bacterium. Taxonomy (GTDB): domain Bacteria; phylum Acidobacteriota; class Vicinamibacteria; order Vicinamibacterales; family 2-12-FULL-66-21; genus DATBJJ01. The sequence goes on from CAWCQS010000024.1 coordinate 280,026, forward strand.
GCGCCACGAGCGTGAGCGTCATGCCGACGGTCACGAACGTCAACGGATCCGCCGCGCCCACGCCATGCAACATCGTTCGCATGAACCGCGCCACGACGAGCGCGAGGCCTAGGCCAAGCACGATGCCGACGAGCGCGAGCGCCAGACCGCTGCCGAGTACCAGGCGCAACACCTGCGCGCGTCCGGCGCCGATCGCCAGGCGAATGCCAATCTCGCGCGTGCGCCGGCTGACGAGATACGACAAAACGCCGTAGACGCCAATCGCCGACAATACCAGCGCGATCGCGGCAAAGGTGACGAGCAAGAAACCGGTGAACCGCGGGCTCGAGAAGTTGGCGCTGACAACGTCCGACCATCGCCAGCACGTTGGCGACCGGAAGGTCGGCGTCGAGCGCGCGGATCTCTTGACGGATGGGCGCGACGAGCGTCAACGGATCGCCTGACGCCTTCACGACGAGTGCCATGCTGCGGATCGGGAACCCAGTCGCCTTGTTCCACTGGCGGTGCGGCACGTAGAACTTTTCCTTGATGGCGTCGGTGATGCCGTTGTGGCGGACATCGGCGACAACGCCGACGACGGTCACCCAGGGCCGCTTCGGGATCGCCGCCGATCTTCAGGCGCCCGCCGATCGGATCGCGGCCCGCGAAGTAGAGACGAGCCAGCTCCTCGTTGACGAGCGCGACGAGCTGACCGCCGGCAGTATCGGCGGCCGTGATCGTCCGGCCGCGGATGACGCGTTCGCCCATCGCTTCGAGGTAGCCATCGGTCACGATCTGCCAGTCGCCTTTGGCGCTCGTGCCCGGAGGCGGCACGTAGCCTTCGACGATAAGGCCGAAGTCGCCGATGGTCGAGCCGAGCGGCAGCAACCTGGCGGCGCCGGCGGTGCGCACGCCCGGCAGCTGACGCACGCGTTCAATCAAGCGCTCGTAGAACCCAACGACCTGTTCCGGCGTTCGGATAGCTTGTCGTCGGCAGCGAGACGCGCATCGTCAGCACGTTCGACGGGTCGAAGCCGATCGGGACGCGCTGAAGCGACCACAGACTGCGAAGCATCAGCCCGGCGCCGACCAAGAGCAGCACGGCCAGCGCCATCTGCGACGACGACGAGCGCGTTGCGGAAGCGCTGGCGCGACGCGCCGCTCGAGCCGCTCTGGCCGCCGTCCTTGAGCGAGTCGGTCAGATCGACTTTGAGGCGCGCAGCGCCGGCGCGAGGCTGAACAACACGCTCGTCATGAGCGCGACGACGCGCTGTGAACACCAGCACGCGAAGGTCCAGCGTGACGCCGGCCACGCGAGGGATGTCCGCGGGGTTCCACCAGGCGACGACGCGGACGGCCGCGAACGCGAGACCAAGACCGATCATGGCGCTGACGCCCGTGAGGACCAGGCTCTCGGTCAGGAGCTGACGCAGCATGCGCAAGCTGCTGGCGCCGAGCGCCGAACGCACGGCCATCTCGCGCTGTCGCGCCTCGGCGCGGGCCAGCAACAGGTTGGCGACGTTCGCGCAGGCGATGAGCAGCAGGAAGCCGACGGCGCCGAAGAGCAGCCAGATCGACTCGACGAACGTTGCCGACGACCTCGTCTTCGAGCGACAGCGACGACCGTGTCGAACTGCATCTGGACTGGGTACAAGCCCTCGCTGGTCATCGCTCGAGCAATGCCGTGGAGTTCGTCCGCGGCCTGGCGCACCGTCGCGCCGGGCTTCAGCGCGACCTGCCGCGTAGTAGCCGTGGCTGCCGTGGTCCATCGACGTCGGATTCAACTGCAGCGGCGTCCACAGCTGGCTCGGCTCCGCGCTTCGGTAGTCGGTTGGAAGGACGAAGCCCGGCGGCATCACGCCGACGACCTCGTATGCGTTACCGTTGACCAGGATCGCCCGGCCAACGATCGATGGGTCGGCGGAGTACCGCCGGTTCCACAGCGCCATACCCAAGGACGACGAGCCTTGGGCCGTTGGGGACGTCCTCCTGCGCTGTGAACGTTCGGCCGAGCATCGGCGCCGACGCCGAGCGTCGAGAAGATGTTGGCGGTCACGCTGGCCGCCGCGACGCGTTCGGGCTCCTGATCGCCAGTGAGATTGACCTGCGCCGTCGCTCCAGGCGGCGACCTCCGCGAACGTGGTGGCGCGCTTCCGGTAGTCGACGACCTCGCCCGCAGCCACCCAGGTCTTGTCGAATGCCGTCCACTTGCTCCAGATCATCACCGCGCGGTCGGGCTCGGACCACGGCAGCGGCCGAAGCAGCACTGCATTGAGAACGCTGAAGATCGACGCGTTGGCGCCGATGCCGAGCGCCAGTGTCAGGACGGCAATCGCGGCAAAGCCGGGGCTGCGGAAGAGCGCGCGAGCCCCGAAGCGCAGATCCTGCCAGAAGGTTTCGAGCAATGCAGGTCGACCCATGTTCAGCCTCGTTTCACGGACCACGTTCGGATGCGCGGATCTATTCACGGGACGCGGATTCCGCGGATCCATCACGGACGCACAACGCGATCATTGACGGATCGCGATGGTCTCAGGATCTGAGTCATCACCCGACGAGCGATCCGCGTAATCCGCGTCCCGGCGTCGAGCGATCCGCGTAATCCGCGACCCGTGAAGAAATCCGCCACTCGTCGGTCGCACCGGCGCGGAACCGATCCGTGCTCTTAGACGGGGGGCCTCCGCGATTCGTTTATGGGAACTACGCTAAGATCGATGGGCTATGGAACAGGATTTCAGTGATTTCCGGCCTACTCGCGTATGGAAACGCCTTTCGCCCGAGCGGCGTCTCGCGGTGGCCGAACCGTTTTGGGACGATGAGCAGTCGACCGAGCAGCAGGCGGAGGCCATTGCGGCCATTGCCGTGCACATGAAGTTCCGGACGAAGAGCGTCCTCGCGCTGCCGCTTGAAAAGCGGGTCAAATATCTCTCGACGCTGCCCACGATCTCGGACTCAGTGGTGGCCCGGGCGATGGTTGCCTATCACCTCGAGAAACAGCGGCCGATGATGTCCGCGTTTCTCGACCTGCTCGGCATCACTCACGAAAACGGGCTGATAGCCGACGAGACCCTGCCCAAACCCGACGCTGAGAAGCTCAAGGCCGCGGCGACCGAACTGGCGTCTAAGTATCCGGCTGAGGACGTGAACCTCTATTTTTCCACGCTGGTCGCCCAGGATCCGGAAACGTGGGGAGGGTTGGCGGAACACGTTCAGATCAGTCGGTAGTCGGCAGTCTTCGGTCTCAGTCGGCAGTCTGAGTCGGCATGAGTCATCCCAGTCGGCAGCTCAATCGGTAGTCGCGTGATCAATCCAGCATCTCGTCGATATCTTGCCCTGTTCTGTGCGTGGCTCGCGGTGGCTGTGTGGTGACGGCGGCACAGAAGTCCTCGCCGGGTGCGCTCGAGACCGAGCTGCGGCGGCTCATCGCTGCCAGCGGCGCCGAAGTGGCCGTCGCGTTCAAGACACTCGACGGCCGCTCGCAGGTGCTCATCGAGCCGGACAAGCCGTTTCACGCCGCGAGCACGATGAAAGTGCCGGTGATGATCGAGCTGTTTCGGCAGGCGCGCGCCGGCGCGCTCTCGCTCGCCGACACGCTCTCGATCCGCAACGAGTTCCACAGCATCGTCGACGGCAGCACCTTACGCTCTGAGCGAAGGCGACGACTCGGACTCGCACGTCTACGCGGCGATCGGCAAGACGCTGACGCTGCGGCAGCTCAACGAGGCGATGATTACCGTCAGCAGCAACTTCGCCACGAATCTGCTGATCGAGAAGCTGGGCGTCGAGCAACGATCCGCGCGACGGTCGATCGGCTCGGCGCCGTCAGGGCATGCAGGTGCTGCGCGGCGTCGAGGATCAGAAGGCGTTCGACAAAGGGCTGAACAACTCGACGACGGCGCGCGGCCTGCTCGTGCTGTTCGACCGGCTCGGCACGCGGCAAGGCGGTCGACCCGAAGTCCGACGCCGCGATGATCGCGGTGCTGAAGCGGCAGAAGTTCAACGACGCGATTCCGGCGGGCCTGCCGGCGGGGACGCCAGTGGCGCACAAGACCGGCAACATCACGCGCATCCACCACGACGCCGGATCGTCTACGCGCCAGCGGCCCGTACGTGCTCGTGATTCTGGTGCGCGGGATTCAGGAACAGAAGGAAAGTGCCGCGCTCATGGCGCGCCTGTCGACGGCCGTGTATCAGGCCATCGAGGCGCACTGAGCGGCAATGTTAGAAGAGCACCGCGACGTCGATGATCACGCCGCGCGTGTTGTAGATGACGGCGTGCCCATCGAACACGCCGCGATGGTAGCCTGACGGCAGCACCGCGCATTCACGCTCGAGCGACGCCGGAAACGGCTCCATCTTCTTCTGCCATCCAGGCGGCAGCTGACCCGTGCGCGCGTACTTCTTCTGAAGTCCCGGCGGCAGGTTGCGGTATCGCGGCGCATAGTGACGCCGGACCAGATCGAGATCGTGCGTTCCCCACGACACGCTCACAGACACAGCTGTCGATGTCTTCTCGTGATCGCTCGTGACTGCGGTCGTGGCCTTCCCGTCCTTGTGCTTGCTTGATTTGCCCTGATCCCCGGCATGGAGCGTCGGCGCGGTCACGAGCACGACGACGGCAACGGCGAATGTGATTCGCATTGGAAGACAGAGTCCTTTCCGATGGCTGTATACAGTCGAGCAAATGCAATGCCACACATCTGCAGCCAAAGAGCAGCCAGGAGCGCCGACCGTGCGAACGAAACTGAGGCCGGATCGCGAAATGTGTCGCTCGCGTTTTCGGCGCGGGCCGACAGACGGGGAAGCCGGTCAGCGGGCGCGCTCAGCCAGCCTGCCTGTTACTCGTTGATATTCTGGAAGTTTGCGGAGGGGCGCGAGCAACGGCTCGATGGGGATCGTCCAGCCCGAAAACGGTATGTCTGGCTTGTCGAGGAGGGCGTGCAGCGTTTCGAAGGCGCGTTCGGCGTCGCCTTGAACGGCCGCGGACATCGCTTCGGCCATCAGCGACTCTGACGATCGGCCGCCGCGACGCAGCGCCTCGATTGCCGTCGCCGCTTTCGCCAATGCTGCCTGCGAACCATCGACATCGCCGGCCGCCACCAGCGCCGCGCCGAGACCGACGAGCGATCGCGCGTGATCGGGAAAAAGCGCGAGCGCCTGGCGGAACGCCGCGACGGCTGCGTCGGGCTCGTGCCGCGTCAAGTAGGCGAACCCGGCGCCGTCGTACGCGTTCATCGCGAACTCCGGTCGCGTAGAGCTGCCACGATCCGACCCGATCTCGCGATCGAACTCGACGAGCGCTTCGCTCGGCGATCGCCTGCGCGCCAGCCGCACCAGGCCAGCAGCCAGTGCAGGCCCTTGGCCGGGTATCGCTGGCTTGCGATCCGCCTGCCGATCCTGCACGATCGTGCCTTCGCGCAGCACCGATTCGGCGCGATCGAGTGCGCCGCGCGCGATGTGCACCATCGCCGCCTCGAAGTGGGCGAACGGGAAAGTCCGGATAGAGGTCGCATGGCGCGCGCCAGCGCCTGCAGCCGTTCCTCGCCCCACGCCGCATGCGCCAGGCGGAACTGGTTGCCCCAGTAGCCTGGCTCGAGGGCGACGGCCCGGCGCGCCGCGGCCAGCGCCTCCGTCGCGCGCCCGGCGCTCACCAGCAGGAACGACAAGCGTCGCGTGCGCATCCGCGAGGTCGCGCTCGAGCTCGATCGCGCTGCGGACGTGGTCGATCGCGCGCGCCAGCAGCGCCCGCATCCGGCTGGTTTCGCGCGCGCGACATCTCGTACTGCCAGAAGCGCGCGTTCGCGAGGCCGACGTGCGCCGCCGCGTATCGCGGATCGAGCGCGATCGCCCGCTCGAAATCGGCGATCGCGGCCGGAACCTGCGACGCGTCGAGCGACTCGAGCCGGACGCGCGCCTTCGGTGAACGCCCGATAGGCCTCGAGGCTGCTCGTCTCGCCGTGCGACGCCGGCGCGCCGCTTGGCGCCAGTCGCCGAGCGTCGTCGGCGAACTGCGCCACGATGCGGTCCTGCAGCTCGAACACCTGCTCGAGCGGGCCGTCGGCCTTCGCTTCGGCCATCGCCTCGCCGCGTCGCCGCGTCAACGACACGCGCGGTGATGCGCAGCCGATGCCGGCGCGCTGGAAGCTTCCCGACGACCGCAAGGTCGAGATGAAGATCGGCTCGCAGCGCGGCCAGGTCCGGGCCGACCACGCTTGACCGCCTCGACGACGCGCATGCGATCGATGACGCGGAGCGGTGCGGTGCGCGCGCAGATCGTTCGTCACCGTTTCGGCGATGCCTGACGACAGCCACGCGAACTCGCGGTCGCCGCTGACGTTCGCGAAGTCGAGGACCGCGATCGCCGGCTGCTGCAGATCGCCGCAACGGCTGCGATGTCGGTCGCCGTGCTCGTCCAGCGCGCGCCACGGCCAGCTGGCGCGGCTGTCGTTCACCGGCGCGATGAAGCGATAGCCGCGCCGCGCCACGGTCTGGATGTAGGTCGGCTTCGAGGGATCGTCGCCGAGCGCCTGGCGCAGTTCCGAGACCGCCTGCGTCAGCGCGTTGTCGGTCACGGCCACGTCGGGCCAGAGCGCCTTGAACAGCTCGTCCTTGGGCACGAGCGCCGACTGGCGCGCGACGAGATAGAGCAGCAGGTCGATGATTTTCGGCGACAGCGGGATGACGTCGGCGTCGCGCATCAGCCGGTACGCCGCCGGGTCGAGCGTGAAGGGCCGAAGCGGTAGGTCACGATGGGTTCAATAATCGACGATGTTTACTGTTACGACTCAACCACGATGCACGATGACACGACGGGCACGATGGGCAAAGCGTTTTGCTTCACACGTGACGGCAATCACCGCTTGGCGCCATGCACCAGCAGTGCATCGCTCACCTTCCGCGGTCCGGTCGCATCCGACGGCTTGTTCACCACCTGCCCTTGCACCCACATCGTCGTCGATCCACCGCCATCGAGGTTGAGCGCGTTCACGAGCCCGAGACGATGGGCGAGCGATCGCAGTTCGACGAGCGACATGCCGACGCTCACCTCAGGCTGACGGCCGTCGACCGTCACCAGCCAGATCGTGCCGTCCGCCGTGGTGCCAATCATCGTACGCGGATGGCGATTTTCGGCGAAACCCTGATTGAACTGTTCGACGCTCCAGTCCTCGACATCGCGGCCGTCCCGGATCAGGAGGCCGGCCCCGCCGACGATGTCTTGCGCGATGAGCCAGGATTTTGGCTCACCCTCGACCGGGGCATAGGATACGTCCAGCCGCACGCGCGTGCCCCGTGTAGCTGCCGCAGCGCGACAGGCGCCACGTCGCCACCAAACGAAGGACGAGCCCTGCGGCGGGATGCGCGTCTTGCCCTGCGCGATGCGGGCCGCTGACAACGCGGCCGCGCTGACGGTCGATCACCCATTCGAGTCCGCCCTTTGCCGTGTCCGTGTCGGCGTGATAGGACGGCGTAAAAAGCATCAGCTGACCCCGCAGCCGAGTCGTATCGATCCCATCGATCGGGAATGGCGCCGTCTTTCGACGGGCGTCTTGTTCTCCACGGTGACCGACGCCGTCGCTTTGAGCCGCGCGAACACGAGCGTCACTCCGGCTTTGTCGCTCACAATACCGACGGCTCCACGGGAACGCCGCGTATCACTCACCAGCCGGCCATCAATCGTCATCACGCCTGCCGGGTCGCCGTTGGGCAGAAAGAACCCGGCGTTGATCGCCGCAACGGCTTGTCGCGTTGCGATGTCGCCGACCGTCTCGACGCCCATGATCTCCTCGTTGGCGAGAACCGCCTGCAGGTCAATCTTCCTGTCGGGTCGAGTCGAAGCATCCAGATCGAGAGCGGGCCCGGTGGGGCGAGCTGAGTCTCGGTCTCCACATGGTAAAGAAGCACACCGGCAGCGACGTTACGTGGTGCGGGAAGCTCGAGATACTGGGCGCGAATCGTTCGCGAAGAGCAGAATGCAGACGAGGAGCGCTGCGAAGGGTCGGGAGCGCAACGCCCGTATGTGGGCGCCGCTCTGACTCTTGTGTAATGGATGGGGCACGAACGTGCCATCAGAATGACTCCGGTACACCCCACCTGCCAACGAGCTGGCACCCACGTGCTCGAACGGCGTCAGATGAGCCAATCAGGCGTCACAGCCAGCGTCGCACGCGCCCGGCATAGTCGCTGTAGCCCTTCCCGAACGCGGCGCGCAGCTGCGCTTCCTCGAAGGGAATGACGATGCCGTGTTAAGTAGGCCAGCGTCGGGGAGGAGCAGGACAGCCGGCCACAGGTGCGCGAAAATCGCGGTTTCGCCAAGGTAGATGAGCGTGAGAGCCACGTACATCGGATTCCGGCTCCAGCGATAGGGTCCCCACGTCACAACCGTGGATGACTTCTCGAGCGGCACGGTCGTTGTGCGGGCGCGCCGGAAGATGACCAGGCACCAGCCTGCCAGCGCTGATCCGGCCACGACCAGCACAAGTCCGACAAGCCAGACGGCGAAGCGCGGAACTTGCGCGTGAATCGTCACCGGCGCGAGCGCCTGTATGGCGACCCCTGCCAGGTACCCGAGACAACACCCACGGCACGGGGATATAGAGAAGTGGGTGAACGTGTCTCGAGGCATCAGGCAACGGCGGTCGAGACGGCGCGGTCCAATGACCCCGCATGAGGCCCCAGATCGCGATGACGTTGACAGTGAGCGGCAAAACCATCAGCCGGTAGCAGACGCGAGAGCGAGAGCGCTCGAGGCGGCGATGCCGAGCCACGCCATGCCCGTCCAGTAGCGCGGCTGGCCGCCAGCCACTAGCAGTCCCAGCGCGCCGGCAAAGCCGGCGATACCCGCCGCGGCGAGAATGGCCCTCACCGTAGCGTGCCTGGAATCTGCCGGCACGAGCGCGACTACGCAGAACAGCAGGCCGAAAGCGAAGAGAACAGCGGCGAGCCAACGCATGATACCATTCACTGTCGCGAAGCCAGCAGGAATGGCCACCGGGAATTTGGT
>CAWCQS010000025.1:0-73896 GCA_963797715.1 uncultured Acidobacteriota bacterium
ATGGGCTTTCAGTGCGGAGTCGTGACTGGCCACAGTTGGATCGATCCTTGTAATACTTGAGCACTCGGGGGGCTGAGTCGAGTGCCGGTTAGGCTCTGAAGGGACATCCTTCGGTGCCGCAAACCACAGATTCTAGCATACCTGGCGTCGCAGCTGGTTTTACAGCCTGGTAAAAGGTCGTAAACCTGGCGGAGTAAATGGGGTAGATTTGACAGAGTTTAGACCTCATGCCCGATGACATTATTGAACGCGAAGTCCTGGGCGAGGCGAGCCGCGCCTGCGGCGCGCTGATCGATCGCGTGCGTGGACGCGTCGCGCGGAAGGGCGGGGCGACCGCCGGCGAGCTCAGCCAATATGCGGCAGCCGCGTTCGAAACCTACGCCGAGACCCTGCTGCGGGCACTTATGGCGGCCGCCTCGCGGCGCCAAGGTGATGATGTCGAGGCCTGGGTTCGCCGCAAGTTCCACGACGGTTTGGACAACGCGGGAGCGCCCCTCCGGGAGGCCGTCTCCGAATCTCCTCACCGGCATGCGGTCGCGCAGGGACTCCAACAGAAGATGTTCGAAGCAGAATTGATGCTTCGACGTGCGCTCAAAGCTCGGTTCGCTCCGGCGCCGGTCATGGGCGTCAGCGCAGCGGAATCAGCCGCCGATTCTGGCCTTCTCCGGCATAAAGCTGCTGGCTAAAGGCCACGTTTTCTAGGACTCCGTCACCCTCCGCCGGCCGCTGCTGTCAGCTGCCGTGGCTCGTCTCCGGTTCGCGCGGGTCGCCGTCCGCAGCGCATCGCTCAGCCTTTCCGCTAGTTCGCCAAACGCCTGCGAAGATTGCCTCAGCTGTTCGTTTTCAATACGAAGCCGCAGCAATTCGGCTTCGTACCGTCCGTAACTTCTCCTCCAGCGCCGCCATCGTTTCTGCCCCCATGTGGTCGCTCCTTCGGCGCGGGTACCGTCCCGCCGCCAGAACGCGGACCGTCGTATCTATCTGTGTCACCTCATGAGGCAAGTCTTGAACCGGAATCGCTAAACTCATATAAATAAATGGCTTAAACAAATTTGACGCGCTTGTGTGTACGGCTGAGGCGTGCATTTGTGTGACGAAACGTGACACTCTTGCACATCATTGTGCCTAAATATTTGTGTATTGTGAAGCAAACAAAGCCTTTGACTCGCTATGTTCCATTTCGGATCTGCGTATCTGTTTTGAAACATGATGTGTGCGTTGCCCGCTCATCAACCGCGTTCTTTCAATCGGCGAAGCTCGCGCCGCTCTCGTTTATCTGGCGCCCCGGCGCCGCGGGGCCTCAAGAATGGCCCCGTCAATCGTGACAGCTTGCGCGCTTCAATCTCTTCAGGCGTTGGCGGGGGCGTCAAATCTTTGTAAAGTTCGCGAGCGTCGGCCTTGGGCAGGTGTTTCTGTGCGAGTGCCTGAACGACCACTCGCTGCCGCCGACCAAGCGGCCGCTGGACGACGATCTCGTCGCCAACCTTGATTTCACGATGCGGTTTCGCCGGCTGGCCGTTGACGTCGATTTTCCCTGTCTTACAGGCCTTCTGTGCTTCCGAACGGGTCTTGTAGAGGCACGCGATATCGAGCCAGAGATCCAGTCTCATCATTGGTTCTGGGTTCGGGGTTCTTGGTTCGGCGTTCAGGTTCTGAGTTCGGCGTTCCGGTTCGCTGTTCCATGGTCACACGATTGTTCTGGTTCGGCGACGTGAACCCCGAACCGGAACGACGAACAACGAACCTGAACCAATAACCACGAACTCCGAACCAAGAACCGACCGCGTCAGAGTAACTTAATCAAAGACTAATGCGCACGACGTCCTGCTCGATGATCGGACCATCGTCCAACGTTTCGGTGACGTAGTGACTGGTTGCGCCGATCAACTTGACCCCTCGTTCGAAGGCTTGATGGTAGGGCCGCGCGCCGACGAACGCCGGCAGGAACGAGTGATGAACGTTGATGATGCGCTGTGGATAGCGCTCGACGAACGCCGGCGACAGGATCCGCATGTAGCCGTCCGCAAGGCAGTGGAGCTAGGTGCGAGACGAAGATGGCCATCCGGTGCCGGACTCTGGGGCAGCTCGAGCCGCCACTGCATTTCCAGCTCCGTGGCGAGCGGCTTGAACCGTGGCGGTGGAGACGAAATTCGAACTGCTGTCGGTTCTGGGTTCGGGGTTCTTGGTTCGTCGTTCAGGTTCTGGGTTCTTGGTTCCGGTTCGGGGTTCGAGGTTCTGGTTCGAGGGTCCGAGCTGATATGAGCCCTAGTCTCGACTCCTCACATTGGCGAAGGTAGGAGTGTAGCTTCTTTGACGCCTTGATGGCCCTGATGGAGAGCGACCAGGCCTTGTCGAATTGATCCTGCGGCAGGAGTCCGTCCTTCAACGCTCGTCGAAGATGGTTCTGAGTCTCGGCAAGCGAGCCTAGCGCGATTCGCAGAAAGCGCGCGAACTCCCTCGGTTTGTAGCGCGCGAACCCTTCAGCGATGTTCGCTGGAGCCGAGCTGCTTGATCGGTCGATCTGATCGCAGAATCTGCGATGCCGGGCGAGGGTGGGAGTTGCAAGAAGAGCAACGATCTGGTGCCGCAATTCCTCGCTAAGTTGCCACGCTACAAGATCTTCGTGATGCTTGACTCCTGCCATGCCCGCTGGTCATGGCAGAACGCGTGCCACGTCGGGGAGTCGGAGCCGGAACGAGGAACCAGGAACCGGAACCCCGAACCACGAACCTGAACGAAGAACGACGAACCCCGAACCAAGAACCGACAATCGTCAGAAATCGGTACCCGACTCCGGCAGATTCACCTTCACCTTGATCCGATACATCACCGGCCTTCCGTTCCTCATGGCCGGACGGTACAACCACGCTTTGGCGGGACTGACGATCATCCGCTCGTGGTGGCGGTTGAGCGGCGTGTGGAGCTTGACCTGGAAGACCGTTCCATCCTTGCCGATGATCATGTCGAGCCAGCCGACTCGATTCGGCGGCACGCCAATTGGGCCGTTGATTGGCATCGGGCGGCTCAGTTGTCGCGGTGGCGTGACGTCGAGATCCGACTCGCTGTAAATCACCTCAGTAGCAGTTGCGGCCGCAAGCTTGGCTTCCTCAATCAAGTCTTCGACCTGATCGCGTAGCGAGGTAGACGTGGTGTCCTGATGCCGATCCAGTATGGCCAGCGCCTCTCTCGCCAGTCTCAACGCCATGTCGTAGTCGCCACCGCTCAGTGCCGCCTTGCCGCGGTCGTAGTTTCCCTGGGCCTTCAGCGGGAGTATCCTTCGCTGGCTCTGACGGAACGTGGCCAGCGCCTCGGGCGTCATTTCGGTCGTGCGCGGCTCATAGAGTGGATTGTTCATCACCAACCCGTCAAAGGCCAGTGTCGCTTCGTCCCGCTTTCCTCCTTCCAGCAGCTCCGTCGCGCGGCGCTCGTGCTCGCGTGCGGATGGTGATGGAGGCGGCGGCGTCACGATGACGGTACCGGGCGCCATCGCCTGCTGGCGCCCCGTGCCTGGATGCGGCCCGCTTGGAGCCGGGTGCGTCTGGGCTTCAGGCGCTGTTCGCGTGTTCGACGGCGTCGTCCCGGCCACATCATTTCGTCGTGTCGAGGACGGTGGGCGACGAGACGAATCGGCACGTGACGATCGCTCGCCACGTGACGCCTCTGGCTCGGGAACAGCCGCTCCGGATGTGCCCGATCCACCGACCGCTCCGGTGGCAACCTCCAACGACGCGTCCTGCGTCGCGGCGGTGTCCTTCGGGAACAGCATCGGCGGCTCCGTCGCGAGCAGAATCGCGATTACTGCGATGCCGACAAAGATGACGGCGATATGCGTCCCATATCCACCGAGCAGAAATCTTAGCCCTCTTCTCGACCGGCGACGGCCGGCCCTCTTCTGAGCAGGAATGATTGATCGAATAGATCGCGGCCGCTGATCGAAATCCTGTTCGGGATCATAAGGCGGCGGTGGAGCGGCGACAGCGCGTAGCAAGGCAAGACCCGCGGGCCCGGGTTCGTCGAGCTTGTTCAGCTGCGCGAGTGCGCGGTCAACGTCTTCGATGGATTCGAAAATCGGAAGCTCGAACGTTGCCTGGGACAAGCAGCAGCCGCAGCTCCGGCGGCACTTCCTTTCCCGCCAACATCGTCCGCAACAGTCGGCCCACCTGAATCACTAATGGGTCACTGCTCGTCTGCCCTGACAACAGCCGCACCTCTCCTCGGTCAGTGATTTGGATGGTGCGCGGGTCGAGGAGGATCGGCGACTGGGACGCATGGTCTCGTAGATACAGGCAGATCTGCTGGATGACCGCGACCGCCTCGCGCCAGTCGAAGCCGTTGCGGCGCTCGATGAGCTCGACGAGCGACACCGGACCGGCGGAAGCGTCGACACGGCAACGGCGGCCGGCGTTTGCGGTTTGACGGGGAATTCCGTGACCACGGCCGGGCCCGAATGCGCGGGCTGCCGCACGGGATCGATGACTGTTTCTGGGGCGCTAACGGGCTCCCGTCGCGATGCCCGCAGTGATTGAAGTCACTGATGCTGCTGCGGCGACAGGCGCAGAGGGCTTTGGGGCTTCTGGTTCTACACGCGGCTCTGGCGTCGAAAGCGGAACGACGTTCGAGGACATCGGCGGATGGGCCGCAGGTGTGATCGGCGCGGCCAGTGCCGGCGTCGGAATCACGGGCGGCGCTTCAGCCTCGGACGTGAACTCGGCCTCGGAGGGAAACTCCGCGAGCTCGAGCGACGTCTCGAGGCTGATGATTTTCGGTGAGTCCTCACTCATAGCATTATTCCTGCACTGCCTCAGTCTACGAACTCATCGCGAAGCGTGCGAAGCAACGACGAGCACGAAGAACGTCATTTGTCCGGAGCAAAATACCCGCTTCGACTGCGAATCACGTGGTTCGCTGACCGCGACTTGATCTCGACGTTGCGCCACGATCCGTCGCGCTGGATGTGCGTCGAGGTGTAACCAACAACGTAACGCCGCCGCAGGTTTTCAATCGTCCTCGCAAACTGCGCGTGGAGCTCTGACGCGTCCGTCGGAAAATAGGCGGCCCCGCCCGAAATGTCGGCCAGGTGCTCCAGGCCGCTCCGATCGAGGTTGGTGCCCAGCCCGATCGGAAGGACCGTCGCGTCCACCTCTCGCGCGAGCTCCAGGACCTGAGGCAGCGTGTGGGAGCTCCCAGGCGCAGTGCCGGGATTGTTCTCATCGCGACCGTCTGTCATCACGACGACTGCCCGCCGACCTTCGACCGTCTTCAGCGTCCCGAAGGCATCGGCCAGCGCGTCGTACAACGCGGTGCCGCCCACCGGCTTGTAACCGTTGATCGCGTCGATACTCGTTTGCCGGTTCGTGCCGAGGCCGTGCGCCACGAGCACGCCGTCAGAAAAGAAGAGCAGCGACAGCTTGTCTTCCGGCCGGAGCGCGTCGACGAACGTGCGTGCCGCGGACATCAGGGCGTCGGCGCTCTTTCGCATGCTTCCGCTGGCATCGAGCGCGAGCACTATAGATAGAGGTGTCGCGGCTTCGTGAAACGTGTCCACCTTCTGATCGACGCCGTCTTCGGAGACAACGAGGTCGTCGGCGCTGATCTCGACGTACTGACCGGCCAAATCTGTAACCGTGAACTCGAGCGTCGGCCGGATTGGCGGCGGCTTCGGCGCGCGGTACCCGGCTCGCGTGCGCACGACGTACTGCTCGGAGGCTGTCGTGAGGCTGACGCTGCGCCACGCGCCATCTCGTGAGGTGTTTGTCGGTGTGTAAGTGACCAGATATCGATTCTGAGCATCGGCCGCGAGCTGGTCGTAGACGCCTGTCAACTCCTCGATTCGAGGCGGAAAGAAGACTTGTCCGCCGGTATCGCTGGCGAGTCGCTTCAGCTCCCGTTCGCCTTTCAGAGAGATTCCGGCAATGCCGCCAATCCCGACGACGTAAACCGTGAGACCTGCGCTCTTGACCGCGGCCAGGGCCTCTTCAAACGACGCCTTGCTGTGCTGGTCGTAGCCGTCGCTGATCAGAATCACGGACCGCCGGTCCTCAGCCCGTGGTAGTCGCTCGCTGAGCTCGATCAGCGAATCGAGGATCGCCGTTCCGCCCGACGGCTCGATGTGCTGAATCGCTTCGACGATGGTCCGACGGTCGCCCGTCGGCCCCGTGAGTGGCGACAGCTGCTTCGCGAACGGCGCGACGATGACGCTGTCCTTGGGGCGGAGAAAGTTGGTCAACCGAGCTGCGGCAGCTTTGACGAAGTCAAATCGCCGCGACATGCTCTGGCTGCTGTCGATGAGCAGCGCGAAGGTCGCGGGCACCCGCTCGTGGTTGACGAGATCGATGGTCTGTGCGACGCCGTCTTCCTTGACGGTGAAGTTTCCAGACGTCAGGCCGCCGATGAACCGACCCTTCCGATCGTAAACGCCCGCTTCGAGCAGGACACTCGCCACTTCGGAAATCTCTGTAATCTCGAACGCGTCCAGGACGACGGTGTCGCGAGCCTTGTGCCCCTCGCTATCTTCGACCTCAACGGCCAGCTCGCGGCGTTCGAACGGATTCTCGTCCGTCCACTCCACGGCGTAAGGTGGCCCGTCGTCGTCGGTCTTGAACAGCGCCGAGTCGACGTAGAAGCGAACAGGGCGAAGCGCGGCGCTTGGCGGGCATTGAATCTGCGCGACAAAACGGACGGTGCCACTCACACTGCCAGTGCGTCCGAGTGGTGACGTAATGCGTACGGACAGGTCGGGGTTGCCGCTGAAGGACGCCGTAGCGGCGGCAGTGGTGATGAGAACGCCGGACGTGAGGGCTGCAACCCAGCCCCAGCGCATTCGAGCCATACGCAGTGCCGTCAACAACCTCCGACACGACAGAGGTTCGCGCGCGCGAAGCCGGCGTTTGGATCTAGTGCCAACGCCTTCTCGAACTCGCGTCGTGCTTCCACCTCGAGGCCTGCCGCCGCAAGCAGCGTGCCTCGAGTGTTGTGTGCCGCCGCGGATCGCGGCGCAAAGAAGACCGCTCGCGCGCTGTCGCCCATGCCGAGCTCCGGGAATCCCCAGTCCCGCCAGATCCGGGCGCGGGCGTCGTATGCAGCCGCATCGCGTGGGTCAAGTCGCGTCGCCGCCGTGAGGTGGTCGAACGCAGCGTCCATGATGCCCAGGCGCCGATATTCTTTGGCGACGGCGCGGTGACGTTGCGGCGACGGATCGAGGTTGAGCGCGAGCAGGGCAGCCCCGAGAGGGCGGTCCTGGGACTCGATCGTGCCGCCGATCGTGGCGCGCGACGTCGAGTGGCTTGGTGCCAGCTGCACCGCAGCACGCTGCCGCATCGAGCAGCCCGACAGGCACACAACGAGCGCCATCGCAACAGTCCCCGACCGCACCAACAGCATCAGGAGCCGCTCCCGGTCGTTCTGTCCACGCCGTGCAATCCCGTGTGATCCGTGTGATCCGCCCTAGTCTTCGCTGCGAAGACGGCTACGGCGACGCGCCGTGTAGGCAACGACGAGAACGGCGAAAACGACGAGCAGAATCAGTGTTGTATTGTCCATCGTGCTTCCTCCTATGAAACGAACCCCGGCGCGCCCGACCGCTCCAGCCTTACATCAGCGCGCGCAGGATCCGGATGACGACAGGGCCGAGACAGACGACGTAGAGTGCCGGTACCAGACATAGTGCAAGCGGGAACACGAGCTTCACGCCGACTTTCGCCGCGCGTTCCTCAGCTCGCTGACGCCGCTTGGTTCTCGACGTCGACGCATGCGTGCGAAGCGCCTGCGCGATGCTCGTGCCAAACCGATCGGTCTGCGTCAACATCGTCACGAGCGCGCGGACGTCTTCTACCTGCGTGCGCTTCGCCAGCCCCTGGAAGGCCTCGAGCCGCGGCTTGCCCGCGCGGATTTCGTTCGTCACCGTGCGCAGTTCACGCGCGAGAGAGGGCAGCGCGATCTCCAATTCCTCACTTGCGCGCATGATGGCCTGATCCAGGCTCGACCCGGCTTCGACGCAGACCACGATCAGGTCGATAGCGTCAGGAAGTCCGTTCTGGATGGCCTTCTGATGTTTCCGTGTCGCCCTCGTCAGCACGACGTCCGGAATCAGGTAGCCGAGCACAGCGCAAATGATTCCGAGGAGCCAGCCCTGGGTTCCCATCAACGCCAGCGGCAGCAAGCCACAGACAATGGGGCAGACCATTTCGGCCAACGCAAAATAGCCAGCCACCTCGGGATCCGTCCAGCCGGCAAGCTCCATTCGGCGCTGCTGTCGCGACACCTTGGTCGAGGCGCCCTGAGGGGTCTTCGACAACTGTCGTGTCTTGTCTTTGGCCGGGCGGAAAAATGAGAAGAGTTGATCGAGCAGCCCGCTCGTCGGCGGTTCAGTGGACACTCCACCGATGGTCGGTTGAAGCCGTCGTCGCGCTGGAGAGGTGCGCGCGAGCGCCATCGAGGCGAGTGAGCCAACAGCCAATGCAACCGAGATGAAGATGCCCGCGAGTGGCAACGCGAGATCGGCACTCATATCATTAGCCTCAGAATTCCACGTTCACGATCCGCCGTATGGCGAACGTACCGATGACCTGCAGCGTGAGCGCGAGAAGAATCATGCGGACGCCAATCGGATCGGTCACGAACGTGTTCATGTGCTCGGGAGCGATGAGCATCATTACCAGGAACAGCGCCGGCGGCATCATCGACAGCACCCAACCCGTGATCCGTCCATGGGCGCTGGCGACGCGGACCTGGCGCTTGACCCGGGAACGCTCGCGTATCAGCCCCGACAGGTTGTCGAGCACTTCGGCGAGATTGCCGCCGGCCTCGCGCTGCGTCAGCACTGCGGTAATGAAGAACCTCGCGTCGAGCAGCGGCACGCGAACGGCAAACGCCTTGAGCGCATCCGGCAGCGGCATGCCAAAGTTCTGCTGGTCATGGAGCAAACGAAACTCGGCGCCAGTAGGGTCCGCGACTTCGTCGCTCACCATCGAGATGCCGGACGTGAACGCGTGACCAGCGCGCAGCGAGCTGGCGATGAGGTCGATGGCCTGGGGAAACTGATCCTCGAACAGTCGCGTTCGTCGAACGGCGGCGTAGCGCACGAGCAGATACGGCACCGAACCAGCGCCGAGTGCGACGACCCCCGCGGCCCAGTTCAGCCCGGTGAGCAACCTCACGACGAGAAACGCTGACGAGGCCACGAATATCGTCGCGAGCACGACGAGCCCGATCGTGATCGATAAGCCGGAGTGTTCGACGGTCCGCCGCAGCGGCTCGACGAGGCGCCCCGACTTGGTAAGCAGCGAGTCCAGCCCCTTGAGCGAGCTGAGCGGCGCAACGCGCCGAGTCAGCGCGTCAGCGTGGGAGCGCCCCTCGGTTACGACTTCGGCCTTCAGGCGCTTTCGCAGAGTCCGGGTGGATTTGTTCTCGGGAATGACCACGAAGGCCCAATACGCCCCGAGCACGATCGTGAGGCATAGAAAGAAAATTGCGACTACAGCCAGCATGAGTTGCTCCGCCTGCTGGTCCGGCGAAAGCCGGACACTACGTTTATGCCACCAGCGTCACGTGCTCGAACATATCGACCGGCAACTGCACGCCGAACGATTGCAGCCGCTCGGTGCACCGCGGTCGAATGCCGGTTGCCCTGAACCGTCCACACACCTTGCCGTCGCGGCGCAGCCCCGTGCGATCGAAGACAAAGATGTCCTGCGTGGTGATCATGTCGGCTTCCATTCCCGTGACTTCGGTGATGGCCGTCACCTTTCTGCTGCCATCAGACAAGCGAGTCACCTGAATCACCAGGTGGACGGCTGACGCGATCTGCTGGCGGACGGCGCGTTCGGGCAAATTCAGATTCGCCATCGCCACCATTGTGTCGAGGCGATACAGCGCATCCCTTGGACTGTTGGCGTGAATCGTCGTCAGGCCGCCGTCGTGGCCGGTGTTCATGGCCTGCAACATGTCGAGCGCCTCGTCACTCCGGACCTCGCCGACGATGATGCGGTCGGGACGCATACGAAGAGCGTTGACCACAAGGTCACGCTGACGCACGGCACCCTTGCCTTCGATGTTTGGCGGCCGCGTCTCCAGCCGCACGACGTGCCGCTGGCGCATCATCAATTCGGCCGCGTCTTCGATCGTGACGACGCGTTCGAGGTTGGAGATGAAACTCGAGAGCACGTTGAGCAGAGTCGTCTTGCCAGCGCCGGTGCCACCCGACACGATGATGTTGAGCCGGCAGGCGACCGCCGCGCGCAGGAAGTCCAGCATCGGCTGCGTCATCGTCTCGCGCCCGACCATATCGTCGGCACCAACGCGGCCGGTTCGGAAACGGCGAATCGACAGTGATGGGCCGTCAATTGCCAGCGGTGGAATGATGGCGTTCACGCGCGAGCCGTCGCGCAGACGGGCGTCAACCATCGGGCTCGATTCGTCGATGCGGCGGCCGACGGTGCTGACGATTCGCTCGATGATCTGCATGAGGTGGCGATCGTCGCGGAACAGGATGTCGGTCAATTCCAAACGGCCGTCCCGCTCGACATACACCTGGTCGAACCGGTTGACGAGAATGTCCGAGATGTCCTGGTCGCGAAGAAGCGCTTCGAGCGGTCCCAGCCCGAATAGCTCGTTGAGGACATCGACAACGAGCGTTTCGCGCTCGGTCAGACTGAGCGGCGTCGTCTCGTTGCTGCGCTCGATGATTTCCAGGATCATCCGACGAATTTCGGGTTCAGCTTCTTTCTGTCCCATCTGCGTGAGCCGCTCGAGATTCAGGCGGTTCAGCAGGTCGGTATGTACGCGAGCCTTCAGATCCTGATAGCTCTTCAGCCGTGGATCGCTCGCCGGACTTCCAATCGAAACGACGGGATTCATACGCCTAACGCTCCTTGCACCTGCACCGGGGGGCTTCGCCCCGCCGACCCCCCCCCCCCCCAGTGGCGCCTTCGGCGCGAAGGCGGCGCTCGCGGGGCCGCGAAAGCCCCGCTCCGCTCCGGCGGGGCGCGCCGGCGGCGCGCCTCGGTCCAATCCATCACTGTCACGCACGCCTGCCTGTCAGCCTTCCAAAAAGACCCTGTTGCCGCTTGGCACCACCTGGCGTTTCGCTTGGCGTGTCCACGAGACCACGCGCGAAGCCGCTGAGCGACGCTGCCAACTTGTTGTGGTTGTCGAGCACCACCGGACGGCCGGTATTCAACGCGTCCAACGCGAGGCGGTAGTTGCTGGGGAACGTGTGTGCCACCGGCGTCCCCAGCACTCGCTCGACGTCGGACTGGCCAATTTCTGCCTCGATGTCGTACCGGCTCACGACGACCTGCAGACGCTCCTTGCCGTATCGCTGACGGAGCGCAGCGGAGAGTCGAGTCGCCGCGCGCACCGTTGCCAACTCCTGATTGGCGACGATGACGATCCGTGAAGCCGGTTCGAGCGCGTCGATCATCACGTCCATGCGCGGAACGTCGAGCACCACGTAGCGGTAGTGCAACGCTGCAGACTCGATCAGCGTACGAACGCTCATCGTGTCGACTGGCGTCGCGGTGGCGCGATCTGACGAGGCAAGTAGGGACAGGCCGGCGCGCGCATGGCCCACGAGGCCGTTCAAGAACGTCTTGTCGAGCCGATGCACGTTCTCGAGCGCGTCGATGACGGAGAAGCGCGGCTCGGTCCCAAGGTAGACAGCAGCGTCGCCGTACGCCAGATGGAGGTCGATCAGCAACGTCGACCCATTCGCGGTCTGTGCGAGCGTCGTCGCGACGTTGGTTGCGACCGTTGTCGTTCCAACGCCGCCCTTGGCGCCGAGAAACGCGAAGACCTCTCCGCTCGTCGTCGGCGGATGCGCCGTCGTGACTCGCCCGACAGCAGCCGTGAGCTCGGTGGCGGTGACCGGCGCGGTGAGGAACTCGGTGACGCCGGCGCGCATGGCTTCCAGCATCAGTGCGGGCTCGAGCGCTGCCGCGACGATGACGACCCCGGTTGACGGATGCTGACGACGGAGCATTCCGACCGTCGGAGGCAATGTCGGACGATCGCGCATGTCGAGAATCACGAGCGCCGGCTGTGATGCGCCCGGTTGTGCGAGCGTTGCGAGCTCTTCGACCTTGCTGACGTTGACGCGCAGACCACATGTCTGCATCAACTCTTCGAGCTGTCGATCCCGAGATCCTGCGAGCGTTGCGGTGAGTGTCGTTGTCACAGTTACCTAATCAGAGTTCGTCGTCACAAGCCACGAGGCATCATCGACAAAAGTCGGAGCACGTCGTCGACGGTAATTCCCGGATATTTCAGAAAATGTCCATGAGGGCCGAACGCGGCCGAAAGGCCCATGAACAAAAAAGCCGACGATGTTCGTCACGGTGATGCAGGGGCTGTTGGTCGGGCAGCCGACGGCGGCTGATCCAATCGTTCAGAGGCGCGGCCCCAGCTGGAATCGTCACGGATCGTAAAGCGCGACAGGGATCAGCCGAGGGCTGATCGGCGCACAGCCGGGGGCGCAGCTGTTGTCGATGCGGTTGCCGGCTTCATTCCAGTCCACGCCTGGGTCGAGACCCATGCAGGTAGTTAAAGCCAGCGGTCGTGTCGCCGCTGATGCTGGGTATCGATGTGATCACCGGCAAGTGTCTGACCGAATTCCACCGGCTGCCCGTTGCAATTGTCAATGTTCTGTCGGATAAGTTGCGGTGCCGGGGAGCGAAAGCGACAACACGAGCCACTCGCGTAATGGGCTGCGATCTCTGGATCGCCGGTCGAGCTCCCAGATGATTCGTTCGCCGAGATCACTCGAGACGGTGGTGCGACCGGATTGCGAGCGCGCTTGGCGGAGTGTAACTGTCGCGTGTCCCGCCAGCGGTGCCCCGGTCGTTTCGTCGTAGCTGTTGAATCGGTTGGTCGGTGCTCGCTGTTCGATCCAGTCGTCGGCGAAGGCGATCGGCCTGAGACAATTGGTGGCGTTGCCGCTTGCCGGCGAAGCCGTCGCCGTTGCCCTCACGCCCTGGTTGGTGACGCCAAGAATCGGGCCCGAACAGCGTAGGCATGGGCGTGCTGCCGTTCTCGCCGTCCCGATAGACGTCGACGCTCACACAGCGGCCCGCTACGCCGGACGGGCAATTGAAGGTCACGACCGGCGTACCAGCCTGCTGCCAGATCGATGTTCGCCGAAGCCACGTTCCAGTGCGCTCTGCGGCGGCCAGGCCGTTCGATGAGGGCGGATCGTCGAAGTCGTCGTAGCCAAGGCGATCGCCCCCGCGAGCGCTCCAGCATCTGCGGCGTTCTGCGCCTGACGCGCGGCCAATCCACATCATTCCGTAATCGAGCACGAACACGTTGAACGCCATCAGTACGAACAGCGAGATGCCGACCTGAACGAAGACGGCGCCCTGTTCCGAACCGATCGCGCGTGTTCGTGCGCGCATCATTGTTGACCTCGGGGCTGTTGCCCTCGAGTCGCCGCTTTCGCGCGCGGCTTTTCGTTCGTGACCGCGGGCGCGTCGACCAGGCCGACTTGCGGCTCGGCGCTCGGCGGCTCGGGTCGAGACTTGTCTCCCTTGTCCGGGTTGCCCGGTGCGCCCTTGTCGACACCTCCAGGGGTGGGCGCCGGCAGGAAGCGACGGGGGAGTGTTGGCAGCGGCGGCACTTCGTCCGGTTCGAGCGCGCGGACGAGCCGCGGCGTGATCAGCACCATTAGCTCGGTTCGTTCGGAACGGTCGGCCTTGCTCTTGAACAGATTGCCGATGATTGGGACCTTGCTCAGGATCGGAATAGCGGCCGAGTCTTCCTGGGTCAGGTTGTCGAGCAGCCCCGCAATCGCGAACGACTGGCCATCCTTGAGCTCGACGTTCGTCGAAGCTCGGCGTGTCGCCAGCGCCGGCACCCGGAAGCCCTGCAGGGTGATGCCGTTGGCAAAGTCCAGGGTGCTGACCTCTGGCGCGACCTTGAGCCGGATGACATCGCCAGCAATCGTCGGTGTGAACGTGAGCTTGATACCGAATTCCTTGTACATCACGGTGACGGCGCTGTTCGCGCCCGAACCCTGAACGATCGGCACCGGAATCTCGCCACCCGCCAAAAAGCTCGCTTCCTGGTTGTTGTAGGCAATCAGGTTCGGTTCGGCGAGGCTCTGGAAGAAACCCTTCGACTGCAGCGCCTTGACGACGGCGGCCCAGCCTTCCTGGCGGTTCAGGAAGAAGATGTTGAGAAAGTCGCTGAATACTACTGGCGCCTGCTTTTCATCGTCGATGATCGGCGCCGCGAACTGCTGCGTTGCGACACGACCCGAGTAGTCCTGGCGATTGACGATGAAGTTGGCGCCAAGCTCGGTCAGCGCGCGGCGATTGACCTCGGCGAAGCGGACCTGCAGCATCACCTGCTGGCTCTCCTGACCACTCGGGAGCTGCAGCATGTTGATCACCTTGACCTTCGACGAGCTGGCCTGGGCGATCTCGCCGGCGCGAAGCGACACGCCGTTGTTCGACACGGATCCTGAAAGGATGATGGCCTCGTCAGTCGCGCTGACGATGATGTCTTCACCGGGAAACAGCGCGCGCAGTTGTTGTTGCAGCGTGGTGATCGCTGGCTCTACAACAAGGTCGTAGTGCTTGCGTTCTGTGCTGCTCCACACGATCAAGCTGACAGTGCCGGGTGCCTTCCCGTCGACGAGAATTTCGCGGTTCTGAACGACGCTCGCGTCGGCGACGGCAGGGTTCGTGACCGCCATGCGAATGATGTCGAAATCGGTTCGAAGAACCGTTGACCGTCCCGCAGTCAGCACGACTCGTTCGACCTGGCCTGGCAGCTGCGGTGGCGGCGTTTGCGGTCGCGCGGGTGCCGGGGCTCCTTGCGGCGCCTGCGCCACCGGAGCCTGCGCGGCGAGCACGGAGGATGACCCGTACACGAGCAGGCAGATGCCGAACGCCGAGAGCGGCGTCATGCTCAACGCTTCACCTCGTCGCCAGCGCCCTTCTGTACGGGTGTCTCATCAGCGCGCTTTGGTTCCTTCACCTCTTCCGTGGTCCGCTTTCTGACCACGAATGGCTTCGACGACATGCGGCGCAGGCTTGGGCGCTTCGGGCGGCGCCTCCACCTCTTTTGGCGCTGGCGTCGGACGCCGCACGGCGGCCGGTCTCGCAACTGGTGCCGGTGCCGGCTCGTCTTGCCCGAGCAGCGTCGCCGTCTTGATACCGTTAGAGATCGTCTGTTCGTTATCGTTGGGGTTCCGGAGCACGAGCATGATCTCGCCCTCCGCTTGTGCCAGAGAGATGCGCTCGGCGTCCGGCGGAGAGACGAGCAAGGTCACAACCGTCGATGCGTTCGGAGTCTTCGAATCCCCTTCTTTCTTTCCCTGATCCTGCCGGGTTCCAGCAGCCAGAACTACGACATTGCTCGCCGCGGTGCGCGTCACGCTGTCGTTGGGACGGCGAATCGTGACGACCACGTCGACGCGAGACTTCGGCACGACGAAGCCGGCGACACCGATGACGTCGTTGACCTTTACAGCAATCGCCCGCATCCCCGCCGGAATCGCCGGCGAGAGTCCCGCCCCGGCCGTAGCGATCTTGTTCGTGGTGAGCGGCTCGTTCTCGAGCACAGTCGTCAGCAACCCCCGGTTCACGGCGTCCTTGATGTCGCTGACGGCGTTCGGCAGGGGACTCTCGGCCGGCCACGACACGACCTTCAGGTCCGCCTCGGTGAGCTGCGTGCCGATCGCCATCGGGTGCTTGGCCACCACGACGCGCTGGTTCTCCCGCTCCTGCGCCCGTGCAGGCCGTTGTAACAGCGCCCGGTAAATAGCAGCGCTCGCAACGGTCGCAGTGACGACCGCAATCGTTAGCACCAAGAGATGTCGAGAACGGCGGTTCATGAGAACTCCTTCACCTGACGAAACCGGAATTGCGGCCTACGGGCACGCGCCGGCGGCGAGCTCGCTACGCATCGACGATGTTGCCGTGAGCGTCTATGTTGGAGAGCGTGCCGCCGCCACCCACGAGCCCATCAATCCGAGGATCGGTCCGAGAAACAAAAAGTTGTTGGTATAGGCAACCGTCACCGGTCGAACGGTGATGCATTGGCTGCCAACCGCGACTGGCCTGTCGGTGCGCCGACCGTCACCGTTCGCGGACCCGTAATCCCCGCCGCCGCCAGATACTGATCGACTCGCGCACTGACATCGGCATCTGCATAGCCGGGCAGGATGGCCACGCGCGCGCCTTCGTGCGCGGCGTTTGTCACGACCTCGTATCGTTGAAACAAAAATCCAAAGTCGATGATGCCGAGCATCACCAGCAGCAGGGTCGGGAACACGAACGCGAACTCGACGAGCTCGGCGCCGCGCTCACATGACCACACGCTGCGCCGTCGGGCCTTCATTTGAGCCACAGCGTCACCATGGTTCCGGCGAGGATCGGCACCGCGTACGCGAGCCGTGGTCCCCGACTGTGCTCGAGCGTGATTTCCGGTAGCGGCTTGACTCCGTTCACCCGCCAGTACGCCAGCAACACGCCCACGTTGCCGACTGCTTGAAACAGATACCCGTGTGTCAGGGCGACGAAGATGGCCAGGATGCCGCCGGCGGCGCCGGCGTAGAGTCCCACCCAGATCGCATTCATCGGGCCCAGCCAGGCACCGAGCGCACCGAGCAGCTTGACGTCGCCGGCGCCAAGACCACCGAGCGCGAACGGAACGAAAAAGATGGCGATGCCAACCAGCCACCCCATCGCGCTCGCCATGCCAGCGTTCCACCCGCCAAAGGCGAAGTGATACGCCAGGCCAGCGAGCGCGCCCCCGAGCGTGAGCAGCTGGGGAATGCGGCGAGTGCGCAGATCCCACCCACACGCCACGACCGCCAGCCCGAGGCTGATCACCTGCACGACCGTCATCGACCCATGCTCCCCATCTGACTTTCCCTGCTCGTTTCACCCACTGGCTCGACCCCTACCGCCTACATCGGCGGTGGGGTCTCCCAAATCGACTGTGCGTTGGCGTTCCAGTTCTGATAGGCGGCGGCCATCGCGGACTGAATCGTCGGAAACACCAGGATTCCGGCGATCGCGATGATGCCGGTCAGGAGCACGTACTCCATCAAGTCCTGACCGGAGTCTTCCTTGCACAGTCGTTTGACCAGACTCACGACGTGCCGGTACCAGTTGGCAGCCATCTTTCACACTCCGCACAGCTCGCCTCACGGCAACGCGACGTTCAGATTCGCGAAGTACTGCGTGATCTTTCCGCCGATTGCGGCCATCGCGAGCATGCTCGCGACAGTGATGATGCCGATCAGCAGCGAGGTACTCGATAAGGTCCTGCCCCCTCTCGCACTCGACTGCTCGTCTCAGCAGCGTTTTCATCAGCCCCCTACCCTTCTGCTCGGCCGCGTCCTCTACACGCGACGAACCGGGTTGTTTGTCGTTAGGGCATCGCCGTGTTGAGGTTGGCAAAGTACTGCGCCACCTTCGGGCCGATTGCCGTGATTCCGACAATCGCGCCGATGGTGATGATGCCGACGAGCAAGCCGTATTCGATCAGGTCTTGTCCCTCGTCGGATCGAACCAACCGTGCTACTAACGTTTTCATGACCTTTGCTCCTTTTGTGACACGAAGTAGACGTTCCCCTTACGTTGACGACAATCCCAAACTTCCCAGAGACATTTCACCGAGCGATGCGCCGAGCGCGCGCCGTATCGACATCCCGTCAGGACGCCCGGTCTGCAAGAACTCGATGCCGATCAGGTACGCCGACCCAGATCCGGCGATTGCCACGCAGCGCGTCGCGCGGATGTCCTCGAGATAGCTGTGGCCGTCGACCTCGATTCGCAAGGCCCCGACGGTGCCTTCTTCGATGCGATGTCCGCTTTCCAGCAAACAGCCCGAACGGCTGACCTCGACCAGGCGCGTGGGAATCTCGCGCGTGAGCACGCCGACCAGCTCCATCTGGCAGCGCATCGCATTCAGTTGCCGCTTCATCTCGACAGTCCCTCGGTCGTCAATCGACGATCGCCAGTCGCAATCGGTGCCGGACGACGCCATCCTTCATTACCGGCTTGCTCTCGACCACGCGCACCGTCAGGCTCTGGCCCGGCGGCGTCAGATCGAGCGTCAGGCGTTCCTCGCGGCGCATGGGCTCAGAGCTCACGACCCAGAGCTCTTTCTGCTCAGTGTCGTGTTGTTCCACGACGACGTCCCCTGGGATGCGGAGCATGCCCTCCCACGGACGTGGTACCAGGAACCTCGGGTCGCGACGCGTTCGACGCATGGGGTGAAAAGTCGATCGCCGAGCATCACGTGCTCAAAAGAAGTGGCGATCGTGTGTGCGGGCGAGCAATGCGTGTACCCGGTGTGCAACGGCGTGTAACCATTCGGCGCGTGAGGAGTTGCGGAATGCGCGACGGAAAGTTCGCGTGCGGGGTTCTGGTCGGGACCAGAACTTGGTCGCCGGTGTGGGTACGATTCGCGCGCGAGAAACAGGCGATCGCCTGCTTGGGTATTCGCCCGCGCGAGTGCGCCGGCAGCGAGCTCGACTACCGCAAAAGCACGAAGAGCGATCTGAATGCGCGCCGGTCGAACAGAGGTGCGCATCCGAATGATCGTACCGCCTCGATTGACGAACGCGACATCAATCGCGAACTGCATGAAGAACGTATGAATGCTGCTGCACGGCGCGAGGATCAACGCCGCGTCCTCGGCCAGGTGCGATCGGCCGAGCAGTCCCTTGTTGCGAGTAGGCGAGTCGAACGCGGTTTCAATCGTCCTCGCCACGATGCCGTCGTGGCGGGCATTGCGAATAACCCAGTGAGTCTCAGAATCGGACAGCAGGCAGTCGAGGAAGGACGCGGCAGCCAGGCGGGCCTCAGAACTCTGTCGAACGCCTCGTGACTTTCCTGGAGGCGTGTGCTTCGAAGGGCAGTCCGACTGAGGCCGGTCTGATGATGATTGGATTCGGCGAGCGGAACTGGCGGTAATCAACAGTGCATTCGTGCGCCGCCAGAAAGTTCATGAATCTCTTGTAGTCGCCATCGTCCATACCGAACAGCTTCAACAGGCCGCGGTAGTTTCCGCGAGTCGCCGCAAGACCGAGGCTCACGAGTTGTCTCAAATCGTGACGCGTGATGTCGCGCTTGAGGAGCAGCGGGTGTATGTGACCCCAGAAGGTGTAGTGGCCGTCCACCAGCGTGCTGTACAACTCATCGGCCAGACGTTTCCGCCGCTCGCGACGGGGCGTGAGCCCTTCCGTTGATGCGAGCCTGACGGCCTCCGGTAGATCAGAAGCATCGACGTTCTCAGACTCGGTCATCCACGCGGCTTGCTCGATCACGTTCTGAAGTTCCCGAACGTTTCCCGGCCATCGGTAGCGCGACAGCGCTTGCAGCGCCGACTCGGTGAACCGAATCGGGCGGCCCGTGCGCGTGGATGCCGCTTCGATGAGGCTTGGCAGATCCTCTTTCCGATCGCGCAGCGGCGGAACGTGAATGTGGACGACCTTGATCCGATAGAGCAGGTCGCTTCGGAAGGCGCCCGTGGCCACCAGCTGCTCGAGATCGCGATTGGTCGCCGAGATGATGCGCACGTCGACGCGCACCGGCCCGCCGGCGCTCCCGACCGGTTGAATCTCGCCGGTTTCGAGGAATCTGAGCAGATGAGCTTGCATCTGAAGGCTCATCTCGGCAATTTCGTCGAGGAAAATCGTGCCGCGGTGCGCCGCCTCGAGGCGGCCCATGCGGTCTCGGTATGCGCCGGTGAAGCTGCCGCGAGTGTGCCCGAAGAGCTCGGTCTCGAGCAGCGTGTCAGCAATTGCCGCGCAATTGACGGCGATGAACGGCTTGGACGCGCGGGTTGAATGCGCGTGGATATACTGGGCCACGACGTCCTTGCCGACGCCGCTTTCGCCCGTGATGAAAACCTTCGCATCGCCAGCCGCGGCACGCGTCGCGAGTGCCCGGACCTGCCGCATGGGTTTGCTGATGTCGACCAGGCGGGCTGCCGCCGTCGACACGTCGTTCGTGTTCTGACGTAACGCCAGAGGAGCAGTAAAGCGCGACACGAAGTTTCCAGCAAAAGAAGCCGCAACGCAGCGCGGCGAAGGTCCATGACGATATCACGGGTGAGCCCCAAGATTCGAGCTGGTGCACAGTAAATTTGGTGTACGCCCAAGGGCCGAATGTAGTCCTCCGGGAGGCAGAGAACCGACTGCCGGGCGTAGGGATTTGCACTCGAACGCAGACTTCGGCGGCAGTTGAGCGTCTGGGGACCAGGTCTCATGAGTCTACCGACGAGCTGGTCGTTCGATGGCTGTCTGGGGTCAGCATGAATTGGCTCCCGGTCGATCGGGGACAAGGCGAAGATCGACGCCGCGGAAACTGTTGGGGTGCGCTAAGATGATGTTCACTCGTTAGGAGCATCCATTCGTGCACTTCGATCCCGTCGGTTCCGAGCAACATCCCTCCACTGAGATCAGCGAGTTCAGCGACGGCGACGTGCTCGCGCGCAGCGCCCGCGGTGGCGACGGCGCTTCAACGAGCGATCGCGTGGACGTCGTCGCTGGCGGCGCCGACGACAGTTACAGCGAAGAGGCTGAAAGAGGACGAAGAAGAGGAGTCCGAGCCGCCGGCGACCGTGCGCGAAGGATTGCCCGCGCGCTTTCGCATGCGTCACACCTCGCACTATGTCGACGCGCTGCTCGGCGACGCACCGCTGCGAACGGTGCGCGAGATTCCGGTAGCGGAGATCGAGCCGCCGATCGACGATCTCGCCGAGCTCAACGGGCTCGAGCAGTCGATTCGTCAGCTGGGCGTCATCGAGCCGTTGCTCGTTGGCCGTCGGGGTGCATCGTATCGCGTGATTGCCGGCATGCGCCGTTTGCGGGCGGCGCAGCGCGTCGGCCTCAATACAGTTCCCTGTCTCGTGCACGATGTGGACGAGGATCGCCTCGCTGACATGCGCGGCGCTGCGGCCCATCGCGTCACGATCACGCCGCCGGCTGTGCCAGAGCCACCGTCGGAAGAGGCAGTCCCATTCGAAGCTCCTATCCCGCCCGCCCATGCCGCCATTGGCGAGGCCGCACTCGGCCTCGAGTTCGTAGCGGCGCTGTTGCCGGCAATGAACGCCGCCGGCGGCGACCGCTTGCGCTGGGGCGTGCTTACCGATCTTGCGGCCGTAGAGTTGTCGCGCGCAAAGACGACGGGCGCCGCGCTCGACGTTCTTCAACGCGCCCGGCCGATCGACCGTACCTCGGTCGACTATCAGGTGCTCGTCAGCGACGCCGTTTCGGGAGTTGCCACAGAAGCGCGGCTTCGAAACGTCCGTCTCGACGTCTCACTTCCTGGCAACGACACCGGGCGCGACATCTTCCTTGACGGCGCGCTCTGTCGCGACGCGTTGACGGGGATGCTGCAATGCCTGCTCGCGCTTGCGCCGCGAACCGGCGCCATTCTCAACGTGGCCACGCAGATGACGAGCATTCGTCCCGCGTTGATCGTCGATTGCGTGCTGCGTGAGAGTGAGCCCGAGCTCGGTTCGGAAGCGTTCCTGCGGTTCTTCGATGCCGCCTGGCGCGAACATCCTTGCGGACCCAATGCGGCATCGGTGCTCGCTGCGTTCGCAACAGTTGCACGGGCGCACGGCGGCCGAGTAGACGTGAAACCTGCCGCAACGGATGTCAGGTCACGTTCGTCGTGCCGAGGATGGAGGGATAGACGGTCAGCTCCGAGCTGCCGGCTAACAGCTTCCAGTGAAACTAAACTGCGGCGAGTCAGGGTTTCTGCTGAGAGCTGACAGCTGACGGCTGAGAGCTAGCCTTTGCCTTCGCCGTCGCAACCAGCTGCGAGCCGGGCGTCTCGATCGTCGAATAGCGCGGCACTTCCCGGCCGTCGACGATCTCGATCGTTTTGAAAATCCGCTTTGGTTTCGGCGCCGCGTCAACGGCAGTCGTGATGCGCTGCACGTAGTTGCGGGTCTCGCGGTAGGGCGGCACCGTGCCGTACTTCGTTACCGCGGTCGGCCCGGCGTTGTAGGCCGCGAGGGCAAGTTCGACGTTGTGTTGAAACTTGACCAGCAGCCCCTTCAAGTACGCGACGCCGCCACGAATATTCTCGGACGGATTGTACGGGTCGCTGACTCCGAGCTCCGCGGCGGTCCCCGGCATCAGCTGCATCAGGCCCATCGCCCCTTTGAGCGAGCGGGCGTTGGGGTTGAATGCCGATTCCTGCTGAATCACGGCTCGGACCAGGTGCGGGCTGACGCCGTGCACGGCCGCGTTTTCCTCGATCAACCGGTCGTACTGCGCACTCCGCTCGTTCGATCCACCCGCCGTCGTCCTGAACGGGGTGGCGTCGCCGACAGCGTAGGTCGTGACGACCGCCGACGGATCCTTCGGCCGGTCAGACAGGACGATCCGTCCCGAGGCATCCCGCCACGAGTAGATCTGCGCGCTTGCCGCCGCCGGAAAGAGCGCGACGAGCATCAGCACCGGAAGTAACGTCCGACCTGACGCTAAGCTCATCAATTTAAGGTGAGTCAACAAGTTGGACTGGTCCGGGCGGAGAGCAGCGCAAAGCCGGTGCCCGCGATGGGTCAATCACTTACGGGCAATTAGCGGCCATGGTGTCCCGTATCGGAACGCGCCGTTGCGAATTCTGTAATGACTTATCGGCTGGTGGGTGCCGCGACGAAAGCGTCAAACCGGGGTGAGACGCGTGTCTGACCGCCGTCTGACCCCAGTTAGGCGGCTAGGAGGGAAGCCAGGACATCGGGCGCTCGCGACAGGAGTTCGTCGATCTTCGACGCATCTTTGCCGCCGGCTTCGGCAAAATCGGGCCGGCCGCCACCGCCGCCGCCGACGATTGGCGCGAGCTCCTTGACGATCCGGCCGGCTTGAACCCGGCCGGTCAGATCCTTGGATACCGACACGACGAGTGCGACCTTGCCATCGACTTCGGACGCGAGAACGACGACGCCGCTGCCGAGCCGGTCGCGGAGGGAGTCGGACAGTCCGCGCAGCGCGCCTTTCTCGAGTCCTTCGACGCGGCGCGTGACGAGCTTGATGCCAGCCACTTCGCGCGAATCATCCTCAGGAGCGCTGTCGCTACCTTTCACAGCACTTCGCGCCTGACCGCCGCCGAGCGCGACCTTCATCTTCAGTTGCTCGACTTCGCGCGCAAGGCGCTTGCTGTCGGCTTGCAGCCGCTGCACAGTCTCGACGCCCTGCGCGGCCGAGGTATGCAGCGCGGCAAGCAAGCCGTCGAGCGCTTGCCGCTGCGTGTTGCACCCACGCGACAGCGCCTGCACCCGTCAGCGCTTCGATCCGGCGCACGCCCGCGGCCACGCCGCTTTCTTCGGTGATGACGAACAGTCCGATATCGCCGGTGGCGCGCACGTGCGTTCCGCCGCACAGCTCCATGCTGAACCCTGGAATCGAAACGACGCGCACGCGGTCTCCATACTTCTCGCCGAAGAGCGCCATGGCGCCCCGCGCGATCGCTTCTTCCGTCGACTTGACCTCAGTCACCACCGCCGTGTTGCGCACGATGTGGTCGTTGACGATGCGCTCGATCCGAAGGAGTTCGTCGGGTGTGACAGGTGACATGTGCGCGAAGTCGAACCGCAAACGATCGGGCGCGACGAGCGAACCCGCTTGCTTGACATGCGTTCCCAGCACCTGTCGCAAGGCTGCGTGCAGAAGATGAGTTGCGGTGTGATTGCGTCGTGTCGCGTCACGGATTTCGTCCACGACCTCGGCCGTGACGATCTGACCTCGCCGAAACGTGCCCGATTCAACTCGTGTGAGGTGAAGCCGTGGCCGTGAAGGATTCGGCCGCACCAGCCGCTCGACGGTCCCGAGAGATCCATCGGCGCCAAGAATCCGGCCGCTGTCGGACACCTGTCCGCCAGATTCGAGATAGAACGGCGTCCGCGACAACGCGACATATCCAGACGCCGGAACGTTGAGCGCGTCGATTGACGTCCCAGCCTCGTCGAAGAGCGCCAGGATCGTCGCGCCTTGGACAACCGTCGCGTCGTAACCCGCAAACTGATCCCCGGTCTCATCGAGCGCGCGCTCGAGATCCGCGTCCATGCTCAGCGTCAGCGTTTTTGCTATGCCCTTGAACGCGCTGCCCGCCCGAGCGCGCTCGCGCTGGCCCTCCATCGCCTGCTCGAAGCCCTGCCGATCGATCGACAGCTGCCGCTGACCGGCCAGGTCCTCCATGAAGTCGAGTGGCACGCCCAGCGAGTCGTAAACTTGAACGCATCGTCACCACTGACGATCCGCGACCCAGCCGCCGCGCGGTCGAGCGCCTCCTCGAGGCGCGGCAAGCCTGCGGTCAATACGGCATCGAACCGTTCTTCTTCGCTGCGAACGACCCGGACGATGTTGTCTCGGCCAACGCGGAGCTCGGGATAGGCGTCGCCCATTTCCGACACCACCACGTCGACGAACGTGTGCAGGACCGGCTCGACGAACCCGAGTTTCTTGCCGTGACGCATCGCGCGGCGCATGATCTTGCGCAGCACGTAGCCGCGCCACTCGTTCGACGGCACGACGCCGTCGGCGATGAGGAATGTCATGGCGCGCAAGTGATCCGCGATCACACGCATCGACACGTCTGACGGATCGTCGATCGACGCACCGTAATGCCGGCCGGCACGATCGCCGATGGCCGAAAGAATCGGCGTGAAGAGATCGGTGTCGTAGTTCGCGAGCTTGCCCTGGATGACCGCCGTCACGCGTTCGAGACCCATGCCGGTATCGATCGATGGGGCCGGGAGGGGATTCAACGCGCCATCGGGCTGGCGGTCGAACTCCATGAACACGTTGTTCCAGACCTCGACGAACCGATCGCAGTTGCAGTCGATGCCGAGGCACGTGCCGCCGCGACGTTCCTCGTCGCACGGCACGTGATCGCCGCGGAAGTAGTGGATCTCCGAGCACCTGCCGCACGGGCCCGTTTCGCCCATCGCCCAGAAGTTCTCGGCAAGGCCAAGCTCCGTGATTCGAGCGGCGGGCACGAGCTTCGTCCAGATCGCGTGCGCTTCGGCATCGCGTGGAATTCCCTCATCGCCCTTGAAGATGGTCGGGTAGAGGCGGTCCGGCGAGAGCTTCCAGGTCGTCGTCAGCAACTCCCAGGCGAACGGGATCGCTTCCTTCTTGAAGTAGTCGCCGAAGGAAAAGTTGCCGAGCATCTCGAAAAACGTGTGATGCCGCAGCGACGGGCCGACGTTGTCGAGATCGTTGTGCTTGCCGCTGACCCGCATGCACTTCTGCGACGTCGTCGCGCGCGTGTACGGCCGCTTCTCACGCCCAAGGAACGCATCCTTGAACTGATTCATGCCGGCGTTGGTGAAGAGAAGCGTCGGATCGTCGCCTGGTACAAGCGGCGAGCTTGGGACGATGGTGTGTCCCTGTCGCTTGAAGTACTCGAGGAAGCTACGGCGAATGTCGCGGGAATTCATACGATTCTTTATTCTACTTCGTCGCTCGTAGAGCCCCTCAGCTTGCGCAGCGCTTCGACGACGGCGGCCGGGGAGAAGCCCTGTCGCATCAGATACTGGTAGAGACGCGCGAATTCGGCTCGGTTCGACGGCTTCGGCCGTCCGCGAAGCTTCTTCTGGATCGCCTTGGCGACGAGCGACCGCTCGTCCTTCTCGCCGAACACCTCGGCGACCGCTTCGCCCGCGACGTCCTTGTCGACACCTCGTGCCTGGAGCTCGCGTACTACTCGCAGACGACCCCGTCCTTTCGTGTCGACGGACGTCCGCGCGTATGCGAGCGCCAGCCGCTTATCGTCGAGGCCGCCGGTCTCGAGCAGGCGGGTGATCGCGGCGTCAATCTGGTCGTCGGCGTGTTCGCGGGCGAGCAGCCGGTCGCGGCACTCGGCGACCGTCAGGCCGCGCCTGGAGAGAAGATGGAGCGCGTCGAGGTATGCGGAGCGCGCGGGTTCAGCCGCCAAACCGGATGATGTCTGGCTGGACGCCGCCGTGCTTGGCCATTTCGTCTCGCGCCAGCTCCGCGGTGGTCGAGATGCCCTGAACCTTGAGCTTGAACTCGTCGATGTTCGACGCCCATCGCATGGCTTCGTCGAGCGTCACGAACCCCTGCTGATACAGGCTGAAGATCGACTGGTCGAACGTCTGCATGCCGTACTGCGACGTTCCGGACGCGATCGCGCCGTGGATATGGTTCGTGCGGTCCTTATCGACGATGCAGTCGCGGATGAACGGCGTGTTGATCATGACCTCGACCGCCGGCACACGTCCGAGGCCATCAGCGCGCGGCATCAGGCGCTGCGAGATGGCCGCCTTGAGCACGGTCGACAGCTGGATCCGAACCTGCCGCTGCTGATGCGGAGGGAAGACCGAGACGATGCGCATGATCGTTTCCGTTGCGTCGAGCGTGTGCAGCGTCGAAAAGACGAGGTGGCCGGTTTCAGCTGCGAGGAGCGCAGTCTCGACCGTTTCGAAGTCACGCATCTCGCCGACCAGGATCACGTCGGGATCCTGACGCAGCGCGCTGCGGAGCGCGTGCGAAAACGACGCCGTGTCGACCGCGACTTCGCGCTGGCTGACGATCGACTGGTAGTCCCGATGCAGATACTCGATCGGGTCCTCGACCGTCATGATGTGCGCCGCCCGCGTCGAGTTGACGTGATCGATCATCGCCGCGAGGGTCGTGCTCTTGCCGCTGCCGGTGGTCCCGGTGACCAGAACGAGACCACGCTCTTCCTCGGCGATTTGCTTGAGGACCGGCGGCAGGCCGAGCTCGTCAATGGTCTTGATGCGCGTAGGAATGACGCGCAGGACCATCCCGACGGTGCCGCGTTGCTGGAAGACGTTGCAGCGGAAGCGGCCGAGGCCCGTGACGCTATAGGCCAGGTCGACTTCCTGCGCTTTGCGAAACTTCTCGTGATGTTCGGGCAAGAAGAGCACGCTCGCCATCGCCTCGGTATCGTGGCGATCGAGCCGTTTCTCCTCCGAAGCTACCATCAGCGTGCCGTTGACCCGCATCATCGGGTAGCTGCCGACCTTGAGGTGCAGGTCGGATGCGCCGGATGCGGCGGCAATCCTTAACAGATCATTGAGATGCATGCGCCGTCTGCATGGCCTTCTGGGGAGCGCCGGGCGAGACGTAAGTGAGCCAGCCGTGGGTGTCCGGCCTGACCCCGTTGATGATGTCGAAAAACGCCGTCTGGAGGGCTTCCGTGATCGGCCCACGCCGGCCGTTGCCGACGACGATCTTGTCGACGGAACGGATGGGGGTGATCTCGACTGCCGTGCCGACGAAGAACGCCTCGTCGGCGATGTAGAGCAGCTCGCGCGGCAGCGCTTCTTCACGCACCTGGAAGCCGAGGTCCCTGGCAATCGCGATCACCGAGTTTCGGGTGATGCCAGGGAGGATCGCCGCCGAGAAGGGCGGGGTGTAGAGCACCTCGTCGCGCACCAGGAACAGATTCTGGCCGCTGCCTTCACTCAGATACCCTGAGGTGTCGAGCGCGATGCCTTCGCTGTAGCCATCGGCGAGCGCCGCCATCTTGATCAGCTGCGAGTTCGCGTAGTTCGCCGAGCTCTTGGCCAGCGACGGGAACGTATTGGGTGCGGCGCGCGTCCAGGAGCTGACGACGACGTCGACGCCGCGCTCTAACGCATCCTTTCCAAGATACGCGCCCCATTCCCACGTCAGGATCGCGGTGTCCACCGGGCACGCCGAGGGATCGACGCCAAGCGTGTTGTAGCCGCGATAGACGATCGGCCGGATGTAGCAGGCCTTGAAGCCGTTGGCCCGAATCGTATCGAGCACGGCTGCCGTCAACGTCGGCCGATCCACCTGGGGCTCCATCCGGTAGATCTTGGCCGAGTCGTACAGCCGCCGCAGGTGAGCATCGAGCTGGAAGCACGCCGAGCCGCGCGGCGTGTCGTAGCAGCGCGCGCCCTCGAACACTCCGCTTCCGTAGTGGATGACGTGCGAGGCGACGTGAATCTTCGCATCCGCCCAATCAACGAGCGACCCGTTCATCCAGATTTTTCCGGAACCGGAGAAAGCCATCAGCAACTCCTTGCGCCGCGACCGGCAACAAGGTCGATTTTAACATAGGGTCGGCCGCGGCCCTCGCGGTCCAATGGCAAACTGGCCCGTATTTATTGGGTTTCTCCGCAGAATGGACACCGATCGGTCCGCGCATGCAGGGGCTTGTGGCATTGCCAGCAGAATTTGGATCCGGATGGTTCACTCTTCTGCACACGAGAGGCTGGAGGCTCGCGTGGCACATGCACATCCGGAGTGGCGCGCCGGGGCTTTTGCAGACGGAAAGACAGGATGGCGTCGAGCACCTCGGCCGCGCGCTGGTAGCGGGCGTTGACGTCCGGCGCCAAGGCTCGCATCACGATGTCGTTGATCTCGCGTGGGAGCGACGGGTTCTTCAAGCGCGGTGGCATCACCAGCTCACCTGACATCAGCTTGTCGAGATCAGCCGGTGCTGGCGTATCGTACGGCAGGAGCCCGGTCAACATCTGGTACATCGTGATGCCGAGCGAGTAGATGTCCGACGCGAACACCGCCTTGCCGTGAAACTGCTCGGGCGCCATGTACGGCGGACTGCCAATGACGGTGGTCCCGTGCGCCGCAATCTCGATGAAGCGCGACGTGCCGAAATCGGCGACCTTCAGCATGTCGTTTTCAGTGATCAGCATGTTGCCGGGGCGCAGATCACGGTGAATGACGTTCTGCTTGTGCGCGTGGTCGAGCGCGTTGCAGATCTGGCAACTGAAGTCGAGCGCGCGGTTGAGCTCGAGCGCGCCCTTGAGCGCGATGATGTTCTCGAGCGTGTCGCTCGGGACATACTCCATGACGATGAAGAAGACGTTGTCTTGCTTCTCCGCGGTGATGATGCCGACGATGTTCGGATGGCTGACGCTGGCAAGCAGCCGCGGCTCGTGCAAGAGCTCACCGAAGTCGAGTCCTTGACGGTGGGGAACCTTGATTGCAACCTTCTTGTCGATCCAGGTGTCGTGCGCGAGGTACACCGTCCCGAAGCCACCGCTTCCGAGCGGCGCGACGATCTTGTACTTGCCGAGTGTCTGACCCCTGAATAGCAATGCTGAATGCTGAAGGCTGAATGCTGAAGTGAATGATGAATCGAGAACTGTGAATGTAATAGATGATGTGAGTAAGTATGACGTTGGAATGAGAGTATAACGCGAATGCGCTCTCCCAAAACCAAATCAGCGTCGTCGCCGCGCTTCTATGCGCCGGACCTCAACCCGTCACTCGGCGAGACGACGCTGTCGGCAGAAGAGTCTCATCACCTCGTGCGCGTGATGAGGCTGGTTGCTGGCGATACGGTCGCAGTGTTCGACGGCCGCGGCCTCGAGTTCGAAGGCCGCGTGGGTCGTATCGACCGGAACGCAACGGTCGTGTCGCTCGAACGACCGATCGCGACGCCGCCCGCTCCAGCTGTCGCGACGACGCTCGTGCAAGCGGTGCTGAAAGGCGACAAGATGGATGGCGTCGTGCGCGATGCCACGATGGTGGGGGTCAGCCGCGTGATCCCGATTGTGACGGAGCGAACGCTCGTCAAGGTGTCTTCGCTCGAGCGCGCGCACGCCCGTGAGCGCTGGCAGCGCGTCGCGGTGTCGTCCGCAAAGCAATGTCGTAGGGCCGCGCTGCCGGCGATCGACTCGCCGCGTCACTTTCTTGACTGGCTGAAGACGCCGGCGGAAGGCCGGCGAATGTTCCTCGTCGAGCCGTCAGCGGATGATGGCGTCGCGTTGCCGCTGCGGGAAGCGCTCACCGGGGATCCGGCTGCGATCGCGTGTGCCGTCGGTCCCGAGGGCGGGTGGACGCATGAGGAGCAGGAGACAGCGGCTGCCGCGGGCTGCACCCTCGCCAGCCTGGGTCCGATGACGCTTCGCGCCGACGCCGTGGGGCTCGTCGCCGTCTCGCTGATACACTTCGCGCTCGACTCACGCCGGTGAGCGCAGCACCAGAGCTGCCCAGTCCCTCTCGCTCTGGCTTCGCACAATCTCGAATCGAAACGCGTGTGCAACCTCGTCGGATTCAGCCGGGCTGAATCCGCTCGCGATGAGAACTCCCCGCCGTTCGACCAGCGACGCCAGACGCGCGGCGTGTCTTTGCAAGACCGCCGCGGTGATGTTCGCGACGACGACCGGGGCCGGTTCGTTGTCGAAGGTCGCGAGGTTGCCTTCGCGTACATCGACGCATGCTGTGACGCCGTTTCTTGCGACATTCTCGCGAGCGTTGCGCAAGGCCTCGGGGTCCTCGTCGAACGCGACTACGCGCGCGGCGCCGAGCTGAGCCGCCGCAATCGCAAGGACACCGGATCCCGTTCCGACGTCAATCACTGCGCGCCCCGCCAGGTCGTGATCCTGAAGCAGCGACAGACACAGCCGCGTGGTTTCGTGATGGCCTGTGCCGAAGCCAGTCGACGGATCGATGACGATGACGATGTGCTCGGAATCCGTCGTCACGTGCCACGGCGGCGTGACCACGATCCTGCCAACCTTGATCGGCGTGAGATTCGCCTGGCTGCGACGCGCCCATTCGTCGTCGGCAACGTCGACAGGCGCAATCAGCGCGATGTCGTCGACAGCCGACGAGCGAAGCGCGCGAGCCGCGTCGTCACGCTGCTCGTGTGTGCGGAAGAACACGCGCCAGCCGTCGGCTGACTCGTGATCGTGGATGGCTTGCGGCGAGAATTCGTCGAGCAGTGCGTGCAGCTGCTCATGAAGCGCTTCGAGTGACGACGCCTCGATGCCGGACCTCCACGTGAGGTCCAGCGCCGGGAAGCTAGCCAAAAATATCCTTGACGCGCTCGAAGAACGGTTTGTCGCTGCCGTCCTGGCGATCGGGGTCGACGTCGGGCGTCGGCAGCGTCTTCGAAAGCTCTTCGAGGAGATGCTTCTGGTCTTTCGTCAGCTTGGTCGGAACCGCCACACCGGCGATGACATGCAGGTCGCCGTGACCGCGGCCCGAGACGTTCGGCATGCCCTTGCCGCGGAGCCTGAAGCGAGCGCCTGCCTGCGTTCCGGCCGGGATGTGCAGTTCTTCGCGGCCGTTGAGCGTCGGCACCTTGACGTGGCCGCCGAGCGCGAGCGTCGGATACCCAATGGGGAACTCGCAGAAGAGGTCGTCGCCTTCGCGATGGAAAAAATGATGCTCCTGCACGTGAACGACGACGTAAAGATCTCCGGGAGGACCACCGGCGGTGCCGTGTTCGCCCTCGCTCTGCAAGCGAAGCCGCTGACCGGTGGCGATGCCGGCCGGAATCTTCACCGTGAGCTTGCGTTCGCGTCCAACACGTCCGGCGCCGCGACAGGTCGTGCACGGCTTGGCGATCGTCTTGCCGGTGCCGCGGCAGTTCGGGCACGGCCGTGCGACCGTGAGGAAGCCCTGCTGGAAGCGCTGCTGTCCGGTGCCGCGACACTGAGCACAGGTCTCCGCGGTCGTGCCGGGGGCCGCGCCGGAACCCGAACATGTTTCGCAGCTCTCCTCGCGCGGTATCTGAATCGTCGTTTCGGCGCCCCTGGCCGACTCTTCGAAGGTGATCTCGAGGTCGTAGCGCAGGTCCGATCCGCGCTGCGGACCGCCACGCCGCCGGCGGCCGCCGAAGATGTCGCCGAGACCGAACGCGTCGCCGAGTCCGGAGAAGATGTCCGAAAAGTCGGCGAAGATCGTCGGGTCGAAGCCGGCCGCGCCTGAACCGCCGTTGACGCCCGCGTGTCCGAATCGGTCGTAGAGGCTGCGCTTGTCGCGATCGGCCAGCACCGCATAGGCTTCGGCCGCTTCCTTGAAGCGTTCCTCAGCTTCGCGATTGTTCGGGTTCCGATCGGGATGGTGCTTCAGCGCGAGCTTGCGGTACGCGCTCTTGATCTGCTGGTCCGTCGCTTCGCGCTCGACACCAAGGACCTCATAGTAATCACGCTTGCTCACGCTGGCTCCCATCAGCTATTCGCCCTTGGCCACTTTGACAATTGACGGACGGATCAGCTTGTCGTTCAGCGTGTAGCCCCGGCCGAACTCCTCGATCACCTCGCCCTCGCGCCGCCCCTCGGCGGGCTCGTGGGCGATCGCCTGATGGAAGTGCGGATCGAAGTCGGCGCCGAGCGCTTCAATCGGCTGGACGCCGCGCTTGCGCAGGATCTCGATCAGCTGACGATGGATGAGCTCGACGCCTTTGCGATAGGCTTCAGCCCCGTCCGCGCCCGTATCCGCTTTGAGCGCCCGTTCGAGATCGTCGACGAGCGGCAGCAGATCGCGCACGACATCGGTCGTCACCGCGTCCGCCATGCTCTGCCGATCCCGATCGACGCGTTTGCGGTAGTTGTCGAATTCCGCGGTCTTCCGCAGAAGCCGGTCGTAGTAGTCGTCGCGTTGCTTCTGGAGTTCGTCCGCATCCGCGACCGCCGATGCCGATTCGACGGTATCGGGCGTGGGTTGTTCGTTTTTGTCGTTCATGATGCCGTGCTTACGTCAGGTTCTGGCGCCAACGACCTTGCTGATGACGCGCGACAGGCTGTCGACCGCGTCGATGGCGCGAGAGTAGTGCATGCGGGTTGGACCGATGACGCCGACCGCGCCCGTGCCGCGGCCGTCGGAGTAGGTTGAAAATACCAGGCTGAATCGCTGCAACTCGTTCGACGGATGCTCCGAGCCGATCACGACGGTCAGGCCTTCGGCGCCGAAATACTCGTCGAGCAGCCGCACCAGACGAGTCTTCTCCTCGATCATCTGCAGCAGCGCTCTCAAGGTCTCGAGCGTGACATCCGGATCGTCGGTCCCAAGATCCTCGAGCATCATCGACGTTCCCTGTACGAAGACCGCGGGCTCGGAATCGACGTTTGCAAGTGTCGCGCTCGCCAGCCTGAGCGCTCGAGCCATCAGGACGTCGTACAGTGTGCGCTCTTCTCGCAGGCGCTCGAGCACCATGCGGCGAACGTCGAGCAAGGTGCGTCCCCTGAACTCGCTGTTGAGATAATTCGCCGCCTCGTGCAATTCGCCGTGGTCGTATTGGTCGGTCGGCTCAATCACTTTGTGTGAGACGTGGCCGCCGGCAGCAACCACGACCACCAGAATCTTGCCGCCGTCGAGCGGGACGAAATTCAGATGCTCGAGCGTGGTGGTATCAGCCGACGGTGCGATCGCAAAGCCGACCTGGTGCGACGCGCGGGACACTTCCTGGGACACGTGCGACAGGAGGTCGTCCACCGTTCCGGCACGGCGCAGGCGGGCCTCGACGTTTGGCGCGGCCCGCGGCGTCTTGCGGTCGGCGAGCACACCGTCAACGTAGTTCCGGTAGCCCAGATCCGTCGGGACGCGGCCAGCCGACGTGTGCGGCTGGCGAACGTATCCTTGTTCTTCCAGCCGCGCGAGGACGTTCCTCAGCGTTGCCGACGACACTCCAAGGCGGCCTTTGGCCAGCCAGAGCGAGGACACCGGCTCGCCCTGTTCAATGTAGGCCGACACGACGACCCCAAGAATTCGTCTATCCCGTTCGGGGAGTGCAGGATGGCGCACCATTGTCTCTTAGCACTCGGCGCTGGCGACTGCTAACTTATTATAGCAGGGTTCTTTACCGCCCATAGTGTACGGCGTTCGGGACAACTGAGCTATAGCCCTGCTCGAGTCGCGATCGCCTTGGCGGCTGTTTGCGCCTCCACCGCGACGGCTTGCTCGTCCAGGCGGGTGAGGCGAAAGTCCTGCATCAATACTTCGCCATCAACCATCGTCAGGCGCACGTCAGTACCGCGGCAGGCGTAGACCAGCGTGGACCACGGGTCGGCATCGGGAGCCAGGTGGCCACGATCGCGTTCGACGAGGATGAGATCGGCTCGTTTGCCGGCCTCGATGGATCCGAGCTCGCGTTCGAGGCCGAGCGTGCGGGCTCCTTCGCGCGTGGCCATCCAGACCGCATCTCGGGCCGTCAGCGCGCCCGGCGCGTGCCGGACCGCCTGCAGCGTCGCCGCGAGTCGCATTTCGTCGAACATGTCGAGGCGATTGTTGCAGGCGGCCCCATCGGCCCCGAGCGAGACACAGATGCCTCGTCGGCGCATGTCGGCGATGGGGGCAATGCCCGACCCTAGCTTCAGGTTCGAGCCTGGGCAGTGCATGACTTTCACGTCGCGTTCGGCGAGAAGCCTCTGCTCGTCGTCAGTGACCCATACGCAATGCGCGGCACACAGTCGATCGCTTGCCAGGCCCGTGTCGGCGAGGTACTCGAGATTCGAGAGTCCCCCAGACAGTCGCCGCACGACGTCGATCTCGTCGCGCGATTCGGAGGCATGTGTATGGACCAGCACGCGGTCGCTCGCTGACAGCGACGCGACGGCCTCGAGCAGCGCTCGGGAGCACGAGACCGCAAAACGTGGCGCGAACGCCGCGCGCAGGCGGCCATTCGCGGCGCCGTCCCATTTCTTCCGCAAGGCGACGCTGTCGTCGATCGAGCGCGTCGTGTTCTCGCGCAAGCGGGCCGGCACGTCAGCGTCCGAGTCCATCATGCATTTGCCGACCGTCGCCCGCAGTCCGATGTCCGCGAGGGTTTCGAAGACGACGTCCGTGTCGTGCACGGTCTCCATCGTCAGCGCCGTGGTCGTTCCCGAGCGGAGCAGTTCTGCCGCGGCGAGACGCGTGGCCGCGCGCAATGTCGACGCGGTGTGCGCCGCCTCCATCGGCCAGATGCGGCGTCGGAGCCACTCCAGCAGCGGCATGTCGTCGGCGTAGCTGCGGAAGAGCGTTTGGCAGAGGTGGACGTGGGTCTGAATAAACCCCGGCAGCAGGTACGCGCCGCCGGCATTGATCACGAGGTCGCACGGCGTCTGCGGTTCTGGCCCGACTGACACGATGCGCCCGCCGCTGACGACAACTGAGCCCGCGACGATGTCGAGGCTGTCGTTCATCGTCAGAATCGTCGCATTGCGGATAAGCGTTTGGGGGTCAGGCCGTGAATCGTGAATCATGCCGCTATTTGGCGGGATTCTTCACGAATTCACGTTTCACGGCCTGACCCCGTTCACGATTCACGGCCTGACCCCGACCCGGACGCCGCGGCGGACGGCGATCAGTTCGGCCAGGATGCTGACGGCGATTTCGGCGGGCGTGACGGCGCCGATGTCGAGGCCGATGGGGGAGTGCACGCGATCGAGACACTCTTTCGGCAGGCCTTCTTCGATGAGCAGAGTTCGTATCCTGGCGACCTTGGCACGGCTGCCGATGAGGCCGAGATACTTGAGATCGCGTGCGGCGAGCGCACGCATCGCTTCGAGATCTCCCTGATGGCCGCGCGTGACGACGACCACGTACGCCGAGTTGGGAATGTCGGCTCGATGCAACCACTCGGCGATCGGCTCGACGGCGATCTCGCGAGCCTCGGGAAAACGCTCGCGATTCGCGAATTTCTCACGGTCGTCGACGACGTGCACCCGGTAGTCGAGCTCGCTTGTCATGCGCGCCAGGTGCCAGCCGACGTGACCGGCGCCGATAATGTACAGGCTGGGCGCGGGCTCGAGCGGATCGACGTGGACGTCCATCTGACCACCGCAGATGAGGCCGTTTTCCTGCGCGAAATCGTCGTTCAATTCGAAATGCATCAAAGCCTGGCGGCCTGATTCGATCACCTCGCGCGCCTTCAGGCACGCTTCGTTCTCGTAGCAGCCACCGCCGATCGTGC
Source organism: uncultured Acidobacteriota bacterium (assembly GCA_963797715.1). Lineage (GTDB taxonomy): Bacteria > Acidobacteriota > Vicinamibacteria > Vicinamibacterales > 2-12-FULL-66-21 > DATBJJ01. The sequence goes on from CAWCQS010000025.1 coordinate 35,634, forward strand.
CAACGGTGCGGCCGTCGGCAAACACCAGCATCTTGGCGCCGGCGCGCTGCGGCGTGGAGCCGCGTGAGCGCACGACAGTGACGAGCGCGACCGCTTCGCCGCGCTTCAGTGCGTCAGCCGCCGCGGAAAGCACTTCCTCGTTCAGATGAGAACCTCGATCTTGGCTTTTTGCCGAATGCCGGCGATGAAGGCTTGAGCCTGCTGCTGTTTTTTCTGCTCGGTCAGAAACTGCTTGACCCGCGGGCTGACTTCCTCGAGCGGCACAGCGCCGGCTGGCTTGCGATCGGTCACCTTGATGATGTGCACGCCAAACTGGGTAGTGACGACGTCGCTGATTTCGCCGGACTTGAGTGCGAAGGCGACATCCGCGAACGCCGGGACCATTTTCTCTTTCGGGAAGTACCCCAGGTCGCCACCTTGCGGCGCGCTGCCATCCTGAGAATTCTGCTGCGCGAGGGCTCCGAAGTCCTCGCCGCTCTTCGCGCGTTTCAGGATCTCGTCGATCTTCGCCCGCGTCTCCTTCTTGGCGGCGTCATCCGCATTCGGATCTACTCGCAGCAGGATGTGGCTCGCGCGGACAGTCTCAGGACGCTTGAAGCGCTCCTGGTTCTGATCGTAAAACGCCTTGACCTCGGCATCGGTAGCCTCGACGGTGGTCGCGACGTGCTCCTTCATCATCTTGGCGATCGAGAGCTCCGTTTTCGCATCAGCCTTCAGACGTTCCAATGTCATCTTGCGATCGGCCAAGGCCTTTCGGAATCCCTCTTCCGTCTTGGCGGCATCCCGCATGGCCTGCAGTTGCTGATCGACCTCTGCATCGGTGACGGTGACCTTGCGGGCGTGTGCCTCCTGTTTGAGCAGCGTGTAGGTCACGAGCTCGTCGAGGATTTTGCGGTAGATCTCGTCACGCCTCTCGGGCGGCACAGGTTTGCCGTTGGCAAGTTCGATGCTCCGAATCAGCCGGTCGAGGTCGGCCTTCGTGACATCTTCGTTGTTGACGTGTGCGAGCACCTTCGGCAACTCCGTGGGGACGGGAGCTGGCGGTAGAGCGGGCGGTATTGGCACCGCTGCTGGCGCAGCCGCTTGAGGCGATGGTGTCGAACTGGTCGGCTGTGAACTCGCGGCAGCAACACCCGGTCTGGCCGCCGCGGATTGTGTGGCGCTAGAGGAGGTGTTCGCGGACGCCGGAGCCTTCTTACATGCGGATCCGCAGACGACGACCGAAGAAATAAGGGCGATTGTGAATAGTTTCAAGACACTCAATGATACCGCAGCCGATTCGGGGACACTCAACCTTGAGTGTCCCGGTTGAGTGTCCCCGCCGTCAGTTGCCGTGCAGGCGGCAGAGCTCGGTCGGCTGCGTACCGTCGATGAAGGACTCAGAAAAGACGCGGGGACATGCAGGCCCGGCAAGCTGGCCGGTATCACGATCGATATCCACGAACGTGATCCCCTCTGGTGTCTGGAACGACGGGCTCTCGAGACCGGCGAGCGCACGGGTCATGAACGCCGTCCAGATCGGGAGGGCCGCGGTCGCGCCGCTCAGGCCGAGCGGCTGGTTGTCGTCGAGCCCTACCCATACAACCGTGACGAGCTCGGGCGTGAAGCCTACGAACCAGGCGTCGCGCAGATCGTTGGTCGTGCCGGTCTTGCCGGCGGCGTCCGGCGTGAATCCCGCGGACCGCGCTGACGCCGCGGTCCCTTCGTTCAGCACGCTGCGCATCATGTTGGTGACGAGAAACGTCGTATCTCGTCGCGCCACGGTCTTGGTCGCGGTCGTGCGGATCTGGATCTCGTTCCCGCCGCTGACGAGCCGCGAGATGGATTTCAGCGGCCGGATGGTTCCACCGTTCGGGAACAGCGTGTACGCCGTCGCAATCTCGAACGGCGTCGCTTCGAAAACGCCGAGCGAGATCGCGGCGTAAGCGCGCGGCGACGCACCGGCACCGACCTGTCGCCACAGGGCCGCGACCTCGCCGTAGCCTGTGGTCTCCGCCACTTTGATCGTGGCCACGTTTCGCGAATGGGCCAGCGCTCGCCGCAGCGTGATCGGCCCGTCGTACTCATTCTCGTAGTTCCGCGGCTCCCACGGTTCGTCGTTGAACATGAAGGTCGTGGGCTCGTCGACGACGATCGTCGCCGGCGTAATGTCCGTCCGACCTTCCTTATGGGCGTGCTCGAACGCCGCGAGATAGACGAACGGCTTGAACACCGATCCCGGCTGACGCCGTGCGTTGATGGCGCGATTGAACTGCGATTGGTTGTACGAGCGGCCTCCGACCATGGCGAGGACTTCGCCAGTGCGGGGATCGACGGCAATGAGCGCTGCCTGCGCCTTCTGCCGCTTGCGCTTTGCCAGCAGTTCGTCGACGCGCACCAGCCCGTCACGCACCGCGTCCTGTGCCAGCCGCTGAAGATGCAAATCGAGCGTGGTGTAGACGTCGACGGTATTGGCAATCGCGCTGTACTTCTCCTGCAACTCCTGACTGACGTAGTCGACGAAGTATGGAGCTTCGGCTTCGAGCGCGCGCTGCACGACCTGCACAGGCTCGTCGCACGCACGATTGGCCGCATCGGCGCTGATGTACCCCGCATCGGCCATCGCGTGTAACACGACGTTCCGGCGCTCTTTCGCCCTGTCCGGATGCACGAACGGCGAATGCCGCGGCGGCGACTGGATGACGCCTGCGATCATCGCTGCCTCGCTCAGCGACACATTCGAGATGTGCTTGGCAAAGAACAGACGCGACGCTTCTGCGACGCCATGCACCGCGAACGATCCCCGCTGACCGAGCCACACATCATTGAGGTAGAGCTCGAGAATCTGATCTTTCGATAACCGGCGCTCGAGGATGAGCGCCATGAACTGGTCTTGCAGCTTGCGGATTGGACTGCGTTCCTGGGTGAGGAACGTATTCTTGATGAGCTGTTGCGTGAGCGTGCTGCCGCCGCGCAAGTAGGCCTTGCGCCCGGTCGCGTAGTCCCAAACAGCGGATGCGATGCCAATCGGATCGACGCCGACGTGATCGTAGAAGCGGCGATCCTCGATCGCGAGCACCGCCTGCACCATCTGCGGTGGGATGTTCTGCAGCGGAACATCATGCCGCTTCTCCCGCGCTGCCGTGACCAGTGCCGTGATGACCGGCGGATCGAGCGTCAGCTGCTCCGGTCGCGTTTTCTGACCCACGACCTCCAGATGATCGATGGCAGTCGTCTCTTTGGTTTTCGCCGATCGCATGCCGAACACGATCCGGACCGTCTGACCCTTGCGGTCGCCGTCGCGAGGGACGAGCACGATCGCGTCCCGGCCGACAGTGAATTCACCGGGCTGACCCGACTGGGCCCGGTTGGCATAGCCCAGCTCGTTCAGCCGGTCCACGAGCTGTCGTGGCGACACCGACTGGCCGCGCCGGACCTCGAACGGACGCGCAAACACTCGAGGGTCGACCCGCTGCATCTCTCCGTGGATGCGGGCGTCGATCATCCGTGAGAAGACGACGTAGTAATAACCGAGGACACCCATCAGGACCATGCAGGGACCGGCGAGGGCGACGAGCGTGTACAGCTTCCATCGCTTACCGAGGAGCTTGATGGGTCGCCGCATTCGCAGCGACGGCCTCCCCTTGGGCGTCGTGTTCTTGGCAGGTGGCGTGGACACAGCTCTCGATACTTCTTTCGGCTGGACCGGTCCGCAGGATTACTACGTCTAAAGGGGGAAGCTAACTACGATTGTATACTGCAGAAATCGTAGAAACGAGACCGTTTTGGTCGTGCCGGACTGCCGGTGAGCTGTGAGGTGAGGTGGAATCGACAGCGCCTGCGGCCCGAGCGCCGCGCGAAGTCGCGGCGCGAGAGCGAGCGGGGGTGGGGCCCCGCGAGCTTTGAGTAAGAAGGGGGGAGTCATGCTTCGACCATTGTCGGTGGCCGTCCTGTGCGCGTTGTTTGCGCTGGCCATGCCGACGACGGCTGCTGCACAGGCACAGGCCGCAAACGGGAATATCGAAGGTATCGTTCGCGACACGACCGGCGCGGCGCTGCCGGGCGTCACCGTGACGGTGACGAATATGGACACTGGCACCGCGCGGACATCGGTGACGAATGACGAAGGGGTCTATCGCGCCGTGCTCCTACCGCTCGGCCGCTATCGCATCGTTGCCGAGCTCCAGGGCTTCAAGACATTCGAACAGCAAGGCATCTCGCTCTCAGCCGGGCAAACCGCACTCATCAACATCCAGCTTGGCGTTGGCAGCGTCTCGGAAACGGTCACGGTCACGAGCGAGTCGCCGGTCGCGGAGCCCGGGAAGATCGATCTCGGGCGGACCATCAGCGAGAACGAGATCAAGAACCTGCCGCTCGTCTCCCGCAATCCCTACAATTTCGCGTTCCTCCAGGCGAATGTGACCGGCTACGAGAACAACGAGTTCGGTGTGCCGCGCATCAACGCCAACGGGACGCAGATGCGGACGAACTATCAGATCGATGGCAACACCAACACCGAAAAGGATCGCGCCGGGCTGCGGCTGCTGCCGGTGTCGGAGGTGCTCGTCCGCGAAGTCAAGGTCATTACCAATGGCTTCGCCCCGGAGTTCGGTCAGACCACCGGCATGGTCTACAACGCCATCACGCCGTCCGGGACGAACAGCATCGACGGATCGGCCAGCTTCCGTTTCCGTCGCAACGACATGTCGTCGCGCCCGTTCTTCCTCGCTCCGACGGCCCGGAAACCCGACACCGAGGTCAACGACGTGACGCTGACCCTCGGTGGGCCCATCACCAGGGACAAGTGGCATTACTACGGCGCCTACGAGTACGTCGATCGCAGTCTGATCACGGGCAACCAGGTCATCACCGTTGCGCCGTCTGCAGCGCAAACCTTGGGAATCAACCTGCCTGCCGATGGCGTGATCCCTGCGCACCAGAAGGTCAATTTCGTGTTCGGCAAGACCGACTATCAGCTCAGCCCGTCGAATCGCCTTTCGGCCCGCTACTTTCTGTTCAAGAACTTCTCGCTCTCGAACATCGCGGGCGGCTTGACGACGCCCGACCGCGCGACGGATTTCACCGATCGGATGGACTCGGCGTCGGCACAGCTCGTGTCGACGATGGGCGGCGACAAGCTGAACGAGCTTCGTGTTCAGTACGCCCGCCGCCATCAGTTCCGCACGCTTTCCGACACGGCAGTCGATGGTTCGGCCATCACCGTGACGGGCGTCGCCAATTTCGGCGGGCCGCGCATTGGCGACACCAACTCGGTCGGCTTCGACTTCAATCAAGGCATCTGGCAGGTGGTCGACAACCTCACGTGGATTCGCGGCAAGCACAGCTACAAAGCCGGCATCGATGCGCAGTTCATCGCTGATGAGCGCGTACGCGGCGAGCGCTTCTTCTACACGTTTCCGACCAACGACGCCTATCTCGCCGCGCGCAACGGTTCGAACCCGTTCAGCTACACGTCGCTGCAGCAGGACTTCGGCGATCTCACCGCGGGCTACGACTCGGCGTTCTACGGGTTCTTCGTCCAGGACGACTGGCAGTTGAACTCGCGGATGAAGGTGCTCTACGGCTTGCGCTACGACCTCTTCGATGTGCCGTCCGCGCGCGTCTTCGCGCCGAACCCGTACTCGGAGGACTTCATCATCGACAAGAACAACCTCGCGCCGCGGGTGGGGTTCTCGTGGTCGCTCGACGAACGTGCGACGACGGTGTTGCGGGCATCGATGGGGCTCATGTACGAGCCGCCGCTCATTGATTTTTACGACAACGCCATCCTGAGCAACGGCGATCCACGTGCGTACACGGTGACTGTCGCCGGCACCGCAGCAGGTGCTCCGGCATTTCCGACGAGCCTTGCGAACGTGCCTCCAGGATTCGCGTTGCCGCGTCAGAGCATCACTGCTGTCGATCCGAACTTCAGAACGCAGTACGCGTGGCTCACCAACGTCCAGGTCGAGCGCGCGCTTCGCAGCGACATGTCGCTGGCGGTGGGCTACGTGAATTCGATCGGTCGAAATCTGCCGGTCCTGATGGACGTCAACATGATCCCCACGGGGCAGGCACTCAGCGACGGCCGGCCGATCTATTCGACGACCGTCAGCGCCGCGACGCGCGTCGACCCGGCGTTCGATCACGTCAACGTCTTCCAGTCGATTGGCGAGTCCACGTACAACGCGTTCACCGCAACGTTCGGCAAGCGCATGACGCACGGGTGGCAGGCGCAAGCCACCTACACGTTCGCCCACGGCGAGGACAACGCCCCGCTTACCGGCACCTACGTCGTCGGCAGCAATGACGATCGAGTCTCCGATCCATCGAACCTGGCTCGCGACAAAGGTGTCACGCCCTTCCATCAAACGCACACATTCGTCGTCTCGACGGTCCTCGCGCCGGCCTTCACCGGCGAGGGCCTGACGACGGCGCTGCTCAATAACAACCAGCTGGGCGTCATCCTGCAGGCCAACAGCGGATTGCCATTCAGCATCCGCTCGAACCAGGACCTGAACCGCGACGGTCAAACGAACGATCGTCCGGTCGGCTTCGATCGCAACACCGGCCGGCTGGGTAGCGTCGTCAACCTCGACCTGCGCTATTCGCGATTCATCCCGCTCAGCGACGCGCAACGTATCGAGCTCTTCTTCGAGGCGAAGAATCTCTTCAACACGGAGAATGTCTCGGGTGTCAATCGCATCGTGACGACAGACGGCGCGGGCGTCCCATCCGCACCACTGCCTGATCCATTCCCGCCGACAAGCGGCTACGATCAGCGTCAGATGCAACTCGGGATAAAGTTCGTGTTCTGAGAGAGTCGATAGTCGGTAGTCGGCGGTCCCAGTCGACAGTCTGAGTCGACAGTCGTAGTCGATAGTCTCAATCGCAGTCGGAGACTGTGACTGTGACTGCCGACTGCCGACTGTGACTGTCGACTCAGATCGTCGACTGGGACTGTCGACTGCCGACTACCGATTTGAGATGCCCTTTCACCCCGACTACATCCGCCTCGTTCTGGGCCAGAACTTCGAAGACGCCAAGGCGCTGTTGCTCGCGCCGTTGATGGCTATACACCATGCGCACCTCGTCATGTTGGCGGAGCAGGGGATTGTCTCGCGCGCCGACGCGGCGGTCATCCGGGATGCGCTCGGCAAAGTGTCGACGGTGGACGTGCAGTGCGCGAAGTACGACGGCAGCTGCGAGGACCTGTTCTTTTTTGTCGAGCGGCTGATCGTCGACGCATGCGGCGTCGATGTTGCCGGCCGCCTGCATACGGCGCGGTCGCGGAACGACATCGACATGACGATGTACCGGATGCAGCAGCGGGAAATGATTTTGCGCGTCGTCGCCGCGGTTGCCGAGCTTCGGCGGGCTTTGCTCGATTTGGCTGGTCGTCACACCGAGACCATCTTTGCCGCGCATACGCACACCCAACCGGCCCAGGTCTCGACTGTCGCACATTACTTGATGGCGGTCATCGAGCAACTGGAACGCGATGCTGCCAGACTGCGGGCCGCCTTCGCGTCAACCAATCGAAACCCGCTGGGGGCGTGCGCGATTACAGGTACTGGCTTCCCGATCGACCGTGCTCGTACCACCCAATTGCTCGGGTTCGATGGGCAGAGCGGCAACACTTACGGCAGCATCGCGACAGTCGACTATCTCCTCGAGAGCGTATCGGCTGCGGCAGTATTGCTCGCCGGAATCGGCCGCGTGGTCCAGGATCTGTTGCTCTGGTGCACCGCGGAAATGGGCTACCTCAGGCTCGCCGATGGCTTCGTGCAGTCGAGCAGCATCATGCCGCAGAAGCGCAACCCCGTTGCGCTCGAGCATGCACGCGCCCTTGCCAGCAAAGCCCTGGGCCAGGCGAGCGCCATCGTGCTTGCCGTCCACAATACGCCCTTCGGCGACATCGTGGATACCGAAGACGACCTGCAACCGCTCGTGGCGTCGATGTTCGAGGATGCGACGCGCGCCGTATCGCTCGTGGCCGCGGCCATGGCGAGTGCCGAGTTCAATCGTGAGCGTATGGCCGAGCGGACACGGGTGGGTTGGATAACCGTCACCGAGCTGGCGGACACCCTCACGCGAGATTATGGCGTTCCGTTTCGAGCGAGCCACGCAGTGGCGTCAAAGTTGGTGGGTGAAGCGGGCCGTCGTCCTGACGAGGCGCCGTTGTCGCTGTTGCGGGAGGCCGCGCGAAGCGTCCTCGGACGAGCGATCGACATTTCCGGAGCGCGCCTGGCCGAGATCCTGAGTCCCGAGTACTTCGTCCGTGTGCGCACTACACCCGGCGGGCCGGCGCCGTCGCAGACGGCCGGCGCTATTGCCTCGTCAACCAAGCATCTCGCCGCCGATGAGCAATGGATGAAGACGACGATCGAGAAGTTGCGAACCGCAGAGGCGACGCTCAAGGACGCCGCCGCGAGTTTGTGAACTCGCGGTCGGGCCACTCATCTCGTCTGACTCAGATTGTAATGATCCAGTGGTGGCCGAGCTCGAGCGGCAGCTCTGAGAGCAGGCGGTCAATCACCGCTGGACCGTAGCGGTTGAGGAAATAGACGATCCCGAGCGTGCGTTCCTGCGCGTGGCCGAGCGGGAATACCTGTGCCTGGGCACGCGCGAACTGACGACGGAGCGTTTCGTCGCGCTTCTTGACCGCCTGGATCATCTTGTTCTGCAGGCTGCGCAGATCGTGCTCCATCTTGCCAAGCGTCGTCTTGGCGGCACCGGCAAGTGTCGGATCGACTGCCGGCATCGCCTCGATGACGCCGGCCATCGTTCGCGCCAGCGCGTCTTCCGCGTCTTTGATCGCCTGTTCGACCGACTGCGGGATCTGAGACTCGAGCAGCCGGTTGAGCCCGGACTCGTCCTGCGGCTGGAACGCCTCGAGAGGAATGTCGTAACGCGCCAGGAATCGTGCGGTGGCCGAGTCGATGAGCGTAGCCGTCGCGCGGGGATACATCAACGGCATCGGAATGCCGAAGCTCTCGTAGACGTCGCGTAACTGTCCCAGGTACGCGAGCTCGCTCGGTCCGGCGACGTAACAGATGGTCGGGAAGAGCGTGTCCTGGACGAGTGGCCGCAGCAGTACGTTGGGGCTGAACGCGTCGGGCGACGACCTCGCCTTGGCGGTCAGTTGTTCGACCGAAAACGTGCTTTCGCCGGCAACGAACCGATCGCCCTGCCGGCGGATCGGCCGGCGAGTGCCGTCGAGGTGAAAGAGCGCGACGCTGTCAGGTTGCGGAACGACTTGCGGCTGATGGCCGCGCGCCAGGAGCGCGTCGCCGGCGGCTTTCGCCAACGCCGACGTTCGCCCGGCGGCGCCGAGCTCGCGCGCGAAGAGATCAGCGACGAGCGGTTTGGCTGCCGGGTCCGACGACTCGTAGACGACGAGGCCATGCGGACCGAGCACCGTCTCCATCCAGCGCGCGAAGGCGTCTGCCACCCCGGTGCCGGGCCGGTAGGCCGCGTGCAGCGATGCCAGTAGTCCTGGGGAGAACTCCGTTTCCCCAAGCGCCTGTGCGAGTTCGTCCAGGCCCTGCTCGACTCGAGCGTCCAGTCGCAGGGCGGCGACCGATCGCTCACCTGCGCCTTCGGGTTTCGGGAGCGTGATCGTCCGCGGCTGAAAGCTCGGGTCGAGCACCGTACAGCCCGCGATCTCGTCCCAGTCGTGATCTTCCGAGTCGACCCAGAAAATGGGCACGACCTCGGTCTGTTGCTCGCGCGCGGTGCGGCGGGCAAGCTGGACCGCAGTCAGTGCTTTGAGGAGCGTAAAGAGTGGTCCTCCGAACGCCCCGGCCTGCTGGCCGGTGAGGATGGCGACCGTCTCCGGGTTGGCGAGTGCCTGTGCGGCCTGCCGCGCGGCAGGCGGAGCGCCGCGACGTTCCTGCTGGGCTGCGATGATCCGGGCAATCTGCGCGTGCTGGCGTGGCATCGCCCGCGTTCGGCCGACGGCGTCGGTCCACGCTTGTCGCGTCGACGGGTCGCCAGCGTAGAGCGGGGCGACCTTGGCAAATTCGAATGCGTAGTCGCCGGCGAGCGGCCGGATCCAGTCGAAGCGCCGCACGTCGATCGCAGTGCGGGTCGAGCCGTCGACGAAGGTCGTATCCGCTGCCACCGCTTCGTACTCTCTCAGAGCGCCGTAAAACATGTCAAGGCGACCATCACGAGGCTTCGACGCATGTAGTTGCCTCGAGGGTTCCGGACGTGCCGACGCCGAGGATTTTTCAATCGCGATGGGAAAAGCGGGGTCAATACGTGCAGAACCGTGTTACATTTTTTCGATCCAGAGCGAGGAGCACGCTAACTGACCAGAGACGATCCGACCGGATTTGCGCCTCCCCCGGCGTTTGGCCCCTTCAGGGTGCTGCATCAAATCGGTGTCGGCGCGCTTGGCCCCGTTTTTCGAACTTACGAGCCCACGCGCGACCGACTGGTCGCCGTCAAGGTCTTTCGGCTGGATGTCACCCCCGAACAGGCCCGCGCGCTGGCTGACGAGTTGGGCCGCGCCGCGGATGCAGGCCTCTTTCATCCCTCGATTGTCGAGCCCGTCGCCGCGGGTCTCGAAGGCACTGTCGCCTATCGCGCTGAAGAATACGTCGCCGCCGAGTCGCTGGACGTGGCGATGCGACACTACGCGCCGGCGACGCTCGACAAAGCGCTTCCGTTCATCACGCAGCTCGCATCGGCGATCGACTTCGCCCGCGCCGCCGGCGTAGGGCACGGCGCCCTTCACCCGCGCGACATCTTTGTCACGCCCGACGAAGCTCGCGCCACCGGTTTCGGCGTCGTTGACGCGATGGATCGGCTCGCGCTGCGTGCGCCGGTGCGGCGTCCGTATAGTCCGCCCGAGCGTATCGCTGGCCAGCCCTGGAATACCGCCGCCGATGTCTTCTCACTCGCGGCTATCGCCTTCGAGCTCCTCACCGGCCGCCGGCCGTCGGGCGTTGGCGACGACATGGGATCGCTCTCTGGCGCGACGCTCGGAGATCGCGCTGACGATGTGCGCACCGTGCTGGCGAAGGCCATGCGCGAGAAGCCATCGGAACGGTATCAGACCGCGGAGGAGTTCTCTGCGGCGTTGGCTGTGGCCGCGGGGCTCGCCGAGACACAAGTGTCCGTAGCAGCACGCGTCGCGGTCGCTCCCGCTGCAGCAGTAGTGGAGCCCGAGATCGTGCGCGCTCCGACGGAGCCGCTCGAGCCGGCGTCAGAATTGGCGCTGACGCTTGGCGTACCACCAACGACGGCAGACGTGGAACTCGCGCTGAAGGACACGGCGGGGAGCCTCGACGTCGAGGAGCCGCTGGCTTCGCAAATCGAGGGCGACCACTCGCTCGAGGATTTCGCCGGCGAGTCTGACCTGCTCTCTTCGTCCGACTCGCCGCGCGAAGCCGCGCGCAAAGCTATTGCCGCACGCGAGGTGCGGAAGCGGCAGCACAAGAAAAAGGTGGAGAGCGTGCTGTTCGAGGCGCCTCTCGAGGAGCTGGCGCCGCCGGTCGTACCCGCCGAGGCCATCGCGGCGCTGCCCGAAGTCATGCCTATTCCGCCGCCAGCAGAGCAGTCGAGCGACGAGCCAACCGCGGATTCGGACGACCACGTGATGGCCGCGAGCCACGTGAGCAATGATGAGAATGATGAGAATGACGAGAATGAAGGACGAGAATGACGAAGGGGCCGACGAGCCGGCAAACGACCTGAAGCCGCTCCGTCCGGCGATCGTTGCCAGCCCGGCGATCATGTCACCCGACGCCGACATCGACCTCGTTGCCGCGAGCGATGTGCCCGACATGCCAGCGCTCGAAGCCGTCGCCTTCGATCGCACCGAGCGCGATCTGTCGGACAGAGTCGTCGCCGTCGACGAATTCCGCGCCCGTGAGGCCGCCAACGCAAAATCCGATCGCGCCTGGCCCCGGGTTCCAGATCGTCCCGCGGTGGAACGGCCGGCTTTCGAGCGCACCGACCGGAGCCCGAGCCTAAGCTCCGGCCTGAACCTGAGCGGCAGCGCCATCGATCAGGGGACGCCGGTCGCCCACGAAGCGCCTCCGGAGCGTCAGCGCGTAATGATGCTGCCGCTGGCGCTCGTCGCCGGCTTGTGTCTGATCCTCGGTTACGCGGTGGGGTACATTGTCCGTGGACGCGCGGCCGACCTCGCGTCGGTGCAAGCACCTGCCGCGACTGCACCCACGACCGGCACGTCGAGGCCACCGTCCGAGGGCGTCGCTCCTCCCTTGAGCGCACCGAATATTCCATCGGAGCCTGAGCCTGCGAAGCCGGCGAGTACGAGCCCGGCATCGTCGTCGGCCGCCAAACCGACGGCGCCACCCGCAGTCGCGCGGCCTGCCGGATCGAACGCTCCAAAGACCGGCCGTGTCGTCGTCAATTCGAACCCGGCGAAGGCGGGCGTCACGGTCAACGGCAAGTGGAGGGGCCGCACGCCGTTGACGCTGAGCGACTTGAAGTTCGGCAAGTATGTGATCCGCGTGGTCGAACCGGGCTACGAGGTCGGGCGTGAGCAGTTCACGCTGTCGCCTGGCTCCGCCTCGCGGAACGTAGACGTCACGCTCAAGCGGGCACCTGAAGCCCCGGCGAAAGCGCCGCAGGCACAACCGGCCGAACTATCCAAACCAACCGCCGCCACGGGCGGCAGCATCTTCGTCGACTCTCGCCCGCAAGGGGCTCGCGTTTTCGTCGACGACAAGCAACTCGGAGTGACCCCGGTCACGCTGACCGGCCAATCCGCGGGTTCGCACGTCGTCCGGCTCGACCTTCCCGATCACAGCCCGCGCTCGGAGACCATCACGGTAAAGCCTGGCGCCACCACCCGCGTTACCGGGTCACTCGAACGCATCAGATAGGATTGGAAGGAACGCTCAGCAAGAAATGAAAGCTACACTTGCGCTCGAAAACGGCACGTGGTTCGAAGGCGAGTCTGCCGGCGCGCCAGGCGAGACCGGCGGCGAGGTGGTGTTCAACACCGCTATGACCGGGTATCAGGAAGTGCTGACCGATCCGTCCTACTCTGGACAGATCGTTACGATGACGTGCCCGGAAATTGGCAATTACGGCATCGCCGACGAGGACGGTGAGTCGCGTGGCGCCGAAAGTTGCTGGTTTCATCATCCGCGAACAGTCTCCCGTCGCGAGCAACTGGCGCGCCGACAGCACGCTGCGCGACTATCTCGTTCGCCACAACATTGTCGCTATCTCGGGTGTCGACACGCGAGCGCTGACGCGCGTGCTTCGTTCGACCGGCGTCATGCGCGGCATCATCGCAACTGGCGACGTCGATCCGCGGCGGCTGGTGGATGCGCGCGCGAGACGTCGCGCCGATGGAGGGCTCCGATCTCGTGCGCGGCGTCACCTGCGACGCGCCCTTCAACTGGCAACCGGACGCGGCCAGCGGCGACGAGTTCTCGCCGGACCCCGAACGCCGCGCTCGGCGTGCCTTGCGGATCGCGGCGTACGACTACGGGATGAAATGGAACATCCTGCGGCGATTCACCGCGCACAACTGCGACGTTCGCGTTTTTCCGGCTGATGCTCCCGCGAGCGAGCTCCTGGCTGGCTCGCCGGATGGCGTCTTCCTCAGCAATGGTCCGGGTGATCCGGCGGCGCTCGAATACGCGATCGAAAACGCGCGCGAGCTCGTGACGTCAGATGTGCCCGTGTTCGGCATCTGCCTCGGCCACCAGATTCTCTCGCTGGCGATGGGGGCGCAGACCTACAAGCTCAAGTTCGGTCATCGCGGTGCCAATCACCCGGTGAAGGAGCTCGAGAGCGGGAAGATTGAAATCACGTCGCAGAACCATGGATTTGCCGTCGACCCGAAGTCGCTGCCTTCGGACGTCAAGGTGACGCACGTCAACCTGTACGATCAAACGATCGAAGGCCTGCGGCACGAAACGAAGCCTGTGTTCTGCGTGCAGTACCATCCCGAGGCCGCGCCCGGTCCGCACGACGCCGACTATCTGTTCCGGCAGTTCCTGGACGAGATGGAGAAGCGGGCGTGAAACAGCTCTCAGCTCTCAGCTGTCAGCTATCAACTTCCGATTCGACCGACGGCAGATGACAAGTGACGGCTGAGAGCTGATAGCTGAAAGCTGACAGCTGAGACATGCCCAAACGTACCGACATCAAACGCGTCCTCGTGATTGGCTCTGGCCCGATCGTGATCGGCCAGGCCTGCGAATTCGACTACTCAGGCACGCAGGCGTGCAAAGCCCTTCGCGACGAGGGGCTCGAGGTCGTGCTCGTCAACAGCAATCCCGCGACGATCATGACCGACCCCGAGCTCGCGGATCGCACCTATGTCGAGCCGCTGACGCCTGAAGTGCTGGCCGCGATCATCGAACGCGAGAAACCTGACGCCATCCTGCCGACCGTCGGCGGCCAGACCGCGCTCAACCTGGCAGTCGCGCTTGGCGAAAACGGGACGCTCGACAAGTACGGCGTCGAGCTGATCGGTGCGTCGGTGCCGGCGATCAAGATCGCCGAAGATCGCCTGCTCTTCCGTGACGCGATGCGCTCGATCGGCGCCGACGTTCCCAACAGCGTCTACGTGCGTTCACTCGAGGAAGCGCTCGCCGGCGTCGATAGTCTTGGATTCCCGTGCATCATTCGGCCGTCGTTTACGCTCGGCGGCGTCGGCGCCGGCATTGCCTACAACATCGAAGAATTCCGCGAACTCGCCGGCCGTGGCCTCGACTTCAGCCCGGTCCACGAGGTGCTGCTCGAAGAATCCGTTATCGGCTGGAAGGAATTCGAGCTCGAGGTGATGCGCGACGGAGCGGACAACTTCGTCGTCATTTGCTCGATCGAGAACGTCGACCCCATGGGCGTGCATACCGGCGACAGCATTACCGTCGCGCCGGCCCTGACGCTGACCGACAAGGAGTACCAGCGGATGCGCGATCTCGCGCGCCGCATCATTCGCAAGGTCGGCGTCGAGACTGGAGGATCGAACATCCAGTTCGCGATCAACCCGGAGAATGGACGGATCATCGTCATCGAGATGAACCCGCGCGTGTCGCGCTCGTCGGCGCTGGCGTCGAAAGCCACCGGATTTCCGATCGCGAAGATCGCGGCAAAGCTCGCGCTCGGCTACCGGTTGGACGAGATCCCCAACGACATCACCCGCCTCACACCCGCATCCTTCGAGCCGACGATCGACTACGTCGTCGTCAAGGTGCCACGCTGGGCGTTCGAGAAATTCCCGCGCGCCGACCGGACGCTGACGACGCAGATGAAATCAGTCGGCGAGGTGATGGCCATCGGGCGGACGTTCAAGGAAGCCTTCATGAAGGCGTTCCGGTCGCTCGAGCTCGGCGCCAACAGCTCGCTCATCGGTCAACCCGGGACACGGCCGAATGACGATCCGGCAACGGAGCAGGACGAAGGCGCCCTGCAGCGTGAACTCAGCATCCCGAACGATCGCCGGATGTGGGCGATCTTCCGCGCACTCGAGCGTGGCTGGTCGGTCGAGCAGCTGCACGAACTGACCAAGATCGATCCGTGGTTCCTGACGCAGTTCTCGCAGATTGTCGAGCTGTGCCGGTCGGCGAGTCTCGTCGGCCTTCGCGGCATGTCGAGCGACCTGCTGCGCACGCTGAAGCGCGCGGGGCTGAGCGATCAGGATCTCGGCACGATCCTCGGCACCGACGACGAGGCGATTCGCAGCCTGCGCGGCTGAACAGGGGCTGGTGGCGGCGTACAAGCGCATCGACACCTGCGCCGCCGAGTTCGAATCGTTCACACCATATCTGTACGGCACGTTTGAAAAGGAGTGCGAGGCGGATCCGACGCCGCGGCGCAAAGTCGTCATTCTCGGTAGCGGCCCCAATCGTATCGGCCAGGGTCTCGAGTTCGACTATTGCTGCTGCCACGCGGCCTTTGCGTTGCGCGAAGAAGGCTACGAAACGGTCATGATTAACTGCAATCCTGAGACTGTTTCGACCGACTACGACACCGTCGATCGCCTCTACTTCGAGCCGCTCACGTTCGAAGATGTGTCGGCGATCATCGCGCGTGAAGAGCAGGGCGGCGGCGACGTGTCTTGTGTCGTCCAGTACGGCGGCCAGACGCCGCTCAAGCTGTCGCTGCGTCTGCAATCGGCGGGTATTCGCATCATCGGCACATCGCCCGACTCCATCGATCTGGCGGAGGATCGCGAGCGCTTCGCTCAGCTGCTGTGGGATCTCGGGATCCCTCAGGCGCCGAGCGGGACGGCGACGAGCGTTACCGAAGCACGCGAGGTCGCGACGAAGATCGGCTACCCGCTCGTGGTTCGTCCATCGTACGTGCTCGGCGGACGCGGTATGGCAATCGTCTACGACACCTCCGCGCTCGATCGCTACATGGCCGGCGCCGTCGCGGCGTCCCCCGGCCACCCAGTGCTGATCGACAAGTTCCTCGAAGATGCGTTCGAGCTCGACGTCGACGCGGTGGCCGACACGACAGGCGCTGTCGTGATTGGCGGCATCATGGAGCACATCGAGGAGGCGGGCATTCACTCGGGCGATAGCTCGTGTGTCGTGCCGCCGTATCTGGTTGCACCGCGCCATGTCGCGCAGATTCGCGACTACACGCGCCGCATCGCGCGTGCCTTGAAGGTCGTCGGCCTGATGAACGCGCAGTTTGCCATCAAGGACGACACCGTTTACGTGCTCGAGGTCAACCCCAGGGCGTCGCGCACGGTGCCGTATCTCTCGAAGGCGACGGGCGTGCCGCTGGCGAAGGTGGCCGCGCGCGTCATGATCGGACGCACGCTCGCCGAGCAGGGGTTGACCGAAGATCTCGAGGTTGCCGGCGTGTTCGTCAAGACACCGGTGTTCCCGTTCGTGCGGTTCCCCGGCGTGGACACGATCCTCGGTCCGGAGATGAAGTCGACGGGCGAGGTCATGGGTGGCGCGCCAACGTTCGGCAGCGCGTTCGCGAAAGCGCAGATCGGCGCTGGCGTGCGGCTACCCTCGACGGGCGCCGCGTTCATCTCGGTCAACAACTACGACAAGCCGGGCGTCGTGCCAATCGCACGCGACCTGAAGGCCGCGGGCTTCAAGCTGGTCGCGACGCGTGGCACGGCGAATTTCCTTCGCGCGCATGGCCTCGATGCCGAGATTGTCTTCAAGGTCAACGAGGGCCGTCCGCACGTCGGCGACGAGATCCTCAACAACCACATCCAGTTGGTCATCAACACGCCGCTCGGCCGCGAGTCGTTCTTCGACGATCGGACCGTGAGGCGGATCGCGATGATGCACGGCGTCCCGTGCATCACGACGCTGACCGGCGCGGCAGCAGCGGTGAATGCCATCCGTGCGATGCATACGGAAGGCTTGACCGTCAGAGCACTGCAGGAGTACCACGCAGAAACTGCAACGCGCAAGGGGTGACGACGCGCGCAGGTTTTGCGCGTTGCCCGACGCGTCCGCTGATAAATCCATCGTAAAGCGTTCGAGCGTTTCCTTGCATGAGCGCGCGCCATGCGCGCGCCGGCATCTCTCCTCGCGATCCCACTCATAGTTGGTTGTGGACTCGGTCTCGCCTGTGGCGAGTCGGTTCCCCCTGGATTTGCTCTCGCCGCGGCGGCGGGAGCGTTGCTCGCACTGATTGGAGCGGTCGGCGGACTGGCGTGCGATGGGATCGCGTCGGACGTGACAGCTTGCCTCATGTCGAGTGCGCTCGTCGTCGGACTGTCGCTCGGCGCTGACGGTGCGATCCGCGCCTATCGGGCGCCGTTGTTCGTGTGGTTCACCTCGCAGCGGCCTACCGCACCTGTTCTCCTCGAGGGCACGTTGCGCGAAGACGCCGCGCTATCGCCCGCCGGTGTGTCGCTCGCCGTGAACGTTGATGACGTCGGCGTTGCTGGCGGAACAAATCAGGAAATTGCGGCACAGGCAACGCGAGGTGGCGTCCGTCTATCGGTAATAGGCAGCATGGCCGCCCCCGCGATGGGGGAGTGGCGCGCCGGCCGTCGCGTCAGGCTGACCGCGATGCTTCGTGAGCCGACCACGTATCGGAATCCGGGCGTGCCAGACGATCAGCGCATCCTCGCCAGGCGCGGGACCTCCCTTGTTGGATCGATCAAGAGCGCGGCGATGGTCGAGGTCGTGGCGCGAGCGTCACGCGTCGACGAATGGGCGAGTGCGTTCAGAGCGTGGGTGCGCTTGGTCCTGTCAACCAGCGTCGGTCAATGGAGCGCCCGCTCGGCCGGCGTCGCGACCGCCATCCTGATCGGCGACCGCACTGGCCTGGCCCAAGCCGACGAAGAACGCCTGCAGGCGGCGGGAACGTACCACGTCATCGCCATTTCCGGCGGCAACATCGCCGATTCTGACGATGCTGCTGCTGTTCGCGGCGAGGTGGTGTGGCTTGCCGGTTCGAGCTGCCTGCGCGTTGTCGATCGCGGTGCTCCTCTGCGTACGGCCGAGTGACCGGTCCCGCGCCGTCTGTCGATCGCGCGATTGCCGCCGCCGTGTTGTTCCTCTCGGGGCGGCTTTTCGAATTGCGAGGCGGGTCGGTCAACATCCTCGCCGTCGCGGCGTCGCTGGGTGTCGGCTGGTCGCCTGTTTCCATCGCTGATCCCGGTTTCCTCCTCTCGTTTGGCGCGACCCTCGGCATTCTGATCGGCGTCCCGCGAATGGGTGGGCTCCTTCGTCGTTGCTTCCGACGGCAACCGCAGACCAGGCCAGCGCGGCGTCACCAGTCCGCGAGCGGTCACGGGCAAATCGCGGGCCCGATCGCTTCGCTCCTCTTGTGCTCGTCGTGCGTCGCGTGCTCGTCGGGGCGTTGACCATGGTCGCTGCAACGGCCGCGGCGGAGATTGCGCTGGCGCCGATCGGAGCCGCGTTGTTCGGCCGTGTCACTGCCGCAGGCCTGCTGCTGAACCTTGTGGCGATTCCGCTGATGACGATCGTCCAGGCGGCATCGCTCATCACACTGGCGGTGTGGCCGGTTCAGTCGTCGACTGCGGCGCACGTCGGCTACGCCGTGCACCTCGCTGCCACTGGTCTATCGATTCAGCTCGGTTAGTGGATTTCGCGCCGTGGATCTCGCGCGAGGTCGCGCCACCAGCGTGGGGAGTCGTGGGTGCCTACTACGTTGCGCTTGGCCTTTCTTTCATCCCTGGTGCTACAAGCGGCTTCGCGCGCTCGTGCCGCCGCGCGTTCGGTGTTGCGGCCGCCCTCATCGGCCTTGTGATTCTCATTGGGCCGCACCGGGCTGCGCGCGACGCCGTCCATGCCGCCTCCGCCGAGCAGATGAGGGTCGTGTTCCTGGATGTCGGACAGGGCGACGCGACCCTCGTCATGTTGCCGGACGGCAAGTCGCTGCTGGTCGACGCCGGCGGTCTGCCGGTGGCGCCACTGCAGGATCCGACGGAGGCGCCCGCCTTCGACATCGGCGAGCGTGTCGTTGCCCGCGCCCTCCGAGCGTTCGGCGTCCGCTCGCTCGATGCGTTTGTCGTGACGCATGGCGACCCCGACCACATCGGCGGCGGGCAGGCCGTGATTCGAAGCTTCCGGCCGCGTGCGATCTGGGAAGGTGTGCCGGTGCCGCCGCATGAGCCGCTCCGCCGGCTGTCGGAAGAGGCGGCCGCCGTCGGCGCTGAATGGCGCACCGTGCAGGCGGGCGATCGGCTTCGCCTGTCCGGCGTCGAGATCAGCGTGCTCCATCCACCGCCGCCGGACTGGGAGCGGCAACGCGTCCGGAACGACGACTCGATCGTGCTCGCGATCCGGCTGGGCGACGTTGAAGTGCTGCTGCCCGGCGACATCGGCCGCGAAGGCGAGTCGCAGCGCCCGCACGCGTGTCGAAGCAGTGCCATTGACCATCCTCAAAGCGCCGCACCACGGCAGCGCCACGTCGAGCACGCGTGAGTTTCTCGACACCGTTCGACCCGCCGCCGTGATCGTGAGCGCCGGCCGCGCGAATCGGTTTGGCCACCCCGCGCCGGTGGTGGTTGAGCGTTATCGGCGGATGGGAGTGCCGATGTTTTCGACGGCGGAGGATGGGGCGGTGGTGGTGGATACGGATGGGAAGGGGGTGGAGATCTGGGGGACCTGGAGTGGGCGGCGCGTCAAACACTGAGTCCACGAACTCAACACGATGAGCACGATGACACGATGAGCACGATGGTCGAATAGAGGAGGCATTCATGTACGATCAGCGACAACCGTTACTACCGCCAGAGGGGGAAGAACTGATCACGAGCGTGATCGCGTGCGGACTGACGGTCCATCGCGAGCTTGGTCCAGGTTTCAAGGAAACGATCTACGAGCGTGCATTCTGCTTAGAACTCGATTCTCGAAATATCAGTTTCGAGTCGGAGAAGCCGATCGAGGTTCAGCTACAAGCAGTGGAAGATTCCTGGCCAGCGGGTGGATCTGATCGTGGGTGGTGTGGTGCATCGTCGAGATCAAGGCGGTCAGTAAGTTGAAGCGGCTACACCAGCGCCAGGTGCTCTCCTATCTCAAGACGACTGGCCTGAGGGTGGGGCTCGTCATGAATTTCAACGCGGTGCTCTTCAAGCACGGCCTTCGCCGAGTCGTGTTATAGGTTTATGCATCGTGATCATCGTGCCATCGTGATCATCGTGCTGAGACCGTGAGTCTGCGTGCAGGAAGTTCATTTGGCGCTCTTTACTTGCTGCCACACTTCTTCCATCTCCTCTAGACGTCGCATCGTGCACCGATCGCCCTTTCGCCTCGAACGCCCGCTCCAGCGCCCGGAATCTCTTCGTGAACTTCTCATTCGCCTTCCGCAACGCCGACTCCGACTCGATCCCCAACTTGCGCGCGAGGTTGGCGACCGCGAACAGCAGATCGCCCATCTCTTCTTCGACCCGTGCCGCGCCTTCCTGTTCGACTGCCGCCCTCAGTTCGCGCACTTCTTCTTCAATCTTGGTGACGACGTCGGCTGTCTTTGACCAGTCGAAACCGACCGCGGCGACGCGCGTGCCGATCTCGTGGGCGGCGAGGAGCGACGGCAGGGCCTTCGGCATGCCGCGCAGGACAGACTGCTCCTGACCGTCGTGCTTCTGCTCCTTGGACTTGATCTGCTCCCACTGTTCGAGCACCTTGCTGGCAGTGTCGACACCGCGGGCTGAGCCGAAGACATGCGGATGCCGGCGGATGAGTTTGGCGCTGATATGTCGCAGGGAATCGCTGACGGTGAAACGTCCTTCGTCCGCTTCCAGCTGTGCGAGAAAGACGCCTTCGAAGAGGAAATCGCCGATCTCGCCGCGCAGCGCGTCGTGATCGCTTCGATCGATAGCCTCGAGGACCTCGTAGGTTTCTTCGAGCACGAACGGACGAAGCGTCTGGATCGTCTGCTGACGATCCCACGGGCACCCGTGGGGCCCGCGCAGCCGCCGCATGATATCGACCAGCTTCTGAAACTCGCGTCCGGCGTCACTCGAGGTCATGGTTGTGGTGTTGCGGCGACGACTCTTGGTCTTCTTCGGTGTCCGCCTCGTGCGCGTTGCGCGTGTGCGCCGAACGGTCTTGGCCATGCGGGGACTATGCTAGCATTCGGCCGTGGACGATCCCGGCGCCTCTGACCTCACATTTTCCGGATTCGTGCTGTCGCTTGCCTCGACAGCCGCCGTGCACTTCGGCGATCTTCCAGATCCGGCAACCGGCCAGAAGGGGCAGGCCGACCTCGACGCTGCCGCCCGCATCATCGAGGTGCTGGCGATGCTGCAGCAGAAGACCAGAGGCAACCTGCTCAAAGAGGAAGAGCGTCTCGTCGACGACCTCCTCTACGAGCTGCGCCTGCGCTACGTCCAGGCGCAACAGGACGACAAGCGGATCATCGAGCCCTGAAGATCACCTTCCTCGGAACCGGAACGTCGAGCGGCGTGCCGATGATCGGCTGCGACTGCGCCACCTGCCGCTCGACCGACCCTCGTGATCGACGGCTGCGCCCATCGATCTTCGTCCAGGCAGACGATGGGACTTCGGTGCTCGTGGATGCCGGGCCCGATCTGCGGGAGCAGGCGCTGCGCCACGACATCAGGCGTGTCGATGCGGTTCTCTTCACCCATGGCCACGCCGATCACATCCTCGGCATCGACGATATCCGGCGCTTCAATTTTCTGCAGAAGCGGCCGATGCCGTGCTACGGAGACGAGCGCACGATCGCGGACGTCCGCCAGACGTTCGCGTACGCGTTCAACGCGGCGACCCTGAAGGGCGGGGGACTCCCGCAGATTGTGACGTGCACAATCTACGGTTCGTTTTCGCTCCGTAGCCTGGAGGTGATACCGGTTCCGCTCTTTCACGGTCAGCGGCCGATTCTCGGCTTTCGCTTTGGCGGGTTCGCCTATCTGACCGACTGCAATCGAATCCCGGACGAGTCGTGGCCGCTCCTCGAGGGTCTCGACGCGCTGGTCATCGATGCGCTGCGCAATCGACCGCACCCGACGCATTTCACCCTCGAAGAGGCGATTGTCGCGAGCCGGCGCATCGGTGCACGGCGAACCTGGTTCACGCACATGTGCCATGACCTCAGGCATGCCGAGACATCGGCTCGACTGCCAGCCGGGATGGAGCTGGCCTATGATGGGCTGGTGATAGAAATGGACTCAGGGCTCAGGGCTGAAGGTTCAGGCAAGAGCATTGCCGAGTCTTGAACCTGCCCTTGAGCCTTGAGCCTTAAGCCCTGAGCCCAACATTGACCACAGCCCATTTCCCCGACGATCCGGCGCCGAGGTGGCACCAGCCAGTGATGGCCCTGGGCAACTTCGACGGGCTGCATCGCGGCCACATGAAGATCATCGATCGCGTGCGTCGGCGCGCCGGCGAACGCGGTGGTACGCCAGCGGCGATGACCTTCGATCCGCATCCGTCGCGCGTGCTCAGGCCTGACAAAGCGCCGCAGCTACTGATGACTGGCGCGCAGAAGCTGGAAGCGCTCGGCCGTGCCGGCATGCAGGGGGTTGCCGTCGTCCGCTTCACGCACGAGCTGTCCTCCTGGGATCCGGAGCGGTTCGTGCGCACCGTGCTCGTTGAGTGGCTGCATGTGTCCGAGGTCTGGGTTGGCGCCAATTTTCTCTTCGGTCACGACCGTGCCGGTACGTTCTCGGTGCTGCGCAGTCTCGGCGCGCGGTACGGATTCCGCGCCGAGAAGATAGATCCCGTGCGCTACAAGGACTTCGTAGTGAGCAGCACGCGCGTTCGCCGATTGGTCACCGAAGGGCGCGTCGACGAAGCGGCAGCGCTGCTCGGTCATCATTTCTTTATCGATGGCACGGTGACGCGCGGCGCTGGCCGCGGTCGTGAGCTGGGCTTTCCTACGGCAAACCTCTGCACCGGCAACGAGCTCGTGCCACCCTCAGGTGTGTACGCGACGCTCGTGACCGTCGACGGCGTCGTGCATCGGTCCATCACCAATATCGGGGTTCGTCCCACGTTTGGCGACGTCGACCGTCAGGTAATCGAGACGCATCTCTTTGGGGTCGAACGCGATCTCTATGGGGGTGCGCTGCGGCTCTCGTTCGTTCAGCGATTGCGCGACGAGCGGGCGTTCCCCGATGTCGATGCCCTGCGAGCGCAGATCGAGGCCGACTGCCGCGCCGCGGAGCGGCTTTTCGGCCACATTTCGCTGTAGAATCGTGGGTATGCCTCAATCGCCGGGGACGTCTGGTGCCCCCACGATGGTCCTGCGCCTGTCGGTGCCTGCCGCAGACGGATTTCGCGCCGTCGCGCACGACCTCGCGGCCAAGGTGGCCGAATACGTCGGGTGCGCGCCGGCTGATACCGCCAAGGCGACCGCCGTCATCGAGTCGCTCGCCTCGGCCGTCGCGACCGGCGCCGACACACCCGGTGACATCACCTTCGAGTTTCATCAGGTGGGCGAGGAACTGCGAATCGACGCGCGATGCGGCGGCCGCTCCTCGAACGCCACACTGCCGCTCCCCGGCGGCGGCACTTAACGCGCCGGCGTCCCCGTCAATTCTCAAGTCGACAATTCAGCCTTCACTTCAGCATTCAGCCTTCAGCATTCTCGAAGATGCTTCTCTTCAACACGCTGACCCGCCGAGAAGAACCCTTCACGCCTCTGCGCGACAACGTGGTCCGCATGTATTCGTGCGGGTTGACGGCCTATGCTCGCGGCCACATCGGCAACTTCCGGACGTTCGTGGCGGTTGACGTCCTGCGACGCGCGCTCAAGTATCAGGCCGGCTTCACCGTGCGGCACGTCATGAACTTTACCGACGTCGACGATCGCACGATCCTCGAGTCGCAGAAGGCCGGCGTGCCCCTGCGCGAATACACCGATCGCTACGTGCAGGCGTATCGCGAGGATGCGGCCGCGCTCGGCCTGGAGGTGGTCGAGGAGAGCCCGCGGGCGACGGATCCCGAAAACATCGACGCGATGGGAATGACGATTCGTGCGCTCGAAGAACGCGGCCACACGTATCGCAGCGACGGTTCGATCTACTTCAAGATTGCGTCGTTTCCGGAATATGGAAAGCTGGCGCGCCTCGATCACGCCGGCATCAAGAGCGGTGCCCGTGTCGACAGCGACAAGTACGACAAGGAGAACGCACGCGACTTCGTTGTCTGGAAGGCGACGAAAGAAGGCGAGCCAACGTGGGACCCAGGCATTGGGCCAGGGCGGCCGGGCTGGCACATCGAGTGCTCGGCGATGGCGCTGCGGCTCCTCGGCGAGGCGCCGATCGATATCCACGCTGGCGGTGTCGATCTGATCTTTCCGCATCACGAAAACGAGATTGCGCAGAGCGAAGGTGCAACCGGTAAGCAGTTTTCGCGTTTCTGGGTGCATGTCGAGCACCTGATGATCGAAGAACCGAGCGGCAAGAGCGACAAGATGTCGAAGTCGCTCGGCAACGTCTACAACCTTCAGGACATCGTCGATCAGGGCTTCCGGCCGTCGGCGCTGCGCTTCCTCTATCTCGGGGTCCATTACCGGAAACAGCTGCGGTTTTCGTGGGCAGCGATGGCGCAGGCGGAAGAGGCCCTGCGACGGTTGACCGATTTCCTCGCGCGGCTCGAATCGCTGCCGGCGCGGCCAGCAACGGCCGGGGTCGCCGAGCGGCTGGAATCCGCTCGTCATGCTTTCGGTGAACACATCGCATCGGACCTCAACACCTCCGGAGCATTGGCCGTGTTGTTCGATCTCGTGCGCGAGCTCAACACGGCGATCGACGCCGGCGAGCTCGGCGCCGACGATGGCAAGGCGGTCAAAGAGACGTTTCAGCAGTTCGATCGCGTGCTCGGGGTCCTGGCATTGCGTCAAGCCGAAGACGAGCATCCACCTATCCCGGTGGAGGAGATCGAGCAACTGATCGCTGCCAGACGCGAAGCGCGGCTGGCCCGCAATTTTGCCGAGGCGGATCGTATCCGCAAGGATCTCGATAGCCGCGGCATCATCCTCGAAGATACGGGTTCGGTAACCCGCTGGAAAAAGAAGTAGGCACCTGCTGCATGAAGGCTCCCGAGATCCGCACGCCTCTTCCCGGTCCAAAAGCCAAAGCGATCATCGAGCGCGACCGCAAGTACGTGTCGCCCTCGTACACGAGGGACTATCCCTTCGTCATCGCTCGAGGCGAAGGCGCCGTCGTCGAGGACGTGGACGGCAACCGCTTCCTCGATTGCGCCGCAGGCATTGCCGTCAACTCGACCGGCGTCAGCCATCCCGAAGTTGTCAAGGCCATCGCCGACCAGGCAGCGAAGTTCATTCACATGTCCGGGACGGACTTTTACTACGAGCCGCAGGTGCGTCTCGCAGAGGAGCTCGCTTCGATCGTGCCCATCGAGGGGGATGTCCGGACGTTTTTCGCCAATTCGGGAACGGAAGCGACCGAAGCCGCGATCAAGCTCGCGCGCTATCATACGAAGCGGCCGGCGATTATCGCGTTCCTTGGCGCGTTTCACGGCCGCTCGCTGGGCTCGCTGTCGCTGACGGCGAGCAAGGCCGTACAGCGCCGCGGCTTTGGTCCGTTCATGCCTGGCGTCTATCACGCGCCCTATCCCGACTCGTATCGCGCGGGTAGCGCTGACGCCGCCGCGGCGCAGTCCCTCTCATACATTGAAGATCAGCTCTTCACGCACCTCGTGTCTCCCGACGAAGTCTCGTCCATCGTCGTCGAGCCGATTCAGGGAGAGGGCGGATACCTGGTTGCGCCGCCAGCATTTCTGCAGCGGCTGCGCGAGCTCGCCTCGGAGCACGGCATCATGCTCGTTGTTGACGAAGTGCAATCCGGCATGGGCCGGACCGGCAAGATGTTCGCGTCAGACCACATCGCTCTCAAGGCCGACATCGTCACCGTAGCCAAGGGCATTGCGTCGGGGTTGCCGCTCGGTGTCGCGTGCGCTCGCGCCGAGGTGATGTCCTGGCCGCCGGGCGCGCATGCCAGCACGTTTGGCGGGAATCCCGTGGCCTGTGCCGCCGCGACGACGACGATTCGGCTGCTCAAGGAGCAGCTTGTCGAGAACGCCGCCGTCGTCGGCGAATACCTGCTGGACGGGTTTCGCAACCTGCAGAAGAAGCACGCGATCATCGGCGACGTTCGAGGCAAGGGGCTGATGATCGGCATCGAGCTCGTGAAAGATCGCCAGACGAAGGAGCGCGCCGTTGAAGAGCGGAACGCGCTCGTGCAGGAGGCCTTTCGTCGCGGCGTGCTCATTCTCGGCGCCGGACGAAATGCCATCCGCCTTGCGCCGCCGCTCGTCTTTACCCGCGATCAGGCTGATAGCGTGCTCGGGGTGTTCGACGACGTCCTCAGTAGCGCCCGACTTTAGTCGGGCGACCTCTGTAGCGTCCGGCGTTAGCCGGACCCGCTGTTTCGTGCGTCTTTAGCCCGACCCTGTTCCGGGCCCCGGTCTTGCTCCCGCAAAAACGACCTCATGACGCTCGCGCGCCAGGCTCTCGGAAAATCAGGCGAAGAGCTCGCCGTTGACGAACTCGAGCGTCGCGGGTACGCAATTTCTGCGCGCCGCTATCGCACCAAACATGGCGAAATCGACATCGTGGCTCGCGACGGCGAGACGACGGTGTTCGTCGAGGTGAAGGCACGGACGACGGCGGAGTTCGGGACGGCGGCTGAAGCCGTGACGCGGCCGAAGCAGCGCCGGCTGGCGTCGATGGCTGCCGACTATCTGGCGCGGCATAGATTGCACAACGTGGCATGCCGCTTCGACGTCGTGACGATCGACGGAGTGGGGGAGTCGGCTGTAATCACGGTATATCGGAACGCGTTCGACGCCTGACCCGGTTGCCGGTCGCGGCGAGCGTGTGGTATCTAAGAGCTTCGGATGGGTCGGTTTGGGCCGGCCTGAGCACGACGGCACGCGGGAATAACTCAGTGGTAGAGTGCGACCTTGCCAAGGTCGAAGTCGCGGGTTCGAATCCCGTTTCCCGCTCCAACCTTCGCTCTCGATGCAGGCGAAGGTTGCCCACCGTAGCCTTGGCGGAGGTGGGCTGGTCTATGCAAGGCCGAGAGTGTCGGTTGGCAAGAAATTTTTGATCGGCGGGGTCCCTGCACCCCGCTTGGCGCTTCTCGCTGCGCGGCCAGAGCGCCGCTTCGCTCGGCGCGCTCGGGTAAGCAGGTTGATGATTCCGATGTTTGTTCGACTCGACCGCCATTCGTCTCCGCATGTCAGCGCCCTTAGGGTCGAGCGCTGTTGTTCCAGCTGCTAGCCGCGGCCGGACTCCTCCTGCAGTAAGATTCAAAGTTCCGACCGGCGCCGTCGCCAAGTGGTAAGGCAGAGGTCTGCAAAACCTCCATCCCCGGTTCAAATCCGGGCGGCGCCTCCAATCCTAACTGGTCCTTTCGGGTTACATGGGTAACGGATTACGGCGGCCATCAGTTCGCGAAGCGGTTCGCCGGTCCGCAATTGGGTGCGAGTCCGCCATCCGTTGCGCTTGAGTTCCGCGGCGGCGCGGTTCAGCGCCTTCATCGCCGCTCTGGCACCTTCAGCGTTGATGCGTCTGACTTCACGGGCAATCGTCGACCGAATGCCACCGACGGCTGGGCCGTGTGAGCTTGGAGCCAGGGTTTCCGCGACGCTGACGAGCGTCACGCGTCCGTCCGGCGGCGCCACCAACTTGGCGACCAACTGCACGGCGCGCTGAGCATTTGGCGAGCCGTCGAATCCAATCACGATCCTTCGCACACGCCTCGGCCGTTGTCTGACAACCAAGACAGCGCACTTGGCGCCTCGCACGACGCCCCGCGACACGCTGCCCATCAGCAGGCGCCTCGCGGTGCCATGACCGCGCCAGCCCACTGCGATCAGATCAGCGCGAAATCGCTCGGCTTCGTGGAGAATTCCTTCGACCGCCGCCTTATCGACAACAACCGCTTCCGCGCTCGGCCATCGTCGTGCCAGCGTACGGCGTGCCCGCGCGGCACCCTCGTCTGCGCTCTGATCGAGCGCCGACAGAAGAATCGAGCGGCTGATACGGAGCACGACTCTGCCTCGCAATGACAGCACGAACGTATGTCTCGGCAGGCCATGGCACCGCGAGGACAGTCGCAATGGCCGCGCGGGCTTGCGAGGATCCATCAGTCGCCACCACGATGCGAAAATCGGCTGTTCTTGTGGTCACCATCACCGCCTGGATGAAGACTGGTGTGCGGAAAAGGCGAGTCTATGTGCGCCACGTATGGTCTTCTGTCCGAAAAAGGACATCGCGAAGGAATCTGACCACGTAGTCTGGGCTAAGAATGCGTCACCAAAGAGTAGGTTCGAGCTGATGGGTCCGACTACCCAGGCAGCGAGTTGAGTTCCGACGCTACTGGGGGACAAGGATTCTATCGTGCACTGCAACAGACGAGCCCCCATGCTGAAGACTGGGCGATCATCGACATTTTTCGTCTGGACGAGTATGGACACGCACGTGAAACGTTTTTTTGATGCGCATGAACGAAACAGGCCGACTTCGCAGGACGAGAAGCCACAGGACGTCGGCACCGAAGAAGGCGAAATCGATCAGATTCTCGCTGACTCGTTCCCTGCTAGCGACTCGCCGCCATGGACGCTTGGGGTGACGTCGGCTCGCCCGAATAGCGTCCGAAAACGAAAAGGACACTGAATCTGATCGTCGTCCTTGTTGCAACCGGCGACTCGGGTGCAGCGGTACCGGGGGGAAAGAACGGTGCTCGCCGCGTGGGCAGTCCCTCGGATCGCGTCGCCGAATAAAAGCCGCCGAGAGACACTTGCTTTGAGCGATTTAAGAGGAGCATCTCAATGGCGACGTCCTTGCGCACACTGGAACCGCAAATTCAGGATCTCTTGTCCGAGCTGGAGCGTGTCTACACCGATATCCACGTGCATCCCGAGCTCTCCATGCAGGAGACGCGAACTGGCCGTCATCGCGGCAGATCGCCTTCGCGGCGCTGGATACGAAGTCACGGAGAGCATCGGCCACACCGGAGTAGTGGGGCTCCTACGGAACGGCGATGGACCAACGGTGATGCTGCGCGCGGACATGGACGCGTTGCCGGTCCGCGAACAAACCGGGCTGCCGTACGCCAGTACACAGACGGCGACCGACAGTACGGGCAAGACCGTCCCGGTGATGCACGCCTGCGGTCACGACATGCACGTGACGTGGCTGATTGGCGCGGCCACTATCCTGGCGGAGACGCGAGATGCCTGGAAAGGAACGGTGATGGCTGTGTTCCAGCCGGCAGAGGAAACAGGGACGGGCGCGCAAGCAATGGTCGAAGGGGGGCTGCTCACACGCTTTCCGAAACCCGATGTAGTTCTTGGCCAGCATGTCATGGTCGGACCAGCGGGGTCGATCGGCAGTCGGCCCGGCGTGATCACATCCGCCGCCGACAGCCTGCAGATCCGGATGTTCGGGCGCGGTGCGCACGGGTCGATGCCGCAAGCCAGCATCGACCCGGTCGTAATGGCTGCCGCGACGGTGCTTCGGCTGCAGACCATCGTGTCGCGCGAGCTCGCGGCGTCCGACGCGGCCGTGCTGACAGTGGGGTCGCTGCAAGCAGGGGACAAGGAGAACGTCATTCCTGACGAGGCGGTCATCAAGCTGAACGTGCGTACGTTCAACGAAGACGTGCGGACGCGCGTGCTCGCGGCGATTACGCGCATTGCAAATGCTGAAGCCGCCGCGTCGGGCGCGCCGAAACCGCCAGAGATCACCCCTTTGGATCGCTACTCTCTGGTCAGCAACGACCCGGACGCGACACAACGAGTCGTCGACGCGTTTCGGAAGCATTTCGGCAGCGACAGAATCCGCGAAGCCAAGCCGACATCCGCGAGCGAGGATTTCGGCGTATTCGGTACGGCGTGGCAGACGCCATCGGTCTTTTGGTTCGTCGGCGGTACCGACCCGAAGAAGTACGCCGAGGCCAAGCAGGCGGGGCGAGTTCGCGAGATTCCGACGAATCACAATGCGGGATTTGCACCGGTTCTGCATCCGACGCTCGAAACCGGCGTCGCCGCCATGGTCGTTGCGTCACGCGCTTGGCTCGCGACATAGTCGGTCAATGAACGAAGGCAAATTGATCAGATCCTCGCCGACTCGTTCCCTGCCAGTGACGCTCCGCCATCGCTCGGTGTAACGTGCCACCGAAGGGCGGTCAAACGAAAGAAGGCACTGCGGAAATCGATGACGAGGCCTCACCGTGACGACGATTAAGAAGATCCTATGCGCCATCGATCTGACAAAGGCGAGTCGTAATGCCTTCGATCGTGCGCTCAGCCTTGCCCGTGTCACCAAAGCCAGGCTCTACATCCTTCATGCAGTCCCCGCAGCCATCCGTTTTCAAGGCACCAGAGCGAACGCCTCGAACTGCTGACCAACCTCCGGCAACGCGCGGAGCGCGAAGGCGTCCCGGTTCGAACCGTCGAGCAACACGGCGATCCAGCTCGAACGATCGTGCTCCATGCCAATTCAAGGAAAGCCGATCTCGTCGTCCTTGGATCCAACCGGCGACGCGGTTGGCAACGGTTCCGAGAGGGCTCCGTTGGAGAACGTGTGCTCCGCCGCGCCGCATGGTCGGTGTTGATTGTCCCCTGGGACGCTCCAGCGGGGAAGCGCGTGCAGAAGACTTCGAGCGTTTTGTCCACGCGGTCGCGCCGTGCTCCGGGAGCGCCAGTGCACTCCGAGCGCGTGTAAGTCTTTCTACGGCTCGTTCATCCCACATCAGCATGATCGCGAGGGAACGACCATTGCCCACGCTGTTCGGCTGAGACGAGCATCTCAAAAGGACACCTCACATGGCAGCAAAGGACCGTACGCTGTCTCGAAGATCGACATCCGTCCACCGCAAACGTAGCGCGACGGAGGTGGCAAGAAGCGGGAGGTCGGCGCTTACGAAAGCTCGCGAGGAGAAGTCATTGGCCAAGGCTCCACTCTTCGTAGTGCCAGTTGATTTCTCGCCGGAGATGGAGGCGACAGTTTCAGCGGCCTTCGCGATTGCGAAGAAGTGCGGAGCTCATGTTCATTTGCTCGAGGTCGTTTCGCCTCGTGGGCCTTCACTCCTCGATGACAGAGCGGACGTCCGATTGGGCGGCCGAATAACGTCCAAGCGCGACTGGTCTCGACTGGAGGACTCAATACATGCAGCAGAGCGTAGCGCGCATACACGTACAAACTGTCGCCTATCGCGGCGACGCGATCAAAATCATCGCGTCGTATGCGCAGCTCACGAAGGCGAGGCTGCTCGTCATTGATAAGCACTACGGAACGTCTCGGTGGCGGCGGAACACACGAATCGTCAGCACTCTCAGCCGCGCTGCACCTGCTCCCGTGCTCGTACTCCCGCCACAACAACGGTCAGAGAAGAACAAATCGCTGTCATTCGGTCATATCGTTTCGGCCGTCGACTTTACGGTCGCGTCCGCAGTGGCAGTGCGAACGGTACTCGACCTGATTCGCCGTACCGGTGCCCGGCTGACGCTCGTTCACGCCTTGAAGAATGTCCCCATCCCATGGTGTTCTCCGGCGGCGAGGCGCTCAGAGTCGCAAGAAACCTGAGAGGACGGACCGCTCAGGTCGCCGAACACCTTCGGCGAAAGATTCCGGCCAATGCCAGTATTCGCGTGGACGCACGCGTGACGACCGGCGATCCACATCGCGGGATTCTCGATATTGCATCAGAGGTCAAAGCGGATCTCATCGTGATGGGCGTGCCGCCGCGCAGTCGATTCGACGAAGTGTTGTTCGGTTCGACACTTCGAAACGTGCTGCGTCGCGCGAAGATTCCTGTGCTGGTATTCCAGTACTTGCCGGGGCGTACAAATGGTTGGAGGAGACGGACGGTGTTGAGATTGCGGTGACACCAAGGACGCGGTCGCGAGCCACATGACCGCTCGAGCGGTAGTAGCTACTGTCTTACAGTCAACGGTAAACGGGCGTGTGTTGAATGATGACGGCTTGACCTCTTTCCGGAAGGCGCGTTCCGAGCAGCCGGCGCAAAGCGTAGGCGGCATCACAACAACCGCGTCAGTCGAGTTCGCGGCCCACTCCGCAATTCGCTGAAGCCACGAGCGCCTTCTGAACGTCTCGAGCGTCACCTCCTCAGCATGGCGCAGGTCATCGAGAAAGATCCGGTTCATGTTCTCCCCAGCACTTTGATCGAGAACCATCAATGTGGCCTCATCGTTGAGCGCCATGGACCGATTGTCGAAGTTCATCGACCCCACGGTGAACCACTCGCTGTCAACGACGAATGTCTTGGCGTGCAGGGTGCTGGGTTGCCACTCGTATACCCGTACACCTGCCGCGAGTAGCGTGTCATACCAGGCTCGGCCGGCGAGTCGCACGATGTTGACATCGGTGCGCCGCCCGGCCGTCAGGATGCGAACATCGACGCCACGTCGCGCGGCGGCCGAGAGCAGATCGATAAAGTTGCGGTCGGGCGCGAAGTACGAGTTCGTTACGTATAAGGTCTTCCGCGCGCCGGCGATAGAGAGCGCGAAGAAGCGCTCGGCGGCAGTGCTTCCCAGAGTTGGTGCCGTGTACAGGAGGCCCGCCGCCGTTGCTCCGTTCGGCTCCGACTGGAGGGTGGCCCGGCCGGTGAACATGACGCCGGTCGCCTCGACCCATGCTGCAGCGAATGCGGCCTGGAGTTGTCGAACCGCCGGGCCCTCGAAGCGCACGTTGGTTTCGCGCCACGAACCGTTGCTGTGTCCGTCGCCCAGCCACTTGTCGTCGATGCCAAACCCTCCAGTCCAGCCGACGCGGCTGTCGACGACGATGCCGCGGACGTGTGAACGGTTCTGTGCGAGATGCAGCGTGGAGAGACGGATCGGCCGAAACGGTTCAACGACGACGCCGGCTGCCCGCAGTTCGTCGCGATGGTTCGCCGGGATGTCCACCGTACCGAAGGCGTCGTAGAGGACGAACACCCGGACGCCGGCTTTGGCGCGTTCACGCAATATCTCGCTGAGCGTGTCGGCCATACGTCCGGGGGCGCCGTAATACAACTGCAAGGTGATCGACCGCTGTGCCGACTGCAGGTCATCCCACAGGCGCGGATAGGTGCCGTCGCCGTTCAGCATCACCTCGACACGGTTGCCGGGCGCGAGCCATGCGCCGGTGGCCATCGTTGCTATGAGCGGAAACTCTGGCTCGCTGACGCTGATTGGTGAACCATCTGCGGCCACCCCGCGGACATGGCGAACGGCCGTGCCGCGTGTCAGATGGAGAAACCCAATAGGGCGAGCAGAAGACGATCACGACAAGCGTCCACCGACCGACTCTGACGAGTGTGGCGATGACGTTGTTCTTCCGAAGGGATACGCGGCTGTCCGATGCCTTCCTCAGCATGCTTCGTTCCGATGATAGGCGCCCGACGCCTGCGATACCATCACGTATGTGACGCGCGGGCTTTCAAGGAGCCGACCACGTGACGACCGTCGCGAGCGAAACGGCGGATCCGAGCCGCTCATACCGTCAGCCGATCGATGATGTCATCGCGGCGCTCGGGACCAACGTGCAACACGGTCTCAGCGACAGCGAGGCGCAATCGCGCCTCCAGCAGCACGGGCGCAACGAACTCGTAGCCGAAAAGCCGCTTCCCGCGTGGCGCCGTTTTCTCGCGCAGTTCCAGGACGTGCTCGTCATCCTGCTGCTCGTCGCGACGGCGATCTCGGCCGGTCTGTGGGCCTATGAGCGCGACGCGGCATTGCCGTACGAGGCAATCGCCATCTTCGCGGTCGTTCTGCTCAATGCCACGATGGGCTACATCCAGGAGTCGCGGGCGGAGGCGGCTGTGGCGGCCCTTCGCGCGATGTCGGCTGCTGATGCGACGGTCATTCGGGACGGCGAGCGCCGGAGCATCCCCGCCACGGACATCGTCCCCGGCGACATCATTGTCATCGAAGAAGGCGACACCATTCCAGCCGACGGACGCCTGGTCGAATCGACCGCGCTCCAGACTGCAGAAGCTGCGTTAACGGGCGAGAGCCTGCCGGTCACCAAGGACACACAGGCTATTGCCGACGAGGTCCCGCTGGGCGATCGACACAACATGGTCTTCAGCGGAACGGCCGCCACCTACGGGCACGGCACCGCGGTCGTGACCGCGACCGGGATGCGTACGGAGATGGGCCGCATTGCCGGCCTGCTGAAAGAGACGCACGACGAAGCCACGCCGTTGCAACGGGAGCTCGATCGCACAGGCAAGATGCTGGGCATCGTCGTCGTGGTCATCGCCATCGTCATGATTGCGACGATTATCATCGTTGAAGACGTGCGCGGTCTGTCCGCGATCTTCGATGTGTTGATTCTCGGCGTGGCGCTCGCCGTGGCGGCAGTGCCTGAGGGCCTCCCAGCCGTCGTGACGGCTGTTCTCGCGATCGGCGTGCAGCGGATGGCCCGGCGTCACGCGATCATTCGGCACTTGGCGGCGGTGGAGACACTCGGCTCGGCCAGCGTGATCGCCTCTGACAAAACGGGCACGCTCACGAGGAATGAGATGACCGTCCGGGTCGTCGTGACCGCCAGTGGGCGAGCCACTTTCGAAGGCTCGGGGTATGCGCCAGACGGAAAGGTGCTGCGAGATGACGGCGGACCTATCGACGGCCCGCTCCGTGTAGAGCTCGAGCGCGCGCTCGCTGTCGCGGATCGAGCGAACAACGCCACGGTGCACGAGCGCGAGGGACGATGGACGGTGCAGGGGGACCCGACGGAAGGCGCGCTCCTGGTGGCAGCGCGCAAGTGTGGTCTCAGTTCCGACGCGCTCGACAAGCGGTTACCCCGCGTTGGCGAGGTTCCATTCTCCTCCGAGCGGAAGTTGATGAGCACGCTTCATCGCGACTTGGAACAGCAAGCGCGCGGCATTGTCTTCACGAAGGGGGCGCCCGATGTGCTGCTGACCCGATGCAGCTTCGAGGTGCTGGGCGACGGCCGGCGACCCCTGACGCCCTCACGGCGAGAAGAGATTCTGCAGGTCAACGAAGCACTCGCCGGCCAGGCACTGCGGACTCTCGGCGTCGCCGGCCTCTGGGTGTCTGCCGACGTCCTTGAGGAGTACGCGGCCGCCCCTGACGCGCGCGTCGAACAGGACTTGGTCTTCGCAGGGCTGATTGGCATGATCGATCCTCCGCGCACAGAGGCGAAGGACGCCGTGGCCCGGGCTAAAGGCGCCGGGATTCGCCCGCTGATGATTACCGGCGATCACCCGCGCACCGCCGCGGTGATCGCCCAGGAGCTCGGGATCACTGAGGACGGCCGCGCCATCACCGGCGCAGAGCTGGAGAAGCTGCCGGAAGCGGAACGGGCCCGAACGGTCGCCGAGGTCTCCGTCTACGCGCGCGTCAACCCCGAACACAAACTGCGCATCGTCGAGGCGCTGCGGCGGAATGGAGCGGTCGTGGCGATGACGGGCGACGGCGTGAATGATGCGCCTGCGCTGAAGAAAGCCGACATCGGCATCGCCATGGGCATCACGGGGACGGATGTGTCGAAAGAGGCAGCGGATATGGTGCTCGCCGACGACAACTTCGCCTCGATCGTCGCCGCGGTGGAAGAGGGCCGCGCGATTTTCGCGAACATCCGTAAGTTCCTGCGGTACCTGCTGTCGTCGAACATCGGGGAAGTGCTGACGATGTTCTTCGGTGTTGTGCTGGCTCAACGCATTGGTCTGCATGCCGAGGGCGGCGGGCTCGTTCTGCCGCTCCTCGCAACGCAAATCCTATGGATCAATTTGGTCACCGACGGGCTGCCCGCGCTTGCGCTTGGCGTCGACCCTGCGGACGAAGGGCTGATGCAGCAGCCGCCACGCCCGGTCGGTGAAGGCGTTCTCACGCCACGGATGTGGCGCGGTATCGCCTTCGTCGGCGTGATCATGGCGGCCGGCACGTTATTCGTGCTCGACGCATCACTGCCCGGCGGCTTCGTTGAAGGTTCGGGTGACCTGCGATATGGGCAGACGATGGCGTTTACGACATTGATGCTCTTTCAAATGTTCAACGTGCTCAACGCCCGGTCAGACGAGCGAAGTGCGTTCGTCCACCTGTTCACGAATCACTGGCTGTGGACGGCACTCGGCGTGTCACTCCTGCTCCAGGTCGTGGTGATCTACACCCCATTTCTTCAGCGCGCATTCGGCACCGTGAGCTTGAGCGTCCAGGATTGGGTGTTCTGTGCCGCGATCGCAAGTTCGGTGCTGTGGCTTCGGGAGATCAGCAAGCTGGTCGCGCGAACCGTTCGCAAAGTGTGAAGACACACCTCGGCTCATTCGGAGGGTCAGTACGGGTCTTCAGAAGCTCTCAGTCGCGGTCGGCCAGAACTGCAACAAGGGCGAAGATGGCCGGTCGCTTCGCGCGCCAGTCAGGCGCCCCCGCCGTAAGTGATTCTCCAAATCCTCCCTTTGACATCGTCGGACACGTACAGCGCTCCATCAGGACCGACCGCCAGACCCATGGGACGGTGGGGCGCTTCGGTGGGAGCTGCAAGTGCCGCTGCGCCGGAAAACCCCGTCGCGAATTCTTCGAAGCGGCCCGCCGGCTTGGCCGCCTGCGAACGGCACGAACGCGACGAGATAGCCGGCCTGCTTCGGCGCTCGATCATGGGAACCGTGAAAGGCCACAAACGCGCCGCCGCGGTACTTCGCCGGAAATGTCGAGCCGCTATAGAACGTCATGCCGTTAGGGGCCCAGTGCGCGGGAAAGGTCAGGAGCGGGTTGTTTCTTCTGTGCGCAGGCACCTTGCGCCTTCCCGCCGTCGCCGCCGTACTCCGGCGCGAGCACGTGCTTGCGCTGATTGCCGTCGAAGTAACACTGCGGCCAGCCGAAGTCGTCACCGCGATCGATGCGCGCGAAGACTTCCGCGGGCAGTTCGTTGTTCTGCTCGGTGGTGTAGAGCTTCGGCCAGTGGGGGCCCAACTGGTCGCGTCCGTGCAGCGTGGCATACAGCGCTCCGTCTGCCTCGTTCACCGCCAGCGCGACGGCGTTGCGGGTGCCGGTGGCGTAGCGTTCGGCGGCGGAGAACGCCTGGCCGGTCTTGCCGGCGTCGTAACGCCAGATGCCCGCGTGTAGCTGAAGCTCCGGGCACGGCGACAGTCCGGGCGATTCCAGCGTGCGGTCCTTCTCCTGACAGGAGTTCGTGATCGAGCCGGAGTTCACGTACAGGACGCCGTTGGACGTGATCGCAAACGGATGCATGATGTGGCCGCGCTCGGTCCACAAGCCGCTCAAGATCACCTCTGGATTGCCCTGCGGGACCAGCGGTCCGCTGCCGAGCCGATAGCGCACGATCTTTCCGTTGTCCTCGACGTACAGCGCGTCACGATGCACGGCGATGCCGGTGCCGCCGCCGGCCTTCCCGTCCTGATGCACCGGACCGAAACGCTCGATCTGATCGGCCTTGCCATCGCGATTGGTGTCGCGCAGGGCCACGAGGTAACCGCCCGGAGCGTTCTTGAGTTCCGTGTACGAGCTGCTCCACGTGTTCACGTAGACATCTCCGCTGGGTGCAACCGTGAGATGCCGTGTTGGTTTCCAATTCGCCCCGCGGACGAGCCGCGCAACAACGCAGCGAATCGGTATCGCCGCTTCTCACCTCAAAGGACCGGAAGCGTTAGCCGAAACCACTTTCTTTGCGAGGCCGAAGGTCTCCACTTCGCCGGTGCCATCACACCGTCAGCCGGACCACCCAAACAGAGCATGGGGCCGATCCGAATGATCCGCTTCTGGCCGTGCTGCCAAGCGTCAATCGCGAAAGCCCAGTAAGACCGTGAGTCCCCACGACGACGAGTTCGGGCAGGCGCTGAAGTTGCGAGATCGACGATGGTCTGGGCCGCCGGTCCAGACTTCACAATCGCCTCGCCACCGATAGC
>CAWCQS010000026.1:0-20092 GCA_963797715.1 uncultured Acidobacteriota bacterium
CCAGCCGTTCGACACCTCGCGCTACGCGATGAAGTGGGACGGCGAGTGGCACCTCACAATCGAGGTGTTCCGTGACCTCGGCCTCGCGTTCGCGGCCGTGCTGGTGCTCATCTACGTGCTGGTGGTCGGCTGGTTCCAGTCGTTCAAGACGCCCCTGCTGATCATGGCGGCCATCCCGTTTTCGCTGGTTGGCATCCTGCCGGCGCACGCGGCGATGGGCGCGTTCTTCTCGGCCACGTCGATGATCGGCTTCATCGCCGGTGCGGGCATTGTCGTGCGCAATTCGATCATCCTGGTGGACTTCATCGAACTGCGGCTGCTCGAGGGTCTTCCCCTCGAGCACGCGTCGTCGACGCCGGCGCGGTGCGGTTCCGCCCCATGGCCCTCACCGCCGCCGCCATGATCGCCGGCGCTGCGGTAATCCTGTTCGACCCGATTTTTCAGGGCCTGGCGATCTCGCTGATGGCCGGTGAAGTGGCGTCGCTCCTGCTCTCTCGCATGGCCGTGCCCGTCCTCTACTACATGGCGAAGCGCCACGAGCGCACGGCAACGGTGCCCACGGCCGCACGGATGGATGCCGCGGCATGAACGTGCAGCGATGTCTTAAGGCTGTAGCGTCGGTGATCCCAGCGAGCTCGCTGGAGTTCTGCTTTGGCGGCGGTAGC
The DNA here is from genome assembly GCA_963797715.1 of uncultured Acidobacteriota bacterium. Lineage (GTDB taxonomy): Bacteria > Acidobacteriota > Vicinamibacteria > Vicinamibacterales > 2-12-FULL-66-21 > DATBJJ01. The sequence continues at coordinate 666 of CAWCQS010000026.1, forward strand.
GGGCCGGAGGCATTCCGAATGCCCGCCCGAAGGCACGATTGAACGCCGCTTCAGATTCGTAGCCCACGTCGGCCGCGATATCAGCCACCCCCTTCGGCGTCGACGTCAGCGCCTGGGCCGCCAGACGCAATCGCCAGCCCGTCAAGTACGCCATGGGCGGAGCCGAGAGGTAGCGCGTGAAACGTTCCACGAGCGAGGAGCGCGAGAGGCCGACGTCCTCGGCGAGCTTGGCGATGGTCCATGCATGATTCGGGCGGCTGTGAAGCAGCGCGAGGCTCTTGCCGACAATCGGGTCCCGCGCACCCGCGAGCCACCCCGTCGTCTGATCGGGAAGTCCGGCGACGTATCGCCGCAGCGTATCCACAAACAGGGCTTCCGAGAGCTTGGCGAGCATCGCGTCACTCCCTGCGCGATCCGACGAGGCCTCCTCGACCAGGTGCAGGATTGACTGCTCCAGCCAGTGGCCCGCACGATCGGTCCTGATGTTCACCTTGAGGAGCGGCGGCAAGCTCTCGAGAATCGGCCCGCAGAGGAGCGGATCAAAAGTCAGGTACCCGCACACGAACCGCGTGGTTGCCCCACCACCACCGGTGTGCATCGGCGAAAGGTCCCGGGTCGCGATCTTCCGAAGTACAGCAGCGCTCTCAATCTGACCTCCTCCGGTGCCGCCGCTCAAGTGGTGCGGATCCCCGTGCGGAAATACCACGATGTCGCCTGGCGAGAGCTCGACATCATGACCGCCATCTAGACATGCCCGCGCCGAGCCATCCACGACCAGGTGATAGATCACCATGTGCGGCGGGTTTGGCACCAACGTCAACTCGCGAAAGTGTGGCGTCGAGAGTCGCCACGGCTCGGAGAAGGCCGCGCTGAAGAACAACGCCCCTTTCAACCGAACACCGTTCAAGACCTCTGAGAACGCGTCCATCGTCCTCCGGACGACCGGCAGAATTTCAAAGCGCCTGAGCAAGGCATTCTAGCCCCACTGGACGAACGGGCCAGAACTTCAACGTTTCGCAGGTGAATGGCCGTGTTTGGTGTCGCTCAGGCTCATGGCTTGGCGTGACCGCCGAAACAAGACAGTAATCAGGCGCGCCCTGTCGCGCCCATATAATCCACAAGATTTGGCACTCGCACCTGGCACCCGACTCGGCGTCTACGAAATCGTTGCGCATATTGGCGAGGGCGGGATGGGGTTGGTCTACCGCGCCCGCGACACGAAACTGAATCGTGACGTCGCGCTCAAAGTCCTGCCGGACCTGTTCGCCAGCGACGCCGACCGACTGGCCCGGTTCACCCGCGAAGCACAGACGCTCGCGTCCCTGAACCATCCGAACATCGCGCACATTCACGGCCTCGAAGAATCCGGCGGTGTTCGCGCGCTGGTGATGGAACTGGTCGAGGGCGACGATCTGTCGCAGCGCATTGCGCGCGGAGCGATCCCGGTCGACGAAGCGCTGCCGATCGCGAAACAGATCGCGGAAGCGCTTGAAGCCGCGCACCAGCAGGGCATCATCCATCGCGATCTCAAGCCCGCGAACATCAAGCTGCGCCCTGACGGGACTGTGAAGGTGCTGGACTTCGGGCTCGCGAAGGCGCTGGCACCCGAGCAGGACCCGGCGAGCGGCGCGCACCGGTCGCAGTCGCCGACCATCACGAGCCCGGCCATGCTGACCGGCCTGGGCATCGTCCTCGGAACGGCCGCGTACATGGCGCCGGAGCAGGCGAAAGGACGAGAGGCGGACAAGCGCAGCGACATCTGGGCGTTCGGCTGCGTGCTCTACGAGATGCTGACGGGGCGACGCCCCTTTGATGGCGAGGACATGACGGACGTGCTCGGCGCGGTCGTCCGCCTCGAGCCAGCCTGGGAGGCGCTTCCGTCCGATGTCCCCGCGCCCGTGCGGACACTGCTGCGCCAATGCCTGGTCAAGGACCGCCGCCGGCGCGTCGGCGACATCGCGGCCGCACTCTTCGTGCTCGATCACCAGGCAGGTGTCGCTCCGACCGTGCCGGTGGCGTCGCGATCGAACCGCATCCCATGGCTGGTCGCTGCGCTGGCAATCATCGCGATGATCGCCACAGCGGTCGTCGCGCTGCGAATGTCCCGCTCCGGCACGGTCGCGCCAGACCTCGTCCAGTTCACCATCGCGCCGCCTGAGAAGACGGTCTTTGGGGGTCCCGTCGCCGGAGGGACGGGAAACAACGCACAACTTGCTATCTCGCCTGATGGGCACAACATCGTGTTCGTGGCCGGCGCCCCATCCGCGTTCCAAATCTGGCTGCGACCAATGGCCAGTGCGGAAGCGCGGCCGATACAGGGAACCGAGGGCGCCGCGTTTCCGTTCTGGTCGCCTGACAGCCGGTTCATCGCATTCTTCGCAGGGGGCAAGCTGAAGAAGGTCGCGATCGCCGGCGGACCACCCGTTGCGGTGGCTGACGCGGCAGGCGGGCTCGGTGGAAGCTGGAGTCGCGACGACGTCATCGTGTTCGGATCGGTGCGTGGGGGCGTGTTTCGCGTACCGAGCGGCGGCGGCGTGCCGACAGCCGTCACGGCACTCGCCGACGGAGAGGACGCTCATAGATGGCCGCACTTTCTACCTGACGGTAGGCATTTCTTCTATACCGCCGTGACCGGAGCCTGCTGCCCTCCGTCAAAGCCGGGCATGATCAAGATTGGCTCGCTCGATCAGGACGAGCCTGCCGTCGCGCTGTTTCAGGCCGATTCATCGGCAATCTACGCCTCGGGCCACGTGTTGTTCGCGCGCGACGAGACATTGATGGCGCAGGCGTTCGATCCTGATCGACGTCAACTGGCCGGCGATGCCGTTCCCGTGACCGCGCGTGTCAGCACGGAGCCCATTCGGTATGTCAGCGCATCCGTCTCGGTGAATGGGACGCTCGTGTACGCGCCCGGCGGCTCACTGAATCGACACCAATTGACGTGGTTCGATCGAGCCGGCAAGCCTCTCGGCACTCTGGGCGATGGGGGGATCGACGCCGATCTTTCACTCTCGCCAGACGAACGCCACGTCGCAGTCGCCCTCCGCAGCGGGAGCCCGGAGAATCTCGACATCTGGACGATCGACATCGCCCGCAACCTGCCGAACCGCGTGACGACCGATGAGCAGCCCGAAGGATGGCCGGTATGGTCGCCAGATGGCACACGCATCGTGTTCGGACGCCGCGCGCACGCCATAGGGGGACCGCCGGAGAAGGCGCGTCTAGTCCAGACTCCGGTCAACGGGACCGGGGCGAAGGAAACTCTCTTCGAAGCCGTGGACACACCTTCACGGCCATGTGGCCCGCAACAATGCGCACTCGGGCCGACAGACTGGTCTTCTGACGAACGTTTCGTGTTGTACACGTTCAACGGGACGTTTCCGCGGACACAGGACATCTGGGCCCTTCCGCTCTTCGGGGACCGCAAGCCGTTTCCAGTGATACAGACTGAGTTCAGCGAGGGTCAAGGAACGTTCTCCCCGGACGGCCAATGGATCGCCTACACGACCGACGAGACCGGCCAGCCCAACGTCTACGTTCAGCCATTTCTTCGCGCCGGTGGGAAGCATCGGATCTCGCCGAATGGAGGACGGAATCCGCGCTGGCGGGCCGATGGCAGAGAGTTGTTCTATCTCGATGCGACGGGGACGATGACGGCGGTGCCGATCGACCTGACTGCTAGTTCCCCGGCCGGGTTGCCAAAGACACTTTTTCCGGCTGGGGCGGTCAGCATCCACAACATGTACGCGGTGACCAAGGATGGACAGCGGTTCCTCGTCAACAGACCGCAGAATGCTGCCACCGCAACGCCGCTGACCGTCATCGTCAACTGGACCTCGACTCTCCAGAAATAGCGAGGTCTCCGCGGGAGCGTTCGACTTCGGCGAGCAGCGCCCCGACGAGATGTCGGAGGCGCTCGGATCACCGACTGATCGAACTGCTCGGTGGATCGCCAGGCCGGTAAGGGGCTCCTTGCCCCGGCCGTTCCCGCCACAGTTGCCTTGCCCTCTCGACCACAGCGCGGTCTCCCGCCTTTTCGCCGTAGCGCTCAGCCTCGGCGAGTTCAGTGCGGGCCTGTCGTTCGTCACGCGAGTGAAGCGCGCGCCGGGCGAGCTCGAAGTGGGTCCGCGCGCGAATCCACTCTCGTGGGTCGCTGGCGAGACTCTGACGAAGGTCGTCGGCGGCACGCGGGTCGGAGAGCGAGACCCGGGCCGCACCGCGGATGTAGAACCACATGGCACGCTCTCCGAGCACCAGTGGCTCGTCAAACGTCCTGATCGTCCCCAGACCCGCGGTAATAGTCTCGGCTGCTGCCGCAGGGTCGGACGCCGCGAGGGCGGTAGCTGCCATGTTCAACACGAGCAGCCGGTTCCCTGGATGCCTCTCTCGCAACCTCCGCAGGTGATCCAATGCCTGCGCGTGCTCGCCCTCACGGTTGTAGACGATCATCAGTAGCAGCGAGGCATCGGTTGACGTCTCGGCTCGAGGGTCCGCGGCGGTTTCGAGCAGCTGGATCCCGGCATGCCGATCCCCGGGCATTCCCGCCAGACTCGCGAGCATCCGCTTGGGCCAGGACAGTGTGGAGACTGCATAACGGTACAGGCCGAGAAGCAGAGCGGCTTCGCGGTGGTCGCCATTCGCCTGCCGAACGCGTTCCATTGTGCCTACCGCGCGGCGGCCCTCGACGAATGCCACCCACATCCGCCCCTCGACTGTTCCTCGGTAAAGCGCCAGCAATCCCGTGCTGGCGCCCAGCTGGTACTGCGCATCCACGTCCGCGGGCGACGCGGCGACCAGCCCCTCCGACAGTTGAACGGCCTCGCCCGCGTGGTTGAGAAATCGAGTGGCCAGATGATGGGGCGCCGCCGGTCTCGCAACGTGGTCCGCTGACGCCTCGCCCACGAAAGCGTCGAACGTGGCAACTCCCTGCCGGAACAGAATCTCCATCCACGTGATGGCGGCGATTGCCCGTGGCGGCGCCGGATCCGACGCATCGGCGCGACGAGCGCGCTCGAGGACGGCGACACTCTCCGCGAATTTCAACTCGTAGGCGCGGACGTAGGCCTCGCGTGTCAATGCTCGAGACTGCGGTGATGCGTCTGCGGACGAAGGCATCGCAGTCAGGACGACCACGAACCCGAGTAACCCGCCACGGGCGTGAGTTAGAGACATGGATGGATCCTCGCTACTCTTAAGTAAAGTCGCGGACCCGAGCCGTTATGCGGCCGCCGAGGGGCCGCTCCACATCTCTAGAGGCGAAAAAGAGGTTACGAACGTCTCACCGCCGACAGAAAGCCGTGTGCGAGGGCACGAGGGGAACCGATTTGAAGCCCTGCCAGAGTCGCTGAAATGGTTCGTGGCGTCTCATCCCGGGCCCCGTCGTGCTTCGGCGGCGCGAGCGACGAGCGGTCGTGGGTTTAGACCCGGTCGGCGGGCGGTCAGGGTGTAACCGTCACCGAAGCCTCCTGCGCTGCCCACGGTGCATTATTCGCTCCGCAAGGCGATCGTGGGATCGATTCGTGTCGCACGCACCGCCGGGAGCAGTGCGGCTAGCGTGCAGGCCACCAACAAACAGCTCAGCGGCGCGGCGACGCTCCACGTGTCAAAAGGTTCAACGGCGAACAGGAGCGCGGTGATGAACCGGGCGACGAACGTCGCACCAGCGGCTCCCGCGATGACGCCAACGGCAGTCATGGCGCCCACTTCTGAAAGCACCACGCCCGCCCACTCGTACGGGCCCCGCACCAAGGGCCAGACGGATACCGATTTCCCGTTTGCGCCGAGCCACGCTGTAGTTGACGACTCCGTAGAGCCCGACGATGACGAGTGCGATGGCGACGATGGAGAAGAACGCGTTGTAAACTCGGCACGTGGCTTCCGTGGCTGGCTGACGATGACGGTCTCTAAAGCTCGAAGCCGGATCATCCATCCTCGTAGCGTGCTGGCGGCGGCGATGCTGCTGGCGTTGCCGGCAGTCACTGCCTGGTGGTTGGTGAGCGCCTGGCATCCGGCGCCGCCCAGTGTCATGCGAATGGCCACCGGGCCCGTCGGCAGCGCCTATGCCGAATACGGGGCGCGGTACCGCGACATTCTCCTTCGTTCGGGCGTTACGCTGGAGCTCGAGCCGACGGCGGGAGCGCTGGCAAACCTTGGCCGGCTGCGTGATTCGCGGTCGGGTGTCGGCGCTGGCTTTGTACAGGCCGGAACCACCACGCCGGAAGAATCACCCGAACTCGTCTCGCTGGGAACCGTCTTCTACGAGCCGCTCTGGTTTTTCCATCGGGGGCTCGACTCGTCGTCGTGGGAGTTCTCTCACTTGCGCGGCAAACGTCTCTCGATCGGCCCGGAGGGCAGCGCCACTCGCGCGTTGTCGCTTCGACTGCTGGGCCTCGGAGGGATCGATTCAAGCGCCGCAGAGTTCCTGGCGTTCGAACCCGAGGAGGCCGCGGACCGGCTGACGCGCGGCGAGATCGACGCGGCGGCGTTTCTGACGTCGTGGAGCTCACCGGTCGTGCAGCGGCTGCTGCGCGCGCGCGGGATCACGGTTGCCAGCTTTCCACGCGCCGACGCGCTCATCGCCTTGGTTCCGGTCCTAAACAAGCGAGTGCTGCCCGCCGGGATCGCTGACCTGTCGCGCTACGTCCCACCGACCGACGTGGTGCTCGTCGCGCCGAAAGCCAGCCTCGCGGTGCGGCGCGACCTGCACCCGGCGCTCAAGTACTTGCTGCTGGAAGCCGCCGCAGAGATTCACTCGACACCGAGCCTCTTTCATCGCGCCGGCGAGTTCCCGGCGCTCGAAGCGCTCGACCTGCCGCTGGCGCCGGACGCGCAGCAGTTTCACAAAAGCGGCCCGCCGTTTTTTCAGCGGCACCTGCCTTTTTGGGTGGCTGTGCTGGCAGAGCGCGTGGCGATCGCGCTCGTCCCGCTCGTGGGCATCCTCCTTCCGGTGCTGCGCGGGCTGCCGGCCCTGCGATCCTGGTACATCCAGCGCCGCGTCACGATGTTCTACGGCGAGCTGAAGCTTCTCGAACTGGAGCTGGAAGGTCCCGTGGCGCACGCGGCGAGGCCGGACGTCATCCGACAACTCGAAGAGCTCGAGACGCGCGTCAGCCACCTGCGCGTGCCTGAGCGCTACGGCGCGCTCGTTTATGCGCTGCGAAACCACATCCGTCTGGTGCGGGCAGGGCTGGAGCGACTCGAGAGCGTGACGCCCTCAGCCCTCTAGGCCCGCGCACAGGCGTTCCAGAAGCGGGCGGCCGGAAAGTCCGGCAAGCCACGGCGGAGCGGCCGCGCGAAGTCTCGCAGAAAGTAATGTCTGGGACAGCTGGGCAGAGCTCTCCCGTAGAGCGCGAGCGTTGGCTCCAGGGCCACTCGGAGCGGAACTCGGCCTCGGTCACATGGGTGACACTTACGAGTTTGGGCCTCGCGCTGTTCACGTCCCGTCATTCGCTGCGCAAGGCGATCGTGGGATCGATTAGTGTAGCGCGCACGGCAGGGTGACCAGTGCGGCTAACGCGCAAGCCGCCAGCAGACAGGTCAGCGGCGCGGCGACGCTCGACGTGTCCGAAGGCTCGACGTCGAACAACATCGCCGTGACGAACCGGGCGGCGAATGTTGCGCCAGCGGCTCCGGCGATGAAGCCAACGATAGTCATGGCGCCCACGTCTGAAAGCACCAGGCGCGCCACTCGCGCCGGCCTCGCACCAAGGGCCATACGAATGCCGATTTCCCGCGTCCGTTGCACGAGGCTGTAGTTCACCACTCCGTAGAGCCCGACGATGACGAGGGCGATGGCGACGATGGAGAAGAACGCGGAGAGCAACGCGAGCGCCCGGTCGCGGACGAGAGCGTTGTCGACGAGCGTCGATTGCAAGGTGACGTCACCGAGACGAAAGTTTCGGTGTGCGCGCGGGAGCTCTTCGCGAAGTATCGCAACCAACGAAGCGACGTCGAGCCGCGTCCGCACCTGCACCACGGCGGCTTCGTCCGGCGCGTAGGGGTCGTACACGGTCGGGGGAGTGGCCTCTCGAATGCTGGTGTATTTCGCGTCTCCTGCAACCCCGATGATGTCTTGCGCCACCAGCGTCTCTCCTCCGTCGATGCGAAAGAACCGTTTGCCCAACGGAGACTCGCCAGGAAAGTAGCGTCGAGCGAAGCTCTCGTTGACGATCACCGCCGACGGCCGCTCCGGCTGTGCATCGCGCCACTCGAAATCCCGCCCGGCCACGAGCGGGATGCGCATCGTCGCCAGAAAGCCGGGCGAGACTGGCAGATACCAGGGAGTGTAGGCGTCGACCGGACGATCCGGGATCCGCACGCTCTTGTTGCGTCCAGAGCCTTCGAACAAACCCCAGGGAGAGAGGCTCGACGACTCGATACCCAGGAATCTGTTCCAGGCGCTCTAGTAAGTGCTGCCAGCTCGCACGCGGGTGGGCTCCGTCCCGCGGCACCGGCACGGCCGCCACCCTCACGAGAGCCAGGTTGTGTTGATCGAACCCGAGATCGGTGCGCAGCAGCTTCACGAAGCTGGTCAGGGGCAGCTCGCGAAACAGCGGGTAGTTGAAGCTGAGCCCATCGCGAGTGTCGGCCGGCGCGCGCAGGGCGGCGTAGATCAGCGAGTGCGGATCCTCCACCGGCAGTGGCCGGAGGATCAGCGCGTCGACTAGCGAGAAGGCCGCGGTACAGGCGCCGATCGCGAGGGAGAGCGAGAGGAGGATCGCAGCGGTGACGACCTTGTTGCGCCGACAGACTCGGAGGCCGAATTCGACATCGCGGAGCAGCGACTCGAGCCGGGGCAGCAGTTTGATGTCGCGGCTCGACTCGCGCATGAGGAGCGTGTTGCCGAATTGCTGGCGCGCTCGGGTTCTCGCTTCTTTCGCGGACATCCCTTGCCTGGCGAACTCTTCTGTTCGCGCGTCCAGGTGAAACCGGATGCTCCTCCTCGAGCGTCGATCGCGATCGACGCGACTGGGACGAATGACGTTTACAAACCGCGAGAGCCACGACATGGGCACGTCCTTATGCCTAGCACTCTTACTTAGATATCTATGCGTTGTCAACCGATGAGCGTCCCGCGCGGTCGGCCGATCGGCCGTCCACTCGCGGCAGGCTGCGCCACGAGGCCGGCGTCACGCCGGTCACCTTCTTGAACGCGCGACAGAACGCGGCCTCGGACTCGTAGCCGACCTCGCCGGCGACGGCGCTCACAGGCGCGGCTCCGGCGGCGAGCCGGCTCGCGGCCAGCTGCATCCGCCAGCGCGTCAGGTAGAGCATCGGCGGATGTCCGACGAAGGACGTGAAGCGTTCGGCCAGCACCGAGCGTGAGGCTCCGACGTCGCGCGCGAGCTCAGGCAGCGTCCAGGCACGTGCCGGTTCGGCATGCAGGCGCGCGAGCGCACGCCCGACGACGGAGTCTCGCAATCCGCCCAGCCAACTCGGCGCCGTCCTCCGACGCCGTCGTCAAATAGCTGCGCAGCACCTCGACGAACACCAGCTCCGCGATCCGCAGCAGCACCGACCGGCTGCCCGGCCGGGCACGGCTCGATTCCGCGACCGCGAAGTCGAGCAGCGCGTTCAGCCGGGATCCGGAGTCGCCGTGGAGGCGCACCCGCATCAGCGACGGGCAGCGTCGTCAGGACAGGGTTGAACGGCAGCGCATCACAGCCCAGAAAGCCGCAGACGAGCTGAAGCCGCTCCGACTCCGTCCCCGCCCTCGGTGACGACGAACGGCAGGTGCCCATTGGCCATCGCCCGAAACCACCCGAGCGCATCGTCCAGCGTCCAGCCGGTGCGCAGGCCGCACGTACTCGCGAGTTGGTACGGATGTCCATGCGGCACGATGAGCACGTCGCCGGCTTCGAGTCGCAACGGGGCATGCCCCGGCGACTCACACCAGCAGGCTCCCTCGCTGACGACGTGATACGAGACGACGTGCTGGGCCCGCGGGAGGATCACGGGCGCGAGATGCGTTGATGCCGGCGCTTCTGCCACCCACGGCGTGCGGGCATCGACGAGGAAGAAGAGCGCTCCCGTCAGCCTCACGACTTCGAGCACGTCCGACAGCGTGTCCGATGGCGTCGCATGTTCGACTGCGCCACTGCGCTATCACCTGCGACGCACCTGAGATGACCCGGACGCTCGGGCAAACAAGCCGGACGCTCAGGACTGGCGTCGATCGCCGCTCACTCTTACCTGTGAGACGTGTCTAGACGAGTGCTGCACAGACTGTTGCGGACGAGGAGGAGTGATGAGGGCATTCATGTCGAAAGCGTCGAGGCAGTGGCTTCATCCGTCTGCTGCATTCTCGGCATCGCCTGCGGCCTCGCAGCGGTGCTGCGGCACGGCTCAGCGCGCCAGCAGGTCTGACCCTGCGGACTTCATCGATGCCACGCTGCTGTCACGAGGCATTGGCCCTGACCACTGGCGTCAGAGGTGATCGTCGTCGTGGAACAGCCTGGCCCATGACATCGCCTTTGCCGAAGATCAGTTCCTGACGTTCAAGGGGCAGCGGGCGATCGCGATGATGCACCTGGCGATGCACGATGCACTCAACGCGATCGTGCCGGTCTACGAGACCTACGCCTTCCGCGGTAGCGCTCGCCGTCGCCGCATCCGATCGCTGCGGCGGCACAGGCCGCACACGACGTGCTCCTCTCTCAGTATCCCCGCTCAACTGGCGACGCTCGCGAGATCAACTCGCCCGATGGCTGGCGACACGTTCCGCCTGGCGATGCTCCGAGAGCGTGGCATCGTGTTGGGACGCGCCGCGGCCGCGGCGGTGCTGGCGCAGCGCAGATGGTGACGGGTGGGACTGCCACGGGCACATACGAATTCGGGGAAGGGCCCGGCCGCTATCAGACCACGCCGCCCTGGAACGGTTTCGTGGCGCACCCGGGATTTCGGTTCGCGAAGCCGTTCGTGCTCGATCACCCGCATCAGTTCCGGCCACCGCCTCCGCCACCACTGCGGACCAAGGCCTACGCGCGCGCGCTCCGCGAGGTCCAGGAGTACGGCGCCGCCGGAAGTACCCGTCGGACGAATGAACAGACAGCCTATGCGATCTGGTGGATGGAGTTTGCCGAAGGGTCGGTCAATCGACTCGCGCGGCAGTTGTCGACCGACCGGCGGACGCATCTCTGGAAGCGTTGCCCGGATGTTCGCGCACATGGGCGTAGCGCTGTATGACACGTACATCGCGACCTGGGATGCGAAGTACGCCTACGACCATTGGCGTCCGTACACGGCGATTCGCGCGGCGGATACGGACGAGAACCCCAATACGCAGCCGGACCGTGACTGGGAGCCGCTTCGACCCACGCCGCCGTTTCCGGAGTACTCGTCGGCCCATGCCGCGGCCTGCGCCGCGTCGTTCGGCGTGCTCGCCGATGCGTTCGGACGCGATGTGCCGTTCACCATGGAAACGACAACGGCTCCGCCTGGTATGCCGACACGCGCGTTCGACAGCTTCGGCGCGGCGGCCGCCGAGTGTGCTGACTCACGCGTCAGGCTGGGATGGCATTTTCGATACGCGACCAACGCGGGTCTCGAGTTGGGAGAACGGATCGCCCGGGTACACTCTGACGCACGCACTGCGGGTGCGGCCGCGTCAATACGCGCCCTAAAGGTTCACCATGCGGCAACTCACGGCTTCAACCCGCACCCGCCCAGCGCAGCACGCGGAGCGCGCGAAGGGTGTTCCAGCGGCTCGGCTCGCCGGCGCGACCTTCCATCTCGAAGTGCACCGGACCCGGATGCGGGTTCTCGAGCGGCCAACACCCGTGATCGTCGCGCTTCATCCGCACCAGATCGATTGCCTCGGCCATCCGTTCGTCGGGCGCGACGCCAGCCCGCCGCAGGTAGTCCAGTCCCCACAGGATGTCGTAGTGCCAGCGGGTGGGGAACGAGATCTCGGTCCACGCGGCGGGTCTCCGGAGTTTTCGATCGAAGTCGATAACCTGTCCAGTCGATCGCGATCTGAACAGGCGGCGCTCGAGAAGATATTCCTGTCCGCGAAGGCGAGCGCTGGTGACGTCAGGTACCGGACCCTTCGCCCTGTCGTACTCCAGCAATCCTTCGAGCACGCAGATCGTCGTATGGAATGACGACCGCTGGCTGGGCGGGGCGTCGCAGTTCCAGCCTCCGTCGCTCAACTGCTCGTGAAGCAGTCGGTCGACGAGACGATCGCGTGGCTCGCCGAAATACGCACCGATCGCCAGCACCCGTCCGTTGATACAGGGTTCGACCTCGCCTTCGAAGAACGGCGAGTTGCCCCACTCCTCGCCCCATGTGCAGCGGTCGCGTACCAGGCCGATGGCAGTTCGCATGCGATCGCTCGTCGGGTCGACACCGAGATCTCGTAACAGCTGGAGCGTGTCCTTGGTGGAGATCCAGGCATGAGGCACGAACGCCGCGCCGCCCCAATGGCCATCCGATCCTTGAAGGTCCAGCAGGCGAGCCCCCCAACCCTCCGCGGCCACACGCGATCGCTCACGCGCAACGGTCGCGTCCGACTCGCCGATCAGGTCGCGCATGACCTGCCACCGTATCGACGGATCCGAGTCGAGCAGCCACTCGATGACGCTCATCGGCATACTTTAGTCGAGACAGACCTGGACGAACTGCCGCGCGCGGTAGTTCGGAGGCTGAGGTCGGTGACTCGCGCGCGTGCGGTGTCACGCGTACTCTGATACAACACAACCGTATGCCGCAGCAGGACATCTTCGCCGAGAGCGAGGCCTACGAGCGTTTCATGGGACGATGGAGCCGCCGGCTCGCCTCTCGATTCGCAGAGTTCGCGTTGGTCCGTCAGGGGGATGAGGTGCTCGACCTCGGAGCGGGAACTGGCGCACTCGCATTCACGCTCGCGGAGGCCATTCCTTCCGTGCGGGTGACGGGTGTAGACCCATCACCCGCCTATGTACTCCACGCGCAGGGCCGAACCTCGACCGATCGGGTGCGGTTCGTCGTCGGCAGTGCGCTCGCGCTCGAGATGGCGGCTGCGAGTTTCGACAGGGCCCTTTCACTTTTCGCGATGAACTTCGTCCCGGATGCGACTCGAGCGCTGCGCGAGTTGATCAGGGTGACGCGGCCAGGCGGCGTGGTGGCGGCGGCGGTATGGGATTACGGCGAAGGCATGCAGATGCTTCGAGTGTTCTGGGACGAAGCCGTCGCGCTCGATTCGACCATCGCCGCACGCGATGAACGACACATGCCGTTGTGCAGGCGTGGTGATCTGACGGCACTGTGGCGTGCCAATGGGCTCGAACGCGTCGAGGAGCAGCCGATTGACATCGAGTTGCCCTTCTCGTCGTTCGACGATTACTGGCGCCCGTTTCTCGGCGCGCAGGGACCGGCGGGTTCCTATGCGGCGTCACTGCCCGATCCACGGCGCGGGGCGCTGGAGGACAGGCTCCGCCGCCGGCTGCTCGCCACGCGGGAAGACGGGCCATTCGCGCTGCAGGCGCGCGCATGGGCCGTCAGGGGCGTGGTCTCCTCGCAGCCTTCTTGATCGATGTACGCGGTTTCTACCGAGGAGGCAGCATGGGCGAACGAGTCGATGACACGGCGCTCGACACTCTGTTTCGTCAGGCGCGCACGTACGCGAAATGGCAGGCGCGGCCGGTGCCCGATCAGTTGCTGCGCGATCTCTACGAGCTGGTGAAGTGGGGCCCGACCAGCGCGAACGGTTCCCCGGCGAGGTTCGTGTTTCTCCGGTCGACGGAAGCGAAGGAGCGGCTTCGTCCGGCGCTGACGCCGCGTAACGTCGAAAAAACCATGACCGCTCCGGTCACGGTGATCGTCGGGTACGACTTACGGTTCTACGAGCAACTCCCGAAGCTCGCTCCTCACAATCCCGCCATCGCCAAGCTGTTTCACGAGAATCCCGAGCTTGTCGAGGTGACGGCGCGGCGTAATTCCAGTCTCCAGGGCGCTTACTTGATCATGGCGGCGCGCGCGCTCGGCCTCGACTGCGGGCCGATGTCCGGCTTCGATCAGGCGAAAGTCGATGAAGAGTTCTTTGCCGCCGGCAAGCCCTGCTTCGGGTGCGAACAGGAGTTCTTCCCTGAGGGGCACGTGAAGGCGAATTTCCTCTGCAACCTCGGCTACGGCGAGCCCGGGGCGCTGCAACCGCGGCTTCCGCGCCTGCCGTTCAACGAGGCGTGTTCGCTCCTGTAGCAACGGCTCAGCGCGCGTGCCTGCGCGCTCCCGGCCTCCGCCTGTGACCGTAATCCGACGTTCATCACCGTTCTCGTAAAGTTCCTCGCGATGAACCGTTCGATCGCGATGTTGGTCGTGGCGCTGCTTGCGGCGCGCGGCGGCCTCGAAGCGCAACAGCCACAGCAGCCGAGCTCCGTGCGTGGCTCGGTAGAGGACGCCTCCGGGGCGGTTGTTGCCGGCGCCACCGTCACACTCGTCGATCAGGCGGGCCAGACTGCATACGAGATCGTCACCGACGGCTCGGGCGCGTTCGCGTTCGAAAAGGTGCTCCCCGGCTCGTATCAGGTGCGTACGGAATTTCCCGGATTCGACCCGATCGTTCGCTCCATCACGGTCGCGAGCGGACGACGGACTGTGGTAGCAAAGCTGGTGCTGCAAGTGGCCCGCGTCACGCAGGAAGTGACGGTCGAGCGCGATACGTCCGTCGTGACGACGGGCGCCGATGACAACAAGAATGCGATCGTAATGGACGCGCAGTCGTTGCGCGACATCCCGGTGTTCGATCGCGACATCGTCGGCACGTTGTCGCGGTTTCTCGATGCCGGCTCGATTGGCGCCGGCGGGCCGACGCTCGTCGTCGACGGGATGGAGGCGCGCAAGGTGGGCGTGTCCCCCTCAGCCATCGTCGAGGTCAAGATCAATCAGGACCCGTATGGCGCGGAGTTTCAACGGCCGGGCCGCGGCCGGATCGAGGTGATCACCAAAGCCGGCAGCGACGCGTATCACGGATCGTTCGACTTCACCTTCCGGGATGCGGCGCTCAACGCGCGCGACGCGTTCGCGCCGACCAAGCCGCCGGAGCAGCGACGCATTTACGAGGGCGTGCTCGGCGGTCCCATCATGGATGGCAAGCACACCTCCTTTCTCTTCACGCTCGAACAGCGGGACGAAGACCTGCAGTCGATTGTCCATGCGGCGACGCCTTCTGGCCTCGTCGAGGCCGTCGTGCCACGGCCGACCCGCGGCACCGAAATGTCTGCGAGCTGGAATCACCAGGCCGGAGCGTCGCAGACCTACACGGTCCGATTTACCGGCGAGGTGCAAAGCCAGGGCAACCAGGGCGTCGGCGGCACGACCCTGCCTGAAGCTGGACGCGACGAACACGCCGACGAGGAGCAAATTGTCGTCGGGCACCGCTGGATCGCGTCGAAGAAGATGCTGAGCGAGTTCAGAATCCTCGCTGGGCGGGAAGTAGGAACGATCGCGAGTCTGACACCGGCTGTTGCGATCGTCGTCCCCGATTCGTTCACCGGCGGCGGCGCCCAGGCGGATCAGCGCACGACCGAATACCACATCCAGCTGACGGAGAACGTCTCCTATCTCCTCGGCAAGCACCTCCTCAAGGCCGGCTTCGCCATCCCGGATCTGAGCCGTCGAGGGTTCGACGATCGGACGAACCGCGAAGGCACGTTCACGTTTTCGTCGCTCAACACCTACGACCTCGGCCGTCCGCTGTCCTTCGTGCAGCAGCGCGGTGATGGCGAGATGGTGTTCCTGCAGCGCGTCTTTGCCGCTTTCGTGCAAGACCAGATCGTGCTGTCGCGCAACGTGACGCTCGGCGCCGGCCTGCGCTACGACTGGCAGAACATCTTTACCGACAACAACAATTTCGCGCCGCGCCTGTCGATCGCCTACGCGCCCGGGTCGAAGACGGTAATCCGCTCGGGCGTTGGCTGGTTTTACGATCGTGCCGGCGATGCTGCGATCCGCGACGTTCTGCGATCGCGCGAGGAGCGCCTCTATCGGTATCTGATCACGGACCCAGGCTATCCGGACCCCGTGGGCGCCGGCGCAGGTGGAGTGCCGCCGCGAGCGATCGTGGAGCTCGAGCCGGGGATCAACATTCCCTACACGGTTCAATACAGCGTTGGCGTAGAACGGCAGCTGCGGAAGGGCACGACGCTGGCGGTCACCTATATCGGGGGGCGGGGCGTCGACATGTTCCGCTCGCGTGATGTCAACGCGCCGCCGCCGCCGTTGTACGGTGAGCGGCCCGATCCGGATTTCAGCACGGTCCGACAGATCGAGTCCGCCGGCCGGCAGGTCACGAATTCTCTGCAGGTGTCTCTGCGTGGCCGGGTCGTGCGACGCGTGCAGACCACGGCGCAATACACGTTCGGCCACGCCTTCAATGACACGAACGGCATCAATTGGCTGCCGGCCAACAACTACGATCTGTCAGGCGAATATGCCCGGGCCGACTTCGATCAGCGGCACCGGCTCGAGCTGCTGGCCCAGATTGATGGCGGACCGTGGCTGAAGTTCGGCGCGGCCGTCTCTGCCGGATCCGGTACGCCGGTACTCGCTTCGGACCGGGCGCGACAACTACAACAACGGCCAAACCAACGCGCGACCGCCAGGCGTCGACCGCAACACGCTGCAGGGTCCGGGGTCGGCCACGCTCGACCTTCGCTGGAGCCACGAGTTTCATTTCGGTCCACCGGATCGAGAGGAGCGTCCGGGCGTCGAGCTCGGCATCGCCGCATTCAACGTGACCAACCGGGCCAACCTGAACAACCCCGTGGGAAACCTCAGCTCGCCGTTTTTCGGCGAGTCCATCTCCGCGCAGCCGGCCAGACGCATCCAACTCTCGGCGAGCCTGACGTTCTGAATTGTGCTTGTTCGCGGGGTGCGGATGTTCCCGCCAGACGAGGTTCTTTTGTGCTTGACCGACCAATTCGGTCGGATATATCCTCGAACCCATCAAACTGAGACTTGTCTCACTTTGGTGGTCTCGAAGTGACCTGCCGGTGCTGGAACACCGGCAGGCCAATCGAACGATGGTCCGGAGAGACCGTGTCATTCGCGTGCGCGCCTGACTCGTCCGACGCCTCATTCTAGAGAGCGAAGCCGACGGGCGCAAGAAATTGGAGTTCTTGATGCGCTCGTTCGTGCTTTTGTCCGCCCTGGTCATTTCCTGTTGCTCCGCCCTGTCCGTTCTCCCCGCCGCCGCGATGCCCATCCAGGCGCCAGCGGCGACAGCGGTCACCGTAAACGGCGTCGCTGTGGACCGCACGCGTGCCCCCATTCCAGGCGCACAGGTGACGGCCGTTGCCGAGGGCAGGCCAGGTCCGATCTCCGCCGTCACCGACGTGGCCGGCGCGTTCACGCTGACGCTGCCGCCCGGCCGCTACGTCATCACCGTCACCGCCAGCGGGTTCCGCGACCTGACCGAGCAGCTCGTTGTGACGACGGCGATGACGGCGACGACCCCGCGGGAGTTCGTGCTGCAGCTCGAAGGCGTACGCGAGGCCGTGACCGTAACGGCGCCATCCGGCTACGTCGTTCCGTCGACGGAGAGTGCGACCAAGACGCCAACCCCGCTCCGTGACGTGCCGCAGTCGGTGACCGTCGTGACCGACGAACTCATCAAGGACCAGATGATGATGAGCATGGGCGACGTCATGCGCTACGTTCCCGGCGTGATGGTCCATCAGGGCGAGAACAACCGCGATCAGGTGATCATCCGGGGCAACAGCTCGTCAGCGGATTTCTTCGTCGATGGCGTGCGCGACGACGTCCAGTACCTACCGGGATTTGTACAACCTGCAGCGTGTCGAGACGCTGAAGGGACCGAACGCGCTCATCTTCGGACGCGGCGGCGCCGGCGGCGTGGTCAATCGCGTCAGCCGGGAAGCCGGATTCCAGCCCTCGCACGAAGTGTCGCTCCAGGGCGGCATGTACGAGAACAAGCGGGTGACCGCCGCCTTCAACGCGCCGATCAACGACAAGATCGCCGCGCGCGTCGACGGCATGTTCGAGGACTCCGAGAGCTTTCGCGACTTCGTCGGCCTGAAGCGCTACGGTGTGACGCCGACCGTCACGGTCGCGCCGAGCGACCGCACCAGGATCACGCTCCGCTACGAGTATCTGCACGACGAACGCACGGCCGATCGTGGCATCACCTCGTTTCAGGGCCGGCCGGCCGACGTGGACATCGCCACCTTTTATGGAAACCCCGCTCTGAGCGATGTGCAGGCCGACGTCAACATGGCAAACGCGGCGATCGAGCACAAGTTTGGCGCGCTGACGCTGCGCAACCGGACGCTCGTCGCCAACTACGATCGGTTCTATCAGAACTTCGTGCCCGGCGCCGTCGATGCGACCAAGACCCAGGTCGCGCTGACGACCTACAACAATGCCACCGGCCGCACGAACGTCTTCAATCAGACCGACGCCATCTTCCATGCCTCCACGGGCCGCATCCGGCACACGCTCGTCGGCGGAGCGGAGTTCGGCCACCAGGCGACGAACAACTTCCGCAACACAGGTTTCTTCAACAACGCGACGACTTCGCTCCTCGTGCCGTATGACGACCCGACGATCGCGACGCCGGTGACGTACCGCCAGAACGCCACCGACGCGGACAACCACGTGACCTCGACGGTGGCGGCCGTGTACGCGCAGGATCAGGTCGAGCTCTCTCGCGAGATCCAGGTCGTGGCCGGCCTGCGCTTCGATCGCTTCGACCTCACCTACCACAACAACCGGACCAGCGACACGCTGGACCGTCCTGACAATCTCGTCTCGCCGCGCGCCGGCATCGTCTACAAACCGATCGCGCCGGTGTCGGTGTACGGCAGCTACAGCGTTTCGTATCTTCCAGGCTCTGGCGATCAGTTCTCGTCGCTCACGGTGATCACCGAGCAGCTCAAGCCGGAGCAGTTTCGCAACTACGAGGTCGGCGTGAAGTGGGACACGGCGCCGGGCTTGTCGGTGACGACCGCGCTGTATCGTCTGGACCGGACCAACACGCGCTCGACGGATCCGAACGACCCCACGCGGATCATCCAGACGGGCAGCCAGCGCACCAACGGCTTCGAATTCGGCGTGAACGGGCAGATTGTGCCCCGGTGGAACGTCGCCGGCGGCTACGCCTACCAGGATGCCTACGTCAGGACTGCGACCGTGGCGGCGGCCGCGGGCGCGCAGGTCGCGCAGGTGCCTCATCACACGCTGTCGCTGTGGAACAACTACCAGGTCCATCCGCGCGTAGGTGCTGCGCTGGGCGTCCTCTATCGCACGGACATGTTCGCTGGCATCGACAACACGGTCGTCGTGCCGGGCTATACGCGCGTGGACGCGGCGGCGTTTGTCACGCTCACTCGACAGCTGCGCCTGCAGCTCAATGTCGAGAATCTGCTCGACAAGACCTACTACATCAACGCCGACAGCAATACGAACATCTCTCCCGGGTTTTCGCGGGCGCT